>CP030884.1:0-5475373 GCA_006969385.1 Planctomycetaceae bacterium
CTATCATCTGCGGATTCCCCTGGGCTGGGCGACTGTCATCATCGTGAGTTTGTGGATGATCATTTGGTATCGCACGCGACGGTATCCTACGGGACTTTGTCAGGAGTGCAATTACGATCTGGTGCGAAATGACACCGGAGTGTGCCCGGAGTGTGGAAACACATTTCCATCCATTGCATCAATGCCATAAACCAAAGGACCAAAAGAACTTTCTGTTGTGCATAAATGCCAATCAAGAAACAAAAAAAATGCCGCGCCATAATAGCGGTCACGCTTTTCTCTATTCTCTTACTATGGATAAGCTCTGTGACGCTTGTGATGGCGTTCTACTCCAATCGCACGCAAATATTCCTCGGTCGCGGTTTCCTTGAGATTTACGTTTCAATTGATCCTGAACACGATTTCGTTGCAAAAGACCGCTGGCGCAACAGAGATATCATTCTTGAGATGTCCGGCTATGAAGCGGCCACATGGGCGCAGTCACCCCCCACTACACAATCCTGTGGGATGACTTCCAGAACTATCAATGCTCGGCCTCCACACTTCCAGTTTACGCCACCAACTTGGGAATACGTTCAAACGAATGCGTTTTGGAACTGCCGCAGTTGGGGATTCAAGGGACCTGCCTTGGGTAAAGTGAAACCGCAGCATTACCCCATCAATGCCGCGGGTGAATGGTCATTTACCGGCCCCCGCCCCATGATCTACCGGTGCGAGATACCGTTGGGTTGGACAAGCGTCATAGCTTTGCACGTCGCAACGCTGTTATGGCGCAAAGCCCGGACAACGCTTCCCGGTCATTGTTGGAACTGTGGCTATAACCTCACTCGAAACACATCCGGCGTTTGCCCGGAATGTGGTGAAGGGATGGTAGGTCGGGTGATAACCTGACAACGGGCGCAGGGTTGGCGTCGTTTGCTCAATACGTGTTGGCCGTTCCTCAATATGACAAACGGCCCGAACTAATCTGTCGTTGCTGGTGGCAAAGGCAGGTTATCACCTGCCCTACCCGACTTGGTGATTCCCGAGCGTCATCCCGATATACAGCCACTTCAACTCAATGAGATGGTCCGCACAGCGAGACCCTACAAATGCGTCACGCATCCACCGACGCCTACTTTCCCACCGTCGCCTGCTCTCTCCCCGTTACCCACGCCGTCGCCTTCATCACGACCACATACATCAACGGTATCAAAAACACGCCGAGAAACGTTGCCAGCAGCATGCCGCCGAAGACGGCGGTGCCGATGGCTTGGCGGCTGTTGGCACCGGCACCGCTGGCGATTACGAGCGGGAACGTGCCCAAAACGAACGACAGCGCCGTCATCAGGATCGGTCGAAAGCGCAACTGGGCCGCTTCGATGGCGGCGTCGGTGATGCTCTTGCCGCTCTTGCGTAACTGCTCGGCGAACTCGACGATCAGAATCGCGTTCTTGCACACCAGCGCGATCAACAGCACGAGGCCGATTTGCGTGTATACGTTGTTATCCATACCGCGCAGGAAGACGGCCAGCAGCGCACCCAATACACCGATCGGGATCGTCGCCATGATCGTTAATGGTGTGGACCAAGACTCATATTGCGCCGCCAAAAACAAGAACGCGAAGGCAAGTGCCAAGCCGAAGACAATCGGCGCGGCCGAACCGGCCTTCTTTTCCTGATAGGTAATACCCGTCCACTCGTAACCGAAGCCGTCGGGCAGTTGTTGCTCGGCAAGTTGTTCCATCAGCGCGACCGTCTCTCCCGAACTCTTGCCCGGCGGCGACGAACCGTTAATCCCCGCGCTGGGAAATAGGTTATAGCGATAGATCACCGACGGTCCGGCGATGTCTTGCACGTCGGCGATGGTGCTGATGGGCAACGTACCGCCCGCCGTGTTGCGCACTTCGAGTTGACGAATGTCGTCGATGGATTGGCGGTAGCGATTATCCGCTTGGGCCCGCACCTGATAGGTACGGCCAAATAAGTTAAAGTCATTCACATAGGCCGAACCCAAGTTGGCCTGCAGCGTTTCAAACACCACGCCCAACGGCACGTTTAAGCGCTGGGCCTTGGTGCGATCGATATCGAGATACAACTGTGGCACTTCAGCGCTGTAGGCCGTGAAAGGTGCCATTACCTGACCGCTTTGGTTGGCGGCCCCGATCACATCCTGCGTGAAGATCTGCAACAAATCGGCACCGGCGTCGGACCGATCCTGAATCTGCATATCGAAGCCACCGGCATTGCCCAAGCCCTGAATCGCCGGCGGTCGAAATGGAAACATAAATGCCTCGGGCATGGCGGCGAGTGCATGATTGATCTGATCGGTAATCGCATCGATCGATTTCTCCGGCGCGGTGCGCTCGCCCCACGGCTCCAGGATAACGACCAACGAACCGGCATTGGGCATGGCCGAGTTGGTCAACAAAGACGAACCACCGATGGTGACCACGCCATCCACACCGGGAATCTTTGCGATTGCCTGCTGCGCAGCTTCCAACACTTTCTCGGTGCGCGGCAGTTTGGCGGCATCGGGTAACTGCACGTTTACGAACATATAAAGCTGATCTTCGAGCGGCAAGAAGCCCGTTGGTACGGTATCAAACATGAACCCCGTCGCCCCGAGAATCGCAATAAAAATGAGGATTGAGACCAACGATATCCGCACGCCTCGACGCACAAACCAGAGATAGCTCGTTTGTCCCCAGCCCAATAGCGCATCGAATCCGCGAAAAAAGAAGTTAGCCTTCCCTTCGCGGCGGCGCAGCAAGATGCCGCACAGCGCGGGGCTAAGCGTCAGCGCGTTGACGCTCGACAGCACTGTTGCGATGGAAAGCGTGAGCCCGAACTGGCGATACAACTGCCCCGTAATGCCGGGTAGCACCGAAGTGGGCAGAAACACCGCCAGCAATACCGCCGTCGTCGCGATAACCGGCCCGGTGATTTCCTGCATCGATTGGCGTGCCGCATCTTTTGAGGAGATATCCGGATTCTCTTCCAAAATGCGCGCTGTATTCTCGACGACCACGATGGCATCATCGACGACGATACCGATGGCCAGTACCAATGCGAATAGCGTGAGCATGTTGATGCTGAAACCGAAGGCCAACAGCACGGCAAACGTCGCAATGATCGAAACGGGAATGGCGATGCCGGGGATCAGTGTCGCACGCCAATCCTGCAAAAACACCAGCACCGTCAGAAACACCAACAGCGCCGCGACGACCAGCGTCTCGACTACTTCGTCGATCGAGGCAGATACGAAGCGGGTGAAATCGTAAAAGACGGGGCAGACGAGGCCATCGGGAAAATCCTCTCGCAACTCGTCGAGCTTGGCACGTACGCCATCTGAAACATCCAACGCGTTGGAACCCGGCAACTGAAAGATACCGATCACCGGCGCCGGCAGCCCGTTGAATTTTCCAAAGCTGGCATAGCTTTGCGCGCCTAACTCCACCCGTGCCACATCTTTGAGGTAGAGCGTGCGCTGATTCTCACCCACCTTCAAAATGATGTTCTCAAACTCTTCGACGGTCTTTAAACGTCCCTTGGTTTGAACGGTGTATTGAAACCCATACTCGCTTTCCACCGGCGGGCCGCCGATTTCACCGGCCGCAACCTGTACGTTTTGTTCGCGCAAGGCGGCCAATACATCGCCCGCCGTCACGCTGCGCGCTGCCAAGCGATCGGGGTTGAGCCAGATGCGCATCGAATAGTCTTTAACCCCGAAGATGCTGATATCACCGACCCCCGGCACCCGCGCCAGCTCATCCTTCATGTAGATACTGACGTAATTGCTCAGGAAGAGCTGGTCGTAAGTGCCATCAGGCGAGTGCGGTGCCAAAACCATCAGCATGCTTTGCGAGCGCTTGCGCGTGGAGATGCCCTGCTGTCGCACCTCGTTCGGCAAGCGCGGCTCGGCCACCGAGACGCGGTTTTGCACCTTAACCGCCGCCAAGTCTACGTCGGTCCCGATTTCAAAGGTGACCGTCAGCGTGTAGCTGCCATCGTTGGCACTGATCGACGACATATAGATCATGCCGTCGACGCCGTTGACTTCTTGCTCGATCGGCGCGGCGACCGTGTCCATCACGGTTTGAGCATCGGCACCGGGAAAGGCCGCTGTTACCTGCACCGTCGGCGGCGCGATCTCGGGATATTGCTCGACCGGCAACACAAAGATCGCCAACGCACCAGAGAGCACCATCACGATGGCGACCACGCTGGCGAAGATCGGGCGGTTGATGAAGAACTGACTAAACATCGGAACCGTCCTTGGCGTTGACGGCGTTGTCAGTTTCCGTCGCCATCGGCTTGGGCGCTTGGTAGGGTTCGGGCTCAACCGGCATACCGGGGCGGGCGCGCTGCAGGCCTTCAACGATGTAGCGTTCGCCGCCCTGCAAACCTTCGATCACATGAATGCGTCCGTCATCCGTGCGCTCACCCAGCTTCACCGATTGACGGCTGACTTCGTTGTTTTCACCGACAAGCAAGACGTACTTGCCATCGAGCCCGGCACCGACTGCCTTTTCATAAACGAGGATTGCATCTTCCGTTTCGGTCGCGGGGACGCGGATGCGACAAAAAAGCCCTGGGTATAAACGGGTATCAGGGTTGTCGTAATGGCCGCGTACCGAAAGCGTGCCGGTATTCGGATCGAGCTGGTTATCGACGTAATCGATACTGCCCTTGTGCGGGTAGCCCTCTTCGTTGATCAAACCCAGAAAAGCGGGCGGCGTGGTTTCATCGATGGTGCCGTCCTTACCGCGCTCCAAGTAATCCATCACGATCCGTTCGCTTACATCAAAGTAAGCATGAATTGGGTCCATCTGAACGATCGTACAGAGCAGCGTGGCCTCGGTCGCGCCGACCAGATCACCGACATCCACCTGATGATCGTCGACGCGCCCCGTGAGCGGCGCGCGAATTTCGGTGTAGCTCAAATCGATCTGAGCATCCTTCAAGTCGGCCTCGGCCGTTTTGACCTCCGCCTGACGTTGGCTGAGTTCAGCCCGCGCGTTGCTCATTTCATCTTCAGAGGCGGCGTTCTTGGCGAAAACGCGCTGCACGCGATCGAAGGTGGTTTGCGCCAACTCCAACCGTGCCCGCGCCTGTTGCAGCATGCCATCGGCGCGATCGACGGCCGCTTGGTAGCGATCCTGCTCCAGCACAAACAGCAAGTCGCCTTCTTTCACGTTGCTGCTGGGCTCGAATTCGATGCGCTCGACGAAGCCGCGCACGCGGGCGCGCACTTCGACCGTGCTCTTGGCTTTGAGCACGCCGTTATATTGGTAGTACTCCGTGAGCGCGCCGCGCTCGACGGTGGCCACCTTCACCATCGGCGTCGGTGGCGGTGGCGGCGCGGCCTGATCGCGGCAGCCGCTTAGCGCGATGGTCGCCAAGCCTGCAAACATGATGTACGCGTAACAGCGCCGCGACGATCGCGGACTGGAAGGTTGTATTCGGTTGTGCATAAAAAATCCCTCGAAAGAGGCGCTGACGCCCAAGCCCGTTGGCAATATTGCAAAGCTTAGCATAGTCGATAATCGAAGCGAAAACCCGCGCATCGAATAATCAGCATCACCAGGATTTTACGGCATGGGATGTCGGAAATAGGTTAGCGCAGAGATCAATGCCGCCGGAGTAATAGCCAAAGTCTCGTATAGATTGGCCCGCGATAAATCGTCTGCCTTGCCGGCTCTCGTTTTAAACTTTCACCCGAGATAGCTCGGATACTTCTCGATCAACCAAACGACAAGGTCGCGTTTGAAAGCGACACCCGCGCTGTGGCAGCTGTGGCATCGGCCAACTGGCGGTGCGTGCTGACAAATCTTACCAGGGCGCAGTTATTCGTAATGTGTTTTTAGCGACGTAGAGCAGATTCATAGACTTCTACCAGCGCACAAAAAAACCGTGCCAACCGACACGGTTTCTATTGCCACATTCTAAATCGCATGCCGAACGCTTAATGCACCGACTCGGCTTCGCGCTGCTTGGGTTCGTTAAAAGACTTACTGTTCGCGTCGAGGTCGTCCTTATTGGGCAGACTCTTCTTGACCTCATTGCGAACGTCTTCGATTTCGTCGCCCGTATCGCGCAGGCCCTTTTTAAACTCGACGAAGCTCTTGCCGAGCGAACGACCGACCTCGGGCAGGCGGCGGCCGAAAATCAACAGGGCCACCACGCCGATCACCAGCATTTCCGGAAAGCCGATATTTTGGAAAAAAGCCAGTTGCATAAGTTGCGTGTCCATCACGGACCTCCGGGGAATCTGAAAATGGCAGAGCCTGCTAAATCCTAAGTTACGCAAGCCGGATAATCCACTGCCAAACGTCGCGGCGACCGTTCTAATGCCGCTCGCATGCGGATTTCCCGTGTTTCATCGGCATTTTTTGACGGCTAGTGGCGTTGGACGGGCTCCAATGCGTTAAATCAAGCTGATACCGCGACTCATGGTTTTTCTCGGGCTTACGCCACTACCGTCGCACATCCGCCGCCACGGCAAAAATCGCCGATAACTAAGATACAGCCGCGCGCCTGTCGGTTTGCGTGCGCGCCGAATTTTTGACTCGCAGGAAACGACTCACCCATGTGCGGCATCGCCGGCATTGCCGGACAACACGCCCTCGCCTTTGACGGTCGCGCTCGGCTCGCGCGGATGATGGCATTTCTGCGCCATCGCGGACCGGACGACGAAGGCGGTTGGGCGTCGGCGCATGTCGCCCTCGGCCATCGGCGGCTTAGCATCATCGACCTGCACAGGGGTCGCCAGCCAATTGCCAACGAGGACGGTCGCATTCAAACGATCGTCAATGGCGAGATTTATAACTTCCGCGACCTGCGCAATGCGCTCATTCAAAAAGGCCACAGCTTTCGCAGTGGCAGCGACGCCGAAGTCGTCGTTCATCTATACGAAGAACACGGTGAAGCGTTTCTCGAACACCTCAATGGTATGTTCGCGATCGCGCTATGGGACGAACGGCAACGCCAGCTAATCCTGGCACGTGACCGACTGGGCCTTAAACCGCTTTACTATTCCTCTTTGAATGGCGGCATCGTATTCGGTTCGGAATTGAAAGCCGTCGTCGCCGGGCTGGCTGGACACCACGAGCCCGACATCGACCTGACTGCATTACACGACTACCTCACGTTCGGATTCATCCCCGCGCCGTATACGATCTTCAAAAACATCCGCAAGTTAGCGCCCGGCGAAATGTTAACGTGGCAAAAACAACGCATCACCACGCGCCGTTGGTGGGACTTACACTTTCACGAGTATCACGCAGACGACGAAGCAACGATTAGTTCGCAACTGTGGCACGAAGTCAAAACAGCCACGCGCGCCCGCACAATGGCCGACGTACCGTTGGGCGCGTTCCTGAGCGGCGGCGTCGATTCGGCCTCCGTCGTCGCGTGCATGGTGGATAGCCACAACGGCAGCCAACCCATCAAAACCATCACCTGCGGCTTCGATCGACGCGACCACGACGAAACATCCGCAGCCCAGCAAACGGCTGCCTTGCTCGGCACCAATCATCAACAACGGCGGGCGCAGCTCGATATGCTGCCGCTGGTCGATCGACTCGCGTGGCACTTTGACGAGCCATTCGCCGATGCCTCCGCCCTGCCGCTCTATCTGATTTGCGAAACGGCCCGACGCGACATCACGGTAGCGCTGTCGGGCGACGGCGGCGATGAAGTACTCGCCGGTTATCGTCGTTATGCGTTCGACGCGTTCGAAAACAAGCTGCGCGACGCCATCCCGAATCGCTGGCATCGTCGCGTCGGAGCGCTCGGGCGCAATTGGCCGCGCCATCCGATGCTGCCGCGCTTCCTTCGCGCCGGGGCCACGCTTAGTAACATCGCGCTCGACGCCGCCACCGCCCACGGTCGCTCGGTCGCCACGCTCATGCCCGAGGCAGCGCGCGGGTTGTTAACGAACGACGCACAATTGGCGCTGCACGATTACGACCCGCTTCAACGCGTGCGCGATTTATATGCTGCGTGTGATGCGCCCGACGCCGTGCGGAAGTGCCAATACGTGGATATTCGGCTCGGCCTCGGCGACGGTATTCTCACCAAAGTCGATCGCGCCAGCATGGCCCACGGTCTCGAAGTGCGCGCGCCATTGCTCGACTATCGCCTCGTCGAATACGCATGGGGCATCAAGCCGGCACACCTGCGCGAACGCGGTCATGGTAAGGCACCGTTGCGGCGTGCCGTGGCATCGCGCTTGAATCCGGAGATCGCTTGGCGCAACAAGTCGGGCTTTGACGTACCGCTGGACGCCTGGTTTCGCAAGCAGCCCGGTTGGGCGCGCAACCGGTTGTTCGATTCAAACTCCACGCTTTCCGCAATCATTCAACCGCAGCAAGTCGAAGAGATGTGGAACCGGCATCAGACCGGTCAACGAAACATCGGCCACGTGCTCTGGCGCTTGCTGATGCTGCACAGCTGGGCCGAACGTTTCCTAAGTACCGAAATAAAAGGCGTAAGTTCGCCCGCCGCATGATGTCACCCCGCATTGTTCGCCATTTGCTGCTGCCCGTGCACGAAGCGCTGCTTCGCCGGCCCACGTTGCGGTTCTTCCGCGAACTGGAAGCCTCGCAATGGCACAGCGCCGATGCATTAGCCGCGTTGCAACAAGTCAAACTGCGACGCTTGCTGCGTATTGCATACGATCGCGCGCCCTTCTATCGCCGGCGCGTCGACGATACCGGTATCGATCCCGACAGCGCCACGCTCGAATCGCTACAAAAACTACCGACGCTGCAAAAAGACGACATCCGCCAGAACGCTTCCGACATGCTCACGATGCCCGTCAATCACCTCACGCCGTGTTCGACGGGTGGCTCAACGGGTCAACCCTTGCAGTTCTATATGTGTCGCGCCCGCCAAGCAGCCGATCAGGCGGCTCGCGCGCGCAGCCGTCGTTGGTTCGGCATCGATCCCGGCGAACGCGAATTGTATTTATGGGGTTCGCCCGTTGAAATCGGCAATCAGGATCGCATAAAGCGAATGCGCGACTGGTTAACCAATCACCGCCTGCTGAATGCCTTTGCGCTCAACGAAACGAATGGTACCGACTATCTGCTTATCTATAATGCGTATCGACCGGTACATCTGTTTGGTTATCCGAGTAGCCTCGTGCGCTGGGCACAGTTCGTGCGCGAACGTGGCAAACGAATGAACAACCAGAACCTGCGGGCCGTGTTTACCACTGGCGAATTGCTGACGCCATCAGACCGTGCGATACTCGAAGAAACCTTCACCGTGCCGGTTGCCGATGGTTATGGCGCGCGCGATGCGGGCTTTGTCGCGCATCAATGCCTCGCGGGCAATTACCACTTGGCCGTCGAAAACATGATCGTTGAATTGTTGGATGCCCACGGTAAGCCCGTTACCAACGATGCTGCGGGAGAAATAACCGTCACGCATCTCGATGCCATCGGCATGCCGATGATTCGTTACCGCACCGGCGACATGGCGGCCTGGGGCTCAACCTCGTGTTCGTGCGGTCGCCATCTCATGTGTTTGGCCGACATATCCGGGCGTCAGACCGATATGCTGCGTCGTGCAGACGGTGGCTACGCCCATGCACTGTCATTGATATATGTGCTGCGCGACACGCCCGTGGTGCGCACGTTTCAGATCGAACAGCAAGCCGATTTAAGCCTGGATATTCACGTGGAAGTTGAGCGCTCGCTTACCGCAGCAGATGAAGCGCGCATGATCGGGCAGATGCGCCGACAACTCGGCGGTAGCCTGTCGGTGCGGATCAATCAGGTGGCGCGGATCGCGACGCTACCTTCGGGGAAGCATCGCCATGTGATTTCGCGAACTTCTTAGCCGCTTCCTTATCGTAGGTCTCACCCTCGACCAACTGGCTCGTCAACAGGTCGTCGGCATACCGCGTCATCACGAATCGTCGCAGGTCGTATAGAGCACGGAACGTAGCGCACGCGATCGCCGCCGCCGTCGCCGCCAGCAAGACTGTCGTGATATCGGCTGTGCGCGTACGAATGACGAGATGACTCAACTCCGCAAAGGCGGACGCCACGGTACAGATGCCAATGCACGCCATTGCATGTCGACGCCAATTTGCGATTCCAAATCGGTTAAACGCGAGCCCAATCAGACAAAACGCCAACGCGCCATAGCGCAGCATTTCACCCGTGATATCAAACATGGCACGATTGGGTCGATTCAAAAAATGCGGCTGGAATGGGACGAGATTAACCTTACGCCACGATAGCACGCCGTCAGTCGTTTCAAATTGGAACGGTGACAACTCGTAACCGACCACAGTAACAACAGCCAACATCGCCGTCGCGATCATCACCGGTTTCGACTGTAACCACGTTGCAAGCATCGCGCCGGGCGGTTCATCCTCACTCGCGCGCCGCTTCACCCAACGCGTGTAAGCAAATATCGCCGTACCAATCCCCCAGCCCAGCATGGCACAGGCAAAGTGCGCCGTATCCATCCCCCACGAGCTTAGAAAATGCCGAATGAAAACGATCAGCACGGATAGCGTTTGCACGAGCATCCCGGCGTATGCCGACACACTCCAGAAGCCGCGCATGCCCCCCACCATCAAACCCGTGCAACACAACAGCGTGAGACCGGTGTAAACCACGACGTCGACGACTCGGTCGATGACGTAATCCACACGCATGCGATCGAGTTCGAACATACCCTTGCGCTGATGGTTTTCAATATCGGCCTTGCACATGGCCGGTAGCTGCTGCCACTTTGCTTCGAACAAATAGTTCGCTCTCGGCAACGCCGCGGCGGCGCTGCGCACATCCACCACCACATCAAACGGCCGCAAACTTGCCACCAACAAACAACACGCCGCCAGCTTGGCCAGCAACATGTACCAGTTGCGCTCGGCATTGCCGCTCAGATGTATCACGATGCGTCGCGCAAACGGTTCGATGAAAAACGCCAGCAGCGCGCCGAGCAGCGCGCCGAGTGAGTTTGCAACCACATCCACCCAAGACGATACGCGCACTTCCGTCCAATGTTGGGCATTTTCGATTGCAAAGCTCAGCAAATATCCGAAGAATAGCGCACCGATCAGCGCTACCAAGCGCCACACGCGGCGACGGCGCAAACTCCAGAATGCCAAGCCGCCCAGCGGCACGTATATGCCGATGTTGGCAATCACATCGGTCATGCTAATGTCGTTTAAACGCAGATAGCCGAGGTATTGCACCGTCGGATCCCACGCCGGCACCGCCACAAAGTCGAACGGGATCAACGACATATAAGCCACGCCCAGCGCATAGCCGCCGGTCAGCAACAACGCCACGTGCCGCCCCAACCAGTTGATCAAGGGATCTTGCGAGAATGCGGATGTCGACGTGGACAAAGTGCGGACCTCCTAACCGACTTACATCGGTCCGGCCGCACGGGTTCGGAATGTAAACATGAAGCGCAGCGCTACCACCGAGCGCCGCTTATAGGAAGAGCAGGCCGCCGTTATTCGGAGGTAAGCGGGTATGCGTCCGAATTTCGCAACAGGTCGCGCAGATCGCGCAAGTTATCGAGCGTGCGTTGCCGCGGTTGGACGTAACCTTCCCAGGGATTCGATTGATTACCGGGCGCGTCCTCGTCCATCGCGACCAAATCCCAGATGGCGTCGCGAAACAGGTGGCGAAATTGTTGTTCAGCGCGAAAGTCCGCTTCTTCGACCGACAGATCGTGGTCCTCGCGCTCCGCCTGTTTGGCTAACCGCACGGCCAGCTCCGGCGGCAAGTTCACGGCCACGCGAATCGCCAGCAGCGCCTCGCGCTGACGCAAGTCCCAAAGCACACCCAGATATTCGGCATCGGCTTCGTTACTATCTTTGCGCGCGTAAATCACACACAAGTCTGCGTTGCGTTGGTAGGCCGCGTTGAGAATCGTGTCGACGTCGTAACCGCGCGGATCGAGCCCGCCTTCGGTGAGAAACAGCACCTCGCGCACGCCCGGTTGGTTGTCGAGCAATTGATTCCAATACACGGCGTGGTGTGCCGAAAACTCGGCCAACCGCAGGTAGCGTCGCTTGCCGGTGTTGTCGCGCCGGGCAACCACACGGCTCACGCAGATCGCCGCAGGAAAGCGATTGGCTTGCGGTGTCTTGGCTAAGTTGCGAACGCCGATATTCGACAGCACTGCCGGCGCAACACCCAAGTCTTGCGACGTGATCATAACCGGCGTTTCATCGCGCTCGACACGAAAGTGCTCACGGTCAGATTTGCCACACGCACCACACGCCGCCACGCCAATCGTGAGACCGAGGAGCCAGCAGGCTGAGGCA
Organism: Planctomycetaceae bacterium; assembly: GCA_006969385.1. Classification (GTDB taxonomy): domain Bacteria; phylum Planctomycetota; class Phycisphaerae; order UBA1845; family UTPLA1; genus ECT2AJA-110-A. Next base: position 12,290 of record CP030884.1, read on the forward strand.
TTGGTTGAAAAACGCGTTCGATACTGCGGCTTGATCATGAATGCTAATCTCGGCGGACGGACAGAATAACGACGGCGCACGACGGTTTGCGACCCGCGAGTTAGAGCCGTATACCGTTGTAGATATCGGCGACCCCGCCAGCTTCGCTTGCCCGACCAGTCGAAATCAAACGTCACAATGCGCAGCAATTGCGCTGTCGAAGCTCAAAATTACCTCCGTCAATAATTGCCGCTTTAAACGCACGTCGGGAACTCACGCCCACGGGTAAATCGTCCGATACGAGAATACCCAGGGTGATCGTTACATGCCGTTAACCACGCAATCGACGCTACCGATCGATCTGACTGCCGACCCGATGCTGGCTTCCAAGCCGCGTATCGATCGGCCGATGTTGCGCGATGTTTTTCCGGCACTTCCAACCACCGAGGCCCTGCCACAGCAAGCACTCTTAGGCCGCTACATCCTGCAACTGCCGCGCGTCACGTGGATGTTGCTCGATACGGCGATCGCCTTTTGTGGTTTACTGTTAGGACATCGACTGTTCGTTTGGTGGGACGCCCATCATCTGGGCCTAAATGAATACAGCCTATTGCTCGCCGGCGTTGCGCTCGCTCCGTCGGTCGTGCTCTCCGGCAATATCTTCGGGCTATACGATTCCGAAACGCTTTGGTCGCGACCGCGCATCATCGCGCGGGGCATGATGACCGTCATTGCCGCCATGGCCGCCGCGTGGTTGGTGATGCACTTGTTTATGTATTCGGAGCTGAGTCGGCGCTCAGCCGCCACCGGCGTGATCTTTTACCTGCTCAGCGCTTCGGCGATTCGCCTGATCGCGCATCAACTTGTGAAGAACGTCCGACGCGGTCTACTCGTTATCGGCCAAGGACCGCTGACCGGCACGATCGTACGGTCGGTTCGCCGCGGTTCGGTGCCCGGCTATCGCCTCGTCGGGGTCGTCAAGGCGGGCATGGTGTACGACGGCGATATCCCCGTGATCGGTCGGGTCGAAGAGATCGAAGAGATTTGTCGGCGTCATTCGATTTCTGAGGTCGTCGTCGCCAACGAATCGACCAACGAGCGCGAACACATTCGCGCCGCCCTCGCCTGCCTGCGACTAGGCTGCCGAGTGACCGACGAAACGACATTTTTTGAATCAACTTATGGTGAAGTGCCCGTTACCCACATTCAACCCACATGGTTTCTGGCTGCCGACCTGAAAGCGCAACGTCGCGAGCATGCCTTTGCCAAACGCGTGTTCGATGCAACGCTTGCCGCTATCGGACTCGTCGTAGCCGCACCGCTGATGCTGTTGGTCGCCGCGATCATTCGCCTGCGCGAAGGTGGACCGGCTATCTACGCGCAGACTCGCGTCGGCCAAGGTGGGCGACGATTCACGCTTTATAAGTTCCGCACGATGATCGTCGATGCAGAAGCCGACGGAATGGCGTGGTGTCAGCCCAACGACCCGCGTATTACGCCGTTCGGACATTTCCTTCGCCGCAGTCGTATCGATGAGTTGCCGCAGCTTTGGAACATTTTGCGCGGCGATATGTCGATCGTCGGCCCCCGGCCCGAACGCCCGGAGTTCACGGAACAACTCAGCCAGGTTATTCCATTCTACGACGAACGCCACTTGATCAAACCTGGCCTGACCGGCTGGGCGCAGATCAACTTCTCTTACGGTGCGTCCGTCAGCGACGCCCGCCGCAAGTTGCAGCTCGACCTTTTCTATATCAAGCATGCGGCGTTTGAACTCGACCTCGTCATCCTGCTGCGCACGTTCGGCACGTTCTTCCTCGGCTCACGCTGAGCGGCGTACGTCGCTGATCTTTAAATCGCCCTGTCGCGTTGCAAGCGTAACGCGGCCCTTGCCGTTCTGTTTGCTCTCCAACAACACTTCGTCGGCCATGAAGATCAACTCGGCCAAAGACTCTGGCCGGTTGTTAGCGATGCTTGCCACGCCGACGGATAATGTCGGTGCAGGCCGTACATCGACCATCACCTTGGCCTGTTGACGGAAGTGCGTCAATACGCGCTCGGCCACGGCCATCGCACGCGAAGCCGGTAAGCCGGGCATGATGAGCATGAACTCGTCGCCGCCGTAACGGACGGCAAAGTCGCCAGTGCGCGTCATCTGACGAAGCAGCTCGCCAAGGAACGCGAGCACCTTATCGCCCGCACCGTGGCCGGCCGTATCGTTCAGCAGCTTGAAATAGTCCAAGTCGAACATCGCAAGCGACAGATCGCGACGCCCGGCGCTTTGCGCTTCGTACACTTCTGGCAGCTTCTCATCGAGGAAGCGTCGGTTATATACACCCGTGAGCGAGTCCTGCCACGCTTCGGCTTTTAATCGTTGCAGGTCGCGCGTGATTTGGCGAGTCTCTTCGGCGATACGTGAGTCGGCGCGGCGTTCGGTCATCACGGCTTTGTTGCGCCAGTTGTGGATATCCAAACGCATTGCCGCCAACTTCTCAGCGATACTCCCGAATTCACGATGGCGATAGGCCTTTGCCGGTTCGCGCGGACCTTCCTCAGACGCTGCTTCGGCCGATTCCAAGAGCGAGCCGAGCGGACGCATCAATTCGCGCTGCGTCCACCAACAGCCCACCAACAACGTCCCAACGCCGACCATCAGTACCGGCACGTAAAACATGACGAGATGTTGTGGAAAGCCCGCCATCATCGGCCGCATGTCGTAAACGGCACCGACCACGCCCGGTTTACTATCGAACGTACCGAGGCCGATCTTGGCGAAGCGCACGTCCAACGGTCCGTCTTCCGACGTCAACTCGTGCATGAGCCAGTAATGGCGGTGGGAATAGCTACACTCGCCGGTGTGAGCGGCGTTCAGCAGCGAGATCGGCTTAATGCCCTCGCCTTCCAGCAGGATTCGGTTTCCGTCCGCATCCCATACGCCGATCGCCTTCACCGTCGGCATGTCGAGTAGCCCTTGTATGACGGCCTGATGATTGGAACTCTCATTCAGATCGCAAGCCGCCATCTGTGCGGCCAGCATCTCGGTCATAACGGCGGTGTGATTATGTGCTTGACGGTGGGCATCGTCGCGGCGAAGAAACTCGTGACAGATGAGCGTGGCGACGATCACAGCCACCGACATGCCCAATAACGTGATGCGCAGCGATGTTTTGATGGAGACTTGTGGCTTGTGGGTAATCAACTTCGGCCCCTCCGTGCCAGGCACCCACATCGCGGTCAAGCGGGCGCGTTACGTTCTTCCCGCGCACATGGCGCGGTCTCCCCATCCCCGGGTAGCGTCCGTGCGAGAGACATCACCCCCGAATCAACTCAAATTCAAAATACGATACGACGAGCCGTGCGCGTCCCGGACATTCGGTTCGTAGCGCGCAGAAAAGGACCTATTGGCAGGTAATTGAATCGCCTGTCAACATTATCGGCTATTCAGAATGGAGAAACGCTATTACGCGACGGCCGCCAGCGTCCGCGTAATTTTGATATCCGGCGTCGTGGCCAGATCGATGGTGCCGTCGGGGCTGTTGGTATTGCCGTTCAAGGGTTTGATGACCGGTCGCGTGTGAAAATCGGGATTGGCTCGCACCACCTTGGCGCGGCGACCGTCATCGAGCTGCACGTAACTGCCAACGGGGAATAGTGCAATCGAATCGAGGAATGCGCGCACGAAATCACTTTCATATCTGCCGGCCGCGCAATCGTACAGAATCGTCTTGGCGGCTTCATACGGTGTTAGCTTCGCGCGATAAGGTCGCTCGGATGTCATCGCGACGTAGGCGTCGGCAATGGAAACAATCTTGGCATACGCATGGATGCGCTGATTGTTCCTCGCGCGCGGGTAACCCGATCCGTCGGCACGTTCGTGCACCTGGAATCCGAGAAAACGCACTTCGCGCGGCAAGCTCGGAATACCCTGCAAGTAATCGAGCGTATATGCCGGATGGCGACGGACCGCGTTCATCTCAGGCTCGGTCAACGGCCGCTCGGCCAATCGAATCGATAGCGGCACCCGCATCATGCCCACATCGTGCAAAAGCCCGCCCAGGCCAACTTCGACGATGCGCTCGCGGCGTAAGCCGAGTTGCGCGGCAATGTTCATGCTCATCGCGGCGACATTAACGCAGTGCTGAAACAGGTATTCGTCGGGCGAACTGCGCAGGCTCAGAATCGTCGGGATGAGATCGAGATCGAGCGAGACCATGTCGGCAAAGTCGCTCACGATGCGATACAAATCGCGATCGAGCACGCGACCGTCCGATTCGAGCCGTTTGCAAAACTCGCCTATTTCGCCGACCGCCGTTTCATGACGTTGTTGACCGCGTTCGGCGCGATCCTGCAATTCATGAAACGGTAGTCGCGGTCGATGCGCCGCATCGAGTGGTCTTGTTTTAACGGTTGCGTTTTCGGGCGTTAGCAATTCGCGTTCGAGGCGATCGATGGCTTTCTCATCGACCTCGTCCGAGCGAATCGGCGGTGGCGCTTCGAACGTTTGGACGTAGCGAATCTTCCGATTGCGAAGAAGCTGCAGAAAGTCGGACGTGACCGTAATGCCGGCGGCCAGCAGCAGCACACCGTCATCGTCGTAAATGCCACGCACCAGCCGCTGGCCCACGCGCAGCGTCGCCACGTTGACGGTCTGGCCTTCGTCGACGTCGCGCACCGGTAGATTCGCCGGCGTTTCCTGGTTGACGTTTTTCGTATCGGGCATAAATGCGAATTCCGACCGTCGTCGCGCGTATATTGATCGCTGTCTGGCGTGACGAAAAAGATATCGGCTCGTCGGGGGCGCGACGTCAGCGAAGATCGTGGGCCGCGTGCACAAAAGATGCCATATAACTCGGGCGGACGGCGAAAGTTGCCGGTCAATTTTGAGGCGTATTAAGACGTTGCCGCCAACATGGCGCTACAACCAATGTTTGCGGCGGAAGAAGGCGAACAAACCGGCACCGATGCAGAACATGACGCCGAGAACGATCCATAGGCCAAGGGGCTCGTGCTCGAGCGGGCCCAGCTTTAAATTCATACCGAAAATGCCCGCGATCAACGAGAGCGGTAGCATGATGCTCGCGAAAATCGTCAGAATCTTCATGATCTCGTTGGTGCGGTTGGCGAGAATGAAGCTGTAGTTATCGCGCACCGTGTTGAGACGATCGCGCAGGCGGTCCGAGAGTTCGCCCACGGCAATCAGATGGTCGCGCACGTGGCGAAAGTCAAAAACGATGTCGTCATCGAGAAAATCCGCCAATTCCACGATGGTCATCGCGATCAGTTGATCCTCGGCATGCACCAGGTGGCGAATTTCGGAAAGCATGGCGCGCAACGCGGCGGATTGCTGGAGGATTTCCGGCTCGCAGTCGGGCGCGAGCGACTGATCTTCGAGTTGGTCGACACGTTCTTCGCACGCTTGCATGAAGACAATGTAGTTATCAACAATTTGATCGATCAGCGCGTACAGCAAATGCCAAACGCTCGCGCGCGGGAAGAGCTTGGGCCGACGTTGGGCCTTGCTGCGGAGCTGTTGTAATGTTCGAATCGGTGACTCGTGCACCGTGATGAGAAATCGCGGCCCGACGAAGACGACCAATTTGTGCGGGTCGAACTCATCGCTGTCGATTTGCCCGAGCATCCCGTAAAGAAATAGCAGGTGGTACGCATCGTAGTCGTCGATGCGCGGTCGCTGTTCACCTTCGAAACAGTCGCTGATCGAATCGGGATCGAGTTGGAAGATACGTGCAAATTCCTCTAAATCGGCGGCGTCGGCCGATTGCAGATCGACCCACACGAACGCGTCGTCGCGTGTCAGGACGTCGGCAATCTCGCCGACGGAGATTTCCTCGATCGGGCTCGTTTTTTCGATGGCGTAGATCTTCTGCATAGACCGCAAAAGGTAGAGGCAATAGGATTTACTTGCAATTGCCGACAGTCGGCATATGAAGAGGAGTAACAATCATGGCCAAAGGTGAAGACAAGTTCGACCAACATTACGAACGCCAACAGGAAGACCGCAAACGTGCGGCAAAGAATCGACCCGGCGAAGACGAAGAGCCGCTGCCGCCGCCGGTGGACACGATCCGCAAAGATAACGACGAGCCCGGCCGTAACGACCCGTGCCCCTGCGGTAGTGGGAAAAAGTACAAACAATGTTGCTTGATTAAGTAAGGCGAGTTGGCGTCCGAACTCGAATCAAACAGCAGCTTGATGGGTTTGGAACGGCACCGCTCACGGTTAGCCGACGATTACTATTGCCAGTTGTTCGCATTTTATTTGAATGATCCCTCTTCTATTTAATCTGCTCTACATACCCGCGGCGTTGCTGTATCTGCCGATCTTGCTCTATCGCATGGTGGTATTGCGCAAAAGCCGGCGCGGTTGGGGCGAGCGGCTGGGCGGCGCGCCGCGGCGCGCTGGCGACCGCTCCTGCATTTGGATACACGGCGTATCGCTGGGTGAAATCAACGCGACGCGCACGCTGGTTGATGCGTTGCGAGAGAAGAATATCGACGTTTGTGTTTCGTCCACGACAGACACCGGCAGTGATGCTGCGGCGCGGCTTTATCCCGATCTTTTGCGCTTTCGCTTTCCAATCGATTTTTCATTTTGCGTAAAGCGAACGCTCCGGCGGGTGCGCCCTAACATACTCGTGCTGATGGAGCTGGAGTTATGGCCGAACTTGCTGGAAGTGTGCGCCCGTGAAGGCGTTCCCGTCGCCGTCGCCAATGGCCGCATTACCGAAGAGAAGTCGATGCGGCGTTATCGCTTGCCGTTGGTCTCGACTATCGCGCACCGGATGGTCGGACAACTGGCATGGATCGCGGCGCAGGACGGGACCTATGCCGAACGCTTCCAACGCCTCGGCGTGGATTCGGCACGCGTGCATACGGTCGGCTCGATCAAATATGACACGGCACAGGTGACCGATGCGATCGACGGTGCAGATGCGTTGGCCGAAGCGCTTGGCATCGATCGACGTGCGCCGATGATCGTCGCAGGATCGACGGGACCGGGCGAAGAAGAGATCTTGCTCGATGCGTTTGACCCGTTGCGCAAGCGCATCGATGGACTGCAGCTAGCGATCGTGCCGCGCAAGCCGGAACGATTTGACGACGTCGCGCGCTTGATCGAAGCACGCGGGTTTCGATGTGTACGGCGCAGTCAGCATGCCGATGGTCCTCAAGCGGCCCTGCCGGATGAAGGCGACTGCCCCGTCGTGATTCTTGGCGACACGATGGGCGAGTTGCGCAAGTTCTATTCGCTAGCCTCGGTTGTGTTTGTCGGTCGGTCGTTGGTACCAATGGGCGGGTCAGACCTGATGGAAGTCGCGGCGCTGGCCAAGCCGATGGTCTATGGAAAGCACATCTGGAATTTTGAGGATATCGATCGGCAGTTGATGGCCGCAGATGCCGCGCGGAAGGTGATGGATGCTTCAGGTCTCTCAGCCGCTTGTGAAGCGTTGTTGGCAAATGAGCATGCCAGCACCGCGATGGGGCAACGAGCGCGGACTGTGGTGACGCGCAATCAGGGTGCGACGAACGCCATCATTGAGTTGATCGACAGGACGTTCGCGCGCTGATTCCAATTGCATCACTTAGCAGTACACCACTGCACGAATGACTGCGCCCTCAGATTATCAGTCAGCATACATCTGCTATTAGCCGGTGCCCGAGCGCAACGGTCGCTCAGAAACGTGAACTCTTCTAGGCTGTCGTGTGTTTCGATCGTGCGTCCACAGGACGCGGCTCTGACGTTTGCGCGATTCACTTACGTTTAGAGGGGATTTGTTGAAATTGCTCGGAAATGCGCAGCACACATTCGAGCGTTCGCGCATGTTGCCGTGAGATCGGGTTTAACGAGATAACATCAGCCTAATCGGCTGCAGCGTCGCTTTCTGCACAAGCGTTTTGTCGCAGAAAGTTTGTCGTCAGAGCTACTGCTGCGGCTTCGTCTTCGCTAATGCCGCATTGGCTTGCAAGGCATGCTCCGATTCCGGATCGAGTTCGCAGATCAAACGCCACGTGGCGCGCGCGCGATCGATTAGGCCGACGTTTTGCAGTGCGACAGCCAGATTGGCTTGGAAATCCAGATTGCGCGGGTTGCCTTCGGCGGCGGATTCGAAATGTTCGAGCGCCGTCTCAAATTGATGCCGCTGCGCGAACAACAGGCCCAACTGATAATGCACGTCGAGATAGTCGGGCCGCACCTTCATTGCCCGCCCAAACGTGGCCGTGGCTTCCTCGATGCGATCCATTTCTTTCTGTGCCAGCCCCAACTTGATCAACGCCTTGATGTAACACGGATTGATTTCAATGGCTGCCGTGTAGGCTTCGATCGCATCTTCGATCTGACCGCGATTGCGCAGTAGAAGACCAAGGCGATAGTGCAGATCGGCATGATTGGGGTGCCGTCGAATCGCATCGCGCAACTTTTCGATTTGCGTTGCGATCATATCTTGCTTCGGATCGTCCACCACATCGATGGTCGGGCAGGCGATCGACGGATCGGGTGCCGGTGCCAGTGCCGCGTCCGACGCCTTGCTGAAGTCGGCCTTTAGCTGCATGCGCGCCACTTCGGAAAATAGCAGTGAGCTATTGGGCTCGATGCTGCGCGCAATCTCGAAAGACTGCAGCGCATCGTCGGTCTTGCCCGTGGCATGCTGCGCCACACCCGCACCGATATACGCCGAGATCAGGCGATCGTTCAGTTCCAACGCTTGCGAGAACGACTGCGCCGCATCGGCGAAGCGACCACCCCGCAGGTGCTGCGTACCGAGCTTCACATTGGCTTCCATATGATCGGGGCACAGCTCCAACGCGCGCTCGTAGTTCGACAAGGCAGAGGCATCGTCACCCACGCGTGCGTAGAGATCGCCCAAACGCAGCCGCGTATCGGGAAAGTCCGCATCGGTATCGAGCATCGTATGCAGGTGTTCGATAGCTTCGCGAATCAACCCCGCTTCTTCGTATGCCGTCACGGTATCGTCGCGCGCTTCCCAATTGTCGGGCTCCATCGCGATGGCGTGTTCGTAACGCTGAATCGCGTCGTCGTAGCGCCCTGCCTTCAGGAGTAAGCCTGCCAGTGTCAGGTGCACATCGACTTGGTCCGAGTCCAGTTCGCCCAAGCGTTCATAGGACGCCACGGCTGCATCGACATCCCCACGGTTAAGAGCAATCGCCGCCACTCGTTCGTGAGCGTTACGCAGCGTTGGACACAAGTGAAGCGAATCTTCGTAGAGATCGACGGCCTGATCGAGATGACCCAACCGTTCGTTGCAATAACCCAAGCAAAACAGCACTGCCGGATTGAGCGGGTCTTTTTTTTGCGCGATGCGCAGTTGTTCGAGCGCCACTTCCGTGCGATTGAGTTCGTCGAACGCGCAGGCGAGGCCGATGCGTGCCGGCAGGCAATCGCGATCGATCTTGAGCGTTTCGAGAAAGCAATCGCGCGCGAAGGCCGGCTCTTCTTCGTGCAAAAACGCCGCGCCCAAGCGCACGCGCACGCCGACATCACCGGGATCGGCATCGACGGCATCGCGCAGTTCGTCAAAGTCGTAATCGCCGGGACGACCGAGGATATCGGCAAACGCACCGGAGAGATGAGCCAAGAGGCCGCGACCGAAGGCATCGAGCAGGTGTGACATCTGAGTAGATCCCTTCCGTTAGGCAGCCGTAAGGGCTTCCAGCGCGGTCCGCGCCTTTTGATAATTCTGATTGAGATCGAGCGCTCGTCGGTATTCGCTGATCGCTTCGTCCGTCGCGCCGTCGGCTCGGAAGAGTTCGCCCAGCATGAAATGCACATCGGGATAGTCGCCGCCGAATAGCACGGCTTGTGAAAGGCGTTCGCGCGCTTCCTCATGGGCATCGCGTTCGGCGTAGAGCTTGCCGAGTTGAATCAAGGCTTGCACGTAGCGCGGGTTGATCTCCAACGCATTATTCGCTTCGGCGATCGCTTCGTCGGTCCGCCCCAAGCGTTCGTACACGCGGGCACAGTGGTAGTGCAGGTCGGCAAATTCGGGTCGCGTATCAAGGGCGCGCTCGATGATCGACAGCAGGGTGCCGAACAAGTCGCGATCGATATCGCTTGCCGGCAATTTCAAAAACGCTTCGACAAACTCCGGCTCACTGGTGAGCAAATCACCCAGTACATCGAGCGAGCGGTCGTCCGTTTGTTGCAAATCACCACCGGTCGGATCGAAGCGCAACTTGAAGCACGTCATCTTGGCGGCATCGAGCGCCATGGTTAGATACAACGCGAGCTGGGCGTCGTTCGGCCGTAGCTTTTGAGCAATGGCCAGATGCTCGACGGCTTCGGCATGATCTTCGGCCGCTGCCAAACACAGTGCCAAGCGGGTGCGCAACTCCGCATTCAGCGGTGCAAACTCGACTGCCTCGGTAAAGACGCAGATTGCATCGACGAAGTCTTCACTTGCCGCATATAGTAGGCCCAAGTGTAGACGTGCGTCGTTGCGCTGCGGTGCCGTATCGATGGCATCAACCAGAATGCGTATCGCTTCGTCGCGCCGACCATCGCGTGCGATGGCATGCGCTTGTTGGATGGCGTGACTGGTTTGGTCGAGCGTGGCGTCGGGCGTGCGTTCTAGTTCGGCTGCAGCCAAGTCGTAGCGGCGTTGGCCAGCAAAGGCCGCGGCCAGATGGCCCGGCAAGCCTTGCGCTTCGGGGTTGATATCGCGCGCCTTGGTCAGATGCTCGACCGCTTCGGCATGCTGGCCGTCGCGCAGGCATTGCAACCCAAGCTTGTGGTACGCCTGTCCGAGATAAAACCGCGCTAGGGTATTGGAAAGCGCGTGCGAACTGTTCAAGCGCGACAGCGTATCGATCGCCTCGGCGAAATCGCCGCGGTCGTAAGCGTTCATCCCATCGCGGTAAATGGTGGCCGCCACCGCCGGTGACAGCGTGTCTTTGCGTCGAAAGAAGGACATGGAAAACTCCGTGAGTCCGGTATCGTGAACGGTCAAAAACTGCCGCTCCGCAATGGATATCGACGGCGGATCGGCGCGGAATTACTTATGGTCCGCAGATGTTTTTGAAGAATGTGCGGGCGCGGTGGCGGGCCGGTTGTTGCTGATTGACGGTCGGATTACGATGCCGCCACACGGATGTATCGGACCCAATCGCGATGAGAGGTGCCAGGATGGCCACGAAGCCCGCCACCGGTAAGCGTTCTAAGAAGCAATCCCATAAAGACGATCAAATGACCTTGGCGTTCGGCGGCGCGGATGCGCCCGACGCCCCCGTGATTCCACCGGAGCCGGATATGCCCCCCGCCCGCGGCGCGAAGAAGAAGAAGAAGAAATCGACGACCAAACCTGCCGCCAAGGCCGCGGCCAAGCCCGCCAAAAAGACAAAGCGCAAATTTGCCACGGCTGAGAGCATGTCGAAGGCGCAGCGCGAGATTTCGGTCTCGGAGTTTTTCGCCAAGAATCGTCACCTGCTCGGCTTTGATAACAAGCGCAAGGCGCTACTTACGACGGTCAAAGAGGCCGTGGACAACAGTCTCGACGCATGCGAAGAGGCCGGTATTTTGCCAGACATTCATGTCGGCATCGCACAGAAGGACAACGAGCGTTTCACCGTCACAGTGCGCGACAACGGCCCCGGCATCGTCAAGCAGCAAATCCCCAACATCTTCGGTAAGCTGCTGTACGGCTCAAAGTTTCATCGCCTGAAAATGAGTCGCGGCCAGCAGGGCATCGGTATTTCGGCGGCGGGTATGTATGGCTTGCTGACAACAGGCAAGAGCGTGCGCATCGTATCGCGCACCAGCAAGCGCTCGGCAGCGCACTATTACGAATTGCAGATCGATACCAAAAGCAACAAGCCGCAGATCGTGAAAGACAAGACCATCGATGTCGATTGGGATCACGGTACGGAAGTTACTATCGAATTGGTGGCCGCGTATCAGAAGGGGCGTTCGTCGGTCGATGAATACATCGAATTGACGGCCATCGCCAACCCGCATGCTTACTTCACCTTCGCCGACCCCAACGGAAATCATTACGAGTACCCGCGCGGCACGGAGACGGCCCCCGAACCCGTGAGCGAAATCAAACCGCACCCTTACGGCATCGAGTTGGGCGTCTTAATCAAGATGTTGAAGGAAACGTCCGCGAAGACGGTCGCACAATTTCTAACTAGCGAATTCAGCCGCGTAAGCCCAGCCACCGCAGCAAACATCTGCAAAGCCGCCAAAGTGAGTGCACGCGGTCGCCCCACGCGCATCGGCACACACGAAGCCGAAACGCTATATAAAGCGATGCAGGAAACCAAGATTCGACCGCCGTCGACCAACTGTTTGTCGCCAATCGGCCCCGAACAAATCCTGGCGGGATTGCTCAAGGGCGTGAAGGCCGAGTTCTTTACCGCCGCCTCGCGACCGCCGACGGTCTATCGCGGTAATCCGTTTCAGATCGAAGTCGGCTTGGCGTTTGGCGGTGAGTTAGGTCCCGATCCATCGGAGAACGGCGACGACGAACCCACCAACGAAGCTAAAGTACGCCGTGGCAAAGTCGTCGCCGAACGCAAAGGGCCTTCCGCTGCTAAGCTGATGCGGTTTGCCAATCGGGTGCCTCTGTTGTTTCAAGCGTCGGGCTGTTGCATCTCGAAAAGCGTTACCGATACCGACTGGCGGCGGTATGGCATGTCGCAACCTTCGGGCGGCTTGCCGCAAGGGCCACTGGCGATCTTCGTGCACATGGCGTCGGTCTGGGTGCCGTTTACCAGCGAAGGCAAGGAAGCCATCGCCGATTACGACGAAATTCGCAAGGAAGTAAAGAAGGCCTTGCAAGATTGTGGTCGCAAGCTGCAAACCTATCTCAATAAACGGCGCAAGCACAAATATGAAACCGAACGCCGCAACGTATTCGGTCGCTACATCGCCGAAGTGGCCTCGGCCTGTAACGCCATCGACCCCAATATCGACCCCGACCAGCTCATGGAGAACCTACAAGCTGTCGCGGCACGCGTAACGGCCAAGGCCGATGAGAAGGTCGAGCTGATCGGCGCCGAGAAGAAAGGCCGCAAGCTTGGGGGGGATGATGACGCTCCTGCGAGCGAGTTTGGCGAGAATACGATCGTGGTGGATGGAGCGGCAGGCGAGGCGGGGCCGTTGTTTGAGGGTGACGATGGAGATTCGGAGGAATAGTGCGTCGTTAGTCGCGTGATCATTCTTATGTTTCCCCGCGTTTGGGCTTGGGCAACGGCGATGTATCACCCGAAACTTGGCCGCACTCGAATCCTGCGGCCTCGACACAACTGCGAATGAGTTTGAGAAACAGCTGTTCTTCAACAGCATCGAATTGTACTTCGACCATGTAGTGGCCGGAGAACGTGTTCAAGTGCACCACTCCGGTTGATGTGATACGAATGTTACCAGCCGCTCGCTCAGGTTCGCCCTTGCCAACCAGCGAGCTATGGTTGGGTGTCGATATCTTGTCGACGCCGACCCACATTTGCCCCTCTTGATCGATCACATATTTATAAAGCCCTGGCTCAATCGCTTTGGATAATCGCCGTCGCGTCTCGATCGCAGAACCGACATCGCATGGGGAATCCTGATAAAATGTGTGGCGTAGCGGTAGTTGTTGCCATGAATGGTCTGTTGCGTCGCTCATACCGAATCCGCCATGCTATCAACGAAACCCACAACACCAACCCCACATCGTTGGAATCGCGCCCGCTATTATAAGCTTGTCGAATGCGGCATTCTCGAAGAAGCGCCGGGCACCGAACTCATCGACGGCCAGATATTTCGCCTGCCGAAGCCAACCCCACGCCGCAGCGCTGTGATGACATATCTTCTTAATTTTCTAGCTCCACAACTCGCCAATCGTGCGATGGTGAGGACGCGTTCCGCAATTGTTATCGACGACTTTAATGAGCCGGAGCCGGATATTGCGATCGTTAAGTATGAACGTAAGCGATTCGCGACGGATCATCCAACCGTCGAAGATACTCAGGTGCTTATGGCAGTTTCGGATTCGACCGCTGAATACGACTTAACCAAGCGGGCGTCACTCTACGCTTTGGCGGATGTCCCCGAATATTGGGTTGTCGATCTGAATCGCGATCTGCTCGTCATGCATCGCGAGACGTCAGGTGATCGTTACACCGAGGTGCAGGAGTGCAAATCCGATGACGCTGTTGCACCGCAAGCGTTTGCCGATGTTGAGTTGACGGTGCGTGACATTCTGTTGCTGGACTAATGGGCGTTGTGGCGCGTCAAGGGACGCACACTACAGTCGCCGCACCTTAGTGAAGCCCCAAAGCAAAAATGAAAGAACGCCTGTCTTCGAATCATCGAGGACAGGCGCACTTGTTCAAATCGTTGTAAATCTAATCCTGCTATTGCGTCCAGTTTAGTTTTTGGTTCTTGCGCTTTCGCAAAACCCTCACACCAGCCCTCTCCCTGCTAGGGAGAAGGGGTGTACGTTACCCGCATAGTTATAGTGGATGTTGTACCACCGGATGGTCTGCGATGCGGAATTATGGACTACTCGATTACAAACCAAACCGGTGCCGTCTGTGCGCCGAGGCGTCCCACATACGTTCGGCCTTTGAATTTACCATTGGCGTCTTTGCGCGGGTCGGCTTCTATTTCGGCACGTACCGGGAACGGAACGCCCAGCGGCAGGCCGCATTCGTTGATGTCGAGGGCCATTTCGTACATGCGATAGGAATCGGCCGTCGTCGCGCCGATCGCGTTCTGGAAAATCGTCCAATCGCTGATCGGGAACTTCTTCCAGCGTTCGCTATCGCTGTTGCCTTCTTCACCCGGCCAACGCACCGTGGTCTGACGAATGCCGCCCAGCTTGCCGCCGCGCTTGCCGAGATGCACGCGTTCGTTCACGAGCTGCGGCGTGATGTCGAGATGGAAGTAGAAGCGAAACTGATCGTAGCCCGTCGGCGTGGTATCGCCCGGCGCGTCGACCGCAAGATAAAGTTTGCCGCCGTCGCACATAGCGAACATCGTCGTATCGTTACCGTTCACGCCGATCGGAATGCGCGCGGCATTGCTCCATTCGTTCGGGTTCACCAAGCCGTCGATCGATGGTGCAGACGAGACCCGCGGAATTCGCACGGGCTTAACGCCCGCGGGTGTCTTCATGGTCTTGGCAATCGCGGCGCGGGCTTCTTTGATTTGACGTTCTTCGGGAAAGTCCTGATACGGATGACCGCTACGCATCTTCATACGTACCCAGGCATCATTGGCCATCTTGGCCGCGTAAGCTTCCGCAAACAGATCGTGTTCACCAACCGACGTATCGATGGACGCGACCGGTCCGGGCGTGGCCTGTACATGTTGCTGTTGCGATGGCGGTTTGAGCGCGAACCAGCCGACAGCGGCGATGGCAAAAGTAGCGACAACAAATGCGGCGTGTTTCATGATCATCTCCCCGGCTTTTGGATAATAGGACGTGCAATACTGCTTCCGAACGATAGATTCGTCGGCCTGCCTTGCGCGGGGATTTATCAATATCAGGGCTCTAACTCGGACTGCCAGCGCCGCACATCGCGTACCGCCGCCGCTTTCGGACCCAAGCTCGACTCCAGTTGTTCGGCGGCATTGCTTAGCATCTGCAAGGCGGCAGGCGAACGATCTGATTTTGCGCGCAGAATGGCTGCTTGCGCCCAAATAGTATGCCAATCCGCTGCGCCGCGTGCTTCGGCTTGCATGGCCGCGGCGTCTTGCAATGTGGTCGCCGCCGCACGATCACCATCGTTTAATTGCAACAGGCCGGTCAGCATCAGCGAATCGGCAAGATCGCCGTTTACGGTAGGCAACGCGCCGGCTGCAACCAGTTTCTGCCGCATCTCCAACGCATCGCTGCACCATCGACGGGCCGCATCGAAATCGTCCATGCGGTAATACGTTAGGGCCAAGCTGTGCATCGCGCGGGCTCGGAACGGGTGATCGTCGCCCAAACCCTGCCGCAAAATCTCGACGGCGCGAGCGAATTCTTCGGCGGCCTCCATATAGTTGCCCATGTCGTATAGCAACTTGCCGAAGTTGTTGGCGCTCTTGGCATTATCCGGATGCACGTCGTCGAGCGTGTTGGCGCGTAATGTGCGCGACTCGCGATAATACAACGCCGCCGTCTCAAACTCGCGCAACTGTCGATGCAACGCGCCAAGGTTGTTCAGCGTTTGCGCAACATCGTTGCGGGCGGTCTGCAGGCGCTGCTGCTTGGCGTCGCCGGTGGCGACCAGTTTCGCCAAAATATCGCGACGTAACTGTAACGCTTCGTTGTAACGCTGCTTGGCAAGGACGCTGTCGCCCGCCTGCTTCGCGACGAGGCCCAAGTTGTTCAACATACCCGCCGTTCGTGCCGTGGCGTTTTGATCGCGATAGATCGACAGTGCGGCCTCGAAATGCTCCGCCGCCTTTTGAACCTCGCCGCTCTGATAGAAGATGTTTTCGCCCAATCCCGCGTGGCTATCCGCCGTTTCCAGCGCGTTGCGACCGAGCCGCTCTCGCCGCACGTCCAGCGCAAAGCGAAAATGTTTGTCGGCCTTGTCGTATTCGCCGAACGCTTGATATGTTTCGGCTAATGTATGACGCACCCCCGCCGCCACGATCGGGTCGTCGGTCAGCTGGTCCTCGATACGGTGTGCCGCGCCATCCAATGTTTCCAACACAGTGACATCTTTGCCACCCATGCGCCACGGATTGGCCGAAGCGAAAATCTCCTGCACCAGCGTGTTGATACGCTGCACCAGGCGCGCCTTTTCCGCCACCTGTTCGGCCTTGTAATACACCACGCCGCTGCCGACGACGATCGAAAGCACCAAGCCCGCCGCCAACGCAAACGGCACGCGATGCCGCGCGATCATCTTACGCAACTGATAAACCGTACTCGGTGGTCGCGCTAAAATCGGCAGGTCATTTAAGAAGCGCTCGATATCATCTTGCAATGCCGCAACCGAGGCATAACGCTCATGCGGATCTTTCGCGAGGGCTTTCAACAGAATCGCCTGCACATCCGTCGGCAGCACCGACTTATCAACACGCTGCGGCGGTTGTTCGCAGATCATCCGCACCGCCTCCAACAGCGGCGCTTTGGCGATCGGATACGGCAGCGAACCGGTTAGCAATTCATAAAGAATCACGCCCAGCGCATAAACGTCGCTGCGTACGTCAATCAGATCGGGCCGACCCTGCGCTTGTTCGGGGCTCATGTATGCCAACGTGCCGGTAAGCTGACCCGTCTGCGTATGAATGGAAGGCGACGCTTCATCCGACTCGGTCAATCTTGCCAACCCAAAATCCAATACCTTAGGTTGAATCGACAAGCGCCCCGACGACGTAAGCGATGCATCACCGGTGCGCCGCGGGCTGCCAACCATGATGTTGCCGGGCTTTAGGTCGCGATGAATCACACCGCGTTGATGGGCGTAACTAATCGCTTCGCACACCTTAATGAAAACATCAAGCACAACGCGTGTCGTGCGCTCATACAGTTCGGTTTGAATAAACTCATTAAGCGGCACACCCTCGATAAATTCCATCGCAAAATAGGGGCGACCATCGGGCGTGCGTCCCGCGTCGTAAATCGAGGCGATACCGGCATGATTCAGTCGCGCGAGCGTTTGCACCTCACGTTGAAAGAGCTTCTGCTGGAGCTCGTCCGCGTATTGACCCGCCAAAATCAGTTTGAGCGCCACGCGCCGCCTCGGTTGAGCCTGCATGGCCTCAAACACGACGCCCATGCCGCCCTGCCCGATCTTGCGAACGATTTCATATCCGGGAATTTCGGGTGACGCCGTTGACGTTGACGCGCCGCCGCCTGCTAAGCCAACCGCATCGAGATCGCCGAGTAGGTCGCGCATCTCGTCGACCTGATCCTGACACGTCGCGCATTCCGCAACGTGCGCCGCAACCTCGGCGGCGACGATCGGGTCATCCTCCTCGTCGTGCACCCAGGCCCACAATTGTTCGTGGGACATATCGCAGGTCATAGCGAATCGAACCCGCTGATCTCGCGCAACTGATCGCGCAGATAGGAAGACGCCCGCACCAAGCGCCCTTTGACCGTCGCCTCGGTTACATCGAGCACCGCCGCCATCTCGGTCCGCGACATGCCCTCAAAGTGTTTGAGCATCAACACGCTGCGATACTCTTCCGGCATAGCGGCGACCAACTGGCGAATCAGTTCGCGCCGCTCGTCGCGCGCCATGCGCGTGCGCGGGCCCGTCGTTTGGCGCGCGATATCGACACCCGTCTTCATCCGTCGATTGTGCGTCGGGCTGCGCTGCCAACGGCGCAGGACATCGAGGCAACCATTACGCGTGACCTTATACAACCAAGGTCGCAGCGCCCCGTCGATGGCGTGATCGGCACAGGCAAGCTTGGCGAGCGTTTCCTGTACGACGTCTTCGGCGCGACCCTCGTCGCCGAGATAAGAGGAAGCGTAACGCAACAGCGCATCGCGATAGCGCTGTGCGAGTTGATCGTAGGCCTCGTGCGAACCGGCACGCGCCTTCTCCAGCAGGCGGCGATCTTCCTCGGAATGTTGCGATAGGTCGGACATCGTCGATTTCGATTATACCAACTGCCGCTACGGGGAAACGGAGCGGCCCTCGAAATATCGGCAGAATGCGGCACTGGTCGGATCGAAACTTTCTCGAATCTCGCGAAACCGGCGTCTTGCTCGCGTTTAATCACTGAGATTTAACTCGGAACACGCAGGACGCCGGCACCATCAATCGGGATTTCGAGCGTCGCGGTCGATACACACAACTTGCATACCTCAAACCGGTGCGGCGCATCTCGCTACCGTCGGCACATTATCAGCCAGAAAATGATGTGGCCTAATTGCCGACATGCGGTCGACGGTGCACACCGATTCCCGTGTGCGAAAAAGTTTCATTTTTTCCAGTCCACGACGTTGGCTCGCACGTGTCTATATACCAGCGAGGAGATGGTTCCGCCTGACCGGGATCGGGATTGGTCCGTGAGCCCGGCGCCAGCCCACCCGGTCGGCGGGATCGTCATGCGTCAATGCAAAATGAAAAGTGGAAAATGCAAAATTGGCAGGCGCGCGGGAGAGTTTGATATCTGCGACTTGGGGAGGCTGAATGTTGAATGGCGAATTGAGAATATAGAAATTGCAAATCAGAATGATGCGATTCAGCGATAACACCAACGGCACCGGTCAAAATCTTAACTTTACGTTTTGCATTTTGAATTTTGAACTTTGTATTCTCCCCACTTTCGCTCTTCGCTTTTCGCTATTCCGTTTTCCCCAGCTTCCGCCCCAACCATTCCTCCGCCGTGCCACCTAGCAGCCGCGCCTTTTGCTCGTCATTCAAGCACGTCATGCCTTCGATCAACTTACCCGGCTCTTGCTCGCCCAATGGAAACGGATAATCCGTGCCCAGCGCGATTTGATTCACGCCGACAAGGTCGATCAAAAATCGCAGCGCCGCCGGGTCGTGGACCAACGAGTCAAAGACCATCCGATCGAGATACTTGCGCGGGTTGTGTGGGTTATCTAATGCAACCAAATCGGGCCGACAATGAAAGCCGTGCTCGATGCGGCCCAGCGTTAACGGAAACGACCCTCCCCCATGCGCGAATGCGATACGAAGCTTCGGCAATTTCTCTAGCACGCCGCTAAAGATCAATGAGCAAATTGCACGCGACGTTTCGGCGGGCATGCCCACCAGCCACGGTAACCAATACTTGCGCATATCATCGCGACCCATCATCGCCCATGGATGCACAAACACGGCCGCGCCCAATGCGGCGGCGGCTTCGAAGATCGGAAAGAACTTCGCCTCGCTCAGATTCTCGGTATTCACGTTGCTGCCGATCTGCACCCCGGCAAAGCCGAGGTCTTTCACGCAGCGCTCCAGCTCTTTAATCGCCAACTCCGGCGCTTGCATGGGGATCGTACCCAAACCCACAAACCGACCGGGATGCGTCCGCACCGTATTGGCGAGATCGTCGTTCAAGATTTGTGACAAGTCATGCGCATGCTCGGGTTGCGCCCAATAGCAAAACATCACGGGCACCGTGGACAGCACCTGCACGTCGACACCGGCCGTCTCGCAATCTTCGATCCGCACCGCCGCATCCCAGCAGCGATGTTCGATCGGTCGAAACACGCGCCCGTCGATCATCATATTGGCCTTGCCGGGGCTGCAATGATCGAGCGCCACGAACCCGCCGTAGCCATACCGCTCGCGCAGATCGGGCCAAGTCTTCGGTAGAATGTGCGTATGGATATCGACCTTCAAACAGTCATGGCTCATGCCCAAGCCCCCGCCGGTACGTGTTAGCGAACGGAGAAAAGGTTACACGAGAGGTGTGGGGTCGTAAAATAGACGAGCGCCTTACTCCCTCTCCCTTGTAGGGAGAGGGCCGGGGTGAGGGTTTCTTCTTCGCTCGCGAGTTTTGACCATGCGCGTTGCGTTGGATTCAAGTAACGAACGACTGTATTGATAAGGCGAAGAACGGTGCGACATACCAGCCATTTGCCGGTATCAATCAATGCAAACGACCGAATCTATACCGCTGATGAAAACGCAAGCTGCGAAACCCAATCTACGACTCAACATCGCCATCGGCATGTCGTTGCTGGCCTGTATCACAACGATTGGTGCGTGGGCGTTCAGTGTCTTATGCATGTGGCTGCCCCTCGGAAACGAAAAACCAGGCCAGAACTTTTACGCAGCAGTTTATTGTGGAAAAATCGGAGTTGTGGATTCCCGAAGAAATGCGACGCATTCACACGGCGCACCGGTAATAGTTCCCACATTCACCTATTTCGGATTTGAGCCGATCAAGGGTGTTTCCATTGAAGAGCGGCTTGGTCTTGGTTGGCCCGAACTCCCAGAAAAAAAGATGTATCCGCAACAGAAATTTCTTGTCTATCGCTTTCCACTTTGGGTCGCGGTCGCGCCCTGTATTTTGGTCACTACGATGTTGTTGATTTTAAAGCAACTGCAATTGCGTCGCCCCCAAGCCGGAAGCTGCAAGCGCTGCCGTTATGACCTTACCGGGAATCAATCGGGTACGTGCCCGGAATGTGGGCTTGAATGCGATGTCGCTACGCAAGGCGAACTGGAACCAACTCACATTACATAGTCACTCGTGTTTCGGTGGGTCGAGTACGACCACACCCTACATCTATCCTACGCTGACGCCGTCGCCGCCTCTGCCTCAAACGGTCGCTCAAACTTCTCCACCACCACCGCCGCTGCCGGTCGCGTCATCATCGTTACGGCCACCATCACGATCACTTCCGCGATCAAACACAGCGCCACCGGAAAGACGGGCAACGTTTCCATCCAATCAAAGCGCGGCAGGTCCGGCGCGTAGAACCAGAGTAACAACCCGTGCCCGACGATGGTGCCGCTTAACACGCCCGCCGCCGTTGAGCGCTGCCAGAAAAACGCGGCGATCATGACGGGTACGATCAGCGTGTAACCGCTGAAGGCATATTTTGAAATCGCATAAATCGCATCGAACTTCATCAGCGCGATCGCAAACGCCAGGACTGCGAACACGATCACGCAGATGCGCCCCGCCAGCCGCGCGTTTTTATCGTCTTGTCGATGAAACACATCGATCGAGACCAGCGTGCTGACCGTGAGCAGTTGACCGTCGAGGCTGCTCATCACGGCGGCCAAAATCGCGGCCAGGCCCACGGCACCGAGCCAACCGGGTAGAAAATCGCCCACCAACATTGGCAAGATTCCGTCGGAGGCCTTGTCTTCCAGCCCCGGAATTGTGACTGCGCCCCACACGCCGATCAGCGTGACAGGCAAGAACAACAGCACCAACGCCCACGGATACAGCTTGATCGTGCGCCGCAGCGACGACGCATCTCTGGCGGCCATCAAACGCAAAAACATGTGCGGAAAGGCGATGATGCTGACCGGCCCGATCAAAAAGCCCGTGGCCCAGATGCCGGGCGGAAAGTTGTGCTGCAACAGTTGCGGCTCTTCGTTCGCGAGGCGCTGCATGAGCGCCGTCGGCCCGCCCAATTCGTTGGCGATGCCCACACATGCGATGATCAGAAACACCAAAAAGACCGACGCCTGAAACACGTTGGTCCACGCCGTGCCGCGCATGCCGCCCAGGCTGGTGTACGTGACTGTCACGACTGTGACCAACAGCGCCGCGGCTTGGTATGAGAGCCCACCATTACCATCGGCATCACTCGTTAACGTTGAGATCGCGTAACCGCCGCCCATGATGCCGATCACCACATACGGCACCGTGTAAAGCAGCATCAACAGCAAAATCGCATAGCCCACGGCGGGCGACTGCCAGCGCGCCGCGAACATCTGCGTGGGCGTCACACAATTTAGACGTTTGCCGATATTGCAAATCGGATAGCCCAGTAGCACAAAAACCACCACGCCCCAAAACGCCGCCGCCGCGCCGAAGAAGCCGAACACGCCCACGCCCTTGTGATAGGCCAAGCCCGGCAAGCCCAACAGCGCGAACGCCGTCACGTTGGTGCCGAACAGCGCCATAAACAACACCAGCGTGCCGAAGCTGCGACCGGCCAGAAAGTAATCTTCCGCCGACGCCGCACCGCGCCGCGAACTAACGGCGCCGATGCCGAGCAAGATCGCGAGATAGCCGATGACGACGGCCAGCATCATCGCGCGTCGCTCCGCATGACGCGCAACAGCCACCAACCAAAAGGCACGGTGAGCGCGAGCCAGACGAGGTAATACGCGATGCTGGCGGGGAGGAAGCCGAAGAGGGGGCGTTGCCAGAACTCCGCCGCCGACGGCGTCGTCCAGAAATACGGCAAGTTGTAAAGGCCCATCAAGGCAAAGAGTGCGATCGACAGGCTGACCTTGGTGCGTCGCTTCATAATCTCGATCTTACCGCACTCGCACAGCGACGCACATCGAACTCCGCCCAACCCCACCAATCGATGGTGGTAAAGGTATTGATCGGCAATATGGTAAATTGGTGCAACTTGGAATCACGAGGCAAAGCGTCGTCATTCATTTCAATAATTTTGTCGCCAAATCAACCACACAATCCAAGCACGATATCATCCCATTATGAGTAAAGGGTTCTTGGAAAAGACAGATCACCGCCCCTGGCCGATGCCGTTGTCCCCTTGGATCATGGGCATGCAATGGCGCGACTTGCTCTTCGCCCATTGGCCGGTGCCGGTTTCGGCGCTGCGCGATCTGATACCGCGCGATTTGGAGATCGACACGTTCGAGGGCGAAGCGTGGGTGGGTGTGGTGCCGTTGACGATGGCGAACGTGCACGCGCGCTATCTGCCCAAGATGCGCGACTTTCCCGAGTTGAACCTGCGCACCTACGTGCGCTATCGCGATAAGCCCGGCGTCTGGTTCTTCTCGCTCGACGCCCACAGCCCCTTCGCCGTTTGGTCGGCGCGCACGTTTTTTCACTTACCGTACTTCAAAGCGCGCATGGCGTGCGACGCTGTGGGCGACGGCTTCCACTACCACAGCGACCGTTACCACCAAGGTGCCGCCCCCGCCAACTTCACCGCCCGCTACCGCCCCACCGGCGCTGTGTTTTTGTCTCAACCCGACACGCTGGAACAATTTCTGACCGAGCGCTATTGCCTTTACACCGTCGACGCGAATCGACGCATCCGCTGCGGCGAAATCCACCATGTCCCTTGGCCGCTGCAACCGGCGGAGATTGAGATGGAAACGAACACGCTTGCCGCGGCGTCTGGGATTGAACTACCCGATAGCGCGCCACATTGTCTCTACGCGCGCGAGTTGGACGTGGTGGCGTGGTTGGCGCGTGCCGTCCACTGAGTTTCGCTGTGCCACCGTTCTATGAACAGTGCGAAGCGAGAGTAGTGATTGATGAAATGGGCTGATTCAGTCGTCAGAACGACCATCCACGGTATTCTATCATCGCCGGTGGGCACTGTTCGCAGAATAGCGGCACGGAAGTAAGGGCGATTTCTCTACACGGCCATTTGCCACTCATATCTGAATTTCCCGCGCTTCAGCAAAGGAACGTCTGCCGATTGCCCTCCAAAACATAACTCTTTTCCGACAGATTCTATCCATTACCATGCGATTCGAGCTAATTAAGAGCATTGAAACCGAAATCGGATTTTCTCATGAAGTTTCGGTTACGGTGCAAGCCAATCGGCGCGGCGCGACATACGCTTTATACGGTGAGGTAACGTTTGCCTCGCCCTGACCATTCCTTACTCTTTAATAGGGGAGATTGCATCATGTTTAGAAGGACGTTTTTTCTCGCACCGGCGCTCGTCGGCGCCCTCGCACTCTTCGCGGCCGCGCCGGCAACCGCCGAAGTCATCGATTTCTTTTTCCAAGGTAACGCCGGCATCGGTCTGTTGCCGGGCAACGAGGTCGGAGCCAACACGCCCGTCGCCGGCGGTGCGCCGCCTTCGGCGGCCTTCGGCGACGAACGCAACTTGGGCCTGCTCTACGACACGCTAACCAACGAGCTATCCTTCGATTTCGAGTTCGAAGGCCTCAGCGGCGGGCTCTTCAACGCGGCATCGGGCATTCACTTGCACCTTGCCGATGCTGCCGATCCGTTGAATACCACCGGCGGTATCGCGTTCAATCTCAACTCCGGCGCTGACGCTAACGTCGTGCTGGACACGCCGACCGTCGCCATCGGATCGACATCCGGCGCACTGGCGGGCACGGTGTCGCTAACGGAAGCGCAGGAAGCCGATCTGTTCGCCGGTCGATACTATCTCAACATTCACAGCGGCACGTTTGGTGGCGGTGAACTGCGCGGCAACCTGGTGCCCGAACCGTCGTCGCTGGCGTTGTTGGCGATTGGCGCGCTTGCCGTTCTTCGACGCCGCCAAGCCTAAAGTTTACTCGCGGTACGCTGACCGCTCAGTAGTGTTAAGCACAACGTTAGGACGCCCCAACGACGGTTGGGGCGTCTTTTTTAATACGCGTTTGTGAAAAAATCCCTTCTAATTTCGGACACGATTAGTTTAGAATACGCGTATCGATTCACTTTCTGTGATCCTGAGCGATTTGGCTAAGCCTGCTTCGCCATGCAGCTTGCCGGAGCTAAAAACGAACGATCGCGCGAGGAGTTCACCATGTTGGCTAGGCTTTCCTGTATCTGCGTGTTGGCGCTGTTACTCGGTTCCGATTGTCCGATGACCCCGCCGGACACGATGCCCGACAATACCAACGACAACACATCGGGGCCGGACGGTAATCCAGCACCACCATCCAACAACAACGGTAACCCAACGCTAACGCTGCGCATCACCGGCCCTGCCAACGGTGCATTCGCGCGTGTGTATGGCATCGTCGATGACGGACCGCAGGATCACGCCGCACTCGACGGTCGTTTCCCGCAGTCGGATTTTCAGGTCTCTCTGACGAGCAACTTCGGCGATATGATCGAGATGCAATACAGCTATCCCGCCGGGACCAGAATCGCGTTGGTCGCCGTCGAAAGCGATGGGTTTCTGACGGTCACGCCCCCGCCCAATCCAATCGTTGAAGTACCGATGCAATTTTCGCAATGGGCGGGCGATTTTGTGACGGCGGACATTGGCCCCAACCCGGCTACGTTATATTTCGACCTAACCGAAGACCGCACGATTACCGCCGAGTTCCGCGCGATGGATCCGATTTTCATCGAAGCCCAAGGTGGCGGACCGGAAAGCAACGTCATCATCAATGTCGACGTCGATCGCTACATCGTGCCGCCGGAAGCCGTCGAACAATCGGGCGTGGGCGTCAGCGACAACCCCGATGCGTTGGTGCTTTGGGGCTACCATCGCGACGGTGCCATATTGAATCTGCAGATACGCGACTACGAAGACAACAGCTCCGCCGCCTGCGCGAACCCGATGTTGGGACCGTGCTATGTTTTCATTACGTGGAACGGCGATTGTTTGGGTGCCGGCAAGACGTGCGAACTCACGTTCGGCCAAGACGGCGACGCGACGGTGATCTTGCAGGATCAGAACTAGATTTAGAGCAAGCGAATTAGGTTGAATGTGAATCGAGTCATTGCCTGAGTAGATGCCGCTTTCACACTTGCACAAACGCAGCAGTAGGGTGGGTTGTACTCAACCCACCGAAACACCGGCAATTATCGAATACTCTAAATCATCTGCGCGTGCGCCGTACCGACGCTTATCTTTGACGCCGGGTGCCGGGTGCCACTGTTCTATGAATAGTGTGAAGCGGGAGTAGTGATTGAAGTTATGTGCTGATTCCGTCGTCACATCGATTACAAACGGGATTCTATCATCGCCGGTGGGCACTGTTCACAGAATGCTCTGTAGAAACCCTTCAAGTCGTGACGGCGGGTCTGCCGTTATTTTTGTATGTCAACCAAACGCAGCATGACGCGGTCACCGAATGCGTTGGCCAGGATGGCCGTGAAGATGTCGAAACAGTCCTTGCCGGCTTACTCCGGTAAGTTCTCCCGTCGGGATTTCACGCAGCATCAGTTATTCTCGATGTTGGCGCTGAAGCTGTTTTTCAAGACCGACTATCGCGGTATCGTGGAGATTTTGCGAGATTCATCTGATTTACGGCGCATTCTGAAGATCGAACGAGTGCCGCATTACACGACATTGCAGAAGGCACACGCGCGCTTTTTAAAAAAGCAGCACTCGAAGAATTTCTCGTTGCCGTCGCCGATCTCGCTCGACGTGTAGACCTCATTCAAGAAAAGAATGACGCGTCCATTGATGCGACCGGTATGGAAAGTCATCATGTAAGTCGTCACTTCCTCGAACGCGCCGGCCGCATGACCTGTTACCGGCGATATCCGAAGTGGACGATGGTCGCGCATCACGAATCGTATTTGTTATTCGGCATGCATTTGCGCTACGGACCGTGTCAGGATTCGCCCAGCTTCGTTCCCGCCGTCACGCAAGCCGCACGTCATCTACCGATCGATCGCTTGTTCGCCGACGGCGCGTACGATGTCGAAGCGCATCATCGGTACAGTCGCGAACAACTCGGGATTCGTTCGACGATTATTCCGATCAATCCGCGTCGCCCGCATCAACACGAGCCCAAGACAAAGTATCGCGCACAATTGCACCGCCGATTTCCGCGTAGGCTTTACGGCAGCCGCTGGCATGTGGAGGCGGCGATATCGCAACACAAGCGCAAACTCGGGTCGGCTCTGTCGGCCACCAGCGAACCGGGCCGCGAATCGGAATGCATCTTGCGACACATCGTCCACAATCTGATGATTCTCTTATTGTCAACAAGAAAGGGTTTCTACAGAGCATTCACAGAACAGTGGCACGGAAGTACGCGCGATTTTGACAGGGCCACCCGCCATATCGGCGTCGCGTAAAGCTTTGACGCCAACGCATGCATCCCATGCTTGCCTAGAAGGGTAAGCATGCCACCCGCCGCCCGTGGGCACTGGCTGCAAGCAGGCCGGTGGCACCCAGATCCGGTGACAGTTGCCACCCGCCGCCGCTATCCCGTTTCAGAAATCGTGCATCTTCGCACACGGGTGTGCAACGTCACACACGGCTTACAGCGTAACACTTCGCATTAATAGCGGAATAATCAAAGTAGAGAGACTTTGACAGTTATCGAAGAGTGTTCACTCTTGGCGAAGGCCACTAAATTCAAATAGCAATTCTTCATTTATCTCATTATGTATGCAATCTAAACCATAAAGATGGCGATTGAGTCAATTACCGAGCCAAAGTGGCATGATAATTGCGGGCGAGTGTTAAGGTAAAAGGCTGGATATTGAAGGCGAGGATGCACAAGAACCAAATTAACACACGGCGGATATCCGTTTTGACTTGGCTAAATATTTCTTGGCACTGAAGTGCCGCGACATTCGTCAGCGGTCCCGCTCACTACTTGGAGGTCAACTATGTTGAATCTCATTCGATTTGTTGTCATCGTCGCATCATCGATCGGAACCTTAGATTCATCGATTTACGCACAGTCCATCTACGAAAATAGAAAGTTGGGCGCTAGCGATGGTGCGGCGGGGAAGGAGTTTGGTTCTAGCCTTGCGAGCGACCAATCAGTCGTCGTTGTGGGAGCGCCGGGTGACGATGTCAATGGGGCAGGCGCGGGCGCGGCTTATCTACTGGATGCGACTAGTGGTGAACAGATTGCAAAGTTACTTCCGATTAGCGGATTAACAGGTGCAAATTTCGGCGCCGCGGTGGCGATAAGCAATGGCGTGGTTGCGGTCGGTGCGCCCGGTGACGAGCATCTTGGCGTGCGATCGGGGGCAGCCTATTTATTTGATGTGTCTACCGGCACACAGCTACGAAAGATAACGCCGAATGATCCAGCGTCCGATGATGAATTCGGCTGCTCTATTGCGATTGATAACGGCTTGGTTGCTGTCGGCGCAATGCGTGATGACGACCTTGGTAGCGCATCGGGCGCCGCCTATTTGTTTGATGCCCAGACTGGCGACCAACTGCAAAAACTCCTTCCAAATGCCGGCGCGGCGAATCAAAATTTCGGTGTATCGATCGCCATAGACGGTGGAGTCGTCGCAATTGGAGCGCGTACCTACTTCGTCCTCGGTGAGGGCTTTACATTCGCCAAGGTGTATCTGTTCGACGCGTCTTCGGGAAATCAGATCAACAAGCTCCAGGCCGACATCGAAAACTACAATGGAGATCAGGGCGGCCATTTCGGCGATAGCATTTGTATGGGTAACGGCCTAGTCGCGGTGGGCGCGCCGAACAGGAGCATCTTCTTCGATTTCTCAGGTGCGGCCTACGTATTCAATGCCTCAACTGGTGAGCAACTCCAGTTCATTTTCCCAGCCGACGGTCATGATCGCGATAATTTCGGTAACTCCGTTGCGATTGATGATGGAACTTTAGCAATCGGGGCACGCCATGATGACGACAGTGGATCTAAGTCCGGCTCTGCATACCTTTACGAAGCGGCATCAGGCGCGCTCATTAGCAAACTCGCGGCAAGCGATGGGGCATCATCCGACTTGTTTGGCACATCAACTACGTTTTCAAATGGGTCGATCTTTGTTGGGGCAATAGGTGACGATGACAACGGGGCGAATTCTGGATCGTTGTATGTTTTTGACACGTTTGGGGTTATTCCCGGCGACGTTAACCGTGATGGGGTCGTCGATATCAATGACATAATGCCTTTTGTTGCCATTGCAGTTGGTGAGGACGCAAATCTGGATGATTTGGCCGTGAGTGATCTTAATGCGGATGGGGTTTGCAACGGGGCAGATATCCAGGCATTTATAGACATTCTGATTCCTAGTTAAGTCATTCTTAGTGTCGCTTGGGTTAATCTCAACCCATCGAAATTCGTGCGACACTCGATCGTGGGTTGGGGACAACCCACTATCCAACCTCATCCATGTAAATTAAATGGCGGGTGGCGGGTGGCATGCTTGCCCGTCAAGGCAAGCATGTGATGCGTGCGATGACGTCAAATCTTTACGCGAAGCCGGGTGCCATGTCGATCCATAGGATCGACATGCGTTCTTGCGCAACACGGTACCATCAAATACGCCCGAGCATGCTGACACGTCACCGTTGCGCTGATCCGTGCCTCAACGCCAATCGGCGGCATTTCGCCCTCGAACACGTCGGACGATTTCTTTCGTGATTGGCATTCGTCGCTGGTGGCAGAGGCAGGTTTACACATGCCCTACGTCCACTCACGCCCCACGACCCAAGACGCGTCCCCACGACCCAAGCCTCAAGCCCCACACCACCTACGCGTGCGGCAACTTAAACTGCTTACACATCTCGCGCACATCGTTGCGAATGTTACCCAACACGCTCGCATCGCCCGCGCTGCCGATCGCTTTCGTGATCAACTCGGCGACGGTGCGCATCTCGTCCGGGCCGAGGCCGCGGGTGGTGAGGGCCGGCGTGCCAAGGCGCAGGCCGCTGGTTTCCATCGGCTTGCGTTCGTCGAACGGGATCATGTTCTTATTGACCACAATGCCCGCCTGGCCCAGCCAGTCTTCGGCCATCGCGCCCGTCACATCGGGGAAGCCGTCGCGCAGGTCGACCAGCATCACGTGGTTGTCGGTGCCGCCCGAGACGATGTTGAGCTTGCGGCTGATGAGCGATTCGGCCAGCGTCTTGGCGTTTTCGATCACCCGCTTCTGATAATCCTTAAAGCCGGGTTGCAGCGCTTCGCCGAAGGCCACCGCCTTGGCCGCAACGGCGTGCATGAGCGGCCCGCCCTGCATGCCGGGGAAGACCGCCGAGTCGAGCTTTTTGGCCCACTGTTCTTTGCACATGGCCAGACCGCCACGCGGACCGCGCAGGGTTTTGTGCGTCGTGGTCGTGACGAAGTCGCACACGGGCACGGGGCTGGGGTGTTCGCCCGCCGCCACCAGGCCGGCGATGTGGGCGATGTCGGCTAACAACATTGCACCGACGTCTTCGGCGATTTCCGCAAACGCATCCCAATCCCAAATGCGGCTATAGGCCGATGCGCCGGTGATGATCATCTTAGGCTTGCACTGGCGCGCGAGGCGGCGCACTTCGTCCATGTCGATGCGGCCCGTCTCTCGGTTGACGCCGTAATGCGTGACGCGGAACCACTTGCCGCTCATGTTCACGTGTTTGCCGTGCGTGAGGTGACCACCATGGTCGAGGTCGAGCGAGAGAATCATGTCGCCCGGCGTGCGCACCGGTTGATCGGGATTCTTTTCGCGCTGTTCGGATTCACCGAAGCGCGAGCCGGGTTGCATCGTCGCCAGAAAGACGGCCTGGTTGGCTTGGCTGCCGCTGGACGGTTGCACGTTGGCATGATCGCAACCGAAGAGTTGCTTCACGCGGTCGCGCGCGATGTTTTCGATGGTGTCCATGTTTTCGCAGCCGCCGTAATAGCGACGGCCGGGATAGCCTTCGGCGTATTTGTTGGTAAAGATCGAACCGGCAGCCTGCAAGACGGCGGGGCTGACGTGGTTTTCCGAAGCAATGAGTTCGAGCGTGGTGTCTTGTCGTTCCTCTTCGGCGACAAATGCTTTCCACACTTCCGGGTCTTGTTTGGCAATGGGGCTGTGGTTGTCGAGAGCCATGCGTATTTCCTTCGGGTGGCTGGCCGCGCGGCGGGCGCGGGTCGGTTCTGCTGGTCAACGCTTTGGAGTCGCGCGAATGGTTTCAATCTTAAATTCTAAGAGCGGAGGCGAACCTTCACCACCAATCGACATGCTTGGCTTGCGATACGGAGATTTCGAAAACGCTGAAAGGGTTTAGCCATCGGAATCCGGCGGCACTGCCAATGCCGCCCCGCATTCGACGCATACGGCACTGTCGCGATCGGCCTGTTCCGCGTTGCATATAGGACACGTTGTGGAAGTTCTCACGCGACGCAGGGCCGCTTCGCAGACGGGGCAACCGCGATCGGCCGCGTCCTCGGGGAAGTCAGTCCCACAAATAACGCAGCGCGTCATGCCGGGTTGGTCGCTGGTGGCGGGCGTATCGAACGAGTCGCCCATTGCTAAGCCGCACTGGGGGCAGGCCACCCCGCCGACGCCTTGCAGATGAATGCCACAGCGCGGGCAGGATCGTTGCGCTGCGCGCGGCACGAGATACAGCAGCCCGACCAAAAAGCCGACCAAGCCGCCGACCTTGAGTCCGCCGACGACCGACATGGCCTCGAGCAACAGAATCACGGCCACCGCCGCGACCGTCGCGACGAGAACCGCCCTGATAAAGACTTGCGTCATGCGGCTGATTGTAACGGTTGGTTATTGATACGGGGATTGGGGTTGAGGGGACGGGAATTCATTACAACGAGCCTCGTTCGAGAATCCGAGGATCAACGCGATAGTAGCCATTCAACTTGCAACGAGTATCCCAATGGTAGTGGTAATCCCTACTACGATGCCTCCTTTTCTAGACCGCTTCGCGAACAGCTTCGACCGTGGATAATGTTCGGCATTCGCCGGCTATTAGCCGCTTCCACAAAGCAGCCGACGCACTTAATCGCGACCCGGTCGAGAGACGCCTGCTTTTCCAACGGCCCCCAGAATTGATATTGGTATCGTTTAATCTCAATTCGCGAGAAACGTCGCCGTCCCGGCGAGGGATATTCCCACTTTCAAGCCGGCGAGTCACCGATCCTCCCCTTAAAAGATACCGCTATAAAACCACCGACCCTAAAATTTTCCAAATTCGCCTCTTGTTCGGGTTGACGTTCGGTCGATGTTCGGATTATGATTCGGTAACGAAGCAGGTGGAACGCACCGGCAACGTTGCCCCAAGGGCTGGTGGCCTTTCCCTCGGGAATGGCAGCGCCGACGCCGGCCGGAAAGAGGTTGCTCGTTGTCCGATTGCTCCACCACCAGCCTTCCCCTGTGCTTGACCGGCCCCGGCGGCGACTTCCGTCGCGCCTGGTCGCCGAATGATCGTGTGAAACTCGGCGGCGTCGAACTCAGCCGCGACGCCGCGCGACCACGACTAAATCGAAAAGGCGAAAGATCGGCGGCCCGGTCGGATCGGAAGGGTCGTTGGTCGAGGTCGCAGGGCAAGGCAACGAATTCGCAGGCGCAGCGCAATTGTGGCGTCGCTACGCGACTGCAGCGGCTCGGTACGGCTATCGCAACTGCGTTTCGCCGGCCGGATCGGGCCAACATGGGTGCCGCCATCGGCATGTCTCGTCGCGAATGGCGACGGGCGGTCGTGCGGTGCTGCCGCGTGCTCGATGACGTCGGCATGCGGCTGGATGCGATCTGTTCCGGTTGGGTTCGATTGGAGCGAGCCCCGCAGATCGCGACGGCTTCGGATGCGTGCGACCTAGCCGCCGCCCGCAACGAGCTGTCTCAATCATGGATAGAGGCGGTGCGTCTGGGTACCGCCCCACTGGTCGTCACGGGACCGGCGGGGTTGACGCTGCTGCACTCACCGGAGCAGGAGGAACGCTCCTATGTCCGCCAAGAAGAAATCGAAAACGACCGGCCGCAAGAAGGCCGACGCCACCAGCACCGAATCGACGAGTCGCACGACGCGTACGCGCCGAACGCGGCCAAAGCAGACCCGGCCCGCCACCCCGCGGCAGACCGAGATTCTGACGTTTGTGAGGGACTATCAGCACAGGCATGGTTATTCCCCGACGTACGACGAGATCGCCGACACGCTCGGCATCAGCAAAGTGACCGTGTTCGAGCATCTCAGCACGCTCGAAGAAAAAGGCCTGCTGCGGCGCGAGAAGCACAAGGCGCGCTCTTTGCTGCTGGCTGATCATCTCGAACTGCCGGACGAGCGCCCCGGTTGCATCCCCCTCGAAGGTCGCATCGCCGCCGGCGCGCCGATCGAAGCCGTTGAGAACCGCGAAGTGCTCGATCTCGATTCGATGTTTGATTCGCCCCACGGCGTGTATGCGCTTGAGGTGCGCGGCGACAGCATGATCGACGATCACATCGACGAAGGCGATTTTGTCGTAATTGAAAATCGCAAGACGCCATCCAACGGCGAAATGGTCGTCGCCTATCTCGAAGACGGCGAAGTCACGCTGAAGCGCTTTTACCGCGAGAAGAATCACGTTCGGCTCCAGCCCTCCAACCCGCGCTACGAGCCGATTTTTGTCGAGAATATCGAGATTCAGGGCGTTGTGATCGGGGTTATTCGGCGCGTGAATTGAGCGGGCTCTAGAGTTAAATTGAAGAATCCGTCAGCCTGGCCTTAGGTCGCGCGAGGAGTTTAGCGTTCGGACGGCGGTGATTTAAGTCGGTGAACCTCTTTGCTCCGCGCGCTTATTTCATATCAGGAACCGTGATACGGATGGTGTCCCATCCCCCAAGACCCGTTCTATTACCACCGTCTTGGCGGTAGGAAAAGGCTAGACGGCTTATTCCCCAGTCGAGGGCTCTATTTGCATTTCTGCTCTACTTGGCATCTGCTCGCCCAGGTTTTAGAGTTCGATTTCTGAATCGATACCAACCGCGAGGAAAGCGATGCCTGAATTTGTTCGTACCAACGTCGATGGCCATATCGCCTCGATCACCATCGACCGTCCTGATTTGCATAACGCGTTTAACGAAGTCGTCATCCAAGAATTGACGGCGGCCTTTAAAGACGTTGGTGCCAACGCCGACGTGCGCGCCGTCGTGTTGCGCTCGGAAGGCAAAAGCTTTTGCGCCGGGGCGGATATCAACTGGATGAAGCGGATGGTCGATTACAGCGTCGAAGAGAACATTGCCGACGCCACGGAGATGGCTGAGATGCTGCGTGCCATTCGCGCATGCCCGAAGCCTGTCATCGGTCGCGTGCATGGGGCTTGCATCGGCGGCGGCGTGGGGTTGGCCGCGGCTTGCGATATGGCAGTGACGCTTTCCGACGCCGTGTTTTGCCTAAGCGAAGTTAAGCTCGGCATTTTGCCTGCGGTCATTTCGCCCTACGTGTTGGAAAAAGTGGGCCTTGGCCACATGCGACGCTATGCGCTGACGGCCGAAAGATTTGACGGTAACGAAGCCATGCGTATCGGCTTGGTCGCCCAAGCCGTTTCCGATGTCGCCGCATTGGATGAGGCCGTCGCTAGCCTTTGCAAACATTGCTGCAACAACGGCCCCGAAGCCGTCGCGGCATGTAAAGCCGTGTTGCAAGACGTCACCGCCGCTAGTGCTTGGGATACCAAGCAGCGGCTCACCGTTGAGCGCATCGCCGAGCGGCGCGTGTCTGCTGAGGGTCAGGATGGGCTTAAGGCGTTTCTTGAGAAACGCAAGCCGGGTTGGATCAGCAACTGAAAAGCCAAGGTAGCTATGCCGCGACCATGAGGCAAATCCCGGCCCCGTGCCGCTCTACAGAGCCTGATGTCACATACCCTCTCAAGCGAGTCGCGCGCGTATGACTAAGCACGCCAACGATTGCCCGTCACCTGTATTCCGTGCCGTTTCACATCTGCATGTGGACGATGTTGAGGTATCAGTCGCGTTTTACAAGCTACTTGGGTTCGACGATAAAAACTGGTACCGCAAGGATGATGGAACGGCAATGTGGGCCGCCGTGGGCTATTCGGACAACCAACATCGAAGGGCTGAAATCTTCTTCGCAAAAGCAAGCGAACCGGTTATTCCAGAACAGCAGGCGGTCCTGTTATATCTATTTACCAGTGATGTAAAGTTGCTTCGCGACCATTTATTGATGAAAGGCTTGCACAATGGGGGGAAGTACTGCGGACAAGCAGGGCCGAACAACGGTCGGCGCGTCGTCTTCGAGGTGCAACACCCGGCCTACATGACCGAGGGCGAGTTACGCGTCGCCGATCCCGACGGTTACTGCTTACTGATCGGTCAATACGATGGCTAACTCGCATCAATCCGCCGTCTACGCAGGTAGCTTCGATCCACCGACGCGCGGTCATCTGTGGATGATCGAGCAAGGGGCGCAGCTTTTCGAATCGCTGACGGTCGCCATCGGAACCAACCCCTCAAAGCATGCCGCTTATCCGCTCGAAAAGCGTCTCGGTTGGCTTAGCGATATCACGAACCATCTACCCAACGTCACGATCACCTCGTTCGAGAATCTCTTTCTCGCCCATTACGCCAAAGCGATTCGCGCCGACGTGATTCTGCGCGGCATGCGCGATGTGAACGATTACACCTACGAACACGCCATGCGCCACATCAATGGCGACCTGTATCCGCAGTTGACGACCGTTTTTCTGATCCCTCCGCGCGATCTGATCGAAGTCAGTTCGTCGACCGTGCGTGGGATGATCGGGCCGGTCGGTTGGGAGGCCGTCGTCGAGCGATATTTACCCCCGGCGATATTTGAGGATATAAAGAGCCTTCATGCGCAACCGATGGACTAGTCTTGCGACCCAACTCAACGCCACGCCCGCGCAATCGGCGGCAGCATTCGATTGCCTTAGCGCGCTGTATGGGTATCCCGCGCGTGCCTATCACAACTTACATCATATCGAAAAGATGCTCGACGAATTCAACCTCATGGGCTTGTTCGCGAACGAGCCGCTGCTCGTGCAACTTGCGATTTGGTTTCACGATTGCGTTTACAACCCCAAGGCCAACGACAACGAAGCCCGCAGCGCTGAAGTTTGCCGCGCGCTGCTGTATCCTTTCCCACTAAACCCCATGCAAGCCGATGTTCTCACGCATCTGATCCTCGCCACCAAACATGCCGCCGCACCGACGACGCCGGATCAACGGCTGATGGTCGATCTCGATCTTGCCATTCTCGGCGCCGCGCCCGAACAATACGATGCGTATGCCGAGGCGATTCGCGTCGAATACCGCCACATGAACGAGGCCACGTTCAAACTAGGTCGCCGCCATATTCTGCAGGGCTTCGTCGCCCGCCCCACCATCTATTCGACCGACGCGTTTATCCAGAAATACGAAGCCCCGGCTCGCGAAAACCTGCTTAGAGAAATCGACCGCCTTGCGGTATAGTTCCCGGGATGTTCAAAAAAATCCTCATCGCCAACCGTGGCGAGATTGCTGTGCGTATCGCCAGGACCTGTCGCGAGATGGGCATCGCCACTGTCGCGGTTTACTCCGAGCCCGATCGCGCGGGCGTGCATGTCGGCGCTGCCGACGAAGCGTATGCCCTCGAAGGCGTGACGTCGGGCGAGTCGTATCTGCGTATCGATAAGATCATCGCCATCGCGCAACGCTGCGGTGCCGATGCGATTCATCCCGGCTTCGGCTTCCTTTCCGAAAATGCCAAGTTTGCCGAAGCCTGCGCCGAGGCGAGTATTATCTTCATCGGTCCGAAACCCGACGCCATTCGGGCGATGGGCGACAAGATTATTGCCAAAGACACGCTCGGCAAAGCCGGCGTGCCGTGCGTCCCCGGTTGGTCGGGCAAGACCGACCTAAGCATCGATGAGTTAAATACCATTTGCGCCGACGTCGGCTATCCGGTGTTGATCAAAGCGGCAGCCGGCGGCGGCGGTAAAGGCATGCGCGTGGTTAACAACGCCAAGGAACTGCCCGCCGCATTTGAAGCGGCCCAACGCGAGGCCAATGCCGCGTTCGGTGATGCGCGCGTATTCGTCGAAAAGTACGTCGAACAGGCGCGGCATATCGAGTTTCAAATATTCGGCGATACGCATGGCAACGTCGTTCACTTGTTCGAGCGCGAGTGTTCGATACAACGCCGACATCAAAAGATCGTGGAAGAGTCGCCCTCCGTAGCCCTCGATGATGACTTGCGCGCGCGCATGGGTGCCGCGGCCGTGACCGCCGCCCAGGCGATAAACTACATCAATGCCGGTACCGTCGAGTTTATGCTGGATGACGACGGCAACTTCTATTTCCTCGAAGTCAATACGCGTTTGCAGGTCGAACACCCCGTCACCGAGATGGTAACGCAACTCGATCTGGTCCGTTTGCAAATCGATATCGCCGCCGGAAAGCCGTTGCCGTTCAAGCAAGAAGACCTCACGCAACGCGGCCACGCGATGGAAGTGCGCGTGTATGCCGAAGATGCGGCGCGCGGCTTCTTACCATCGACCGGCACGATCGAAGCCTATGCCGAACCGCGCGGTGCCAATGTACGCGTGGATTCGGGCGTAACGACCGGCACTGAGGTGACCGTACACTACGACCCGATGTTGTCGAAACTCATCGTCTGGGGCCCGGATCGTGCGACGGCCATCGACCGCATGGTGACGGCCCTGCGCGGGTATTGCATCCTGGGAATCACGACAAATGTCGAGTTTCTGGCAGCCGTCGTCGATCATCCACAGCATCGCAGCGGCGCGATCTACACGCGGTTTCTCGATGACCATCAGATTGCTGTCGAAAAGCCGGAGATCGCCCCGGATGAGGCGTGGATCCTCGCAGCAGTGGTCGCTGGCCAGAACACGCCGCGGGCGAACATCGCGATGGCAGCCATGGCGGAAGCAGGACCGTGGCAAACGGCCGGCGCATGGAAGGCTTATTAATCATGAAGAAAACGCAGCTTAAGCAAATCGGCATCGACACCGCCAAGACCGTGCAACTCGAACGCGGCAGCGATAGCCCCAACGATTACGTCGCGCGCCTCGATGATGCACCGGCGCGCGAACTCGAGATCGAATCCGATCGCTCGGGTGGCGGATGGTTGCATCTCGGCGGCAAGGTGCGTCGCTTTCAGACGGCGCGGCGCGATCAGCGCGTGTTTGTTTGGCTCGATGGTTTCGGCTATTCGTTCGATATCGAACAGCGCACGGCAAGGCGCGTCGGCGGCGCGGCAGCGGCGGCAGGTGGCGGCCAGCTCAATGCGCCGATGCCGGGCACGATTCTGAAGATCAATGTTGCGGCGGGTGATGAAGTCGAAGCCGACGCGGCCGTGATCGTGATGGAATCGATGAAGATGGAGATGACGCTGACGGCCCCCAGCGCCGGCACCGTAAAAGAAGTGCATTGCAAAGTCGGCCAGCTCGTCGAAGTCGATCAATTGTTGGCGTCATTGGAGCCGAAGCGCGATGCCTAAGCTGCCCGATGCCGTACACATTATCGAAGTCGGCCCGCGCGACGGCTTGCAGAACGAGCCCGAGCACATCGCCACGGATACCAAGCTCGCCTTTATTCGCGCGCTTCAAGCGGCGGGCTTGCCCACGATTGAAGCGACATCCTTCGTGCATCCGAAGGCGATTCCGCAATTGGCCGATTCGGGCGCTGTGGCAACCCAACTCGACCATTCCGCAGCATGCGAATGGATGGCGCTGGTGCCGAACGATAAAGGGCTGCAGCGCGCGATCGATGCAGGCCTGAAGCGCATCGCCGTCTTCACGGCGGCGTCCGACGCGTTTACCGAAAAGAATATTCGGATGTCGGTGGCGCAATCGTTGGAAACGTTTGCCGGTGTAGTCGAACAGGCCCGCAGCGCGCACATGACGGTACGCGGTTACGTGTCGACGGCATTCGTTTGCCCTTATGCGGGTGAGATCGATACGGCCAAGGTCGTCGATGTGAGCAAAGCGCTGTGGGCAATGGGGTGCGATGAAATCGCCATCAGCGACACCATCGGCGCGGCGGCACCGACCGACATCCACCGGGTGGTCGAAGCGGTTGCTCAAGCATTGCCGATTGATCGCATCGCACTGCATTTGCACGACACGTATGGAACGGCGCTGGCCAATATCTACGCGGGGCTCGAAATCGGCGTCACGCGTTTCGATGCGTCGGCCGGCGGGCTGGGCGGATGCCCTTATGCGAAGGGCGCATCCGGCAATGTCGCAACGGAAGATTTGGTATATCTCTTCGACCGCATGGGCATTCAGACAGGCGTCGATTTGGGCAAGCTGTTTGCGGCGTCAAACCTGATCGCCAAGGCCCTGAACCGCGATTTACCCAGCAAACAATGGCAGCGACTGCACGCCGCATCTATTGCTTAGCGCCGACGAGCCAATTCGCACCATCACTTGCGGTAACGTGTAAACGCCTCTTCGATTGCAGTGACGATTTCCAGCGTTGAGATTTCAAACGTCATATCCAACGCCGCCAAACCGTGGGCTTCCACATGCTGCACACCGTTCAAATAAAAGAACTCCGTCTCCAACGGTTCCGGCAAGCGCTTTTTGCCAACGCGCAACCCGCCCTTCAAACGGGCCGTCACGGCGTATAGTTCCGCCGTAATATCGCCGGTTTCCGGATCGAGATTGTTGATGATAAAGCGGTCACCCTCCTTTAAGGGGAGCAACTCGACCAGGTACGGCGTGAAGTATGCATAGGCTTTACTCGGCAACGGGTAGCGCTTCGTCGTGGTTGTGCCATCGGGCATGGTGCGCGTAAAGACGAACTCGCCATCGACGCGTTTAAGTTGTTCCATCGTCGTTTCGGTAGTGCCATTGGTCGCTTGCTTGATAAACTTCCAGTCGATCGATTCCGGATGCATATCTTTAGAAAGCACGGCGGTCGTCTGCGCTTCGATCACCTCCTGGCTCGGACCGCGCAGCAGACTTACATCTTCGTACTTGTAGCGCAGCGCATCCCCGGTCTTACTACTCGTCAGTGACGATCGTGAGCAAGCCACCGGCTTATCGTTGCGTTTAGCTAGCAACGTCAATCGGCGATTGACGTGCGCCTTCATGTCGGGCAGTTGCTCGAGCTTTTTTACACCGCGCTGCCGCAACGATAACTTCGATGAATCCGTCGAAGTCGCTTGCGGGTCATCCGCGCGACTTGGCGTAAGCCATATCGTAAGAAACGCCGTACACAGTAGCGCTACGCCCCCCGCCCGTGCAACCATGGGTCGACTAGTTGAGTTCGGCTTCATCACCTGCGACTCCGTTCTTCATCAAAAAATTAGAGTTAATGGCGTTTCATCAGCCATTAACTCTAAATGTGACTCGCTAGTCTGTCTCGTAGAAAAAACTCGCAACAACCGAAACGGCTTAGTCGTCGTCCTGCAAGGACTCATGCATCTTCTTGCGGATTTCGATCACGCGATCCTTGTCGCTGCGTTCGTACGTGATGTCCAAGCGCGCGTCATACTTTTTCTTGAATGCGCCGCGACCATCAATAATGATATAACCCTCGCGCCTCTTGACGCGCTCGGCGCTCGTGGGGTTGTTCGGATCGCCCTGATTGGGATTATTCGGGTCGATTACGCGATACCATTGCTTGGTTGAAATGCGAAACTCGTTGCCGTCGCGCTTGAGCGCCTCGTATTCAATTGATCCGAAGTCATTTTCGAGCGGATCGTAATAATTGAGCACAAATTTCTGTCCGCTTTCCAAATTCAATTTGTCAAAAAACGGCTCCAGCAGCATCACGGGCTTGCTTTCCGGAACGGTCTTCGTCTCGTCGATATACTTGAGGCGAAAGTCGCGCCGCGTTTTCATTTCACCGTCTTTGAATACGGCTTTGTGCAGAACATCGTTCTTGCCGATCTGCGGCGAGATGAGCAGAAAGTCGTCTTCGCAACGAACCGGAGTAAAGTCATTGTTGAGCCAATACTCGGATTTGCCCTCGAGCCACACGCCAGGGATACCGTCGTACGTGATGCCGTCGATCGCATACTGTGATCGGTAACGATAAAGCTCCTCACCGCGCTTGCGCACCTTGTCGAGTTCGATATACGCCCAGCCGATGCCGCCCGTTGTCGTCGAAACTTCGTAGAAGAATTTCTCGTCGACCTTACCGGGGATGCTCGGCATGCCTTCGAGCAACTCTTCACCGGCGCGCAACAGCGCCGGGTCGAACTCTTTTTCCTCTTCATTATTTGGTTGGGCAAGGGCGGGCAAGGCCGTTACCAAACAAACCAACATCGCGAACGTTACATAACGCATCAAAAACTCCCTTTTGGATTGAGCAAGTGTCAGGCTACCCATTATATCGAGAGGACCGGTCGGTGTTTAACGCAGATTACCGTCCGCTTTTCTCCAGGGCGGCTGGGGCGATTATCGCCCTGAGGGAATTGCATTCTTTACCGGTTAGCTGTTAGCTATCGCCGAAGTTCCGTGCCCGATGCGAGCAAACGCCGCCTATCCTTTGACCGGCCGCACCGTTCGTAATACGATGTATAACAAAGACTTCCGTTCGTTTTGGCGTTTTTCATGAACACCTACCTGACCCTAGCCCTTTATTGCATCCTCGTCGTCGCCGCCTCGCTTTTCGGCGGTGCCCTGCCGATGCGGCTGCGCCTCTCCCACCGCAATATGAACCTGGTAATGGCACTGGTGGCGGGCGTCATTCTAGGAATCGGCGTTTTTCACATGCTGCCCCACGGCGTGGTTGCCGCTGGCAATCTCGACCGTTGTCTCTGGGCCATGATGCTGGGCATGCTTGTGATGTTCCTCGTCACCCGCACGTTTCACGGGCATCACCACCCGGTCAAACCGCACGAAAACGCACCCACCGAACTGGCGGACGACATTCACGCCTCACACCCGCATCCCGAGCGACAGAATCACGGTTGGATGGGTCTGGCCGCCGGCATGTCGCTCCACTCGCTATTCGATGGTGTCGCCTTGGCCGCCAGCGTCACCCATCCACACGAAGACGACAGCAACATGTGGCTGGTCGGCATGGGCGTTTTCGCTGCCATCGCCTTGCACAAGCCGCTCGATGCCATGTCGGTGACCTCGCTGATTCGCCGCAGTGGCGGTAGCCCGCGCCTCGCGCAACTGGTGAACATCGGCTTTGCCATGATCGTACCGATTGGCGCCGTACTCTTCATGCTCGGCGCGGTTGCCCTCGAAGACCACGCCGGGGCACTCATCGGATTGACGTTGGCGTTTTCGGCCGGCGTGTTCCTCTCCATCTCGCT
This sequence comes from Planctomycetaceae bacterium, assembly GCA_006969385.1. Classification (GTDB taxonomy): domain Bacteria; phylum Planctomycetota; class Phycisphaerae; order UBA1845; family UTPLA1; genus ECT2AJA-110-A. Next base: position 54,444 of record CP030884.1, read on the forward strand.
GGGCGACCTGCTACCGGAATTACACTTTCATCCGCGCGATCGGTTGCGCTTATCATCGGCGCTGATCGTCGGCGTTCTGCTTGCACATTTCATTGGCTTTCTAGAACCGGCGCATCTGCACGACCACGGTGCCGCCGGCGGACACGGTCATTCCCATGGAGGACCATCGGCGCCGGCAACAAAGACCGACGGCGCGGCGAATAGATCGGTCGTAAAAGACGACGACGCTCATGATGATCACGATCACGACCATGAGGGACACGATCATCACGATCACGAGCACTGATTTGTCGCGACATCGACAACCCCAGCGAATCAAATTAATCAGCGATGCAAAATCCCCAGTGCCGGGTGCCCCATCCTTTGCGCCAGCATAGGGTGGGGAATCGACAAAGCCCACTATTGACCGCGACGAAAAACGAATCACCAACCCACGTCGAGTGCCCCAACCTTCGCTGGCGCCAAAGATGGGGAATCGAATATTTTCTCCGTCACCCGCAACACTCACCCGCCCTCAATCCCAAAATACTCGTATCCGCGAAACAACCACGCGGTTCGTTCGTTTCACTATAATGATCCCGCTAAGGAGCTGTTTCTAATTCAACAACAGGTGAATCTATGAAACGAAGCCGTATCACCGCTACCGCAATCTGTATCTACACGCTTGCGTTATCCGCATTCGCGTTTGCCGCCCCCAGCGAGGAAAAACAAGCTGAAGAAACGACGCCGCTGACCTCGGCACAACGCCAGCAAGCCGAAAAGGCCATCGACGCCGGTCTGAAGTTTCTCGCGCAACGCCAACAGGCCGATGGATCGTGGCCCAGCGACTACGGCCCGGCCGTCACGGCCATCTGCGCGCGCAGCTTCGTGAATGATGATGATTACGGCGCCGATCACGCCGTCGTGAAGAAATCGTTACAGTCGATTATGACATTTCAAGAGCCCGACGGCGGCATCTATGAACGCGCGAACAATCTTGCGAACTATCAAACGTGCGTCGCCCTGCTGCTATTCGTTGATCTCAATGACAGCTCGTATCGGCCCCAGATGCTGCGGGCGCAGAAGTTTCTTTCCGAGTTGCAGTACGGTGCCAACGAATCGGTCGACGAAGACAATCCGTGGTTCGGCGGCGCGGGGTATAACCAAACGAAGCGACCGGACATCTCCAACACGCAGATGATGTTGGAAGCGTTGAAAGCCAGCGGCCTGCCGACAACGCATCCGGTTTATCAACGCGCGCTGAAGTTTGTCTCGCGTTGCCAGTTATACGACGCGACCAACGACTTACCGTTGGCCGACGGTCGCAACGATGGCGGCTTTATCTACAGCACCAACAACGGTGGCGAATCCAAAGCGAGCGAGAAGATTAATGAGGGTCAGGGGCCATTACGCTGCTACGGATCGGTCACGTACGCGGGCTTTAAGAGCATGCTGTATGCCGACGTCAAACGCGACGACCCGCGCATTCAGGCGTGCCTGAAATGGATTTGCAATAACTATACGCTCAAGTCCAACCCCAACATGCCGGGCCAACAGGCGCGCGAAGGCCTTTTCTATTACTACCATGTGTTTGCGAAGGCGCTGTCCGTTTGGGGAGACGATATGTTGGTCGACGCCCAGGGAAAAGAACACAACTGGCGGCTCGATTTGATCGACGAACTTATCGAGCGCCAAGCTAAAGACGGCAGTTGGGTGAACGACACGACGCGCTGGCTCGAAGGCGACCCGCATTACGTGACGGCGCTGGCGATTCAGTCGTTACAAGCGGCGTTGGAAGAATAATGTGGCGCGCGTGGGAGTTGAAATAGGTGCCTTTCGGAATGCGAAACATTTCCGCGCGTCCACGTGCGTGTGCCCCTGCCCCTTTGGCGCTGGGGGAAGTTCGAGCGGATGTTGAACGCCATGCTGTTCGTGTTGGGTATTTCGTGCCGGGTGCCCCTGCCTCTCTGGGGATGGGGGACGTTCGCCCGCACAGCACGCCCCGAGTTTTTCAATTGGCGCGAATGATCTCGCTTTGCGCCGTACTGATTTCTCCGCTTGGTTGCGAACAAGAAACTCCGGCGAAGAAAACTCCTAAGCAATCGCGGAGGGCGACTGAATCAAACAAGAGCACAAACAGCGCCAATCAGAACAATTCTGCTAAAAACTTCGTAAGCGAGACGGAAGCGGAAAATAGGGATGATAACGATGATGCAGCGTCCAAATCGCGCCGAACGGCAAGCCCGAACGTCGGTATGCGTGACAAAACTGCAATGCCGGTCAGTGAAGCGCGAAAAGACAACGCCGGCGAATCAAATATCTCGTCTTCCGGCAATGCCGTCGCCTACAAGCCGGGCATCACGCTGAATTACGAAGCGCTACAAGTCGAAGTCGACGCCCAAGTCATCCTCCGCCAAGGTGAACTCGAACTGCTCCTATGGGCCGAATCCCCCACCCCCAAAGGCCACGAAACCATCCTCGCCACCAAGGCCAAGCCCAGCGATATCTACGAAGCGCTTGGCCTGATGGGGCTAACGCCGGGCAGTCCGCCGTGGTTCGATTACGAAAAAGGCGTCGCTCATGCGGCCAAAGGTGATGCCGTCGACGTGCGCGTGCGCTACCAGCTCGACAACCAGCACACCGAACACAACATCTGCGAATGGGTCACCAACAAGGCGCGCCAAGCGCCGATGGAGCGGCGCGACTGGGTGTTTTGCGGTTCACGCCGCGAAGAGAATGGTCGATTCGCCGCCGACTTCGAAGGTACCGTTATCACCGTGGTCGACTTTCCGAGTTCGTTATTGAGCCTGGCCGAGTCGCATTCCGAAAGTAACGCGAAGTTGTGGTTGGTGGCCAACGCCGAACGCATTCCCGAGATCGATACGTCCGTGACGGTGATCTTGCGAGCGGTGAAGCAACGTAAGAGCGACTAAACTCACCCTTCGCGTTCATCATTGTGGCCGACGGTAAATTATTAAGCGTGCATCACGATTCAAGAGTATATCCAAAGTTCTAAATGTTATTGCTTGAAAATAAAGGGCAATAGCCACGACGCAAAGGGGCCAATGAATACCATGAGAGCAACGAGAACGACGAGAAAACCCAAATATACGAATACCAACGACCAGCGCGTTTTCTGATTGTCCTCATCAGCCTTCGCGCGATGATCCGTCAAGCGCATCGAAAAGAGAAACACGCCATATACCGCGAACACGACGATGACGAACTCCGGCACACGATTGGGTTTTAAGAGGCGGCCACCAATAATGGCGATGGCGAGCCCCGCGAGGAATAAGGCGGCGGCCACGCGCCGAGGCTTTATGCCCGCTTGCTTCTCCGCGTTTGCGCGCTGCACCAAGCGTCGAATCACTTCACCGCATTCGGGGCAAACATCTCCAATCTGCAACGTCTGTAGGTTGTAACCGCAACAGGGACACGGCGTGGCGATGTGAAGCGTGGTGCCGACTGGCAGCGCTGCCGCAAGCAAGTCGACACCGCGTTCGTTGAGGCTAAAGACATGATCGCACGACCGACACGTCGCGAGATACATGCCGTCGGCGTGCACGACCTGATCGGTCTCGGGATGGACGAACAGTTTGGTATCCGCGGACCTACATACGGGGCAACTCAGTTCTCGTTCGCGATAGTCCATATAAATGAATGTGTTCAGTACCAGCCCATTAATGTGATTACGATCCCGGCAGCAATATAGGCGATGCCCACCGCGACTAGCAGCACTGCCTTTGCGATCAATTGGTTGCGTCCGGGATGGTTGTCCCAACCAAAGGTACCCAGCTGCCGCCAGCAAACGTAACCAACAACGACCATTGCAATACTCATCGCAAACCAAAATACCAATACACCATCGAGACCAAGAGACAAATAGCAGATTGCCGCGATCGATAATCCAATTATGAAGCTAACAAGTCCGGCACTTCGAACAGCTTTATCGCATCGCGTCGTCGCATTATTCATCACAATTACTCTCGATATACGGTTACCACATTCGCTGCAAACTTCGCCGACCCGCCGTCCGAGCAAGTTATAATCGCAATGCGGGCACGGAACCTCATACTCAAGTACCGTACCAAATAGTAACGCCGCCTTCACGAACTTTGTCGCTGCGTACGAGAACCGGAATTCATGACCGCATCCACGGCACAAAGCTCGCGGTGCCTCACCAGCATCACGATCCAACATCGCTTCCCCGCTCTCGGTCAAAGATGTATCCGCCGACCCGCATGCGGGACAATCGAGTTCTTTCCCGTCTCGCAGCATATCAACACTACCGTCCCCAAACCCAGCTTCCCAAAAATATCGCCATCGCAAGCATCATCAACAACAATCCAAAGAACAACAGTATGACACCGTGCACCCGCGCCCACGGCGTTTCCCAGTACCAATCGAGCGATGATTGAATCACAAAACGCGACGATTTGGTTTGAAAGAACCCGGCCGCCACCATCGCCGCACTGAATCCAATCCAAATAAGTCCGTTCGCGACATATCGATGCGGCGAAAAGAACTGCATAGCCACACACGCAGCCAACACCAAAATATAGATCAATATGTTGGCAATGAACGCCGTTTGAACCCTTGCATAATCTAAATTGTGCAGCACCCGCACCATGCGCGGTATCGTACTACCGCATTCGGGGCACGCGCCGCCGGTTTTCCGCGTGCGCAAGTTGTATCGACACGCAAAGCAAGCAGCGTCTTCCTGTATGGTCGCGCCTAGTGGTAATGCATCGGAAAGATATGCCGCCTCCACCTTACTCTGCTTAAAGCACTCCCCGCACGAACAACAGTCAGCAAGCCACCCGCCTTGATCCCTTGCCTGTGTCCCTGTGCTGCTGTCGATTACAGCTACCGTATCGAGCGACTTGCATGTCGGGCACCGCAGTTTTTCGTCGATATCGCTCATGCCGCCCGCTGCCTCCCCGGCTACAATCATCCTACCATGACGACCACCATGACCGAAACCAAACCGCGTACGCTGGGCGAGCTAAAGGCCTCGGGCTGGCAATCCAAATCCGTTAAGCAAGAGCTGCACGACAACCTGCTGCGGCTGTTGTCGGCGGGCGAGACGCTCTTTCCCGGCATCGTCGGCTACGACCATACCGTGATACCGGAGATTTGCCTCGCGATTCTGGCCAAGCACGACATGCTCTTTATGGGTGAGAAGGGCCAGGCCAAAAGCCGTATGATGCGCGGCTTGGCGCGCTTGCTTGACCCGGAAATTCCATTCGTCGCCGGTAGCGAACTGCACGACGATCCGCTTAACCCCATCACGCGCAGCGCTAAGCGCCTGATCGCCGCCGAGGGCGACGCCACGCCCATCGAATGGTGGCCGCGCGACGAGCGTTACGCCGAACGACTCGCCCCCGGCACCAAATTCGCCGACGTCATCGGTGAGATCGATCCGGCCAAGCTTGCCGGTGGCTCCAGCATGAGCGCCGAAGAAGCGCTGCACTTCGGCCTGATCCCGCGCATGCATCGCGGCATCTTCGCCATGAACGAAGTGCCCGAACTTGACGAACTGGTGCAGGTCGGCCTGTTTAACATTCTCGAAGAGCGCGACGTGCAAATCCGCGGCTTTCCGATTCGCTTCGATCTCGACATTTGTATTCTTTTTTCGGCCAACCCGTCGACGTATAACCGTAGCGGTAAGGTGATCCCGCAGCTTAAGGACCGCATCGGCTCCCTGATTCGCACGCACTATCCCGAACAGCGCGAACTCGGCATCGAAATCATGGAGCAGGAAGCGGGTATCAACCTCGAAGGCGACTTTCCCGTGCGCGTGCCGCTGTTTATGAAGGAGATTTGCGAGCAGATCACCATCGAAGCGCGCAAAAGCGATTTCGTCGACGTGCAATCGGGCGTGTCGGCGCGCTTTTCGATCAGCAACTACCGCACCATGATCGCCAGCGCCCGCCGCCGCGCCGCCGTGTTGGGCGACGCCCACGCCATACCGCGTATCAGTGATCTGTCGCACATCGTTTCGTCGAGCATGGGCAAGCTCGAACTCGACATGATGGGCAGCCATCAGATGAGCGAGCAACAAGTCATCGAAGCGGTCATGGTCGCCGCCGTCCGCAAGGTCTTCGACGAATACTGCGATAAGCACGGCTTCGAAGAAATTTCCGATATCTTCGGCAAAGGCGTGACGATCGAAGTCGGCGACATGCTACCCTCGTCGGATTATCAAGAGCGCCTCCAACGCGTGCCCCCCGCTTGGGAAAAGGCTTTCGAAATCAACCCCAGCGACGACCCCGCCATGCGCGCGGCCTGCGTCGAGTTTGTGCTGGCGGGTCTATATGCGAATGAGAAGATTTCACGTAGTACACGGCATGGGCGGGTGGAGTATGAGATGTGATAAAACGCACCCGATGAGATGCGGCAGAGAGATTTTTTAGCGTCGTTGTACCATTGTTTATATTTAGCCCCCGGCCAATGGCCGGGGGCTAAGTTGATTTAGAATCGTCATTGATCACCGCTGAGAACGAACTTCAATTCGCCCTTCGCCGTTCGCCATTCGCTCTTCGCCCTTCGCCCTTCCCTACTCCAACCGCATCACGGGCGGTCCGTTCAACTCTTCGGCCTCCGGCCGCAACTCCGGCGTTGGGCGGGTCAACCATTTGGCGTCGTTGTCCGTGTGTTTATTCGTCAGGTCGAGCGGTTGGCCATCGATGAACGCGGCCACGACTTTGTTGGAAGCCTGCAACGGTGTATCGGTGCAAACGATCACATCGCCGCGCTTACCGACATCCAGCGAACCGAGTTCGCTGTCAATCCCCAAGATGCCCGCCGCATCGAGCGTCAACGCCCGCAGCGCGCGGTCTTCGCTCAAACCGTGCGCCGCGGCCATGCCCGCTTCGATACCAAGCTGCTTCGCGAGCGACGGCTCGCCCGTGGTAAACGCAAATCGCACGCCCGCATCGGCCAGCGTCTTGGCGTTGGCATACACGCTATCCCACGGTTCATAATCTCCGCGCGGGTACGCCATCGAGCGCTGGATAATCACATCGATATTGCGCGCGGCCAATTCGTCGGCCAGCTTCCACGCTTCGCGCCCTCCAAAAATGACGGGCTTCAGTTCGTAACGCTCGGCGAAACGCAAGACTTCCAACATCTCCTTGTAACTGTTGGCCGCGAACATGATCGGCTTTTCGCCCAGCACATAGGGCCGCATCGCTTCCAACATACGATCGCGATACGGCAAGACCGATGGATCCTGCGCCGCCAACTTGGTCGTCTCGGCGTACAAGCGCGCGTCGCGGAAGAATGTTTCCACTTCGGCCAAGTCGCCGGCATACGCCTTTTCGCGTTCTTTCTTCTGCTCGTCGCGCACCCACCACGGCCACTCGCGCGGTCGATGCGGCAGATCCACCACCAAGCCCACATCGGCTTTCAACCGCGCTTCGGGCATGGTCCACCCGTGCAAACGCACCAAGCCTGCCAGCCCGGAAATGAACCCACCCGCTGGAGGCACCAGCGCCGCCAGCACGCCTTCGGACCGCGCAACGCCGATATGCGAACTGAACGGATCGTAGGCCGACAGCGCCCGCAAGTCGGGACGGATGCGACTGGTGTCGCGCTGGTCGTCGGTGCCTGCAACCGATTCGATTTCCAACAAGCCCAACGCAACACCGGCGTTGATCAAACCCGGATACACATTGAGGCCCGTCGCATCGACCACCGTCGCGTTGGGCGGTGCCGTCGCGCCCGCCTCGCGCATCGAATGAATCTTGCCATCAACCATTACCAACGTTCCGTCGCGCGGTTCGCTGCTGATCGGATGCAACCGACCGCCGGTGATCCACACTTCCTCCGCAGCTTGCTGCGGCAAGTCGATCAAATCGCGCTGCGGCGCGAAAGGCCGCGCACCGCGCGGCTTGGCCGGTTCGTCCGGATTGAACTTGGGATGATGGAAATACACTTCGCCATCGATCAGCGTGAGCACACATTTGCTGAACGTATCCAATGGGTGTGCGTCGAACACGGCGATATCGCCAAACTTGCCGACCTTGAGCGAGCCGACGTGTTTATCCACGCCCAATTGAATCGCCGCGTTCAGCGTAACCAAACGCAACGCATCGTTGGTGGACAAACCACCAAACCGTAGCGACTTGGCCGCTTCCAGATTCATATGACGAATCACCTCGCCCGAGTCGGAATTGACCGTGGTCACGATGCCGTTTTGCACCATGCGCGCCGCGTTGTGCGGAATCGCGTTAAACGCCTCGATCTTGTAGGCCCACCAATCGGAGAATGAGGAGCCGGAAGCGCCGTGTCGATGAATCTCGGGCGCGATGCGATAGCCTTCGAGAATGTGCTGCAAGACGGCGATGCGGAAGCCGTGGTCTTCGGCCACATCGATCAGCCGCAGGATCTCATCCGCGCGATAGCAATGACAGTGCACCCAGATGTTGCCATCCATCACGTCGCAGAGTGCTTCGAGCCGTAAATCTTTCCGCATCGGGCGCGGATCGTTGTTGTTCGACTTGTCAGCACGAAACGCTTCTTGTTTCTGCGCATATTGCCGCGCCGCATGGAACGCGCGGCGCATCACCGTCTCAACGCCCGAGCGCGTACCCGGGAACCGGTTACCGCTGTTGCGCGAATTGGACTGCTTAACATTTTCACCCAACGCAAACTTGATCGTGCGCGGTGCCTGCGTGAAGTACCAATCGGCGACGGGCTTGCCAACCTTCACACGAAGCGTCGCGTTCTGCCCACCGATGGTGTTGGCCGAACCGTGCATCGTATGAATCGCCGTGATGCCACCGGCTACGGCGCGATAGGCCCCCACCGGCGTGTGATCGATTACATCGCGCAGTTGCACCTCGGGCGTGACGGACAGCGACCATTCGTTAAGGCCTCCGTTAATGCATAAGTGCGAATGGGCGTCGATCAAACCCGGCGATATAAAGTATCCCGTGAGGTCGATCTCCATCACGCCATCGCGTTTCGCAATATTTTGACCGATCTCGGCAATGCGACCACCGCGAATCAGCACGTCGGTGCCTTCCAAATCGCCGTCTTCGATCGTAAGCAGCGTGGCATTGCGCAGCAGCACGTCACCGCCAGTTTGAAACGCCGGCTTGCGATCCGCTTTAATCTCACTTGCAAACGTGGGCCAAACTATTTGCGGCTCTTTCTTCTTTTCATCCTTTTCGTCGGCATCCTCGTCATCGGAGCCTCTCTCTGCGTCCTCTTCTTCTTCCGGCGCGTCGTGGCCTTCGTCTTCCGGCGCGGTCTCGTCGTCGAGGCTCATCACATTTAGATCGATGTCTTTATCGCCGACGACTTCTTCCCACGTTTCCGGGTCGCGGTCGGTGGGCTTGGGTTCATCGCCGTCATCATCCGATGCGGCTTTCGACACCTTGGGTTTGGGCTTATCCACCTGAAATGGTTTGCCATTAACAAACACCCAGCGCACCTTGGTTTTCTTCTTGTCCGCCAACGGGCCATCGATGATGGTCAGGTTCGCCGGGCGACCGTCGTCGATGCGGCCTAACATGTTCTCCAAGCCGAGCATTCGCGCCGCGTCGGTCGTGAGCGCCGCCAGCGCCGCCTCTTCGGGCAGCCCGCGCTCGACTGCCAATGCCAAGTTCTTGCGCAGCTCCTTTGGTGATTCGAGATCATACGTCGACAGCGCAAAACGAATGCCGGCCTCGTGCAGCCGCATGGCATTGTCCACCTTCTCATGCCACAAGCGCAATCGTTCGTCGTAAACACGCTCGGGCTCGAACGCACGATCGTGCCAGCCGTTGTCGAATGTCGGTGCGCGGCTCGACCATGCAGGTAGCTCCTGCGGTTCCTCATCCATGATCGGCGACTTGGGTTTTTCCGGTTTGTCACCGAACTTCAAGCTCAGAATCAACGGCACACCTTCGCGTTTAAGGCGATCGGCCACTTTCCATGCCTCGTGCCCGCCGACAACCATCGGCTCGACCTGTGTCTGCGCCGCCAAATCGAGCGCTCGCAGAATTTCGTTTTCGCCATTCGCAAAGAATGCCACCGGCCGTTTGCGATCGAGCACCGGCCCCAGCGCAGCCAAGTCGCGATCGAATGGTGGTGCATCCCCGAGCGCATTGCGAGCGTGCCATGCTTCGAGGTCGCGCTGCCAGCGCGCGTCGTGCATCGTTTGGCGAAACAGCGCGATCGCGCCGGCTTGCGTTGCCGGATAACGCATGTCATTTGGCGAATTGGTATTGCGCGTGCCGCGCGCCAAATCGGCATGCAACGCGAAATCTTGTAGAAGTAACCGTCGACGTAGCGGCTCGTTGTTTAACAAGTACACCGCACTGTTGCCGGCCATGATGGTGGACTCGGGTGATACCAGCGCCGCCGTCAGTCCGACCTTGTGATGCGCTTCGATCTGCTTATCCGATGGCGCATACATCTCCGCCACGCGCCAGCGCGCGCGAATGGCGCGGCGATAGCCTTCGGGAATGCCGGGCTGAATCGTCTCCTTCGTATCGGGATACTCGTCGCGCAACGCGCGCAACTCCGATTCCGACGGCTTTTTGGCATCCACGCCTTCGTGCGTGAGCGCATCGATGAAACCGGCGTAAACCGTCGACTCAGGTAAATCGAAGACGTCCGCGTTGGCGGGAATGTTGACATCCGCGCCCACGTCATCGATGCGGCCGTCGCGAATAATGATCACGCCGTTTTCAATGGTTTCACCCGGCGCGCGAACGACTTTGCCCGCCCTGATGGCGATCGGCGGCTCGAACTCCGCCGCGGCGGTCTGCGCGAATGCGGCACATACAACGGTGACGACACCAACGCCTAACCGGCGCGTAAACGAAAAAGGCATGTTGCTTTCCCCTCGGGTGATTCCGTTTGGGTGGTCTCATATCGCCGTCAATGCACGGATCAGACGGCAATCGTTACAACCGTAAATCGGTCGATCGGCATGGGCAGTCTGGCTTCAAGAACTGCCCGCGCTTGCGACCGTTCTACCATTACGGACGAAAATATCGTTCATTGAAACCGGCGATAATACCGACTGCCACGCTCGTCGTCAGTACGCCAGTCCACCGTTGTTACCGCAAACGGCCGCGCCTTGCATGCCTAACGTCCTCTAACGTAAAATCCGGACCCATTACCTCGCGTTGCGCCGGTCGTATTCACCGGTGATAACTGTCCTCGCAACGCAACGTCAGGGATGACCCGAGGAATCGCATGAAATCGATCTATAGCAACACGCCAGATTCAACGAACGCCACGACCCCACACCAATTCTCAAATCGACAAACCGCTAAATACAGTATCCTGCTCACCGCCTGCCTCGCGCTGACGGTCGGTACCGGCATGCTCTGCCCGGCGGTCGATCTGAACAACTTGGATGAAGAAACCGCCGCGTTGTTGGCGGCCGCGCCTACGCCCGCGATGGGCAGCTACGACGACATGGGCACGCTGCGCAGCGCCGACGAAGCCCGCGCGATGGTGGTCGATGCCGGGCTCGATCCGGAAGTTGAAGATAGCTATCTGCGGCTGGGCTTGGTCGAGTTGTCGGAAGAGCGCATCATCACCGGCCGCGATTTGTTCTTACAAGGACAATTGGGCGACCCCTTTGCCGTAAGCAACATCCTGAGTTTCGCGCAGGAATTCGGCAAAAGCACGCTGGAATCGGCGCTCGATTCGCTCGATGCCGCTAACGATCCCAACGGTACTAACGCATTTCTGCGCGATGTGCTGTTGACGGGCCTCTTACGCCCCAAGGAGCCGACGACCAATTTGGAAGTCACGCTCTCGCGCGATCTGAAACTCGGCACGCAAACGATCCCCGCCGGAACGGTGATGCGGACTGGGCTCGATGTCGCGGCGGGCAACCTGACGCCCGTCGGCTTCGACGGCGGCTCGGTCAGTTGCGCGATTTGCCACGCGTCGGTCGATCCGAACACCGGCCTGCAAGTCGTCGGTCGCCCCAATACCGATTTAGACATTGCGCTATTTCTGGCATTGAGCCCCAACAGCGCGTCGTCGTTTTTAAAAGTCAACGCCAGTGAGTTCGACCCGATGGACCCGCGCTATCCGCGCACCGGTCGCCGCATCATCGATAGCAACGACGAGATGGTCACGCTGCCCGATCCGGTTGCATTCGAAGCGGCGTATGACGACTTTTTGTTGAACGTGCCCAAGGGTTCGTTCGACGCCGGCCCCGATAGCCTGACGTCGCCCGCGCGCATTCCGGATAATTTCGTGTTCGGCGAAGGCGGCATGGGTTGGGACGGCGGCTTCCAAATCGGCCCGTTTGGCGGCGTGACGGCGTTTTCCAGCGCCGTGCATTCGTTTGAACTAAGTTTGATCGGCCCGTTTTTCTCGCCGGAAGAAGTCAGCGGCGTCGATCCCGAAGTCTTGTTAGGCACTATGCTCCAGAACGCCGCCGACCCGGCGCTGCGCATTCCGGATGATGTTAAACCTTCCGTCTGGCTGAATGAGAACTTCCCCGGCGCCGAGCGCGAGCGTATCGCGACGTTGCCGTCGTTCCCCGATCCCGACTTGTTCAGCTTGAACGGGCAAATTTTCGCGCCGCCGGGTGAGCGCGTGCTCGAATCGGCCAACGCCCTCGCCGCCTTTCAAGCCACGCTCAACGTGCCGCCCAATCGCTCGCCCGAAAACTTTTTCAACACGCTCAGCGGTGCGGTCGGCCGCGGTGCCGACGTGTTTCGCGCCGCCGATTGTGCCAGTTGCCACACGCCGCCGTTCTTTACCAACGGTGCAATCATCGCGTCGGATGTGATCGGTACCAACGACGTGCGCGGCAAGGCGCGCAACGCGCTCGTCGGCCGTCTCGTCGAAGCACAACTGCCCAGTTTCGATCAGATGATGCCGCTGGGGCCCAATCCGACCATGCTCGACCTGCCGCCCGCCCCCGGCATGGATGACAACCTCTCGCTGCCGCCCGGTCTCGATACCGGTGCGGGTGGCTACAAAGTGACGGCCCTGCGCGGTGCGTATTTCAATGCGCCGTACTTGCATGACGCCGGCGTCGCCGTACATCCCGATGCGCTCGCGATCAATAGCGATGGTAGTTACACGATTCTCGATGAAAGCGGCATCGGCGTTCCCGGCACCTCTGGCATTGCCGAACCGGTGAGCGCCGCCCATTCGCTGCGCGCCCTGCTCGATCGCGACCTGCGCGCCATCCTGATTGCCAATAACGCCGCCGATGAACGCCTGCAAACCATGAATGTCGAAGGCAAAGGGCACGAATTCTTCGTCGATCCTGCCGCAGGATTTACCTATCAACAACAAACGGACCTGATCGCATTCCTGCTGTCACTCGACGACAACCCGGGTGCCTTTTAATGCAACCGCTTGAGACCGCAACGACTGCAAGGGAGGCCCGCCGTCGGTTCGAATGATCTGGCATTTGAGTTGCGCGGCGTGCAGAAACGCTTCGGTGACGCTACGGCGCTCGGCCCGGTCGATCTTAGAATTGCCCCTCGCAAAACGACCGTCCTGATCGGTGAAAGCGGCTGCGGTAAGTCGACGTTGCTGCGCTTGCTCAATGCGTTGATCGCGCCCACGGCGGGCACGGTGCATTGCGATGGCGTTCCCCTCGGCAACATCGATATGCTGGAACACCGTCGCCGCATCGGCTACGTCATTCAAGACGGTGGTTTGTTTCCACATCTAACGGCCTATCGCAACGTCGCGCTGCTCGCCCACTATCTGAAAATGGATAAAGGCAAGATCGACGCGCGCATCGAAGCACTCGCGTCGCTCACACTCTTCCCCACCGACGGCCTCGATCGCTATCCGGCCCAACTTTCCGGCGGCCAACGGCAGCGTGTGAGCCTGATGCGCGCGCTCATGCTCGACCCACCGATTCTGTTACTCGACGAACCGCTCGGCGCGCTCGACCCGATGATTCGCGCCGACCTACAGCAAGACCTCGCTGAGATTTTCCGCACGTTGCACAAGACCGTCATCATGGTGACGCACGACTTGGCCGAAGCAGCGTACCTCGGGCACGACATCATTCTGCTTCGCGCGGGTAAGGTCGTACAGCAAGGCAGCATCGACGACCTCACCAACCACCCCGCCGAAGAATTCGTCACACGCTTCATCGAAGCCCAACGGGTGCAACATGTCGCGTGAGCACGTGCAACTGAAGCGTCCGTCGCGTCGTACATCGACCCGGGTGCCCCTGCCCCTTTGGGGCTGGGGGACAACAGCACCAGCGTCGAGCACGCGAAACATCTCGCACGCATTTTTTCCGATCACCGTCGCGTTCGTTTTCCTACTAACGGGCTGCGACAACCAACCATCCGAGTCCAACATCGTCGTCGGCTCCAAGCGCTTCACTGAGTCCAACATCCTCGCCGAAACACTTCGATTAATCGCCATCGAACGCGGCCTCGAAGCCGATCACAAACGCAACATGGGCTCGCGCATCGTATTCGACGCCCTGTCGAACGGTAGTATCGACGCCTACGTCGAATACACCGGCACACTCAAACGCGAATTGCTCGCCGACCGCAAGATATCAACTAACAAACAACTCATTGACGTACTGAGTGAATTTGACATCTCCATGAGCGAGCCACTCGGCTTCGACAACACCTACGTATTGGGCATTCGCCGCGACCTGGCAAAACGCAAGGAGATTAAAAAGATCAGCGATCTGATCGCACATCCGGAATTGCGCATCGGTTTCTCCAGTGAATTTATGAATCGCGAAGATGGCTGGCCCGCCCTGCGCGCCCGCTATCAATTGCCGCATGAAGACGTGCGCGGTATGGAACACGACCTCGCCTATCGCGCCATCGAAAGCGAAGCGCTGGACGTCATCGATCTCTATTCGACCGACGCCAAGATCGAACAATACGATCTCGTGCGTCTCGAAGACGACTACCGGCACTTTCCGCAGTATCGCGCCGTTATTCTCTATCGCAGCAAACTCGACGACACGCAGCATGAGCTTGTCCAAGCGTGGAAACAACTCGAAGGCGCGCTCGACGAAAACGCGATGACTGCCCTCAACGCCAAGGCCGATATCGAGGGCCTGCGCCCCGGCAAGGTCGCCTCTGAATATCTGCAGCAAGCGTTCGATATCGATGTCGAGTTTGCCGACATCAAACTCGGCACGCGGCTGTGGACCACCACCCGCCAGCACCTACTCCTCGTCGGACAGTCGATGTTTGGCGCGATCGTCATTGGCTTGGCGCTCGGCATTCTTACCGCCAAATCGAAACCGTTGGTTAGCCAAACAATTCTGGGCACCGTCTCCATCGTACAGACCATTCCCGCGATCGCGCTACTCGTCTTTATGATTCCGGTGTTTCAAACCATCGGCGCGTTACCCGCCATCGCGGCCTTGTTCCTTTACAGTTTGCTACCCATCGTGCGCAACACGCATGCCGGGCTGCATTCGATTGCGGGTGGCCTGCGCGAATCCGCCGAAGCGCTGGGCCTACCGGCCGGCGCGCGCATGCGGTTGGTCGAACTGCCATTAGCTGCGCGTTCGATTCTGACCGGTATCAAAACGGCGACCGTCATCAACATCGGTACGGCCACGCTCGGTGGTTTCATCGGCGCCGGCGGTTATGGCGAACCGATCCTGACGGGCATCAATCGGGCCAGCACCGAGACCATTCTCGAAGGTGCCATTCCGGCGGCATTGATGGCATTGGCGGCGCAAGGACTGTTTGAATTAGCGGATCGTCTATTTATATCGAAGGGATTGCGGCTGGCACGGTCGTAAGCGGCGATTTCGGTCTTAAGGCGAGTTCAATCGCAGCCAACAAGTTTTTTCCAAATCTTTCATCGGATAAACGAATCTGCGGATATAATTCACCGTAAATCGAATTCTCACGCGAATCGAATGGCGCGGCAGCACAGTAAAAGGTGCCTGGTGTTGCGGCCTAAAAAAAACCAATCAGGCAATCCACACCTCAAAGCAGTCCCAGCGCGAGAGGTACATGACATGGCCACCATTGCACAACTCGTCGCTCGCGATCCCGAAACGGCCCGCATCACCGCCCTGAAGCGATTTCACAACACGCGCCGACAATCGATTCAACTGGCTCACCCGCTCACGCCCGAGGATTGCGCCGTGCAGGCGATGCCCGACGCGAGCCCGACTAAGTGGCACCTTGCCCATACGACTTGGTTTTTCGAGACCTTTATCCTCGAACGCATTAATCCCAATCGCGCGCCGCTGAATGAAGCGTTTAGATATTTATTCAACTCCTACTACAACACAGTCGGCCCGCAGTTCACCCGTGCACAACGCGGTTTGCTAACCCGCCCCAGCCTCGATGACGTGCTAACGTATCGCCGCGCCGTCGATGACGCCGTTACCCACACGCTCTCCACCGCTGATGCCGATGCGTTGGCCGACCTGCTACCCATATTGCAGCTCGGCATTCAGCACGAGCAGCAACATCAGGAGTTGATTCTCACCGACATTAAGGCGCTCTTCTGGCAGAACCCGTTACGCCCTGCGTATCTCGCCAACTGCAAGCCGCTCGCGCGACCGCCGGTCCGCACCCTCGGCTGGCGCGAGGTGCGCGAAGGCCTTTACGAGATCGGTTACAGCGGCGATGCGTTTCATTACGACAACGAAGCCCCGCGCCATCGGGTCTGGCTCGATCGCTACCAAATCGCCGATCGCCTCGTCACCAACGGCGAATATCTGGCCTTCATCGAAGCCGGTGGTTATCAACGCGCCGAGCTTTGGTTATCCGAAGGTTGGCAAGCCGTTGAAGCGAATGGTTGGCAGGCCCCGCTTTATTGGGAACGCGATGCCGCTGGCACCTGGCAGCAGTTCACGCTGCATGGCATGAAGCCCGTCTATCCCAACGAACCCGTTTGCCACGTCAGCCTGTTTGAGGCCGACGCCTACGCACGCTGGGCCGGCGCGCGGCTGCCGACGGAGGCCGAGTGGGAAGTGGTTTCCATCGCCCAACCCGAATGCGGCACCTTTCTCGAAGACGCACGCTACCATCCCGCCGCCGGCGATCATTCGCACGGTCAGTTTTTCGGCGACGTGTGGGAATGGACGAGTTCGGCGTACGGCCCCTACCCCGGTTACACGCAACCCGAAGGTGCCTTTGGCGAATACAACGCCAAATTCATGAGCAATCAAAACGTGATGCGTGGCGGTTCGTGCGCCACGCCGCGCGATCATATTCGCGCGACGTATCGAAACTTCTTCCCCGGTGCCACCCGCTGGCAATTCACGGGGATTCGACTTGCAAGGAACGCGACGGAAAATGCCTAAGCCGGAAAACGCCAACGAATTGCACGACGTATCGACAGCCGACGAGGAATTTCTTGCGGATGTCATCGAAGGGCTATCGCGCAAGCCGCAGAAAACGATTTCCCCAAAATACCTCTACGACAAACGCGGCTCCGAGTTGTTCGACGACATCACCGAACTCGACGAGTATTACCCCACGCGCACCGAGCTTTCGATCATGCGGCAATATGCCGACGAGATGGCCGTCGCCATCGGCCCCGCAGCGTTGCTCGTCGAATACGGTAGCGGCAGCAGCATGAAAACCGGTACGTTATTGAAGGCACTCAAGAACGTAACCGGCTATGTGCCCGTCGATATATCCGGCGAACATCTTGAGGAAGCCGCCCAGCGCATCGCTGCTGACTTCCCCGCTCTGCCGGTCTATCCCGTCTGCGCCGACTTCACACAACCTTTTGACCTGCCACCTGTCGAAGGTACCGTGCGCCAACGCGTGGCATACTTCCCCGGCTCGACCATCGGCAACTTCACGAAAGAACAAGCCGCCGACGTGCTCAAACACATTTGCGCTTTGATGGGCCCCGGCGGCGGGCTGCTGATCGGCGTTGATTTGGAAAAAGACCCCGAAGTTCTTAAACGCGCCTACGACGATAGTGAGGGCGTAACGGCGGAGTTCAATCTCAACCTTCTCGACCGCATGAACCGCGAACTCGATGCGAATTTTGATCGAGACGCGTTCGAACACCAGGCCCGCTACAACAGCGAGCTTCACCGTATCGAAATGCACATCGTTGCGGAGAAACCGCAGAAGGTAAGACTCGACGGCACCGAGATCACCTTCGACGCCGGCGAATCCATCCACACCGAGAATTCGCACAAGTTCACCGAAGAGAGCTTCGCCGAACTCGCGCGTAAGGCCGGTTTCAAACTCATCAAAGTTTGGAAGGACCCGTGCGCATATTTCAGCGTGATGTATTTGGAAGTGGCCGAATAACACCCAGTCGCAGAATTGAAACGGAGAGGGGGGGATTCGAACCCCCGGTACGTTTGACCGTACACATGCATTCCAAGCATGCACCTTAAACCACTCGGACACCTCTCCAAGATCGATGCCGGACCCTCAATTCTCGCCCCAAAACCGCCCCCGTCAAGGTTGGTAAGCCGTGGCCGCCCCGCTATATTCCGATTGGGTAACGGGCCCCGCCGGGCTCGCCCATTTCGTCGAACCGATCAACAGGAGCAGCATCATGGTTACCATCGGCATGAATTATAAAGTCGTCAGCGGCAAGGAAGAGACCTTCGAAAACGGCTTCCGCAAAGTCATCAAGGCGATGGCCGATATCGATGGCCACACGCAAACCCGCATGTGCCGCGACATCGACGACCCGCAGATGTACGTGATCCTCTCCGAATGGAGCAACCGCGACGCCTTCGATCAATTCGTTGCGTCGGATACGTTCCGCAAAGTGACAGACTGGGGCAAAGAAGAACTGCTCGCCGGTCGTCCGTCGCACACGTATTACGATCATTAAAAACGATCGACGCATTGAAGTAGACTTGAAAGAATGCATGTTAGGAGAGCCGGTGTCTTACCTGTTCGCACCGCGCCGAGACGGCAGTGCGGTCGTGAACCTAAATGCAGATGGATCTAACACCGTGGCACCGGCTAATAGCCGGTGGAAAAACTCATCTTGGCTAGCCGCACTCAGATACTTCTTGATGCAAGGCCAGGACAAAAGATTATCTAAGTGTTCTAGCAGAATGAGTCGTCGTAGCACCGCCGTCTCCGCGACAAAAAAAACGAGACGCCTGTGCCAGAGTCAATGATTCTTCTTGCCTGTCCGCTTCGTCACGCTACCGCAAGGCATCACCCTTATCGCTTATGAACACCAGCGCCAGCCAACAACGCTCTTCGCGCCGCAGTTGGCCTTACTTCCGCACCCCGCTGCCGATCTTTTTGTTGGTGATGCTGCCCGTCAATGGGCTCATGCTGTTCGTACTTCTGTCGCGTTCGGAAGATTGGCAAAAATGGTCCGCCGGGTTGGTGCACGCCCTGTCTTTGTACGCTCTCTATCGCGGCTACTTGGTTCGACTCGCTATCACAGAAACGGGCGTGTGCTTGCGGCGCTTGTTTGGTTCGATCGAATTGAAGTGGAACGAAATAAATCAACTCGGCGAATACATCCCCGGCGGCGGCCTGGGCGCGACGGAGTATGTATACATTACCAAACACGACCACCCGCCTGCCGGCAAATGGGATATCGACGAGAATACCATCCAGGTACAAGCTCAAGTGGGATTGTTAGAGCACTTAAAAAAAACGCGCGCCGAGGCCAAGAATAACTCGTAAGGTTTGGCTTACACCACTTCACGAATGACTGCAACCGTCCATGATTTGTGAGCATCCACCGGCTATTGGCCGGTGCCTCAGCGCAGCGATCAATCTCAATCGCGAACTGGCCTAAACCGATTTGACGATTACGTTTTACACTCGAAGTTAACGAATATAAACGCGGCGAGGTTTAAGAAACTGCCAAAGCCCGACAAGCAATGCCACAAAGAGCAAGCCTCGCCATCGAGGAATACAACGGTCACCAACATGTGCCGGAGGCACCAATAGACAATAGCCCAGCGTTTCAACGCTGGGTAAACGACATCATAAACAAATCATGCCGGAGGTATGATGGGAATCGACCAAATACGAATAGACTCGACAAACGAAAATAGACCGCTTCACCAATGATTGCGCCGCTGGATGATTTGTCAGCATCCACCGGCTATTAGCCGGTGCCACAGCACAGCAATCTCTCAAAAAAGTGAAATGGTCTAAACAAATCCTAAATCAACCTTTTTCCGCCCCACCCACTTCAAACACCTCACCATCTTCCGGTTGCGGCGTATAACTCAACTTCGACGGGTCGTACCCGTTCTCACACAACCGTCGCAAGATGCCATCGAGCACATCCGCCTCCAACGTCGGCGTGCGCGACAATATCCATAAATACCCGCGCTTCGGCTGCCCCACCACCGCGTATTCGTATTCGTCGCCCAGATCGATCACCCAATAATCCGCCTTGAGCGGCCAGATGAACTGCACCTTCCATTGCGTATTTTTGGTGTTTTCCACCAACCACGCCTTAGCCGTGCTATCGGTCGGGTCGCCGTTAAGCGTGTCTTCGAACCCTGTATTGCGCACCCGGATGATGTCGCCATCGAGTTCGTAATGCGCCACGACGCCCACGATACCGCGCTGAAACGTACTGTCGTAGCGGGCGATCTCATACCACTTGCCCATATACCGATCGATATCAACCGAGGGTACCGTCCGCAGTGGACCGTCCGCGATCGGCGGCAGCGGTTTGGGCTTCGCGACTGTTGTCTTTTTTTCGTTACGCGATGAATCTTCCTCCGCGACTCGCGTCACCGCAGATGCCGAGACCGACATCGTGCGCGGAGGCGACGCCGCTTCACCCGTATCGCTGATCAGCAACGGCCCGTCGTCCTGCGACGCGTCCTTTGCCGCGCTGTCATCACGACTCCCACTCGCATCCGCCCGGTCGGTCGTCGCCGTGACGCTACCGCGCTGCTCCGCTGCCATATCGTCATCTTTTCGATCGGCGTATTCGCAACCGCTAACGCAACCCATGACAAGCATCAGCGCAAGCGCATACGAGACCAATCGTTGTTCAAAACCAATACTCATGGGTAGTTAATTCCTTGCAACTCATCCGCGCGAATCACCGCCGCTACAACTGGCTCAAAACTTCATTCGTCTCGGGAAAGCGACCGGTTTCGTGTTTGCTGTAGATGCGTTTCCCATCGACCACGACATCGAAGATGCCGCCGCCTCCGGCGATTAGCTCCGCATCGACACCCTTCGCCTTTTTGATCTCAGCAGCCAAACTGGCCGCCTTGGGTCGATAGTTTCACTCGTTGCAATATGTGATCGAAATGTGCATGGCGTTCCTTTCGTCGTATCGGGCTAATTTTGCATTCGCCTACGGGCATTCTAGCCTGTTCTTCCTATTTCGGATGAAATTCGTTTAATCCGCCGCCAACGGATAAAACCCGCGTAAAAGCGTGATAACAAGGTCGATTTCCACACTTGCAAGTCGCACACGCCTCAGCGGAATCTACCCGCACCGTCCGTCATCACCGATAAACCGAACGATGTGCCGATCTCAACCGTATGCAGCATCGGATCGTAGTCAACGGAGCGCGCAACGAGACATGCGAGACGCATCCCCGCAGCCAAGTTCGATAACCCCCGCAGCGCCGAGCCAAACGCAAACGCCCCGTCGCCCACGCTTCGGGTTCGCCGCGCGCCTGTTCATTATGGCCGCGCTGCTCGGTGGCGTATGGCTTGCCACGACCGTCATGGGGCAGCCCGCGTTCGAGTGGCGCACAACATTCGACGCCGCCCATGCCGAAGCGACCGACCGCAAAATACCGATCCTGCTCGACTTCTGGGGTGCCTACTGCCCGCCCTGCCGCATGCTCGACATCCGCATCTTCGCCGACGAAGCCGTTGCCGCCGTTATCGCCACGCACTGCGTGCCATACAAAGTCGACGTGACCAACGCCGGCCCCACCAGCGACGCGGGCGCGCTGGCCGCAAAGTTCAACGTGCAAGTCACGCCCACCGTCATGCTGATCGATTCGCAAACATTGGACCCGATCGCGAAAGCAACCTCGGAAGACTTGGCCGACGCGGCGGCGTTTAAGCGGTTCCTGCAAAGATAACGCCGGGCACTCATCGATTCATCTTCGCCCCACATTCGCCACAAAACTTGGCGAACTCGTTCATCACCTTGCTGCAACTCGGACATGCCAACACCTTTAACAACGCGGGCGATTCAACGTGGTGGCCAACAATCCGCCACGCTCCCGTACTTTTGGTGAGAGAGTATTTCACCTGTCCCTGACCGTGCTCGAACGTACAGTTGTATATAAAGTAGGCCGTGCTGCCGCTTGTTGCCTCATTTACGTTAAACGACAACATCGTTTTGCTTTGCAGCTTGCCAAGTTGCGAAAAGATCGTTGATTCAAGCTCCGTGAAATCCGCCTGCGAGTTGAGAAGCTTCCATTCGGGACCGATCGCTTGATACGCCACTTCGTAATCCTCCGCGTCGAGCCGCGCTTGAAACGCATTCACCGCTTGCTCGACCTCGGCCTGGCTGCTCGTATAGAACCAGTAGAGCCCGCCGCCACATAACAACACGAGCACAAACAACCCCGTCCCGC
Organism: Planctomycetaceae bacterium; assembly: GCA_006969385.1. Taxonomy (GTDB): domain Bacteria; phylum Planctomycetota; class Phycisphaerae; order UBA1845; family UTPLA1; genus ECT2AJA-110-A. The sequence goes on from CP030884.1 coordinate 76,891, forward strand.
CGACGAACAGCCAGCGCACGCCGCTCGATGATTTACCGGAGTTCTCATCCGCCATTGCAGAAGGCACCGTCGGTACCATCGGTGGCGGTGCTGGTCGTGCGTCGCTTTGCATATAGTGAAACCTTCCTTTTTCGTTCGCCGTCAGCCAGTCATACGCAAACACTAAGCAATATCTACGGTTGATTCGACACGATGATTACAATCCGGACACCTGCCCGATTCGTTACCCGTTAGATTATAACCGCAGCGTTGACAGTAACCTTTGGGGCGCTTGTGGCTCCTGCGCCATAGCAAAACGAATAGAGACCACGCGACTAGGTTGGTCAGCCAATGAGGGATTAAAAGGAAAAGGTATTTCGCAATGGTTTGCGGCGCACCGAAATAAATGATCCTACCTGTTTGAGGATCGGCCGACACGCTCGATGCGCCGGTTTGGTTCTCGAAAATGGGTAACCTCCAACAATCCTCAAACCAATACCCCGGCAGCTTAAATGACGTTACGACGCCCCCGTCGACACCGTTGAAGGGTTGTTCATCCCAACGCAGGTTTACACCCTCCGAATTCACGAAGATGGAAACGTGTGAGAATGCTACGCCAGTAATGTAGCCGAAACCGGAAAAAAACCAGGCGGCGAACATTACGATCGCTACCAACAAAACTATCCGCCGATACCACTTCACGCCGTCATCTCCACAGCTTCGCCACATTCCGGGCACGTACCGCTCTCATTACCCTGCAGGTCGTAACCGCAAGGAATGCAAAGAAAAACATTCTCGTCGCGCAGGTTGCGTCTAAAGTGGCGTCGAATCTGCTTACCGAAGATGGCGAAACTTCCGACGAACGAACCGTATGCAAACACCGCAAGCAAGAAAACGTCGATCACCGATAACCCCGGATAGCCGACATAGTAGATGTAGCCGATCATCAATGGTGCCGCGATCAGGTTATACAGTAGCGCCACGCGGAGCTGATACTTTTGCAACACGGCGTCTTTCGCAGCTTCCGGATCTTGAAATCGTATCAACTCCGGAAACAAACGCGACCAGAATCGCACTTTAAAACTCATGCGGTATCTTCCTTTCGGGTGCCGCATTCCGGGCACTTGCCGCTTTCATTGCCGTGCAGGTCGTAACCGCATTGCCCACACGGATGTAACACTCGCCGTCGCATACGCCGGTGACGGTAGCGGCGCACGAAAAAGATGACGGGGTAAAGGGCGAACGCGGCGGCGAGCGTAACGTAGCGCACCTCGACCCGCCAAACGGCCCCCGACCATGGCCCCTTGCCAGTCCGTAGCGTTATCGCGTCGTAGTGATAAGCCATAACCCAGACATCGAATTTGACCGACCCCGTTGGGCCGGCGGAGTCGTCAGGGGCTTTGAGTTGCCCCGCCACGCCACCGATTGATACGCACTCGCGATCGAAGTGAACTCTACCATCCGCCCCCAAATGCTCCAGCAAACTGCACGTCGCATACGCCTTGGAAACCGTACCGTCTTGCTTGGGCAAAAAGCGGAATGCGGGGTTCCAAACACCCAACCAGCTGCTCGTCGCGACTGCCGAGAACAGCATGAGAAGCGCGATTGCGGAATAATGCAGCCACTTGCCCATCAGGGCGCGACCTCTGTATCTATTTGTCGCGTTGCCGCAGTTCCACATTCGGGACAGGTGCCGGATTCGTTGCCGGTCAGGTCATAGCGGCATTTTGAACAATGACCAACTGGTACACTTCGTCGCCGAACCACCTTTACAATGAACGGCGCGACACAAATGAATGAAACCACCGTCGGCAACCAGAATGGTATCCATACGCGCCAAGACACGTCACCCGGGCGCAAGCGTTCATTGTTGAGAAATTTCTCGAGCGTAGTCGTATGTTCGTCCCTCGCCTTTCCAACCTCGACATGAATTCTCGGCCAACGCAAGCCTAATTGAAAGCGATAGTATTTAGTGGCTTGACCGATTGGAACCGGTGGAAATTGCACGCGATTGAGACGATTCCCCGAGCCGCGGTCTATTATTATCCAGCCCGTATCAATCAGATTTCTTACCTCCACAGCACCAGAACCAAGCATAACGATCAAGCGATCATTGTTTCTACTATCGAGAGGACACCACGTATAAAGAAAGCTAAACACCCAGCCGCCAAGCGAAAGCAAGAATAAAGTAGTCCAAACGACCACCCACGCTTTACGCGCTCGCCGTTTGGTTCTCAAACTAATACGCATATTCGGCCCCGCATTTGTTGCACATTCCAAACATCATTCCATTCACATTCTACCCGACTCCCCCGTCTGGCCACCGCCCCGCCTTAGCGCATAATAACCTGCCACATGGTCAGCATCGACAAACATAGCAAACGCCGCCGCCACACGCTGCGTATCGCCGCCGCCGTGACAGTCGCGTTTGCGTTGATTTCGTCCGCCCGTGCTTTGTATCGTGCGCTCAACCCGCGCGACGCGACGGATATCCACTTCATCGTCGACGCTAAACTGAAAGACTTGCAGCCGCTGTGCGATCGCATCCCGCTCGATGCCTGCGTGCATTACGATCCACCGCCCGCCGACGCGGATGTGCCCTTCCCCCACCCGTATATCGCGCAACACGCCCTCGCGCCGCGGTTGTTATCGCGCGATAACGACTGCGCTTGGCGCCTTTCGTATCGCGCGCTCGAAGCAACTGACGGTAGCGCCGATCCGTTCGTAACCATCGCGCGCAGTGAGCGCGGCATCTTGCTGCAACGACGCGCCGCTACCGCCGAGGCGCCACATGATTGAGCTATTCGGTGTTATGTTGGCGATCGGCCTACCGACGGTCGCCGCTCTGCCATTTGCTAGCCGCGCTCTCGCCTCTTACAAGCGCTCACTCTGCAAATCGCTACTCATTATTGCCATCGCGTTCGGCACCGGCATCGGCCTAACGTCGATCGCCGCCTTCGTCACCCTCTGGATCAATAATGGTCTGCCGCAACACCTTGCAATGGTTGAAAGCGTTGCGTTATGCCTCATTTTCGCACTTGGTATACTTTGGAGCAGACGCCGAAAAGATTCGATAGGTCATCACGCAACCGAATTGTTTTGCGATATCGACGAGCGCGACCTCCATTCATTTCGGCCTTACCTGATCGGCGCATTCTTTGTCACCGTCGCGCTAGCACTCGCAACCATGATCGTCATGTCCGACGCCGCACCACACGGACGTTGGGATGCGTTCTGCATCTGGAATCTGCGGGCGCGCTGTCTCTACCTCGGCGGCGATGGTTGGCAACGCATGTTTGACCCGGCCATAAACTGGTCGCATCCGGATTATCCGTTGCTCTTGCCTATGACGATCGCGCGCGGTTGGCAGTACGCCGGTACTACAAGCACGACGATCGCTTCCGGTGTGTCGGTCGCGTTCGCGCTCGCCGGTACATTTGCCGTCGTCGGAATAGTCGGCATCTTGCGCGGTCAAACCATCGGCATGCTGGCGGGCATGCTCGTCATCGGCTCAAAATATTTCATCCGCCACGGCGCCTATCAATATGCCGACACGCCGCTCGCGTTTTATTTCGTGTTGGCGTTGGGTTTGACGCTGCTGGTCGTCGAGTCGCAACAAGCGCCTATCGGTGTGTTTATGCTAATCGGCATAGCGTGCGGTCACGCGGCGTGGACGAAGAACGAGGGGTTGCCATTCGCCATTTTTTGTAGCGTGCTGGCCGGCGTTGTTGCTTTACGACGTATCGACGCTGCCCACCGGCTGCGATCCTGCGGTGCGTTCGCGCTCGGCTTACTACCGGGCATCATCATCACACTGTTGATGAAAACGATGCTCGCACCGCGCAACGATTTGATGTCGAGCCAAGATCAATTCGCGCAGCTCACGGACATTGGCCGTTACGCGAAGATAGCCGCCTATCTATCGCGCTCGACGCTAAGCTTCGGTGAAGGCGTCATCGTTTTATCCATCACGCTCGCGGGATTGCTATGTTTCGGTCGCCGTCGCGCTTGGCGGACTTTTCTTTACGGCATCACGCTGATCGGTGCGATGGCCGTGACGTATTTTTTGGTATTCCTATTAACGCCGCACGATCTCGATTGGCATCTGACGACGGCGGCCACGCGTTTGATATTGCAGTTGTTTCCGTGCGTGGTGCTGGTCGCAATGTTGTTACCGCAGGGGACGCAAGCGGCGCATGTCAATGCTGGCGAATCATCGGACCGTGGGTGATAGGCAGGTCGCCCGCGCGAGTATTCGTGCGGGTACAGCCCGCAGCTCAGACGTTGGCATGCCTGTAATCTCGAGCAACCATCTTTACACGGCCAATCGTCCCAATATCGATCAATCACGATGCATAATCGTTCAATATGCAACCTATGCCTATGCGATCAACGACGCCCCCGTCATCTCCGCCGGCTTATCGATCCCGCCCAATGCCAACAACGTCGGCGCGATATCCGCTAACCGTCCGCCTTCGCGCAGCTTTGCCCCTTGCAGATCGTCGCTCACGACGATCAGATCGACATCGTACGTCGTGTGCGCCGTGTGCGGTCCGCCCGTGGCCGGGTCGATCATCTGTTCGCAATTTCCATGGTCCGCCGTCACCACGGCCGCGCCGCCCTTGGCCAGCACCGCGTCGATGACCTTGCCGACGCATTCGTCGACCACTTCCACGGCCTTGATCGCGGCATCGAGCTTGCCCGTGTGGCCGACCATATCGCCGTTGGCGTAATTTAAAATGAACAGGTCGTACTGGTCCGATTCGATCCGCCGCAGCATCTCTTCCGTCACGCCGTGGGCCGACATCTCCGGCTTCTGGTCGTACGTGCTCACATCGCGCGGCGAGGCCACGATCTGCCGATCCTCACCATCGAACGGCTCCTCGCGATAGTCGTTAAAGAAGAATGTGACGTGCGGAAACTTTTCGGTTTCGGCGCAGCGAAACTGCTTCAGCCCCAGCGATGCAACATAGCCGCCCAAGATGTTTTTCATCTTCTCGGGCCGCGGGAAAGCCACTTCCACGGGCAAGCCGGATTCGTACTCGGCCATCGTGCAGAAGTAGAGGTTTTTAATCTTCGCGCCGCGGTCGAAGCCTTGCATCTTGTCGCCATCTTTAAATGGAAACTCGTCGTAAACGAAAGCCTTCGTCAACTCGCGCGGTCGGTCGCCACGGAAGTTGAAGAAAATAACGGCGTCGCCTTCCTTAATACGCGAATTGTGTTCCTGATCCTGAGCTCCATCAGCAATCGATGGATACACGAACTCATCGCCATCCATCTCGAGCGTCGTAGGATTGGCGTAATAATTGTCGATTGCACCTGCATCTGAACTAAATGTCGGATATTCGTTGCACATGCTCCGGCCATCAACGAGCATGTCATACGCCTTCTGCACGCGATCCCATCGGTTGTCGCGATCCATGGCATAAAAACGACCGACCACGCTCGCGATCTCGCCGACGCCCTCGCGCCGACAGTAGTCATAGATTTGCTCCAAGAAGTCTTTCCCCTTCTTGGGCGGTGTATCGCGACCATCCATAATGGCATGGATGTAAATGGGAACGCCCGCTGGGTCTTTCTTCTTGCCCATTTCGAGCAGCGCGAACAAATGTTCCATATCGCTATGCACGCGGCCATCGCTACACAAGCCCAGCATGTGCACTGCCCCACCGTTCTTGCGCGCGTGAGCAAACGCCCCGAGCAAGCGTGGATTCTCGAAGAAGGACTTGTCGCGAATGCGATTGCTGATGCGCATCAACTCCTGATCCACAATCCGCCCCGCACCGATGTTCTGATGCCCAACTTCGCTGTTGCCCATCACGCCATCGGGCAGGCCCACATCTTCGCCACTGGTTTTGATCTGCACCCACGGATACGTCGCGCGCAGGCGCTCATCGACAGGCGTCTTCGCCAAGCGCACGGCGTTGGCGTGGTTCCATTTTTCGTACGGGTTGTGTCCCCAGCCGTCGCGCACGATCAGCAGGAGCGGTCGTTTCTTGAGTTTCATGCTGTATGATTTCCCGGGAGAAAGATACGAACGGTCGGCAATACTACGCGGATGCGATCAACCTTGACCGAATTCCGTTTTTGATCAAGACGGCAAGATCAACTCGTCGAGGGGAATCGCAGTTTTGGCGATTGAGCGCTATCCGTTGTCTTTCTTTTTGTCCTTCATGGCTTCCTTAGCCTCTGGTGATGCCAGCGCTTTCTCGATGCGCTTGGCAATGCGGTTCTTTTCTTCGTCATCCAAGTCGTACTTCGCGTCTTCGCGCAGGCCTTCGAGAACTTCGTAGCGCCCGGCCCGCACGGCACCGTCGATCAGCGCGTCAAACACCGCCTCGGTCGTTAGCACATCGAGCACTTCCTGCTGAACCGTTTTTGCCTGCTTGATGCGACCGGTACCCAAATACACCTCGTAATAGCGGCCCGCCGATTTGGCAAGATTGTCGCGGACGTATGCGGCGAGCGTCTCCTGCGCGTCCTTAGGAATTCGTTCATTGCGATGCGCTTGTTCTCGATACATGCGAATATCGAACCGCAGATCCCGTAGCGGATCGCCGTCGCGCAAATAGTCGTCGTAGCGTTTGGCCGCAATAATTTCGTCTTTGATGCGATGGAACAGGTTGCGGCGAATCCCCTCCACACCGGCTCGTTCGCATTCGATCAGACGGTCGTAAAGCTTAATCGTTCGCGCGTTTTCTTCTAACTCGTCATTGATAATCGTCAGATCGTCGGAAGCCTCGCGCACCAACCGCAGCGAGCCTGTGTGCTTTCCATCGACGTAGTCGCTTACGGTTTTCTCCGCGCGATTGCGGCGTTCTTCCAACGCTTTGATTGCCGGTGGATACGCTTGACCTAGCCTCGAAATCTTTCCAAGCAAGAATGAACCACGGACACCGACAAACGCCGGGTTGGACTTGTGCCCCTCATCAAAACACCAAAGGTAGTGTTCCAACGCTTCCTTATGTTTGCCAAGTTGCGCCAATCGATCGGCGTGGCGACTGCGTTCCATCGGGTCGTTCGGGTCGCCTTTTTCAAACTTCTCTTTCGCGCGCACGTCGGCTGGCTTGCCCGAAAGTGCACCTTTGGCTGCCGCTATAAAATCCTTGGGTCCACGAAAGCCGACGATGCTATCGAGCGTGGTTCCATCGCTCTTCACGAACACAATCGTCGGATAGGCACGCACCTTGAAACGCTTGGCCAAATCCCGCTTCTTTTCGGCATCGACTTTCAGCGCGATGGCGTGCTCGTTGACCCACGTGCGCACGTCCTCGTCAGGCCAGGTTTGCTTATCGAGCATCTTGCACGGCCCGCACCAGGTGGTGTAGAAGTCGATCATCACCACCTTCTTCTCCGCCGTCGCTTTCTCCAACGCCGCGTCGAACGAGATATCCTGAAAAGGCGCTTCGGCGTACGTCGCCGAGATGAAACACATAACGAGCGCGAACGAAAAACATCGATACAACATAGCCGACCTCCTAAGAAACGACTTCACATTAACCAACATCCGAAAGGATCGATGTATGGCCCCATTCCGCAATATTAGAACCGCGAATCGAATGTAATGCATTCAAAATCCGGTTTAATCGATATGAATCTGCGTTTATGCGCGCGAAATCAACGAATACCTGACTGTCGAACCACCCTACTCCGCACACACCGGCGGCTTCTGCTCGTGATAGTTCGTCACTTGCTGATAATGATGCGCCGCATTCAGCAAGCGCCCCTCGCTAAATAGCGGTCCCATCATTTGTAAACCGATCGGCAGCTTCGCTTGCGTAAACCCACACGGAATACTCAACGCCGGTATCCCCGCGAGATTCGCCGCCGTGGTATAGATATCGCCGAGGTACATCTCCAACGGGCTCGCCGACTTATCGCCACGCTTAAACGCCGGCGACGGTGTGGTGGGCGACAAGATCAGGTCGCAATCGTTAAATGCGTTCTCAAAATCGCGTCGAATCAGCGTGCGCACCTTCAATGCCTTGGCGTAATACTGATCGTAATACCCGCTCGACAGCGCGTACGTCCCCAGCATGATGCGCCGCTTCACCTCCGCACCGAAGCCTTCGGCGCGACTCTTAAAATAGACATCCATATAATTTTCCGGCTGCGACGTGCGATGTCCGTAGCGCACGCCGTCGAACCGCGCCAAGTTGCTCGACGCCTCGGCGGTGCATATCAGGTAATAACACGCGATCACATATTGCGTGTGCGGCAGGTCGATCTCACGAACCTCGGCCCCCAACTTCTTAAACTGCTCGACGGCCGCTTCAACGGATGCCCGCACCTCGTCATTCAACCCCTCGCCAAAATACTCGCGCGGCAAACCGACGCGCAGTGGCGTCAACGACCGTTCCATCTCCGCTACATAATCCGGCACCGGTTCATCCACGCTGGTCGAATCGCGCTCGTCCTTACCCGCAATAACCGACAACAACTCGGCCAAGCCGCGTGCATCGCGTGCCAAGGGGCCGATTTGGTCGAGGCTGCTCGCAAACGCCACCAATCCGTAGCGCGAGACGCGCCCATACGTCGGCTTTAAGCCGCACACACCGCAAAACGCTGCCGGTTGCCGAATCGACCCGCCCGTATCACTGCCCAACGCATAGTCGGCCAGCCGCGCGGCAATCGCCGCCGCCGCCCCGCCCGACGAACCTCCGGGCACGCAGTCCAAATCCCACGGGTTGCGCGTTTCCTGCAACGCCGAATGCTCCGTCGAGCTGCCCATGGCGAACTCGTCCATATTCGTCTTACCGACGATGACGGCACCAGCGCTTTCCAGCTTTTCGATCACCGTCGCCGCATAAGGCGATGTGAATTTCTCCAGCATGCGCGAGCCGCAGGTCGTCGCCCCGGCCCGCGTGCAGATGTTGTCTTTCACCAACACCGGTCGCCCCGCCAACGGACCGGTCTGTGGATTGCCGTCACGCTCCGGCAATACCTGCAAGACGGCACCGACCTGCGGGTCACAGGCGGCGATTCGTTGACGCACATTTTCAATGGTTAGGTGTTCGGACATGGGACGGATAGGTCAATAAGTGTAATCTGATTTCGGGTGTTGTGGGCTGTTTCGCAGGCAGTATGGGCCGCAAGCCAAATTCGCGAAAGCCCTTAGGAATCGTCTGCATCTCGGGAAAACCGCCCCCGCCCGATTCGTTTTAAATGAATGAAGGGTGATAGCCTTAACCGAGCGCCCGCCGAGTTTTAGCGAGATTCTAACAATTTCGCGCAAGACGCGGCTGCGGCCTTAGTTAAGATGGTATCGAAACGACCGAAATCGCCTTCGGGCGGCGGCAACCTGCCCAACAGGCGTCGCGCCCCACGATCGGAAACTGACATGTCGTCCACCTACAAACGACCGTTTCGGATTCCCTCCCCCGCGCAATCATCCATCAAGGGCAGCGCCGTGCGTTGGTCGCTGCCGTTGGTCGAAAACGTATTGGCCTTTCCGCGCATGAACCTGATCTATGCGCGCTTGCGCCGCGCCCGTTCGGAAAAACACTTCGCCGAAGCCGTTATTGACGAATTGGGCATTGATTGGGAACCGGACGCCGCCGCTTGGGAACGCATCCCGAAAACCGGCCCGCTGGTCGTGGTTGCCAACCATCCGTTCGGCGGTATCGAAGGCATGATCCTCATGGCCCTGTTGCATCGCGTGCGGCCCGACGCGCGCGTGATGGCTAACTACCTGCTCGGCCTGCTGCCCGAGCTGCGCGACTCGCTCATCCAGGTCGATCCGTTCGGCGGTGGCGATGCCGGTCGCCGCAATCTCGCACCGATGCGTGAGGCGATCTCGTGGGTCAAAGCCGGGGGCGTGCTCGGTGTCTTTCCCGCCGGCGAAGTCTCCCACCTGTCGCTCAAACGCCGAGAAGTAACCGACCCCGCCTGGAGTTCGACAGTCGCGCGCATCGTGAAGCGCTCGGGCGCGGCCGTGTTGCCCATCTTCTTCGACGGTCGGAACAGCAAACTGTTTCAGAGCCTCGGCCTCGTGCACCCGCGCCTGCGTACGATCATGCTGCCGCGCGAAATGCTGAAGCGACAAGATACCCGCATCGACATGGAGATCGGTCGCGCCATTCCCCATAAGCAACTCGCCCGTTACGAAGATGCCGACGAAATGACGGCCTATTTGCGGCTGCGTACGTACTTGCTAAAGAGCCAAGCCCCCAGTGGTCGTCGCCCCGCGTTGCCGACCGGCAATGAAATCGACCCGCGCGATGGCGTGTACGAAAAGATCATCGACGCCGAGCCGATCGAACGATTGGAAGCCGAGATCAACGCGCTGCCCAAGTCGCACCTGCTCGCCAAGAGCAGCGACCTGAAGGTCTATTACGCCGCCACCGATCAAATCCCCGCCTGCATGCGGGAGATCGGTCGCCTGCGCGAAGTCACCTTCCGCAAAGTCGGCGAAGGCACCGGCAAAGCGGCGGATATCGACACGTTCGACGCCCATTACACGCACCTGTTCATCTGGAACACAGCGCAGCGCCATATCGTCGGTGCCTATCGTTTCGCCCGCGCCGATCAGGTGCTAAACGAGCACGGCATTGACGGTCTTTACACCAGTACGCTCTTCAAAATTAAGCCCGGGCTGTTGAATCAAATCGATCGCGCGCTCGAACTCGGCCGTTCGTTTGTTCGTCTCGAATATCAAAAATCCTACGCACCCTTGATGCTGCTTTGGAAAGGCATCGGCCAATATCTGGTGCGCCATCCGCAGTACCGTGCGCTCTTTGGTGCCGTCAGCATCAGCAACGACTATCACGATATGACCAAACAGTTGCTCGTGAACTTTCTGCGCAACAACGGTTATGCCGGCGATTTGGCCAAGCTAGTGAAGGCGAAGAACCCGCTGCGTCGTCGCCGTCGTCTCGATCTCGACCGTGGATTGTTGGCCGCCGTCGTACGCGATGTGCGCGATGTTGATGAACTCGTCGCGGAGATCGAAATCGATCACAAGTATATGCCCGTCTTACTGCGGCAATACCTGAAGCTCAACGGTAAGCTCCTCGGATTCAACGTCGATCCCGACTTCGGAAACGTCCTCGACGGCCTGATGTTGATCGAATTGGAAAACGTCGAGCGGCAAACGCTTAAGAAATATCTCGGTAGCAAAGAAGCGGAAGCGTATCTGGCGTATCGCGGTTAACAACACTTTGATTTGAGAATACGCGTCGCGAGGTAACCGTCTTTAATTGCATAGCACCGATGATCACCCACCCTTGCAGTTGCGGATGGACAGTGGCCTACGTTTTCCCTCGGTACTTAGTACACCAGCAATCTCGAACACGCGATTGTGTGTTCGATTACTCCCTAACTATACATTCGTATTGGTTTTCCACGGTTTATAGCGTGGGTAACGCAGATGTGGCGTTGAGATGTGATGCGCGGAATCCAACGCCAAAGGCGTTGCGCCAGTAGCCCAGGGTTGATGCGCAGCAGCTACCCCGGGTTGCGATGTCAACTCAAGGCATTTAACGCTGACAGCGTTGCGGCATGCCGTTCGGAGACGGAACTCCTTCAGGATTCAATGATATTTTGCCAACGATTACCTGGGGTAGCCGATTCGCGTCTACCCCAGGTAAAGATCCTGACTGGCAATTCAACCCCAACGGGGTTGCGCCAATGACCGTACGCGTGGCCCGACGCAACTCTTTCAGAGTTGAATCAATGAGATTTCAACGAACCCAGGGTAGCCGCATTCGCGGCAACCCTGGGCTAATTGAGGCAACGCCTTCGGCGTAAAGAGCATTCATGCATTCGTTACAGATAGGAAAGTCGTTGCCTTGATCCGGCTGGCGAGGATTCAACACTTTCGGACTGGAGCCTCGTAAATCGATTATCGCCGACGTGCAAGTCGACTTGCCGATTTCAATCCGACTTAAGGTCGCAGCCCATCACGGTTCCGTCTTCCGCCGGTTCTCTTCGACCACCTCTTCCAGCCATTGCTTCACTTCATCGGGTTGATACGACTGAATCGTCGTCAACACCTGCTCGATATATGGCGTCAGATCGTACACCTTTCCCGGTTCGCTGAAGATCGTCAGTGCCCGCCCAAACACCGGGTCGCGAATGGTAATAATCGCTCGACCATCGCTTCCGTGCGTACCCAACACGCGCAGCTTGTTATCGCGAATCAATAACCGCGCGCCGATATCGACGTACTCGATTTTCTCGGGCAATAAACGCTTCGGCAGCGCCGCTGGCCACTCGAATCCGAACCCGCGTTCGGCGGCATCGAGCAACAGCGCCCGATCGATTAGCCCCTTCTGATTCGCCGGCGGCGCCACTGACACTTCGATATCCGCCGCGCGAATCGTCTCGCCGACCATCTCGAAGTTATCGATTCGCACCGTCACCACGCCCGTCGCCGAACCCTTGCCCCATTTGCGCAGCAACTGTTCGAGGCTAATCCGTTCCACCCGCCCGTTAAACCGAATGCGCTCCACCTTGCTCAACGCAAGATTGATCTCGTCGAACACAAACGACGCCACGCCGTCGAGTCGATCGAACCCCAACGGTGTCGCCAAAGGTGCCAGCACCACATCGTCGAGGCGACCGCCACCGCGAAAATGCGTAATCAACCGATTCGCAATCCGCGCCCGGTCCACGCGTATCCCGGCGCGACCCTCGTAAGGTCCGTACGGAGCGCGTTGCGTAAACTCGGCCAACTGCACATCTTCGAGCAGGCCTTCCAACTCGGCCTGATTGGGCGACCCGTCCGCCCCCGCCATGTACGCCACCTTGCCGGCAAACACGCCCGTTGTCGGCGTTGTTCCCAAGACCGCGTCGAGCCCCAGATCGGGCAGCGGCAACGCGGGCACCGTCAATCGAATATCCGAGACGCGCAAGACGGGGCGACAAATCAAATTCGCAACGATGCGCACGCCGTCGGGTACATCGCGGCCGTTCAGACGGTTGGCTACAAACGTGGCCGTACCCGATTTGGCATCGGCAAACACGACATCGCCGCCAGCCTTCGAATATCTCAACTGAAAACCATCGCGCTCGAACTGAATCGCGAAATCGTCGAGCCGCAGCACGCGCAGATTGAGATCGCCGATATCCGCGCCAATCTCCGGTCGAATCAGTTGCTTATACCGTTGCATCTCCCACAGCGCATCGCCCAACACAAAGCGCCCGTGTTGCAACTCCAACCGATGCCCGGCTCCGTCGGCTTCCACGCCTTCGCGCCACGTGGCAAGCGCGCAATCGAACACCTGCGTGCCCGTATCGCGCAGGTTGATCGTGACATCCACAAAATCGCGACTGAAGAATGAGCGCGGCCTGACTTGCGCGATCTGACAGGGCATACCGAAGAAGTCGGTCACCTTCTGCTCGACGTCGCGCAGATAGCGATTGCTATGCAGCCGCGCGGCATACCAACTGGTAAAACCGATCGACCCGCTGATGGCCAGCACGATGAGCGCGAGAATGATGAATCGATGCCGACGCATAACAACTCTAACGGTCGCCTACCAAAACCCTCTCCGACTATTTATCCGCGTGCGGCGTGCATGCGAGCTCGAATTGCACCAAGATAATGCTCGTAACTCGCCTTCATATCGGCCAGCGCATCGCCACCGAATTTCTCGCGCATGCTGCGGGCGACTTCCAACGCCACCACATGTTCTGCGACTATACTGGCGGCGGGCACGGCGCAGATATCGCTGCGTTCGTAGTCGCTGCGTTCGGCCTTGAGCGTGGCCAAATTCACCGAATCGAGACCGCGCAGCAACGTACTAATCGGCTTCATCACACCGCGCACCACGATCGGCATGCCGTTGGTCATGCCGCCTTCGAGACCGCCGGCGCGATTGGTGCGCCGCGAAAAACCCAGCGCGGCGCTACCCGACTGCGCCGCGTCGAAATCCATCTCGTCATGTACCTGACTGCCCGGTCGCTCCGCCACGCCGAAACCCATGCCGATCTCCACGCCTTTAAACGCTTGAATCGAACCGACCGCCCCCATCAACCGCGCATCGAGCCGATCCTGCCAGCGCATACACGAACCCACACCCGGCGGCATGCCGAACACGCGCACTTCTACCACGCCGCCCAGCGTGTCCTTATCTTTCTTGGCTTGCTTGATCGCGTCAATCATCGCCGCCGCGGCAGCATCATTGGGGCAATAGGCTTCGTTACCATCACGCGCCGCTCGCAGCGCCTCTGCATTTAGCGATTCGTCTATTTCCGTCGCCGCCGCACCGATGCGTACCACATAGCCGACGACTTCCACGCCGAACGCGCTCAGCAATTGCTTCGCCACGCCCCCCGCCGCCACCCGCGCCGCCGTCTCGCGCGCGCTGGCCCGCTCCAGAATGTTGCGGCAGTCATCCGTCTGATATTTCAACGCCCCGGCAAAATCCGCATGACCCGGCCTCGGTCGGTTGATCACCGGCGCGTCGTCGATGCGATGATCGCGATTGCGGACCTGCAACACGAGTGGCGATCCGATCGTCTTGCCGGCACGGATTCCCGTCAGAATCTCGGCGGCGTCTTTTTCGATCTTCTGCCGTCCACCGCGCCCATAACCGCCCTGACGCCGACGCAGTTCGGCATTCAGCGCGTCCATGTCGATGGGCAGGTCCGAGGGCAATCCTTCGATGATGGCCAGCATCGCCGCGCCGTGCGATTCGCCCGCCGTCCGATAGTCGAGTGTACTCATAGCCCGATTATAAGCCGTTTGCCCGCTGTGGGTTATCGCGACCTACGACCGAGGGCCTACCAACCCCGCCGCCCGATCGAACCGATTTGACGGAAGGGCATGTCATATCGCATGTCATACTGGATCGCTTTGCATTTACCGCCCGGGCTGTGGAGGAAAACGCCATGCAGGCTCCGATTATCAAACCGTCGCTAACCAAGCGCAAACCCGAACATCGCGATGAGCCGGTGGTGGCCTCACCGCCGCCCGCCGCCGCGCCCGTTGAAACGACGGCCCCCGAAACCGAGGAGGCCAAAAAGAATAGCGGCATGTACTTTCCGCCCGAGCCGCAAACCTTCGAAGAATGCGGCCTCGATACCGGCGTTATTGAATCGTTGATTCTGAAATACCTCGCAGGGGTCGGTGCCGCCAGCGGTGGCGCCATCGCCGGCGATTTGGCCCTGCCGTTCGACCCGATCATTCAATACCTTGCTGACCTAAAGCGGCAGCAGATCGTCGTGCACGTCGGTTCGGCGAACATGGGCGACTTCACCTATCGACTCACCGACACCGGTCGCGATCGCGCTCAAAAGTACATGATCGAATCGATGTACGTCGGCCCCGCGCCGGTACCAATCAAGCAATACCTCGATGCCGTGGCCGCCCAGACGATCACGAAGCTCTATCCGCAGGAAAAAGACCTGCGCAACGCGTTTAGCGATTTGCTCGTTAACGATGAGATGTTTTCCGTGCTTGGCCCCGCCGTGAACTCGGGTCGCGGTATGTTCCTTTACGGATACCCCGGCAATGGTAAGACCAGCATCGCCGAACGCGTCACGCGCTGCTTCGGTGACGAGATTTACATCCCCCGCTGCCTAATCTCCGACGGCTTTGTGATCAAACTCTTCGACAACGCCAACCACGAAGAGGTGGCGATCAAGAAGAACTCGATTCTTAAGACCGATCGCATCGACCCGCGTTGGGTGAAGATCAAACGCCCAACCATCGTCGTCGGTGGTGAACTCACGATGAATACGCTGGAAATTCAATACAACGAAACCAGCAAGACCTGCGAAGCGTCGGTTCAGCTCAAGAGCAACTGCGGCACGCTGGTTATCGATGACTTCGGTCGGCAGCGCATGCGCCCCGTCGAACTGCTCAACCGTTGGATCGTGCCGCTCGAAAAGCGCTACGACTTCCTCACCATGCCCAACGGTAAGAAGCTACAGATGCCGTTCGACCAGTTGATCATCTTTTCGACCAACCTCGAACCCAAAGACTTGTGCGACGACGCGTTCCTCCGTCGTATTCCGTACAAGATCAACGTGGGCGATCCGACCGAGGCGGAATTCCGCAAGCTGTTCGACTTCGTCGCGCCGGGCTTGGGCTTCGAGATGAACGCCGAATCGAAGGCCGCGCTCGATTACCTCATCGACACGCACTACAAGCCCCACGACCGACCGTTCCGCTGCTGTCAGCCGCGCGACCTGATGCTGCAGGTGCGCAACCGCTGCCGCTATATGGGCTTGGAGCAGCGGCTCACGCCCGAACTCTTTGACTACGCCGTCAGCGTGTATTTCACGATCATGTAATCAGCGGCAGGTCCCGCGCGACCACGCTTAACGCAAGCTTGGCGACGTCCGCCGACGATGAAGTCGGTGGACGTTTTCAATTTGACAGCCTGCGGCGGCCTAGCTAGGCTGTACCCGCCTTAGCGTGGTAAGCGTATTTCTGAAAACGGTTTATGTAAGCGAGGCAGTGTCTTGACACGGATGCGACTGGGCAGCACGGCGGCGATTTTATTCTTGGCGGCAGCGATCGTGCCGGCGGGTTGCGGTGAGAAGCGGGTTGAGGGTCCCACGATCCTCGAAAAACGCGATCAGCCCTACGTCGCCGACGTGCCGGTGCCGAAAGATTTTGAAATCGATCTGCGCAAGAGCACCTACGAAAACAAGCCAGGCAGCCGCTACATCAAGCACATTTACATCGGTAAGGAATCGCGCATCGCGATCAACAACTTCTACAAGGAGTTGATGCCCGAAGAAGAGTGGAGCTTTGTGGATGAGAAGCTTCAAAACGGCATCTACACCTTGAATTTTGAAAAAGGCAAGGAAGCCTGCGAGGTCCGGATCGACAACGTACCGGGTGGGCTGTTTGGGCCGAAGACGCGCATCGCCGTTGAAGTCATCGAGCGAAAATAGCGCATCAAGAGCCTTGCCGCCCCAACCCCGCGTCATAACCCGAAACCCGCCGCTTTCGGTGCCGCATGAATTCGCGTGCGCCGCGGCTTAGCGAAACACCAAAACCCACGAGGCCGGCAACCCGATTGGCCGGTAGCAAACGATGAAAAGCGAACGACGACACGAACTACAGCAAGACGAACTCTCGGTGCAGATCGAAAAGGTCTCCGAATCGGTTAAGCAGAATGCCGCCACCATCATCGGTGTGGTGGTAGCAGTGGTCGCCCTCCTGGCTGCCGGCGCTTGGTTTATGAACCAGCGTGCCAATGCTAAAAGCCAGGCCTACGCCACCCTGTTTACGCCGAATGCGGAAATCGAAGACCCGGCGGCCCAGATCGCCGAGTTCCGTCAAGTTGCCAAAGAAAATGTCACGTCCGCCATCACCGTGCAGGCGTGGATGAACATCGGCGATACCGCCATGCAATACATCTATCGCAACCGCCCCGAAACCGAAGCCGCCGATCCGGAAAAACGCGCGCAAATGCTGAAAGAAGCTGATGAGGCGTTTAACAAGATTCTGAGCATCGCGGGCAACGACCTGACCGCCAAGGGCCGCGCTCATTTCGGGCTGGGCCTGATTGCCGAGGCGCGCGGCGAGTTTGACGCCGCACGCAAGCACTATGAATCGGTCGCGTCCGGCAAGCAGTTTGAACTCACCGGCTTGCAAACCCAGGCACAGTATCGCATCGATCATATCGATGACTGGAAGGACCCGATCACGTTCCCCGAGCCCGTCGTGAAAGCCGAAACTGTCGACACGACCGGCACCGAGGCCACGTTTGACCCCAGAGCCATCGACGTCACCGACAATCCCGACCTCGAAGACATGACGCCGACCGAGGACGAGTACGAGGAAGACGCCGCAAACGAAACGGAAACGTCGGATCAGTAAGCAAGCATATAGCCGCGACGGTGCGCGGAGTTATGCACGGAATACAAGCGACTCGTTATGACCAACTAAGGTCGGTCGCAACGAAAGTTTCGCGCCGTGGCGTCACCAGTCCGTTTCAAACTACACCTAGCATTGGATAGTTCAATTGATCCCGCAAACGATTAAAACGCGCGGCCTGCACACGGGCATTCGCTTTGCCCCGCAAGTTGCGCTCGATAAGACGCACAAGCAGAAGTTTCAAATCAAAGCCAACGAAGGCTTCGATTGGCAGCGCCACGAGTATTCCGACCGCGTCTGGCGCTTGGCGACGCCCCAACCCGATGGCGATCGCCGCAGCGAAATCAAGCTGACGGTCCAGCCCGATACCATGACGTTCGAGGATTCCTTCCCCACGGGCCCGCTCGAAGTCTTTCTCGATAACCTCAAACTCGCGATGAATGCCGTCGCCGATGTCTTTAACCCACAAGTCATGCTCGGCAGCGGCACCATCATTCGCATGACGGTCGAAGCCGAAGGCGGCGATGCCCGCGTGTTTTTGGGCAAGCACTGCTTGCAGATGGACGATCGCCTTAAACCGCTGGGCCGGCCGGTCCACGGCGTGGGCTTGAAGATGCTGCTGCCGCCGCTACCGGGCGAAGGTCAGCCCAAGTGGCAAGCCACGCTGCGAATCGAATCGTTGGTCGAGGACGTGCGGCAGCTATTCATCGAAGTGGATGCCCGTTGGTCCAACCCGACGCAGTGGAGCCCGCAGGCCGTGCTCGAACGCGTGCAAACGGCGCAGAAGTTCGCCACTAACGAGGTCATTCATTTCTTGCAGGGGTTTGGCACCGGCGGCGCTTAACCGCGCTTCGGCTGATTCGTTAATACGTCTCTAAGTATTCGGCGCATCCGCCGACGCCACTGACAGCGGCGGCTCAATACTCTGCGTCGCACCGATCAGTTCCGGCGCTTTTTGGTCTTCGACCGTGCCGTCGCGATAGGTTGTGCCGCGCCAAACAACGCGCCCCGCCCCCATCGCACAATACAGCGCATTGGCCAACGTGCCGCACGCCACCAACCCGCCCAACGGATAGACCAATCCGTAACGCATCGGCACGGCGCTCAGGCGATAAAAGACCGACATCGCCATGATTTGAAGAACCAGGCTAGCCACCGCGATCGACAGCAACGACGGTGCCTCCCAAGCCCACGTTTGCCCGGCGATCAGCGCTCCCGCCGCGATCAACCACGGAAACACCGTAAAGTACGCGATTACAAGCAACGCCAACGCGATGCGCGCGGCATTGGGAAAGCTGCCGACAAAAATCCGCGTCCAACCGCGCCACATCTGCCGCACGTCTTCATACATGCGTACGGTATATAGCCCGCGACCGACTTGCACTTTGAGATTTTGACCGGCGACCCGCGCGCGGCGCGCGAACGCAATGTCCTCATTCAGTTCGGTCTTCACCGCCGCATGGCCGCCGAACGCGTTGTAACAACTGCGCTTCATTAACATGAACGCGCCATTGGCATAGGCCGCCTTCCCGCGATTCACCGACATGGGGTTGAACCACAGCATCATGACGGCACTGCAGGCGGGCTGAATCACGCGTTCCCAGAACGATTCGGCCTTATGCGAAGGCAGGATCGACAGAAAATCCGCATCGAGTTCGCGCGCCTTGTTCAACGCCGTCGTCAAGACGTTCGGCGAGAGAAACTCGCAATCGGCGTCGGTAAAGCAGAGCCATTCGCCGGTCGCATCGGCGACGGCGTGATGCATCGCGTGGTTCTTGCCGAACCAACCATCCGGCAGTTCTTTGATGCGAAGGTATCGAAAGCCATCCAACTCGCGTGCCAGCCGGTCGAGAATATGCGGCGTCGCGTCGTCGCTGCGATCGTCCACGCAAATCACTTCGAGATGCGGATAATTCTGCATCGTTAGCGAACGCACGCAGGTTTCGATGTTGGCCGCTTCATCTTTGGCCGCCACGATCATCGAGATCGAGGGCGCATCACCAGCCGGCTCGGTCGAATCCGATGGCGTCAGCGGCGGCAGAAATCTATCGAATAGACTTAGCACCACCAGGCGACCGGCCCACATGGCGGCCACGCCTACGGTTAGAAAATACAGCACCCAGTGCAAGGCAATCTCGCGATCGGCGGTTGGTTGGGGTTAAACGTAATCGTGTAAGCCGTACACGATCAGGATGGCGACCAGATACAACAAAATCTGGACCACTTCGCTGCGAAACCGCGCTCCTCGCAGGCGAAGCAAGTGTAGCACAATATAACGCCGCATGAGCAGGCGCTCACGCCGGGGCTCGTTTAAATAGACCAGCCAACTCCAGAACCAGCGCAGAAATGTCACGGCGGCGTAGATCGTGAGTCCGACCGCCAGCGTCCAACGCCACAGCTCAAACAAATCGCGTTCGAGCAGGTTCAATCGTCGTCCTCATCGCCGCCCATGCGGTCGCGCGGCATCATCAGGCCGTCAAACAGAGCCGAGCCGATGCGCACCTGCGTCGCCCCGCACTCGATGGCGACTTCATAATCGTCGCTCATCCCCATCGAAAGCTCGCTAAACGCCGGCGTCACGAAGCGCTCGCCGCGCATATCGTCAAACACATCGCGCAGACGATTGAAATACAGCTTGAGTTCGTCGGGCGTGCAATCGATCGGCGCCATCGTCATGAGCCCACGCAAGCGGATGCCGTCCCACTCGGCGAAATGCTCGGCCAGATGCGTCACCGCTCCCACCGCCACGCCGAATTTGGTCTTTTCGCCGCTGGTGTTGACCTGTAACAGCATATCGATCACGCGGCCCACCCGACGGGCTTGGGTGTGCAGATCTTCGGCCAATCGCAAACTATCGACGCTATGGATCATCTCGATCCACGGCACCACCATTTTGACCTTGTTGCGTTGCAAATGGCCGATCATATGCCAGCGCGGTCGCGGCAGCGGGTCGCTTCCCAGCACGGCACGCCGTTCGGCGGCTTCGTGCAACATGCCGGCACGCTGATTGAGTTGCTGGGCGCGGCTTTCGCCGAGATCCAAGACACCCATGTCCATCGCCATGCGCACCACGTCGAGTTCGACGTACTTGGTGACGGCCACCATGCGCACCTCAACCGGGTCGCGCTTGGCCTTCTCGCAGGCCCGCGCGATTTTGTCTTTCACCCGTTTGAGGTTTTCTTGGAGCTTGCGCTTGTTGTTGGTGCTGGTCTTGGCGATCACAGGCAACGCGTCCCTTCGTCACTCGAACCCTCCCGTCGGGAAGCTTCTCGTTATTCGGACGTATGTTACCAGCAATCTGCCGTCAAAAAAAGGTTCACCCGTGCGCGAATTCGAGCGTCGCCGTGACCGCACGATGGTCGGAGCCGCCGCCGATGATCACGTTGTAATTGTGAATTCTCACGTTCCAACGCGTCAGAATGTGATCGATGGCGAACCGCAGACCGTACGTCGGACGCGTAGCGGGCATTTTCTGATCCGCAAGGTCGCGAGCATTCTGCCAGCTTGCCTTGATCGCTGAGAACGCGGGCGCACCGTCAAACGTGTTCAAATCCCCGGCGACGATATGGTCGAATTGCGGCTTGCCGGCGGCCCAATGATTGAAGTGGTTGAGTTCGCGTCGGCGCAACAATTCCGACGGCAGAAACATCAGCGGCGGCCAACCGAGCATCGGCGTGAGGTGCAGATTGGATACGACCAACTCGGTATCGTCGAGCGCCACGCGGCTCACCATCCCATAAGGTTGCGTCGGCCAACAGCGCAACACCGACTCGGGCGTAACCGTGCCCCACGACGCGAGCGTCAGATTTCCGATGCGCCGTCGCCCCTTGCCCCAGAGAAAATTCAAATCCCCGGGGCCCATGCCGAGGTCGTCCCGCATCCGATCGACGCACGTTGCATCGGCCTCATAGAAGCGTTCCGGCACCACTTCCTGCAGGCACAAAATCTCCGGCTGGTAATCGCGAATGACGGCCAACGTTTCGCGCCAGTTAAAACCAAACTGCACGTTATACGTCATGAAACGAACGGAAGTCGTGCCGGGGGCAACCGTCGAACGCGTCTTTAGTTGCGGAATGATTCGGTCGGTCGTCGCGTGTTCGCGCAAAGTCGAAATCGGTGCACCCATGTAGCGTTCTTCCCTTCCGCTGTGGCCGGCGCGCAGCGCGACCGTGGTCAACCGGTAAACATAAGTTGTATCCCAAGAAGCTATCGGCAAACTCAGCCGATCACTCACGAGTGGAAAAGGACGTGCATTGATTGGCGCAAACGGCGAGAGGATTTTGCGGACGTGCGTTTAACGCTCGGCTTTATCGGTAGCGCTCGAGTCGGCTTTGTTATCGACCCGCAGGAAACCGAAGCGCACAAACGTGACCGCCAGCGCCACCGGCACGATCACGGCGATGGCAATGACGGCCACCATATCGATTCGCAAACAAACGTTGCCTACCACGCCAAACATCGCGCCGACGGCATAACAAATGAGCACCGTCTGTCGCACGCCGCAGCCGTGATCGCGCAGTTGGTCGTAAAAGTGGCTGCGGTCGCCAATAAAGAGCGGCTTGCCATTGAGCTGGCGCCGCACGATGGCCAACGACGTATCCATAATCGGCACGCCGCAGAAGAACAGCCCGGCCACCAAGCCGCGCCAGCCCCATGTCGCACCTGCAATCAAAATCATTGACGCCAACGCCCCGCCCAAGAGCAGCGAGCCGCTATCGCCCATAAACATCGATGCGGGTTTGAAATTGAAAAAGAGAAAGCCGACGCAGCCGCCGACCGTGGCGAGGGCCAATATTATGCCGACGCTATGAAAGCTCGCCGCCGATGCCTGCCAGAATGCCAATACAAATGACGCCGCGGCAACGGCTGTCACGCCGGCGCACAATCCATCGAGTCCGTCGATCAGATTGGTCGAGTTCGTCGCGCCGGCAAACAAGGCCGCCGCAAACAGCCCGACCAGCACCGTCACCGCTATCCCCGTCACGCCCACGCCAATTTCACTCAGCAATGTCGTACCCGCCGATGCGCCAACCTGAGTCAGTGCCAACGGTAACGCCGCACCGGCCTGCACCAGCAAACGCAGCTTCGGCGGCAGATGGCGAATGTCATCCACCAAGCCGACCAACATCAAAAGGGTTCCGGCCAGTAACAGCGGCAGCACGTCATTGAATGGAAATACGTCCGTAGCGACCGCCGTCAATAATCCGGCAAGCCAGCCGCAGTAGATCGCCAAGCCGCCCAGATAGGGAATCGGCTTCTCGTGCGGCTTCAAACCTGCATCTGGGCGGTCGAAAAAATCCAGCTTGATCGCAAGCCCGCGTACCAGCGGCCCCGTGACCAACGTCGCGCCCAGCGCAGCGCCGAATACCCAGCCGAGGCTGGCGAGGCTAACCGTTCCAAGCATGGTCGTAGAAATCCGCGATGGCGCCGGCGACGCGCGCCTGCTGCTGCTCGGTCAGTTCGGGATATACCGGCAAGGCCAACACTTCGGCGGCTGCTTGCTCGCAATGCGGCAAATCGCCGACCTTACCGTTGCGATAGGCGAAGCATTCCTGCAGGTGCAGCGGCACGGGATAGTACACTTCGGTCGAAATGCCCTGCTCGGCCAGATACGCACGCAATTGATCGCGGCCCGGGCAGCGCACGACGTATTGGTTGAAGATCGAGACGTTATGGTCGGCGATATGCGGCAAGCCCAGCGGCGTTTTTTCGAGCAATCCCGCGTAGCGGCACGCATTTTCACCGCGCGCTTTGGACCAACCATCGAGATACGGCAGCTTGATGCGAATGATGGCGGCTTGTAAAGCGTCGAGTCGGAAGTTGCCGCCGATCAGCGCGTGATAGTATTTCGGTTCGGCACCGTGGTTGCGCATCTTGGTGCAGGTTTTGGCGAGCGTTTCGTCATTAGTGACGATCATGCCGCCGTCGCCGAAGCAGCCGAGATTCTTGCTGGGAAAAAACGAAAACGTGCCCAAGTGGCCGATCGAACCGGCCTTCTTACCTTTGTACGTCGCACCGATCGTCTGGGCCGCGTCTTCCATCACCGTAAGACCGTGCTTGGCTGCCAAGGCCATAATCGGTTCCATATCCGCGCATTGACCGAATAGGTGCACCGGAATGATCAGCCTCGTCTTGTCGGTGATGTGGGGCTCAATCGTTTTGGCAGTGAGGTTGTACGTCACCGGATCGACATCGGCGAAGACGGGCGTCGCACCGAGGCGCGACACGCAACCGGCCGTGGCAAAGAACGTGAAGCTCGGCACGATCACTTCATCACCGGGCCCGATGCACAGCGCCATCATGCCGCACAACAACGCGTCGGTGCCGGAACTCATGCCGATGCCGAATTTGCAATCGCTATAGGCGGCGATTTCTTCCTCACAGCCGGTCACTTCCGGGCCGCCGATGAACCACTGGCTATCGCACACGCGATCGATGACGGGGCGGATTTCGTCGCGCAACGTGTCGTACTGCGCTTGCAGGTCTAACAGCGGAATCGGTTCTGTCGAAGTTGCGGCACGGGTCATAAGCATCTGACTTTCTGGTCGTTGGGTTCCTGATCGCTATTCTGAGCATCGGCGGCCGCGATGCAAGCGGTCGCGAGAAAGACAACAGCGATTCAGCAGAAATGAAAAACGCCCCGCGACCAGCTTCTTGGCCACGGGGCGTTGTCGTTTCGATTTTTCACCGGTTGCAAATCGGTGCCACAGTCGCATGCTTCACGGGTTGCAAACCGCTGCCACAGCGCTGCTACTCGGCGACGTCCCAGGTATCGCCTTCGTTCAGGATGTCGGCAATCTTACCTTCGCCGCGTTTGGCCTTGGCGTCTTTGACCTGGGCGACCATCTCTTCATCAAACTTGGGCTGATCGACGCTGCGCAACACGCCCATCGGTTCGGGGAATTCCGGATAGCGCATGCGGCTGAGCATGTAAGCCAGGCTCGGCTCGGCCAGTTGCTCGTCGTGGAAGAGCAAGTCGTCTTCCTTGATGCCGCCTTCGCCCAGCGTGACGATTTCCGGATTGAGACCGTTCAGGCGAATACCCTTGTTGCGCTCCTTACCGAAGATCATGGGTTTGCCATGTTCGAGGTAGAGCGTGGTATCGTCTTTCTGGTCTTTTTCCGTCGAATACAAGAACGCACCATCGTTAAAGATGTTGCAGTTCTGATAAATCTCGATGAACGCCGTGCCCTTGTGGGCGGCGGCGCGACGCAGCACGTCGGCCATGTGCTGCACGTTGCGATCGATCGTACGGGCGACAAACGACGCTTCGGCACCGATCGCGATCGAGAGCGGATGCAGCGGGTTATCGACAGAGCCCATCGGCGTCGACTTGGTCTTCTTGCCGTGTTCCGACGTCGGCGAGTACTGCCCCTTCGTCAAACCGTAGATACGGTTGTTGAAGAGCAAAATGTTGACGTCGAGATTGCGGCGAATCGCGTGGATCAGGTGATTGCCGCCGATGCTCAAACCATCACCGTCGCCGGTAACGATGAACACCGTCAGTTCGGGGTTTGCGACCTTCACGCCGGTGGCCACCGCCGGAGCGCGGCCGTGAATGGTATGAAAGCCGTAGGTGTTCATGTAATACGGGAAGCGGCTGGAACAGCCGATCCCCGACACAAAGACCATCTTTTCACGCGGAATGCCCAATTCGGGCATGACCTTTTTGACTTGCGCCAAAATCGCGTAGTCCCCGCAGCCGGGGCACCAGCGAATTTCCTGGTCGCTTGCGAAATCTTTGGCCTTCAATTGTGGCAGTGCTTCGGTCGCCATAATGCATCAATCCAGACTAAGTTAATTCGAGAGTAACTCGTTGATCTTGTTTTCCAGTTCCGACACGAGGAAGGGCTTACCCTGCACCTTATTGATGCCGTAGGCATCGATGAGGAACTTACCCCGAAGAATGAAGCGCAGTTGGCCGCAGTTCAATTCCGCCACCAACACCTTTTTGTAGCGCTTCAGCACATCGCCAAGGTTGCGCGGGAACGGCATCAGATAGCGGATGTGGCAATGCGCCACCGACTTACCCTGCTTCTGCACGCGTTCGACTGCCGTGCGCAGGGCACCGGCCGTGCCACCCCAGCCGACCACCAGCAGATCGCCCTCTTCGGGGCCCATCACCGTCTGCTCAGGGATATGGTTGGCGATCAGATCCACCTTCTTCTGGCGGGTCGCGATCATGTGCTCGTGATTTTCCGGCTCGTAATTCACGTTGCCGGTGACGTCGGCCTTTTCCAAACCGCCGATACGGTGTTGCAACCCTTCGGTGCCGGGCAGCGCCCACGGTCGCACCAAGCGATCGTCACGCAGATACGGCTTGAACAGCGGCGGCTCGACATCACCGTTACCGTTGCCATTGCCATTACCGCTGGAGGTTTTCACGGGACCGGGGTGTTTCACGACGATCGGCGCCATCTTGTCCGGGTCCGGAATTGCCCACGGTTCCTGACCGTTGGCGATATAACCATCGGTCAGCAAGTTGACCGGCACCATGTGCTGCATCGCGATGCGGCAGGCTTCCACCGCGGTATCGAAACAGTCAGCCGGCGAATTAGCGGCGATCACCACCATCGGGCATTCGCCGTTGCGCCCGTACATGGCTTGGAACAGGTCGGCCTGCTCGGTCTTGGTCGGTAGGCCCGTACTCGGACCGCCGCGTTGTACGTTTAGCACGACCAGCGGCAGTTCCGTCATGACGGCGAGGCCCAAAGCTTCGCCCTTCAACGCTAGGCCGGGACCGCTGGTGCCCGTAATGCCGAGGTCGCCGGCGAACGAAGCGCCGATCGACGAACACACGGCCGCGATTTCGTCTTCCGCCTGGAAAGTTTTCACATCGAAATGCTTATAGCGCGACAAGACGTGGAGAACGTCGGATGCGGGGGTAATCGGGTAGCTGCCGTAGAAGACATCCTTACCGGCCAGCCTGCCCGCCACGATGAAACCGATAGCCGTCGCTTCATTACCGCTGATGCGGCGATAGCGCCCCGGGGGGAGCTTGGCCTTGCTAACGTGATACGTGTGTTCGAAGAACTCGCACGTTTCGCCGTAGGCATGGCCCGCATGCAACACCGTGCGGTTGGCACTGGCCACGTCGGGGTTCTTGCCAAACTTCTGATCGATCCACTCCTCGACGGCGTGCAGCGGACGACCGTAGAGCCAACTGATGAGGCCCAATGCAAAAAAGTTCTTGCAGCGGTCTTTATCGCGATTGCCGAGCGGCGAATCCTTCAACGCTTCCTGCGTGAGCTTCGTCGCGGGCACCTTGATCAGACGGAACTTATCGAGGCTGCCGTCTTCGAGCGGGTTAGAATCGTAATGCGCCTTCTTCAGGTCGGTGGCGCCGAACGAATCCTCGTTGACGATCACCATGCCGCCGTCGCGCACGTCATCGACGTTGGTCTTGAGCGCGGCC
Source organism: Planctomycetaceae bacterium (assembly GCA_006969385.1). Classification (GTDB taxonomy): domain Bacteria; phylum Planctomycetota; class Phycisphaerae; order UBA1845; family UTPLA1; genus ECT2AJA-110-A. The sequence continues at coordinate 104,064 of CP030884.1, forward strand.
GGATTGAACGCGACCAGCGTGTCCACTTCGTCGCCCGGCGTGTGCAGCTCTTCACTGCCGAAGTGCACCTGAAAACCCGAGACCCCTGCCAGGGTACCGGCGGGGGCACGAATTTCGGCGGGAAAGTCCGGAAACGTACTGATGTCGTTCCCGAAAATCGCACTGGTGCGGGTGAATTGAGTACCCGTTAGCTGCATCCCGTCGCCGGAATCGCCGGCGAAGCGGATGGTGACGGTCGTCCGTTCTTGTACGCCTTGCGGCATGGTCATGGTGGTGTTCGCTCCGGCGTCTGCGACGACGCCAAACTCGCCTGCCAAATTTCACGCAACTATCTAAGGGGACTTAACTTACGCAATTGATGTCAAACGTGTGCTGCCCCGCGGATAGCGCTTCCAACCATCAGATTCTTCATAAATCCTAGTCCGCAAAAAGTCGCCCTGATGGCGCGCGGCAACTTTTCTGCAGTCGGCGACGAGGTGCAACGGCACCTTCACTGTTGTCGGACATTAGGAGGGATCGGTTTGGTGAGAAATCAACCACGGATGACGCCGCCGCTTTCCACTCGGGCTGATCGCTGCCGCCTTACGTCAGGCGCACAGCCCAAAGTTGAGTAGCGTAATACTGTTTTTCCGCTTTTGCTAGTGGACTCGGTGATAATTGAGCGAATTTCGGCGATTTTCTGCAGCGCGTTGACGCATTTCACCACCGAGCGAAATTGGATTGCTCCGACCCTTTGATCCGACCTGTCAAATTTGCGCAACGCTAAAGACGCGCGGCGTTGTAGCGATGGCTGGTACTTGTGTCGTTTGATTTCTGCCACGGGGAGCATCGGCGTCTCGCCGGTGGGAAAAGGGAATAAGCACCGCCGGGACGGCGATGCTCCCCCAAGCGATACTGCTACCCGATGGGTTCCATCGCTTGCCCGTTCGACGATTCGCGTCTATCTTGACCTGCTTGTCAACAATTTCGCGTTTGATGCGTTCGGCAGCGCAACGCGAGATAAAAAAAGCGACCGTGGCGGAATTGGCAGACGCGCTGGCTTCAGGTGCCAGTGGGGGCAACCCCGTGAAGGTTCGACTCCTTTCGGTCGCATTTCTTTTCTCCGAACCCCATCAACTCAATTATTTCATGCTAGCCTCAGCGCATTCGAAGCGTTGTTTGCAAGGGGCTGGCGGATAATACGTACACCCTTTCCCCTCAGAAGGAGAAAGCTGCGGTACGGGCTCCCGACAACCACTTGAAGTTCACGACATTCAATAGGCCGTGGGCACGGCCCAACGCTGATCACCCGAATCACCTTACCCTTCCCTTTCGCAACAGCCATTTACCCTGCAACCCTGCGGCGACGGCGTTACACTTGCTGTTTTGCATTGCACTTAAATTTCGCAGCGGAGCAAACCAGCATGGCGGCAATTGATTCCTATTCGTTGAACGACAAAACCGCCCTCATCGGCGGCAGCACGCAAGGCATCGGATTGGCCACGGCAAAACGCATGGCCGAACTCGGCGCGACCTGCGTGCTCATTGCTCGCAATAAAGCAACCTTAAGAGAAGCCGTCGCTAGCCTCGACGCTAGCAGCGGTCAGCCGCATCAATACTTGGTAGCAGACTTTTCTCAACCCGACGCGGTTAAGGCCGCTGTTACAAAAGCGCTCGACGGCGGCACGCATTTCGATATCGTCATCAACAACACCGGCGGCCCACCCCACGGCGCGATTACCGAAGCCGACCCGCAAGCATTTATCAAAGCCCTTGAGATGCACGTGGTCTGCAACCAGATTATCTTGCAAGCCGTCTTGCCCAAGATGAAAGCCAAGCAATTCGGCCGCTTCATCAACATCATCTCCACGTCGGTGCGCGAACCGATCCCCGGCTTGGGCGTTTCCAACACGACGCGCTGGGCCGTCGCCGCTTGGGCCAAAACCACGTCGCGCGAAGTCGCGCCGTTCGGCATTACCGTTAACAACGTGTTGCCGGGCTTTACGGATACCGCGCGCTTGCAAAGCTTGTTCGACAGCAAGTCGAATGCATCGGGCCGCGACGTGAAAGACGTTGCCGACGAAGCGGTGGCAAAGATTCCCGCCGGTCGCTTGGGTAAACCCGAAGAGATCGCCGCGGCTGTGGCTTTCCTCGCGTCACCGGCAGCGGCTTATATCAACGGGATCAACCTGCCCGTGGATGGTGGGCGATTGGCGAGTATGTGATCCAGTTCTTGATCGCGCCTGATTCACGTAGTCGCAATTATCATCATTCCGCTGCTAGTGTGAGACAGCTCTATGCAAACCCTCGCCAACTACATCGACGGTCAACTCGTCGCACCGCAAACCGGCAGCTACCTGGAAAACATCAACCCGGCCACCGGTGCGGTGTATTCCAAAATCCCCGATAGCAACGAGCGCGACGTCGATGCCGCCGTCACCGCTGCGGCCCGCGCGTTTCCTGCGTGGAGCGGTATGCCCGCCGAAGAACGCAGCAGGTACATGATGCGCGTGGCGCAGGTTATCGAGGAAAAGCTCGACGCGTTCGCCGCCGCCGAGTGCGACGACAACGGCAAGCCGCTTTGGCTGGCACGCACCGTTGATATTCCGCGCGCCGTGAAAAACCTCCGCTTTTTTGCCACGGCCATCCTGCACACGCGCAGCGACCTACACGAAACCGATGGTCAAGCGTTGAATTACACGTTGCGCCGACCGCGCGGCGTGGCGGGATTGATTTCGCCTTGGAACCTGCCGCTGTATCTGTTTACATGGAAAATTGCCCCCGCCATCGCCACCGGCAACACCGCCGTCGGCAAACCCAGCGAGGTTACGCCGATGACGGCGCATTTGTTGGCGGAAGCGTGTGTCGAAGCCGACCTTCCGCCCGGCGTGTTGAATATCGTGCACGGCACCGGCGTAGGCGCGGGTGCGCCGCTGGTGGCACATCCGAACGTACCGACCATCTCGTTTACCGGTGGGACCGTCACGGGGCGGGAGATTGCGCGCACCGCAGCACCGATGTTTAAGAAGTATTCGCTGGAACTCGGCGGCAAGAATCCGAACATCGTCTTTGCCGATGCCGATTTCGACAAAGCGCTAAATGAAAGCGTCCGCGCCGCCTTTGCCAACCAAGGACAGATTTGTCTCTGCGGATCGCGCTTGTTTGTGGAGCGTTCGATCTACGATCGCTTCGTCGAACAATTTGTCGCCGCCGCAAAAGCCATGACGGTCGGCGACCCGCGCGCAGCAGACACCAAAGTCGGCGCATTAGTTTCAAAGGCGCAATACAACAAGGTGCTCAGCTACATCCAACTCGCGCGCGACGAAGGCGGAACAATTCTGTGCGGCGGCGGTCGTCCCGACGATCTTCCCGAGCGCTGCCGCGATGGTTATTTTATCTCCCCCACCGTCATCACCGGGCTGGATCATCTTTGCCGCGTCAATCAGGAAGAAATCTTCGGACCAGTCGTCTCGATCATGCCATTCGATTCGGATGATTCCGTCATCGAGATGGCCAACAGCACGCCCTACGGTTTATCCGCATCGATCTGGACGCAGAATCTAATGCGCGCCCATCGCGTCGCCGAACAACTAGCAGCCGGCACGGTTTGGATCAACTGTTGGCTCTTGCGCGACCTACGCGTGCCGTTCGGCGGCGTTAAACAAAGCGGCGTCGGTCGCGAAGGCGGTGACGAGGCGCTGCGGTTCTTTACCGAACCGAAGAATGTTTGTGTGGCGAAGTAGGACTCTTAAATGCCGGCTCGTTAAGAACGCCCAATTGAGATTTGAAGAGGATCAACCAGAATCTCAACAGAATTAAGAATCGGATCAATACCGCTCGCGCGTCGGTCGCTCGTCTTCGATCGGCGGCGACCAATCGGGGGAACCGACCACTTTCTCTGCGAGGTGTCGATACGCGTGCACAATGTCGTTGCAGATCAGATCCACGCGCTGCCTAAGCACGCGGCGATCTTTGATTAACTTTGAAGATAGACCGCGCAGGCGCGACTGACGCAATGCATCGCGGCGGCGTACGCGTTCGCGTTTGCAAAGGTGTTCGACTGCATCGACGACAAGTTCACCGTCGATCGGATGCACGAAGATATCCGCCACGCCGAGGCGCAACGCCAACAGCACGCGATCCATCTCCAGCGTTTCTTTCAGCAGGATCACCTGATAGCGCTCCGACCCGTCGCGCGGCACCAAGTCCATACCGAAGCCATCTTCGAGGCGATGATCCGCAATTACAATTTCCGGGTTAAGCGCCTTGATCGCCATCCGCGCGTCGTAGATCGTGTCCACCAACGTCAATCGCGCGGTGACGCGATCGGCCAACTCGGCGAGCAAATCCGTGATGCGACCGTTATCCGGCGCGGCGATCACGATGTGTGGCGTTTTGTTAATTGAAATCGGCGTGGCTTCTTTCGCAGACATCCGTTCACGACCTCCTGTCGCATACCGACGCGGCTACGTCGGGCATTGGCAGCTGACGGTTCCGATCCGTCGCGGGGCGTGACCAACAAAAGAAAGGCGCTAGGCGGTGGGGATGCGGAGAACGACGCGCGTGCCCTCTCCCGGTTTACTCTCCAGCCGCACGTCACCGCCGTTGAGCAACATCAACCGTTGCACGCGGGCGAGCCCAAGGCCCCGTCCGCGACCGGCCGGTTGCTGAGAATAGAACGGATCGAAGGCCCGCCCCATGATCTCCGGCGTCATTCCGCGCCCGTTGTCGATCACGCTGACAACAACCAATGCTTCGGTCGGATGGGCGGCGGCCTTAACGGTCATTTGCGGCGCGCGACCGTTGGCGGCTTGGGCGGCGTTGCGAAAGATTTCTTCGAAGCACGTCATCAGATGCGCACGATCGCAACCGACGAGCGGCAGGTCGTCCGGAAGATCGATGGCGACGGCGTCCGCGGCCCATAATTCGTCTGCTGCCATATCGGCCAGCTTTGCGTTTATGAGCGCGCCGAGATCGAGCGTTTCGACCGCCGGGTGGGCGGCAGAGACCATCGTAAGCAGTTCGTTGACGATGGAACTGGCATCGCGGGCCTTGTCGCCGATCTGCGTAAGTCCTTTTTTAAGGTCCGCATCTGCGCATTTGGCGGCCATCATTTGAGCACGACCGGCGATCACCGACAGCGGGTTGTTGAGTTCGTGTGCCGCACCGGCGGCCATGGCCGTCACGCTGGCGATTGCGCGACGCTGCGCCGCCTGCATATGCGCGGCTTCGGAACGCTTGCCGACGGTTGCCAACTCCTGCTGAAGCGTGTTGGCCTCGTCGCGATCGCTCAACCAAATCATGCGCGTGGCAAAGGTGTTTAAGACCACATTCCAATCGGAATCGGGCGGCAGATTACCGCGCTCGTCGCGCGGTATGCGCAAATAACCGGTCACGTGCTTACCGACCGTCAAATCGAACCGTACGAATCGCGCCAAGCTGATCGCTTGCGTTAAGCCGTGAATCGACTGCTGTCGCTCTACCGGCTCGTCGTTGTCGTAGGTGCGTCGGCCCGCCTGCGCTTCGACCTGGGGCGACTCGTCGTTAATCCCTTGCGCGACGATTTGAACCTGCGTGAGGTCGAACACTTCGTGCAGCAGCCGCGCCGCAGCGTTGCAAAACGCGTCCATATCGGTCGCGTCGAGCGCGAGTTGATTCAACTTCGCAACAGCCGCCAAACCGAGTCGGCTGCGCTGCCAGCGCTCCGCCTCACGGGCAAATTCATCGTGTTGTCGCAGCAACTGCTCGTTGGTTTTCAACAGAGCGGTGAGATATTCGCGGCGCGCATCGATGCGTTCGCCACCGATCCACGCGGCACGTTGCTCGAGGTCGTCAGCCAACGCGTTGACGACTTCCTGCAACAACTCGCTGCTAACACCCAAGTCGCGCGCCAATTCACCGCTCGTAACGGTGATTTCATAGTTCCCGGACCATCCCAGGCGCAATTCGCGTGCGAGCAAATCTGCCAAATGCACCAATTGCACGTGTCGGCCCGCATGAACCGACGGCGGCAAGGCTTCGGGCGAATGGTGGTGCAGCCAAATGCACTGCGCGAGTCGCTGAGGTAACTTCCAATTTCTTGCCAGATAACGCCCCGCCGTGGTGTGATCGACACCCAACGTGGCTTGCTCGGCGGCGATGATATCCAGCCGCGCGTCTTCGGTTTGTGTCACGACGCGGGCGTAACTCTTCGGCATCACCGTGTTCAAGGCGAGCTTGCCAATATCGTGGAGCAATCCCAAAACAAAGCCGTCGTTTTCGTCGATCTCAAATGCCGGCGCTAAACGCCGCGCCGCGCAACCGACAGCCAAGCAGTGTTTCCAAAACGCGTCCCGATCAAATCCCGTGTTGCGTTCGTGCTTGCTGCGACCGACGCCGAAAACTTCCATGACCTTCAATGCGAGCGTTGCCTGACGCACGCGATTAAAGCCCAACACTTGCACGGCGCGACCGAGATTGAGCGACGCCGCCGGTAAGGCGAATTCCGACGAATGCAATATCGAAATGAGTCGCGCCGACAGACTCGGGTCGGTCTCAATCAGTCGAATCAACTGACTGGTCGCCATCGATTCGTCTTCGGTGATCGTGAGAACTTTGGCTGCAATCGGCGAAAGCGGCGGCAACGCGTCTAGTTGACTTAACACGCGTTCGACGTCGCGCTGGTTGGTCGTCGCTAAATCGCGCGTCATCGGTGCCTTCCCCAATGGCGGTCGGCATTCGTAGAAGTGCCGTAATAAATGGTGACACGCCTAGGCGGCGAGCAATTCGGCAATCCGGTTAAGCAACTTGTCCACTTCAAATGGTTTCTGGACAAACTCATCGGCGCCGGCCGCCATGAGTGCATCGACCTCGCTTTTATCCGCCGCGCCGGAGACCACGATGATCTTGGTGTTAGCGAGTTCCGTGTTTTCGCGAATGCGCTGACAGACGATGTTGCCGTTGATATCCGGCAACATGAAGTCGAGCAAAATCACTTCGGGCTTGAACGATTGGCTCAGCGCGCCGGCATCGAAACCATTGCTTGCGGTGCGCACGTCGTAACGACCGTCGGCACCGAGGATTTCTTCGAGCATGTCCAGAATATCGGGGTCGTCATCCACGACGAGAATTCGTCGCTTGCCCCCGCCCAGGACTTCGAGCGGAATGTTGTGGGCCGCCATGAATTCCAGCAGCGCTTCGCGCGGAATGCGGCGAAACTTCGAGCCGGGCACGCGGAAGCCGTTTAGCTTGCCGCTGTCGAAGCAACGAATGACCGTTTGCTGCGAGATTTGGCAAATCTCAGCCACTTCGCCGGTGGTAAAAACGGTCTTATCCCGCCAATCGGTCGGCCCGGCTATGTTGGCATTTTGTGACATGACATTGCTCGCTCGAACGTTGAGACGTGACAAGGCCTGCGTGAAAGGGCCGTATTTACAGCCCAATCTACCCAAACTATCTATCTTAACAAGCCTACGGTGAAAATCGAACGAAACGCGGCGATCCTTTAGGTGGAAAAATTAACCGTAACGTCATGCTTGGCAATGCTTTACAGAGAATAACCGCGGAAATCGCGAACTTATTGGGCAGTTTTCGCGCATGACTCGCGGTGGCGAGGCTCCCTCAGTGACACAGGTGTGATTCTTATTGGAATTTCGCTGCGAGCGGCACCAAATGGCGGAATGAACGACGCTCCAGGCAATTAGTCGCCGCTGGGTTCGCCGTTATTGGCCGTTTGCATCACCGGCTGAGACGGATCGCGCCACTCAACCAGATACCGACACGCGTCGTCCATCATTGGCTTAGGCGATTTGCCGGTGACGTTGTTGTAGAAGAACGCGAACGCGAGCCAGTCGCCCGACTCGGTGTTGATATAGCCCGCTAACGTTCGCACGCCCGCGATGGTGCCCGTTTTTCCGAATACGCGCCCCTTCACCGAGCCGCTGCGCATGCGTTTGCGTAACGTGCCGACATCCGCACCGCTGACGGCGAGCGAGCCGCTGAGCAAATTAAACTTCGCCGGGTCGGAATACATGTGCTGCAGGATATGCACCGACGCCGCCGGGCTGAGGCGATTCTCGCGCGACAACCCGCTGCCATCATCCACGGCAACCTGCTTGGCGGGAATATCGAGCTTGCGAAAGTAGGCATTTAGCGCTGAAGCGGCCGACGACCAGGTGCCTTGGCCCGCATGTTTTACGCCCAGCGTTTTGAACAAGCCTTCCGCGACCATGCCGAGGCTATCGCGCCCGGCACGCATCAACACATCGGGCAATCCCTGGCGATGCACGGCAATGATGTGCACGTCCGTTGGCAACAAACTTTGCTTAATTCGCACGGTTTCGCGCTTCACGCTTCCGCCGACGGGGATACCGGCACCGACGAGATGTTCCTTTAGTGCGGCTCCGAAAAACAAGCCGGGATCGCGCACCGTAACTGGTGCCAACTCGCCGTAGGCGTTTACCTTGCCACGTAGAATCAGATCATCCGATTGCCGCGGTCGCAACACGATTACCGACGATTGATCCGACGAACTCGTTTCATTCGTGATGCCGACGTACTTATTCGGCGGGATCAGCCCGATGCGCGCGGGTTGGCCCGCTTTGGTGGGCCGCACCGTGGCCGTCACACAATTGGCATTGAAGTTCAAACCGCCAATCGGCGCTTCGTACCATTTTTGATATTGATTCTTGGGCCAACTGTCGTGCACGAAGGCTCGATCGAAGATCGAATCATCGATAATGACGTCGCCGGGGATTTGCTCGATACCCAATTCTTTCAGACGCGCCGCCCACGTTTCAAACACGCGCGTGATGGCGACGCCATCGCGTTCGGCGAGCCGTTCATCACCAAAGACGGGATCGCCCGAGCCGATCACGACCAAATCGTGATCGCGAATCGCCAGCACCGTCGTGTATTGATAGTCGCCGCCCAACTGATCGATGGCGGCCGCCAATACCACCAGCTTTTGGTTGCTGGCGGGAATCATGGGTGTCGTGGCATCATGCTCGAACAACACTTCGCCGGTGCGGAGGGCCACCACCTTGCCGGCAAACTTCGTTTTATTGGATGGAACCAGAATTTCGGCGAGGCGCGACGACACATCCGCCGCTTGCAGCCGCGCCGTGGCCGACAGCACCGCACACAGCGCGACAAGCCTAAAAATCCCACTATTTCGGACGAACCGAAGCAAGTTCATACGCGTCATGATCTCCGTATCGTTAAACGGGTAATGTTATCGCAACCTTCGCAGACGAGCCACCTTTAATTCCATTGGTGCGGCGGCATAAAGTCATGATGGAGCAGGGATTATCACAGCATAACGTCTGACACCCCTGTCTGATTCGCGGTTTGCTTTACGCTGGCCGCCTCGTTCAAATTGTATCGGAACGGGTGTGGTCATACGGACAGTCGGTTAAGATAGATGCGTATTTGAATGGGGTTGCGATCGTTGCTCGCCGCTTGGATCGCAGTCACAACAACCAAAAAGATACCAGACCCACAGCCTTTTCATGAGTGCAACGCCGACCCATTTGCATACCACCGATCAGACCGTCCTCATTGTGGCGGCCAATCCGGGCGGCGATCTGCTGGCCTTCGGTGAACAGCTTGCCTCGACCGGCGCATCGGTGCATTTCACCACCGACGTGTATGCGGCGATGGCGCGGCTCGCACTCGGCGAACCGTTTTCGCACGTCGTCGTCGACGCTGCCGCATTGGATGGTTACGACGAAGCATTCCTCTCTTTAGCACCACAATACTTTCGCGACGTTGAATTCCACGTGCCGCGCATGATGACATCGTCGCAGCGCATGTTGCCACCGGGGCGATTCGAGCCCGGTGCACCGGCGGACATCTTCGATCGCATCGTCGGCATTCGCGAAGCCGAAGTCGCCGACGCGGTCGAAACGGATGAGCCGTACGTCGGTGCTAACGTGGAGCATGCCGTCTCCGACACGGCGGAATACGCCGATCAGAACGCCGACGCGACCGACGAATTATCGGTGGATCATTCGCAGGATCGCGCAGAAGAATCCGTCCACGAAGAAACGCAGCATCACGATGGTCCGCATGGCGACCCACTTTCCCCACAGCTCTCGACCGACGGCGGTTCCGATCGCCACGACGACGGCCCGTCACTACACGACAGCGTGCGGCAAAAGATGGGCGGCGGTTTGAACGCGCCGCAGCGCCGCCGACCGCCGGGCGCGAGCGATGACGCGCCGTCCGATCCACAGCAAGACGCGCGCTTATCATCGGAAGAAATGGACGCGCTGCTCGGTCGCAATGAAGAACCATCGGCGGACGAAGAAGAGCAAGTGGAATCCGATCGCGAAGAGCCGCCGCGTTGGGAGGGTTGGTAGTGATTCTACGCCACCAACAACCGACGCAGCGCTTGCTGATCGTGAACGACCTCGAGCGGCTCGCGCCGATCGCGCGCAGCATTTATTCACCGGGCCCGATCAGCGGCGTGCGATCATTCCTCGCCGGCATTGCCGAGATACCGCGCAGCGAGACCAAAGCGATCATCGCCGCCCACGACCCGGCCTGCCAAAATGTGGAAGCCGCCATTCGCGGCTTGCGCAAAGTTGCCGGCGACGATATCCCGCTGATCTTCTGTTGCGAGCCGGCCTACGAACAACTCGCCATGCGCACTTGCGACGCCGGAGCCGATGATTACGTCATCTTCCCGCCCGAGCGCAGCACGTTGCGCAAACTGATTCTCGGGGTAGAGGCCGAACCGCCCACGCCGCGCGGCGAAGCGCGCACGGCCACGACGGGCTTCGAAGGCGCGACCACGGGCGAGTTGCTGCGTATCTCGAATGCGTTGCACAACGTCACCCGCCGCAGCCCCGAAGCGATGGGCTCGCTCGCCGAGATGATCTGCTTCGCCTTCGACGCCCGCGCCGCCGAGATTCGCATCGCCAATCGCGTGGGTCGCTTCGGCAGCGAAACCTTGACCGACGAAAACACCGTGATGAGCGAGCCGCTCGGTCCGCGCGCCAAGCCCATCGGTCAAATCCGCGTCGGCGCCAGCGGTCGCGGCGGCTATCACAAAAACGATCCCGAGCGCTTGCGGCATTACGGCCTGTTGGTGTTTCGCCTGCTCGAAAACGCCACGCGCCAAACGCACTGGCGACGGCTGGCGTTGACCGACGACCTCACGGGGCTATCGAATCGGCGCAGCCTGATGGCAACGCTCACCGATAAGATCGAGGTCGCGCGCCGTATCGGTGAAACGCTGACGGTGCTGGTGTTCGATATCGACGACTTCAAGCGCTACAACGATGCGTACGGCCACGACGCTGGTGACGAAATCCTGCGCGAAGTCGGTAAGCTATTTACCGCTTGCACACGTAAGGGCGATGTCGTCGCGCGCTACGGTGGCGACGAGTTTGTCGTGGTCTTCGATGCCGAATCTCCCCGCGCCGAAGGCTCGGAACACCCCACCCGCGTTTTTGATATCGTGAAGCGATTTAAGAAAGCACTGGATAACCACACGTTCGCCAGACTTGGCCCCGAAGCAACGGGCTATCTCACCATCAGCGGTGGGTTAGCGTCGTACCCGGACCAAGGCGCGCAACCCGAGCAGCTGCTGGAAGCCGCCGACCAGGCGCTGCTCAAAGCCAAAGAAGGCGGGAAGAATCGCTTCTATGTGGTCGGCGGCGGTGAAGTGGATTGCGGAGATTGAATCGCCCAGTCCAGCACATCCTCTAGTTTCTGTTCTGCGCACCTCAACAATAACGACGACTGCAAGCCCCCCACGCAGCCTGCAGTCGCCATTTGAAGAAAGTGGTTCGTTTACGGCATTGCCAGAGCGCTTACGAACGGCCCGATATCGCGCCCATCGACAGCGTCATCCGAGTTGATATCCGCCAAGCTGCAATAGCTGTTGGTCAGCAAGCGATCGACGAAGCCGGGTATGTCATCCATCGTGACGGTCAAGTCACCGTTAACGTCGCCGGTCGCGTCGCACGTATCGAGGAGATTGTTGAAGTTGCAATCTTCCGGTGCGAAAAGTGGAGCGACGCCGATCTCGACATGCGGTTCGTTGTTACCAAGCGGATAATTCGTAGCAAACACCAAATTGGTACCGTCTTGCTCGATCACCCCGACACTGAATCCTGCCAGCAACGCGAGTTGGGAATACGGATTATTCAGACGGCGGCGGAATCGGTCGCCGACGATATCAAGAACGGAAGCGAATCTTTCGGCAATTACCAAGTCACCGATTCCTACTTGAATCGTGTTGGTGTAGCTATTGGACTCCGTTGACGTGTTATTGAGAATCGAATCTGCCAGACTCCAACCATCGCCGTTGCGACGATACAGGTAGAGCCCTCCCCAGTAATCGGCAAAAAACCCTTGGTTTCGCGCCTGGACGACCAAATAGTCTTCGCTTAGCAAGCTTCCCCGACCAAAGAGTCGGTAATTGGAAACATCGGGGTTGGTGAAATAGGCTGTTTGCTGGTAGCCGCTTTCCGTTCGCTTAAAAACGGCGGCCATGGAGTCGCGTGGGTTGGCTTCCGTAGCCGCCGACACCAGCACCGTATCGCCTACCTGATCGACGTTGACGGATATCCACGGTAGCAAGTCTGTCGTTGCCTGATTCTCATTAAGCAAGGCATCGACAACCCAACCCAAACCATCGATGCGTTCAAATACGACGGCGACCTGCCGCGATTGCGTACCTGACAAGGTTGCGGAAGATACCAAACGACCGTGCTCTAGATCGATGGAGGCGCCGAGATCGAGGGCGCCGTCGCCCTCCGGAACTACATCCAGCGATGTCAGTACAGCATCGAATTCCCACCAATCGTTCTCACGCCGAAAGATGTAGATTTCTGGAATATCAAGGGAGCCGCCGCCGTATTCGTTGCCGAATCTCGGTTGCGAAATTGCAATCAGGTCGCCGCTGATCGACACGTCGTAACCAAACTCTCCGAATTCGACCGGCGTCGACGCCCTGAGTTCCTGTGTGAGTACCCATCGCGTACCCCGTCGTTCATAAGTAAATACCCGGCCCTCGTGTTCATGCATGCCGCCGTATCGCGGCAACCCGACGACTAAAGTGTTACCTTCGATATCGACCGTGCGACGTTCCAGATCGTAGCTGGTAGCCGGTACATCTAACAATTGCGACACGAATCCAAGGTCGCATTCATCGAGCGTTCCACTGCCATTGCAATCCATTTCCGCTAGCTGACACTCATCGGGGATTAGATCGCCATTGCAATCGCTACTGATGGCGTTGCCATCTACCAGCCCGAGGTCGCACTCATCGAAAACACCGTTGCCATTGCAATCGCGATCTCCCAGTTCACAACTATCGAGCCGCCCGTTGGAGTTACAGTCGATTGGCGATTGGCCGTCACCGTCCGGATCAGCAGCCGACAGCGTGCAGCGATCGAGCTCGCCATCGGCATTGCAATCGATCGTGGACAGATCGAAGATCGTCGCATCACCTTGTATAATTGACTGAATGTTGTAAACACCGACATTCCCAATGATTAAGCGATCACCTTTTAACGCCACCCCGGACCCGACGCTGATCTGCCCCGAGCCCATAAAAGGAGAATAATCCCCAACCTGAAGCCAGCCAGCGGCACTGCGTTCGAATAAGCGAACAACCTTCCCGGCGTTAATGTATGTTGCTGAAATTCGATCACCCGATATTGCCACCTCACGCCCGAACCGACGACTTGACTCGATATCTGGTGCTCGAATTATCTGATCTATCTGGAAAAAACCGTCAGGCTGACGCTGATATACCGCCACTCCCAGGTTCAATTCTGAAGATACCGACTCACCACCCACAACAATTCGGTCGCCATCAATATCCACCGAAATGCCGAAGTCATTGTTACTGAATCCTGCCCCCCGGTTCACCGTTTCGTGCCTTAATACCTGAATGGGTTTCCATCCGTCGTCAAGCCGTCGAAAGACGAAAGCACCACCTTGTTGATCTTCAAAATAGTTTTCTGCCCCGACCACGGCCGTATCACCATCGAGGCCAATTGAACGACCGAAGTCTCGGTATGTCGGTAGCGCCCCTGGCAGAAACGAATCGGTCGGTTGCCATAAGCCATTCTGATATTCAAAGAATTGAATTCCTCCGCCACTAACCATGATGGTGTTACCGGAAATGCGAATGGTTCTTCCAATATTGATACCTGTGCGGAAAAGACCGATCAGGTTGAAATCCGCTTCCAAACTCCAAACCTGATTGTCAAAGCGAAAAACAAAAATCCGATCCGAACCGCCATTAGAGCCTTGGCGTGCGCCAACTACGGCCACATTTCCTTCAATTGCAACCTGGATTCCAAAATTGCGGGTAAAAGGCATTTCCGTTGAAAACAAAACCTGCTCCTGCTCCCAAACGCCGTTGTTTCGGCGATACACAATTGCTCGGCCTTGGATAAATTCACCCCCTGATACGAACTGCTGCCGATTGTTCGGCGCCCCAACGATGGCGACGTCGCCATCGATATCCACAGTGGCTCCCAACTGCTCGACGACTTCCTCCGACCCGTCCCCGACCGGCGGCGTAAGCGGCAGTATTCGCGTTTCGGCATTGGCCAGTTCGATGGCGTCGTCAATACCGTTGCCGTCGCAATCCTGTGCGGAAGCGGTCGACGCGAGATTTAGAATGAGATTCGTAAAGCAAATAAACAGAAAGACGCTTAGATTCATGGTGTCGACTCCCATTTTAGGTTTGGTCCGCTTAACCAGTGGTGGCATCCGCACCAGACAGGCGCGACTGGCTACAAAGGCTCAATACAACCCTCACCTAGCTAGACGCGAATGAATGGATGGTTACGGCATTGCCAGAGCGCTTACGAACGGCCCGATATCGCGCCCATCGACAGCGTCATCCGAGTTGATATCCGCCAAGCTGCAATAGCTGTTGGTCAGCAAGCGATCGACGAATCCGGGAATATCGTCCAGCGTGATGGCCAGATCACCATTCAAATCACCGGCGGCATCGCAGGTATCGGGAAGGTTGTTGCGGTTGCAATCGAGCGGCGCAAACAGCGATGCGACGCCGACTTGCACGCGCGGTGGATTGTTACCGCCAAACGGAAAATTCGTCGCAAATACCAGATTGGTTCCATCCTGCTCGATTGGCCCGACACTTATACCGGGTGTTAGCAAAGCAAGTTGAGCGAACTGATTATCCAGACGGCGACGAAATCGGTCGCCGAGAATATCAAATGCGGCAGCGAATCCCTCTGCAATCACCAAATCGTCAACACCGACGGCGATGGTATTTCCACCGTTAAAGAAGTTCGCTGGCGTGTTGAGAATCGAATCCGACAGAGTCCAGCTTTCACCATCGCGACCGTAAAAGTAGAGCCCGCCCGAGTACTGCGGCGTTATCGATTGCGTGCGCGATTGCACGACCAATCGGTCTTCGCTCAGCAACCGACCGCGACCAAAATTCTGGTCATTAGCAAGATCGGGATTGGTCAGATAGGCCGTTTGCTGATAGCCGCTTTCAGTTCGTTTAAACACGGCGGCCATCGAATTTCGTGGAGTACCGGGCTTTGTCGCCGAGGCCAACACCGTGTCACCCAATTGGTCGATTGTGACACTCCGCCAGGGAATCGAATCCGATGGTGCTTGATTTTCAGAGAGCAGGTCAAGAAGTACCCAGCCTTGGCCGTCGATCCTTTCAAAGACAACCGCGACTTGGCGCGACTGCGAACCTGACAATGTTGCGGACGATACCAAACGACCCTGCTTCAGATCGATGGAAAACCCGAGATCGAGCGCGCCGCTGCCACCCGGAACGACATCCAGCGATGTCAAGACGGCATCGAACTCCCACCCATTGGCCACGCGGCGGAAGAGGTAAATCTCGGGAACACCTTGCGAGCCGCTGCCGAATTCGTTGGCGAATTTCGGTTGCGAGATCGCAAGTAAGTCACCGCTGATCGATACGTCATAGCCAAAATTCCCGAATTCGACCTTCGAAGGCGCATTGAGTACTTGTTTAATTATCCAGCGAGTGTTCTGGCGCTCGTAAATGAACACCCGGCCCTCATCTTGGTTAAGATCATCGTAGCGCGGCAAACTAACAACGAGCGTATTCCCATCGATATCGACACCGGCACGATCGAGATCGTCGTCGCCCACCGGAATATCGAGAAGCTGCACGACAAGTTCCAAGTCGCACCCATCGAGTGTCCCGTTGCTATCGCAGTCCATCTCAGCCAACTGACATTCATCGGGAACCAAATCACCATTGCAGTCGTCGCTAGTGGCGTGACCATCAATCAAACCAAATTCGCACGCATCGAGGATGCCGTTGAAATTACAGTCGCGCTCGGCACGTTCGCAAATATCGAGCCGACCGTTGCCGTCACAATCAATCCTGGATTGACCATCACCATCCGCATCGGCCGCCAACAGCGCGCAACGGTCGAGTTCGCCATCGCCATCGCAGTCGGTGGCCGACAGATCGTAGATCGTGGCGTCGCCCCAAGTATCAGGAGCGTCTGGAACTCCGAGCCCGTCGTTAGCAACAATTAACCCGTCACCCGTCAAAGCCATTCCTGAACCAATATCGCGATGGAAAGGAGGAAAAGCAGGTGCATCGGCGGTTGAACCGGCAAAATCGCCAACATGATACCAAGCGCCGCCGCTAAGTTCGAAAATTCTCGCTGTACGATTAAACGAGGAGGAATAATATACGGCTATCCGATTGCCGCAGATTCTGACTTCGCTACCAAAATCTTGGGTCACGGATAACTCGGGCGCCTCGAATCGCTGTTCAAACTGAAAGCGACCATCCACTTGTTTTTTATAAACTACCGCTCGGGTAAGTGGGAAATTGCCGCTGGGTGCCCCACCTACGACGATACGATCGCCGTCGATATCAACGGAGACACCGAAATCACCCTCTGGTTTCGACAATGCATCTCTTAATACCTGTACCGGTTCCCACCCTGCCGCGAACTCTTTCAGCACAATCGCACCGCCCAGACGGCCTTCAAAATAGTTCTCCGCACTGACCACTGCCGTGTCACCATCAATCGCAATCGATCTTCCCAGAGAGGAAAAGGCACCTTGAGAAAAAGGATTGTCCGGATTGAATGAATCCGTCGCTTGCCAAGAATTGTTTTGAAACTCATAGAATTGCACGATGCCTACCATGCCAACCATGATGACATTGCCGGAGATATCCACAGCGCGGCCAAAATCGTTTGACGGAGTAAACCTTCCCGGCAACACGATGTCCGCCTCCATGCTCCAGTTGCCATTAGTGAAGCGAAATACAAACAAGCGATCCGTAGGAGTTCCCAGTTGTGAGAACGCACCCACGACCGCCACATCCCCATTGATGGCGACATGACGTCCGAACTGGCGTGTAAACGGCATCTGATCCGAAAAGAGAACCTGTTCCTGCCCCCATTGGCCGCTGGCGCGGCGATAAACGACCGCTCGCCCCTGAAAAAGTTCACCGCCGGGCGCAAATTGCTGCCGATTATTCGGTGCCCCTACGATGGCAATTTCGCCGTCGATGTCTACAGCGGCCCCCAATTTTTCTTGTTGTTCAGACCCGTCGCCGACCGGTGGTGTGAACGGTCGGACACAGGTCTGGGCATTGGCCAACTCGATGGCGTCGTCAATACCGTTGCCGTCGCAATCCTGTGCGGACGCAATTGACGGTGAGTTGAGAACGAAAAACACAAGACATACAGACGGAATGATGCGCAGGCGCATGGCTTTGACTCCCATTTTTGTGAGGTTCACTCAACCCGAGACGGCAGCCGCGCCCAACGGGTGCGACTGGTTAGGTAGGCTTTACTTCTGACTCACCCTATTGAACGCAAAGTCGAATGAAATGTTCCGAGAGCCAAAAAAAATTCTTAAACCTGCGAATCCTGTACGGTCAAGCCCAAACGGCAATTATTCACGACCGCGCTGGTATGGAATTTAAATAGTCCAAACTCTGCCGCGCGAGGTTCACGGCGTCGTGGCTGTGCCGGGCCAACTCGACATTTACCGTGCCCATGTAATCTACCTCCTTTAGCGCTTGTAACACGGCGGCTATATCCAAGTCGCCATCGCCGAACGGCAGATGTTCGTGCACGCCTACGCGCATGTCTTCGATATGGACATTTAAAAGTTGCTTGGCAAACGTTTTGATTCGGTCGGCAGGCGTGCCGTCGCTTAAACAATGTACGTGGCCCACGTCGAGCGTTAGACCGAAGCGCGGATGGTTGAGCGCCGCACTCAGTTGGGCGAACTGATCCATCGTTGCGACGAGCATGCCCGGCTCGGGTTCGAAGGCGAGCCAAACGTCGTGCCGCACCGCCCACGCCAGCAGCCGGTCGCACTCTTCCGTCAACAGGTCGAAAGCATCTTCGTCGGTCAGGTCGTCATCTTTAGCGCCGGACCAAAAGCTCACTGCTTCGGCATTCAAGTACGCCGCGATCTCGATGGCGCGTTTCATGAAGTCGACGCGGCGTTGGCGATTCTCATGATTGGCCGTTACCAGCGTGGGCCAATGTTTATGCCACGGGTCGAGCAGGAACCGCGCGCCGGTCTCGATCACGCAGCACATGTTGCACGCTTGCAGGCGCTCGTGCACCAACTTTGCTTGTTGCCATAGGTCGTCGTCAAACGGATTGAGCGCGTGGTAATCGAGCGTGATCGCGACCGAGCCGTAGCCCAACTCGGCAAGAATATCGATCGTGTCGAGCAAGCGATGATCGGAAAAGCCGTTGGTGTTGTAACCGAGTTCGAATGCCATAGAAGTCGCCCGCGTTGGGTAGCTGCACGCCGCGTTGGCACACTATAACGCGTTTGCCGGTCGGAGGTGCCAGTTAATTTGTAAAGGTGCGCACCTACGTGGAATACACCCAACGCCCCAGCGCCATTGCGGGAATTAGAAATGCGAGGATCACGGCTGCCGCGAGCCAACCGTGGGGGCCGGCCACCAGCAGCGCGTCAAACACGACGATACCGAGGATGAAGACCTTCATCGCGCGGCCGACGTTTTGTGGGCTCGGCTTGCGCATCGCCGTTAGTGCTTTGCGACCTACGTGAATCAGGAACGCCAACCATAACACGAGCAAAAAGTAATCGCCCGAATAACGTTGCGACGTCATCGTCGTATCCGCGATGAAGAGCCCCAGCGTTGCGACGGCGATGAGAATCCCGGCGGCACCGGTAGCCAATCGCCAGCGCGAACTGGTTTCGGCCTCTTGCCGACCGAAGTAGGTTAATGAGGCAACGTATAGCCACATGGCCGCGATCGGTGGCAAGCCATCGTTCCAACCGAGCCGCCAACCGAGTGACATGCCCATCATCAGATTCAGCGCGCGACACAGCCCCATTACAGCAGGCCCCACGATCGTTGCCTTGGCAAGCAAATTGTAACACGCGATCGCACCGACCAATGCGAAACCGACCAACACGAGTTTCATCGTGCTGAAGCTTGCGGCGTCGTTTACAGATGGCTGTTGCAACCATCCCGCGCCACCGACCAGCGCCAAGCCTGCGATTAACAAGAACATCATCAAGCGCCGCGCCGCGGGCATCGAGACGCGCCCCGACGGTAACGGCCTGTTCGGTCGCTCGACCCGATCGACTTCAATATCGGCAACGTCGTTCAGCGCAATGCCGAACGCATACAAACACGCCGAAGCCAGGGATAGCAAAACCAGTGATGGCGAGAACGCAAAAGCCCCCACCAGCCAGGCCCCCGCCAACACATCCGTCATGGCCGTGAAACAATTCGGCAGTCGGACGAGTTCGAGCCAGGGCTTGATACGTTTCATATTTGGGAAGCCACGCTGAGAAGATGGTCGCGCGCCGCCGCACCGGCCTCGTCGGGATTGTCGACGAACGGATACAACTCGACCGTGATCCAACCGTCGTAGTCGGTGGCATTTATCGCGGCGAGTGTCGCCGCAAAATCGATCGCACCGGTACCCGGTACCAGATGATGATGAACGCGCGAGGCGGCGATATCCTCGGCGTGGTAATGACGCGTGTGCGCCGCCATCGTCGGCACCCACTCCTGCGGTTCTTCGCTCACGCAAAACGCATGACCGATGTCGAAATTCAACCCCATGTAGGGCGAATCGATGCGTTCGCGCAGTTCGAGGTATTGGTCGAACTTCTCTATGAGCAAGTCCGGCTCGGGCTCGATCAGCAGCGGCACGCCCACATCTTCCGCGTGCGCGACGACGGGCTTCAACATCTCAACGAACAGGTCCATCCCCGCCGCATATGTCATTCCGTTTTCTAACGGCCCGCCCGGCTCGGTAGTGATGCACGGCGCGCCGAGCTGTTTCGCCATGCTCAGCGCCGCAATCGTGTGATCGATGCGAATGCGACGATAGTCGCTGTCGGCTTCGATCCAACTCGGATGCCAATAGGGCTGACGCGGATCGCCGACCTTGTTCATCATGAAGGCGTTGATGTTAGAAATTTCGAGCCCGAGTTCGTCGATGACGGCCCGCACCGATTCGATCTGCGCCGGACCGACATCCCCCGGCCACAGATGCGGTGTGTCGGCCATCAGCTCAACACCACGATACCCCAACGCCGCCACGCGCCGCAGCGCGTCTTCGACGCCGGTCCGCATGTAAGCATTGCAACTGTAAGCGAGTTTGAGATTCACGAGCGCAGTCTAATCTTGCGGGGCATATCGACAAACGTAGTCATGCAGCATGGCGATCTGGGCGGGAAACGCGTGTTCGGTTACGTCCATCGGCGATTTGAAAAAACTCGCCAGATGCGTCATCACGCCGCCGCCAACATGGGCGGCATGGTAATCGGCCAACCGCGCGAGGTCGATCACCAACGGCGCCGCCAAAATCGAATCGCAACCTTGCCACGTGAACTGCAACGTCATCGGCGTGTTGAGAAAGCCGCGGAAGCGCACCATGTCCCAGGCGGTCTTCCAGTCGTGCAGTGACTCGACGTATTCGATGGACGTACGCGAATCGGGTGCCCCGCCGACGATCGATGCGACCACGTTATTCTTGGTTCCTATCTTCGACGCTTTGTTTTCGGCGTCGTTCAGAATCAGACCGTCGCCGTTGCCGAGCACGTTGTGCCCCACCCAGCTATCGATTTGCAGTGCGCGCTCGCGGAACATCGGCGCCAACACCGTTTTCAACAGCGTTTCACCCGTCTTGCCATCCGACCCCATGATCGGCACGCCGTTGGTGGCGGCCAGTTCGCGAATGGCGGGCAAATCGGCACCGAGCGACGGCGTGAAGTTGACGTAGGGCATGCCCGCCTGAATCGCGGCGATGGCATAAAGACTGCTCGACGGCAGCGGCGATGATTTTTGCGCGAGTTTCTTCTGCAGCGCGGCCCACGTTTTCGGAGTGCCCGCCGTCGCAAAAACCGGCTCGGTCGACGCGACATTGATCACCACCACGCGGTCGAGTCGATGCGTATGCTGGAACGCGCGTAGGTCGTCGATCACCAGCTTAATAAAACGCTCGGCGGTGACCGCCCGGCGCGACGAACCGCGCGACGCGAGTTGCTCGATGGCCATACCGCAACGCAAGGCTTTACCGGGACGGATATTTTCTTCGAACCGTTTGAGATCACCGGTGGATTTCTTGAGAATCGTCGGGCCAAACAACCCGCTGCGGTCGGCCAGTTGAGCAGCGGTTTCCATCACCGAGCGCGACGAAATCTCATGGCCACCTAAGACGATTTTGTTCAACGGGCGCAACGGTAGGGAAGATCCGGGCGCGCGTTCCGTGACAAGGCCTTCGGTCGTTGCAAGCCGCTGCCGTATAGCCGACAAGCCAACGGCCACCGTCGTCGCCACGTTGCCTGCAGCGCCGATCATCCAGAGGCCGAGTTTCCCATGAGGCGATTTCAAAACGACTCCACGCTGAATTCAATCAATGTTGCGAGGCATGCGCAACTGTCACTCCCAAACGCGCTCAAATTGCAACCACTTGGATGCCGGCCGCAACAGCTCCTATTCAAATCTTGACCGCGCGGTGCAATGAGGCGTATGTCGGGCGCGGCATAGCAGTCTAGTCGGTTTGAACGAGGTTGAAACATGTGCTAGGAATGTTGGCTGGCTTTTCGGCAAAGCCTGCCGTCCGAAAATAAAAAAAGACCGCGAGGCGGCCTCACCGAAAACTCGGATTTAATGCGCGACCAGGGAATCGAACCCCGAACCCGCTGGTTAAGAGCCAGCTGCTCTGCCAATTGAGCTAGTCGCGCTCAGCGAACGAACGCAGTATTTAACGACCTGCGGCGATTTCCGTCAAGCAATAATCGCTCGTGACACACCGTTGAATTGACAAAGCCCCCCGCCCGCGACAGAATCCGGGATTCCTGCGGGCGATTAGCTCAGTTGGCTAGAGCGCTTGGTCGACATCCAAGAGGTCACTGGTTCGAGTCCAGTATCGCCCACTACTCCCCTTTTCGACTGATTCTGCACCTACCCGAATAACAAGCGCGACTCGGCATCAGGCGCAGGCTTTTATGACGCGCTCGGCATCCGCCGTCGAAACGAAGTGATACCACGTATTATTCGATACCGCAGCCAAGGCTAGGTGATCGAACGGATTCGACCGGACCAGCCCCAAAGTCTATGCTGAAGCTGTTGACTTCTTTCTTCACTCGTACACTGAACTAATGGTCCTATGAAACTCGAGCGCCAGCGTTCGTAGGTCATCCATCTCATTTGCTGACACCTTAGATCGAATCTCTTGCGATAGGTCAAACAGCGAATGCGCGGGTATATCGTCGTCGAGCCCGCGAATCGTGCTTGCAACACGAATACGCGAACTTGCTAATTCGATTCGATCCAGAGCATTCAATGCGCGAGCTTGTCCGTTCTCAAAGCGCTCACCACCTTCGGCGCTACTTGTCATTACAGAGATCGCGTCCGCTAGATTTCCACTCTCCAAGCGCATGCGGGTGGCAAGTTCCTCGGGGTGCGGATAAAAGCTATAGATGTTTATTGCCAATAGCAGCATAGTGACGATTGACAGCGCTGTTCGAAGTGACTTTCTCTGAATCGTGGATGATGCCTCTGGATACGGCTGCGCGTTCTCTGCTTTCGTGATCTTCTCGCGCGGCTTACTTCTATCTAATACGCCAAACATCGTTAACCCAATCAGCGCAACCAGTGCGGGGAGATTTTGACTTGCTAATTCGAGCGTTCGCTCACCAACCAATGACCATGTGTATTTGAGTTCGACATTCGCGGGCATGGTCAACATATCGAAGCCATGCGAATCCGCTTCTCCCGGTCTAACCGGTGAGAGCGTGCCGTGCATAATCGCGCCTAGGCCAAGTACACACGCCAGCCAAACGAGATTTCCGAAGACGCCGCGCAGCCGTAGCCGATGGACACTCCAAGCCAGTGTACCAATGCACCAGCCCGCGCCGATCATGATCGCTACGAGCATGCCGCCTGAGAGCAAGCCAATGCGCCAAAACTCGCTTGCAAAGGTGATGCCATAATCACTGTCGATATTGGCCAATGCCAACGGTACCGACAATTCCAGCATCGTGGTCCGAGCCGACTCGTTAAGGTGCGATTCAATCGAACCCGCCTCTAAGATCGCGGCAAACGTCGAAGATGCCGCTAGCGACATGAATACGTAAACCCACACCGAGCTGGCAACATGACGCGCGGCGGCTCGCAGCGCAAAAATCAGTTGAGAAGATCCCTGCTCGGTGTTGTCAAGGTTTTTTACTTGGCTGCTTGGCGCGCCTATCCCAGTTAACGCGCCGACTAACATCGCCGTTATGATCGCCGCAAAAAGAATCACCAAAGCGTTGACAACGCCCACGCTATCAGCCAAGTGGCCGAACGACCATGGCATAAACAAGGCCGAGCCCACGAGGAATGCCATCACATGGCCGTGGCGAACCTTTGCTTTCAGCATTTCGCTGGCAATCGGTAACGCACCCAGCGCGCCTACCGGCGCGATTAACCCCATTAGCGTCGCGCGGATCAAACCGGCCATCGGCGTCGCAAAACACTCGGACAAAAAAGCGCGTCCGCGCGTAGTACGCAAGGTTCCGGCAATCAAAAAGCCTGCAATCAACGTTGGAAGGATAAGAAAAAACGTCTGAGCGAAGCGCAGCACGAACGTGATGGTCGAAAACGGGCCAAAGACCTGGCCGTCGCCATGAGCCAACATCGACAACATCATCACGCCCCCTTTCCGACGACCGTGCGCGCGCGTTCGATGCCTGTCGGAACTGCCACCTTCGCCAAAACGTCCTCAACCGTCCTTATGGAACCCTGCTGCGCTGCGGAAATATGAATGTTAAACAACGGCGGCGCCACAACCTGAATATCATCCGGCGTCACAAACGACCGACCATCAAGAAAGGCGCGTGCCTGCGACAGCCGTTGCCACATCAAAACGGCGCGCGGGCTAAGGCCGTGATGAAATGCCGCATCATCGCGCGTAACGTTTGCTAGTTGCACCAAGTACTCTTGCAACTTCGGTACGATCGTTAAACCGGCGACTGTCGCCTGCATCCGCGCAAGATCACCGGGCTGCAAGACCGGCGCGCACGCGTCCTCGCTATCCGTATCCGTAACGACCGCGTCCTGTAGCATCTGCACCTCGTTCTCAAACGCCGGGTAGCCAATGCAAAGCTTCATCGCGAAGCGATCTAACTGTGCTTCCGGCAACGGGTAGGTGCCATGATGCTCGATCGGATTCTGCGTCGCGATCACAAAAAACTCATTACAAAGATGGTGCCGTTCGTTATCCACCGTCACTTGCCGTTCGGCCATCGCTTCCAGCAAGGCACTCTGTGCTCTCGGCGTTGCCCGGTTGATTTCGTCGGCAAGCAGCACATCGGAGAAGATGGGGCCGGGTACAAACTCGAATTCGCGCGACTTTTGATTAAACAAATTGAAACCAGTGATGTCATTGGGCAGTAAATCGGGCGTGCATTGCAAGCGCGCGAAGCGTCCACCCACGGCCTCCGTCAGCCCGCGCGCTAACGTCGTTTTGCCGAGGCCGGGTAGATCCTCAAGCAGGATGTGACCGCGCGCGAGCAAGCAGGTCAACACGTGCTCCACGACTTCGCGCTTGCCATGAAGAATGTTGTTGAGTCGATCTCGTAGCTCTGCTACGGCAGCTTGGAATTGTGCGGGTTCGTTCATTGTTGTCGTGATAATCTCGCAACGCGCTTTAGTCGAACGAGTTGCTCCTTATTCGTCTGCAGATGTTCGTTGTAATTGCCGCCGCGATAACCGCCGTACGACCTTTCGACAAAGGTGGGTAATAGTTTTTTTGTGGTCTTCGGTTGCACAAGTCGTATTACCGTAGGAAGCAGCGTATAGCTGCGTCAAAAATGCGTCGCTGATCGCATCATGCCGACGACCATACCAATCGCGCGGCGTCACATGGGGCTGGCGCGCGGCCCCCGCCAGCCGACTGCGCAAATCGAGCAATCGTAAGGTCATCGCAAGGCGCGCCTGATCATCACGGAACGGCGCGAGCAAACACCGCACCGTCAGACAGCGCTCGACGATCCACCAGCGCCGCCACCAACACGCAACCAAGACCGCCAGCAGGAAGCACGATCTCACCGGCCGGGCCGCGGCAAACGCCCACACTTGCCCGACCGAATCGAGAACACTACCCAGCAATGTCGGACGATAACGATGCAGCTCAAATCCGGGCGTGGGATCGAACTTGACCCAGCCGCCGTCGGCCGATTTCACTTCCACCCAAAAGTGCGCGTCATCTTTGGTGACCGGCGTATAGCCGGCGGCCGCCACATATTTCTTGGGGTCAACATAAAAGCCGGATACCACCCGCGTTGGATAACCGAGACTACGCAACGCGAGTGCCGCCGCCGTCGCAAATTGATAGTCGGGCCCGCCCCGCGCCTGATGCAACAGATAGTGAATCGGATCATCGCATGTGGGCGGCAAACTCGCATCGCGATCGTGGGCATAGTGTTGCCGCAGATGTGCCGTGAGGCCCTGTATTTGAGGCCAACCTGCAGGCATATCTTCGAATTGACGCGCTAAGTTCGCCGCGCTCGCCTCCAGGTGTTTCGGTATCTCAAGGTTGTCACCCTTGGTATCGCGCGACAAGATCGCAGGCTTCGCCAGCGCCAACTTCGATTCATCGATCGACTGGGACGCCACCTCGAAAAAAGCGCCCGACGGCAGACAGTGCCGCGCTCGAATGACACCGTCATACACCCAAGCAAACGTCTCCATCGCCCATTGTTGCGCGTTCGCGCCCCCGGCCTTGCCCAAACGAAATCGCTCCATATAACTGGGCAACGGCACGCGATCCGTCGACAGCGTTCCAAAACGCAGCGTATGTAGACGACAGCCGTTTAAACAATCGAGTGCCGGTCGATCCGTCAGCCAAAGCCATGAGTGATCGGGATCGCGCGACTCCAAATGACAACGGTGGTCGATCACTGGCGGTTCGTGCCAAGAGATGCCGTCGAACGAATCGTAAATCGTGGTGCAAAGATGAAGCGGGCCGCCACCTTCCACGTAAAGCAGCGCCTTCGCGTCTTCGGACGCCTGTTGCTGACGATTTTGTAGCGTCTCGCGATACAGCGAGAACTGTCGTCCGGCTTCGCCAAAGTCCGGCGCCTTGCGACCATCTCTGTCGAGAAATTGCTCCTCATCGACAAAGATTGCTCTGAATAATTGATCCGGCGGGATCGGCTCGCCGTAGGCGTCTGTCATGACGTCATACATCGATGACAATTCCGATTCGAGGAAGTACTCCGAATCGACTGCACCGGTACCCCGTGCGTTGGGGCCGCTTACCGCCCAGTCGCCATCCCCGGCTCCCAGCAATGCGGACGAATTCGCACGTCGGCTACCACCCGATGATGGCAGCCATTCGCCCCAATTTTTCGCAACGCCATTAGCCGATCTCGAAACAATAAAGGATGTGCCCGTCATCACCAGGACGATGAAACCATAAGCCCAAATTGGTGCCGCCGGTCGCACGCCGTTGGCTGATACTGCCGACACGTGGCACCAGTAACGAGAGGCGAGCCAAACCGCGATCAGGCCACCGTGCAAAACGATCAGCCAAACATGTGTTGCCTGCGCATTCAACATTAGGCCGGCCAGCGTTAGGAAAAGGAGATACCCAACGCCGCAAATTCGTTGCGTGCAATCGCTGGGAACGCCGCGAGAAAAAACGCCACATTGATCAGCGTTGCAATAACGGCTTGCTCCAGAGGAACAATCTGCGTTGCCCCGAAAAATCCGGCTAGACTCGGCACCAGTGGCGCGACGAACAGCACTACACCCAACATCTTGCCGCGTATGGAATAACCAATTGGTTTGCCAATCTCGTTCCGAGAAAACCACCCAAACTTGTCGTCGAGAAGCGCCAGCCCCAACGACACCAGCGCGTAAGCCAACACAAAAAGCACTGGCCAAATGACGCGGACGCCCGGTTCGGTCACGGCAAACCGCGCCGCCAATGCGCCAGCGCTAACCGTGCCGATCAATAACAATCGGCTGACCCAATTCACGGATGGGTTACGCAACATCGGCGAGCCCCCGCCCGTGCCCGAGCAAATTCGCTGGAATGCTGGCCGGACCATACAGCGATACCACATGATCCAACGGCGCGGTCGCTACCGTGCGATCACCACCAAACGCGGTGTTGACCAATGCAAACCCGCGCCAAGCCCGTGATTGTTGCCGATCGAGCCTTGCCCAACCGATGTCGGTGCTGATAAACACCACGGGAATGTTGTGCCCGATCGCAACGCGATGCATGCGGTCCTGTGATAATGCCACCGTCGCCAAGCCATCGAGAATGGCGCGCGACTGACGCTGCCCGCCAGTCGCGGGAATATGCAACGCCCCCGCCCGCAATTCGACCTCTGCCCCCGCCGCCAGCCAGCCGCTGGCTAGGCTCGCCGCGATTCGGATCGACCACTCAAACGAACTATCCGTTCCCTCGCCCACATGACTTTGTGGATCGCAGTCGAGCACGATAAGCGTCTTGGGCGTACCCGTCGCCTGAAACTCGCGCACCATCATGTGGCCGTGCCGCGCCGTCTGCGTCCAATGAATCCACCGCATCGGGTCGCCACGCCGATAGGCCCGCACGCCACACGTTTCCCCATCGGTACCGGCCCGTCGCGTTTCGATGTGTCCTATCGCCGCATCGGTACTGAGCCAATCGGGCGCCGCGGCAACCGGAAAGGTGCGCGGCCAAACGATCAACTTTTGGTCGACCGCGATAGACTTTCTCGCGTAGCACAAGCCGAATGGAAACCCGGAACGAAAGCGCGGCACGGCCAATGGATAAGCGCCACGATGCGGCGTCACCAAGCTCAACTTCAACTCTTCCGCACGATAAGGCAGCGATGCGGGTAACCAACGAGGATCTCCCAGCCCGAATTCGGCAATAACGCCCCAAGGCGGCAGTGGTAGTTTCTGGGAATACCGCAACGTCGCGCTGACTTCTTCTTGCTCGTGAACGCGTTCCTTATCAAAACGCAGTTCGCTGCACAAACCCAAAACCGTTAACCACGGACCTGCAACTCCGATGACAAACAGCAGCAGCAGCAACGGCAACAGCATCAAAACGCGCGGATGAAACGCATAGCCCACCACTGCAACGACGATCGTGCAAAGCAATAAAGCCAGCACACCCTTGTTGACGCGCTGCAGCAGCCCATCGAATGTCTTCAAAACACGCCTCATGCGTTGCACGCCCGGCAATCACCATAAATGACAATATCGTGGCCGCTCATTTGAAAGCCGGCAGGTAAGAGTTTGCTGAGACCGTTGACGCAACCATTCAAATCGAAAACCGCGTCACACTTGCGGCATCGAAAGTGGTGATGGTGCTTGTCAGCCGCCTCCTGCAATTCGTAGCGCGGCGATTCGCCCGGCAACTCAACCGGATGCAAAATCCGATCGTCGACCATGCGTTTCAGTGTGCGATAGACCGTGGCGAGATTGAGACTCGGCACCTCGTCGCGCGCCGCCTCCAAAATCTCCTGCGGCCCCAGCGGTCGGCCCGCGGCAGTGAAAGCATTTTCGATTGCAACTCGTTGTGTTGTCTGACGTTGCATAAGTCGGGTCTCATATCTGACGGGTGAATCCACCTCAGCTCATTTCCGTCATATTTTATGGACGCCCAAACGCTATTGCAAATGCATTCGCGTTTTGCTATCCTCCGCTTATTGCAAATGCGATTGCATAAGCATTACCGGCTGCTAGGTCTCCGGGACGCGTCATTTCCGCCAAATATGGGAAGACGTCGGTCGGGTTGGGCAGCCCATCACCGGCCGTCTTTTCGGCACAGTATCACGGTGATCGCGGCACCGGCACCTGAGATTCCATACGTCATCCTTGCGGAGACAAATAATTGACATCATCTCAAAACAAATCTGCACGATCGCCCGTAACCGTCCTCTCCGGCTTTCTCGGAGCGGGCAAGACCACGCTACTCAATCACTTGTTGAGCAATCGTGCAGGCCTGCGCGTCGCCGTGATCGTCAATGACATGAGCGAGATCAACATCGACAGCCAATTGGTGCGCGATGGCGGTTCCGAGCTCAGCCGCACCGAAGAAACGCTCGTCGAAATGACCAACGGAGCAGTTAAGCCCTGATGCCGCAGCGCAATCGTTTTCATTTACCCGCACAACTCACAGCGGACGGCCCATCGCCACGATTCACCAAAGCGGGAGCGAAGCTAATGAACCAGCAATGCTGGTGCTGGGGATGCGATGTGCGCCGCGCGGAAGGAAACTTGCTGCTCGCCTTCGGGTTTGAACGAATCCGTCCGCCGGCAGATGTCGACGGTGCCAGCCGTTATCGCATCGCGCTGAGTTCCAAACACGAATTAACGTTGTGGGGTTTCGGCGCGCTTATTTCAAACGATGTCAACGGCGTATTCCTCGGTCGATATCAGTTCGAGCCCAAACTTTGCAAACCCCAATTCGATACATACACGTGTTGGACACCGACCGATCTACCCCCACGGGTTCGACCGACCATGGCAGGCGATTTGACGCTCGCCGGCGCACTTTGCGCGGAATTGTTTGAGTTCATCAGCGCATACGAATCATGGGTCGCCGAGCAGGTCGGCATCGGCTATCGGCAACAGACGATCAACGAATTCAAAGATTCCACGCTCGCCGCGCGCGAAGCGAAACTGCAGTGGCAACGCTTGGCAAAACAGGCGAAGCGCTACTACGGGCGGCAAGCCGCCCGCCGTCGAATCAATTGAGACAAGGACTGGTGTAGTGATTGACTCGTCTAGAAACAACTCGTACGCGATTAGGCCGGCATTGTCTCAACTGAATGACTCACCTTCGTGCAGAGGCAAGAACATCGCCTTACTCAGTAACCCACTACCGCTTCCCCCTCACTTCGCCTTGGGGGAAGCAATGAGCCCGGTCACTCTTGCTCGGGGTGACTGGGCTCCCCCACTTTTGGTGCGGCAGCAAATTTCGATCGACACTCTCGTCTTCCCACGCAGCAGCCCAACAGGTTACCGCTCTTCGCATAATCACCGCATGGAATACGGAACATGAAAACGCAAACGCCTGATATTGGTTCGTTCACGACATTGACTACAGTCAATCGCCAAGATTTTAACCTCAACAAGTTAGACGCGTGGCGCGACTGGCTTGGCGTTACGGCATCAATTGCCTGCGCCATTCATTGTGCCGCTATGCCCTTTGTCATTGGTGCCCTGCCACTGTTGGGCTTGCAGTTCTTGGCGGATGCGACCTTCCATCGCGTCATGGTGGCAGTGTGTCTCGGCCTTGCACTTTTGGCGTTTGTTCCCGGTTGGCGACGTCATCGCAAGCTCACGCCAGCGCTGGTCGCAACAGCTGGATTAGCGCTGATTTCAGTCGCGGCATTTGTAGGTGAACACGATTGTTGCCCAACCAGCACAACGGACATCGCCGCTGCCGATGCCAAATCAACCGCTCCATTACTGAGCCCAGCGGACACCGACAATGCGTCCAGCTGCGCTGCGACGGGT
Organism: Planctomycetaceae bacterium; assembly: GCA_006969385.1. GTDB lineage: Bacteria > Planctomycetota > Phycisphaerae > UBA1845 > UTPLA1 > ECT2AJA-110-A. Next base: position 135,007 of record CP030884.1, read on the forward strand.
TGCACCGGATGCGCGGATGCCTCCCAAGACTCTGTGAGCGCAAATCAAAATCACGCCACCGCAATGGCCGCCGTTTGGCCATGGGTGACGCCGATGGGTGGTGTCTTACTCATTGTTGCGCATCTGCGCAATCGTTATTGGAGTTGCCGTTGTGGCTGCGCCGCTGCGTGCCAGCAAACACGGTAAGTCGCGCGATCAGCCACATTCAAATTGGATGTCTTGTTATGAATGCGAAGTCAAAACGAATTCCGATACTCGCAATGCTATTTCTTGTGCAGGTGGAATCGCTCCACGCATACGCTCAAGACGCGGCTGATCTGGACCCTGAAAAACAAGGGCACTCACGCCTCCACAAAGCATATGACGAAGGACCGCGGCAACGGCCGCATAAGATGGACGGCGTCGGGCAGGTGAACTTTCCGATCACCACCAGCGATCCGGAAGTTCAGGAGTGGTTCAATCAAGGCATCGCGCTGATGCATAACTACTGGCACTATGAGGCCGAGCGCAGTTTCCGTTGGTGCCTCAAGCTCGACCCCGAATGTGCAATGGCCTACTGGGCCCTGGATCAGTGTACGGGTGATCCGCGCAACGATCACTTTCTCGCGGAAGCAATCAAACGCAAAGGCAATGTCACCGAACGCGAACGCATGTACATTGAGGTGCTAGAGGAGGCGCACGCCTACGACCCGATTAAGAACAGCGAGCCGGACTATAAGACCAAGCGACGACGTATACTAAAGAAACTGCAAGAGATCATTCTTAAATATCCCGACGACGTTGAGGCCAAGGCGTTTTACGTGGATCAAGCTCTGAATAGTCAATACAGCTATCCGCTCGACTTGATGATCAATGAAATTCTCGCAGTCGCGCCCGACCATCCCGGCGCACACCATTATCGAATTCACAATTGGGACGGCGAACATCCCGAGCAGGCTTTGGACAGTTGCGAGCGCTTCGGGCGCATTGCCAATGATTCCGGGCACGCCAATCACATGCCGGGTCACGTCTATTCAGATCTGGGCATGTGGCACGAGGCGGCGATCTGGCTCGATCGCGCCACGCGCCGCGAGCGCTTGTACTTCGCATCGCAGTGTGTACAGCCGTTTGAGAGTTGGAACTACGCGCACAACCAGACCTATTTGGCTTGGGTTCAAGAGCAGCTTGGTTTGGCGAATCGGGCCGAGGCATCGGCGCGCGAGTTGCTGCGCTCCCCAGCCGACCCTGAGAAGAACGATGTCAAAGGCTACGACACGTATAGCACCGGATTGATCGCACTTGTTCGCGCGCTGGTTCGATTCGAACGCTGGGACGACATAATCGCGAGCAAGGAAGCAATCACAAAGCCGGACACCATCGTTTCAAAAGTATTTTCCGCGTACGCGGTTGCGCTGGCACATCTGAATCAATCGAACATCGAACTCGCACGCGGCGAGATCAAAAGCTCTACGATATTGAGAAGGAAGTCAGCCAGCCTGAGCACGGCTGGCTGAAGCCTTACTTTGACTGCATGCTTCTCGATGCCCGCGCGATGTTCGCGTTTGTCGAAGGGAAAGAGCTGGACGGATTCGCGCTGCTTGCCGACGCAGCGCGACAAGAGCACACCCTGCGTCGATCGCGAAAGGATCCACCAATTTACCCGCGCGGACTCTATGTACTGCTTGGCGAGAAACACTTGGAGCATAACAGTCCGGAGCTTGCCCGCGAATGCTTTCTCACCACCCTAGAAGTCAGCCGTAACGACGGGTTCGCCCTTTCCGGCTTGGCCCGGGCTGAAGCCGCGCTCGCAAACAACGATGCAGCCAGCGACGCCATGTCGCGCTTACTACATGTGTGGTCGGGCGCGAACCCCGAGCTTCGATGGATGGCCGACGCGGTGGCCCTCGACCTGGAAGCATCCCCGCGCGACGACGCGCCGCGCCCACAGCGTTTGTATGAAGCGCAAGACTTGGCGGCGATTGGTCCTGACGCGTGGCAACCGTACCCGATGCCCACCCTCGACCCACTCGATTCGACCGGCGCGATATTGAATAGCGAAGAACTCAAGGGCCGCAACCTCATCATCATCTTCTATCTCGGCGAGGAATGTCCGCATTGCATGGAGCAACTGCAAAAGGCAACAACGCGTCACGCCGATTTCCAGGCCGTCGACACCGACATTCTAGCGATCAGTGGCGACACCGTAGAACAGATCGCTGAGACACTGAAGAAGGGCGAATTGCCGTATCGGATTCTTTCCGATCCGGATCACCGCAATGCGCGACGATTCCGCTCCTATGACGATTTCGAGGAGATCGAACTGCACTCGACGTTCCTAATCGACCGCAAGGGCCGCGTGCATTGGTCCCGCATCGGTGGCGAGCCCTTTGACGATTTCGACTTTCTCCTCGATGAGATTAAACGAATAAACGCGACAACCACATCGGCACAAGAGGCAATTGCTACCCAGTGATCGCGGAATCACTTGCACATTGCCGCATATCCCTGCACCGCGATTGTCTGGGTGCAGCTGGAAATAAGGCTGTCGTCGAGTTTAGTATCATTGAACCTAACGCGCGGCTAGATACGGTTTTCCTCAGCGTATCAAAACCACCAGGGCCGCAAAACTCACTTAAACGCATAAATTCAGCTTAAATCAGGAGTTCCGACGCGCCGAAACGTTGGGCTCGTCATTTGGGTTCTGATATAATCGAGGCGATTTGCTGAATCGCGAGTGGGCCGTGCGCCTGCTCCTGTCCACCACCCATTTTGATTGCGGTTGACGTACGCCAGAAGCGGGCGTCGCCCACCGGGCTACCCTGGAGGCCCCCACCCATGCTGAATTTCGCCACCCCTTTATTTCAACAACGTCGCACCATATCGGTCGGCTGCCTCGCCTTGCTGCTCGCGCTTACCAGTGCCCATGCCGAACAAACTGCCCCGACGTTACGAGTCAACCATCGTGCCCCGATCAGCGCTACCCTACCGTCCGATGGCTACGCCTTGGTTCATTCGGAAATCATCGACGTACCCGACGCCCATTGGATTCGCCTGCAATTCAACGACGTGCGCTTTGACGGCTTCGAGCCAAACGGCCCCGGCTATCTTCGGTTGACCAGCCTGATGGACGGCGGCGTGCAGGTTCTCGATTTCGATTCCTACCTGCAATGGCATCAACGCAGCGCTTACTTCAACGGCGACGCCGTACTGCTTGAGGCATGGTCGAATCGTGCCAATGCGGATGCGGTGGTTGACGTGCTTACTGTAAAGTCCGATCTCGACGGTCGCGGGGGCGACAGCGCGCCGCGCTCGATTTGCGGCAACGATGACAACCGCATGCTGACGGATGACGACCGCGTCGCGCGCATCGTGCTGTCGGATTTTGAGCCGACGATCGTGTGCACCGCCAGTTTGATCAACGACGCCAATGGCTGCTTCCTTACCAGCGGTGGCTGTGCCGCCAGCATGGATAACGATACCGTCATCGAATTCAACCCACCGTTGACGCTGCCGAACGGTACCGTGCTGATGCACCCGGCCCCGGCCGATCAATACGTCCCCGACCTGAGTTCGGTCCAAAGCCAAACCGCCGGCGACGGTGAGGACTGGGGTTACTTCGGTTGCTTTACGAATAGCACCACCGGCTTATCGCCGCGCGTATCCCAAGGCGACAGCTTCACGTTGGCAAGTCAGATCGATTTGTCCGAAGACGATGCCGTACGCGGATACGGTTGTGGAGCCACGGTTCCGCCGTTATTCCGCACGTGGAGCTTCGTCCCCAAGGAAACGGACGGCACCTTTGAAGGCTTGGTGGATTCCGAATTGAGCGTCCGCGTCGATGCCACGGCCGGCGATTCCGGCATGGCCATTACCGACGGTGCGACCGACGAACTGATCGGCATTCTCACGAATGACGGCTGCGATGTTTTCGTCGGCGCCAACATTGCAACGGCGGTAACCAACGAAGAATTGCGCAAAGCGTTGACGACGCCGCTCGGTATTTGCGTACCGATCATCACCACCATTCTGGGCGGGGCGCCCGATTTGGTGAATCCCGATGGTACCACGACCGTGATGGTCGAGTTCCTCGGTGTTAACGGTACGAATCCCGTCACCGATACGGGCGTGTTTCATTACTCAACCGGCGGACCGTACGAATCGGTTCCAATGAATGCAATCGGATTCAACTTGTACGAAGCGACGTTTCCTGCAGACATTTGCGGCACGTTGGTCGATTATTACTTTAGCGTGATGACCGATACCGGCGTGCGCTTCCCCGATCAGTTGCCGAACCCGGTCACCACGCTCCGCGCGGCATACGCCACCGGCACGACGACGGTGCTTGCCAATAACTTCGAAGCCCTCAACGGTTGGGATATTTCCAATACGAACGTCACGGCCGGCGCCTTCGCCATCGGCACGCCGGGCGGCAACGGCAACGACGGCGCACCGACGGCGGACTTCGATGGTTCCGGTCGCTGCGTGTTGACCGGTCCGATGACGAACGAGGATTTGGACGGCGGCCCGACGCGTTTGCGATCGCCGTCGGTGGACCTTGGCAGTTCGACCGAGCCGTTCATTACCTTTGCCGTGTGGATGAACAACGACGATGGCGATGACACGGTCGTGCTGCAAGCATCGACCAACGGCGGGCTCTTCTGGGACAACATTGCCATCATCGGCGACAACGGCCCGCAATGGCTGCAACAGCGGATTCGGTTGAACGATTTCATCACGCCGAACGCCTTCACGCGTTTCCGCTTTCAGGTAAGTGACTCGCCGAATAACTCCCGCACCGAGGCCGCCATCGACGCATTCGAATTGATCGACTACGAATGCGCTGGTGCCGTCGTTACGTGCAGCAAGGGCGACATCAATCTGGACGGTCAAGTCAACGGTGGCGACGTATCCGGCTTTGTGGGCGCACTGCTCGGCAATAACGGACTCGGCACGCCGGAATTCTGTGCTACCGATTTCGACAACGATAACGCCCTCGAAATCGGCGACGATCTCAACGCATTTGTCGATTGCCTTGTAAGCGGCACGTGCCCGTAGTTAGCGCGCGGCGATATCGCCTATAATACTCGCAACTGGTTTACAATCGGGCTGGGCGCTGCGCCCGGCCCGTTTCATTCGTTCTGATGGGCATCATGCAATTCCGGAGCATGCGCGTGAAACATCAAATATTCCTTTGCACCATTCTCTTAACCGCAGTCACACTGCGGGCGGAAACGATTACGGCTCCGCTGCAACAAACGACGGTAAACACGCCATTCGACAGCGGCTGGCTGTCGAACGCGACGGACGAAGCACAGGTGCTCGTCGATCATGTGGTGGAGGTGGATCGCGCGCGTTGGTTGCGACTATCGTTTTCGGAGTTAAAGCTGGGCGCGGTTCCGCACTCGGATGTCACGGCATACTTGCGGCTTACTTCCGAACTCGATGGCGCGCAGCAAATCCTCACGCCTGCGGGTGCGCGGCAGTGGCACATGACATCCGCGTACTTCAACGGCGATGCGGTTCGCGTCGAGCTGATCGCGCCGCCGAATTGCGGTCCGTCGCGTGTTGCGTTGGAAACGTCAACGGCTTCGGCTCAACTGCTTAGCGGTTTGCGCAACCTTTGCGATAATACCGACGATAGGATACTTGCCACCGATGCACGCGTCGCGCGCTTGCTGCCGGTGGGCTGCACGGGCTGGCTCATCGACGACGCCAATACCTGCATGCTGACGGCCGGCCACTGTACGTCTTCCAACGATTTGGATGTGGTGCAGTTCAACGTTCCGCCGTCGGAACCGAGCGGCTCACTCAACCACCCGCCGCCGTCGGATCAGTACGTCATGGACCCCGACTCGCTTCAAATCAACGTCGGGCCGATCGAACTCGGTAATGACTGGGCGTATTACGGCGTGTTCCCCAATTCGACGACTGGGTTGTTTCCCTACGAAGCGCAAAACGATCGCTTTCGGTTACAACTGCCGCAACCCGCCAACGGTGAGATTCTGCGGAAAACTGGTTGCGGCACGACCGGCGGGCAGGTGCCCGGCACGCACAATCAAGCCACCAAGACCACGACCGGCGCTTACGTCAGTTTGATCGGTACGATTCTGCGGTTCGAGTTGGATAGCTCCGGCGGCGATTCGGGTTCGCCGGTCTTTTACGACGGAACGGACATCGCGTTTTGCATTCACACCAATGGCGGATGCGCTTCGACTGGTACGAACTCCGCGTGCGGTTTGAACAATGTTGACCTGCAAAACGCGCTGGCTAACCCCACGGGGATTTGCGTACCCAACTATTACGAGTTGACGTTTATCGACGAGCGTCCCGTGACCGTCACGCCCGCCGGTGGCATGCGCGTGCAGGTTGCCGCCAACGGTCGCAACGGCCACGTGCTTGCATCCGAAGGCGCGCTGCTGCACTACGACTGGGGCAATGGGTATCAAACCACACCACTCGAAGCGCTGGGCGCGGGCAACTGGGATATCGTTTTTCCGCCGCTGCCGTGCGACACGTTGGTATCGTATTACGTCAGCTTCGCCACGACCGAAGGGTTTCGATCGAGTACGCCGCTCGCCGGGCCGTCGGCGGCCTTTGAAGCGATCGTTGCCGACGAGTTAACGACGATCGCCGCCTACGACGGTGAATCGGATGCGGGTTGGTTTATCACCAACTCCAACGTCGCCGACGGCGGCTGGGAACGCGGCATTCCCGTTGGCACCGGCACCTTTAACGAGCCTGCTACCGATTACGACGGCTCCGGTTCGTGCTGGCTTACCGGCAATAGCGCTCCGATTCAGGATTTGGACGGCGGCCCGACGCAATTGCAAACGCCGTTTCTGAACCTGTCCGGCATGGAAAACCCCGTGGTTACGTTTGCCGCATGGATGTTCTGTTCCGTACCGGAAAGCGATGCGTTGGTCATAGAAATCACCAACAACAGCCCCAACAATTTCGTCCCAGTGGCAACGCTGACCGGCACCGACGGTTGGGAAGAAATGACCTTTTATGTAAAGGACTACATTCCGGTGCCGGGCATCGTGCGTGTGCGATTTACCGTTTCGGACAACCCCAACGATTCTCGTACGGAAGCCGGGATCGACGCAGTGGCCTTTTATGACGCCGCTTGCACGAATGCTTGCGTACCGGGCGATACGGATGGCAACTTCCTGCGCGACGGTCGCGATCTGGCCGGCTTTGCGGCGGCACTCGTGTCGCCGCCCGCTATCGACTCGCCGGAATTTTGCGCCGCCGACATGGATGCGAACGGCACGCTAACCGTTGCAAATGACTTGCCGTTGTTGGTCGATTGCTTGGTTGCAGGGATCTGTCCGTAGGATTAACCGAGGAGATAATCGTCGCAATGTCCTTCGACAAGAAAATCTCCTTGTGGCACCGTCATAGGTGAAGTGATCCAATCGATACATATCATTACGCCGCAGGCGTTCCGCCAATTAGCCCAGGGTTGACGCGAAGCGGCTACCCTGGGTCATCGCGTTTCGTTTCCACGTTCAACTCTGAAAGAGTTGCGGCACTGATCGGGTGGAGAATGCCACAACCCCGTGGGGGTTGAATGTCGTGACATATACGAATACCCCCGGGTTGCCGCAATGGCGGCAACCCGGGGCTAGTTGATGTAACGCCTTTGGCGTATTTGCTTTAGACCATTTCACGAATGACTGCGCTCTGGAATGATCTAGCTGCAACCATCGGCTGTTAGCCGGTGCCACAGCGCACCTGTCGCTCTCAAACGTGAACTGGTCTAGCCACCGCCCGCTTCTCGACTTTATTGCGCCTAAACTTCTATTTATACCGTCGCACAAGTCGGCACTTCTCAGTCAATCATACCGAGCCACAGCCAACCCTTAGAGCCGTTCGTGTCCAAGCGCCACGGTTGCGTGGTACCGGCGAATAACCGATATGTACTTCAGGTCGTTCACAGCCGCAGTCATTGGTGACATGATCTCATTGACATAGATGGCTGACGTAGAACGAACCGCAACAACGCAAACCGCAAAACAAAAAAGCTCGCCGATCCTATAGCAGCAGGACCGGCGAGCTCTCATTATTCAAACCAATCGATTCGACCTACGGACAGTCGATCACGTCCCACGTCTCGGTCGATTCGACAAACTGACCGTCGGGATTGGTCACCCGTACGCGGAAGGTATCGGGTTGCAGGCCGCCCAAGTCGAAGCTCAGCGTGATGAAGTTGGGCGGGAAGATAACTTCGTTGAAGCCCGATAGGCTCGGCTGATTGTCAAATTCAAGCGTCACGACGCTACTCTCGAGGAAGTTGTTGCCGTCGATGAATACGTCGACGATGAACGGTTCGCTATTGCAGAACGGCGGCCCCGGTAAACCGAAGACAGAAACATTGATCAATTCCGGCGGCGGCGGCAGCGGGCAATCGTCGCAGGTGGTGTTATCACCTTGGTATTGACCATCGAAATCGGTGCATTCCGCCTCGGTCACTTCCACGCATTGGAAGTTATCCAAACAGCAGCCACCCAAGGTCGGTACGAACAGCACCGCTTGCGTAAACAAATCGATATCGAGCCCGTCGGCGTTGCCGTCCATGTTCATGTCGGCGCGTTGCGGATGGTCGGGCTCGGCGGGCTGGCCCAACAGCGTCGCCACAAAAAACGGAATATCGAGAAGATTGACCAATTGGTCGCTGTTGAAATCACCCAGCAAGATCGGCAATGGAATCCACGCTTCCATGAAATACGGGCGCGTACCGAACGCCACCGGAGCGCCGAGCGGCGTAAAGGTTCCAAAGTCCGTATCGAGGTCGTAGGTTAGAATCGCAGCATCGAAATTGGTGCTGTTGTTTTTCGTCACGTAGAGCGTCTTACCGACGATCTCGATGGCTTCGAAAATACCATTTCCGCCAATGTTTTCGGTGTTAAACGTATCCTGCAAAAATCCATCGTCGTTGCTGATTTGGAATGCTGTCAGCGTTTCGGTGGCGCCGGAAAACGCGATCAGCAGCTTGCCATCGTCGGTGATATCGAGCGCACTCGGAGCGCCGGCAATGACCGGATACGGACTGAATGGTTGCTGCGTGATCGTTCCGTTAAACGGATTGATACTGAAGCCGACGATCGACGTATCGCCGGCACCGGTCACCATGTAGAGAAAGCGGCCGTTGGGCGTAACCTTGAGGTCCAACGCAAACGGCACGGTCACTAGCGTCTGATTGAGTGACAGCGTGCCGTCGGTGGCGACTTCAAACAAGCGAATGGAACTCGTGCCAAACAGCGGTGAATCCGGAACGTAAAGCCAGCGACGATTCGGGTGCAGTTCCATGTGTGCGGAGAAGAAGCCCGAACCGCGCGCGTCAATCTGCTCCAAGCGCTCAATGATCGGCGCATCGGGGAAGAACCGGTAAGTGGCGACGCCACTGCTGCCGTCCTGCGTTTCGAGCACGATTAACGTTTCGTTGTCGCGCCAAAGGATTTCAAAAGGCGAACTGCGCACCGTCTCAACCGCCCACATCTCTAACGTGGCATCCGCGTTGACGCGGTAGATGATCAAATCTTCATCGATTAAAGCGCTTGCGTGCCCCACAGCGAGCCACCGACCATTGGGCGACAGCGCCAACTCGTAGGGCAAGTCGTTGGTAAATGCCGAGCTTTGAATAGTGAGCGTGCCATCGGGATTAATCCCCAACGCCGTGACGGTACCGAAGTTTCCGAACTGTGGGTTGGAGGGAATGTGGTCGGTGGCAAACAATGTTGGGTTGGCGGCCTGACCGAATGTCTGGACCGTTATGGCAAATATGGCTAGAAACGCCAGGGCTATGAGTTTGGAGGAAAAACGATGGGTGGGTGGATTCATGGTTAACTCCGCAACACGGCTTGACCGGGTCGGCAAGTCGTTCGACGCCTGCAAAGGCGTCTCGATAATGGGTGGAATCGATCCTAAACGCATTCAATCACGACGTTTCAGTTGAGTCGTCGCGTGCTAAAGCGCGCAATTTGGGCTGGATCGAGGTCGGTTGGTAGCGACCAATACATCGCGATTATACGTCCGCCCAGTTGTCTGACCAAAACATTGGGCGCGATCTGCTCAAAACCTTGACACTGGATTCCCCGAAAGCTAGCTTGACAGGCTTACCGGCGGCATTTTCTGGGGAGTTTGCGCTGAGAGAGATTGCGCCCGCTGGGCAGACCTCGGGCGGAATCATCGCGAGGGCAGATACCGTCGCTGAGCCATGCCCCAACTGCCGGAGCCATCGAGATTTGGCCTGTATCAGGCAAGGCCATTAGGTAAAGAAGCCTTTAACTAATTGTTTCGGTCGTGTATTCGCCCATCCACTGTCGTGTCATCAGCGCGCCGCAATTGTGCGTCGTGGTTGAATGCGCGCGTAACGCGTGTTGGCGCGGCGGATCCACCCATTGCTTAGGAGGCATGAGATGTTTCGAAGAGTTTCAAGCTACGCATGTGCGATGAGCGTCGCGCTGCTGGCGCTGCAATCGACGGCCCGCGGGCAGTTGATTGTAGGTCAGGAGAACGAGTTCGAGCCGGTCTATCACATCGATATCGGCACGCTCATTGCTACGCCATTGTTTGTTCCGGCAGACAACGGTGTTGATTTTGCTGGGATCGAAGGCCTTACCGTCGATGACACGGGCCGCACGATTTATTTCACAACCGGTCTCGGTTCACCAGCGCGACAAGAATTGTACAGCGCTCACTACGACGATCCGGATCCCGACTTTCCGGGGCGGTTGCGCGTGCGGAAAGTGGCCGACATGACATTCGCCGGCGAATTGCCACGCGTTACGGGGCTGGCTTGGGATTCGATTGGCAACCGTCTTTTGACGAGTTACCAATTCGGCTTGTCGGCGGTGCCGGAAGGTATCTACGAAGTCGACTTGAACACCGGCGCGATGACGCTGCTGCTCGACCTCGACTTCGATCAAAACGATATCGAACTCTCCGGTCTCGATTTTAACCCGCTGGATGGCTTCCTTTATGCGAATAACTTGGACTTCAGCTTCCGCTTCCTAGATCGTATCGATCTTACCCAACCTGCCGCGACGGCTCGTACCGACATTCTCACGTTGGCGTTGAACTCGAACGAAGAAGGTTTGGCGATTTCGAACGGCGATTGCGGCCCCGGCAATCCGGGTCCGTGCGATAATCTTGCATACCTCGTGCCTGACGATTCCGGCGGCACCATTCGCGTCGCGGATTTAGCGACGGATACCTTCCTCCCCGACCTCGGCTTAACGCCCTTTACCAACTCGACATCGTCGTCGGGTGCCGGTTGGGGCCCGAATGCGACCTCGCCGACGCCGGGGCCGAACTTCTGTTTGGTTACGTCGTCCACGCCCATTAACGGTAGCGATGTCGGTGCCGGCGATAGCATCACTTACATGATTCGCAATCAGAACTGTGGTAATGAAACGGCCATCACGGGCGGTACCTACACGATTACCCTTTCCGGTTCTGCGGCGGCAGGCGCGACCATCGACAGCGTCTTCTCGGATAGCGGCCAAGCGATGGAAACCGTACCGGACACCGAAGTGTCGGGTACTGTGGCCAACGTGTTTGCCGGCTTCACGGACAACGTCACCGTTAACGTCACAGCCAACATGGAAGGCGAACTCATCGTCACGGCCACGTTCAACCCGGTGGACGACGTCGATGCGTACGACCCCAATAACACCGAAACGTTCTTGCACAACGTGCGCGTTTTCCCGGCTGCCAGCGCGCTGGCCTCGACGGTAAGCGGCACCGCTTCGGCTGCCGTTCCGAGTACGGTCGAACAGTTTGATACGCTCGGCCCTCCAAACCGCAGCCCCGATGGTACGCAGATCGCATTTGATGCGGGTACCGACGGCAGCACGACCAGCGACGACGTGCTTATGCGCTATTCAAATGGTGTCGGTACGATCATTTCCCGCGAAAACACCACGCCGGTTGGCACGCAAATCGACGACCTGTTTAACGATCGCATCAGCGTCAACAACGCCGGCTTTGTCGCTTACTCGGCGGACACCACGGCAACCTCAGACGACGAGTGGATCGTTATCACCGATGGTGTCAGTCGCGTTGCTTTCGCTCAGGAAGATACGGTTGTCCCGTTCCCGCCGTTTAACGATCCCGGCAATGGTTGGGATTTCGGCTCGACGAATCACTCGCCCAACATCGGCGGCAATAACGACGTGATCTTCGCCAACGACTTCCTCGGTGGCGGGATTCCTTCAACCCAAAACAATGCGGTGTTCCGCGCCGACTCGGCCGGCAACATCACCGGTATCGTCGCTTGGGAAGGCGTGACGATTCCGACGAATCAAGCCGGCGGCGCGATGGAACCCTGGGAGTCGTTTGACTCGGGTACCTCCAGCGAACCTACGAATCAAACGGCCGACGGCGCATTGTGTCAGACGTTGTTATTCGGTGACCTCACCGGCAGCGACGACCACGTATTGGTCGTAAACAACGAAGTGGTCATTCAACAGGGCCAGACGCTAACCGGTACCGGCCTGGCTGGTACGATCGGCTCGCCCGGCAGCACGGGTGGCGTCATTTCCGCCAAGATGTTGTCGAACGGCGACTGGCTCGCTCACGGAACGACTTCGGATGCGGATGAAGACTGGGTCGTACAGGGCAATGGCTCGACGTTCTCGCTGCAGGCACGCCAAGGGGATGAAATCTTCCCCGGTGCCGGTGAGTTCTGGAATGACGATTCCGGCCTTTCGTACACGTTCCGCGCTGTTGCCGGAAACAATCAAGGCGACGTCGCGATCCTCGGTACGACGGACAATGCGGACGCGTCTAAGAACTATGTCTGTGTGATTAACGGAACGACCGAAGTGATTCGCGAAGGCGACCCGGTCGCGCTCGATGGTGACGGCCTCTTCAACGACAACGCCTTCGTCGGTCTGCCCGAAGCCGACGCTATGGTTCTGACCGACGGCGGCTTGCTGTATTTCACGACGCAACTCGTGGACAACACAGGCTCCGACATCGGCGACGCCATCGTAACGGTCGATGTTTCGGCAGCGATCTCGCCGATGGCGACCGGTGCCGACCTCGTCGCACTCAAGACCGCCAGTACGGACGTCGTCGAATCGCTTGGCGATCCGATCACTTACACGATCACGGTGTGTAACGTCGGCCCCGAAGACGCCACCAATGTCGTCATCAACGACACGCTTCCTGCCGAAACGACCTTCTCCGAAGGTAGCAACGGCGCCATGGAATCGATGGGCGTCGTGACCATCAACCTTGGAACCGTGGAAGCCTTCACCAGCATCTCGGCCACGATCACGGTCACGGCCGACGCCAATGGCACGGCGGTTAACACCGTCTCGGTCAGTGCGAACGAAGCCGATCCGAATCCGGGTAACAACTCGGCGTCGGCAAGCACCTTGATCGAAGCCCGCGCCGACGTCGGCGTTAGCAAGATCGACAACGGTGGTGCTCCTGTCGGCCAGAATTACAACTACACCGTGACGGTTACCAACGACGGTCCGTCGGTGGCGACCAACGTGTTAGTTCGTGATTCGCTGCCCGCACAGGTATCGTTCGTGACGGCCTCGCTGCCGTTCGTACAGAACGGACAGGATATCGATGTGACGATCCCGACGATTCCTTCCGGCGGTTCGGTGATGTACGACATCACGGTCACGGCCGATCTGCAGTTCCTGGTGACCAACAACATCTCGATTCTCTCGCTCGATCAGGTCGACCTGAATCCGGCCAACGATTCGTTCCTGTTGGAAACCATCAACGGCGATGTCGCCGACATGGAAATCCGCAAGCTGGATGACGGCTTGAAGAACCTTGGCGACGACATCAACTACACCATCGAGATCGAAAACCTCGGACCGGGCATTGCCAACAACGTCGTCGTGACGGAAACGCTGCCTGCCGGCGTTAACCTGGTCTCGGTATCGGTGCCCTTCAACGAAGTCGTACCAGGCGTGCTCGAACTGAGCTTCAGCTCGATTGCGGCAACGACGACCGAAACAGTCACCGTCGTGGTCACACCGACCATGGCTGGTTCCTTCACTAACATGGTGGACGTAACCGCCGATGAAGTCGATCCGGATCCCGCCAACAACAGCGCCTCGGTAACGACGCGCGTGGGCGAGTTCCGCGACATCGACGTCATTTACTCCGAGATCACCGGCGATCCGACTGCATTGGTCCCCACCGGCGTGGTCGACCTCGTTGGAAATCCCGCCGTAACCGAATGGGATAGTATCTCGACGTTCTCGGTTAGCCCGGACGGCACCACATGGTTGGTCGACGGTTCGAGCGATCTGGATAGCACCATCGATGATGTGCTCGTCATCAATAGTGGTATGTCCGCGATGACGTTTGCCCAGCAGGGTCAGCAGGTACCGGGCGAACTTGCCGGCACCGCATACAGCTTCTTCGGCAACAACTTTACGTTCAACAACAATAACGACTTTGCGTACGGTGCCAGCGTTACGGCACCAGTCGACGAAGACCTGATCTTCAGCGTCATCGGCGGCGTTCAATCCACGACAGTGCGCGAGTCGGATCCGGCATTGGGCCTGGAAGACGGCAATGGCCCGTTCTTCAGCGCTCAACTGGGTAACTCGATGAACTCCGAGCACCTTCTCGACGACGGCACGGTGGGCTTCTACGCGAGCAACATCACCGACATCGGCAGCGATTTCGATGAGGCATTGATGTACAGCTCGTTCGGCAGCTCCACCGCGTTCGTGCAGGCCGGTATCGATACGGTCGCGGGCGAGAATGTGGAAGGATTCACCTTCGATTCCTTCCGCACCACGCCGGATGGTCTCAACTGGTTGGCACGTATCGATGTGGGCCCCGATTTCCTCAACAACGAGCAAACGCTCGTCGTTAACGATGTTCTCATTCTGCGTGAGAACACCAACTTCATGGGAATCGATGTGGTCAACATCTCCAACGCGCGGCTGTTGCCGAATGGCGATTGGTTCGCACGCGGCACCGATACGCTCAGCGATGATTGGGCCATCTCCAACGGCACGATTCTCGCACGCACCGGCGATTCGGTGGCGGGCGGTGCCGAGACCTGGGGTGATACGATCCTCGGCGTGGCGGGTAACACGGCGGGCGACTATGTCATTTCCGGTAACACCAGCGACCCGGATACGGCGTTCGATAACGTGATCGCGCTCAACGGCACGACCATCGTGGTACGCGAAGGCGATCCGGTCGACCTCGACGGCAACGGCATGTTTGACGACAACGTCTTCATCGGTCGCGGCAACACCACGACCTCTGCGTTCGGGGCCGACGATCTCCACCTCACCGACGACGGTATGCTTTACTTCATCGCGTTGCTGCGCGATTCGGAAGGCAACGATCTCGGTTCGGGCGGCTCGATCGGCGATGCCTTCCTCGTCGTGGATATCTCGAACCTGATCGGCGGCTGTTCGACCATCGACGGCGATGTCGATGGCGACGGCGATGCAGACGGTGCCGATGTCCAGGGTGCGGTCGATTGCATCCTGTCGGCCGGTGCCATGGGCGGCCAGTGCGATTGTCTAGATTACGACATGAGCGGCGTGTCCGACCTCGGCGATATCAATGACTTCGTCGCCGATCTGTTGAACTAAGCCAATTTGGTTGGCTGCTGAAATCAGCGGCCCGTCAACTCGATATGACTTCATCTGGCCCGCGACGCATTGCTCGTCGCGGGCCTCTTTTTTGTCCGATTCGATCCCTGCTTTGATAAGTAAGGCATTGAGCGGACACCCTACCCTTCACGGTGACCCGTTCTGACGGTTGCTGAATTGTTAATCTTTGGTGAACCGGCCCAGTCCAACTGACACGAATATTGACCCGACGAAACGGATTCGATTAACTTCAAAGGAAATAAAATTTCGTAAGACTATGCAACGACAGGCCCTCAATTCGGTCGTTGAAATGTAACTGCATAGGTAGTTTCGCTTCCGCCGCACCAATACCGATTAAACGCCCCCCTAAGAGGCACGGACTGTCAAGAAATTTTGATTGAAACCACCCTTTCCATACACGCTCAGGAGTATCGTCCCATGCGTATGCGACTTGCCTGCTTGTTGGCCGTGATTGTTGCCGCATCGGTTTGTAGCAAGAATGCGATGGCCGGCAACGTGACGGTCGAAGCCATCTTCACCGCGCCCGCCACCGTACCGATCAACGAACTCGTGCCGCCGCCGAGCCCGACGCAGGTCTCGCTGTTCGCCGGTCAGCCGCGCATCGCCAACGACGGCACATGGTATGCGTTGTATCGATTTCCGGTTTCCAATCCGAATGATCCCTTCGAGTTCACGCGCAACTTTTCAATGTTGCGCGACGGCGTCCCCTATATTCGCGAAGGGCTGCAAATCACCAACTCACCGACTTTTGTGCCGGTGGCGGATCTAACGTCCAGCCAGCAGCCATTTTTCGATGTCTCGATTGCTTCCGATGGCACCGTCGCACAAATTGTGCGCGGCACCGATCAATTCACGGTTTTGCCCGACGGGACGGCCAACCCATTCGATTTCGATTTTGAAGATAACAAGTTTGACTTGGTGGTCATCGATCGATCGGTCGTACTGACGCAAGGCACGCCACTCGACATCATTCCCGGGCTGCTGCCGCCGGATAACGCCCTGCAGGAGTTCTCCACGGTTAAGGCGGCTAGCGCCAATCGCATATTGGTGAAGAGCGACCTTAGCGCGGGCGGCACCTTCGATCCCGAAACGTTGATCATTTTTGAAATTACCGATCCCGGCTTGCCGAGCCAGACGGAGACGCTGCGCTTTACCGACGACGACAGCATCAACATCCCCGATTTGGGATTTAACATTTCGACAACCAACTCGAACGAGGAGGACATCGACTACAACGCCGACGGATCGATTCTGCTCGGTATCGATATCCAGGGAGCGCCGACCAGTAGTGATGGTGCTATCGTGCTCTACAACGCCCCGCTCGATACGTATCAACTGTTAGCGCGCGAAGGAGCGATATCACCGTTGGCGGGCCGCGTCTATGACGATCTCTTCAACAACCCGCTCGCGCTCAACGACGCCGGCGATTATGCCTTTCTCGCATCGGTTAACGGCAGCACAAGCGACGACGGAATCATCGTCGTCAATGACCAAGTCGTGATTCAGGAGGCCGCGACCGTCGGTACGGCGGTGCCGGGCGCGCTGCAACTTGGGTTTGCCAACGCCAACATCGAGATGGATGCGGCGGGCAACGTCATTTGGTACGGCGCGTGGAACGCGATGAAAGCGGATGTTTGTCCTGACAATACCGACATTACGTCATCTTTCGCGATATTCGAAGGCTTGTTTTTTAACGATGAATTGCTCATCGAAGGTGGCGTCACGGAAGTGCACAACGTCACGGTCGGCGGCACGTTCTTCCCCACGATGGTGGTTGCCGACTTACCCAATACCGGTTTTGCCGGGTTTCACGTCTCGCCCGACGGTCGCTGGTTGATCGTTCACGCGTTGCTGGCCGAGCCCGATCCCGATATCTGCGCGTTCTCGATTAACAACAACGCGACGCCGGTGGCTCAGGTGCTGCTACGCGTTGACCTGGCTTCTTTGGCGACGGTCGCCGGCGATATGAATTGTGACGGTGTCTTATCGTTTGCCGATCTGGGGCCGCTGGCGCTGGCGCTGGTCGATCCAACGGAATATGCAATCCAATTCCCCGATTGTGCCATCCTCAATGGTGACTTTAACGATGACGGTGTTATCGACGGAAGGGATATCGACGGATTCATCGGAGCGTTGGCAGGCTAACGCCGACGACGTTGCAGGCGCACCCGTATACGCCCACGCCCCAGTGGTGTCGTCGAACTGAAATAGCCGATCGCAGGCTGGAGCATCATGGAGGCGAGGTGTCCGCCTTCGTCGCCCGCCACAGGCGCACCGTTCGGTCACCCGAGCCGCTGACCAATAATTCACCGGTTGAATTGAAGGCGAGACTCCAAACGTATTCGGTGTGACCGCTCAGCGCGATCAGATGTGAAAGCGTTTGTGCGTCCCAGATGCGAATCTTCTCGTCTCGACCGGCAGTGAAGATGCGCGTACCGTCCCGAGAAAAGCGCGCGTCGAAAACATCGCCGACGTGTGCCGTCAAATGGCCGCGATACTCGCCGGTAGCGGCATTCCAAACCGAAATCCGATCGCCGGATGATTCATCGCGATTGCTGCGATGAATCACCACGGCTTGCTTCCCGTCCGGGCTCCAGCGCGCGGCCATCGCATAGTCGATCAACTCGTGTACGACGTCACCGGTCGCGAGATCGACGACAAAGGCAGTTTGCGCCTCGTTGGCGATAAGTAAAACGCGACCGGTCTCCTGATGGATCAAAGGCGATCTAACCTGGGCAAGCTCGGAAAACGACACATCGTCGATCGTGTTTGCTTCAAACGACCAGAATCTAGCCGTTCCCCCCGGACCGCGCGGCAACCAAACCCTTCGATCGTCGCGGTGAAAGGCCGGTGCCATGCCGGGGCGTTGCCGCTCGCCGGTGAGACGAAACTGTTCGCCCGTTTCCAAATCTTCGACGATCACTTCATTTTTGCTTCTACTCAGATGTCCGTACGACACGAGTTTGTTACCCGCGTTGTTATACGCGAGAAAATATGGTGGCATATCGTGGCCATCGATCGCACGCTCATTCTTGCCACTGGCGATGTTCCATATTTGAACCGTGCCGTCCCAACTTGCGGAAGCCACGCGTTTGTCATCGGGGCTTACGATTACCGGGTAGATGTAGCTTTCATGCCCGCGAAGTACGTCCGACTGCAAAGCCGCGTCGACCGACCAAAATCGAATGGCGCCGTCGGCGGCCCCGGCGGCAATCTGCTTCTCATCGGGCGAAAACGCGGTCGATAACACGGGCGACTCGTGACCGGCCAAGGTCGTAATCATCCGACCGGTCTTCGTATCGAACAACCGAACGGCACCTGCCGAGTCCCCATCGCCACCAACGCGCCGTCGCGACTGACCGTCGCGGAGAATGCTGAACCGATTGCCACGCGAAAGGTTTGCAGTAACGTGCCCGAATCCGCATGCCACAACCGCGCCGTGCCGTCGCGCGACGAACTAATGACCCCTTCGCCATCATTGTAGAATTTGATCGAATCCGGTCGAATCGTATGGCCGACCAACGGAGGAAGGGCATGCCTTCCCTTCACGTCGTATCGAAACACTTCGCCTTCGCGCTCGTCGTCGCGCGTGTCGGATAGGTACACGACTGACCCGCGCGGGTCCCACTCGATAACGCTCGCTTGCACAATCGCCGGCCTCTGCAATCGCGTCATCGAGGCGGCGTTATCGACATCGAGAATGATAAACTCGGTCCGCGTGCGCGCCGCCAGAATATTGTGCGAGGGCGACCATGAAAGCGTTTCGACGGGATCAAGGGCGGTTGAATGAACCAAATCGTATTGCGGCAGCCGACGAATTTGCAGCTGGCCGGAATCGGTCGCCAATGCGACAAACTGATGATCGGCACTGATCGCGAACCGATGTATATCTATGGGTGCATCGGCAATCACTTCAGTGCGCCCGGTCTTCATATCGCGAAGGACCGCCCGGCCGCGTTGATCAACAAATGCAAACCAGGTCAAATCCGGGCTGACCGCCGCGTGAATATCCACCGAGCCTGGAATCTCGTCGACGATCTCACCGCGTTGCAAATTCCATAAGACGTAAGACTGTCGCGACCGAGCCAAGAGTGTTTGGCCGTCCTCATAAAAGGCAAGGTTGTTAATCGACTGGTATTTCGAAGTCAGCAAGCGCGAACTCGCATCCAACTTGCTCTGTAGGTAATACCATTCCCAACCGCGATGGGCTTCGGGCGCTTCCTTCAATAATCGCCTTGCTGCCAGTACGTTTTGATTGTCCAGTGCGTGCGAGGCGGCCGCGACGCTTACACGATACGTTTGCGCCTGAGCGAGCGCTTGGGCTTGCTCGGCGCGATTGCGCTGTTGATATTCGCGATAGGCGTAACGCGCGATGCCGACGATTCCCAACACCAATGCCAACAGCGTCGCGGCTACACCACCGACAACCGCCTTATTGCGCCGAGCAAAGCGCTGCACTTGATATGCCGTACTCGGCGGTCTCACACTTACCGGCTCGTGTAAGAGAATATGGCGCAGGTCGGCGGCAAGATCGCTTGCGGCTTGATAACGGCGCTCGGGTTGCTTCTCGAGCGCTTTCATCACCACGGTTTCGATTTCACCGCGGTAAGCCACGTTAATACTGCTCAGTCGCGGCGGATCTTCGTCCTTGATGATCAACGCCGCTTGCGGAATCGAACAAGTGGACAGGTCGAAAGGCAACTGGTCGGCAAGCATCTCGTATAGCAACACGCCGAGCGAATAGATATCCGACCGATGATCGACAGCCGTCCCTGCCCAGAAATCTGCTCGGGGCTCATATACGGAATCGTGCCTAACAACTGACCGGCGGCTGTTTGAATCGTCGAGAAGTATGTATCGCCGTTGGTTACACGCGCGATACCGAAGTCGAGCACCTTCGGCTTACCGTTATCCTGTACGACGATATTCCCCGGCTTTAGATCGCGATGAACGATCCCATGATCGTGCGCATGCTGCACGGCATCGGCGACATCGATCATTAACGACAGACGGTCGTTAACATCCAAATTCTCCTCGCGCACGTAACGCGTGATCGAGCGACCGCTGACCAATTCCATTGAGAAGTACGGTTGTTGACCGTGCGCGTAGGTCTCAACGCCGGCTTCGTAAACGTGGCCGATACCCGGGTGATTGAGGCGCGCTTGAATCTCTACTTCGTGCTGAAACCGTCGCAACATTGGCCCGGATGCGAAGCGCGCACGTAACACTTTCAAGGCAACGTGTCGCTTGGGGTTGGTCTGGCTGGCTTCGTAGACGACCCCCATCCCTCCCTCGCCCAGCTTCTTAATTATTTTGAAGGGCCCGATGGTTTCTGGCAGCGTCGCTGCCATCGGTGCGGCCCCGACATCGACATCATCGATCAACTGTCGACCGAAGCCTACCGCCAGCCCACCGACGGCGTCGTCTTCACCGTCATCTTGCGCCAGCATCGTTTCAACTTGGCCGCGCAGATCATCATCACCGTTCACGCGCGCATCTAGAAACGCCGCGCGCTCAGAAACCGGCAACTCGCAAGCCGCGTGAAATAATTCGCAAACTTGTTGATAGCGTTCCGGGCTCATGGGCTTAAGCCCCGTCGAGTTGCGCCTGTAGCCACGCCCGCGCGGCGCGCCAGTCGCGCTTCACTGTGCGCGGTGACAAATCCAACACATCGGCGGTTTCTTCCACCGACAAGCCGGCTAGGAAGCGCAATTCGACGATGCGCGCTTGCCGTTGATCGAGCAGCGCCAGCCGACGCATGGCATCGTCCAGCGCGACCACGTCAATAACAGAATGGGAGCTGTCAATCTCCGCCAACGTCACGCGCTCGGCCCCACCGCCGCGTTTTTGCCGCCCCTTACGACGGGCATAATCGGTGAGCAACTGACGCATCGCCATTGCTGCAATGTCGTAAAAATGTTTGCGGCTGTTCCAACTCGAATCGCTGCGCACAAGTTTGAGATAGGCCTCGTGTACGAGGGCCGTCGGCTGTAGCGTGTGGTCGCTATTCTGCGATTGAAAGAAACTGCCGGCTAGCGCTCGCAATTCTTGATAAACATGCGGCAACAGACGGTCGGCGGCATCACTTTTGCCTGCCGACAGCTCGCTCAGAAGCTGCGTGACATCGTTATTTGCCTGTTCACCCACCATCAACACTACCTATTCGCGACTCCCTAAATCACACATCTTACGCGAGCGGCGGGATTTCCCACAAACTGTTTTCAAATAAAGGGTTACCGCACCAACCAGCCGACCTACGGCATCGGAATCCCGGCCATTTTCGGAATCTTCGACAGCTAGGTGTCCCCTTTGTCCGCCGATGTCGTGATCCGATTGGAAGGGTCCGTCTCGGTCGGCGCAAAAAACACTCTTTGGGGAGCGCTCCCATGTTGAATCCGAATCGCTTGAATCGAATCCTAAGCGGCCTGCTGTTGGCAACCTTTGCTGCAATCCCATGGACAGCACCAGTCATCGCACAGGATTGCAACGGCAACGGCGTACCGGACAACATCGATGAGTCCGGCGCACTCTACATCGCCGAGTCCAACAATTCGGACATCTATCGGGTTCCGCTGACCGGCGGTTCCCCCACGCTGGTTCACGACACTTCGGTTGGCGGCCTTTATTCGGGTATGGCCATCGACAAGGTCAACGGAAAGATCTACGTGGTCAACGGTTCAAGTAATTGGATATACAGCCTCAATGTCGACGGAACGGGCTTTGATGGCAACTTCCTTGCCTCCACCGGCGATGTACGCAACGACATCTCTTTGCGCGTGCCGGGTCAATTCCTTTATACCAATGGGAATTGTGTCTTCAACCGGTCGGTCAATGGCGAGCCGGGCATTCCCGGCGGATGCGGGCTGCAGTTCCCGCTGTACCTCGATACGGTGACGCCAAATAGTTACCTGATCTATGGCATCACCAGCGAGAAGATTCAACTTATCACCAACAACGGCGGGCCCAGCAACCAGATTCAGACCGTCGTCAATAACGTCAACATTCCCGGCGGCATGGTCTATCACAACAATCAAGTTTTCTGGACAGATCCGTCTACCGGGTCGGTGATGCGGGCCGACATTTCATGCAATTCCGGTGGATGCACCGAAGACCTGAACGTCACGACGATTTACACGAACAATGGAACTTGGGACACCTTGGGGATCGCGATCGATCGCAACAAAAACGCGGTCTATTTCTTCGTCGACACGTTGCGAGTCATCTATCGATGTAATCTCGATGGATCGCTACTTACGCCGTTTGTCGCTCTGCCACCCGGTCAACGCGGCAACGCGCTGGCCATTCTGCCCGCCTCGCAGGACTGCAACGGCAACAACACCATCGACGAATGCGATCCCGACTGTAACGGCGATGGTATTCCCGACGAATGCGAAATCGATGCCGGCGCCACCGACTGTAACAACAACGGCATTCCCGACGATTGCGAGGCAACGGCGATCTACTCCGATTTGATACAAGTGAACGACCAGCCGACCATGGACCCGACCAGCGTGATCGCAGTCGATATCGACGGCAACGGCATCGTGGACGCCGTCTCCGCTTCGGCATTCGACAACAAAATTGCGTGGTACACAGGCCCGGTCGGCAACTCGCCTTTCGGACCGCAGACCGTTATCAACTCGGTGGGAGACAATCCAATCGATCTCGAAGCGGCGGATATCGATGGTGATGGCGACCCCGATTTGGTGGCATTCTTCACCACCAACTCCACCATCTATTGGTTTGGCAACACGACGGGCGAAGCCGGCAGCGACGCGGACGGGTTCGATAGCGGACACCTTGTCGCCACCGGTACCACCGATGTGCGCGATGTAGCAGTCGCCGATTTAGACGGTGACGGCGATGCCGACATCTTGGCAACCGATGGGTTTTCAAGTCGCGTCTATTGGTACGAGAACACCGACGGGCTCGGAACATTCGGCGCGTTGCAACTGATCGAATCGGGCCATAAGGGTGCCAACGTCATCGCGGCAGACTTGGACGGCGATGGCGATCGGGACGTCATCGTAGGGGGATTCATTGATACACCAATCGTATGGTACGAGAACATTGACGGCGAAGGCAATTTCGGGTCACGTCAAATTATCTACAGCGTCGGTGCCACTTCGAGCCTATCGGCCGCCGATGTGGATGGCGACGGAGATCTGGACCTTGTCACGTCAAATTGTTTCGGCGACCGACTGAATTGGTATCGCAATGGCGGTTCGGGAGATTTCGGCCCCTTTCCACAAACGATCGCCACGGGTGTCGATTGCCCCGGCGTCGTTGCCATGGCCGATGTCGATAACGACGGCGACTTGGACGCAGTCGCGGGCGTGGAGTCGACATTTCGAATTTACTTTAACACGGATGGACTGGGTTCCTTCTCCGGTCCGACGATCATCGCGAATTCGGATACATTTTTGCCCGATGCTATTGATTTCGCCGACTTCAATGCTGACGGATCCATCGATTTCCTGGTGGACGGGTCCAATGTGTATTGGATCGAATCACTCGGGTTCGACTGCGATGGCAACGGAACGCCCGACGATTGCGACCTAGCCGGTGGATTGTTCGACTGTAACGGTAACGGTGTAATCGATACTTGCGATATCGGTACCGGTGCTGCGGCTGACTGCAATGCGAACGGCATCCCCGACGACTGCGACTTTTTCGGCGGCGCACCAGATTGCAACGGCGATGGGATTCTCGATGCATGCCAACTCGAAAGCAACGATTGCAACGGCAACGGTATCCCCGATGATTGTGAATTGGCGACCGGCGACTGCAACAGCAACGGCATCCCCGATGATTGCGACCCGGATTGTAATGGCGATGGCACGCCCGACGCGTGCCAACTGGCGGGTAACGACTGTAACAGCAACGGTGTAATCGACGATTGCGATTTGCTGCCGACGCTCGATCAGATCAACCTCGACATTGGCTCGACAGCAGCGACGAATATTCAGACCCCGCGCGAGCAAACCTTTACACCATCCACCAGCGTGCTGAACGGTGTACAAATCGGGCTCGCCGACGGCAGCTTTGACTTCCCGAACGACTTCATCACGGTCAGCGTGTTTCGCGGTGCGACGTTGCTGGGCAGCGCGACACAGGAAGTGTTCCGCCCGATCACGGGATTGACGACATTCCTCTTCGATGCGCCGATCGTCACAACGCCGGGAGAGCAACTGTCGCTTACCGTGGAAAGCGACTTTCAAATACTGGTGTTCTTCTGGGAATACACGTCGACCGACACATATCCCGGTGGCGAGCGCATCTTCGCCGGTACCCCCTCGGGTGATTGGCGTTTCGCGACAATCGAACTGCGCCCCTTCTCGGAAGACTGCAATAGCAACGGCACGCTCGATGACTGCGAGCCGGGCTTTGTCGATTGCAATTTGAACGGCAGCTACGATATCTGCGAACTCATCGACAACGACTGCAACGCCAACGGCGTTCCCGATGATTGCGATGCGGCGGTGTTGGACTGTAACAACGACGGTGTCCCGGATGATTGCCAACTGGCCGCCAACGACTGCAACGAAGACGGTATTCCGGATGAATGCAACCTTGTCGACAGCGACTGCAACAACAACGGGCTCGTCGATCAATGTGAATTCGAGCCGCAGATCGATCAATCGCACCTTCGATACGATTCCGGCGGCAACTTCCAACTAGGGAACAACGCCGGGCAGACCTTTACGCCGACTTTTGAGCTATTGGAAGCCATCGAAGTTCCTTTTCTTGATAATACCGCCCCCGGAAACAGCGAGGTGGTCACGTTGCGTCTGCTGCGCGGCACTGACGTACTCGCCACCGTCGCTAAGATCGTTACCGCACCGGTCGAGCCGCTCACGCGCTTCACGTTTGACGAACCCATCGAGGTAACGCCGGGCGAACTCCTCGAATTCCAACTCAACGACACGGGCTTTATTAACTTCTTCTGGTATCAGGGACTGATCGGCTCAACGTACGACGGTGGTCAAGGCACGTTCTTCGGCGGCCCTTATAACTCGGATCGCTCGTTCCAATCGCTAGGGCGACCGCAGATTTTTGAAGACTGTAACATGAACGAAGTGCCGGACGATTGCGAAATCGTTGCCGGTGATTGCAACAACAACGGCATATTAGACGACTGTGAAAGTTTGCCCGATTGCGATGGCGACGGCATACCGGATGAGTGCGAAATCGCCGCCGGCGACTGTAACGGTGACAACATTCCCGACGATTGCCAACTCATCACCGACGATTGCAACAGCAACGGCATATTAGATGAATGCGAAATCGCCGGCGGCATCTTCAATTACGGTGCCGCACCGAACATCGCGATTCCGGACAACAACCCCACCGGCATCACATCGGTGATTAATGTGCCTTTCCCCGGCAACATTAACGATGTGAATGTCAACTTACACATCAACCACACTTGGCAAGGTGATATCATCGCCACGCTGGAACACAACGGCACCGCCGTCACGCTCATCAACAACAGCGGCGGTGTCAGCGTGAATTGCGCACCGACTGCCTTTGGTTACAGCGCGAATAACTTTGGTACTGCCGGCAATCCGCTGGTACTCGATGATTCCGCAACCGTCAGCATCGATTGTTACGATGGTCCGACGACCAACATCGGGATCGGCAATTACGCCGGTCCGGCAATGCCGAATCAACCGCTGGCGGCCTTCAACGGCATGAACGCCGGCGGCGAATGGACGCTGACCGTGTCGGACCCGTTGGTGCAGGAACTTGGCACACTGATCTCCTGGTCACTCGATATCAACATCGAACCAGTCGCCGACTGTAACGGCAATACGATCCCCGATGATTGCGAGTTGAACGACGTTACGTTCTACGCCCTTAGCGATGCGACCGATCAGATTCTGTTCTTGGACGAGTTCGGTAACACCGTACGACCGGCGATCGACTTGCCTAGCGCGAACTATCGCGCGGTGGGTTATCACGCCGTCGCGCAAGTCATGCTCTACTCCAATTTGTCCACCAATGAAATTGTGCGGGTCAACCTCGATGGCTCCGACGCGTCGACCATCATCAGTGGTTCCCCGCAGGGACAAGCGCTGGATTTTGAATTCCCATCGACGGGCACCGACTTTTATTACTGTACGGGCAATAGTGGTAGCCTTTACCGCGCGACGCTGAGCGGTACGACCACGACGCTTATTGAGAATGTCCCGCTTATTAATAACATCTCCGGCCTTGCACTCGATGAAGCGAGCAACTCGATATACTTCACCGATCAAGCTACTGGACGGATTTGGCGTAGAAACCTCATCACCTCCGCCAACGTCCAAATCGCCAGCGGCTTACCCGGCCCACTCGAAATCGAACTTGATCGCATCGGCGGTAAGCTCTACTTCACCGAATTTTCGGGTCGCAGCGTGCGCCGCATGAACCTCGATGGCAGCGGTCTCGAGACGATCTACGACAGCAGCGGCTTCGCCGGCGGATTGGAACTCGACATCGCCAACGGCAAGGTTTACTTCACCGACATCAACACCGATCAACTATTGCGCTGCGATTTCGATGGTTCCAATCTGCAAGAAATCGCGTCGGTCGCCGACGTTTACCGAATGGATGCGTCGATCATCAACACCGATTGCAACGGCAATGGCGTGCCCGATGGCTGCGATATTCCGTCGAGTGGGGATTGCTGTGTGACTGACAACACGCCCGGTTGTAACGTGCAGTCGATTCAGGATTGCGTCTGTGCCTTCGATTCGTTCTGTTGCAACGTTGAATGGGATCAGTTGTGCGTCAACCAAGTCGAATCACTTGGATGCGGCAGTTGCTCGACCGCAACGTTCAGCAACGATTGCAATGCCAACCTTATCCCCGATGAATGCGAAACCGAGAACGACTGCAACGGCAACTTCATTCCCGATGAGTGCGAGAACCCGCTGCAAGGCTGCGGACCCGGCGAAGAATGCCCCGATGCCATTGCCATCGACGCCGGTACATTCGCCGGGGACCTAGGTGATAACTTCGGCACGACCGGCGATGACGATACCTGTGGGAACGGCGGTAACGGTAACAACATCGACGAGTGGTATCGCATCAGCGTGCCGTTCGACACGGTCGTCACCATCACCACGTGCAACGGTGGCACCCAATTCGACAGCGTGCTATCGGTCTTCGACGGTTGCCCGATCGACGGTGGTGTGCAGATCGCGTGTAATGACGACACGTTCTACGCTCCGCCCGAGTGCCGCCTCGGCGGCGGAAACCTAAACCGCAAGTCAACCATCAGCGTCAACGCGTTTGCGGGTGAAGAGATTCTGATTCGCGTCTCGCCGTATAACAATCTGTTCAACGTGCAAGGTGGTTTCGGTACGCAAGTTGAGTTGACAGTCGATTACTGCTTCAAGGGTGATCTTAACGAAGACTACCTCGTCGATGCGACCGACGTACCGCTCTTCGTCGAGCGCTTGATTGACGACACACTCGTTACCGTGGCCAACCGTTGTGATGCGGACATGAACGACGATGGCTTCGTAAACGGTGCCGACCTGGCGGGCTTCATCGCCGCATTGCTCGGCAGCTAAGTTCAGAACTTCTACAATTGATCCGGAGTGGCGAACGCAAACCCATTGCGTCGCGCCGCTCCGTTTTTTTGGCACACACCAGTTCCGTCAGTGATGCTCCGGCTCGACCGCGAGCAGATGGGGCTCCAAAAGATCGACGCCCGTGCCGTTGCCATTTGAAATCAGGCCTGCGAATAACGTTTTGGTCAGTTAGTCCGAGCCACAACCCCGAGACGCCGTATTCGAGATAGCGCTACTCCATAAATAGCGCTTTTATCGAGGCTTATATGCGTCCGCTGCTGAAAGATATCTCGAATATTATCGCCTATAAATCTGGAGTTAGTGCAACAAATAAGCTTTTCTGCTTCACTCGACGACTGAAACAGTTTCAGAAAATATTCCAATTACGCCCCCATTTGGGGCTGATTTCGATGCTCGACTTCATTAGATTAGAGCTACTCAGGAGGACACCGTCCCATGCGACTGAAATCTAAATCGTTACTTTGCGCGTTTATCCTCATCACGGCCCCCACGCTAGTTAGTGCTGCGGAAGTCTTGGTCTGGAGCGACGAATTTAACGGCACCTCCGTCGATACCAACAATTGGGAATTCATGATCGGTACCGGTGCCGAGTTTGGCTTAAACGGTTGGGGCAACAACGAGCTTCAATACTACACATCCCGTTCCGACAACGTCTTCGTCGCAAACGGCATGCTAAATATCGTGGCGCGCCAAGAAAACTTTGGTGGCCGCAACTACACCTCGGCTCGCCTTCGAACGCTGAACAAAGCCGAGTTCCTTTACGGTCGCATCGAAGCGCGCATCAAGCTTCCATCGACCCCCGGCATATGGCCGGCATTTTGGATGCTGCCCACCAACTCTCCGTATGGTGGTTGGGCCGCCAGCGGCGAGATGGACATCATGGAATCCGTCAATTACGCCGACCGTATTTACGGCACGATTCACTACGGTGGTAACTGGCCCAATAATGTGTTCACCGGCGGCGAGCGTGAAAACGGCATTGATTACTCTGCCGACTTCCACGTGTACACGCTCGAATGGACGCCGCAATTCCTACGCTGGTATATCGACGGTACTCCTTTTTACACGCGCGTGCCGATGAATTGGTTCTCCACCGCCGCCCCCGGCGACCCGGATGCGCCGTTCGATGTGCCGTTTCACCTGCTGCTAAATGTCGCCGTCGGCGGCAACTTCCCCGGCAACCCCAATGGCGACAGCGTTTTCCCGCAAACCATGCAAGTCGATTGGGTTCGCTGGTACCAGCAAGATGAAACGGACCCCGAACCGGTATTGCAAACCCCGTTCCCGAACTCGAGCACGCCCCACGCGATCCCCGGCATCGTCGAAGCCGAAAATTTCGATAACGGTGGTCCCGGCATTGCTTACTTCGATTGCGATGCCTCCAATAACGGGGGCGACTTCCGCACCGATGAGTCTGTCGACATCGAAACGAGCAGCGAGAACGGATTTAACATCGGTTGGATGTGCGAAAACGAATGGCTTGAGTACACCGTCGACGTCGCGGCGACCGGTAGTTACCAATTCTCCGCCCGCGTTGCCTCCGACGCCAACGGCGGGACGTTCCGCATCGAAATGGATGGCACCGATGTATCCGGTGACGTTACATTTCCGGGCACGGGCGGCTGGCAAAACTGGATTACCGTCACCACCGATGTCGACCTCGAAGCCGGCGAGCAGGTGATGCGTTTCGCGAACCGATCGTTCGGCGAATACAACCTGAACTGGTTTGAATTTGTGCAGAATACCGTCGCTTGCACCAAGGGCGATATGAATGAAGACGGCTCGCTCAACGGTGCCGATATCGAGGCCTTCGCCGCGACGGTCATCGACCCGGGCAGCGCATCTGCCATCGCAGCGTGTGCCGCCGATGTCGACGATAGCGGCGATGTTGACGCAACTGCCGACTTGGCCGGCTTTGTCGCTTTGCTACTGAACTAGGTCAGTTCACGTTTGGAAGTAACGGCTGCACTGTGGCATCGGCGAACAGCCGGTGGATGCTGAAAAATCATCCAAAGTTGCCGCCATTCGTGCAGTCACCGAGGCGTTTCGCTATTGTTTAAACAAACCTCCGCCGTTCGGTTTCGATCACCGAACGGCGGCGGTTTTTTATTCGGCGCTTCCGATTTCGAAATCCGCTTCCAAGCCTTCGGCCGCATTCGGCCCAACAAACACCTTAAATGCACCGGGCTCAACCACGTATTTCGATTCGGCGTTGTGAAACCCCAACTGGTTACAAGGCACTTCAAACGTCACGGTCTTAGTAGCCCCCGCACCAATCGATACGCGTTCAAATGCTTTAAGCTCTTTGACGGGTCGCGTCACGCTGCCAATCAGATCGCGCACGTAAAGTTGGATTACTTCATCGCCATCGCGGCTTCCGGTGTTGGTGACTTTCACCGTTACGGTCAGTGTGTCGGCGACCGTTGCCGATGTCGGCTCGACTTCTAAATCCGAGTACTCGAAGGTCGTGTAGCTCAGTCCGTAGCCGAAAGGAAACTGCGGCGTCCAAGGCTGATCGATGTACTTCGACGTATAGCGCGTGTCATTCGGCGGCCGGCCGGTTTTCTTATGGTTGTAGTAGATCGGGATTTGGCCGACGTGTCGCGGCCAAGTCACCGGCAAGCGAGCGGCTGGGTTTTCGTCACCGAAGAGCACATCCGCAACCGCGTTACCGCATTCCACGCCCGGGTGCCACGCGGCCAAAATCGCCGGCGCGTTCTCGACCAAAAACGGAATCGTCAACGGTCGCCCCGTCATCAAAACGACAGCTGTCTTTTTATTCGCAGCCATCACGGCTTTGATTAGCGCTAGCTGCGGCGCGGGGAGGTCGAGGTCGGCCTTGCTATGCGCCTCGCCCGTCGACATCTCATATTCACCCACGAACGCCAACACGACATCCGCCTGCTTGGCGATCTGCACGGCCTGCTTCAATGCCTCGGCATCTTCTTTGGCGAAGTCGCACCCCTTGGCGTGCAGCACCTTCATCCCTGCGGCTTGCGCACGTTTCTTCATGCCAGCCAATACCGTGACGACATCTTCGTCCTTACCGTTCAGCGACCACGTACCGAGCGGGTCGTGATTATTGTCCACCATCGGCCCGACCAGCGCGATCGTTTTGACACCGTCTGCCAATGGCAATAATCCGTTCTCATTCTTGAGCAGCACCATCGACTTGGCCGCCACGCGCCGCGCCGCCGTACGGTGTTCATCCGCCAACGTGACTTTGGTCTCCAATGCCGGATCGGCATATGGGTTATCGAACAACCCCAGATCGAATTTGGCTCGTAGCACACGACGCACGGCCCGATCGACGATTTCCTTTGACAATGAGCCGTTTTTCACCATGTCGTCGAGATGGTCGCGATATGAGAACGAACACATATCCATGTCAACGCCAGCGCGAATCGCCTGCTGCGCCGCGTCGGCCGCGTCGCGCGCCAAACCGTGGTTGATCATTTCGGTAATGCTGGTCCAGTCGCTAACAATAAACCCGTTAAAGCCTAACTCGCCGCGCAGAATCTTATCGATCGTATAGCGATTGGCGGTAGCGGGCGTTCCGTTGATTTCATTGAATGCGCTCATGATCGAAGCAACGCCGGCATCGACGGCGGCAGCAAACGGCGGCATATGAATATCGCGCAACGTCTGATCGGAGATATCCACCGTGTTGTAATCGCGGCCGCCTTCACCCGCACCGTAAGCGACGAAGTGTTTTGCGCAAGCGGCAACGGCATCCTTGTCTTTTAACGATTTGCCTTGAAAGCCGCGGACGCGTGCCGCCGCCATCACGCTCGAAAAGTACGGATCTTCACCGGCCGTCTCGACGATTCGACCCCAGCGCGCGTCGCGCGACACATCGATCATGGGTGCAAACGTCCAATGGGTACCGCCCGCCCGCGCCTCGGTCGCCGCCACGCGTGCCGACAGTTCGACCAGTTCCGGATCCCACGTGGCACTTTCCGCCAACGGCACCGGAAAGACGGTGCGGTAACCGTGAATCACATCATTGCCGATGATCAGCGGGATCTTGAGCCGCGATTCTTCCACCGCTGCCCGCTGCAGTTTGTTGGTGTATTCGGCACCGTACGCGCCGAGAAACGAACCCACGGCGCCAACGCGCGCGACGCCCAGCAAGTCGTCGAGCTGACGCTTCTGCGCGCCCGGATTGATATCCTGCGACTCACCGCCCCACTGTTGCGTTAGTTGCCCGAGCTTCTCTTCGAGCGTCATCTGCTCGATCAGCGAATTTATACGCTGATCGATATCCGAGTCTGTGGCCGACGCAGTACGGGTATTCACGGCTCCGAGCACGAGGAGAATCAAGATCGTTAAGGTGAAGGTCGCGGAACAAATCGGACTACGCGTGCGCATAACTGCCTCTTTTCGACGTTTATCGATTTACTTGCAAATTTGTGACTTCGCAGTCTAGCCACGCCAACGTTCCTATCCAACCGTTGAAACTGTTTCAGCAATAATCGCGATCTCGGATGCTTGCAGTATTTGGATGACAGTCGTACTTTGGGTGCATCAATTCACGGGTTTTCGCCAATCAATCGGAGGATGCAAGTATGTCAGCCCCGGAATATGTCATCGAGCAGTATCAAGCGTTGCGGCGCGAAATCGATAACCGCCAAGCGCGCGGATTTTGGACCATCGTCATCGGGCTCATCGGTGGCCCACTGCTGATGTACTTTGGCCTTGATGGCGGCGGACTGCTCCTTACGATCCTGCCCTTCTTCGTCGTCGTCGTCATGGTCACGTTTCTGACCGAACAGAACGCTATGATGCGGGCCGGAAGGTACATTCGCGAAGAGTTGGAACCCAAAATGGGTGCCGATGGTGGTTGGGAAAAATGGCTCGAATCCAAAGTCGAATACCGCCTCGTCGAACGACATTCTTTTGCATGCTTTTTACTTATTTATTTACTGTTCTACTTTGTTTCCATCGGCGTCGCGATGAACAAAACCTTGGAATACAACGCTTTGAACGCCGGTAATGCTTACGTGCAGTACGGCTTGATGGGCTCGTACCTGATCTCGACCATTTGGATTGCGTACGTCATCGTCCACTTCTGGAAATCATCCGTGAGCACCGCCAACGGGTAGGCGAGGACCGCAGATTGCCACCCGGCCAATCTCTGGGCCGGGTGGTAAACCCAGCTAGCATTTAAGTTTACCAAAAAAGCCCCGCAGTACTCAATTTCTAGCTCCAAAATCATTGCAACACCGACCCGAGCCGTGTATAGTCGATCCCTGTAGAAACAGTTTCATAAACCGTTTCAAAGCGTAATGCGGAAGGCAAGCCAATGGCATCCGTTCGACAAATCGCAAGAGAAGCTGGCGTGTCGATCAGCACCGTCTCGCGCGTCTTAAACAACGACAGCAGTGTTCACCCTGACACCCGCACCAAGGTGCTGTCGGTCGCCAACGAAAAGGGCTACACCCCCTCCGTCGGTCGCCGCGTCACGACGCATGTCGCATTGGCGTACACGCAAGAGATGACGTTATCGCATCCATACGATGCCACCGTCATCGAAGGCCTCGCCAAAGGCCTCGACGAGCGTGGATTCGACCTCGTCATACTGAATCTGCATCGCGATAAACGCCCCAACGAAACCTACACGCAGTTCTTTATTCGCAAAGGCGTGCGCGGCGTTATCCTCCGAACCATGAAAGAAACGCGGTCGGTCTGTAACACCATCGCCGATGAAGGCTTTCCGCACGTCGTTATCAGCGAACGGTTTGACGAACCCAACGTGTGTTCAATCGATTGCGACTCCAAGCCGGACAGCATTCGCGCCGTCGAATACCTGATCGGCCTCGGCCACGAGCGCATCGCCTTTGGCGTACACAACGTGTCCGACTTGGATCACCTCGATCGTTATTACGGTTACGTCGAAGCGCTCGAGCGCAACGGCATCGAAGTCGATGAAGGCTTGATCTTCCGACAGCCGTTTACCATTGCCGGCGGCGCCGCCATCATGAACATGGCGATGGGATTAAAAAAACCGCCAACGGCCTTTTACTTTGCCGACCCGTTGCTCGGTATCGGCGCTATTAAACGCGCCCACG
Organism: Planctomycetaceae bacterium; assembly: GCA_006969385.1. Taxonomy (GTDB): domain Bacteria; phylum Planctomycetota; class Phycisphaerae; order UBA1845; family UTPLA1; genus ECT2AJA-110-A. Next base: position 169,261 of record CP030884.1, read on the forward strand.
AACTCGGCATTCGCGTTCCGGACGACATTTCCATCATCGGCTTCGACGATACGGACATTCGCTACAGCGTGTGGCCGACGATGACGGCCGTCTGTCAGAAGGCGTCAACGCTGGGGCTTGAGGCGGCACTTTGGCTCACGCGCATGTTAACCGACGGTCAGCAAGGCGTTTTAAGCAAATCGATCCCGACGTTTTTTGAAGTCTACGACACGACGGGTCCTGTTTCGAAACCCAAAGGAACCAATGGTCGCCTTAAAGGTAAGCCCCGGCGCAATGGAAGACCCCGGACATCCGGAAACGACCGATCCCACCTGGTCGCTGCAACGGGACGACTAGAATACGACCAAACCCCTCAGAGCACTAAGAGAAAGGCGAAGAAATGAATCAATCGACGGCGCGATTCTCGCATCGATGGCAAAACGGATTCACGTTGCTGGAACTACTGGTGGTCATATCGATCATCGCGTTGTTAATTTCCGTCTTGTTGCCGGCCCTGTCGTTGGCGCGCGAGAAAGGCAAACAAACGAAGTGTCTCGCCAACATGCGCGCCGCCGCCCAAGCTTCGACCAATCAAATCAACGATATCGGTCGCATGCAGTTGGTAACAGACGAAGTCGGTCGGCGCGCCGCAGATCCCAACCGCACCATTTACAACTACGACGGCGTCGGAGAACTCATCTCGTGGCCGGTGGCGCTCGGCAAAGCCAGCAACATTCAACTCAATACCAACTGGGATTGGGGCGTTCGCGCCAGCTCGTTCGCCATTGCCGAAGGCAAGAGCGATATTCTCAAAACCAAGACTGAACTCGAGTTTCTGCTGTGCCCGTCCGACCCGATCAAACTCGCCACGTCCTTCTACCCGCGCAACAAAGGCGGCTCGAACAACGGCCTGATCGGCACCGGCGACCCGCAAGATTCCGGCGGAGCCGGCGGCAGCGCTTCATACTGGGGCCCGCTGAGCTACGCCATTAACGAAGACATCACGGGTGCCGAGGTTGCGGAAAGCAACAATAACCCAGCCTGTTGGCGACGCGTCGGTGGCAATCCCGGTATCGGTTGCCGCGGCGAGTTTATCTACCCACCCGGAACGCCTTGCGGTTCTGAAGGCCGCCGCCTGCGCGGTGTGTTGAGCGACGTGATCCAGCCCGCCGATGTCGGCCTGATCTTTGAAGCCGGTCGCGACGACCTGAATCAGGACATCTCCGGTTTCGCAAACCTCGTGACCAGCGCTCAAGCCAACGGTGGTTTCCTGGGCGATTCCCAACAGTTTTTTGAAACGCGTTTGCCGACGTCGCGACACCCGCAGGGTCTGCTAAACGTCTTGTACGCAGACATGCACGGCGGCTCGGTCAAGCCCGCTGAAATTAATCCGAACAACGACCTGCCGCTGCGCTATGCACCGCCGGTCCGCGTTTCGCCGTATCGTCCGTAATAACCAAGTTCTTCGCCCTACCGGGCATTCGCTTGCGGATGCTCGGTTTTTTTGCGGGGTCTAAGCGACAACGAAAATGAACAGCACTCGCAGTGGCGTAACCTTGCGAGAATTTCTCTAAAGAAGCCTCGATTTCCGATTCGGCATTCGAGCAAAAAACTTGCCTTTAGGAGGGTATTCGATGAAGTGGCGACACCTGTCGTGCGCGATGGCGATGGCCATTGCGGTTTGCACTGCTCAGCTCAGTGCGCAAGGTATTCAGGAAAACTTCGACACCGTGGCCGGCGATCCGCCCACGACCGTACTCAACGGTGCGGGTTTCAATCAGGTCAACGACTGGGACAGCGGCATTACCGGTGAATCCGCGTTTGCCGGAACGAGCGGCAACCTCACCGGCCTCGTCGAAGCCTTCGGTCTGCCCGCCGGCGGCGTTGCCGCTTCGGGCGCGGGTGCGATTGATTTCATGATCGACTCGTTCAACGTCTTAGACCTCGACTTCGATAACGTGGCTGCCACCGGCACGACGGAAATTCTCGCCGGTGGTGCCGGCCCGGGTACGTTTAACTTCGTCGATGGTTGGGATGCCAATGTCGATGGCGAATTCGCCTTCGGCGGCACATCCGCCGGTGCCACGCTCAACGGCAGCATGTCGGTCACGCCCTCGCTGATGGGCGGTAATCCGAACGGCCGCGTCGCACTCGACGTCAACGACGTCACGGTTCCGATGGGTGAAAGCTGGTTCGCCGGCCTGCAGTTCGATATCGATGCCTTCCCCGGCGCGACCGCGTTGGCCAACGGCGGCTTTGAAGACAGCCCCATTGGCCCCGTGCCTTCAAGTTGGGGTTCCTTCGGTTTCGGCGTGAACACGACCGACGTGACGCCGCGCAGCGGTGCACAATGCCTTGCATTATTTGAATCCGTACAATTTGCCGGTGCTGGCATCTTTCAGCGTTTACCAGCGCTTGCCGGCCAAACCTGGGAATTCGATGGCTTCGTTCGCACAAACACTGGCGACTCGATCGTCGGTACGGATAACTTTGTCCTATTCGCGATGGAATACTTCGACGCCAATGGTGCCAGCCTTGACGTTCTCGAAGTTCAACAGATTAACGGCAACTCAATGCCTGCACCGGCCGAAGACGCTTGGATCGACGGCCCCGGTATTCAGTTGCTTGCCCCCGCCAATACCGCCGAGATCGAAGTCCGCGTTATCTACGTGAACATCAGCGGCGATGTCATTGGCCCGGGTGCCGTCTTGGTCGACGACTTGTCGTTGAGTCTGGTTTCCGGCCCGCAACCCGTTCAACCGAGCAACTTCGAATTGCTCGCCGATATCAGCGGTTTGGCCGATGTGGGCGGCGAAATGCTCGGTAACGTGCAACTGCGTATCGAAGACGCTGATGGCGATCGCATCCAATTCGACGCCACCGCAACCGGCGCATTCCAGACGATCGGTGGCCCGCTCGATACCGGCACCGAAGCGGACGGCATGGGCGTCCCCACACCCGGCGCGTTCAACATTCTGTCGCCGTTCTTCCGCGTCGTCGTCGCCTTCGGTGACGACGGTAGCTGGGGCAGCGGCGGAACGATCAACGTCGATAACCTCACGTTGACCAATGCCAACCCCGCCGGCAGCAATCTCAATGCGGGCTTGCTCTTCCAGAATCTCGCACTGACGTCCTTACTGCCCGAGGAAATCACGCTGACGGCCGATGTCTTTGGCGATGTGCTCGGCGGTGAATACCGGCTCGTCTTGCGAGCCTTCGACAACTTCCTCGTCGGTCTCGATGAGGACTTTGAAACGGTCGTCGACACGACCGAGGTCGTGTTCCTCGACACCGCAACCATCGCAGCCTTAGAGCCCAACGCCGTTAGCTCAACGCTCGGTTGGTCGCCCGATATCGACGGCGAACAAGCATTCGGTGGCGTCGTGGGTCTCGTTGAAACGATGGCCTTTTCGCCGCGCATCTATGCCAACGCCGTTGACGGTCTTACGCCCGGTGGCTGTCAGACCAGTACCCGCGCCGGTCAGATCGGTGTTGAGTCGGTCTCCACCAGCGGCGCTTGGTTTGCCGGCTTGAGCTGGCCCGGTCAGCGCTTGGCCTCGGCCGATCTGTCGCAAGTCGAACTTTCGGCATGCGTTCGCGGTCTCGAAGACCCGAGCGATCCGTTCGGCCTCGGCGCGGGTAACGGATTCCTCGGTGCCTACGAACTTCGTATCGAAGACCCCGATGGCGATCGCTTGTTCTTCCTGGGCGATGCCTCCGCCGCTCCCGGCGTATGGCAATCCATCGGCGGCACGCTCGATACGGCTACCTTCGGTGCCGCATTCGATGGCGGCTCCAACGGTGTGTTCGATATCAACCTCGCCGATCCCGATAGCCTGAACTACACCGTGGTGCTTGCCTTCGAAGATGGTGCCCAGACCACTTGGTTCTCCGGCGGTATTCTTCAGATCGATGATCTCTTCCTTACTGCGGTCAACGCGTCGCTGGAAGTTGCCGAGTTCGCTTTCGACGGCGTTGCCGATGGCACATCCTTCCAGTCGATCGGCGGCACGCTCGATACGGCCGCCGGCCCCGCCTTTGGTGATTTCGACGAAGACATGGAAAACGGCACCGGCACCCCGGGTCGTGTCAGCCTCGGCGGCAACGATGGCGATTTCGATGACGGCCTCGAAGGCGAGTCTATGTTCTTCGGTAGCTTCGGTGCCGCGATTATCGGCGGTGCGGAAGCCGGCGTCTGTGCTTCCTGCGGCATCGATGGCAATCAAGCCATCGAACTGACCGTCACCAACAACCCTCCGAATGGCTGGTTCGCGGGCGTGTTCTTCGAAGCGGTACCGCTCGACCTGAGCGGCGATCTCTCGCAAGTCTCGATGACGGCGGACATCAAGGGTGAAGTTGTTGGCGACATTCTTGGCACCTACACGCTGCGCATCGAAGACGCCAATACCGACACCATCGAATTCACCGTCACGGCCGATGGCACGTGGCAGCAAGTCGGCGGCCCACTCAACACCGCGTTGATCCCGGGTGTGGGCGATCCGGGTCGTGTCGATGGCTCGTTTGACTTCTTCCAGAGCACCTACAACGTCACGCTGGCGTTTGTCGGCTTGGCCGGCAACTGGGGCTCGGGTGGCAAGCTCACCATCGACAACTGGTTCATCAATGGACGCGACCTGTCGACCGTCGATAGCTACGAAGTCGCACTCGAGTTTGTCGATCCCGTCGGCACCTTCCCCGGCGGCGGCATGCTCGTGCTCGATAACCTTAACCTTGCAGACGGTGTCGTCGTTCCGGTCACGCCGGGCGACGTTAACTGCGACGGTTCGATCGACGGTCGCGACGTGGCGGCCTTCGTCACGGCTACTGTCGATCCGGCCGGTTACGCTTCGGCGTTCCCGAGCTGCAACATCCTCAATGCGGATACCGACAACAGCGGTACCGCCGACGCGGCGGACATCGCCAGCTTTGCGGCATTGCTGTTGAGTCAGTAAAGGATTGAGTTGAGGTTTACTTCAAGTTTTGGTCGTTATTAACGCGACGATCAGAACGCCAAGTTGAAAACACGTAAGGCCGTCATCTTCGATGCGAAGGTGACGGCCTTTTTCATTTGGCTTATGACAATACAAGTGAGCTTTAAACAACTGATTGCATGGCCTATTTATCTCCCCGTGTCCGCTAACCAATCGACGTAAAGCCGTCGCCACTCAGACAATGATACGTAACGGGTTCCCTGAATGGAGTCATCCCAATAAGTCCACCCGTCAATTTTCCGGCTCAATTGTAAAAGTTGATCGGCCTCGCCTTCAGAAACGTAAGCATCACCAAGTGACTTATCCTCGTGCATTTCATTACCAAGGCTGCGATCTCCGTGTATCGCATGCCAAACGATAAACTCGATGTCGACATACCACGCTGCTACGAAACAATTCTCGCTGATTTGGTGTATCAAATTCTCGAGCGCATTAAATGCTTCTTGCTTATTTGAGTTAGCCTGCAACGCTGACTACCTCGACCAGTGAAAATAGATTTCGTTTCCTGCGCAAAAAGACCAAATTCTACTTGGAACTCTAGAACAACATCCAGCTTAAGCAGATGGGTGCGTCTTCTCACTCTCCCTCGCAGAGTGAAGGCGACCAAGGCAGGAGCCTAAACGGGCCGGCGTGAGGGTTCAAGCCAGTGCGTAAACACGACAGCCCCGCAAGTGAAGCTTGGACGAAGCTCTGGAAATCCCGAACTGCTTACTTTGCAATAGCCGCTTGAGAATTGCATTCCGAACACTTACCACTTCCATTTCCCGTCAGATCGTACCCACACGACTGACAATGACCGATCGGGTATCGACGCCGACATAGCCAAAAAATCAGAAACAATGACCAAACTATAAGATTGGGAAGCCAATGTGGAATTTGAAGGACGCGCGAACTCCAAACCATAAATGTACGGGGCCACTGCCAATAGCCGTCGGTATCAACGACAAAATCATTCCCAACCGTGTCGGTTTCAATCTTAGGATCGTTAAAGATGCTCCCTGTCAGCGGCGGTTTGCTCAGGAAACATACCGAGAACCCCTGCCGACAGGTGCCCACCACCAACCCACGCGAGGCGAAACAAATACCAAACGTCGCAAGCGATACCATCCAAACTACAAGTAGCACAATCGCGACCAGCCCGACGAATCTTCGAATCCATTTCATGCGATCGCCTCGATCGTCGCGCCGCATTCCGGACAAATGCCCGATGCATTACCCGTTAAATCGTAACCGCAGCCGCGACAGCGACCGTCGACGGCGTCACGTTCATCGCCGTCGTCTTTCCACGCCGTATAAAACGGCAAGCCGGACAGCACGACAAAGAAGACCGCGAGTCCGGCGATGATGATGAATTTGGTAGCCATGCGTTCATCATAACGTCCATCATTGGCCTGATGGCACGTGGTTCGATTTACAACTCGGCTCTGGTGTGCTCACTACCAACCCGCATTACGGGCAGATGCACTTTTTTTGTTTCCGGTCAGGTCGTTACAACAATTTATGCAAGACTGGATCGCCTTAAGCCTCTAACCCCCAGACCAACGGATCTCAAATCTCAAATTCTGAATTTCAAATCCTAATACACAGACCTTTGCATAAGAATTGCAGGCTTCGCGAATTGAGGACGGGCTTGATTTAACCGCGGATTCTTTTCGGTAAGTTCTAGGCTATCTTTGTCCGCTACTCCGGCACCACCGTCACCACCCGCTGCGCATCGAATGTCCGCCCCGATAGCAAATCGCTAAAACTCACCAAGACGGTAATCGGCTGCGATAGCGGCGGGTTGCTCGCGTCTTTCCACGGCACCGAAATCGTGTAATGCTCGCTGGTCAAGAGCGCGCCGTACCAACAGTCACTTAACTGATCTTTATCGAGCGTGATCTGCCCCACCACCTGCCGTTCGGCCGGTTGCGACAAATCGAGCAGCCGCACTTCCGCCGTGCCCGTGGCGCGCATGCGACCATTAAATTGATCGTAAAGCCGCAGATACACGCGGATGCCATCGGGCCGACCGTCGCGATTGTCGTCGTAGCCACCGCTGAGTGAATCGATATCGATTCTTTCGACGTGCACAAGATCGTCTATCGGTATCTGCGTCGGGCGGGCACGCAACTGTCGAATTTCCTCCGCCTGCCGCTGCAACTGCGCGTCTTTCATCAGGAGCTGTTGCTGCTGCGCTTGCACCTTATCCTGCAATTCCTGAATCGTGCTGAGCCGCTCTGCACTTTCCACCACCTCCGGCGGTGTATCACCACCACAGCCGCCGAGCGTAAAAACAAAACACGCCGCGAACAGGGAGATGCCCTGCGCGCGGCGTGTGAATGTGCGATTCGAAACCGAGGTTAGCCGGGCTTCGGTTCGGGCTGCCGATCGAGGATCGAATCGATCAGGCCGTATTCCATTGCTTCGTGTGGGTCGAGCCATTTGTTACGATCGCAGTCTTTCTTGATCTTTTCGGTCGACGTTCCGGAACGCGACGACAGGATACCATAAAGTATCTCGCGCAGTCTCAAAATTTCCTGGGCCTCGATGCTTAGATCGGTCGCGGCCCCTTGCATCACACCGCCGATGAGCGGCTGATGTAACAATACTCTACTGTTCTTCAACGCGTAGCGTTTGCCCTTCTCACCACCGCAAAGCAGAATCGAGCCCATGCTGGCGGCCATCCCGACGCAATACGTGGCCACGTCGCAGCGCAAAAACTGCATCGTGTCGTAAATCGCCAGCCCCGCCGAAACGCTACCGCCCGGGGAGTTGATGTAGAAGTGAATATCCGCCGTCGGATCCTCATTGGAGAGATACAGCATTTGGGCGATGCAGACGTTGGCCGAATCGTCGGTCACGCCGCCGCCCAAGAACACGATGCGATCCTTCAACAGACGCGAGTAAATATCGAACGACCGCTCACCGCGGCCGGTGGTTTCGATCACGAATGGAATCAAGGTCGATGCGTCAGCCATCTGGCGCTCCTTCGCTAAAAAAACCGAGGCCGCGCCCCGGAATGCGTGCGTTATCGATTGCTCTTCTTTTCCGCGGTTTCGGCGTTTTCGAGAATTTCGTCGACGAGGCCCCACTCGACAGCTTCCTTCGGATCGAGGAAACGATCGCGCTCGGTCTGCTCTTCGATCTTCTCGATATCCATGCCGGTTTGCTTGGAGAGAATCTCGTTGATGCGGCGTTTGTCGCGCAGAATTTCTTCCGCCTGAATGCGGATGTCTTCGGCCTGGCCGGTGATACCGCCCCAGGGCTGGTGCAACATGATCTTGCTGCTCGGCAGGGCAAAGCGCTTGCCCTTGGTGCCCGCCGTGAGAATGACGGCCCCACCGCTGGCCGCTTGGCCGATGGAGTAGGTCGCAATATCGCACGTGAGGAACTGCATCGTGTCGTAAATGGCCAGCGTCTGATCCACCATGCCGCCGGGGCAGTTGATGTAAAGGTGGATATCCTGATCTTTCTTGACGCTTTGCAAGTAGAGCAGCCGCATGATCACGAGGCTGGCACTGCGTTCGTTGATGCCGCCCGCCAAAAAGATGATGCGGTTTTCCAGCAGCATGTCCTCGATGGACATTTCGCGATAGCGCTGCGGGGCGGACTGCACGTATGAGCGCGTATCGTCGCCGCGCATCATGCTATGTAACGGGTGATAGCTTCCATCCATGATTGAGTTCCGATCTCCCGATGCCGACGCCGAGGCAACCTTGCGCCGGCCAGACTGCTGGGAAAATGCATCGCCGCGGGTGCCGCCGAGGGCCGCACGGCGCGACGATAAAGCCTCACGATTCTGTTAGTTTCTCGGCAGCCTGCAGGGCGAACCTAAGTTATCAGTCACGCCCGCCGCCGCTAGCTCGATTTCTTTTTGCTTGTTTTCTTGGTCGCCTTCTTGGTGGTCTTCTTCTTGGTGGCAGGCTTATCACCGTCGTCCTTCTCGGACTTTGCGGCAGCCTTCTTCGTTTTCTTGGCCTTCTTCTGACCGCCCGACTGGCCTCCGTCGTCCTTAGGCTCGACGATCTTGCCGTCGGCGATGATCTTGTCGATGCACTTTTCGTCACGCAGGTCGAGGTACATCTGCATCAGGCCGTTGTCTTTGCTCAGCTCATCCCGCATACGGTCAAAGCGCTTGCCGTACATGGCCGCCATTTGGGCGATCTGCGAGTTGAGTTCTTCCTCCGAGATGTCCACGTCAAATTCTTCGGCGATCGCCTCGAGTATAAAGTATAGTTTCAATTCCGCGCCGGCCTGCTCTTTGGCCGAAGTTCGCAGTTCATCGATGTGTTTTTCGATCTCCGCGATCGGCACACCCTGTCGCTGCATCTCTACGATACGGCGCGACGCCACGCGGGCGGCTTGTCGCGAGGAGAGGCCCTCGGGCAGGTCGATCTTGGTCTCGTCGAGCAGGTACTTGCGCACCTGATTCCGCATTCCCTTGCGAATCTCCCAGTCGAGTTCGCTTTCCATGCGCTCGCGGACGAAATTCTTGAATTCCTTCTCGCTCTCGAAGCCTTGCGCTTCGAGGAAGTCCTTATCCATCGGCGGCAGCTTCAAACGCTTCAGATCGTTGACCGTCACCGACAATTCGGCCTTCTTGCCGCGCAAATCTTCGGTGGCGTGGTCGTCCGGCATCTCGACGTCGATCTTGACCGAATCGCCGACCTTGGTGCCTTCGACCTTCTTGCCGAAATCGCCCACGGCGACGCCTTCGATAAACTGCGGTCGCGCCGCGAGTTGTTCGTTTTCCTTCTTGGCGTATTCCTTGCCGTCAGCCGTTAAGACGATGTCGCAAATCAGCAGGTCGTCGGTCTCGACCTTGGCATTTTCGTCGGTGACGGGTGCCCAAGTGCCGCGGCGGGCGCGAATGCGGTCGATTTGCTCATCGACATCGCTATCTTCAATCGTGATTTCGGGCTTTTCGATCTCAACGCCTTCGAGCTTCGGCAATTTGAACTCGGGCTTGATCTCAACCTCGCAGCGGAAGGAGAAATCGCCTTCTTCCGGCAAATCGATGTTGGTCAGGGCCGACGTCATCTCCATCAGCTCTTCACCCGTGTCTTTCCCGGCGGGCTTGGCCCAGACTTCAGGGTCCCCGAGCACCTTCAGGTCTTCTTTTTCGACGGCGGCAAGGTAGGCGTTGGAAAGCATGCGCGTTTGCACCTGCTCGCCGACTTCGCGACCGTAGCGCTTTTCCACGAGACGGCGCGGAGCGCGGCCCTTGCGGAAACCCGGCACGACAGCCTCGGTGATCAAATCACCGTACTCGCGGTCGAATTCCTTGGTGAGATGTTCGCGCGGTACGGAGATCGTGAGGCTCTTACGCAGCGTGCCAGCGTCTTCGACCTTCACTCCGATCACACCTTTGAGCTGCTCCTTGATTTGTTCTTGCGTCAGCGGCCCATCGCCGTCCATGTCGGCCTGCATCGTCTCTTCGTTCTGCTGGTCTGCCACATCTTCTTTTGCCATCTGGCGTCTCCTGAGTGCAACTGAGGTCCGATATTGCCGACTTTCGGCGCAAAAAACAAGGCCGACAGGCTGGTAAATACCGCCGATCGACCTTGGGTCATGGTTCGGAAGTTCGCTCGCACGCCCCACGCCCGAGCCTGTACGGGCGGAATCCAGCCTGCGATATGGATTTACTCGACGCTAGCCAATTTATCGGCCAACGGAGAAAAGCGGGTGATGAGATTCGAACTCACGACATTCACGTTGGCAACGTGACGCTCTACCACTGAGCTACACCCGCAAGTCGTTCAGGATCGTCGCCTGAACCCCTGATATTTAGCCGCCTCGCCGGGAACTGTCAAGCAATGTTCCGCATAATTCGGGCCCCCGCACGCACCGTCCGCATTGCCAGTGGACTTGACGCGGTTTCCGGCCCTACCGTTTTACATCTTTCGGATTCGTGAGGTATTGTTTACCGATGGGATCACGTGGCAGCGGGCAGCAGCCTCGGTAATTGCCGAGACGCCCAATGCCGGGCCGACGTGGGATCGCGGTACCGCACGGGACGATTGTCCACCTCGCATCGGAACCGCGCTCCGCGTTAAGGGGGAGAACATTCATTATGCAGAATCGTCTCGTGACATTGGCCGCTGTGGCTGCGCTCGCAGTTTCGCTCGCGGACGCTCAAGCCCAAACACCTACGAACTCGGAACTGCGCGAACTGATCGTTGAACGCGTGGGCAGTCTCGATGCCCTACAAGTGCCGGCCACCGACGCCGAGATGCCGCAACCCGACGATCCGCGCTTCGCCATCACCGACGCCAAAAAGCGCTTGGGCAAGCTCATGTTCTTCGACCCAGTACGCGCCAACAACGTGCGTCCGGAATTTGGCGGCAATCGGTCGCTGGCGCAATCGGCATCCTGCGGCTCCTGCCACATGGGCGAAATGGCCAGTAAGGCCGGCTTGGTAACGTCCATCGGTATGGGCGGCGAAGGCCGTGGACGAATCAATCCCGATACCGGTCGCTTCAAAGCGCGCCGCACCATGATTGAAGGCATGACCGATGCCCTGCCGACGCAGGTCGACATCTTCGATGCCTTGCGCGCCTTTACCATGACCGGTCGCTTCGATGAGGTGGACGCCCCTTTTCGCGTATCGCCCAGCATCATCGGCTTCGCATTCAACCAGCGCCTGTTCTGGAGCGGCCCCGCCGGTGAAACCTACGACCCCGACGATCCGACCAAAGCCAACAACAACCCCAACGGCTTACCCACCGGTGAAAACTGTGTGGAAGTCACGTTCAAAGCACACCGCATGTTTGAAACCCAGCGCTTCGCGCTGCAAGGCATTCCGGCGTACGTGCAATTGTTCCGCCGGGCATTTCCCGAAGAGGCCGCACGAGCCGATCAATCCAACAATCTCGACGACCTGATCAATGACGACACGGTCGGACGGGCCATTGCTGCGTTCCTTCGCTCCGTGATCACGCGTGATACACCCTTCGATCGCTTCCTTGCTGGGGATGACGCGGCCTTGACCGATACGCAGCGCCGCGGAGCGCAGTTGTTCTTTACGTCCGCCACCGAAGGCGGTGCCAATTGCGTCGCCTGCCACAGTGGACCGGCGCTGAACAAGGTACTCGGTGACGAAGCCGGCACGCTGATCGACGAGAACTTTCATAACCTCGGTCTGAATGACCATCCGAAAGTCGAACTTGCGCAAGAAGCGCTCGACATGCCCGACTTCCACGATCCGGGTCGCGCCGAAGCCACCGGCAACGACGATCATCGCTTCCAGTTCAAGACGCCCACGCTGCGTCAACTGCGCGACGCCGCGCCCTTTATGCACAGCGGTGAATTCAGCACGTTGCGCGAGGTGGTGGCGTACTTCAACGGGGGCGTACCGGCAGCCGCCTTCTCGGGCGGTCACGGCAATCTATCCGAATTGTTCTCGAATCCGCGCGGCAACGATCAGGTCGGTCTCGGCCTTAGCGATGACGACATCGACGCGCTGGTCGAGTTCCTCGAAAACGGCCTTTACGACCCGGCGTTCGTCACATTCGATCCCAACTCACCGACGGAAACGTTTAACCCGAACGCGCGCGATCTCAGCTACGACTTTGAACTCGCGTTCCTCGGCGCACAGAACGGTCGCGTGCCTAGCCTGATGCAGCATCCACAAACCGATGCCGAAACCACCGCCGATCTCGCCGCCGACACCACGTTATCCGATGTTTGTGGCAACTTCGGCTTGTTTGGTCTGATGGCGACGGTGACACCGATGCTGATCGTGCGCAATCGGCGACGGCGACGATAAATCGCTTCGATTGCGCTTCCAGTAAAACTAAGAACCCGCCCGAATACAACGGGCGGGGTTTCTTCTTTACATTCTGTAGCGCACGATATGGTAAGCCAATTCTCTCCCCACCGCACGGACACCCCCCGTCCGTTATCATCAGATAGACGCCTATGCCCGATTTTCCATGCAATCGCAATTTAACCGAAATCGCCGCGCGCGAATTTCGATAACCGAAATAAAGGACGAGTCAATCATGCGAAATATGAAGCGAATAGGCTTGAGACTGACGTTAATTACTTTCTTAGTACCCACGCTGTTGGTCGCGGATGAGCCCGCCGACGATCCCGCCATTGCCATTGCGAGAAAGCACCTAAACCAATTGGCCAACGCCGAATTCAATGCGTTTTACCAAGCCTCATCGCGACAGGTGCAGAACGCCATGACAGCCAAGCAATTGGGGGAGATATGGCAAAGCCTTATTAAAACGCACGGTGATTACCAAGGGGAAAGCGCCGCCGCCCTTACGCGACGCGAAACGTATGCGATCGTTGCGTTCTCTTGCGCGTTCAAAAAATCCAACGTCAATATCACGATTACGATCGACAAGAATGAAAAGATCGCAGGGCTTTTCTTTAGCCCGGCCGAATCGACGATACCCTACGAAACCCCTGCCTATGTGGACGTGTCGCGCTTCACCGAGCGACCGATTACGTTGGCCGCCGACCGCAAGTTTCCCTTGCCCGGCACGCTTACGATGCCCAACGGTGACGGGCCATTTCCCGGCGTGGTGCTCGTGCATGGCAGCGGCCCCAACGACCGTGACGAATCGATCGGACCAAGCAAGCCATTCAAAGACATCGCCCACGGCCTCGCCTCGCGTGGAATCGCCGTCTTGCGCTACGACAAGCGAACGTATAAATATGCTGACGGCATGGAAACCGAATCGATAACGATCGATACCGAAGTCGTGGATGACGCTATCGCGGCCGCACAGCTGTTGATGGCTCAGCACGGCATCGATCGAAATGCTGTCTTCGTATTGGGGCACAGTCTGGGTGCGACGGCGGCGCCGCGCATCGCGCAGCGCGGACGCAATATCACCGGCATGATTATGCTGGCACCCGCAGCACGACCGCTTCACGAGATCGTCGGGGAGCAGCTCGAATACATCGCTCGAGTGGACGGCACCGTCACGACGGCGGAAGAACGACAACTCCAATCCGCCCAACAAACCATTAAGCGTCTACAAAACGGCACATGGAAGCAAAAGGATGTATTGCTCGGTACACCCGCATCCTATTGGGCAGGGCTTTCTGTCATGAAGCCTGTTGAGACCGCCCAAGGGCTTTCACAATCCATGCTGATATTGCACGGCGGTCGGGACTATCAGGTAAATGAAAAAGACTACGCGATCTGGCAGCGCGATACGGCAAATCTTACCAACGTAACGCTCAAACACTTCGCCGCGATGGACCACCTGTTTCGGCGAGGTTCGGGTAAAACGCGACCCGAAACGTATATGGAACCCGGCCACGTCGATGGTGGCGTCGTCGAATACATAGCGAATTGGATCGAAGCGCATGCAACGAAGATAGATGCGCGCGACTGATCGTGTAAGCGCCCTCATATACGGCGTCGACTTCACCAGCGCCCCATCAAAGCGCAAGCCGATCACCTGCGCCCAAGCCCGGTTGCAAACCGGCTGCTTAACCATTCAAACGCTGGATATTTGGTCGCAATGGGAAGAATTCGACGCGTTTCTACATCGCTCCGGCAAGTGGATCGCCGGATTCGATTTTCCGTTCGGCCTGCCCGACAGGTTCATTCGCAATATCGGTTGGCCGACGGCCTGGGCGGATTACATCGATCATATTCAAACCTTAGGCAAGCGCGGCTTTGAATATGCGCTCAACGAATACCGTCTGGGGCGCGCGGCGGGCGACCGCGAACACTTGCGCGCCACGGATCGATTGGTCGGTGCCATCAGCCCGCAAAAGCTTTACGGCGTGCCGGTGGCAAAAATGTTGTTTGCCGGTACCGCGCGATTGTTGGGTGCCCCCGTAGACGTTTGGCCGTTGCGCATGAAGCGGTACGACGCCACGGCGATCGAGGTTTATCCCGGCTACCTTGTCCGTCGGCTCTGCGGTCGCATCCCTTACAAACACGATCAACCCGTGAACAATGCCGACGAAAGAGGTAGCAATCGACGACGCATCTTGCATGAGGTTACGCAGTCGAAACTCATATCGGGAAATGGCTTGAAGGTTTGCATAGATGACGCCATCGCCCAACAGTGCATCGACGATCATCGCGGTGATTGCCTCGACGCCGTGCTGGCGGCCATTCATGCGGCAACCTTCGCGCTGAACCCGATCGATACGGCCGCGCTACCGCAAGAAGCAGTCATCACCGAAGGCTGGATCCCGACGATTGACGACTAACGGGCGCGCGTCTTGAGTTGTGCCAAGCCACCATCGACCCCGATCACCTGTCCGGTTACCCAACTGCTATGCGCGCCCAAGAGCCAGCAGATCGCATCGGCCAGATCTTCGGGCTTACCCACGCGCCCCAGAGGATGCATGGCCGTCGATGCCTTCAGCGCTGTTTCATTACCGGTAATCTTCTGCGCCATCGGTGTGTCGACCAATCCCGGGGCGATGGCGTTCACGCGTAAATCCTGAGCGGCATATGTCGCGGCGGCCGAGCGCGTTAGCCCTTCCACGCCGGCTTTCGCGGCGGCAATGGCTTCGTGATTGGCCAGACCGATCTGCGCCGCGGCGGAACTCATCAACACCACGCTGCCGCCGTTCTTTTTCATGTGCTTGGCCGCCGCCCGCACCACCGAAAACGCCGTGACGATATTTTGCGCGATCACCGACTGTAACTCGTCCATGGTGGTCAAATGTGCCGGCTTCAACAAAATGGACCCCGCCCCATTCAGCACACCGTCGATTTTGCCATGAACATCGACGCAGCGTTTCATCGCGCTTTCGACATCGTCGAACTGGGCCGCGTTACCCGTTACCACTTCGCCGCCGATCTCACCGCTTAATTGCGTGAGCGAATCCCGAGTACGACCCATCAAGACGAGTTGCGCATCGGCCGCGGCCAGTTGGCGTGCCACGGCTCCACCGATACCGCCACCGGCCCCGATGATGAGATACGACCTGCCTGCATGTGCTTGTTTACTCAACGTTAGCCTCGCGTTCGTTCGCGTGTTACGTGCGTGTGACCATTCTTTACGACTGCTACGGAAGCCTAGCGGGGTCGCGCCGTTTCGTGGCAAAACGCTTTGGTTACCGCTCGTTAGGCTGCTAAATCGTGCGATTTTTCGATTGAAACGGCAAGCCAACACTGATCAGCGGGGACACGGGGACCGCAATTCTCACCGCAGCACAAAACCCGGATTTTTTCAGCGACTTTCCACCGATAAACGGTTACAAAATGGTGCGGAACCAAATCGCCGGCTCGCTCGTTACATTTGATGTTCGGTTCGATCTGATTTGAAGATCGTTCGCCACCTGTCGACGTGTCAATTTTGTACGCCCGGCGCGCCGTGCTGTGCGCCGGGACTGACATGCGTAACGGAGACCCTCATGCGCCTGCCCACCCTTCTCATCGCCATTCTGATCAATGCCAACCTGTTGCTGAATCCGACCACGGCCGCGTTTGCGGCACCGAACGATGCGAATGCATCCGCCGCCTTGCAGTCGATCGACCGCAGCCTGCGCATTCGCGACTACGACCGGGCGATCGACACGATTGCCAAGGCGTTGCTCGATTCCGGCTTGAGCGACGCCGAGCGCAGCGCGTTGGAATACCGGCGCGGGCTGGCACACTTCTATGCGGAGCGCTATGACGACGCGATCGGCTGCTTCGACGCGTTGCTATCCGCCGATGCCGACGGCCCTTGGAGCGAGAAGGCGCGGATGCGCAAAGCCGATGCGTACGTCGCCCAACGCCAATTCGACCAAGCCGCAAGCATATACGCCGACAAGATCGAAGCGCTGATCGGCACGGCGCGCAAAGACGAGTTGGCCAAGCGATACGTCGACTTTGCCGACGACTACTTCAAACCCACGCGCACGCTGGAAGAACCCGACTTTCGCAAAGCCGCCAAGTTCTACGAGTTGGCGTTGCAACTCGAACCATCGGCGCAACTGGCCGAATCGCTCCGGCACACCATCGGTTCGTGCAAACTTGCCGCCAACGATAACGACGGTGCCATCGCCGCGTTTGACGATTACCTGCGCCGCTACGATACGACCTATCGGCGCTACCTGTTACATACCAACGCCGCGACCGCCCTGCCGGCGCTCGGCACGGCACCAGGCGAGCACGTTCTCGAAGCGCGCCTCGGTTTGGGCGAGGCGTATCTCAAACGCGCGCGGCAGCAAGATGCCCGCCGCGTGTTGCAAGACCTGATCGAACTCGCCGATGGCAACGAGCGACCGACCGCCGCCAGCATTCTGCCGAAGGCGATGCAACTGTTGGCCCGCACGTATGGATACCCCGCGCCCGAAAACGCCAACGATCTGACGGCGGGGCGCAAGATTCTCGAACAACTCATCGAACGCTTCCCGCTCACCCAACCGGCCATCGAAGCCGGCTTCGACCTTGCCGCCGCCAGCGAACATCGTGGGCGCGGCGACGAAGCCATCGCCGCGTATCGCACACTCATCGCTTTCGATTCGAGCCGCTTGCCAACCGACGAAACGCGCGAACGCTACGCAGAGTTGTCGCAACAGGCGCTGTACAACATCGGCGGCATCCTCGCCGGTCAAAACAAATTCGCCGACGCCATCGGCACGTGGAATGAATACGTCGCCAAGTTCCCCAATGGTGCGAATTGGTCGGCCGCTCAGCGCTCGATCATCGACGCCGAATATCGCATCGGCACCGTCGCGCAGAAGGAAGATCGCTACGACGACGCTCGCACGGCGTGGCGCACGTTTATGCAGAAGTATCCGCTCGATGAGCGCGTGCGGCTTATCTTATTTCAGTTTGGGCAGATGGCGTTTAACGAAGAGAGCAGACGCGCCGAAAACGGCAAGGAACCCAACTGGCAAGCGCCGATCGATGAATGGCAAAAGCTGGTCAATAAGTTCCCAAATACGACCGAAGCAGGCCACGCCCAATACCGCATCGCGCTCACGTTAGAAGAAAAAGTGGGCGACCTCGAAGCTGCGGTAAAGGCCTATCAAAAGCTCGACTGGTCGGAATTTCAGGCCCGCGCCCAAGTACGGCTGAACGAAATGAAAAGTGTACGCCTCAGTGTGCACACCGAACGTGTGTTCCGCACCAATGAAGAGGTGCAGCTTAAGACCGACATCCGCAACATCGATAAGCTGACCGTCAAGATCTATCGCATCGACATGGAAGATTACTTCCGCAAGCGCCACATGCTCGGCGGCGTCGAAGACCTCGATCTGTTGCTGATCGATCCGGACGAACAATTCGTGCACAACGTCAAGGACTACGCCCGCTTCAAGCCGATCGCGCTCGACTTACCCATTCCCGTCGATGGCCCCGGAGTATTTGCCGTCAACATCAGCAACGAAGCCAGCGAACTCAAGGATGACGACGATCAGCCGCAGACCAAGCTCGAAGCGACCACGCTGGTGGTGCGCAGCGATATCGATATTCTGGTGCGCGCCACGCGCGAGCAGTTACTCGTCTTCGCTCAAAACATGCGCACCCGCGAACCGGCGGCCAACGTCAACCTGATAATCTCCAACGGCAGCAAGGCGATCCTCGAAGCGCAAACCGGCGACGACGGTATTTGGCAATCGAATGACGATGCGATTGAAGATGCCAATAACGCGTTGGTGCTGGCCGTCGCTGACGGTCATGTCGCCGGTGATGGCCTCAAGCTAAACGGCCTATCGTTCAGCGGCGGCCTTAAGCCGCGCGGTTACATCACCACCGACCGCCCCGCCTATCAGCCCGGCGATTTGGTCAACATTCGCGGCGTGCTGCGCGAAACCGCCGACGGTCAATACTCCCTGCCCGAGCAACCCGAAGACCCGCGCTTGCGTTGGACGCTCGATATTCTCGATGCCAAGGGCCGCGTGCTACGGACCGATAAACTGCTGCTATCCGAGTTCGGCACGTTTGCCAGCAGCTTTAACGTGGCTGCCGACGGCCCCGTGGGCCAATATAAAATCGTCGCGCGCCGACCGGACGGCCCGACGTTTAACGGCGCCTTCACCGTACAAACCTATCAACTGCCCAAGGCGTTTCTGAGTTTCGACATCGACGAGCGCATCATCATGCGCGGCACCCAACTCACCGGTGCCGTCGTCGCGAAATACAACTACGGCGAGCCGGTGCGCGATCAGCAAATCGAATACACGATTCAGTCACCCGATGGCGAACACATCACGCGCGTGGGCATCACCGACAAGGATGGTCGCGTGCCGATTGAATTCGACACCGCCCCGCTGCCGGAAGAAGGCCACATATTTCTGACGGCGCGGCAGGCTGACATGGGCCTCGCCGTGGAAGACGCCGTGTTTGTAGCGGTTCGCGCCTTCACTGCCACACTATCGACGCCGCGCGATTTGGTACTGGCCGAAGAGCCGGTTGAAATCAAACTCGTTACCCGCGATTTGAAAGACAAACCCGTCGCGCGCGCGATGACGATCACCGCGCTGTTGCATACGCGCGCCGACGGTCAATGGACCGAGCGCAACATCGTTTCCGAAACGGTAACCACCAGCGATGCCGACGGCACGGCGCGTGTCGCGCTTACGCTCAACAAGGGCGGTCGCTACATCATTCGCGCCGAAGGCACCGATCGCAATGGCAATACGGTCACTGCCGAAACAAACCTGACGGTGTCCGATAGCGACGACCGTACGCGCTTGCGACTGTTCACCGACCGGCAGCATTTTAAGGTCGGCGAAACGCTGGCCTTGGATGTTCACTCGCGTATCGATCTATCGAAAGAAGCGGGCAAGAACGAAAAGGCCCCCTTGGCCTTAATCACGTTCGAGGGCGACGGCTTTTTTGACCATCGATTGGTACGCGTCGAACCGGGGCATAACACCGTCGATATCGCCGTCGATCATCCGCACTTTCCGAACTTCGAACTTTCCGCCGCTGTGATGACGACGGGTAGGCTGTATCAAGCTCGGCGCGACTTCACCGTCGAACGGCAGTTGACCGTCGCGCTTAAGCCGTCGAAAGAAACCTATCGCCCGCGCGAAGACATGACCGTCGCTATCGAAGTGACGGACCACTTGGGCAAGCCCGTCGCCGCCGAAGTCGAACTCACCATGGTCGATACGGCGTTGCTCAATCGCTTTGCAGATGAGACGCCGCCGATCACGACCTTCTTTGAGTATGGTGCCCGCCGCGTGACGTCATCGCGCACGGGTAGCAGTTGCACGTTTGCCTATCGCGCCGAAACGCGCGCGATGGTGACGGAGATATTGGAAGAAGCCGAACGCCTGGCAGAGGCGGATCGGGAGGATGAACTGCGCGATCGCATCGCAGCGCTGCGCGAGGAAACAGGACGTGCACGCTCGCGCCGTAGTATTGCACAACCCGCACCGGCGGCTGAAATGGTTGAGGAAGCATACGCCTACACTGTCGATTCTTCTGCATCGTTCGATTCTGACGACGAACGGCTCGGAACGTCCTATTTGCAAATAGACCTCGACGGAAAAATCGCGCCGAAAGAAATGGCGAAAATGTTACGTCAATCGGGCCGGCATGATGAATATTTCAAGGGCGGTTTGGGTGGTGGAACATTCATCGATGGAGGCGGCGCTGGAGGTGGCGCTGGTGACGAAGATTACATTTTCGCGATGCATGCGGGTACTGACGTCCTCGCCGCCGTCGGTCTCGACTACACCATCGCCGGTCGTCAGGTCGCCGCCATCAACAACCTCGCCTTTGCCCAAAACGATAAGAAAGCCATGCGCGGCTATGACGCCACTTTGGCAAGCCTCGTCGCAACGGCCCCGCCGCGCAGCTATTTCCCCGAAGTTGCCTACTGGAACCCGCGCATTCAGACCGACGATGCCGGCAAGGCGACCGTCGAAATCGTCGTGCCCGACAGCAGCACGACATGGAAGCTCACGGCGCGCGGCGTGACGCCCGCGACGCGTTGCGGCGAAGCGACGGCGACCGTCGTCAGCCGACACGATTTCTTTGTCGAACTGCTCACGCCCGACGCGTTGGTCGAAGGTGATTCGTTTACGCCCGCCGCCCAGGTGCATTGCCTCACCAACTACAATGGCGACGTCAATCTGCAACTCACCATCGATAATGGTGAGGGCGAAGCCCAAACGCAAACTGCTTCGATCAAGTTCGAAGGCTCGGGCGTGCAGATGATTCAGTTCGCGCCGGTCGTCGTTAGCACCACGACCATGAAACTCGCGTGCCGCGCCGCCACCGAACCCCAACCGGCTGACCGCAGCAAGCCGCAGGTGGATGTTGCGCGGCGCACCATCACCGTCGAGCCTTGGGGCATGCGCGTGGAAACCCATCGCGCCGGCGTGGCCTCCGATCGCCAAGTCATCGAAATGAACCTGCCTGCCGGTGAGAACCTGCACGATATACAAATGTCGATTTCCATCGGTGCCGACATTCGCCGCTGGCTCGTCGAAGAAGCCCTGTGGACCGGCCCGCGCTGGTGCGGCATCGAAGGCTCGTATCAATCCTGGCGCATCGCGCCGCCGCGCACCCATGCCGACACGGCCTCGTCGCTGCTGGCCGCCCTCTACGCCGCCGGCTACGTCAAAGACCGCACCGGCCCCGACGCCGAGGGCAACGCCGCCATGCAACTCGACGAACGCGTTAACGGCCTCGTCGCGCAACTGCTCTCCGTGCAAGACGACGACGGTGCCTGGTCGTGGGCGGGCCAAGCGCGTAGCGCCGACGTTTGGACCACGGCCCACGCGGCTTGGGCGCTGGGCAAAGCCCAGCGCGATGGTTACCCCGTCGCCGAAGATGCGCGCAGCAAACTCACGGATTGGTTGAAGAAGCAATACGCCGACGCCAAACCCGGCGATACCGAACTGCGGGCGGCATTGCTGCATGGGCTCAGTTGGATTGACGAGGCCGATTTCGGCCACGCCAATCGCCTGTTCCGCAATCGCACATCGCTCAATAGCGCGGGCCTCGCGCAATTGGCGCTCACGTTCTTGCAAATCGACCGCAAGCAAATGGCGCTCGAAGTGCTCGAAGATCTGCGCCGCCGGTCCCGCGACGAACAGATCAACAATCGCGCCTGCCGCATCATCACGACCGACGATAACTCGGCCTGGATGCAAAGCCCGCTCGAAGTCACCGCGCTCGCGCTGTTGGCGCAGTTACAAGCCGACCCCGCCGCCGATGGCGTTGCCGCAATGGTCGCCTATCTCGAATCCAGCGCCCGCGCCGAAGGGTGGCGTCCGCATAAGGCGCGCGGTGCCGTGCTCGCCGCCCTTGCCACGTATTACGCCGACGGCGAACGCGAACGCGCCGATTACAAGCTCACCGTCACCGTCAATGGTAAACAACTGCGCGAAGTCGTTTCCGAACGCGACGGCACGCAGTTTATCGACGTGCCATCGCATGCGATCGTTGCCAACCAAGCTCAACGCATCGAGTTCGATTTTGATGGTCGCGGCAGTTTCAGTTATGCGGTCACGGCCTCGGGCTTTACCAACGAGTTCCTCCATCCCAAGTCGATCCGCCATCCGATCGCGTGGGCCAAGCCGCGCCATCTCGCGCCTGCGCCGCCGATGTACAAGGGCCGCGCCGTGCAACCGACATGGGATGTGGCGAGCGAATGGCCGCGCGAAGCGTATTTCCGAAACGAAGCGCGGCACGTCACGGTCGGTGAGACGGTCGATATCGAAGTGTTTATCAGCCGCAAGAACCGCAGGTCGACGGAAGAGGAACGCCTCGATTATCTGGTCGTGCAGGAACGCATCCCCTCGGGCTTCCGGCTGTTGCCGAACACGTTGACGGGGAACTTCTTCGATCACGATGTGCGCGACAACATGATCACGCTCTACTACGGCAGTCGCTGGAATCTCGGGACGCTCAATTATTCGCTGGTGGCCGTCACGCCGGGCGAATATCGCCTGCCGCCGACGCTGGTGCGCAGCGTGTACGAACCCGAACGCTTCCACGTGAATCTTGCCGACCGATTGTTAACCGTGTTACCGCGCGATACGCAATCGACCGACGAATATCGCCTTTCACCCGATCAGCTTTATCACCTCGGTCGCCTCAATTTCGATGACGGTCAATTTGCGACGGCCGCCGAACATCTGACGGCGCTGACGACCGGCGATTGGGTCATGCGCGATGACTATTACAAGAAAACGGTGCGCATGTTGCTGACGTGTGCGTTGCAAACCGATGCCGACAGCGCGATCGTCGATAACTTCGAAATTTTGAAAGAACGCTTCCCGGAAGAGGTGCTCTCCTTCGAAGAAACGCAGCGCGTGGCCCGGGCCTATGCGAACACCCACCAACACGAACGCGCGTACCTCGTGTATCGCGCGATTGCCGATAGCTCGTTCGCGCGGGACGCACAAATCGGCGCGACGCTAAAGAACGAAGGCCGCTTCCTAGATAGCATCGATTTTGTGGCGTCGCTCTGGCGCATCTATCCCGATACGCCGCAAGTAGTGAACGTGTATTACGCCCTCTCGCAATCGCTATACGCCAACGCGCCCGAAGCCGGCGGCTTACGCGCCGCGCGCGATGCGAAACGACCGCCCTCGCGCATTGGGCTGATGCTCGATACGATCGACATGCTCGAAACGTATCTGGCGCTGTATCCCGAAAGCCCGGTCGCCGATGAAGCGTCGTACTCGCTATGCAACGCGTGGTACGAACTTGAAAAAGACGAACGCGTGCTGGCGCTCACGGCCGATTGCATTCGTCGCTTCCCGCAGAGCAAGTGGCACGATCGCTTCGTCTATTTGCAAGCCCTATCGCACTTCCGCATGGGCAGCTTCGACGACGCGTTGGCCTTGGCCAAACAGGTGTCCAACGCTACGTGGACCGACGAACAAGGCATCGAGCGACCCAGCCCCAACAAATGGCTAGCGATTTATATCGCAGGGCAGATTTATCACGCCCAACTCGATTTTGCCAAAGCGACCGAATACTACCAACGCGTGAAAGATCAATTCAGCGACGCCGCCGAAGCCGTGCGCTTGTTCGATCAGCGTTTCGTGAGCCTGCCGGAAGTCACCATCTTCCACCCCACGCCCGACGGTTACTACGAAGCCGACGATTGGAGTAAGGCCCTTAAGACCGCTGGCATGCAAGGCGCGGCGCAAGTCGCCAAGAAGCACGCATCGCCCTTTGCCCGCGTCGATTTCCGCAACGTCGGGGAAGTCGTGCTGCAGGTCTATCGCGTCGACCTGATGAAGTTGGCGCTGGCCGAAAAGAACCTTAACAACATCGCCGGCGTCAACTTGGCTGGCGTGAAACCCATGTTGGAACGCACCATCGAACTCGACGAAAACGATGCTTACTTGGATCAGTCGGTAACGATCGCGCTCGACATGCACGTCGAAGCCAATCGATCGCCATCCGAACTCGACGGTGCCTATCTCGTGATCTGTCGCGGTGAAGATCGCGTCGCGAGCGGGCTGGTGTTGGTCACGCCGCTGTCGCTGGAAGTCACCGAAGACGCCGATCAGGGACGCGCCCGTATTAGCGTCGTCGATGCCATCTCGCGCGAGGGTCGCCGCGACGTGCACGTGAAGGTGATCGGCACGCGGATGAATCAGTTTCGCACCGGCGCGACGGACTTGCGCGGCGTGTATATCGCCGACGGCATCGCGGGCGGCGCGACAGCCATCGCCCGCAACCCGGCGGGCGAGTTCGCGTTCTACCGCAACCCCGAGGCGACGCTATTGGCCAAGGCCGAGTTCAATCGCCCCCGCCGCGGCAAGATGGCGCAGCAGCAACTGGACGTCGGCCAGAGCACCAACTACTGGATGAATTGCCAGACGGATAACTTCCAAATACAAGCCGGTAATGCCATCGTAATCGAACAGCTCTACGACAACCCGTCGAAGGGCGTTCAGGTAAAGCAAACGAAGTAGTGGCCTACGCCCGTAAAACTTAGAAGCGTTGGTCGACGCCGCGACGGTGTCGATCGACGCTTTTTTTCGTTTGAGTGCGGGCGGAAAAATACAGAGCTGTGCACGATTGAGATCAGTAGCTGCGCTGTGGCACCGGCTAATAGCCGATGGATGTTCACAAGTCATCCGCAGTCGCAGTCATTCATGAAGTGCTCCAATTGGCCAGTCGTCGGGTTGCGACACAGGTGCAGGTCGAAAAGGTTCGCTTTTGCTTTGCCTGATACGACGACGAAACATGTCCCGAATTGTAGACAAGCCCGCGCGTACGAGTATTCCCCGGCCCTCGATCATGAACGGCTGCGCGGGCGTGGTCGTGATGCCAAAGATGTCGCCATGCGCTTGCAGCGTCAGGTCGCGCGGCGCATCGTGGACGGCACCTCACGCCTTACGAACCGACCCGGCAACCAGGCCGTCGTCGGTTTCCGGTGCATGGTCGCACAACACTCGATGACACGGCTCGATTATCCCCGCCGCGCCCTCGGACATCATAATTGGAGGGAGACCGGTACCGGCGATGAAGCGTCAGGTCTTGTATGGCTATCTCACATGGTCCCGCCGACGGTCTCTAGGGCGACACGCAATGGCTATAAGGGATTTCGCACCGCGCTTGGTACTGGTATCGTTTGATTGCCACCACGGGGCGCATCGGCGTCTCGCCGGTGGGACAATCGGATACGCACCGCCGGGACGGCGATGCTCCACCCCCCAACGATACCACTACCATCCGCTCTTAAGAGACTTGACCACACACGGCCATTGTGCGATTATCACTCAGTTGATTATCGTCTTTCGGCTCGATATCTGGAGAGGTGGCTGAGTGGCTGAAAGCAACGGTTTGCTAAACCGTCGTACGGGGTCAAACCCGTACCGGGGGTTCGAATCCCCCCCTCTCCGATTTTTTAGTTTCAAAGTTCTCTCCAATTGAAGATAGCGCGTTGCTCAGCTCAAAATTCTAGTCACCCGCCGCGCGGCCCACAGCAGCTTACACCCATCGGTAAACATGCCCGACGATCAACATCAGTATTCGGCAACCGCTACGCGCCGTTGTTTCAACAGCTGCGGTCCCACGACAATCGTTCCGACCGCCAACTTGCGGTCGTTGACGCGTATGGAGATACCGACGACGAGGCGACATCGCCTAATAGGGATGGTTTATGCGTTTCGGTCGATTTCAGAACTGAATCAAATAATCGGGAGTGGTAACCCCATTTTGGTTGCTCGATTGTTAGATTAAGGGTCGGAGGATTTCTGACGCCCTCCAAAGAGCCGAATCGAAATCCCAAGTCGGAGGACCAACTTGGGCCACCCGACGGCGAGTAAATCCCAACCTATCCGCATGGTCGTTGTTTGAATTAGCCCGGTAAATAATGGTGAAAGACGCGCGGTAGAATGTCGTGCCACGGCAAAGATAAGATGAATGGGCAGAGCCGGATTTGAACCGGCGACACACGGATTTTCAATCCGTTGCTCTACCAACTGAGCTACCTGCCCGGGTAGGTCACTGGACCAGAAACCCCGAAATATACGTCGGTTAGCCCGCTTCGACAAGGCCCGGAAATCATCGAGATGCCGTACGGTCCCCCACGATCACTGTGGCGATTCGGCTGCGGAATCTGCGCCTCGTTCTGGTCCGTCGGTCGCTGCCTTAGGCTCGGTCGGTGGATCAAAAATGCACACGGTCGGCGCAAACTGCTCCTGAATCTTCTGCGCGCCCGTCCAACCGAAGAACGCCAGCGTCGCCAGCAGCAGCAGATTGATCCACCACGGGCTGCGAAAGGCGCGCCCCACCCAGGCGGTGCGGGTGTTCATCATTAACAGCGTCAGCGCCAAGAGCGGCATAAATGCCGCGCCGAGCACGGCATAGGCCAACTGAATTTGCGCCACTTTGTACGTCAGAAACGGCAACGGCGCGACCGCGATAAAAATTAGGTAACCGCGATAGGCGGGCGTGCGATCGAAATCGACATCGTCGCGCGACTGACCGCGCGCCAGCAACAGAAAATCCGTAAACAAGTAGGGCACGCTTTGCCACACGCCGAGTAAACTGGAAAAGACGGCTCCCCAGAAGCCAATCAAAAACGCCCACCGCCCCACCGGGCCCATGACGTTGCCGAGTTGATCGGCCAGTATCGGTGCCATCGATGCGCCCTTGCCATCGAGATTCACCCGCGCGCCGATGACGATCATGGCGATGCCGAATAGCGCCGTCATGGCATAGCCGACGGCCAAGTCGAGCCGACAGGCGCGCACGCCTTCGGCACCACTGCGCCCCTTCTCGCGAATCCAGTAGCCGTAACACAAAACGGTCACCGTGCCGCCGACGCCGCCGATCACGCCGAGAATCCAGGTTACCGCGTCCTTGTGGTCGGGAATCTTCGGCGTCACCAAGCCCGCGCCCAGCGCCGCCCAGTCGGGCTTGATTAAGACGGCTGTCGATATCACCGCGATAAACATCACTGCGATAAACAGCGACATCGTTTTTTCGAATACCTTGTATCCACCGAACCAGACCAACAGCAGGCCACCGAGCGCATGGGCGATACCCCAATACCAGCGCGCCGTTTCGGCATCGACGCCCGGCGTAAACAATCCCGCCCCGGCCACGCCGCAGGCCGAGACCAACGCCGTACCCGTAACGACTGTCCATATCAGCAGATAGCCCGCGAAGACCCATTTGATCCAACCGCCCAGCCGACCGACCCAACCCTCGAGCAGCGTATCGCCCGTGGCCATCTGCCAGCGTGCTACGCCTTCGTTGAGCACCCATTTTAGAACCGCCCCCGCCAAGGCCGCCCAAGCAATCGTCACGCCGAGTTTTGAGCCTGCGAAGCCGGCCGTTAGTAAATCGCCCGCGCCCACGCCGGTGGCAGCCACCAGAATGCCGGGCGCGAGCCGCGCGAGAAGCGAGCGTTGATTGGTCGAAGGCGTATCACTCAAAGTAGTTATCCATCGGCCAGCGCCGCGACGATGTTGCTGCGGCTGGCACGTAACGCCGGAATCAATGTCGCTAACATACACAAGACCGTAGCCGCCGCGGCACCGAGGCCGACGAGGCCCCACGGAATGGCAAACTCCGGCTCAAAGCCCGACAGCGCTGAGGTCATGCGATTACTGGCATTGCCCAATAGCAAGCCCAGCCCGAGGCCCATGCCGCTGCCTATTAACGCTAACACCAACGCTTCGCCGAGCACCATGCGTAAGACCTGCCAACGCGTCACGCCCACGGCGCGCAGAACCGCCAGATCGCGCGTGCGGCTCGCTACGTTGGCGGCCATCAGATTGCCCAACCCCAACGCCGCGATGAACAACCCAACGAAGGGTATTGCCGACAGCAGCAAGGTCACGCTATTGATACTGCTGTCTATTTTTAGCTTCAACTCGCGCGCTGTGACGAACGCTTTAGGTGGAAAATCGAGCCGCTTAAGCATCGCGTTTACGATTTGCTCTTCGGGGCCGTCGCCGGGGATCGGACCGCGGCCCATGGAGAACGACTTGCGACCCGTCTCGTTACCTTCGAATTCCTTCACACCGCTGCCGACGACTTGCGATGAATCGCTATCGATGCGCGTGCGCGATTCTTCCGGCAGATCAAAGTTAAACAAGACCAACTTGCCGTACTCGCGACCAAAAAGCTCTTTGACGTCGGCCAACGTGCCGATGACCGAGCCCACGGCGTAGGATTGAAAATACGTGCCGGCCTGAAAGAAGCTCACGGCGATATCCAAGCCCGGCGACGCAATCACGCCCGCAATCGTAAATGTGCCGGGCACGTACTTATCGTCGTCGGCGTCGGCATCATCTTTTTCATTGGCCACCCAGATGCGTACCCGATCGCCCACGTGCTTGTCGCGCGCCCGAGCGAACTCACGCGTGACGAGAATATGTCCGCCCGCCAATAGCTTCTCCTGGGCCTCGCGCAGATTGCCTTCGAGAAACGTCAGCTTCACCATACCGAGCCCTTCGATCGGATCGATCGCCAGGAAGCGCGCCAATGGATCGGAACCCGACAGCATGCGAATCAATCGATTCTTACTGGGCTTGGTGTAATGAAACCCGAAATCATCCGTCACGGTAAACTCGGCCACGCCTTCGGTATCGCGCAGCGCCTGCACATCGGCCAAAGGCTTTCGTTCATAAGAGTAGAGCAGCGCATCGGGAAATTCCTTGGGAAACTCCCAACCCGATTTGACCGACTGCCCCCAGACGACGAGGCCGACGATCATCGACAGCCCCACCATCAACGCCGCACACACCGCCCCCGCGCGAATCGGCGCTTTGATGATTTCGTCTCCCAGCAGCGAACGATGCAACGCCAACGCCGCCGCCACCCCGGCAATGACAACGCGCGCGATCAACACGATGATCACCGGCGTCAGCGCGGCCGCACCGAGATACAACAACACGATCGCCGCGATCGACCAGACATCGAACGTGCCGCTGCCGCGTTCGGGCAACGCCGCCGTCATCACAAAGTGACCGATGATCAACACCGCTCCGACACCCAAGGCAATCAGCAACCAACGATGCGTCGTTTGCGCCGCGCCCGCACGGCTCGCTTCAATCGGCGAAACCTCAAACGCCGAAATCGCCGGGACCGCAGCACCTAAGATCGATGCCCCGATACCGCCCAAGATCGCCGTCGTCATGCCCCAGCGATTAATCGCGAACTCGCCCAAATACTGCGGCACCTGATCGAGCGTGATCACCTGCAACCATAGGCCCAGCGGCACGCCCACCGCCGTACCGACCAAGCCCAGCGGCAACATCTGCAACAACACCACGCGCGCCACTTGCCCGCGCGTAACACCCACGCAGCGCATCAAACCCAACTCGGCGATGCGCTCCGTTACGCCCATACTCATCGTCGACAGGATGATAAAAAACGCCGTCAGCAACACGACCGACGCCAGCAGCATCATGATGAAACGTAACAGCCCCTTGGCCGCATCCAGTTTCTTGTGCTGGGCCGCCGTCGTGCGCACTTGCAACTCTTCTTTGCGCGACTCGCTTGCTTCGAGTAGGGCGTCGCGCGCTTTGAGTTTGTCGCGGAGTTGTCGGGCAATTTCCTGAATATTCCCGACCGTCGGGTCGGCGGCGATGATATCGATCGCCTTGATAATGCCTTCTTCGCGAATGATGCCTTGCGCGTCCGTCAACGGCAGCCAGACCATCATCGCCTGGTTGACACTGGCGCGCCGACGATCGGCGATGCCGATGATTTCGAACGCCTGCAGCGGCTTCGGCTTTGCGTCGTCTTGCAGATAAATCGTATCGCCAAGGTTGAGTTGAAACTCCTTGGCCAGCAGCCGTTCGATCACGATGACGCCGCGATCGCCATCCTTCAGAAAACGCCCTTCCTCAATGTTATGCGTGCGGAATGTGCTTTCCTTATCCGGCTCGACACCCGACATCTCAATGTCAATCGTCGGCTGATTGGTATCGTGCGTGGCTTTGATATAGTCGCGCGTACGCGTGGTCACGGCCGCGATGCCGCCGATATCGTGCGTCAGGACAACCACATCAGCGCTGAAGTTGCCCCACACCCCCGCCGACGATTCGATCACCACATGGCTGCGACCGATCCATTGCAGCACCACATCGGTCACACCGCGCCGCACCGACTCGTAACAGCACGTGACCCATACGACGACGGCCACGCCCAAAGCGATCGACGCGATCGACAGCAGGTTGCGCCCCGGCTTACTCCACCAGTTGCGCGTAGCGACTTGCCACCAGTGCTTCATCGCCGCCCCCCTGCGTTTCGACATTGCCCACGATTTGCCCGCCGCGAATCATCAACACCCGATCCGCCTGCGCCGCCGCCACCGCCTCGTGCGTGACCATGATGACCGTTGTATCGAATTCGACGCACAGATTACGCATCAACCGCCAGACGTCGCGCGAGGATGTCGGATCGAGATTGCCCGTCGGCTCATCGGCCAACAGCAACACCGGGTCGAGCATCAGTGCCCGCGCGATCGCCACACGCTGCTGTTCGCCACCCGACATCAGCGCCGGTCGATGTGACAGACGTTTGTCTAAATTTACGCGGCCCAACATTTCCGTCGCGCGCTGCCGCGTGCTGTCGGCGGCTTTGCCATCCACCAGATACGGCAGCATCACGTTTTCCAACGCCGTTAGATTCGGAAACAGGTTGTAGGCCTGAAACACAACGCCTACTTGCCGCCGCCGAAAAACCGTCCGCTCCGCGTCGGTCATCTCATTGATTGCACGCCCCGCAATCTCGATGCGCCCGCGATCCGGCACATCGAGGCCGCCGATCAGATGCAGCAGTGTCGTCTTACCCGAGCCGCTCGGCCCCATCACGGCGACAAATTCCCCCGCCGCCGCCGACATCGATACACCGTCGACCGCGCGGATGGTTTCGCCTTCCAGCTCGTAGTGCTTCTGCACATCAACGACGCTTACATTGGCGTCTGTGTGTTGTTTATCAGGATCGCTCATCTCGAGTTTCGCATGGATTCCGTGTTCAATTTCGCTGCGAGGATCATCGTCGCCGACGGCTTTGCTTGCAACAAGGCGGCACCAGCGTCGGGTTGCGCGCCCGTCATCCTTGAATTGGCATTAAACGGATTGCAATTGGCGGCCTCGCTTATAAAACGCGTGAAAGATTTGATGCTTTGTAGCTGCCGAAGCACGCGTTTCGGTCAAATCATAGTGCCGTTGCCGCACGATCCGCTATCATCACCGACTAACCATGCCCGAATTGCCCGACATCGAGGCCTATCTCGCCGCCCTGCGACCGCGCATCGTCAACGTGCCCATCGACGGCATCGACCTGCTCAACCCCTTCCTGCTGCGCACCGTCGAGCCGCCTATCGAAGCGCTCGTCGGTCGCGATATCGTTAAACTGTCGCGACTCGGCAAACGCATCGTCTTTCACATCGACAACGGTCAATATCTGATCCTTCATCTCATGATCGCCGGTCGCTTGCGTTGGTTAGCCCCCGGCGCGCGGGTAAGTGGTAAAATCATGCTGGCGGCGTTGCGATTTTCAACGGGTACGCTCGCCATCACCGAGGCCAGCAGCAAACGACGGGCCACGTTGTACGTAGCAGCAGATAAAAACCAGTTGCAAACCCACGACCCCGGTGGTATCGAACCGCTCACCTGCACGCCGTCTCAATTTGTCCAAGCGCTTACGCGCCGCAACCACACGATCAAACGCGCGCTGACCGACCCCAAAATCATCGCGGGTATCGGCAACGCGTTTAGTGACGAAATCTTATTGGCGGCGCGGTTATCACCTTTGAAATGGACGCAAAAACTCTCGGACGATGAACTCGCATGCTTGCACGACGCGACGACCACCGTCCTAACCGAATGGGCCGCGCGCTTAAGCGAACGCTACCAAAAGAAGTTCCCCGGTGCCGGTGAAGTAACAGCGTTTCGACCCGAATTCGGCGCGCACGGCAAGTTCAAGCAGCCCTGCCCGCATTGCGCGACGCCGATTCAGCGCATTCGCTACGCCGATAACGAGACGAACTATTGCCCCGCCTGCCAAACCGACGGCAAGGTGCTGGCAGATCGTTCGCTGTCGCGCTTACTAAAAGACGATTGGCCACGGTCAATTGAAGAGCTGATGTAGAGCGTGCGTGTAGTCTAAAAAATCGCCGCAATAAACCCGAACAGCGCGCCCACGGCCAAGCCGCCGCCCAAAATCATCATCCGCTTTTTCTTAAGCTGCTTAGCACGCTCGGCCTCGCTTCGCGCCGTGACGCCGTCGTCGCTAAACCACTTGCTGATCGCGCGCATCTGTTGTTGGCAAACACTGGAGAAACCCTTGCCCGCCTGTTGTACCCGACCGGGCAATGAATTGCGACGCTTTTCCAACTCGTCTTCAAACGCCCGCGCTTCACGAATCCGCTTAATCAAAACGTGCTTCTTGACGCCGAGCTTTACGCCCACATCGCGCGCCGCGCGCTTCAACTCCGCCCACGTCATATCTTCCAACGCGACGTTCTTTTCGTCCGGCGCGTGCGTGCGCCCTTTGTCGACACCTTTGATCGACGGCGTCAGCCCTGCGCCATCCCGATGCGATTCCAACGTAGCCGGCATCTGCGAGACCTCCGAATTGATGATCGTTCCGCTCAAACGGTACGATACGCGCCGGTCTGGCGAAGATGGGTTAGTCCGGAAAATGGGCGGTGACTGATAACCATGTCACGGAAGTAAACATTGACGTTTCAGCAGGTATCTAGAGAAGATTTCGCTACATCGTGTCGTCGCAATCGACTTTCTCAGCCCCGGATAGGGCGAAGGTTGAAAGCCATGGATGGAGCGGCGCTAGCCGCGCAATCCATGGTCCGATTTGTATTGCTTGTTAAAACGCGGTAGCGGTGTAGGTGCCTACGCCCCTTGCCGGGGCTTTATTTCTATACTTTAACGTTTCCCCGGATTGCGCTACGACCGCGACGCCACCTGCGCGCCGCCATCCACAAACTCAACCGGCATACCGCGCCATACCAACTTCGACAGTCGCTCAACATCCCAATTGGTCAGGCGAAAGCAACCGTGCGAGCCGGTCTTGCCGATCATCTCTGGTTCGGGCGTGCCGTGAATGCCGTAGCCGGGCACGCTGAGGCCGATCCAATACATGCCGACCGGATTACGCGGACCGGGCGGAATCACGAGGTTTTCGTCGATGCCCTTTACTTCCGGCCAGCTTTCCGGGCGGAAGAGATACTCGGGGTCTTTGATAATCGTCTTGATCTGACAATCCCCGCTGGGCCGATCGCTCGCCGCCTTGGCGATCGAACAGTGAAATAGCGCCGCCAACTTACCGTCGCGATCGAGCAGTTCGATTTGCTTATCCGCGAAGTTGACGCGCAGCGTTTTGATCGAAACCTTCGGCACTTCGTCGCTCACGTTGGGAATCACAATCGTCGTGCCCGCCTTGATGCGATCCAAATCGACGCCGGGGTTGAGCCGTTCCAACAAGCTGCGTTTGCAATGGCCTTCGAAGATGGCGACCTCCGCCGTCGACTTAAACGGCAGGCTCTTCGCTTCGGCCTTGGCCCGCCAGTCGGTCGGAAAGCTGCCAACCTGATCGATATGCGCTTGGGTAAACGTGAACTTGCGCGTGGGCTCAAAATCGTTCAGCCCGAGTGCCGACCGCGTCGGCGTATCCAGCTTGCCGTTGGTAGCCAACCCGCGCGCGGCCTGGAATGCCAGCACCGCCGCCGTCGTCTTGGGGCCCACGATGCCGTCGATCAGCCCCGGCGAAAAGCCGACGGCTTCCAGCCGGATTTGCAGGGCCAGCCCGTCGCGAAATTCGACGTTGGTATCGATCTCGCTGCGTCCGTCGGGTTGCGACCGCGTCGGCGTGGACGCGGGGGTCGAGTCCGTTCGTTTAGGCTCGCGCTCGCGAATCGGGACACGCTTTTTCGGCGGTCGCAGCAGCGGCTGGGCCATTGCGGCGGCCGGAACCGTCAGCGTTAAGATCAACGTCAAGAAACCGACAGGTGAATTGGGGCGTCGCATCGCATCACTCCGTTGTGCTAAGCGCAGCATTGACCGTTTCCGGCCAATATATCGTGTATCGGCTTCGTGCCCAACCGCAGTTTGACCGAATTCGGCAAAACTTGCGCGGTTCCCAGCCATCCCGTCCGCAACGCCCGGCGATCGCGGCCATATAATCCACCCAACATGTCAGCAGCCCCCCTCACGATCACGGTTCTCGGTTCGGGCACATCGCACGGCGTGCCGATGATCGGCTGCGATTGCGACGTCTGTCGGTCCGACGATCCGCGCGATCTGCGCACGCGCCCCTCGATCGTGGTGAGCTGGGACGAGGCCTCGGTTCTGATCGACACCACGCCCGAATTGCGGCTGCAATGTTTGGCCAACGACATCCGCCGCGTCGATGCCGTGCTTTATACGCATTATCACATCGATCACGTGGCCGGGCTCGACGACCTGCGCCGCTTCAATTGGCTACAAGAAGCCCCCGTACCCGTGTACGCCCAGACCGACACGTTGGATCGTTTGCAATCGATGTTTCCTTATGTGTTCGATCGGGAATCGCAGCAGCCCTCGGCGATTCCCAAGTTGGATTTGCACGCGATCGACGGCAGCTTCGAGGTTGCCGGTCGGTCGATCACGCCCATCCCGCTGTTGCACGGCACCATGCCGGTACTCGGGTTTCGTTTCGGCAACTTCGCCTATTGCACCGACGTCAGCGAGATACCCGGGGCCAGTTGGCCGTTACTGGAAAACTTAGATGTGTTGATTCTGGATGCCTTGCGCTTGAAGCCGCACCCGACCCATTTCAATCTCGAACAAGCGATCGACCACGCCCGTCGCATCGGCGCGCGGCAAACCTACTTCACCCACATCGCCCACGAGATCGGACACGCCCAAGTCGAAGCCGACCTACCCGACGACATGCTCATCGCCTACGACGGTCTCGAGTTTCAATCCCAATAAAAAAACGAGCGACGCAAGCGCCGCTCGTTTTGTAGATTCAAATTGTTAATGCAGCTTAGCCGTTGTGCTGTGAACGGATGATTTCGCTGGCCTTGTTGGTCTTGATGTTCAACGCACCCAGCGCCTTGGATGCACCGGCACGCAGAATCAAGTCCGATTCATTCAGCGTCAGGTCGATCAAGCGCTGCACGACATCGCTGTCGCCCATCAGGTTGCCATAGCGGCGGCCCGATTTGGCCAACGCGTCAAACTGAGCGATGCGTTCGGCCAGATTGTGATCGGCGTTGAGCGCCACTTCGGTCAGCACTTCCTGAGCGCTGGCCGTATTGACCATCGCCAAAGCACCGGCCACTTCGATGCGCAGCTTTTCATTATCGCCGCGAATGGCCGAAACCATCGCCGGCTCGGCACGATCGACATCGAAGACGGCGCTCTCGCCGACCACTTCCAACGCTTCGGCGGCGCGAATCGCCAATTCAATGGCCGAGTCGCGATCGACAGCGGCCAGACCGAGCGAACTCGACGCCCGCGAGATGCGGCTTTCGACCGCGTCTTTGATGCGATCCGAATCACCGATATCGATGATGGCCTGATCGAGCAATTCAACGCCGGCCTTGCCGCGGGTAAGGCGATTGCCGCGACCGACGTCATCGGCGATCACCAAAATCGGCACCGACGCCGTATCGAAGCTGCCGCGCAGCTCGCCGATCGCGCCCAGCACGTCGGGCTGGCTCATCTGCAGGCCGAGAAACACGGCGTCGTACGCACCGATGGTCTTTTCGCGGCCATCCTGCAAAGCGGCGTACAACGTCGAACCGGCGGCCACGCTGTAATCGTTGGCCCGCAACAGGCTAATGAACTTATTGCGTACATCGAGATCCGGCACGACCAGCAAAGCGACCTTGCCTTCGGTCGCTTTTAGCGACTCGGCCAGCACCGGCACCACGTTCTGTGCGCCGGTGAACTGACTATCGGGTTTGGCAAGGGCCAACGCTTCGGCGGCCTTAAAGCGCACTTGGCGATTGGGGAAGCTCAACGCCTGCACCAATGCCTGCTTGAAATCTTCGTTACCGATCAGGTTGGCTTCACCCGCCGTGCTGCGTAGCGCAGCGATCGCGCCCAAGGCGACCGGCGGATCCTTATCTTCGACGGCGCGTTGCAACATCATGTGGTTGTATTGCGCGCCGGCGGCACGGTTGAAGTAAATCGCGCGCGGTGTATTAGCAGGTCGCGTCGAATCTTTGTTACCGAGCGGATCGGGCACGTCGCTTTCGACGTTCATACCCAGCTTGGCTTCGCGGCGCGTGTTGGCGGCGAGCCACAGGGCGACCGCTTCGGCGCTGGCTTCGTTGAAATTCAACACCTCTTCCGAACAGCGCATCGCCATCACGTCGTTGAAGATCGGCGTCGGCACCGGAATGTAGCGCAACTCACCGTCGCGTAGGTACCAGACGTTGGCCAAATCGGCGACCTTCACCGGCTGTAGCGATTCGGCATCGTCGTAATACATTTCGGCCAATTCGAGGAACAAGCGGGCGGGGTCGTAACCGCCGCCGATGCCCAGCTTTTGCAGCGCTTCGCGCGACGCCGATTGCACGATCGGCGACGTCGACGTGTCTTGCACCAACTCGACCAAATAGGGAACGGCTTGCTTGTAACCGATATCACCCGCCGCCCGAATCAGGATGGCTTTGGTAACGTCGTCATCCATGCCCAGCGCCTGCACCAACGGGTTCAATGCGCCGCGACCCATTTGCGAAAGCGTTTGGATCAACACGGCGTGCAGGTCGGCACGGCTCGGATCTTGCAAAGCTTGAATCATATGCGGAATGGCGTATTCACCGGCATCGCGCAGACGATTGGTCGCGTTGTAGACCATGCGCGGCGGGCCGCCGAGCTTGGCAATGTTGGCTTCGATTTCAAACGGATTGGTGCGCAGTTGCCGTTCGCCTTCTTCGAGCAGCTTGATAAACGCCACCGCCGAATCACCGACCGTGGTATTGTTGATCAGGCGAATGAGAATTTCGTTGCGATTGGGATTACGTCGCGCGAGTTCGAGCAGGCCGACCGGATCGGGCTCCGATTCGATCAGCGCCTTGAAGTTCGCATCGGCCATCTTGAAGCGACCGACGGCCGCGAAGTGCCAACCATCTTCGGCCAAGCCGCGTTGGCGGCGACCGTTCTTAATCTTTTCGACAATTGTCTTCACACCTTGCGGCGCGTCGTCTTGCGTCGACCAAAATTCCAAGCGCGTCGTACCCGTGCGGTCGGCCATCAGGGCGTAACGCAGGTCGCTGGTATCTTCGGTGGCCAGCGCCTCAAACATCGGCGTGGCTTCTTCGAGCTGACCGCGATCGACGAGGCGCATCGCCGCTTTCCAGTCGCGCCAAAGTTTCTCGTTCTGGCCGACGGCGTTATCCGGTAAGCCTTCTTGCGCGTAAGCGACCGAGGCAAGTGCCGGCAGCAACGCCAGCGCAATGAGGGCAGAAAAATAGCGTAAACGGCTTGCGAACATCGGTTTCCTCCCGAAGGCTACTTCGGACGAATGCTGGGGCGGTGTGACGAATGTGGTCGAGTGAGGCGGTAGGAGCCCTGTCGCATTCCCCGCCCATCCCCTGTGAGGCTGGGTTGACCCGCCACTCCGTTGCGGAGCGGTGCGCGTCAAAACATTGATTATACGGGGCCAAAAGGGCCGGTCAATGAATTTGGCACATCAGGCATCGCCGTTATAACCCGTTGCGTCCGATCA
This sequence comes from Planctomycetaceae bacterium, assembly GCA_006969385.1. Lineage (GTDB taxonomy): Bacteria > Planctomycetota > Phycisphaerae > UBA1845 > UTPLA1 > ECT2AJA-110-A. Next base: position 207,268 of record CP030884.1, read on the forward strand.
GAAATCCCGGGGGCACAGGACGTTGTGAATACGCGCCTCCCGGCCTCAATCCGCGTCAAAACTGCGACTTGCGAAATTCGGACCGACGGCGACTAGCCCTTCTGCTTGGCTTGCTTGCGTTGCCGCGCCTGCCGCGCGCGAATCAGTGCCGCGATATGCGGGGCCGAGGTGCCCAGCCCCCCCGCCACCAGATTGGCCCCCGCTTCCGATATCGTCGCATACCGCTCGGCATAGGTCGCCGGCTTTTCCGGATACACGCGTCCCGTCTCACCCAGTTCCGCCGCGCCGGCATTCGGCTCCGCATAGATCGGTAAGTCCGTCGCGCCGCGCATCACCGAAATGATGGCGGGTAGCCCGTCCGGAAACTCGGTGCGATCGACGCCGAGGCCATCGACGTCCAGCTTGGCCATCTCGTCGCACATTTCGACGACACCGGCCCCCATGACCGTCTCAAGACCATCGAGGCCCGCATCAAAACTCATGCTGGCAATCACGGGGGCAGCGTCCGTTTTTTGACAGGCCGATACCGCCAACACCAACGCGCGCAGTTCCGTAAAGGAGCGACACAAAAACGCATCAACGCCCGCGTCTGCCAGACGCTGTGCTTGCGTCTGATATGCCGCCGCCATTTCAGCTTCTTCGATTTCGCCCAACGCCAGGATCGGCTCGACCGGTCCCAGAGCGCCGAGCAGTTTGATATCACCCGCCGCGGCGCGCGTGCGCTGCACCATCTCATCGATGAGCGCGAGCGACTTATCGGCGTCGGCATCGTCTAGCGCGCCGAGCGTTATCGGATTGACGCGATCCGTCGGCACCACCCACGCGTCAACACCGGCTGCCACCAAGTTGCTAAGCGTGAGTTCAAATGCCGCCGCTTCGTCGAGCAGCGCGGATTCCCATAATTGGCGCGCATCACGAAGGCCGATAGGTCCGGCCAAATCACCGGCAATTACCAATGCTTCTGATAACCAACTTGTCGACGTCCGCTGATTCACTGCGTTACTCACTCTGGTCGTCGAACCATCTCAACTTCGTGGCAAATTCTGATAAGCGCCCTTCCCAACTGCCCGCATATCGTACGGTTAATTCGTGGGTTCACCACACGAGTGGGAAGAGGACAATCCAGACAACTGATCTTACGGCATGCCCTTCTTGGAGGCTGGTCGGCGGACGTGCATCAGGAGGCAGACTAATGCACCGTCAAACCAGCTTTCTATTTTCGCGATTATCGACTCTCATACCGACGATGTTGGCATGTTGTGCGTTGGCCGTGGGCTGCGACACCAACGTGTTGCCGACGACCGGCCCGTCGGCCACCAATTCCAGCGGCGGCGACGCGACCGCGCCGTTGCAAACCGGCAGCAGCGACGTCTTCGGCACCGTCACGCGTCAAATCATCACCGAAACGAATCGCATCAGCTTTGAAGGCACGCTCGGGCACTTGGACGACCGTCAGGTGTTTGACCTCGGTCCGGCCAATGCCGGCGACCGCATCACCGTCGAAATCAGCGGACACGGCGGCCTCAATACGGTGGCCGCCCTGTTTAATGGTAACAGCGACCTGATCGATGCCAGCGACGATCGCAGCTATTACTCCGGATTGCTCGATCCGTATATGTCGCGCGTGGTGCGTCACGATACGCGCAACCTATATCTAGGCGTCGCCATCTCCAGCGGTCGACATTTCTCGTCCAACCAAGGTCGCTTCGCACCCGGCAGCTTCACGGTCACCGTGACGCGTCAGCCGAATCAGAGCTACGATCCGCCGCGCCAGCAATTGGTTTATCTCGACTTTGAAGGCGGCGCATCGGTGCAGATCGGTCAGGAACCGATCGAGCAGATGCGACCTTTCACCGCCGAAAGTATCTCGGCACGCATGGTTGGCAAGACCGATGCGATCATCGCGTTGGTCGTCGATCATATGAAACGCGACTTCGCTAACTACGACGTCGTAATCTATGACAGCCGGACGCATCCGCAGCCGACCGGTCCGCACACGAAGATTTACTTCGGTAACTACAGCGCGTCATTCCTGGGGCTGGCCGACAACGTCGATACCGGCAACCGATTTCTTGACCAAGAGGCGATCATCTATACCGAAACGTTGGGCATGTTTGAAAACATGTTGCCCAGTATGGAAGAAATCGCGATGGCCGTCGCCAATGTCGGCTCCCACGAACTCGGTCACTTGCTGGGGCTGGAACACTCGCGCGATCCGAACGATTGTATGGCCACGGCCGCCAGCGCCCGCCAGATCATGGAAATCGACGCCGGTTTTATCCGCAGCGAGATGCAGACCGACGTTTTCCCGATCGGTTTTCAGAACGGGCCGCAACTACTTACTTGGAACGTGGGCCGATCCACCAATAACAGCGCTCGCACGCGCATCGACGATTTGGTGATGCAGGAAAAGGCCGCCACCAACTGGCGCGACGACTGGGGTGTGCCGGATATCGAACTACCCAAGTGCGGCGGTTGCGCACGGCACGTGGCAGAAGAAGATTAAGCGCGATTAAAACCGAAACTGCATGTCGTTCGTGAATCGAACGGCGACCAGGCCTTCATTCAGGGTCTGGTCGTCGTTGTTGTTGGGCGGCGTGATGCGAACGGTTTGACCCTGACAGAAACCCCGCATGTCTTTGTGCCAGACTTCAACGCTGGCGGGGATATAAAACTGCAATTCGATGTCGCTATCCTGCGGCGGCATATCACCGATCAACTCGATCAAGGTACCACCACCACTGACGTTGCGCGTAATGCCGACGAACGGCTTGTTGTCCAGCTCGAAACTGACGGGCATGCGCGTGGGAATGCGCGGCGTCGCGCGGCGTTCCGCGTTGCTGCGTTCGGTTTGAGACAAAGCTTCGGGACGATCGATAATGATAGTGGACATAGCGCTGCTCGCTCGTAAACAGGTCGAGTCATCAGTTCTATGTCGGATATCGGTAAGCGTCGGACCGAAGTGAACTTATAAGACAATACCGCTGCGCTATCGCAATTCTCAAAGTAACTCGCTCAGCTTTCTTTTGAGAATCTTGCCGGTCGGTCCACGGGGCAAGTCGTCCGATATGATGACCCGCCGCGGAATCTTGTAACCCGCCACTTTATCCCGGCAAAATTCGCGCAATTCGGTGTCCGTCGCCGTCTCACCCTCCACAAGTGTGACAAACGCCACGGGCACTTCACCGCGCGACGGATCGGGTTGACCGATGGCGGCGGCTTCGTTCACTGCCGGGTGCGCTTCGAGCGCCGCTTCGATTTCGCGCGGGTACACGTTTTCACCGCCGACGATGATCATCTCTTTCTTGCGACCGGTAATTGAGATGTACCCCTCGTCATCGACGTGCCCCATGTCGCCCGTCTTGTACCAGCCATCGTCGGTCAGGACGGCGCGCGACTCCTCGGGCTTGTGGTAATAGCCGGGCATGACGTTGTCACCGCGCACCCACAGCTCGCCCGTTTCCCCGTCAGGCAGCGGCTTGCCGTTGTCGTCGAACGCTTTCACTTCCACGCCGGGCACAGCCTGACCGGCGGTGCCGGGTTTGTGCGCCCACGGCATATTGAGGCTGACAACCGGCGCCGCTTCGCTCATACCGTAGCCCTGCATGATTTCGACCTCGAAACGCTTCTTGAAGCGCTCGAACGTATCCGGCGGCAGCGCCTCGCCGCCGCTGATGGCATACTTAAGCGATTTGAAGTCGGCAGGCTTGGACGATTTGGAACGCAGCATGGCGCTGAACATGCTCGCAATCATCATGCAGATGGTGATTTCCTTTTCGCGAATCGTTTTCGGTATGGCGTTGGGTGTGAAGCGCGGCATGTAATGCACCATCGCGCCGAGACGCACCGGCACCAGCAGCTTCGCCGTTAATCCGAAGCTATGAAACAACGGCAAAATGCCGAGGAAGCGATGGTCGCCTGTCAGCTTCGCTTTTGCGATACAGGCATCCATGTTGGAGCGCAGATTTTTATAGGTTTGGCACACACCCTTGGGCGTGCCCGAGGTGCCGGACGTATAAAGCAATACCGCCGTATCATCTGGATTAACGTTCGGCACGCGCGGCGTGCCGCGCAGATACGACAAGATCATGTCGCGCTTGAGCGGCAACTCCTCCATAAAGATCGCCCGCGCCGGTAGCTGTTCCGCCAATTCCTTGAAGTGACCAATGGTAAAAACGGTGTCGATCTGCGCGTCTTCAACGACGCTCTTTAGTTCTTGTGGTTGCAACAAGAAATTCAGCGGTACGACGGTGCGCCCCGCCCATAGCGTACCGTAGAACGTACCCGCAAACGCAACGGTGGACGGCATCAGAATGCCCACCCGTTCGCAATCGGTCTCGCGTGCCACCCGCCGCGCCATCACCGACGAGAGTCGCTTGAGTTGTGCGAAGTTAATCGCGCGCGTCGGATCGGACACGGCTTCGTGCTTCGGCACGCGGGCGGCGGATTCGAGTAAGGTTTCGACAAGCACCGTGAACACTCCCATCCAAAGAAGTTTCGGCCTATCTAAAAAAACACCGCCCAACGGCGGTGTGCTGTTAATGCTGAATGAACGATGTATCGCAGCGCGCTTTACGCGTCAAACTTTGTAAGCAAGAGGTGAAAACAAGTCAGCGTATTGCCATTATACGGGTGCCCCTGCATTAGGGTGCCCCGGCCCCTCCGGGGCTGGGGGACTAAGCCGCGCGCGACCTCAATAACAAACGCACGGCTTAAACCGCCATTGCCTCCGCCGGTGCGACCGCCTTGATCGCCGGTAGGAAGTAATCGCGCGAAATAACATCCCAACTCATCTGGCTCGCCAGCTTGAACCCGCGGGCCAGATAAGCTTCTTTATCGCGCGGCGTGCGCGGTAAGCGACTCACGATTTCGGCCGCGGCATGTTCGGCGACTTCGCGCTCGTAGTTCTCACGCGTTTCGCGCGTCATGTGCAGATAACTTTCAATGGTGTCCGGCTCGCAACGATAGCGCGCGTAGCGCACTGCGATCACGTTCTTGGTGCCGTCCGGACCGGCCACGCGATCGACAAAGCAGCTACACCCGCACGCCCCGCTCATCACGCAGATCGCACCGAACGAGAGCGCCTCGACCTGCGCGATGCCAAACGGTTCGTAAATCGACTGACCGAACTCGACATCGCTACCGCGACGGATATCGGCGAAGCACATATCGGCGGGCATGCGCGAACCGCACAAGTTGCGCGCGAAGCCGAACTGGTTGATAAAGATGATCTTGCAATGCCGCGACCGCGCGTTGAACGATTGTACGGCTTGATAGAACACCGCCTCGCCGCCGGTGAGGTCGGGCATCTGCTCGCGATGGGCGACGGGCCAATCCCACCATTTTTCCATGTGCAACACGTCCGCCTTGGAGCGCGGGCCGGGCAATTCGGTCGAGAGCACAAATAGGACTGCCGACTCACCGGTCTTGCGAAACGCCTGCTCGATATGCTTCATCACTTCCATATCGCGCCAGAGCCCTTTGCTGGGCGTCATGCGCGTGACGTGCGTGAAGATGTAATGCGGTCGATCGCCGATCAGGTTTTCAGCATAGGTTTGCAATCGCCGCTTGCTGGCCGCCGCCTCTTCGGTCGTTGTTTCGTATGCGGGAACGCCGTTGTAGCACAACTGAATATTACTATCGCGCATGTTCGGCGTCAGATTGCGCAGTTCATCGACGACGTAATCACTAACTGCCAACGTCACATCAAGAAAACGTGTCGACTCAATCAACGCATGGCGGTAGTAGCCCGTCTGATCGCCGAAGATCTCACCGATGAAACGACCTTCCTCGGGGGCGCGGCGCAGAATGTTATAAAACGCCGTGTCGTGGCCTTCGTGTTCTTCCACGATTTTGCGGGCGGTCGACACCTCATGCGCGTGATACGCCGTAATAAACTTCGTATCGCCGTCGAGCTTTGCCGCCAGCGCCGTCGGCACACCCATAAACTCGTGGCCGATCACCGCACATTGCTGTTCGCCCGATGCCAACCCTAGCGCCTTGGCCACCGCCAAACCGGGGATCGCCAAGCGCACGTATTGTTCGTAATCCCAACTGTTTTCAAAGCGCGTCGACTCAATGCCGAACGCATTGAAAAGCTGATGCTTCAGATGATTGATCGCCCCCTGCTCCATATGGCAGATGTCGATCAGCGCTACTTCCGGCCACGACTCACCACCCGTGATCGGATCGCGCAGGTGGCGGCGACCGTACACGATATCGACGTGATAACGCTGCCGGATTTCGTTAAACGCATGCGCGTGCGGGCCGTCGTACATGCCGTCGATCGACGAATAGGTCACTTCGCCGCCCGGACCTAGCCGTGTTGACACGTCGCCCTCGTTATTAAACAAGGGGCATAACAGGAGCGACCGACCGACTTGGCGGTCGTATTCCGCCGAGGTCAGCAAGCCTTCCAGCACGGTGCCGATGCCGCCGACTTTCACCACGGCTTCGTGCGTCACATGAACGATGTTGAGCATATCTTCGATCTCGAATGATTTTGGGTTACAGCTCGTCTTGATTAACAGGGACGGTCACATCGACCGTAAAGCACCTTTCAAACGCTTTACCCACATCATATCGGAGGATGGGCGGGGGCAAGCAAATTTTTCGCGACTGTCGAACCGATGAACGTTTTGGCCCTATGATGGCCGAGGTGCGGGCACAATGCCGGCCCGATCTTCCGAAACGCTATCCCCCATGCGAGGATTCGCCATGAGCAATGATATCAGCCCCATTATGCCGGTTCTGAAAGAAGCAACGGCCGCACAGCACAACGCTACCGAGGAGAACTCGTTCAACACGCAGCTCATGGGGGCCAAGCTGCCGCAGGCGGCGTACGTCGAAACGCTGGCGCAGTTGCTGCTGATCCATCGCGCCTACGAAGCCCGATTGCGCATGGCCCAGCCGGCCATTGCCTACCCGGTGCCCGACCATGAGTTCCAGACGCCCTACCTCGAGGCCGACCTTGCCCATTTCGAGCGCGACACGACGGCGATTGAACCTCTGCCGGCGACCCAAGCATTTCTCGATTACATCGCGGCCATTCCGACCGACGGCGACGACGCCTTGCGTTTGCTCGGCGTGCACTACGTCTTTGAAGGCAGCAACAACGGCTCCAAGTGGGCGGCGAAGAGCATCCGCGAAGCATACAACCTGCCCGAGACCGGCGAGGGCACGCGCTACTTCGACCCCTACGGCGCCAAGCAAGCCAAACATTGGAAAGCCTTCAAAGACACGATGAACGAGATCGACTTTAACGACGCCCAACGCCAAGCCCTCGTCGACGCGGCGGTGCACACGTTCGACGCGATCGGGCTTGTCCATCGCGATTTGGGCGAGCGCTTCGCGGCAGTGATGAAAGGGTGAATCTTTCTCCCTCGAAGGGAGAGACATCCGTAGGGTCCGCACTGCGGACCAGCTTGCTTAGTGTCCGTAGCGCAGGTGAAAACCTGCCGCTGCCACCAGCGATTGTCGAATAACGCGCCATCCTCAGTAAGCCGCACGACGGTCTTCAATAACTCGACAATAAAGATCACATCACAATCTAATCAACAGATCATCACCACGCTTTAAGGTCGCCAACGTAATATTGGTCCGCGGTGCGGACCCTACAAATTGCAATAACGGTTCGCGATGCCGTTACAATCATCGCTATGACCGCAACACCTGCTCACGAAGCCATCCAAGCCGAAATCGAAGCCGTCATGCGCGGCGAACAAGCCGAGGCCACGTTTATCTCTTCGAAGTCGAGCGCGCTAGTGATCCGCGTCGTCCCCGTTAAAACCACCAACGGCGCGCGACCCGACGGTCTCAAAGACGACGCACCCAAAGACGTCGGCTTTAGCTTCGCCGTCGCCGAAGCGGATTTGGAAGTCGACACCACCCACCTAAGCCCCCAACAAATTGCGGCGGTGCATCAGATCCTCTGGATGGCGGGCACGGATGATTGGATGGACTATTCGCACCTGCTCACCCACGACGCGGCGCAGATTAAGGCGGGCGAGACGCTGGCCCTACGGTTCAGCAGCGCGGCGAAGGGGGCGCGGGTGGTTGGGGAGGTATTGAGAACTTAGACATTGGTGGGTTGAATAAATGGGAAACCATTTTAATTATAAATCAGAACCAGGTCGGCTAGTCTTTCAACAGGAGAAAATAGTACCCATCTCCAAGCGGCCTAGAATCGACAACGACGCCTTTACGACAACTATTCGGAACGACAGATTTATCAGCGGAAAGACATAATGCCGACTTATACATACCAAGGCGATATACATAAAATGTTCCATTTTTCTCGCGCCACATGTTATCAAGCCGATATCCCTCGGCGATCGCTCTCTTAAAGAGGGCACAATTGTAATCGACCGTACGGACGCGATAACCATAATGATAGACACCGGCGGCAACCAATATCGCCAACACAAGAATGGCTATTCGTTTCAATTGTCTTTTACAATGTTTGGACATGATCTATGTTTCTACGGCTTTATTACCAAAATGTTCGATGCGATAGACAAACATTCAGCGCATACCAATCCCTGCTCACAACCACGTCACAATGTCCTAGCCGCCCCCCAACACCCGACCCCGCTCAAACGCCGCTAAGACCGCGTCGCGCACATGGTCGGCCACGGCGCTGTCTTCCAGTTTTTTCATCGCCGCTTCCGTCGTGCCACCGGGGCTCATGACGGCTTCGCGCAGTGCGCGCGGTGAGGCGCCCTGCTCCAGCAGCATCGCGCCGGCGCCGACGCACGCGTGGGCGGCGAGCGTTTGGGCGTCTTCGGGTTTGAGGCCCGCCGCCACGCCGCCGGCCATCATCATCTCGACGAAGTAATAGAAATACGCCGGCCCCGAACCGGCCACTGCCGTGACGGCGTCCATCAGCGACTCGTCATCGAGCACCACGCTTACGCCGCCGGCATTGAACAAGTGGCGCGTTTCTTCGAGGTCGTCGCGCGTGGCCGCCGCGCCGCGGCAAATGCCCGTCACGCCGCGGCCCAAGCCGAACGGCAAATTGGGCATGGCGCGCAGCACGCGCATTTGCGGCCCGCCTAACTCTTGCGCTACGCGCTGCGTGTTTACACCCGCCATCACGCTTACGAACACATCATCCGTCGTCGCGAACGGCTTTAGCGTCGCCGCGACATCGCCAAACTTCTGCGGCGTGACGGCCAGCATTACCTGTTTTGACCCTTGAATGATCGCACGCAAGTCTTCGGTGATGACGGTCGGCAACGGATGAGCCGTCAGGTTGCGCGAGGGAAACATGGCGATGCGATCGGGCGCGAGATAGCCGCTGTCGATCAGGCGCTTAACGATGATGCAGGCGATGTGCCCGCTGCCGATGACGCCGAGGGCGTATTGATGTTCGGACATGATGGTCTCGGGTTGCTGGCGTTTCTGGTTGTCCCCCAGCCCGCTAGGGGAAGGGGCACCCGTGATCGTTGCTTATCGTCGTCCCCCAACCCCCAGAGGTGCAGGGGCACCCAACGTTCTGGGGCAAGGGCATCCAACATTCATTTTGCTTCACACTTAGCCTTCGGCCAATGGCCGAGGGCCTTTCTGGATCACACGCCAGGTTGAATGCAATGGCGTTTGGGCGATTCCCCACCCTTGCTATCTCCTACCCTTCGAGAGTTGGAAGGATGAGACAACCGCACATCACAACCACCCACGCGTCTCGTGTCCCCCAGCCCCAGAGGGGCAGGGGCACCCGCGCGATTCCTCATCCGTGGTCGTTGACAAACCTATTCCACGCGTTGGTAACGCGAATTGTCTATAAACGAAACCCGCGCAAGAAAAAAGGCCGGCGGCAGTGCGAGGACTGCCACCGGCCAAAGAGTTATTTGGATTCAGCTAGCCCGGTTTGCTACGGGCAACCGCAGGTCAACTTGGTACCGGGCGGGAACTGCCCCACATCGGCATCGGTCTGACCGGTCGGGTTGCCGTTGGCAAACAACTGACACAGTTGGCCCGTCGAACAGTCGTTTACACAACGCAGCGCTTGGTTGCCCGCGAACAGCTCGATCGGACCGCATTCACCCGGCACGATACAGTCGCAATGCTCGACGATAACGCCAAGGTCCTGATCCACGACCACGCTCGTCGGGGCACACTCGGATGGCGTGCCGCTGAAGATGCAGTCGTTCGGACCGAGCACCGGAATGCACGCGTCACCGATGTTCGGTGCCAGCGGGCACAGCGTCGGCAGTTCGGGCACACATTCGCAGCAAACCTGCTGAATGCCGTTGCCCAAGTCGGTGATCGTCGTACGACATACCTCACCCGGCGGGCAGCCGCCGACACAATCGAAACCGCCGGTGGTCGGATCGATTTGCATATGACACTCGTTGGGCGAGACACATTCGCAATCGATCACTTCCAACACGATGCCGGTGGCACCTTCGACGTTGACGCAGCGCGGCAAGCATAGCTCGTCCGCGTTGGGGCACTGCACGTCGCGACACTGCAACGAACCCGGCTCGGGGCCGCAGTTGGGCGGACCGCACAAACCATCGTCGCAGGTCACGCCGACGGGCAACGGAACGCCCTTCGCCGCATCGCAGCACGCTTCGGTCAATTCGCGACAAGTACCGTCTTCGAAACAGCAGGCTACTACCGGTCCGCAAGGTCCGGGGACCGTTGCGTAGCCCGTTGGGCACATCGTCGAACCCAACGGCAGATCGATACAGTCGCCGGTCTCGAAGTTACAGCACGATACCTGCGGCGGTGGCTCATCCACACACTCGCAGCACACGCGCTCGGTGCCATCGGCCAACGTCGTAACGGTCGTGGTACAGGTCTGACCCTGCGGGCAGCCGCCTATGCACTGGAAGGTATTGGTCAACGGGTCGATCCGAATGTGGCAATCGGTAATGAAGCCGCACTCACAATCGAGCACTTCCAGGACAAAGTTGGTGCCGGGTTCGACGCGTACGCACTTGGGCTGACACTTCTGCGCCGGGTCGGGACACATGACCGGCCGACAGCGCTTGGTGCCCGGAATCGGTTCGCAATCGGGCGGACCGCACGGATCATCAGCACAAGTCACGCCGGCAGGCTGGGCCATACCGCCCTGATCCGCACAACATGCCTCGAAAGTGGTAATGCAGCTTCCATCGGGCAGACAACAAGCAATCTGGAAGCCACATGGGCCTACGATCGGCGTGGTGCCATCCGGACACACGGTGGCGCCCGGAATCAGATCGATGCAGAAGCCGTTCTCGTCGCAACACGAGAGCTCTTCACCGATCGGCACACACTCGCAGCACACGCGCTCGGTGCCGTCTGCCAACAAGGTGACAGTCGTCGTGCAGGTTTGCCCCGGAGGACAGATACCGACACAGTCGAAGCTGTTGGTGAACGGGTTGACCTCGATGTGGCATTCGTTTGGAAGCACACATTCGCAATCGAGCACTTCCAGCACGAAGTTGGTACCCGGCTCAACGCGGACGCACTTGGGCAAACACCGTTCCAGCGGATCGGGACAAACCGTCTGCTCGCAGAACGGTGTACCCGGCAGCGGTCGACATTCCGGCGGCGGCGGCACACAAAGATCGTCGCGACCGTCACCATCGCTGTCGCCGAGACATACCGATCCTACTCCCTGTGCCACACCACCGTAGATGATGTCGCAGCATAGCGCGTCAGTTGCGATACACGTACCGTTCGGCAGACAGCAAGCCTGTATGCCGATGCAGTTGGTGTTATCGCCGAGATAGACACCACCTTGCGCGATACAGTCGGCCTGCGTCAGGATGGCACAACCACCGATGCTGAAGCAGCAAGCGCCTCGCGGCGGATTGTCGACACAGTCACAACAGATGTCGTAGCTGCCGTCCGGATACTGAACGATGCGCTCTTCGCAAATCTGTCCCGGAGGACATGCACCGGCACAGAACGGTGGGATGCCGGGCTCTTCGACTTCGACGCGACACTCATTCGGTCCGCGGCAATCGCAATCGATGACCGTGAACGATCCATTCGGACCGACGCGCAGGCAGACCGGTACGCACGTGTCAGTTGGATCGTCGCAACGCGTCGGCAGACATGCCGTGCCGGCATCGTTCGGTTCGCACTCGGCACGATCGTCACAACACAGACCGTTAGTTGCCGAATAATTCACCGCCGCATTGACGCCGGTGACCACGCCATGCGTGTTGAACACGCGCAGCTCGATACAGTTCTCACCAACTTGGAACAACGCCTGGTTGGTCACGTTGATCGTGGTTGGTGTCGGCGAGTTAAACGAGTAGGTCGGCGGCGTTGAGCCCACGAGCACGCCGTTGAAGTACACATCCGCCCGGTCATCGGCACGCAGTTGAATGTTCAACTGGGCATCCGAGAAGTATTTATCCAGACAGAAGCAATGCTCGTAACTGTATTGACCGTTGGGGCCGGTGTACGACGCGGCGATCCACTTGGTACCCGGAATGGTGAGCCATGCCGAGTTGGGATTGATCACCGTCGCCGGACGCGGTGTCGCGCCACCCGACGCATCGACCGTCACAGTCCAATCGACGTCGTCGTTGCCGGTCGGAATCAGACCGCCGGTATCGTCGACGCCGGTGTCGGCTTCGTCGGCCAAATCTTCGGGGTCGCAGCAGCACAGACCATCGGTCGCCCGAATACTGCCCTGCATGTTGAAGCCGGTCACCACCCCACCGATGTTGCGAACCACGACCTGCAGGCAGTTGATGCCCGGCTGGAAGAAGTTCTGATTGGTGGTTGAGACCAACGCCGGCAACGGCGCGTTGAAGTTGCCGAGCGTGCCGATGAAGTTACCGTTGAGGTAAACCTCGCCCGCATCGTCGCAACGGGTCAACATCGAGATATTGGCATCGCGGAACTGATTGCTCAGACAGAAGCAATATTCGTAGATGTATTCACCGTTGGGGCCGGTTTGGTTGGCGCTGATCCAGCGCGTACCCGGAATGGTGTTCCAAGCGGGATTGGGCGGAATCGTGACGGCCGGTCGCGGCAATACGCCCGGGTTCGGTTCGCTGATCACCGTCCACGTATCGTCGTCCACGTTCAACGGCAAGACGTTGCCCTGATCGTCCACGCCCGTCGAGATATCGATCAACAAATCGTTCGGCGGACAGGGTTCTTCCTTCGGACAAGGTTGTTTGCTGAGAACGAAGGCGACGAAGCCTTGGATATCGGCCAGCGTGGTTAGACCATCGCCGTCGATATCCGCACAGGCACAGTTGTCCACCGCGAGCGGCGTACCGAGAAGACAACGGATGAAGCCGGCGATGTCGAGACCGTTGCGAACGCCGTCACCGTTGATATCACCGGGACAGTCGCATTCGACCGGCACACAATCGCAGCAGATTTCGATGCTGCCATCGGGTAGCGTGATCACGTTTTCGACACAAGTCGTGCCGGGAGGACAGGTGCCTTCGCAGCGCGGCGGCAAGCCATCTTCGAACACGGCGCGACACTCTTCCGGACCGCGACAATCGCAATCGCGAACTTCAACCTGGCCGTTGGGGCCGACGCGGATGCAACGCGGCGTGCACTCTTCATCCGGATTCGGACAGATAAACGGCGCACAGGCCGAGCCATCGGGCAACGGAATACAATCCGGCGGATCGGGTACGCAGCGACAACAGATCTTGGTGCCGATCGGCGTAGTGATCGTTTGCGTTTCGCACACGAAGCCGGGCGGACATGCACCCACACAGATCGGATTGTTATTCGCGTCGAACTCGAGGTGACATTCGTTGGGCGACATGCATTCGCAGTCGTCCACTTCAACGGTGCCATCATCGAACACGATCACACAACGCGGCAAACATTCTTCGCCGGGCGTTGGGCAAATCGTCGGCAGACAGGCCAAGCCCAACGGATCGGGGCCGCAATCGAACGGTACACACGCGTCGTCGTTACCGTCCATATTGGCATCACCCAAACAGATGCTGCCGATGCCGAGGAACGTGCCACCGATATCGTCGCAACAGAGGCGATCGAGCACGATGCATTGCGTGAACGGTGTGCCGGGCACTTCGTAACAGCAAGCACCCTTACCGATGCACATCGTGTTGACGCCCTGGAACGTACCGCCGAGCAGCACGTCGCAGCAGATTTGATCGACGACCTCGCACGATTCGGCAATGCCGTCGTTGTCGGCGTCATAGCAGCAGGCACCTAAGCCCTGGCACGTGGTGCCGTCACCCGCATAAACGCCGGTGCATTGCGACGCCGGAACAACCACGCAAGTGCCGTCTTCCAAACAACAGGCACCCTCGGGTTCGTTCTGGGCACAATCGCATTCGATCATGGTGCCGGGAGCCAAATTGTTGGTATCTACAAACGGACTGGTCGTTGCAACACCATCGAGGTGAATCACACATTCGTCGCCCGGATTGTTCGGCGGAACCGGACAGGCACCCAAGCAGCGGGCGATGTTGTCGATTACATCGATCGCTCCGCAAGGATCACCCTGACCGTGACAGCGACATTCATCCGCAACGACGACGCCCTGATCGACGACCGTCAGCTTGCGCGGATAACAAATCGTGTCAGGATTGGTCGTTTGACAATCCGTCTGAATCAATTGTTCGCAAAGGATGTTGGTCGGCGGCAACGGACAGAAGTTCTGCACCGGCACGCACTCACAACAAATGATCCGGTCACCGTTCGGCAACGTCGTGACGTTGGTTTGACAGGTAAAGCCGGGTGGGCATCCGCCAACACAATCGATCGCGCCGCTGGCGGGATCGAACAGGAGGTGGCATTCATTCGGGCTGATACATTCGCAGTTTTCCACCACGATGGTGCCATCGGCGAAGCGGCGCACGCAACGTGGCAAACATTCTTGGCCGGCGACCGGACATGAAGCAGGCAAGCAACTCAGGCCATCCGAGCTTGGACCACAATCCGGCGGCGTATCTTCACAGCCGTCGTCGATCATGTTGCCATTCAAATCGCCGAGACATGCACCTTGGGGAGCGAAGTTGCCGCCCTGATCGAGGCAGCACAATTCGCTGACAACCAGACATTGCCCGTTCGGCAAACAACAAGGGATGTCGGGCAAGCAATCGATGCCCGGCTGGAACGAGCCGTTGTAAAGTACTTGGCAACATTCCTGATCGACGACCAAACAACTTTCCGCAACGTTGTCGCCATCGGCATCAAAACAACAAGCCCCGGTCGTACCGGAACAAACGGTACCGTCACCGAGGTAAGCGCCTTGACATTGCGTTGCCGGCACGATGATGCATTGGCCGCTTTCGGTACAACACGCACCTTGCGGCGGTTGATCACCGATACAGGCGCACTCGAATTCCGTCCCCGGAGGAAACGACGTCAGCGGCGCAGCGGGAGATCCCGTGGGCACACCATCGGCAATCACCTGACACATCGCGCTGGGGTCAAAGGGCGGAATCGGGCAAGGGCCCGGACACCGAACCAAATCGCCTTCGAACGAAAGCGGTCCGCATTCTTCGAACAATATCGCGCAGGCACAATCGATCGCTTCAATGAAGCCCGGCACTGCGGGGTTAAATCGAACTTTCGTGGGATAGCAGCGCTCCGAAGGATCGGTCGGATTCGCGCATTGCGTACCGAGGAACTGCTGGCAAAGCGGCGGTTCGTTATTGGGGATATCACAGAACGGTTGCCCGAGCGCCTCGCGCGCTGCGGGCGCCATACACGCGAGTAGCGCGACGGCGATCAATAGGTTTCGACATTTAACTGGTACCATGTGGCTACCTCCTCCAAAAAATTATTTTTCAGTGCTTAGCGCATGACGCTGCGCGAGAAGCAATCCCCGAACACGAAAACTACATTTTCAACTATGGCCGTTTGCAGACTTGTCGAGACGCATTTGTTCCGGGCAACTGCGCTCCACCCCACGCAAACACGGCTGAGAAATGAGTTTTTTTCAGAACTGAACACACTCTGATGACGCATCATACCGCGCAGGTGGCTAATAAAAAATATTTGGAATAATTATTCCGGCCCGCACAGGCCGCTCGGCTGGCAACCGTTCGCAATGCGCGAGATTGACAGACGGACTAAAAATGGGTGTTATCTTGGGCTTCGGCAACCGTTTATGAAGAATCGCACGCTAGGGTTTACTAAGGGTTACCCATAAGGAAACGCCTCACATGGCTAAGAGCAAGACCAAGACGACCAAGTCGAAGGCCAAAACCAAAAAGAAGAAAAAGCCAAAAAAATCCACGGAGTCTGAAATCGAAGAGACTGAGGACTCGGACGAGGTCACCGAAGACGACGATGCCAGTTCCGACGACGCCGAAGATTTGGATGTTTCAGACGACGCGGATGACGGTGATTCCGACGACGATTCAGATGCGGACAGCGATTCCGATTCGGATGACTCGGGTTCCGATTCGGACGGCGACGGTGACGACGCCAGCGGCAACAAATCGAATGCCAAGCGCGGTCGACCGTCAAAGGAACCGCCCCCGCCCAAGCTGTGGCGGCTGATCGGTTCGTCTCCCGAGGGCACCAGCGTCACGCTCGGTCGCTATGTCACCAAGGAAGAAGCCGAACCCGAACTCGAGCGCATGCGTGACGACGGCTTTTACGAAAAGCTGAAAATCGTCAAATTTGAGGAGTAATTGTCGAGTCCTTGTGTCCGAGAATATTTAATCAGCACTAAATTCATCCGATTTATTCTAAACAATTCGATATTTTTGAAAGTGGCGGCCTTTTGAAAGGTGCGGGGCACCCAGTAGAATACGTTGGTATAGGTGGGGGTTACGCTTCATTCTTCTCACATGCGAAGAATCTTCGTCGCCCGGCAGTTCGCAGACTACTTTTTCGTTAATAGTGTGCTGCCACAG
This sequence comes from Planctomycetaceae bacterium, assembly GCA_006969385.1. GTDB lineage: Bacteria > Planctomycetota > Phycisphaerae > UBA1845 > UTPLA1 > ECT2AJA-110-A. Next base: position 224,085 of record CP030884.1, read on the forward strand.
CCAAGCTACATCTTGGCCGTAGGGACTGTCCAAAAAAATCGCTTACGAGAATACGGATTCGATTGAACCCGTTCCATCCCGATCATTTCATTCATTCGAGCAGCCTGACTTTTGGAGGCAAGGCATGATTAAACGGATTTCTGTAGTTGCGACCTTAGCGGTCGCCATGACAACGGCATCCGCCGCATGGGCCCAAACGGAGTGGTCCAACGCGACGGGCGAAACGCGTGTGCGTTTCGATGAAAGCAGTCTTTCCAAGGCGGGCCTAACGCTCGAGCTTTTGGATGGCAACGCAGCGCGCGAGTTGGATCGCTTGTCCCCCAGTCTCCAGGTCAATGAGAAATCATCCATCGTGACAGGCAGCGACCTACGCCTTTTGTTCAGCAATATCGCACACGAACAAGCGCTGCGAATCGCGTCGAAGGATGCGGTTGTCACGCTGGAGGGCGTAACGCTGACGGTGCATCAAGACGACGAAAAGTCGATCTGCGTCGTGGACGCGAAAAGCGGCAAGGTTCTGTTGCGCAGCGACGATACGCACGGAGCGTTTTCGACCATCGATGGCGAACTTCGATTTGACGTCGGTTCACTGCGCATCACCGACGAATTAGCAAAGCAGCTTGGCGACGCATCGCTTGAAGGGATCGCAGTCGCCTCCATGACCATCGATGCCACTTTCGATGTCGTCTATTCTGAAACCCTCAATCAGTCTCGGGAACGTGACGATGCACGCCCCACCCCGACGGGTGCACCCCGCGGTGTGATCGGCCCCGACGTGATTGTCGGTGATCTGCACAACATTACGAGTTGGGGTTCGGTCGGTGGTATCACCGCGTTTTCCGTCGGTACCACGTCATGCAACGTTGGTGACCAGAATCTGAACTGGACCGATACCAACGATCAGAATTTGCACCCCGTGATTGGGCAAAACATTTTGCGGTACCGTGTGTTGGCCGATGGCACATCCCGCTTCGAACAGATCGGGCAAGCTTGGTTAAAGCATGGTTTCTGCGCGTTGCAGGGTAACATTTGTCCGCCCTGTTCACCGGCGGGCGGTGGTTGCGGTGATGAGCTAGGTGTCGGCTGTTCCGACCCGTATGGCGCTGGTCTCAACGGTTCGCAAGGCGGCCTCGGACCGAAATTCCAAGTCAACCCGCACACCGGTGTGTTCGCCAGTCCTCACTTTATGGAAGACGTGACGGGCAACGCCATATACAAGCGTACGCAAGTACACATTGCCGATATCGACCCCGCCGTCATCGGCTCGGCCAGTTATTTTGTAACCGGCCAGTACGTCACTCAGGACGATTCGGCTTTCGGCAACCAGGATAACAACGAGTCCTATCGCCCGCTCACGATCAGCGGTTCGGGCACCAATTGGAACTTCAACCTCGCCGGCTCGACGCAGCGCGAGGAAGCGGGCATCCGCGCGTGGCAAGATACCAATGCGCGAGTCGAAGAACTCGATGTACGCGTACCCAACGAAGGGCTGCTCATTGTCGCCATGGAAGCCACCGACTTGGGCAACGGCAATTACCACTACGAATATGCCGTTCAGAATCTCAACTCCGATCGTGCCGTACGCAGCTTCAAAGTGCCGCTGCCTTCTGGGGCACTCGTTGAGAATATCGAATTCCACGATGTTGACTATCACAGTGATGAACCCTTTGACGGTACCGATTGGACCGCCACCGTGGCGAGCGACGGCATCACGTGGTCCACACAGACGTTCAACGAAAACCCCGACGCCAACGCATTGCGCTGGGGCACGCTTTACAACTTCCGCTTCGATGTAAACGTATCGCCGGCAACCGGCACGCTCGAATTCGGCTTGTTCAAGCCGGGAACGCCTAGTTCGGTCTCCGCCGGTATGACGGCCCCGATGGGCGCGTTTGTCATTGCCGACTGTAATGAGAACGGCGTCCTCGACGATCAGGATATCGCCAATGGCGACAGCACCGACTGCAACGGCAACGGCTTCCCCGATGAGTGCGAACCCGGCGGCGAAATCACCACCGTCGAATACGCCACCGGATTCTCCACACCGATTTACGTGACGGCGGCGCCCGGCGATCCGTCGCGCCTGTTCGTTGTCGAACAGTTCGGCACGATTCGCATCGTCGATACGGCAACACGCAATACGTTGATCGATCCGTTCCTGAATATCGCCGCCAAGATCAGCACCGGCGGCGAGCGCGGTCTCTTTGCCATGGCGTTCCACCCGGATTACGCCAACAACGGCAAGTTCTACGTAAGCTACACCAATACGAATGGCGATTCGGAGTTGGCCGAATACACCGTTTCCGCCGATCCGAACATCGCGGATGACACCAGCGAGGTCATTATTCGCACGATCGCGCAGGATTTCCCCAACCATAACGGCGGCATGATCGCCTTCGGCCCCGATGGCATGCTCTATCTCGGCTTGGGTGATGGCGGCGCTGCCGACGATCCATTCGAACGCGCTCAATCCGAGTCGTCGTTGTTGGGCAAGATGTTACGCTTCGACGTCGATAGCCCCGGCAACAATTACATCCCTGCCGATAACCCCGTCAGCATGACGCTGCCGGAAGTGTGGGCCAAGGGTCTGCGCAATCCGTGGCGCTTCAGCTTTGACCGGCACACCGGTGACATGTACATCGCCGACGTGGGCCAAAGCGCGCGAGAAGAAATCAATCGCCAACCCGCATCCAGCACCGGCGGTGAGAACTACGGTTGGGACTGTCGCGAAGGTAACATCGCCGCGCCGAGTTTTGAAGATTTCAACGTCGGTTGTAACCCGAATGGCCCCGGCTTGACGGACCCGATTCGTGTCGAACAGTACGGTGTATCCGGCACGTGTTCGATCACGGGCGGCTTCATGTATCGCGGTTGCGAAATACCCGCGTTGTCCGGCACGTACTTCTATGCCGACTTCTGTGGCGATTACATCCGCAGCTTCAAGATGGATAACGGCAACGTCGTGGACTTCCAGGATCGCACAGTCGATCTGCAACCCACCAGCGGCGGCAGCATTAGTTCGATCGTTTCCTTCGGTGAAGACGCCGACGGCGAGATTTACATCGTGTCGAACCAAGGCACGATCTATAAGATCGTTTCCGCCACCGCGACCGAAGATAGCTGCGGCAACGGCGTGCTCGATCCGGGCGAAGAATGCGAAAACCCGGATGGCATTTCTTGCGACTGCAACTGTCAGAACAAGACACCGAACCTCGCACCGGCAGCACTCGACGATAACTTCGAAATGGACATGGGTTGGACTTCGCAGCCCTTCGGTCCGGTTGTCGGTGCCTGGGAGCGCGGCGTGCCGGTCGACGATCCCGGTTCGAGCTTCGACCCGACCACCGATGGTGACGGCAGCGGTAGCGCCTACGTGACCGGTCTCGTTAATGAAGACGTCGATAACGGTACGGCGGCGTTGATTTCACCGACGATCGATACGTCGGCGAGTCCGTTCTTGCTGTCCTATCAGTACTTCCTCGGTCTGGCCGATCAATCCGGCGTCGATCGCTTGCAGGTGTTGGTGAGCAACAACGGTTCATCCGGTCCGTTCTTCCCGATCGCGATTCACAACACCGATACGGCGGGCCAATGGGTGCAGCGCGACTTCTATCCCGCCGAGCTGGCCACGCGCGGTGTTACGCCATCGGCCAATACGGTGGTGATGTTCCTCATCAACGATAGCGGCGCGCCGACAACCGTCGAAGCCGGTATCGACGCATTCCTGATCGCACCGGTCATCATCGACGACTGTAACGTCAACTGTCTCAGCGATGCCGACGAAATCGCCAGCGGTGTTGTATTTGACTGTAACGACAACGGTTTGCCCGATGAATGCGAAACCGGCGTCGAAACGTGCGACTGTGACAACAACGGCATCAATGATGCGCTCGACATCGCTAGTGGCGCAGTCGGTGACTGTAACAACAACGGCTTGCCCGATACCTGCGATATTGCAGCAGGGACGGAATCCGACTGTGACGGTGGCCCGATTGGCAACCCCGCTGGCGGTATGGCGATTCTCGGCAGCTTCTGTGCCGGTTGTCACGGCCCGATGGGTACCGGCGGCCCCGGATTGCCCGGCCCCAACATTCGCGGACGCGACCGCACATTCGTATCGAACAAGCTGTTGCCGCCGACCGATCACCCGGGCGGTGCCTTCGTGAACTTCACGCAGGATGACTTCGCTAACATCGAAGCCTTCCTGTCCGACACAGGTGCCAAGGCACGACCCGACTCGATTCCGGATAGCTGTCAGTCGGGCACGTTGACCGACTGCGACAACGACGGCATCAGCGATGGTTGCGAATTGGCCGCCGGCACGCAATCCGACACCAACTTTGACGGCTTAATGGACGATTGCGATGAGACGTTCTGTCCCGGTGCCGATGCGGGCGATATCAACGAAGATGGTGCGACCGACGGTCGCGACATCGGCCTGTTGATCGATGCCTACCTGGGCGGTTCAATCTCGGCCAGCCAGCTCTGTTCGGTTGACTTCGATAACAGCGGCACGCTGACCACGGCGGATATTCCCGGCATGGTTGACGCCTTGTTGAATCAGTAAACCGATACTTCGTTATCCAACAACAGGCCCGTTGCAATGCATGTGTGCGTTGCAACGGGCTTTTTTCATGCGCACCGGACGAGTGATCCAACGTGTCGAACGTGACAACGACAAACGCTGCGGCTTCGTGCTACACTTGCGTGATATGACCAGCTCGCAATCGACCAGCCTGATCGCGCTTACGCCCGACTTTGAAACGCGCCGCACTGCTGTTGCCGTTGGTAAAGTCTTGTCGGTCGACGCGCAATCCTCGACTGAGCTTTCCAGCTGGGCAGCTGAGTTGCAAACGTCAAACAGTGGGACGGCTTCTAATCAGCCAACAGCGCTGCGCTTGGTCGGCTGGCTCGATCGCTATCTGGAAGCGGGCGATGTGGATGCCCGGCTCGAACTTCGCAAGCTGTTGGTCGACTGCTTACCAGCATGGCGCGACGCCAATGTCGGCGAGCTTATTTTACCGTTCGCATCCGCCGGCAGCGCAACGTCCGACGACGACCGCGCGCATCGTTTGGTCGATTTTTTTACCAACCTGCGCTTCGAGTTCGGCATGGCCGCCGTGCGAATACACGTATCGCTTGCCGAACACGGCTACCCGGCAACGCCGCGCGAACTGCGCCGCCTGATCGACGAGGCGAACTCGCCGTGGGTCGTCGCATCCGCCCCACCGTTGGACGGAACGTGCCCCCTGCCGGCGGGTTTCTTTCAACTCTTGGGCCACCGCATCGCGTCGTTGTGCTTTCGCGATTCGGAACAAGTTCGTCAGACCTTGACCAGCGGCGGATCGACGAAAGCCGACGGCGTGAATCCAATGCAATTCGTTTGCGAGAGGAATCACCGCCCGTTGATTATCATTGAAGATGGCGAGCCGTCGGCCGAGCTTCTTCAACAACTATCCCAAATCGAAACGGTCTATGCCCAAAGCGCCAAAATTGACCGGCAGGCAACCGCTTCCTAGACTCGACCACGAGGAGGCGCGCATGAGCCGCTACGACGCCCAACACGAACGGACTTTCTTTGCCCTGCCCGATACCGACGCCGAACCCGATGCGCCGGATCTCACCGAAGACGCGATCGATGAAATCGTGAACGAACTCGAGCCCACGATGACGTCGCTGCTCGGGCGCGACGAGGAAAACGAGAAGCCGATCTCGCGCGAAATCCCCGATACGCTGCCGGTACTCGCCGTCAAAGATACGGTCGTGTTTCCCGGCACCATCGTGCCGCTCACGGTCGGGCGCGAGAAATCCAAGCAACTGGTCGAAGCCGTTTACAGCGGTAGCAAGATCCTTGGCATCACCGCCCAGCGCATGAGCAATGTCGAAGACCCGGGTCTCGAAGATTTGTATCGCGTCGGCACCGTGGTCACGATTCTCAAGCGGCTCGATCTGCAAGACGGCAACCAATCGATCATCGTGCACGGACTTACGCGTTTCGGCATCGAAGAGTTGTTGCAGACCGATCCGTATCTGGTTGCCAATGCGCATACGCGCGAAGATCAATACGAAGAAACGACGGAAATCGACGCGTTGGTCGAAACGGCGCGGCGCTTGGCGCGGCGTGTGATCGAGTTGACGCCCGGCGTACCCGAAGAAGCGCCGACGATCATGGAGAATATCGAGAAGCCCGGCGCGCTGGCCGATTTTCTCGCCGCCAACTTATCGATGGATTTGGTCAACAAGCAGGAGATACTGGAAACCTTCGATATCGGCAGCCGTCTGCGTAAGATCAATCGCGCCTTAGCGACGCAGCTCGAAATCCTCGAACTGTCCAACAAGATTCATAACCAGGTTAAGTCGGAAATCGATAAGACCCAGCGCGAGTATTACCTGCACGAACAATTGCAGGCGATTCAAAAAGAGCTGGGCATCACCGATGGGCGCGATAACGAAGCTGAGCGTTTGCGCGAGGCCATCGCAGCCGCCAAGATGCCCGAGCTGGTCGAGAAAGAAGCATTGCGCGAACTCGAACGCTTGCAACGCACGCCGCAGGGTTCACCCGATTACAGCGGCATCATCGATTACCTCGAATGGATGTGCGAACTGCCCTGGTCAAAGTCGACGCGCGACAAACTCGATATCGATCGCGCTCGCGAGATTCTCGACGAAGACCATTACGGCCTCGATAAGATCAAGCGCCGCATTCTCGAATTCCTCGCCGTGCGCAAACTCAACCCCAAAGGTAAAGGCACGATCCTGTGTTTCTCCGGCCCCCCGGGGGTGGGTAAGACCTCGCTCGGGCGCAGCATCGCACGGGCCTTGGGACGCAACTTCATTCGCATGTCGGTCGGCGGCGTGCGCGACGAGGCGGATATTCGCGGCCATCGGCGCACCTACATCGGCTCCATCCCCGGTCGTGTGATTCAGGAGATTCGCAAGGCCGGCTCCAACAATCCGGTACTGATGCTGGATGAAGTAGACAAGATCGGCAGCGACTTTCGCGGCGACCCGGCATCGGCCCTGCTCGAAGTGCTCGACCCGGCACAAAACAACACGTTTCAGGATCACTATCTTGGCGTGCCGTTCGATTTGTCGAACGTGATGTTCATCTGCACGGCCAACTATATGGATCGCGTTCCCCACGCGCTGCGCGATCGCATGGAAGTGATCGAACTCGCCGGCTACACGCTGCACGACAAAAGCTATATCGCGAAGCGTTATCTGATTCCGCGCCGCATTGAAGCGTCTGGACTTAAAAAACAAAAAATCACTTTCACAGACGACGCCATCGAGCGCATCATCGAGTCTTATACGTCCGAAGCCGGCGTGCGCAATCTCGAACGCGAAATCGGATCGGTCTGTCGGGCGTTAGCCGCGCAGGTCGCCGAAAAGAAAAAGATCAAGAAAACGATAACACCCAAGATCGTTGAAGACATACTCGGCCCCATCAAATACGAACCCGAACTGGCGTTGCGCACCAGCAGCCCGGGCGTGGTAACGGGCTTGGCCTGGACGCCCTTCGGTGGCGAGATATTGTTTGTCGAAGCCTCGGCCATGCCCGGTCGCGGCAACATTCAATTGACCGGCCAACTCGGCGATGTGATGCGCGAAAGCGCCATGGCGGCGATGAGCGTGGTGCGTTCGCGCGCGGCCGATTTCGGTGTCGACGCCAAAAAGCTCGCCGAGCGCGACGTGCACATTCACGTGCCCGCCGGTGCGATCCCCAAAGACGGCCCCTCTGCGGGCGTGGCCATGTTCACCGCAATTGTTTCACTCTTCACCGGGCGGGCCTGCCGCAGCGACGTAGGCATGACGGGTGAAATCACGCTGCGCGGTCTCGTGTTGCCCATCGGCGGGCTCAAAGAGAAAGCGCTGGCGGCACACCGCGCGGGGATTAAGACGGTCGTCATCCCTGCGCGTAACGAACGGCATCTGGTCGAAGTGCCGGAAGAGATTCGCAACAAGATCAAATTTGTGCCGGTGCAGCGCGTTGAAGAAGTGCTCGCAGCCGCATTAGAAAAGACGGCCAAACCAGTATCGTCGCCGTACAAGAAAAAGACCAAATCGCAAACCAAGAAGAAAGCGCGCAAGACCAAAAGCAAGCGCCGTAAGAATTCCAAAACGCGCTAACGCGTCGGGGGCGGTCGATAAAAGCGTCGCATCAAATCGAACACGCGCGGATGGTGGCGCTGCAAGCGCTCCGGATGTTCGAAGAAATGCTCCGACGCGACGGCGAAGAACTCCGCCGGTGCCGTCGCGCCGTACGGATTCAGCAACGTGCGCCGACCGGCCCGTTGATCGGCAACGAACATCCGAAACTCTTCGAAGAAAACTTTCAACCAAACCTCATCGTCTTGTTTGGTCGCGAGCGGTGGAATGCCGTCGGCGGCACCGTTCTGCATGTCGAGCACGTGTGCAAATTCGTGAATCACCACGTTATAACCATCACCCGGCGATGCCACCGAACGCGCCACACTATCCCAGGCGAGAATCACCGGCCCGCGCAACCACGCTTCACCGGCACGCGTTTGAGAAATTTGATAGGGCCGACCGTCAGGGCCGATGGCTTCGGTTGTTTCGGTAAAGTGATGCGGATACACGATCACTTCGCGTAGCCGCGGAAAGATATCCAACTCGGGAATGCCCAACAGCAATTGGCAGGCCCCTGCCGCCACCGTCACCTTGATGTGATCGATTTCGGGTAAGTCGCCCAAGATGCGAAACTCTTTTTCGGCAAGGAATACCTTGATCGCGTCGACGAGCGTTTTCCTATCACTGTCTTTGTAATGCGTGAAGCGCGGGACGGCATCGACGACCCAAGGTCGCCATTCCGTTGGGAACGGTTCGGCCATAACTCGCGCGCGGCGTCGCTGCTTGCGTTTGAAGATAAAATCGAAGATTTTCATCGCGTCGGCTCATTCCCAACGCGGCGGCCCGTCGGGCACTTTGATGCGTGCAAGTTGCGTCGTCAGAATCGACTCGAGCTGCGCGATATCCGAACAGTCCACGATCGCATCCTCGCGCCGATGGTCGATCCGTTCGCCCGCCAATTTCGCGGCCCAACCGCCCGACTGCGTCAGCGCTACCACCGGTCGATTATAGACCCACGCAAACGCCGCTTCGCTCAGCGTGCCCGCCGCACCACCAATGAGGATGATCACATCCCCCGAGATGGCCGAGATGCAATTGCGCGCCCAGCCCATGCCCGTCGGTATGACGTAATGCACCCACTGGTTAACCTGATACATGTCCGTGTACGGTGTCACCGCAATAACCGTGCCGCCGGCCTGAGCGCACCCGCGCGACGCCGCTTCCATGATGCCGCCGCGTCCGCCGGTTACCAGCGCCGCACCGACGTTGGCCACGGCGCGGCCTGCTTGTTCGGCGAGCGTTTGCAACGCGTTGTCCGCCTCGCTGGCGCCCATGATGCCGATTTGAAAGCGTTTGTTCATTGGCATTTGCTCATATCAAAACGGGCGCAGGGCGTACGGATAGCGATACACCTCGCCCTTGTTCACTTCGATCGCCGCAATGCAGCAGTAATACACGTTCGCCAACGAAACGGCCCCGATCATCAGCAGCGAAAACGTGCCGATCCCGCCGACGGCAGGCAAGATGTTCATGCTCGCAAAGAACGCGATCACAACGACAAATGTGAATTGAAAGTTGAGCGCTTCGCGTGCGTTGCTGGCGACGAACTCACCCAACTCTTCCCGCTTGATCTGCCATATCAGCAGCGGCCCGACCACATTGCCCAACGGCACCGTCAAGAAAGCCAAGCCACACAGATGCGCGATCATCGCCCAATTGCGGCGCGTCTTATCCGGGTAGCCCAGCGGCGGAGGGGGGCGGGTTTCATCGTACATGCGGCTTACGTTATCAGAATCAGCGGGTGGAGGCGACAGGCGATTGTTACCGCGCTTAAGCACGAGATTCCAACACGGCGGCGTTATCCGGTCGTTGCCCAGATTCCCCCCGCACGACAGCATCACGAATCGTAGCTTTTTAATATCAGATTCGACGGGGCAGCATAGAGACCGGCGGCCAGGCGCGCAGCGAGGAACGCGTGCAAGTACGAGTTGGGTAAGGCCTGAGCGGGTAACATCTATGCTATCGCTACGCACTGCGGCAGGGTTCTCTGCCGCGCTCTTATTGACATCCCAATTGCCCGCGCGCGCCGCCACGTTCAACGTTGCCGACGGTGATGTCGTGGGTTTCGTCGCCGCCGTCAATGCTTCCAATAACAATATCTTTGGGGACACCATCAATCTCGCGCCGGGCGGTCGTTACGAATTCACGGTCGCCGCAACTAACGTCAACGGTCCATCCGCGTTGCCATCTATCACGAGTCTGATCACCATAAACGGTAACGGCGCGACGCTAACACGGGCGGCGGGCTCCCCCGCGATGCGATTTATACGCATCAATCTCTCGGGCAATTTGACGATCAATGATCTCACGCTTGCCGACGGCGAATCCGACGCCCACGGCGGCGGTGCGCTGCGCGTGGAAAGCGGTCAATTGGCCATGTCGCGCTGCACGCTTGTCAACAATTTAGCCCCCAATGCAAACGGCGGTGCTGTATTTGCTCCCAACGGCAAGCTTACGCTCACCAATTGCACGCTTAGCAGTAACGCATGCGACGGCAGCGGCGGTGCAATCTACTGCGACAACACGGGTGGTCGAATCACGCTCGACCACGTCACGATGAGTGGTAACAGCGCAGGCGCGAGCGGGGGCGGCGTATTTGTATCAGACGGCGCGACGCTAACCCTAACGCGCAGCTTGTTGGCGAATGGCGGCTGTGCGGTCGCGAGCGCGACACTGAACGATTTGGGATTCAACCTCACCGACGATGGCTCGTGCATTTCCGCAGCTACCAGCTTCGCCGCCGACCCGATGTTGGAACCGCTTTCAGATAATGGGGGGAACTCTTTCACGCACGCGTTGCCGTTCGACAGCCCGGCCGTCGATGCCATACCGGTCGACGAATGCGATGTCGCATCTGACCAACGTGGCACCGAGCGACCGAACGGTAATGGCTGTGATATCGGCGCGTTTGAAGCCGTCATTCCACCGAGCCTTACCATCAGCGATACATCCGATGATGAAGCCGCGGGCACCTTATCGTTCTTGATTACGCTCAACTTTGCCCACTCGTCGGATGTAACCGTCGACGTGACCACGAGCAATGGCAATGCCGAATCTGGTAGTGATTTCGTGTCGACACAGGTGACCGCCCTTATTCCTGCCGGCGACCTTAGTACGTCCGTCAATGTTCAGGTCGTTGATGATGGTGTCGAAGAACCCGACGAATCGCTTACCGTAACGCTATCAAATCCGACCAACGCTTTATTGGATCAGGACACGGCTGTCGGCACCATTCTCAATGATGACGTCGCGCCAATGCCTTCCTGCGCGAGCGGATTGAGTTTTGAGGCCGACGATAGCTGTCATGCATCAATCGATCCAATTGCACTGCTGACAGAACTACCCACGGTCGATCCACGCTGCGCGCCTTTACAAGTGACTGCGTCACCCGCGGGACCCTATCCATTCGGAACGAATGTTGTCACCGTAACGGCAATAGATGACTGCGGGCAAAGCAATAGCTGCTCGGTCACATTTGAAGTGGTCGGTGGACCACCGCCGACTTTCCACTGCCCAACGACTTTACTGGTCTTGGGAACGAACGCGGGAAGTTGTCGAGCTACCGTGCAAGGTAACGCCGCCGATCCGACGTTCACCACCGGTTGTGTTAATCAATTCGTATTGCTGACCAACGACTTCAATGGTGCGAGTTCTCTGGCCGGCGCGGAACTCCCGATTGGTATGATGTCGGTCTTGTGGACACTTACGGCTGACGACGGCACCGTCGATTCGTGTACGATGACCATCGAAGTCATCGACGACCAAGCCCCCACCATCGCGTGTCCGACGGGTGTTACGTTTGATAATGCGCCCGACGAATTCATGGCGAGTGTGTTCGATAATTGCGATGATGCTCCGACGGTAACGTGTGCGCCTGCGACGCTCGCCGCGTTAATAGCTGAAGGCGGCGATACCGTCACGTGCACCGCCACGGACGCTGCCGGAAACACATCGGAATGCATGTTCACCGTATCAAACGCCGACGGTTTTGACGTGTCGGCGGCGATTGACGATCTCATCCTTCACTTGAAACTGCTACGGTCGAACGGGGCGTTAGAACGTGCCCAAGCCAATTCGTTAACGCAGCAACTCAAACAGGCACGCCGCAAATTCAATAGCGGGTTCACGACGCCCGCATGCAATCAGATCGGAGCGTTTCGCACTCAGATCGAGTCGCTTGAAAGCGACGGCGTGTTAAGTGCACGCGATGCTGCGCCGCTGTTGATGGGTGCTGACGATATACTGGACCAAGCGTGCGGCGACGATGAGGACGACGAAGAATCGGCAGGAAGAGACTTACTCGAGCCGGGCGGTAATGGCGAAGACGCTGGCTCCGACGGTGATGATGACGAGGATTCTGAAACGACATCGCCACCGAGTCGACGTGAATGCGCCGATGCATCGACATTGCCGCTTGTGATGTTGCCTTTAATGATGGTCTCGATACGCGCGCGGCGCCGGAAAACCAAACGCTAAAGCGGCGCACCGCAACTGTTGCAGTAGTTCCACTTCTCATCATTCAGCGACGAACACGATCTGCAACGGATCTTCACGATGCGCTGCGGCGGCGGTGCCTCGGGTTTGTAACCGTCATATGCCGGATCATTCGGACGCGTTAGGTGCCGCGCGGTACGCGGGTCGTAATCGCGACCGGTGTTATCGTCATACGCGTGGTAGTGCGCGTTCACTTGGCCTCGACGACGACCTCCGCCGATGGCCGCCAGCAAACCTCCGAATGCGAACAAGCCCATCCCGATGACGGCGCGCTTGCCCATGCTGCGCGTGCGGCTTTCGAAGTTGGTGAAATCGCCAAAATTGCTGACACCGCTGAAGAGCGCTGAGAGAAACACCAAGAACCCCAGCCCGACCATTACGATACCGATGACGCCGATGAACTTTCGACCGCCCGATGCTTGGCCCATGATTTGCGCTCCTTTTGTATGACTTCCGATTAAAGAGCCCCCGTCTTTCTTTTCGTGGCCCCGCGATTGCGGCATGATAATCGCTAGTCTGCTTCAGATCGATTTGATTCTTTCCTGCTAGCATTCTCGGCGTTTGGCCTGTCGCCATCGGGCGCGTATGATCCCCGCTCCGACGCCGGAAACACGATTATGCAGCTCTTACGCAAAGCCATCCTGGATGACTCGTTCCTGCTCGATCTCGACGCGCGCGATATCGAATCGATCTTCACCGCCGCGCTCGATCAGGTCGTCGGTCGCGGCCTGCTCGCCGCCGACAAGCGCGACGAAGTCGAACGGTTGCTCATTGAGCGCGAAGCGCAATCGGCGACCGCCATCGGTAGCGCCGTGGCGGTGCCGCACGTGTATCTCGATTTCTTCGAGGACCCCGTCATCGTTTTTGTGCGCTTGAAGAAGCCGATCAACCTCGGCGCGCCCGACGGCGTGCCGACGCGTTTTATCTTCGTATTGCTCGGCCCCGAAGGTCGCGCCGCCGAGCACCTCGATACCTTGATGAACATCGCGCGCATCATGTCGGACGAAGAATTTCGTTACGACGCGCAGATCGCCGCTAACAAACGGGCGATGCTCGACGCACTCGACCGTTTCGCGAAGCGCCGCGAACCGGCGACCGAAGAGGATCGTGACGAAGCCACCGTCTCAGAGTTGCAGTTCACCGGCAAGCCGTTTGGCGGGCTCATCGCCGATATGCGTCGGCGTTATCCGCATTACGCTTCCGATATTCGCGAAGGGCTTAATACCAAGACGTTGGGGTCGATACTGTTTCTCTTTTTTGCCTGCCTCGCGCCGTCGGTGACATTCGGCGGCATCATGGCGGAGAAAACCGGCGGCAACATCGGCGTCGTGGAGATGATTCTGGCGACATCGATCTGTGGCGTGATCTACGCGCTCGGTTCGGGTCAACCGTTGAATCTCTTGGGCGGCACCGGCCCGATTCTGGTGTTCATCGCCATTCTTTATCAACTCACCGAAGCGTTGGAACTACCCTTTTTGCAAGTCTATGTATGGGTCGGTTTGTGGACCGGCCTGTACATGGTGCTATGCGCCGTTTTCGATGTCAGCGCGCTGATGCGTTACTTCACGCGCTTTACGGATGAGATATTTGCCGCGCTTATCTCCGTCATCTTCATCGTGGAAGCGCTGCGCAAGATATTTAGCTACTTCACAACCGACGACGTGAGCGAAGCCAAGGCGCTTCTCACGCTGATTCTCGCCTTGGGCACATTTCTGATCGCATCCAATCTCTCGCGCTTCAAGCGCTCGCGTTATCTCATGCCTGCCGTGCGCGAGTTTCTCGCCGACTTGGGACCGACAATAGCGATTGCCGCGATGACGACGGTGGCGATTTTCTACACATCGGTCGACGTCGATGCCCTCGCCATTCCCGATTCGTTTGGGACCACGTCGGGGCGCACTTGGTGGACCCATCCGATGGACGCGCCGATGAAGGTGAAACTCGGCGCGGCGATTCCCGCGCTGTTTGGTGCCGTGCTGGTTTACCTCGACCAGAACATCACGGCGCGTTTGATCAACAATAAAGACAATAAACTCACCAAAGGCGGCGGTTACCATATCGATTTGGCCATCGTCGGCGTGTTGACGGCTATCTTCTCATTGTTCGGGTTGCCGTGGCTAGTCGCGGCAACGGTGCGCTCGCTGAATCACCTGCGCAGCTTGGCGACGACGGAAGAATCGATCGGCCCCGACGGCGCTGCGAAGACTACGATCGTGAAGGTGCGCGAAACGCGCATGTCCGGCTTCGCCATTCATGTTTTAATCGGTTGCTCGCTGTTGGCGTTGGACTTGCTGAAGTTTATTCCAACCGCCGTGCTGTACGGCCTGTTTCTTTACATGGGCGTCGTCAGCATCAAAGGCAACCAGTTCTTCGAGCGACTCAACCTGTGGCCGATGGATGCGGCGCGCTATCCGAGCAATCACTACACGCGCCGCGTGCCGATGTCGACAATACATAAATTCACACTGGTGCAACTGGCCTGTCTCGTGTCGCTTTGGGTCATCCGTAGCAGCCCCATCGGCATCCTCTTCCCCGTCGCCATCGCCGCGTTGGTGCCGATCCGCTTCGCGATGGATCGCTTCTTCGAGCAGGAGCATTTGCTGGCACTCGACGCGGAAGAGGTCCCGCAGGAGGAATTCGATCGATTCCAGTAGGCTGGAATTTTCTTGTGCCGGTCGATTTTCTCGAAGGTTCGGACCCCGTTGTGGTACAATCAACGACGATGATCGATACATCACGCAACATCCTCGGTTGGCCGATAAAAGGGTGGTCGATCCTCGTCGCATGGCTCGTTCTACTGCTCTCAGTCGATTCACTCATCATTGCAATCAATGGCGTGACCGAACCGCTATTCAGTCAGCTCGCACGCTTTCACGTACGCGCTGCATTTTTTATGTTTTGGTTGGCATTCGCCGCGTCACCTTTGGCGGTCTTTTTCCCCAATCGAATAACGCATCGGCTCATGGCATACCGTCCATATTTTGGCGTGTGCTTTGCTGTGGCGCACTTGGCCTTTCTATTTACCAACATCGCGCGCGTGCCATTATTCTATAGCGGCAAGCCCTTCGATTTGACCGGCCCGTTAAATTGGGTGCTTGGCGGTTCGCTCTACGTCGTCATCATTGCGCTCGCCGTTACGTCATTTCCCGCACCTGCGCAACGGCTGGGCAACCGACGATGGAGAATCCTTCACACCACGGGGGGCTATCTCATCGCGTTGACCTACCTCAACAGCTTTGGATTACGCGCCCTATTTCAAGCCGAGTACATTCCGTGGGCCGTTGCGGTTCTCGTGTTATTAGGTCTCAGAATCACCCTCGAATGGAAACGCCATAGCGCCAAGTTACATACAGTCGTTCGAGAATGTTGCGTTCGATGCTGCGGCATGGGCGGCCCCTAAGCCTCAGTAATTGCTGCCTTGCTATCTGTGGCGCATTCGTTTTCAAAACGTACGCGCTGGAATATGGGATGTTTGTTAATCACTGTCTTCGTTGCGACTACCCGTTGGATCAACTACCGAAGGATGTTTGCCCCGAATGCGGATTAGAAGCGACGCCAGCGGGCTTGGAAGCATGGCTAGCGCCCGAACGTCGTCGCACGAACACTATCCTACTACTCGCTTTGGGGTGGTTCGCGCTTTACTTTGGCGGCAACGATTTTCTGGTTGGGACGGTCGATCGCATTCAAAATAAGTTCGCCGTGGTCCTCTTGCTCCCAATTCTCAATATCCTGTTACCGGGCATACTGTTTTTTCTGACGTGGGAATTCAATCGCAGTAAGCAGTTCGCGAATCAGAAGACGGCCATCACCATGCGAAAATACCTCGTCGTCTGGCTTGCAGCGCATGCCGTTATCTCGGCAATGACATTGCTGCTTTAATCATCCGCTTTCAAAATCCGTCGCGTTCGTAAATAATTCGCAGTAACCGCAACAATCGACACGTAACTAACCAACCCGCCAAGGTCATCACCATGAACGTGCGCGACGCCCTACAACAACGCCTTCGCAAAAAGATGATGCGGATGCGCGAAACGCTCGAACGCTTTAATGACGAATCCGCCGAAGCCCAGATGGTCGGCCCTCATTGGAACGTGCGCGATCTCGTCGGTCACTTCGTCTTTTGGACGACCGAAAGCGCCGCCCAGATGCCGACCATCGCTAAGGGCGGCAAGCCGCCGGCATATGACCTGAAGCGCGTGAACGACGACGTTTATAAAAAGAATCGTCGCATGTCATACGTGATGCTGCTGCCGCAATTGCGCACGGCCGAAGATAAACTGCTCGACACGCTCGGCCGAATGCCCGCCGATCAACTCGTCGGCGACACGCCGCTGCGCGAATGGGTCGAACTGCAGCCGGATCATTACGACCATCATTGGCCGGGATTAAAGAAAGCCGCCGAAGCGCTTTAGATTCGCAACGCGATACGAGTTTATCCCACGGGCGCCCATCCGTTCACGGGTGCCACATCCTTCGCGCCAGCGAAGGGTGGGGGATCAACAGCGCCGAGAAACCAACCTCGCGCGTCGTCGAGGTTAGCCAACGGCCATTGGCCGATGGCTAAGTGAACAACAATTAGCTTTCATTCTCGTTTTTCAAAGTATGGGTGCACCGGCGCTCTAAGGGTTGTGGGACATTCACGCGCGAACGCGCCGCTCGTAACACCGCGTCAGACCCCCTCAACCACATCCCCCCAACCTTACCGGCCCATTCCGACACCGCCCGTTGGCAAATTATCAGACACACAGCCCGGAGAACCCCTAAAACCGCTCGACGCCCGACGGTCAACCGGCCTACTATTGGTATCCGAAATCCTGCGGTCGCGCGGTATCATTCCGGCGCGGCGGGCTACGCAACACCAAACATCAAAGTTCTCGCAAAGTCACCCTGCGTTTTCGTTGAACAGCCAGCAGACGGGGCAAAGCAGCATGAATCGACATATCCACATCTATCTCGCCGCGCTCGCCCTAATCGCGACGACGACTGCCGCGCCGGCGCAGGTGATATACCGTATCAATTGCGGTGGTCCGAATTATCTCGATATCAACGGCAATACGTGGACCAGCGATTCGGTCGAAGGCTTCTTCAACACGGGTGAGTCTTTCCCCAACGGCGGGCCCGACCCGACGCTCGAAATCGAAAACACCGACCTCGACGCCATTTATCGCTCGCACCGCTTCGAGCGCCCGGCCAATCCACCCAATATGATTTACGCCCTGCCCGTCGATCCCGGCTTCTACAGCGTGCGTTTGCACTTTGCAGATATCTTCTGGGGGCAGGAGGGCCGCCGCCGATTCAGCGTCGACCTCGAAGGCGAATCGGTGCTCGTCAACTACGACATCGTCGGCGCGACCGGCGGTCGCAACATCGCGGATGTGCGACAGTTCGTCACGCAGATCGTCGATGGCGATCCGACGTTGGATATCGAGTTCATTCACGGCCCCGTCGATAACCCACTGATTAGCGCCATCGAAGTCGAGTCGATCCCGCCCGCGCCGATCATCATGCAAGGCGATACTGCTGAACTGAGCGTTACGAAAAATTCGACGTGCGGCCTTAGCGCCAATCGCTTGCAACTCGATGCCGTCGATCCCGATACCGATATTGCGACGCTCGTGTGGTCGGTCGATACCGAACCGGCGCTGGGAACCGTTAGCTTTATCAACGATCAAGCAACGGGCGGCACCGTCATCGTGTGTTACACGCCCGAGACGAATCAGGTGACCGACGACGCATTCACGTTGGTGGTGAGCGATGGTTCGGTCAGTAGCGATGATGACTTTATCGATGTGATCGTCACGCTGGTCGACAATACGCCGCCCGCGCTTACGTGCCCCGCCGACCTAACGGTCAATGCCGATGCCGTCATCACGCCAGACGCCACCGGCATGCCGACGGCGACGGACGACTTCCCCGGTATGGTTGACATCAGCATGACCGACACGGTACTTACCGCCGCGTGTCCGAACGCATTGCAAGTCCGCCGCACGTGGCGCGCGATGGATGCTACCGGTAATATGGCCCAGTGCGTGCAGCGCATTTTCGTGCGCGACAACGATCGCGATGGCGACGGCATGCTCGATTGCGAAGACGCCGACCCGGATGTGCCCGCCGTGGAGCCGGGCAACGACGGGGATGGAAATGGTGGCGATGGCTCCAATGGTGGCGGTGGCGGAAATGGAAATGGCAACGACACCGATGGCGACGGCAACCCCGATACCGACGGCGGCACCGGCGGCGGCGTGTTTATCGATCCGATCACCGGCCTGCCCATCAGCGACGCCGGCGGTTGCTGCGGCGGCGGCGCACCTGCGGCGACGCCGTTGCTGTTGTTGGGGTTCCGGCGACGGCGGCGTTCTTCGCTACGACGGTAATCTCTTCGCCGGTTGATCCATTCCATTCTGATGCAACACCAACCCCGTGACCTTGCCGTCGGCATCCATCTGAAACGTGACGGCGGCCTCGACCACTTTGTAGAAAAAGCGCGTCTTCGATTCGGCGTACACGGGAAAGCGCGGCTGGCCCGTGATCTGAATCGTCAGTTGCTCGCCTTCGACTTGCACGTCAAACACCGCGCCGGGTGCCAATTCATACTTGCCGACGTATTGCTTTAGCGTGGCAACGTCGACGTCAACTTCTTTCGGCGGCTCAGGCGGTTGAAAATCGGGACCGGCACGCTCGAAGGTTTGCACCGCGCCATTCTGATGGAGCTTTACGCGCGCATACGGGCCGTCGCCGTCGCGCTCGAAGTGCAATTCGGCATCGACGATGCGATAGAAAAACTCCGTCTTGGTACGCGGGAAGATTTGCACGGCCTCCTGGCCCGTTAGCTTGGCGAAGATGCGGCTGCCTTCGCGCGTGATCTGAAATCGCGTCGACGGATTGAGGATGTACCAACCGACGTAATCCTCCGCTTCCGCCTCCGTTAGCTCGATCGAGCGCCGCACCTCCGGCAACGAATACTGCGGTTCAAGCAAATGCAAGCCGATGACATCGATATCCTGCGTTGAGTTCGCCAGCACCACCACGCCTTGCTTTTTATCCAACCGAAAACCGGCAAACGAATGGAAGCCGCCGGTGCCGCCGTTGTGCCAGATGATTTCCGCACCGTGTTCGTTCCACACGTGCCAACCGAGAGCCACCTGCAAATTGGGCACGCCGGTATCCGTACGCGGCGCGCAGGCCATCTTCATCGCATCGCTCAACTCGCAGTCTTTTATACCCAGATTGAAATTGGCAAAGCGCAGCACATCCCGCGCCGTGGAATTGATCGCACCGCAACCTGCCAAGGCGTTAAAGCCCCAATGGTCAACCTTGCGACCATTCGCGTGACCATCGGCAAAGCGCTTTGCCTGTTCGCCATCGAGCGTCAACCGCGTATCGCCAAGTTCGAGCGGCTTTGCCAAACGTTCGACGAGCAGTTGCTCGTATGAGTCTTTGCCGTCGATGCGCGCCAACAGCGAACCCAACAAACCCGTCGCATAATTGGAGTATTCGTATTCGCTGCCGATATCGCGTTGCAGTTCGACCGACTGGAGAAACTCGTACATCCGCTTCGGTGTGTAATCGACGAAGGGATCGTTGGGATCTGCAGGCGCGAAGTTATCCGGCATGCGGGGCAAGCCCGACCGATGGTTGGCCAGATGCCGTAGCGTGATTGACTTACCGTCGCGCGTGGGTGCCGTCACACCATCGGGCAGATATTTTTGAATCGGATCGTCGAGTTGGCATTTGCCTTCCTTGACCAGTTGGCACAGCAACGTTGCGGTATAGGCCTTCGAGATCGAGCCGATTTCGAAAATCGTTTTGCGATCGACCGGCTTACCGTCGTACGTCATGTCGCCATAAGCCCAGAACGTCGGCCCCGATTCATCGAGCAAGCCGATCACGATGCCCGGGCAAATGCCTTCATCGACGATGGCCTTTACGCAATCTTTCACGTCGCTCGGAATCGTCGGCGCGGCATGAACCGGCAACGAATTCGCGGCGACAGCCACGACAACCAACAACACGCACACCCGGCGCAGCAGACAACCTGACATATGAACCCTTTCAATATGGTTGATGTTCGTGGTGGCCGAATCGAACACGACGGCCATGCCGCCCTAGGCAATAGAACGCCGGCGAGCCCCCTGTCTCACGGATTTGTCGTCGATGATGGTACGCGTAGGCGGTGCGTTAACCCGTTTCAATCTGCGAAATACCGGTGCGACGCCGAGTGGGTGCTAGAGCAGATCTCACTTCATCGTAGCGTCGCAATCAATTTCGTAGCCCCGGAGGGGCGCGGGTAGAAAGCCATGGATGTAGCGGCGCTAGCCGCGCAATCCATGGTCTAAGTTGCACTTGCTTCTTGAACCGCGGCAGCGGTGTAGGTACCCACGTCCCCTACCGGGGCTCAAACTCCTTGCATTCGATTACCCTGGATTGCGCTCATACCCGCCTCCCTCACCGGCGAGACGCCGATGCTCCCCAAAAGTTGTCACTACCCGAAATCTATCGCAACGTGACAACCGACAACTTCGATTCTACAATGAATCGATTCGCCAGAATTGCGACGGCGACGAGCATGCGTTGCGGCACGTCAAACGGCCGAACGCTTCGGTCGACGGCTAACACCTGCCCTACCGATGGCTACTTCGTCGTTTACGCAACTTGGCGAACCCTGTATCGGGGGCGATCTGGTTTCGACCGGGCAACCTGACGGTATGGTGGCGTGTCGAGGTTGTCAGGAGGCCTCGTAAATCACCTGGCACCATGTTTAGTTGGCAATAACTTTGCCCTTGCAGCCTAAGTAGCTGCACGTTGAACCGCTGACGCCTGTTAAGCGGGGAGACGCCTATCAGCAGGCTGGCCGCGTCGGGTCGCTCGGTCGCGACGCGGTGAGAAATTACCGAGCTGGACAAAGGCGTAGCCTGTCGATCGGCGACGCCCGCGTTGAGATTTAAAAGACCGACTACACACGTAGAGGCCATATCTGAAGTGCTTTGGGACGCGGGTTCGATTCCCGCCGCCTCCAGTTTCTTGAGCCGGAATGGCCTAGCTTATGGTCGGTTCGTCACCCTGACCCGTACATATAGCGCCGGTATCACGATCAAATTTAAGAACGTCGCCGAAATCAGGCCGAATAGAATCACCATCGCCATCGGGTGCAGAATCTCCTTGCCCGGCTGGTCCGCGCCCAAGGCCAACGGTATCAGCGCTAGCGATGACGATAGCGCCGTCATCAAAATCGGCGCGACGCGCTCGCTTGCACCCTTCCGCACTGCAGCGCGTAGGTCGGTCACGCCCTCTTCTTCCATCAGATGGCGAATGTGCGAAACGATCAGAATGCCGTTGCGCACCGCAATGCCGAAGACCGACACGAAGCCGATCAAAGATGCGACCGTGATAATGCCGCCGGCGAGATAAACTCCCAAGACGCCGCCGATCAGTGCCAAGGGAAGATTCGTCATCACCAACAGCGCATCGCGGCCCGAACCGAGCGCGACATGCAACAAAAATCCGATCATGATGATGACCACGATCGTGAGATAACCCAAACGACGATTGGTCTCGACCGCGCTCTCAAATTGGCCACCGTATTCGATGGAATATCCCGTGGGCAGGCTCACATCTTGCCGCACCGCCGCTTGAATATCGTCGACAACGCTCAATACGTCGCGCCCGCTGACGTTACACATCACGACGATTTTGCGACGCACGTTTTCGCGGCTAATGAAGTTCGGGCTGGTGTCTTCATAAATGTTTGCCACACTCTTTAACGGCACCTTGGCACCATCACTAGTATCGAGCGGAAGGTTTTGCAATTCGTCGGTCGATAACGCGTTTGCCTCGTTGAGACGCATCATCAGGTCGTAAGCAATACGTCCTTCAAAGATTTCGCCGACACTGAACCCGCGACCGGCGGCGGACAGCACTTGCGAAAGATCGCGGGCGTGCAACCCGTTCCGCGCCATGGCCGGTCGATCGTAATCCACACGCCAAGTCGGCACGCGCATCTGTTGTTCGGTGGAAAGATCGACGACGCCCTCGATGTTTTCGATCGCGCGTTCGATATCGCCCGCCGCGTCGCGCAGCGCATCCAAATCGTCACCGAAAACCTTGATCGCAATGCTGGCGCGTGTGCCGGAAAGCATGTGGTCGATGCGGTGTGAAATCGGTTGCCCAAACGTGGCTTGAATGCCCGGTACTGCCTCCAGATCGGCACGTAGCGCGGCTAAGAGTTCCGCGCGACTGCGCACGGGCTTGCCGATGCGAGTCGGTACCGACATATCGATGGTAAGGTCGATCTCACTGGCTTCCACGCCTTGCACGTGTTCGTCTTGCTCGGCCCGGCCGGTGCGCCGACCGATGGCGACGACTTCGGGTTGACGCATCAGGCGTTCCTGTACGATCTGCGCTAACTGATCGCTTTGTTCCAGCGACGTGCCCGGCAGTGTAACGATGCCGACCACGAGCGCACCCTCGTTAAATCCCGGCAAAAAGTCGCGCCCGGCGCGCACGCCGAAAACAACAGCGACGGCGAAAAGGATCACGCTTGGAATCGTCACAAGCAACGGATGACGCAGCGCGAAATCCAGCGGCGGATGGTAGAGGCGCTTACAAAGCCGCACCGCCGCGGGCTCGCGTTGCGATGTATCACCGCCCTGCTTGGTAAGCAAGTAATAACTCAGCGCCGGCGTCAACGTCAGCGCCACCATCAGCGAACTAACCAACGCCACGACAAACGCCACGCCGAGCGGCTGCAGCAAACGCCCTTCCACGCCGGTGAGAAAAAACAACGGACAAAACACCAGCACGATGATCAACGTCGCAAACACGATCGCTCCGCGCACCTCGACGCTGGCCCGATAGACGACATCGAGCACGTTGCGCTGCTCGGCCATCGGTCGCGCCGCGTTTTCGCGCAAACGCCGCACGATGTTCTCCACATCGATGATCGCATCATCAACCAGCATGCCCACGGCAATCGCCATACCGCCGAGCGTCATCGTGTTGATGCTGGCACCAAACGCCTTCAACACCAACACCGAGACCACCAAAGATACCGGTATCGCGCTGATCGTGATCAGACTCGGTCGCATGCTTCCCAGAAACACCAGCGCCACCAAAATGACCAAGATCGCGCCGTCGCGCAGGGCTTCGACGGTGTTATCGATCGATGTTTCGATAAAGCGGGCTTGACGAAACAGGTCGGCGTTTAGCGTCATGCCCGCGGGCAACCCGGCTTGAATATCAGCCAGCGTTTGATCGAGACGGCCCGTCAGTTCGAGCGTGTTGGCCGTCGGTTGCTTCTGAATGGCAAATACCACGCCGCGCCTGTGAACCGGTTGCCAATCTTCGTCGCGCCACGATGAGGCGGCATCACCGCGCTTCAGTGCCGGGCCGATTTGCACCTTGCCCAATTCGCGCACACGCACCGGCACGCCGCCGCGCAGCGTCACAACAGTCGTTTCAATATCTTCGAGTTGTTCGACGCGACCGCGCCCTTGCACCACAAACTCCTGCCCGCCTTCGTTGAGAAAACCCGCCGAGACATTTTCATTGCCGTCGCGCAGGGCTTCGGCAACCTCGGCCAAACTGATGCTGTGCGACCACAGAGCGCTCGGATCGAGCACGACCTGATACTGTTTGGTATCGCCACCGATGAGCGTAACCTGCGACACACCGGGCTCAGCCAGCAAACGCCGACGAATATCGCGCGCCGCCACCGTTTGTAATTCAATGGAATCGTGACGATCGGAAGTGAGCGAGACGAACATGATCTCGCCCATGATCGACGAAATCGGTGCCAATGCCGGTGCTTCGACCTGTTCCGGCAGCGCATCGGCCGCGCCCGCCAGCCGCTCGGTCACGGTTTGCCGGGCGCGATAAATGTCGGTACCCCATTCAAACTCAACCCATATCACGGCGATACCGACGGCCGTCGCCGAGCGCACGCGCCGCACACCGGCGGCACCGTTCACAGCCGATTCCAGCGGAAACGTCACCAGCGTTTCCATCTCTTCGGCGGCCATGCCGCGTCCCTCGACCAACACCGTCACCGTCGGTGCCGTTAGGTCGGGAAAGACATCAACAGGCATCGTCGTCGTAAAGTACCCGCCGATCCCGAGCAGGGTGAGACTCACCACCACCACTGCGAGGCGGTTGTCGAGCGACCATTGAATCAATCGGTTCAACATTGTGCGATCCCTCGACGTGAATTAGTGGGCGTGCCCATGACCAAACGAGGACGGTGCCGCCGCCGCTAACTTGAGCAAATATGCACCGTGCGACACGACCCAATCACCGGCATTGATACCGCTCAGCACTTCAACGAATTGACCATTCCTTGCACCCAGTCGCACGCTGCGGCGCTCGAACGACTCACCATTCGTCATGACAAACACCAGCGGCCGGCCCGCCTCTTTAACGATGGCCGACTTGGGAACGGTGATTGCTTGCCGGGTTGCATCGGTTTGAATAAAGACGTTTGCACGCATGCCACCACGCAAAACGCCATCGGGATTGGGAACGCTAAAGACGATCGGCAACGTGCGCGTACGTTCGTCGACCTCGACGCCCATAAATACGACGTCACCGCCGAGGGCTCTGACATCGAATGTATTGCCATTCGCGCCGGAAAGGGAGAACAGCGCGTTCGGCGTCGCGGGCAAGCGCGGTACGTCGATCTCGGGAACTTCCGCACGTAGCCACATGACCTTCGGATCGGTAATGCGAAACAGCACATCACCGACCACGGTATTTTGCCCGGCAACGGCATCCGCCATTGTGACGACGCCACTAATGGGTGCTGTCAAGGCCACGCGATGGCTCGCTCGAATATCCGCTCCGTCGTCATCACCATCTGCGGGAATAATCAATTGCCGCAGCTCCGTTAAATCGCGTGCGGCGGCGTCAAATCGTCGTCGCATCTCCAGGGCTGCTTCATAATCCGCCCGCGCTACTTCCAAGTCGCGTTTGGTTGCGTTGATCTCCTGGTTGGCCGCGACCTTACGATCCATTAATCCCGTCATGCGTTGTTGCTCGGCCTCGGCAAATGCCAAGCGCGCCGTCGCGGACCGAATGTCGCGGTCAATCTCCAACCCCTGTATTTCCAAATCCACACTACGCAGCGCAACCTCACTCAATAGCGGCAAGGGCGGCTCGACGTATCCGAGCAATTGCCCTGCCTCGACGCGTTGCCCTAGACGCGGTAACTGCCCTCCGTCGGGCGCGTCCAAGCGACCCGTTTCCGAAACGGCAACCTCACCTTGCGCGTGATGCGGCGTATCGAGGCGACCCACAACGCGCATCCCTTCACGCATTTCGCGCTGCGTAGCTTGCTCGACTTGCAGGCCGATCAACCATTGTTGTTCCATGAGAAAGCTGATCGCGTCATCATCTTCCGCATGCTCCTTGTCCGCCGCTTCCTTTGCGGCGTTCAAATCTTCATAAACGGTCAAGTTGCCGAGTTCGATTACTTCGGATGCCTGTGCACCAGTGATATCGAGTTCGAGTTGATATTGCCCGGCCACACGAAACGTGATCGTCGGCACAAAGAGCCCATCGCGCTTGGGCTTCTCCAACACATACATACTTTCACCGCCGAAGCGGTCGGTTACCGTCGCTTGCATCGTGCCGGTATGAAACGCGCTACCATCGGCTCGTACCGTGAGATGCACGAGAAAATCCGCAGGCTGCCCGACGATCAACCTCGGAAACTCGGCGAACACCGTGAAAGCATCGGTATGTTTGGTGATCGTGACCGGCTCTAGTTCGGCACTGCCGTGATCGTCATGAGCGTGGCCGTCACCGTGATCGTGATCGCCGTGTCCCCCGCTTCCATGATCGTGCGTGCCGCCGGCATACGCGGCGTTGCGCGGAGGCGCGCCGACAGATCCGTCGCGACAACCAAACTGCAATGTGCAAACTGACAATAGGATGACCAATGGCCAACTGAATGGAGATCTCGAATACATATCGTTCAACCCGGCGCGGGCGCAGACCACCGCGCGTGATGTGACTTATTACCTGAAAACAGGCGCGATTACTTACTTAATGGAAATGCAAACCGATGTGGTTAAACGAATGTCTACAACAACAGCGCATGATTGCGCTGGAGAATGCGCTGCGTTGAATCAGATAAATCGAATTGGCCCGAAGCAAAATCGGCGCGCGAAGCGGCCTGAGAAATAAGTAGCGATACGGGCGTGATGTAATCGAACGGTGCGTCTAACTCGGCCAGGCACTGTGCCGCCCAACCTAAATCAAAATCGCGTTCGGTGCGGACCACCGCGACTGCCGAATCGAAGTCGTAAATAGACTCGCTTGGCAAGCCTAGAATTTCTGCCGTCAAATCAAGCGATTCTTCATTGCCGATCCGCCCATCGGCTTC
Organism: Planctomycetaceae bacterium; assembly: GCA_006969385.1. Lineage (GTDB taxonomy): Bacteria > Planctomycetota > Phycisphaerae > UBA1845 > UTPLA1 > ECT2AJA-110-A. The sequence goes on from CP030884.1 coordinate 251,107, forward strand.
TGAATCGTCGTCGTGATGGCCGTCCGCAACATCGTGAACATGCCCGTGATCGGCATGATCCGCATGCACGTGCACCAACTCCGGCCCGTGTCGATGCAAACTTAACCCCGCCGCACCGGGTAACGCCGTAAGCAGATACGTGGCAGCAGCCAACATAGAAGCGAATTGTCCGAGGGTGCGAAGCATACTTCTCCAAATCCTAACCTGCGGGTGCCTACTCGCCAAACATCTTGTTACACCACGTACGAACACGGACGTTCGGCGACGATATACATGACCGTTTTCAATAGAGTTGTAAAACCGCAGCCTCCCCCATCCTCCCCAAATCCGCTAAAATACCCCCAACAAAACGCACCCGAGGAGGAACCGTCCCATGCCCGCATTGTCCGACGCTCAGGCTCGAACTGTTCGCGCGCCGCGCGGTAGCGATATCTCTTGCAAAGGCTGGCTGCAGGAAGCCGCCCTGCGCATGTTGCACAACAACCTCGACCCCGACGTTGCCGAAAAGCCCGAAGAGCTGATCGTCTACGGCGGCACCGGTCGGGCCGCGCGCTCGTGGGCCGATTTTGATCGCATCACGCGCGCCCTGCGTGAGCTCGATAACGACGAAACGCTGCTCGTGCAAAGCGGTCGCGCCGTCGGCGTGATCCGCACCCATGCAGACGCGCCGCGCGTGTTGATCTCCAACAGCATGCTGGTGCCCAACTGGGCCAACTGGGATGAATTCCGCCGCCTCGAAGCGATGGGCCTCACGATGTACGGCCAGATGACGGCCGGCTCCTGGATTTACATCGGCACGCAGGGCATCTTGCAGGGCACGTACGAGACCTTCGGCGCGGCGGCGCGGCGCGACTTCGGTGGCAACCTTAACGGTCGTATCGTTGTCACTGCCGGCCTCGGCGGCATGGGCGGCGCGCAACCGTTGGCGGCCAAAATGAACGGCGCGGCGTGCCTATGCATCGAAGTCGATCAAACGCGCATCGATAAGCGCCTGCAAACACGCTATGTGGACGAAGCCTCCACCGATTTAGACGATGCGCTAAATCGCGTGCAGACCGCCGCCCGCGAGGGCCGCGCGCTGAGCGTTGGCCTGCTCGGTAACGCCGCATCGGTCTTGCCCGAACTCGTGAAGCGCGGCTTTACGCCCGACATATTGACCGACCAGACCAGCGCTCACGACCCGTTGGCGGGTTACGTACCCCATCAACTTCCGTATGACGAGGCACTCAGCCTGCGCGAAAGCAACCCCGACCGTTACGTCGAGCTCAGCGTGGAAGCAATGGGCGCCCACGTGCAGGCCATGCTCGATATGAAAAAGGCCGGTGCCGTCACATTTGACTACGGAAATAACATCCGTGCCGAAGCCGTGAAGGCGGGCGTGCAGAATGCCTTCGACATCCCCGGCTTCGTGCCCGAGTACATTCGACCGTTGTTCTGCGAAGGCTCGGGCCCGTTCCGTTGGTGCGCGCTAAGCGGCGACCCCGCCGATATCGCGACGACCGACCGAACGATTCTGGAGTTATTCCCCAACAACGAACATCTCACGCGCTGGATCAAGATGGCCGGCGAGCAAGTCGCCTTCCAGGGTTTGCCCTGCCGCATCTGTTGGCTCAGTTATGGCGAGCGCGCCAAGGCGGGCGAGGCGTTTAACAATCTGGTGCGCGACGGCAAAGTCAGCGCCCCCATCGTCATCGGTCGCGATCATCTCGACTGCGGCAGCGTGGCCAGCCCCAATCGCGAGACAGAAGGCATGCTCGACGGCAGCGATGCGATTGCCGACTGGCCCATGCTCAACGCGATGGCCAACGTCGCCAGCGGCGCGACCTGGGTCAGTCTGCACCACGGCGGTGGCGTCGGCATCGGCATGAGCCTGCACGCCGGCATGGTCGTCGTCGCCGACGGCACCGACGCCGCAGCCGCGCGGCTGCAACGGGTGCTAACGACCGATCCGGGCATGGGTGTCTTTCGCCATGTGGATGCGGGGTATGAGAAGGCGCAGCAGATCGCGAAAGAGCGCGGGGTGAAGGTGCCGCAGTAGAGAATTAAAACTGTTTAGCCTTACCTGCATTTGACAAGGCATTTGAGCATGAGAGAGATCATTGACGAAATCGAGAGTCTTAACCTTGAGTTGAGGCCACCAGCGTCAGTCGATCTCATTTTAAAATTGCGAGGAGAATTCGTCGATCTTCCGCATGAATTGATCGCGCTCTTCCAGCATCATAATGGATCGGATGCCGATTGTTACTTACCAATGAGGTTATTGCCAATAGAGGAGGTGATTGAAACGACAAAGGAGCTGCGTTCGATTCCCGAACTCGTTGGCAACAAATCATTTCAGCCAGTTTTTTGTTGGACCGACGACAATAGCAACTACGCAGGAATTTTCGTTGATACCGAATTGAGTGGTCGTGTTTTCATTCTTGACCACGACGATTGTCCCGCGATACCCGCCTTTCGATCCGTTCGGTCATATTACGAACAATTACTCATTGTGCGCAAGAGCGATCAGGATTGGTACGAATTGACTCGTGATTATCCGAGCTTGAACGCTGACGACGTGACATTTGAATCAGAAGCGGACACCGCGCTCGCCCGGAACTATCTCGATTTATATCTCAGCGGCGATCCGGAAAATGATTCGATTTGGGCGTTCTACGCAATGGCGTTGTCAGGCTTCAAGGACTCCGAGTTGATCATGCAGTTACTCGATTCATCAAACATGTGGGTTCAAGAGCGGGCATGTAAGCTATTGGGGCAAAGACGATGCGTTGCTGCTATCCCGCGACTCAGAGATGTAGCTCTCAACGGCATGCATAATGGTAGGAGCGCAAGTGTGCTGGCACTCAAGAATATGAACACACCGGAAGCATCCAAAGTAATTTCTGAGCTTAAGCCGAAAATGGAAAATAAATTCGGTTATCTATTCCGCTGAACACACAAGTGTACGACCAATTACTCCAGGCTACATTGAGGACTGACAGCTCGTTGACTCATCCTAAAACAACTTCTTCGCCATATTCCAAATATCATCGCCGATCGAGCCGTCGCCGTCGGCATCGAGCAATTGCGTCAGTAAGCCACCGCTGTTCGACGCCGGTGCCGCTTGGCCGGTGAAACCCATGCCTTGCGATTGCTTCTTAAGCGAGCCCATCGCCATGGTGGCGACCAGCGGCAGCATCTTTTTCAAAATGCCGCTATCGATACCCGTTTGTTGCGACGCCTGCGCCGCGACTTGGCGGCTAACATCTTTACTGCCGAAAATATGGCCGAGGATGCCGTTGCCGTCGCTCACTGTTTCATCGCGTTCGAGCAAGTCGGGCTGTTCCAGATAACGATCGTGATTGCCATTGCCCAACGCGCCCAGCAGCGCGCTGAGGCCATCCTGCTGTTGCACGTTTCGCTTCACACCAGCGTTGAGCGCGGGCACCAAATGCTTGAGCGCCGCTTGCGTTTGGTTTTCATCGAGACCGAAGCGACGACCCAGCGCCGACACCGGCGCGCCGTTTTGCGAGTTGAGAATGGTGTTGAGAATGCTCATGGTATTGGCCTTTCAATCAAAATGTTCGATGTCGAATCGGTGATCGCGGCGGTAGCGGATAAGCAATGCCTAAGAGTATCCGCACAACGATCACTCCGCGTGCGATCTGATGGTACTGGGTCACTTTGAAATTTCCCGTCTGCGCCGCCGATCTGCTAGAATGGTGGCATGAGCAAAGACAAGCCCAAACCAGACCAGCCGAAGCCAGATGACCGCAAGGACGAGCGGCCCACCGACCCGAACCAGCTAGCAAAATGGATTGTGGAGCAGACGACGGGGGAGGATCAAGATTCCAACTCGGACAAATCGTCATCGAAGAACTCTTCAAAGAACGTCTGATCCATATTGAGAGGTAATACCTTCGTCAGGTTTCTCTCAAACGAAATCCAGTCCGATGATAACTTCATCGTTGTCACAATCTTGGCGAGATGTTCACGCAGGGCTGGGTGCCCGATTTCTTCGGATAGCCACTGATGGTGTTTATAGAGCCGTCTTACTCCGTCGATGATTGGGTTTCGTTGCTCCAACTCTCGAACAATTCCGGGGTGAAGTCGGCGGTAAACTACATCGCGGGTAATTCGTCCAACTTCAAGTGGTTTTGGGTCGCCAGCTTTTAGACGCTTAAAATCCCAGCCCTTCAACCGAAACAACTCAATATAAAAATCGTCATGAAATGTCTTTGTCCACGGGGCCATCCTGTCGGACAGATATTTGTCGAGAACCTCAGCCAGTTCTAGGCGTCGTCGTATGTATTGATACCCGGTCGCCTCATCGACGAGCGCGATAATTGCGACGTTCGCCAAACCCCGCATCACAATTTCAGCAGCCTCGGCAATTTCTTTATATCTCTCACTAAGTCTGTCGTTTCGGCGAGCCTCTAGGATTGCGTCACAGAATTGCCCGAGCAAAAGCGCGCTGTACCCTTTTGCGATTCCACCCTGCGGCATGACAAATTCGACCGGTGAGTTCAGGCGAGCCGTTAAGTCCTTTCGCATACTGGGGTTATCTGCGATTGAGGATGCAAAAGTGACCAATCGGGGCGACCCGCCACTTGGTGACATTCCGATTGCCTTTTGAAGTCCAGAAACGGTAATTACTCGCCGATCTTCATCCTCTTCAACCGCGCCCTCTTCAAGGACATAGCAGGGCAACTCTAGTTTCCCAATGCGCAACGGCTCTTTTCCGCCGCAAATAGCTTTCGGCATTCCTTCTGTGTCCGCGTCTTTCTGCCATCTGGCTGCTGCCGCTTTTCGAGCGATCTCCGCTCGCTGCTCTGGTGTCAATCGGTCCCGACGTACTTCTCCACCTTTGGCAGAACCACGCTTGGATAACTCGCGGGCGGCGTCAGTAACACTTCGTTTTCGTTTCTTACGTTTTGCCATTCTAAATTCTCCGCAAAATGCTTGCACGACTAAGCACAGTATATTATATTATGCATAGTCGAGCAAGCAAGAGGATAATAATGCGAAAGCTAAGTAGTGAAAAGCGGTCGATGATTCTTGGCTCTCTGGTTGAGGGCAATTCCATTAACGCAACAGCCCGAATGTGCCGCGTTAGCAAGTTGACCGTGCTACGGTTGCTGGCTGACGTAGGCAGCCTCTGTCGCGACTATCACGATGTAGCCGTCCGGGGCCTGACCTGTGACCGCGTGCAGGTCGATGAAATTTGGTCGTTTGTCGGGTGTAAGCAGAAGTCGAAAGAAAAGGGCAAGATTGGCGACGGCGACGTTTGGACTTGGGTCGCTATTGATGCCGATTCCAAGCTGGTCGTAAGCTATCTCTTGGGCGGCCGCGATGCTGGCTACGCTCGCGAGTTTCTAAGCGATGTAGCGGGCCGCATCGTCAATCGCATTCAACTAACCAGCGACGGCCATCGTGCTTATCTGGAAGCAGTGCGCGACGTATTTGGTGATGACATTGACTACGGCCAGCTTGTCAAAATCTACGGCGCTGAGCCTGACGGACACAAACGATATTCACCGTCAGAGTGTATAGGCTGCGAACGTCGTGGGCTGATCGGTTACCCGCACGTTGACCATATCAGCACGTCATACGTCGAACGCCAAAACCTAACCTTGCGGATGCAAAATCGACGGTTTACCCGCCTCACTAACGCTTTCAGTAAGAAGCTGGCCAACCACGAGCATGCTCTAGCCCTTCACTACTTCCACTACAACTTTTGCCGCAAGCATCAGAGCCTAGGTATGACGCCCGCGCAAGCCGCAGCCATCACCGACAAGTGTTGGACCATCGACGATTTGGTAGCGATGTTGGAGAATGAGGAAAAGAAGGTCGCCAACGGTGGGCGAATCAACCGTGAGGACCGCAGTTAAGGGTTCTTCCGCCGTTGCATAATCACTCTCAAAATGATGTCGTCAGGAAGGTCATAAAACCCGTTCTCGAACCGCACGGCATCACAAAAGCTAGATGCCATACGCGGTCGAAGAAGTAACTCGTCGATTGTCATTTGGCCTCTAAACTTCGTGCCAAAGGTATCGACCATTAAATCATCAAACTCAGCACGACTCATATCGATACCAAAGTCGCTCGGCTCAAATTTGGTTCTACCCATTAGAAACTCCCTGTAAAAGTCCGCCTGTCTGTCAGTAGTAGCTGGCATATTGCCTCCCTTCAATAAGAAAATCAACTGCTACCACTTATAGCGCCATCGGGGCAATCGCGCAACCCCATATCAAACTATGATTTAGGTGATAAAATCCTAAGTGAACCACTACCGATCTGATCGGATGCAGTTGTTACCACGTTCACTGCGAGCTATCATACTCCCATCGGGCCAGAAAATTATTCGAAATTTCGGGTTTAGGCCGTCAGATTGTTAACAGTGGACTGGATTCCAACGCTGAAACTGCGTTGTCTGGAAAAATTTTAGTCATGAACCGCTCCCAACGGGCCAAACTCGCGGAAGAAACGCTCGCCATCATCAAGCGCGGTAGCTACACCAGCGCCGACGGCGAGAACGTCAAGATCCAAGCTGCCGTGCAGCGGTGTACGCGCGACGCGCGCTTGTATTCACCCGATCAGCTTAGCGAAGTGCGCGAATCGATTTTGCAGCAACGTATCGACGGAAAACTATCTAAGCACGAGACCGAGTTTGAAGTGACAGCGGAGACGACGCTGGAAGCCGCGCGGCGGTTAGTGGTTTCCGACGGCGAAGCGAACACCATGTGCCTCAATTTCGCCTCCGCCAAAAGCCCCGGCGGCGGCTTTATCACCGGCGCGCAGGCGCAGGAAGAATCCCTCGCTCGCGCATCCGCGTTATTCCCAACGTTGGAAGCAAGCTTTGAATACTACGATATCAACCGAGCCGAGCGCGACGCGTGTTACACCGATTACATGATCTATTCGCCGCGCGTGCCCGTCTTTCGCGATGACGCGGGCGCGTTGCTCGATGAACCGTACGAGACGACGTTTATCACGTCCCCCGCCGTCAACGCCGGCGTCGTGTTGCGCGACCACCCCATCGCCCGCGAGCGCATCTAAACTATCATGTCGCGCCGCATCGAATACGTTTTGTCGATCTGCGCCGCGGAACGACTCGACCCGTTGGTCCTCGGCGCGTGGGGCTGCGGCGTGTTTCGCAACGACCCCGCCGACATCGCCGCCCGCTTCGCCGCCGCCTTAAAAGACGACGGCCCATTCGCAGGCATCTTCAAACGCGTCGTCTTTGCGGTGTATGACAGAGCGGAACCGTCGGTGATTCGAAGGGCGTTTGAGACGTGTTTTGTATAAAACTGTCTGCGAAGGCGCATCACTTCTCGGAGCAGGCGTACGATGGCTTGTGCGTCACCGCCCGTGCTCTCACGCACGCAATTGCGCCAGTTTTCCCAAACGAAGGTGTCAATCAGCTTCTATCAATTAACAATCGCCTCTGGCTCAGACTTTCATACTTAACAGCACAGGCAATTTCAATGCGCCCGTTTTAAATTAGAGAAATAATGGCGCTGAAATGGGATTGCAGAACGTGAATACGCCGAAGGCGTTACGCCAACTAGCCCCGGGTTGCCGAAACTCGGCTACCCGGGGTTTATGTATTCATCGCAACGTTCAACCCCAACGGGGTTGCGGCATCCTCCGCTCGATCGACGCCACAACTCTTTCAGAGTTGAAATCGTTAGCGAAACCCAGTACCCAGGGTAGCCGCTACGCGTCAACCCCGGGCTACGTGGGGTAACGCCTTTGGCGTAGGGACTCGAATAAGCGAATGACGATCGGTATCTCAATGGGCTGTCCATTAGCCGGTTCGATTCACGTATTCATTATCTGCTGTTAAACAGCCGTAATCAGTTTTCCTCAACCTTGTCCCCCCTCCCCGCCCCCGTTAGCATCTCTCTTTTCACAACACCAAAAGAAGCAAGACTCATATGGAACTCTCCGAATATCTGCCCCCTCAACTCGTCAAGGTGCCACTGGGTGCCGGTGACAAATCGGCGGCGATTGCCGAGTTGGTCGATCTGATCGCCGAGCAAGGCCTGACCAAGCGGCGCGACCAACTGTTGGCCGCCGTGATGGAGCGCGAGGCCCAAAAAACCACCGGCATCGGTCGCGGCTTCGCCGTGCCGCACGCCAAGACCGACGCGATCGACAACATGACGATCGCCATCGGCAAGATGGGCGAACCGATCGAGTTCGACGCCATCGACGGCAAGCCGGTCACGCTCATCGCCCTCATCGCGAGCCCCACCAGCGAAACGCGGCTGCACATGCAAGCGCTGGCCCGCCTGAGCCGCTTGGTCATGAGTCAGGAGACGTACGAGAAAATGCTCGCCGCCCAGTCGTCGGACGAATTGCACACGCTGGCGATTAATGGGGTGGCGGGGTAGGAGATTTTAGAATGGCGAAGAGCGAATTGGGAATGAGTAAGTCCCAATCGCGAATGATTGATGGTTTATTTTATACTGGATCGAATATTAGATAGTTTGTAGTGAATCGTGCATAATAAGTGATGTGGTACGCGAATTGAGGTTTCGTCAAATCATAACGCGATGGGCAAACTAAAATGTCAAATCTCAAATTTGACATTTGACTTTTGCGATTTACGGAATGGGCGTGGCGATCATATCCACGGTTGATTTTAATTGCGTTGGATTCGGTAGCCTCAAAGGGGGCATTAGACCAGTTCACGTTTAAGAGCGACGGCTGCACTGTGGCACCGGCTAATAGCCGGTAGATGCCGACAAATCACCCGAGGGCGCACTCAATCGTGAAGTGGTCTAGTCGTAACGGGATGACCGCCAAACACGCTACCGCGAGCCCCTTCAAAAACTGGGCGTTACCGCGCTAGGCACGCCCACAGCAACAAAAAAACTCGCGGCATCAGTCTTTCACCACTGCCGCGAGTTCTGATTTCGCTTTTGTTTTCCTAACCAGCGCAACAACCACCGCGACGATTGCGCCTAAAAGCGGCTTACCAACCGACCATGCTGTAACCGGCGTCCACGTAATGGATTTCACCCGTTACGCCGCTCGATAGGTCGCTGCACAGGTACAACGCCGACTTGCCGACTTCGTCGGATTCGATGTTGCGCTTCAGCGGTGACTTGGTCGGATAGTGATCGAGAATTTTATCGAAGCCGCCGATGCCCGCGGAGCTAAGCGTGCGGCATGGTCCGGCGCTGATCGCGTTCACGCGCACCTTCTTCAAATCGCCAAGGTCGGCCGACATGTAGCGCACCGACGATTCGAGGGCGGCTTTGCAAACACCCATCACGTTATACCCCGGCACAAACTTGGCCGCGCCGAGATAGCTAAGCGTTAAGACCGAGCTGCCTTCTTTGAACATATCGAAGGCCTTTTGGCACACGCTGATAAACGAATAGCAACTGATGTCCATCGCCTGTTTGAAGTCTTCGCGACCGGTCTGGTAAAAGCGATTGAGCAATGCATCGCGATTGGCAAAGGCGACGGCGTGCACGAGAAAATCGATCTTGTCGTAGCTCTCGCGGACGGTGCCCAGAAACTCTTCGATTTGTTCGTCGCTGGTCACATCGCAGGGCGCGATGATCTTGGCACCGATGGGTTCGGCCAATTTGCGCACGCGCCGTTCCATGCGATCGCCGGGCAGATGGTTAAACGCCATCTCGGCCCCGTGCTTGTGAAACATGTCCGCGATATACCACGCCAGGCTGTAATCGTTGGCCACGCCAAAGATAACGCCTTTTTTGCCTTCAAGCAGGCCGCCCATCAAAAACCTCGCCGCCACATGCGGACGCTGCCGCGCCCTGAGTCATAAATTCAACCAAACGCCCAATTTAGAACGAATCCGGGGGGTTGTCCAGTTACACCAATACTCGAAACAACGGCCCGATTGTTCGAGTCTAACCGATTAGCTAGACTGAACTTGTGACCCGCAACGCCGAGACCGACCAACCCGCGCCGCATTCGCCCCAGCGATTGCTGGTGGCCGTGCCCAACTGGATCGGCGACGTGGTCATGGCGACCCCCTGCCTCAACGCCCTGCGCCGGCATTATCCCGCCGCCCAGATCACGCACCTGATGCGCCCATACGTATCGCAGGTGCTTGGCGGCAGCGACTTGGCCGACGACGAACTGTACTGGCCGACAAAGGGCAAGCGCGCAGTCGACGCGCGTTACACGTCCAGCACGTGGCACCTGATTCGCACGCTGCGCGCGGGTCATTTCGACGCGGCCGTGCTGCTCACCAACTCTTTCCGCTCGGCCTTGGTTACCGCGCTCGCCGGCATTCCGCGCCGCATCGGTTACGCCCGCGACCGAAGGTCATGGTTGCTGACGGATAAGCTCTACCCCCCGTGCACAGGTCGCAGCTTCACGCCCATCCCCGCAATCGACTATTACAACGAGATCGCACGCAAGCTCGCTTGTACCAACATCGACCGTCGCATGCGCCTGCACGTCGCCCCCGCCGACGAAGCGGCAGTCACGGCCAAACTCGAATCGCATAAACCATCGCAGCCGCTGATCGTGCTCAACCCGGGAGCGAATTACGGCTCCGCCAAATGCTGGCCTACCGAAAGGTACGCCGCCCTGTCCGACCGCCTCACCCGCGACCACGGTGCCCGCGTCATCGCCTCGTTCAGCCCCAAAGAAGCCCGTATGGCCGACCAATTACGGGCCGCCGCCAAGGGGCCCATCGATATTCATGTGGACCTCGGCATTGGGCCGTTAAAAGCGCTGATCGCGCGTAGCGACCTGCTCATCAGCAACGACACCGGCCCGCGCCATTTCGCGCCGGCCCTCGGCGTGCCCGTCGTTACCGTCTTCGGTAGCAGCGACCCGCGCTGGGCGGAAACCTATGCCGACCGCGAGCGCATCGTGAAACTCGAACTCGATTGCCAACCGTGTATGGAAAGAACCTGCCCGCTCGGTCATCATAACTGCATGCGCGAATTGCCCGTCGAGTTGGTCCTGAGCGCAGCCTTGGAATTGCTGCAAACAGATCGCGTGCCGCTGCGGGTGGAGGCCCATTAGGTGTTCACGACCGATCGCATGACGATCAAAAAACCGTATGCCGAGATGCTGCGCGACGCCGGTCTCGATACCGTGCAGAAAGTGCTGTGTCATCCGGGCCATGCGCTGGCCGCGTGGAGCCGCAGCAGCGACGTCATTCGCTTCGACCTCGAGGACAAGTCGACCTCGTTCTTTATCAAGCGCTACCACTACCCTCGTTGGCGCAATCGCTTCAAGGGCATGTTCCGCGGCACGCTACTGAAGGCGAGCCGCGCCCGCAGCGAGTATCAATCCCTGCGACAAATGCGGCAACTTGGCATTCAAGGCGTGCGCCCCGTCGCGTTTGGCGAACGCCGCATTGGCCTGTTCGTTAAGAGTTGCTTCATCATCACTGAAGCCGTGCCCGACGCGACGGCACTGTCGAATTTCATTCAAAATTTCAGCAGCACGACGTCGCCGCGCTCGGTGGCGATTCGTCGCGAAATTCTCACCTCGCTCGCCCGCCAGGTCCGACACATGCACGAGGCCGGCTTTGTGCATCGCGATTTGTTCTGGCGCAATGTGCTGATTCGCTGTCTGCCGGGCGAACGCTTCGAGTTCTACTTTCTCGATGCGTCGGTGGGCCGTTGGATTCGCCGCTCCAGTCGGCGCGAGGAAAGCATCGTGGCCGACCTCGCCGCCATGGGCGCGGCCGCACCGCATTTTTGTTCCAAGCCCGACCAGTTGCGTTTCCTGCTCGAATACTTGGGCGTCAAGAAACTCAGCGAAGAACAACACCAATGGCTGCGGCACGTGCAGGACCGATCCAGCAAGCTGCGCGCGCAGGAATTGGAACGCCTACGCCGCGGCCGCGTTTTCGACGCCGCCGAGGAGCCGGTTTTGGTCGAGTCAGTCTGACGCGGCAATGGCGTCGGCCCGCACGTAAATCTCCTCCGGCGCGGATTCGAAGTACCGAAACAGTGCCGGGCAGAGCCAACCCTCCATTTGGTATTCGTCGGAATGGTAATAGCGGCCGCCCGCTTCCTCGCGTCGCAGGTCGATTCTAAGTTGATGCCCCGGAAACGCGACGGACGAAAACGTCAGCCGAAACCCACCGGCAGCATTGGGAATCTCGGCGACCAAGCGATCGATCATCTCCGGAATACCGGCAACAAACGGCTCCCGCTCCAACCCGACTGCCGGATCATCGAAAACCCAAAGCCCTTCCCAGCGATAAGGTTTGATGACCATGATCGTGTTTGCCATCTTGCAAGCCCTCCGCTCGTGAAACTCGTGATGTGACTGGCCGACCCGCCGTCAATATAGCCGTGGCATCGACACGCCGCATCTGCCACCTACGGCGTTCCATCTGCGTGAAATTTTTCACGAGCCATCTCCCGAAGTAAGCCCGAACCGGTTAAAATTCCGACGAAAAGACCCTTGAAGACTCATTCGTTTCCGGACGTTCAAACGAAGGAAATTTCGCTCGTGAATAACGATCAACTATCGATGCTCGCCCTCACCGCCCCCGTGGGTTACGGCCCAATTGCCGTGCTGCTCGGAATCGCGTTCGTCGTGGGGCTGGCGATTCTGTTTCTTACGCACTTCATCCCCAAGAAAAAGCGGCATGGCGAAGAGAAAGAAGGCATCTACGAATCGGGCATGCCGGTGATTGGCGACGCCCGCCAACGCTTCAACGTGAAGTTTTATCTCGTCGCGATGATGTTCCTGATCTTCGATGTCGAATTAATCTTCATGTACCCGTGGGCAATGGCCTACTTGGAAGCCAAAGCGGACGGCAGCGCTTTTGCCGCCAATGCCGACATGCTTTTCTGGGTCATGTTTGTGTTCTTCACGATCCTGACACTAGGATTCTTATATGAGTGGGGCAAAGGCATTCTCAATTACGATTGATGCCCAACGCATCGTCCCGCGTCGATGACAAAAAAACGCTCGGCGAAACGATCTCAGAGCCGCGTCCCGTGGACGCATCGAAACAATTTCAGAGCCGCGTCCTGTGGACGCACTGAATTGAAATCCGCAATCCGAAAGGTTGCCACGATATGCAAAAAAGCGAATACCAACCGCACAGCATGGGCAATGACGACGTCGTCACCACGCGCCTCGATGAGTTGGTGGGATTCTTCCGCCAAAACGGCGTGAACTGGGCGCGCAAGCACTCGCTGTGGCCGCTGCCCTTTGCGACGGCCTGCTGCGGCATCGAGCTGATGGCCACCGCCTCCAGCCGTTACGACCTCGCCCGTTTCGGTGCCGAGGTCATGCGCTTCAGCCCGCGCCAGAGTGACCTGCTCATCTGCGCCGGTCGCGTTGCCATCAAAATGATGCCGGTGCTGCAACGCATCTACAAGCAGATTTGCGAGCCCAAGTGGGTCATCTCGATGGGTGCCTGTGCCTCCACCGGCGGGGTGTTTGATACGTACGCCGTTGTGCAAGGCGTCGATCAATTCTTGCCCGTCGATGTGTACGTGCCCGGCTGCCCACCGCGACCCGAGACATTGATCGAAGGCGTCATGGCCATTCAGCGGCTCGTCGAACGCGACGGTGTGCAAACCAGCGCCCAACGCGGTAAGGGCCTCGGTATGGTTGTTGAGCCGACGGTGCAGGTAGGCATCGAAGGAAAAAACTAGTTTCGCGTATTCCGCACTTAACCCCCGGCCATTGGCCGGGGGCTAATTTGTCACAACGAAGAACGCCAATTTGCGCACCGCTCCGGAAATCACCATATGGCCAGCCCCGACCAAATTGTCGCAGCATTAAACAAGAAGATTTCCGGTGCCGATTTCACCGCCACGCCCCTGCTCATGCGCGGTGACGAACCGGGCGATCAGATGTTCATCCGAGTCGAGCCCGCGCAACTGATCGATGTGCTGACCTTCCTGCGCGATGACGCCGCAATGAAGTTCGAGCAACTCGTCGATCTGACCTGCGTCGACTACCTCAACTTTCCCGATGCCACCGACCGCTACGGCGTGATTTATTCGCTGCTCTCGCACACGCACGGCCATCGCATCTTTCTAAAAGCATTCGTGAACGACCCCGAACCCAAGCTCGCCTCCGCCACGCCGATTTGGAAAGGTGCCGACTGGATGGAGCGCGAAGTCTTCGACATGTTCGGCATCACATTCGAAGGTCATCCCGACCTCCGCCGCATCCTCACCTGGGACGATTTCGGCTCCTTCCCACTACGCAAGGATTACCCCCTACGCGGCAAAGGCGAGCGCACCAATTACGAAGTTACCACCCGCGATAGCGCCTAGCCGCCTGTCGCAGGCCGCAAGAAATAAACGGCGTCAAAATTCATCTCTTGCACTGACCAAAAATCACCATCCGCCTAGACCATTTCACGACTGAGAGCGATGGTTGCGCTGTGGCGTCGACTAGTAGCCGGTGTATGCCAACAAATCATCCAATATCGCAGTCACTCGTGCGTTGATATAGTGCATGCGAATAACGCAAACTCCCTCTCCCTTGCAGAGAGAGGGCTGGGGTGAGGGTTTTGGCCGAAGCGCAGAACCCTTTCTGTCCACAAAAATCGTGGAGCAGGAAGTCTGTATATTCGATCCGTCCGGTCGCCGGATCTGCAAACTCGTCGGCTTCTCACAACTTTCCTTCCCCCCGGCCACAAAAATTCCACCGCAACGCTGGAACCGAATCGGCTCCCCGGCGTTTCAATTTGAGACGGCCTGCTAGTGTTCAAAATTTGCGGTATGCGGCGACCTGGTGGCCCTCGCCGCCTCTGTGCATGCGCCGCCGGACCATTTGCGAACAACCAACGCCGACCGAATATTTACTGCAGACTCTGCCCGGGAGAAAAACACCCATGACACTATCCCGCCGCGTTCGATGTGCGATTTATTGCTGTATGCTCATCACGCCATCCATCGGAACTGCCGAACCACCCACCGCCGAGCAGACCTTCATCGTTGTCCGCGGCGAAACGTATAACATGCTCCCGTATGATTATTTGCGCGAGCGCGGCATTCGCGTACCGGAGATTACCAACGAAAACAACGCCGCCTTTCGTTACTTTGACGCCGTCAACGCTTACGTCGCGCCCGAGCCCGCGCCGGAGGATTGGGTCGATAAGGCCGCGCGCGGCGAATGGCCCGACGATCCGGAAACAGAAGCACAGCTTATCGCCTACCTTGATGCCAATGCCGACGCCCTGTCCATCACCCGCGAGGCCACACAGATGGACGATTACTTCTTGCCGCTTTTCGGCAACGTCGGCGAACCGCTTTATAGCTTCCTGCTACCGTCACTCGGCACCCAGCGACAACTCGCCAAATTGCTCGCCGCCGACGCCCTGCGCCAGATTCGCGCGGGCGATTACCAACTTGGGATGGATCGTTTGTTAACCGCTCAACGCATGGGCAACCACTTGGGCCACGGTTCCACCATGATCGAAGGTCTCGTCGGTGTCGCCGTGAATGCGTTGGCGGCCGATCAACTCACGCAACTGGCGAATACGTACGACATACCGACAGATTTCTTAATGAATACGACGGCGGAGATGGATGCGATCGCCGCCAACCTGCCGTCGTTTGAAGACATGCTGCGCGCCGAGGAAGCCCTCACCGACGACATCGTGGATGATGTTCTTATCAATCCCAATGTCGATGCGAATATGCTCGGCGTTCCCGCCCCGCCGTCGTTGCTCAAGCCGGAAAACGGAACCGGCTGGCACAAACTGGTAAAGGAACTGCGTCGCGTGTATCTGCCCGATCGCGCGATCAAGCGACATGCCAAGAAGTACTACGAAAAGGTACGCGAAGGCACGCGCCCGAAGCGCGACGGCACGCCCGGCACCATCCTGCAAGAAGATTTGCTGCTCGCCGACGTCCCCAGTTGGGACATGCTGACGATGGCGACGCTGCCGTCCTTCTCGCGCGCCCATGAAATCGTATTGATGAGCAAGAGCAATTTCGAGCGCACCCGCGTGCGGCTGGCCGTGCGCGCCTACGAACAGGATCGCGGCCATCTGCCCCCGGATCTGCAAGCACTGACGCCGACCTATCTGTCTCGTCTGCCCGCCGATCCGATGACGGGTTACGACTTTGAATATCAGCCCGCGACCGCCGAAGACGGCGTGCCCGTCGGTCTCACCAAAGTCACGCGCGAGAACGCCGAAGAACTCAAACGCAAGCGTCGCACGCCGGCCATCCTCACACCGCGCGCCTCGAAGTGGCGGCGCTTCGTCATGAGCTTTGCCGATCGCTACCAACTCGACGATCGCCAACGCGCCTCGGCCGATGGCATCTTGCGCGATATCGAAGCGCGCGCCGCCGCCTTTGAACGTACGCAAGGCGCGAAGATTCAACAACTCATCGACGAAGACGACCAGGCCGGCGCTAAGGCTGAGATGAAACCGCTCGACAAGCTATTTGACGAGTTGGATCGCCGTCTCCAAAAGTTGCCGACGCGCAAACAGCGCGCCGCCGTTAAACAACAAGCCGCCGAGGAAAGGGACTAGAACATGCTTGCCACTGCCACCGCCCTGTTCCTAACGCTGGGCTGCCTCCTCGCGCCCGACGAAACGCCGCGCTCCGCCGCATCGCGCGCCGATTTGCTCGCCATGATGCCGCGTGATACGGCCGTCGCCGTGGCCGTAAACTTCCGCGCCGAGATTGTCAGCGAAGCGCTGATTCGTAAGATTGCTGCTTTTGCCGCGCCGCAGAATGATGCCCCCGACCTGCACGTCGACTTACTGGCGTCGATCCCCGGTGAGATGGCCTTCGGCTTTGTTCCCAAAAAACGACGGGACCGCGACAACGACCGTGATGGCGATGGCGATATCGATGTCGTCGTCGTGATGGACCTGTCGAAACCCGGCTTCGATTTACACGATTGGTTATCGAAGAAGCTGTTGCCTCTGATTGGTGCTACCAATCCACACAACGATAAAGCCCGTGCGCGCATCGCGGGCGAGTTGCCAACCTTTACCATTGAAATACCCGGCGCAGACAAGCCCGCTTTGTACATCGCCGTGCGCGGCAAAATCGCCGTCGCATCCAACGATAGCAGGCTCGTGCGCGCGGCGCACATGCAGAAAAACGATCCGCGCGAATCGCTCGTCTCCGCCCCCGGTGTGCGCCGCGTGGCCCGCGAACTTCCCAAGCATGCGGCGGCGTGGGTGCTGTTTCAACCCGAGCCGTTCATTGCCGCTCAACCCAAGCCCAAACCGCGCAGCCGAGACGAACTGCTGATGCAAATTCTCAACCCCGAAGACTTGCACGCGGCAGCGGCCTATCTCGATATCAGCGGCAACGCCATCGAGCTCGGCGCGTTGGCCATGCTCAATGAAGAATGCAAAGGCTTAGCGCGCATCTTGAGTGGGAGCAACTCCGAGTCGGCCTTGCAACCAAAACTATCGACGGCCTTCCCCGTAACGGCGCGCATAGGCTGCGAAAACCTCTCTGAATTACCCACGTTGCTCTACCAGATCACCGACCGATTCGACGAGACCATTGGCGTGGAGTATCGCGAAGACTTGGCCGCATTCAACAAAACCACTGGCGTCGACCTCAATGCCAATCTGCTGAGCCAAATCCACGACGAATTTGTCTTGGTCGTGCGCCCCGACTTCTCGCAACAACCGCCTGTGGCATGGGCGTTGGTCACCACCGTCAAAGACCCCACTGTCTTCGCAAGCGCCGCCGAAAAACTCACCGCCCACTTCGGATTGACGTTCGACACGCGCGAGCAAGCCGGCCTGCAAATCCACACCGCCACCGGCATGACGCCCGTGGCGTGGACGCTTGCCGGAAAGCATCTTGTAATTGCCATCGACGCCAAGACCGTGCGCGATACTGCTAAGGTACTTCTGAAAAGCGCCGGATCGGCGAGTGCCAGTCGTGGCCTCACGCGCCTCGACCGTTCCAATCAGTTTTATCTCAACGTTGATCTGCCGCTGCTGGCCCAACAAGCCCCGATGCTACCCATGCTTGCGGGTGCGCAGTTCGGCCCACTCGTCAAGGATGGCTCACTCGCGGCAGCCCTCACCCGTGATGGTCAATTTAGCCGCTTTCGTTTGCGTTGGGACTTGGGTAAGGGGCGACCGTCGCAAGATGGAGGTGAATCCGGCATCGGTGGTGAAGAAGTGCTCGCCTTCGTCGCCGACCAAGCGATCGATGCCTTAACATCGGCACGCCATGAGGCCCAACGCGTCGTTGGCATGTCCAACATGCGTGCCATCACGCAAGGACTTTACATTTACGCGGAAGCACACGGCGGACAATTCCCCGATTCGCTGGCGGAATTAGTAAAATCCAACAATCTCACGCTGGAACAATTAAAGAATCCCTATACCAACGAAGGGCCGACCGACCTAGCCGACTTGGAAGATAAGAGCCATCTCGTTTATCGACCCGGACTCACGAATCAATCCGCTCCCAACGAAATCGTCTTCGCCGAACGCTTTTCGACGGCCAACAACCGCGGTCAAGCGATGGCCAGCTTCGCATTCGTTGATGGTCATGTGGAATCACTGGAGGAACCGCTCGCATCACTAATCATCAACATGATCGAAAGCGGCGCACCCTCCGTGACGGTGGACGCAGCCCGCGCGGCGTTGGCCAATGGTGGAACGGAGTAACGCATTCAGCTACCGTCGGCGCGTCACCATAAAGCCCGTGAGCGCCATCAACTGAAACACCATCGCCGACAGCAGTGAATACAACCCCGTCTCACCTTGCTCGTTCACGACCGAATAAAGGCCATACGCCAACGCGAACAAGGCAAACGCCTGCGCGATGGCCCCCGCCAACTGCGCGAACGAAAAATCCTGAAACTGCCGATCGCGCCGAATCAACCTGAGTTCGTCGAGGATCTCGTGTAGTACATCGAATGCGCTGCCATCATTCGACGACGCCGGCACGCGCTTCTCTGTCGCGCCCGTCGGCTCCGCCTTGGCGGTCTCGGTCTTCTTATCCTGGCTTTCGGTGCGCGGGGCTGCGTCGGGCCGCGTGGCTTCCGTTGGCTTCATGGTCATTTCCGGTTTGGGTTGCGGGGGCTCGGGTTTGGGGGCTTCAATCTGCCGCTCAACCGGCGGCGGTTTCGGTGCTTCAATCGGTTTACTTGGCGGAGGCGGCTGCGGCGCCGTCGTGGCGCGACTACTGCTGTCCTCTATCGGTCGTCGCGTGCTCGCCATTTCGCGCTGGCGCGATTCGGCCTCGCGCTGGCGTGCCCGCGACACGATTGCGCGCATTTCGGCCAAACGTTGCGATTCGCGCAAGATCAAATCGGCCGCCCGTGCGAAATCGGGTACCAAATGATCCGGTCGCGCCGCGTCGCCGTCCGCCCCGCTGCCGATCATGATCGTGCGGCAGCCTGCGGCGCGACCCGCCTCCACATCGCTGGCCTTATCACCGACCATCCACGATTGATCGAGATCGAGATGCAAATCCGCCGCCGCCTTGAGCAACATGCCGGGGCGCGGCTTGCGCAGCTCGCTATCCATGCGGTATTCCTCGACCTTGGCATCGCGCCCGTCGAGATAAGGGCAATAGTAGATCGCATCGACGGCCGACCCGCGCTCGGCCAGCTGCTCTTGCAGGGCTTCATGCACCGACCGCAGCTCTTCCTCGGTCAAAAATCCGCGCGCAATGCCTGACTGATTGGTAACGATGACCACGGCGAAACCGTCATCGCGCAGCTTACGCAGCGCCGCCGGCACGCCGGGGATGATGTGAATCTGGGCGGGGTCGCGCATATAGCCCGAGTCTTTGATCAGCGTGTCGTCGCGATCGACGAAGACGGCGGGTTGTTTGGTTACTGCCACCGGTATGCGAACCCTGACTGGCCCCGAGGTATCAACGGGTGCCGCCTACCTGCGGCACGCCCATGGGAAATACATTACGACATGCGGCATCGATTGCAACTATCGCCGCCGCAATTGGTTACGCTGGTCAGTTATAACCGCACGGCTTAGGATCGACTCGTTACATGTTTCACAGATGAAGAAGATAGCGAGATAACGCTGAGCCAAATGCACTAACCCCGCATGCCCGAGATCAAAGCAGACATCGTGATCGTCGGTGCCGGCATCGCCGGACTGTGGACCTTCGCCGAATTACGCCAACGCGGCTACGACGTGCTGCTGCTGGCATCCGGCGGCGTGGGCGGCACCCAAACGCTTGCCGCCCAAGGCATCATTCACTCGGGCCTGAAATACGCCCTCACCGGCAAAGTCAACAAACTCGCCCACTCCATCAGCGCCATGCCCGATGTTTGGCTCGACAGCTTGCGCGGCGAAGGACCCGTCGATCTGACTGCCGCGCGCATGGCGGCCGATTCGCAACAACTGCTCATCCCCGGCGGTCTCGTCGGCAGCATGGTCAGCGGCCTCACCAAGCGCATGTTGGGTCGCGATGTGTTCGAAATCTCGCGTGGTGACTGGCCTGTCGGCCTAACCGATACCGGCTTTAACGGCACCGCCATTCACATGAGCGAGCCGGTGCTCGACATCCCCAGTGTGGTGCGCGCCTTAGCCGGCGCCGCCCCCGATGCGGTGCGCAGCGTTGAAACGGGTAACCCATCAACAGCGATTGGCCCACCAGTATCGCTTTTAGATACTACGCAACTCGACCGCGGCATCCTCGGCACACCTGCTGCCACTATTAACGCGTCGTGTTTCATATTCACCAGCGCCGAAGGCAATCACCCGCTCGCGCGCGCGGCGAAACAAGAGGGACAGCTAAAGACACAACATCGACCGCTGCTGATGGGCTTTCTCAAGCCCGCGCCGTTCGATTTGTTCGTGCATCTCGTCGGTACTTCCGAAAAACCCATCGCCACCATCACGACGCACACGATGCAAACCGGTGAACGTGTTTGGTATTTAGGTGGCCAAGTCGCCGAGCGCGAAAAAGATGCCGACCCCGCACTGGTATTAAGTGCAATTCGCAAAGCATCCGCGAAATACTTACCCGATATCAATCTCGCCGACTTTGAATTCGCCGTCTATCCCGTCGATCGCGTGGAGGGCAAATCCGAATCGAAGGGCTGGATGCCCGATACGCCGACCATCCACGACGCGGGCAACGCGTTGTATTGCTGGCCTACGAAGCTCACCTTTGCACCGTTGCTGTCGCGCATGCTATTGCCAAAGCTGGAGGAAAAAGGCGTTCGCCCCAGCAACACGCAAAACGATTATTCCGCCTTGCCAGCTGCCGACTTCGCACTCCCACCCTGGGACACCGTCACATGGCAGCGCGCGGGTGAATTTCCAAGCTAGCTCAAAATCGCCGGCACCCTCAACACGAACCACCGTTGACCTCTCGCGTTACAAGTTAACCATCGTCGTACGCCATCCGTCAGAGCCGCGCCCGTCAGGAAGCGGTCAAGCATCGAGCGCTCGGGCAACTCGACGTATCGAGTTAATACAATAACTAAAAATCTCTTTTCCCATGAATGCAGATGTTGAAACAACGAAGATTGCTTCGTCGCAAACAAATTTAGCGTTCCGCAAGATCTGGCACGCACCGCTCCCTCACGGTCGCGGCTCTAATTTCAATCCGTTCATAAACCGGTACGGCATTGCAACAAGAGAGATGTGCATTACTAAAGACGCCTGATACTCATACTGACCCGTTGGAGAGTAGAAAACCCAGCGTGCGGGTTGAAGCAACCCACCAGCCTTGGTGTTTTGAGGCATCTCATTCAAATCCCAACACGATTCACCCACGCCCGTTAGAATCTACAGCATGCAACGCCGCCGACTTGGCCAAACCGATCTTTTTGTCTCGCCGCTGGGCCTCGGCACCGTCAAATTCGGTCGCAATCAAGGCGTGAAGTATCCCACCGGCTTTGACTTACCCACCGAAGCCGAACTTGCAGACCTCCTCGCCCTCGGGCGCGACCTCGGCATTAACCTGCTAGATACGGCACCCGCCTATGGCCTCAGCGAAGAGCGCCTCGGTCGTTTATTGCAAGGCCAGCGCGACGACTGGGTGATCGTCGGAAAAGCTGGCGAAGAGTTCATCGACGGTCAATCGCATTACGACTTCTCTCCCGCCCATATTCAATCCAGCCTCGAACGCAGCTTACTACGCTTGCAAACCGACCATCTCGACGTGTTGATGATTCACTCTGACGGTAACGACCTCGCGAATCTCTCCGACGACGTCATCGCCACGTTGCACGAACTGCGCGCCCGCGGCCTTACCCGCGCGATCGGTGCGTCGACCAAGACCGTCGAAGGCGGCTTGCGTGCCGTCGCCGCGCTCGACGTGGTAATGGCCACCTACCACCCGGCTTACACCGACGAACGACCGGTCCTCGACGCCGCCGCCCAAGCGGGCAAAGGGGTACTGTTAAAGAAAGTCCTCGCCAGCGGTCACGTAAACACCATCGCTGATGACGACCCAGTCCGCGCATCGTTTCAATTTGCGTTCGATCATCCCGGCACCACGGCGGCGATCGTCGGAACGATCAATCCGGAACATTTGAAGGCGAATGTCGCGGCGATAAACTCGGTGCTTCAGTAACGTTGCTCAATCGCTGAAATTCATATTGAATCGCGCGCGAAGCCAAACGTCGCTATATGGGAGTTTCGATTGCCCCTTTCCGCACCCGAAATGGTTTACGTGATCTTCGTCGTCGGCGGCGGCCTTTATGCCTTGCTGCGCGTGACGTACTACCTACGTTCCTCCGAACGGGCCCGCATCCGTCGCATCGAACAGCGCGAACGCTTCGAGTCAGTCAACACGGCCACGCCAGTTGAAAACCCCACCACCATCGCGCGCGAGCGTGGTGTCGAAAGCGTCGAGAGCCATTTCTCCGTCTTGCGCCGACTGCTTATCCCAGTCATCGCGGTGACCACGATCGTCATGGCGGGCATTCCGTTTATTGCGGGTACGTCGGCGTCGTCCGCGTCCATCGTCGCCGCTGTCGTCGCAGTCGTAGCCGGTGTCGCGCTGCGGCCGTTCCTCGAAAACGCCATCGCGGGGCTCGTTATATCATCGTCGGGTTTGGTGCGCATCGGCGATACCGTGCGCGTTGATGATCTGTACGGCACCGTCGAAGACATTACGGCAACGCACACGACCGTGAAGATCTGGGATTGGCGGCGCTATCTGGTGCCTAACAGCCGTATGCTCGAATCGAGTTTCTTTAACTACTCGCTCTTCGATACCTATCAATGGGCCTACGTCGAGTTCTTCGTCGCACCCGAGGCCGATCTCGACGCCGTCTGCGAATTGGCCGTCGAAATCCCCAAACGCAGCCCCCACTTTTCCGGGCGCGAAAACCCGCGCTGCTGGATTATTTCAATCGAGAAGGACGCCGTTTGCTGCTGGCTGGCCGCCTGGGCCGACAGCCCCGCTGGTGCTTGGGCGCTGACCGACGACATTCGACGCAACCTACTGCGAGAACTGCGCCAACGCGGCATCCCGTTATCGATGCAACGCCATCGCTGGACGGCGGATGGACCGCCGACGCCGGGAAATCCGGAATCTTGACTAACCAGCTGTAGCGGTCGCTAATTTAGAATTGCCAAATCCGCGGCGCCAACAAAATCGCCGTCACCGCCAACAACACATTCAACGGCAAGCCCACGCGCAAGAAGTCTTTAAACCGATACCCACCCGGTCCGAAGACCATCAGATTGGTTTGATAGCCCAGCGGCGTGGCAAAGCTGCCCGAGCCGGCGATCATGATGGCATAGATAAACGGCGTGAAGTTCACATCGAGGCGCTGCGCTGTCGCCAGCGCGATCGGAAACGTCAGCGCGACAGCGGCGTTGTTTGTAATCACCTCAGTCGTGAGCGACGTCGCGATATAAATCGCCGCCAACGCCAACCACGGGTTGTCGCCCGCCAGTTGTAAGATCGAATCTGCCAGCGACTTGGCCGCGCCTGACTGATCCAGCCCCGCGCCCAAGCCCAGCGCCGCGCCGATCACCACCAACACCGACCAATCGACGTTTCGTCGTGCACCGGTCACCGAACAACAACGCAGTAAGATCATCGCCGCCGCCGCCAGCAGGCCCGCGTGCAACATGCTCAGCCAACCGGCCGCAGCCGCGATCACCATTGCCAGCAACACCGTCAAAGCGATGACCGCCCGCTCGTGCCGCCGCGGTGCCGAATCCTCCAAGGCCCGCACCAACAAGAAATCGCCCGAGTCGCCATGATGCCGCAGAAAGCTCGCCCCCGCTTCCAATAGCAACACGTCGCCCGGCTCGACTTCAATATCCCCGATGCGCCCCTGCACCCGTTCGCCGCTGCGCGCGACGGCCAACACCGCCGCACCAAAGACCGTACGAAACTTGGATTCCTTAATCGACTTGCCGACGGCGCGGCAACGATTGGAAACGACCGCCTCATAAAGCGTTCGATTGTGTCGGTGCGAATCGAGCTTAAAGATTTGGTCGGTCGCCGGAATCAGCCCACGCTGCTTTTGCAAATCGCGAATCGAATCGACGATGCCGGCGAAAACCAAGCGATCACCCGCACGCAGAACGCGATCGGGCCCGACCGCGGGGATGATGTCGCCCGCGCGCTCGATCTCCACCAGATAACAGCCGGGCAAATCGCGCAGGCCCGCTTCGTACACCGTACGACCATCCAACGGGCTGGCGTCGGGCACCATCATCTCGGCGGTAAATTCGCGCGCATCGGCGAGCGTTTGTTGCGTTGACGTCCGATCGGGCAACAACACCGGCCCCAGCACCAGCAGGTACACACCACCGACTATCGCGCAGGGCACACCCAACCATGCGATTTCAAAAATCGGCAGCGGCTGCATCGTCGTGTGCCCCGCGACCAAGCCGCTAACGACCAGATTGGTGCTCGTGCCGATCAACGAACACATGCCGCCTAATATCGCGGCATAACTCAACGGAATCAGCAGCTTCGACGCCGGAACATTCACCCGCCGCGACCAATCGCTAATGGCCGGGATCAACATCGCCACCACCGGCGTGTTATTCAAGATCGTGCTGCACACACCGACCGGCGCGATGATGCGCAGCATCGCCCGCCGCAAACCTTGAGGCCGCCCCAACAAGCCCGCCGCGATCCAATCGACCGCGCCGGTCGTTCGCAATCCTGCGACAACGATGAACAACACCGCGACAGTAGCCAAACCGGTATTCCCGAAGCCCGCCAGCGCTTGTTGTGTATCCAGGATACCAATCTTCCAACCGTCAGCCTCTGGAACCGGCACCAGCATCATCAGCGTGAGCGCCCCCATCATCACCGCGTCGGTCGCAAGGCGCGTCAGCGCCAGCAGACCGACCGTCAGCAGGATGATGGCAATCGCGATAAATGCTTCGATGGTCATGTTGAAGGGTAGTGTACGGTGGAAAGCGTTTTACACAGCACGGCTAGGTCACTGAAACTCCTTTGATATCGGTCGAATACGCATCGCGATTGATCAGGCCCAGCCCGCCGCGCGCCCAATTTGATAGATCGCCAGCGATGCCAGATAAGCCGTCACCGTCATGTACACGAATAGAAAGATCGGCCAGCGCCACGTACCCGTCTCTCTGCGCACGACGGCCAACGTGCTGATGCACTGGCAGGCAAACACGTAAAACACCATTAACGAGATACCCACCAACGGCGTTAGTAACGGTCGTCCATCGGGCCATTTGGCCGTCGCGAGTTGATCGCGCAGCGCATCGGAGGTTTCATCGACCTCGCCCAGCGAAAATGTAATGCCCATGGTGCCGACGAAGACTTCGCGTGCTGCGAAGGACGACAGGATGCCCGTTCCCAAACGCCAATCAAAGCCCAGCGGCGCAATCGCCGGCTCGATGGCGTGCCCCATGCGACCAAGCAAACTGTAGTCTTGCTGTTGCGCGTTAAGAAAATTGGCCCGGGCGTCGGCGTCCGATGCTGGGATGGCTTCAAACGCGGCAGCCTGCGCCGGCGTCATGTCTTGTTGGTCGAATTGGGGAAAGTAACTCAGCGCCCATATCACGATACACGCGACGAAGATCGTGGTACCCGCTTCCGTCACGAACAGGCGGCTGCGTTCCCACATTGCGAGTAAACAGTTGCTGATTTTCGGTTTGCGATACGGCGGCAATTCCATCAAAAATGCGGGACGCGGCCCCCGTAGCAGCGTCTTCTTAAATAACAATCCGAACACCAATGCGGCAATTGTACCCAGCGCGTACATGCCGAACAGAATGCCCGCCTTCAACAGCGCGTTACTGCCGAATACCGCACCGATCACGATGATGTACACGGGCAAGCGCGCCGAGCAACTCATTAAGGGCGCGATCAGAATCGTGGTCAATCGGTCGCGCGGGTTTTCAATGGTGCGTGTGGCCATGATGCCGGGAATCGCGCAGGCAAAACTCGACAGCAACGGAATAAAGCTGCGCCCGTGCAACCCCACGCGCCCCATCAGGCGATCCATCATAAATGCCGCCCGCGCCATATAGCCCGAGTCTTCTAAAATAGACAAAAACAAAAATAAGATGCAGATTTGCGGCAGGAAGATGAGCACCGAGCCGACGCCGTTGATGATGCCGTCGACGACCAGCGATTGCAGCGTGCCTTCCGGCATCAGCCCCGTCACCCACCCCGCCAGCGCCCCCTGCGCCGATTCGATTAAGCCCATCAGCGGGTCGGCCAAGGCGAAGATCGAATAAAACACCGCCGCCAACACCAGCGATAACACGCCCAAACCCCACAGTCGATGCGTCAACACGCTATCGACCCGGTCCGTCACCGTACGCCGCGGCTTTTCCTTGGTCAGGCTACGCACCAGCCCTTGCGCTTGTTGCGAAATCCACGCGTAGCGCGCTTCGATGATCACGCTGGCGGGCTCTTCGAATGCATCAAACACGCGCTGAGCCGCCGCCTTCACCGCCGCGCCCACCTTGCTCGGCAACGGTGCCAGAAAATCTTCGCACGCCACCCGCGCCGTCGGCGCGCCGGTCAAATAATCCGTCAGCCAAACCAGCGCCGCGCCATCGGCCGCGTCTTTATCGACGATGCCGGTTTCTTCAAACGCGCGACTCACCGTTTGGATTTCCGCTTCGATCTTCTCGGGCAACGGCCAAGGTCGCTTGGCATTGCCCGCCTGATCGGCACCGTCAAACGCAATGAGCGCCGCCCGCAACGCTTCGATGCCGTCACCGTTGCGCGCGTTGGTTGCCACCACCGGCACGCCCAAGCGCTCGGAGAGCGCATCGATATCGACTTCTCTTTCGCGGCGCATGGCCACATCGACCATGTTTAATGCGACCAGCACCGGCAGGCCGAGTTCGAGTATTTGCGTGGCAAGGTAAAGATTGCGCTCGAGGCTCGCCGCATCTAATACCACGAGCACCGCGTCCGGCTTTTCGGCGTCGGGCTGCAAACCGAGGATCACGCTGCGCGCGATAACCTCATCCGGCGAAACGGCTGAAAGACTGTAGATACCCGGCAAGTCGGTGATTTGAATGTCGCTGCCGGCGATGCGACCGGTACGTTGTTCGACCGTCACGCCTTGGTAATTGCCGACGCTCGCGTTCAGTCGGGTGAGATGATTGAAAATGGTGGATTTGCCGGAATTGGGATTTCCGACCAAGGCAATCGTGCGCGTGGATGTGGCAGCAACTGCCTCAGGGCTCACACTCAGCGCCCCTCGACGAGAATGTGCTCCGCCTCGGTACGCCGCATGCTCAACCGGTAACCGCGCAGTTCCAACTCAATCGGCCCGCCGAATGGGGCCGTGCGAATCAATTGGACCGCAGTGCCGACTGTCAGGCCCATTTCTAGCAAGCGATGTCGAATACCGGCCGCGCCGCCGACGTTGGTGACGGTGCCCGACTGGCCCGGTAGCAGTGCTGATAGTGACGTTTTCATCCAAATTCACCTTGACCAAAGTGATGGATTCTAGTGCTGACTAACTGAGACTGAGTCTCAACTAATGTGGTTTTAGAAGATCAGCCGTCGGCTGTCAATCGGAAATGTAACATTTAGGCGGGTTTAGCGTGTGAAAAGGTGGCCTACGAACCGGTGTTGCTTTCGGACGGCTGAGGTGCCGGCGGCGGTGGCGACGAAGCCGCCGTGTGAGCGGCATTGGCCGCCGCATCTTCGCTGGCCAGTCGCTCTTTCATGATGCGGCCGACCTTGAACTTCACGGTGCGCTTCTCGGGAACGTAGACTTCTTCTAAGGTTTTGGGATTCTGGGCTTTACGCGGCGCGCGGACCTTGCTCTCGAACACGCCAAAGTCCCGAAACTCGAGGCGGTTACCCTCGCCCAGCTCGTTGATGATCTCGTCCAGAAAACTCTGCACGATACGTTTGACCACCACCCGCTTGTTGCCGGTGCGATCGGCGATGCGATCGATGAGCTCTTTTTTCGTGACCGTACTCATGGGATCACCCGGGTGCTCTGACCCTAACCTCGACGTGCCCTGGAAACTTGCTCGCCGACCCCCGGTCTAACAAAATCCGGGTTGTGACAAGTTGCCTTCCACCCGGGTAAAATCGTCGTAAGTGATACTATCACAACTACTTCGCGGTTCGCAAGCCCAAATCAGTCGCAAATTTGGTGGGATTTTGATTCGCAAGTGCTTTAATGACTGGAAGATATGGCGTTTTTTGCCCAAAAACGGCCATGATGCGTCGGAAACGCCAATTCCGCGCAAAATTTTATTGAGTAAAGACTTATCGAGAAAAGCGTTGCCGCGGCCCGCCCCCCCGCTGCCGCCAGCCCGCAGTCGCGCAAAAACCCGCTCGATCACGGTCGCCACGGCAAAATATGAGCCGCGCGGGACGGGAAAAAACAGGATGCCGACGTCAACGCCCGCCGCAATCCCCACGCCTTTCATTCTCTTCACGCTGGTGCTCGCCATCGTGCCGGGCTGCCAAAATCGAGAACAAGCTGTACAACGAGAGCTGACCGTCTTCACGGCAGCCAGCACCGTCGACGTGGTCGAGGTGATCGGTCGGGATTTCACGGCGCAGACGGGAATCGTCGTGCGCGTGGCGGGTGGGCCGAGTGGTGTGCTAGCCCATCAGATATCGAGCGGCGCCCGCTGCGACGTGTTCGTTTCGGCCCATCCGCGATACACCGAGCGGCTTCAACAGGAGAAGTCTAACTCCGGGACGCTTATCAGCTTGGCGAGCAATGAGTTGGTATGGGTAACGGCCGCCGACCGGGCGACCGATACCTCGCTCGAGAATCGACTCGGCATTGCCGGTCGCATTGCGGTTGCCAATCCCGATCACGCTCCTGCCGGTCGGTACGCACGTGACGCCTTACAGGCCGTTAATTATTGGGAACCGTTAAAGGACCGCATCGTGTACGGCAACGATGCTCGGCTGACGGCACAGTATGTCGCCGATGGGTTGGTGGATTTGGGCGTGATCTACCGTAGCGACGCGACGGCGTTTGGCGATCGCATTGTAATTCTGGAAGCGCTCGCGATGCCGAGCGATCAAACCATTCGGTATCAAGGGTTGGCGTTTGGCTGTGACGGCAATGACGCGATAGCGGAAGACTTCTTGGCGTATCTTGCTTCATCATCATCAGCGGAACAATGGCGGCGGGCAGGGTTTCGACCGTTGGCGGCGCATTAGTTTCGGCTCCGGTTCAAGCCGACACATGCGCGACCATTCAATTCGACTTTTCGAGTCGAATCTAAATACAAGATACGGCAACTAAGTCGCCCCTAACCGCTTCACGTTAGAATTGCCACCATGGGATTCGACGATTGGTCCGCCGTTCGGCTGTCGCTGCTGGTTTCCGGTAGTGCGTTGTTGCTTTATGCCTTGCCGTCTTACTGGCTGGGCGTTTGGTTGGCGGGCACGACCGGTCGCGTGGCGAAGCTGGTCAACATTCTTGTCATGGCACCGTTGGTACTGCCGCCGGTGGTCACCGGCTTTTTGTTGTTGCGCCTGTTGGTCGCCTTCAATTTACCGCTTTACTTTTCATGGATCGGCGCGGCCCTTGCGTCCGGCTTGGTCGCGATGCCGCTCTGGATTCGATCGATTCGCATCGCCGTCGAAGCGATCGACCCACGGCTATACGTCGTCGCCCGTTCGCTCGGTGCCACTCGCTGGCGCCAACACCGTACGATCACGATGCCGTTGCTACGTCGCGGACTGATCGGCGGCGGCGTGCTGTTCTTCGGTCGAACACTGGGCGAGTTCGGGGCGGTGATGGTCGTCGCCGGCAACACGCCGGGAAAAACGCAAACGATTCCGTTGGCAATCTTCAGTAAGCTCAACGCCATCGAACCGAGCAGCATTTGGCCGCTGGTTGGTGCGTCGCTGATCCTATCCGTGGTGTTGATCTGGCTAAGCGAACGACTTTTGCGCGGTCCGAAACGCAAGAAGAGCCAAGCATCTCATTACGTAGCGACCGAGTGAATAGCGCACCGTCATCGACTTGAAATCGGCTCCACCAACTCGCCCAGTGCATCGAACCGGCCCGCAGACCGAAAAGCGCCGTCGCAATACGCAAAAACCTGCGCCGCATCGGCCCGCCCGGCAGACACGCCGACAATGAGCCGCTTCACCTCCGGCAGAATGACCCTACCCCGCCACCGCGCCAGCCGCTCGTCGGTCGCCGACCAGTCCGGCGGCGCATCGACATGCGAATGGTAGATCGCGACCCGATCCGCCCCATACCGATCCACGCATTCATATAGCCGCACCGTCTCCGCAACCGAAAATTCATAAGCCCCTCCCGTCGGCACTTCCTCCGGCGTCGGGATCCAGACATTTCGGCACGGATGGCACGCGAAGCCGTCGAGATAGCCGCAACATTCGAGCGGAGCCGCCGCCTCGGCGTGTCGATACACCTGTTGCACCAAATGGGTGGGAATCATGGGCCTCAGGTCCTCAAAAACGCCGATTCGTCGCCCCGCGCGCGGGAATTATCGGTGTCCGTCTGTTGCGTATCACCGTTCGCGGGGTATTCTTAAGGGCTTTCCACATAAAAGCTTCCCGGCAGCGGGCCGATGCCCCGCCGACACGCTCAGGAGTATGTTCCCATGATGCAGTGGCTGCGTCGCAATACCAAGCAAATTATGGTCGTCGTCGTGCTGTTGGCGATGTTTTCATTCGTCGGGGCGCAAGGCTTGTACGCTCTGCTCGCGCCCAATCCGCTTAACGATGTCGCATTCAAGGCGTTCGGGCGGGAATACACCCGCGGCGATCTGCAAGAAGCCCAAATCGCGGGCACCATCCTCGATAATATGGGGTTCGGCTGGAAGCCGACCAACAACCGCGACTTCTCGCCACAACATTGGTTTCTTCTAATCGAAGAAGCGCGCCGCGCCGGGTTGCAGCCCTCCTCGGCGACCATCGAAGAAATGATGTCGCTCGCGGATGAAAGCTGGGCCGAGGCCGGCGGTCGCGCCGCGTGGCGCAAGCGCGTGGACGTGCCGCTGTCTCAAGTCCGTGCCGCAATCGGCTTGAAAGTCATCGAATCGCAAAACGCCTCGCGCATATTGGTGTCGGCGGCCCCGTCCGAGCCCGAAGTCCGCAAGTATGTGCGCGATACCCAGGACAAAATCACGATCAAGACGGCCGTCTTTGACGCAGCCAATTGGGTGAACGAAGACGAGACCTTCTCAGAAGAGCAAATGCAGGCGCACTTCGATAAGTATCGCGATGTTTACCCCGACGAAAGCGAAGACGGCTTCGGCTACAAGTTTCCGCGTCGCGTGACAATTCAATACGTTCTTGCCGACCCGATGACCATCGCCGACGGCATCGAGATCAGCCAGGACGCCGCGATTGACTATTGGAAGCGCAATAAGAGCAAATACACCAAGCGCGTTCCCGTCGATTCGATGGGCCCGGTCGATAGCGAACAGCCGCCGGAAATGAAGCAGGTCACGATGAAGTTCTCCGAAGCGCGCGATCAGGTGCAACGCGAACTCAAGCAGCAACAGGCCCTGGGCCTGGCACGCCGCGCGTTGGACGAACTCTCCGCCAAGATGGGTCGTGCATGGTTGCAGCAGCCCGTCGATGAAGAGACCGGCTTCCGCACCATGCCTGCTGGTGGCGACGCGATCGATGCGATGGAACAGGCCAAGGCCGAGATCGAGGCAAAGCACGGCATCGCCCTGCGCTACGGCACGCTCGAGTTGGTCTCTGCCGAACAGATCGCCAACAACCCATCGCTGGGCCAAGCGCGCTTGCCGGGTGAAGGCGACGTGCCAATGACCATCGCCGATTTAGCGTTCCGCGTGCCGGGCTTCTTCAAACCCGAAGCCAAGGACGAGACCTCGGCGCGCTTGCAATTGTTCCAAACGCCGAACTCGACACTCGTCGTGCGCACGCCCGATCCGAAGGGTGGTTTCGAAATCGTCGACGGTCGCATCGCTCAGAAAATGATCGACGGTCGCTTTGTGACGTTCCGCGTGATCGACGCGCGCGAAGAAAGCGCCCCCGATTCGCTCGACGAAGTGCGCGAAGATGTGCTCGCCGACCTTCGGTTGCAAAGCGCTTACGAGCGTATGAACGACGAGGCACGCGAGTTTACTGCCGTGGCGCAAAAGATCGGCGCCGATCGCGCTCTCGCGATGTTTGACGAACTTCGCACCGAACGCGGTATCTTCAAGTTGGACACGCCCAAGGCGTTTGCCCGCCGCACGCCGCAGCAGCTCACTGCCGAACAACTCGAAGCCGGTGAATCGCCGTTGCTACCGGCAAGCGTGAACAATGTAGGCCGGTCGGAGAAGTTCATCGACGAGTGCTTTGCGATGACGGCCGAAGGCTGGACGCCCGAGCCGGTTAATGTCGACAGCGAACGGGTGGCCCAGGCCGCCGCTGAAAGCGCGGATATCGATCCGAAGGTTCGACTGATCGACCTGCCCAAAGAAAAGATACGCGTCGTGGTCGATTTGCAGAACTATCAGCCCGTCGATGTGGTTGCCTACGAAACGCAACACCGTCAAAACGCGTTCAATACGCTGCGCAGCCAACGCATGGCCGTCTTACGCAACCAATGGTTTGACCCGCAGAACATCACGGCCCGCTGCAATTTCGTGGACCTGCAACCGACCGCCGACGACGAAGCGACGGAGGAGGCGGCGAGTTAGTACGCCCACTTTATTCACCCTCGCCATCAACGCGACAAATAATCAATCAACAACCGCACGCCGAAACCAGTGGCTCCAATCGGGCAGATCGGCGTTGGCTTGCTGATGGTTGCCGTACCGGCGATGTCCAGGTGCGCCCATGGCGTTTTGTCGGTGACGAACTCTTTCAGAAACATCCCCGCCGTAATCGAACCGCCGGGGCGACCGCCGATGTTCTTGATATCGGCGTCGATCGATTGCAATTGCTCGCGATATTCCGGCCAGAGCGGCAAGCGCCACAAACGCTCATGGGTACGACAGCCACTATCCAACAACGCATTCGCCAACCCGTCGTCGGTCGACATAAGCCCGGCGCAATGGTGCCCCAGCGCGACTTCCACGGCCCCCGTTAACGTCGCCAAATCGATCATGGCGGCGGGCTTGTAAGTTTTTTCGCCATAGTGCAAACAATCGGCCAGCACCAACCGTCCTTCGGCGTCGGTATTGAGCACTTCGATCTGCTTACCGTTGTATGCCGTGATGATATCGCCGGGGCGATAGGCATCGCCCGAGATCATGTTTTCCGCCGCGCCGACGATGCCGATGATGCGACGCTTGAGTTTTAATCGCGAGGCGGCCAATAGCGTGCCGATCACCGCCATACCGCCCTGTTTGTCGTACTTCATATCCGGAATGCTGGCACCGGGCTTAAGCGAATAGCCGCCGGTGTCGAGCGTTACGGCTTTACCGACCAGCACGACGGGCTTCTGCTTGGCCGCTGCCGCGCCCCCCGTATGTTCGAGGATGATCATCCGCGGCTTGCTGGCCGAGCCTTTGCCAACCGCCAGAAACGCGCCCATTTTGTCGCGCTGCATCTGTTTGTCGTCGATGATGCGAATCTTCAGGTTGTATTGCTTGGCCAAAGCGCGGCAGCGCGTCGCCAGCGATTCGGGATGAATCACGTTGGGCGGTTCGTGCCCGAGAAAGCGCGCAATGTTGGCCCCTTCCGCCAACGCTTCACCGTGTGCCGCTTCCGCTTTGGCTTTCTTGAGTTTGCGACCGTCGATCGCGATGGTCACACGATCGAGATCCTGATCGGGTTTGCCCGGCTCGCTGTGATCGGGACCGTATTTAAAAGACGCGAGCAGAATGCCTTCGGCAAGTTGCCCCACGCCCGCTTCGTCGCTGTCGGTCGGCGCGGGCATGTCGGTTGCGTGAATGGCGATTTGTGCGACGGCATTGGTGCGACACCACGACACCAACGTACCGGCGGCGTTGCGAATTGAGTGGGTCGTCAGCTCGCCCTTGTCGGATACACACAGCAGCACCAGTCGCTTGAAGCGCGCCTTGCCGGGCAACACCTGGCTGTCGATCGCACCGGCCGTAGCCACGCCATGGTAGGCGGCCTTCAATTCGGCGAGGCGCTCGTCCACATCGGCACCGTAGCTGAGGCCGCCCGGTACCTGTGGCTTGCCCGACTTAACGACGATCGGTAGCACCAGCGCATCGGCGCGGAGTTTGGCATCGGGCGTGCGGCAGGTGAGGTTCGGCATTTTGAGTTTCATGAGCGACGCGCATCCTTTCGTCGGGTATTCGGCAGCAATGATGTGCTTTCGGTAAATATTTCTGGAATTGAAGCGGCATAGTAGGCAGCGAGTGCGGTGACGTAAAGATGAGTTAGTCGCCGGCCTTTGTTTTCAGCATCTTCACCATGCGGCGCGCTTCGGCGTAAATCGCGGAGGCCCCCATCGGTTGGGAGCCGGCGCTTTTGAGTTGTTGATTCAACGCGTCGATCGACTTGGCGGCGGCTTCATGCTGCTTCAATTGCGCGAACGCCATCGCGCGAAAGGCCAGATCGACCGGCTGCAGACGCGTGGCGTTTTCAATATTGCGTTGCAGCGTGCCGCCAATATTTGGCATGAGGGATTGGGCGAGATCACCAAGACCGTTCGCGCGGGCTTGCTTGCGCTGATCGGCCAGCGCCGCTTCGATGGCATCGTACGATTCCAAAGCGGCTTGATATTCGCCCGCCCGATACTGCGCGGCCGCCCGCACTCGCATTACCTGCAAATCGTTTGGCGCAAGCGTCAGCGCCGCCTCCGCACGGTCCAACACATCCGTAACCTGATTTCGCTTCGCATGGGCGGACGCCAACACGCGCCAATCTTTCATGCTGTCGCGCCGCGCATCGCGTACGGCGATCCATGCCGGATCGCGCTGGCGGGCGATTTGCTCGAACGACTCGTCGCGCTGCCGCAACAGTTCGGATGCAAGCTTCGACCGAATCAGCCCGGTAAACGGACCGATCATCAAACGCCCGGTGTCGCTCAGGTCGCCCGTCCTTTCCGCATGGTCGAGCAGCTTGGGCACGATTGCTTTTGCCGATGCGGTTACGTGAGCCGTTGTTGGGAGGCGCGCGATCCAGGCGGCCTTGTCGGTCACCGACGCCGGTAAGCCGACGGCATCGTTTGCATCCTTCGGCGTAACGGCCCACGGCAGCGTCGCGAGCATATCCGTCATGAGGCCGTTGGCAGGCTCGCCAAATTTTGTAAGCCGTTTGCGCGTGGCGGTAAGTTGCTGGCTCGATGGCGGCGGAAATCCGCTGAGCGCTGCGAAGCCGCGTACGAAAATACCAAAGGCAACGTCGTCATCAGCCACCAATGGTTGCTCCTCCGCATCAACCACGATGATGACGCCTTTATCCTGCTGTGCGTCGAATTCGGGCGACTGAAAGTAGTCGTGACGCTCGGCCACCGACCGCATGAGGGCGTCCGCATCGGATGCCGCGGTTTCATCGCCCGCATAGACCAAGGCCCACGGCGTGTTGAACAGGGCGCGGCCGTTCCAGGGATTCGGCAACGCAGGCGGCGCCGGTTCAACCTGTAGTGTGGAGCAGGCCAGCAACGGCATAACACCGCACAGAACCGCGAACAAATATTTGGCAACGTGGCGATTCACAATTTTCTCGTCGGCAAGGGTAGCGTGACGCGTTTTATACCGTGCGGTGTGAGGCGCAGTCGCAAGCTTTCCAACACGTATGCAGATACGCGCAACGCGTAGTACAAGAGCAGGAGCGGGAACGACAGGATGGTTTCACCGAGGGTCTTTTTCTTTCGGCACAGATCGTTATAAACCAAGGCAGCGCAGCCGGCGGCAAGGAATAGCATTGGTACGCTCGGCCAAGGCCAATCCAAGACCAGTGCCGGCAAGGTCAGCAACATCAGCACAAACGGCATCACGTCCAACCGATGCGGCAAAGAGTACTTATAAACCAAGCGTGCCGCCGATCTTCCGCCACGCCATGCCTGCCGCAGAAAGCTGCGTCCATCGATCGGGTGATCGTGTTCGATAACGGCCTCATGGGCTAGGCGAATCTCATGACCGGCCGCGCGCAAATGAAGAAACAACCCTTCCTCGTCGCCACGACCCGACACGCTGACGTCGGGCGCGCCCGTGGCCGTCATATTCGTCGCCGCACGGTCTTCGTCGAAGCCGTAGCGCAGTAACAGCGATCGTCGTACGCACATGTTGCCCGCCGTTAGACGATTTGCGTGCGTCGTGCCGTGCACGCGATGGTTGCCTTTAAGCGTGAGTTCGAAAACATTTCGCGGCGGCACATCCACGACCATGCCGTTGACCGCCCCCACCTTGTTGTCATCGAATGGCGTCAGGATCGCACGCAACCACTGCGGCTCGGGGATCGAGTCGCAATCGAGGAAGCACACCAGCGGCGCCGTCGTGGCTGCGATGCCGCGATTGCGGCTGGGATTGGCACCGATGTTGCGCTCGTTGCGCAGGATATCGATTCGCAAGTTGGGATGATTGGCGGCGAACTGCTGTAACATCGCCTGCGTGTCGTCTGTCGAACCGTCGTCGATCACGACCAATTCGAAGTCGGTCAATTCCTGTTCGAGAATGCCCTGCAAACAGCGGCGCGTGACCTCTGGGCGATTGCAGGTGGGAACAACAATGGCGGCGCGCGGCGGCACGGGCTTGGCTTTCGGTTAGTGAAACGACGGCAAATCTCGACGGCGACGATCTTACTCGAAATGCGCACAGGCGTACTTCAATCTTTCCGTAGCGGCGCTTAGCATGCCGAACGCATGAGCGTTGACGAAAACCTACAGCACGACGTAACGCATCCCCAAGCGGACAAACCGCGCCGGGCGTTGGTCGTGTTTGAAAAGTTTCCGCCGTTTACGCTGAGCGGTTCGTGGCGACCGTTTTTTTTTGTGAAGCACCTGCCGGAGTTTGGTTATCTGCCTTACGTGATCGGTGCCAAGCCCACCACCGACGATCCAACGGATGAGAGTTTGCTTGATGAGTTAGACCCGCGCTGCCGCGCCGTCCGAAAGTCGCTCTGGGTCGCCCCACCGCGCGCTTGGGTCGAGAGGATATTTCGCGGCAAGAAAACCAATTCTGCGAAGAGCAACAGCCCCACAACCGCGGCGAGCACGGTCAATAACGAAGCGGCTGCAAACACGCCATCCCCTTCGAATAAAACCGGCGGCAGCTACCAGGATACGCGGCGTTTCAAGCTGTACTGGGCCCTGGTTTGGCGGTTGTATTGGTACCTCGATTGGGGCGGACCGGCGGTCTGTTCCGGCCTGTGGGCAGCGCTGCGGCAACGGTTTGATTTGATTTGGGTATCCGGCCCGCATTCGCGCAATCTGTTCGCCGCCTATTGGCTTTCCGTTTTGTTGCGCAAGCCGTTGATCGTCGATTTGCGCGACCCGTGGACGTACGGCAGCCTTTGGACACCCAAGACGCGGAACGTCGCCAATGCCGAGAAACGCTGGGCGCGGCGCATTTTAAAGCGTGCCCGGCGCATCGTGTTCACCAGCCCGCTCACACAGGAGGAAATGGCCGCGCGCTTTCCGGAGGTGCCACCCGCACGCATGACGACGATCACCAACGGTTTCGCCCAATCGACCGTCGAGCCGCTGCGTTCGGTTTCAAAAGACAAATGTCTATTTCGATACGTCGGCTCGCTCAACGATCGGCGACGTCCCGATGTTTTGTTGCAGGCGTTTGCGCATTTACGCGCCAACCATGCCGAGTTCGCCGCAACGGCGCGGCTCGAATTCATCGGCGGCATGGCGGATCACGCGCAGCGTATTGCCGATTTCGAATTGCAGGATGTGGTGACCGACGTCGGACGCGTGTCGCACGCCGATAGCGTGCGCATGATCGCCGGCGCCGATGTGAACATCTTGCTGCAAACGATCACCGAAGGTCAGGACGTGGTTTCGGGCAAGGCGTTTGAATATCTGGCAGCACGCAAGCCGATTCTGGCAGTGGTGGCTTCGCAAGGTGGCGACGCGTGGCTGGTGGAAAACACGAGAGCGGGCGTGGTCGCGGCGTTCGATGATGTCGCCGCCGTCGCGGCGGCGATGCAGCGCTGTTGGCAAGCATGGCGCGATGGTGATACGACGTTTGAATTGTCCGACGCGGATTTGGAACCATACTCCCGCCGCAGCCTGACAGCCGAGTTGGCGCGGTTGTTCGACGAGGTGTTGAACGAGACAGGTCGCAAGGTTCGCTAACAGTTTGCACGCGATAATGAATGATGGGGGCGTTTGAAGTGGGTGCACCTGCCCCTCTGGGGCTAGGGGAGATCACGAAAACAAAGACCAACCAATCCCGTAGAATCCCATCGACATGAGCAAGTTCGGCTATTGCATCGAGGAAGAACGCCGCGGCTACTTCGCCGGCATCGGCCTGTTCAATCGGCAGGAATACTTCGCCGCGCACGACGAGTGGGAAGAAATCTGGAGCTTGGTGCAGGATCGCCGCCGCGAACAGTACTATCGCGCCATCATTAAGGGGGCAGTCACCCTCGTTCTCTTGCAGAGCGGTCGCGCTGTCGGCACGCGGCAGGTCTTTGTCGACTGCGTGGAGCAATTCGAGGGCCTGCCCGATATCTTCATGGGACTAAACATACCGCAGCACATCGAAAACCTGCGCCGCGCCATCACGCCGGCGCGCGAAGACCTTGAAACGCGCAACGTGCGCATCGACCTCAGCCGCTTGTTTAAAATGCGCTTGTTATACAATCCGTTCGTCGAATCTCGTCACGGCGAAGGGGCCGACGGTCGCGAATAAACGGAAACCATCGCCGCCAACGGCATTATGATGCCCGGGTATCCACTAAAGCAAACGTTATATTCAATAGCAATATTATGCCGACGCCGATTCTGGTATATTCCCCATCATGAGTTCCACGGTCACTCCATCGCCGCGCGTGATCGAAACGCTCCAGCAGTACTGGGGCTACGATTCGCTGCGCCCGCTGCAACACGACGCCATTCGCGCCGGCATCGAAGGCCGAGACTCGCTCGTCGTCTTACCGACCGGCGGTGGTAAATCGCTCTGCTACCAATTGCCGGCGGTCGTCGAAAATCGCACCGACCTCGTCATTAGTCCCTTGATCGCTTTGATGAAGGATCAGGTCGACAGCCTGCGCGCCAACGGCGTGCCCGCCGCCGCCGTGTATGGCGGCATCCCGATTCCCGAGATGCGCAAGATTGCCGCCGATTTGCACGCGGGCAAGTTGCGACTGCTGTTTACCGCCCCCGAGCGCGTCTTGAGCACGCGCTTCGTCAACACCGTCCGGGAAGCCAACATCCGCGCGATCGCAATCGACGAAGCGCACTGTATAAGCCATTGGGGGCACGACTTCCGCCCCGAATATCGACGTCTGTCTGAATTGAAGCATTTCTTCCCCAAAGCCTCACGCCATGCCTTTACCGCCACGGCCACCGAACAGGTGCGCAGCGATATCGTCCGACAGCTCGACCTCACCGACCCCGTCACGCTGGTGGGTTCTTTCGATCGGCCCAACCTGACGTATCGCGTGGTGCCGCGGCGTAACAAGATCGATCAGGTCGCCGACATCCTGCGCCGCCACAAGACCGGTGCCGTCATCATTTACTGTCTGAGCCGCAAAGACACGGAGGAGTTGGCCGCGACGCTTAAGGCGCTGGGGTTCAACGCCGCTCACTACCACGCCGGGCTCGACCCGGCCAAGCGCCAACGCACGCAAGACGACTTCGCGCGCGAACGCGTCAACATCATTTGCGCCACTGTTGCATTTGGCATGGGCATCGACCGCAGCGATGTGCGCGCCGTGATTCATGCCACCATGCCCAAGTCGGTCGAGCACTATCAGCAGGAAGCCGGCCGGGCCGGTCGCGACGGCCTACCCGCTGAGTGTGTGTTGTTGTATTCCGCCGCCGACGTGATGCTGTGGGAAGACCTGATTCAGAAGTCCGCCGACGATGCGGATTTCGTGGTCGATCCGACGATCATCAAAGCCATGTTCGCGATGTTGCGGCAAATGCAGGCCTATGCAACGAGCATGGGTTGTCGCCACGCGGCGTTGGTCGAGCACTTCGGGCAGGAACTCGGCAAAGACAACTGCGAAGCATGCGACACATGTTTAGGCGAAGTAGGCGACGTCGAAGATTGCACGGTGCTCGCGCAGAAGGTTCTGTCGTGCGTCGCGCGCCTGGAAGAGCGCTTCGGCGTGGGTCAGATCGTCGATGTCTTGCAAGGTGCAAATACCGAACGGATTCGCCAGTTCAAACACGATCAACTGAGCACGTACGGCCTGTTGGCGGAGATGAACAAGGACGACATCCGCAAACGCGTGCACGATTTGCTTGATCAAGGTCTCTTGGTGCGCAAGGAAGTCGAAAGCGGCGCGAAAACTTGGTCGGCCATCGGCTTGAACGGGGCATCGTGGGATGTGATGCGCGGCCAACGCAAGGTGCATCTGGCCAAGATTGAAAAACGGGCCGTTCGCAGCCATGCCAGCGATGCCGACCCGTGGGCGGGTGTCGATCGCGAATGCGTCGAAGCGTTGCGACACCTGCGCACCGAACTGGCCGAAGAAGAAAACACCGCCGCGTTTATCATCATGCACGATGCCACGCTGCGCGATTTGGCGAAGCACAAACCCGTCACGCGCGCTCAGCTGCTCGGCATTCAGGGCATCGGTAAGGCCAAGGCCAAGCGCTTCGGCGATCGCATCATCACGGTGATTCAACGCTTTCGCGATCCGAACGATACCGTCGTTGACGACACGCCGCCGCGCCCGTCGCGTTCGCGCTTTCAAAGCAGCAAAACAGTCACCGCCGCGAAGGCGAAGGCGTTTGAGATGTTCGCCGATGATGCGTCGTTGGAAGAAGTCGCCACGTCGATCAGTCGCGCAGCGTCGACGACGTCGGGCTATCTCGCCGAATACATTGCTCTGAAACAACCTGAGAGCATCTCGGCGTGGGTTGATGATGAGGCATATGAGCGCGTGGCCGCCGCATTTGACGAACACGGCAGCCGCCGGCTGAAGATCGTGCACGAGGCGTTGGATGGAGAAGTGTCGTATGAGGTGCTGAAGATCGTGGCGGCGTATTGGGAGGGGTTGGAGGAGGAGGAATAAAGCTCTTTCAAAGCTGTTCGAGCAATCCCCGTAGGTCGGGTCATCGACCCGACAAAACTCCAGGACATTCAACGATCTCGCAATATATCGAAATCACCCGCCAATCGGTCAGCCCAAATTATCGCGTCACGCCGCGTCGGGTCGATGACCCGACCTACGACTGTTCTATTCCGTCGCAGCGAGACGGTTCCAATACGAATTCCATATTTCGTTCTGAGCCCGTTCCGCTAGCACGATAGTGTTCGTATCCAGCTTCATCACAGCATTAATGAACTGCGGGGGTGGAGAATAGTTGTGCTCCTCGATGTAATGAAGGATCAGCCCCGGTGTAACAAACCAAACTTCGCCGTCGGGTATCCAATAGTCACAATATGAATTGACAAGGCATTCTTCATCTCGATCACATAGTAACTGCCCCGGATTGCAGAACTTGCAATAATAGGCACCGCGCGTCGCGTTGACCCTTAAATCAAAAGTAGGCGATTCCGTTTCAAGAATTCGCCTTAGCTTGATAATGAACTCTGCTGAGGATTCTCCCTGGTGATAGAACTGGTCTGGCTCTATCCACCCGATCGCCAGTAAATTCGGGACCGGAACTGAAAACTCCATTCTTCTTTTTGTGAGGTCGGTTTGATGCATTTCAGCACTCATTAAGAGACGTGAGAATCGTCGAAACGCGGGTACTCCATGAAAATAATCCAAAGCCCAGTAGGTCGGGTCATCGACCCGACAATATATCAACACCAGACCGTAGGGTGCGGTTGTACTCAACCCACCGCCAAAAGTCGCGCGATCGCATGCTTGCGGTACCCCACGTTGGCGCTCCAACGTGGGGGTCATGACTCAATCGCCAGCTTTTTCGATTTCTAAAATAATCCGCACGACTGACTTACACTACTCCCTAATTCGAAACTGCAAGCCATGTCTGTGTACAATACGCCTATGACGCACACCCCACTTGCCCACTGGCGCGTTCCGGCTTGTGCAAGCCCACGACCATCAAAACCGCCGCGCCGTTGGCCCAGTAGTAAATCGCATCCAATCCCGAAAACGGCACGACCAACGGCGCAAAGACAAAAACCACGCCGACCAACCCATCGACGGCCAGATGCACGGCGTAGGGCAACACGCGCAAAACACCCAGCCGATGATTGGTGAGCAAGGTCAAGATCAACGCGGCCACGCCCGTGCCGACGGCAAGCCAACGGGCCGCCGGATGTGAATCCCCAAGTCCCAAAATGAATGGTGCCACCATCAAGCTCAGGGCGACGGGATAATCCAGAACGGCATGCATGTTTTTTGTGATAAAGCGCGGGTCCATGGTTTTGGTCTCCTTTGTACGCGAGTTGGGTCTGTTATTACTCAATACTGAGTTCCGCTACCCCCTAGACGCGCGCGCAAGAGCATTCCTTACCACGACATTCTCCGAAATTTGCGAGTTTACGCCCCGCATGTGACGCGAGATTCGCCGGTAGATTCGGACCGCCTGCGTTTTGGCCGGTGCCTAGCACCTCACCACCAAAACCGGCTATAATCTTCCGGTATTACCGATCCCCCGACTTGAAAACGCGACTAAGTCCGTCGAACGACGGTCCCCCATCGCCCGTTGCAGGAGGAATTCCGTTGATCAGCCAACTCCTCGCCCTATCCATGCTTTTGCTGCCCGCACCGATCGACCAACGCGTCGGCATCGAGCCCGTCAGCATCCACCAACAGCATTGGCTCGAACAGCGCGATACCCCCACCCATCCCGACTTGCTGCGCCCGGCCAGCCCGTCCG
Organism: Planctomycetaceae bacterium; assembly: GCA_006969385.1. Taxonomy (GTDB): domain Bacteria; phylum Planctomycetota; class Phycisphaerae; order UBA1845; family UTPLA1; genus ECT2AJA-110-A. The sequence continues at coordinate 294,292 of CP030884.1, forward strand.
CCGCACCGCGCGGCGCGCTCAGCGCCCCTTGCGGCACCGTCTTCGGCTATCTGCCTTACTGGGAAAGCTCGGCCAATATTCGCTACGACCTGATCACGCACCTCGCGTGTTTCAGCGTTGAAGTCAACGCCGATGGCTCGCTCGGCAACGATCATGGCTGGCCCTGGACCGGCGTGATTAACGAGGCGCATGCCAACGGGGTGAAGGTCATCCTCGTTGCCACGCTCTTTAACGGCAGCGCCATCGACACGCTCATTTCCAGCCCGACCAACCGCGCCAACTTCTTCGCCAACATCAAAGCCAAAATGCTCGAAGGCAACGCCGATGGGCTCAATATCGATTTCGAAAGCGGCACCACGTGGCAGGATGAAATCAACGACTTCATGGCCGAGCTTACGGCGTACTTGCACGCCGAAATCCCAGGCAGCGAAGTGACCATCGCCGGCCCCGCAGTGAACTGGAGCAATCGCTGGGACCTCGGCGGCTTGGCGGCGAGCTGCGACGGTATCTTCATCATGGGCTACGCCTTTGCCGGCAGCTGGAGTTCGAACACCGGCGCCAACGCCCCGCTCACGGGCGGCTTCATCAACATCACCGACACGGTGCTCGACGAATACGCCGATGCCTTGGCGTTGTATCCCGAGAAGCTGATCCTCGGCGTACCGTACTACGGCCACGAATGGATCACGTCATCCTCCGTCGCCGGCGCAAGCATTTCTAGCTTCGTCGGCTCCACGCGTTTTCGCGACGATCAAGTCACTGTGCAGAACTTTGGTCGCTTGTGGCATACGACGTCGCAAACGCCGTGGTATCGCTGGCAGGACGGTTCATCGTGGCGGCAAATCTGGTACGACGATGCCGAGAGTTTGGGGCTGAAGTTTGACCTTGCTATTAATCAGGGGCTGCAAGGCGTCGGCATGTGGGCGCTCAACTATGATGGTGCCCGCCCCGAGCTATGGAACGAGATCGAAGCACGCTTCGCCTGCCCACCGACTTGTTGCGATATGAATTGCGACGGCAACGTCGATGTCGCCAACGACCTGCCGCTCTTCGTCGACGCCATCATGAACCCCACCGGCTACACTGGCCCCGGCGGCTGCTCGATCGAATCGGCGGATACCAATGGCGATGCGATTTATGATGGTCGCGATGTATTGGGGTTTGTGGGATCGTTGGTGGAGTGACGTAGTTTCCTAGGACGAATTTTTGGTGTTCATTCACGAACGAGAATCCCAAGATTCAGGGAAGTAGGTCGGGTCATCGACCCGACAAAACCCCGAGCGTTGTCGATCAATTCATCTAATTCAAACACCTCTCTTCATCCTCATTTAGACCTACAGATCGCGTTCGCGTGATTGGCCGTGTCGGGTAGATGACCCGCCCTACCCAATATCGATAAAAAAATTGAGAAATAATACGTCCACGAGACATGGCCAGATCCACGGCGTACGATTATATTTTTCCGGCAGTGTAAATACACAAATTGGAGGACTCGCCGTGGCGATCGATCGCAAGAAATTTTGGGGCAAGAACCACTTCAAACATCCCAAGCTTACCAACGATATGGTTGCGCAGGCCGAAGCGCAACTTGGCGTAAAGTTGCCGACGACATACATCAATCTCCTTAAGATTCAAAATGGCGGATACACGCGTAAGTTCGGCTTCCCGATGAAGCGCCGGACGAGTTGGGCGAAGGACCACGTGCCGCTGGACGATCTGGCCGGCATCATCATCGACCCCGACTTTCGCTCGCCGCTTAATATCATGAAGTCTCCCGACATGTCGCTCGAATGGGATGTTCCGCCCAAGCAGGTATTGCTTACTGGCGATGGCCATTGGTGGATCACGCTCGATTACCGCAAGAGCAAAACACCGCGCGTGCGTTGGATCGATACGGAAATGGGACAGGATATGAAAGTGGCGGACACCTTCGCCGATTTCATCAAAGGCTTAAAGCCAGAGAAGGCGTTTATCCCACCCATGGATGAATTTGGAGATCCAATTTGAGTAGGTCGGGTCATCGACCCGACAAGCCCTCGGGCGTCGTCGATTAGAATTTCGATTTCAAGCACCACACGCCATCCTCATGTACACTCGTATTCGGGTTTTAGGCCGCGTCAGGTCGATGACCCGACATACGTGCAAACTTCGATTCACTCCACAATTGCCGCCACCACCTCCCTCTCGCACAACCGCGCCACCTTCAGCCGATCGGTCGAATCTGCCGATTCTACCTATTGAATCGAAGGCGATTCAGGCGGAATCTTTGCGCGCGGCGCCCCCTCGGCAGGCAGTTCTCGAATGCTCTTCAACTCGCTCGAATTTCTCGCCTTTCTCATCATCTTCCTTGGCCTCTGGCCGCTGTTGCGTCGGCAACGCAATCGGCGATGGATCGGCATCGTCGCGGCGTCATTCTTCTTCTACGGTTGGTGGGATTGGCGCTTTTGCTTTTTGCTGGTTGGCAGCGGCTTGGTCGATTTTTTCGCCGCCGGCGCGATGCAGCGCTATCCCCAACGAAAGAAACTTTTGCTGCTCGTTTCGATTGCCGCCAATCTCGGCACGTTGGCGACGTTTAAGTATCTCGATTTCGCCATCGATAACCTCAACGCACTGCTGCCGGCGCTCGGGATCGATTCGCAACTGGCCCCGATGCGCTTGATGCTGCCCATCGGCATCAGCTTTTACACGTTCCAATCGATGAGCTACACCATCGACGTCTATCGCGGTCAGATCGCGCCGACGCGTAACGTGCTGCATTTTTTCGCCTATCTCGCCATGTTTCCGCAAGTTGTTGCCGGGCCTGTCGTGCGCGCTTCGAGCATGCTCGACCAACTCGATGCCCCCGTCTGCCCCACCGAGCGCGATCGTTGGGAAGGCCTGCAACTCATGGTGCGCGGCTTCTTCAAAAAAATGGTCATTGCCGATGGCTTGGCACCGTTGGTGGCGGCGGCGTTCGATAACACCACGGTGGTGCCGTCGGCCGCGTATTGGTGGATCATCATGGCGATGTTCGCCTTTCAGATTTATGGCGACTTCAGCGGTTACAGCGATATCGCGCGCGGCATCGCAAGATGGATGGGATACGACTTCCCACTGAACTTCAATCATCCCTATCTCGCAACGAGCTTTCGCGACTTCTGGAGTCGCTGGCATATCTCGCTGTCAACTTGGTTTCGCGATTACGTTTACGTGCCGCTCGGCGGTTCGCAGCGCGGCGTGTGGCGCAGTCATGCGAATCTCTGGGCGACGATGTTGATCTCGGGATTATGGCACGGCGCCGCGTGGACATTCGTCGGCTGGGGGGCGGTGCATGCCGCATGCCTATCCATCGAACGCATCACGCATTGGCCACGGCGTTTACTCGCGCTGCCCGGCGGCCGGCACGCGGCAGCCTTAGTCGTATTCGCAACCGTCTTGCTCGGTTGGGTGTTCTTTAGGGCTACATCCTTCGCACAAGCGGGCACCGTGCTGGCGATGATGTTCGGAACGCACGGGCTCAACACGGCCGCCGTGCATCAACTGTTGCACTGGCGCGACCTCGTGCCGCTTGCGATCATGCTTCTCTACCATGGATGGTTGCACTTCGACCCACCGTTGCCGCGGCTGCATTGGGCCGGGCCGGTCTTACAACCGGCAGCGCTGGCCATGTTGATTTGGTGCTGCGTTTATCTGCGCGGTCCGGGCAATGCGTTTATTTATTTTCAATTCTGAGGAATGGCGCAGGGATGAAACGATTGATGCAATATCGAATTGCTTGCACGTTGACGTTGGCCGTGCTGCTCATCGGCGCCACGGCGCTGCGGCGCGGAGCCGATGATGGCGAAGCACTGAAGGCCGATTTGTTTTGGGCCCAGAAGCTTAGCTGGCGTGCTGAGGCCTCATGCGTGATTGCAGGCGATTCGCGCGCTTGCCGTGCATTGGTGCCGAATGTACTCGATAAGACGCATTCGCGACGACGAACGTTGAACTTCGCGTTCGATTCAAGCGGCTACTCGGCGGCCTATCTCAACGCCATCGAAGCCGTGCTCGACCCGCACGCAACTGAGCGAATCGTGCTCCTGGGCATAACGCCCTACTCGCTCACGCCCACCGCGTTGGCCACCAACGAATTCGAATACCGCCGCAATTGGATGCCGTTCCAATCGATGGCGGGCTTGTACGCCAAACAATCCTTGCGATACGTGCATCCGATGCGCGTGGACCAAGCGTATGATGACCTAATCGCAGCGATGCCTAAGGCTGCCACCAATGCCGAACGCGACCGCGAATTTCACGACGATGGTTGGCTCGCAATGAACCGTCACGACGGTCGCGAAAATGTTTACGCCGAGCATTACCGCGCGTCTTTCGAAGGCAACACCGTCGATTCGGAAATCGTCGAACAACTCCTCCAATACGTTCGCGACTGGCGCGAAAAAGGCATTCGCGTGATCGCGTTTCGACCCCCGGTATCAGAGATCATTCTTTCCATCGAAAATGAATACAGCGGCTTCGACGAGTCGGCATTTCGCGCCGCCTTCGAAGCCGCCGGTGGTCGGTGGATCGACATTGAGCCAACTCGCTATGTGACCTACGACGGTAGCCATGTGGGTCGCGAAGAAGCAGAGCGATTCACCGCCAACCTCGCCAAGAATCTCGCTTCACTACCGATCGAGCGGGTGTTCGCCGATAGTTCGAATTAATGCGTTCAGGCCTGGGTCGATTTCCAGCGCCGAAAACGCAAGGCGATTAACCAAAATTCATCCAGTCAAACTATCGATTTTTAAGCCAAAACCCCTCTTATCCCCTCAAAATCGCCCTTCCTGCCCCAATTTTCGCCCTAAAATCCCCTAACGACCAGCGGGTTTTGCGGGTCTTAAGGTAAAATATGCCATGATCCAGCAAGATCGCGGCGAGATTTTGAAATTCAGTCTTCACAGCATCGCGACGAGGCGTTTGCACATTCGCGGACGATTCCTCCCGGCGCTGGCGCGGCACCTAACCCAAGGAGGATGCCATGCATTCGCAGTTTCGTTACTCAACAAACAGCCTCACCGCGAACGGTCGCGCCGTGCGTAGCCGTCGCTACCTGATGGCGATTCTGGCCATCCTTTTTGGCGGCATGTTGACGCTGGCCGACGTATCCGAGGCCTTCGCACAACGTCGCGGTGGGCGCAGTGGCGGACGCAGCGGCTTCAGCCGTGGCAGTCGCGGCGGCGGTTCCCGTTCGTTCAGTCGCGGTTCGCGCGGACGTTCATCGTTCAATCGCGGCTCGAGTAGTCGTTCGTTCAGCCGTGGTTCGCGCGGTCGTTCGTCGTTCAATCGCGGTTCATCGATTCGACGAAGCAACCGTGGCAGTTCGTTCAACCGCGGCAGTCGGGGCAGCTTTCGCTCGGGTTCGCGCGGCTCGTCGATCCGACGCAGCACGCCGCGCAGCAGCTTTAATCGCGGTAACAGCTTCAATCGTGGCAACCGCAGTGGCACGCGTTCGATCAATCGCGGCAGCCGCAACGGCATCAGCTCCAACCGCTTCGGCACGCGCTCGATCAACCGTGGCAATCGTGGCATCAATCGCTCGAACCGCAATGGTTTCAGCGGTTCGAATCGTTCGGGCAACCGCAGCATCCAACGCTTGAATCGTGGCAACAGCACGCGCTCGGGTAATCGCAATGGCTTCACGCGTTCGACGCGACGTGGCAGCACCTTCGGCAACAGCCGAGGCACGAGTCGACGCGGCAGCAGCTCGTTCAATCGCGGCACGAGCCGGGGTTCGAATCGATTCTTCGGTAACACGCGCAACGGCAATCGCAGCTTCAACCGCGGTACGAATCGTGGATTCAACCGAGGCAGCAATCGTGGCGGAAATACGCGCTTCAATCGTGGGACCAGTCGCGGCTTCAACAATCGCGGCTTCGGCAATACGCGCTTTGGGCGCGGCGGATTTAACCGTGGGTTCAATCGCGGTTTCAACCGAGGCTTCAACAACAACCGGTTCATCTTCAATCGCGGCTTCGGTCGGCGCTTCGGCTTTGGTCCGGGTGGCTTCGGCTTCCGCAATCGCTTTGTGGGCGGCAACCGTTTCTTCTATCGCAACTTCGGCTTCCCTGGCTTCGGTCGTCGCTACTTCGGCTTCTGGGATGGGTTTGGTTTCGGTCGCTTCCGCACCAACAACATCTTTTTCGGCCATAACTTCTTTACGCCATATCCATTCTCAGCGTTTGGCTTGGGCGTAGGCTTCGGATTCTACGACGGGTGCTTTGCCCCGCCGGTCGCTTACTACCCGGCCTACTACCCGGCGTGGGGTTCGCCCGTGTTCGTCGATAACGACTTCATCATCGAAGAAGAAATCGACTTCGACGATCTCGACGATGATGACATCATCGCCGTCGCACCGGCCGACGCTTACACGTATGTGCAAGGCGACAACGTCGTAAATAATGTCAACAACACCGGCGCGACCTATCGCGATTTCACGCCGACCGATCCGCTCGCTATCAAGATGCAGCAGGCCGGTCAGTATTTCGACAATGGCGATTACGGTCGGGCGGCGCTCGAATTTGAAGCGATCACGCGGCAAGACCCGAACAACGCCGACGCCTGGTTGGCTTACGGTCTGTCGCGCTTCGCCACTGGCAACTTCGATCAATCGGCCTACGGCATTCGGCGCGGACTGGAATTGTTCCCCGACGTCGTGAACACCGTGTTCGACGTGCGCGATCGTTATAAGAACGTCGATGACTTTGGCAATCAGATTCAGCGGCTGGAACAGGCCGTCGAAGCGAATCGCAACGATGCCGACGCACACCTGACGCTGGGCTTTGTGTACCATTTCACCGGCCAGCGCGAATGGGCGAAGCAGGTATTCGACTATCTCGAAACCATTTCGCCGCAGGATCAGCATGTGGCCCGCGTGTTCCGCAGTGCCAAGCCGCTGCCGAGCAATGCCCAGCAACTCGATCGCTCGACGCTGCAGCAGCAGTTGCAGAACGATGCGGCAGCGCAACAGGCGACGTTTGATGCGGGTTCATCTTTCGGCACGGTCAACGATGGCGGCTATCCCGGTCGCATCGAAACCATGACGCCGATCAACAGCGGCAACGTTACCGGCAGCAGTGCCAGGCGTTACACCGAGGGCGACACGCTCTACATCGACGCGACGCGCCCGACAGTTGCGAATCGTACGCCGATCAACGTGCAACCCAATCCGCAACCCGTCCCGCAGCAAATCCGCATCTTCGAGGGCAGCGTTAGCGAAGATGCCGAAGGTGCCCCGCGCCGCTTGCTCACGATCGATGACATCATCATCGAATGCAAAGACGTCGAAGACGACCCGTGGCGCGCCGATCTGGATATTCAAGTCGGCAACTACGTTACCAAGTACCGCGACCTGAAACTCGGCATGCGCGTCAGCGTCCGCGGTGCCTCCGGCACGCTTTATTGGCTCACGCTGACGAGCGCCAATGAAGAGCAGGAACGGGTGACGTTTACGTTGCAGGAGTAGGTGGCGCGAGTTGAGAGCGGCCAAGGCGGCTTTCGACGGACACACTTGAAAATGAAGCTTGAATGCGCCCGGCCGTTTGGTCGGGCGTTTTTTATTGCCCCTCCGAAGGACGGCTTTCTCCGTAGCGGTAAAATCTATCTATCCTGCGACATTGAGAACATGGCATCAACAATCCTTTGTTTAGCAAGCCAATAATAGTTCTCATCGAGTGATTTTCGAATATCATGTGGCAGAGCCTTCCAAATTTGATGGGCGACAATGCCTTTGCCCTTTCCTACAGCACGTTTTCTTAACTCCCATACGTATGTCAGGATGAAGACATCTGTTCTAATATCATTGTGCTTGGCAAGCTTCCGTAACTGTTCAATTGCGAGTAATACTCTCTGCTCCTTTGCTAAGTCTCGCAGTGCAAGCACCGCCACACGATACCTCTCACTCTTACCGACACGCATGAATTGCGGCTCAATTCGAGCCGAAATGAGTTCATCCCGATATTGCCGAATATCAAAATGGAACGACGTTTCAAAAAAGGCGCTAAACAGATTGATGAATGGTCGCCGTAGTTCATCCTCAGGAAAGCGCGTTTTATCAATTTTGCCCGCCTGACTCGCTAGCCATTTCTCTGCGCCCTCAGGCGTCTTGATTTGATTGGCGGTTTCCAAATTTAACCATTGCGGGTTTTCCGCTGCCTGCCTGCTGATATCTATCACAAGTTCATAGGCGAGTTGTTGCAGACGCAGCAGAGTGGCGACGTCTAGGGTGCACTTCATGCTCTCATCTCCGGCCGAGGGGACTACTCAAATTATCGCTTCCAACGGGATCATAACATAACTACCAATTTACATTCTAAGCTTAATAGAAAACCCGAGCCTGTTCATCAGGATGTCGAGGGTCGTAGCCATAATACTCCTGCCCCGCCGCGCGCAGCGCTCGCACCAACGCCAACGCCTGTTCATGTCGCTCAAAACGCTCTTCGACAGTGAGCGTTTGGAGGTAATCGAGCAAACTCATATCGATCTCGTCGGCGTGGTTGATCTCTGCCGCCGGATTCTTCTCACATGGCGCGTCACTCATAACGTAAATAATACACCATCGCAATCATTGCCGCGATTCCGACATAAACTTAGGGCGGGTTCCACCAAGCGGCCTCGTACGGAGTACGGGCACTCTTCCTAAGCTAGTTTTGATAATCCGTATCGTTCGATGCGTTTCTAGTCCCGAGGTTTATGCAGTTTCGATGACGCTATCAATATACTCACAAACGGTCGATGCCCCGTTGGGGATCGGCGGGTGGAACCCGCCCTACACGGTGGCGGCAAATCACTACCGCCCCGGAACTTCCGCCCCACCCGCGTTACAATACCCCCATGAGCGATCGCCCCGCCGAGGCCCAGCGCATTGACCGCATCCGCGCTTTGGTTGCGCACTTTCCGAAAGAGCCCGGCGTCTATCTGATGAAAGACGATAAGGGCCGCGTGCTGTATGTCGGTAAGGCCAAGGATTTGCGGGCGCGGGTGAGTTCCTACTTTCAGGCGTCCGCCGATTTGCTCTCCTCGCGCGGCCCTGAGATCGCCAGCATGGCGGCGCAGGTCGACGATATCGACTTCCTCGAATGCGACACCGAAGTGGACGCCCTGCTGCAGGAAAACCGCCTCATCAAAGACATCCAGCCGCCCTATAACGAGCGGCTTAAAGACGGCAAGACCTTTCCCTATATCGAGATCACCACGCGCGACGATTACCCCGGCGTGTTTATCACGCGCACGCCCCGGCCTAAGGGCACCAAGATTTATGGCCCGTTTACTTCCGTCAACGATCTGCGCGACGCCGTCAACGCCCTGCAAAAGGTTTTTAAGTTTCGCACTTGCGAGTTGGATATTCGCGAAGACGACGACAAGAAGCGCTTCTTTCGCCCTTGCCTGCTGTACAACATCAAACAGTGCACCGCCCCCTGTGCCGACAAGATCAGCCGCGCGGATTACAAGAAAGACATCGAGCGCTTCAAGCGTTTTTTAAACTCCAAGCAAAGCACCGTACTGCGCGAGATGGAAAAAGAGATGCAAGCGCTGTCGACCGAGTTGCGTTTTGAAGAAGCCGCGCGCATTCGCGATCGCATCAAGGCGATTCAAAAACTCAATCTCGGCCGCACCGATACCCTCGAATGGCAACCCGAATCGTTCTACATCGACCCCGCCAAAGGCCTTGCCCGCCTTGCCAAAGTGCTTGAACTTGACGAACCGCCGCGCATTATCGAAGGCATCGACATCGCCAACTTGCAAGGGCAGGAAACCGTCGGCTCGCTCGTGTGCTTCATCGATGGCCGCCCCCTGAAGGCAGGCTATCGCCGCTTTCGCATTAAGAGCGTCGAAGGTATCGACGACTACGCCAGCATTCGCGAAGTCGTGCGGCGCCGCTACCGTCGGGCCGGTGGCGGTGAAGAGATGTATCCCGATGTGATTCTCATCGACGGCGGTCTCGGTCAACTCCACGCGGCAATGGAGGCCGTCGAAGATCACTTCGTCAAACCGCCGATGGTGATTTCGCTGGCCAAGCGCGAAGAAGAAATTTACGTGCAGGCGCGCAAGCAACCGATTCGCCTGCCACGCACTGACGAAGGACTTCGTATCTTGCAACAAGTGCGCGATGAGGCCCACCGCTTCGCCCAGCATTACCATCACATCCTGCGGGCCAAGCGGCAGTTCGATGAAGACGTGAACGCGGGCAAGCGGCCACCCCGGCGTCAAAAGAAAAACGCCCGCAAGACCGACGCCGGCCTCAATCGCAAGAAGGGCGAAAAGGTCGTCGAAATCGAGCAGGAGATTCCGCTCGATGTGATCGATAACGACCTGCCGCCGATGGACGCCTACGACGTCGATATGCCGCCGCCTGAGGAAGAGGTGCAGCGGCATCCCGAGGTGGATTAGGCCGTTTTGCGGATTGCGGTCCAACGTTTAGCATCGGCGGCATGATCGATACACTCATTCTTGCGGCGACGGACGAAATCCCCAACCGTATTCCGTACATCGTCAACGAAGTCGGCCATTTGGCCGTGCTGCTGGGCGTCTTGGCGCTGATCTTTCTGATCGGTCAGGACGAAAAACTCGGAAAGATCTTCAAGATCATCCCCGCGCTGGTCTTTTGCTACTTCGTGCCCACGGCGCTGAGCGCTGCTAACGTCATTCCATTGAAATCTGACTTGTACGACTTCGTCGTGGCCTACGTGCTGCCGGCGAGCCTGTTCTTGCTAACGCTCAACCTCGATCTGCAAGGCATCATCCGGCTCGGCCCCAAAGCCGGCGTGATGCTCTTGGCGGGCACCGCCGGTGTGGTGATCGGCGCGCCGTTGGCCGTGTTCGTTTGCAAGGGCTTGCTTCCCGAAGATGGTTACAAACCCTTGGCGTACTTGGCGGGCAGTTGGATCGGCGGCGGTGCCAACGCCGTGGCGTTGCAGCGTTCGTTTGACGTGACGGGGGCGCAAATCGCACCCATCATCGTCGTCGACGTCGCCGTCGCCAACGTGTGGATGGCCGCGCTGTTGTTCTTCGCCTCTAAGCCGGAAGTGATCGACCGATGGCTTAAAGGTGACACGACCGCCATTAAGAATCTCGAAAAACGCATGGAAGATTACCACGCGTCGGTCGCACGGCAGCCGTCGGTCACGGATTTTCTTTGCATCCTCGCGCTGGGGTTCGGCGCGTCGTGGGCGGCCCACGAATTCAGCCTGTGGCTGGTTAAACTCGACTGGTTCGCCGCACGCTCGGATTACGTCGGCGCCTTCGCCTGGAAGGTAATTACCGTCACGATTCTCGGTGTGGCGGCGTCGTTTACCAAGGCGCGGCGCTTGGAAGGCGCGGGCGCGTCGCGCATCGGTAGCCTAATGATTTATCTACTCGTGGCATGCATCGGTGCCGGGGCCGATTTCGCTAAGCTCGCCGAAGCATCGGGTTACCTTGCCATCGGTGCCGTTTGGATGCTGGTCCACATCACGGTGCTCTTGATCGTGGCCAAACTGATTCGCGCGCCGTTCTTCTTCGTGGCCGTCGGCTCCAAAGCCAACATCGGCGGTGCGGCGTCGGCCCCCGTCGTGGCCAGCGCATTTAATCCGGTACTTGCGCCAGTCGGCGCGCTGTTGGCGATTGCGGGATACGTCTTGGGCACGCCTGCGGGCTTGGCGGCGGTCTGGCTGATGGGTGCTTTCGTTGGGGAATAGATATGCTAGTGCCCGACGGCTCGCTGACGATTGGCAAATAAACACTTCACCGTGAAAAAAAGCCCCCGGCCGTTGGCCGAGGGCTATGTGTGTTTCGCTAATCAATCAAACACGTGTTGCTTGATTGTTTCTGCAAGGCATACGCTTTACGTCGCGTCGCTCTGCGGACCGGCGCCCGCACCGGCGAGGGCGGCGTCTTCGCCGCCTTCTTTGGGAACATGCACGCCCTCGATCGAAAGCTTCATCTTGCCTTCTTCGTCTTCCTTGGCGTCCACGATCATGCGATTCTTGTTTTCGTAGGCACCGCGGAGCAAGCCTTCGGAAATTTGATCTTCCAAGTGCTGCTCGATGGCACGGCGTAACGGTCGGGCACCGAATTTTTCGTCGGTACCTTTCTCCAACAAGAACTGCTTGGCCGCTTCCGTCACTTCCATAGTGAAGCCCTTTTCGGAGAGCCGCTTGCCGACCTTGGCCAATTCGAGATCGACGATGTCGACCAACTCCTTGGTGGTGAGCTTACGGAAGCAAATGATCTCATCGATACGGTTGATGAACTCGGGCCGGAAGTAATCCTGCAACTCATTTTTGAGGATTTCGACCATGCGATCGTAGCTCGTGTCATCATCCTTTTTGGTGAAACCGAACGTTTCGCGGTTGGTGATTTTGTCGGCACCGATGTTGCTCGTCATAATCAACACGACGTTGCGGAAGTCGACATGACGACCGAACGAATCGGTCAGACGGCCTTCTTCCATGATCTGCAACAGCATGTTGAACACATCGGGGTGCGCCTTCTCGATTTCGTCGAGCAGCAACACCGCGTATGGGCGACGACGGATGCGCTCGGTGAGCTGACCGCCCTCTTCGTAACCGACGTAGCCAGGAGGGGCACCGACCAAACGGCTGACGTTGTGCTTCTCCATGTATTCCGACATGTCGAGCGTGATCAGCGCGTCGTCGGAACCGAACATGAAGTTGGCGAGGCTCTTGGCCAGCAACGTCTTACCCACACCCGAAGGGCCCACGAAGATAAAGCTACCCATCGGTCGATTCGGATCTTTGAGGCCGCTGCGCGACCGTCGCACGCTGCGCGAAACAGCGCTGATGGCTTCGTGCTGCGAAATCACGCGCTTGTGCAGCTCGTTTTCGAGCTCGAGCAGACGCGTGGCTTCTTCTTTTTCGAGCCGCGTGAGCGGTACGCCGGTCATGAGGCTGACGACTTCGGCGATGACCTCTTCGTCAACCACGCCGTCGATCTCGCTGCGGCGGTTCTGCCAGTCTTTTTCGAGTTCGTCGAACTCTTCCTTCATCTTCTGCGCCTTATCGCGCAGATCGGCGGCACGTTCGTAATCGGCGTTGCGCACCGACTCGTCCTTTTCCATCGTGAGCCGCTTGATATCGGCATCGAGATCGGTGAGGCGCGACGGGCGCGTCATCGACTTGAGCCGCACACGGGCACCGGCTTCGTCGAGCACGTCAATGGCCTTATCCGGCAGCACACGCGACGGGACGTACCGCATCGAAAGATCGACCGATGCCGAGAGGGCTTCATCCGTGATCTGGCAACGGTGGTGCGCTTCGTAGCGATCGCGCAATCCCTTGAGGATTTCGATGGTTTCTTCGCGATTCGGCGGTTCGACCAGAATCTGCTGGAAGCGACGTTCGAGCGCGCCATCTTTTTCGATGTACTTGCGGTATTCATCGAGCGTGGTCGCACCGATGCATTGGATTTCACCACGCGACAGGGCCGGCTTGAGCACGTTGGAGGCGTCGATGGCACCCTCGGCACCACCCGCGCCGACCAATGTGTGCAGCTCGTCGATAAACAGGATAATGTTCTTCGCGCGGCGCACTTCGTTCATGACCGCCTTGATGCGTTCTTCGAACTGGCCGCGATACTTGGTGCCGGCAACCATCATGGCAAGGTCGAGCACGACGATGCGCTTGTCGGCGAGCAACTCGGGCACATCGCCGTTGACGATGCGCTGAGCGAGCCCTTCTACGATCGCCGTCTTACCGACACCGGCTTCACCCAACAGCACCGGGTTGTTTTTGAAGCGGCGGCAAAGCACCACAAGCAAGCGCTCGATTTCTTCGGCACGGCCAATGACGGGGTCGAGACCGTCCTGCTTGGCCATCTCGGTCAGATCGCGACCGAACGAATCCAAGGCGGGCGTGCGCGACTTGCCGCCCTTCCGCGTGCCGGTTTCGGCACTGGCACCGGCGGAAACTTCTTCTTCGCCGCTGCCCGCACCCAAGAGGTTCAACACCTCTTCGCGGACTTCTTCGAGCTTGATGCCGAGGTTCATCAGCACCTGGGCGGCCACGCCGTCTTGCTCGCGCAACAGACCGAGCAACAAGTGCTCGGTGCCGACGTAGTTGTGATTGAGTTGGCGCGCTTCTTCGATGGCGTATTCAATGACCTTCTTGGCGCGGGGCGTTTGCGGCAGCTTGCCCATCGTCACCATATCGGGGCCGCTCTTGACGAGCTTTTCAACTTCGAGGCGCACCTTACGCAGGTCGACCTCAAGGTTTTTCAACACGTTGGCGCCGACGCCGCTTCCCTCTTTGACCAGCCCCAGCAAAATGTGCTCGGTGCCAATGTATTCGTGGTTGAAGCGCTGCGCCTCTTGATTGGCCAGCGCCATGACCTTGCGTGCCCGATCTGTGAATCGTTCAAACATCTTCTGGGCCTCTCCTGCCTGTTGGGGGCCGCCCCATCGCAACCCGCCGGTCAAAAAACGGGCGAATCGTTCGCCCGTAGTCGATCAAGTTAAGCAGTGCCGGTCTTTCCGAAACGCGTTTCGGGACCTACTGCAGCGGTGGATTGTCCGGAAACAATGCAACTCGCTCTGCCAAATTCTAGCCTGCGCGGGGGTTCCCTTCAATTTGGGCAATTCCTGCACAGGAAAATAGCCTTCTAACGGTCTATCGGATGATTATGAAGACGGATAGAGACGCGATACGGCTGGAATTCTCACATTAAAACTGCGAACCGGACTTTCACGACGCCGCCCGAATTTTGGAAGGAACTGTTGTTATTGGCAGCGTCGCCACGCGTTAAGGCACATACCATTGACGCGCCGCTTCGGCCTCCGGCGAGCGCGGCGCGACTTGCAGAATTTGCCGACAGACATCGTTGCGAGCCCCTTGGTCGCCAACCTGATCGAGCAGTTGCGCAAGCCGCAGTAACAAATCGGGACGCTCGGGGTCGAGCACGCGCGCCGCCTCAAACGCGTGCAGCGCGTTGGATAACTCGCCCTCGGCCACAAATCGCTGGCCGTCTTGAAGCAGGTCGTCCGCTTGCGCGATTCGCGCCGCCAATTCGCGGTGTCGCACGACCGCAAACCACTGCGCGAATCCCCACCCGAGGACGGCCAATAGCAAACAGGTGTAGACCAACCAAACGGGCATCACGACGGGCGCGATCCAGGTACCGGCGACATATAGCGAAAGGCAGGTCGCAAAGAAAAACGCGAGCACCAAGCCGAGCCACTCGCGGCGAAGCAGCACCAAACCACTGCCGGGAAACAGTACGTTTAAAAGCCAGATCATGCCGACACCATAGCGCAGGCGGCCTTAAAGAACGACCTCTTTTAAACTCGTCCAGGCGATAAAGAACACCACCGCCAAAGCGGCGATCGTCGCGCCGGCAAACATACCAATCCACGAGAACGATTGCTTCTTATTGCGCTTTTGGCCGAGGCTGTTGAAACCGAGTAGCGCGCCGATGGCCGCAACCACCAACGTCAGAGCGGTGAACCCGAATACCCCCGGCTGACGAATTTTGCCGAAGGTGCCTTGCGTGCCGACGAGAATCACGTTGCTTTCAAATCGGAAATTCTTAAACACGAATACGCCGAGAATACCGAGCGAGGCGATACCGATGACCGCAAAAAGGACGGAGAGCTTTGCCTGCGTCTCGTGCAATCGAAAATTGGGAAATTTCACGTCAACCATCCTCTGCTATGCGACGACGCGATGGGCCGTCGCGGCCCTGCGGCGACTCGGGCCGCCGCATCCCACCGGGTTCTCATAATACCTATTGCCCGCGAGCATTCAAATCCCGCCCTAGATACGCCGTTCGATGGCGACTGTTCGCCCGCAAGCGGTCGGCGCGTCCGCAAATATCCAACAGATTTGCGGTTAAGCGGCTGTTACGATTCACAACCCCCTCCTAGGATACTTCGGAAACAGCGAGGATTGCACCCGATGAGCGACGAAAACATCCCCAGCCACCCCCGAACCGGCGAGCCCATCATTCGCGTGATGATGATGCCGCGCGATACCAATGCCCACGGCACGATTTTCGGGGGTGTCATTCTCAGTTACATCGACCAAGCCGGCGCGATCGAGGCCCGCAAACTCGGCTGTGCCCGGGTCGTGACCGTCGCGATGGACAGCGTTGACTTCAAACACCCCGTCTTTGTGGGAGACGTACTCACGCTTTACGGCGAGACCATTCACATCGGTCGCACATCCGCACGGGTGCGTGTCAATGTGTTCGCCGAACGCTTTGAACCGCCCTGTGAAAGTGAATTCGTGACCACGGCTGAATTGGTATTCGTTGCGATCGGCGAAGATCGGCGGCCCATCACGTTTCAGGAATGCCGAGTGCGGCAGTCGGAAAAGTTATCCGAGAAAAAGGCGTAAGGCGAGCCCGCAGTCTAAGTCCGTCCCCTCATCTCAATCCACCTACTTCTTGCGCAGACTGGGATCAATATTTAAACCGATTGGCGCGGCGGGGGTGCCGTCGCGGGCTTGCAACTGCGCTGAATCGGGGCGAGCGAAATCGGCCAAGTCCGACGCCGTCGGCAGCGTGATCTCCAGCCAATCGCAATCGACGTCGGTCCGCAGTTGACCGTCGGCAAGGTTGGCCGGTAACAACACCGCGTCACCGACGGTAAAGGGCACCGACTTCTTCTCGTCGTAGAGAATCGCGCCACTGCCCTTTAACACGAACCATAACACCGGCTCGGCGTAGGGAATTTCCTGCTCGAGTTCGCCCATAAAGCGCACGCGTTCGATTTGTACATTGGGCGACGTGATCAGCCGCGTGACTGTCGTAAACAAGCTGGTGATATGGGAGCGCTTCTCGAACGGTTGATAGTCAAAGGCTTCGCCGCTTTGATCGAATGCATCGGCACCCGCCCCGCGAGCGGCGCGACGCTGAGCCCTAACTTCGATGGCCAGCACGCCCGCGTCGATTTCGTAGGTGCCGCCGGGGCGAATGAAATAAGCGTTGTTCTCGCGGATCGGCAATCGTCGATCGTCGCGAAGCAGCGTCGCGCCGTTCGGTGCACTCAGGATATACAGCGCCCGCTCGGCTTCTTCGGCTGCGATTTCAATCGATGACGAGCCGGTGTTGATGAGTTTGACCGACACGGGGAAGCGGTTGTTTACCAACTCGACCCGCCCGAGCAGATCGGTGCCGCCGGCTTCTATCGCACGATCAAATGGAACGCCCTGCTGTGGTCCGCCTGCCACTGTTGAGACGTTTCCTTCTACATCGCTGACCACCGTCGCGATGGAGCATTCCGCCGCGAGCAATGGATGCTCGGCATTCACTGCGGCGCAGGCGCACCGAAAATCGCATTCGGGCAGCGGCGCACCGCCACGGCTCTCGGCGGCGGGTTGGAAGATGAGGGGGCTAATCTGCGACATCATGTAACAATCGGTAAGCGATCCAAAATCAGACGACGACGGCGCGACCTAAATCCAGCCGACCGCCTTGGCTGCGAGAATATAGGCCATCGCCAGCACGATTTGCACCGCCGCGAAGGGAATCGCCGTTTTAACGAAGCCACCGAAGGACATTTCGAGCTTTTGTTTGTGAATGATCGTGATGGCCACGACCGTCGAAGCCGAGCCGATGGGCGTGATGTTGCCGCCGAGGTTGGCACCGAAGATCACGCTCCACCAGAAAGGAGAATCGCCGGGGATTTCCTGCGCACTGAGAATCTTGGCGAGCATCGCGGCGAGCGGGATGTTGTCGGTCACGCTACTTGCGACTGCCGATGCGACCGTAAGCGCGGCGGGGCCGGCCTGATCGCCCAACTGAATTAACTGGGCGATGCCTTTGCCGAGCAACGCCAGCACCTGCGCGTGTTCCATCACGTGAATCACAATAAAGAGAGAAGCGAAAAAGCCGAGCAAGTCCCAATCGACGGTGGAATAAAACCGGTTGACCTCATGCTTGAACACCAACAACACGATGGCGGCGAACGCGATCGCAACGAACCCCATGCCGAGTTGATCCACCAATGGCAGAATCGACTGTAGCGATAAGGCCAGGATAAAAAACACGCCGATGACGGCGCAAAAATTGAAAAACCGTTGGGATTCGATACCGTCATTCTCATCAAACGTGGCCACGAGTTGCGCGGCTTCGGCCTTTTCAGCGTCTGTCGTGAGACCGCAAATCTTAAACAGCTTCATGCCCATCCATAGCGTCACGCCCGTCGCCACGACGACATACGGCGCCGCTACGAGAAAAAACTTCACGAACGAAATGCCCGCCGTCTTACCGACGATGATGTTGGGCACCGAACTGATCAGCGTCAGCAAGCCGCCGACGTTGGTTAGCAACGCCTCCGTCAATAAGAAGCCGAGCAATAAATTGTTGCGCTTGAGTTTGCCGAGCGACACACCGGTCAAGGAGCCGACGATGATCATGGCCGTCACGTTGTTCAGCATCGCCGAAAACAAGACCGTCATCAGGCCGTAGTAGATTAAGAGCTTAACCGGGTCGCCGCCGGAGGCCTTGGTAAGCTTGATCGCAATCCAGGAGAAGATGCCGCTTTGGCTGGTCACGTCCACAAAGAGACCGGCACCGAAGATGATGGCGATGACACTCCAGTCGATGGCCGGTATGTACACCGGCATCTTCACCTCTTCGCCGAAAGCGTTAATCACCGGCCCGAACGGTAACAAGCCACAACCCGCCGCGATAAGCAGCGAAACAATCGCAAACACGCCGGTGATGATCGACTTCTTGGCGTGGATTTTTTCTTCAAATGCCAACGCCAAAATCATCAACAACAGGATGAACGCGAACATGCCGGTTTGCCAACCGGGCACGTTATGGGCGGCGTGGGAAGCGCCGTCACCGGCGGCTATCAGGTTTAGGCTCAACGTGTTTATCTCGTGATGCATAATGACCCGTCGGGTGAGGTTGCGAATGTCGCGATTGCGACGAGCTTAGATTAAGAACAGCGGTAGGTTGCGGAATTGGGTGGCGATCATGTGCGCCATACCACGCCGTGCCGGCACGTCGTCATCACCGGCATGTAGGCAGAGTAATTCCGCGCCGTTTTCGCCGATCAGCGTGTGGTAATCGCGCACGCGATGACCGAAGCGAATCACGCTGCCGATGTCGCAACGCTTACCCGCCGCCCGCAATACTTCTTCACAGGATTTGATATACGCCTGCGGTCGATGCAGCAATTTTTCTTTCATTTCGCGCCGCACGACATCGGTTTCGATTTGCGGAATGCGTTCGATCTCGTTCATAAAACGCTCGAACGTGGCATCGTCTTCGATATGGGCTAGTACCAAGCGACCCTCTAGCGGCGTAAAGCGCACACCGTAGTCCACCAAGACGTTGTCGCCCGTGAGGTGATCGGTCGCCGCCACGACGGTGCCGCTGGTCGATTCGCGCTGAATCACGCGCCCTTGCTCATCGCAGGGTAAGATCAACACCGGTGCCGATGTTTGCCACACGAGCGCGCCCAAGAGACTACCCAGACCGCGCAATTGGCCGCGCTCGGCCTCGGCAAGGTAACGATGTGTCACGATCAAGTCGGCTTTTTCGTTTTCGACGCGATTGACGAAGTTGCCCGCATCTTGCAGCGCATTCACCGGCAAGCTGCGCCACTCGGCGTTGTCGCGGTCTAGAATCGGCCAGCTCCGGCGTAGCTGCTGCCAAAAATCACCGGCGACATCGGGCTGTTGATCGGACACGACGAGGATTTGCCGGAAATGCTTCTCATCGTGGGTGAGCACGGGCATATCGGCGCTTTTGAAGACCGATTCGAATTGGTCGAGTTTGTCTGGCATGTCGGGAATGCTACGAAGTGAGCGGCGGCCGTGCAATTAGAGCGTCGCCGCGATTTTGGAACGCGCGACCAGCAGCGCGTGCGATATGCTTTTGCTGATGTCGGTGGTATCGAAAATATTGCGGGGCCTGGCTTACCTGTGGGCCGCGCCGACGACAGCCCTCGGGCTGCTATTGCTTTTACCGGCATTGCTGACCGGCGGCGGCGTGCAGGTCGTGTGCGGTGTGGTCGAAATCCACGGCGGCATCGTGGCGTGGTTGCTGCGAAAAGCGACGCCGTTGGAAGGCGGTGCGCTCGCATTGACGTTGGGCCACGTGGTGCTCGGCCTCAATCGAGACGCGCTCGATATCAGCCGCGCGCACGAGCGCATCCATGTGCGCCAGTGCGAGCGCTGGGGACCGTTCTTTATTCCGGCGTATTTCGGCGGCTGCCTGCTCGCCCATATGCGCGGCGGCCGCGCGTATCGCGACAATCCGTTCGAGCGCGAGGCGTATGAGAATAGTTGAGATTGCGATTCGACCGTCACGTCAGTCCAATTAACGAATGACTGCGGTTCAGACTATTCGGCATGATAGGCACTGATTTATTCGACGGGTTTAATCGAAACGAAGAGCCACTACGTTCAGACCAGTTCACGATTGAGAGTGACGGCTGCGCTGTGGCACCGGCTAATAGCCAGTGGATGCTGATCATTCAGCAGAGAGCGTACTCATTCGTAAATTAGCCTAGAGCCATAAGTTCTCAAGTGGGGCCGTCAAGAAAATACGCCGAAGGCGTTACGCCAAGTAGTCCCGGGTTGTCGCTATAGCGGCTACCCGGGGTAGAGGTATTTATCGCGACGTTCAACCCCAATGGGGTTGCGGCATTGTCTGACGGCGACCGAGCGACCGAGCCATGCCGCAACTCTTTCAGAGTTGTTTGCGTTATTGAATCACCTAACCCAGGGTAGCCGCTTCGCGTCAACCCTGGGCCAATTGGAGCAACGCCTTCGGCGTAAAGATTCAACTCAATTCGTTAACGAATCGCGATGGCTTAACTTGATTAAGTGAGCTTCAACTTGTTCGTCGCATACAGACAAGTTCTCTAATTGGACACGCATAAAGAGTCATCGGCGGTGCGATAACGATTCCTTATGCCGATGGACTTAATTATTTCGATAACCGCGCAGCTTCTGGTATTTCTGTTTTAACTTGGCGAAATCGCTTTGGGTATAGTCTTTGTCGATCGTTGCTGCTTCCCACGAACCATAGGTCGGGTTCGGCAAGACGATCCACTTGCGTCCCCACATATCGGCATGTTGCGCCGCGATCTGCTGACGCACTTGCGGATCGCCGACCTTGGTGCCGTCCAGAAAGTCATTCATATCGTCGCCAACCAACAACAGGATGCGATAATTCTGGGCGACGGATTTGCGACGATCCGTTTTATTCGATTGCCACTCCGTTCCGTTGTCGCTGCCCTTGGTTAAGACGGCGTCGGGGTCGTCGCCCACGGGAAAGCCGACGGCTTTTAGGTTCCGGCGAGTGGCGGGCTCTTCATCGGCTTTGCGATTGGTGACGTAGATCGTTTCGACACCGCGCGATTTGGCATATCGAATGAACGCTAACGCGCCGGGCAAGGGTTCTGCGGCTTCTTCATCAACCCACTCGCGCCAGGAAGCACTCGTGTAAAACGCATCGTCGCGCACCAACTGGGCTTGATATGGCGAATTATCGAGAAGCGATTCATCCACATCGCAGATGATTGCCGGTCGCTTGCTTTGATAACCACCGGCGGCTTTTTGCTCCAACGAGGCGGTCCACTCGGTATTGCTCAGCGCCGCATCTAGTTGAAGCTTGGCTTGTTGGAAGGCTTGATGGCAGGCGGCGTGGTATTCCCCCGCTGTTTGCATCCACAGCGTGGCGTGTAGATTTTCATGCGTGTGCCGGGCGCAGCCGGTAAGACCGACGAAGAACAAAGCACACGCAGTCGAATATACAAAATATCGCATTTCTACACTCCAAAATCTGAACGTCATGCGTGGTGCAGACGAATCCAATTGCAAGCTGCGCGAGTTGTAACGACGAACGCCGAATTGTTCAAATTCAAAATGTTATGAGATGGGAGTGCAAATCTGATTCGTAATTTAAAATGCGATTTCCATTCATAAATACTTAACAATCGCCACGTCACGGACTTTCATCTCTTTGCTTGCTGCGCGTTATAAATCTCGCCGCCGTCGGCGCGATAGGCCTGCAACACGGCGGCGGCCTCCGCTCGGCGCACGCCTTCGATCACTTCGATACCGGCCCGCCCAAACGCCGCGCGCCAATCATTCGGCTTGTGGCCTTCGTCGAAACCGATCGCCCTCACGTCGTCATCGTGAGCGCCAATCAGAATCGACCGAATGCCCGCCCAGTGAATCGCCCCCAAGCACATCGTGCACGGTTCCGCCGAGGTAGCCAGTTGTAAGCGCGGATCGGATAAATCGCGTTGACCCAATGCCGCATGCGCCATGGCCAACGCCACCACCTCACCGTGCAAACAAGATTGGCCGGTGCTGGGCACCAGATTCACACCGACGGCGATCGGTTGCCCACTTTTTTGGTCGAATACCGCCGCGCCAAACGGCCCGCCCGTCGCGTGTTTGATGTTTTCCAACGCGAGTTCAATCGCAAGCGCCATCCGCGCATCGTTCGACGCATACGTCGACGACAAGATTTCATCGTGTCGCGCCAACAACCAATCGGGCAGTCGAATCGTAATTTCCGGTGCACTCATCACCGGGGGATTATATCGAGGCTGCGATTCCGCGTATCACAAACGATTTAGCCGAACCCGAGCATGCCTCACTCGGCGAATCTTAAAAAAAGAGGCACGACGGCAACTGTCGTCACCGTCGTGCATGGATGATTCGTCCTCTTCGCTGTCAGCGCCGTTTATGGCACCAACAGGTTCTGCTTGGCGTCCAGCGCCGGTAGGCCGAGCAGTTCGCGCGCCGCATCTTCCGGGCGTTCGATCTGACCGAACGGCGCATGCAAATCGGGCAACGGCGACCAACACAACGGCGCGACCGAACGCGTGAAGAACTTCAACTGGCGATCGAGCGTGATTTGCGGCGCGGGCGAATCGGCCAGCGCTGCCGCCTGCATCATGCCCGTCACACCGAAGAGGCTTTCGGCCAATTCACCGAGCGAACTCGGTCGCGGGTAGTGCACGAGTTTCACTTCGGCGCTTTCCGGAATGTTGGCCATCTGCCGTACGGCATCAACGGCATCGCTCAGGCTACCGAGGCGATCGACAAGGCCCTTTTCCAGCGCGTCGCGTCCGCTGTAGATGCGACCGCCGGCGAGCTTCTTGACCTCTTCCTTTGGCATCTTGCGGCCTTCGGCCACGCGCGAGAGGAATTGGTCGTAGGTTTCCATGATCCACGATTGCAGGAAGTCTTTGTCGTCGTTCGATAGGCCCTTGTGGCCTGAACCGAGCAACGACCGCTCGCCGCGCTTCATCTCGTACACATTGATGTCCATGCGATTGATCGCCGACGCCTGATTGGCCAGCATCGCAATCACGCCAATTGAACCGGTCACCGTCGTCGGCTGTGCGTAAATAAGTCGGCAAGGTGCGGCGATGTAGTAACCACCCGAAGCGGCGACGGTCGACATGCACGCGATAACGGGTTTTTCGGCGTCCAGCTCTTTGAGTGCACGCCAGATGATGTCGGACGCGTACGCCGAACCACCGGGGCTATCGATGTGTAACACGACGGCGCGGATGGTCTTGTTCTTGCGGATTTCTTCGATGGTCTTCACCATCTGATCGCGCATGATCAGCGAGGACGCAAAACCGGCACCGAGATTCATATCGACGATCGGGCCGCGCGCGTGCAAGACGGCAATCTTCGGGCCGACTTGCTTGTAGCGATTCTGGGCGTCCTGCATTTCCTTGGTGATTTCGGTAAGCAGGTCCTGCAACGACGTTACGCGGGCCAATGACGATTCGAAGTCGCGGGCGCGCTTGAACTTTTCACGGCGCAGGATGCGTTCGCGGTAATCGTCGTAATAGCTAATGACGTCGACCAATTCGCGGTTCTTGGCGCTTTCGGGTTCGTACATGCCGATGTCGATCAGTTCCTTGACCTTTTCTTCCGAAAGGTTGCGGCCCTCCGCAATCATCTTCACGTAATCGCCATACCAGCTATCGAGCAGTGCGCCGTATTCGCTGGTGAACGCATCGCCGGGTTCGCGCTGATTGACGAAGCCGGGATATTTAAACTTACCCGCGGTAATAACGTCGTATTCGATCCCCTGCATTTGGTAGTAACCGCGCATGTAGGTGAAGACGCGACCGATGCCGGGAATCATTAACGACCCGCTCGGAGCGATGGCGATTTCATCCGACGCACACGCCAACAGGTAGCTGTTCGGATCGCCGCTGTTGAGGAACGAGCGCACCTGCTTGCCCGACTTTCGAAACTCGACCAAGCCCTGACGCAGCTCTTCCACGTGCGGCAGCGCCAACGACAAACCATCGAGGTTGAGCAATACGCCGCCGACTTCGTCGTCCGCGGCGAGCTTTTCGAGGCGTTCGAGCAACTCCTGCGAGGTGCGCACGCGACCGGGCAGCGGCACATTCAATGCTCGCGCCGGTACCAGAAACGGATCGATATTGATCTCGACCAGCTTCTTGATCGGATTCGGCTTTTCCTCGTCGGCGTTCGTTTCGGCGTCATCATCAACGGCAAACACCGTCGTCGGCATCAGGCCGATTAAAAACGCCAGTAACGCCAGCAGCGGCTTGTTTCTATCGTTCGTCCACATCGGCTTCGTCTCCTTCGTTCAACGAATCATCTCGTTGCGATTGTGCTTGCGGTTATTTCCGTTGTGCGGTTCGCGCGACCGTTACCGTCGCGATTACTTCAGTTCACCGTCGGCGGCCGCCAGTTCGGCCTCACCGTCGTCATTCGTTTCGAGCGGCACGCGTTCGATCTCGCCTTCCGTATCGATGGCGATGGTTTTGTAGTTCTTAAATTCACCATCGCGGAATCGTAGTCGCCAATCATTCGGATCGGCCGACCAATCGATCACGTAGAGCGAATCATCGATGGCCTCTTCCTCTTCCCAAATATCATCCTCTTCAGGCTTGGCCTCATCCTCCGCTTTTTGCGAAAAGACCGATACGAAGCCTTTGAGGAAGCCCGTCTTCTTCGGGCGAATGCGCAACAGTTCCGGATGCGATGCGAAGTCGACATAGCCATCGAGTTCCGCAACCGTCGCCGGCCAACGGTCGTAATCCTTTGCAAAAAGTTTGCAGTGATATTGCAACGTGCGCAAGCGCTCGCAGGCGATTTGCTCGCGCGCCAGTTCGGAAGACGCCGCCGCCGTTGAGCCGAGCGTGACCGCGGCGACTGCCGGGTTGTAAGCCATACCGACCGGCACGGGCCCCACGTGGCGTGCATAGAACCCGCTCACGCCGATTTTGATATCCACGCGCGAATCGGCCAGCGCCTTGTCGAGCGCTTCCGGGCTGGGCGGGCCGGGTTGATCGCCCGACGCCCCGACGGCGAGAACCATATAAGGATGGGCTAACTGATACAGGCGCTTCCAACTGATCAGGCCTTGCCAATCCACGCTTTTCGACGACGGCAGCGTGACGAACTGCTTCGACTGGGCGCGCCAATTGGCCACGGCCATGTCGTGCCAGGTGGAAGAGTTGGACACGATCATCAACGCGGGCGTGGACTTCTGAGCCTCAGTTTCCTCATCGCTGTCATCCGACCCGATGTCTTCGTTGGCGGCTTCGTCATTCTTGTCCGCATCGGGCAGGTCTTCAAAGAAGATCACGTTGCGATACGTCACCGGCAAAATGCCCGAGCGCTGATAGTCGGCCGTCGGATCGCGCCAAAAGACCACGTCACCATCGATCTCATCTTCGTACCAGGCGCGACGGCGTTCCTGCTTGGTGCGCGTCTTGGTGTCTTCCTCGATGTATTTTCGAATGGCCTTGATGGTGCCTTCTTTGTTGCGCAGGCGGAACTGAAAGAACGTATCGGGAAACGGCAGGAACCCCTTGCCCGGCAGCACCGTGATGCCCATATCGCTGCCGGCGCGGCTGCCGATCGTACCGATTTGCAAACCGGCCAAACCATCGGCGGCCGTCTGCGAAACGTTGCCCAGATTCACGACGGCGTTGACATACGCTTCGGCCGGGCAATTGAATTTGTGCTTGGTCTCGCCGAAGAGGGCTTTGACCGCAACACCCACCAGTGCGTTCCACTGCACCATATAGGTTTCGCGCCACCGCCCGTCCTTGTACATGCGCAGTTCGTAGTCGATCGTGTCAAAACCAACCAATCCCGTCAGCAGGGTATTCGATTGCGTGTCATCATCGACATCGAGATTCAAACGCGAAAAAACCAGCGTCTCTTTCGAGTTGCCCTTGGTCGATTTCTCCACGCCGAACACATTCGGATCGAACTTCAGCGCTTGCGTGGCTTTGATCACCGAGCCGTGGTCCGTCGCCGCAAGGTATGCCAGCGTTAAGTCCGGCAACTCCAGGCGATACACGCCGTCGTCATCTTCCGCGGCGACGATGTCGAGATTCTCAAACAGCTTGCCCGTGTTCTCATCTTGAATGATCGAGCGTACGCGTTCGACCAGATCACGCACCGGCCAGTCCGTCGCCAGCGCCCATTGCGGACGACCGTCGCGGTCTTGTGCGTACGTGGTAAATCGGATCGACGTATCGGGCCATTCGAGCAGCTTTTCGGCCACGTTCAACAGCGCGGCCGGATCGATCGATTCGTCTTCGTCGTCTTCATCAACACTCAGTTCCGGATCGGGCTTGGGGAACAGGCTCGCGACCGCATCGACTAGCTTGGCGGTGCGCGACTGCTGTGCCGATTCGCTCAGTTTCTTCGCCGACGGGATATACAACTCAAAATGCGGCGCATCGAACGTCGGCTTGGTCGTCTGGGCGCTGTCGCTCTTCTCCGCGTCGACCGAAGATTCGGTTTCTTTCGCCGCCGTTGGCTTTTCCGCCTTCCCGTCATCTTTAACGGCGTTCGAATCTTCGTTCGCGTCGGCAGCGGGTTTGTCATCCGCTTTCTTGGCCTGCTCCTGCTCGGGCTTTTGCACCGGTGCCGTCGTCGTCGGCACGGCATTCGGCGTCGTCGCCGCGCCGAGCGTGGCCGCCAAGCCGATCGCGCCGCCCAACAGCCACAGCGGCAGTTTCTTCCAAGTCGTGGGCATTCGCTTCAAGGTAATGCTCCCTCCCGTTGATGGGCATTTGCTCGTGGCCCGGTCGCCGCCCATCCGAGAAAATAAAAACGTTTATCGATAGCGTAGAGCCACCGGGGCAACCCCGGCAACGCGGCGTCTTTGGCCGTTACAGTGCGGCGTTAGGGTGAAAATCGTATCTCCACCGACCGAACCTGTGTTGAGGGATGTTCCCCACCCCGCCATGCTGGAATGAACGAGATTTTCGGGCGGGCTTCACGTTTACGGTCGCTGAGCCGCGACGTCCGGAAATCCGACCGGGCCGGGCCGCCGCCGCTTAGCCTCCGCCGCGCTGGGATAGGAAGCCGACGCTCGATTGAAACAGCCGGTCGGAGACGTCGCCTTCGCTGACGCGTTCGCTTTCCTGCGAGAGGTCTTCGAGGTTGGCCCGGCACATCAGGCATTGCACCTCATCGAGATGAAAACGCGTGTACGCCTCCCACGGATCATCAAGCACGCCCAACACGTACGACCCCAGCGTGCTGCGTTTCAAACAACTGAGTCGACCCTGCCGCCAAACGCGCGAGACCGTCGTTTCGCTGGAAAGTTCGCCTTCCCCCAACAAGTTGCGCTGCGCTTCGTCAAGGTCTTCGATGTAATCGCGCAGCTTGGCCAACGCGCGAAACTTCACACCGGCCACGCCCTTTTCATCGCGGTCCAAGCGGTCGGCGACTTCTTTGTTGCGCAAGCCAACATAGAAGATCAGTTCGATGACTTGCAGATCGTCGAGCTTATCGCGATCGCGCAGCTCGTCGATCAGACGGCGGAGAATGGCTGCCAGTACATCTTGTTGTTGACGCGTAATCTCGGCCTGCGCGGCCCGCGCGCTCGGTGTTTCTTCGAAGCCCGGATCGATGGGGCGTTGGGCGTCGTCATCGATGTCGAAGCCGGTCGCGACTTCGCGGCGGCGATTTTTCTTGGTTAGCACTTCGCCGATTTTGTAACGCAGGATCGCAAAAAGATATGTTTCGAGCGAGCGCGACTCGTCGTAATTCGCCAGCGACGTGACGAAACCCATCAACGTTTCCTGCAGCGCGTCTTCGGCCTCACCCGGACCGCGCAGCCGCGAGCGCGCAAAGGCCAGCAAGCGCCCCTGATACTTGTCGATCAACTGCTTCCAGGCGCGCTGATCGCCTTTGCGAATCTCACGCACCAGGAATAAATCGGCATCGGGTGATTCGGCCAAAACACATCCCTATCGTCGTCGCTATGAACAGAACGAATATCGCTATCTGCGTCACGATAGTGTAATCGAAAAGCGGCAGTCGCAAATTTATTCGCCGAGCGCTCGAGAATTCCCCACCCCAAATGATCACTTAGCCACCGGCTAATAGCCGGTGGTTGCCCCCCGTGGAAACGGCCAAATAATCATGACGAGGCAGCCCCAATACGAACACAATTCAAGCCATTTCCATGCGCCGACACACTTGCGCGCGGTCACGCCGGCGTACGCATACACGCGTCCCATTCTCACAAACGAAAATGCCGCACGAACGTTTCGATGATTTTGCAGATTACCTGCTGGGCATATCTAGAAATGAATCGGCCCCAACTCCCATACCACCAACGCCAAGACGCATACCAACATTCCGGCCCCCACTCGCGCGATGGTGCTGAAGCGCCGCCCCAATCGACCGTTGGCAACGACCTTCATCAGACAGGCCATGACCATCAAAATGGCAACGCTTAAGAGTTGCTGCGGCCAGCGCGCCGCGACGGCGCGCTTGGTTTTGCCATATAGCGTAACGGTCTTCTTTACCTTCGGTGACTTACCCTCGGACGCGGGATC
This sequence comes from Planctomycetaceae bacterium, assembly GCA_006969385.1. GTDB lineage: Bacteria > Planctomycetota > Phycisphaerae > UBA1845 > UTPLA1 > ECT2AJA-110-A. The sequence continues at coordinate 323,084 of CP030884.1, forward strand.
GACCGTTGATTGGTTTTTCTTTTTCGGCTTCGCCAGCGCCTCGGTGCGTTGTGAATCGCGCGCGGCTTCGGCCTCGGCGGTTTCGTCGAGCGGCAGCGGGGCGGCAGGCACGATGCGTTCGGTAGTCGATGTCGACGCCGATGACACGATCACGGCTTGCGGGGCGGATGGTGCGACGCGATATGTCAACAGCGCCAGCAATATGCTGCCGAGAAACAGCAAGCCGAAGGTCGTCGCGAAGAAAGCGCCTGCGCCGCGGCCGCGGCCCTTGCGCCGCCCCGCCACTGCTGCCACCAGCGCAACCACGCCGACGATAACGCCCAACAATATCAGGATGGGTCCGAGTGCAACCGCATTCATGAATACACTCCTTGCATGGGTGCTGCGCCGACGCCCACGCCGGACGGATTGCCCGTCAGAATGCGTTCGAGATCGTCCAACTCATCGGCAAGTTGCCGCCGTTGTTTCGAGTTCGGTTTGCTTATCGACATCTCCAGATCGAGCACGCAGCGCACCAGCACGCCGCCGTTGGAATCGGGGAAGGCCGCGACGTTGAGCCGCGTTTGCCAACGCCGCACGTCGCTGTTGAACAACTGACCCATCCACGCGCCGCGCACGTAGCGCCAGTACATATCGCCTGCTTCTTTCGGATAATAGTCGTACATGGCGGCGAAGCGTTTGACCAGGCCGGTGAGATCCACGCTGTCGTCGAGCCGCAATTCGCGCGTCATGGGGATCGTCAGGTCGCGCGGGTCGGTCTTGCGATTGCGATATATCAGCGCCGCGATAAACAAACCGACCGTGGTAAGCCCCATCGGAATAATGACCGGCGGAAACACTTCATCCCAATCGCGGTCATCAACCGACACCAACAAGATCGGCACCATAACCACGGTCGCGCCGAATAACCACATCGCAGCGGTCATCAGGTCTTTGGCCAGTTTTTGCCGGCGCTGTTCGGCGTTGCCGACCGCCTTATCGGTTTCGATTGCTTTCGGTTGATAGTCCGGCACTGGAATCAGCCATACGGCAATCATCGTCAATCCGCCCACGATGATGCCGATCAGTACCGGAATGAGTTCGTCGCTGTAGAGGTCCAGTTCCCGCGAAAGGCCGTACGCCGTGCCGCCGGCGCTGCATGCTGTGGTCGCGCTGAAAAATACGACATTGCGAATGATGCCGCGCCACCAGCCGTGCTCGTAACGCGGGATGGCACAAACGAGACAAAGCAGAAATAGATTGGCCAGAGCCACGCCCGCCACCATGGCACGGGCCCAGTCATCCGCCCGCACATCGGTCGCATTCGGCACGATAAAGCACACCAACATCAAGACCAACGAGGCAAATGCGCCGATCGACCACGCCATCCGCGCCAGCGTCGAACGCTCGTAAAGCGGCGTGCCCTGCGGTCGTTGTGCCGTTCCGAATCCAGTTTGCCCGGCAACCGCGCGACCGCCATTCGCGCCAATGGGCTGAGCGTTGCCGTGGGTACCGCGTTCGATGCCGACGCCCGACTCATCTTCGTCGTCATCCTCATCATCGCCGAGAAACAGACCGCGCGGATCGAACCCCTCGCCGTCATCCTCCTCAGCCGGTAAGCCAGCGGGCCATAACTGACCCAGCACTTGAATGTTGATCGAAGCGGCGGCAATTACGACGGCGGCCATCAACGGCTCTATAACGTGGAATACTTTTCCGAGAATGAATGCCAAGAGTGCGGCGGTAAACGCCAGTTGAACCGATACCTCACCTTGTTTTCCCTCGCGCAGACGTCTTACCCAGTCGCAGAAAAGTGCGCAACCGCCCAGAACCAAAATGTAGTTACGAAATTCACTCCCACCACGCTGAAAACCCATCGTGAGTAGGGGAATTGCGACGCCCGCTGCTGAAAGCAATTTGGGCCACCAGTTGCCGTTTTCTACGTCACTACGATACACCAACCAGTGCGAGATATAGACCGACGCGGTCATAAGCAAGGTCAGTAAAAGATTGGTGCCAAACAACTCGGGATGTCCCGGTTCAACCAAGGCTGCGGCTGTGGCGGTAAACCCCGCCGAGACAAACACACACAACGCCATCTTGCGCAAGATATCCCAATTCGAGCCGAGGAATAATCCCTTGGCGGGCGCTTGCGGCGAACTGGCTGCGGGCGGCATCTGCGGCGGCACGCGCCCGACGCCACGATCGTTTGCACGAATCACCGGCGGTGGCGGCGGCGGCACCGGGCCCGGTGCTTGGCCGATGTTGCTGCTGCCCGTGCCGAAGGCCGCGATCGTTTCGGCGGCGGGACCGACGGGTTGTAACCGTTGCGCGGCGCGCTCGGCGCGGACCGACAAACTCTGCGGTTGAAAGGCGGCGACCGACTTACTGATGTCGTCTTCGCTGAACAAATCCGCGACCAAGTCGTTGACGGTGGCGTAGCGATCTTTCGGGTCTTTGGCGAGGGCTTTGCGAATCACGTGGGGGAACGGCGCGGGCAGTTCGTCCACTTCGGGTTGCGCCGTTAGATGCTTCATCAGCACTTCGCCCATCGACGAACCGCTGAACGGCACCTTGCCCATGAGCATTTCGTAGAGAATCACGCCCAACGCATACACATCAATGGTGCGATCGTAGTTACCACTACCGACCTCGGGGGCCATGTAATGCACCGTGCCGACCGAGACGGTTTGCCCCGAATGCTGGCTCGCCGCCATGATTTTGGCGAGACCGTAGTCACCGATCTTCACGTAACCATCTTCATAGAAAATGTTGCCCGGCTTGACGTCGCGATGGACGATGCCGCGGTCGTGTAAGTAGGCGAGGCCCTTGGCGATTTCGCGGGTGAAGTACGCCGCCTTCTGCGGCCCCAATCCATCGGGTGAATCGGTCATCAACTCGCGCAGCGACGGCCCGTTAACGAACTCCATGATCACGAAGAACTCACCCTCGCGCGTTTCCTTCACGTCGTGAATCGCAACGAGGTGCGGGCTCTTTAGATTGAGCACCGGCGTGGTGCCGCGCAATTCGACCTGCGGGTTCTCGCGCAGGTGCTTCAGCGCGACTTCCTTACCGCCGTCGCTGGTGGCGTAATAGACCTCACCGAATCCGCCGCGGCCGACGCCGCGTTGAATCGTGTACCCGGGTAAGGGTCGATCGCCTTGTTGATATCGAAAAGACATCGTTTGCCTCAGTTCAAGCTAACTTCGCTCGTTCTCACCCATATCGACGATTGTCGATTTACTCAAACGACGATCGTCGTTCTATGCTTCGCTGACGCGCAAGCTCAACTCGCCGATCTGCACCGGCGCGCCGATTTGTATCTTGCGCCCGGCACCCTGCTTCGGCTTGATAAACAAGCCATCTTCGCGCTGTACCAACACGCAGTCGCCCATCGTCGCGGGCAGTCGCACATGACACTCGCGCGTATTGCCCAACAATAGCGGCCCGGCCCAGAGCAAGATCGACCGACATTCCGTCGGCATGCGCACGCCTTCGCCCAATTCGAGTTGGGCCGTCTGGCTTTTTAAACTCGGTTTGCGAAACGTGAGCCGAATGCGCTTACTCAACCGCAGGCGGTCGCCGTCTTGCAATAGCGCATGTTCGGATTTGTCGTTGCCGAGTTCCACGCCGCGTTGCGAGACCATGAAGTAATCTTCGCCGGCGCGAATGATTTCGGCATGCCGTTCGGATAAGTCGCTTACGAGTTGCACCTCGGCCGTGGCACCGGGGCCGGAGCGACCGATGCCGATGCGATCCTTGGTTAACAACAAGAAGCTGCCGACGCCGTCCACGCGCATGATCAGGCGCGAGGGCACACCCTTATTCCCCGGCTTCGGTTCGACCGGCGTACGCGGCAAAACCGGCGGCGGTCCATCGCTGATACGCTGCTTGCGTTGCCCGGCATCGAGCGTGTCATCGAACGGTCGTCGCGCCTCCGCTGTGCCTTCGCGACGAAAGTTGCCGATCAGCATGCCCAGCGGGCCTTGCAACAGCGCGCGGCGCTGTGATTCGATCGTCCGCACCTGATCGCGGACCATCTTGGCCCACGGCGTTTTGATACCCAACGCATCGAGGCGACCTAGCAGGATGTCCGCATTATCGAAATCTTCATTGCGTAGCGCATCGGCGATCTCGCGCGCCACGCGCAGGGCATCGCTCAGCGCTTCGCGCCGATCGTCGTGCTTGCGCAACTCGCCCAGTTCGACCAAGGCGCTTTCCGCATCGTCCACACGCCCGGCGGCGAAGTCCTTCTCCGCGATCTTCACGACTTCGCAGACCGTCTTGTCGATCAGGTCGGTCAAACCGTCGAGCCGCGCATCGAGCTGCTTGGCTTCCTGTAGATCGCGCACGGCTTCGGCGGGCCGCCCCTTCTTTAAAGCTGCCCGCGCGGCATCCATCAGGCGTATGGCCCGCGAACCGCGCCGATCGATTTCCTCTTCGATGTGTTCGCGTTCGGGCGCGTGCGCATCCAACGCTTCGACAGCGGCCGCCGCGCCGTGCAAACTGCCGGCTTCCAATTTTCGTCTTGCTTCGGCCGCGGCTTCTTGGCTACGGGCCGCCTTAACGCGATCGTGCGTCATGGCATCCTCGGCGCGTTCGATCCACTGTTGCGGGCGATCGGCTGTCGGATTGAGCATACCCGCCCGGGCAAAGTCTCCTCGCGCCGCCTCAAACGCGCGATCCAACATGCGTTCCTGGCCGCGATCGAGATACGCCTCGGACAGTTGCACGCGCAGGTCGAGCACCTGGCGGTTTTCCGACAAATCGGGTGCCCGCAACGCCTCGAATGCGTCATCGAGCCGACCCTCGGCCAGTGCCTCTTGGGCGGCACGAATGCGAACCTGGTTCAAGCGACCAAACATGGGAAGAGCAACCTCCGAATTCGGCGGACCGAGCCACTGCCGGACCGCCCGTCGAGCTAAGCTCTTTAATTTTAATGACTTCCGACGTTTCAGGCACGGCCAGCGCCGCCCTCGAACACCGGTTTTCAACCTGATATTGGGAGATGACGCATCAATATTTGCCGCGGCGCAGGAGATTTCCGGGCGATGATGCGACGCCAATGAAAAATACACCGCCGACGGCTAACCGTGCCGCCCGAGGTGGGTCTGACAGTGGCGTGGGGATCGTCTGCGCGTTCGGCGATGGTTAAGATGCCAATTTGCAAATCCCATTTTGCTTAGATTTGAGGGAGATCAAGGTATGAAGCGAAGGTTCACCGTAGCGTTGTTACTCGTCGGCCTGCTCACCGGCACCGGATTGTCCACCGGCTGTGGCGGCACGGTGTTGGTCGGTGGTCCGGGCGAGGAGTATTTTCTCGACTTTAACGTCGCGCCCGACCCGTTTGTGCGGCCGTTCATTTTCGACTTTTTGTTCTTCCGCGACGATGACGATTTGGAAGATTTCTTCGACGATCTAGAAGACATCTTCGACGATTAGGCGGCAAGCGCGTTCGCTATAAAACAAACGCCTTACCCAAGTTCGGTCGAACATGGGTAAGGCGTTTCTCAGTTTTTCATTTACACGCGCAGCTTATGGCGCGAGCTGCGCATCGATGAAGCCCTGAATATCGCGCCCATCGACAACGCTGTCATCGTTGTAATCAAACAAGCACGCTGCGCCGCTGGGGTTGAGCAACTCCGCGACCAAAGCGGCGATCCCCGTGCCGCCCGCCTGACAACCATCGAGCAGGCCGTCATCGTTGCAATCCGCAACGGCCAGATCGTACTGCAACGAAAACGCCACGTAACTCGCACCACGACAGGCGCCGGAGTTCAGCGCCGGGTTTACCTCAGACGATGCAAAGAATTCGATCAGCGCGTCACCACCGGCGACTGCCGCGTTGAACTCGGCGGCCGGAATCATCAGCACTTCTGTTTCGGGCGTGCCGGCACAATCACCGGCGTCGACCTCAAACACGCGTCCGACGGGCACCGCATTCACGAACACATCGAGATATTCGAGGATGGACGAGAAATCCCCCCGCGCCTGCACGCGCAACGTGACATCGCCGTTTGCAACCGGAGGCGATGCGACAAAAAGCGATTGCGGCGAACCGCTGCCTATGTTGCCCGAGTAAATGCTGCTGTCGACGTGACGGAACTGATCGATATCCGCCGCGCCATCGATATCGCAATCCTCGCAGTTGTAAACCTCGACATCGTCGACGTACCAACCATCGATGCCGGAGCAGCCGTCTTTACCGAAGTCAAAACGCAACTGCAACGTATCGCCCGGGGCTACCAGCGATGACAGGTCCGCAACCGACCGCCCCCATCCACCGCCGGCGCCGGTCCAACCGGGTTCGCCCGCCAACGGGTTAGTATTACCCTGAGCGAATGTGTTGATCGGCGCGTTGGCATGGTTATACGTAAACGCGGTGCGCGGCAGAACCTGCCAACCATTGCCGTTGACATCGATCTTCAAATTTCCGCCGTCCCAGCCACCTTCCGAACTCATCAGATGCATAAACGACACGCGCACGTGCGCCGCATCGACCGGCACCGTCATCAAGGGGCTCATCAAACTATGCACCGCCGATTCATCCTGTGAACCGCAATTACCGATGTCGGCATCGGCGCAGAAATACGCCACACCCGCAACCGAATACGGCAACGGGTTGACCGTTAATTCCCAATCGTACGGCGTCGGCGGCAACGTATTACTCACCGTCCAACCCGCCGCACCCGATTCAAAGTCGTCCGCAAAGATCGTCGTTCGGTTCACGCAGCGCTCGGGCTCAATCGAATCGAAAACGTTGTCCCCCGCACCGCATGCCACGACCGTCGGCATTTCAACTGCGGTCAACGCATCCAATACGGATTGCACATCGGCCGTTGTGATCGGAGCGCCCGACGGCAATCCATCGCGCGGATCGTTGGGATCGAAGCCGATCAGATCGTTCGCCGCTTGCATGAACGATTGCACCGAATCGTCAAAATCCGACGCCGGCGTGAGGTACACCGACAACGCGCGATACCAAATCGCACCGGCCTTGATCGGCCCGATGCCGTTGACCGTGATCCCATTGAAGGTCTTGCCGTCGGTCAGAATGGCAAACGCGTGGTTTGGAATGCCGCTGCCGCTGTGCACGCCACCGCTATCGAGCACGTTGCACGTTTGCAGGGCGCTGCTGGCCAAATCGGGGTGGCCTTCGCAGGGCGGGTTCCACATGTCGCGAATCGCCCCTCCGAAGATCGCGGCGTCTTCGCCAAGCATCCAACGCACACCATCAACGTAGCCCAACGACCGCATGGTGACCGACACCGGACCCGAAATGAGTTCGTTGCGAATAGCCGCGCCGGCACTTGCGGGAATAACGATCGATGGAATCACGATGGACGACCCACCGCCACCAACGCCTTGCAGCGGAAACGCGTCTTCCGAATCAACAAAGATGACGCCGATCGCGCCGGCTTCTTGAAGATTGGTGATGCGCTCGGCATCACTACAGCCACCGAAATCCACCAACGCGATGTTGCCGTTGATGGCCGCCTCATTGAAAAAGGGTTGCTCAAAATCGCATGCCGTCGCCGGATCGACGGCCACAACGTTGCCGCTCAGTCCGCCCGCTGTTAGCGCCGGCCCACTCGATGTCGGTCCGCCGGCGAGCGACTGCGCCAATGCCGCCGGTGCCGTGATATCCAACGTCGCCGACGAACTGCAAGCCGTACTACGCGGCAGATTCGGTAAATCTTGTCCCGGTCCGGTGGGGTGATTGCCGAACGGCGTGGCCGTTGGCGCGCCGCTGAGTTCGACGCCACCGTTATACAAGTCGACGAGTTCGCCAAAGACATCGGAAAACGATTCGTTTAATTGACCCGACTGGTTTTGATAAACGAGATTGGCCGTGTACTGCGTAACGCCGTGGGCCAACTCGTGCGCCACGATATCGTCCGTCACCGTGCCGTCGCAAAACACCATCTGTTGCCCGTTCCAAAACGCGTTCGGGCAATTCGGCGCATTCGAGTTCACCGTTGCGACCAAGGTTAAGCCGCTGTCGTCGATGCTGTCGCGACCGAAAGCGTTTAGGAAGTAGTCATAAACATCCTGATAGTAGTCGTATGCTCGGTTCACATCCTCGGGTGATACCACGGGCGGATCGCCTTCCGAGCGAGCCAACGCGCCGGGCAAACTGCCGAGCGTCTGCCCGTCGTAGATCTGGCGCTGACGCGCCGTGTGGATCATGCTCCATCGATCGAGCACTTCACCGCTTTGCGCGTCGACAAAAAATGACTCGCGCATCGGCACCGTCATATCGTTCAGAATAATTCGGTGTGCCAACCGTGGGCCGATGGATGGGTCGCCGTACCAACCCGGATCGACAATCACGAGTTGATTGCGTTCAACGGGCGCCGCATCAAATCCGGCTGCCTTAAGCGCCGCCGTCAGCGCCGCCTCCGGCGTCACAGTCGGTGCCGTCTCAAACTTGGCGGGGATCGCGTAGAAGTCGCCATTGATGCCGAGGAATCCGCCGTTGGCATCTTCGTGGACTTTCAAAATACCCGTGAACACTTCGATGCCGTCGTGCACTTGTTGGTATGTCGTGTGCACGTGCCCCAGCAGGTCGGTATCCACCTTGATTAGCTGCAATTGATTCGCGGCATCGGTTACGCCGAACGGCGCGCCGTACTGATCGAGCGCTTGCATCGCGGCGTTGGCCGGCGCGGCGACCACACCGGCGGGTGCATTCACGACCAAAGGTTGCCCGTCGTCGCTCGTTAGAAACGTCGCGGCACCCGTGACGGTCGAATAGCGATACACCGGCTCATTGGCGACGGCGCTGGGCGACACTGCCAATGACAGACCGAGCACCGCCAATACGCCGCCGCATTTGAAAACTAACCGAAACTGATTCAAGACGGTTACGGATCGACCCAAGACTTTGAATGCCAAGGTTACATACCCCACTTCATGTTGGTTTACGCTGCTAATCCGCTGCCATCGCAAGGCCCGGCCTCTTTAAACAAGCGAGCAGTTTGATAGCCGAAGCAGAATTACCCACGATTCGATCGCAACGAAAAAAAAGTTTCACACCCACGAAATGATCATTGTACGCAATTGAAATCCCATAATACAACCAGATAATCGCCATGATATGGGTCGGTTCCAGACGAACGATGTCGCCGATTTGCGCACGCCGCATACTTATCCCGACGCTGTGTCCGACTTGAAAACTCCGAATTTCGCACGTATCCTCTTGCTTTTGGTGGAGCGTTAACCGCAAGTGCCCGGAGCCCGCCCTTGATTGGCCTGCCCCTTCTCGATTCCCGCATTAAAGAAGCCTGCGGTCTGTTCGGCGTGTTCGGTCGCCCCGACGCCGTCGAACTCACCTACCTCGGCATCTACGCGCAGCAACATCGCGGTCAGGAATCCGCCGGCATTTGCACCTCCGACGGTTCCGAATTGCAACGCCACGCCGATCTCGGTTTGGTTACAACCGTCTTCGACCAAGAGTCGCTCGCCAAACTCAGCGGCCATGCCGCCATCGGCCACGTGCGCTATTCAACGACCGGCTCGTGCTCGCAGTCGAACAGTCAACCGCTGCTCGTGAATTATTCCGGCGGTCAAGTTGCCGTCGCCCACAACGGCAATCTCATAAACGCCGCCGACCTTCGCAAACAACTCGAAGCCCGCGGCGCGATCTTTCAAACCAGTAGCGACACCGAAGTGATCGTGCACTTGTTGGCCGCGCCCGAGCACGCCAATGCCGACGACCCGCTCGCCTCCGTCTTGCGCGAACTCAAAGGCGCGTTTTCGCTGCTCTTTATCTTTCCCGATCGCATCGAAGCGGTGCGCGATCCGCACGGCTTGCGACCGTTGTGCATCGGCAAGCTCGAAGACGGCACCCATATCGTCGCCAGCGAAACCTGCGCCCTCGACATCGCCGATGCCGACTACCTGCGCGACGTCGCACCCGGCGAAATCGTTACGCTCTCGGCCAACGGTCTATCCAGCCGCTTCTACGTTGACAGCGCCTCCATCCAACCGGCCCACTGCATCTTTGAGCATGTGTACTTCGCCGACCCGGCCAGCAACGTGTACGGTCATAACGTACACGCCTTTCGTGTCGCCTCGGGTCGGCAGCTCGCCCGCGAAGCGCCCGCCGATGCCGACTTTGTCATTCCCGTGCCCAACTGCGCCCGCTGCGCCGCCATCGGCTACAGCGAAGAAAGCGGCCTGCCCCGCGGTCGCGGCTTTACGACGAGCCACTTCTCGGGTCGCAGCTTCATCATGCCCACGCAAAAGCAGCGCGACCTGACGGTGCGTATGAAACTCAACGTCATTCGCGATGCGGTGCGCGGCAAGCGGCTCGTCGTCGTCGAAGACTCCGTCGTGCGCGGCACCACCACGCGCGGCAAGATGGGCGCCCTTCGCAAAGCGGGCGCCACGGAAATCCACCTGCGCGTGGCCAGCCCGCCGATCAAACACCCCTGCTATTTTGGGATCGACTTCCCGTCGCAAAACGAACTCGTCGCCAACCAGCGCGACATTGAAGCGATTCGCCAATACCTCGAAGTCGACTCGCTCGCTTACCTCTCGCTAGACGGCATGCTCGCCTGCGCCGAACAAGCCGGCGCGAACTATTGCACCGCCTGTTTCTCGGGCAAGTACCCCATGACCGTCGAAAAACCGCCGGTTAAGTTGGGGATGGAGCGAACGGGCGCGAAGCCGTAAGGCCGAGGGCTTGCAATCACGCTTCTTCGTAGGGTCCGCTGTGCGGGCCATCTGAACGTCGTAGGTCAGGTAATAACCTGACAACGAGCGCAGCGTTGACTTTGAATTATAAAGAAGCATCGACCGCAAAACACGAGAGCAGCGAAACTCGATTAATCCTTCATCGCTGGTAGCAGAATCAGGTTTTCACCTGACCTACCATAGCCCAAGCATCGCGCTCTCAAATTCGCTCGACCATCGTATCTTGCCCGCTCATCTCGCGCAATCGACATGCCCCTGTCAACGTCCAATCGTGCAACGACGGCCCCACCGACAGCGAGACAAACAATAATACGGCGATCCCGACGCTCGCGCCGACTGCTGCCGATGCGGTGAGATGCGTTGCAAAGAAGGCCGTCATCATCCCGGAAAAAGCGGCAAGCAGCGGTCCGACGAAGATCACATCATGGCCGGGAATAATGAAACGCCCTGTACGAATCCGACCCCACAGCGACACGGGTGATTCACCACGAATGAAAAAGGCAAGCAAGCGGGGAAAGGCCAGTATGCCGATCAGTACCATCGCAGGCTTGATATCAAGCACATGCGGATTATCTGCTACTCGCAAGATCATGGCATACACGATTAGCCCCACCCACACCGACAATCCCAACTTATGCCAACCCACCGGCGCGAAACGCTGTGGCAGTTTGTTTAGCGCGGAATACGGAAAGCCCACTCCATACTTAATCAATGCAAACTCTCTGCGATAATCGACCAGTCGCGCGTGCAAGCTAGGTTGGTATCCGTCATCCAACGGTTCGGCCCAGACGTGCTCAACCGCACAGTGTCGTAACTCCGGAATCACAACTAAATAAGCCACCGCCAAGACCGCACACACCAACGGCGGCCACGGTAACAGTAGCAAGGCTCCGACCACGCTCAGGCCGAAGGTGTACATACCGACGGATTTTCGATGCACGACACACGGTATCATGCTTACCGCCAAATAAGACAGCAACATGACAATCGGCATATCCCACATCAACTCGGGGTTCATGCTCCATTGCAGCCCCATCGCGATCAACAGCAACGCACCGTCCATCCATCCGAAGACGATCCGCCGCAACGGCAATGAATTACCCGTTGCCCACGGCATCGCATCGAGCCAGCGTGCGTATTTTCGGTCAAAAAACGGATGCATAGCCGCTCGATAACCGCCCGCAAGTATCAATGAAAACATCAACAGTCCGTAACGCAGACGCTGATGCACTTCAGCCAAGTCTTGACGAGTCACATCATCAGTGACGAATAGCTCTACACCCAAACTCAAGCTGAAGATCATGGCCGCGCCGATCCAAAAGGTGCGGACCATCACTATCAATACGCGATCGTTGTTCATCGCATCCGCTCCAGATATGCCCGAATGTGCGCCTCGGACTTGGGTGACATCATCGTGGCCAGCGCCGCTTGCAAAGACTCACCGCCACCCATACCGCGACGCAGTTCCGCCGGTGTGTTAAACGCGACCAACTCACCGTTGCGGACCACGGCTACGCGATCGGCGACCACTTCAGCAATCTCCGGCAATTGCGTAGCCATCAGAATTGTTACCTCCGACCGTTCGGCCATGCGTTGCAGGATTTTCTTCAATACATAAATGCCCGAAGGATCCAAGCCGCCGGTGAACGGTTCATCCAAGATCATCACGCTCGCATCGGTCACCAATGCGCCACAGATAGCGATTTTCTTTTTCTGACCATTGGAGTAGCTGCCGATGTTGGCGTCGGCCTGCTCTTTCAAATCGAAGATTTCCAACAGTCGGTCGATGTGCTCGAACAACCTGTTGACGTCAATGTTGTAAAGCTTGCCGATCTCCAACAGATACTCGCGCCCGCTGCGCATCTTGGGTATCCACGGATGATCGGGCAGATAGGCCGTCTGCCGCCGAATCGCGAGTTCGGCATCGACACTCGCACGACGCCGCAGACCGTTGACTTCGGCGAATCCTTTAATCGGCCACAGCACACCCGCCGCCACCCCCAACAGCGTGCTCTTACCCATCCCGTTAGGCCCCATCACAGCGACCAACTCGCCCGATGACACCTCCAGCGAGATATTTTTCAACACCGGTCGCACACCATAGTGATGGCTGACGTTATGAAAGCGAATCATCGTGAGCCTCCTTCGCAGTTCGCCGCAATGATTGGCGATGGGCGTATTTTAACGAACGGAGGGCAAGCAGTCGTGTTACAAGAAATTACGATTTTTTGATAAGCGCGCAGGATTTGTAGGTCAGGTGATAACCTGACAACGGGCGCTGCGTTGACATTGAATGTCGAGGAAAGGGCTGACCGTACTTTGCGATGGCAAGAGGCGTCCTAGTAATTCATCGTCGCTGGTGGCAGAGTCAGGTTATCACCTGACCTACTATCCAGTAATCTAAATTGGAAGACACCAAGGTTGATCCGTGCGGCGGCAACAACAGATCACCCCTTCTCCATCGTCTTACGCGACACCTTCAACAACAACCGCATCGGCGTGCGGGGTATGACGAACTTGCGCAGGAAGGACAACTTCCAATCGTTCGTTACCACCAGCTTGCCTTTGAGCATTGCTTCATAACCTTTGCGCGCCACATCCATCGAATCGGCCACGTTGGCTTGAAAGCCCTTCACATCCGACACGTTTGTACGCTCGCCAAAGCCCGTCTTGACAGGTCCGGGGCAAAGCGTCGTTACGGTAATGTTCGTCTTGCGCAGCTCTTCGGCGATGGCCTGCGAAAACGACGCGACGAACGCCTTGGTCGCGTAATAAACGGCCATACCCGGCCCCGGTAGAAAGGCGGCCATCGAGGCGACATTGAGAATGCGACCGCGATTGCGCGCGACCATGCCCTTTAGAAACAGATGCGTAATCTCGCACAACGCCATCACGTTTAACCGAATCATCGCTTCGTCATCGGCCCAGTCGCGCTCGTGAAAGTTGCCATGCCCACCGAAACCGGCGTTGTTGATCAGCACATCGATCTCTAGCCCCAACGCGCTTACGCGCTCGAACAATTGCCGCGGCGCATCGTTCTCGATCAAATCCAATGCTATGCAATGAACCGTCACGTGGTGTTTGGCTTCGAGTTCGTGCTTGACATCCTGCAACGCATCGCCGCGCCGCGCCACGAGCACCAAATCCCCGCCCCGCTGCGCGTGCAACGCCGCCAAGTCGCGCCCGATTCCGCCCGATGCCCCGGTGATGAGTGCGGTGTTGGCCATAAAACTGAGTCTCCTAATTAAATTCGTGTGATGCGGTATTCAATTTGCGGATTCTAACCCAATCGACGGCCATCGGACCTTGGCAGATTGTATTACGAAGGCCGACCGCAACGCTGGGTACCTCTTCCCACCAAGCGTTTTCTTCCGTGCCATTCAATCTTCGATTATTTCGAATTGGATCGATTCTTAGGTTTCGATGTTTTGATTTTTCGACGTTTTGACATTTCGACGTTTCGACGTTTCCGATCCCCATGCGACCACAGGTCGCGGCTCTGCCGTCGCGCGCTTCAAGCAGCACGAGGCGGCCCCAATGCGTCGCGCCCGAGGTATGGCCGTCGCGTTGCCGCCCCACGCTCAATCCGCCGCTTTCCCAACCTATTTTCGCCCCCCGCACCCCGTGTTAATATCCGATTTACGACAACTTTGACTCACACAACCCGCGTCTGATCGACATCAGGAGAATACGTATTATGCGTCGCGCCAAAATCACCATCATAGGAGCCGGAAACGTCGGTGCCACCTGCGCCCATTGGGCCGCCGCCAAGGAACTGGGCGATATCGTTTTGCTCGACATCGTCGAAGGCATGCCGCAAGGCAAAGGCCTCGACCTGCGGCAGGCCTCGCCCGTCGAGCGTTTCGACAGCAACATCGTCGGTACCAACAGCTACGACGACACCGCCGGTAGCGACATCGTCATTATCACCAGCGGCATCGCCCGCAAGCCCGGCATGAGCCGCGACGACCTGATGTCCACCAACATGAAAATCGTCCGCAGCGTCGCCGAGCAAGCCGCCAAGGCCAGCCCCAACGCCGTGTTCATTCTCGTCAGCAACCCGCTCGACGCGATGGTGCAGACCGCTTGGAAGGCGACGGGCCTGCCCACCAAGCAGATCGTCGGTCAGGCCGGTATTCTCGATACCGCGCGCTACCGCGCGTTCATCTCGATGGAACTCAACTGCAGCGTCGAAGATATTTCCGCCGTGCTCATGGGCGGCCACGGCGACGACATGGTGCCGCTGCCGCGCTACACCACGGTCGCGGGTATTCCCGTCACCGAACTGATTCCCGCCGAGCGCCTCGAAGCGATCGTGCAGCGCACACGCGACGGCGGTGCCGAAATCGTCAAACTGCTCAAGACGGGCAGCGCCTACTACGCCCCCGCCGCCGCGTCGGTGCAGATGGCCGAAGCGATCATCAAAGACAAAAAACGCATCCTGCCCTGCGCGGCCTATTGCGATAGCGAATACGGCGTGGGCGGTTACTTCGTCGGCGTACCGTGCATCCTCGGCAAGGACGGCGTCGAGAAAGTCATCGAACTCCAACTCAACGACGACGAACGCAAATTGTTCCAAGCCAGCGTGGACCACGTGAAGGAACTGGTCGCGTGGGTGGAGAAGAATTGGTCGGCGGGCTAACGGCAGAGACATCCTTGTTATCGTAATTGCAGTCGATCGAATGCTACGAACGGGGACGTACCCAACGGAGATCGTTGCGCAGATTACCCCCTGCTGTTGGATGAGAACCTCACGTGCGGTTGGGAGATGACTCGTGTCCGGTGACCCTCCCAAGTCTGGTGACACCGAAGACCCAGCGGGCGGTGATTCGCAATTCGACGCGATGATCGAGGCCGTTAAGGCTGCGTTTACCCCGGGCGATGTTCCCGGATCGGACGCACCCATCTCACTCGTCACTGGCACGACCATCTGCGATCGCTATCGCATCGTCGCGTCATTGGGCAAGGGTGGTATGGGGGCCGTCTATCGTGCCGATGATCTCACCCTTTCCGAATCGGTCGCGTTAAAGTTCTTACCCAACGAGTACGCGTTCGATCCCATACGCCTCGAGCGACTACGGCAAGAGGTTCGACTGGCACGACAGGTTGCACACCCGAATGTCTGCCGCGTTTATGACATCGTCTCTGGGCCGGATGGTCGCCAATTCTTATCGATGGAATACGTCGATGGCGAAGATCTCGAATCGCTGCTAAGGCGAATCGGTCGACTCCCGATTGACAAGGCAATTGAGCTCACGCGGCAACTCTGCGCCGGTTTAGCGGCGGCGCATTCGCAGGGAATCATCCATCGCGATTTGAAACCTGCCAACATCATGATCGATGGGCGCGGCAATGCACGGATTACCGATTTTGGCATTGCCGGACTCGTAGTCGATTCAAACGCGACGATCGGTCGACGCGAGGGTACGCCGGCATACATGTCACCGGAGCAGTTTCTCGGGCGCGAAGTCACCCTACAGTCCGACCTGTATTCCCTCGGCCTGGTTCTTTACGAACTCTTTACCGGAAGACACGCATTCACTGCCACGACCATCGAAGAGATTCAAGCAATTCACGAATCATCGACGCGACCGCCCTCCCCTTCGTCGGTCGTGCCGGGGCTTGATTCCGCCATCGAGCGTGTGATCGTATGGTGTCTTGAGGCGGACCCTAACGAGCGCCCGTCTTCTGCGCTGGCCCTGCTGACTGCACTGCCCGGCGTTGATCCACTGGTGGCCGTGCTAAAGGCTGGCGAGACGCCCTCTCCCGAACTAGTGGCTGCCTCCGGAAAACGGCAATCGATATCGAAACGGAAAGCCCTAGCGCTAATGGGCGTTAGCCTCGCCGGATTCACGGTCACTTTTGCGATTCTTTGTAGCTTCCCCTTTACCCGGCTGGTGCCCGGCGTCTTGTCCCCAGCCGTGCTGGAAAATAAGGCACGCGAGGCGCTTGAGACGCTCGGATATCCTCAAGCGCCCGCGGACACAGCGCACGGATTCGCCATCAACGCCCAAGCATTTGCAGGCATCGATCCCACGGATGGCGATGCGTTGCGTACCGTCTTCGCCGATGATTCCAGCGGGGCAGTGCAGTTTTGGTATCGACAACATTGCCGGTTCTTGGTTCCCATACGCAGTTCGATAGTGGGCGACGTCATCGGAGCGCGGGTAACGCCCGCAGACCCGCCTTTGATCGAGCCGGGCATGGTCTCGATGACGCTCACGCCGAACGGTCGGGTCGTCGCGTTCATCGCGCTGGTGAATCAGCGTCCGCCCAACGCCATGGAGAAGCAGGCTGATAGTGAGACGGATTGGTCGCCGGTTTTTGAATTGACGGGAATAAATGAGTCGTATTTGACGCCCAAAGTAGCAGATATTTTTCCGCCGACGGGCTGGACGGAGCGACGGGCATGGCGGATCGAAAGCAAGGATGAGAATCATCCGGCTTTCCGACTCAGTGCGGCCGCCATCGATGGGCAATTAACATTTTTTTTCCATCGATGCAGAATCGAGTGACCGAAATACAACCATCGCCGCCACCTCGCTCGTCGACCTCGGATGGAAAGTCAACGGCACCCTAAATCTCATTGGCTTCTTTGGCGCTGCCCTGCTTACCTACCATAACCTGCGCACGGGTCGCGGTGACCGTCGTGGCGCGCTGCGGCTGGCCTCTGTCGCATTTGCGTTCGCGATGCTTTCGTGGCTCGCGTGGACCAGTCATATTGCTTCCCTGAAATTCGAACCGACGCTGTTCTTCTCCGGCGTGGGCCACGCGCTGACGCGAACCCTCTTTACCTTCATGCTCTATGTGGCACTGGAGCCTTATATCCGCAAGTTCCTTCCGCATTCACTGGTATCGTGGTCGCGGCTGCTAACCGGGCGCTGGCGCGATGTGAGCGTAGGAAATGATGTGCTTGTTGGCCTGACAGTTGCCGGAGCGATGTCCGCTCTCATTTATCTGGGAGGCCTCGGTGTCAATTGGCACGGGCTGATGACACCACCGTCGGCCGAGCCCGTGGTTGCAACGCTGCTCGGGCAAATGTTCCTTACGCCGGTGATGTCACTCGGCATGGTGCTGATGTGGATGTTCTTGTACGTGCTTATTCGACTGATCGCCGGCAAGCCCCGTTACCTGGCGGAAATTGTTTTGTTTGGATTCGTCCTGCTGCTGTTATTGTTGATCGCCGTTGTCAACGGGGCCGCGCCGCAATACGCCCTCATCGTCGCATCGGTGAGTGCCATTGGTTACACGTTCTTGATATTACGTTGCGGCTTTCTGGCTTTGTATGTTGCGGCGATCGTCAACTCGCTCATCACATATAACGCGAATACGCTCGACTTCTCTTCTTGGTACGTCGCCCCTACCGTCGTCATCATTTGCGTTATCGCCACGGCGATAGCCTTCGGCTACCGAACAGCGACAAATACCGCGCGATCCTTCAAAATACCGAAATCAAACTTAGGGCTATCTCAATAGCCGGTATTCATTGGGGTCGTTGCGGCCAAGATGCTGAAGGAATCCGCCAGCCCTTTTCTCCCACTTCGCCATGTGATTTTGACAGCGATTTCTTAACCAAATCTTACTCCCACCCCGGTTGTGCATCCGCAAAAACTGTTTACCTTGCGAAGCAATCCCACTTCCCTCCTTTGTGCCGGCGGTGCCTTGACCCTCGAGGCTCCGCCGGCATCTTTTTTCGGCACTTCAGTTTTTGGCAAACGTTTGAAAAAGGCAGCGAAGGGCATTGCCACGACTTGCCAAACACGTCTGCTGCAAGGAAACAAAGCCTCCACTTAAACCGAACTTCGGTTCGTTAAAACCCCACGGCATATGAAGCGGCGACCGCGAATGGCCGCGCCCGCGTGACCACCTACGGGTAGCGAAAAATTTCCCCGTCAATATCGGCCACTTCCGGCTGGGGTGCGTGCCTAGAATCGGTCAAATCAGCGACGGCCCCCCAGTCGCAGGAGGGACCAAACCATGGAAACCACCACACCGGAAAACAAAGCCAAGGCGGCGCGCATTCATAGCATTGTGAACATGCTGTTGGAACTCGACGACATCACGCTCGACCGCATGGAGCAGGCGCTGCGCATGCATTTGGAAACCGACGCGGAAACGGTGATTATTCGGGATCGTTAGTTCGAGGATTGTGAAGAAACACCGGTTTCAAACCAATGCCACAGCGCGCTCTGTCAGAGCCGCGCCCGTCAGGAAGCGGTCAGCGCAACCCTAATCGGGATCGCGGGCATAGCGAGCCAACCGATCGTAACCAACGGCCTTCACATTCATTGAATCGCGCGCTCATCCACGTAGCAATAAAATGACGATTACATTTCCGCGCTACCGCGCTGGTTCCTGCACCGGTTTCAAATCGATGCTCTAGCGCGATTAGAAACACCGGTTACAAACCGGTGCCACAGCGCGAAGAAAATCACCGGTTAAAAACCGGTGCCACAGCGCGTCAGCGCCAAAGATTCTTCCCCGCCCAGACGGCCAACTTCTCCCGAAAAATCTTCGCGTTATGGCGAATGTCCACCGGAAAGCCGGGATGGATTAAGAAGTGCGCGATCGGCTTGGTATGAGCGTGCCCCTGCCCCAGCGCCTGCAACTCGCGCACGATTTGTTCGCGATTGCGCTTGCCCGCGCAGTCGCACCCTTCGCTGTCTAACTCAACGCATAAGACCGGCGTTTGTTTTCCTTTTTCGCCAACGCCCACCAACGCCGTGCGAAACACCTTCGGGTGCTGATTGAAAATCGCCTCGCACGGAATCGTAAACAACGTTTCCTTAGTCGTTACCACTCGATGCGCCTTGCGTCCGCAAAACCAAACGCGACCGGACGCATCCAAGTAGCCCACATCCCCCATCCGATGCCACACCGCCCCGTCGCGCGGGTCGATCATCTTCGCATTCCGCGTCGCGGCTTCACTCGTCAGATACAACTTCGTCACGGTCGGCCCGCGCACCACGATCTCACCGATTGCGCCCGCAGGTAACGACAAACTCTCATCCCACTCGGCAATGGGTGCTTCGGTGATTTCGATCACACGCACCGTCGCCTCGGGAACGGGCTTACCGACGCACGTGCCGCGGCCTTTCGCGCTTTCTTCCGCTGTTTCGCCCAACACCTCATCGCTACCGATCGACGCCACCGGCAGCGCCTCGGTCGCACCATATGGCGTGAAAATCTGCACACCCGGCGCCAGCATCTTGGTATAGCGCCGCATCGTCGCCGGCGGCACCGGCGCGCCGGCCGATATCACGCGCCGCAAACTCGGTAAGCGCACGTTGTTGGCCTCGCCATATCGCCCCACGCGATTCAGTAGCGCCGGCGAACCGAACATGTGCGTAACGTGGTTATCGTGAATCGCTTCGATGATCTTGGTCGGATCGACATGGGCCGGCCGCGTCGGGTCCATCTCGGGTATGACCGCCGTCATGCCGAGCGCCGGGTCGAACAGCGCGAACAACGGGAACGTGGGTAAGTCAATTTCACCCGGTTCGATCTTGAAGTGATCCCGCAAGATACGCACCTGCGCATCGAACATGCCGTGCTCGTACAACACGCCCTTGGGCGGGCCGGTGCTGCCCGTGGTAAAGATAATCGCCGCCGCTTCATCGGCACGCGTGGGCGCCATCTCATAAGGATCACTGCAAACGTCTTTCAACGCTGCCAGTGTGTGGCCGCCCCACCCCAAGCGCCGCCCGACCGTCACGTTAATCCGCACCGTCTTAAACGCCGACCGAAAGGCGACCCGCATGGCGTGGGCCAAGGGAATGCCGATGAACGCTTGAGCCTCGATTGCGCGCAAACAATCGACCATGCGCAGCTTGCCCATACCGGGGTCGATCAATACGGGCGTCGCGCCGATTTTGTATAACGCAAAGGTCAGCGCGAAAAACTCGGGACTCGGCCGCACCATCAAGATTGTGCGCATGCCGCGCGCGATGCCGATTGATTCAAATCCGTGGGCATAGCGATCGGAAAGCTGATGCAGCTCTGCGAAAGACAGGTTGGCATACGTCGCCTTCCCCGCGCCATCGCGCCCACTGCGCCAAATCAGCGCCGGCGTATCGGGTTGCAGCGCCGCCATGCGCGGCAAATGCGTGGCCACGTTGACCATATCATTGGCGGGTTCGGCAAGACCAGTACTCATTGCCACCAACATCGGCGCAATCGCCGCTTTATGCAAGCAGAGTCGGCCCACGGCGATAAGGCGTTTCGAAGAAAATGAAAAAACGAGGAGGCCGTTAAGCAAATTCGAATGGTCGGCGAGAAACTCCGGCGCGCAGAAAAAGCCGACTGCTACGTCGGCGAAGTGAATCGTTTTGAGATGCGAGACCGAATCAAATTACTTCTTTAAGTCCGCCAGCGCCGCACCGAAATTGATATGAAATGGCTGACCATCGATCACGACCGCCGGCACCGACTGCACGCCCGCGGCTTCCGCCTCGCTCAAACGCTTGCCGTCCTCTCCCAGATGCACGCGTTCGACATCGAAGCGCGTTCCATCGAGGCCGTCCACAAACTGTTGTTCTGCCGTCACGCAAACCGGGCAACCGGCATGGAAAAACGTGGCTTTCTTTTTCATGGTTCATTTCTTTGTGTTAACAACTGCCCGCGCTTATGAGGTGGCGGGCTGACCATTGACGAATACCTGCAATAGCTCGCGTCGGCGTGCTTCCGGCGCGGCATCGTGATCGGGACAATCCGTTTGCAATCCGCCGTCACCAAACGGAGCATCAACAAAATCGCAATGGTGTGGTTGGTTCACGTCGCGATAGACGTGCGGGCGAAAGAACTTACACGAACTGCACATGCGTGTTACCGGAATCTCACCGCGCTCCTGCAAGGTCGCGATCATCTTCACCAAACCGCGTAGAAACGCCGCCCGATCTTCCATCGACAGCACATCAATGGCCTGCACCAGAAAGTCGGGCCATTGAGCTACACGTTTGGCTTCGCGCCGCCCCGCCGCCGTTAGCCCTAATTCCACCGCCCGCCGGTCCGTGGCCGCGGCCTTCTTGCTGACGAGTTTCTTTTCAACCAGCACGCGCACGGAATCGGAAGCCGTGGCGGGCGTGATCGCGAGTTGGGCCGCCAATTCCTTAAGACGTAACGGACCCGCCGAAGCCAGTTGGCTCAACATCTGCGCCTGTGTCGGCGTCAGGTTGCGTTCGCTACCGGCAGCCCACGCTTGCTGTCGCTGCGCGATACCGATGCGAGCCAGGCCCTGCGCGATGCGTTGTCCGATGTCGTGATTCATTTTGTCAACCACCAATTATTTAGGACTCCTAACTATATATCACGAATGCAGATTTGGCAAGTTCGTTTTCGAGATATATTCCAGACCTTCCTCCTCCGGTGAGTTGAATCCATTGCCGACTGCGGCCAGAATCCCGGGCTTCGCGTTGTTTCCAGAAATACAAACTCAATCGTTATAAGGATTTGCCGTAGCACAACCTGCATCCTTATTCGAAATTCGACTCGACCAAGGAATTCCACACCATGATCCCCTCCCGCCCGCAGTTGCTTCGATACGTCAGCTTCGCAAGTCTCTTTGCTGCAATCGCCTTGCCGTTGATAGCCGTCCAGCCGCTTTTCGCGGAAGACGGCCCGAAAGCAAAATCCGTTCCCAGCGGCAGTGGTCCCTACGGCTACGACATCGAAGCGGCGATGAAGATTCCGATCGAGGAACTCGAGTTCTTAATAAACCCACTCACCAAAGATGAACTGGTAATCGAAGCCGACGCCTGGCGCGACCTGCTCAAGCAGAAGGTCGCCGACATCAGCGAAGAAGAAATCAACCTGCGCCGCAAAAATCAGGAGATTGCTGAAGCCGAAGCCAAGGCCGATGAAGCGGCCGCACAAAAAGAAAAAGCCGAAGAGGTCGCTGAAGAAGCCAAAAAAGAAGTCGAGGAAACGGCCGACAAACCCATCGCCGATCCGGACGTCACCAACGCGGAGATCAAAAAAGAAGCGGCCGAACAAGATAAAGAAGTCGCCGAGAAGCAGGAAGTACAAGCCAAACAAGAAGCCGAAGCCAAGGCCGAGGAGAAAACCGAAAAGCTCGACAAGATCGTGCAACTCCGCAACGAGCGAAAAAAGATCGTCGATCGCCTGAATGTGGTTCTGACCGAACTCGATGCCAAAGGCGGCGAACGCAAACCCTACGATCGGTACGTCGACGCCGTCAGCGGTTTGAAGCTCGACGTTACCGACACGAGCGCGGCGTGGGCTACCGTCAAAGGTTGGATCACCTCGGAGGAAGGCGGCCTGCGCTGGTTGAAGAACATCGCCTTCTTCCTGCTAACGCTGTTCGCCTTTTGGATTCTCGCACGCATCATCGCCCGCGCCGTTCGCAACGCGGTGAAGCGCGCCCGAGGCATGAGCAGCTTGCTACGCGACTTCCTCGTCATGCTCGCCCGCCGCGTCGTGATTGTGATCGGCCTGATCGTTGCACTGGGGCAACTCGAAATCGACATCAGCCCGTTGATCGCCGCGATCGGTGCCGCCGGTTTCGTGATTGCCTTCGCGTTGCAGGGCACGCTCAGCAACTTCGCGAGCGGATTGTTGATCCTGATCTATCGACCGTACGACGTTGGCGATGTGGTCGATGTATCCGGCGTGTCGGGTGTGGTCGAAAGCATGAACCTTATGACGACGACAATCAAATCGTTCGACAATCAGCGCATCGTCGTACCCAACAACAACATCTGGGGCAACGTGATCACGACGGTCACAGGATACCCCACGCGCCGCGTCGATCTGGTATTCGGCATCGGCTACGCAGACGACTACGACAAGGCACGCGATATTCTGATGAACATCATCACATCGCACCCGAAGGTATTGAAAGACCCCGAGCCGAACGTGAAAGTGCACGAACTCGCGGATTCGTCGGTCAATCTGATCTGCCGACCGTGGACCAAAACCGAAGATTACTGGGCGGTGTATTGGGATGTGATGCGCGAAGTGAAGAAGCGCTTCGACGAAGAAGGCGTGTCGATCCCGTTCCCGCAGCGCGATGTTCACGTGTATCACGAGAAACTCGACGCCCAACCGGCCGAGGGTTAACCAAGTTTGCGCTTTTGGCGTTTGCTACCGCAAGCGCCGCCCCCAATTTATCAAAAAGCCCCAGGCCATTGGCTTGGGGCTAACTTTGTTTTGCCAACAGCATCTCAAATCTCCGTTCATATCGCCTCTCAATTTGAACAATTTTCAGGCATTATTGAATTGCTCGCGGACAAACGTCGTGTATAGCTATATTCAGAACACGCCGCGAACCCTCACGTCCGATTCGCCCACGCCTGATAACGATAAGCCCGTTAATGCCGCGCGATTCTTGGATCAATCTTCAATCGCCGCGCGAAACGTCCCAATCCAATTTGCGAATCCAGCCTAATCCTGCGGCCTGTCATCTAAACGCTCGATCTATCGATATCTAGCGAGTATCGAATTGCATTCGGAAAGGGAGCAACATGAACGAGCAGATCATCGAACGTCTGGAAAACAGTTTTAACCTGCTTGCGCCGCGCGGGCCTGAATTGGTGGATCGTTTCTACGCGCATCTATTCAGCAAGCACCCCGACCTGCGATCGATGTTCCCGCAGGATATGGCCGGCCAGAAGAAAAAGCTGCTCGGTTCGATCGTGCTGGTGATTGAGAATATCCGCAAGTCGGAACAGCTACACCATCCGTTAACCGATATGGGCCGTCGTCACCACCAATACGGTTGTACGCCCGCTCAATACCCGATCGTACGTGACACACTAATTGGCGTGATGAAAGACATGGCCGGTGAAGCGTGGAACAACGATTTTGAAGATGCATGGAGCACCGCGCTCAACCTTATCGCCGGCATCATGATCGAAGGTCAAAAGGCCGAAGCCAAAGCACCCAAGTTTGCCGAACTGGCCAAAGCATAACCGTGCGGCCTATGATGCCGCCCTATGATCGTTAACGACCCACAGCTTCACATCGGTAAGAACGTGTACATCGCGCCGACCGCCTACGTCGGCGGCGCGGTGACACTTGGCGACGATTCGACCGTCATGCATCATGTGACGATTCGAGGCGATGTTTCCCACATTCGTATCGGTCGTCGGGTTAACGTTCAAGACGGTACGGTCATACACACCACGTCGGGAATTGACCTCGATATCGAAGATGACGTCAGCATCGGCCATCGCGCGATTGTTCATTGCGTGCGCGTTGGTGCTGGCAGCCTGATCGGCATGGGTGCGATTGTTCTCGATGGGTGCGAGATCGGCAGCAGTTGCATCATCGCGGCCGGTGCCGTCGTGCCGCCAAACTCGAAGATACCCGACGGCAAAATGGTGATGGGCGTGCCGGGCAGAATCACGCGCGATGTGACCGACAAAGATCGGGATTATCTTGCATATGTGGTTGGCAACTATCGCAAGCTGGGGCCGGCGCATGCGGAGGGCCGATTTCCGGTCGCCTCGAGTGGCATGAGTTCGTGACGCTTAATCACAAGATAGAGACAACACACCGCCCTCGACGCGCCCGCAATTGCTAGCCCATTGCAACCAATTTCTTCAAAGCAGCGTCGGCGCAGCCCCAAGGTTCCAATAAAACCTTAGACTTGGATAACCATTAGCCAACCCTCGTCCAAACTGCGTCAAACCCGCATTCGGCCAACTGTCGATCTCGTTTTCTTCATCTCTGTTCGCTTAGGCGCAATAACGCGATCACCGTCTTAGAGGTCCCTCCTGCGCGTCCATCGAGACTTTTCGCCACCGTGGGTTTGACAATAGTCCGTAAACCAGCTCGCAATCGCCAATCGCTCTGAGCACAGTGCACACGAGAACGTTTTGAACGATTCCGACTCGTTATCAACAGCCCCGCTCGGTTTTCGGGCTGGCTCAATGGTTGAATTGGGGACGGCGAACGAGTAAAACTAATGGAAACGCAGCCCGAGTGTGGGGGGTGTTACCGCACATGCGCGGCGTTATCGCAGGGGCTAGTTTCACCAATTTGTAACACCAAATGGTGAGTAATGCCCCGAACCGGTCTTAAATGAACGACGAACATCGAAATCACTTTTGACTGAGCGGGTCTCGTGTGCTGAACGCACGGCGAATCCGCTGATTTTCATTGCATTGTAGTTATACCCGCCACGTTGACGGGGAAGTAGCAGACGCAAATTGGGTGGGCTCGAAGAATACAGGCGTTATTTATCAGTCGTACGACACGCGCTCTGCGGCAACGCTTAATTCAACGAGGCCTTTAGGGATTCATCTCAAATCTTTCGGAGGAGTAACATGTCGGCAAATCTGAACGCACCGCGCGATTCGTTCGCGCAGGTGGTTGCATTGTGTACGAAGCGAGCCTGGGTGCTCGCACTTTTGTTGGCGGCGGGCTTAGCGCTTCCGTCCACAGCGTTAGCGCAGCCATTGAACGACGACTGTGGTTTAGCCACATTTGTCAGTGGCCCAAATGTGGTCATTACCGGTACGACCAACGGGGCGAGCGGTATTGACGAATCGAGTTGCGGTACCAGCGACGTAAACGACGTTTGGTATTCGTGGACCGCACCCTGTTCGGGTCCTGTGACTGTTTCGCTTTGTACCGGGACAGCGCTCGCAGATACGACCGTATCGGTATTCGACGGCTTCTGCCCCGAATTTGGCGGCCCACAGATTGCATGTAACGACAACTTCTGCGGTCAACAATCCGAACTCGTATTTCAAGCGACTAACTTTAATGGTTACCTAATCCGCGTCGCAGGCGTAAATGCCACGACCGGCGACTTCACGCTTAGCATCAGCTGCCCGCCTACGGGTGCCTGTTGTTTGTCGCCCGGCGAATTCGGTTGTCAGGAACTTTCTGAAGCCGATTGTGCCCTCAGTTTTGGTAACTACCTCGGCGACAACACGACTTGTGACGCCAATACTTGCAGTAGCAGTGCATGTTGTAACACGGATGGCACTTGCGTCACGATCATGTACGACCAGTTCGGCTCACCGATCGGTCCGGGCTGTAATCCCCCCAATCTCGATCTCGGTGCTGGTACGGATTGCGAAACAACGACTTGTCCGTCGTTTGGTGCGTGCTGTATCGGTAACACCCTTTGTGTGATTGAAACGCAGGAAGACTGTGAAGCGGTTCAGGGCAACAACTACCTCGGCGATGGCACGGACTGTTCGACGAGCCCCTGTTCGACGGGTGCTTGTTGTGACCCGAACACGATGCCGCTTTGTGAAAACCTGAGCCCGTTTGTTTGCCAGTCACCCGCCACCTACTTGGGTGACGGTACGGACTGTGCCACCACCGGCTGTCCCGGTTTTGGCGCCTGTTGTATCGGCGGCGGCGTTTGCCAAATCCTGTCCGATCTCGATTGTGCCAACCTGTCGGGTAACTACCTCGGCGACCAATCGAGCTGTGCGCTTGAGCCGTGTGCCACCGGCGCATGCTGCGACCTGCTCAACGGCGGCTGCATGGATCTATCCGCGGATGATTGTGCGTTGAACCCCGATGGCTTCTACCAAGGCGATGGAAGCGACTGCGTTGGCGCTCCATGTCCGGGTGCCGGCGACGACTGTGCGGCAGCCGTCATCGTCCAGTCGGGCGTCGTCTTCCTGGGCGACTCGACCGACGCGACCGGTACCAACGAATCGAGTTGTGCCGGCACTGGCGATACCAACGATATTTGGCATCGCTGGACGGCGGACTGCACAGGAACCGTAACGGTCGATACGAACGGCAGCAGCTTTGATACGTCGCTTGCCGTCTTCGACGCATGTGGCGGTGTAGAAATCGAATGTGACGACGACGGCGGCGATGGCCTCCAGTCGTTATTGACCTTTGACGCCGTTGAAGGTACCGAGTATCGCATTCGCGTAGCCGGTTTCGGCGGCGCGACGGGCACGTACAACCTGCTCATCACCTGCCCGCCGGAAGGCGCTTGCTGCGTCGGTGCCGGCGTTTGTCAGATCGAATCGCCCGAAGGCTGTGCCTTAATTGGTGGCTTCTTTGCAGGTATCGACGTCGCTTGTACGCCGACGCTTTGTTCGACCGGCGGCTGCTGTTTTAGTGACGGCACCTGCATGGACGGTATGGACCAAAGCGAATGTGAAACGGGTGGCGGCCTCTACAACGGCGACGGCACGTCCTGCCCGAGCGGCGGCGTCGGCCCCGGCACCTTCCGTGCTGTACTAGATGACACGTTCGGCGACGGTTGGAACGGTTCGACGCTCGACATTTTTGTTAACGGCGTCTCCGCCACCGGTGGACCAATTACGTTTACCGCAGCAGACGGTAGCCCGGCCGGTACGCAGTTGATTGTCGAATTCGACGTTCCTGCAGCGGGTTCGGTCATCACCACGAGCTACACAACGGGCGCATTCGAAGCCGAAAATACGTGGGAGATCCAAGACCCGTTCGGCACGCCCATCTGTTCGGATGGCCCCAATCCCGACCCGACGCCGCAGCGCAGCTGTGCGGGCATGGGCGTGGGTTGTCCGCCCACCGGTGCATGTTGTACCGGTCCAATGGGTGGTCCGTTCGTTTGCACGATCGACTTTGAAGACGCGTGCGTCGCAGGTGGCGGAACCTTCCTCGGTGCCGGCACCAATTGCGATCCGGCCCCCAATGGTGGCGATCGCTGTGACTGCAACGGCAACGGTGAGGTCGATATCAATGATTTGGCCTTCGGCAATCCGGGCGCACCGGTCATGGCCTCGTCACTCGATACGCCGATTGCAATTCCAGACTCACCTGCTCCGGCTATCACCAGCACTATCACGATCCCGCCCACGGTGGGCGTCGTGGGCGACGTAAACGTTGACCTGAATATCACGCACACGTGGCTCAGTGATCTTGATGTCACGCTGACGCACAACGGTGTCAGCGTTCTGATTGCCAGTTTCTGCACCATGTCGGATGGATACAACTGTACCTTCGACGACGGTGCTCCGGACATCGTTTGTGGCGGTGACGGCTTTATCGTGACGGGCACCGTTGACCCTCTCAATCCGCTGGCCGCGTTTAACGGAATGCCCGTTGATGGGGATTGGATTCTCTCGGTAGAGGACCAGGTAGGTGCAGACACCGGTACGTTGAATAGCTGGGGCATCAATATCGTTCCGGCCACCCCTCCGGCCAGTACCGACTGTAACGCCAACACCATCCTCGATGAATGTGAAGTTCCCGACCCGACGACCGTTGGCGCATGCTGTCAGCTAAGTGGCTTGTGCACCGTCGAAACGCCGGTCGATTGCGATGCCGCAAACGGCCTCTACAACGGTGATTGCACGACCTGCGAGCAGGTCGAATGCCCCGCATTCGGTGCCTGCTGCTTGCAGCCGTCGCCGGGCGTCGTCACGTGCGAACTTCGCTTCGCGGATTCGTGTTTGGCCCAAGGCGGTGTGTATCTCGGCAACTTTAGCGATTGTACCCCGCTTCCGGGCACCGATGATCGTTGCGACTGTAACGACAACGGTGAGATCGACGGCACTGAAATCGGTGGTGGAACCTTCACCTCGACCGACACGCCCATCGCCATTCCGGATGGACCGGGCGGTATGATCATGAGCGTGATCAACGTCGGTGCGGGCGACACGATTACCGACGTCGACGTCGGTCTCGTGTTCACGCACACGTTTATCGCAGACTTGGATATCACGTTGGAACACAATGGTGTTTCGGTCGATATCTGGTCGGATAATTGTGGCGGTGATGACAACATGGATGCCATTCTGGACGACGATGCCTCGCCGCCGGATTGTGCGGGTACGGGCCCGGTTGCGGGTACGTTCTCGCCGGATAACCCGCTGGCTGCCTTCAACGGCATGTCGGCTGCCGGCACTTGGACGTTAACGGTTATCGATGACGCCGGAGCCGATATCGGCACGCTCGATGCGTGGTCATTGATCCTTACCACCGACAGTCCGGGCGGCGGTTCCGACTGTGATGGCAACGGTATTCTCGACGAATGTCAGAATCCCGATCCGTCGCAAACGGGTGCATGTTGTCTGACCGATGGTTCGTGTTTCGACACGTCGCCGAGCAACTGTGACATGCAGGGCGGCCTCTTCCAAGGCGGCTGCACCACCTGTATCGAAGTAACGTGCGACCCGGTGGGTGCCTGTTGTACCGGCCCGGCGCCGTTCGTCTGTTCGATAACTTTCCAGGCCAATTGTGAGGCTGGCGGCGGTACCTACCTCGGTAACAACACCGATTGTACGCCGCTTCCGCCGACCACCGATCGTTGCGACTGTAACGGTAACGACATCGTCGACCTCGACGAAGTTGCTGGCGGCACGTTCGATTCGACCGATACGCCCGTCGCGATTCCCGATCCGGGTACTGCCATGAGCGTGCTGAACGTTGGCTCGGGCGGTGTGATCACCGACCTCAACGTCAGCCTTCAGTTCACCCACACATTCATTGCCGACTTGGATATCACGCTCGAGCATGATGGCGTGGCGGTGGACATCTGGTCCGACAATTGTGGCGGCGACAACAACATGGACGTCTTACTTGACGATTCAGCAGCCCCGCCGCCGGCCGATTGTCCGGAACCGGTCGTCGGCACGTTTGCGCCGGATAACCCGCTGTCTGCCTTCAACGGCCTCTCAGCAGGTGGTGTCTGGACGCTGACCGTCGTCGATGACTTCGGTGCGGATGTAGGTACGCTCGACTCGTGGTCGCTGATTATCACGACCACCGGCAGTGGCATGGGCAGCGACTGTGATGCCAACGGTGTCCTCGACGAATGTCAGGACCCCGATCCGAGCCTCACGGGTGGTTGCTGCATCGGCGTGGCTTGTACCGTTGAACTCGAAGCTGACTGTACCACCATGGGCGGTAACTTCCTCGGTGGCTGCTCCGATTGTTCGCAGACCTGCCCCGGCGTGGAAGCCTGTTGTTTCCCCGACGGTAGCTGTCAGGACATCCTCTTCTTCGACTGCGGTGGCATGGGCGGTATCTCGCAAGGTGCGGGTACGACCTGTGGCACCATCATCTGTCCGCCGCCTCCGGCGACGAACGATGAGTGCGACCTCGGCGTCGTCGAAGTCTTCGACGGTTCGACGGCTGTCGATCTGTCAACAGCCACCAGCAGCGGCCAACTCGCCTGCGGTGACTTCCCGTTCGGTAACCAAGAGATCAACAACGATCTCTGGTACGAATACACGGCCACCTGCACGGGTCAATTGTTTGTCGATACCTGCGGTACGACGGCCGACACCCGCTTGGCGGTGTACGACGTCGATTGTGCCGCCATCAATGGTGGTGCATTACCGGTTGAATGTAACGACGACCACGGCAATGCGACGGAAGCCGACACGGGCAACACGTGTGCTGCCGCGTTGTCAGCCGCGTTGTCGTTCCCGGTGGTGCAAGGTCAAACCTACATCATCCGTGTGGGTTCGTTCTCAGCGACCACGCCCGCACCGCTCGGTATCTTCAACCTGAACATCAGCTGTGCCGTTGCCGGCGGTCCGGAAGCATGCTGCTTCCCGGATGGCACCTGTCAGGATCTGATTCCTGGCGATTGCGCAACTGCTGGCGGTATCTCGCAGGGCTTCGGCAGCAACTGTGCGACCACGCTTTGTCCGCAGCCGCCGAGCGAAAACGATGAGTGCGATGCCAACATCGTGGTGATCACCAACGGCACCATTCAGGTGGATCTGGCTGATGCGACCAGCAGTGGCCAGCTCGCTTGTGGTGACTTCCCGTTCGGTAACGATCAGATCAACAACGATCTGTGGTACGAGTACACGGCCACCTGCTCCGGCACGTTGTTCGTTGATACCTGTGGTACGCCTGACGACACCCGCTTGGCGGTGTATGACGTCGATTGTGCTACCATCAACGCTGGTGCCTTGCCGGTCGAATGTAACGATGACTGGGGTAATGCCACGGAAGCCGACACGGGTAACGCCTGTCCGACTCCGGGTACGCTGCAGGCATCGCTCTCGATACCGGTCACGCAGGGTCAGACCTACATCATCCGCGTCGGTACCTTCTCGACGGTGAACCCGCCCACCACTGGCATCTTCAACTTGAACGTTGACTGTGTTGGTGCCGGCGGTTGCACACTCTTGGGTGACCTCAACAACGACACGGCCGTCGATGGCTTGGATATCCAAGGCTTCGTCGATTGTGTGACCGGCGTGGGTACGAACTGTGATTGTGCTGACTACGATAGCATGAACGGTGCGGATGTTGCCGACATCGCATTGTTCGCCGCCGATCTGGTCAACTAATCGCTCATCCTGTCCTGCCGCTTCACGCGGCGTAAGACGATGACCTAATCCGTGGGTCGCCATCGGAAATCGATGGCGACCCACTTTCTTTTTTTACGTCTCACCTATGTTGCCCAGATTGAACGGCGATCCGTTTGTATCTGTATCCCGACTGACTTTTTCGTGGATTTCAAGCGGCGATCTCGTTGAATAATCCGAAGTAACAATGCAGCTCAAGACGACGCAGACAGAATGTTTCAAAAGGGGCTGGGTCACCAAAATCTGGCTGCCACCCACCTGCCGCATTATGCCGCTAAGCCTGCCTTTGCGTTCGATTGCCGCTATGATCCCCATTCCCGAAGCAGACCAGAAACCAAAATGCCGAATCTCATGATGACCGCCCTGCCCGATATCCTCGCACACTCAGAAGTTCGCGTTCGCTTCGGCGTCGATAGCCTCGGCGGACTCGGTCGCGAAGCCTGCGATCTAGGCGCTACGCGCATTCTGCTGGTATCCGACCCCGGCATTTTGGAGACGGGCCACGTGCATCGCGCGACCGAGTTTCTCCGCGCAGCAGGTCTCGAGGTCACGATCTTCACCGGCGTCGAGGAGAACCCCACCACCGATCACGTGGCCGCCGGTGTTTCCGTTGCCCGCGATATGGGCGTGGATTTCATCATCGGCCTCGGTGGCGGCAGCAGTATGGATTGCGCCAAGGGCATCAACTTTCTGCTCACCAACAGCGGTCGTATGCAGGACTACTGGGGCGTCGGTAAAGCGACCAAGCCGCTGCTCCCCATGATCGCGATTCCAACCACGGCCGGCACCGGCAGCGAAGCGCAGTCGTTCGCACTGATTACCGATCCCGCCACGCACCAAAAGATGGCATGCGGCGACAAAAAGGCGCTATGCAAACTGGCAATACTCGATCCGACGTTGACGCAAACGATGCCGCGTGCGGTCGCCGCGGCGACGGGCGTCGACGCGATTTCGCATGCCGTCGAAACCAGCGCCTGCAACAAGCGCACAGACCTATCGCGTCGATTTTCAAAAGATGCCTGGCAACGACTGTCGAATCACTTTGAAAGCTCGCTACGCAATCCCGACGATGATGCGGCGCGCGGCGAGATGCTGCTCGGTGCCAACCTCGCTGGTTGCGCCATCGAGCAATCGATGTTGGGCGCGGCGCACGCTTGCGCCAATCCGCTCACAGCGCGCTTCGGTATCGTCCACGGCCATGCCGTCGGCGTGATGTTGCCGCACGTCGTTCGCTATAACGTCGAACATGCCGAAGCCAATCCGTATTCCGACTTGCACGACGACGGCGCGGCGCTGGCCGATCGGCTTGCGTCGCTATTCGCTGCCGCCAATGTGCCTAGCCGCTTGCGCGACATGAATGTCACCGTCGAATCGATGCACGGCATGGCCGAGATGGCCGCGACGCAGTGGACCGCGCAATTCAATCCGGCCCCCGTCGACGCCGATGCCCTGGTCGATATCTATCAAGCGGCGTATTAAGATCAACGGTCGGTAGGTTGGTCATTAGATCAACTTTACGCGTCCCTTAGCTCGACAAGCCTCAATGGGAATTCATGACTAACGCAACGACTTTCAAACAGCCGCTCGCGATCACACTTTTACTACTCGCCCTCATTAGCTGCGCCGAGCCGCGGCAGTCCGTCAAACCCGGGATCAACGAGCGCTTCAAGGGCGACTTCGCCGTTGGCCCCTGGGTCGAGCGCTTCGAGTCCGAAAGCCGTGAAGTCTTCGATTATCGCCAAGCCATCCTCGGCGCGCTCGATCTTCAACCCGGCAACGACATCGCCGACATCGGCGCGGGCACCGGCTGCTACACGTTCATGTTTGCCGATGCCGTTGGCCCCAACGGCACCGCTTACGCCGCCGACATTGCGCGGCCCTTCATCGACCGCATCAAGCAGCGTGCCGCCGAACGCGAACAACCAAACATCAAAGCGATCCTTTGCGCCGAAGACGACGCCAACCTGCCGCGTACTTCGATCGACAAAGCCTTTATCTGCGATACCTATCACCACTTCGAGTATCCCGACGCCACAATGGCCAGCATCGCGCAAGCCATGCGCCCCGGTGGCGATTTATATGTGATTGAATTTCGTCGTTACGCCGAGGGCGAAGGCACTGATGACGCCAAATGGATGGCCCTACCGCTCGAACGGCGCGAGTGGATTCGCGGCCACGTGCGCTGCGACCGCGCCACCATCATTCGCGAAATCGAAGCCGCCGGTTTTCAACACGACGCTGACTTTGTGCCCACCTGCAATGGTTTAATGGTCGAGAACTACCTGATGCGCTTCACGCGCAACGTTGAATAGCGACCGCTTCCCCATTGCCTACGCATACGCCTGCGGCGCCGGATACCACCGCCGCACCGACCTGAAAACCGCCTCGCGGTGCCACCGTGACCTGCAAATTTTCGTCAGAACTCCCGGCCGCAACGCCAAAAATACCTGTTTTATCGGGTCCTAACCGTCGATTCCGAACAATGCGAAAATCTGTAACTGCCGCCGCCCAATCCCTGTATTAGAGTTGTTAAACAGGCTTCGGCCCGGCGTGCGGAACCGTTGGCGGTCCGTTATCGTAAGTACCGATATCACCGTCAGATTGAACGCATGGCGTCGCATCCCGATATAGAGGGGGGTGGCGTCGCGCTCGCAAACCAACCGCCCGCCCATTGTTTAAGGCAGTCAACCATGCTTCGATTCAAACCATTTAAGCTCGCGTTCGGTATGCTGATGCTGGCCGGGTTGGCATTTGTGGCCTCCGATCAGCTCTCCGCCATCAAGATCGCGCGCCTCGAAACGCGCATCGGCGATCTCGAACGCGAGATGACCGAACTCAAGCTCTACGCCGAACGCATCACGGCCGCGCGCCGCGTCGC
Organism: Planctomycetaceae bacterium; assembly: GCA_006969385.1. Lineage (GTDB taxonomy): Bacteria > Planctomycetota > Phycisphaerae > UBA1845 > UTPLA1 > ECT2AJA-110-A. The sequence continues at coordinate 357,896 of CP030884.1, forward strand.
GCAAGTGAACGTGATGGAACAACGACCCGGCGATGACGCCAACGGGCCCGTCACCGTCATGCGCTGGCAGCAGATCGGAAGCGATGGCGAATTGGGTTTGCCCGAGATCATCGAGATTCGCGGCACGCAGGCATACTTCGAAGCGCTCGTCATCAAGTTTGATTACGATCTGATCGGCGAAGCCGACAGCGGTGAAACCAACCTCGCCCTCTTTAAGCGCACGTTCGGCGATTACCAAGCACCCATTACGGGTTACCGTCTCGATCAGACGGCTCCGACGTTTTCAACGGCCACCGCGCAGGAATATGCCCGACACAAGAACATCTGGGAACGCTTTTGGGCGCTAACCACCGACGGCGAACTTGCCAAGACGTTGGGTGTGCGCGTCGCGCAGATCGAAGCCCCGTCCGTCAAGGTCGAGCCCGGCCAAGTCTGGGAAATCGCCCTCGATGCCGCCGGCGGCCTCAACCTCAAACTCCTCGCCACCGACGGCCCCGCCGTGCAACCGGATGTGGTGAGTTTGAATGACGCGACGTAAACCGTCGTCATGGCGCAACCATTTCCCCCAGTGGTTCTTCCAAAATCTCGCTAGCCTGTTGGTAAAGCCGACGATCTTCCTCGTCGGTGCTATTCAAGGTATCTCGCATGACGCTTCTTAACCACTCATCTGGATAGTCGTCACCTGCCCGCCGCAAGGCGTAGGCAAGTCCCAGCTTGGCATATATCCAGCCTTCCTTATCGAACGCCGTCCGTAATACGTCACGATCAATAAGCTCCGGCATCGTTGCGATTGAATACGCGGCGTTGCGGCGCTCGCCGGCATCGTCACTGTTAAGTAGTCGATAGTGAATGATCGAGGCGGTATCCGGCCCCGGGAAGTGGTTGATTTCATCCATCAACCAATCCCACTCACCCGGTCGCTTCGATTCAAACGCCGATGCGGTGTCACAGAGCTTCAAAAATACGTCACTCAATTCCGACGAATCGGCATCATAGAGATCGCGAAATATACAACCCGCCACGAACGGAATGGTCAATCGATTCTCTAGTAGTTTTTTCAGTTTCGACCTACCGTAGCCCGATGTGGTAATGTCTTTTGGGATACTCCTATGGACGCCAATCTTGTTTGCAACCAGCGTTGCACACAACGCGTCAACTTTCTTTTGAAACTGCCATTCCCGATATCCCGCGCGCCCGCCGAACGCTAAACCAATGACGATTGCTAAAAAAATCGCCACGCGCAGAATCAAACGACCGTCGAGCGAAGTTGACGGTAACGCATTTACTTGAGCGGATTCCACTGATTCGCCGCTTGCGATAGCAGTCGATTCATCAATCACATCATCGCTTTCAAGCGATACTGAATCCTCGGCGAGAGATGGCGCCACCGTTTCCTTTTTTCGAAGAATAGGGACTACGCCACAAAGCCAGAGAACGAATAAGGCCCCCATAACCGCATACGAAACGCGCTTGTCTGGCTGCCATTCAGCACGCCCACTGCCACCTGCACGCAATGTCCACCTACCGGCTGTTCCTCCCGCTGCTTGATATCCCAATGGCTTTACCGTTTTCAATAAGAGTATTACATCATCGAATACATCGGTGCCGAGATATTGTGTCCAGTTCTTTTCAACGAACTTTCTTAAAACAGGCTGCCATTCGCTTTCACAGCCGCCGTATCCAGCCGGACTGAACATGTCATTTTGTCTTGTCGGGTCAACGCAAGCGTGGCAGCCGGTCCGCTCATCGAATACGAAAAATCCATAATCCAGATGGCTGCGACGGTTGTGATTCAGGAATAGATCAGGATCCAAGTCGTCCGGCCAAAGTCCGCTCGTACCAATTTCAACACGCACCGCCCAACGCTCCGGCATCGTTCCCGGCGGCGCGGGTTTGACGTTGAGATACCCGAATGAACTTATCTCCCACCCTCTTGATATACACAATCGAGGCGCGCGATGACGCAGCGTCGTGCCCGTTATCTCGCAATCCGCATCATCAAAAAGGAGTCGTTTGCCGGGTTGCAGGTATCCCTGATAAGGCGTCCATGCCAAGTAAGTTAGCGCCAGTAGCCATCCGCTCCAAACGATCGCAGTGATTCGCCGCCGCTTGGTTACACTGATGCGATTCCACACACTCGCTTCGCGAATGCCAACAACGCGACGATCCGCACCGCACTCCGGACAAATTGGCGTCGAAAGTCCGCGCACCGGGTACGCACATTTGCCGCACACCCCAGCATCATCCGCAACTTGGCGACGCTGACGGATGGCGAACCATACAACACCAACCGAGCACACCGCGAATACGGTCACCCACATGTACCAACTATCTGTCATTGCAATGAAGTATGAGTGTTAACAAAACCATCCAATCCCAAATTTCTATTCTATCGCGACACCCTCGTAGATACCACAAACGTCATCAACAACCACTAACGGCTGTCAATTCAACTTATTCAGCGCCTACACCACCGCCAACTCCCGCTCCACCTTCACCAACACCGCCTTAAACGCGGGCGTGCGCGACTGCGGATCGACCGTGCGCGGCACCAGCACGTTCGCCTCAGGGTAATACATCACCGCGTTGCCGGGGCGGATATCGAAGGGTCGCACCAACAAGCCTTTTAGCTCGCCCGTTTCCGATCGCACCGTCACGCGATCGTCTGCGCGCAGGCCGCGCTCTTTAATATCTTCCGCGCTCATCAAGATCACATCGCGCCGCGTTTGATGACGGTAGATATCTTCCTCTTCGTACACGACCGTATTGAACTGTCCTTCCGAGCGAATCGTCATCAAACGCAACATGCCCGTCGGCCGCGCCGTATCGGGAATCTCCAGCGTTGCAAACTGCGCCTTGCCGTTGGGCGTGTTGAACGTGGGCGTATGAAACGTGCGGCCATCGATCTGAAACTCTTGCTTCGTCTCATCGATCGCGCCCAACTTCTCCCAACCCGGCACCACCTTGGCAATTGCCTGTCGTATCGTGCGATGCTGTTCCATCATGGTGAAATCGACCGGGCTTTCATCGCCGACCACGCGTCGCGCCAGGCCCGCGATCACGCTCACTTCCGGGCGCGGCCCCGCATGCCGCGGTTTGCCGCCGTCGCTCAGCCGCACGTAGTTAAACATCGATTCCTGCGTCGTCTTCTGCGGATCTTCATCGCGCGCCAACACCGGCAGCACCAATGTTTCGCGCCCCCGCCCCCACGCGTGGCCGGTGTTCAACGTGGTACTCACATACACCATCATGCCGGTATTGTTTAACGCTTCTTCGGCAAAGGCCGCATCCGGATTGGCACCGTACAGATTGCCGCCAAGGCAAATGCCGAAATCCATCTCACCGCGCGCCGCCGCTTCCATGCAACGCATCGTGTCATAGCCCTCGTGCTCGGGCAGTTTTAGGGCATATTCGCGTTCGAGCGCTTCGAATATCTTGCCCTTGAGCTTCGGCGTGACACCCACACTGCCGATGCCTTGCACGTTACTATGCCCGCGAATCGGCATCATGCCCGCGTGCGGCTTGCCGACCATCCCGCGCATCAACGCGAGATTGACAATCGCGCGCACGTTCTCGACGCCGTGCACATGATGCGTAATGCCCATCGTCCATGAAAAGACGACTTTCTCCGCCTTGATGTAGCGCGCGGCAATCTGTTCGATTTCACCGCGCGGCACGCCGCCTTTATTCTCAATATCTTCCCAGATGGCATTCTCGACAGATGTCTTAAAAGCCTCCCAATCGTCCGTCGCCCGTGCAATAAAGCCGCTGTCGATCGCGCCGCGCTCCAACACGACCTTGGCGATGCCCGTCAACACGGCAATATCACCACCGATATGCGGCTGTATGTAATCGCTGGCGATCTCGCTACCGAAAAACAAACTGCGCACGTCCGACGGTACGCTGAAATTCACGAGCCCCGTTTCGCGCAGCGGGTTAATCACCACCACATGACCGCCGCGGCGGCGGATGTTCATCATGGTGCGCATCAATCTTGGATGGTTGGATGCCGGATTGCCGCCGATCAGGAACAGCAAGTCCGATTGTTCGACATCGTCGAGCGTGATCGTCGCCGTGCCCGTGCCCAACGCCTGCGACAGCCCCACGCCACTGGCCTGATGACAGTAGTACGAACAGTTGTTCACATGATTGGTGCCGTACATCCGCGCGAAGAGTTGCAACAAGAAGCCCGCTTCGTTCGACGAGCGACCGCTCACATAAAAGTAACCACGCGTCGGGTCGGTCGCGCGCACCTTAGCCGCCACCCGGTCGAGCGCGTCTTCCCAATCGATCACGCGATAACGATCGTCGTCCGGCCCCGCATACAACGGTTGCACGATCCGCCCCGCGTGTTCGAGTTCGCGCGGTGTTAGCGTCTTTAACTCGGCAAAGCCATACCGCCGGAAAAACTCGGCCCGCAAGCCATCCTGCATATCGGCGGCCATCGCCTGCAGCGACTTCTTACAAACCTCCGGCCAATGCCCCGCCTCGTTCCGCATGCCGCCCCGCTGCCCGCCCATGCCCAGCGCGCACGTCTTGCAAGCATTCTTCGAGCGCATGGCCCGCCACAACCGCCGCCAGCCCACACGGTCAGCAATCTCCAACGTATATTTAACGGCCGGCCAGCCGCCACCGGTTTCTAGGGGCATGAGGGGGCTCCTTAATTGATTTAACGACAATAATAAGGGTAACCAGATGTTATCGAATTATGTTCGCATGAAAAATAATGATGGCCAGATTTATTCAAATTGATACTCGCCGACGATTCGCTCAATGCGAAAATCGCCCTGATCAGCACGCTCATCAGCCACTTCGATTATTGACATTGGCGGATCGCCGTAATTGGCAAGGATCCATGTGTATGGATTCTGATCATCGTCACCAATAACACATGAGCACTTTAAAACCTGTGACAGTTTATTGGCGTACCCATGATACGCTTGAATCTCACTGAAGTTTGGGGGATCGACCAAGGCAGATTTATCAAAATTGATCGTTGCCAGTCCCGGAAACTGGCTGCTCGGGGTCGAGTAGATAAATGCGATCAATTTGTATTCACGTTCCAACCCAAGCAAGGCCGAGTGATCGAATAAAACGAGTATATCTTCGGTGGCCAAGTCGAATGCATAAGCAATTGCATGTCTTAGCGTATCCCGATCGACCCAAATACTAAACAAAACATCAAACATAGATTGAAGTGCCCGTGATTTATAAAGTAGGGTCCCGCTGAGCGGACCATTTCGCAACCCAATCGAGCCGAATTACGAGCATTGTGACGGACGGTACTGACCACACCGCTGGTCAATCACGATACGTGCGTCTTTCCAACCATGTGGTCCGCACAGCGAGACCCTACGGATGGTCTCTCCGCCAATGCCCGCCCACCAAACGTCGCGGGCGAGGCGACGTTGAATCGCGAATCCCGTTGTACCCGTTGGGTTGTCGCAGGTTCGCGCGCCAACATCCATCCCATGCGGCCACAGGCCGCGGCTCTGTGTGTCGCGTGGCGATCACGTCCCGCAGACTTCGGCCCCACGTTCCGTGCGCCACGGGCCTTAGCATTCTTATTGCGATACGACAAAACGATTCTGCGCTCATCACGCTCATCGCCTCACGCCTTCAAGGCTCACTCCGTATGCCACACAACCAATGGCACACGCCTTTATGCCTCAAACCGTGTACCTCACACTCCAATCCACGAGCCTCGTGTCTCAAACCGCAGCCTCACAACCCAAACGACACGCGTCGCACCCTAAGCATTGCGCATTAAGCCATCACATTCACATCGCAGAAAGCGATGACAAGCAACTAAAACGCAAGCCTCATGCCACACGCCTCAACACTCAAGCCCCAAGCCTCAAGACTCAAGACCCACGACCCAAGCCCTCTCAAACCATCCCCCCATACGCCTCCTCATTAAACCCCACGTACAGCGTCTTGCCCTTGCGAATCGTCGGGGCGCGCAGGTTGCCCGTGGGGCCGAGCAGGTGTTTGAGTAGCTCCTCTTCGTCGGGCTTGTCTTTTTTCATATAGATCGTCGTCACAGTCTTACCGCGCGCGGCGACGATCTTGCTAACTAGCCCCGCCAGCTCCAACGCCTCGGCTTTGCCCAGCTTGGTCTTATTGGCAGTGACCGTCTCTTTGGCTTCCACATCATGATTCGCAAGGAACCCTTGCGATTTCTTACAAGACGTTCAGCCGTTGCGGTGGTAATACCAATCGATCTTCTTGGCCATCGTGTTGTCCTTTCGTGATGAAGGGATTGTTTCATTTGCATGCATCCGTCGCATTGTGTTGATGGGACGTGACGCAATATCGTTCTCGAGATTCTCACGGGAAACATCAAAGTTCGCAAAGTTGATCCCAGAATGCTCCATCCGTTGCGATTTTACCCGTAGGTCAGGTGATAACCTGACACCGAACGCAGCGCTGACGTGAAATGTCCAAATAAGCGGTAGACCGTATCGCTAGGCTTCGAGCACAAACGAGTGATTGACAGTCGCCGGTAGCAGAGCCAGGTTTTCACCTGGCCTACATGACACGCTGATCGATGTTTACTTTTCTTTGAAGACGCTTGCGAATTTGTGTTCCCCTGACAACTGACAGGCACCGCTTCCTCACGGGCGCGGCTCTGATGGATGCAAGCCGCGCATGAAAAAAGCCGATCGCGAGCGTTGCTCGCGATCGGCTTTTGGTTTTCGTCGAATCGAAAGATTCGGCTTGCCTTAAAACGCAACGACATGCACGCGACCATCTCAAGTCGCCGCCGCATCTTACTCGTCGGCTTACTTGCCCTTGAGTTCGACCTTGCCGCCCGCTTCTTCGATTTCCTTTTGCAGCTTTTCGGCGTCTTCCTTGTTGAGGTCTTCCTTGACGGCCTTCGGTGCCGAATCGACGATTTCTTTGGCTTCCTTCAGGCCCAGACCCGTCGCAGCGCGAACAACCTTGATGACGTTGATCTTGCTGGCACCGGCGTCGGTCAAGACGACGTCGAACGCGCTCGGCGCATCGTCGCCGCCGCCTTCGTCACCACCGCCGGCAGCCGGACCGGCCATCATGACAGCGCCGCCGCCGGCCGGTTCGATGCCGTACTCATCCTTGAGGTAATCGGCGAGGCCTTGGGCGTCTTTGACGCTGAGGTTCACAATCTTGTCGCCGAGATCCTTGACCTCAGCGCTGAATTCCTTAGCAGGAGCTTCAGCCATAATACACAACCTTTCGTACAGATGCGGGCCGCTTCGTTCACACTGCGGTCACCGCCGTTATTCACCATCCCGCGGGTCGGAACCCCGTTGGTTCCGTTTAACCCGAGCGTCGCTGATTCGCGACACCGAAGACCGAGGCCTGCGGGTTCGTGATTGCAAATTCGTTCTGTTATTCGTGGGCCATCAACGCCAAGGCAAGCCTTTAACGTCGTTCCACCTTAGCTCCCGGCCATTGGCCGGGGGTTAAATCTCGCGTACGTCGAATCGCACAAGCGTCGTTTATCGCCACCTGCGATTCAACCGGCGGCCTTAGGCCACCTTGGTGATCGTTTCACCCTTTTCGAGCTTGTCGACGATCGCCTTGACGCAGCCGGCAATCTTGCCACCCACGTTGAGCTGACCGGCAATGCGCCGCGCCGGGCTGATGATCAACGTCAGCACTTCGCCCTGCAGTTCGGCCTTGCTCTTACGCTTGGAGATATCGTCGATTGTAAGAACATCCGGCTCGCCATCGACGAGACCATTCTTCAACTCGAGATTCGGATACTCCTTGACCAGCTTCATCAACTGCTTGGCCACATCGACCGGTCCGCTGCCGCCGGTAACGAAGGCGCAGGGGCCGGCCAACTGTTCGGCGAGCGGCTCGAGCTTGGTGCCCTTGAGCGCGCGGCGCGCGGCCGAGTTCTTCACGACGTGCACTTCAACGTTGTTATCGTTGAGCGCGTTGCGGAAGTTGTTCACCTGGTTGGCAGTCAGGCCGTGCACGTTGACGACCAAGACGTCTTCCAGCTCCGAGTATTTCTCCGCCAAATCGCGACGGAGGATTTCTTTGACTGCTTTGCTCATCGCGTCGCGCTCCTTTAGTCCTGGCTGGCAACTTGCAGCCGCACGGCGGGCGACATGGTGCCGCTCACGCATACCTTCTTGATGTACGTACCCTTGGACGCCGACGGCTTGATTTTGCGCAAGTGATCGACGAATGCCTTCAGGTTTTCCTTGAGATCGTCCGGCGAGAAGCTTGCCTTGCCAACGACGGCGTGCACGTTACCGCCCGCATCGTTACGGAAGTCGATCTTACCGGCGGCAAAGTCTTTCACGGCTTGCGCGACATCGGGCGTGACGGTGCCGTTCTTGGGGCTGGGCATCTTGCCCGACGGTCCGAGCGTACGACCCAAGCGACCGACCTGGCCCATGGCGCGCGGGTGCGCGATGGCCACATCGAAGTCGAGCCAGCCGTCGTTGATCTTCTTAACGAGATCGTCGATGCCCGCTTCCACGGCGCCGGCGGCCTTGGCCGCTTCGGCATCGGGGCCGTCGCAAAACGCGATAACCTTCTTGGTTTTGCCGATACCCTTGGGCAACGAAATGCTGCCGCGTACCAACTGATCGGCGTGCCGCGGATCGATACCGAGGTGCACGACCACATTGATCGTCTGGTCGAACTTGGTGCCGCCCGTGATATCTTTCAACAGCGTAAGGCCTTCGTCGACCGGGTATTCTTTGTTGTGTTCCACCTTGTCGGACGCGGCCTTATAGCGCCGGCTCTTGCCGCGCATCGGCTTTCCGCGACGCTTGCGACCGCCACCGGCCGAGGCTTCTATGACCGGCGCGCCGCCGGCATCATCTTTTGCCATTTGCAATCCTTTCTTCGACTGATTCGTCTGCTACGTTTGCCGGCACGTAGTCGAGCCGTTTGGTTCGACGGCGAGGCTGATATCCGTATTGCCTCGCTTATCTTTATCTATCTTAAACGGCGGGTTCCACCCGCCTTGTCGATCTTGCTTTGCTGCGATCACTAGTTACTCGCAGCAGTTGTTGCCGTCGCGAAGCGGTAAACGCGTTCGTATGCGATCGCTCGTGTCTACCCTGTCGCGCAGCGGCAAGAAGCGCAGTTATCCGTCGACGAGCAGGCCCATATTGCGGGCCGTGCCGGCGATGATGCGGGCACCCGCTTTAATGTCGCCGTGACAGTTCAGATCCTTGATCTTCACCCCGGCAATCTCTTCGAGTTGGGCTTGCGTGACCGTGCCGACCTTCTCGCGATTGGGCACGCCCGAACCCTTATCGATACCCGCGGCCTTCTTGAGCAACACGGCCGCCGGCGGGCTCTTGATGATGAAATCAAACGTGCGGTCGGCGTACACCGAAACGACGGCCGTCACCGGCATGCCGTTCAGGTCTTTGGTCTTGTCGTTGAATTGCTGCACGAACTGACCGGGATTGACACCGTACTGACCGCAGGCCGGACCGATCGGCGGCGCGGGCGTAGCCTGCCCACCGGGACCCTGCACTTTGAACACTGCTTCGACTTTTTTCTTCGCCACGTTTCGAGCCTCTTAACATGCGACGCGTTCGGATGCGAACGCTGCCGGCTTGCGGACTATTCCTCTTCGGTCGTCAACTCGACCTGCCAGTATTCCAGTTCGATCGGCGTCGGTCGCCCGAAGATGGACACGATCACGCGGACCTGGCCCTTGTCGGGATACACCTCGTCGATTTCGCCTTCGAAGTTCTCGAACGGGCCTTCCTTGACCTTGATCGAATCGCCCTTCTTCATGCCGGACATGCCCGACAGGGTGGGCTGCTCGGCGGATTTTTCGACGACCGCCAGCATCTTCTCGACATCGTGCGGTTTCATCGGAACGGGCTTGCCGTCGGACCCGATGAAATCGCCCACGCTCATGGTTTCTTTGATCATGAACCAGATATCTTCGGGAATGCTGCCGTCATCTTCGACGGCCATTTCCACGAACACATACCCGGGGTACAGCTTCTTATCGTAAACCTTCGCCACTTTGCCGCGCATGCGCTTTTCGCGTTGCGTGGGCACCAAGATGCGATTGATGCGATCTTCGAGCCCTTCGACGCGCACCTTGCGCTCGAGCGACTTGCACACCTGATCTTCGCGGTTGCTTGCCACCCGCAACACGTACCACTGCATACCGGGGGTAAACAGCGGCTGCGGACCTTTTTCTTCTGCAGGTGCCGACGATTCCACTGCATCAGAATCAACCGCAGCTTGCGCGCCGTCGTCGCCGCCCTCGACCGGAGCGTCACTTGCCTGCTCGTCCGTAGCAGTTGAGACGGTTTCGTCGCCGCTGTTCTCGTCTTTGCGCTCTTCGTCGGACAAGGTACTTATCGCTCCGTCTTGCAATCAAAGATGCGACGGCTCACATCGCCATCGCGCCGTCGGTCATCGCCTCGTTACGAGCCGCCGCCGAAAATATTATTGATGATGTCCTCACCGCGCAACACGCCCAGCTTGGTAAACAGCACCAGGAAGACGATATCCACCACGAATAACAAAATTGACATCGCCAGCAACACGAAGATGACGACCTTGGTCGAACCGATCACCTCTTTGCGCGTGGACCAGTTCACCTTTTTCATTTCGCCTTCGGTATTGATCAGGAACTCGCACACATTCTTATTGGTGCCGAGAATCTTAAAACCAATGAAGCCGGCGAGCGCCAAAATAACGACGGCGACCGCCACTTGAATGATCAGCGTGTTCTGGCCGCTGGTGCTCAGGACCGAAAGCTTGTTCCAGATAAAGCCAACGAACCAAAGCACCAAAGCGCCGGCACCGATCGCCGTCCACAAGCGGGTGTAGTAGCCCTGGCCCGGCTTATAGAACGCGCTGTTCGCGCCTGCGTTTTCGGTACCCGCCGATGCGGCGGCGTTGCGGCGATCATCTTTGGAAGCGTCGCTCACGCGTTTCTCCCGAGTAGCGACCGCCCCACCTGCCGATCCATCCGGGCGATCATGTCGTTTGTTGGCCATCTTCAACCTACTTCTTTGCTAACCACCGCAGCGGTTATTCGCCGTGCCGCCGACAGCGAGCGACGGCGGTCGAACTATCGAGGCTCACAGGAGTGGAGGGACTCGAACCCCCAACCGCCGGTTTTGGAAACCGGTGCTCTGCCAGTTGAGCTACACTCCTAGCTCGCAGAACCCGGCGCACACCGTTAGCGCATATTACTTGCGCTTGATCTTGTGCGACGTGTGCTTGCGATCGACCTTACAAAACTTGTTCAGCCCTTCCTTGAGCTTTTCCGGAACGCCGGTCTTCACACTGATGTTGGTGCGATAGTTCAGCGCGCTGCACTCTTTGCACTGCAGCCAAACGTTTTCGCGTTTCGTTGCTTTTGCCATAGCTCTTACTCACCTAACCAACACCGAATCGTCGGCGGGCGTTTGTAAAGTCAAGCGGGGGGCAGCCCGTTTCCGACCTGCCCCCCCGTTGATTCAATTGCACAAGCGGTGCTTACGCGAGCACCTTGGTCACGACACCCGAGCCGACGGTGCGACCACCTTCGCGTACAGCGAAGCGGACGCCTTCTTCCATGGCGACCGGGGCGTGCAGTTCGACTTCGAGGGCGACGTTATCGCCCGGCATGCACATTTCGGCACCGCCCAGCAGCTTGAGGCTGCCGGTCACGTCCGTCGTACGCATGTAGAACTGCGGGCGATAGTTGTTGAAGAACGGCGTGTGACGACCACCTTCTTCTTTCTTCAACACGTACACCTCGGCTTCAAACTTGGTGTGCGGCGTGATCGTGCCGGGCTTGGCCAATACCTGACCGCGCTCCAACTCGCTCTTTTCCACACCGCGAAGCAGGAGACCGACGTTGTCACCGGCCTGACCCTGATCCAGCGTCTTGTTGAACATCTCAACACCCGTGACCGTGGTCTTGCGGGCTTCTTTGTTGAGACCGATGACTTCAACTTCGTCACCGACGTTGATGATACCGCGTTCGATACGACCGGTGCCGACCGTACCGCGACCCTTGATGCTGAAGACGTCTTCGATCGGCATCAGGAACGGCTTGTCAGCCTCACGCTGCGGCTCGGGAATGTACGTGTCGAGCGCTTCCAACAAGTCCGTGATGCACTTCGAGGCATCGGCATCTTTCGGATTGGTGAGAGCGGCATTCGCTTGGCCGCGAATGATCGGCGTGTCGTCGCCGGGGAAGTCATACTTCTTCAGCAGGTCGCGCACTTCTTCTTCGACGAGGTCGAGCAGTTCCGGGTCGTCCAACAAGTCGATCTTGTTGAGGAAGACCACGAGGTTTGGCACGTTGACCTGGCGGGCCAAGAGCACGTGCTCTTTCGTCTGCGGCATGGGGCCGTCCGCGGCACTCACCACCAAAATCGCGCCGTCCATCTGAGCGGCACCGGTGATCATGTTCTTGACGTAGTCGGCGTGGCCGGGGCAGTCGACGTGAGCGTAGTGGCGGTTTTCCGACTCGTACTCCACGTGCGACGTGGCGATCGTCAAAATCTTGGTCGGGTCGCGGCGGCCATCTTTTTCCGACGCCTTGGCGACTTCGTCATACGCCTTCGACTTGGCCAACCCCTTGGCGGCCTGCACTGCCGTGATCGCGGCAGTCAGCGTCGTCTTGCCGTGGTCAACGTGGCCAATCGTGCCCACGTTCACGTGCGGTTTATTTCGTTCAAATTTTTCCTTGGCCATTCCAGCAAATCCTCCGCGATCCTAATGTCGCAACCTTTTCTTGTATTGTCCTTTCCGCGTCTTGCCGGCCGCCTCGCCGCGAGACCGAAATCGAACTCGGCCACCGATACATTTCGGTCGCCAACAGCCTCCAACCAATTCCCTATTTGGGCCTATCGAGCCAAACGAAAGGGCTTAACTCGTACGCGGAGAACCGCGCTGGGCGTGCACAGATCTAATTCACCACACCGCCGCGCGGGCCGATGCGGGCTGTCACAAAGCTGCTGACGGGACTTGAACCCGTGACCTCGTCCTTACCAAGGACGCGCTCTACCAACTGAGCTACAGCAGCACGTCGGGACATCACCAATCGGCGATCCCTATCGAATAAATCGGGTCGCCCAGTCGGCGTCTAAACCGCGCACGTGCCACAAATAAGACCCATGAGTATAAGCAGCATGCCGAAACCGTCAAACGTAGCGCTGCCGCCCGCCGCAGATTCTGCCACCTCGTTCGATACCCACATTAACCGCTCCCTACTCGCCCAAATCGTACAGCAAATACAACCCCAGCGGCCGCACTGGCCACTGCTCCAGCGCCTCCCGCTCGCCCGCGCCCAACGGTCGCCGCAACAGCCCATCGTGCGGTCGAATGAAGACGCGATGCTCGGTCGCCAGCAATGGCAGGTCTGATATTCGGCCCGTCACCGTGAACGCCCGGTCAACGTAATACGGCAACTGGGGCGGCACGATGTTGCGAAACTCGTAGTCGCCCCGCCGCTCCACGCGATAAGGGTTCTCAAACAGCACGAGCCGGTCCTCGGACCGCGTCGCGGCGTGAATTGCCCGGAAATCCGCGATTTCCTCCGTCGGGCGGTCCTGACGGGCGAATAGGTCGCTGGTGCCCTTGAATTCGTACACCAACGTAGCGGCCAGCAGCACGACCGCAGCCATCCGCGTCGCCTTTAGACCATGCCGCACGCCCGTCTGCCATATTGCGGTGATCGCCAGCGCCGCCGAGAGGGCGAAAATCGGGCCCAGGTAGAACATCCAGTATTCGTGCCGTAGGAACTGGCGCCAGAACACCGCCAGCCAGATCGTCCCGCTGACGGCCAAAAGCCAGACACCCCAGCGGGCAAGTGCCGAGCCGTCACCCGCCTGCGACCCGCCGCGCAACAGCTTGGGCATCCCGAGCAACCCCAAGAGCAACAGGGGGGCCGTGAGGTTATCGATGGTGTAGCGCCACCACTGCCCGCCGCCGCGACCGCCGGTCACGTCCTCGCGCTCCCCCGCCCGCGATGTGAAGATCGCCACCAAATCGGACCATCGCCCCTCCAGCCCGGCATAGACGATGAAGGCCAACATCGACGCGAGCGCGACCAGCGCGACGCCGCAAATCACCATTGCACGCGTCCGCCGCGACCGCTCGCGCACATCCGTCGCCAGCAGATAGATACAAAACACGCCGCCGAATAAAACGCCGAACCAGTCGACCCAAATGCCGGCGATCAACCCCGTTAGCAGCAGCGCCCACAGGCCGAATATGGCAGCGTTTGAAGAGCTGGTCGCCGCCTTCTCCTCCGATTCACGCGAACCGCTCGATTCTGGTAGCCGGATATAAGCAAACAACACGGCCACCGCGCAGGCCAAGCAAATCGCTTCATGATCGACCATCCGCCCGAAATACACGCCCATCGGCAACAGCGCGTAGATCATGCCGAACACCACCGCGACGAACGTTCCCCAACCGCGACGCATCACCCACAGCAACATCGCGAACGCGCCGATTGAAAAGACGATTGGCACCAACCGCGCCACGGCTTCGCTCTCACCGAACACGGCGAACGCACCTGCCACCAACCACACCAAGCCGGGCGGATGCGTCGCGTAAATGCTGTACTCACCCACTGTCGGCAACGTATCGCCCACTGCGACCACCGGCATGCCGTGATGCAGCGACCACGGATAACGCAGATGATTGCGCGCCAATTGCGAAAAGAACGCGCCGTTCCAATCCTGCAATCCCCACCACGGTTCGGTCAGATCGCGCGTTAACCCAACGCCATACACAACCAATAGCAACACGACCAACCAACGCCAACACTTGGTTAGCATTGACGCGATCTCGTCGCGCGCAACAGCCGTAGCGACCGAAGTGTCTTTCGTCGATGCGTTGCTGGCTTGTTCCACAGCCGCCATCCTCGGGCCGTCATCGCACAAATTCAAGCGCACAAAAAAACGCCGCCCAAGCCGGACGGCGTTACGAAAAACAGTCAAGCGAGATTTCGACTTACTGGGTCACGCGAGATGTTACCTCACTCACTCACCCACGATATTCCGGTCTCACCCGGGTACCCGAGGTAATCCCGCACAATGTCACCCGAGATTTCTTCTCACTCGGTCACCCAACTTATTCCCCGCCATTGCAGGGAGGGGTTAGGGGAGGGTTGCGGTATCACGCGCTAGTTCAACAACGCATCGACAAAGCCGGCGATGTCCGCCGCATCGTTAATGTTATCCTGATTCAAATCGCCGATAGCCCGATCCTGCGTGCTCGCGCCCATCGGATCGAGCAACAACGCCACCATCGCGGGAATGTCCGCCAAATCAACGACGTCATTCTGATCGAAATCGCCGAGCAGCGGCCCATCGACCGTCACGGTCAAGTCGTAGGTCAAATCGGCAAGGTTTATCGCGCCCGACAACATCGAATCGTCGCGCGTGAGCAAGCGCAGCGTGGCGGTGTAATCGCCGGCCGCGGCGCCGTTGCTGTCGAATGAAATCAAAGCCGTTCCCACGGAATTGGTGATGCCGCTAACCGGCACAAACGGAGCCGTCGAAAAGCGTGCGCTCGGATTGCTGTCATACGACGCGTCATAAACCTCCAACGCGACGGATTGCCCTTGTGCGAAGCCGAAATTGAACACATCGACCTCGAGTTGGCTCAAAGCATCAGGATCAACCAAGAACGACGCGACACCGCCCGTCTGCTCAGCGGCATCGCTCACCGACGGTCGAGCATGCCGCAGCACCGCCCCGTTGACGGACGAGAAAATGTTCGGCATCGCGGCGTCATTGGTCGCGAATTGCAAGACTCCCACTGCAAATCCGTCCGTGCTCGAGTCGCGTTGAATCGTGACATTTGTCGAATTACCCGGCGTGGCAAAAAACGGACCGGTGCCCGCCGGGCTTTGATAACCATTGGGAAGCATGACGATGTTGATCGATAACGGCGTGCCCGGCGGCGAAGCGATGTTGTTAAACGTATAAGTTACTTCCGATACGCCCCCGACCAATGTTTGCGGAAATGCGACCACGCCCGTCGGCGAAAACGTCACCATCGGCGCGCTAACCGGTTCGGCCAAATCCAAGTAAACAGGCAGGTGATCCGACGACGCGACCAAGGCGTCGGCAATGGCGCTACCTTCCGGAATCGTCGGCGCATCGTTGATGTCGTCGTTAAAGTGCAACCCGTCGTTGCCAAAAGCGGTGTAGCTGTTCGCGATGTAGTCCAGGCCCGAGCCATCCTGCAGCGCGCTCGATATCAGAATGAAATCGAAGCGATCGTCCATGCCGCCGCCGGTGGCGTCCGACGGTGCCAACGGGCTATTGCTAAATGGCGACTGGGTATGGATCGCCGCGAAAATTCCGTTGTTGCTCCACGAGCCCGGCATATTGATCGGGTCGAATGCGCGCCCGTCGTTATCCGCCTGCACGCCGATGAAGTCCTCGTAGGCCGGCTCGGTGCTGCTGTCGACGTTGAAATCACCGGCAAAGACAAAGTGCGTGCCCGCAGGCAAGTCATTGGCGTGATTGCGCACCGCCGTCGCCTGCGCGGCGCGATCGGTTACGTCGGCTCCGCTGCTGCCGGCCTTTAAGTGCATCGAGTAAACGTATAAATCGCTCGCCCCCGACGCATCGCTCAACGGCCGCATGCGCCAAATCGGCGTATCGCGCGGAGAGGTATTCAACGTTTCAAAATCGCCCGTGAGTTCGGTGAAAATCGCGTCGCGATAATACAGCGCGTTATCGAGCCCGGTGCCAAGCGTGGTAAACGAACCGAGCGTGTAATGCTCGGGCGTGCCGACGCCGCCGCCCGGACCACCGAACCCGTTTAGGACGTTGCTGAGAAACAGCGACGCGGCGGTGCCACCTTCGATCTCCTGAATAATCAAAATGTCCGGATCGATTTCGGAAAGCACCGCACGCAGCGCGTTGATTCGCGTCACATTCGATGCATCCGAGGAGCTAAGCCGCAATACATTCCACGTGCAGACGCGGATATCGGCTCGTGCTGATGCGGTAATGACGAAGCACATCGCCGACACCAACCACACGCGCAATAAAAAACGAGTATCTAATTTCAATGATTTCATGAACGCTCTATTCCACCCCATGTCATTTGTCGTGATTGAAGGCCCCACATTATATACAAAAAAAGCCCTCGACCTAACGAATAGGTCGAGGGCAAGGGTTTTTTGTCGAATTAGCGGTCGCTGTCGATTGACGCGCTTACGGAGCGACCTCAAAGGTTGGGTTGAACTGCGTCGGATCGCAGTTGTCCAGATCGCCCGGGTCGCCCAAATCATCGATCAAGACGGCTTCGACGACACAATCCGCAGCCGGACTACCGACACCGAATGCGTCTGCGGGAATTTGGAACACACCCGAAGTGCCGATCTGCGAACAGCTACCGGGGCAGCCCACTTCGAAGCTGAACAGGAAGAACGAGCCACATCCATTCATCGTGATCGAAGACTGCTGATCGACCTGATAGATGCAGTAACCGTTCACGTCGCCATTCGTGCAATCGACGCCGTCGGTACAAGGCACCAAAGCCGTGAAGCTAGCGGCACAGTCGTTGGCACAGGTCGTGCCCGCACCCTGCCACGTGCGGCCCGGGAACATCGAGGTACAGTCGGCTTCCGTAATCTCAACGCAGTCGTTGGTCGATTCGTCACAGCACGCACCGGTCGGGCCGCATGGATTCGGACCGCCCGGCGTGTCGTTGCTGAAGTTGCTAAACGCACCAATCAACCACGGGCCCATTGGATCGCCGTCACAGCGATAGACATGCGCCGGGATGAACGTGCCGTCAGGACCGACCGTCGGTGGTCCGTAGTGACAGCGACCGGGGCTTCCGCCCGGGCCCGACGGGCCGTTTTCGTTTTCGATCACCGCGATGCGATCGAACTCGGTACCCCAAGGCTCCAAGTCAAGGACGCAGTCTTCGGTGCCATTGTCGTCGCTCGGTAGCGTGTCGAGGTCATCACCCAATACACCCGAGAAGTCACGAACCAGCAGGTACGTCTTGTTCTCGTTTTCTTCGAGATTTAGCGGGGTCGTCAGATCGACACCACCGACTGCCGGACCGGTATTCGGCAAGGTGCCTTCGGCAACTACCCAGTAGCCATCGGCGGGGATGGTTTGGTTGCTAAGGTCGAGAGCAAGTTCGACGATACCGCTATCGTCGGGACTCGGCGTAGGATCGTTGAAATTGTCCGGATCGGCATCACCAATGATCAGCAACCAGACGTTGGTCAGAGGCGTACCGGGCGTTCCTTGGATCTCAACGTACTCATCCGCATCGGGGAAGCCCGGCTGATTGAGGCGTATTTCCGTAATTCTCAAGCCGTCCTGACTAGGGCACTGTGCCGGACAGGTCGATTGATTGCCGAGGAACAATCCACCCATCATCTGACAAGCAGACAGAGCCACCGATTCGGAACAAACACCTTCAACACAGCAAGCGCCGAAATCTTCGACACACACCGTCATGGCACAAGTAGCACCAAAGCTGAAAACACCCCCGACTTCGTCACAAAGTTGCGGCGACACTTCGATACAGCTCAGGTCTGCCAAACAGCAGGAGCCGATCGAGCCGAAACAGTTCGTCGGAAGCAAGTCATCCGCTTCGTGCAGACGCAGACGCGTACCGAACTCGGTCGAGTACACACCTTCGAGCGTGATCGCATCTTCCGGAATCATCGCGCCGATAATCGTCGGCATACCGTTCGGGACGGTGTTGACGCGAACGCTGAACGTCGCGAAGCCATCGGAAGCGGTGTAGCTCGTGAAGGCTTCAAACAGACCATCGTTGGCTGCGGGATTGTCGGAAACCAGAACGCAATCGACCCGCACGCGAACGCTTTCGAGAACGGCATTGGTTGCCACGAGGTTATCGAAGTTGGCCGCCGTGACATCGACCACGTTAATCGGCGCGCAGCCGGTCGTGGACGAAATGTCGGAAGCCGCATCGATTCGCAACGCGTTGGCGCCACCGACGTCTTCCAACGTACCGGTGAGGTTCACACAGTTACCTTCGGACAGCATATCGACAGCGGTCGCGATCGACGGATTGGCGACTTCATCGAAGATGACCGTCAAACCGCGCGTGGTGCCGGCCGGAACGATGTTTGCCCCCGATTCGTCCTGAACTGTGAAGGAGCGATCGTCTTGCGTTGCACCATCGAAGTCCACCAATTCGACCACCGTGACCGGGCCAACGATGAAGCCAACGCCTGCCTCACTACCCTGAACGGTGGAGATACCGACCGGATCGCAGATGCCGGCAGTGGCACAAAGAGTATTGGCACCGCGGAATACGCCGTCCTGAGCAGCACAATCGATGAAGTTGGTTTCGACACAACCCATCGTGATACAACAGGCACCGTTCGGCAGCGTATTGGCCGAGCCCGGCGTATCGAAGCTGTCCGCCGGATCGAAATCACCCTGCTGCCAAGCGCCCGTTTCATTCGGGAAGCGATAAGCATGTGCCGGAGCAAAGTTGCCATCGGGGCCAACGATCAGTTCCGGAATATCTTCGGCAGTGGTACCACCCGGACAAGCGGATTGAGCGATGACCAATTGAATGAATGGATCGATATCCAATCCATTGGTGAAGGTATCGGCGTTGATGTCGGCACAGGCATCGCCAGTGTTCAGCAACGCATCGACAAAGCCGGCGATATCACCCAGATCACGGGTACCCGAGTTATCGAAGTCGCCCGCACAATCCGGGCAACCCATGCCGCCGCCGCCCATGCCGGGCATGGTGGCGTAGTGACACTCGATACCATTCAGGTCCGAGTTCGGAGCAATGATCAGAGCCACGCGATCGAGTTCCGCAATCCACGGCTCGGGCATATCGATTAAGCAATCGTCATCGCCATCGAGATCACTACCAGCACTACCAGCGAAACCAAAGACCAGCAAGTAGGTCAAATTGTCGCTATTCTCAAGCGAGAAGCCCGGCACATCGAGATCGATGCCGTCATTCGGAAGCACGTTCACATTGGTCGAGTCCGAAATCAGGAAGATACCGTCCGGAGCAATGGTTTGACCGGCCAGATCGATCACGCGATCGACGTTGCCGCTGGCGGGATCGCCAACGATCACAACTTGCAGACCGGTCAGGATGGTTCCCGCAGGACCGGCCAACTCGATGTACTCACCATCGGCCCCCGGGTTATCCCCGCGGATTTCGTTGATGACGACGCCTTCAGGCACGACTGTCGGGCAACCACCCGAACAATCACTATTGTCACCCAAGTAGACGCCACCGATTTCAGCACAAGAAGCTTCGGTGACGCTGGGCGTACAGTCGTTCAGCAGCAAATCGCAGCAAGCACCGACGCATGGCGCGCCGTCGCCGGCATAGGTGCCGCCCTGTGTGATACACTCGTCTTCCGTCACGATCACACATGAGTTGTCGAGCAAATTACAGGCACCAGTCGGGCACGTCGTGCTGACCATGAACATTCCGCCCAGCATCGTGCATTCGGTTTCGCGAACCAAAACACAGGACGGCATGCCGGCCAAACCCGTACACGCTCCGGTGGGAGGCGCAGCCAGCGTGGTGTAGTTTGCCACACCAAACGTGGGCAGCGTCGAGTTGGCGATTTCAGTCTGAAGATTAACGGCCGTGGTATCGACCAGCGAAAAGTCCGTCGCCAACACATAAGTCCCGCCGAACTGATCCTGCGCAGTCGTGCCGGCCGGATCATCGACCGCGTAAATGACGCTCGAATCGATACCGTCGCGGAAGATGAGCTGCGGCTCGTCACCGGTGAACGGGAAGAGCACGCCGCCTAACGTGCCGGCGATCGAGACAGACTCATCGGCAGCGGTATCCACAATACCGATGGCATCGTAGATCGTCGTCGCCCCCAGCGCGAAAATGTCTGCTGCCGAGTTGATCGTGTCGGTGCCGGGCGTACCGGTAAAGGCATCGACGAGAATCAAATCGAAGCTCGGGTTCTCAAGGTCGTTAATCGATACCGACAAAAAGCCGTCCGCGTCAAACGTGCCCGAAACGGATTCGACACTATTGATGCTGCCACCGGCAAAGTCGGTCTCGCGCGCGATCAGCGCTCCCGTGAATAAAGCGTTGGGGGTTCCACGCAATTCGAGCATCTGCGTCGCGTTGTCAGCACCGAATGGATTCGGCTCAATTTCATTGATAATGAAATCCGACATGAGACCGGGGCACATGCTGCCATCACCGTTGTAGGTGCCGCCCGCGGTCAGACAATCAGCTTCCGTTTCGACGGTGCATCCGCCCACATTGTCGCAAGCACCGGTCGGACATACGCCGTCGACGGTGAAGACACCACCCAAGTTGGCACAGTCGATGTCGGTCGTTTGGATACAAGCCGGTGCCGGCGTAAGACCCGAGCAGGATCCAGTCTGCGGACAAGGCGTGCCGTCGCCGTTGTAGGTGCTGCCCGCATTCAGACAGGCTTCTTCAGTTTCAATCGTGCAACCGCCCATGCCATCTTCACAGGCACCGGTCGGACAGCTACCGCCTAACGTAAACGTGCCGCCGAGGGTGGTACAGTCCGACTGCGTCGTTGCGATACAAGCAGGAGCGGGTGCAAGACCCGAGCACGAACCCGCCGGATCGAGCAACTGATAGTTGGCGGTACCAAATGTGGTGAATGGACCGGCCGTCAGGTCGACCGGCGTACCACCGGCATCGGCGAAACCAGTAGCCAACGAAATGGCGTTACCGTTTTGATCGAACGCGTCGGTGTTGGCCGGATCGTTAATCGCAATCAATATCGTTGGAATCGAGCTGTCGCGGAAAACGACCTGCGGCTCGTCGCCGGTGTAGGTGATCAGCGTACCACCCAACGTGGCCGCGATTGAATTCGCACCATCGCCAGGCGTGTCAATGATGCCGATCGCGTCGTAAACCGTCGTCGTGCCCAACGCCATCAAATCGGCCATCGAATTAATGGTGTCCACACCTGCCGCACCCGTGAAAGCATCGACCAGAATAAGATCGAAGCTGGGGTTCTCAAGGTCTGCAATCGAGATCGACAGAAGGCCATTAGCGTCAAACATCCCGGAAACAGCCTCGACGCTATTAAGATCGCCGTTGGAGTTGTCCGTCTCGCGCGCGATCAAGACACCGCTGAATGCGGTACTGGGCGTGCCGAGCAACTCAAGTGAACCCGGATTCGGATCGGTACCCACTGGGTTCGGTTGAAACTCATTGATGAGTTGTGCATTGGCCACCGTGGCCGCCGCGAGGGTCAATAGACAAATAGCCGACGCGAGCGCACGTCGTCCAAAACCGGAAATCATTCTCTGCCTCCTGATTAAGAGAATTTACATCGCGTCAAATCGACGCACGTTTTCTGCACACCGGCAAGACCGCGTAGGCACGCCGGAAACGACACTGGATAAATTTTGGATATTGCTTCTTTTCAAACCGGGTGATGCGTGCGGCCGACTGGGCGATTCCCGTCGAGGTCCGCGCGGCTCCACCTCCACTTTTCAGTGTTAATAACTTAGACGTGAACCGTTAAACTCGCTAGACGGAAATGTTAATGTTTCGCTAAACGTGTGCGCGCTGATGGGTCAGATTTGCAGCTGCGGCGATTCCAATTCCGGCCTGCCAAATCGACAGTCGGACCTTACTTGGCCTCAGATAGAGACTTACCGGCCCTAGCGCGCTGCCGCCGAACTCCGATCGGGTCTGTAGACACACCCTACCTGTGAGTCCTTCCGTCCGGATTGTTCGACAACCGCCGCCACCAAAGCCCGCCGAAAGGCCGCCCGCTTCACCGGCAGGTGGGCAAAATAAAGCAGATCGCGCGTCGTGGGCCAGTCCTCGGTCGCTTCAAAAAAATGCGACATTTGTCTAGATACGACCGTCTCGGCCCGTGCCGCATCGCGTTCGTTTAAGCGCAACCACGCCTCGCAATCGCCCGCGAATTTCATTAACGAGTCGTATCCAAAGATCGCTTCAAAACACTCGGGGTTGGCTTCGTATAACAACACCGCCATGCGCCCCAGCGCCGCTTCGCGTCGCAAATAATCATCCCAACTCAAGCGATGATCGTGAACGCACAGCGCATCTCGCACATAACGCACGCCCGCAACGCCCGATGCGCTGAGCCGATATCCCAGTTCGACATCTTCATAAAACACCGGTCGCAACCGCTCATCGAATCCACCCGCTGCCTGCACCGCATCGATCGGCACGCTCGTATTACACGTCCAAAAATGTCGAAAGCCGTAGTCCTGACCATCGATCATCTGCGCTTCAAAAAACACCATCGGTGTTTCGCGCACGAGTGCGTCAAACACCGTTTCATCCGGCCACTGCGCCCAGTCGGTGCGCCCCACGCACATGCCGCCATCGGGCATGCTTAGTTGCATCTCAACATGACGACTCAACCAACCGTCCGCCGGATAACAATCGTCATTCAAGAATACGAGCAACTCGCCCCGCGCTCGCGCGATCGCTGCGTTGCGCGCCGCCGCCGCTCCACCGGCCGGAATGCTCAATGTTGTAATTCGTGAATCGATTGCCGCCGCATCGAATGATGCCGCGCCTGCTTCATCGCCATCAAACGCGACGATCGCTTCCATCCTCACGCCGCTCGGCAACGCTTGTCGCGCGACGCTTCTGAGACAGGTGTCTAACTTCTCCGACCGGCCGCATGTGGGAACGATCACGCTGACAGTCCGCACTATCATGCCGTCAACTCGTGACCGCTACCTTAGACAAGATCAACTCGACAATATCACCCGCCGATTGCAGTTCGCCGATTTCCGGCCCGATCATCTCGATCCCGAACTCGCGCTCGATCGACACGATCAGCGTGATATAACCCACCGAATCCCACTCATCGATATCCGCCGCCGTCGTGTCGGGGCCGACCTCCAAACCTGGCGCGTCAAAAACCTCGCGAAACACGCGGTTCAGTCGCGTCCAAATCTGCGTTTCCGCCGCCCGGCTATCCTTGGCTTCAATCGACACGGCACTCCCTTGCCAATGGCAACTCGCGTTAACTTTGCGGGTTCAACACGCCCACCTGCGCCGACCCGCGTACGACCATGTACCCCGTCTTCGCCTCGGTGATACGAATCTTCAACACCACCGTATCCGTCGACGGCGATTTCGCCTCTATCCGCCCCAAGACCAATAGGTCTTCATCGATCGGCGCCGGTCGCACGAACGTAAGCTTCATGGACTGCAGCAGCCCATTCGGCCCCGGCAAATGCATGCCCACCAACCGACTGGCCAGCGCCCCCAACAGCATGCCATGGGGAATGCGACCGTCGAGACCGTGCTCGATGGCCGCGTCGTCGCTTAGATGCATCGGGCTGGTATCGCCCGATAGCGCCGCAAAACGCTCGATCTCGTCGATTGTGATGCGATGGTGAAAGCTGGCCGTCATGCCGACGATCAAATCGTCGAACGTGAGCGCGTTGTGCGGATCGAAAGGCTCGTCGTACATACGATGCGCGGGTAGTTCTGCCATGGTGCGTTAAATATCCAATATCTTTGATCGGTCGATGATCAACGACTCACGATCGAACCGACGCGATGTCTTCCCCAATTCTCCGTCTGATAACCAAGAAACATCGGCCAAATTCGCGCGCCTGCTGCAGCAGATTTCGCGTTTCGATCCGCCACTCGGGGCTGGCCATATCAAGCGCGCATAAGCTTGCCGACGATACCCATGATAGGCATCATGCTGATGTCAAACGTCAATTCCCCGAGGGCGAACATGCAAGAATTGCTTATCGAATCGGAAGCCGAGCGTCGTGGCCTCGACCGCCCCGTCGGCACGCGCCATTATCGCGCCTTCGTCGGCCCCACCCAACGCTACGACCTCATGTCGGCCAACCAGTTCCATGTCATGTGCCGCCTCGGCCTGCGCGAAGACCATTACCTGCTCGACATCGGTTGCGGTTCGCTGCGGGCTGGTCGCCTGTTAATGGCCTACCTGCTACCCGGTCGCTACTTTGGCATCGAACCCGAACGTTGGGTGCTCGAAGAAGGCATTCGTGCCGAAACCGGCCGCGAGTTTATCAAGTTGAAAGCGCCCAGCTTCGACCACAACCGCGACTACGACCTTAGCGTCTTTGGCCGCTCGTTCGATTTCATGTTGGCCCAGTCGATTTTCACTCACACGCCAGTCGCCGAAATTCGCAAATGCTTCGCGAACGTCGCTAGCAGCCTGCGACCGACCGGCCTGTTTGCGGCCACCTTCAAACAAGACGACCACGAAGATTACACCGGCGACGAATGGATCTACCCGCACCAGGCACGCTATCGCCGTGACACGATGCGCGGCCTCGCCGAAGACGCCGGCCTGTGCATCAGTTTTCCCGAGTTCGATCATCCCGGCTTGCAAACGTGGATGATTCTCAGTCGCGCCGAGCGCGGCCCTTGGCAAGAAACCGACGCCGCCTAGTCCGAAGTGCCATCTCCATGACGACCGCGACCAACGACACCAAGCCCGAGTTCTATACCGCCCGCGCGCAGGCCCAACCATACAACCTGCCCGAACGCAGCTATTGGAATGCCGAACGCTTCGACCACGATCATCTCGGCATCGATCTTGCGCCCTACTTCGACCTAACGCCCGACGACCGCGTGTTGGTCCTTGGCAGTTGTTTCGCGCGCGATTCGATGCATGGCATGCTGCAGCGCGCCGTCGGGCGATTATCCAAAAGCGTCGGCGAGCCGCTCGGCGTGCAACTCGGCCATAAATACAACGCACCAAGTTTGCTGCAGGCGCTGCGCTGGGCGCGAGAAAACTCCTTTAACGAAGACCTGCTGATCGAACTGACCGACGGCGATTGGTTTGACGGCCACCTGCACCCGGTTTGCCATCAACCGAGTCGTGAGGCCGCGTTGCAACGACACAGCGATGCGCTAAGGGCGCTCCGTAAAGACCTTCAGCAAGCGACCGTCGCCGTGTTGACGTTCGATAACATCGAATACTTCGTCGACTGCCGCACGAACGCACTATTCAACACGCCGCCGCCGGTCGATCTGATCGATTCGTTTCAAACTCGATTTGCATTCCATCGCGCCACGGTCGAAGAAACGCAGCGCGATATCAAAGCGATCTGCACCGAACTCTGGAACGCCAATCCGTCGCTGCACATCATCGCCGCCGTCTCGCCGATTCCCATCGACGCGACGTTCTCCGGCGACGACGTATTGGTCGCCAATCAACTGGTCAAGTCGACGTTGATCGTGGGTTTACAATCCGTTGTGCGAGAGTTCGCTCTGCAAGATAGGCCGATTCAGTATTGCCCGACGTACGAACTGATCGCGCTACAGCCCCAACGCGACAACGTTTGGCGCAAACGCGACCTCAACGACCAACCCGATGGTCGCCATCTGCAAGACGCCTTCGCCCGCCGCGTGCTAACGCCGTTGGTCAAAGCCGCAGCCATTGCATGACGTTTTAAAAAATGAGACGAGACGATTAAGCATCCACTTTGGGTAACCGTTATTGGTTGTAATCCACTCCAAGCGAGGGTTTGATCGCAGCGCCTAAGAATTTGCCCTCCCTCTCAGAGATGTGCGATGGCAGGGTTGAATTACCTTAAGAAATTCAAATCATTAGACCAATTCACGAATGATTGCAACCTTGGATGGTTTGTTAGCATACGCCGGCTATTAGCCGGTGCCACGGCGCAACCATCGCTCTCAATCTTGAACAAGTCTAGAGTGAACAAATACCATGTGTGGCGATCCTGCTGCAGCTCAGTCAATTAAACTTAGCTTTAGTCAGTCGCTATGTGCCCGAATCGAATCTTTACGCCGAAGGCGTTACACCACTTAGCCCGGGGTTGACGCGTAGCGGCTACCCTGGGTTACGTGGTTCCTTAACACAATCAACTCTGAAAGAGTTGCGGCATGAATCGCGCAGAGAATGACGCAACCCCATTGGGTTTGGAAATCGGATTGAAACCGATTACCTCGGGTAGCCGCTGTTGCGGCAACCCGAGGCTGTTTGGCGTAACGCCTTTGGCGTATTTGCTTTTTGCGATCCCGTCGCAGCGACATTATTTCGCGGCTTCGATCCGACCCATCGAATCAGTCGGTATATCTCAGCCTACTAGGATTATCTGCAACCGCTCCTTAATTGACATCAAACGCAAATTAATCGCATTCGATAATTGCACATAACCTCTTGCCACCTACGACCCCGTAAACACCTGTTGCATCTGAGCGAAATCGAGCAAGTCCACATCCGAGTCATCGTCTCCGTCGAATTCGAGGCAGACATTGCCGCTTACGTACGGATCGTCCGGGCCGCGGTAGCAGAATTGAAACACGTTGAAATCGGTGGCGTCCACATCGCCGTCGTCATCGAAGTCAAACGGCAACGGTGCGGCGTTCAACAGAAAATCGATCACGCGTTGCATGATCATCGCGCGCACGCCCGCATCACCGATCGCTTCAAACGGGAAGCCAAACGTTACGGCATTGTGCGTGTTGCCGGTGAACTGAATACCCGCGATGCCGCCCATGCCGCCGACGTAGTTGAGGCACGTCACGCCGTCCGTCGCCGCTAACAAACGATCCGGCGAGCGCACGTCATAGGGCGCACCCGCCGCCGGCGAAAAACTGACCGACGCGATATCACTTAAGATACCACCGGCAGCGCCCGCCGCCTGCTGCGTTTCCGCGTCGTCACCGGCATAGCCGATCTGCAAGGCGCTATTCGCAAAGACCGCCCCGCCGCTTTGATTGATCAGGTCGAAGGCAATGTTTGAACCGCTCACAAATAATGCGCCGCCTCCCGCAAAGAAGTCGTTCAAGCGCGCCTGCTCGTTGGCATCGAACGTTTCATCATCCGTGCTTTCGCTGCCCAATATCCATACGGCGATCGAGTAGGCGCTCAGATCGATATCCTGATTGGCAACGGCTTCGTTCGACGTCGACGCAAACCCGATGTCGTTGGCCGCCAGCGCTTCGGCGTGTTCGATCACGTAGTCGTAAGAATTGCTGCGCCGCCACTGCTGCCGCTCGAGCGAATCGCCCGCATAAGCCGGCGGCTGCGTGAACGATTGAATCGGATTCAGTTCGCGCTGCAATCGATCAAAACCGTTCACGATCAACACGTCAGCCGTGCCCGTGCTCGGTCGTCGCACGGCCAACACCTCCGTCGGCATCGACTCACCACCGGCGTTGGTTGCGGCCACGCGGAAATAGCGCGTTTCGCCCACGGCCAAGCCCGAGACGACCGTCGAGGTCACATTCCCCAACTCGATCGCATCGCCAAAGCCGCGCCCATTGCTCGATTGATACACCACGTAGCCCGTCGCCGCGTCGCCGCGCGCGCTGTCCACCAGCGGCGCATCCCACGAAATCAACACATCGCCGCCGCCCAGATCTTCGATACTCGGCGCTTGCGGCGTATCCGGCAGGAACACCAACGGCACGAGGCTACCGGGCAGCGAATTCAGAAATCGCACGATCCCCTGCACGCACGACCGCGCCATCGCCCGGCGCACGCGTGCGTCGCGCAGCAACTCCGCGTCGGTCTCGTTGTCGTGAAACGCCAACTCGACCAACGTCGCATCGAACTCGTCGCTATTGTTGCCCGTGCTGATCGCGCCGTAGGAGCCCGTTAGCGTTGGACTGGCCCGATCGATCCACGCGTGTTCAAACTCATCATCGATGAGCAACATATCGGCATCGAGTTCGTCAGACAGGATATTGGCGAAACTCGATTGATTCGTCGTGGAACCGGTGTTGGTAATCAAACAAAGTTGCCCGCGCGCTAAACCATTGAACGCGTTGGTATGGAACTCCAAGTGCACGCGCTTCCAACGGTCGACGAGCACGCCGCCGGGCGGAACTTGGTTCATCTCGCGCGCGATCCGCGCGCCCGACCCGATATTGTCACTCAGATCGTCTAGGCCACCGACATCCCAAATGCCCGAGCTAAAGTTCACGGCATTGTTGCCGAGTTGGCTTTCCGCCCAATAGCGTTGCGCTTCTTCGTCGCGCGCAAAACCGCTCGCCGTGCCCGGGCCGGGTCGCACCACATCGCCGATACCGCAACCGAAGCGCACCGCGTCGGCAACCACGATGCCCGCATCGGGCGACGCGTTGGAGACTTCGACGTAGTTATCCGCACCGGCTTCGAAGTAATATTCACCGAGCCAAACCCAACCGTTACCCACATCGCGATGATCGACCACGACCTCCGTTACGCCGCCGCTGTGCGCCACGCGATACGTTTGTCGTACACGATTGGTACCGCCAATCGCAAAACCAAAGACCGGGTAGTAATCCGTCGCCGCAATCGCCGCGGAAAAGCGCGCCGTCGCGCTTTCGGTCGGCGCTGCCGTCGAAAACCGATACGGAACGCCCGACAGCGTGACGCCGTTTTCAAAGTACTTGGTGCCGCTGCTATCGCTCCACGTGCCGGTGTAACTCACGCCCGGGTCATCGTTATCGAGAATGATCTCAATCGGTTGCCAACCGGTCGGACGAAGCGGCACGACCGTAGCGCCGGCGTTGTGGGCAAACTGAATGAAGTAGTTGAGTTGATCGATGTTGCCGTAGTCCTCGGCCATGCCGTTTAAGATCGGGCGCTGCAGGGCCCAACTGCTGCCGCCCGCCGTCCAACCGTGACCGGCGGATGCGTACACGACCACGCCACTCAACGCGCCGGTCGGTTGGCGCGACGAACTCGTCACCGAACTGCCCGAGCGCGGCGCTGGGTTCGCGTCACGGTTGGGCACCAGCGCCTGTGCAACATCGGTATCGGGGGTTGGCAGCTCCGGCGGGATCGGCGCGGCGGGTACGAAATAGTCGAGCGTGTGATAGCCGCCGCGCGCGCCCCATCGCGCCCGTACCATCACGCCACCAAAGGCCGAATCGTGCAGATAAGGCATCGACAGCGACTGGCTAAGCGCGGCCATGTCGATCGACGACAGCATCCAATCGCCTGAGTCGTGCGGCAGCGTGAGATCGATCTCGAGCAGTGTTTCACTCCAACAGGCGCGATCGACCACACACCCCGCGGGCAACAACCGCGTTCCGGTTTTTCGCACCAGCGCGCCGGCAGCCGTAACGATTTTTTGCGCCGTTTCGACCACATCTAAATCGCCGACCTGTCGCACCGGATGCCCGGCGGCGTGATAGACCGCGCTTTCATGGCTCGAATCGCCTTGATGGGCATGGCCGAAATTCGCGTTGATAAAAATGATGGACAAAGCCAATAGGCTGAAAATTCGCCGATTCATGCCAACTCCAAGTTGCTCGTGATGAAGCACTTATCCTAATTATTCGGCGACACGCACTTCAAGCAACGCACCGCAAAATGGTGCCAAACCGTCGCGCACAGCACCAATGCGCAAAGAAACGTCCGGCCAACCCGTGAGGTTTACCGGACGAATGGGTTCTATCGAATTACGGCACCGCTACAACCGCAATGGGATTCGCGGCGTGTTACTGCCAGCTACCGTTCCAGACGGCGTTGGTCGGACCGGGATTCACGCGGGCCGGGCTGCGCGTGCCGGGGAAGCCGTAAAGCAACTCGAAACCGGCACCTACCACGTAGCGCTTGGATCGAATCGACTCACCGTGGCCGTCAAAGAAGACGGTATTGGTTTGACCATCCTGCTTGGCGCGGCGTGCGGCCGTTGCTTGCGCGTCGCGATCCGACGTGTAACTGTAACCGGCGCGGGCGGCGGCACTATTGCCGTGCGGCGGTACAAACGGAAGCCCCAGCCCCGTAAATTCAACTTGATACGTGCCTTCCTGCGACAGTTCTGGATTGCTCGCATTACTGGCCGGTCGATACCACGCATCCGCCATCATCCATTCATCGCCGGTCTGTTTCACGCGTGTGATGATCTGCGGCGGGTTCTGTTGCTCCAACGCAATGCCGTTCGGGTCGCCGGCATTTTGCGAACTGAAGCCGAAATAATGCGGCGGATTGGTCGCACGGGTATTCGGGAACGTATCGGGGCCGTAGTTGTTTAATGCGTAGTACGTCGGATACACGTGGTAGCCGATGGTATTGCTCGATTGCTCGAAATTGCTGAGCGGATTCTGGCCGATCGCCGACGGGCAGGTCGAGACCTTATCCGCCACGCTGCCGGTCGCCTCCGACAAATCATTCATCGTGGTGCGAAGCTTGTACGTAAGAAAGCGATTCTGGAACCATTGAGCCGTTGCCGGCGCCATCGGGGCGTTGGGATTGTTCACCAGCGCGTCCAACCCCTGATCGAGGTACACGGCCGGGTGTAACGGCCCCGGTAGCGACGCGTTGACATCGGAAACCGTGTACGACGCGATGCCCTGCCCCAAACTGCGAAGATTGCTGAGACATTTGACCCGCTGACCTTCGCGCCGGGCGGCACTCAATGACGGTAATAAAATCGCGAGCAGCAATGAGATGATCGCAATGACGACCAACAATTCAATGAGCGTGAAACCGAAAGATCGATGCTTTGGAGTAGGAATCATGGACGACTCCGATTTATTTGGTAATGACATGAAAGACACTCAATCTGCATAGGCGACACGATTGTAACGCCCTTACCCTCGCAAACGAAATGGTTATGACATCATTTCGCACAGACTCATCTGATTTGAAAATGTCAATACTAACCACTTCGCCGTAACTCTATATTATAACAGAGTTTGTGACGTATTTGCAATAGTATTTGAATCGATATCTCCCCCGCTCCCGACAGGCCTCACTCCAGAAGCCACCCACTCCGTAACCTTATGATTAAAAAGGGCTTGTAACGGGAGGCCGACCTACCATCGTAACCGCCCCCCAAATCCCTATCCGCCGTATTCGACTGTGAAATACGGATTCAACACCGAGTTCTTGTTCATGTTTTGAAACTGAACCTCAACCTGATATGAACCCGGCGGTCGTTCGACCGGTGCCTCAACCCTCAGCAAATAGCGCGATCCATCATCGTGAAATTCGTGCTGCACGCGTCGGCCATCGATTCGGACCGCAATGGTATCCGGCAGGATCATATTGCGCTCGTGCCCCCAAGCCTTGCGACGGCGCAAGCCGTCATCGAGTTCGAAGACAATACCCGATTCGTTCGAGACGGTAGGCGTCATCGTCATTGCTTCGATCGGCATTGCCGAACGCTTATCCGCCCCACCATCTGCCGCGCGTAATTCGTTTGGACTCGCAATCAACCGCGCTCGCGGCAAGCCCGCCGCCGCGTAGCGCGCCAACCCGATGAACAGTCCATACGCTTCGCGCAAGTTGTATTCCGGCCGACGCAGTCGCTGCTCCTCATCCGGATTCGTGAAGAACGAACTTTCGCACAACGCGGCAGTCACCTTTGCATGGCGCAACACGGCAAAGCCATCTTTGTACATCAGGTGATCGCTTTTCAATGGCACATCGGTAATGCGCGGTAAGGCCAACGCGTCATATAGCCCGTCGCACAAATACCGCGCGAGATCGAGATTGCTCGGACGATATGAAACTTCACCGTGATACCAGACGGTCGTGTAGTTCACCTCGGGCTTGTTATCGATCGCGTTGTGATGCAGCGAGACGAACAGGTCCGCGCCCCAGTCGTTCGCAATCGCGGCGCGTTCTTCGTAGGTCAGCAGAACATCATCCTCGCGCGTCATTTTGACATCTGCATCGCAAGCCACCAGAAAATCGCGCAGGTATTGAGCCACGCGCAGATTCATCTCGGCCTCGCGCACGCCCGTCGGCCCGCGCTTAAAGCCGCGCCGATCCGCGTCGCCGCCATGGCCCGGGTTCAGGCAAATCCTCACGCCTTTTAGAAACTTGGCGTATGGCGGAATGGGGTAGGCGTCGGTCCCCACGCGGCGCGCGGCGTAATCATCCGGGGCGTCGATCAATGTGTTGACCGACAGCATCGGGTCGCCATCGATCGACGAACTCGGCGTATGGCATCCGGTCGCAAGACACGGCAGTGCTACGAAAAGAAGTATCAAGATATGAGCTTTCATCTACGTCCTTTCATTTGCAAATCGAATACTCACGCAGATTTGGCTCCATGATTGAGACAAAGCCGCAGATCCCAGCCGCGCGATGGTGCGGCAACGGCATCAAATTCACACCATTCCAAAGCCTTTGCAACATCTTGCTTACTCGGGCAGACTATCGCGGTCAATTGCGACAGAACATTATCAATCGAAATCTCGGAGTTTATTCGTATGCGTTGTATTCACGTCTTGAGTCTGGGCTTGTTCGCTTTACTCGCTTCGGGGTGTGCCAACGGCGCGCGCGTCGACGAACCCGTGCGTGCCGTTTGGGTCACGCGTTGGGATTTCAAGAAGGCCGAAGACATTCCGACGATTATGGAGAACTGCGCTAATGCCGGCTTCAACGCCGTGCTGTTTCAGGTGCGCGGCAACGGCACAGCCTTTTATCGCTCCCCCTACGAACCTTGGGCCGAGGAGTTTGACTTTAAAGATCCAGGCTACGATCCGCTGGAAGTCGCCTGCCGCGCCGCCAAAGAAAATAACATCGACCTGCACGCCTGGATCAACGTCATGCCCGGCTGGCGCGGCCCGAAGGAACCGGCCGACAAGAACCAACTCTATCACACGCACCCCGACTGGTTCTGGTACGACAAAGACGGCGTACGTCAACCGCTCAATCACAAAGTCGGCGACAAGCAGCGCGGCTGGTACGTCAGCGTTAACCCATGTTTGCCCGAGGTGCGCACATACCTTGCCGATCTATCGGGCGACATTGCCAAACGCTACGACATCGATGGTCTGCATCTCGACTACATCCGCTTCCCGCGCGAGCCGGTCCTTCCCGGCGAAGTGGTGCCCGATTATCCGCGCGACGAACGTACCGTCGCACTGTACAAAGCCGAAACCGGCCTCGCACCCGATGATGATGCCGACAAATGGCACGCGTGGCGCACTGAACAGGTCAATAAACTCGTGCGCGACATCCATCAGGCGCTGCGCAATGCCAAGCCTCAGGCGGTGTTGACCGCCGCCATCGGTAGCAATCCCGAGCATCATACGAAGAACTATTTTCAGGATGCGCGCACGTGGATGCAGCGCGACATCATCGATGGCGTATTATTGATGAACTACACCGACGACCCGCAGGTTTTTGCCGAGCGCATCGAGCCGTGGGTGGAATACCAGGACAAGACGCCGATCGTTCCCGGCTTTTGGTTTGGTCGCCACGCCGGTAAGTCGCCCCGGGAAGCGGCGGAATCGGTGCGACAACAAATCGAAATCGCACACACCAAGACCGGCAACTTTTGTGCGTTTGCTTATTCCAACTTGTTTCGCTCGCCCAATAAGGAACTGAAAGAAGATGGCAAAGAGACTGCCCAAAGCGCGCGACAGGATGTGTTGGTGCCGTATATTAAATCGTTAGCAGCACAGAACGAGACCAAATAACAGCCGAACTTTTTATAGCTCTCAATTGCCCTGGTGCAGCATCCACAATAAGCGTGTGAGTGCATTTACTCCCTCGCCCTCGGAGGGAAAGGGCCGGGGTGAGGGCTTCAAGCAAATCGCAAACACGACGATCCCAGAATTCGATCGTGGATGCGATACGAGAGCATTTTTCAAAGCAGTGTCGCGGTCCGGCTTGTCAGAATTGACCGAATCAGCTCGCTCAGCTGCATAACGCGACACCCACGGGATGACGGCTATTCAATTTATCCCGGAGGGATCAAAGGAAGATAGCCCCCCACATCGTGGCGGGACAAGGTCTCCGCATCGAGTTGCATCCTGCAGGGATAGCGGGAATGCCACGCGCTGTTCCCTTCGTCCCTACAGGACGAAAGACGCGCTGGCTCACCCGAACAACCACCGTTGAAAACGGTGGGCTATTTTCCATCGATCCCTGCCGGGATCGAAATATCGCTTCTAATTTCGGGATGTTACATATACCAAACGGGCGAGCGAATTCGGTGCCGTTGATTGAGAGACTGACGTCTATCGAGTAAAGCTCGCTTTACTCGAATGAAATTTGCACTAGCGTGGATGCAATACCAGGTCCGACAACCTTGACATGCTACAAACAACTTTACTCTGACGGATCGCGCATCGCATCCACCGCCGCCCCAATCGCGGGAGCCGCGCGCAAATTGGATGCAACAAGCAAGCCGTCGCGCAACCGATCGCCATCGAGATAATCCAACAGCGCCGGCATCGACTGCTTATCCGCCCGTTGCTTCAGAATGTGCGCCAATGTTGTTTCGATCGGCTCGGCAAACAGCGCGCGATAATGCGCATCGTTAAATAACTGCCCCGCCCGCTGACCAATGACGACGCGATCAAATTGAACTTTCGTCGCTGCCTCACTGCAGAAATGCACCAACCGTTGGGCGATCAGATGGGCCCACAGCGTTGCTGCCATTTGCAACCACGAACGCGCGATCGGATCGCCGTTCAACGCGTCTTGTTCGGGAAACCGTTGCGACGCACCGTCCGCTTCGTTTGCCAACGCTTGATAAACCGCATTCATCGACGCAGCGGATATCAACTTCTCATAGGTGACGCGCAGCGGGCTTATCAATTCCCACGCGGTCGGCACCGTACAGCGCCGACCGCTCATCGGCACGATGTTTCCATCGATCAACAAACACTCCGCCAGCCCTGTGCCGCCACCTATGTAATACCCATTCTGAATATCGCGAAACAATCCGCCCTCGGCATGTGCCTCCCCAATGCCACAATAGGCGCCGTCGTCACCGATGCGACGGATCGGTTGCACAAGTTCCACGCCCGTGTCTTGTAATCGTTGAGTAAGCGCGTCCAAAAAATCGGGCATGCGCGGGCCGTTGTTAATCATCACGATGCCGCGTTCGTCGCCGCTCTTGATGCCCGGCATACCGATGCCGATGCGCACCTGTCGGACACCACACTGCTCGGCCACGCGCGCGATCACCGTCGCCGTCGTCTCGATCCAAGCCTCCCCCTGTTGCGCTTCAATGGCGTCAATTTGCAACCGATCATCATCAAGCTGTCGGCGCTGGACATCGGCAGCGACTGGCGCAAAGCCATTCAAACGAGGGTAGCTCATCTCCGCATGAGCTGCGCCCAGCTGATACACATCGCGACCATCGGCCCGTATGCACCGCACTTCGTGACAGCGAATGCCCGTCGCCCCACCATCAACGCCCAGCAGCAGCGGTTCTTTGTTTGCCATGCTAGCGATTGTCAGCGAAAGCGTGGCGATAGGGAAACGGACTTCAAAACCGCGGCGTCTTTGCGGAATCCTCAACACGAACCCGGCGAATTCTCGCACGGTTAAGAGCGAAGAAAGCCATCGCACCTGCGATTCCGCACGGTCCTTCGGCTAGCTTCATGTGGCACAAAAATTGCATCTGTCTTTTCTGCTGGCGATCCATCATTTCGTCGGCATCGCGATCTATCAGACGCACGCCGATGGCTTTCTCTTCTCTTCCACTCGGCGTGCGCTGCTTTGCTCGTGCGCAGCTGGCGAATGGGCATACTGTCGCAGGAGGTTTGCACCATGTCGGCCACCAGACCGTCGAACCAACGATTTCACTTACACCATCCGTTTGTGTTGTGGCTTCTTGCGAGTATCGCGGGTTTGTTGGCGCTACTGTTTTGGACGACACCGATTGCAGGATGATGAGATAAGTCAAAGGCACGATACACGGACAAGTCGGTATCGCGCACTGCGTCACTGCGGGAAAAAGTCCATTAGGAGCTTGGATCGCCCGTCGTCGCAAACTCGATGATGCAAGAGTCCGTTGCATTGGATATTCAGGGATTGGTAGCGGCCTTGCTGGGAAGCTAGGCAGGCTCGTCCCTGTTTGTTTGGGTCGGGCGAAGCCGGTCGCAACACCGGCGGCGTCTCGGGGCGGTTTCTAACGACGTGGCCGCCCCCAAGCTCGGTGGCCGGGCTTGAACTCCGTGAGCGCCGCAGGTGCCAAACGCGTTGCCGGCTTCGCTGCGTTTTGTGAGCCAATCGGCGCTATGATATCCATGCGTGTACCCTACCGCGCACAATGCAAACACGTGATAACTGCAGCGATCTACGCGGTAGGGTTCTTCGTGGTTCGCGCGTGCGCATTCATCGTGCCGCGTTCTCTTACTCCGTGTAAACTTATGGACGCCGTAGGGTGCGGTTGTACTCAACCCACCGAACACCAAAATGCGCGGCTACAACAATAACGAAGGGGAATTACAACATGTCCGGCAAACGGGTTAGCTTTTTCGCTCTCGGCCTCATCGCTGCGACGCTTCTAACACTCGGCTTTTCCGAACCGCCCAAAAAGCCCACCACCACCAAAGACGCCCTCGATATCGCCATCGACGACGAGCGTCACGCCATCGCGTTTTACGAAGCCGTAATGTCAAAGCACGGTGAGCGCCGACCCTTCGCGAACATCATCCATGCCGAACGCCGCCACCAAGCGGCGCTGTTGGCCCAATACGAACGCCTCGAGCTAACGCCGCCGCCCAATCGCTGGGCCGATCATCAATTCGACGTTCCCGATACCTTCGCCGAAGCCTGCGACGCCGCCATCGTCGCCGAGATCCGCAACGGTCGCATCTACGACGACTTGCTCGCCGCCACCGACGACGAACAGGTGCGGCAGGTCTTCCAAAACCTGCGCGACGCATCGGTCGAGCGCCACCTGCGCGCGTTCCGCCGCCACGGCAGCGGTTGGACCGAAGTGGCAAAGAAAGAACTGACCGACCGGCAAAAGCAGCAAAAGAAAATCGCCGACAACGCGCGGCACGACATGTTCGGCAAGCTGTTGGCCGAACTCATGCGCACGATTCAAAAAGAAGGCACGGACGGTGCCGTCGATGTATGCGCCAAGCGCGCCCCGGAGATCGCCCAAGAAGCCGGAAAGCAACACAACGTAAAGATCGGTCGCACCTCGTTCAGGCTGCGCAACCAGAACAACCAACCGCCCGTCTGGGCCGCGCTATTGGTCGACGAACGCGTCAACGAAAAGCGTTATCTCGCCGACGACAACGGTCGCCTCGGCGTGCTGACGCCGATCAAACTGTCGAGCACCTGCATCCAATGCCACGGCGACCCCAACCAGATGTCACCGGCATTAAAGGCGAAGCTAAAAAAGCACTACCCCAACGACATGGCGACGGGCTTCAAAATCAACGACCTGCGGGGTTGGTTCTGGGTGGAAGTGCCGGGCAACGAAAATTAGCGATTGATCACAAAGCCAGCTCGGTTGCGCGTGCGCTCAGGTGCTAGGGCTGCGGTGCGCGCTGTGGCGCGTTCCCTGCGGTGCGCGGGCTTTGGTGCGTGCGCTGTGACACCGGCTAATAGCCGGTGCATGACAACGATCAATGTTCAGGTCGGGTCATCGACCCGACGGAACGCTGCCGCGACCACCAATCCGACACGAAGAGCTATATCAATTCGCCCTCGTTATCCGATCAAAATCGCAATGATCCCGGCTAGGTTCTCGCGCCAAACCGCGTAATCCAGCGCGTCCACAGACTGTCCCAATTCCGCCAGCAATTGAAGCAACGCTGCCATCGTGCGTCTCCTTTTCTCGTCGAACACTCCACCCGCCACCGTGGCGGGCGGGTTACATCTGAAGACGCGGAAGGGGCGTGGACGGACCGAAGAAATTGAGATTATTTTTCGTCGTCGAGTGCGCTGCTTACGGTTTTAGGCGGGTGCCCTGCTCACCCTTCAAGGTGAGCATGCGGAAGCGGAAAACGGTATTGGCTTGGTCGTGCGATGGCTAAATATCCGCGCGCGGCCCACAAGCTTGTCTTGAAGGGCAAGCATGCCACCGGTCAGAAATCACTCAATCCTCCTAGCCCGTGGACAAACTACCACCGCTCGCTATAGACAGACGTGCCACTGTTCTATGAATGCTCTGTAGAAACCCTTCAAGTCGTGACGGCGGGTCTGCCGTTATTTTTGTATGTCAACCAAACGCAGCATGACGCGGTCACCGAATGCGTTGGCCAGGATGGCCGTGAAGATGTCGAAACAGTCCTTGCCGGCTTACTCCGGTAAGTTCTCCCGTCGGGATTTCACGCAGCATCAGTTATTCTCGATGTTGGCGCTGAAGCTGTTTTTCAAGACCGACTATCGCGGTATCGTGGAGATTTTGCGAGATTCATCTGATTTACGGCGCATTCTGAAGATCGAACGAGTGCCGCATTACACGACATTGCAGAAGGCACACGCGCGCTTTTTAAAAAAGCAGCACTCGAAGAATTTCTCGTTGCCGTCGCCGATCTCGCTCGACGTGTAGACCTCATTCAAGAAAAGAATGACGCGTCCATTGATGCGACCGGTATGGAAAGTCATCATGTAAGTCGTCACTTCCTCGAACGCGCCGGCCGCATGACCTGTTACCGGCGATATCCGAAGTGGACGATGGTCGCGCATCACGAATCGTATTTGTTATTCGGCATGCATTTGCGCTACGGACCGTGTCAGGATTCGCCCAGCTTCGTTCCCGCCGTCACGCAAGCCGCACGTCATCTACCGATCGATCGCTTGTTCGCCGACGGCGCGTACGATGTCGAAGCGCATCATCGGTACAGTCGCGAACAACTCGGGATTCGTTCGACGATTATTCCGATCAATCCGCGTCGCCCGCATCAACACGAGCCCAAGACAAAGTATCGCGCACAATTGCACCGCCGATTTCCGCGTAGGCTTTACGGCAGCCGCTGGCATGTGGAGGCGGCGATATCGCAACACAAGCGCAAACTCGGGTCGGCTCTGTCGGCCACCAGCGAACCGGGCCGCGAATCGGAATGCATCTTGCGACACATCGTCCACAATCTGATGATTCTCTTATTGTCAACAAGAAAGGGTTTCTACAGAGCATTCATAGAACAGTGGCACGGTGATATTTGTCGAGTTTACCGACCGGGCCACCGGCCGTTCAATGCGACTATTCACACTATCCCAACTGATTTAAAATCCCTAAAGATGTATTTGCGATGTCTAACATGATCTGTTGCATTTCATCCTCTTTCCAAGGGTCGCACCTCGCGTATATAGAAGCCGCCTGTAGCATAATTGATGATTTATTGTGACCTAAAAAAATATTCTTACAATAGTTCTGGTTAATCTTCATGCAATAATTCGCAGCCGTCACCCTGTCAATCCTGTTCATTGCGCCAGAATCGTGCCTAATCTTTACAAAGGTACCGTCCGGCCGGAATACCTGAACGGTTTCTGTTGCAAAGTTTGATCCTTGCAAAAATACTGCATACGGAAAATGAAACTCATCAAGCATGAAGTTTCTTATTTCGTTTATGTTTTTATAAACTCGTTCAATCGCATTTCCTGCAACCATTAGGTCTTGGTCTTTGTTCTTACCAACAAGGGTGCCAGCCTGAATGTTCTCAACATCTTTTCCTTGATATTTTGCTTCACCAACTAAAACAACTCGCCATTTCCGGCTCTTATCAAGCACCTCGATGACTCCTCCATCGGGTTTGATCTTTGAATCCTTTACATAAAGAGTTTTCCCTAGCCGCGCGTCAATTGATTGCAACTTGTCATTTATCTCTTGCTTGCTGATATGATTCCTGAATCTAAATTGGTATTTTGGATTTTCTGAACAGAGTTTCTCATAAACATTTGTACTTGCGCGGCCAGCGACTTTATCGTGCACTTGAGCGTCTTCACCAAAGATACCACTAGCGCCGCCTG
This sequence comes from Planctomycetaceae bacterium, assembly GCA_006969385.1. Lineage (GTDB taxonomy): Bacteria > Planctomycetota > Phycisphaerae > UBA1845 > UTPLA1 > ECT2AJA-110-A. The sequence goes on from CP030884.1 coordinate 398,472, forward strand.
AGGAGACATGCTGATTGGTTAATCTTCCCGTTTGTCTCTTACTCACGCGAATATCCCTTACGCTGTGGCCTTTTGCTGTTGTTGATTCACTTGGGCGATTTCCTTCAGCACCGCATCAATAGAAGCATCTCGTATCAACTTGTATTCAGGCAAGAACATATTGGATTTAATTTGCTCAATGTGTCTTTCCAAATAGTCATGCAGCTTATTGTCTGAATCCACCAGGATTGAATGCCGCCGCTCTTCTAGGCATACACGCCCCGCTGTTCCTGATCCAGCAAAAAAATCAAGGACTATCGAACCTTCAAATGACAATCCTCTAACAAACCGCCGAATAAGTTCGACTGGCTTTTGTGTTGGATGACCGACCCTTTCTGTTGAATTGCCGTTTAGTCTTCCTATCTCCCAAACATTGGTCGGATTTTTACCCTTTTCGATGCTCTCAGGGTTGAGCCGCTTGTCTCTTTTATATATTGCCTTGGTTGCCTCATCAAAAGGCGTTCTAACAGAGTCTAAGTCGAAATAGTATTTCTTTGTCTTAGAAAGCCATACAGCTTCTTCATGTCTATTGGCAAAAAAACGATGTGCGCTCATTCCATTTTTATAATACCAGATTACTAGATTAACAAATCTTAGCTCTGTTTGATGGCGCGTGTAATGAAGGACTTCGAGAAGATCGCCTTTCTTGAGGTCTTGATACTGAAAACCTCCAAAAATGACGCAATTGCCTGAATCAGTCAAAACCCTAAATATCTGGTCAAGCCACTGTTTTGCCCAATCGAGGTAATTTGGAAAGGTATCCCAATAATCTAAGTCAAGATTATATGGCGGATCTATCAAGACAAGTTGCACCGATGAATCAGGTAATGTTTTCAAAAATTCAATAGCATCTTGAATAAATACAGCATGAATTGTATGTGGCACCTTAACTCCAGAAATGGATGCACTGTGTAACGCCCCGTCTTTTTTCAATTTGTTTAGAGCTATGTGGCCACTATTAAAGTGTGATTTGTTAGCCATTGCAGATAATTTTCCTCTAGCGAGTTGATTGTGAGAACCATGTGATTCTTGACGCCAAACCTGATATTCCACACAAATCCGCTATTCCAAAGCACAAGAAGCTAATCTACCGCCTCCGCGAGTCGTCGGCAAAGCTTTATCGCGGTGGGTGGCACTTCCACCGGGTTCGGGTGCCAACGGACCGCTTGCGGCCAGTGCCCTCGGGCGCAGAGAATACGCTCAAAAGTCCGAGGATGATCGACCGTATCGGTGCGTATGAATCGAGTCACACCGACCGACCTGAAAATGACGGGTGGCCCATCTCGGTACTCCGAGGTGGGCTCGCGATTTTTCAGACGAGTAACCATCGTTACACGAGTTAGCGCGGCTCGTGAATCGAGCCCCCACGTTGGAGTACCAACATGGGGCACCCGCCCGCCTGAAAATGGCATATTGGTGTCGCGTGACGGCTCGACATCCCCGCTCGCATCACATGCTTGCCTTGAAGGGCAAGCATGCCACCCCCGACGCAACCAGTCTCATATCCCACGCCTCAAGCCCCAAGACGCACGCCTCACGCCTCAAGTCTCAAGCCCCAAGCCCCAAGCCGACCGAACTACCCCGCATAATCATGAAACCCCTTGCCGCTCTTCCTGCCCATATGCCCCGCGTCCACCATCTTCCTCAGTAGCGGGCAAGGTCGAAACTTCGGGTCGCCCAGGTCGCGGTGCAGCACTTCCATAATATTTAGACAAACATCTACACCGATGAAATCGGCCAGCGTCAGCGGGCCCATGGGGAAGTTGCAGCCCTGCTTCATGATCTCGTCGATCGTCGGCGCGTCGGCCACGCCTTCCATCAGCGCGAAGGCCGCTTCGTTGATCAGCGGCATCAGCACGCGGTTACTCACAAAGCCCGGCATGTCGTTACAGCGCAGCGGGTTCTTGCCCATTTGCTTGGCGAGCGACTCGACGGTTTCGACTGTGGCGTCGGCCGTGTCGATACCGCGAATCACTTCGACGAGCGACATCAACGGCACAGGGTTAAAGAAGTGCATGCCGATGAACCGTTGCGGGCGATCCGTGGCGGCGGCCAGCTTGGTGATGCTGATGCTGCTGGTGTTGCTGGCCAGGATCGCGTCGGCGCTGAGCTTGCTGGTGAGGTCGGCGTAAAGCGCCTTCTTGGCGTCGAAGTTTTCGAAGATGGCTTCGATGGCGATGCCTACCTTGGAAAAATCGGCATCGTTCAACGACGAGATGGGTTTAAGGTTGTTCTTAGCGGCCTCGGCGGTTTCGCCGGGCAGTTTGCCTTTTTCGACGAGCTTGTTGAGGCTCTTCTCGATCGCGCCTTGGGCGGATTTCACCTGCTCGGCGTTTTGGTCGTACATAAACGTGGTCAGACCGGCAGTCGCCGCAACCTGCGCGATGCCGCGCCCCATGGTGCCCGAACCGATGACGATGGCGGATTGAATGCTCATTGGTGTATCTCCTCGTGGTGCTGAATCAAGTTGATCGTTCTCGATGGATGTTCAAATCATAAACTGTTAAGTGTATCGATGAACGACGACGTGGCCAGAATCGCGCCGCTTACGGGCAATCGCCTAAAAACCCAACCAGGAACGAAGTTTCTGCCCCCATCCGAGCGCTTCCTCTTCACGAACCGGCGCATCGACACCCGGCAAGGGGAATGGAACGGACTGCCTCACCGCATCGTCGACAGTGACCGATATTTCCAACTGGTCTAACCATTTGCGCGTGCGCGAAGCTGGATGGGTCGGAAATTCCGAATCGTATTTGGGATTGTCAAACTCGACGCTATCACTGATCCCATCGCGCGCGGCAAGCATTGCTTCGCGCATTCCGGTCATGCCGCGTTCTTCACAAACTGCTTGAATTACAAAACTGAAATCGCGGCGCGGAAGGGTCAATGAGCCGACGTAGGTCATGCCCGACGCCTGTTGCGGGAATTTGACGATCGTGCGCACGGCGGGCAGGCCCGCGACTTCGAGTTGGTAGGTTTCAACCCAGCGAGTATCTCCATCCAAATTCGCGTAGAAGGCAACCAGCGCTTGCTCCGTCGGAAGCGCCTGCGGAATATCGGGAGGCAAATCGAAAAAGTTGACGGCCAACCCGTCACCGTCGGGCGCGTACCATACGCGCGGATTCTCCGAATGATCCGACAGCTCTAATCCATCAAGATTGAGTTTGACCGCGTCCAACGAAACCGGCGGCATGGCCCTTCCCTCCGCATTGCCGTTTCAGATCAAGAACGAAAACGCAAACGTAAACGATTCACACCGTTGGAGCGAACTCACCCTTCGGCGTAGCGCCTGTCACCCACCATGTGATTTTCCACCGCCCCAACCACCATAAACTCACAAATAACAGAACCTTGGCATGAGCCAAATTTGTGACGTACAATGTGATTAGCAAGGATGTCACCGACCCCGCCGGGTCGAGCCAGAAAGCAGCACAACGCAATGGAATGCATCGCGATTATCAATCAAAAAGGCGGCGTCGGTAAGACTTCGACCGCCGCCAATCTGGGGGCCGGGCTTGCCCAACGCGGGCTGCGCATGCTGCTGATCGATCTCGATCCGCAGGGCCATCTCACGACCCATTTCGGTCTCGACGAAGCCGCCGTCGGTCGCGGTACCTACGAAGTGCTGACGAGCAACATGCCGCTGGCCGAGGCCACGCATAAGTATTCGCCCAATATTTCCGTCGTGCCCACGCGCGTCGATCTGGCCGCTGCCGAAACCGAACTGCTTACCGTCGTCGGTCGCGAGGTGATTCTGCAAGGGGCGCTGAGCGCGCCCGACTTGCCGTATGACGTCGTTTTGTTTGACTGCCCGCCGTCATTGAGCGTGCTGTCGTTAAATGCGATGTCAGCCGCGTCGCGCGTGTTGATACCGGTGCAGCCGCACTTTTTGGCGTTGCAGGGTGCGGGCAAGTTGTTTGAAACCATTGCGCTCGTCTCGCAGCGCATCAATCCTAAGCTAAGCGTTCTGGGCGTCGTGATGTGCTTGTACGACGCCGGTACGCGGTTGTCGTCCGAAGTTGTCGACGACCTTAGCGGTTTTCTTGAAGGTCATCGCGATCAGAACGTGCCCTGGCGCGACGCGCGCATCTTCGAAACGCGCATTCGCCGCAACGTCAAACTCGCGGAATGCCCCAGCTACGGTCAATCCATCTTCGAATACGCCCCCCGCAGCAATGGCGCGATCGACTATCTTAAATTAGCCGACGAAGTCATCGGCTGCCTCGATGTCAAAACCAAAGGCATCGACCTAGCGCGCGTTACGACGCAAGTAAAGGTGATCGGTGCAAATGAAGACTCCGAAAGCGACTTGGCGGAGCAACCGGTAGAAACCAAATCGGTCGCCTCCCAAGATGGCGTCGCTGCGGAGAACGCCGAACCGAGCGACGAGAACGAACCAAAGCGCACTGAGCAGGACGACGCGCATCCCGAATCGCACAGTGCGCCAGTCGACGATCTGGAACGCGACGCCGTAAATCGCACGCCGCCGACGCGCACTCCGCCGCCTACCGTCGAACGTCAGGCATCTTGAATTCGTACGTCGGCACTATGACGTCTCGCTCACATTCCCGCGCCTGGCTGCCGGCGCTTACGCTCGCGGCGTTCGTCGTCGCATTCGGCGCGACGCACCTGCCGCCGGGTAACGTACCCACGGCCGTCAGCCTCAACGATAAGCTGATGCACGCGCTGACCTACATGGTATTGGGCCTTCTAACGCGCCTCAGTTTGCGCCGACAAGGGCCATCGCCAGCGTCATCGGATTCCGTCGTGAGTTTCCTAATCGTGATGATGTACGCGTTATTCGATGAAGCGACGCAGCCCATCGTGGGACGCACGTTTGAATTGGGCGACATTGCGGCCGACACGTGTGGGGCGTTTGTCGGCGTCTTCATAGCGTGCCTCATGTTGCGAGGAGCGCGATCATGATTATCGATTCGAGCCGCATGTTTGCTCGTCGCTCGCTGCGCGCTACGGTCGCTCACTTGCGTCACATCATTTGCGCCGTGTTGGCGTTTTCGCTGCTATGCGTCACCGGGACGTGCGATGGTCCGCCGCCCGGCACACCGCGACCTGAGACCGTCGCACGTGTCGGCGTTCGCAAAGTCGCCGTCGTCGGACCCACTGCCGAGCAGCCGGTTTGGCCGATCATCCGCAACCATGCCGCCGCGCTCGAAGCGGCCGATCGCCACACGCGCTTTGTGTTCTTTGAACCTACTGCCGACACGCCGCTCGCCTTGCGCCAAACGCTGACCGACATCACCAGATCCGACTGCGGCGCCGTGTTCGTTTTCTCGCCGTTGGTCGTGAACAGCGTGGATGAAATCGATCGGCTCGCGATCGGCGGCAAGCGCGTGGTGCTCGTCGGAACCGACGCCCCGCGCTCGCGCCGCGCTGTTTATTGCGGCCCTTCCAACAGCGAGTTGGGGCGCGCCGCCGCCGACGTATGCGTTGAGCTGATGCCCGCAGGTCGGCAAACGGTGATGCTGATGCACGGCAGCACCGACAGGCTAACCTCCGCAGCACGCCTGACGGGATTTAAGGACCAACTGGAACGCAACAGCGCGCTCGAAATATTTAAGGAGCTCAACTGCGAAGATGATACAATCGAAGCGCAGCGCATGTTGCGCCGACAGTCGCGCCTGTATCCGCGCGTCGGCTCGTTCGTGATGCTCGATGATTGGGCCTTTCGCAATGTCAAAATCGATGAGCGGCTTACCCCCGCCGAAGCCATCGCGATCGTTTGCGGCGACTCGGCTCACCTGCGCGAATTGTTGCGCCGCCACGAAGTCGATTGCATCATCGGTTACAACGTTTCACAAAGTGTCGAGTCAGGCCTGCGCGTCGCGAGCCGTTTGGCGGCCGACGGTCCGGAAGAAGCGTTGACCGAAGTCAGCACGCCTCCGATCATCGTGAAGATCGACGACATCGACGCACACGAAGCGCGTTGGAGTTCTTGGGGCACACCCAAATAGCGACGCACTTAACGCGTTTGAATGCACGAAACACGCGTTCGACAGCATCAAGCAACCTCATATAATCAAAATTGCTTTGCATGCTGAGGTAGCCTTTCGTTGGGTCGCAGCAGCATGCCGCAGCAGGATCGCGCCTCGTATGATGCTTTCGCCCATCGGCAAACAAAATGATCCTCATCGCCAATCGCGTAACCGATGGTCGTTAGGCCGGCACGGTTGCATCGCCATGGTGTTAATGCTTTGGCTGAGCGCGACCGGCTGCTCGAACATCGTTAAATTCGCCGTCGATAAAACGCAGCCGCAAGGTGAAAAGATTCGCGGTATCACTTACTACCTCGGGGGGGCCGGGCCGGTTGGTAACATCGGATCGTTCGATATCCCCCGCGGTCTGCGTCGCGCCGGGTATCAGGGTCACTTTGAAGTCTTTCCGTGGCAAACGATTTCCCACGCGACCGATCAGATATTCATCGCGCGCAATCGCTCCAAAGCGCAAGATCTTGCCGAAGACATCCGCCGCTACCGTCGGCTTTATCCTGATGCGCCGATTCATGTCATCGCGCTCTCGGCCGGTACCGGCGTCGCGACGTTTGCGTTGGAATACCTGCCCGAGTCGATCGATATCGAAACCGTTATCTACCTTGGCTGCAGCATGTCTTCGAGATACGACATGACGCGCGCCCTGCGCCGCATTCGCGGCCGCCTTTACGTGCTGCATTCTACTGCCGACGAAGTGTTGAAGAATGTCGTCTGGTACACCGGCACCGTCGATCGCGCCAGCAGCGACGCGGGTATCGCTGGCCTCGAAGGGTTCTACACGCCCGGCAATCTGTTTCCTGATACCGAACGGCAATACCTCAAGCTGATCAACGTACCGTATCGATCCGAGTTCGAGTCGTCCGGTTACGGCGGCGGTCATACCTCGGCAACGAGTACCGACTTTGTGCAACGCTATCTCGCGCCGGCGATCATGGGCGACCCGACGCCGCTATTAGGCCGCGCGCAATATCAGGCACCGCAACCTCCCGCGCGCCGCGAACCGCCTGCTGACAATCGCACCGACGAACCAATCCCACCGCCGTGGCCAACGCTGCCGAATCAGCGGACAACGCCCCCCGATAATGAGAGCGAGCCAGATGGCGCACGCGATGCTTATGACGATGATGCGGCTTCGACGGGTGCCGATGCGCCTACAACGAACACGGATGATCCGCTGCGCCCGCCGCCAACCGAACCGACCGGCGGCAGTATCCGCGCCAACCCAGAAACCGCAGACCCCGAACCAGACCCGTCACCTGCAACCGAAGGCGATCCCGCCGATCCCAATCCGCCCGTCCCCGATCCCGATTCAGAAAGCGCGGGCTAGGGAATGCCCAAAAAGAAGACCACCTCACGCCGCATGAAGGCGACCGACCGTCGGCGGCATCTGATCGAAGCCGCCGTCGCCTGCTTTGCCGAACACGGCTATCAAGGCACAACGACTGCCAAACTGGCCAAAGCCGCCGCCGTTTCCGAGCCGGTGTTGTATCAACACTTTAAGAGCAAGCAGGAGTTGTTCGTCTGCCTCGTTGAAGAAATCGGTAAAGAGGTGATTCGCAATTGGCGCCGGGCCATCGCCCCGTTGACCTCACCGATGGATCAATTGCGATTGCTGTTCCGATTGAACCCGGCGATTACCGATCCGCATACCAGCCAGTTGTATCAAGTGATCTTCATGGCCCAAACCGAAATCGGCGACCCGGCCGTATTGGCGGCGCTGCAGGCACACTACGAACAGTACGCTCGCTTCCTCGGCAACCTGATAAAACGCGCCCAACGCGCCGGCCAAGTACGACGCGACGTGCCCGCCCACGGGCTCGCGTGGCAGTTGGTACACGCCGCCATCGGTTTCGCATTTATCAAACCGCTCAATATTCCCGGCCACGCCACGCCCGCCAACGTCGAGCAAACCATCGGCCTGCTGGTCGAAATGTTGGCTGCCGATCGCGCTTAGGCACGGCGGGCCTGTATTCGCCTACGATATCGATTAACCTTTGCTCAAATCCCGAAAGGAATCGATATCCGTGACATCTCCTCATCTCAGTCAAGACATCTCGCTACTCACCGACGCCTTGCATACCGTTTTCGCCAAGCATCGCGGTGAAGACGCCGCCGATTTGCTGCGCAATCTGGTCCGGCAATGTCAGGCACTCGATCCCGACGCAACCGAACCCTTTGCCGAACCGCTTCAACGTATCGCGGCAACCAGCGACGACGACCTACACGAACTCTTGAAAATCCTCACGATCCACTTTCACCTCGTGAACAAGGCCGAACAGGTCGAAATCGCGCGCATCAATCGCGACCGCGAGCGCCGCGCCACGACCGACACCCCACGTGCCGAATCGATTGCCGAAGCCATATCCCATCTCAAACAGCAAGGCGCCAGTCTGGAAGCCGTGTTGCGCGTGCTCGAGCGCCTCGATATTCAACCGACATTCACCGCCCATCCGACCGAAGCGCGCCGCCAAAGCGTCCTGCGCCAACAGCGCGGCATCGCCGACGCGTTGGAAGAAAACCAAAACCCCGCGCTCTCTCCCAAAGAACGCACCGCCATCGCGCGCCGCATTCGCCGCGCCGTTCATCTGATGTATGCCACCGACGAAATCCGCCTCGAACGACCGCAAGTCATCGAAGAGGTTCGCCACGGTCTCTACTTCCTCTCCGGCCCGGTCTGGGATGTTATCCCGCAGCTCTATCGCGATATTCGCGACGCCCTCTTCGAGCACTACCAAGCCTTGCCCGCGCTACCGACCGTCTTGCGTTACCGCAGTTGGATCGGCGGCGACCGGGACGGTAACCCGCGCGTCACGGCAGATGTCACGCGCGACACGCTCGACGAATTGCGCCAAACCGTACTGGAAAAATATCGCGACGAGATGGCCACGTTGCAGCGCGAAATTTCCGTTTCGCGCGCCAGGCTGTCGATCCCGCCCGAGCTTAACGCCGCCATCGAACTCGATCAGCAGGACTACCCGCTCGACGACCGCGAACGGCGCATGATGACCAACGAACCGTTCCGCATCCGCATCGCGCAAATCATCCGCAAGCTGGAGCAGGTGGATATCGACCCGACAGCTTATAGCGCTAAGACCTTCCTGAAAGACCTCGAGTTGCTGTCGTCCGCGCTCATCCACTGCGGCCTCGACGATGTCGCGCGCGAAGGATTACTCTTCGAACTCATCGCGCGGGTGCGCACGTTCGGCTTTCATCTGGCCGCGCTCGATGTCCGCCAGCACAGCCGCGTGCATCGAGACGCCTTGCACGAACTGCTCGACCTTGCCGGTGTGTGCGACGATTACGCCCAGCGCTCGGAAGCGGACAAACGCGCGATACTTAACAAAGAACTCGGCAACCCGCGCCCCCTGCTACCGCACGGTGCCAAGCTTTCTAACGCTACCGCCGATTTGCTCGACACGCTCGCCGTAATTCGTCAGGCCGAGACCGACATGCCCGGCAGCGTCGGAAGCTACATCATCAGCATGACGCACGACGTGAGCGATTTGCTGAGCGTTTTGGTGTTGATGAAAGAAACGGGCCTCTGGCGCATGGTCGATGGCCAAGTCGAAGCCAAACTCGATGTCGTGCCATTGCTCGAAACGGTGGAAGACCTCGACAAAGGCCCCGGCCTGTTGCAAGCACTTTTTCAAGACGATATCTACCGCCAACACTTGGAAAGCCGCGGCACCTTTCAGGAAATCATGCTCGGTTATTCCGACAGCAACAAAGACGGCGGCTATTGGATGAGCAATTGGGGCCTGCAAAAAGCGCAGGCCAATCTCGCCCAAATTTGTGCCGACCATCAAATCGCGCTGCGCTTTTTCCACGGTCGCGGCGGTACCGTCGGTCGCGGCGGTGGCCGCGCCAATCGCGCCATTCTCGCCACGCCGCGCGCTTCGCGCAATGGAAAGATTCGTTTCACCGAACAAGGCGAAGTTATCACCTTCCGCTACGCGATGGCGAGCATCGCACGCCGTCATCTGGAACAAATCGTCAACGCGATGATCGTCGCCACGGCCGACGCCGAAGCGCCCAATCCATCCGACGGCGGTTCGTTTCAACAACAACACGGCGATTTGATGGACCGTATGGCGCAGTCGTCGATGGAGGCGTATCGCAACCTCGTGCGCGATGCGGGCTTCTGGCCTTGGTACGCCGCGCAGTCGCCGATCGAATACATCAGCGACCTTCCCATCGCCTCGCGCCCCGTCGCACGCAGCGGTGGGCAGGTCGATCTCGATAACGTGCGCGCGATCCCTTGGGTGTTTGCCTGGACGCAGATGCGCTACGTCGCGCCGGGCTGGTACGGTCTCGGCAGCGCCATCGAATCGATTTGCCAGGGCGATTGCGATGCCATCGATCGCATGAAGCAGCTCTACGCCGATTGGGATTTCTTCCGCACACTCATCGACAACGCCCAACAGGAAATGGCACGTGCCCGGTTGCCCATCGCGGCGCTCTACGGCGATAAGAATAGCGACATGCATCGACGGCTGTCGGAAGAATTCGAGCGGACCGAACGCGTCATCCTACAGATCACGGGCCAAGCGCGCCTACTAGATAACAATGCCGTGATTCAATCGGCCATCGACGCCCGCAATCCGTACACCGACGTTATCAACATGGCACAGCTCGAAATGATCCGCCGCTTCCGCCGCGGCGACGACGGTGCCGCTCAGAAACGCCGTAAGTCCACGATCTTCCTCAGCATCAACGGCATGGCCGCCGCCATGCAAAGCACAGGGTAAACGCTTGGCCGGAACGGAGAATATTCCGCCGCCCGAACACAATATGATCGTGCACACCGAATCGATTCGATAAGGCCCCGATGAGGAACGACTGTAACATCGCATCATGATCATCGACGTCACGCTTATCTTGCTGCTCGCGCTGGTCGCCGCGGCCGGTCTGGGGCTGGCCGTGCTACAGCTGCCCGGCATCTGGCTGATCCTCGCGGCGGGCGTTGCTTACGATTGGTACTTCGATTGGTCGCGCATCACGTGGGTATGGCTGCTCGCCCTGCTCGGTCTTGCCGTCGCCTCCGAAATCTTTGACGCGTTGGCCGGTGCCTTCGCCGCGCGCAAGGCCGGCGCGAGCAAACAGGCAACCATCGGCGCGTTCATCGGCGGCTTCGCCGGCATGATTATTTTCAGCATTCCGATCCCCGTGCTCGGCACCGTCGTCGGCGGACTGTTGGGTTGCTTTTGCGGCGCGCTGATCGGCGAGATGAGCGTGCGCAGCGACATGACCGCCGGCACCAAGATCGGTACCTACGCCGTACTAGGCAAGGTCATCGGCATCGTCGCCAAGACCGGCGCGGCTCTAGCTGTTGCCGGTGGCCTGCTTACCCTTGCCGCCATGGGCTGGTGGGCCGAAAACGCGACGCGAATCAAGCTCTGGTAACATCGTTCGTGCGCCCGACCGCGCCGCCGTTGTATAATTCAACGCGATGTTACAACGCCCCACTGCACCTTTGGTACTCATCATTGCCCTGTTGGGTTCAGGCCTATGGTTGCGCGGTGCCGACGAACCGACAGAACCGACGACTTCGCAACCGACCAGCCGTGCCACGACGCAACCGGTCGACCCGCTGCAAAAAAGCGTCGACATCTTGGTGCATGAAATGGGCGCGCCCGATTTCAAACGGCGCGAGCGGGCCTGGAAGTTGCTGCAACAACTCGGCGAGCCGGCCATCCCTTGGCTGGTGCCGCACTTTAGTAACACCAATCCAGAAGTGCGTCAGCGCGTGGGCGTGTTGCTGAAACGACCGCACGACGCGGAAATTCGCGTGCAAGCCGCCGTGTCGCTGATCGTCTCGGGTAACCCCGCGTGGATCGAAAAAGGCGTATACATGGTGTTTGAAGACCCGATCGCCGACTACCCCTTGCTCGCCGAGCGGCTAAAGACGTTGACCGGGATCGATCGCGCCGTGTTAGAGCCAGTCGTCGATCAGCTAAAGGGCTGGAAAAAGCAGCGGGTGGATCATCTGAAACGTCAAGCGGATTACCGCAAAGAAGGACGAGAAGACCACGCGACGAAGATGCAAAAGATGCACAAAGAATCGCTCTTTTACGAAGCCGAAGCAGCGTACTGGATGGCACGCGAATCGTATGAAAAGGCGCATGCAGAGCAACATGAAGCCGCATCGCAACCGGCTTCAACTGATAAAGAATAACGAGTTGTAGCATACTTTATGCGAGGCGCTGCGTCACATGGCCTTCGCACTGACCGGCGGCACCAGGTTCTCGAGGCTCGCTCGCGCCCCCATCACCCCACGACCATTACTGGCGACAATCTCCGCCAACGAAATGCTTTCGAATAGCGCTTGCAGATGTTCGATCGCGGCGCGGTTGGCCGATTTCATCGCCGCTTCGATCGATGGGTGCAGTTGTTCCGGCAAGCCCGCATCGTCGGCGAAATTCTCCAACGCGCCGACACTGTCGAAGATATCGTGCAGCGTGATATCCGATGCGTTGCGAGCAAGACGGAAGCCGCCGCGCGGACCGCGATCCGACCTCAAAAGCTCGGTTCCCGCCAGTTGGGATAGAATCTTCGCTGCGTAGGCGCGCGGCAACTGGTGGCGGTTAGCGATATCGGCAGATCGAATCCCCACGCCGCGCCCGTTCTCACCCGACTTCGAGGCGATGTCGTACATGACCAACAAAGCGTAGCAAGCAGTTTTTTGGCGAAGCACAGCAACGTCCTTTCGGGACCGACGGGAAAAAACCCACTCCACCCGTGGTCGATCAATTGACTACCCCGCAGGAGTCTAGGACGATCACGGTAAGATTTAGCCGAGAATTTTTTCGTAACCGGTACACCCGAAAACCGGGGATATCCCGAGCCTGCCGCTCTGACCGTACCGCAGACCGAGAAAAACCGTTTTATGGCCAAATTGAAGGACTAATGACGACCTCGAAGGACCGAAAACCCGCATCCTGGCTGCTCGCGATGGGCAAGGACGATTTGCCCGGAACGCTGCAAATAAGCGACACGACATATCGCTTAATCCGCACGTTCAAGCACGACTTTTTCGCGGCGACCGGCCTCTACGCCGACGACTCGGGCACCCACAAGGTCGTACTAAAGGTCGGCCGCGTCGCCCCCGCTCTGATTCCGCTGAGCTGGATCGGTCGCTTCTTGGCCAAGCGCGAAGCCCGCCTGCTGATGGCCACCCAGCATCTGGACGGCGTGCCCGACTTTCTGGGTATGTGGCAACGGACTGGCATCATCCACGCGTTCATCGAAGGCCACCCGCTCAAAAAGGACGCCGAATTGCCGGACGATTTTTTCCCCCGCTTGGAGCAACTGATCGCCGACATGCACGCCTTGGGCATCGCCTATGTGGACTTGGAAAAACGCGAAAACGTTCTGGTCGGTGATGACGGGAAGCCGTGGTTGTTCGACTTTCAGATCGCGTGGGATCGCAACCGCTCACCGATTAGCCGTTGGCTACGGCGCGTACTTCAAAAATCGGATATCTACCATCTTGGCAAGCATTGGAAGCGACTGCGGCCCGATCAACTCGATGACGCTAAGCTCGCGGAACTCACCAAGCCGCCTTTCTGGATCGCTTGGCATCGCCGCCTGATTCGACCGTTGATTCTGATTCGACGCCGCGTCTTGGTCTGGCTCGGCGCCCGCGATACGGCCAAGGGACGCTCACCGGGATAACGTCGCCTACTCCGCCATTCCCAACTTCGCCTTCATACGGCTAATCACTGCCGGCGGAATCAACCGCGTCATCTTGCCACTATCCAAGCCGCCCATTTCCGCGATCTGACGGATCAATGTGCTACTAATCAACGCCGTCTGGTCGGTCGTAAACAAAAAAACCGTTTCCACATCGCCGGCGATCATGTTCACATTGGCTTGCCGTAGTTCGTTGCGCAAGTCGTCGCTGTCGCGAATACCCTTCACGATCACATCGGCGTTTTTTTGCTGCACGAAGTCCATCGTCAGCCCGGAGTAGGCTTCGACCTCTACGCCTTCGGCATCGCCCACCAACATGGTCAACAACGCCACGCGTTCGTCCGGGGTGAACAGCGGTTCTTTCTCGGGGTTTACACCCACCGCCACGATGGTGCGATCGAACAAGCGGCGGCTGCGTTCGATGATGTTGAGATGGCCGTAGGTCGGCGGGTCGAAAGTACCCGCGAAGATGGCGGTGCGTTGTTTGTCGTTGGGCATGGGCGCTTTCCGGACAGCGATCGTCGCTTATTCAACTAAGGCGAATTGGTTCGCTCGAACACGTCGCGGTCTAGCCTAACCGCCGAGCCGCGATTTCGACAAACGTCTTCGCCGCTCGATGTGCGGCGGCCCGGAATACACTGGAAGTTAACATTGAAACGCCCAACCGCCACTTTGCCCGAGTGCGGCAAATCGTTACACTTCGCGCCCTGTGGGAGAGACCATTTCCATCCAACCATGAGGCAGCTATGGGTACCGCACTATTTCAAGCTGAAGATACCGGAGCGGCAGTGCTCTTGCGTTTCACTTGCCCCGAGTTCGATCACGACAAAACGCAGAAACTCAAGAGCGAACTGGCCGCCTGTTTCGAACAACACGCCGGTAAATCCTGCGTCGCCGATATCTCGGCCGTCGAGTTTATGCCCAGCCCCACGCTCGGCGCGTTGGTGGAGGCACACCTGTCGCTGAAGAAATCGGATCGCCGCTTTATCGTCGCGGCTCCCAACGATCAGATCGCCAAGCTCCTGAACCATGCCGGTCTCGATAAATTGCTGAAGATTTGTCCGACCACCGATGCGGCGTTGGCCGAGTTGCAAGATTAACCGATCTCCGCGCACATCTGTGGGCGGCGCAACGCCACGATGTCTGCGGCGCCCGCCATCAGTTGGCGACCATTGGTTCGCACATCCCAACAAGATTCAAAACCTAAACAAACCTTTCAAATTCCAGAGAGGAAGCATTTGATGAACGGTCACGAAGCGACCACCCGAGCGATCGAACATGCATCCAGTTGGCGCGAACGCGCCCGCGCCACCTCCGCCGCCGGCATTCAGCGCGTGGAAGATTACTTCGGCAGCGACGTCTTCAGCCAACGCACGATGCAGCAGCGTTTACCAAAGGCCATTTACAAACAACTGATCCGCGCGATCGAACAAGGCGACCGCCTCTCCGCCGAAGTCGCCGATGTCGTCGCAGCGGCCATGAAAGACTGGGCCGTCGAGCGCGGCGCGACCCACTTTACCCACTGGTTTCAACCACTCACCGGCCAAACCGCCGAAAAGCACGACGCGCTGATCGCGCCCGACAGCCGCGGTGGCATGATCTACGCCTTTAGCGGCGGCGACCTGACGCAGGGCGAGCCCGATGCTTCGAGTTTTCCGTCGGGCGGCCTGCGCGCCACCTTTGAAGCGCGCGGCTATACCGCTTGGGACGCCAGCAGCCCGGCGTTTCTGATTCGCGGCGAAAACAATGTCACGCTCTGCATCCCCACGGCGTTCGTTTCGTGGACGTCGGACTCGCTCGACCAAAAGACACCGCTCTTGCGCAGCATGGACGCCATCTCGACGCAAGCGATGCGCCTCCTGAAGCTCTTCGGTACCGATGATGGCGTTAGCCGCGTCTACACCACGGTCGGTGCCGAGCAGGAATACTTCCTGATCGACAAATTTCTGTATTACGCCCGGCCCGATCTCGTCGTGTGCGACCGCACGCTGTTCGGTGCGCGCCCGCCCAAGGGTCAGCAGCTCGAAGACCATTACTTCGGCTCGATTCCGCCGCGCGTGTTGGCCTACATGGCCGAGATGGAAAGCGAACTCTATCGCGTCGGTATTCCGGTCAAGACGCGTCATAACGAAGTCGCACCCGGCCAGTTTGAAATCGCACCAACGTTTGAAACCGCTAACATCGCCTGCGACCATCAGATGCTGGTGATGGAAACCATCAAGCGCGTCGCGCCGCGTTACGGTTTCATCGCAATCCTGCATGAGAAACCCTTCGCCGGCCTCAACGGTTCGGGCAAGCACAACAACTGGGCCATGAGCACCGACACGGGCGTCAACCTGCTCGATCCGCGCGATGAAACGCATACCAACATGCAGTTTCTCGTGTTTCTGTGCGGTGTGATTCGTGCGATTGATTTACACGCCGACTTGGTGCGCGCATCCATCGCCTCGGCGGCCAACGATCACCGCTTGGGTGCCAACGAAGCCCCGCCGGCGATCATCTCGATCTTCCTCGGCGACATGTTGATGGACATCGTCGAACAGCTCGAACAAGGCAAGCCCAGCCGCACGATCAAGGGCGGCACCGTCGACCTCGGCGCGCTGAGCTTGCCGAGCATTCCGCGCCACTCGGGCGACCGCAACCGTACCTCCCCGTTTGCGTTTACCGGCAACAAATTCGAGTTGCGCGCCGTCGGTTCATCGGCAACGGCTGCTTGGCCCAACACGATTCTTAATACGATCGTGGCCGAATCGCTCGACTACCTTGCCACCACCCTCGAGAAAGAAGCCGGCAAAAACCCGACGCCCGCCAAACTCGAAACCGCCGTCCGCAAAGTGCTCAAAGACGTGATCAAAGAACACAAGCGCGTCATCTTCAACGGTGATAACTACTCGGAAGACTGGCATAAAGAAGCCGAGAAGCGCGGCCTGCCGCACCTGCGCGATTCGGTGCGTGCCATTCCGGTGCTCTCCCAAAATAAGAACATCTCGTTGTTCAAGAAGTACAAAGTGATGAACGATGCGGAAGTGAAGAGCCGCGCCAACATCTTTATGTCGCGCTACGTCGATCAGTTGTTGATCGAATCCGAGCAGATGGTCGTCATGGGCCGAACCATGATTCTGCCCGCGGCCCTGCAATATCAACAGCGGCTGGCATCAGCCATCAAAGCCACGATGGATGCCGGCGTGGATTGCAAAGACAGCAAATCGTCGTTAGAGCACTTCGTCGATCTGGTGCAGCGCTTCAACGTCGCGCTCACGTCGCTGCAAGAGGCGGACAACTATCGCCACGACGATCCGGTCAAGACGGCGACATGGCTCAAGGATGACGTCATGCCGCTGATGAATCGCGTGCGCGAATTGGCAGACGAGTTGGAAGCGGAAGTGGCCGCCGACCTGTGGCCGTTGCCATCGTATCGCGAATTGCTGTTTATCAAGTAAGCTCGTTCGATAACTCAGCTTTTTATGCGGCAGTCATTCGTCCGGATGGCTGCCGCTTTTTTGCGCCAGAATCGAGCAAAGCCCCGGCGCGACCTCAAATAACGACCGCCCGCATTCGGGACAACGGGCGTCTTGTGCCGCGCGTAGGTCGTAGCCACACTCGCGGCAAACGGGCAAACCCTTGCGGTTCATATCATCGCGAATAAACCGCAGCATTTGTTGGCGATAGAAGACTTGCAACAACGCCACCGCACCACCACCCACGATCCCGCCGCAGACGGCCCCCACTGCGATCGGCGGTAAGCCTTTTCGGATCAGCCATCCCCAAAGGGGGTACATCACTAGCAAGACGGTCATGCCGGAGATCGCCGTCCCAACCCACGCCTTCCAGCTTCGGAAAAAGTGGCGATTCCACGCGCTCAGCACACCCAACCGTTCCTCGGGCGTGGCGTAGCGCGAGAGTTCGGGAATGGCTTTTTCTATGTTTTCGGTTTTTTTGGGACGGTCGTAGCCAAACATGATTGCAGAAAACTCCTCAGGCTACTGAACGACATGTTATAGACGGCCTTTCGCTCTCACCGAAGAACTCGGACCCACATGCACTCATCCTATTGCGGCCCGAGCGACAGCGCAACAAAATCCAAGTAATGATTGACGCGCAATTACTAAAAACAGCCTATCTCTGGACGCCCGCCGCCCTGTTGCACAATACGGGCACGCACGTCGAAAACCTCAAGCGTGCCGAAACCCTGCGTCCTGAAAAGATCCGATCCGAACTAGCGCAGAACGTCATTTACGAAGAACCCGGCAACCACGACGCGCTGACCTGGGTACACACCGTGCATCCGCGCGAGTACACCGAATGGGTCGAGCGCGTTTGCGCCAAGGGCGGCGGCTTGCTCGACGAAGGCGATACCCACGTTTGCCCCACCAGCATGCAGGCCGCGCTCGGTGCCGTCGATGCCGCGCTCGCCGCCGCCGACCGGGTCATGTCCGGCGCGGCGCGTAACGCCTTCTGCGCCATACGACCGCCGGGCCATCACGCGCTGATTGATCGCGCGATGGGCTTTTGCATCTTCGCCACCATCTCCATCCTCGCGCGCTATCTGCAGCGGAAACACAACATCAAAAAGGTCGCCATCGTCGACTTCGACGTACACCACGGCAACGGCACACAAGATATCTTCTACGAAGACCCGTCCGTACTCGTCGTCAGCATGCAGCAATATCCGCTCTGGCCGATGAGCGGCCTGCCCGACGAAACCGGCGACGGCCCCGGCGAGGGGTTTACCATCAACATCGCCGTGCCGCCGGGTACTTCCGAGGATGCGCAGCTCGCCATGTTTGAAGACGTCGCCCTGCCCGCGCTGCGAAAGTTTGCCCCCGAACTGCTGTTGATTTCCGCCGGCTTTGACGCCCATCGCGACGACCCGTTGGCCGACCTCAATCTCACCGAAGCCGGTTACGAGCAAATGACGCGCCAACTCATGGACATCGCCGCCGACCACTGCGGGCAGCGCATCATCAGCCTGTTGGAGGGCGGTTATCAACTCGACCACCTGCACAGCTGCGTCATCGCCCATGTCAATACGCTGGCAACGCATCGAAATCCCGGCCAAGTAGCGAAATAACCCACCGATTTTCCAATATGCGGGAACGCCGTATCATGCGGCATTCGGAGAAGCACGGGCACGCCCTAGCGCGCGCCGTCGGCACACCCATTTCGGTCGTCGCCCTTCTCACGCTTACCCCGTCGCGGCTGACACAAATGACGGGCAGGCTGCCAGTGAGCCATTTACGTGAAATTCGAAATTCAAAACGAGTACGACCACCTCGATGCGGTGTTGGTACACCGTCCCGGCCTTGAAATCGATCGCCTGACCCACGACAACATGGAACGGTTTTTGTTTGAGGATATCCCATTCCTCAAACGCATGCAGGAAGAGCACGACGCGTTTGTCGAAGCGATGCGCGCGCGCGATGTGACGGTCGTTTATCTCGAAGCGCTGCTCACCGACCTGCTGCGCGACAATCGCGCGCAAAAAGAAAAGCTGATTCAGAATATCTGCCGTACCGAAAACGTGCCGGCCATTGCCGACGACCTACTCGACGAAAAGAAGTTCCCCGACGATAAACTTCTCGATGTGCTGTTCGCCGGTATCACGTCCACCGAGTATCAGAAGGTAACCGGCCATCGCGCCCCGTCGGCGGGTCGCGACAATACGCTCTTGCAACCGATTCCCAACGCCTACTTCAGCCGCGACCCGGCGGTGGTCGTCGGCAACGCCGTCATCTCGTGCAAAATGCACTTCGTCGAGCGCGTGCGCGAAACCATCCTGACGCGGGCCGTCCTCGAACATCATCCCGAGTTTGCCGGACAACGCCTCGCCTACGGTGGCACCGACGAGCCAACCGAGGATCGCCCGTTCACCGTCGAAGGTGGCGACGTGCTCGTCATCAGCGATGACACCGTCTTCATCGGCGCCAGCGAGCGGACCCGGTCGGAAACCATCGAGCGCGTGGCGAGCAAAGTATTTGTCAACGGTGACGTGCAGCGCGTCTACGAAATACCGATCCCGACCGAGCGCACATTCATGCATCTCGATACCGTCTTCACCTGCGTTGATCGCAACACGGTCGTGTGGTATCCGGGCGTGATGGAACATATCAAATACATTCATCACTACGAACCCGACGCCAACGGCAAGGCCGTGCGCAAGGCCGACGACCGCAGCCTGATCGAAATCCTGAGCGACGAATTCGGCGAGGAAGTGAACATCGTGCGCACCGGCGGGGGCGACGAACATTACGCCAGCCGCGAACAGCGCACCGACGGCACCAACACACTGGCCATCGCGCCGCGCGTGGCCTGTACCTACGAGCGCAACACGCACACGATCGCCGCCATGGAAGAAGCGGGCATCGAGTGCATCACGATTCAGGGTTCGGAACTCGTCCGCGGCCTCGGCGGCCCCCGCTGCATGACCATGCCCCTGCGCCGGGTGAAGAAGTAGGCGGCACGGTTTCGCGCGATGTCCAGTTCTTTAACCCAAGTTTAGTTTAGCGTCGCAGTTCTTGCGCCCGAGCGTATTTTAGTGTCGCAGTTGTCGTACTCAGCCCCGGAGGGACGCTGGTTGAGAGCCATGGATGAAGCGGCGCTAGCCGCGTAATCCATGGGTAACAATTTATCTCTCGGATTAAACCGCGGCAGCGGTGTAGGTACATCCCCGCCCCGACGGGTTCTCTGGATCAAGACCCGATCATAGTCGTTTTAGGTATTGCAACTTTCAAATAAGTAACGCCCTATAGCGTGCGTCATGCAGACGTAGCGTTGAAATGTCATGCGCGAAATTTAACGCCAACAATGTTGCGCCAGTTGATAGGATACCCGGAATTCAACGCCAAAGGCGTTGCGCCAGTAGCCCAGGGTTGATGCGCAGCAGCTACCCTGGGTTGCGACGTCAACTCAAGGCCTTCAACGCTGAAAGCGTTGCGGCATGGTTCGGAGGGAGGATGCCGCAACCCCGTTGGGGTTGAACGGCGTAAGAAATACCCTAACCCCGGGTAGCCGCTGTTGCGGCAACCCGGGGCTATTTGATGTAACGCCTTCTGCGTATTTGCTCGCGCGGCCCCTTTCTCAATGTCATTATTTCTCGATATCAACAGAATTGATCTATACAAGCTGGTAGTTCTCAGCCTATTAGCTGGTGCCAAGGTCAATAATTTGATGAAGGATGATTTCCGAATTCTTCGACCACGCGTCAATCAAAAATGACACGCCACCCAGAGCGATAGTTATAAAAATCGAGGCAACCAAACTCCCACTTTCGACGTTTTGACGTTTCGACGTTTACTTCCGCCGCACCAAATCTTCGCGGCGCAATCCCAGTGCTTGCGCCGTCGCGGCGATGTCGCGCAAAAAGCGTTGCCCGTCCTGATAATAACCCGCGGTCGGTTTAAGCCCATCGATTTGTTCCGCCCAGTAATGATTAAAACTGTTCATACATAACTCGCGCAGGTACTTGCTCATCATGCTCGCCGCTGCTATCAGAAAATGCACCGACTCGCCGCCCTGTCGAAACTCGATCTGCCACGGCACGCCGCGCGCATCGCGCATTTCGTAAGCGCTGCGCTCATCCGATTCGTCCACGATCTTCAGCCGCCGATCTTCGAACGACCGCCGCAACAACTGACCGTAATGCGAACGCCCACCCTGCCGGTCCACATAAATCCGCATCGGTCGATCGGGATTGAGTTGCGCCGCCCGATAGATCAACCGCAACACACAACCGAACAACACCGTCGCTTTGTTTTGCGTTTGCATGATGCGTTCGTTGTATGCCGCCTCGGGCAGCACTTCGCATAAAAACCGCACACCACCCGCCTCGGCCTGTTTGAGCGCTCGACGTAAACCGGCCGCCGCCACCCGCACCGTTCCGGCCTCATTATCCGACGGCAATGGGCGTTCCAGATGGCGATACCAATCGGGGCGACGCACCGTCGGCAAAGCATCGGGCGCGATATCATTCAACAGCGCCCAACCATTCGCGGGCAACTCGGCACCGCTGGCCAACAGCGCCAGCACGCACTTCTCCAACCGGCCAATCCCGTGCTTGCGATCGAATACCTTCTTACTATCCGCCACCCAGATACGGGCATCCCGCTTACTTGGCTGACGCGTAACGGCGCCGCTCAGTTCGTCCCACCAATCGGCGTTGGCGTGGCTACCTTTGGCATCAATGATGGCGACGGTCACGACCAATGGCCCGAGAATCGGACCGTAGCCCGCTTCATCAATGCCCAAAATCGTGATCGGTTGGGATGAACTCACCATAGACGGCATCTTCCGCTGACCGGCGGCAATCGACAACGGTGTGAAATACTAAAATTATGACGAACCGTCAGATCCGGCGAATCCTACGGCGGAGCTCTATGATTGAGAAAGATGCCATTTCAAATAAATTGACGCGCTCCGGCGTTCAGCGGGCATTTCTGCTAAAGGCGATATGCCCGCCTAGGCTTTGATGTATTGTTTACGTTTTGATGCTATGAAACGTGCAAGTGAGGTAGGCGTTCTTTTCGAGGTTATACGTTGTCGGTCTCAATTGATTATGACCAACTGATTCCGATCTTTCCGTTGCCTAACACGGTTTTGATGCCTCGGGCCATTTTGCCGCTCCACATATTCGAGCCGCGTTATCGGGATATGGCATACGATGCGCTGCGCGGTAAGAAGCTCATCGCTATCGCGCTATTAAAACCCGACTACGAATCCGAGTATCACACGCTCAAGGCCGAAGTATATCCCTACGTATGCCTCTGTCGCATCGTGAAAAGTGAAACGCTGCCCGACGGTCGCTATAACATTCTGCTCGAAGGCGTGGATCGCGCGCAAATAAAAGCCGAAAACCACGAGCGCTCGTATCGTCGCGGCACACTGAGCCCGGTGTGTTGCGAACCACCGCCCCCGCCGATCGTGGCCGAAGCGCGGCGCGAGATCGAACGCCTCGCGACCTCTAAGGCCTTGCGCGACTTGGCCAAGCAAGCCAACTGGCTTTCAATATTCGAGTGCGACAAGATTTCGCTGTCCGATATGGTGGACCTGCTGGCATACTCGGCTTTGCCCGAAGCTGAAGACCGCATTCGCTTCCTGGGCGAACCCTGCGTGGTGAAACGCTCGGCGATAATTCTCGATCTGCTTTCATCCCTTTCGAGCCACTATCAACAGAAAGCTTCCGGTGAGGATTGGCCGCCGCCCATCTGCGAGAACTAGCCGATAAAAGTAACCGCCGCGATCGAAACCGCTTTCACCCATCTTTTCCCAAGTTGGTGAATCTTCCCCGGTATCTGTTATCGCTCATTGCGTCATTCGCGCCGCCTAAACGCAAACACTTCATCATCGCCGTTGTTACCGGCCAACCGCGGCAAACCGGTCGTTGAGAACCCGTTGGCACGGTGCGTGTTTGTAATCCCACTGACGGCCCAGGGGTGGGCCAACGGGAAGAAGCACGGGGGAGAACGAGATGCACTGGATCATGACCGCACTAATGTTCGCAGGTTTTGTGCTGGCAGGTATGAGTGGCATGGTGTGCTACCTAGGCGTAGCATCGGCCGCCAACCATCTAAACGGTTTGAGCATGGGGCAGATGTGTTTGGCCAGCCCCTATCTATGCATGGGAGGCGGCGTATCGATGTTGCTGATCGGCTTCGTCGGTCAACCGAGTCGCATCCAGTAAAGATGGAAATACAAAACCATCAATTCCAGCTTTGAGGCAGCGATTTCTCGCCGCTCCCGGAAGCAGCGAGAGCCATTTATATCCATAACCACCTGACAAAAAACAACTTACACAACCCACCGCTTGAATACCGCCAACTCGTCCGATATGATTTTTCGAGAAAGGCCGATGGATTGTCGGTGTTCTCCCGGTTACCAACCGATCAATAACTATACATCCACACGGTAGCCCACGCCGCGCATCGGAGGCCGCGATCATGCCCAGTAAAGACGCCATTTATCAGGCCGTCAGCAATCAGGTAGACCCTCAGAACTTCAAGAACGAGTACTGGGAGGGCTCCTTCGACGACTATCTCGACATCCTCACGAAGGATCCGCGCGTGGCACGGAACGCCTATCAGCGCATCTACGACATGATCCTGCATTTCGGTGTCGAGCGCTACACCAAGATGCGCCAGGAGTACGTGCGGTATAAGTTCTTCTCCGATCCGATCGACAACGGTGCCGATGCCATCTTCGGTCTGGAGAACTCGCTGATGTCGCTGGTCGACTTCTTCAAGTCGGCGGCGCAAGGCTACGGCACCGAGCGCCGCATCTTGTTGCTACACGGCCCGGTCGGTTCGGCCAAAAGCACCATCTGTCGCCTGATTAAAAAGGGCCTCGAATATTACTCGCGCCTCGATGAAGGTGCGATGTACACGTTCGCTTGGCGCTTGGAAGGCCCCAACGGCGAAATGGAAATGCACGACTGCCCGATGCACGAAGAGCCGCTGCGCTTAATTCCGCGTCGCGCTCGTAAAGACGTGGTGGCGATGTTGAACGAAGCGCTGCCGCCCGAGCAGCGCGTCAGCGTCGAAGGCGATCTCGACCCGTTCTGTCGCAAGACGTACGAAGACCTGCTAAAGAAGTACGACGGCGATTGGAAGAAGGTGCTCGACCATATCGTGGTCAAGCGCTTTGTGGTCAGCGAGAAAGACCGCCGCGGTATTGGCACCTTCCAACCCAAAGACGAAAAGAATCAGGACTCAACGGAACTCACGGGCGATATCAACTTCCGCAAGATCGCGGAATACGGCAGCGATTCCGATCCGCGCGCGTTTAACTTCGACGGCGAACTCAACATCGCCAATCGCGGCATTATCGAATTTATCGAAGTGCTCAAACTCGATGTGGCGTTCTTGTACGACTTGCTCGGTGCCTCACAAGAGCACCTGATCAAGCCCAAGAAGTTCGCCCAAACGCACATCGACGAAGTGATCATCGGCCACACCAACGAGCCCGAGTATCGCAAACTGCAGAACAACGAGCTGATGGAAGCGTTCCGCGACCGTACGATCAAGATCGACGTGCCGTACAACGTGGTGCTCGACGACGAAATCCGCATCTACGAAAAAGACTTCAACAAAGAACGCGTGCGCGGCCTGCACATTGCCCCGCACACCATCGAAACGGCCGCCATGTGGGCGCTACTAACGCGCTTAGAAGAACCCAAGAAGGCCGGCCTTACGCGTTTGCAGAAGCTCAAACTCTACAACGGCAAGAGCATTCCCGGTTATACCGAAGACTCGGTGAAGGAATTGCTGGGCGAAGCGCCGCGCGAAGGCATGCAAGGCATCAGCCCGCGCTACATTCAGGACAAAATCTCGAATGCCTTGGTCAGCGATCAGGCGATTCGCGAAAAAGGCATCAACCCCTTCATGGTCATGAATGAGTTGGAAGCCGGCATGTCGCACCATTCGCTGCTGTCCGACGAAGAACTCAAGAAAGAGTATCGCGATCTGTTGGGCGTGGTGCGCGAGGAATACGAAGACATCCTCAAATCGGAAGTGCAACGCGCTATCAGTGCCGACGAAGATTCGATCAAACGGCTCTGCGCCAATTACATCGAAAACGTGCGCGCCTACACGCAACGGGAAAAGGTGCGCAACAAATACACCGGCCGCGACGAAGAACCGGATGAACGCTTGATGCGTTCGATCGAAGAGAAGATCGACATCCCCGAATCGCGCAAAGACGATTTCCGCCAGGAAATCATGAACTACATCGGTGCCCTCTCGCTCGACAACAAAAAGTTCGAGTACAACACCAACGCACGCCTACAAAAAGCGCTCGAGCTGAAACTCTTCGAAGATCAGCGCGACACGATCAAACTCAAGAACGTCGTCAGCGGCGTCGTCGACGACGAAACCCAAGCCAAGATCGACGTCGTCAAGCAGCGATTGATCAAGTACTTCGGTTACAATGAGCAGAGCGCGACGGATGTGTTGAATTACGTCGCGAGCATCTTCGCACGCGGGGATGCGAAGACGGAGGAGTAAGCCGAAACTTTTCGTTGAGACGGCCCCGCTGAATCTGCGGATCAAGCCTTGCTATCCACACTTAGCCCGTGGCGATTCGCCACGGGCTAACTTGTTGACGCGCACTTTCTTAACCTAATTATGTCTTATGGAGCAGCGCCGATCTGCTCATCCAAATACGCCCGCGTCGCGTTAATCGCGATCCCCTGCTGCTCTTCGCGTGTCAGCGTCGTCTCTGGATCGTCCTCGCTATCCGCACCTGTCGGCTGTTGAAAGAACAGGTGCAAGCCCATCTCGATCGTTTGCACCGTCTTGGTCGAGGCCGCCATCAGGCTTTGCATCGTCGCGGGCCAACCGTCGGAAGGCGTAATGTTGTCGAACTCGGCCAGCAAGAACAGCGACGGCATATCGACCATCGGTAAGAGCGCATCGGGATCGACGCCCGTCCAAAACGGCGCATCGGAAGGTGCCCAAAAGACCAGTGCCTTGATGCGATCATCCTGAGCCGCCGCAAAAGCCGCCATCGTGCCGCCGATGCTGTAGCCGCCCGCCGCGATACGGTCGGCATCGACCTGCACGCCGAAGTCGCCATCGACCGCCTTCTGCACCGCTTGCAGCGCAATGTCGGTGTTGCGTTTGTGGTATTCGAAGTCGGTGAACGTCAGCAGTCGCGTATCGGGCACGATCACCGCGTACCCCCAACTCGCCAGCGCTTCGTGCAGGCTCTGGTGGTAATACGCCTGCACGTTGGAGCCCAAGACCCACACGAACGCCGGCAACGGCTCCGTCGCCCCCTCGGGCGTGAAGACGGTAAAGCCCACCGGCTCGCCATCAGCACCGTCGTCGATTTCGAAGCGGGCTTCGTTGAAGCCAAACGTGCCCAACTCGGCGGGGTTGGTCTCGAAGATGTTGGGTTCCCAGATGGGGAAGATGGTCATGTCGCAGCCGGTGGCGGCCAAGAGAGTGATCAGCATGAAGGCGACGTGTTTTTGAAAGAAGCGATGCATCGTTTATGACCTCATTCGGGCGAGGGGTTCGCGTTACTGCTACTGCTGTAGTATTGGCCAGCAGTCGAGATTCTGCCAGTTTTGGATGTGGGTGGTAGCGAAATCGATAGGTGATCGTCCCATCATCCCTGCCGGGATGAGTTGATACACGTGTACCCCTGTCACCCAGCATTGGAAATGCTGGGCTATTTTCGCTGCGCCCCTGCCGGGGCTGCGGAGAATGCGATGTGCCCCGATAGAAAGCGCGGCAAACGCGGGCAGCAATAAGGGGTTTCCGTCAAAAATCATCCAGCGATAAAAAAGCCCGTGGCGAATCGCCACGGGCTAAGTGATCAATCAAGTTTTTTCAGCACCCATCGTCGAATCGACGTGCACCCGCTTCAAGAGCTACGCGCCTTAGCGGCTGTAGTACTCAACGATCAGGTTGTAATCGATATCGAACGGAATGCGGCTGTCTTCCAGCGACGGCATGCGGGCGATGTTCGCTTCGAGTTGTTCGTCGTTGCGTTCGAGCCAGTCGAGGTTCAGGTGGAACTCTGCCGTTTCGCTGGTTTCGCGCACGAATTTCTTGCTTTTGTCGCGCACCGTGATCTTCATGCCCGGTTGGCAGCGGAACGACGGGATGTTGCAGCGTTGGCCGTCGACCTTGAAGTGTGCGTGCGACACCATTTGGCGGGCTTGCCAAATCGTGCGCGCCCAACCGAGACGGCGGATGACGTTATCCAAACGCGTTTCGAGAATTTCGTGCAACACGAGCGGCGTGGTGCGCTTCGAGCGCGAGGCCTCTTCCATGTAGCGGCGCATCTGGCCGTCGCGCACGTTGTAGTAACGGGCGAGCTTCTGCTTTTCCATGAGCTGCTGGCCGTACAGGCTCTTGCGGCGCGCGCGGCGTAGCACGTGCATGCCCGGTGGGCTTTCGCGGCGCAGGCGCATGTGTTTGGGGGTTTCGGCGATCGGCACGCCGAGCGCGCGGCTGAGGCGCACCTTCGGACCTGAATAATTACCCATCAAAAAACTCCTTCGTTCACGCCGCCGACAGTTACCATCGCACCGCCCGATGAAGGGTTGGCGGGTGCGACCCGTTGGCGACGTACCGCTCCGTCCGTCATGGCAAAGGCCGCACTCAGCCGTCGGAGCGGTCGGCGGTGCGGGCAGCCGGGGCGTCCCGGCATTGCGAAGCCCCGTAATTTAATGGGATTTGGGGGTTTGGACAAGGTGCCAGAGGGGTTCGCGACGAGTGGGCAAGGCTGGCCGGAGCCATCGATTCCCCGCTTTTAGATCATGGATGGTATTTGTGGGCTCCGTCAAAAATTCGCCGGCAAGTGGAGCAAATCGGCCCCACCAACCACGAAAAAACCCCGGCTCGGGCACACGAATCGTCGTGCCGCAGGCCGGGGTCCTCCTACCCCACTCACCCTAGATATTGCTTCGCACGGCCCCCTCACCGAGACGCCGCGTTCCCCATTAGCGCGAATCCGTCCGGCATGCCACCAGCACCCGGTCGCGGTCGATCGGCTTGACCCGCACCACGTATTGCCGGTTTTGACTATCTTCACCCACGATCCGGATGCGGTCGCCCGGCATCGGTGCGTCGCGACGATCCACGACCAGCGCCATGCCGGTGCGCGAGCAATCCCGCAAGAACCCATCCCGCGCGTTGAGCGTCTCGTTGATGGACCAGCGCAGCCGCCCTCCCGAGTGCTTGCGATCGAAAATACGACGATTGGCGAAATCGAATCCCATGCTTCTGATACCTCCGTCCCTCAAATCGGCAGGATGTGCGCGAACGATCAGCGGATTCGCCGACGACGTCTGCAAATCGTGCGCAATAGAGGACGGGGCCGCACGCAAACGGCAAACCAGCCTCTATTCAAGGACGATGGATTTTCGGACGGTAGGAAAGTGATGCTTACGCCGCCGACACGTCGGGCGTCGCATTTGTCGCGGATGGCGCGACCGCGAAGCGCGGGAATCGATCCTGATACGCCGCGAGCACGGCATCGGTGCTGTCACTCAAACCATACGCGGCGCAGATCAGCGCGTGGATTCGATCCAATTCGCTTTGCTTCAACGTGCTGCTCGACGAGATGCGTCGCGCGATTGGCACCAATTCACGAAGCGTCATAAGAAAATCGCGTGGCACGGGGAGTTTTCGCAACCAAGCGATACGCACCTGCGGTAACACCTTGCGCTGCTCGCCGCCGTCGAGTGCGTAATACAGTCGCACGAGTGGCGCGTTGAGCCACGCGCAAAGGCTCCAAAGAAATTCGTCCGGCCCGTCGATCAATTGATGGCAATGCACCGAGTTGAGCGCAACGATGCCGCCGGTCGGTTCGACGGCCGCGATCAACGTGTCCGCCGTTTGTCGCGATACGACCTTTGGCTGTTGAAATATCTCAGGATCGCGCAGCGAAGCACCGGCGCAGCGGGCTTCGGCGTCAATCAAGCTCGCGTTGTAGTCGATGCGCCGGCGCGGTTGCCTTAAGCAGTAACCTTGCGGTGCGATGTCTTCGCCCTCGATCAACGGCATAACGGCCGGGCCGACGTGCTGCGGATCGAGCAACACGTCGCGCATGAAGCGCGGGCCGGTGTTCACGCCGTCGCGGCTGCGCACGAAATCTTCAAACCGTGCGGGTTGATTTTGGACGGCTTGCCAAATCCGCTGCTCTGCGCGATTGCGAAACATCAGCAAGCGACCGTCGGTGGCGATGGCAGGCACGCGCTTGCGCAATCGGACGGGTTTGGCAGCGATTAATTCATCCGCTCGCAATTCGCCCTCTTCTTGCGTTGCGGGCCCTGCCGTGACGACCACGCTGCCGACTTGCGCCTCGAACACGTTGCTTGAAATCGCTAGCCAATGCGACTGTTTGAACCGTTGACGCCATGCGGCGCGCAGTGGCTCGTAGGCCGTTGCGCTGGCAAACGTATCGGGCACGATGGCACAAACGACGCCGTCAGCTTTAGTCATTTCGATGGCCCGATGGATGAAGCAACCGAAAAGATTTAAACGGCCGCTTAGCTCATACGTTTCGCCGTATTGATTGACCGTCGCCGTCACGCGTGGATCGGACCGCCGCGAATACGTTGGCACATACGGCGGATTCATGATGCAGATGTCGGTGCGACGGGTAGCGCCGCGTTCGTTGAGCGCATCGCGACAAACGATGTTTGCCAACGCAGGGTCATTGCGATCGACGCCTGCCCAAGCCGCGAGGCGAGCGCGCGCGATCTCAACGGCCAGAGGATCGATATCGAAACCGTATAGATTATTGAGAAACGCCTTGCGCCACATCGTGTCAACCGAATCCAAATTTTCGCAAAGCGTGGCTGCGCACTCAGCGATCGCAAGCAGCAACGCACCGCATCCACAGGCCGGGTCGGTAATTGTGAGCCTGCGAATCACGTTGCCAGCGTCAACTCTCAAACGATCGAAAATGTCAGGATCCAAACCGTTAGCCGTTGCACTAGACTTCGCGTGTGTAGCTTTCTTATCATCAAACAATGCTTTGGTCTGCTCGGCACTCACCCGTAGCGTGGCCGCTAACTTGTTCGTCAGCGCCCGCTGCGCCATGAGTTTCGCCATCCACGCGGGCGTGTAGATCGCACCGATGCCGTCGGTTTGGTTCAATTTTTCATAAAGGTTGGCAAGGCGTGAGAGTTGTTTGCCGCGGCGCTGCTGCTCGCTCACACCATCGTCATCCGCAGCAAAGAAACCATCGCTTAAGCGCGACCACGCATTGATTTGTATTTGCGCGCGGGCCGCTCGATCCTTAGGATTCTCAATCTCTTCTAATAAGCGTCGAACGACGATTGCCGCTGGGTTGGCCACACCCGTCTGGTGGTCCACATCGTTCAGTACCTCTCGCGTCAAGCGAACGAGCTTCGATGTTGATTGGCTTTCAGACCGACGTGCCATCGTAAGTGATCCGCTTGCATCGACCATTCGAAGACGCGCGCAACCGATGCGCCGACCGTCTGTTTATTAAGGTCGGCATGGATTGGGATAAAAAATGAATAGCGTTTGAGGATTAACGAGCGAATCGTCAATTCCCCACCCTTTTCTATCGAAATGGATGGGACACCCGATTGCTCGCGGCATCAAACTCGCGCGCAAAATTAACCCCCGGCCATTGGCCGGGGGCTAAATGCAAACCATCGATTTAATGCCGAAGGAACAATCTAAATCCCGGTAGGAATAATCTAAATCCCTTTGGCGACAATCTAAACGCTGAATAAACGCATTCAATTTTGCCTACGACGGCACGCGCCGAATATCCGCCCCGATTGCCGCCAGCCGCTGTTCGATCCGGTCGTACCCACGATCGATATGATACACGCGCGACACGTGCGTCGTTCCCTTGGCAATCAACCCCGCGAGCACCAGCGCCGCCGACGCCCGCAGGTCGCTCGCCATCACCGGCGCGCCGACGAGGTTTTTCACGCCTTCGATAATGACCGTCGGCCCTTCCTTGCGCAGCTTGGCCCCCATGCGGTTCAACTCGGCCACATGCACGAAACGGTCAGGGAAGATCTTCTCCGTAATCACGCTGTTACCATCGGCCAGGCACAACAGCGCCATCACCTGAGCCTGCAGGTCGGTCGGATAACCCGGGTACGGCTGCGTCGTGATCGTCACCGGTTCCAACCGGCGCGACGACGACACTTGCACGATTCCGTCGGCACTGCGTTCGACGTTGACGCCCACGATGCGCAGGCGATCGATCAATGCCATCAAGTGGTCGAGCCGGCTATTCTCGATCTTGACATCACCATTGGTAATGGCGGCGGCGATGATGAACGTGCCCGCCTCGATGCGATCGGGAATCACCTGATGCTCGCAGCCGCGCAGTTGATCGACGCCTTCGATGGAAATCCGCGGCGTGCCGTGCCCCGTGATCTGCGCGCCGCATCGATTTAGATAATCGGCTAGATCGACGATCTCGGGTTCGCAGGCGGCGCACTCGATCACCGTCGTGCCGTCGGCCAAACACGCCGCCATCATCACGTTGGCCGTGCCGAGCACCGTCGATCCAAACGGCCCGCCCAGAAACACCTCGGCACCGCGCAGTTTTTTCGCCTTCAGATAGATATCGCCACCGACCAGATCGATATCCGCGCCGAGGGCTTCCAAACCCTGCAAATGCAGCCCGATCGGTCGGTAACCGATGTTGCAGCCGCCGGGCAGACTGACTTGCGCCTTGCCGCGCTTCGCCAGCAGCGGCCCCATCACGCACACGCTCGCGCGCATTTTGCGCACCAACTCATACTCGGCATGGCAATTCAGCTCGTCCTCAACCTGAACGCGAATCGCCCCTTCCGCGCCCCGCGAAACCGACACACCCAGCTTTTCGAGCAGGTACATCATGTGGTTCGTGTCGCTCAGGTCGGGCAAGTCGCGAAAAACCGACTCACCTTCCGTCAAAAGCGACGCCGCCAGCAGTGGCAACGAGGCATTTTTCGAGCCATTTACGCGAATCGTTCCCTTAAGTCGCTTACCGCCGTTGATCTGGAATTGATCCAAGGTCTTCCCCCAATTGAAAGAAGCGTCGTTATTTGGGTGCGGCCCAAAGGCGTTGCCGATCCCGCCCACGCCGCATCTCAGCAGTACGCTACCAGATTGACCGTCGATCGGTAACTGCCGCCCAAAATTGCCTGCGCGGCGTCAATTTATCGCGTATGGTTGCAGGGAATCGCCCGGACGGATGCCGACGAATAGGGAATAGATGGTATATTGGGCGTTCGCGCGCAATCGATGGCGGCAATGGCACCTCGGACGTGGTTTGCGCGGGGCCGCAAGCAGCCATGTTAGATCTGACGGTGACCGCATCCTGACGGGCGCGGCTCTGATTCGCGCGGTTGCGTCGCTGTTGTCGGCGTATAAACGACGCTCCAGTTTCAAGGGGATGCAAACAAAACAGTTCCATGAGCGACCAGCAAGAAGTCGTCATCTCGATTCAGAACCTTCGCAAGAGCTTTCCCGGCAAAGACGGGCAAGAGCATGTGGTACTGCACGACGTCAGTTTCGATATCTATCGCGGCGAGACCATCATCATCATGGGTGGCTCGGGCTGCGGTAAGTCCACGATGCTCAACTGCCTGATCGGCGAATACGACATCTCCAGCGGCAAGGTCCTCTACAAAACCCGCGACATGGATGCCCCCAAAGATATCGTGGGCATGGACGACGCCGACCTGAACGAGATTCGCAAGCGCTTCGGAATTTTGTTTCAGAGCGGCGCGCTGTTTAATTCGATGACGCTCGCCGAAAACGTCGCCCTGCCACTGCGCGAACACAGCTACGTCGATCCCGACATTATCGATATCGTGGTCACGCTCAAACTCGAACAAGTCCACATGCTGCCCCATCGCGACAAGATGCCCTCGATGCTGTCGGGCGGCCAAAAGAAACGCGCGGGCTTGGCACGGGCGGCCGTGCTCGATCCGGAAATTCTCTTCTACGACGAACCCTCCGCCGGTCTCGACCCCGTCACCAGCGCCGCCATCGACGAACTCATCATCGATCTATCCAAAAAGCTAAACGTCACGAGTGTCGTCGTCACCCACGAAATGGACTCGGCCTTTCGCATCGCCGACCGCATGGTCATGCTCGATCAGGGCAAAGTGCTTAAAATAGGCCCCCGCTCGGAATTTGAAGCGCTGCGCGATACGCCGGTCGAGCAGCTCAAAACCCGCGAAGAAAAATTGATGAACCAGTTTCTCAACGGCCTCACCAAGGGCCCGCTGACCGACGCCGAAGGCATGAGCGAATTTGAGAAACTCCTCGTACTGTCTGACGAAAGCAATGGCTAATGGCGCAACGACGCAACGAACTACAGCTCGGCTTGCTAACATTAATCGTGATGGCGCTGGCCGTTGTGATTTTGATCTCGATCAGCAAAGACGTGGAGGCCGGTGCCCAGCCGGTGGCGATCCGCTTTCCGCCCACGCCCATCATGCCGCCGATTAACGAAGGCGCGATCGTGCTCGTCGGCGGACAAACCGTCGGCAAGGTCACCAAGGCCGAACTGGTGCGCGAACCTTCGACCGACGCCGACGGCCAACCGACCTTTCACATCAACGTGCTGGCGAAGATTCGCGACGATCTTGTTTTGCGAGAAAACTGTTCCGCCTTTGCCGAAGCGCCGGCCCTAGGCGGTGCGGCGATCATTCGACTCGATCTGGGTTCGGCCGCCAAAACCTTTGACGGCGAATTCATCGAAGGTGCACCACCCGGCGGCTTTGCCGGTGCATTGGCGTCGATTCAAACGGAACTCGACGGCGCGCGCGAAGGCTCGCTGCTGTGGCAAATCAAGATGCAATTGGACCCCCAAACCGAACAATCGATGGTCGCCCGGCTCAACCAATCGTTGGCCGATATCAACGACATCACGTCATCGCTAAACGTCCAACTCACGCAGCAAGAAAAAGACACGCTGATCACGAAAATTCAAGTCGTCGCCGATAACATCGCGGCCATGACGACCAACCTGCGCAATGAATTCGATCGCGATCAGCCCGATGTGATGCTCACCAAGCTGCATACCACGCTCGACACACTCAACGTCGGCATCGAAAGCGTCTCGCGGTTGCTCACGCATAATGAAGACGCGCTCAATCGCACGGTCGCGAATGTGGAAACCACGACGGGCAACATCGCCCGCGAAACCGATGCCGAACGACCCGACAGCCTCGTCGCACAAATTCGCCTCGGTATCAACAAGCTCAACACATCGCTCGACGACTTCAACACGATCACCGACACCACGCGCGGCATCGTGGTGCTCAACCGTCAGAATATCAATCGCTTGTTGGTCAACTTCAAGGAAAGCTCCGACCATATCAAGACGGGCGTGAAGTACGTGCTGCGTCATCCGTGGCGACTGTTGAACGCACCCGACGCCAAGGAAATGAAAGAGCAAGCCATCTTTGACGCCGCCCGCAGCTTCGCCGAAGCCGCCACCAGCGTCGACGACGCCGCCGCACGATTGCAAAGCCTCTCAGAACTCCACAATGGCAACATCCCCATCGACGACCCCGACCTTCAAGTTTTGCGCGACGACCTAAAAACGACGCAGACGAAATATAAGCAAGCGGA
Organism: Planctomycetaceae bacterium; assembly: GCA_006969385.1. GTDB lineage: Bacteria > Planctomycetota > Phycisphaerae > UBA1845 > UTPLA1 > ECT2AJA-110-A. The sequence goes on from CP030884.1 coordinate 433,285, forward strand.
AGCGAAGCTGTGGTCGGAGATTGGGGGAGGGTAATTACCCCAGATCGAAGTCGATTTGATCGCGACCGTGCGAAACGCCTAACGACAGCTTCTATTCGATGGACACAACGCACTTGTAGGTCGGGTCATCAATCCGACGATTACACTACGCGACTCGTAGGTCGGGTCATCGACCCGACAACTCCGCGCTGCACGCAATAGACGTATCCGAACGCACTAGAGTTACGATTTCGTAAATCGCGTTTGTCAAAACGAATTAAGGCCCTCGCGTCACACCGCGTCGGGTCGATGACCCGACCTACTTGCCTTCGTCAAAGCCCCGTCGCACCATTACTTCGCAATCAAGGGCGCCAACACCACCTGTGCCCAGTCGCGCGAAAGATACCCCAAATGCCCACCGCCGTGACCGTACTTGCGCCACGCGGGCGTCCATTCGATTTGCGTTAGCCCTTCGCAAGCGACCAATGCATTATCGTCATTCACAAACCCACAATGCCCCGCCGAAAGCACCTTCTTGCGATCGATCGTGCCGAACACTTTCGTACCCGCGCCCACGATACAATCGCGCGTGCTGTAAATATTGACGATGCCGGCGCGCGACTTCTTCAACAACGGTCGCACGTCGTAACGATTCGAGATCGCCGCAGCAACCAATATCGTTTGATCCACCGTAGCGCCATCAGCCAGCGCCTCCAACGACAACACTGCCAAGCCCCCGCCGCCCGAATAACCGATTAACGTCAATGGCGCATCGGGATATTCCGCGCGTAGTACTTTGATCTTGCGCGCGATTGCTGCGGCACGCTCGCGGTTGCGCGGTAAGTCGGACAAGTTTTGCAGCGAAGACAACGGCGGTGAACCCCACGGCACAATCTCGATCGCCTGCTCAATGCCCGCGCGCCGCAACCCTTCATAAACGTGCTTCAACTGCCACGCGTTGCCCTCAACGCCCGGCAACATGATCACCGTCCCGCGTAGGCGTTCGTCCGGCGTCACCGGCGGCGGCTGAAAGCAACCGCAGCCGCATAACGCGGCCAACATAGACGCCGCCGATTGCCATTTTGCCGTCATGGTCGCCATCCTTGTTGCCGCTACCGCTCGCACACTAATTGCGGGCATCGTCGCCATCCATCCTTGCACACAAAACACGCTTTAGGGTTGATTCACACTCCCTCTCCCTCGCAGGAAGCGCGCCGGGGTGAGGGTTTTAACCACAGCCCGATCACGACGAACCCCCAAAATAACCGTGGATAAAAGACCTACCGAAATCCTTGACACGACATGTCGCCTTAAGCGATAGAAATGGCCTTTTGTTGCTTGCCGTACCGACGCGACGATATACTACCGGCTTTGCGGCAGGAAGATCACGGCACGAAGCCATCGGCGCAGCTCTGCACCCGGCAAATATCGTGTCAACGCTCATCGGTCGATTCGCCCAACTCAGGGGAAGCAAAAAATGAAACGCACGCGCTCGGCTTTCACCCTCATCGAATTGCTCGTCGTCATCGCGATCATCGCGCTGATTCTGTCGATCCTGCTACCGTCGCTGTCGCGCGCCAAAGAAACCGCCAAGCGGATGAAGTGCCAAAGCAATCTCAAGCAGATCATGACGGCGCAAGTGATGTACATGGAAGACAACGGTCGCGTGGTGCCGTGGATCAACCCGCACCCGCAGGCCACTTGGGCGTCGCAGTTCGTTTGGGGTGGTTTCAAGCCGCCGGTGATTACCGATCTGTTCGGAACTAATATCGATCTCGCGCGCTGGCGGGTGGAAGAACGGCCGTTGGCAAAGTACCTCGTGCCCGGTTCGGTTGGCGACGATCGGCCCAAGATTTACATCTGCCCCGGCGACCGCACGCCGGGCTGGGGCATCATCGGCCAACAAACGCAAGTCGATCCCGATAGCACGCAATCCTCCTGGGAAGTTGCCGGCACAAGCTACGCCGTTAATTGGTACTGGCTGAATTATTACACGAGTTCGTGGACGCGAAGCAGGTTAGCGCAATACGAGAAAGAGATGCTGCCCCAACTCGTCGGCGGCGATGCATCCGAGTTCACCGTTTATTACGAATCGTACATGCACAACCTGATGGCCAGCGCCGACCATAACGGCGGCGGCTTTCAGGTCATGGGTTGGCACCGCCGCTATTCGCAACACGTGCTCGGCTTTTTAGACGGTCATGCGGAAAACAAATTCCTCGACACGCGCTATCCCTACGGTGTCGGCTGGAAAGCCTGGCCCGAACGCGGCCTACCGGCGTATTTGCAACCGTGATGGAATATTTGCATCCGCGATGGTGGTTGTTTCTTTGACGATCCGCATTTCGTAATGTCGCGCACTTCGTGTTGATTTGCGCTTCGAGTTAATGCGTGCTTTGCGACGATATTCCCAAGCCGCTGGCGCAGCCAGCGCTGTGGCACCGGTTTGCAACCGGTGGTCTGCGCTGTGGCACCGGTTTGCAACCGGTGGTCCGTGCCGAACGGCTTATTGTTCCGCCGCCCGCGCTAAATTCATCCGCAACAAATTTGCCAACACCGCCTGATCGACTTCCGCGCGCCGCTCGGCCAACGCATGCCCCTCTGGCAGCGGCTGCCCCGCGCCGGTTTCTTTCCACACCTCTGCCCAATCGGCAGCCCAAGAGCCGTCCGAATAGACTGCCGCATACGCCGCCAGCCATCCGGCGAGCATCATACGTGCGGGCATCCAACACTTAGCCCCCGGCCATTGGCCGGGGGCTAATTTCGGTGTACCAAGAATCGCTATTTGTGGAGATTGATTAACGCGATCACGAATCCAGACGGATATAGCGATTCTGCATTAGCTCACCAATCTACCGCGTCAACGCGACCCGTAAAAAAGGCGAGAGCCGCTTATCTTTCGATAAGCGGCTCTCAAAAAAGCCGGCACTAATCTACTTTCGCCCACTTGGACTATCATCGACTCCAGGGACTTCACTTCTGAGTTCGGAAAGGGATCAGGTGTTTCCCCCTAGATATCGGCACCGGCACGGCTGCGGCGGACGTTTCCGCCACGTCGCAGCTGAAATATTAAGGAATAGAGTGGGAAGCAATTCGGATGAGTTTTCACGAGTTCTGGTGTCTAACCAGTTTTGCCGATAGCGATGTTTCGCGTCGATGAAACATGCCGGAACCTGGCATATGTGTTTCATCAGCGATTCATCAATATGGTCAAGCAATCGACCATTAGTACCGGTCAGCTACACGCATCTCTGCGCTTACACTTCCGGCCTATCTACCTCGTAGTCTACAAGGGGTCTCTCGCACAAACGTGCATGCAAATGTTATCTTCAGGGGGGCTTCACGCTTAGATGCTTTCAGCGGTTATCCTCTCCATACATAGCTACCCTGCGCTGCCCTAGCGGGACAACAGGTGCACCAGCGGTACCTACAACCCAATCCTCTCGTACTAAAGTGTCTCCTGTCACATTTGCTACGCCCACGACAGATAGGGACCGACCTGACTCACGTCGGTCTGAACCCAGCTCGCGTACCGCTTTCATGGGCGAACAGCCCAACCCTTGGGACGTACTACCGCCCCAGGATGCGATGAGCCGACATCGAGGTGCCAAACGACCACGCCGCTATGGACGCTCGGTGGTCATCAGCCTGTTATCCCTAGAGTAACTTTTATCCGATGAGCGATAGCCCTTCCACACGGACTACCGGATCACTAGGGCCTACTTTCGTACCTGCTCGTTCTGTATAACTCGCAGTTAAGCTGGCTTGTACCCTTACGCTCTACGCACGATTGCCAACCGTGCTGAGCCAACCTTTGCGCTCCTCCGTTACTCTTTGGGAGGAGACCGCCCCAGTCAAACTGCCCACTTAGCACTGTTCCCCACCCGGATTCACGGGATGGGGTTAGGAGACGATTAGTACAAGGGTGGTATTTCAACAACGGCTCCCCGGTTGCCGAAACAACCGGATCAAAGCCTCCCACCTATCCTACGCATGTAATAGCCGGCTCCAATACCAAGCTACAGTAAAGGTTCACGGGGTCTTTCCGTCTTGCCGCGGGTATGTGGTATCTTCACCACAAGTCCTATTTCACCGAGTCGGTCCTTGAGACAGTGCAGCAGTCGTTTCGCCATTCATGCGCGTCGGAACTTACCCGACAAGGAATTTCGCTACCTTAGGACCCTCATAGTTAGGGCCGCCGTTTACGGGTGCTTCGGTTGCAAGCTTCGGGGACGAATCCCTTGACCTACTTCCTTAACATTCCCGCACCGAGCAGGCGTCAGACTCTATACATCCTCTTGCGAGTTAGCAGAGTCCTGTGTTTTTGATAAACAGTCGCCGCTGCCGATTCTCTGCGCCCTCTGTTATTAATAACAACAGTAGGGACCCCTTATCCCGGAGTTACGGGGTGATTTTGCCTAGTTCCTTAAGGACCGTTCTCTCGAGCGCCTGAGGCTACGCGCCTCGCCTACCTGTGTCAGTTTTAGTACGGTTCCGCCTATCGTCCACGCAAGCTTTTCTCGGTTCTTCCGTTACATACTTCGGCAACAAATCGGCCTCGCCCTTGCGGGCACCCTAATCTAGTAATGGGCTACATTCTGGAAAAACGCACTTACGTATCAACCTTTAGACGGAGTGCAGGAATATTAACCTGCTGACCATCGACTACGCCTTTCGGCCTCGCCTTAGGGTCCGACTAACCCTGGGCGGATTTACCTTCCCCAGGAAACCTTAGGCTTACGGCGAGAGGGATTTTCACCCTCTTTCTCGTTACTCAAACCGGCATACTCACCTGTTAGATCCAACAGTGCTCCTTACGGTACACCTCGTATCTATCTAACAGCGCTCCCCTACCCCGCATAGTAAACTATGCAGCCGCAGCTTCGGCTTTTACCTTAGTCCCGTTCATTATCGGTGCCGGATCTCTCGACGGGTAAGCTATTACGCACTTTTTAAATGGTGGCTGCTTCTAAGCCAACATCCCCGCTGTCATCGAAACCCAACTTCCTTATGCACTCAGGTAAAATTGGGGGCCTTAGCTGGCGGTCTGGGTTGTTTCCCTTTTGACCACGGACGTTGTCACCCGTAGTCTTTCTCCCTGGATAGTCGTTATGGTATTCGGAGTTTGATTGGAGGAGGTAGGCGGGAAGCCCCCTCGATCCATTCAGTAGCTCTACCCCCATAACGTAGTGGCCAGAGGCATGCCCTAGAGCATTTTCGGGGAGAACCAGATATCTCTGAGTTTGATTAGACTTTTACTCCTCCCCACAGGTCATTCCAAAACTTTTCAACGTTTACGGATTCGAGCCTCCGCATCCTGTTACGGATACTTCACTCTGCCCATGGGTAGATCACTCAGTTTCGGGTCTACCCCCTGCGACTTCATCGCCCTATTCAGACTCGCTTTCGCTACGGCTCCGCAGCTGAACTGCTTAGCCTTGCCACAGAGGAGTAACTCGCCGGTCCATTATGCAAAAGGTACGCCGTCGACCGTGCCCGAGGGCATAGGTCTTCGACTGCTTGTAGATGCATGGTTTCAGGTACTTTTCACTCCGCTTATTGCGGTACTTTTCACCTTTCAGTCGCCATACTAGTTCGCTATCGGTCGTTCGGTAGTACTTAGCCTTGGAGGGTGGGCCCCCCGGCTTCACACGGAGTTCCACGAGATCCGTGCTACTCTGGGAATCCTCTCAAAGGAGAGCATCGATCGTCGCGTACGGGACTTTCACCCTGTATCGTCGGCCTTTCCAAACCGTTCCGCTAATCGCGCTTTTGTAACTCCTCGAGGCCCCACAACCCCGCCCCGAAGGACGGTTTGGGCTATATCCGCTTTCGCTCGCCGCTACTAAGGGAGTCTCGGTTGATTTCCTTTCCTCCAGGTACTAAGATGTTTCAGTTCCCTAGGTTCGCTCTGACGGACTATACATTCACCCGACAGTAACACCGCTTATTAGGCGGCATTAGGTTTCCCCATTCAGAAATCCTCGGATCAATGCTTGTTTACCAGCTCCCCGAAGCTTATCGCAGGTTTCCACGTCTTTCATCGCCTCCGAACGCCTAGGCATCCACCATGCACCCTTAACGAGCTTGACCATATCGATGAATCGCCGTCACAAATCCGAAAATTCGTAACGCCACTTCAACGACTTATGTCATTCTAATCACCGCTATCGGCGCTCAATCCTTTATCTACTAATGGAGTTGCCCCCACCAGCAGATAAGAACTCTGGTTGAACACTTGTGTTCGTGAAGATCATCTTTCTTCACAACCCACTCTATTCGCTTTTCAAAGAGCAACCGAGGCATGGCCTCAGCCCGTCACCCGAGGGATGCCGAGTTCCGAAGGCCTTGATCAAAGGCCACCGAAACACACCATCCAATCGAACACTCAAAGTCACTGGAGCCGATCGGGATCGAACCGACAACCCCCGGCTTGCAAAGCCGGTGCTCTCCCAATTGAGCTACGGCCCCGCAAAAACCTGCGGCAGGCTGCCGTCAGCAACTTTATCTTGTCAGCAGCGGTTGATTTTACTGAGGCACCCTCAGCTTGGCCGTTTCGGGCCTCAACCACCGCCTTTTTGTCTTATCACGAGAATCAACACCACAAGAGCACCGATTATCGTGTATTGAATCCAGTCGGGCACGAATGCCTCGCGATCCGCACGCCGTGGTTTAACAATGGGCCCGGTAGGAGTCGAACCTACGACCTCGTCGTTATCAGCGACGCGCTCTAACCAACTGAGCTACGAGCCCCGATTCTTTCCAGCGGGACCGCCAACCACATCCGTCGCGGGCGGAACGCTCTGCCGCTCAGTGTGGCGACAAAAAAACCACCGGCAATGCCAGTGGTCCGTATCAATCGAGACCTGACGGCAACGCCCGTGTCAAACCAACTTGTCAATTCGGCGTCTCAGCAGTCTGCTCCAGCTGCTTGGTTTCGCTCGCTGCGACTCGAAAACCGCTTGTGCGTTTTGTTCATCGCAGCACAGCAATTTACCACGACCCGATGGGGTGTCAACGGCTTGCAAAATAAAAAATTATCCGGGCCGATTTAGCGACAAATTAACATTTGACATAAGGTTAAGGCCAATCTCCCCCGCGCGCCGCCGAAAATTAATTTTCCGCCCCCCGCCCGACTGGCCCAAAATCGCGGTCTCAGGTATCTTGTGGAGCTCGTTTAAACAGAATTTTCGCCGAGCAACGACGCCAAATCGACCTCGGCACAGACCCTTGGGAATCGAAACCATGCGAAAAACCAAAGATATCAAGCGCAAGCGCACCGAAGCCGGCACCCTCTACAAGCGTGGCCAACGCAAAGAAGCCTACAAGCTGTGGGAAGAAGCCAAAAAGGAACTCGACGAACTGCGCGGCCGCAACAAGCCCGCCCCCGAGGCAGCGGCTGCCGAAGGCGAATCAGGCGGCGAGTAGGGATTCGATGCTTGATCGGCTCGATCCCAAACTCTAAAAACCGCCGTACGAAACCTCCTCCACGAAAATTTGCCAATATCCCGACAATACGTCGGGGTCCAAAGTTTGCATCTCTTTGACGAACGTGGAGACGAACGCATCGTGAAGTGTCGGCGTCATCGCGTCGTGATGATATCGTCGTTCGTAGCCGAGAATTAGCACGACTTGCGCGACAAGAACTTCAAGACTTCGGCTGATATACCAATTCCGATCCCCGTCTTCTCCCTCGAAGCATCCAAATACGACACCTTCTTCATCCAGAAATACGGGGTTCTGCGGCGACGCCAGATTTGCTACATGAATTGCCGATCCACCCTTCGGCTCTCTTCGGCCCCTGCTCGGATTCGGCGGTAATTCAAAATTTAACGGCGTTACAAATTCAAAGATCCCGGGCTTACTTGCAGCATCAGGTATTCCGACTTCGATCAAAAAGCGCTTCGTTTCCTCGCTATTGATGCACAATTCGTCAACCGCTACTTTGCCAAAGCGCCTTAATTTCAGCACGGGAAAGACATTCTTGACGAACACGAATGGATCTAGCTCAGCACTGCTGCGTGGCGTTGGGGTGTTTTCCACCGACATCATTCCAACCCAGACTTTCTTAGCGAATCACGCCCGCCTTAAGCATTCGCTGTCGCCACGCGGGCATTTGTTTTTCCTGCACATCCGCCCAGAGGCCGACTTCTTCACGGGCGGCGCGCTTCTCCAGTGTTTGAAATCGCAGCTTAAACGCGTGGTCGAAGCGTCGATCGGCGTATGCCAAGCCTTCCTGCACCAACACTTCGTTAAGCATCTCGCCGGTATCTGGTAAATAGACAAATGACAATAATCGACCGTACTTGTCGCGCGGGGCACGATTCGGATCGAGCGCTAGGCGCACGCGCCGTCCAAGCAGGTGCTCCGTTACGAAATCCTTAGCAATCTCGCCGAAATATGCGCTCGTTGCCCCGTCGCCGTGCGCCGTCTCCGGACAATCCACGCCCCACAATCGAATGCGTGTGGTTGCTTTGCGACCGTCCGGCAGGTCGACATCGAACGTGTCACCATCGGCGACGTACGTAACGACGCATTCAACGCCTTGGTAGCGCGCCCGATCGTCAGCCGCCGGGCCTGTGAGCCAGCCGCGATGATCGGCGGCGCTAAGGCCGGCGATACCGACGATGATGAGCCATTTAGCGGAAGGGCGCCGTCGCATGATGAGGGCAGTTTACCACGCCGGCGGGTGGGAATTGGTTCGGCACGTCGCGTTCTCTCTCCAGGCTTTGCAATGCAGTTCGGAAGCACGCGGCGACGTTGGCTTGCCGTTTGGCGAAGCGGAAGCATTCGGCCCGGAATATACGCGAGGCGGCAAGCGGGACCGTGCTTTTTCGCGCCCTCCCCTAAGTTCGTTTGTCGAGCTTCGTTGGGAACGCCTGCTTCAACGGCGATGCCGCTGCCATTCGAATCCCAAGCGACTTTCCAGAGCACCAAATCTCCGCCTCCAGCCCGCTTATTCGCCCTAAATATCTCGATTTTCGCCGCCCCAATTTCCATCTTGACATCGATTCTGCTTTCGCCGAAACATACACTGTATTAAACGGAGTATCGCACCTTCCCCCAGCGAAAGGTGGTCGCCGCCATGCCGCCCAAAAACCGACATTGGGATATCGCGATTCAGTACACCACGCCCGATCGCCGACAGCCCCGGCGTTATAAGACGCGCTACCGCTGCCATTGCTGCGGATTTATCACGCTCTGCGAGCGCGACCTCTGGGATCGCTGCCCCGTCTGCTTCTGGGAAGACGACCCCGACCAATCGGCCGACCCGCAATACGCCGGGGGCATCAATCGCATCAGTCTTTTCAGCGCCCGCGACAATTTCCGTCGTTTTGGTGCCATCGAGCTGGACGCTAAGCTCTATGTGCGCGCACCGCGTGCCGATGAAATCCCTCCCGGCTACAATCCTCACCGTTAGTCAAACAGAGCCGCGCCCGTTAGGGAAGCGGTAAACGTCAATGCATTCGCGAATACCGTATAAGCGCTACGATGTTGACCAGGCATCGCGCCATTGAGAACAGTCCGCAATGCGGACCCAACAAGTTGAGATGCGGTTCTGTTAGAGCCGCGTGTGCATCAGAGCCCCGCCCGTAAGGAAGGGGTGAGAGTCAAGACGTTCGCGACCGTCAAAAAGGCGCGACGATGTTGACCGAGTATTGCACCGTCGAAATCGGTCCGCAGTGCGGACCCTACAATTCGCTTCCGTATCATCGAGGACAGCCCCGACATGCTCCACATCCCCATTCTTCGTCACGGTCAACCCTACGAATCCGTCGAAACCACCGAGCTGGTGCATCATGCCACCGGCGACGCCGTTGCGCTGGTCAGCCAAGCCAACAGCGGCATGGTCGGGCGCGACATCAGCCAGATGGATCGCGACGTGCTCGAGCAATTCACCGTCGCCGAGTTGATGGATATGTGTCGCAAAGCGGGTGAGCTGTTTCTCAACGGCACTGTCGCATGCGGTAACGAACAACAAACGTTCGATGATTACATCCGTCAACTATCCGCGACGACCGGCATGCCGATGTCTTATTGCAAAGGAAACGCCCAAAAGATCTATCGCATCTTTAACGAGATAGACGTCGTCATCGCCGGCCTCACGCGCGGCTTCGACCTGTCGATTCTCGATCAGGGTTGGGGCGACGACGAAGGCCGCACGCTGAGCTTTTTCCGCGAAGCGAACTGCCTCGGTGCCGTCTTGCCGAGTAACTCGCCCGGCGTGCACTCGCTGTGGATACCGGCGATCGCGCTTAAGTGTCCGTTGGTACTCAAGCCCGGCCGCGAAGAACCTTGGTCGCCCTTGCGCATCATTGAATGCTTCAAAGCCGTGGGCGTGCCCGCCGAGGCATTCGGGTTCTACCCCACCGATCACGCCGGTGCCGGCGAACTCTTGCGCCGTTGCGGTCGCTCGATGTTATTCGGCGGCGAGGCGACGACGCGCCCCTATGCCAATGACCCGCGCGTGGAACTGCACGGCCCCGGCTATAGCAAGATCGTCATCGGCGAAGACGAAGCGGATAACTGGGAACAGTATCTCGATGTGATGGTGCAATCGATCGCGGCCAACGGTGGTCGCTCGTGCATCAACTGCAGCGCCATCTGGACGCCGCGCAATGGTAAGGCGATCGCGCAGGCCATCGCCGAGAAGCTTGCCGAGATCAAGGCGCTGCCCGCCGAAGACCCCAACGCACAAGTCGCCGCCTTTGCCAATCCGGACATGGCCGAGATGATGTCGGAATCGATCGACGCCCAACTGGGCAACGGTGCGACGGATTTGGTGCAGGAAATTCGCGGCAGCAATCGCCTCGTAAAGCAGGGGCGCATTGCGTGGCTATTGCCAGCCATCGTTTGGTGCGAAGACGCCGAGCATCCACTGGCGAACAAGGAATTCCTGTTCCCCTACGCCTCGGTGGTGGAAGCACCCGCAAGCGACATACCCTGTCTCATCGGCCCCACGCTGGTGGCCACGGCGTTGTCGAAAGATAAGAAGTTCCTCGCGTCTTTGATGAACGCACCCAACGTCGACCGCCTCAACATCGGCCCAGTGCCCACGTTTAAGCTCAGTTGGGATCAACCGCACGAAGGGAATCTGTTCGAGCATCTGTATCGCCAGCGCGCGTTTCAGATTGAGGCGGTGGCGTAACAAGAAGTTCGCTTAGACATCCGTGAAATAAGAAAAGCCGCAGCAAGGGGATTCCTCTGCTGTGGCTGTTTTTTTGGCAGGAGAAAGCGATTAACGATCATGTGCGACGTATAAACCGAAACCGACCCGATAAATCCGAGGCGCTGTTAATCGCAAACGGTTCAAATCGACTGTTGACGCCGAAGGCGTTACATCCACTAGCCCAGGGTTGACGCGCAGCGGCTACCCGGGGCTAATTGGCGTAATGCCTTGGGCATATTTGCTTTTGCGGCCACCTCAAAACCGTGATGGCTCTTGGTCTTGATTAGAACCGTCGAACAAACAAGTACCGACAAAGCCAACTTGACTGAGTTACAGAGCGTCTTTAGCCGGTCTAGGTATCGAGCTTTTCCAACGGCAGTCGCTCGCGCCTATTTCTCGTAAATAATCTCCATGTGCTTGAACCAATTGCCGCCGCCCATATCCATGTGCATCTCGAACGAATACTTATTCTTTGAATCAAAGCGCCAGACCCATTTGCTTTCCGAATCCTGCATACCCTTCATCGGGTCGGGGCCGACGGCGATCATCGTCAGTTCCTTCTTGGCCGCGTCGTACTGGCCGGTCGCGGTGTAATACGTCGTGCCGAAGTTATCCATCCACAGCGTGAAATACTGCTTCTTGATTTTGTCGTAGCCCATTACGCCGACACCTTCGAAGTCGGTATCTTCGTGGCCACCATCGGCGGTCGGCATCTTCATCATGCCTTTGAAATGTTGATGCGCGAAACGATCGCCGAGCGTCATCTCATTGCGCGTGGTGCCTTTGCTGACATCGGGTTCCATACCCGGCGCGTGATAGGCTTTGCAGGTTGCCTTCCATGTGCCGCTCATACTCTTTAGCAACTCGTGCTCGGCACCCGGCGTGCCCATCTTGACGACCATTTCCATCATCTTGGCCATCTCTTCCGGCGACGGCATACCCGGTGCGTCACCGTGCTTGTGATCGGCATGGGCATGATCGCCGTGATCGTGCTTGTCCTTGTGATGATCGGCGTTGGACACGACAACAGTGGTAGCAAACGCGGTCAATGCGACTGCAGCGCTGAGCACGACGAGTTGGCGTGTAATCATGGCGAGTTTTTGTTTGGCAATCTTGGACATGTTGGGACCTCTTGAGGGAAAGAGACGCACGAGCGCCCGCGCGACCATCGCGCGGGCGCGACCGGAATCGGCCAGAACAAAAACCAAACATATCGAATGCGTGAATTTAGGTCAACGATTTGGGATGGAGAATTTTGGTGGCGATGCATAAGTGCTTGCGGGCATGGCCGTTAACGCAAATCAGAGTTTGCTGTCGCCCAACTGCGATTGGTCGGGCCTCGATTGGTCGGGTCTCGTCGGAAAGACAAAACTCGGCTTCGATGCGGCGCCGCACTCGGGGCACCGATTATCAACGACGCCGGTAAGATCGTAACCGCATTCATTGCACCAACCGCCACGTTCACCGGCAATGATGCGCGCCACGTCGCCAAAGGTCTCGATGACTACAGGCAATCGAATAGCGCTACGCCCAGTCAAACGTTGGTACGCGTCATATAGTTTTTGAAGAAGGCGCATGCCCCATACCAAAACCGCTACGGTCAACGCCGCACCAGCCACGCTGATTGGTAAATCAAAGTTCAGTTGTCGCATCATATACATTACGCCCGCGGCAGCGCCACAAGAAACCAAACAACCGACGGGCACAGCGAGTAAGTCGATCCACTTTCCGAGCGATCGAAACCTGAGTTCCGGCAGACGTCCATGACTCATAACACGAAATTTGGCCCATACCGGAAGCAGGTCTTTGTGTATGACAAAGCGATCCAAAACCGGCGTTGACGGTGCAATCGGATCGAGATCGGGACGATCGGCTTCCAGTACTCTTTGGATTGCCCTAAAGGCGCCGGCGCTCTTCGACAGTTGGCCGAAGATGTTTACCGCATCAACGGACGGCAGCATCAGGCGCTGCGCGATCAACTCAGCCAAACTACCGAACGTGAAGAGTGCTGCGTATCGTGCTTCCCACTCTGTGGGCGACTTACAAAGTTGTAGGCCGCTTAGGAAATCCCAATCTTTCTGGTCGAGCGATACACCTGTTTGCTTTTCCACGCAGCCGCCGAATTCAACGATGTCTACCTCTTCGTATAGATCGCTGAATTGTGACAACCATTTATCGATTCGATCGCGATATCCGATCTCGCATGATTGCAACGCATACTCGCTCACGGCCCGCCGCAGCGCATCCATCACCGCCGCGACTTCACGGTCTCTAACCGGTGCCGTCGCCGCACGAGGCGCAGTCTTCTCTTCGGGCTTACCCATTAATAACGCCAGTTCCTTGTACTGATGCGTTTCGTTGCCGTCGGCTGTAGTCGATACGCCACTCTACTGCGGATAATATAAGTGAATATGTCCACCCCGCCCCCCATCACCGGCGTCGCCGAAATCGTCCTCAGCGTGCGCGATCTACCGGCCATGCGTGCCTTCTACACCGACACCCTCGGCTTCAAGCTGCACAGCGAATATTCCATCGAAACCGACGCCGGTCACGACCCCAACGGTGAGCCGACGATTACGTTTCTTACCATTCGCGACCAGGGCACCGACCTTGCGCACGGTGGCCATCCGGTCTTACTCGCGTTGATCGACTATCAACGCCACGCCAACGCTCGTAAGCGTCTGACCGGTCACGATGTGAAGCAATCGACGCTCAATCATTTGGCGTTTGAGATTCCCGCACCCGCTTACGACGACTGGCACCAACGACTCACCGCCGCCGGTCTCGATCCGCAGCCTGCCGCCTTTGCGCATATGAACGCCAAAGCGTTGTTTTTCTGCGACCCCGAAGGCAACCAGTTGGAATTGATCTGCCACGCGCGTTCCGCTCAGTAGGTGGAACACCATCGTATATCAAAACAATCCACTTTCACGTCAATCCACTTACACGTCGACCCACCTGCACGTCCATCAACTTGTACCGAGCTCTACGCCGAAGGCGTTACGCCCGCTAGCCCAGGGTTGCCGCGACGCGGCTACCCTGGGTAACCACCGCCCAACAAGGCCTTCAACTCTAAAAGAGTTGCGCCCACCACTACAAAGCACCATCTTCAATTGGATCAACATTTGACCATCACCGCCTCGCAATCCAATCGCACTTAATCCAAGAATGCCGAACGGTCACATCCATCGACTATTGGCCGGTGCTACAGGGAAATGGCCGTGTCGAGGGGACATTCTCACGCGATAAACCGAACTGGTGGTTCAGAAAACTCTTGTCGGATCAAAAAATCCAAATTTGTCGAATAAATCCCCGCACCATCATCGTCTGTACAATCGAACACGGCCCACTGGGCTTGTTTCAACGTGATCAATAACCGACGAGGCCCGCTTGCCCGACCGACTGCACCAAGATGCCGCCTTTTGGGCTGATTTGTTCGAACGCGAGCACCAGCGGCTCTGTGGCGTGGCGCTGGCATGGTTGGGCAATCTCGACGACAGCCTCGATATCGTGCAAGACGTGCTGGTGAAACTCGTGTATCGCAGCACACAAATCGACGAGCCCTTGGGCTATTGCCTGCGTTCGATTCGCAACGCCGCGATCGACGAACTGCGGCGACGGCAACGACTACCAAGCCACGAAGTGCTCGAGCCCAACTGCGGAAGCCTGATCAATTTAGACGGCTGTCGCGATGTCGAGCAGCGGCAAACGGCGGAACTCGTGCGCCACGCCTTGACCAAGATCGACGTAACGCAGCGCGAAGTGATCGCACTCAAAATCTACGGCGGCCTGACGTTGGCGCAAATCGCCACCACGCTGGAAATTCCGGCGGGCACCGCCGCCACTCATTACCGACGCGGGCTGGAAGCCCTGCGCGATTTACTGCGGAGGCAGATCGATGACGCCGCGTGAGACTGACAAATTGGAACAACTGCTCGGCGATCTACCGGCGACCCGACCGACGCCGAGTGACGTACAACGCGTTCGCGATGTCATAGCAAATGGCGATTCGACAAGTGCCAATGCGAGCATCAACGACGATCAGAAACGCGCTCGTCGCCCCCTTTGGCAAAAGCGCATCACGATTCCACAAGCCATCGCCGCCTGCCTGATCGTGTGCGTCGGCAGCGTGCTTGCCACGGTAATGCTCGTGTCGTCGCCGGAAATCCAAGACAAAGCGTCTAGCCCGCGCGAATCACCCGCACGACGCCCCGTCGCACCGCCCGTTTCCAACGTTGGCCCGCAACTCGTTATCCAAACCGACTTTTTCACTCGCCGCCAACCTAAACCGACGCCCCGTCATATCGGCATTCGCCAATGGACGAGCGGCGGCGGTCAATAAGGAGCTAGCCCGATGTATCGACGAACTCTCCTCAACCAATTTTTGATCTTCTTGGTGCTGGCTTCACCGGCATGGGTTCGTGCCGATGAGCCGAAAAGAACACCGCGCGATGAAGCACTATCGCATGAAGAAGCACTCAAACTAAACGAAGAAATGCGCGCCGCCGGCGTACCGCAAATCTTCATCGACACGCGTTACGTCGAGATCGATACATCGATGTATAACCTGTTCATCGATGGGTACCAACCAACCAGACCAGACGATAATGTACTCCCGGCAGTCGCAACCCATGTGATTCAAGTCGTGCCGAAGAACGCCATGCGCGAGATGACCGATCGTGAAGACAAGCCGATACCCTTTGGCATGCGACACCTCTATTCCGATATGAGCGGCGATTCTCATTTTGAAGGCGTCGTACTCAATGGCGTTGTCGAAATCAAACTCGGCACGACGGAATATGACTTTTATGATCACTCGACTCCGAAGACATTTCCCGAGGATCCCAAGCAATCCGAAAAGCTCATCGGCGTCGAATATCTATATTCTCCCCGCTTACTGGTCTTCTCTGGCCAGAAAGCATCGATGATGACGGGTTCATTTCGGCCGCATCTCATCAAAGAGAATGATGGATGTTTGCGACTATCGGAAGGAAATGAATTTACCGACGGAACGAAACTCGAAGTCGGTGCCACGCTGCAAGACGATGGCAACATCTTGCTCGACCCGCTCACGGCATCATTCTCTCAAATGGTCGGTCGCGAAAAAATAGAAGGCGTGCCGTTCGACGTCGGCAAGCCCATCGTCCAAACCGCAGCCATGTCCATGTCGCTCGTCATCAGCCAAAAGGCCACTGCCGTGTTCGCTCTGCCGCGCTTCGACGAAAATGCGCCGGTCATCCTCGTTTTGATTCGGACGTACGTCGCCTCGGCAGAGCCACAAGCGGAAGCAGGCCCGAAAGCTGTAAACGCTGAGTAGCCAATTCAAGAATCCGACGCCACATCGCGTCGCCCGCCGGTAGCCCCCACTACCGGCGGTTTTCTGCGCCCATCTTGGAAGCAGCGCCTTTTCTCCCTAAAATTTAAGGCTTTACGTCGCCTCCAAGGAGCCCCATCGCCCATGGCCGATCTCAGTGTGACCGTCAATGGCCTCAAGTTGCCCAACCCGTTTGTCATTGGCTCCGGACCGCCCGGCACCAATGCCAACGTGATCGGTCGCGCTTACGACGAAGGCTGGGGAGCCGTCGTCGCCAAGACCGTCTGCCTCGATGCGTCCAAAATTATCAACGTCGCGCCGCGCTATGCGCGGATGCGCGCCGCCAAAACGCGCGAAGTGGTCGGCTGGCAAAACATCGAACTCATTTCCGACCGCTCGCTCGAAGTTTGGGAAGACGAATTCAAGCAGATCAAAGATCAGTATCCCGATCGCATCCTGATCGCCTCGATCATGGATGAGTATTGCAAAGACGCCTGGTTTGAAATTGTTGAACGCGTGCAAGCCTGCGGTGTCGATGCGTTGGAACTCAACTTCTCCTGCCCGCACGGTTTGCCCGAACGCAAGATGGGCTCGGCCATGGGGCAAGACCCGGAGATACTCACCGACGTGTGCGGTTGGGTATCCGAAGCCGCGCGCGTGCCTGTCTGGGCCAAGATGACACCGAACGTGACGCACATTTGCGACCCGGCCCACGCATGCCTCGCCGCCGGATGCGATGGTATCTCAGCCATCAACACAATCCTAAGCGTGATGGGCGTCGACTTAAAAACGTTACGCCCCCAACCGACTGTCGAAGGTCATTCCACTGCCGGCGGTTATTCCGGCAAGGCCGTGCGGCCCATCGCGCTGCGCATGGTGATGGAACTGGCGACGATGATGTACGGCGCGGGCAATACAGGTGTTAACGCGGGCAATACAGGTGTTAACGTGGATGGCCCCACCACGTTTGGCATGCGCGACGTTGGTGCATGTGAGGCGTCGCCCAAGCCCGGCACCAAGGGTAACGGTCAACATGCAACAAGCAGCGCGTTTCCCAATGCCACGCTCTCCGCCATCGGCGGTGTCGAATCGGGCGACCATGCGGCGCAATACATGTTGCTCGGCGCGCATACCGTGCAAGTGTGCACCGGCCTGATGATCCACGGTTACAAACTCATCCATCAGCTCTGTGCCGAGCTCGATGCCTTTATGGATCGCCACGGGTTTAACACCATCGAAGAGTTTCGCGGCCACTCGCTGCAATACTTCACCAGCCACGCCGATCTCGTCCAACGCCAAGCCGACCAGAAAGCCGCCAAAGCCGGCGTCGTCACCGAAGACGCCGCTTGGGAAGGCGATGCGTTCGTGCAACAGTCGGATGAGTTGGTGGGGAATTCGTAGCGTCAAAAGAGTAATGCATGTGTGAAACAACTTCGATCAAAGAACCCAATCTCGGAGTTGACCCTTGGTATCAAAAACTACTACGTTGGATGTTTAAGGTCGACTCTGCCGACCTTATGTCCGAATCCGAATTTAATGAAGCAACACCACTCATCGTTAATTATTTCTGGAGATCCTTGATATTCGGCGGATTGCTAGGAATTTTGGCAACTGTTGGTTCTTTTTTACTAATCATTAAGATCTATCATGAACGGGCAGGCGAAGTTGTTAATCCAGTCATTGACGAACGATGGTATTGGGCATGGTTGATGCCATGCCTTTTCGGTGTATTTGGGCTCTTCGAATTATTTGAGATTGTCTACCGCAGTAAGTTGAATCCTACCCTAGGTCACATCTTGTATCGCTATCGAAGTACTGAATACCGTTGGAATGCCCGAAGTGTTGCGCTTTTTGGTGCAATATTCTCGATTTTATTGAGTGTAACCTTTAGCGTAATGATGATGGGGACCGGATTGGTCATCGACGAGAAAGGTATTCTCTCATCCAACAGCCTTATATTGACGCGCAAGGAATACGCGGATGTTTCACAAATCGCATCTTATGAGTCTTTTGATGCACCGATCGGATTGCGTCATGTAAGAAACATCGTCATCACTTTTCGAACTGGCGAAAAGCTAAAGTTAATCGGCGAAGATCGGTACGACCCGGAAAAATTGGATTTGATAGTCAATTACGTAAGCGCTCAGACCGGCCTTATCATCGAGCGTGGCGATAAGCGACCCTCCGATTAGATTAGACTCGACTCACTGTCGCATTGAACCGTATCACACTGCAATTATTCGCGCACGACTGCCCCGCCAGCTTCCGCCAGCCCTGACGGAGTTGGTGCGATAATTGCATCGTTGTAGAAAGGCAATTGAACGATCAAAATAACCAGTCAAAGCATATCGAAAACAACATCACAAAAGCCCAATCCTTATTGGCCCATCCCTCCCCACCTTCCGAAAAGAACAACTCTCACGCAACTGACGCCACACATCTTTGCCACGCACTTTCCCCCTCAATCGCAAAGTAACGCCGCAATCGGCCCGATTTTATAGTGTATTGACGGCCTTGGATCGTTCGCACTGAGGTCGGCCGGAGATCGATCGCACTATGAAACCCGCCAACCCCGCCGACGGCCTGCGTTACTTCATCGCCTCCAGCCTGGTGCTTGTCTTTAGCTATGGCGTGGCTGTGGGTATGTTCGAAATCTTCCCACACGGCATTATCAAGCAGGCCATTCAGGGGCTGAGCCAGCTCAACGGCGGTAACTTCGTTCAGTATTACCACCCGGTTCGGAGCGACGCGTGGCCGGCCATCACCAAGACCGACGACGCCTGCGAGGGCGTTAATCTCGTCACGCGCATCGATAGCGACGAGCGTCTGGTCACCGAGATCATCGATCTCGATGGCAGCGTCATCCATCGTTGGGATATCGATTGGTTCGCACTCTGGCCCGACGCCGAACACCTGCCTTCCGAAGTGAAGCCGCGCTCGGCGCCCGGTTGCCAAATCCACGGCGCCGCCCTGATGCCCAATGGCGATCTGGTCTTTAACTTCGACTATCTCGGCTTGGTGCGCATCGATAAGACCGGCAGCATCGTCTGGCGTTTGGCGTATCAAACGCATCACTCGGTACATTTGCACGACGATGGCAACCTTTGGGTTTGCGGTCAGAAGCGCTACTTCGAGAACGAAACCGAGTTCCCGCGCCGGCGCGCGCCCTACGACGAATCGACGATTCTAGAAGTCTCGCCCGACGGACGTATCCTCAACGAATGGTCCGTCGAATCGATCCTGCGCGACAACGGTTATGGCGGTTTGCTCGGGCTGAGCCGCGGCTTTATCAATGGTTACGCCAAGCAGGACATTCTGCATCTCAACGATATCGAGCTATTCCCCGCCGACATGCCCGAGGGCGTCTCTAAGCGCGACGACATCCTCGTATCACTGCGCAACATCAGCACCATCTTTGTGATGGGGCGCGCGACGCAAAAGATCAAGTTCATCTCGACCGGCCAAATGGTTTGGCAACATGATCCTGACTTTATCGACGGCAACCGCATCGGCGTGTTCGATAACAAAGGCGGTAATCAAGACAACGCTCGACCGAGCAGCCGCATTCTGGTGTTCGATGCCGCCCAAGCCCTATCTATCCATCCCTCGCAGAGTGGGACCACGGAAGGCTTGCAGCCACCGACTAGCACAGGCGTGACGGTTGCTTACCAAGGCACGACCGCCGCGCCGTTCGTCACCGACATCATGGGTAAACATCAATGGCTGCCCAACGGCAACATGCTCATCACCGAATCGACCGCAGGCCGCGCGTTTGAAGTCAATCCGCAAGGCGAGATCGTCTGGCAATACATCAACTACGTTGAAGATGGAACCGTCGGTCTCATACAGGAAGTAACGCGATTACCAAGCGAAGTAAAGCGCCTGTTTGTTCCGACCGACGGTCGCGTGGTGCAACAACAATCATCTGCAACACAACATGAAGGATGACCAATCATGTTTGATCCAACCCATCTATTCGATCAATCGCTGATCCTGGCGTACGTCGGCCCCGGCGGCGGCTTGGCCGCGATCGGCACGCTGCTCGCGATCGTCGTCGGCCTGATGGCGGCCGTCTTCGGCTTCCTCTGGTATCCGCTTAAGCGCATGCTGCGCGGCAAGCAAGACGCAGCCCAGTCGGGCAACGAAAAGCTTACTTAATGGCGCTATTGGGAGCCATTTTGTTGGTCGTCGGATTCGTGGCGATCTTTCGCGCGCTCGACCTGGCCGAAACCGGCCTCGCCGTGGCCAAAGTAGCGCAAAACGCGCAATCTGTTGTGCGTAGCAAGTCGCTCACCGACGACGAAAAAGAAGCGGCGCTGAAAGCCGCCACGCGCACGCTTTTTCGACAATTCTTCGCGCTCGCATTTGGGGGCGCGGCTGCGTTGTTGCTGCCGTTGGCCGCCGTTTGGATGTGTTCGCTAGTCGGCATCTTTAATATCGACGCCGTCATCGCCACGTCGATGTCGCCACTATTTCTGACTGTCACCGGCGTCTTTGCATGCGTCGCGATGTTTTGGCAACCCAAGCAAGTCGTCACCGACGCCACCAGCGCCTATAGCGCTACCGACCGTACGCTGCATCAGCTCGCGTTCAACACCATCACCGCCCAGCTCGGTCTCGCCGATATCGAAGATCGCGTGTATGCCCGCACGTTGAAAGCGTATCCGGCCGACCGCCCCGTTTTTGTGACCGGCCTGCCCCGCGCGGGTACCACACTGCTATTGGAATGCTTCGCGCGCATGCCCGAGTTCGCGACGCATTGTTACCGCGACATGCCGTTTGTCTTGACGCCGATGCTTTGGGATCGCTTTTCGTCGTCGTTTCGCAAGGCCGGCACCGCCCGCGAACGCGCCCACGGCGACGGTATGACCATCGATTTCGATAGCCCCGAAGCGCTGGAAGAGGTGATTTGGCAGGCGTTTTGGCCGCAGCAATACCAGAGCGATCGTATTTCCCCGTGGAATGACAAACCTCGGCGCGATTTCACACAGTTCTTTCAATCTCACATGCGCAAGATCGCCGCGTTGCGTCGCCCCGCAAACACCAGCGGTGTGCGGTATGTATCTAAGAACAATCTCAACATCGCGCGGCTGCCGCTGATTCGCCAAACGTTTCCCGACGCCACCATCATCGTTCCGTTCCGCCAACCGTTGGATCACGCCGCGTCGTTGTTAAAACAACACCAAAACTTCAGCGCCATGCATCGCGACGACCCGTTCGCCGCTGACTACATGCGCGACTTGGGGCATTTCGATTTCGGTAGCAACCTGCGCCCCATCGACTTCGACGGTTGGCTTGCCGACAACCACCACGATGCGAACACGCTCGCTTTCTGGCTACAGTATTGGTCGGCAACGTACCGCCGCCTGCTAACGACCGACTGCAAGGTGCACTTCCTCAGTTACGATTGCCTTTGCGCGAATCCCGAAGCAAGCCTCGCAGCGCTCGCTTCTGTATTACACTGTCGAGATAAGCAGCGCTTATTGAACGCCGCCCAAGACATGCGCGCGCCGCGACCGCGCACCGTCGATGGATCGGCGATACCGTCGGAACTACTCGCGGAAGCCAATGCGATTTATGAAGACTTGCTCGTAGTGGAAATAACGGAGCCCCGAAACGCCCGTTCTCATGGATCATCGGTCGGTGTTATGTCGTAACACGCCCCAGCCCACACTCATACATCAACGACTCGCCGCACCGGTGGATCTCGTCACCGCGCTACGGTTCGACCAGTTCATGATCGAGAGCGGCGATGGCGCTGTGGCACTGGCTAATAGCCAGTGTATGCTAACAAATCATTAACGGTCGCCGTCAATCGTAGAGTAGTCTAAAATCGGATGCAGTGAGAACGTGAGGCGCTTCCATGCCGATGCCCAAACAAAAGCAGTACCTCATCATCCTGTCGGTCGTACTCTTCGCCTTGGCCGGCTGGTTTTTTTATTCCAACGCCAACGATCGCGGTGAAGGCGTGCCGTCCGACACGATGGCGGAACTCGCAGGCCGCACCAAAGAATTCGTCTGCGACGCCTGCGGAGAGACCAAAACACTACCCGCCTTGGAATTCATGGCGCAAACGTCGTCGGTCGCACTGATGGGTAAAGTGATCTGCAGGGAGTGTCAGGATGGCGGCAGCCTCTCCGAAAGCGGCCCGGCAATTCCCAATCAAAACTGATTCGTCACATATGCGAGACACTGGGTAAATCGCCCCGCTGTGGTCGTACCCAATGCTGACGCCATTCCCCACTTTTCTCGCCCCACTCCCTTTCAAACGACCAATTATTTGTGGCAGCGCCTCTTAATCGTATGTGGGGCGCCGATCCCACGGCTCTCTTTTCATCGCGTTTATAGAATTCCCGACAATTTCGACCCAGCGGATGTTCGGCACGAGAGGTGCGACACGCTGGCTCTTAGGCGGATGTTTGCGACGCGAACGCCAGGAATGCCAAGGAGCACCCGTAATGATGACCACACCCCAAGCCCTGCGACGAAACTATGTCAATCTCACAATTGCGTTGATGGCAGCAACCACGCAGTCGGCCGGTTGCGGATTCGATTCGGAAGGCCTCGCCGGCGGCAGCAACATCCTCGGTTGCATCGACCTGGTGCCATCCGAGTTGCGCGTCGAAAATCTGTCGATGACCAGCGGCCCCGCCGGTGTCATCAATGCCAATCAACCCATCGTCATGCGCTGGAACGTCTGCTGGATCGACCCCAACGCTGAGTTCGAGACGCAAGTTTTCAGCGATGAGTTCATTAATCACGTCGACCTATTCCGCGTCGAAAATGGGGAACGAGTCGATGAAGTCGCGACCACCGGCGTGTTCTCCCCGCCGATCGGCACCGATGAATGTCGCGACGAAGAACACTTGCTCGATTTCACACTGGAACCGGGCGAATACGAGCTCGTCGTATTCGTCAATATTCACCTCGAAGGCACCCAACTGGTCTTCGAATGCGCTTCGTCGCAATACTTCTTAAACAACCGCTTGGTGACCCAATTCACCGTGCTCGACGGCCCCAGCGACGATATCGCCCTCCCCAGTGACGACAGTCCCGGCGCGCGCGGTAATAACGACGACGGATCAAGCGACCCGCCGGACGACGAAACACCCACGCCCACCGACCAAACACCGATCGACTTTACTGGCCACACCGCCACCAATTTCAATGATGCATTTGTCGATTTGGGCATCACAAAACGTCAAGCTCGCCATAATCGACTAAAAAAGTAAACGCAGCCACCGCCAAGTCCCCCCAAGACCTACTCGGCGCGTGCGCTGCGTTTTTTTTTGCAATAATCGAAACTCAACTTCCGCAAAGCCGGACGCTGCTGCCATTACAACGCGAGCAATACACCCACCAACGCCTCAACATCATCCACATCCGACACGCCGTCGCGATTCACATCACCCGCAAATGGGGTGCAACCCGCATACGTTGCCTTGAACGTGACGTCATCGGTCAGCGCCAGCGTCAATGCCTGCGCGTCGCGACCGTCGATCGCGCCGTCGCAATTCACGTCGCCGATTGACAACTCGCTATACAACTGGGGCCGATCGAACGGAAACGTCTCACTCGCAACGCGCGGATCGGTCAGCCCGTTCTGCAAGAAGTCGACCAAATTCGCCACCTGATTGGGCGGAATGTTGATCAACGCCATGTTCGGATCGATGTTCTGCGGAAATTGCAGCGCCGGGTTGCGATAGAAATTCACCACTTCCGTAAGCGTCATCTGTTGACCGTTGTGCATGAAGCGATTCTTCAACCCCACGTTGCGCAGCGACGGCACTTTGAATTGACCGCGATCCGGTGGTGCGTTCGTCACTTCAAACCGTCCCTCATCTTCGGGAATCGGTCGCACGCCGATGTTGCGAAACGCCTGGTTCGAAAATACTTGGCCACCGTGACAGACGGCGCAGCGACCGCCAGTGATGAACGTGTTTAACCCTTGCTGCTGCGCCGGTGTTAGCGCGTTCACGTTGCCTTCATCGAATGCATCCCACGGCGTTTCATCGGAAATCAGCGTGCGTTGATATGTTGCGATCGCATACGCAATGCGCTCGGCCGTGATCGCCGGGTCGCCATACGCATCTTCAAACAGATCGCCGTACAACTCACCATTCAAAATCGCCGCCGCCATGTCCGGCGGTAAGTCGCGTGCCAATTCCAAAGGCTTGACCGAATTGAGTTTGTTCCGTACGTCGTCCCACGTGCGCCCTTCGTGCGCCATTTCAACATCGGAAAGAATCGGCCCGACGGCTTGCGACTCCAACGCGCCGCCGTTCGGGATCGAGACCGTGTTCGTTTCCGGATCGACAAACGTGCCGCTCGCGCGACCATCCCAAAACATGCCGTTGAGAGCGTAGGCCGCGTTGATCATCGACGGTGCCGTGCGTTCGGTGACTTGCACATCGAAGCCGAAGATCGGGTCTTCGATCGGGTCAAGGTTTGCGTCCATCCGCATCACGCCGAACGAACCGAGCTTGTCATCGGGTGTGTTGAGAATGCCGTCCGGCCCCGGATGCCGACCCACGCGCGGATCGCTACCGCCCTGCGACGGGATGTGGCAGGTGCCGCAAGCCATCGTGTTATCGCTGGAGAGTTGTTCGTCCCAGAAAAGAATTTTTCCGAGGATGCGTTTGGCCTCGGTCGCGGGGTTTTGCGGCGGCGTGGGCACCGGCGGCAAGGCCGCACCGGCCTTCGCAGCGGCCATCACGCCGATAAGAATTGCAGAAAATAAGACACAACCGCGTTGGGTATTCGCGCAGGTCATCACACCACCCCATGCCAACTATTAGGTTTTCGCTATCGTTCTTAGGCGGCTCGAACGGGCGACTCAAGTCGCCGATTGGTAGGCCGAGATTCCAAACGAATTGCGCGGGGGCTTATTGCAGCGATAACAAAAAAAGTTACGAAGGCGTACCGAAACGGGGCCCATTCTCGCTCGTTGGCTCGGCGGCTTCTCTGAGTTCGCGATTGCCTTTGCGCCAGAGCAAGGTGAGGCAGGCAACGATTGAAAACGATGACAAGCCGAATACCCACAATGCGAACTTGTGATGCCCCGGCATTCCCGGCAGACGGCTCGCCATCACGCCGGGCAGGTACTCGATATCAACGGACGAACCCACCTCAAACTCCATATCATCACCGGCGTCGGTCCTGTCGCGGCGCATACCGTCGTCCGGATCGTGCCACTCGTATCCGATATAGCTGGTGTTGCGATCGGCTGCTATCACCGTCGCTGTTGCGCTTCGCCCCCACGCAAAGTATTTGAACTCCTGCCAAGAGAAAAAGGCGCTGGCGGAAAAAGCGCCGACGACTGCCGCCATCATTAACAGCGGCGGAGACTCGAACCCAACGTCTTGGTGGTACCACCGCAACGCCTTGAATACTTTCCAGGCCAACATCTTAACGCTCTCTGTTTCGATACACTCTCGACGTCACCTACGATTCCGCGGCTGCATTGAAATGCGACAGCATATTTTGGGCGTCTCCAGCCGCGTCTCCGCGTATGATACCGAATGTGTTACAACATTCCGAGGTAACTAGCGACGCTACATTGAATCGTGGTTGGCGCGATCACACGATTTCATAACAGGGCTTCCAACATGTCACCCACTGAACTCCAACGCGGCATCGGCTCGCTCGACTTCTCGCGTTTCATGTTTACGCGGTTGCTAGACGCCACACCCGATGAACATTGGTTTCACATTCCCATTCCCGACGGCAACCACGCCGCCTGGCTCGCGGGTCACGTCGCTTGGGAAGACGACGATTGTCTAAAAGAATTGCAACCCGAGCGCGGTAGCAAACTGCCCGCGAGTTGGCACGCCACGTTCGCCACCGGCAGCCAACCGGTCGGCGACGCCGATGCGTACCCCGCCATCGACGAACTGCGCGACCAACTCAACGCGCGGCGCGACGAACTCAAAAAATTCTTTCAAGCGGCCCCCGAGCTGATCGACGCGCCCATCCCGAAAGAGCTGCACGGCTTCGCCAAAGATCGCGCCGCCCTCATGCACGCGATCGCCTGCCACGAGATGATCCACGTCGGCCACCTCACCGTGGTGCGCAAAAGCCTGCAACTGGGGCCGGTGTTTATGTAGCCTTCTCCGACTTTCAAGACGCGATCATTTTGCCGGGCACGCTTGGCTTTTGAGATGCACCCTCAAGCCGCCATTTAGATCCATCGCATTGGGGCTATCCAAGTTCACCGAAATACTTCGTTTCCGATCTATCTTCAATTATTTCGGCACATCAAGATTCTCTACGGCTTTTACTCTCGAATCTTGCACGCTGCCATGTCATAATATTGCGATGGCTGAGAGTAGTTCCCCAATTGACACCAATATCACTGAGCCGGAACAACCGGCTGGGTATTGCCCGAACTGTGAATACCAGATGAACGCCGGTGTTTGTCCGGAGTGTGGCAAGCATTTCAATACCGCACAGCTAGACAAGACACCGCGCACACAACGGCGGCAACGGCGGCGAAGAACTATAGGCTTATTGACGCTGTCGATCGGCTTGCTCTACGGCGGCTCTTATCTGTATCAATCGCGCTTTTGGTATAAATGGTTGCCGTTCAGCATGCTCATCAACTTCCCATCCACATCCGCGCACGCGAATGACGAACTATTCGAACGCTACGAAGATGGAGTGCTTTCCGCACCTGAAACCCAACAGCTCATCGCGCGCTGCATCAATCTAACAGCGCAGATCAGATCACCACGGCCGCAAACCGAGTCATTCGTGCTTCAACTCGATCTCGACTGGCGTCAGGGCTTCATGGGTCCCGGATCGCACCTTGTAACAGACCCGACCGTCACAGTTGATGGCGCCCCGGCTTCCGTACAAATGATTGCGGAGCAAGATCACCAATACACCTACCGCTGTGTGCCGCGCTCAGAAATACGCCGCGGTACCGTTACGGCGGATGTGTCGTTTACAGTAGTTACAAACGTATCACTTACCCCTACGACTGCAACCGGAATGTTTGGCGGTTGGACGACTGCCTGCTCTCTGTCGGGGTCGGTCACCGTCCAGCAGCAGATTCAAATAACAGACAGGCCGGTCGACTCCTACGTTCGACCAGCGCGCGACCAGCTTACGGCTTTTGCCTTGCAGGAGAAATGTGCGATCTCAATTTGCCCGCGCAGTGAACGAAGCTTTGTGCTGAATCTATGCGTTAAGGAAATGGATGCGCAAATAGCTGGCACATTCGCGGTGCATCTCGCAGATGGCGAAGAGCGCCTGGGCCGCCGATTGGTTCAAACGGCGGCGAAAGAAGATTTGGCGACGCTCGATCTCGACTTTGAAATACCCGATCGGCTTGAACCACAGGACACCACCGTCAACGTCAGCTTCACGCCTGATATCATGTACGCCTTTGAGCATAACCTTGACCACTGCGCCGGCTTCACTATCGAATGGGTCGGCGTACCGTTGCCCGTTCCCGGTAAAGACGATTGCGACGTTTGCAATTGCTGCAACAAGCCGTTTATCCGCAGCCCGGATTTCGTGAAGAAATGGCAACCGCAAACTGGCGATTGAGATTTATAAACGTGATTTGAGCCGCATGGATCACACGTGCCCGTCATTTAATCGCTTCACATCAACTGCAATTCTCGTAACTTCTCTTCAATAAACGCATTGACCGCAGCGGCGCGACGGTACGAGATGATATGATCTCCGCCCCTCACCACGGCATCGGGCTTGACGCCGCGTATCGGAATGGTGCGGTCGGCGTCACCGTGAATCTGAAACGTCGGAAGCTCGTAAGAGAGCGGCTCGGGTCGCCAACGCAACAATTGCATCGACGCCCAGCGCAGAAAAGTCGACTCGGGCGCGGCCATCTTGCGCATGCGCCTATGCGTTGGGCGCGCGACGACCGGCTTAGCGATCATTGCGGCCAGCGCCATCAACGATCGCGCGCGCTCCGGCGGTAGATAACTCATGAAACGAAACACCCGCATCGGCAACGGTAGCTCGCGTGTGTGTCGAAACGAACCGATCAAAAACAACGCCTTTGCGTCGATCAAATGCGCCGCTTCCTGCGCGATCACGCCGCCGAACGATGCCCCACCCAACATGCACGGCCCTTGCACGCCAGTCTGTTTCAATATGCGCTGTGCGTAGCAGCGTAACGACTCGCGCGGTAAGGGATCAACCCACGCGGGCGTGATAATCTCTCCGAATTTCTCGCGCTGGCCTTCGAAGAGCCGGTCGTCAGCATCCATGCCGGTGAAGAGGATTAAGGGGAGCAAAAATTCACCTCGCATCCCTGAAAGCAGTTTTCAAAGCCAGGAAGCGTCAAACTACTGGCATCTCGCTCACCAATCGCTTATACCTGTTAGAAGAAGTCTAGAAAACTTTTTACATTGTATGCCCCAGTGGACCACCGGGAGCCGCCAGTATGACCACAATCAAACGCACAACTACTTATCTCATAACCTGCGGGCTTATCACGTTACTTTCGAATCTCGCGGTAGCCCAAGTTGGATCGGCTTCAGCAGGCTGGACGATATCTCAATTAACAAACGGCATTTCCGTCGGCCCTCCACAGCTATCTGGTTCCAACGTTGTCTGGGAAGAATGGGATGGCAACGATACGGAAATCTTTATGTTTAACGGTAATTTGATAAACCAGTTGACAGATAATGATATCCGAGATGAAGAACCTTATGTATCCGGATCAAACGTTGTATGGCAAGGTCGCCTTGAAGATGGAAACCGAGAGATATTCTTTCACAACGGGACCACGCCTCAACAAATATCAAATAGTCCAGGCGGCGACCTCCATGCCCGAATATCTGGCAATAACGTAGTTTGGTGGCAAGTGAATGGTGATCAGATTAAGCACTTTGACGGAGCCTTAACAACGACAATATCCAATGGCGCGTCAGTGGATCCAGAGATCGACGGCAACACCGTGGTTTGGCGTCAGTTTGACGGAAACGATGTCGAAATCTTCATGCACAAACTTGACACGAGTATCACCACTCAGATATCAGATAACAACTTTGTAGATGTAGATGCAAAGGTATCAGGAAACCGTGCAGTTTGGCTCGGCAACCCGGTCACGACCAATTCTGCCCGCGAGATTTATGTTTTCGATGGAAACCACGAGATTCAGGTGACCAACGCAAACGAACGACAGTTTAATCCGTCGATCTTCGGGGATAGGGCCGCTTGGTCGCGCTTGGGAGACATTTTGCTCTACGATTTCAATACTGGCTCAACAGTTACCATTCCGACATCATCGATCAACAACGCTCGACCTCAACTATCCGATTCGCTGCTTGCATGGTCGGGATTCGATGGGAATGACAACGAGATCTACGTTTTTGACGGCCACAGTGTATTCCAACTCACCGACAACGACTACGACGATATTCGAGTTCAGGTCGACGGTACGCGACTAGCATGGCTAGGAGACAATCAGGTGTTTACCGCGATACCGGAACCGAACTCGCTATTATTATTACTGACTGGCGGGTTGATAATGACATGCCGAAGACGCCGGCATCATTGATTGACTCGGATACATGAGTGTATGGACCGAGCCACTCTTCACCGCGTCCATTATCGATTTTGACCACGTCGTGTAATTGGACGGTGCCGTAATCTGAATTCCCACTGTTACCACGTTGCCCCATTTTCACCAAACCACTCAGGTTGCACGACACGCTTGACCGCAACTACTTGATTTTTCCGAACCTGATCGGTTAGCCTTTGTGAAATTTCTTAACTTGGTACAACCGGGGGGTTGTTATGAAGTACCAGAGTTTCCGCGTAATTATTGTCGCTTTGATTGCCACCGCCTCGACGGCTTGGGCCGGCAACTTCAACACGTTCACTTTTAGCGGCGACGGTGACAAGGACCTTTACCTTGAGCCCGGTACCGAACAGGCCATCGGCGAAGCGCGCTACGGCAACGCCGCACTCAACGGCGATTGGGAAATCGGTGTCGGCATGACGACGCAAAGCCCGCCGCTCTTCGAACAAGCCCAATACAATTGGCAAAACGGCGCGACCGTTCCCTTCTCTTTCACTTGGGACGGCACCACGCTGGGTTTCACGGTCGATGGCGTTATGGTCTCTTACGACACCTTCCCCGGCGGCATCACGGTCGATGATCTATTCATCCGCGCCGCTTCCGGTGACAACAACGCGGCGGAACTCACCAACTTGGCAATCGGTGGCAACCCACTGGGTATCGATCATGGGGCGGGCTTTGCCAGTAGCCAACGCGAATGGTTGGTCGTCATCGGTACGTTTCAGAATCCGTTCAACTTAACGGGTGACGTGACGTTTACGTGGACGGACGAAGATGGGTTGGCCGGTTCTTTGCCTTCGGTGCAATTTAAGCTAGGCAATTACATTCCTGAGCCGACTAGCGCTAGCCTGCTACTACTGGCGAGCGCCGCTTGCCTCATGCGGCGGCGATCTTAGACAGTCATTTGTCGCTTTAAGCACATAGCCCTTAGATCCCATCCAACGCATCCGCCGGCGGTCGTGGAAACTCCATATGCACCACATCCCCAACGCGATCCACGTTGATTTCGCCAAATTTGCCAGTCCGGCGCAGGTCGATCCATCGATGCCCCTCGCCAAACAGCGAATAGCGCCGTTGACGCAACACTTCGTTGAGCAGCGACGCGTCGTTGGTTGCTCCGAGATAATTGCCCAACCCCGCAGCATTGCGCACGCGGTTGACGGCGGCCAGTACTTCGTTGACGTCGCTGCCGATTTGCGCTTCGGCATAGATCAGGATCAACTCTTCATTGCGAATAATCGGAATCGACGCCGTGCTGGATGACGGCATCTCCACTTGAAAGCTACCGACCAAGCCCTCGAACGAAACCGGCACGAAAAAAGTGGGAGTGGGAACATACATGCGTGTCTTGTTACCCACTCGAATATCGCCGCCCACCGCATCACCTATGAAATCGGCATGCGCCGTGTATAAATCGACGTCCGGCCGGTTATACAACGGGTTACGCGTTTCGATGCTATAGCTATGACCCGGCCCGGTTGATAGTGATCCGTTGATATTGAAGAACGACCCCGCAATACCGCTAATGGAACCGGCCTTGTCGCCCTGATACAACCGCACGCGTGCGGACAGTGCACGATTGAACTGTCGATACGTGGCCGGTCGATCGAAGCCTGCGAAGCCGTGTGATAAATCAAAGATAAACGTCGCGCCCCCGTTGGTGAGATTTACAGCCGCCGTATCGAGCAGGTCGGCGATATGCTGCAAGCTGTCGGCATAACTCAGCGCGCTCGCCGCCGGATCGTCGTCGTCGAGCGCCGTCTCTGGAATGATGCCGTTGGAAAATTGCAGATTGGCCACCAACAGCAATGAGTACGCCTGGATCGTCTTAGCAAAGCCGACGGTGCTGTTGAGCTGTTCCATTGTTAATGGCGGCTCGGCGTTCTCCGCGGCACGGATCAGCGTTTGGGCTGCCCGAATCACCTTATAGCGTTCGAGAAAGGTGCGTGTCGTAAGTTCACCATCGGGGTCCAAGGTTTGCCCATTGCGACCGAGTAATTCGTTGGTCCAAATGGGATCGTCACCATTCATGTCCCAGTATTCGCGCCCGACGATGCTGATCACGCGTAGATAAAAATAAGCATCTTCGCGAAAGATGCCTTCCAGCGCATGCGTCAACTCGCGCACATCTTCCATCGACGGCGCGGGGCAACCAAATGTGTCGCAGTCTTCGCCTTGATTAAAGCTGCCACCCGCCGCATCACAGTCATCTTCAATGCCATCGAAACAACTGGTATCGATAAAGCAGCACGCGCCGCTCGGTGGCGGAGGCGGCGGCATCGGTGCGGGTGAATCGTTGTCGTTCGACATATCCGGCATCATGTCGGTCGGTTCCATCATGCCGTCACCCATCATGTCCATCTCGCCCGGGCACTCACCACCCGCCAGCGCACACAACAGCGTTAACCAAACGATCGCGATAAGCTTGTTCATCGATCACCCCATAAAAGCGGCACAGTGCGAGATAAAGACAATAGTATAACGCAAGCGGAGTGTAGATCGTTGACGATCGCCGGGGGGATCGTTTCCACAATATGGGGCGGGTGATTTTGGGGCTTGCAGGATGGGTTGGGGCGTATCGGTGATCCAATGGCCGGTTATGCAACAGCCCTTCGTCAAGATTCAACAGTAGGAGCCGCACCGCGGAGCACCGGTATGCGCAAGAACCTGCTGAGTGTGTAGGGGCCGCACTGCAGACCAGTAACGGGTGGCCCGGGTTGGTACGCCAACCTGGGGTCTCGATCGATTCCAATCGCAACGAAATCTTCGCCGGGTAAAATTCGCAACCCCACGTCGGAGTACCGACATGGGCCACCCGCGCCTGGTAACTAGTCATCAGTGGGCTATGATTCGACCGGCCAATCCCATCCTGTTAGTCGACCAATGTATTCACCAAAAATACCCGTCCCACTTATATCAACGGGCATGGGTTCACCGTTATAAGTGAAGGCGAGTCCCTCTAAATCAACCCATTCTGTGAAGGTGACAAGGGTGGCGTGAATCGCATTCTCCCGCTCGTCTCTAATCATCTCAGCCAACAAAACACGCTGCTGTTCAGTAAGCGACTGAACGAATTCGTTCTTCGCTTCGTCCGCCGGGCACTTAGAAAACTGCCCATGTTTCCGAATCATTTTTTCGTGCAGTCCGTCGGTACGATCTACCAGCTCGTCGATGATCGCTTTGTAGGCCTCGATCGGGGAGAGCGTGCGTTCTTCGTCAGGCATTTGAATCGACTCCGGGCTGGAAAACGTTCGAAAAGGAAACTTGCACACAGACCAGCAAAACTCTGCGATTTCGAACGCTGCGATGCGCAAAAAAAAAAACTCTTTTTCAATCACCAAATCACTCAACCACAAAATCCCCCACATCACCACGTCACAAATCACCACATCACAAATCCCCGCCCCTACGCTCTCCCAAACTGCCGTTCCAAATCCTTCGTCGTTAACTCCAGCGTGGTCGGCCTGCCGTGCGGGCAGTTGCTGGAGCGTTCGGTTAGGTGGCGCTGTTCGAGCAAGGCGTAGATCTCTTCGCGCGAGAGCGGGTCGCCCGCTTTGACGGCGGCTTTGCAGGCCATCATGTCGAGGGCCGCATGGATGAGGGTTTCTTCGCTGGTTTGGCCCGCGTTGTCGATGAGCTTGTCGAGCAGGTCTGAGACAAATGTCTTCATACTCACGTTACGCAAGAGCGTGGGGAAACGCTGCACCGCCAAGAGCTTGGGGCCATACTCGGTCACTTCGATGCCGATGCGATCGAGCAGGTCGGCGTTGGCCGTGGCCGCTTCGCGCTGCGCGGGCGAGGCCTCGAACGTTTCTGGCAGCAACATGCCCTGCGATTCGAGCGGACCGCGCAGAATGCGTTCGCGAAAGCGCTCGTACAAGATACGTTCGTGCAGTGCGTGCTGATCGATGATCAACACGCCGTCTTCGGTCTGACACACCAAATACGTGTTGTGCAGCTGCATGACGTCGCTGCCACCGGCATGAGCTAAGGCCGATAGCGCCGCGACGGCGGCGTTGGGCGACGAACCCGGCGCGCCTGAGGGATCGGCAGCGTATGCATCGGCGCTGTGCGCGTGGGCGTCGTCGGTGCCGACTATGCGTTTGTTGTCGCCCTGGCGTAGATGCGAAGTCGTCGCATCACCGACGGCGTTGGAATCGAAAGGTTGGGTTTGTTCGACACTGTCGGGCGCAATTCGCGCCGCATGGTTCGATAAGTCAGCGGCATCGGTGTTAAAGCTTGCATGCTCACCCGGCATATCCGCCATCGTGCGTGCATGGGTGTCGTCCGCATCCTCCGGCGTGCTCGGCAGCGTTTCGATAATGCTCGGTCGCAGGCGGTCTTTCGCGAATGGGTGAGCGCGAAACGTAAGACGTGGCTGCGTCGGGTCCACGCGTTTCAAATAGTTCGCCAACGCCTCGCGCGCTCGCTGCTGCGCCGCCGGATCGCTCGGACGGTTACCGATATCGCTTGGCGGCGCGCTGGGCGTGCGCAAGCGCGGCGTCAGGTTGCGGCTCAATAGTGTTTCGCGCAACACGGCCAACACCTGCGACTGCACCAACCCCGCGTCTTTCCAACGCACCTCGATCTTGGTCGGATGCACGTTGGCATCGAAGTCGTGCGGATCTGCCGTCAGAAACAAAAACACCACCGGAAAGCGGTCGTGCTCGACCAAACCGCGAAAGGCCTCGCGAATCGCATACGTCAGCCGTCGGTCGGTGATGTGGCGACCGTTGAGGAAGAGGTATTGCCATTTGGTGGTCGCCTTGGAATGAGACGGCGGCGCGATCAGCCCTTCGATGCGCAGGCCGCGCTCGTGGCGATCCAATGGAATTAGACATTCACCTAATTCGCTGCCGTAGAAGTCGGCGATGCGTTCGCGCCGATCGGCCGTCGGCGGCAGGTTGCGCAAACTGCGACCGTTATGGGTGAGCGAGAAGGCCGTTTGCGGATGGGCCAGCGCCAGCCGCGCGATTTGCTCGGTCACGTGGCCACACTCGGTTTGCGGCGTGCGCAGGAATTTGCGCCGCGCCGGCACGTTAAAAAATAGATTACGGATTTCTACAGTCGTGCCGACCGGCGCGCCGCAGGCGACGGGTTCGCTAACCGCCCCACCGTCGACCGTGATGTCGAACGCTTCGAGCTGATCGGCGGGTCGCGAGCGTACGCTGAGTTGACTGACGGAACCGATACTGGCGAGGGCTTCGCCACGAAAGCCGAGCGTATGAATGTTGAACAAATCGTCGGCCGTCGCGATCTTGCTGGTGGCGTGCGGCGCGATGGCGAGGGGTAAATGCTCGCGCGCGATGCCGTGGCCGTCATCGACAACCCGAATAAGCTGCGAACCGCCGACTTCGAGCGTGACGTCAACGCGTTTGGCACCGGCGTCGAGACTGTTTTCGACCAACTCCTTCACGACGGACGAGGGGCGCTCGATCACCTCACCGGCAGCGATTTTGTTGATGAGCGCCGGGTCGAGCGGTCGGATTTCAGGGCGGGATAGCGTGGTCGCGTCCGTGCGCATGGGGTTTTATCATCCTTTAAGCTTTTCAGACCACCCTATTATAAAGGACGTGGTGCGATGGGCACGCCCGCGCGGCTGTGAGTTACGGCCGCCGATGAAATTCGCCAACGATTGCCCGCAATAGCGTATAACTCAGGCTGCCGCGTCGTGTGTTTCATCGCGCGTCTTACACAGAACTGATCGTTTCAGATTTTGGGAGAGAATACCTCATGATATTCGGTCTGCGATACATCCAAACAATTATGTGGGCCCTCCTGCTTTCAACCGAGACGGCGTTCGGTCAAGGCAAACCCACCACGGCTCCCGCTGATACCGACGCCCAGATTCTCGCCGGGCCGATGCTCACCTGGGATACCCACCACGGCGATGCCAAGGTCTGGCTCATGACGCGTGCAGGCGGACGACTGCTGTTGCAATGGGAACGCATTGGGCCCGGCTTGCCGGCGTTGGATCAGAATCAGCCGCAATGGATGCACATGTACGGCAGGCCGGACGTCGCCGACGTGTCGACGTTTAACATCGGCTCGTATCGTATGTTTCAAGGCGGCGATCTGCGCTTGCGCTTCACCGATTGGATTGATAATCCCATCGAAAAGATGTCGGATGCCAAGACACTGATCGAAATCGAAGCCGAGCGCATTCCCGCCTACGGTGAATCGACGAAACTCACCCTCGCCTTCGGTTCCTGTTCCCATCAGGAAAAATTCGCCGAGTCGCAACCGATCTGGAACGCCGTCGTCGAAGAGAAGCCCGACATCTTTCTCTTCATCGGCGACAACATCTACGCACCGAGCGGTGCGAGCGATTATCCCGACGACAAAGAGAAAGTCCGCGCCATCTTTCGCAAGCTGTACGCGCAGAACCGCCAAATTCCAGAGTTACAACCTCTCTTGCGTTCGGCTTACTGCTTCGGCCTTTGGGACGATCACGATTACGGACCGAACAATTCCGACAGCACGTTCAAACATAAAGATGTGGCGCTCGAAGTATTCCGCGAGTTCTTCCCCGGCACTTACGGCCTGCCCCATGCGCCCGGTTGCTTCCAAAAAATCACGTGGGGTGATGTCGATATCTTCATGCTCGACGATCGCAGCTTTCGCGACCGCAATCGCGACGAGAATCGCAAGACCATGTTTGGCACGGCGCAACTCGACTGGTTGAAGTCGGGCCTGAAAAACAGCCAGGCGAAGGTCAAGCTGATCGTCAACGGCAATCAGATGCTCAGCGACAAACACATCTACGAAAGCTGGGGCGGGCTGTTTCCGGAAGAATGCGGCGACTTCCTGCGGTTCATTTGGGATAACCAAATCACCGGCACCATTTTTCTTGCTGGCGATCGACACTTTGCCGAACTGATTCGCAAGCCCGACCCCAAGGGCGTCGGCCCCGATCTATACGAACTAACCAGCAGCCCGCTCGCCAACGGTGCGTTCGACCGCGGCGGCAAAGAGCCGAACCCCGAGCGCGTAAAGAAATACACCGAGGGCGTGAACTATGGGCTGCTGAAAATCGATACAACGGCCACGCCGCCGATGATCGAGATGATGGTGAAGGATGTGGATGGGAAGGCGGTTATTCGCGAGCGGGTGGTGGTGAAGTGAGGCCCGCAGTGGTCGGTTGAGCCAGTAGAATCGGCTTCTATTCCGCCCCCTGAATTCCTTGCGAGGCCCCCTAAACTCCTCTACCATACTACTTTGTGAAAAAAGGCACGATCTTGCCCATTGCGAGGCGTGCCGACCTCCGATTTCCGGCGGTTTGCCGCTGCCGGGGAAGGACCGACACCTGCATGGCTACTTTGCCCGACATTCAACCGACGCGGCTGGAACGCGAAGACGTCGGCGGTGATTTGTGGACGCTCAACTTCGGCCCGCAGCACCCGGCTACGCACACCACCCTGCGCCTCGTGCTCGAACTCGACGGCGAAACCGTGATGAGTTGCGTGCCGCACATCGGCTATCTGCACAGCGGCTTCGAGAAGCTGGGCGAGCACCTAAATTACAATCAATACGTGGTCGTCACCGACCGTATGAATTACATCAGCCCGATTTCAAACAACCTAGCCTGGCACACGGCCTGCGAAAAGTTGTTCGGCATCGAACTCACGCCGCGTTGCAAAGTGATCCGCACCATTCTCGCCGAATTGGGTCGCATTCAGGATCACCTGCTCTGCCTCGGCACCGCCGGTCTGGACCTCGGCGCGTTTACGTCGTTCCTGTACGCGTTTAACGAGCGCGAACACATTTACGACCTGCTGGAAGAGATTTGCGGGGCGCGCTTTACCGTTAGCTACACGCGCGTTGGCGGGTTGATGTACGACATCACGCCGGAATGGCCGGCGCACGTGAAAGAATTCATCAAGCACCTGCCCAAGCCGTTGGCCGATTTCGAATCGTTGCTCACGCGTAATCGCATCTTCGTGGAGCGCACCAAGGGAATCGGCGTGATGACCAAAGAAGATGCGATCTCCTGGAGTTGGACCGGCCCGCTGGCCCGTAGCGTCGGTATCCAGCGCGATCTCCGCAAAGACGAACCCTATTGGTGCTACGCCGACAACTGGGACGGTAAAGGTTCCAGCGCCGTGGACTTCAAAGTGCCCATCGCCCATGACGGTGATGTATACGCACGCTACTTGGTCCGGTTGGAAGAAATTCGCCAGTCGATGCACATCATCCTGCAACTGGTGGACAACATTCCCGCAGGACCAGTCAACGTGTTGCCCAATGAAAAGGCGACGCTGCCCGACAAACGCGAAGTTTACTTCAGCATTGAAGGGTTGATCCATCACTTCGAGCAGATCATGACCAACCGCGGCTTTGAGCCGCCCATCGGCGAAGCGTACGCCGCTAACGAAACCGCCAACGGTGAGCTTGGCTTCTATTTGGCGTCCGATGGTGAAAACGCACCCTACCGTGCCCGCTGCCGACCGCCGAGTTTCATCAACTATCAGTGCTTCGATAAGTTGGTCGTGGGCCATAGCATCAGCGACGTGGTGGCGGTACTCGGTAGTTTGAACGTCATTGCCGCTGAATTGGATCGTTGATCGATCCTTGACGTACGCCTGTTTTGATAAAGTGCGATATTGGTATTCTGGTGGGGCAGCATCGGCATCTCGCCGGTGAAATGCTTGAAGACGCACCGCCGGGACGGCGATGCTCCCCGTGATCGAAGTCACGCGATACCAATATCTAAATTTGATTCCGGAGACCGATCCCCATGGGTTGGAAAACACTCGATCGCATCACGCCCAAGCACGACACCGAGGCCGGCCCGATTCTTAACGAGGCGGTGCGCGACAAAATTCGCTCGTTCTTCCCGCGCTACGAAACCAAGCGCGCCGTGTTGTTGCCGGCGCTGCATATCGTGCAAGATGCGCTGGGCCACGTGAGCTATCAGGCGATGGCTGAGATTGCCGAAGTGCTGGAGATTCCGCCTAGTGCCGTGCTCGATACGCTGACGTTCTATACGCACTTTTGGGATCACGATAAAGGCAAGAAGGTTGCCGTGGTGTGCCGCAGCCTGTCGTGCCAGTTGATGGGCGCCGATGCGGTGCTCGACGAATGCAAGAAAGAACTCGGAATCGACGAACACGGCACCACCGAAGACGGCAGCTTTAGCTTGGTAACCGAAGAGTGCCTCGCCGCTTGCGATTATGCGCCGTGCGTGCTGATCAACGAAAAGATGCACAAGTGCGTGAAGCCCGAGCAGGTCGCCAAGCTGCTCAAAGATGCAAAGAATGCCGAGATCGAGCCCGAGCGTTCCGATCTGTTCGACGCACCGGCTGCCGGTGCAGCACCGGCCCCCAGCGAAAAGAACAACGGCGACGAAGCGGTCGCGTCTAATGATGACGACGATGTGTTAGGCAAAACGTCGGACGTCGACGAGATGCGCGATTCGTAAACAAGTTGCGCCAACGAGCTTCGGCTATGACAGCCTGTTCACTTTCGAGCCGAGACACTCTGTCAGAGCCGCGCCCGTCAGGAAGCGGTTACCGTCGGAACGAAGTCGGCCTAGAAATGCGCTCGCAACGCCATGCCCGACCGCCTGATTAAACCGTATCGCCGACCACCACAGCACCACCATGACCAACCCCAACCCCGACATTCAGCTCGAGCCGAATAAACCGTCGGGGGACCCGCTGGAACGGCAAGTATCCGCCGCCAATGCCGCCCCAGTCGGCCCGACACTCGCGATGGAAAGCGCAATCTGCGAGGGCGACCGTCACTGGTCGCGTTGGGAAGTACTCGGCTGCTTCATCATTACCGTCATCATGATACAAGTCTGCCTCGGCCCCAAGCTGCGTCTGTCGCAATGGGAAGCCGACGCGCAAAGCAATGCCGGCATCGCCGAAGGCGTCGCCTGGCTCGATGGTCGCTACGACATCACGCCCGCCAATGCAGACGAACTCGACCTGCGCGACCCCGAACAACGCCAGCACGATACGGCCTATTTCGAAGACAAGGTTTACAACGTCTTCCCGCCGCTGGTATCGATGCTGACGGTCGCGTTTTCGCCGCTGCACAATTATTTAATCGACAAGGCCGACTTCTGGTTGCCACAGCCTTACGTCTATACCTTTTTCTGGCCGTTGGTTATCGCGACATTTGTCGTTTTTTATCGTCAACTGCAACAGCC
Source organism: Planctomycetaceae bacterium (assembly GCA_006969385.1). Classification (GTDB taxonomy): domain Bacteria; phylum Planctomycetota; class Phycisphaerae; order UBA1845; family UTPLA1; genus ECT2AJA-110-A. The sequence continues at coordinate 473,462 of CP030884.1, forward strand.
GATTTACGCGGCGGCCCTCACGCTCGGCTTTATCGGCGGCACGGCGGTCCTGCCCAACCTGTACTTCTGCCGCAGCGGCTACCTCGGCCAGATGGATCACGTGATATCGCAGGTGGGCCTGCTGATTCTCGCCGCCGATGTGTTGGGCAAACAGCGTATCTGGCCCGCCCTACTGGGCCTGATGATCGCCACCTATAGCCGCCAACTCACCTCGCTGTATGGCTTGGTGCTGCTGTTTGTCGCCGCCCGTCGCTACGGCGTTAAGGGCTTTTTGCTGACGGGGATCGGCCTCGCTTTCATCGCCGCCCCGATGCTGTTTCTGAATTATCAAAAATTCGGAAACCCGCTCGATTTCGGCTATGCCAATATTTACGTCGGCCGCGAAACGGAATTTATGGGATCGCGCGTGGCCGAACACGGCGTCTTTTCGACCGCCTTCATCGGCGACAACCTATATTACCTGCATGCCGCCCCGCCGCTCATTGCCGAGGTTTCGCTCACGCAGTTGCGCTTTTCCGACGGCAACAACATCGGCACCAGCCTGTGGATAACAACGCCGCTGGCCGTCTGGCTATTGTTGGGGTTGGGCGTGTGGTGGAAGCGCCCCGGAGCGCGGCCGTTGATTCTCGGAACCTTACCGATACTGGTCGGGTTGGCCCTTTACCATTCACCCGGCTATCTTCAACATGGGTACAATCGCTTCGCGCTGGACTTCCTGCCGATCTGGCTGGTCGTCGCGGCCCCCGCCATGTTCGGCGGCAAGCGACAATGGCGCACGTGGTTCAGCGTTGCCTGCATCGCCTGGAGCCTGTTGTACTTTCAATCGATAACGCCCGATGCGCGGGTCGCACAACCCAACGCCCGCGTGGCCTCGATATCAGGAGCAGAACATGGCCAAGTTTGAGCCCGTGTTGTCCAAGAACTTCGATAAGCCCAACGCCCACAAACTAAGCGTCTACAAATCCGGTGGGGGCTATGCGGCCGCTGAAAAGGTCATCAAAGAGATGGCCCCCGACGACGTCGTGGAGCGCGTAAAGGAAAGCGGTTTGCGCGGGCGCGGCGGCGCAGGCTTCCCCTGCGGCGTGAAGTGGACTTTTCTACCCGCCGATCGCGAAACGACTTATCTCTGCGTCAACGCGGACGAATCCGAGCCGGGCACGTTCTGCAATCGCTTCCTGATGGAGAACGATCCGCATCAATTGCTTGAAGGAATCCTGATAGCCGGTCACGCCACGCGCACGACGGTCGCATACATTTACATGCGTGTAGAGTTTCACGAGCAGTTTCACATTCTCCAAAAGGCACTTGACGAAGCGTACGACGCCGGGCTCTTCGGCAAAAACATCTTTGGCACCGATTTTTCGATGGAGTGTTACATTCATCGCGGTGCCGGCGCCTACGTCTGCGGTGAAGAAACCGGCCTGATCGAGAGCCTCGAAGGCAAACGCGGCTGGCCGCGCATCAAGCCGCCCTTCCCGGCCATCGAAGGCGCGTTCTCCAAGCCGACAGTCGTAAACAACGTCGAAACGCTTTGCTGCTTGCCGCACATCTTCGAGCGCGGCGTGGATTGGTTTCAGTCGCTCGGCACCGAGAATTCGAAGGGGCCTAAGCTATATACGATCAGCGGGCCGGTCAAGCGCCCGGGTTGCTACGAAGCGCCGCTTGGCATTACCTGCCGCGAACTCATCTTCGGTGACGACTTCGGTCAAGGCATGCGCGACGGCCTTGGCGTGAAGGGCTGCATTCCCGGTGGGCTTAGCGTCGGTGTGTTGACCGAAGAAGAACTCGATTGCGTGCTCGACTTCGATGATGTCCGTAATTACGGCCTGCTGGGTCTCGGTACTGCCGGCGCGATCGTGATTCCCGACAATGCCGATATTCGACAAGTGCTGATGAACGTCGCGCGTTTCTATTCCCACGAAAGCTGCGGCCAGTGCACCCAATGCCGCGAAGGCACCAACTGGGCGTATAAGGTCGCTTCGCGCATTGCACGCGGGGCCGGTCGCATCAGCGACCTCGACTTAATGGTCGATATCACCACCAACATGGGCATGATGCCCGGCCTCAGCATCTGCGGCCTGCCCGATGGTGCCGCCTTCCCGATGCGCACCATCGTGCAAAAGTTCCGCGCCGAATTCGAAGACCACATTCGCCGCCAACCACCGGGCGTGGTCGAAGAAACGCTACGCAAAACCAACGCGGCGATTTACGAATTGCCGATCTTGGGGCGGGCGTAACGACTGAGGCTATTTCGTGTACGATTCGACGCCATCATCGCCGCCGTCTATTGGATTTGAAGGACAGGTGCAGGCGATTGAGTCTGTTAATCGACTTCTCAAAACAACCACCACAGCTTTGGATGCAGCGACGATCGATTATGCCGTCATCGGCGGCTTCGCGGTCGCCGCATGGGTTGCGACCATCGACGCAGGCGGCGTGCGGGCCACGAAAAATGTTGACCTGCTAATGAAGCGTCAAGATTGGTCGCGCGCTTCCGATGTCTTGCTCGATCACGATCTAGTACCCGTGGAAATCCACGGCGTGCACATGTTTCTGGATGCGAAGAACCCCAATCCTAAGACCAGCGTGCATGTGGTGATGGCCGGCGAATTGGTACGCCCTCACGAAGCGCATCCAGCGCCCGACCTCGATTCGCGTCAACTGTTCGACTCCGGCTATTACGTCATCGGCCTTCCCGAACTTGTTGAAATGAAATTGCAAGCCCATCGCCGCGTCGATCAGCTTCATATCGAAGACATGCTACGTACGGGCGTGATTCGACAAGCACTCGCCGATCGACTACCGCAGGATCTGCGAGCGCGCCTCGAACATATTCGCGCGACGATGTAGCCATGCCCCAGTCAGTCTCCCAATCTTCCCCCCAAAATGCGCTGAAACCAATCACGAATCGACAATCGTAACCACACGAAGCCGCGATATCGCAAAATTCCCCCCACCGTGATAATCTGCCCGCGTATCAAGGCTATCTCCAGTGACCATGCGCCCGATCCGGCGCGCCGAGGGAGCTTATACACGCCATGCCTGCATTCGATTTCGCATCCTTCTTTACCACCGAGAACGCCATCGCGTTTTTGACGCTGACCTTGATGGAAGTCGTCCTGGGTATCGACAACATCGTCTTTATCTCGGTGTTGACCGACAAACTGCCCACGGCTCAACAACCCAAAGCGAGGCGCTTCGGCCTGTTGCTCGCAATGGGAATGCGCATCCTGCTGCTGCTTGGCATCAGCGCCATCGCCCGCGCTACGACCGAACTCTTCACCGTCTTCGATCACCCCGTCTCGGCGCGCGATCTGATCATGCTGGCCGGTGGTTTATTTCTGATTTGGAAGGCGACCAAAGAGATTCACAAAAAGATCGAGAAACCCGACGAGAAGGAGCAACTCGAAAAGAAAACGCCCGGCACCATGAGAGCCGTGCTTTTTCAGATCGTCATCATCGACCTCGTCTTTTCACTCGATTCGGTCATTACCGCCGTCGGCATGGCCAAGTCCACCATCGTCATGATACTTGCCGTGGTGATTTCGATCGGCGTCATGCTGGCCGCCGCCGAATCGATCAGCGGCTTCGTCAATCGCAACCCGACCGTCAAGATGCTGGCCCTGGCGTTCCTGATTCTGATCGGCGTCATGCTCGTCGCCGATGGGTTGGGGCAACACATTCCGAAGGGCTATATCTACTTTGCGATGGCGTTCTCGTTGGGCGTCGAGATGCTCAATATGCGGGTGCGGAAGGTACAGACGTCCAAGGCACCCGAAACGACAAGTTAGCGTATTGAAATAGCGCAGCTAAATCTCGTTTCGCAGCGTCGGGTCCGTCACGTCGATCGGCGCATCCGCCGAGTAACTTGCGCTTTTGCCGTCGCCCTTTTCGATCTCGGCCCGTACGCGCGGCAAACACTCGGGAAATTCCGCCTGCAAGTACGCGATCAGCTTCTCGCGCACCTTGCAGCGCAAATCCCAACAACTGGGCGAATCGCCCGCGCTCACGAGCGCACGCAACTCGATGGTCGTCGGACCGGCGTTGGTCACTTGCAAGACGCACACGCGCCCGTCGAATTCGTCGCAGGCCTCGGCAATCTTTTTCAACTCGTCGCGCACGCGGTCCACCGGCAAACGATAGTCGGCATGAATAAACACGCTGCCGATCAGATCGGCAGTCTTACGCGTCCAATTCTGAAATGGCTTCTCGATAAAGTCGTTCAACGGCACCACCAGGCGGCGCTCGTCCCAAATTTTCACCACCACATACGTCGAGCGGATTTCTTCGATCCAACCCCACTCGCCTTCGATCACAACGGCATCATCGATTCGTATCGGCTGCGTCAGCGCCAGTTGCACGCCGGCGATCAGGTTCGCAATCGTGGCCCGCGCCGCCAGCCCGATGATCACGCCCGCAATCCCCGCCGAAGCCAACAGACTCTCGCCGAATTGCCGCACGCGCGGGAAGGTCATCAAGACTGCCGCGATGCCGACCGAGCCGACGATAATCATCAAGGTGCGCGAGAGCACGCGCGTCTGCGTGTGTATCTGTCGCGCCTTGAGATTGTCGCGCACGTTGATCGGATGGCGCGTGAGAATCATGTCGTCGATCACGCCCAAGGCACGAATCGCCAGCCACGTGATCGACAGAATCAACGCAATCGTCGTGACTTGCCGCACGTAACCGAGCGTTGGTTCGACCAACCCCGTTGTCGGCACTAACCAGTGCGCCACCAACACCACCATTACCGCCCGGGCGGCGCGGCGCGTGTTTTTCACGAGTAACACGTCGACGTCGGTCTTGGTTTTTTCCGATAATCGTCGCGCAATCGAATACAGCAGAGCGTGCAGAATGATTGCGCCCAGGATGCCGCCGATCAGCAACACAAACGGCTCCAGCCAGTCGGGCGTGACCTGCTTGATTTGGTCCCACAACTCGGTAAGTGCGATCAACATACTGCTATCGTGTAACGCAATCGGGCATTTGTCTATGTTTTGTAACAGTGTCATCGCCGACCGCGCCGACACATACTTCGGTCGATGGGACCGGGTTGTTACACAAGAACGCTTGTAGGGCCGGTGTGGTAATCGCTTAAATGAAAGCAGAAACGGAGGAGGCGACCGCAGCCTTGGCCACCAACGATTGAGGAGTGTTCATGATAAATCAAAAACTTGCCCACGCGTTATTGATCGTATCGATCGCCGCCGCACCCGCATGGTCGGCAACCGTCGTGCCCGCCGCATTCACCAACGATGAGGGCAACGGCGCGACGACCAGGCCGCTGTTTGTACCGCCCGACATCCTGCCGCGTTATCAGCAAGTGTACGACGGCGCCGAGTTACAAGGCATCGTCGATCAACAAATCCTCGCCATCAGCTTTCGGCTCGATCAATTCGACGGCGACACCACGCCCGGCGGCATATTCACCGACCTCGGCATTCGGCTTTCGACAACGCTGCGACCCGTCGATGGCCTGCTGGCCGATCTCGATCAAAACGTCGGTGCCGACGAAGTCGAAGTGTTCAGCGGCAGCTTTGCGTTGCCGCAGCTCGAAGGCGATCAGTCGCCCAATCCGTTCGACCTGACCATCCCGTTCGATCAATCGTTTACCTATTCCGGCGGTAACTTGCTGTTGGAGATTCGACCGTTCGGCGCGGCGCTATTGGGATCAACACTCGACGCCGCCGACAGCACGACCGACGGCGTTAGCCGCGCGTACATCATCAATGGCGGCACGACGAGCGATAGCGTGGGTTTGGTAACGGAGTTCGTCGTACCGGAGCCGACGACGCTGCTGCTACTTGCGGGCGGCCTTCTGCTTGCGCGGCGGCGACGATCCAACTAAGGGGAGAAAAGGAGATCGTAGCCGAAAAAGGTATCAACCCGGGATTTCACGAGAGCTAATCGATCCTAACAATCCACGAGGAGGTCATATCGAAGCTATCGCGCCCCTGCCCGAAGATAGATCGACCGTCGCGCGATACATCAAACGCCTGTTCCAAGCGCCAACCATCAAACTGCTGTAAAGCATCATCCGGCAACTCAGCATTCAACACGTTGATGTTGTCCTGCGCATCCCAGAATATGGGTACCCAGCCATTTTCATCGTTGCCGTAGCCAACAATCATGCGACCATCCGCTGAGATCGCCGTTGCCCGCGCGCGATTCTGCAGGTCGGGATGGAACGGCAGGTCGACAAAGCCGTCGCTGGCTGTCCATCGAAATGGAACCGGCTCCGCCGCGGCGTTCGATCCCAAGTAGCCTACCACCGTGATTCCATCTGCCGACAAGTCGTTGGCAACGTACTTGCTATCGTCCGCCACAGCTTCTAACGGATCGATGATGCCGTCTTCCTGGTTCCAAATAATGAACCGATCTCGATTCTGACTCACACGGTATCCTACGAGTACCGTGCGACCGTTATCTGATACGGCCACTGCATGACAGTCCTGCCATGATTCAACATTCGGGCGAATAACGGTGTAGCCTTGTAACGGAGACCAAAGAAATGCCGCGCTTGTGCGCTCATCGGCCAGCCACAAGCGCCCTATGACCACTGCCCCATCCGCAGATACGTTTGTGGCTCTGATCAAGCTCATGCCATCCTCGCCCTGAGGCAACGGGCTAAATCCCGTCAACGGCGACCATCGAAACGAGCTCGCCCCATCGGGAAAACTCCCGGTGCCGACGATCACGCTGCCGTCCGCCGAAGCAGCCACCGCACGCGTACCGCCGCGATCGGTGCCTCCGACGTCCCACAAGCGTTGATATCCCTGGTCGGCGGTCCAACGCACGGCATACTCAGTCGCCGGTCGCGGTGATAGTTCGTTTATCTTTTTGCCACTACCGTTCGTTTCAAATACCGAGTTAACGCCCACCGCCACGGTTCCATTGCCGGATATGCGCGCCAGCGAGATAAATCCCGGAAGTTCTTCGCTCGAGTCAATTAGCGGCAACGGCGCGCTGAGATGGGTTTCGCAGCCGATTATTCCGATCGCAGCGAACATTAGAGACAGCGCGATAGCGCTCGATCTGCTACGCAAGAAATGTTGAAATGTGAATCGCACGGTTTGACCTCCCATGCGCGAAATATACCGTTGCCCAGCCGTCGACTCGACGCTTTCCTGTCTCGTTATTGAGACCGATAAGCCCCCAAACCCAAAGCTGCTGGAGCATTCCGAGACAAAAAAAGGACGCCAAAAGGCGTCCTGAGGATCAAAAATACTGGCAAATGGGTCATCGCGTACGAAGCGAGAATAAATGCTGAGATTTAATCACCTTCACCATACCGACCGCCCTCACCCGGTGCGGGTGCCGGCTTCGGCTTGAATGGGCGCGGCCAGAAGCTGTAGGTTTCGTTGACCTCATCCGTACCTTCGCGCGGTCGAATGTGGGCGTAGAAGCTTTCCTGAGCTTTGTCGTAAACGACTTCACCATTAACGATTGTCCATTGCACCTGCGTGAAGAAATCGAGCAACGGACCGTCGGTAATGGCAAAGTCGGCATCTTTACCGACTTCGATCGAACCGACACGGTCGTCGATGCCCAATGCACGCGCCGCCGCCAGCGTAACCGATTCGATCGCCGCCGCTTCGGGCAATCCACCGCGTACGGCGTAAGCCGCTTCCATCGCGAGATGTTGCATATCGCGACCGCCCAAGCCGACGAGGCTAATGCCCGACGACGACGGCGTGACCGCAACGTCGACACCATGCTGGTAGAGAATGGCGGCGTTTTCGATGTTATTGCCGCTTTCCTGCACGAGATACGGATTGGCACCAACCTGACGGCGCGGCGAAACGATGACTTTCGCGCCCGCGCGACCCAAACGATCCGCCACGATCCAACCTTCGGAGGCGCCGCGAATCACCAGGTCGAAACCGAATTGCGTGGCCAGATCGGCCAACTCGATGAGTTGCGTCTTTTCTTCCGCATAGACGAGGGCGACGGCTTCTTTCTTTAGCAATTTGTAAGCCGCCTGGTTTTCTTTGGCCACCGATTCGTCGGGCTTCTCGGCGTCTTCATCGCCTTCGGCCTTGGCCTTCTCGTATTGCTCGAGATCGCGAAGATACTGACGCACCTTTTCGAGCGATTCGCGCAACTCGCGTTGCTCGGCGGTGCGACCGTAGCGAATGGACACAAACAAGTCGTTGCGCAGCGGCAGGTTTTCCACGACGCCGTACGACGCCTTGGCCGCGCTGGTGCGCGACGAGACCGTCGTAATACCGGCGGTGTTCGCCAAACGCAACGTGGTGCTGAATACATTGGTCGTGTCTTCGGCCGGCTCGCGTCCGACGATGCCGCGCGCTTCGCACGCAACCAGGCCGGGGTAAATGTGCATGCCCGATACATCGAGCACGTCGGCGTCTTCCGGCACGTCCACCTGCGAGCCGATCGCCTCGATCACGCCGTCCTTGCACAGAATCGTCACGTGACGCAGGTCGGCCCCCGAGACGGTATGCACGATGCCGCCGGTGATCGCGAGATACTCCGGCCCCTTGTCTTCGGGCTCGGATGCGGGTTGGCTTTCCGCTTCGTCGGCCGGCTGGCTGGCGGGTTGGCTGGACGTTTGCGAACTGGGCTGGCTGCTCGGCTGGCTCGTCGACTCATCGCCCTTGCCCTTTTTGCCTTTGCGACCGCGCTTGCCGCGGCGCTTCTTCTTTTCTTTCTTCTCCGGCTTGTCGGGTTGCGTCGTTACAACTTCATCATCACTCGACGGGTCGGTAGTCGGCGCGGCCTGCACCGCGATCCCGCTCGCCAACATGGCGAAGATCAACCCGGCGATGAAATATGTCAGCAGGTGTTTCATGTGCCTACCGTTTGTCCTTTTCCTCTGCGGCGCGATCGAACACGACCTTGCCGCCGACCACCACCATCTGCACCTTGGCAAACGGATCGAGCGGATCGCCATCGAGCAATACCACGTCGGCAACCTTTTCCTTTTCCAACGTGCCGTACTGCTTTTCGAGGCCCAAATACTGCGCCGGCACCAGCGTCAACGCTTTCAACGCGTCCTCGCGTTTCAACCCGGCACGGGTGAGTAGCGCGACGCGCTCGCGCATCAATTCGTGTTCGCGCACGTTATCGTCCAGCGGATAAAAGCCGACCGTGCAGCCTTCTTCGATCAACTCGCGCGCCAAGTTGTACGGATTCACCGTCAACGGCATTTGCGGGAGCAATGGCTTGAGCATGACCGTCGCATCGGCACCGCCGATGAGCGGGTGTTCGATGATGTTGTGCAGGTCGTCGTAACCGCGCGAAGCGAAGGCGTAGTGCTGGGCAAACTCAAAGCCGTCGATGGCTTCGACGAAATGCAACACATCCGAAGCGCGAGCGAACTCGACCAGCGCGACGATGCCTTCTTCTTTTTTCAGCAGCTTGACGGGCGCTTTGAGTTCATCCTTGATCTCAAACTTCTTTTCTTCCTTCTTCTCTTCTTTCTTCGCGCTCGGCTTGCTGGCCGGTTGCGACGTCGGCTTTTTGTCTTTGCCGTCGCCCTTATCTTTGTCGCCCTTGTCGTCCGGCTTTTTCTCGTCTTTCTTTTCTTCCTTAGGCTTCGACGCGGCTTCTTTTTTCTTCTCTTCGGCTTCCTTTTCGGCCTTTTCCTTGGCTTCTTTTTCCGCCTCGATCGCCTTCTCGGCTTCTTTCAACACGCCGCGCAGCGCATCCTTCTCATTCGGCGGTCGGCCAAACGTGATGCGCACCAACCCTTCGTCGCGCACGCCCTCGCCGGCCTTGGAGCCGTGCGTCGGCACCACCAATGATTGGCCGGGCAGTCCGCTGCCATTGGGCAGCACACCCAACAGCGTATAACCGGCCTTTAACAAATCGTGATAAGTTTCATCTTCCGGCGGCTCAAACTCGTCTTTCACGAGAAAATTCGACTTGTTACCGCGATTGTTCGGTAACTGTTGGCCGATCATCGTGCGCGGATTGATCATGCCGGGCATCGCCGTCAGCTTCTTGGCATCGATCACAATGCTGTCCGACGGATAGTCGACGTTTTTGCCGACCGCCTCGATCTTACCGTCCACGATCACGATGCTCGCGTCGTCGATCTCTTCGCCGCCGACCGTCACCGCTTTCTTCGTCTTGATCACGGTATAACGATCGCCCGCCGCCTGCGCCGTCGCCGTCAACGCAAACGTCGACACCACGAGAGCGACGGCCAGCGCCGCACGCGCCGCCGTTAGACGTATTGCAACCTGTCCGAGATAGATGCTATTCATCGGGTTCGGCGTTTAACCTCCACGTCGTAGGCGATGCGGCCATCGACGAATGTCTTCTTGCAAACCGAACGCGGGTCGATCGGGCTGCCGGTCCACAGACCGAAGTCCGCATCCTTACCCGCTTCCAGCGAGCCCACGCGATCGATAATTCCCAACGACTCGGCCGGGATGCGCGTGATGCCTTTGATAGCCGCGTAGTGATCGTTCCAACCGTACCAACAGGCCATCGTCGCCTGATACGACAAATCTTCCTGCGGAATCACCGGCGCGTCGGTGTTGATGCCCAACCGCTCGATACCCTGTTCGGCAAAGCGGGCGGCGCAACCGTTGATCGTGCGATCGCGACTGTCAAAGTGAAACACACGCGGCCCGACGATGGCGTACATGTCGCGCTCTTTGATGAGCGACGCCAACTTGTACGAATCGAAAGTCGAGTGATCGGTCACCACATCGAGGCCGAAGTGATCGCGCAACATCGTGATCGTGGTCATATAGACCTGATAGATCTGCGTGTGCACCGACACCGGAAATTGGCCGTCGAAGAGATCGCGGAAGTCGCTCCACACGATATCGAAGGTCGGCGGCTCAGCGATTTCACCCTTCTGGTAAGCCGTCCAACCGTCGTGATACAGCTTCGCCTTCTCCAGCGTTTGCCGCAGGTTCCAATTCATAAAGCGACGGCCCACGCGATACCAATAGCGCTCAGGGTTACCCGCTTGAGCGATCTTGAGCGAGCCCGGCGCTTTGATGACCATCTCCTCGGTGCTGTTGCCGAAGGTCTTGGTCGTCGTGCCGAAGCCCGACATGTTGTTACCCGAACCCGGGATCAACAACACGCTCGTTACACCACCGGAGAGGCAGTTTTCCAGATTCTCGTTGCGCGGCGTGACGACATCGACCGTGCGCAAGCCCGGATTGGTGAGATACACGCCGTCGTTCAAATCGAACAGCGAACCGGCGATATGGTTATGGCAATCCACCAAACCCGGCAGAATCCAATCGTCGCCATGATCGATCACGTCGAAGCCTGCGGGGATATCGACCTTGCTTTGTTTGCCGACGGCAACGATCTTGCCATCCGCTATCAGCATCACGCCGTTGTTGATGACGGTATCGTCGTCATCCATCGTCAGGATTTTAGCGGCTTTGATCGCCAGCTTCGGTCGCGCCGCCGCATCGCCATCTGCCGGAACCGACCCCTGAGCGACAACCGTCAGCATCAACGACGCCATCAACATCCGTGCAACCCACGATCGCCGAACGAATGCGCTCATCGAGTGACCTCCTCACCATTAATAAAGACGCGCTGCAGCGACGTACCCGGCATCAACGGCGGACCGTCGAAGATCAACAGATCGCCACGGCAACCGCGCTTCAGCGTTCCCACATAATCATCCATTTTCAACATCGACGCGGCATTACCCGTCAGCGCGTGCAACGCCGCCGTCGGATCCATACCGTAACGCGTGTCGTACATCGCGCGCAGCGGCAGATGCCGCGCGCCGTCTTCGGCATCGCTTTGATACGCCACATCGACACCGGCGGCCGTTAGTTCGGCAGCTTCGTAATACTCGCGTTTGTCGACTTCCAACACCGGTGCCGTGTGCAAAATAACGCCCACATCGTGCTTCGCGAGCGTGTCTTTGATCTTGTGCGCCTCGTCGGCATTGATCAGCACGAACGGCACCTTGTACTCTTCCTTTAGCACCGGTAGCACCGCTTCGATCGCTTTGTCGTCATCGATGTCGAGCATCATGGCGATGTTGCCCGCCAGCAATTCCCGATACGGCTCCAGCGATTCATCCTTGGGCGGCGGCTGTGGGCCTTCTGCATCTTTCGATTTGCGGCGGCGCTTGATCTTGATGGTCGGCACCGCCCGCTCCGTACGGTCGGCCTCCAGATCGAGGCTAAAGCGCCCGACGATAAAGCTACCGACGATATGGTCTTCCTTATCGACGGTGGCTTCCACGCGCGGCTTACCCATCGGCCCTTCGACATCAAGCGTGATATTTAGCTGCTTGTCTTTATATGTGCCGCTGACGGGAATCTCTTCACCGCCGCCGAAGAACGTCGCGAAGCTACCTTCGACCTTGCCGTCTTCGTGTTTGAGCTTGGCGGTAAACTTCTGCGGCTCGGGCAGCGGCGAGCCGGAGACTTCGCCCTCCCACGTGCCGGTGATGTCATCCGCCTTGGGCTTTTCGACGACGACGTTGTCTTCTTTTTCCTTCTTTTCGGCGTCGGCCTTCTTCTTCTCGTCGTCGTCTTTCGACTGATACTCGGCCAGTTCCTTGGCGTACTTCTTCCACGCTTCGTCGTATGCCTTGGCCTTTTTGAGCTGGCCTTTGAGTCGCTCGGCGGCGTCTTTCGGCTTTTGACCGCGCAACGGGAAGTAGATGCCCGCCGTTTCGCGCACAACAAGTTCTTCGGGCGTATCACCCGCCGTGTGCACTGCCGTGAGCCGCGCGCCGCCGTTGCCCGCGCGATAAGCACGCGTCATCACCGTCGTCACCCCGGCTTCGGCCACGCGGGCAAACTCGGGACCGGCGTGATAGAGAATGCTGCCGATCGATACATCGGTACCGGCGGCGACCTGTTCGCCCTCCAAGCCGAGATGGCCGTGGGTGTCGATAAAACCCGGCGTGAGATACGCATTGCTGCCGGCGTCGATCACTTGAGCATAAGGGCCGGCAGCGGCCGTCATGCCGGCGCTCACGACCTTGCCGTCTTCTACGTAAACAGCACCCGGCGAGACCCAACGATCGCCCAGCCAGACGTGGCCCGCCTTTACCAGCAAGCCGCCGCGCGTTTCCTTGCGCTGGCCGAACACCTGCGTGCCACCGACGAAGACTTCGCGCACGCGCGCCGTCGGCGAGAGCGGCTTATCGCCGAGAATGACAAAGTCGGCATCGCGACCTTGCGTTAGCGATCCCACCCGCTCGGCCACACCCAAAATACGTGCGGCATCAGAAGTAATCGCGGCCAACGCCTTGCGTTCGCTCAACCCGGCGTCACGCAACGCGCCGAGATAGAACAACAAATCGCGATGCGGCGCATCTTGAGGTGGCGCGATGGCCAAGGGCACATCGTGCAACGCTTCCGGAATGGTCAGAGCCTCGGGCAACGCATCTTCGTTGCCGCCCAAGTTCTGGAACAAGCGATACGGGTTATTCGGAAACTGAAAGATCACCGGCACGCGATACTCGGCGATCATTTCCGCTTGGCGAAACGCTTCGCGACCGCCGACCAATACAACGGCGTGCTTCTGATCGTCGGCAAAGCCGATGCCCTGTTCGATGTCGATATCGCGATCGGCCACCAGACGCAGCGGCACCTTGCGTTGCAACAGCGCCGCCAGTTCGGCATGCACGGCCCCGCGCTCATCGTTTGGCGGTAGCGCTTGCCGCGCCCAGTCAAACATCTCGCGCAGCTCAAGAATTTGCCCCATGCGCGAGTTCGGTCGCTGCACATCGGAAGGCTTGATGTCATTATCCGACGATGGCGGGATCAACCAGTTCTGTTTATTCGGGGGGTCGAAGGCGCGCTCACCGAGATTAACCGTCAAATCGATCGCGTCGCGCAAGACGCGTTCGCTGCGCGGTCCGGCCAACTTCACCACGCCGCCCTGCCCGCTCACGAGCCGATGCTCGCCCGGGCTCAAATACACCGTGGTAACGCCGCCCGCCAACACCTTGGTGTAATCCGCAAAGCTGTTGTACGCATCAACAGCCCGATACTGCGGACCGACCGATTCTTCGCCGCGCTGCTGCGGCACCAAATGCGAATGGGCCAGCACAAACGCCGGCACGATCACGTCGTCGCTGCGGTCGATCACATCGATAAACGGCGGCAGCTTCAGGTCGCTACCGACCGCCACGACCTTGCCGTCCTGGACCAGCATCGTCGCGTTATCGATATACCACGCATCGTCCGCCGCCATCGTGTAGATGCGGCCCGCGCGAATCGCGTAGCTATCGGCGGCGACTGCCGGCGCAACCGACCCCATCGTCGCCAGCAGCGCGACAAACGTATAAATGATGTTGGCAATCGTTCGTCGTCTCATGGCGTCTTACTGATCCGTTTCGGGTTCTTCGTATTCGCCCTGGTGCACTTCCGTGTGGCCCTCTTCGACCGGCTGGCTCACCGGAGCGGTGCTGGGGCCTAACTCATCTTCCGGCGCGGCGAACAGACGATTGAGGCGAATATCTTCCGCCTTGTCGTATACCTTTTCGCCCTGCACGAAGCCGAGCTCGACCCAGGTCGTCATTTTCAACGGGTCACCGCTAAGCACCAGCACGTTGGCGTCTTTGCCTTTTTCCAGCGAGCCCAGACGGTCGCCCAAGCCTAACATTTCAGCGGGCCAGAGCGTGATCGACTTGAGTGCGTGATCGCGTGAGATGCCTTCGCGCACGCAACGCGCCGCCTGATACCAGAGATACCGTTCGCCCAGCGTGCTGCCCCATTGGCGTTGCAAGGCAAACTTCAAACCGGCGTCGTCGATCACCTTGGGGACGAAGGTTTCTTCTTCTTCGCCCGTCAGCGCGTCGGCTTCGGTATGGACCAAGTTGCCATCGAGCACCACCGGTCGCCCGGCGTCTTTCAAGGCATCGATGGCTTTGAATGTTTCGCTACCGAGCACGAAAACGCTTTGATCGAAAAAGCCGTATTGCTTGGCCGTGCGAATAGCCGCCGGCACATCCATGGCTGCGCCGCAATAAACAAAGTTGCGCAGCTTCCCCTGGCTCAGCATGAGCAGGTTACGATTCTTATCCGGAATATCCTTGGGCTCGATCAGTTCCTTGCCCTTTTCGCGGGCTTCCTCAGGCGGAACCGTCAAGTCTTTTTCATCTTCGCGCAACTTGTCTTCGTATTTCTTTTCCGCCAGTTGCGCCATCTCTTCGTCGAGCTTGCGAAATGCTTCTCGAAATTCCGCCATTTGCCGCATGCGATCGTAGCCGGTCTTCGGCGTCACGCTCAATTTCATTGCCACATCGGGAGCCGTGGTCATTTGCTCGGGCGTCAGACCGATGGGGTGCACCACGCGCGTAAGCCCGTCGATGATCGTGTTGTTGCCGGGGCTAACGTGAATCGATAGCACCCCGTCGCGCAGCGAATCTTCGAAGAACAATTGCGACGGATCGATCGCGTCGTACACGTTCAAAAACGGCGTCACGCCCGGCGATTCGTTCGGCACATCCAATCCGCGCCACGTATGGGCGTCGATCATGCCGGGGAAGATCACCTTGCCTTCGCAGTCGATCACCTTCGCGTCGAACGGTGCGTCAACGCTCGCGCCGACGGCTTCGATGCGGCCGTTTTTGATCAGCACGCTGCCCTTTTCGATCGGCTCACCGTTTACCGGGATGATCTTGCCGTTCTCCAGCAGCACGGTCTGTGCCTGCGCCGCCGATACGAAGACGGCGATGGCCGCGCTCAACATCAGCGCCATGGTTGCAGAACGATGCAAACGTCGTTGGTTCATCATGCCTGTGCTCACTTATCGATTCGCCCGCTTACCAGCGCACCGCCGGCAAAGACCAAATTCACTTTACTGGTTGCTTCAAACGGTTCGCCCGACCACACCACCAAATCGGCGCCGCGCCCGGCGGCCAGCGTGCCGGCCTGACCGTCGATTCCCAAAATTTGTGCGGGCGTCGTCGTCATCGCCGCCAACACTTCTTTTCGCGTTAGCCCGCAACGTCGGGCATACGCGCCCATGCGACCGAGACCGCCTTCGCCCTGCAATTCGCAGGCGCTCAGTGCCACCGTCAAACCCGCGTCGAGCAGTTCGCGCGGCGCGCTGAGCCGAAAGCGATCGGCTTCACCCGCTTGCGCCCGCCAACCGGATGGGTAATCAAAAATCGGGCCGTAAATCACCGGCACGTTCGCGGCTTTCAACTCGTCGATGCAGCGATACGCCTCGGTGCCTTCTTCTAACACAAACGTCAGATTGAATTCGCGCGCGACGCGCAGCGCCGTGAGAATATCGTTCTGTGCCCGCGCCTGAATGCGCAACGGCTTTTCGCCTTTCACCACGTCGACCAGAATCGGCATCGACTCGGCCGACGGCGAACCTTCGCCGCTGGTGCCGGGCGTTTCACCGCGATTCACCATTTGGGCGTCGTGAAACGCCTTGCGCAAAACCCAGGTCAACCCCATGCGGGTGGTCGGACGGCGCGTGAGGAAAGACGTGCCGCTGAAGCGCGACGGCGTGCGATTGAAGCTGGCCTTTACGATCGGCTCGCGCCCGATGGTGGCTTTGATGGACGAAGCCGGATTGATGATGCGTTGTGCGCGCGGCCCCGCCGTACGCACGATCGCGCCTTGGCCACCGATAACGCTCGCGGCATCGGGTGAGATATAAACCGTGGTAACGCCTTGCGCCGCCAAGTCAGCAAATCCGGGGTCATGCAGATCGACCGTATCGAGCGCGCGCGTTTCGGGCACGACTTCGCTGCGATGTTCCGCATCGTGAAAACCAAATCGATACCCGACGGTCGCGGCGGCATCGATCAGACCCGCTGTAATCGTGGCCTCCGGCATATCGATCACGCGTACGTCGTCGATGGCCGGTAGGGATTCGCCCACGGCGTCGATCTTGCCGTCGCGAATCATGATCGCGCCGGGTTCAAAGATTTCGTTGGGCGAGACGTACACCTTGCCGACCTTTAGCAAGATCGGCCCCGATTCGTCGGCGCGATCGTCGGCGAATAGGGTCGTCGCGGTGATGAGCGGCAAACACAACGCCATTAACAGCAATCGACGCATCATGATTTCCCGCCTTCCTTGCTGCCGTCGTGCGACGCCAATGTTTCACTCACGTACACCCGTTCGCCACCGATAAAGACCGCCCGCATGCGCGAACGTAAGTCGAGCGGATCGCCGTCGTACAAAATGAAATCCGCATCCTTGCCGGGCGTTAGTGAACCCACGCGTTTCGCAACGCCCGCAATCTCCGCGGGCACCGTCGTGAGTGACGCGGCCACTGCCGAACGCGGCGCGCCCTGCTTCATCACCATCGCCGCGCCGACACGCATCAAGGCCGATTGATAGCGTGGCGCGCTACTGGTCAATGCAAACGGGATATCGTTGGCAGCGAGAATGTTAGGGTTGCGCGTATAGCGACGCGGATCGCTGAATTCGTAGGTGCCCAACACGATAGGTTGGCCGAGCGACTTGGCATCGTCCAACCGTTCCGCGGCTTGGTTGGCATACAGCGCGACGCACTTTAAGCCTTGCTCTTCGGCGAATTGCGCCAATGTGCTAACGCCCTCGGGCGTGCCCACTTCCACTAAAGCATGCGTTTCACCGCGCGCCCACCGGGCGAAGGCGGATTGATCGTTCTTATTCTTCTCTGCGGCCGCGATCATCTGGCGCAAGTTGTAAAGACCGCCCGTCAAACTCGTGGGCGTCCGCCGCATGTTGAAGGCTTCCTGCGTGAGCGACAGCTTCAGAGGGCCTTCACCCATCATGCGTTCTTCGCGCGGCCCACCCGTTTTAACGACGACCGTGCGACCGCCAATCAAATGCGTCGATGCCGGCGCGATGATCACCGTCGTAATACCGGCGGCGGCGGCTTCTTTGAAATCGTGATGATCGGGATCGAAGAGTTCTTTGGCACGCGCGCCCGCTTCGATTGAATTGGCTTGTTCGAAGTTGCGACCGTTAGTGCCGAGCGTCGTGTGCACATCGACCAAACCCGGGCCGATCATCTGATCGTTGCGCTCGACAACGGCCACACCATTCGGCACGCTGACGTCTTGGCCGATCGCACCGATCTTGCCGTCGATCACCAACAGCGTGATGTCTTTTTCAATCGAGCCATCGGGCTTGAGGTAGCCCGCCGCTTTGATGGCGTAGCTATCGCCGGCAAGCGCAACCGAGGCCGTTAACAACAGCGCGAGCGTGAAGACCATTCGCTTATGCATCATTGGCCTCCTTCGCGCGAATATACTTCAACACCATCGACGAACACCTTCTCCACCACGCTGTCCGGTGCCAGCGGGTGACCGCTCCACAGAACGACGTCGGCCTTCTTACCTTTTTCGAGGCTGCCGATCTCGTCGGCCATCTTGCAACTGCGCGCGGCTTCAATCGTGATCGCGCGAATGGCGGCGTCTTCACTCAGCCCGCCGCTGACGGCCAGCGCCGCGTTTTGTGTGAGGTACTGACCGCCCACGCCGTTGCCTTGGCGACCGCTCGACAACACCAACGGCGATACCTCGGCATGTTGTGACGCGGCGGCGCTTTGCAAGTTCAAATCGCGCAAATGGCTGCGGTCATTGCCGCCCGCCGAGCCGATCACCTGCCCAACGATCACGCCGACCTTCGCATCGGCAACGTTTTCAGCGACAGGCAACAAGCCCGATGCCCCGACCACCGTCGCGTCAAGGTAGTAGGTGTCAATCAGTTTAAGAACGTGCAGCACATCACCGGGGCGATGCACTTCAAAACGAATGGGAATCTCGCGCTTGATGGCGCGCATCAGGACTTCCGAGACCGGATCGTAAGCGGGTTTGTCCGGTTTCTTCAGTTCGTCGTCGTCTTTCTTATCGCCGTCTTTCTTGTCTTTGGCGTCGTCTTTCTTTTCTTCGGGTTCGTCGGAGGCCCAATCGGGATCGGCCCACGGGTCGTACTCGACGTGTTCATTACCGATGTCGTCACCGGGAACGTGGCCTTCTTCTTTTTTCTCGCCGAGCGATTGCAACCATTCGACGAATTCGTCTTCGGTGATCTCATCGCAGCAGCGAATCCCGACGCACGTGTGACCGTGATGGTCATGCTCGTGATCGTGTTCCGGATGGCGACCGCGCCCGCGACGTCCACGACCGCGCCGACCTTCGCCCTTCTTGGCGGCTTTCTTTTCTTTTTCTTTGTCGTCGTCTTTGGTGAGCTTTACGGTCTTACCGTCTTTGAGCGCTTTCTTATAGTCTTCCAGCTTTTCGTCGTACTCATCGAGCGCGTCGCGATAAGCAGCGGCCGTCTCAAGTAAATCGCGTAATGCCTTAAGCTCTGCCAAGCGCGACACCGGCCCCTTGGTGCCCAAGCCCACTTGCGCGACGATACACACATCATCCGTCACGTTGCCGGCCAGATCGTTTAGGTCTTTCAACCGCACGAACGCTGCCGTGCCGGAAAAGCCACCGGCAGCCGGCGGCGTAACGCAAACGCCCGTCACGCCCATGCGCAGCGCGTCTGCAAAAGCATCTCTATCATAAACATTGAGTGCGTCCGTGGCGCGCGAAGTTGCGACCGGCGCAATCGGCCCACCGGGATTCAAACCCAACGTCGACCACGCATCGATCAGACCGGCGGTGACGTATTTGCCTTCGGCTTCGATCAGATTAAGACCCGGCATCGGCGGCACGGCTTGCCCGCTCGATACGCGCACGTCGGCAATTTTGCCGCCGCGCATGATGACGACACCATTCTCAATCGTTCCTGCATCCGACGACGTCAGAACCGTGGCACCGCGAATGGCGGTAATGCCGCCACCTTGTGCCCAAACGCTCGTAGTGGGTGTCAACAACACCCACCCGAGAATAACGCGACAAATCACACGCATGGTCAGCGCATCCCGTCCATTAAGACTGCAATAACAAGAATACTTCAGCTTTCCCCATCTTCTGAGAGGCGGGCGATCCACTGGGTGAATCGGACTTTGAGTATAACGGCTAACGGTTCCGGTCATGCCATCCTCACGCGCGATTCCCAAAATATTGTCGGTTTAACGCCGTCGGCGGCTTAGTAGCGATCGAGCGATGGCCTCAAATCGTTGCGCGTTTTACCTGACCGGCGAAACGCGATGCGCATGGCCGGGTCCACTCCGATAATGGGTCGTTCACGTCCGGTAGTCCGCGCACCTTCCAAGCACAAATAGCGATTAAATCGTAAATATTGAACACACACGAACGAACGGGCACGCATAACCGCTGGGGGGATTCCACGTTTATGGCCTCAATCGCTGTCACCGCACATCCACTAGCCGAAGTTCTGCAACGAGAGGTGGTCCGCTACGTCGAAACCGCGAGGCCGTTTCGACTGTTGCGTTCCGCCAGTGTGAATCGCCGCGGAACCAAGCGCCACGATCGTGAATGCCCGATATTCGTCGCCGCTTTGACCCACGAAGCGACAAAAGACCGCGCCGCGACCTTGCGCAACATCTCGCGGGACGGTCTCGGCTTCCACTGCGACGCCGGATTAAAGCCCGGTACGCTCATCAGCGTGAAGCTATTTTGGTCCGATCCGCACAGTCACCGAATTCCGGCGCGGGTGCGACATTGTGAAATCGAGCAGGAAGGCTTCTTCGTGGGGGCGGAGTTTGTGACGACCGACCCCGAGGCGTGCAAGCTAATCGAGCGGCACCACGCCCGCTGGTATGGCTAGTAGGTCCGTCTTGGTCACATCCGATATCGTTACGGCAATTTTCTATAATTCGCTTGGTTCTAACGGCGCGACCGATCTCGGCGCGCCTCGCTTCATTTTTCCGCACTTGTGCTGCCGCCACTTGGCCCGTTTGCTTCCTTAACGGACCTCGCAGGCCCGATTCTGTTATCCCACCCGACTTGAATATCCCCCTTGCGACCGGCATAAGATTGACGTCGCCACCCGGCGGCATGACCCTGCTATTGGGTACACACACAAATTGCGGGCAACGACAGCACGGGGATTTCCATGATCAAAGGCGCGAGATTTTGCGTTGCGCTCGGGGGCTTGGCACTTTTTGCGGCGGCGACAGCGCTGTTTGCACAAGTCGATTCATCCACGCTCAAGCTAAAGGCCGGTGCTGTAGACGTCGTGCGCGGCGAAGTCGCCGATCTCGAGTCACCGCATGTAGTCATCAAGCTCGCGCGACCGCTTTCGGTGCGGGAACGGCGCCTGTTGATCGATGCGGGCGTCACGCTCGACGCATACATTCCCGACCACGCCTATCTCGCGAACATCGCCAACGCCGACCTCATTAAATTAAAGCAACTGTCATTCATCACCGGCATTGGCGCTTGGCAGGCCGATTGGAAACTTGCCCCGTCATTAACTGATGCGAAGAACTTTGCCACCGACAAACGCAAAGCCCTCGCGCGCGACGGTAAACATCGTCTGATCGTGCACGCCCATCGCGGCGCGGACGAAGCCGCGCTGCAGGAGCAGCTCACGGCGCTCGGTGTTGACGTACTCGAACGATCCAGCGGATATCACGGCGCACAATTACTAGTCGATGTCGAAACCACGCAAGTCGAAACGCTCAAGACCATCGACGCAGTTCGTTACGTTGAGACGGCCCCAGAAGCAACGCCCCGCAACAGCAGCACCAATTGGATTTCGCAAAGCAACATCCCGGACATGACGCCCATTTGGGATCGGGGCTTGCACGGCGAAAACCAAACCGTCGGCTTGATCGACTGGGACATGGACGAGTTCCACTGCAGCTTTCGGGCGTCCGCACCGATCGGACCGCTGCATCGCAAGATTCAGGCGTACTTCGGTTTGGGTCAAAGCGAATTGTTCGGCTATCACGGCACGCATACGGCCAGCGTGCTGGTCGGCGATCCGCTCGATGAAACCGCGAGCCCCGATCTCATCGGCATCGCTTATGCAAGCCGTTTGGTGTTTCAGGATCAAGCCGCGATTATCACGCCGACCAATCTGGGCGAGCGTTTGCTGATCGCGCAAAGTGAAGGCGCATTTGTGCACAGCAACTCATGGGGTAGCACGTTCGACACGAGCTACAACGCATGGGCGGCCGATATCGACGCCTTTAGCTTCGAGAACGAAGACAACCTCGTCATCTTCGCCATCATCAACGGCAACGCGTCTTCGAGTTTACTATCGCCGGAGAACGCCAAGAACTGCTTAGCCGTCGGCGCTGCCGGCGACGCGGGCAACCAAGGCAACCCCGGCAGCGGCGCCAGCGGCCCCACCGACGACGGCCGTCAAAAACCGGAAGTATGGGCCACGGGTTGCCAATCGCGCGCGGCCAACGTCGGAACGAATTGCGATGTGATTCAACGCAGCTGCGCCACCTCATGGGCGGCCCCCGCCGTTGCGGGGTTGGCCACGCTTGCGCGACAGTATTTCACGGACGGCTTTTATCCGAGCGGCATTGCCGATTCCGCCGACGCGTTTACTCCGACCGGCGCGCTGTTGAAGGCGATATTGGTAAACAGCGCCGTCGATATGACGGGCATCGATGGTTACTACGGGGCGCGCGAAGGCTACGGTCGCGTGTTGCTCGACGACGCTTTGTATTTCGATGGCGATGGCCGCGGATTGATCGTGCGCGACGTACGACACGCCGACGGACTGGAAACCAGCAACACCGCCGAATACGCGATTGCCGTCACGAGCGACGCCGCACCGCTTAAAGTCACGATGTGTTACCACGACGCACCGGCCTTGGTCGGCACCGACTTTGCCCCCGTTAATAATCTCGACCTCATCGTCGTCGCCCCCAGCGGCGCGACGTATCGCGGTAACGATTACGCCGGGTTCGAAACGCAAGCCGACGGCAACGCCGACGCGTTAAATAACACCGAACAGGTTACACGGTTAACGCCCGAAGTCGGCACCTGGCAAGTCATCGTTGCAGGCACCGCCGTGAACGATGGGCCGCAAGGGTTTGCGTTGGCGATTACGGGAGCAGTTGGCGAAGCCGATACGGAACTCAATTTCGACTTGGCCGTCACCATCGAACCGGCCGATCAAGTCGTTGAAGTTGGCGAGTTGGGTGCGATTCGCGTAACCGTCACGAACAATGGCAGTCTCCCCAGTACCGGTGGCGTCTTACGAATCGATCTGAGCGACGGTTTGGAAACGCCCAACCGTCGCCCGGGGTTGGGCTCGTGCGTTTCAACACCATCGAGCATCGAGTGCGACCTTAACGGCTTAGAAGCAGGCGGCGCGCAAACGTTGTTTCGGTCATTGCGCGTTTTGGAAGCAGGCGTGCATCCGTTTACGGCATCATTTACGCCCGACGAAGAAGACAACGATCCAGACAACAACTCGGCCACCGGCATTATCAGAACGCCGGCGGATTTCGATCTGCAGGTGCGCGGCATCACCGGCCCTGCGACGATACCGGCGAACACACCGACCGATTACACCGCCATCGTGCAGAACAACGGGCCCGGCGATTCGATGCCGACGTCCGTCGCGATCGAAGTGGAGCCCGGCCTGCGCGTGGTCTCATCAGCCGATTGCGATATCACCTCGGAACAAGCGCTGGACTGCATGGTCCCGGCGCTTCCGGCCGGCAGCATGCACCAACTCGCGTTTCGCATCACCGCCGACAGCAACCAAGCGTCAGCATTGCAAATCCGAGGCAGCTTGGCGCAGCCGCCAATTGACAACGACGACACGAACAATGAATTGGCGTTGAGCGTCACCGTGCGGGCCGGTGATGACACGACCCATCAGGACAAACCCGACGCCGATGGTGACGGCGTTCCAGATGAATCCGACGTTTGCGCCGATGGCGACGACACGCTCGATGCCGATGGCGACGGAACTCCCGACGCGTGCGATGCCTGCCCCGACGATGCGAATAAGACGGACCCGCAGCTGTGCGGCTGCGGTAATCCCGAGACCGACAGCGATGCCGACGGCATCCCCGATTGCGGTGATGGTTGCCCAAACGATCCCAACAAACTCGACGCGGGCGATTGCGGCTGCGGCGTTGCGGATACAGATGCGGATGAAAACGGCACCAGCGATTGTCTCGAAGGCAGCGCCCCCACCGGCCCCACGGACGAATCGCCCGTTCCGTTCGAGATTCGGTTGGAAGATTTAGACCCGTGCTTCGTGCGGTATTTGATGCAGAGCTTTCTCGGCATTCCGATGTGCGGCCCGTGTATTAGTTTCGCGTGCTGCGGGATTTACGCCGGTATCGCCACGATGCGACGCCGTTTCCGCAAACAGCGACGCCACACGCATTTGCGCTGAATCGATAGACAAACCTTGGTTTTTCGGTCCTTTGTTGAATAGAATCGACACGCGCTGTCCGCGGATGAATTCGATTTCGCGCTGCGAGACGGCTGGTGGTATGGGGTAAGAGCGGGCGCAACGCTCGTGCACCGGATCGCGGTAAGAATTTGTGTTACCGCATCGTTTTCTCCTGGGAAGAAGACGGCTCATGACATATCAATCCGTTAAACAAAGCTTCGTGCTTGCGGTCCTGGCGTCGTTCGCGTTTGCGTATCAGGCCCCGGTAACTGCACAAGATATTCAACCGCAGAATGTTCTGGTCGTGTACAACAGCTTGGCGGCGGGTTCGTCGGAAGTGTTACACGCATACATTCAAGCGCATCCGACCTTGCCGCCGGAGAATATCTTCGACGTCAATAGTGCTACGCTCGCCGGTGTCGAGTCGGTCACGTACGACGCGTTTGTGAATCAAATTCGAAATCCGATTCGCGACTACCTCAACGCTGCTGGTACGCCCGCACCGACGCAGATCATCAGCATTCTGATCCTGCGACCGTTTCCTCATCGGATTCGCGATACCGATAGCCCTTTTGTTTGCGATAACGTGACGCTCGTTGGCAATGAATTTTTGGGCGGGGACGCGACCTGTGCTTCCGTCGATGCCGATCTGGTGCTGTTGTGGCAAAACCTCGAAAACGGAGAAGCCGGCGGTACGCTCGATAGTTTGGCGGATAACTTTATCGATAACCCGTACCACCGCCTGTCTCAACCCATTGCACCGATTCCACGAGCGGCCATTCAAAATCCCGTTCCGTTCAATACCCTTGAGAATGTCGCGTACGTCAACCTGCCCGGCTTCATGGGATTAACGCCGGGGAAGATGTATCTCGTATGCCGCATCGACGGCAACAACACCGACGATGCGATCGCATCGATCGCACGCGCCCAGAATTTGGTGGCCAATAAGGCGATTCATTCCATTCTGTTGGACGAGTGGGATACGGTGGCGGCGGGCGACGAACTGGATGACGACCCGTTGCTGACGTCGGGCGATCCGTTCAATTCGGGTGATGATTACGAACTGACCGATAACGCGCTATCCAACGCGGGCTGGGATGTTATTTACGATAACACGTTCGACTTCATTCTCGGCAATGAAATCACCGCGTCGATTCTCGGCTACGCATCGTACGGCGAGAACCACAGCATCGCCGGCAACGGTGAGAACCCGCCCGGCGACGGCACGTATATCGAAACGTTCACATTCCCGCGCGGTGCCATCTTCAACACCATCGAGTCGTTTAACGCCCGCGCGTTAAACGGCAACGTCACGTTCTTCAGCCAGGAACAGGTCGCCGACTTCATCGGTGCGGGCGGCACGTTTGCCGTCGGGCACGTATGGGAACCGTTCTCGTTTACCATCGCGGATAACCAGTATCTCATGGGCAACATGCTGCTGAACGGTCGCCAATGGGCGGAAGCCGCTTATCAAGCCATTCCGGTCCTAAGTTGGCATCATGTCGTGTTAGGCGATCCGCTCGCCAAATTTAAAGTCTTGGACGATGCGGGTTTACCTGCCGGCGATCTCGATGGCGATGGCGATATCGATAGCATCGATACATCGTTGTTCGTCAGCCTCGTTTTCGGTGAGTACGAGGCGTACAATACGGCCTTCCCGATGCTCGACCCTTATCTGCGCGGCGACTTCAATGGCGACTTCAAATTTGACGGTCGCGACGTACAGGGCTTTACCAACGCGTTCATTGCTGGCCCCTAAGCGTTCGAGCAAGTGCGAACGGTTGCGGCATTCGTCAATTGTCGGTAGGCGTCTATAATCCGTGCGATACGTCAAAACCGAATGCGGTTTCGATACGCCTAACGCCCGAATTGCACGCGACGCTTCCATGGCTATTTCATTCGTTTGCGAACACTGTAACCGGCACATCGAGGTAGACGACGAAGCCGCCGGCCAATTTGCCGATTGCCCCTTCTGCCGTCGCGTCGTTCCCGTGCCGCGCGGCGGGCCGTCACTCGCAGCGAATCAGGCCGTCGCCTTCAACCAATCAGCATCGACCCCAACGACGGGAGAAACCGTCTCGACGCCGGTGCAACCGCATTTCGGTAAGGTGGCGCTGGCCTCGATCGTGATCGCCGAGTTGTGTTTCTTCGTCGCGATGTACCTGCAATTCAGCGATTTTCAGGAGATGAGCGCGGCCGACGGCGTTGAGATCACGCAAATCGATCGCGGCATCACGTATCCGCTGCTATTTTTTGGCGCATTCGGCGGCGGCAGCACGGCGGTCTTCGCGGGGATCGTGTCGCTATCGCGCAAAGAGAAACCGCGCTGGCCGGCGATCACAGCTTTGTGCATGGCAACGTTATTCGTGTGCGGCTTTACGTTGCTGATGACGATCTCGATGATGTTCGGCGGATTTAGATAATTGTATAAATAAAACACTTCTCTTGTTCGAGTCATACACGTGCTGTCGGCGTCTCATAAACCACCAAATTCGACTCGGACGCCCCACGCGCAAATCACAACATTGTCCTACGCTGCCATATCAGAAACGCGCTATTTGCGGACCGTCCGCTAACGGCGCGCACGGATATCGGACAACTGAAATCGGGCTCGGTTCTTTCGTTGACACTGCATTTTGCGACTGCTAATTTCAGGGTCGATGTGAGTTGGGGGAATTGTGACGTTTGTCTATTTAGAAGGCTTGTATGAGAACCGAACAGACCGTCAGTCCGCTGCATCCTAGCTTCGCAACGCGTCGCGCGGCCCGCTTCTTCACGCTCGATCGGGCGCGCAGCGCCCTGCCGTTGGTCCGCCGCATCACCACCGATATCGTCGATCAGCACCGTTACGTCTGCGCATTGGAAGATCGCTGCCATCAAGCGGGCGCGGCATCCGATGACAACGCCCTGCGCGAACGATACGCCGCCGCGCTCGACCGCCTGCGCGATTTGATCGACGAACTCGCCGCCGTCGGCTGCGAACTACGCGATTGGCGCAGGGGCATCGTCGACTTTCCCGCCTATTCCGAAGGTCGCCGCATCGAGTTCTGCTGGCGACTGGGAGAGGCCGACATCACGCATTGGCACGAACCCGACGCCGGTTTCTGCGGACGCCGCGATGTGACCGAGCTTCAGGTGCCGCAACGTTCGATGACGGCCTAATCGCCGGCGAAAAATCACAGCCCAGCTTCAAATTTTCGTGTTGCGGTGACATCCCGTGTCACTGACCGTTTCATTCGCCCGCCAATTGCCCCCGAATTCGGTTTATCATCCAATGCATTGTCGCAGGGAGGTATACCCGCGAACGGGTCACGTGTGGTGGGCTGGCACGATGCCGCAGTTGGATTCGAACATTTCCGAGATCGCACGCCGTTACCTGCGGCTACACCTCTGTCGTGGCGTCGGACCGATTCGCGCCGCGCGGCTGGTTGAGGCGTTTGGCGGCATCGACCCCGTCCTCACGGCATCGTCAGCGCGGCTGCAGGCCGTGGAGGGCATCGGGCCGAAGATCGCGCAGTCCATCGTCGCCGGCAGGTCGGAGGCCGACGTCGAGAAAGAAATTCAACTCGCCGAGAAGCACGGCGTGCAAATCATCTGTCGCGAAGACGCGCGCTACCCAGAACTGCTCCTGCGCATACCCGACCCGCCCGCATGCCTTTACATTCGCGGCACCGTGCAGCGCGAAGATAACGTCGGCTTCGGCATCGTTGGCGCACGCCACGCGACGCATTACGGGATCGAACAGGCCGAGAGATTTGCCGCGCGCGCCGCCACCGTCGGCATGACGGTGCATTCCGGTATGGCGCGCGGTATTGATACCGCCGCCCATCGCGGTGCGTTGACTGCCGGTGGGCGTACCATTGCCGTGATCGGTTGCGGGTTGTGTCATCTCTATCCGCCCGATGCGGTCGAATTAGCTACCGATATTGCCAAAAACGGATGCGTGATGAGCGAGTTGCCGATGGCCGTCGCGCCGGAGCCCGGTAATTTCCCGTCGCGCAATCGCATCATCGCCGGCATGTCGCTGGGCGTTTTGGTGGTGGAAGCAGCTCAGCGCAGTGGAGCGCTGATCACGGCGCGGTTGGCAAACGAATACAACCGCGAGGTCTACGCCCTGCCCGGTCGGGTAGATGCGCCGCAATCTGCGGGGTGTCATAACCTGATTCGCGCCGGCGCGGCCCAGTTGGTTACGAAATTTGAGGACATCCTCGATGAACTCGGCCCAACGGGCGATATCCTGAAATCCGATTTTGAGGCCAAGACACCGTCCGAGCGGGCCCCTGCTGTGCCCGTCCCCGCCAACCTCTCGCCTGACGAATCAGCCGTTCTGGAGGCGCTCGGGGGCGATCCGATCCCGGTTGAGAGCGTCTGCGAAGCCTGTGGTATTCCGGCCGGTCAGGTCGCCGTCGCGATCACGACGCTGCAGCTTAAAGGGCTGATTCGGCGGACGGATGGCGATCTGTTCGTGCGTCCCTAGCCACCCGCCGCTGAGCCCCTATTTTTGCCAATTTTACCGGTCGACCTTGACGATTCGGCCTGTCTCGTCGACCCTAGTAGATTCGGAGGGCGAAATATGCCGTCTGCACCTTGGCACGTTGTGCTGTTGGTGTCAGTACAGCCTTCGCCCGTGGATTCGTTTTTGTCGCAATCCTTGGTGGTTTTTTGATGCTTGGCACGCGAAACAATCTGATCGAGGCGACGGCACATGCCTGCTAATTGCCGTCTATTTGATCGGTTCGCGACCACTCGGGCGGCCACCGTGGCAACGGGGACGCCAATGCGTTAGGCGAAAAGCTGCCAATTTGCGATCAGCGCAGGCGGAAGCGGTGCCCGCCCCGATTTAGCACCGGCGCAAAAGTGGGCTTATTTTTGGGGTCCGCTTTTTTGTTGCCCAGAGAAGGATCGGCGTCGCACCGAGACACGACAATTTAGAAACGGAATTGATCGAACATGAATCAGGATTTGCTGCGAATCATCGACGGCCTCGCCCGCGACAAGAACATTGATAAAGATTTGCTTTATCAAGACCTCGAAGCGGCGATGGAAACCGCGATCCGCAAAAAATATCTCGACGCCGAAGATGTGAGCGTCGACATCGATCGTCTGTCGGGCAGCATTTCGGCCAAGGCGGATGACATTCACATCAGCATGGCCGAATTGGGGCGCATCGCGGCACAGTCGGCCAAGCAGTTCATGATTCAGCGCATCCGCGAAGCCGAACGCGGCAGCATTTACGACGAATTCATCGAAAAGAAAGGCACCATCACCACCGGCACGATTTCGCGCTACGAAGGCGGCGGCATGGTGGTAAACCTGGGCCGCACCGACGCGTTTTTGCCGCGCAGCGAGCAGATTCCGGGTGAAGCCCATCAGGCCGGCGAGCGCATTCGCACGTTGATCCTCGAAGTCCGCGAAGCGCCGCATCAAGTGAAGATCATTCTCAGTCGCAGCCATCCGGATTTCATCCGACGATTGTTTGAATTGGAAGTGCCGGAAGTGGCCGAGCGCATTATCGAAATCAAAGCGTTGGCGCGCGAGGCCGGTTACCGAACGAAGCTGGCGGTGTCATCGATCGATACCAAGGTCGATGCCGTCGGCGCGTGCGTCGGTGTTCGCGGTAGCCGCATCAAAAACATCGTCGAAGAACTCGGTGGTGAAAAAATCGACATCGTGCGTTGGAACGAGTCGTCGCAAATCTTGATCGCCAACGCGCTCAAGCCCGCCGAAATTCAGGACGCGGCTCTGTGCTTTGAACTCGGTCGCGCCACCGTTGTGGTACCGGAAGACCAATTGTCGCTGGCCATTGGCAAGCGCGGTCAAAACGTGCGACTGGCGGCGCGTTTAACCGGTTGGGATATCGATATCCTGACGCCGACGGAATACAACAAGGGCCTCGACCGCTTGGCCAAGACACTGCAAAAGGTCGAGGGCATCGAAGACGTGGTGGCGGAGCGCATCTCGCTCATGGGTCTCATCAGCGTGCTCGATGTCGATGAAGTCGGCGTCGAACCGCTGGTGCGCGAACTTGGCATCGAAGAAGGCATGGCGACCAAGATCGTCGAGGTTTGTACGACCGAGGCGAAGTTAGTACAGGCCGAGCAGGAAGCCGAAAAGGCCGCGGCCGAGAAGACCAAGAAGCAAGACGAACTGGCGGCCAGCGGCGTCGAAGGTGTGGAAGCGTCGGACACGGCAGCGACCGAGGGTGCAGCTGCGGTGGATGCGGCCATGGCGGATACGACCGCCGGCGACGACGCCACATCTCAATCACCGGCCACACCAGATGCAAATGCAGACGCAACGACGATGGCGAGCGAGCCTGCGGCAGACGCCGCCCCCTCTGCTGACGATCAACCTTCGGCTGCAACCGAGGAAGCGAATACCGACAGCGCAGCATCGGACGACTCACCCACAAGCGAGCCCGTGACGAGCAGCGTAACGACGGACGATACATCTTCCGGCGCAGCCGACGAGGAACCTGAAAAAACAACGGAGTAAGGTTGGAACCACTGAGGAATAAACGGATTCACGAGCTCGCCAGAGAACTCGACGTTTCGAGCAAAGCAATCATCGATCGCTGTGCTAAGGATGGAATACGAATCCAAAACCACATGAATATCGTTTCGGCCGGTCTGGAGGCGGCGGTACGCAAGTGGTTTGAAGACGAGTCGGATGATTTTGGCAAGCACGATCCGCCTCGCTGGCAATAGAGATATTCAGCGTCGCGTGGCTACTTAATTGCGGTCGCGACTGACGGCTGTCGAGATAAAGTTTGGGTAAAGACGCGATCACGCGTTTTTGACAACAGGAGCGAGCGAGCGCCGCACAGGGCTCAAGTGTATTTGAGTAAGGTCGCTGACGGTTAAGCAGTCAGCGGAGAAAAGACTTTGGCTGAAAAGAAAAAACGCATTCATAACCTCGCGAAGGAACTCGACGTCACCAGTAAGGCGATTATCGCCAAGTGTGAGGCCGAGGGTATCACCATTAAGAACCACATGGCCGTCGTTACTGCCGGCTTGGAAGCGACCATTCGCGAGTGGTTCAGCGAGGGTTCGCACGATACGACGCTCGAAGAAGCGGGTCGCGTAGACTTAAAGCGCGTGAAGCGCAAGCGCCGCAAGAAGACGGCCACCAAGACCGAAGGCGAAGGCGGCACCGCCACGCTGACGGAGACCGATACCGATACCGCCGACGACACGGAAGCGGATGAATCATCCGATAGCGCGACGGTCGAAGAGGCCTCCGCGACGACGACGGCAGCACCCGCCGCGCCCGCGCCAGTCGCCGCCGAAGCGCCGGCTCCGGCAGAAGAGGCCGCCCCCGCTGCCGAGCAACAGCCCGAAGCTGCTCCGGAAACGCCGCAGGTCGCCGCCGAAGCCCCCGTCGCCGATGCGCCGGCAGGATCGGAAGCCCCCACTGAAGAACCGCCTCAACCACCGGCGACTCCCGACCCGGTCGAAGTACAGGGACCGCAGAACGTTCCGAAGCCCGCCGCCCTCAAGGGCCCCAAGGTCATTCGCATCGATAAGGCCGAGCGGGTGGAACGACCGCGTCCGGCACGCAGCGGCCCGCGACCGCCTGCGCGCGATACCGGCCCGATGCCGCCCGCCGGTGATGACGATCGCGCTCGTCGCCGCGGCCCCGGTGTGGTGCCCGCCGCCGATCGCAAGGAAACCGCCAGCCGCAGCCCGCGCCATCGCGGTCGTCGCGACAACCGCGAGATGACCGACGAGAAGTTCCGCGAATGGAAGGAGCGCGGCGTCGAGGAGATGCGCGAGCGCATCGCCCGCGCGACCGGTCATGGCATCAGCAGCATGCGCGCCGTCGAACGGCGCGGTGGTGGACGGCGCTCCAAGCAAAAGCAAATCACCGTCAAGAAAGACAAAATCGAAATGGCCGAACCGATCAACATTCGCGATCTGTCGCGCGAAAGCGGCATCCCGGTCATGTCGATTCTGACGTTCTTGCGGCGCGAACACGAGATTAACACAACCATCAACGCGACGATCAGCGCCGAACACGCGCAAATGGTCTGTCTCGAATACGGCATCGAACTCACGACGGTCGAAGCCAAGACCATGCTCGACGAATTGGCCGAGGAACATGCGGCCATCACGCGCAAACGCATGGAACCGCGACCGCCGATCGTGACGGTGCTCGGCCACGTCGACCACGGTAAGACGAGCCTGCTCGACCGCATCCGCAAGGCGAAGGTCGCCGAGTCGGAAGCGGGCGGCATTACGCAGCACGTCGGCGCCTATCAGGTCGATGTGGACGGCAGCCCGGTCACCTTCCTCGATACGCCCGGCCACGCGGCCTTTACCGCCATGCGCGCCCGCGGCGCCCATTTAACGGACGTGGTGGTGTTGGTAGTGGCCGCCGATGACGGCGTCATGCCAACGACCCTCGAAGCCATCAACCACGCCAAGGCCGCCGAGACGACCATCGTGGTTGCATTGAACAAGTGCGATTTGCCGCACGATATCAACAAGATTTACGGTCAGCTTACCGAACACGGCCTCACGCCCAGCGGCGATTGGGGTGGTGAGATCGACGTGATTCCGACGTCGGCCATTACCGGCCAAGGCGTTGACGATCTGCTGGCTCACTTGGCCACGCTCACCGAAGTGCTCGATTTGCAGGCCGATCCGTCGATCGCGCCGACCGGCGTGGTGATCGAAGCGCGACGCGATGAAAAAACAGGGATTGTCGCCACGCTAATGGTGCGCGAAGGCACGCTCAAAGCCGGGCAAACGATCGTGTGTGGCCCCGGCTTCGGTCGCATACGCTCGATGAAGGACGATTCCGGCAAAGAGATGAAGAAGGCCGGCCCGGCGACGCCCGTGGTGGTGACCGGTTTGTCGGAAGTACCCGACGCGGGCGATAAGTTCTTCGAGGTGCGCAACAACCGTAAAGCGAAGGAAGTGGCGGAAGAAGTCGCCAAGATTCGCCGCGAGAAAGAACTCGCCGAGATCGGCCCGAAGCCCACGTCGCTCGAACGCATGTTTGCGGAAGCGGCCGAAGGCGAAGTGCCCGAACTCAACCTCATTATTCGCGCCGATGCCCAAGGCTCGGTCGACGCGCTCAAACAGGAGCTGTCGAAATTCAAGAGCGACGAAGTGCGGCTCAACATTCTGCACGGCGGTGTCGGCACGGTGAGCGAATCGGATATCACGCTGGCGCAGGCGAGCGACGCGTTGATTGTGGCGTTCTACGTGGCCGTCGATCCGATTACGCAGCGCAAGGCCGAACATGCGGGCGTGGATATCCGCTCGTACCGTGTGCTGTATGAGGTGAGCGACGACATCAAGAAGGCTCTCGAAGGCATGTTGGCCCCCGAGGAACGCATCGAATCGCGCGGCCAGGCGGAGGTACGCGAAGTATTCACTATCTCCAAGGTTGGCAAGATCGCCGGTTGCTTCATTCGCGACGGCATCATCAACCGCAACCACAAGGTGCGCGTGGTGCGCGACGGCGTGATTGTGGTGGATGGCGCGAATCTCGATTCGCTGCGCCGCTTCAAGGATGACGTGAAGGAAGTGAAATCCGGTTTTGAATGTGGTATTCGTATCGAACGCTTCGACGATCTGAAGCCGGGCGATGTGATCGAAGCCTTTGAAGTGGTGGAGATTGCCCGCACGCTGTAGGCCGGCGCCGTCTATGCACAGTTTCGTCGATTCATTTTTTTCAGCGCGCTGCACGACTACGCCCCGCCGCCGTTGGGGTGCGGGCGCGTTAGCGACGCTGCCGATTGGCCCTCACCATGTTTGTAGGAACGCTCGAACTGTGGCTGACGATTCCCGAAGCGCGCACGCTCAAGGACAAACGCCGCGTCGTCAAAAGCCTGAAGGATCGGCTGGGCGGCAAGCACAACATCAGCATCGCCGAAGTGGACGAGTTGGACGAACATCGCCGGGCAACATTGGGCATCGCGATGGTCGCCAACGACCGGCGTTTTCTGGAAAGCTGCTTGTCGAAACTCGTGGACGAGGTGCGTTTCAATCCGCGATCCACGTTGCTGGATTATCAGATCGAGTTGATATAACGAGCGCGCCGCGCGCCGCTATCGAGTTGGGTTTTCATGTCTCATCGTAAGGAACGCCTCGCCCATTTCATTCGCGATGTTGTGAGCGATGCCATCGCCAATCGCATCGCCGATCCGCGCGTGCATGCGTTTACGAGCGTCACGCGCGTGGAAGTCTCACCCGACTTGCGCCATGCCGAGGTGTACCTAAGCGTCATGGGCAGCGACAGCGAAAGCCGCACCACGTTGCGCGGCATGAACAGCGCGCGCGGCATGATTCAAACCCGGCTCGCCAAGCAAGTGAAAATGCGCCAATGCCCCCTGCTGCGGTTCGAACTCGACGACAGCATCAAATCGGCGATCGATACCATCCAGCAAATCGATAAACTGCACCAAGACCGTCCCGCGGATGCCGAGCCATTCGAAGGCGACGACGACGATACGGCGGAGAAATCGGAATGAAAAACGCCACGCAATACGCGGCGAAGATCAAGAAGCTGCTGACCAATATCAAATCCCACGAAGAGAAGGACGGTCGCGTCGAAATCGACGGGCCGGAAGAAACGCTTCTGATGGGCATCCTTGCGCGCAGCGCCCCCGAGAAAAAAGCGGCCGACGCGCTGAGCAACCTGCGCGCAGCGACCGT
Organism: Planctomycetaceae bacterium; assembly: GCA_006969385.1. Lineage (GTDB taxonomy): Bacteria > Planctomycetota > Phycisphaerae > UBA1845 > UTPLA1 > ECT2AJA-110-A. The sequence continues at coordinate 508,296 of CP030884.1, forward strand.
CGATTTGAACGATATGCGCGTAACGCCCGTTGCCGAAATGGTGCAGATCATCGGTACAGGCTATCCGGCGGCGCGTGTTGCCGCCGCCGAAATCGCGGCGGTGATGAACTCGATCTTCAATCAATTGCACGAGATGGATCTGTCGCTGTTTAAGGGCATGGCGAAAAAGGCCGCCATCAGCTTTCTCGACGATTTGGACGGGCTAAGCCCGTATGCCCACGCGTTTTTCCGCTTGCGCTACTTGTCGTCCAGCGCTGTGCCGCTGACCGACGCGGGGCTAACCTACCTGATCAAGACCGACCATTTACCCGAGGGCACCAACGTCGATGAGGCCCAGAAATTCCTCGGGAACCACTTTAAAGACGATGCCGCGCTAACGCTCTCGTCGGCGCTTAAAATCTATGCGGCGTCGCCCGCCGCCAAAAAGGACATGCGCGAGGGCGGCCTATCAGCCGGTAAGAAGAAAACGACCAAGAAAAAAGCGACGAGCAAGTCAAAAACCGCCACCAAGACCAAAAAAGCGGCAACCTCGACCGCTGCCGCGTCGAAAAAGAAAAAGACGACCGCCGCCAAGAAGAAACGGCTCCGCCGCTAGCCCGGCATCGACGCTCACCGGGTGCGGCCCAACTTTGGGAAACTGCCATGCCCCCGGTTCGCCTACCGTTAATCGATTCGCCTTCTAAGCGCGTTCAATCCAATCGCCATCTTTTGCGGCTATTGCCGACGTTGATGGCGATTGTTTTGTTTTCGCATTCTGTCGGTCACGCTCAGGATGCCCTTTCCGACGAAGCGCGCGTGCCGCTCGATAGACTCGAACCGGCGATCGAGTTTCCGCCCGCCAATTCCACCGATACGCTCATTGAAAGTGACGCGCTCAAAGGCAAGGATCGCCGCACGTGGCGGGAAATCCGCAGCGCCGTAGCCAACGGCTTATGGGCTGGTGCGCAGGATAAGCTCGACGAAATGCTGGCGGCGCATCCGGGGTTTGTTGAAGCACGTCTGACGCGGGCGCAGGTACGAGCGCGGCTGGGCGATAACGACGGCGCGCGGCGCGACTTGCGCGAAGTGATCAAACTCGATCCGCGCAACGTCGCGGCGCACGGCCTGTTAGGTGAGTTGTCGCTGATCGACGGCGAACCGCTGGCGGCAGTCTTGTCGTTACGCCTGACTTATGCTGCGCGAACCGATCGACCGCAGCAACCCGAGCGTTTGGTGGCCGCCCTGCTCTTGGCGCGTACGTTGGAATCGGAAGGCTACCTCACCGCCGCCTTGGAGCTTTACGAAACCTTCCGCGACGAGACCAAAGAGCCGACCCAGGAGATGCGCCGCCACGAACGGTTGCGCGAAATGATGGACGCCAATCGCGATGAACTCGATCGGCGCGTGGCCGGGTTACAGTCGCGCTTGGGGGCGTGGGAAAAGGCGGTGCGTAGTTGGAAGTCGCTTACGGAAGAAAACCCCAGCGACTACAACAATTGGCGAAGATTGCTGCGCGCACAAGCGCAACTCGGCGATGCCGAGGCTGTCGAATCGAGCATCCGCACGATGACGCAGTTGGTACAAGTCGGCACCATCGGCGAAGCCAAGGCAGTGATCGCGCCGGAAGTGCTCGAGATATGGGAAAGCCTGCCCCCAACGGACGAGAACAACGCCCGTGGGATCGACCTGATGGTCGAACTCGGCGATACGGCGACGATGCTCGCGCGCGTGCGGAAGGCGTTGCACGAAGGCAACACCACGTATGCGGATACAGTCATCGACGCCGCACGACGCAAATCACCTGACGATGTCGACGTGCGCGTGGCGGCGGTGCGACAGCAACTGCGCAAGGGGCATTACGTTGCCGCGGCCAACGAACTCACGGCAACGATGGCGATGGCGGCCGATCCGATCGGCGTGTTCGATGCGTCGTTCGATTACATCTCCAAAGAAACGCTCGATAGCCTGCGCGCGGCGTTGGTCAATAACGAATATCAACCGGCCACGCCCGATTTAAGGCCGCACATTAAGGCGCTACTACTCGAAGGTGTCGGTGAATATCGGGACGCCATCACGATGGCGCAGGCGGCGCTGCAACAAGATGAAACCGACGGGCTGGCGCGCGCAACGCTCGCCCGGGCTCACATTGGTGCGCTCGACTGGGAAGCGGCGGCCGCCACCTGTGCGACCGTCGACCATAACGCACCGCAGGCCGCGCGGCTCGAGCTTTGCCTCGGTCGAATCAAAACGGCGCTGGGTCTTCACGATGCGGCGCGGTCGCATTTTCGCAAGTCGGTGGAACTCAATCCGAAACTGGCCGATGCGGCGTTCGCGCTGGCGCAATTGGAAGATCGTGTCAACGAATCGTCGATGCGCAATCATCCGATGGTGACGGTATTGAGCGAGTTGCTCACGCGCATCGACCCGACGCACGCCCGCGCGCGGGAGATGTTGGTCGAGTATTACCTACTGCAAGCGTCTGTCGATCAAGCGCAGCGCGCGCTGATGGGCTTTGACGCGTACGAGATTTACGGGGCCGAGGCCGAACGTGCCCGTGCCTTATTCGCGTTGCGCAACGACCGCTCCGGCGACGTCGACCAAGCGACAACGCGCTATGTGGGCGAGCTTCAGCGCATCGCCGAAGCATACCCGCGCGATGCATTGACCTACCATATGCTGGCGCGGTTTCATAGCGATCCGAACATCAACGAATTCGAGAAGGCGCTGGCGGCGGTGAATCGCGCGTTGGAAATCGATCCACAACTCGTGCCGTCGATGGAATTGTGCGCGTCGTTGCAAACGCGTCTGCTGGCGTTTAGGGAAACGGAACGCTGGTATGCGGAGCTGCTGAAGCACTATCCGAACAACGATAGTTACATGCGTCAGTTGCGATTGCTGCTGCGCGACCGCGGCGCCATCGATGAGGCGGCGGATTTGTTCGAACGACAGATCGCCAAATCTGACGGCGACGATCAGAAAGATCGCTATACGTTTGAACTAATCGCGATGTTGCAGAAAGCCGGGCACGACGAGCGCGCCATCGGCGTGGCCAAAAGGTGGCTCGACGACAAGCCGCAGGATGCCACGCGCCGCTCGGTTTACGTCGACAGCCTATCGCGCGGCAAGCAACACGAAGACGCGATCCGTCGCGCGCGCGAGTATTACGACGAGAGTGGCGAAGATATCGCCAAGTTTCGCTTGCGCTTGGCACTCGAGCGTGCCGAGCGCTACACAGAATCTCAGCAACTGTTGTTGGGTTGGCTGGAAGAAAATCCCGACGCGGCGTGGATCAACGAAAGTTTAATTCGCGCGTGTTGGTCGGCGGGTGAATGGCAGCAGGCGATCGAGTTGGCCAAGGCCGCCCACGAAGCCGCGCCCAATCAGGGCTTCGAGGAAATGTTGATCGAAGCCTATCGCCATGCCGGTGACATCGACGACGCCATCGCGTTGCGCCGACGCGACGTGACGGAGGCCGAAACGCAATTGCGCAATGCCGGTCGCAACGGTTGGCAGCGTACCGATCTGGCCAATGCCTACTTGCGAGCGCAAATGCTGTTGGTCGGCGAACTGATGGCCGTCGAGCGCTACGGTGAAGCCGCGCGCATGCTGCGCTCGATGATCGAAAACGAACTCGAACCCGGTCGCAACGGCGCGACCATCTTCGAAGGCTTTGTCATTCAATTGCGCAACACGCTAAGCGAGGTCTATCGTCTCGATGGTGATATCGGTAAGTGCATCTCCGAGTTGGAACTGATCTACGAAGAGGCACCCTACGACGCCGGGGCTGCGAACAATCTTGGTTACACGCTGATCGATAGCGGTCGCGATGCGGAACGGGCCGAGCAGTTGATTCGATCGTCGCTGGCGCGCGATCCGGACATTGCCGCCACGCTCGATAGCATGGGATGGGTGTTCTACAAGAAAGGCGAATTCGACAAGGCTGTTGATATGCTGACGCGTGCGCGGTATCGCAGCGACCGCGAAGACCCGGTCGTGTTCGACCACTTGGGTGATGCGTCTTATCGCCTCGGGCGTATCGACGATGCCAAACGCCATTGGCAGCAGGCCACCGAGCTTTGCGATCCGACGCAGAAGCCGCCACCGCCCGCCGCCGATCGCAAGTTATTCCCGGCGATCAAGGCCAAGCTCGATGCGCTGGCCGACGGCGAAACGCCGACGACGGCGCCGGTATTGAATGCCGATTCTAAAACGGCGGGAGATTAGCCAGCGACGTCGGGCCGATTCGTAATGATTGCCCCAACCCTTGGGTCGCAGGTTAACCCCCGGCCATTGGCCGGAAGCTAAGTGTACGCGGGTGTCCCTTCCTTCGGCGGGTGCCCCTGCCCCTCTGGGGCTGGGAGACATCGAGCCATCAAGTGCCTACGCCCATCCAAAGATGGGGAAACGATCCCATTCTACCGACCCCAAACGCTATCCCGATTTCCGCGAATCTCGGTAGAATTAAGATTCCAAACAACAACCGAGACAGACCCTTAAGAAACAACGAGTGAGACACCACCATGGCTGGTCATAGTAAATGGGCGAACATCAAGCATAAGAAGGCCGCTAACGACAACAAGCGCGGCAAACTATGGAGCAAGTTGGCCCGCAACATCATCGTGGCGGCCAAGAACGGTGGCGGCGATCCGTCGGCCAACCTCACGTTGCGTTACGCCATCGACAAGGCCAAAGAAGCCAACATGCCCAACGATACGATCGATAAGGCGATCAAAAAGGGAACCGGCGAACTCGATGGTGCCGAATACGTGCCGGCCAATTATGAGGGCTACGGCCCCGGCGGCGTGGCCGTCATCGTCGATGCGCTGACCGACAACCCCAACCGCACCGCTCCCGAAATTAAGAAGATATTCGAGCGCGCCAACGGCAATCTCGGCGCGCCCAATTGCGTTAGCTGGAACTTCGCCACCAAGGGTGTGTTCACCGTCGATGCCGGTGATAGCGATGAAGAAACGCTGATGGACATTGCCGTCGAGGCCGGTGCCGAAGATGTGAAAGAAGTGGACGGCATCTTCGAAATCACCTGCGAGGTCGAATCCTTCAGCGCCGTGCGCGACGCCCTCGCAGCCAAAGAGATCAAAACCCAATCCGCCGAAATCACCAAAATCCCCGGCACCACGGTCACCGTCGACGCCGACACGGGCGCGAAGATTTTGCGCATGATCGAGGCCTTTGAAGATCACGACGATGTACAGAACGTGTACGCCAACTTCGACATGCCGGAAGAGGTGATGGCGCAGTTGGGTGGGTAGAGGATATTGGGTTGTATGAATAACTGAATATGGCGCACGAGGTGTAGGTCAGGTGATAACCTGACTTTGCCACTAGCGATGTAGGTAATTGCGAGCTGCATTCCAATAGGTGTACGCTCTACTCCAGCGAGACCAATTGTCTACCGACGCAGCGCCGATTGTTAGACTTTCACCTGACCAACAAAACTTTGCTCACCTCTTCATCGTATGGTCGCTCTGACCTCCGAACCATTCGCACCCAGCAATTTTCAACCGCAGAATCAACCGTAACTTTTTAGTACGGATGCCCTTTATTTAATGTACACTAGAAAATCTCGGCTCCAGAGATGGTCTATACATCCCATTCCGTCGTCGAAAGAAAGGGCCCGTCACATGAATTGTCCCCAATGCGGCGCAACGGTTTCAGCATCGTTGCAGAAATGCCCGGCTTGCAAGTGCGATCTTTCCGTGGTTCGTGAGCTGCTTGCGTTGCGCGATGTCGTGCGCGAGGTGCGGAATGACTCTGACCGTATCAGCAGCAAGATGGGGGATATTGAAAACCGATTGGCATCCCTTGAGCCAATGATTGGTGCCGGGTCGCCTGAGCCGCATGACGCCCCTACGCCCGTCGATGATGCAGACATTAATGTCGTCGAAGAAGCACCCAGCAACAAAAACGAGCCCGACGCACCGATGCGGCCGCCGGTTATTCCCAATGTGATGCCTTTCTCGACAACCACTAGGTCAACGGGCGGCGTACTCAGCCGTCAAGGCGAAATTCAGTTTGGTCAGAAATGGCTTTTGATCGTCGGCATCATCATCACCGTTCTTGCAGTCGGCTATTTCCTGAAATACTCCTTCGATCGCAATTGGGTGGGGCCGGCGGGCAGAGTCGCGCTTGCCTACGCCGCGGGCTTGGCCGCAATCGGTCTGGGCGAGTGGCTGCGCCGTCGTGCGTTTCGCGTGTTCGGTCTCTACCTGATCGGCGGCGGAATTGCGGTGCTCTATTTCGCCGGCTACGCCGCATTTCAGATTTACAGTTTGATCGATCAGTCCATAGCTTTCGGATTGATGGTGCTGGTGACATTTTCCGCTGGGCTCATGTCGGTGTTTTATGACACCAAATGGCTCGCCGTGCTGGCCATCATTGGTGGATTCATAACGCCAGTGGTATTAAGCACGGGCACGGATAATCAAATTGCATTGATGACGTACATGTTGATCCTCAACGGCGGCATCCTCGCGATTGCGGCATTCAAACAGTGGCAGCTCTTAAACTATCTCGGCCTGTTCTGCACGTGGCTGCTGTTTTCCGCTTGGTATATCGAGCATTACGAGGCGGCGAAATTCTGGATCACCACGACATACTTAAACGCCTTCTTTCTCACCTATGCGTTAGTGCCGTTTGCGTATTACTTTGTTCGCAACACCACGGTGAGTGTGATGGGTTTTGCCATCACGATTCCCAATGCCGCGATCGCATTCGGAATCTCTTACGAAATGATCGGTCGGCGATTCGATACCGAGTCGGTGACATTTCTCGCGCTGGCGTACGCCGCCGTGTATTTCACAATGGCAGCATTCCTTCGGCTCAAGCGACGTCAAAGCAAGGACGCGTTTGTGATGCTGTTCGCGATGGGCATGCTCTTTTTGCTCATCTCGGTGCCGCTCTATTTCTCCAAGCACTGGATCACAGTCTTCTGGTGTGCCGAAGGATTGGTCTTGCTGTGGGCGGCCTTGCGCTTGGACGATTCACGATTGCGGGGCGGTGCTTTGATAATTCTCTTGGTGGCAACGGCCAAATTGCTATTGCACGATTATGTGCACCACTTCAAGCTCGACGTCTCTGAACTGGTACTCACGGGCGGATATTTCAATCTGGCAAGCGAGCGCTGGATCACGGTCGCGGCGGTAACAGCGGCGTTATGCGCGGCAGCAAGAATGTTGAAAGCAGCCGGCCTGACGTCCAATGATTGGCGCACGAACCTAGCGGGGTTCTTTTACGGTGCCTTCGCCGTCATGCTGTTTATTGCGCTGAATGTGGAAGTGGCCGGTTACTTCCATGAAGCAGCGGCACGCGCGCGCTTCGCATCGATTTCCGTATTGTGGGCGGTTTATGCGTCGGTGCTCATGGTCTTGGGATTCGCCAAAAACTTCGCCGTCTTAAGGCGGGTTGCCATCGCGTTATTCGGGGCAACGGTCATCAAGGTGTTTCTGCGCGACATGGCCGATGTGGATACGCCGTTCCGGATACTCTCATTTCTTGTCTTGGGCTTGCTGCTGGTCTCTGTTTCATACCTCTATCACCGCTATTCGGCGCGCATATTGCAAACGGTGAATGATGACGTAGGGAATAGTTGACGCTGTCACTCAACCTGTGGTCGTTCAACCCTTTAGAACTGTTCACGATTGAGAGCGACGGTTGCGCTGTGGCACCGGCTAATAGCCGGTGTATGCCGACAAATCATCTACCGCCGCAGTCATTCGTGAAGTGGTCTAATACGGTCAAACGCTGCGTCATATTTCCAGCGCGTTCTCTGTGCCCGTCGTCAGGTTGTCACCTGACCTACCGTCCCAATCAATTACCGCGCCAAAAGCGCGGTTGAAACAACACAATGATCGCGAAGACTTCCAAACGGCCCAGCGCCATCAGCAGTGAGAGCACCAGCTTGCTGCCGTTGGTGAGCCAGCCGTAATTCTCGATCGCGCCGACCTTGGCGAGGCCAGGGCCAATGGTGCAGAGCGTGGCGAGGCAACTGGTCGAGGCTGTCGTGATGTCGATGTTGTCCGCCGGTTCGATCAGCATGATCAAGCTGGTGCCGACGGCTAACAGTACGACGATGCCCAAGACATATGCGACGGTGGCCAGCTTTAATTCGGGCGAGACCGACGACTGTGCCAACCTCAAGGGTCGTACCACATTGGGACGAAAGATACGTTCGATTTCGGCGGCCATCACTTTGATGGCGATCCAGATGCGAATCACTTTAACGCCGCCGCTGGTCGAACCGGCCGAGCCACCGACAAACATCAACGTGAGCAACACGATCTTGGCGAGCGTGGGCCACTGATTGAAATCGGCGGTGCCGAAACCGGTCGTCGTTTGGATCGAGATAGTCGTGAAGAATCCGTGCCGTACCGCTTGGCCTACCGACGGCTCGGTGACCTCGCCGGTGGTCAGATGCAATGGTTGGCCGATCAGGCAGAGTGCGACGATGGCCGCGCCGCCGAACATGAAGGCAAGATACACGCGCAATTCGGTATCGCGCCAGACCGAACCGATGCGCCGCGTGATGAGTTGGTAATACAACCCGAAGTTCACACCCGCCAGCACCATGAAGAAGATGACAATCAGATCGACGGCTAGCGAGTTAAAGCCGCCGACGCTGGCATCGACCGTGCTAAAACCGCCGGTCGCCAGCGTCGCCAAGGTATGACAGGCTGCTTGGAACCAATCCATGCCCGCTAAACGCAGCGCCACCGTTTGCACGATTGTGAGGCCGACGTAGATGTACCAAAGGATACGTGCCGTTTCGCGAATTTGCGGATGCACACCTTCGGGGTCGGGTCCCGGCGCTTCGATTTGAAAGAGCCGCTTACCGCCGACGCCCATCGCCGGTAACACCGCCACGAACAAGACGACGATGCCCAAACCGCCCAGCCAGTGCGTGAGGGCGCGCCATAACAAAATGCTGCGCGGCAACGCATCGATGCCGGTCAAGACCGTCGCGCCGGTGGTCGTTAGTCCGCTCATCGATTCGAAATAACAATTGACGGGTGAGAGAAACGCGTGGCCGGAAAAATCTTCGCCTGCCAAATAAGCCCACACCAAGTACGGCAAGCCTGCTAATGCCGCACCAAAGACCCAGCTCGCCGCAACCAACAGCAGGGCTTCGCGGCGCTGCAAGGCACCGCGATCGCCACGGCCCGCCATCCAGAGCACACCACCTCCCAGCCCACCGATCACGCCGCTAATCAACAGCGCGCCGGCGGCCGTCGCCTCACGCTGATCGCCCATCAAAACGACGATGCCGCTCCAAATGGCAACCAGTAGAATGATGGCGCTCAGGACGATGAACAACAAACCCAAATGCTTGCCGGCGAGGCGAAAACTCACGAGGCTCTCCCCACACCGAAGATGTCTTTGAGTTTGGCGTCCATGCCGTGCTGACCCGCGACCAGCAGCATATCGCCCGCGCGAATATCGTCGTCGCGCCCGGGCACGCGTACCTCGCTGCCGCGACGGATGGCCGTGATGATCCAGTGCGGTGCCAGTGATATCTCTTTCAGCGGCTTGTTCAGAATTTTGCAGTCGGCCCCCACGCTGACCTGAAACAAGTCGAGCACACCCTTGGCCAATGACGCCATAAATTTGATCGGTCGCTCGTCGATCGTTCGTTCGATCTCGGTCACGGCCACATGGCGCGGGCTAAAGCTGCGGTCGATATTCACGTTCTCATATAAGTGTAAATATTTGGGCCGCTGCACCAACACGACCGTTTCGTCGACACCCATGCTTTTGGCCCAAGCGCTGCCCAGAATGTTGTGCTCGTCATCATCGAGCAACGCCACGAACACATCGGCGTGCGCGATATTCTCCTCGGCAAACACATTCGGGTCGGTCGGATCGGCATGGATGACCGTGACCCAGTCCAATTTGTCCGCCAGTTCTTCGGCACGGATGCGGTTGGTCTCGAATAATCGAATCGCAAAGTTGCGACTACGCAACGAACGACAGAGCCACACGGCCAACGGCGGACCGCCCATGATCACGACGTGGCGGCGCGCGTTCTTTTCCGAATGAAACAAGCGCCGCGCTTCCTGAAATGTTTCGGTATTACCCGCCAGAATCGCCAAATCGCCGGGCTTCATCGCCGTGTTGGCATCGGGCAGGAACACATATTGATTGCGCGTTACCGCGAGCAGCAGCGTTCCGCGCGGCATCGTCACTTGGGCCAATGGTTTATCAACAGCGGGTGCGTCGGGGCTGACTTCGAATTCCTGAATCTCAATGCGACCGCGGGCGAAATTTTCTATAGCCAAAGCCCCCGGGTTGCGGAGCGTTTGGGCGATGGCGATCGACGTCGAGTATTCCGGGCATATCAGATGATCGATGCCCAGATGCGCTTGATAATCGAGACCATGGTTCTCGAAGTATGCCCGGTGATGTACCCGCGCAATCGTACGCCGCGTACCGACGCCTTTTGCGAGGCTCACGGTAAGCAGGTTGACTTCATCACGATCGGTGGCTGCGATCAGCATATCCGCGTCAGCACAGCCGGCATCGCGCAACACACTCGCTTCGGCGCAATTGCCCTGCAACGTGCCGACGTCGAGCGAATCTTCGATCGCGCGCAGGCGGTCACTGTCGCTGTCAATCAAGGTGATATTATGGTTCGCACCCGCAAGTTGCTCGGCAGCATAACTGCCGACCTGCCCCGCGCCGCAGATCACGATCTTCATGCAAAGCTCCCAACTACTTTCTGCATCGGTTAGGTCCGGATGGGGGTTGGGATTATATCGAAAGGACCAAAAACGCACGCACGAGACCTAAATCGAAGCGGTCGGCAATGCGCAAGTTTCGCAATCCGATAATCGCTCGCTACACCGCCGCACAGCATCCACGATTGGCATCTCCGTTGAGGAGTTTTAAAAGATGGGCAAAAAAAATCCTCACCTGCGTAGCAGGCGAGGATCTTCTTCATTCAGTGGTGATTAAACACCGAGACCGTCATGGCAATTGGCTCATGAACGACTCGGTGCCACTCGGCTAGCGCGAGCGACGGCTATTCCGGCGGTTGCCGCGGCGTAACAACAGCAGCGAGACCGGCATCACCGTCAGCAAGCCGCTGCTGAACAGGCCGATACCGCAGACCGGGTTCGGATACGCCGGGAACAGCGGGATGAACACCTGCACTTCGGGCAACGTCGGCTCGGGAATTTCCTGACCGGCGGGCGGCGGCGGTTCGACGACGTTGGTGAAGATCTCGATCACGTTGTCGCTGTTGTCCGGATCGTATTGATCGGCGAACGTGAGCGCGACATTCTTGATCGGTTCCAACGGCGCGTCAGGTGGAATGCTAACGATGATCGTTAGCGTGGCGCTGGCACCCGACGCGATATCGCCGAAGTTGGCGATGAACGGATCGGCCAGATCGCCCGGCGTTCCCGTCAGCACGGTGCCTTGCGTGGCCGTCGCGCTGATCAGCGACACACCGCCCGGCACGCGGTCTTCGACCACGACGTTCTTCGCCGTGGACGGACCGTTATTCGTGACGGTGACGAAGTAGCTCAGCGCGTTGCCCTGTTGCACTTCGGCGGCGGGGTCGGTCGTCTTGGCGATCGCCAGGTTGGCGACTTCGCTGACGTCGTGTTCGACGGCGGCCTGGTTATCGCCCGGCATCGGATCGGCCGAGGCGCTGAACACATTGGCGACGTTGTTGATCGACTGCGGCTCATTGGCACGCAGACGCACCGTCAGAATCCAACGGCCCACACCGGCGGCGCCGCCGGAAGCGATCGGCTCCAACGGATTGTCGAGCACGCACTCGGATTGATAGCGTTCGGTGACGCTGCTGACGGCACCGGCAGCGGGCGGCACGGCAAACGGGTTGCCGCCGTCAGCGGCCGGGTCGGAGTTGCAGGTGGCGGCGCGATTGCTATCGATGCTGACGATCTCGAATTCGCCATTCGACTGAATCAATTCGCGCAAGGTTACACCCATGGCCGCGTCGGGGCCGTGGTTATCGACGACGATGGTATACGTCAGCAACGCGCCGGCGGCGACGATGTTGTCGGGCTTGCCGTATTTGGTCACCCGCAGGTCGGAGGTAAACGTGCCCGCGAACGGATCGACATCGACGTTGGCCGTGGCGGTGTTATTCGTCACATCGCAATCGTCGGTATTCGATTCGACGGTGACCGTGTTTAGCGCGACGTTGTCGCCTGCGGCTTCGGTATTATCGACGGCGACTTCCACCCAAATGGTGCGCGTTTCGCCGGGGAAGAGCGTACCCAGATCGCCAATGAGGTTGCGACCACTCGGATCGATCACGCACACATTGGGCTCCAATTCGGGAACCGTGGTGCCGATCATGCGTACGCCGGCAGCGCCGGTCAGTTCGTCGGTGAGCGTCACGTTGCCCGCGGCCGACGGGCCGTTGTTAGTGACTTCGAGCGTGTAGACGCCGGTTTCGCCGGCGGCGATGAGCAAGTCGGCGGGCGTTTTGGAGACGGTCAGATCGGCGTAGGCTTCAACGGGAATACCGCTGTCGTCCGGGCCGGCGCTCAGCACGACGGTGTTGCTGTTGAGGAAGGGATCGACTTCATCGGCGAAGACGGATGCTTCGTGAACGAGGAAGCCGCCATGATTGAGATGATAGTCGGCATCGACGTTCATCTCGACGGCCATGGTGGCCGAATCGCCTAAGGGCAGGAACGGAATCACACAACGCGCCGGATCGTTGCGATCACCGGGCGTGCCGACGGTGCCTTCGACGGTGACCGGCCCGCCATCGTCGTAGGTGCAGCGCACGTTGGTCGCGCGGGCACCGGCAGGGATATAGCTATTGATCACAATATTGCTGGCTTCGGCTTCGCCTGGGGCCCCGATGTTACCGCCCGGCGACGGGACCATGACGTTGCTCACTTCGATTTCGTAATTGGCATCGAGGCCGGCTGTGGTCGCGTTGGGAGTGCCGGGCACGGGAGCGCAACCGGGATCGGTGACGGTGGTGCCGGTTTCGGTCATCGAGATTTCCAGGTCGGCAGCTTCGAAGAAGCTGGTGATACTGGTACCGAGGTTGTTCGACGTATCGGGATCGAAGGTGTCGGACACCACATCAACTGTATTGTTCAGGGTCAGCTCATTGAGTGCCGTGAAGTCGATCGTGATGATAATGCGGCCCAGATCGCCTTCCGCATCGGGGGGGCTGTTAGGGGCGGGCGTACGCGGGTTGAGAAAGTTTGCGCCAAATGTCCCGAGATCGAAGATGCCGGTGGACATCGCGAAGTTGCAGTCAAACTCATCGATAGCGCCGCCGTCGGTGCGAACCGCGATACTGCAGCCGTTGGCGTCGACGAAATTACTCGATATTACCGTCGATCGAATGACGGGGTTGTAGGCGGTCGACGGGCCAAGGTTGTCCACGATGATGGCGATATGGCCTTGCTCGTTGGTGGCGATGGTTTCTTCGTAGGAGAATACCTGAATACGCAGGTCGGCCTCGGCGATGACTTCGCAATCGCCGCCGAAAGAGGTGATCGAGAACATTGCGTTGTCCACCGACACGCTGGCGAGATTGGTGTAAGTACCGGGCTCGAGCGTCGGCGGGACGAAGACGGTAACTGTCCAACTCACCGTTTCTCCGGCGGGTAACACGTAAGGCGGTGCGGTGAAGGCGTTGCCCGCCGGTCGACACGTGATCGCATCCGGATCGGTACCGGTCTGGGTACAGAACCCGCTATCTTCATCGTCGACGTATTGAAAAAAGACGGGATCGCCCGACGCCGATAGGCCCTGCGGAAGCGTGTCGGTGAACTCAACATTTTCTGCATCATCGGGACCGAGGTTGCGCAGTTCGTAGCGGATCGTGGTATAGGTGCCGGCAACGACCGGTTGCTCCTCAAAAAACGCATCGAGCTCCAGGGCGACCTGCGCGAATGCGGATTGCGTCAATCCCATCACACATACTGCGGCGAATAACGCCGCGACGACAGAACGATTCTTAATCAATTGACGATTCGATTTCATATTTGAACCCTCTGTTCTCAGATTTGCAAAGCCCCCCGGCGAATAACCGGTGCTTATGGTATGCCGCGGCGCGATCGCAACGCGCGATCTGCGTCCGGTTTCATCCATTTTGGTCTCGACGACCCAAGCCAGACAGAGCGTCCGATGAGGTGTTTCGGCGCGTTTAACATTATCACTATTTGTCTAAATAAACAATGATTCGCCGCATGGTCCAATATCATATCAATTTGGGGTGCTACAGAATTACGGACACGCGCACGGCCGCCGGACCGACCTGTTTAGTAGCTAGCGCAAAACTTCCCCTCTCTTGCAGGGAGGTTTTAGGCGAGGGTTGCATTCTCTTAAGAAATCCAGCTTTCTACGCGCATATTTAGAAAGTAGGATTTCAGATAGCTTCTATTCGAAATCGGCGAGCACAACTTCCACCGACGTAAACCGACCGACGTCACGGCCGCCCGTTAGGCGTATCGATAAATCGGATAACCGTGCTTTCAAGTCTTCGGCACGTACGTAATCCACCAGACGCTCATTTTCGTATAACACGCAGAGGCTGCGAAAGACCATTGCGCTCTCAGCTTTCACTGCGTATGCATCGACGGGAAATCCATAAGCGCGGCAAAGCATCGGGCGGTCGTCGTAAACGCTACATAAGTCATCGACGAGTAACGGGCAGGTGGGGCCGAGTGCGGCGTTGAGCGCGCTGATGCGCGCCGAGAATAGCGGCTCCTCGCGTGCGCCGGGTTGATCGACCGGGCCTTCGATGGTCGCGAAGATGCGTTGCTGTTCCTTTAACAAGCGTTGAGCCGCACGCTTAGCGAATTCGCGCTTTGCCGTGGGTAACGAATGAATCGCCCGCGCCAACAGGGCCGCTTCCACGAGCGTCACGGCAAAGACGGCGCCTTGCTTGCAACAGTGGCTACAGCCGGCGGCGCAGTGATGCGGGTTGCGCTCGTCAGCCTTAAACGCGTCGGAGCGATGGTAAAATTCCTTATATAGCGCCCGAAGATCATCTAAGGCAACGGATTCGTCGGTCAGTTTTATTGTTAAACCGGCGATACTAAATTGTGGTGGGACTGCCGTCATCGCACTCGCATCTTACCCCGACTCATCGCCCTCCCCCTTTTTAAGCGATAAATCTCGCCCAATGCCCGCTGCGCGTTCGAATAATTCACCCGCTTTTTCATCGCCCGCCCGGACGAAGCGACGTAAAATTTAGGCATTATGACCACCTACAAGCACACACAAAGCGGAACGCCCACCATCACCGTGATCGGCGGCGGTGTGGCGCTGTTGGCAATCGTGGCCGTTTACATGTATCAGACGGGGCATGAGGCGGCGTGGGCGCCGACGGCGGTGGCTGCCATTCTTACCGTTACGCTGCTGATTTTTCATTCGCTCAATGTCGAAGTTTGCGACGGTGAATTGCATCTGCATTACGGCATCGGTTTTCCATCTAAAACGATCGACCTGAGCGAGGTGGCCAAGGTCGAGTCGGTGCGCAATCGCTGGTGGTACGGCTGGGGCATTCGCTACACCCCGCGCGGCTGGCTCTTTAACATCTCGGGGCTGGATGCGATCGAATTGACGTTCCATTCGGGACGGACGATGCGCATCGGTACCGATGAGCCGGAAGCGCTGTGCAAGGCAGTACGCCGTGAATTGGGTCAGTAGAGTAGAATCATTACGGAAGCCTGATCGGGACGGGACCTAATCTCAAATGCATCGGTTGTAAAAATCGTGGCACCGCCGTCTCGGCGGTGAAAGCAGGCGAGATGCCTAATGCGTAGTCCACACATCTCTTTGCATCTCAACTTAGAATCGATTCTCCAACGACCCTTTACCGGATGACGAGTTGCTGTTGGCCCAAATTTCACCGGTAGTCGGATTGTATGCCCAGCCTTTGGCCGCACCGATAACGGCCCCCTTGGTTTGACCGGTGGCATCGACGACATTATTTGGCGTGCCATCGTCGTCGTAAGGATTGGGCGGTAAGGCACCATCCAATACGGTGCCGCTGGTGGTGAGTTCCACCACCGATGGGAAACGGGGTGTGCCACCGCCCGCGGGTGTCGTCGCGTACATACGAAAATTGGCGATGGAGGTGCGCATACTGCCGAGTGCGCCGCGACAGGCCGCTTCCTTGGCATCCCGGGTGTAATCCAGATAAACCGGCACGGCAATCACCGAAATGACACCCAAGATCACGATGACAGTGACCAACTCGATGAGCGTGAATCCATACATGCGTCGCGATTCGCGAACCCGATCAGTCATGGTTGACCTCCGTCACGGCAACCGTTGAATTCGCCTCTTTCGCGACGGCGCGCATCGACCGCGCCATGCGATTGGGACAATCACCGGGAGGTGCCGGCAGGCCCGCGTCACGAAGGCGGTCGGTTGCCCACGTCGCACAATTGCGCCCATTGCCCCAGTTGCCAACCTGATAGGGCGCAACCGCGTTTTGGTATATCGATTCCAACAAGCGTTCCCGCGTGCTCGGACAAACACGCAAGGAAAGGAAAAAATCAAACTGCGAATCGTCATCATTGCGAATGTAGCCCGGATGCGACGTGGCCCAGGGCCAGAGATAGTCGACCAGGCCGATATCGCGTTCGTGCGTTCGGAAGCCCGTAGCGAACGACGCTGTCTTGATAAACGCATGACCGATGAATTTGGCCCCATCGGTCTGAACGCAGAGTTGCACGACCTCGAGTTCGTTAACCTCACAGGTTCGACAGGCGTCATCGACAACTTGATTGGGGTTGATGTTACGCGAACACTGCTGCGTGTTGGTCCAGGCCGTCGTCGCGTCTTGCGACGGGGGCGAATAAAGATAAAGAAACAACTGATAAACGGCGAACGACGTCACCGGAAACGCGACGAGAACCACCACCACACAGCGCAGCAGCCGCCACCATGGTTTGCGGCCACGCACATCTTCCTTCTTGTCGATTGAGGATCGCTGAGGTAAGTCCATGTTCTCCCGCCCGGCGCGCAAGGTGGTTCATCGGGTATCCCTCGTTTGAATCGTCGACCGCAGAGCTCCTTATTAGCAATCTGGCGGCGCAGAACGTATGCGGACGCATAACTAGCGCTGCGGTGTCCGTTGCCTAAATGGACTGCCGACGTTCTCGGTCCTTGAAATGCGTTAACGAGCGAAGTCATTGCCGGCAACGTATCGAGCGGGGCCGCTGGGGGGCATCACGCCGAGCCCCCGATTGATCCGATCCGACCATCGCCATTGCCGGGGGCGACTTGCCGCCTCGTGCCCGGCGTGTTGCAATGCAAATCGGTGGTCTCCGACTGTTGGAAGGTGGGAGGCACCGCGCCCTCCGTCCGTATCAATGTCTTGAAATGATGCCGAAAGGCTCGACTTGGAGTAAGCAAATGCGGTCCTTGATGCACACGCTCTTATGTTCTCTCTTGCTGTTCGCCCCTCCTATCGCGGCCTTCGCCGAAGACAAGCCCATCATCGCGCCGGAAGAAGGCTTGCCGCTAATCGACTGGACGGATGCCGAGAAATTCGTCGGCAAGCGTGTGATCGTCCAAGGCAAAATCGCCGCCACCGGTCGCTCCAAATCGATCACGTTCCTCAATTTCGACAATGGACGATCCTTTACTGCGATTGTGCGTCAGGGCAATTACGACAAGTTCCCGAAGGCGCCGGACGTGATGTACGGCAATCGCATCGTGCAGATTCGCGGGACGATCAGCACGTATCGCAATAAGCCGCAAATCGAAGTCAGCTCGCCCGATCAGGTCACGATCGTTGAGAAGGCGGCGGCAACGACGGCCCCCGGCGACATCAAAACGAAAGCTACGCGCAAGTTCACCGACAAGGTGCGCATCGCGACGTATAACGTGCTCAACTTATTCGACGATGAAGATTGCCCCTACCACAACGATGAAGGCACCAGCCCCAAGCCGCGTCACGAATTGGAGCGCTTGGCCGCAACGATTAAACAACTCGACGCCGATGTACTCGCCCTGCAGGAAGTGGAAAATCGTTTTTACCTCGAACGCTTCAACACGGCGATGCTGTCGGATATGGGCTACGAGCACGTCGTTTGCTTCGAAGGTAACGATGGTCGCGGTATCGACGTCGCCGTCTTGTCGCGCTTGCCAGTCGGCCCGGTGACGTCTTATCGGCACCTGCGGTGGAAAGATTCGCGCGGCCTCGATACGGGCTTCCGTCGCGATCTGTTGCGCGTTCGCATCGAACCGCCGAACGCAAAAGCCTTTGATCTGTTCACGGTTCACTTGAAGAGCAAGGGTGGTGGCGACGGTACCGAAGCGGTGCGCATGGGTGAAGTGACAGCGATTCGCGGCGTCGTGGACCCGATGCTCGCCGATGATCCGCAGGCATTATTCGTTGTTTGCGGCGATTTTAACGACACGTGGGATAGCAAACCTATCAAGCTGATGCGCGGCGAGGGGGACTCGGCGATGGAAGCATTCCAAAACGAAGACCCGGAAGGCTGCGTGACGTATAACCGCGGCCAGTATCGCAGCGTGATCGATTACATCTTCTGTTCGCCGGCGATGGCCGAGCGATATGTGAAGCAGTCGATGCGGGTGCTGGATGGGAGTGTCGAAACCAGCGGATCGGACCACAATCCGGTATCGATGGACTTCAATTTGGGCGGCGCTGCACCTGCAGTATCAGCATCGCAGGCAGCATCGACCGGCGAAAAATCGTGACAAAAACTGACGATTGTCGAGATTTTTTTTGTGGAATGTTGGGTTATTCGGGCGGCAGGAATTGCCGAAAATGCTGACGGACATATCGCCGCGATTCCGTTACCGCCGGAAAAGCCCAAAAGGATATTGTCACAACCTTATAAAAGGCAATACTTTGCGACTATCGATATCGGTCATAACATCGCCCTTGTGGACCTGAAAACAGGGTCTGAAATCGTTGTAACTCCTTTATTTACCGAGCCAAAGCTAAGGAAATTTCCGGCCGATTCGTATTGACACCTTTTGGAAAGTGCTACTAAACTCCGCGCTTATCGCAGGGCGATAAAGCCTTAACGGACGTTTCCGTGATGGCGCGGTAACTCTGGGAATGGCTGTCATGCTATTGGTTCGTTCCCGCCGATAGCTTAGATGGCTGTTTCCTGTGGAAGTGAAACAGAATTCTTGGGAACACGACGAGAGGTAGTCAGATGCTTCTGGATTTTGTGATTTCGGCGTTGATCGGTTTCATCGATCTGAACCCGTTGCTCGACCTGGTCTTCACCCCGCTTGCCTGGGCGTTGGTCTGGTTCACCGGCAACGACGACTAAACAACCACTGAGAAACGTTTCTTTTTTTTGAACTTTCTTTCTTAGGAGAAGGAATACACCATGTTGCTCGATTTTGTTCTTTCCGCTCTGATCGGTTTCATCGACCTCAACCCGCTTCTCGACCTCGTCTTCACGCCGCTGGCGTGGGCCTTGGTTTGGTTCAGCGGTAACGACGACTAAACCGATCGTTACGAAGAGCGGATGCGAGCTGCTCGAATTAATCGGAGCAGCTCGCCGAGGCAGGCAAACAACTCACGCTGGGCCTCACCATTCGCTCCGACCGTCATCCTTGACGGTCATGCAACGAGAAAAGCAGGTTGAGTTCTGCTTTCTGCTAGCAGTAAGCAGGACCTGGGCGCAAAACCCTGGTCCTGTTTTTTTATGCGCTGACAGTTTTCGCTTCCGATTCTCGCCGGCACCATTTTCACGCCAATTGCCGCTCTTGGCTAATCGATGACGACCCGCCCTTGCTCAGGCTGATACGCTAAGTGGTTGTGATTTGGGTTTTTCGGCGGTTCGAGTCATTACGCCTTCGGCGTAGATGCCTGACGGCGTTCTGGCACAGCATCGTCATTTCTCGATTTGACCAATGCCCATGGAGTAACCAGGCATTTCGCAGTGCATTAGGCTGGGCCCCACCAAATCATCAACTGATTCAAAAACCCTCATCCGTGCCATGAATTGACCCAATCCACCGAACGACGGATAATCCGCCGTCTTTGGATTTCGATGCAATTCCCGCACAAGGAAGGTCGGTTCGTATGCGAAAATGGATGTTACTCAGTCTGATGTGTCTGCCCCTGTTCGGTGCCATGTGCCCCACGCCCGCCGGTTCGCCCGCGCCGCTTAGCTGCAACGACCCGCTCGACGGCAGCAACTTCGGGTTCACGATCGACGTGCCCGATTCATTCTCGTGTACCTCGTCGTTCCCGTTTTCGACCGACGTGATTCAGGGGTTTGTCACCTACGAAGACAACAACACGGGCATTCAGCTATTGGTGCTGGTCGGTTCGACCGCCCAAACGCCGGATCAGCCCGGCGGCGACGACTCGGGCGTCGAATGCAACGACATCGGTCCGTTTACCAACTCGGCGGGCATCGAATTTGACCGCTGCCGGTTTGATGAAACCGAAGACAACGGCACACCGCGGATCACGTTCTCCGGCTCAACACCATTGCCTGCGGACGATCAGCTCATCCTGATCTCCGTCGTCTCTGATACCGCCGATGGTCTCGAAGACGCCCTGAACGCCGTGCTCGAAGGCATGACCTTCTAAAGCGAATCAGTATGCCGGTCAGCATTCGGCACCGAGAGGAATCAGAATCAACCATGCCCAAAGTTGACGTACCGCAAGGCCTTTGGCTCAGTTGCGATGCCTGCTCCAAGATGATCTTCAAGAAGGTGCTGGAAGAGAACCAGCGCGTCTGCCCCGAGTGCGGCCACCATTATCGCGTGGATGCCCGCACGCGCATCAGGCAATTGTGCGACCCGGATACCTTTGAAGAATTCAACGCCGAATTGGTGTCGACCAACCCCTTGGATTGGACGGATTCCAAACCCTACGAAGCCCGTCAGGCGGAAGCCCGTCAAAAGACCGGGCTGACCGAAGCGGTGCTGACCGGTCGCGCTTACGTCAAAGGCCGCGCGGCTATCCTGGCCGTGATGGACCCGTTCTTCATTATGGGTTCGATGGGTGCCGTGGTTGGTGAAAAGGTGACCGCCGCTATTGAACGTGCCACCGACGAGGGGCTGCCGATCGTGATCGTTACCTGCTCCGGCGGTGCCCGTATGATGGAGGGCTTGGTCAGCCTGATGCAGATGGCCAAGACGTCCGCGGCGATCGCCCGCCACGATGACGCCAAGGGGCTATACATTACGGTGCTGACCGACCCGACGACGGCAGGCGTGGCCGCGAGTTTCGCCTCGCTAGGTGATATCGCCTTGGCCGAACCCAAGGCTATGATCGGCTTTGCCGGGCCGCGCGTGATTTGGAATACGGTCAAGACCGAGCTGCCTGAAGGTTTCCAGACCGCCGAGTTCATGCTCGAACACGGTTACGTCGATCGCATCGTGCCGCGCCACGAGCTGCGCAATGAGATCGCGCGTATCATCGACTTCTGCACGAAGTAGGGCGCGATCGCTTCAACCGCGTGTTGAAAAACGCTGCCATTTTCTACGCCTGCAGCCATCTTTGTTCCTGCTATAGTCGACATCAAGTAGCAATACCGATTGGGGGATCGTCGCCGTCTCGGCGGTGCGAATTCACATTACTCAACGGCGAGACGCCGATGCTCCCCTTGGCAGTAATCAAACAACACTCGTGCCCGACGTCTCGGTTGAATCACGTTTGTTATTTTGCGCGGTCGCTTGCCGTCGGGACGCAGCCGAAGTCAGTTTGAACCGTGAGAAAATGACGCGGTTGCCAAGTTCACTTTGCAGTCGACCCGATATTGCGCCGCCGATCATTTCGGCGGCGAAATCAAGAACTGTTTACCCATGCTTCTCGACATCACTTGGATCATTTTGGGAGCGCTCATCCTCGTCGCCGGTGGGGAAATCCTCGTACGCGGCGCGGCAGGCCTGGCGCGCAGTCTCGGCATCAGCCCCATGGTCGTCGGGCTGACGGTCGTCGCGCTCGGCACGTCGGCACCGGAACTCATCGTGTGCGTACTCGCCAGCTATAACGACACGCCCGACATCTGCGCGGGAAACATTGTCGGTAGCAACATTCTCAACGTCTTGCTCGTGCTCGGCGTAACGGCGGTGATTTGCCCGCTGGAAGCGGCGGCCGCCTTTGTGAAACGCGAGATTCCTATCGCGGTGATTGGTGCCGCGGCCTTTTGGTGGATGAGCCGCAACGGACTATTGTCGCGCATCGACGCCGCCATCCTGCTCGCCATGCTAATCGGCTACATGTGCATGACGGTATGGATCGCAAAGAAAGCCAAAACCAAAGTGGTGGAAGAGTTTGCCGAGAGCCAAGGCAAGCTTATGAAGGGACGATTCTTCCTGCAGGTTTGCATGATCGTCGCAGGCTTGGTCGCGCTGGGTTTTGGTGCCGATTTGTTTCTCGAAGGCGCCGTCAATATTGCCAAGGCGCTCAACATGAGCGAAGCGATCATCGGCTTAACGCTGGTCGCTCTCGGCACGAGTTTCCCCGAGCTCGCCGCGTGCGTCATCGCCGCCCTCCGCAAGCACTCCGACATCTGCCTCGGCAACGTGGTTGGTAGCTGCATTTATAACGTGCTGGCCATCGGCGGCGCGAGCGGCATGATCTTGCCCCTACCCATTTCACCCGATCTCGCCGCGGTCCATGTGCCCGTGATGGTGGGTGCAACGGTCTTGCTCCTGTTGTTCGTCGCCACGGGGTTGAAGCTTTCGCGCCGCGAAGGTATTGCCCTACTCGTTTGCTACGCCGGCTACTTGAGCTGGTCGATTTGGGATCACCTGCGCGACACGAGCACCGCCGTCGCACTGGGGTAATAAAGACAAACGTAAAAAAGGGTGGGGGCCCGGCTCTGTAGGAGGCAGCCAGAGCCGGACCCCGCAGGAAATTAGGGATGAGTTCAGGCCGTCTGGCGACGACCGGGGGTATGGAGCGAAACAAAGTTCGCGGGATAAGAATGATGCCGGTGGCGTATCCTCATCCATCCAATTCCCTGTTTCCGCGACCACCCGTCGCTGCGGCGACGTCGGTCACAAATTAAATCTAAAATACAAATTCACTGCGGGTCGGTGACTTGAGGGAATTTCCGGCGCGTTATCGACCGCAGCTCGCAAACGCCCCACCAACACTTCTTTTCGGACAGCCCACTGCCATTGCCATCTAAATCGTATGGTGTGATCGAGACGCATCACGTTAGGAGAGGGGGCAACGGGCAAATGGGCATTTCGATATCGACCAAGCAGATCCGCAATGGCACCGAACGGCAACGCATCTTTAACCACACGCCGCGCGCCGGCACCACGGTGCACGGCAAGACGGCTATCATCATCGGTGCCGTATTCTTTGGCGCAGGAATTCCCATCGCGCTGATCGGTGCGGGGTATATCGATCCGGACGGCGCGAACGCGCCGCCGGTCGTGCTGTATTGCGCAGGGGCTGTGTTCTCATTACCAGGCGCGTGGCTGATGGGCT
Organism: Planctomycetaceae bacterium; assembly: GCA_006969385.1. Lineage (GTDB taxonomy): Bacteria > Planctomycetota > Phycisphaerae > UBA1845 > UTPLA1 > ECT2AJA-110-A. The sequence continues at coordinate 531,703 of CP030884.1, forward strand.
ATGGGATACATTCGATTATGCGTCGCCGCTGGGTCGATCGGCAGATGCATCGGTTTCCGACAGAGCCGTGGCACTACGACTATCCCTGGAACCAGCAGGCCGCCCATTACACCGATTGGAAACCCTTGCTCAATGCGATCTTTTTTTTGACCGTCGTGGGTGCCATGACGGCCATACCCTACGGCATTCTCTCCGAAGAGCCCGATAGCATCATGCTGAAGCTATCGGTCGCGTTTATGGGTCTATTTTTGTTGGTGGGTCTAACGATGTTCGTCAAAGCTGGGCGACGTCTGTTGCAGTATGGCCGCAGCACGGTGCGCTTCGAGCGATTTCCATTCAAGCTGGGCGAAGAAATGCAACTTGCATTCGAGCGGCCCAAGCAATTGTCGAGTGATGCAGAATTGCAGTGTCAATTACGCTGCGTGGAAGATGTATTCGAAGATGCGGGTGACGATGGCAAACGCGTGGCTTCTTACGCGATCTATTGCGATAACAAGACCATTCAGGATGCAGATAGTGACGGACTGGGTGGAAGGGCGCTGACGACGTTGCGCTTTCAACTGCCGACCGGTGATTATGAGTCGACGTTGCGCGAGAGCCCGCCGCGTTATTGGGAGCTTGAAATCACGGCGACGCAAAGCGGACCCGATTACAAGGCGGTCTTTCTACTCCCGATATACGGCGCGGGCGGGTTTCCTAACCGATAACGACTGCCGTCAGCGGACGTCGTGGATCCGGTGCGCAGAATTCGCTGGGTAGTCGCCCGTATTGGTTCGACACAAGGGTGGGTCGCACGCGGTTTGATGGTCCCCCAGCCCTAGAAGGGCAGGGGCACCCGTGTTAATTCGCGCGGTTCAGTAGTCCCCAGCTCCAGTGTGACTGCAGCACCTGACAGGAAACAACTCGTCAGACATTTGATGAAGCTAATGCAGACGGCAATCAATATCGACAAGTTGACGATAGCCTCTGCCGAGCAACCGAAGCAACGGTTGCTCGGCTATGCTCTCTGCGCTCTGCCGTTTCTTTTCGCGTTGCAATTCATCAGTCAGGCACAGCGCGATTACACCGTCGGGATGGATTTTCGACTGACGTACTCGGCGGCTGCCGCGTGGTTGCAAGGGCTCGATCCGTACGATGACGCGGCCCTCAAAGACGTTTGGTCACGGGCCGGTATGGCACACGCTACGCCGCCCGGTCATCCACAAACACCCAACGTGTATCCGATCAGCGTCGCCCCACTGCTCGCGCCGTTGGCGTGGCTGTCGTTTCCAACGGCGCTGGTCATTTGGATGCTGATCAACGCCGGCTGCGTCGCCACATGGGTGTGGCAACTGTATCACCATGAAAAGGTGCCGCCGATATTTCGCTGCGCGGCGATCGTCATTCTGCTATTTGGTTTTCCGCTGCAATACGGATTGCGCTTTGGCAACCTCGCGGTTGTCACGTCGTTCTTGATTACAACGACGTTGTTTCAACGACACCGACCGATGTTTGCGGGCGCGTGTTTGGGATTGGCATTGGTCAAGCATTCTTTATGCGCGCCATTGGTGTTGCTGTTCTTGTTTGAGAAGCGCTGGAAATTTTTGTTCACAGCGGCTGGTGTTTATGCAACGTTGCTGCTTGCCGGTTCCCTCGTCTATGCCGGACCGACGCCGTGGGCATGGATTGGCGCCATGATGAACACCGGCATGGAAAGCCTCGCCGTCGGTGGTATCAATCACCACGCCCGGCTCGATGGTTCGGCGTTGCATCTGACGACGGCCGCCTTGCTGTACCGTGTGCATCCTGCGCTGGTGCATCTCGATAAGGTGATTCTCGTTGTCCTCGGTTTCGCAATTTTGCGCGGCTGTTGGCGGCGCACGACCACCATGAACAATGACCTGCGGCCCGTTACGCCACTACACATCGCTCTACTCGGCCTCAACCTGATGGCGTATTACCATCGGCTCTACGACCTCGTCGTCGTGATGATGCCGCTCTTGATGTGGCTGTTGATCGAACACGACCGCCTCGCGCCGCGTTGGCGCAGCGCGTTCTGGTTCATCGCCGTTCTGATGATGCTACCCGGCGCCACGGTCGGCGGCGGCATGCCCAACGTCAGTTGGCCGGTGTTGGCGTTGATTCAGCCGATTGGTACCTGGTCGCTACTGCTGGGTGTGGGATGCTTGGCGGCTTGGGCTTGGCTAGCGTCGCGGGAATATTCCGATCGGCCAGCGGTCGCTGCAACCGAATCAACTCGTAACCATCGCACAACGGCGTTCGGTCAAGCAACAACTCCGGCTGACGGTTGATCGCACTGCGTAGGCGCGGCCATAAGAAGCGCTTGGTTTCGGGCGGGCTCGCACCGGGCCAGCCGCCGTTGATCCAATCCCATTCGCGATCGAGTTCGGTGGTTTGCACGATGTAGTTCATCGGCGCGTTGGCTTCCAACAACGGAAAGTAATGCGCCAAGCGCGGCCAAAATGATTCGAACTCGACCACTTTGCACTGTTGCTGCGTGAGATACGACAGGAGATGAGCATCCAGAGGTTCGGCCACTGCCACGGATACATGTCGCGCCTTCAATTCATCTGATAACGCGCCCAACGGATGCCGCGCGCCAAGTTGTTGCGCCATCGCGAGCTGCCCCACGCCCCACGCCAAGATCAGCACGCACGGTGCGAGCCTCGCTGCCACGCGCGATTGGCGACTGATAAACACAGCAGCCAGCAAACCGGGGATGAATACCCAAATCGGCACGAGGTAACGAATCGTGGTGAAGTCGAGCGCGCAACCGCCCAATAGATACAAGCCGATGGTCGCGGCCGTGCCCAACATTAACAGCAGTGCAGGGCCATGATTCGTCGGTAGCATACGGAACAAACGCGACAGACCGGTCGATTGCGAACGCCACAAAATGATCAGCGCGGTAACGGCAGCACCTAAGGCCAGCCAACTCGCGCCGAAGACGAATCCCGACGTCATCAAATCTAAGGGTTGCGTCACCGTGTCGCGACCCACGCCGACCAGCGAAAGGAACGGTCGCGCATCTGGACCGAACAACAGCGGTAGGCCGTTCATGAAATACATGAGCGTATCGCCGGCCATCCAAATCGGTCGGAAGCCCAACGGCAGCGACGGCTCAAGTTCCTGACCGCTCGCCATGCGCTGCACGACGTACAACATCGACGGCGATGCACCGGCAATGATGCCCATGATCGCCGGTGCGACGTTGGGCAATTCAGCCCGTGCCTTATCGATTAGCTGATACCGACGGTTACACCAAAACGCGATACCGCCCAGCGTTGCCATGATGATCAAACCGGCGACCGGCGTCGGGAACAGACCCATGAGCAGTTCTTTTTGCACGCGACCGTCCGCCACCCAAGTAGCCCACGTAACGTTTAACAATAAGACCGCCGCCAGCGCCACCAACGGCAGCGTCGCGTAGCGGGCAACACGGACGAAAGCTTCGATGCGATTGCCGCTCGCCTCGGCTTCCCACAAGGCTCGCAAAGGTCGATCAAACACGGCATGCAAAATAATCGGCGCGAGAAACAACACGATCGATGGGTTGATCCACATGCCCAAACCGATGAGCGCGCCGAAGATAAACTTGCCCGCCCCCATGTTCTTCTGCGGTCGTGGATCGACGAACCATTCGCTGTATGCCCACAAGAGCAGCGCGCCGCACAGCAGCACCTCGATATATCCACCACGAGCCGAGATAGACCATTGCATAAACATCGGGCTCGACGCAATCAGCGCGAGCGCACCGACAACAGCTCCCCGTCGTCCAAACCAGCGCGTGAGCATCAGATATTGCGCCGCCACCAGAAGCGCGAAAAACAGTGCGGGGCCGGCGCGCAAAGCGTGAATCGGATTGTCGAACACAAACGAGAAACCAGCGACGGCGTAGGCTTCCAACGAGCCCATGTAGCGCTGGCCGTAGAAGAAGATCGGAAAACGCTCACCGTTAGCGATGTCTTGTGCCATCAGGCCGACGATGGCTTCGTCGGAATGCAACAGCGTTTCACCGTGATAGATGAAAGGTGCCCGCGCCGCCCACGCGGCCACGAAGAATGTCAATGCAATGACAGCATCGCGCGATTTCAGCGGTACGCGCTGCCAAGCACTGCGCGCCAACGGCTGGTCGGCACAGTCACCGCGATAGGTTTCAAATGTGAGGATATCGACGGCCGGGCCGTCGGTCGGTGTCGTCGTGGTCGTGCTGCCTGCCGTAAATTTGGGATTGATCGTCGAAAGAAAACCGTGCGGAGATTCATTTGATCCACCAGCGGCTGCGCGCATTCCGCTACCGCCAGATGTCGCGATGTTGCGCGGATTGGCATCCGTTGAGCTTTGCTCAGCGCTGTGGCACCGGTTTGTAACCGGTGGTTCCGCGTCGCGAACGTTAGATAACGAGGATCGGTTGTCTTCCATGACGACTCTCCTGGTTCAAGCCCAACATCATCGATTTTTTATGATGAGTTGGCCTGTTTTATCCGCTATTCAGCCAATGATCGTTGCTCACCATGACACATCGTTGGTGGCAGACACCGGTTGCAAACCGGTGCCCCAGCGCTGCATCAAGCACACCGGTTAAAAACCGGTGCCACAGCGCCCCTTCACATCACACCGGTTACAAACCGGTGCCACAGCGCATTGGTGCCGCAGCGCATAAGTGCCACAGCGTGACGATCAAATTGTTTAAGAGAGCCGGCCGCTGCGAATGATGGCGACCACAATCCAGACGGCCATCACCGAAGCGATTACGTAGCCGATCAGCCCGAGGAATCGCAGGGGAATGGTGTTGAAGATCATCACTTCGGTTTCCATGCTTAGCAGCATGGTCCCGCAGATAATCGTCGATGCCATAATCACCGCCGAGGCGAGTCGGTTGCTCGATCGATCCAGCTCTCTAGCCAAATAATCGAGGTTCTCGTGGCGGATGTTGATTTGAAAACGACCGCGACCGATGCCGCGCATCAGTTGACGAGCCGTGCGCGGGCCGTCGCGCAGGATTGCGCCGATGTGCCAGGCCGAAATCCCCGCGCCGCGCAATAATCGACCGGCCGAAAATCGATCGCGCAGCAATGCTGATAGCTTGGGTTTTAGGATTTCGATGATGTTGAACTGCGGGTCGAGCGATTCGACGACGCCGGAGATAATCGACAGCGACTTGAGCGCCGCGACGAAATCGCGCGGCAGCGTGACGTCATTATTTCGGACCGTCTCCAAGAGTTCGCCGAAGATGACGGACATATCCATGCGACGCAGCGGCAGACCGTAGTACTTGTTAACGAAGATGCGCAAATCTCGCATCAACAGGAAGCGATCGGTCTCTTCACCGAGGCAGTTCATGTCGTCGAGCACGTCTACGAGGATTTCAAACTCGCGTTTGATGACGGCGAGCAAGCCGATCACCACGCGGTCGAGCGTTTCGGCGTCGAGTTGGCCCGTCATGCCGAAGTCGACCAGTTGCAACTGATCGGGCGGCTTGATCAGGATGTTGCCGGGATGCGGATCGGCGTGAAACAAACCTAGTTCGAAAAATTGTCGCACAAACGCGTCGGCCAGTTGCCGTGCGAGTTGCGGTTTTTCGAGTAGGAGCGTTTCATCTTTGAGCGCGGGCCGCAAGCCCATGCCATCGAGGAATTGCAGCGTCAAAACGGTCGGGCCGGTGAGATCCCACCGCACGCGCGGGGTAACGATGTTTTCCTCGTCGGCAAATGCTTCGTGGAAGCGTTCCGTCGCGGAGGCTTCGTTGATGAAGTCGAGTTCGCGCTCCAGCGTTTGCGTGAACTCATCGATCAACATGCGCGGTTTGTACGGGCGCAACTCGGGGAAGAACTGCTCGGCTTGCTCCGCGAGGAATTTCAACGCGTAAACATCGAGCTTGACGATTTTATCGATGCCGGGCCGTCGAATCTTGACCACCACGGGCTGGCCGTCGCGCGTAATGGCTTTATGAGCCTGGCCGATGCTGCCGCTGGCAAAGGGTTCTTCGTCGAATTGCTCGAACAGCGCTTCGATCGTGTCGCCGATATCGGTTTCGATCAGGCGCCGCGCTTCGGCCCCGGAAAACGGTTTGACCTGATCCTGCAGGTTTGCGAGCGCATCGAGCAGCGGCGGCGGCAAGATGTCCGGGCGGGTCGAGGCGATCTGGCCCATTTTGATAAACGTGGGGCCGAGTTCTTCGCAGACCTTGACCAACCGCTGACCGATCGATTCGAGCGGGTCTACCGTCTCGGGCTCTTCGATTTTTTTGCGTCGGCGCAGGACCGGTCGCCCGGGCAAGTAGCCGCCGAGTTGCAGGCGATCCACGAAGTGGCCGAAGCCGTGCTTGCTCAGCACGCGACCGATCACCAGCACCCGCGCGGCCATGCGACCGGTACGTGGTAAGGTGGCTAGTGACATGGAACACTCCTGTAGATCGGAAACGCGGGCTCTGTTTCGGGTGCCCTGTTCGGGTGCCCCCGCCCTTCCAGGGCTGGGGGACTTTTGACGTTCACGTGCCCAAGTTTCGGGTGCCCATTCGACAGGGTGCCCCTGCCCCTCTGGGGCTGGGGGACTTTCTCAGCCGTTAGCACCGATCTAACCGGACCGGTAAACCCCGTTATCAAGATCGAACCGCTCGATACGGGTATTGAGCGGTAAACGATTCATATTCGGACGCGGGGATGATTGCGTCAAATGGTAGGGGGTTGGGCGAACGACGTTGGGATAAAGAAAAGATTAGGCGTGTGGAGTTGGTAATGCCGCAGGCGGAAACACCTCCGACAGAGCCGCGTCATCCCGACGCGATGTACGTGTCCTAAGTCAACGCGCGGGATGTTGCGTGGCGCGAACGTTAGAAACATGTCCGTTGATGTGTGGATTTCTCGCATACGTCGCCGCGGGGACGCTGCGGCTCTGAATGGCGTGGCCGCCGATACGTTTGATTCTCAACGTGATCCCGATGCAACTGGGCACGATCTTCAAACAGCAATTAGAATCGGATCCCCCCGGCCACCTAAAACAACATCCCCTGCTCCCCTTCTTCCTTCGACGGTGGCTCCAAACACGCGGCATCATCATTCCTTGGGCTGTTAACGCGTTTGTTGACTGGCACGGTGGTAAGCATACCGTCGGGGAACGGGTCGAGCAGTGCCAGCGCCGCGTCTTTATCCGTCTCATCCGTATTTAGCCATTTGTCATAATCGTTGCGTTCGAGAATGACCGGCATGCGGTTGTGCAGCGTGCGCATCAGCTCATTGGGCTCGGTCGTGAGAATGGTGAATGTTTCGAGCGGCTCACCGGCGTCGTTGCCCGCCCAGCTTTCCCATAAGCCCGCGAAGGCTAAAACGTGTTCGTCGTCGCGGTGAATGTAATACGGCTGCTTACCGCCCTTTTCCTTCTTCCATTCGTAAAACCCGCTCGCCGGAATCAAACAGCGCCGCTTCTTAAAGGCCGAGCGAAACGACGGCTTCTCGGCGGCAGTCTCGCTGCGCGCGTTGATCAGCTTGTTACCGATCTCGATATCTTTAGCCCACGCGGGAATCAATCCCCATCGAAGGGTATCGATCTGCTTGGCACTATCGACCAGCCGCACGACGGGCACGTCCTGCGTCGGCGCGATGTTGTAGCGCGGCGGCAAAGATAGACCGCCGATGTCGGTCAGCCCGAATTCGGCGGCGAGTTCGTCCAGTTCGGCGATGAGGGTGTAGCGACCGCACATGATGGGAAATTGTAAGCGATATATGCGCGCCATCGATCAATTACGCCAATCTCATGGCGACAACGGCAACCCGGGATAGAAGCTTACGAGCCCGTCGCGGCGGGGACGACGCGGCTCCGCCATCGCGCGTCCCGCACGCCTCGTTAACGAAATGACTCGTCCCCACGCGATCGCAATGCCGCCCATGCCCTTTCGCGCAAAAATCACCGAAAATTCCATTTGAAAATCCCAATTGTTCGGTATATGTTAGGTATGCCGGTTAGGAAGTTTTGCGTTGGATGCCGCCCTTCACATCGCCGCCGCGGCGACCAGCTCTGAGGGCGGCGTGGAGGCGTTATGAACGAAGCAGCAGTACCACTCACGGCCCTCAGCGGGGCCCAGCGCGATCTGGTCGAGCGGCATTTGCCTCTCGTGCGGCATACGCTGAAGCGCAATCGCCATCTCATTCGCGTCGGTCGCGACGCCCGCGATGGTGCCGAACTCTTCCAAGAGGGCTGTTTGGCCCTGATCGAAGCCGTGCGCAACCACGATACCGCCCGCCACGGCCATTTTGCCGCCTATGCGATGGCTCGCATCCATTTCGCCCTGAGCCGCTACGTGCACGAACGCGAATACGCCGTGCGAGTGCCGTTTATCACGCAGCGGCGCCGCAAGCCGACGAGCCCCGATCACCAAACCGACCAACCACCGTTACCGACCGTCGTCCGCATGAACGAGCAGGCCACGCCGGCCGTTCGCCGCCCCGGGCGCTCGGGCGGCGCGCTGGAAGAACCGACAATCGGCGAACTGCTGGGCGAGCGAATCGATGTGGCGATGCGGCAGGTGACCGACCAGCTCAAGCAAGGCCGCCGCTGCGCTCCGGGCATTCGCGAAGTCGTGGAGCGCTGCGTGCGCGAACGGTGGAGCGTGCCCGAGCCCGAGGCGCGCACGTCGATTCGCCAACTCGCGAAGGATCTCAATTGCTCCGTCGGTCGCATCACGCATTGCGAAGAGCGCTTCAAAAAAGGGATGGCCACGGCGCTCAACGACGATCCGCAATATCGCACGCTCAAACGCAAAGCCGCCGCCAGCCGCCACGGCGTGCATCAGCGCATGAGTCGCAGCGAGTTGGCACCCGAGCGACCCGAAGATGCGACGATTCGCGATGAACGCGAACGCATCTCATCGTCAAAACAAATCGTCAAGTCCCGCCCCAATTAGCGGCGTCATCGCAAACCGTCATCTTCGCCGCTGCGTGGCAATTGCAACCGTGTCGGTTACCATCGACTCACATCTGGGAACGGTACGCGTCACCGGGCCCGTTTTGATGTGGACCGCCCCCGAATTGCAGCCTCGCCACTGTTGCATGACCATTCTATTTCGTTACCTAGCGACCGACCTGATCCGCAACACCGTCCTTGCGACGGTCACGCTGACGCTGATGGTGACGATCGGCGGCGGTATCTCGCAGTTGTTCGCGGCGAAGCATGTGGGCGCGGGCAAGCTCGTCGGCATTGTGCTAATGATGATGCCGATGGCGGTGGTCGTGTCGCTGCCGATCGGGGCGCTGTTCAGCGCCGCGATCACCTACGGCCGTGCGTCGCACGATAACGAACTGACAGCCTGTCGCGCCGCCGGGATCGATCCGAAAACACTCTTGCGACCCGTTCTTTTGCTGGGCGTGTTGGTAAGTATCGTTTGGCTCACGAGCCTGAATTTTCTCATCCCGCGATTGATGTGGTCGATCGAAAAGACGACCCGGCAGGACATTCTATCGTTTGTTACCAATCAGCTTATCGACGGCAAAGCACTTAGCTATGGCTCGTTCACCTTGCGGGCGTCGAGTTGTGTTGAGGTTTTGCCGGAAGAAGTTGAAGAAGCCGTTGATGGCGATTCGCAGTTTCTGTATTTGACAGGCGTCGCGTTTATGGAAGACGAACGCGGGTATCTGCAGCGGGCCGGCACCGCGGAGAGCATGATTCTGGCTGTCAGCGATACGGAATCGAGCCCGCAAGTGAGCGTTTTGCTGCGGAGCGGTCGCAGCTACGACGCGAATCGCATGCAATTTCTTGAGTTCGATCGACAGCGCATCGGACCGATCGACGTACCGATGCCGATCGTGCGCAGCCTGCGATTTAAGAGCTTGCCCGCCCTACTATCGTACCATCGCGATATCGCACTGATTCCCGAGATTAGACCGCTGGTCGCCGAGTTGAAAGAGAATTTGCGCGCCCATTACTTTGTTACGTTGGTCGAATCCGAGATGCAAAAAAGCAAGGGCGAATCACTATCGCTGTCGTTGCTTGCCGACGATGGCAACTGGCTAACGATCGATGCGAAGCGCGCAGCGATCGGCCCGCAGCGGCGCGAAGTGTTGCTGCACGACCTAACGATTCGACCGAGCAAGAAAGACGGCAACCAACGTGGTCGTATAACGGCGAAGCGCGCGAAGCTGCGTTTGCAACAGCCCATCACGCCGGATGATGTTAAACTGGAATTGCTATTGATCGCTGCGGACGGCTCGCTCACCAAGAAAGATGCGTATCGCGATGATGCCACCGAAGACTTATTGCTATTTCCATTCGCCGTGCAAGATGCGATGGCGTCGCCGTATCGCACCTTCATCAACAATGGCTTTGCTGAACTAACGGAACTGCATTATTTGAATCGACCACACGCGTTGAAGTTGAACCCGGAGCTAGCCAAGGCGCAACAGCGCATTTCAATCAAAGCTGCCTATTACGCTGCGCAGGTGCGTTCGGAATTGCACATGCGATTGACCGTGTCGCTGGCGTGGTTGCCGATCATTACGATCGGGGCGATTCTCGGCATTCGCATTCGCAGCGGCCAGATGCTGGTGGCATTCATCGCGAGTTGTATTCCGTGTGCGTGCCTGGCCGTCTTAATGCTCGTCGCGCGGTCGCTCTCCGAACATCCGGTGAAGGGCTACATCGGTATTCTCATGTTCTGGGGGGCGACGATGTTATTTTACGGCCTCTCGTGGTTCTTTGGGCGGTATGTGCTGCCGCGTTAGATGTGTAGAATATCACTCGCTACGATTCTAAAGGTCACGCCCCATGCCAACTGTTGCATTCACCGAGAACATTCAACGGCACGTATCGTGTCCGCCCGGCACGTATGACGGCGAGACGGTCCGAGCCGTGCTCGATGCCGCGTTTGCCGACAACGAAGCCGCGCGCGGGTATATACTCGACGAGCGCGGCGCCGTACGGCGACACATGATTATCTTTTTAGATGGCAAACCGATTACGGATCGCGATGGCCTAAGCGATGCGGTGTCGAACGAATCCAAAATCTACGTTATGCAGGCACTCTCTGGTGGATGACGTCGGCTGGCACGATTGTCAAATTAGCGTCAAGTTGTTGAGCAGGGCGTTTTAAACGCTATAGAACGCATGAGACCATCTCATAAATGATTGCGAACCTGAATGATGTGTCAGCATCCACCAGCTATTAGCTGGTGCAACAGCGTAACCGTCGCTCTCAGTCGTGAAACCATCTCGCCGTGCGGTCTGGTTTGACGTCCGTCGAAATTTCCCCACACTATCCAGCCATGTCACGCGAAGAAAAAATCCGAAAGATGCTCGACCAGGAGCCGAACGATACCTTCCTGAATTTCAGCCTCGCGATGGAATTGGCCAAGGCGGAAAGCTGGGACGCCGCGCTGGCGCAGTTTGACCGCGTCATCGATATCGATAGCGGTTACGTCGCAGCCTTTTTTCATAAGGGTCAAACGCTGGTGAAGATGGGCGATATCGATCGAGCGAAAGAAACGCTGACAACCGGTATCGGTCGCGCCGGCGAAGTCGGCGATTTTCATGCCAAGCGCGAAATGGAAGAATTCATAGAAATGATCTAACGGCGACGTTAATCAGAGACGCGCCATGTTTGATAGACGATTTGATCGCGATTCCGCGAATACGTTACATGCAGCATGCCGTCCGTCGTTTGCAACACGCTGGGATAACTAAACGCCCCCGCCCCATCGGCCAGCACGGTCCGGCCCAACCAGCTAACACCGTCATCACTCGATACCATCGCCACCAACGGCGTGCGCTGCGTGTCGCTATCGTTGAAGATAATTAGCAGGCGGCCGTCGCGTAGTTGCGTGAGTGCCAACGCGCTATCGGGATTGGGCAACTTTCCGCGTCGGGCACCGGTCCACGTTGCCCCATAATCCGCCGAAGTTGCATAAAGCAAGTTACCGCCGCCGCGATTGCGACCGGCCATAAGCAACGTACCTTCGCTAAGCTCTACGAGGGCGGGCTGAAGCAAGATATCCTCGTCCGGGCCGTAAACAGCGTTTACATTCCAAGTCGCGCCGTCAGTATCCGAGGCGCGCAACACGAGTGCGTTCAACCAGAAGTCCGAATAGGCCGGCAGTAACGTCGTGCCGTTGCCGAGTTGAATCGGCGGGTTGCGCAGATTCGCACCGGCCGGCAAGGCAACTTGCCGCGCGGCAGACCAGGTGGCGCCGACGTCATCGCTTTCAGTCAGCCACACCGACGAACTCCACCATTGAAATGGCGCGTGCGCGAAGAACAGCTGCACGCGCCCATCGCGCACGATCAACAGCGGATTGGCGGCGGGGCTGGGAAGATCGGGCACCTCCATCGGCGCGGACCAGTCAGTTGCATTCGCCTCTTTAAAGGCAGTAAATATCGATGCGCCGTCGAGTTCTTCCGGCCCACGATAGCTATACCACGCCGTCATCAAGCGACCGTCATCGAGTATCGCCAGCGTCGCCCCGTGATGACCGATTCGGTCGGGGATCGATTCGAAGACGAATGACTCGTTCAATAAATCGAGCGCGGGGGCATCATTCAGCGAGTCGGCGATGATTTCAAAATACGCATCGGGCACACCGACGGGGTTCGCAAGAATGTCGCAGGCGCCCGTTGAAAACACGCAAACGCACATGACGACGATGGTGCCGATGATTGGTGGGTTGGGTTGTTCGCGTTGCGGTGATTGCATCACGGAAATTGTAATGCGGAAGGGAGGGTTGTTGTTGTTTGGCAAGTTAGCGACATCAACCATCTGAAGAATCGGGTTGATCGCGGAATATCGTGGCCGTCCTGCAGTCCATATTGAACAATCGGGTTCACATTTCCCAGTTTGGGAGTATTAAAGCGTTCAATCCTCGTTACCCCGTAGGGATCAACGGAAAATAGCCCCCCACATCGTGAGGGGAACTGAGATTCGTTAACGAAGTCATGCCGGAGGGATAGAAGGAAATCCGTGCGACATCCCCATCGTCCTTACAGGACGAAGAATCGTTGGTCAACCCTCAAACCCACCGCTGAAGCCGGTGGGCTATTTTCTGCCAGTCCCTCCGGGACGAAGAAATCGAATTGGCTTCGCGTCATCAATCAAATGGCTCGGCTGGATTCTTTACGTTTGTAAAGTGAGCATTTTAATAGAGCGAGCGGGAGAGGGGGGCGTCCGAATGGAAAGCACTCAACCAAAAAGCTCGAACGACCTTATTGAAGGTCTCGAGAGCGAAGAAGTTTGAGAGGCGCGAGACTCAAATGCACCTCATCTAACGATTTCGCTTGAACTCCGCGACGAGCTTATCCGCCAAACGCGTCGGTTCGGGCAGGCGATAACCGGTGCAGCAAGACAAGACGAAGCGCACGGCTTCATCGAGCGTAATTAAATGGCCGACGCTGACGAAAACGGGTTTCACGCCGTCGCGCGTGCGTACGACCTTGCCGATCAACTCGTCATTATCCATCAACTTTCGCGTAGAACCTTTCCGTGCTGACGGTTCGATAAATTCGCCGCAAAAGCGCGACTTGGCACAACCGACCGTCGGCAGGCCCAACCACAAACCCGCATGTGAAGCGAACCCGAGGCGACGCGGATGGGCGCGACCGTGGCCATCCATGATGCAGGCGTCGGGCTTTTCGCGCAGCTTCTCGAACGCCGCCAACACGGCGGGGCATTCGCGGAAACTGAGCAACCCCGGCACGTACGGAAACGTTACCGGTTGCTCGATCGTCACTTGTTCAATGACAGAATGTGTTTGTAAATCCCAGACCACCCATGCGGCGATGATCGTTTTACCGCCATAGGCAAAGGCGCAATCGGCCCCGCCAATCAGACGCAGTGGTTTGGTTAACGGGATCTCTTCTACGCGCGACGCGAGTTGTCGCTGCAACGAAGCCGCCGCTTGCGGTGCGAGATCCCATCGATGGCGCGGACGGTACGGCACGGATCAAGTTGATTGAAGACGTGGTGAGTACGGTTAGCCTGCGCGGACTGTACCAATTGCCAATCTACACGCGTGCTAGAATCCCGCTTAACAAAATCGCAGACTCACTTGCCCCACGACGACCCAACTTACGGAACGATATCCACCGTCGAATGGCGGCGTACCAATAGCTGGTGCACCTCGCGAATATCCTCGGGCAACAATCGCACGCAGCCCATCGACATATCGGCGCCGATGCTTTCGGGCTCGATGGTGCCGTGAATGCCGTAGCCGCTATCGCCGATGCAATCACCGGCGATGCAGTCGAGGCCGATCCAATACTCGCCGATCGGATTCTTGGGATCGTCGGCCGCGTAATACTGGCCGCTGCGCGGGTCGGTCCACTCGGGATTGGTCAGCTTGGTGGTCACTTCCCACTTGCCCAACGGCGTGCCGGCACCGGCACCGAGGCCGACGCGATAGCTGCGAACGAACTGCCCCTTCAGGAAGATATCCATGCGGTGTTGCGACTTGCGAATCACGGCATCAAACGGACCTTCGATCACCTTCAAACGCTGACCGGCGCGAATGAATTCGGGACGTTCGAGTTCGTTGATCTGTTGCAGCAGATCCATCGTGACCTTGTGTCGGCGCGCCAACACGTACACCGATTCGCCGCTGGTGATTTCGTGCAGCTTGGCAAGCGGATCGCCGGGGGCGACCGTTTTGCTGAAGATCAGCTTGTCGGAAATGGTCGTGAGCTCATTGCGAATGCGTTCGCGCTGTTCGTTGGACAGGCGACCGTCAAACGCTCGGCTCAGTCGCGTGCGTGCGTCGAGCAACTGGCCTCGTTCGAGCGCCTGCCGCCCCGCCATCACATCGGCGTCGACCGATTGGCCCAACGCCGGAACCCCATCGCCACGATCCGATTCGTCCGTCTCGTCGGCAACCTTCGCAATCGTCGCCGGTTCGAGCCGCGCGCGCGCGGGTTCATCAATCGACACCGGCCCCGTTGAGACCAGCGGCAAATCTGTGACGATCGCCGTATTGTCAAACCGTTCGCGCGCGCCGACGGGCTGCTCGTTGCCGACGGGTTGACGCTCTGCGCGCAATGGTAGCAAGGGTTGATCGGCGAAACGCGGTTGCGTGTCGCTATCGGGGGCCAGCGTGACGATATCGCTGCCGTTCTGGCGGTCTTCGGTTTGGAATTTCCAAACGTAGAGCCCCCAAATAGCGGCGGCGGCGATCACGATGGCGAGAATGACCGAACGGGAGGTACTGGCCTGCGGCGGTCGTCTGGACATGACGCTGCTCCTTCAGCATGGCGATGCGGCATACGAGATTCGTCGATCGACGGCTCGCACAGATGCCACGCGAATATCCATACGCACTGCGCTGTCGCATCAACCCGACATAGGTACGACGCGGAGCGAAATTGGTGCGATGCAATCCTTCGGCGAGATGTAAAAGAATATCCGCAATCGGCCAGCAATCAATCGGCAGGGTTAAACTAATCTCATATCTACAGTTGCAGCGCAAGCGAAAATCAAATCACACCTGCTGTGAATTTCCGATTGCGACATTACCAAACCGACGCACGCTCGTGTCGGTCACCAGCATATTCACCGGAACGTCGCGCTCGTTGGTGGGAATCCCGTCGACGACCTGCTCTTCGAGCGCGAACCCGCAGGCAACGCCACGGAATTTCGCATTGCCGAGGAAGCGGTCGTAAAAGCCGCGTCCGCGACCGAGGCGATTGCCCGTGCCGTCAAAACCCAAGCCCGGCACCACGACGAGGTCAATCAACTCAATCGGGCAGGGCGCGCCGCGCGCGGGTTCGCGGACGCCGTATTGATTTGTCGCCACATCGGTATCGAGATTGCGAATCTGCACCGGCATCATGCAGCGCGATTCCCAACCGATCCGCGGCGCGAGCACGCGCTTGTGCTGTCGCCAGGCATCGAGCACCAGCGGCGTCGTATCCGCCTCGGTCGGCAGCGACAGGTACACCATCACGACTTCGGCCTGACGGTATTCGGGTTCGGCCAGCAACTGGCGGGCGGCACCAATCGAACGGCGCGCGATTTCATTCGCACCGAGCTGTTGCAAGCGGGCCTTGATATTGGTTCGCAGTGCTTTTTTCGACACGATTCCCCCGTCGTGAGCTGCATCTCATCCTGCGGTCGTAACTTATGGACTGACGCTTTCGCTTTCAATAGCATGCGCGGGCCGACGAAGTCGACGTCGGCGGCGCGAGCCCCAAAGTATTGATCTCGGTGAAACCGCAGCGCCGGAGTGAACCATTCCCGACTCGATTCTCATCATGTTGGCACCGCTGTTGGCAGGGACGGTCCTATCGGCCGTTCTAACGGCATTGGTGCGCCGCGTGGCGTTAAAGGTGGATTTCGTCGATCGCCCCGGCGGCCATAAGGGGCACGAAAGACCGGTGGCGCTGGGCGGCGGCATTGCCGTGTGTTTGACGTTTGTGCTGTGCATGCTGGCGGGGTTGGCGGCGGCATATTGGGTGCAGACGACGCGACCCGAATTCGTGCCGCCCGTTTTGATTACCCATGTGGACGGCATTATCGCCAAAGCGCCGACGGCGCTGGCGATTTGCGGTGCAGCGCTCGTGCTCTGCGTGGTCGGTGCAATGGACGATCGGCGACCGCTTTCGATCGGGTTGCGTTTAGGCGTTCAAATTGCCGTTGCGTTGGTGTTGACGGTGCTGTTCGATCTGCGCGCGCTGACGCATTTACCCGCGCCCGTGTCGGTCGGCCTCTCCGCATTTTGGATATTGCTGCTGATCAACTCGATGAACTTTCTCGACAATATGGATGGCCTGTCATCGGGCGTGGCGGCGATTGCGGCCGGCGTGTTTGCGACGGCGGCGGCGCTATCCGGGCAGTTGTTTGTGCCGGCGTGTGCGTGGCTGCTGGTTGGGGCGCTGGTCGGTTTCTTGCCGTTCAACTTTCACCCGGCGCGGATGTATTTGGGTGATGCGGGCAGCACCGTCGTTGGCTTGCTGCTGGCCGTCATCACGATACTCACGACCTTTACCAGCCCGGCGCAGGGCGATCAGCCGTTTGCCGTCGTCGCGCCGCTAATGGTGATGGCGGTGCCGCTTTACGACACGGCGAGCGTGTTTTGGTTGCGCCGGCGCGCGCGTGTGCCGATTTGGTCGGGCGATCGACGACACTTCTCGCATCGGTTGGTGCAGCGCGGCATGAGCGTGCCAAAGGCCGTGTTGGTGATCTGGTTGGCGACGCTGGTGACGGCGTTGCCCACGCTGCTCTTGCCGCGCGCCGATTGGCAGATGGCCGTGGTGATCGGGCTGCAAACCTTGCTGGTGGTGATGCTGCTGGCGCTGATCGAAAGCAGTGGTCCGCATGAGTCGGCGTAAGGCGAGCGCGAATCCGACCGGTGCACCAGCGGCGCGACGCGCGCGGGCCGAGCAAATCGCACTTTTTGTGTTGCTGGCGTTGATACCGTTGCGCGCGACGATCAACGAGACGCACACGTTTGAAGTGCCGCGCATGTTTCGTGAGATTGCGGCGACGCAGGCGCATCCCGGTTACACGCTGCTATTTTCGTTTTTGATCATCGGTATTGGCGTTTGGCGCTGGCTGAGCCGCGTTGCGAAACTCGACCGACGATGGTGGTCGACGGGTGGTGAGCCAGGATTTGCCATCCTTGCGATTGCGACGGTCATCGCCTTGGTGCAGGCCGGGCAGAAGCATTTGGCGCTGGTGGGCGGCATCAATCTGCTCGGCGCGATTGTTTACGGCTTCACGCTGCGGTCGTTATTAACTTCGCCGGCGCGCGTGCGTTTGACGTGTTACGTATTGGTCGCGACTGGTGTGATGCTGGCGGTTAAGGGCGGGCTGCAACACTTCATCGAGCATCCGAACACGCTGGCGTATTTTGAAGAGAATAAAGCGGAACTACTTAAGAACAGCCTTTATTCCGAGGGCATGCTACACGATTACGAGCAACGGTTGCGCTCGGCGGAACTGAGCGGCTATTACCCACACAGCAATGTGTACGGTAGCCATCTCATCTTGCTGCTGATGGCAACGCTAGCGCCGGTGATGGATCGGCTGCGGCGCAAAGTTTCGCGATTGACACTGCTCGTGCCGTTGGTCGCTTTCGGCATGCTGGCGGCGATTGTTTTTCTGGGCACGGGCAAGGGGCCGATCATCGGCGCGACGGCGGCGCTGGTAACGTTTTCGATTGGCGCGCTGGGCGTGCGATATCTGACGCGTTTTCGCTACATCGCATTGGCGCTCGCATGGTTTGCGGCGATAAGCGGTGTCGTGGGTGTTGCACTGGTATTGCAACAAGACGAGGCAGCGCTGGGCCGGTCTTTGCAATTTAGACATATGTATTGGCGTGGCGCGGCGGCGATGATCGAAGAGCGCGGCACGATGGGCGTGGGGCCGCTGAACTTCGGGCGGCACTTCACACGCTATAAACCGGTCGAATGCCCGGAAGAAGTCGAATCGCCTCATAGTTGGATCGTACAGTTGCTGGCGGAATGGGGTGTGTTGGGGCTCGCTGGCTTTGTCGTGATGCTCGTTGGAATGAGTTGGCGCGTGGCGCGGTTATCGCGACCGCCCGATGCGACGGACGTGGCATCAACGCAAACTAACGTTGACGCGGCGGGCGAAGCAGGCGCGAACCAAACACGCCCGGTTAATGCGGCGGGCCGTTTACCCACGCCCAACATGATTTACTGGAGCGGCGCGCTGGGTGCCGTGATATTCCTGTTGCTAGCCCAACACTATTTAACCAACGCGTATTTGCTTGCCGTCTATCTGGGGCTGGGGTTGGTGCTGCCGTTCTTGCTCGGGCTGTTGATGACGGCCATCGAAACCCACGACGATACGGAGATTAGCGATGCGGCGCTCGGGAGCGTTGCGATCCCCCTCTTCGCCGGCGCGATCGGTTTCCTCGTGCATACTGCGATCGATTTGGCGTTGTTTGAAGGCGGTCCTGTCACCACGCTCTTTGCGATGATTGCCGCGGGCTTTGCCGCGCTGTCGTTGAAGCACCAAGCGCAATCAGATGGCGCACCAGTCGATTCACCGCCCGCCCTGCAACGACGCATCGCGGCAATCGCCGGGTTGACGGTCATAGCGATCGGCGTCGTTATGTTTAACATCGCCGGCAGCTATCAGGAGAACCTATCGGTCGCCCGGCGCAACCCCGTCGGCACGCGCATCTGGCGCACGTATATGAGTCAGCCGCAGGCACTGGCGTATCAAGCGGCCAACAGCCGCTATCCGCTCGACGCGACCAGCCTCGGCGAATGGGTCGAGCAGCTTATTCCCCGCGCGCGTACCATCGGACAATTCGATACGGCACTGGCCGCTGCCGATGCCCATCAGCAACGCGATCCGTTCAACGCGTTGGGTCACAACTTAAAAGGCACGCTGCTACGCGGTCGCTTTGAGGTGAGCGAAGATATCGACGATCTCAAGCAAGCCGCCGGCGAATACGAGATGTTTGTCGCGGCTTACCCGACGCATCCCGATCGGCACATCTATTTGGCCAATGTGCTCGTGCAACTGGCCGACGCCGCCCGACACCCGGAGTTCCGCACGCGTGCCATACAACACCTGCGCCGGGCGTTGGAGTTGGAAAGCCAACGCGTTTACGTCTCGCAACCCAACCGCAAATCGGCGCAAGATATTCGACAAATCGAAGAGACGATTCAACGATTGGAGCGATTGAATCAATCGACGGGCCGAGTTGATTAAAGCATTTTTCAAACCCGTGTCGCGGTCCGGGTGGTCAGATTTGATCGAATCATCTCGCTCTGCGGCATAACGCGATAACCACGGGATGACGGATATTCAATGAATCCCGTAGGGATCAACGGAAAATAGCCCCCCACATCGTGGGGGGACAAGGTGCCGAAATCGCATTGCATCCCGGAGGGATCGCAGGAATGCCTAGCGCTGTTCCCTTCGTCCCTACAGGACGAAAAACGCGCGCGATCGCTTTACAACCACCGTTGAAAACGGTGGGCTATTTTCCATCGATCCCTGCCAGGATCGAAATATCAGCACATAGCCCAGGGTAGCCGCTACGCGTCAACCCTGGGCTAATGGGTGTAACGCCTTTGGCGTAAGGACTCGAGTAGGAAAGTGGGCGAATAATCGCGGCACAGCCTAACTGGCTGTACTTTATAAAGATTCCGCGCACCCAATCGCAATTTGTCTTAAGACGAGCAGTTGAATGAAACGAAAAAAGCGTGCGGCGCTGCGGCGCGGCACGCTTCTTAATTTTGAAACCTTCGAGATCGAGCGACTTAACGCTTTGCGATCGGCGTCACTTTGCGTTCGGCAGGTCCGTTGTATTCGCTGGTCGGGCGGATGATGCGATTGTCCTGATATTGTTCTATGATGTGCGCACACCAACCGGTGACGCGGCTGCATACGAAGATCGGTGTGTAGAACGGAATCGGAATGCCCATCTGATAGTACGCGTGCGCCGCAGGGTAATCCGTATTCGGATGGATGTTCTTGCGCTCCAGCATCAACGCCTGCAGCTTGTCGGCCATGTCGATCCAATGGCCCTGACCCGTTTCTTTCGCAAGTTCCAACGACCAATCCCGCACGATCGATGCCCGGTGGTCGCCATTCTTATACACGCGGTGGCCAAAGCCCATGATGAGTTTTTTATTATCGGGGTTAGCCTTATTGTGCGCCTGCAGATCGTCGAACCATTTCTCAACGTTGTCGACTTTGCCGATGTCGAGGAATTGATACATGGCCGCTTCATTGGCACCACCATGCAGCGGCCCTTTCAATGCGCCGATGGCACCCGAAACCGCCGAGTGCATGTCGGCCAACGTCGACGCAATCGTGCGAGCGGTAAACGTTGAGGCGTTAAACTCGTGCTCGGCGTAGATGATCAGCGTGCCATCGACGACGCGACCGGCGAGTTCGCTGCCGGGCTTACCGAGAATGAGCGATAGCAGGTTCGCACCGTGGCTCTTGCCCGCTTCGGGTTTGATTTCGTCAACGCCGTTCACCAAGTGCGACCAGTAGCCGGTGGCTGCCGTGAGTTGGCCGAGTAGGCGTTCGCTCTTGCGCAGATTGGCCTCGTGGCTGTTGTCTTGGGCTTCGGGGTCGTAATGCCCTAGCAACGACGCGACGGAACGAAGCACGTCCATCGGCGGCGTTTCTTTGGGCATGCGCGCCATCGCGGCTTTCACATGATCGGGCGTCACCATGGCCTCGAAGACGCGTTTGCGAAAGTCGGTGACTTCGCGTTCATTTGGAAGCTCGCCATGCAGCAGCAGGTACGCCACTTCGTCGAAGCTGCAGTTGGCGCATAAATCATCGATGCCGTAGCCGCGATAACGCAACGACGTTTGCGTGACTTCGCCTACCGCCGTCTTGCCCGCTACGATGCCGGCCAGTCCTTTGCTGCTCATATCATTGCTCCGTTTCTATGCGCTGTGGCACCGGTTTGTAACCGGTGGTCTCCTACTTCGTCGCAGCTTCGTCTACGCGATTCAGTTCATCGTAGTCCAGCAGGTCGTACAGTTCCTTGCGCGTTTGCATGCGCTCGACCCACGCGTTCTGGTCGCCATCGCGCTTAAGGTCACCGAGCATCTGCGCGATCGCGCCAAACGCCGTACGCAAGGCCGTCTGCGGATAGATCACCAAACGATACCCGATGTCTTTCAAATCCTTGAAGCCGAGCAGCGGTGTTTTACCGAATTCGGTCATGTTCGCCAGTAGCGGAACCGACATCTTCTCGGCAAACGCAGCCAATTCATCCTTCGACTTCATCGCCTCCGGAAAGACCGCATCGGCACCGGCATCGACGTAACGCTGCGCCCGTTCGACGGCGTCTTCGAAACTCGTCACGCCGCGCGCATCGGTACGGGCGATGATCATAAAATCGGGATCGCTACGGCCCGTCACTGCCGCGCGAATCTTCTGCACCATTTCATTCGCCGAGACCAGCGACTTGCCGTCGAGATGGCCGCACTTTTTGGGCAGCACCTGATCTTCGAGATGCACCGCCGATACACCGGCGCGTTCCATTTCGGCGACGGTGCGGGCAGCGTTGATGACATCCCCGAAGCCGGTATCGGCGTCGACCACCACCGGCACCGTGGTGGCATTGACGATGCGGCGTGCGTGCTCGACGGCCTCTGTCATGGTGGTAAGGCCGACATCGGGCAGGCCGAACTCGGCGTTGGCCATGCCCGCACCGGAAACGTAAATCGCATCGAAGCCGGCCTTTTCGATGGCACGGGCAGCAAGCGCGTTAAATGCGCCCGGAAGCTGCACGGCACCGGCCCCGA
Source organism: Planctomycetaceae bacterium (assembly GCA_006969385.1). Taxonomy (GTDB): domain Bacteria; phylum Planctomycetota; class Phycisphaerae; order UBA1845; family UTPLA1; genus ECT2AJA-110-A. Next base: position 553,924 of record CP030884.1, read on the forward strand.
TCAGGTCGCGTAGCCGGCGATGTCGCGTCGTTTTAGCCATAGACCATCGATTATGCACAATTGCGTGAAAGCGTACAGCGATCATTGCGCGGAGCGGCGAATGCGGGGTTCCGCTATCGAAAACGGCGATTTCACCCAAAAACCGGACACGCAAACTCGCCCAACCCTATGTTTAACCAAAACTTAGCTCAGGCCCGTTATAAAAAAAGGCTGGACCGCACCGTCGGTCCACCGCCGATAGCAGCACTAGGACGAAAGATCCCTCGCATGGAGGCAAGCAAATGGCAGGACATGCACCGAAGCTGCACCCGGACGGGAACCGGCTGACCGACTGGCTGGAAGAGCTGAGCGATACGACGTTGGCCGCGTTGATGCTTGCGTTGGCCGTTGGCATCGGCGGCGTGATCTATCTGATCGACGTCAGTTATTTTAGCTGAGGCGTCAAAGCCCTGCCGTCTAAGACATAAGCGCCCGCAGTTGATCGACGACCTGCGTGACGGCGCCAACCGCCGTGTCGATCTCTTGTTCTGTCGTCTCGCGCGACAGACTAAACCGAATCGCCCCCTCGATTTGAGCCATCGGCAAGCCCATTGCTACCAACACGTGCGACGGTTCGACCGATCCACTCGAACACGCCGACCCGCTCGACGCAAACACGCCGCGTTCGCTTAAACCGATCAATAACGACTCAGCCGGAACGCCTTTAAAGCAAATCGTGGTCGTGTTATCAACGCGGGGTGAATCGTGTGCCACGACCACTGCGTTGGGGCATGCTTGGCATATTGCTCCTTCTAAGCGATCGCGAAGCAAATTCACTTTTGAGGTCGCAGCTCTCAGGTGAGCCTCTGCTTCATCCGCAGCGGCACCAAAGCCGACGATTCCAGGCACGTTTTCCGTTCCCGCGCGCAGGTCGCGTTCCTGATGACCGCCCCATTGTAACGCGTCGATGGTTACACCCGAGCGCGTCCAGAGTGCGCCAACGCCTTGCGGACCGTGCAACTTGTGGGCTGAGAGACTGATTAAATCGGCCCACTGCGTCATAGGTTGCAAAGCTAACTTTCCGGCTGCCTGTACGGCATCGACGTGCACGACGAAGCCCGCCGCCCGCGCCGCTGTTGCAATTGGCTCCAGATCGTGAATCACGCCGGTTTCGTTGTTGACCCAAATCAGGGACACGATGCCCGGCGGTGATTTTAGATATTCGTCTAAATCATCAACGCCAAGCCGCCCGGCGGAATCCACCGGCAATCGATGGACGATGGCCCCTTCTGCTGCGGCGCGATCGGCGACGGCCATACCGGCGACATGTTCGACCGCAGTGGTGATCAGGCTGCGCGCCGAACCCAAGCGCCGCAGCGTGCCTAAGACCGCCAAGTGAATCGACTCGGTTCCGCCGCTGGTGAAAATGATTTGGGCCGGTTTGCTATCGAACAGCGAGGCGACCTGTGCGCGCGCGTGTTCGACGGCGCGGCGCGCCGCTTGGCCGGCCTTGTGCAAGCTAGAGGGATTTGCCACCAAGCCATCGAGGTAGGGCTGCATCGCCGCATAGGCTGTTGGCGACAGCCGGGTGGTCGCGTTGTTATCGAGGTAAACCATTGGCATCTTGCGCTGAGATTATACGCCAACCGCTCGGTATGCTCCGTCGTGACCGACCGAAGCGACCGAATTGACAGTCACCAGTCAGCCTCTCACAATTGTTGATCAGAAAAGAGGTTACATGCCAGCCGAACGAATCAAACTCGATCCGGAAGCACCCGACAGCGACGCCGTTCAGCGCGTGGCGAAAGCCATGGCCGATGGTGCGATCGTCGCGTTTCCGACCGAGACGGTTTACGGCGTGGGCACAACGGCGGCCAACGAGGACGCCGTCAACCGATTACGCGACGTCAAAGGGCGCGAATCGACCCAACCGTTTACCGTGCACGTGGCCAGCCGCCCGTGGGCAGAGCGCTTTGTGCCGCCGCTGGAAGGCGCGGCCCTGCACTTGGTCCGCAAAGCCTGGCCGGGGCCGTTGACGCTGATCTTCCCGTTGGACGACCCCAAGGAGACCGACATCGGCGGGCAATTGGGCGAAGAAGGCTTTCGAGCCGTGTACGGATTGGGATCGGTCGGTATTCGCTACCCGCAAGATGCCGTCGCGCTCGACCTACTGGCCGCCGCCGATGTGCCCGTGATCGCGTCGAGCGCCAACGTAAAAGGGCAGCAGCCGCCGGTCTCCGGCGATCAGATATCCGACGATTTGGCCGAGCGTGTCGATTTTGTGCTCGATGCCGGGCCGACGCGATACCGTAAGGCGTCGACCATCGTCAAACTCAACGGTAAAAACTTTGAGTTGATTCGACCCGGCGTTTTCGACGAGCGCATCGTGCGCCGCCTTGCGACGGTGCATATACTGTTTGTCTGCACGGGCAATACCTGTCGGTCGCCGATTGCCGAAGGCCTTTGCCGCAAGATGTTGGCGGAGCGCATCGGCTGCGAGATAGGCGAACTCGAAGAACGCGGCTACGTGGTCGAGTCCGCCGGCACGATGGCGTGGCCCGGTCACCCGGCGTCGCCCGAATCGCTGGAGGTGTTGCGGGCGCGCGGCGTGGACGCCCATAACGGCAGATCGCAACCCGTGGGGATCGATCTGCTGCACACGGCCGATCATGTGCTGACGATGACGGCCAATCATGCGGAACAGGTCAGGTCGATCTCTCAGCGCGACGCCCATAAAGTTCGCATGTTGGCCGACGGCGATATCGGCGATCCGATCGGCGGGCCGCTGGCTCAATACGAGGCGGTCGCACAGGAGATCGAATCGGCGCTCGCGCGCTGGTTGGATGAGGTGAAGATATGAGCAAGCGCGTGGCACTAGGTTGCGATCACCGTGGCTATGAAGCCAAACTAAAAATCATTGCGCGTTTGAGCGAGTTGGGTTTTGAGGCGAAGGACTTCGGTACCGACTCGACCAAGTCGTTCGATTATCCCGACGCCGCTTTGGCCACAGCCACCTCGGTTCAGAAGGGCGAGTCGGACGTCGGCCTGTTGTTCTGCGGCACGGGCAACGGCATGTGCATTACCGCCAATAAGTTTCATGGCATTCGCGCCGCACTGTGCCACGACGAACTCACGGCCGAAATGTCGCGCCGTCATAACAACGCCAACGTACTGTGCCTGCCGGCGGATCTCGTGGGCGATGCCCTGATGCTGCGAATCGTGGAAGTATGGTTAAAGACCGAATTCGAAGGCGGTCGCCACGAACGCCGTGTGTCGAAGATCAGCGAGATCGAGTCGAAACAGTGCCGTAAGGACTAACCGTCACCCAACTGGCCCGACGGTAAGAGTCCCCCTCCGAGTTTGCCTTTAGCCCCAGGATTGCCGCCGTTCGCATTGGCCGGGTTTTCCTACGCCGCTCTAATCCCCCCTGTCTGCACCTTCCCGTATTTTGGGCTAAACTTATGTTTTCGCATCTTTATGCAGCGATGCCGTCGATGCGGTGTTCGTACGATTGTTGCACCAAAAGAAGGAAAGGTGGCCCCTATGAAGCTGTTAACACGCTTGGTGTTCTTATCGCTTTGTTTTCCGACCGTCGCCACAGCGGGACCGACGGTCAGCAGCACCGGCAAAGCCAGCATGACTTTTGCGCCGACGACGGCGCGCGTGCGGGTTCGCCTCTTCGCGCACGGATTGTCGGCGGCGTCGGCGATGAAGAAGCTTGAAGCCAATCAGACGTTTCTCACATCGGAAATCGAGCAATTGGACGAGCCGAAACCGCAACTGTCATTCGGCCCTATCTACGAGCAACCCAAAGCCGAAGGCAACATGCAAATGCGCATGATGGCGATGATGGGCAACGCCGAAACGCCGGAAGTCGATCCGCGTCTCAAACGAATGGTGTGCACCGTCACACTCGAATGGCCGCTGCCCGACGGCGCGGGCGGCGCGCAATACGATCGACTCGACCAGATTCGCTTGCAACTGCAGCGCTTGGGCTTATCCGAAAAGAACGTCGACGAAGACGGCAATAAGAGCAAAGACGACGCCGAAGAAGCCGCGGAGCAAGACGCCGCCGGTAGAACCAAAGCCAACGATGAATTGCATCTGGCGGCGGCGCCCAAGTATTACTTCGCGCGGATGCTTACCGACGAAGAGTTACAACAGGTCACCACCAAGGCATTTCAAAACGGCAAGCAACAAGCCATGCGTTTGGCGAAGGCGACCGGCATGCAATTGGGCGATCTGGTGTCGGTCTCAAGCGGCATGGAAGCGGCCAACATGTTTAGCCAAATTGCGGACTATCAAGTGACGGTGCAAGCCATGTTTGGCGAAGGCGAGGTCACCTTTGACGAAGACGCACAGCGCCCCGTCGCCGAGATCAGCCAAGCCCAGTTGCGGCCGCTAACGTATGAATATGCCGTGCAACTTTCATTTGAGTTGAAGTAAGCACGATCGGCTTGCGCGTTTATCGCGAAACGCCGCCACCGGCTCGCGCGTGCGATCAATCATAAGAACCACCTATTGAAAGCGTAGAAGTCAACCTCGTATGACCGAACTGCCCCCCAAGCGAATCGTCGAAGAACTCGACAAGTACATCATCGGCCAGGGCGACGCCAAACGCGCCGTTGCCATCGCCATTCGAAATCGCTGGCGCCGCCAACAGTTGCCCGACGCGATGCGCGAAGAAGTCGGCCCCAAGAACATCCTAATGATCGGCCCGACCGGCGTCGGTAAGACCGAAATCGCCCGACGGCTGGCCACGCTCGTCAACGCGCCGTTTCTGAAGGTCGAGGCGACCAAGTTTACCGAAGTCGGCTACATGGGCCGCGATGTCGATTCGATGATCCGCGACCTCGTCGAGTTTTCGCTCAACATGGTGCAGAAGGAGCAACGCGAAGTCGTGCGCGAAAAGGCGGAGGCCAACACCGAGGAACGCATCCTCGACGAACTGCTACCGCGCCAACCCGAGACCTACGGCGAAGAGACCACCGACAGCGACGAACAAGGCCGCCGTCAGCGCACGCGCGACAAACTGCGCCTGCAACTGCGCGACGGCGAACTCGAAGACCGCACGGTCGAACTGCGCGTCGAACAAAAAGCGCAACCGATGGGTATGCTCGCCACTACGCTCGGTCCGGATCAATTCGGCCCCGAGTTGCAGGACATGATCGAGAAGATGATGCCTTCGCAATCGAAGCAGCGGAAAGTGACCATTCGCGAAGCGCGCAAGGTGATCTTCGACGAAGAATGCGAGAAGCTCATCGATCGCGAGAAGGCTGTCGAAATGGCGGTGCAGCGCGCCGAGAACAACGGCATCGTGTTTATCGACGAGATGGACAAGCTCTGCGGCGGACCGTCGCAACATGGGCCCGATGTCAGCCGCCAAGGCGTGCAGCGCGACATGTTGCCGCTCATCGAGGGAACGACGGTCAACACGCGACACGGCAGTGTAAAGACCGATCACATTCTCTTTGTCGCTGCCGGTGCATTCCATACCGCCAAACCGAGCGACTTGATGCCCGAACTGCAGGGCCGATTGCCGATTCGGGTGGAGTTACAAGATCTCACCAAGAGCGATTTTGTGCGCATCCTGACGGAGCCGCGCAACGCGTTGACCAAGCAGCAGGTGGCGTTGCTCGGCACCGAAGGCGTCGGCCTGAGTTTTACCCGCGACGCCATCGAAAAACTCGCCGAGATCGCGGCCGAGGTGAATCGATCGACCGAAAACATCGGCGCGCGGCGGCTGCAAACCATTTTGGAAAAAGTCATGGAAGATTTATCATTCGATGCGCCGGATAAGTCGGGAGAGAAGATCGAGATCGACGGCGCGTTTGTCAACGATCGGCTGGCCGAGATCGTCAGCGATCAGGACCTGAGTAAGTTCATTCTGTAACGACGTTGCCAGATTGCGTGCGCGACGTGCACCCATTTTTTGAGAGCCAAGACCATGACCTATCGACGATCCCTATTCAGCGTTGCCCTGCTGGCGTGCTTTGCCACGACGCTTGTTCCTGCAGACGTATCCGCCCAAGGTTTACAACCCAGCTCGAAACGTCGGCCGCGCCGACCGCGCGCCCCCGAGGTAACGACCGACAAGTTTGCCGACCGCGTGGTTACGTTTGAAACCTCCGACGGCGTGACCATCGAAGCCGATTGGTACCCCGTCAAAGCCGAAGACGGCGAGAAAACGCCGGCGGCGATTTTGATTCATATGTATCCCGCCCAGCGCGCGAGTTGGAAGCCGATGGTGCCGCTGTTGCGCGATCGCCTCGGCGTTTCGTTGCTCGCGTATGACATTCGCGGAACCGGCGGCAGCATTAAGCCCGTCGAGAAGGAATTGGAAAAAGGCTATCAGGGGCGCGATGCGGAACACTTCGGTAACGCGTGGAAAGATACCGAAGCCGCGTACGCATGGTTGGGCCAGCAGGACTTCATCAACACCGATCGGGTAATTCTGATCGGTGCCAGCGTCGGTTGCAGTATCTCGATCGACTTCGCTCACCGCGAGCCGAAAATTCAGGGCGTGGCGTGTTTGTCGCCCGGCACCGACTACATGTCGATCGATACGCTGAGCCATATCAAAGACGTCAAGAACGCCAAGGTTTTGCTGATCGCACCGAAAGGTGAATACGCCGCCGTCGAGTCGATCATGGATGCCGGCAAGGGCAAAGCCAAGATCAAAGGCAAGGAGTATCCCGGTGGCCGCGAAAACCACGGCACGCGCATGTTTGACGCCGACTATGGCATGAAAGTGAAGAAGCGCCTGATGCAATTCGCCAGAGGTGTTTTGGAGATTGACAAAGGCGGCAAGGACGATGGCGACGACGACAACTAGCCCCGCTTCGACGATCGCACGATGAGACCTATGAAAACGCTGACCATCGGCCATTACGAACTCGACGCTCCTATGGTGCAGGCTGCGCTATCCGGCTATAGCGACTTGGCCATGCGCAAGCTGGCGCGCGAGTACGGTTGCCCGTACACCATCAACGAAGTCGTGCTCGATAAGATGGTGGCCGAAGGCGGCAAGAAGATGCGGCGCATGTTGGCGACCGACGAAGACGAACGCCCCGTTGCCGGTCAACTCATGGGTAGCGAGCCGGAGCAGTTCGCCGCCGCCGCCGATACGTTGGTCAACATGGGCTACAACGTGATCGACGTAAACTTCGGCTGCCCGGTCAAAAAAGTGCTCGGTCGCTGTCGCGGGGGCTTTCTGCTTTCCGACCCGCCGACGGCGCGCGACATTCTGACGGCCGTGCGCGATGCGGTGAACGGCCGCACGCCGCTCACGCTAAAGATGCGGCGCGGCATGGATGATAGCGAAGAGAGCGAGCGCAACTTTTTCGAGATTCTCGAAACGGCGTACGAGCTCGGCTATTGTTCGATCACGGTGCACGGGCGCACGGTCGAACAGCGCTACGTCGGGCCAAGTCGTTGGGCGTTCCTCGCGCGACTGAAGCGACGCATCGGCGATCGCCAATTGCTGGGCAGCGGCGATTTGTTTTCGGCGGTCGATTGCAAGCGCATGTTGGATGAAACGGGCGTCGATGGCGTGTCGATCGCGCGCGGTGCCATTGGCAATCCGTTTATCTTTAACGAACTGCGCAGCCTGCTAACGACGGGCGAATTGCCGCCGCCGGCAACGCTTGCCGAACAGCGCAAGGCCATTACGCGCCACTTCGAATTGATTTGCGATCTGTGGGGCCCGGAGCGCGGCAGTGTGATCTTTCGCAAATTTGGTGTGAGGTACGCCGAGCTACATCCGTTATACGAACAGGTCAAAATGGCTTACGTTGCGGTGCGCACACCCGAGGCGCTCAACGCGCTGTTGGCCGAATGGTACGACGAGGCCGCTGGCTTTCCGCCGGTCGCACGACGGCTGCGGCCGGAGGCGTTGGTAGCCGCTGGCGCAACATTGTAGTCCAACAAACCGCGAGATCGTTCAACGTCGCGCGAGCAATCAGAGCCGCGCCCGTAAGGAAGCGGTACACGTAACCCGGCGCGAATGCATGAATAAACAACGGGGCGAACGCAATCTTGCACGACGCCTCCGCGAATACACCGGTTGCAAACCGGTGCCACAGCGCGGATGCTCGTAACACACCGGCAATACGAGAAGGTTAGCCAATAAGATAACCAAGTAAACGCTAGCGCTAATCATTCGATAACACCATGTCCTTTCTCCAAACCCTCTTTTTCGAATCCCGTCTCTACCTCGGCATCTTCTCATTCGTTTTATTCGCCGCCGTGCTCTTAATCCGACCGCGTCTCGAATCGGAATCATTCCGCAAGCGCAGCCTGCCGATCGTGATGCTCGCGATCGTCGGCCTGTTTGTGCTGCAAACACTCGTCGTCACGCAGCGGGAAACGATTCTGCTTCGGCTCGATCGATTCGTGAACGCCATCGTCGAAACGAACCCGATGGTTCTGAGCGAATTGGTTCACGATCGTTACGACGCGGAAGCGCTCGATCGCCAAGGGTTTCTCGATGCCCTCGATCGGTGGATGGAACGGTTCGATGTTTACGATGTGCGCTATCGCAAGCGCGACGTCAGCGTGGACGGTATCAATGCCGAACTCGAACTCGGCGTGATGGCCACCGTGCAAATCGACAAGCAGTCGGGACAAACGCATTTCGGCACGTGGATGATCGACTGGCAGCAAGCCAATGACGGTGCCTGGCGGATCACATCGATTCGACCGATTCAGATCGACGGCCAACCGATCCAGCAAATGCGGCCCTATTTGCGTTAAGTACCTTGATCATTATTCGCCATTCGGCCGCGAGGGACGCCTACGATCATCGAGAATGAATTGGCCGCTTCGCCAATCGGCACTGCCGAGACGGCAGTGGCACAGCAGTTACATCTAAATCATACTGAGATCGCCGTGCCTAACTTTTTCGACGCGGACGCATAAAATCCCAAGACCATGCCCGAGTTACCCGAAGTTCAAACCATCGTCAGCCAACTGCACGCGCAGGTGAGCGGTCTCACGATCGCGCGGGCCGATCTGCGCCATTCCGATTTTTGGCGCAACGCCCAGCGCGGCGCGGGCTTTCCGAAATCTCTGGTCGGTCGGCGCATTGAAGCCGTGCGGCGCGAAGCGAAACGCATTTGGGTCGATCTCGACGATGGCAGTCGCATGTTGATTCATTTGGGTATGACCGGCCGCGTGCTGGTGCAGCCGCCAACGGATAAGCTCGAACTGCACACGCACTTGCGCTTGCGATTTAAGGATCACGATTGCGAGATGCGCTGTCGCGACCCGCGTCGCTTTGGCGGCGTGTGGTGGTTCCCCGTCGGCACCGATACGTCGGCATTGCTCTCAGCCGTGGGGCCCGATGCGCTGACCCTAAAGACGAAGGATTTTCTCAAACTGTGCGAGCGCGCGCGACCGATCAAGGCGCTGTTGCTCGACCAAACTCGGATCGCAGGGTTGGGCAATATCTATGCCGATGAAGCGCTGTTCGACGCGCGCATTCACCCGCTCACGCACGCCGCCGATATTCCCGTCGATCAACAGAAGCTATTAGCCAAGGGTGTGCGGAAAGTCTTGCGACATGCCATTAACTTCGGCGGATCGACGTTACGCGATTTCGTGCGTACCGACGGACGCATGGGCGAGTTTCAAAAAATTCATCGCGTGTACGGTCGCGAAGGCGAACCCTGCGTGCGTTGCAAAACACCCATTCTGCGGATTCAAGCAGCAGGACGATCTTCGCACGTGTGCCCGGCGTGTCAGCCGGAGGTGTAAGACGACAAACGATAAACTTCACCGACGATGGATCGGCAAAGTGGCGAAGGCTTCGAGTTCAAATGTCTTTCGTGCCTACTTATTGCCTGTTGCACGCGAACTTACCCGCTATCTTAAATCAGATATCAATTGTTCAATCAATGACTCTTTAGACCACTTCACGAAAGACTGCGCCCCCGGGTGATTTATCGGTATCCACCGGCTATTAGCCGATGCCACAGTGCAGCCGTCGCGCTCAAACGTGAATTGGTATAATCGTTGCGCCAAGCAAGTTGATGAACGTGCGGAAGAAAGGTCAATTTTACGATCCCGGCAGGGATCGACGGATAATAGCCCACCGTTTCAACGGTGGCTGTAATAGCTGGCCAACCTGTTTCTCGTCCTGTAAGGACGATGGGAAACAAAGTGACGCCGAATTCCTTCTATCCCTACGGGATGACGTCTGCCTGGCGTATCAAATCCCCCCACGATGTGGGGGGCTATTATCATTTGATCCCTCCGGGATCAAGAGCATACACCTTGTCTCGAAGCGCGAATATTCGCTTTTTGTTCGATTAAACTGCTTAGAACTTCCACGACGCTTTGAAATCTGCACTTAGGACGCCCGATCATTCGGCCCGCGCAGATCGTAGCGGCGGCGACTGACGATCAGCGTATCGCCGCGTTGGCGCACTTTGCGAAAGCCCATCAGGTGCATGATCTGCAATGGGAAAAATCTCGCGACGTGTTTGTCGACGATGAAGCACGCTTCGTGATCCGGATCGCGCCGCACGCCCGGTAGCCACGACGCGAGCCGATGCACGTGCAACCGTCGCAACAGGTACGACACGCGTAACCAAAAGCGCGATACGCTGCGGCCGAGGAAGTACCCGTCGTTGCCTTGCCCCTGATAAAGCGGCAGCAGAATGCGGCCGGTTTCCTCCGCCGCAACGTCACCTGCATGCGTTTCGGCGAGCACCTCGCCCGCCGACACCTGTTGAAAGTTGCGATAGCCGGGCCGCATGTTGAAGCCATCACCCTTTTCGACCGGTCGCCGACGGCGAATCTCCATCACGGCGGGAAGATGCTGCGTTTGTCGCCGCAAGGTATCGAATGCTTCCCGTGCTGCGGGAATCTGGTTGGCATCCACGCAGCCGGCGGCGTTGAGCATGATCCAGATGGCGGCTTCCTGATTGCAGATGCTCTGCGGATCGTCGTGCTGCCCCGCTTCAAAGCCGATGGTGATATGCCCGAGGCTGTTTACGTGTTCGAGCAAGACGCCGTCGATGGTTTCTTCCAGGCCCAAGATGACCGGCGCTGGAAAGCGAAACGCGAACCTGCGATTGCGAATGGTATCACCCAGTAACACAAAGGGTTCGCCAAAGGCAGAACTGGTATGCAGATCGAGGAATGCAACTTCACCCGTGGCGCGCTCGAAAGCTTCGGAAAGGGCTGCGTGCAGTTCCGTCATTTCCTGCCAGTCTGCGGGCGCGAGATCGGGCGGGCCGCCACGTTCCAACAAGGCCACACGCTCTGGCGTCCACACGCGATTGAGGTCGTCGCCCATGTAGCGATCGCCCAGGCGCAACGCCTGCAAGTTACCCGCGATGCCCGTGAGTTCACCTTGAAAATTGCAATCTTTCTTGGCAAGGGTATCGAAGACGCGCTCTAGCGCGACGATGCCGGAGGTTTCGTTGCCGTGAATGCCGCCGACGCAGACGAGCGACGGTCCCGGCTTCCGACCGGTATGCACACCGATGATGCGCTGGAAGGAGCGGGAAACTGTCGGTTTTTCGGTCAACATGGTCACGTGCTGCGGGCCTGCCGAAGGTTGTCCTTGATCAAATCTCCCGCAATATTCAGCAAATCGTGCTCCGTGACAATCCCCACGAGCAAACCGTCGTTTACGACCGGCAAACAGGCGATATTGTGGTCGCGCATCAGGTCGATGGCTTCGATGGTGGAGGTTTCGGGCGTGGCCGTGACTGGGTTGGCATTCATAATTTCCGAAACCGCTACGGGATCGGACTTACCCCGCGGCAGGTTGCGCGCCATATAGCGCAGCAGCGTGCGATACGACACCAGACCGACGAGTTTATGATGGTTGTCTTCGACCGGCACGTGGCGAATGCGTTCCCAATCCATCAAGTTCGCGACCAGATCGATCACGTCATCCTGATTGACCGTAAAGATATCCGTCGTCATAAACTGTTCGAGTCGGTGATAATTCGCCGCCCAGTCTTCGGTGCGTTGCATCGTGGCCAACGGCCAGTCGTGCACGGCCAAGCCTTGCTTTTGCAACTTCGCCATCTCGCACGTGACGGCCGCCATACGCTCGCCGCGATTGCCGCTGCGCATACCCGTTAATGAATCGAGCACCCAACTACTACCGGTGCGTTGCGATGCCACGCGCTGTTCGATGATTCCGAGATAGCGCTCGGCATCGGCCTTGTCGATCTCAAGTTGTTCGAGGCCCTGATACGCGAGCGGCAACAGTTCCTTCAAAATCAATCCTTGCACCGGCGTAAGTTTGCCATCCAGCCAAACGAACTGCGCTTTCATACCGTATTGCGCGGCGGAGAAGAAATTGCTCTTGGCGTTGTCGAAATCCATCAGCGTGGTGACATCGCCATACTTCTCGCCGATGCCCGACATCAACCCAAACCAAAAAGCCGCGTTGGCTACTTCGTCCATCGCCGTCGGCCCCGACGGGAGGTATCGATTCTCGATGCGCAAGTGCGGCTTGCCGTCGGTGATACCGTAACACACGCGGTTCCAGCGATAGACCGTGCTGTTGTGGGTTTGCAGCGCCTTGAGCTTGGGCGCCTCGCCGCGATCGATACAAGCGAACGGGTCTTCTTCGCTCTCGGAAACAAACAACACGCGAAACCGCGAAATATCTTCGCGGTAGATATCAATCGCTGAATCGGCGACCCATCGATTGCCGAAACTCACGCGCGGGCTGAGTTCGCGATGCGAGTTGGTCTGATCGCGGGCGTCGACCGACTGTTGAAACACGGCGATGCGTGTTTCCTTCCAGAGCCGACGACCGAACAACATCGGCGAGTTGGCCGCCGTCGCCAGCACGGGCGCGGAGACGACCTGCGCGACATTATAAAAATGGGCAAAGCGGCTGGGGCGCACCTGAAAGTGAACCTGAAAGCTCGTGTTACAGGCTTCCAGCATGACGGAATCCTGCCGAACGCTTAGCTCGTCGGTGCCCTTGATCATGAACTGAAATGGGCCGCCGCGCAATTGCATTAACGTATCGTTGAGCGCGAAATACCGGGGCATCGGCGTGAGCTGCTTAAGCGACAGATCGAGCGGCTCCAATGTCGGCAAGATGCCCGTCAGCAGCACGTCGGCCCCGAATTCCTGCGCGACCGTGCGGACGCGTTCGATGCCGCCGGTCAGCAGTGTTTCCATTTGCCGCAGGCAATCGCCACCGAGCGGCAGCGGGGGCAGGTTGTATTCGAGGTTGAATTGGGCCAGCTCGGTCGTAAAGGCAGAGTCGTTCAGCCGCTCCAGCACCTGCATATTGACCGGCAACGGTCGGCAGCCTTTGCCGACCAACACCATCTCCTGCTCGGCACCGATGCGGCGACGGTCGGATTCGATCATGCCGCGCTGCAGCATTTCCTCCAACGCCTGCACGTCGGTCAGCAGCCGCTTCATGAAATTGCGCCGCTCGTCGGCGGCAATGTTATGGTCGATTTGCTGGTCACCCATGGAAAAGTCGTCCTAAGACTTGGACAATCCATAGCTTACAAGATTTCGCGCTCGATCCCAATTCTGAATTGCCGATTTTTCAACATTCCGAATAAGCCACGGGCCACCAGATTCGCGCGACTCATAACTCGGGTCGCCCTGCCGGCGCTCCGATTTCTTCTTATGTACGGTATCGGCGGGATACCGGCGATATCGGACTGTCTGTTGCGCGACCGCGCAGTGATTGGCTCGACATGTTCAGGCGCAAGCGACCCACTCAAAGCGATGCATCATCGTCGGCACCGTCAAACAGTTTCAGCGATATCGAAGCGCTATGCGATCGGTTGTGCGTTGCGTTCGATCCGGGTCGGCACGCGACGCGCGACATCAAGGGTGACGCCCCGCCTTCGGATCGGTTGATCCGCACGCTGCGCACGCTGTTGCGCGTCTCGCGGCATCGTCGTAAGAAAATCGAACAATCGTTTCAATCCGAGCTGTCCACCACCGCCAATTTGCGCGACACCGTGCAGGAGCTGAGCGAGCGAGCGAGCATGCTTGAGCAGCGGCTTACGGAGTGTGAGGTGCGGTTGGCGAAGCAGACACTGCAGGCGCAATCGGTGGCATCCCCGTTAGACGTTATAAATACACCGGTACCGGCATCCGCTTCGTCAGCTTCTGATGCACGAGTGTTTGGTTCGAACGAAGGTGATTTCGACGATTCGATGCGCCCGACGGCTGAAATCGATGCGCAGCTTCCGAACGATGGCGATTTTGCTGCCGACAACGACGATGAAATTGTGGACCTCGACCCGGCTACTGCCATGCCGCCGGACGACTTTGCCGACGGCGTCGACTTCAACGCCCTACTCGAAAACGCAATCGGTGAAATCGACAGCGACGAACCAGGTGGCGGCATCCAACCATCGCTGGGCGGGATAGAAGCGTTTGAGGCAACCCTTGCGGAGGCGGAAGCGGCGCTCTGCGAGCCGACCGAAACGGACGCTACCGACGCGTTGCCGCAAGCTGCGGGCCCGACGCCGAATGAGATGCATGCCGACGGCGACGCCCCGGTCGCCTCAGACGAAGCAACATTCGACGACGAGGCCTTCACCGCCAAGCGCGCGTCCATTGACGCCGCCTGCGTGCGGGCTCAATCCGTGCATGACGAACTGCAAGCCACCATCAGCGCGGCCGAAGCCCGGCGTCTGGAATTGACCACGCTGAACGACACTTTGGCCGGCCAACTCACGCGACGGGAAAACCTATTGGCGCGCGTCGATCACGAACTACGCGAGCGGCAGATTGTTCTCGTGACCGACATCATGCGCGCCGAGGCCGAACACCTCTCGCTCACCGAAGCGCTCGAAGGCATTACTCGTTCGGTGCAGTCGATGACGAACGACATTTCTCAGATCGATAGCGCGCCGCCGACGGTAGAGTTGGCAGTTGAAGAGGGCGACTAACTCATCGCCTCACGCGAAGCTCACGCACGCTCGGATTGCTTCGCCAATTGCTGTTGCAACGCCGTTACTTGCTCGGCCAGCGCCGCGACTTGCGCTTCGAGCTGTTTAACTTGCTTGGTTGTTTCCGGAAGCTTTTCGTAGGCCGATGTCGCGCGCAAACTCTGGCGATACGGCAACGCCGGAATACCGAAAACGCGACCGTCGTCGGGTATGTCGCGCATCACGCCCGACATTGCCGAAAGCTTGGCCCGGTCGCCGATCTTCAGGTGCCCCGCCACGCCGACCTTACCGGCCATCGTGACGTAATCGCCCACCTGAACCGAACCCGCTATGCCGACTTGCGCCACAAACATACAGTGCTTGCCGATCTTGGTGCCGTGGCCGATCGTCACGAGGTTACTAAATTTGGTGCCCGTGCCGATGTGCGTTTGACCGAGCGTGGCACGGTCGATGGCGCAGTTTGCACCCAGTTCGACATCATCACCCAACTCGGTAATGCCGATTTGCGGAATCTTGTGCCACTTGCCTTCGACCATCGCGTAACCGAGGCCGTCTTCCCCGATGACGGTGCCCGCATGCAACGTCACGCGCCGGCCCAAAATGCAATCGGGATAGACCACGACATTGGGATACAAAACCGAACCCGCGCCGATGCGGCAGCCCTTGAAAAGATACACGCCGGGATACAATACGACGTCATCGCCAACCTCAACATCCGCTTCGATCGTGACGCCGTGATGCACGTTGACGTTCGCGCCGAGTTTGGCATCGGGATGAACGCGCGCCGCATCGGACATGCCGACCTGCTCGTGTTGTCGATAACCGTGAATCCGCACGACGATGGCCGTCATGGCGGCGTACGGATCTTTGGTGCGAATGACCGACAGCGCGTCGGGCCGCGGCTGGTCGCTTGCGACGATAACGGCACCGGCTTGCGTCGTGTGTAGCGCCGCTTCGTATTTCGGATTGGCGAGAAAACTGATCTCGTCGGCGCGGGCGTCTTCCAGCGTGGCTACGGCCGTTACCGTTTTCGACGCGTCGCCATCGACTGTCGCGGGCATGCCGACGGTCGCCAAATATTCGGTGAGTTCTTGCAGGGTATGAGCCATAAGAGCGGCTATTTTGCTGCGAAATCGTGCTGCAGGCAAAGCCGGCGGAGGATGGGGCATCGTCGCATTGGGTCAGGATGAATTGGAGGGATATTCGGTCAATATAGCGAAATAGCAATTAACGTTATTGCCGATGGCGTGTACCTGAGAAAAGGAAACCGTGCAGAGTCCGCTATCCTCTTCATCCCGGTAGGCATCAACGGAAAATAGCCCCCCACATCCTGTGGGGGGAATGATCGACATAGCACATTACATCCCGGAGGGATCGAAGGACATCTGCGCGGACTTCCCTTCGTCCTTACAGGACGAAATCACTCTCGACCGTTTCACACCACCACCCTTGAAAGGGTGGCCTATTACCCCTCGATCCCTGCCGGGATCGCGAAATCGAATGGCAGCTTTTTCTGCCATCAATGATATGCGGATAGCAGTGCATCCTTAGCACGCTACTCCAACAATCGCTCAACCATAATGCCGATATCGGAGCCGTCGGCAGCGCCCGAGCAATCCAAATCGCTGCGGGCGACCGTCGCCGAATCGAGGTTGCTTTCGAGCAGCACATCAACCAACAACGCGACATCCGTAAAATCGACCGAACCGTTCTGATCGATATCGCCATCGTTCACGCATTCGCGTGTGAGGCGCACGTCGTCGAAGTCAACTTCGATACCGGGGTCTTCCGGTGTGTCGATCTGATTGAGATTGATGAGGCGAATCTCGAGCGGTTCGTCGAGTTGTGCGTGCTCGGGACCGATATCGACCTGAATCACCGATTCGAGAAACTCGCCATCGGTCAACAGTGGTGCCAGAGAATTATCATCTTGCACGAGCATCTGATCACCTGCCCACAACTGCACTTGGTAACCGGGAAAACCATCGAGCGCGAAGAAGCCGAACACATCGCACGGCGGTGGCCCTTGCCCAGACGCGATGTCGCCGATTTGCACCGAGAGCGTATAGCGCTGATTGGGCATCAACGTTTCACCCAAGACTTGACGCAACCCGGCCGGTCCGCCGCCGATATCGTCGCCAAGGAAAACGAGTGCCGCGTGTTGTCCTTCGGGCGCCGGCGTGTTGAAGTACGGACCGCCTTCGGGATGAATGGCACCGACGGCATCGAAGCTTTGATCGATGATGCCGTTGGGATCGTACACATCCCAACCATCGACGAGAAAAACAGCAAAGCACCCCATCGCCACGGGCTGGGCTTCGAATCCGGCGTTGTTGATGGGGATGTCGACGGCGTAGGACTGGTTACCCGCTATCAGGAACGTGATACACAAGGAAAAACTGAAGAACTTAGCTTGGCAATGCATATTTGTTAGAGCCCTTCAAATTATTCGGTGGGATCAAAATCATTTTAGAGCAACTATCTGGAAGACGAAGCGAGACCAGGATTGGCTACCGAGTAATGCCAATAAAAAAACGCGGCGTAGCCATACGTCGCGTTTGAAAATAATTATTCTTGTCAGTTTTGGGGGGCCCGATTCCTCTCAACGGTCGCTTACCCCTCAAACGCCCGAATCACCAGTGTATCATTCTGCCCGCCAAAACCAAACGAATTGCTCAGGCACGTCTTCACGTTGGCCGGTCGCTTTTCGTTGGGCACGTAGTCGAGATCGCAGAGTGGATCGGGGTTCTCATAGTTTACGGTCGGCGGCAACACCTGATCGCGAATCGCCAGGATGCACGTGATCAATTCGCAGGCACCGGCGGCGGCGATTAGGTGGCCCATCATGCTTTTGACGCTGCTGACGGGCACGTTGGGCGCATGATCGCCGAAGACGCCGCGAATGGCCTTGGTTTCGATCTTGTCGTTTTCCGCGGTGCTGGTGCCGTGGGCCGAGATGTAATCGATCGACTTCAGATCCACGCCGGCATCTTCGATGGCCATGCGCATAGCGGCGATGCCGCCGCGCGCGTCTTCGTGGATATCGGTAATGCGGAACGCATCGGCGGTGCTGCCGTATCCGACGATTTCGGCCAGAATCGTTGCGCCGCGCTTCTGGGCGTGCTCGAGTTCTTCGAGAATCAGCATGCCCGCGCCTTCGCCGAGCACGAAACCATCGCGCGTGCGGTCAAACGGTCGCGATGCCGTCGTCGGTGAGTCGTTGCGATTGCTCAGCGCCGTCAGCAGGTTAAAGCCCGTAACGCCGAGCGGATGGATCATCGAATGGCAACCGCCGGAAATCATGATGTCGGCATCGCCGTAGCGAATCATGTGCGTCGCTTCGCCGATGGCCTGCGTGCTGGCGGCACATGCCGTGAGCGTATTGAAGTTCGGCCCTTCGAGGCCGAAGCAGTGGCCGATGTGCGAGGCCGCCATGTTCGGGTCTTGCTCCAGCTCTTTTACAGGCGAGAGCACTTTGGCGGCGACTTCCGCCCAACGCGTGGCATCGAGATCGTTACCGTCGTAATCCCACCCGTCGATGGCGGCTTGCGCGAATGAGGTGAAATCGAGCGGGCCTTCGCCGCCGCCCAAGTAGATGCCGACCATCGTCTTATCGAGGGCAGGTAGCGCATCGAGCCCCGAGTTTTTCCACGCCATCTTGGCCGCGGCCAAGGCGAAGCCCGCCTGCCGACTGACGTTGCGATGGTCTTCAAATTCGTCGTCGTTGAGGAACTTCTTCAGATCGAAGTCTTTGACTTCGGCGGAGAAGGTCGTCGGGAACGTCTTGGCATCGAAAATCGTGGTCGGCGCGACGCCGCTGTTGCCGGCGAGAATGTTGCCCCAAGCCGTTTCGATGTCGTGACCCAACGGCGTGATCCAGCCGATGCCGGTGATGACTACTCGTCGATTCACGATACGCTCCTTCGCAATACCAGCGCGCCGGTCTGACCGCCCGAAAGGGCACCGGCAAAGGACAAGGCCAACTCCGCCCGCAGATCGATCGGATCTTTCCGCACCACGTTGAGCTGACAATCAGCGGTCAACGATTCGGTATTCAATGATGGTGGACACACGCCGCGCTGCATGGCTTTAACCGTCACGGCCAAGTCAATCGCGCCGCTGCCCGCACCGTTGTTGCCCAAGGCCCCCTTGGTGCACAGCACCGGCGTTTCCGTCGCCTTCTTGCCGAATACGCCGTGAATAGCGGCGGCTTCGGCGGCGTCTTCTTTGGACAAGCCCAGACCGGCGGGATTGATCAAATCGATATCATCAAAGCTAACGCCCGCGTCGGCCACCGCCTTGCGCGCCGCGATTTGCAACGCGCGACCATCGGATTGCACGTCGCGCCAGTGCGACGCATTAGCAGATGCGCCGAAGCCGAGCACTTCGCCGTAAATCGTTGCGTTGCGCGCTTTGGCGTGTTCGTAGTCTTCGAGGATCAACAATCCGCCGCCCTCGCTGATGACGCTGCCGCTGCGCTTTTCATCGAACGGTCGGCAGGCTTGCTCGGGTCGGTCGTTGTAATCCGTCACGACGCGGTTGTTGAGGATGGGCCGCATCAACCCCATCGGGTTCATTTTGCTTTCGGCACCACCGCAGATGCACACATCGGCGGCGCCGCGCTTGATGGTGCGAAAGGCTTCGCCGATGGCGAGATGGCTGCTGGCCTCGCCGCAGGTAATTGTGTTCGAGGGTGCCTGACAGTCGTGCACGATGGTTACGTGGCACGCCAACATATTGGGCAAAAACTTGAGCAGCCAAAGCGGCGTGAGATTGCTCATCTTTTCGCCCCACTTACCAAGGCTAAAGGCGCGATCGATTGGTGCTTCGGGATTATCGACAGCCGTCGATAAGGCACCGGCCAACTCGTTCAGGTCGGCACAGATCAACCCCGCGCCGATGTTGGCGCCGAAACGGGTCGAATCGATATTGACGGCGTCAGCCTCTTCGCGATCGACGACGCACTTGGTATTCAGGCCGCCGTCTTTGACTGCCAAGTACGCCGCCGCGACCGCCAGCTCGATATCGCGGGCCATCACTTTGACAGACTTGCGATACTTCTTAAAGACGTAGTTGTTGACTTTGAGATCGCGAATCTCGCCGCCGATCTGCGATGCGAATTTGGATGGATCGAAGGATTCGATACGACGCACGCCGCACTGCTTTTCGACCAGCGCATCGAAGGTTTCATCGATGCCGAGACCCACCGGCGATACCACGCCGAGGCCGGTAATCACTACACGTTTATTGCTCATGGAAGCGTCGATCCTGGCTTAACGAGACGGGACGCGCCGATCACGCCCGCTTGGAAGACACATTATATGCGGTGAGCAGGCTCTTGAAATCTTCGGTGAATACGAAGTTTTCTTCGGGGAAGACCAGCCCGCTCATGTTGTTATCGATATGGGAGAAAACGATATCGATTTCGGCGATGGCTTCGCCGTCACAGGTGACGCGACCCTCGGTCATGGCGGCCTCGGGCGTGACCTGTTCGATACTGGCGTCGTACTGCAGTTGATCGCCGGGCCGCACTTCGCGATGGAACACGGCTTTCTTCACCTTGGCGAGAATCACTTTTTCGGCAAAATCCCGCGCCTCGCCCACCAAGATGCCGGCCGTTTGGGCCATGCCCTCGACGATCAGGCTGGCGGGCATCACCTGCCAGGCGGCGAAGTGATCGTGCAGATGCTCTTCGGCGAGCGAGACGTTCTTGATTGCCGTCGCCCGCGTGCCGGATTGAAAATCCGTAAATTTGTCGATCCAAATCCAACGCAAGGTTTAAGCCGCCGTCTTGGATTCAACGTAGTTCACGATCGTCTTGACCGTGAAGAGGTCGGACATCTTGGAAACGTCGGGGTCTTTTTCAAAGTCGCTAAAATCGGCATGCGGCATGGCGGCCTTGAGCGTATCCATACCCTTTTGCGTCATGCGACCGTTTTCGACGTATTCCGCGTTATTCATGATATCATCGGGGAAGAGTTCGCCGCGCGGGATCTTGATCTCGAACGTCTTCTCGAGCCGAAACACGATATCGAGAAAGTCGATCGATTCGGCCCCCAGATCGCCCGTAAGCGTGGCTTCTTCGCTGACCTCATCGTCATCGACGCCGAGGGCGTCCACCAGAACGTCTTTGACCTTGGTAAATACTTCGTCACGACTCATCGACATACCTTTTCGTCCTCCATGCGGACTTCGCACATCTTACTAGCGACGGTCGCCGGCGACCGTCGCCAATTCCAATGCCTTGGGACCGCACAGCAATTCAAAACGCCGCTTCAGATCGGCAATCAGTTTTTCATCGGTCGCGGCGAGTTCGCCGTCTCGATCCGCCAAATTGTAATGTCGCAGCTTCAAACGCGCTTTCACGATCTCGGTACCATCCGCACCGCGACCCACCGCTTTGAAGTCGCTCATCTCGTCGTCAATCTTGACCGGCTCAGCCGTGACCTCTAGCGATCCGCCCGGAGCCACGAAACTCTTATACGTTACATTGCGGGCCTCCGCCAGCACCACCATGCTGCGGGCGAAGTCCTGCTGTACGCGCACCAACCAAGCCGATGTCTGCACCAAGGCTTCCAACATTAGGACACCGGGCATGACGGGAAAGGTTGGAAAATGATCGGCGAGATATTCTTCCGCCAGCGACAGCGACTTGGACGCGACGATGCGCCGCTCCGGCTCAATCGTCTTGATGCGGTCAATAAGGATGAACTTCATGACCGTACAAAGTCCTCTTGCCTCACGGGATGTGTGAGGCGCAACCATCACTGCCATTCGCGACCGCGCCAGTGCGATTCCGCGAAATCAAACCATGGGTTGTATCGCAATTTTATATTGATGGCAAGGCAATACGAGCTTGTCAGGCGGCCTGCAAGCAACCCGGCAAAATCTCACAAGGCTTGATTTCACAACCTCTTAAGGTCAGTCACCGTTAAGACATTCGTGCCGCACCGCGACCTTAATCGCCGTTTCCACTTATGGCCGCCACCACGTCGGCCACCTGCCGCATGGCTTGCACATCATGGACGCGCACTAAGTGTACGCCGGTAAGGGCCGCCTGTGCGACCGTCGCCGCCGTGCCAAAAACCCGACGGGTGGGGTCCGGCTCGTTCAGAATCTCACCCAAAAAGCGTTTTCGCGACGCCCCTACCAACACCGGAAAGCGTCCCGACAGCCGGGTTGCCGAACGCAGTAACGCCAGATTGTGCTCCAGCGTTTTCCCAAAGCCGACGCCGGGATCGACGATCATGCGGCCCTCGACCGTCACGCCCGCCGTCGCTAGTTCGCGTGCCCGGCTTTCAAAGAATTCCGACACCTCCGCAACCACGTCGCGATAATCAGGTGCCTGCTGCATCGTCGCGGGGGTGCCCTGCATGTGCATCACGACAAACGGCACGCCCGTGCGGGCCAGCAGCGCCGGCAGCGCGGGGTCATCGCGCATGCCCGACACGTCATTGACGATATCCGCCCCCGCTTCCAGCGCGGCGGCAGCGACCTCTGCACTGCGCGTGTCGACCGAAATGGGGACATCCTGTCGCGTTTGGCGAATCGCCGCGATCACCGGCGCGACCCGCTCGATCTGCTCGGCGACGCTCACCGGCTCCGCGCCTGGTCGCGTGGATTCTCCGCCGATATCCAGCACGTCGGCACCGTCGTCGATCAGTTGTAACGCGTGATTGGCGGCGGCATGCGTCGAATCGAACTGCCCGCCGTCGCTGAAGCTGTCCGGCGTGACGTTGACGATACCCATTATCAGACAGCGCCGCCCCATCACCAGATCGCCGTGGCCGGTAGAATAGTGATACAACGTTGCCGGTGACTTGCCTGTGCGATCGTCCATCATCGTCGCTATCGTAAGTCGAGCCTCCAGATTTGCATCCGCCTTGAGCGGGTTGCCGTTTCAACAAGCTGCCAATTTTATTGACCGCCTATGAGCTACGCATCGAATCTCATTCCTGACGAACCGACCGGCTGGCAACGCTGGACACCGATGACGCTGGTATTGCTACTGCCTGCGGCGGCGGCAGTCGCATGCGCCTGGCCGACGCTCGATGCCGGATTCCAGATGGGCGACGACCAGCGATTCGTAACGGAGAACGTGCTGGTGCAATACCCGTCGTGGGACCACGCGGGCGAAATCGTAACAACCCCGCACGGCGACCTCTACCAACCCATTCCGTTGCTGAGCTTCCAAGCCACCAACGCGTTTGCCAGCCCTGCGACGGGTGCCGCACCGTCTGCGTTTGCACATCATCTGGTGAATCTGATTCTGCACGCGATCAACGCGGCGCTGGCGGCGCTGGTCGCGATGCGTTTGAGCCGTCGAGCGTTCGTCGGTGTGCTCGTCGGCATCATGTTCGCGACGCATCCGCTGGCGCTGGAGACCGTCGCATGGGTGAGCGGTCGCATGATGCTGTTGACGACGGCGTTTTCGTTGGGATTGTTGGTCCTGGCGACGCAGCGTCACGACCAGCCGGGTATTGGCTGGCGCGCCGGCGCGATGATGGTTTGGCTGTTGGCCTGCGCTTCAAAAGTGATACCCACGGTGCCGTTGGTTGCCGCATTGTTTGAGCGCGCCGCGCAGACCCACCCGCGTCGGCGCAACTGGGGGCTTTACGGGTTGCTATTTGCGATCGGTATCGCCGCGACAGTGTTAATGGCGCGGTTGACGAGCGCCGCCGCGTTTTCATTTAACGAGGATAAATCCGTCGGGCAACTCGCGGGCACGATGCTGTTGGCGTTTGGGCGTTACGTTGAGAATTACGTTTGGCCCCTCAACCTGTCGCCTTGGACGCCGCCGCTGGATGCGATCGATTGGATGGCACCGCGAATGTTCTTGACTGCCGTGGGATTGGTCGCGCTGCTCGTATTGGCGTGGAGCCTGCGTCGGCGGCTGCCGGTTGCGACGGCGGGGTTGTGGATGTTCGTGCTTGTGCTTGCCCCCTTTCTTGCGGCAGGTCTGACGCGACGGTTGTTCGTCGCGGATCGCTATATGTATCTGCCGATGCTGGGGCTGCATCTTTTTGTAGTCGTCATCCTTGGCAAACTCGTGACGCAGGTAACGGGCCGCGATGCCGTAACGACGCGTCGCGTGTTGACGGCGCTGCCGATTCTGCTGTTGTGTGGGTTTTGGTTGAAGACGGCGTATGCACTGGCCCCCACGTGGCAATCGCCGGTACATTTCGCCCGTCGCATTGTGGAAACGCATCCGAATTCCGTAATGGCCGTCAACGAGCTTGCCCGGGCCTATCTGCACGAACAGCGACCGCAGGATGCGTTGACCGTGATCGAAAATGCGCGGAGACGCTGGCCCGACGAACCGCGCTTGGCCGCACAAGCAGGTCGCGCGCATGCCTTGGTTGGGCAACTTATCGAAGCCAAAACAGAACTTGCCAACGCCGTTACATCTATGCCACAGCAAGCCGCCGTGCGCTACGAGTATGCCCTCGTGCTCGACCGCCTCGGCGACGCAGCGGGGGCAATCGATGAGCTGCAAACGATTCTCGAATCGCACCCCAGCTTCCTGCCCGCCTATCGCGCCCTCGCATTGATTTACAGGGCGCAAGGCAATCGAACCGCCGAAGCAAACATGCTGCAACAAGCGTTGAAGCAAAATCGGTTTCATCGCGACAATCTGTTCGACTTGGCCACCATCTATCTATCGCAAGGTGATGTATCCGCCGCCGAGCCGTTGCTGCGTCGAATTTTGAGCCTGCATCCCCATGATGAACCGGCGTTGCTCAATCTCGGGGTCGTGCTATCACGCACCAACCGCGAGGTCGATGCGATTAAGTGTTACGACCGCATTCTGGCGCGTAGCCCGCATACCGTCTCGGCATTGTTAAATCGGGCGGCGCTGTTGCGACAGATCAATCAGCCTTCGTCAGCGGAAAGCGACTTGCGCGCGGCGCGACAGATCGAGCCGGCCAACGTCGACGTCTTGCTGGCCCTGCACCAAGTGTTGTTCGACCAGCGCGATTGGCACGCCATGATCGAGCTGTGGGAAGCACCGACAACGGGCAAAGTATTACCCGCCGCTTGCATCACCGATTGGATGCGCACGTTGGAGGCCATCGCGCAACAATCGACCCTCGCAAATCCGGCCTCCACGAACAACGGCATCTGCCAATTGCTGCTGCGAATGCATCTCGCACTCTACCAAAGCGACAGCCCAGCTATTCGCGACTTGGTACAAAACTACATCGAGTCATCAAACGCAAACGACATGAATCTGTCGGGGCCGTTGCGAGACATCATTGCACGCTGTCTGAACACCTTGCCGAACGAGATTCGCAATGGCGTGCCCGGTTTGCTTACGTTGGCTGTGGTGCTCGACGCCAGCGGATCGACCGAACAGGCGCTCGCGCTGCTCGTATCGGTACGAGAGATGCCGGAGGCTGCCGATTGGCAACCATTGATCCAGCGGCTCGATCGCCACATTCAATCGAGCCTGCCCACCGAGCGAACTGGCGTCGCGCCCGACGCGTAGATACCTTTCCTGCCTTTCGATTTTGTGGGCTTCGGTTACGCTTGCCCCAGCAGGAATTTTCAATGAGCAGCAGCCTGTTTGGATGGAGACAGCCATGCCGACATCTTTAGTAACCGGTGGCGGCGGATTTATCGGCTCGCATCTGGCGCGATCCTTGCTCGCCCAGGGCCACCGCGTTCGGATTCTCGATAACTTTAGCACGGGCAAGCCCTCGAACATTGCCGACATTCAGGATCGCATCGAACTGATCGAAGGCAGTATCGCAGATGCAACCATCTGCAAACGCGCTTGCGAGGGTGTCGACTTCGTCTTTCATAAAGCTGCGGCACCGTCGGTCCCGAAAAGCGTCGAAGACCCCGAAACGGCCCATCGATCCAACGCCGAAGGCACGTTTAACATGCTCGTCGCCGCGCGCGATGCCAAGGTGCGCCGCTTTGTGTTTGCCGGTAGCAGCGCCGCCTACGGCGAGTTGCCGGGGCTGCCAAAATCCGAATCGATGGGTACCAGCCCGCTAAGCCCTTATGCCGTTCATAAGATCATGGGCGAGCATTACTGCGCCGTGTTCGCGAATTGCTACGGTCTCGAAACGATATCGCTGCGCTACTTCAACGTATTCGGCCCCCGACAAGATCCAAAATCTCAATACGCCGCGGCCATTCCGGCGTTTATCACGGCGATCATCAACGACCAAGCGCCAACGATCTACGGCGACGGCGAGCAAACGCGCGATTTCACCTATATCGAGAACGTGATCGAAGCGAACATGAAGGCCATTGCCGCCCACAAAACGAACGGCGAAATCGTCAACATCGCCTGCGGTCGCAAGATCTCCGTCAATGAAATCATCGCCGAGATCAACGCGGCGCTCGGCAAGAACGTGGCGTGCAATTACGTCGGCGAACGCGCCGGCGATATCAAACATTCGTGGGCGGATATCGAGCGCGCCAAGGCCGTTATCGGTTTCGAACCCGTCGTCGATTTGGCCGAAGGGCTGAAACGCACCATCGCCTGGTACCAAGAGAATCCGAGTTAAGACCTATGCGCGTACTTATCACCGGCGGTGCCGGATTCATCGGTTCGCATTTGGCCGAGCGCTTACTCGAACGCGGCGACGAAGTCATCGCACTCGACGATCTCAGCACCGGCTCGCTGCAAAATCTCGCCAACGTGCGCGAGCATCCGAAGTTTCGCTTCGTGCAAGACGACGTGCGCAACCAAGATACGGTTCATCTGCTCGTCGAACGCAGCGATGCGATTTTTCATCTGGCGGCGGCCGTCGGCGTTCAGTTGATCGTCGATCAACCCGTCCACACGATCGAAACCAATATCCACGGCACCGAAGTTGTGTTAAACGTCGCCAACAAATTTCGCACGCCGGTACTAATCGCCTCGACCAGCGAGGTGTACGGCAAGAGCGAACGCGTGCCCTTCAAAGAAGACGACGACACGGTTCTTGGCGCAACGCGCTTTAGCCGTTGGTCGTACGCATGTTCGAAGGCTATCGATGAGTTTTTGGGGCTGGCTTACTTCCAACAGTTCGATTTGCCCGTCGTCGTGGCTCGCTTTTTCAATACCGTCGGCCCACGCCAGACCGGTCGCTACGGCATGGTGATTCCGCGCTTCGTCGAAGCGGCGCTCGCAAATCAGCCCCTCACAATTTACGGCAGCGGCACGCAGTCGCGCTGTTTCGGTTACGTCGGCGATGTCGTCGGCGCGATTATCAATTTGCTCACCACGCAAGGCGCTTACGGGCAGGTGTATAACATCGGTTCGCAGGAAGAAATCAGCATCGAATCCTTGGCCGACAAAATCATCGAGATGACGGGCAGCCGCAGCGAGAAGAAGTTCCTTACCTACGAAGAAGCTTACGGTCGCCCTTTCGATGACATGATGCGACGTATCCCGTGTCTGGAGCGCGTACAAGCGGCGGTCGGGTTTAAACCGAGTACGCCGTTGGATGAGATTCTACGATTGGTGATTGAAGAGAAACGCGCGAGCGCTTAATCACCACAGCCGCCGGCCCTGGCTCTTAAACTGTCGATACGCGTCGCGCGTTGGAAAGCTAAAGTAACTCCCCCCCTCAGTTTCGAGTGCATATGTTTCCGGCTCGCCTGCTTCGACGCGTTCGATCGCTTTCAACAGCGCATCGCAGTGCAACTGCTTGCTGCGAATGATGAACTCGTGCAGCGATTCGTCGGGCAAAATATCGAAGTGATCCATCACCACCACGTCGCCCGCGTCGATATCCTCGTTGACCAGAAACACCGTCACTGCGGCCTTCGTTTCGCCGTTGGCCATCATCCAAAAGCTGGGTAGAAGCCCGCGATAGTTCGGTAACGGCGCGCCGTGGATATTCAGGCAGCCGCGCGGGGCCAGATCGATCAACGGTCGTTTAAAAATCTGTGGACAACTGACGGAGATGATCAAATCCGTGTTTAACGCTCGCAGCCGATCCAAGAATTCGGAGTCGTTTACTTTCTCGACGAAATCGCACTCGACGTTAAACGCTTTGGCCACCGACGGCACCGAGTAGCCACGCTGCTGATTGCTCATTCCCAGCTTGTCATACAGCTTCGCCTGCACCATACGCAACGCCAGCTTGAAGAGGTTCACCGTGCCGAACGCGCGACGATACTTCTTTGCCATGTTCCAGCGGGAGTTCTTTTTTCCGTGCCCCGGCGGCGTACAGAATACGGCGCGAATGTCGTCGCGCTCTTTAAACAAACGCGTGAAAAACGCCGGCAGATACAGGGTTTCGTTGGCAGTGAGGATGACGATGTTCATTAGGTTATCGATAGAGCATGCGCCACTGCGAGTTGACTAGATCAGTTGCAAATCGCGCAGGTATGACTCGACGGTGACGAACTGCTTCGCTTTGAGAATGGCCTCCAGTTTGCGGCCGGTGGTTTGTTGTCCGAGGTTTTGCGAAAACGAAAGCGACAGCGCCTTGGCCGTCGGCTTAACGACCGATCGAATGCGGAGCGGCTCGCTGTCGAATTCGTACGGATGAAAGTAGGTCATAAACGGATCGTCGCGATTTTCGACGGCATCGAAAGCCCGCCGAATCACCGCCGTCGGCAACACGCGCCACCAACCACCCCCGCCGACCGGCCAGTCTTTACCGAGCCACTTGACGGTCGCAATCGGAATTTCGACGAGCTTGCGCTCATCGCGTTCGCGCACGATGCAAGGCTGCAATAAGCCGCCGGGAATGCCGTAGCGCCAACCGCTGATCGGGTAGATGCTCGAATCGTAGGCGAGGCCGCAATCGATGCAGATATCGAGAAAGCCTTCGAGTTGTTCGGGGGCGACGCTAAACATCGGCGCCCGGTAGCCGAGCACTTTCTTACCGGTCAGGTCTTCCAGCCAATCGAGCGAGCGTTTCAGGTCGTCGCGGAACGCATCCAAGCCGATCTCGCGAATTTTTTCGTGCCCCCAACCGTGGGAAGCGATCTCGTGGCCTGCCTGCGCGATTTTTTCCACCACATGCGGCCGATCGTGCATCGATCCGCCCAAGCAGAAGAACGTGCCGACGCAGTCGTACTTCGCCATCAGCGCCAGAACGATATCGACTTGCCGTTCGAATGCGATCGGATCGGGCTTGCGTATGGCACCAAAATACTGACCGACGAGGCGATACCAATCTTCGACGTCGATCGTCAGAAAGTTCGCCGGTGGAAACGTCATCGTCGCATTGGCGGGAGCGAACGCCGTCATGCCGCGCCCACCGACTGGGGCAGTTCGACGTAGCCGCCATCCCATCGTTCGTGAACGGCCTCAATCACGTTGACGAATTGATCGGCTAATTTTTCGCGCGCGAACTCGCGCTCGGCAAAAGCGCGGCTGCGCGCGCCCATCGCCGCGCGCTGTTCCGGATGATCGCGGAACCAGATGAGGGAATCGGCCATGGCTTTGGGGTCGTTGGGCGTGATAGCATGGCCCAGATTTTCCGCGCCAATCATGTCCGCCAGCCAACCCGGATAGTTGTTCAACACGGGCATGCCGCAAGAGATGTAATCGAAGAATTTGTTTGGCGACGTGCCGTAATAGAAAATCGGGTAGTTCGCCAAAATCATCAGACCAACATCAAACGTCGGGAGGAGCTTTGCAAACTTCGCCTTTGGTATCGGATCGTGCCAGAGCAAGTATTCTTCGACGCCTTCGCGTTTGGTGCGTTCGATATGGCCCGGCTTGCAGACCCCGGTGCCGATGCAAATCATCTGAATGCCGCGCTCGCCGCGTTTCTTAAGTTCGACCGCGGCATCAATCAATGCATCCAATCCGTTGCAATGTCCGTGCGCGCCGCTGAAAACAAAGCGACAGCGCGAACGATCGCCGATCCATTCGGATTCGGGCACGGTGCGTTCGGTCGCGAACAGCGTTAGGTCGCAACCATTCGGAATGACCGACACGCGCCGTTCGGGAACGCCCTGCTGCACGAACGCATCTTTCATGCCCGGTGACAGGCCGATACAGTGCGTGGCCGCATGATAAATGCGCCGCTCCATGCGGCGCAGGTACCACTTGAGCACCGGGTTATTGATCACGCCCATTTCGATGGGCAGTTCGGGCCACGGGTCGCGAATTTCAAACACAAAGGGAACGCCGAGCTTGGCCGCCGCTTTCATCGCGGGCAGCCCGACCGTCAGCGGCGTGCTGGTGGCAAAGATCAAATCCGGCTTGAGATCGATCGCGACCTTGCGGCTGCGCGCTGCGAACCGTTGAAACGCCAACACGCGCCGCCAGAACGACATCTTGTTGGCGTAGGGCTCGTTGATGTAATTGACTTCGATGCCGTCGGCGTTTTCGCGCACCACGTCGCCGGCACCTTTAAGGCGCTGGGCCACGCTTTCCGACGCGCCGGAAATCATCGACACGCGATGCCCCGCGCGAATCAGCCGGCGGGCCAACTCGTACGAGCGCGTCCCGCTGCTATCGGCCAACGTCTGAAAATGCTGATGGATATAGGCAACGTGCATGGGTGCCGAGCTTTCAATCTGACGGTGCGATCTTTATTCGTGTTTCCAAGGTTACGGGCAGTTTACCGGCAAATGCCACGCAGATAACCGGCAGCGGCGATTTGCGACCGTAGTGGAGCGACTCCCAACCGTCGGGCTTGTCGCCCTCTCTGCCTCGTACGATTTCAATCGATTCGAGTGCGTCCCCGCCGGAAATCGAAATCGTCGCCGTCGCGTTGTCCAACGACAGGGTCGCCGCATTCTCTTTTTCGTCTAACACGACCGGGCAATCGATCATGCGCCAGCGCAACATCCCGCCCGTTTGGGTGTTGCCGATAAGCGTGTCGATCACGCGCCAATCGTCGCTGCCGCGCCGCTCGATGCGTCGCGTATGCACGACGCCAAAGCGCTTTTCATACCCGAAATGGCGACCTTCCCACCATTCGCCCGCGCCGTCGTCGAATTCGCCACGCCCGATAAACTCGGAGCGCGTCCACTCGTACCATATGAAGCGCGGGCCCTTTACCATCTGGTTTGCGCCTTCGATTTCGATCGTGTTGTGGGCGGCCGTCGATTTGAAATAGCTTAGCCAGGGCTCGGCGCAGTTGTACGAATAGCTGCCCGCATCGCGCAGTACGTTTTGACCGCGGTACCACAGGTCAAAATGCAGCATGTCGGCTTCGTGTGGCCGCTCGAAGTAGGTATGGCAACGCGTCATTCCGAACGCGTCTCCGGCACGAAAGTTGTAATAACCGCCGGTGGGATACGACTGCGACGTGCGTTGTGCCAGCGCGCCATCGGGCTCGGCCTTGCGTTCGATACCGAGCCAATCACTCAGTTCGTCCCACTGCCCCGGCTCGAAGCGATCGGCCTTGCCAAGTTGGCGCGCGCCGGCTTGCAGTATCGGTCGATAATCGAGGTAGTCGCACTCCGCCAAGGGCAAGATCAAAGCGCCGTCGTTCGGACCATAATTGGGCACGCGTCCACTGCGGTCGTCGACCATTTGAAACAGGTAATCGAAATGTCGTTCGAACGCCGCATGCGTGCGTGCCGGGAGTCGATCTTCGTGCAAATGCGTCAGTCGCGTCGCCCACAACATCAACGAAGCGGCCAAGCGATGGTAGTTGAACGAGTGTTGAATATAGGTACCGTCAGTAAAGCATTGGTAATCGACTTCGCGCGCGAGAATCGAATGGCCGCGCTGCCGCCAACGGACCGACTTATCAAACCAAGGATAGAGTACACCCGTCGTGTATAGGCCAATTGCTTCGCTCAGCGAGTGATTGTTGCGAATCGAACAGGCAAAACTGATGTAATGATCGATGCGCGCCGTTTGCCGATAGATGGACGCCGCAATGCGCGCCAAGCGATCCGCATCAATCACGCCGCGATTCACCGCCGCCCGCACAACGAAGTGCCACGACATCAATCGCAAGGCACACTCCTGACCGCAGTTCCATTGCGGGCCCAGCGCAGGCGGGTTGGCGTCGATCCACTCATCGATTAGGTCGAGCCCGACACCGAGCCAACGATCGTCGTCAAACACAACCGACGCACGCACCAAATCGTATGCAAAAGCAAAGCGATTGATTTCCCAAACGTTCTTTACATCGCCGAGGCCGGCAGCGAACTGGCCATATCGACACCAATGACGGTCAGCCGGCCACTCGACATCGTCTTGCGGGGCCCAATGCCAGCGAATCGGTCGCCCCATATCGAATTCGGTCGCGCTATAGTGACGAATGATGCCCTTTTCGATTTTTTGAACGCGCTCAAGCAGCGCCGCGCGATGTTCCTCATCGAAAGCCTGCCGCACGCGCCCGCGCCAGGCGTCGTCCTTCGCATCGAAGAAGAATGGTGGCGGCGATTCTTGTATTACTTTCAACAATTTTGACGGCGCGACGCCTTTCAGATGTCGTTGTAACTGCTCGACGCCGAATGCTTCCGCCGGATCGATGCGCTCGATAAACCCGCTACGGACCTTCAGCATGTTGACCACGCGTTTGATCGTGGTCGAGACGCCCAAGGTCTTTACCATATTGACAGCGCTTTTCGGATTCACGGGTTCGCTGGTTCCTTAACGTCTTCCGGCAGTTTCAAATTCCGCAATCGGCCATCCGCCAGCCATTTATCGAGGATGCCCAGTAGCAGCGGATGCATATCGAAATGCTGCCTACCGTCGGAGCGTTGCTGTGGCGTTGTGTTCCAATAGCCGCTTTCATCCAACATCTTTAACGCTCGCAAGTGCGACTGCACGGCCAACACCACCGCCTTGCCGCGTATATCCGCAACGCGATCGTCGTCTGCCACGGTTAGCGGATTGAACGATATCAACGGCCCGGTGTCGACGCCGCGATCGATCAGGTGGGAATGCGTACCGGGATTTAGCCCATGCATCAGCGCCCATTCTGCCGCATTCATGCCGCGAATCTTTGGCAAGGGGCCGCCATGGGCATTGAGCACGCCGTGTCGCGGAATGGCAATCAGCGGTTCACGCAAAATTCCGCCGCCGGCATAGACGATCACATCGGGCCGGTAGGCGCGCATGGCAGATAGCGACGTTTCGTCGTTGAGCGATCCCACGGACAGCAACTTTGCGCCAACTTCCTTGCATGCCTGTTGCACCGTACTAGCCTTGATTTTTTCAGCCAATAGAAATTCGCTGATATAGCGCACTTCCGGGTGCAGCTGCGCCCTGCTGCCCGAATCGAACATGCGTCGCCGCACCAAGCTAAAGAACTTCTTCCCGTAGAAACGGTAATAGGCGCGCACACGCCGCAGGCTAAGGGTGCGCACATTTAGGCAATACCCGACGTCGTAACCCGCACGGGCGAGCAACACGATCAGCGCGATGGCATGGCGCGACTTATGGTAGCCGCTGGTGACGACGATTTTCATGACGCACCCGGCGGGTGTTGTTCGATGTGTTGCAGGCGATCGTCGCGCATCATTAGGGCGTCGGCATAAAACTTCGCCGCCCAATTCGGAAAACGCATCGTCAAATAACGGCCCCATACCGGTGCCGACCCCGGTATGCCGCCCTTTAGTGCCGAGTAGATCTTTGGCCGCAACGGTTGATACCGACCGACGATCTCGATGGCCTTACACGCCGCATTCACAAATCGGATATCGCCGGTAACGTCAAAATGCCGCATCCAACAAATCGCCAACTGACAGTTGCCCGTCAGGCAAATATACCAATTCGTTCCCTTCCAATTCTGGTCGTATGCACCGGCCAGCCGTTTGCGAATCTCAAATATGCGGAAGATCTTTTCGGTCGCCTGTTCCGCTGCGGCAGCCCAATGCGCTTGTGTAGGTTCTAACCGCGCCGCCTCCATCAATCCGCGGATGGTATAAGCGATCGTATGGGTAAAGGCGGGCTTGTCGGGTGCAAAACCCCAATCGCGAATCGCGCCGTTGGGCCGCAGTTTGGCGGCAATATGATCCAGCCCGCGTGCGGCGGCGGCGCGCACCTGTTCATTATGGCTATGCACGACCGTCATTAACATGGGCCAACAGACACGGGTGTAATACGACGGTGAAAATCCGGTGCGATAGGCAAACTTGGTCCAGGTGCCGTCATCGTTTTGAATCGACGCCAACCAAGTCGCCGCGCGATCGGCGGCGATCAAAAGCGACTCGTCGCCCGTTACTTCATAGCCCGCGACCAAACCGATCAGCATCTGCGCCGCATTGAAGACCGACGGCTCGCGCACGATGCCGGGGCGATAGTCGCTTCCCGGTAACGCGCCATCTTCTTGTTGTAGCGATGCAATCCAGCGCGCCATGCGCGTGGCGCGTTCGGCGATATCCGGGCGCTGATAAACGGCGGCGTAGCGGTAAAACGTGGGAATAATGTAGCCGGTCGTTTCGGGATAGGAATACGACCAACCTTTGAGGAGCTTGAATGACACGCACGAGCCATCATCGGGCCGGGCATCCATACTGCGGCAGAGCCAATCGATCGCCGCGTGCAAACGGTGCTGATCGGTAGCGCCCAGCCAATTCGCCACGCCGGGATAGTCGGTCCAGTACGACGCGGATCGCTTAGCGGCAGTTGTCGTCGCACCGTCATTCATTCTGCCAGCTAAGACCTCTACCGTTTCCTATTCCATCGCGTAATACCGAGTCGGCCAACTTATCGATCGAGTTTTATTAACTGTCCCGACTCGATCGACGCCAGCGCCGCAAAACTTGCACGCGTTGTATTCACCAAACTCGCCAACGGTATCAGCGGCGGCGCGCCCGACGAAACGGCGCGGGCGAACGCGTCCACTTCCGCCTGATGGCCCTTGTCCATGCGCGACGTCTTCAACTTCTTAAACCCACCGAACCCGTACCCGCGCAACACGCGGAAGTTATCGAGTTGCAGAATACGACCGTCACTGAACACTTCCAACCGTTCCTTCGGAAAGCTCTTATGGCCGTTGGCCAAGTAATGAATCGTACCGATGCTGCCGTCCGCAAAGGCGAGCGTGATCGTCATCTTGTCGTCGGGGCCGCCCTGGCCCGTCCAGTTATCCACCTGCATCGCTTGCACGGCCGTCACGTTGCCATCGGCCAGAAACGCGAGCAAGTCGATCCAGTGGCAACCTTCCCCGACGATCCGACCGCCGCCCACGTTGGGGTCGTGCAGCCAATGATCGGGTGGAATGAAGCCGGCGTTGACCGTCATCACCATGGTGAGCGGTTCGCTGCGCCCTGACAGTAGCGATTTCATTTTAACGGCGTGCGGCGCGAAGCGACGGTTGAAGCCGACCAGCAACTGTCGATCGGGCGCCGCTTCGGCGGCGGCAACCACGTCGTTGAGTTCGTCGGCCGTTAACGCCATCGGCTTCTCGACAAACACGTGCTTGCCTGCCTGCAAGGCGGCGATAGCCCAGCGTGCATGCGAGATATGGCGCGTGGTAATGACGACGGTATTGATTTCGGCGTTTTGAATCAGCGCGTCCGTGTCCGTCGTTGCGTGTCGGAAACCGAATTTGCCGGCGGCATGTTGCGCGCTCACGCCGCCGGCGCTCGCCACGGTATGCAACGTCGCCGCCGTATTCTTAAACGCCGGTAGTAACATCAGCTTGGCATAGTTGCCCGCGCCGATAGCGCCCACCACGACCCGCCCCGTCGGCGGTGTAGACGTGTTTCTCGACGATGATGGCGTGACGGTGCGCGCGAGATTGGGCGCATCGGGATACTTGAGTATCTGCCCGAGCGCCGCTTTGTTTTCACCGATCTTGGCATACAACGCCGGCGCATCGTCGAGCGGTATTTCGGCATCGATCATCGACTTCACATCGAGCTTGCCGCTACGAATCAACTCAAGTATTGCTTCAAAGTTTCGTTGTTCGGTCCAACGGACGAAGCCGAAAGGATAATCGCGCCCCTGATTTTCATAGGTCGCGTCATACCGGCCCGGACCGTACGAACAGCTTACCTGAAAACTCAGCTCTTTCTCATAAAAGTCCGCGCGCTTCAGATTGAGCCCGACGACACCGACCAACACGATGCGGCCGCGCTTGCGACACATCTGCGCCGCTTGCGAAACGATTTCGCTGGTCTTGGCCGACGCCGTTATCAAAACCGCATCAACGCCGCGACCACCGCTGAACGCCGTCGCCGCCGCGACGGGATCAACACCCGCGCCGACGTTGGCCGTTTCCGCGCCCCATTCGCGCGCCAGCGCCAACTTGCGTTCATCCAAATCGACGCCCAACACTTCGCAGCCGTTGGCGCGCAGCAATTGCACGGCGATCAAACCGATCAGTCCCAAGCCCGTAACGACGACGCGTTCGCCGAGTGTCGGTTCGATCAATCGAATGCCTTGCAGCGCGATCGAACTCAGCACCGTAAAGGCCGCTTCTTCGGGTGTAACGCCATCGGGTATTTTCGCGCAGAGATTCGTCGGCACGCAGACCACTTCGGCATGCGGGCCATTGCTGATCACGCGGTCGCCGACCTTGAACCCATCAACACCCGCGCCGACCTCCAACACGCGCCCGGCGTTGCAGTAGCCCAGCGGCAACGGTTCATCGAGCCGTGCGAACACGGTTTCCAGCGTCGGCATCAGACCGTCGGTTTTGATCTTGTTGAGAACCTGCTTGACCTTGTCCGGCTGGGAGCGTGCCTTGGCGAGCAAGCCGCCTTGGCCGAATTCGACGAGCATACGCTCGGTGCCCGCCGAAATCAGGCTGGCATCGGTTTGGATCAACAGCGTGCCCGGCCGCACCGCGGGGCAGGGAACCTCGGCGAGTTGCGTCTCACCGGAGCGTAGATTTTGAAGGATTTGCCGCATCGGTTGGTGCCCGCGCCCCCGTCACTGTTAGCTTTCGTTTGAACCTTGGCCCGTCGCCAAGTGTTCCAGTTCGTTAATTAGTTTGCCGCCGATTTCGGGCCAGGATGCATACATCGTTTCAAGGTGCTGCCGACCGCGCCGTCGCAGCTCGTTTGCCAATTCCGCATCGCGCTTGAGCTTCAGGATCGCATCCTTCATCGCAGTCGGCGACGTCTGATCGAAATACAGCGCGGCGTCCCCACAGATGCCGCGCGCAAAATCAAGATCACTCGTTAGGATCGGCGTCTCAAAATGCATGGCCTCTAAGTAGGTTCCGCTGAATGACTCAAGGTAGGTCGGCATCAGGAGGCCGTCCACATGGCGATAGTAACCGCCAATCTGATCGTAGGGCAGCGGCCCCACGTTAATAATCTGAGACTCGAGGCCGCGTTCGGCGATCGATCGGATGAACCGCCCCGCGCGCGGATGCTGATCCGCACTGACGGTCAGAATGACCACGACGCCTTCTAACTCGTCGCGAAATCGATCAAAGGTCTCGACGATGCCCTCGAGATTTTTGTGGGCGTAATATTTGGTCAGGTAGAACAAGCGAAATCGATCGCGGTACGGCTTCAAGCCTTCCGGCATCGGCGCATCGGCAGCGGATTGAGCAAATCGCGTAACTGCGTTGGGAATGATCGCGGTCTTGCCGGTGAAGCCAAACGCCTGCGTGCAGCGGCGCAGCGCGACCTCGGTTTGGCAACACAGCAATTGGCTTTGGCCCAGTTGTCGACCGAGGCGGCGCTTGTGGAAGGCCTTAATCAATTTGGGCTTCCACGCTTCCATGTGGTACTGGCTGCTGGGATAGAAATAGTGCGAATCCTGCACCAACAGCGCTTGCGGGCACGGCGGCCGATCCAAACCGATGCCGCCCATGCCGAGTAGCACGTCTGGCCGAAAGGCATTTACCGCATTAGCGATCGTGGTCTTTTCGTGAAAGAGCCGCCCGAGTATCCCGCCCTTGGGTTTGAAGACCAGCGGCTGGGCATTGGGAAACCCATCCACGATGCGGAGATAATCGGGATCGTCGGGAATCGAAACCCAATAGTGGTGATGCGGCGCTTGCTCGGCAAAGGTCGCCAGCAGGTTCTTTCCGACCACGGCCCCACCGGCAACGCGCAGATGGTGGGCGATGATCGCCACACGCGTCGGCCTATTTGATTGATTGGACGGGGTTATGGCGGAAATGGGGGCATTCCTTAGGACGCGTGTTGATTAAGGGCAGTGTAAAAGTTGCGGACGACGGTATCCGGATCGAAAACGCGCTTGGCAACTGCGGCGGCGTGCGCACCCATGGCGATGCGCTCTTCGTCGGGCACGGCCAGCATTTTGCGAATCCCCGCGGCCATTTCATCCACGCCGCTTGCATCGAGTTCGATACCGGAGCGCCCCTCGTCGAGCGCTTCAGGCGAATTACCCGCTTGCCGCGAAATTGCCAACGGCATCCCCGCGGTTGCCGCTTCGATCACGACCAGCGGTGACGGGTCGAAGCGTGCGGGATGAAAAAACCAGTCGGCCGCCGCAAAGTGTCGCGCGACCTCTTCGGGGGAAGCCTGCCCCGGAAGCTCGATGCGGTCGCTCAATCCGTGCGATTCGATACGCTTGAGCCAATCTTCGCGGCGTGGGCCATCGCCGAGAAAGATCATCTTATAGTTGCCGTCGATTTGCCTGGCCGCGTCAATCGCCAAATCGAAGCCCTTCTTCTCGAACATCATGCCGATGCCGAAGATAAGCGTCTGGTCGGGACGAACGCCCAATTCTTCGCGAATCGCCGCGCGATCCTTGCGGTATCCGGCGGTACGTTCGATGAAAATGCGGCTGTCGACGATGTTGGGCAGTTGAATCATCGGCTTTTCGGCGGCAGCCGGGTCGATGGTTCGGATGTATTCCAGCGCGCGCTCGCCCGGAACGGCGTTGATGCGATAGGGCTTCATCAACGCGCGCTTAAACGCACGCGAGAGGCCGCTCATGTGTCGCGTGGAAAGCAGGTTGCTTTCGCTCCAGAGCACTTTGACGGTGTCGCGCGCCGGCAGCAAGGAGGTAAGCCAACTGCTGACCGACATGAAGGCCGACATCACTACGAAATCGAACTCGCCCGAGCGCACGCGCCGAATGATGTCGGGATTGATGGTGTTGTAGGTGAAGAACTCGCGCGGCTTGCTGTCGCGCCCCTTTGAGAAAAAGTGCGGAAAATCGAGATCCATCTCATCCGGATTCCAGGCGCGGCGTTCTTCGCGGCGCGCCTGAAACGCAACGGTCGACTCAAAGTCGAACTCGCCCGCCAACTCGTGAAACCGCCGGAACATGAATGTTCGATACGGCGTCGGGATGTTATTGATGATCAGCAGCTTCTTCACGGTAGATATCTTTTATCGCGCGTTCGCGCGGGTTTAGCACGTCATCAAAACGTGTGAGGCCTACGCAGCATTGCAGGCCCGAACGTCGCTATTCATTGGTCGTACCGGCATTGGGTCAACTTCATCTTTCCGTCGAGCGGGTGCCGATTGTGCCTGACGAAGACCGGCCCCTTGTTCGGACTCGGTTTTCGGACGCGACGTAGCGCCGCCGACTCGAACGATCGCAGCCATCATGCACCTAGCAGCGTACTTGATTCGTCGGATCGTGAAAGTTTTACGTCGAAGGCGGTTGAGTCGGTTCGCGAGACGCGACGTGTGCGTCTGATAAGCGGCAGGATTTGCGGAATGGCCGCGTCGAAATTGGGTCATTTCAGCGTCGTTCGGCATCTTCGCGATTGCGGTGTTCGTCGTGGCCGGTCGTCGGTGCGTCAATTAGACTTCTCGGCATGATATTCGCCGTGGTTACGCTGTGGTTGATGCAAAGCGCTATGTTTGGGCAATCGCCCTGCGGCAATGGTCGGTGCCACCCTTCCGAGACGGCGACCTGTCGGGCCGATTGCGAAAATCTCATCACCAACGGTGGGTTCGATGAAAACCTGCGCGGTTGGAAGGTGCCCGCCGCGGCCAATGCGTGGGTTATCTCCGAGGCCGGGCAAACAACATTGCGATTATTTAACGACGGCACGCGCGATCTGTCCGTCAGTCAGCGCGTTCGGCTCAATGCTGCGGTCGGTGATACCTTCGCGATTCGCTATCGGGCCAAGGCGCTCACGCTCGATGCCGACGGCGTCGTAACGCTCGATGCCATTCTCGAATACGCCGACGGCAAACTCGAATACGTCATTCAACCTTTCAAACTTACGCCGACCGACCGCGGCAGCTGGGTCGAGCGGCAATACGTGTTCACCGCAACGCGACCGATCAGAAGCGTCAACGTGCTGTTGTTTGCGAACGGTCGCGACACGGCGGCCCAGTTTGACGATGTCGGGGTGTTTCGGATCGACGATTTGAATCAGTTTGAATTTAAGACTGACGCCGCGACGATGATGGTCGACGAGTTTGGGCAAGTTCAATCGTTGCGTTCCGCCACCGACGACCATCTCGCCGCGGCAGCGCCGCTCGCACATGTTTATGATCGGAAGGGACAACGGCAGGCGGCGAATGGGCTCACATCGCTGGGCAACGATCGTTACCGAATGTCGTTTAAGGATTGTCAAACAACGGTCGAGATGATCATCCGATCTCATCCACGGTATATCTCATTTGAGTTGGTGAGCGTTGACGATCCGCAACGCGATCTCACGCGTGTCGACCTGTTTCGTATCCGACCGAAGCACATCCCCCAGCGACCTGAAGAAACGGCGTGGGCGGTTGAGGCTCCGAGCGACGCGGTCTTTTTCAACGCGCTGCCGCTGGCGCTGGAGGTCCAAAGCGGCGCCGTCGGCCCCGAGCTATTCGCAGCCGTCAGCGATAAGACCGGCCTAACCGGCGGCGGCGCTTTGACGATCAGCACTAAGCGCGACTACGGCGCGGCCATCGAAGATGTTGCTCGCGATTTTTCGTTACCTATAGGAACCGCCACCGACGGTCAGTGGATATGGAATTCGCCGGCCATTCGCGATTCATACATTTTCGCGCCGCTCGATCCTGCCAACGAAGATCGCATGCTCAACTTGGCGAAGCTGGGGAAATTTCCCGTTGCGATGTTTCACGCCGTGCATTTAGGGCGCTACGACGTGCCAAAGGACTACCCCAGCCTCGAAGCACTGGGTGCAGCGACCGACCGATTTCGGGCCGAGGGGATCGATATCGCCCTGCACCTGTTTTTCAATCAGGTGGAGCAGCGCGGCGGATTGGTCGACTTTAAGGCACCGCAACGTCCGTTGGCTGACGTGCTATACGGCGAGCCCGTTGGGCGCCTGAAAGCTACCATCGGCAAAAGCGAACGCCGCATCGAACTCGATACGCCGCTCGAATCCAACGCGATGTTTCGTCATTTCGTGAAAGGCGATTCGAAGTATCTGATGGAGCTGGGATGGAATTGGGGTCTGTATCTGATCGACAATGAAATCGTGCGGTGTCCGAACGCGAGCGGTGATGTTCTGGTCGATGCATTTCGCGGTGCGGAGGGCACGACAGCCGCCGACCACGCGGCCGGCGCGGAGGTTCGCTTTCTGCCGCGGGCCGTCGGTTTCTTTATCAACCCCGATAACGACGCCGTGCGCGCCGAATCCGCAGCCGGTTTGCGTCGAACGATGGCGCGGTTGGGATGCCGCTACCTTTACATCGATAACTTGCCATTCGTCAATCGCTTCGATCAAGACTACGCCGAAAGCCTTACCTACATGCATCAGGTCGGAACGCCGCATTATCTATTCGACGAACCGGTGCCGCACGTTCAGTTCGGCGGGCCCGCGCCCGCCTTCGCGCAATACTATGCCGCACGGGCGGCAACCGACGACGGCGCGGCCTTTCGCAACAAAGCATACACGCGCGAGCACAAGGTTCGCCGCTGGCTGGTACCCGACAATCCTTACGACCGCACGACGTGGGAACTCGGCTGGTGGAAGGTTGCCGGTGCGGATTTCGAGCACGGTTACGATCACGCGGCGACGACGGTCGACGATATTCATTACGTCATGGGCAAGGCGCTCGCCTATCGCGTCGGCGTCGGCCTGCAATTCGGTCACGGTTGGAATCGCCATCAGCAACTGGAACAACGCTTCGCACTAATCGGGGACTACCACGAGCTGATCGCACTCGACCGTCAACTGCCGATTTTCCCCGCAAGCGTACGATCGTATTTGAAAGAGCCGGAGAACGAAGCGGTGCTGTCGCGCGTAGCCGGCTGGAATTTCATCCGTACCGACTACACGGAGCGCGAAATCACCCTCGATCGTGACGGTCGCGCCACGCTCGAGATCGAAAACCCGTTCGCGGCGCAACCGCTTCAGTTGGAATTGCGACCCGACTTCGATTACGTCGGCGCGAATGACCGCAACAACATCACCGTTGCCGATTCAACAACGCTCGGTCGCGCAGAGATCACGACCAATCATGCAAAGGTGCGATGCGTCGTTGACGATGACGGCACGGTGCGGGTAGAGAATCAGAGCGATACGGTCGGTGTGTGCTTGTTGCAGTTGCCCGGTTCGTTCAAAGTTGCAGACCATCGCGGCATCGGCCTCTCGCTTACGGGAAACAGCGGGGGTGAGTTGCTCATCGCGCGCTACACGGTCAATGGTTTCGCTGCGCGCGACCATAAGATGACTGTCGACTTTGCAGGCAAGCGCGACCTGATTCTCGATTCGCCTTGTACCGACGAATACGACATGGTGGATGGTCGGGATATCACCTGGCGCGCCGGCGCGAAGCCCCGCCATTGGGCGTTGCCGGGGCAGCGCGACGCGACGTTGGAATTGATCGTTAACAACGTCGCACCCGGAAGAACATCGATAATTAAGGTTCATCGCGCGCAACTGTTGCAGGAAAAAACGGGCAACCGGCTCGTCAATCCGTCGGTGCAACTCGGCGATGCGGTGGTGAAGTTTGACGCCGAGCTTCGCACCAATGACGTGGACGCACATATGCTCCGATTCGACGGTCGCACAGGTGCGTACGAATTGCTAACGTCCAACCACCAAAAACTGGACGAACGCACGGCGACGCCGTTGTTCGTTCCGAGGGGGCGTTCGACAATTCGCATAAAGTGCGACGTTTCCGATCCCGCGTATTCGCGACGATTGTTCGTGAAGATTCGCCTGCAGGATGACCCCGACGGCGATGGCATTCCGACCGACGGAAACTTTTCCACCGCCGCGAAGCCGTGCACCGGCCAAAACGACTTTTGCGACGACAATTGCCCCTCGGTATTCAATCCCGATCAGCGCGACAGCGATGGTGACGGAATCGGCGACGCCTGCGACCTATAAGCGAAGACGCAAACGCCATTCGCCGAACCTTCTGGTGAGTTTTGCGTTAAGAACACGGCGACATGTTGCCATGGTGCATTGCAAAGGCGCAAAGGTGGCCGAACCGTCCCGATCTTGGTTTGGCCGATTGGGATTATTCGTGTCTAATCCCCCGCAATTCGACGATCAGATTGGTACGTGACGGATTCGGCTCGTTCGGCCTCCATGCCCCAGCTGCGGTGATAGCGAAATGAAGAAAACCCTCTGTTTTGTGTTCGGAACTCGCCCCGAGGCGATCAAGCTTGCCCCCGCGATTCTCAAGGCGCGCGACGATGAGCGT
This sequence comes from Planctomycetaceae bacterium, assembly GCA_006969385.1. Lineage (GTDB taxonomy): Bacteria > Planctomycetota > Phycisphaerae > UBA1845 > UTPLA1 > ECT2AJA-110-A. The sequence continues at coordinate 597,192 of CP030884.1, forward strand.
TTTAATGTGCGCGTGGTCGTTACCGGGCAACATCGCGAGATGCTGGACCAAATGCTCTCCTTTTTCGGCATCAAGCCGGATGTCGACTTGGCCCTGATGCGGCCCAATCAATCGCTCGCCGGCCTGACCTCGCGCATCATCACCGGCATCGACGAGTTATTGCAGTCGGAGAAACCGGATTGGGTGTTGGTGCAAGGCGATACGACGACGGTCTGGGCGGCGGCGGTGGCCGCGTTTTTCAATCGCGTCGCCGTCGGCCATGTGGAGGCCGGCCTCCGCACCGACGACAAATACCAGCCGTTTCCGGAAGAGATCAACCGTCGCATCGCCGGGCAGATTGCGGACATTCACTTTGCCCCCACCGATTGGGCGCGCGATAACCTCGTGCGCGAACAAATCCCGGCCGAGCGCGTGTCGGTCACCGGTAACACGGTCATCGACGCCTTGCATTGGACGGTCGCCCGTAACAAAGAGAACCCACCGCAAGAGACGAAGGCGATTCAGGATTGGCTGCAGGCGCATGTGGGTGCCGACCCGTTTGTATTGATTACCGGCCACCGGCGCGAAAGTTTCGGCGCAGGCTTTCAGAACATTTGCGCAAGTATTCAGCAACTGGCCGCGGATGATCCGAAGACGCACTGGGTTTATCCCGTGCACCTGAATCCGAACGTGCAACAGCCCGTTAAGCAAATGTTGGCCAACCTGCCCAACGTTCACTTGCTCGATCCGCAATCGTACCCGGCGTTCGTGGCTATGATGCATGCTTGTAAATTCATTCTGACCGATTCGGGCGGCGTACAGGAAGAAGCGCCCAGCCTCGGTAAGCCGGTGTTGGTCATGCGGTCGACAACCGAGCGTCCCGAAGGCGTACAAGCCGGTGCCGTCAAACTCGTTGGCACGAAACAGGAAGACATCGTGCGCGAGTGTCGCGCCATGCTCAGTCCGAATGCCAAGGCATGGCCGCAAGCCAGCCCCTACGGCGACGGTCGCGCCTCGGAACGCATTCTTGACCTGCTGGCCGAGGCGAAGTGAGCAATTGCATTGGCCGCAGCCCCTAAACCACCTCAATCCTCAATCGCGGACATCTCCAGCGGATCGTTCTGGGTGACGCTAAGCACCGTCGTGAATCGCGTCATGCTGGTGCTCGTCACGATTCCGGTCGCGCGGATTCTGGGCAAAGAGGACTACGGCAATTACTCGTTGGTCGCCGGCACGCTGATGGTGTTTGCGACGTTCGGCGCTTCGGGCTTTGGGGCGCTGGGCAATCGGTACATCGCCGAGTTGAAGTTTAAAGATCCGCAGCGCGTTAGCCGCATCATCTCATTGTGCATCGCGACCGTTCTGGTGTTTGGGTCGATCACCTTCTTCGTCATGTTCTTTTCCGCCGGTTGGATCGCGACGCGCCTTTGCGACGATCCGAAGATCGCTCCGCTCTTTCGCCTAGCGGCCATCGGCTTGTATGGCATCGCGCTTAACGGCCTGTCGAAGGGTGTCTTGGGCGGGTTTCGCGCGTTCAGCACGCAAACGGTAAGCCAGACCTTCGGCGTCATCTCGGCCCCCATCCTGATTGGCCTTGGCTGTTATCTTTATGGTCTGGACGGCGCGGTCGGTGGGTTTGCGATTAACCACGCTGCGATGGGTTTGTTCGCGACACTGTTAGCCTATCGCGTGATGCAACGGTTCGATATCGGCTTGGATCTGGCCGGTTTTATTAAAGAGTTGCCGCTGCTGAGAACCTATTGGCTGCCCGCAATGTTGGGTGGTGCGGTGGTCGTGCCGGCAACGTGGTGGCTACAGGTCATCTTGAAAAACCAACCGGACGGTGAGCTACTATTGGGTGCGTGCGCCGCCGCGATTCAATTTCGGTTGGCCATGGGCATCATCCCGATGGCGATGGGACAGGTCGTCTTCACGTTGCTGTCCGAATGCGATCGTGACCGCGAACCCGAGCGCTTCGAAGAGCTTTACGATCTGAGCTTGCGTTTCACGATCCTCATCGTGCTGCCGATTACCGTCGTCGGCATCGTGTCGTCGAAAGGCTTGATGGCCGTCTTCGGTGAATCCTTCGTGCCCGACTGGCAGGTCATGGCCATCATGAGCCTGTCCGGCTTTTTCATCATGCTGGGCTCGACCGTCGGACAACTGATGGCTTCGTCGAATCGCATGTGGCTCTCGCTGACGCTCAATACGTTTTGGATGCTGCTTATTGTGGGGCTGGGATACTGGCTGATCGAACCCTACGGTGCGTGGGGATTCGCGGTTGCGAACGCGGTAAGCTACGGCATCCATCTATTCGTGAACTACGTGGTGTTTCGAAAAGTGCTTCACATGCACTTGTTGCGTGCCGGGTTGATCTCTGTGGTGAGCGCGGTCGTTATCATCGCGATCGCATTCGCGATTGCCCCGCTCGTCAGCACGATGGTCGGGCTCTTCGTCGGAGCGCTGCTGGCAGCGATCACGGCCACGATCTGCTGGAAAGTCGGCCTCAGCGCGAGCGAACGCAAAACATTATCGGAATCTTTAATGGGCAAGCTCGGTCGATTGCTGAAGCGCCGGTCGCATAAGGTCGTCAAAACCAATTAACCTTAGTTTTCGAGCCCGCCAGCACCGCATCCGACCTTATGTGCGGCTATGTTCGTACCGATAAGAAGCAACAAGGACGATTCGATGGAAGATTTTGGACTCATTGTCATTTCGGGACACCACACGTTGGACAGCGGCGGCGTGGGGACCCATTTACGTTTGCTCATCGAGCAAATTGAAAAAACGAACATCAAGCACCGGATCGTTTTGGGCAAGACCCGCAAAGACGCGGTCATGATCGGCGGTATCGATCGGCTGATCGGTCGATTCGGCACGGACGTACGGCATTTATCGCGCGTGTTCCTTCAGGCGGGCGGCTTATGCCGCGTCGTTCGCGATGCATTGAAATCGCTGGATACGCCCCGCGTTGTTATTCACTCGCACGACCGACTGAGCCTGCTCGGTTCGGTACTTGCGAAATCGGAAAAAGTGGCGGGGCTGGTGCAAACGGCCCATGCGCCGTTCGCGCAGCAATACGACGGCGTGAAGGCGGGCCATCTGTTGAAGCCCATGCTGGATGGCATCGATACCGCATCGATTAAAACGGCGGATCACTTCATCGCCGTGGACCAGCTACAAGAGGAGCTTCTGCGGCGTCGCGTGCCCGATGCTGCGATCACGGAAATCCCCAACGCGGTGAACCTGTCGATGTTGGATGACGTGTTGGCCAAGCCGGCCAAAAACGACTTCGATCGACCTTATCTCGTCGTCGCGCGACACCTCTACGAAAAGTGCGGCGTGCACGTGGCAGTCGAAGCCTTCGGGCGCTGCGCTGCACGCAAGACGCATTATCTCGTGTTGATGGGCGACGGGGAACAGCGACAGATGCTGGAAGAACGCAGCCGGGCGTTGCAAATCGCCGACTGCGTTAAGTTCATCGGTCGCCAACCGCACGCCAAGGCGTTGGATATCATTCGCAACGCCGACGTCAGCCTCGTTCCCTCTGTTCCCGTGGGCGACTATATCGAGGCGACGTCGATCACGATGCTCGAATCGCTGGGGATGGGTGTTCCGTTGATCGCCAGCAACATCGGCGGTTTGAAACAGGTACTTAGCGGCACCGATGCCGGCGTCTTGCTTGAACCCAGCGACCCGGATGCGCTCGCCAGGGCCATCGACGAGGTAATCTCCAATAAAGAAAAACGAGACGTGCTATCCCGCAGCGGCCGCGAGTTAGTCGAGTCCTCTTATGGCACGACGAGTTGGTTCGAGCGAATACTCGGCGTATATCGAACGGTCGCCGCGCAAAGCAAAACAAGCGGGAGCGCGACATGCTGATTTACATGGTTTCCGTCTTTTGGGCGGTGTACTTGATCATTTTGTTCGCCAGAGACCGGCTGCGCGCGGTGGTGAATCCCGTCGTTCAGTTCGCCGTTGCGCAGATTGTCTATTTCACCGCCCTACCCGACAAGGAAGTGATGAAAGTCGGCCTCGTACACGTTCTCACATCCGGAACGCTGTTGGCGGGATTTGCGGTGGCGCGCGGCTCGCTGCCGAATGTCACGCCACGAACGCGCTTCGCGCTCGTCGATAATTCGCGGGCGATGTGCGCGTTTTTGTTAGTCGCGGTCGGACTTTGTTTGCTTCCACCAGTGCTGTCACTAAGTCAGGGCATCAGCCTTTTCGACATTCTCACCAGTTTTTATACGTTGCGGGGAAATGCCGCCGTTCACCCTGCGATTGCCGTCATCTTAAAGGCGATGACGAAGATTCCCTTTATCGCACTGATTCTCGGGCGTATTTGGTTTCACATCAGCGGGTCCGCTAATGTGAGACTGCTCTGGTACATCCTATTCTTCTTGCAGTCGCTTGTTACGTTGGCGGCCGGTGCCCGCAGCGGTTTGGTCTTTCTTTTCGCGTGTGTGGTCTTGGGCGATGCATACGTACTGGGTGTAATGGGTGTGCAGCTGTCCTTGCTACGCAAACTTCAGATGAGAACCTTCTATCTCGGCGTTGGTGCGTTCGCATGCTTCGGGATTATGTTCCTAACCGCCTATCGATCGGTGAGTTTTAAGAGTGTGGGAGAACTCAAGCAGGCGGCTGTGGCGTTGTTAGAGGGTAGCCGCGGCGAAGCGGCCATCGGTGAGGCGGCGGTGCAGAATATCAACAGTGCCGTCGCATTTACCGTGGATTACTACGCGGAGAACCCCGCGACGATGCACGGTATCTATGCGCAGGTCGTCAATGTGGTACCCCGGTATCTCTGGCCCGGAAAACCGGTCGGTTTTGGAAAGGTACTCGCGTACGACTGGCTCGGCGTGAGCTACGAAGATGGACACAACGTGGCGGCCGGCATCGGCGGCGAAGCTTTTTATAACCTCGGATGGCCCGGCGTATTCCTGTTTCCCTTTTTGTTCGGTCTTGCGGGCGGGTGGATGTATCGCTACATCCTGTTCAAGCCGAATATCGGTGTCATTTCGTGTATCATGATTTTTATCGCGTGGGGAACCGGTATCGCGCGCGGGGACTGGCTAAGTTCCATCAATGTTCTCGTGTACCAGATCATCGTCTTTTTTCCGACGATGTTCGTCATCCGAACCTTGATCGGACAACCAACCACCATACAGTATGTCACCAAATGGGGCTCGCCCCCGCCACCGAACCGCGCGGCACCGACGCAGCCATATCGGGGCGCGGGACAACGCGTGACGGCACGACATGCTTAGTCGCGCGCTTGGACTCAATTGTTCATAGTTGCTCGAATGACCCGGGAGCCTAACGGATGGCCGCCGCCGCATCGTATGGAAATCGCAAACTGACGGATCCGATCAAGCGGATGATCGCGTCGCTACCCTCGTTTGTGGCGCGCCCCGTGGTCGCAGGCTTGCGAAAGGCCGGTGCCTTGCAAAGCGATTTCGAACGATACGTTCGTATCGGTTCGCCCAAGCAAATTCTGGCCGGCCCGTTTAAAGGGATGAAGTATCGCCCCTACTCATTCGGCAGCGGCGTGTTTACGAAGTTTGTCGGTACGTACGAGCTTGAGTTGCAGCCCGCCGTCGAAGCGCTCGACCAACTGAATCACGATTTGATCGTCGACATCGGCTCGGCGGAAGGTTATTACGCCGTCGGCCTCACGCGACGGTTGGCTGCCAAGCGCACGGTGGCCTTCGATATCATCCCCTACGCCCACCAGCTGATGATGGAAAACGCGCGGCTAAATGGGATTGCGGACAAGATCGAAACGCGCGGTGCCTGCGACGCGCCGACGTTGGAAAGCATTCTGCTAGCCGGGCATCGACCGCTGGTCGTTTCCGACTGCGAAGGCTTTGAAGACAATATCCTGAACCCCGAACTCGTCCCGTCGCTAAAAAAGGCGACCATGATCGTGGAAACGCACGATCACGATATTCCCGGCATTACCGATCGACTGTGCGAGCGTTTTAAAGGTTCGCATCAGGTCGAGCGGATCGAAGCGCAAACCCGAAAATTGAGTGATCTAACGATCGAACTGGATGTAGACGGTAACACCTTGGAAGATTGGATTCAGGAAGCACGACCGGATACGCAGTGCTTTTTATTCCTGGTACCGCGCGGCTAAACAGGATTCTTGAGTTGATTCATGGCGGTTCGCAGTCCCGCACAACTTGGTCGGCAGGTACTCGGTAAAGTTTTTCCCAAGTCGCTTTACCTCGCCCTTGCTCGCGCATACGGTCGCAGCGCGTCGCGTCGCCAAATCGGCGCGACCGAATACAAGCGGCTGCAACGCTTGGCGAACGCGCCGCTCGGCGGCGAACCCGAATCGTTCGAGGCCCCCGGCTTGCCCGCGCCTGTTTGGGTTCGTCCCGGAACGACCGATGCGCTCGTATTCGAAGGCAATATCCTGCGGCAAACGTACGACTGTTTTACGCCTTCCAGTCCACCGAAGCTGATAGTCGACGCGGGCGTGAACGTCGGCTATGCCAGCGGCTTTTTACTGAATAAGTTTCCGACGGCGCGCGTGATCGGCCTGGAGCCCGATGGCGGAAACCTCAATATGGCCAAGCGCAATCTTGAGGTCTTTGGTGACCGCGTAGAGCTTCGACAATCGGGCCTTTGGTCGCGCCCGGCAAAACTTAAGGTAACGGTCGGCGATCGCGCGGATGGTATTCAGGTGCACGAGGCCGAAGAAAACAGCGCGTTCGATTGCGAAGGCGTTGATCTGCTCACGTTGTTGAACGAATCTCCGGAAACGCGTATCGACATCTTCAAATGCGATATCGAGGGCGCGGAACGCTATATCTTTGAAGCCGATTGCGATCCCTGGCTTGAAAAGACGGATTTGGTTGCGATCGAAGTGCACGATCAGCCTTCGCACGACGCAGTTTACTCAGCAATGGCACGCAACGGTTTTTCGACCTATCGCCACCGCGAGTTGCACATTTTTCATCGCTAACGACGAACGCCCTTTAAAACAGAAAGCGAGATCGATCCGCCCGGCAATGGACCATCTGCATGCGATTATTCTGGCCGGCGGCGCGGGGACGCGTTTGTGGCCGCTCAGTCGGCGAGCGCGGCCGAAGCAGTTGCTGCGCCTTTTTGGCGGTAAGTCGCTCTTGCAACATGCGCGTCTACGTTTGGAAGGTTTGATTCCGGCCGCCAACATTTGGGCCGTTACGTCGGACGACATTGCCGAGCAGGTCCGCGCGGAACTACCCGACTTGCCTCCGCAACAAGTGATCGGCGAACCGGCCATGCGCGACACGGCCAATGCGATCGGACTTGCTGCTAACTTATTGCATCAGCGCGATCCGGATGCCGTTATGGCCGTCGTCACAGCCGACCATCTCATCACGCCGATTGAGGCCTTCCAACAGAAACTTCGTATTGCAACCAAAGCCGCCGTCGATCATCCCGAGGCGCTCGTCACATTCGCCGTTAAGCCGACGGAAGCTCATTGCGGCTACGGCTACTTGAAATTGGGTGCACCGGTAGACGATGGCGTTCGAACAGTCGATGCATTCAAAGAAAAGCCGAACCAGCCGACGGCAGAAGCGTATCTCGCCGACGGTCACTACTTCTGGAACAGCGGCATATTTGTTTGGAAGACGTCCGCGATTCTAACTGAGTTGGAACGGCAATTGCCGGAGAATGCCGAAGCGCTGGCGTCGATGGCCGTCGATTGGCAACACTCGAATCGGCACGCGGAGATTGTAAAGCAGTATGCGGGATTGCGGCGAACGTCGATTGACTACGGCGTGATGGAAAGGGCAAAACGCGTGCTCGCCGTCGAACTCGATTGCGAGTGGATCGATGTCGGTTCGTGGGAGTCGATCGCAAGCTTAACGACACCAGACGAGGCGAAAAACAGGTCCATCGGCTTGAACGCTGTTGCATTTGACGCCGAAAATAACCTGATCGTGAATGAGGATGACGATCATGTGGTCGTCGCTATCGGTGTGAACGGCCTGGCTATCGTCAGAACGCCGGATGCCACGCTCGTTTGCGATCGGGAACAACTCGACAAGTTACAGGCGGCGGTAAAGGATATTCATCAAAGGTTTGGCGATCGGTTTGAATAGGTCGCCAACGATCATGATGCTTAAGCCGCAAGAATCCGGATCGACGTTGCCGCTGTACCTGACGTTGGTCGTCATTCTGCTACTCGCGCGGCTCCTGATCTGGTCGCATCCCGATCCAACGCATCCCGATGAGGTCGTATTTGTCGAAGCATTGGGCTTTCCGGCGGCGTATCCCGTGCATGCGCCTGGTTATCCGCTCTGGGTCGGGCTCGGCACGCTGGCACAATCATTAGGGCTCACCGGCTATACGGCCTTTAAGATTTGGTCGCTGGTGGCGTCGTTGGTGGGGCCGTGTTTGTTGCTGGCGTTGGGTACTTACTGGTTTCATCGCCGGATCGCCCTGCTCACGGCGCTTCTCTTTGGATTGCTGCCCGTCACGTGGTTTCATTCCGTCACCGCATCGACGTACGTCACGGCAAGTTGCTTCGGCATTGCGATCGCTTGGCTGATTTGGACCAGCATTGCACGGCAATCCAACGTTCGCTTTTGGTTCGCATCGATTGCTCTCTGCGTTTGCTTGTTCTTGCGAACCGACGTTCTGCTGTATTTGGGGCCGCTGCTCTTGTTCGGTGCGTATTGCCATCGACGCAGCGCGACGGCCGCCGCGCTGATCTTACCACCGATTGCTCTGGTCGTTTTCTATTGGCTGGCCCAGCAAATTTATGCCGGTGCCGAGCCGGACGCCTTCGCGCGACGCAGCCTGCATGCACGCGACGTGGTAATGGGTACCAGCGTGTTTGAGTTGGGCTTGATCGACGGCCTTTTACGCAACGGCGTGAAAATGTGCGCGAATCTCGGCTGGAACCTGGGTAGTCTTGTAGTCGCTCTCATCGTCGGCACGCTACTGCGCCGACTAACGCATTCGCTCTATGACGAAGGCAGCGCCGGTGCGATTAACGCATCGGCGAACCTTACAACGTGGCGGCGTTGGTTTCTGTTGATTTGGATAGCCCCCGGTTTGCTGTTTCTCATGCTGATGCACTGCGCACAGGGCTATTTTTTATGGATCTTGCCGGTGATTTGTCTCGGTTGTGTTCTGCTCGCGCAACGGTTAATGCCGCAGCGCGCCGTGGCAACCACACTTTTTATCGCGCTCGTAATAACTACCGTTCAATTTGTGTTCTATCCGTGGTCGGCAGCTTCGACGGGCACCAAGCGAACGATTGATGCCAAGATCGGATATCAATCGCTGCGCGGGTTGCAACAGATCGATCGACGCGAACTAATCCATAAGCAGGGTGATACCTGGAAAACAAATGCGCATTCAGATTGATAAGTTCGCCCCCTTCGCGAATGAATGCGACCAAAAGAGAATTGTTGGCGTACACCGGCTATTAGCCGGTGTCACAGCGCAACCGTCGCTCTATAACGTGAACGCGTCTAGCTTAATGTCTCTATTTTCGGATTCGATCTGGACTTGGTGCTACTCGTAGCGCAGCGCTTCCACCGGGTCGAGGCGCGAGGCTTTCCATGCGGGATAGATTCCCGAGACAATTCCCGTCATCGTTGCCATCGCCAACGCCACGATCACCGAACTCATCGTCGTGATGGTCTCAAACAAACGCGTTACCGCCTCGATGCCATTGGCCAAGCCCCATCCGCAGGCCACGCCCACCGCCCCGCCTAGGAAGGAGACGACGCTTGCTTCGATCAAAAACTGCTGCAACACGTCGGTGCGGCGCGCTCCCATCGCCATGCGCACGCCGATTTCACGCGTGCGCTCCGTCACGGCCACTAGCATGATGTTCATAATGCCGATACCACCGACGACGAGGCTAATGCCAGCGATGGAATAGAACACGACGCTCAAAATCGCCGTAAGCTGGCCGAACTGTTGCACCATGTCGCGCTGGGCTTGCACTGAGAAGTCATCCTGCTTACCGGCGCGAATCTTATGCTGCATGCGCAGCTCGCGCTTGATGGCCGTTTTGGCGTCTTCGATTTTTTCATCTTCCGCCGACAGCGCCTCGACCATGATCATCTGCACCGAGTCGAGGAAAAACAGACGATCCATCGCCGTTGTAATCGGCACGATGACGGTGCGATCCAAGTCTTCGGAGCCGACGTTACCTTCGCTATCCATCACGCCGACGATCGTAAACGTGCGCGGTCCGCTGGTGCCGGTGATTTTGATCTCTTCGTTAATCGCGGGGCGACCGGCGAAGAGTTCTTCCTTTACTTTGGCACCCAACACGCAAACCGACGATTTGGCGCGCACGTGGGCGGCATCGAAGAACGCACCTTCGCGGACTTCGTGATTGCTGAGCTTGGGATAAATCTCCGTTGCGCCGACGACTTTGCTGGACGTCGTCTTGGAACGAAACTTGATCGTTGCACCGCTGCCGACCTGCGGCATGGCGTATTGCACGCCCGCGCACTTGGCGACGGCTTCGGCGTCTTCGAGTTTGAGTGAATCAAAGTTTGATACAAATCGACCACTCCGGCGCTGAATGGCGGGCGTGACGAAGATGCGTTTGGTGCCCATCGAAGCGAAGTTATCGCGAATGTTGCTGCCCATGCCCTCCAGAATCGCCATCGCCGCCACGACCGCAGCCACGCCGAAGATAACGCCCATAGTGGCCAGCACGGTGCGCAACGGATGCACCGTGAGGCTGCGGAGCGACATGAGACAGATGCGAATGAAGAACAAGGGCGAGCTTCCTTAAGCTTAATGTTATTAGCTTACCGGTGACCTGCGCTGTGGCACCGGTTTGTAACCGGTGTTTTGCCACGAGTTGTTATGACGTTGCGTACCAATCTCAACCACTCGGTTGCACCCCTCACCTTTGCCCTCTCCCCTTGGTGGAGAGGGAGTTGAAGACCTGCGCTGTGGCACCGGTTTGTAACCAGTGTGGTGCTCGAATTGCAACCGGTGTTCTGCCAGTATTCGGACAGATATCAGCCTTCATCAGACATGCTGCAGGGGATGTCGGTCGCAACGATCTTTCGCGCGTACGAAGCATCGCGCTAGAACTTACGGTAACCGCTTCCTTACGGGCGCGGCTCTGTTTGTGTGCGTGTCTCGACCGACCGTTGACTTGCCTTCCGGTTCGGCTTCGATGTGATTGCAGGTAAACCATGACTATGCCTCGACCGGTCGCGCGATGGGTGGCAGTGGTTTGTCGGATTTAGCGGTAGTAGCGGCAGCGTTTGTTTCTTTCACTGCCTCATCCGTCAACGCCACATGCCCGTAAGCACCGAGCAATTCCTTACGCACGTCGGCATCGACCTGTTTGTCTTCCACGATTTTTCCGTCGCGCATGCGAATCACGCGCTCGGCCTGCACCGCAACATCCATTTCGTGCGTGACGAGGATCACCGTCACACCGCTGTCGTTGAGTTCGTGAAAGATCTTCATGATCTGCGTGCCGGTGCGCGTATCGAGGTTACCCGTAGGTTCGTCGGCCAGAATAATCTTGGGCTCGTTGACAATCGCGCGGGCGATGGCCACGCGCTGACGTTCACCACCGGACAGTTCGCTGGGCTTGTGCGTCGCGCGTTTGTCGAGGCTCACGCGTTCGAGCGCACGCATGGCGCGTTCGCGCGTATTGCCCCGGCGACCGTAAAAGAGCGGAACCGAAACGTTATCGATCGCGGGCGTGCGTTGAATCAGGTTGAACGTTTGAAACACGAAGCCGATCTTCTGGTTGCGTACGGCGGCCAGTTGCGAATCGAGCATGCTGCTGACGACTTGACCGTCGAGAATGTACTGCCCCGCCGAGGGTCGATCGAGACAACCGAGCAGGTGCATCATCGTGCTCTTGCCGCTACCCGATTGACCGGTAATGGAAACGAACTCACCTTGCTTGATGGTAAGGTCGACACCGTCGAGGGCGCGCACAATCGTGCTACCCATTTGGTAGTGCTTGGTAAGCCCGTGAAGTTGGATCAGTGCGTTGGCCAATGTTTTCTCTGCGTCTTACCTTATCTCTCCCACGGGGAGAGCGGCTGGGGTGAGTCCTTCATTCAAATCGCATCACCGCACAAACGATTCATCAACACCTACACAAATTGCAAACCACTGCCAACGCGCACATGAATCACCGGTTGCAAACCGGTGCCACAGCGCAATCAACTCACTGGTGAGAAACCAGTGCCACTGCGCAGACGCAGCGCGACTAGTCACCCCGTTCGCGGCGTTCGCGGTCGGTGAATTGCGGTAGCTTGGTCCAGACCTCGTCGCCGGCCTTGATGCCGGTATGAATCACCGTATCGACGCCGTCCGTCTCACCGATCTCGACCGGCACCTTCTTCTTATCCCAGCGCTGGTCATCGCTCTCGCGATGGGGAATGTACACGAAGCATTCGGTGCCTTCGCTGTGCAGCGCTTCGTTCGGCACGAGGATCACGTCATTTTGCGTCTTGGTTTCGAACGACAAGTCGGCCTGCATGCCCATCAGTTTTTCGACTTCTTCGCCGAACAGGCGAATGCGCACGCGGAACGCGACCGAGCCCGCCGTTTGCACCGGCTCGGGCAGGATGCGTTCGATCACGCCTTTGAAATCTTCATTGCGATAGGCTTCGACTTTGACTTCGACGGGGCGGCCGAGCAGATCCTGCTTGACCGACTCGGGTACGTCATCTTCGGAGAGTTCTTCGTCGTCGGTCGCCGGGCTTGACGACCCATCATTCATTGACGCCAACACGACCTTGGCACCGCCCGATGCGGCAGCGGGCCGCGCTTTCACGTTGACGTCGGCGTTTTTCTCATCCGATTCGTCCGCGTCGGAATCACTTTGCTTTTCTTCAGCCCGCTCGGCCGCTTGGGAGATAATCTCATTTCCGAGGCGGCGATATTCCTCGTCGCTGAGGCGCTGCGTTTTACCGGGGGTGGCGTGTTCGGGCGCGATTTCGCGAATCGAACCGATGTCAGCCTCATCGACCTGCGCCATTACAAACATCGAAGAGGTATCGGCGAGATACAAAATCGGCGATCCGCCAGTCATCGACGTGGTGCCGCTTTGAATCAACTCGCCTTCCTTACGGATGATGCTGTACACCATGGCGTCGGCGGGGGCGATGATTTCGGTATCGCTCAATCGTTCCTTAGCCTCGTCGAGCGCCTTCTGAGCTTCGTCGACGGTGCCTTGTGCGGATACGACATCTTCGCGCGAACTTTTGAGTAGCAAGCGTTCGTTCTTCTCGGCGCGTTCGACTTGCACTTTCGCCAAATCGCGTGTGGCCTTTGCAACTTGAAACGCCGCTTGAGCTGACACCAACTCGATATCGCCGGCGTTACCGTCCTCACTAAATCCCTTCACTTTGTTGTATCGGAATTCCGCCTCCTTCAAACGCGCTTCCGAATCTTCCAGCCGCAGCCGCGCTTCGCGCGTGGACAGCGGCAATTCGAGTTCGCGATCTTCCAACGCGATCTTCGCCTTCTCCAACGCGCTTTGCGCGCGATGTAGCGCGGCTTCGCGCGCTTCGACGTTGCGGCGTTCATCCACCGGGTCGAGTTTGGCCATCAGCATGCCTTCTTGGACCATCTGGCCTTCGACGACATTGATCGCCATCAGCCGACCGCTCGCCTTGCTCTTGATTTCGAGAATGCGCGCCGCTTCGACCTTGCCCGTGGCCGTAACCGGAATCGTCATGTCGCCGCGCTTGGCCGTGGTTTTTTCACCATCGAGGAACGAGATTCCGAACTGCGGCAGGCCGGCGACCGACAAATAGACAATGCCGGAAACGACGACTAATAAGAAACCTATGCCGATGACTTTTTTCATGGGCGCTCCCAACTGGATCGAGATCATCCGACCTGTTCAGAATTGTATACCAAGACGTCGGACGAATAACGGCTCGACGGCCGACGGCAACGAATCTTTACGCATTCGCGCAGCGGAAGACGTGCCGCCTCACTATCCATAACGGCGGTTCGAGCGATATTCAACGAATTCTGGCGATATGCGGCGGGAATTTGCCCTTACAGCGTCAGGGCTTCCCACGAGAGCCCGAACGTTTCGGCCACATCCTTATTGGTCAGAATGCCCTTGTGCACGTCGATGCCGGCGGCCAGACCGGGGTCTTCCTTACATGCCTTTACATAACCCTGCGATGCTAGGCGTTTGACGTACGGCAGCGTGGCATTGCACAGGCCGTAAGTGCTGGTGCGACCAACGGCGCCGGGCATATTGGCCACGCCGTAATGCACGACATCATCGACCATATAGGTCGGGTTATCGTGCGTGGTCGGCTTGATCGTTTCGCAGCAACCGCCCTGATCGACGCCCACGTCGACGATGACCGCACCGGGCTTCATCGTCTTCAGGTGATCGCGCTTGACCAACACCGGGCAACGGGCGCCGGGGATCAGCACGGCACCGATGACCAAGTCGGCCTCGATCAGGTGATGATCGATAAGTTGCGGATCGCTAAAGAGCGTTTGCACGTTGGCCGGCATTACGTCATTCAGATAGCGCAAGCGATCGAGGTTGATATCCATCAGGATCACGCGCGCGCCAAGGCCGGCCGCGACCTTGGCGGCATTGGTACCGACGACACCACCGCCGAGCACGAGCACCGTGGCGGGCTCTACACCGGGAATACCACCGAGCAGAATACCGCGGCCCATCATCGGCTTTTCCAGATACTTAGCACCTTCCTGTACGCTCATCTTGCCGGCGACTTCGCTCATGGGCGTGAGCAACGGCAGTGTGCCCTTGCGGTCGCGCACCGTCTCATACGCAATCGCAACGCAGCCGCTCTTGAGCACGCCCTCGGTCAGACCGCGATCGGCGGCGAAATGGAAGTACGTGAAGCAGACCTGATCTTTGCGCAGCAGTTCGCACTCGGTCGGTTGCGGCTCCTTCACCTTCACCACCATCTCGGCTTCACCGAAAACGGTGTTGGCATCGGGCACCACCTTGGCGCCGACCTTTTCGTAATCTTCGTCGAGAAAACCGGAGCCGACGCCCGCTTGCGTTTCGACCAACACGCGGTGGCCCATTTTGACGAGGCTTTCCGCGCCGGACGGAATCAATCCTACGCGATATTCATGCGGCTTAATCTCTTTCACCACACCAACGATCATGGGCCGTGCTCCGATAGAAATGTCTGTTACTTCGGCTCGGCGTGGCCCTACATATCGGCCCTGCCCCGAAGCTTTCGATGCTAGCCCAAGGCCTACATGCCCGCAAACATTATCGCCCAACCCGCAAGCACCACAGGCGGATTGATCCCCAGCCCGAGACCTTGTTGACCGATGAAGACACGGTCGCGTGGCTTTCACGCAACACGCACGGTCGCCCTTCGCCCGAGCGGCAAGGACGGCGGTCAACGCACACGAAAACGGGGAACGAACGAATGGGGCTTGGCTCCGATATTCAGCAGACTCAGCAAGCAGCCACGCCTTATTCGCAGGCCGCTGCCCTGCTCGACCGCCTGCCGGTCGGCGTCATCGTCTTCAATGCGCGCTTAAAGGTGGCATTTGCCAACCTGACAGCGCGCTCGTGGTTCACGCCGCAGGCGTCGGTGGTCGACTTGCTAAAACGCGTTGCCGTCGAGCGGCATGCGTTCGATTGGCAATCGATCTTGCGGGCGCAATTGCGAGAGAAAAATATCCAACGATTTGCCGGCAGCTACCAACGCGCCGACGGCGCGCCGAGTCAACAGCTCGAGATCACGCTTTCCAACGGTCAACTGCAAGACGGCGGCGAGGTTTACGGATTCGTGACGGTTTGCGATGTCACCGAGCAACATAGCCCCGCGCAACGAAGCGGGACGCTCGAACGCATGGCCGCCATCGGTCAAGTCGCCGCCAAGGTCGCACACGAGTTGAACAATCCGCTCGATGGCGTGTCGCGTTATGCCGGATTGGCGCGACGGCGATTGGGCGAACAAGCCGACGCGAAAACGCTGGACTATCTGGATCGCATTCAGGAAGGCGTGCGACGCATGACGGGCATCGTGCGCGACCTGCTGGAATTTTCGCGGACGCATACGAACGTGGATCGCCCCGCGACGGTGCATGCGCTCTTGGAAGACGCGATTGAATCTTCGACCGCACATGCGCCGGACGTTCGCGTCGAACTTCGCGTCGATGAAAACGTTACGTCGTCGCCCTTTGCGAACGGTGACGGTCTATTGCAAGTGTTTTGCAACCTGCTGAAAAACGCCGTCGATGCGCTGGATGGCGAAGGACGTATCGATGTATCGGTCGCGCAAACGGACCAATGGTTACGCATTCGATTTGAAGATGATGGACCGGGCGTCGGTGACGATCCGGAGAAGCTATTCAAGGCTTTCTATACGACCAAACTCAACGGCGCGGGAACCGGGCTGGGGCTCGCAGTATGCCGCGAGTTGATTCACACGCGCGGTGGACGAATCAGCGCCGCCAATCGCCACGAGGGCGGCGCGTGTTTCACGATCGACCTGCCCGCACCAATAGCGAAACCAACCACGACATCCGAGGAGGGTGCCGCCGATGACTAAAGCACAGCATAACGAACAGGCACGCGATTCGTTCAAGGTATTGGTCGTGGACGACGACCGCATCATCGTCGAGTCGCTAACCGAACTCTTAATCACCGAAGGTTACGACGCCGTCGGTGTGAACTCGGTGAGTGCGGCGGTCGAGAAGCTGGAGCAAGACGCCTACGCGATCGCGATCACCGACGTGAACATGCCCGACGCCGATGGTTTCGAGCTATTGAACATTCTGCGCGATCGCTACCAAGCCGTGGTGCCGATCGTGATTACCGGCTACGGTACGATCGAGTCGGCCGTCGAAGCGATCAAGATGGGCGCGTACGATTATCTCACCAAACCCATCATCGACGACGAATTGCAATTGGTGTTGCAGCGCGCACTACAACGGCAGGCGTTGGTGCGCGAGAACCAATCGCTTAAGTCGCAGCTCGATCTGCGCTACGGGCTCGATAACGTCGTCGGTCACGATTACAAGATGCTGCGCATCTTCGACTTGGTTGAGACGGTCGCGGATACGAAATCGACGGTGCTCATCAGCGGTGAGTCGGGTACGGGTAAGAGCCTGGTCGCGCATGCGATTCATCATCGCTCGGAGCGGGCCAAACAACCGTTTGTTGAGGTATCCTGCGGTGCGATTCCCGAAGGACTGCTCGAGAGCGAATTGTTCGGCCACGTGAAGGGGTCGTTCACCGGCGCGACGGCCGACAAAGACGGTAAGTTCAAGGCGGCCGAGGGTGGCACCATCTTTCTCGACGAAATCAACTCGGCGTCGGCGGCGTTTCAAGTCAAATTACTGCGTGTGTTGCAAGAGAAGTGTTACGAACCCGTCGGCTCCAACGATACCGTCAAGGCCGATGTGCGCGTGATTTTGGCGTCGAACGTCGATTTACAGGAAGAAGTTTCCGCCGGTCGTTTTCGACAAGACCTGTATTACCGTATCAACGTGGTGACGCTGCAAATGCCGTCGCTGGTCGAACGCTTGGGCGACATACCGAACCTGGCGCGCCACTTTCTCAAGAAGTATTGCGAAGAAATCGGTCGCGATATCAAAGACTTTACGCCCGAAGCCATCACGGCATTGCAGCGCTACGCGTGGCCCGGCAACGTGCGCGAATTGGAAAACGCCGTCGAGCGTGCCGTGGTGCTTTGCAAGGAACGCTTCATCGCGCCCGGCGATTTGCCGCCGCAGGTGTTGGAAGACAACCCACGCGGCGTGTCGTTACCCGCAGCCGCCGGTGGCGACGACAACGTGATCCGCGTGCCGTCGCAACCGATGCCGCTGCGCCAAGCGCTAGAAGAACCCGAACGGCGCATCATCGAAGCAGCCCTCAAAGCCAACGGTTGGAACCGTCAAGCCACAGCGGCGGCGCTCGATATCAACCGTACGACGCTTTACAAAAAGATGAAGCAGTACGGATTGGATGCGGAGCCGGTGTTGAGTTAGGCGTCTTGGAGACATGACAAATAGCCACCGATGCCGGCGGCAATTTTCGTTTGGTCCTTGGCTAGGCTCCAATACCTTCACTTGATGGAAGCGGTAAGCCGAAAACACCGAACAGAGGGTCGGACATGGAAGATTCCGCGTCTATTCGCGTTCCAAAAGCAATCTCACAAATGGCTCAATATCTGCCGGCGTGACGAGGAAATCACCATCCAAATCTGCAGCCAGTATCGGACAATCCGGATACCGCTCATCGTATAGCTGCGGGTCCGTCAACGCCGTGACGAATGCCGACATGTCATTCCCATCGATGCGCTCGTCGCAATTAACGTCGCCGAATACCAGTTCACAACTGTCGATTACGCCGTTGTTGTTGGTATCAAGTTCCGGCTCGCGTAGCAGATCGATCGTGTCATCTTCACCGTTGAGGTTGCAGTCTTCACCCGACAATAGAATCTGAGACGCATCCGGGTTAAACGGACAGACGGAAATCGGATTCAGGTAACAATTCGGTACTTGTCCTTCGGGGCCAACGGCGACGTTCATAAACGCCTGATTGCCGCCGATCGTGATGATGAACTTGTTGCTGCTGCCGCCGGAGAGCTGTTGCGCCCGCAACCGTTGCGGAAAACAGGCATGGTTATTGATCGACGCGACCCAAGCGGCCGCCACGTCCGACGCCGTGCCACCGGGCGTAACGCCGGGCACGTGATAATCGGCCGCAAAATTGCCCGGCCATTTGATGATCCAAGACCATGGCAAACCGCTGGCCGTCCCCGTGATCTCCACCAGAAACTGCGTTTGGCTACCGATGCTGATGACCGACGGACACGTTTGCAAATCGCAATAGCTCACGTTTAGCGTGCCGACGCCGCCGGCACCGCCGACCGCCCCGACGCGCACCGTGTAGGTCGCGCCGTTGGTCACCACGATCTCGGTTTGCACAAAGCCAGTGACGCCGGTTTCGCACGCGATTTGTGCGCCGACCGGCGCGCTACCTTGATAGACCGCGATCTCCGGAATGAACGTCGCGCCGGTTACGCTGAACGATATCTGTCCGGTGCATGTTGCCGTATATTCGTACCATAAGTCGGCACCGCTGGCGCAGCCCGGCAGACCATCAGTCGCCGCTTGCGAATCGAAGGTGCGCGATGAATTACTGTTGATGTGGATGGCACCCGTAGGTTCGTCATTGGGAATCCCCGGCTCGCCGATGAACGTTTCACCGTACAGCACCGTAGAACTCGCTCCGCCGTGTAAGACCACGGCGCCAATCGATTCGTCAAACGCCATCGCGTGGCCGAAGCGCGGTTGATTACCGTTACCTGCCTTAAATGCCCACGTCGTTTGAAACGTCACCGTATCGCTTTCGACACCGCCGCCAGCGATACAACCCACGGTATTGCCGCCATACATGACGAACTCATTGCGAACGGAGTCCCAGACCATTTCGTGTGATGTGCGTTCGGTCGGCCCCATCGCAGTCGAGATACCCCAGGACGAACCGTTCCAATGAGCGGTATCGTTAAAGCAAGTGCCGCCATCAGTGCCACCAAAGATATACGTCGCTCCGAACAGCGGACTATACGCCATCGCGTGATTGAATCGCTGGCAAAGCAGCGTCGCGGGACATGTAAGATTCGTTCGCAACGTCCATTGGTTGCCATCCCATTCCCATGTTTCGCCGCTGGGGCCGGCATTGGTGGATCCGCCATAGAGCACCGTTCGACCGCGAATCGTGTCGTATGCCATACTGTGGTAATAGCGGGCAGACGGACGGACTGCAGGCTGCGGGTTGTCCCAGATTTGGTTTACGACATCGTATTCGTAGGTTTCATCCGATCTGCCGGTCGGTGTCCAACCGCCGAACAACACCAATCGATTGCGATTGCGGTCGAAGGCCATCGCGTGTCCATAGCGGGCAGTTGGTGCCGGGCCAAACAAACTCGCGGGTACCCACGGATGATTGGGCGCATTGTTGTCGAGTTCGTAAAAGTCACCGAAGAGACTACCGGGCGCGCGACCACCAAATAGTAAGATCGTTTGGTTGGTCGAGTCGTACGCCATGGCATGGTCGTAGCGCGGGGATGGATCGGTGTTGGATACCGGCTCCCAGACGTAACCGTTAATGGTGTTCGGACCCGAGCAGTTAATGATAAGACGCGCCGTTCCGGTCGAACCGCCGACGCCACCGACGCGGATCCAATAGGTCGTGTTAGTAGCCGGGATGGTAATGGATGGCGGCGATGATGCATTGCAGGCAAGTTCATTCGTGCCCGCATTGTCATAGACGGCGAGGGTCGGCGCGTAACCGGGACTAGGCAAAATGACATCGATCGAAAGATCGAAGACGACGGCACTGCAATGCGCAGCGGAGGCATCAAAGAAGTACCAAACGTCGCTATCGTCGGCACAACTTATCGTGCCGCCCGTGGTGGCACCTCGATTGTCGATAATATTTATGCCTAACGATGCAGGCACCGCGTTTGGCGCATCGTCGTTAGCTGGTTGTGCATTAGCAGCAATCGGAAGCATCAGCGTAATCGCGGCATAAAACGCCAACATGCGCAATCTGTAATACTCGTGAACGTGTGAATTGGGATCTTTGATCGTCATATCAGTCGGTCCTCATTGCTCGTCGGCAATCACAGGTGGCATTACCGACTTCTATAAAGAAGACGAGTGGGCTCGCATTTCGGCTACTCTTGAATTTCAAACGCGAATCATTTCCCGATTGAGATACTCGATCCGGGCCATGAAGCACTCAAAACTGGATCGTTGCGCCCAATCGCAATCGGAGTGGTCGTTTTAGAATTCTCCTAACTGAAATCCATGGTTGAGCGACTTAGAAATATCCGGCCCGAAGCCTGCTACCCAACTCCGCCAATCTTGTGTTTTCCCCCCATTTCCCTACAGTTGCCCATAACGGCGGCACTTTTTGCCGCCCCGAGGCGAGCCGTCCAGCGCGGCGGCGGCTTCGGTCGATATCAACCGTAACCCTATGCTGATTCCGGGGATGGAAACACCGATGAGTACCGACATCATTCACGTTCATGGGCGCGAGGTTCTCGATTCGCGCGGAAACCCGACCGTCGAAGCCGTCGTCGTGCTGGAAGACGGCAGCGTCGGACAGGCGATGGTGCCCAGCGGCGCTTCGACCGGCGAACACGAGGCCGTCGAGCTGCGCGATGGTGATAAAAGTCGCTATCGCGGCAAAGGCTGTATCAAGGCCGTCGAAAACGTGTGCGGTGCGATTGCCGAAGCCGTCATCGGGCTCGATGCGACCGATCAGGAAACCGTCGATCGCGTGATGATCGATGTCGATGGCACGCCCAACAAGGCGAACCTAGGTGCCAACGCGATTTTGGCTGTCTCGATGGCCACCGCGCGCGCCGCCGCCGATGCATCGTCGTTGCCGCTGTTCCGTTATCTCGGCGGATGCCATGCCAACACGCTGCCGGTGCCGATGATGAACATTCTCAACGGCGGCAAGCATGCCGATAGCACCGTGGACTTTCAGGAGTTCATGATTCAGCCCTGGGGCGCGGAAACGTTTAGCGAGGCTTTGCGCTGGGGCACGGAAGTGTTTCATACGCTCAAGGGCGTGTTGGCTGAGAAAGGTTACAACACCGCCGTAGGCGATGAAGGCGGTTACGCACCGAGCCTGAAGAGCAACGACGAAGCATTCGAAGTGATCGCCACCGCCGTCGAAAAGGCGGGCTACAAATTGGGCGAACAGATGTGGTTCGCGCTCGACCCGGCAACGAGTGAACTCGCCAACGAAGCGGGCTCGGGCGACAAGTACAAGTTCTTTAAGAGCGACCCATCGCGCGTGATCGGCCCCGATGAGATGGCCGATTACTGGGCGGAAAAATGCAGCCAGTGGCCGATCCGCAGCATCGAAGACGGTCTCGCCGAAAACGATTGGGACGGCTGGAAGAAGCTGACGGATAAGATCGGCGATAAGGTGCAACTCGTCGGTGACGATTTATTCGTGACCAACACCGAACGGTTGGCCACCGGTATCGAAAAAGGCTGCGGCAACAGCATTCTGATCAAGGTCAACCAAATTGGCACGCTGACGGAAACATTTGCGGCGATCAACATGGCGATTCGCAACGGTTGGACCGCCGTGATCTCGCACCGAAGTGGTGAGACGGAAGACACGACGATTGCCGATCTATCTGTCGCGACCAACGCGGGCCAGATCAAAACGGGCAGCTTGTGTCGCACAGATCGCGTCGCGAAGTACAACCAATTGCTGCGCATCGAAGAACACCTCGGCGATCAGGCCGTGTACGGCGGCAGCCGCTGGAATAAGGGATAGGCGACATTTCGCCCCTGGCCAATGGCCGGGGGTTAAATGCAGACAAGCGAAGATTGCTTTGTGCTTGAACGGCGGTTCGAGCCGTTAGATGTTTAAAGCAAATCGATTCATAACGCCCATGAGCGACGCCAATCCACAACCCGCAACCACACAACCGCCGTCGGTGCCCAAGAGCCCGTTCGAGCATCGGTTGATGTTTATGTTGTTTGCGTTGCTGGCGCTGGCGTTGTTTTTACCGACGGTTTTGCTGCCGGAGGTGCGCGATTATTGCTTGCTGCTCGAAGAAGAAGCGCGATTGCAAGAACGCGTCGACGGCTTGGAAGCCGAACTGGCGCGGCGCGAAGCGTTGGTCGAAGCGTTTCAAAATGACGTCGTGATCAACGAGCGGCTGGCGATGATCGACCTTAACTATCGCAAGCCCGGCGTTGAAGTCTTGCCGCTGCCCCCATTGGCGGGCGACCTGGTGCAAGAGCCGAAACCCGCCGCCAACGCAGGACACGTTAGCGCGCTCAAGATTCCCGCCGATGCACCCGCCCGCGTGCGCGAGGCTGAAGCATGGGCCGAGCGTCACGGTCTGATCGATTTGTTTCTCGACCCCGAACTTAAAGTCGTCTTCCTGTTAATGGCGGGCGGCCTGATCGTCGCGGCGTTTGTTTTGTTTGCACCGCGTATCGCCCCCGATCCAAATATTCCCCGTAAGAACCCGTCGGCACGGACGCCTGCGTTGCTTGCCAACGTCGCCCAACATTCGTCCGTCAACCCGACTACTGCAGAGGCCGCTCGCCGCGCCGCCCCTGCCGGTCCCGCCGCCTAAACGCGCAGCGCCGCCATGTCCGCCATCACCATTCAAGATGTCAGCAAAAGCTATGCCGGTCAGCAGGTGCTTACCGGTGTTGACTTGGCGCTGCACAAAAGCGAACGCGTTGGCCTTGTCGGTGCCAATGGCAGCGGCAAAACAACGCTCTTTCGTTTAATTCTTGGGCGCACGCCACCCGACAGCGGCACCGTCACGACCACGCGCGGCCTCACGCTGGCGTACCTGCCGCAAGAACCAGATATCGACGAAAACCTAACGTTGATTCAAGCCGCCACCGAGCCGTTCGCCGAACATCAACGCATGGAAGCCGAGTTGGCGGAGCTGTCGCAGCAAATCGCCGAAGCTCACGGCAGTGATGGCGGCAATGAGTTGATGCAGAAGTACGACCGGCTCATGGCGCGCTTCGAAGCCGGCGGCGCTTATCAATATGAAGTGCGCATTCGCGAAGTCCTGGGGGGGCTTGGCTTTTCACCAGCGGATTACGAACAGCCGGTGCGCGTACTCTCCGGCGGGCAGAAGTGTCGTGCATCGCTCGCGCGCATGCTGATGATGGGCGCGGATTACTTGCTGCTCGACGAGCCGACGAATCACCTCGATATCAACGCCACGCGCTGGCTGGAAAAGTATCTCGCCACTTACCCCGGCGGCGTGATGGTGATCTCGCACGATCGGTACCTGCTCGATCGCGTCGTCACGAAAATTGTGGAAGTCGAAAAACAGCGCGTATCGGTCTATCCGACGAATTACACGCATTACGTTGAGGCCAAGCGCATCCGTCGGCTGCAAGCCGAACGCGATTATGCCAAACAGGCCGAGTGGATTGCGCATCAGAAGGACTTCATCGACAAAACGCGTTACCGCAAGGACACGGCGAAGCAATCGCGCGCCCGCCAGAAGCTGTTGGCCAATATGGAAGCGCGCGGCGAAATACTCGATAAGCCCGAACACCATAACGCCGAGATCAAGCTGCAATTCAAACCGTCGGATAAGGCCGGCGATATGGTCTTGCGCATCGAAAACGCGGGCAAAGCATTTGACGATCTCACGCTTTTCGACAATCTGAACTTTGAGATGACCGTCGGCGAGAAGGTCGGCATCATCGGCCCCAATGGTGTCGGCAAGACCACGTTGTTGCGCATGATGTTAAAGCAAACGCCGGTCGACACGGGCACGGTACGGCTATTCGAGAACCTTACCATCGGTTACTACGATCAGGAACATCGCGATCTCAATCCGGATCAATCGATTCTGGAAGCGGTGCGCGAAATTCGACCGGAAGCGTCGGAAGGCGATACGCGTTCGTTCCTGGCGTTGTTTTTGTTTCGCGGTGACGACGTATTCAAACGCGTGGGAAATTTGTCGGGCGGCGAGCAATCGCGCGTGTTGCTGGCACGCTTGGTCTGGACCAACCCGCAGGTATTGGTGCTGGACGAGCCCACCAACCATCTCGATATCCGCGCGCGCGAAGCGTTAGAAGAAGCGCTGAGCATCTATCCCGGCAGCATCTTGATGGTCAGCCACGACCGCTACTTCCTGGATAAGGTCGCGACGCGGCTGTTGGTCTTACCCGAACGTACCAAGTATGAAGTGATCGACGGCAATTGGTCGACCTACGACAACAAGGTCAACCAGCGCGAAGAAGCGGCACGCAAGGCCGAAGAAGCCCGCAAGGAAGCCGAGCGCAAACAGCGCGAGGCGCTGGAGAAGCAGCAGCGCAAGAACAAGCCCAAATCACGATCGAAGTATGCGGCGCAGCGCTTGGCGGATATCGAGGCGGAAGTCATGGCCCTCGAAACGCGGGTGGAAGAGATCGAAGCGGACTTCGCCAATCCGAACGTGCTCAAAGATGCCGCCCGCATGCAGGCCCTTCAGGAAGAGTACGAACAAGTGAAGCTCGATCTCGAAGAGTGGATCGAGAAGTGGGAAGACGCAGTCGATGCACAGGCGGAGTAACGCTCGGGTGCCCCATCCCATAGCGAAGCGAGGGGTGGGGGACAACGAACCCGTAACACACAACGCGCGTTCTCGCGATTTCATGCGTCCACAGGACGCGGCTCTGAATGCCGTTGGCATCACACCGCCGATCCGTTAGCGTCCCCACCGTGCTCGAATTCCCCGCGCTATTCCCGTCCGTCGGCCATTACCTGCTGGCGTTACTCATCCTCATCAGCGGCCAGTTGATCTACGCGACTGTCGGCTTCGGTGCCGGTATGTTCGCGATCACGCTACTTGTGTTGCTGCTCGACGATTTGCACGGTGTCGTGATGATGATGTTGCTGTTGACATGGACGACGGAGGTATTGGTGCTCTCGCGCGAATGGCCCTACGCGCGCGGACGACTGTTGCTCTGGATGGTGCCGGCGATGGTCGTCGGTGTTTACTTCGGTAACAACGTGCTGAAGAGCGGCGACGGCGAGCAACTGAAACTGCTGCTCGGCATCGTGGTCGCCGCGGCGGGTCTTTGGTTCTTATATCAGGATTACCAACGTCGGCGCGCTGCCGACGAAGACATCAAACAACAGGTCAGCAAGATATCAACACTGCGCGCGGCCATCGCCACGCCCGCGTGTTTCGCGTCCGGCTTTTTGGGAGCGTTGTTCGGCACCGGCGGTCCGCCCGTGATCATCTATCTCAAAACATTCCACATGCCGAAGATGAACTTTCGCGCGACGATATTAACTTTCTTTATGGGCATGAGCGTCGCGCGCATGTGGATCGCGATCGGCAGCGACAACCTGACGTGGGAGGATGTGCATACCGCCGTGTGGATGATCCCCGCATCGGTCATCGGCACCATCCTCGGCGCGAAGGTGTATAGCCGTCTTTCGGAACAGGTGTTCGCAAGCATCGTGTCGGTGATGATCTTTCTGCTGGGGCTGATTCTGATCGCCACGAATCTATAACGCGTTTACCGCCCCGCCGCTTTGCCAAACGCGGCCAATCGCTTGAGGTCGATGGAGTTGGTCGTTTTCGCGTCTTGCTTGAGTGCTGTGCCCACGATCACGCCATCGGCGGCTTGCAACATCGCGGCGACATTCTCCGCCGTAACGCCCGAACCCACCCAAACGGGTCGATCGGCGACGGCAGCTTTGACCTTCTCGATCTCGTCGACATCCGCCGACTTGCCCGTGGCGCTGCCGCTCACAATCAAAGCATCCGCACCCGCGCGATACGCCGTCTCTTCCGCACACGCGGCGATATCCATTTGGTGCAACGGCCGCGCGTGTTTGACGTGCACATCGGCCGCGATGCGAACCTGCGGGCAAAGCCGCGACCGTTCGCTCAACACCCTAGCGGCGTCGCCTTCGATCAATCCCTGATCGGTCGCGTACACACCGGACAACACATTGACGCGCACAAACGCCGCGCCGGTTACCGCCGCCAAGGCCAACGCGCCGCACGCATCATTGCGGAGCAGGTTGATGCCCAATGGCTTGTTGATGCTACCGCGAATGGCATTCGCAACAATCGCCAACGCGGCGACCGTCGCGGTGGGTGCGGTATTCGCATGAAACGGCGCATCGCCAAAGTTCTCGACGATCAGCGCATCGAAACCGGCGTCGCATAATTGGCGCGCTTCGGTCACCGCCCGCTCGGTGATATCTGCCATCGACAAAGTCGATCGTGCCGAGCCCGGCAACGGGGGCAGATGCACCATGCCGATAAGTTGGATGTCGCTAAGGTTCATCGAATTGACAGTTGTCATAGGGTTGTGATTGCAACGGCGTTCTGCGTCGTCGCGGGCATTATACTGGTTTGGGAATTAGCGACCGATCGCCAAGCGTTGGCACCCTGTAAGATTTCACGCCGTTCATTCAGCTCGCCGCACTCATTTTTTCACCTGCTGCCGCTTGATTGCTTTAGCGCGAAAGTGTTCGCAGGGCACCAATCGCCGCGCCCGCGCTTCATTCAGTTCCATTTCGCGCGGCTCGGTCAATAGCTTCACGTGGTCGCAGCGCGCTTCGTGGTAGGCATGCGCGCCGCGGCCGGTGACCACTTTCATCTGACCGGCGGGCCCGTCGAGCTGTTGCCAAATACCACGACCGGCACGCCATGCATTTTCTTCCAGGCGCGATAGCTCATCCCAGCGCGTCGTCCAGCGCGAGCGATCCAACCAGGCGTAACCGGCGTATACCAATTCCCCCGCCAGATCGCGACCGCCATCATCGGCCGCCAAGCGCACGCGCCATCTGCCCAAGCTATCGCGACCCGCGGGCACGCCCCGGTGACTATCCTGCACCATGCGCATGAGCCGCCCTTGCGATTCTTGTTGAATAGCATCGCGCGCATCCAACGCGTGGGGTTGGTTTTCATTGGGGACGATCACGCCGTCGAAGCACACGCGCGTGCCCGACTCGAGTTCGAGCGTACCGGCGGGCATGATCTTTTTGATGCGCACCAAGCGCGGTAAGCCTCGATCGGGGGACACATCCGTCGGCGGTGGAAGGACCTCTTCATGGCGACCGTTCGTGTTGCGACCCGTCGCGGGGCGCCCACCGCCCATGAGCGGTCGCTGCTCCTGATTCGCGTCGTCTTTATCTTCCATGGCATCGAGTTGTGCGCAGCGTTTACACTTACGGCGACCGGCACGCTCGGCTTCTTTGGCATCTTTAAACACCACACGGTTGTCGCCCTGAATGCGCTTGGCCGATCCGCACTCTAGCGGTTGGGTGTGGTATATCTTGCTCTTCTGGGTGCCGATGCATTCCTGCGCCGTCGCGCTCGAAGCGAACAATGCCGTCTCGATGAGAAACACCAGTGCCACGCGCTGCCAAATCGGCAAGGTCGATTGTTTCATGGCTACTCCTCCGCACCGAATCGTGCCGTGTGATCGTCGAGCGTTAGTGTAGCGGCGGAGTAGGTGAAAATGCGAGCGCGGGAGGTGGAATCGCGGTTGATACTTGGAATTTCATGCCCTAAATGAACCGGTATGGGGAGGTGAGCCGAATTCCCGCCTACTAGAAATAGAATGACGCCGCCCTAATCCTTGGCAGCGCGAAACACGGCGACGACATCTTCGACGGGGACCACAAAGAGTTGATTGTCGCCCTCGAAATCGACGGGGATTGCCGTCTTAGGGTTGAAGAGCACCTTGTCGTACTGGCGAATGGGAAAGTCGCTATCGTTCTCGACCTGCGCCGAGACAGCCACGATGCGACCGGTGATCGTTGGAATTTCGATGTTGTCCGGCAGTTGAATACCGCCTTTGGTTTGCTTCTTGTCCGCATCCTTGCGAATCAGCACACGCTTGCCGAGCGGCTCGACGACTTCCAACTTCACGCGACTCGATGGCGAACGACCTTCGGGCATATGACCTCACAACGCTGAACGGCGACGACGGAGAGACACACCAGCATCGCTCCGTCGCATCGTCCGACTAATTATCATAGCAAGGCCGACGACCCTTCGATAGGAGCCGCCGCCGTTTCGGCAAACGCCCTACTTCTTCATACGCGTCATGACCGACGTCGTGCCTTCAAACGTGAGCGTCACGCGGTCGCTCTCGACCGTGCAGCCGTAAGTGCGGCGTTCTTTGCCCTGCCCCAGCACCAAGTTGCCATCGTTGAGGGTCCACACGCCCGATGTCGCGCGGGCCACGCCGTGATACTTGGCACCGGCGGTGTACGTGCCGTCTTCAGCGAACGTAACGCTGGCGATCGGGTTCACGTCGGCCGTGGTCGAATCGGCCACCCAAGTGCCCGAAAGCGACGAGGCGCAACCCAACGACGTAGCGACCAATAGCGACAAACCCAAAAGCGATTTTTTCATCGAAGCATCTCCTTATGCTGTACAACTCGAAACAGAATCAACAGTGACCAACAACCACAACCGAACAAAAAAAGACCTTAGCCGGTCGAAAGCTGGATTGTGACAGTCACAAATTTTGCGTCAAGAAAAATATGGATGTGATTTAGACGTTAGTCGGACGCGCGTGCGGACTTAAGCGGCGTTGCCGAGCGCGCCGTTGGCTTTTCGATATCCACTGCGCCGGCAGTTTCGTCGGCTCGTGCAACAAGTTCGGCGTTGCCTGCCGCTACTTTCATTTGACTGTCATGCGCAGCACTGACGGCGTTGCGGGCCAGCGTGCCGGGAAAGAAAAACAGCACGGGCACGAGCATGCCGCAAACCACCCAGACAGCTTGCAGCGCCGAGCACGGCGTCGGTGCGACGCGACCATCGCGCGGGGCATCCCAATAGCAACTGGCGATGATGCGCAGGTAATAGGCGGCACCGACTGCGGCGTTGAGCGCGCCGATGGCAACCAGCACGACCAGCGCCGTCGCGTGTTGCGGCTGATCGCCGATGCTTGCGAACACCGAGCCGAAGATATAGAGCTTACCGAGGAAGCCGCCCGTCAATGGGAAGCCCATCAACGCGAGCACGCATAACGCCAACGCCAGCGCGGCCCAACGATGCGTGCGGCCGGTGCCCGACAGGTCTTCGAGCAACTCGGCGGATTGATACGCATCGTCGCGGCCCGGCTTGCGGAACCAAGCCAGCGTGCAAAACGCGCCGAGATTGGCAATCCCGTAAACGGCCATGTAAAACAGAATCGCGGCGAGGCCGTTACGCATCGCACTGCCGCTGCCGTCCTGCCCCGGGCCGATCAACAACGCCATCAACATATAACCCGAATGGGCCACGCTCGAATACGCCAACATGCGCTTCACGTTGTACTGCATGAATGCGAGCGTATTTCCGACCGTCATCGTAGCAGCGGCCAGAACCCAAAGCCCCCAGAACACCGGGCCGCTGAGATTCCATTGCGTAAGCCCGACGATGTGAATGGCGGCGACCATGCCCGCGAACTTGGGAACAAAGCCCAACATGCCGGTTACTGTGGCGGCCGCGCCCTGATAGACGTCGGCCACGTAGAAATGGAACGGCGCGGCGGCGAGCTTAAACGCCAAGCCACCTATCGACAGCAAAACGCCCAGCAGAAACATGCCGTCATTCGCCAGCGCCGTACTACCGCCGTCGATAAACCAAGCGGAGATCGAGTCGGCGCCGAACAGCCGCAAGTGGCCGGTCGCGCCGTAGAGGAAACTGAACCCGTAGAGCGTAATCGCGGCGGCGAAGGCACCGAGGAAGAAGTACTTGGCCGTGGCCTCTTGCGCCTCGATATCGCGCCGCGAGAGGCCGATGAGGATGTACGTCGGCACGCTAACGAGTTCGAGCGCGAGGAACAGCAGGATGAGGTTGTTGGCCAACGCCACGAGCATAACACCCGCGAGGCTATATAACGTGAGCGCGACAAACTCGGCGCGCTCGCCCTCTTCGGGAACGTGACGATTGGCGAATACGATCAGCAGGCCGACGGCCAACACGATCATGCGCACATAGTTGGCGAAAAAGCCGGGGTTGAGTGCTTCGACGCTGGCGGCGGCTGTTGCGAGTAACTCCTGATTGTTGTGACGATACGTCGCGATCAGCGCGCCGAAGATGGCGAGCATCGCCAGCAGCGTGGCGCTGCGGCTAAGCGTCTTGGAAACGCCCGTAAGCAAGATCACCGTCGCGCCCGTCAGCAGCACGATCTCAGGTAATAGCAATTCGATCATGGGGACCAGCGCCAACATCAGCGTGCCTCCTGGTTGGTACGGGAGGGAGCGGCCGCGGAATAGTCGGTCAGCACGACGCGGTCAGTCGCTGCATACGGTCGGCCTTCGTCGGCAACAGGAACAGTACCCTCACCCCGGCCCTCTCCCTTCAAGGGAGAGCGAGCTTCGGCGATTGCAGTTACGCGCGTCAGCCGTCGATTCTCACCGATGTGATTGGGATCGATCTTGTTGCTGGTGTGATTGTGATGGAATTGGGTGCCGGGTGCCCCATCCATTGCGCTAGCAAAGGTTGGGGAATCACTTGCGACCGCACGCCCCGGTGCGGCGTGGCGATCTTCACCGAACTGACTGCGATCGACCTTGGCGACGGTCGCCAGAATCGGTTGCAGCGACGGTTCCATCATGTCCATCACCGGCTTGGGATAGACGCCGAGCCAAATACAGGCGACCGCCAGTGGCACGAGAATACCAATCTCGCGACCCGTCAGGTCTTGCGTAAGCCCTGCGGAGCCATCGAAGCCGCCTTCCGGTTCGGTCAGTTTTCCGAACAATACCCGCCGGGCCATAAACAACATGTAGATGGCGCCGAGCAGGATGCCCGTCGCGCCAAACGCCGCGTACCATACGCCGTAGGGACCGCCCTGCGTGGCGACGTCATCGGCCTGTTGCGAGACAAACGTGCCGAGCAAGACCATAAACTCGGAAACGAAACCGTTAAGCCCCGGCAGTCCGATGCTCGACATGGTGAAAAAGATCAGGAAGAACGCCATGATCGGCATCTTGCGGGCGAGCCCGCCGATCTTGGCCATGTCGCGCGTGTGATAGCGTTCGTAAATCATGCCGATGATCAGGAACAACGCGCCGGTGCTCAGGCCGTGATTAACCATGTAAAGCACGCTACCCGTCATGCCGCTCATCTTGAGGCAAAACATTCCCAGCAAACAGTAGCCCAAGTGAGAGACCGACGAGTAAGCGACCAGACGCTTAACGTCTTCCTGCACCCAAGCAGCCAATGCGCCGTAGATGATGCCCGCCAACGCCAGCACACCGACGAACGGCGCCCACTGCATCGCGCCGACGGGGAAGAATGGCATGCAGATGACTAGGAAACCGTAAGTGCCCAACTTCAACAGGACGGCGGCCAGAATGACCGAACCCGCCGTGGGTGCTTCCACGTGCGCCAACGGCAGCCAAGTATGAAACGGGAAGAGCGGCACCTTGATGGCAAAGCCCGCGAAGAACGCTAGGAAGAGCCACCATTGCTCGGTCGATGAGAGCAATCCTTGCTCGGCCAGTTGGCTCAGCGTGGCGAAGTCAAACGCCATTACGCCGCCAGTGAGCTGGCTTGCTTTCCAGCCGACGTACAGCACGCCCGCAAAGGTGAGCATACTGCCGGAGAGCGTGTAGATGAAAAACATGTTGGCGGCTTTGCGCCGTTCGTTACCGCCCCACACGCCGATCAGAAAATACAACGGGATCAGCGTGAATTCGAAGAACACATAGAACAAGAGCAAGTCGCGCGCACAAAACACGCCCAGCATGGTGCCGAACAGCAGCAGCATCAGCGCGTAGTATTCGCGCTCGCGCGTTTGAATGCCCGTAAAGCTGGCCCAGATCGCCAGCGGTGTGAGCAAAGCAGTCAATAACACCAGCGGCATACTGATGCCGTTCAGGCCGAGCTTGAAACGCAGAATAACCGGCAAGCCCGAGTCGGCCGCAGCGTCTAGTGCGTAGTCCTCAACGAGTACCACACCGTTGTCGGCCAGTTGCGCCCGTTGGGCGTCGAACTCGCCATACGCGACCAGCGCCAAAATCACCGTCAGCAGCGCCACGCCCATCGACACGCGGCGCACCATATCAGGCGACCAACCGGAAAACGCGAAGACCGCCAACCCGCCGAGGAAGGGCAACGCGATCATGATGGAAAGAAGATGGTTCGTCATGTTGATGCGTATGCGTTAAGCGAATTCGTTACCCTTGCAAGACAAACCAAAGCAATGCCACCAGCCCCAGAATCATGCCCAGGGCATAACCCTGCATCGCGCCTTGCTGGCCGGTTCGCAAACCGAAGCCGAGCACACGCGGCAAGTTACCGATGACGAACAACAGGCTATTGATACCGTAACGATCGGAGCCGAAGAAGAAGCGACCGAGTTTGCGCAATGGCTGCACGAAGATCGCGTCGTAGATTTCGTCGACGTAATACTTATTCTTGAAGAGCGGATAGATCGGGCCGGATGCTAGCGCAATCGCTCCCGGAATCGTGGGTCGCTTGGTATAGAAATACCACGCGTTAGTGATGCCGAGGAACGCAATCGCCGACGACCAATACATCAGAGCGTGACCTTCGTGTGCGATCGGCGCGGCGGCCAGCACCACCTTAGCGCCGGCGAATACCGGCTCCAGGAAATGATGGAAGGTGCCGTGTGGTTCGAGAAAGCCAAGGAAGCCCCCACTCTTGAAATGCACGCCGACGTATCCAGCAAAGACCGCACCAACGGCGAGAATCATGAGCGGCACCGTCATCCAACGGCCCGATTCATGGGCGTGCTCGACACCGGCGGGCAGCATCTTCGGGCCCCAAAAGGCCATCGCCACCATGCGGAACGTGTAGAACGCAGTTAGCAGCGCCGTGAGCAGACCGATCCAGCCGAGCAGCGGCATGTTACCGGCCAAGGCGGCGTGGATGATCTCGTCTTTGCTCCAAAACGCCGAGAGCAACGGCACGCCGGCCAACGCCAGCGATGAAATCAAAAACGTGCGATAGGTAATCGGCAGGTCTTTCTTTAAGCCGCCGAATTTGGTGACGTCGATCACGCCGTCCATCGCGTGCATCACGCTACCCGCACCGAGGAACAAACACGCCTTAAAAAACGCGTGCGTGTACAAGTGGAATACGGCCGAATCGAACGCGCCCACGCCCAACGCTAAAAACATGTAACCCAACTGGCTCAACGTCGAATACGCGAGGATGCGTTTCATATCGTATTGCGTAAGCGCAATGGTCGCCGCGAACAACGCCGTCGCCGCGCCGATACTACCGACGAACCACATGGCCACCGGTGAGGCGGCGAAGATGACACTGCAGCGCGCGACGAGGTACACACCCGCCGTCACCATCGTGGCGGCGTGAATCAGAGCGCTGACCGGCGTGGGGCCTTCCATCGCATCGGGCAACCATACGTGCAGCGGCAACTGAGCGCTCTTACCCATCGCGCCGCAGAACAGCAGCAAGGCAATCCACGTGATGCGATCCTGCACCTGCAGAACCAATGCGCTGGCCGCCGTCACATCGGGCACGCGCTCGGTACCGAGCAAGCCTTGTAGTTGGGGGACGATCGCGGCGTAATTATCACCGTCAAAGCGCATCGCGAGACTCACGGAATCGAACACCGTTTGATAATCGAGCGTGCCAAAGGTGAGATAGATCAGCCAGATGCCCAACGCAAAACCAAAGTCGCCCACGCGATTGACGATAAACGCCTTGCGCGCCGCCTTGGCCGCCTCGGGTTTTTGATAGTAGAAGCCGATCAGCAGGAAACTGGACAGGCCGACCAATTCCCAACCGACAAACAGCACCAAAAAGTTGCCGGCCAAGACCAGCACTGTCATTGAAAAGAGAAACAGCCCCAAAAACGCGAAGAAGCGTTCGTACCCGCGTTCGGGGTGGCCGTGATGATCGCGCATGTAGCCGACCGAGTAGCACACGATCAAGAAACCGATCGGCACGACGACGAGCAACATCACGCTCGTAAGTTGATCGACACGGAAGCTCACATCGAGCCAGGAGCCCGCGCCCATGTTCATCCACTTGTAAATCGTGAACGACTCGCTGAGTTTGGAATCGTGCTCAGACGTGTGGGCCAGTTCGATCCCTTCATTTGCCGCAACCGCGTCCACGTTATGGGCGCGGCCCGCTTCGCCGACGACCGTCGATACGACGCTGAGCACTGCGACCAATGCAAGCGCCACGCCGCCGATCACCAGCCAATGGGAGCGATCTTTGAGCCAGCGTAAGCCAATGGCACCGACCAGCAGCGAACCGATCAGCGGTAGCAAGGGAATCCAGATGGCAGTGGACCGTAAGGTCTCCATGTATCGATCTCGGCTCTATTTTTGGCACCGGCCTGCGACCGGTGGCTCGCATTTCTTCACTAGTGGCACCGGTTTGAAACCGGTGTTTATCTTTGTAGGGTCCGCATTGCGGACCATCGTGCAAATCGCACCGCAACATCAACGCGTCGCGAGATCTTCGTGGCACGTCGCGCCATCCGACGCTAACCGCTTCCTCACGGGCGCGGCTCTGACCGGACCGGCTACCCGCGCATGGTGCGCCAACCATCGGCATCGAGCGTTCCCCGACGGCGGTACAACATCACCACGATGGCGAGCCCCAGGCCCGCCTCCACGGCGGCGATCACCAATACAAAGATACCCAGCGCCTGACCGTTCAGGTCGCCGCGCAACAGGCCCATACCAACCAAATTGGTCAGCACGCCTTGGAACATAATCTCGGTGCTAAGGAACATGACGATCATGTTGCGGCGCGTCAGAAAGCCAATGACGCCGATGCCAAAAAGCAACGCGCCGACGATCATCAGAACTTGAGGGGCAGCCATCTCCATATCACGTACGCCGCAACGATTAGTACGGCTTGGCCTCCCTGCCGGCGGCGCCCAACGGGCGCCGTGGTGTCAAATCTTCCGCTTGTGGGATATGCTTGCGCGCCACCGCGATCGCGCCGATCATCGCCACCATCAACAAGACGGCGGCCAGCTCGACACTGATGGCATATTGCGTCATCAGAATTCGCCCCAGCGCGACGGTATTGTCGCCACCTTCAACGGCGACCGTCTCAATGCCGCCCCAATCGCGCTCGACGATCACCGCACCAACGGTCGCAGCCAGCAGCGAACCGGCGGCGACGGCCCAAAACGGCTCGCGCGCCTCACGGTCATAATCAAAGCCTTGGGTGAATGCGTCGGAATGCAGCGTGGATTGCTGCGAAAGCATCAACACAAACACATACGTCACGAGAATCGCCCCGGCGTAAACCATCGCAAGTGCGAAACCAAGAAACTCGGCACCGCACAACACGAGAATCGCCGTGGTCGCCAGAATGACCATGATGAAATAGAGCGCCGAATAGACGGGTTGCGGATGCGTCACCATGCGCAGCGCACCGCCGATCGAAAGCAGTGAGAGAACGATCAACGGCACTTTGCCGCCGACACTGCCCAGCATCGCGTCGAACATAAAGTACGACACGCCGGCGGCGAGCGCCATGCAGATAAACAGCAATCCGTTGCGCTGCGGCTTATCCCCACGCGGCAAGCCGACAAACAGCGCCACAGCGCCAAGTGCCGTTACCGCATACACGATGTAAACCAAATTCTCGATCACGTTCTTCCACTCGCCGCGGCACGCGACGTTTATCTTTAACGGGCCCCTCTTGCGGGCCTATTTGCGACGTTTCTCTTCGCCTACTTACTGGCGTTTCTCTTCGTAGGGTCCGCATTGCGGACCATCTTGCGAACGCGACGTTCACGTGATGCGTCGCGTTAATCTCGACACGCGCCGGTGCATTCAACGCTGACCGCTTCCTTACGGGCGCGGCTCTGAAATCACACCGGTTGCAAACCGGTGCCACAGCGCAACATTCACACCGGATACAATCCGGTGCCACATGCTCAATAACCCGTAATCCGCGGGTTCTTGCGCGGCTTGTCGTCCTTCGTGCGGTCAAAGACCATCAACAACTTTTCTTTATCGAAAATCATCTCCTGGCGCGACTGGCCCACGAGCTGATATTCCGGCGTGAGTTCGATCGCATCCACAGGGCAGGCCTCTTCGCACATGCCACAATAAATGCAACGCAACTCATCGATGTCGAACTTAATCGGGTATTTTTCGCGATCTTCCCAGGGCGCTTCGGCACCCTCGATATGTATGCAGTGCGCCGGACAAGCGGTTTCGCACATAAAGCACGCCACACAGGCCACACGCCCCTGATCGTCGCGGTTCAATCGATGCACGCCGCGATAAATTTCTTTACGCAGCTCGCGTTTCTTTTCGGGATATTGCACCACGTTTTTGCTGCGCTTGGCCACGTTAAACATGTGACGCAGCGTAGTGCCCATGCCGCCCAACACTTGCGGCAAATAAGATCGTTCGAACAGCGTTAACTCGGGCTGATCGACGACAACGACATCGGTTTGTTTCCAATCAGAGCCCGGCATGTTGTAACCCGGCATTGGCACCGAGCCCTCCACGATCGCGTTCGATCATCGAGCGTTGCCGCCCCGTGATCGGACTCCCCGCACTCACCAAGACCGACGCGACCACCATCACGACGAATATGACCACGTTGCCGACCAAAGCCACCCATTGCGACCATCCGAATTGGATGATCAACACTTGCAAGGCCAACAGCAACATGCCCGCCGGCACCAAGGCCTTCCAAGCCACGCGCATCAATTGATCGAAACGGAAACGCGGCAGCGTCCAGCGAACGACCATGTACATGGCGATAAACAGCAACACCTTAAAGGCCAACACGTGGATACGAACGATCATGGCAAGCCACGCGTCGCTGGTGTTAATCCATTCCGCACCGGGAACGAAACTCGGCACTAAGAAGCCACCGAAGA
Organism: Planctomycetaceae bacterium; assembly: GCA_006969385.1. Lineage (GTDB taxonomy): Bacteria > Planctomycetota > Phycisphaerae > UBA1845 > UTPLA1 > ECT2AJA-110-A. Next base: position 634,497 of record CP030884.1, read on the forward strand.
ACAAACACGCCATAAACGCGCTGCTGGTGATCATGTGGGCGTATTCGCCGAGGAAGAACATGGCCCACTTCATACCGCTATATTCGGTATGGAAACCGCCGATTAGTTCCTGCTCGGCTTCGGCCAAGTCAAACGGTGCGCGATTGGCCTCTGCCAACGCCGCGATAAACAGCATTAGTGCTACGACCGGATGATAAACAAACAACCACCAGCCGCCGGTCTGCGCCGCCACCACGCCCTCGAGCCGCATCGCGTCGGTCGCTTCCGGGCCGGGCAACAAATAGCCTGCCGTCAACACACCGATGATCACGGTCAATCCAAGCGGCACTTCGTACGACAGCATCTGCGCCGCGGCACGCATAGCACCGTAGAAAGCGAATTTGTTATTGCTCGACCAACCGCCCAACACCACGCCGTACACACCCATCGAGCCGACGGCAAGAATGTAGATCACGCCGATATGAATGCTCGCCACCTGGGCAACCAACGGCTCGGCGTCCGCCGCCATCCACGGCCAGCGAAACTCGCCACCCCACGGAATCACCGCGAAAGCGATTAGTGCCACCACCATTGCCATGAACGGCGCAAACACGAACAGCGCCCGATCGACATGGCGTGGAATGATGTCTTCTTTTAAGAACAGCTTGACGCCATCGGCCAAGGGTTGCAGCAGGCCGACCGGCCCCACACGATTCGGCCCAAAGCGATCCTGGATCCACGCCGAAATCTTGCGTTCGAGCAAGATGAAATAGGCGACTGCCGTTTGAATACCGCCCAAGACAGCAACAGCAAGAAACAAGCTGAAATAAAACTGATCGCTGAGAAGCATTTTGATGTCTTCCCAAAACGTCAGTAGCAACCCCAGCGCAACCATGCCCCCCAAACTCAACGCGATAAACGCCGAGAAGATCGGGTGCTTCATGATGAAACGGAGCAAGGCCACGGTTTACGTCTTTCGTTAACTGTTCGGTTCTTCGCACTGCTGGGTGCCATGCCGACGCGGTCCGCTGGCACCACACCACTTTCAAACTTCGAGCGTCGGCATGTCGGCCAATCGCGCCAATTTTATCTAACCTAGGGCATGCCGACCTTATGGGTCGGCATGGCACCCGATCGGAACTAAACGGCACCCGATCTCATCACACACTCGATACACCATCTAAGGTGCAACGCGATCGACATCCAACTAATGTTGATGCGCCGGCGGTTGCGGCGGCACATGCACTTCGGCGAACTCTTTGATTGTCTCGGCCATCTTATCGCGGACGCGTGCCGCGTTGTAAAGGCCGGTCTCGTCGGACAAGGCAAACAAATACTGACCGTCGCGCTGACAACCTTCCAACGGCACGACCGCTGCCTCAAACGGTTGAATCTTGCCCTGATGGTTCATGAAACTGCCCGCCCGCTCGGTCCACGGACACGCCGGCACCACGACATCCGCCGCCTCGGTCAACTTATTCGGGAACAGGTCGTGGGCGATCAACACGCCCGCCTCGGCGATCTTGCCGGCGGCCGATGCCAGATCCTTCGGCACCCATTCTTTACTCGGGTATCCACCACTGACCCACACACCCGCATATTCGTTCTTACCTGCGGCTGCGACGAAGTCTTCGAACTTGGCCTGTTTGCCGCCCAGCGACTTCAAGATCAGCTCGATACCGCGCCGGTTGGGGCACTTCTCGGCCATGATCGTGAACTTGGGTGGATGACCGTTGGTCGCACCGACAGGGAAATTTTTGTCTTCACCCTCATATGGCACCGGCCCCAGTACCAACGTCGCGTCGCTATCAATGCTGCGGACAAAGGTGGCCAACAACCACGCTTCTTCGCAGGCCATAAACGGCGAGAGCACGCACGCCAGCGAACCATCGCCTTTTTCGCGTACGACCTTCTCAAACCGCAACCGCACAATTTCGTCAAAGGCCGACCAGTCGGGATGCTGAGCATCAGCACCGCGGCGCACCGTGAGCTTATTCAAGCGATCGCCATCGTGGGCATATTTCCAGCCGAAGCGACCTTCATCGCAAATCCACCAGTCGTTTACGCCGGGGTTGAAGCGCGGCTTGAGCCGCCAGACTTCGCCCTTGTTGTGGTCCACGCGAATCGCACAGCCGGTCGAACAACCGGGACAAATGCTGTCGGCCCCTTTCAGGAACCACACGCGCTGATCCATCAAAAAGTCTTTATCGAGCAGCGAACCCACCGGGCAGATGTCGACCACGTTGCCTTGCAACTCATTTTCGAGCGGCACGCCGGGGAAAATATCGATCTCGGCGCGGCTGCCGCGATTGACGATGCCCAATTCGCCGGTGCCGGCCACTTCTTCGCAGAACCGCACGCAGCGCGAACACATCACGCAGCGATCTTGATATAGCAGCGTCTTACTGCCGATGTCTTTCTTCGGATTCTTGTTCTTCGGCTCGACCATACGGCTGGTCGCTTCACCGAATTCGAGGCTGTAATCCTGCAAATAACACTCGCCCGCCTGATCGCACACGGGGCAATCGAGCGGGTGGTTCAGCAGGAAATACTCCATGCATTCTTTTTGGTTTTCGGCGACTTTTTCGGAGGCGAAGCGCACTTCCATGCCGTCGCGCACCGGCGTTTGGCAACTCGGAAACAGCTTCGGTGCCCAGCCCATCTCTTTGGTTTGAGGATGGGGCATCTTCATTTCCATCAGACACAATCGACACGACGCCACCACCGACAGGCCGGGGTGATAGCAGTAGTGAGGAATATCCCACCCCGCCTCGAGCGCGGCCTGCAACACCGGAACTTTGTCCCGGCATTCGATCTCTTTACCGTCGATGATGATCTTGGGCATGTGTGCCAATACCTAATACGACTGTGTGCCACTGGCCTGCTTGTCAGCCAGTGTTTCCGTTCATCAGGTGCCACTGGCCAGCTTGCCGTCAGTATTTCCGTTCTTCGGGTGCCACTGGTCAGCTTGCAGCCAGTGCTTTACCGCCGAGTGCCACTGGTCGGCTCGTTGCCAGTGCCCCACCTCGTCGGCCAGTGCATCTTCCTCCCTCTCCCTCGCAGAGTGAAGGCGACCAAGGCGGGAGCCTGAACGGGCCGGGGTGAGGGTTGCCACCAGCGATCTGGCGCAAACCAACGAACTCAGCCACTGCCAAGTCCCTAGGCCCACCCCATTCGCCGGGTGCCACTGGTCAGCTTGCTGCCAGTGCTTCCTCGCCAGCGAATCTGATACCGCAACCCACGGGGCAATTGCAGCCATCCCATTCGTGCACTTCGTGAAATTTATCACGAACCTTGCAGGCATGATAGGGGATTTTCGACGGAATGACAGCCCTAATTTGGCGGTAGGCAAAGGGGCTTGGGAGCGTGGTGAGACGCGCGATTGCCGCTGGTCAGCTTGCTGGCCGTATCACCATTCAATTCCGAGCAAACCGATCGGTCGGCCGTCGTTCACACGCACCGATACGGTCGATCATCTCCGGATTTTTTAACGCCGTCGTAGCGCCCGTAAGCACTGGCTGCAAGCAGGCCAGTGGCACCCAGATCCGGTGACAGCGCCACCCGCCCGGCCAAGCCAACCAGTGGCACCCGGCGCGATGGGAGGCAACGCGGTGTTTCGGCTTCCGCCGTCGTGGCGGCGGATTGCGACACGGCCGCCCCGGGCACTTCGTCGTCTTGCGCCTGTCGCGGCAGGCGGACCGTGAAGACGGTGCCGGTTTCGGCCGTCGAAGCGACATCGATGGTGCCGCCGTGGGCGGTGACGATTTCGCGGGCGATGAACAGCCCCAGACCCAAGCCTTCGCGACGCGGCCGCGTTTCCGCATCGTCATCCATATTTCGCACCAGCGGCTGAAACACTGCAGGCAGCAAGTCCGGCGGGATCGGCCGCCCCTGATTGCGTACCGAGAAGAAGACTTCAGCGTCGTTGGCCCCCATCGACAACTCGATCGGAGTATCGGGCGCGCCGTGGGTAAATGCGTTGTTTAACAAATTGGTCAGCACCTGTCGAAGCCGACGCCCGTCGCACGTGCATTGCAAGTCGCCGCTACGGTCGAAGGCCACAGCGCGCCCCGGATGAGCCGCCTTGAATTCCGCGATGACAACTTGCGCTAACCGCCCGACGTCTACCGACGTCGGCTCGATCGCCATTTTCCCGCCCAGGGACGGCGCGGCGAAGGCGATTAAATCCTCGACAAGCCGGGCGCACACATCCGCACTCTCCCCGATGATGGCCAGAGCCTCCGAATCTTGTGGGTCGCCCTTGCATGCCCCACTTAGAAGCTGGGCCGACATCTTGATCGCAGATAACGGGCTGCGCAGGTCGTGTGCGAGAATAGCGAGAAAGATTTGCCGGGACTGTTCCTCGCGCCGAGTAAAACTGGCCGCGACCTGTGTAAGCGATTGGTCGATCGCCTCGTGAAAACGCATTTTGTCTAAAAGATGGTTGGCATCGGGCGGCGGGTTGCTTTCGGCCCAAAGCCGCAACACGCTGGCGCGCAGCGCGCGATATTCGGCAATCACATCATTAATACTAAAGCCCGATCCAAAACGCGCAACGCCGTGAATCGCAGAAACTTTATCTAGCCCGTCGCTCGCCGCGCCGCCAGCCCCACCCCGACCGAGGGATTTGCTTTGTTGCTGGGCGTCGGTTTGGGCCTCCGCCATATCGCAGACGGCCGAGCGCAGGATCGACTCGGCATCGTTGCGCAGCGCAAGCGCGCCCATGTCCCCGCCCGCCGTTAAGGACCGCGCGAAGTTCTCCCACTCCTGAAGAATGGGCTCCATATTGGCAAGGATGAAATCCGGCAAACGCATCGCTGTCCCTCCGCCTACCGTTCGGCAAAAACCAAACCCGACGCTGATACAATGCATACCGAAATATAGGCGCGATTTACCACATTTCAGGTCGAAAAATCAAGGCCTATTATTGCGTCAGACGCCTCCGCGTTCCCCGGACCGGCCCCGCATTACAGACGGTATCAAAATCGGGCGCCACGCGTCTGCTTGACCGGCGGGTGGCACTGGCGGCTCCGAAGCACATGACACGTCAAAATCGGGTGCCACTGGTCGGCTTGCACGCCAGTGCACCGAGCGCAGAGGCGACCAAACCCCATCGCATGACGGTGGGCCGGAGCGGTGCGTCGGTCGCATTCCCCACAAACAGATGTCGCAACCCCACATCGGCGTACCAACCCGGTCCACCCAGCCAAACAACTCTACTTTCGATACACTTCTGGCTCACGTTTCGGTAAACATTTCGATATGAGGAAAGATTCATGAACGATCCGTGGGACTTGATGGCGTCAAGTCTGCATTGCATCACGCAACAGCAATACAACGTTGCCGTTTTGCCGATCGGGGCGACCGAGGCACATAACTGTCATCTTCCCGAAGGACAGGATGTGCTGCTCGCCACGCACGTTGCCCGACGGTGTTGCCAGATGGCCTGGGACCAGTGCCAGTCGGTCGTGTGTCTGCCGACGTTGCCCTACGGCGTGGACTGCAATTTGATGTCCTTTCCGTTGGCGATTCATGTATCCCAAGCCACGCTCGACGCGATCGTGCGGGATATCGTCCTGTCGCTGCGCCATCATGGAATCCGAAAGGTGGTGCTGCTCAACGGACACGGCGGCAACGACTTCGTCCCCTTCGCGCGCCAGATGCAGGCCGACAGCGATGTTCACGTCTTCCTATGCAATTGGTGGAAGGTCGGGCACGATCGATACGACGAATTCTTCGAACAGCCCGACGATCACGCCGGTGAACTTGAGACCTCGGTCGCGTTGGCCGTCTGTCCGGAGCTGGTGGATATGGCAGTGGCGAAAGATGGACAGGTCAGGCCGTTTCGATTCGAGGCGCTGCGGCAAGGTTGGGTCACCACCAGCCGAGATTTCTCCCGGCTGAACGATCACTGCGCCGTGGGCGACCCCCGACATGCCACAGCCGAAAAGGGGCAAGCCTATCTCGATCTCGTCTGCGATCGGATCAGCGCGTTTTTGATTGAGTTGGCGCAAACGCCTATCGACGAACACTTTCCGCATGTATCAAATTGGGCTTAACGAGCCCAGCGGCGGGTGGCATGCTTGCCCGTCAAGGCAAGCATGTGATGTGTGTGGTGACGTCATATCTTTACGCGACGCCAATATGCCAACTCCCGCTTCCGCATGCTCACCTTGAAGGGTGAGCATGGCACACCCGCGCGGCTCACAATTCTCTTTAGGTTGTCACAATCATTCTTGAAGCGGCCATTCGTTTAACCGCTTGTATTCTCCATATTCATCTTCCCACCACCCAAGACTGACCCAACCTTCCGATTCCTTAAATAGGAACTTCAGAAAATGCTCCTCTTCCGTGATAACTCGATACCCATTCAGGTAAACAAAACAATCGCTGCAGATATGGAGCGACCCATTCTCAATTCCATCCTCAATTTCTGCTTGCATATGCATGAACAGATAAAGACGCCAATCCATTAGCTTGTCACGACTGTTCGTGTGCAGGAACGCCGTGAACCTAGGTTGTATTCCAAGGGAGATAATGGGTTCATCCGAAGAATGAAGTTGATCGACATCTAGCTGCGCCGCTAAGCACTCAGTTAGCTCACCAATCGCCCACTCCCAATACTCTTGGCTACGCACACTGTTTTGCCATGTATGCCATATTAGGCCAGCTAATTCAACATGATCCATCTTAATCGACCTCATGATAGTTCGGCTTATCCGTCCAAGTCGACGCCGGGGTTAAATGCACATGGCATCGTCGAACCCTTCATAGGACCACTTGAACGGGTGGCATGCTTGCCCATCAAGGCAAGCATGTGATGCGTGCGGTGACGTCATAACTTTACGCGACGCCATTACGCCATTTCCCGCTTCCGCATGCTCACCTTGAAGGGTGAGCATGGCACGCCGGCAATTGCGTTCGCGTTACCCGTCTTGTGCTTACTGCCCAACCGCCGGATAGACGTAGCTCGAATCCGTGCCCAACGGCAGGCCCAGCGTCCAGAACAACACCAGCAGGCCCGACCATAAGATCAGGAAGATGATGCTGTAGGGCAGCATCAGCGAGACCAGCGTGCCGATGCCGGTCGACTTGACGTAGCGTTGGCAGAACACGACGACCAACGGGAAGTACGGCATCAGCGGCGTGATGATGTTCGTCGACGAATCGCCGACGCGATAGGCCGCCTGCGTGAGGTCGGGCGAGATGCCGAGGTCCATCAACATCGGCACAAACACGGCGGAGATCAGCGCCCACTTTGCCGACGACGAACCGACGAGCAGATTGACGAAGCCGACCAGAATGACAATCCCGAAGATCGTCATGCCGCCCGACAAACCCAACGCCTTGAGGAAGCCGGCACCTTTGATCGCAAGCAAGAGCCCGATGTTGGTCTGGCTGAACATCCAGATAAATAGCGAACAAAAGAACGCCAGCACGATGTAGTAGGCCATCGTTTCCATCGCCTTGGACATGCCCACCACGATGTCTTTGTGCGACTTGACGGTGCCCGCGACGTAACCGTGCACCATTGCGGGAACGATGGCGAACAGAAAGATGAGCGGCACGATGGACTGCATCAGCGGCGCGCGGAAATTGAGCAAGCTACCTTCGTAGCGCAGGGCCGAGTCCTCGCCCCACCCCCACCAGACCATGATGCCCGCGCCGATCAACGCGCTGACGATCGCGGCGATCATGCCGCGCACTTCCTGCGGCGTGACTGCATCGAACGTCGGCATTTGTTCCGGATCGCCGTCGACCTTGGTCGATGCGACGCGCGGTTCGATGATACGGTCGGTGATGAACCAACCGACGAGCACGATCAGCATGGTCGACGCGGCAGTGAAGACGTTGTTGTTGACGATGCTGACTTGCACATCGGGGTCGTAAAGCTGCGCGGCGGAGAGCGTGAACCCTTGCAGCAACGGGTCGAGGCCGCTGGGAATCCAGAAGTTGCACGCGAACCCGCCGGAGACGCCCGCGAATGCCGCCGCGATGCCCGCAAGTGGATGTCTCCCCGCCGCATAGAAGATCACGCCGCCAATCGGAATGACCAACACGTAGCCCGCGTCCACGGCATAGTGCGAACCGATCCCCACGAAAATCAACGTCGGCGTCAACAAGAACTTGGGCACGACGCCTAACACCGTCTTGATCACGACGTTGATCAACCCCGTATGCTCGGCCACGCCGATACCCAATAGCGCAACCAGCACGACGCCCAAGGGTGCAAAGTTGACAAATGTCTTAACCATCGACGTCAGCAGATTGGCGATGCCCTCGCCGTTGACCTGATCGACCACAGCGATGGGTTTATTCGTGATGGGATGGATGGCACCGAAGTCGACAAGCGACAGCGGCCACGACAGCAACCACACGAGCACCATCAGCAGCAGGAACAGCACGGCCGGATCGGGCAGCTTGTTGCCCGCGGCTTCAATAATGTTCAGGAAGCGATTGATCATGCCCGATTTGGCTTTTGGTTCGGGCGGGTTTGAATCTGTGTTGGCGGTACTTGTCATGTGGCCGACCGTTCGTTAAAGCGTTTGGTTTTTATCCTCGGGTGCACAATCGTCGGTACTATAACGTGGAGTCGCGATTGGCAAGTTGCGCGAACGCATCTGACAATGATTTTTCGACGCGCGAATCGGGCGAGCTGGTTGGCGTACCGAGGTAGGCGACCCGGCCGTATCGCAATTCACTACCGACCGAATCGGTCGTTGGAAACTTATTTCTACGCCCCGATACAGTCGATTACGATTGAATTATTTCGAGATTTCGCTGCGCCGGTGGGCACTGTCTGCAAGCAGGCATGCGGCGCCCGCGCAAAAAGCATGTCGATCCTTTGGATCGACATGGCACCCAAATTGACGCAACGTTTGGCCCAATCGCCGCCATGCCACCCGCCCATGCAATGGCCTTGAATTGTCACCCGCCGATTTTGAATCGTCGCCAAATTAGCAGTTGCCCTGTTTGATTTTGCATGCAGTTCGATAGATACGCTGCGCTTGTTCTGCGTCTATCTGGTTTGCGGAGTTAAACCGCTCGAGGCGCATCAGATTACGCTTGGTCCCGGTTTGTTTGTGCGGGCAACCTAAGATGTGGGCGATTTCATGAGCAATGGTCGCGCGCGTGCTGTCGACCTTGTCTTTCTTAACGGCGATCGTGTTGGCCCATTTACCACACACATCGTAAGCGGCGGGCGCTCCTTCTTCCGTTAAGACTTCGTTGGCGCCGATGGCAACACCGTTGAGGCTCTTCCATTTTCCATCGACCAGCCCCTTCATCTTCACGCCGGTGTAAATGGTGATCTTAGAGAGACTGCCTTGCAGGTTGGCATTGTCGCAGACGCATTTGGGCAACGTACTCTTGGGTGTTAGGAACATCTTTCGAACCCCCGCTTGTTCGACGGCTCCGGAGTTCAGTGTTTTCTCGGATTGCGTAACATTTTTCAGATCGTTGGTTGTGTTAAGGGTGAAACACACGCCCGTTCCTTGGTACACCTCGTTCAGGCGCTTCACTTCTGCTGTCCATTTGTCAGCGCTGGGGTGATTAGATTTTGAGAACTGGTGCACACAGAGCGGTATCGTCTTCTTCTCGGTAATTGTATGGACAGACTCTTCTGAAGAACGAACCGTCTCGGTACCATCACCGTCGACACGGACGATCTTAGACTCGATTTTTATTCGCGCCGTGTTGGCGGAATTCGGATCCGGGTCGTCAATCTTGAATTTGATTTCGCGGCCCGTTCGTTCATTGCCCATAGCGTCGGTAAGCCGAATTCCGTTGAGGCACCAAACAATCTTGTCCCGTCGCGTCGGGCGTCTTCGAGTGGTGGATTTCAGGCAATAGGTTGTACCGAACGTCATGATTGCGCCAGATTCTCGCACGCCGACGTTCACATTTTCGTTCGGCTCGACTGCTTTATCTGCCGTAATGCCCGCGATGACGACGTCCGCAACCGGCAGTGACGTAAAGGTTGCGGGTGCCGCACTACCCAGTTCTGGCGCAACCAAGTCTGGTGCAGTTGGAGATTCAGGGATAATGGTGAGGCCGCTTGTGCCGCCGTCATCGAGATATACAACATGCACGCGAACAAAGCCGGAGTCGTCAGTCTGAACTTGAATTTCGGGTAATGCGGGGTCGTCGGGATTGCCGGAATACCGCAGTCCGATGGCAGTAGGATTGTCGGCAACGAGCCGCAGTTGTTGACCGAGGCACGGATTTCCTTGGGAGTCGAATAGCCGTGCGACGTAGATATCATTGGTGCCTGATGCACCGTCGAAGGGGCTGTCCGAGCTATTGGGGGGCGAAGTGATATTGATAGGATCGTTGCTTCCACATTCGCCATTCGTAGAAGTCACAGTCAATGCAATGCCCGGTGTATTGGCCGGCCCTGCAATCTCGTCGAGATAGTCTTCTTCGCTGAACGCCTGAATCGATGTCGGAGGTCCTGCGTTGACAAAGAACCGGTAGTAGGATTGTTCTACGTTCGTATTGTCATTCGGTTCGTCGATCAGCACGAACAGCGATTTGCCAATCGCTTGGGCTGGGATACTAACGACCTGCGATTCTCCAAGATTGAAAATGAGGGGTTGGGACAAAATGGTCGTGTTACTCTCGTCAACGACGGTTAGCGTGAGATTCTGTAATAAACCAATATCAGACGCGCTCCTTACTTGTAGATCGATCGGCACGCCGGCATAGGCATGGCCGAAAAAGTTGATATCCGAAGGACTGCCCTGATCCGGTAGCGCTCCGGAAAGCACCGTCACATTGAGTAATGCCGGGCAAGTCCCGCCAAATGGTGACGCCAGAACCTGTGCAACAAATACACCCGCGTCATCCTGATCCAGCATTTGGTCATCATTCATATCTGCGCAGCGGCAACCGGGAGGGACCGTTGGCCCAGCAAGAAGGCAGTTGGTTAACTGCTGGATGTCCGCACCATTTCTAAGACCGTCACCGTTCGTATCACCCGGACACGATTCGCACGATGGTCCGCTCAAGCAAAGGGCGCGATCGCCGGGCACTGGGAATATTTCAGGAGGATTTTCTTGCCAACTTTGTCCGTCACCTGAGCCCGCGGCAGCATTGCTAATCCAAAAGAATTTGCAATTCGCGTCCATTTGATCGGGCAACGCCAGAATTGAAATCCAGCCGGAACTCTCGAGAATCGGATTGGGTAAGTCTGCTCGGAGTTGCCATATCTGCTCACCCGTCGACGGTTCAAATTCTTCGGTGGGCTGCACCTCAGCCTGAACCACGATGGGCGCTCCGATGGGAGCTCCCGGTTGACCGTTGTTATCTTGGAAAAGGGTGATCTCATACTGGCTCTTAAATTGGACACCCTGACATGGGCCTTCAATGAACCCACCTTGGACGTTATAAAACGCACCCCACCACGTCAGCGTTGAGATCGGAGACTGTACATTCCAGAAGCCATCGAATAAGCGTATCGGGACCCCGTCGATGATATCGCTTGCAAATATCTCATTGAATTGAATCGCACCGACCGTACTGTCTAAGCCAGGACCAAAAACGCCGTTGGAATCGCAATCGGCTGGAACAAACGAATCACACTGAATGAGACCCGCACAAGTTTGATCGACGTGAAAGACCTCGCCCAAGGCGAAGCAGTTTGACTGGAATTGACTATCGTCGCACGTTCCGTCGACTCGGCAGCAAGCGCCGACGGGCTCACCACTGTCAATAGTGAGTTGATACGTTCCGCAATCACCACCGAACCCATCGACAGCGACGTAATACGTCACACCGGCATTCAGTTGAAGATCGAATATCTGTGAGACGAATGGCTCGTCGAAATTCGCAGTCGAGCAGCCGTCGTCATTACATTCAAGAACATTGGATGGCTGAAACGGGCAAGTCGTAAACACATACAGTTTTGTGTCGTAATCGGTGCAAGGATTGCAAAGGCTAATTCTCACTCCCTCGTTTCCGGGAGGCGTGTATTGGTAGACAACCTCTGGCGACCCCGGTGCATTGAAGGGACACGTCGCGTCGCTAAGGTCGTTGCGATCGCAAGTATCCCCGGAATCATTGAAGGGAAGATTGGAAATCAAGATGGCTGATTGACAATCTTCGCCAACCGGTACGCCAGCATTCAATGTAATGGCGTAGTACGCGAACAACGCAATAGTTGACCAGAAAAACTGCCGACAGAGGATCAAATTGGATGTCATTTTATTTGACTCACACAGAAGCCACTCAGAAATGCGAAACACACCATTCCCATCAATCATACCAATGCCGTTGGCGAATCTGCAACACATTGCGCACAGAACGGGGGTTCTCTGCAATTCTGACGGAGGGGGGCATCCTTACCCAAAGAAGCTTGTGTGTGGTCCGCACAATGACGTCAGGTTTTTACGCGACGCCAATATGCCATCTCCCGCTTTCGCATGCTCACCTTGAAGGCTGAGCATGGCACCCCGGCGCGTCGCGCGACTCACCACCATCAGCGGGGGATCGTAAGCGGGCAGCAGCACCTTTGCATTCGATACGCTGCGATAACGAATAAGCCCTGTTTGATAAACAGCGTGCGGCAAGACCATGGGGCCACAGGCCCCGGCTCTGCATGTTCGCCGCTCAATTCATGACGCGATACTCAAATCTCACATCCCACGATTCAAAACGCATCCCACGACGCAGGACCCAAGACTCACGACGAAAGAATTTTGACCCAAGTCCCAAGCCTCCCCTTACAACAACCGCTCGATAAACCCTGCGATATCCGCCCCATCATTGCCGCCGCTCTCATCCGTATCGGCGCGGGTGATATCGCAATCGGGAAAAGCGGCGTTGTAACCCGCCGGGTCGAGCAGCGCTTGCACGAATGGTGCGACGTCATTCAGATCGACGGCGCCGCTGCAATTCATATCGCCAAGGTTGTCGCCCATCGGCGTCTCGAACACGTGCACCGCATCGATGTTGTGGCCGTTGGCGTCGGTGAAGTTGGATTCGCTGAAGTAAAGCGTGGCCGTGTCGGTCGTCGGGTTGTACTCGAACAAGTCGCCGTTTAGGAACAACTGTCCGCTGATCATCTCGTCGAAAAATGTGCTCATCACGTAGTTGCCATTGGATAGCACGTGCACCGCATCGATATCGCAGTCGCCATCGTCGCAAAGCGTGGCTTCGTTCACGAGCACGGTGACAATGTCGTCGCTGATGCTGTATTGAATCAAATCGCCATCGGAATAATCGACGCCGCGAAAGGTGGTGCTGGCGGCCGTTAAGGAAAACACGATAAACCGATCGGCCACAAAATCGACGGCGTTGATGTCGCCGACGTTGGCAGTCGCACCGGTGAAGTCCGCCTCGGTCAGGAAGAAGATCGATGCGACCCCGGTCGTCGGGTTGTATTCGACCAGATCGCCGTCGTCGAAGGTGAGACCGCCGAGCGTGCGACCGTTGAACAAGACAGAAAGCACGTAGTTACCGTTATCGAGAATGGTGAAGGCATCGATGTCGGCGCTGGGGGCGATGTTGGTTTCGGCGAACAGAATGGACGCCATGTTGGTGTCGCTGCAGTAAGAGACGATGTCGCCGTCGCCAAACGTGAGGCCGCCGAGCATGTTGTTGATGTTGTCGCTCTTCGATAACACCAGATCGTCGGCGCGCACGGTCGATGAAGCAGGCAGCAAGGCAGCAACCAGCGCCGGAACCGTCAACAAGCCTGTCATACGGTTTTTCATCATGGATAGGAAATGCATCGGTTGGCTCCTTTTTTGAGCGGCGGATGTCAAAAGTTGTTCGAGTAAATGAGAAATCCTCTGGACCGCGATTGTACGCACTCGCATCGATGAATGAAAAGACTTTTGCCGCTTGCATCTGACTTTACGTCGCCTCTGTGGCGGCCGCGACCTTGCTTTTCTTCTTCTCGCGCGCATCGCGGCACCAGGCTTTCCAGATTTGGCGGATGCGCCGCTCGAAATGCTTTGGCTTCTCCGCATATAGCCGTTGACCCAGTGTGCGCGCTTGCGCGCGCAGCTCGCCTCGCCGGAGCTCGATGAAATCCTGCAGGAGCGTAACCCGTTCTTCACCGATCACCCACGGTCCTTCGTTTTGCAATACGTCGTTCAGCACGGTTAAATCGTGCTCGTCGCCGAGGATGTCGCTGAGCTTTTTGGCTTCGTCACGCCGGGCGTTGATCGGACCGCGCCAGCAATCGCGCAACAGGTGAAGATGATAACGATGATATTTCACGCGCTTGCGCCACTCATGAAATTGCTCGGGCGAGTTCTTCTTGTATGCTGCGCGAAACGCCTCCCGTCCGCGGTCGTACGTCCTGGTGAAGCCGCCGCCGATGGCTGCGAAGCCGGACGCATCGAGTTCCCACGCATCGATTATCTGCAAGCTATCTTGCAGGCGGGTGCGAACCTCGGCGATGCGCTCGTCGAGTTGTTGATCGTCCGCGGTTTCGGCGCGACGGTCGTGTAGTTCGATACGCAAAGGTTTCAGCAGATCGATGTCGGCAGACTTTGACGACTCGAAGCGTTCGACCAGGGCATCGAAGCATTCGATCAGCGTGGTGGCATCGCGCGAGACGGAGAGCAATCGGGCGGTATCGCGGAAGTGCTCGTTGGCGGCTGAGTAATCATCGAATGCAGGGCGCACCAAGCGGACGAGTGCTCGGATTTTCTTACAGCGCTTGCGCACATCGTGCACGGCTTCGTGACGGCCATCCGATGGTTCGTCCAATTCGCATTGGGCGCGCTCCACCTGTTCGCGCGCGATGCGACGGAATTCGCGTGTAACGTTCTTACCTGCTCGGAATCGAAACGGCATTTTGAGTGAACTCTCTTTCGGGATCGACACTATTTATTGTAATCGAATCGCGCCACGCCACGCGTCGTGACGCCTACCGCTATTTTTGCAAGTTTAGGTGCGCAGAGGGCTCGTTTTCACGGCCTAAAATCGAGCTAAATATAAGCGCGGCCAATTCTCTAAATGCAGTATCGATGTGAGTTTACGAATCGCAACGTCCAATCGCCACGCCGGCGGGTCGCTCTTCCAATTCGCAATAGAAGAAAACGCGTGAATCCTCAACTGAATTATCGCACAACATCTTGCGGACCCACTCGTAATGGTGCCGCGTGACTCTGCAAACGAACGATCGGAGCAAGAAATGACATCAATCAGCCTGCCGGTGAACGAGCGCGAATCCCGCATGCAACGCATCGCGATCTTGGCTTACGGCATTTTCGCATACGCCATGTTCCAAGGTGTATTTTTATACATGATCGGCTTTGTCGAGGGCGGCGTCGTTCCCAAAACGATGGACGGTCCCCCGACCGCGCCATGGTTCATGGCCCTATTGACCAATGCGGCATTGATCGGCCTGTTCGCCGTTCAGCACACGATCATGGCGCGACCGGCCTTCAAGCGGTGGTGGACGCGCATCATTCCGCCCGCCGCCGAGCGGTCGACGTTTGTTTTAACGACTTGCTGCATTCTGATCTTGTTATTATGGCAGTGGCAACCATTGCCGGGCGTGGTTTGGCATGTGGAGGCGACCTGGGCGCGCGGCATGTTGCTGGCCTTTTCCTTAGGCGGCTTTGGCATCGTGCTCGTTAGCAGCTTCCTGATCGATCACTTCTCTCTGTTCGGCTTGCGGCAGGTCTGGACGCATTATCGAGGCACCGACATGCCCGCCGCCGGGTTTACGCAGCGCGGGCTGTATCGTTATGTCCGCCATCCATTGATGACGGGATTTCTGATAGCCTTCTGGGCGACGCCGGACATGACCGTGACGCGGCTGTGTTTCGCATTGTTGTTCACGATGTATATCTTTAAGGGCACGCGCATCGAAGAACGCGACTTGCTTGATGAGATTGGACCGGCTTACGATGCGTATCGACAGAGTACGCCGATGTTGTTGCCGAGGATTGGACGACGGCAATAGTAGCTTTAGCGTTGAAAGCGCTTAGTCCTCGTCCAATTCGCATCCGATGCATGGGCTGCCGTCAGCGTCGACTCCGTCTCCAAGACAGAACGGGCACTCTTCCTCCGGACAATCCTCGCGAAAACCCGGCCAGCAATAACGCGTCCCAAGCGCAGCGTAAACGCAGATGCCGCAAGCCGCTGCCAATACGAACCCCCACAAGACTTCGTTCGCGAAAAAAATAAGGAAAACAGCACCTGCCCCCATCCAGATTGAAGAAAAACCAAACAGCAAGATGTGGTGCCAATTTCCGTCTCTTTTCGAATCAAAAAAGTCTCTTACCCATCCTTCGAGCGGAATAATGGCGGCTGCCGCGGTAAGACCGATTGCGAGCGGAAACCAAGCTGAACCGTGAAATCGCTCACGGCCGACATAGAGTACCACCGCTCCGACGGCAGACAGCGCCAGCGAGATAAACGCTGTTGTTCGAAATAGTGAACGCGGACCGAGAGACATAATCGCCAGTATAACGTGCCCTTATCGAGAGATAGAGACTATAAACGATTTCCGGCGTACAGAGATCCTCTCGACCGGGTGCTTACTGAGGCCATCCGTTACGAATCTGGACGAACGGGTAGCTACTACCTAAGTCGCCGATTAAGATAGAAGGGCAACGGGCCAGAGAGACGAAACCATTTTCTAAATAGGAGGTGCTTTATGCAACACGACGACCACTTCGAATACGAGTCGCGCTTTTGAGACAATGAGCAAACGGCGGCGCGGATATCCGTCCGAAACCCGCGTCAAGCGCGGCCATCGCATCGTGCACGGCGACAAGGAACTGCTCGAAAAACTCGGTCGCAACGACCCGTGCCCGTGCGGCTCCAATCGTCGCTTTCAAACGCTGTTGCCTGCGAACCGGTAATTACGAAGGCAGCAATCGCGACGATTACTTTTAGGGAAGTTGAATAATGACACGCGGGCGCGGGGCAATCCGCGCTCCCGCCTTTTTTTTGGCACCCTCCGCGGCTTACTCGTAGATGTTGCCCGTGCAAGCAACGGCCTCGATTCTCTCCAGTGATAGTTACTGATGTCGTTTGATTTCTGCCAAGGGGAGCATCAGCGTCTCGTCGGTGGGAAAAGCGAATACGCACCGCCGGGACGGCGATGCTCCCCAATCGATACCGCTACCTAATGATGCGCAAAGGTAAGGGGGCACGATTGCCCCCTTACGATCCCCCCTCGTATGCCGCTTTCCCCTAATGCTTCTTGCTGCTATCCGATTCCCGCTGGGAGAATCGGCCTCGCAACTTTCCCCATGGTGCTGCTTGTCATCGCAAACGTGATATGTGCCGTTTTATTACTTTCGTCGGCGCAGCGCGACGCAGACGCCGCCCATGCCCAATAGCAGCGCGGTGCTCGGTTCGGGAACGATGTAACCGATGTTGACGCCCACACCGTCGCCGGAGATTTGGGCAAAGCGCACCGTCAACGAGTTGACGGCGTCATCGATGCGCACCACCCCCAACGGCGTATTCCACCACGGATCGGCACCACCCGCTCCGGTAAGCGAGTTTTGCATCTGGAAGGGGTTGCCCGCCGTGAATTGCGTCGGACCGTAATTACCACCACCCGACCAATCGCCCAAGAACGTACCGTTCTGGAACACTTCTGCCGTGGACGCACCGCCGCCGAAACTGGTGGTTTGTCCGAGGCCGGATACGCCAACGACCAGCGAACCAGCCGCCACGGTGCCGGGAAATGTGTAAGTAATGTTCCACGGCGCGCCCACCAACGGTGATACCGAGACGTTGTTGGTCGCGGCGAAAAGTTCGGCGTTGGTCCAAGCGTAATTGTCGAGGCCGCTCGTGACGTTGCCGGCGGTCAGCAGCGGATTTTGAAAGCGGGCGTCGGTAAATCCCGAAGGAATCGAGTAGTTCACCGTGACCAAACCGACACCGGGCAGGTTAAAGCTGGAGTTGTTCGGCACGCTGGATCCCAAAGGCGTGGGCGACATGTTCAGCCAGTCGATGTTGTAATTGGTCGCTCGTGCCGGCAGGGCCGCCAGCGCGAACACGCACATTCCACCCACCAATATTTGCAGGTTGAAACGCATCATACTCTTACTTGCCTTTCTAATGGCGACTCATCTATTGAGTCATCTTGTCACTCGAATCCGGCAGCGCCTGCGTTCGCGCGAACGACATGAGCGCAACCGATTCGGTGCAATCGATCGTGAGAAACTTCGGCCCACTAACGAACCGCTGGAATGGATCGGTGATTCGGGTTAAGCGCGTCGACCGTTGGCTTCGGTTCCCGTCGCGTAACGCAACGACCATCACGTCCCGTACTGCGGTCGTGAGTGGCAAATGATTGAGGGAATCTCGCCAAAGTCATGCGATAATGCATGGTGGATTGGTCGAAACGGCGTGTCGAAGATCACGGCGCCTCCGTGCCGTATATGCGAATGCAAATCGACACTACAGATGTCTAAATATATACATGGCTTTTTTAATTTTCAATGGTTGTACGCGCTTGGCAAATCGGACAGATTCTCGAATTAAAAGGCGGGCACCCTACTGCGGACTATTCCGCTACTCAGGAACATGAACCATATCTGCCGGCAGCATAATAGTCTGGATCAATTGGTTTCCACCTGGCGGGACCATCCCGTTCGGACCGCCCCGAAAAGCAAAAAAAGACATTTGCCTAAGCCCTTCCCACTAGCTCACCGGCGATTTTAAGATAGACGTTTTGACTCGAAGAGCGGCTTACACGCCCGGTCGCTCGGTGTCATGGCGGAACGTGGTAACGCGTTTCGATGCGCTTCGTCAATCGGCGTGGGTGGTCAGACGTAAGTGGTCCGCATCGCGGGCCTTGTGTGGTCGGCCCGGCAGTAACGCTTCTTCGCGTTGCCTGTCCGATTGATAAGGAGCAAGCGTATGAAGCGGCGTTGGTTCGTCGATGGCGGCGCGGTGGCGTTGGTGGTCGCGTGTTTGGCGGCCGATTGCACCACCAATGGGATGCAACCGTTCACTCCGCGTGTATGGCAACAGTTACATGCCGATGCATCCAATAGCGGGCTAAACACCGTGCAGTCGGTGCCCGCCTCAGTGTTAAACCGAAAGTGGAGCACGTTTGTTGGACTGACACCAATGGCGTCGCCGGTCGCGCACCCGAACGGCAACGTTTACATAGGCAACATCAATGGCGAACTGGTTGCCGTGCGACCGGACGGCGGCATCGCGCTGCGAACGCGCACCAATCATGTCTTCTTCACGTCGCCGGCCATCGATCGCTTCGGCGATATCTATATCGTCGGTTATCTCGTGACGGATACCCCCGCTCCGCAGAATACCGTCGCGTGCACGTTGTACCGCTTCGGACCCAATGGCAACATCCGCAGTCAAACCAGCATTCCAAACACGATGGCATCGCCAAAGATCGTTAACGATCGCATCTTTATTTCTACGCCATCGGAAATCATCGTCTTGTCGCGCTCGCTATCGATCATCACGCGCCAGGCCACCAGCCCCGGCGCGATTTGCAATTCTTCGGCCTTCGCGACCGTGATCGATCGGTTGTTTAGCTGCATTCCCGGTGACTCGGTCTGTTGGTTCGGCCTCGATCCGCCCGATTTTTCACAACCGCGCCATCCATCGCTGGCGCTTACGACCGATGCGACGCTGACCAATCCCGATGAACCGTTGATCGTCGTATGCAACTATCCGTTTTTGACATGTTTCAAGCTCGTCGGCGATGTGCTGCAAACGCAGTGGGTGTTTGAACTCGACGCCGACCCGTGCGACGACAACAACCCCGAGTTTTCGTCGCCCGCAATCGTGCTGGGTGGGATCGTGGTGCTGGGCTACAACACGGATAACCTTGTCGGCTTCGATATTCTCACCGGTCAGCGGCTTTGGTCGGTTGCCAACGCGGGTATCTCGGGCACACCCGCCGCCGGTTTGCGCGATGTGTTTGCGGCGACCTATGCCAACGTACTCCGTGTGAACAGCGCG
The DNA here is from genome assembly GCA_006969385.1 of Planctomycetaceae bacterium. Classification (GTDB taxonomy): domain Bacteria; phylum Planctomycetota; class Phycisphaerae; order UBA1845; family UTPLA1; genus ECT2AJA-110-A. The sequence continues at coordinate 654,399 of CP030884.1, forward strand.
GGGCAGGTGATAACGGAAGCGTCGGTCGGTGCCGGTGCCTACGCCGCGCCGGCGGTGACGTTGGACCATGTTTTTGTGGTGGCCGAAGACGGCTTATATACGTATTCGCTGCTGCTCGATCCGCTCAGTATCGTGCCGGTGCCGATGAGTCGCCATTCCGATCCGCTCGTCGACGGTAACGGAAACGTCTATGTCATGACGGAAAGCGGGCACCTGCAAGCGTATGGCGGGACGGCAACGACGGCGGCGCAATTGCCCGGCGTCGAGTGGGTGGCACCGACCGACGGCGCGACGATGTCCTACGCAGTCGGGCAAACGCTGGAGGCGTTGTTTCCGATGCCGTTCACCGGCGCAGTCGGCGTGGTATCGAACCTCGATGGGATTCTATGTTCGTTCGACGTCACCGAGGCCGATGAGGCGCAGTGCGATACGGCGGCTCCCTTACGCTTGGGTACGCATCGTTTAACCATGCATGCGACGGATGCGGATGGCACCCAACAATCGGCACAAGTGCTGGTCGAAGTCGTCAACACGCCGCCGATAGTGACGATCACGTCGCCGGCACCGATCGATACCTTCTCCGATATCGATACGGTTCCCTTGGCGGCGTCGGTATTCGATCCGGATGAAGCGAGCTTTGTGGCTGGTAGCGTGCAATGGAAATCGAACCGTGATGGCGTTCTCGGCACCGGATTGATGCTGAGCACCACGCTTTCGGAAGGCACGCACACCATCACAGTCCGTGCGACCGATGAGATGGGCGCATTGGCGGAGGCCAGCCGCGTGCTGGATATTGTGGGGAATTAGCGCTGCAGCGTTCCCGACTCGCAGCTACAGCATGGCTTGAATCTGAACGGCTGAGATCACATGTTACTCGTCCGGTTGCGTCGTAGGCTCGGCGGTGGTCGCGCCTTTGAACCGCTCCAGGTTCGCTTCCAGCTCGGCGCGCAACGCTGTGGCATCGGGCGACAGTAGTTCGAGCGCTTTTTCTTCCCACTCGATTGCCCGCTGCGCGTCGCCCGTCAAAAAGTATGCGAGCGCCAAAGTATCGAGATAGCCCGGGTTCTTGTGGTCGCTTAGCTTGTTGCTGCGTTGAGACAACGTGAGCGCCTGCGCCGGATCGCGCAGCGTTTCCGGTTCGATTGTAAGTAAAGTCCATGCGGTTTCGTTGAGTAGATCCGCATCGGCGTCGGGGCCGTCTGCTCGTTTGATTTGGCGTTGCAATAAGTCCCGCTGCAACACCAAGGCTTCGTCGTCGCGCTCGAGGCGTTGTAGCACCAGCATCAAATTGGACTGCAAGCGCAACGTTTCGACGTGATCTTCGCCCGACGTACGTTGCCGACGCTGCCAGGCGTCTCGAAAGATCGGTTCGGCTTCGGCAAACTTACCGGCGCGTGCCAGGGTCAGCCCCAGATTGTTCATGCTGGTTAACGTGTTGTGATGATCCGGCCCCAGCACGGCCTGCCGCGCTTCGAGTACGGCGCGCTGCAGCGGCTCCGCCCGATCGAACTGCTCCCGATCCAAATAAAGGTCGGCAAGCACGCCTTTGGTAAACAGCACATCGGGATGTTGCGCGCCCAATTTGGCCTCCTGCGCCTTCATCGTGCTGTTTAGCAGATGCTCACCCTCTTCAAAACGACCTTGCGATACGTACAGTCGCGCGAGCACGCCGGCTGAAAACAGCGTGGATGGATGATCCTTTCCCATCGTTCTCAAGCGCAACGCGTGTGCCTCTTTGTACAAGGGTTCCGCCAAATCGAATTGCCCGGATCGATAGTAGCTATTGGCGAGGTTGTTCATCAGCTTGAGCGTTTCGGGATGCTCTTCGCCCAGTACGCGCTTCATTTCCTCCAGCGTTTGCGTTCGTAGTTCTCTCGATTCCTGATCGCGACCCTGCAACGCGTAGGTGTTTGCCAGATTGTTGGTGATCTTCAGCGTTGCCGGATGCTCGGGGCCGAAGACCCGTCGGTGCGCTTCCAACATCTCGGTCAACAGCGCTTCTGCCTCAGCGGCACGACCTTGCGTCAAATAGAGCATGGCGAGGTTGCCGGTCGAATCCAACGTTGATGGATGGTCGTCACCCAGCTCGCGCCGTCGGCCTTCGATGGTTTCACGGAGCATAGTTTCGGCGGCGTCGAAGCGCGCCGTGGACTCGTAAACATTGGCAAGATTGTGTTGAACGATCAGGATACTTTCCGGGTCATCACGGAAAGCCCGTTGGCGAATTTCCAAGGCGCGATTCAACAGGCCCTCGGCCTCGTCGAAACGGCCTTGATCGAGATAAACCAGCGCCAGATTGTTGAGAATGTTGAGCGTATCTTCGTGCTCGGCCCCGATGATCTGTTCGGCAGCCTGCAAGGCCTCGTCGAATAACGATTCGGCATCATCGAATTGACCGGCCAAGCCGTAGGTATGGGCCAGTCGGCTCTTCGAGATGATGGATTCGAGATGTTGTTCGCCTAACTCGCGTTCGTGAATATTGAGTGCGCGGCGCAGATACGTCTGAGCATCATCGTAGTTACCGATCGCCGAGTACGTGCGCCCGATGGTCGAATAGACCGATGCGGCGACTTCCGGTTGCTCGGCCAAGTCGTTTTGCACGCGTTGCGCGGCGCGGGCCAGAATCATGCGCAATAGCCGCGTATCCATCCCGCGTGCCGTTTCGGGATCGACGCCCGCCAACATCTCGTTGGTGAAGGCAACCGTCTGCCGCGCCTTGTTGGCTTCGATCTCGGCTTGTTGGCGTGCGGCTTCGGCGGCCAAACGATCGCGCTCGGCGGCGCGATAGAGATTAACCGTAACGATGAGCGCCACGATGACCAAACACATCACGCCGATACTGACGGCCACGCCCATCTTGTAACGCTTCACGCGCTTGCGCAAGACGTACCAACTGCTGTCGCGTTTGGCTTCGATCGGTTCGTCGGCCAGATAGCGCCGAATATCTTGCGCCAAATCCGCCGCCGTTTGATAGCGCCGTTCGCGCTCTTTAGCGAGCGCGCGAATGACGATCGTGTTGACCTCGTCATCGATCGGACAGCGCTGTATCACGCCGCCTTCGGGTGAGTAGTGCTTGATACCCGATTGACTTTCCCATTTCTTGCTGGGGATCGTCGCCTGCGTATGCACGATATGATTGAGCGCTTCGGCCAATTGACCGTACACGGGGTACGGATATTGGCCCGTCAGCACTTCGTACAAAATAACGCCCAACGCATACACATCGGAACGAATATCGACCTTATCGGGATTGCCTTCCGCTTGCTCGGGCGACAGATACGGCAATGTGCCGACGACTTGCCCCGTCACGGACAACATAGATTGCTCGCGGTCCACCAACTGCCGCGCCAACCCGAAGTCGAGTACGCGCGGCTCGCCGTCGCCATCCACGAGCACGTTCGAGGGTTTTAGATCGCGATGGATCACACCTTTCTGATGGGCGTAATTCACAGCGTCGCATAGTTTGGCGAACAACCGTAACGCGTCGTCGACGGACAGCTTCGCGTCTTTGACGTAACGATCGAACGGCACGCCGCGCACATAATCCATCACGCAAAACTGCCGACCGTCGTCGGTTTCGCCCGAATCGAAGATCGACACGATGTTGGGGTGCTTGAGGCTGGCGACGAGTTCGATTTCGCGCTCGAAGCGTTTGCGCGCCGAAGGTGCCGCATACGGTCCTTCCAACAACACCTTGATCGCGACTTTGCGTTTGGTGGATATCTGCAGCGCCTGATAGACGACGCCCTGCCCACCCTGGTGCAGCGCCCGCAGGATTTTGTATCCCGGAATCTTGCCGGCCAAAGGTAGCTTCGCGGATGCCTCACCATCGTCCGCGTCATTTGACGAGCCGGCCGGGCTATCGCTGTCGGCGGCGACCGCACCTTTCGATTCGCCGAAGTCCGACGAAATGTCGAGCCCCTTCAGGTGTTTCACCAGATCGTTAAAGCGATCGCCGAGGCGTTCGAGGTTACGCGTACACGCGTCGCAATCGTTTACGTGCGACTGCACCCAAGCCTCTTCGTCGGGGCTGAGCGCGTCGTTTTGAAAGCGTTCGAGCGTTTCGGGTGAAGGGCATTCTTTCATAAATGAATCGACCGCAACCGGGCAGACGGCTCTATCGAGAGACCAGGATTGTAGTTAACTTCTGTGGTCGGGATTAAATGTAACGTTTGGCGCGCTACGCCTCAAGAATGTGGCGTTGCGGGCAGGTTTGAGTGCCGCAAGGTCAGCCGGTAGAGAAGTCGAGATATCCGCGTAACGCCGGATTCCCGCCCGCCGAGATCATATAGGTTTGAAAAATAGGAAGCGGCTTCGATATACCCACGATACCGAAGCCGCTTGGATGCTAATAATCGAATTAACTACTCCAACGGATTACGCGCGGCGGCGACGCATACCGATCAACGCGAAACCAACCAAGCCGAGCAGCGCCGAGGCCGGTTCGGGAATGATGCGCACCGACACGTCATCGACCACGAAGCGCGCCAAGCTGCCTTGTGCGCCACCCGTGGCGGCAACAAACTGCAGCGTCACACCACCGCTGACATCCGGACCGGCGACGGTGTTAAAGGTGAAGTTCTGATAGTCGGTTTCGGAAGCGAGGAATAGCGGGCCGCCGCCGAGAATCTCACCCGCAGACGTACCGCCACCATCGACTTCCGAAAAGAACTCGACGATACCGACGCCACCGACGAGGAAGTCTCCCTTGGCGGCAAACGAAATCTCGATCGGATCGCCGGGGCTCACCAAGCCCATCCCGATGTTGGCTTGCTTCACCACGTAACCCGAGGGGCCGGTGCCGGTATTGATGTTAAAGAACTCACCAGCAAACGAGCCGTTGTTGGCATCACCAGTGACAGCACCGATCGACTCGGCCGTCGGGAAATCCGTCCAACCGGTCAGGTCGCCGGTTTCGAAGTCACCGTTGACCGAGATGACTTGCGCCGATGCGGTTGCCGAAGCAAACGCCAACGCCGCCACTGCCGTCAGTGTCATTAAAAAGTTCTTCATCGTACCATCCCCTTTCTTCCCAACTCGACTTTCTGAATTGGATAGAACTAACATGCGCTGTGCCGAGTCCACACGGACATCGCCTTACGCAGCGCGAACTTGATTTGAGATCCGAACAAAGTAGTAAAGCGCGATTTTAGAAAAGGTTTTTCGGTTTCCGAAATTTTTGTAGGGCAATGCGATGAAACTGTTCGCCAAATAACGGATTAAAAAGTATGTTCTTTGTCTGAAATATGCCTATGGTTGTAGCGCCGGTCATTTCTCGTTCAAAGCGGTGGGTTTATACCCATGAAACTGTTGCAACAAAAAACGTTCGTGAAACTGTTTTTTCTTTGGATCTGCACGTTTTTGCTATTCGCCAATCAGGTCGTTGTTTGGTCCACCTGAGTCGTTGTTTCCCGCCGTATCGGCTTGCCGCATTCCGGGCAGACGGCAGAATCCGTTCCGAACAAAACGTACCCACACTGCTCGCAATGCTCTTCCTCGATCTCGATCTTGATGCGCAAGCCGCACGACGGGCACGGCGAATGACCGACGGGCAAGCTGTGCGTTTTGGAACAACGCGGACAGGTGAGTGATACTTCCAGCGTGGTCGTGCGAATCGAATCGTGTTCGTGGATGGCCGAGACGCGATGCAAAATTGGGATCGCGACGCTCGTGCAAACATCCAAGATTGCCAACGCCCCGATGACGCGCAGCATAAACTCATCATCGATCTCAAACACGACGGCAACAATGATCAAGCCGGCCAGCGCGACGATGCTGGCGACATTTCCGATTCGCACCCAACCATAGTCGCGCCGCAAGCGCGCCAAGCCGATTAACCCCGCATGCGGTAGCGCGATTGCGATGACCGTCGCGACAAGGGTTGTCTTGATAAAAACCTCTTCGCCATTCAGCCGATCCACCCAGATCAAACACAGAACCAACGTTAACCAAACCGCCGCCGCCAACATGCCGAGTGGACCGATGGGTTGCCAACGCTTGCGCTCCCACGGTACCGCCGACGCCAACGCCAGCAGCGACGCCCCCGCCACCGTCGCCGTGGTGCCCAACACCTTCGCCACCAAGCTCGTGAACTCGCCTATCAACAGACAATAGATACCGATCGCACCGCACAATGAAATCGACGCGATGAACGCGAATAGGAATGAGCGCTGGGTTTGGGATCGCATGAGTAAAGCTCGATGGATGGTTAGTGTATGTTGAGTGCGGTATAGCGTGGCGACCGTAGGCTCCGCATCGCGGACCACTCACACCGCGCTGATCAGATTGCACGCGCAAGACATGTATGACGCAAGAATGGATTTCATTAAATGTCGATATTCAAACTTTCCACGCGGGTGCCCCATCGCTTCCGCAGAGAAGGGTGGGGAATCATCTTGGTTACTTGAGCGAACAAAACGACGAGAACACACTGACGACAACCGTGATTCCCCATCCTTCGCTGACGCGAAGGATGGGGCACCCGCATAACCAGCGTCGACATTCAAATCTGCATCCCATCACCATCGTGGTCTGAAATTTGGACCCTACGGCGTGCCATAATGACATCAAATAATAGACAATACTCAATCGAGCGCCTGAAGTGTCGTTAACTCGATCAACCCGCCTTGATTTCCTCAACCATCTGCGGGTCGAGCTTCTTGGCTTTCACCTTGCGCTTGCGCGCTTCTTTCGCCGGAATCAAATCGCGCATCGATTCGAGTTTGCCGTAGCACAACAACTTATCGTTGGCTTCCAGTTCGCGGCTGCCCTTCGGGTTGGAAATGATCGACGTACCGCGATGCAAGTTCAGCACCACGATGTCCTTCTCGCGCAGGCCCGAGTCGATAATCGTCTGGCCGACCAACGTCGAACCTTCCGGAATAATGATGTCGGCCACGCCGTAACCCTTGGAGACCGTCATGCGTTGGCGCAGGTCGATCTCTGGGAAGTTCACCTGATTGGCGATGTAATCGACAATTGCGCCGGCGATATCCAGCTTGGTCGCGCCCTCGATGCCTTCGAGCCCCGGCGACGAATTCACTTCCATAATCTGCGGCCCATCTTTGCCTTCCAACATGTCCACACCCGCCACGCGCAGGCCGAGCACCTGCGCCGCACGCACCGCCGTCTCGGCAAAAGCCGGATCGAGATCGATCTTCTCCGCCTTACCGCCACGGTGCACGTTGCTGCGAAACTCTTCCCCTTGCGCCACGCGTCGCATCGCGCCGACGACGGTATCGCCGACGATAAACGCCCGAATGTCGCGGCCTTTACTTTCTTTCACAAAGCGCTGTACCAAGACGTTTTGCTTGGCCGATTGCAGCGTTTCGATAATGGCTTCGGCGACCTTGGTCGTTTCGGCAAGAATCACGCCGACGCCCTGCGTGCCTTCGAGAATCTTAATGATGACGGGCGCGCCGCCGATGCGTTCGATGGCGGGCAACACATCGGCCCGGTCGCGCACAAACGTCGTATGCGGCATGCCGAGGTTGTGACGGCTCAGAATCTGCAACGAACGCAGCTTATCGCGCGAGTTGGAAATGCCGTTGGCCGAGTTCGGCGTGAAGACATCCATCTGCTCGAATTGTCGCACCACTGCCGTACCGAAATACGTGATCGACGCACCGATACGCGGCAGAATCGCGTCGTATTCGGAAAGCTCTTTCGAGCGGAAATACAAACTCGGCTCACCCTCTTCGAGATCGAGACCGAACCGCAGCGTGTTGAGCACCTTGACCTTGTGCCCGCGCTCTTCGGCCGCCTGCCGCAAGCGGGCGGTGCTATAACAACGCGGTGCCGTCGAGAGAATGCCGAGCTTCATGGTGGTGCCTTTCGTTAGAGGCGTAGAGGTTCGGAGCGAAGACAGATAACGAGTGCCATTTTAATAATTGCGACGCACGAGCGAAACCGCGAATTGCACATATTGCAAACAACGGCTTGTGCATGGATGAAGACCGACAGCGCGCCATCGGCTTGCCTAAATGAGTAGGGTGGGTTGTACTCAACCCACCGAAACATCGGTAATCCACAACAACTCGCAATCACCAGCATATCCAACCGATTGCCAGAGTTGTAGGGTCCGCACCGCGGCCCATCGGCAGGCGCGACATGATGCGTTTTTTAGCGCTGCTTCGTTCAGCCTTGAGCAAAAGGCCACATAAAAGCCCATCCGCTACCTCCGCGATCCCGCTGCCACAAATTTATCGCATCCCTGACGAAACGGTTGAATATCAGCGTCGTTTTGCAACATGGAGATTGAGATGCCGAACGACGCTGAAATCCTGCTGTTATCGAAGAAGAAACGATATCCGGCGTGCCATCGAAGCATAACGCTGGGCGGATGTCTTGACCCGGTTGTCTTCGGTGTGCTTTTTGTCATCCTTGCAACCAGCGTTACCTGCGACTTCATCTATTACGACAACGTCGAATGGCACGGCGTATTGTCGGTATTGGCTCTCGGCTTCCTTTTCGTGCGCTCAGTCCTTCCCGTGAGACCGAAGATAATTCCCTACTTTTCTGAAAGGTTGATGGACGACACTGCGTCCGAAGCGCATTGTTCAGGCCATACATTGGCCGCGCAATGCGGTGCCCTCGATGAAATCTGCGCGAAAAGCGGTGCCCGTCCCGTTTCAGACTATGGTTTTCTAGACGATCTAGAGGGCGACGAACTTATTTGGTTTGAGCCCGCCGAAATGATTAAGACATTCGAAACGCTGGCTGCAGCAATCCGACAGTTAGGATCAAAAAATGAGATGGTCGATAAACTAAGAAACGAAATCGACGTCATGCTTCGTGCGCTTTATGTCGCGCGCGATCGAAACATCAACGTTTGTCTTCACTTACGGTACGGCAACTGCTATTCGGGCCTCGAGCAAGACAATCGTATCGGTAGTCATTTTTAGGGTTGTGGGATCGACGAACGGGTGCCCTGGGTCGGTACGCCAAGCTGGGGGCTCGATTCGAATGCAGCCGCTGGATCAACCTGTCGCGATTGCTAAGTAATCAATCGCAACCCGACCGGCCGTTACCCCTGTAATCCCACTTTACTTCCACTACCTCCAACATCGGAGTATTATGGCGCGGAGACAGCAAGGGCATCTTTGATGAAGAACAATCCGCTTCCGCGGCTCGATGACAACCCGGACTTACGCGAACGCTTGCTTCCGTATTGCCGACTGAAGCCCGGGGAAATCTGGGACGATCCGAAAGGGAGACATCGCGTAGGCTGCATCGATGCCTCGGACTCTCAGCAAGTGTCGGACCTAGTTAAAGACGCGCAACCGACGCTCGCGATTCACGATCCGCCATACAATCTTGTCGCGTTCGATCTTCGATCAATCGACGAGTTCATAGAATGGTGCCAAAAGTGGATTCGTAATACCACCATGGTAACGGCGTCTAACGCATCACTCTACGTGTGGCTCGGCGCGGATCAAACGGACGGTTTCCAGCCGCTTCCCGATTTCATGATCATGATGCGGGCCGAACCATACAAGGCTCGAAGTTTTATTACCATGCGCAATCAACGCGGCTATGGAACGCAAAAAAATTGGATGGCCGTACGTCAAGAGTTGCTTTATTACACGAGAGGGCAACCGGTATTTAACGTCGATGCTGAGTACACAGACATCCCCAAAATATTGCGAGGCTACTACAAAGAGGTCAACGGCCGAAAGACGGAGAATTTCGAACGAAGCAGGTCCGACAACATTCGCGCCGGCAACGTTTGGGTGGATATTCAGCAAGTATTCTATCGCATGGCTGAAAATGTGTCGGGGTGTTACGCCCAAAAGCCTCTCAAATGCATAGAACGAATTATCTCCGCAAGTTCGCGGCCCGATGACGTCGTGGTCGATTTCTTTGCGCACTCCGGTGCGACACTCATCGCTTCTGAAAAGCTAGGTCGCCGATGTATCACGACGGATATCGATCCGATTTATTCCGAGATTTGCATACGACGACTCGAACAATATCGCAAATGCGGACGCGAAGGATGGCAAAACGGCCACCCATTTGAAATGGAAATCCCCTCATTCGTCGACTCGAAAGACGAAGAGCCAACCGATTCCGCTGAAGTTACATCCCAAAACCTCCTATTTTGATATAGGTGATCGCGATTAACCGATGGAACACCTTCAAAATCAACTCGACGAGCTTCTGGCACAATTCTCGAACGCAGACGCCATTCGGGATCGGCTCGACAACCTGGTTTCAGTCTACCCGTTCAATGAATACGAATACATCATCGCTCACTTGCTGGCTGCGGACATTCTAACGTTGAGCAGCTACTACGAATTGCGTGACGAATATCTGGCGCGCAACATGTTTCTCTACATTTTCGAAATTAGTGCTCCGCGAACATTTGGTGAATCGTGGGCACAAGGCCACTTAAAAGAACTCGTACCGGATCTCCAAAAGCCGTCTAAGAAGCGCGACCCCGATTATTCTGGTCAATACGACTTTTCCTTGGGCGAGATTAAGATCGAGGTCAAAGCATCTCGCGCAGTTGACGCCGATATCAATGCACCACTTTATGTGAAGGCGCTTGCTTCCGACTCGATGAAACCGTTCTGGATGAATTTTCAACAGATAAAACCGGCCTGTTGCGACGTTTTTGTATGGGTAGCGGTTTGGCGCGACACCATTAAGTACTGGGTCCAGTCGTCTCACGAGGTCGAAAATAACCCGCACTACTCAAAAGGCCAGCATCGAGGCAATGTCGGCGAAGGACAACTGCATATTCGACAAGATAACATACGAGACTTCGATAGGTTTCAAGTCAAATCCGATGGCTTGCGCCGCGCAATTGTTGATGCGTATGCGCGCGAACTCTCGCAACGATCTGGAGGCTCTTGAGCCTTGATCTGAGAAATCCTAATCGGGACACCGTAGCGTTTGCGTTCTGATTTGATCCTAGCCATTGATCAGATGCATGACTCCCGTCGGCAAGCGATGCGATCTTCTCGTTAGTCGACCCCAACCCATATTCTATCTCGCATAACGTTTTTTAATGATCATATAATAGGTCAGAGGAAAAAAAGTGAATTAGACAGGTTTCCTGAGGCATGAGCTTGCCGCAGACCGCAACTCGATCGGATAAGCCCCTCGCGATTCGCCCTACGCTATTCGCCCTTCGCAATTGATTCCATCCCCCCCATATACCCGCGTAGCGCCTTTGGCACCGTGATGCTGCCGTCGGCGTTTTGGTATTGTTCGATGATCGGGATCAATATCCGCGGGCTGGCGATGACGGTGTTGTTGAGCGTGTGGCAGAAGACGTTTTTCTTCGTGTCCGTATCTTTATAGCGCAGGTTGAGCCGCCGCGCTTGGAAATCGCCGAAGCGCGAGGCGCTGTGCGTTTCGCCGTAGCTCTGGCGCGAGGGCATCCATGTTTCGATATCGTACATCTCGACTTTGCCCTGGCCCATGTCGCCGGTGCATACCTGCAACAACCGATACGGCAGTTCGAGCGCTTGCAACACGGCCTCGGCGTTGGCGAGGATGGCGTGATGGTGCTGTTCGCTTTCGTCATCATCGGCGCGGCATAGCACGACTTGCTCGACCTTGTCGAAGCTGTGAATGCGATAGAGACCGTGCGTGTCTTTACCGGCGGCGCCGGCTTCGCGGCGGAAACACGTGCTGACGGCGGCGAGCTTGATCGGCAGCTTGTCCATCTCCAGAATTTCGTCGCCGTACATCGCCGTCAGCGAAACTTCGGCGGTGCCGACGAGGCTCTTCTCATCGCGCTCGCAGCGATAGGCCTGTTCCTCACCGCCGGGGTAATAGCCCGTGCCTTCCATCATCTCATCGCGCACCAACACCGGCACCGTCACCGGCTCGAAGCCGCGCTCGACGATCGTATCCATCGCCAAGCGCAAGATCGCCTGATGCATCAGCGCCCCGGCACCGCGCAGCAGATAGTTGCGCGAACCCGCCAGCTTCACACCGCGTTCGATATCGATAATGCCGAGGGCCGTACCCAACTCAACATGATCTTTCGGCTCGAAATCGAACGTGCGCGGCTCGCCCCACTTGCGCACTTCGACATTGCCGGAATCGTCGGGGCCGATGGGTGTTTTAGCGCTCGGCACCTGCGGCACCGTGAGCATGAGCGCGTGAAACTGCGCGCCGATCTCGCGCTCGGCGTCTTCAAGGTCTTTGATCTTCTGCTTGATTTCGCCCGTTTGAGCGTGAATCTTCTCACCCTCGGCGCGCAGATCATCTTCGCTGCGGCCTTCGGCCAGTTGCGACTGAAACCACTTGCTCTTGGGGTTCTTATAGTGCGCGATCTGCGACGACAGCTCTTTCAACTCGCTACGGTATTGGTCGGCCTGCATCTGATTGTTGCGGCGGTCTTCGTCAACTTTTAGCAGTGCGTCGAGGTCGCACGAAACGTTCTTATCTTTGATCGCCTTGCGCACGGCGTCGGTGTTCTCGCGGATAAATTTGATATCGAGCATCTTGCGGATGGCTCCTGTTGGGTGTTCTTATCTATGTTCGCGCGCCGATTCTTCAGCGACACGCATCGTCGGCAAGCCGATGAGGCAGCGGAGACTCGGGTAAGCACCGGTTACAAACCGGTGCCACAGCGCGGATTCGCGGCCGAACTACGCCGCGCGTGCTGTCGCGTCGTATGATACGGGCTGGGCGTGTGATTCAAAGCGACCGACGCGGCGGTTGCGGGTATAAAGGGGCCTATGAGCGAGATTCAGAAACGTCGAAACGTCGGAACGTCAAAACGTCGAAACATGGCAACGGTTTTGGCCGCGTTGCTGTTGGCCGTTAGCGGATTGGAGTGCCCCGCCGGTGGCCCCGTGGGTGTGCCTGCAGGCTTTCCACGAACCACACCCTGGATGCAGCGCACCATCAGCGGCACCGCCGGCGTGACGCCTGCCGCCGCGACGACCGCCGACTTCGATGACGATGGCCTGCTCGATGTCGCCGTTGCTTATGCGGGGTTCGACATGACGCCCGCCAACATCGTCATTTTCTTTCAGACCGACATCGACACGTTTCAACCCGTGCAACTGTTCGCGACCGGCGCGAGCGTGCCGGCCGGCACCGACATCGTCGCGGCGGATATCAACGTCGATACGCGGCTCGACCTCGTATTGTCGACCGACGAGGGCATTCTGTATGCCGTCGCGCCGATCAACGCGCGGCAAGGCGGCAACTGGTCCGGCTTTATCATCAACGAATCCGACGGCGACGAGCTGACACCCTGGCGCGATGTGGCCGTTGCCAATCTCGATGGCGACAACGGCCCCGACATCATCGCTACGGGCGGCGCGACGGGCCGCGTGAGCTGGTTCATCAGCCCGGCGCGCAACGTGTCCGACGGCAATGCCTGGACGCGCGTCGACATCGACGCCACTGACCGCGACGGTGCCGAGTCGATCGCACTTACGAATTTGAACAACGACGTGCGCAACGATGTGGTCTCGTCGGCGACGAGCGAATCGACCGAGCGCATCGTGTGGTATCAGCAGCCGGTCAATCCGGCGACCGACGCGTGGCAGCGATTTCCGATCGGCAACCTGCAAGCGGCCAGTGCGCTGGCGTTGGGCGATCTCAACGTCGACGGTCGCACCGATGTCGTCGCCGTTAACACGCCCGGCGGTCAGGTCGCTTGGTACGTACAACCTCAGGACCCAACGATGGCGTGGGAAGGGTTTGTGCTGGCCGATTACACCAGCGCACGCCCGTTGGAAATCGCCATCACCGACGTCGACACCAACGGTCAACCCGATGTGATCGCGACAACGGAAACGCCGGGCTCGTTGCGGTGGTTCACGCCCGCGCTGAGCGTGACGGACCTTTGGATCGAGAACAACCTTGCCAATACCACGGGCGATGTCGTCGGCATCGCGCTGGGCGATGTCGATGCCGATGGCGATCAGGATGTGGTGGCGCTCTTAATCGGCGCGACAGCTCAGGATGACGCGGTGGTGTGGCTGCAGAACCCGGAATAGGGTCGGGCACGTACCCAATTCCCCTAAGCAATTAACGACATACAATATCCGCAATACATCCTTCAAAAGCCTGATATCGGCGTATCCTATCTACCTTTCCGCCATATCACTTATCTAATTGAGACTCAGTCTCAATTAGTCTTGACGATTGCTACCGACTGCCGGATACTCGCAAATCTGTTAAAGACCACTACGACTGCAACCGTCGGCCCGGCCGGCGGTGACACAACAAAACTCACCGCACCCACGGTTTCTCTCAGTGCCCGTAAACGACAACCGCCATCCCGGTCGCGTTCATTTAGGACTCCCACCCATGACACGAATTGCATACATCATCGCCTTGTTCGCCGCTGCCGGTATCGCGCGCGGCCACTTCATCTTCGTTGTACCCGAAGGTGACGGTGCCAAATCACACATCATCATGAGCGAAACGCTCGACGCCGAAGAGGGCGTCAACGTGAGATACTTTGAGAAGGCCAATTTCTTTATGCGCGGCGCGGACGGCCAGCCAAAGCCGCTTCGCTTCGAGCAGCTCGACACGCAACGCATGACGATGGCCACGCCGGGCAACGGCACGCGCGTGATCTACGGCGACGCCGATCTCGGCGTGCGCCAACACGGGCCAACGCCACACCTCTTGCTTTACTACCCCAAGACGATCATCGGTGACCCGTTCGACGCCAAGACAATCGTCGGTGGTGATGCGGTCGTCGAGCTGATTCCCGTCGCGACCGATGGCGGCGAAGGCGTGCAACTCAAACTGATGGTTAATGGTGAAGCAAAGCCCAATAGCGAAGTGACGGTCGTACATCCCGACGGCGGCTCGGACAAAACGACCACCAACGGCGATGGCTTAACGCCTGCGATGAAATCGTCCGGTCGCTACGGCGCATGGGCGCGCCATTGGCGCGACGAAGCCGGCCAGCGCGGCGACGACAAGTACGACCAAGTGCGCCAATACGCCATGTTAGTGTTTGACTTCAACGGCACCGCAACACCCCATATCAATAAAGGCGACACCCACCACAACGGCCATGCGGCGCACGCCACCAACGGCACCGCCAATAAGGCGCACCACGCATCCACATCCACGCCCGTCGCCGCCAAGGTCTCGACCAATACGCAACAAGTCTTCGACATGCCCTTCGCCGCCGCCAGTTTTGGTGCAGTCGAGTGCGATGGCTGGCTTTACGTTTACGGCGGACACATCGCGCCCACACACGTGTACAACAGCACCAGCGCTTCGGGCGATTTCTATCGCATCGACCTCATGGGCGGTTCCGAATGGGAACAACTTCGGGGCGGACCGCGCCTGCAAGGCATGAACCTCGCCGCTTGCAACGGTGCTATCTATCGCGTCGGCGGCATGCGCTCGGTGAATCCGGAAGGCGAAAAAGTCGACAACTGGTCGTCCGAACAGGTCGCCCGCTTCGACCCGGCTAGCAAGACTTGGACTGACCTGCCGCCGCTACCCGAGCCGCGCTCGTCGCACGATGTCGTCGTTGTCGGTCAACAGCTATATGTGCTAGGCGGTTGGAACATGCAGGGCAAGGGTGAGAAGCCCGTTTGGCATGACTACATGGACATGCTCGACCTTAGCGTGCCTAACCCGCGCTGGGTGCGCATCCCGCAACCCTTCCATCGTCGCGCGATCATTGCCGCCCAACTCGATGGTCGCATCTACGCCATCGCGGGTTTCTATTCGCACAGCGAAGCCAGCCTCGAAGTCGATATCTACGACCCCAAGACGGGCGCATGGAGCAAAGGGCCGGTACTACCCGGCGCGGATCGCAACGGCTTCGCGCCCGCCGCCGTCGTGCACGATCGTTCCCTTTATGTCAGCGTGGCCGACGGCAGCATGTATCGGCTTTGCCATGAGGGCGTGAATTGGGAACTGGTCGCGCGCACCACGCCGCGCATAGTGCATCGTGCTGTACCGGTGGGCGCGCGCATGTTGCTCTTAGGCGGAGCGACACGTGGTGGCAACTTGGCAATGATCGAAGCCGTCACGCCACCGGCAGCGCACGGTGATTTGCAGATCGCAGCCGTGGATCGCGAAGCCGCCGCAGCTGCGCTCAGCCGACCGCGCATTCGATCCAGCGATAACGCCGTTGCGGTACAACGAAACTCGGATGAAAGCAATTCGACTGCCAGCCCGGCGCGCGAAGCTGCAAGCGACCATGTTGAAGCAATAGTGGACGCCACTGCCGCCGTCGAGGCCGGTCAGCGTTACTGTCCGATCATGACCGACGAACCTGTTGATGCATTCAGCGCCGCCGTCACCTATCGCGGCAAGACGATTGCGATCTGTTGCGAAGGCTGTGCCAATCGCTGGCGGCGCAACCCGGATAATTACGCCGCCGCCTCGCAAGCGTTGTTGCCGCAGTTGAAAGAAATGAAGTTGCCACCGCGCACGCTCAAGCAAGTTTATTGCCCGGTGTATAAGAATCGCATCGTGTCCGAATCGGACATCACGGTCGAATATAAAGGACAAGAAATCAAGCTCTACAACGAAACGGCACTGCTGCGCTGGAACAAGAACCCCGAGCAATACGCCGACGCGTCGCTGTTACCACAACTGGCTGCTGCCGAGTAAATCGCGCACGGCTCGCGATGCGATATCGGCCATCAAACAGAGCCGCGCCCGTGAGGAAGCGTTCAACGTGATGTGTCACGGGAAATTGGACGTAACTAACAGGCGACCGACCTCGGGTGCCCCTGCCCCTCTGGGGCTTAGGGACATTCCCGTGCAGCAGGATGCCCCTGCCCCCCTGGGGCTGGGGGACATACCCGTCCAGCCGCCGAAACGACGGAACAGCCCCACCAAGGCGTGTCCAACCCATTCGCGCTATCCATCGCGTCCGATACCACCCGCCAACCCAATGGCGCATCGGATTATCGAACGTAAAAGCCGCCCTTTTTATCTATCGGCCCTCCGGAAAATCCGACTATTAACGAGTACCTGAATGGTACTCGTTGATCTGCCCCGCAAGGCGAAGCGGAGGCGAGGGGGTTCGTACATGCATCGGCGCGGATTTACGCTCATCGAGTTGGTCACCGTCATTGTGATTCTCGCGGTGTCCTCGGCAGTTGCCGTACCGTTGTATATCAACTATCGCGACCAAGCGCAAACTTCTGCCGAACAACAAACGGTTGCCGCTATTCGTCAAAGCATCGCCAACCACCACAGCCGCGAATTGCTCAACGGCAAGAACACTTACCCGACATCGCTCGACAATGTGCCGGCCAATAGCGCCGCATCCAATAGCGCTCCGTTCTTTGGTACAGTGCTGGTTATCCCGATTCAAAGTGGTTGGCAGAAAGGCGGTTCCGCACTGACGTATGTCGGCCCGACCGGCGCAACGTATGTGTACGACCCGACGCAGGGTACATTCGGAACGCCGACCGACGACAACGCGACGACGCCGACCGGTTCGAGTTACTCCCTGGCCGAATTGCTCGCGATGACACCGGAGCAGTTGGCCGCGTTAAGTCTCGACGAAATTCACGCGTTAAGCCCCGAGCAGATCGCAGCACTTTCCTATAAACAATTCGAAGCCATTGCGAACAAGCTCGCGCCCGAGCAAATTCCGTGGGCCACACCCGAGCAAATCGCCATGCTCAGCGCCGAGACGTATGGCGATTTCAGTCAGGCTCAGATGGCCCGATTGACCCAAGCGCAGGTCGACGAGCGTGCCTTTGCCGACAGCGTTCGCGCGTTGGCGTACAACGATATTCGCCACCTCGAAGTCCGCGCGATCAAATATCTCACGACCGACCAGATCGCGTCGATCCCCAACAACTACAGCATGGGACAGATTCCGGCGGAACTGCGCGCTGCCTTTACCGAGGATCAGGTTCAGGCGCTCAACACCGCACAGGTTTCTATCGGCTACCTGTCGGCGGATCAGCGCGAACTGCTAACCACTGCTCAGATCGAAAACCTTGGCACCTATGGCGACATCCGCCACCTGCCCGCGTCGCGAATTTCCGAAGTAACGACTGACCTGATCGCGACGATTCCCAACAGCTATGCGATGGGGCAAATCCCCGCAGACGTTCGGGCTGGTTTCACCAACGATCAAATACAAGCCATCAACACCGGCGACGTGTCGATTGGCTACCTAACTGCCGATCAGCGCAATCAGTTGACCACGGCGCAGATCGAAGGATTGGGTACGTATGGCGACATCCGTCATCTACCCGCGTCGCGTGTTTCTGAGGTCACAACCGACCTCATCGCGACGATTCCCAACAGCTACGCGATGGGGCAAATCCCCGCCGACGTTCGTGCTGGATTCACCAACGATCAAATCCAAGCCATCAACACCGGCGACGTGTCGATTGGCTACCTAACTGCCGATCAGCGCAACCAGTTGACCACGACGCAAATTGAAGGGTTGGGCACGTATGGCGACATCCGTCATCTACCCGCGTCGCGTATTTCCGAAGTAACGACCGACCTGATCGCGACGATTCCCAACAGCTATGCGATGGGGCAAATTCCCACCGACGTTCGGGCCGGATTCACCAATGATCAGATCCAAGCCATCAACACCGGTGACGTGTCGATCGGTTACCTGACTACCGATCAGCGAAGTCAGTTAACGACGGCGCAGATCGAAGGGTTGGGCTCCTACGGTGATATCCGTCACTTGCCGAGCGATCGAATCACCGAAGTAACGACCGACCTGATTGCATCGATCCCCAATAGCTACGCGATGGGGCAAATCCCCGGCGACGTTCGCGCCGGTTTCTCCGAAGCGCAGGTGCAAGCGATCGACACGGCAAACGTTTCCATCGGGTACCTTTCGTCAGCACAGCGCGAGCAGCTCACTACGGCACAGATCACCAACCTGAGTACCTATGGCGACATTCGACATCTGTCTGCCAATCGCGTTGCGGAAGTATCCACCGACCTGATCGCCACCATCCCCAACAGTTACGCCATGGGCCAAATCAGCAGCGAGGTGCGCGCCGGCTTCACGGCGTCACAGGTTCAATCTATTGATACCGCGAACGTATCCATCGGATACCTCAACGACACGCAACGCGGCCAACTAACCACACAACAAGTCGCCTCTCTTGGCACCAGTGGCGACATCCGCCATCTCTCGTCGGACCGCATCGCCGAAGTATCGACGTCGTTGGTCGCACAGATCGACAGTGCTTATTCGTTTAATCAAATTTCGACCGCGAACGTGCAAGCGTTTACCGCCGCACAAGTGTCGGCCATCTCCGGTGACTTCTACGATTCAATCAGCCACCGCCTAACGGCAGAACAGCGCAGTTGGCGGTAACAAACTCATTCGATTGTAAAATGCGCCTTTCCGAATAAGCCTTCGCACGGTCGCCACAGCCCCCTCGCAAAGATAGGTCCCCCTACCGCTCTGAGACTAGGGGACGTGCATACGCCGCTCACACGCGAGCAATCCATCTTTTCGACCCACAGGTGCCCCTGCCCCTCTGGGCCTGGGGGACATACCAACGCGTCGGACGTAAGGTCGGGTTACCTATTCGTAAATTTCGCACCAAGGACGCTGCACGCTAATCGATGTCGTCGTAATCGAAGTCGTCATCGTCATCGTCATCGTCATCGTCATCATCGTCGTCGTCGTCGTCGTCGTCGTCGTCGTCGTCGTCGAAATCATCATCGTCATCATCATACCGACGATAGCGGCCATCGCGGTGATACCGGTCATCATCATCGTCGTCGTCATACTCGTACTCATCGTCGTCGTCGTCGTCGCCATCGTCGTCGTCGTCGTCATCCATATCTTCAATATCGTCATCATCAAAATCGTCGTCATCATCGTCCGCATAGGCATCGACCACTACGCGCCCCGCCGTCGGGTCGACGTCGACGTTTACAAACACCTTCTCACCGCGGCGCAACCACAGCGTGTAAGGCTGCCCCGCGCCGCGGACGGGTCGAAAGCGCGCTTCAACGCGCACGTCATCGCCTTCGACGTCGCTGCTGCGATAATTGAAAGACTGATTCGTGTCGAGGGCCGTGACGTATACGCTCTGCGGCGCTTCGCCCGGTCGATGCACGACGACGTCGACCTCAACCGGCTCGCGCGCGACGCTCGATCCGCGGATTTCGTAGTCGTTTTTCGAACAGCCAAAGACGGCGAGCAGTAACGTTGTAATCAAGCCGAGCACGTGCGGTTTCGGAGCCATTGACTCATCTCCTAGTTATTCAGGTTCGCGGGCAAACGACCGGTCAGTCTGGCAGTCGTTCCAACCCGGCATCATAACCGCGCACCAAACTCGACGAGCGGCAAAAAGCGGTGCATTCGACTACCTGACGCCCGCCGAAAGTGGCACCCGAGCCAACAGCCTACGCGAACACTCAACTAGAAACATTGGCTGGGGCAGATGCGTCGCGCCTGTATTCAGCGCCGAGACGGCGGTGCCACAAAGATCCTTTTTACCTATTGACTTTGAACGATAGTTACCAATGCGTTTCCGCAGCAGATGATCTAAAGGCCAATCGACATGTATCATCGCGACCAAGCCCCACCGGCAATCTCTGCGTAGCGGCTGTGATTTTCCCTCCAAGATACTACTCGAACCATGTTAGGGTACTACCCTAAAATAAATCCTAACATTTTCCGAAATTGACCTTGCAATGGCGGCGGCTTTCTGAGAGACTGCCCGTAGATGGGCGGAGCGCTGAGCGCGGCCCTGCCAATCAGTCAGCATTAATAATTGGAGTGCGATACGTCATGGCGAAGACCTCGGGCAACAACGGATCGGTTCAGGAAAAACGCACCGCCGCCCTCGATCGGGCGTTGCAGCAGATCGAGAAGGCCTACGGTAAGGGCTCGATCATGCAGCTCGACGGCGACATGCTGATCACGCGCGACGCCATCGGCACTGGTGCCCTCTCGCTCGATATGGCCTTGGGTGGCTACGGCATTCCCCGCGGTCGCATCGTCGAAATCTTCGGCCCCGAGTCGAGCGGTAAGACCACGCTGGCATTGAACGTGATC
This sequence comes from Planctomycetaceae bacterium, assembly GCA_006969385.1. Classification (GTDB taxonomy): domain Bacteria; phylum Planctomycetota; class Phycisphaerae; order UBA1845; family UTPLA1; genus ECT2AJA-110-A. The sequence goes on from CP030884.1 coordinate 675,370, forward strand.
GCCCAAGCCCAACGCAATGACGGCGTCTGTGCGTTTGTCGATGCCGAACACGCGCTCGACCCGGCGTGGATGAAGCGCAACGGCGTCGACCCGAAAACGCTGCTCGTCTCGCAACCCGACGGTGGCGAACAGGCTTTGGAAATCGCCGACATGCTGGTGCGATCCAACGCCGTCGATGTGATTGTGGTGGACTCCGTGGCCGCGCTGATTCCCAAGGCCGAACTCGAAGGCGAAATGGGTCAGGCACATGTCGGCCAGCAGGCGCGCCTGATGAGCCAGGCGATGCGTAAGCTCACGGCCGCCATCAGCAAGAGCCGCTGCATCGTGATCTTCATCAACCAAATCCGCGAAAAGATCGGCGTGATGTTCGGCAATCCCGAAACCACGCCCGGTGGCCGCGCCCTTAAGTTCTATAGCTCGATTCGTATCGACGTGCGTCGTATCGCTTCAATCAAAGAAGCCGACAAGGTAACGGGCAATCAGGTGCGTGCCCGTGTGGTCAAAAACAAATGCGCCCCGCCCTTCCGCGATGCCCAGTTCGATATCATGTTCGACGCCGGTATCAGCCGCAGCGGCGATTTGCTCGAATTGGGCGTGAAGTACAACATCGTCGAGAAGCAAGGCGCCTGGCTACGCTATGGCGACGTTCAACTAGGCCAAGGCCGCGAAAACGCCAAGCGCTTCCTCGAAGACAACACCGACCTGATGGAAGAAATACGCCTGAAGATTCTGGAAGCCGGCGGCTATACGCAGACCAAAGAGGACGGCAAAAAGGCCGAAGAAGCAGCCGCTGCCCCCGCGAGCGACGCCGCTTTGGATGATAACAAGGCGACCGAAGATTCAGCCGAAGAGCTAAACGTGAGCAAATCGGCCCCGATCAATAAGAAGAAAAGCCGCACCAAGAAAGCGGCAAAGGCAACGGCGTAGGCGTACCGCGAGACATAAGTCTAATGCATGGCCGTGAACCCTGAACTCGCAAGTCGCATCCAGATTATTCAGGGCGATATCACTACCTGTGATGTGGATGCCATTGTTAACGCCGCCAACAGCACGCTACTTGGCGGTGGTGGCGTGGATGGTGCGATTCATCGCGCGGCCGGGCCGAAACTTTTAGAAGAATGCCGCACCCTTGGCGGATGCCCTGTCGGTGAAGCGCGGATCACCAAGGGTTATCGCTTGCCGGCAAGGCACGTGATTCATACCGTGGGGCCGGTTTACGACAGCGATCGGTATGACGCCGCCACGATGCTGCAATCTTGTTATGCGAGCTGTTTTCAGCTTGCGCGTGAATACGACCTACGGTCGCTTGCCTTCCCGGCGATCAGCTGCGGTGCCTACGGTTACCCAATGATCGAAGCCGCGCCGATCGCGTTAGACGAAACCGTGAGGCAGATCGAACAGAATCCGCAGATCGAAAAAGTGTTTTTTGTCTTGTTCGATCAGGCTGGTGAATATGTTTATAGAACAGCTTGGGCGAAGATGGGCGACGACTAACTAACTGAAGGGTCACAATCCGTTTGTTATAATCTAGTTCGTCATGCCGCCCCTGCCGCCGGCGGTATTACCGAAACTAGCTATCACGGATGCCACTGCGTGTACTCTGACCCCATTATCGTTGACCGCATATTGGTCGTCGCAGCGTTAATCCTGCCGATCTTGAGCGTACTCGGTCTTAAGCGGCGTGGCATTATCATCGGCGCATTTGTCCAATGGGTCATCATTGGGGCCGCCGGGCCAATCCTGAGCAGCCTCGACCCCAAGCGCGAGGGAGGCTTTCTGGACTCCATTTGGATTCTTGGTGGTTGGATATTCTGCCTCATTTACGCGTCCTTAATCTATCTTACGATCAAGTTGACTCGATACGGTTTTAAACGCATGTCCCGAGAGACGCCGCAGTACCAATCGCCAGAGTAGTTGCACGAGATCATCGCCCTCATTGCGATTTGAGCAAAGTACGCTCGTTAAGGCGCCCAAACCCAATGCCCGGGTGTTCGATTTTGTAACAAGATTTCGGCCTGCCAACACGAACCAGAAAAACCAAGCCTCCGATTCCCATGCTGCCCGAAGAAGCGATATAGGCTAACATTGCGTTTTATGAACACCGAATCACAAACGCTACAGGCCTTTCTCGATACGCTAGCGTCCCGCGCACCGACGCCCGGCGGCGGTAGTGGCAGCGCCATGATCGGTGCCGTCGGTGCCGCCCTCTGCGGCATGGTCGGGCGCCTAAACGATAAAAAGAGCGGTGAACCCGGACCGTTGCACGATACGATCGCCAAGGCAGACGCCCTGCGCGCCCGCCTCGTCGAGCTTGCCGATGCCGACGTTGCCGCGTTCGAAGAATTGATGCGCTGCTGGCAACTGCCCGCCGATGCGCCCGATCGTCAACAACAGATGGAAGCCGCCACGCTGGCCGCCACTCAAACACCGCTGGCCATTATGCAAACAGCCTTCGATGTGATGAAGCTGGCACTCGAAGGGCTCGACAAGTCGAAGAAAAACTGCATCTCCGATGCGGGCGTGGCAGGCTTGGCTGCACACGCTTGTCTCGAAGGCGCGCGCCTAAACGTGATGATCAACCTACCGGGCTTCACCGACGCCGAGCGGCGCGACGCGTTTCGCAAACAAGCCGACGCATTGCGGTTTGAAGGCAAGAACCTCGCGGGGGAGATTCGCCAGCGGATTGATGCCTTGTATGTATAACGAATGTGTTGGGGGGCGACGACTTTGCCCCCGCAACGCCGTCTTATTTAACGCAAACCCATTGAGAATGGCCGCTGCCAAGAAACGGCCATCTCACTCACGACGTTAATTGGTCGTCCCTGAATTAATCATTTTGGCCTTTGTTTATCTCGTGAATCGGCTGCGCGGTGCGGGTACACTTTGCAAGTAACCCGGCGGATTCGGGTCAAAACCTTGCAATTCAGGGACGAGTATTATGCAGCCGAAGAAGCAGGAACGTGGCACGTTCGAGTTGTTTCGATCGCATTTCGATCAACTCCTCAATCCGAATCACGAACTCATCAAGCTGGCCCGCGCCATCGATTGGGACCGCTTCGATGTCGCGCTGGCCGAGTGCTTCAGCCCCGACATGGGCGCGCCGGCCAAGGCCACGCGGCTGATGGTCGGACTGCACTATCTCAAATACGCGTTCGATGAATCGGACGAAGCGCTGGTCGAACGTTGGGTCGAAAACCCTTACTGGCAATACTTTTGCGGCTTCACCCACATGCAGCACGACTGCCCGATCCATCCCACCAGCATGACCAAATGGCGCAACCGCGTCGGCGCCGAACGGCTGGAAGCATTGTTGAAGGAAACGATCGACTTGGCGCAACGCGCCGGCTTGGTGCGACCGAGCGATCTCAGGCGCGTGAACGCCGACACGACCGTGCAAGAAAAAAATATCACGTACCCGACCGACGCGAAGCTACTCTATCGCGCGATCGAGAAGCTCGGCGCGGCGGCACGAGCGCGCGGTATCGACTTGCGTCAGTCGTACATACGGGTTGGCAAAAAGCTGTCGGTCAAAGCGAGTCGCTACGCCCACGCGCGTCAGTTCAAACGCATGAAGCGTTGTTTGCGCAAGCTGCGCACCTATGTGGGTCGCCTGATCCGCGACATCAAACGCAAGTCGAACAAACCCGATGCGGACTTGGAGACGTTATTGCAACGCGCCGAACGCATTCACACGCAACAACCACAAGACAAAAACAAACTTTACAGCCTGCACGAACCCGAGGTGCAATGCATCAGCAAAGGCAAAGCGCACCAGCGTTACGAGTTCGGTCAAAAGATCGCGATCGCAACGACCAATCGCGACAATTGGATCGTCGCGGCGCGGTTGTTCGAAGGCAATCCGTACGACGGTCATACACTCGGCGAGACACTGGCGACGGTGGAACAGGTCACGGGGGTCGCCGTGACGGACGCGTATGTCGACAAAGGCTATCGCGGTCACGGTTGTGGTGACGAGGTCACCGTGCACATCGCCGGTCAAAGAAAGAAAAACACGCCACGTTGCGAACGACGCCGTCGCAAACGCCGCAGTGCAGTCGAACCAAAGATCGGTCATCTCAAAAGTGACAACCGAATGGATCGCTGCTTCCTGGCGGGCCTCGACGGCGATGCCATCAACGCGATTCTCGCCGCCGCCGGATCGAACCTCCGCAAACTCCTGCGGCGCTTCGCCGCTGCGCTGATCCAATGGCTCAGGCAGAACGTCTTCAACCGAATCGGTCAACGAACCACTTGCTGTGCTGCATAAACAATGGCTTTTTCAGGGTCGACTAATTGCCCTATTCCGCACCCGCCAACAACAACATCAGCGCTTTCTGCGCGTGCATGCGGTTCTCCGCCTGATCGAAAATCGCCGAGTTCTCCGAGCGGGTTACGTCGTACGTCACTTCTTCGTCGTAATGCGCCGGCAAGCAATGTAAAAACGTGCAATCGGGCTTGGCCTTCGCCATCAACTCGGCATTGACTTGGTACGGCATAAAAAACTCGCGGCGACGCGCGGCGTCGTCTTCCTGCCCCATGCTCGCCCATACGTCGGTGTATATCACGTCGGCACCTTGCGCCGCAGCGCTCAGGTCGGTCGTCGTTTCAATGGTCGCGCCACCGGTGGCGAGTACTTGTGCGCGCTGCACGGCTTCGGGCTTCGGTTCAAACCCCGGCGGCGTCACGATAACCACGTGCATGCCGCTTAGCGCGCCGCCAAACATCAGCGAATGCGCCATGTTGTTGCCGTCACCCGAATACACCAACTTGAGACCTTCGAGTTTGCCTTTGCGCTCGACAATCGTTTGCAAGTCGGCCAAGACCTGACACGGATGCGCGTAATCAGACAATCCATTGATCACCGGCACCGTCGCGTGCTTGGCCATCTCTTCTACGATGTCGTGCCCGAACACGCGCGCCATGATGATATCGACGTAGCGCGACGTCACGATGGCAATATCTTCCGTCGTTTCGCGTTTGCCGATACTGATGTCGTTGGGCGAGAGATAAATCGCATGCCCGCCCATCTGCGTCATGCCGGTCTCAAACGATACGCGCGTGCGCAGCGATGGCTTCATAAAAATCATCGCCAGCGTCTTGCGGCGAAAGCTCTTGGCAAAATCGCCGGGCTTCTTCTTCACTTTGCCTGCCAGCTTGATGATCTTGTGCAATTCGTCGGGGTTGAGGTCGGCAAGCGTTACGAGGCTGCGTCCTTTAAGGCTCATGGCCGGGTTCTCCAAAGGGAAATCGGGGTCTTCATTCAATGGCTGGAAATATGGCGGCTCGGGCAGTTCGTGTCCATATCTCTCCAAGACCGCCCGCAGCTTTTTTTGATCGCCCGGCGCTAGATCGAATTGCATGCCGTCCACCACATCGGCGTCTTCGTATCGATACGCCGCCCCGTGCCGCAGCAGAATATCGAGCATGCGGGCATCAGCTTTTTCAATCGCGACGTACGTCAGAGACATCGGTTCGTAAAGCCGTTGTTGCGGATTGGGATTGGCCCCGAGTTCGAGGAGAAGCTCGGCCATGTCGTGATTGCCGAGCCGGACGGCATTTTCTAGGGGCGTGTCACCTTCGTAGCGGTCGGCAGTGGTATTCACATCGAACCCGAGGCCGGCAAGGAACCGCACCGCATCGAGATAGTTTTCAACCGACAACCAGTGCAGCGCCGTTTCACTCATGTAGCGTGCGTCGAGCAAGTCGGGGTAGTCGAAGCATGAAGCACTGCATCGTTTATCCGGCGAACATTGTCAATTCAAATTGGCAAGCGCTTCATCATCTGGGAACAACTCCCGCGCGAGCCTGAGCAGTTCACCGTGCAGCGTGTCAAAGTCTTCCCATCGAGGTTCGTCGTCTGCCATCGCGATCGAGAGCATATCGCATTCAAAACAGACCAGCAGGACGGCCGTCTCATTTTGCTTACCCGTGAAACGGACGGCCACGCCGGGCACCGGCAGGCAACGCTTCGTCATACTCAAGAACAGATGTTCGCAATGATTCAGGTCGTTGAGCTGAGCACGCAAACGAATCAGCCAATCCGCCATCGGCACTACCGCGTTAGAACGGGTAACGCCGCCGATCGATTTCCCCATTCTAAATTCCGAAGGTCGATTGTCAGCCGATTTACTGAACGTCTCCAATAGCACGACGTCTACCGAATCACTGGTCATCGCGAGCTTCCATACTTCGCTTCCGAAGAACTCACTTGAGCTATGGCATCGCTGTCCGAAGAAATAGAAGCCAACGCCTCCGATGATTACAAGCACCGCAATCGATAGCCAAAGGTTGCGTTTGGAACGTTGTGGAAAATGATGGGTTGAATCCGAATCAGTCATTTACACGCTCTTTTTATCATACGTCTTCTACAGAGCATCCTTTGACGCACTGACGCTTCGCGCGAGGGTCGAATTTAATGGTGCATCAGAGGATCTACCCTACGTCCTATCGCCCATCCGCCGCATCAAACCAGCGTTACCTTTGAGCAATCTACTTCGCATTTATCTTCTTGAGTCTTTCAACATCCGCCAAGTCTTGTGGTCGACCACTGGTGGTCTTGTTCTTGATCAGATCATCGATCGAAATCACCGGCAATTTGAATCCGTCAAACTCAATCTCCACGCGATTTTTATACGCTTCTTCAAATGAGACGCCGGAAATCCCGGTGATGATGTCGATGCGAGTGGGTTCGACGCCAAGTTGAACGACTTGATCGATCTTATTTAAATCGCCTGTTGAAATGCCAAGTGAGGCGAATCCAAATTGAGCCAAGACATCGACCAACCGTTCTCTATTTCTGTCCGTCTGCTCAATCAGTAGATCAAAACCACCGGTATAGCGCGGAAGTCCGTGACAGGCTACCGCGTATGCACCGACTATGAGGTAGTTAACATTCCTCGAGTGAAGTAATGCGACCAACTCTTTGTAGTCGTCTTTCAGACTCATCAAAACCTTCGTCGTAGCGCGCGACCAACTCGCAAAGAATCTCCAACCGCTCTTGCGGCGTCAGGCTGCGATAATACTCGATATCCGCCGCCTCGGCTTCGGCGTGGGATTTGAAGATGCGAATCGTCTTTTGCATACGAGCCATTTAAATACCCATCTTTGAGCGCAACCACGCCCTCGTCGGCACAGCGCGGTGCGCATTCCCCAAATATATTTTACATTGCCGACGAGTCGATTGCGAAATGAAAAAGACGTGCATGGCTCACGCACGCCTTAACAAAGAAAACATTATTGACGGCCGCTGGAGTCTCGCAGTCCCCCAGCCCCAGAGGGGCAGGGGCACTCGCTTATCCTGTCCCGGTAACGAGTCGGTTAATTACGACCGCCCATTTCGTATTCATCAGCCACATCGGCCTACGCGTTAGGTTCCGCCGACAATAGCGCCGGCGCGATGCGTTCCATGGCCCAGTCGATCTCGCTTTGTTCAATCACCAGCGGCGGCGCGAAGCGAATCACGTCTTCGTGGGCATCCTTACATAAGATGCCGGCTTCCATAAACTTCTCGCAGAACCAGCGTGCCTTCGGGTAGTTCGATTTGATCTGCACACCAATCAGCAAGCCGCGACCGCGAATCTCTTGCACCGCCGGCGCGCCGACAGCTTTAAGCTTATTACGGAAGTGTTCGCCCAACTCGGTCGCGCGCTCGGCCAAACCGTCGTTCTTGATCATGTCCATCGCCACGCGACTGACGGCGCAACACAACGGATTGCCGCCGAACGTCGAACCATGGTCGCCGGGGCGGAAGACATCCATCACCTCGCGGCGCGACACAACAGCCGAAATCGGCACGATGCCGCCGCCCAAAGCCTTGCCCAAACACATGGCATCAGGCCGCGCATCTTCGCCTTCGTGCTGCCAGGCGAAGTGATACCCCGTGCGACACAATCCGGTTTGCACTTCATCAACAATGAACAAAACGTTGTGCTTGGTACAAATCTCGCGCAGTTGCTTTAGGTAGCCATCGGGCGGCACGATGATGCCGTTTTCCGCCTGAATCGGCTCAACCACCACAGCCACCGTGTTCTCGGTAATCGCAGCCTCAAACGCTGCGGCATCACCGAACGGCACCAAGGGAAAGCCGGGCGTGTAAGGACCAAAGCCCTGTCGATATTGTTCGTCGGTGCTAAAGCTAATGATGGTCGTGGTGCGACCGTGGAAATTGCCTTTGGCCATGATGATCTCGGCCTTATTGTCAGCAACACCCTTCTTTTCGTATCCCCACTTGCGCGCCATCTTGATGGCCGTTTCGCATGCTTCGGCACCGCTGTTCATCGGCAGCGCCGCATCGAAGCCGGATAGGTCGCACAAGTCTTTGCACCACGGACCGATCTGATCGTTATGAAAGGCGCGCGACGTGAGCGTGACTTTGTTCAACTGCTTGGTTGCCGCCGTGATCAAACGCTCGTGCGAATAGCCGAAGTTCAACGCCGAATAAGCGGCCAACATATCTAGATATTTGTTGCCCTCGACGTCGTGCACCCACGCGCCCTCGCCCGATTCGATCACGACGGGAAGCGGATGATAATTGTGGGCGCCGTACTGGTCGTTGAGCCGCAAGTGTTCGGCGGTTTTCATGTCGGTTGCGGTGGTGCTCATCTTGTCCTCATTCACACGGGCGTGGTCGTTTACAAGTGTTCGCGGCAGTGCCGCACGTCGTGTCTGGTTTGCTGCCAATGGGCAGCAGAATCTCAGTCGTTCGGCCTTCCGTCAAGCCGCGATTCTATCTTGCTGCATCGGCGATTTACCAGCATCTAATAGGTGCGAAACCTTGTCAGTTGCGGCGGCACCGATAAGATTGATTGCCTCGAGTCCCCGTAGCTCAATTGGATAGAGTGCTGGCCTCCGAAGCCAGAGGTTGCAGGTTCGACTCCTGCCGGGGACGTCCCATTTTCCACTACCCCATCCTACGGTCGGCTCCCCGCGCGAGTCTCGTCCACGCGGAAAATTCGCAGCAACTTTCAAAAGTTAATGAAACGGTTGCCGATGGAAGTCGTCCCAGCCCCGCTCGCGTATCTGCCATCCAGTATTACAATCCGGGGCTTTGCCATCATCGCCCCTCTGGAGTTCGTGACGATGCCTGCATACCAAGTCAAAATTCGCCGCCTCGCGTTTTGGTGCCAATGTGTGGCCTTTCCCCTGCTGCTGGCCACGGGTTGCGGACCTAAAGCGGAGTTCGTCGGCACGCGCGCTTTACGCATCGATACCGGCAACGGCCTCGAATCGATTGCCGTCGAATCGATGTTTAAAACCAAGAGCATGCACGGCCAACAAGTGATATACCGAGTCGGTTTGCTTAACGGCCAACAGCAACCCATCCGGGCGCCGAGCAACAGCTATCGCGATGAAAACGGCAACCTCGCTGCGACCAAGGCGACGATTGCCGAAGAAGCAACCGGTCGCCCCACGCACGTACGCGTGCAATTACCGATGCGTTCGATGGGTCTTAACGAACGGCATTTGCCGGTGTACGGCCAAGCGCGACTCACGCTTCCAAACGGCGACGTCATAGCAGAAGATGTTGTCGAATTACCCCTGCAATACGCGGATGTCGGTAGCAACGTCTCGCACCCCGAGCCCACCACCGAACGGCGCGCTGCCGGTCCTGCGGGTGCCCCACCGCCAGAATTCGCGCGACCGCGCAGCAACGCACTGGCAGGCCGCGATGACCTGCAAACGCAACCGCGCAGCGACAGCGATCGACCGACGCCGCGCGCGGAACCGTCCGGCGCGGTCAATCCGCAGATCGGCGATTCGATGGCGCGCGAGTTGGTCGAGCAGGAAGGCTTGGTTAAAGCGAACCCGAACAACGTTCAGAATCAATTGCGCTTACGCATGATGTACGTTGCGCTCGGGCGACATGAAGACGCGTTGGCCTTTATTCAGGGCACCAATCCGGAAAGCCACCAGGAAATCACCGAGTATGTGCGCCGCTTTGTTCCAAGCGAAACGCGGCCATCGGTTTCAGCTCCCGAAGGCTATGATGCCCCGCAACCCACACCCCAACCCACGCGACCCGCTCCCGAACCACGCGTTGCGAGGCGCGCGCCCGAGCCAGCCCGACCAACGGAAACCGCATGGACACCTCCGCCGCCGACCCGCCAGCCCGAACCGGTGGCGGCGCGGCCCGAGCGCGAGCCGCTAATCAACCGGCGCCCCGTCGATCCGGCACCGGCCAAAGCGTTAACGATTCCCAAAGCCGCGATTTGCAAGCGGGTAAACGGTTTTGGCGATTTTGAGACATTTAGCGGAAACCGCTTCCAACAAGGCGATTTCCCCACATTTCAAGCCTATATCGAGGTCGAAAACTACACCTCCACGCAAACGCGTAGCGGCATGTACCGCACGCTTCTCGCACTCGAACAGCGCGTGTTCGACGAGCGCGGCGTCGAAGTTTGGGCCCAGCCCGAAAAGGAAGTCGTGGACGTCAACGACAGCCCGCGCGACACGTTTTTCCTGCATGTAGGGCCGATTCGATTCGCTCAGGAGCTGGAAAAGGGCCGATATCGCATGGTTTTTGACCTGACGGATCGCACCAGCGGCCAGAGCACGCGCAGCGAAGTCGGCTTCGAGGTGACGGACGGATAACACCCCCGCTCCCAGTATCGAAATCGCGGTTTTGCGTTGGCAAAATTGGGCTGAAAATTTCCCATTTTCGATTCATTGTTGTTTGACAGAGCGTAACTTACGCTTATGATCCGACCGGTAATGGTGGCAGCAATCTGCTGTACGGGCGATTCGGGCAGGTCCTAATTCGGCTTCGAAGGCTCGGTTTTGGCGATTGTTGCACGAGAAAAAGACCGACTAACCCATCTGAAGGGCCTCGTACTGAGGGTCGGTCGCTCTCGGCCAAGCGTTGAATCGAATGGGATTCAGGTTTTTCAGGATTGAAAACCTCTCTAACGCAGCCACCGAGATTAAGGGAATGCGCGGTCAGTCTTTGGCTGACAAAGTTTGAAAACTCAATATGAGCGGTAATACTCCGGGCTGAGGGCAATGCAAGATTTGCCGACTCCCGGTGCGTTCGTAAGGTGTTTTCGTGTCGATACTTCGCGGAAGTGTCGAAAAACTAAGAGGTTGAGTTGGAAGAGCCCCCGGCGTGTGTCGGGCGCAGCAATCGCAATTCTGAAAAGTGCTGCCGGCAAGTGTAGTGTTCATCGGCAGACGTCAGATACGCAGTTATCACATTACTTGAGGAGATGGACTGACATGATGAGCAACCTGACGAAGCGAATGGCGACTTCAGTCATGATCGTCGCCGCGTTGGGCACTCTGGCGGGCTGCCGGAACCACATGCCCCACGCATTTACCTGGCCGGCCACGGGTGACACGATCCCGACGCATCCCAAGCCGCCAGAAGGTGGTTATTACTCGAATTGGGATCCCTATGCCGCCGAGCTGACGGTAGAGCACGTCGGTTCCGACATCAATCCCGTGCAAACCCAGCACGTGCTGGTCGCTACGGTGCGCGACAGCGAAGGCAAGCCCCTTCCGAACCGCCGCATCGAGTGGATCATTTCTGAAGGCAGCGTCGGCGACATCGTCGAAGTTGACGAAAGCGGTTGGCGCGCCAGCCGCGGCTACAAGGTGGACAACTCGTTCGCCGTGTCGCACACGAACAACTTCTCGCACGTTCTCGACCGCGGCAATGACGATCCTTCGGACGACATCGCCCTCGAAAAGGGTCAAAGCTGGTGTGTCATCACCTCGCCAATCGAAGGCGAAACCTATATCACCGCTTACTGCCCCGCCATTTACGACTGGTCGAAGCACAAAGTCTTCCTGACCAAGAAGTGGCAGGACGTTGCATGGCAGTGCCCGGAACCGGCTACCAACCCGGTTGGCACCACGCATGAATTCGTCACGTGGGTTGGCAAGCACTCGGACGGCACGCCGCTCCAAGGCTACGAAGTCACCTATCAAATTCTCGACGGTCCGGCTGCCACGTTTGTTAACGGCGGCACCAGCACCACCGTCACGACCGATGCTTCGGGTTACGCTCGCGTAACGCTGCAGCAAACGCAGGAAGTCGAAGGCACCAACCGTGTGCAGATCGACATCGTCAAGCCTGAAAACGTTACCTGCTGTAAGCCGCCGGTTCACATCGCCACGTGCGAAACCTCGAAGACGTGGTTGGCACCGAGCATCGGCATTACCAAGGACTGTACCCCGCGTGCACTCGTTGGCGAGCAGTTCACTTACAACATCCGCGTGTTTAACGACTCGCAGATCGCTGCTGAAGACGTGACCGTCACCGACAATCTGCCGGATGGCATCAGCTACGTTTCCAGCAACCCGGGTAGCTCGGGTGGCGGCAGCGCTTTGAGCTGGTCGCTCGGTTCGGTCGGTGGTGGCGAAAGCCGCGACATTCAAGTCACCGTCACCGGCAGCCGCACCGGCACGTTCACCAACTGTGCCGAAGTTCGCACCCGCCGCGGCCTCAACGCTCGCGACTGCTGCGATACGGTCATCACCTCGCCGGCGCTGGCCCTCGAAAAGACCTGCCCGGCCGAAGTCACGACCTGTGACACCATCACATACACCCTCACCGTCCGCAACACGGGTGACGGTCCTGCGACCAACGTGCGCGTGACCGACAACCTGCCGGACGGCATCGTGACCAGCGATGGTCGCCGCACCGTAACCTTCGACGCCGGAACGCTCGAACCGGGTCAGGCCAAGAAGGCTGACATTACGGTTCGTGCCGAACGCACGGGTACCTTCGACAACGTCGCCACGGCTCAGGCCGATGGTGGTCTGACGGCTCAGGCCAACTGCACCACGGTTGTGCGTCAGCCGGTCCTCACCGTCAGCAAGCAAGGTCCTGGCGATCGCTACATTGGCCGCCCGGGTGATTACACGATCACCGTCACCAACACCGGTGATGCTCCCGCCGCCAACACGCGTCTCGTCGATGACATCCCGGCCGGCACGCAGTTCGTCTCGGCTTCGGATGGTGGTGCCGCCTCTGGTGGTCAGGTCAGCTGGAGCATGGGCACGCTCAATCCGGGCGAGTCGCGCACCGTTAACCTGACACTGCGGTTCAACACCGCTGGCGACATCCGCAACACCGCCCGCGCCACGGCCGTTTGTGCCGAGGCTCAGGACACGGCCGTCACGCCCGTCCGCGGTATCCCGGCTGTTCTGCTTGAGGTCATCGACATCGACGACCCGGTAGAAGTCGGCTCGCAGACGACCTACGTCATCACCGTGACCAACCAAGGTTCGGCGGTTGACGAAAACATCCGCATCACGGCCACGTTGCCGCCGCAGGAAGAGTTCGTCTCGGCCTCGGGTGCAACCAATGCCTCGGCGACCGGTCAGACCATCACCTTCGCCCCGCTGCCCTCGTTGGCACCGAAGGCCAAGGCCAGCTGGCAGATCGTGATTCGCGCCGGTTCCGCTGGTGACGTTCGCTTCGCGGTCGAAATGACCACGGACAACCTCACCTCGCCGGTGAACGAAACCGAATCCACGAACCTCTACTAACGTAGAGTTCCGTTAAGCCTTATGGGCATGGCCGGATGGGCAACCATCCGGGCCATGCCCTTTTTTTATGCGCGCATCGCGGGGAAATGCATCTTCGCGACTAGAAACCTAGTGGATTCTTGATTACCTTTCCTGATTCAGCAGACCGAGCCGACCCGCACGTCCATCGGTCCTTAAGATGAAACCCATCGTTGTTCGTCCGCAGGTGTGCGGGCCTAACTTGCAGGAGTGAGGAATACAGACATGAGTAGAAATCGAACGCAATTATGGTTGTGCGGTTTGGCCGCCATGTTGTTGGCCGCCAGCCCGTCGATGGCGCAGACGCGGCGCAGCACCGCGCCCGCCGGTATGACGGTCACCAGCAAGGCCTACCCCACCGGCAATCAGGGCAATGCCATCCTGATGCTCGATCGCATTCACCCGGTCGAAGCGCGCGTGAACGAGCAGATTAGCTACACAATTCGCGTGCGCAACCTGACCGGCGGCACTGTCGAGAACGTAACGCTGATGGAAAAAATCCCGACCGAGTTTTCGGTCAGCAGCATTTCGCCGGAGCCGACCACGCGCGCCGGTAGCGATTCGATCTGGACGCTCGGCAACATCGGCCCGCGCCAGGAAAAGTCGGTGCAGATCACCGGTTCGGCCGCTGCAGTCGGCATGATTCCGTCCTGTGCGACGGTCACTTTCAGTACCGAGTTTTGCTCGAGCATTCGCATTGTCGAGCCGCAAATCGCGCTGGTGAAGCAAGCGCCCGACACGGTCATGTTGTGCGACCCGATTCCATACAAGCTGATCGTCAGCAACACGGGCTCGGGTGCGGCGCAGAACGTCGTGATTGAAGACCAGTTGCCGCCGGGCATCACGACGGCCGACGGCAAGCGCTCGGTTGTTATGAACGCCGGCACCCTGCCGAGCGGTCAGTCGCGCGAGTTTGCCTTTAGCGTGCGCGCCGCCGATGTCGGTACGTACACCAACACGGCCGTTGCCACCGAAGCCGGCGGTCAGCGCGCGGATGCCTCCGCCACCACGCGCGTGGTGAAGCCGATCCTGACCGTAAGCAAGACGTGCCCGTCGCTGCGCTACCTCGGTCGCCCGGCACAATTTGATATCACGGTTCGCAATGACGGCGATGCCGAAGCACGCAACGTTATGGTAACCGACCGTATTCCGGCGGGCTTGCAGTTCCTGCGTGCCAGCGACGGTGGCCAGATGTCGGCCGGTCTGGTCAATTGGAATGTCGGCACGCTGCAGCCCGGCGACTCGCGCACGGTAACGGTCGACGTCAATTGCACGACGATCGGATCGCACCGCAACACGGTCGTCGCCAAGAGCTACTGTGCCGAAGCCAGTGCCGAATGCACGCTCGAAGTGCGCGGTGTGCCCGCGTTGCTGCTCGAATGTATCGACGTGGAAGACCCGATCGAAGTCGGCAAGCAAATCACCTACATCATCACCGTGTTGAACCAGGGTACCTCGGATGGCACCAATATCGTGATCGAAGCCACGCTGCCGGGCGAAGAAACGTTTGTCGCCGCGGACGGCCCCGTCGGCCATCGCAACAATGGTCAGGTCATTCGGTTCGAGCCGCTGCCGTCGTTGGCACCCAAGGCGTCGGTCAAGTATCGCGTCGTGGCAACCGGCGTGGGCGTGGGTGACGTACGCTTCGCTCTGCAAATGACGAGCGATCAGCTGACGTCGCCGGTGAACGAAACCGAATCGACCAATATCTATTAAACCACTACTCAACCGAGCCTAAGTTATTCCTGAGCCGCCGCATCGAGAAAAACGGTGCGGCGGCTTTTTTCGTTTTTCGGTTTCGAGTTTGAACTATGTATTGGCTGGGCCCCAAATGGCATGGCGCAGATGGAGACTTCATGCTTGCCCTACAAGAAACTCCGCGCGCGCAGTACGCGGTCATGGTTCTGTTTGACTTCGACCACGGGGAGCATCACCATCCCGACGGTGTCTAGCCTATTTTTCTCCGGCGAAACGCCGATGCTCCCCGGGGTGATACCAACCGGCAAAATCCGCCTTAATTGTCCGGCTTCGACGATTCAGATAGCATTTAGCAAACCCCTCAACGATGCGTGCACCGCATGCATCGGAAAGGAGCAAGCATGCAAAAGTATTTGAGCTCGATGTTGTGCCTGGCCCTGATTGCCGCCCTTCCCGGTTGTGGCGACGATGACGACCGCCGCGTACGCGATCGCCGCGACGACCGGCGTTACTACGACGACGATTTTGACGATGATGATTTTGAATACGATGACGATTTCGATGATGACGACTTTGAAGATGTCGTGATCGACCGCCGCCATATCTGCAACGACGGCTGCTTCAATCATTATTACAACGGCAATCGCGTTGTCGTGATCCGCGGCCATCGCCACGGCCCCGACTGTGGCCACCGCTTCAACGGGCGCTATTGGATTCGCGGTAAGCGCGTGCGGCGCGGCAACGTGCGACACGTATGCACGCGCAACTGCAATAACCACGTGTTTCAGGGCGGCCGGCTCATTACGTTGCGCGGCCATCAGCACAACCGCCGCTGCGGCCACATTTGGAACGGCAATCACTGGGTGGTCGGTCGCGGTACCAATCGCCGCACCACCGTCATTCGCAAGCGACCGATCCACGTTTGCTCGCGGAACTGTCATAACCACCTGTTCGATGGCAGCCGGGTGATTACGCTCGACGACCACCGGCACGGTCGCAATTGCGGCCATGCGTGGGATGGCACCCACTGGATCGTCGATGGCGGTACCAGGATTTACGATAAGCGCTCCCGCCGCCGCTAACGGTTGCGTGTTGCGATACGTTTGATCATCATCCTCGCGGATATTTCATTGGTTACGGTCGCCGCGAGTTAGCGCGACCCATATGAGGCCTTAAGAATGACACGACGATTCCGAACTCTGTTTTCACTAACGCTTTGCAGCCTGACCGTCATGTGTATGGGCGGCAACTGCAATATCGATCTCGATGACCTGCTCGACAGTCTCGAGGACATCGAAATCACGATCAATAACACCGTGAATGAAGTGCAGGTGATCGACACCACGGCCCCGGGTGCCACGCTGCCGGCCGGTTTCAACGATACCGGCGATACGATCATCATCGCCGAGAACGCGACGGTCATTACGGACCCATCGACGCAGTTGGTGATCGAAGAACTGCCCGATATCACGCTGCTCGGCATCGAGAACATCACCGGCTTCGACATCTTCATTCAATACCTCGTCGATGGTGAACTGCAAGGGGTCTTGGTGTTCGATGGCGAAACGTTGCTGATCGAATACCCGTGCCTATTCGATGTCGAGCTGATCTCGGAGGATGACTTCGATCCGTTTACGGGCGACCTCGTCGATTCGTTTGATCTGACGGGCATCTTTTTGAAAACCCGCTTGATTTTGAATGCGGCGATGCGCTGATCATCACGGTCGATCCGGTCGAGATTCAGGCGTCGGTGGAATTGATCGACCTGATCTAATTCAAATCAACTGTTGCATTACAACCAAGCCCGTCGAGTCGCGACGCAATATCGTCGCACCCGACGGGCTTTTTTCTTCGCTCTTGGCTAGCCACCTTCAAAAAACTCGACGGTTTAGACTCGCGTTTCATTTCGCCGCGGTGCTTTACTTATGCTTGGTAGTGGGTTGCTCAGCGCGCAATACGCTACGGCCCGACGTTAATATTCCCGAGCGTTCGGCCGTCATCTTCTTCGTTGACGGGCTCAACACGGAGAGCCTCGATAAACTCGCAAACGCGGGGCGCTTGCCGACACTCAAGCGCTACTTCATCGACCGCGGCGTCCGCTTTACACATGCCTACGGTTGCATCCCTTCGGATACCTATCCCAACTCCGCGTCACTATTGACCGGACTGGTGCCCGGACGGCACGGCGTTGTGGGAAACGAGTGGTTTGACCGAGCCCTACCTACGCACACCGACTATACCAAAGCGTTCACCTATCGCGCCGTCAACTATCACGTGCAAGCACCAACGATCTACGAACTGATTCGACCATTGCGGTCGATCAGTATGCAATGCGCGACGGCGCGCGGCAGCAGCGTCGATCGTCACGGCGGGATAATCGAAGGCCTGCAATGGGTCGGCGGTAACTTCTCGGCGATCGATTCGTTCTCGAGCAATGGCGTGCACGATGCGATCGAAGCGGCAAATAACTGGCGCGAATGGCCTGCTTTACAGATGTATTACTTTCCCGCCGTCGATAAGTACGGTCACGAGTTTGGACCGCAATCGCGCGAATACGATCACGCCATCGAACACGTCGATCGCTGCATCGGTCATGTGGTCGCGAATCTCAATCAACTCGGCGTACTTGAGAACACACTGCTCGTGCTCCTGTCCGACCATGCACAGATGCTTACGCCTGAAGCGCAGCAGTTTGCACCGATGCGCGACTTAACTTCTCACTATGGCAATCGGCTCGCCGTCAGTAATCTTCTCACTGGCACACCACAACACCGATACAAAAAGCTGCGTGAGAAAGACATCATCGCTGTTCCGTTTCGACGTCGTTTGGAATTACACGTGCGCGGCAAGGCGGGCTGGGGCGTACCGGCGGACGCTGCGACGATCGCGGAAGTCGCCGGTGAGGTGCTAAGTGTATTGCGTGAGTCGACTACACCAAACGATACGTGGCCAGCTTATATCGAGATGATGAGCATGCGTGCGGATGACGGCGTCGCCAACGACGGAACTCGACTGCGCATTCTGTCGGCTGCCGGTGAACATACGATCGACGCAGATCACACCGATGCCGACTGGTTTGGCGGGGATTTATACCCTCCGGGCACCTTGGGTGAATTGCGCGCGCTCATGCAACACCGCCGGGCCGGTGATATTCAGATTTTTGCCACCCCCGGATTCGCAATGTTGAAAGGCGAAGACGGTGGTCACGGCAGCCTCAGCCCGGCGGAGCGACACATCCCGTTGATCTTCAGCGCGAACGAGCTAACCCCGCGGCGTACGGAAACGCCGGTGCGCATCGTGGATGTGATGCCGACGATGATGGAATGGTTGGGATGTCGCGAGAGCATTCCGCCGGGCTTGGATGGGCGCAGCCTTATTCCGAGTTTGCGATACTTGAACAGTCGCGGTGTTGAGGCAAAAGACTCCGAAGCAGCCCAAAATTGTCCGCGAAGCTAAGATTTTTTTATCCACTGGCTATTAGCCGGTGCCACAGGTCACCGTTGCGCCGATTTAATTGACCGCCTGACCATGACCGCGACGAATCGCAGTGGCGACGCAGACTACCCTGCAATCAACTCAGCAATCTGTATGGCGTTCAACGCCGCGCCCTTGCGTATCTGATCGCCGCAGACAAACAGGTCGAGCCCCCGTTCGTCATCGCGGCTGATGTCGCGCCGAATGCGCCCGACCAAGCAATCGTCCTTACCGCTGGCATCGATCGGCATGGGAAAGTAATTCTTCACGCGATCGTCAACGACCTTCACGCCGGGAGCAGTCGATAAAATCTCGCGCGCGCGATCGGCCGACATCGGTGCGGACAGTTCCAAATTGATCGACTCGCTGTGCGCGCGCGGCACCGGCACGCGCACGCACGTCGCCGTGATTTTGATGTTCGGAGCGCCGAAGATTTTCCGCGTCTCCTTGATCATCTTCACTTCTTCGATGTTGTAACCATCCGCGTCGATTTCGCTGTTATGGCTGAACAGGTTGAAGGCCGACTGCACTGGAAAGACCGTCGGCATGGCCGCTTTGCCCGCGAGGATGTCCGCCGTTTGGGTTTCCAACTCGATCATCGCTTGCTGCCCCGCCCCGCTGGCGGCCTGATACGTGCTGACCACGATGCGCTCGACCGGCACCACCTGATGCAGCGGCCACACCACCATGTTCATGATGATCGTCGAACAATTGGGATTGGCGATAATGGGCGCGTCGCCGATCGCTTGCGGGTTCACTTCGGGAATGACGAGCGGCACGCCGTCCGTCATGCGAAAGGCGGAGCTGTTATCGACCACACGTGCGCCCGCATCGACTGCGACCTGTGCCCACTGTTTGCTCGTCGAACCGCCGGCGCTGAACAGTGCGATGTCGATACCGCTAAACGCGTCGGCCGAAACTTCCTGCACCGTCAGCGCATCATCGCCGTAAGCCATCGTCTTACCGGCAGAGCGCGCCGATGCGAGCAGCCGAATGTTTGCGGCAGGCACGTCGCGTTCGGCCAGCAGGCGTAGAAACTCCTGACCGACGGCGCCGGTCGCGCCCAAAATAGCGATCTTCGTTGATTGCATAGCGTTGTCTCAATCCCCACTGTTGACGCATGTGAGTTTAGCAGAAAGGTCCGCCGCATGGCAGGCGTCGCAGGCCGGTAAGGCAGCGCCGTCCGTTAAAACTGAAAGTAGATGAACGGGTTACCGAACTCGGGGCAGTAGATCAGGATGATCAGCAGCCACGCCGCGTAGGTTGGCCCGGCGATCAACGCCGGTAGCCGAATGGCGGGGTAACCGCGGCGACGCCATTCTTCATACAGATGAAACGCCGCGACGAGGCCGAGCAGTATCACCATCGGCAGCTTGTTCATCAGCCAGTGCGGTTGTGCGGGCGTCGCGGGAACAAAGAGATGCGTCACGATGTACACCGCTCGTTCTAATGCGACCGTTGTCGGTTCCATCATGCCGTAACTATCGAGTTGCGGCTGACAGCGGAAGAAGACCCACGCGATGTTGACCACGAGAAACGTGAACGCCCAGCAGGCGGCAATGTTGGCACCGCGCGCGAGAAATCCGATTGCTGCGCGCGAATGCGTTGGGCGCGATTGAATACTGTCGCGCATCCAGAGGTAACATTTGTGAACGACCAACGCCGCGCCGTGGATTGCCCCCCATACGACAAACGTCCAACTCGCGCCGTGCCAGAGGCCACCGAGTAGCATCGTGATCATTAAGTTGCGTGCCGTTTGCAAGCGTCCGCCGTGGGATCCGCCGAGTGGAATGTATAGGTAATCGCGCAACCACGTGGACAACGAGATGTGCCAGCGCCGCCAGAAGCCCGTCAGGCTAAGCGCGAGATACGGGCTGGCGAAGTTGATGCACAAATCGAATCCAAGCAAACGGGCAAAGCCGATTGCCATATCCGAATAGCCGGAAAAGTCGCCGTATATCTGCCCCGCGTAGCAGAGCATGCCGAGCCACAAATCGCGCGTTGAGAAAATGCCGGGATTGTTGAAAACCGAATCGGCCGTCACCGCCAAGTTGTCGGCGATCAGCACTTTCTTCGTCAGGCCGATCAGGATCAGCATCATCGCGCTGTCGAACTTCTTCCAGTCGAAGCGCTTATCGTCTTGCAACTGCGGCAGAAACGCGCGTGCCTTGACGATGGGGCCGGCTACTAGCTGTGGGAAGAACGCTACGAACAACGCAAACCGAAGCAACGACGGTTCCGGCTCGATGCGACCGCGATAGATATCGATCGTGTAGCTCAGCGTTTGAAAGGTATAAAAGCTGATGCCGACGGGCAGGATCAGACCGAGCGTGCTGTAGTTCGCCTGAAAGCCTGCAGCTCCGACCAATGCGCCGAACGAGCCAATGAAAAAGTCGGCGTACTTAAAAATCGCCAGCACACCCAGGTTACCGACCAGGCTAACGATCAACCAAGCGCGCCGCCACCGCAACCTGGCAGCACGCGCCAGTTGCCTTCCGACGGTGAAATCCAGCAGCGTTGATCCGACGATCAGCGTCAACAGCCACGGATTCCACGACATGTAAAACGCATAGCTGGCTAATAGCAGTAAGCCCTGACGCGTAGTCTTCCCGCGTAACGACCAATACGCGCCGAACACGACAACGAAGAAAGCAGCAAACGGCAGCGAGCTAAAGTTCATTCGCCGGTCTCATCCTCAGTTAATCGGCCCGCCAAATGCGGCCCCGGAATGTCGATCAGACCCAAACGAATAACGTGTCGCGCCGCGCGTTCGCTAATGCGCTCGGCCAACGGCAAGGCCACATGCGTGTCGTCCACAAAGTCGGCATCGGTGCGTGGCAACGCTTCCATCGACGCATCGAGAAAAGGAACGCCGTGGCGCTGTGCGATTGCTGCAATCGTTTCGATCAACATCGGTTCGCGCTTGCGCCATACGGCCTCGGTCCGTGGGCTGTTGGGCAGATAGCAAATCAACAACGGCTTTCCCGTCGCGTTTAATTCGGCCAGCAAATCATCGAGCAGGCGCACAGCTTCATCATCCGCCGAATACGCAGGGACCGGCGGCGGTCGCAAGTAATCCGCGCCCCACGCATCTAGCAGCTCGGGCAGCGTGCGGCGCGAAGCGCTAATGCGCCACGGATGATCGAAACCATCGACGGGTAAATCGCGTTCCTTCAGTTCGCGCCGTTCGCGCGCCAGTTGCGCGTGCTTGGGAACCATCGGATGCAGCACGGTTTCATTGAGCCACATGCGCATGCGATCGGATTCGCGCCACAGCGCCAGCCGCCCCATGACTTGATAGCTCAGGTAGTAGTCGATTACCTCGTTCGACCATTCGTAGCGCAAGCTGTAATCGAGCAGATCGGTGAAGTCGAACAACTGGCACGCCGCCAGTATCGGCAGCACATCCGAACGAAGGGCGCGCGCATTAAGACCGATGATAATGAGATCGGGATTGACTTGCCGCAGCGCCCGGCGCGCGGCGGTTTGCCACTCGGGCAACGATGATGCGGGGATGCCCAAGTTGAAAGTCGGACAGCCGGTCGCACGCACGAAGACCTCTGGCGATAAACCGAGGTGCGTGCGCGAGGATCCGAGCAGCAGAATCCTGGGCGGCGGTTGGGCGGCGGCGAGGCGTGCGAATTTGTTCTCGACATTATCGATGTTGTACGCATCCAGCGTGGCCGCATGACGGCGCACCGTCCATTCGACGATTAGCAGAAACGCGCATGCCGAGATGAGAATGGTTAACCTTCGTACCACGCCTTTATATCGGAAAAATGTGCGAGAGCGGATGGATGGGATAGATCATGCAATGCGAGTTTACAGCACGCCATCAAAGTGCAAGCACGCGGGACATGAATAAGAAGTGGGGGTTCACATCTCCAAGATCGAGCAGGAGTTGCCCAAGATTCCCATTCCTTGCAGGTAGAAGTTACGGGAGGGATTAAATGTTTCGAAGAGGCGCTAATTACTGGGCTCTGCCAACGCTATACCCACCGCATCGCATCAACCCGGCAGTTCGATCCCATCCGGCAAATTCGGCGCGGGCAAAATGGGCAATTTGGTCCAGCGGTCCAGCAACGCGGCAACATCGGCGCGGGTGACGGCAGACTTGTCGACCAAATCCTGCGCATCGATCAACTCGCTGAGCTTGGCGCGCGTGAAGCCGTCGATGCGACGCGTCGTGTCGGCTTCAATGCTATTCGTCGGCGCGACCGAGGCCGCGCCGAGAAAATGGCCGACGGCCGTTACTTCGCGCTCGAACGCCAGCTTGCCTTGAAACGTCGAAACGTCGTTCAATGCAGACGCCAACGCGGCCGCGATGGGCGTTTTGATGTCCCGCCCGGCTCGGTGGGGTGCAGCAACAATTCGCGACCGTGCGTGTCGAGCCAGATCACGAGCGACTCCACGGCCTGCGCGCGACGCAACGGATCGGGAGCCGCCGTGATGATCTCGCTGAGGCAACTCGCGATCGTCTCGTCGCCAATGCGACGCAGCGCGGCCATTGCCGTGATCGCCGTCGGCGCGGATTCGTCGCGCGCGGCGTTGACGATCATCTCGGTCGCCGCCATTTGATTGCGAAAGGCCAAATCGAGTGCCGCCGTTTCGCGCACCTCGGCATCGTCATCGCGCAGCAGCGTTCGGTAAGCCCCCGCGCTTTCCATCACCGGCATGCCCGCCAAAACCGCGAGCAGCATCTGCCGAACTTCGCGATCGTCTTCGTAAGCCAGCCCGAACAGCACGTCGTAGCCTTGGGAACCCTGATCGGCGATACGTGCGATGCACTCGGCCTTGTCTTCTGTCGTCGCCGCGCTCGCCAACTGAATGCCCCACCAATGGGCACGCAACCGATGCCGCTGCCACACGACGCCGGCGAACATCAAAAACATCAGCGCTAAGACCATGATGAAGCCGCGCTGACCGGATCGGCGCGGGGCATCGGCATTGGTGGCTGAGGGCTTGGTGGGCATGTGGGCATTTCGCGTTGGACGATTATTGAAGCGGACGATGAAGCAAATACGAAGCTAAACGGTGAACCGGCCGTTGGCCGGGGCCATAGCATCGCACGGGCAACTCGCCGATTTCTCAGCAGCGTCTATTCGCGACCGTAGTGGCGCAGTTTCCATTGGCGCCGCGCTTCTTTGGCCGTCAGCTTTTCCGAAACCGCACGTTCGATCTCACGCCAACGGGCTTTCCAATGTCGATCGCTGTGGCCGAACGCCGTGAGGTACCGACTGAGGAATCGCAAATAGTCGGTCCGCGTCCAACCCGAATTGCCGATCACGCTGGCCGCCAAGCGAACCAGCGCCCGTTCGCGATCTTTCTGATTGGTGCGACCGACGTAGCGAATGCCGTCCATATCGACCAGCGTTAGTTGCGGTCGCCCGTCATACGGTGCATCCCAGCGAATCAAAATATTCTGCGCCTTAAAGTCGCGATGGCTAAATCCGCGATCGTGAAACAATCGATGCAACGCCACCATCGATTCGATCAATTCATCGATCACACGCAGGCGCTCTGCACCCGCTAGTTGCGTGATGCGGTCGCGCAGGAAAATTTCCAAATCGCTCGCGCCTTCGACAAAGTCGGTCAACAAGATCGACTCGGTACGAAACAGGCGCCAGCGATATTGCTCCACCACGGCCAACGGTTGCGCCACTGGCAAATCGCGATTGAGCAACATGTTCGCCATCTTCCAGGCGCGCAGGTTGCGCGAGCGCCCCAGGGTAAACACGAAGCGCTTCCAGATGTTGCGCGGCAAAGAACGCTTAACCACGATGCGCGGTGACTCACCGTTAACCGGCAAACGCGTGGCGCTCACCGTGGCCGTATGCGAGTTCTTTAAGATCGTCGCGCGATCCGGATGCACCCACGCGAGCGGTTCCTTCAACCAACGATCCCACTGGCTGCGTTTGTATTCAAACCGCGCGGCAACAGCGGTGGGCGACGGATGCTTGCTGCGCAAAAGAGCGTGGCCGCGCCAGCCGGGCGCGGGGCGAATGCGCGTGAAGTAACGGCTGTTCCGCTTGGTGCGACGGTCGCGTTTGGCCCACAGAGCATCGGCATGACGAATCGCGCGTTCGTCGAGTCGGCGCACCAATTCGCGCCAATCGAGATTGATATCCCGCGCGAAAGGGCTGGCATTGCGAAACGCGGCCCGATATTCGAGATACGCCTTCATAAAGCGGCAGCGCATGGTGAGATTGGCGTGCCGGCGGAACCATTGATTGAGCTGCGCCAAGTTTGCGACGGCGGCCGAACGCGATACCACCGCGCCCGTGATCACATCGTGCAAATCGACGAACAGCGATTCGCCCCGATTCTCACCGCGCCGCACCAGAATGTTGCCCGGATGCATATCGCCATGATGAAAACCGCATTGATGGGCACGCGCGATGAGTCGCGCCAGCGAATCGGCAAGGTCGCGTTCTTCTGACCGCCTGCCTCGAATCTCGAGCCAAAATTCATTGAGCGGCACCACATCGGGCACGGCGTCGGTGATTAACAGCGATGGCCCGCCCACGCCGCGTAAGCCCTTGAGTGCCGTCGCGACGGGCAAGACCGTGGCGATGCCGTATGCCGCAGCGTAGAGCCCCACGTTCCATTCGAGCATGGCCGTTGAGCCGCGCAGCAACACCTTGGTCTTGCCGATCAGATCGTTCGGATGATAAAGCTTGGCGAAGTACGCGTGGCCGTCGAGATCGACGCGCCACACATCGCGGCGGCTGTTGCGTTTGACGAGCGTCGCCTGCTCGGCCGTCACCAAATTCAGCCAATCGATCGGGTGGACGCGCAGAAAATCCGCATGGTCGGCCGCCACCCGCCAGTGATACTCACCATCGACAAATTCAACCACCGACGCCGGGGCGGTGTTACGCAACACGGCGCGCATGGCAACAGTTCGTGCAGTCACGGCACTTTCACCTGTGAGCCCGATCTTTTGTCGCGAGGTGAGGTGAGACGATGCGGTGGACGTCTCCAGCAGCGAGGGGGTGCGAGATGTTCTCTCTTGCGAATTGATGATAGACCTCGGTCACATCCTGTTCAAGCGAGGCGACAACGCCCGTCCGTAGCATCTGCGGAATATATCGGAATTTAGGACGATCGGCACCCTAAAAGTGCCCCACCCCGTTTTGAAACGTCAAAAAGTCGAAATGTCGAAACGTCGAAATTTTGCCCCACTCAAAGCCGGGCGTGCGGCCGGGTTTGAGCGTTCAGGAGCGGTGCTATTTTGCCTTTTTCTTCAAATACGCGTCGATATACGGCTGCAGGTCACCATCCAGCACCTTCTGCGGATTGCCCGTCTCCACGCCGGTCCGCAGGTCTTTCACGCGCGGGTCGTCCAGCACGTAATTGCGGATTTGGTTGCCCCAGGCAATTTCGCCTTTAGCGCTGTAGAGGCTGGCCATTTCCTGGTCGCGCTTGGCCTGTTCGAGCTGCTCCAACTTGGACACCAAAATGCTCATCGCCTGCCGCTTGTTTTGCGCCTGGCTACGCTCATTGACACATTCGACCACCAGATTCGTCGGAATGTGCCGAATCCGCACGGCGGTGGCGACCTTGTTTACGTTCTGGCCGCCCGCACCACTACTGCGGCAAAACGCCGTCACGTCGATATCTTTTTCCGGTAGTTCGATTTTGCTTTCGGGAAAGACCGGCGTAACGTCCACGGCGGCGAAACTGGTTTGCCGCTTCCCTTGAGCATTAAACGGGCTGATGCGCACCAAGCGATGTACGCCCACCTCAGTGCTGAGATAGCCATATGCATACGGCCCCTTCACCAGCAGGTTGACCGACTGGATGCCCGCCTCTTCGCCGTCCTTGCGGGCCAACTCTTCGACCTTGAAGCCCTTGTTCTCGAAATACCGCAGGTACATTCGCAGCAGCATGTCGGCCCAATCGCACGCCTCGGTCCCGCCGGCTCCCGCCTGAATCGAGAAAAAACAGTCGCGATTGTCGTTTTTGCCCGACAGCAAAGCCAGCAGCGACACGCGTTCCATCTCATTGGCAAGAGCCAACCGTTCCTGATCGGCTTCCGCACGAGCGCCTTCGTCGTCTTCGGCGTCGGCCAATTCGCTGAGCACCTGCAAATCTTCGACCCGCGAAATCGTGGCCTCGATGGGCTCGACGATGGCCTTGAGGCCTTTCAGGCGCGCAACCACATCCTGAGCGTCGGGCTTATCCCAAAAATCCGGCTCACCCATCTTCTTTTCGATATCGTCAAGCTGAGACTGTTTGGTCGGCAGGTCAAAGAGAGTCTCGAATCGAGTGAATGCGATCCGAAAGCTCGTTAATTGTCGGCGTGCCATCCGGCATGGGCATAATGCAGGTCTCCTCCGCTGTGCTGCTTATCAAGTCTAAGTGGCCGATGCGCCCGTGACAATTCGCCGCCGCGCTCTAAGGTATGGATATGGAGCAAGACGCGAATTCCACCAAGCCGACCGCACCGGCCCGCCAAGTCTCCGCGAGCCGCAAGCTCGTTGCGTGGTCCGTGCTCATCGCTGCCATCGCCGGCACCGTGGCGTTCAAATACAACGAGCACACGCAACCTGCCCTGTTGACCGGCCCGATGGTGCAGTTGCCCGCACCCGACCGCATCGTGATTCAATGGACGGCCAACGCCCCCTTCGAGCAGGCGACCGTCGAAGTGCGGGCGGCGGGCGAAACCGTCGCCGACGTGCACAAGGTGCGCCCCGAGAACGGGCGCTATCAACTCGAACTCGATCACCTGCCGCCCGATACCGTCTATCAGTACACCATTCAAATTCGCGGCCTTTGGTCGCGGGACGCGCTAACATCCGGGCCGCACACGTTTCGCACGCCGCCAAGTCGCAACGCGAACATTCGATTCCTGGCCTTTGGCGATTCGGGCGTCGGCAGCAACACCCAAGCGCTGCTCGCCGACCGCATGCGCGCCTGCACCCCTGACTTCATCATTCACACGGGCGATTTGATTTACCCGACCGGCGCGCGCGAGGATTATCTCGATAACTTCTACCGTCCGTATCAGCGGCTGCTGCCGACGAGTTTCTTCCTGCCCTGCCTGGGCAATCACGATGTCGTGAGCGAGCGCGGCCAACCGCTGCTCGACGAATTCTGCCTGCCCCCGAACGGGCCCGAAGGCATACAAACCGAACGCAATTATTACTTCGATTACGGACCCGCGCGCTTCGTGGCGTTGGATACCAACCTTGCCGAGCCCGACGGTGCCATTCCGCTCGAAACCATGCAAACGACGGTGGCGGATTGGTTGCGCGACGTCTTAACCAACTGCGATGCCAAATGGAAGTTTGTCTATTTCCATCATCCGTTCTATACCAACAGCGCGCACGCGGCGGAAGGCTCGGCACATCTGAAGCAAGCGTTCGTTGAGATATTAGAGGCTTGCGAAGTCGACATCGTCTTCAACGGTCACAATCACCTGTACGAACGGACCGCGCCGTTGTTTCGGGATGAAATCATCGACGAGGCGGAAATCGGCTTGGCCAACTTGCGGCTCTCGGGTTCGGCGCTGCGCACGCGCGACCCATCCGACGACGAAGTGCAACGCAGGATTCTGACCCAGGGCGTGCCCCTCGAGCGCCGCCCCGAAAGCGCCCGCGAAAAAGAGCCAGACGACGAGGTACTCGAATCCGCCGCACCGCAGATCGCTCCCGCCAACGGGCGACACGGCGTCGTCTATCTCGTCACAGGGGCCGGCGGCGCGCATCGCTATCCCGAAAACTCGGATCCCCTCCCTTACATCCGTACCTTTAACGACGGCGAGTTCAGCTTCACCGATATCGAGCTACGCCCCAATGTTTGCTGGGTACGGCAGATCGATTCGGCCGGCAAGGCCATCGATCGCTTCGTGATCCGCAAAGGCCCCGATGCTGCACGGGCCAGCAACTAACGCTTGGGCTTGCTGCCAACGCTCGCTACCGTTACACCAACGGTTCTATGCTGCGTCAACGACTTATCTTCGGCATCCTCATGATCGTCGCGCTCGTCGGCTTGTTGGCCGGTGATGCGGCGTTGGACGGTACGCGTTTGCCCGATGATTGGCGCCCGCAACTCGGTGCATGGCAGATGGTTCGGTTCTGCGGCGCGCTGAGCACGCTGGTGATCATGGCGTTGGTCGTGTTTTCGTTGGCCGAAATGCGACGCCTCTTTCGCGCTGCCGGCGCGCTCTCGCTCTTGCAATGGCCCACCATCATCAGCTTGACATTGATCGTTATTCCGTTCATCGCCGGCAACGGCCCACGCAGCGATGCCTCCATGAATGAATTACTCGACTTGCGCTGGAGCCTCGCCGTTTTGACGGTCGGCTTCATCGGCAGCGGATTGATGATCATTCGACGCGGCACAGTGGAAGGGGCCGTGGCGGCGTTGGGCACCAGTTGCTTTATGTTGTTCTATTTGGGCGTGTTGCCCGCGTTTATGATTCGCCTGCGCGTCTTCGCGCCGTCGCACGGCGTATGGCTCTTGTTGTATTTCGTGGCGGTCGTGAAGATTTGCGATATCGGAGCGCTCTTTACCGGCATGGCCATCGGTCGGCACAAGCTAATTCCGTGGCTGAGCCCCGGTAAGACAATCGAAGGCTTTTTGGGCGGCATCGCGGCGTCGATCATAGTTGCCTGCTTGCCTGCCTTGTATGTCAATTACGTTGCGGAAACGCCGCCCGACTGGGCTCCGGTCTTCCCGGCGTTGCCATTGGCCGCTGTCTTCGGCGCGTTGATGGCCGTGCTGGGGCAGGCGGGCGATCTGATTGAATCGATCCTGAAGCGCGACGCCGACGCCAAGGATTCGGGTAGCAAGATCCCGGCGTTCGGCGGCCTGCTCGACGTGCTCGATTCGCTGCTGCCGACCGCTCCCGTCGCGTGGTGGATGCTGGTAAACTAGCCGCTTTGCAGATACCAGAACGATCCCCGGACGCTTGGGAGTAACGCCACCATTTCCGAACTCATCATCACGCTCGACGAAAACGACGAAAAACGCATGCAGCTTTTCGGCCCCGCCGACGCGAACCTGAAACGCATTCGCGAAACGCTCGGCGTCAAGATTTACGCGCGCGGTACGTCGCTGAAGCTGGAAGGCGATCCGGAAGCCATTGGCAAAGCCGCCAACGTGATCGAACATCTGCGCGCCAAGCTTACGCGTGTGCCGTTGCTTAAGCGCGACGACGTTAACGACGCCCTCGCCGAAATCGCGGTCAAGCTCGCCAAAGACGGCATGCCCACCAACGTGATCCCCGTCTTTCGCAAGTCGGCCATCATCGTGCCCAAGACCGACGGTCAGAAGGAATACGTCGAAGCCATTCGCGATCATGATTTGTGCTTTTGTTTGGGACCGGCCGGTACCGGTAAGACCTACCTCGCCGTGGCGATGGCGCTGTCGCTTTTGAAAGCCGGCCGCATCAAGCGCTTGGTCTTGGCGCGCCCTGCCGTGGAAGCCGGCGAGAAACTCGGTTACCTACCCGGCGACTTACAAGCAAAAGTGAACCCCTATTTGCGACCTTTGTTCGACGCCATGCACGACATGATGGAATACGAACAGATCAACCGCTTTATGGTCAACGATGTGATCGAGGTCGTACCGCTGGCTTTCATGCGCGGCCGCACGCTGAACAACTCGGTCGTCATTCTCGACGAAGCGCAGAACGCCACCAAGCAGCAGATGCTGATGTTTCTCACGCGCCTCGGTCAGCGCAGCAAGATGGTCGTCACGGGCGACGACAGCCAAGTCGACCTCGAAAGCGGCCGCACCAGCGGTCTCGTCGATGCCGTGCGCCGACTCGAAAATGTCGAAGGCATCGCCGTCTGCCGCCTCGGCAAGATGGACATCGTGCGACACAAGCTCGTCACGCGCATCGTGCATGCGTATGGTGAGGCTGGGAAGAATATGGGGTAAACGCGGATCTAATGCGTTTGCCGAAACAATCTCGTATTGTAAACGTCTTTCTCAGCCCCGGTCTCAATCGATACTCTCAGGCCTTGCCGCATTCGCAATTCTCAGCCCCGGAGGGGCGCAGGTCGAGAGCCATGGATGGAGCGGCGCTAGCCGCGCAATCCATGGTTCAGGTTGTATCGAATCTTAAACCACGGTAGCGGTGCAGGTACCTACGCCCCTTGCCGGGGCTTAACGTTGCCGGAATTGATTTCCCCGGATTGCGCTCCGACCGCTAAAGCGGCCTCCGCTTCATCCGGGGCTCTCAACCGACCAGCCCTGCCGGGCTTTCGTTTAACGCTTGGGCTGCCGGTATAATTCCGGAATGGAAGTATCGCCTCACCAACCCGCCGGATTTTGCCCGTATTGCGATTATGCAACCGATCCGGGGAAATGCACGGAATGCGGGCAAGAGGTTACAGAAGCCAATATCTGCACGTCGCCGCGACGGCAACGGATTAGACGCATAGCTCGGCGAACCGTTAAGGCCCTGTTGGTCGCCGCTGTGGTTGGCGGCTTAGGTTATGGCGTTTATCACGAGACGCGACCGCATCGGATTGTGCGATATTATTCGACCGACTACTTGCTCGAACGCGAACTGCAAAGTCCAAAGTTCTTTCTTTACGGCGCTCGTTACGATGAAGATCTTTATGACGAACTTTTACGACGCGCGCAATCAAGACAACTTACGCAGGCACATTTCGATGATTGGTTGCGGCTGTACACCGAAGAATACGCACCACAAATTGATATACCGTCTCCTTATCCGGTCGGTTTTAGGCTCGAGCTTGCAGGAAAATTGCGCCGATGCAACTGGCTCTTGGGATCGCCGGGCTTCCAAGCTCCATTCCCGGGGTATTGGGTCTACACACATGTAAAGGATGAGCTATTAATTAATGGAAAATTGATCGCCGCCACCGATTTCAACAAAGACGTAAGTCCGACAACACTACTGGTTGAAATGGGCATATACGAAGATCCGCGTATTGCGATAGGGCATGCACACACTCTGAAAACGGGCACTCACCAA
This sequence comes from Planctomycetaceae bacterium, assembly GCA_006969385.1. Lineage (GTDB taxonomy): Bacteria > Planctomycetota > Phycisphaerae > UBA1845 > UTPLA1 > ECT2AJA-110-A. The sequence goes on from CP030884.1 coordinate 707,009, forward strand.
ATCGAAATCAGGCGCACGATTCGATTTGAAGAACGTGAAGAAAGCAAGGCAGCCAACAGTTGGGAGGCCCACTATCTCCCCACTACGATCACATACACGTCACGCAAAGAAGTCGAAGTCGTTAAACAAGATGCCGCATCGCTAACCAAAGGGATATATGACGAGTGTGATGTTGATATCTTAAAGACCAAGATGGAGTTCAAAAACTACAGCAGCATAAGAGAGTATGACCGCAGGCGTTCACTCAATTTTCCCGTGGTCGCGGGGTATTGCCTGATTTACCCGACCACGAGCCGAGACGCCGAAACCGAGGCATGTGTTTATCGAATTCCGCAAGACAATTGTCGCGTTGCCGAAATCATCGTTGACTGTATTGCGGATGCAAACGGTGGGCAGGCAATTTTCGTTCCGGATGCTGACTTGGCATTCGACGCCGGTCACGATTGGTACTTCTACGGCGTCATTGAATGGCACAACATCAAAATCAAAAACGGCATGCCATTATTCGGCACACCCGATGTGATTCGCCCGTATAACTAGGAAGAATTCGATCTCGAATCGATGCTGTCAAAAAGCAGGGAATGACGGCACGCGAAAGCAACGTTTGATATTGCAAGCGTTCAACTCAAAGGTGGGAATCAGACAATAAAAATCTACAACCGCCGCGTAATGCGGCCGCGCGTGAGGTCGTACGGGCTCAGCTCCACGCGTACGCGGTCACCGGGCAGAATGCGGATAAAGTGCTTACGCAGGCGGCCGGAGATATGGCCCAGCACCTGGTGCGTCTTGCCTTCGTGTTCGAACTCCAACCGAAACATCGTGTTCGGCAGGGCCTGAATCACGTCGGCTTCAACTTCAATGGCGTCTGGGTTGGCCATAAACAATCGGTCCTCAAACAAAAACTCCAGCGGCAAACGTCCACCGCGACTTACGTAAATGATAGCTGAGCGGGGCTATTTCACAAGGTGCGACGCCGCGAGCACCATCCGGCGGCAGTCTCGCGTCCGGACACACGCCATGCGTGGCGCGCGGTCAATTGGCCGACCAAATCGTGCCAGATAGCGAACAACAGCCGTCGCAAGCGTCAACCGATGCCGCTTCAACCTCGTTGACAGGCCTCGTGGCGCGACGTACCGTCAAACCAAATCCGCGGCGGTCATTCCCGCACCGCCGCCAGTCGAACCGCGCATCTGCCAAGGAGGAACGCGATGCCGCACGCCCTGTTTCGTCGCCGCCGTCCTGTACTCGTCGCCCTGCTGTTGCTGCTGATCGCCGCGCCGGGCTGCAGTTCGTTTATCGTGGGCACGTGGAAGGCCGACCCGATTCCGGAAGATCTCGATTTCTACATCATCTCGGCAGAGTTCAAAGACAACGGCGACTTTCAAGCCGTGGCCCGCACCACCGACGGCAAAACCCAGAACCTGCGCGGCAAGTACGATTTCAGCGGCTCGACGCTGACGCTTTCGCGCCCCGGCGCCGCCGACCGCAAGTACGGCGCGATTTATTACGTGACGGGCGAGATGAGCATCTCGGGCGACGGCGGTAAGCAGACGTTGAAGAAGCAGTAGTACTTCATCCACGTTAATTGCGCGGGTTCTTAACCTTTGTACCCCAGTTAAACCCTCACCCCGGCCCTCTCGCTGCGAAGTAGAGGGAATAGACGCCGTCCACCTAAATTGAAACGGCACTTCTCGACAATGCTTCTCGATCCCGTTATTGCGTCTCGATCCCGATGGGGATCACGTGAAAATAGCCCCCGTTTCAACGGGGGGAAAACTTATAGCAGATCAATTCTGCGTCCCGGCAGGGACAGAATGAACCGATGTCACCCACGCCGCCCGTACCGGACGGCAACGCTCAACGTGCAAACAAAAACCCACCCTTGAAAAAGGGTGGGCTATTTTCTTTCAGTCCCTATCGGGACGAATTCATGCGCCTTAACAACGATACGGAATAATTAAGAGATGCCGTAAGATTCGACGCGCTCAAATCGTCCTCAATCAATTGTGGAATTGTTATCCCGTCTATCTCGCCCCCGCAAATTGGGGAGAAACTTAAGGGACGCAATCCCTTCTAAATTGGGGATTTACCCGCAACTTAGTCGTCATCCGAAGGTGAACCAATCCTTGCGCGGCGCTCGCGATTGCCTTCGCATTCGAGGCAGCGCAGCGCAAACGGCAGAAACTCGAGCCGTTTCTTGGGGATCGGCTTTTCGCACTCGACGCAGATGCCGTAGCTGCCTTCGTCAATACGCTTGATGGCTTCATCGATCTTTTCCAGCCGGGCGGCTTCGTTGGCCATCAGGCCGAGCGAGAGATCGCTTTCCATCCCGCCCGAGGCCATATCGCTGGGGTCGGCCAAGCCCATCTCTTTATGGGCGAGCTGGTCTTTCTCCGACTGCATCATCGCCACCAGCAACCGGCGCTCGTCGGCCAAGTCGTCGCGAATCGTCTTCAAAAACTCAGCATCGAATGCGGGCTTGCGCGGCTTTTTCTTTTTCGGTTCGGCCGGCGGCGCTGACTCGGCAGCGCTCGCCTTGGTGCTCGTCGTTTTCTTCTTGGTCGTGCTCTTTTTCTTTGTCGTGGTTTTCTTTTTCTTACTCGTGGTGGCGGAACTCTTCACCGTGCCTGCTTTCTTTTTCTTAGAACCACCCGTGGAAGTCTTCTTTCCCGCGGCGGTGGATTTGCTGGATTTCGATGCGGCCTTCTTCTTCGTCGTCGCCTTCTTTTTAGACGTGGACGAACGCGTTTTCTTCTTCGTCGTTGTCTTCTTCTTACCGGCGGTCGTTTTCTTTTTTGCGGCCATATTGCACCATGGTTGGTGGGATCGTTTGTCCGGGCGCTGCCCGCCCTTTCCAAAATCGCGACCAAACTAGTAGCTTAGCGCCACAAGTCAAGGCGTAATCGGCAATCTCCGGCGAGTTTCATCATAAAAAAACGCCCGAGAGCCATCATAGGCACCCGGGCGTCAGGATTCCGTTAGACCTGCTGCAGGCCCGCTTCAGCCAATTAGCGCTTCTTCTTCTTGCCGGTCTTCTTGGCTTTTTTCTTGGTGGTCTTCTTCTTGGTGCCGGCGGTGCCGAGGATCGCATCCTTGGCGGCCTTGGCGACGCGGAACTTCACGACCTTCTTGGCCGGAATCTTGATCGACTCACCCGTGGCCGGGTTGCGACCCATGCGTGCTTTGCGATTTTGCAGCACCAACTTGCCCAGACCGGGCAGCGTGAAGCCGTTCTTCGCTTCCTTGTAGGCGGTGTCGCAGAGGCAGTCCATAAAGTCCACTACCTGCTGTCGCGTCATGTCGTTCTTCTCGGCCAGATGGCGCATCAACGCCGTCTTGCTCATTGCTTTGGCCATGTTGTCTCCTTCACTGAATACTTGAAACCGTTCACTTGGGCGCTTTGTTCGCCGCCAATGCAGCGAAACTGCGGGAAAAATAGCGTCTTTGCTTGAATGAGGCAACGCCTTTTTTTCATAGACTCGACAAAAAAAGCCCTATTCACAAGGTTTTTTGGCAGGGGGCGCTGTTTCGAGGCCTATTTGCAAGGGTTTTTGATCGGTGCGAGCGCCTCGCGCGCCGCTCCGCACTGCCGAGAATGCCGCGTATCCAGCACTTGCTTATACTGGCGACGCGCGGGTTGATACGCGCCGACGCTAACGCCAATCGCGAAACCCACCCGACTGTGAACCCGCGTTCGCAAAGGATTTTTCATGACCGCCATGACGCAGCTCGATATTCCGGGGCACACAATCCGCAGCGGAAAAGTCCGCGAAATGATCGATTTGGGCTCGACCATGTTGATCGTCGCGACGGATCGCATTAGCGCGTTTGACTGTGTGCTGCCGACGCCAATTCCGCGCAAAGGCCAAATCCTCACGGCGCTCTCGGCGTTTTGGTTCGACCGCCTCGCCGATATCACGCCTACGCACTATATGAGCGTGATCGATCAGACGGCCCCGCCTGGGCTCGAAGATTTCGTCGATCAACTGCGCGGCCGCGCCATGCTCTGTCGCAAGGCCGAGGTCATTCCCATCGAATGCGTCGTGCGTGGCTATCTTGCCGGCAGCGGTTGGAACGAATACCGCGATAGCGGCACGGTCTGCGGCGTGGCATTACCGAGCGGGTTGCGACAATCATCCAAACTACCCGAGCCGATTTTCACGCCCGCCACCAAAGCCGAGACGGGGCACGATGAGAACATCACGTTCGATCAGGCCTGCGACATTGCCGGTGTGGAAGTCATCATGCACTTGCGCGATGTGTCGTTACGCTTATTTAACGCGGCCAGTCAACATGCCGAGCGCTGCGGCTTGATTTTGGCTGATACCAAATTTGAATTCGGTTTTATTGACGGTCAGATTTATCTCGTGGATGAAGCGCTCACGCCCGACTCAAGCCGCTATTGGCCTGCCGACGATTACGAAGCGGGGCGCGATCAGAAGAGTTTTGATAAACAGTTTGTGCGGAACTATTTGTTGGAGCTCTGCGCCGAAGGCAAGTGGGATAAGACCGACCCGGCACCGGCCCTGCCGGATGAGATTGCGCAACAGACGTCGGCGAAGTATGCGGAGGCGTATGAGAAGTTGACGGGGATGGCGTTGGGCTAGCCAATTGCGCTTAGAGGTAACACCGTGTTAATGGGAGAAACCTGCGAGTTCGTTTTTCGTTCGAATATTGAGTCGACGATTTTACAAAAGAAGATCGAAGCGATTTGGCCTGAGCGCGGATTCGGCATTTGCGCAGTCCCCGCCTTACCCGATTGGACGTCTTTGCTGTTGGTCACTTACCTACATTTAGAACTGCACAAGGCCATTGACGACTTGGTGTCGATCGGAAACTTGATTCAGCTCGCCGCTCGTGATCCGGTTTTTTATTTTACCGATAAGAGTTCCTTTGGAAGCTACAACGCCACGACCGTTCCGACAGGTGACGACATTATCATCTCCCCTTCAGATTTACGCATACATTATCCCGGTAGCGATGTTGCGGAAAAGCGATATCGCTTTGCGGAGCGAATAACCAAGACCGACTTGCCCAATCAATAACTAGGCGAAGACTGTTACTACCTTGAATTTGCGGGCCCCACAGAAATAGTTGCACCGGCACTTATCAATAAATCGATCATCTTCTGATGCCGGTTATGCGTCGCTATCTTTAACGCGCTCATACCGTGGCGATTGGCGTCATTCGGGCTCATCCCTAGTGCCAAGAGTTTCTCAACAATGGTAATGCTACCTTGGGAAGTGGCAGCGAATAAACACTCATCAACTGGCTTAATGCCACGATCAATCATATCGATGACCATGCTTTCACGACCGTGACGACATGCAAACAAGATGGCATTGCGCGGCTCACATCCTGCATCCAGCAGCGTTCGCACCATTTCCGGCTGATTGTGTATCGCGGCTTCTTCCACAGGAGTCCGCCCCTGCTTGTTGGTCAGATCATCAAACAATCGCTGCTCGATGATCTCGTCAACGGCTCCAATGTCGCCGGCGCGAATCGACTTCTCCCATGGAAGGCGCTTGGCCTCCAACTGTTCGTCCACGTATTCAAACAAATTGCCGAGCAATTCAGAAAAACTTGATGCAACGAAATAAGTGGCGTCGAATGGTCCGGTAGGCTCCTTGTCCCCTTCTTCATAATAACAGTTCTCGTAATAAATGTTCCCCCGATCCGCACCATCGAGCGACATGAGAAATAGGCTGCCGATCGTATCCGGAGCGATCGGAAGGACATGCTTAGCGATTCGCTTGGACGTATCGTTGTAAATGGAACCAATAGTCATAATGCCCATATCGTGAATCAAGCTCTTGAATGATAAAATTTGTGCGGGAACGCCGTCGGGCAACGCGTCAACAAAAATAGCATCGGGATGTGGTACCCCTCCATTATGTCGAAGCATGAATGCGCGATAATCCTCGGGCAGCGCGTATCCGATCTCGCGTTCAAATGCGACGATATCAGATTCGTTGATTGCAGGGCCAGTTTTCTCAAAACGAACCTTCACCATAATATCTCCGGATAATGTCACCTTATTGGAATGGTTTGCGATACGCGTGACTCATGGTCAGTTATCTTTGTCCCTAACTCGGCTTCTCCGGCGGATCCTCGTCGCGCGTGCTGCCCGACCAATCGTTATTGCGCGTATTCTGATCCGATTCGACAAAGCTGCCGTCCGACGCAGTCGAATAGCCCAGCGATTCGGCGGTGCGCTTTTCACCGTGCCCGTCGGCGAAGACAACGTTGGCTTTGTTCTGATGGCGCGTATCGACGGCGGTGCGCGGGCTGCCCGCGTCGCCGGTGCCTCGATCGCCATTTGCAATAAGCCGCGGCGGGTCGAGTGTCCAACCGTGATTGCCGAGCGCTGCAAACGCGCCACCGTTGTTGTCGTAGGGCAATCGATCGGCCGTTGCCACGCCCGCCGCCGTACCCAAACAATCGGCGGCTAAGACCGTGCTGCCGAACGACGCGATCATCGACCGATTGACGGGGAAGTTATGAAACTTACCGTTGGTGCGGCGGGCGTTGCCGAGGAATTGATGGTTGTAACCGTACGCATAATTCCGTTCGTCGATCCACTCGGGCAATTCCGGGCATTGATAAACCTTATTGTCGTAATCCTGGCGGTCGTCGGTCACACTCGGTTGCGATAGTGCGAACACACCGACCGACTTACCCATCGTCGCGGCCCAGCGCGGTCGATATTTTAAACCGTTGCCGATCTCGTACCAATTTGCCGGGTTGCCCGTACCACCGCCGAGATTCGCCATGCGCCCGGGCAGGCTGATATCGTTGTTGTCGTCGGCGTAGTTATGCCAGCCCTTGCCGAGTTCGCGCAGGCGCGTGAGGCAAACCGTCGAACGTGCGTTGCGTCGTGCCGCCGAGAGGCCCGGTAAAAGGATGCTGATGATGATCGCGATGATTGCGATAACGACGAGTAATTCGATGAGCGTGAACGCTGGGCGTGTTCTTCGCATGGGGAATCCTGTCTTAAAAATCAAGTTGCGGCATGGCGGTGACACGCTCCGGTATCCAATGGTTTAATCGTAATGGGCTACAGCGGTCTCACGCAATGTAAAAGCGTTGCCCGAAAATCCCACCATTGCTGAGAACCGAGTCGGAGGATTAGGATTCGAATTGCGAAGTAGGAAGGGATTAAGCGAAGCTGATTCGCAATCGAGTTACTCGAGCCCGCTATCTGATTCGGCGGACTCACTTGCCGCCGCCTTGCCAGAGCCATCCCCGCTCTTATTTTTGCGGGAACTGCTGCGCGCTTGGCAACATAGATCTATGAGTTCATCCACCAACGGCTTCATTGCCACCCAATTGGTCTCGGCCAGTAGCGCGCTTTCCGCCGCACCGGCGGCAGTGGAGATCGGTTCGAAACCGTATCCGCCAGCTTCACCTTTCAACGCTCGCATGGCAGATGCCAAAGCTTTGGCGTCCTGCTTGGCGGCAGCTTCTTCCACCTTGCGGATGCGCGCGGGCAGTTCCGCAACAAACGCATCGATCAGCGGGACCATATCCTTATCGCCGGAGAGCGAGCTAATCAGCGGTTCTTTGCGAAGCGATGCGAGTAGCCCGGCAAGCATATCTTTGGTATATGGCTTGGCCAGATACTGATCGCAGCCGGCTTCCAGCGCGGCCTGTCAATCTTCGGGCTGCGTCATGGCGCTGACGGCGCAGATTCTTCCCGAATAGCCCCGATTGCGCAGCTCCTTCGCCGCGTCAAAACCGTTCATTTCCGGCATATCCAAGTCGAGCATGATCACGTCGAATATCTGGTCGCTGGCGGCCTCTAGCGCCGGCACGCCGTTTTCTGCGTGAGATACTTCCGCGTTAAGCGCCTTCAGGAGCGTCTTGGCCAAGCGCGTAATGCTCGGGTCATCTTCCACCAGCAACACGCGCGTGGTGGCCGCTTGGGCGCAAAACTCGCTCGGATCGATTGTCTCTAGAAAGCGAACACCGACTTCGTGAATGCGACCAGTGACGTAATTACAGCGCACGACGGTCGCCGGCACATTGTGCCACGTACCGTGCATCGTGGTCAATTGAATCAGGCATTTGGAACCAGGATAGACGAACGAGCCGTGCAAAAAGCCAAGGCCGGTGGCGCTGATGTTGCGGGTCGGAACGAGATAGGCCGTCGTCCCGCCGCCCTGAGCCTGCAGATGCACGACGCAGCGCTTGACGCGATATTGATAACGCGCATCGACCCGCTTGTTCGGATCGACGCCGCGCTGATCCGCGTCGAGCTTATTGAGGATTTCCTCAACCTCGGCGTCGTCGAGACGAACGGTTTTTACCAGATTCTCGGTACCAGCCACCCTGTTATCCAATTCGGTTAAGCGCGATGCGCCATTTCCCCTGATGAAATCTTCCCTATAACTTCGGATACATTTAATGGACAGGTAAGGTCACGACGCTCGAATGGGGCTAAATTTATCGTCCGGAAACAGGTGTGCGAATTCCAATTCGCGCGGCAAACCTGAGGTCCACTGAATCCGGTATTGCCCGTCGTTCTCAGGCCGCACTGCAAGCGATTGCATCACTGCGAAGCTGCTCCGACATTCGCCGATAAATCCTTAAGATGAGCGAATCGGCCCCCCAGCACGACAAACCGGAAACACAGCCGGGCGAAAGAGAATCGAAGGCCGACCGTCGGCAATTTCTGCGCGAGGGGTTGCGGCGCGCTGCCTACGTTGCCCCTGTGGTGATGCTGCTGAAGCCGCCGCAAGCCGTTGCCGGCTCGGGCGGCAGCCTAATCACGCCGGGGCCATAAGGATGAGTTTGCCGCAACCAACAAACATACATTCCGGCGCGCACCTGTTCCGACGACAGGACTTGCACTTGCGCCCCATCGATGACGGTGCCTTACTGTACGACCCGGTCCGCGATTCGGTCCACTATCTGAACATGACCGCGTTATGCGTTTGGCGCTTATGTGACGGTACGCATTCAATTGCGACGATCGCGCAAGAATTGCACGACGCATTTGACGGCATCGAACTCACCACGATTGAAACGGACGTGGTCACGACGTGTAGCAAACTCCTAGACGACGCGCTGCTCACGTTAGAGGCAGCGGCGTGACGGCGCTATCGCTGTCCATCCTTGGCGACAAGATAAGCCCCTCGGTCATCGATCAGGCCGACGCCCAGCGCGATTCGGCTACGGGCTGTTTGCGATTTAACGCGCAGCTCGGTCCTGTTGCCGTGCGTTTGCTGACCAATTGCCCACGCGTCTATGCCGATTACGCGAGGGTCAACCGTAGCTTGCAGGCGAACGCGGAAGCTACCGGATTTTGCACGACGGTTATAGTTGAAAAGCGGCGCTCGTGGCGCAGCGGCATCGTGCACTATCACATCAGCGGCGAGGTTGAGGAACGCTTTAGCGTGCGCAAGCGGGCGCGCGTCGTTCCGCACATCGACGGAGTGATCAATCTCAGCGTTGCGCGGCACCTGCCGGATTATGTGCAACTGCACGCCGCCGTGCTGCAACGTGGTGATGTCGGTTTGGTGATCCCCGGCGGGCCGGGGTTCGGTAAAACGACGGTAACGGCAGCACTCATCAAGCGCGGCTGGAACTATGCCAGCGACGAATTTGCATTGATCGATCCACAAACCATCGATCTGGCACCGTTTCCTAAATCGTTGAGTATCAAACCGGGGTCGGTCGCGTTGCTCGAGCGCGAAGGCATCGACATTGCAAACCTACGGCGCTTTCATCGCGCTGATAAAGGTGCAATTCGCTGTCTGCCCGCGACGAATATTCGACCAAACGCGCTGGTTGATCGGGTCACACCGCGTTTGATTGTCTTTCCGCAGCTTGATGGCAACGCGGAACCGAGTTTGCGCGAACTCCCGCGCGGTCTGGCGGCTATGAATTGCTTACGACGATGCTTTAACTTTGGCCGCTGGGGGCCAATCGCCATGGAAACAGTCGCACGATTGTGCGAACGATGTTCGTGTTACGAGCTAACCACGGGCGACTTGGCGAAGACGTGTGAGCTGATCGGCATAGCCGCCGACAGCGCTGCGTGCGAGCGCAACAATAATGCAGAACAAGTCTCATCCGCGACGTCGCATATCGATAGCGCACGCGGCAAACGTGCAGTTGTTTCCGCCTGATAAACAATGAACGATCGCAGTGTGGCCATTCAGCCGGACGCTCTATTCAACCTGCCAGTAACAGGCAATGCGTCGCAGCGACCCGAAACAACTCCCAAATTGCTGACACCGAACGATATCAATCGGTATCTGTCTCAGATAATCTCGGGCAACGAAGCGGTCATTAACCAGGCGCGACTTGCACCGGCTGGCTTGCATTCGCGTCTCATCGATCGCGCGATCGAGTTGGGCGTATTCGGCATCGTCGAAACGCGACTACAAGATTCAGGGCTAACTTTGCCACGCCTCTTGCGAGACCGAATGCAACGCGAACGCCAGCGAACCGAAATCCAAAATCGAGATCGCCTGACGCACGCACTGCGCTTGGTCGAGCGTCTCGATGCCGCCGAGATTCCTTATGTATTTTTAAAGGGCGCGGCACTGATCGCATGCGGCGCGGCCGACTTAAACGCACGCCCGATGACCGACGTCGATATGCTGATTCGCGCGCGAGACGCGGCGCGGGTCGATCAGATCATGAGCGAACTCGGCGGACTTACCGGAGCCGATCTGGTACAAGCCGACTTCTACCCGCGGTTTCATTACGAACGCGAATATCTGATGGGCACGCCGCCCGTCAAGATCGATCTGCACGTGCGCGCGTTTCGTCCGACGCTCTTCGCGATGCGCACACCCGTCGATGCGTTTCTGCAAGATTGCGAGACCGGCAAATTGCTGGGGCGCACCGTTCGCATTCCCAACGCGACGACGATGCTGATTCATCTTGCCGTGCACGCCGCCTGTCACGGCGGCAAACACCTGCGCTGGCTCTACGACGTGTTTCATTGGTTATCGCTCAAGCAAGGTTGCATCGACCCTCGAGACGTCGCTCGCCTAACAGCATCGTGGCGCCTGACGGCCCCATTGCGTCTCGCGCTAACAAACGTTGGCGAGACATTTGACGCACCGACACTCGTGCAGCCCTATCTCAACGCGTTATCTCGACGCGTCGATCCGCTGGCACGCTTGACCTTATCCCAAGCCTCGCGCGCTTTGGAACGACCGGCCTACGACGCGTTCATCAATGCGCTGGGTATCCCAAGTTGGCAGGGAAAATGGCAATACTTGGCGGCCGTGGGGCTGCCGAGCGAAACGCACTTGCGCGAACTTTACCGTGGCAGCCATGTCGGATGGCGCTGGATCGCACACGCGATGAGGCTGAGCAAGCGGATACTGCCACGCCGAGCAAAGGGCGTCGCTTAAATATTCATCAAATGATCGGGATGATTCTCGGCGAATGATTCCACGCCACCCGCATAGCAGCCCAATATCCGACGAATCGTGCGGTCTTCATCTTTGCTATCGTAATTCTCAACCAGCGGTGGGCTGATGCGCAGCTCGTAATGAAAGTACGGCTTGGAAATAACGAAACCCTGCAACACTTCCGAATTGCAGCGCATGGCGATTTGCAAAGGGCCGATTAACACGTCCCGATCGGTACCGAACATCGAAATCGTCATGGTCTTGGTCGTCTGACCGCGACGGCGCTCGGGATCGAGCAAACTGGCGACGATTTTGTTGTCTTGCAGATGTCTATAGATGCCGCGCGGGAAGGAATTGGCGGCGAACATCTTCATGCGGCGGATTTCGGGAAACGTTTCGACGTAGCGATTTTGAATGTAGCGTCGCACGGCGCTTTCCTTGCCGTCGCGCACACCGGCCAATTCAAACCCGAGCAGCGCCATCAACAAGCCGGCAATATGATGCGAACCGAAGTGACACAGCGCCACGTATACCCCGTTGCCTTTTTGCTGCCCATCTTTAATGTGCTGCACGCCCGACAGCTCGATACGATTCATGATCTGATCGCGCGGGATGCGATCGAGAATGGTATAAAAAATCTTGTCGCAGCGCATGCGGGTGAAGTAACCGATGCACGCCTTGCGCCGAAACTTGGGCGTTGCCTGCTCTTTGAAGTACGACTTGAGCTTCTCGTGCACGCGGTGGCGGCGACGGTAATCCACCAGATACTCGCCAATGCCGAATGCGTATCCGAGTAGATAAAGGCCCGACAGGCTAAAGATGCGCATCCAAACGCGCAGGAACGCCCGCACGATGCGGATACGCACCAGCGTCATGAAGGGCACCGGGTGCTCTTCGATGGACATGATGCCGGGAGAGGGATCGCTGCGCATGGCACCCACGTCCGACCGGTCGGGGCGGTTACGCGGCTCGCCATCGGCGCGCAAAGCATCGTCGGCGTTTTCGCCAGACGCAGCCTCCATGACGTCGGCCGGCTTTTCCGAGGATGCGGTCTTCATGAATCGCAATCGAACGCCCGCGGGCTATTCGTCGTCGTCGTCCTTCGGCTGATATTGTGCCATGACGGCCTGAACTTCGTTGCTGGGCACCGGCTCGTAATGCGAGAACTCCAGTGCGTAGCTGCCCTTGCCGCCGGTCATCGAACTCAACCGGGAATGATAATCGGAAAGCTTCGCGAGCGGCACCTGTGCTTCGATCAACGTCATATTGCCGGGCAGCAAATCCTGGCCGGTCGGCCGACCGCGACGTTGTGCCAAATCGCCGGTGATATCCCCCACCTGATCGGTCGGGGCGGTGACTTCGACGTTGACGATAGGTTCGAGCAGCACCGGCTTGGATTTCAACACGGCATCTTTAAATGCAAGCTTGCCGGCGGTTTTAAACGCAACTTCCTTGGAATCGACCGGGTGATGCTTGCCGTCGGTGATCGAGACCTTCACATCCTGCATGGGGAAGCCCGCCAGCGGGCCGGCTTCCATCAATTCGGTCACGCCCTTCTTGATCGCGGGTTCAAACTGCCCCGGAATCGAACCGCCGAAGATATCCCACGACCATTCGAGCGTCGGATCGCTGCCGCGCTCCAGCGGATCGATCTTGAGATAGACCTCGCCGAACTGACCGGCACCGCCCGTTTGCTTCTTGTGGCGATAGTGCCCTTCAGCCCCTTTAGAGATCGTTTCGCGATACGGGATCTTGGGCGTTTTGGTATCCACTTCGAGCTTAAACTGCCGCGCCATTTTGGAGAGAATCACGCGCAGGTGCATATCGCCGTTACCGCTGATGACCAACTCGTGCGTTTGCGGGTCGTGATTGACCTTGAAACACGGGTCGGTCTCGGTAAAGCGGTGGATGGCCTCGGAGAGCTTGCCTTCGTCGCCGCGCGCCTTGGGCTCAACGGCGAGGGAATACATGGGCTGCGGGAACTTGGGCATCTCGACATGGCCATCGTTGGCCTCGGTGAAGAGCGTGTCGCCGATATTCAATTCCATCTTGGCGACTGCCACGAGATCACCCGCAATGGCCTCGTCGGTCTCTTTATGATCGCCACCGACAAAATAATGGAAGTGGCCCGGTCGATTTCCTTTGCGATCGCCGGTGGCCATGATGTTGGTGCCGGCTTTGGTCGTCCCCGAAAGCACGCGAAAGTATGGATACTTGATCTTGCTTTTGTGATCGACGGCGACCTTGAATACCTGCCCCACAAACTTATCGCCACCGACCTGAATCTCTTCATCGTCGGCATCGGGATGCTTGAGGAAACGCTTCTTACCTTCCAACGGGCACGGACAGCAATCGACGATGAAGTCGAGCAGTTCCTTGATACCGATTTCATCCTTGGCATCGGTAAAGAGCAGCGGCACGATCGTACCAGCGCGGACGGCCTTGACGAAGTTTTCTTTGACCAACTCGATGGGCAGATCGCCTTCTTCGAAGTAGCGATTCATCAACGCGTCATCGCACTCGGACACGCGTTCGATGATGTTGGTATGTTCGTGTTCGACATCGAGAATATCCGACTGACCGCCGCACTTTTCGAGACAGTTGATGACCGACTTGCGACCTTGCGCGGGCAGGTTGATCGGTGCCACGACTTGGCCGAACGATTCCTTAATATCGTTGACCAACTGTTCCAGGTCGGCCGATTCGGCATCGAAGTGGTTTACGATAATCACGCGACCGAGGCCGAAGCGCTTGGCTTGCTCGCGCATGCGACGGGTGTTGACCTGAATGCCGCCGGGGGCATTGATCACGATGGCGGCGGTTTCGACGGCGGCGAAGGAAGCGACTGCCGGACCGATGAAGTCGGGTGCGCCGGGCGTGTCGATCAGATTCAAACGCTTGCCGCGATGCATGACGGCCAGCACGTGCGAATCGATCGAATGGCCGCGCTCCTTTTCTTCGTCATCGACATCGAGATGGGAGGTCTTGTCGTCCACGCTGCCCATACGGTTGGTGACGCCTGTCGCATGCATGATCGCCTCACACAACGACGTCTTGCCCGAGCCGCTGTGCCCCACGAACGTCATGTTCCGAATGTCACCCGTCGAATAGGCGGTCATGTGCGTTACCTCCGCAGATTTGGATTGTGGTTTTCAAACCGCAGACGCCGCGCCGCAACGAATCGAATGACCGTCGGAAGATGCGCCACGCCAACCGGCAATTCGGCCAATGATAGCGTTTGGGCTTTATGCGAACAAGGTATGGAACCGACCTACAATTCATCGATTGTTTGGAAGCTTCAGCGCGAGCAGCAGCAACGGTCGGGTGCAACTCTCGATGCACTTATTATCAATCGGGTACCCCTGCCCCTCTGGGGATGGGGGACTATTAACGCCAAGCGATCTTTAGCCCGCTACTAAACCCAAATACCAAATCTCGGCCCTATCCCACTTCTCATTACTATTACCCAACCAACAGCAACGCAATCGACAAATATAACGTCGCGCTGACCGCGTCATTTACCGTCGTGATCAGCGGCCCCGTCGCAATCGCCGGGTCGATACCCAAGCGCCGAAACAAATACGGTAACGTTAGCCCCATCGAACCCGACAACAATATCGCCAGCATCATCGCGCAGCCGACCGAAGCGGCAAGCCGAAACGTTGATGCTGCAACATCGGCGGCATCGCCACCCGCGCCGCCGTGGCCGCCGCCGAAATTCATGCCCGAGTTCATAATGATAAACGCACCGGCCGCCGCGAAGATCCCCGCACCCAGGCCCAAAATTCCCGCAATGCGCATCTCACGATATGCGGCACGCTGAAACTGGCTCGCCAGCACATCACCCGTCGCCAGCGCCCGCACGATCACCGTCGAGATTTGCACGCCGGCGTTGCCACCCATGGCCGCAATCGGAATCAGAAACGGAATCAATAGCGCGAAGATGTTCTTATCCATCTGCTGTTCGAAAAAGATCGCAATCAGCGACGCCGCAAACGTGCCGCCCAAACACGGTAACAACCAACGTGCCCGCACGCTGGCCGCATAAAGAACGCTCTGCCGCGAAAACTCATCGGCATCGGTCCCGGCCATGTGGAGGATATCTTCTTCGGCTTCTTCTTCGGCGATTTCGAGAACGTCGTCGTGCGTGATCACGCCGACCATGCGGAAGTTATCATCGACCACCGGCAGCGCCACGACATCGTACTTATCGAATTTGTTCTTAACCTCTTCCTGATCGTCCGCGACATTGGCCGTAAACAAATCGTCGAGCAGCAACTTTTCCAGCGGCATTTCCGACGGGTTCGCCACCAACCGTACGGGCGGCACCACGCCGACCAACTTACCGTCGTGATCGACCGAATAGACGTAATACAACTCGACCCGCTGTTCTTCGGTGAGTTTGCGGATCATATTGATCGCATCGCCAACCTTGGCGCTAATCGGCACCGCCACGAACGCCGTGTTCATGATGCCGCCGGCGCTGTCTTCGTCGTACTGGCGCAGCGGTTCGACGGCGGCGCGATTTTCTTCGGGCAGGTGTTCGACGATCTCGTCGGCGCGCTCGGCGTCCATTTCGTCGAGCACGTCCACCGCGTCGTCGGCGGGCAATTCGGATAAAACCGCCGAAACTTGCTCGGGCTGGAAGCCGTCGAGCATTTCCGACCGGACCGATTCCTCCAGCAAGACGATCGCTTCGGCAGCCGTGCGCGGCGGCAGCAGGAACAGCACGCGCGAACGCTCTTCCTCGCTCAGTGCCTCCAAACAGTCGGCGACATCGGCGGCGTGCAGGTCGGCAAGAAACGATTCCAACTCGGGCTCGGTACCGTCGGCGAGCACGGCGCGGAAGTCCTGCAGGAGGCGATCGTTATCCTCGTGGCGACGCGGTTCGCTGGTTGGCGGTCCTTCGACGGGCATGCGGGCATTATTGCGGCGGCCCGGTTAAACACAACCGGCGGCAGTGTACGTGCGGATTTTGACAAAGCCGCTCGTGTTGGGTTTAACTGCCCCCGCATGAATGTGTTACATTTTGTCAATGCCTACTTTCCGTCGACCGGCGGCACAGTAACGCGCGTTCACAATCTGTTCTTCGAAGACGGGCACGAGCACACGCTGATCGTGCCGGTTCCGACCGACGATGACCATCAAACCCCCACCGTTGACCGCCTATCAAATCTGGAAGTTGTACGCGTACCCGTGGCGCAGCCGCGCGGGGTCAATCGATTTCGCCCTCGCTATTATCGAAAACAAGCCGACCGCCTCGTGCTGGAAGCGTCCAGCCGAAAGCCCGACGTGCTATACGGGCACAATCCACTCACGTGCGCGCTGGCGAGCCTTGCGTTTCATCGTCGACGTCCAAGCATGCCATTTATCTACGAAGCGCACGGAATCATGCGCGATTATTCCAACGTCGGACCGGGACATCCGCTCTCCGCCTTGCGCGACGGACTAACGCGACGCTTGCTGGGGCATTATGAAAAGCGGGTGTTTGCCTCTGTCGATATTGCAATCGCCCAAACCACCGCAGCGCGCAATCGTATAGTCGAGTTGTATAACTTTAAAAAGAATCACACACGCGTCATTCATAACGGCGTCGATGCGGATCGGTTCAACCCGGTCCGCTGGACCGCGGAACGGCACGAGATACGAACGCGTCGCGGGTGGCAGAACCAGACGGTGATCTTCTACGCCGGATATTTGGACGAAGTGAACGGCATCGCCGCGCTACTCGATGCAACGCGCCGCCTGCCGCAATCGGTTGCCGAAAACCTCAAGGTCGTGATTGCCGGGAAAGGGCCTCGCGCGGGCGACGTAAGAAACGCAGCCGCCCAGAATCCGGATCGTCTTGAATTCCTAGAATCGCTGCCGCATGATGCGATGGCGGCGCACTATGCCGCGAGCGATGTATTTGTGATTCCGAGACCGCCGTTTCGACCGGCAGAAACGCTATTACCGATGAAACTGCTCGAAGCGATGGCGATGGAGAAAATCGTGCTGGTCAGCGATGTCGGCGGGATGACCGACGTGGTAACCGACCAACAAAACGGAATCGTGTTCCGCAAAGGCGATACGGTCGCACTGTTAGAAGCACTCTCGCATTGCGCCAACATGACTGCGTCTATGCAGAGATTGGGCAAAACGGCGCGCGAGACCGTCTTATCGCGATTTTCTTGGCAAGCGTCTCGCGCAGAACTGAATGCGTTGTTCGAGGCCGTCGTTCTTGAAAAAAGTCAATGAGGTGATTCGATAAGGATGCAATGCTGTGTTCGGGGTATGCCGGCGTTGATAAGTACCAGAGCGGGGAGCGTTTCTTAGAATGTTTTTAACTGCAGTCGACGATAAGTATCTAGACGAAGCCCAATACCTGATTAAATCCTGCGCGCGCCATGCGCCGGACGTTCGATTCCATCTGTTTTTGGTCAACTCCAGCGAAGATCGCGTCGCAAATTTGCGTCGCATCCATCCCAAGCTCGACGTTCAGCACGTTTCCTGGCCAAGGGATGCCGCACGTTGGCGCGGCATCATGTGTTGTGCCCGGTCGATTCCGATTGCCGAACTTACGGCGACGTCCCACGAACCGGTGATCTATCTCGATTCGGATATCATCCTGCGCAAGTCGCCGGTCGGTCTGTTCAAAGAACTGGAACAACACGATCTGCTAATTCGCCTGCGCCCGAACATGACGCAAATCGGCCCCGTCGGTACACCGCACGCCGCCAAATTTAACAGCGGTGTGATTGCCATTCGCCCGAACCCGTCAACGATCGCCTTTGCAGAGGAATATAACAACACGATGCGCGCGTGGATCGACGCGGGCAAGCCCATTATCGAATGGCGCGAGGAAGATAAGACGGATGCGTACATCGACCAGGAGTTTCTTTACCTCGCCTATGAAAAATTCAAAGATCGGCTGAAATTCAAACCCCTGCCCGACGAATACAACGACGCGAAGTTTCACCCCGAGAGCACCATCTGGCACGGCAAAGGCCGCGCCCGGCGCCATCCTGCCTATCGGGTCGCCAAGATGAATCTCGATTCCCCATTCAAAGCCGGCTTGTTGGCATGTGCGTTAAGCCCGCTGTCGTTGGCATACAAAGTTGTCCGCGCCGCCAAACAAGAACGAAACTAAGAGCAGCGACCTTTTCTTACAGGTATCACCCTTTCCGGAAAGCTGCCACGCCGCATGAGCCAATCCATCACCAAGGGAAGCGACTTTTCGAGAATCGCAAGACACGGTGCCGTCTACTTCGTGGCCAGCCTGTTGACGAAGGGATTGCATGCGATCCTGTTACCGGTTTACACGACTTGGCTTTCCCCAAGCGATTATGCGACGTTTTCAAACCTCTTCGCCATCGCCGGATTGATCGTCGTCGCCACGTCGCTCTATCTCGACAATGCGTATGCCCGCTTTTATTTCGATGAGTGCGAAGAACCCACCAAACTTCGTGCACTCTTTAGCACACTCTTCATTTTCACCTCCGTTTGGGGAGCCATCGTTGCCAGTATTTTGTTCTTCCTCTTGGCCCCGTACTTGACGGCCGCGTACAGCATCCCGGCTTTACCCTACGTCGCCGTCGTATGCGTGATACCGCTGTTCGCCCAGTTCAACGCGCTGGCACGGACACATTTTCGCTCGCAACATCGTTCCGGCCTCGTTACCTCCGCCACGTATATCCTGGCGATTGTCAACGCGGCGATCGCGCTGACCATCCTGATCGGCATCAAAGCAACGCCCGCCGCCCTGTTGTGGGGCGTGCTCGCGGGCGAAGCCGCATCGGCCGCGTACTTGCTCTATAAGCTCTTCCAAGATGGCCTGATCGCATTCACCATAGATCGCCCGCAACTCCGTTCGGCGTTGTCTTACTCCATCGGGTTGATTCCGTTGACCGCCGCCAGTTGGCTGTCCGGTTATTCCGACCGCCTGCTCATCACGTGGCTCGGCGATGCGAATGCTTCCGGCATCTACTCGGTGGCGTTCGAGATCGGGCGCGTGATTAATATCTTCGTGCTCGCCATTTTTATGGTCTACGGCCCGATGATGTTTGCCCTGCTTAAAGAAGATAAACCCGAAAACATCTTACGGATCGAGCGCTTTCAATCTGTCTTTATTCACCTGCTCGTGGGTAGCGCATTTTTCCTGAGTCTGTTCGCGCCGGAGTTTTACCGCCTCTTTATCAACGCAAGCTACAACGAGGGCATCCCGTGGGTAGCGATACTCGCCGCGTCCTTCGTTTTTGCCGGCTTGCGCAAACTTTACGCCACGCCGATTTACTATCAAAAACTCACCATCATGATATCCATTGGCGGAATCGCACAGGCGGCCCTCAATTTTGGCATCAATTACGCGCTCATTCCTAAATATGGCGCTGCGGTCGCCGCATGGTCCAAGCTCGTATCGATGGCTGCCGTCGCATTGTTTTTCTATCTGCTTTGCAGAAAATATCAGCCGATTAGGATGAATCGAAGAGCCTTAGGGATCACGTTCTCGACGCTGACCGCCGGTACGATAGGATACCTGTTGGCACGCTACGGCCTGCAGTTGGAAGGCAACGGGCTCCTCGCAGCCAAACTACTCATACTCGCGGGCACTTTGATCGCCACTTGGGCATCTCCGTTCGGCGGCTCATTGCGAAGCATGATTGCAGAATCGAAAAAGCGACTGGACCGGCGAGACGAAAACCTTTCCGAGGCACTCGACAACTCGGAACAAACGAACTAACAGAACACGCACCGGCACTTACGCGGAACCGCCATGAAACGCCTTCCCGGTATCTCAGTTTTAATCGCGACGCAGAACGAGGAAGCGACGGTTGCGACATCGATTCGATCGTTTCTCGAATTCGGCGACGAGATTGTGGTCGTCGATAACGGCTCGACGGACAACACCATCGATATCGTCCGTGAATTGGTCCGAGCGTTTCCCGACCAAATCAAATTTCACCACCAGCCCGATTTGCCGGATCTTTATCACAATCGGCAGTTTGCGCTAGAACAATCACGGTTTCAGTGGCTCTTGCGCGGCGACTCGGACTATGTCGCCTACACCAGCGGTCCTCGGAGCATTGCTAACCTTAGAGCTTACCTCAAGCAAGGTAGCCGCTTTCTTCCACCGGCGATTGCCGTCCCGCAGGTCAACGTCTCCGTCGATCTCTGGCATACCGGTCAACCGCTTAATCCCGGCGGCATGAACACCAACCTCGACCGTTGGTATCTTCCGCCACCGACTTCCGCGCCCATGGTACGGTTTTTTAGATTTCTGCCGGGCTTTCGGTTTGAACGCCGCGGTCGCTGGGAAGCGACCCGATACCACAAGATGTACGGTGTATTAGCCAAGCGCTGGCCCAACCCGGTATGGATGCACTGCACGATTAAGCCCGACATGCATCACTTTTTCAGATCGGAGCGTACCAATTGGCGTCAATTGGGGGATTTCGATCGTTTTCCCACATTGGCCAGCTACATCCAATATATCGTCGAAGAAAAATACGGCACGAATGACCTCGACGAAGCCGCACGTATCTATATGGAGCGCCATGTTTATCCGTTCCTGATTCCGTACGACGAGGCGGAATACGGCCCATACCCGAAACTCGTACGCGAGATGATGTTAAAAGACCCCGTTTACAAGTTGGAGAACACGCCAACCGGACCCGTTCGCCGGTCGGTAACGACGCCCGCTAACGAAGGCGCATTGCAGGATGCGTAAGCAACGATTTAACGTCATCGAATGTTGCGGGAGCGATTAGAGCAACTATTGACGACCGCAGAACCAAACGAGGTCGTATCGAAACGAACGCCAATCGTGCGAAAGCCGACTTGAATGGATCAACTACTGAATCATTGGTCTAACTGGATCGAGCGACAAGTTCGTCCGAGCGGCGCGATCTGCGACCCATACTCACGTCATCCGCTACCGTTTCAATATCACTATGCGGCATACCTACTGGGGCGCCTTTGCGCGGACGCGCCAGAGCTCTCCGATCCGACCGCATCGCGCGTATGGCATTACTTTTGCCAACTTTCACCCGAGCAAACGCGATCTTCCCGTGAATTCAATGGTTTTTTACTATCGCTTGCCCATTGGGTGGCACGTCGACGCGAATCCCAATGGGCAGCGGAATTGGCCGATTACCTCACGGCCACGCCCTTGCCCACGGCATCGTCACTGCGGACTCGTAACCGTAACTTCGCCTTCATGCTCGACTTCGAGCTTCGTTACCGATGTTCGCATCTGCACGCCGATACCGAGCCGAAATTGCGTGTCGAACTGGATGAGATGCTTGCCGACTCGATCGGCTCCGACGGACTATATGTCGATTCGCCGAGCCCCAACGGTGGCGGATATGCTTCGTCCGTTTACGTCGCGAAGATGGCGCTAACACGTCTTCTGGGTGCGATGATCAACGGTCGCGCCCATCAAATCGAAGAGGCGGGCCGCGCCATCGACGCGCTACTGTCGCTCGCGGACATCGATCGTGTCTTCAGCTACGGCCGATCTCAATCATCACTGTTCGGTTACGCCAACCTCTATGCGGCCTGCCGATTATTAGCGCTACAAACGACGAACGCGCAGTACCGCCGCGCCGCCAACGAGATCGAAGAAATGCTGGAATCGTGGCAGTCGGAATCCGGCGAACTTGCGCTCAATCCGTCGGCGAACAATCACCGCCGTCTGGGATTCGATCAATACATGCATGCGATCGTTTACAACATTTACAGTTGGGCAATCGTGCACGTTTCGATTTACATCGCGAAGATAAACGGGCGCGAGAATCAATCGATGACTAAGCGGCCGTCGGGCAACAAGGATACAATGCAAACCGTTAACAAAGTTCAATATCATCCCGCCGCCGGGATATTGCGCTATCGATCTGCAGCTTACGATTGTCTGATCGCAATGCGCCGATTCAATGACGAACCTAAACTCGGTCGCGACCAGCGCTATCAGTGTGCGACGCCCCAGCTTATTCGCCATCGTAAGCGCGATGTCGTCCCGCCGATCCCGCGCGACATCCGCGGATTCATGCGTCTGGCTCAGCGTCAGTCGCTCCTCGAACGCTTCATCGCATCGTGGCAGGCGGCGCGCTTTCTTTTTTCCAGAACGAACTCTGATGACTTTCTCGATCGCGCGGGATTCTCGCCATTTATCCGTCTCGACCGATTCCGAAAAATATGCGCGGGCGATCAACAGCAACTGACCTTCGAACAGTCCTGCGACCGAGTCGAACTAACGAGTGAGTTTTCGTTCAATGCTGACGTGGACCGTCGCACGCCTTGGCGCAAAATGCGGTGTCGGCGCACCAAGACGAGCTCCATCGGAACGCTATCCACGCGGATAACATTCGAGCCAACCGCACTGACCTTTCGGCATCGCGTGATGCTGGACCATCTAGCTCGACGGCAGGCGGACTTGATTCATCTCAACCTGCGGCTACAGGAAGCACCGGTACAATGCGCCCCGATTGACGGTTGGTCGCACTTTGAGTTTGCCAGCGGGTTGCGCATTCGACACCACCCTGCCGCCGGCGATATAGCCGAGACAACTTGCAACGGTTCGACCGGGCCCGTCATATATCTGCGCGCCGCGTCGCGCGTGACGTCCGACACGGAATTTGATATACAGACCATCCTAAGCTTTGCCGAACCCGGAAACTCGCCATGACGGCCCGCTACCAACTCGCGCTATATTTTGCCTATCGTTTCGTCACCAAACAGTGGTGGGACATTTTTTATTGGTCGAGCGCGCGTGTTACGCATAGCCTCATGCGGCTCAAGCGGTCGGATCGACTTACCGACCATCAGCTACTCTCGTTGCTTTCCTGGCACGCACACCAGACTGAGAAAGCGACCAAACATCGTTCGGCCGACCCGCCAGTCAAGAATCCGCGGGGCTTTCGCCATTTTGACGCGCTCGGCCATTACCTTGCGGAAGCGGAGCGGCGCGCGGGCCTCATCGCCTCCGATGCCGCCACCATCGAGTGGATTCGCGAAATACATCGCGTTTACGAACAATGGCGAGCAACGCCCGGCTGGATAAACATTACCCCACCCGACACCGAATCGTCGGCTTCGACATCATCGATCATCGCGCCCCATGACCTCGCCGCACTGATCGAGAAACGTACTAGCGCGCGCGTCTGGAAGCCCGTTGGTATTTCTGAAGAAATTATTCGAACCCTTATCGACGCCGGCTTGCAGGCACCGTCTTCCTGCAACCGTCAGGGCGTCGTGATCACCGTCGCCGAAAATGCCTTTCCGCGCGACGTCAAAGAAGGCGTCAACAATGCCTATATGCTGAACAACGCACCGGCCATCTTTTACATCGCCAACGATCCGACGCTGTATCCGGAAAGACAGGCCCCCGCACTCGATGCCGGCATGGCGGCACAAAACATCCTGCTGTTAGCCGAAACCTTCGGTCTTGCGGGCTGTGCCATGTACCACAGCGAATCGTTCGATCAGAAAAAACTGCAGCGCGAGCTTCAGCTGACGCGCAACCTATATATTTATGTTGCGTTACTCATCGGCTATCCGAATGAAGTCGCCAAGAAACCCCGTCGTATGTCGCACCAGATTCGCGCCAGGCGCATACGCAACCGGGCTGATTAACGTATTCTCGTTCACAATCTGAAAGTGAGCCTAATCCACAGGCGCCGATGTAGGTGCGGGCAGAATGCCCCGCGCGCGTAACACCTTCAACACCAACTTCTTCGCACGCGGCCCGTGTGCTTTCTCATCGGCGGCAATGTTGCACGCGAAAACGTAAGCCTCGTCACCGCGTTCGACGTAGCCGATGAACCAACCGAGGATCATGCGCTCGTGGTCGTCGCTCGCCGCCGTACCCGTCTTGCCGGCTAAGGTGTAATCCTTGGTGGATTCGAGCGTGATCACCTTACGCGTTGTCTTTAACGCATGCTTGCCATACGGCAGGCGACCGGTCCGTAGCTTTCGCAGAAACTCGACCTGCTCGTCGGCCGAAATCTTCAGCGATTGATTTAACCAAAACGTGGTCAGGCCCGAGGAGATGTCCTGATTGCCGTAATCCAGCTTTTTCAGATTTGCCCGCATGCGTTCTTCGCCGATTTCGGGCGCGACGCGTTGGAAGTACCAAAGCACCGAGTCGCTCATCGCCGACGCCAGCGTATGGTCGCGGTTCAGCGCATCGCGCCAGCGCTGCTGGCCATCCCATTTCATCGGGTGGTTTTCGTCGGTGAGTACGCCGAGTTCGAGGGCGATCAGCGCGTGCGGCACTTTGAATGTCGAACACGGCCCCAATCGTTCCCGGCAGCGCTTGGGATTGAAGCGCTCGACCGTCTGCGTCTTTTCATTCACGAGCACAAAGGACGCTTCGAATCCGTCGAAGGTCTTTGCTAGATCAATGGTGGTACTCGGCAATGTGTTTACCGACGGCGGCGCAGGAATTGCAGCGCCAAGCTCAACGGGCAACAAACAAATAGCCAGGATCATAGACAACATCATCACGAGCCTCCCTGCGGCGATGATTGAGAACTGAGGTGCCTAAAGAACACAGCACCGATACGACAGCGCTGCTCGCTAGGTTCGTGCGGAAGGAAAAATGTATGTCATTGGCGTCTAGATATAAACGAGTAAGGGATGTACCTAGGTCATGCGCTAGTCACGATGGAATCCCGGTTATGCCGCAAGATCTAATCGCGACCAATTGATATGACGTCGTGCCAAACATGCGTCCACAGGACGCGGCTCTGAAGCGGCGTGCGCCGCTGCTAAGCGCACACCTCAAGATCCACGCAACGCCCCAAACCCTAAGCCACAAGCCTCAAGCCCACAACTCAAGACCCACGACTCAAGACGCAGCACTCAAGACTCACCTCCCCCCCCAGCTACCGCAGCGCCGCCATCCCCCACAACCGTCGCATCAGCGCGATCTGTCCGCAATGAAAACACTCGTGCATCGCGGCCATGCTGATCGCGCCGGCCTTGTTGCCAAACATCGGATGCGGCGGTCCCGCCGTTTCTTTTTGCAATTGGTCCGCCGGCATCTCGCGCACGAGCTTCAGCACCTGCTCCTGCGTTTCCTTATAAAACTCCTTTATCACGCCCAACGCCGGGTATGCCGCCGGATCGGAGACCGGCACCGAACCGCGCCCCAAAATCTTCACCAAGTGCGGGTCGCAACAGTCTTCTACCGTCCGATCGCAACAGCGCACGTGCACCAATGCGATGCGCGAAACGGCAATATGGCCGAGCTGCCAGGCCAAATGCCCCAAATCCTCGCGCGGCGCTTCAAACCAACGTCCGTCGTCGATGTCCTTCGTCAGGTCGGTCGTCCAACGCGCAGCAGCTTCCAGGCGGTCAATCAAATGGTCGATCATGGCGGCTTCCTTGAAAGGTCAATGAGCGGTTCTTACCCGTCATTCTAAATACGCCGTCGCCGTTCCACCATTGGTCACCAAAAAAGACTGCGCCGGCGCACCGTCACGACTTAATGCCCTGGGGCGATCGGGCACGGGTGAATCCTCAGACCCCACAAAATTGGGACGAAATATTGGCGTCGCGACGAGGCCCACCGGTTGCAAACCGGTGCCACAGCGCTTCCACAAATGCGCAAATTAAACGAATAAGCCGAACCAGATCACCCCACCACGACCTGCCACCGTTCGCCATCCCCAAATCCCCGACTACAATCTGAACGATCTATGTGGCAAGACATCGTCGCCATCCTAATCGTCGTCGCCGCTGTCGCGTTCTGGCTGCGGCGCATGCTTTCATCGAACAGTGCCGGTTGCGGATCGTGCGCCGCCAAATCCGAACCGACTCGGCCCGACGCCTACGGCTCGCGGCGCGAACTCATCAATCTCAACGTACGCACGCCTTCCGCCGAACTCGACAACAGCAAACACAAAGCAAACTGATATGAACAACCTCTCCGTCGATCTCTCCGGCAAAGTCGCCATCATCACCGGTGCCGGTCGCGGCATCGGTCGCGCCACGGCCATTCGTTTGGCAAAAGCAGGCGCCACCGTCGTGCTGGCGGCGCGCACCGAAAGCGATCTCAACGATACCCAGCAACAGGTCAAAGCCGCCGGCGGTCGCGCCGTCGTTATTCCCACCGACGTTACCGATGAAGCGTCGGTAAGGCGACTTATCGACCAAACGATTTCCGAGTGCGGTCAGATCGATCTGCTGTTTAACAACGCGGGCGTCGCGCCGCTCGCCAGGATCGATGAGATGTCGGTCGACGTGTTTGATGAAAACATCAACGCCAACATCCGCTCGGTGTATCTATGCAGCCGCGCCGCCTGGCCGCATCTTGCCGCGTCGCAAGGGGCCATCATCAACACGGCCTCGGTCGCCGCATTCGACGCTTTCCCCGGTTTCGCCGCCTACGGCGCGGCCAAGGCGTTTGTCGTGGCGTACACCAAGTTTCTCGCGCGCGAAGGTGCCGATCGGAATATCCGCGTGTATTGCGTGGCACCGGGGGCGGTCGAAACAGAGATGCTGCGCGGTGCCTTTCCCGATTTTCCAAAAGACGCCACGCTCGATCCGGATGACATTGCAAAGATGGTTGCGATGCTCGCCTCGGATGGCGCGCTGTATAGCAGCGGCCAGACGATCACCGTCTCGAAATCGATATAAACACGCTCAGAGAACGAACCGTATTTTCGTTGCCGAACCGAGCCTTAATAGGCGGACAGCGTCACACCGATCGGATTGAAACCGTCACCACTCGCATATTTGGCGCGCAGCTTCACGCGCCAGCGCGAAGGTCGGCGATGATAGCGCTTCATGCGCGAGTCGGTATCTTGTCGCTCTTGCGCCGGCTCGGCGGTGGGCTGATCGCTGGGCGTTTCGTATTGCGGCGGGAAATTGATTCGCATCGTCGATTCGTGCGGGCACGGGCAGCTACGCTCTTGTGATTGACAACCGACCGTCGCCATGCCGACACCGGCAATGGTTGCCGCAGCGCAAAATCTGCAGACCGCGAGATATCGCCCTGAATTCATCGCACTCCCCCTCCTCACGACTCATGCTTCGGTAATCGCCGTCGATAGCACTGAGAGCCGGGTTATCTGCTGAATTTGCGGACGTCCCGACGGCAACCGACGACCTATTAACCGGCGAATCGGCGCACGCCGCAGTCGGGTTCACCTTCATTTCAAGGCTGAAATGCCGCCCCGCGCCGTGCTACAGCGGCGCAGTTTTCTACAGGACGCTTGCAAAAAAAGTGGAAGAAACGCGAAGACTAGCGCGCCGCACCATTGGTCTGACCGATTCGACGGCAATGTCCGATATTTAAACGATGTCGCTGCGCGCGCAGTCGCGCCGAACAGTTAGCAAGCATTCAAAAACGAGCAAATGTTGCCGAACGGCAAGCGAGTGAACAACGTGGCTCAATCGATCAAAAAAGTTGTCTTGGCATTCATCACATACGCGGCGCTTACCGTGGGCATCGCGCACGCAAACACGCCCATTGAAGACGAAGCGCAGACCGCCGGTGCCGCGGCGTACCTCACCGCCTTGCGCGGCGGGCAAGTCGAGCAGCTCGACCGACCGGAAATCGCTATCGGCTACCAACTTGCGCCCGACTCGCCGCCGCCCGTCGCCGCCGACCTTTACGTCAGCACCGACGAAGGCGCGAGTTGGAGCAAGGCACCAATCGCGGACCCGCTGGCGAACCCGCTGCCCTTCACCGCCGACAGCGACGGCCTCTACGGTTTCTACATCGTGTTGCACGGCGAGACCGGCTGCACACCCGATCCGATGCCCGGCAGCGTGCCGCAGCGCTGGGTCATGGTCGACCGCGACGCGCCGACGATTCGGCTGCGTCGCATGGAAATCGAGACCACGAGCACCGGCGGCAACATCCTGCATCTCGAATGGCTCGCCACCGACGCGACGAACAACTTGCCCGTCGGGCCGGTCACGCTTTCGTACCAGACCGACAACTTCGGCGCGTTTATCCCGATCGCGCGCAATCTCGACGCCCGCGGCAGCTTCGATTGGCACATGCCGATGAACGTCACCGGCGAATTGCGCGTACAACTCACGGCGGCCGACCGTGCGGGCAACCGCGATACGTTTACGTCGCACCCGAAAATCATTGGCACCCAGACACCGACCGGCCGGGTTCGCACCAACAAAAGCGCCTCGATTAACGATGTAGTCGATGATTCACAGGGTGATTCACAGGCAAACCACAACTCACCTGTGAAATTGGTGTCGTCAAATGAAAAATCACAAGACGGTGCACCGTTGTCGCCTTTTGACGAACGTCGCAATGGATCGGTTGACGCCAACGAAATCGTCGACGCCGCGACCACAGATGCGGAAACTTCCGCCGAAAAACGGTATGATCTCGCCCGCTGGCATCGCGCGCGCGGTGAATATCGGTTGGCGTTGCGCTACTTTCGCGAAGCGTTAGACGCCGACGCGAATTTATACAAAGCGCAAAATGATCTGGCCACGACGCATTTGTTGTTGGGAGAACTCGATGCGGCCGAAGCCGCGTATCGCACGGTGATCGAAAGCGAACCGAAGTATGCGCCGGCGCTCGAAGGTTTGTCGGTGGTACAGATCAAGCAGCGGCGCTATCGCTCGGCGCAGGCCACGCTGAACAAATTGGTGCAACTGCGTCCCGAGGATGCGGATGTGCTGATTCAATACGGCGATGCGTGTTTGTTCGTCGGCGATCGACGCGCGGCGCGCAACGCCTGGCAAAAAGCGGCGGCACAAAAGGATGTGACGCCCGAACTAAAAGAGAAAGCCAATCGACGCCTGTCGATTTATCAGCACGACCGCTTAAGCGCGTTGCGCGACCCGTTGGAGTAGGCCCATGGCGGCAGCCAAGACTGCAAGATCGTACGTCGTTTTCGGCAGCGACGATCTACTGCGCCGCCGCGGGCTGGAAGAACTACTTCAAAAACTCGGCGCGACCGACGGCAACGACGCCGGCATCACGCCCATCGAAGGCGACAAGAGTTGCGAGCTGTCGACGGTTCTCGACGCGGTGCGCACGCCGTCGCTACTGAGCCCGCTTTGCATCGTGGTGGTGCGCAACGCCGACGAGTTTGTCACGAATTATCGCGATCGATTGTTGGACTACGTCGACAAGCCCAGCCCCGATGGCTATTTGGTGCTGGAATGTCGCAGTTGGAAAACCAATACCAAGCTGCACAAGGCGCTCGACAAGGAAAAAGCCGCCGTCAACTGTAAGCCCCCGAGCGGCCGCGACGCGTTGGTGGCATGGGTCGATCGCGAAGCGCGTGCGAACGACTTGCAGCTGGGCCGCGGTGTGGCCGGTCGGCTTTGCGATTTGGTCGGCGATAACTATGGCCTGTTGCACACGGAACTCGATAAACTCGCGACCTTTGTCGCGCCGCGCACCGACATTCAACTCGACGACGTCGAGGCGCTCGTCGGCCAGTCGCGCGAGCAAAATGTGTTCGGCATCACCGATGCCATCGCCGAGCGGCGACCGCAAGATGCGTTACAGCTTTGGCACGAAGTGTTGATGACCGACCGCGCCGGGCCGTATCGCGCCGTTGGCGGCTTGGCCTTCGGCGTGAAGAAATTGGTCGCCGGACGCGCCTTGATGGATACCGGTGCCAATGCGGCGCGCGTGCGCAGCGAGCTGCGCATTTGGACCAGCGCCGCGGCCTTGGAGCGACAGTTGAAACGGTTTTCGCGCCGCCAGTGGGAGGACGTTCTGCTGCGGCTGTTGCGAATTGAAGCGAATTCAAAGAGCGGGCTCGGTGAAGTCGAGTTCGCTGTTGAAAAACTCATTGTGGACATGTGCGCCGCCTAAAGACGCCCGCAAGGGTTGGCGGCAGTTAGGATGTTGATCATGTCTTGGTCGAAGGAATCGACGTTGTTACGCACCGCATTGGCCATCTGCTTCGTCGGATGTCTCAATGGCGCGTGTTCCGATTCGAATAATAGCTGGAACATCTTTGCGAAAGAAAACCCGCGCAAGGTTGAACCATCGAACGATACCAATGCGACCACGACGCCGCCGCCGAAAAACGACGCCGTCGCCAAGCAGGATAATGCGGACGACGCCGGCGGCGAAACCGACGCGACGGCTGCCAACCGTGGCGACCCGCAGCGCATTCAACAATACGCCGCTAACCTGTCGCCATCCAATCGCAATGCGAACGACAACACCGGCATCGTCTCCAACGATACGTCGACTGTTCGCGCCAACAATACGACGCCGCCGAACAACGACATGTCACCGGTTCGCATGGCATCGATCGGCGACCGCGGCAACGCGGGCGGCAGCACACCGATCACCAACGACACGGCACCGCCACCGACGCGGTCCAACAATCGACCGTCCGGTGCCAACAGCGCGGCGACGGCGGATTCGTCCAGCGCCACAAGCATCACGCCGGTGCGTCCAGCCTCGTCGCTCGACGCCGCCAATGATGCCGACACACGTCCCAAGTTCGTCGACAACGATCAACTCGCCGTGCGATCAACCAACGCGGCACCGCAGAACACCACGCCTCCCAGCAACACCAACAACGCCTCCGTCGGCGCGCCCAAGATTTCCGCCGTGACGGTTGAATCACCCAATACGACCAATAACACCAATGCCGCGCCTATTAACAACACAACCAACACGGCAGCGGCCCAGGATCCTGAAGTCGAAGCGCAGCGACTCGAAATCGAAGAGCAGCAAGCCAAAGTTGAGGCCGACCCGACGAACATTCAAGCGTTGTTTAAGCTGCGCATGCTGTATCTACTCAGCGGTCGCGAGGCCGACGCCTTCGCACCGATCGATGGCATCCCTACGGCCACGCAGGACATCGTCTTGGCGCAGTTGCGTTCGTTTGACGCCGCCCGCACGGTCTCCATCAACGATCCGGCCACCAGCGCCAATGCTCAACTAGAAGCCATGCGCAACCTGCAGGAGAAACTGCGCGAACAGGCCGATTTGCAGGTACCCAAAGTTGTGCTCTGTACCGAGATCGTCGCGTTCGGCAAATACACGCCGTTCGCTTCAACCGATTTCGAAGCCGGTTACGATCACGATGTCGTGCTGTACGTCGAAGTCGATAACTTCAAGAGCGAACAAACCGCCGGCGGTCAGTATCGCACCAAGTTCGCGGCGCGGGTCAGCATGCTGTCCAAAGATGGCGAACAACTCAGCACGTTTGTCGAAGAGCCCAACATCGAGGATATCAACCGTCGACCGCGGCGCGACTTCTTTATGTCGTTCGGCCCGTTCACGATTCCCGGTGTATTTCCGGCGGGCGAGTATGTGATCAAGGTGCAAGTCGACGACCTGCTGGCCAATAAGACCAACAGCAACAAGACCTCGTTTCGGTTGGTGCCCTAAGCAGCCCTTGTCCGCAATCCCACAGGCACCGCAAACTTGCTTGACGATCTTGGCTCCACTTCCTGGCACAATCGCCATTACGGCCCCTTCGCTCGGCTAAACGAATTGCTGACCGAAGCGGGCGTCGCGCGGCCGAGCATTATGATCGTGGGCCCCGGCGGCGTGTCGCGCTGGTTGGCACCACTTTTAAACAACAGCGCCGCCGATTCGTCTTTCGTGCGCAAGACCATCGGCGATCTGGCGCGGTATTCCGATCAGGTCTTGCGACGCTTTCCATTTGTGCCATTGATTTCGCTGGAGCCGCTCGAAGTACGCGAGACGATGCTGATGCCGCACGACCTGACCGTCGTGGATCGTTCAGCGCGCTTGCTGGAAGCCGTGCGGCGCGACATTCCCGAAGCCATCACGCATGTGGTCGATCTCGGTTTAGACGCTCCGCCCGCACGGGCCGATGTAGTGATTGCCTTTAACATCGTGAGTCGCCTCGACGATCGCGCCGCCGACGGGATTCAGCACCTGCTTACGGTCTTACGCAGCGGTGGTTGGTTGTTGATCGACGATCGGTCGGCAAGGGCCCACCTTGCGAATCACCCGCGCGTGACGCAGGTCGCACCGAAAACGCATCGCGTCGACGCGGCAAATTAAACTAAGGTCGCGCCACGGCATCGCTTCGAAGTTGTTGTCTTATTTGCGTAGCCACACGGCCCATTCCTTGAGCACGCACCGCACCCTTACGGTCGCGGCTCTGATGATCGCGTAACAACATCGCCACAATCCTTTAAAAAAACGCGTCCGCTTCCCCTTCTGCATCATCACCGCGAAGATACGCGCATGCTTTCCGTCGATCTGCACACCCACCGCGGCCATTTTGATTTACAGGCGCGGTTCGACCTGCCCGCCGATGCCGGTGTGCTCGGCATCGTGGGCGCTTCCGGTAGCGGCAAGACCACGCTGCTCGAAACCATCGCGGGCATCGTCAAACCGATAAGCGGACGCATTCAGTTCAATCGTAACACATGGCTCGACACGACGAATAATACAAATATCGATTTGTGTCATCGCAACATCGGTTATGTGTTCCAAGATGACCTTCTGTTCGAACATCTCAGCGTGCGCAAGAACCTACTCTACGGCGCACCCGATGCCGCCGCCTTAAATGAGATCGCCACGGCGCTCGGCATCGCGCCTGTTCTGGATCGAATGCCAACCGAACTCTCCGGTGGTCAGCGACGGCGCGTCGCGTTGGGCAGAGCGTTGCTGCGCGAACCCGATGTCGTGCTGCTCGACGAACCTCTCACCGGTCTCGACGCCACAACCGCCAATAGCGTGTTGCTTTACCTGCGTTGCTTGCTAGGCGAAGTCGGCAAGCCGGCGATTTACGTATCGCATTCGCTCAGCGAGATAAACTTCATGTGCGACCGTGCCCTCGGCCTGGTGAATGGCCACATCGCCTACGACGGTAACCCGCTGGGTGCCGTCACGACAACGGGGTGCGTCGAAGACCGAACCTTAAGCGAGTTGCGAAACGTGTATGCCGTGCAATCCGCCCAGCACGTCGGCCGCGCGGGCGGGTTGGAATTGCAGATTGCGCCGAGCCAGTCTCAATCGAACAAAACGCCCATCGTTATTCGCGCATTGGGTACCGCCGAAGACGCTATGCTCGCGCGCGGCTGCGCCGTCGCCGCGCGCGACATCGTGTTGGCAACGGAGACGCCCGCGAACGTGTCGGCGCGCAACATTTTCGCGGCACGCATCGTATCAATCGAAGAAGCCCAACAACTCGCCGTCGTGCGACTCGACTGCGGCATATCATTGGCGGCGGAAGTGGGTTACGCGTCGTTGGCGGAGATGAAACTCGCGCCGGGCGCGGACGTCTTCGCGATGTTCAAGGCATCGGCCGTGGGGTTGGTGAGGTAGGCCTCGTAATTCATCCACCGTAATGGTGTGGGTTCCCAAACTCTGCGCTCATGCTGAAACCCTCACGCCAGCTTTCTCCTTGCGGGGGAGAGGGAGGAGACGTCACCCACTTTCTTAATGTGAATGAAGTACAAGGCCGATGAACTGTCCTAGATTTGAATTATCTTTCGGGAAAAACGTCTATTAAATTGGCGAAGCACGTTAACGTTCCGTCAAGCAATGCTAAACGCGATCGCGTAGCCAATCACGCCAGAGTTGAACTAGGGAATAAACGAGTTGCCCGGCACCTTACGGACACTACAATTCTGCGAATGCCTCGATCCACATTCTTGAGCATCAACGTCTGGAGCCGATCATGAAACGACGACTGGCTATCTTACTGCTGTTGGTTGCAAACACGGCATGTCTGAATTTTCGCGCGCCGGAGAACATCACCATCGGCGGTCGAGATCGCGACGGCGACCGCAGCGAGCGGCGAGACCGTGACCGCGATGAGGATCGTTACGATCGGGACGATGACGACGATCGGTACAAGCGAGATGATGATTATGATGACGAGGACTAAAGCCCAACTGAGGCAACAGTCTCAAACCCGTTTGCTGCACAACACAATTTCGCGTTGGGCGGCACTTCTCTGTTCCGCATTCCTGTTTCCATGTTTGACCGGTTGTCTTCACACCAAGGCCCATTATCAATCCGCGAACGGCAAAGGTGCTCGGTACTCAATCTACCGAGCCGAAATGCGTGACGGAATGCTGCACGTTGACGGCAGTGTGAACGGTGGCGGCAACAGCGGTTTATATGGCTTTGGCGTGGAAGTATTGAAGGCTGAGGATGAATCGGGAAACGGCTTAGAATTGAAGTATGCACGTATGTTTTTGCAGAAAGGGTTCGTTTTTCAGTTAAGGTTTGAAGCGCCAGTTGAGGATGCGACGCAATTCAGATATGAGTTGATCCTATTCGGCCATCACGACCAACAGCGGCTGGACGGAATAATAGAGATTCAGCACGATCCTCGTGCGGTATTGATCCGAAGATCGCAAAGTGTAGAAGCCATACCTTCCCGCTGCGAAAAAACAAGAAGAACGCAGCAACTCACGCGTACGGTTAGTGACAGTGAATAACGGTGACGCCTCATCCCGTCTCCGCGCCATCCGCCCTGTGCCGCGCACCGGCGTGATTTTCGTCATGGAAGAAGCCGCCAAGCACGGGTACAAAGCCGGCGATGGCGGTTGGATCAACCTCGGCCAAGGCGCGCCCGAGACCGGCCTACTGCCCGGTGCACCGCCGCGTCTCGAAAACATCAGCGTCAACATCGCCAGCGCCGAATACGCGCCGGTCGGTGGCCTGCCGCATTTGCGCGAGGCCGTTGCCGATTTATACAATCGTCGCTTTCGGCAAAGTAAGGCCTCGCAATACGGGCCGGAGAACGTCGCGATTTCATCGGGTGGCCGCGCCGGGCTCACGCGCATCGCCGCCGCGATCGATCGCGTGCATCTCGGCCATTTTCTGCCCGACTACACGGCCTACGAAGAATTGCTCGAGTTGTTTCGCGATTTCTTGCCGATGCCGATTCTCAACGAAGATCATCGCCTACCGTCGGTCGAGCGCTTGCGGCAGGAAATCGTCGGACGCGGCCTCGGCGCGCTGCTGACGTCCAACCCGTGTAACCCAACGGGCGATGTCGTGCACGGCGAAGCGCTACGCGATTGGGTCGCGCTCGGGCGCGAACAATGCTGCACGCTGATCTTCGACGAGTTTTATTCGCACTATGTGTACGGCGCGGCGCGCGGCGATCGGTTGGCCAACAGCGCCGCCGAGTTTGTCGAAGACGTCAACAACGACCCGGTACTCGTGCTGGACGGACTAACGAAGAGCTGGCGTTACCCCGGGCTGCGATTGTCGTGGACGCTCGGACCGGCCCCCGTAATCGAAGCCATCGCCTCGGCGGCGTCTTTCCTCGATGGCGGCGCTCCGCACCCGGTGCAGGAAATGACCGTTCGTTTGCTACAACCCGAACACGCTCAGGCCGAAGCGCGCAGCATTCAGGCGACGTTTGAAAAGAAGCGGCGGTTCATGATCGACCGCGTGCGCGAGATTGGCTTTGAGCTGGTAACCGAGCCGCTGGGCGCGTTTTATTGTTTCGTGTCGCTGGCGAAGTTGCCCGACCCCTTGCGCGACGGCATGGCGTTTTTTCAAGCGGCGCTTAAGGAGCGCGTCATTACCGTGCCGGGGCAGTTTTTCGATGTAAACCCCGGCCAACGGCGCAGCCATATGGCGTCGCGCATGGCGCCCTATTTACGACTGAGTTACGGGCCGAGCATGGCGGAATTAGAAACGGGGATGGGGCGTTTAAAGGACTTGATTGAGCGCTATTGACTGTCGGAGCTCCCGAGGGTTGATCAATCTTTTTTGACTAGCTTGAGCTTGAACCCTTCCACCACCAAAAAGCGAATATGCCGACTAAAACCGCGGCCGGAACAAAGAAGAATAACGGACCAACGATATCCCTTCTGCCCGCAATGCGACTGCCAAATTCGCCAGGGATATAGTCGATCTTGATTTTGCGATCCTCCGGAAACTGCCAGCCGACATGCATCGTCATCTTGTCTTCACGTTCGCCGTCATCCGGATCATTCCAACGATAGTGGATCACATAACGTTTGGATCGATTTCGACTAGACGAACCTTCGCGCTCTCCAAACTCTTTTTCCCGAGCGCTGAAGATGTAGGCTTCGGCACTTCGACCCCAGACGACATACTTCGCCTCGGTACAGGTTGCGAATGCCCCAACCAAAAGAAAGATAATCACCCAAATGACCCAGCGCATCTGCCGTTCGAGTTGGGTTTTCTTTCTAAACTTGTGAAACAAAACTCTCATGCCTCACGGAAAAAGGCCGACACGGAATAAATTCGATCATTCACGAGCGATTATATGGTCTCGCATATCGAGGCTGAAGTCGATTCGATCCGGTGACTGAATCGTTGAAGTTGACCGCCGACAGGTGGATCGAGAGGCCCAGTAATTGAGTGATGGCTTAAAAACAGGCTGTCGTCGAACAATTCACCGCTCTGCCCGGCTATTTCTTGACCAACTGATTCTTGCCAAGTATCTTCAGAGTTAAGCGCTCGTAGCTCAATTGGATAGAGCACTGGTCTTCGAAACCAGGGGTTGAAGGTTCGAGTCCTTCCGAGCGCGGTTTTTTCCCTTCGTTTTGGCTTAGATTTCTTATTACATTTAAGCCTCGCTCGCATTCACTCTCTTCGGACTCAAATTGACCTGGCCTAAATTCTCCCGTTGAAGATTAGTACCGCATTCAGGGCAGACGCCAGACTCGTTTCCCTCCAAGTTGTAGGCACAATTCACACAAAGGCCTTGCTTTGCACGCAAGACAGCTCGCTCCGCACGTAGTACCTCTGGGCGAATGTGCCGAACAAAATACGCGATCCAGTACGACAGCAACGTAAGGCCGATGTATGCAACAGGCATAAATATGTTGGCGGCGTGGGACCATGTTTCAAAGTATCGCAACCCTACGATGGGTTTACCTAGAAGGTAGTGATTTACCATAGCGATATAGCCTGTCCGCGGTGTCGCGAAATCGATTGAAATTAGCAAGAGCAATGGCGCTGTTAGCATTAGCCACAAGAGCCATGTCCGTTTCAAAATGCCAGCAGCCGCAGCTCCAACAATCCCCGGCAGGGAGTAAAGTAGAATCAATCCCTGCACAATTGCCCCCAGAAATGGAAGCAGAAATATAGACGCGATAAAACCGAGAGCAGCAATATACCCGCCGATCTTTCCTAATCGCCGAAATCTCTTGATTTCCGAATCGTTCACATTGCTACCAGAAGTATCGGCATGAAATCACTGTTCTAACTTCCCACGCAAGTCATGGGTTACTGAAACAGCGGCATAATGCCGTCCCATAGAAGCACCTTACTCCCCGCCACCACCAGTGCCACGCGATACAGCTTCACGAATAGCTCCGGCGAGATCAGTTTCAGTAGCCGCTTGCCGGTAAGCGTCCCCAGAATCACGGCCACGCCCATGGCGATGGCGACGCCGAGAATCGTGCTGAGCGATTGAATCTTGCCGATACCCGTGCCGAACAGAATGCCGAACGCGATAAGCTTCTCGAAGTGCGTCACCATCTGGCACATGGCTTTGGTCGCGACCAGCCGCTCTTTGACGAAGTCACGCCGGGCAAACATGGGCGCGATCAATGGCCCCGTCGCGCCGACGATCAGCGCGGCCGTCCCCGCCACAAAGCCGAGCGGCATGAAGCCCGACGAACTGTGCGTTTGCTGCCGCGCCTTGGGCTTGGGTAAAAAGACAGCCGTCAATATATAAATGCCGATCAGAATCTTCAGATACGGCTGGGCCGACTCGTTGCCGTCGAGCAGATACCAAATCCACATGCCCAATGCGATGCCGGGCACCGTGCCGAGCGAAAACCGTTTGACGGTCGGCCAATCGACGGCGTCGATGAACGCGAGCGTGCGCGTCGAGTTACTAACGAGCTGCACCGCACCGTGCAGGGGGATGATGAAGACGACCAGCTCGGGCGAATGCATGACGCTGAACATGACGGCCAGCAGCAAAATCCCGCCGCCCATGCCGATCATGCCGCTGAGCGTGGCTGTGAGGAAGGCGGTGGCGATCAGGATGGCGGAGAGGAGGGCGGTCATGAGAATGGTCCTGTTTAAGGCTAAAGGGTAAATTGCGAAATAAGCGGAATGGCCAGAGCACGGCCCAAAGGGCGAACTGACTGCAACATCCTTTCTTATAGCAACTTACGGCCAATATATCTCGACCAATCTCAACCCAAACCGCAACTTGACAAATCACTAATGCGCACATTAAATGCAACAAAAGTAATCGGAGATGTGCATGCCGTCGCAACCTTGGACGCTAACCCGAGAGCACTTCCTAGACGAAGCGGAAGCCCGCCACTTGCTGACCGGGTTGGAAAAAACTGCTGCCACAGTTGCGTCGTCCACGGCATTCGTTGACCGAATCATCATTGAATGCCTGCTGTGGAGCGGTCTGCAAACGTCGGAATTCTGTCGGCTGCGGGTGAATGACGTATGTTTGGATAACACGGCGCACTTCACAGTATCGGGCAAACGCGACCGCCGGCGCCTCGTGTATCTACCGGACCGATTGCGTGCGTTGCTGCAGACCTACCTCGATGAAATTCGACCCGCTCTTGTCGCCGACGCACCTGCGCCGGTCGAAGCGTTGATCATCAACGAGCGCGGCAGGGCCTACGAACGCACGGCGCTTTACCGTCGCGTGACGCGTATTCTCAAACAGCACGGCTTTGGCGAACGCGCCAGCGTGCAATTGTTGCGACACACCTACGGATATCTCGCTTACAAATGCTCGGGCAGCAATCTGCTGTTTACGCAGCGTCAGCTGGGCCACGCCCACCCGATGGTAACGGCGGTGTATGCCCAGTTTGTGGACGAAGACTACGGTCAAATCGCCAATGACGTCGCCGAGCAATTAACCCAAATTGATGCAACGCAAAATCTGAAAGGTCCATCAACATGAAGCCAATAATCGAAACCGAACTTAGAAGCATGTTCACGGATATGGTGATTGATGTTCTCGGCGTGGATCGCGAAGAGATCACGCCCGAGGCTAACTTCTTTTCAGATCTGGGTGGTGAATCGATCGACGTGTTGGAGTTATCCTTCATGTGCAAGACTCGATTCAATCACGAAATCAAGTTTCAGGAGATGGCGAGCATCTCCGATGCGCCGGCGAGCAACTCTAACGAGTTGAGCGATGAACAAATCGACGAGATCGCGCGAAACCTGCCCTTCATCGATGCGGCGGAGCTGCGGCAAAACCGCACGCTCGATACGGTGCAGCGACTGCTGACGATCGAGAATCTCTACCAATTTCTCAGGCTCAAGCTCTCGGAGGCCGGGCTGATTGCAGCATCATCGAGCACCGCGTAACGGGGGTTCTGCGTCAGAACGCTACAGAAACCACCGTGAGGGGTTTCTTAGGCGGCTCGCAATGCGCGGCGAATTGATGAGAATTTTGTAAAATAGCATGCATGTCGCATGACCCGTCGTCCAACAGATCGCAAAAAACGCGCCCATACCGCACCAACATCTGGATGGTCGCGATCCTGCTGAATTTGTTCGCCGTGACGGGCGTGGTTTATTACTGCTTTTTCCGCGCCGAAACGAGTCCGGATTTTAGCGTCGCTGCCGATACGCCGGTTCAGGGTGAACTCATCGACCCGACGCCGACATTCAAAGACATGGACCCGTTTGATGGCGACGATGATTATGACGACGGCCTCGACATACCCGTCGATCCGTTGATTGCAATGATCGACCAACTGCTGGAAGAAACGGCCGACGTCGAGGGCGTCGAGTTCGAGTCATCGCGTATTGCGGTCATCAACAATCCCGAACACGCCAAATACAAGCCGATCACGTTCAACGATATTGCCGATTGGTCGCCTTACGAGCAGATGCAGAACGATAACTCGATCGAAGTCCCCGCGCGCGCACTCAAATACGACGATCAATGGGTGGCGGTGCCGGGCTTTATGCAGCCGGTTCGCCAGAAAGATCGCAAGGTTACGCGGTTTATGCTGATGCGCAATCAGGCGTTGTGTTGCTTCGGCGCGGCGATCGGTTTGAACGACTGGATCGATGTCACGGTTGCGGGCGAGCCTACCGAGCTGACGATGCACTTGCCGATTACCGTGCTTGGGAAGATTGACATCGGCGAAGTCACCGAAGACGGCGTGACGGTTAGCATCTTTCGCATGCAATGCGATAAAGTGTTGCCGCCGGGCGAATTGCCGTAGATCGTGGCCTGTTGCCGG
This sequence comes from Planctomycetaceae bacterium, assembly GCA_006969385.1. Taxonomy (GTDB): domain Bacteria; phylum Planctomycetota; class Phycisphaerae; order UBA1845; family UTPLA1; genus ECT2AJA-110-A. The sequence continues at coordinate 747,487 of CP030884.1, forward strand.
TCCGCGTGACGGTTCACGATTTCGTTTGCTTGTTATCGATGCCGACCGACGGTAAGGCTAAAGCATGTTTGGGCCGCAAACACTTGCGTCGGTATCTTCGAAATCGGGCAATCATTTGTTCTTAAGGAAAGGACGATCTCATGGCATTGCGAATCCGCTGTCGCTGCGGCAAAGCATTAAAGATTTCGTCCAAGCTGGCGGGAAAGACCGTCCAATGCCCCGCGTGTCATGCGCCGTTTTCGATTAGCGCCGAACGATTTCGAGCCGCCGAATCGCTTTCCAAAAGTCCACCAGTATCGGGCGATACACCATCATCAACACCCAAATCTCAGAACGACGCAATACCGCTTGCTGACGATAGCCCGCCACCGCGACCCGTCATCGAACTCGAAACCAACCCAGAACCCGCAGCGCTCGACGACATGCTATTTGCCGACGCTCATTCGCAGAGCGACATCCTCGATTTAAAACCGACGCTGGAATTAGAATCCACGCCGCTCCCGGCAACGCCCGTCACAGACGAACCGACCTTCGACGTCGGTTACGCGCGCGATACCGCCAAGGCCGAAGGCGCAACGCGCTTCAACACCGTCATTGCGCCGCAGCGTCCGTTCAAAGAAGACGCGCTGTTGGCATTCAGCTACCCTGTGATGAATACCGATAACGCCGTGCGCTATGGCGTCATGTGCATCTCGTTAGCCGTGCCGTATGCGTTCTTTCAATTGGTGGCCATACCGTGCTTGGGCTTGTTGGTCGGCGGGCTATTGATGTGTTGGATCATGTCGGTGTTTTTGAACGTGATCAGCGAAACGGGTCGCGGCTCGGACGATTTGCCGACGGATACCTTCAGCGGCGGCATGTACGATTCATTTCTTGCGCCCGCGCTCAACTTCATCGGCGCCTTTGCGCTGGTACTCGCGCCGTGGGTCGCGCTGATCATTACGGGGTACCTCGGGTTGCTGCCGAAGTTCTTCTTGCAACTCGCGCCCGTTTGGATGTCGGCCGGCATCTTTTTGTTTCCCATGTCGCTCATGCTATTCGCCTTTGAAGCGCCGAGCGTGCTGCTGCGTCCGCAATTGGTGATCAGTACCATCGCGTCCACGTTCTTACCCTATCTGGCAATCTGGGGCTTGCTGCTCATCGTGTCGGCAATTTGGTCGGTCGTGTTCGCGAGCAATTTGATCGTATCGTATCTGCCAGGTCTTTCGGGTCTAAACACGCTGGCGACCTATTTCAACTCGCCGGTCGGAGCGGTCCTCGCGTTGTTCTTCGAAATCTACGTGATGCTGGTTGCGATGCGACTGGTCGGTCTGTATTACCTGCACTTCAAGAAGCGCTTCGCCTTTCAGATGGAATAAGTCGCTACGCCGCCCACGGCACCGCTCAACCGCCAACAGCCATCGCGATCAATTCGCCGCCACCTCGGCTATAATCCTCCTGATTGCAGTCACCCGTCATTAACTTGCACCCCGCTCCGGAGCCCCCGTTGGATCTGCTCGCCGTTCATCGCGTGCCGCGCATGGCACGCCCCAGTTACCTGCTCGAAGTACGGCACCTATTCCTATGGGGCATGTTTGCGGGGATGTTCGAGGGCACTGTCTCGGCGGTCGTCGTTTCCAAAACTTTTCTCGCCGGTCCCTGGCTGATCACAACGGTGATGGCCACGCCGATGGTCGCCAATGTGCTCGGCATGGTTTGGGGCAGCATCATCACCGGGCGGCGCAAGATTCCGATCTTCGTCACGCTCGGGTTGATCGCCAGCGCTGTGGTCGCGTCGGTGGCGTTCACGCCGATGACGCCGGCGGGCGGCTATATCTTTCTCGCACAAATCCTGGCGGCGCGCGTGTTGCTCTCCGGCTGTTTGACGGTGCGATCCTCCCTATGGAAACACAACTACCCCGGTTCCACGCGCGGGCAGATCGCGGCACGGCTGCAGTTGGTGCGCTTTTCGATGGGCATCGGGATCGTGGCGTTGGCGAGTAGCTTGTTCGACGTCAATCCGCGCATTTATGTCATTGCCTATCCGATCGCCGGCGTGATCGGCGCGATATCGGTTTGGATGTTGCGACCGATGCGCGTGCGCGGCGAAGCGGCGGAACTGGCGGAGATTCGCGCCGGGCGCAAGGGTAAGCCGCGCACGTTTAACCCCGTGCGCGACGTGATCGATGTGTTCACGCACGATCGCGACTATCGCAAGTACTGCGTCGCCATGATGTTTCTCGGTTTCGCCAACATCATGGTCATGCCGCTGATGGTCATCATCGTGACCAAGCGGCTCGATTTGTCTTACTTTATCAGCGGCGGCCTGCTCGAAATTCTGCCGCGCGTGATCATGATGGCGTCGCTGATTCCGTGGGCCCACATGTTTGATAAGTGGGGCGTCGTGCGCTTTCGCGTCATCAACGCCGCTGCGTGGACGGCGTCGTCGGCATTCGCCGGGGTGGCCGCGTGGATCATTCTGCAAGATGCGGCGATACCCGTTTGGTTATTCATGATCGCCATGATTGCCATTGCGGTATCGCGCGTATTCGAGGGCGCTGGCAAAGGCGGCGGCTCGATCGCCTGGAACATCGGCCATCTGCATTTTGCCGAACCGGCGCGTGCCGAAGTGTATATGGGCGCGCACGTGTTTCTCACCGGCCTACGCGGGCTGACGGCACCATTCGTCGGCACGTGGTTGTACACGTACTACGGATCGTTGGCGTTTGGCGTGGCCGTGGTGCTCGCATTAATCGGATTGTTGGTGTTTCGTTCTTTGGCGGGAGACCAACATCGCGCGCGAGCGTCCGTCGAAGCGGCGACGCCAGCCAACGCCGTTGACAAAGGTGCGGACGTGCTGCTCTCGAAGCGAGGTTATTCGAGTTAGTGCGTTTTATATTTCATCGCCACAAGCCCGCACGCTTTACGCCACCTATTTCCGAATCGTCGTGCCTGTTGCCCCTGCCAATGCCTGCGGCAGATTGAACAAATCCGTAATCACCACGCGCGCATCGTTGCGCGGGCTCTGTTCGAGAAAGCGCACCGCCGCTTGCACTTTGGGTAGCATCGACCCCGGCGGAAACTGTTTGTCTCGCATGTGCTCGCGAACTTCGTCCAGCCCGACATCTTTCAACGGTCGCTGCGTCGACTTACCGAAATCGACAAAGACGTGTTCCACGCCCGTCACCAACGCCAACACATCCGATTCGCACGCCGCCGCAATGATCGCGCTGGTGAGATCCTTATCGATCACGGCCTCAACGCCGTCGAGTCGCCCCGCTTCACCTTCCACGACCGGAATGCCACCACCACCGCCGGCGACGATCAACTCACCCGCCAAGGCCAACTGCCGAATGAGCGGCAACTCGTTGATCGTGACAGGTTGGGGTGATGCCACCACGCGCCGATAGCCGCGGCCCGAATCTTCCACGATGCGCCAGCCGTCTTTCTCTTCGCGCGCCTTGGCAATTTCCTTCGTCATAAAATCGCCAATCGGCTTAGACGGATTGGCGAAACCGGGATCGTTGGCATCGACCAGAACCGTCGTGATGATTGCGGCGCAGGTTCGCTGCAAACCGCGGCGACGCAATTCGTTCTGCCACGTCTGCGCGATCATGTAGCCCATCCAGCCTTGGGTGTCGGCAACCGCCAAACCGAGATCAATCGGATAAACCTGACCGCTGGAGAGTTCGACGCGGCGCATCTCGGAACCGACTTGCGGGCCGTTCCCGTGCGTGACAGTCACCTGCCAACCGCGCTCGACGAGATCGGCAAGCGGCGCGGCCATGGCGCGGCTGCGCGAAAATTGTTCGGGAATATCGCCGGCCCCACCGTCCGCGATGAGGGCGTTGCCGCCGATTGCGATGACCGCTTTCACATTGCGTTCCTTTTGATTAGCTCGCGCACCGTGCGACACCGAGCCGCATACGTTCGTTACGTATTCATCGGCCCGTACGCTCGCGATGTTGCACGTGCCCTTTCATCATTTCGAGAATCTGTTCTACGGCGTGGACGCCGCCGAATGGCACCAGGTCCGATGATATCGCGCGCGACCTGCCGCGAACTACGCGATCTGGATGAGCCCGCATTTCACCCCAAAAAGAACAACGGCAGCTACCCGGGGGTAACTGCCGTTCTATCGGTTATCGCTCGTGCCTCAGGCGGGCGGCGTGCAAACTACTTCTTAAACGCGCGGTCGATTTCGCGATCGACGGAGAGCAGCGATTGGCGCAGGCTGCCGTCGTTGGCGATATAGACCATCACCGTATCCTGACGGCCGTTGATGTCTTCGTTGAAGATCAGATCGATGCACTGGGCACCCGTGTCGCCGATCTTGTCGCCGACTTCGATTTCCACTTCATTCTTGGAAAAGCCACTGCGGTTCTTTTCCCAAATGGCGACGCGGGCCTGACCGCCGCGCGGGTTGGCCGCCGTGAGGAAGAATTGCATCTCGGCTTCGACGCGCACTTCGCGCGAGGCGGGCGACCAATCGCTAAAGAGCGTGAGCTGACTGGCATCATTGGGGTTGCGCAGCTCGCCGGCATTACCGGCGTAATGGTTGATGATTTCGTAGCGGATGCGGTATTTGTAGGTATGGCCCGGCACGGCGTTGAGATCGTACGCGGCGATGGGCATCATCTTGTCGGGTTCGGCGCTGGAATCGAGTTGATAGCCGCGAATATCGCGCTCCAGCTTGCGTCCGGCCTTGCCGAGAATATCCTCCGATTCCCGCAGATCGCGACCATCGGCGAGGCCACTGGTGACGACCGCACGCGCCAGGATCATGGCGGCTTCGGCATATCGATCGGCAAAGGGTCGCTTACCTTCGAACGCTTTTTCCGCAAGGCTGGACCAATCGCGCACCAACTTTTTCAAATCGTCGCGATCTTTCGGCGGCGGCGCTTTGAGAAACGGCATGATTTCATAAAAATCGTCGATGCGATCGCCACTGATACGCTTGGGCAACTTGGTGCGGGCGATGGCTTCCTGCTTCAGGTCGACCAAATCGCGCAAAGCGTTGACCTTGGTCAGCGGCGGTCGCTCGAACTCCTTAAACGGCAAATAGGTGTCGCAATCCTGCCAGCCCAGCCAAGGGGCGGCAATATCAAAGCGTTGCAGGTGTACCTTGACGATGGCGAGGAACGCGTCCTGCGGATAGCTCGCCACGCGGAAGTTGATCTCTTGCTTCTTCAGGTTGACCTGTGCCGCAACGGCAACCCAATTGGTTTCGACCTCGATCGGCTCGATCGGCTCGAAGCCGTCGTAATAATTCTCGATCGGCGGCTTCGCCGCATCCATCTCGAACTTGGTGCGCCCCGCCATGATCACCGGCACATCGGGCTGAACCAATCTGGCCAGATCGTGCTTCTGGTCGGCCGACAGCTCGGTGGTCGAAATCAGCACCGGACCGAACGGTTGCATCCGCGGCACGCTGTTGGGAATGTTCAGGATTTCGGTGATCGGTTTGCGATCTGCGCCGTACCACTTTAGCAATTCGGCCACTGCCGGGCCGCCGGGCGGCTCTTCTTCCAACTGGGGGGGGCGCGCATTGAGCACGGCGCTCTGCGCGTTTTGCGTGTTCTGTTCGATTTCGCCGATCAGCTCGCCGGGGGCCTTGCCATCGTTGGAGGCGAAGCGCCCGCCTAGAAATGCGAAATAGATGGCACCGATGGCGGCGATGCCGCAAAGGCCCACCACCACCTTCTCGATATGTTCGTGAACGAATCCGGCGCTTTGCTGGGCCATGATTCACCTTTCAATGGCTTCTAAATTGACTTACCGAAGCGCGTTTGCACCCATCCTTACGGTCGTCGGTCGCGATCGTACAACTGAACGGCGTCTTTGGTCGCGAGAATCGGTTTGAGTTCTTCGGGGATCCACTGTTCGTAAACGCTGCGGAAGTAATACGCTTCCAGATCGATTTTCAAGGCGATAATCGGCGCGTCGCCGTACACGTATTCTTCCTGCAGCGGGTTCTGATCGACGCGTTCGATCTTGATACCGATCGGCGTGTAATAACCGGCGGAAACGACGGCATCGAGCACATCGTAAAGCGCGGCTTCTTCGATGATCAGATCGAGCCGAAGGTTCACCACAAAATGACTGGCGTCGTTTTCCTCATTGGTATGGCTCGGCGCGAACTTCGTCACATTGATGCCACCGCCGCGACCGAGTTTGTCATCCATCCGCAAAAAAGACCAACGCTTTACCGGCATATTGGCGACCCAGGCGTCGTAGCCGCGGTCTTCGGCCTTTAGCTTTTCGGCGCGGGCGTTGTTGAGCCGCGCCAAGGCGACGGCGAAATCTTTGGCCGTCCAATACTGTACCTGCGCGTGCCAAATCGTCTCGACGTCGGGCTTTTCATCGTCGTCCCCCGCCAACGCCGGATGCGGACCGAATGTTTCGCGACTGGCGTACATGTAGATGCGGCGCGCGATCTTTTCGGCGGCGACCGAGGCGGCGTTGCGTCGCAACAGGCTGGTGCGATCGGTTCCACCATCGTCGCCGGTGCGAATGACCTGCTGCACCGGCTCGGGGCGCCAAGCCGGCGTTTCGCCATCGGCACTGGCCGTACTACCGCCGCCCAACGCGTTGCGCATCGCTTCGATTTCTTCGGGCGTGGGCTCGCCCCGGGCGTTGAGCATCGTCAACAGACCGTCGAGCGATTCGAGATACTTCTTTTTAAAGGTGATGCGCGCCGCATCGCTTTCGGGCTCGGGCAACGACCTTGGAATCAACAACTCGCGCGGTTGGCCCGTGACCGGGTCATCGCGTTGCGGGCCGACGGCGGCTTTGCGAATCCGCTCGAAGCGATCCTTCCGGACCTGACTGTTTTCCGCTGCGACCTTAATCGTCTCTGGGTTCGCAGCATTGCTTTGGTTGATGCCGCGCACCTTGTCATTCAGCGATTTAAGCTGATTGACGCTTTGCTGAATATCGTCGGCCCCCATCACCGACCAGACGGCCAGCCCGATTGAGCCGGCACCGACGAGACCGATGATGATGTAGAAAAGGTTATTGCGAATGACGCTCATGGCTGTTCCATTTTCTTGCTGATCGTTGCGATGCCGCCAAAGGCTTCAATCAAAACGCCTGCGATCTAGTTACCCGAGCGATTCGGCTTGGGCCCCGATGGTGGCAAGCCCTCCGGAGGGATACCGCCCGCTGCCGCCGCCGGCTCGTTGCCGGTGGCTTCGCCCTTAAACTTTTCGGGAATGAGATTGCCCGGCACGTTGCCCTTGGTGACGATGAATTCGATCACAAAGTTTTTGTCGCCTTCGATCGGTTCGCCGGTGAGGTAATCCTTATCACCTTCGCGATACGGTTTGAGTTCCTCTTCCAATTTCTTGCCGGGGTCCTCAGCCGGAGAATCGCCTCGACCATCACCACCACGACCGGGCAAGCCCCCGCGACCGGGTGCGTCACGACCACCGGGTGCCTGGCGACCACCACCGGGCCGCCCGCGACCGGGTCGTCCTGCGCCCGGGCGGCCACCACCCGGTCGGCCACGACCGGTACTCGCCCCGCCAGTTGTCCCGCCGGTCGACCCGCCGGTCGTCACCACATTACCAAGACGATTTTCATCATTGCGATCGTCGATATCGCCCAGCGCGACCGAGTCTTCATCGATGTAGATGCCCATGTTCGGGCGGCGACCGTAAAGTTCGATGTTCTGCACGATGTTCTCTTCGAGCCAATTTGCCGGACTGTTCAACGGCGTGATGCCGACGATGCGCACGTACCAACCGGCGCGGCTGCGGCGTCCGGCAGAAAACTTGCTATGACGCCCCATCTTCTCCGGCGTATCGCTGTAGACCACTTGGCAGGAATCGATCCACGCCTCCTCGCGATTGCGGCGCGGCATGTTTTCGGCGTATTCCAGATACTCGGCAGCCGACGCGAACGATTTTGCCTTGTCGTCATGCGCCGCATCGAACGCCTGCGTCACGATGCTGACGATCGCCGGCACGTAAACGTTTTCGCCGGGATACTTGGCCAGCGACGTCACTTCGTTAACGCCTTCGGGTTGCTGATCCGCTTGGCTTTGTAATTGCTTGAGCTTGTCGGCGGCGGCGGCAACAGTCTTCGCTCTCGTGATCGGCTGCTGAATGGTCGAGGCGGAACTGACTGCACTTTCCGCAGCTTCAGCCGTCGGGAACATGGGGTTGGTCGTTAGGTCACCGGCGTTACTAATCGTGCCGCGCGCCATGCTATTGCTCGCCATCAACGCACCGCCCGCAACGGCTAACATCGCCGCCGCGCCAGTGAACCACGGCTTCTTCTTCTTCCAAAGAATTTGCCGTTTGAACTCGACCGGCAACAGCGTCGAATCGACGACAGCCAGTTCGAGACCTTGCAGCGCCACGCCGTAGGCGACTGACGTGCTCATGATGTTTTCGTCAAACGCCTCTTTCTTTTCGATGTCGGTCAGGCGCAGGTGCTTATATTGCTTGAGTTCTTCCACGCCCATGTGCAAGTTCTGCGTGAGGAACTTCTGTAGGCCGGGCAGCTTAAACGCATTGCCCATGCCGATGACTTTGGTCACATTCGAATCGCGGTGCGCTGCGGTATAAAAGCCGATCGACCGCTGAATTTCGGAAACCAAATCACCAAAGACGGGCCGCATCGCCTGGAAGATTTGCCTTTTGTACTTCGACGAACCGGCGTTGCGCTTGAGCTTTTCCGCCTTCTTAAAATTGATCTTGAATGCCGAAACGAGCGATTCGGTGAACTTGTTACCACCGATCGGCACCGGTCGCGACCAGATGCGCTCGCCGTCGATAATGATGAGGTCGGTCGCGACGGCTCCCATGTCGAGTAACACCGCCGCCTCGCCTTCGGGCATCGGCATTTCAAAGCGCGCCGTGTTGTACGAACCGATCGGGCTGGTCTGCACCAACTCGGGTTCGAGGCCGACTTCGGTGTAAAGCATCAGATAGTTGCGAATCAGCTCTTTGCGAATGGCGAAGATGCCGACTTCGATTTCGGCGCCTTCGGTATCGCCGAACACCTGATAATCCCATACGACTTCATCCATATCGAAGGGGATTTGCTGGCTGGCTTCGTACTGCACCATGTCGGGAATCTTTTTCTTCTCGACCGGCGGCATCTTGGTGAACTTGGTCAGCGTTTGTTCACCCGGAACGGCGACCGCTAAGCGGCAGCCCGTTAGGTCGTTGCGCTCGGCGAAGACGCGAATCGCATCGGCGACCATGTCGGTCGGATCTTCGTCGGTCTGCGACAGAATGTCGGGGTGCTCGACGAGATCGAATCCCTGCAGTTCGAATTCTTCCGGGCCGATGGCTTGCAGTTTGATCGCCTTGAGCGAGCACTGACCCACATCGATACCCCAAACGGGTTGTTTAGCAGCCATGTCGATAAACTCCCGATATCAATCGGATTAATCGTTCGGGCAACGTGCCGACGCACATTGCCGGGCACCCGCAAGGTGCCAGCGGGCAGGCAAATCGCGCAAACGCATCGCGCATACGTCTTCTCCAATAAGACGCCACGCCAGACCGCGTTCGCCGAGCCCACATCATACCATCAATTCGTGCAAGTCGTTGCGTTGCGTGCCGTTCCGTAAGCGGGACACGCAGCAGGCAGGTGGAGCGACCGATCCTCGGTCGGCTCCATATAAGACGTTAGCTTTTTCCGGTGCTGGAGTCAACGAAAATCGGCGTTTCTCGGACCGGAAGCCGGTTTCGCGCAGAGGCCAGAGGCAAATTTCGCCCTTCTTTCGCGCAAAAAGAAAGCCCGGCGTGCGAGCTGCAACACCGGGCTTCGGCTGAGATCGACATGTCGCTTGCGCGGACTTAACTCATATCCGTCGAGCCGGAGACGTTCTCGCGATTGGTCACGAGGAAGATTTCGACGCGGCGGTTGGCTTCGGCACCACCGCGGGCGGGGTTCGGCACCTGCGGTCGATATTCGCCGTAACCCATCACGCCCATGCGCTCGGGCGGCAGGCCGTTTTCTTTCAGCACATCCATCACCGCAATCGAACGGTGCACCGACAAGTGCCAGTTGGTCGGATGCTGTCGGCCCGTCACCGGTCCGATGCGCAGGTTGTCGGTATGGCCCACGATGATGACTTCGAAATCGTTGGAAACCGCCGAGCGCACGACTTGAGCAAACGAGCGCAGTGAATTGCGCGCCTCGGGTTGCACTTCGTCGCTACCGACGGCGAACGTCAGGTCGCTCTTCCAACGCACGGCGCCGCGATCAGGATCGTATTCAACCGAATCGGGATATTGCGAGGCGAACTCTTTGAGCGCCCGATCCAATTCGGACGGCAGCTTGACCTTCACGACCTCAATTGCGCCCGGCTGCTGCTGGGCCAGCGAATTGAGTTCGTTTTGCAGACGATTGCTGTAGCTATTGAGGCGATCGCGCTCGGATTGGAGCGTACTGGTAAGCTGCGTTTGCGTGCCGAGCTGGCCGCGCACGGCTTCGCGCTCGGCTTCTAATGCGAGCACGCGGGCGCGCTCGTCGGCCAAGTCGCGTTCGAGCGTCTCGGCGCGTTCGACGGCTTTACGGCGGGCGAACTTTTCGCGCAAGTACTCGTCGCGCGAAACGCAGCCCATCAGGCTGGTGCCGGCAAGCAATATCGTGAATGCCAATACTGATAAACGACGGGACGGCATTTCCATCCTCCTTGATGACAGTACTGAAAATCGGGGTGGGGCGTGAGCGTCATGCTTTCCCCCGACGCGGAATATCCCCGCATTATGCTGAAAAAAACGTGCGGCATCAATGCGACGCGGCGTGTGAAATTGAACGCGACGTAACGTAAACCTGTGAGTTTCTGTGCAAGCGCTTCGGCACCGGTTTGTATCCGATCCTGCGCTGTGGCATCGGTTGTTAACCGAGACTGCGCTGTGGCACCGGTTTGGAACCGGTTGTTTCCCTCGCATGGACACGACCCCGCACCATCTCACCCGCACCGCTCCCTCACGGTCGCGGCTCTGATCGGAGCGCTGTGGCACCGGTTTGCAACCGGTGGAATCTCGCTCCCTCATTCATCCAAACATGGCATCTCCAAAAATCACCGCTTAACATCGGGCCAGTCGCAACGAACTGACCGCCCGGAGTGAACTGCCCCCGTGGAACTGCAAATCCATCAGGAACGCCCCCGCGAACTGCGCTGGTTTCATGCCAGCAGCATGCTCTTCGGTGATTGGGGCACCAGCCGTCTATACGTGCTGGGGCTGGCTTTGTTCTATAGCGGCAGCGCTTCGCTCTATCACGTCGTCGCGATGTGCCTGCTCATGACGGCCGTCGCCTGGGCCTACACCATCGTCTGCCGCTGCTTTCAGGATGGCGGCGGCGTCTATTCGGCGGCCCGGCAGGTCAATCGGCGCGTGGCCGTCATTGGTGCAATGCTACTGTTCGCAAGTTACGTGATCACGGCGGCGATCTCGGCCGTGGCGGCGTTTCGTTATCTCAACTTCAGCGTCGATCAAGCGCCGATGGCGGCGATCGTCGCGATCCTGCTCATCGGCGGCATCAACTTCGTCGGCCCCAAGAGTGCGGGTCGCTTCGCCACCATCATCGCCGGTGCCACGCTGATCGTGACCGTCATCCTGGCGGGGCTTTGCCTTCCATATTTACAAAACGGCATGACGCAAGTGCAGCCACTTTCAAGACCGTTCACTGAAACATGGACGAGCTTTGTGCACATCATTCTGGCGCTATCGGGTGTGGAAGCCATCGCCAACATGACGGGCGTGATGGTGCAGCCCGTGGGCAAGACGAGTAAGAAAGCCATCTGGCCCGTGCTCGGTGAAGTCGTGTTGTTTAACGTGCTATTCGCCATTGCCATGTTAGCGCTACCGAACCTCGCGCTGAGCGAACCGTTGGCGCAGAAGGTCGCGGAAGGCGGCGCGCTGACGGAAGCTGAAGCCGCCTATCGCGACACGATTTTGAACGTGATGGCGCTGGAATACACCACTCCCTGGTTCGCCAAGATCGCGTCGTTTGTGTTTGCGATGCTGCTGCTCTCGGCGGTCAACACGGCCATCGCCGGCATGATCTCGGTGCAGTTCGTGATGGCGCAAGACAACGAGATGCCGCCGGCGTTCTTACGATTGAATGCGTTCGGCGTGCCGTGGATCGCGCTGGCATCGGCCTGCGGCGTGTGTTGCGTGGTGCTGCTGTTCGCAGGCGAGGTCGACAAGCTCGGTCACTTATACGCCATCGGTGTCGTCGGCGCGATCGCCGTCAATTTGGTGTCGACCTATTTCAATAAAGAGATCGACGTCCATCGCGTCGAGCGCTGGGGCCTCGCCGTACTCGCGGTCTTTTTAATCATCGTCGAGATCACCATCATCGTGACGCAGTGGGCGGCGGATGTGTTTGTGATCGTGGTGCTGGGCGGCGGCTATTTGTTGCGGCTGGGCATGGCGAAAGCGCCGGCTGTTAAGAAGCATATCCCCAAGATTTCCGAAAGCGTAGGCAAACTCTTCGAGCCGCCGGAAATCCCGACGACGGCACCGTTGGATTTTGCCAATACCAAATCCTTCGACCCGATACTCGGCAAGATTCTCGTGGCCACGCGCCACAACCCCGACCTATTACGCTTTGCCGCCGAAGAAGCGCGGGCGCGCAACAGCAACCTGATCGTGCTGCTCGTGCGCGATCTCAACCTGACTTATGGCCCACATAAGACCAAAGGCTTTAAACCCGAAGACGACCCCGAAGCGGTACGCGTGTTCGCCCTCGCCGCCGAACTGGCGCGCGAACACAAAGTACCGTTTATGCCCATCTACTGCGTGGCTGAATCGATCGGCGAAATGATCACCGACTTCGCCGCGACCTATGGCGCGGACTACGTGATCCTCGGCGTCACCAAGCGCGGTGCGGTCTTCCGAGCGCTGCGCGGCGACGTGATCAACGAAGTGGCGACACACCTACCGCCGGAGACGAAGTTGTTGATACATGCGTGAGGATAATTAGTAGGGTCCGCATCGCGGACCAGAATACTAGAAAAGCGTCGCTCGCGGATATCCACATCCCTGACGCAGCAATGCGTTGCTAGCCACAAATTAGATTTCGACTACATCTCCATAAAAAGTGCTTCGAGTGAAAGTAGGGCCGCTTGGATCTCCCACCACGCCGCCGCCAACCCCAATATTTGGCAAATTCAGACAATTGCACAACTTGCCGCGTTGCGAAAATGAATAATTTTTCTCCAGAGAAACCTTATGGCACCTGTATAATATCGTTCTGTGCCAAAATGCGGGACCGGTACCGGAATCACTCTTTTTCATGGAAGTTGCACCGCCGACCGTGAGATCATGGGAAGTGAATTATGGATGTAGATTCAAGCCGGGAACTCCGAGCGATCGTCGAGTCGGCGCGTGGACTTGTCGGAAGCGAACTCAATGCTTTCTTACAAGAGGCTTGTCGCGATTCGGCCCATCAATTGAGAGTACGAGAAGCATTGGCAGCGGAAGCTAAAACCAAGAGCGTCGCCGCTGATAGCAACTCAGACGAACCAAGTGTTGAGCCAAATCGAGCTGCACCGGTTATTACAGGTTACGAGATCATTAACGAAATTCATCGCGGCGGTCAAGGGGTCGTGTATCAGGCGGTTCAACAAAAGACCAAGAGGAAGGTCGCCATCAAAGTGTTACTGGATGGCACACACGCGAGCCGAGCGGGAAGACGTCGCTTCCAACGAGAAATCGAACTCGTCGCACAATTAAAACACCCAAATATTGTTGCAGTATTCCACTCCGATGAAACGGAAGAGGGGAGGCAGTACTGTGTGATGGATTACGTTCGTGGTGTTTCGCTGGATCGGTACGTCCGCGAGAAGAACTTTAATTTAGCAGAATTACTCACATTGTTTGCGAAGATCTGTGACGCAGTTAATTATGCGCATCGCAAGGGAGTAATTCATCGCGACCTAAAGCCGGGTAACATCCTCGTGGATAATGAAGGTGAACCGAAGGTTCTCGATTTTGGGTTAGCCAAACAGATCATCAACCGGGAAGCAACTGTACTATCGTTAACGGGACACGTTGTCGGAACGCTGCCGTATATGTCACCGGAGCAGGCGGAAGGCAATCCCGACGATATCGATGTTCGAACTGACGTTTACTCGCTGGGCGTTATTCTCTACGAAATGATAACAGGTAGCTTCCCCTATCCTGTATCGGGCCATATCCGCGAGATATTGAAGCATATTGCCGAAACACCTCCGGCGCCGCCAACGCGCACCTGGAATCTTAAGTCGGGTGTCAAAGCGCATGGAACGAAAAAGCTACGGTCGGGTACCTGCCCTATCGACGATGAGATCCAGACGATCGTTTTGCGTACGTTGGCGAAAGAACGCGACCGCCGGTACCAAACGGCCGGCAATCTTGCTGAAGACGTACGTCGATATCTTGGCGGAGAAGCGATTGAGGCAAAACGAGATAGCGGTTGGTACGTTATTCGAAAGGTACTGCAGAAAAAGCGGGCGCCCGTATTGGTGGTGTCTTCGATTTTGATTATGGCGCTCGCATTCGGTGTGCTCTACGTCAAGTACGCGGATATGTCTTCCGATTTTCAACCGTATTTTAAGAAGGCTTCGCAATTCGATATTGCGCGATCGCAATTGGATAGTGCAAAACGCGATGCCGCATCGAATGCCGAACTAGTCACGGAAATTGCTAAGATTGCCTATGCAGCGAGCCCCCCGCCGAGCACAGTCGCCAAAAAGCTCGATAGAATTTTTCGAAATAGAGCAGAATTCGATCTCTTCATCGGGCACGATCGAATCATAGATCTTTCTGATTTTTACATGAGTGATAGCGATGAACTAGAACCCGGAACACGGGTAGGAGTCACTGCTACGGTCCCATTCGGCAGTCAAGTCGTTCTTTTGCATTTAAATGACGAAGGAACCGGTACGTTTCGTCGGCTGAATACAGTGCAATATGGAAATCTACCCTTGGCTACGCTGGAGGAAGGGGAAACCGATGGAGCTGTCGAGATTGGCGATCATTCCTCCGAGATGCTTGTTATCTTGGCTTCGGATCATGCTATCAGCGATGAAGCGCTTGAGGAAATATCCCAATTGCGTTGCAAAACTCGAATACCACATAGTCCTAGTTATGCAAACCTTCAAATGGAATATACTTTGAGCACACTCGAGGTAAGAGACCTATTTTCATTCGCGCAGAAACACGACGCCTTTGGCAGCATATTCGCATTCAATATTTCGAAAGAGAAAAAGATCGTTGATCCGGACTACTATGTATTCTCGCACGAGTTGTCTAAGGCTGCGAAACACCTATTAACAATAGAGGACGACACTGCTCGAGATCCACAGCTTGCCCTCACACTCGCGGAAATTGCGAATGCAAAGACAGATTCTGAGATTCCGGAGTTTCTGACGACCCTGGCGCTAGCGTACTTCGAAACTGGCGCGAATGATGAGGCAATAGCGACGCAGGAGAAAGCAATCGCCCTCTACGATCGGTTTTATACTATCCCAAATAATCGCGACCGATTGATCCGCCGACTAGAACGGTTTAAGGCAGCGGGTCCAGCGGAGAGTGCTGAGTCACAATCGGCCTCAAAAGATATTGTGACCCAAGATTAGTGTTTCGCTCAATCTACAGCGCCATAGTCGTCGAATTATGTGACGCGACAATCAGAGCAATCGGCCTCCAATTTACTCCGCCGTCACTACGAGTGTTCCGAAG
The DNA here is from genome assembly GCA_006969385.1 of Planctomycetaceae bacterium. GTDB lineage: Bacteria > Planctomycetota > Phycisphaerae > UBA1845 > UTPLA1 > ECT2AJA-110-A. The sequence continues at coordinate 763,164 of CP030884.1, forward strand.
AGAGCGCGTTTCCAACTACCTCGATATCCGTTTACGTAAGCGCTTACCGACACGCTTGCCTTGAAAGACGAGAGTAGGACCGACATCATTGCGAGTCGAATACAAAATGCCCTCCACCCAACCCACTACCGACCGCATCGTCGCCAGCATCCAAACCGCCGGCTCAATCCGCGCTCAAAAAATGTTCGGCGAATACGGCATCTATTGCGACGACACCTTCGTCGCCATGGTCTGCGACAACCGCTTTCTGATTAAAACGACCGACGCGGGGCTCGCCTTTGCTGGTGAGATCGCCATGGAAGAACCTTACCCCGGCGGTAAGCCGTGCATGCTGATTCCCGAAGATTGGTGGGACGATCTCGCGTGGCTCGGCGAGTTGATCCAAATCACGGCCAAGGCGCTGGCCACGACGGCCAAGAAAAAGCGCGCGGTCAAGAAGAAACGGAATACAAAGAAGAAGGCCATAAAGAAAAAAGCGGTGCATAAGCAAAGGAAGACGCCGAAGACATATCCGTAGGGTCTCGCTGTGCGGACCATCTGCTCGCCTTGTCACGACTCGTTTTTCATTAAGACGTCGGGGACTCTCTGAAGCGGCTTTAGAGCATGGGTATTTCCGAACGAGGCCCTTGCGCGGGCAAACCAATCTCGTCTTTTATTGACGGTTTGGTCCGCACAGCGGGACCCTACAATCGCCCCATCACTCCGCCTGAAACGGTCGCTTCTTACTCGGCTTGTTGCGCGGTCGCGCGCCGTAGCGGGTGCCTTCGCCGGTGAGCCGTTCTTGCGCCGGCAGGCGCATGTCATCTTCCATGTCGCCGCGCGACTTCTCGGCCACGACCTGAATGGCGCAGAGGCGCAGATGATCGGCGGCCTCATCGATGTCGTCGGTGATGATAAACAAGTCGAGATCGCTCGCCGAAATATTGCCGTACTCTTCCAATAGCGTGTTGCGCATGAAATCGACCAACGGCGACCAAAACTTCGAGTCGAACAACACCACCGGATAGGCCGGTGACTTGCCCGTTTGAATGAGCGTCATGGCTTCGAAGAACTCGTCTAACGTGCCGAAGCCGCCGGGGAAACAGACCAGCCCCATGCAATACTTCACGAACATCACTTTGCGCGCGAAGAAGTAATGAAAATCGAGCGTGATGTTTTGGTATTCGTTGCCACTTTGTTCGTGGGGCAGCGCGATGTTGAGACCGACCGACGTGCCGCCGGCTTCGAACGCGCCTTTGTTACCCGCTTCCATAATGCCCGGCCCGCCGCCGGTGATGACGGCAAACCCATGCTCGACGAGTTTGGCCGCGAGCTTTTCGGCATTCTTATAGTGCACCGCGTCGGGTTTGGTGCGCGCCGAACCGAAGATGGAAACGGCCAACCCCACGCGGCTCATTGCTTCAAAGCCGTCGACAAACTCGGCCATGATGCGAAACAAACGCCAGGTTTCTTTCGACGGGTCGGCAAAAGGAAGCTTATTGGCCATGCGGGTCCATCTCCTTCATCGTGATTGAAAAACTCGTAGGACCGGCAGTGTACGCGAAAACCTTGATGGCGTGGAATCGATGCGCGAGCCAACGGCTGAATAAGAAGTGGCATTGTTTGCGGGAGCTTCGGCGTCCCTCCGGTGGGATAAGAAAAAACGTACCGCCGAGACGCCGATGCTCCCCTTAATCAAAACCAAACGATATCTGTAGTCCTAAAGACGAACGACTGAACGCAACCGACACCGGAGTCGATTCAATTCGTGCAATAGGAGTTAAGAACTCTGAACTGAAATCTTCACCCCAGCCCTCTCCCTTCGAGGGAAAGGGTGTAGCCAGCCCGGTCGATTATCGCTTACACGCCGTTGATCTACGACATTCTATTGCGCCGCGTGCAACGGCAAACGAAACGTAAACGTCGTGCCCCGCCCCACCGTCGAATCCACCTCGATGCGACCGCCGTGCGCGCGTAGGATGCGCCGCGCCATCGCGAGGCCCAATCCGGATCCTGCCTTGCGCGTGCTGAAGTAGGCTTGGAAAATCTGTTTGAGGTGCTCGGGATCGATGCCCGGTCCGTTATCCGCGACCGACACGATGCCGTGCTGATCTTCAACTGCTATCGTGACCTCGATCGTCTTGGCCTGCGCGCCGTCGCGCGCATCAAGCGCCTGTTGTGCGTTGATCAATACGTTGAGCAGCGATTGTTTTAACAAACCCACATCGACCGGACACACCACGGGTGTAGACGCGGCATGCAACCGGAGTTCGATACCATGCCGTTCCGCCTGAGGTCGAAAAAACGCCACCAAATCCGCGACCACATCGCGCAAGTCCGCATTGCTGAGTTTCAATTCGCGCCGGCGCACGAACTCCAGGAAATCATCGAGGATCGTTTCCAACCGCTGCGATTCTTTCAGCACCGTCGCCACGCGCGTGCGACTGCGCCGCGCGATCGACTGCGGCAACGCCCCATCCGGATCGGCTTCCACTTCGCCCCAGTCCTCATCGAGCAACTGAAGGTTCATCCGCAACGTCGACAACGCATTGCGAATTTCATGGGCCAGACCGCCGGCAATCGCCGAGAGTTCGACCAACTGATCGGCCGAATCCGTCGAGCGCAACGCGTTGGAAGCGGCGGGCGAATTGTCGTGATCGGACTGCGTCATATCGGTGTTTTCGACGTGATGGTAGTTCTCGAAAGCCGCACACTATTCAATCCGCAAGGATGGTGATGGGTCAAGCGCGAGGCGAGACGTGAGTCGTGAGTCTTGGGGCTTGGGGCTTGGGGCTTGGGGCTTGGGGCTTGGGGCTTGGGGCGAGCGACATCCGTATCAACGCAGATGTCAACTTTACTCGCAAAACTTATCAATCTGGGATAAGCAAAATAAAAAAAGGCCCGACTGGCGGGCCTGTGGATCGCGAATCATAAATTCTGCGAAGCAATTGATTTCACAATTCGCACTTCACACATCACCTTACTGCAGCAGCGACAACACCGTCTGCGGCGTCTGGTTGGCCAGCGCCAATACACTCGTGCCCGCACTCACCAGAATCTGGTTCCGCGTAAGCGCCGCCGTTTCTTGTGCGAAGTCAAGATCGCGAATGCTCGATTCCGATGACGTCAGGTTTTCCAGCGTGATCTGCAACTGATTGATGTTCGTCTCGAGCGTGTTCTTCTCAAAAGATCCCAACCGACCGCGCAAAATCGAAACTTGTTGGATCGCCTGGTCGATGATGCGACTGGCCTGTCCAAATTCGCCATTCACCAACGAGAATTGTTGATCGCTGCTGATCTCCTGCAAGAATCCGATCGTGTCGTTACCCAGCCGTGTTGCCGCCACCGAATCGACGCCGATGTTCACCTGCTGGTTGGTCTCAACGCTCGGCCCCAACTGGAAGCGCGCCCCACCGCCGGTAATCGCAAACGTCGATGTACCGACTTGGTTGAACGTCTCTTGGATCTTGAACTGCAAGCCCAACGTCGACGTGTTGAGCGCGAGATTCAGCCCGTCACCTAAGCCGCTTGCCCCATTGACCGTTGCGGCAATATCACGGCCCTCCGCTCGTTTGACCTGATCGCCGTTGATGTTTTCGGTGAAGCTGAGGAACGGTTCGGTCGTCGTGCCGATTTCCTGTATTTGAACGAACGCATCGGAACCGAACTCGCGCGTATTTAGCACGATCCCGCTGGCGGGGTTGGCCGAGTTAACGAAGCTCGCGCTGACACCGCTCGAATCGCCCTGCAAGTTAATCGCCGCGCGAATCTGATCGGCCGTCGAGCCCGACAATAGCGAAATCGAAATCACGCCGTCCGGCCCGGCGATTTCCAACGTCACATCCTCGCCGATGCTGCTGTTTAAGAACCGCAGTTCCGCGTGTTGCGCCGATTGCAGCACGTTGACTTCGACCGGGATAAACGGCGCCGTACCGAACTGCACGTTTTGAATGCGCAGATCCGTTAGCTCGGTCGGAACCACGCCGCTGGCGACGTAACCCAACGAACCGTTCAGCAGTTTGCGACCGCCGAATGTCGTCGTGTTGGCGATGCGCGTGATCGATTCAATGGCCGAGTCAATCTGCAGCTGATTCGCGCGGATTTCTTCATCCGAGACGGCGCCCGTGTTAGACGCCTCCAGGATCAGCCCTTGAATATCGTTCAACAGTGCCGCCACCTCATCGAGCGCGCCTTCCGTCGTCGCGATGACGTTGGACGCACGCTGCGAGTTGGAGACCGCCTGCCGCACCGACTCGATTTCCGAGCGCAAATTCTCGGAGATAATGAGCCCGGCCGGGTCGTCGGCACCGCGATTGATCCGCAAACCCGTCGATAAGCGTTCGAGCGAGGTTTGCAGCGATGCCTGTGCCGAGCCTAAATTGCGCCCGGCCTGTAGCGCCGCGACGTTGGTATTGATCCGTGTCATACCGCCATCCTCCACGAATGACCCGCGGCGTATCCATTCGCCGCGCCGGTGATAATGAGGCTACCCGATGATGGTTCGTTCATAATGACAATGTTGCCTTTCCGCTTTGCCTTACGCATTGTTATTGTCCGGCTTGGCGTTGGGCGGAATGTCTTCGGGCTTAATCCTCGCGGCGTCCCGGTTCTCCCGCTTGATTGCTTCGTACACCTCTTTACGGTGTACCGATACATCTTTCGGCGCGTTGATGCCCAGTCGCACCTTGTCGCCCCGAATATCCACGACGGTGATCTCTATGTCGTCACCGATCATGATGGTTTCATCTCGCTGTCGCGATAACACCAACATCGCTAAATCCTCCTCGGTTTGACGGCCATCCAGCCGCCGCCCCGAGACGTAACATCCTGTTTTTTCTAGCCTGCACCATCCGTGGCCTTCGTTGGTTGATTGCCGCATCGACAAGCGCATCAACGTGCCGTTGAGTCGCCGTCTTGCCGATGTTCCTTCGCGGCAGCGCTCATGCGCGGCACTTCGCGACGAAACGTCCGCTTCGTCGCGGTTCGTCGCGCATTTAGGCGGTCTTCGTAATCGCCGATTGACCGCGCTGCGGCAGACGCATCAACGGATGACGCGTGGAGTAGCGCTTATCGCTCAACACCAGCTGCTTGCCGACACGCGTGGCGACGTTGATCACCAACGGACCTTGCAGGTTGCCGGTCAGCATCTCGTCCACTTTGTTAACGACGACGAACACCTGTGAACCGGTCGTGTCGGCGAGGCCGATTTGCGAAAGATCTTCGGCCTTAATCGAGACGCGATAATCCGCCACAAATAAGCGTGGATCGCACACGACAAACGCCAGCTCGGGGCGATGCACGGCTTGCATCCAATAAAACGCGCTGTCTTCGCCGGTTTGAATCAGGGCGTAATCGCGATCGTCGGGAAAGCCCAGCAGCCCCTTCGGAAAGTTCAAAAAGCGCTGGTCGTCCACTTCGATTCCACCGAACCGTGACGTTTGAATGGTAATCATCATCCTTGCTCCCGGTCGCGCTCCGCGACCACTTACCATGTGCCGAAGGCGAACGTCGCCTCGACCGAACCCAAAACTATGTCCGCACGTTGCCGCCGAATAGATCCATCTATCCGAGGAAATCCAGCAACGACAGATTCAAATTGGCCGACCCCACTTGCAGGCTCGCCTGCAGCGCCGTTTGCGCTTGTTGGAATCGGGTTACTGCCTCCACAAAGTCCACATCGCGCACTTCCGAGAGCAATATCTCGGTGGCTGCGACCGCGTCTTCGGTTTGATTCACACGGTTGCGCAGATCGCGCGACCGCGCTCCGACGGCGCCAAGCACGTTAATGATCTCTTTGCGCAAATCGTCGATATCGTCGCCCGCTTCGGTAATTTCGCTTGAATCGTTGGCGATCAACGCATCGCGCAATCGATACAAAGCGCTAAATACGCCCGGTTGCGTGAACCCGCCCACCACATCGCCCGTTAGCCCCGTGCTACTGCCGGTCTTTAAGATGCCCAGCTCTTGCGCGGCGGGTTGATTCAGATTGTTGACGGTGATGTTGCCCGGCCCGCCCGCGCTCGTGAGTTGAATGCCGCCGCCATCGGGGCTGAGCGATGCGGTGATGTCGGCACCAGCCGTGCCCGCCGCCGCGTTGATCTCATCCAACACATCCTGCAGCGTGATCGCACTCGAAATATCCACGGAGAACGCCACGCCGTTGGGATCGACGATTTCAAAGTCGGGGCCGTCAAATGTGTTGATGCCGCGGCCACCGTTCAAACGCGACAGTGGAACGCCGCCATCTAACGTGCGAATGCCCAGCTCTTGCGCATCGTTGCCGCCGTTCTCACCGATAAGCAGCCGCGAACCGGCGACCAAGTTGCGAATTTGAATACCGTCGCCATTGGCGTTGATATCCGCGCGAATGCCAACGCCCGACGCGTTGAGTCGATTCAACACATCCTGAATCGTCGTCGCGCTATCGAAGGTTACGACTGTCGATTGATCGCCGTTGGTGATCGTCACACCGTCGGTCAATGACAAGCCGCTGGGTTGAATATCCGCCAGCGCCGTTTGCAACGCGATGCGACGATTGACGTTGGTGCCCGTTAGCGCGATACCGGGGCCGGTCGATGAGCCTAGGATGCCCAGGTCGGTGGCCGTCGGCGCACTGCCCACGTTTTCCACCGTGATCGTGCTGAACGGTCCTGCTGTAAGTTGGAACGCGTTGCCACTTGTCGCATCGATCTGCAGCGTGACCGAACTTCCGACGGTGGCGGCCGCGTCGTTGAAGATGTCGATCACATCGCCGACGGTTTCCGCACCGGACAAATCCACGTCGAACGTTTGTCCCGGGCTCTCGGTGATGCGGATTTGACCGAGCGTAACGCCGCGTTCGGTCGCGCCGCGCAATTCGCTAACGCGTACGTTGTTGTTGATGGCAACATTAAAGTTCGCCGTGCCGCCGACGGTTTCCCGATCGATGCCGAAGAGCTTCTCCGCCGTCACGTTAAAGGGCCGCGTGAAACCGGGATCGACGAGCGTACGCAGATCGGCGAAGTCTCCCGCCAACGTCACGCGACCGAGCGCCGAGTTCAACGCCGGCTGCGTGGTCTGGCGACCACCAAACAAGAAGCGCGATTGATACTGTCGGTTACCGACGTTAAGCAGTTGATCGATGATGCCGTCGATGATGACGGCTTGCGATTCGCGCTCTTCCGCCGTTTGCAGGTTGCCCGCTTGTTCGCTGGCAATGCGCGCCGCTTCATTCAGCAGATCGGTGATTTCGGTGATCGATGAATCGGCCGCCGCCAGGAAGCCATCCGCAAAGCGCAGGTTGGAAAGAATCTGATCCTGGCTTTCGAGCGACTTGATCGAACGGGCGATGCGCTCCGAAGCGATTGGGTCGTCGGCGATAGACAAAATGCGCCGGCCCGAACTGAGCTGTTGCTCGAGTTCGAACAGACTGACGGAGTTGTTCTGCAACTGCGAAAGCAGTGTGAACGTCCGCAAGCTGGTCGAAACCCGTGACAAATTGCCGGCAGCGCTAATGTTCATTTACTTTGCCAAACTCCTCGGCGAAAAATTCGCGGCCTTACCGCACCAATCCCAACAACGTTTGCAACATCTCATCCACCACGTTTAGGTAACGAGCGGCCCCCTCGAACGCGCGCTGATACGAAATCAGGCTCAGCGCTTCTTCGTCGAGGTTCACGCCCGACAAACTTTCGCGCTGCACCGTCAATGCTTCGAAGATCACGTCCGACGCTTCCGCAGCACTCGTTGCCGACGACGAACTCACCGCCAGGTTTGCAATCGTCGTCGTGTAATATTCGTTTAATGAGGCCCCACCCAAACTTGCGACGGCGATATCCTGCACGCCCGCCAACAGCGTCGCGTTGCTACCGTCGCCCGGCAGGTTCGATCGACCCGCCGCCAACAAGTTGAGGTTGCCCGCGATCAGGGGATTCACATCGGCCGTGAGTGAGTCGTATCCCGTGAAGAACGTGTTCACGCCCAACGCCGCCAGCGTGCCCGACGTGTCATCCGAAAACGTGAACTCAAAGCCCGCATCCGCCGCAAACTCCACCCGACCGTCGGCCAGAATCGTCGCCGTAAAGTTCGGTACGTTCGCGTTGATATCCGCCACCAGCGAATCGAGCGTGGTATCGGCACCGATGCCATCCAGATTCACGTTGATCTGCGTGCGCACCGTCTCGCCACTGGCGGCGTCGCGCACATCGATGAAGAACGAGCCCGTCTCGGGGAAGAAGTTCAACTGCGTATCGGGCGAGTTGAGCGGTATCGTCGTATCCTGTACCGCGTTCAAACCAGTGACCGTCGTCAGGCCTTCCAGCCCCTGGCCCGACGAATGAATCTTGTTCACCTCAAAAATCAACGCTGCCGTCAATTCGTCCAGTCGCTGCACCTGCTCGACGTTATGAATATCGCGTGCCCGCACCAGCCCCTCGATCTGACCGCTGCCCGAATCGATCAAACCATTATTGATGCGCAGGCGAATCGTCGATTGCACGAAACCATTCGCATCCGTCTCTACCTCGGTCGTGAGCCCAAAGCTTTCGCCGAACTGGATCAGCGATTCGTTACCGATGTAAACGTTCACCGCACCATTGGGTTGTTCGCGGGTAACGACTTCAAAAATCTCGGACAACTCGCTGAGCAACTGATCGCGCTGGTCGCGCAGCGCCGCGGCCTGACCGTTCGAGCCGGCCTCCGCCAGTACGATGCGTTCGTTCAGGTCGGCAATTTGCGAGGCCAGTTGATCGCCCGTCCGCACGGCCGTCGTGATTTCCTGATTGATTTCGTTGCGCGCCGCCAGCAAGTCGCTGCGGATATCGCGAATCTTCTGCGTCAGCGTCACGCCGGTGTTCACCACGATGCCGCGCGTGGCGATGTTCTCGGGATTGTTTTGTAAATCGTTGACCGCGCTGAAAAACTCGGAGACCAGACTGCCCAGATTGGTATCACCCAATGGGTTCAGCACGGCCTCGATGCGATTGAGCGCGTCGCGCTCGATATTCGCCGACGTGCGATCGCCGATGGCCGTGCGCAGACGCGTTTGCAACGACTCGCTAATCTGCCGGCGGATGTTGCTCACCTGCACACCACGACCGAGTTGCCCCGCCGTCGTGATGTTGCCGGGCAACGCCGACAGCCGCGTCGTCGACCGCGTGTAGCCGGGCGTGGACACGTTGGCGATGTTCTGCCCCGTGACTTGCAGCGCCGCCTGATAGGCCGACAGCGCCGTGCGCCCCACACTAAATGCCGATGTCAATCCCATTTGTTATACCACCGCATCCAGCACACCGGCGTTGGCATTGGTGCGCCGACTGCCCGTGTCGCCATACGTATCGTTACCGTCACTTTGCGCAAATGCCGAGAACAGAACCTTGAAATGCTTGAGCATCTCGCGGCAAACCAATTCGACTGTGCGATTGATCTCCGCCACCTTCAACATGTTCATGCGCAACTCTTCGCCCAGCGCGAGCAACCGATGCTGCAAGGTGCTCGGCATCGCCCGCACGAGCGAACGCAAGGTAATGCGCTCCGGCTTGTCCGGTCGCGCCATGCCCAGCGCTTCGCAGATATCCGCTACCAAACGGCGTCGCTTCATATCCAACTCGGACAGCGCGCCGGCAATATCCGATTCTTCATGGCATATCTGCGCGATCTGATCGGGGTCGCTCGTTCGCATCGCGTCGAGCTTGCGCCGCAGAATGCCTTGCTGTAGTTCGTGCATCGCGATCATGCGGTCGAGTACCGTCGCCAAATCGTCTGCCAGGATGTCCAAACACTCGCGATTCATGCTGCGCGCGACTCCTTTTGTTCGTTAGTGTTCTGCGTCGCTGCGGCCGTGCTCGCTTCATCGCGCAAGTGCCGCGTCATGGCTTCGTAGATTCGATTCGACATCGGATCGTTGGGGGAGCGGCCGATGCGGCGCGCATATTCCTGATACAACTGACCCTTGAAGATCTCTTCGCCGCGCCCGCCGTGGAAGTACTCGCTCTTGAACTTCGAATCCTGCAACTGGCTCAACAGCGTGCCGTAGAAAATGGTGCCGACAAAATCCCCCACCTGCTCGCGCAACTTCGGGTTCGCGACCGAAGCCTTCTGCGCCGCCGCCGCGCGTTGCGTAAACGCCGTTTGGCCGTTGATGGCGTTGGCGTTTTGCAACGCGCTGTCGAATTGGCTGCTAATCTGCGTCATAACGATTCACTTCGCCGCGGCTAGTCGCGGATAATCAGCTTCCCTCGTATCTGCCCGTTGGCATGCAGATTTTCGATTATCTGAATAATGTCTTCCGCCGGCACGTTGAGAAGATTTAGCCGACTCACCAACGTGCGCAACTTTGCACCGCCGCGACGCGTCGTGTTGATGCCCACGGCGCGATCGTTGCGAATCTCGGGTGTGTCGGGCGTCGGCTCGGGTGGCGGATTGACCGTGGTGATCGTTAAACCTTCGTGCACAATCACCGTCGGCGCGATCTCCACGCCGGCACCGATCGACATCGTCTTGGTGCGCCGATTGATGACGATGCGGCTTTCACCGCGCGGCATCAGCAATTCGAGCCCTTCCACGCGACCGATGAACGCCACCGGGTCGTTCAATGCTTCCGGCGGGATTTGCACGATCACGTTCTTCGGGCCGATCGCCTGCGAGACGCGGCGGATCTGACCGATCTCGCTTTGATCTTCATTGATCGTTTGTTCGATCACCGCAGCCAATGCGTGCGACGCATGCACGTCTTCAACGACCAGTGTGAATTGCCCAAGTTCGTTGAGATAGTTATGGACGATGTCTTCTTCCATCACCGCCCCGCCGGGGATCGTGCCGGTCGTCGGTTCGCGCTTGGCGTCGGTCACGCGAATACCGCCCTGAGCGAAGGCAAAGATCATGTCGAGCCCCGGCCCCTGTAGCGGCGTCATCACCAAACGCCCACCGAGCAGACTTTCCGCCTCACCGACCGCGCTCACCTTCACATCAACGCGGTCACCTTCGCGCACCCCGTTTTCCGGCAGCGTGACATCGACCCAGACCAAGGCGATGTTCTCACCGCGATTGAGTTCTTCCGCGGCGACGGGAATGTTGAACTTGGCCAGCATCGACACCATCGCGCGAATCGCCGGGGCATACTGCCCGCCGTCGCCGGTGCCGTTTAAACCCACGACCAAACCGTAGCCCGACAACGTATTGATGCGACGGCCCTTCAGGTGCGTCACATCCGCAATCGTCGTCTGCGCGTACGCCTCTGCTGCGCACAAATTTAGGCAAACACCTAAAATAGCGCCGAGCCATTGCATTCGCATTCGATTTGTACGGCTTCGCGTGTTCATAACTCTCTTGGCGTCGTTCCTCGTCGTTCGCACTTCGCATATCACCGTGACCGCTTCCTAGCGGGCCCGGCTCTGATGAACCCAATCGCTCAATCACCCAATCACAAAATCACCAAACCCCTAGAAGGGTTTGACGTAATCCAACAGTTCCTTCAGCCAGCCCCTCTTAGTCGCATCCTGCACCGCACCCGTCGGTGCCGTCCCGATCTTCAGGCCGAAAATCTTGTCGCTTGTCACCGTGTTATCCGGGCCCAAGTCGCGCTGGGCGATCTCGCCCGCTAACACCAGTGATTGATTGTCGTGATCCGAATCGATCGAATACGACGCCACGACGATCAAATTGCCATTGGGCTTGATGTCGATCACTTTGCCCTGCATGCGCGTTTCGAGGATGTCCTGCCGATCCGAGCGACCGAGGTTGCGCAGCTCGTTCTCGTGCTCGAACGCCACCCGCGGATTGCCCGTCGGAAACTGCTGCTGCTCCCACTTGCTGTTGTGAATGCGGAACCACGCATTGAGCTGGCTTTCGATATCCCATTCGTTGCGCTGCTCCAACCGCGCATCAACGCGCGAACGATAGCGATGTCGCACGATGACGCCGACCAGATCGTTCACCTTCAACACGCGCGGCTGCGGTAACGGCGTCGAGATCAGCGACGCCTGTGCCAACGCATCGTTCTGCGTGTTTTGTTGGCCCGTTTGCGGGTTGGTCGCGCCGTTCTGATTTTGGTTCGGCGTAGGCGGGCCCATTTGGTTGTTGAGCGTGTTGATCCCAAACCGCATCGCCGGTGGTTGTGTGCCGGCGTTCATGCGTAGCGCACCGTTGGCGGCGGGCCGCGTCGTTAGTTGCTGCACGCGCGCCGAGCGTTGCTTGTGCGCGCGAAACAGCGAACTGCTCTGCGCCAACGCCCAGCCGCTGGTCAAAAAGATCGTTAGTAACATGATCGGAATCATCCGCTTCATGAATTCGTCCTTCCTATCGTTGCGCCACCAAATCGGAGCGACCGAACGTCACCACACCCGGCCCCGTCACCATCGCATCGATGATGTCGCGCTTGCGGTGGCTGCCATTCTTCGCCACGGGAATGACATCTCCGAGCGCGCCTTCTTTTTGTGCCTTGCCCAGCGTGGTGATCTGCACCCCACCACCGCCGATCAAAATCTTGACTGTCTCACCGCGCCGAATCAGTGGCTGCTCTTTCAGCGCTCGTGCCGTCAGCATGTCGCCTTCGGGAATGAAGCGCGTGGCTTCGTAACCGATAGCCAACTCCATGTCGGAGAGCCCGACGCCATCGAGACTGTCGAAGCGCCGCTTCTCCACGCGCAAGTCGCGTTGGCTCACGGTTTGACCGCGATTGATCGGTCGTCGGGCCACCAAGACGGGTCGTAACAATTCAACTTGTGCGACGACGGGCAGCGTTTTGACACGTTGACCGCCCTGATAGACATCCACTTCGAGACCGACCAAGCCGAGTCGAATCGGATCGCGCTCGTGCACCTCGAAAGACGGCTGCCCAGCACCGCTTTGCGCAACTTCGCGCAGTAGATCGATGCGACGATTGAGAGCGACGTCTATTTCGCCATTGAGGTCGGGAATGCGCGCCTCGATGAAAGACCGCACCGCCGCTTCTAATGAGTCGGTCGGGGGCTGCACGTGCTGATTGCGTTGCGGGATACCGTTCGCCGATCCGTGGCCAACACCTGTATGCTGATGACTGTGGCTGCAGGCATGATGATGCCCTGCACGGGGGCTTGCATGTCGCGCTGAAGAAGTATGCGACCGATGCGTATGGCTTCTCTTCGAAGCACGATGCGCGTGAGCATGACCGACTGCGTTCCCCGGAACTTGCCGTTGCGCACCATGCGGCGTCGACGTGCCTACTTGCTGTACCTTCAGCCGCGTTACTTCGCAACGCAGCGAACCATAAATGCGAACATCCGCCAGATTCGCACCGGCGGCTTTCAATAATTGGGAGATTTCGTTGGCATGAACGACGCGCTTGCCACCTGCACGGGAAACTTCGGCCAGCACAACGGCGCGCATTTCACGCGTTAGCTCGGGATCGAAATCGCGCAACACCGCCACATCGCCAACCGTGATGCGCGCTTTCAGAATCTCGGCCTGGGGCAGAATGCGTATCGCCCCCGCCTGCGCCAGCGCGGGGCACAAACACCCTACGATCAACGCGCTACCGAAATGTCGAAAACATCCATGTCTTCGTCGCATCATGACGTCTCCGCCGTCTTTCGCTTTCCCCACTGACTACCTAGACGGTTATCTCCTCAACTGATTGATGACCTGCAGCGATTCATCCGCTGTTTGAATGGCTTGCGAATTCAACTCAAACGATCGTTGCGTTCGGATAAGTTCGATCAGTTCGCGTGCCGGATCGACGTTGGATAGTTCCAGATTTCCTTGCAGCACCAGCCCCGCACCATCTTGACCCGGATTGGCTTCGATCGGCGGGCCCGATGCATCGGTTTGCTGGAACAAATTGGCCCCCAGTTGCTTGAGGCCCGTGTTGTTAACGAAGCGCGCCAGCAGTAGCTGTCCCGCATCGGCTTGTTGGGTTTGACCGGCCGGCGTGAAGCTCACGAGCCCCACCTGGCTGATCGATACATCCTTGGCATCCTGCGGAATATTGATATTCGGCTCGACGCGTGCGCCCGGCAGATTTCCCAACACCAAGTTGCCATCGGCATTGAGCGTGAAGTTGCCCGCCCGCGTAAAGACGGTTTGTTCCTGCCCGTCGATAAACGCCTGCACTTGAAAGAAGCCGTCACCTTCGATCAAGAGGTCAAACGCACCTTGGGTTTGCTCGACGCTTCCCTGCGTGAAATCTTGCTGCGTACTCGAAAGCTGCACCCCGATACCGACCTGCTTGCCCATCGGCAAGAATTCATCCAAGCCGTTGCGCTGACCCGGCGGCTGCAACTGACGGTAGAGAATGTCTTCAAAGTTGGGCCGCGAGCGCTTAAACGCGACGGTATCGATGTTTGCCAGGTTGTTGGCAATCACCTCCAGCTTGAGGTCCATCGTCCTCAACCCCGTCGCCGCTGTGTACATCGACTGAATGCCCATACGCTCGTCGTCGCCCTATTTCAAAATAGACTTTCGCCTAATTGCGTTCTCGTATCCCTTCCGCTCGCCGCTAAGCGATACGGCCCACATCGTTGACGAGCCGCCCCAGCGACTCGTCCTGCATCTGAATCATCGAAGCGCTCATTTCGTATGCTCGCGCCGCCGTCATCATGTCCACCAACATCGACGCCGGATCGCTGCCCGATGCTTCGATGGCCTTTTGCCGTACGTTTGCGTTGGTCAACACGGCGGCTCCGCCCGGCGCTTCGTAAAGGTTCTCACCGATCTTCTGCAACTGCTGCGGATCTTCGAAGCGAAACACACCCAGCCGTGCCACGTCGACGTTGTTCTGCTGAATGCGCCCTTCGCGCGTGATACCGACCGGCACGTTCGGATCGATCGTGATTGCTTTGCCCGCGGCGTCGAGTACCTTGCCGCCGCTGGCGATGTGTTCTAAACCGCCGTCGGTGCGCAACGTGAATCGACCGTCGCGCGAGTAGCGCGTGCCTTCCGTCGTCTGAATCGCAAAGAACCCTTCATCGAGCAAGGCGGTATCAAGGTCGTTACCCGTCGGCACGATGCTGCCTTGGGAGAAGTCCGTGAAGACCTCTGTCGGAAATAAACCGCCCGTCGCGTTTTCGTAACCTGCCAAGCGCGTGGATGGATTGCCTTCCAGCAGATATTCATTGAGCCGCTCGCCAAAGGCGACGCGATCCGGCTTGAAGCCGGGCGTGTCGACCTGCGTCAGGTTGTTGGCAATCACTTCTTGCCGCACCTGCTGGCTCGCGAGCCCATCTGCTGATAGCCACAATCCGTAAATCATTTCTCGTCCGTCGCGTCCTTGGTGTTATCGCTTGCGTTGAAGTCGTTGTCCGTGCTGCGCGCTTCCAAATGAAACGCCGCTGCCGCCATCACGCATTGACGAATTCGCGCACCGAGTTGATCCACGCGCGGCAGGCGCTGCGCTTCGTGGGTGACTGCGTTGACAGCAACTCGCTGATGATCAGCTTCGTTTCGCACGCTATTCGACTCCTCACATGCAATGGCCGTAGAACCGGCGGCCAATTCCATTTGCACTCGGTGTGCCAAAGCGCGCGGAAGCGTCATGAAATTTTGGATTTGTCGATTTAAGCTGCGCTGAATGCGTGACTTACGAAAGATAAGAAATTTTCAAGGCGCGGGTGAAGCAGTGAGATTGATCACCGGCGAAAGTAGCCGTCGCGCAAGCGTCGCCGCCGCCGTTGCAACAATCGCCGATTAGTCGTCGCCGGATAGGTCGGCCTTGGGCGGTTCGTCTTCGAGCAACCAATCGGGTTTTTTATCGATTCCATAGCGGCTGACGGGTAGCGCAAAAACGGCGCGCCATACCGCATCGTCCGGCCCCGTCGCCCCGATATAGTACGTTTCGCCGCGTCGCAACGGCCGCGGCCCACGATCCGAGGGCGTGATCTGCACAAAGCCGCGCGGCAATTCGCCGTACGGAATCACCAAGTCGGCGGCGGGCACACCGGTCGGATCGCTCGTTTCGATCTCCCAAATCGCTTCACCCTCTGTCGCGATCGCCAATCCACTCACCAACGTCGGTTGAAAATCGGCGTCCCAGCGCGCCGCGCGCAGCGTGAGAATCGGTCGCTCATCCTCTAGCGTGATATCGATTTGATTGGGTTGATGACAGCCGACCGCGAGCCCGTTAACGAGCAACGCCAGAACCGGACTGCACGAGAGAATGCGGAACATATAACTCGGATAGGCTGCGGAATTTCCGCTCGAGGAATCGAAGCCTAGTTACGCGTACGGATCGACCGTCGGCAAATCCGTTTCGGGTGCATGCAGCTTCAACCGCGCCATCGGCACGATCATCGCGGCCGTGACCGACTTAACGAGCATGCCCGGGACAAACAGCACAGCGCCGTGCCAAATCGCGTCGCCGACGGACAGCGCTTCACCCACGCGGGCCAGCCATGCTGTGCCCAGCAGCAGAATCAGCAGATGGGCACCGACAAACACGGGCAAGCAGCGCAGGAAGCGACCGCCCCATCCGCGTTCGCAACATAAACCGGCGATATATGCTGCCGGCAAAAATCCGATCAGATAACCGCCCGTCGGTCCCAGCAGATACGCGGGTCCGGCGCTCCACATGGCGAATACGGGCAAACCGGCCAACCCTTCCAACAAATAGGCAGCCACCGCCAGCGTGCCGCGCTTGCTGCCGAGCGTTCCCGCGACCAACAATACCGCCAACGTTTGCAACGTCAGCGGCACCGGCACACTGGGAATGCGAATCTGTGCGGCAAGCGCGATCAGCAAACTGCCGCCGACGATAAACAAACCATCGCGTAACACATTCACGGATGTGGAACCCACCTGCGGCTGAGCCGTTGCAGTCTTCATTTATCTGCCTCTATCAAAAATGAGGAGCTTGAACGAATGGCAAGCGTTTGCTTACCAGCCTACCCTCCCTGAAGTGTAGGGACTATATCCCGATTCGATCGGTCGCGAAAGCCATTAAGGCGCGGCGTCGGTCGCTTCGCCCGCGGCCTCAAACGCGAAAATCACGAGTTCATCGCCGCCGCAGACCACGTTCGGATCGGCCACGAAGCTGGTCACCCGCGTGAGTTCGTCCGATTCCGCGGCGTCGGGGTACCATTCCGGAAAGATCGCCACCCAGCGCGGTCGATGTTCGCGCAGATATTGCAGCAGCGTTCCGCCCGCTAGGTAATGATCGACAATCTCAGGCTCGACCAAGCCGACGGTATCGAGAATGCGGCGCTCGCCCAAAAAACCCAGCGCCCCGATGTCGTTGGTTGCAATGACGTCGTCCGGCTCGGAGTTGGCGCGAATCCACTTGGCCGCCGCCAGATGCATGTCGGCAATGTTCTTCACCGAAAGCACCGCCAGCGCCCCGAACCCGACGGCACCGACCAGGGCCCACGCCGTCGCGCGGCGCAACTGCTTTGTCAACGACCAGCGCGACCAATCCCACTTGCCGCCCGCCGTCAGCGAGCCCGTCAACGGAAACGCCCCCACCGCAACGACAATCAAGAGCGGCGTCAGGTGCGCGAAGTAGCGCTGCCCCTGAAACCAGAGCATGCCCAGCGGATCGACAAACGCGCGCAACAGCGGAAAGCCCACGAGCAACAGCAGCGCCAGCCGCCGCCCCGGCAACGCCCGACCCATATCGCGCCACAGCGCCTTGGCATTGGCGCGCAACCCCAACGACAGCGGCAAACACACCGTCGCCAGTCCGACGCCGATCAACAACAAATTCACGATCGGCCACACGACCAGCGCCAGCGGAAGAAACCGCCAGTTGCCGTGTTCGATGACGGCAGGCACGCCTTCCAACCAATGCGGCTTCAACGCAAAGTGCGCCACGGCTTTGGCATCGAACGTCGACGGCACGTTGTGACCGTCGAGTTGCCGATGGAAATAGACATATGTCGCGAATGTGCCGAGCCAAACAATGACGGCAAACGCGAGTTCGATCCAACGACCGTCGCGCCAACGACCGGCGGGACGCAGCAAGATCTCCAGCCCCAACAGCGGCGCGACGGCAAGGAACTCGGGTCGCATCCACGTGCATAACGCCAACATGACCGTCGCAAACAATCGCAGCGCCAAGCGCGACGATCCGTACCACCAAACGCCAATCATGCACAAGCACGCGTAGACGGGCGCTTCCATGCCGGCAAACGCCTGAATCACTGCCGGGCTTGCAACGACGGCCAACAATCCCCCACCCAGCGCCGCCGTGCGTCGGCTCGTCCATTGCATCAGTATCTGATAAACCACTGCCGCCGTGAGCAGGCTGAACAAACTCGTGAGCGAAAAACTCGCCCACCGCCATTCGTCAATCCACCGTAAGGCCAGTGACAACAACCACGCGAACCCCGGTGCCGTGCAGCCCGAACTCGGCGTGCCCGCGTTGAAAGACATCTCGCCGGATTCGGCCAGATGTCGCGCGAATTGCAGATGGATAAACGCATCGTCGAGTGGAAACGTGACTTGCCCGACGACGAAATAGGTAACGGTGTAATAGACCGAAGCCAGCGCGAAAAACACCAGCGCGATGAGGCCCAAGTCGAGAACGGTCTCTCGCGTTCGATTCGAAGGCGCCGTGGCGGACAGGGGTTTATCTCCTTACGACTGCCAACATCGACGCCGCAATAGTGAATAATTATCTAAGTTGAGTTATCAATTCTGATTCAACAGCAAGCGCGCCAAACTATATTGCTCTTCATCGGCCGTCGTGAATCCGCTCACACCCATTTGCTCGCAGATCACCGGCTCTTTTTCGACCTGATTCAATAGAAAATCCGCCATCTTGACGGCCAGCGCTTGGTTGGTCGCCGGCCCCACGGCAACGACCATTTCGGGAACAACCATCGTCTTTGCCAAAATGCGGAAATCGTCCTGCGCTGGTCCCGTGATAAAATTGCCGCCCGTCGCAGGCAACTTCAGAAACTCAATTTCATCCATCACGCCCGCCGAAATCGGAAACACATCGCCGCGCAACACGGGAATCGCCACCTTCGCTGCCGCGTCCTTACCCGCATAAAGCCGGCCATCGTAGGCCAGCGGCGGCGGCAAAATCTCGGTCGCCAATTTGCTCGCGTCCAGCCCTTCGTTCTTCAGCGTCGCCCGCGTGGCATAATCCGTCAGCAAGTCACCGCGATAGCCATACGCAAATCGCTTACCGGCAAGATCGGGGATGCGTGCGATCGACGAATCCTTACGCGTGATGATGAAAGCCCGTCGCGTGGAGCGACCACCGGGATTCATCGCCGTTGCCAGCAATTCGAGCTGCGATGCGTTATCGATTTCGCAAAATTCCTTGGCCGACAAGAATGCAAATTCGATCTCGCCCAGCGTTAACTGCTGGCCCAATGCTTCGCCATCGGGCTGCGCCCGAAACACGACCGGTCGCCCGAACAGCGCTTCCAACTTGGGCGCGAGGGCTCGAAACTCCGACGGCGGCCCGAGGAACGCCGCCCGCGTCGAGCCGATTTGCACAACGTCGGTTGCCGTTTGCGCACAGCCGACGGCGCTTACCAGCAACAGTCCAAAACAGGCTAAGTGTGATCGTGTCGTCACTTGAATCACTCCTTCGAAACATGACCGCGCCGCATGCATTCGCTGGTCCGTCAGCACCACGCGTTCGGGCCGAGGTCGGTCGAAGCGTATGATATTTCGCCTTGGCGAACTTGCCAGTGTACGTCGATGCGTGATTGTCAAATAAATGGGGCAGCATCTGCGGCTCGTCGATTAAAAGAATCGCCGTGCCAGATCGGCGACACTCCCCGTGCTCGAAATCAACCAACACCTGTACCGATGCGCGAAAGCCGTAAACAAAAAAAATCGGCGTAGCAGATACAAATCCGCTACGCCGATTCATGAGTTTTAAGCTAAATCGTGTGCTTTAGGGCAAGCAGCCGCCGGCATTCGGTCCGCCGGGCGGGATTTGAACCAAATTACCGAATGCATCGAGCTGACGCCAAACCACACTCAAAATTCCGGGCTCGATATCCGCCTCCGTCAACGCGATCAGTGTCGCGAAGTCGATCCGACCACCGGGCGGGAACTCGAAACCTTGGATATTCCCATTGCGGGTTAGGTCGATCGTGGAAACCGGATCCTGAACGCCGACCTCACTGCAACGCGTGCCTTGTATGCGTGCGGCATTGATCGGCGGGAACGGGATGCCCACGATATTAAAGCCGTTCATATCGGTGTAACGGAACGACGTTTGGCTGCACGGCAACGTTACCTGCGAACACGGGAAGCGAATATCCTGCGTCGCGTAAACAATGAACTCCGGCGTCGGGATGTCCGAAAAGGCGAACTCGACGCCGATGTTGGCCGGGTTGTTCGGATCGCCCAAGGCCGGGTTGTTCGGAATCGGAAACTCCAAGCCGAAGAAATCGACCGATTCCAATTCGAGGACCAGCATTTGTTCGCCGCGTTCGAGTTCGAGTTCCACGCAGCCGAAGAAGGCGCTGGCACCGATCTCCGAGCCTTCCGGAATGACGACCTCGTAACCGGCGTTCAAATATGTGTTGATAACATCCGGATCGCTCGGCAAAAAGCCGGGCAGCCGACCGTCCGCACCGATGGTGTTGCGATCTTCCGGACATTCATCGAGCAAATCGCTGTCGGTATCTTCGCATAGCACCTCTTCATCAGCGTTGTTAGGCGTGCGATCCGCCGTGACCACCATCAGCATCCGAAACGACACGAAGTTGATCGGGTCGCAATTGAAGATGCTGATATCCATCGTGCGTTCGTTATCGAGCAGCTCGCAATAGCAATCGATGAAGTTATCGTCGCCGGCGTCTCCACCGCCACCGCCGCCACCACCGCCGCCGCCGCCACCAACCGGGTCTATCAGGTTGGAATTGAACTGCGCCGCTAGGAACGGACTAATGCTGCCGCAACCGACAAGCCCGGCGGCAAATACGCCCACCAGCGCCAGCGCGGAAAAACAAATCGAAGCAGCGACCGATTTCGTCGCGTTTGTCTTTTGGTTAACCATTGAGGAACACTTTCATTCCGGGTTTCTGGGTGCCTGCTACGCCAACATCTTAGCGATCAATAACTGTCCTACGTCGCCGCCCTTCAACGGCAATGCGAAACGGTCGCTTAAAAGTCGGGCGTTTGAACGGTCTGTGCGTTGCCATCGATCACGAGCCAGACCGTCTGGTTGCGCTGGCTGCTGATCGGATCGTCTTCGCGATCCAACACACCAAAAACGATGCTACCGCCGCGACCGAATTGGAACGGCTGCGTGGTGTCATCCAAGGTTTTGTCCAACAGGAACTGCGGCGCCGAACCGAAGTTTTCGGCACACACCGTGCCCTGAATGCGCGAGGCTTCCGCCGCCAAGCCGACCGGAATCCCCCCGGCGGTGACATAAACAAAGCCGCGCTGCGTGCACAAGTCGTTACCCGTGCACACGAAGTTCGGACTATTGGTGCCGACGACGATCAGTTCCGGCAACGGAATTTCAGTCGAACCGTTGTCCTGCCGCGTCAGCATGCGGCTGGGCAGCGCCACATTCGGAAACGTGATGTTGAGATCATCGTTGGGCGGAATGCGGGCGGCGGCACCTTGGTTTTCGCCGAACTCCATCGTGAGGATGCGCGTACCGCTGTTCAACGTCGCGGACTGGCAACCGATATCGGCCGAATCGCCCGAACCGGGCACGATTGCATCGCTATAGCCGGCGTCGAGATAGTCTTGCAGTTCGGCATCGCAAACGAAACCGCCTAGGCCCGCCGAGACGACGAACGTCAACGAAAAATCGACCGAGGTATCGGCAAGATTTTGAATCGTGACTTCGATCGTGCGCGACGATGCCGGTAGATCGCAAACCGACGACAATACGTCCGTATCGTCGTCATCGTCATCATCGTTGGGCGGATTGATCACCGGCGGCGCGCCGAGATTTTGCTGCGCATCGACGATATTTTGATTGAACTGCGCCGCGAGGAACGGACTAATCGAGCCCGAGCCGCAGGCAACCGCAAATGCGGCCAGCGCAGCGAGACAAAGACCGGTGGCAACAACCGTTTGCAAACGAAATTTCATAATAGACAAACTCCTCACAGTGTCGTTATGGCCGCGTCGGCGACAAACGAACCGCAAAAGCGAGGCAGGACCGACAGCAAGTAGCGTCGGCGATTGCTTCCTTAACCCCTCGTGATGACAGTCATCCCAAAAGTGGAAGTGCGATCACTCCCGGGCGGGCAAATTCGATCATCCCCCAACGGACCATCCGACCGAATTTCATTCGATTGTACCCATGCCCAAGTGCCGAAGCAATAATCGCGACCGCTCCGAAGCGCTTGGATTACCGCCCGTTTCGCCCCATTCGGCCCATCCAGCCGGGTTTCGTCCGAATACTATGCCGCGGCTCCAATCCTAGCCGTTATCGACATCTGTGCCGGAATCCGAGCGAGTTGGCCGAATCCAAATGAACACGTCCGATTCCCTCAAACTTGGATTCGTGCTGCCGCACAGGTAAGATGGTTGTGTTTGTGGCGTTCGCCACGCCTCGTCGGATTCGAAACTCGCAGTGCCGACACCTCGGCCATCATATTTGGGCAGACTGTCTCAGTGGGGGGTGCGTTTAATCATGTCGCAACGCCAACGCTTCATCGGAACCCGTAAATACTTCCGCGCGCGATTCATCATCGCCGCCATCACATGTGTGGCCGCGTTATCAACGTTCAGAACTGCACAAGCCGAGTCGGTCGCACGCATGTGGAACGAGCAACTTCTAGAGGCCATCCGCAACGACTTTGCCCGCCCCACCGTCCATGCGCGCAACCTCTACCACACGTCCCTCGCCATGTACGACGCGTGGGCGGCTTACGACAACAAAGCGGCAACCTTCATTACCAACGAGCGCCCGTTCACGTTCTTCGTACAGCCCGCGCGCGAAGAAGCCATTAGCTATGCGGCCTATCGCATTCTCAAAGCGCGCTTTGCCTCCTCACCGGGGGCCGCCGAAACCATGCCCGCGCTCGATGCGCTCATGGTCGACCTTGGCTACGACCCCGACTTCGAAGGTACCGTTGGCGAATCGCCCCGCGCGTTCGGTAACCGACTCGCGGCCCAGGTGCTGGCCTTCGGTTTCACCGATAATGCCAATGAATTTGCGGGCTACGCCAACCTGGTTTATCAGCCGGTCAATCCACCCATCCTACCGGACTTTCCCGGCAATCCGGATATCATCGACTTCAATCGTTGGCAGCCCATTGCATTGGACTTTGCCATCGACCAATCCGGTAATCCGATTCCCGGCGGCACGGCCCCCTTCCTCAGTCCTGAATGGGGCATCGTCACGCCCTTTGCATTAACCGAGGATTCACTCACCATCTATCAGCGCGATAACTTTGATTGGTGGGTCTATCACGATCCGGGTGACCCGCCTTTGCTCGGCGGCCCCGGCGAAGACTACTACAAATGGGGCTTCGAAATGGTGGCCATCTGGAGCGGCCATCTCGACGCCAACGATCCGACCGAGATCGATATCTCACCGGCCAGCCTCGGCAATACGGGCCTGCCCGATCCCGATGACTACGAGCAATATTACGACTTCTTTAATGGCGGCGATGCCAGCATGGGCCACACGGTCAACCCCGCAACGGGCCAGCCGTATCCGCCCAATATCGTGCGCCGCGGAGACTATGCCCGCATTCTCGCCGAGTTCTGGGCCGACGGCCCCGATTCCGAAACACCGCCCGGCCACTGGTTCACCATTGCGAATGGTGTGTTCGATCATCCGCAGTTTCAACGCCGCTTCATGGGCCAAGGCCCGCTGCTCAGCGAACTGGAATGGGACGTTAAGGCCTACCTCGCCCTCGGTGGCGCGATGCACGACTGTGCCATTTCAGCCTGGGGCATTAAGGGGTGGTACGACTACCTGCGACCCGTTTCAGCCATTCGCTACATGGCCGACCAAGGACAATCGAGCCACCCGAATGAACCCTCCTACAACCCCAACGGACGGGGCATCACCCTCCATCCCGGTTACATCGAAGTCGTCACCAGCGACAGCACCATGCCCGGCCAGCGACACGAACACCTAGCGGGCGAAGAAGGCAAAATCGCCATCAAGGCGTGGCGTGGCCCCGATTTCATTACCGACCCTGAGACCGATGTTGCCGGCGCGGGTTGGATTCTCGCCGAAAACTGGTGGCCCTATCAGCGCCCGACGTTCGTGTCACCGCCCTTTGCGGGCTACGTGTCGGGCCACAGCACCTACAGCCGCGCTGCCGCCGAATTGATGACGCTGTTGACCGGCAGCCCGTTCTTCCCCGGCGGCGTGGGTGAATTCGTCTGCCCGGTTAACGAGTTCCTTGTCTTTGAAGACGGCCCCAGCGAGACCATCACGCTGCAATGGGCCACCTATCGCGATGCGTCCGACCAGACCAGCCTATCGCGCATTTGGGGCGGCATTCACCCACCCTGCGACGACCTGCCCGGCCGCGTGATCGGTGCCAAGATCGGCCCGGCGGCATTTTCCAAGGCGTTTCAGGCATTTGAAGGCATCGATCTACTCGGCGACGTGAACTGCGACGATGCCCTTACCGTCGCCGACGCCACCACGCTCGTAAACGTGTTGCTCGGCACCGATACCACGCAGTGTCATATGGCCGCCGCCGATATCGACACCAACGGCTTCCGCGACAGCCGCGACATCAAAAAGCTCGTCGAATTGCTGCTGCAGTAAACCGTCCTCCACATTCGCGTAAAAGAGAGCAACAACCGCCCGTTTCGGTTAATCCGACGGGCGGTTGTCATTTGCACGACACGGCCTCCGCACGTTAACTTGGGAAGATCGCAATTAACTTCAAACCATTCGCCCAAACTCCCGCGAGGCCATCCGTGTCAACCAACGCTCATCCACTTCGCCCGTTGCGCTGGGTAACTTCCAGCAAATTCACCGGCCTCGAACTGATCGATCAAACCCAGTTGCCCAACGACTTAACGCACCTCAAGTGCGGCACGGTCGACAGCGTTTGGCATGCCATCAAACGCCTCTCCGTGCGCGGTGCGCCGGCGATCGGCGTCGCCGCCGCGTACGGCGTAATCGTCGCGCTGAACGAAACCGGTGCCAGTTCCGACTGGCGCACGACGGTCAACAAAGCTTGCGACTATCTCGCGACCAGCCGCCCCACCGCCGTTAATCTTTTTTGGGCGCTCGACCGCATGCGCGCTAAGGCTGCCGAGTTGGACGAAAGCAGTTTCGACGCCGCCCGCGCTGCGTTATTGGCCGAAGCCCACGCCATTCGTAATGAAGACGCCGCTATGTGCGCCGCCATCGGCAACGCGGGCAAGCATCTGATCCCCGAGGGCGGCGGCGTGTTAACGCATTGCAACGCCGGCGCGTTGGCCACCAGCGAACGCGGCACCGCGCTTTCCGTCATGTATGCCGCCCACGAAGACGGCAAGCAATTCACCGTGTATGCCGACGAAACGCGCCCGCTGCTGCAAGGCGCGCGGCTGACTACTTGGGAATTGATGCAAGCCGGGGTGGACACCGTGCTGATTTGCGACAACATGGCGGCCGTCGTGATGCGCGAGCAGAAAGTGCAAGTCGTCGTGACGGGTGCCGACCGCATCGCGGCCAATGGCGACGCGGCCAACAAAATCGGAACCTACGGTGTGGCCCTATTGGCCAAGGCCCACGGGATACCGTTCTACATTGCCGCCCCCAGCTCAACGTTCGATCTCAGTCTCGGCTCGGGTGACGAAATTCCGATTGAAGAGCGGGAAGCTGACGAAATTCGGGCCTTCGGAGCGCGCCTCACAGCACCGGAGGGCGTGCGGGTCTATAACCCGGCGTTTGACGTGACGCCTGCGGAGTTAATCGCCGGTATCATTACCGAAAAGGGCCTTATTTCACCGGTTTCCGAGGCGAATATCCGCGAAACGCTGGCAGCGGCGGACGCGCCATCCCCCGCGGGTCCGGCGTAAATTGCCAGCGTCCGGGAACAGGAGGCTCGTAGAGCGAACTTTCCGATCGCCCCGCCCCTACCCTTGATTGCACCACCATCATCCGGATAAACTTACTTAACGTTCGGCGAACAGCCGACCTCGCCTAACCATCCCACCTATGCATCCCACGATTGGGACGATGTTGGAGGAACTTTACGTGATGAAGAGAAGTAAGAAACGCGCCAAGCTCGCAGCCTACCTCACGATGGGTGCGATGGTGTTTCAGTTTGGGCAGGCGTGCACGATTTTCAACAGCGTGGCTACGGCCGGTGTCGCCAGCAGCGGCATCCTGATCGACGATAATGGCTTTTTCCTCGGCCTGATTAATGTCTGCGGCACGCCGAATATCCAAGGATCCGTCAACGGTATTCCGTTCGGCGAAGTGATGAACAACGAAGACGACCTGTTGGTCGGTTGCCCGGTCACGCTGGTCGAAGCCGAATTCGACCAAGGTGGCGGTGGTGACGACGGCGGCGACGACATGGACCCGTAATCGTCGGCCGCGGTATCCGTCGATAAGTGCAAAAAGGAACAAGACGACGCTCGCATCAAAGGCGCCTCGTAAAAGGATAGATTAAATGAAGAAGAACCCACGAAAGATGAAACGGCTTGCAACGATGGCCAGCCTCTGCGTTGCGGGCGGCACCCTCATGCAAGGCAACTGTGCAAACGCGTTATTCTCGCTGCCGATTTGTGGCGGTATTTTGACGTTCTGCAATCCCAACGATCAGCTCAACGTGCTGTTTCCGTTGCTGACCACACCGGATTTTGATGCGGACCCGACCTGCACGATCCCGCTCGGTTGTTCGGGCGGTGGAATGGGGCAACAAGGCCAATTCTTTGATCCGGAAGGATTGCGGCCGCCCGGTGGTCAACAGCCTGAAGAACCGATGGATGAGAGCCAAGGCATCGGCGGCGGCGCTGGTGGCGGCGGTGGCGGTGGCGGCGGAATCTAAGCGCCTATCTCATCGTTGCATCACGCAACCATAGACTGAACTAACGACGTGCGTATCGCGATCGCGATACGCACGTTTTTTATTTATCGATTAGACGCGAGTGCGGTGTCGCGGAGTAGACCTGTTCGAGCTTGAGAGTCAGGGTTGCGCTGTGGCACCGGCTCGAGCATTTTTCAAACCAGCGTCGCGGTCCGGCCAGTCAGAATCGACCGCATCATCTCGCTTAGCGGCATGACGCGATAACCACGGGATGACGGATATTCACCTTATCCCGTAGGGATCAAAGGAAAATAGCCCCCCACATCGTGGGGGGACAAGCTGTCCGTAACGCATTGCATCCCGGAGGGATAGCAGCAATGCCACGCAATGTTCCCTTCGTCCCTACGGGACGAAAGACGCGCTGAGTCGCCTTCACAACCACCGTTGAAAACGGTGGGCTATTTTCCATCGATCCCTGCCGGGATCGAAATATCTATTCTACTTTCGGAATGTCGCACTTGCCGATCGGGCGCGCAAAGCCGGTATCGTCGATGAAGAGAATGACGCCTATCAACTGAGGCCCGTTATACGCGAATGTATTTTTTCTCTAATAGCCGGTGGATGCTAACCAATTATTCGGGGGCACAGTCATTCGTAGAGTGCGCTAGTCGCAGCCGCGCGCTACGGTTTTCCCGTTAAGCCGCGCAGCCCGAATACCTGGCGAATCTGATTAACGGCGGCCAGCACCTTCGGCTCGTCGGTCAAAAAGCGGGACAGTTGCCCGCTCGACACACCCAACGCTTCGGCCGTGCCACGCAACTGACCGCGATAGGCCGCGACGACGTCGAGAATTTCAGCGGCCAACAAACCGAACTCGCTGTTCTTGCTGGATATTCGGAAGCGACCGTTTCGATCGCAATACTCCGCTACGCGTGCGGCAATCGCCTGCACATCATCGACCGGCACACGCAGCGATAGCGCGCAAGTCAACCGCAACCGTCGCAGCGCCCGCGCCTTGTTCTCGTGTTGCGAGCGGCTTTCTTCGCTGATCACCATCAACCCCGTGGGCTGATGCCGCAACCGAATCGCAGAACTGGTCTTGTTGCGCTTCTGACCGCCCGGCCCGCTCGCTCGGTACGCATCGACGGCGCAGGCCTTTAGCAAGTCCTCGTCGCTGGCGGTCAATAGTGCGTTGCGTTCTTCGGCCGTCATTCGATTGAGCCTACCTCTTCACGTTTGCGACGACACGTCGCGTCGTATCTTCCATTGGCCTTATCATATGCAGCAATGCACATTCTCGCGCTCAACCCGTTTCACGGTGGTTCGCATAAGGCCTTTCTGGACGGCTGGATTGCACATAGCGTCCGTCACAAATGGACCTGCCTGACGCTGCCCGACCGGCACTGGAAATGGCGTATGCGTCACGGAGCGTACACTTTTACGCAGCGGCTTCGCGTAAAGCCGCCCCAGCGCCCCATTGATTTGATCTTCACCACCGACATGATGGATGTGGCGGCGTTGGGCGGCCTATTACCCGCATCCTATCGAGATGTGCCAATTCTTTGTTACTTCCATGAGAACCAGTTGACGTACCCGTGGCAGGACGAGCGCGAGCGGGACCACCATTTTGCGTACACCAATATTCAAAGCGCACTCGCGGCCGACGCGGTTTGGTTTAACTCCAAGTTTCATCGCGACGATTTCTTCGATGCCGCCGAAGCATTTTTAAGACGCATGCCCGATTATGCGCCGGTCGAGGCGCTTCATCGGGCGCGCAAAGCCGCAAGCGTGCAGTACCCCGGCATCGATGCTCCCAACAGTCGAGTCGAACGTGCGCAAAACGTTGCGAGTGCAATCCACATTTGTTGGGCTGCACGCTGGGAGCACGATAAGAACCCAGAAGACCTCTTCGATGCCTTACGTCAACTGAAAGCAGCGGGCGTGCCGTTTCAACTCAGCGTTCTGGGGCAATGGTACGAAAAATCGCCATCTTGCTTCGACCAAGCGAGGCAGATATTCAAAGATGAAATTCGCCACTGGGGGTATCTGCCCCGCACAGACTATCTCGATGCCTTAGCGGCTTCCGACTGTTTCGTATCGACGGCCCATCACGAGTTCTTTGGCATCTCTGCTATCGAAGCGATGAACACGGGATGTACTCCATTACTACCCAATCGTTTGGCTTATCCGGAGATACTGCAAACTGATTCGCGGCTCCGTGAAGCCTGTATCTACGACAGGGCCGTTGAGGCATTGGTATCAAAGCTAAAACAATTGGCATCGCAACGAATCGCACAGCCTGATCGAATTCGGACACTAAGCGACCGCGCAATCGATCTGGCAAGCCGATTTCATTGGGTTAAGCGGGCAACAGAGATGGACGAGGCTGCTGATGATCTTCTCACGACCATGCGCAGACGTCGCTCTCAGACATGGTAATGGTCTAGTTAATCCGATGAATGAATCGCGTCGCCTGCGCTCGCTTAATGTTGCCAAATCACCACATGACGCCCGGGTTTCAAAGAATCTAACCGCCAAATCCAATAAGTACCAACCACCGAATTCCAACGCCGAAGGCGTTGCGCCAGTAGCCTGGGGTTGACGCGCAGCGGCTACCCCAGGATGTGATTGCGTTCGGATATTTACTACGCTGAAAGCGTTGCGGCATGCGGACGAGTTCAATCCCAAACGTAGCGCTCATCGAACTCGATACCGTGCTTCTTCAACAAATTTCGCACCTCGTCTTCGTACGTCATCCGCGTATGGTGTTCGGCCTGCCGATTGATGTAATCGACGACGGAATCGAGATTGGATTGGCTTACCGAAAAGCACGAGTAACCACGTTGCCATTTAAAATCGTGTAGGTCATTAGATTGAGCTTTGAGCCAAATGTTCGACAGACGTTTCGTCTCTTTAATGACATTACCGAGCGTCGTATCACGTGAAAGATTAATAAGAATATGCACATGATCCTCGACACCATCAACGCGCATGGGCGAGCAGTTTAATTTCTTGCAGACACTCCCCATGTACGCATGCAGTGCGATTCGCAAATCGATATCTTGCAAGAAACGCTTTCGATCTTTCGTCGAAAAGACGACGTGTACGTACACGGCCGATAACGATTGCGGCATGGGACGAATCTCCGGCGTATTTAGGCAGAACTCCTTCAGAGTTCATCGTTATTATACTAAATATTTCCTGGGGTAGCCGCTGCGCGTCAACCCCAGGCTATTGAAGCAACGCCTTCAGCGTTGGGAGAGCGCTCGAACGTCGAAAGGGGTTGAACTCAAGGTGCCGAAACGCCCACGGATTGCGCGGCCAGCGTTACTTCATCTTTGGCACTCACCTTCCGCCCCACCGGAAGAAAAGTCATATCATTATTACGATTCTGGAGGTTTGCAAAAAAAATCTGCCAATCAGGCCCGCGCGCGAACCATTAACTCAACTTCAACAGCAGCATCTAGTGGCAACTCGTTAACGCCTACCGCCGCGCGCACGTGTCGGCCCGCATCGCCGAAGATTTCCACCAACACGTCGCTGGCGCCGTTGGCGACTTTGGGCTGATCGGTAAAACCCGGCGCGCTATTCACGAACACACCCATGCGCACGACTTGTTCGATACCATCGATGCCGCCCGCGTGTTCTGCTGCGATAGCAAGCCCCGCCAAGACGCACCGTCGCGCCGCTTGCTGCGCCGCTGCCAGCGTTGCGTCGCTACCGACCTTACCCGTCAACGTCAGCTTGCCATCTTCCAACGGGATTTGACCGCTCACCAAAATGAGATCGCCCGTGCGTATGCCCGGTACATAAGACCCCACCGGCGACGGCGGGGTTGGCAATTCAATTCCCAGCTTCTTCAACGATTCGGACGGTTTCACAGATTACGTCTCGCTTTCGGTCGGATCATCGGTATTGGTTGAGGAGATCGACGCTGTTTCGGATTCGTCTTCATCTGAATCGGGCGATTCCGACATCGGCATCGCCACCGGCAACGGTTCGTCTTCGTCACCCAGCACCGCATCGGCGAATGCATCGCCCCACTCGGCACCCACGCGAATCGGTTCGGACGAAAGCAATTCGACATCGATCTGGTCGAAGGGGTTTTCCTGCTTTACCCTAACGCGCTGCTGCCGCATCAATTCGAGGAGGGCCAGAAACAAACCGACCATCTCAGGGCGACGGCGTCCTTCGAAAATTCGTTCAAACCGAATGGTACCGCCTTCGCGACCAATGCGATCGAGAATATCGTCGGCGTGCAGCGAAATCGGTGTATCGTCGAACACCACATCGTGCGTGGCGGCGTTGGCGCCGATCGACTGCATCACTTTGTTAAAGGCGCGCACCAAATCCCAGATTTGCACGTCTTCGATATCGACTTCGCTGGGCGCGTCGCGTTTGAGCTTAGCCGGTGAACGCGGCCATTTTTCCGCCTGTTGATCGGCGCGTTCCGACAAAATCATCGACGCGTCTTTGAAGCGCTTGTATTCGAGCAGTTGCCGCACTAACTCGAGCCGTGGATCGCCGAAATCTTCCTCTTCCTCGTCGTCCAGCTCGGGCCGCGGCAGGAGCATTTTCGATTTCAGCTCCATCAGCACCGTCACCATGATCAGAAATTCGCCGGCGACGTTTGGATCGATGTCTTGCAGCATCTCGACATATAAGACGTACTGTCGCGCGACTTCCGCGACCGGTATGTCGTAGATATCGATCTCGTCACGGCGGATCAGATACAACAGCAGGCCCAGCGGCCCCGAATACGAGTCAGTTTTTACGCGATAGTCGTCCATCGCGTCGCATTTTACCGGTCGAATGGGCGGTACGCGAGGGCGCGACCCGCCGTTCGCCCCAGCGGTCAGCCCGAAGTCAAAATGAACGTTTTCATTAACCGGTAACGTTATCAACCCGATCTGGTCCATAGGCATTTTTTCCATTTGTGCGGTGCCGGGCTTCGGGCATCGGGTTAATCGACCTGCACAGCGTGTTGAAATCGCTGTTGAGATGCTCGCATCTATTGGAGATTGAAATGGTTGGGCTGATACACACCGTACTGTTCAACATGGTCGATCAACTGGCCGGCCATGAGAAGACCCGAGAGATCCGTTCGGCCGCAGGTGTTGCCCCCGATGCGGAATTTCGCATCGATGAAAACTATGACGATGCCGAGTTTCGAAAGGTTCTCTCGACTGCTTGCGAGCAACTTGGCCTCTCCCAGCAGCAGGCCGAAGCCGCCTTCGCAAAAGCCTTCTACGAAGACAGCAAAGAGCGCTGGCCGACGTGGTTTGCCCTATCGAAGAACGCCCGGGATTTTTTGAAACGGCAACCGACCATTCATAACGGCTTTGCCACCGGCGTTTCCGACCCCGCCGCACGACCGATTATTCGCGACAAGTTTCGACAGGAAGAGCGCGAGGACCGCCTGATCGTACATTATCGTTCGCCCAACCAACTCTGCGGCGTATTCGTCGAACTGGCCCAACAAATCCTCGCGCACTACGGCGAGACCGCCACCATCGAACACCCACATTGCCTCAATCGTGGCGACGACGCCTGCGAAATTCACGTCATCTGGAGCTAGCGTCAAACCAAGAATGACCCAACGCGATCCCGCCAATTCGACCGATTCGCTACGAGCCGCCATCGAATCGGTCGCGGATCAGTTGTGCAACGCCGTCGACGGGAATTTCGATTTTCGCGTAAAGGTGGCGTCTTCCGATCAAAGCATCGAGAAGCTACAGATGCTGATCAATTTCGTATTGGATGCAGCCCGCCGCGGAATCCAAGAACAGCATATACTAAATGACGAGCTACGCGTCACGTTGCTGCAGCTCGAGCACAGCATTCAATTGGCTGAAGCAGCTAATCAGGCCAAAAGCGACTTTCTCGCAAACATGAGCCACGAATTGCGCACGCCGCTCACCGCGATACTCGGCTTCACCGACGTACTCGATGAAGCGGCCTCCGCAGAGCAGAAAGAAAAGCTGGGAGTAATACATCGCAACGGTACGCAACTATTACATATCGTAAACGACGTGCTCGACTTATCGACGGTCGAAGCGGGCACCGTTAGCGTGATCGCCGGTGATGTGGAAATCGTTCCGATGCTGCAGGATATCACCAGAGGATTCGCGGTGCAGGTCCAACAGAAGCGAATCGAATTGACCTGCCGCTCGCGGACACCCATTCCGGCGACGATTTCGACAGACGCATTGCGGGCGCGTCAGATCCTGACCAATCTTGTGGGGAACGCGATTAAATTCACGCCGCGAGGATCGGTGCGCGTGGAAGCATCCTTTACAGGCCCGCCCGAAAACAATTTGCATATCGACATCATCGATACCGGCGTGGGCATCGCCGCCAAGGAAGCCGATCGGATTTTCGATCCGTTTTCCCAAGCCGACAATTCCAATACGCGCGATTTCGGAGGTACTGGCCTCGGACTCACGATCAGTCGCCGATACGCTCAGCTCTTGGGCGGTGACGTCGCACTGTTGCGCTCCGAGCGCGACGGCGGGTCACACTTTCGTTTTTGGCTGCCCTGCCAAATCGATGACAACACTTCTTTCGTGGAATTCCAAGCCGAAGAGATCGCCGCCGCCAAGAATCTTTCATCGATCCCGGCGGCGGAAGCAGACTGCGCGCCGCTTGCGCATACTGCCGTGTTACTCGTTGAAGACGGTATCGATAACCAGCGTCTGATCAAGCACATCCTGACCAAGCACGGTGCCCACGTAACGACGGCCGGCAACGGTCGACTGGCCCTCGACGCGTTCGAGACCACCAACAAACAAGGCCGCTGCTTTGACGTGGTGCTGATGGACATGCAAATGCCGGTCATGGATGGTTATACGGCAACGCGCGCGCTGCGCGATAGGGGTTACCAAACGCCCATCATCGCGCTTACCGCACATGCAATGACCGGCGATCGCGAGAAATGTCTCAACGTTGGATGCACCGACTATGCGACCAAGCCGATCGAACCGAAGAAACTGGTCGATCTGATCCTCACGACCGCAACGCCCCAAAACGCGTCTGCTCTAACATAGCTCCAGCCGTGGATAAGCGATCTCTCGCATACTCGACAGCCCGCGCTACCGCCCCGTCACGACTCCACTCGCTTTGCGGACGTCTTCCATCAACGGCTGCGCAATTGCCCGCGCTCGTTTGCCGCCGGACTGCAATATATCTTCCACCGTATCGGGATCGTTGGCCAATTCCGCCCGCTTATCGCGTGCCGCCGCGAATCGTTCTTCAAAGAGTTCGTGCACGCGCTTCTTGGCGTCGCCGTAGCCCATGCCACCGGCCTGGTAGCGCGCGCGCCATTCTGCGACCTCTGTCGCCTCGGCAAACAAGCGCAGCAACGCAAAGACGTTGCACGTATCGGGATTCTTCGCATCTTCGACGGGTGTCGAGTCCGTCTTGATCGACATGATGCGCTTCTTGGTTTGCTTGGGCGTATCGAACAGGTCGATCGTATTGCCGTAGCTCTTGCTCATCTTCTCGCCATCGAGCCCGGGCACCACGGCCGCTTCGTTTAACATCGCCTCGGGGATCGTGAAAACGTCGCACTTGTAAGTCGTGTGAAAGTAGCCCGCCATATCCGCCGTCATCTCGATGTGCTGCACCTGATCCTTACCGACCGGCACAAGATGGCTGCGCACAATCAGAATGTCGGCAGCTTGCAAGATCGGATAGGTATATAATCCCATATTCGGGACCAAGCCTTTAGCGACCTTATCCTTATAACTCACGGCGCGATCCATCAGCCCCTTGCCGGTGACGGTCGACAAAATCCACGACAACTCGGTGACTTCCGGAACATCGCTCTGGCGATACAAACACGCCTGCTGCGGATCGAGACCCAACGCCAAATAATCGAGCGCCACATCGATCGTAAGCTGACGCAGATGTTCGGCGTCGTTGATCGTCGTCAGCGCGTGATAGTTCGCGATGAAGATATAGCTCTCGTAATCCGCCTGGCCGCCGATGTGTTGCGACATGGCACCGAAGTAATTACCAAGATGCAACTTGCCGGATGGCTGAACACCACTAAGTACGCGTTTTTTCATCGTTGTTGATTCCAAGAGGTAAGGCACCTTCGATGCCGTGATGTCGTCGCGCTAAGACGTTAGTATTTCTGGTATCTGCCCCGTCCTGATAATGTGAAAACTTGCCAAAAAGAACTGGAAGTCAAACCCCAAGGCCGTCATCGTGGTATTCATCATGTAATCGAAAATAGGGAAAATGAATTGAGGCGCGAAGAAAAATAAACCAAACAGCATTATCAAGAAAATGGTGCTGTTGCGACGCATCGTCTCGCGGGCCTGCGGATCAAACTGATGTTCGATAATCCCAAATCCATCCAACGGAGGAATCGGAATCAGGTTCAAGAATACCGCGAACAGGTTTAAATAAGCCATCGCCGCGATGAACCACACCCAAGTTGGCTGATTGGCGGGATTGGGATCGACCAGCCCGAACACCGGATGCAAAATCGCCGCGAACAATAAGAACAGGATGAAATTGCTCGCCGGGCCCGCCGCGCTGACGAGCTTCTCCCACTTTTCGTTGCGCAACAGCGACCGATCCACCGGCACCGACGCCCCGGGCAACGGAAAGCCGCCCATCAGCAAGACGATCGCCGGAATCAGCAAACTCATTACGGGGTCGATGAATTTCGTCGGGTCGAGCGACAGATACCCGCGCTCGCGCATCGATCGATCGCCACCGAAGTAAGCCACCAGCGCATGGCTAAATTCATGAATCGTGACGCAGACGATCCACGCGAGCAGCACCGCAATCAGCATGGGCGAGAAGTTCGCCATCGCCAATATGAGTGGTGGCTCGTTGTTCATTCCGACGACGTCCCGCGCTCAGTTAGGCCGACATTCATACGCATACGCTCGTGGCCCGCCCCCGATAACCGGATCGTGCCCGTTTTATCAACTGAACGGAAGCCTAGTCCGCCGCCCGAGCCTGTCAAACCAAACGCCAATTCACGGGTTGCGTCCGGTATCAGCGAACCCCTTGGCAATAAACTGCGCTTTGAATTGTACGCTTAATCTGGTAAAGCGGGGCCATGTGGGTCAGGCTCTGAGCCGCCTGCCGCTTTGCCGCCATAGCACGTCCGAGCGCTCTGGCCTTTTGGCGGATCACATTCCATTTAGACAACTCAATAACTTATTTGACTTGTCGAAAGGAAGTGATTGCCATGATCCGAGCGCGCCAACTGCATCTATTTTTTATCGTCTGTGTTTCTTTGCTATTCCAAAGCATTGGCATCGCGCAAGGTCACCTAAGAGCCTACGTGCAACCCAACGGCGCACCGGCGTCTCCCGGTCGCACCTTTGAAGAAGACGTCAACTCGATGCCGTGGCTCCACTCGATCGTGACCGAAGATTTCGACGACGACGTCCTCTTTCCTTCCGGTGCAATCGTGCCGGAGATCACGTACATGGACGGAGATGTCTCGGTTTCCATCGATACCGACACTCCGAGCGGCCTCCCCTACGTATTTCGATCTCCCTTCTATTTCGATTACCCCAATGCCGTCGATTACCAGGCATTGGTAATGGGATCGACCACCGCCACCATCACGATCTCTTCGGATTCCGCACAGGTCGGTGGCATCAGTTTCTGGATCTTCGATGACGGCAACGCCCGCGATTCGGCCTATTTCATTCAGGCAACCAACCGTCGCGGCCGCACGGTCGAAACCGTGTTGGAAAGTAGCGCCGAACGAATCAATGGCTATCAGATGGAAGGCTTCGTCGGCATCACCTCGCGCGCCGGCTTGCAATCGATCAGCATCACGCCCTTTAACCCCGAAACCGGTGAGTTTTGGTCGGACATATTCGAGATCGATTCGCTGTCGGTCGTGTTGAACGATCGGCTTCGGCCTAATCGCCGTATCGAAATATCGATGCCGCAAGATGATGACGAAGTGGTCGATGAGGAGAATGACCCGTCTGACGAGGTCGACGACTTACCACCCGCCCGCCGTTGCCGTGGTTGGTCGCGCGACGACAGCAGCGATCGCCGCAATCGGCGCTGGCATCGACGTTATCGCAATCGAATCACGGAAGAACGCGCACGTCGTTTCGACGAACGTGACAGACGGTCTCGTCGGCGGAATCGAGATTAGGGGTTTGTGAATTATCCCCCTCCCTTGCAGGGAGGGGTTAGGGGAGGGTTGCTTTACTAAGTGATCTTCGAACGATCGAAAGACACTAAGGACTGGCCATTTTCCACTTCGCAGCTGGTAAAGAACTCGCGACCATTAAAAATGCCTACTTCGCCGGAACAGATTTTTTTAGAACTCAACGATCCGATTCAACCCGCCCGTCGACCAAATGAATGATCCGCCCCGCTTCGGCGGCCAAATCGCGATCGTGCGTGACCATCACGATCGTCTGCCCGTCGCCGTTGAGCTCTTTCAGTAAATCGAAAATCGATCGGCCGGTCTTGCCATCGAGATTTCCCGTCGGCTCATCTGCAAACAGCAAGGTCGGCTGATTCATCAGCGCCCGCGCAATCGACACGCGCTGACGCTCACCGCCCGAAAGTTCATTAGGGCGATGCCGCATGCGCTCTTTCAGACCTACGCGCTCCAACAGCGCCCGCGCCCGCTCGGAAGCCGCAGCTCGT
The DNA here is from genome assembly GCA_006969385.1 of Planctomycetaceae bacterium. Lineage (GTDB taxonomy): Bacteria > Planctomycetota > Phycisphaerae > UBA1845 > UTPLA1 > ECT2AJA-110-A. Next base: position 800,609 of record CP030884.1, read on the forward strand.
ATGCCCATCCATGCGCTGGTCGTCGCGCCGACCAGCCTTGGCATCATCACGTTCTCCAATACATCGAATTCCGGCAGCAAGTGATAAAACTGGAATACAAAACCGAAGCGCGTGTTGCGCAGTTCGTTGCGCCGCGCTTCAAAGGCCGGGTCGCCGCTGCCTTTCTTATCCGATGCGCGCGGCGGATGCGCCGCTTGGTTCAATGCCTTTTCGACCGCCTCTGGACGCGGAATCATCCGTTGACCTTCAGGCTCGAAGATCGGCGCGTCGTCGACAAACACCTGCCCGCGCTGCGGCACGTCGAGCCCACTCAACACATGCAGTAACGTGCTCTTGCCGCTGCCGCTCGCGCCCGTAATCGCGACCAACTCGCCGGCGCGAATCGAGACGGTCACGCCCTTGAGCACCGGCAACTCGGTGCGCCCGAGGTAGTACTCCTTAAACAAGCCGTCGCCGCGCACGACGGTTGCCGCTCTGGTCATCGTGTTATTCATAGCGCAGCGACTCCACCGGCCAGGTGCGCCCGGCCTTGATCGCGGGCACCGCCGCGCCGATCACCGACGCCATAATCGCCCCCAAACAAATCCGCCAGACGTCGAACCATTTCCATGTGCTGGGGATTTGATCGAACGAATACGTCTCGGGGCTCCACACGCGCAAGCCCGGATCGATCTGCGCCAGGAACGACTGCACATCGTTGATATGCGTCACAAAATTGGTGCCCAATATCGTGCCGAAGATGCTGCCGACCAGCCCGATCGCCGCACCGTACACAAGGAAGATCGCCGTGATGCCTTCGGCGCTGCCACCCACGCTCTTGAGTATGCCCACGTCGCGTGTCTTTTCCTGCACGATCATGTAGAAGATGCACAAGATCAGAAAGATCGCCACCACGCTGATCACGCCGAACATGATCAGCACCAATCCTTCTTCTTTCTGAATCGCCGAGATAAACGAACGCTGCATCTCTTCCCACGTGCTGATATCGACATTGTCGAGTTGGCGATATTCGATCTCATCGGCCGGCACGCGGCGTGCCACCCGCGCAAACGCATCCATGATGATTGGCTTCAGCCGCGCCAAATCCTCGCGCGTTTCGCCAAACCCGTCGGTCAACTTAATTTGTATCTGGCTACAGCGCGGGCTGCTCATCGTGTCATCGACACGCTGCTGCGCCCCCATCTGCAACAACTCTTGCGCAATGGCGAAGTCGATATAGACGGTCTTACTATCGATGTTATGAATACCCGTCCGCACGTCATCGACGTAGCGAAACAGCGGCTTGGGCGGGGGTTCGTTCAGTACATCGCCACTACGCGTTAACGGCAGCAAGGTAATAAAGCACGGCTCGCCAATCGCATAAGCGTTGTTGCGCGCATATTCACCAGACGCCAAGCGCCGCAGAATCACATCGCGCCCGATGATCACGCCGGGATACTCCTTACCTTCGTAACCCGGCTTTAGGTCCGTCGCCGACGACATATCGAACACACCCGGTCCCGGGAAAAACATCTCACGCTCGGAACGTGCAAACCGCCGCTGCGTTTCGTCGCGCTTCTCGTCGGTCAGCGACGGCAAATATTTCTGCGCAAAGTGTTCGTCCAGCTTGCCCGGCAACACGACCTTGCCATTTTCGTTGAGCCCATAAACAGGACGGCCGCGTTTGTCTGCGAGCGACGTATCACCGTAGCGATTGTCGTAGAACAGATCGGTACCGAACTCATTCACTTTGCGGTATTCGTCGAGTTTGATCCCGCGAATCGCCACGGCGCGCGTTTCTTTCGACGCTGGAAACTGAATCAGCCCGTAGCTATGAATCAGCGGCGTCGCTTCGGCCACCAACGGCTCGCCCGTGCGCTCGTCCTTCAGCGACTTAAGCTCAACGATGAACTCTTCGTAATACGGAAATCCCGACAGCGCCCCATCGACAACAAAATCACCCAACAACCCATGCGCCCGCTCTCGGATGCTATCGACAAAACCGCCCATCACGCTCTTCACGATGATCATCATCGCCACGCAAAGCGTCACAGCACCCACGCTAAAGAACGCGATGCGCTTGCGCTGTAACAAGCGCGACGCCAAAAGGCGATGTAATACCGCGGCCAACCGACAAACGGCGCTAACCGCGCGCCCATCCAAAACGTAAACGTGGCAATTCCCAGAATCACCAACCACAGCGCCGCATTGGTAATCGCCCAATGCGGTCGCACCCACGCTTCATGAATAAACGGCTCGTTGACCCACAGCAGCGGCGAGCCGATCTTGAATAGCCAATTGGGCGCGTTGGGCACGATGAAGTTGTTTTCTTCGTGCGCGCCGAAGTTGAAGAAATCGATATGCGTCGTCGGTTGCCACGACACGAGGTAGTAAATCGAACCGACCACCACACCGATGCGCAGCAGGAAGAACAGCGAACTGAGCCAACGCCAGCGCAACACGCGCAGCGTGCCCGGCCAGCAGATCAACAGCAGCCAGCAAAAAAGCAGCGGCCCCTTAAGAAACAGGCTGCGATCCTGACCGTCTTCGGTGTTCGACAATTCCGCCGGCGTAAAGAACCAGGGCACGTCCGCAATGAAATGTCGAAACGTCGGCGGTAAGCGCCGAAACGTGGCGTCGTCATTGCGCAATGTGGCCAGATCGATATACAGCCGACGGTCGTCGTAGCTAAACGCTTTCGTGTCCTCGATCAGCCGAGCCGATCCACGGGCCTCCAGCCACGCGTCGTCGTAACCGTCATCCGCGAGGCGCTGAATCAACTGCTTGCGGCGCGCTTGAAATTCCGGCGGCATCTCTCCCAGCGGTAGGAAACGCTGCTCGAAGCGCACGTACGCATCGCGATTCTCCTGCACGATCGGCTTGCCGGCCCATTCCAACCCCAGCGCCGCATCCAAACACGTCAGCGTGACCCACAGCGCCGCGATATTCCACAACGCGCCAAACACCACCATCAATACCGGTTGCCGACCGCCCGTTTGCCAACGCCCGACCCACGCGAGATATCCGATGACGCCGCGGCCCAACCCGATGATCAGATGCACCACCAGCGCGATCGGCGCTAAGAGCAACACCGGCAACGCCAACAGCCAGAACTGGCGCGGCGACAACTCCAACGGCTTGCCCATCAACTTCGCCAACGACGATTCGACGACGATGTAATAGGCACCCGCCAGCAGATTCGTGAAAATCAGAAAAAGAATATAGACGGGGACCGAGATCGGCGCGAGAACCGTAAAAAGCAGCTTCCGTGTGCGAGGGCTCACGCCTTAATCCTTGCTTTGCGGTCGTTGCAACGGGAACAAAATCACGTCGCGAATGCTCGGCGAGTTGGTCAACAGCATCACCATGCGATCGATGCCCACACCCAAACCGCCCGCTGGCGGCATGCCGTATTCCAACGCGTTGATAAAGTCCTCATCCATCACGCGCATCGTTTCATCGCCTTCGCCGGTCACCTGTGCCTCGAAGTTTTCTTTCTGTATCGCCGGGTCGTTCAACTCGGTATAGGCATTGCCCATTTCCATACCGGCGACGAACGCTTCGAATCGCAACGCCAACGACGAGTCGTCCTTTTTGCGTCGCGTCAACGGACAAATCGCCGCCGGATACTCCGTCACGAAGGTCGGCTGAATCAACTTGTCTTCTACGGTCTCTTCAAACAACTTGTTCGCGACGACGGCATCGTCGGCGTTGGGCATGTCGATGCCGAGTTCTTTGGCCTTGGCCCGCACGGCATCGTTGTCTGCCAAGTCTACACCGGCGTGTTCTTTCAGCAGTTCGGTGTAGGTCTTGCGCGCCCACGGCGTGGAGAAGTCAATCTCAATATCTTTGAAGGCGCGCTTGGTGCCACCGCCGATGGCTTCGATCGACGCCGCGAACGCCGCCTCAACGATCTCCATCATGTCGCTCAGATCGCCATACGCCTGATAGCACTCCATCATCGTGAACTCAGGATTGTGCCGCGGGCTGATGCCTTCGTTGCGGAAGTTGCGATTGATCTCAAACACCCGTTCCATGCCGCCGACCAACAGCCGCTTGAGATACAACTCGGGGCTGATGCGTAGGAACAAGTCCATATCGAGCGTGTTGTGATGCGTCGTGAACGGTCGCGCCGCCGCCCCACCGTAGATCGGCTGCAGCATCGGTGTTTCGACTTCCATAAAGCCGCGCTCGCGCATGACCTGCCGCACGGCGTCGATAATTTGCGAGCGCTGCCGAAAGGTCTGCATTACCTCGGCATTGGTGAACAGGTCGACGTAACGCTGGCGATAACGCTGATCGACATCGGTTAAGCCGTGCCACTTCTCCGGCGGTTGATGCAAGCACTTGCATAACACGGTGATCGCGTCCGACCAGACGGTAATTTCATTCGTCTTGGTGCGCCCCACCACGCCATCGAAGCCGGCGATATCACCCAAGTCGAGCCGCTTGATGACTTGCCAGCCGTCACTGCCGACGTCGCGCTTGGACAAACCAATCTGCATGTCGCCCGTCGAATCGCGAATCGTTAGGAACGCCAATGATCCCATCACGCGCCGCAAGACGATGCGACCGGCGGCACGCACCTTGAGGTCTTCTTTCTTCTCGCCCGCTTCAATGTTGGCGGCCTCGGCTTGCGCCCGAATCGCGTCGTTGGCAATGACGTCGGGAAAACGCCAGCCATATGGGTCGTGCCCCATCTCGGCAAGCTCTTGCAGCTTGCGTAACCGTTCTTCGTAAAGTGAATCGCTCATCGATTTCCGTTGTGGCCCTCGGAGCCGCGCCCGTCAGGAAGCGGTCCGCGCCGATATGTCGTTAACTCGGTTTCACGTCGCGACGTTGGATCGTCACGACGTGTCAAATTTTGGTCGCGGCATTTCGCGTTCGCGGCGGGCCGCCTTGCTCCCTCTCCCTTGCAGGGAGAGGGTTGGGGTGAGGGTTGCCACCGGCGACTTTCATCATTCACCGCGAACAAAATCGAGGCGAAGCGTCGTCAAGCCTCGCCAAAATATTCGCCTGCGGCATGCTAGCCCCCAATGTAAACGGCGACAATGCCGGGAAGGTTCCCTCGTTCTGTTGGAAGGATCGCGACGAAGAACAGAATTATTGCATTGTGAGAGGCGACGCCATTCAGCGCCGGGTGCCCCATCCTTCGCGACAGCGAAGGGTGGGGAATCAAGATCACACGATCGCGATCCGAATAAACCTCGTCGCTACCTATTTACCACGCCCCGGCCAATGGCCGGGGGTTAAGCATGCATATACGAAACGGCGATTCCACAAGCGGCTATTTCTTAAATTCACATCGAAGGACTTACCGTCGCCAACCGCCCCGTCTCCATCCACGCCACCCATTTCTCACACATTCGCGCGATCGACCGGCCCACCGGCATCGCCGCGATCTCTTTCGGCGTGACCCAGGCCAAATCGTGGCTCTCGTCGCTTACCACGTATTCAGCATCCCCCGTGATGCGACACAAAAATCGAATGTCGTAATGCAAATGCCCCGGCACCTCGCCGCGCGCGGGGATCGGATGCACGTCGAGATCGAATATCTCCGCGCTGACCGCCTCGATGGCGTCGATGCCCGACTCCTCCTGCGCCTCTTTCAAAGCAACCCGCAAAATGTCGCTATCGCCATCGCAATGGCCGCCGAGTTGCAGCCATTTATCCAGCTTGCGATGGTGCGTCAGCAGCGCCCGACCACGCCGCTCATCGATCAACCACGCTGCCCCCGTCATATGGCCGACGAGCAAACTCCGCTCGAAGCAATCGGGATATTCCCGAACGAAATCGATAATCTGCTGCCGATGTTCGATCTCAGCCGTGTCCGTCGGTCGATAACGTTCGAGTTTTTGTAGCAGGTCGTCGCGATGCATGCTGGCGATGGTAGCCCACAACGGCAACGACCGAAAACGCGGCGGGTGAGCGCACACGCCGCGCCCGATTTAGCCCCCGGCCAATGGCCGGGGGCTAAGTGTTGTAGGGGTGCCCCTGCCCTTCCAGGGCTGGGGGACGCTCTCCCTTCCTCGCGCCCGGCGCCCCTTCATTCGCGCCGGGTGCCCCATCCTTCGCGGCAGCGAAGGGTGGGGAATCGCCCACGACACAAAAGCAAATCAGCCCCGCCTGTCGCCACGGGTCAGCCCCTGGCCCATGGCCGAGGGGCTAACTGTTGTTGGGATGCCCCTGCCCCTCTGAGGCTGGGGACATCCCCCTCCCGCCCGGTTCCGAAAACCCGAAAAAAATCTTTCACCCGCGCGGCAGAACCCGGTCCCCCGGCGGTACTTCTCCTCGCCACCGACGAACGGCGTCGCGGCGAAACGAACAACACCGTGTTTTGCGAGGAGACACGACGATGAAAACGCTCAAGAACATGACCGGCCTGAAGAAGTTTTGTCTGGGTTTGGCCCTTGCCGGCGGCCTGATGCTGAACACCGGCTGCGAAGAGTTGCGGCTGATCAACGACCTCGTCCGCGCCATACCCGTCAGCGATGGCGGCCTCTTCGACGGCGTCATGCCCGACCTCGACTTCGGCGGCGGCCCCACAACCGGCGATGAGTTATTCGGCGACGACGATGGCGGCTATTTTGACGACGGCTACTACGGCGACGACGACTACAGCGACGACTTCTTCGATTGGTAATGCGAAACGCGGCGAGCGAAACGAACATGCGATCAGTTTCGTGCGAATTGAAAAGAACCGCGGCCCTAAGGGTCGCGGTTCTTTTTTTAACGTTTATTCAAATGTCGCGGATTGAATCAGCGCGTCGAGTGCCGGCTTACGCAAGAAGTCAACGCTGCCATCGTCGTACAATACGTTTCCGCCTTCGCAATAATGATTGCGCGGGTCCTCAATGATAATGGGTACGAGCCCATCCTTGTTCGGCGGGCATTGCTTGACGCGGCGATAACAATTCGGGTTGCTATCGAAAGAGGGGCATCGCAATTGCTTCGGTGTTAAAGAGCCCTCCGCAACCAAATTATCGAGCCATGCATAATCCGTGCCGTGCTCCAATCGATAGGCGTCTGCTGCTTGCGCAATTCCGCGGAGATTAGCGGAACAGACTGTACGTCTTGCAAGTTCGAACGGCCCTTGCGGCTGATCTATTGCTTCCAAAACAATCGGTCTGATGGTCAAATAGACCAATGTCAGCCCGGCAAGCGAACCCGCAAAGAGTATGAACCTGATTCGTTTATCAATTGATTCTTTTTTCGAATGACAGAATGCGACAATTCCAGCGACGACCGACAAAATGCCCAACACGAATTCGAAAATCGAGAACTTTAGCGGTAAGCGTTCGCATTTCGTGTAGACTACGATTACCAAACGGCTAGCGGAGAATACATAAACCAAGGAGATGGCACCGAGTACCGTTGCCAATTGAACGATTCCAAACCGACGAAATATAGAAATCGAATCGCCGCTCGGAGGTGCGTAGTTAAGATCGATCGGCTCTTTCTCGTCGCTCATTAGCCTATACTCCGCCCGATCACTGTGAATCTCATGCGGCCACAGGCCGTGGCTCTGTCTATACGCGGCCGCGAATCACCTCACCATTCGGCATTACAAAATACTATGCACGCCATCGCGTCCGATCATCTATCCATCACAAAATCTACGACGCGTCTAGTCGCCGCCCGAATCGATTTGCCGCGCGCCCTTGTGCCCTAACTCAAACGTCTCACCCCGATCTGGCATATAGATATCGCGATAGCCGTCACCGCGCAGCATGTCGCGCATGCCTTGCATTTGATCGAGTTCGCCATGTACCAGAAACGCGCCCTTACACCCTGCCGCGTGCGGTTTGAGCAAGCCGCGCAACTCTTCACGGTCGGCATGCGCACTGAAGCCGTTGAGCTTTTCGACGCGTGCCTTCAGCTTGTATTCCTTGCCAAAGATATTGACCTTGGGCTGCTTCTCGACGATGCGCCGGCCCAACGTGTGCGCCGCCATAAAGCCCACGATCAGAATCGTGTTATTGGCATCCTGAATATTATTCTTCAGATGGTGCCGAATGCGACCCGCTTCGCACATGCCGCTGGCCGAAATAATCACTGCCGGCTTCTTGTACTTGTTAATCGCCTTACTCTCATCCACCGACTGCACGTAGGTACAAGACGAGCATCCCAGGATATCGCCGGTAATCTGCTGGAACGATTTCGCCTCGCGGTCGTACAACTCGGGATGCAGCCGAAACACTTCCGTCGCGTTCACCGCCAGCGGGCTATCGACGTAGATCGGTAGCGGCTGGATCGCGCCTTCGCGCATCAACTGATGCAGGTAATACACGATCACCTGCGTGCGGCCCACGCTAAACGCCGGAATAATCACTTTGCCGCCGCGCTCCGAGGTTTCCGCCACGATCCGCGCCAATTCCCCTTTCAAATCGCCCGTGGGTGGATGCGTGCGATTGCCGTAGGTGCTCTCGGTAATCACGTAATCGAAAGGCTCCAGCCTCTTCGGATCGCGCAGAATGGGCATGTCGGGCCGACCGATATCGCCGGTAAAGCACAAGCGAATCGGCTTATCCGAATCGGGCGGGTTATAAACCAATTCCACACTCGACGAACCCAACATATGCCCGGCATGGTGAAAGCGTACGCGCAGTCGTCGCGTGACCCAGAACCAGCGTTCCTGCGAGACCGAATGAAACGCATGCAAGGCCGCGTGCGCGTCGTGTTCTTCGTACAACGGGCTAACGGTCGGCTTGCCCTTGCGTTGCAGCTTCTTATTCAAGTACTGCGTATCTTCTTGTTGAATATGGGCCGAATCGGCCAGCAACAGCGCGCACAAATCGCGCGTGGCGGGCGTGGTGTAAATCGGCCCTTCGAACCCGCGCGCCACCAGCATCGGCAGCCGACCGCAATGATCGATGTGCGCATGCGAAAGCACCACGGCGTGTAGCGACTTGGGATCGATTTCGAAGGTACGATTCTTTTCGTGATCGTGCTTACGGTCGCCCTGAAAAAGCCCGCAGTCGAGCGCGATGCGCCGTCCGTCGGCCTCCAACACATGGCACGAACCCGTTACTTCCTGTGCGGCGCCGCGAAATGAAACCGTGAGCATGCGTTCTCCCGATGGGGTAAAAACAAAAATGGCGTTGCCGCGCGCGAATGTGCGCGGCAACGCCATGAGGTTATCGAAGATCGGCTACGGAGTGCAAGCGCCGCCCGCACCGTTGCCGTCGAAGTTGTTGGCGACCGAGACGGCAATCTGCTGATCGGCGGCCGAGTTGGCACCATCGCAGTTGATATCGGCAGCCGTGATCGTGGCCGGGTCCGTTACCTCACCATCCACCACGGCGGCGATGATTGCAACGTCGGTGCTATTCGTACAGCCGTCGCCGTTCACATCGCCCAGCACGCGTACCGTAATCGGCACCGTCGCCGTTCCGATGTTGCCAAAGTCATCGCCCGTCACCGTAACCGTCGCGATATAGGTCATGCCACCCGGCGAATACGCGGGTCGCAAAGGTGCACGAAAGACGGCGTTGCCTGTGGTTTCACCTGAAACAGCGGCGAACATTGCGTTGGGGCGATCGGCAGGTGCCGCAATCTCCCAGGAGTAGCTGTACGAATTGTTATTCAGCGTATCGCCCGCCACCAGCGCGTTCAAAGAAACCGTGCAGTTGGTACCCGCGGGCAGATTCTCGTAAACATAGTTCTGCGGCGTCGAAGCTTGCACCTCGATCATGGGCAAACAATCCAACGCACAATCGGTACCGATGCCGATGAATGAACCATCCTGACTCAAGCAAAGCGCTTCGGTCAAAATGTTACAGAAAATCCCTCCGCCAAAGCAGCATGCGCCCGCCAGCGCGTCGCATGGCGCCTCGTCGCAAGATATGCCCGTACCGAGCCACTGATCGCCGAATTCTTCGCAATCGAATTGCGTCGTTTCGTAACAGAACAAACCTTCCGAACCGTCGCAGCACGCACCCGTCGGTTCGGTGAAACAAATCTTGCCATCGCAGACGCTGTCATCACCGTAATAGGTGCCGTCGATTGCGCTGCAGTCGTTTTCGGTAAGCTGCGCGCAGAAATCCTTGCTGTCGCAACAGGCACCCGTGGTTGGAAAACAATCGTCGCAGGATATGCCGATGCCGAGAAACTCACCCTCTTCCGTGACACACAACTCGGGTGTCAGCGGTTCGCAGAATTCCCCAAAGAAGCAGCACGCACCGGCAATGGCATCGCAGGGTGCATCGGCGCAGGTCGTCCCATCGCCCAAATACTCACCACCAAATCCATCGCAGTTAACGGCCGTTTCCACGGTACAAAACAGCCCATCACCGGCCTGACAGCATGCCCCCGTCGGTTCCGGACATGCCGTTCCCGCACAATCGGTGAAGTCGCCCTCGTACGCACCGCCGTTATCGTTACAACTGGTTTCAGTCGCGTTCGAGCATTCGCCATTCGGCAAACAACACGCCCCCAGCGGCTGCGGACACGATGTTGATTTGCAATCGGTGAAATCGCCCTGATACGAGCCCTTATCGAAGTTGCAACTTGTCTCCGTCAGGTTCTCGCAGGTACCGTCGAAAATGCAGCACGCGCCCGTCGGCTGCGGACACATCGTGCTCGAACAATCTGTGAAGTCGCCCTGATACGAACCCTTATCGAAGTTGCAACTCGTCTCCGTCAGGTTCGCGCAGGTGCCGTCGAACATGCAGCACGCGCCCGTCGGTTGCGGACACATCGTGCTCGAACAATCCGTGAAGTCACCCTGATACGTTCCGCCGTCCGTCGTGCAACTGACTTCCGTCTTGCTCGCGCACTCACCATTCGGCAAGCAACAAGCACCGACCGGCTGCGGGCAGGATACTTCGCTGCACAAGACGCCGAAGCCTTGGAACGTGCCTCCGCTCTTCTGGCAGTTAAACACTTCCTCTTCGGAACAAGTGCCGTTCGGGAAACAGCAAGCCCCCGGCGGCGGAGCGCACGGGTCGGGTTGATCGAAGCACGTGGTGCCGCCCCCCTGAAAGCTGCCGTTGAAAAACTCCACACAGTCAACTTCTTCGAGTTCGAGACAACCCGGCCCCGACACATCGCCGCGCGTTAAGCCGTTATTGCCGGTTCCGTCGCCGAAACCGGGAATGAGACAGCACGCACCGACCGGCACAAAACACGGATCGATTTCGTCATCGCAACTCGTGCCATCGCCCTGATAACTGCCTTCAAACGAATTGCACTCCGACAGGGTCAGATCGCTACACGATTCGCCGAAACAACACGCCCCCGTCGGCTGCGGGCATTCCGCCGTCTCACAATTCGTATTATCACCCTGATACGTGCCGTCCTGCGTCGTACAGCTCAGCTCCGTCGCGTTGACGCAGTCGCCGTTCGGCAAGCAGCACGCGCCCGCCGGCTGCGGACAGTCGGCATCTTCGCACAATGCATTGTCACCCTGATACGAACCCTCGATTTCGTCACAATCGGCCAGCGTAAGAAACTCGCAACTGCCGTCCGCTTTGCAGCATGCCCCCATCGGATCGGGGTCGCCGATCGACGGACAATTCGTGCCCGGCCCTTGGAAGCTGCCGCCCAGCGATGCACATTCAGCGGCCGTCACGATCGTGCAACCATCGCTTTGCAAACACGCACCAGGCGTGCACGCATTGCCGACGCCGTCATTGTTGTCATCTTCCTGATCGGCGTTGGCATCTGCCGGACAGTTATCGCAGGCATCGATCACGCCGTCATCGTCATTGTCGAGTTCGCAAACGTCCGGCTGACCGTTCTCGTTACAGTCGGCCGCGCCGCCGGCAATCTGCTCGTCATCGGGCTGGCCGTTCAGGTCGCAATCTTCACCCGGCCCCGGAATCACCAACGTAATCGTATCGCCGCCGTTGTAATCGACGCCCAAACGCAGCGTAACATTCAACAAGACCGCGCCGGTTTGAAACAACGGCGATGCGGCACCGTCGTTGCTTTCGATCGTTGCGATAACGCTGATTTCTTCGGCAACCGTTTGCAACAGCGCGAGGCTGCTACCGAGACCTTCGGCTTGCAACACACGATCGGACACGCGCACGTCTTCGTCGGAGAAAAAGAACCGCGCTTCCACACGCGCGTCGACACCCGATTCGTTCACCACCACGACGCCAACGGACGACGTACCGAGCCCCGGTATCGGAAAGCCCGCGCCGTCTCCGAAGAGCAAGGCCAGCAAATCGCAGCCGGAGTTTGACCCCACGATCAACGCGATGGTTAACGTCAGAACGACTGCTCGAAATCGACGAGACGGCATATTTGCCCCTCACAAACCCCCTGCAAGGCAGGCACAAATTAAAGTTGATGTGCAATCGGCGCATGCCGGCGCACACGCATCCGGTCCAAAGATGTTTATTCTACCCCGGATATGCCGGTGGTGAAGCGAGCAACGCGTTTTGGGGCAGCTTAAAAGACGATTATCGCCGATTGGACATTCCAGAAGCGATATAGGACGGTGCGGCCCATATTGCGGGATATTCTCGACGTTAGTATTGAATCACCGAATGGACGCTGTAATCGCCCAGTTTCTGGCGACCGTTAAGCGCTTCCAGCTCGATCAGAAACGCCAGGCCGACGATCTGGCACTCGAACTGATCGATTAAATTGCAACTGGCTTTCATCGTGCCGCCGGTTGCTAACAAGTCGTCGATCATCAACACGCGCGAGCCCGGGCGGATCGCATCCTTATGAATTTCCAACGCGTCGGTGCCGTATTCGAGTTTGTACTCGGCGCGAATCTTATCACCCGGCAACTTGCCCGGTTTGCGAATCGGCACAAATCCGGCCGACAGGTTGCGCGCCACCGCCGTGCCAAAAATAAAGCCGCGGCTCTCGGCCCCCACAACCAAATCGACATGTTCGTGACGATACGGTTGTGTCAGATACTCAACGGCAATCGACAAGCCCGCCGGGTGCGCCAACAGCGGCGTTATGTCTTTAAAGATGATGCCCGGCTTGGGGAAATTCGGGATGTCGCGCACCAATCGCATCAGCGCTTTCACATCGGGAATCGGCATATTGATATCGTGATGCACGTGTTGAGCCATCATCGCAAGAGACCTTTCGCCAAGGCGTGGATTGAACGTCTCGCCGCATCGTACAAGGTGGGCATCGATTCGTCAGCGGCCGGTCGGCTTCAATAATAGGGTACTGCCATCGGCCAGCCCGAGCATCAAATCTCCCGTGATGCCGACCAACACTTCGGCCCGCGACGCGTCGATCGGTCGCCCGTTCACGCGCACCACCACATCTCCCGGCACCAGCCCCGCACGCGCCGCCGCCGAATCCGCATCCACGCGCAAGACCAACAGCGATGGCTCCGGAAGATTTGCCGCCGAGCGCACCGACGGCGACAGCGCGCCGAGCGTCGCGCCGCGTAGCGAAATCTCTTCCGTCGGCAAACCCGGGTCGGCCACTTCCGGGCGGCGCACCAACGTGGCCGTCACATGCCGCGATGTTTCACCGCGACGTAGCGTGAGCTTCACCTGTTGTCCGACCGCCCCGGCGCCGACCAAGCGAATAAACTGATCGACCGACGCGACCACATGGCCATCGACGCCGATGACGATATCCCCGGTTTGCACGCCCCCAAATTCCGCCGGGCCGCCGGAAAAAACCGACGCGATGCGAATGCCGATACGCCGGCGCAAGCCGAGCGCTTCGCGCAACTGATCGGAAATCTCTTCGACTTCCACGCCGAGATAGCCATATTCAACCACTTGCCCGGCCTGCAACAACGCGACGATATCCCGATTGCGCGCGTTCAACGGTGTCGCAAACGAAAAGGCCGGTGCCGCCCCGCTGCTGGCAAAGACGGCCGTCATAATGCCGACCAACTCGCCGCGCGCATCGAACAAGGGTCCGCCCGAACTTCCCGATGTCGCCGCCAAGTTCGTCACCAGCATTTCGCCGAAATAGCGATCTTCGTCTTCGCCCAACGACGCGGGCAACGGTCGTCGCAGCGCGCTCACCATGCCGTGACTGGCCACGGCATGACCGTCTTCGGCCAAGCCCATCGGATTGCCGAGCATCATGAGAAACGACCCGCGGCGCAGGGCATCGGCATCTCCCATCACGCACGCACGCAAAGGCACATCGTCGACACGCAGCACCGCAAGATCGCTACGCCGATCGGCGGCGATCAACCGTGCCGCGTGGCGCGACCCATCTGATAAAACAACGTAAATCGACGTCGCCCGATCGATCGTGTGCTGACTGGTGAGAATGCTGCCGTCGGATCGAATGCACACGCCGCTGCCGACGCTCATAAATATGCCGCGCGGCGCGCCGCCAAAACCATCCATCCCCGTCGGTCGCCGACCGGCCTCGACCGTCACCACGGTCGAAGCAACGGCATCGATCAATTCGATCAGCGTGCGTTCGCGCTCGACGGGTGTCGCAGAATCGTTGGTCGGTGCCGGCGGTATTGACTGAGATATCACGGGTGCATCGCTACCGCTGGTGGCGTTGTCGGCAATGTCATTCAGCATAAAGGCGCGCGCGGCGCCCGGCCCCACCTGCCCCGCCGCGATCGATATGATGCAAATTATCGCCAGCGACATTCATCTCTCCGCAATCACGACTGCCTGCTTCAACGCAATAGGCGACACACCAATCAACCGGTCGCCCATTATACGGGCGTGTCGATTCTCGGTTCACAGCCGGTTTTTGAATCGAATAATCGCGAAAAAAAAAGACCAGCCCGTCGGGTGCTTCCCGCCAAGCCGGCCTTGTGTCAGATGAAAGCTGTTTAGCGATCGCTAGCGCGACAGCTTAAAGTCGATCTCGTCACCGTTGCCCGAATTGAACTTATCGATCAGCGTGACCGAATCGGGTACGAGGAACAAAAACGCGAACCAGCGCTCGTCTTCGGGGGCATTGCTAAGAACATCCGGCGTGATCTTCTCGAGCTTCTTGCCCGAAATCGCCCGCTCCGGAACTTCGTTGAGTGCGTTCGGATAATACTGAACCTCGAAGACCCAATCCCCGTTGACGTTGGCAATGGCATAGTTACCGATGGCATAGTGCTTTGCGCCGTCGATATCCACGACATAAGTTTGGGCGGCAACCCGCTCGGCAAACTGGATCGCGCGGCCGTACATGCTTTTGGCGCGCTGATCGTTAAACGACACCTGCACCATGCGATAGCCGCTCGGCACTTGGAATTCCGCGATATCGGCAGCCGTCGTACCATAATCTTCCGGCACGTCGAACACCAAATGCGCGCCGCCGGGTGGGCCGAACTTGTTATTCTGCACGTGCGGCTGCACCTTCGGATCGCTCGACGGCAACGGCATCGGAAGCGTTGCGCTAAACCCGCTGAACGCCAGCGACGCCACATAGCCCTGAATTTGCGACAGCGTGCGGTCCGAAGCACTCGCCAAGGCGCGCTCCGACTTTGCTATGACTGGGCCGTCTTCATTACCCATCGGTCGCGCGGCATAGCTCGGCGTTTCCTTGAGCGGTTTCGCCGGCACCATCGCCTTAGCGCCGTACTTGAACGCAACGTACCACGGCTTGAAGCTCGTCGGCACCTTAAATGCGACTTGAAACTCCCAACCGTTGTCTTTGGCGACCACCTGAGTGGCGGTATCGCTCAAAACGAAATCCGTCATCGGGCTGAAGAACACCAATCGCTCGCGCTGGCTGTCGCCGACGGGAAACGGGCCGACATCGACGTGCGTGTAAATGTCGGTCATACCGCTCGCCAGATAAACGCTCGGCTCTTCCTGAGTGTTACCGTTATCGAAGCCAATGACGCGGAACTGCGGTATGCGGAAGCGAATATCCGAGCGCGTCTTGGCGGCGGCCGACTTATCCACGTACACCGTGGCAACCATGTATTGCCAGCCAACCTTCTCCGGCTCGCGCGACTGAAAGCTGCGCGTTAACGACGTGGCGAAACCTTCACCTTTGAGTTCGTGCTTGGCATGGTCGAGGCTGTTGATCACCCACCAGTCGCGCACCTTGATGCAGTTGGCCGGCACGAACATCCGCGCTTCGGACTGCGGTGCCGCCCGTGCCGAATAAAGTTGCTCGACAAAATCGGGTTTTGCGTAGGCAAGCGAATTACCGCTGCCGAACTTACCGTCGCTCGAGAGGCTGCTTACTAAACCAAATGTAAACTTGTCGGGACCAAAGACACCGAGCGAAGACGAATAAACGTCGCCGGTTTCCGGATCGCTCGAATAGCGCTCGAAAAAGAAAACGTCCGAGCCGATGGGCATCATCTGGACGCCGATCATCGCCACGCCCGTTAGCAACATCGCCGTGCCAAAACCGAAGATACCGCCACCGGCCATCGCGACCGGCTTCGGCATTTCAACATCATCCGGCACCAGGCGGTCCGTCACCTGTCGCAAGACAACCAGCGACACCAAAAAGACGAGCATCAGCGCCAGGCCATGCCCGAGACCGTCCTGTATCGAGCCTTCCCATAGCCCGTGCACCTGCTCAAAGAAAGCAAAGGCCAGCATGGCCGAAACCAGAACATCAAAGAACATGATCAGACTGCTAAACAGACCTTGATACACCCAAAAGGCAGTGATCAAAACGATCAGCAGGAAAATAACGATCGACATGAATGAAGCTCCCTGGGGGGTCTCGCTCTTTCTAAATTCGGCGGCAGCCCGTCGCCACGCGCTACGCCGGTTGCGGTCGCTTGGCCGCGGGCTTGCCGCCCGATCCTTCTTTCGTGACGCGCAACACTTCGGCGATGCTGGTATGACCTTCGTACACCTTGTGCAACGCCACTTCCTGCATGTTCTGCATACCGCGCTTGCGCGCCTCGGTCTTGATCGTCGGCAGCGGCGTGCTCTTCGCGATCATTTCGCGCAACGCATCATCGACGATCAGCATCTCGAACACGCCGGTCCGACCGACGTAACCCGTGCCCTGACAAATCGGGCATAACATCGGATTGCCCTGCTTGTCGACTTCCATCTCATCGGGATTGGGCGGTCGATAAAACGGTCGATTCTGGTCGGTCGGTAGATTCGCCTTGCGCAGCAAGTTCGCATCGGGGCGATACGCGCGACGACATTCGGTACACACGACGCGCGCCAGACGCTGCGACGTCACGCAGCGCAAGGTGGCCGCCGCCATTGCCGGATCGTTGACCGCCTGAATGTATTTACCCAGCGCCGAAAAACAGTCGCGCGCCGTCAGACCGAGATAAACCTTCTTACCCTGCTTGCCGGCGTGGGCCGCAATCGCCGCCGTTTCGGCATCGGGCGTATCACCGGCCATCACCACGTCGGGCTCGGTTCGAATCACCGAGCGGAACCGCGCACCGAAGGCGACCGTTCCGTTCTGACTGTCGTACACGTGCTGCGTGACGTTTTCGAGATCGAGCGCTTTGGAAACTTCAAGCGTATGAATGTTCTGCAAAAACGCGTCGTGGCCGCGCATGATGGCGTAAAGCGAACTCGTCACACCGCTACCGCGCGGTCCGGAGACGATCACCACGCCGGACGATTCCTGCACCACCGGCTCGAACAGTGCCAACTGTGGCCGCGTGAAGCCGAGATCTGCGACCTTGAATTTCGCCTCGTCCGAGAATAGCTTGAGCAAGATTCGCTCGCCCGCCGTGCTACCCATCGTATTCAAGTCGACCGTAACCGTTCGGTCGCTCGCGCCGCCGGCACCGATCGAGCCGGTGAACTCACCCTGCTGCGGACGCCGACGCTCTTCCGGATCGCACCCCGCCACGCGCTTGAGCTGCGCGAACATCAACGGTGCCAACTCCGCATCGAGCGGCTCGCGCCCCTGATCGACGCCGTCTACCTTATAGATGACCTTGCCGGGCTGGTTCGCCAACAGATCGATACGCACGTCGCTGGCCCGACGCCAAATCGCATCGAACAACAAATCCTGCGTCGCGCGATAGGCCGCGTGTTCGGTCGGGTCGGTCGGCCACTTGGGCGAAGAACCATCGGGGCCTTTCAACCGTACGCGGTCGTGCGAATGGCTGGCTTCGTCTTTCGTCTGGCCGGCGCGGCCCGAGGTGATGCGTTGAAAGTGCGCCTTGCTCAGCACGGTATCGGCGGGTGAAACGCGTTTGTTTCGGTAAACGCAGTAGCTAATGATGGTCGGCAGGTACAACAGCGCGTACACACCCAAGCCGACCCAAAAGATGGGCACGAAGAGCCAAACGACCAGACACAAGATTCCGACCAACAACACGGCCCAAATCCACAGGCTGCGCGTAAGCAGGAGCTTCTTGCGTAGGTCCTTATCGACCCATTGTGCGTTGTGGGCGAACAGCACGAATGCCGCCACGAAGAGCACCACCTTCAGCACGCTAAAGTAGCCGCTATCGTCGGGAATGGGCGGCAACGCGGCGGCGTCGGGGGTGGCTTGAGCCAGTAACAAATCAAACATCGGCGTCGATTACCTCACGGAATGTCGATATCCGGCGGGCCGGGCGGCCGGCTAGGGCTGGGTTCAAACCCCTTATCATAACCCGGCTGGAAATCGAATAAAACACCTGAACCCTACCGGTCAGGCCCGTTCGAGGCAATTTGCGACCGCCTTGCATCCGGTAACTCGCGATCGGCCGCGCGCCACGGGGTTGGGCCGCTACCAATTGGTGATGTCGTCACGCGTTCCGCTGATGCCGTCGGGGCCGCAACTCCAAAGGTCAAAGTCGTGCCTGCTGCGCTGTGCCGGATAGCGGAAGCGGTACTCCGAACCCCACGGGTCATGGAATCCCGTCTTCAGGTCCACATCCAAATATGGTTTCGCGTCTGCGTCGTCGTTGGCGATGATCGGCGTGGTTGCCAGTTCGATCAGTTGGGTCGGATAGCGCCCACGTTCGCGTTCGAACCGTCGAAGCGCGGAAGAGATCGTGCCATCCGGCGCGATAGCGACTTTGACGAGTGCGGCTTTCGACTTACACCCGCTGCCAACGAAAATCGACCTCACCAATGCGTAGCCGAAACACACAATCGCCAGAGCGGCGAGAATGATCGCAACAACCGTAAAGACCTCATGCCAGCCCGAGCCCGATGGCGGACCTACAGCGTGGTCAATGGCAATTACCTCACTGTCGGTAGCGTTCACTTGATGCGTCACCAATTGCAAATGTCGTCCGCATCACCACATATCCCGTTCGGGCCGCAACTCCATAGATCGAACTCTTCTTTGCTACGCTGCGCCGGACAAAGATATTGATAATGGTTGCCCCACGGATCTCTAAGCCAATCCGGGCTCACGTCGAGATATGGCTGCGGCTCGCCCTCAACGCCATCCATGGACGGTGGCCTGAGTAACTCGTTTAATTGACTTGGGTAATCACCGCGGTCGAATTTGAAATTCCTGAGCGCCGTTGAAATCGCACCGAGTGGTTTGACTGCTGCCTCGGCAATCTTCCACGTACCGCCACAACCTTCAGGCATCATCGGAGGAACAACTATTAGTGCGAGTATACCCAGCAACCCCAAGATCAACGCCTGCTCCGCGATGGCTTGCAGCCACCAGGGCCATTTGTCGCGGCGCTTGTTCTCACACGCATACGCCAGCACCGGAATGTCGCCGCTCGCCGAGCTAAAATCATCCATCAACCGCGTATAACGCAATCTTCATATGGTGGTTGCAAAATGCCTTGATGAACGCCCGATGGGCGTTGAAGATATCGCACGATAAATGGCGGCAATAATCTGTCGCCTTCGAGTGCAACTTACGAACGTATCAACGAAATAAGGAGAAGAACCATGAAGCGCACCACGCCGATTTTGCTTTCGCTATTTGCATTGACCGTACTGGCAACCGTGATGTTGTGGACCGAGGCCCCGCAACCGGCCGCAGCCCACTGCCAGGTTCCCTGCGGCATTTACGACGATCCGGCGCGCATCGCCCACATTCGCGAAGACGCCACCACCATTGCCAAGGCGATCAAGAACATCAACGAACTCGCCGGCGCTCACGACGCCACGGCGATGAATCAGGCGATTCGCTGGGTCAACACAAAGGAAGAACACGCCAGCCACATCATCGAAGTCGTCTCGCTCTACTTCCTCACGCAAAAAGTGAAACCCGACAGCGGCGCGGCCTATCACCAAACGCTCGCCGACCACCACGCCGTCATGGTCGCGGCGATGAAATGCAAGCAAGTCCCCACCGACGCGTCGGTCGAAGCGCTAAACAAAGCCATCGACAAACTCGCGACGTATTACCCGAAGAAGTAGACGGATCAGATAAATTGCACGGGGCCGGATGCGAGATGAATTGAAGTATTGAACATTTGAATATCTCGTATACGGTTTATTTGCAATCAACATCACCTCACATTTAGCCCCCGGCCAATGGCCGGGGGCTAAGTTTTGCGCGGCCAGCCCATACCCTTAGTACGGGTGTCCCAACCCACAGCAGGTGCCCCATTCTTTGCGCAGCAAAGGGTGGGGAATCAAATTGCAAAATAGGATTTTAGCCCGGGTGCCCCACCCCTTAGCGCAGCGAGGGGTGGGGGACATCACGTCAACAAGCCTCACAATCCGCATCCCACCTAAACCCACGCGCAAAACCTACCCGATATCAACGGTATGCCTTCGCCGTCGGTCTCTCACAGCACAAAAGTTTTCTGCCCCACCTGCGGCAAGCGCATCCACCCGCAGAGCCGCTTCTGTCGCCATTGCGGCAGCACCGCCGATATCGCCAAACAGATCAACGAAGCCGACGACTTCATCCTGCCCAACGACGCGACCGACTCACGGCAAACTGAAGCGACCGTCCCGGATGCCCTATCCCTTACCGCAGCGAGGGTTGGGGGACATGGCGCGGACCAATCCGCCCCCACACCGGAACAACAACTCTTCCAAACAGCCCATCAGCGCGACGAATGCGAAGCGCAAGCCCCTGCCGAACAAAACATCTGGCAAGGTCGGCCCGCATGGCGCGCCTTCGCCGGTTCATGGTGTGCATGGCTCGCCATCTGTGCTGCCGTATTGACGATCACATTCATGTACAACAACGGCGGCGGCCCATTGGTGCAGGCTGTTTGGGTGTTCGTCGGCGGCTCGGCGGCGGGCTTGTTCGCGCGCACGGCCCTATTCGTCTACGGCAGTCGCTATCGCCTCACGACGGAACGCTTGTTTATCCATCGCGGAATCTTGCTGCGCATTACCGACCAAATCGAATTGATCCGCGTGGACGATGTGCGCATCCGCCAGAATATTATCGATCGATTGCTCAACACCGGCACGCTCGATGTGTTCAGCAGCGACGAAACCGACGAAACGATTCAGCTCTTTAAGATCTCCGACCCCGCGATTGTCGCCGAACACGTGCGCAACCACACGCGCGCCGTGCGCCAGCAACACGCCGTCGCCGTCGAGCGAATATAACTATCAGCGCGATAGGCTTCGCGCACCGAGGCTTTCGCGCTAGCGAATGCGCTGTGGCACCGGTTTGCAACCGGTGTTCTGCGGAGGTAATCGAATAATTGCGCACGCTTACGCGATAACGCCACGTGCAACTGCCGACGGTGACCGCTTCCTCACGGGCGCGGCTCTGATCAGATTGGCTCCGGGTGCCCCATCCTTTGCGCAGCAAAGGTTGGGGAATGAAATCGCAAGGTTGTATCCACGCGACCCGGCACGCTGTCGGTGCCCTCGGCCATTGGCCGAAGGCTAAGTGTCGCGGCCCGAGTGCACGTATCTATATAACGGGTGCCCCTTCCCTTCTAGGGCTGGGGGACAACCCCGCCACCTGACGAACAGAATTTGGCATTTGCACAATTCAACATTTCAAGGTTTTAAAGTTTTGACGTTTTGATTTTTTGACATTTCGGCGTTTCGACATTTACCCCTGCGCCAACGCCACCTGCCCATCAAGCGCCCCGCGCTCAAACAACGACATAAACGCCCGCACCGCCTCCGGCTCGAATAGCGTGCCCTTGCCCTCTACGATCACCTGCGCAGCATCCCTTGGCGACCACGCGGGCTTATACACGCGCGGGCTTGTCAGCGCATCGAACACGTCGACCAACCGCACCAAACGCGCCGCCGCCGGAATGTCAAACTCTCCCAGCCCATCGGGGTACCCTGTGCCATCCCAGTTTTCATGATGGCTGCGCGCGATAAGCCGCGCCGTTTTATAGAAGTCCGCGTCCGACAAGATGCGCTCGCCCGCCGTCGTGTGTGATTTGATGACCTCGCGCTCTTCCGCTGTTAGCGCCCCCGGCTTCTTTAACACGCTATCCGGAATCACCATCTTGCCGACGTCGTGCAAAATCGCCGAATACCCGAAGCGTTCGACTTCCAGACCGCTAAACCCCAGCTCGCGCGCCAATAGCTCCGTATAGGTTTGAATCCGCTTCACGTGCGCGCCCGTGTCTTCGTCGCGCGCTTCGCTGGCCACCGCCAGCATCAAAATCGCGTCCATATTGGCCGCGCGAATCTCCTCCGTGCGCGCGCGCACCTTTTGTTCCAACTGTTCGTTGTAATGCTTCAGATCGAGCGCTTGTTCGAGCACCGTATCACTAAGATTCGCAATCGTCTTATTCTCTTCCGCCAGTTGCGCCTCGGCCCTCTTCTGCTTACTGATATCGATCGCCGTCACCACCATGTAATCCGACAGCGGCGCCGCCGCCCCCAAAGGTCGGCTGGACAAAATTACCGGCACCGCGCGACCATCGGCGGCGGGCAGATGAAACTCCCCCTCGCGCGCTTCGGTAAATTGCGCGATGCGTTCGCGAATGCGCTTGCGATCTTCCTCGTCGTCGTAAATGGTCTCCAGCATCATGCCTGTAATGCAGCGATCGGGCATGTTCAGCATCGACATCAAGCGTTGATTGGCGCGCAAAATCGTGCCGCGCCGATCCATCAACATCGCCCCACAATTAAGCGCTTCCAGCAAGGCTTCCACAGATTGAGGCGGCAACGCGTCCATCCCATGATGATAGGCGGAATATCATCGCGCGGGTACGCGCCGGCCCTTCGCGCCGCGCGTGCAAGGTTCTATCCTTACCCCCATGTCCAGCCAACTCATCACCAACATCGCCCAACTCGTCGCCGTGCCGCCCGGCCCCGTTAGCGGCGACACCTTTTCGCATCCGCCCATCATCGAGAGCGCCGCACTGCTCATCGAGAACGGCACCATCGCATGGTTGGGCAAACAACAAGACGCCCCCACACTCACCGACGCCGCCGAAACCATCGACGCCAAGGGCGGAACCGTCGTACCGGGTCTTATTGATTGCCATACGCATGTCGTACACGCCGGCAGCCGTGAGAACGAATTCGTGCAGCGCATTCAGGGCGCGAGCTATATCGAAATCCTCGAAGCGGGCGGCGGCATCAAAAACTCCGTGCGCATGCTGCGCGAAGCGACCGAAGACGACCTCGTCGCCCAAGCGCGACCGCGCATCGAGCGCATGATGCAATGGGGCGTGACCACGTTGGAAGCCAAGAGCGGCTATGGTCTTTCCCACGAAGACGAACTCAAAACGCTGCGCGCCATCAAGCGCCTCAACGACGACTTGTCCATCGAGATCGTCGGCACCTATCTCGGTGCCCACACGATTCCGCCCGAGTTCGACGGCAAGCCCGACGCCTATCTCGATCGCATGCTCGATCGCGACTTTCTCCAAACTATCGTCGACGAAGGCCTCGCCGAATTTGCCGACGTCTTCTGCGAGCGCGGTGCCTTCAATCTCGATCAAGCGCGCCGCTTTTTGGAAACCTGTAAAGATGCCGGCCTTACGCCCAAGATTCATAGCGAACAGATCACGCGTACCGGCGCGACCAAGATGGCCGCTCAGTTGGGCGCGATCTCCGCCGATCATCTCGAGTTCGTCAACGACGAAGACATCGCCGCGCTGCAGCAAAGCGGCACCATCCCCGTCGTCTTGCCCGGTTGCTCATTCTTCCTCGGCTCGCCGCCGGCCCCGGCCCGTCGCCTCATCGACGCCGGCCTGCCCGTCGCCCTCGCCACCGACCTCAACCCCGGTTCGTGCACCGTCGAACCGTTGCCGCTGATCATGTCGATGGCCTGCACAATGCTGAAGATGACGCCGCTGGAAGCCCTCGTCGCCTGCACCGCCAACGCCGCCGCGGCGCTTGGGCGCGCGGATAAAATCGGCGCGATCGCCGTAGGCCATCGGGCGGATGTGTTGATATTGGATATGCCGAATGTGAACCAGTGGGCGTATCGGGTGGGGGTGAATGGCGTCGCGCGCACGATTAAGAATTGACAAGCGACGTAGGATTCGAGCAAACGTCAAGAAATTGAGAACACCCGTCAGAGCCGCGGCCTGTGGCCGCATGTTTCACGAAACGATACAGCATACATTTGGACGATTTGCGGCACCCATAATGCGTTCATGCGTCCATAGGACGCGGCTCTGCCGTCGCGCTGCTTGAGGTGCAATTTCGATCTCGTTAGAAACCGAAATATTTGGTAGCATCAAGAACGATGGCGACCCACATTGGCGTGCCAGATAATTTTGCCTTTGCCAAAAATCGTACTGGGAGCAGATAGTGCCGGAACTTCGTACCATAATTTTATTGGCTACGCTTTTATTGAGTGTCTGTGCAGCCATATTTTTCCTTTACTGGAAGAAGAACACGCCAACCACAAATACTCCCACTTCACAAGATTCCGGCCAATCTGATGCGAATCCCGCATTTGACTCCACGATGAGTCGATGCAAGCAGATTCAATCGGAGTATTGGACCTTCTCTTCGGACGAGTTCGCCGCACTCATGCGGAGAGAACTGACAGATTTGTCTTGGCGCGAATGTTTGCGATTGACTCACTTGATTTCCTTGAGGTCGATTTCAGACCCCAATGAGCGAGACGCTTTCGTCAATCCGGACTTTGACGAAGACGACGATCGAGAGTTTTCCAATAAAGAAAAACTCCAGGATTTGGTAGCACGCCTACACGCAAAAGACAGTCCATTTCGGCCCAGACATGCCGAGATCAAAAAGCGGCGTCCAAACGATATACATGACATGGAATCCCTTTTTCAGCGGGCACCAGATTTACAAGCGCGATTATGCAATGCATCCTACAGCCATCTCGGTGCATTAGAAGTTATCTTTCTCGACGAAAATAACGAGCCCACCGAACTGGGCTTTATACCGTTCGATGAGATAAGAGGATTTGTCATCGCCGCGCCATCCATGTTTGCTCCGGCCCGAATTTCTTTTGAATATGAACGCGAAGATATCGTGGTGCGCTTGCCTGCAATCTACGGCGTATCCTGGAGTTCACCTAACGACATCGATCAGGATGGCAGTTTTACACGATTCATTAACCACATTAGCGTTCCGTCAGTTAGTCGAATGACCCAATTGGGGGTCGGTGTTCAGGATTTTGAATTACAGACGGATGAGACCTTATCACTCGTTGGATTAACGTCAATTGCGGCAGTCGAATTTGCACTCGTGATTGGCGAACCGGGGTTCGACGCCAAGTGTAAAGCACGTGGGCTTGACCCGAATGAGATTAGAAATCAAATTGAAAAACACGAGCAGTAATTACATTACCGATTGATCTTCGGCGATCGCTTGGGCAGTTAACACGTCACAATTGCAAAGCGCTACCGATTCGAGATTATTACCTCCGTCAGGAGCAACAAATGTCCCAACTCATCGAATGCGTTCCCAACTTCTCCGAAGGCCGCGACATGGCCGTCATCAAACAAATCACCGACGCCATCGAGGCCGTCGACGGCGTCACGTTGCTCGACGTCGATCCCGGCGCGGCGACCAACCGCACTGTGGTCACCTTCGTTGGCGCGCCCGCGCCCGTGATCGAAGCGGCCGTGCGGGCCGGTCGCAAAGCGGCCGAGCTGATCGACATGGCCAAGCATCACGGCGAGCATCCGCGCTTCGGCATGATGGACGTCTGCCCGCTGGTGCCCGTCGCCAATATCACGATGGAAGAAACCGTCGAACACGCACGCGCCTTGGCCAAGCGCCTCGGCGAAGAAGTCGGCCTCACCATCTATTGCTACGAAAACGCCGCGACCAAACCTGAGCGCCGCAACCTTGCCACTGTGCGCGCCGGCGAATACGAAGGCCTGCCCGACAAACTCAAGAATGAAAAATGGGCGCCCGACTTTGGCCCGGCGAAGTTCAACCCGCGCACCGGCGCGACGGCCGTGGGCGCGCGCGATTTCCTCGTGGCCTACAACGTCAACCTCAACACCACCAGCACGCGCCGCGCCAACGCCATCGCATTTGACGTGCGCGAAAAGGGCCGCATCAAACGCGAGGGCGATCCGCTGACCGGCCCGGTCGTGAAAGACGCCAACGGCGAACCCGTGTGGGAACCCGGCAGCCTCAAATGCGTGAAGGGCATCGGCTGGTTCATCGAGGAATACGGCGTCGCCCAAATCAGCATGAACCTGACCAACATCAGCGTCACGCCCGTGCACGTGGCCTTCGACGAATGCTGCACCAAAGCGCAGGAGCGCGGCATCCGCGTTACGGGCAGCGAAGTCGTCGGCCTTATCCCTTTGAAAGCCATGCTCGACGCCGGCGCATATTTCTTGCGCAAGCAGCAGCGCAGTCTGGGTGTGAGCGATGCCGAGCTGATCAAGATCGCCGTCAAAAGCATGGGCATGGACGAGCTATCCGAGTTTGACCCCAAAGAAAAGATCATCGAATATGCCATCGCCGCCCGTAACAAAAGCGACAAACGTCTAATTGATATGTCGCTGCAGGCCTTTACGCACGAGACCGCCAGCGAAAGCCCCGCCCCCGGCGGCGGTTCGATCTCCGCTGCCGTCGGCGCGTTCGGCGCCGCCCTCTCCACCATGGTCGCCAACCTTTCCAGCCACAAGCGCGGTTGGGACGAACGTTGGGAAGAATTCAGCGAATGGGCCGTGCGCGGCAAGGCGTATCACGACGAATTGTTGAAGCTCGTCGATGAAGACACGGCGGCATTCAACCGCATCATGGCGGCGTTTGGATTGCCGCAAGGCACCGACGAAGAAAAGGCCGCCCGCGACGACGCGATTCAAGCCGCCACGCGCGGCGCGATCGAAACGCCGCTGCGCGTAATGCAAGTCGCGCTGGAAAGCATGGAAGTCACCAAAGCGATGGCCGAGATCGGCATGTCCGCCAGCGCCTCCGACGCCGGCGTCGCCGCCCTCTGCGCCCGCACGGCCGTCAAAGGCGCCTACCTCAACGTGCAGATCAACGCCAAGGATCTAAAAGACGCCGCCGCGCGACAGCAGTATTTGGATGACGGTAAAAGACTCGAAGACCAAGCCGAAGCGCGCGAGCAGGAGATTCTGAGCGTGGTGGCGGGTAAGGTGGGGTAACAAAACCCGGGGCTTTCCTATGAGCGACATTAAAATCGCGATCTCGCACGTGTAGCGAAACACAAACACTTAGCCATGGGCCAATGGCCCATGGCCGGCGTGGAACTAACGCAGAATCGTTTGATACCGAGCACGGCAGCGGGTTTTCCGTAATCCGCCCCCGGCCATTGGCCGGGGACTAAATGTTGCCCCTGTCTAAAGCTTGGGCCTCGGCGAGTTTGCCGTGGCCGCACAGGATTCGCAAACATGCGAACTCCCATTAATATCCGCATTTATGCGGAAGACCATCGCCATCATGATCACGGCGACGACATACGGCACATGGATGCGCGGCGATCGTCGCGGCTGGATCGATAAAGGCGTCCTGAAACCGCAGAACGAAACGCTCGAAGCACACGACAGACAACGCCAGCAACACGAGACCTTTCGATTTACCAAAGATCAATTACTCGAAATCGGCGCGATGATGGGCAAGTCGCTTATCGAACGACAACATCACAAAATTCTCGCATTGACCATCCAACCCGATCATTTTCATTTACTTGTCGGCGCGACGTTCGTAGAAGTTTCCGAAATCGCCAAGTGCGCGAAGGAAGCCGTTCGCTACGGCCTACGTCCAGGGCGTCCGATTTGGACCAAGGGTTACGACAAGCGCTATTGCTTCGACCTGCAAGCGCTCGAAACGCGCATCAATTACATCGAAGCACACAACACCCGGATGGGCTGGCTCGCCAAGCCTTGGGATTTCATCTGCAGTTACGGCGATTGAAATTCACGGCTTCATCCACAACACAAACGCTCAACACTTAGCCATGGGCCAATGGCCCTTGGCTAACGTGGAACTAACGCAGAAACGTTCGAGTCCGAACACGGCAGCGCGTGCGCCGCAATTAGCCCCGGCCATTGGCCGGGGGCTAAATGTTATCGCTTGAGTTTGGCCCGTCATTCATACACAATCTCCATCATGGCCGGTACCGAACCAATCCCCGCGCGCATCCATGTCCTCATCGCCCGCGCCGCGCCCTACGCCCTCATCATCCGTCGCGGCCCCAGCAAGCACGTTTGCACCATCGGCTGGAACCTGCGCGACGACACCTTTCAACTTGGCCAATGGCTCAAGGGCCGCATCTACGAATATCGCTGCGACCTCTCGCCCGATGGTCGCCACCTGATCTACTTCGCCATGAACGGCAAATGGGAATCGGACACCAAAGGCTCTTGGACGGCGATATCGAAAACGCCGTATCTCAAGGCGCTCGGCCTGTGGGCCAAAGGCGATTGCTGGAACGGCGGCGGCCTATTCGCTGACGATCGCAGCTACACCATCAACGGCGCACGCGATCATGAAATGCTGCGCACACCACCAGGCTTGGTCCACAACGACAACGCATACGCGTTTCATGGCATGTCTGAATGCCCCGGCATCTACTTCACCCGTCTGCACCGCGATGGTTGGCAAGGCGATGAACCGAGCCGGTTTCGCAATATCGATAACTTCGATAAGCCCGTATCGGCGGATTGGTTCTTACGCAAACGCTTCCACGCCGACACGAACCATCCACCGGGCAAAGGCGTCTATTACGAATCGCACGCGCTGGTCCACGCACATTCCATGCACGAAATCGCCTGCCCCAAGTGGGGGTGGGCCGACGTGCATAAAAATCACCTACTTTGGGCAGCCGACGGCAAAATCTTCCGCGGCCAGATTAATTCTGAGGGTCAATTAGACGAGCAAGAATTGACCGATCTGAATGACATGACATTCGAACCCATCGCCGCGCCGTATTAAGCAACGCCAACAAGGACATGTTGCTAGCACCAGTATTCTCGCAACAAAGCCATCAGATCAAAATCCTTATATATTGAATCGCTCCGCAAAATTTAGCTCCCGGCCAATGGCCGGGAGCTAAATGTGTATCGTCAACGAATGACGTTAATCGCCGCGCGAATCGAATCGTTGAAACCGCTGCCCTACCCTTCCACCACGCGGATCGTATCGAACACCGCTTCCACGTTGCGGATATCCACCTTGGTTTCGTTTTTCTCGATCGATATCTGCACGAAACCACCGATCACGCGCAGGATGTAGCAATAGCCGAGGTTGTTCACCCCGCGAAAACCGCGGCTGGGGCCGAAGGATACGTCGGCGATGGTCATCTCCAGTTCGTCGTCTTCATCCTGCCCGGCTTGCCGCCAGAGTGCGGGCAGCAACTCGAATAAGTGCTGATTCGCTTTCGAAACCGTGAGGATCTGGCTGCCGTTGCGCATGAAGAGTTCTTCTTCGGCGGGAATGCGCGTCCAACCCTTGGGCGTATCCATCACGATGGGCGGAACATGTTCTTCGCCGGCATCCGCACCGTCATCGGCAACTGTCGCCTCGGCGGTCTCACCAACCGCATCATCATCCGGCGCGTTCGGGTCTTCACCGCGCGCCGCTTTGAATAGCAAGTTCGCCAAGTTCGGGATCGCCAGATATTCGACCACGTAATGGCCCGGCGAGTTCTCGTCCTGCACCTCGGCCAGCCATTGTTGAATCGTTTCCCGATCGTGATCGAGCGTGGCCTGCGCGCGCTGCGGCGTTTGACCGTCGATGCGGTTCATCAATGCTTCCTGCAGCACCGACGGGTCGCAATCATCGGACCAAAAATCGCCTTGCGCGCGCAACGCTTGGATCGCAGGCGCAAGGTATCCCAGACTGGTTGGCAATTCCGCTATCACAAGCGCCGCTCTCCGCCAGAAGGCATGTGGACGACTTCAATATACGATTTTCGGCTCGATAGACGCGGACGTTGAAGCGCACGCAGGAGGGGATGGTGGCGGCGGAATTATGAGACGAGAGGGAGGAGGAGAACTGCAAAGTGTAAAATGGAAAATGCAAAATTAAAGAGGCGACTTCGGAGCCGAATTTACGAACGATCAGAAGCGCGTTTCCAACTTATCTGCATCAAAATGCCCTTCTGTTAGCCCCCGGCAGGGGCGCAAATTGAGAGCCACGGATGAAGCTACGCAAGCCGGACAATCCGTGGATAGACCGACTTGATAAGCCAAAACATGATATCGATGCAGATACCAACACGCCTTATCGAGAGCGTAGGTTCTTGCATGCGATGAATTCGAGATTCTCTCTTACCGTAACCGGTTTCGTGATTCGAATCGGATCGAACCCTCGTTTCCACTCCTCATTGCTTACCTTGAAGACGCGCGTGGGCTGCTTGTCTCGAATGGACTCCTTGATCGCGGCATCCGTCTGAGACCATGCATCCATATAGACTTCACATCGGTAAGACTGACCTTCAACTACCGGCCACGGTAAGAAAACTTCATCCCACTTCCAATACTCGCGCGTGTCGCTGTGATTCAGCATCACCCATTTTCCCGCCCTCGGGTCAAAAGGATCGCCTTTGTGCAACATGGACCGAAGTCTTGCAAACTTTAGCCGTCGCTTGAGCTCTGCAAGTTGCTGATCAGAGATACGAAAGCACTTTGCCGTCACTTCACGTTGGTGAGGACCGAACTCTGCCAACACAACTTCACCGTCATCCCAAACGCCGGCGACCATCTCCCCACTATTGTCACGATTGTGGTAATACAAAGCTGCGACTGCGACTGGCATTTGCATATTGGCTTCGACGCTTGAACTAGACGACGGAGAGATTCCATCATTGGAACTAATATTCGCATGAGGTGAATGACAGTATGCCAAAGGAACAAGCAGAAATAGCAAAACTAGAATTGTAATTCGCAATCTGGAAACCGGTGCGAATCTCATCGACCACCCCGACTTTGCATTTTGCACTCTTAACTTTTCATTATTACCCTAATTCCCCGGTATCACCCGGTTCAATAGCTTCACCGCGTTCTGATTGCCGAACATAAATATCGACGGGCTCAGGACGGCGCTCTTAAAGTTCTGATCGGCCAATAGCGTGCTCGCGCTGCCCGTATTATCCATCAGCGCCGTCACATCGGCCACGTGGTTCAACCCCAGCAAGTGCCCCGCTTCGTGGGCGGCGACGTTACCGATCGCAATCGCAATGCCCGTCGGCGAAGGTTGTAGCGCAAACGGATTATCGAAACCCTCAGTGAAAATGATGCCATCATCGCAGCGATCGAGGTTGCCGACATCCACCTGGTCCGCCACGCCGAACTTCGTCGGGCTAAACGCACCGAAATGCAATGTACTAAACGTACCGGGCACTAAACTCGGGTTGTCGGTGCTGCTAACGATCGTAATGCCGAACCCCGCGAAGTTCTCCTCGATCACTTCGATAATCTTTTCGCGAATAAAGGTCGTCTCACCGTCGTAGGCGTCGTCGATATCCCCCGCGTCAAACGGGTCGAGATTAAACGTCCCCTCGTTCACAATCGTGGCCGGCCCGCCGGAGAAATTCAGCAACAACGTTTGCGCCGGCGGCGTGGGAAACCTGCCGCCGCGATTGATTTGAATCGACGCGACGTAGGCACCGCCGCTGTTATCGAGAAAGAACCGCGCGATCGCCACAAAGAACTGATCCGAAGGCTCGCTCACGATTTCATCGATCGCGGAGTTCAAATTACCCACGGCCAGATTGATATCATCGTTGGTCGAAAACAACTCGCGATCTTCATCGAACACCGCCAAGACCGGGTCGAGCGTGCTGTTCTGAGCCGCTTCCACCGCAACGCGTACGCGGTCACCGGGCGCGACCGGGCCAATGTCGAACACTGCCGCGTCGGTCAGCGTGCCGCTCACGACGAACATTTCATCATCGGGAATCGTCAAACGCGTTGCCGAATTAAAGCCGGTTCCCGCCGTACCGCTGAAGTCGGCCGCGTCGCCATTGCCTTCGCCCAAATTGATAGTGGGCCCGAAGCCGGTCGTATTACCGGGCTCGCACATCATGCCGGTCATCACCGGCAACATGACGACCGTGCTGAGCGTTAACAGCGCGAGGGAAAAACGTCGTTTGATCGAATGCAACACAAGGGCTCCACAATGCAACGGGCGAGGTGGGCAACCCGCCTCGGCACCGCCGCGCGGGGTTTGGTCGTAAACAAACTATTCGATTCGGTTAGGAGTACCGCCAAACTTCTGCAAACTGCCGCGCATTTTGCGGAATCTCCCGCGCTTATCGGGCGCGGCGACCCGCTTATAAACCCATCGCCCGCGCGATAAGAGTATATCCCATCAGAGCGCCGAACGCTGGCACGATAATGGCGAAGCTAGCGACGCGTCGCCCCCACAGGTCGCGCTGCCGACCGATGATTTCGCACAACAAAATCACCAATCCCATCATCGCGAACTTGAACACCAACACACCGCGCATGCCGAACGCCGTAATCACGCGGTCCGCCAGTGGGTTGACCTCGCTGCCGCCCAACTCCAGCACGATCATGGTCATGAGAATGTCGAGCGACGACGCCAGCACAAACCACGCATAGTGATTCGGATACCGCACGTGCTCGTCGGACCAGTTCAAAACAGGATGTCGTACGTCTCGTTCCATCATCATGCCTCAGCTAGCACCGGCGGCCACCAACATGGACACCGGACGGCGCATTCCGCTAGTTACGCCGCAAATTGCATGCCACCGACCGAAAAATGCTGATTTGCGTGGTCGGTAACCTAATTTAAGCGTAGGAATTCAGCAGTTTCCGGGTCAATCTTGCCCCGCGCTCGGCCTTGGCCAATCCGATCCGCCCGGACGATATAGAAAAAGCGGTTGATTCTCCCCAATTGTGGGGTGGGTCGATTCGCGCGCCCACGCGATTTGCTAAATACTGTCCTGAAAGGAGCTTACATATGCCCACCCGTGTTTGCCTCGCCCTCATCCTGCCCGCCGCCCTCGCGGCATTGGCCTGCCAGAAACCTGTCGAGCCGGTGCCCGTGGCAAAAATTGAAAAAGACTACAACCGCGCGTTGCCGCCGGGGGCCTTCGCGCTCGAGAAGGTCGATCCCGAGGACTACCCCGATTTCGGCGATGCGTGGTATCGCGCCAAACGCCTCGGGCTGCGTAAATCCGTCGCCCACAGTCTGGCCTATCTGAAAACCCCGACGAGCAAACAGTTCTACCCGCTGGGGCCGATCACCCACGAGCGCGTGGTTGCCTCGCTCGAAAAATTTCTTGACCTGCTCGATCAATCCGACACGCCGGAGAAACTCAACGATCTGATTGCGCGCAACTTCGACGTGTATCGTTCCATCGGTTGCGATGACGACGGCACCGTGCTGTTCACCGGCTACTACTCGCCCATCTTCGAAGGCAGCCGCCAGCGTACCGACCGCTTCAAGTTCCCGCTCTACAAGTTGCCCAAAGGCATCGAGAAGGATAGGTACGGCGAAGTCATCGGCGGCCCCTGGAAAGAGCGCAAAGACATCGAAGGCGACGTCGGGCTCGTCGGTTCCGAACTCGTGTGGCTCGAAGATCGCTTTGAGGC
The DNA here is from genome assembly GCA_006969385.1 of Planctomycetaceae bacterium. Taxonomy (GTDB): domain Bacteria; phylum Planctomycetota; class Phycisphaerae; order UBA1845; family UTPLA1; genus ECT2AJA-110-A. The sequence goes on from CP030884.1 coordinate 834,273, forward strand.
GTACGTTCTCTCCGTACAAGGCTCCGGCTTTATTCGCCTGCCCAACGGCGAGTTGTACGAAATCGGTTACGCCGGCAACAACGGACACGACTACACGCCCATCGGTCACATGCTCGTCTCCGACGGTCACATCGATAAGCACAAGCTCTCGCTGGCGACGATGATCAAATACTTCAAGGATCATCCCGAAGATATGGACAAATATCTATTTGCCAATAAGCGCTACATCTTCTTTAAAGATGTTGGTGGCGGACCGTTCGGCTGCTTGGGCCAGCCGGTGACCTCCGAGTTTTCGGTTGCAACGGATAAAGACATCTTCCCGCGCGGCGCTTTGGCGTTCGTCGACACCAATGCACCCAACGGCGAACAGCGGCGCACCTCATTTCGCAGTTTCGTGCTCGATCAGGATCGCGGCGCGGCCATTCGCGCGCCGGGCCGCTGCGATATCTACATGGGCGTCGGTGAAGAAGCCGGTAAGAAGGCCGGCTGGACCTATAGCGAAGGGCACCTGTATTACCTGCTTTGCAAAGACGCCCCGCTACCCAGCGGCGATCTGGCCGACGCCGCCGAAGCGCCGCCACTGCCAAAGCCGCGCAAAGCGCGGGAGGTCGACGAGCGGTTGATTATTGAGAAGACGAGCGGACAGTAAGACGCGCACGCGAAGATCTGAGTTGTGTCCGTAATAAACTTTAAGCCCGGCGTTTCTCTGAAACGCCGGGCTTTTCCATCTAACTATTCGTAGCGCGGGTGCCCCATGTTGGTACTCCAACATGGAGTCGCAAATCTTCGCCCAGATGGCGCGGGTGCCATGCCGACCCAAACGCGGTGAGCTTGTGCGTCGACAGATCGGTCACCAACGTCGGCACTACTCGAACGCGAGACCAATACGAAGGTCGGCATGCTCCGAACACGAAGGTGTACCGTCCCAAATATGTGATTCAGTAGTAGAGTAATGGTAGTCGATATAGGCGGCTGTCTATTATTGTTGTATGCGCGCGTCTCAGGCATGCCGACCTTATGTATTGGTTGTTTGTTGGGGCGATTGCACACATGGCTAGGTGACAACGGATAAATTACATCAACTCGGTTAGGTCGGCATGGCACCCGGCGCGCCTTACAAGAGCCGGGCGCGCCGGCGTCGCCCATCGGCCCGCCGTGGGTGGAAAATATGGCGCGCGATTGGACGGCGTTGGGCAGCTTTAGCGTGCTCGCCATCATAAGCATCCTCGTCGCCGGGTTTCTCGCGCTCATGCGTCAATGGGCGTCGGTCGTGTTACTCACGTTTACCATCGTCGGCGGCACGTTGGCAACTAATGCGCTCAAACTCGGCTTCGATCGACCGCGCCCCGACCTAACGCCGCACGGCGACTTGGTGCACACCGCGAGCTTTCCCAGCGGGCACGCCATGATGGCCGCAACGGTATATCTAACGCTCGGCGTTTTATTGGCGCGCAGTCTAACAAGCCGCAGACGGCACGTATTCGTTATCTGCGGAGCGATTTGCCTATCGCTATTGATCGGGTTCAGCCGCATCTATCTCGGCGTGCACTGGCCCTCGGACGTGCTCGGCGGTTGGGCCGCTGGGGCGACCTGGGCGAGCCTCGCATGGCTCGTGGCGAGATGGTGGTCGCGCCATCGACAGTTGTAAGCACGGCGAAAACGACTACCGTCGATCATCGTTCGCTTTCGGTGTCATCGCTACCCGCTTCTTCTTCCAGCGCTTCTTTTTGTTTGCGCTCTTCGCGATCCTGCTCGGCCACGGCCGCCGAGTGGGCCATGTGGCCGGCGGCGTCGCTCCGCCGTTCGTCCAAGTCGGCCAACGCATCGGCGCGACCGTAAAGCCAAAGCACGAAACCCGGCTTGATCTCGGTATCGCCCGTCGGCGCGCCGAAGTACTTACCGCCCGGCGTTTGCACGCCCAATACCACGATGCCCTCATCGCGTAGGCGCAGCTCCGCCAACTTGCGATTGACGAGCCAACCATCCGGGTCGGCCAGTAACTCGGCAATCTGATAGTCACCGCCCAAATGCAAAATGCCCGAGTAATCGCGCACGTCGATGTCGGTGTACCTTTTCAACAAGTAGCTAACAAATTTCGAGATGCGTTTGTCGAGCCAATGGCTTTGCGCCGCCGTCCATAACGCTGCAATGCCAATGACGATCAACACCAACCGCCACCACCAACTGCCCGCGTCGTCGGTGCGCACGAATGTCAGTATCGCTGAACTCAACACCGTTACGATGCCCGCGTTACCCACGAGCATCAATAACATCAGGATCTTTCGCCGCACCGGATGATTGACGACCTTTTCCGCTTCCTGCGTCGTATAGCCCACGCCCGTTAGCGCCGAGCGCGCTTGGAAGCGCGCCGCCTCGCGCGACAAGCCCGTGTGCGCCAGCGCGACCGTGGCGACGCGCGTGACCAGCAATGACACCGTTAGAACGAGAATAAGTGAGATAGCAGCAATCATGAATTATTAAGTAGGGTCCGCATTGCCGACCATCTTCCGGCGATGTCGATCTTCATGATGGACTTAATGGACGCCAAAGCATGTGGATTTCGTTATGCAATCACATCGCACGGTAATTGGTCCGCGGTGCGAACCCTACGATATGACCTTCTCTCTTCAAACTTAACGCAGCAATCGCAACAATCACCGCCGTTCGTGACGCTTGCAATAACGTTCCCGAAACACACGCGGCCCCGGGATCGACGATCAATCCCCGAGGCCGCATGGTTATTTACGTTGACTGAATCGAAAAACGGCGATGGCCTCAGACACGCATCCGGCTAATTCGACTCGTACGAAATCGACACATCGAAGTTGGAGCCGACAGCCGACGCGGTAAACGTCAGCACGATCGTGTCGCCACAATTGAAATCGCTGCCGTCACGCAACACGTCGGAACGGGTATCCGGCCCGACGCCTCCGATCACCTGAAGATTCGCGTCGTCGAGTAGGAACGCCTGCAAATCATCGCAATCGCGCGAAAGCGAACTCGTGCCGCCCGACGAAACGGAAAACGCGATCTCAGTGCCGAGTTCCTCGATTAATTCTTCCGTCGTGTTTTGCTCGTCATCGATAATCACGCGGCCTTCGATGTCGAAATCGGTGTTGTTCACGAAGCGCACCGACGTCGTACTGGGGCCGAGCAGATTACCCAAAAGGCTGACGATGCCGGTATCGCAACCTGCCGATGCAAATAGGCCCGCGGCCAATATCGATCCGATCAGCGGTCGCGTTACGGTGGTTCTCTTCACTTGATTTCTCCTATGCGGTTTGGCGAGGCTACATGCCTTAATTCTGCACGGTTGGTCCGCGCGTTCTCGAAAATTACGTCAACGATCGACGGGGTTTGCGATCAGGATCCTTCCTTGATCTTATCGACCGTGTCTTCCACTTCATCGCCGACTTCGTCCACGACATCTTCCAAATCATTGGACGCATCCGACTCGCACGAGAGCTTACAGCCCGTCGCACCGAACGGCAGCGTCAACAACAAAAACATGGTAAGGAAGTAAGCGAGTGATTTCTTCATTTGGCGATACATAATGTTCTCCTCGTTTCAAAAACGATTTTGCATCGCATCCTTGCCGCCCAAATAACCTGCCGTCGGTGACGGCAATATCGATTGTTTATTCAGAGCTGCTTATTTCGACAACTTGGTTTTGATGTCGCCGTACAAGCGGTTGATTTCGTCGAGACCCGCATCGGCGTAAGCCTTTGCCGCCGTCATCTTCTCGTTCGAGTCGTCCTTCAATTCGTTGAGCCGTGCATTGATTTCAGCAAGCCGCTGTTTGGCTTTGGCGGACAGTTCGGCGCAATCTTTGCGGGTACCTTCGCTGGCGTCGGCCAACTTGGCTTCAATTTCTTTGACCTTTGCTTCGGCCTGACGAATCTTGGCCGTCGCTTCAGCTTTGTACGTGTCGTAGGTTTTTGCACTCATAGTTCTGCTCCTTATTCTTTGATGCTCCATTCGCTTCCGAACTTCCGCCCCCACATGCGGGGCCGAAACCCGATCCGCGAGAACGGAGGCGAACGCCAAATCGACGACCGCCACCGCCGTTGCGGCGTTGTGTATAGTCGGGGAATTAGTTAACGAATGGACTCATCGCTTTCACCATTTACAGAATAGGCCGGAGATTAAAAAGCACATTAAAAAGCGCCTGAATAACCATTTAACTCGTTATTCGGCACGAATTTATGGTGCGTCGCTCATCATTCCCGCGCGGCGTGCCATATCAGCTTCGTATTTCCTTACTGCGGCATCAGGCGGTAAATGTTGAACTCGGTGCTGATGTATATGATTCCGTCCGGCCCAAAAACCAGATCATTCATACCGCCGGGAATGCCCGCCGCAAATTCCTGCTTATCCACCACAAACGTGCGATCGCCAGATAATAAGAATCGATCGATGGTGCCGGTCTCAAAATACGCAACGAACAGCTGGTCTTTGAATTCCGCGCCGTACGTTTCACCCGGGTTAAACATAACGCCGGTCGGTGCAACGTTGATACCGACGAGTGGTTCGGTGTATTCCGGCGTGGCGGCGGCAAAGGCCATTTCTTCATCGGTATCGGCGCCGCCTTGCACGATCGGCCAGCCATAGTTCTTACCGGCTTCAACGAGATTCAATTCATCGGGACCGGCACCGTTCTCCGGGCCATATAGCAAGCCGCTGATCGGATCGAAGGTAAAATCGAACGTGTTGCGCAGACCGATGGCAAAGCTCAGCTTGTCGCCGCCATACGGGTTATCCGCCGGGATCGATCCATCCTTATTCATGCGGATCATCTTCCCGGCCAATATCGCCGGATCTTGCGATTCCTCGTTCTCAAACGTATTTAGACGTCTGTCTCCGATCGACACGTACAACTTTCCGTCTGGCCCGAAGACCAAGCTGCCACCTTCGTGGCCGGGTAAGGGGCTGGTCGAGTCGAGGCTGCGAATCAGCGTTTCGCTACCGGGCACCAGCGCGAGGCCGTCGAGCGTAATTCGAATCACGCGGAACTCGGTGCGCGAGAAGACGTTATCCAGCGGAATATCATTCGCCGTGAAGCCGAGGTATACAAACCCGTTGGTTTCAAAATCGGGATCGAGTGCCAACCCCAGCAAGCCCGAATCCCCCAAGTTAGCGACCGGCGCATCGAAGATCGGCGCTGCCATCAACGTACCTTCGGCACTGACGGCGCGCAAGCGCCCCGTATCTTTCTCGGTGTAAAGCAACGTGCCATCCGGCAGGAACGCCATCGCCACCGGATACGCCGCATCGGCCACGAACGTTTCCAACGTCAGCGGCACCTCCGACATAAACGGCCCAGGGTCGTCCGGTCGCCCCACGACAAACAAGTTGATAAAAGCGGCGGGCTCCGAACCGCAACTGGCCAACATTAGCCCGACCGTAAACACCAGCCAGCGCCCGGCGCGCCGTCGAACGGCCGCCATTAACGAAAACTTCGGGGCCGAACGCTCACGCGTTGCCTGAGTTTGAGATGTGCAGTTTGCCATGCGTCTTATCTTTAATTATCGAGAGGGGTCTGTCGTTTCAAGCGAGTTTCCATTGAGCGAGCCAGCGCGGCTTTACTCCGCCGTGGCGAGCATCTCTTCAATCACACGCACCGCAACGGCGCTCGAATCGGAATCCGCCGGGTACAACACCACCGTATAGTTGCGCCCGAACTCAAAATCATCGGCATTCGCCGTCCAATACGGTACGCCGCCACCGGCGGGTTGAATCGTCAGCGCTGTGAGGTCGGTCACGCGCACCAAATCGCTTTGCGCGGGGTAACCGATCGGATCGATCAGCGCATCGGTGCCGTTCATCAACTCGACATCACCGACGCCGTTGAACGCGTGTACCACGCGAATCCCGACCGAACCATCTTCGACCGCCGATTCGCTTTCTTTAATGAGAATGAAACTCAGCGCACCCGACGGCCCGGCGAGAATAACCGAACTAAACGTGTTTTCGGGGAACTTCAGGATGCGCTCGGCAATAATCGTCTCGTCGGTCTCGGCCCCGGCCATGACCACGCGCATGTTGCGCTCACCGTCATTGATGGCTGAAAACGCGCTAAGGTCACCGAGCGATAAATCGCGCCAAAAAGGGAACAACCGATTCCAGACGTCGACTTGTCCCAGATCGGGGCTGGCATGCATAAAGCGCGCGTTGCCGACCTCGAAACCCGGAAAACCGGGAATCACAAAATAATCGCCCAGGCTCTGATCGCATCCGCTGCTAACCGCAGCGAGTGCCGCGACCGTGAACAGCGCAAGCGCGCTGCGATACCGACGCGTGATAGGTGAATTCCGTTTCATCGACGGCTATCCTAGGCCCGCGCCGTCATCCGCTCAAGGCAAACGGTGTATTGGTGTGCGCATAAAAAAAGGAGCGCGAAGCTCCTTAATAACGTACGGCTGTTTCTGCTCTGACCGTCGGCCTTACAGCGCGCCCGAAGACACGCCCAAGGCTACGAGCAAGTACTCGATCAACACGACCGGCCAAGCCAGCAATCCCAAGAATCCGAAACTTAGCAAAATAAACATACAGCACTCCTCTCGTGTGCAACGGGTCTGGCCCGCCGTCAGGGTTTACCGAACCGAGCAAGGGAGCGCGGCAACGCTTACTCCCCGCGTGGAACGATTATACCGGTTCGACCGCAACGCCCCAACGCGGTGCGCATGCACGACCGATCCGATAGTGAGAACCGCATGCAAAGTTCGGGCCGCGCTCCCATAATACCAGCGATGCCCTCACCTGATGCCCAACCATCCCTTACGTCGCGCGCCCTTTGGCTCGTGTTGCCCTTGATGGGTGGATTCCAAATCTGGGCCGCATCGTATTACACCGTATTCGATGACGAGGCCTTTAGCTGTCGGCTTTACGCGCTGCCGCTCGGTGAGATGCTGTCGCATTTGCGCGAGGGGTCCGACCCCGATCCGCCGCTGTATTACATCATCGAAAATATTTGGGTGCATGTCGTCGGCATCGCACCATTGGCGCTTCGGCTACCGTCGATTGTGTTCTTTCTCATCGGCTGCTGGTGCACGGTGCGCGCGGCGGAATGCTGGTGGGGACCGAGCGCACGCGTTCCCGCGCTGTTGGTGACGGCCCTACATCCGGCGCATCTGTTCTTCGGTTTCGCCGCGCGCTGGTATGCGTTGGCGTTCTGTTTGGTGGCGGCGTTGAATTGGATCACGGCGATTATTTGGCGCTCGCAACGGGTAACGAACAAACAGGCATTGGGCTGGGGACTTCTCGCCGGTGCCGCGCTGCTGACCAACTACTTCCTTATCGCCGTCGTCGCGCTACATGGCATGGTGCTACTGCTTGGTACACGTCGACAACAACAATGGACGCGCGCCGTCGTCGCAGCCGCCGTCGCCATCGTCGTCTTTATTCCCTGGAGCGGCCCCTTCGTTAGTACGCTTCAAACATTCCGCGATAGCAGTCCTGCGGGATCGACCCTCTCGACATCGGTACGTCTGTTGATGGTCTTGCTGACGGGCAACTTGGCTTCGCCGCGTGCCTGGTGGACATGGATCGTCGCGGGCGTGTTCGGTTTGGCGATACTGTGGCGGGTATCGACCCATGGACGGCTGCAACATCCGGCGATTTGGATGCCATTGATTTTGTTGCTGGTCGGAATCGTGACGCGCACGTTGATTGATAAATACGTGATGACGATCAGTGGATTGTGTTGTGTGGCGCTGGCGGGATTACTTTCGAGAGTTACGTCGCGCGCATCGTCCCCCAGCCCCGGAGGGGCAGGGGCACCCGTACCTGAGGACACATCGCGTGCGTTATCCGCCACTCTCAGTGGGGCAGGAGTAACCGGTCATATAGGAAAGGCCGACAAGTCGATAGCGCACCATCACGATGCAGGCTTTCGACCTGCATTGCAATTGAGCTTAATTGCATTGTGGCTAACCTGCGGCGTGCATCTGGTGACCGAACGCTACTGGTCCAGCCTGCGCTGGCGCGATCCGCTGCAACAAGTCGTTGGCGAGTTATTGGTTTCCAACTCCGATGCGGGCGAAGCCATACTTGTCGCATCGCATCCTTCCGCACGGTACTACGCGGCACTTGCGGAAAGCAAGGACGCAACCGTCTGGCTGCGCGCGTGGCAACAGCAGGATCATCCCGACAGCGGAAATGTTCTGCTGCCGTCGGCGTTTCTCGAACGTGCCGCAAAAGGCATGGCTCCCGACAAAGTTCAAACGCTTCAAACCAGCGGCTTCGCTAACTTACCTGATTGGGATGCGGCCCTCGATCGCTTGCAGCGCCACTACATTCGCGTGGACGAAACCCCATTCCTGGAAGACCCTGATGCGGAACTAAAAGACCGACTCGACCCGACCATTCATCACGCACGCTATCGCATCACGGTCCAGCAGTGGCGTCGCCGAACATCGTCGGCCTCGCCATAGCCATATAGCAACGTAACGAATCACGCCTCTTTCTTCTCATCGTTAACAAGCATCATGGGCGGCCAATTCGCCGTCGGTAGAAAGTTTGTGCCACACTCCGGGCATATGCCGGTCGTGTTACCGGCAAGCAAATAGCGACAACTCGGGCAATGTGTGAGGCGCGTCGACTCGTCGAGCGGCAGAATTTGAACAAGCCGCTCATAAAACGCATGCATATCTGCCTTCGATAGCCTCGGAAATGGACGCGTATCGGGTCCGAGGAGATTCTTCGGTTGGCCGACCGGCCCAATAGCTATCCAATCGCGCAACTCTCGGTGGAAAAAGATGCGTGAGCCATTTAAATGAATACGCTCACGTTGTGGATCTAGGCTGATGACGCGAGGATCATAGTAGTGCGGATCGAGTAGCAAAGGTGACTTCAGAATCAACTTTGCTTCGCCATCTGAGATTAAGAGTAAGCCGATCGCTGTAAACAACTCACGACGGTTTCGAGCGAATTTCTCGTTTACGAACGGCTCGTACACTAGATTAATGATCGTCGCGCGACGATCATCTTCGGACAAATCCGCTCGCATCTCTCTATAAACGCGCTGCCGATCTTCGAATAGCATGACGCTGTAGCCGCAGACCATCACGACAACCACGGGCAGCAGCGCAAGTAGCATTCCGATCACGACTAAGAGCGGCATATCGATCATGAAACTCAACATATCAACCGCAGTGGGCGGCCGCACGTAGAATTGGACGAGAAATTTCTAACCGGCAATACACCAGAACAACTGAGCCCTGCGACCGCTGCCCGCCGCTAGCGCGCTTCATCGTCGGCATCGTCTTGCCCAGCCAACTCCGCCGTCGGCCGCGCGAACGCCGTGCCACACTCGGGACACACGCCTGTGGTGTTACCCCAAAGCTCGTATTCGCATTGCAAGCAGCGCGTTAAATGCAACGACGACTGTAGCATGCGTACGATATCCTGCGTCTTATCTTTCGAACCCAAAATCGTTAGGCCCGTCTCTGAAGTAAAAAAGTGCTTCGGCGCTTTGGGCGTGCCGATGGCCAGCCAGTTGAGCGGGCCGTTACGCATGAACGACTCCTGACCGCGCCACTCGACGACGTCGCGTTCCGGGTCGAATCGCAACGTCAGATTGCGTTTGCCATTGCCTGACTGCAGCCACGCCGAGAGACCGTGCTCGTCGGCAAACAGAATACCCGTTAGCTCCCACGGAAGAATCTTAAGCATTGACTTTAAACGCCGCGCCGAAGCGTAGCGTACATCGCACACCTGCTCGGGCGAAACCTGCGGCGGCAACTGTGCGCGCAGATTGCGATAGATACGCCGGCGGCGACGCAGCATCAGCCATGCCACCAAAAACGCCGGCCCCGCGCCGATGAGACCGCCGACCAGAGCACCGATAAGCATGGGTTGGAGGAATGACATTTCAAGCGTAGATCATTGCAAAATAAGTCTGTCACGCAAGCGAAATAAGGTTTCGCTTCACGCCGTCGTCCGCCTTATACGTGCACCCGTGCCAACAGCGCATCCGCCAACAACTCCGCCGTCTGCCTCCCGTGCCGAAAAAACAGCGACGGTTCCACCAACTCCAACTCGTTCATCAACAGCTTGCCGTCTGCGCCGCGTAGAAAATCCGCACGACCGTACAGCAAGCCGTGGCCGCCGGCGCGAATCGCGTGTTGCGCCGTCGCCAACTCCTCTTCCGTCGGCGTCCACGGTTCATCGTGCGCGCCGTAATCATCTTGCACGCGATAATCCCCCGGCACCGGCACCTTGCGCACGCCGTGGGCGGCCTTGCCGTCGACAAAGATCACGCTGTATTCGCCTTCGGTTTCGACCGTCGCCAGATACGGCTGCATCATCATCGCTTCGCGCGCGGCGTATTGATCCAGATGCTGCTGCGCCACCACTATGCCATCCGCCGAATCGTCAAAGCGCAGCGTCGCACGCGACGATGCCCCCACCACCGGCTTGATAAACCCGCGCGACCAACCGCGCTCGCGCAGTAGCGTCGCCACATCCACGCGCGCGCCCGGTTCGATCCAGATCGTCTCGATCGTCGGCACGCCGCGTTCGGCCAACGACTTGAGATAACGCTTGTCCGTGTTCCAACGCACCGTCTCGGCGGGGTTGAAGAGTTTCGTACTGATGGCAGTCTTCTGGGCCCACGCTACAAACGCGTCGCGCCGCTCGCTGTAATCCCAGGTCGTGCGAATCAAACACGCATCGAAATTGGACCAGTTGACCTGCGGATCGTCCCATGCCGGTTTGACGATATCGACACCGCGCACCGTCAGCGCGGCTTCCAACGGTTTATCGTCCACTTCCCAATCGGGCAGGTCGCGGCACGTCACCAGTGCGATGCGCGTGCGTGTACCAATCCCTTCGGCAGTGCGAATCTCGTCATCATTGAAACCCAATTCGTGCATGCCCTTTTCAAACCCACGCAAGCTGCCGCACTCGGGACAGCGCGGAATCGTTAGTCCGGCCAGATCGTAACCGCATCGTTTGCAACGTGTCTTGAAATCGTCCTTGCTCGGCCCTGTCCAGCCCTTCGACTGAACGTTTGCATAGCGCATCAGCGCCCACATCAAAAACGGCGACATAAAGAAAAACACACAGAGATACATGACGTCGGCCCGTACGGCAATTCGCATAACGCAACCGGCGGTGCGATATTTCAACTCTAGCTACGCCGAAGCTCTAGCGAGTCACCGATTGACCTTACAAATCTATCTCTTAGCCGCAGCTTTTTTCGACGCCTTCTTTTTGGCTACTTTCTTCTTGCTTACCTTCTTCGCCGTCGCCTTCTTCGCCCCGGCCTTCGCCTTACGCTTGGCCGCTGCGGGAATATTTGACTCGTATATATCAATAAATCGATCGACCGGCATCATTCGCAACGCTTCGGCCATCACATCCATCGGTACGTCATCCGCCGACTTCACTCGCACGCACGCCTTGCCCATATCGAGCTTCTTGCCGCTATCCTTCCACGCCTTGGTAAACCACGCCTTATGACTCGGATCGCAATACGTGCAAAACAAATATAAACCGATGTGGCCCTTTTGATTACCGATGCCCGCGAACGGCAAAGGTTGCTTCGGGTCGCAATGGTAACCATTGGGATAGATGCTGTGCGGCACGAAGTAACCGATCATGCCGTATTGCATGCCTTCCTTGATGCCTTTGCCGATGTTCGCCTTAAACACCTTGCGCAAGGCATTGATGCTCTTGCGGCGATCTTCGGGAAGTTCCTTCAAATACTCTGCGACGGTGGCGGCTTTGCTAGGCATGATGTTTGCTCCCGAGAATCGTCGGGTCGATGACCCGACCTACGAACTATGGAACCGAATCCGGCGACGCGCTGCTGTCCTCACTGCCGTCCTTTTCTTATCCCCCTCACTCGCAGGGAGGTGCAAGAGGAGGGTCCCCCTTCTACTCATTCGTATCCAACACCGACATAAACGCCGCTTGCGGAATGCTTACGTTGCCGATGTTCTTCATGCGCTTCTTGCCTTCTTTTTGCTTTTCGAGGAGCTTGCGCTTGCGGCTGATATCCCCGCCGTAACACTTGGCCGTAACGTCTTTGCGCAACGCCTTGATCGTCTCGCGCGCGATGATCCGACCACCGATCGCCGCCTGAATCGGCACGTCGAACAAATGCCGATCGATCTGCTTGCGCAGGCGGCCGATCAGCTTTCGACCGCGCACTTCCGCCCGGCTGCGGTGCACGATAATGCTCAGCGCATCGACCGGCTCGTTGTTTACCAGAATGTTCAACTTCACCAGATCGTCTTCTCGGAAGCCGATCAATTCGTAATCCATCGTGGCGTAACCGCTGGTCGCGCTCTTGAGGCGATCGAAGTAATCGTAAATCACCTCGGCCATCGGAAACTCGTAGACCAACACCACGCGCTCGGTCGACAAATAATCCTGCCGCTTATACGTGCCGCGCCGCTCTTCGCTGAGCTGCATCACGTTTCCGATGTAACGGCTCGGCACGATGATCTCGGCCTTTACGTATGGCTCGCGAATCGCATCGATCTCGCTCATGTCGGGCAGTTCGGCGGGCGATTCGATCAGGCGCGACTCATGGCTGCCTTTCATCACGACTTCGAAACCGACCGTCGGTGCCGTTTGCACCACATCGATATCGCTTTCGCGTTCGAGCCGCTCCTGGATGATCTTCATATGCAAGAGACCGAGGAAGCCGCAGCGAAAACCCACGCCCAATGCCTGGCTCGACACGGGCGTGAAGTTAAAGCTTGAATCGTTTAGATAAAGCTGCTCCATCGCCTCGCGCAAGTCGGGGCTCGTCGTGCCCGGTCCGGGATAGAAATCGCAGAACACCATCTGCTGCGGTGGCTGATAGCCCGGCAGCGGCTTATCGCATGGTTTGCCGTCGATGGTGATCGTGTCACCGATGTTCACATCGTGAATCGTCTTGATACCGGCGAACAGATAACCCACTTGCCCGGCTTCCAACGTTTTCTGCGACGTAATTCCGGGGCGAAACACACCGATGTCGCTGGCGACATACGTGCGTCCCTTTGCCATCAGCTTAACCTTGTCGCCCTTGGTCAACACGCCATCGATGATTCTCAGGTGCGAAACGACACCGCGATGGATGTCGTTCTTCGCGTCGTAAATCAATGCCTTTAACGGATTCTTCGGATCGCCCACGGGCGCGGGAAAGCGTTCGACGATCGCCTTCAGCAATTCATCAACGCCAACACCCGTTTTGGCGGATGTGAACACCGCATCTTCGGCGGGCAAGCCGAGGACCGATTCGAGTTCCAGCGCGATATCTTCCGGTCGCGCGGCGGGCAAATCGATCTTGTTAATGACGGGAATGATTTCGAGACCGGCGTCGACGGCCTTGTAGGCATTGGCCAGCGTTTGCGCTTCGATGCCCTGCGCCGCATCGACCAACAGCAGCACACCTTCGCACGCCGCCAATGCGCGGCTGACTTCGTAGTGAAAATCGACGTGCCCCGGCGTGTCGATCAGGTTCAATCGATACCCACCCGCTTCGGGCTTACCCTCGCCGCCGGCGTATTTATAGTCGAGCGTACAACGATTGGCTTTGATCGTGATACCCATCTCGCGTTCGAGATCCATGTCATCGAGGATCTGATTGCGAAACTCGCGCTCGGTAATGGCACCACATGTCAACAACAACCGGTCGGCGAGCGTGCTCTTGCCGTGGTCGATATGGGCGATGATCGAGAAGTTACGGATACGGTCTAAACTGACGTTCATATCGCATCTATCTTAAACGAATTGGGCATAACGGAAACGGCGGCCGGTGAAACCGTGATGAATTTGAAACGGATTAACGAGTGGGTGCCCCACCGGTTCGAAGGGTGGGGGACAAAGACGCACAAGTCGTGAGAGCATGGGTGCCCCTGCCCTTCCAGGGCTGGGGGACTTTGACACGCGGGCCGTGAGTTGACTTCACTGGGAAGGTTATGTTCGAGAATGGTCAGTCCCCCAGCCCCAGAGGGGCGTGGGGCACCCGTAGGTGTTACCGGGCGTCCTGCATCTTCGAGCCTTTGTAGGTATGTTCCGGCGCGGGGTATTTACCCGACCGAACTTCGGATAGATAACCATCCACCGCGTTGCGAATATCCGTACGCACGTTGCCATACTGTTTCACGAAACGCGGCAACAAACCTTCGCTAATGCCCAACATATCGTGCAACACCAATACATGACCGTCGCAGTGCGGCCCGGCACCGCAACCGATCACCGGCAACTCCGTCGCCTCCGCAATCGCCTGCGCCGGTTCCGGCGGCACCGCTTCCAGCAAAAGCGCGCACGCCCCCGCATCTTCGAGACGGCGGGCGTCGTCAATCAACCGCTGCGCTCCATCTGCGTCGCGCCCTTGCGCGCGATAGCCGCCCAACTGATGCACCGCCTGCGGTCGTAACCCGAGATGCGCCATCACGGGGATCGTTGCCGCCGACATGCGTTTGATCGTCTTCGCAATTCGACGGTCGCCTTCGATCTTCACGCAGTCGCAACCCGCATCGCGCATAAAGCGCCCGGCGTTTCGAATCGCCTCTTCGTGGTTCACGTGATACGACATATACGGCATATCGCCGACGAGATACGCCGACGGCGCCCCGCGCCGCACGGCCGCCGCCAACGTGACAAGGAAATCGACATCGATCTGCAACGTGGAGTTATGCCCGAGCACGACCTGCGCCGCCGAGTCGCCGACGAGAATGCACTCGACGCCGGCTTCTTCCAGAATCTGCGCACAAGGGTAGTCGTACGCCGTCAACATCGAGATCGGCGCGCCATCGCGCTTCATTTTTTGCAAGCTGGCTAAGGTAAGTTTGTCGCGCGGGGTCATGTCGATCACCGCCTTTGTGCGTTGAAGGTTGTCGCTTGGTGGCGTAGGCGTCCGTGCCGACAATTTGTCTATTCTAGCAGAGCGGCATGATGCGGTCCGCAAATTCCCCTCCCTTGCGGGGATGGGTTAGGGAAGGGTTGCAATCTCCCGCGATACCGACAGCAGTGCCTTTGAGGCCGGATACCGGGCGCTGCATCCTTGCCGCGCAGCCTAAATGGCTATGCGGTTGATGAGTTGCTGCTCCAACTGCCCATCGCGCCCCGTTAGCACCCATTGCTTCCGGCTGCCCGTGCGCCGCAGCGACCCGCCTTCTTCATCCGGCAGATACCCCGAAAATCCGTGCAAGACCGATGACGGCGTGGTGATCTGCGTTTCCGGCTGGCTCAGTCGATACACATCCACCCGCACATCCACTGCCCAGTCTCTGGCATTTTTCTTTTCAAACTGCACCGTCACTTGGCGCTGCATGGTATGAAGAGATGCTTCGGTAATGCCATACTGCGAGCCGACATCATCGCGCCATGGCTCCCAAAATTGGGCCGAGGTTTCCGGGTCGGTGATGATCTGACCGTTCACGCGATCCTGCACGCGCACGCGAAAGCCATGGTCGCGCAAAACGGCGACAGCGTCATCCCACAGCGCATCGGGGGCCGTTTGCTTGGGCAGGTCGCGCACCGTGGGGCCTTCGGGTTCGGCCGGCTGCTGGCAACCACTAGCAACCCACGCCAACACCACAAAGAAAAATCCGGTTGAATGCGAACGTAGGCGATCCATGCAACTGCACCTTTGCTGATGGCGGCGAATGCGACCCAACGGCGGAAATTCCGTTGCCGCCAATACTTACATCGTAGGAAAAGTCCGCCTTTGGTCAATTGTGGCGCAAAAACGGCAGTAGCTCGCTCCGAAACCGATCCGCAGCGCGGTCGCGCGAATAACCGGTGCCGGGATTCCGTTTACCATGCGACCGCAGGTCTAGATGGTTCACCCGCTGGTGGATCACGGCCTGATAGATAAAACATTCTCGCGTGCCCACGATCAGTTTGCCGGGCCGCCGAATCCCTCAGGAGTTCCCCCCATGCTTCGTTATCTCTCCACCCGCATCGTCCTCCTATTCGTTTTCGCCTTTGCTGCCCCCGCCACTGCCGCGGATATCCCCAAGCCGCCCAAGTACGACGAAACCTGGTATCAGGTCATGATCCAGGATCAGCACTGCGGCTACATGAAGGGCGTGTTGCGCACGGTCGGCGACGAAGTGCATAGCGACACGACGATTCATATCGAAATCAATCGCGGCGCTCAGGGCGTCGAAATGGACATGACGCAGTCGACCCGCGAAACCCTCGACGGTCGTCCGCTTTCGTTTCGCAACGTGCAAAAACTCGGTGCGGTCGAACAAGCGATCGAGGGAACTATCAAGAACAACAAAGTCACGATCCGCCAAACCCAGTTCGGCACCACCAAAGAATCGACGCACGACTTTGATACCGACTGTCGTCTCGCCTGGGGCCAAACGCTCGCCCAAATGAAACACGGCCTCGAACCGGGCACCGAAATCAAACTCAAAACCTTCGAGCCGAGCATGAGCCTCGACAAGGCCTTGGAAACCACGATCAAATTCGGCGACGAGGAAACCGTCGACGTTCTCGGCACGCCGCGCAAGCTCCACAAAGTCACCGCAGTATTAAACCTCGGCGCCGCCGGCGGCATGGCGGCGGCCGCGCTGAACCAAACCGAAGTCGAAAGCGTCTCTTGGGTCGACGACGATCATACGCCGATCATTACGACGGTCGATCTCGGCATCATGAAGATGAAGATGTTTGCGACGACCAAGGAACAAGCCTTAAAAACCGGCGCGCCGCCCGAGATGTTCCTGTCGACCATGATCACGACCGATGTGGCAATCCCGTCCGACGCAAAGTCCGCGAAATTCAAACTAACGCTCAAGCCCGACGCCAAAGGCAAGTTCCCGACGTTGCCCGCGACCGAAATGCAAACGTTCGAGCGCATCGACGAGCGCTCGGGCTACGTCGCCGTCAAACGCATCGATTGGGATGCCATCAAAGAAGCCAAGGTTTCCGCCGACGGCGTCCTGCCGGTCTATATCAACAGCTCCGCCGTTTGCGATAGCGACGACCGTAAGATTGTGCGACTTGCCCAAGACTACATGGGCAAGGACAAACCCGCCGCCGAGTTGGCGGATCAATTGCGAAAATTTGCCACGGATTACATCACCTCCAAAGGGCTCGACGTCGGCTTCGCCACGGCCTCTGAAGTCGCGCGCGAAAAGCACGGCGACTGTACCGAACACAGTGTTTTCCTCGCAGCCATGGCTCGAGCGATCGACCTGCCCGCGCGCGGCGTGGGCGGTTTGGTCGGCGTGCCGCGCGGTTTCACCAACTCCGGCGCGGCGATGGAACTCGGCTTTCACATGTGGACGCAAGTCTATATCGACGGCAAGTGGATCGACATCGACGCCGCCATGCGCCAGACCGATTGCGACGTCACCCATATCGCAATCTGCACCATGCCGCTGGGAAATAGCGGTTTCGTCAATGAAATCGGTGCCATCCTACCGGTGTTGGGTCAAGTCGATGTTGAAGTCGTGGAGGTAGACGGCAAGGCCGCCAAATCCGGAGACTAGAGCGTTCTTACTAACTGATCGTAACGGCAAAGCCCTGACCGCTTTTATAGCGTGCGCAATGCAGATACAGCATTGAGATTTGATGCGCGGAATCCAACGCCAAAGGCGTTGGGCCAGTAGCCCAGGGTTGATGCGCAGCAGCTACCCTGGGTTGCAAAATAAACTCAAGGGTTTCAACGCTGAAGGCGTTGCGGCATACCGGATGGGGACGGAACTCCTTCAGAGTTCAATGATATTTTGCCAATGATTTCCTGGGGTAGCCGCTTCGCGTCAACCCCAGGCTGTTGAAACAACGCCGTTGGCGTAGAAGAGGACGGATAAACATAGCCGTCAATGCACAAATCCGAAGAATCGAGTCGTCGACAAAATCTCAAATTCGCTACACTCGAATTCGGCACGGTCTAAGGAAGTCAATCGTGACACTAAACTAGAATGAAAAATGGTAAACGTTGAATGGGCATAAAGCACCACCTGACACTGCTGTGTGCCATCGCCCTATTGTGGGCGGTGACCGTCTACTTCTGGCCAAATCCAGGTTTCCTGCTGCTCATATCTGTACCATTTTTCATACCGATCTATATAGGGCATCGTGCATCACGACTTACCGTTATCCCGTCATTCCCGAGCAACCTCAAATTCGTCGCTATCTCATTTCTTTATAACTGCTTGTTTACCCTGACGCCGGTGATCGTCGGCCACTTGATCAACGAACACCAACGATACCCGCAAACAAATCACGTCTGGCAAAGCATCGCTATTCTTGGTGGATTGAGCTTTGTGACCGCGTTTGCCGCGCTTTTTCCACCGAGTGTTGAGAAACGTAATCGTGCTTACCAATTGTGAGAGGCGTAACCGAATACGATATTCGTCTTGAGGCAAGCCGCAATTCGATCCCAGTAGGAATCGATGGGCAATGGCCCACCCTTTTCAAGGGTGGTGGAAAAGGCTTGAATATCGAAATCCCCCCTACTCCGACTCCTTCTCCAAATCGAACGCCGCATGCACCGCGCGTAACGCAGACGGGCCCTCTTCTTCGTTGATCAAGCAACTGATCACGATTTCGCTCGTGCTAATGTTCTCGATATTGATATTCGCTTGCGACAGCGCCTCGAACATGCGCGAGGCCACGCCCGTGTGGGTGCGCATGCCCACGCCCACCACCGACACCTTCGCCAGCCCCGTCTTGATCTCCGTCGTCATGCCGCTCATATCGCGGCGCATCTCTTCCAACACCTGCTGGGCCGGTTCCAAATCCTGCGCTTCGATCGTAAAGCTCAAATCGGCATGATCCGAGCCCTTGTGTATCACCTGAATGATGTCATCCACGATCAAGCCGCGCTCGGCCACGCGCGCGAAGATCTCGCTCGCCAAGCCCGGGCGGTTGGCCACATTCATCAATTCCACGCGGGCCAGATCTTTCTTCAGCGCCGCCCCGCGCACGATCACTTGTTGTAAGTCGGATGATTCCGTCACGATGTCCGTCCCTTGTGCGTCGGCGTAACTGCTACGCACGTGTATGCGCACGTTGTAATTCTTGCCCAACTCGACACTGCGCGAGTGCATCACCTGCGCCCCCAGCGACGCTAACTCGAGCATTTCGTCGTAGAAAATAAACGGCAACTTGCGCGCTTCGGGCACCAATCGGGGATCGGCCGAGTAGATACCGTCCACGTCGGTGTAAATCTCGCACACCTCAGCATTGAGCGACGCCGCCAGCGCCACCGCCGTGGTATCCGAACCGCCGCGCCCCAGCGTGGTGATGTTCAGTGATTCATCGACGCCCTGAAAGCCCGCCACGATCACGATCGCGCCCTTATTCAACAACGACACGATACGGTTGCGTTCCGTGATTTCGCGAATGCGCGCTCGACCGAAGCTCGCGTCGGTGCGCAAACCAATCTGCCCGCCGGTCAAACTCACCGCGTCGTGCCCGGCATGATGAATCGCCATCGCCGTCAGCGCGATCGAGATTTGTTCGCCGGTGCTCAGCAGTTGATCCATCTCGCGTCGGCTGGGCCGATCGGTCACCTCATACGCCAGCCGCACCAATTCGTCGGTGGTCTTGTTCATGGCCGAGACCACGACCACGACCTGATGACCCTCGAGCTTGGCGCGAATGGCGCGGCGCGCGGCGCGATGGATCTTGTCCGCATCGGCCAACGACGTTCCGCCAAATTTTTGCACGATCAAAGCCATCGACGACTACCTTCGCCCCACCGAATGATTGATTGCGGTATTCTAATTTCGCTCGCCGCCCTTGCGAAGCATGGCTACGTGTTCGCGGATGCGGAGCATTCCGAATGCTTGCCTCCCTTGCAGGGAGGGGTTAGGGAAGGGTTCCTTTCGCTAACAAGCTTGCAACACTTTAGCGATCTAACCAAGTTTCGGATTAGCTTCTACTTCTTCCAAATCAGCCTTCGCTTGCCGCGCCGTATCACGCCGATGCGCCACGCCGTTTCGCCCAATTTCGCAAGCTGTCGTATCACGCTATCGGCAAAAGTCGGTCGCACCACGAGCACGAAGCCAACGCCCATATTAAAGACGTCGTACATCTCTTCGATATCGACGCCCGCCTGTTGAATCACGTCGAAAATCGGCGGCGGCGACCAACTGCGCCGGCGAACTTCGGCGGCGCACCCCTGCGGCAACACGCGCGGCAAGTTGCCTTCCAGCCCGCCGCCGGTGATATGCGCCATCGCCCGCACCACGCGCTTGCGCTTGTAGTGCTTCAGCAATTTCAGGATCGAACGCACGTAAATCCGTGTCGGTCGCAAAACTGCATCTTCCAACGGCTCGCCCAACATCTCCTCCGCGCGTTTCTTATTCTTGACCTTTTTCAACGCCGCCCGCACCAGGCTATACCCGTTGCTATGAATACCGCTCGACGCGATGCCGATAATCGCATCGCCCGGTTGCACATCGCGACCATCCACGATGCGATTGCGATCGACCACGCCCACACAAAATCCGGCCAAGTCGAAGTGCGTCGGCGCATACATCGCCGGCATCTCGGCCGTCTCGCCGCCCAACAGCGCGCAGCCCGCCTCGACACAACCATCGGATACGCCCGTCACAATCTCGGCGATGTGTTCCGGATCGAGATGATGGCACGCAACGTAGTCGAGGAAGAACAGCGGCTCGGCCCCTAACGTAAGAATGTCGTTCGCATTCATCGCGACCAGATCGATGCCCAACTGCCCGATCTTGCCGTGCTCGATGCCGAGCAACAGCTTAGAACCCACCCCATCCGCACCGGCCACCAGCACCGGCTCCTTGAAGTGTCGCTGCAGCAGGTTCTCGGCAAAGTCGAGCCGCATCAGCCCCGCAAACGCCCCGTGCTGCGAGAGCACGCGCGGGTCATATGTGCGCCGCAGCGCATGCTTGATCTTCGCGACCATGCGGTCATTGGCCGACACATCGACGCCGGAGGACCGATATGTAAGTCCCGAAGATTTTCGTTTGGTTTTGGTCCGTTTGGCCATAAGCAACGCTGAGTACGCCGTCGGGGCTTGAAAAACGCGGTATCTCTAACGACGACAGTACCTTAGCGATGCAGACGGAAGCTGTCGACGACCGCCCAACCGGCCAGTTGGTCGTATTTCACAGCATTCGGCCTTATCATTTGGGGTAGGTCGTGATTGGGGAACACTGACCCTTCGAGGCAGAACGTTCGCACCTGCCCGTCAGGCCCCTTTACACGTTGGGTGATCTCAATCGAACTGGGTCGCGCGGTACTCGTACCTGCGTCGGCGTTGCCTTTTTCGGACACGCTCCAAAGCGAGCGATATGTGCTGAAGGGTGTGGCCGCGTGGAACGATACCTGTGAAAGGTGTCCGTACCGCTACGAGACCTGCCGATGTTCCGTGGAGCAGCTTTGTGAAGCGACACGAAGAAGCCTTGGAAATCCTGTTTATCCTGCGGCGTCGATTGCTCGATCGACTGGCGGAGGTCGTGGTTGCCAAGCGCGAAACGTTGCTCAACGGACACAACCATTCCGACAACCCGATCTCATCGCATAACGATCTCACCGAGATGATTCGCAACCTCAGCGAGATTGACCACGCCATCGCCGGCCTCGCCGACGCCGTCGAAGATTCCGTCGCCCCGGCACCGCCAAAACCTGATACGCACAAGAACACCGTCACCACACCGGCCCCCGTCGATCTCGGTGCGACCGCCAACGGCAACCATTTGTTCGCACAATACTTAAAGCTGTTGAGTAGCAACCGGCCGGAAGAAGCGTCGCGCGAATTGTCGCGCGTGTTGCACGTGCCGCTGGATCGCGTGAATACCGCCAGCCGCTACGTGGGGCGCAGCTTAAGGGCCGACCCGACCGTTGCCGATCGCGTCGCGGACCTAGGCTATCAGATCACCGATCTGGAAGAGTCGGAAGCGATGAGGCAACTGATGCGCGTGTTCGGTTTCCAAGCCGTCGAAGCCCGCATGGCCGTGCAAGCCCTGCAAAGCGGTGTCGCGGGAAGCGTTCGGTAGCGCCTACCTCGGCAAACTTAAGTCGAACAACCGGGTGCATTTGGGTGCCCCATCCTTTGCATCAGCAAAGGTTGGCGAATCATCCACTCCGGGAGCCCCTGCCCTCACGACCGCCACCTGAAAACACTACACTACACGCATGGACCGATTCGAAGTCGTCAGCGAAATGAAACCGGCGGGCGATCAGCCGCGCGCCATCGAAGCCTTGGTGCACAGCTACACGCAGCGCGGCAAAAAATACCAAACGCTGCTGGGCGTCACCGGCTCCGGTAAGACCTTCACGATGGCCAATACCATCGCGCAGGTCAACAAACCCACGCTGGTCATCTCGCACAACAAAACGCTCGCCGCCCAGCTTTACGAAGAATTCAAAGAGCTGTTCCCCAACAACGCCGTCGAATACTTCGTTAGCTATTACGACTACTACCAGCCCGAGGCCTACATCCCCGCGCGCGATATCTACATCGAAAAAGATTCGTCACGCAACGACGATCTCGATCGTTTACGCCTCTCGGCCACCAGCGCCGTCGTTTCACGCCCCGACACGCTTGTCGTCGCCAGCGTCTCCTGCATCTTCGGCCTCGGCAGCCCCGACGATTACAAGGCGAGTGTCATCGATCTGCGCGTGGGCATGGAATACGAACGCGACGAGCTGCTGCGCAAGTTCGTTAACCTGCAATACGAACGCAACAACATCGAACTTAAACGCAAGAGCTTTCGCGTACGCGGCGACGTGATAGAGCTTTACCCCGCTTACGAAGAATTCGCGTTTCGCATCGAACTCTTCGGCGATGAGATCGACAAGCTCGCCATTATCAATCCGCTGACCGGCGCGACGCTGGAAGACTGCGAACAACTCTATGTGTACCCCGCCGTGCACTACGTCATGCCGCAAGAACGCGTCGAAGCCGCCGTCGCCAGCATCAAGGAAGAACTCGAACTACGCCTGCAGGAATTCCGCCGACAGGGCAAGCTGCTCGAGGCCCAACGCCTGCAAGCGCGCACCAAGTACGACATCGAAATGATGCTCGAAGTCGGTTACTGCTCCGGCATTGAAAACTATTCGCGCCACCTCACCGGCGCCCCGCCCGGTTCCAAGCCGTACACCCTGGTCGATTACTTTCCTGACGACTTCCTGCTCATCATCGACGAGTCGCACGTGACCGTCCCGCAGGTTGGCGCGATGTACAACGGCGACCGTGCCCGCAAGGAAGTGCTGGTCGAGCACGGTTTCCGCCTACCCAGCGCGCTCGACAACCGTCCGATGCGTTTTGAAGAATTCGAGAACATGTGGGATCAGGTGTGTTTCGTCTCGGCCACGCCCGGCCCTTATGAATTAAGGCAGAGCAAAGGTGAGATTGTCGAACAAGTTGTGCGCCCGACAGGGCTGCTCGACCCTGTTATTTCGGTGAAGCCCGCGCGCGGCCAGGTGCCCGATTTGCTCGAACAAATCCAACGGCGCACAGCGGCGGGTGAACGCACGCTCGTCACCACGCTTACCAAACGCCTTGCCGAAGACCTGAGCGATTACATCAAGCAAGCTGGCATCAAAGGGGCTTACCTGCATAGCGAAGTTGACACGGTTGACCGAGTGAAAATCTTGCGCGAGCTGCGCGAAGGCAAGTACGACGTCGTCATCGGTGTGAATCTGTTGCGCGAAGGTCTCGACCTACCAGAAGTCTCGCTGGTCGCCATTCTCGATGCGGATAAGCAAGGCTTTTTGCGCAGCGCGACGAGCCTCATCCAAACCATTGGTCGCTGCGCGCGAAATGTGAACGCCGAAGTCTACATGTACGCCGACTCGGTCACCGCTGCCATGCAGGAAGCCATCGACGAAACCGAGCGCCGCCGCGCCATTCAGGAAGCGTATAACAAAGAACACGGCATCACGCCGGCCACGATCAAGAAAGCGATTCGCAAAGGCCTCGAAGACAAAATCGCCGCCCGCAAAACGGCCCGCGCCGCCATCAAGGCCAGCGAAGAAGAATACGACGCCACCGAGTCGGTCGCCGATTTGGAAAAGGAAATGTTCGCCGCCGCCGAAGCGCTCGACTTCGAGAAAGCCGCCAAACTTCGCGACCGCATTCAAGCGCTGAAGGATTCACCGACGTTGTTCTCGGAGAGTGTGAAGTAACGCGCGCTGTGGCACCGGCTTGTAATCGGTGCCCCCGCCCTTCCAGGGCTGGGGGACCAACCCCATACCGCAAACCTACCCGCGCAGCTTCTCGATCTTCGCCTTAATCGCCTCGGCTGGCTGCACGCCCATCAGCATCTCTTTGGCCTCGCCATCCTTGAAAAAGATAATCGTCGGATAGGCCCGCACACCGTGCCGTCGCTTCGCCTCCGGGTGACGATCACACTCGATCTTGCCGAAGACCACTTCGCCGTCGTACTCTTTGGCGAGCTTCTCCATTATCGGTGCCAAAAACTTACACGGCTTGCACCAATCGGTGTAAAAATCGACGACGACCACACCCTTCTGCTGATACACCTTCTCGGCAATGTTTAGATTCGTCAGCTCGATAACGGCTTTGTCCGACTTCTGCGGCGCCGTCGCCGCGCGCTTCGTCGCGAGCTTCTTCGCTTCCGCCTGCGGCTTGGACATATTCGCCTTTACGTCGGTCGCCTTCGGTTCGGCAGGCTTCTGCTTGGTCGAAGACAAGTCGCCGGTATTGGCATCCGACTGCTGGTCGCAGGCCAACAGCCCCGCGCCCACCATCAGCAAACCACTGACTATCGCGATACGTAGCAACATGAAACAACCCTCTGCGCCAACGGCGCTTTAGATGGTGCATTCTCCAATTTAATTCTTCGGCATTATACGAGCCGCAACCGCCGCGCGCCGATGCTCGCGCGCCGTGAGCCGCCGATGCGCAATAACAGCCGATATTGCGCGCCCTCCCTTCGAGCCGGTTCGGTCAGGCTGCCGATATTCACTAGGTGCGCGCCGTTGCCATCGGCAACTCTAAAGCCCTGCCATTAGGCAACTTACGCAGCACGCTCACAAACTCCGATCGCCCAACCCGCGCGACCCGTACTGTTACCGCAGCGCGACGCCATCTTGAACCGACGAGGCCACCGTGTCCGACGAAAATCCCCGCAGCGAAATCCTCCGCAACTGCCGTCAGGTCGGCGTGCTCATCTTTTGCACCTTCGCCTGGGTCTCCATCCTGACGTTCAGTCCACTCGACTGGCCCAACGGCGCTGTCTGGCCCCATGCCGTGCCCGCCCACAACGCCTGCGGTCTGGTCGGTGCCTGGTTCTCGTATCAATTCGTCACCTACCTCGGCGTGGGTTGCTATCCGCTGTTTTTCTTCCTCACGCTGGTGACCGTGATGCAGTTGATGAAGAAAACGCTGAGCGACCTGCCGCTACGGGCACTGGGCGGCATGCTGATCGTCATCATCACGGCCGCCAGCGCCGCACTGATCGACCCGCATCCGGCTGAAGGTCTCGTCGAAGGGCGCGGCGGCGTCATCGGTCTGGCGCTCGCGAACTTCCTACGACAAAACTTTGACGTCTTCGGCAGCACGCTCGTCGTCGGCTTTGTCTATCTGCTCGGTTTTGTTTTAGCGGCGCACGAACTCATGACCCGCGTACCGGCAGCCGCCCATTGGCTTAGTGAAACCCTCGTTAACGTCATCGCATCCTGGCGCAAGGCCGGCCAAGGTCGCATCAAGGCCGAGCCCTTGCTCATCGGCGCGGGCAATAACGCCAGCACCGCCGTCAGCAAACCCGCGCGCAAGAAGAAGGCTGCCAAGCCCGAACCGGAGCCCGAATTCGAAGACGAAGAAGCCGGTTACGACGATTCCGAATGGGAAGAAGACGGCGAATACGATGAAGAAGCCGAGGCCGAAGATGAATACGAATACGACGACGAAGCGTTCGACGAGGAAGACGGCTACGAAGAAGAAGATGCCGCCGACGCCGAAGCATCCGAAGATGACGACGCTGAGGAAGAAGACACGCCCGTCAATCGCGATCTGATCATTCGCATGCTCGGTCGCGATCGCAAGAGCGCGCCCAAGCCGCAAAACGCGTGGCCCAAAGAACTCGGCGACTACGTCTTGCCGCCGCTCGATCTACTCGACGAACCAGAAATTCATTACAACGAAACGCAGGAAGCCGTCGTCCGTGAAAAGGCCGACATCCTCGAACGCACGCTGCGCGAATTCAAAATCGATATCCGCGTCGTTGAGATCGACACCGGCCCCGTGATCACCATGTTCGAACTCGAACTGGCCGCCGGCACCAAAGTGAGCCAAATCAATTCGCTCGCCAACGACATCGCCCGCGCGCTCAAGGCCCCCGCCGTGCGCATCGTCGCGCCCATCCCCGGCAAGAACACCGTCGGCGTGGAAGTGCCCAACGCCGACAAGGAAAAGGTGCGCCTCAAAGAACTCGTTATGCTTGGCGGTGTAAAGCCCACCAAGATGTCGCTGCCCGTGTTCATCGGTAAGGACGCCAGCGGCGCGCCGCTCATTCAGGATATCAGCAGCATGCCGCACATGCTGATCGCGGGTACCACCGGCTCGGGTAAGTCGGTCGCCATCAACACCATCATCATGTCGTTGCTGATGACGCAGCGGCCCGACCACTGCAAGCTCATTCTCGTCGATCCGAAAGTCGTCGAACTCTCCATCTTCAAAGATGTGCCGCACCTGATGTGCCCGATCGTCACCGACATGCAAAAGGCCGAGATGATTCTCGACTGGGCCACGCAAAAGATGGACGAGCGTTACGAACTGCTCGCTGAAGCCGGCGTGCGCGATATCAAGAGCTTCAACAAACTCGACAAAGACACGCTCTACAAACGCTTCGCCGCCGAGAGCGACGAAGAAAAGATGCAGGTGCCCACGCACTTGCCGTATATCGTGATCGTGATCGACGAGTTGGCCGACCTCATGATGATCAGCGGCAAAGAAGTCGAGCTGCACCTGTCGCGTCTCGCCCAAAAGAGCCGCGCGGTCGGTATTCACCTCATCGTCGCCACCCAACGCCCACAAGCCACAGTCGTCACCGGCCTCATCAAGGCCAACCTGCCCACGCGCATGGCCTTCCGTGTGGCCAGTCGCATGGACTCGCGCATCGTCCTCGACCAGAACGGTGCCGAAGTGCTCATGGGTCAGGGCGATATGTTGTTCCTGCCGCCGGGCGAATCGAAAGTGGTGCGCTCGCAAGGCACCTATCTCGAAGACGACGAACTGCGCCGCGTGCTCGACGACTTGGCCCAAAAAGCCAAGCCGCAATTCCATCACGAGCTCACGCGCTTACGACCCAAGACCGACGGCGGCGGCGGCGAGCGCGACCCGCTGTTCGACAAGGCCGTCGACATCATCGTGGCCAGCCGTCGCGGCAGCGTGAGCCTGTTGCAGCGCAAATTGACCATTGGCTATTCGCGCAGCAGCCGCCTGATCGAACAAATGGCCGAAGCCGGCCTCGTCGGCGACTACAAAGGCAGCCAAGCCCGCGAAGTGCTGATCACCGAAAAAGAATGGAACGCCATCAAGCACCAACGCAACAAAGAGATGGACGAAGACCAGTATCAGGCGGACTTGGACGCGGAAGATGACGACGTGTACGGCACGGCGGATATGGAGGAGGAGGTGGAGGCGTAGGCGCCGTCAACCGCTCAGACATTTTCCAAGGTCGAGTGAATCCACAAGCCCAGGAAGATGATGATGCACAAAACCAATTGTATGAATAATACGATGATCATGGTTTAACACCTCTGGCAATCTCGATTGGATTCGCGATGGGCGATGTTTGCATTTGCCTGATCGTCGAATCAATCGATTTGCAATTTCGAAGTGAATTGCACGTTTCGACTTATCCGTTGCCCCATTGCGACTGTAGCCATAAGGCAAGCAGGATCACGATGAACACCACCAATTGTGCGATTAGACGATTGCTTAGATTCAGCCTATCGCGGCAAATCATATGCATGCTCTCATCATGACGCTCTTCGGCGGGCAATGTGTTTGTTTCTAACATGGCGGATTCTCCTTCGATAACTTTTGACGCCGGGACATATGCGACGGTGCGCTGTCGTGGGCTGGTAATGACCCACAACATGTGTACCCCACGTATCTACGCGAACCGGCAAAGGGGCATCGGTCGCTCGCAATCACAGGCCGCTAGTTCACTAAAGCACCACATCACCGGCAGTCTCAGGTTGATACAACACCTTGAGTATCTCACAGGTGTTTGCCCCCATCGGCGTGGAAAACGGCACGCGATCGCCGACGCCATAACCCAACAGCGCAGCCCCCAATGGCGATAGAACCGAGATGCATTCTTCTGCTGGAACCGCGTCTTCGGGAAAAACAATGGTGAACGCTGTTTCGAAGCCGCTGCTGCCGATGCGAATGCGCACTTTCGAATTCATCGTGATCACATCCGGCGTTATCTCATCCGGCTTAACGACAGTCGCGCGATCCAACTCGGTTTCCAACGTTTCCAAGTACGGGCGGTCGCGGCCGCGATCTTGGCGCGGCGCACCGAGTAGCAATCGCAACCGGCGCATGTCATCTTCGGTGATGAGAATTTTGCGATTCGACATCATCGCGTCGCTCCAAATCTTTACGTAAAGCCCAATGCTCATCGGATGCCGCCTTTCAGCACAACCGTTCATCACGACGACTGAGCGTCTTTTAACCTTCCGGGAAACTGCATCGCCGCCGACTCTGAATATTCGTCGGTCACGTCAGCTTCACTCGCAGATTGCAGAACAAACGTTTCGCTCATCAATGCTGCGTTCTGAATCGACAGGCTCCCGGGCAATTGGCTGGGGTTCAACACATCGCCGTCTTCTGTATCGAGAATTTCATCAGAATGATTGCGAAGTGCTGTACGCGTGATCGTTTCAGTGGCCGCTTGCACTCTTGGGATTGCAACCAATCCCGGCATGCTGATCGGCCTTGTCCATTCAAGGTCGCGGCACTCGATAAGCCCGTACGCCGCATGATTGGTCGTTTGCGGAGCAGCGCTTTGCACTTGCGTTTGCCCTTCTATCCGCTCATCGCAACGCGTAATGGTCTGCCCAATTCGATCACCGGGTTTGGCAACTGTATTCATGGCACTCCTTAAGTTGTGCGGCACATCCGTTGCATAATGCAGCGGAATCCGTCGCTGCGATGAGTAAGAGCAATCAATGTGCCAATTGGGTTTCGCCGGTTTTTGGCGATTTGAAGGCATTGCTTCAGGAAATAGCTGCGAAGGCGCGGGGAGATTTGAACCGGTCGGGGAGAAATGTACCGGCACGCTCAGAGTAGTGGGTCTCTTATCAAGTGAGATTTAATCGGACCAAGGGCGGGCACGTGAAGTACTTTCAGAATGGGCGGACGGACAGCCCATTTAGTCACGATCCGATTCATAGCCCTTCAGTTTTTCCCGAAGTGTTTTGCGATCAATGCCCAGAATTTCGGCGGCGCGCGTCTTGTTGCCGTCCACACTTGCCAGAACGACCTCGATATGCTGCCGCTCAACTTCGGCAAGCGTGCAAGTTCGACCGTCAACTTTCGGAACGCTGTAGCGCATCACCGCGGGCAGTGCGTCGACGTCTATTTCACTTCCGCCCGACATGATCACGAGTCGCTGAATCAGGTTTTGTAACTCTCGCACATTCCCCGGCCAGGCATATGCACGCAACGCGTCGATCAGTCGGTGATTGAGTTGGGGCGGTTCGCAATCGAACTGCGCCGCGTAATGCCGAACGAAGTGTTGCGTGAGTTCAAGGATATCATCGCCACGATCACGCAACGGCGGCATGTCGATAGTAACGACGTGCAGGCGATAAAACAAATCCTCACGAAACGCCCCCTTTTCGATCAACGCCGCAAGGTCTTTATTGGTTGCGGCAATCACCCGCACATCGACGGGCTGCGATGTGTTTTCGCCAACGACGCGCACTTCCTTTTCTTGCAACACGCGCAAGAGCTTCGCCTGCGTCGCCATTGCCAGTTCGCCGATCTCATCGAGAAATAGGGTCCCACCATCGGCCGCTGAAAACAAGCCCATGCGATTCACCGTCGCACTCGTATAAGCGCCCTTCACATGACCAAACAGCTCGCTTTCAACAAGACCATCGGGGATACCCGCACAATTCACGGGAACAAACGTCGACGCGCCACGCGCGCTTTCGTAGTGAATCGCCCTTGCGACGAGCTCTTTGCCCGTTCCGCTTTCACCCGTGATCAGCACCGTCGCGTCCACAGCCGCGGCGCGGGCGATCAATTCATACACGCGCATCATCGCCGGAGAACTACCGAGCAAGCCGTATGTTTGGGTTGCACCAATCGTCGCATCAGCCTCGCCGGCATGTCTTGCGGCGGCATTTGTCAAAACCCGACGCACCGCTTCCAACAGTTCTTCGTCGGTGAAGGGCTTGGCCAGATAGTCCTCGGCACCTTCCCGCATGGCGGATACGGCACTGCCAATGGAGGCGAAGCCAGTAATCATGATAACGCTGACTTTTGGATAGTTGCTGCGGATATGTCGTATCAGATCGAGCCCGTCGACCTTCGGCATCCGCAAGTCAGTCACCACCAGATCGACAGCGTTCGATTCTAAGAACGCCACAGCCTTCGCCACGTCGGTCGCGGTAAAGACGTTATAGCCCTGCAACTTTAGATTGCGTTCCATCACCCTTAACGTGCTGACGGAATCGTCGACCAAAAGTACGTGTTCGCGCGCATCGACCACAGTTAGATTCCCGGCCTCTCGTGTTCGGAATTGTTCGAGGCGGCAAAACGAACCGTGAAGCGCGTCCCGCGATCCACCTCGCTATCGATGTCGATTGTACCGCCGTGCGCCGTCACAATACCGTGCACCACCGACAAGCCGAGCCCTGTGCCTTCGCCGACGTCTTTCGTGGTAAAGAACGGCGTGAAGATTTTTTCGATCATCTCCGCTCGCATGCCACAACCCGTGTCCGTAACGGTAAGCATTACCTCGCTGTCGTCTGTTTCTGTTTGGACCGTCACGGTTCCATCCCGCGCGACCGCCTGCATGGCATTGACGGCGAGGTTAACGATAACCTGGCGAACCTGCACGGGGTCCGCATCGATCGTCGGCAAATTATCGCAAAGCTCCCGAACCCATTTAATCCCCGGTCGGTCGCAACCTGCCTCCAGTAAGAATAGCGCATCTTCGACGATCGGGTTCAAAGCGACGCGTGACTTTTGAGGTGGCGTTTGTCGCGCGAAGAGAAGCAGCTTTTTAACAATCTCCCGCGCCCGAAGCGACGCCGCGACGATTTCATTGAGATCCTCTTCGACTGTTGGGGGGATGTTGGGCGCTTTTAGGGCAAGCTGCGCAAACCCAAGAATACCGCTTAACGGATCGTTCATTTCATGGG
This sequence comes from Planctomycetaceae bacterium, assembly GCA_006969385.1. Lineage (GTDB taxonomy): Bacteria > Planctomycetota > Phycisphaerae > UBA1845 > UTPLA1 > ECT2AJA-110-A. Next base: position 865,569 of record CP030884.1, read on the forward strand.
CAACTCCCGACGCGAGTTGCCCAATGGTCGCCAACCGATCGGCATGTTGCACTTGCGCTTCGAGTTCTTTCTGCCGCAGCTCGATCTCGTGCCGCTGAACGTGGACGGCAATCTGATGGGCAATGTTCTCGATCAGTTTTCGCTCTTCATCCAAAAACGGATTGTTCGCTTGCTCCGGCAAATCTGCGGAGCGATACCCAACTTCGATAACTCCGCGGGTGTGGCCATCAATGACGATGTCTGCCCCTTGCGAGTAATCGATATCAACGAAATTAGCAGACTGGTACACGATGTCGTCGAGCGTGATGCGGGCAATTGCGATCTCAGGAAATTGCCACGCGCGCGGAAGACGCTCGACGACGCCGGCCATTCGCTCGGCAACGGAAGCATTTGGATTGACGAGGATATCGACCATCTCATAAAGACAGTCAAGCTCCTTCATGCGCTCGCGAAGCGCCTGCTCAGTCGTATTGATCTTCTCTTTTCGCGAATGTGCCATGACAACGTCAACCTCGATGCCAACCAATGGTATCAAAAATCAAGCGATCGACAGCAGAACGGGGGGTGGCACTGGCTGCTCTGCCAAACAAGCTCGTCTCAAAATCGGGTGCCACTGGTCGGCTTGTCCGCCAGTGCACCGAGCACAGAGCCAACCTAACCCCACCGCGTGACGGTGGGCCGTATCGGTGCGTCGGAAGCCCTCCCCTCATACGCCTGCCAACTCGACCATTTCCAAGCCGACGGCCCCCGTACCAATCCGTGGCGGACCGGGTTGCGGTGGATGTATTCGATCGCCGCGCGTAGCGTTTCATCCTTGCGAATGTTGCGATCGTAACCGGGGCCTTCCTGCCAGAAACGAAACGACGTATGGCCCGGCCGGTCTCGGATGGTGAGCGTTTCCAACAGCGGGTCGCCCTCTTCAATCAACCGCTGCTTGATGCGATACGAGACCGGTCGCTTGATGGCGAACAGCAGCTTGGCGATGCCGGTTGCGTCGGCCAAGGGCCAGACGAGCAGGTGTACATGTTCGGGCATGAAGACGTAAGCGATGAGTTGATAATGCTGCGTTTGTAGCGCTCGGTCGATAGCATCGGCCAATAGTTGCCGTCGCGATTCGAGCCGCAGCAATTGCAAGCGGCGGTAACACGTAAACGTAAGCTCGTGTGCTTCGCCCGCCGCGTCGTCGTGTTTGACAGTCTTTCGATGGCCCGCCGGTGGGTGCATGCTGGTGATTATACGGTTTGGCAGATTGGCTATCGAACGGTGACGATACGGGCGGAGGCTTGCAGGTTTTCTGAGATTTACCCCGCGCCCGAAAGCACTGGCGGGCAAGCCGACCAGTGGCACCCGTTACCGCATCGCGGGCAAGCCGACCAGTGGCACACGGCATGGGCGGAAGCGTGTCTGGCCGACGCCGGCAACCTAACATAACGTTCTCTCCGGTGATGCCTTCAATCGCATGCAATAGACTGTGCTAAGCGAGACGGGTGATGGAAAGAGGGGCTCTTTTACGATCTTAGAGGTGCAGGCCAATATCAGTCGCAGCGCAATACGTTTCTGCGAGAACACTCGTCGGCCAAATCGTCGAACACGCCCAAAACGCGATTGTCGCAATACGCGCAGGCCCAGCTCACGGCCACCTCATCGGGCTCCGGCCTTAGCAAGGGTAATTCGAGTTTGCAAAAGCTGCACAGTCCGTATAGTCGGGCGCTACGCCGCGCGAGGTGATCGATCGTCGTGTTGCGAAAGCGCAGCAACACCTGCAGCGCGTCGTCAGCGTTGTCGCCGGATTCGAGTTCCGCCGTAAACCAGCGGCGCTCGCTGGGAGCGTGACAGGGTTGTTTAAGTTTGCGCTCCGGCGTAAGGCCGCACAGCACGTCCATAATCATCTCGTGCATGATGGCGGCACCGGCTTCCCCCGCCGCCGCCGCCGCGGTTTCGCAAAGGTCGAGGTAGTTAATATCGCGGAATGGCGGGCCTTGGTAGCCGTTGCTTACGGCAAACGCCTCCCACGCGCGGTTCGTATATCGAATACCACCGATCGCATCGAGCCCGGCTATTAAATCGGGCACGTTATTCAATTCGTCGAGCCGTTGTTGCCAACGAAACATGATCACCGTGTGCCTCAAACGCTATAAGCGTTGCGATGCTATGCGCGCCCCCGCTGACACAATACACGCTACCCATCCATCTCGATTATAAATGAATCGAAATATGCACTCAAAACTCGGTGTACCCAAAGTTAACTCGACTTGTTCACGATCGAGAGCGCCGCCCGCGCAGTGGTACCGGCCAATATCCGCTGTATGCCAACGAGTCATGTGGGATCGCAGTCATTCGGGAAGTGATTTAAGCGATGCGGCTCCCGTACTCTGACGACAAGAATCACGTTCGGACAGCGCGGCGGAACAAAAATACGCCGCGACATGCTTTTTTCATGTAAGCATGCTTACATTCTCGATTTCGCTATTTCGAGGAGAAATCCACACTGAATGAGGATATCTCCATCGGACACTTCAAAATGTGGCGCATCAAGGGAAAAGAACAGCGTGAATGCTAACTTACGACGAAGCGATCCGAACTATTCCAACAACTCACGCGGCCACGTGTGTACATCACTCATCGCGACATCATCATTTAATATCAACCGTAATGCCGTCACGTAGCCTTTATCATTCAACTCCGCAATTTCAATCGCGAAGTCGCGCAACTCGAAGTGATGCCCGACCGAGGGCTCAAAGGCGCTCCCCAACGTGAGCCGATGCGCCGGCGAATCGAACAATCCCGGTGCGTTGCCGCGAATCAGCCAGGTTCGGTCGCGTTCTTTTTCAATCGACGCTTCGGCGCCCGCTAACGTTAAGAATGCCACGCGCACATTCTTCGCCCCGCTAAGCCACTGCAAACGGTCGCCGGCGCATAATGTTTCAAACGGATCGTCAGCTTCCTTGATAAGCAGCAGACTGTTCGACAACTCCGCCGCTGATAAACCGGCAATGCGTTCGCGCATGGCGGTGCGCGCGGCCTGTTCCGTTTGATTCATTACCACGATGGTCGACACCGCGACGACCATGCTGACGATTCCGTTGACGGTTAGCAACACATGCTTACCCAATAGCGCGGGCTTGCTTGTCGATGGCGTAAGCAAAAGATGCGTCAGTAACCACGCCCAGCCAACGGTTGCAATCGATAACGCACGTGCTTCCGGAAAGGCCAAAAGCGCCGGCGTCATCATCACGATTGACCATAGCAAGAAGAAGCGCACGCCCGGTTGCGCGATCGACCGCCACAACCATATCAACACTATCAATGACAGCACGCCGCCCGCCGCCGCAACGATCCAGCCAATCTCTGCGGGCGCCGTACCGAGCAACACCACCGGCACGCCTGTCGTCCAAACCGCGCCATAGAGCAAGCCGGTTTGCAATATTCTTAACACTTGGCCGGACGAATCACCGCCCGAAGCCGTTCCGATGTTGCTGCCGCGCGTTGTCACGTAGAAAGCCAAGTAGGCAGCGGCTAGCATGACGATCATCGCGACATACTGCAACGACGATTTTGACGAATCTGATGCAGCGTTACTTGGCTTACTCACTCGCGTCCATAATTCAAACAATACAACCACGCCGGCAAACGCAACGCCGCTCTCCTTCGATAGCAAGGCCGTGGCAAAGCCAGCGATCCCGATGAGAAACCAGCCCACTTTCATTTGCTGCCGCACACGGAAGTACGCCCTGGCCGCCACCGCCAAGCCGATGATCACCAACAAATCGCTTCGGTTACATAAAAACGTCGCGGGTTGCGTCAGACACTGCGAGATCCCCAGGAAGAACGTCGCCACGCCCGCCTGCACCGGGTCGTCAACAACCGCCAGATACATTCTCCGCACCAACCACAGCGCAACGGCAAAAAAAAGCAAGCTTTCGAAACGCGGCCCAAGTGGGTTCCGCCCAAACAGACGCACATCTAAATAAAACGACCATTCGGCCAACGGTCGAAAAAAATCCATCCGTTTGCCGTCGGGCGACCACCAAGGATACGTGCCGCGACTGCGCATCGCGCGCCAGTCTTCGGCGGTCGGCGCAAAGCGAAACAGACCCAGTTCATCGCGCTCGCCCGCTGCATAGCGTTCGCAGTTGAGCACCAGATTGAGATCGTCGAACACATACGGGCCGGTGATGGACCAGCCATACAATAACAAAGGCACGCCCAACCAAAGCAATGGCGATCGACCGCAGCGCCGCAATAATTCGAATGGCAGATTTGAATCTAGCACGGGTGCGGATTATTAGCGGGACGCTTGCAGTTGGGAAGATGGTGGAGATGGCAGTCAATTCGGCGACATCACGCGTCGACATGAAGTTCTGTGATGCCCGTTTGCATTCGAGACAACGACTCGCCTTATGTTCGATTGCTGGCGGCATCCCTTACCCCAACCCTCTCCCTTCGAGGGAGAGGGAGCCAGACCCGTCGCATTTATCAGCTTTAAAGATGGAATCAAAATACAGCTGAAGCTTCGAGGGCCTTCAACAATCACGCTACTTGCGAAACATTACCGACACATCCGACTTATAACTCATCCAATATCCAACGACCGCATAAAAGACCCAACGCGGCGATGTGAGCATTCGCCCTAGTTGCATCGGCCCAAATAACGCATCGAACGAGCCGCCGATCAATTGTTGATAGACCTTCGCCGCGCGCGTGTTCAGCCCAAACCAAGGTCGATCGTGATACGAGCGCTCATAAACGCGTGTTGGCGTCCAACCGCGGGCCGCACCGAGTCTCTTCAATACATTCGGCGTGGGAATATGCAAGTGATAGGGCGCGTGCAACTCATTGGGAAAAATGTGCTGCTTTGCTAAGTCGATGTTCTCTGCGTTGGGCGTGCCGATCAGGATATGACCGCCAGGTGCCAGATGCTCGTCGAGTTGTGCAAGCAACTCGGAAGGGGATTCCACGTGTTCGAGCACGTCTTGCAACAGAATGAACTCAAACGGACCACGATCTAGCGTTTCTTTGTTGCTGAATTCGGCCGTAGCGCTGTAGGGGTCGTAACCATATGCATATGTGTGACCGCATTCGTGCAGGTATTGGCAGAACAGGCCGTTGGCACAACCGTAGTCGAGCAAGCGCGACGATATCGTCATGCCGTGCTCGATGAAGCGGCGCGCGAGATTGCGATAGAAAATGCGAAAGACCCAATCCAGTTTGGCTTGGGCAAATGGGTAGCGGCTGTAGTAATGATCCAAATCAACAACGTCGAGGCAGTGAATCGAGCGACACCCATCACAGCGCCACAGTCGAAACGCGCGACCGCGAAAAGCCTGCACATGGCACGGCACCAGCGCCGATTCGTGTCGTTTCGGATCGAACGCGATTTTGCAAATATTACAAACGTCGCGTTGCCGCGTTTGATCGATCGCCGCAGGATCGTGGTTTGCGTTAGCGATGCTTATTGCATTGGAGGTATCTAACGTTTCCATCGCTTAAAGCAAATCTCAATCAACCTGATACGCTCAAAAGTGTTGACGGCTTTACTACAGGACCAAGATTAAACCCAAGAAGTGCCAGCGGCGACATCGCGCCGCCCACGACCCCGGCTTGCGCGTTTCGAGTGCCCCATCCATCGCAGTAGCGACGGGTGGGGAATCACAATCAGCACTACTACTCCGGCTTGCGCGCCACCAACGCCTGCACGCCCGTTCGGTTACACAGCCACGCCCAAAACTGCCACGGCAGATCAAAACCGCCCGTCCAGATCGACAGCGCTAAGTAAAACGGCACGCGCTTGTAGGGCGGCTTAAACACCTTCGACGCTTCCGTCACGTCGCTCACCATCAAGCCGCGTTTCTCGCAATAGCGCACCGCGATACTCGCCGACGTCTCGAAAGGTGTGTAAACGGCGACATGTCGTAAGGGTTCAAAACCGGCGGCCTTTACCACTTTTTGCAACGACGGTTTGGTGAAGTGATGCAAATGCACCGGCACCATCGTCGCAAACCAATAACGCCCAAACAACTTGCGAAACGGCGAGCCGTAGTCCGGCACTTCGACGACCAAACGACCGCCGGGCTTTAGCACGCGCAGCGCCGCTTCGAGCGTGGCCTTGGGTTGATAAACGTGTTCCAACGTTTCGTAGAGCGTGACGAGATCGTAATGATTCTCCGGCAAATCGGCGTCGAGCAAGTCACCCGACATGATCGTCGCGCGATTTTTAACCATCGCGTTCTCGGTTACAGCCGGATCGAAATCGAGCAGCGTCGCATTTACGCCGCGCTTATCCATGTAATACTCGAGCTGCGCGCCAAAGCCGCCGCCCACATCGAGCACCTCCGCCCCTTGCTGCAAGCGCCCCGTCTTTTCGAGCACCTTTAGGCGCATCCACTTCACATATTTGTGATACGGCGCCTTGCGCAATTCGTCGTGCTGCTCGGCATGCGTTTTGTGCGAATACCAATCGGCATAATAGCGCGGCATCGACGCCGGCACCGGTCGAGGCGTTGTGATAATTAGGTCGCAGTGCGTGCAGCGCACCAAACTAAACTCGCCCGGCGCGCGCCAGCCCATATCGTGCGTGGTCAACAAATGCTCGGTCGGCGCGCGACCGCACAGTTCGCAGGTAGCGTCCTCGAACGTAAGCGCCGTCTCATCGTCGGCGGTCGTGACCGAATCCACGTTGGACGCTGCCGCCGTCACGGCAGCTGGAATGTCGGCACTACGCTCGCGGGTCGGTTGCGTTTGTATGGAAGTCACGTCGACGGATTCTCTCAGGTTGGTGGTCGGTGGGCCGGCCATCGTTCGACCTGCGGACTTGCACGGGCCCTTCCGCCCCTTGGGAACGGTAAACCGGGCCGCACCTTAATCGACCGTAGCGGGTCGATCCATGCATAACACGCGACGGATGCCCCAGCCTATTCAGGGCTGGGTTACTTTCGCCAGCGCATCTCCAGATTTGAGGCTCAACGCAGCGCGACGGCGACTCTGCACGCCGTGCCGCGATCGCATGCTAAAGGCCTCGCCCGCGTGCGGCAAAAGGATTTTCCGCGCCTCATTTGCGCTCAGAATTGACAATTCACCGATGCGGGACTGTAATCGTGGATCACCCTCGGGGCGTAGCTCAGCCTGGTCAGAGCGTCTGCATGGGGTGTAGAAGGTCGCTTGTTCGAATCAAGTCGCCCCGATTACCTAAGTATCTTATTTTAATAAACTTACACATCCTTACGCCTACTTGGCGTAATGCCAACTCCTTTCCGGCACCTGTTCGCAAATCGGTGTATATTCGCGCCGCGCCGGCAACGCTGTCACCAGTCTGGAAATCAGCATCTGCGATCATTCGATAGCTGGGCTTGATCACGTAGCCCGGGTAAGGTCGGATGAAAACGTCGACCGTTCACTCAGGAGCCTCAAATTGCCAACGCGCTTTTTCATTCCGCTCGCTTCGATCGCCTTGCTCACCATCCTTCTCAATGGCTGCGGCCAACCGACGAACGGTAAGCCGTGTTCGCACTGCGACAATGCCAACGCGTGCGAGCCTACGACAGCAAGCGATGACCAACCGAAACGGGTTATCGACTTCCGGCGCTACCCCGTCGATGGCCGTGGCTTTACGCCAGTGACCAAATACCTCGCCAGCGCCGACCCCGTCGTCGACGATGCCGACGGCGCGCTCAATCCTTACGTGCTGCGCGTGATCGAAGCCTATCCGACCGACGGCTCTTATCCTTATCACTGCAAGCCGCTCGAATACGACATCTACAACGGCGTGACGGAAGATATCTGGTATCAGGGGCGCGTCGTGGCCAAGGCCTATCCCGATGGTTCGCGCTGCAGTTATTGTTGCGGGCTCACCTTTGAAATCTTCTGCCGCGCCATGAAGCTGCGCAATCGCGCCAAGGGCTTGGCACCCGACGAATTCAACGGCATGTGCTTCGATGATCTCTTTAACCTATTGCAACTTTGGTACGTCGAAGGCAAAGGCGACAGCCCCCAGCGCGGCATCGTCGCCTACGGCCTCGGCCACAAGATCGACAATTGGAAAGACGCCCGCGCCGGCGACTTCTGCGATTACAGCCGCAACAACAAAACCGGCCATTCCGTCATCTTTCTCGAATGGACACGCGACGACGCCGGCAAGATCACGGGCATCAAATACTTCTCATCCAACAGCGGCGGCGTCGGCCCGCAAACGGAATACTTTGAAGACACGGGTGGCAACCTGATGCGCAATTGGGTACGACTGGCACGGGTGGGTAGTATCGAAAACTATAAGCCATTCAATCGTTTGGAGATTCCGCAGCGACAAGCATACGCGCCGACGCAGCCGGTGGGTCGCTAGAACGCGCTGATTCATCCGCCCACAGGGCGGGGCTCTGATCTGCCGCGCGCCGGACGATATTTTGCCGCACGTACCGGCGTCAAGCCAATGGGTTGACGCATCGTGAACGTTAAGCCGACGCGTTATAAACACGCGTCTATCTTCCTCGCCCACCCTTCGCGCATAATACGGCCCCTTAACCCCCAAGGAGCCCACCCATGAGTGACCGCGTCTTCATCGGTACCCGCAAGGGCCTGTTCATTCTCGAACGCAGCGGCAAATGGAACGGTGGCGGCTGGCACATTGCTCGCACCGCCTTTCTCGGCGACCCGGTCACGATGGTGTTGCATGACCCGCACGACGGCGCGATCTATGCCGCGCTGCATCATGGCCACTTCGGTGACAAGCTTCATCGCAGTGATGACGGCGGCGCGAATTGGGAAGAGATCGCCGTCCCCGAATACCCACCGTTGCCCGAAGGCGAACAGATCGAGAAGCACCCGTTCAGCGGAAAAGAAATCCCGTGGAAACTCGACATGATCTGGGAGTTGCAAACCGGCGGTGCCGACGAACCCGGCACGCTCTGGTGCGGCACGCTGCCCGGCGGCCTCTTTCGTTCCGATGATCGCGGCAACAGTTGGACCATGATGGACGACCTATGGTTTCGCGACGAACGCAAGCAATGGTTCGGTGGCGGTTTCGATGCGGCGGGCATTCACTCGGTCATCGTCGATCCGCGCAACAGCAAAAACATTACCGTCGGCATTTCGTGTGGCGGCGCGTGGCAATCGGAAGATGGCGGCGCGACGTGGAAGATTCGCTCGAAGGGTATGTTCGCCGCCTACATGCCGCCCGAACAGGCTTACGACGAGAATTCGCAAGACCCGCACATCGTCGTCGCCTGCCCCACCAGCCCGGATCATCTTTGGACGCAACATCACAACGGTATCTTTCGCACCGTCGATGGCGGTGCCAACTGGACACACGTCGATCGCGCCGCGGTCAGCGATTTCGGCTTTGCCTGCGCGGTACATCCGCGCGAACCCGACACGGCCTGGTTTGTGCCCGCGATCAAAGATGAAAAACGCATCCCCGTGGACGGCAAGCTCGTCGTCACCCGCACCCGCGACGGCGGCCACAGCTTCGACGAACTGCGCGACGGCCTACCGCAGGAACACGCCTACGACATCGTCTTTCGCCACGCGCTGGCAATCGACGAAACCGGCGACACGCTCGTGTTCGGCACAACCACGGGCAGCGTGTTCGCGACGCAGAATCAAGGCGATAGTTGGGCGTGCGTGAGCAATCATTTGCCGCCGGTTTATGTGGTGAGGTTTGGGTGAGATACTTCGCCTGCGAGCAGATGGCCTGCATGCTCCAAATTGATGACCACGGGTCATTGATAGGAGCTGTATCGCAAGATGATTAACGCAGAGCGGAATTGCCCGTGCAAAGCGTAAACTGCTAGGGACTCACAACTCTTTTTGGCAGCGTGTCTTGCTATCGCCTTTCTAAATTCGCTCTTCGCAATTCGACATTCAGTTCACACATGCAACTCCACCACATTCCCATCCGTCAGCACATGCCCGCCCGTCACCTGCTGCCCGTCGTGCACCGTGCCGCCCCAGATGCGGGCGTGTTTGAGGTTGTCGGCCATCTCGTTATGTATCGTGCGGGCCATGTCTTCAACGGTGCCGCCGACGGGTAGGATGATTGGGTCTTTCTTTTCGACGGGCTTGCCGGGTTTCTTGGCATACACGCGAATCACGTTTAACAAGTTAAATAACTCGTGCATCATTTCTGGCAGGCCGTTACCCGTCGTTGTCGAAATTGGCAACATCTTTAGATCCGTTTCGGCCAGTTCTTTAAACGTTTCGTAGTTCTCCATCGCATCGGGCGTATCGGCTTTGTTGGCAACGACCAACACGCGCTTGGGCAACGCCGCGGCTGCGCCGTCGTCTTCTTCACGGCCTAACACGCCCAATTCGTCGTCGTCAGCGCCGCCGTCATCGTCATCTTCTTCATAAGAAAGCTCTGCCGTGCTGACGGGCGACATCTTATGATCGACGAGCAACTGCACGCATTGTTGAAACTGATCGATCAATTCGATCGCCGCCAGGTCGACGACCAGCAAGATCGCATCGGCCTTGCGCAACGCGTTGATCATGCCGGGTTGCGGATGGCCATCCATCACGGGCGGTGCATCGACCAACTGAATCGGCACATCTTCGTGCAGCGCCATGCCGGGCACGGCGGCGTGCGTGCTAAACGGAAACTCGGCGATCTCGACCTTCGCTTTCGATAGCGCGCCGACGATCGAACTCTTGCCCACGTTGGGCGCGCCGAGCAGCAAGACCTGCCCCGCCCCCTGCCGCGGCACGCTGAGCGGATCGTGCTGCTGAGCCGCCCCGGCCTTGGCGGCCTTACCCATCTCGTCGCGTGCTTTCTTGATGCGCTCTTTAATAAGCTGCTGCAACTTCTCGCTGGCTTTGTGCTTGGGAACCAGCCGCAACATCTCGTTAAGCGCGTCAATCTTTTCGGCAGGCGAAGACGCACAACGGTAGCGCTCTTCGGCTTTTTGATACATGGGGCTGGCATTGATGGCCATATTGGTTGGCTCCGTTTGTGTTAATCGATGTTTGAATCATAAGGGCGAGTTCGAGGTAACGGCTAGGTTGAGAATTCATGAGTTTTGCCGATGAATCGGGCGCTTAGAAATTCCAGCATGCGAGCGATTGGCGCGAGCAGCCGTCGATTGATCACGGGCTTGAGATATCAAGCCCTTCAGAGCCTCGCTGTCCACAGCGTGACTCTGAAGGGCCCGCGCCAGCGAACACAGAACCTCCGCCTAATTATGTTTCTTAGTTTTACGCATTGACTTACAATTCTGATCATCAATAAAGGAAACAGATCGGCTGAGCGATTGGACTGCGATTCCGATTGAATGACGTCATGATCGACGCACCGCTGGCATACCATTTCACCTTCGGAACATATGGCACGCGCCTGCACGGCGGCGAACGGCCGACTGTCGATCGGATGAACAATCAATACGGCATGCCATTTATTAATCGCGATATTGAAAGAGAACAGCGTGAGCGCCATTCGATGCGTCACGACGCGGTTCGCCTCTCACCTTGCGAACGCGAACTGATCGAATCATGGCTGCCGGAGATCTGTCTCCAACTTGGCTGGGAATATCACGTGGCGGCGGCCCAGATCGATCACATACATTTGTTGGCAACGGCGGAAGGCGATTCGAAGACGTGTCGCAGATTGGTTAAACGACTGTTAACACAACGGCTTAACCAGCAGCAGCATCGCGAACGTTGGTGGGCGAAATGCGGAAGCATTCGCTGGGTTTGGAAACGAGATTACTTTCGCTCGGCGTTCCATTACATCGAGCGGCAACGGACGACGCGCGGATAGCGTTATGTCACGTCGCCGCGAGGTCGCGGCGGCTCTTCTTCGTTGCAATTCTTACGCCGCGGGGACGCGGCGGCTCTGAATTGCATCGCAATCCCAAAAAAGTAATTCCAAACAAACTTGCGATTGAATCTTCGAGCAGCAATTCGCACGCCCTCTAAACTGCGTTACCATTTAATCCATGCCCAAAACCCACACTCAATTTATCTGTCGCTCCTGCGGCAGCGTGCAGCCGCGTTGGATGGGGAAGTGCCCCGCCTGCGACGAATGGGATGCGCTGGAAGAACACACGGCCACCGGCGGCGCGGATAAGCATCGACCGTTGGTGCCGCCCGGTGATACCGACGCGTTGGTGCAAGCGCTGGCCGATATTCAACCCGATAGCACGCGGCGTTATCCGTCGGGGTTGGAAGAATTCGATCGCGTGCTGGGCGGCGGCATCGTGCCGGGCTCGGCGATCCTTGTCGGCGGCGACCCCGGCATCGGTAAGTCGACGCTGCTCTTGCAAGCGGGGCATGCATTGGCCGCCGCTAAGCGCAAGACGCTTTACGTCACCAGCGAAGAATCGCTCGGTCAGTTACGCCTGCGCGCCGCGCGGCTCGGTTTTGAAGATTCTCCGCTGCGCGCCGCGGCGCAGACCAACGTCGACATCATCAGCAAACTCATACAGGACGAACGCCCCGACATCGTCGTCATCGACTCGGTCCAAATGATCTATCGTCCCGAACTACCCGCCGCGCCGGGCAGCGTAACGCAATTGCGCGACGCCGCCGCGCGCCTGATTTGGCTCGCCAAAAAACTTAACTTCGCTCTGCTGCTCGTCGGCCACGTCACCAAAGAAGGCGCGATCGCCGGGCCGAAGATTCTCGAGCACCTCGTCGACTGCGTGTCATACTTTGAAGGCGATCGCTTTCACGCCCATCGCCTCGTGCGCACCATTAAGAATCGTTTCGGCAGCACCGACGAACTTGGGATCTTCGAAATGACGGACGCGGGGCTGGCCGCCGTGCCCGACCCGTCCAAGATGTTTCTCGAAGATCGCCCTGCTACGCGACCCGGCTCCGTCATTCTTGCAGCTTGCGAAGGCACGCGCACGCTACTCGTTGAAGTACAAGCGCTTTGCGCTCAATCCGTCTTCGGTTCGGCCAAGCGCAAAACCACCGGCGTCGATCCGGCGCGCACCGCGATGATTCTGGCGGTGCTGGAAAAACACGCCGATGTGGTCGTGGGTGATCAGGATGTGTTCGTCAACATCGTCGGTGGTGTAAAAGTGACCGAACCTGCCGCCGACTTGGCGATCGCGCTCGCCGTTTATTCGGCGATGACGGGTCGATGTCTACCCGAAAACGCGGTCGTCTTCGGCGAACTCGGTCTCGGCGGCGAACTGCGACCCGTGCATCATGCCGACCGGCGCATCAACGAAGCCGCGCGCATCGGTTTTACGACGTGCCTGCATCCGCCGCTTGGCAAACAGAAGCCGGCGCGCGGCACGCAGCAGCAATCCATCATTTGCAAGACGTTGTTGGATTCGTTAGGGAATTGCGGCTGAGTGTTTGACGGTGTCGAGTGTTGCGGTCAACGCCATTTAGCTCCATAACACCAGCCGCCGTGGGTGCCATGCCGACCCAACCGAGACCATGCCATGCGTCTATAGTCAGGTGAACTTGCGCGGCAACACACAAACGGCCAACCAATCTTAAGGTCGGCATGCCCGACAGACGTTAACGCTTAAAATTCAGTAGGGGCATATACGGATAACCGCACACCAAATCGCCGAAGCGTTTCTTTGAATAGGAGATTTTCGGATGTGACGCGTGCCGACCTTCGCGTCGGTCTCGTTATAGAACGTTCGTGAGGGAGGAAACCGATTTTTAGGCAGTCGATCCTACTGCGGTTGGATCGGCATGGCACCAGACGCGCTGCCTTAGATCGATGGCGAGCCGGCTTCGGACACATCCCGGCTTTCAGATGCGTTCTTCTTGACCGTAATAAATGAACGGTCGGATTTCCTACGTCGCCGACTACGCGAATGGCGTTTGTCGTCGGCAATGTCGGGCAAGTCATTCGGATCGAGCGTCCAAAACTCGCAAATCCCGCGACCGCCCAATTGCTTCTGTGCATACAGCGCCACATCGGCTTCATAGATCAGCCGATCGGCGTTGACCGACTTACCCTGACTGCCGAGCACGCGACTGATCCCAAAGCTCATATGGAAATGCTTGGGATCGTTCACCGGGTCGAAGGCAATCGCCGCGAACGTCTTGGAAATACGCTCCGCAGTTGCCAATGCTTGCGCTTCGCTGCCGCGCTTGAGCAAGATGCCGATCGTGTCGCCCGCAATTCGACCGACGCGACAGTCGACCGAAATCAAACGCTTGGACAACCGCGCCATCGTCAGAATCGCTTCATCGCCTAACTCAAAGCTATGCCGCACATTGATACCCGTCAGATTGTCTATATCACCCAACAGCAAATAGGTATCGCGCTGCAAACGCGGTGCGTTGCCCGCCGACTCGGTCAGGTGCATAAAGAATTGCCGCCTGTTTTCCAAGCCTGTTTCCGGGTCTTGCGTGGCCAGCCGCTTGTAATCTTCGCGCAACCGTTGTTCGCCAAGCGCGACTTTCAACCGGTTGGTTACCAACACCCGTCGCACCGGCTTGGAGATCACGTCGTGCGCGCCCGCGTCATAACAGCCCTGCACCAAATCATCCGAAAGGTCCGACCCGGTAACGAACAAAATCGGCGTATCCGCTGTCGCCAGCCGAGCCTTGAATTCGCGGCAAACATCGCGGCCGTCATCGTCACCTAAGTTCAAATCCAGCAGTACGGCGTCCGGATTGTATTTCTCCGCGATTGACAAGCCCGCTTTGCCGGTCTCAGCGCTAATCGTGCGAAAACCCGAGGTGCGCAGAATCTTCGCGACCAACTCGGTAAAGTCCTTGGCGTCGTCGATGATCAGCACCAAAGGCTGCTCGCTGCGTTGACCGTAGGTCATGCCATCCATCGAAGCCCCATCCTCCCGTCGCGCACCGGATTCGGCGCTATCCCGCTCATCGGACCAAAACCGATGGTCACCCAGCTACAAACGGGTATAGAGCCATTACGCGGACACGCGCTGGACACGCCCGATTTCCGTCCCCATCGGCTGCTCCATTCACCACAAACATCTGTAAACGCGAGGTTTGTGAATCGCGACCTACCTTGTGAGCGGACGGCCAACGCCTATAATTGCGGAATGGAAGATGATCTGGCCAAGATTCTGATCTCGCGCGAGCAAATCGACCGTCGCGTGGCGGAGCTCGGTCGAGAAATCGCCGCTGAATATGCAGATAACCACCGCGATTTGGTGATTGTGCCCGTGCTGACCGGCTCAATCATCTTCGTCGCCGATCTGATTCGCCATCTGCCCTTCAAAATGCATATCGGGCTGATGACCGTCAGCCGCTACCGCGGCGCGACCACCGTCGGCGGTGCCACCAAAATCGTTGAAGACTTAAACGTTGAAATCGAAGGTCGCGACGTGTTGGTGGTCGATGATATTCTGGATACGGGCAATACGCTGAAGGCCGTCTCGCAACAATTGCGCGAGCGCCAACCAGCCAGCGTGAAAATCTGCACGCTGCTCCGCAAGCCGGCCAAAGCCCCGAAAGACCTGCACGCCGATTTCGTTGGATTCGACGTGGACGATGTATTCGTCGTGGGTTACGGGCTCGATTTCAACAACCAGTATCGCAATTGGCCCGATATTGCCGTACTCCGCGAGGAGTTGTACCAATGACCGACCACGACGACCGCAAGCCACGCGTAAGCTCGGCACCGTTGCCCACGCTGAATGAGGGCACCACGACCGGCGTTGCGGTCGAGTCGCCCGTGGTCGAGGCGGTGCCGGCCCATTTGTTGGATGGCGGCGAGATCGTGCATTTTGCGGTGAAGCCCTCGCCGTGGTTTTTGTTGTTTGTTTCGGGCCGCTTCATTTTGTTTGCCATCGCATTGGCGGCGTTTAGCTACTCCCCGTGGGCACCGGCCAATTATGCCGGCACGCTGTTTCAAGCGGCCATCGCGATTGCCGCATTGCGTATCGGCTGGGCTATGCTCGAATGGGCGTCCAGCTTGTATGTGCTAACGAACCGCCGCATTTTGAGCGTGCGCGGCGTCGGCACGGCTATGATTTATTCGGCGCCGTTGCCGACGGTAGAGAAAACCTGGAAGACCGGCGTGGCGATCGGCGCAGCGCTGGGCGTTGGCGATATCGGCTTTACCTCGTCCACTGAAGGCACGGATTGCTGGCGCTTGGTGCGCCGCCCGGGTGAGTTGCACGAACGCCTGAAGAAGGCGATTCGCAACAGCCCCGGCAACGGCAACCACGCATCGTAAGTTACGTTTCCTCGCGGCTCGCAGAAGGGCCAAATTGCCTATGAACATTCGACGCGATTCCAAGATTAAACTTTTTCGACTGTCGCTTTGCACACTGATGGCGGGCGCGATCATTTGCATGTCTGCCACGGTATATGCCGAAGACAAGGGCAAGAGCGCCAAGCCCAAAGAGATCACGCCGCCGAACGCCATCGTCGAGCAGTTGCAAGCGGTACAGTCGCGCGCCAGCGTCCTGATGGAGAATTGGTACGACGAAGCCAGCATCATTAAGGATGCACACAACAACGTCTTCGCCGCCCGCGGTTGGGATAGCGAAGCCGATCAGTTCACGCTGCAACTGATTAACCAGATCACCGACATCAGCCCGATGCAAAATCGGGAGCGCGAAGAGCTTTTCATTCGCGCCTATCAGGATCGATTGGGCCTTAGCGACGAACAAGCGCAGATGCTGGGCGAGGAAATGCGGCAGGAGTCGATGCGCTTCACGATGCAGCATTTCACCGAGTTGCTGCCGATCGCGTCGGAAATTATTTCAACCCGTTCGCAAAACAAGCCATTTACGGCTGAGATGGTGCAGCGCTGGTCGCAAAAGCTCGAGCCGTTGATGAACGATGCCCTCGAGTCGGTCAACCGCGTACGCGGCAAACTCGAGGCGACCATGACGCCCGAGCAGAAGGAACTGCTCGACTACGACATGGAATCGGTCATGAAGCGTCATAACGATGTGAAAGAGATGATGCAGGATTGGAAGGCGGGCAATTGGGATCCGCGCGACTGGGGGTTGCATAATGATCCCGTGCACATTCCTCAGGTTCTCGACGCGGAAGCAGCAGACGCCCGAAAAAACTTATTGACCGAAAATGCCAAGGGCAACCCACAACCCAACCTCGAAACCACCGGTCGTGACCCTTCGGCGTGGGAGCGCTACGTCAAATGGTTCGTCAATGAATTCGAGTGTGACGAAAAGCAGCGCATCGCCGCCGATGGGATTCTCAAGCAACATGAAAAAGAAGCGCTGAATTATCTCGCCGCCAAGGCGGATGATATCGAGTACAACGAACGTCGCGCTAATGAATCGCTAAGCGAATCCAAGCGCAAGTACCATCGCAACCAAGCCGAGCGTTTGCGCGCTCCCGTCGAACGCATCTTCGACCGCATGTGTCGCAAGCTGGAAAGCAACGTGCTCAACCGTGAGCAGCGCATGAAACTACGCAAGAGCAACATCGCCGATAAGAAGCAGCGCACCAAAGAAGGCGATAAGTCCTCCGACAAACCCACCGACCGCAAGACGGCGAAACGCTAACGCCGTCGCACTATTCCAACGTCACGCTACCGTTGCCCGTGCGAATGCGTAGCGTACCGCCGCCTTCGCCGATCGTGCCACGTAGCGAATTGCGCGTCGTGTATAAATCCTTGATATTCAACGACCGTGCCCGAATGCGACCGTTGCCGGTGCTCACCGTGAGATCGGCGAACGTGTCCGGCGTAAAGCTCACGCGCACGCTGCCGTTGCCGGTATCGATACGCCCCGCAACCGGGCCGTTCGCCGTCAGGTCGGCCTGAATGCCGCCGTTGCCCGAGTCCAAGTCAATATCCGGCGCCGCCGTTTGCACCACAATGCGCCCGTTGCCCGAATGCGCTCGCACCTCGCGCGCGCCCCCGCGAACGATCAATGCCCCGTTACCCGAATCGAGCACGATCGGCCCTTCGGTATCTTCGACCGTAATCCGTCCGTTGTCGGTCTGCGCTTGCACCGCCATCGTCTTGGGCAGGCGCACGGAATAGGAAAGTCGTTGCCCCCAGTCCGGTCGCTTAGAGCGCAACCAATTGGTGCGCACCAGTTGAATCTTGCGTGTGACCGGCGCGGCTTCGATTTCGATCGCGCCCAAGCATGCTTCGGCCTCGACCTGATCCTTCCCCCCGGCGCGCACGCGCACGTCGACGTAGATCTTGTTGTCGTTAAGGCCGCTATCGATGCCGCGTACCAAAATCGAGCCGTTGTCGTTCTCGATCGCGAGTTGTTGAATCTCAGTGGCGTCCAATTCGAGATGGCGTTCGGCTTCCACCCACACCTGCGGGCTGTTGCAGCCAATGGCGACGAAAAGGCCGGGCAGAATTGCAAGCGTTAGACGACGAAAAAGATAAGAATCGGTGCTCATTGGGAAGGTTCCTCCTTGTATGAGCGAACCATACCCATTTCCCGATCCGAGACAAGCCTAAAGATCTCTCAATTCCATTCGGTGGTCGTAGAAGACAAAATTGAGTTACAAGTTTTCTTTATCTCCACCATGTGGAACAACCTTATTGTCCCGGAGGGATAGAAGGAATGCCCCGGACCTTTCCCATCGTCCTTCCAGGACGAAACAAACGTTTATGCCCCGAACAACCACCGTTGAAACGGTGGGCTATTTTCCCTCGATCCCTACCGGGATCGGAGTTCCAATGTCCCCCACCAATTATCTTCACCGACTCAGAAAAATGATTCGGGCGATGTTGCAGGAGAATTTGACAATTACTCATCAGCATCCACAAGCACCCATTTGGAATATTCATCAAACCGCTCATAAGCGTGAAATTACCCGCCGAACTCCGTCGGATCCTGCGCGTGCTTGCGGGCCGTATCGACCGTGATGCGATTTTCGCTCAGCAGTCGATGCAGGTCGGTATCGAGCGAGAACATGCCGTCTTGTCGGCCGTTTTGAATGGCCGTGTCGATCATATCGATCTTGCCCTGGCGGATGGCGCTGCGCACACCGAAGTTGCCGTACATCGCCTCGACCGCCAACACGCGGCGACCGCCGACGGCGCTCGGCAACAGATGTTGCGTCACGGCAAAGCGAAGGGAAAGCGATAGCTGCGTGCGAATCTCATCGCGGCGCCCGACCGGGAACAAGTCGACGAGCCGCGTAATCGCTCCTTTCGCGTCGCGCGTGTGCATCGTGGCAAATATGAGATGACCCGTCTCGGCAGCGCTGATCGCGAGTCGCGCCGTATCCTGATCGCGAATCTCACCGACGAGAATCACATCCGGGTCTTGCCGCAACGCCGAGCGCAACCCTTCATAAAACGAGGGCACATCCGTACCGACTTCGCGCTGCGTAATGATGCTGGTGCCGACGGGCTCGTAGAGATACTCCACCGGCTCTTCGATCGTGATGATGCGCCGACCGCCACCGGTATTGAGCATCTGAATCAGCGCGGCCAACGTCGTGGTCTTACCGCTACCCGTCACGCCCGTGATCAATACGAGTCCGTCGCGTTGTTTGAGAATCCGCACGCCGAGATCGCTGGGAAAGCCCAACTCGGGCAGCGTGGGCGTGGTCGCCGGAATCGCGCGAAAGCAAGCCCCCATCAAGCCACGACTTACGCCGACGTTCGCGCGGAAGCGCGCCGTGCCGCGCGTGGTTTCCAACGCCACGGCAAAATCGCAATCCTGCAGTTGTTCGATCGCCTGATGCACGTGCGGCGGCGCGACCGACGCGATCATCTCGGCCGTTGCCTCCGCCATCAATGCGTCTTCGCTTGCCGGGATCAAATCGCCGTGCACGCGATAGGTCGGTCGGTGATGCGGCACCAGGTGCAAGTCGGACGCATCCATCGGTTGCATCGGTTCGAGCAAAGCTTCGAGTCGTTTATCCATTCCATCCTCAACAACGCATGGTAACTGATCAAGATTTCGAGCTGACGGTAACCAAACCCGTGCTAACTCGCGAGACAAAAAACGTCGCGCATGCGAATCCGCTTCGGTCGATGCCGTCTCCCTCACTGATACGCGATGCCACTCTCGACGTTGCAGTCGGCCCGCTACCCTTCCGTGCGGTCGTCAGCTTAAAATACCATCATGGAAGCTCAGTCGTTTCCCTGCCCTGCCTGCAAGCAAGACGTCGCCGCCAACGCTCCGCCGGGAACGTTGTTACGCTGTCCGCATTGCGAACGCCCGATTCGCATGCCGCGCAGCAAGCAGCGAGACGAGCGCCTCGACGTGTTCCGCGCCATCGACCCCGCCAATCGCAAAGCCACCAACGCCATGCTGTGCAGCATCGTCGGCCTCGTTTGCTGCCCGTTCGTCGGACTTGTCGGCATCATCATGGCGTTGCGCGTTCCGACGGCTTCCACCGACGACGCCGATGAGCGCCGCCTTATCAAGCGCCGGCGCGGCATCGCAATTGGAATCGGCATTCTGTCGATCCTGGTTTACAGCGTGGTCGGCGTATTGGTCTATCCGAGCTTGCGCCAGGGAGCGCGCGCCGTGCGCGTGGACCGTGACGAACGCGGCTGCAAGGCGAAGATCACCAAGCTCGCAACCATCCTGCAGGATCAATACTTCGGCGGCAGCATACCACCCGCGTCGTTAGACCAACTCATCGATGCCGGGCTCATCACACGCGACGATACGGGTGTGGTGATCGACGGCAAACGCTACGATTTTCAGTACGTGCCGCAGTTCAATCAAAATCAATACATCAATCAAGTCGTCTTGTTCGATCATCCGCAAGCGCATCGCGACGGCGGTGGACATGTCGTGCACGCGACGTTTGAAGTGCAGTATCTTGGCAAGACCGACTTTCGCGCGGAAATCAGTAGCCTGACCATGCCCGATGGCAGCACGTTGGATATTGAAACGTTACCGGCGCCGAAAGATGTCGAAAGCGAGACCGACGATTAACGCGTGGCCGTGAAATCGAGCTGCGCTACCGGCTGCTTGTTCGCGAGGGCCTCATACACTTGCGCCAGCCGCTGCGCCATCACGGCATGGTCAAACTCAAGCAGGTAGCGCGAACGCCCCGTCGCACCGTAGCGCGATCGTAGCGTCGCATCGTTGGCCAACTTCACCAGGGCCGCGGCGAACGCATCGAGAGCGTTTAACGGTGCCAACTCGCCCGTCGCGCCGGGGATGACGACTTCCGGCGCGCCGTCGATATCGAAGCTTACCACGGCGCGCTGCATCAATAGCGCTTGCACCACGGCGCGCGGCAAGCCCTCCCATTGCGACGCGTGGGCGAGCATATCGGCACCCGCAAGCAACTTCGGTATCTCCGTAGGCGCAACCAACCCGGTGAAGCACACATGCTGTCGCAAGCCGCACGATTCCAACTGACGCTCATACACCGCACGGTCCGCCCCGTCACCGATCCAAACGAACCGCAACTGCGGTGCCGCCTTGACCGCTCGTTGCATGATCGGAATTAATTGCTCGTAACCTTTGTTGCGAAACAACCGCGCGACGGTCGCCACCACCACATGATCGTCGCGAAAGCCCCACGCCTGCCGCACTGCCGCGCGATCGTAGCGCGACGGATCGAACGCATCGGTCTCCATGCCGCTGCGCACGGTTACGAATTGATCGGGCCTGCCGATGCCGACGGCCAACGATTGCTCGCGCATCGCGTCTGCCACGCACACGAGCGCATCCGTAGAGCGCGCGCAACGCCGCTCCAACATCGCGTACAACCGACGTTGCCAAGCCGACTGCGTGCGATTGAAACTCATGCCATGAATGGTATGCACGATGTGCGGTACGCGCGCCCGCCGCGCCGCCATGCGCCCCAGAATGCCCGCTTTGCTCGAATGCGTGTGCACGAAATCGGGTTGCCATTCGCGCAGCACGCGCGCCAACGCGCCGATCGCGCGATAATCGCGCGTCGGATGCACGGCACGCACCAACGCGGGCGTTTCGACAAATGTGTAATTTCCGCGTCGCACGCGCTCCAGCAATGACCCTTCCGGCCCCGTCGTCGGCCCACTAATGAGCAACAATTCGTGCCCTAAATCCGCCAGGCCCTCGCAAGACAGCACGGTGTTCTCTTGCGCGCCGCCGAGAATCAAGCGCGTGATGATGTGAGCGATCTTCATAGTCGTTCGTCGTTACGCGCAGGGCTCATCGGTTTCGGGCTCGATGCCGCGCGGAAGTGGCGCCGTTGAGAGCGGTTCGGCATCGACGTTGGCGCGGCGGTGTTTGGGTGTTTCTTCGATATGGGCCGCGTCGTACAGCATATCGGGCGTCGGCTCGGGCAGGGCCGGCATGTTGTATCGCACCCATTGCAATGACAACCCGCGCGCGGGCGCTGTGCCGCCGGCTTGCGTGCGATCTTTGGCAGCGAGTATCTCCGGCGCGCGGTCGATCGGATAGCGACCGCGACCGAACTCGCACAGCGTGCCGACGATGTTGCGCACCATCTTGTATAAAAAACCATCGCCTTCGATGTCGACGCGAATCTCCAACCCTTCGCGGTAGATATCGATGCGATAGACCGTCCGCACGTTGGAGAAGCGGTCATTCCCTGAAGAGGCAAACGACGTGAAGTCGTGCCGCCCCACCCAATAGCGCGCCGCCTGTCGCATCAGCTCGATATCCAACTTCTGCCAATGATGATACACCGCATGCTGCCGCAGATGTTCGACAGGTCGGCCCACGTCGTTATGAATGCGGTAACGATAGAGCTTGGCTTCGGCCGAGCGCGTGGCGTGAAACGTTAGCGGCACCTCGCGCATGTCCATCAACGAGACGTCTTTGGGCAACCGCGAGCCGACGCTGCGAAAAGCGGCGTCGATCCGCAGTTGGCTGGGCGTAAACACGTTGGCCACGTACCCCGCCGCGTGCACGCCGCTGTCGGTGCGGCTGCAGCCGATCACGTGCACGCGATGGCGCAGGGCGCGACGCAGAGCCTGCTCCACCACCTCTTGCACGGTCCGCAGGCCGGGCTGAAATTGCCAGCCGTGGAATTCGAGCCCGTCGTAGGCCATCGTCATCATCAGGTTTCGCAGCATGCCGTTATGCTACGTGGCGACGAATCCCGCCGCAACGAAGCTCGCCAGCGCAACTTTCGCGTTTGGCGGGGTTTATGGCGCGTGATACCATGCACGGCGCGAACTGCCGCCCGGTCGCCGACGTAAGCCGCAATGGCCGGAGCCGCCTCCAACACCCGACGACCCCCGCAACCTTCACAGAGGGCGCCATCGTATGACCACCCTACCGCAAGCCGCCGTCCCACCCGCGCCCATCGCCCCCACAGGCGCGGGGCTGGCGCTGACCGTCATCGCCGGGCTCAGCATCTTTTGCGCGCTATTCTTCATCTCGCCCGCCGAGATGTCATCCAGACAGCAAAACGACGATTCGTTGCTTGCATCGATTATCAACGTCATGTCGATTAGCAACGACGGCGGCACGGCCAGTCGCTTCGCCACGCCCCGCGGTGTGGAGATTCGCGATTTGTTTTTTCACCTCGGCGCGGCGGCGTTGACGGTGGTGATGGGGTTGGTGTTCCTGTTGCGACCGCCGAGTTATGCGCTCGAGTCGCAACACGTGTTGGATTTCAAACGGCAGGCACAAAACCCGATCGCATGGTTCGTGTTGCTCCTGTTCATCAGCCTCGTCAGTTCGTTCTTCTCTGAGTCGCCCGATATCTCGATGGGCGGCGTCATCCTCAGGCTGATCACGTTCGGTTGGTGGTTACCGTTGGCGCTGTTGCTGCAACCGCAGCAGGCCCAGCGCTTGGCGTGGCTTATGGCGGGCGTGCTGGCGCTGGTGGCCACCATCAGCTTATACTATTGGGTGCAACGCGATCTGGCTGAGTACGAGCTTTACCTTGGTATCGGCGTTACGCCGCGCTTGATGTTCCCGATGGGCAATTCGACGCTGCTCGGTGCGTGTATGTTGCCGGGCGTGTTTATTGGGATGAGTTGGTTAACCATTCGTCAGGCATCAGACAATTCCAAAGGTCCATCCCGTTCTGCAAATTTATACTTGGGCATTCCGATTGCGCTGTTGTGTTTATGGGTGGTATATCTGACGTCGGGGCGTGCCGCGCAGATCGGCGTGATTGCCGGCATCTTTATGATGCTCATTGCCCTCGTGTCGAAGTCGCGCCGTTTGATCGTGGTGTTGATATTCGTCATGGTTGCCGTCGCCGGCATCAACTACGTCGATAATCTGCGCGTTAGCGGCGTGATGGGCGACCGATCGCACTCGATTCGCTCGCGCCTGAATTACGAATGGCCTTACGCCATCACGCTCTGGTCGCAAAAGATCGTCGGCGGTCATGGCGAAGGCGGCTACACCATGAAGACGGGCCCGTTGGTGCGCAACCAACAGCTCGAAGACCCCAACGTGTTGGCCATCGATAGTTTCCGCTGGACGGCCCATGCCCACAACGAGTACCTCGAACTGCTTGCCAATTTGGGCTTGGCGGGTGCCATCAGCTTTCTCGCGGCACTGCTGCTTACGTTTTGGCAGGCGCTGCGCTGGCTCGATCGAAGCGACCAGAGCGGTGTCGGACGCGGACTCGTAATCGCGTTGATGGCCGCGCTGTTTGCCATGGCCGTTGAAGAGGGCGCGTCGGTTTCATTGCACAAACCCGGCTATCCGCCGTTGTTCTTCACGACGTGGGCGTGTTTGTTTGCGCTGACGCGCAGCGCTTGGGGCACATCCGCGCCGGCGGAGAAAACGCAAAACAGCGAACGCAACGTACGAATCCTCGGTGCCGCGTCGTTGCTCTTTGCGATCGGTATCGGCTACGCGGGTGTGCAACACTGGCGCGGCACGCGCGCCCAGCAGCACGCCAACGAGTTACGCAAGGCCAACGAATACGAAGGGGCGATTGCGCAGCACGACTTCGCAGGGAACAATATTCTCGACCCGCTGCAGCGCATCATCGCACGGCAGAACGCCGTCGAAGCGCGCGTGGTCGTATTCTCCCGACAAGTCGAAGCAGTGGTATCCGCGCCCGAGACGGTGGATGCCCCGCAGATCACCGACAAAATGATGGAAGATGCGCGCGATGCGTTCATACTTTGGTCGGCCCTCGATAAGGCGGTGCCGCGCTTCATGGATATGAGCCATATCGCGTGGCGCCTGGAGTTCGCCCGTTCGCGCGCGTTCGCCCGCAAGAACGACACGCAACGAGCCACAGCCTGCATTCTCGACTACGCCGCGCTGTTGGCGCGCTGTCGTGCCGACGAACCCTTTACCCTGCCATATCTGCAACGCTTATGGTCGGATTACGTCGTGCTCACGCCCGATCAGCAGGTGATTCCGAGCCTCGACCCGCGCTTGCGCTGGCAATGGCTACGCGAATACTTGCGTCGCAATGAAATCGATCCCAGCGTGCAGACGATGATCCGCTCGCTCATGCGCTATCCGATTGCGATGCAAGTCTTTAACGACTTCGTCAACATCGCCACGCAAGATGCGGAGAAAGATCCGAACGAATGGAACGACAAGCTCGCGCCTGAAACACTGCGCCTGGGTGCCGAGATCGCCAAGCTGAGCGGTCAACCCAACGCATTAAACTTCGCCGACACGGCCATCAAGATGTACGAAGCTGCCGGTGGACGATTGTTTAAGGCTCACGCCGCCGCGCTGCGCGAAAGTGCGCAAATCATGCTCGTGCAAAACCCCGACGGCGATCCGACCGAAGCATTGAAACGGTTGGTCATTGCCTACGAAGTACAGGAAGGGGCACTGCCCGGCAGCGACGAAGAAAAGATCGCGCGACCATTGCCCGGCGCCTTGGGGCAAACGCGTTTAGCGCTATTGCTCGCCAGCGGTGACGAAGCCGCCGCCCGCAAACAAATTGCCGCGCTGTTTTCCGGTAGTGAAGCCGAACAAGCAATGCAATTGGCGACGGCATATTTGCGTTTGGCCGAGAGCTTTGCCAACGCTTCGCAACACGCCGAGCGGGCATTGGGTTTTGTAAAGAAAGCAGAAGCGTTGGCACAGCCGACCACAGCCAGCCGATTGTTAACGGCGCAGATTCAATTGCTCGCGCAAAATCAATCCCTCGCGCTCGATGCGGCCCGCGCGGCGATTGAAAGCAGCGACCCGCGCGACGCCGCATTCAGTTATCTGCAACAACTCGAACAGCGTTATCCCGATGCGCCGCTATGGCAATCGCTTCGAGATACCTATCCGGATTATCCACCGCCCCCGGAGCCCGTCGCGTTGCCGACGACGCAGCCGGCCGACGCGAATGAAGGCGACGCGGGCGCAGCAGACGCGGACGAATCGATGCCGACAACCACGGAAGAAACGTTTCCCGTGAATGACGATGTCGCGCCCGCGGAATCTCGAAGCGCGCTGAATGAAAGCGAATAGGAATATTGCTACGGGTGCCCCATCCTTCGCGCTAAGCGAAGGGTGGGGAATCAAATTAAGCAATGTCAATTTCTTCTCTTGGAACGTCGCTGGTGCCCTCGGCCATTGGCCGAGGGCTAAGTGTCGCGCGGCTCTGATCGCAACGTGATTAAATCGAGATTCGCGCCCGCGACTCGTAAGAATCATTCTTGTGCGCGAATACCATGCGGCCAGAGGCCGCGGCTCTGCCAGTGCGTGCGTAATCGCCTGCCTCGCATACCACGCCTGCGCGGCATATCCATCACGCCGGAACCGCGTCACCCAACTTATCGCGCTCCAACCGATTTACCACGATGGCACCGACCGAATCGCCTAGCACGTTCGTCGACGTGCGGAACATATCGAGAAAGGCATCGACGGCGAAAATGAGCGGGATGTAGTAGATCGGCAAATGCACCGCCGACGCAACCAGCACCATCGTCACGAGCCCCGCGTCGGGTACGGCCGCCGCGCCCACCGACGCCAAAACGGCCGTCACAAAAATCACCAGCGTCACCGGCCCGCCCAATTCGATCGGTACGTCCACCAAGCCCGAGTAGATCTGTATCAAGAAAATAATGGCCACGCCTTCGTACAGCGCCGTGCCATCCATGTTCATGGTCGCGCCCAGCGGCAATGAAAAGTTCGCGACCTTGGGCGAGACCTTCAAATTCTCCGTCAGATTCGCAATCGTCACGGGCAACGTCGCGGCGCTACTGCGCGTAGTAAACGCGATCATCCAGGCCTCGCGCAGACCGCGCCATAGCTCCAACGGCCCAACGCCGCCGAGAAATCGGCACACCAGCAACAAGAAGATGACGTGTACCAAGATCGCCGCGATGACGGTGCCGCAGTACCAGCCGAGCGTTTCGAAAATGCCCGGCCCATTCTCGGCGACCAGCTTGCCCATGATGCACATGACGGCAAAAGGTGAAATGCTCATCAGCCAGTGCGTGATTTTCATGATCACGTCGTTGAAACTGTTGAAGAAGCTCACCACCGGCGCGGCCGCGTCGCCGACGAAGGTACACGCCAACCCCAACAGCAACGCGAAGAAAATAATGCCGAGCGAGTTCACCGGGCTCGATGAAATCGACTCGAACGGATTCATCAACAACGGTTTAACGATGTCGTCGCGAAAGATATCACCGGCGGAACGTTCTTCCGCTCCCGATAGCTTGGCCATCTTCTCGGTATGCTCCGATGAACTCTTCGCGCCCGATTGCACGCGCACGTAACTCACGAATTCCGGATTGTTATCCGACGCGTCGCCGCCCGCCTCCGCAAACGCCTCGCGGTAACCTTCGATCTCCGCCACGCGCTTGTCGCGCACCTGTTCCGAGGCTTCTTTCTTGCCGGGCTGAATGACCAACACGAACACCAGCCCCAACGCAACGGCCACGCTCGTCGTGCACGCGTAATAGGCCATTGTCTTCCAACCGATGGCGCCCAACTCACGTGCGTCGGGAAGGCTCGTTACGCCGCTGACGATACTCGCCAAAATGAGCGGCGCGATAATCATTTTCAACGCGCCCATAAAAATCGTGGGGCCCAATAAATCGAGCGTCCAAACCGAATACTCGATCCACTCAGGCTGGTCGGCCTTGACCACCACCGCGCCCGCGGCGTTCGTTTCGGTGGCCATGCTGTAATGCAGGCCGAGGCCGATCACGACGCCCAGAATCATGCCGACGAAGATAAGATTGTGCAGCTTGAATTTCATCGTTGCTTCCGCCTTGTGATTGGGCGTTTGATAGGACGTTGGCCCGGTGAATCGCAGTGGCACCACCCATGCGTCCGGCTGTGGGCGGGTATAATACCACAATCACCACCGCCGCGTGTGGGCGCTCTCATTCAATATCTACCGCGCAACAGCGCGATTTGAAAGGCAATAAGATGTTCGCAAGTCGCTTCCGTTCTACGCTCACCCTAATGCTGTTCGCTAACGTCCTGCCGCTGGCCGCTTGCTCGATCAACCTGCCGGAAATCCCCATCCCCGGCGTCTCCGGCGATGGTGCCGTCAACGAACCGTTTCTGATGACCGGCACGTTCCAAATCAACACGCCATTCGGTGGGTCGCCGTGCCGCGTGTGGGAAGGCGATAACTCGGTCACGTATCATTTATTTCAGGATATCGACCTCGACAGCACCCGCTTCGATATTGCCACGACCGAAGGAACCCGCGCGCGGTTGCTCTTGCAAGAGCGTAGTGATTTAGAAGTCGGCTGCGAAATGGGGCCGGTGGTTGTGGTGTTGGAGGTGCGGGATATTCTTTAAGACAGGGCTCATCGAGCAAGGCGTTCAAGTGTGAGTTGTCGCGTTATGTGTACTCCCTCTCCCTTGCAGGGAGAGGGCCGGGGTGAGGGTTTTGGCCATTACCTAAGAGTTTGAACGGAATAGCTCTCGGACACAGCACTAGCGTCCTGCATACATCGACTCGTAATAATTTTTATACGCCCCGCTCACCACCTGGTCGAGCCAGTCTTGGTTATCCAAATACCATTGAATCGTCTGGGCCAGCCCGGCTTCAAAACTCACGCTCGGTTGCCAACCCAACTCTTGATATACCCGCGACGCATCGATGGCATATCGAAAATCGTGACCGGGCCGATCCGTCACGAATTGAATCAGCGAATCTGGCTTATCCAAGTATCGCAGAATCGCGACGACCACGGCCAAGTTTCGCTTTTCACTATTACCGCCGATGTTATATACGCGCCCAGTGTCGCCTTTGGTTAACACCGCCCACAGTGCCGAACAGTGGTCTTCCACATACAACCAATCGCGCACGTTGGAGCCGTCGCCATACACCGGCAAGGGTTTGTCGTGCCGTGCGTTGTTGATCATCAACGGGATCATCTTTTCGGGGAATTGATACGGCCCGTAGTTGTTACTGCAACGCGTGGTGAGCACCGGCAAGCCGTACGTCGTGCCGAACGCGCTGACGAGATGATCCGCCGCCGCCTTTGACGCGCTGTAAGGCGAATGCGGATCGAGCGGTGTTTCTTCCGTGAACAAGCCTTCTTCGCCAAGGCTACCGTACACCTCGTCGGTGCCCACTTGCAAGAATCGCACATCCCCCGCCGCCCGTGCTGCTTGCAACATGCTGAGTGTGCCCTGCACGTTGGTACGTACGAACTCGCCCGGCCCCGTGATACTGCGATCGACATGGCTTTCGGCGGCGAAATGAACGATCGCGTCGACGTTGTGCTTCTGGCACACCGCCACGATCTCGTCGGTGTTACAGATATCGTATTTCTCAAAAACATAACGCGCATCATCGGCAATATCCGTCAGATTGCCGAGGTTGCCCGCATACGTCAGGCAGTCGACGTTGACTACCTTCATATCGTCGCTATTGGCGAGCACGTAGCGCACGAAGTTCGAGCCAATAAACCCGGCCCCGCCGGTCACCATTACAACGTTGGGAGAGAATGACATGGTCGATTACTTTCTTAGGAGCATGCGAAGGTTGCTTACAATTACGTATCCGCGAGCAGTTTACCGCAACCTGTTGACTTTCAATAAGCGAAAATCCTAACTCTCACTTTGCCTCGCGCCGCCGAAGGCGCTGATTACCAAACTGCCTGCGTTATGGCAACGTTTTGTCTGCGCTGTGGCACCGGTTTGTCTGCGCTGTGGCACCGGTTTGTCTGCGCTGTGGCACCGGTTTGCAACCGGTGTTCCGCGGCGGACGCTCAATATCTCGCGGGAATTGCGCCCACCAAGTACCGTCTCGCAAGTTCTAACGATGACCGCTTCCTGACGGGCGCGGCTCTGATCCAGGCTCGCGTGTTTAATTATCATCTCTCGACGTTTTGACGTTTTGATTTTTCGACGTTTACTCCTCGCTAGCATCGAACGCCGCTTCCGTGCCTTTGATCAGCTCTTGCACGCGTGCCAGCGAACCGAACGTGCCCGCGTCGCTCCACCAACCGTCGAGCACGCCATAGCTCATCTGGCCGCGCTCGATGTACGCATTGTTGACGTCGGTGATTTCCAACTCACCGCGGCCTGACGGTTTGAGCGTGCGAATAATTTTGTACACGTCCGCGTCGTAAATATAGATACCCACGACGGCCATGTTGCTCTTGGGCTGCTTCGGCTTTTCTTCAATCCGCACCACGCGGTCACCCTCCAACTCGGCAACGCCAAAGCGCTGCGGGTCGGTCACTTCTTTGAGCAGCAACCGGGCGCCCTGCTTTTGCTCCCGAAACTGATTGACGTCGCCCGTGAGGTCGTGTTCGAAAATGTTGTCACCGAGAATAACGGTCACGGGTGAGTCGCCGGCGAAGTTTTCGGCCAGGCCCAGTGCCTGCGCGATGCCCCCGGCTTCATCTTGCACTTTGTATGTAAAGCGCACACCGAATTCCTTACCGCTGCCCAGCAGATTGACCACGTCGCCCATGTGGTCGAGGCCGGTCACGATCAGAATTTCTTCCATTCCGGCGGCGGCCAACTTTTTGATGGGGTGATAAATCATCGGCCAGCGCCCGACCGGCAGCAGGTGCTTGTTGGTCACTTTGGTGAGCGGCATCAGCCGCGAGCCGGTCCCACCGGCCAGAACAACGCCTTTCATGGCAAACTCCTCTCAGACTTGTCCGCACGAGGCCGCGAAACAAGGCAAGTCGGCTGCGGAGCATTATTGGGGGGGACGGCGGGGGATTCAAATTTCGGGGTGGCGTGAATTTGACGTAAAAATAATCAGCCGCCTTTTGGCAGAACATCCGGAGCGAATTGGCGCGCCCCATGCAAAATTGTAACGATGTAAATATCAGCACCAACAATCTGACAGATAATTCTGTATGGCGAACAGATTATCTCGCGACACTCCGTTAAATCGGCCTCCGGTACAATGCGACCGGATTCAGGAAATTCAACCAGCTTTTCGGCGGATTTCGTGACGCGTTGAAGTGTTACACGAGCATAGTGCACCGAATCTTGCGAGATGAATTTGGTGATCCCCTCAAGATCATTCAAGGCATTTTCGGTCCAGACTATTTTTGAAGCCATGCCTCAAACCGCTTCTTCGCCTCGTCGTTAGAAACAACACGCCCCGCCTCAATATCCGCTAGCCCGTCCGCCATCTTCTTGCGAACGTATAACGCTTCCATAATCTCTTCGATCGTCGCAGAATCGGGCAAGTGCGCAATCGCATCTAACGCAATTTCTTTTGCCGTCATCAATAAACCCCTTCCACCACCTTATTCTGAAAACCCGAGAACGGTCGCACATTGGCACAACCATCCCACGGATATTTCTCGCACGGTGGTGTGCGCTTCACCTCGTCGCGCTCCAGAAAGCGCGGCATGAAGAACTCTTTAGTGAGTGTGGTCAGGCGGGCGCGGCCCCATTCGCCGTAATCGACGATCGTCTTTTCGTCGTCGAAGTTCACCACTTCGACCATGGCGCGCGGGCACGGCGGGTGATAGATGATGTCGTAATTATCAGCCGGGTCGAACGGCTTATGACAAGCCAGCCCCATCAGCGTGTTGCCATACGTCGGTACGAATTCGACCTTGCCCTCGAGCAATTCTTCGCGGGCGAAGCGATGGAACTGCGGCGTCATCTGCGTGCCGCCGCAGAACACGCCCTTGATGCCGACCTTGGCCAGCGAGACGCGCTCGCAGATCGCTTCGAGTAATTTGGGCGTGGTAAACATACATTGCACGTTTGGGTGCGCCTTCAAAATCGTCAGACCCTGATCGACCACGTGATCCTTATATTCGTGCATCTCATTGACGCGGCCCTTCTTGAGCAGCTTAACCACCCAACGCGGGTCCATATCCACGCCGAAAGCAATGCCGCTCCGAAATTGCGCAAGATGCTCGACCGCCAAGCGCAAACGCCGCGGACCGCTCGGCCCCAACATCAGCCAATCGGCACCGATCGGGAAGGACGCGTCGTTAAGCGTTTCCGAGAACATTTCGTAGTCAATGCGGAAGTCGTCGCTGTTGATGCGGCTCTTAGGCACGCCCGTGCTACCACCGGTTTCAAAAACATAGATCGGCTTGCCGACGATACCCTTCGGCACCCAACGCCGTACCGGCCCGCCGCGCAGCCATTCGTCTTGGAAGCCGTCGAACTTATCGAGATCGTCGTAGCAGTTGACTTCTTTGCGTGGGTCCCAGCTTAGCTTCTCGGCGTATTCGAGCCAGAAGGGGCAGCCCGTCTGCGGATCGAAATGCCACTGCACGATTTCGCGTGTGTGCTCGTCGAGTTGTTTACGGGCGGCTTCGGCGCGGGCAGTCAAATCGGACGTCATCGTGGGAGCGGCACTCATGCGGATACCTCGGAAAATTTGCTGGAATTTCTTCTTTTTCGACCTTCGATTATAGCTGACCGACGGCATTTGGCGGAACCGCCGCGCGTGGACGAATAGATCGACTTTGAGGCATAGCGATTCAGTTTTTCAGTCATTTTGAAGCGTTTGGGTCGCGGCCTAGCCCGTACCGAAGATACGATCGCCCGCATCGCCCAGCCCCGGCAGGATGAAGCCACTTTCGTTCAAGCATCGATCCACCGCCGCCGTAAAGACGAGCGTATTCGGATGCACCGCATTGAGCTTCTCGATGCCCTCCGGTGCCGCTACCAGACACAGCACTTTCAGCTTGTCGACGCCGGCCTCTTTAAGGCTGTCGATCGCCGTGATCAATGAGCCCGCCGTGGCCAGCATCGGGTCGATCAGAATCACGTCCGAATCCGCGATGTCGGCGGGAAGTTTGCGAAAATAAACCGTCGGCTCCAGTGTGTCTTCGTTACGAAAGATCCCGATATGCCCCATGCGTGCCGAGGGTAGCAACTGATGCACGCCTTCGGCCATGCCCAAGCCCGCGCGCAAGATCGGCACCAAGGTAATCGCGCGCGCCAACGCCACGCCTTCGTGCGTTTCCATCGGCGTGTTGATGGTGCGCGTTCGCGTGGGGTAATCGCGCGTGATTTCAAACGCCATCAACCGCGCGACTTGGCCCACCAAGCGGCGAAAGCCTTCCACATCGGTGTCCTTATCCCGCAGGACGGTCAGTCGCTCTTGCACGACCGGATGGGAAATGATGACGACGTTGGGCCATTTGGATTCGGACATACGAATGCTCCGATTGGTGGTTACCAAACTTCATTAGCGTCAGCTTATCGCGCGACCGTTGAGGTTGGAAACGATCGAGTTTTCAATTTGCAACGAGCCAATCACAAGAACCTTATCACGCATGGGTGCCCCTGCCCCTCCGGGGCTTGGGGACTTATGTCGTCGAGGTCTTAAGTCCGACCAACGATCGACCTACCCCGCCGCAACCTCAACCCCCGGCGCATGCTGCTGCTGCCAAGCCAAGAGCGACACCAACGCCCACAAACAAAAATTGTGATCGCGCCGACCACTGCGATGTTCCGCCAGCGTTTGCAAAGCCCCTTCTTTCGACAACACGGTGCCAAAGAAACATCGATCGTTCTCGATCAAATCGCGTGCGAACCCATACAACGGTCCGCGCATCCATACACCCACGGGCACCTCAAAGCCCTTCTTCGGGCGGTTGTGAAGCATCGGCGGCAACACATCTTTAAACGCCTCAATCAATAGATGCTTCTTACGCATACCGTCAAGCTTCCAGCGCCATTCCATCGGCATCACTGCTTGCACTAGGCGATAATCCAAAAACGGCGAACGCACTTCTAAGGCATGTGCCATCGACATCAGGTCGACCTTCGTCAACATATCATCCGGCAAGCTTAAGCGCCATTCGGTTTGCAAATGCGCATTGAGATTGTTCGAATCGCGCGGCTCACCTCGATGCGACCACAGTAACTCGCAAACACGCTCTAACGCCGCCCCTGAATCGACCGACGCATGCAAAAGTCGACCATACGTCGCGTCGTCACTGGTGCGCATCCAATTCGCGAATCGTTGCTTTGCGACCGGATCGAGCGCACGAATCGCGCGCTTCATCATGCTGAACTTACCACCCAACCACGTCTCACGGCGCGCCGGTAACATCTCGATCAACCGCCGCATTACGCCATACAACGGTGAGTTCGGAAGCCACGGATAACGTTCGTATAGCGTGGCCGCCGCGTAACGGTTGTAACCCCCAAATAACTCGTCGGCACCATCACCACTCAGCGCGACGGTCACATGTTCGCGCGTGCGCTGGCTTAATAAGTATGTCGGCAACGCCGAGCTATCGGCAAAGGGCTCGCCGATATGGGTCTGCACCTTTGGAATCGTGTCGCGAATATCGTCGAGACGCAACGGCAGCACGGTATGATCGGTGCCGTGCATCTCGGCAACGGCTTGCGCGTACTTGGATTCATCGAAGAACGACTCGCCCGGAAACGACACTGAAAACGTGCGCACCCTCTGATCAGACGTTTGCGCCGCCAGCGCCGTTACGATTGCCGAATCGATACCACCCGAGAGAAAAACACCCACGGGCACATCCGCCAACAAGCGCACGCGCACCGCATCGAGTAAGCGCTCGCGCACTAATTCTTTCGCTTCTTCAAACGTTGCCACCGGTGACGTCGTCGGAAACGGTGGCAACCAATCGTGTACCGTGATCTCACCGCTGCGCCAACGCAGCAACTCCCCCGGTCGCAGCTTCGATACTTCATTGAATATCGAGTTGGGCGCGGCGATGAAACCCAGCGTCAATATTTGCTCGATCGCACGACGACTAATGGAAAGACTTTGTAATACCGGCCTCAGCGCCGCCATCTCCGAAGCAAACGCGACCCCACCACCGGGTAGCGGCGCGTAGATTAACGGCTTCACGCCCGTGCGATCGCGTGCCAGCATCAACGTTTGCGTCGGCCCATGCCAAAATGCGAACGCAAACATGCCGTTGAGTCGGTCGAGAAAGCCCAAACTCGGATCGCGCCGACAAAGCTCAAACAAGACTGCGGTATCGCCGGAAGACGCGAACGTCGCACCGTCAGCTTCCAACTCGGATCGCAACTCGCGAAAGTTATAAATCTCGCCGTTGTAGATAAGCGCCGATTGGCCGTCAGCGGACAGCATCGGCTGATGCGCGGCGTCGGTCAGATCTTGTACCTTGAGGCGCGCATGCGTAAACGCCACGCCGCTCTTGGCATCGGTCCAATCGCCGCCACCATCCGGCCCGCGATGATCGATGGCCGCATACATGGACGCGAGCACATCGGCGCTCAACAGCCCCTGCGGTCGAAGATAGCCGGCGATTCCGCACATGATGGTTGGTATAGAGGGGCGCGAGCCGCACGGCAAGCCGACGACAGTTGCCGCTGCCGCGCGACGCGGTTACGACTACACGCCTGATGCACGTGCTGCACATTACTCAATCACTCGATCCAGCTTGGGGCGGCATCGCCCGCGTCTTGCCCGAGTTGGCGACGCGGCTCACCGCCGTCGACGTCAACTCGACGGTCGCGTGCCTGCATGGCGACCGATTCGGCACTGCGCCGCCGTTCGATGGGTTTGACGTGCGCTCGTTCGCCGCGAAACCGCGTTCGCCGTTGGGAAGATCACCTGAGTTTGATGCTGCGATTGACGCGTTGGTTAAGACTGCCGATGTGGTACACATCCACGGCCTCTGGGCGGGGCAAAATCAAACGGCGGGTGCCGCCGCACATCGAGCAGGTAAGCCCTTGGTCGTAACGCCCCACAGCATGATGATGCCGTGGGCATGGCAGCGTAGCGGCTGGAAGAAGCGGCTCGTGGGTTGGTGGTTTGAGCATCGCAATTTGCGCCGCGCCGCCGCGCTGCACGCGTTGGCCGAAGGTGAAGCCGCGTCGATGCGCGAGTTGGGGTTCAATGCCAACGTGACGGTGATACCCAACGGTATCGAGCCCAGCGATTTTGAGAATCTACCGTCGGCAGATGGCCTTGAAGCGCGCTTTCCCGCGACGAATGGAAATAAGTGGCTGCTGATATTGGGGCGCATCGCCGAACAGAAAGGCATCGTGCCCGCATTTGAAGCGCTGGGCCGCGTGCTGCCGGATTATCCCGATTGGCACCTCGTCGTCGCCGGACCCGACCCCTTCGAGCTAATCCCAAGATTGCAAAGCATCGCCAGCGGTGCACAAGCGCAGATCACGTTCACCGGCATGTTGGAACGGAGCGATGTAATGGCTTGCCTCGGGCGCTCGTCACTCTTGGTGCAACCGTCGTTCAGCGAAGGGCTGAGTATGTCGATCTTGGAAGCCTTGGCGGCGGGACTGCCGGCGTTGGTCGCGCCGGGTTGCAACATGCCGAAAATCGCAGCGAGTCATGCAGGGGTTGAAGTGCAGCCCGAAGCTGAATCGATCGCAGACGGACTGCGACCGTTGCTATCTCAACCGGGGCATGAATGGGAGAAGCTGAGTCGTAATGCGCAACAATTGGCGCGCGACCACTTCGCCTGGTCGGCGTTGATGCCGCGCTATCGTGCGTTGTATGACGAATGTGTAGCGTGATTACCGTCAGACGTGATTGTCCCGGTGTCAATAGTCCCCCAGCCCCAGAGGGGCAGGGGCACCCAGAGTGCATTGCCGCCGGAGCATGCGGTACGCATGTGCTGTGGCACCGGTTTGCAACCGGTGTTCAACGGAGTGAGGCTTGGGCAACGTAAGCGACGTGGTGATCGCCGCTGACTCCGCCCTACGATGTCCCCCAGCCCTGGAAGGGCAGGGGCACCGAGTGCCGTGCGACTGCATTACCTACCACTGCGCTTCTTCAAACACACCGCGCGACGACACGCTCTTTTGCGGCAAAGTTTTAATCAGCGCCTTGGCCAATGCCAAATCTGCCTTAGTCGTAATCTTTATGTTGCGCGCATCGCCGTCGATCGCCGTCACCGGGTAACCTGCCAACGCCAACACCTGTGCGTCGTCGGTAATGGTCTTTGCGGAGTCATCTTTGAGTTGCGCATAAGCATCCACGAATGCCGGTCGTGCAAAGACCTGCGGCGTTTGGGCCAAATATAAACCCTCGCGCGGCACGGTCTCGCCCACGATTCTGTCATCGCCGACGCGCTTTATCGTTGACGTTACGGGCGTCGTGGGAACCACACAGTTTTGCTTGCGGGCGGCTTCAAAAATGGCGTCGATCCACGGCTCCGCCACGCACACGCGCACGGCATCGTGCACCGCGACAAATTTGGCGTCTTCGCTGACGGCGGTCAGACCGTTGCGCACCGAATCGTGCCGTTCGGCACCGCCTTCGACGAGTTTGACGCCCATGAAGCCGAGATTGGCACCGTACTGCGACTTTACCGTCTCGGCGTCGTCGGGCGAAACGACCAGAATCGTCTCGCGCACATCTTCGCGATTACAAAACAACTGCACGGCCATCAGAAACAACGGCTGCTCGCCGATCTTGGCGAAGATTTTGTTTTGCTTATCGCCGAAGCGCTCGCCCTTGCCCGCCGCTACCACGATCACACTGAAATCGGCCATCTGAGATGCTCCCCTATTCGATCCGCCTCGCGTAACTGTATCAATCGCGTCAAACCATGCAGCACGCCTCATTTCACTATTCTATTACGTCGGTCACGACCGCTGCAGATCGTTTCAACGCAATTCGGCCATCAGTGCGTCGAGTTGGGCCTGCTGCTGCGCATTGCCGTGTTGCCGCGTGACTTCAAAGACCTTCAGGGCGTCTTCCATGCGGCCCGTTTGCAGATACGCCACGCCCAAACGGAAGGCCGCCTCGGCGTTGGTTGGGTCCAAATCCAAGACTGCCTGAAACTGTCGCGCGGCTCCTTCGACGTCTCGCATCATGAACAACACGGCACCGTAATCAAACCGCTGCGCCACATAATCGGGATGCTCTTCGAACAACTTTTCATACGTCTCTGCGGCACGCCGATACTGGCCGCGCGCCACCAGGTAATTCGCCCGCTCCGTCCATACGAATCCGCTAAACCCATGCGGCTCATCTCCCAGCTTTTGCTTGAATCGTTCGCGCAGTTCCCTAGTCATCGATAGCGCTTGGTCCCATGCCGCGTCTGCCGCGTCGAAGTTACGCACCGCCGCTTCGTACTGCGCCAACAACACCAAAAACTGAATCTGCGGCTCGGCCTGTTTCGGGTAATCGAGATAACCCGGTAGCGCTGCGGTGCCCGCGCGCATCTGCTCGACGGCCTTTTCCCGTTGGTCGATACTCGCATACAACCACGCCAGCCGTCGCCGATGGTCGGGATAGGCAAAGAGCCCCAAATCCACGCAACGATTTAAATGATGAATAGCAACGTCGATATCCGCTCGCTGCTCTTCCGTGATCTGCCCGGCATAGTTGGCGTCGGCATACCACCTCGGATACGGCCCCGGCTGTCGATTCTCCATGCCGTTGTTCAACAACATGTTGCCGACATTCATATCCGGATAATTCGAATGCACCGCGTGATAGCGCCATAACGCCGAGTGTCCCACCACCGCCGCTAACACCAGCGTTATCAATCCATACGCAACACCGGCGGGCTTCCAGCGCCCGTTCGACTTCAGCGCCGTTCGCTGCATCATGACCGTCTTGCTGGTAAACAGGCTGATGCCCTTCATCAACAAGAAGGTCACCACCGCCGCCACGCCGAGCGACATCAGAAACGGAAACTGCCCATACAGTCCATTGATCGTCATGAGCGAAATGAGAAACACCGCCAGCGCCACGAATTCCATCGGCATCGACAAGTCGTAACGGCGCGGCTTCGGTTCGCTTGCAGGTTTCAACCCAAACGGCAGGCGACCGGCACTGACGGACAGGGCATCGTTCGGGCACACATGCACGCAGTCCAAACACTTCATACAACCGGGATCGACGACCATGCCGTAGAGATTGACCTCTTCCGACACCGATACGTTTGACGTACAGACCGCCGTGCAATGGCCGCATTGCTCGCAATTATCGTTGACGCGAATGCGATAGGTTGCGACCTTGTCGGCCAAGCCGAAGAACGCACCGTAGGGGCAGGCGAAGGTGCAGAACGCCTTGGGCCCCATGAAGTAGATGATCGCGAACCCGCAAATCAGGATCGTGGCCGCGCCGAAAATCAGTCGCGCGAACGTGCTCCAGTATTCGACTTTGGTAAAGTGCGGCTGAATCGTCGGAAACGGTTCGCCTTGAATCGTGAGCCACAGGCGATACCCCATCGGCACCAAGAACATCCACATCGCCGCAATCACCAACGGCACCAAAATCAAAAAGCGCGAGCGAAATGCCTTGGGGCGCAGCTTGAACTTCTTCAGAATCCATAGCATCAAATCCTGATACGCCACCAGATGGCAGCCCCAGCCGCACACGTAGCGCCCGAAGATCATCGTCGCCAGAATCGCCAGCCCGAAGAAGATCAGCCCCGGATTTACGATTCCATAGCGAAAGAACTCGACGCTCTCCGAAGGCTCGATGGGGCTCAGCGTCTTGCCCGTCCACACCCAATGGACAACATGAGCCAACATAAACACATGGATCGCGCCTAGCACATACGCCCGCCGCTTGCCCGACGGGCTGTGCTTCATGCCCGTCTGCGGATCGAGCTGCACCACGGGCAGCGCCACATCGCCTTTTGTCGGCGAGCAACGCTCAGCCTTGGGCGACGATCTGTCGTTGGATTTTGATTTTTTTGCGGTTCTTCGCGCCACGACGAGATTCTAACGCACAATGCCGTTCGAGGCTGACAGCCGGCGACGGGCCGGTAAGATTGTGTAAATCGTTTGGCAACCGCCGCCGCGCGTTAGCCAAGCCTAACCAGGCCCGCACCGATTAATCCAACCCCCGCCGACTCGCCGACTCGCTCGTCAGGATACGCCATCATGTTCAATCGACCATCAAACCACCCCGTCCGCCGTGCCTCCCGATTCGCAGTCGTTGTGCCGCTGTTGGCTGTTGCCTGTCTCGCACCGCAAGGCGGCGTCGCGCCGGTACAGGTCTTCGACCCCAACTTCCCCGATGTCTGGGCCGAAGGGCCGAGCACCGTCAAAGGCGAGGGCAAGGCGTCGAAATCCCAGTCGCGCTTCTACGACCGCGAAACCGGCGGCATGCGTGTCGTCGGCCTCCCCGGTGAAACCGTCGGTTTTCAGATCGTGCTCGACGGTTCCAAGTCATCCGCCGGCGGCATCAGCGTGGGGGCCGAAGACTTGCTCAACGGCGACCGTCGCATCGAACGGGCCAACATCGCCTTTTTCCGTCAGTGGCCCGTCAAAGTCGTCGAGTTCGAGAATTGGTACCTGCGTAACGTCGGCCCGCGCGAGCCGCGTGAATATCCCGATGTGCTGGTACCCGTCGATGCCCCCGAACACGGCCAACCCTTCCGCATCGCGCGCGGCGAAAACCTAAAACTCTGGTGCGACATCCGCATTCCGCTCGAAACTTCCGCCGGTCGCTATCAGGGCGCGTTTCTCCTGCAAGCATCCGACGGTAGCACGCGCCGCATTCCGCTCGTGCTAAGCATCGGCGACATCAAGCTCGATCCGAAAAGCCGTCTGGACGCGCTCGCATCGGTCCAAATCCGACCGCTTCTTAAAACCATGACGTCGGTCGATGCCGACAATCCGCGCCAGGTGCTCTCGTCGGAAGCCTCGCGGGCCGTCATAGCCGCCGCGTTCAAAATGCTGCACGATCACGGCCTGAGCCCCATGTCCAACGACATCAAGCCGCGCTTCCGGCAGGATATCGGCGGCAACTTCAGCATCGACTGGCAGGAATACGACGACCTCTTTGGCCCGTTCATCACCGGCAGTGCTTACGACGACAACCGCGCGGCCGCCGCCTGGCCGTTACCGCTCGACGAAACCTATCCCGACCCGTCCAGCTTCGGCGGTGTCGAATCGGCGAATTACAACAACGCCGTGCGCAACTACATGCAAGGCTGCGTCGCGCACTTCAAAGAGAAAGGCTGGATCGATAAAACGTTTGTCTATTTCGATCTGCCCAGCGCTGCCAACCCCAGCGCGGGCGATGTCGCGCGCATCGATCGCCTCGCCACACTCACGCACCTCGTCGACAACGGCATGTCGTTTGCCTCGCGCTTGCCGCCGCAGAACATGCAAAACTTCGGCTGGTTTCAACACGCCCACGCCGACCTCACGACCAAAATCGACATTTGGAACACGCCCGCTTGCTACGTGAATCCGCCCACGCTCAAGAAACTGCATACGCTCGGCAAAGCCACCTGGATGAATCCCGATCATCCACCCTTCAGCGGCTCGCTCGCCGTCGAAGCGCCGGTCGTGCAAGCCCGCAGTCTTCCCTGGCAGGCGTTTCTCTTCGACCACGACGCGTTGCACATCGGCAATACGACCGTCTGGCCGTCACGCGTAACCCAAGCGCCGCTGGGTCGCAGCGGCCCCACCGATGAGTGGCTGCTTTACCCCGGTAAGCCCTTCGGCCTCGACACGCCCGTACCGTCGCTACGCTTAAAGTTGTTACGCCTCGGCCTTGCCGATTACCAACGATTGCGCTTGCTCGAAGCGCGCGGCCGCAGTGAAACCGCACGGCTGCTCGCTCGCTCACTGATGAAAGCCAGCGGCACCGAAGCTTATGGCGACAACTATCAGGACGGCGTGCCCGGCCTGCGCATCGATGACCCCGAACTTTGGGAACTCGCCCGTCGCATTCTCGATGACGAACTCGGCGCCGTCAGCGGTGCCGATGCCGAAGGTGCCGGTCGCGGCGCGTGGACGCGTTTACTCGCCACCACGCGCAAAGTTTATGCCTGGTGCGAAGGCGCCCGCCTGATCTTCCGCTCGCGGGGCGAGAAATCGCAATACGCGCTGACGTTCCACGTCGCGGCGCGTAATGATCTGGCCAACGACATCACCGGCGAAGTGAACTTCGGTGAGTTGCCGCCGCGCGCCCGCCGCATCAGCGATACCGTCAAGATCGGCCCCATCGATCCGCTATCCGTCGGTCGCAACGAGATCTCGCTGGCCACCGAAACGCTGCCCGACCTGCCCGTCGACGGCCATCTTACGCAGGAAATCTCCTTTGACGCCGGTCGCCGCGGCAACCTCACGATTCCCGCGCAAGCATCCATCGCGCAAGTGGTCACGCTGAGCGACGCGCCCAAAATCGATGGTCGTCTAAATGAGTGGCCCCCCGCCACCGTTAACGCCGCCGCCGACTTTGGCTTGATCACCGAACAGTTCGAGCCGGGTGCCGAACGCGCCCCGGCACGCAGCCAGACGGTGGCGTATTTCGGGCGCGACGACGAGAACCTGTACATCGCGCTCTCAGCCCAGTCGCCGCGCGGCAAAGGCGGCGGTTCCTCGCGCACGCTGCGCAACTTCGTCGAATACGAAGACCTGATGCCGACCGGCGACGATCTCATCGAGATTCTCATCGACCCCACTGGCAGCGGCGCGGTACCGGGCGACTTGTTTCACCTCGTCGTCAAAAGCAATGGTAACCCCAAGTTCGAGCGCGGCATCAGCACCGACCCGCCCATCGGCAAGGTCGCCCCTTGGCCCGGTGGCCAACCCGAAGTGACGGTACGGCGCACGTCCGACGGCTGGGCCGCCGAAGTCGCCATTCCGATTGCATCGTTCGGCAAGGCCGGCGTGGAAAACCGCGTGTGGGGATTGAATATCGCCCGCTACGAGCCGGTGCGAGGGGAATACAGCGATTGGGCCCGCGCGCCGCGTTATTGTTACGACCCGCGTACGTTGGGGAATTTGGTGTGGCCGGAATGATGCGTTACGAGCCCATCGATCGGGGCTCGTAACACATCGATAGTATGCACGACGCCGTACTACGCCTTCAAGACTGTCAGCTTCAACTCGCGTCCGTCCGACTGATAGCGCGCCGCGGCTTCGTCGCGGGCCAGAATATCTTCCGGTCGTTCGACCAGATTGGTATTCCGCACACGCGCGGCATGCAAATTGGTCGGTGGAATGGTCCAACGGGCGGTCGGCTCCAGCTTGCTGCGATCGGCACCGCGACCGCGCTGCGAAAGCTGAGCGTAGAGCCGTTCGCGCTTCTGGCGCGTGCGAATCAACTCGACCGACTCTTCCGCGCCCATGTTGTTGCGCGGCAGCGTGACCTCGTCTTCGGGGAACATCTCTTCGTAGCGCGGTTTACGCTTCAGATACTTCAGCGGACGAATGAACGGCTGATAGATGAAGTTGCGCAAGACCTTTCGGCTGACCTGATAAGTTCCGAACGCGACCGAGCCGAACCAGGGCTTATCGATCATTTTGCGGGTCAGCGGATTGGTGGCGAAATCGACCACGCGATGGCA
This sequence comes from Planctomycetaceae bacterium, assembly GCA_006969385.1. GTDB lineage: Bacteria > Planctomycetota > Phycisphaerae > UBA1845 > UTPLA1 > ECT2AJA-110-A. The sequence goes on from CP030884.1 coordinate 908,971, forward strand.
GAGCCAACTGGGCATACCGGCATTGCGCATCATCAGCGTCGTGCGCAGCCACGCCGCGAGATAGCCATGCTTCTTGAATTGCAGGCTGCCGGTGTACATGTAGTCGTAAGCGGCATGATCGCGACCTTCGATGACGCCGTCCTTAATCGCCTGATCGTAAAGCGGCGTTCCCGGATAGAACATCAGCGGGAACACGCGCAAGACCGACGGCCCCTTATGGTGATCGGCCACAAACCGCATGGTTTCAACCACGTTTTCTTCGGGCTCGTACGGATTGCTCACGATGTAGTGATACTCGGCCTTAATGCCGTAACGATGGAAGATATCGATGCCCTCGACAATCTTCTCTTTGGGCGTCGGACGCTTGTAAACATTTTTCAGCGTGTCTTCGCTACCCGACTGAATCCCCATGCTGATCAGGGCAATCGGCACACGTGCGAGTGACCGTACTTTGTTTTCGGTGATGGTGTTCGGAAACGCGTCCAGCTCGAAGGGCAGATTCACTTCCTGCTTGTACTTGACGGCGAACTCTTCGATCTCTTCTTCGCTGCGCACAAAGAAAAGGTCGTCCACGATGTTGATCGACTCGATCGAGGGGAAGCAGCGGCGGGCCTGCTTGATTTCTTCGATCACGTTATCCGCCGAGCGGCGGCGCACCCAAGAACCTTTGCCCTTATAAACCTTTAAAAGCGCCGCGTTATTGCAAAACGTGCATGGATAGGGGCAGCCGCGCGTGGTTTCGATACGAAAACGATGCAGCGTGCCGCGGAGGTTTTTGGGCGTTGCTTGCTCTAGCCCGTCTTTGCCCGCCACCCAGTGGGTTTCCAACTCGTAATCGGGGAAGGGATAGTCATCCAACTCCCGTTCCAACGGACGCACTGGATTCTTAAATGTCTCCTTCACGCCAAAGGCGCCACCCGCGCGAAAGCCCAAACTTCCGATCAGCGTCGGATCGCGATCGTTCTGCATGGCCTCGACCAATTGCAGCAGTGGCTCTTCGCCTTCCCCCACGCAGATCGCATCGGCGACTTCTAACGATTCATCGGGAGCGACCGTCGGATGCGTACCGCCCCAAATGATCGGTGCCTTGATGCCGGCCGCGCGAATTTTCTCCGACAAGAAGGCCGAGCGATGGAACGTGTTGGTCATCAAACTCATGCCGATCAGATCGCGATCCTGCACGCGCTCCAGCATGTGATCAACGACCGCCGGCTCCCAATCGGGCTTGGCGGTATCGCGCTTGGAACTCATAAAGATCATCTCCACATCGTGACCGCACGCCTTTAGATAAGACGACACGAAGCGGAGGCCGAGGGCAATCGGATGGGTGTAAGTGGAAATCAGCGAGATGCGCATGGGCACGAATCCTTTGCGATGCACGGGGCGACCGTGGCGAGTGGGCGGCTAAAAGGATCGTTTACCGGTCAGCTGAGACTGATTCTCTCAAGCGCGCAATTCTCAGTCACCCCGTCTCATTCGTCAACGAAAATCCGGGACCGGAATGGATTGTCGGGTATTCGCAACTCCTCGACCGTATTAACTTCATCAACGATAAGTGCGGCAGAAAACGCAAGTCGAGTTTGGACAGGGCCTTACAAAAAACATCAAGTCACCGCAACTTCAAAAGAACGATCAGCGGTCGTTATTAAATCGGAAAAAGAAAAGACCTTTAATGGAATCTTAATCGACTTAGGCATCCGCCGCCGGTTCCACCTTGGCAGCCATCGCCCCGCTCGAACTGAGGATCAACTTATCCGCGCCGAAGCCGTGAATCTGCAACTGCTTCAACTCGGCGCGTTCGAGCGTCGTCGTATCGACGATCACTTGGCCCGTGGTATCCACTTCGCGCGCCATCTGAAAGGCCTTCTCAAACGAATGGCCGAAAAGCTTGCGCAGCATTTGAATCACGTACTGATAGCTATGTTCGTTATCGTCGAGCAGAATCACGTGGTACGGCGGTTGCCGTTTCGGCTGCGCGATCGGCGCGGGCTTGGCTTTAGCGGCGATGGGGTTCGGCATGTGACTGGCTCCAGATGTGTGCCCGTATTATAACTGACGGTATCGAAATCCAAACGTTTTTTCGCGCCATTTTGTCTAAATTCCGCCAACCCGCTTCCCTGTGAAACTGTTGTGAAACGCACCAACCACCCCGCTCAACGACGAAAAATCGCCATCTGGCTACCGCTGATCCTCGGTATCAGTGCTGGATCTTACCTTTATGCCACCCGGGTTCCGAACTATCCCAAGATTCCACAGGCATGGACATCGCACGGCATAGAGATGGCCAATACCGATTCGCTGGCCGCGTATCGCAACGAAGAGGGGACCGTCATCGTGGCGGCGACATCCAAATGGAAGCGGCGCGTCGATCTGTTCGACGCGCAATCGGGCACGTTTCTGCGCAGCATCACCCATGAGGGTTTGGTGCGTCCCAACGGCATCGCCGCTGCATACATCCTGCTGCAATCCATTGATGCGATCGCCAACCAAGATGACGACAATGCCTTTGACGTAAATGAAAACGACCGAAATTCCGCGACGCCATCTCTAGTGCAAGCCCTGCTCGTCGTCGATCGCGATGCCCCCGGCCTGTTCATCTTCAACGCCGCCACGGATAAACTGCTCGCCCATATTGCAGACGAACTTCAGAACCCCTACGGCATCACCACCATTCAAGACGACGACGCGCTGTTGATCTTCATCACCGACGTCAGCCGCAAGCCCGAAGATGTCGTCTCGCGCTACCGCATCACAGCACAACGCGACGCCGCAAACTCAAACGAAAACGTTGATTCAACTTCGCCGATCATCTTACACATCGAACCGCTCGGCACCTTCGGCGCTACCGAGGATGGCCGCATCGGCAAGGCCGAATCGATCGCCATCGACGGCCCGCGCGGTCGCATCTACCTCTGCGACGAAGATCGCGACGCCCGCAACGTGAAAGTTTTTCAGCCCGATGGCACGTTCACCGGCACCAACTTCGGCGGGGGTATCATCAATGGCGACCCGGAAGGCATCGTCATCGTCAACGATGCCGATGCGGGTGATTTTATTCTTGTGACCGACCAAACGCGCCGCATCACGGCGTGGCACGCCTTCGATGCTCAGTCGATGGCGTACATCACCAGCTTCACGGGCGCTCCGCGCATCGCCAACACCGACGGCATCTGCATCTACGAAGGATCGATCCCCGGATTCGACGGCGGCGGCTTGTTTGCCGTGCACGATGATGCTGAGGTGCGTGCGTACAATTTAGCCGACATACGCAATCTGGTTCGCGCCGCGCGAATCGCAAACCCATAAAAGCAGTCATCCCAAAGTTTTGGTACTGGTATCGTTTGAACTCCGCCACGAGGAGCATCGGCGTCTCGCCGGTGGGAAATGCGCATAAGCACCGCCGGGACGGCGATGCTCCCCCAATCGATACCACTACCAAAGTTTTCCCCACCTTGCAGCGTGGATTGTATTCTTTGGAAAACGGGAAATTGCATCGCGTATGCAACAAGGCGGAATGAGTTTTGGGATTTTTTCCAGCGAGGCAGAATCGAGCCGCTGGTTCGCCATGATTGACGCGACGGACTAACATCTATTCACAAGAAGTTTCTCACGCCCACACCGCAACAAATTTAGGAGTGTAGCCCAATGAAGAGAGTCCTCACCCTCGCATGCATCGCCGCCATCGCCACCGGCTGCACGCAGAACAACATCGAACACCAGATGATTCGCCCGATCGAAAAGGCGCACAACATCGACGCCTGGCACGACACGCAGGCAATGGCTGTCACCGTCGACGTGAACTTCGGCGGCCAAAAGATGGTCGACGCCGCCAACTTCATCTTCGAAACCAATGGCCCCCGCGCCCGCATGGATATGAAGGACGGCACTGTGGTGATCTTCGATGGCCAAGAAGCCTACGTCTCACCCGCCTCGGCCGACCCGCCCGGGGCACGCTTCCACGTTCTCACGTGGCCTTGGTTTATCGTCTCGCCCTACAAACTGCGCGGCGAGGCCGTCAATCTGAGCGAATTGGGCCATCGCCCCCTCGATGGTCACCAGCATCGCACCTGCAAGATGACATTCGACCCCGGCACCGGCGATGCACCCGACGACTGGTATATCCTGTATCGCGATCTCGATAACAACCGCTTGGTGGCCCAGGCCTACATCGTCACTTTCGGTCAGCGCAAGGAAATCATCGTCGAAGACCCGCACGCCGTTTGGTACCAAGATTATCGCGACGTAAACGGCATGCCGATCCCGATGCAGTGGAGCTTCTGGAATTGGGACGCCGGCCGCGGCGGTCTCGTCGGCGATCCGATCGGCAGTGCTAAATTATCGAATGCACAATTCGTTACGCCCGCGCCGGATACATTCGAAGTTCCCAAAGACGCCCGCAAACTTCCCGTGCCCAACGCGGGATAGATCGCTCGCGCAGCGAATTGCGCAACGGCGTACGCAAAGCCAAAATCTGCTCAATTGCGCGCACGCAGTAAAACGGAAAAAGCCCAACCACAGTTGGTTGGGCTTTCTGTATTGCGTTTTTTCTGTTTTCAAGCCGCCCTTAAGAAGCCAACAGCAGATTCAGCGGATTCTCAAGGAAATCGATAATCGCCGTCGTAAAGCGCGCCCCATCGGCACCATCGATCACGCGGTGGTCGAACGACAGGAACAGCGGCATCATCTTGCGTACCACGATTTCATCGTTGCGAATCACGGGCTTCTTCTGCAGCTTGCCCATGCCCAGAATCGCCACTTCCGGATAGTTGATCATCGGCGTGGCAAACGTGCCGCCCAACGCGCCGACATTCGTCACGGTAAACGTGCCGCCGCGCATCTCGGAGATATCCAACTTGAAGTCGCGCGCCTTATCGGCGATTTCCTTCAGCTCTTTCGAAATCGTCATCAGACCCTTGCGATCGACGTCGCGCAGTACCGGCACCATCAAGCCACGATCGGTATCGACGGCCACGCCGACGTGCACGTAATCCTTAAAGATCATCTCACCGGCGACGTCATCGTAAGACGCGTTAAACGCCGGGAACTGTCGCAGCGCGCCGGCGACCGCCTTGATAACAAACGCCGTCAGCGTGAGCTTCACGCCCTGCTCGGCCATCACGGCACCGTGTTCCTTGCGGAAGGCTTCCAGATCGGTGATATCCGCTTCGTCGCCGTGGGTCACGCGCGGCAGCTGCCACGACTTGATCATCTGGCGTGCGATGGCTTTGCGAATTTGCGGCACAGCCTCGCGCCGCACCGGTCCCCACTGTGAGAAGTCGGGCAGGCCGTCGCCTGAGATGCTGGCTGGCACCGTCGCAGCGCCACCGCTGGTCGGTGCGCTCGCGGCGCGACCCTGATCGGCACCCGCACGCTGTTGGCTGCCGCTCGTCAGCATGAAGCGTTCGACATCTTCTTTGAGAATGCGACCACCGGACCCGGTGCCGTGTACCTGTCGCAGGTCGACATTGTTTTCGCGCGCCAACCGGCGCACGGCTGGTGCTGCAGGAATCGGACCGTCGCCATGAATGACTGGGGCTTCGGCCACCGTCGAACTTGGTGCCACGCTCGGCGCGGGCGGGCCGCCGCCTTGCTGCGCTGCCGACTGTACCGATGATGCCGGTGCCGACGCCGCTTTGGGTGCCGGTGCTTCTTGTTTCTTTTCTTCTTTCGCAGGAGCAGACGCTGCACCACCGCCGTCACCACCGACAACGAGTAAGACTTGGCCGACCGTCACAGTGTCACCCTGCTTAACGTTGAGCGCCGTGACTTCGCCGGCATAGGGCACCGGCAACTCGACGGCTGCCTTGTCGGTCTCAACCTCAAGCACCATCTGGTCTTCTTCGACGGTATCCCCTTCGGAGATCATCACGTTCACAACTTGTGCTTCGTGAATGCCCTCACCCAAATCCGGCAGTTTGAATTCTTTACCCATCGTGGTCCTTTTGCGCGCGGGTAATCCCGCGAATCATCATCCGTCGTGTGACGGCTCGTATTTTTTGGCAACGAAGCGTGCACGGTAAGATTGACGCGTTCGCCGTGTTCTTAGCCTGACCGCTTCCTTACGGGCGCGGCTCTGATCGGAGCTTCGCTCCGCTCGCGCTGTGGCACCGGTTTTCAACCGGTGTTCCTCACAGCCGCATCTTAGCAACAATTTAGAAGCTCAACACCTTCTGCGTGGCCGAGACGACTTTGCGGACGTCCGGCATAAACGGCAGTTCGGAATTGAAGAAAGGCAGCACCAAATCATAGCCCGTCACCCGCTCGATCGGTGCTTCCAGATAAAGCAGGCTGTCTTCAACAATACCCGCTACCACCTCGGCAGCAGGGCCGATGTGCTTCGGCGCTTCGTGCACGACCACGCAGCGACCCGTCTTGCGCACCGACGCATTGATCGTGTCACGGTCGAGCGGAACCAGGCTCAGCAAGTCGATCAACTCGGCATCGACGCCGTGATCTTCTTCGAGTTCTTCCGCAGCCTCCAGAACCGGCCGCATCGAGGCACCATAGGAGATGATCGTCACGTCGCTGCCTTCGCGCACGACCTTGGCCTTGCCGATTTCCATCGTTTCGGGTTCGTCCGGAACTTCTTCGCGGAACGCGCGATACGACGCCTTGGGCTCATAGAACATCACCGGATCGGGATCGTGGATACTCGCCCGCAACAGCGCTCGCGCGTTGCGTGGCCCCGACGGTATCACCACCTTCATACCCGGCAGGTGCGCCCAAATAGTCTCGCGGCTTTCGCTGTGATGCTCGATGGCGCGAATACCGCCGCCGTAGGGCATGCGAATCACCATCGGACAGGTGAAGCGACCGCGCGTGCGATTGCGCAAACGCGTGGCGTGGCTTTCGATTTGGTGAAAACCGTGATAGCCGAAGCCGGAGAATTGCATTTCGCAAATCGGCGTGTAGCCGGTTACGCATAAGCCGATGGCCAATCCGATGATAGCCGACTCGGCCACCGGGAAGTCCACCACGCGTTCTTCGCCGAACTGCTTCAGCAAGCCTTCGGTAATGCGAAACACGCCTTCGTCGTAACCGACATCCTGACCGAGGATGATCGCCTTATCATTTTCGGCCAGCGCTTCACGTAACGCGAGGTTGAGCGCCTTGGCCATATTCAACATTGCCATATTCGATGTATCCTTCTTTCAATCGTTCCACTGCTGCATCAGCAGTGCGACGATTCATTCACATTTTGTCGCCGTCGAGAGTGTTCGAGTAACCGAACCGTCTGTTAGGCACTACTCATAGAGCAGTGGCACAAGATCGTCTTATTTACCGACGCCACTCAATGCACCGCGCTGTGCGAGACTGACGCCGAACCCGACGCCTTTCCGTTGCCGTTTCCGTTGAGGTAAGCCTCAAACTGCGCCCGTTGCTGTTCCAGCGCGGGTGTGCGTTCGGCAAAGCAATGATCGAACGGTTCCATCAGGTTGGGCTCGTACGATTCGGATGCTTGCACCGCTTCCGCAATTTCGTCCGTGATTTCTGCTTCCATCTTCTCGCGCCCGGCCTCATCGAGCACACCCTTGTCGCTGATGTACTTCCAAAAGCGCACCAGCGGATCTTTCGGCTTCCACGGTTCGACTTCTTCGTCTTTGCGATACTTGGTCGGGTCGTCGGCGGTCGTGTGCACGCCCATGCGATAGGTGACCGCTTCGATCAACGTCGGCCCGCCACCCTTGCGCGCCTTTTCGACCGCTTCGCGCGTGGCTTCGACCATCGCCAGAATATCGTTGCCGTCGGTTTGAATGCCGTCGATACCGTAGGCGATCGCTTTTTGTGCCAGCGTTTTCGATGCCGATTGTTTGTGTCTGGGCAGCGAAATGGCCCAGTGATTGTTTTGAATGACAACGACCAACGGCAGTCCGAACGTGGCCGCACAGTTGAGCCCTTCGTGGAAATCGCCCTCGCTGGTACCGCCGTCACCGACAAAGGCCACCGCCACCCGATCGCCACCATCGAGCTTGAGCCCCCAGGCAATGCCCGCCCCGTATTGGATTTGCGACGCCACCGGCACCGAGATTGGCATGTCGTTCATCTTGGCGAGCGGCGTGGCGCCAATCTCATTACCGCCCCACCAAAGCATCAGCCGCGCCATGGGCCAACCGCGATAGAGCATGCCCGCCGGTTCGCGGAACGACGGCACGTACCAATCGCTCTCTTCGATGGCAAAGGCCGGACCGAGCGACGCCGCTTCCTGCCCCAGCGCAGGTCCGTAGGTACCGATGCGACCTTGGCGTTGCAGCTTAAGCATGCGCTCGTCGTAACGGCGCGCCAGGGTCATGGCGCGAAATAATTTGAGCAGGTCATCTTTGCTGAGCTTAGGCTCCAGCTTCTTATCGACCTTGCCCTTTTCATCCAAAATGCTGAGCGAATCGATGGTGTTGTCGAGCGTAATCTTCTTGCGGGGCAATGTGGTCTCCTCGTCGGTAAATCGCTCGCGGGTAGAGGCAAACAGACAAGCCGCCGTGACGATGGCTAAATCGTCGGCTGTCGAATATAGACGCGGCTGGCGCGAGCGGACATGCCAATATCCGTGTTTAGAACAAATTCGATTTTAGCGGCTGAAACAGTTTTGCCAATTGATGGCGACTGTCGGCAGGTCTCTCAATTCGGCCCGCCATCGGGACGGCGTATCTCTTGGTGGTGGTATCCAAACAATACGATTGCCTGTGCTCGAATGACACTTGGTTCAGCGACTCATCGTCGCCTGTGAGGTGAGTAAAACGATTTATTAGTACAGCCACTTTCAACGACGCGGCTTGTTTTCGTCCCACCATTTCAGCCACGCTTGCTCGTCGAACCCGAAGTTCTTGCCCGTTATGGCGATCAGCGCTTCCTGAACCTCGGTGCGGTACACCGAAACCGGCTCGCGGACGTAGGCCGTATCGACGCCAATCATATGACCCGACCCGACCACCCCGATATCGACCGGGTCGTAGCGCACCACCCGCCCCTCCCGAATGTAATGCGTCGGTCCGCCGAAGGTCCCATAAATCTGACCGAGGTACACCGGGCGCGTCAGCCGCACCGTGCCCATCTTTTCAATCGATAAGTGTGCGATCAGGTCGGGCACTGTGGCGACCGCTTTCATATTGCCCAGCGCCGCAGCGGCGTTGCGGATGACGTCTTCCTCTTCGCTCTCCAGCGCGTCGCGCATGCGATCGAGCACGCGCGGATCGTCGCGCCGGCCCAACTCCTCAGCCGCCTCGCGCCGTACGCGCTCGTCGCCGTCCAGCACCGACAGCACGAGCAAATTCATCGTCGCTTCGTCGTAATCGAATTGCGATAGCGCTTCGACCAACACCAAGCGCGCGGCCACCGTTCCTTCGCTCAGAATCTTGCTTAGCGCCGGAATCGCCAGCGGGTCGGTCATGCCCAAAATCGTTTCGCGCGCTTTCATGAACTTCTCGCGCGTGACCTTGCGGCGCTTGGGTGACATGCGGCCGTCGTGAATGGCGCGCACCTTTACGTGATACGACGTGATGATTTTTTGTATGCGGCGCTCTTCCTGCTGCCGTTCGCGCCGCGCGCGGCTGGCGGCGCTGCGTGTTACCTTTGGTTCGACCCACTCGCCGCGCGCGTTGCGTTCAAAGCCCAACGCTGTGCGTGCAGGTTCAAAATCCGCATCGATCTCAAGCGCGTGCTCCAATTCGTCGCGGCGCTCGACCGACAGGCCTTGCGTATCGCACCATTGCGCCAGTTGATAATGCGCTTCGGCGGTGTTCTTGCACGACTTGCGCCGCTTGCGATACTCGGCCCAGGGCGACGGTTTTTCTTCGATGCGCTCGATCTCGTCCTTCTTAACCGTCGTCACGCCGAGCCGCGTGCGCACGTGATAGGCCGTGCCGATGTCTTCGACGATTTCGCCCTCGTAACTGTCGCCGGCTTTGGTATGAAAGATGTCTGCTTGTAAGGGCCGTGCCGACAAGATCGTCATCATCAGCGCGAGCCAAACGACGGGACACCCGGCCACGGGTCGCTCGTCATACCGGAGTATTTGCATGCGTTGGTTTCGGCCCATTGTTTTTGAAGCTCGCTGCGCGTACATATTCATAGAGTCTACCGCCTGTTGCGGCGGATTTCTTCGAAACCGGCGGCATTGCCCCGCCGCAGCCCCGTCGATACCCTGCCGCACATATTTGATTTCCGCGAGCGTCGCCAATCATCATAACGATTTGTAAAGTTCCATGCCCGCTCTCCCGTTGCTGCAAAATCCGGAATCCTACGTCGCCTGCACGCAGGACTTACATGCCGACGCCGAGACCCGCGACTATTGGATACACCTGTTCGAGCACCATCTCGATGCCCTCGCAACGCTGCCCGTCGGTGAGCGCCAATTTCAGCACCTCGACGGCTACCGCGCCTTCGCCGACGACTATCTTGCCGGTCTCGCCGCCCTGCGCGACGCCCCTCAAAGCTGGAACGAACTCACCGTCCTCGCGCTCACGCAATACCGCGATCGACTGTTGCGGCAATACGGCTCTAACGATCCATTTCACGATCTCAAGCAACGTGAGAACGATCGGGCGCTGACCCAGTTGCCCGCCGTTCTACAAGAGATTGACCGAACGGCAGTCGACGCGCTTCCGGAGCGCCTGGCGCGCGGCCTGTTTGCCGGCAACTTATTCGACATGGGTTCGGACGCCGCCATCGCCGCGTTCGAAAAAGCAGGCGACGGTTTCGCCGCCGCTTGTGCGCGCGTCAAACCGCGCCCCTGGCCCTTTGACGGTCTCGACGATTGGCGCGACCGGTTGTTTACCGGAAAATATGACAAATGTCTCTTTTTCGTCGACAACGCCGGGCCCGATATTCTTCTCGGCGTCTTACCGTTCTGTCGGTGGCTGCTAGCCTCCGACATCGAAGTGGTGCTTGCCGCCAACGACACGCCTTCGCTCAACGACATCACCGTCGATGAGCTTAACGCGCTGCTTGAACGCGTTGCCGAAATCGACCCTATCTTGAGGGACCGCATCCGCGCCGGTCAGTTGCGCCTCGTCGATTCGGGTTGCACCTCACCGCTAATCGACCTGCGTTATCTCACCGATGCGTGCTGCACCGAAGCGCGCGACGCCGATCTGCTTGTCCTCGAAGGCATGGGCCGCGCTGTGGAAAGCAATTTCCACACGGCCTTCACCGTCGATTGCCTTAAAATTGCATTGGTGAAAGACGAAATGGTGGCGCGCAGCATCGGCGTCGAATTGTTCGATCCGATTTTTCGCTTTGATGCAGTCGATTAAGAAGTGCCTGAATAGCCGGCAGTGGGATTCGAACCCACGACCCCAGCTTTACGAAAGCTGTGCTCTACCGCTGAGCTATGCCGGCGCGGAGTCCCTTAGTCTCTAATCGGTTACCCGATTCGTCAACATCAAGGGCAAGTCAGAACGAAAAACGGCGGCCTTACCGGTGATAACGCACCGGCAAGATCCGCCGTCGATTCTCAAGAAACGCCACGCCCTACGGGCAGGGGCACTCGACCTCGAGCGAGATAAACCCGCGCGAGGCTTCGTCAAACGACGCCACCTGCACGAGATAATCCTGCCCGATCGTCAGGCCGCTGACGCAGACCTCGCTCAGACGGGCACCGCACGGCAGGCCAACATCTTCGCTGCAGCCGATCTCGTCACCGACCAGCACCGGGCAACCGGTCGTGTCGTACACCGCCAGCACGGTATCGACGGCGGGCGGAATCGAACCGCAGGTGGCCACGCGCGCCGTGGTGTCTTCGGCGGTGAAGCGGAACCAAAGCGTGCCGACGCCTTGCGCCGCGCCACCGGCACGACAGCTAAACGGCGGATCATCCGGCGATGTGGTCGCGGCACTGTTGTCCACAATGACGCGATCGCCGCATGTCAGTTGCAGAGCGCCACTGCATTCGTCGTTATTCAAATCGGGGCAAACGGCCATATTCACCACCAACGGCACGAAGGCGGCGATGTCGAGACCATCGACCGCGTTGTCTTCGTTGATGTCGGCAATGCAGTCGATCAGAATGCCCAAATCGGCATCGGCCAACAGCGCCGCGACGAACGGATCGATATCGTCGAGCGTGACGCTGCCGTCGAGATTGAAATCCCCCGCACAGCACAACAATTCCGGGGGCGGCGGGCACGGGTCGGTCGAACACATCACGCCGTCACCCTGATAGGCACCTCCCGCATTGGTACAAGCATTGGCCCGTAGCTCCGTGCAGGTGCCGTCAACAAAACAGCACGCGCCGGTCGGACATGGGCACATCAGATCGACCGTGATCGTGCCGCGCGAGGAACTATCGAACGACGCGATCTGTACGGTATAGGTCTGCCCGATTGTGAGGCCATCGACGCAGACCTGGGCCAAGCGGCCGCACGCGCCACCGGCATCTTCAACGCAGGCGATTTCCTGCATCGGGTCGGTCGGACACATCGTGCCTTCGTACACCGCCAGTAACGTATCGTTTACCGGCGCCGCCGAGTTACACGTGCTGATCAACGCGCTATCCGCCTCCGCCACGAAGGTGTACCACACGGTGCCAACGCCCTGCGCCGGACCGTTAAAGCGGCAACTAAAGTCGGGCTCTTCCGGCGTGGTCGTGGCCGTCAGGTTATTCACGACCACCGAACTGTTGCACGTCAGCGCGATCGCATTGACGCACAGGTCGTTAGCGGGCGGATCGGGCGGTGCCGGACACATATTCGGCATACAGCTCACGTTGTTACCGAGGTAGGCATCACCCGAGTTGAAACAATCGAGTTGCGTTTCGATGCGACAGCTACCGTCGAACGAACAGCACGCACCCGTTAGATCGACCGGACCGATCGGGCATTCGGCATCGTTAATGAGTAGATCGACCAGCGCGGCGATGTCGCGGCTATCGATGAGCAAGTCCTGATTGGCATCAACCTGGCAGAAGATGTCGTCCATCGGATCGGGCGGCATCAGCAAGAACATCGACAATGCATCGATATCGGCCAGCGTCAGATCGCCGTCGTCATCGGCATCACCGGGACAGCACGCATCGGTGGGGGCGCAGGTGACGATCAACTCGCCCATGCCGACGGCCCCTTCGGCACCACCGACGCGAATGAGATATTCCTCACCGGCCATCACCTGAATTGCCAACTCGGCCGCACCGCCGGGGATGCAGCCGTCGTTATCGCACGCGAGCGGGCCGCCCATCGGCGGACACATCCCTGCCGGATACACCGCCAAAGCCGCGTCAAACATCGTGTTGTCACACAGGCTCACCAGCAGTTGACCGTTGCAATCTGCCGTTACCGTGTACCACACGTCGTTATCGATTGAGATCGCACACGGCGCGCCGGGCGAGTCATCGGGACCGTCGGTCGTGGCGTCGGTCGTGTCGAACGCCACCGGCGTATCGAGGCTGATCGCGATGGCGTTTTCGCAATCGTCGTTAGCAACCGGCGGACACGTCAATTCCGAGCAAGGCTCGCCCAGCGTGAAATCTCCACCGGCCATCATGCAGTTCACTTCGGTATCGATGACGCAATTGCCCGCGCCCAAACAGCAGGCACCTTCATCCATACCGATACAACCCACGATCAACCGACCGGTGCCGACGGTATCCGTCATGGCACCGACGCGAATCAGATAGCATTGGCCGCTGACCACGGTAACCTCAATGCGGTTCTGATTGTCGGCCGGGTCGCAACCGGCATCGATATCGCCCGAGGTACAAGCGATTTGCGTCATCGCATCGTTGGGGCACACGCACGTGTCGTAGACGACGACGTTGGCATCGAAATCCGTATCGAGACACGGCGAGATCACCAAGGTACCGTCGCACGTGGCCGTGTATTCGTACCAGATGTCGCGCTCGGCAGGCAGACAGTCCATCATCATCGGATCGACCATGGGGCCGTCGGTCGTGGCGCGCAGCGTGTCAAATTCAAACACGCCATTGGTAATCGCTAGGGCGTTCGGGCAGTCGTCGTTGATTGGCGCTTCGCACGTGACCAAATCGCAGGGGCGACCGTCGAAGTACACATCGCCGGTATCCATGCAGTCCATTTCTTCGCGCACTTCGCATCCGTCGAGCGCATCGCAACAGGCACCCGAACCATCGGGCACGCATTCGACAAAAATCGTGCCGGTGCCACTCGCATCCGCGACGCCGCCCACGCGAATCAGGAAGCACTCACCCGATAGCACCGACAGCGTTAGCTCCGAAGGTCCGCCGGCCACGCCGCAACCGTCGTCATCGCAAGCGAGCGGGTCGTTCATCACAGGGCAAACCGGACCGGACATGCAATCGTCATCGTAAACGGCCACCGACGAATCGAAGCTGGTGCCGCCGCAAAGGCTGACGGTCAATTCACCATCGCAGTCGGCGGTATAGCGGAACCAAATATCGTTGGTCACTTCGATGCAGGGGCTGTCGGGTTGTTCGTCGGCGCTGGTCGTCGCCAACGTCGTATCGAAATTGGTGAAGCCGTTCATCAACGGGACGGCGTCAACGCACTCATCGTTGGTGGGCATCGGACAGGTGATCGGCGAACACGGCTGGTCGGCAGTGAAATCGCCGCCGGTCGCCATACAGTCGATTTCATTCACGACTTCGCAAAAACCGGCCGGGTTGCAACACGCACCCAAGTCCGCCGGTACGCAACCGACGATCAGCGTGCCGTCACCTTCGGCCAAGCCAGCGCCGCCGACGCGAACCAAATAGCACTCGCCTTCGGAAACCGTGAATTGCACCTGAGCGTCATCGCCAACGCAGCCGCTGTTGTTATCGCAGGCAAGCACCGGGCCGAGTTGATCGCCGCAGAAACAACCATCGTAAACTTGAATTGCCGAATCGAAATCGGTCGCCACACACGTCGAGATCGTCGCCGTGCCAGTGCACGGTGCGACATAGCGGAACCATAAGTCTTGGTTAACGTTCGTGCATATACCGCCGGGCGAATCGAGCGGGCCATCCGTATTGGCATTGAGGTTTGAGAACGGAATAATCGCGTCGGGGCCGATCACAATCGCATCCTGACACAAGTCGTTGGGCGCCGGACAGGCCGCCGTCAAACAATCGCCCGCCAACCAGAGGCCCGCCAGCATCGAACATTCCGTCGGCGTTGCTTCGGTACAGACGCCTTCATCCTGACAGCACGCGCCGATGTCGGTCGTGCCGCACGGCGGCTCCAGCGTGAAGCAGGTTGCGTTGGCATCGAACCGTGCCCCCACTGCGAAACAATCGAAGAGGTTAACGTTATCCGTACAGGTGCCCATCAAATCGTCGCAGCAAGCACCGAGGATCTCCGGGCACGTGATATCCGCACATTCCGCGTTGACGGCGGCAATCGTGAACGGATTGATCGCGAAGCAGGCCTCGACCGAATCGAGGTCGGTGCACTCGTCATTCAATAAATCGCAGCAGGCCACTTCCGTCGGCTCGACGTCTTCACCAAACAACTGGAAGGAAAGATCGCGCTGCGTGAAAGGTGCCGGCGCGTTGGGGCAGTCGATGTTTTGCGCGTTGCCCGAACTGGCCGACCAGAAATCGAAACCGAGCGACGGGAAACCGAAATGGGCAACAAATCCGTTGTTTTCTTCCGAGATGTTCCAACTGCTCTGCGGCGGACCGGCAAAACGCGGAATGACCGCCAACCAATAAATGCGGTTCTTCTCGATGGTGAAATCGACCGGAATGTCGACGATAAAGCGACCGTTACAACTGCTGTTAACCGCCGTTTCCGTGATTTGGTCGGCGGCCACGACTTGAACGGCGGCCGGATCGCCGAGAAACGAAATCATGCTCAACGGGTTGGTCGGATCGACAAATGGTTGGCCGTCGGGAATATCCAGAGGTGAGTTGTCGAACACGACGACGTAAACGCTTTGCCACGTGGCGACTGGCGCGGGATTTGGGTCACCACCCGTGCCGAAAAAAGCCGTCGCCACGCGCACGTTGGTAATGCGCGCGTTGAGAAACGGATTGAACGGATCTTCCAGCGTAAAGTCATCGGCAATGGCGGCGAAGAAACGAAACGCACCGCTCGCACCATCGGCAGCCAAACTAAACTGGGCCGAGTTATCGAAACCTTGATCGTCGAGCGGCATACCGTTGTCGTATAACAACGACGCAACCGGCGTCACGCCGCCGCGCGGCGCGCCGCGAACCGGACCGCGCGACCAAACCGATTTAACGCTCGGTAGGTTGGGCCGCGTAACGGGATAAAGTTGTCCGGAATCGGAACCGGGGCCGAGTAACGGGCCTTCGGCCGCCGCGGGTTGCGTCAACAAGCCGAGACTTACCAAAACGAGCGCGGCGCGCACGATCAACCGCGGTTGCAAAACGTGACGTAAGCTAAGGCCCATCGGACCGGTCTCCCCAATTGAGTGTTGCGTCGGAATTGAGGACACCGTCGCGCCGCGTCGTGCGGTGCGCAGCTTCGCCCCCAATCCTCCCGGTTCGCTAAAAATTTTGATCTTGCCCCTGGGTGTTTGCGCACAACGCCGTTGTCGACGTCACGTAACACCAGCCCGGATTCATTGCGGCTTCTTTGCTACCTACCAGCCGGATAGTCCGGCATCGGGAAGAATCGCGAGCGCGGCGGCTGGAATGTCCCCTCAAGCCGCGCAAAGGCATGAACTTCTCAGTATAACCCGGTGGGTTTTTCAATAATAGGCTCGCGACCGACAGGGCAAGTTCGTCACCGATAAAAATTGACGCCACTGCAGAGGTGGCCTGGCTGGTACACGCCGATCTTCGATGAACACGCCCGAATCGCCCCCATTTAATCGTCTCGACGACGTCGGCGGCGCTTTTTCCGGACGGGCGCATCCGCTGGTCGCGCATTGGGCGTGGCGCGCAAGGGGGCAGAGGGCTTTCGCAGCGCACGCGGCCCAACCTCATGGGTGTCGACCACCTTCACCGACGGTACCGCCGTCTTCTCGGGCTTGACCACCTGCTGCCGCTCGTTGCGCAGCAAATTTCGCAACACCGGCAAGAGCGAGTCGCCATGGAAGTAATGCTCGGGCAAGCGCCAATGCAACACGCCCGGGTCGGCCATGCTCGCCCGACCGCCCGAGGCCTCGAACAGTTTTTCCAGACGCTTCAACTCGCCGGTCACATGAAACACCACGTCCGGTTCCTTGCGAATGATCGTCGTAATACCAAAGTCGGACGCGCGCACGCGAATTTCGGCCAGTGACAGCAACGTCGCTACCGAATCGGGCACCGGACCGAACGCATCGCGCAGGTCCGATTCGAGTTGCTCGACGTCGGTCACCGTGCGGCAGGCTGCGAAGCGACGATAGGTCTCCATGCGTTGGCGATCGGACGTGATGTAACCGCGCGGCACCGTGGCATCGACATCAAGTTCGAGATGTACGGTCGGGCGTTCATCGACTGCGTCGCCGCGCATACGCTTCACGCAGCGCTCCAACATTTGGCAATACAGGTCGTAACCGACGGCGGCGATTTCGCCGGATTGTTCCGAGCCAAGGATGTTGCCCGCGCCGCGAATCTCCAGATCGCGCATCGCGATGCGAAAGCCCGCGCCTAACTCGCTGCATTGCTCAATCGCCTTTAAACGTCTCGCCGCGCCTTCCGTCACCGGGCGCGACCCGTCGAGCAACAAATAGCAATACGCGCGGTTCTTATACCGCCCCACGCGACCGCGCAGTTGATGCAGATCGGCCAGACCAAAGCGGTCGGCATGATCGATGATCATGGTGTTGGCATTGGGAATATCGAGCCCCGCTTCGATAATCGTGGTCGACACCAAGATGTCCGCTTCGTGCTTGACGAAGCGCGTCATCACATCTTCGAGTTCTTCGCCCGACATTTGCCCGTGACCAACGACGATGCGCACATCGGGCACCAGCGTCGCCAGCTTGGTGGCGATATCGTGAATACTGTGCACGCGGTTGTGCACGAAGAAGATCTGACCGTCACGGTTTAACTCGCGCACGATGGCTTCGCGTACCAACTCGTCGCTCCACGACGTCACACGCGTCACGATCGAACGCCGATCCATCGGTGGCGTGGCCAAACTCGATATATCGCGCAATCCGATCATCGACAGATGCAACGTCCGCGGAATCGGCGTGGCAGTAAGCGTTAACACATCGACCGTCGTGCGCAATGTTTTCAATCGCTCTTTGTGCTCGACGCCGAAGCGTTGCTCTTCGTCGATGATGGCCAAGCCCAAGTCAGCAAAAGATACATCCTTCGACAAAATGCGATGCGTGCCGATCAGAATGTCGACCTGGCCCTTGCGCGCCGCCGCGATGATCTGCTTCTGCTCCGCGGTCGAGCGAAAGCGATTCAAGCACTCGATGCGAAATGGGTATTCCGCCATGCGTTGCCGAAACGTTCGGTAATGCTGCTCGGCCAGCACGGTGGTCGGCACCAAGACCGCCACTTGGCGGCCGAACTCGATCACCTTAAAGGCCGCGCGAATTGCCAACTCGGTCTTGCCGAAGCCCACATCACCGCAGACCAAACGATCCATCGGTCGCTCGGCTTGCTGGTCACCTTTAATCGCGTCCATCGCCGCCAACTGATCGACGGTCGGGTTGTACGAAAAGGCGTCTTCAAACTCTTGCTGCCAATGCGTATCGCGTGGATAGGCCACGCCGGGGCTGCTGGCGCGCTCGGCTTGAATGCGCAACAAATCGGACGCCAAATCCGTGAGCGCTTCTTCGACCTTGTCCTTCGTTTTTTGCCAGCGCGTGCCGCCCAGTTTCGACAGTGGCGGGCGCGCCGCACGCGGGCCGATGTACTTCTGTACCAAGTCGATCTGCGTAACGGGCACGTGCAGACCCGCACCTTCGGCGAAACGTAATGACAAAAACTCTTCGGCATGACGCGTACCGCGCTTGGTCAGCGTGCGCAGGCCGGTGAACTTGGCAACGCCATGCACCACATGCACGACGTAATCGCCTTCCTTCAAATCGAGAAACGAATCGATTGGTCGCCCGGCGGTCACGGGCCGCAGCCGCCGATTGCGCACGTCGCGATGAAAGATTTCGTGATGCGTTAAAAATAGACACGCATCTTTATTCGCGACTTGCGAATCCGCTTCGCGCTTACCCCATTGAAAACCCTCGTGAATCAACCCGAGTTCGAGATCGAGTTGTTCAGGAACCGCCGTTTCCCGCTGTTCGGCGGCTTCGGTTAGCAACTCGTGCAAGCGATCGCGTTCCCCAGCATTTTCGCAATACACGCAAACCGGTTGCGTTTGGGCAAGGCTTAATAGCTGTAGCGCCGCATCACCGGGCTTCACGTCAAACGTAGGTGACGGTCCGGCGGGCAGTACGACGGTGTCGGCGTCTTTTACGGAAGCGGATGGAAAACGACTGAGATGCAATTGCTGAAACGGTTCGGCGTTCTTCATCAACGCCTCGAACGTGAAATAGCCCACGGGTTGATCCATGCGTTCGAGCATGGTGCGCGCGACCTCTGCCACCTCCATCGGCTCGATCATCACCATCAAGGTGTCGGTGGATAGGTAATTAAAAAAGCAGCATGTCTTGTGCGGATCGGCACCGGACGATGCGCTCACGCGGGTGATCTGAGCGTCCCGCACCGTGTGGGTGCTGCGCTGCGTGGCAACATCAAAGCGACGTATCGATTCCAACTCGTCGCCGAAGAACTCCAACCGCAGCGGATCGCGATCCGGCGAATCGAAAATATCGAGAATGCCGCCGCGGATGGCGAAGTCCCCGGGTTGCTCGACCTGATCCAAGCGCTCGAAACCACGCGCGACCAGCCACTCGGCGACGTGCTGCATGTCGTATTCATTTTCGACAGCCAACGCCAACGTGTTGTCGCTCAGTGCAACTGCCGTCGGCACGGCTTGCAGCAATGCCTGAATCGGTGCCACGATCGGGGCCGTTGCGCTGGCAGTGTGCAAATGTGCACATAACGCCGCGCGTGCTTGCGCCGATTCGATGTCGTCGTCGCCCGTCGTGATATGGGCCTCCGCCGCCGGTAAGAAGTCGATGCGTCCGAGAAGCGATTCGAGATCGTCGCGCAGCGTATCCGCCTGCTCGGCATGGCCACATATGGCCAAGAGCGGTCGCTGCGAAATTTTCAACAATTGCGCGAGAGAGAAAGCGGCGCACGACCCCCACAGCCCGTGCGCGGCCAAACGGGCATCGCCAGCCTGCAAGCGGGATTTGAGGGTTTGAAATGCCGGATTCGCCGCAAAGCGGGTCGCACCACTCACAATCGAATTATTCCTCGGACCGGTAAGTTTCGCAACGATTGATCGCTTATGCGGAATGTAGGCCAACAAGTATCGGCTTCGACTACCGGAGCGTACCAAAATCGGATTTTCGTCAAACGTTTACACCAATTATTGGCAGCGCCTACAATCTTGCATGTGGCTTAGCCTTCGGGGTAAGTTCTAAACAGGGTGGTAAAGCAAAAACTGTGGGGTGGCATCGGCCCATCTGATGCTCTGGGGTGATCGGCGGGAATGGTGGCCGATCGACAAGCTCGAAATCCCTTGCATTCCAACACCGGCTACGCGCTGGCTATCGTTTCGACGTAGGTCTCGATCCTGTATCGACCCAACCTGTGCCGACACATTTTGCTGCATCATAAAAACTGGTTCGTTCAATCGATCGCGATGAATCGCGCCGGTTGAATCCAAATACGCCCGATGTCGGCATCGACGCCGCTGAAGGACGCGACGATCGCAATACATTCGATACGGAGTTATTTCAGATGTCCTACATGAAGTACGGATTTGTCGTCAGTTGTCTAGTTGTTTGTCTGCTTGCAGCATCTCAAGTTATGCGCGGCATGGCGGCGGATGAAGCGCGCGACGACGGCACCTCATCCGCAGTATGCGCGGACGGGGATCACAAGCACGCAAACATGCCCGACGCCCACTTCAATCGCGAGGCATTCTTCGCATTGATGGACAGCACCGTCGTTGGTGACCTTACGAAGCGGCTTTCCCCCGACCAACTGCAAGGTCTGGAAAAGGCGTACTTCGACAAAATGAAGCCGCCGCCCATGGCGTGTTTCGCACCGGGCACGTCGGAAGATGTGATTCGAGAATATCAATCGATGATGCCTTGGAACAGTGGCCAACGCTACAACATCCTCAATCGCTGGACAAGCACCGCCAGCGGATCGACGGGCGCGGCCGGCAACCCTATCACGCTCACCTATAGCTTCGTTCCGGATGGAACGACCATTCCCGGAGCTTTCGGTTTGCCTTCCGCTCCGAGCAACCTGCAGGCATGGCTCAACGGTATTTATGGTTCGCCCGCCAACTGGCAGGCGGTATTTGCGAGCGCCTTCGCCCGCTGGGAGCAATTGGGCGGTATCGATTATGTCTTCGAATCGAATGATGATGGTGTTACGCTGAATTCGTTTGCGGGGGTTCTCGGCGTTCGCGGCGACATTCGCATTGCGGCCCGTACGATCGATGGCAACTCGAACACACTCGCTTACAACGACTTCCCCAACGACGGCGACATGGTCTTTGACAGTGCCGATTCCTTTTTTAACAACACGGGCAGTAACTCGCTTCGATTGTTCAATGTCATCGCTCACGAACACGGGCACGGTCAGGGGCTCTTGCATGTCTGTCCGTTCACGGGCAGCAAACTGATGGAGCCCGCCATCGACACGAGCTATCGGGGTCCGCAACACGACGAGATTCGCGCCAATCACCGTAACTATGGCGACTCGTTCGAACCGGACAACACGGCGGCAACGGCGACCGATCTGGGCCTGTTCACGCTCGGCACGTCGCAATCGCTCGGTGCGGTTCCCTCACCCAGCGTCGGCCTACCCAGTTCGTTGCTCAGTATCGATAACAATGGCGAGCAAGACTTCTTCCGCATCACTACCGACGACACCGCTGCCATCTCGGTAACCGTCACCCCGGTCGGTGGCGTTTACGACTCATCCAATCAGGCGGGGAATGGCAGCTGTCTATCGGGCAATATCATCGACTCTCGCATCGACGCCGATCTGGCGGTGCAGGTATTAAACGGGACCGGTTCGCAAGTGCTCGCCGAGGCCTCGTCGAACGGGCTTGGCGTTGCGGAGACAATTACCGAAGCGCTTCTCGGCGGACCGGGCGACTACTTGATACGCGTGTACGAAACCGGAACCGTGCCGGAAGCGCAGCTTTACCTTCTTAACATTTCGGTGACGACCACGCTTACCACCCCAGCCGATTTTGAGGTTGTCGGGGGCGAAACCGAATTCGTATTACAAGAGACGCCGACGACGGTCCAGGTTGCGGTCACACCGAACGATTCTGTAATCGTTCCGGGCTCACCGACGTTGATTTCCAACAACGGCTCCCTCAGCTTTATCTCGATGATCGAGGTGCAGCCGAACTTGTGGGAAGCCGATCTACCGGCGACAAGCTGTGACGACACCATCTCGTACTTCTTCCAGTTTTCCCAAACCGTCGCCGGACAGACGTTTTCGACAAACGTGCCACCCACGGCACCGGGAATTCAATTTTCGGCGGTGCCGGTGGACGAACTACCTGTGCTTCGCAATAGCGGTGACACCAGCGCCGGCTGGACCGTTTCCGGTAACGCCACGGCAGGTGACTGGGAGATCGGTGTTCCCGCCGTTGGCGATCGGGGCGATCCGGATACCGATGCGGACTTCAACAACCAAGCATGGCTTACCGAAAACGTGGCGGGTAACAGCGATGTCGACAACGGCTCGACGATCCTCACCTCGCCGGTCTTCGATCTCAGCAGTGGCGGCGAAATTCGTTACGCCTACTGGCTGAACGATATCGATGGCACGCCGTTAAGCGGCGATTCGCTTACAGTTGAGGTAGCCACCAACGCCGGCGGTACCAACTGGACCGAGCTTCGCAACTACACGACCGCCGACAACGTATGGCGGTTCGACACGATCGACGTCGGCACGGAAGTCACCGCATCTTCAACCATGCGCGTGCGCTTCATCGCAACAGATGGCGGAACGCAGACCGTGGTGGAAGCCGGCATCGATGCCGTTAAGGCAGTCGATACGAGTTGCGTCACGGTTGTGCCGCCGCCGCCGCCACCGGCGTCGGTTTCGGCGACCGATAGCTCGAACTGCAACCAAGTCACCGTTAGTTGGAGTGCCGTCGCCGAAGCGGATGACTACGAAGTTTTCCGCAACACCATGGACGACGCTGGCAGCGCCGCGCTCGTGATGAGCGGAATTGTCGGCACTTCGTTTGATGACACGACCGCGGTTCCGGGCCAAGGCTATTTCTACTTCGTCCGCGCATGCAACGCGGGCGGCGGTTGCGGTGCATTCGGCCCGTCCGATGCAGGCATGCGTTCCTCTGTTGCCGACGCGATCACCAGCCTCACGGCGACGAGCGATCTGTGCGGAAGCGTAAATCTGGATTGGGATGATGTCCCCGGTGCATTTATATATGACGTGTACCGCAGCACGGTCGACGACTTCGCCCAGGCGACGCTCGTTTCGCCGGCGTTCACCAGCAACCTGACGGATAACTTCGCTCCCACCAATCAAACGCTCTACTACTTCGTAACAGCCGAAAACGTCTGTGGTGACAGTAGTGAGAGCAACTCGGCCGTCGGTGTATCGCTGGCAACCCCGGCAGGTGCCCCCGGCAATGTAATGGCAGTTACCGACATGGGCGGTACCGTGACCGTTTCGTGGGATGCCGTTGCCTTTGCCGACAGCTACGACGTATTCCGCAACACCGTCGACGATGCGGGCTCGGCAACGTTCGTCGGTAACACGGCGATGTTGAGCTTCGAGGACGCGGGCGCGCCGAGCGGTGAAACGTTGTTCTATTACGTCGGCGCGAATAACACCTGTGGTAATGGTCCGCTGAGCGCGGGCGCGTCGGTCGATACCGGTTCGACACCGGCAGCACCCATAAACGTTGCCGCCTCCAACGGCTCATGTGCGGCGATCACAATCACTTGGGACGCCAGTGCCGGTGCGGACGACTACGAAGTGTTCCGCAACACGTCGGACGACTTTGGCAGTGCCGTCAGCCTCGGCACGACAGCCAATACCACTTTCGACGACGATACCGCCGCCGCCGAGACGACCTATTTCTACTTCGTCACGGCGAGCAACGGCTTCGGCACCAGCGGTCCGAGCATGTCGGCCAACGGCGACCGCGGCCTGTTGGGCGACCTGAACGGTGACGGCCTGATCAACGGTGGCGACCTGCAAGGCTTGGTCGACGCACTATTAACGACGGGCAACGACTGTGCCGATCTCGCCGCACCGACGGGTCAAATCGACCTCGCCGACGCCGATGCGTTCGTGCAGTTGTTGCTGAACTAGCCACGCGTCGGTTTGGACACCGGTCGTCGTAAATAATTGAAAACCCGTTTCATCGGCCCCGGAAATATTCCGGGGCCGATTTGTTTTCGGGATTAACGATCCTATATTCACTCGTGACGCCAACACGAGAATGAAGGGCTCGTCGGCTAACATTTGGCCATGCTTACCTCTCTCCGGCCCGAACACACCGATGGCCAAATCGGCGAGCCTTTCATTTTCTTTTCATTCGCCTACCTCCGGTTTGGCGCAAATTCGACCGATACGGGCGTCGAATCGCCCGCCCTCGCAAGATTCGGGCTGTAAATTTCTGTTTTCGCCTTCACGCGATGACGATAATATCAGCGCCATGCCAAGCAGAACCTACGGATATGAGACGGCGGAGGGCTTCAGCGCCCCCAGTATTCGACAGCTCTCGGTCTTCCTCGATGACCGGGTGGGTGCCCTGATGGGCCTTTTTCAGGCGTTTGAGGGCACGACCATACGCGTTGTCGGTATGTCGGTGGTGCACGCTATCGACTGCGCGATCGTGCGGTTGATTTGCGACGACACCGACGAGGCCCTCGCGGTGCTCGAACGCAAGGGCTTCGCCGTCAGCCAAACCGAGCTGCTCGTCGTTGAAGTGCCGCCCGGCCACGGCCTGCGCTCGATTTTCTCCGCTCTGATCGCCGGGGAAGTCAATCTGGATTACGCCTATCCGCTGCTCATCCGCCCGCACGGCCGCGCCGTCCTGGCAGTTCATACGGAAGATTTGGAAACCGCCGTGAAACTGCTCCGCGGTCGCAAGTACAGCGTTCTCAACGAGAACGACATGGGCCCGGACGGTATTCGCTAGTTTCTAACTACCTTCTACATCAGCCCTGAAGGCTAAGTAGAAGCGGCCAAAGGTGATATCAGCTTCGAATCGCGGTGCCGACAATTGTGATCGCATTCGACTGTCGGCACAAAATCTAGATCGTCACAAAGGACCATTATCAGCTCAAATCACCGCACCTTCGGCGTCAACGCACCCGCCCGTCGCGGTGGGACGACCAGACGTGCGAATGCATGTGGGTGGCGTCGAATTGGACCACGGGTCCCAGTGACGATTCAAAACAACCCTCGGCGGGGTTTCCGAACTGTGAAATCGAATTAGAATAGGGTGTCACTGCGGGCGTTTAGCTCAGTTGGCTAGAGCATCTCGTTTACACCGAGAGGGTCGGGGGTTCGAGTCCCTCAACGCCCATACCCGCCATTTTGTCTAATTCCGAATCATCTTGAATATGTGCGAATCGCCCTGTATTTACAGGGGTTTTCGCGCGCTCATCGGTTTCGACGTTCGGATCGGTTCCGTCCGGTTCCTGCACATGCCGCAGCGCATTTCAACCGCAGCCGAGATGCAGGGGTGCCGGAGCGTTCCCAACTGACCGGCCTCTAATCTATAGCGTGTGTGATGCAGATGTCGCGTTGAGGATGTGATGCGCGGAATCCAACGCCAAAGGCGTTGCGCCAGTAGCCCAGGGTTGATACTCAGCAGCTACCCTGGGTTTCGATGTCAACCCGATGCATTCAACGCTGAAAGCGTTGCGACATGCCGAAAGGGGACGGAAGTCCTTCAGAGTTTAACGACAGCTTCCCAACCCTTCCTGGGCTAGCCGCTTCGCGTCAACCCCAGGCTATTGAGACAACGCCCTTGGCGTAGCAGAGGATGGACAAACCATGCCTTGAACGCACAAATCCGAAGAATCAAATCATGCTTCTCGAAGACAACGGAAATCTCAAATCCGCTACTTTTGAAATCGGCACGGTCTAAGTTCCTCGTCGCCGCCCTCAATCACCTAAAACGAACAATGGCTTGGGGAACTCCCCAAGCCATTGCCGTAATCTACAAATTTGGTCCTTATGCTTGGCCTATAGCGAGATGATGGTTACTTATCCTCCGCCTTTTTGATGTCCTTCGCATCAAACCCGTAGCCCTGTTTGTTCAGGTTCTTCACGTATTTCGTCGGCTCAGCCAACAGCTTCTTATCGCATCCGGGGCAACAGAAATAGACCGTCTCACCACCGGCGAGTTTTAGGTGCGACTTGGGATCGATCTTGCCGCCCATGATCGGGCAACGCGTTTGGTAGGTGTAGCTGGCGGCAAGTTTGGCGGCGAACTTCTCGGGTGACGCTTCATACTTTGACTTGCACTTGCCGCAACAGAAGTACACGCGGTCGTCGCCTTCGCCAACATGTACGTCCTTGTCGATCGCCTCGCCGCTGATCGGGCACGCCACCTGCACGCGGTCGCGCTTGGCCAACGCTTTACGCTGCACCTTCGTTTTCTCGGCATACTTCTTCGGGTCTTTCTGGAACTTGCCCACGCACATCTTGCAACAGAAATACGCCGGTCCCTCGTCGGTCATCGTGCTGATACGAAAGTCGACAGGCTCATCCATCACCGGGCACTTGGGCAATTCTGCGACGGGCTTTTCGTCTTTGGGCTTGGCCGTTGCGGTGGCGATACCGAGACTCGCGATCGTGACGAGCATTAACGTGGCGACCAACATTTTCGTTTTCAGTTTCATGATTAGCTCCTTTCAAAAAAGCTCATTTCTTAATTGCGGCTCCGGATCGCCGCGCGCTCAATCATCCGAGCGCTGAAAGTCGTCGTCCGGTAGTCCCAGTTTCCATTTCAATTGCTTGATGCCGCAGTAGCACGTCGGCACGACGAGAATCGTAATGAGCGCGACCGTCATCCCACCGAACACCGGCAGCGCCATCGGCGTCATCACATCGCTGCCGCGTCCTGTGGTTAACAAAACGGGCGCTAAGGCTGCGAGTGTCGTAAATGTGGTCATCAACGTCGGTCGAATGCGACGCACACCCGCATGAATTACGCGTTCTTCTATCTCATCGTAGCGCGTGATCGGCGACTTGCTAAAGACCTGATCGAGATAGGTTCCGATCACCACGCCGTCGTCCACCGCAATGCCGAACAACGCGATAAAGCCGACCCAGACCGCAACCGTTAAGTACATTTCACTGCCTGGGAAGGGCCGATCCATCAACCCCAACGTGTAGAAAGTATTTTGTAGTTGCGGCCAGAAATCGAGCAGAATAAACCCACCCGCAAACGCGACGGGTATCGCGAGGAAGATCACCACCGTCAACGGCCAGCGCTTGAATTGCAGGAAAATCAGAAACAAGTTCGTTATCAACACCAACGGCACCAACAGCGCCAGTCGATTCTTTGCTCGAATATTGCGTTCGTAACTGCCCGCCCAACGCAAGTAGTAACCTTCCGGCATGTCGAGCGTGCCGTTCACGAGCGCTTCGTCGATGATTCGCTGGCCGTTGCGGACCAGTGTTGTTTCATCCACGCCCTGATTGCTCATCGTAACGTAGCTCACGTAACGCGCCCCTTCGCGGCGCACACTCATCGGCCCCGTTACGCGTTCGATCTCCGCGAGTTGACTGATGGGTATCTGCGCGCCGCTCGGCGTCGGCACCAGAATCCGCTCCAAGTCCGGCACTTCATCGCGCAGTTCGCGCGCGTATCGAATGCGCACCGGGTACCGATCTAACCCTTCGTAGGTCGTCGTTAAATTCTTGCCGCCGATGGCGACCTCGATGACCTGCTGCACGTCGGCGATGTTGACGCCGTGTCGCGCGATCGCTTCGCGATCGATGCGAAATTCAAGGTACGGCTTACCGCTAATGCGCACGGCATTGATGGCTTGCGCGTTGTCGAGTTGCGCGCGCAGCAATTGCTCGATGTCGACGGCGAGTTGTTCGCACCGTTCGATGCTGTCGCCGTAAACCTTGATGCCGATCTTCGCGTTGAGCCCCGTACTCAACATCTCCACGCGCGTGCGGATCGGTTGCAACTCGACCGACGGTAACACGCCGGGATAGCGGCCAGCTTGTTTGATATCCTGCCAGATCTCATCCATCGTGCGCCGGCGGCGCATTCCTTCATAATCGGGATCGTCGATGATGGGCCATTCGCTTGCGTCTTTCAACAGGATCATCGTTTCGATCATACCGACGGGCGCCGGGTCGAGCGGCGATTCGATCCGCCCCAATTTACCGACGACCATGTCAACCTCCGGAATCTTGGCGAACTGCACATCCTGTTTTTGCATCACATCGAGCACGGTATTGATCGAACCCGCGGGCAGAACGCTCGGCATGTAAAGGAAATCGCCCTCGTCCAACGGCGGCATAAACTCCTGACCGATGCCCTTATCATCGCGCAACGCTTTTAACGGTTGGTATTCGTCGAGCCGACCGTCAAAGCCGGGGGAGATAAAGGAGGCGAGCATGGTATGTCGCCCGTCAAAGGTGCCGGTTAGATGAAAGATGCAGATCAATGCCCCGAAACCAACCACTGCCGCCGCGCCCTTGAGCCAATCGATTCGGTCGCGCGGCGTTGTCATACGATCGCGAAAGATGCCGAACCCCACGCGCGTTGTGTCGATCAACAACGGCAACACCACAAACCCACCCAGCGCCGCCACAACGATGCTTACCAATAGGGCGGCCGACCATCTCGTCGGTTGCATACCGATCTGCTCCAACGGCCAGATCAGCGCGCCGACGAGCATTCCCCAGCCAAGCCAGATGCTTAAACCCCAGACGACGATCGCCGTCGGTAGGCACAGGAACAACATCTTATTGCGCAAGACCCAGCGAATCGTCGGTTTGTATAACCGATGAATGAGCCTGCTCGTGGGATTCTTCTCGATTGGTCGGATGCGCTCGCGCAACGCCACGTATGCCAATAACGCCAGCGTCAAACCAATGACCACAGCCGTCATCACTTCAGACCAACCCAAGTAACGTTCGATCGACTGCGTAAACATCTCGACCGTACGGTGCAGCGCTGCGGCATGATGCCAAGACAAACCAGCCACGAGCCCGAGCAATGCCGCGACCGACAGCGCCGATGCGCGCCCGATCCGCCGATGCTTCAATAACGCCGACGCCAGCGGCGGCACCACCGTTAACGCCAGAATGACCGCGCCCACCATGCAAAACGTTTTGGTCCAGGCCAACGGTGTAAACAACTTGGCGGCTTGCCCTTCGAGAAAGAACACAGGCAAGAACGAAATCACCGTCGTGCTGATCGCCGTGAGAATCGCCGTACCGACTTCGGTGGCAGCTTCACCAATCAATTCGCGCCGGCGCGTGCCGTTGACCACCTCGCGCTCGCGCCCCTTCTCGTTTGTTTCGACACGCACGTATTCATCGCGATGATCCGTAAGGTACTGATAGATATTCTCCAGCATCACGATGCCCATATCGACCATCGTTCCAATGGCGATCGCAATGCCGGCCAAACTCATAATGTTGCTCGGTAATTCCAACGCTTGCATGCAAATAAACGCAAACGCCACGGCCAACGGCAGCGTCACGGCGATCACCAAACTGCTGCGGAAGTGCAACAGAAACAGCACCACCGCAATGACCGTGATCAACAATTCCTGCGACAGCGCCGACGTCAGCGTGCCCATCGTTTCCTGAATCAAATTGGTTCGGTCGTAAAACGGCACGATGCGCACACCCGGCGGCAGACCGCGCTCGACCGAAACAACCTTGTCGTGAACGCGTTCGATCACCGTCAACGGGTTTTCACCGAAGCGCATCGTGACGCAACCACTGACCGCTTCGGCACCGAGCTTATCCAAAGCGCCGCGGCGAAAATCGGGGCCGACCGACACCGTTGCGACCTGATGCAGATACACGGGCGTACCGTTGGCCGCGTGTATCACCGTGTTCTCGATATCGCGAATCACGGCGTCTTCGCGCTCGGCGCGCTCGTCCGCGCTGCGCGCTTCGCCACCGAGAAACCCCACGCCGCGAATAAGGACTTCCATCCCGTTTTCTTCGATGACCTTCGCACCGACATCGATGTTGGCACGCGTGATCGCATTGACCAACTTAGAAAGCGGCGCGCCGTAAGCCCGCAACGCCTCCGGATTGATATCGATCTGATATTGTCGTACGTAGCCACCGATGCCGGCAACTTCGCTAACGCCTTCGACACCTTCCAGCGCTAGCTTTACGTTGAAGTCTTGCATGCTGCGTAGGCGATCGAGCGGAATCTTGCTGAAGACTAGAGGCTCACCACTGATCGGGTCGGTATAAGGCTCCGTGTCCTTCAACTGGGGTTCAAGATTCGGATCGCCATCGAGCAGCGTCTGACGCGAGGCTTTGGTCAGCACGCCATCGGCCGTAAAGCGCAAGCCGGGTCGCTCCGGTGAATACCAGCCGTTCTCGACGGTGTACCAATAAACTTGCCCCAACGCCGTCGCATCGGGCCCCAACCGTGGCAGCACGCCCGGTGGCAACGACGCACTTGCAACGTTCAGTCGCTCCAGCACGCGACTGCGCGCCCAATAAAACTCGGCGCGCTCCTTAAACACCACGTACACAATCGACCAACCGAAACCGCTGGTCGCGCGAATTTCTTTCACATCGGGAACGCCCTGCAACGCGACGGTCAACGGATACGTCACCTGCTCGTCAACATCCTTGGGGCTGCGGCCCATCCATTCGCTGAAGACGATGACCTGGTTCTCGGCAATGTCCGGCAGCGCGTCTTTCGGATTCTGCTCGAACGCGCGCCAACCGAAAATGGCCAATACACCGACCAACAAAATGGCCAACACCGGTGTTCTCAGAAATAGACGAATAAGGGCGTTAATCATCACCAGCCCGCTCATTCTGATTGCTACGAATGGCCTTCTGAACCGCTGGCGGAAGTTTCGAGAGATACTTCGTGGGGTCTTCTACAAATTTCTTATCGCAGCCCCAACAACAAAAGTAAATCTTTGCACCCTTGTATTCGATAAACACTTCGGGATTGATATCGCCTTCCATCACTGGGCAAATGGTTTGCTGCGTAGCCGCTCCTCCATGTGCCGCATGTTTCGTCTCGCCCGGTCGCCCCAAATCATCTTTCGTAACCGACGCATCCGCTGCGAATCCGCGCGTGGAAAACAAACTCGGCTTACCGGCGAGTTGCATCTGGCTGTCGATGGCGAAATTGCCGCGCACCACCACAGCTTCACCGCCGTTGAGCCCGCTCAAAATCGGATACCAATCGTCGCCACCTTCGCCTTGTGCCAACGGCCCCGTAGTGACTTCCACACCGCGATACCTGCCCGGTGCCGACTCGACATACACCAGCGCCCGCGTGCCGGTCTGCATCACCGCACCGCGCGGCACGGCAAGGATCGGCGCGCTCTCCGTCGGCGGCCCGTATTGCGGCAACTTCTCCACAGCGACCAACTTCATGCCGCAAATCGAGCATTCGCCCGGTTGATCCTGAGCCGCCCACGTATGCATCGGGCACGCATAATCCCCCTTGGGTGCGGGAACTGCGCCTTTACCGCCCGCCGTCAATCCGGCCTCGATCTCCGCGGTCAGCCACATGTCGGGCTTCAAACGTAAGTCGGGATTATCTACGTGCATGCGCACCGCCACCGTTCGCGTGGCCGGGTCGACGCGCGGATCGACGAATACGATCTGCCCACGAAATACATCGCCGGGCAGCGATTGCGTCGTCAGTCGCACCTCTTGGAAGGGTTTGACCCACGGCAAATCCGATTCGTACAAGTCCACCAACAACCACAGATGCGTCAGATCGGCAATCGAATAGAGCGGGTCGCCCGTCTTCACATACATGCCTTCCATCGCCTGTTTCTTGACAATGGTGCCGCCGATCGGCGCATACACCACGAGCCGCGTTTGCGGTTCGTTCGACCGTTCGATGGCGGCGATCTGCTTCGCCGTGATACCGAGCAATTCCAACTTGCGTCGCGCCGACGCCAGCACTTGTTGATTGCTGCGCTGCATTACGCTCGATTGCATCTTGCTGTTGGCCGCGTTGCGATAGGCTTGCAAATATTCTTCCTGTGCCGCCAGCAAATCCGGCGAATACAGATCGACCAGGTGATCGCCCTCGTTCACCGACATGCCGGTGAAGTCGGCAAACAACTTATCGATGCGGCCACCGATCCACGCGCTCACCATCTTGAAGCGCGTTTCGTCATACGTTGCTCGCCCGACCGTGCGAATGCGTTTCTTCAGTAACTTCGGTTCGACCACCACCGTCTCAACCTCTGCCAAACGGCGGGCGCGTTCGCTCAACGTGGTTTCGTATTCGCCGACGTCTTCGGATTCGGCACCACCGCTCACATCTTCGCGCTTCATCCCGCACACCGGGCAGCGACTGTTCGGATCGGAGCTACCCTGATCGCCACATTCGGGCATAGTGCAGCGATACCACTTTTGCTCTTTCTTGGCACCATCACGATCGGTTTGAGCGTGGGCCATATGGCTTGCCCCGCCCGCCATCGTCGGCTTCACACCGGGCTCACTCGCGCCTTCGTATTTGGCAACCAATTCCATCCCGCAAATCGGACAGTCACCCGCCGCATCCTGGCGCACATCGGGATGCATCGTGCACGTCCAGTATTCGATCGTCGGTTCGGGATTTTGGGCGACTACCGTTGCGCCGCCGCCCGACGCCAAGCGCTCCGCCGCTTGATTCATGCGACACGTGGCCCACATGGCAAAGACACCGAACAAGACGATGAGTAGCGCCCAGCGCACCAGCACGCCGCGCAGTTCGCGCGTGGTATCGTTCGTGTTACTCATTGCCCATGCCCTTTTCTTCAGAGGCGTTGCCGCCGTCCGTCGTTAATTGCATGCCCACTTCGCGTTGCAACTCCGCCAGCGCCGATTGCAAATCCACCGTCTCGCGATGGCGCATCAACTCAAAATTAAGCCAGCGCCGCCAGTTATCGATGAGTGCAAGAAAATCGGTATTGCCCGCCTGATACGACGTGAGAGACACCTCATACGTCTGCCGCGCCTGCGGAATAAGCTCGATATTCAACACGTCGATCGTCTGCTGTTGCGTTTCGATGCGCGACCAAATCTCGAAGATGCGAAACGCCACGAGATTTTGCGTCACGTGCAGATCGCCTTCGCTTGCCAACAATCGCTGCCGCGCTTCGCGCTTACGCGCCTCGATCCGCTGCGACCAAACCGGCAGATTCAACTGCATCGTCAACGCCCAGTTATCATCGCCTTGCTCGCTGCCGCGATTGACGGGCGGATCCATCGCGCCGGCGGGCACATCGGGCTCGAACGCGCCGCGCCCGCGCACATAGTTCCACTCCACACCCACCGTGAAATCCGGCCAATACCCCAGGTCGGCCAACTCGATTTGCTCGCGATCGCGCCGCACTTGTTCGCGCAACATCGCGAGTTCCGGATTGCTATCCGACGCTAACGCGATCAGTTGCGCCACATCCGATTCGATCGCCTGCGTATCAATCGGCGCAATGCTCGGAATCTCCGCTTGCGGCGCGCGATCCATCAGTTGATTGAGCGCCGCCGCCGCCGCCAGTCGCCGCAAGGCCAACCGTTGTTCGCGGTCGCGCAATTCCGACAGCTCCGTTTGCACGCGCAACAAATCCTGCTGCGCCACTTGATTCACGCGATAACGCGCATCCACGACGCGCTCCAAATCCTGCAGGATCAATCGATTTTGTTCGGTAATCTCAAGACTGCGTTCGAGCAGATAGATTTGCCAATACGCCTTTTCCACATCGGCGATCAAACGCACGCGTTTATGATTCAACTGCTCCACCGCCATTCGCGCCTCGGTCGCGGCGATATTGCCCGCCAACTCCAGCTTGGTCAGCAACGGTATCGTTTGACTCACGCCCAGCGTAAAGAAGATGTCGCCCGCCGCCGTTTGGATCGGCTCGGGCCGCACGATGGAACGCAACATCGGATCGGGCAGCGACGTCACCTGAGGAATGCGTTCCAACTTGGCGCGTACATCCGCCGTCGCAGCGCGCAGCGCCGGGTGTCGCGCCAAAGCTTCGCCGATGTACCATCCGACGCTGGGTTGCGTAGGCATCGAGTCTTTAACTGCGAATTGCAGCTCGCGACTACTTGCGCGGACGGTTCGACTTGCAGGCACCGACCGATTGCTTTGCGTGGTCGTTGCGCCTGCGG
Source organism: Planctomycetaceae bacterium (assembly GCA_006969385.1). Lineage (GTDB taxonomy): Bacteria > Planctomycetota > Phycisphaerae > UBA1845 > UTPLA1 > ECT2AJA-110-A. The sequence goes on from CP030884.1 coordinate 943,238, forward strand.
GCCTTGGCGCGATCCGCGCATTAGGACGCTGCCAACTTGTCAGCGCGGTTTCAATCGACGTTGCCGAATGCGGCTTTGATGTGCAGCCCGTGAATACCATCAACGAGCCGCCCACTGCCAACCGCAATGCGCGGGTTCCTTTAATAAACATTTGAAGCGATCCAGTTCCGGTTTGGGCAGACCGAGTCCGCCAACATAAAAAACCACACGACCGAAAATTCGGGCGCGCGGCACCATTAGCGCGGAGCGTGCGCGCGGAACTGCATCGAACTATGTCAGGAGAATAACCGTGGCGAGACGTACCACGTCATCAGGAGGAGCATGCGACCAAAGGTAGAAATTCGCAGAGACCCCTGACGCGATGTCCGAACAAACCCCAATTTGAGCACCGACCATCGTCGGCGGAGCGCTGCGCAAATGTTGGGCTTCCGTCGTAGACGTCGAAGCGGGCAAGACCGGCGGAAGCGCGAAGCAATCGCAAAAATCGAGCGCCGACTCGTTAGAAGCCGGTGACTCGCAGCCGCAGTTGCACTGATTGACCGGACAACAACAGCAGGACTCGGCTGCCCTGTCAAAATTCAACTGGCTGCCAAAGGCCGGACCTTGGCCACCCAGAATTAACAAAATGAGAATGATCCTGAGTTTCACTATTCGAATGATAACAAACGCGGTTCGTCTCAAACAATGGCGAAACCAATCTATTTCGTATAACGTCCTCAAAGCCAGTGAACCAGCCACCCAATCGAACCCCTAACACCATGTGCGACAACGCTTTATAGAATGTCACGCGCATGTAAGTTTGCCGACTAAATAATTGTCTTCAGTTCATTTCGACTGGATCTACATGGCTTTCTCGAAGACTCGAGATCGAAGTCGCAAACAAAGCGTTTTCCGAGACCCTAACAACCTGATATTGCCATACCCCTGACTCCGGTTCGAAACCGTAGCTTTAGTCGACGTCTTCCACCGCTAATACACACTGTGCGGCGCCATAATCTCAACCGCATTACCCGCAGCGTCGTCAATATAAACCGATGCCGTCCCGTCGCGATGGCCGACGAGTTCGCCATAATCACCTGCGTTATCTTTAACAAAGGCGATATGCGGCGGGTGTTGTTCGGGAATGACAAACGCCAGCGTGATGTTGTCGAACTGAACCATCGCCCACGTCTCGTCTTGATAGACGATGTCGCAATTGAACCGTTCGCGATACCAATCGACCGTCGCGGCGATGTCGTTCACCGATATGGCAACATGATCCATGCGATCTAATTCGCCCTTGCTGCTCATTTATCTGCTCCTGCTTTCGTCTGCGGTCGACCCGACCATGTCGCCACATATTCTGCTAATCGTTTCCTCGCAGGCGATTGCCTTCGACGCGACGTTTGCCGCCCTATTAAGATCGTAGCCACGATCACCCTGTTTTGGCACTCGAATTCGACTCGCACCTATCGACCAAGCTACTGCCATTGACGCCGTGCGCCCCTGCGCCACAATCGACACGCGACCACAACCACGCCCCCCCCGAGGAATCCGCGCATGAGCCAAAATGCTGAAATCGCCATCGTGATGGGCAGCAAGAGCGATTGGGACACCATGCGCGCCGCGACCGACGCGCTGGACGATTTGAAAATCGCCTATCACATGCAGGTCGTTTCGGCCCATCGCACGCCCGACCTGCTCTTCCAATTCGCCGCCGATGCCCGCGCCAACGGCTTCAAGGTCATCATCGCCGGTGCCGGCGGCGCGGCGCATTTGCCGGGCATGCTGGCCGCCAAGACCACGCTGCCCGTGCTCGGCGTGCCGGTCCAATCGCGAGCGCTCAACGGCCTCGATAGTTTGCTTAGCATCGTGCAGATGCCCAAAGGCGTGCCCGTCGGCACGCTGGCGATCGGCACGGCGGGTGCCGCCAACGCCGCCTATCTGGCCGCGTCGATTCTGTCGATTCACGACGACGGCGTGCGCCAACGGCTCGACGCGTTTCGCGCCGCCCAAACCCAAGCCGTACTCGATAATCCCGACCCGAGGGCATAAGCGATGCGACTGGGAATCATCGGCGGCGGACAACTCGGGCGCATGCTGGCCCACGCGGCGCAACGTCTCGGCATCGACGTCACGATTCTCGACGCCAAGGAAAACTGCAGCGCCGGACAAGTCGCGCGACAAATCGTCGGCGCTTATGACGACACGGATAAGCTGCGCGAACTCGCCGCCGTCAGCGATGCGATTACCTACGAGTTTGAAAATGTACCCATCGAACCGTTGGCGGCTTTAGACGAAAAGGTCCCATTGCGCCCAGCGCCTAAGGGCTTGGCCGCAGCCCAGGATCGTCTAACCGAGAAAACACTGTTTCGAACCGTCGGCATGCAAACCACCGACTTCGCCGCAGTCGATTCGCTCGAAGATTTAGAACGCGAGTTTGCCGCCATGAACGGTACGTGCATCTTGAAGACGCGGCGCTTCGGCTACGACGGGAAAGGCCAGGCGCGCATCGATACGCAAGAAGACGTGCCGGCCGCTTGGTATGAGCTTGAAGACAGCGGACCGCTCATTCTCGAAAAACGCATCGATTTCAAGCGGGAACTTGCCATTATCGCTGCCCGCGGCGCCGACGGTAACGAAGCCTTCTACCCCGTCACGCAAACGCACCATCGCAACGGCATTCTGCATCGCACGCTCGCCCCCGCGCCAGCGCTCTCCGACGAGATCGAACAACAAGCACGCTCTTACGTTGATAAGCTGCTGAAGCGCCTCGATTACGTCGGCGTATTGGCGCTCGAACTGTTTGAGGCCGATCGCGGCTTACTCGCCAATGAATTCGCGCCGCGCGTGCATAACTCGGGCCATTGGACGATCGAAGGCACGACTTGTTCGCAGTTCGAGAACCAAGTGCGTGCCGCGCTGGGCTTACCCTTGGGCGAACCAATGCTGCGCGGCCCGACCGGCATGCTAAACCTCATCGGCGATGTACCGCCTCGGGCACCGATACTCGCACACCCAAACACCGCGCTGCATTTATATGGCAAGTCGGGCCGCGCCGGACGCAAGATCGGGCATATTACGGTTACAGAAGCAACAGAATCCAAGGTATTAAAACGAATCGACGAGCTTGAAACCCTTATCGACGCGTAACGCACGCTCAAAAAAAAGAGGCCCGCGACATGGGTGGATATCGCGAGCGCGGGAGGGGAAAATGGTTCGTTAAGATTGGCGACCGTCACCGGAGGCATCGCTCCGGCAACGACCGCCGCACGTTGGGTTCTCAGATCGCGACCACCGACCGTCAGTCATTGCACTGGCTGGACGGCACATCGTTAAAACATCCCGTACCTTCGCCGAGGAATGTTCCGCCGAGATTGAGGCAAGTGAATTGCTGCTCGATCGTGCAGACCGCAACACCGTTGGGACCGGGTAAGCAGCATGCGCCGAACGGATTACACGGATCGACGAAATAGGTGCTGCACGTCGGCCCCGCACCTTGGAAGCTGCCGCCCAGTTGGTCGCAAAGAAATTCGTCGAGGTCGTAACATTGACTCGGGCCGGTGGGCGATTCCTGAATGCAACACGCTCCAATAACACCGCCGGAACAGAACACGGTGCTGCAGTCCTCGCCCGGCGGCAGTACCTGCCCCTGCTGGGCAAGACAATCCGCCACCGGAATCTCCAAACAAATCCCATGTTGTAAGCAACAGGTCACGTTCGGCTCCGCCGGGCAAACCCCGCTGTTACACGTCGTGTTATCGCCTTGGTATTGCCCGGCGAACTGAGCGCACTGTTCGGGCGTGGTTTCGATACAGTTGATCGGCGCACCAAAAATCTCCGCACAGCATGCACCGGTCACCGGCGGATCGATCGGGCATGCGATGTTCGGATCGTTGCACATCGTGCCGATGCCTTGGAAATTTCCGCCCATCGTCAAACAACTTTGCTCACTGGTAACCGTGCAGCTCGGCGGCAAACCCGGCGCGTTCGGGAAGCAACATGCCCCCGAAAATTGCGGCACACAGATGATGTTGAAGCACGTCGTGCCCGCCGGTAGCGGGCTACCGCCCTGACTCAAACACACCGAAGGCGCCAGGAACTGGCAGGTACCATCGGGCAAACAACACGCCGCAAACGGATCGGAATTGCACTGTAACGTCGCATCGCTGCAGCTGGTGTTATTGCCCTGATACACGCCGCCCATCGATAGACAATCCTGCGCCGTCGTATCGAGACAGATAAACGGGCCGAAGTCCGGCGTGATGCAGCACGCACCCTCGGGTGGCATCACGATCGGGCACGGGATATTCGCATCGCTGCAAGCGGTGCCGTCACCCTGATAGAGACCTTGCAGCGCGATGCATTCTTGTTGCGTCACGTCCGCACAGATCGCGGGCAGGATCGGCGAGTTTAAGCAACACGCACCGGTAACCGGTGGATCGATGGTGCAATCGATGGATGGGTCGTCGCACCGCGTGCCGTCGCCTTGATACGTCCCACCCTGTTCGGTACAGAACAGTTCCGGACCAACCAAGCACTGCACGCTACCGCCCCCCGTCACGCAACACGCGCCGAGGTCAATGACGATTCCGCACGGGTTATCCTCACAAAGAATGCCGACCGGCTGCGGCACACCGCCTTGATTGAAGCAATCCGGGATCGTCGTTTCCGTACAAATGCCGCTCTGCAAACAGCACGCCACCAACGGATCGACGATATCGCAGATCACCGCCGGATCGTCGCACGTGGTGTTATCGCCGCGATAGTCGCCCTGCAGTAGCGCGCATTCCTCCGCCGTCGTTTCGATACACGACGGTGGAATATCGAAGCCGTTTACCACACAGCAGGCACCCGTTACCGGCGGGTCTTCGGGGCAATCGATATCGGGATCGAAACAGGTCGTGCCGATCCCTTGAAACACGCCGCCCAGTTCCGCACAGTAAAGCTGTGGCCCGTTCACACAGAAAGTGCTGCTGCCGATCGTGACGCAACAAGCCCCCAGATCGATCACGATCTGGCAGGGATTATCCGCACAGGTAACGCCCACGGGTTGCGGCACGCCTCCCTGCTCAAAACACGTTGGGATCTCCAAATTATCGATACAGGTGTTGTCAGGTAGGCAACAGGCCACCAGCGGATCGATCAGATCGCAGATAACGGCCGGGTCGTTACAGGTCGTACCCACACCGCGGAAGTCGCCGCCCTGCTGCTGACAATCGTCGGCCGTCGTTTCGAGACAATATTCGGGTATCGGAAGGTTCAATAAACAACACGCACCTATTTGCGGGGGGCCGCAAAAGACCGTCGAACAATCGCTGCCAACGCCGAAAAATTGGCCCATCAACAGTTCGCAGGTCTGCGCGTCGGTATCCACACAAATGACCGGGGTGCCCGGTGCGGCGGTACAACAAGCGCCGGTATCCATCGGAGCGCAGGTCGCGTTCTGACAGCTCACGCCGTCGCCCTGATAGTCACCGCCCTGCTCCAAACAGTCCGCTTGCGTGCGCAACATGCAGGTTTGCCCGCCGATGGCCACTTCAAAACAGCAAGCGCCGATCGGTTGCACATTGTCGCACACGATCGACGGATCGTTACACGACGTATTCACGCCTTGGAATTCACCCATCAACGACAGACAGTTGGCCTTGTCGGTCTCGATACAAATCGCCGGCACAAAGTCACCCGGCAAACAGCATGCGCCTCGCGGGGGTTGAATGATGGGGCAATCGATATCGGGATCGTTGCAACCGGTGCCGTCACCCTGATACACGCCGCCCGCAATCTGACAGTTCAGCTCCGAACTCTTGAAACAACCCGAGTTACCGCCGTTGGTCAGACAACACGCGCCGAAGTTGTCACCGGGGCAAACCACATTGTCACAGTCGATTCCGATGCCGGTCGGCAAGCCGCCTTGGGCGACACAATCGCTGAACGTGAGTTCCTGACAACCGTTAGGCAAACAACAGGCGAATGCCACATCCGGGCAACCCGTGGCCTGACAGCTCGTGTTGTCGCCTTGGTATTGACCGTTCTGAGCCAAACACGATTCTTCGGTGGCATCGAAGCAAAGGAACGGTCCCACATTGGGCGTGACACAGCACGCCCCCCGCGGCGCTTGGTTATTGCAATCGATGTTGGGGTCGTTACACGACGTGCCACCGCCCTGATACTCACCGAAGCTCTCTTCACAGATCGACGGGGATGTTTCGATACAGATCGCGCCGCCTGTCGTCGCCTGCAAACAACACGCGCCGGTTTCGATGCCATCGCAACCGGCAAACGGACAACTTGAGTTATCACCGAAATAGGTGCCGCCTTGCGCCAGACATTGTTCTTCGGTCAGGAAGATGCAACTGGCATTGCCCGCCGCGTCGGTCACGCAGCACGCGCCCGTAGGATCGGGTCCGCCGCAGATCGTGTTGCTACATTGTGTGCCGTCGCCTTGATAGTCGCCCAGCGTCTCGGCACATTGTGCGGCCGTTAGCTCGATACACGTGCGACCGCCGATCGCGGTCTCCACACAACAAGCGCCTGTCGGCGGCGTATTACAACCGGTCGTTTGGCAACTGGTGTTGTCGCCTTGGTAGACGCCACCTTGCGATTGACATTTACCCTCGGACGTATCGATGCAGACGAACGGCCCGCCTTGCGGCGTGATGCAGCATGCGCCGGTCGCGCTGCCGCCGCAGTCGATGTTGTCGTCATCGCACGCCGTACCCTCACCAAAGAACTGCCCCAGAATCAGTGCGCATTCGAATGACGAGACTTCGATGCAAGCAAAGCCTCCGCCACCCGGCGTCGCGACACAACACGCCCCCACTTCGCCAAAGTTACAGCCCGCAAACGGACAGCTCGAGTTATCACCGAGATAAATGCCGTCTTGCGCCAAACATTCCTCTTCCGTCGTGAAGATACAATCGTTCGGCCCACCAATGTTCGACACGCAGCACGCGCCCATGACGGTCGGATCGTCGGGGCAGTCGATGTTGGCATCGTTACAACTGGTGCCGTTACCTTGGAATTCTCCGAATGCCAACGCACAACCGTTGGGGTTCGTCTCGAAACAAAAAGCTTGCCCACTGGGGCCACCGGCGCAACAGGCACCAAACGCACCACCATCGCAGGTGGCATTGGTGCAATCGGTGTTATCACCGCTGTAGGTACCGCCTTGCGCGACGCATTGCTCCTCGGTCGTTTCAAAGCAGAAAAACGGTCCGAAGTCGGGCGTGATGCAGCAAGCACCCAGCACAGGTTGATCGCAAATATTGGGATCGTTACAGGTCGTCAACGGCGGACGCGGTAATCCACCCGCTTCGAGACATTCGATGAACGTCAATTCCTGACAGCCGTTCGTCCCCAAACAACACGCACCCGTCGGAGGCGGCGGCGGACCGCACGGTACCGTACTGTTTTCGCACCTGGTGCCGTCACCAAAGTACTGACCGCCATCTTCCAAGCAGCGTTCTTCCGTTGTGATCAAACACGCATTCGACGGCAAGCCGAACACGCTGACACAGCACGCGCCGACCGGCGGCGGTGCCGCGCAGTCGGTGGATGCGCACTGCGACATCGGCCCCTGCGGAATACCCATCATCTGCAAGCATTGAATGGGCGGAACTTCGGCACAGGTGCCGTCCGGCAAGCAACACGCTACCGGCGGAGGAGGAGGCAAATGACAACCCACGTTGTCGTCCTGACAGTTCGATCCGACACCGAAGAACGTCCCCCCCGTGTGGAGACAGGCGTTCTCCGGAATCACGACGCAAATTTCATTTCCATTGGGCAACGTGCGACAACACGCGCCGCGGTCAGGGCCGAAGCCACCGCCCGCCATTTGCATAGCAGAGAAAGCTTGCAGGTCGCGCCCATCGGCAACGCCGTCGCCGTTCAGGTCGGCCATGTTGACATAGTCGCTGTCGGTGATGTTGCCGAGCAAAATCTGAGTGAAGATGTCGGCTTCCTGCGGCGTCACGGCACCGTTACCGTCGAAGTCGCCCGCCACCGCGGCCGACGGAGTGAAACATGCGGTCGCGATCAGCGCCGCACAAATACAGAATGTTCGCTTCTTAAAACAAATGGGCATTGGATTCGTGTCCTCCTACTGGGGGGTTGCGGGAAAAGATCCCGAATCGCCTGTTGGTCGCGTGCACCACGTCTGCAAGAGGTCATTGAGCCTACCACCGAGCAGTCGCATAACGAAGCACACGCGATGTAATGCGGTTGGTTACGCGGCACGGATACGTACCGGCACCCTGAACGGGCTTTCTTATTCGCAATATGCGTGCCGCGCGGGTGCGAGCCAAGAAAGCCTGCTGTAACCATCAGACAGTCATGGAGTTAGTCGCGAAGACTTTCTTCCGCAAACGATTTGCCGTTTGAGGCCGTGGCCATATTTGGCCAAAGTGGCCAAATTATCGGCGACATATCGCCACGCGGCCAAGATGGGTAAGCAATCGCAACAACTGTCCGCCACAGTATTTGTGCGATTGCGCGCCGACTGCGTATGATGGAGTTTGCGCGGCGCGTGCCGCTCGGTCATTTCCGTCATTTAGACATTTGTCATGTTTCTTCCGACCCACACGATCCGCCGATCGACAATGCTCGTTATCGTCGCCCTGATGATGATGATGGCTGCCCGATCGTTACGCGCCAACGACGCGGTCGCGTGGCCGCCGTCCGAAGGCAATGAGTTTTGCGCGATGGCAAGCGTGCTCGAAACTCCCGCCGATGGCTCGGTCGACTTCGCGCGCGACACCACCATGTTCGCCGGTTTCGGTCCCGCATTCCTGCTGAGTCGACCGCCATCGCTAGCGGGCATTCGCGTCGGCACGTGGTCGCCGACGGATGCCACCATCGATTTGTTCGACGGTTGCTGGGACGACGCGGGTAACTTCGTGCGCATGGAAATCTTGTTTGACGAGTTCCATAACCCGCCCGGACCGATCGGGCTCGTCGATTTCAACTACAACCCGTTTCAGTTCGGCATCGACCCGGTCTACGGCTGGTTCGATATCGATATCGATACCAACCCGCAGACCGGCGGTGACATCGATACGTTTGCCAATCGCTACCTCGGCAACGTCGCCCGCTTCGGCGGTGCGCCCCCACCGCCGCTTACCTGCCGCACGGCTCTCAACGGCGCTGACAACGACAGCAATCCGAATACCCTGCCGCTCGTCGAGCGCAGCGGCGAGGACTTTCACCTTGCCTTGTTCGGCGGGTTAACAACGAGTATCGAACGGCGCATCGGCAACAACGACAACAACTTTGAACCCAACGAGTCGTGGGTATTGACCGGTCGCTATTTGCATCGCGCTCATGCTTACGAAATATTCTCGTCGGCCAACGGTGACGGCACGTACGAACCGCTCTGCCAACTCGAGTTTCGGCACTTCGCGGCATATAACGCAACGCGCGTTACGCTGGTGTACCCGCTCAATCAAGAGGGCTCCGCCGAGCAACTTGGCGTCGATGCCAACCAAATCCTTACCGACGGCAACGCCAATAATGAAAACTCTCTGTTAGAAGCAATGCTCGATCTTGCCACCGTGGCCGCTCAAATTCAACCCGGTTCGCCACTGGTCAATAACCCGCATTACGAAGTGATCGCACCCTGGGCCAATGCCGATCCGAACACCTATCTCGACCCGGCCACATGGAGACTCACGGCCCTCGTTGGATCGGCTTACGCACAACAGGATTTCTTCGGCGCGCTGCTCGCCTGGACCGACGCCTATCCGCGACCGTTGCTGGGCGACTTCACGGGCGATGGCATCGTCAATATCACCGACGTAGCGTTCTTTAACATGCGCCTCGGCATGCTCGACGGCCAGTTCCCGTACGATAACGATAACAGCGTTAACGGCAGCGTAACGATTCCGAACTTCGGCCCCAGTTTTGACGTGCTCGACTTGAACTACGACGGTTTCATCAACGACGACGATCGCGATTTGATTATCATTCCCGGCGATGTCAACGCTGATTTTCAGGTGAACGTGCTGGACGTCGACGCCCTGGTGCAAATTTTGATCGACCCGCTCTCACTGGGCGGAATCTGTCCCGACACCTCAATCGTCGGTGCCTGTTGCATCTTCACCGGCAGCTTCGATATCTGCGTCGATACCGATAGCCAATCCTGCATCAACCAAGGCGGATCGTTTCAAGGCATCGGCACCAATTGCGTCGTCGATGGCTGCCCGCAATCACTCGGTGCTTGCTGTGTCTCACCCGCCATGTTTCAAACGACTTGCGTGGAGTTCACCCAAAGCGATTGTTCGATATTCGGCGGCACCTATCTGGGGCCGAATACGACGTGTGCCAATCAAGGTAGCGCTTGCAATGGCACAACCGCCACCGGCGCATGTTGCGTCAACACTGGCGGCGTCGCACCTTGTTCGCAACAAACACAATTCGATTGCCAAAACCTTGGCGGCATTTATCAGGGCGACAACACAGGTTGTAACCCAACCACCGGCGGCTGCCCGAACGGCAACGATCCGTTCGTTTCGGGTGCTTGCTGTTTAACGTCGCCCGCCGGCCATACCTGCCAATTCATCGATGAAAACACGTGCAACAGCAACGGTGGCATTTTCTTCGGCCCCGGGTCGTCGTGCGCCAATGTGCCCTGCAACAACACACCCACGCCGCCGCCGGTCGCGTGCTGCGTTGGCAATGCACAGTGCATCGACACCGATCTAGTCGATTGCATCAATCAAAACGGCATTCCATTGTCCGGCGGTGACACCTGCGCGGATGTGGCCATTCAAAGATTCTTACCCCGCGCCGATCTGAATCGCGATGGCAAAATCAACGGCTTGGACATTCAGATGATGGTGCTTATTCTGATCGGTAACTAAGGCGACTTGCAAAGACTCGAAACCACCGTGAGCAAACGACGACCAACAACCCGACCGCGATCGCGCCGACGCCGCAAAGGCTTTAGCCTGATCGAATTGCTCGTGGTCATGTCGATTATCGCCTTGTTAATCGGCATCCTGCTCACGGCCTTTTCGGCCAGCCGCAAGGCCGGCCTCAAGCTGCGCTGCATCAGTCAACTGCACGAAATCTCGTTTAAATTCAGGATGTTCGCCGACCCATTCACCGCCAGCACGCGCGGCGAAAGCGATATGCTCGGTGGTAATGCGTTCTACATCGATGACTTCGTCGATAGCCTCTATCGCATCGATGAATTCTGGGATATCGCGCCGGTCGTTTATTCGCAGTACCGCCCCGGCGAAGAAATCATGATGTGCCCCGCCGGTGAAAACGAACTCTATCGCCGGCCGCAGCGCACCGCGTTTGAAAATGCGATCATCCCATCCGAGAACGTCAGCCTTGCGTTCAATCGACGACTATGGCGAAACGGTATCGACCCGGGTATCACCACAGTTAGCACGCGCCTGTTGGATATGCCCGATGTGCCGTTGATCATGGACGTTGACGCGGCCACCGCCAGCGCTGCGGGGCGCTTGCCGCATTACATCGCGCCGCCCGTGCCGGGAATAACCGACGACTACGCTATGGGCAGCTTTTGGTACCCTTCGTTTCGTCACAACGGCAAGATGGTGGTCGCGTTTGTCGGCGGTCACGTGTTAACCACCGAAGACCCACTCGCCCAATCGACATGGCGCTGGGATATTGCGGGCTACTGATTAAACGCTCGCAAGATTGCGCATTCGTGTTTGCCGCAAGTCGCTAACCCTTCATGAACATTCGCACCAAATGCGCCCTGCTCGTCATCGTCTTTGAGCTGACGTTGGCCGTGTCGATCCTGCTCACCGTCTATCTAACCAAGAACTATTTTGAAGCCGCCGCCGAGTCGTTTGCCGCCTCGCGCCGCGACACCGACGCGATCGGTCGCCTGCGCAGCGATGTCATCTACGAGATGTCGCGCCTCGCCCGCCCCATCGATAGCGACGCCGAAGCAAACAAAATCGCGCAAGGCTCCGAACATATCGACCAACAGTTACGCTCACTCACCATCCGCGCGCCCGAGGCCCTGCTTACCGACATCGAACAATCCAACGACGATCGGCGCACCGCCGTTAAACACGCGTTGGACAGTCGCGCCACACGGCCCGCAGCCTTCACACCCGAAGCCCATCGCGCCTTCGACTTGGCCCTCAGCCGATTGCAGGTGCATGCGCAAAACGAACTCAGCCGCGCCGTCGCCGCCACCACCGAAGCCCAAACCACGACGACGATCATCCTGTTTTCCAACATGATCGTGGGCGTCGTCCTCGGCCTGCTAGCCCTCTACCTGATTCGCCGGTGGGTCATTCTGCCCGTTAACGACTTGCAAAAAGCGACCAACTCGCTGGCACGCGGCGACCGCAACGCGTTTGCGCCGATCCGCACGCCCGACGAACTCGGTCAATTGGCCGCCGCGTTTAATCAGATGACCGGGCAGATCGGCCGCATGGAACAGCGCCTTGTGCAACGCGAACGCATCATCGCCATGAGCGAACTCGTTTCCTATATCGCGCATAACATCCGTAATCCGCTCGCCGGGGTGCAAAGCTCGGCCGAAATCACCTGCCATCAGGCCGCCGACAACTCCCAAATCGTCGAACAACAACGGCACATTATTGCCGCCATTGACCGCTGCCTGCGCTGGTTCAAACAAATCGAACACGCCTGCGGATCGATTCAGATCGAACCGCGCGAGACCAACCTGCACGAACTGGTGCAAGGTGTGCTCACCGTCTTTCGCCCCCTCGCCGGGCCGCAACGTATCAATCTACACGTCATCGGCATCGACCAAGACGTCACCGTTTGCATCGATACGCGCCACGTCGAGCAAGCGATCACCGCCATCATCGGCAACGCCATCGATGCGATCGGCACCGATGGCGACATCGAGCTTTCCCACGCGCGCGACGACGACCACCAGCACTGGTCGCTGTCGATCTCCGATAGCGGTGGTGGAATCGATCCGAAAATCATCGGCCGATTGTTCGAGCCGACGTTCAGTACCAAGCCCGACGGCCACGGTCTCGGCTTGTTTATGGCGCGAAAGGTGGCAGAGATGCATGGCGGTGAGTTAAAGTGTTACAACAACGAACGCGGCGGCGCGACGTTTACCTTCACGTTCCCGCTCGAACTCGACGGATACCCGAACGATGACCGACCTGCTGATCGTTGATGACGAAAAGACGTTGCTGGCGAACCTAGCGTTGCAACTGGCGCAGTCGGACTATCGCTGCCGCACCGCCGAAAGCGCCGCGGCCGCGCTCGAACTCATCGAACACGTCGAACCGCAGATAGCGCTCTTTGACTTGCGTTTACCCGATACCTCCGGCCTCGATCTCATCAAACAAGTTCGATCGCAGGGGCGCGACTTTCCCATCGTGGTGATGACGGCGTTTGGCTCTGTCGAAACCGCCGTCGAAGCGATGAAAGTCGGCGCGAGCGACTATCTGCAAAAGCCGGTGGCCATTGGCGAGTTGGAAGTCGTGCTCCATCGCGTGTTGCAACACCATCGCATGCGCGATCGTCTCGATGTGTTCGAGCGCGAGCGACAACGCCAGGGTGCCGAGCGCCAAATCGTCGCCGAAGATGAAAGCATGCAGCGCGTGTTGGCGCTCGCCGCGCGCATCGCGGCTCAACCACCCGACGACGACGGCCACCTCCCGACGGTCCTGATCACGGGTGAAACGGGCACCGGTAAAGACCTGTTGGCGCACCACATTCACGATCTCGGCCCCCATCAGGAAGAACCGTTCGTGCAAATCAACTGCACTGCGCTACCCGCATCGTTGGCGGAGGCGGAACTGTTCGGTTACGAGCAAGGCGCGTTTACCGATGCCAAGTCGGGCAAAAAGGGGTTGTTCGAGGTCGCCGGCGGCGGCACCGTCTTTCTCGATGAAATCGGCGACATGCCGTTGGAGTTGCAAGCCAAGCTCTTGCTCGTTCTCGAAAAGCGCGAGTTTCGCCGCGTGGGAGGCACGCGCGAAAGGCGCGTGCAGGCGCGCACCATTGCCGCCACCAATTGCAACTTACATCAACTCGTCGCCGAAGGCCGCTTTCGCAAAGACCTGTATTTTCGATTGCAAAGTATTTCGATCGAACTGCCGCCCCTGCGCGCGCGCGGTCACGACCTGCTGTTGTTAACGCATCACTTTTTAAAGCAGCGCGCCAAGCGTTTGCATCGACCGCCGCCTGCGCTCTCGCCGCGCGCCGAAACCGCGATTCAAAAATACACGTGGCCCGGCAACGTGCGCGAACTCGATAACGTTCTGCAGCGTGCGATGTTGCTCAGCGATAGCGACACGATCGATCTGCAAGACCTCAACCTTACGCAACAGTCCGTAGACGTCATCGATTGGTCGCTCGATACGTTTCGTTTTCCGTTCGATCGCGAAGCGTGTACGCTCGCGCGCGTCGAGTCGCTGCTGCTGCATCAGGCCCTCGATCATTGCGGAGGCAACGTATCCGAAGCGGCCCGCCTGCTCGGCATGAGCCGCGGCACCTTCCGCCATCGGCTGGAAAAACTGAGCCAGCTCGAATCGAGCGACGCCACCAACAACGCGTAAGCCAAACTCCTGCATAACCTTAGACTCAGTCGCCCGCCCCCGTCGCAACTCACCCTAATTCATCGTAAATTACCGATCAATTGTCCATTTGGAGTTCGCACAATGCCAGCAAAAGAGTCCCCGCCAACCGCAAGCGTCGATCAGTTTGCCAAGGCATTGGCCCACCCGGCGCGCGTCGCGATTTTGCGATTTCTCGCGCGACAATCCACCTGCATCTGTGGTGCCATCGTCGACGAATTGCCGTTAGCGCAATCGACTGTCTCGCAGCATCTCGCCGAACTCAAACGCGTCGGCCTGATCCGCGGCACGGTTGAAGGCAAACGCGTGTGTTACTGCCTTGATTCGGATGGCTTACACCGCGCGCGGCAAGCACTCACGAACACATTCGATGAACTCACTGCGGTACAACTCGATTGCAAAGACGGGGCCTGTTGTTGAAAAGTCCAAACTGGAGATCGCAGCATTTAATCGGAAAGGCTTTTCGAGATGATTCACTTCCTTGCCGTCGCCGGACTCATGCTCTGTGCGAACAACTCTCCCGAAAATAAGGGCGTCGCCATGTTCGATTCACTGCATACCTATATCGACCAGCGCCAAGCCGAATTTGGTGATATCCCCGCCGAGAGAAAAAGGCAACTCGACGCGCTTGCCGATTACATCGCATCGCGGGCGCAATCAAACAAACCCGTTCGCCTCAACTTCATCTGCACGCACAATTCACGCCGCAGCCATATGGGCCAGATTTGGGCTGCCGTTGCTGCCAACGCGTATAACATCGATCGCGTTCAAACCTATTCGGGCGGCACCGAAGCCACGGCATTTAACCCGCGCGCCGTTGCCGCCCTGCGTCGTGCCGGTCTGACCATCAAACAAACCACGACCGACGAGAACCCCATCTATCACGTGACGTATTCAGACCGCGCGATGCCCATCACGTCGTTTTCCAAAGTCTACGACCACGCCCCCAACCCGAAGCGTGAGTTCGCCGCGATCATGACGTGCTCGTCGGCCGATAAGGCCTGCCCCGCCGTGCCGGGTGCCGACCAGCGCTTCGCCATTACGTATGAAGACCCCAAAGCCTTCGACGGCACCGACAAAGAAGCCACCATGTACGACGAACGCTGCGCCCAAATCGCCCGCGACTTGCTGTACGTATTCTCAAACGTAAAGAAATAAGCGCGTGGCAATTCATTCTTCGCGCAAGCGAAGGCGCTGTGGCACCGGTCTGCAACCGGTGTTGCGCGGAGGAAAGTTCAATCGCCGATTGGGTGCCCCGGCCCTTCTAGGGCTGGGGACATCACCGCAAAACACCAAGCAACGCAACGCTTAAAAAAAGAACGCCAACCCAATCTCACCTCAACAACCCCACCACCCGCTCCGCGATCGACGCCTTCGATTCTTCCGCGTCGATATCCACCCACTGCGCCATATGAAATTTCCGATACCACGTGCGCTGATGCTTCGCAAACCGTCGCGTCAAAATCTTGACCTGCTCGACCGCATCGGCCAGCGACATGCGACCTTCCAGATGATCGATGATTTGCGCATAGCCCAATCCCTGCCGCGCTTGTTCGCTCAAACCGTTCGGTCGTTTCAATAACTCGCGCACTTCTTCAACCAAACCCATCTCGACCATCAGCTTCACCCGTGCATTGATGCGCCGCGACGCATCGTCCTTCTCACGGCGCAATCCGATCACACGCCCGGGATAGCGCAACCCATCCGCGCCCCACTGTGTTTGCAATTCGGACAACGGCTTACCCGTTAGCTCATATACCTCGAGCGCGCGTTCGATACGCTTGTAATCGTTCGGATGAATGCGCTCGGCACCGTTCGGATCGACTTTTTCCAACCGAAGATGTAGCGTCGCCGTGCCTTCGTCATCGGCAACCGCGCGCAATTGCCGGCGCAAGTCCGGATCCGCCGATGGCCCTTCAAACATGCCGAACATCAACGACATGAGGTACAAGGGCGTGCCACCGACGACGATCGGCAATCGACCGCGCGCCGCAATCTCTGCAATCGCCTTATCCGCCTCCGCCGCGAAGAACGCGGCACTGCACGCTTCCGATGGCTCCAAAATATCGATCAGATGATGCGGCACGCGTGCCCGCTCTTCGACCGTCGGCTTGGCCGTACCAATATCCATCCCGCGATAGACCTGCATCGAATCGACGCTAACGATCTCACCGTTTAGTGCCTCCGCCACGGCCAGCGCGCAGTCCGATTTCCCGCTGGCCGTTACCCCTAAAATCAGGGCCAATTCCGGTCTGTCCTCAGCGCTTTTCATCGATTTGGAGCGTAACCCGGTAGTAGCGAACTGAAAAACAAGACCGAATGCCGGTCGCGCCAGATTGCGCACACCCACGCACACAGCCGTAAGTACCGATATTTCATAGGCTTATAATTCCACAGCCCGTCGGACAATGGTCGCCCCCCGCCAATAACTGAGACGCGATTGTTACACCCAACCCGCAATCCTATCGGGTAGTATTTGAATATAATGACGTACCTCGTCGGTTGAGGACGTGGTGAGTCCGCAGCCTCAGACCTGCGATCACTTGCAAACACTGAAAGACAAATCCGAATATCAGAACCCGTTCTAAGGAGGAACTCGATGCGTAAGTTTTTGTTTGGTGCCACCCTCGTGGTTGCCGCCGCCCTGATGGCTCAGACCAGCTTTGCCGGCCCCGCTTGTTGTAAGAAAAAGGGTGACGCCGAAACCGTCGCCGCCAAGTCCACGTGCTCCAAGTCCCAGTCGAGTTGCAACTCGGCCATGACAGTGGCTGCCGAATCGTCGTGCTCCAAGAGCGGCGACGGCTTCCCGCAGATTCGCTTTATGGTCGCGGGAGAAGCCTACGACACGCAGCCCGAAGCATGGGCCGCGCTCGCCGAAGCATCGGAAAAGTATGTCGAGCGCTACACCAGCATCGCCTGTGTCGTCGATGGCAAGGTGAAGTACTGCGGTGAAGATTCGTGCGCATCGAAGGGTGCCAAAACCGCCAAGGCTTCTTGCAACTCGGCCGCCGAAGTGAAACTCGCTTCGGCTGCATCATCGTGCGACAGCAAGGCCAAGGCACGCGCCCATAACATGCAAAGCGCCATGGTCAAACGTTCGTGCTGCGGCTCAAAGAAGGCTGATCTGGTAAAGGCTGACGGTAAGGGTTGCAGCGAAAGCAAGGGCACCGAAGTGAAACTCGCTTCGGCCAAGGACGAACGCGTTTGCCCGCTCACCGGCAAGGTCGTCACGGTGGACGACAAAGGCAACAGCAGCTGCTGCAAAAAGCCCTGCGGTGATGAAGCCGAGGTTAAGACGGTCGCCGCCGAGTCGAAGAGCGGCTGCTGCAAGAGCAAGATGGCGAGCCTCGCAAAAGCCGAAGGTAAGAGCTGTGGCGAAAAAGTTGAACTCGTCAAAGCTGACGACGCCAAAAGTGGTTGCTGCAAATCGAAGATGGCCAAACTCGCCAAAGCTGAAGGTAAGAGCTGCAGCGAAAAAGTCGAACTCGTCAAAGCTGACGACGCGAAAAGTGGTTGCTGTAAGAGCAAGATGGCGAAGCTAGCCAAGGCCGAAAGCAAAGAAAGCTGCTCGTCGAAGACGGCCGCACTCGTGTCGGCTGAAAACAAGACGTGCGACAAGGGTGCAGCACTTGTGAAGGCCGATGGTTGCAGTAAGGCGACCGAAGCCAAACTCGCCAAGGCGGATGGCTGCTGCAAAGATGCCAAGAACGTTATGTACCGCGTAGCCGGTCGCAACTTCAAGACCTACGAAGAAGCTGACGCCGCCCGCGAAAAAGCCGTCGAAGCCATGAAGGGCGTGAAGATGGCATACGTGGTTGATGGACAGAAGGTCGACTGCTCCAGCAAGGTTTGCCCCACGATGAAGAAGGCCGGCAAGGTCAAGTTCGTCGTCGATAAGACGGAAACCAACTGCGAACTGCAAGCCCGCGTCTCGCTGGCCAAGGCGCAAATGGAAGCCGTGCAACTCGCCGTCAACGATATGGTCGCCACGGCGAACTAAGCCGCTGCGATTGAAAACGCCGCTTACACGCGAATAGCGAATAGCTAGGTTCATTCGCTCGCATTAGCAAAACTCAAAAAGCCCACCGGTGGCCACCGGTGGGCTTTTTTCGTCTGCGTAGTTAAGACACCTGCAACGCCCCAACTCAGAATAAGACGACCTCATCACATGCGCGGACCACGCTTTGTAATCGCAGAGATTTCCGCAACCCCGCCGTTGCGTTTATGATTCCCCTGAGCGAAAGCGCAACTGAATGAACGAGCACGGACTTTAAATCGATACGCAATCGACCAACCCAAGCCCCCGCCCGGAGAATCAGCCTTGGCCACTGCCGCCGACAAAATCATGTTCGAGATTTACCGAGACGCCAGCTACGACCAGCAGTATCGCGTTGTGTACTTCACCGAACTCGACGAGAACAACAAGCACAACGAGATCAACCGCGCCATGGCCGGCAACCACGTCTACGACGGTTTCCTCAAAGAACTCAGCGCGGAAGCAGGCAAGGAGAAGATCAACGCCATCCTCGCCCGCCTCAATGACGGTGAAGCGCTCGATGGTGATGCGATTGAAAAGGAACTGGCGGAATGCGGGGCGCTGGCGGATTAGACAGGAGTAATTAACGAATTAAGTCTTTAACTTTTCGCAATTGGGGTGGTGATTCAAACTGCAAGTTGAGATGAAGTCTTCAGTACTTAGAAAACTTGCCGGACTTGCACTTGCAATCTCGATCCTTATTTGGGTCTTAAGTCACTTCGTTGGATTCCATTTCTCTGATACAAATAACTCCCTAGGAGGATTCGCAATCGGCATTCTTAATGGTGGAATTTTATTCCACAGTGCGAAGTACACCAGCATATGGATTTGGGAGTTCGGCTTTCACTGGTACGTTCCGAGCGAGAATCCGAGCCTGATCGACCTTGTTGTCGGATTCAAAATCCCACCAGAGTTTCATAACGCCGCTGGCACACGGTTCTATGTAATCCCATCGTGGTATCTGACCATTCCACCAGCGGTGACCTACTACTTACTGCTTCGGCGCGACAAACGAAAAATGAGAATGTCAGGCCACTGCGTATGCGGCTACAACCTAACCGGCAACGAATCCGGCACCTGCCCTGAGTGCGGCGCGGAAATTACAGCATCTACCGAAGCCGCCCCGTCATAGAGTGGGTTCAATTCGCCGCCAGCGGGCCTACTCGAATCCAACCCGCAAACGAAACGCGCCACGCGAAGGCATTAAACCCAGCTCGTATCATTCAATTTCGACTTTTTGACGTTTCGATGTTTCGACGTTTCCCCCGCGCGATAGAATGCGCCGCATAGAAGTAACCCCACGACCCGAGCTTAGGAGCCTTGCCGCGTCATGAAATTTTTCCTCGACACCGCCAATCTCGACGAATTGCGCGACGCCGCCGCCATGGGCATTGTGGACGGCGTGACCACCAACCCCAGCCTCGTCGCCAAGGAAGGCAAAGACTTCAAAACGCTGGTCGCCGAAATTTGCGAGATCGTGCCCGGCCCCGTCTCCGCTGAAGTCGTCAGCACCGAGGCCAACGCGATGGTCAAAGAAGGCCGCGAGTTAGCCAAGATCGCCGACAACATCGTCGTGAAGCTGCCGACGATTGCCGAAGGTGTGAAGGCGCTGACCGTTTTGGCGGGCGAGGGCGTGAAGACCAATCTCACGCTGGTGTTTCAACCGTTGCAAGCGTTGATCGTCGCCAAGGCCGGCGCGACGTTCGTCTCGCCCTTCCTCGGTCGCCTCGACGACATCGGCCACGACGGCATGGAAGTGCTCTCCGAGATCCGCCAGATTTACGACAACTACGGCTTCCGCACCGAAATCCTCGCCGCCAGCCTGCGGCACCCCTTGCATGTGGCGCAAGCCGCCAAGGTCGGTGCCGACATCGGCACCATGCCGTACAAAACCTTTAAGTCGTTGCTGAATCATCCGCTAACCGACATCGGTCTCGAACGCTTTCTCGCCGACTGGAAAGCCGCGCAACAGTAATGCGAACGCGCGCCGCTTGCGGTCCATCAGAGCCGCGCCCGTAAGGAAGCGGTCCGCACAAAGATCTGCGGGATCGTTGGCAAGACATTCCAATTCGACAAACGCATTGCCAACATTGCGGAGCGCGCAACGGGTCACAAAATGCGAACGTCTCTATCCCTGCTGCGTCTCGCGTAACGTCAGCCCATACACGGCATTTACCAACCGCTTTAACTCATCGACCGAATGTGCCGCAGGTGCGATCACCTCCGGGTTATCCACTCTTTCGCCCATTCCCGCTGCAATATCCTGTTTGCGCAATTCGCAATACGCGTGCATTAGCTTCGCCAACTCGTCGGTCTTCGCTTCGTCTGCATTTACCCGATCCAACATCTGCGCGAGTATTTGATTCTCAAAATCGGCCCGAAGCTTATCGCTGCGCGACAGGCGCCGCCGCTTGCTGTTTTTCGCTTTTCGTTTTGCCACGAGACTGCCTTTCTAAAATGTTCATCGCAGGTTTCGACCCGCACTTAAACATAGGTCACCCTTGGACCGTGGCAAATCGTGATTTATCGACCGCACAGCGCGCAACCACCCAACGGCAGCGTGGATCGATGGTTGGGTGGTCGAAAAAATTAGCGACGTCGCGACTGACTACTCGGCGTGTTGCCCGTCGTCGCGTCTGTAGCGCGCCGTGGGAAAGATGTCTTCGCAGCTTTCCGCATAACCGCAGCCGGGACAAACGAGTTTACAATGCCGACCGCCGAGTTCGGCGCGACCACAGCGTGGGCAGGTGTCGTCAATATCCGACGGCAACGATTCTCGCGAATTCGTTCTTGATGGTTCACGTGGCGCATCCATGCGCTGAATCCTCCGTCCGTGATTCATTAAAGGCGCGATATCAAAACCGCATGCTGTTGCGGGCGTTGTGCATAATGAACTTCTCAGGATAACCCAACCGCGGTCGGCTCAACCGCGTGATGTCGTTTAAGTCCTTCTCGGCAAACTGAATATCGCACGCCGCCAGATTGTCATGCAGTTGATCAACCGATTTGGGGCCGATGATCACGCTGCTGATCATCGGTCGCTGCAATATCCAGGCAATCGCAAGCGTTGCGGGCGCGGTTTCCATTTTGCGAGCGATCTCAGTCAGCTTCTCGGCAATGTCGAAGTTGCGTTCGTTCACAAACGCCTTGCGCCATTCGTTATCTTCATCGACCGCTTCAAACCGTGCGCCATCTGGCCCTTTGCCCTCGCGTGAGTACTTGCCCGTCAAAATGCCGCCGCCCAACGGGCTCCAGGGTAATAAGCCAATATGATACCGCTCGCAAACGTCAACAATCGACCGTTCGATATCGCGACAGGCCAGACTGTATTGCATCTGCGCCGTGATGAACGGTTCCCATCCGTGCCGCATGCAAAGCTGCCGCGCTTCGACGATTTGCCACGCGTCAAAATTCGATAGACCAACGTAGCGCACCTTGCCAGTTCTAACGAAACTATCCAGCGTGCTCAGCGTTTCTTCGATCGGCGTATGGGCATCCCAGCAATGCACCTGGTACAAATCGATGTAATCGGTTTGCAGGCGACGCAGACTGTCTTCCAACGCCGCCGTCAGGTGTCGGCGTGTGGAACCAAATGCATTCGCATGTTTAGGTGGCTCACCAAAGACCGGCACCACGGGGAAGTGACCCTTTGTTGCAACCACAACGCTGTCGCGCTTACCCTTGAGCGCCTCGCCGCAAATGCGTTCGCTTTCGCCAGCGCTGTAAACGTCGGCCGTGTCGATGAAGTTGCCGCCCGCATCGAGGTAGGCGTCGATCACCTTGCGACTGGCGGCGGCATCGATCCCCCAATCGGCCATGCCGAAGTTCATGGTACCCAGGCAAAGCTCGGATACGATCAATCCCGAGTTACCCAGTTTGCGCGTCTTCATAGCCGCCTCCTCAAAAAAATTAAGCGTCATTCGATGGATCATTGTAAACGCGGCAATTCGAATCGCGAGCGTGTCGGCAGGGTCATGTCATTCCAATGAAAGGTCGAAGCGGCCCGCAACGCT
Source organism: Planctomycetaceae bacterium (assembly GCA_006969385.1). Classification (GTDB taxonomy): domain Bacteria; phylum Planctomycetota; class Phycisphaerae; order UBA1845; family UTPLA1; genus ECT2AJA-110-A. The sequence goes on from CP030884.1 coordinate 965,821, forward strand.
TCCAGCGTTGAAGGTGTTCTTCGGAATCGTAACCTTGAGTAGCCGCCACGCGTCACCTCAGGGCAACTTGGACAACGCCGCTGGCGTTGGATTCAGCGACGAACACGATCTCGTGGTGGACGTTGCGCTTATCAGGCGTGTTGAAACGGAAATCTCATGACTTTCCTTAGAATATGATTCTTTAGTAGTCACTCACGAATGGCGCAGGTTCTAAAGGAACCCTCACCCCGGCCCTCTCCCTGCGAGGGAGAAGGAGTTGACGTCACCTATCTTTGACCGTGTATGGCTTACTACCGTGGCTAGCGACCTACGACGACGCACCCAATGAATCGATGCGCTTCTGCAAATCGTGCACGTGATTGATGCGCAGGCCGAAGTGTTCGTTGACCTTCACCGCTACGCCGCCACCGATGACGCAGTTGTTGATCATCAGATCGAGTTCCTGATCGACGGTGCGGTCGAACTCGAGAATGGTGCCCGGCCCCATCTTCATGATTTCGTTGACCGCCATGGATCGGCTGGCCAAGCGAACGATCACCGGCACTTGCAGCCCGAGGATTCGCTTGAGTTTTTGCTTCTTCAGCGAAGCGCCGCCGGGGTTTGCCGTTGCCGCATGCGGATTGCTTTTCGGAGAGGATGCCGTCGGCTCGGGTGCCGGTTGCGCAGCGGCGGGCGGTTGCGGCGCAGACTCGCCGACATCGTTAGCAAGATCGGTAACCGCGTCTTCCGCTTGGCGCAAGACGGCATCGATATCATCCTGGGAAAACATCTACGCTTCGCAGCATCCAAAACGCGCGATCGATTCCGGCCCGTTACGAACCTGCACGTTTGCAAGCGCGCCGCTCGTTAACCGATATTCGATCGCCGTAAGATCAGAACGGCGCGCAACTCGCGCACCCTAGCCGATTTATCGGCCCCGCCGATTTGAGACTTGAAGCTTGTACACGTTTGAAAGCGCGTTCGGCAAGAACCGCCGAACGGTTAGTCGATCAACCCCAAAATGACGCAGGCATTGTGCCCGCCGAAGCCGAACGAGTTGCACATGGCCACGGGAACGCGCGCATCTTGCGCGGTGTTCGGCGTATAGTTCAGGTCGCACTGGGGATCTTGGTTGTCGAGGTTGATCGTCGGCGGAATCACGCCGTTGACCATCGCAAGCGCCGTAGCGGCGATCTCAACACCACCGCTGGCACCCAACAGGTGACCGATCGAACTCTTGGTGCTGGTAATGCGAATGTTCTTGGCGTGATCGCCGTACACACTTTTAATCGCAACCGTTTCGGCGACGTCACCCAACGGCGTGCTGGTGCCGTGTGCATTGATATGCACCATCTGCTCGGGATTGATGCGGGCATCTTTCATGGCGCGTTTCATCGCCGCCGCCGCCCCCGCGCCGGTTTCCATCGGCTGGGTGATGTGATACGCATCGGCACTAGTGCCGAAGCCCAATACTTCGCAAATGATGTTGGCACCGCGCTTCTTGGCGTGTTCGTATTCTTCGAACACGACCATGCCGGCACCTTCGCCCATGACGAAACCATCGCGATCTTTATCGAAGGGTCGCGAGGCACGCGTGGGATCGTCATTGCGTGTAGAGAGCGCCTTCATCGAGGCAAACGCGGCCAAACCGAGCGGCGTGAGCGCGGCTTCCGAACCGCCGGTAAGACAAGCATCCACATCACCGCGACGAATCGCCGCCAGCGCATCACCCATCGCGTTGGTTGCCGACGCACAGGCCGTGCCGACCGCCGTGCTGGGGCCGCGGGCACCGTAGTGAATGCTGATGTTGCCGCTGCCGGCGTTGCTCATCAGCTTCGGAATGGTAAAGGCGGAAACCTTGCTCGGCCCTTTGCTTTCGAGCCGGCTGTGTTGCTCTTCGAGTTCGAAGATGCCGCCGATGCCGGTGCCGGTGATAACGCCAACCCGATCGGGATCGGGCAGCTTGCCCGGCTCGAAACCGGCCTGTCGAAACGCCTCATCGGCGGCGACCATCGCAAATTGCGCGAAGCGATCCAGCCGCTTGGCCGATCGTTTGTCGACCACGGGCTCGGGCGTGAACTCGGTGCATTCGCCGCCGATCGTGACATCAAACTCGCTTACATCGAAGCGTTGAATCGGCGCAATGCCGGACTCCCCCGCCAACAAGCGATTCCAGAACTGGTCCACGTTGTTGCCTAACGGACAAACAACGCCCATACCGGTAATGACGACACGACGGTCGGACATAGATCGATACCCCGATCACACGACGGCCCACATTTGGCCGCCGGCGCGATTGCGGCCCTTACTCTTCGCTCTTGCTGCCCTGATGTTTGAGCACGTACTCGACCGCCGAACCCACCGTGCCGATCTTCTCGGCTTCTTCATCGGGGATGTTCATCTCGAAGCGGTCTTCCAGCTCCATCACCAACTCGACGGTATCGAGCGAGTCGGCATTCAGGTCGTTGACGAACGAGGTCTCCATGCTGATATCGCCAGCATCGACACCCATCTGATCGCTTACGATTTCGATGACCTCTTTTTTGACTTCTTCCTCTGTCTTTGCCACCGTTTTGTTCTCCATGTGAGCACCCTTTCGCTATTGAAGGGCTATAGCGGGACGACGAGATAACCGCGCCGCGCCGCCCTGCCGGACAAAGCCCGCCTGCCAGCGGCAAGCGGAATAACCACTTACATATGCAGACCACCGTCCACGACGATCACCTGACCGTTGACGTAACTCGCCATCGGCGACGCGAGAAACGCCACCGCAGCAGCCACTTCCTGCGGCTCGCCAAACCGTTGCAACGGAATCAACGGTCGCACACCTTCCTTAACCTTTTCGGAGAGAATATTGGTCATGTCGGTCTTGATGAAACCGGGGGCGACGGCATTACAAGTTACGCCGCGCCGGGCCAACTCTTTGGCGACCGACTTGGTCAGACCGATGACGCCCGCCTTACTGGCGGCATAGTTCCCTTGACCGGCGTTACCCATGATGCCGGATACACTCGTGATATTGACGATGCGGCCTTTGCGCGCCCGCACCATGTGGCGGCTGACTTCGCGCGTGAGAAGGAAAACCGCCCGCAGGTTGGTATCGATGACGCGATCGAATTGATCGTCGGTCATGTTCATGATGAGGCCGTCGTCGGTGATGCCGGCGTTGTTTACCAGGATATCGACGCGGCCATGCTCGGTGGTGATTTTCTCGATGGCATCGATGACGGATTGCGAATCGGCGACGTCCAACGCGAAGGGAATAATTCGACCCGACAACCGATGATCGCCGGCGGCGGAAGCCACTTCCTGCAACTTATCCACGCTGCGCGCACACGCATATACGGTCGCACCCTCGGCGGCCAATAGCAGGCACGTCTCCCGCCCGATGCCGCGCGAACCGCCTGTGACAATCGCAACTTGCTCCTGCAATGAATCCGCCATGCGGCCTCCAACCGTGGCAACGCACTCGCACACGACGAGCCCGCCACCCGCATACCCATTTACGAAAACGCGGCAACCGACGACACGTTGACGGCCTTTGCCGAACGGTCGATTTTGCGCATCAATCCCGTCAAAACGCGTCCCGGCCCAACTTCGACGAATTGGTCGTAGCCATCCGCGATCAGTTTCTCAATCGACATCTGCCAACGAATCGGCTTGGCCACCTGCTCGCGCAGCAAGCGTCGAACGTCATCAGGCCCGCCATGATAGTCAGCCGACACATTCGAGACCACACCCAGACCACTGGGCTTTATCTCGGCCTTGGCCAGCGCTTTTTCCAAGCCTTCGACCGCCGGCTGCATCAGATCCGAATGGAAGGCACCGGCAACCACCAAGGGAATTGCCCGCGCCCCATGCTTCTCGGCCGCAGCGACGGCCCGCTCGCAGGCGGCGGCATCGCCGGAAATCACGATCTGCCCCTGACAGTTAAAATTCGCCGGGCTCAACACGCCGCCCTCAGCGGCTTCGGCACAAATGGCGTTCACCACGGCCTCATCGACGCCCATGATCGAGACCATGCCGCCCTTTGACGCTTCGGCGGCGGCCTGCATCAGGCGGCCACGCTGGGCCACCAACTGCAGGGCGTCATCAAATTCGATCCAACCGGCCACATGCAGCGCCGAGTATTCACCCAGGCTCAGACCGGCCATCGCGCCGGGAGACCACGCTTCGGTCATACCCTTTTCGATACAGGCTTGCCAGAGAGCCACGGACGTCACAAAAATCGCAGGCTGCGACACATCGGTCGCGTTCAAGCGTTCGGCCGGCCCTTCGAAACAGAGCGTCTGCAAGTCCCAACCTAGGACATCATTAGCACGGCTGAACGTCTTGCGCGCGAACTCAGAGATCTCGGCAACATCCTTACCCATGCCGACGACCTGTGCGCCCTGTCCCGGAAATATAATGGCTGTCTTCGCCAACGGTCTCACTTCTCCATCAGTAGGTGCAAACGCACCCGCAGGCCGCCAATTTGCGAACGCCCAGTTACCTTTCGAATCGTTAAATACGAATCAGCGCCGACGCCCACGTGAAGCCCGCGCCGAATGCGATCAACAAACACAAGTCGCCCGGCTCCAAGCGACCGGCCCGCATGCATTCATCCAAACAAATCGGAATCGACGCGCCCGACGTATTTCCATATCTGTCGATATTGGTGTACATGCGGTCGGGGGCCAGGCCCATGCGCTCGCGGGCCGATTCGACGATTCGCAAGTTCGATTGATGCGGAATCACCAGCTTGATATCGTCCGCCGTCACGCCCGCTTCGGACAACGTTTGGTCGACCAAATCGTGATTGCGCTTCACGGCACGCTTGTACACTTCGCGGCCGTTCATCTTGACATAGTGCAAACGCTCATCGAGCGTCATCTGCGACGTACGCACGCGCGAACCACCGGCCGGAACGAACAAGACCGAATCACCGCTGCCTTCGGCGCTCATCGTCGAATGCAACAGGGCCGGGCCGTCGGCATCGGGCGTGGCCGAAATGACCGCCGCGCCGGCACCATCGCCAAACAAGATCGCCGTGCCGCGATCTTCGGGGTCGGTAATCGCCGTCATCACTTCGGCACCGATGGCCAACACATGCTTGTAAGCACCCGTTTGCACCATCGCCGTTGCGTTAATCAGCGCGTAAACAAAACCGCTGCAAGCGGCAACCAGATCGAACGCCGGCACCGGCTTATTACACAATTCCTGCTGCACGAAACACGCCGTGGACGGCAGAATCGCTTCGGGGGTAATCGTTGCGACGATGATCAGATCGATGTCGTCGGGCGTAAGGCCCGCCATTTCGATGGCCTTGCGCGACGCATCGACGGCCAGGCTCGCCGTCGTTTCGCCTTCGGAAACGAAGCGTCGCTCCACGATGCCGGTGCGCTCGCGAATCCACTTATCATTGGTTTCGAGGTACTTTTCAAATTCGGAGTTCGGCACCACGCGCTCGGGCAACGCCCGACCGGTCCCCGAGATTTTCATGCCCAACGGCTTATGCATCGGCGGTGACCTCCGACAGGCGTTCGGCGATAACCTCGTTCATACGCTTGGCGACCAATTCGCGGGCGGCGCGAATTGCGTTACGAATCGCACGGCTGTCGCTACTGCCGTGGCAGATGATGCAGTAACCGTTGACGCCCAGCAGCGGCGCGCCGCCGGCTTCGCTGTAATCGTGCTTTTCCCAAATCTTGGCAAAAATCGGGTCGAGCCGCTTGGCCAAGTCCTGACACTCGGCGCGCACTTCGCGAGCGAGCGTCTTGAAAATGCCTTCCGCAACGCCCTCCGCCAGTTTGAGCACGACGTTCCCGACGAAGCCATCGGCAATGCCGATCTCGCAGGCGCCGGAGAACAACTCGCGCCCTTCGACGTTGCCGACAAAGTTCAGGCTCGCATCTTCGCGGAACAATTCGTTTGCTTTTTTGATGAGGGGATTGCCTTTGACATCCTCGCCGCCGATCGAAATCAGGCCGACGCGCGGCTTGGGAATCCCAAGGATGTGCTCGGCATAAGCCGTGGCCATCTGGCCGTATTGCAGTAGGTGCACGGGCTTGGGCGTCACGTTGGCACCGGCGTCGCAAATCGTGACCGGGCCGGCGAAACTGGGCACCACCACGGCAATTCCCGGACGAATCACGGGACCGAGCGGCTTGATCTTCATCTGGCAGGCGGCGGCAAACGCACCGGTATTACCCGCACTGATGATGGCGTCGAGTTGGCCCTCACCCGCCATTTTGGCGATGACGGCGATCGATGAATGGCGCTTTTGACGAATCGCCACCACCGGCGAATCATCCATTTCGATGACTTCCGGCGTATCGACGATTTCGATGCGAGGATCGGCAGCGGCAGCGCCCAAATGCGCACGGATTGCCTCATCCCGACCGACCAGCACAAGGCGATCGTCGGGGCTCAGCAATTCCAAGCCGGACACCGCCCCGCGCACGATTTGCTCGGGCGCGTGGTCGCCGCCCATGGCGTCCACACCAATCCGCATGATGAACTATGCCTCGTCCGATGCGGTTGCAATGGTGATGCGACCATTCACATGACCGCATTCGGAACAAGCGCGATGCGGCAGGCGCGCGGCACTGCACTGCGGGCACTCGATCGTATTGACCGGACGTAAGGCATGATGCGACCGACGTTGTCGCTTGCGTGATTTCGAAGTTTTCCGCTTGGGTACCATCAAAAGCCCCTTCTAGTGAGCAATTGTCCGCCTATCCCATGCAACGGGGGTCGTCGCATTCGATTGCGCTTTGCACAGCCCCGCCCTTAACCTTGTACCGGCGCGCAGCAACCTGCACCCCAGTGACTGGGCAGAACAAGCCAAGCCCCGCAAACTAGCTTAGAACTGCGAAATTGTCAACAAGACTGAAATTGCAGTAAGCCAATGCTTTACAACGAGTTAGCGTCCTGCAACCGGCGGCTTCGCAAACAAACACTCACACCGTCTTCATACGGCACGCAACGCATCAATGTTCGCGATTGCCCGGCCCACCACTCGGCCATCACGCCGCTCATTTCTCGTCCGCCGCGTCCTCGTTTTTCGCGTCATCCTTCTTCTTCTCAGGAAGGTTGTATTCGACGTCCATCGGCGGCGGATCGTCGCTGCGATGGTCGCCTTCTTGCAGGTAATGATCGAACCATCGCAACATGCGCAAGCAGTAATCCAGCCGCGCCGCCGCCTTGCGATTGCCGTGGCCTTCACCCGGATACAACACCAACCGCACCGGCACCTTGCCGTACGTCTTTAAATATCGATACAGCGTCATCGACTGCGACGGATGCACGCGCGTGTCTTCCTTGCCGTGCATGATGAGGATCGGCGTACGGGCGCGCTCCACGTACGTCACCGGGCTCGCATCGCGGTACATGTCCCACTTTTCCCACGGCCAACAACGCGCGTGCACCAAGTGCATCTCGTTCGGGATATCCGTCGTGCCAAACTTACTGATCTGCTCGCTAATCCCCACAAACATCACCGACGCGGCATATACGTCGGTCAATTTGGTTGCACCCCATGCCGACGCGTAACCACCGTACGAACCGCCCGTGATGCCGACGCGCTTTTCATCGACCAAGCCGATCGATACCAAATGCCGCACACCGTCGACGACATCGTCAAATTCTTCCTGGCCGTAGCGGCCCTGGCTCAGCATGCTGAACGCAACGCCGCGCCCGGTACTACCGCGATAGTTCGGGTAAAACACGGCGTAACCCTTGGCCGCCGCCATCTGGCCGGGCCGCGAGTACGCCGTCAACCAACCGTTGCTCTCGTGCGCTTCCGGCCCGCCATGTACGCCCACGATCAGCGGGTAACGCTTTCCCGGGTCTTCGTTGACCGGACGAATCAGGATGCCTTCGATCTCCAATCCATCGCGCGCCGTATAGCGCACGATGTCTTGCTTGCCCATATCGCGTTCGGCCAACCAGGGGTTGGTATTCGTCAGTCGCCGCGGGGCCGCATCACCGTGCTTCATCACGAACAGCTCGCGATAATGCGTGGGCGCGTCGGCGACGAATGCGGCGTGTTGACCGTCTTTGGAGAGGTCCATGCTGCCGAGGATCGGCTTGTCGGCGGCGAATAAACGCTTCATGTTGCTGCCGTCGATTTTGATTTCGGCGAGCGTCGATTCACATCCTTCGTGACCGATGAACATCAACGTGTCATTGCCTTGCCAGCCGATGCTCTGCACGTGGCCTTCGTAATCCACCAATAACGCCGTCGGCTTGGCCTGATCGACCGACGCGACCAGGATGCGGCCTTCCGCCGGATCGTGAATATCCACCACGCCCAGCATCGCCAAGTGCTTACCGTCCGGGCTCCAATAGCCGCCGCCCAGCTTGCCTTGCGTCTCAAACTTTTGCTTGACCGCGCCATCTTCGGGATTCACCAGAATCATTTCCGACGCCATATACTGGTCATCGATCAACGGCTGCGGGCTGCGGCGCACGGCCAGGCAATCGCCCGCCGGGCTCCACGCGACGGCCAACACATGGCCTTCGACTTCGAGTTTACGGTGCTTGTTCATGCCCTCGGCGATCTTGCCGACCCAAAGTTGGTTGTGGCGCAGGCCTTCTTCAAAGATTTCAGCCTTGAAGCCCTTCTTCTCGAGCTTTTCCTTGGCCTTGTCTTCTTCCGGTCGGGCGATAAACGCCACATGGCTGCCGTCGGGGCTGAGGCTGTAGCCGCCGATATCCGTTTCGTGCGCCAGCATGCGCTGTGCTTCGCCACCATCGATCGGTAAGCGATATAGGCAGCGATGCTTGTCGTCGCCGCGCTTGGCTGTGAACGTCAGCGCGCTACCGTCGTGCGTCCAACCGATCCCACCGAAACTCGTTTCGCGCGAGAGATACACCTTCGAGGATTCGCCCGCGATGTCGTACACGCGCAGTTCGGTTAGCGCCGTGCCGTCTTTAAACTTCGCCGCGTACTCGGCCGGTTCTTCGTACGGGTTGCGCGGATACGCGACCGTGTAGGCAATCTTGGTTCCGTCGGGCGACATCTGTGCGGAACCGATGTAATTGAGCCCGGCGATATCTTGGGGCGTGATGCCGTCGGCTTGCGCCATCAACGGCGCGCACAACGCCAACGACCACGCACACAGCGATCTTCGCAAGATTCTCATTCGGGCTCGAATAAACAGATTAGACCGGCTTCTATTGTCCATCAGGTGCTACCCCTTTCCGGAAGATTTGGGAGATTGTTTTGAATTCGTAAGGCTGAAGGGTGCCGAGCTGCCCCGCCACCGAGCCGCGTAGTCTAGCCCGCCGCCTTGCGGGTCGCAAAAAACAGGGGCGATATGGGCGCGCTGTGCGTTTGGCGTTCGGGATTCAAGGCGATAGAATCCGCCATTCCATTAACGACCACCGGAGGCCCGCATCATGGCGGAACAGACGTCGCGATTAAAAGTGAGCGAATTCGACGGCATGACGATTGTCGAATTCTCGGACCGAAAAATCCTCGATGAGCTTTGCATTATCGAGATTCAGGAAGAACTCTCCCGGTTGGTCGCCGACAAGCCCGGCATCCGGTTGATCCTGTGTTTCAAGACTGTCGAGCACCTCTCAAGCGCCGCGCTCGGCATGCTGATTACGCTACGCAAGAAAATCGAGCAGGGCGGGGGCAAGCTGCGTTTGTGCGATATCAACACGCAGATTTTTGAAGTCTTCAAGATCACGCGGCTCAACAAGGTGTTCGATATTTATCCGACGATCGATCAGGCCCGTAACAACTTCTAGCCCGGCGGCGTTGTATGATTTGTATAGGCACCGCCGCTTAGCTGCGGCGGTGTACAAGGTTACGCGCATGAAGGGTTGTTCGGTTGGCAACCCGCAAAACGGACGGACGAACCTTGAAGCAAGTTGTGGTCAAGAACGATCTCGCCGCGGCCAAAAAGCCCGAGGAGGCTATCCTCGAGGCTGTACGTCGTTTCGGATACGGCGAGAACTGCACCTTTGCCATCAAGTTGGCCCTCGAAGAAGCCGTCACCAACGCCTTTCGCCACGGCAACCAAAAAGACCCCGATAAACACATCACCGTTCGCTACGAGATCGACGCCACCAAAATCCTTATCGAAATCGAAGACGAAGGCCCCGGCTTCGATCCCGGCGACGTGCCCGACCCGACGCTCCCGGAATACATCGATCGCCCACACGGGCGCGGCATCATGCTGATGCGGGCCTATCTCGACACGGTCGAATACATCAAGGGGGGGTGCGCCGTGCGATTGGAAATGTTCCGAAAGGAATGATGCCATGGCCGCCGAGCATTCGCCCAACAACCCGCCCGAAACGCCCTTCGAACTGCAACGTCGAATCGAAAAAGGTGCGGCCGTGGTCTCACTGGCCGGTAGTTGTTCAATGACGTGCGCCGATCAACTCGGCAGCCTCCTGATGCAAGAAGCCGAGTCCGATGTTCCGCTCGTCGTGCTCGACCTGACCCGCCTCGAATTCATCGAATCGACCAACCTCGGCAAGGTGGTAGCCGCCTATCTGAAATTGCGACGCCGCGGGGCCGATATGAAACTCGTCGGGCCCAACGGCGACATCCTCAATCTTCTCAAACTCACGCGGCTCGATCACCTGTTCACCATCGCCGATTCGGTCGAAGCGGCACTCCCGTCGAAATAGACCGCCCCGGTGATGACCGGAACGACCGCTATTTCGCCCCCGCCAAGCGGGATGAATGGGCTTGTCTGCAAAAAGTCATGAACCACGTCCGATCTAAATCATATAATGATCAATAACTACTCTCGGACGCCGATTTCGGACACTGGCTTTTGCTTTTGATGCCAACCGCACGGCCAGCCGATGAGCCTTTGGCGTTAAACGTTGTAAGACGTTTATAATTCAAGCAGTTATGTCACGGTGACCTCGGCCCGCTGTGCGATGGGCGCGATGATTCCGTTCTAGCAACTTGAGGTGAAACGCGACCGAATCGTCGGCTCCTAAGCCAGCGAGCCGCAGAACTCGGTCGCCTTGCTTTTCTCAGGAGGCGCCATGCGACGCTACGTTTTTTCCCTTTGCGGTTCGCTCTGTCTGTTCTTGCCATTACTGGCTGCCCCTTCGACCCTGCGCGCCGAAGATAAGATCGCCACGGCCGAGGCCAAGCGCCTCTGGCTCAAAGGTGCCGATCAGGTGCTCGCCGGTCGCTTCGACGCCGGTGCCTCATCCTTCCGCGATGCCATCACGCTTTCCCCCGGAGCCGACAAGCTGCGCAACGCGCTGGGCTGGCTCGACGAAGCGAAGTCGGTCGCCGAGAAGCGGGCCGATTATCGCAAGGATATGTACGAGTTCTACGTGAAGAAGGCGCTCGACGCGGCGCAAAAGGCGCGTGACGGCGTGCCGCTCGAGAATGACGACACCGTGGAAATGAAGCCGGTCGAAGACGGCGAAACAAGCATTGAATTTAAGGTGGACGAGACCGGCACGCGACCGCCACTCGACAACGACGAGCCTAAAGAAAAGTCGTCGGATAAAAAGGATGACGACGAAGAAGAAAGCGTGCTGCTGCACCGTTGGTCGGGGGCGCTGTTCCTCGCGCAGAACGCGATGTCGAACTGCGAAGACGAAGCGACCTTCCGCCAGGAGCCGTGGCTCCTGGAAATCGTCGCTAACGTGATGAAAGAGATCAAAGGCTATGAGGCCGACAACGACTGGCGCGATGCGTTGGTCTTGTACGACAGCCTGAAGACGATCTTCCCGCGCGACGAACGCTACGAAGCGGGGTACGACTTCTGTCGCAAGCGCGCCCATCTCGAATTTGTGTACGGCCCCGAGCGCGAAGGCTGGAAAGACGATCTTTCCGAAGTATCGCCCGAAGCCGTTTACGAGATCATCGAACGCATCGAACAAGACTACGTCGATAAGCCCAACTGGCGCGAACTCGGCAACTCGGCCATCGAGCATCTGCTCATCCTCGCCGAATGCAACACGCTGAGCGAAACCTTCCCGACGCTGGCCGAAGCAGACCTCGTTAAGCGCTTCACCGTTCGCCTGAACGGTTACCTGCGACGCTATGTCGAAGGCGATGAGCGCTTTCAGGGTCGCGACATGAAGAACGTCTTCCGACGCATCATGGATGCCAACCGCGACACGATCGATCTGCCCATGTCGGTGATCGTCGATGAGTTCACGGCGGGTATGCTCGATCCGCTCGATGAGTTCACTTCCGTCATTTGGCCCGCCGAAGTGAACGAGTTCAATAAGCAAACGCGCGGCCAATTCGTCGGTGTCGGCATTCAAATCACGCAGGAACCGGGCAAGCCCGTACGCGTGGAATCGCCGTTGCCCGATTCGCCCGCCTTTAACGCCGGCATCAAACCCGGCGACTTCATTACCAAGGTGGACGGCAAGGCGACCGTCGATATGACGATCAACGACGCCGTGCGCGAAATCACCGGCACGCCGGGTACCGAAGTCGTACTCACCATTCAGGACGGCGTTACCACCAAAGAAAAAGACGTGCCGCTCAAGCGTGCCGAGATTCGCATTCGCACAGTCAAAGGCCACAGTCGCGACGATACCAAACCGACCGGTTGGGATTTCTTCATCGATCAACCCAACCGCATCGGTTACATCCGCGTGAGCGGCTTTATCGATGACACGGTCGACGACTTGGAAGCGGCCCTCAATCAGTTACGCCAAGAAAACGCCAAAGGCTTGATTCTCGACTTGCGCTTCAACCCCGGCGGCTTGCTCACCAGTGCCGTCAACATGTGCGAAGTCTTCCTCGGCGCTAACGCGCGCATCGTGCAGACCAAGGGTCGCAACCATCATCAGAATATGCAACTCAACGCACGCGGGCCCAAGAAGAATCACGACTTCCCCATGATCGTGCTGGTTAACGAATACAGCGCCAGCGCCAGCGAAATCGTTGCTGGTGCCTTGGCGGGCTTGAAAGAAGCCTGCGTCGTCGGCACGCGCAGCTTCGGTAAGGGCAGCGTGCAAAACCTGATTCCGATTTTGGGCGGTCGCGCATACCTCAAGCTTACGACGGCACATTACTACGTTCCCGATGCCGACATGCCCGACGGCGATCAGTGGTATCTGCTGCATCGCAAGAAAGACGCCGAAGTCTGGGGTGTGGAGCCGCATATCAAGGTGGACACCATCCCCGCCGAAGTCGCCAAGGTCTTACGCCTGCGCCGCGAGCGCGACGTGCTCAAGGGCAAAGATCAAAGCGAAGTGCCCGATGCGGTGCTGAACCGTCAACCGAGCAGCGAACCGCCGGACGAATTCCCGGAAGACCCGCTTCCCGACCTCGACCCGCAACTGGCCACCGCCATCAACGTGATGCGCATGAAACTGGCCAGCGACCAACCATGGGCCCTCGCCCCGCGCGTGATGCGCACGGCGGCTTCGTTACAAATGAAAGAAGTGGACGGCGCGTCTTCGTCGAAAGCGGAGGATATGGTGAAGATGCGGTAGGGTATTCTGGCGGACGCTTTGGCGTTCGAAGAGTTGAATAAGAGTTCATGGAACGCCGCTCCGGATGGGGCGGCGTTTTCTTTGTCGAGGCGATGGAATTAAACCTGCTCTACCCTGTGCAGACCTTGTACACGGTTTAAACAAAAAAAAGGCGGCCGCCCTTTCGGACGGCCGCCTACTTAACATTTGTATTTCAGCGACGATTCAATCGATTCGTCGCGCCTTCAACCTTACCGTCGGCTAACGCGGCGGCGGCGCTTCAGGCTCAGGCCGCCGAGGCCGAGGAAGCCCACGGCGATGCTGGCGAACATCTGCACCGCACCCGCACCGCACGTGACCGGCACCACGATGGTGTTATCGATCGGCGAACCGAAGAAGTCATCGACCGGAAAATCGGTATCGAAGCCGTCGTCCGGGATGATCGGCTGGTTGGCACCACCGTCACCGTTGACCGTCAGGCGATAGGCACCGCTCTGACCGTCGTAGGGAAAGACCAGCACGATCACCGCACCCGTTGCCGTCGTGCCCGAGACCGATTCGTTCGACGACGTGCTTTCCGACGTACCGATCACCTCACCGTTGCCGTCGAGCACGACCAAGTCGAGGTCGCCTTGATTGCCTTCCACCGTGACCGAGAAGCCGGCGTTGGTTTCGAGCACGAACCAGTCTTCATCGGCGCCCATCAGGTCGTACGAACCGTTGGTGATCAGGGCCGCCGTTTCCATCGTGTCGTTATCTTCAAACTGATCGTCACCGTTATTCGGGTTGCCCGGCGTCGGTGCCGGAGCGCCACCTTCGCCACCCAAGGCGCGGAAGGCGTTGATGCGACCGTGACCGAAGAGTTCGTCGTAACCGGGGTTGCCGATGTCGTCGCAGGTGGCGGCCAAGCGCTCGCGAAGCTGAGCGCCGGTCATCGACGGGTTGGCCGACTTGATCAGGGCTGCCACACCGGCGACGTAAGGCGTTGCCATCGAGGTGCCGCTCATCGTGCCGTAGTTGTTGCCCGTCAGCGTGCTCAGAATTTCGTTGCCCGGAGCCGAGAGTTCGATGCCGGGGCCGGCGTTGGAGAAGTTGGCGATGTTGTCGTTGGCGTCGGTGGCGGCCACAGCAACCACGGTGTCGAGATTGGCCGGGAAGTCCACCGTATCCACACCGTCGTTACCGGCGGCACCGACCACCAAACAACCGCGTTGGGTGGCATAGGCACAAGCATCGACCAGAACTTGGTTCGTCGAACCACCGCCAAGGCTTAGATTGATGATGTGAGCGCCATTGTCGGCAGCGTAGCGGATGGCCGCGGCGATACCCGAATCCGCACCGATGCCTTCAGCGTTCAACACCTTCAGGGCCATGATCGAAACATTGGCGGTACCAGCAATACCCTGATTGTTGTCACGAGTCGCTGCGATGATGCCGGCGACATGCGTGCCGTGATTCTCATCATCATACGGATCGTTATGATTCGAGACGAAGTTCCAACCGGCCACGTCATCGACGAAACCGTTACCGTCGTCGTCCACGCCGTTCTGGGTTTCGGCAGTGTTGATCCAAATTTGCGCATCCAAGTCGGGATGATCGTATTGCACACCCGAGTCGATGACGGCGACCACGACGTTGGTGGTGCCACCGTTGATAGCCCAAGCGCGGTCGGCGGCGATGCGCTGCAAGGCGTACTGATCGCCATGACCCGGATCGGCCGAGCTGGCGCCGGTGCTCGACGCTTCCACCGGCGTCGGCAAGCCGCGGATGTAGTCGGGCTCGACCGACTCGACGCCGGGCATGTCGGCGAGTTCTTCCAAGGCCATTTCGACGGTCGTGTTTTCATCGAGATCGGCGACGAACCACGTGGTGCCCTCGGCGCTGCGGGCACCGGCGGTGGTCGGAGCCAAGGGTCGCATCGAGGTGACGCCGGGCAGGCCGCTGCGGGCGGTCGAGCCGTTGCCAGTCATCTTGATCAGCAGGCGACCGGCGACGAAGTCGTCGCTCTGGGCGTTGGCGGTGCTGATGCCGGCCAGCAAGGCGGCCAAACACATGGCACAGCTCGTGATAAGATGACGGGCGTTGTTGAAGCTAACGTTCTTGCGGGTGTTCTTTGACATCGTCGTGTCCTCCAAAGTTCGTTTCACTGCGGTGCCGCGAGGCGAGTGGAAGTACCCCGGTTTGGCGGATTCCTGCCGCGGGGGTCGAAAAATAAATTTTTCGCCGTTTTGAGGCCGAAATCGCCGATTGGGCCGTTCCGGTCGGTTAAACTGGAGGAAATATGCGGGGGCAGTATGGACGAAACGCGGGTTTCACTACTCATCAAAATCAAAGACGGCAGCAACGCGGCGGCCTGGCAGGAATTTGACGCCATCTACCGCCCCATGCTGCACCGCTTCGCGCGAACGTACGGTGCCAGCGAGGCCGACGCCGAAGATGTGGTGCAACAATGCATGAGCGCCATTCACGCCCACATCAAGCATTTCGATTACGACCCCGCCAAGGGGCGCTTTCGCGGTTGGCTCAAAACGTTGGTGAACAATCGCATCCGCAATCGCTTTCGCAAAAAGCAGGAAGAAATCGCCCGCACGCAGCACTTTGCCGGTCTGCAAGCCGAGCATGGCGATCCCGAAGCGCTGTTTGACAAGATTTGGATGGACGAACATCTCAAGCACGCGCTCAAAGTCGTCAAACGCGAGGTTGAAGACAAGACGTTTAGAGCGTTCGTCGCGTACGTCATCGAAGAGAAGCCGGTCGAAGAAGTCTGCAAGATGCTCGATCTCAATCAGAACCAAGTGCACAAGGCCAAATATCGCCTCACGCGCAAGCTGGCCGATGTGATGGCGTCACTAACCGGCGAAGACGGACACCTCGATGCCTGATTGCCCTTCCCAGGATTTGTTACGCCGCTTTGAGGCCGGCGGGCTGGACGAAGACAGCTTTGTGAAGGTGCAGGCGCACGTCGATACCTGCGACGCGTGTCGCGATTCTCTAAAAGAGGTCGACGGCGGGTCGTTCCATAAACTCGTCGACCATTTAAAAGGCCTCGATCTGTCGGGCGTATCGTTCAGCGGCTCGGCGGCGGGTGCGAATGTTGAACGAGCGCTAAAGCCAGACTTGTCCATTGACGCATCGGCAGGTGTCGGCTCCGGTGCCGTCCCGGACGCTAACGATTCTTCCCACGACAGGTCGGTGAAGACGGCCGCCAGCCCCTCACCCGAAACCGATCAACTCATTCCCGGTTACCGTCTCGATGGGGAAGTACACCGTGGCGGACAAGGCGTGGTGTTCAAAGCGTTGCAATTATCCACGAAGCGCACGGTTGCTATCAAGGTTCTGCTGGATGGTCACTACGCGTCTGCCGCGGCGCAGCGACGCTTTGAGCGCGAGGTCGAACTCGCCGCCAGTTTGCAACATCCCGATATCGTGGCCGTCTTCGATTCCGGCACGACAACCGACGGTCGCCAGTATTGCGTGATGGATTTGGTCGATGGCGTTCCACTCGATCAATGGTTGCGAAACAAGAAGCCCGAGCTCAAACACGCGCTCGATTTGTTCGCACACATCTGCGACGCCGTGCACTACGCCCACCAGCGCGGTGTGATTCATCGCGACCTGAAGCCGTCGAACATTCTGATTCGCAAAAACGGTAGCCCGACGGTGCTCGACTTCGGCTTGGCCAAGCAAATGGACGACGCCGACCCGCTCGTGTCCGTTACCGGCCAGATCGTCGGCACCCTTCCGTATATGTCGCCCGAGCAAACGCGCGGCGCGTCGGCAGATATCGACGTGCGCACCGACATCTATTCGCTTGGCGTCGTTCTCTACGAAATGATCGTGGGCAAGCTGCCTTATACGATCGAAGGCAGTATTCACGACATCATCACCAAGATCAGTAGCGCCGCCCCTGAGACACCGCGACAAGCTTGGATACCTGAGAAGGGATTGAAGGCGACCGGCGGGAAGGCCAACCCCGTCGACGATGAAGTCGAAACGATTCTTTTGAAGTGCTTGGCCAAAGAACGCGAGCGGCGCTATCAAACGGCCCTCGATCTGGCGCGCGATCTGCGCAGCTACTTGGCCGGCGAAGCCATCGAAGCCAAACGCGATAGCAGTTGGTACATCATCCGCAAAACTGTGAAACGCAATCGCGGTCTGGTCGCTACGGCTGCCGCCTTTGTCGTCATGTTGATTGCATGGGGCGCGGGCGTGTATTACGCCTACGCACAAGAGGCCGAGCACAGCGCCGAACTGGAGACGCTCAACGAGCAGGTCACCCAACAGCGCGACCGCGCCTTGGCGGCGGAAGCCGAAGCCAAGCAGCGCTTTACGCAGGTGCGCGAACTGGCCGAGGCGTTTATCTTCGATATCGATGAGAAAATTAAGGAACTGGCCGGTGCCACGCCCGCGCGCGAATTCATCGTCACGGAAGCACTGTCCTATCTCGATGCGCTGGCAAAGGACGCCGAAAACGACCCGACGCTGATGCGCGACCTGTATCAGGGGTACAGTCGGATCGGCGATATTCAAGGCGGCCGCGGTCAGGCCAACCTCGGCCAAACCGAGGAAGCACTAAAGAGCTTCACCCACGCGCTGCAACTGGCACAAGCACGCTTCGATGCTATGCCCGACGATCAAACGGCGATCGAGGATTTGTTCGACGCCCACATCCTGATGGCCAATACCTACGAAATGCAGGCCGATATGGATGCGTCGCAACAGCACCTTGCCACGGCCCAGCAGTTAATCGAGACCGCGATGGAAAATTCGCCGGCGATGAGTGGGCTGCGCACGCGACTGGCACGCTTGCATCTCAAACTCGGCGATCGTGCCACGCGCCGTTGGGACCTACCGACCGCCGAAAGGGAATACAAAAAAGTCAAAGCCCTAACGACAGCCCTCCATGAAGATTTTCCGGATGAGCCGAAGTATCAACGCGATATGTCGCTTGCCGAATCGCGCTTAACGCATATCAAGTTGAATGACCAAGCGGAACCTGCCGTAACGCAGGTACATATCGATAACGGACGCCGCTTACTACAAGACTTGGTCGATCGGTATCCGGAAAACTTAACCTACCTCCGCGACCTTTCGATCATCGAAGACTATCAGGCAAACCTCTACATGCGGCAGCAGCTATACGACAAGGCACTTACCGCCTTTGAAGATGGCCTACGCCTCGGCGAGAAACTATTAGCCGCCGACCCGAAGAATGCCCAAGCGCTACGCGACTTGACGGTCAGCTACAACAATATCGGCCGCGCCGCAAAAGCTGCCGAACAGTTCGATAAAGCGACCGCCAGCCACGAACGAGCAAGGGAGATATCGCGCGAACTGATCGAACGCGACGCCACCAATGCCATGTACGTCCGCGATGAAGGGTATGCCCTCGTCTGTCTCGCCGAAGCCCACGGTGCCGCCGGTCGCCCGACCGATGCAATCGGCGTCTTCGATCGGGCCGTTGATACCTATCGTTCGCTACTTGAAAATGATGCTGACAATGTCGGCGTGCTGCGCGACCTTATCGCATCCATCGACGGGCGCGGCCACCAGCATATTGCCGTGGCACAAGAAGAAGATCGCCCCATGGCCGAACGTATCGATGCTTACCGAAAAGGAATCGCCGACTATCAGGAATTTGTCGAGATTTTGCTAAAACTCAAGGCAGTGGGAAAACTCGATGAAACCGAAACGCCTTATATCGATTCGGTCGGTCAACAAATTACCGAATGGAAGGCGGAACTGAAGCATCTGACCGACGCTACCGCTTCCGAATGAGCGGCCCTTGCTGCCAATCCTGCATCGCCGCCAATCGACAATCCCCTTACAATCCTCACGATGGATCTGCTCACCGACCCCAAAGCCAACGCCGCCCTGCTGATCTTCGAGATCGGTAACTCTCACGTCTCGATCGCCACCAGCATCGACGCCAAGATTTACACGCACCAGCGCTTCGACCTCGGCAGCGAGCAACCGTTGGCCGACGCCGTGCGCGAATCGTGGGACGCGCTGCCGTCGGATCGCTTGCGCGCCGCCGTTGCCGCCTCGGTCGTACCGCGCGAACTCGATCGCATCCAACGCGACATGCCCGACATCATCGGCGAGCAAGTGCCTGCCGTCGGCATCGAGTTGCATCGCCCCATGTCGCTGGCGTTGGAACACCCGGAAAGCGTCGGCATCGATCGCATCTGCGCCGCCGCCGCCGCTTACGACACGCTCAAACGTGCTTGCGCCGTGGCCAGCTTCGGCACCGCGATCACCATCGATTGCGTAAACGACGAAGGGGCATTTCTCGGCGGCGCGATCTTACCGGGGCTGGGTTTGCAAGCACGCGCGCTAGCATCGGGCACGGCACAGTTGCCCGACGTCACAATCCAAACACCCGACGTCGTCATCGGTAACAACACCGAAGAGGCGATTCAAATCGGCGTGTTATTCGGTGCCGTCGGCGCGCTGCGCGAAATCGTGGAGCGCTACGCCGAAGAACTCGGCAACTGGCCCGAACTCGTCATTACCGGCGGCAACGCCGAGCTGATTCACGAACATTCGGACATCGTCGACCATCACGTGCCCGATTTGTGTATTCGTGGCATCGCGTTAGCGCATCGTCGGCATTACGCGCCCTTTACCGAAACCGAGTGAACGACGCCGCGCCCACCACGTTTGCAGCCGCCCTCACCGCCCCCGCCCCCGGTGCCATCGCCGTCGTTGCTATCGCAGGTGCCGAAGCAAACGCCGTTGTTAGACGCGTGATTAAGCAGCCCAAGTCCGACGTCGTGCCGCCGCTCGAAACGAATCGACCGCGCCTCGTACGCGTTTGCGACTCCGCCGGTCAAACGCTCGATGACGCCATGCTGGTCGTATCGCCGCGCAGCAAATTTGAGTATGTGGAGTTGCAACCGCACGGCGGCGTGCGCGTGGTGGAACGTGTGCTCGAATTGCTGGCCGCCAACGGCGCGACCGTAATCGACCCTCACGAGTTCGCCGCCAACTTTATCACGACGACAACCTTCGAAAGCCAGCTCAACCAAGCGCTGCTGCACAGCACGTCGCGCCGACTCACGCAATGGTTATTGGCGCAATCGAATTTGTTACCAAACTACCTTGCGCGCTGGAATGAACAATCACCGACCGAACGCGCGCGCTACATCGAACGCACCCAGCTTGCCATTCGCCTGCTCGGCGGGCTGCGGCTGGCGCTGGTCGGTCCGCCGAATGCCGGTAAAAGTACGCTTGCCAATCGACTCATCGGGCACGAGCGCGTGATCACTTCGGATACCGCCGGCACCACGCGCGACTGGATCGACGAGACTATCAGCATCGACGGCTGGCCGCTAACGCTGATCGATACGGCGGGCGTACGGCAAACCGATGACGCGCTCGAAGCCACCGCCATCGAGCGCGGACGCGCCCAAGCGCTGACGGCGGATTTGATTGTGACGCTCAAGGATGCGACGGTAGTCGGCGCGGCCGATTACTCAGAAACATCAGCGGCGGCGTTATTGCATAACGGCAAAGCCGTACCCACCATTCGCGTCATAAATAAGGTCGATCGTCTATCGCAGGAAGAACTCGATCTGCTCCAGAAGATGATGGGTGGCGACACCCTGTTTATTTCCGCGACAACTGGAGTCGGCATCGCAGAACTGCATCAGGCAATCATCAACAAACTCGGCCTTACTAACCTACGAGACGACGAGGCAACCGGCTTTAACTTGGCGCACTTACCGCCGTTTGATCCAACCACATGAAGATCACCACCGACCAACTGATCGCCACGATCCGCGCAGGCATTGCCGGGCGCAACGCACTAACCGATACCTTACGCAACACGAACGCTCTCCGCCTATTCAACGGTAAGCCCGACGGACTCGCGGGCATCGTGCTGGAGCGATTCGGCGATACGTTGATTGTGCAATACCACGAAGATCGTCAACACGTCGGCATTACGCAACTTCACGAAGCCATCAGCGTAAGTCGCGACGATCTCAACGTATCAGCCGTTTATCTAAAACAATTCGTGCGCGACCGTGCGGCCGACGCCGATGCGGTACATAACCTTCATCACGAATCGGAACCGTGGATCGGCAGCGCCGCTCCGGAAGAATTCGCCATCACCGAGAACGGTATCCAACTCCTCATCCGCCCGTACGATGGTTACTCCGTCGGGCTCTTTCTCGACCATCGCGACAATCGCGCGACCATTCGCAGCCGCGCCGCCGGCAAGCACGTACTCAATCTCTATGCCTATACCTGCGGCTTCTCCGTCGCTGCCGCCGCCGGTGATGCGACCCAAATCACCAGCGTCGATATCTCGCCGCGCTATCTGGATTGGGGTCGTCGCAACTTCTCCGCCAACCAACTCGACGTCGAAGCCCACCGTTTTATCAAATCCGACGCCGAAGAATTTCTCGCGCGTGCCCGCCGTCAGGACCGCGATTACGACCTGATCGTTATCGATCCGCCCACGTTCGCCCGCTTGCGCCGCCCCAAGCGCACGTTCAAACTAGACGACCAGCTCGAAGCGCTCATCGCCGCCGCCGTCGAGCGCCTGCGCCCCGCTGGTCAATTGCTCTTCGCAACCAACCAACGCAGCATCAACATGAAACGCATCGATGCGGCCCTGCACAACGCCGATCGCAGCCGCCGCGTCAAAAAAATCGAAAGGCCGCCCCTGCCCGCCGACTTCGCCGGCGACCCCGATTATTCCAAGACCGTGATCGCCCACTATGATTGAAAAGGACCGGCCGGTGCCTTGGCACCGCGCTGTGGCACCGGTTTGCAACCGGTGGCAACGCAACCACTATCAAGCCTATCGTCAGTAACAAAGAACGCCTCGACCAAAGCAAACACCATGACCACGCAACTAAGCAATGAAACGCTAACGCAACAACACGCCGCCTGCCTGCAAACCGGCGGCTTTCTCGACCGCACCGATCGCGGCCTGATCGAGGTCACCGGCAACGATCGCGGCAGCTTCCTGCAGAACCTGACGACCAACCAAATCGCCAACTTGCAACCGGGCGAAGGCAATTACGCGTTCAGCATCAACA
Source organism: Planctomycetaceae bacterium (assembly GCA_006969385.1). Taxonomy (GTDB): domain Bacteria; phylum Planctomycetota; class Phycisphaerae; order UBA1845; family UTPLA1; genus ECT2AJA-110-A. Next base: position 988,263 of record CP030884.1, read on the forward strand.
TCAAAGGCCGCGTAGTATTTGACGCCGTCGTATTGGTGCAGGCCGAACGCATATTGCTCGATATCGATGCGCGCTGGGTCGAACCCGCGCGTGCATGGCTCGATCGTTACCACATCACCGAAGACGTGAAGCTCGTCGATTACTCCGAAGAACATCGGCGCGTCGCCATCTTCGGCCCCCATGCAAACGAATGCCTGCAAGCGCTGGAGTTCGGCAAACTCATGCCGATGGCGTGGTATCAGAACGCGAGCCGCACAATTCAGGACGCCGACGTTACCGTCTTTCGCCAAGAGCAGACCGGACTCATCGGCGCCGAGTTCATCATCCTCGACGATCGCGGCGGCATTTGCGTCGAACGCCTGCTCGCCGCCGCCCGCGCTGCCGGTCTCGAGCAGGTGCATATCGACACGCTCAACGCCCTGCGCATCGAAGCCGGCATACCCGCGTCGGTCGTCGATATCGATGATGACGTCGTACCGCCGGAAACCGGCCAGATCGAGCGCGGCATCAGCTATCAAAAGGGTTGCTACCTCGGGCAAGAAGTGATCGAGCGTATGCGCGCCCGCGGTGTGCTGCCGCGTAAGCTCGTCGGCGTGCAATACGATTCGGACGATGCCCCGCCGCCCAACACGCCCTTACAAATCGACGGCCAACCCGTCGGTCGCAGCATGAGCGCGACGTATTCACCGACGCTGCAAGCACCGTTGGCGTTGGCATATTTGAAAGCAGCCCACGCACAGCCCGATGCGACCGTGACCGCAGCCGCAGAAGGCAAAATGTGGAACGGCACGGTGGTAAAGCTGCCGGTGCGAAAATGACGGAACGCGAAACGTGCACTATTCTCGAACGAAGATGACCGAATTGCCGCGCTGATCTCATGCAAGCGTCAATCACGTACCGCCGATTGACCTTCATGACGAGCCGCGCCCTCGTCTATTCGGGAATCACCAGGCGAGCCTGGTTCCGCCGATGATGTCAAGAAAAGACGACGCGCGGTTACGCCGCCGCAGCCTGTCGATCATTTCAAAGCGGCTGAAAAATTGACGGATGCTGCCGGAATCTGGGCCCGAAAAGCCGAAAAACTTGCCGTTTGGCCCTAGTTGAATATTATGTAGATAGCCCTTCGGGAGTGTAGCTCAGTCGGTAGAGCATCGGCCTTTTAAGCCGCGGGTCCAGGGTTCGAGCCCCTGCACTCCCAGTCCACCCACCACTTTATAACCAAGATCGCACCAGCTTAACGCAAAATCATGCCGAAAGTTGAATCTCACTTCATCTTGAGGTTTGCAACTCGCGCCGTGGGCAAGGCTTGTGTGCCGCTCGGATGACAGGCTGTTTACACCTTTCATTCGATTCGATCCTCTCTGTAGTTTCCGATGCTGCCATGCCTACTCCACTGGAACAAAGTGAGCCCAATCCTCTCTGTTTTAGCAGAGACGCGCATCTTCCAGCTTAAAAGATGATTTGCCAGATCTGGCCTGTCTTAATGCCGTAGCTCGTTTCGACGCAGCCAAATTCGATCACTTGGCTCAGCGCTTTTCAAAACGCGGTTTTCGTTTCGAAGGCATTATCGTCGAACCGGTAATGTTAGTCAGTCGCCATTTGCAAGGAGTTGGTCCAAGTGTTTGCGCTGATTCTCCGGGGCCCAGGCGAGCAGAACATCAAGGAATTCGCGTTCACTGAGCGTGAGGATCTCTGGTGGATCGCCGAGCAGGATGCGCTCCTGAATGTCAGGCACAAGCCGGATGAAGCGGCGGATCTGGGATAGCCGCGCCTGGCTGATCCCGAGTTGCCGCGCCGCATCGGCAAACGATGCTGCCCGCCCATCAGCCAGCGCCGCTTCGAGTTGGTGGGATAAGACGAGTAATCGCTGCAGGGGCGGGAGTTTCTTTGTTTGATGGCGATTGCGCTGCTTGCTTCGTTTGCGGGTCGCGACGTCAACCTTGAATTCAAACGACTGCATCTGTTAGCCACCGGTAGCGACTGATGCCAAGTCACCTAACGCTGTCTTACGCCGCCACCTGGACTCGGACTCTCGGGTTGCAGTCGATCGAATGGTGATCCGCATCGATCGTTGCTCGTGATCATAAACAACGTGATCGACGACCTCACGCAGGCGTTTTGCAACGGTTTTCGCGGGCAATTCCTGGGCGACCGCTGGTGAGATCGTTCGCGCGATCGAGCGAATCTCCGAATCCTCGATGCGATCCGAGATCTCGTCGAGTCGCATGAGTATTTCGTTCTCCAGTTTGACCGCATTGACCCAACCCGTCGGACATACCTTCTTTCCGCCGGTCTGCGTCTTGATGCACACGTAATAGCGATACTGCTTTGAGCCCTTGTTGACCGGGCAGTGGATCATGGCTCGGTCACAATGTCCGCAGCGGATGATCCCGTATAGCAAGGCACCATATTTATTCCGGGTAAACCGCCCTCGATTGGTGCGATTGCGATCCATGACTTCTCGCACCCGATCGAAGGTCTCCGAGTCGATGATGGCATCGTGCTCGCCCTCATAAATCTCATCCTGGTACTGCACGACCCCCAGGTAGGTGACGTTGTTTATCAACAGATAGAGATTCCAGCGATCGAAGGCCCGTCCACCTTGAGATTTGCCATTTCGATCCGTCCACTGCTTTGTCGTCCAGCCCCTTTCTCGCATGATCTCCACCAGCGGCATGATGGCCTCATGCTCAAGGTAGAGATTGAAGATCTCACGCACTTGATCTGCTTCTCCCTCGTTAACGACGAGTCGGCGGTTCTCTCGGTCGAGGTCATAGCCCAGCACCAGATTCCCGCCGGACCATTTCCCTTTCTTCCGCATCGCGGCGAATTTGTCACGAATGCGTTCACCGATGATCTCGCGCTCGAACTGTGCAAATGACAGCAAGATATTCAGCGTCAAACGGCCCATAGATTCTGAGGTATTGAAGTGCTGGGTGACGGAGACAAAGTGGATTTTCTTTTCCTCGAACAGCTTCATGATCCGCGCAAAGTCGAGCAGGGAACGCGAGAGTCGATCGACCTTGTAAACCACCACACAGTCGATCAGTCCAGCCTCGATATCGTCGAGCAGTTTCTGCAGGCTGGGGCGCTCAGTCGTCCCGCCAGAGAATCCGCCGTCATCGTAGTGATCAGGAATGACGATCCAGCCACTGTGTTTCTGGGAAGCGATGTAGGCTTCGGCCGCTTCGCGCTGGGCATCCAAAGAATTGAATGCAGCATCCAACCCTTCACTCGTCGACTTGCGAGTGTAAATAGCGCAGCGGACGGGTCCAACGGTCGCTGACGCCGACGCTAGTGCCGGATCGACCTTACGTCGCTTTGCTATCTGGCGATTCCGGTTACGCGGCATGTGCTACTTCTCTTGCCGGACCAATCCGAAGAACAAGTGACCATTCCAATGAGCCCCCGTGACCGCCTTCGCAATCGCGCTGAGGCTACGGTAATGCTTGCCATCGAACTCGAACCCTTTTTCCAGTACCTGCACCAGGATCTCGCAGCCCTTGTATTCACGTCGCAGCCACTGCCCCGGTGGCGGCAGGCGCATATCACGTGTGGCAAGCGGATCCGTCATCGTGGCATTCGCAAGAGTGGCCGAGTTTTCTATATCGCCAATCGAAGCCACCGATTCATGATTGTCGCCCACTCGCGGCTGGGCGCGGCGTCGCGCTTGGGTGAGCATCTGGCCAAGTGGATCGTACTCATTCGTGAGTGCCAGCAGGCGGGACCGCGCCGCTGACGAGAGTTTCTCGACGCTGAGCGATCGAGTGCGACCACCTACCTGATTCGCATCGGATAACGACTTGGCGGCAGTCATTTGACTGACTCTTGATTGCTAACGGTAAACTGACCGCGCGCGACCTTACGGAAGCGTGCAGCCTTCCCCTTATGGGCGATCTCGCGCGTCATCGATGCGTATAACGTGGCCCATGGCGTCTTGCCATCGGTCTGCCAACCGACCTTGATCACCCGTTCGGCTATTGTCTTAGCGTTGAGCGGTTCGTTGGCCTGAGCCAATACCTGTGCCGCCAGGTCGAGGCCGCTTGTTGCCTTTGTGGAGGCGGACTTCGTCGCATCGTCATTGCGGGATGTCTGGGCCTTGGCGGTTGTTGTATTCGGGGTTTTCTTCTTGGTGGAGATCGCTGCAGACTTCGAGGCGGTGCGTCGGTTGGACTGCCCCGCCTCCGTCGGTTGCTTTGAATTCTGTTGATTGCGGGGCTTCTTGGTGGAGGTTGTTTTCTTATTTGCTTGGGTCTTTGCTGCCATAGTCAAACTCCTTTGGCTGTGGGTGTTCTCGATCACCGACGCGACACTGCGGCGGAATATTTGGGTAACAAGTGCGTGGGTTGGCTTGGTGAGTTCAGTATCATTCGTCTCCCTTGGCTGACTTCAGCCCTGAACGTGTCAGCAACCCGCTACTTGCTCGATAGCGCGCAGCAGGTCGTGGATCATGCTGTTGCTGGCGTTGGGGCCACCTAGGGGCTCGGTGCCATACACGACCTCTGCGGCATTCTTTGCCAACCCGAAGCGTTCTTCTGCCTCGGCCTGGCGCTCGAACTCGATCTCCACGTCGTTGGCGCAAATTACCGCGCCGCGTTCGCTGCGTAGGATCGTCACATCGTCGATGAGTCCCTCGATCGTCATGGCTTTGATCAGCATGGGATATCTCCTCCATTCAATAGCATATTGCAGCTGTCTGTGTCACTATCCACATCAGGGCATGAGGGCAGCCAAAAAGCAAGGCAATCCCGTCGCAATTCGACACAATTATCCCTCCCCAATGATTGCACATTTTTGGGACTCGTCTTTCCCAACTAGACCAGAACGGGCCTTGAATTTGGATTCAAGCTCCCCATGGTTTAACAAATTAATGATCATGCACTCATCAACCCACCCACGATCAAACACTGGCTGCCTCTATCCACGGCTGGCGCTCGGTGTTACCCGCGGACAAAAAGATCGTGATTCAGGCTGCTGGCCAAGGGCAGAAGGCGGCGGATTGGATTCGCGGCGACCGACCGGCGGGCCTGGGTCCAACCACGGAGTGACCGATGCTGCGGTAGGACAAGGACCACACGCCAATTAGCACAAAAACTTGCGATAGAAGTCGCCCGATGGTTGCTTCGCTATGTACCGCCGTCGGAAAAAGTCGATTGTGACCCCTCAAAGCCGCTCTGGTTTCATGGATCGGCCATTCTCGTTAAATTGTCATATATCGAACCTTTGGAATACGACATTAGGAACTACCGATGCCGAAGAAAAACTCTCGCCGGAAAGCTAGCCCCATCATTGCCGTGATCGATTCAGATCGTCGCACTGCGGAAAAGACACGCAAAGTCCTCACATCCGCAGGCTTCAAAGCCAAGTGTGCGAGTGATATTGATGCGTTTCTAACGCAGGCGAAGCGCACGCAGCCGATGGTCGTCGTCTGTGAATGCCGGTTGGCCGGCTGGAAAGTTCCCGATCTTATTCGGGCCTTCGATGAACGAGGCATCCCCGCGGAAACCATCATCTATACCAAATACGCCACCGTAGCGGATGCCGTCGAGTTCATTCAGGCTGGCGTGTACCACTTAATTGAAAAAAGTGCTCGCGACCAGCTATTGATCGATACGGTCAACCGAGCACTCCGCTGTGTCACGGAAAACGCTGCCCAAGTCGCTGAAAGCCGCGACACACGCCGCAAACTAGCTCTCTTAACGTCCCGTGAGGCCGAGATTGTTCAATTACTCGCTTACGGCATGCACAACGATGATGTGGCAAAACGCCTTAAGATTAACGCGCGGACCGTTGAGGCGCATCGAGCAAACATCATGCGAAAATTCGAGACAAGTAAGTTCATGGATGTTGTCCGGCGCTACTTGCTCTTGGAATTGTCGTCCCGGTCAGGTTGCGGTAGCAGCTAACACTGCTTCTGTCGCCGACAAACGCGATCGCGACGGTTCAGTCGATTGCGCCCGCAATCGTCCGGTAGCCTAATCTCGTCTATTCCGATTGGGTCTTTAAGCGATGCGTTATAACGATACACTTGGGGTTGCCACCTAAAGGCACGTACTGATCAACCGTGAACTTCCACCAGTACCGAAAGATGGGCGTGAATTGGTGGCAGATGCTAAATTGTGATCGGCTGTCGAGTAGGGCCTCGGCAGTAATGACCATGCCGGCCATCGTGATGCTTAGAATTTCAATCTCGATTATCGATTCTCGGCGATGAACGTGACGCCGACATCCTGTTAGCGGAAATCCAATGTTGCCATCTGCGTCCACAATCGTGTCGTCTGTAAAGCAGTATCGATCGACCAGATGGATCACCATCGACGCCCAAGGGATACGAGGGTTTTGGTGCGCTAAAATATCGCTTGGGGAAAAGGCCATCGCAAATTGCCACCTTCTAAGGGGGCTCGAACGCTCCTGAGCTCCATTTCCCAACGCGAAACCACACCCTTCCAAAATGACAAATGCCAAAAAGCCTCTGCGCGCTCATGAAAAAGCCGATTAATTTTACTTGGGTCGCGATCGGCTCGCCAGATAGTGCAAAACAACCCGTTCCAGCAGACCTGTAATCTCATCGATTGACATGTGAGTTAGCGTCGCGTCCCAGTCCGCAGGTAAGCGACGCGGGTCATCCGGGTCAATTTTTAGAATTCCCATCACGCGATCCAATACTTCTAAGTCCTTCACCAGCCGCAACAGCCCATCGCATTCAGAATTGCAATTTCCCGAGCCCGAACTATCCGGTCTTAACTCGCGTGCGACCATCGATACTCTCCAATCTCCCGGGATCGTAATAATCGTATTTACACAAAAACTTCAATCTCCCCTCTAAGCAAAATGCGCTAACCGACCGGCGCGCTCAAAATCCCATCGGAAAACTTCATCCCTGCCTTTTGATGCCAATAAGTTTGAACGGTTAATCGTTAAAGAGCATTTATCTTCATAGCGATTTCTTTTTCAGGGGCCGCCATGTTGGTGGTCGTTCGGTGCCGACTCCCGAGTAATCGCAACTACGGAGCACAGGCCATTCGGCAACTTTCTGTGCCAGAGGTGCGCGCCGGCTCGGCGCGCACGGGAGTCATTACGCGATGAAAACGAATTTATGGGCACACTTGTATTGTCTCATTCTGGCTGCCGCATTCTCTAACCCCATATTTGCTTCGACGTCGGCCCCGATGGAAGTCCACTATCACATGATCACGGAGATTGCGCCGAACCACCGGGAGGTCCGGTTTGCGGTGGCATTGAAGCTGAGTCCACACACGATTGCCGGGAATGATATCGGCTGGCAACTCGACGAAATCTCATTGCGTCAGCCGCAAAATCCGACTGATTGTCCGCGCACGTGGTCGACGACGGCCGCGATCGTCAAAACATCGGACAGTCTATGGTGGATCAGCCATACCGATTCGGCTAATCCTGCGGCAGCTGAGTTCGATGTACCGCCATGGATCGAAGGAACGGCCACCTCGACCGACCCTGCGCAGTATGACGATCTCTTGTTTGATATCGAAGGCGTACCAGGTACGCATGCCGTCGGCCGCGTCAGACTGAATTACCAATTCCAAATTGTCAGCGCTGCAACAGCGGAGGAGGAAGACGATGACGATGAAGAAGAAGATACAGAAGGTCCGGACACACCGCCGGTTCCGCCGGAATGGCCCGACTTCAACCTTCAGATCGATCCTTATGATTTGAATCAGGATGGTGTGACCAATGGTCGCGATATCGAACCATTTATTCAGCGCGCATTATCCGGATGCGATTATGATTTCGCGGCGGATGGCCCTTGTTTTGTATCGATGCTACTTGGTGAGACCTGTACGACCGTGATGACCGACTGCAACAATAACGGCCGTCGGGATGACGCAGATATTCTTCTGTCCTTTAGTCAAGACTGTAATAAGAACGGCATTCCGGACGAGTGCGATCTAGCGTCTGGAACAAGTACCGACTTGAACGCCGACAATATCATCGACGACTGTAATCCAGACTGTAATCAAAATGGCGTTCCAGACGATAAGGACTTCCTCGATGGCACCAGTACGGACACGAATACCAACGGCGTGCCAGACAGCTGCGATCCAGATTGTAATAATAATGGTCAACCCGATGATTTGGATATTGCGTTAGCAGCCAGTTACGATTGCGATGGTGATGGTATCCCTGACGAATGCTCCAGCGATTGCAACGGGAACGGGATCGCCGACATTTGTGACATCGATACTCAAGATCCCGATGGAGACGGTATCGTTGCCAGCGATTGCAATTCGGATGGCATCCCCGACACCTGCAATCTGACGCTGCCCGCACCGTTCACAAGCTTTGATTGCAACGCCAACGGGATTCCCGATGAATGCGATATCGCCGACTGCGAAACCGATCTTTGGTGCCAGGATTGCAATCTGAACGGGGTTCCTGACGGCTGCGATATCGGCAGTGGTGCCAGCCAGGACAATGATAGCAACGCAGTCCCCGATGAATGTGAGAGCCAACAAATGAACGGATCAGGAGGTGGAGGCGGCTCAATGATGATGGCGGGGCCGATGATTGCCCCAACATCCAGCGCGGAATTTGACCAAGACGCTGCGCGACGTGAGTTACTCGACTGGGCAATGCAGCAGCGATGGGGTGATAATGACGAATCCAGTGTGATGCAATTCAATCGATATGTGCAGAAGTGTCAGGAGCTTGGAATCGATGTTGTCGCGATGAAATCGATCTTTTAATCGTATGTTGGCTTCCTGAATCAGAAGGGTCCGTGAGGTGTTACGGCCGCACGGACCTTTCTCTTGGATGAATGATATCGGCTTTACAAGTCGCTAAGCGCCTTTTCGAGAGTATCGATGAGTTCGCTAATACGCTCCGTTTGGCAATTCGCCTCGTATTGATCGCGTAAGGCCTGCGCGTCAAGCAAGACGTTTCGCATTTCGTCGACAGCGGGCGTCCCAGCACCAAGACGCAACTGGGTGCGGACGAGGCTGTAGCGCGCCCAGAACCATTTGATTTTGAGATCAAGTGAATCAGGACTGCGTTGCAACTGCCGCGAGCGAACTGCTAAGACTTCAGCAGCAACAGTGTTGGCTTCTCGAAGGTCGCCCAGATCGAGAAGGTTATTGGTACGTTGCGTCAATGCGATTGCGAGCACCGAATCTATGTCTTCGTATTTTGGGTATTCCGATCCCACGCGACGCGCTAATTCAATCGCTTGATTCAAGGTCTGCGATGCGGCTTCTGCGTCTCTATTTTTTTTTAAGTGATACAGATACCAAAGATAGGTCAACCGCGCCGTTTGAAACAGAATCTCTGGTTTGGGGCCAAAACGCACTTTGGCGTATTCAATGCGTGCTTTCACTTGAACCAGTATCGCTTCTGCCTCAATCGGGTTCTCGCGAATCTGTAGGAAGGCGAACTGGCTTCGTAGATCAAGTCCATCGGAAACAATTTCAAAATTATTCGGTTCGATCGTCTCTAGCAACCGAGCATCATCCATCGCATGCTTAAGCAAGTCTGCCGCATCCCCTTTTTTGCCATTCCGATGATATGCATCCGCCAAGCTGCGCCGAAATTGAAGGCGATTCTGCAAGGCGCGGATGTCGGCCGGCTGCTGTTCGAGAATTTGCTCGACTTGGCTCAGCGCTTTCTCCAGTAGCGACTCGGCTAATTCGCAATCCCCGAGGGCCTCATATGCCGTTCCAAGCCACCGATAGGTCTCCGATTGAATCCGATCCAGCTGTTCACGTTCGCTTTCGACCGATTCGATTTTGAATACCTGATTACCAAGTTCCACGGCATCTGCCAAACGATGCGACTTTACCGCCAGTTTTGTACTTCTCATCAATGCCCGCGCTCTCAAAACCCGGTAGACTGAAGAATCGGGGAATCGCTCACCGAATTCATCGGCCCGCTGCGCTGCATCTCTTAGCTGATCGAGTCCGGCTTCATCTAAGGGCGCAAGGGCAATGGACGCGGCAATCGCGGTGGGCATGGCCGCGGCTCCGGCTTTTTCGGCGAGTACCTTGGCATGCTCGAACGACATGTCGGCTTCTTCTGTTTTGCCAGTTGATGGAATATCACGCCGATATTGAACGAAAGTCGCGCCTGCGAAGCCGGTGAGAGGTCCAAATTCAATTGAAGGGCCTGCAATCGCGCTAACTCGTCGATCAGACGTTGATTGAGTTTATTCTGCAGAAGAGATCCGCCAGGCAGGCGTGACAGATCATAATCCAATTCAGAAAGCAGAAAATCGACGATATCTTGTGAAAATCCGACTGCCGTAACGGCTCGGTCGCGCTGATGGGATGCGCGAAAGTAGAGACTTGTCGATACGACTGCCGCCGTAAAGACAGTAATCAGAAACGCTACTGCTACCGCCACCGCCTTGCGATGTCTCCGCGTTAATTTCGCGGCAAGATAGAAGAACGTCTGCGACCGCGCCTCGACCGGCTCACCCCGGAAGTAACGGTTCAAATCATCCAACAGTTCCTGCGCAGTTTGATATCGATCTTCTTGCCGCTTTTCGAGTGCCCGCAAGACGATGGCCTCGATATCCTTCGCGTTCGACTTTGAGATTCGCTGATCTGTACTGTCCAAGAGAGTACGGGCGAATGGTGATGGCGGCGTGGATATTATTCCGTCTTTGAGTGCTTGCGTTCCCACGGCGATTGGGTAGGGCAGCCGCCCGGTCATCATCTCATAGAAGATCAGCCCAAGCCCATAGACGTCGGTACGAACATCCACTGAACCGCTTTCGCCGGCAGCCTGCTCGGGACTGAAATACTGCAGGGTTCCCACCACTTCATCTGCCCGCGAAAACACCGATTGGTTGTCGTGCTCGCCTAGGCTCTTTGCCAAGCCAAAATCGACAATCTTCGGTTGGCCTTTGTCGGTTACCAAGATGTTTTGCGGCTTAAGATCGCGATGAATGACCCCGCGCTGATGGGCGTAGTTCACGCCTGCTGCGATCTTCTGCATGAGCCGTAGGCGGCTGGTGATATCGGGAGAATCGAGGGCAAGATAGTCGCTTAGGTTTACTCCCGCCACGTACTCCATCACCGCGTAGGGACATTGTTCGACCAGGCCACAGTCGTAAACGATCGCGATATTTTCATGTTGCATGCGCGCCGAGATTTCGACTTTCCGCAGAAAGCGTTCGCGCTGGCGCTTCGTTGCAAACTGACCATGGATTAGAACCTTGATGGCCACATCGCGTTTCAATGTCTTGTGTGATGCCCGAAACACCGCGCCCTGACCACCGGCACCTAAAAGCTCTCCGATATCGTATTCGGGGCGTTCATCGGCCAAAGCCTTGCGAAGATGGTCGTAACGCGCATCTTCCGGAAGTTCCTTATCAAAACCCTCGGTGGCTTTAACGTTGTAGATGCGGATGGTCATCCGCAACTGGATGGTCAGTTCCGGAAGGAGGTCGGGGTACTGATCGAGAATCGCTTGTTCGTCAATCTCATCGCCGCTTGCCAGTCGTGTCCGGACACTTTCGAGGAGGTCATCAATCCGCTGCTGCTTCGATCCTTCATCATCATTCATGGTTTCATCCCTGACTGCGGATCGTATTTTTCAAAGGTCATCGGCGAGATAGTTACTCTTAGGACCGAGTATGCGGCGCAAATCCTTAATGCCGTTGGCAATCAGGCTGCGCACTGCCGATTCCGTCGTGTCCATTAAGCGTGCTATTTCGGCGGTCTCGCACTCATCGACATAGCGCAACATCAATGCCCGTCGCCGATTGGGAGCAAGTTCGTCGATCGCAATCTGCAGCAACATGCGTGTTTCGGTCACCCGGGCTGTGCCACTGGGGGTGCGCAGATCGGACGACGCTAAGCGAAGCAAATTGCGCACCGCGTCTTTACCCGACAGGGGCTCCATTAAGTGTCCGCCGCTGCGTTTGTCACGATTCTTGCGCCGCACAGCTTCGATGATCTTGGAACGCGTTATCGTCGCGAGCCAAGCGAATAGTGCGTCATCACCGCGCGAGTGAAACGACCGACAATGGCGATGGGCCGCCATCCATACCTCTTGCAGAATATCCGTCGCGTCGAGTTGATTGCGTAGCGGATCGGGCAAGTAACGTTGAACAAAACCCGCCAACCTCGGGGTCAATCGTACGAAATGTCTCTCGAATTCGTCTTCGCGCAAAGTGCACTCCACCCTCGATTTCGACAATGACCACCCGGAGTCTGAGGTCGCAATGGTAACGGACGCGATAATCGCTAACGAATTTTTCAACCCTATTGCGGCGCAATCGTGAGACAGGTCCGAAAATAGGCCAATATCGTGAATTGAACGAAGAGCGTTCACGAGTTCCGCGTCGAGGACCTCAGTTACCAATTCGCGCCACCCGTGGAGGACGAGGCCATCAAGCGCCGGCCGACAGTCTGGCACGGCCGAGCCCATTCGGGAATCTTGTCGATACTTATTACCTGCGGGAGCGATGTTTCTGAGGCCCCCATTTACTCTTGATAAAATATATTATCAATACTAACATATCCCGAATGAACGACCTGACCAAAACCGAAAATACGGCACCGATCGTGCGGCGGGTGAACTCGGTTAACCGAGTTCTGACTGCTGAAGAATTTCATCAGTTGGCGGCGGTGCCCGCCGCTGCGGTGTGGTTTGCCAATATCGACAATCCCAACACTCGGCGGGCTTATCAGAATGATGTGTCGGAATTCATGGGGTTTTGCGATATCGAGCATCCGGAGGAATTTCGGCATGTGACCCGCGCCCACATCATTGCCTGGCGGACCGATCTCGAGTCCCGCATCGGCCCCACCTGTGCGCCGTTGGCACCTTCGACTCTGCGGCGCAAACTGTCGGCCGTTTCGTCCCTATTTGAGCATCTGTGCAACGAAAATGCCGTCAGTCACAATCCCGTCGCCGGCGTCAAACGCCCGGCCGCCGATGCCAATGAGGGTAAAACGCCCGCCCTGTCCGACGATCAGGCCCGCAAGCTGCTACAAGCGCCCGAAGGCGACACCATCAAAGCCGCCCGCGATCGGGCCATCATCGCGGTGTACCTCTTCCACGCCCTGCGCCGCACCGAGCTCGCCGACCTCAAGGTCAGCGCCCTGCGCGAACGGCGCGGGGTGATGCATTTCACGGTCAAGGGAAAAGGTTCAAAGACCCGTTACGTACCCATCCACCCGGCCGCCCTCTCCGCGATCGAGGAATATCTGGCCCTGGCTGGCCATCGCGAAGAACGTCACAAGGCCCTTTTCCGGCCGGTACGCAACAATACCACCGGCACCCTTGAGAAACCCATCACCGGCGACGGCGTCTATAAGATCGTGAAAACCTACGGAAAGAAGGTCGGCATCGCAGTCGATGGCCTCTGTCTGCACTCGCTGCGAGCGACGGCCGCCACCAACGCCCTCGAACACAAGGCCGACCTTGCCTACGTGCAAGCGTGGCTCGGCCATGCGAATGTCAGCACGACCCGGCTCTACGACCGTCGGCGATCGCGGCCGGAAGACTCGCCGACTTTCAAAGTGAATTATTGACAATGCGCCTAGCTCAAACAACTACGGTGCAAACGGAGCCGCAACCGATTGAGGTGGGCCAATTTTTATGATCCAATTAACATAGACATTCACAGGTCGCGTTTCTGAGTCACCACCCTTCGTGATCGTAAAATTGTGATTGTGGCGTGATATGTGCATTTTTGCACCATTCACGTTGTTACCAAGCCCATTCGCCGGGTTTGTTCCGGCGCTCCCACCGCCTGTCTTTTCGCCCATTGGATTGCCATCTCTAAACCCGTCATCCGTAACACCTTCAAACCCGTTCTTACCCGTCGGTTTCGCAGTAGCAAAACCTTGTAACGACCCAACATTGTTCTTTGTTGCGCCGCCCTTGGAAATTGCAACTCGCGACTCGACGTCTGGATCCCGACCTTCTTTAGTAGCTAATCCGAGTACGCCGCGAACGAAACGTCCACGCAAATCCGGTAACTTGTACTGTTCCCGCTGCTCGTCTCCGCCCCATTTTCGATCAATTACTTCGAAAATTGGTAATTGCTGGCTTTCCTGTAATGTCGTTCCGTCACACGGCAACCATCCGCGCCTCCATAACTTTTCCCTTTCCGGACCTGTAACTTCGCCCGCATACGCTAACATTGTTCCAACTGGTACACCCCTCGGCAAAGGCATTGACTGAGGCTGAGCAGACGAGAACTGACTAACAGCAAGAATCAAAGCGCTTCCCAACAAAACAGCATATGCACAAATTGCAAATCTAGAGTTTTTCGCCATTTTTGGTTACTCCTGTTAAGAAACAAACGTCACTATTAGCGCATAACGCTATCTGCCCTAGTTGCGCTCAAAAATTTTTCAGATTTATGTTGAACAGAAACATTCTATCCCATAAACGCCGTTATGGGATACATTTCTGTGGCGGCAAATGAGATATCGAACAACCCAAAAAACCAACCGTTGCCGTCACGTTCGATGATGTACTACCTCCGCAAGAGAACGTGGCTGGAACAAACTATAGGATGGAAAAAAAGATGAACGACACACTAATTCGGTCCGTCGTTCTCTATTTAATCTGAGTTGTCGCTGCGCCCGATAACACTGACTGCGAGCAGGCCAGCGGCACCCACAACTTATCTGTGAACAATGCCACCCGCCGCGGAGTGAGAGTTTGCTCTAGTACCAAGATCAGGCAAGGTCATACCTTTCATGAAACGTCATGAGCACCTTCTGAGTCTAATCCACATTCAGGACAGATTCCTGATTCATTTCCAACTAGCGAATAGCCACAGTCGCTACATCGCTTTTCCGAGGACTCATTTGTCTGCTGGCGACGATAATTAACGAACTCAATCACCAATGTACTCACTATGAGCAAAATCAAATATGGAAATAGGGGATAATACGCAACTGTCCCATTGGCCTTTTGCGCACTTGTAGTCGCTATCCCACCCTGTGACCTCTCTAGATATGGTGGAGAAAAACAAAACCTCTCTCTCGTCTGCAACAAAACTGTCCATTTTCTTGGGATATTGTATGTAGCCCAAGTTTCCACCTTTAAGCTCATACCTGAGATCCAGATTCTTGTCTTTCCGCTTGAAACGCCGTACAAGTAGAAAATGGAAAGGCCACCACCCACAATAAAAACGCCCAGCAAAATCCAGCAGCCCTTCCTTACTCGCCTTAAATTAAGCATCAGTTACTGACCCCAATAGAAAGAAACTCTGTGAGTATCTTTTGCCCGCCCTTGCTACAATACCTATGATTCACTAATCCTACCTACTACCTTTTCCCTATACAAATCAATTTTCCGTAACAACCTGGAACTGCAATTTCGGCACATTCTTTTCGGATACGTGCTCCAAAAACTATTCGGGATAATAACTACGGCCCTCTCCATGCTTATCTTGAAATTCAAAATGTTTCATTCAAACCGTGCATTTTTTCGCCCCATTTCTTGAAGGCGGAGCCGCCGGGGCGTCCGGGTCGCGCCATGTCGGCGGTTTATCAAGGCGATGAAAAAAGCGGTTGGCAGCAATCCGATGAAGTTCGGCTAAGGCTTCTCCGTCTGGTCGGCGGCACGACCGGCCGAACATCTGGCGAAGGAGACCGGCATTCTGTTCGCTTGTCTATCAGATGCGTCGAGTGCTACGTAAATAGGGATATTTCTTTCAACGGCTCAAGCACACGCTCAACGGCAAACGCGACGAACCCGCATAAAATAAGGCCGGCCGCAGGCTCAAGAAAGTAATCAACCACCCGCTAAGCGGGTGGCTTTATGAAGCCCTCTCAAAAGGGGGGGTTACATTGGGAGAGCCCCGTTGGGGGCGGGGTTGGCGTTCTATTTCAGTTCAAGATCGCCTGACCCGAGATTCCAGTTGTTCTTGCTCTCGGATATAGCGCCGTACTTTCGCCTCATCAAGACCGACCGTGCTAACGCAGTACCCTTTCGCCCAGAAGTGCAATCCCGTCAAACGTCGCCCCTTCAGTATCTAGCGTTGAATCCGCACCGCACTTTTGCCTTTCAGAAAACCAATCGTGTGCGAGACGCTGAACTTCGGCGGAATGCTCAGACACATATGAACATGGTCCGCCATGCTGTGCCATTCCAGAATTTCGACGCCACCCTGCCGACACAACTCACTCAGCAACGGACCGATGCACTGACGCAATCGACCGAAAACCGTCCGACGTCGAAATTTCGGGATGATCACAACGTGATACTTGCACTCCCACCTTACATGGGACAAGTTTTGCCATTCGTATATGGGTTTTCTCTTCAAAATTTAGCCCCAAGGGCCTTCCCGACGGGGGAACCAACACCATCTCAAAACCCGCCGGATCGGTCAAACCTCTTCCGGTCCACCGCCAGAGGCGGTGGGTTTAGAATGTGCTACTAAAAAACACCTTGCCTGACGACTCGGAGGCACTGGTCTTTCAGGACTAAGCTGAGATTCATCGGCACCCGGCGCTCACGCGCATGTGGGCGCCGGTCGGGCGGCAACCGGAGATTCCCGCGCTCGGCCAAAATCAGAAGCAGGTGGTCTATGGCGGCGGCGGCTACGCCACAGGCAAGATCACGACACTGATTACTGAGACCAAGAGCGGCTGGTGCTTCATCGCGTTCTTGACGGCGTTGGTTAAGGCCTACGGCACGTGAAAAGCTCGACTTGTCTGCGGCAGTGCGCGTCACCATCACACTAAAGCCGTTCGCGCGTTATTGGAGGCTCACGCCGATCGTGTCACGATCGAATGGCTGCCACCGTATTGCCCGAGCCTCAACTTAATCGAGTGACTGTGGGGCCACTTGAAATGAACGGTCCTTGCAAATTTTCTATTTAAGACGCCCGAGGACCTCGCCGCCGCCTTCCGCCGCGGCGGAAGGCGAGCCAACGGTCATCGAAACAAATTGGGCTTCATGTTCGACCACGTCAACATCCAGAAAAAAGTTGCATGACAGACTCTGTAAGTCACTTTAGATAGTAGTACTCCAGACCCTACCCTGGGTTGATCTAGATGGGCTACGGCACGTCGGGCGGAGTGGACGGCGGATGATAGATCCCTGCCGCCTGCTCGTAATCAATAACGACGCATTCGCCGTCATCAGCGATCCTTGCACATAAATAGTCTCCCGGATCATCCTCATAGCCACATTGAATGTCTCCCGCTTCCAATGGGCCGTCATAACTGTTTGGTCCAGAACAGCCACACACGACAATATTCTTTGAGTTACAAGCCGCGAGTCGCGCAATTGTACAAATATCAGGTTCAGGCCCCCCGGGGCCAGCTAATGGATTTCCGTCGGCAACGCCACAACCCCCAAGCATTAGCCAACCATTTTGGTTTATTGCATCACAGATCGACGGACTCGTCTGAGTATTTAGTGTCCATCCCAACCCACCAGCTAAACTACACCATTGATTACCACACGGCCTTCCGCTGCCATGTTCGAGGTATTCAACCACATCAAACGGACCTGCATTGACAATTGCTTGAAGACCAACCTTACATCCACAGCAATTATCACGAATTTCTCTATTTGGCCTATAATTCCCATTGTTTCCATAGTCGTTACAGCCCGCCAATATACCGCGATCTGCAGAGTTTGGATCAAGAACAGTCAATCCCGATGGATCGATCGAACTCGTGACCAGTCCAAATAGGAATTGATAGTTCTTGGGTCCAAATCTAAATCGACGTTTCAACGAATGATGGTTTTGGTGCGACAGAACGTCAATTCGCTGATGTCTCTCTGACCGGCTTCCGTCACTTAGTGCAACTCTATTATACCACAATGGATCCCTCGTCACCCACGTCCCCTGCACCGGGTCCATGAAGCGGGCACGGTGGTAGTTTAGGGCATACGTCGGCATGGCCGGTTGCAGCGGTGCGATGGCGACGATCTTTTGGTCTTCGCCCCAGTTGTCCGTGCCGCCCAGGTCCTTATCGAAGAAGTACGCACTGCCCGAGGATGTGCCCTGTTCCGTATCAAATGGGCTACCGGCCAGCATCACATCATCATCGAGGCACACGGCGGTGTAGCCCAAACTATCGCCGCCTGCGGCATCGCTCGCCGTCTTCTTAATCACCTGCCCCCAATTGTCGGTGCCGCCTTCGTCTTTCTCGAAGACATACACCGCACCGGCATACGCCCAGCGCCACCGTCACCGAAAGCACCGACAGCAAGACGGGTACCGTCAAGACTCACCTGCCCGAATCCATCATTGGCGTCGGCATCACCGGAATTGATTTTGGTAATCTGTCCCCAGTTATCGGTGCCGCCTTCATCTTCTTCGAAGATGTAAACAGCGCCGGTATCGCTGGTCGGCCCGCTATCGTCATCGGCACCAAGTGCGCCCACAGCCACGCGCGAACCGCTGAGGCTCACGAACAGGCCGAACACAAAGCTGGCGTCCGAATCGCTCGCCGTCAGGATCTTGGTTTCATCCCAGTTGCTGATGCCGCTGTTGTAGTCGAACACATACGCCTGGCCGGCGTCGGCATCGCCCGAGACGGTATGTTGGGCAGCACCGACAAGCAGTCGATCGGTGTCGATGCTCACGCGTTCACCAAACAGGTCACCGTCGGCCTTATCGCTGGCCGTGATCAATTGTTCGTGACTCCAGGATGTGCCGCTACGGCGGAAGATGTGCACCGCACCCACTACATTCGAACCATCGTTGTAGTACGGCGCACCGACAGCCACCACATCGCCTTTGATGGCGATCGACCGCCCATAAGGGCGTTGGCATAACTGCCACCCGCTGTCAGTTTGGCCTGCTGACTCCAGCCATTGGCATCGCGAACAAAAACATACGCGCTGCCACTGCCGGAACCGTCGTCATCATCACCGGGAGCCCCTACGACGACCGTGTTGCCGTCGATGGCAACGCCGTAACCGAAGAGGTCAGTGGCGGCTGCGTCGTCGGCTGTCAGTCGGGCATCGATCACCCAATCGGAACCGTTGAACTTGTACACATAGGCCAAGCCCGCATCGGTGGCGGCTTCATCGTGGCGGAAGGCCCCACTACGGCATAGTCACCATCCATATCCGCGGAGATGGTGAAGGAATCGAGCGCGGTACCGTCGAGTTCATTCTCGGCGGTGTCGTTGCTGAAGCGCTGCCGCCCTTGGAAGTAGTACGGATTGCCTACGCGACTAAATGAGGCGGCCACAATCACATCTTGATTGCCGTCGCCATCCCACGGTTCTTCGCGGTCGGCGATCAGTGCGGCATCGGTCGCGTCCACATCTCCGTCGTCGTCGATGTCGCCCACCGGGTTCCAGTTGGTCGCAGATACGACCGTGGCGTGATAGGTCACGTCGCTGCTATCGACGTCGCCGTCCAGATCGAAGTCACCGCGACCGGCGCTAAGGCGCAGGCGGGCCAGACCGTAGGCGTCGTAGGCGACCGATTCCACGATGGCACCGGCGCGATCGACCAGCTTGCGCACGCTGTACATGCGATCGAGCACGTAGTAGTAGGGCCGATCGGCATAGACATCCATCATCATCAACAGTTCGTCGACGTAACTGGGCCTTTGACGTAATAGCGCAGATGGTTGTCGTTCTCGTCGTATTCGTTGACCACGTTGACGCCGTCGTAGTAGTAGCGCGTGGTGCGATCGTTGACCAGATCGACGGATTCGATCATGCGACCGAGGGCGTCGTGTTCGAAGGTTTGCAGGGTTTCAGTACCGGCGCGGTTCTTGACCGCGACAAGCCGGTTGTGATGGTCGTATTCGAGGTCGTAGCCTTTACCCGAGTAGATTTCGGCGGTTTCGGTGAGGTTGCCGGCCGCGTCGTAAGTCTGATCGGCGTCCAGCCCCCCAAAGAATGCGCCGGGCGTCACCGACGTCGTGCGATTGGCGTCGTCGTGCGTGTAGGTCGCGTCTTCAATGCTACTTCCCGCTTTGCCGTCGGACAGACTGGTTCGATTGCCCAGATCGTCGTAAGCGAAGATCTGTTTGGCGGTACTGGCAGCGGTCCAGGTTTGGGTGTCCTCCAAATCTGCCTGTACCAGCCGATTGAGTGTGTCGTAGTCAAAGCTATTGGAGACCGCATTCCAAGTGGTGTCGTTATCGACGGCCGTCAACGGGTTGGAAGCCGTGTCGTAGGTGTAATTGATCGTCAGGATGTCGTCGTAACCGGTATCTGCCTGATTGGAAGTCAGGTGCCCGGTCGTTAGCTGTGTGACGCGCATCAGGTGATCGCGCACAAAGTCGGTGCGCATAACCGGGTCTGTCGCCCCGGGATAATCGGCAGTGATCTCCTTGGCGAAGGGCGCATTGCCGCGCCACCAGTATTCGGCCATCTGTACCGTATCCACATCGATGTATTGCACGCGATCGCGGCTGTCGTACTCGAAGTCGAGCACCGTGCCATCCGGATAGGTCACCTTGGTGCGGTTGCCCGCCTTGTCGTAAACGTAGGTGATGGTCTTGGCCGTCCCCTCGCGGATCGACTGCGCTTCGGTCAGCACACGACCGAGGTCGTCGTAAGTGAAGGTACTCTTGCTGATGGCATCGGGATTGGCTTCTGTGCCCTTTTGGGCGGTTAGCAACGCCCTAAGTCGTCGTAGGTGAAGGTCTCGATGTCGGTGGTCGAACCGCATTCCTTGCGTTCGAGAAGGCGATTGGTTTCCTCGTCGTAATCGTATGCCACGCAAACGCCGGCCTCATCGCTGCGTTCGGTCATGTTGCCGACGCTGTCGTATTCCATCCCACGGTGCCGGTTTCTTCGTAGGTCACCGCCGTCTGGCGGCCGTTGCCGTCGTAGGTGTAGATCGTCTCCTGCATGCCGGTGGACGGGCTGTCGGTATAAGCGATCAGCTTGGTCATGCGCCCGGCGTTGTCGTACTCGAATTCGGTCACCCGCGCAATGCCGGTGTAACTGTCGTAGCTGTCATCTTCCGTAACTCTGATCTTGCGGCCCAGATCGTCAAAATCGGTGGTAGTGAGCAAGCCTGAGGCATCCAACACTTCCGTGCGATTGCCACGTTCGTCGTAGGTATAGGTGATGACTTCATCATCGCCGTTGCCAATCGTGCCATCGGCCCCTTGATTGGTGATGGTCGCAACACGACCCAGGTTGTCGAAAGTATATTTAGTGACGAAGGTCTTGTCCGATTGGCCAGTAGTCTTCTCCACCCGCGTCACAGTCTTGGCCTTGCCGGTGTTATCGAAGTCGGAATAGGTCGTTGTGCCGCCATCGGGCAACGTCACCACCGTGCGATAGCCATACGTGCTGTCGTAGGCGTAAGTCGTGGTCTCACCAGAGGCATTCGTAGTCGAGATCAGCCGCCCGGTATTGGTGGTCGTGCCGTACGTGTTAGTCGTTACGTGGTCGTAGGTGTCGTTGGGCGTGCTACTGGTGGGATCATCCCAACGTCGGACCTTCGTGACTTGGCCGATTTCGTTAAAGGAAGTCGTCGTTTTCGACAGCGCCACATCATTAGAGGCATACCTAATCACCGATTCCTGACGATCGGCATAGTCATAATTGTACTCGGTGTACGTACCGTCATCCTGTGTCACTCGTTTGACATGACCATCTTCGTAGGTCGTCGTTGTGACCTGACTGGCGGCATTGGTCACACTCGTGCGCCGACCGGCATCGTCATAGCCGTAGGTCGTAACCTTGCATTCCGGGTCGGTCATCGTTGCCATGCGGCCGCACCATCGTACGTATAAGAGGTTTGGTTATAGCCGCTTGCGGAGTAGTAAACGCGTCGCCACTCCACGCGGCCTTCGTCATCGAAGGTCGTCGTGGTAACAGCGTCGAGGGTGTCATTGGCCACGCCATCCGCATCCGAATAACGCCGCACTTCAATAGGCCAACCGCGATCAGTGCTATAGGT
This sequence comes from Planctomycetaceae bacterium, assembly GCA_006969385.1. GTDB lineage: Bacteria > Planctomycetota > Phycisphaerae > UBA1845 > UTPLA1 > ECT2AJA-110-A. The sequence goes on from CP030884.1 coordinate 1,010,106, forward strand.
TGTCTTGGTTCTCTCTAATAAGTTGTCACTCGCGTCGAATCGCCTAACGTTGGTGACCCGATCGGCGGCATCATACATGTAGGTCGTGTAGTCTTCGTCGTGATCGATCACCGTCGCTAGGCGACCGTAACTGTCGTACTCTCGAACCGTCTCCCTTTCCTGTCCATCGAGTACCGACGTGACACGTCCCATCGCGTCATAACTGAGAATCTGCACATTGCGCCAAGTCGTGCCATCCCCCTGCTGCACACGCGTCGTGCGACCTAACCCGTCGTAGGTATACTTCGTTTGCAGGCCGGCAGGATCTGTCTTAACGCTCAACAAGCCACGCGCGTCGTAGGTAAATGTCGTCTCGCCGCCGACCGTGTCGTTTTCCATCGACAGCATGCGACCGACCGCGTCATGTGCGTAAGTCCACGATTCACGTGTCGTGCCACCCTTCTTAATAGTATTGGTGGCGATCTTTCCATTATCATCGTAGCCAAACTCGGTCGTGACGCCGTCGCTCACACGGCTTTCGAGTTGTCCCGCATTGTTGTAATTCAGCGTCGTAGCTGGCGTTGCCGCCGGTGCGTCGTAAATCAGCCGCCCCGACAGGTCATAGCGTTTGATCGAATCTGCCGTAAAGACACCGGCGGATTTTTGCTGCTTGGTTCTAATCTCAACGTAATCAGTCTCATACTCGATACTCGCCTGCGTGACCTTGCCCGTCGCATCGGTGATTTGCGTCGCAAACCAATCGCGCACTGTATTGGCGGTATAGCTGAGCACTCTATCGTTTGTGGCCGACGGTAAGTCAATCGCCGTCAGTTGTTGACCGGAATAGGTCAGCATGGTGGACCTGAATTGTGGATCGATCTTTTCCGTTGTTTTTCCATCGTCATCGAAGACATTCTCAGCCGACGATTTAACGACCTCTCCCAAGCCATCTTTCCAGTCGAAACGGCAAAGACGGTTGCGATCGTCGTAAACGAAAACCCGGTCATAGTCGTCGGGGCTGTCGATCGTGGTCAGATTGAAACTGCTGTCGTAGCTGTAGTTGAAAGTCACGGTCTCTAACGGGCTCAGGCTGATTTCGTGCGTCGCCGCCGTAATATTGCCGTCCGTGTCGAAGTCGTATTCATGATCGTATCCTCCCGGATCGGTCATGGTCGTAGATGATGTGTCGTACGTAAACGACCACACATTGCTGCGGTGGTCGGTGATGGAACTCACCTTGTCACTGGAATATGCAATTGTACGCACCAGCGTATCGTCGCCGTTATATATTTTTTCAAGCTTCCCGTTGCCATCATATTCAAACCGAACGGACATATTCGGGACCGACCCACATGTACCGCAAGAGTCTTCAATAGTTAGAAGTCGATAAGGAGACGAAGACTCGTATCCGTACTTCACTGAACGGCCTTCAGCGTCAATAATCTCCTCAATCTGGTGGGTTGTGCTGTCCCGAACAATCGTAATCGATACGTAATCATTGCAGTCAATCGAGCTAAGGTAGCCCCCAGAATAATTATACGTTTGACCTTCGCCGAATCGATTCTGGGTTTCGGCCAACATGTACGGCGTGCTGCTTGTAGAATTCTCTTCCTCGAAGATCCACGTGTAGCCGTTGTTGTCGCTGAGTTCGTATTGGTAATCACTACCTGAGGTAGTGACCTTTTCAAGTAAGTAGCGTTCATAGCCGGTTGGTGATTCCCATTCCATCGACGTACCGTTGTAGGTGAATTGCAACGTGACACCGGTACCTAAATAGATGTCTACAGTCGTCGAATTGATTTCGTCTGCTTCAATCCAGAGGTTAGAATGGAAATTCGGACCAAAGTCTGCGGTACCCGCTGGATTGGCGGTCAGATGCCGATAGATGCGGGTGACGGAGATATAGGTACCGTCGTGCCAAATCATCATATCGCCGGACTGGAAAACATTCTCACCGGTATCGGCAATGATCGGATCGCCACCGAGGCCCATCTGCTGAAAACCCGATTCCCCAGTCGCTGCATTGTTGCCTGCACCCAAGCCAAATGCATTGGTATACCGAAAGTCGCCAGAATGATGCAGCCCGCCGGGAGCCAAACCACCGAATCCGTCGCCGGGCCCCATGATGGCATCGCTCATACCCCCCCAAAGCCGCCACTGTTTTCCCAGATGACGGGGCCGCCACCGCCGACTGGGCCCGGAGCAGTTGGGCTCCCCGAATCCGCCATTTCCGAATTGGTGGGATTGATGGATATCCGATCTTCGCACCACCGCTGACCGAACGTACGCGGACGACAGTCCTGCGTTATGCGCGTACACTTGCCTCCACTCCCGTTACCACCAGCATCGTTGGGAACTGGTTGACCGACCGCAATCCTCGGCCACGCCAACGCGATGGCGACTGACATAAGGGTTAGGGTCGAATAGAAATACTGTAAGACAGATTTTTCATTGGTGATCTTAAACATCAACTGACTCCGCTTATCCGACGCGCGTGTGCGAATGAATGATCTTCAAAACTGGAATTACCCGAACGAATGACGTGAATGATTGTGGTGGCAGTGAGACCGTTACGGCGCGGACGCCACTTGCACGGATTTGAGTTGATTGAGGTGACGCAAAGCCGTGCGGCCGTAACGACTCCCTGGATGGGATTTCAAAAATGCTTCATATGCCGCGATGGCGTCACTGATCCGGTCAGCCATGCCTAAAACAAAAGCTTTGCGCATCTGCGCGTACTCGACCGCCGTCGTGCCTGGTAAGGTCTCCGCCAATCGATCCAGTGTTGCCAATGCTGCATCATGTTCACATTGCACGAGTTGCACGTGAGCCAGTTTGCGCAATGAATGTCCTCTGACGTCAATGTCGTCTGCAATGTTGGCAACCATCTCAAAGGTGTTTCGTGCGGCTGGCAGATCGTTCATCCCCAACTGACATAACCCACATCCAATTGAGCCTGCGCCGCCAACGACCCTTCCTGATACTCCGACTGCATCAGTGCATAAGCCCGCAGCGCGGGTTGATACCAACGCCGCCCAAGTAAAGCGCTTGCCTCGATATAGGCGGATTCGTGGGCCTTGGCCGGTCCCATGTTCGCGGCAATGTCCTTGAGTAGCGCTTCCAATTCCGCATGGGCTTCGTGACTGAGCCCTTCGCGGTAACAGCGATACATCAGTTCGCGGCGCTGTTGCAATCGATCGTCAAATTTCTCCGACTTGGAAACCCGTTGTCGCCACGCGGTGATCGTCGTGCCATTCAACGGCTGCGGTTTCTCGACCTTGCGCCGGACGCGAGATTGTCGCTTGCCGGCTTCCGATGCCGGTGACGGCTGCTTTGCCTTTGAGGCCGTCTGGCCTTGAGGATCGACATCCCCGTCGGCCCCACCGGCATCACCGCCTGCTTCAACGCCTTACACACCGGCGTTTTCGCGTCATTTGCGGTCTTTCGTTCTCCCGCATCGGAGCCCATCAACACCGCCGACAGCCCCATCAGTGGGACCACCAGACAGATCGAATAACCGGCAACGCGTTTGGCTCGGCGACGTGACATGGCATGCACTCCTTCACGGGTTCAATGAGGCTGATTGGCTGATCAGCAGGCGCACCTTCCACGCTTCCGCTGCGCGACTCGCTTTGCGGACAGACCTTCAGCCCGATGGTTTGATGCAGACTTTCCAGACACAGCGATGGCCTTACCCCGATCGACAGGGCATAAGTTCACCGCGAAGACACTCAATGCGGTTCGTTGCGCACAGCGATCACGCGTGGCGACAACGATCAATTTGTCACGATTGGAAACGACCCGTTCGGCGAAGCGACCATCGAACTCGTGCGCGAATGGCTGAGTTCTGGATAACGGTCGATGTGAACGATGCTTTGTCGTCCCTTTCGACCCCCCGATACGGATAACTCTACCCGCGCGTTCATGGCCAGGCAAAGATTTTGTCAGCGTAATTTTATAACGCTTATACGACAATTTATGTCGCGTATCGGTAAGTCGTTATTGCACGAATCAGTTACGTCTCCTGCGTGATACGCAAATAGACAGAAATATTTCTTCACCTTTCGCTTGGGCTTCTGCTATTTGCGTTACAGCAAGAGTACTTGCTACGCGCTTCGCCAAAACGCGTGATGCAATTAAAAATTGTCGCGGAACCCGCGCAACTCTCTATAGATCAAACAGTAATCCCTGTTCTGACTTGGGCCCGGTGGGCTTTACGCGCGGTGTGGTCGGTACTGACTTGCGTGGCGGCGTATCTGCTTCGGTGTTCGATGCTGTGGCAACGTGTTCGCGCCGATGGGTCGATGGCCTGTTTGAGGGTGTGTTTGAGGGTGTTGGCGCGGGTGTCAGGATCACCGGCGGCCCGCAAAGCACGAATGGCTTATCGCGATACGTCACCGGCAGGCCATGTAGTGCGCCGTTGGGATCGCTGCGCGCCGCAGCGCCCTTTTCCATGGTGCTAAAGCGTTCCTCGTAACTCACCGGCGTGCCGTCGAATAACGCCGGCGTCACCAAGCGATAGGCCTTCACGTAGTGATGGTCGGCGCTGTAGCAACCGCCCGCGTTGGTGTAAAGCTGGCCGTTGAGTTTAAACGGCTTGCGAATGCGTCCGGTGGTGCCGAAGCGATCAGCGCTGTACGCAGCAGCGATGTCGCCCTCGCCGATGCACTTTTCTGTCTGCTGACACCAGGTGCCGGATGCCAGTCGTTGCGGATCGACCTCGATGGTGACCTCCCAAAGTTCGCGTTATCCAAGTCGCGCGAGCCTAGCACACCCGCACGGGTCAGCGCAATGGGTGCGAGATCGTCCGCGGCGGGTTTAGGGGTACTCAAGTCGACCGGTCGCGATGAGACTTGACTCCCCCGCCCCACCGATGGCATCACAGGTAAATCATGTCATTGTCTCTGGCCGAACGCTTTCGACGGGCACGGTTAAACCTGCGCCGCACCGTTAAACCGAAACCCCTACGCCGCCGCCGTCGTCGGCCGCGTTATCGTTACCGTCGGCGTCCTCGGGCCGCGCGCCCCAAGCGCTGATTGGGCTGTAAAGACCACGAACATTCCCACCTTCCCCACCGCCCACCAAGACGAACGAAAAACAACCACCCGACGACGCTGCTGACGCCGCCGGGTAGTTGAGCCCGCATGGGTCAGTGTTCGGACGGCAGGTACAGCACCCAGTGGTCTTCCGACCGACCGCACCAGATGTCGATCTCCGCCAACGGGAAGTCGGTGTATTCGATGGGCTGCGTGATGGCGGGTTCTTCGCCCGAGTCGGCGCGACAGGTCAACACCGCCGAACGATCGTCGTTGACGGTGAGTTGCCAGAACTGCAGGGTGGCCAAGCGGTCGTCATTGGCTAGCGCCTGCCGTATCACCGGCGATCGCAGGTGTGACACAATGGCGTCGATCAGCCAGTAGGCCTCCCCTTGGCAGCCAGGTATTGAACGCCGTCGGTGTAAAGCACCGTGGCGTTCATGGGATGGCGATACCACTGGGTGGTGCCGGTGAACTGGGCCAGGTCGGCCGCGTCGAGGTGCGGTCCGGGTTGATGGTTGGGGGTGTCGGGTTGCGGGGTCTTGTCATGGGTCCAAACTCCTGTGCGGTTGGGGGTGGCGAACCCGGCGACCGTCGCCAGGCCCTTCGCCAGAACACAGGGCCTGCGCGTCGCAGCGCCGGCGGAGAGCCACCCGCGCACAGGTGGGAATGGACCTGAGATCGACACGGACCCCGCAGCGATCGGCCACCTGCCCGACCGCCAGAATGGGCCGAATGGGTCGTTTCTGGTGCCTCAAACCGCCTTTTTCACCCGCGAGGACGATTTTACTTGCCGACGTACGGCAATATGACGTACAATAGGGATAGAGAATGAAAGGACACTCGACCATGCTGCAGGAACACGATCACAAAAAGTCCGCCCGCTTGGAGGCGCGCACCACCCCCGCCATCAGCGAATTGGTGCAACGCGCCGCTGCCCTCACCGGCAGCAGCCTGTCGGAGTTTGTGGTGAATGCGGCACGGTTAGCAGCGGAGGACGCCATTCGCCGTCACGAGGTACTGGAACTCAGCGCCCGCGATCAGGCGCGCTTGGTCGATGCCCTGTTGAACCCGCCGCCGGTGGCCCCTGCCCTCTTAGATGCATTACAAATCACCACCATCAGGTGGAACCCGGCTAATGGGTCATCCTTTCGGATCGAATGCCTCGATAAGCAGCAGCACGACCGCCAGTCCTTCGATTGCGGTGTCGACGTGCTCAATCACTATCTGCAACGCCAAGCCACCCAGGACATGCGCCGTCAGGTGGCCATCTGTTACGTCGCCGTCGACACTGCCACCGATCAGCTGGCCGGTTACTACACGGTGGCGGCCGCCAGCATGGCATTGAACGACCTGCCGGAGGCCACCGCCAAAAAACTGCCGCGCTATCCGGTGATCCCGGCGGTGCGGATCGGACGGCTGGCTGTCGCACGGCGTTTTCAGGGGCGTAAGCTGGGCGGCCTGCTGCTGGCCGATGCCATCAAAGATCGTTGCATACCGGTGTGGGCGTCTATGCCGTCTTGGTCGATGCCAAGGATCAACGGGCGGCGGATTTCTATGGGAAGTTTGGGTTTATGCCACTGCAGGATCAGCCGTTGACGCTGTTCCTGCCGGTCAGCGCCCAGTTATTGAAAGCCATTCAGTAGCCGATTGTTGCCAACGATCGCCGTGAAGAACAGCGCGGCCGCCGGCCATCCCTCAGAATATTAAATTTTCGGTTAGGTAATGGGTATTTTCGCAATAGTTAAAGTGACGGGCTACAATGCGATTGCATGCCCGCCGGCAAGAGACTTCCTTTCCTTTCTCTACTCTCCGGCCCGAGATGCTGTCGGGCATGCCTTTATATTCCCAATTACGCTGAACCTGAGACAAGATGGCGGTTACCTGACGTCACACGCGTTCGCCCCATCCGCAAGGCATCCCCGTTTCGAATGCACCCCGCGGTCAGCCCAAGCGCGGATCGTCATCGACCCGCACATTGCCTTTGAGATCGTCGGATACGGTGTCCAGCCAGAAGCCGGCGTAGCGCGCCCCGCAGAAGGCGCAGGTAAAGTGAATAGCATTTGTACGATTGGTAGCAATACGGATCGGCAGGTCGAGTTGGCATTCGCAACATTTAAATGGGTGTTCAGGATGACCGCCTTCAGCGGCGTCCATTCCCTTCTCCCGAATTGTCCATGCCTTCAATCGCACGATCATCTCCCCCGCTTATCATCGACCGGCCGGCACTGTGAGCCATCAACAAATCGGGCGTACTTGAGGTTCCTCGCACAATTATTGACACAGATGGCCCACTAGTCCCCTGCAATGACCTTTTGTGGGCCAGATTTCATCGAAATCGGCGTCGCAAGCCCGTAGCACCTGCCCCGATGGCATCCCCAAACTGGGCCGGCCGCAACCCGACGACCTGAGCGCAGCAGTCCCTTTTAGCGTTTAACACATTGGCGAGGCTTGGTTGACCTCCCATGCCCAAGACCCCCTGAGCCGCCTGTTGTGTGCGTCGACGCGTCTGCGTCGCACGACGGGCGGCTAATTGCATATCGAGAAGCAAGGATCGCGGTTGGCGCAGGAGAAGGTAAATCAACGTCGGGATTGGATGCGGCGCATGGTGAGTGTGGTCGCCCGGTTCGGTACCGGCCCGTTGGACAACATCGACGACCGCCATCGATTCCTGGTGCGACACCTCGATGCCTATCTGACGGCGGCCGGTGTCGGCATGCAGGTTGCCGTTCGCAATATCTCGGGCGGCGGGCTGTGCGTGGTCTGCGACCTTCCGTTGGCCACCGCCGACCTTTGCACCGTTGCCCTCGCTGACGGCAATCCCGCAGGTCGCCCCTATCGTGCCGAGGTCCGCTGGGTGAAGTCCACGGATACGGACCTGTTCCTGGTGGGCCTGCAAATCCTCGACGCGCCCGACGCCTAGCCGTTGCCAGACTGCGGATCATCGAGGCTTGGCGGTCACTGCCCACCGCCATACCACCGTTCGCGTTGCCGGCACTGGTACTCCCACTCGGCTTGCTCGAAGCGTTGGCGCGACCAACCGAAGCCTTCGCGCGCGACCAGATAGGCCTCGACCTTCAAGCGCTTGGCAGCCAGCAGGCACTTCTCGACGATGAGCTCGTCGTCGGTGCTTTCCATCACCGCCGATCGCAGCGGTGTCGATGCCGATTCACCGCCCAATTGCGACGTCTCAGCACTGCCATCCATCGCAGCACCGTGCCCCCCTACCCCACCGGGTAGGTGCTGCATCATTCGTCGCGGTCCTTCGCGCATCTTGCGCAGCCGATCGGCGGCGGCATCCTCATCCGCCTGGGTGATGTAGTCGAAGCGACGCTGCACCAACAACCATTTGAACAGCGCGCCGGGATTACGACCACGCGCCCGCGCCCGTTCGGCCAAGGCGAAGAAGTCCAACCGCCCCACCTCACAGTCGGCGATCAAGCCTTGCTCGACGGCCTGGCCAAACAAGGCCAGCAACCGTTCGTCGCGGGCCAGGTCGGCGGGTTGGATTTCCTGCAGTGCGGGTGCAGTGGGATCACCACCCCGCCGTCGCCACCTTTTCCCCCTACTGGCCTTCTGCTTTTTTTCCAACGTCTCCATCGAGACATCAGCCGGGCTTGGCGGCTGTGCCCCAAGCGTTCTGTTGTTTAATTCTTTTTCTGATAAGAAAAGCGACCTGTTAAGACAAGGGCTAGCAGAACCGGTGTCATTTTGAGGCCGAGGGCTGGCAGATTCGGTGTCAGGCTGTGAGGCATTCTCACTGCTAGCACAGGCATTACCAGTGGTGTTGTTAGTCACACCGTCGGCCGCCTCCGCAGCGCGCGGCTGCCAATCGACGACGATGGTGTCGCGCTCCCCCCACCGATTGAGTTGCCGCTGGTTGCATTCGACCTCGGCGATCCAACCGAGTTCAATCAACTTGCTGCGCGCATCGGTGACAGCGCGGCGACTGATGCCGAAGACCTCGGCAATCCAGACGAGTTTGGTTCTCTTATCAACCCGATACGACCCTTCACCTTCACTGCCCTTCTGACCGCGTTGCCAAAAGGGCGATCGAATGAGCAAGGCCAGTATGACGTCAGTGACGGCGCGGCTAAAGCCGCCGGCCAGCGCTCGCCAGGTCCCGCGTGGGATGGGCAGATTTACCGCTTTTACAACCGCCATCAACAAGCAATCCCAAATTAGGCCGATCGCTATCCGATTACCCTTCGACCGTATTGATCAACTGCTGTGAGATCCGAATCACCGCCGTCCCGTCCATACCAACACTTTTCAGCGGTAGCGTCAGGTCGAGATATTCAATCGAATCGATCGGCGGCTCGAATACAAGGACGTCCGTTATGGATTTGCCGGGATAGATCGACGCTTGTTTTGTCTGTCCAGCCGCATTCGTGCTGAATCCATAACTGATCCGGTTGTAGTCATTGCCGAAGTTGTCCTGCAACTGGGCGCAATGTTTCTTGAATCCCATGCTTGGTCCCACCAGCGTTTCGTAGTCGATTTTCCGCGACTGGCTTTGGTTGGTAACCTCTACTTGGATTCGTAACGCGGGCTCTTGACTGGTACCGGTCGCACCACCGATGCCTTCGAGTGGCACTAATCCCGCGATGACGCTGATGATCCTAATTCGTACATCGCCAAGCACGAGGGGGTGATCTGCTGGCGTCCATTCAGGTTCAGGTTCCAGTTTTTCGGCGGTTGGTGATCCACTGCCATCGGTCGGTGTTGTTGTCGGACTCGGATTGATGTCCGATGCAGTCTCAGTTTGGGGTGTCTCGTTCTTGCTTTGCGCTATAGCTGCGGCGTCACTTTGCCCATCGTGCGGCGCGGTTTCACTCGCGTGCTGCAAATCGAATCTAGAAGATGCCCCGATTTGATTGTCGAGTTCCGCTTGCCGTCTAGCCTCTGCATAGGACTTTCCTGCTTGGTCAATTCCCTCTGCAATGGCGTAGTTGAGACTGATAGCAACAATCAGCGCAATGCCGCAAACGAGGGTGCCCGCAATCGGGAATCCAATCCCCGAGCCTTTGCGGGTGGCCGCGACAACCAGACCCACCAGTCCGAGGAATACGCCCAAGCCACTTAAGGGAATACCAAGTATTCCGAGGAACGGAATCCAGCAGATAGTGAAGGCAATGACGCCCAACACCAATGAGGCCATGCCGAGACTGGAACCGCGTCGGGGAAGATTAACGTTGACCGTGGGGTTGTGTGGAGATGGTGATCCTGACATTTGAAGTCACTCCTTGAATAAAGGGTTTCGGTGTTTCATTCGATGAAAACCGTGGCCCATCCAAGGCGCATAAAAAAAGAGCGCCGGACCACGGCCGCTCCCGAAACCCCCGCCAAGGGGCACACAAGACAACACATGGCCGACGCTCCCTTGCGGGAGCGCGGTCTCAAGTGCTGCCCTTGTGTATGAAGTCAGTGACTTCAAATTGGCGGTATTTCGGAAAGCAGCAATCTTGACGCGCTAGCGTCACTGTTATGTCGGGCCGCTATTCGCGGCGGCTAACCTATGGTTCCTCCAATAGTTAGGTACTTACACACTGTCACCATGTTCGCGCGGATGGCGCGGGAAGTCAACGAATGGCACCTTGTTGCTAAAGTATGCAATACAACCAGCCTGACCACTCACATCTGTTCTACATGAACAAAGTGGGGCGGTCGGTTCGCCAATTCCACCGCCATTTCCAAAGCATCCGGTCCGTCGTCGTGCTTGCCAACGGGGAACTGCTTGAGTTGATCCAATAGCAGTTGTTGCGTGCGATGGAAGCGTAAGTGCCCTTGGGCGATTTCGGGTTCAAGGCTGGCGATCCTCGTTCGCTTGTTGGTGCGGCTGGTCACCGACTTGATCTTGAGTCGCACATTGGATTGGCGCGCCTTTTCCTTCAGATTGTCGATCATCACCTGCTGAAAATGATTGGCCTCGACCGCAAAGTTCTCAAATCGATAACGCTGTGCGTAATGTACAATACGATGAATCGTCTCATCAGGAGAGCGCCTTTTGATATCGGCAGCGAGAACGTACGAGACCTTTGCCTTGCGGTCTCGGTACAGAATGATGATGGCACTGAAGTCGCCCTGTTTGGTACCGAGCGATGGATCGCAGGCCCCGATGATATGACCGGGCCTGACCGATTCCATCAGGTGCTGTTCGTCACGATAATCATCCTCCCAATACCGAAATACCTGACCCGCGAACAGACATTGCTCCGGATCGAGCGGCTCGTTCTGCTTCTCGGCTTGAAAGCTGGCCCGCCCTTCCGACTCGCGCATGACCATCAAGCGGTAATAGTCATCGAGTTCGGGCCACAGCACTTGGGTGCCGTCGAGCATCGCCTCTCTGTTAGCTTCAAAATACGCCAGCGCTGCATCTTCTCCCGCATGGCCCTCATGCTCGATTCGACCGTGATAGATACTCGACCAGTGCTCCCACAAATCGGCGCGCGAGCTGAATTCGATCACGGCTTTGTAGGTACGACCTTTCCAACCTGGCTGCAGTCGCGCATCCACCAACTGTGCCAGTAGTGATGCATGGTGCAGAATCGTCCCGATGACAATGACATTGGTGTCGGGATGTCCTGCCTTCAATAAGGTGCCACTGAACCAAGCCAATAACTTTTGGCGCTGTTCCTCCACGATCACGGTGTCGGTCTCTTCCAAGTCGTCGACGATGATGAGCCCCGGTCGTTGATCGCGATGGCGCATGCCGCGAATGCCCTGACCGGCACCGTAGGCCCGGATCATGACACCATTGCCCAGCTGAATCTGATTGTCACGCCACGGCGTACGGGGGCCAGTACACACTTCCGGAAAGTCCGCCAACAAACGTTCATTATCCGTCACCTGATCTTTGATGTGACTTAGGAGTGTCGTCGCTTGCGGCTTGGTAGCCGAAACGAGAATGATAAAACTCTCCTTACCGTACAACGCGCACCACAACACGTAAGCAAGCGCCACGATGGTACTCTTGGCGTGACCACGCGGTGCGGCGACTGCCAGACGCGCTCCTCGTTTCTGGTCGATCTGTGCCAGCATCTCGAAGAGCTCCCGATGCATGCTCGAATATCCCAATCTACACGTGGATGGCAGGTAAATCCGGGCGAATTGTTGCGGGGATGCTGCCGCTTGCTGACGACGAAGAATTGAGACACGTTGATGTAGTTGGAGATAAGCACTATGCATCACTGCGTTCCTTTTCGTCATCTATTTCAGCAGATTGTTCCGCTTCCATGTGCTTACCTATTTCTTCCAGTTCGGCCTGCATCTTCCCACGTGTCGCCTCTTTCGTGATCTGCTGTAACAGTTTGAGTCGTGTGGGATCACCCTCACCGTCGCTGGCGAGTTCTAGTAGTCGCTTCGATTCTGACAACAGTTCATGAAAATCGACGATACTCCCAGAGTGATGAACCAATTCAGCCTCGACCTGCTGCTTCGCTGTCGGCAGATAACCCAACGATTGAAAACGCTGAAGTAAATCGCTGAGGATTTGGTAGCAGCGGTGTTCGGCGTCAACTTTAACTGCCGCACTCACATCCTTGCCGCGCGTCGCACGCCGAATGCGTTGCATGGACAACTCAGCCTCTCGCTGAATGCGCCCCGCCGTCTGTGGCAACAGATCCGGGTGTTTATTCAGGACTGTGCATTCGCGCAGCACTTTGCGATCGCGTTCGATCGTGCGATCACTCGTCTGCAGAATCTTGGCCATCTCCGAAGTCGAATAACCGTCATCCATCAGCGCGACTACGACCTGCTGCCGAACAGCAGGCTTGAGTTGTTTGGGGTCGAGAACACCGGACTTGATCTGTTGCAATAGATCAACAGTGCCCAGCTCGGCGTTGGAAGGCGAATCGGGGTTGTGATGTTCTTTACTCACGCCGTCACCGCCGATCCATCTGCAACGCTGTAGCGTTCCACCAATTCCTGCGGTGCCGTACCGGCCCCGACCAAGTTGATCCAACGCCGCACAATCACATCGCAGTAATGAGGACTGATCTCCAAGGCGAAGCACCGACGATCCAGCTTCTCGGCTGCGATCAATTGCGAGCCCGATCCGCAAAATGGCTCATAGCAAATCTCCCCCCGACGGGTGTGTTGACGCATGGGGATGGCGAATACTTCTATCGGCTTGGATGTTGGATGATCGGTCTTCTGACCCGCAGCCACCGTGGGGATCTGCCATACCGATGAAGGATGGTCCTTGCTGACGCGTTTCGGCTTCTTCGATCGCACCCAACCGAAGAAGCAAGGTTCATGTTGCCACGTGAACCAAGACCGATTGAGGATCGGTCGATCCTTTACCCACACGATCTGCTGGTGCACGAAGGCATCGAACTTGGCCCAGACCGCCTCCACCATCGCCTGCCGGCAACTGGCATGCCAACAATACCACGCCGCATCAGGCGCAATGGCCTTAGCAACCGCGGCGCGGATGAAGTTCTCATAGAGATCCGGATTGGCGTCCGCATCATCCCACGTAATGCCGTAGCTATCCGACCAATCCTTATTCTTGTCTTTGCGGCGACGCTTCTTTTTGGCAGTGGGATGATTGGTCCCGTCATAGCCGACCAAATACGGTGGATCGGTCGCGAATAGCGCCGCACGTTCCCCATCCATCAATCGTTCGACATCGTCGAGACTCGTCGCATCCCCGCAGAGCAATCGATGCCGACCCAGTTCGATGAGACCGCCTGGCTGCGTGATCGCCGGTTGATCGGTCTTGAGGGCAGCATCGATATCAAAATCTTCGTCGTCACCGACGCAGTCATGTTCATCCAGGAATCGACTCACCACATCCTTGAGTTCGCCTTCGTCGAATCCGGTCAATTCGACATCGAAGTCGGGCATACCCTCGAATTCCTGCAACAGATCGACGAGCTTGGCTTCATCCCAATCACCGACCGTTTTATTCAGCGTGAGATTGAGCGCTTTCTCCTGATCCAGTGGCAGATCAACGACGATCACATCAACCGTATCGTGCCCCAAGTCTTGCATGACCTTCAGTCGTTGATGTCCACCTACCACATGGTCGGTTTTGCGATTGACGATAATCGGTTGCAAATATCCAAATGTCTCGATGCTTCGTTTGAGTTTTTCGTAGACGGGATCGCCGGGTCTCAAATCAATGCGCGGGTTGTATTCGGCGGGGTTGAGTTGATCGATCTTCATTTTGGTCAGTTTCATGTTGGACGCTCCTGACGTGCGCACCTGCGGCGCAAATGGAAAAAAGAGAGTTGAAATGTGAAGCACGTTTTTCTAATTGACGTCGCTATAACAACAAATGGTCCATACTCAATTGAAGGAGATGGCCATCAAATAAACGGCATCCATACCATCACGCGCCCGATCATCCGGTGATGGCGCACCTTCTGCTATGTACGGAGTAAATCTCTGAATTGATGAGTCTGTGATCTGTCGAATCTTTGAATCGTTCGGAAATCCGCGTGGGATTGACTAAGTGGCTCGGCTTGTCTGGCGAGGGCGTTAGCCAATAACGTTGGATTAGTTAAACCATAGCTTAGGTCTTGATCGAAGGCAAATAGAAAAGTGTGCAAAACGTTTGCCACTTAAGCTATTCAGAAATTGACGGAGTAAAGCAGTCACGACTTGCCAATAGAGAATGTCTCTAATCTAAATTGAAACATCCAGAAAGTTCGAATTTGCATCTTTAAAAACTCACTGAAACCGAAATAAATAATCGAGAATCCAAAAAGAAAAATTGCGTGTTGAGATTTTAGTCACCAGTCGAAAAATGTTAGCCAGAAAACTGAGATAGAAATAAGAACGAAAGTGAACTGACGAAACGCGAAAATTGAATCTCTCAATTCCAAAGTGGTAGACAAAGTCCAGTCAAGGAATCCGAGAAGAAAATCGCGGATGCTTCGTTTTCCTTGGCTCGGCGATGTCGAGAAAAATCATCGCGCTTTGTTTCCAGCGAAATCGAAAAATGCTCAAAAAAAGATCGCCGACCGAAAACAATTTTAAGTCGGGCAATATTAGCAACTTAGCAAACCCAGCCTCGAAAACGGGCATTAAACCACGCGTAATCACCTGACGATCTTTGTCCGCCACCACCAGATTGTCGCCAACGTGCAGCGAAACAGTGCTACCCAACCTACTAATCCAAATTCTGTCACATCATCGCGCAAGCTTGAGCCTGAAACGTAGGACAGAACGCCACCCACGACCTCCGAAATCAGGCAACTAGGCGAACCTAAGCGGCCCGCCAACGCTGAGTTCGCCCGCCCGCGACGCAATGTCGGCCTTTTTTCGACCGACACCCGTAAGTCTTGATTAGGAAAACAGTTACCGTTCCTGCCCCCCCAACAGACCGACAAAAACGACAAAAATTAAGGCCGTATTAGAGAGGAACCTAGGCGTGTGGGGCCTTTCCTCCAGTTTTCCTATCAAATTCAAGTCAAGGCTCCAATTAGACATTCGCCCTTATTCATCAATCGATGGCGATGAATATGAAATACTGCCTCCCATCAACGTCAAGCTATCGGTCAAGATCGGAGAGGTACTTGGAACCACCGCATTCGTAACTACATCAGCAACCACAAAAACTCCACGTTCCCACCCTGCCCTTTAATCGGGCTTGCGACCTTTTGCTCCACTCGCAAACCGAGCGCTGCGATATCCGCTTCAACGCTCGCCAACACATCATTCCTAAACCCCGCTTTTAAAACGCCGCCATCGAGTTGATCCGGCAGCGCTTCGTAATGAGGCTTGATTAACGAGATGATTCGACCGCCGGGTTTCAGCAAGCGCTTGGCCGACGGTAGTATGTCGCGCTGGCGCGTCCAACCCACATCGAGCGTGACGAGATCGACCGATTCCGGCAGCGCGATCAAGCGCGCGTCGGCGCGTTCCTTCACAATCACCCGCGCATCGCGGCGCAAGTTGTAATCGACAACGCCGTAACCCTTCTCAACGGCATACACCTTGGCCGCGCCGGCTTGCAATAAACAATCGACAAAGCCGCCGACATTGCTACCGAGATCGGCGCAGACCAGACCGGTAACATCCAACTCGAATGCCTCCAGTGCCGCTTGCAGTTTCAGTCCTGCGCGCGAAACGAATTGCCGGTCACCGGACTTCGACATTTACAACAGTACCGAGCCAAATAAAAAAACCGGCGACACTGCCAACTGGTTGGCAACCGTCGCCGGTTTGAAAATCAGAAAGGATGGCGTCGCTCGCTTACGAGCCCGACTTGAGCCCGTGCACCTGCTTGGCCAACTGGCTCTTTTTGCGCGCGGCTTTGTTCACGTGGATCGTGCCGACGTTCGCAAACTTATCGAGCAACTTGGCCGCCGTGCGAAATGCCTTGTCGGCCTTATCCGCATCCTTGTCGTGCACCGCGTCGTTCACGCGTCGCACGGCGGTTTTGATCTGGCTCTTGCGGCGACGGTTGATCTCGGCGCGGGTCTTGCTCTGTCGAAGTCTCTTTTGCGATGAAAGCGATCGGGCCACGTAGCTGCTCCATTACGATTATCAAAGTACCGCCGACATTCCGGCAGCACATTTCTTGCCAAGCCCTGTATTTAACACCGATTAGTCCCCGGCGACAAGGGCCTCCAGCCGTTTGCGGGCATCGCCGTCGCGAAAGTTGTAATCCGCCTGAATGATCTCACCATAGGCCTTTTTGGCCTCATCGTCGGCGTTGTTTTCTTCGGAAGCCCTTGCCATCCAATAGGTTAGGTTCAAATAGTCCGGGTCGGTGCGGCTCGCGATATCCTCTTTGCCGGACCGCAACACGTCGATCGCCTGATCGTAAAACCGCTTCTCAAAGAAACACCGACCGAGGTACAGCCTAGCTTTGGATCGCACCCGACCATCGGATACGGCTTGCTGCAAGAGCGGAATCGCCTCATCGAACTTTCGCGCCAAAAAGTATCGGTAACCCAGCTCGAACTTGAGCCGCATATCCGTCGGATACTGCTTCAACCAGCCGGTGAAGATGCGTATCTCCGCCTCCAGCTGCTTTCGCTTCGCGGCGACCAATTGCTCGCGCAGGTCGTCGTCGTCCGGGTTGGCCTTCAACTGCTTTTCGATCAGTCGCCGCTCGCGCCCGAACCGCCGCATGCGCAGGTCGTCGGCCTTGCGCCGAAACTGAAAATTGCCGTCTTTCTCATATTGCTCTTCCAGCAATCGCACGGCTTCCATCTCGTCGGCTTCCGTCTCGGTCTTGGCGATCAAGCCCGCCAGATGGATCAACTTGTTCGCGGCCGCCGGATTCTCCTCCCAATCGCGCCGCGCCGCATCGATCTGGCGTTGACGGTAGTCATCCGATGTGACCGGCTTTTCGCGATGCTGTAACTCGACTTGCGCATCGCCATCTTGCAGCGAGCCGGTAAAGCCCTCTTGCTTGTCGAAGCGCCCGTTGACGATGGCCAAATCGCCGGAGGCCGACGCCGCAGCACGATGGGCCTCGCTGCTTTCAGGTTGATAGCGCTTCCAAACGCGCGCGACATTGATGCACGACTCGAAGATCTCCTTCGCAGTCTCATCCTGATTGGCGTCGCGCGCGACTCGTCCAATCTCGATGAGTTGGTCGCAAAACATTTGGTATTTGCTGGCTGATTGCTTCTTGCCGTTGGCTAGCAGAGACGCGATAATTTTGGCAACCAATCGCGCGGCAACATCGCATTTACACTTAACTGCCTGGGTCAGCACCGTCTCACAGGTGCTCAGGCTATCCGGGGCATATCCAAACAAAAAAAGTGCGTTGTTGAGATTAGCGACCGCGTTCTTCCCACTCGTCGGGTGCTTACGTTTGAGCGAAAAACCCGCAGGCTTACCGCCGGCCGCCTTGCGATTGGAAGCAACGCGCCAAAGTGGCATCAGCCCTTCTTCCAAGGCATCAGGCCAATGGGCCAGCCCTTGGACATAAAGCTCGATCGCGTAATCGTAGTTACGCGACGCCTCCACCTCTTGGGCACGCTTAAACAGCTTCTTGGCCGTCTCGATTCCTTTGGCGTCGCCGACCAGTCGCGGCGATGAGAGGCTCTCCGCCGAGGGCGGCGGCGGCGTAGGTTGTTCGGCAGATGAACTCATATTTGGTGCAAGGTCGCGACGAACCGACGCGAGATTTTACGCCGTAGATTCGTGTCTGTGAGTCGATCTTTATTGGGGAGGACGGCCCCCAGGGCGGCGCTGCAACGGACCTTCGCGGTTTTCAGCCCGGCGGACTCGCCTTATCATCTATTGTAACGTTAATCGCGTTCGATGAGGAGTTTACGTTGCCCGGTTTGTCGCTCGATCAGTTGCGCGTCATTCATTATCCAGACGCTCGTCTGAAGCAGGCCTGCGCGCCGATCGATCGCGTTGATGACGATGTGCGGGCGTTAGCCATGCGGATGCTGGAACTGATGCGCGCCGAAGACGGCATCGGCTTGGCCGCGCCGCAGGTCGGCGTCCTGCAGCGGCTCTTCGTGTGCAGCGTGCCCGGCACCGACAAAGAGGGCAAGAAACGCGATCTCGTTTTCATCAATCCGGTATTACAGGACTTTGAGGGCGAAGATGTTGCCGAAGAAGGCTGCCTCTCCATCCCCGACGTGCTGGTGCGCGTGCGACGCCCCACTGCCTGCACCATCACCGGCCTCGACCTCGATGGCAACCGGATCGCCTTGCGCGGGACCGACCTCTTGGCCCGCTGTTGGCAACACGAATGCGACCATCTCGATGGAAAATTGATCACCGACCGGATGTCGGAGATGGACCGCATCGCTAACCGCAAGGCTCTAAAACGGCTCGAATCGCGTCAATAATGCCGATTTTCCGGAGATTCCAATAATTTTCTGTTAATTGATGGCAAAACTGCCCAAAATAGATGGGCTATGTCTGCCAAAGTTCAAATCGACTACCTGTTACAAGCCGCCAGTCGCAAACACGCCGATGAACTTCGCCTGCGCGCCGGCCAGCCGCCGATGGTGTACAGCGACAACAACTTTCGCAAGGTCAATGCTCAGCCCGTCACGGCCGAGCAAGTCGCCATGTTGATCAAAAGCATGGCACCGAGCGAAGCCCAACAGCTCATCGCCGCCAACGGTCAATCGAAGTTCTATTTCGATTTCGGCAACAAACGGTTCTTCGTGTTGGCGGCACGGTCAGATCAATCGCTCGATCTAAGGATTCGTCGTTGTCATTAGGATGGGTTCGGCGTTGCAATTCGCGCTATCGGGCTCGAAATGCGCGCGCCCGACGGGATGAAATGCCAGGATCCGTCGCCGATTTGTTACGACCATGACGTGGATAATCTCGTGAGACTACGTCGCTTCCATTAAAACGCCTTACCCCAAACAACAATTTCCTTCTTCGCTAGCCCTCATTAAGCGTTCGAGCAATCGCCTCATTACGCCTAAGGCGTTACGTCAATTAGCCCAGGGTTGACGCGAAAGCGGCTACCCTGGGTAAAGGTCATTGCCCAATCGTTCAACTCTGAAGGAGTTGCGCCGGCTTCGCGGATTGGCGCAACCCCGTTGGGGTTGATTGCTTGTCGGTCACGTACCCCCGGGGTAGCCGCTAGCGCGTCAACCCCGGGCTATAAGGTGTAACGCTTTCAGCGTAATGACTAACTGAATAACGAATACGTCAACGCGTAATGAATGCGAATGATCGCTTGGGGCTTGGGAGATAATTGACGGCCGAAGAAATGGGGGGCACCGCGCCGATATTCGCCGACGATTTCAGCATTACCAAGGGCCTGCCTCACAGACTCACCCGCCGCACCTGGATTGAACGGACAAACGGCCCATCTCACCGCTTCGACGAACCCTTTTTGGTTGCCTTCTTCTTACCACGTTTCTTCGCTTTGCTTTTCTTTTTGGCGACTTTTTTCGTCGCTACAGACTCACCGCGATTAGATCGGAGCCGCGCGAGTTCGGCTTGCATGTCGGCCAGTTGTTGTCGCACCGCGTCTAAATCGTCGTCGCGCCGGCCCGTATCTTCCGCGTTTCCTTCGCGGGGCTCACGGCTCGAATGCCCTTCTGCTTGGCGTTCTGACGCATCCGACACCGCCCCATTGCGTTCAGCTGTGCGCGAATTCGCCGGACCGTTAGCCATGCCCGGCATCATCATGCGCGCCCAATCGAACGGGTTGGAACCTGCAAAGCCCGCGCGCGATAGAAACTGATCGAACTGCGAGCGCGACTGATTAAACGCATCGAGCGCTTGCGCGAAGTATTGATCGATGAAGCGCCGCATAACCGATTCGTTGGCTTGAATCGCCTGATGCAAGAGCGACGAGGGGAACAATTCCATCTTGGGCGGGTCGTGCTCCAAAATGATCTGCGTCAGCACGACATTGGTGATATCGCGGCTGGTCTCCTTATCCGTCACGGCGATCTCACCGCCGCGGCGGACGATCTCGTACAGGTCGGTCAGCGTCACATGGCGGCTGGTGGTGCCATCGTAAAACCGACGATTGGGATACTTCGTGATGTCGTGGCGGGTCGCGTCGCTCATATCTCGATAATACCTCAGTCGCTGGGGTTCGTATCGCAATCGGATTCCGGGCCGATGCCCACTTAATCAAGATCGCCCGCAAATTGTCGCAAACGCAACTTTTCACCAAAATTTCCGCTGACACAGACACCGCATGCTGATCGTAAAGAATTGCGAATAAATGATTTACGTCCCATCTCACTTTATTTTTGCAAACGCACAAATTTCTCTTGCAAACGCACAATTCGGCCGATATATTATTGTGTAGGACAAACGGGATAACGGTGGCAGAGGCCTGTGCGGTACGGCCTGACACCCGCAAGTAAACGGTTTTTTGACAACGAGGATACAGACATGGCTCAAACCACCCAGACCAAGACAGAAAACACGCAGGACATGTTCGAAAACGCCAACAACAGCTTCCGCTCGGCCATCGACGCCGGAATGAAGTTCCAGCGCGACACGTTCGACATGATGACCAAGGCCTTTAACTTCGGTGGCTTCAACTTTGGCGACGTCAACGAACGCGTCGAAGAAAACGCGACCGAAGCCGTCAACATGGTGCGCAAGAACGCCGAGCAGACGCAGAAGGCGTTTGACGAAACCTGCAAGAACGGTCTCGGCATGATCCGCAAGAACTTCGACATGATGAAGGCCGAAGACAAGGACATGGTCGCCCGCGCCACCGACATGTGGACCGCCGGCTTCGATGCTCTCAAGGCCAACGTCGACACGACGGCCAAGACGGCGACGCAGGTCATGGAAACCTACTCGGACTTCGTGAACAAGTCGGCCACCAACATGACCAAGAAGGCCGGCAAGTAAGACGCATTGCAACGGCGCGTGAGCGAACGGCAGTTGAATAAACTGCCCCCGCCACCACCGGCCCGCGATGCTCGTCATCGTCGGCAGCCGGTAAGCGCCGCAGGTATTTAAGCAGCACCGGCATGTTAGACTCACACCCAGCCGCCATCTCGATTCGACACCTTGGTAACACCCGGCGGCTCAGAATCCCCACACCCACCATGCCGGTGTGACAACCCCGAGGCCGCGAGCGGCGAACATCGCGCTCGCGGCCTCGTTCTTTTCGATCGCGATATCGACGCTCGTCGATATACTGCGATCGCCGAAACAAGTAAGGACGCTTGAGACGAACATGAGCGCAGCAGCCAACAGTAACAATCCGGCCGAACAGTGGATGCAATTCTGGACCGACGCCATGAAGCAGGCCGGCATGATGCCGCCGCAAATGCCCGGCGCGACCCCCAGCGGCGAACCGACCGCCGCATTCACCGATCAGGCCAAGCAGATGCAGCGCTCGTTCTTCGATGCCATGGCGCGCTATTGCGATGAATACATGCGCAGCGAAGAGTTTCTCAAGCAGATGAAACAAAGCATGGATGCGTCGCTGGCCTTCAAGAAAATGATGGACGATTTTCTGGTGAAGGCCCAAAGCAACATGCAATCGCCGGTACGCGGCGATGTGGAAGATTTGGCCCATATGCTTCGCGGAATCGAGGAGCGTATCTTCGATCGACTCGATCGATTGGAAGAAAAAGTCGCAGCAGTGGAAGAACAACAACAGGCGGAGGGTTCGTCGGCGCGGACCTCTGCCTCGGCGCGGTCAACGCGTTCCTCTTCCGCAAGCCGGGCCAGTAAGAAGAAGTAGGTGCGGGTGACTTGAACACCGGTTACAAACCGGTGCCACAGCGCTCTTTCAGAGCCGCGCCCGTAAGGAAGCGGTCACGGTAAGACAATGCGGGACGCTTGAATCTGCTAATTGAACTTGCCCCGCAAGATTGAGAACACCGATGATAAATCGGTGCCACAGTTGAGCGAAATCACCGGTTGCAAACCGGTGCCACAGCGCAGCGCACACGGATGTGTGAACCGAATAACGAAGCGAGAAACGATGACGACGATGCAAAACCCATTCGCAGCGATGATGCCGCCCAGCCCGATGGCGTTTTTCCCGACTTATGAAGGCATGATGGAACGGATGGCCGCCATGCCACAGGTCATGGAGACCATGCAAAACGTCAAAGTCGGTAGTTCGCCCAGGTCCGTGGTCTACGCCGAAGACAAGCTGCGCGTGTTGCACTACGAGTCGGTCGTCGAGAAGAAATACACGACGCCGCTCGTACTCAGCTTTGCGCTCGTGAACCGCCCGTATATTCTCGACTTGCTGCCGCATAAAAGCGTGGTACAGCAATTCCTGAAGGCCGGTTTCGATGTGTATTTGATCGATTGGGGCGTGCCGACGCATAACGATCGTCACCTCACCATCGAGCACTACGTCACGCGTTATATGCGTAACGTGCTGAGCGCCGTTGCCGACCTAACCAACGTCGACGAAGTATCGCTGCTGGGCTACTGCATGGGCGGCACGCTGAGCGCCATGTACGCCAGCTTATTTCCCGATACGCTGAAGAATCTGATCCTGATGGCGGCACCGATCGATTGGAGCGACGACGAATCGCTGCTGATCCGCTGGACCGACCCGAAGTACTACGACGTCGATGCCATCATTGATGCCTACGGCAACGCACCGCCGCACATTCTGCAAGGCGCGTTCGGCATGCTCAAACCTGCGGCCAACTACTTCGAAAAGTACATCGGTTTCTACGAACGCATGACGAGCCAAAAGTTCGTCGAAGAATTCGCGGCCATGGAAACCTGGGGCAACGATAACATTCCCGTTGCCGGCGAGACCTTCCGCCAGTTCGTGAAGGACTGCTTCCAGAAAAATCTGCTTTCGCAAGGCAAGATGCGGTTGGGACGTCACAAGATTGATCTCAAAAACATCACCTGCCCGATACTGAACCTGATGGCGTCCAACGACCATCTGGTCACGTGCGGGCAAAGCGCGATGTTTAACGATCTGGTCGGTTCGACCGATCGCAAGGCGATTACGTTTAAGACCGGCCACATCGGCCTGTCGGTCAGCAGCCGCGCCCATAAAGAGTTATGGCCGCAGGTCTGCGCTTGGTTGGGCGAACGGTCCGACGAATTGTAAGTTTGATCGCCGCGCGATGAATCGCGCGACTACTAGCAGCGAATCGCGCGGAAAAGATCAGAGCCGCGCCCGTAAGGAAGCGGTGACGGTAAAGCAAGGCGCGCGACTCAAGGCGACGAGTAATCGCCGCTCATGCGTCAACGCGACGCCGCCCAAATGCGCGGCGACGTTACTCCCTCTCTCTCGCAGGGAGAGGGCCGGGTGAGGGTAACCCTCGCCGCCAAAGAACGAGATTTCACGAGCCCCACCGGGTGGCTCGACGACATACAGAACTCGGTTACCGGCCTGCGGGCTACGGGGGACCACATCATGAAGTTCAGCGGTAAGAACGCCATCATCACCGGCGCGGCCAGCGGCATCGGTCGCGCGACCAGCCGTGCCTTAATCGACAACGACATTCAATTGCTCGGCGCAATCGATCGCAACGAGATCATCAAAGACCTGGCGCAGGAAACCAACGACAAAGCGGGCCGCGAAATCGTGGTGCCGTTTGTCGGCGACGTGACGGACGACGATTTCCGCAAGTCGGTGTACGCCGAAATGAAAGAACGCTTCGGGCCGGTGCACATCTGCATCCCTGCAGCCGGCATCACGCGCGACGCGCTTGCTGTCAAACGCAACAAAGAAACCGGCATGGTCGAAACCTATTCGCGCAACCTGCTCGAAGAGGTGTTTACGATCAATCTGGTCGCGCCGATTTTGTGGGCGATGGACGCCGTCGCCTCGGTCGCTGAATACCGGATGGCCAAGGGCCTTAAGCGCTGGGAACCAGCCGAAGGCATGCAAGGCGCAATCGTCTTTATCGGTTCGGTATCGTCGGCGGGCAATAAGGGGCAGATTTCGTACGCCGCCGCCAAGGCCGGGCTCGAAGGCGCTCAATCGACGCTCTCCAAAGAAGCCATCTTCTACGGCGTGCGCTGCAGCATCATTCATCCCGGCTTTACCGATACGCCGATGGTGCGCGCCATGGGCGACGACTACATCGAAAAGAACATTCTGCCCTACACGCAGCTCAAGCGCTTGCTGCGGCCCGACGAAATCGCCGACGCCATTTGCTTCATGCTAAAGAACTCGGCCGTCAGCGGTTCGGTTTGGGTAGATGCGGGCTGGCATCCGGCTGCATAAGGGAAGGAAAAATTCGGGGATTCGCGTATGCGGGCGAAATGCGCATGCGTCTAATTCGCCGAAAATAAAGATCGCTCACGAAGGCCCACCCGTGGCCACGGGTGGGCTTTTTTCGTTCGCACGGCATTTTGTTCGCGCGGCAGAAAGGCTTTCTTCGTTCGTGCAGCAAAGGGGCATCGTTCGATTATGCGTTAAATTTGAATCCCACCTTTGAAATCTCAGACGCCGCCCTCCGCATACCCCTACATCCAGGAATTTTCTGGACAACGCCCCGCCGCTGGCGTTACGCTTACCCATCTTCGCCAATGCAATTTCACGATCCGAGACGGCGGTTATCAAACCACGCCGCCTTGCCATATCGCGATTTCCGAATCGCAACGCGGCCAGTTGCCGCAGGAGATAAAACCATGGGCGTTCTCGATGGAAAAACCAGCCTCGTCACCGGTGCCTCGCGCGGAATCGGCAAAGCTATTGCCCTCGCCTTGGCCAAGGAAGGTTCCGACGTCGCCCTGACGTATGCCCACCAGCCCGAACCGGCCGAACAAGTTGCCGCCGACATCGAAAAGCTGGGGCGCAAGGCCCGGTTCTACAACTGCAACGTGGCAGACCCCGGCGCGAATGACAAATTGGTCGACCTGCTGGCCGCCGATTTCGGCCAGATCGATATCGTCGTAAACAACGCCGGCATCACGCGCGACCGATCGTTTCTGAAGATGGATCGCGAGATGTGGCACGACGTACTCAACGTCAACCTCACCGGCCCGGCAATGGTCATTCATCGGCTCGTCGGCCAAATGCTCGAGCGCGGCGACGGTCGCATCGTCAACATCACCAGCATCGTCGGCCAGATGGGTAATTTCGGCCAAGCGAATTACGCCGCCGCCAAGGGCGGGCTGATTGCGCTAACCAAAACGCTGGCACGCGAATTCGCGCGCAAAGGCGTCACGGTCAACGCCGTCGCTCCCGGCTTTATCGAGACCGACATGACGGCCGACGTGCCCGAAGCCGCGTTGGATAAAGTTCGTGAGCTAACGCCAATGAGCCGCCTCGGCAAACCCGAGGAAGTCGCCGCCGCCGTAGTGTTTTTGGCCTCACCGGCAGCGTCGTTTATAACGGGCGAAGTGCTGAGCGTGAACGGTGGGATGTATATGTAAAGTGTCGCGCGGGCCGGTTTATGGATGATCAAAAGCATACAAATCCAATCGACGCGACGAGTGCAATAGGTAGTCGTTATAGCCGATTAGACGATACGTCGAAGATCATTCTCTACACGACGCTTTCGATTGCCGCCTTCATCGCCGTCGCGATTCTAGTTGTTTTTCGTGACGCAATAATTCGCGGCGTATTCTGGCTTTGCATCGTTGCAGCGATAACGTTCGGCGTTGTCAAGAGCGTTCAGATGCGGCGACATAAGAAGGCGGAAATTGAACGTCAGCGCGCGGAAGAGATCGAACAGAAACAATTAGCATCCATCAGATACCGCGAGCGAATCGCCCTGATCGAGCAGGGAAAAATCGAACCCCTCGTCGGCAAGACGCCCTTACTGCTTAAGCACTCGGAAGTTGCATGGTTCGAGACGGCCATTCAAATTATTGATAAAAGCGAAACGATTCCTGCGCAACTCGTCGTAACGTCGTTAAGGATATTCATAACGCGCACCGGTCGATCCCAGATTGATCTGGGAGATATCAACTCGGTACAACTGAGCGGCAACCGCGCGATTTCGATTCTAACAAAGACTGTCAGTAACGATCTAACCGGGTACGTACCCGAGCCAGAGATCGTAAAGGCACACATCGACCGGGCCGTAAACGCATTTAATAGTCGAAGCGCCGACGACGAAGCCCAAAATCGATCGAGACGGCTCTCAGACGAAGTACGCAATCTTGTTTATCATCGAGATGGGGGGAAATGCACGAGTTGCGGTTCAAAAAACGATATTCAGTTCGACCACATCATTCCGTTTTCGAGAGGCGGCAGTAACTCAGTCGACAATATTCAATTGCTATGCCAATCATGTAATCGCGCGAAAAGCAACCGTATCTAATACCATCAGCATTTCTTAGAACACATCCTTCCCACCACTGATCCGCTCTTCCACACCATCCGCGCGCCGGGCGACTTCGAACAAAATCTTGCGAATCTCCTGCAGGTCAGCCGTTTCGGCCAGTTGGTTGGATGTCATCACAAAATAGTCTTTGCCCTTGATCGTGCGCACCGCAAACGCGCCGTAGAGCAGCTTGGCATTCGCGCGCATCAGGCTCTCAACGTGCTTGGCGTCGAACTCACCGCAGATAGAAAGAAAGCTGATGATGTCGTGGCCCTCGTCGTCGTGACCATTAAACGTCACGTGCACGCGCTGCTTGCGATCACCACCGAGCGAAACCGTAATGCGATGACCGGCAGCCGTTTCCTTATGATCGAAGCCGGATTCGTGGGCCACGCGCTTCAGTAGCGCTTCGGTCTCGGCCTGCATCACTTCGGGATTGGGATTGGGCGCAAGTTCGTCGCCGCCCTGTGCATCGGCTGCTAGCGCCAGCCCGCATTGAATGCAAAACTTGGTGCCGCTGGTATTCTCGAATTTGCAAGCGTTGCACACGGGCATGACGCGATCCTCTCATGAATAGGCGTTGGTTTCGCACCTATGTTGGGCCGAACGGCATCGTACCGCAAGTTAGTACGCCGTCGGGGGTTCTGGTATCGTCTGAATTCTGCCACGGGGAGCATCGGCGTCTCGCCGGTGGGAAAAGCGAATACGCACCGCCGAGACGGCGATGCTCCCCCAATCGATACTGCTACCCCGTCGAGCGCATCGTTCGATCCTCGATCACCTCAATTCAAATACTTGTGATAACCCTGCTGATAAAGCTCGTACACCACCGGCCGATCGAGCCCGTTGATGGGCGTATCCACTTCGGCCATGTCCGGTGGAAAAACAAAGCACGCCTGCAACACTGGCGGCGTGAGATACTTGAATTGCAACGATGCAGGTAGCTCCACGCGTTCGGGCAGGTCGGTCCCCGCCAACATAAAGCCCCAGGTGCCAAATGTCGGTACCAGCGTGTGGTATGGCCGTACTTCAAACTGCGTGTGGTTCTCCGGCCCCCAGCGCGCCGCCGCGGCCGTATGAATAATGCACCAATACGCCGACCGCGCCCGGAACGGGCTGGTACACTGACAACTCATCGTGCCGCCGGGTCGCAGGTGACGCCCCACGAGGCCGTAAAACACTTCGGAATATAACTTACTCAAACCCGCCGCCGATGGATCGGGCAAATCGATCAGCACCACGTCAAACATCTCGTGCGTTTGTTGCAGAAACGTAAACGCATCTTGATTGGTCACCTGCACGCGCGGGTCGCTCAAACTCTTATCGTTGATCGATGCCAACAGCACGTTATCGCGAAAGTAACGCGTAACATCCGGGTCGAGATCGACGATATCGATGCGCTGCACATCCGGATATTGCAACACCAACCGCGCGGCTAGGCCGTCGCCACCACCGAGGATCAACACGCGCTCGCGCTGCCGTGCCGCGGCCATCGGCGGATGCACCAACGCCTCGTGATAGCGATACTCATCAATGCTGGAAAACTGCAGGTGACCGTTAAGGAACAGGCGAACATCGTCGCGCCAACGCGTCACGATCATCCGCGCGCCGGTCTTGGTCGTCTTGGCGAGAATGATCTCATCCTGATAAAGCCGGCTTTCAAAGTGCTTAACGAAACGGCCGCCAAAGATGACGGCGGCGATGAGCAGGACCGTCGCGAAAACCGTTATCCCCATCAATAATCGCTGTCGCGCGCCGACGCTTTTCTTAAACACCAACAGCAGCAACCCGCCCACCCAAACGTTGGCTAGGCCCGCGACCAAACCCGCATGCACCAAGCCCAAGTGCGGCAACAGCGCGAACGGAAACGCGATCGAGGCGAACAGCGCGCCGACATAATCCGCCGACAGCACGTTTGCAAGCGTCACGCGCAGCGACGTCGCCTCTTTGAGAATGCGCACGACGAGCGGAATCTCGAGGCCGACCAGCGTACCGATGATCAGCACCAACCCGAACAACACCGGTTCGTACAACTCGGTGTAACTAAACGCCGCGAAGCCGATCAGGGCCGCCAACCCGCCCGTCACGCCGACGGCCACTTCGATAAAGATGAACCATGCGACCAGATTGCGCGTGATAAACCGCGAGAGGAACGAACCGATGCCCATCGCCGTCAGAAAGACGCCGATGACCAATGAAAACTGCGTGATGGAATCGCCCAGCAGATAGCTGGAGAGCGTGCCAGCGACCAGTTCGTAGATCAGACCGCACGTGGCCGCCAAAAAAACGGCGACCACCAGCAGCGCGCCGCGCCGCGATGTGGTCGCCGGGTCGGTTGATTGAGCTTGTTGCACGGTTGCCGCGCTTTACTGCGTCACGACTGCTGATGCCGCCGATTCACTCGAAATGACCGCACCAATCACGATCGCGAGCGCAATCAGCGCCGCCCCCATAAGAATCCCGAGGGCGGTATTCTGATCCTCTTCGATCTCTTTGCGAATCGAAAATGGGCAGAGCTTTTCCATCAGCCAGATGCTGATGCCGAACATAATGAGCGAGACGGCAAAGTAAATTACCGTCGGTACCAGCGCCCATATTTCCTTCATGATAAATTCAGGCATTTTCAGTTCCTCTCATGTGCCCTTGGTGCATTACTTGCCGTAGAACGGTCCGCCGCCGATCAGGAAAAAGCGCGTACCGTGATGGCCGGAGCGATTGATCCGCCCCGCTGTCGATCCTTCGCGAATGCTGGGCGGTTCCTTATCTGGCTGCGGTACGCCGATGCCCTTGGTGCTGGCATATACCGACCCCATTAGCAAGGTACCCATGACGGCACCGAGTATGGCTGTGCCCTTGTTCATAACAAACTCCTTATCTGCGTGCACGCGTGTCGCGTGCCGTTGCACTAATCGTCATCATCATCGGCCGCGTCGCTTTCGCTCCAGCGCGTGGCTTCAAAACTGTGCTTGCGGAACCATTCGATGCAGATCCACGCAAACGCAAAGATCGCAATCGCCAGATAGTACCGCGCTAGCTCGATTCCTTCCTTGATCCGAATCGACAGCGGATAACCCGCGCCCGGAACAGGATTCGCACCGGAACCCGCCTGCCCTTGAAGCAGCAACCGATACTTGCCTTCATCGGCCAACTTAAACGGCACGCGCTCCTTGCGGCTGCCTTCGCTCCAATGACCGTCGTCGTAACCGTGGTAATAAGAAATCGTGAACGAGAAATCGACGACCGCCTCATCTTTTTCATTGACCACCGCGACGTCGAAGTACTCCCACGAGTTATCCACTGGCGATTCGAAGACAGCCTCGCACAGGCTGTCTTTTTCGCGCACCAGAAACGAGTCGGTCAAATACTCGGTCGCGTACTCCTGCGGCGTTACGGTCATGCTACCGATTTCTTTACCCGACTTGCCGATCGCATTACACGTCAGACCGCCAAACATCAGGACCGACGCCCACATCACCCAACGCGCCTGCTTGCGAAACGGACTGCGCTCGAACGGTTGATGCGGCGCCACGCCGATGGGTTTGTAGATCGTATCGGGATCGATGCCGAAACCGTCGCAAATCTCTTGGCGTTGGACGTACTCGGCCTCGTACCACTCCATCTCCGTTTCGGTCCACTCGGCCGTCAATAGATACGGCGGGCAGACGGCGTCCATGTAGTAGTTCTGATCGCCGATCTGCGCGACCCAAGGCAATTCGCCTTCGACCCATTCGACTTCGCTGTAGCCATGCTCGAACACGCGCCACTTCTTGCCGAGAAACGAAAAGGTTTGCTTGGCCTGCGCGATGCGCGGCTCAAAACCGGTCGGTCGTTCATCCAGCTCCCGACAAAAGGAGAAGTGATTGTTCTCAAAGATCAGCCATTGATAGCCGACCTCGTCGCTGTACATCAGGAACTCATCGCTGCGATACACACCCTCGTCGCGCTCTACGTAGCGCACGTGACCGACGATCGTGTATGTAACGCCGCGCAGCGTACCCTTTTGCCCCATGCGCAACGGCACCGGGGGGCGCTCGACTTGCACCGCCAGATCGAGCACCGTCGCCTCGCTGCGCGAGACGTTCAGATTCTTATGACACTGCGGGCACACGACGCTCATCGCTTCGCGGCTGTGCACCGCCACGCTGGCATCGCAATTGGGACAATCGACGCGCCGCGTACGAAGATCGGTCTCCGCACCGCAGTATTCGCAGGCAATCGTATCCCCGGCCTGATCCGGAATGTTCATCGGCGCGCCGCAACACATGCAGTTCACGCTGCGGCTGCGCTCGCCAGTCACCGTGATGCGCTCGCGCCGTCCGTCAGTGGCGGCGCGTTCGGCCTTTAAGCCGCCGCTGGCATACACGCCCGCTTCTTCGGCGGTCATATCCATCTGTACGTCGCGGATATCGAGCCGGCGGCCGCGGAAGATGCGCGTGGTCTGATCTTCCAAGTCGTATTCGACGGTGGCGAACTTGTCGCCCATACTCAGATCGAGAAAGGGAACCTTCTCGCCGGAAACAATCGGAAACGGCAACTGGCCTTCGCCGCCTTCGCAGATAGCGACGCCTTTTTCATCGATATGAAAGGTTGTTTCGCCCAGCGTCAGATTCTGACCGGGATAAGCCTCGGCGTATTCGACCGGCACGTCGGCGTCTTCGTAGGTTTCGAGCGAAAAGTTGTTCTCGTCTTCGCTGATCCACGTGGTCGAGCCGTCGTCGAACGCGAGATACCACTCATCCCAGAAACCGCGCTCGTAGCCGTAACGCACGCGCCCCAGGATGCGAAAATTGCGATCGAGTAGCACGCCGGTCCCGCCCACGAATAAATCGCTGGGCGTTTGCGCCAGGACTGCCATCTTGCCCGCGACGCGTGCGGCCTTTTCATCGAGCAGCACGGCCGATTCGCAATATTGACAGACGACGAGCTTGGCAAAGCGTCGGTCGGCCTCAATTTGTCCGCCGCAAGAGGGACAGAACATGCACACATCTCTCCAGATAGGTCGTCCGATATCCTATGGCCCGCTGCTGTCGCTGTGAACCCCGCCGATTTTCATGCATCGGCAGATCGCGTGCGACGCTGAACCGCCCTTGTGACCAGCGCACCGACAACATCCGCATCGGTGTTATCACAGGCCGACGGAAAAGGTCAATCATCGATTCAATGCGATGTACTGATGGTTCGGCCCGCATTCCGTATAACGGGCTGCGGCGGCAGGTTTCTCGGTTGCGAGATCACCTCGGGTAATCCGTTGGCGTAGAATAAAGATATGCGTTGGGGGCAGCGCTCTGCTTACCCGACGATGTTATCACGCCCATCATTCAAACTCGGGAGTACCCCATGGGAAAAGCCCACGTAGATCCAACCGAGCTTCGCCGCTTTGCCCGCGACCTGACGCGCTTCAATGAAGACCTCGGCACGCTGACGTCCGGCCTTAAGGCGCGGCTGAACGCTCTGGAGCAATCCTGGCGCGATCAGGAGCAGCGCAAGTTCTCGGAAGAGTTCGATCAGACCGTCAAAGTGCTGCAGCGGTTTTCACTGGCCAGCCAGGATCATATTTCGTTTCTTCTTAAGAAAGCCGCGCACATTGAGGAGTATTTAGGCCAGCGATAGAAACCACCAGTTGAAAACCGGTGCCACAGCGCGAGCGGAGCGAAGCTCCGATCAGAGCCGCGCCCGTAAGGAAGCGGTCACCGCCAAAAGTTGAGGGACCATCACGACGCTGAGTAGTCCACTGCATTGAAGAAACACCGGTTGCAAACCGGTGCCACAGCGCAGAACAAAGCCGGGTGCCCCACCCTTTCCAAGAGTGGTGGACAACCCACCTCGAACGAACCGGGTGCCCCGCCCCCTTTGGGGGTGGGGAACATCAACACACGCGAACCACATGAGCCAATACGCCCGCGTACATTCCACCGACGCCGTCAAGAAATTCCGTGCGTCACTGATCGGCTTCGCCGACGAAGCGCGCATCGCGCTGGGCGAAGCCGAAGCGGAAATCCAGCGCGCCAACACCTGGCTGCGTTACGACCGAGAACCGTACTGGAAGCGCGAACACGCCAAGCGTTACGAACAACTCCTGCAAGCCAAGGCCGCCGTGCAACACAAAAAGCTCTATAAATCGGCCACTGGCGGCAAGCAATCCGCGATCGAAGAAGAGAAGGCCCTCGCCAAAGCCAAGGCGCGATACGAAGAATCGGAAACCAAGCTCAACAACATTCGCACGTGGCTGCGCCGGCTCGAAGAGGAACGCTTCCTGTACAAAAGCCAAACCCAGCGCCTCGCCCGCCGCCTCGAAACCGGCATCCCCAAGGCCACGGCATTGATCGATCGCGCGCTCGATGCGCTCGAAGATTACATGAACGTCGCCAGCGCCAGCCCCACGACGCAGCGCACGCTGTCTTCGATGTCGCGCCATCGCAGCGAAATACAGGCCGAACAAGACGCCGAAGCCGCGCGACAAGCAGCACTGCTCGCCGAGCGCGATCGCTTGCTTACGACCGTACCGCCGCTCGACGAACGCGACGCACTCCCGCCCGAAGACGTCGCGCCCACCTGGAATCGCAATCAGCCGTTAACGCTCCCTACATTCGACCCGCCGCCGCAGGCAACCGAACACGTTGAGCCCGACGACATCGTCGTGATCGATGCCGCCGTGCCATCGGCGCGGCGCGTGTTCTTGGCGCGCACCACCGTCAACAGCGCGGGCGACAGCGGTTGGTACATCGGCGTGGCGCGAGAAACCAACGAAGAAACCGCGCCGCCCGATTTGATGGCCATCACCGTCGAAGCGTTATTGCGCAAGCGCGGTGACCTACGCGCTGTGCTCGACCTACCTTTCGGCTGGTTGATCGTCGAAGGCACCAACGGTTTCGAATACGCCGTGGCCGACGACGGCAGCCTGCACGAAGCAAGCCCGACAACATCATCGGAGGAACCGTCATGAGCATCGCCGCCGGCCAAGGCAAACTCACGCGCGCCGTCAAGGATTTGCAAGTCGCGTGGCGCGAAACGCAGGCGCACTGGACCGACGACGTTGCCCGCCGACTGGACATCGAGCATATCGAGCCGCTGACCGCCGATACGCGCGGCGCGATCGAAGCCATCGGCCAGATGGGCCAAAGCCTGCTCAACATGAAGAAAGATTGCGAATAAACCCGCCCCACCGACCCTTACCATCCGCCCCGCCCGGTTAAGATACCTCGCGACATGAGCGACCTCGAACCATCGACAACAGGCGGCATCACGCCACCCACCGAACCCGCGCACCACGGACGCCAAAACCCGCGCGACGTGCAATATGCCGGGCTGCAAGCTTTGCAAACGCTCTACCCGCAGAAGGTGGACCAGGCCGAAGAAGACGTGCGTCAGGAATACGAGCGCGAAACCCAACGCGCCGAACGTCGACACGAACGTCTAACTCGCAAACTGCAAAGCCGTTACCAACGCCTCATCGATATCGGCGACCGCCGCTATGCCGAGCGCACGCAGGATATCGAAGCGACGCACGCCGCCGAGATGGCGCGCGTCGACGGCAAGCGGCAAAAATCCCGCGCCAAGGTCATGAAAGATGCGCAGGACGCCGGCGGCCAAGTTAAAGAAAAGCTCGATCAGGAACTGTGGCTGGCGGATAACGTCGTCGAAGCAACAAAAGTCGAGATCGCCAAGCAGAAGCAGCAACTCGATAAAGACACGGCCGCGCGGCACCAACAGTTAGATGACTTGCTCCATCACGCCCTCGAAGCGGTGGAAGAGTTTCGCATCAAACCGCCGACTGACCAAAGCGTTGAGCCGAACGCACCCGCCATCGACAGTACCGGCGACGGCATCCAAAGATTCAAACAACATATCGAATCGATACAAGATGCGAACGAACGATTGGCCAACCTCGGGTTGGCCCGTATGTATCGCGGCGCGACGCCGGGCCTCATGGTCTTCGCGATGGGCATCCTCGCTGCCGCCGGCGGTGGCTGGTGGGGCCATACCACGCCGGACTTTCCCACGTTGCTCGCTGGCGCGGGCATCGGCTTCGGCATCGGTGCGGTCTTAACGCTCGTTCTCGGCTTTGCGTTGCGCGGTAGCGCTCGCAACAAAGTGCACGCGACGTTAGCGCCCATTCGAGAAGAAGCCGCCCAAGCGCACGCGCTCGCCGATGCGATTAAAAAGCAAGGTACGATCGCCCTTTCGAATCGGCTCGATACGACCAACGCCAAACGCAACGAAGACGTGACCGCCGCCAAGGCGAAGTACCAGCCCAAGCTCAATCGCGTCGCCATGACGCGTAAGAACTTGTTGCAAACCGTCGAAGAAAAGTACGCCCAGCGCAAGCGCGAAATAGACGAACGTCGTGATTTAGCCCTGCGGCCTTACCAAACCTGGCCCGAAACCGAAAAGCCCGCACTCGAACGGCGGCGCGACCGCTACATCCGCATTAGTGAAGCCCAGCTGGCCGAAGAGCAGCGCGAAATCAATCGCCTACGCGACGAGCGCGTCGCTGAACTGCACCAGCAATGGAGCGTCGCGATGGACGCGCTCGGCGATTTGCTCGACCGCGCCCCCGCAGGCGACGAACGCCTCAATCAATCCGTCGAAGAAACCGATTGGTCCAACTGGCAGGTCAATCACGTCTTTCTGCAAGCCGTGCGCTTCGGCAGTCTCGACGTCGACTTCGGTCGTGTGGCCGCGCGGTTCCGCGACGACCCGCGCCTCAAACGCGAACGACTCGAACGCATGCAAATCCCCGCCCTGCTTGGCTATCCGCAAGACGGCAGTCTGCTGATCGAATACACCCGCGACGCGCGCGAGCGCGCTAACGAAGCGCTGCACGGCGCCATCTTTCGCATACTCACATCGATACCACCGGGCCGCGCTAACCTCGTCCTGATCGATCCCGTCGGCCTCGGCAATCGCTTCGCCGGTTTTATGCACTTGGGCGATTACAAAGACGCGCTGGTGGGCGGTCGTATCTGGACCGACAAACGGCAAATCGACGAACAGCTCGCCGACCTATCCGATCACATGGAAAACGTGATCCAGAAGTACCTGCGTAACGAGTTTTCCACCATCGACGAATACAACGCGCAAGCGGGCGAACTGGCCGAGCCCTATCGCTTTCTCGTGATCGCTGATTTCCCTTCCAACTTCAGCGATGAAGCCCTGCGCCGCCTCGCCGGTATCGTCGCCAACGGGTCACGCTGCGGCGTTTACACGCTGATCACGCGCGACCGACGCTTGAGTTTGCCGCAAGGTGCCGACATGCGCGACTACATCGCGCGCGGCGCGCATCTGTTTTTCGACGAACACAGCGTCGAATGGAAAGACGACATCCTCGCCGAGTTCCCACTCACGATTGAGCCCGCGCCCGACGAAACCGTCATCACCGATCTTATGCATAAGGTCGGTGCGGCCGCGCTGGAATCCGGAAAGGTCGAAGTCCCCTTCGATACGATCGCACCCGACAGCGGCGACGTCTGGACGCGCAAAAGCAGCGCCGACCTTCAAATCCCCATCGGTCGCAGCGGTGCTACGCGCACGCAAAGCCTTACGCTCGGTAAAGGCGTTGCCCAGCACGTGTTGATCGCGGGGAAGACCGGCTCGGGTAAGTCGTCGCTCTTGCACGCCATCATTACCAGCGCGGCCATGTGGTACAGCCCAAAGGATGTTGAGTTCTATCTGGTGGACTTTAAGAAAGGCGTCGAGTTCAAGACCTACGCCACCCACGCCCTGCCCCACGCCCGCGCCATTGCCATTGAATCCGACCGCGAGTTCGGTCTGAGCGTCTTGCAAAAACTCGACGACGAAATGAATCGTCGCGGTGAAGTGTTTCGTAAGGCCGGCGTGCAGGATCTAACCGCCTATCGCGCCACGCCCGACGCGGCCGTCATGCCGCGCACGCTGCTGATCATCGACGAGTTTCAAATCTTCTTCACCGAAGACGACAAGCTCGCGCAAGATGCCGCCACGTTGCTCGATCGCCTGGTGCGACAAGGCCGAGCCTTTGGCATGCACGTGATTCTCGGTTCGCAAACGCTGGGCGGCGCGATGGGCCTGGCGCGCAGCACGATGGGACAGATGGCCGTGCGCATCGCGCTGCAATGTTCCGAGGCCGATTCGCAACTCATCCTCGACGACACCAACCCCGCCGCGCGGCTGCTCTCGCGACCGGGCGAAGCCATTTACAACGATGGCGGTGGTCTCGTCGAAAACAATAGCCCCTTCCAAACCGCATGGCTGCCCGACCGCGTGCGTGATGAGAAGTTAAACGTCGTCTCACAGCGCGCGGCCAACATCGATGCCGGTCCGCCGCCGATTGTCTTTGAAGGCAGCGCACCCGGCGATCTATCGCGCAACCCGGCGCTCGCCAAACTACTCGCGACCCCGCCATCGCAGCCACCGCGCGAGCCTGTTATCTGGCTCGGAGAGGCCATCGAAATCAAGGAGCCCACCTCCATCCGCTTCGGTCGCCAGAGCGGCGCCAACGTCTTGATCGTCGGCCAAAACGACGATGCCGCCGCCGGTATCGTGGCCGCCGCCATCACGGCCTTGCACGCTCAAACGCGCAGCGCAACCGAGACAGCCGTCTATTTATTCAATGGTGCCGGTAGCAGCGATGACGGCGGCGCGGGCATCGAGGCAACAATCGCCACGGTCGGCACGCGCGGTCGCAATGTGAGTTATCGCGAGACTTCCGACGCGCTTAACGAAATCGCCGAACAAGTGCGTCAACGGCAAGCCAATGATGCCTTGGCAGCGCAACCGTTGTTCGTCGTCATCCACGCGTTGCAAAAGTACCGTGCGTTGCGCAAACGGCGCGACGAATTCGGCCTATCGATGACGAGTGACGATTCAGGGCCTAACCCTGCCGGTGACCTCGGCGAAATCCTGCGCGAAGGACCAGCCGTGGGCGTGCATGTGATCACCTGGTGCGACACGCCGACCAGCGTGGACCGCACCTTCGATCGCGCGACGATGGGCGAGTTCGATCATCGCGTGCTGTTCCAGATGAGCGCGTCGGATTCGAGCAACCTCATCGACAGCCCCGCCGCCAACCGCCTCGGCCCCTATCGCGGGTTGTATTACAGCGAAGAGCAGGGCGTGATCGAGAAGTTCCGACCGTACGCGGTGCCGGATGGTGAGTGGTTGGAGGGGTTGAGGATCTCTCAATGAATTCAGGGCTGTAATTGCAACTCAACGTTTTGACGTTTCGACGTTTCCACGTTTACTCCCCCGCCCCCCGCTGTCCCAGCGCCCGATACACCGCCGCATAGCATGCCGCCGCGCCCAGCGCCGCCAGCGCCGTGGCCAACCACAACATGCCGCCGCCGAGGCGATCCATGATTTCACCACCGACGAGCGGCCCGATGGCGAACGCCAGCGAAAAGCTCGTCGCATACACGCCGTGATAGCGCGCCCGCAACTCCACCGGCGCGAAGTCGGTCACTGCCGCAA
The DNA here is from genome assembly GCA_006969385.1 of Planctomycetaceae bacterium. Taxonomy (GTDB): domain Bacteria; phylum Planctomycetota; class Phycisphaerae; order UBA1845; family UTPLA1; genus ECT2AJA-110-A. Next base: position 1,048,207 of record CP030884.1, read on the forward strand.
AAGCCGTGGGCGACGTCATCATCTCGCCGACCGTCCACACCACGACGGAGAGGGCGAGCACGCCGAGCAATAAGTCCGACGCATCCACTCCGGGGCTGGCCCACGCGCCGGCGAAAATATTGATCGCGATGCCCGCCGCCACCAACACCGCACCGAACAGAATCACGCCCATGCGCGGAAAGCGATCCATCCAATGCGTCAGCGGCAACTGACAGCAAAAAATCATCAACCCGTTCGTGCCGATGAGAATGCCGACCATATTGAGACCGACACCGAGCGTGCGCACCCACGGCCCATACACGGCAAACAACTGGGCAAACACGATCGCAATCAGAAACCCGCCGACGCAAAAGACGATGTACGGACCATCGCGAAAAACATCGAGCAAGCTCGCGCGCCTTTCAAATCGCGGCGCGTAATCGATATCCACGAGGTTTACCGCATCGGCGGCCAACTTTTCCTTGGGCCGCGCCACGGGCGCGGCAACCGCCGGCGCGACCAAGTGCGGTGCCGATTCCCGAATCACCAACAAAATGATCACGCCGTACAGCGCCGTCGTCGCCGCGTCGCCCACGAACAACAGCGCGTACGAATATTCCGCGATCAACCCGCCGATCATCGGGCCGATCCCCATACCGAGGTTGATCGCCACGTACATCAGGCTATACGCCTTGGCCCGCTCCGCCGACGTGCAGACGTCGCCGATCATCGCGCTCGCCGCCGGTCGATACATCTCGTTCAGCAACGCAAACGCGAGGATGCACGCCATCAGCCCGTAGCGATCTTGCACCACGGACATCACAAGCAACATCGTCGCCCCACCGAAGAGCGCGATCAGCATCACGGGGCGCCGCCCAATGCGATCGGCCAATTGACCGCCGATGATGGACGCCACCAACGAGCCAACCCCAAAGACGGCGAAGCATTGCGTGCCGACGCGCACGCTATAGCCGAGTTTTTCGTGCACGTAGATCGTGAGAAACGCCAACACAAAGGCACCGGCCCGATTGACGAGCGTGCCCAAACACAGCAGATGCACCTGCCGCGGCAATTTGAGATAGGCGTCTAACATGGCGGAAGCGTGCCCGAAGTTGGGTGGGTTGGCAATTAGGCACGTTCGGTCGCTTGCGCCCGTCGGGCGGCGTCCACCTGCCTTTGACCGCCGGTCGTTTCAAATCGACAATACCAGGTTTGCCATGTACCCATTGCCACGACTAACTCGATGCGTCGCACAAGCGATCCAACACGTCGCGCGGCGTTTGCATAAAAGACTCGCGATGACGGTCTTCGTTCTATTCGCCTTCGCTTGCCTTGCTTCGACAAGCGCGTGCGATTCGACATCGCCCGATTCGAAGCGCAGCGCCAATGCAAAGATCGCAGCACGCGCTGAGAAAGCCATGAATGGTGAACGCGCCGACGCTCCCGCAACGCAGGAAGCCAACGCTTCCGCCCCCAAGCGCGCTCATGATGACACTGATGAGCCAATAGACAGCGCCACGCCGCAGCGCATCGGCACGATTGCGCCCAACGCTGCCGAAATGATTGCCGCGCTCGGTGCTGCCGATCGCATCGTCGGCGTGAGCAGCTTCTGCGTCTATCCGCCCGAGTTGTTACAGCGACCGCGCGTGGGCGGCATCATGGACCCCGATCTGGAAAAGATCGTTAGCCTCAAGCCCGACTTGCTCGTGTTGCGCGGCGAGATGCCTACGGTCACCAAACTAGCCCAACGACTCAACATCCGCGTCTATCAGGATCGCACCGAAACGCTCGACGATATCTACACCACGCTCCATGAACTAGGGGCGTTACTCGACACACAAACCGAAGCCGACGAACTGATCGCATCGATCAAGTCCGATATCGCAGCGATTAGGCAGCGCATCGATACTCAATTGAAAAGCGATAACCGACCGACCGTCCTCTTCGTCGTCGGTCGCGATCCGGCCGGTGTTCGCAATGTCGTGACCGTCGGTAAGAACACGTTTGTGAGCGAAATCATCCGCTTGGCGGGCGGCCGCGGTGCCTTCGAGACGTCGACCGTGGATTACCCGCAGCTCAACGCCGAAGCCATCATCGCGGCCCAACCCGATGTCATCATCGAAGTCGCCGACCCGGCCACGCCGCCCACGGAACTCGCCGCGCGCCAAACGCATTGGCGTGCGTTGGGAAACAATCTACCCGCCGTGCGTAACGGTCGTATCTATATTTTGACAGATGACTATTTACTCATCCCGTCCCCACGCGTCGTGCAGTCGATCACGTCTCTCGCCGATGTGCTGCACCCTGCGGAAGGCGCGCAACGATGAGCGGCACGGTCTCCACCCTCAAAGCCAACAATATCGGCTTCGCTTACAGCCGCACTGCGCACGCAACGGGATGCCACGTGCTGCGCGATGTCAGCTTCGATGCACGCTTAGGCGAATGCTGGGGGATCATCGGCCCCAATGGAGCGGGCAAGAGCACGCTGCTGCGCATTCTGGCCGGTTTGTTGCAACCAACTGCGGGAGGCGTATCGCTCAACGGCACTGCGCTACACCGCATCACTCCCAAAGCGCGCGCGCGACAACTCGCCTACCTACCGCAACGCTTCGAATGCGACCCGAGTCTATCCGCCGAGCAAGTCGTTTTGCTCGGTCGCTATCCATTTCGTTCGCTGGGCTTGTTTGAATCCGCCGCCGACTACGAGATTGCCCGCGCCGCCATGCAGCGCACCGACACGCTGGCGTTCGCCGATCGTCCCATCGGCTCCCTCTCCGGGGGGGAAACGCAACGCGTGCATCTGGCCGCCGTTTTGGCGCAACAGCCGCAAATCATTCTGCTAGACGAACCCACGACGGCGCTCGATTGGAAGCATCAACTGGCCATCTTCGATGTGATACGCACCAGCGCCGCCGAAGGCAAGCTGGTGATCGTGGTGACCCACGATTTGAATCTCGCAGCGCGCTATTGTGATCGGCTGCTACTCATACACGCCGGTCAAGTGGCCGCCATCGGAAGCGCTGACGACGTACTCACACCAGAAATATTGACACCCGTCTATAACGTTGCTGTCGCCCAAACCGACAGTCGCAACGCACCATCCATGCTCTACCCCGTCGCCCCAACCACAAGCGCAACAGCAACCATACAAAACGAGTCGCACACGTGAAGCCGCTCAGTCCTCGACGATTCGCGCTCTTGCTCGGGCTCTGCTGCCTCTTGCCGCTGGCGATGTTGATCGTCAGCCCCGGTATCGGCACCGAATCGGGCACCGTCGGGTTCCTTGATGCCTGGCGTGCTTACTTCGCCGGAGACACCGACTCGACGGCCTACCTCTACGGCTTCGAGCTGCGCCTGCCGCGCACGCTACTTGCGTTACAGGTCGGCTTCACCCTGTCATTATGCGGCGCTGTCTTTCAAGTGTTGTTTCGTAATCCACTCGCCACGCCTTACACACTCGGCGTCGTTAACGGCGGTTCACTCGGGGCGCTGGTGGCCGTCAAGTTCGGTGCGGCGCTTGCCGCCTTACCGCTGATTCAATCGCTAACAACTGCGACCGGAATCTCCATCATCACACTCGCATCCTTCGCGGGTTCCATGTTGGTCGTCGGGTTGATCTTGTTGATCACGCGCGGCGCGCGGCGCATGGGGCGCGCCGAGTTGCTTCTGGCTGGCGTCACGATGGGTTTGTTTTGTTCTGCTCTAATGATGTTGCTGACCTATCTCTCCAACGTGCGGCAAACGTTTAACATCATTCGCTGGATGATGGGCTCACTCGATACCGTCGCGGGCGATCATGCGCTGCCGTCGCTCGCGCTACTGATCCCATCGTGGTTAATCTTGTTATGGCAAGGCCGCGCATTAAACCAATACATCGTGGGTGAAGACGTTGCCGCCGCCCGCGGTGTGTCCGTGCGCCGATTGCAAACCATCTGCCTAGTATCCGGTTCGTTGGCCACCTCTGCCGTCATCGCCATTTGCGGTCCGATTGGTTTCGTCGGGCTCGTCGTGCCGCAACTCGTGGCGTTGATGCTCGGGCGCGACTGTCGTTTGCTACTGCCCGCTAGCGGGCTCGTCGGCGCGGCGTTCCTGGCTGGTTGCGACTGGATCTCGCAGCTCGCCCTCGGCTGGTGGGAATCGGTCACCGGCACCGCCACCAGCAGCGCCAGCCTGCCGATCGGCGTCGTGACGGCCCTAATCGGTGTGCCGATTTTCTTGGTTCTGCTCTACCGCAACGCCACCGGCAGCAACGCACCGTAATCGCGCAAAAATCGACTGCTGTCGATCTCCGCCATGCGTGCGTCGAACCGTCTGTAAACGTCCGATATTTAACTCCTATCCAGCGAACGCATAATTCATCCGCCACAATTTCAAACCACAAGATATAGGGGTGCAGTAATTGCGCGTTCGAACTTGAGCCCGTGATTTTCTTCCGCCGTCGCTGTAGGTCCTGTTCCGAGAATGATTTGCAACAACCGGCCCCTCTATCCCACCCGATTTGTGATTATTGGACGATTATGAAGGTCCTAAAAAGTTATCAATATGTGGTATGAAACAACACCAATTCGCTCCAGCTTCTCAGCACTGCCATCCGATATCAAACGAGCACGAGGGAGCGTGGAGCCGCCCCCTCGAACAGGAAAAAACTGCGGATCGGACGGCGGTTTTGGCAGGGATGCCAGAACCGACACACAAGATGGAGCGTAAGGTGGGCTACGGGATGGACCCCGGGACCAGCGTCTCCAGCAAAGGACGGCCAAATGGCGGATATCAACACTATTGAAGGTTTGAACAGTGCTCCGACCCTGCGAGCGTTTGCTCAGCAGGCCTCGACACGATCGGCGGTCGATCAGGATGGCAACGTTGCCACTGCCGAAGACAGCGTCGAAATATCGGAGCTGGCACGGCTATTAAGCCGCCTTGCCGATCTCCCGGCGGACCGCGCCCGACAAATCGTCGACATACGCAACGCCATCAACAGCGGAAGGTACCTAACTGCCGATAAATTGGATGTGGCGACGGATCGCCTGCTGGGTGAGTTTCAGGCCACCGAATTCGTCGGACCGGCAATCTGATTGTCCCAAAACACGTCTGCACCAGACGACAACCGGATACTATCCAACCGAGACGGGTTGTGGCCTCGGCCGACCCGTCTCGGCTTTTTTACCGCCCCCACGCTCGCCTCATCATTGACCCGCTTTTCCCCGCGCTCGTACCATAGAGCAAGTCTAAATCTGCCAATCGAACACCCAAAATGAGGTTCATCTATGGGGCCAATCTCCCCCTCACGGTTGACCGCCGTCGCATGCGCGCTGTCGACGTGCTGCGTCGTCGCCGCTGCCCGCGCCAGCACCGTCGTCAATATGAATGCCGAACGGCTCAGCCATTATGCCGGGCAGGTAGTTCGCGCCGACATCACGGCAGTCGAAAGCTATTTTGCGGAGAATCCCAAACGCATCGAAACGCGTCTGACGTTGTCGCGCGTGGAATATTGGAAGGGCGGCTACGACGGCGCGCCGGACTCGTTCGACCTCATCGCTCCCGGTGGTCGCGTGGGTGACATGCACATGCGCATCTGCTGTGCGCCGGAGTTCAAAGCCGGCCAACAGTGGGTGCTGTTTTTGTTGCCACAATACAAAACGTTTCCAACCGTCGGCCTCGGTCAAGGTGGATTCCTAATCAAAGCCGACGAGACAAGCGCAACTTATGTGTATCAGGAGGGCTTCGCGGGAATCACCGGTATCACCGATGCGGGCGAATTTCAATACGCGTTTTACGAGAAGCGTCCGGCGCATCCGCACGCCGCCCTCGACGGCTTAACCGTCCGCGCCGCGCAATCTAACTTCGATCGGAAACTGCTAACGCTCGCAGAATTTAAAACCGCGTTACAACCCATCCTCGAGCACAGCCACGATTACCAGATGACGCAACCCGCCGGCGAGTGCGTTCCCGTTGTGTATCAGCCGACGAATTTTAAACAAACCAAGGGCGCTGCGATCACCGGTACCACGCGTGGCGACGGGCAACCCAACGCCGCCGCCCAACCACGCGGTCAAAACAGAACGCGCACGACCAAACCTGCGAACGACGAAGCGGCGACGACGAAATCGAAACGCAAGTCGCAACGAGCCAACGAATCAGTCAAAGGCGGTCGTGACGCGAAAGGGGGCGAATAATGCAGCACAAGCCCCTAATCGCAACGATTCTTACCGCGTTAATCATCTTTGGCATGAGTGCGACATCAGCTTTCGCCTTCTCATGGTTCAATTTCGGTCCGTTGACCGTGATCTGGCCCACGGCGCAGAGCACGCGCTACCTGTCGCCGTCGACCTTTCCCGTCGGTTCGGATACCGATTTGCTCATTCGCGAAAGCATGGTGTTGTGGAACATCGTGCCGGGGGCCGTGTTCACGTACGACTTCATTCGCAACGAGCAGGACTTTCCCATCGATAACTTCGACGGCTTCAGCGATACCGCCGCCGTGCCTGCAGGCGACCTTGATCCCGGCGTGCTCGGCGTCACCTTCCTTGTGAACGATGGTGCCAGTTGGTTCGACATGGATGTCGTGTTCAGCGATTTGCCCGAAGGCGTCGGATACACGCTCGACACGAACCCGACTTGCGACGTGGTCGCCAACCCCACGCCCGACAACGGCTTCTCGTTCCTGCTTGTCGCCGTGCACGAACTCGGCCACGCGCTCGGCCTCGGTCACGACCCCATCGGCAACGAACCGCCGACCACGTCGTGGTTTATCGCCACGATGAACCCGCGCTATCCCAGCGGCGGACCGATGGGCGATCAGAACATCACCGAAGTTCACAGCGACGACCGCAACGGCATTCGTTTTCTCTATCCCGCATCCGGCCCGTCGCCGAACCCCGAAACGGATTTGGCCAATGCCAACTTCGTCAGTGGGCCGATTTTGGGCAAAGCGATTCCAGCGTTCTTTACGCCGACGACCGTTTTCCCCGACGACATGCTAACGCTGCGCAGCGTGGTGGAAAACTTTGGCGCAACCAATCAACTGACGGTAAGCCAAGGCTTCTATCTATCGACCGACGCGACGATCACGACGGGCGATACGTTGCTCGGCAATTTGCTGTGGGATTTCGCCATCGGTGATGCGTTCGAGTTTGATGTCGACGCCATCATGCCGGAAGACATTGCACCCGGCACCTATTACGTGGGCAGCATTCTTGATGACCTGAACGAAGTCACCGAAGTCTTCGAAGACAACAACGTCGTCTCGTATTGCGATGCGCTGACGATCGGACAACTCGCACCCGACTTCACGATTGCGGGTTCGGCGCTGGGCACCTGCGGGCAACCGTTCGTCGGCCCGACGCCCGTCGTCGATAAGCCGCTCAACATGGGGCCGATCGTGTGGAGCCTCGATAATCCCGAGCCGGGCATGAGCATCAACCCCAACACCGGCGTCATCAGTTGGCCCAGCCCGGTGCCGTCGCCCTTTCAGTATCGCATTTTCGTGCGCGCTACCAACGGCGCGGGCAGCGATGCGCGCGACATCTTCATCGGCGTGACGGCGGCCGCACCGCAACTGCAACAGATTGCCGATGCGATAACCGGCTCGTGCGATGCGAGCTACACCGGCCCGACGCCGGCGTTGACGAACCCCGGCTGCATGACGCCGATTTTGAATTGGTCGCTGGTAAACGGCCCCGCAGGCATGACGATCAACTCGTCGAACGGCGTCGTCAGTTGGAACAACCCGGTGCCCGACGGATCGCCGTACCTGATTACCGTGCGCGCCACGAACGCGCAAGGCAACGGCGATGTGAGTTGGTCGCTGACCGTCGGCGGCGGGGATTTGAACGGCGACCAGGTGCTGGACGTCAACGATATCCCGACATTTGTCAATATGTTGCTCGGCAATCAAGCCGCAACAACGAACGCGGATATCAATTGCGACGGCAACGTGGACGGTTTGGATGTCGAGGCGCTGTTGGGGTTGCTGCTGTAAGGCGACGACGACGTATCGAATGTCAAACACGCTACGTCGGCGCACACCGAAAATCGGCAGGTGTCACAAGATAGTACTTCATCCACCTTAATTGCGCGGGTTCCTAAACGCTGCGCTCGGGCTGAAACCCTCACCCCAGCCCTCTCCCTGCGAGGGAGAGGGAGTTTACGTCACCCACTTTTTTATGTGGATGAAGTAGCAGCGCGCCTTCTTACAACGAATGGCGGGCTACGTGCGTTACAAGTCCCAAACGTTACGGTCCCGCCAAGAGATATTGAATGTAACCGTCCAAATCCAAGCCATCTGCCGCGCCGTCGGCGTTGATGTCGGCCATGCAGATATGCACCGGTTCGATCGGATTGCACACCAACGCCGCCGCAAACTCGGGAATGGTTAGCGGAATGCAATCCGTCCCGTTCAGGTCGTTATAGATCGCGCGGAACTGTTGCCAGTCGACGCAATCCACATCGCCGTCCAAATCCAAATCGAACGTGGCGCAAACATCTGGCGCAACGTTCACCGTGCCGGTCATCCCCGCATCGGGTGAACTGAAATAGTCAAAACTGGTCTTAGGATTTGCGTCGAGGAATAGCTCATCGAAAGCGACCATAAAGGTCGTACCCACGACTGCGGTCGGGGGCCCCGACGAGAATGCGCCATCCGGCACGCCCGGTGTACCGCTTACCACATTGTGCGGCCCGCCAGCCCAAGTCCAACGCACCGTGTCGCCAACTTCAATGGTGATGATCCCCGGCGAAAACGTGGCTGCCGGACCGACGCTGACGTCAAAAGTGGCCACGCCGTCGAAATCGAAGCTCACGCCAGCGCCCGAGTAACACGCGGCAAACGCCGCACACTCGGTGTGCGACAGCATCAGATCGCCATCGGTATCGCCCGGCACATTCAGGTTGATCGCACTGTCTTCGATCAGCCCCATCGGATCGTCAGTCAAGATCACGCTCAGCGACGTGATATCGTCCATCGGACTTAGACCCAAATCGGCCGCCGAAGCAAACAACGCAAACGCGCCACCGCCGGTCGAAATGAAAATATCCGCCGGGCCCATACCGGCACCCAGCGACCCCGAACCGGGTGTCAACGAAAACAATACGCCGACCGTCACCGGTACCCCGCGCGGGCCGCTGCCGTCTTGAATCGGTAAGCCATTGGGATCGGGGAAGAACAGTTTCATCCCATCGATGTCGTCGGCGTCTGGACCGATCGGATTTAAACCGAGTTGATTGGCCCGCAAGAAGATATCTTCACCACCCGGCTGAAACGGGCTGTCGTCGATGTAAATATTTGCACCGCTCGGAATCGAACTAGGAAGTTCCTGCAACGCCGCGCTGCCTTCCTGCAATGTGAAGAAGACGGTCGAGATATCGGTAAAGCCGCCGCGCGGTGCCGATCCGCCAAACGGTAAGCCGGTCACCGCCGGAGGAAAGTCGATCGCATCGACCGAGTCGATGATCATCGGAGGCACCATCGTTAACGGGCTGGTGTTCGGTTCCAGATCCATATCGACGCCGCCGACATCGCCTTGATTCAGTACCAACACATTGTTGGCGGAGAACGGCCCACCCGTCGCGCCTGCAATCGTGAAAGCTTGGGTCGACATATAAACATCGCCGGATGCCTGAAAGCGCGCGGCTTGGTCGGTCACGTTGAACGGCTTGCCCAGTCCGGTCAGCACCGCATCGGGCGCAGCGCTGCCCGACGAACTGCGCGAGACGGAAAAGAGAATCACAAACTCATCCATCGGCCCCAAGACATCGATGCTGGTCGTCACGCCATCCAAATCCGACGGCATCGCGATGATTCCCAAACCACCGGAGGGTATGGCGACGAACGGTCCGGGCTTGTCGAGCAAGTCCGATTCGGTAATCAGCCCACCGACAACGGGCGAACCCGCATCGACGGAGTAAAGCGGATTGTCGAGTGGCACATCGGCGTTGGGCGGAAAGGCGTGCGCCCACGGCGTGGCCACCAAACCGAAAACGACCGCCGAGATTTGCACTGCGGCGGTCCGTCTATTTCGACGGTTCAAGCTCATATCACGGTCCCCTCCAACCGCAGGCTCGCGGCGAAGATGCCATGTTGCGAATGCAACCACACCCTGCCGCCCCGCGGTCATGAATCTGCTGCGCGATTAGATCGGGTTGTATTGTAACCGTTTGCATGCCGTCAGAAGACGGTTGAGACGGGCAAATGGCCGGCGATTTGCGAGATTTGGCAAAATTTCGCCACATCTTGCCGAAATCCGCACCTTCCGGACCCTCGAATTAGGGTTGCCCCGCCGCGAGCCAAGGCGGCCACGCGGCATCGAGGACCAATCGCCGGCGAATCATGCGGGCGAGATAGCCATAGTATTCGTAGTCGTAGCAAGCCTCGCAGCGTTGCAAGAGTTCGATCGCAGCCGATCGATCTTCGCGCCCCAACGCGACGCAACCGGCAATGAACAGTGGCTCCGCGCGTTTCAATTTTGGCGCCTCACCAAAACCGGGCCAATGATCGTCAATCGAAAACGTCGGATCGGTAAACAAGCGCCAACGACGACGATCCCATTCGGAGAGCAATGTCGTATCCAGCTCGCGCAGATGTGGGGCCAGCAGTTCGCTCGCGCGATCGCCGGCGCCGATCAGATGATACGTGGCCGCTAGCGCCAGTAGATTGCGTTCGTCTTTTAGCGCCGATCGATCACTTGCGTCGAGTCGTTCGAGGGCTTGTGACGGTCCCTGCTGCTCGACTGCGAGTAACGCCGGTACCAAATCGGCCACCCAGATTTTGCGCCAATCATTCTGATCGATGATCGCATTCAGCGCATCGATATCGTTGGTGGCTTCCGACAGATCGCCGAGCCAGTAATAAACCAACCATCGGTATTCATATTGCTCGATACGGTCGCGATCCGACTTGCACATCGATAGCGCGCGCGTGCGCAGCGCCAGCGCTTTGCGTAGACCGGTCGCCTCCTCAACGTGCCAAGGTCTTGGATTGATCGAAAGGTTCTCAAACAGCCGGCCCAATGTTTGTTGTCGGTCCGAGACCGATTCCCAAAACTCCGCTTCGGCGGAAAGTCCGCGCAGGCCGCCATCTTCACCGGGCAACTCGCCCTTTTCCTGCGCCTCACGCGCCATCATCAGCGACCTATCGAAATAATTGATCCCCTGTTGGGCTAAACCCAAATCGGCGTTGATTTCCGCCGCAATGCGATAGGCCAACGACGATAGATAACGCGGATACGGATTGTTGCGCGCCAGCGTGCAGGCGGCTTCGAGGCTGGGCGTAATTTGGCCGAGGTTCTCGATATTGCGCTCGTGAAACATCAGGTAGTTACCGGCGCGGCCCTGATGCAAAATCGCCTGATAAAAAGTTTCGCCCTGATTGAGCGCCAAGTTCTGCGCCGTGGCGTAGTCGGCCATGGCCTTCTTCGGCTCCGAGCGAACCAAAGCCGTGGCACGTAGAAAGTAAGCTTCGGGTGTGGGCTCCGTATCGTCATCGAGTTGTATCTGCGCCAGTCGGTCATTGCCCTTGGCCAACCATAATTCAGAAGCACCATCATCACCGCTGCGCCGCGCGATCCACGCCATTAGGTACAAGGATTCCAGATCGCCGGCATCCAAGTCCAGCGCGCGTTGCACATGCACGCGCGCTTGCTCGATATCCTGCAAAACGTAGCTGAGCCCCAAGGTTCGTTCGAACGCGACGCGCAGATCGATTCTCGTCGGAGCCTGCGCCGGCAACAGTTCGCGGGCGCGCCCCCAATTGCGGTAGTCGGTACGCAACAACTCCGTCCAAGCGGAATCGATGGCCTGACCCTGCCGTTGTTGGAGATTGGCCCGCGCCTGCACCGACCACGCGACCGCGCCGACCGCCATCAACACCAACAAACAGCCGATGGTGAATTTAGCCGGATGTCGTTTTACCCACTTCACACCTTTTTCAAACAGACTCGTGCGCCGGCTCAAAATCGGGCGATTGTCCGCATAACGCCGCAGATCCGCCGCGAATTCGCCTGCCGACGGATACCGCTTGGGCGGCGCTTTCTCCATCGCCCGCAAACAAATCGTTTCGAGATCGATCGGGATTTGCGGATCGATACGGCGCAACGCCTTCGGTTCGCGCTCGCGTATACGCGCGATCAACTGTTCGCGCGACACACCATCGAACGGCCGCTTGCCGGTCAGCAACTCATAAAGCGTTACGCCCAACGAATACACGTCGGTCCGCAGATCGATGCGCTCGCGATCGGCATCGATTTGCTCGGGCGACATATACGCGGGCGTGCCCAACATCTCGCCGGTAATCGTCAAACTCGGCTCGTCGAGCATGCGCGCCAAACCGAAGTCGGTAATGTGCAACTGACCGTCGCGACCGAGCAACAAATTCTGCGGCTTGATATCGCGGTGAATCACGTTGGCCTTATGGGCGTGATCCAGACCGTCGGCAACCGACGCGATTAATCGCGCGATGCGGCGATAGTTCGGTCGATGCCGCACGCTGCTTTGATCGAAGCTAATCGATTGCGGCTGCGGCCCCACGCCTGAAGATGCACCGTTAACTTCGGCGCGGGAAAAGTGATCGGCATGCAGGCCCGACAGCACCGCCGAGCGATCTTCTTTGAGCATGTGGCCCAGGTTCGGCCCTTCGATCAATTCCATCGCGTAATAGAAATGGCCGTCGGCTTCACCTTGGGCATAGACCGGCACGATGTTGGTATGGTGCAGCTTGGCCGCCGCTTGCGCTTCGTGACGAAATCGATTAACGGCCGCCTCGCTCGTGCAGACCGTGCCGGGTAAAACTTTTAAGGCAACGATGCGATTGAGACTCACTTGCCGCGCCCGATAGACGACACCCATACCGCCGCGTCCGAGTTCTTCCAAGATTTCAAAATCGCCCAGATGTTTACCGGCAGCGAAGATGCTTCGATTGATCGACGATGCGGAGTTACTTAACGAGGACGCGCGCGTGCCCTCTTTAAACACGTGTTCCTGACGACGGCGCGCCAAATCCATCGCATCCAGCATTTCGCGCGTTTCGCGTACCGCCCGTCGACACGCATCGCAGGCGTCGACGTGGGCGCGCACCGCTTGCTGTTCCGCGGTTTCCAGCGCGCCTTCCAGATAATCGAGCAGAAGTTCGTCGACCGTCTCGCACTTCATGGCAAGACCCGTTTAAGCGGAGGAATCATCGAGCGAGTTGAGTTTGGTACGCAAATGGCGGGTAGCCTTGGCAATCCGCGCCTTGGTGCCCGACAGCGTAAGCCCGATCGCGTCGGCCACTTCCATGCGCGAGAGACCTTGAAAAAAATAGAGAATCACAACTTCGCGCAGGTCGTCGTCCATCGCGTCGACCACTTCCTGCACCCGCCGCGCCCGGTCTTCCTTCAGCGCCTTACCCGCCGGCGTCGTGGTCGGATCGAGCGGCACGACGGCGTTGGCCCAGACGTTGCTGCTGGATTGCGCCGCCGACAGCCGGACTTCGGGTTTCATTTTGCGAATGCAATCGATCGATCGATTGCGGGCGACACGATAGAGCCAGCCCCGCAGCGAGCCCGAGGGCACGCCGCCACCACCGGGGTTAAGGCACTTTATCATGACATCCTGCACGATGTCTTCGGCGAGGGCCTCGTTATACACCATGCGCTGGCAGAACAGCAGCAACTCGGGCGTGTAATGATCGCGAATTTCCGCAATCACCTCGTGATCGCCGTCGGCCAGTCGCTTCATCCAGATGCTGTCGCGGTCTTCGCTCATAAATCTCGTCGCAACGCGGCGCGGTGGCCGACTGTAAGTTTCTGTTATTTCAGTAGTTCGGGACACGTCGCCGCTGCCCGGACGCCATTGTAATCGCGAATCGCCCGACGTGAGCGCGATTTTTCCGGACGGTTCGTCAACCGGCGCATCGGACACCGCAAATTCCGACGAATTGGTGAATGATGGCCGATTCGCAGCGGAATATTGTATCGGGTGGAGATTTTCGCAGGGGTGGGGCTGCCGGATTCCGCCCGACCTCACTAACATCTTGCCGGGAGCAACTTTGCATGACAACTCGCACTATCAAACCCCGAACACGATCATTGACGGCCCTCGCTTGCTTCGCTGTGGCAATGCCGGCCCTTGCGAGCCTGGGCTGTAACCAATCCAGCGGTCAGGCGTCGGCCAGCGGCTCGACCGCTGTGGCGGGCGACTCGGCTAAGATGGGCGACCGTACGACAGACACAGAAAAAACAATGACGACGCAGTTACAGAAAGACGGAGGCGAAATGCCAATGGAAACGGCAACATTCGGTGGCGGTTGCTTTTGGGGCGTGGAACTCGCCTTTAGTCAGCAGGAAGGCGTCATCGAAACCGACGTCGGCTTTATGGGCGGCACGAAGGACGATCCGTCGTACAAAGAGGTTTGTTACACTGACACCGGCCACGCGGAAGTCGTCCACCTAACCTTCGACCCGAACAAGATCAGCTACAACGACCTGCTCAACATTTTCTGGCGCATACACGACCCCACGCAGGTCAATCGCCAAGGGCCGGATGTCGGCACGCAGTACCGCACCGTGATCTTCTATCACAACGACGAACAGCGCGACCAAGCCGAAGCATCGAAGAAGGCCATGGACGCCAGTGGTAAGTTCAAGGCACCGATCGCAACGATTATCGAACCTGCCGCAACATTCTGGAAAGCCGAAGACTACCATCAGGACTACTTGAAGAAGCGCGGTCAGACGTCGTGCCACATTCCGAATATCTAAACGTGTTTAAACGAAGCAGAATCATCGAACCGCGGCGCGCAACAATGCGCGCCGCGGTTTTCTTTTGTCCTGATTGCTTCTCGATTTGATTCCGGTGTGCGCCATGCCTAGCATCGAGTGCTCCTCGCACATAACGAGCAACCTTCCTCGCGTGGAGTTACCCACCCCAATGTCTGCCAAGAAATTCCCCTCCGTCGCATTAGCTTGTTTGCTCTTATTGACCGGCACGGTTGGCTGCGTCGACTGGCTGCGCGGTCTGTTGCCGATCGCCTGCACAACGGAATTTCGCTACGGCCTGTCGGGCACTGTGACCGACCCGGATGGGGAAGCGATTGAAGGCGTTACCGTGACGATCACCGACGGCGATTACGAAGAAGATGCGATGTTCCTGTCGGATACCGAATACGTCGGCGCCGGCGAGCGCGCTGGCACGTACACGATTACCGTCGAAGCGCCGGGCTACGAGACGGCGACGTTAGAGAACGTCGAAATAACGGCCGATGAGTGCCACGTGATCGGCAAGGTGCGAAATTTTGTCTTGAATCCGTTGTAGTGTGAGAATTACGCTTAGCAGCAACGACTAAAGTTGTTTTTCCGGGAGCCATATGCCCAGAAAGAGTAGGTCAGGTGATAACCTGACTCTGCCACCGGCGACTTGCGGATAAACCAAAGTCAACCCGTTAGCGCGTTGCGGTCGTCAATTAATGAATGGTACGGCGTCATCTTTGCGCCCGTTGTCAGGTTATCACCTGACCTACATCCGACGGTTGTGCAAAAATAAAAACAGCCCGAAGCCGTCACGGCTTCGGGCTGTTTGTTTTACACTCAATTATCGACCTGCTTCAATTGAGCCGGTCGATCGCATTCATCACTCAATAAATATTGGTGCTTTCGGTTTCCATAACCTTCGACGTCAACTGGTCCGACGTCATTTCAACGCGGAAGCGCACGTCGCCCACGTCGGTGCCCTTGACCGTCACACGGAAGGTGGCGGTGGCCTTGGGTGCCAACGACGGCAGCGGATCGAAGCTGACGCTCTTGCCCGAACCGGTGCCGCGCGTGGGGCCGTCGGCGCTGACGAATTCTTCCTGCGCCGGCAGCGTGCAGTCGAGCTTGATATTGGTGCCCACGGCCGTGCCCTGGTTCGTGACGGTGATCGTGTAAGTCACGTTGTTGCCAACTTCGATCGGATCGGGATTGTCGACACATTCGATGAGAATCGCGGGAATACCCTTCACTGAAATGTCGCAGGTGGCTTCGTCTTCGGCGCAGTAGGTGACCTTCGCCGTGTTGGAGAAGTCGCCGATCGTGTTGCAGGCAAACTTGCTCTTCAGCACGGCGCTCTTGCCGGCGGGCAGCGTACCGATGCGCCACACGATGTTGTTACCCTGACGCGAACCGCCGTTGTCCGAGCTGATGTAGCTGATGCCGTTGGGAATCATGTCGGTGACGACGACGTTTTGCGCATCGCCCGAACCGGTATTGCTGACCGTGATGGTGAACTCGGCGTTGCGGCCGACATAACGCAGGCTGGGGCACTCCTTGGTGATCGAGACGGCCGGTGCACCCGCGCCCATGCCGGTCGAGAACAACGCCCAGCCCGCCGTGCCGATGTGCTGCGCCGGACCGGCAACCACGGCCACGATGCTGAAGGCCAACATAAACGACGCCATTATGGCAATCTGCTTCTTCATGATCGAAATCTCCTGAACGAAAATCGACTTTATGGACGCGGACGACATCATCCGGCCTACGTTTGCTCGCGGCGGCATAGCCCTTCGTTTGCGGCCAACCGCCCCGAATCCCGAACGATAGACCAGCCCCGTGATACGGTCAAACCGCGATTTCAGTATTGTTAACACCGGACAAATTGACGCAGCGTCAGCGGGTAACGACAATTACGCGTTGCAAAAACCGTTAAACGCAATGCGATAGGAGGACCGTCATGTCCGTGGTCAGCCCCGTGAATCTCAAGGCTTGGGTCGAAGAACACCGCCACCTGCTCAAGCCGCCGGTCGGCAATAAAGTCGTTTGGCAGGATGAAACCTTCATCATCATGGTGGTCGGCGGCCCCAATGCCCGCAAAGACTATCACGTGAATGAAACCAGCGAGTTTTTCTATCAGGTCGAGGGCGATATCACCGTCGGCATCATCAATCCCGACACCGGCCGACCGGAAGATGTAATCATTCGCGAAGGCGAGATCTTTTTGCTGCCGCCGTTCGTGCCACACAGCCCCAAACGCCCGGCGGGAACCGTCGGTGTGGTAGTCGAACAAACGCGCGCGCCGGGCATGGTCGACAAGTTGCAGTTCTACAGCGACGACACGCACGACTTGGTGTACGAAGCGGAATTCAAACTCGAAAACATCCAAACCGACTTGAAGAAGATCATGGACGAGTTTTGGAGCAACGAAGAGTTGCGCCGCAACCCGAAGACGGGCAGCATCATCGCGCCACCAACGGAAGCGGCCCCGCCGCCGCCGGTGAAGGCGTAAGCGCTGTGGCTCTGGTTTGTAACCGGTGTGTGCCTTGCGCTGTGGCACCGGTTTGTAACCGGTGTAAGTCGGCGATGTGGCACCGGTTTGTAACCGGTGTTTTCGTAAAAGACTTCCACGATCGAATTCCCGCGCAAGTGGTTACGGTGACCGCTTCCTTACGGGCGCGGCTCTGATGATTGCCAATCAGTGTCGCGCAATCTCGCAAGTTGGTTCGATCCATCAGGGTGCCCCTGCCCCTCCAGGGCTGGGGGACTTCTTTCTGTCAGACTGTTTCAAATAACCATGACGACAACCGCTTCCTCCAACAAACCCGCATGGCTGCGTAACTGGCTCGAACGACATCAGAACCCCATCAGTTTCTGGCTGCACATGGTCGGCATCCCGATCACGATCGCGGCGATACCGTTAGCGCTGATGCAACTGGCCGACGATCGCTGGGATCTTTGGTGGCGGCCTGTCGCGCTGATTGCGGCGGGTTACTTTTTGCAATGGGTTGGCCACCTGATCGAAGGCAACGACATGGGCGAGTTGATCCTTTTGAAGAAGCTGCTTGGTAAGCCGTATGTGGCCGTCGCGCCGCAGTATCAAAAGGGGAACTCGGAAACGATGCGGGCGAGTTGAAAAATTGCATCTGCATTCGCGACGAGGCGTGCTTGCGTCACGTTGTTACGGGAAACTTAAATAGCTGTACGTGTATGTTGCAGACGGATGCGTGTGATTTCATGCGGCCACAGGCCGCGGCTCGGACTGCTTCGCTCGACGAATGCATCGTGCAACAAAACTGACGCCCGCGCGATTGTTAATCACAGCACGAGTTTTCGCATTAAATTTGGGCGACCCCGTTATTTGCTCTGTATGATCCCCGCCCGTTTTTCACGCCGCCACAAGCCGCGGCTCGGACTGCTGGCGCAAGGCACGCCTTCCCTCTATAATTCAATCTTTATCAGAAGAAGCCACCCATCGAACAAACGTCTCACGGACGAGGACAGCCCTGTGTCTAGCAGCAAGACCAAACTTAATCATGTAAACCTGGGCGATTGCATTAAGGGAATGGCCCAGCTCGATGCCGGTCGCGTCGATCTCGCCTTTGCCGATCCGCCCTTTAACATCGGCTATAAGTATGACACGTATAACGACAAGCAAGATCATCAGACGTATCTGAAATGGTCGCGCGATTGGATGGCGGGCGTGTATCGCGCGCTCAAGCCCGACGGTAGCTTCTGGCTCGCCATCGGGGACGAGTACGCCGCCGAGCTAAAGCTAATCGCGCAAAACGCTTACCCTACGCTACCGTTGTTCGAAGACGGCACTTCGTTTGATCAAGCGTTCATGCCCGCATCGTTGAAGGATTCCAAACGGCGTAACGGTAACGGCAACGATGACGCCGTGCGACCAGCCTTCTTCTGTCGCAGTTGGGTGATTTGGTATTACACCTTCGGCGTACATTGCACGCAGAAGTTCACGCGCAGCCACGCGCATCTGTTTCACTTCGTGAAAGACCCGACGGCGTTCACCTTCAACGTCGACGACGTGCGCGTGCCCTCGGCGCGGCAACTGGTTTACAACGACAAGCGCGCCAATTCAAAAGGCCGCGTGCCCGATGATACCTGGCTCATCTCCGGCGAACTGCCCGACCATTCGCTCGTCATGCCGCCCGAAGCCGCCGCGCTCAACGGCATCGCCGAAGATCGCGACGCGACGCCCGTAAACGCCAACGGGTTTGTGCTGCGGCCTCAGGACTTGCCCAACAACTTTCGCGGCGATGAAGACGTTTGGTACTACGCACGCGTGGCCGGCACCTTCAAAGAGCGCGAAGGTTGGCACGGTTGCCAAATGCCCGAACAACTGCTGGGCCGCATCATCCGCGCGTGCAGCCACAACGGCGAACTCGTGATGGACCCCTTCAGCGGCAGCGGCACCACGTTGGCTGTTGCCAAGAAGCTGGGGCGCGAGTACGTCGGCTTTGATATGTCGAAAGATTACGCCAAGTACGCGCGCGATCGATTGAAGAAGTGCGCACCGGGCGACTCGCTCGACGGCGCCGCTGACGCCGTCACCAGCGCGCCGACGACGGCAGAGCGACAGGGCGTGCGACGCAGGGCGCGAAAGTCAACCTCTGAAATAGCACCTCTGTTTGCGGCGGATTAAATGAAGTAGTGGCGGAAGGTAAGTTTGCATACGTAAAAGACCGAACTACCTATTTTGATCTCAATCCGAAACCAAACCCATAGGTTACAGCGATTAGACGCGCTACTCAACTAGGAACATTGCAGTCCAATAAGCACGCTTGCGAGGTCACTCGCAACGTCTATTTCTTTAATTGTCTAAATTAGCGACACCGCCGATCCGATACGCAATCAACATCTTTTTCCTGTTTCAGGGGGTAACGCGATGAAACGTTTGGTTGCATGCATGTTTATTGGTGTACTCGTCTCACTCGTTGGATGCGAGGCGATTAACAATCTTTCGACTCTGACTTCACTATTTGGTGGAACGGCACAAACCGGCACGAACAACACCACTGAAGACGTTCCGACCAATATCGGAGCCGCAATCGCCGCAATTTTTTCTGGTGGTGATCAGAACAGCGCGCCTTTTGCCGCTCCGTCAATAAACCCTGAAGTTGGCAGCACCTGCCGCGATTTTGCGGACGATTCGGAATCGAACGGTCCTGATGGGATCGACGTCAGCGCTTCGGTCACCGCCGGTACGTATGGCGCGACCACTGCGGCGATTACGATCACTGCGGATGACGATTGTGAAAGTGATAGCACCAGCGACGATTCGTTCGCCGCATTCGAGATCGCCGAGAACATTCCGGCCATTTGCGAAAACGGTACCGTGGTCACGCTGCTACCCGGCAGCGCCGGCGTATATCGGAATAACGAAACGGAAGGTCATTTCCCCGAGATTTACGGCACATTCAACCTGAGCGATGACGACGGAAACGTCTTCGAGGATGTAGCCTGTACGATTTTCCTCGATGGGAACGAAACAGTTCTGGAAGCGACCTGTGAGGACGAATCGGGTAATGAGATTGAAGTAGACACTGGCGATACCTCTTGCCAATTCCAGACTTCGTAGTAATCACTTTTCGCTTTCTCCATACGCCAAGTTAAATTTCTTCAGGTACTCTACCATCCACGTGTGGATGGTAGAGCATTTTTCTTCGTATCCGTTTTGCACCACATCAAAACGGTTCGAGCCTACAAAATTTAACAAATATTCCGCAACCCCAACGCAATAGCTGGGTATCGTTGGCGTTTGTATTCTTGTCGCAAATACTCGTCGGCCAATTACAACAAGGCGACGGTGCGCGACAGCTTGCCAACCACCACCCTGCCGTTCGGCCCCTCCCGGGCGGTCACCAAAATCTATCAAACGATTGTTGATACGCGTGCGGAAGGTCCGCGCGCCTAACTCACCGCCGTAGTTGTTGGGTGATACGGCAGGGGTGCGCCCGCTTGTTCGTAATCAAACGCGACGAACGGCCACCCCACGAACCCCCTTTCTAAAGGAGATTTGATCATGATGACCGTAACCCTGAACCCCGTACGAAAGCTCGCCCTACTGGCTGCCGCGCTGGCCATTGCAATCGGTAGCACGCCCGCTAGTGCGGAAGATGTGTTGCGCGGAGACAAGTCGTTGCAAGCGACCGACCTACACGCACTCACCTTTGACAGTATTCCCGTTTTGAATGATGGCGACCCGCTGATTCCCACGGAGCCCACCGCGTTCGACGCCGATCTCTTTCAACTCGCTCTCGGCGGGCCGTTGGGCGGTGGCGAAGATGGCGACGGCGGCCCCGGCGGCTTACCGCCCTGTGCCAACGGTCTGCAGGCCATCGTCAGTAACACGCTGCAGGATTTGGCCCAACAAGCCAACGGTTGCGTAACCGTGATTCAAGCTCGTATCGCCAACGGCAACACCGAAGGTGCGTTTGAGACGGCGGGCAACTGCATCGGTGCAATCAACGCCCGCGCGGCCATCGGCATCAATAACGTGCGCGACCTGTGCGATACCTGTCTCGAAACCCTTGTTATGAACGACGCCCCGCTGCCCGTTGTCGATGCATTGCTCGACGGCTGCCGCCATGCCATCGACGTCATCCGCGCCGGTCGGCGCGCTGCGGTCGGTGCTGTAACCACCTCGCTGCGTCAAGGTACTGCCCAAAGCTGCATCGGATTGATTCGCGATGTGGGCCGCGAATGCCGCATGACCAACCGCATGACGGCGTTTGCTTGCGTTCAGCAGATCAACGACTTGCTCGAAGAAGGCAACGTGCCCGGTGCATTGCAGACGGCGCAGGCCTGTCGGCAGCAAATCCATTCGCAATCGGCCGCGTGCGTGCAACTACTCAACAACATCTGCCGCGAATGCGTGGATACACTGGTCGAGTTAGGAGCCGACCGCTGCGTAATCGGTGTGCTGATCGGCATTTGCGACAACCAAATCGGTAGCGTGATCAACAGCGCCCAGGAAGCCATCGGCGCGATCAACGACGCACTCCCGACGCCGCCCGACGGCGGCCCGGACGATGGTGACGAGATGCCGTAAGTCGCTCGCGCGCCGATACCAACATTTTTCAAACCGATGAATCAACGGGTGCCCCATCCATTCCGTCAGGAATGGGTGGGGTAACTTGATGATGGCGTGCAAGACGACACGCCTCGCCTCCGTGATTCCCCACCCTTCGCTGGCGCGAAGGATGGGGCACCCATGCCAGTTCTAAAGTACCCGCGCATCGTCGGTGCGACGGTTAAATGACCGGGTATACTCAATCGCGAGTCGCAATTTCATGCGGCCACAGGCCGCTGCTCTGACATCCGCAAAGCGGCTTTACGTCCCGGACGTCCATTAACGCGGCTCATTCACGAAGATGCAGCCAATTTCCAACTTGTGAAATGGCAAAATTCGCCGTATAAAGAGGGATTGCGCGTTCATCGGCCCCTGCCGACCGGCAGCGGCGTTAAACGATGAAACTGCAAAACGTTATGGAATTTGGGCATCGACCCGAAGGATGGTGAACCTGGACGTTGAACCAGTGAGGATTCTGCCTTGGACGCGATTGGTTTTCATTGCATCGTTGAATTGTATGACTGTCCGCCGCACCTGCTCGACGATGTCGATCATATCGACGCGGCCATTCGCGCCGCCGTCAAACGCAGCGGCGCCGATCTGATCCAACAGATTTCGCACAAGTTCACGCCCCAAGGGGTGACCGCCCTCGGCTTGCTGTCCGAATCGCACATCAGCATTCACACCTGGCCCGAGCGCGGCTATGCGGCGGTAGATTGCTATACCTGCGGCACGCGTTGCAAGCCCGAGTTGGCCTGCCTGCATCTGGCCGAAGCGTTGGAAGCAGACCGACACGCCTTCGTTAAGTTCACGCGCGGCGGCGAGACCGTCACACAAGTGAATGACCTTGCAGATGTCGCAGACGCGGAGCCCGAGCCCGCCAAGCCCCGCGCCGTCGTCTAGTTCCTGATCGATCATCACACCTGTAGGGTCCGCACTGCGGACCATTCCCGACCAAAATCTCGGACCCGTGCGTCGATTCGATATCGACTTCCGACTAAATTAACCCCGCCGTAGGGTCCGCTGTGCGGACCACGATAAATAAACCAACAAACGAACTTGCGCGCCGCGCCACGCAAACCGCGCGCGACCGCAACCCGCACGAGCTATCACCATGCCCGGTTCCGAACTTAAAGCCGACCTGTGGATCAACGAATACATCACGCCGTGGGATATCTACTCGCACGGTATCACGACCGTGTACGCGTATCGCAAAACGGCCTTTCAGGAGATGTATGTCGTCGAAACCGGCGCGTACGGCAAGGCGCTGGTGCTCGACGGCAAGTGGCAAAGCTGCACCGGCGACGAGTTTTTGTATCACGAGCCGTTGGTGCATCCGGCCATGTTGCAGCACGGCCAACCGCAGAACGTTCTCATCCTCGGCGGTGGCGAAGGTGCGACGGCGCGTGAAATATTGCGCTGGAAATGTGTACAGGATTGCACGATGGTCGACATCGACGGCGATGTGGTCGAGGCTTGCAAAGAACACCTACCGGAAATGCACGAAGGCTGTTTCGATAGCCCGCGCTTTAATCTGGTGATCGACGATGCGTTGAAAGTACTCGACGAGACCGACGCAAGGTGGGATGTCATTATCAGCGACCTATCCGACCCGATCGAAGAAGGGCCGTCGTTCAAGCTGTTCACCAAGGAATACTTCGAGCAGGCCAAGGCCAAGCTCACGCCCGGCGGCGCGATGGTGGTGCAATCTGGCCCTGTCGGTCCCGCCGAGATGGGCCTTCACGTGCGCTTGGCCAATACACTCGCGAACGTGTTCAAACACACGGCGTCATACTCGTCTTACGTGCCGACGTATGCATCGCCGTGGAGTTTTGTGCTGTGCTCCGACGAACCGTTGGATAAGGTGCAAGACGCGGAAGCCATCGACGCCGCCTTGCAAGCGAATCTCGACAGCGATCTAAAAATGCTCGACGGCATTAGCCTGACGGGCATGATGCGCCTGCCCAAGCACCTGCGCGAAGCTATAGCGGCGGAGACGGAGGTCTATTCGCTGGCGGCACCGCCGAAGTTTTTTGGAAAAGGTGTGGCGGAGGGTTAGCGAGCTGTCGCTAGGTGCCCCTTCAAGCACAGGCGTTTTGTTGACTGCAACCCAAGTGCAGTCGATCTCATTCGCATTGTGCATACGGAAGGGTGCCCCTGCCCTTCCAAGGCTGGGGGACTACTACGACGCACACGCCCTTCTGCCCTCAAACACCGACTCCTCCACCCGTCGCTTCGCTTTCTCCGCCCATCGCCCAACAGCGCTTCGCGAAACGCGTCCAGGTCGCGCTCCGTCTGATTGCTGTTGGCCAGCGCTTCCAATGCATCGGTAAACGTCGGGTCGCCGGCGCGTTCGGCGGAACGTTTGAGTTCGGCCAATACGCCGTTGGTGCTTAAATCCTCCGGCAAATCCCAAACCGTATAGCGCAACGTTGGCAACAGATCGTTCACGTCGACGCGCGTGCGGATGATCTTTTCAGCCAGCACCACGGCCTCTTCGCGCTGGTTGGTTGCAACCAGCGCTTCGAAAAACGCAAACGAATCGTGAAACTCGCTGGCGCAGTCGCCCTTGAAACTCAGCTCGCACCAGTTGATGGGTCGCTCGCCGATTTCGGGTCGATTGTATTTCGCGAT
Source organism: Planctomycetaceae bacterium (assembly GCA_006969385.1). Taxonomy (GTDB): domain Bacteria; phylum Planctomycetota; class Phycisphaerae; order UBA1845; family UTPLA1; genus ECT2AJA-110-A. Next base: position 1,072,630 of record CP030884.1, read on the forward strand.
CAGCTTATCGTAACCATCCTGTACGTTGCCGGCCATGCGCAAGACGGCCTGATACTGTCGAGATTCGAGCAAGTCTTCCTTCACAATCTTAAAGAGCCGCAGCCGTGCCTCCTGCACCGTCGGATCGGACGGAGATAGCCGACAAAGCAAATCGATATAGCGCGCTTCATCACCCAACACGCGCAGTTGTATAACATAATCTTCAATCAACCACATGCGCGTGTCACCACGCAGGATGGCGGCTTCATCGGCGCGGCGACTGCGCTTATAGATATCGGTGTAAATCAAATCATGACGGCGCGTGCGCTCGTGCCACGTGCGGTAGGTATTCGTCGGCTCCGGCGCGTGAATGGCGTTATCGTTGGCGGACCGCGCGCTGTCGACTGTCATCGCGACATCTGCATTCGCGCGCGAGCTATTGTCGCGTTGCGTTGCGGGTGATTGAGCGACGGTATAGGTACCGCAAACGAAGCTAATGACGATCAATACTCGCCACGGGTCGCGTCTTCCATTGATCTTGATTGCAACAGGCACGTATTCCTCTCCAATCGCTAATAGCCTCACGACCGCTTAGGCGCGCAGCGATAATCAAGCGCACAGCCAAGGCGTTGCCTTTATTTTACGATAGCGGTGAAGCGGATTTCCAGTGCAAAATGGACGGTGGTTGGTGCCGTTGCAACGGCGTTACCAAACAAAATCGCGTCGTTCGGCTTCGTCGGTCAGCGCTCGCCGCAGGCGCTCGGCCTCGTCGCGCGGCAGATACGGAATCGTGACTGCAAACTGCCCCATGCCCGAATTGGCCGTATCGATCCGCAAGGACGCATGGCCGTTGCGGCGGTCAAATGGGGATTCGCCAATCGTGACGGTCTGGATTTTGTTATAACGAATAACGCGCGTTTTCTTGGCCAACAAGCCGTGGCGAAACCAGAGCACATTCGCGGTGAGCGCATAACCGTGAGCGCGCACCACCCAACGCGCGATCAACCAACTCAACCCCAACGCCGGCGGCAACGCCAGCCACCACCAATGCGACAGGGCGAAGGCCAAGGGCGTGACGAACGCGAGATCGAGCAACACCAATTGTTTCATCATACGGCGCGCCCCGCGCGGGCTGATCGATTGCCAGTCGGTCGGTTCGTTCTCCAATTCGGGCTGCACGTCGTGCAATAGTTCGGGCACATCGCCACGTCGAAACACCGGCATCAGCCAATCGCGACTGGTGCCCTGATTTTCGTCGCTCAGCGCGCCGGCAGTGCGGGCGCGCAGCGTTACGCGTTTGAATAAGCGGCTCGTCGGTGACGATTCGATATCGATCAATTGAATCCGATGCTTGGGGAGCGTGAGCGCATGTTGCGTCAGCAAACCGAAGCGCGTGCGCAATTCCCCGCCGTGTTGCAGCAAAGAAAAATCGTAAAGCGTTAGGATCGACCAAAAGACCGACAGCACGCGCACGATCAACACGACCGCGATAAGACCGACGACGCTTGCGATAATTTTGCCGCGCGCATCAAAATTCGATACGCCAAACGCGCGATCGGCCCACGCTTCAAACAAATCCGCATCGGGCCACAAATCGAATTGGAACGCCAAACCGACCAACGCCGCCACCGCCAACCAACCGCGATTGGTGATCAACCCGAACAAGGCCAGCTCTTTGATGCTAGCGTGTGCCAGCCGTTCTTCGGCGGCCTCTTGCGGCGCCGACTCGGTGATTCCTGCGGCGTCGGTTAGTCGATCCGTTTCATCGGCCGGTGGAGCATCGAGCGCGACGGCTTGGTCCGTCAGCGCCGCCTTGCGCCGCGCGACCTGATCGCGCACCGCCTCCGCATCTTTCAGCCGCAACACGCTGAGCGTTGCTTCGGGCTCTTTGCCGCTGGCCGTCTGCACCAACATATCGCAGACGCCGAACAAGCGATGGAAGAGATTGCGTTTGTAATCGAGGTTTTGAATACGACCGTAGGGAATGATGCGCTCGCTGCGGAAGATCAGCCCCTTACGCACGATCATTTCGCGCTCGGCGAGGCGAAAGCGAAACGTGATATAGCGAAACAGCGCCAACAGAAACGCCGGAATCGCCAACAGCATCAACCAGACTTCAAAGTTTTCGCCCCCGCGCACCAGCACGATAATTCCGGGCAACAAAAACGCACGCAGCGTGCGCGCCAAAGCGAACAGCAGTGAGGATGGATGCAGCCTTAGAAACGCTTCATCATCGCCCATCGGCAATGGTTCAAACGGATTCATCGTCGTCCGCCCCCGTCAACCGATCGCGTAAGGCCAGCGCCGTTTCATGCGCTAAGCCTTCGAGTTCGACCGTCGCGCTCATGGTGCCGGCGGTATGTACGACGAGCTTGCCCAGACCATAGCGCCGTTCGAGCGGACCCTGCGTGACATCGGTATGTTGCACCCGCGAATGCGGCACGTCGATGATGACGCGCCACCAAACGCCTTTGCGAATTTGCAGACCATGGTCGGTAATACGATAGGAACGATGCCGATAAACGACCGGCGGCCAAACGATGCCAAGGATACCCATCAGGGCGACAAACCCGGCGGTCGCGCCGACGGCATAAATGCTGAGTATGGGTTTGGGATCGGCATTGAAGAAGAATGCCGCTAAGGCATGGGCGAGCCAACCGAAAAATAGAATGCCAACGAAGATCGCCCAGCTTACGCGCTCGGCGGTGATAAAGCGCGGGTCGAGAGACGAATGTCCAATCGCAGTCGGCGCGACTTCGCGGGCGGAAGCAACCTGCTTGGGATCGTTCTGACGGTCGCCCAGACCACTGGGAACATCTTTGTAGTAGTCCGCGAGCAACGCGCTCACATCCTTTTCGTCCTCGACGAATATCAGCAATTCCGCGAGACTGTAATCATTCGCTATGACCGCTGCCAAGGCGAAGATAGCGCGACGATGAAGGAGTGATCGAATGTTTGGTAAATGCGAAAGGCTGAGTCGGTGTAAAGTGTGCAACGAAGCGTGATACGCTTCATTTAAAAAGTCCGATAGCGGCGGATTGTTGTCATCTTGGCGAGCCAATTCGACTAACACGGCGAGCAGCACTGCATCCTCGAATGGACAATCATGATCTTCACAAATCCTGACCAGCCATGGGACAACCGCGTAGCTCGCGCTACCTACCGTTCCCTGATGGTAAAGTTCCGGAACTAACTGACTCCAAACGGAAGCATCTTCCGGGTTGTCCATAAGCTGACGTATGAAACCGGTCGGATTAAAGGGTACACGATAACCGCTAACAAGCGCGTTCCATCTATCATCATCAAAAGCGAGTGGAGCGTAATTCAAGGCATCATTCCTCGATTGTCATACGGGATATTTGCGTCATCAGAAGCTGTATCATTCTGCGTATCGATTTGTCCCCCCGCAACGTCTTTATCGAACGATATGTTGTTGGATTGGTCTTTCTGCTCTGCCTCATAATTCAGGGGCCGTGTAGTATCACGCCCCTGCTCAATTAATTGAACGACTTCCCGATCCGGATCGAACGCGCTGCGGCGATAACTCACGCGCCAAGCGATCTCGCGTTCGTCCACAAGGTCCGTCCCATGCAGGAGATGACAACCGCCGCTTAGAAACTGCTCGCACAGCGCATCGCGCGTCAGCGATGCTTCCTCTATCGTCGCCGCTCCGCGCAAGATCAACTGCAAATCGGGCAGGCCGAAGGTCGTTAGGCCCAGCGTATCGAGCAAGTCAAACCCGCCGTTGGCCTCGTCCAGCTTGAACGACCGATTGACGACGCAAAGGTCCGCCGCTGTTGACGGGCTGCCGTCGAGCTTATTCAAAAGGCCTCGCAGTTGCCCCGCGGCCACCACTGTCGCCGACTCGGTCAACAGCATCGCAACCACCGGCGCAAACTCATTCAGCGCCACATGCGCCGCCGTGAGATAGCGCGCGACCCACGCGCGCGGCGTTTGATGATCGAAAGCAACATCCACGGCAAAGAAAGCCGCATGCGACTTGCACGCGTCGCGCAGGTTGCTGCCGATCGACTCGCGCGCCAACGCACGCGCCATCACCGTGCGGTCGAAGGGCACTTCGGAAACGTCCACCCCGAAGCGCACACCTTCATAGGCAATATAGGTAGGCACCGACGCGTCGTCGGATCGCACGATCTGCGCCGCGCGTAAGCCCGCGCGTTTGAGCGATGCGAGAAACACATCGGGCGTGAGATGATAAGGTTGTGCCAACAGGGCGATCGTCCGCACGCAGACGGCGCCTTGCCCGAGGCCGATCATCGACGCTTCCAACGATTCGGCTTTTGCGGTATTCGCGCTCGACGGCCCCGCCGAAATCGGTGAATCGATCGCTTCGCGTGCGCGGTCGTCGTCTTCGCCACTCTCGTCGTCACCGAACTCGGATTCATCGACGGGTTCGCCGAACGCGACGGGTTCACCGTTCGCGTCGAACGCTTCAACAACGGCACGAGCGCCGCCCGTTGATTCAACAACGCTATCGCGACCGACCATCCACGCAAGCACTTCCAACGTAATCGCCGCCGCCAGCGCGACGCGGCCCATGGTATCCTGATGCCCCATACCCCACGCCGCCATCACCAACACCAGCGACGTCAGGTCGATAAACACGAGCGACCGACGGCCCGCCCACGATTTGAGCATGCCGAACAGCACGGCCACCAGCGTCAGTGCGCCCAGAATGACAAATACCCAGAGCATGTCGCGACGGGGTCTCCCTCCGTTGGGTTCAACGGATCGGTCAGTCGCCGATTTCGATAAATATTTCTTCGGGAATGGGCTGCAGCTTTCCTTGCCGATCGACGCAGGCAATGGTGGAGCGCGCCTCGCACAACTCGACATTACCACGGCGCAACACATAGGCGTGATCGATGCGCGCCCTCGTCATGCGTTCGATGCGCGTGGTCAGCATGAGTTCGTCATCAAAGCGACCCGGCGATTTGAAGCGGCACTCGATTTTGACGACGGCCATAAAGCAGCCCTGCTCCTCAAGATCGCGATAACTAAAGCCGGCCTGTCGCAATAACTCGATGCGGCCCATCTCAAAATATTCGAAGAACTTGGAATGATGCAGATAGCCCATCGGGTCGCTTTCGGGATAGCGCACCCGGATCGGCAAATCACATTGAAGCGGCGGCAATTCGGACATGGCCGCAGATTGTCGAAACCGGCGGCATAAATGCAAGCCCGCCGCGTTATTTTGCGGTTTGGGGCTTGTGGTAGCCGTTGATACGTTCATCAACGCGCGGGGGCGTGCCTTTCGACGCACCAGATTGCGCCTTCCGTGCAAGGGGACGACCTAGCTACGCGATTGAACGTACCATCCATCATCGATGTTGGCGAAGCCAACAGCGCTGTGGCACCGGTTTGCAACCGGTGTTCTCTCAAACGAAATGTGAGTGTTCGAGGGTACTTCGTTGGTCACGAATGTCGTCGCGCCACCTGGCGCGGGTGCCCCACCCCTTAGCGAAGCGAGGGGTGGGGGACAATTTGCCTGCCCGTTACAGGAAAAACGTCGAATCAGGATTACTTGCCGCGACAAACACATGCGTGCACAGCACGCGGCTCTGCCTGATTGTCTAGGCCGAGCGTGCCGGGTGCCCCATCCTTCGCGCCAGCGAAGGGTGGGGAATACTGGAGCGAATCCGCCTACTCACCCAACGCCGCACGCAGTCTCCCATCCACCGCCGCCAGCCGTTTCTCCGCCTCCGCGCGCGAGACATCCAAGCGCCCCATCACGATGGCCGTCTTGGCTTTGCCGCGGGCGGCGCGCAACAACGCACCCGCCGCCTCGCGGTCGCGACCCGTCAACTGTTGCACCACGCGCGTTGCACGGTCCACCAGCTTGCGACAGGCATAACTATTCAGATCGACCATCAAATTGCCGTGCGTCTTACCGATCTGCACCATCGCCAGTGTCGTGATCATGTTGAGCGTCAACTTGGTCGCCGTGCCCGCCTTGAGGCGGGTAGAGCCGGTCAGCACTTCCGGGCCGGTCAACACGCGAATATCGACATCGACATCGGCGGGCACTTGCCGCTTGGGCACGCAGGCGAAGAAGATCGTACCTGCCCCGCGCTTGCGCGCTTCGCCCAACGCCGCATGCACATAGGGCGTGGTGCCGCCGCTGGCGATGCCCATGACGACGTCATGCTTGTTGAGTTTCATCTCGCGCAAGATTGCGACGACGGCGCTGCCCTCGTCTTCGGCACCTTCGATACTACGCCATAACGCCTTGCGACCGCCGGCGATGATGCCCTGCACCATCTTCGGATCGGAGCGAAACGTGGGCGGACATTCCGAAGCATCGAGCACGCCCAATCGACCGCTGGTGCCGGCACCGACGTAAATCAGTCGCCCACCCGCGCGCCATGCATCGGCCACCAGCTTGATCGCTTGCACAATCGCGGGCTTGGCCCTGGCCACCGCCTGCGGCACCGTCTGGTCTTCGCCGTTCATCACGTCGAAGGCGGCACTGACGCTCAGCGCGTCGAGGTCGGCGGACTTGGTATTGATCGTTTCGGTCAGCAGGTGACCGCGGGATTCGGAGGGTTGTTTGGTTCGCGTTGCCATGAGGTGGGATCATAAGGCGGGATCGGCGATTTGTGTCGGCGCAGGCCAAGCGGCGGTCAGAATTTCGGACGCCTCCGACCGGGCGGCTTGCAGTTTCTTCGACAGGTGATTCGGCAGGACCAAAATGAGAAAGCCGATCAGGATGATGAGCGCCCAACCGCCAATGAATAGGCTTAAGAATAGCGGGGCCGGTCGGACCGACGTTAACGCAGACCGCAGCGCCGGAATGGTCATCAACCATCCCAACCCGAAAAGGCCCACATAGATTACGCAACGTCGGCGGGTTCTATGATCGCTCAACATCTGTGCGATCTCGCCACAAAAAAGGGCAAATGAGATTACCGTGACCATCATAAACACTGCGCCGATACTGAAAACGATGAGGTTCAGTGTTATATCCCTACTTAACGGAATGTTAAACAGTGCCATCACCGCCCCCGCCAATCCAACCGCTGAAACGCGAGCGATCAATTGAGACCGACGCAGGCGCTTCGACGCCAAATCGGTCTTCAGCGGTTTCGTAAACAGCCAGATACCGATCAAACTAACCAGACCGATGCACGTGGCGGCGAACATGAGAACGGTGCGCGGTTCAACAAAAATGGACGAAAATTTGAGCAGCGCGTTTCCCAATACGAAAACAAATAACACCGACGGGATTCCGTAACTCAGGACGGCGGCCCCTGCCGAGATCGACTTCAACCAGCGCGGATTGAGCAAGACCAACATGCGTTTGGCAATCGTCGTTTCAATCGACGCCGCACACTCCGGGCACTTGCCGCTCCGCGATTGCATCCGCAGGTTGTAATGACAGGCGTGACAGGTGAGATCCTGATCGATCGATACGCCGTCGTCGGCGAGCTGGATACTTAGGTTGGTTTGATGGTCTGATGCATCAGGTTGCAATCGGTCTGTCATGCAAACACTCCACCCAACAAGACAGCCTTCTGCGCGCCCGTCACCTGCGGCAAATTGGCAGGCACACTATCCATGCGCGCTGCCGCCAGCATCGCGAACGAGATGCACTCTTTCGCCTGGCTGGGAATGCCGTATTCGTCCATGCGCGTGATGCGCGGCATGGTGGTGGGCTTGTCCCCCAGCCCCTGAGGGGCAGGGGCAACCGAAACTTTGGCACCGGCTGCCGCGCGCGGCCCAGTGTCCCCCAGCCCTGGAAGGGCAGGGGCACCCTGATTAGCCCGTCTCAACTCAGGGGCACTCGGGTTAACGCTTCTTGTTTGTGATCTGCTCAGTGGTTTCATCTTCGCACCAGTCGTCTGACGCGGTTGTGCCGCCAATTGTTCCCGCAACATTCGAACCAGCGTCGTATTTTTCGCGCCGCCGCCGCAGAGGATGACCTCATCGATGTGACCCAGCCGCTGATAGGCGCGTTCGATGCTGTGCGCCGTCAGCGCCGTCGCCGTTGCCAGCCAGTCTTCCGTCGTCAGCTTTAACCGCGCGAATGTGTTTAACTGCGCCTCGACAAACGCAGCGCCAAACTCTTCGCGCCCGCAACTCTTCGGTGGCTGTCGCTTGAAATACGCGTGCTGCAACATGGCCGCCAGCACCGTTTCGTTGACCTTACCGCGCGCCGCCAACCGTCCACCTTGGTCGTAAGTTTGCCGCCCGTGGGTTAAGCGCTGTGCGAGCGCGTCCATCACCATGTTGCCCGGCCCGCTGTCGAACGCGATCGCATCTTCCGGCGCGCCGCCCGCCGGCAGATACGTGAGGTTGGCAATGCCGCCGATGTTTTGCAGTACCCGCGCGCGCTTACGATCGTTAAACAACACGTAATCCGTCCAAGGCACCAACGGCGCGCCCTGACCTCCTCCGGCCATATCGGCCTGCCGAAAGTTTGCGACCACGGGCGTGTTGTGCGCGGCCGCCACCAACGCCGGATCGCCCAATTGCAACGACCAACCCGGCGTTTGCTTACGCTTACCGCGCCCCTGCGCCGGATAGTGTCCGACCGTCTGCCCGTGTGAGCCGATCAGATCGGCGCGGGCAATCGTCAGCTTCTTCAACGCCGCTTGCGCCGTGCGCGCAAACGCCAGCCCGATATCTCGATGCAACGCGCCGACCTCTTCCGTGCGCGTCGCCGCCGGAGCCATCACGGCCAATATCCGCTCGCGCAAATCCGAAGGATACCTGCGCGAGGCCATGCCCAAATATTCCACCCGCATCCGCAGGCCGCGCCCCGCGATGCGACAGACGACGGCATCGACACCGTCGGCGCTGGTGCCGCTATTGATCCCGACGACGATTCGTTCGCGCTTGGCCATAGGGTCCGATTTTGTGGGGGTGTTATCGACTTCGCAAATGCGTCACAACGGCCATCGTGGTGTTTAACCGTTTAAACAGGCTCATACGTCCGCTGTTGATTCGGGGTGCAAATAATGCCGCCGCACAACGAGGTCGTGGGCCGCGTTGCAAACATACCACATCCATCGTTTCAAGCATGAATTGCGGCCTCCCGAAGAGCATCATAGTTCGCTGCCGCCGTGCAACACGGTGTGCCGGGCTAAGGGGAAGGAACAGATGATGTCTGCGACGATTCGATCCGCCGCCAGCCGACGCTCATCCCTGCGCGCTGATTGCACGACGCATTGCGCTCGTCGCACAACCGAGCGCCCGTCGGTCGGGCTGGCAATCGGCATGTCGCATCTGCGGTTGTCGCGCTCCGCCGGCGCCGACGCCCGCGTTGCAAACTTTCCTCGGCCGGTCGTTCGCGATCGCATCTTTTACGGCCTGTTTGAAACCCTCCGAGCCAAAGACCCATATACGGCCGCCCACTCGTTACGCGTCGAGCGGTTGGCACGCCTGTTGTGCCTACGGATCGGACTCGACGCGCTCACGACGCACAACGTCTGCGCGGCGGCGGTGCTGCACGACATCGGGAAACTCGCCGTACCCGATGCCGTGCTCACCAAGCCCAGCCGCCTGACCAATGGCGAGTTTGCCGTCATCAAGCAGCATCCCGCCGACGGTGAAGCGCTCTTGCAGTTCATGCCGGATTACCGGGCGCTGCTGCCGATGATTCGACACCATCACGAATGGACCGACGGCAGCGGTTACCCCGACGGATTGATCGGTGACGATATTCCGTTCACCGCCCGCGTGATTCAGGTCGCCGACTGCGTGGATGCGATGGCCGTGTCGCGCGCCTATGCCGCTGCGCGACCGGTCATGGAAATCATCAGCGAACTCGACCGCGGCGCGGGGATTCAGTTTCACGCCAATCTCGCCCAAACAACCATCGCAATGTTAGAGGCCGAGCCCGAACTATTGACGTCGATGCATCTCGATTGATGTTATGGAGTCGCAGCCTGCGCTGTGGCATCGGTTTGCAATCGGTAATCTGCTATCGATGCGTGTCTTGTGGCGCGACGGGTGGTACGCGCTGGCAGTACCCCTCACCCCAGCCCTCACCCCTCGGGGGAGAGGGAGCTTGATGGGTGCCCCGCCCCTTAGCGCAGCGAGGGGTGGGGGACATTGACGCCGCTCGTCACAAGAAGGCGGTCGGGGGCAAACTTACGCATCGATCGGGCTTCATGCGTGCACAGCACGCGGCTCTGACGTGGCGGCGCACCCCACGCTTTTTGCCGACAGGCATACGCCTTGCGCTATTCGCCAGTCGCTCTTCCATTCTCGCCATTCGCCGCTCGCCCTTCGATTTTCGCCATTCGCTATTCCCAATCCCCTCACGCCGCGCAGCCACATCACCCACATCGACTACAATACCCCCTATGCCAACCACCCCGCCCAAGGTACTCGTCGCCATGAGTGGCGGCGTCGACAGCAGCGTGGCCGCCTGTTTGCTGAAGGAACAGGGCTACGAAGTCGTTGGCGTTTTCATGCGCTTGGGGGCCGAAGCGCACATCGCCGAAGACGATAAGAAAGCCAAGGGACTGTCGCTGCCGGTCGTCGCTGCCGAACCGGAAAAATCCAAAGGCTGTTGTTCCGCCGCCGACGCCACCGACGCACGTGTGGTAGCCGGTCAGCTCGATATACCGTTCTACGCGTTGAACTTTGAAAAAGACTTCGGTCGGCTCGTTGACTACTTCGTCGAAGAGTACGCCAATGCGCGCACGCCCAACCCGTGCGTGCGCTGCAACCAGTGGCTCAAGTTTGGTCGTCTGTATCACTACGCCGATCTGGTCGGTGCCGACTACATTGCGACCGGCCATTACGCGCGCGTCGAACACGACGGTGAGCGCTCGCGCTTGTTTCGCGCGACCGACGATAACAAGGATCAGTCTTACGTGCTTTTCGGTCTCGAATCGTCGGCATTGGCGCGTACGCTCTTTCCGCTGGGCGGCATGACCAAAGATGAAGTACGGCATCATGCGCGGCGCTTCGGCTTGGCGTTACACGATAAGCCCGAGTCGCAGGATATCTGCTTCGTGCCTGATGGTGATTACGCGCGATTGGTGAAGCAGCGCGGCGACGGCGGCGGATTCACCCCCGGCCCCATTCTTCATGTGGACGGTCGCGAAGTCGGTGCGCACAGCGGCATTGCCAACTTCACCGTCGGCCAACGGCGCGGTTTGAATGTCGCGCTGGGTGAACCCATTTACGTCACGCGTATCGATGCGGCCAATGACGCCGTGATCGTCGGACCGCGCTCGGCAGTCTTGCAGCAAACGCTGCACGTGAACGAAGTGAATTGGTTAATTCCGACGCCGACGGACGCGATCGACGCCGACGTGCAAATTCGTTATCACCATGACGCGGCTCCCGCACGAATCGCGCCGATCGGTACCGACGCTGCGACCATTGAGTTCATCGAACCGCAAGAAGCCATCACACCCGGCCAAGCGGCGGTGTTCTATCACGGCGACGAAGTTCTCGGCGGTGGTTGGATCGAACGCGTGGTCGATATGCCGAGTGCGATCAACTAGCTATTGCGTGATTGCAGTATTCCAACGATTCGTGTCGCGTTACGTCTCGCAACTTCGCGAAGAGTCACCGGCAACTCTTGCCTTTAGACCATTTCACGATGGAGTGCACCGGTTGCGTTGTGGCACCAGCCAATAACTCGTGCACGCTGACAAATCATACGGCGGCGGGCGCCGTCCTTCGTGAATTGGTCTAACCAACGACCAGGTACCTCGCATACTGGCCCCCCATCACGCTTGCGAGTACGGTAACCCCCAATAGTAAGCGTCTCCCGCTCGCCGCGCTAATCAAATGCCTAGGGCACAGCAACGGGATGAGCAACAGGTTTTCGAGGTGTCGAGATCTCAACCATGGCCAAAGAAAAAGGCGTAATCGTATCCTTCCGCGTGGACCAGCATTTGGCCGACGTGCTCAACAAAGTACCGGATAAATCCGCCTTTATTCGCGACGTGATTCTGCGCAGCTTCTATGAAACCTGCCCCGTCTGCCGCGGTCGCGGTGTGCTTCCGGAAGAACTAGCCCGCTGGGCACGCGACACCCTCGGCCGCGAGAACACCGTCGAGTGCCATTGTTGCCACTACGGCTATCCCGAATCGATCGTGGACAACAAATCGACGCGCGAAGGCGAGTTCACGTGCCCGCACTGCGCCGACCACGATCACGCGCATTAGGAAACGTCGAAACGTCGAAACGTCGAAACGTCGAAACGTCGAAACGTCGAAACGTCGAAGAATTTGTAGATTTCATAGTTGGTGGTGTCAACCTAAATGTCGGGGATTTTCGATTTGAATTTAAGTACAATTGATTGGAAGTCTTCGAATTGGAGTTGAAGTCTGGAAATTAAGGATCATTGATTTAGTTTGATGTGAATTGAGTTTGTTTATAGATGGAGATATAGAACGTTGTCAGTGCGTTCCGGCAATTCCAAATCTGAAATTTGAGATTTCAGATTGGCGGGTGCTCCTACCCCTTTGGTGCTGGGCGACCAACTCATGCCGACGAGACTCAAGCCCAACGACTTCCAAAATGCGCCTCGTCACCCCATTTACACATTTTGACGTTGCAATGTGACCGGTCTCTCGTTTGGACTCTTAGAAGATTCAAGACCGACGTGTCGATGTTTTGATGTATCGACGTTTTGACTTTTCACCCCGCTCCCGTTTGCATATCGCCACCGATAACGCCCGACGGCCCCGGAGCACTCGAAGCCCACCACCATGACTGACGCACGCAAACCCGCCAACCTGTTTACCAACCGCAACTTCCTGTTGCTCTGGGGGGCGTATGGTATTTCGGCGCTGGGCGATCATCTTTCCGAACTCGGCCTGCTCAAGATGCAGGATGCGCTGCAAGCCGACGACACCACGCGCCGGCAAGCCCTGATGGGCTTCGCCTTTATGGCACCCTTCTTCATCTTTGGTCCCTTTGCCGGTTGGATAGCCGATATTCTCCCGCGCAAATGGGTCATGTTCGGCGTCGATATCATCCGCGCCGGCATCATGATCGCGATGCTGTTTCTGTTGAACACGCTGCAGGGTTGGTGGCATCCCGAAGCAACGCCCGATGCCCCCCTCGGTATCATGGTTGCGATCACACCTTTGTTCATGGTCGGCGCCTTTGCCGCCGTTTTTTCACCGGCGCGTTTATCGCTATTGCCCACGTTGATTCGCGACGAACAGTTTGTCTCCGCCAACGCGCTGACGGCCGGACTTGGCATGATCGCCACCATCGCCTCCGCCTTGCTGGGCGGCTGGCTGGTCGATCACGTCGTCGACGGGACGATCGACATCAACACGATTTTCCAGTTGGATGCCCTTACCTTTTTGGCCAGCGCCGCGCTTATCTTCTTTATATTTCCGCCGCGCGATGCCTCACCGAAGAAAGCCCATCACGGTCTCGGTGCCGTTGCAGAGGGCTTCAGCTACGTCAATCGACATCGCCGCGTCTTGGAACTCATGCTGATGTCGGCGGTCTTTTGGGCCGCCGCCGCCGGTGTGCGCAGCATCATCCCCGCCGTTGTGAAAGACGTCTTCGGCGGCAGCTATGGCGACATCGGTATCTATCAGGGATTGATGGGCGTCGGCATGATTCTCGGTGCCGTCGCGCTCACGATCCTCGGCGAATCGCTGCGCAGCAACATTGCGGTGTGTTGGTGTTTGAAACTCACCGGCCTCGCCGGCTTATTTATGACGCTGGCGATCGTCTTGCGCTTACCCGAGTTTTTCGCCATGGCCGGTTTGCTATTGATCGGTTTCTTCGGGTCTGGCATTCAAGTCAGTATCAATGCCTTGCTGCAACACACCGTTCCGAACTACATCCGCGGCCGTGTCTTCGGCGTTAACGATCTGATTTCCATCTTCGGCTTTTTGCTGGCCACCGGTCTGCTGGGTATTCCGGATTGGCCGCATATCGACCGCTACGTTCCCGCCATCATGGCCGGTATCTCGATCGGTTTGGTCGCTACCGGTTTGTTCGCTACGTACATCCGCCTGCGGCGCGCCCGCTTCGGCGTGGCCCTGTCCTTCTGGAAGAATCTCAACGACTTCTACGCCTGGTTTGTCGCGCGCACCAAACGCAAGGGCTTGTGCACGCTGCCCGCTCACGGTCCGGCGATTGTCGTCGCCAACCATACGTCGTCGCTCGACCCGTTCGTGCTGACCGCGACCACGCCCAACCGCGTGATCGGTTTCATGATCGCCAAAGAGATGTACACCATCCCGATCTTCAATTGGCTTTGTCGCTCGATCGATTGCATCCCCGTCACCCGCAGCGGGCAAGACACGGCCTCGGTCAAGGCGGCCATGCGGCATCTGAAAGACGGTAAGCTGCTCGGCATCTTTCCGCAGGGCGGCATTCGTGACCCCGAGGGGGCGTCCGAAGCGCGCGGTGGTGCCGGCCTGCTCGCCCTGCGCAGCGGCGTGCCGGTCATTCCCGCCTACATTCACGGGCTCAAATACAGCGACAAGGTGATCGCCCCGTTTTTCTGGTTTTCCCACCGGGCAACGGTGATTTGGGGGGAGCCGATCGACCTGTCTCCGTGGAAAGGCCGAGAAAAGGACCGCGAGGCGGCCCGGGAAGTGGCCGATCATATATTGGCCCGTATTATGGAACTGCGGCCCGATGACGCAGAAATTGCACGCTGGCGTCGGAATGAAGCGGATGATGACGGTGTGTTAGCGCCAAGTACGTAAGGCGAGCCGAATCAAAAATCGCACGGGTGCCATGCCGCCCCTTAAGGTCGGCATGCCCTTTGGCGCGACGACATCGATAGACGGAACGAACAACCCGATCTCGTCACTCAGCTCCACGCATGAAGGATCGACCATGAAGCTGATGATTCAAATCCCGTGTTTGAACGAAGAAGGCACCCTGCCCGCAACGCTGCAAGATATCCCGCGCGAAATCCCCGGCATCGACGTCGTCGAAGTCGTCATCATCGACGATGGCTGCACCGACCGCACCGTTGAAGTTGCCAAGGCCAACGGCGCCGATCACATCATCAGCTTCACCGGCAATCGCGGCCTCGGGCACGCCTTTGCAGCGGGCATGGACTTCTGCCTGCGAAACGGTGCCGACATCATCATCAACACCGACGGTGATAATCAATACTTCGGCGGCGATATCCCGACGTTGTGCAAGCCAATCATCGAAGGCCGCGCCGATCTGGTCATTGGCGACCGCGAGCCGCATAAGGTCGCCCACTTTTCACCCGTAAAAAAGTTGCTACAAAAAACCGGCAGCCGCGTGGTAAGCCGGTTGGCCAATCTCGAAGTGCCCGACGTCGCCAGCGGTTTCAAAGCGTATACCCGCCAAGCCGCGATGAGCGTGGCAATATCCACAGACTTCGACCATACCGTCGACCATGTAATCCAAGCCGGTCGCAAGCGCATCGTGACCGTCAGCGTGCCGATTCGCACCAACGAAAAACTGCGCGAGTCGCGCCTGTTTTCCAACATCGGCGTATTCATCACGCGTTCGATCGGCATCATGCTACGCGTGTATTCGTCGTATCGTGCGATGAAAATTTTTAGCACCGCCGGCGTGATCACCTTCGGCGTGGGCTTTTTCATCGGGCTGCGCTTCGTGTATCTATGGATACAAGCGGGCAGCCTACCCAATCAACATGTGCAGTCGCTCATACTAGCGGCGATCTTGCTGTTGGCGGGCTTTCAGATGTTCCTGACGGGCATCGTGGCCGATTTGATCAACGCCAACCGGGCAATCATGGAAGACATGTCATATCGGTTGCGGCGGATGGAGTTGGATGAGCGCTCGGATAAGTCGTAGCGTGGCGCAGTACGCGACGCGTCGCGCTCGCAGCATTCTTCTACCCATCCAACATTGAATAATCGACTACGAACGAAGTCGCCGAGTTTAGAGCGGATGACCATTGCGTGCGGCAAAACAGCTCTAGCCCCCGCTAGCAAGTGATATAACTCAGCCTATTTCTCAGACGCACGACCATCCGAACGCCTTGGCATATCAGGCCGAAGCACAGCCCCCAAGTCAAGGGCCTATTCGAGTCTTTACGCCGAAGGCGTTACCCCAATGAGCCCAGGGTTGACGCCCAGCGGCTACCCTGGGTTATGTGTTTCTTAAACGCATTCAACTCTGAAGGAGTTGCGACATCGATCCGGCAGAGGATGCCGCAACCCCGTTGGGGTTGATCGTCATGATCATCATGCGTACCCCGGGTAGCCGCTGTTGCGGCAACCCGGGGCTAGTTGATGTAACGCCTTCGGCGTATTTACTTTTGCGGCCTATGTCTCAAATTCGAGTTTTTTCTATTTCGTCGCATCTCTCTATACAGGCCTTCAATTCTAAACTTAGTAAGGTGGGCCTCAACCAATCGTGAATTGACATAACCCACGATTCATTATCCTTCTAAGTTGCTTCGACCGATCAAACATCGTTGCGGCCTGCCACTTCGAATCACCCCAGAAAATCCGCCAATAGCTGATTAAACACCGCCGGCGCTTCCACCGGCACCATGTGGCCGGCGCTTGGCACAATTTCAAGCCGCGCGCCGTCGATACCCTCCGCCATTTCCCTCGATAACTCCGGTGGCGTGATGGCGTCTTCTTCCCCAACGACGATGAGCGTCGGTACCCGAATATCGCCGAACGATTCGCGCGAATCGGGCCGCGCTGCCATTGCATGCAATGCCGCGGCCACACCGCGCGCTTCGGTCGCGCTAAGAATCGCATGCCACTCGTCGAGCAGGCCCTTGTCGGCACTCTTGGCGAAGAGCTTGGGCAACATGCCGTCGGCAACGACGTAGACGCCTTCGCTCAACACCTTTTGGGCGACCGTCGCGCGTTCTTGCTTTTTCTCGTCGGAATCGGCGCCAGCTTGCGTGTCGACCAGCACCAGCTTTGCCACGCGCTGTGGGAAGCGTCGCACAAACTCGAATGCCACGTAGCCGCCCATCGACAGGCCCAGCACCGTCACGGGGCCGTCGATTTTCAGATGGTCGAGCAACGCCGCGAGATCTTCAGCGTATAGCTGCATGCTCGCTTCGTCGGTTACGCCGCTTTGGCCCATGCCGCGCAGGTCGGGCATAATGAACCGAAAACGATCGCCCAACGCTTCTGCCGCCGGCAACCATAAGGCATGCGACAGCGGAAAACCGTGGATGCAAAGAATGGGCGCGCCGCTGCCACGATCTTCATATGCAAGGTCGATGCCGTTGACGTGTACTGTATTCATGTCGACTCCAAAATGAGTGAACCAATCAAACTAGAAGCTGTCCCAAAACTCCCCCTCCCTTGCAGGGAGGGGTTAGGGGAGGGTTGCATTCCCTAGAGAAACCCAATCTTTTGCAAGTCTGCAAACAGTCAGAAATAGGTTCTGGGATAGCTTCAAAAATATGCGTGCACAGCACGCGGCTCTGTTGCGTTACGCAGCCACGCCCGCGTCGATATTCACCGCCCTGTCGCCTTCGCCCGACCAGCTTGCCGCGCTGCGCTTCTGCACGCAATACGCGTAACCAATCCAAATCAGAATCAAGCCGACAAACTCGCCGATGTAAAGCCCTTCGACGATTCCCACCTTGGCCATGCTACCGCCGATGGCAGGGAGGATCGCTCCGATCGCAATAAACCAATTGCCAATGGCCCGATGGCGCGTGGCTGCGTGCCGACCGAAGCGCACCGCTGACAGAATCGCCCCACCGAATAGAAACAGCACCGCATAAAGATTGATAATTGGCGTACACGCGCGCACCCACGTCCACGCCAGCACCGCGCCGCCGGGTCGGTGCGGTTCGAGCTTATCAAGATTGACGGGCGACAGGATGACAAAAATCGCCACCACGATAATCACGGGTACGCTGATCAACGACAGCACATTGGCCGTGCGGCGGCGCAATAACAAATACACCGTTCCCTGAGCCAATGGATAGCCGCCCAGCAATGCCCCCGCGATATACCACGCCTTATTTAGCAAGATGGAATTCCCCGCCAGCGTGATCGTCGCCTCCAATGCCGTGCCGACGCCGTAGAAAAACACGCCCGCCGCCCACCAGAGCAGGTGCGTGCCGCGCCCCTTCTTGAGGTAGCGCCGCAGCAAGATCGTGCAGAAAATCGCCGACAGCGCTGTGGTGGCGATCGGGATGTAATGGACCAACTGGGGCTGAGTCGCCGTCGCCGCTTGTGCCAGCATCGAGATCATCTCGGGTATGTTAGTCCCCGCGTCCGATTTGCTCTAACCCGCCCGCTGCCAAAGCACGGTCGCCGCGCGTAAACTATCCATATGCCGTCGCAACCCGATATCCCGCTGCAACGCGCCTATCAGGATCACGCGCGCACCTGGCAGCAAAACCTTTACTGCTACCCGGTCGTTTCGCGCCGCAGCGGCGGGCTCTCCATCGGTGTGAACCTCAACCCGGATAAGGCGTGCAACTTCGACTGCATCTATTGCCAGGTCGATCGCACGACGCCGCCAACGGTGCGCAAGGTCGACCTTGAGATCGTGCGGCGCGAACTCGACGGGCTGATTCGCGTTGCCCAATCCGGCGACCTTTGGCAGCAAGCTCCGTTCAGTGCGGTGCCGCCCGAAAAACGGGTTATTCAAGATATTGCATTCAGCGGCGACGGCGAGCCAACAACGTATCCGAGGTTCGACGACGCCGTGCAGCTCGCGGCAGATCTCCGTCAGCAACACAATTTGAGCGATACCAAGCTGGTGTTGATCACCGACGCGTGTTACCTCACGCGCCCGATCGTCGAGCGCGGCCTAACCATCATGGATGCCAACAACGGCGAGATATGGGCGAAACTAGATGCGGGCACGGAAACTTACTATCAAGCAATTAACCGCCCCAACTACCCACTACAACACGTATTAGAGAACATTCGCGCCGCCGCGCGACAGCGTCCCGTGGTGATTCAATCGCTATGGATGCGCGTACACGATGAGCCGCCGCCGACTAATGAAATTGAAGCATTCTGCCAACGCCTACAAGAAATCATCGACGCGGGTGGCAAGATCAAGTTGATTCAGCTTTACACCATTGCCCGCGCGACGACCGAAGAATATGCAACGATGTTGGCCGATGACGACCTCGAGCGCTTGGCGCGTATCGTCACAAACAACTTGAAGCTGCCGATCGAAGTCTTTTACGGTGTGGCTTAACCACATTCCGAGCGCTTGCGGCTATGGAATGATTGTTAACGTACGCGGGCAATTAGTCGGTACCACAGCGCAACCGTCGCTATCAATCGTGAACGGACTTAATATCTCGGGACGCTATCGTCAATCTCCAACGACCACGCATCGATCCCGCGCGACATGCTCGACACATCTTCAAAACCGCGCTGCAACAGCGCCGCCGCCACATTATGACTGCGCACCCCGTGATGGCAGATCGTGATGACGGGGCGGCTCTGAATCGCATCGCGCAACTCGTCGAGGCGGCTCGGGATTTCATCCATCGGGAATAGATGGCTGCCGTCGATATGCGCCGTCTCGTATTCCTCCGGCGTGCGCACATCGAGCAGGAACACGTCTTCACCGTTATCGAGTTTACTTTTTACGTCCTGCACGGCTATCTGCGGAACAGCCCCAGCCATTTCAGTTCACCTCTATTAGGAATGCGTTTGTTTATCGTGCGTGTCGTTTGATGTATTCGAGCGCTAGCTCGCAGTGCATGCGTATGCCCGTCGCCACGGCTTCATCGGGAAAATCGTAATTCGGTTGATGCAGCGTCGGCTGGGCCGCGGCGTCTTGCGTTGCCACGCCCAAACGCCAAAACGCACTCGGCACCGCCTGGGCAAAATAGGCGAAATCTTCCCCGCCCATGCTCGCCCGCATGTCGGCGGCCACGCGCTCGGCACCGAGCGTTGCGTGTGCCACGTCTTTCACCAAGTCGACGCAGGCGGCATCGTTGACCAACACCGGATAGCCGCCGCCCCATTCGATCTCAAGTGTCGCGCCGAAGCTTTCGGCAATGCTGCGTGCCAATTGCTCGAAGCGCGCCAGCGTCGCGTTGCGTACCGGTTCGCGCAACGTGCGGATCGTGCCCGTTAGCTTGGCGCGTTCGGGAATCACGTTGTGCGCTGTGCCCGCGTGAAACTGCGTGATGCTGATCACGGCGCTATCCAACGGGTCGGTCGCGCGCGTGACGATCGTTTGCGCCGCCTGAATGATCTGCGCTCCGATCACGACCGGGTCGTTGCCGCGATGCGGATACGCCGCGTGCGTGCCCTGCCCTTGAATCGTCACGTCAAAAAAATCCGCCGAAGCCATCGTCGGGCCGGCATGCACGCCGACCACGCCCAACGGCAAGTAAGGCCAACCGTGCAAGGCAAACGCGGCATCCACCTTCGGATGATCGAGAATGCCCTCCTCGATCATCACCTTGCCGCCGCCGTAACCCTCCTCGGCCGGTTGAAACACGAACTTGATACAGCCCGGAATATCGTCGCCCATTTCCGACAAAACCCGCGCCGCGCCGAGCAAGCACGCCATATGCCCATCGTGACCGCAGGCGTGCATCTTGCCATCCACCGTCGATCGATACGGCAGGTCGCTTTCTTCCTGCATCGGCAGCGCATCGAGTTCGCAACGCAACAGCACGCACGGTCCACCCCGATCACCATTCAAAGTGGCCATCACGCCCGTCTTGGCGATGCCGGTTTGAATATCGAGATTGGGCATCTTGCGCAATTGCTCGACCACGCGCTCGGCCGTCTCGAACTCTTCAAAACTTAACTCAGGATGCGCGTGCAGCTCGTGCCGCAATTCAACGGCGGTCGGTGCAACATCGTCGATTAACGCGGATAAAGACATGTGGGTAAGGTTAAGCGAAACTGGGCTGGATTAAAATCGCGGTGAATTATGCGTGCACAGCACGCGGCTCTGCCGTCTCAATCACGCATTCTCGTTTGCATGAATCAATTTGAGTCTGATCTGACCGTCGCACGCCTTCTTTGCATTTTGCACTTCTAATTTTGCCTTTTGCATTCCTTGGCGTCACCCTTCCCGTCGGCCATATCGCACCGCCTGTCGCACCCAATCGAAGCTCACCGTCGGCATCAACCCGTCGCAATAGAAGCCTATCTGAGCAAAGCCCGCTTCGACCGCTTCGTGCACGCGGCTGACGAGCGCCGGCCCGTCGGCACACGCGGGCGGCATCGCATCGAACCGCACCGCGTGTTCCCCTTCGACGCCGGGCATATCGATTCCGTATAAATCGTGCACCTTGCGCCAACTCTCGATGCGTTCCCAATTGACGAAGCGCAGTTCCGCCGCCGCCTTGGGGATGCAGTGCGCGCGGCTCCACGTATCGAGCGGCACCGTCAAGCGCTCGCCGATGCGCGCCCTCACCAAGTCGATCAGCTTCTGCACCACGCGTCCGCGATGCTGTTGAAACGCCACCAGTTCCGATTCGCTGGACGCATCATCGATCGGCTTGCTGCGTCGCCGCTGCCGACCACCGGCATCGATCCGGTCGCGTACTTGCTTTTCGACCGTATCGATATCGATATCCGCATCCGTCGCCGCTTGGCGACATGCCGAACAGAAACACCAGCGCAACAAATCTTCGGTCAGCGCATCTTCGCCGTGGCCCAAACCGTCCGTCATGTTAAAGAAGGGACCGAAGCCGATCGCACCCATTTCGATCGTCGTTGCGCCGTGCGATTCGACCAAATCTTCCGCCACGCCGCCGACGTATTCGCGCACATCTGGGTTCGCAGGACACAGCCGTCGATCGCTGACGTCGCCGAACACGTTCACACACGCGGCCATCTCATGCTTGCGCGCCAGTGCCGCGTTGGACAAACACTCGATCCGCGCGCTGCAGCGCAAACCCAACTCGCGCGCGGTCGCACAAATCTTCGCAAGCGGATCGCGGGCTTTCATCCAACCGCCGGCTGTCGGCCGCAAACGCGTGGCCTTATAAAAGCCCGCCTGCGGTCGAAAATGCGCCACCGCATCGCGTTGCACCATGCGGCGCGGGTCGTCACCCACGAAGCGCTGACGCAGATAACACATCTCATCGCCCAACGCTAATAAACGCACTTCGTCCACGCCGAGTTCGCCGCGCAAGCGCGTCAGCGCCGGCTCGATACCCTCGGCGTCGATGTCCCACGGAAATGCGTCTATCCAGAACTGCGTCATAGGTGAATCACGCCTAGCTGCGATCGCCCGTATCGATATCGAGCGGCGCCTTCAAATGCTCGGTCACATCTTTGGACGGCACGATTAGCACCTTCGTAAAACAGTACGCCAATAGGATCAGCACCAGCCCCATTGAGGCAATCATCATCACCCAGCCCTGCGAGTTGATCTCTTCCAACGGCTTGGCGTCTTCGGCAGCTTGTGCAAGGATCATCCAGTTCATCACGACACCTGCCCTTCAACGTCGAGTGCGCGTTCTTCGCTAATGCGCTTCTCCCACGCCGGCGCAGCAAGATGGATGAGAATCACCATCAGGAGCAGCAGTGCGGCGATAAAGCCAAGGCTACCCAACGCGACCTTTGCCGTTTCGACCTGTCCCAACAATGCATCGGCCTCTTCCGAGTTAGCGGCAACGGCCTTATCGGCGGCGACTTGCAACTTAAACAAGTTCAGGTTCGCCAAGCGCCCCGGCAGTTGTTGCACGCACCACGCCACGAAAATCGTCAGCAAGAACAAGGGCGAAACATACTTCAACACGAACGTGAAAAACGCCGGAATGCGCATGTGTGCACCCGAGTGTGCCTGCGCTTGCCTCCACAAGTTGGCCCAACGACCGGCCGAGCGCCGCATGTATTTATCGTCCCTTTTTTCGAGCGCTTTCTTCCAGCCAAATACGTCGCCGAAGACGTAGCTGTAAATCATGACCTGAATCATCGCCAGCACGAAGATTAGCGCCGTGCCGACCCAGAAATCGAAGGTGTCCAACGCCACCAAGTTCTGGCTAAACCATGCCACGATGCCGGCACCGATCAAACTCAAAAAGCCCAGCAGCGCCACCGACGCCTTGCGCGGCAGGTTGAAACCTTCCTCGAAGAACGCAATCACCGGCTGCAACATCGAGAGAGAACTCGTCATCGCCGCCAGAAACAACATAAAGAACCAGATGAATCCGAAAAATTGCCCCCAGCCCATATTGGCAAAGACCACAGGCAACGCTTGGAAGCCCAGCGCAAACGTACTGTTCACGTTAAGGCTGGTGCCGAGAAAAATAACTGCCGCCGGTAGCGTGATAAGACCACCCAAGCACACTTCGAAGAACTCGTTGGTCGTCGCCGCCGTTAGCCCGCTCAGCACGATGTCGTCATCTTTGCGCAGATAACTCGAGTAGTTAACGATGATGCCGAAACCGACAGAGATACTGAAGAAGATTTGCCCCGCCGCCGCCAGCCACGTTTCGGCATTCAGCAGCGAGCTAAAATCCGGGTTCCACATAAAACCCAAGCCCGACCAAATATTCTGCGCGGGGTTCTCAGGATTGGCCGGCAATGTGAGAACGCGCCCCAGAACACATAATGCCGCCAAGACCATAAAAGGCATCGCAATCTTGCAGAACGTTTCGATCCCCTTGGTTACACCCCGATAGATTAAGATGAAGTTCAATATGAAGGTGACGACGATCGCAAACGTCAGCGGCGACACTTTGACGATGGCACCGTCTTTGCCCATGCCGACGAAACCGTTAAAAAACGTGGTGTACTTCTCCGGATCTTTGCCGCATTCCGTGACGATGTCGCCTATCAGATAATGCCAGGCATATCCCAAGCACCACGCCTCGATCACCACATAGAACATATAGATGACCAGCGGAATGATGAGCCCGATCGCGCCGATGTACTTCGACATCGGATTGCGCCAGATCAAATTGAACACGCCGGGGCACGAGTGAAACCCGCGCGTACCGGCGTAGCGGCCCATGTTCCATTCGGCCCAGGCCAACGGAATGCCGAGAAAGATCAAAGAAAAGAAATACGGAATCATGAACGCGCCACCGCCGTTGGCCGCCGCGTTTCCCGGAAACCGCAAGAAATTCCCTAACCCCACCGCCGACCCGGCCACGGCCAGAATCACGCCGATGCGCGAACCCCATTGTTCCTTAGGTTGTGCCACCTGCTCCTCCTCGAACGGAAGTTGTGGATTGGGCGAGTTGCGAAGACGAAAACCCTAATTCGGCGGACCAATCGATGCAAGATCACGCTAACACTCCGCCTGTCAATCCATCTTGGTCCTTGGCATGCTCAGGCGCTTTAGGGCCGTATCAATTGCTTTACCGAGTCGGCCAAATTCGACCGCAGATGACATGGCCTGCAAGCGGGATATTGCCACGGTTTTCTGGTCCTGAAAATTCAAATCGATTAAATCGGTGGGGATCACAAAGAACCGCCATTGGCGCAAGTCAAGTGGATTAAACTGTTGCCGATCGGTTGTTGCGATGAGCGCGAAGACGTACAAATCGGACGCGCGCCGCGGATTACCTTCCCAGCGCTTTCGGTCGAGATTCCACTTTCGTTTCTTGGCGATATCGAATCGAATCTTGGAAAGCTCGGTCTGATCCCAGCCTTGCAAATAACTCGAACACTTTACTTCGATTGAAAAGCCATCTTTAACGAGTATATCTGCTTCGGCCCATTCTTCCCGAATGCCATCCGCCACATCGAGCGCTAACGCAACCACATACTCGGCGAGCTTCCCACGTAAGGTATTATTGGCGAGATCGGAGCCGACCCACTGCCAAAAATCCAACACGCTAACAACGCGCTCGGCGGGACCACCAAGAAACGATTCGTTACCCGTAAGTCGTCGGGGACGGTATTGTCCTAATGAACTTTCCTCTTGCCTTGTCACAGCGAGTACGTCAGGATCGCAGGCGTCGATAAATACCGTTTTCCCCGGTTCATCACTCCCCCGTCGCCACGCCCTTATCGCGACCGCCCGTCAACTCGCCGATGATCTTCACGCCCGAACTCGCGCCGATGCGCGTGGCCCCGGCTTCGACCATCTCGCGCAAACTCGCCAGCGTGCGAATGCCGCCCGACGCCTTCACTTCCACACCGGCTACGCTCACGGCTTCGCTCATCAGGCGAATGTCTTCGACCGTCGCGCCGCCCGTCGAAAAGCCCGTGCTCGTCTTTACGAATCCGGCTTTGGCATCCACGGCCAACGCGCATGCCTGAAGTTTCTGCTCGTCGTTCAGTAAGCACGTTTCGAGAATCACTTTGCACAACGCCCCTTCGGCATTGCACAGCTCGGCCACGGCGGCGATATCGTCGAACACCAAATCCAACTCTTCGTCGATCAACGCGCCGATATTCAAGACCATGTCGATCTCGGTCGCACCATCATCCAAGGCGATGCGCGTTTCTTCTTCCTTAATCGCCGTACGGTTGGCCCCCAACGGGAAGCCGACCACCGTGCACACCGCCACATCCGAATGATTCAAATCCTTGGCGGCCCGCTCCACGAATATCGGATTGACGCACACCGACGCAAAGCGATACATGCGCGCCTCGGCACATAAGGCGTCGATTTGCTTGTGGGTCGCCTCGGGCTTGAGCAACGTGTGATCGATCAATGCGGCTATGTCGTCGGCTGACGTCAGATCGGGCGCTTCGGCGGACATGGGTTCCTTTTTCCTCAAATAGTTTGATGACGCTTATGACCAATAAGAAAAATGGTAATGCAACTTACGGCTAACGCAAACGAAATTCGCACACCGCGCCGCCAAGTTGCGCACGACCATCATTTTTTCGATATAATAAAGACGTAGGCATTGGCCCCTACCGAGCGGCGCCGGTCGCCGCTTTGCTTCCTCGGTAAATCGACCGCACCAATAGGAGCACTTTTGAGCGCCCGCAAAGCCGCTTCCGAACGCCTGACCGTCTGCCTCGTGGCCGACGATGAGGTTATCAACCGATTTCCGGAATCGGTACGGTACTTGCAAGTCGGCCTAATCGACGAACCCATCGACTTCGTCCTCGTCTGCCCCGAACACCCGCGCGCCGCCAAACTGCTCTCCGGCCCCACCAAACTCCTGCAACATCGCCGCTACCATCGGCTCATCGAACGCTTCGCCCTGCGCGGCATCGTGAAGGAAGTCACTGCGTTTCTGAACAAGCCGCGCTATGAGGGGCCGCTAATCGTGCACAGCCTGTCGGTCACCGCCGCCCCACTGGCGGCCCAAGTCGCACGCGCGATGGAGGCCGACCTGCTCGTTAACGTCACGGCGCGCCGCGCGCTCGAAGACCCCGCCCTCTTCCACGCGCTGGCAGAAGCCACCGAAATCGTGACGCCGGTTAAAGCCTTTGCCGATGCCTTTCAACACACGCCGGGCCTGAGCGATAAAGCGATCGAAGTATTGCCGTTCGCGGCCGGCGCGGAAGACGAGCCGACGGCGTTTTCCAAGGCGGGTCGCGTGGCCACGCTGATGGCGGCCGGCCCGCTCGAGCCGGAATTCGGCTTCGACACTTTGCTGCACGCCATCAAACGCGTGCAAGGACAGTTCAACAACATCGCCGCTTTCCTCGTTGGCAAGGGCAGCGCCGAGAACGATCTACGGCATCTCGCGTCGTCATTGGGTCTTATGGATAAGGTCACGTTTACCGGTCGCCTCGATAACACCCGCGCGGCGATCAAAGCGGCCGATATGTTTTGCGTGCCGCGCGCGCCAGCGTCGTTTCGCGAAGAACCGATCCTCGCGCTAGCCGCCGGTGTATTGCTACTTGCCGACGAAATGATTCTGCTCGACGGTCTGCAACACCGACACAACGCGCGCTTGTTTCCGGGTGGTGATGACGCCGCCCTCGCCGAACAACTGCTCTGGGCGCTGGGTAATCGTGAGGAATCGCGCCGCGTCGCCTCCGCCGGGCTCGCCCTCGCCAAAGCCCGCCACACGCTCACGGAGATGGTGGAGCATTACCTACGGATCTACGGCCAAATCGCCGCAACGCGCAAAACGCTTAAACTCGATGCGAAAGCGCAGAGCACGTAAGAACCGCGTTCGGTGTTTACTCCCTCTCCCACGTAAGGGGAGACGACCGTTTTTTTGCGTGCGTAATGCAGACGTAGCGTTGAGATGCCATGCGCAAAATCCAACGCCAAAGGCGTTGCGCCAGTAGCCCAGGGTTGATGCGAAGCAGCTACCCCGGGTCGCGCGTTTTCGTTACGGGATTCAACTCTTGGAGAGTTGCGGCGTTGCGCGGGGGAAAAGATGCCACAACCCCGTTGGGGTTGCACGCCGTGATTTAGACAGTAACCCCGGGTAGCCGCTGTTGCGGCAACCCGGGGCTGTTTGACGTAACGCCTTTGGCGTATTTGCTCTTACGACTCGCTTGCAAATTATATCACGCTTAGCGTCTTAAAAGTCACCGAGCAAACACGTACCTAACTAAGCCGGATTGGTTGAATCAAGGGTAAGCGACATTAGGCCTAGGCCTCCACGCCGCTCAGAAAAATAGTTCAAAAGTCGTCGAAGCCAATTCAATCTAAAAAAGAAGAATGCCAAATTCCCGCGAAGGATGATGCAGCCAACATCCTACCGCCCCGCCGTCGTTTCCAACCGCCGTCGGTGTTTCTTCAACAAACCCTCCAACCGCTTATTCAGCGCCGCATCACCCTTGCCGAACTCGACCTTGCCCGGGCTTTGGGCCAACGCGACAAACCAGTCGATCAGATTTAGATAATCGCGCGTATCAATCTTTTCCGGCGCAATCTTGCCTTTGGCCGTATCCATATTGTGGTAATTCAACAGCGGTAAACAGATGCACGTCGCGTCGTAGCCGTGAACGCAATACGGCGTGGCCTCGCACGTGCCGCCGTCCATCAGTTTTCGTTGATAGGAAAATTGCTTCTTATCTTTGACGAGTTGATCCGCCACGACCTGACAATACGCCGTCGTTGCGGGCGAAAAGACCGACGCCCGATCGCCGACGCGCAACACCGGCCCCGCGCCCATCTCTACGCCGGGAATCACCTTGCTGCATTCGACCACCACTACCAGCGCGCGCTTCGGCACAGTACCGCCATCGAGCGCCGCCAGCGCGCCGCCAAAGCCAACTTCCTCCGCGCGCGTGAAGAAGCCATATGCCGACACCTTCGCGCGCTGCGTACACAGTTGGTCGAGCATCGCCAACACGGCCGCCAACCCCGCAATGTCGTCGCACACCCGCGCCGACAGTCGCTTGCCATTTATCCGCGCATCGGGCAAACCCCACATCCCCGGCGCACCGCGCGGAACGTTGCCACGCATTTTGATATGCACTTCCTTCGGCGGCGGGTCGGGATAGCGCGCGTCCTTTAACTTGGTCTTGTTCGCAATCGTCTTAACGATCGTGCCGCTGCGCCAACCATCATCGCCCCAAAACTTTACGCGGCTGCCCTCAAAATACCCGCCGCGCACACCACCGTGCCATTGGGCCTTTAGCAACCCGTCGTCTGTCATCCCATCAGCAATAAAGCCGGGGTGATCCATATGCGCCGCGAACAACAATGGGCGTCCGCGTTGCTTGCT
The DNA here is from genome assembly GCA_006969385.1 of Planctomycetaceae bacterium. Taxonomy (GTDB): domain Bacteria; phylum Planctomycetota; class Phycisphaerae; order UBA1845; family UTPLA1; genus ECT2AJA-110-A. The sequence goes on from CP030884.1 coordinate 1,101,059, forward strand.
CTTGCGTACGGGTTCGTACTTCACCAGCAAGTTTCCGAAACGATCGCGCTTCAACTTCAACGCCGGTCGCTCCGCAACAAAATCGCGAATAAAATCCGCCACCGCAGTTTCCACAAACGGCGCCGTCGGCAAGTTGACCAGCGTCTCCAGCAGGCGCAAATATTGTTTCGACAATTGTCTATTCCTCGTCATTTGGGACGTACGCCGAACGTGCGATTGCACATCCCCAATTGATAACCTCGCCTGTAATTGTCAAGCACAAAACGACTTACGGCTGGCAACAAATCACAAACGGGACAATTCCGCAAAACTTTATGGCAAAATCGGCCACTAACGCCGTCGCCAAATCACCACTTTAGTCGATAATAAACATTATGACTGTTGTAGTAGCTGACCGGCCGCAGGCCAAGGCGAAACGCGCCGCCGCGCCGGATAAAACATTTCAATGCATCGCCTGCGGTCGCGACAACAAAACGCGCCGACCGTTGCTGCGGCTGCGCCAAGCCGCAGAGTTCGCGTTGTATCGCTGTGCCGACTGCAAGTTGGTGCAGAAGTTCCCGCGTTACACCTCCGGCGAACTGACCGCGCTATACAACGATGCCTACTACGTCTTCGGCGAAAACGAAGAAGACCGTTGGGCCCGCGCCGTCCAACAGTACGTCGTACACTTGCTACCGTTGGAATCGAAATCGTCGAAGCGCCTGCTCGACGTCGGTTGTGCCCTCGGCCATTTCGCAGCGCTCGCCGAAGCGCGCGGTTGGCGCGTCATCGGCGCGGATTTATCCGCCGGCGCCGTCAGCAAAGCGGCCACCAACTTCGGCCTCGATGTGCGCAGCGGCCCCATCGAACGACACCTGACGACGATCCCGCCGTGCGATGTGGTTTTTCTAGGCGATGTGATCGAACACGTGCCGCATCCAGTCGCGTTCCTAAAATCGATCAAGTCGGTCTTAGCACCCAACGGCACGTTGAAGATCGACACGCCCAATTGGAACAGCCGCTGGCGCGTCATCGGCGGCGCCCGTTGGCTCGGCCTCAATCCGTACCACATCAATCTGTTTGACCCGCAATCAATCAATGTTTGCTTAACGCGCGCCGGCTACACGGCTGACGAAGTGCGCACCTACACCAACTATCGCTACGAAACCTGGGGCTCGCGGCCCGAAGTGCACTGGTTGCTGGATCTTGGCCCGAAAGCAATATCGTGGCGTGCCCATCGCTTCTTGCAACGCTACAGCGGCTTCACCAAATGGTCGCCACTGCGCCGCCGCAAACCGGAATCGCTTGACGATGCGCGACGATACGTATCCGACTTTGCCCACTATCGCCTTAGCCCGGTCCGCAAACTCACGCGCGATAATCTGATCGTGTCCGCCCGCGCGGAGTGATGCTCGCGGTTTCGCGAAAGCGCTACCATTTTTAAACATGAAATCAGTTTGGTTCGCGTTACCCCCGCTCATCTCGAATCTGATACCGCCCCTTAAACTGTTCCGCCGGATACTTCTGCGCGTTCTTCTTCATTTTCTCGCGCACGGCGTCTGCGATATCGATGTTCATCGCCGTCGCGAATGACAGCGCGTAGCACATGACATCGGCCAGCTCTTCCTTAACTTCCTGATGATCGATTTCACTCCACTCCGTCGGCCCCATCGGGTTTTCGACCCATTGAAAATGCTCCATCAACTCCGCCGCTTCGATTGCCAACGACATGCTCAAATTCTTCGGCGTATGAAACGGCTGCCAATCGCGCTCGGCCACGAACTGTTGCATCAGGTCTTTTAGTTCGGAGATGGTTGTGGTTTGGTCTGGCATAATTGGATCACCTGAATGGAGGGCACATTGAGGTTCGGATGCAATTTTGTCGCGACAATTAGTTGCAGCTAACAACATATACGCCGCTAATCTAATATACCCTATCACTCATACGCCATCGAATTACTCAACGTTCAATTCCGAGTACCGCAATCTGCACGCCCGAACTTTAAAATCCGAAATCTGAGATTTGAGATCTATGGGCGACATTGATGCTGCGACTCACATACATTCAATCTTGCCGCACGATCACCAGCACAAATTATCGTAGATGTAGAATCCACGTTCTCGGCCGCTTGCGTATGACTAATCTCGATCGACAAGAAAACCACGGATTCAGCTTCCACCGCATCCTTTCCCGCTTAAAGTAGCCGCCCTTTTTGTTAATAGGGGCGATTGCCGTGTCGCTTTCCTCGCACGCTCGTAATGCCAATCTACAAGTCGAGACCGCAACTTGATCCCGTTAGGGATCATGGGACAATAGCCCACCGTTTCAACGGTCGGGTGTAAGTTCGCTATCCGAGCAATCAATGTCCCGGTAGGGACAGAATGAATTGGTGCCAGTCGCGCCATCCGTCCCGGTCGACAAGAATTGAAAATGCAAACGAATATTCACCGTCGAACCGGGTGGACTATTTTCCACCAGTCTCTTGGGGACGAAATCATCTGCTAGACCATATTCCAGTTCGGCTTCGCGATAGTCTTTCTCAGCCCCGGAAGGGGCGCAGGTTGAGAGCCATGGATGAAGCGGCGCTAGCCGCGCAATCCATGGTCCAAATTATATCGCGTGTTAAACCGCGGTAGCGGTGCAGGTACCTACGCTCCCGTCGCCGGGGCTTAATCATTTGCTGCACGGTTACCCCGACCTGCCACATTGACTTCGCCACACGAACATCACCGAAACTCGTATGCACAAAAAAAGGAAGGCCCGTTGGACCTTCCCCTGGCGAAATACAAATTGAAATGGATTCCTACCGTCGCTTCCGCCGCGCGCCCGACGTCGTCTTGGCCCGCATCGCTTCGATGCGTTCCCGCAAGACGGCGGCGTCTTCGTAGCGTTCGTCGTCAACGGCCTTCGTCAGCTCGGCTTCCAGCTTTTCGACCGGGTCGGCCGGCATGCGGGCGCGAATCTCTTTGCGCAGCGCCATCAGAATCATCACTTCGCTCGCGTCTTCGAACGATTCCTCATCCGCATACTCCGAGAAGATTTCCTGAATGCGGCTTAGCCCTGCTTCCACGCGTGCCAGCGCCGTCTTGAATCGACCCTGCCGCAGCGCCATATGCACCTGCGCCCGCGTGTTCATCATGATCAGGTAAGGCCGAAACTGCTCCAACGACAGGCGGTCCGATTCTTCCACTGCAAACTTGCCCATCAGATCGAGCACTTTCAGATTGCGCGCGGTATCGCGCTCCACACCGGCGAAATCTTCCAACACAAACTCCGCCAAATAGCGGTGATAGTATTGCGACGATTCTTCGCGCAGCGTTTGGCATTCATCGGGCGTGAGCTCGAAACCCAACGGCGTGCCGTTGCGCTGTTCGTGCAGTTGCAAACGCTTAAGATGATACTCGAGTAGCGACTCTTCCCCGTGCGGACGGCGACCATCGGGGCGACCGCTGGCCTCCATCTGTAGGATGCCCAAATCCAGACGCATCTGGATCTTCACGGCCCCGTCGTCACCTGAGATCTTGCGAACGGTGATTTGGCCGGGCTCGTACTCCCAACCGGCCAATATTCTGCGCAGATCGTAGGATGCCATCGCGGGTCTCCTTTCGCTACCGTGGGCTCCTAAATTATACACCACCAAATCGGTTCGATTCGTCGCCTTCTCAATACTGATATCCGCGATTCATTGCTTATCGCGTTGCTTCCGATAAAGACACGATCCGCTTTATCAGGTTGACCGCCTGCTATCGAATCGGCGTTGCAAATATTTACAGACGTCAATATTTGCGCCCGCCGTAAACCGCGCGCGGATATAGGTCGTTTAATGAAACGATCGATGAATCCTGCGCGTCGCGCAATAGTTGCACGCACGCAGTCGCAGCGCGTATGAGTTACGGCAACCAGCCGAGTGATTCGAGCTTGTTGGAAATTGCTTGCGCTGCACGTCGGTGCGCGGCGGCATTGGGGTGATGGTCCGTCGGATGCGCCCACCAGCTTGAGGCGGGCACGTCCTTCAGGGCGTCAAATAAGTCTAGGTGTGCGATACCCGCTTCGGCAAGCGTATCGCGAATAAATCGGTGCTCCGCCGTCAGCGGATAATCGTCATCCAACTGCCATAAAAGCGGATAGACCACGACCGCAAGCTTCACGTTTTGCTCGCCAAGATACGCATCGAATTCCGTCAATACCTTCTTAATCGTGTTGCGACCGCCGTCGCTAAAGCTGTCGTGAATCGCCGCAAGCAACGCTTCGTGTTGCGCCTTTGCGAACGCGCGATCCTGGAAGAAATCCGCCACGCGCGACCACTTGGCCAATCCCGTTGCGGGGCGTTCGCGATGCAACGCGTCATTCAGCGCAATCGTCTTTCCCTGCTCCATCAAGTCGTTCATAAAGAACGCCAGCAGCACGGCATCCGCTTCAAACTCGTGTTCGTGCACGGCATAGTTGTAAACGGCATCGATCAGGCCGTGCCCCTGCACGCCGGCGTTAATGACTTCGACTATAGAACGCTCTCGTTCGCCGTCGCGATTTTTCAGTAAGGACGCTAGTTGGCGCGGCCAGGTTTCATCTGCTGCCACACCTTCACCGAACGTAAAGGAATCACCCAGACAAACGATACGAAATGTCTTCTCCGCTTTGGCTCCGAACTGCGGCCCGCGAAACCCTTGGCTGTTTATTTGATAGTCCACGCGACCGTCGTTACCGCCCTCAGCACCGCGCGGGTCGTACTGCGCATAAAACCTCGCATTGGGTTGATATTGCAGCAGCCCATTCGGCCCACTGGTAAACGGCACGCCGCGTGGAAGAATTTTGCGCGCTTCATATTGCGGCGGCCCCAACAACCGAAATCCACCTTCAACCAACAGCAGGCCCACGCACGTGGCCACGACGACCGTAATGAGCTTGCGTAACCTTTTACTGCGCGTCCTTGGCGTAGGTCGGTCACTCGGCGTTTGATGTGGCGGGCGATGCTTGGTCATATCAGTTGGCGGGCGATGTCGACTTTGCTTGCGACGTCAAACTTACCAGCGATGTCGATTTTGCGTGCATTGTCGAATTTGCGTGCGACGTATACTCCCTCTGCCTCGCAGGGAGAGGGCTGGGGTGAGGGTTTCAACCAAATCGCAAACATGACGAATCCACAAAGTAACTCGAACGCGACACGCCGTTTTCGTCGATCAGTATTCCGCGACGACATTCAAAAAACACCAACCAGCATCAACGAAGTGCCGTGCGCCAAACTATGACGTCATCCCTGACATTCCTAACCAGCCAGGTCGATCTTGTTCATTATCGTCGTATCGGCATCATGCGGTGCCGTCGTCGGCAAGCGCACCGTAAAAGTCGAGCCTTCGCCCTCGCGGCTGGTCGCCGTCAAATCGCCGCCCAACAGTCGCGCCAGGTCGCGACTGATCGCCAAGCCCAGCCCCGTACCGCCGTGTTCGCGCGTCATCGAGCCGTCGAGCTGGCGAAATTTTTCAAACACCGTTTCGAGTTTATCTGCCGCGATCCCCACGCCCGTGTCGCGCACGCGAATGATGATCTCGTCGGCATCTTCAATAACCAACGACAATTCGACCAACCCGCCGTCGGGCGTGAATTTGATCGCGTTCGACAGCAGGTTAAACAGAATCTGCTGCATGCGCCCCGGATCGGAATGCAACTTCGGAATCTCGTCGGGCAAAATAACGGCGAGCTGCAAACTCTTCTTATCCGCCAAAGGTCGAACAAAATCGATCAGGTTGGTAAGCAAGTCGCGCAGATTGATATCCGCTAAATGCAATTGCAGCTTACCCGCTTCGATCTTCGCCAGGTCCAGCAGGTCGTTGATCAACCCCAGCAGCATGCGCCCGCTCGACATGATGTTTTCGGCGTAGCGATACTGCCGTTCGCCTTCACCGCTGGCCGATTCGCGCAGCAGTTCCGCAAAACCGATGATCGACGACAGCGGCGTACGCAACTCATGACTCACATTCGATAGAAACTGGCTCTTGAGCTTGTTGGCTTCGAACAGCTCGATGTTCTTTTCTGCAAGCTGATCCAACCGCGTGTCGAGGCTGCGATTGATGCGCCGCAATTCGTTTTCCGACGACTGCAAGTGCGTCAACATCGCGTTGAAGGCGCGCGACAGTTCTTCGTATTCATCGCCCGTCGCGATGTTACTCCGCACACCGTGTTCGCCATGCGAAACGGCCTCTGCAACTTTCGTAAGTTGCAGCACCGGCGAGAGAATCAATCGATTGGTGATGAGATAGAACACCAAAACGGCCAGCGTGCCGGCCAAGGCCCCCGCCATCAGGCATAGCCCGATGTTGACGAAGAACGCCGCCCGCGCGTCCGCCACCGGATAGTCCACGGCAATCACCGCCGCCAGCGGCTGCTGTCGTTGCGCGGCAATCTGCGGCCGCACCGCCACAATCGTCCGATAAACCATTCGCCCGTTGATCTGCTCCCAAATCGGCGGTGATGCCTCGGCTTGTAGGTTTGAAGTCAGGTAAACGATGCCCTCTTTGGCATACTCGTCTGTGCCGATGGGCAACTTCTTCGAGCCGCCCCCCTCAACCGGAATCAACCGCGGTGGCGGCCCCTCAAAACCATGACGTTGCGCCATTGTCGGCCACCAATTATCCAACACGCGCTGTTTTAAATCCCAATTTCCATCGCCACCCGAGATCTGCGCCAACGCCAGCCGGCCGGTCATTCTGACCATCTGCACGTTGTTCTCGTGTACCAAGTCGCGCATCCGCAGCCACGGCACAAACAGGGCGGCAGCGATGATCACCAATACGGCCATGCCGAACAGCAGCCGACACTTCGCTGCCAGAGAGATCGATAAAAAAGAGATTCGCGCCATACTTTTCGAGGGCACCTGTTAAGGCCTACGATCTATCAAACACCCCAAAACGTATAGTAAACGCACATTCCAAATCCCGGTCGCCGTCTAATAACTATTGCGACGGGGGTCTGAAACCGATACTATCGGAGGGCTGTGAAACCCACAGCCGGAGCATAACGCATGATCCGACAAACCCTTATCATTACAGCACTTACAGCCACGGTCGTCTCGCTCGAGCCGGCCGCTGGGCAGTATTATCGCAATCCGTTGCAGGTCTCGAGATATGCGAATCAACCGCAGTCGCGACTGCCGGGTGAAAAGCGGCTTTGGGACGCGATTAACGAAATTCCCAAGTCCGAAGTTCACGTTCCGGGCTATTTCATGAACCGTCATCGCGGGCACTCGATGTTCCTTGACCGCCGGTTCGGCGTCGTCGCCGGTATCAAACGCCCCAACGATTTCGCAAGCTATTCCCTCCAGCGCAACAATTGGATCGATGTCAAATCGGATTACCTAAAGGCACTGGTCCGGATGCCCGTGAGTCAATTTCCGTCATCCGGCACCACGGAACCACCGTGGACCCTCGAAGAAGTCAAAACCGCTTTGAAGGAGCGCTCCACGACGCGATCGGTCCTCGATTCCGGCGACTGGCGTTTCCCACAGCGCGAAGAGCGGGACCAGGATAATCGAAAGCGCAGCGACGACCTGCGTGCGGAAGGCATCGAGATTTTCCGGATGGCGCTGCAGGACGACGGCGATCAATCGCGCGAACTTGCCGATCAAATCGCACTGTTCACGCGGGCGATCGAGAAGTTCAACACGGCCCGCAACCTGCAACCCGAAGATCCAGCCAACTATATCGCGCTCACCATCGTCGAGCGCGAAAAGCGCAACCTGAATACGGCGTTGGTGTATCTAACGCAAGGTTTGACGCGCTTAACGTCGCTGGACGAACTCGATCTCCGCAGGGAGGATTTCTTCGAGAACGACCGCGACTGGAGCCGTCGCCTGGATGAAGTAAACGCCCTTGCGATCAATACCCAGAACGAAGCGACGGCCTACCTGATGCTCGCGTTATTCGCACATCTGAACGGCGACCGCGGGTTGGCTCAGTCGTCAACGCGCTCCGCACTGAAGCTTTACACCCAAGAGGCGGAAGCGATCTCAATTTCGCCCCAGCTTGCCTACGAATTGGAGCAGCGAATTGAGCAGACGCAGAAGTTTCTCGATCTGCTTGAGGCGAAGGACACGGCGCCGGAAACCGTCGCGGAACAAGAATGAACAGGTGGACCCGATCGCAATCGGGTGATCGCCCGAATGCTGGTTGAATCGATAAAAGCAGCCCTACGGCGATGGCGACGACAAAATTACTGTAGATAACGCAAACGTTGAACTCAATGAGCGAGAAGGCTGCACCAACCGAATTGCCCGTTCCACCGCGTACGGGCGTCCGTCGTTACCGCGGCCTGTTAGCGGTCATCGTTCACATCCTGCTATTTGCCTTCGCGTTCTTGGCCGGCTTCGGCATCTACTTCAACTTTAAGCGCTTCGATCAATGGTTCCTGCCGTTTTTCGTTCCATTGGTTCCGGCGGCCGTCACCATCAAGATGCTGGTGTTCTGGTCGATGAAGCTGTTTCGCGGTACCTGGCGTTACGTCGGCATGCGCGACGTGATGTCGATCGGCATGGCGACCAATATCGCTGCGGGGTTCTCGATTCTCGCATTTTACGCCTTCGTCAATATTTATCCCGACTTCCTAAACAACCGGCCGGTCTTTCCGACCTCGGTGTTTCTGATCGACTGGGGCTGCACCATCGCGTTTGTAGTGGGCGCCCGCTCGCTCGTACGCTTTTACTACGAAGAAATCCGCTCGGCCGATTCCGAAGGTATTCATCAATGCATCATCGTCGGCGCAGGGGATACCGGCGAAGCGCTGTTGCGTGAAATCCACCGCATGAAGGTCGTGCGCTATGCCGTTGTAGGCTTTCTCGATGACGACGCCCACAAGCAGGGCCTTCGTATTCACGATGTGCCCGTGCTGGGCCGCGTTTCCGAAGCGCGCGAGTATTGCGAACGCTACAACGTTGACGAACTTCTCATCGCCATGCCCAACGCGCCGCAACGCTTGCTGCGCGGCATCGTCGAACAGTGCGAAGGCACCAACGTGCGCTTCCGCACCATTCCCGCGATGGAAGCCGTCATCGAGGGCAAGGTCACCGTCAGCCAAATCCGCGACGTCGAAATCAAGGACTTGCTCGGCCGCGAACAGGTCGAACTCGACCTGCAGGCCATCCGCGACAATCTGCACGGCAAGGTCGTGCTCGTTACCGGTGCCGGCGGATCGATCGGCTCCGAAATGTGCCGCCAAATCGCGCGCTTCGAGCCCGCCAATCTGCTGATGGTCGAGCAGGCCGAAAACAACTTGTTCGAGATCGATCGCGAGCTCAATCGCACTTTCCCCAACGTACCCCGACAATGCTGCATCGCCGATATCTGCGATGCCGACCGTATCGAAACCGTCTTTCGTACGCACAAGCCCGCCGTCATCTTTCACGCCGCCGCCCACAAGCACGTGCCGATGATGGAGATCAATCCCGGCGAGGCCGTGAAGAACAACATCCTCGGCACCAAGACCATCGCCGACGCCGCCAAGCGTCACGGCGTACGCCGCTTCGTAATGATCTCGACCGATAAAGCGGTCAATCCGACGTCGGTTATGGGTTGCACCAAACGCGTCGCCGAGATGTATATCCAACAGTTGCGCCAAGGCAGCGACACGCAATTTATGACCGTGCGGTTTGGTAACGTGCTAGGCTCCAGCGGCTCGGTGATTCCGATCTTCAAAAAGCAAATCGCCGAAGGCGGCCCCATCACGGTCACCGACCCGCGCATGACGCGTTACTTCATGACCATTCCCGAAGCCTCTCAACTGGTGTTGCAGGCCGGCGTGATGGGTAGCGACGGCGATATCTTCGTGCTCGACATGGGCGAGCCCGTAAAGATCGTCGATCTCGCCAAAGAAATGATCACGCTTAGCGGCTTGCGCGCGGGCGAAGATATTGAAATCGTGTTCAGCGGTATTCGGCCCGGCGAAAAGCTGTACGAAGAGTTGAGCGTTAAAGGCGAAAACATGGGGCCGACGACGCACGACAAGATCTACGTCTGGCGCAACCGAAAAGAGAATTGGGAAACCGTACGCGATGGGGCTGTGGCACTAATTAATGATAGCAATGAGCTTTCGCCAGAAGCCGTGCGTCAGCGCCTTTGCGAACTGGTGCCCGAGTTCCGACCCGAAGTTCTCGGCTTCGAAAACACCAAAACGCAAGCCGAAACCGCACAACAAGCCGCCGCCAAGGCCGGTCGCGAAGCGCTCGATAATCTCTCACTCAAGCAATCCCCCGCGACCTAGAACATCATCCGCATTATTAAGGCGGGTGACGTCTCCTCCCTCGCCCTCGCAGGGTGAGGGTTTCAGCCAGAGCGCAATGTTTAGGAACCCACGCAACTGCGGATGAAGCACGAATCGCTGCAAAGATTTGTCAACGACCGCCGTTTAGCGGACCTGCCGACTACGATTTACGCCGGTGCATTTGCCAAAAACTGCATTATTACCGGCGCTGTAGTGAACCCCAGCCGTCAGCCGAGTGTATAAGAAATGCGGTTGCCAATATGCCGCCGCCGTATGCCCGATGCTCAACCAACGGCGCAACGAGGGGCCGGCCACGCCCTATACCAAAACGCTTTCATCGCCACGAAAAAGGAAACCCGTGCCGAAAGATAAACCCACCATCGCCACCCGATTTCGTCGGTCACTGCAAATGATTGCGGCCTTCGCGCTCGCAGCAGCGCTGTTTGCCGACCCCGGTTGTCAGCCAAAGAACGAAACCGTCGTGCTCGACGAGCCCGCCGTGATCATTAAAGAACCCGCCCAGTCGACTTCGCGTACGGCGACCGGCGGATCGTCGTCGAACATGACGTTGATGAACGCCGACGATACCGACGCCAAAGTTGCGGTGACAGCGCCCGATCAAGAAACGTCCGCCCGTAAGGTCACCGTGGTCGACACGCCGCAATCGTCGGCACAACCTTCGACCGATCCTGCAACCGATAAGTTGGCCGAGCCCCCAGTTGTCGCTCAACCGGCAGCCGCGACAAACACGATGGCCGCTTTGGTTCAGTCCGACCCGCTCGCGGCGTTTAAGCAGCTCCATGCAGACGCCGTTGCCCAAGCCGCCGATTACACCTGCACCTTCACGAAACAGGAACGCATCGGCGACACGATCAATAAGCAGCAAGTCATCGAGGCGAAGTTTCGCGCCGAACCTTACAGCGTCTATTTCCACTTTGTGGAGAACCCCGGCCTCGCGGGCAAGGTGATCTACATCAAAGACAAGTGGGTGGATGAAGACGCATCCGACCCGGAGCTGCGTCAATTGGCCGCCGTGCGACCGGCGGGCCTGCTCGGCATTGCGGGCGTTCTCAAGCAACCCATTCGCAGCGACCGGGCCAAGAAAGCCGGCCGCCGCTTCATCGATCAATTCGGTTTTGAGCGCGGTCTGGAATTGTTGGTGCGCTTCTCGCAAATGGCCGCCGATGAAGGCACGCTAACGCTGGAATATCAGGGCCAAGGCGAATTCAAGGGCCGGCCCGTCTGGCTGATCAAACGCTTGCTGCCCTACACCGACGACAACGGCGTGTACCCCGATCGCTTGGCGCTGATTTACATCGATCAGGAATGGGGCGTGCCGATTGCGATTCATACCTTCCGCAGTGACGCGCCAATTCCCGAAGAGTTGCTCGGTAAGTACGAATACACCAACGTGAACTTCGACGCCCAACTGTCGAACGCCGACTTCGATCCAGATTCGATATAAGGATCGATTCTCTTAAATAACAATAAAGCCCCCGCAATCGATTCAACTCGGTCGCGGGGGCTTTTCAATTTTCGATTGGTCGCCAATGCAATGTGCATTGGCACGCGACAAATTGACGTTCGACCTTAGCTTCCCAAGATGTCGTCAATCAAATCGCCGATGTCGTCCTCGTCGTCACCATCGCCACTCAGGTTGCTGCCGCCAAAAATATCGCGGCCCGTGTTGTCCACGGAAATACTCGACCGAAAGAAAAAGACCGTGCCCGACAGCCGAATATTGATCGTATCACCACAGTCGAAATCGACGTCGCGGCGCAGCGACTCGCTCGTATCCGAATCGCCCAACGCAAAGCCGCCGGCATCCTGAAAACGGGCGCCGTCGAACACGATGCGTTCCAAGTCGCCATCGCACGGCAAAAAGATACTGACCGTCTGATTGGGTCCGACCTGCCCGCCCACGGCTTCGTCATCCGCGAACGCGTCTTCGATGAAATTGCGGCTGCCCGCAGTACGCAAATCCGGCACCGCAAAAAATGCGGTGTTGTTCTCGATTTCGACGTTCACGCCCGGATTGCCTAGCAGGCGTGCCACCGGTCCCAGCGCATCGCACGCCGTCGCGCCGAAGATAGCCGTCAGGCCGACGAGCGTCGTCATCACGAGAGAAGATCGTGCAGTTTTGGTTTTCATAAGGGGTGCTCCAGTTCTGGTCATTCCGCTTCGACGAGCAGTTGCCCCTTTTATCGGCTCGATCCCTTCGCGATTTAAGGTCGCTTGGGCGTGCCTATTATTGGTGTCGATTCCGCCCCCGCAGGTGTGCTCCATATTGGACTTTTGCCTGTCGTGGGGTACATTGAATAGCCGAATGGGGCATAGCCGCTTTAGCCGCCATTCGAATCCTCGCGCCAGCTTCACAGGTGAGCCATGCACGTTTCCGCCTTTTCTCGTATTCGTCACACCACGATTATGGCGCTGATCGTTGCTGCCTTCGCGGCACACCCGGCCCACGCGGCGATCCTGTCTATCACCGGCAACGCCACGGCGCGCGTCGTGCTCTTCGGTTCGGATGTTCCTACCGAGAGCGACTTCAGCGAAAACAGCGTGCCCGGCACCGTGCCGACGCCTCCGGCAGTTGCAACGGCCCGCGTCGATTATTTCGATGAAGGCGGCGACCAAACCGCCGGCGGCTCCGCGCTAAGCCTGTTCGAGAACCCCAACCTCAGCGGTTTCGGCAACCCCAACGATGTCGGCTTCGACCTCTCCTGCTTCACTGACGACGACCGCGCCACTTGGCTCGTGCAAGGTTCTGCCAGTGAAACGCGTCTGATCGTGTTGGATGCCCCGCCTAACACCGGCGGCGTGCCGACGGGCGGCACGGCCACCGCCACCAGCAACATCGTGATTTCGGGCGTGCTTGTCATCACGTCGCTTAACGCCGATCTCGACCTCACCGGCGTGGAAGCAAGCTTCGACATCAGCGTGATTCAACGCACCTCCGACAACGAAACGATCGAAGTCGCCGCCGGCAGTCTCGTCATGGGCGGTGGCCCCGGCGGCACGGTAACCATTCGCGAAGCCACCGGCGTACTCGCGCCAGTCGCGCCGCCGGTGATCGATTTCTCCGGCTTGGTCGTTTCACTACCGGTGGTCAACGCCGTCATCTTCGCCGGCACGCAAATCCCTTATTCCTACGAGTTTGTTCCCGGCGAAGAGTTTGAACTCGAACTCAACGTGAGTTCGCAAGTGCGCAACATTCCCGGCGGCACCGGCGCGGCGGCCACTTTCGGCCTACCGCAAGACGGTTTTGGTGACTTGCTCGCGCGTGTCAAAGAAGACGACCGTGGCAGGGAATTGGAAGCCATCATCGCCCAGCAGGTGGATACCACCGGCGCGGCATACGTCAACAACGGCCCGGGTCTGCCATTCCTCTTTCCGTTTTGCGGCGCGATGGGCATCGAAGCCGCCGTCGGTCTGTTGGCGGTAAGCGGCGGGCTGGTCGTGCGCCGGCGCCATCGACGACGCTACGCAATTAACCCCCGCATGCTGTATTGTTCGATTTAGCCCTTGCCAACACCAGCGCCCATCGGCTAGCACCGCTCGCACAGAGCGGCAGCGGTGCCGGTGAGGTCGTGCTTTGGGGCTCGATCATCATCGCGATCATCCTCGTCGGCGGGCTGATCGTATTTCAAATCCGTAAGCGACTGCTACGGGCCGAGGGCGGTAGCGGCATGGACGACCCCTTTGGCCTGCAAGAGTTGCGCGACCTCAAAAAAAGCGGCCAAATCTCCGAGCAAGAGTACCAAACGCTGCGTACCAAGGTGATCGAACAGGTCAAAGGCTCGCTGTCCGAAGATAACGCGGCGGATGAACCTGCCGCGCCCGCACGCCCTACTACGTCGCCGCGCCGCCCGTCATCGCGCTCGGACAGTTTCGACCAGCCCTAATCAGAAAATTTCTCGGCACCGGGTCAAACGCGCAGGATGTTGCCGCGCAAGGTTTTACAGTCGGAAATGTGATAAAGAGGCCCTATTGGTGCAGTCGATATGTTGCTTGCACCACGATACAATTCACTGAAGTGAAACGGCTGCACGACGGCGCAAATCGAGTAAAGGACGATTCCATTGGCCAAAGATTCAAAAGGCTCTAACGGCGGCAACCGCAAAGGCCCGGACGGCGAGAACCCATCGACCACCGGGGGTCAAACCGGTGGCAGCAAGACGCGGCGCAAGCAAAGCGTTTGCAGTTTTTGCGGTAAGACGCATCGCGAAGTCGGCCCGATGGTCGAAGGACCGAAGGATGCCTACATCTGTTCAAACTGCGTCGATCTCTGCCATAACATCATTCAGCAGGAACGCCGCAAAGCCAGCGGCCTGCGCCCGCTCTTCCAGAAAATCCCCACGCCGCGCGAGATCATGGAGTATCTCAACCGTTACGTGATCGGTCAGGAACACGCCAAGAAGAATCTCTCGGTGGCCGTACACAATCACTATCAGCGGCTGACGCACACGGATCGCGCCGAGCCCGATGATGTCGAAATCGAAAAGAGCAATATTCTGCTGATCGGCCCGACCGGTTCGGGTAAGACGTTGCTCGCGCGCACGCTGGCGCGCGTGCTCGATGTACCGATCGCGATTGGCGACGCCACCACGCTAACCGAAGCGGGTTATGTCGGCGAAGACGTCGAGAACATCCTGCTACGCTTGTTGCAGGTTGCCGACTTCGATTTGGAAGCGGCCCAGCGCGGCATCATTTACATCGATGAAATCGACAAGATCGGTCGTAGCAGCGGCAACGTCAGCATCACGCGCGATGTTTCCGGTGAAGGCGTGCAGCAAGCGCTATTGAAGTTGCTCGAAGGCACGGTCGCCAACATACCGCCGCAAGGTGGCCGCAAGCACCCCGAGCAACAATACATCCAGATGGATACGTCGCAGATTCTCTTTATCTGCGCCGGTACGTTCTCTGGTTTGGAAGAAATCATCAAACGCCGCATCGGTCAGAAGTCGATCGGTTTTGCCACCGAAAGTTCACGCGAGGAAACGGCCAACGAACGCGCCGAAATCCTGCGACAAGTCACGGCGGAAGATCTGGTTGAGTTCGGCATGATTCCCGAATTTGTCGGTCGCTTGCCGACTTGTGCGACGCTCGGCCCGCTCGATGTGGACGGCTTGGTCGAAGTGTTGACCGAACCGAAGAACGCGCTCTGCCGCCAGTACGAAAAGTTGTTCGAGCTAAATGGCAGCGAACTGGAGTTCACCGAGGGCGCGCTGCGCGAGATTTCCAAGATCGCGCTCAAGCGCGACACGGGTGCCCGGGCGCTGCGCGGCGTGGTCGAAGAATTCATGCTCGATGTGATGTTCGACCTGCCGGAAGAGAGCCACAAGGGGCGTTACGTGATCACGGAAGAAAACGTCCGCGGCGAAGCGCCGGTCGAACGGGCCCCGGAAAAGCGGCGGAAGGAATCGGCGTAGTCCGAGACCAAATGTCAAAACAGCAACATCAGCAGCCCCAAATCTGGGGCCGCTTTTTTTATGACAATCGCGAGACATTATCGGGCAGTCACGCAATACGCGCCGCTAGCTAAGCCACGTCCGCCCAACCGCCGATTTATACATCGTATGGTTCTGGTGTGCCGTGCGGCCCCATGAACCGAGCCCCATTGCCGCGGCCCAAACGCCGGAGGACGATCGATCGTGAGCCAGCCCAGCACCACCTCCGAAAGCGTAATGATGCTTTGCCCGAACCTGAAGTGCCGCAAGCTCTTACGGGTGCCGGTCGCTTGCCGCGGCAAACAGGTGAAGTGCCAGTTTTGCGAACTGACGTTCCGCGTACCGGAGCCGAAGCCGACGGACAACCAAGCGAATCCGCAATCTTAACGAACACTGACGCCTCGCTGCTCACCCCCTCTTTAAACATACCCATCTTTTCCTGAAACACCGCAATGGTTTCGCGCCGCCGCGCACCGGGGCACACCCTTTTTCCGTAAAAATCTGCATTATTCATCAAAAAATCTTTTGCGGTCGCCCATGCCCGTCATTAGCCTTTGACCATCGGCTGGTTCGGATTTCCTAACAACCCACACATCGCACCGGGGATTTTGGTTCCGCCATTTTCATTTCTGGTGAATCAGCCGGGCGGGCCATGATGATTTTATCATTGAAGGAGGACATGGGATGAAACGAAGAAGTTTAGTTTGGTCGCTGACGACGTTGACATTGGCATTGGCCAGTGCCAGTGCGTTCGCAGGAATGCCACTGCGCTACTTACCGCCCACGCCGGTCAATTTCAATGGTTCACAAATTACTAATTATGGAAATGTCGTGCACTTTGATCGGCCCGTTATGGATGACGCCAAGAACATCAACGTCGGCATGATTCGCTTCGATTACACCGAAACATTCGAAGTCGAAACAAACCCGCCTCCGCCGAACGATCCGACCTGGGGCGGTGCGGCGTTGGCCGGCGGCCTGGTGCTGAATAACAACGTTGCCGTTAAGAATGGGTTTTCACTCGCGTGGGTGCAGACGATTAACGCTGGTACGTCTACCGCCGCCGCTCAGATGAACTGGGGCGTCGCTGCGATGAATCCGGCAACCTATCCCGATGCCGGGCTGGCCTCACCAGCCTATGGCGCTGCGTCGCTGCCCGGCGGAGCTAACAATCCGAATCCGATGCCCAATTTTGCCTTCCAAGATTTTCCGCGCCGCACTTTTGCTTCCGGCAACCAATCTTGGAGCGCCCAATTGGGACTGACCTGCATCTCCAACGGTGTAGACGCGATGGGGTTTCGTGAAGTACGCGTCGTCGATACGTTCCTGTGGGGTTTCAATATCGCCATCAATGGCGACGGGATGCTGACACCTGCGGACGTTACACCACAAACGCCTGGCTTGTGGAGCGATCCGACGCCCGGTTACCTCGCCGCGCTCAACGCCGCTTACGACGGAATGCCCGGCACTCGACACCGATTCTCTTCCAACTCCAACTGCTTCCAAGTCATTCCCGAACCGGGCACGCTGCTTTTGATTTGCCCCGGCATCGCGGCTTTGCTGATTCGTCGCCGCAGCTAAGCGACCTTCAACACCAACTCTTTTGAATACCGAGCCGCCTGCCATCCGCTGGCGGCTTTTTTATTTACTTTCGCCCGCTTGCGACAGCGCCGATGCTTGCCAATAATCCGAGGCGCGCTAAAAGCAGACGCATTTGGTTGCGAACCGCAACTTTTTGGAAAGCATAACGTTATGGCCAAATCCTACGACCCGGCAGCGGTCGAGAAGCACATATTCGATTTTTGGCGGCAAGGCGGCTGGTTTGCGGCCCGGCCCGATGCCGAAGGCGACCCGTTTTGTATGGTGATTCCGCCGCCGAACGTGACTGGAGCGCTGCACCTCGGCCACGCCCTCAACAACACGCTGCAAGACATCCTCGTGCGGCGGGCGCGCATGCAGGGGCGCAACGCTTTCTGGATGCTGGGCACCGACCACGCAGGTATCGCCACGCAGGCCAAAGTCGAAACCACCATCAAAAAAGAAGAGGGTAAGGACCGGCACGATCTCGGCCGCGACGAGATGGTGCGACGAATTTGGGAATGGAAAGAGCAATACGGCGGTCGCATCGTCGAACAACTCAAACTGATGGGTTGCTCCTGCGATTATGAGCGCGAGCGCTTCACGCTCGACGAGATGTGCGCCAAAGCCGTGCGGCATACATTCTTTAAGTTGTTTCGCGACGGGTTGATCTATCGCGGCAAGCGGCTGGTGAATTGGGATACGCATCTGCGCACGGCCGTCGCCGATGATGAGGTCGTACACGAAACCATTAAGGGCAAGTTCTACTACTTCAAATATCCGATCATCGACCCGAAGCCGGGCGAGCCCGAATTTGTGCACATTGCGACCACGCGCCCCGAGACCATGCTTGGTGATACGGCCGTGGCCGTGCATCCCGATCCCGAGAAGCAATTCGACAAGCTGGAAGCGCAATGGCGCGAGGACTTATCGAAAGCCAAAGACAAAGAGAAGCCGGCCATCGAAGCGCAGCTGGAGAATTTAGCCGAACGTCGAAATACACATCTGCCGCTCTTGAAAACGCTACGCGACATGGCTAACGACGGTCGCAAGATTCGATTGCCGCTGACCGAGCGCGAAATCCCGTTGATCTGCGACGAATGGGCCAAACCCGAGTTGGGTACGGGTTGCGTGAAAGTCACGCCGGCGCACGACCCCAACGACTGGGATGTGCACAGCCGCCACCCCGAGATTGGCATGATCAGCGTGCTGACCGAGGACGGGAAGATTGCCGAGATCGTCGAACCCGACGGCAGCGTGAACCCGCGTTCGAGCGAATATGCCGGGTTGGCGTTTTCCAAGGAAGGCCGCAAGAAGGTCGTCGACGATTTGGACGCAGCGGGCTTGGTTGAGGAGATCGAAGATCGCAAGATCGAGTTGGGGCATTCCGACCGTAGCAAAACGCCGATCGAGCCGTTCCTGAGCGATCAGTGGTTCGTGAAGATGAGCGATCTGACGGAAGAAGAAGCCGCGCGGGTGCAAACGCCGTTTTTGAAGCAGCGGATTGAAGCGGCGCGCAACGGCAAGCCGAGTTCGGCGGCGCAAGCCGCATCAGAGCCGCGCCCGTCAGGAAGCGGTACGGGTGGGGATGGCGCGCCCTTGCCGGGCCTCGCACAGATTGCGATGGAAGCCGTGCAAGATCAGCGCGTGACGTTTCATCCGCAGCGGTATGCGAAGACGTATCTCGATTGGCTGGGCGAAAAGCGCGACTGGTGTATCAGTCGGCAGTTGTGGTGGGGACATCGGATACCGGTGTGGACACGCGAGGTAAACTGTGCCAACTGGAAGGAAATCTCGCTGCAAGACGTTGTCGCCATTATCAGCGCACTCGTCGGCCCGAGCGGCCATGAATCAACTTCGGTTTTGATCGTCGACTTTGAAAATGATTCAATTCTCGATCCTGCAGCATTGCTCGAACAATTTGAGAGGGCATCAGAATCTGCAACGTTCGGTCGTTATCGAATCCATGTATGTTTAGGCGAGTCAAATAGCGAATTTGAATCGCTACTCACAAACGAATTAAAGTTCGTTCAAGACCCCGACGTTCTCGACACCTGGTTCAGCTCCGCCTTGTGGCCGCATAGCACGATGGGCTGGCCGGATGCGGCGGCGACAGACGGCGGCAACTTGCTCGCGACGTATTACCCCACCAGCGTCTTATCGACGGCGCGCGAAATCATCACGCTCTGGGTCGCGCGGATGGTGATGACCGGCCTGTATAACGTCGGCGATATCCCGTTTGACGACGTCGTGATCCACCCCGTCATTCAGGATGGCCAGGGCCGCAAGATGAGCAAATCGCTCGATAACGGCGTGGACCCGGTCGATATCATCGACTTCTACGGTGCCGACGCCCTGCGTTTCACGCTTGCCGATTTGGCGACGGAGACGCAGGACATTCGCATGCCCGTTAAAAAAGAAACACTGCCCGACGGCCGCAAGGTCAACATCAGCCCCAAGTTCGAGCAGGGCCGCAACTTTGTTACCAAGCTCTGGCAGGCCGCCAATGGTTATGTGTTGCCCAACTTGGAAGGCTACGCACCGCAGGCGCTCGATGTGACTAAATTGCGGCTGGAAGACCGTTGGATCTTGTCGCGCACGCAAACGTGTTTGCGTGAAATCAATGCCGCGCTCGATGCGTATCGCTTTAGCGAAGCGATGGAGAAGCTGTATCACTTCACGTGGGATCAATTTTGCAGCGAATACATCGAGATGACCAAGGCGCGGCGCGACGGTGCCGATTGGGGCACGGCGCAACAGGTGTTAGCGTATGTGCTCGATCAAATCCTGCGCATGCTGCATCCGTTTATTCCGTTTGTGACGGAAGAACTCTGGAAAGAAATCAACGCCGCAGCGCCGCAGCGCGGAATTGGGACACTTGCCAAGCCAGAAGATGCCCTGATCGGCGCGGCTTGGCCGTCGGAAGACGCGGCGCTACACGATGAAGCCGTGGAAGCTGAAATGGCGCTTTTGCAAGGAACGATCGTTAGCGTGCGCAAAATGCGCGATACGGTGAACGACTATCGCGCGGAAGCCAAAGAGCCGACGCTGCGCACGCTGCCCAAGATTGCGGTGGTATGCGACGCCAAAGCCGAAGCGCTGATCACGCGTTATACCGACTTCGTCACGCGCTTGGCCGGGTGCGACGCCTTGGAAGCGCGCAGCGACGGCAACAAGCCGGGCGATGCGCTGGTGGATATCGTGCACGGCATGCAGGTGTGTGCGCCCGTGACCGACCTAATCGACTTGGCCAAGGTGCGCGACACGATGCACAAGCAAATCGCCGACTTGGAAGGCCAAAAGAAACGCGTCGAAGGTCGATTGAGTAACCCGGGTTACGTCGATCGCGCGCCGCCGGAAATCGTGGAAGAAACGCGGCAACAGGCGCGCGATTTGGGGGCGCAGATCGATGTGTTGCGCATGCAGGTCGAGCAGCTTAGCGCGTAACGCGGCGCGGGCGAACGGCGCTGCGGTTGTCAAGCAATTTTTCTGGAATGGGTTAAACGCGACAACGTCTATAAACCCCTTGTTTTCAGGGCTTTTTGTGTTTGCTAGGCATCGTGCGAATCGTCAAGCAAAAAAATTTTTTCCGCACGATTTTGGCACGGTTTCGACTAACATTCACAATCTTGCAAAAGCAACGAAGCTACGATAGGCTTGTTAAATCGCGTTTGTGGAGGGCGACTGCCGATGGATGTGCGAATGGACTTGGCTCGCATCATTATCAAAGAGCTGAGCGATCAACAGTACATCTATCTGCGGGAGCACGGTGGAACGCGCGAGTTCCCGATTGTCATTGGTGACAATGAAGCGCTGGCAATTGACCGACGATTGAAGGGTCAGAAGCGAGCGCGTCCGATGACGCACGACCTACTCGCCGACGTGATCGAGCAGTTGGGTGCGGATTTGGAAAAAATCGTTATTAATGACTTGAAAGAACATACTTTTTACGCAAAGCTAGTTATCCGTCAGGGGGGCGCTTTGATGGAAATCGATAGCCGACCTTCAGACGCGATTGCTTTGGGCGTGGCAAGCGACACGCCGATTTTTGTTAGCGAGCACGTATTACGCGAAGCCTGCGGGGAAGTTATTTAGTTAACGCCCCGCGGTTGGCTTTTGCGTTGGCCATACCGGAAAAGAGATACGCCATGGCGGGATTTGACCATTCGCGCGAAGCGATGTCGACATTCGACGCGCGCTTTCAGGATTGTCTATCCAAGCGAAACACGAAGAAGGCGCCGGTCTTTCAATTCGAAGCGCCCGGCGTGCTCGATGTCATGGGCGGCATCGGCGAATACTCTGGTTCGTTGGTCGTCACGGCCGCCGCTGAAGAAACGCAGCGCGTCGCCGTTTGGGCCACGGATTCGACCGACGTCACGATTTCATCCATCGACATGGCCGGGCAGGAACAAAACTGCGGCCTGCCGAGCAAACTGCTTACCGAAAAATCTTCCGGCGATTTGCGCGAGTTGCAGAGGGCTTCCGATGCGGCTTGCGGTGACTGGGTCTATCCGGTGCTGGCCACGATTCGGCAAGCGATCATCATGGGCCGCTGCCCCGCCCCCAAAGCGGGCATGCATATTCTCATCGGTGATGGCTTTGCGGCCAATGCCGATTTAGGGCGCGACTACGTGCGCGCCGTCGCAGCGTTGCGGGCCGTGATGGGTTTAACCGGCGGTGCTGCCGAGAATTTGGCACTGGCCGAAATCGTCGCGCAGGCATTGCAACCGATCTATGGTGCCGCCGTCATGCGCACCGCCATCACGGCGTTGTTGGCACCACCCAAAGATGTGCTGTTGCAACTGCGCATGTATCCGCAAACGTATTGCGACGAATTGGCTCTGCCGCAGGGCGTGGTCGTGCGCGGCATTTCAACGCGCTTGGGCCGACCGACAACGCGACAGCGCATGTTGGAAACGCGCCTGTGCGCCACGATGGGCCACCGCATTATTCTCGATTTACTGCGACGCGACGGCGTACCCGTCGATACCGACCGCCATTGCCTATCGTCGATTACGCCGCAGGAATTTGTCGAGAAGTTCCGTGACCGCATTCCAGCTAAGATCACGCGCGATAAGTTTGTGCGCGACTTCGGCGAACTCAAAGGGCTCGACGGCGAAGGTGCCAATTCTAAGGGCGTGTACAAAGCGCGTTCGCGTGCCGAGCACCACGTTTATGAGAACAAGCGCGTGCACGATTTTGCCACGGCGTTGGCGCGGGCCGGTCGCACCGACCGCGAGGCGGCGTTGAAGGACGCGGGCGAGTTTATGTACGCCTCGCATTGGAGTTATTCGCAGCGTTGCGGCATCGGCGGTGTGGAGGCCGATCGTTTGGTGAAGATGATTCGCGAATGCAAAGCGCCGGGTGCCGTTTTCTACGGTGCAAAGGTAACGTCGGGCGGTGCCGGCGGCGAATTGGTTTTGCTCATGCGCGACGACGACGCAACCAACCAAGCGCTCGACCAACTTATCGAACAAGCCGCCGCCGCTTTGAAACGCGACGTTCTGGTTCACCACCCCTTGCCCGCCCCGCGCGAAGCAGCCGTTACGCAAGACCGTTCGGCCTCGGAAGCGCTGAAGGGTACGAACGCAGGCAACGTGGCGTCGTCAATTGCCGCCAGTGCATGACGCGGTTGGGAAAGCGACCTACCTAAACAACTACCCCGCCGTTTTGCTCGTCATTGCGCGACCGAGCAGCGTTTCCCAGAGCTTGTTGGTGGCTTGATAGTCCGGTCCGATCTGCGGGCCTGTCGTGGTGATCATCCAGCGGCTGAGGCGTTTTCCGTTCAAGAAGAAAGCGGGCGTACCGTCGACGCCCAAATCGTGGGCCAACTCGATATCGGCTTGCAGTTGCGCATCGATCGACTCGTCCGATTGCATTTTTTTTTCGATGGCGGGCCATTCGAGTCCTACGGCGTTTACGAGATACTCGTGCGTATAGAGATGCGTACGGTTTTGATAAAGTAAGTTAGCCATATCCTTAACTTGCTGCTCGGTGGCGATGCGTTGGGCGGCAATAAACACGCGTGCCGATGCACATGCCTGCGGATGAAACGCCCGCTCCACATAAGGATTGCACGCTTGCGAGACCGGGTAGTGTTTGAACACCACGCGAATATCCGGCGCGAACCCGTCAACCAGCTTTTCCGCGACGCCGTGGAAGCCCGCGCACTTGTCGCAGTCAAAGTCGCTGAACACGACCAATGTATGCGGCGCGTCGGTCGGGCCGATCTGATGGTCATGCTCGCTAACGGCGTTTTCGTGTAGATCCTGCCGCGACCAATCCCAAACAATGTATTCGGCGTCGTTCACCACATCCATGTATAACGCTTGCAATCGAAACGCCGCCTGCTGATTCTGATAGCCGACGGCCGCGACGACGGCGAAGATGGCGAAGCCAAGACCTGCGCCCAACGTTCCCAGCGCCAAACCGCGCGTCGGTCGCGGGGCTGCCGCGGTGGTATCGATGCGCGGCTTAAACCACGCGACCGTACCCAGCACGACCATCAACAGATTGACGACGTGCACGGACAAGCAGAATTGGCAAATCGTCGGTAGCCGCCAGATCATGATCGCGGTGTACGTCAGCGAGCCGAACAACCCGGCCACACCGATCAGCACCATCAGCAATTGCCAGTTGCGACCTTGGCGATTTGGAATACCGACGATCAGATACCAAAGCAGATGGATGCCGAAGTACGCCAGCCCAAGGTGCGTCGCCTTAAACGGACCGATGACGGTCGCAGCCGAGCTGGATAGTGCGTGACCGCAGCCGAATCCATCGCCGGCGGAGCAAAGCCCCGAGGCCCAGCCCGCACCGGGATCGGCACTCATCAATGCGAGCAGCGCGCTGAGACCGAGGCCCGCCAGAGCGCAGACGATCAGCATCGCGCGTAGTACGGCGCGCGGTTGCGGAGCAACGGCAATTTCGGGGCTAGTGGGTTTAGCAACCGGCGGATTGCCGGCGTTGGCGTTTGATGGGCTCATACGGTAACCAATGGATGAGGGCCGGCAGTTGAATATCAATCGATGTCATACACCGGCTATGAGCCGGTGCCACAGTTCAGGCGTCGTACTCGCTCTTATTGCCACGGGCATCGACCGTTGAGGCCAGGAAGATGCGTTGGGCTTACACACCGCTGACCGGAACGCGGCGAATCGTGGGCCGCGACGACGGAATCACGCTGCCGTCTTGCCGTCGATAGCTCATATGAAACGCAACCTTTTGCCCGGCAACGTCGAGACCGTCAGGCCAACGCAAGCGCAAGCCGTATCCCCAACCGAGCGCCTCGGCTTTTTTCGCGCGATACTTATAGGCTTCATCGCGGTCGAGGTCCCACTTGTGCAACTCGCGCAGCACCTCGCGTTTGGTGGTCTTGTCAAATTCGACGGCGAACATCTGCACGATGATGGTGCCCGCGCCGAAGACGCCCTTTTCACCCTGTCGGCCCGATTCACCGACGACCGGCGCCGAGAGATACAACGTGCAGCGAAAGCCGTCGACCTTGCTGCCCAGCGGATCGAACTTTAGCCAGGGGTTGGTGTTGATGATCTTCACGACGCGAATGATGTCGTCGCGCTCGTTTTCGGAAGGGATGGTGATGCCGTTTTTGGTGGTGGAGCCGCTGCTGTCGTCGGCCTTGTTCATTCCGAAGAATTCATCCCAATCGGCCTTGGTCATTTGGCAGCCGGATGAGGCGGTGATGAAAAGGACGCCGACGAGAAACAACGCGAGCGAATTTTGTATTGATGACGAGCCGGACCGGTGAGTGTTGCTTGGGATCGAACGGTCCATACGTGAGAAGTCCCCCAGCCCCTGAGGGGCAGGGGCACCCGTGAGAGGGACACCCGTGGCTGGGGCACCCGATTGGGCCTGCGCACCTTTGGCACCATTTCGTTTGCTCGCATTGTTCGATCTTGGCTTCGGGTTCGTCATGTTGTCATCTTAGCGATGCGTGGCGCGCGGCTTGCGTTTTTTCTTGGCTTCTTCTTCTTCTGACTGACGCTCATCGTCTTCGCGCGTTGACGGCGTGGTGCGGACGCTGACCTTGCGGACCGGCGTCTTCGACACGCGCACGACCGGCGACGGACCGTAGAGCGGCCGCTTCGGCGGCGTGTTGTGCTGCGGTGTCGACGGTTGCGGATCGGGTGCCGTGCGAACCTTTTGCACGCGACGATCCGTGGTCTGCGTTGCGACCGGTTGCATACTATTGGTCGTTGACGTACCGGCCACGCGGCTGGGGATCGAACTCGACGAACTCGAGCGTCGGTTGGCCGTATGAACAGGCACGCTGCCCGGCTGAGCCGGCGCGTTGACCGGCACCATGCGCTCCATCGTTGCCGGTCGGCTCACCGGGTTGGTGCGGATCGTCGGGCGATACGTTGGCGGCGGCGTGGTGCTGCGCGGACGAGGCGCCGGCCGCACGACGGGGCCGTAGCGCGGCGTGCCATCGGGTTGATAGCTCGGAATCGTCCGCGGTCGCACGGGCGTCGCGCTCGGCGGGTCGAGCGGCGTGCCTTCGTTGGGCTGCACCTCGATGCTGTCGATCTCGCTGCCGGTTTCAGGCGTGACCTGCAACTGACGGAAGACCGGGCTCGCTTTCATGTCGGGCGTGATGATACCGGCGAGATCGCGCTGATCGACGCTCATGCGCCGTGCGTCTTCGACCGAACGGACGATGGTCGGCGTTAAGGCGATCAACAATTCCGACCGCGTATTCATGCGGCTGGTCGTGCGGAACAGATTACCCAACCCGGGAATATCGCCCAAACCCGGCACCTTACTCTCAGCTTCGGTGCTGCTCGACGTGATCAAGCCACCGATGACGACGGTTTCACCGTCCTTAACTGCAACGGTTGTTTCAGCGCTTTGCTGCGTAATGATGGGGGCGAAGATGCCGTTGCCGAGCGGGATGTTGGATGCCGAGACCGACGAGATTTCGGGAGCCACGCGCAGATAGACGAAGCCATCGGGATTGATGACGGGCTCGACATTGAGAATGACGCCGACTTCTTCGTATTCGACCTGCGCCGTGGTTTGACCGGCATCGGAGATCGTCGTACCGCGCACGAAGGGCACGTTTTCACCAATGGTGATGTTCGCTTCCTGATTGGTCTGGCACATGATGCTCGGTCGTTGAATCACTTCGAGGCGGCTATCGGTTTGCAATGCCCGCACGAGGAAGTTGAAGTCTTCGCCGGTGATCGTGAACGAGAAACCGCCCAAGCCGGCACCGGCCGCACCCAGATCGGTACCACCCACAAAGTCGAACGAGTTGCTTTGAATGATGCCGTTGGGGCCGGGCACCGCCGACTCGCTGAACTTAAGTTGCTGCAGTGCGAATTCAAGACCCATTTCGAAGCTGTCGTCGAGCGAGACTTCGGCGATCATCACTTCGATCATTACCTGAGGCGGCGGCGCATCGAGTTGCTGAATGATGCGCAGCACTTCGGCCTGATAGCGCGGGCTGGTCGAGACCATTAGCTGGTTCGATTCTTCGTGTGCCACGACCGTGACGTCGCGTTCGTTGATGGCCAATTGAGAAACATCGTTTTGACTGCTGATGAGTTCGCGTTGGGCCGCGAAGTATGTGTCGAGCGAACCCTGCAATTCTTCGGCGCGGGTGTTCACCAACGGATAGACGACGTTGACGCGTTCCTGAATATCGCGCGAATCGAGCTGCGCGATAATATCACCCGCGACGTCGATATCTTCGGGCCAACCGGCCACGATGATGGCGTTGGTACGTTCGTCGGGAACAAACGTCGTGCGCGGTCGCCCGAACGTGCCGCGGCGGCTATTGCCAGCGTTAAGGAATCCGGGGCCGCCCGCACCATCGCTAAGGCCGCCTTCGACGTTGATCTGTCGGCCCTGTTGGAAGGCCGCTTGATCGTCGGAGCCTTCGTCTTGGGCAAACATCTCGTCCAGCAATTCGACCATGGCGGTGGCATCGGCGTTGTTCAACAAGAATACGCGCACCATGACCTCGCGTTTTTCGATCGAGTCGAGTTCGCGGACCAACTTCTTGATTAACGACATCGACGTCGGCGGGGCCACCACGATGACGCTGTTGCTGCGTTCGTTGTAGGTGATTTGCACGTTTTCGCGCACCGTCTGCAGGATGTCGCGATTGCCGTATTCGTCCTTCGCCGTGTATTGAATCAGCAGCGACGACAGGGCGCGGGCGCTTTCGGAATCGGCATTGGCACCGCCGCCGCCTTCGGCAGCCTGGCCCGTCATGATTTCGTTAAGCAACTCGGCCATCTTGCTGGCGTCTTCGTTGTCGCAGCGGATGACTTCGACCAGTGCCGTTTCTTTGATCTGCACCGAGTCGAGCTTGTTCACCAGCGATTCGATGTTCTCCAATTCACCCGGCGGCACGGCGACGACGATCGAGTTGGTGCGTTCTTCGGCGACGGTCGTGATGGTATTGCCAGCACCACCGCTCGCGCCTTCGCTGACCGAACCCTGATAGATTTCGTCGAGGATTTCCTTGACGGTTTCGGCCTTGGCCTTGGAGAGCGGAAAAACCTTGAACATCGTGTCGATGACCGACGAGCGATCGAGTTGGGCGATGAGCCCAGAGATCAGCGCGTGATCCTGCGAGTTGGCGTTGACCAAGAGCGAGTTACCGGGCTCGTTGATTTCGATGGTGACGGGCGTGGGGGTCGCACCGGTGTCGCCACCTTCAGAATCCGCCTCGCGTCGCGCTTGGAAGATGTTCGTCAACATCTCGCCAACATTCCCGGCGCGGGCTTGGTTGAGCTTGTAATCTTCCACCCAATAGCTCGGTCGATCTTTCATATTGACCGGTCGATCCAAGTCGCGGATCAATTTCATGGCGAGTCGAATGCCGTCGCGCGTGCCGCCGATGATGACGGAGTTACGCACCGGATCGCTGAGCACCTTCACTTGGAATTGATTGGCGCTGCTGCCCGAACCACCGGAACCGCCGCCGGATTGTTGCCCGACGTCTTCGAGCGCGGTTTCGAGTTGCGACGCGATCACTTTGCTTTCGGTATGTTCGAGGCGCACGATTTCGAAATCGACCGGCGTCCACGGTTCGGCCACGCTGTTCATGCGGTCGTACACGCGCCGCACAATTTCCATGTTCTCGGGGCTGGCCGAGACGATCAGCATGTTGGCGCGTTCGTCGACGACGACCGACAGCGTTTCGCGGTTTTCGTTGACCGCACCTTCGCCGACGCGATCTTTGAACACATCGGGGAATAGATTATCGAGCGCGTCTTTTACGCTGCTGGCGAAGACATTTTCGCAGGGGAAGAACTCGATGACGGCCTCGACGCCGATGGGGCGATCGAGTTTCGCGAGCTGATCCATCAGGATGTCGTGATTTTCTTTCGACGCCACGAAGATGAGCGAGTTGGTCGCCGGATCGGCTTCGATGGTGACCTTATCTTCCGGGCGCGGTTCCTGCAGGCCGCGATTCTCGGCACGGGCCTGAAACAGGTTCGTCAACGGGCCGGCCAATTCGCTTGCCGAGTTGTGCTTGAGCTGCACGATGTAAATGCCGGCGGCGGGGTTGAGTTCGAGGTTATCGATCTTTTCGACGACGGCGCGAATCGATTCGTAGTCGCTTTCGCTAGCGACCACGATCAGCGAGTTGCTGCGTTCGTCGGCGACGATGGCGGGCTTATCGAACGTCAGGCCGCTATCACCGCCGCCTTCGTTTTGCTGACGTTGGTCCCAGAGTTCCTGTAGCTTATCCGCTAAATCGGTGGCGATGCCGTTAACGACTTTGATCGTGCGGATGTTGTCGATCAGCGCTGTGGCGGGCACGTCGAGTTTTTGGATCAGTTCCTTAAGCTCCGTCAGGCGCTCGCGTTTGGCGGCGAGGATGAGCGACTCGGATCGCGCATCGGCGACGATGACGACCGTCTCGCTTTTTTCGGCGTTGGCACCTTCGCCCATCGGAATCGCTTCCTTGCGGCGATCCATCAGGTCGGTCAGCGCTTCGGCCAAACCGGTGGCCTGGGCATGGTTGAGCTTGACGATTTCAAACGGCATCACGCCACGCCCTTCGACATCGAGCTTGGCGATCAGGCCCGTCAAAATTTCGACGGTATCGGGACGACCGACCACCACGACCTGATTGGTGCGCGCATCGGCCTTGACGATCGCCTTGTAAACAATCGCACCCGCCTTACCTTCGGGCACACCACCCGGATCACCGCCGGCGGCGGGCTTTTCGGTAAGGCCCGCTGCGGCGTCGAGCATTTCGTTGAGTTTGGTTGCCACTTCGCTGGCATCGGCAAAGGTGAGCGGCACCGTCTGCATCTCGACGGGGTCTTTCGTCGCTTCTTTATCGAGCGCCATCGCGACCTGCCGCATCACCATGCAGTTTTCGAGCGAGCTGGCGATGATGAGTGAATTACTTTCAGAATCCCCGTAAACCATAGTCGGGCGGTCGAGATTGACCGTCGCCAAAGGCTGGCCGTTTTCATCGAGCAGCCGGAAGCGGCGGATGAAATCTTTGAGCGGCGTATCGCCGGTCGCTGCGCGTTCGAGCAGTAAGTTGATCAGTGTGCCAATTTCGACAGCGTCCGTGTGGCGCAAGGGGACCACCATGATGTCGGCCGAACCGATGTCGCCGAATTTTTCCGCGGCCGCTTCGTCGCCCATGTCGACATCGAGATTATTGACGATGCTTTCGATGAACTTCATGTCGGCTTCGAGGGCGGCGACGACGATCTGATTGGTGGGCGGATCGATTTCGATCTGAATCTGATTGGTCTCGAGCCCCTTCTGTCGCAAATAATTTTGTGCAATGGTCTTCATCGTTTCGCCGACTTCCGATACACGGCGATTGGCAAATGCGAACGTCTTGGTTTCCTTCTCGATCTGCGGCGGCGTATCGACTTTCTCCACAAGTGTCTTGGCGAAGTCCAAATTCTCCGGTGATGCCGCAATGAAGATCGCATTGGCGCGCCTGTCGG
The DNA here is from genome assembly GCA_006969385.1 of Planctomycetaceae bacterium. Lineage (GTDB taxonomy): Bacteria > Planctomycetota > Phycisphaerae > UBA1845 > UTPLA1 > ECT2AJA-110-A. The sequence continues at coordinate 1,131,268 of CP030884.1, forward strand.
CGATAAACTCGACCTTATCAACCGGTCGGGCATTCTCCGGTTCGATTGCGGCAAAGACTTCATTTAGTCGATCGGCTACATCTTGGGCGAGTGCATTCTTCAGCAAAATAAAATCGACGTCTTTCTCCGGCGTGCCTGCGTCGATCATCTGAATGATGTTGGTCAGAATTTGCACGTCGTCTTCGAGACCTTCGATGATGAGCGAGCCGTCGGGGGCTTCGATCACGCTGATCGGCGTACCCGACAGACGGGCGCTGATCGCGTCGAGGCTGTCTTCGTCGACATTGGTCTGGTTCTGTCGCGCCCGCGCTTCGATCATGCGCTTTAGCTCGGGCGACATCTCGCGCGGTTGCTCGTTACGACCCGCGTTCGGTGCGCGGCGATCGTTGCCTTGCGGCTGCTCGTTATCCCGACCGCGCGGCGGCGCGATGCGGCGGCGACCGGCCTGGTTATCACCGTCGCGCCCGCGTGCGTTGTTGCCCGCATCCTTCTTATCCGGCTCGGCCTTCTTCCCCCCGTCGGATTTTTTTGCGTCGTCGTCCTTTTTGTCATCGCGCTGGGGCGGCTGACGCAGGCGAATCGACCGCGGCTTATCTTTATTGGCATCGTTGGGCTTGTCGGTCTGGGCCACTGCCGATTGCAGCGCCACATTCATCATGAAGACCGGCAACGTCGCCGCGATGGTCGTGGTGCGAATCATCTTTTGCTTCTTTTCCCCGGTTACGTTGGTGGCGGGCTGCATGTCTTGCCGCGCCGCGCTCTCGACCGCTTCGTAACGACGGTTGTGCGTCCAATTGGCATCACCGCGCCGGCCGCGCCCGCCGCGACGATTGCCGCGCCCGCGATTACCACGACCACGATTGCTGCTACCGCGCGAGGAGTTGCCTTGGCTTTCCTGATTTTGAATCAACTCTTCAATCAGTTGCTTCATATCCTCTCGATTACCCGGCTTCACGCGAATGACGCCGCGCGTGTAATCACCGCGCGACTTCGACGGATCGGACAGTCCTTCGATCAGGATGTTGATCTCATCCATCTTGTTCGCGGAGGCGCTGGCCAAGATCATGTTGGTACGCACGTTGGGCCGCAGCGTCACAAGGTCGGGCACATAGCTGCTATTGGCTTGGTTGCGCTTTTGTTCGGCTTCGTTGACCGTCTCTTCGATCAGACTCGCCAGTTCGTCGGCGCTGTAGCCCGACGGAATCGGTATGAGCTTGATGCCCTTGTCGCCCTGCTCGCAATAGTCGGCGTCCATCTGTTCGGCGAAAGCCACGACTTCGTTTACGTCGGACGTGCGGCCGCGAATGATGAGCGTGTTGGTCGCCTGGCTGGCGATGATGCTGAGTTCGGGAGCACTGCCGCCGCTCGACGCGTTGTTACGTCCGCGACCGCGACCGCGCCGACCGCGGTTACGATTGCTACTGCGGCTCGACGTCGTATTGCTATCGGCAACCAACTCTTCGGCCTGCTCGGCGATAATGGTGGCATCGGCACACGTTAGCTTCAGGTAGCGCAGCGAGTTGGCGCCCGGTACGTCGATCTTCTCGATTTCCTTCAGCGCGTTTTCAACGGCTTCGGGCTTGCCCGCAACGATGATCGAATTGGTCTCATTGATAGCCTTCAGGCGCGTGTCACCGGCCAAGACCGTGTCGTCCTCTTCATCGTCATCGCCACGGGCCCACCACGGTAGGTCACTCTGATCGTCGGCGGCGCTGCCACGATTGACGCGCAAGACCTCCGTTAGAATGTCAATCATGACGTCGGGGCTAACGTGCTGCAGCGCGACCATCTCGACCATGCGTTCTTCAGCCGTTTCGCTGTCGATAACCTCCAGCAGCTGATCGATTTCTTCGCGCACCTTGTCGGTACAAAAAACGATCAGCGTGTTGCTTTGGGCGTCGGCATTGATCACGATGCGATCTTCATCGCTGTTCGTCTGACCGCCGCCGCGACGACCGAAGCGTCCGCGCCCGCCGGTGTTGATGCCCGCCTTCTTATCGAAGAAATCCTGCAGCGTCGTTGCGACGTCTTCAGCAACGGCGGTCTTCACTTTGATAAAGTGCATCTTGGCCTCGACCGTCGAAGCCATGCTGACGGGCTTGATGATGTCGTTTTCGATTTTCTGATATTCGTCGTCGGTGGCGTACACGAATAGCGTGTTGGTCGGTTCGTGATATTCCGCGCGCGGGCCTTCGTTGTTGCCGCGTCCGCGACCACCACCACCATAGAGATTGTTGATCGACTCGGCGACGCTGCGCACCGGGATGCGCGGCTCCATCACCATCGCGGTGATCGCGCGGCTGCCTTCTTCATCAATCGCCTTCACGAGGGCTTCGATCTGTGCGAATTCCTTATCGTTGGCGAATGCGATGACCTTAGTCGAACCGCGTACAGCACGGATAACAGGAGATTGATCTCGACGCCGTTGCGAATTACTCACCTGTTGGAATATCTGCTGAATCGTCTGCGCCACGTCGTTCGGGTCAGCATTCTTTACCGTAATGACGCGCTCGGTGCGCGGTCCGTCGCCGACCTGATCGAGTTCGTTGATCAGGGCTTCGATCTCTTTCATCTTCTCGGGATTGGCCGAGACGATCACGCTATTCGTCGTCCAGTCGTCGGTGCTTTCGACGCTTTCGTTGGGGGAATAGCGCCGGCCCGTCGGTCGAAACAACTGCTGAATCATTCGCGAGACTGCACCGGGATCGACATACTTCAACTTGAAGACGCGGCGTTCTTTATCCTTCGCACCCGGCACGTCGAACATCTCGATCATCTCGAGAATCTCGGGCATGATGTTTTCGCGTGCGTTGATGACAAGCTGATTGGACAGACTTTCCGACGCGATATTGAACGGCGGCTGGCCGCGACGATCGGTCGGATAGCGACCACGAAGCGCTTGGTCGATCGTGTTGCGCATTTCATCCGACTGACCGTGTTCGAGCTTAACGAACTTGGTCACCTTCTCTTCGGTCGGCATGTCGGATGCTTCAATCAGGCTTTCCACTTCGGCCATGTTTTCATCATTGGCCGTTACGATGATGCTGTACGTACCGTCTTCAAATGCGGCCGTTACCTGATCGTTCGGATTGCGCGAGCGCGAGCGGAACTGCGTATTGATGATGTTTGCCAAGCTCCACGGCGACACATACTTCACGCGGAACACCTTCGTCTTGCGCTCGGCACCGGGTTGATCGAGGCTCTCGATCAAATCCTTAAAACCTTCGGTCGCAGGCTTGTCACCTTCGGCGGCCTTGCCTGTGTAATCATCTTCGCTGGAATTGACGATCAGGCTGTTGGTGCCCTCTTCGGCCAAAACCGTAATCGGGTACTTGCGATTGACCTGATCGAAGTTATTGCGAATGTAATCGTTCAACACGCGTGCCAGGTCCGGCGCCTTCGCGTGTTCGAGGGCATAGAGGTGTCGCTTGCGTTCGCCTTCCTGACCGCCCTTCGATACTTCATCCACCAGCGCCTTGATGCGTTCGTGCTGATCCTTGTTGGCATCGACGATGACCAAATTGGCGCCCGGGTTAGCCGTAACGACCGGCTTTTCGCGGCCCGTCGTGCGCACGTCTTCGTTGCGGAACATTTCGTTGATGTTGCGCACGACCTGGTTCACATCGACGTTGGTCGGCAGTTTGTAGGTCTGTTGGCTCTTTTGCAGCGGCGTGCTTTCTTCGACGTCTAACTGGGCCAACGCGTTGTTCAAAATCAATTGCGACTTCGGACCGCCGACCAGTACCAGCGAGTTGGTGCGCGGGTCGGCTTCGAGGCTAACGTAGTCGATGCTCGCCGTCATATTGCTGTTGCGCATGGCCTCGGCCATCATCCCGCGGACCTGACCCAACACCTGTTGCGCGGCGGCGTGCTTGAGTTCGAATCGCGTGACCGTGCCCATGGAAGCGTCGACTTTGTCGAGCTCCTGAGCGATGGTCTGCATTTCTTTAAAGGTCTCTTCAGGCGCTTGCACATAAATGATACTGCTGGCGCTGAAGCCTTTGATCTTGATTTGGCTCGCCGTACCAGAACGAGCGCGTCCTACGCGACCGCCGAAGAGTTCATTAAGCGAATTTGCCACCGTCTCGGCATCGGCAACCGTGAGCTCAATCGTGCGCCATTCCTTCGTCTCACCGATGCTGGCGTTGATCGTTTCGATTTCTTTTTCGATCTCTGCCATCTGCGGTGCGGGTGCTTTCACCACCACGGTCGATGTCGCTTCGAGTGGTGTAATAACGATGTCGGCTTCGCCGCCATTTCGACCACCACCAGTCACGCCGAATAATTCTTGTAGCGTATTCGCGATCTCGCGCGGCTCGCCATTCACGGGAATCTGCTTTACCAGCATGCCGTTTTCGTTGTCCTGATCGAACTCCTCAACGATAAGCTTGGCGCGTTCCACACCATTTTGAGGGCCGACCAACACGATGCTGTTGGTTCGCGCGTCGGCGTGAAGCGAAACGTTGTCTTTATTTGCAGGTGACGAGGCTTGGGCGCGCCCGCGATTGCCGCCGCGTCCACGACCCCGGGGTGCCGGCGCCGCCGGCGCGTTGGCTTCGTTGATGGTCTCGTCGATCAGGTCTTGAACGATTTCCGCGATCTCGGTAGCGCGCGCGTTCTTCAACAAAACGCGTTCCATCACCACATCTTTAACAGACTTCAACTCGAGTTCGGTGATGAGATCCTCGATCATGTCGAGCGTGGGCTTGGGCCCCTGCGCGATAATCGTGTTCGTTTGACGTTCGGCGGTGAGCGTTACCTTGTCGCCGGCGACGACGGTGCCACCATCACTGCCGCCCTGCTGAAGTTGCACCTGATTGCGACCGCCCTGGGCCTGATTGTTGCCGCGGTTATTGCCACGACGTGCGGTGCGCTGCTGCGGCGCCTGATCGATGCGGAAGATTTCCTTCAGATTGGCAACGACCTCGGTGGCGTCGAGCTTCTCGAGCTGAATCATGCGGAAATCGAGCGCGAGGATGTTCTTCGAGTCGATGCGCTTGAGCACTTCCACGATCAGCGGGATATCCGGCAACGGCGCGACGATGTAGAGCGAGCTGGTGCGCTCGTCAGGCACCACCTTGATGCGTGCCGACGCCAGCGCCTGCTGTTGGGCTTGTTGCTCGGCTTGAGCTTGCGCCTGCGCTTGTGCGAGTGCTTTTGCTCGGGCATCGTCGCCGCCCTTGTCGCCGCCGCCCTTATTGTTCGGTTGCGGTTGGCGACGCTGGGGTGCGCGACGCTGGGTGGGCTGATTGAAGACGTCGTTTAACAGTTGCGCTGCACTGCGGACATCGGCGTACTTAATGGGAATAACGCGAATAACCGTCGTCGCCTTGTCGGGAATCAAGTCCGACGCCAATTCCTCCAGTTTGATCAGCTCGTTTTTGGGACCCGTGATGATGATCTTGCCGGTTTCCGGGTCGGGGAAGATGCGAATGCGATCGACCGGCGCGTTAATGACGGCCTGCAGGCGCGGATCGGCCAGCGACGACGGTGGGTTTTCATCTTCAGGCGTTTGGCCCAAAACCGTTACCGCTGCCACCTGCTGTAGCCACAGGGGCAGCGCCGTCGGCGTTAGCGATGAAACCGGCGTTTCGTCTTTCTTGTCGTCGGTCTTGGCGGATGATTTTTTCTTTTCGCCGGCGCGGGTTTTCTTGATTTCGACCTTGCCATCGTCCTCATCTTCCTCTTCGCCTGCGTGAATATCGATAATCTCCACGCGCGAAATGCCGCCCAAGTCGCCGACCTCGATCGGCACCGACGATTGATGTCGAAGCTGAAGCAGCCGTGCCATCGCTTCGGGCGAAATCTTGCCTTCCAAGTCGAGCTGAATCCAACCGTCCCCGGCACTGCCGCTGCCATCCTTCGGCACGTCCCACATCTTGATGGCGGCTTTGATATCATCCACCTCGTCCGGTCGGAAGTTGCGCACGATCATCACCTTGGGGCTCGGGCCTTCGAGGAATTCGACCGGGCGGCGGCCTTCGATGTTGTAGAACAGATCGAGATCGTAAGAGAGATCCCACGCTTCGCGGTTATCCAAATCGACGGTAAAGAAATCACCCTTCTTGCCGGGGCCATCGCCCGGGCCCGGAGGCGGCTCCGGTGGATCGTAGATTTTTGCCAAGCAATTTTCGATCAGCGGCCAATCCTTCAGCAGCGCGCGAATGATCAACGTGTTTTCAAACGTATCGGCGACGATTTCCACATCATCAATGGCGGACTTGTTCGACAATTTCGCTTTTTGCGGCTGACGACCGCGCGTGCGGCGACCGCGGGCCGCGGCTGCCTTTTGGTCGTTGCTATTCGCCGTGACCACCTGCACTTCGGTCGATTCGACGCCGCTGAGCAACTGCTCCAACTTCTTCTTATCTTCTTCCGCGTCGTAGGCTTGCACCTTGCGGATGATCGGCTCGGGGTCGGCCACGTCGAGTTCGAACGTAAGCTTGATCGCTTCGTCCACTTCCTTACGCGGCCCGGCGATGATCAGGCGCTCGCCGATGGCGGTTATCGCCAACTCCACATCGGCGGCGTTGATGCCTTCGACCTTGCCGCCGCCTTCACCGCCGGGGGCCGTCGTGGGCGTGGCCAAAATGCTCTTGAGCACCGTGGCCAAATCTTCGGCCTTACGGTTCTGCACCGTGATCGTTTCGGTGTACGGCGCATTTTCTTTGGCTTCGGCTTCGATATCCGCCACGAGGCGCTGAATCTGTTCGAGTTTCTCCGGCGGCGCCGTCACGAGCAGCGAATTGGTAAACGGTTCGGCCGTTACCGTCACCGTGGTTTCGCCTTCGGTCTTTACCGTGGCGGCGGGCGTTTTCACATTTTTGGTTTTGTTGTTCGCAGCGCGGCGCGGCGCGCGACGACGACTGACGTTGGGCGCTTGGTACACCGTGCCGGGAATGGCTTGCTTGATCGTCGGCGCGATGAGTTCGGCCTTGGAGTATTCCAGGCGAATGACCGTCATCTCGGCACCGACGTTGATGTCGAGCTTCTCGATCAGCGGCGTGACCTTCTCGATAAAGGTGGGCTTGGCCCAAATGCGCAGCCGCTTGTTAAACGCGTCGGCCGTGATCATCAGGTCCTGGCCGCCGTCGCCCGGGAACATTTGGTTAAGCGTGCTGGCTAAATCGGCGGGGTCGGCCCGCTCCAGCGGAATTTCGACGAAGATCGGCTCGATCTCGCAGGCGTTCTGTTCGAGTTCGTCGATCAGCGGCTTCATCTCGGCCCAGTCCTGATCGCTGCACAACACCAGCAGTCGGTTCTCCGCGTCTTTCGCGATCATCACCGGTCCGTCGCCGCCACTGCTCGTTGAGCGACCGCGCGATCGGGCGCGCGCCTTCGCGCGGGCCTGAGCGCGACGTTGCGCCGCCGTCTTGGCCTTGCTGTCTTTTGATTCAACCACTTGCGGTCCGTTGTCGTCATCGCGTAGCAGTTGAGCGAGCGTTTCGGCAACTTCCGAAGGAACGGCGCACGTAAACTCGACGAAGCGCTTCGTCGGCGCATCGGGATCGGGGCGATCGAACTCGGCCACGCGCTCGGCGATGCGATCCATATCGAAGCGCGTCGCGCTGACGTATAGCTCGCGGCTGGAACGAATGACGAAGACCGGATCGGGACCGGCGGACCCACCGGCAGCCGGCGATGCCGCGCCCTTCTTGCCGCGCGCAGCGCGCACGACGGGCGTACCCAATGACGGTGGTAATGCGTTTTGCACTTCTTCGACAATGTCGGCCGCGTCGCGATGTTGCAGGATGAACGTGCGATTGATCCAGTCGGGCTGCACGTCGTACTGCGCGATCAAGCGCCGCGCTTCTTTGTTGCCTTCCGCACCGCCGACCATGATGATCGAGTTGCCGCTGGCAGCACGAAGCGTGACGTCGAAGACTTCGAGAATTTTCGGATCGACGTAACCCGTGCGTTTGTCGCCGGCGAGTTCCTGCTTCATCTCAGCAAGCAAAGGCGCGATCAAATTGACGACATCTTCGGCGGGCGCATTGTTGACTTGCACCGTCTCAATGCGCGGTCGCGACGAAACCGGTTCATCGATACTGCGAATCGTTTCCAGAATCGCGGCAAGGTAATCATCCGGCGCGGAAATATAGAGCACGTTGTTGATGGCATCGGCGATGATGCTGATGGCGTCTGTATCTTCGAGTTCGGGCGCTATGTTGTTGGCTGCCTGATTACGCCCGCGCCGCCCACCGCGTCGCCGCGATTTAGCAGCGGTCGGCGCAGCAGTGGTCGCGGCATCAACCGGGTACAGTTGCCGTAGCAGCGTCTGCATATCAGCCACTTTGACGTGATTGAGTTTTACCTTCGTCGGTTTGTCTTCAATTCCGGGCCGTTGATTGGGCGTCACCGCAACCAATTTCTCGATACGATCGCGAAATTCGTAGTGTTCCTTCACCAAGCCCGTTAACTGAATCGTGAATTGATCGAGAGGCTCGACTCCGTAGGTATCCGAAAACTCCGGGCGAAACTCTTCGATGATGCTCCCCGCCGTCCACGTGGGCGGCGCTTTGAACTGCGTCACGCAAATGTCGTATAGCGGCAAATCCGCAGCTTCGAATTCCGCATAGCTGCCGTAGATCTTGTCGACAGGAATCTTGCGCATCGCATCGGGAATGCGCTCGACCGTGATGCGGTCGCCGAGATCGCGAATGATCATGTTGTTAAGCGGCTGATCGAGCAGCAGCTCGTTGAGTTTGTTGAACAATTCGCGATAGGTGAATGTCTTCGTTGTGAAGTACGTGAGATTGCCTTCCAGCATCGCATCCGGGTTATCGATGTAGGGTACACCGCGAATGCGGGCCAGATCGCGCACGATATCCACCCACGGCATATCTTCGGGATTGAAGGTGATGCTCGCCGCATTGCTGCCGTCGCGCGTTTCGATATCGATGATCATTACCTCGGCCAGCTCACCCACCGGCGAGCCGACGGTGGCGGCTGAGGCACTGTCATCGTCAGCGGTAATGCCGCCGGTCGGGCGCATGCCGCGTGGCTTGTTGGTATTCACCACCGGGCGGCGCGTGCTGGTATTCGTGCGCGACGGGTTTTCGTCTTTGCCGCCGGTACGGGATTTGTCGACATTCTTCGATTTGCTGTCGCGAATGCGCTCGAGGCGGCGCTGCCGCTGTTCCTCCAAACGCTTGCGGCGCCGTTCGGCAGGTGAGAGCGATGCATCTTCGGCCTCGTCGCCCTCGGCCTCTTCGGCCGACGGATCGTCCTTTTCAACGGGGCTGGGCTTCGCCTGCCGGCGCGTGGGCTTGCCACCCTTCGCCTGATCCAATTCCTTCGGATCGGCCTTACCGGGTGCCGGTTGCTTGCTCATGTTGGGTTGCGGCTTGGTGGGAACAGCGGGCGTCTTATCACCCGGCTTCTTCGATTTGATGGCGGCTTGTTGGAGGCGCTTCAGTTCGTCGTCGATGCGCTTGCGTTCGGCATCGGTAACGCCGCCGTCGGCATCCTGCCGCGCTTTGATAATCGCTTCCTTCAACTCGTCGAGGTCGGCCTCTTTGGCCTCTTCCTTGGGAGCAGGCTCTTTCTTTTCCTCTTCCTTGCTATCTTCTTTTTTCTCGTCGGTCTCTTCTTCGGCCTCGGCTTCTTCGTCTTCGGCGTCGTCCGATTCCTCATCTTCTTTTGGATCGGGTGCGCGCAGACCGGCATCGGCGGCAAACGCAGTTGCGACCGGCAAACCCCAATTGGTGAAGGATGCCAATAGCAAACACAACAATAGAACCAACGAAATGCGTATGCGCAAGATGGACAACATTGCTGTCGTGTCCTTTCAATCGTCGCAGTCAGTCGCCTCGGAAACGCACCGAACGACTGCCGGATATGTCAACTCATCCGCCCTGTACAAGACGAATGTTGATACCAGATTCTCATCCGCCGATTGCGTATGACCCCTTGGACCATTCCATAATCGCGGACGCTAACTGCTCGTCGTTTTCCGCTTGCAGCCGCTCGCGTTCCGCAAAACTCTTGCCGCGCGGATAGATGTAATAATTGCCGCTAGCCTGCATCTGCACGATGCCGCCGAGGGCGCACACGCTGCGCAGCGCGCCGTCGCCATCGACCGTGCCCCAGATGCCGGCGCGAATGACCTCGCGGCCGTCGGGGCCTTCGACGATCATTTCCTGCACGTAGTCGCCTTCGGGCGTTTCGTATGCCAAAAGCGCTTTGACGATGTGATCGGGGCTGCCGACTTCGTCTTCGATCACAACCTTAACAGGCTGCTCGACTTCGACCGGCCGGTTGTCCTCGACAACAATGTCCTTCGCGATCGTGTACGTCTGCGGTGTCGGACGCGGCATAAACGTCTGCATCCGCACGTCCTTGCCCGATGCATACTTACCGGCGATTTTCACCTGCTTGGCATCTTTGAACGCACCCAAATCGGCCTGCGAACTTGCGGCCACCACCATCTCGGGCAATACGCGCGTCTGATTGTCGTTATCCACAATCGTGACCGTGAAGCGCGCTTCGTCTTCGTCCTGATTGTTCACGACCAGCGTAATCGGCGGCGGCGGCTTTTCTTCCGGCGTGTGCCGCGCGACCTTATACGACCACGGCTTGCCGCTCGCGAAGCTGTGTTTCATCGTAAACACGTTGCCGTCGGCATAGGCGCCCTTCAGCTCGACCAAGTCGCCCTCACCGAAAAACGTCTGCTGCTTGTTCGGTTGAATCGCCGACTGCCGCACGACGGTTTCCTTACCTTCCCACATGAAAGCCAATTCAACGCCGACGGTTTTCAAATCCAGATTCTCAACAATCACCTGCTGCCGCGGTGCCGGTTCAAACGCTTTAAAGATGTTTTGATTGTTCAGCGCGACGGTATATGCCGACGCGGGTAAGACATCCTTACGCCACGGATCGGACGGCGCCTTGTCTTCCAGCTTCTGCATCGTGGCAAAGCGATCGAAATACTCCGTCTCTTTCGGCGGCAGCTTTGGCAAAACGACCGTGGCCACGCGGCAATCCAACTTGACCACGTTGCGACCGGCGTCGGGGTCGGGCGTTAACACGAGGTCGGTAATCTGCGAGATATAGGGCGCGTCGTAGAGACCGCGCAGTAGCTCGATCACGCGCGCGTATTCATCTTTGACGGTAATGTCGTACTTAATCGTCGTGGTGCGGAGCTTGTTCTCTTCGGAGATGGTCGTCGGCTTGCTGATCTTGGTAATCAACGCCGAATCGAAACCGTGCAGCGTGGCCGTTTCTTTCAGGCGACGACTGAATTTATCGAACGCCACGGCATCGTCATCGCTAAACGTACGGTTGGCGAAGCCGCGCCATGTCTGCGCGAGATCGCCTTCGGATTCGACGAGTTCCGTTAGCTCAGCTTTGTCATCACCATATCGCTTAATTTCACCCTCATACGACGCGATCGGCGACAGATAGATCACGTCGATCAGGAAGTAGACCGCGTAGCAACCCACCGCCACGCCGAAGATCAGGGCCAATCGTTTTTCGCGAGGATTCATCGATCGTCCTCCTCGGTCGTCGTCGGCTCGGCGGAGGCCTCGTCGTCGCTGTCGGTCACGTCGTTGGTTGCCTTCTCATCGGGCTTGGTATTAAGCTTAACCGGCGGAATGCGAACGCGCGTTCGACCGGCCGATTCGTCTTCGTCAGTCGAATCCGTACCTTCGTTCATGACCGCGTCGTTGGATTCAGCCTGTTCATCTTTCGTGGGTGCTACCGTCGGCTTCTTCACTGGGCCATCCTGACGCACCGGCTCGATGCTGACGCGCTTGCGGCTGTTCGCGGGTTCCTTTGAAGGTGAAGTAGCGGGCGCTCCCGAAGTCGCTGGTACTTTGGTCGCTGCTAACGACTCGACCTTCGGCTGCGGTGCCTGCGGCCTTGGTGCCTTCGTTTGTTGTGCCGATGGCATTGCGGCTTGCAGCTTATTCGCCGGTTGATTGTTTTGCCGGTTTGCGTTGTTCGGCGTCACCGGCGTGGGTGTTTCCCCCGCGTCATCATTCGTGGTCGTTACGACTTCTGCTTCAATCGATTCGCCCTTGGCGTCGTCATCTTCCGGTTCGACTGCTACCGGCGCCTTATCCGCTGGCGTATCGTTCGAAGTGTCAATTTCATCGTTCGCGTCAACTTCAAACTCATCAATATCCGCATCGGTATCGGGCGCGATATCAACCGACGGCGGCGCGGGCTTCTTCGCCGCGCGCTTGGGGATCACCGCATCGATGCGGCTCTCGAATTGATAAACCGAATCGTTGCGGCCGCGAATCGGCGTTTCGCTGCCGGGCACCACATCCTGATAGCCCATCTCGCGTAACGTCGCGCTAATCTCATTCACCACGCCCAACTCGGCCGTGCGTAATCGCATCTCGACCGACGATACGTAACTCCGATTCCGACGTCGCCCAACGGCGCGCGTTTGAAACGCAATCCGTGTGACCTGCGCCTTTTCGTTCGGCGGGAACGCATCCGTCAGCCGCACCAATTCGTCCGGCCAAATCTGTTCAGCTTCAACCCATTCTTCCAGCGCATTCACGCGCGACTTAAACGCCTTCAGTGGCTTTTCGCGCGTTTGCAATTGTTGCACGTCGGTCTCCAGCCCGCTGGCCAGCGCCATCTTGGGCTCGACCCACTTCATCCAAGCGGCCACTGCGATCGCGACCAAAAAGACGCCCGTCAATATCGCCGTCGGGGCTTTCTTCATCCGCCGATCGCGCTTCGTCACCGGCCGCTTGGGCGCTAAGAAGTCAAACGACGACAGCGGATGCCGACCGTGACTCATCGCCAGGCCCAGCACCACGCTAAAGCCGCGCAGCTCACGCGCACGATCGTGATCGATCGCCAGCGCCTTGGCCGGGTTAAACAACTCGGCCAGCGCCGCAAAGCGCGCCGCCAGCGATTGCGATAACTCGGCTTCCAAGCCGGTCGCACCACATACCACGATTCGGTCGATGCTCGCGCCGCTGGCCGTCGCGCGATACGCTTCGAACGAGCGAATCACCTCGACCATCAGGCCGCTGACGGCCTCGCGCGTCCGTTCGCTGCTGCGCGCATCGTGTATCGCGAGCGACTCGATCCGGCTATCGTGCAGATTATCGATTGCTTCATCGCGAAAGTCCGGCAGGCTCGTCAATGCCGAACGGCTGAATTTCAACGTGCCATCGTAAACAACGCTGATTTCCGAATGCTCCGGGCCCAACTCGACCATCAAAATCGTTTTGTCGTTGGGATCGTCAACGGTCGCCAGCACCGCCTGCCGATTCGCAAATGGTCGCAAACCGATGCGTTCGAGATGCAGGCCTGCCGCCGAAGCAACCTTCTTATAAAACTCGATATCATCGATGCGAACCGCCGCCACCAACGCAGTGGCTGGTGACTTCGGATCGTGATCGTTTGAAAGGGCAAAATCGATAACGGCCTGATCGGCGGCAAAGGGCAACTCGCGCGCGACCTGATTGATCACCATCGCCGGCAATTCATCCGCCGGTGCCGGCGGCAGGTTGATCGTGTTGAGCACGACCTTTTCGCGCGGCACGCTGATGATCGCGTGCTTACCCGAGAGCTTTGAGCGCTTCAGCGATTCTCTGATAAAGCCGCCGAACATCTCGGCGTCGTTCAACTCGATTTCGGGCAAGACCGGCACCGTGACCGCTTTATGCAGGTCGACGTTGGCTCCGCGCGACGTCACGACCGTCATGCGCAGCGATTGCGCGTCCCAGTCGAGTGCGAGCAGTCGTTTGCTACCAATTTTCATTGCCATCGATCATCAATCCGATCGACCCGCCAAATCCCGCCGCTCATCGCCGTGCGGGGTATAGGCCGGGCCGAGTTCGTTCAAGTTACGGTAGTAGATCACTTGCGGAATCGGGCCGCGCATCTGAATCACGACCATCAACCGCTCGACTACGCCCAAGTTGTCCGCATACCCCAACGATTCGATGCGATACATCGAACCCTTGGTGGTAATGGAATCCAAAATCTGCCGAAAGCGATTCTCATCGATCGCATTGCTCGTTAGCAGCCACGCCGCGGACGAACGCTCGGCCAAGGGCACTTGCTGGCGCGCTTCGACAATCGAATTCACTTCGGCATCAGTCAGATTCGGAATCGTCGCCAGCACCGCCGGCGCGGCCGTACTCACATTGATACGCCCTTGGGTGAAGGGCAGTTGCTGCACCGTCAAACGATCCAGAATCTGAGGCAGGTCTTCGTACGTTCCCGGCGGCTCCTCTTCCGTCAAGTTGACGTATGTGGGGGCACATTCGAGGCCGTATTCTCGGACCCATCACCATTTTGACCTTGATCGGAAGAATCTTGGTCCGAATCTTCGGAATTTTGATTTTCACCGTCGCCGCCGTCGCCATCCCCCGATGGCTGTGTTGCCGGGGGGGTTTCGTCGTTGCCGGGAATGTCGTCTTGCTGCTGATCGTCTTCATCAACTTCCGGAGGAGGCGGCGCGGGCAACAGATTCATAACGCTATTAAATTGGGTGCCCGCACCGCGCACATTCATGATGTAACTGACGATGTCGCCGTCGAACTCTTCGATAAGTTGCTCTTCGAGGCGTTCGAGATCTTGGTTGTTAAGAAAAATGCGCGGTCGGTTGTCGGCAGACGTGTTTGAATCTTGCGCCCAAATGGTCAAATAGCGCTCGATACCCTGATAAAGTATGCCATCCGCGTTATCCGGCGGGAACGATTCATCACCGTCGTCTTCATTGGGCTCTAACAATCCGTTACGGTTGTAATCTTCGCCGTATAGCACCCAACCGTTGAAGCCTTTAACGAGCAACAATTCTTCAACGGTGCTGAAGGGCGCCTTTTTTGCGCGATAGGGCGGGCGCAGCGTTTGATAGTATTCGTCCTTCGCGCCGCCGGTGCGCGGGCTGTTGCCGGCTTCGCGCCAATCGAGCAACGACGCCACCAATTCATTGATATCAACATCGAAATCGGTGCTGGTCGGAATCACTTCGTTAAACAACGTGCGCAACTGCGCTTCGGTGGCAGTGTTGATATCCAGCCGCGCGCATTCGTCTGTGAATCCGTAACGAACCGTATCGGGGTTCTCGGTATCCGGCGCAATCAGGTGATAGCGAAAAACTTCGTCGGCCGTCGGGTCATACGTACGGACGTCGTCCGTGTTCTCCAATGCTTCCACACCCGCATCTTCGCCGACGGCAACCATCGGAACGGCACGCAGATTTTGCGGGTCGTTAAACCATGCATCGAGTTCGCCTTGCTGATAGCGCAACAACACCACGGCGTGTTGCATACCCGCCTCGGCGGCCATGCGCGCCTTAAAGCGCCGCACGCGCGCGTGAATCGTGTCCACGTGCGAACGAACCATAAACGTGTAACCCGCCGCTAACAGCGAGAGCAGAACAATCATGACCAGAACGACGAGGAGTAAGAAGCCCTCGCGTTGATGGCGGCGCAGCTTCTGCGCTCTGGCACCGGTTTGTACGACATTACGCCTCTGCGCTGTGGCACCGGTTTGCAACCGGTGTTTTTTCGCTCGCTCATGCCGCATCATCAGAAACCACCTCCACTGCCAGAGGTGCTGCGCTGCGCACGAATCAACCGCGAACCAAAAAAGCTATCCGCCTGTTGCAAACGCACCGTGACGGTGTACTTATCCGGAGAATACGGCTCGGGCGGTGCCGGTGTCAGATCGGTGTCGGTGAAGTCGCCACTGCCCGCTTCGGAATCAGCTTCTTCCTCTTCATCATCCGTCTCTTCCGGCGGCGGTAGCGAACCGTAGCCGACGGTTATCTCAACGGCTTGCGGCAGGGAGTTGGCATTGCGCGCGTCTTCACCCAAATCCCAATCGCGTAACCAATCGACGCCGTCGAAATAGCGGAAGCGAATGTATTGGATGTCGCGCGAAATCAGATCGAGCGCGACCGAGCGATCGTCGCTATCGAGAAAGGCCGTTTGCAGCGGCGTCTTTACTTCTCGCCGCACCAGGCCCAAATTGCACGGAGCCTGTTGAACGCCGTAGTCCTCGTAATCGCAAAGCTCTTCGCCATCTTGTTCGTAGGCAAGGTAATACTGCACCTGTCGAATATCGCACTCGGCCGGCGGCAGGTCTTCGGTAACCGAGAGGTTGCGATACACCTTCTTATCCGGAATGCGCACAAACTGAATGCTGATGAAGCGATCGGTACCCGAAATGCCGGGGCCCATTTGCGTGAGGAATCCGTTACAAGCCCGCACTTCTTCGGCGATCTGATGGGCAATCGTTTGCGCGAGATAGCCGCTTTCAACACGACCTTTGCCGCGATCGCGCAAATCCAGAATCATCGCGTAGAACTGAAACATCATGGCGGCGATCAGCACGATCAGACCGAGCGCCAGCACGATCTCGACCAACGTGAAACCACGGCGACGCAATTTGACATTCGGCTTAGCGCCCATCGCCACCGCCCCCGCCGTTGTTTCCACCACCGTTGTTGTTACCGCCGCTGTTGCTACCGCCGCCCCCGTTCAAGCCGGGGATGTTGCCACCGTTTTGCAAACCGCTGAGATCGCCCGATTCGACGGCGTTTAGCAACTGGTCGATTTGCCCTTGTCCGAATTGGCCGCCGAAGGCTTGCAGGATCGTCGGTAAGAGTTCCACCAATTGATCGATCGGTAGCGACGCCAACGAACGCGGATCGAAGTTGTTCGGATCGAACAGCGCCGCCCCACCGGGGATGGCCTCGGTCAGTTGCTCGATCTGTTCCTGATCGAGACCGAAGTCGCGCTCAAAGTCGAGCCCCTGCGGCAGCGGTCGCACGACGTGCGTTTGCAACACGAGCTGCCGCGCGTCCACGTCCTCCGGGCTGCCCAGAAAAATATTGATGTCGATATTGAGCAGGCCGACGATGCTGGGTGACGGCTCGGAGAGAATCTCAAAACTCAGGCCCGGCATCGTTTCGCTAATGTTGTCTGTTACGAAGGTTCCGGTCACCTCACGCTCATCCATCGCGAGCAGGCCGCTATCCATTTCGACGATCAGCTTCTCGGTCATCAGCATCGCGCGCGTCAGCCGCTCGCTGCGCTCGATGAAGTACTGCCCGTTGCGGAACGTGAACCCGATCACACCCATCGCGATCATCAACAGCGCGAGCGCCAACACGACCTCAAGCAAGACCGCCGCAGGTCGCGCGTGACCCCTGACGGGTCGGGTGGGGCGTCGGTTGAGTCTCGATTTGATCGTCATCGCTTCCGCTTCGCGAGGGGTTATGCTTCGCAATTGAAGATTGCCAATGGCACAAAGCGGCCAACGCTCCGAAGAGCGGACCGTACTGAAATCTGATACGCGTATCGACGGTTTCTGTCGCAGCAGGCAATGCCGCACATGGGCAGTTGGGCGACGGCAATCAGCGGTAAGTCACGCTGCCCGAACGGCTTAAGCGCGAACGCCGCTGAAAAAATCTTTTGATGCCGAAAATGGGCGCGCAGGTCACGCTTTTCGCAGCACAGTTACCAGTATTGAGGGGCCACTGCGCATTAACTGCGCGTGGAAAGGATGTTACGAGCGGTATTGAAAGCTCATGCGGAGAATCGCGCGCCAAGCCGGCGTCCCCTGGGAACTGAAGTCGTTTGAACTCTGCCACGGGAAGCATCGGCGTCTCGCCGGTGGGAAAAGCAAATATGCACCGCCAGGACGGCGATGCACCCCCAGACGATTCCACTACCCGTCTTTGCGACCACTCCGACCGCGCCCGCCGCCGCCCTTACCGATGTTGCTGCCGTCGCTGCGACCGTTGAGGGCGTTGCGGATGTTTTGGCGCTCTTCGTCGGAAAGGTCGGAATTGTTGAGCGAGTCTTCCAACTCGGGCGGCAGCGGATCGTCGCCGGTGTTGTTTCCACCGCCTTGTCCACCATCGCCGCCGCCGTTCATGCCCTCATCGAGAGCGTCGCCGAGGGCGTCGTCGCCGACATCATCGGGGATGCCGTCGCCATCTTCATCGAGACCGGGCTGACCCCCGAAGCCGGTGGATTGAAAGGAGAGGCGCCCCAAGTCGCTCAGGTCGGGCAGGTACAAGTCTTCGCGGATGACGTAAATCTCCGCTTCCGGGTCGAGCAATTCGTCATCCGTCAGCGCCTCGCGCACGCTCGGGATGCCGGTGCGACCATCGACGAGCACCCACAGCCGGTTGTCTTCGTCTTCGAGTTGGTCTTCCAGCTTGGCCCGTGTCACGACGAGCAACGCCCACGGCGTGGAGCCATCGCTTTCAAAGACGATCAGCGGGCGGTTCTCATCGATGTCTTCTTCGGAATCATCGAGGCCGCTTTGTAGCGACGTGGCGTCGAAGTTCTCGGTACCTTCGCTCTCATCGAGCGCGTCTTCCTCGTCGTTGGTCGAAAAGCTCTCGGCGTCGGCGTCTTCATCGAGTTCGGGCGTTTCGTTCAGCGAGATGGGCTTGGTGAACTCGGGCCGACCGATGCGCACTTCGTGCACGTTTACATCTTCGAGCAACGACTCGGCCATCGCGTCGCGCGCCCATTCGTCTTCGACAATCGTCCAGACGCCGGGTTGCAGAATCGGGTCCTGCTCGATTTCGACGTAGGGCTGTTGCTCGTTGGGGGCAAAGCGGATGCGCACGCGGCGTGTTTCTTGCAACGCGACGTTACGAGCCGCGCCCATCAAGTCGCGAATGCGCGCCGCCGACTCGGGCATGGCCGCGGCCGTGATTCGGCCTTCGAGCGCGGGCCATGCAAAAGCCGCCAATACCACCAGCAAAGAGAGTGCAATCGCAATCTCCAGCAGGGTAAAAGCGGCTTGGGTCGTACGTCGGCGTTGCATGAGAAGCTATCAGGCTAACTTAGCCAACAGCGGCTTAGCTATCGGCCCAATTGGTGATGTCGTCTTCGTCGCCATCGATGCCGTTGGGGCCGAGGCTGTAAAGATCGAACGTATCTTCGTTGTGATCGCCCGGCGCTTGATAGACGTAGTCCTTACCCCACGGATCCTGGAAACCCGTCTTCGGATCGACGTCGAGATAGGCCGCCGTCCACTTGTCGGCGATTTCATCATCGTTCGGCTTTTCGACGAGGTCTTGCAACGTGTCCGGATAGCGACCGATGTCGAACTTATAGTTTTTGATCGCGCTCGAAATCGTGCCGTTGGATTTCACGGCGGCTTCGGCCAGTTTGATCTTCGCCTTTTCGCCCTGACCGATCAGCGCCGGCAAGGCAAACGCGGCCAGCAAGGCCAAGAGGCCGACCACCAGCAGAATTTCGAGTAGGGTAAAACCCTTGGCTTTTCGGGTACGTCGAGCTTTGGTATTGCGAGTCATCACAGTGCAATCTCCTTCGTTTTCGGCACTCCCATAGCCGCACCCCAACGGGCCGACCGGGCACACAACCTTCTTATTCAAGCACGACTGGTGAAAGTCGCAAATCGATTCTAGTTTTCGGGTCCTTACCCCGCACTCATCGTCAAAATCGGCAATAACAGCGCGATGGCGATGACGGCCACCACCCCCGCCATACAGACCAGCAGCAACGGCTCCAGCATGCGAATGGCGAGGTCGATTTTGCGGGCTGTGCGGGCCTCGTACGAATCGGCAATCGTGACCAACACGTTATCGAGGTTATTGCTCTCCTCGCCGATCGCAATCATGTCGACGATATCGAACGGAAAGAGGCCACTGTTGCCCAATGGTTTGGATAACGAGGCCCCCTTGCGTACGCTTTCGGTCGAGGTTTCGATCACCTCTTCGAGGATGACGTTGCCCGCTGAATCCTGCGCGATTTTCAGCGATTGCAGTATCGGTACGCCGTTTTTCAGCAGCGTTCCCAAAATGCGGCAGAAGCGGCAAATCGCCACGAGCGTGAAGATATTGCCCACGACCGGGGCCTTCAAAATCGCGCGGTCGCGCATCAACCGCCCCGTGGGGCTTTGCAAGAATGCGATGGTCAGGCCCAGCAACGCAAACACGCCTATTCCGACGTACAAGCCGTTTTCCTGCAGAAAATCGCACATCGCGAACACGATCTGCGTCAGAACGGGCAAATCACCCTTCAAAAATCCACGCACCTGCGGCACCACGACGGTCAACAGAAAGACGATGATGCCGATGCCGACAAACGCCAGCACGGCGGGGTAGAGCATGCTGCCCAGCACCTTGTTTTTCAGCTCATTTTGCCGCTCGGTGAAGACCGCGATGCGGGCGAGCACCTCTTCAAGGAAGCCCCCTTTTTCACCGGCCTTGATCATGGCCACGTGCAGCGGCGGGAAGGCGTTGGGGTGCTTTTCCATGGCGTCGCCGAGGGTTTGACCGCTGGCGAGGTCTTCGCGGACTTCCTTAAGCACTTCCTTCAAAACAGCGTTGTGCGTCTGCTTAAAAAGCACGTCGAGGGAGCGCAGAGCGGGCACACCGGCCCGCAACAGATCGGCAAACTGGGCGTAAAAGACGGCCGCCGCGCCGCCGCCGACCTTGCGTTTCTTGCCGCCGACGCCGACCGATGCCTTACCGCCCTCGCGCACTTCGACCGGGAACAACGCCTGATCGTCGAGCGTGCGGAGGGCCTGCTGCTGCGAATCGGCCGCCAACACGCCGGTGACGGTCTGCCCCTGGATGTTTCGCGCTACGTAAGTAAAGCTAGGCACGAAAGTTACGCCTCAATCGCTAATTTCACGAGTGTCGAGGCGTCCCGCCTCGAATACAACCACAACCTCATTTACTCCAGAGGGTTACGGCCGCATGCGCAAACCATCCCCCCAACCTATCGACTGCGTCAAAGCTTTATAACGACTTTGCCGCGCGTGGATGCAGCGGGATCCGCTTTCGGGAGCCCGGCGAATTCCACGACATCTTTCATGTTATCGGGAATTCTGCCGGGAATCATCGCCGCAGAATGCGTTGCCGGCGGCAGGTTCGACGAAACTCGTTGAGCGCTACCCGTCCTGTTTGCCCGAGCCAACCGGCGCTTCATCGGATGGTGTGACGCCTTGAATCGGCTCGAATACACGGTCGACTTCCGGAGCGGTCGGGGTTCGGATTGCTTGGGCGGCGTTTTGGGCTTGCCGGGCGTAATCGATCGCCTCGGCCAAAATCCGCGCAGACTCCTGATCGGCATGGAAGCCCTCGGAGTTTTCGCTGCTGATAAAATCGAGTCGCCACTGACTCTTACGTTGCAACGCATAAATCGGTGCGAGTTGTTCTTCGGAGGCTCCAGCCGCTTTTGCGTCATTGATGGCGTCGAGCATGTCGACCAGCGCGGCCGCGCTGCGATCGATTAAACCGCGCGTGCGGTTCTGAATACGTTCGACCTTGTCGCGCAGCTCATCCTCGCTCACGCGATGGCACGTTTGGCAGGATGTATTCAAACTCAAGAGCGGACTTTTGACCCAATGGCTGCTGACTTTCATGGCACCTTCGCGCTGGTAGGGCATGTGGCAATCGGCGCAACCCACACCGCTAGCCGCGTGAATGCCCTGGCTCCATAACTCGAACTCGGGATGTTGCGCCTTGTAAATCGGCGCGCCGGTCTCACCGTGTCGATAGTCGTAGAAGGCGCTGCCATCGGGAAAGGTATGCTCGTCGTAAACGGCCTCGATATCTTCTACCTTCAGCCCCTTTTCCCACGGGAAGAAGAGCGTTTCTTTAGGACCGCAGTAATACTCCACATGGCATTGGGCGCAGACAAAGGTGCGCATCTCTTGCCGCGATGCGTCGCGATTGGGGTCGTAAGGTTGCGATCGCGAGCCTTCGCGCCAGCGCTCGATGCTTGGCAAATGCGGTACAGGCGCATCGCCGGCGGCTAGCGCCGCAATGCCGCGTACGAAGCCGGGGCGCGTCACGCGGGTCTGCATGGATTGCGGATCGTGGCAATCGACACAGCTGACCGGATGCGGTTGGTCGGTGCCGGTGCCATCCGGCGTTTGGGCCAACTCGTTATATGCATCGGCGTAAGTCATGGCGCAGAGCTTTTCGAAGCCTTCCTGAACGGCGGGCCAATTGAAATCCGCCGTCAAAGCCTCAGCATCGCTGGGCTTGCCTTGCGCCGCGAGGCCGACGCGGCGATACGTTGGTATGACGCTGGCATGACAATGCAAACACGCGCCGGGTTGGGAGCGTTCAGTAACGCGTTCGGTCTGCAATTGGTCGGAGAGCATATAGGCATGGCCGCGCGCTTCGCGGTAGTCGAGCGAAAATGCGTACCCCGCGTACAGGCGACGCAACCATGGGTCTTCGTCCAACTTTTGCGCCGCCATCGCGCTGGAGCCGCCGTATTGCGTGTATTCGGTGTCGACGGTGCGCAAATAGCCATCGTACTGATGGGGCCAATTGGCACCCCAAGGTTTGGGATTGGTCGTGAGTTCGTCTACCTCGACGACGCGAACGAAGGGCGTTCGCGCCTCTTGTTTATGACCGAAGATATCGATCAACAGCGCCGTTACGCCGATCGTCGCGATGATCGTTACGACCAACAACATCGAAAGCCCGAGAAGCGAGCGCTGTTTTTCTGGGGCTGCGGTTTGTTCGCCAGCTTGCGTCATAAAACTCCTCAATTCCGTTACTTTAATTCGCGTATCAGCGCAACCCGTGGCCAACACTCGCATGACATTTGATACACAACTGTACCTCGCCGCCGGTGGTGGACGGCAGCATCGCATGCACGGTTTGTGAATGACAATCAATGCAACTTTCCTGCGTGACGCGACGGTTGCGCTCTTTAATCTGAATCGGCTCGTGAAAATTATCCAGCGTGAATGCCAACGAGTGAAAGAAACCATTGTCGGCCTTGGTAATGTATTTTCGTACTCCATCGCTGGGCAAGTGACAGTCATTACAAACGGCAACGTGATGGTGGCTGCTCTTTTGCCACGAATCGAAATGCCCCTGCATGACGTGACAGTTGGCGCAGGCCGTCGGATCGTTACTGAAATAGCTATGGCCCTCGGCATACCCGAATGTGAAACCGCCGATTCCAATCAACACGCCGCAGATGATGACGATGGCGCCGTTAATGGAAAAGAGAATGCCGAGGGTGCGATGGCGGCGGCGCGTTCGTGTTGACGATTCGGATGAGGGCATTTTCAACTTATCGATCAATTTGATGAATAGGGATGACACAAACACCACAATCCATAGCAACTTGCGTATTCAACCGCAACGCTAACACTCACGTTGTCGGGGATCAAATGAACGGGCTCAACCGAAGTGTTTTCGAGTTACGACGACTCGATTACGAAAAGAATCGTCGAATGTTGCGTCAGGTAAAACGAATAAACGGATCCACCCAATCCATGCGATTGAGCGAATCCGTTCGATTACACAAGCCGGACCTTTCCGACTCGGCTCAATACAGGCAAAGTTACGCTAATTCCCAAGGAATGAGAGGCAACGCCCAGTCGTTTATTAGCAACCGCCGCCTATCACGCAGTTGCCGAACTCAAAGATATCGCGCCCGTCGGTCGCGCCGTCGTCGTTGATGTCCGATTCGCAAGCCCCCGAGCCTGTGAGTAGGTCGTTGACGAAGTCGGGGATATCGAGTGTGTTGATCGAGCCGTCGAGATTCGCATCACCCTTTAGGCAGTCGACCGCTGTCGATGCCGTCAGTCGGAAAAAGCCTTCGAGATCGTCGGTCGTAGTGCTGGTGCCATTAAAATCGATGTCGGCGGTGAAGTAGATGTCGACATCGCCGTTGACGTTACGGGCGCCGACCGTCAGCGCACTAATACCCGTGAAATTCGCGACGACGCCATTGTTGTCGAGGCCGTCGATCGCGCCGTCGTTGTTCCAATCCACGGCTTCGCCTTCGAGCAAGAGCACCTCGCCATTGAAGATCAACGCTTCGACATTGCCGCCGGGCGTATCGATATCCCAAATGACGGCCCAGTCTCCGCTCGAGTTGAGATAGCCGCCCTCGATCGAGCCGTCGACGGTGCCTTCGGGCAACACGTCGCCCTCGCGCAGCACGATGACACCATTGACGAGTACAAACTCGTCCAACGCGCTGGCCGCATCAGTGTCGCCGGTCACCAGATAGTCGCCCGATTCATTGATGCCGAAGAAGTCAAAGTTATCCCATAGTTCGCCCGGCAAACCACCGGCCACCGCAGCCACTGGTGAATTCTCATTCAGGGGCAAGCCACCGACCGACACCGCGTTGTCGCTGAGTACAACCAAACCGTCATTGAGCGTGCGGCGGTAGTGAGATTGGCCAAACCGATGTAGCGCGAGCCGCCTTCGGAGAGACGCCAATCGAAATCGAAGCTGGTCATGCTGACCGGATCGACGAAGCCGGGAATGAGATCGCCGCCCGTCAGCAATGGCATTGGAGGATCACCTGAGACTAACGACCGATTGGCGGTGCCGCCCATAAAGCCCGAGGTGAAGCCGGCAACCCAATAGGGCACGCCGTTGGCACTGATTCCGGGGCGGCTGTTGAACGTCGACAGTTCGCCGCCAAAGGCAGCAATCGGATCACCCTCTTGCAAGATCGGCATGTCATCGAGCCAAACCGAATCGAGGCCGCTCGCCATCGTAACGTTGTTGGTGTCCGAAGTGCCGTAACACAACTCGCCGTTATTGGCGATGCCGAAAAAGCTCTCGAATGAGCCTTGGGTGAAGTCACCGATGGTGCTTTCGGTACGCAAAATCCCCCCGGGACTAAGCGACGACGATCCCCAGATATGACTGAGCGTTGTGCCCGATCCACTGGTGTTGATCGTCACGGCAAAGCCGCCCTCGTTGTTCACTGCCGTATTACTGATCGCATCGATGTTTTCAGTGGGCATACCGGGTAGCGGGCTGTCTTCCTGCAACAGAGCCGAGGCCACCTGCGCGTGGGCAATGCCTGCAACCGTTAGCGAACACAAAACTGCCAAGACAGTACGGATACCCAACTGGTTTTGATTAGAGAACTTCATCTGCATCCTTCAACCTCCTCGTCGTTTGGGTGCGGACTTGAATAATACAACAGCATCAAGATTTGTTTTCGGCTCCAGCGCCAAGTCATCCAGATCACACTTTATTCATTGCAGCAAGACACGCTGCCGAAGGATTCGGGATAGACTGCGCGCATCAATACGAACCGGGATTCAAGAAGTCGATTGGCAACGATCCGTGATTGAGGGGGTTATCCTACCCAAGCGATCTGTCAATCTCAATCATTTATGGCTCGTCATGACTCAGCACTCGTGCGGCTGCCGCGAAAATCACCTATCCCGATGACCAACCTCCGTCGGTCGCAACAGCCGAGTCAGGTAAAAGGTCGAACTTGCGTTTAACACACGAACTAGATTTAATCACGTCCATTCGGCACGCCCTATCTGAAAAAGCTTAACGTGCCGTGGAGGGAACAAGCGGCTACCCGTCGCCCCGCGTCTCAATGACCCTTTTTTTGAATTCGTGCGGAGGAGCATCGAAATGGGAATGATTAAAGAGTTTCGCGAGTTTGCTTTTAAAGGAAACATGGTCGACATGGCCGTCGGTATCATCATCGGTGCCGC
Source organism: Planctomycetaceae bacterium (assembly GCA_006969385.1). Taxonomy (GTDB): domain Bacteria; phylum Planctomycetota; class Phycisphaerae; order UBA1845; family UTPLA1; genus ECT2AJA-110-A. The sequence goes on from CP030884.1 coordinate 1,156,702, forward strand.
ATTCGGCGGCTTGGTGAAATCCATCGTCGACAAGATCATCATGCCGCCGCTGGGCTTGTTGATGGGGAATATGGACTTTAGCGATTACGCGTACACGCTCAAAGAAAAAGTCGTCGACGAGGCCGGTAAGGAAACGCCCGCTGTCGTGTTGCAGTACGGTGCGTTCGCGACGGAACTACTGAACTTTGTCATCATCGCCTTTGCCGTATTCATCGTCGTGAAGTCGATCAACACGGCGCGCAAACGCTTTGAAGAAGAGAAGCCGGAAGAACCGAAGGGGCCTTCTCAGGAAGATCTGCTGACAGACATTCGGGATATTTTGAAGGCGAAGGCTTGATGATCTAAGAGCGCGAGTTGACCTTCGTGAATGAGGGCGGCCCGACGACCTTGAGGGTGTTGAGCTGCCCTTTTTTCTTGCCTTTACCTCAAGTGGCGCGCCATGCCGACCCACACAGATTAACGTGCTCGGTGTATAGCGCGGGTGCCATGCCGACCCAACCGAAGTAATGTTGTATGCGTAGAAGGGTGATCATGCTCGGGATCATTCAAACGCTCGTCAAGGGGATAGGTCGGCATGCCCGAGCGGCGCGAAGACCCTCCCATCAACTCCGTCGTCGATGTCGGCAGAGTCGAACGCATCCACTGAAACCCAAGTCTAAGTAAGTATGGTTTCCAGGTGGGAAGCATGCCGACCTTCGTGTTGGTCTCGTGGTTAGGCGACCCCGCGCGAGAACGACGGTTCATACACGCATGCAATCACTGCGTGAGGTCGGAACGGCACCCGCGCGCCCCATCCAGAGAGTCTTCAATACGAGGAGCCAAGCACGCATCCACCGATATCCAAATCTGAGTATTCGCGTTTCCGGGTGGGAAGCATGCCGACCTTCGCGTTGGTCTCGTCGTTGTACAATCCCGCGCCGGGATACGAACTCTTCGACAAACTAACGTACTGCGGTTGGGTCGGCATGGCACCCGCGCAATTAATTCCGAGACCTTCGCACTTACCCTGGAAATTGAACACCGAAAGATAAACGGTTCGCGCGCGAAGCATGCCGACCTTCGCCTCTGATTCGCATTCGAGTGATGTCGCGCGCGGTAATCATTGCTTTGGTCTATCAAACGATGCGCGGTTGGGTCGGCATGGCACCCGCGCGGAATCGCACCCGCGCCAAAGCGCTTATCTCGCCGGTCGTGCTTAACCGTCCGCTTCCAAATACGTGTACCCCTTCAACCCCTCTTCGTATTTGCGCAATAGCTCCGCCGATTCCTTGAACGTGATGCGGCCTTCGCGGAGGCCGCGTTCGACCGTGCGGCGCAGGCGGTTGAGGAGTTCTTCCGGGTTGTATTGCACGTATTGCAGCACTTCTTCGACCGTGTCGCCGTCGACGATGTGATCGACGAAGTACTGGCCGTTTTCGCGGACCGTGACGTGCACGGCGTTGGTATCGCCGAAGAGGTTGTGCATGTCGCCGAGGATTTCCTGATAGGCGCCGGTCATGAACACGCCCATCACGTAATCGTCGCCGGTAAACGGGTGGACTTCGAGCGTGTTCTTAAAGTCGCGCCGGTCGATAAAGCTATCGAGCTTACCGTCGCTATCGCAGGTGATATCGGCGAGCACGGCGCGCTCCGTCGGTTCTTCGTCGAGCCGGTGAATCGGCATCACGGGCAACAGTTGATCGACGGCCCAGCAGTCGGGCACGGATTGAAAGATCGAGAAGTTGCACGCGTAGATCGACGCGAGTTGACCATCGAGGCCTTGCAATTCTTCCGGCACGTAATCGGCGGCAGCCATCAGCTTATGAATCTTGCGGCAGGCGGCCCAGAAGATGGCTTCCATGCGGCCGCAATCTTCGATGGTGAGATAGCCCAGCTTAAACAGGCTCATCGCTTCGTCGCGATGGTGCAGGATATCGTGATACGCTTCCTGATAGTTCTTGGCACTGAGCGTTTCGTATGATTCGAGCAGCGAATGCATCACGTTGTGTGCGTCGTCGGGCAGTTCCTTGGGCACCGTCTGTTCGACCGGCCGCGTGACACCGAGCACTTCAAAGATTAACGCCGATTGGTGCGCGACCAACGCGCGGCCGTTCTCCGTCACGATGGTCGGGTGAGGTGTGTCGGTTTCTTCGCATACGGTGGCGAGCGCATCGACGATGTCGCCGACGTATTCGGCGATCGTGTAGTTGGCGCTGGAGGCGTAGGTGCTGCTGCTGCCGTCGTAGTCGACCGCCATGCCGCCGCCGACGTCGAAATACTTTACGCCCGCGCCGAGACGACGCAGTTCGCTATACAACCGTACGGCTTCGGAGAGCGCGTCTTTGATCGAGCGGATGTTGGTGATCTGGCTGCCGAGGTGGAAGTGCGTGAGTTGCAAACAATCGAGCATCTTCTGATCGCGCAGTTGTTCGACGCCGCTGAGCATCTCGGTAATCGTGAGACCGAACTTGCTTTTCACGCCGCCCGATTCCTGCCAGCGACCCGAGCCGCGCGTCGAAAGCTTCATGCGGAAGCCGATCTGCGGTCGAACGCCCAGTTGCTTCGAACGCTCGATGATGCGCCCGAGTTCGTGATAGTCTTCGACGACGATAACGATCGTCTTGCCGAGCTTGGTGCCCATCAGCGCGAGGTCGATGTATTCGACGTCTTTGTAACCGTTGCAGATGATGAGCGGTTCGTTGGATTCGAGCATGGCCAGCACGGCGAGCAGTTCGGGCTTGCTACCGGCTTCGAGGCCGAACTTGTGGGGATCGCCGAACTGCACGATCTCTTCGACGATGTGGCGCTGCTGGTTCACCTTGATCGGAAACACGCCCATGTATTGGCCGGTGTAGTCGTGCGATTCGAAGGCGGCTTGAAACGCGGCGTTCAGTTCGTCGAGCCGCGACTTGATGATGTCGCTGAAGCGCACCAACAGCGGCAAGCCCAAGCCGCGCTCGCGTAACTCGTCGATCAGTTCCTTTAGATCGAAGCTGGGACCGGCGGGGCCTTGCGGGCTGACCTGTACCGTGCCGCGGTCGTTGATGCCGAAGTAACCGGCACCCCAGGCGCGAATGCCGTAGAGATCGCTGGAATCTTCGACAGACCAGGCGCGGCCGGTTTTGGAAACGGGACGGTTGGGTGTGGTGGTGGGTTCGGACATTTGCGTTTCTCGTAACGGGCGTACCGTTGAATGGGGCGCGACCCTTCGCGCACTGGCACGGGTGAATGCAGTATTATTGAGGCTGCTCGCGTGGAATGCGAATTGGGTATTTTAGTTGAAGATTCGCAGTTTGCGACGGGTATTTGTTATTGGGCCATACCGGCGGATGGGTGGTCGGTAGGGTCATGCTGGGTTGGCGAAACGCATGGTCCTCAGGCCCGCGCATGAAACAGTTTTCATGCGAATCGCACGCGTGCATATGCAGGCTGGTTTTCAAAGGGACGGGGTCATCATGCAACCGATCAAGCGACGACCGCCGCATCATCTGCGAAGGTTGCACTATTGGTCGCTGGGGCTGGTATTCGGTGGGCAGTTTTTCTTGATCGCCGTTTCGTTCGCGAGTATCTGCAGCGGTAGGTGTCCGGAGTGCGGCACGCTCGATGTGTTTCACCTGCGTGTGGCAGCGTCGCAGCGGCGACATGAGCTTGCGGGCGGCAATATCTTTCGAATCGACCTGCCGCGATCGTTAAGGCGTCGGGTGAAACTCGTGATAATCCTCATGGTCGTATCGACCCTCTTCCTCGTGGTGTGCGCCGCGATGGTTATCGCGAACCCCGAGCGACAGTCGTGGGCCGCGGTGTCGTTTGGCGTGGCCAGCTTGATTTGTCTGGCCGCAGGCGTGCTCGCCCTTCTCGGCTGGCGATCCTACCTCGCGCTTCGGGTACGACCCTTCTGCGAATCATGCGGCCACTCACTCGTTGAGACGGACGACGCAACCTGCGCGGAGTGTGGTACGCCGACGGATAACAGTCGATCTGAAATTGCGATAAAACACGATCTCGATCCTTAATTGGTCGACCCTGAAAAAGCCATTGTTTATGCAGCACAGCAAGTGGTTCGTTGACCGATTCGGTTGAAGACGTTCTGCCTGAGCCATTGGATCAGCGCAGCGGCGAAGCGCCGCAGGAGTTTGCGGAGGTTCGATCCGGCGGCGGCGAGAATCGCGTTGATGGCATCGCCGTCGAGGCCCGCCAGGAAGCAGCGATCCATTCGGTTGTCACTTTTGAGATGACCGATCTTTGGTTCGACTGCACTGCGGCGTTTGCGACGGCGTCGTTCGCAACGTGGCGTGTTTTTCTTTCTTTGACCGGCGATGTGCACGGTGACCTCGTCACCACAACCGTGACCGCGATAGCCTTTGTCGACATACGCGTCCGTCACGGCGACCCCCGTGACCTGTTCCACCGTCGCCAGTGTCTCGCCGAGTGTATGACCGTCGTACGGATTGCCTTCGAACAACCGCGCCGCGACGATCCAATTGTCGCGATTGGTCGTTGCGATCGCGATCTTTTGACCGAACTCGTAACGCTGGTGCGCTTTGCCTTTGCTGATGCATTGCACCTCGGGTTCGTGCAGGCTGTAAAGTTTGTTTTTGTCTTGTGGTTGTTGCGTGTGAATGCGTTCGGCGCGTTGCAATAACGTCTCCAAGTCCGCATCGGGTTTGTTCGACTTGCGTTTGATGTCGCGGATCAGGCGACCCACATAGGTGCGCAGCTTGCGCAAACAACGCTTCATGCGTTTGAACTGACGCGCGTGGGCGTAGCGACTCGCTTTGACCGACAGCTTTTTGCCAACCCGTATGTACGACTGACGCAAGTCGATACCGCGCGCTCGTGCCGCCGCGCCGAGCTTCTCGATCGCGCGATAGAGTAGCTTCGCGTCGGTCGGGTACGTGATATTTTTTTCTTGCACGGTCGTGTCGGCGTTCACGCGCCTGAGATCGCTCGGTCGCACCAAGCCGGCGCGTTGCGCCAAGTCGATCGTTTCCTTCAACAATGCTTCCAGCCGTTCGGCGCCGACGCGGTTGCGCCATTTGGTCATGCTGGTGGGATGGATCGGGCAGTCGTGCTGCATGTGGGTGAAGCCGCAAAAGTATTGCCAGTAAGGGTTTTCGACCCAACGTTCGACCAGCGCTTCGTCCGATTCATCGAACGCGTATTTGAGATAGTGCAGTCCGACCATCAGCCGCGTGGCCTTGGCCGGCGCGCCCATGTCGGGGCTGAAGCACTCGGCCAGCGCGACATCGAAGCGGTCCCAATCGATGGCGCGGGCCAGCTTGATGAGTTCGTGATTCGGATTGAGGAGTTGATCGAAATGCGATCGAAACAACTCGAACGTGCCACGTTCCTGCTTCTTCGGCTGCATAATACTCGTCCCTGAATTGCAAGGTTTTGACCCGAATCCGCCGGGTTACTTGCAAAGTGTACCCGCACCGCGCAGCCGATTCACGAGATAAACAAAGGCCAAAATGATTAATTCAGGGACGACTAATTGACTGTCAACGCTGTTCTTTTGGGCGAATCGACATCAACAGTTCATGTCTTTTAATCTGGCATCTTTTGGGGGAGCATCGCCGTGTCGGCGGTGCGTGTTCGCTTTTCCCACCGGCGAGACGCCGATGCTACCCGTGGCAAAAACCAATCGATACCGGTACCGACTTTTTCGTGCCTTAGCTCTTATTCAATCGATACTTATCGCCTTTGGCATATCTGGTGCGATGCCATGCCCCCGGTTGACGCCTCGGCTTGCACATCTAAACTGACGTCTATTAGGAGGTTACGCGCGCCGATGGGCGGCGGGGCCTTGCGACGGCGCGGTCGCGAGAGCCGCAGCCATCGGAACCAGTCGTAAATCGCGCGTCTGCTCGCCGTTGCACCATTATGCGAACGCTGAACCGCTATTTCGGGCGCGAACTCTTGCGCGGCTTTGTGCTGACCGCCATCGCGCTGACCATGCTGGTCGTGATGGGCGGCGGCGTGTCGAGCCTGTTCAAATCGCAGGGCATCGGTGCCGGCGAAATCCTCAACATCTTTCTTTATCTCATTCCGATCGCGCTGATCTTTATGCTGCCGCTGGCGGCGCTCTTTGCGGCGACGATCACCTACGGTCGGGCGGCGGCGGATAACGAAATTCTCGCGTGCCAGGCGGCGGGCGTGAACATCCATCGCTTGCTGGTACCACCGGCGGCGATCGGCTTGCTCATCACCGGCGTGTGGCTGTGGGGGCTGAACTTCTTCATCCCCAAGATGCTGTGGAGCGTGGAAGACATCACGCGGCGCGACGTGCCTGCCGTGGTGGCCGGTCGCTTCCTGCGCGGTAAGCCGTTGAACTACGGCAAGTACACCATCTCGGCGCGCAAGTGCGACAAGATCGAAGCCGCCGACGTGATCGATGCCGACGGCGAACGCGACGCCGAGGATTACGTCTTTCTGCATCTGACCGGCGTGTCGTTTATGGAGTCGAACAACGGTCGGTTGGTACGCATGGGCACGGCCGACGAGACGATCATCCAATTCGATAACAGCAAGTCGATGCCGGAAATCAAGGTGAAGATGGAATCCGGCCGCAGCTTCGACGCCGAACGCAATCAGTATTTCGAGTTCGAAGAACAGGTCTTGGGGCCGATTGAAATCCCGCTGAAGATTCGCCGGAAGATTCGCTTCGAGAATCTGTGGACGCTGTTCGACTTTCGGAACGACCCGCTGCAGATCCCTGAGATCGAAGACCTGATGAATGGGATGCGCAAGGAACTGAAAATTTATTTCCTCGCGCGCAAAACAGACGAAATCGTCAAAGCCAATCAAGGCGACATCGAGTTTTACGACAAGACCAATGACCGCCGCGTGAAACTATCGGCCTACGGCATCTTCGTTAACGAAGACGATGGTCGCATCACGCTGAACGATGTGGAAGCGACGGTCTGGGAATCGGGGGCGGTCGAGGGCACGCGCTATCAGGCCGAGAGCGCTCGCATCCGGCTCGAAAGCGGGGCGGTCGAGCACGAGCCGGATATCGTCATCACGTTGGAAAACGACGTGCGCATCACACCGACCGGCGAGGGCAGCAGCGCCCGCATCATTCGCAAGCCGAGCGAAACGTTGCCGCGCGTGCCGTTCAAAGATCAGGATAGAATCAACGCAGCCTATCAGGATTTCATGGATGCGCAGGTCGGGTCGATCTTCGACCGCGATTACGATGCGCGGCCCGATGCGCTCAAGCTCTTCGCCAAGCAAAAACGCGTACAGCAACGGCTGGCGCGCAAAGAAGCCGAGTATCGCTCGGAAGTACGCGGTGAAATTCACTTTCGATTATCGATCTCGCTGGCGTGGCTGGCCGTGATCGTCATCGGCGCGTTGTTGGGCACGATCATTCGCAGCGGGCAGGCGCTGGTCGCCTTTTTTATTAGCTGCATCCCCTGCTTGTTTATTACCGTAACGGCGCTGACGGCGCGAAACCTGGCGGACCGACCGGACTACAGCATCGCGGGCATCGCTTTGTTGTGGGGTTCGACCGCACTGTTGTACGCGGCCGTCGCCGTCATCGGCACGCGTTTCTTGCGGCGTTAAGGAAAGCGATATGAAGATCATCGATCGCTACATTCTCAAATCGTTTCTCGTGAACTATGCCATTGCCCTGACGGTGATGATCGGCATTTACGTGGTACTCGATTTGTTCGTGAATCTCGACGAATTCACCGAAGTGCCCAATCAAACGCTCGGCCAGATTTTGGGTCGCATTGCCGACTATTACGGTCATAACCTGTTTTTGTATTTCGCGCAATTGGCGGGCGTGATCACATTGATGGCAGGCTGCTTTACGTTGGTGCGCTTGCATCGGTCGAATGAGATGACGGCGATCCTCGCGGCGGGCACGTCGCTGTATCGCGTGGCGGCGCCGTTGCTGATTGCCGGTTTGGCGATGAATGCGCTGTGGTTCGTCGATCAGGAGTTCATTATCCCCAGCATCGCACCAAAGTTGGCCCGTGCGCACGGCGACGTTGAAGGCCGACAAACGTTTGCAGTTCACTTCTTGCCCGACCCGAAGAATGGCAACGCGTTGCTGTCGGCCAGTCGCTTTAGCCCGGCCGTGAGCGTAATGCGCGGCGTGGTGATCCTGCTGCGCGACGATGACTTGCGGTTAACGGAAATCATCGAAGCCGACGAAGCAAACTGGGATGCGGAGAAAGGCTGCTGGGTTTTCCGCAACGGTGTGGCCACGGTGTTGGCCGCCGATCCGGACGACCCGACGGCGAGCGTGGGCCGTTATGCGGTGCGGGAGTATCCGTCGCTGCTAACGCCGAAAGAAATCACGCTGCAGCAATCGGCGCAATGGACGCAGTTCCTTTCGCTGCGCGAATTGGAAAGTTTGCAGGAATTTTTCGCAGCCACCGGCTCGGGTGAGTTCATTCGCATGAAGCACTCGCGGCTGACGACGGTCTTTATGAACATGACGCTGCTGTGCATCGGCCTGCCGTTCTTTTTAAATCGCGAGCGGCCGCCGATCGTGGTATTGGGCGGAAAGTGTTTGCTGGCCGCCGGTCTTTGTTACGCGTCGATGTTTATGATGAACACGGTCGATTTCTCGTCGATCGATATCAGCCCCGCCCTGCCGCCGTGGTTGCCGTTTATCGTGTTCGCGCCGATCTCGGTCGTGATGCTCGAAGGCATACGCACGTAGCGGCGACTACCCATCCAACGGTTGCACCGGTTCATCGAAGTAGCGCCGCAGCGCCGACGGCAATGCCTTCACGTCGATTTCCGTTGGCGGTGCCGGGCAATAGGTGTACCAGAGTAGGTGAGTCTTTTCTTGTAAGCCCCGACGCTCGATGAAGTTCAACATGCCGTCGAGCGTTTTGGCCATATAGGTACCGTCGAACGGTAAGCCTTCGGTCGCTTCAAATTGCTTGGCGCGGCGCACGGCCGAGTCGGTGAACTGCGCGTAACCGCCACCTAACGCGTCTTCGATCAGGGGCGGTTGTGCCGAGTCGAGATCATCCGAAATGCGCGGCTTTGCGGTTCCCATCTTTGTTGTAAACGCCCACGACGCCTTACGCGTCATCTTCCGCACTCGTCGCGCGGTGCAATACCAACGATGCGATACGATGACACCGACGACCTTGGTATCGAGCCGCGCGTGATGCAGGCCGGCCGCCAACCCGCAGGCGGTGCCGAGGCTACCCAGTGCCACGTAGATATAATCGGGCATGGGAACGAGACCGGCGTCAATTTGATCTTTGAGTTCAAACGCGGCGCGGACGTGGCCGTACATGGAACGCGAGGACGTCCCACCGGGCGGAATGAACATCACTGGGCCAGTGCCGCTAAGACGTTCGCGCAGATAACACGCGATGGTCTTGGGTAAGACGGTCGCGTAGTTGGCGGGAACATAGCGAGCGCCGGCGGCGAGAGCCGATGCGATGTTAGCGCTTACGTAATGCGCGTTGGGCTGCGGTACGAACACGGCGACCGTATCTATGCCCAGTTGCCGTGCGTGCCAAGCCGTTTTGCTGAGATGGTGGCTGCCGGCACTGCTGAAAGACACGAGGGTCTTTACATTCTTTTGAGTGGCGCGACCGAGCAGGTATTCGAGCCCGCGCACTTTGTTTCCGCCGCAGATGGGATGCGATTGGTCTTCGCGCTTGACCCACAGCGAGCGCAATTGATGCTCGGCGGCGAAGCGCGGGGCTTCTTGCACCGGCGTGGGCCACGTGCCGATCGAGACGCGCGGGATGTCGCGCGTGCTGAGGTCGGCGGTCGTAGATGGTTCTTGCGACGATTTGTTCATCAAATGCTTAATGGCCTTGTTCTAACATCTTCGCCATAGCACGTTCGGCGCAGGCCGCGATTGTCATCGACGGCGGCGAACCCAGTTGCCGCGGGATGGCGGCGCCGTCGAGCACATACAACCCCGAATAACCGAAGACCTGTTGATGGCTGTCGATAACGCCCTCGTGCGGCCCGTTTGCCATTCGCGCACCGCCCAGGGGATGCACGGTAACCGGTCGACGATTGAACACGCTAGCGGGGAGAACGAGCGCGCGCGATTCAATTGCCTGCGCGGCGATTTTCATCAGCGTTGCGACGCGCCGATGAAACGTGCAAATGGGTTCGCGCTTGAAACGATGTCGCAGTCGCCCTTTTTCAAACGCGATCGCACCATCGATCGGCGGATCGCCCATGATGCCGAAGAGCCACGGCGCGCGGTCGCTTGCGTTCACCATCGGAAACCGCCCCGTCTCCATAACGAACATTCGCTCGTGTTGCCAAAGATCGACCCACGCCGTCACCAACGGACCGGTATCCGTTTTCGGCAAACCGGCGCCGCGCCACAGCGCCGCCCCCATGTCGCCGTTCGTGAAAAAGTGCCGCCCCAAGGCGGGTGAGAGATGGGGCAACCCGTCGGCGGCGTCGCGACAACGGAACAATAAACGCAACGTGTTGAGCGTACCCGCGGTGATAACAACCTTTTCCGCGCGAACCGAATCTGCGATGATTGCGCCGTCGCTTCGAGATTGATAGTGCACGCGATATCCGGAAGGTATCGCTTCGATAAACGTAACCTCGGCTTCGCAACGAAACTCCGCCCCTTCTTCTTCGGCGCGCTTCAAATACGTCTGCGTTAAAGGTCGCTTGCCGCCGCCTGCCTGCCAGGCTTGCCATTGACCGTGTAGGTCGACCGCGGCGATGTTCGGCTGTTGCGGTTTCGGCGGCGGCGACCATGCCAGCGGTAAAGGCTCGACACGCCCTGCCAACGCCGTTGCTATCGACTCCAATTTGGCTTGCCGGTCGAACGGTTGATCTACCGTCTTCGGTTGGATCACCTCGCGCACGCGCTCATACCAAGGCTGTATGGTTTGCCAGTTGATATCGCCAGGCCAGTGGTGATCGAATATCTCCGGCTTGGGCGGCATTTTGACGGCGGTGTAAATTTGCGAGCCACCGCCGAGTGCGTTGCCCGTCAGCGCCAAGAGCCCCGACATCGAATGCAATTGCGCAGGACCGTTCGTATATCGTGTTAGCAACACGTCGCGCCGTTCGCGCTCGGACTGCAAGTCGAGACGGCGACCGCGCTCGAAGACGACGGTACGCAACCCTGCTTCCGCCGCGCGCAGCGCCGCCACCGAGCCGCCGAAGCCCGAACCGACGATCGCGATATCCGCATCCGCGTGAATCATGCGCTATCAGGTTATACTCGCCCCGCGCGACGGTTGCACAAGACCGACCGGTAACGCGCTTTTGATTTGGCGAAGCATCTTGATCATCGACGTCCATTGTCATCTCGGCTATAGCGATCTGCCCCGGCAGCCGGAGATCGAGCGCTTTGCATTTGAAGATGATTATCGCGGTGCCGATGGGCGCGACAGTTATTTTTCGACACGCATGCTGCGCCGCCCCGGGTGGTTTTTTATCAAGCGGCAATTGGGCGTCGATCCGCGACTGCCGCCCGGCCCGGCCTTGGACGAGCAAATCCGCACGATCAACGCGCAACACTTCGCGGCGGCCAGGAGCGTGGACCGCCTATGTTTGTTGGCCTTCGATGCCTGTCACGATGACCAAGGCAACGCCATCGGGCCGGTCGAACGCAAAAGCCAGCGCGGTAGCGATCTTTATACGTCGAATTCGTTGGTGCGTTCGGTGTGTAAAGCCAATCCGGAAAAGCTCTTATTCGGTGCGTCGATTCATCCGTACCGGGCGGATGCGGTCGATGCGTTGCGCGCCGTTGCCGATGCCGGCGCCGCGCTGATCAAGTGGTTGCCGGTGCATCAGAATATCGACGCCCGCGATGCGCGAACCGTTGCGTTCCTGGAAGTCGCCGCCGATTTGGAGATACCGATTCTCGTGCATTACGGCGGTGAGATGTCGCTTACGACGCAACATGCCGAACAGGAACATCCGGGGGCGATGTTGGAAACGTTGCGCGAACTCAATGCGCGGCGACGCATGCCAAAGATGATCGTCGCCCACGCGGCGACGCCATCGATGCCGTGGCAAAATGCCGATGGACACCGGGAATTGGTCGAGGCGTTGACGGGCGCGTTTGCCGAGGCGCCGCTCTATGCGGATATCTCGGCGCTGGCGGCGTTCGGCCGTACGACGTGGCTTAAGCGTTTGCGGAAGGCGCACGCGTTGCAGCGCAAGTTGGTGTTTGGAACGGACTTTCCCATTCCGGTGATGCTTCCGGCGTTTGTGCGGTTGATCGGTGTTCGACGGTATCGCGAGATTGCGCGATTGCCGTCGTGGATTGAGCGGGCGTATCAGTTGAAGCGATCACTGGGGTTTCGGGATGAGGTGTTTACCAACGCGGGGCGGGTGCTTCGGGTTGAGGGCTAGCACTGGGTGCCCCATTTTTCGCGCTGGTGAAAAGTGGGGAATAGCGAATCGATAAGATGAGTGTCGTGTTTCACAGAGTTCCCCACCCTTTTCTGCGAAAAGGATGGGGAACCCGGTGTCGCGCGGTAAGTCCCCCAGCCCCGGAGGGGCAGGGGCACCCGGCCCAACCTTTTCTACGAAAAGGATAAGGCACCCGGCCCGTCGATTCATTTACATTTCAGGAGTGGGTGTGGGCGTTTGATTGTTCACTTTTATTTCGATGATGCTCGGCTGCCAAGCGCGGGTTTGTTGTGATGGGCTGACCAACAAAAGGCCCCACGCGTGAATTAGTATCGAAGCGATCAATAAGCTGCGCGATATCCTGTGCCTCGTCGCGCCTGCACCGATAAACGCGAGCAGCATGAGCAGCGGCAGATAATCCATACTGAAACGATGACCGAACTGCGCGAAGCCAGTGTTAAAGTACATCAGCAACGGTATTAAACAGAGCGCAATCCCCACCAATGACGACCACACGATGCGTTGCCGCCCCTGTCGCCAAAGCGCTACCGCAACCAACAAGAACATTGGCGACGCGATCAGCACACTCAGCCCGTGCGGGTCGTAGCTTAGAAATGGAAACGCTCCGTCGCTCGTTGGCGCGGGTGGTGCCAAGAAAAACCAAAATAAGTTGCGCGGAGTATATATTGGGTTGAATTGACCGTACGCGTTCATGAGAGCCAAGCCCTCGTCACGCAGCGTCATGCGGTCGTATCCAAAATCGAGCGGATTGCCGAAGCGCAGCACGTTGTAAGTTGCCAACGACCCCACGGCGAGTAACGGGCCGACGATTAACAAAACGCGCGAGCGAGGCAGTTGCTTTGAGATGGGCTTGTCAATCGCGGCGAGTAGAAAAAACGCCCCGGTAAATGCTACCGTTGGTCGCGCCAACATAGCCGGTCCGAGCAGCACGCCAATCAACCACCAACGCCGCGCGCCGAAATATTCGCGCAGCGCCGCCATGAAAAAGGCGAGTGCAACGGCATGCGCATAGTGCCAATCACCGGCCCAGGTCGCGCTATCCCAGACGGCCGTGCCAAGGCCGAGCGCAAAGACCCACAAGTACCAATCCAGCTTGCTTAATCTCGGCCCGATATCGCGCTGCCTCAATCGCGACAGCATGCCGCCGAAGATCAGCACCGCCGCAATACAAGCGCATCGGCACGCTGCGCGCGAGCCAAACGAGGCACCGAATGCCGCGCGCAGTGGAATCAACATCACCGCAGGCAACGGCGGATACGCAACGTAGTAGCGACCGGCCTCGGCGGCGGGGATCAACTCGTCGGGGAAGCCCTGCACCGTGACGGTCCATTCACCCCGCACCCACGCATCGGCGAGCCAGGCGAAGCGATCGGGAAAGGCGATCGACGGGCCGAGCCCGAGATACACGCCGGCCAGTATCAGAGCGACGACCACATAGTCACCGCGCTGCGGCTGAAACGATTGACCTGCTACGTCTGTCATTGCGGGCTATCGCAAGCGCCGTTCGGGCGATTGTCAACTTGCACGGCGCGTTTACAGATGCTCGGTACCCAAGTCGATAAACCCCAACGTGCATCGACTTGAACAAGCGCAGCGACAGATGTTAAATGCACGGTTCGATGATCGAGCAGGTAGCCATTTTGGGTGACGGGCAGATGGGCACCGTCTGCGCCGCGATGTTGGCCGATCGCGGTTTGCACGTGCGCCTGTGGGGCCGCAACGAGCAAAATATTCAGGGCCTGCGCGAGTTTCGCGAAAACAAGAAGCACCTGCCGGGCTTGCGCATGCCCGAGCGCGTCTCGTTTACGACCGACGCGGCGGCAGCGCTGATGCACGCCGAGATGGTCGTCGTCGCCGTGCCCTGTCAGCAAATTCGCCCCGTGCTGATTCGGATGGCGGCGCATCTCAAGCGGGATGTTCCGCTGGTGAGCGTGGCCAAGGGCATCGAGAACGGCACGCTGCTGCGCCCCACACAAATTATCACCGACGTCATGGGGCCGATACCCGTCGCCACGCTCAGCGGGCCGAGTATCGCTAAGGAACTGGCTCATTGTTTGCCGGCAACGCTGGTGACGGCGAGCGACGACGATGCCCTTGCGGTGTTGGTCCAACAGGCGTTCTCGTCTCAATGGCTGCGCGTGTACACGAATGAAGATTTGCTCGGCGTCGAGTTGGCGGGTGCGACCAAGAACGTAATCGCAATCGCGGCAGGGATCGTCGACGGCTTAAAGGCCGGCGATAACGCCAAGGCGGCGTTGCTCACGCGCGGGCTGGCTGAAATTCAACGGCTGGGCGTCGCCATGGGGGCCAAGCCGGACACCTTCGCCGGACTGGCGGGCTTGGGCGACTTGGTTACCACCTGCATCTCGCCGGTCGGTCGCAATCGCAGCGCGGGCGAGCGCATCGGATGCGGCGTGCCGGTTAAGCAGTTGCTGGAAGAAGCCACATCGGTGATCGAAGGCGTGCCGACGACGCACAGCGTGAACGAGTTAGCGTTGCACAACAACGTGTCGATGCCGATTACGCACGCGATCTACGGCGTGTTGTTTGAAGAACGCGATGTGTTGCAAACCATCAGCGATTTAATGACGCGCGAACTCAAGCCGGAGCATCCGTGAGCGCGAAGGCTCAATACGGTTGGGGCGTGATCGGCTGCGGGCGGATGGTGGAGAAGCGCATGGGGCCGGCCCTTGTTGCTGCCGATGACGTATCGACCATCGCCTTTTGTTCGCGCGACGCCGAGCGTGCAACGCAGTTCGCCGATCAATTCGGCAATGGCAATGCCTATGCCGATATCGACGCGCTACTGGCCGACGACCAAATTGACATCGTTTACATCGCCCTTCCGCACACGTTGCACGCCCAAACTGCGATTCGCTGCCTCAATGCCGAAAAGCACGTGCTGGTCGATAAACCGGCGGCGACGCACACCAGAGATGTCGTTTCGATGATTCAGACAGCGGCGGCGACCGATCGCAAGCTGCGCGTCTTGCATCAGCAGCGCTTTCATCGAGGCAATCAACAGTTGTTGGAAATCGTGGACAACGGTGAACTCGGGCGCGTGCATTTGGTGCGGCTACAGATCGGTATGTGGATGCGCGGTTATTCGGCGTGGCGCTTCGACCCCAAGCTGGCCGGCGGCGGCGCGCTGATGGACCTGGGGCCACATGCGCTCGACTTGATTTTGACGCTCTTGGGTACGCCAGTTGCCGTGACGGCGCACACGGCGGACTTGGCGTTACACGAGAAAGTCGAAGACTTCTGCGCCGTCACCATCGAATTTGCCGACGGTCGTATGGCCGTTGCCGATTTCTCATATAGCAGTCATGCTTACGGTGGGCAGATCGATGTGTTTGGCAGCGAAGGCAGCGTGGTGATCCGTGGCTCGATGCAGCAAACTGCCGAATGGTCGATGTTAAAGCGCATCGGCAGCGACGAAGGGCCGTGGGAAACGTCAAACGATGTTGGCGATTGCTTTGGCGACGCGATTGCGGCCATGCACAGTGAAATCGCGGGCAGCGTTGCAAGCGAGGCGTATCATTACGTGAACATCGGCCTCGTGATCGACGCCGCTTACGAGTCGGCAGCTACCGGGCGACGCGTTCCGCTGGGCCGCTAGCCGTCGCCTACTCGCCATCCAAGACGTCATCGATAAACGACATGAGTTTGGCTTCGTACGTCGGGTCGGCCGTGACACTGGCGATGTGCCCGCCGACCAGTTCTTCAAAACGTTTCTCCGCCGGGACCAAGTCAAATAGTGCGCGAGCGCCGCTGATCGGCGTCGTCAAATCTTCGCGCGAGTGCATAAACAATGTCGGCATCTGCACCTGTGGGGCGTTGAGAAGTGGGTCGAGTTCGTCGGGTATCAAGGAAAACGAAACCGGGTCGGGTTGCAAGCCCAGTAGGATGTAGGCAATGGCCGGTAACGACTGATTGAAACTGCCTTCCACGATCAGCGCCACGACTTTGTCGGGCATGTTGGCCGCTTGGGCGAACGCCGGCATCGTGCCCATCGATGACCCGAAGATAATGATTTTTTCCGTGCCCGCACCGGTGCGCGCTTGTGCAATCGCTAACGCCGTGTCGGCATCTTCCAGAACCGTTTCGAGCCGAGCCACGAGCGAGAAGCTTTCGCCGAAGCCTTCGTAATCGTGAATCAATACATTGAGCCCGTTGGCGTTGAGCAAGCGATATGTATCAAACATCGCGCTGCGGTTGATCACGGCACCGTGATGAAACACGATGGTCGCGCGGGCGTTTTCCGCGGGAATGAACCACGCGAAATTAACGGCTCCGCGCGGTGTTTCCAACTCCAGCGTTTCGTAGTCGAGCCCGAAGAAATCGGGCGGCGGAAAGACGATGCGAACCGTCGGCAAAGGGTAAATCCCGCTGTCGGTCGCGAATGCGCCGCAGCCGGTCAGCAATGGCAACGCGAGTAACGCGAAGGCTCGCCGAGCCGCAGTCGAACGAATTCCTTTTATTCGGGCTAGTCGGCTTGTTGCGTAGCGATTTGGGGTTCGTGCGTGATATTGGATTGGCATCGTAGGCGTGAGGTGCGTTTGATGGATTTGCGTTATGGGAGTCTGCGCAGCGAGTTCGGCATCGTGCTTCTCGTTTTTATATAGTGTCCACCGCGAGAATATCAACGGTAGATTTGCACTCATTCTTTTGCGGCGAGGGAGAGGTCGGTGCTTTGCCGCCCTGCGATTGAATTGCCCGCCCTTACCAGCTACATTATCGACCTAGCCCGCGAACGGATATGACTTCACGCGCCCCCGACGGGCCGCCCCGAGCGATGCCACCATGAGCGACCGCCAACAACTGCGCGACTATGTCTTCGGCGAACTGTTGCCGCTGTCCAACGCCAATCGACCGGCGGACGACGCGAGCCTGTTCGATCACGGCCTCGACTCGCTGCGACTTATGCAGTTGCTCGTGTTTGTGGAAGAAAAGATGCGCATCACGCTGCCGGATCATGAAGTTACGCCCGAGCGCGTTGAGACGATCGATTCGATTGTGGGGTGGATTGAGAGCCATCGTTAGGGGTTGTGCGAGCCGGTTGGCGTAATCTTTTGCGTAACCGTTTTCATTGATTTTGAAGCTGCTCGGTAGCGCCCCCCTAACCCCTTTCTGCAAGGGAGGGGGATAAAAGAAACAGCCTCTACTGCTGTTCGTTCGGCGCTTCCACATCGGTGCAACAATCGGCGTCGGCTATCGTTAATCGATCCACGCTCGCATAATTGCCACGCGATGGCATCACTCGAAAAAAATCCACACGCATCGATCTTTGCGCCGCTCATCCGCGCTGCCGATGCGCATGGCCCGCGGCAAGCCGTTGAGTTTGCAGATCAAACGATCACCTATCGCGAGTTGCTCGACCGCAGCCTGCGATTGGCGGCGGCTTTAACGGAAGTAGGCGCAGCTCCGGGCGCTTTGGTAGCGTTTAGCTTCAAGAAATCGATCGACGCTATCGTTGCGCTATTTGCCATTGCCCGCACCGGCGCGACGTACGTTCCGCTCGATCCGACCTGGCCCAATGCCCGGTTGCAAGCCATTCGCGCGGCGGCGCCGTTCGAGATTTGGACGGGCACCGTCACGCCGCCACCCGAGTTGGGCAACGTTGCTGCGATATTCACGACGACCGCGAGCGACGAAGCGACGCGGACGTTTGAATCGATTCAGAAATCGCACGAACCATTGGCCATCGATATCGTGCCGCCAGCCAACGACATCGCCAATGTGTTGTTTACGTCCGGTTCGACCGGCACTCCCAAGGGCGTGCAGATTACCTCGCGCAGTTTGTTGCACTTTGCGAATTGGGGCGTGCGCACGTTCGGCCTTACGCCGGATGACCGTCTGGCGAATCATGCGCCGTATAACTTCGATTTAAGCACCTTCGATATCTTCGCCGCCGTTGCTGCCGGTGCATGCATGTGCCCGATCGCCGAGCAACTGCGCATGTTTCCGTATCGGCTGGCACAGGACATGGCGGCACGCGGCATCACGACGTGGTACTCGGTGCCATCGGCGCTCGCGCTGTTGGTGCAACGCGGCAAACTCACCGACCACGACCTGAGCAAACTGCGCCGCGTCCTTTTTGCCGGCGAAGTCATGCCCAAGCCCTTGCTGCGCGATATTGCCGCGGCGTTACCAGAGGCCGACCTCGCGAATTTATACGGCCCGACGGAAACCAACGTTTGCACCTGGCATCGCGTATCGTCGCAAGATATCGAAGATGACGGGCCGTTGCCGATTGGCTTTCCGATTGATAGCACGCGTGCATGGTTAATACCTGACGAATCAAGTGCGTCACCAATCGCAGATGAGACCGACACCGGCGAATTGCTCATTGCCGGTCCCACCGTAACAACGGGCTATTTAAATGATACGTCTTTAACAAACGACAAGCTGATCGCCGCGCCGGATGGCGACGGATGCGCCTATCGCACCGGCGACCGCTGTCGGCGCGATGAAGACGGCGTGCTGCATTTTCTGGGCCGCATCGATCGCATGATCAAAGCGCGCGGTCATCGGATCGAACCGGGTGAGATCGAAGCAGCGCTGGAAGCCTGCAACGACATCAAGGAAGTCGCCGTGATTGCCGTCGCCGATGAGACGTTCGGCAATCGCATCAAGGCGTGCGTTAGTTTTGATACGAATGCAGCCATCGATCAAAACGACCGGCAAACTTCTCTGATTCAGTTCGCCCGGCAACGCCTGCCGAGCTATATGGTGCCCGACCTGTGGGAGATTTGGGAATATCTCCCACGTACCGAGCGCGGCAAGATCGATTACCGAGCGCTGAGTTCGGGTGCGCCCCTTAGCGAACGCCGGCGGTCATGATTGCACCCTAGGTGGGCAAACTCGGGCAAACTTACCCATTCGGTTCGATGTTCAATCGGGCTGCTCCATTCGGTAACCAGTCAGCCATCATTCTCACGATATAAACCGCGAACGTACGCGCTTGGCACGCTCGTTGCCCAACTCCGCCAATCGAACGACGGCACCTGCGAAACCGTGGCGCCGCTCGCGAGATGGGGTGAACAGTATGGCGACAAATGTCTATATCGCACGCTCTTTCGAGCATCTGCCCCCTTCGCAGCGCCCGTACCGCGCAACCGCCGTCGTGGAACGGTTATTTTGCCGCTCCTCGCTGAATGGGAGGCCGATTATGTGCACCAAACTCTCACAACGCAGTCAGACAACCGAATATCGACAATCGAATACACAACAAATTTCCGGCGCTACGCGCCGAACCGTATCGACGGCACACGCGCTAGCAGTCGTCGCGTGCCTAACGCTGTCGGCGCGGGCCGACTTTGTCGCGGAGAACGAGCCGAACAACGCTCCCGCCACTGCCGACCCGCTGTTTAACGGCGACGTTGGATTGGGGAACATCTCGCCTGTTGGGGAAGGTGATATCTGGAAGCAAGAAGGGCCGTTCGCCGTTGGCGATCTGGTATTTGCCTATGTGGATACCCAGGATTCGACAGGCAGCACCAACTCAAGCCTGGCGCTGTTCGATTCGATTTTTGCTCCCTTTGCTGGTGACCTTGACGATGGCCCCGGGCTTTCCTCGGCCATTGGCGGTGCCGAACTGACCACACCGGGTCGCATCTTCATCGTGGTGCGCGAGGCCTTTAACGCCGCCATGATTACGCCGTACTCGCTGTATCAGGTCGTCGCCACGCCCGACCAAGCGGCCAACGAAGTCGAACCCAACAACTCGCCCGGTGAATCGAAAGCCCCCAGCGGCATCGTCACCAACGGCGAAAGCTCCGGTGGCCTCGATCTCGATTACTACCGTATCGATGCGCTCGCTGGTGAAGAACTCGTGGTGATCATGGATAACGATCCGGATAAGGATGGCATGTTCGCCAACACCATCATGATCCTGCTCGACACCGATGGCAGCACGGCGTTGGTCACCGAGCCCGCATTCGGGCAAGATTCCGGGGCGCTGGGCGCGTTTGTCTTCCCGAGTAACGGCACGTATTTCCTGTTGGTGAATATCGGCGGTGCCTCGCCGGATAACGACTATCGCTTTGTCACACTCATCGATGGCTTGCCGCTTTGTGCCGATGACGATGCCGACGGCATCTGCAACGGTGCCGACCTTTGCGACGGTAGCGATGCCAGTGGCGATAGCGATGGCGACGGCGTGTGCGATGACATCGACAACTGTCCGTCTGATGCCAACCCGGCACAATCCGATAGCGATGGCGACGGCACGGGCGATGCTTGCGATATCGACGACGGCGGTATTCTCGGTGATCCGGGGGCCGGCGGCCCAGTTGGTGCACCTTGCGGTGCCGGCGTACCGATGCTGATGCCGTTGATGGCTGTCGGCGCGGCGGCCGGAATGCGACGGCGCCAGCGCGGGAAGGCCGCACGCTAAGACCAGTTAAAACCAATCATTCGCGACGTACGAGGCGCGCGGGTGTTCTTCCAGCGCGATCGCCCTTCACCGGGCGGTCGCGCTGTTTTGTTTTTACGCCTGTCAATGCACGACACCAATTCGCGCGTTTTAAGGGGTACGAATGATGCAACGACAGCGATAAGAGCTAAAAGAGTAATGGAAATTATAGGAATAATGGGTGCCCCTTCCTTCGCGACAGCGAAGGGTGGGGAATCGACTATGTTGTCGTGAAAATAGATCGTGACTCAATGTTCGGTTCCGATTCCCCACCCTTTCCTCGCGGAAAGGATGGGGCACCCATGCGAGTGATGTGGTGTATTCATTCCCCAGCCTTTCCTGACGGAAAGGATGGGGCACCCGCATGCACCTGCACTCATGCACCGGATCAATCAAGAAACCGAGGGATACTCGTCAAATTCGCGGACCGATACGACCGATTTCAATTTTTCGTTGCCATAGATCGTCATCTGCGCAGACTGTATTTCCTATGTGCTTTCCTTGTCGAATCGGTATGCCATAATGGGCGCGATTCTCTTCAACACCCCATCACGGCCCGGAGGAGGCATTCGTGTCGATCATTGCGCGCTATACCCACTGGCTGCATACCCGCTGGCCCGCCGGCAAACCCGAAAAACTGCCCGAAGTCAACGAAGACGGCACCACCGCCGTGCCCGGCCTGCGAGTGGTCGGTGATTTGACGGGCATACCGTTACTCAAGTTTGCCGTCGACAGCGGGGCGAAGGCCGTTCATCGCATTCTCGACGAACCCGATTTCGAGCCCGGCGGCACCGATGCGAAACTTCTCGATATCGCCATCGTCGGCGGCGGTCTATCCGGCATTGCGGCGGCGATTGAAGCCAAGAAGAAGAACTTGCGCTTTGAAGTATTCGAGGCGGCGCGCAGTTTTGCCACGATCAAGGACTTCCCCAAAGGCAAACCCATCTACACCTATCCGACGAACATGAAAACGGCCGGCGATCTCACGATGAACGCCGACGTCAAAGAAAAGCTCGTCGAAGAATTGGAGATGCAGCGGGCCCAACACGGTATCGAACCGCGCACGCTGCGTATCGAACGCGTCGAGCGCAAGGGGGGCGAGTTTATTCTGCACCATGCCGAAGGCAAAACGCGCGCCAAGCGCGTGATCGTCGCCATCGGGCGCAGCGGCAACTTTCGCAAACTGGGCGTACCCGGTGAAGAAACGGATAAGGTTTTCAACCGGCTGCACGATCCGAAAGAATTCAAAGGCAAATGCGTGTTGGTCGTAGGCGGCGGCGATTCGGCGATGGAAGCGTCGATCGCGCTAGCGCTGGCCGGTGCCAATGTGACGCACAGCTATCGCAAGTCGTCTTTCTCACGGCCCAAGCCCGACAACGTCGAGAAGCTCAAGCAGCTGCAGGCCGATCCCGATGCCGATGTTGCCATCGATCAACCCAGCTCCGAGCGCGTGACGACGTCTTATTCGCGGGCGATGTGCGGCGACGACGCGGGGCAAGGCAGCGTCAGCATGGCGATGGAGACGAACGTCACCGCGATACGCGATGGTGAAGTCGACATCAAAACCAAGGATGGTAAGAAGGTCACGATCCCCAACGACGTGGTCTTCACCATGATCGGGCGCGAGCCGCCGTTGGATTTCTTTCGCAAGGCGGGCGTGCCGATTCGCGGCGAATGGCGCGCGAAACAATACGTAACGTTCGGCTTATTCCTGCTCTTTTGTTTGTGGATGTATCATTGGAAGAAGGGCGACTGGATCTTTGGTGGCGAAAACCCAATTCATAAGTTGTGGGCCAAGAAAGAGTGGTTTCCGCTGGGTGTAGTCGAATGGTTCGGATCGATCGCCCGCGACCCGAGCAGTTTTCTTTACACGCTCAAGCATTCGATGCTGAGCCCGAGCTTTTATTACACGCTTGCCTACTGCACCTGCGTTACGGTCTTCGGCATCAAACGCATTAAGCGCCGACGCACACCGTATGTAAAGCAGCAAACGATGTTGTTGATCGCCATTCAATGCGTGCCGCTGTTTGTGTTACCCGAACTGCTGCTACCGTATCTGGGGCGCAACGGCTTCTTTGATGACGGCACGCGCACAGGCAAGGTCATGGATGTGTTCTGCGAACCGACGGGGCCGTCGGGGGCACAGCTAAAGGAGGCGGGATACGGAAAGCCCGAGTATTGGCCTTACCCCAAAGGACAAGAGCGCGCTTATTGGCGGTCGTACGGGCTCATCCTTGCGTGGCCACTGTTTATCTATAACTGGTTTACCAACGATCCCATGTGGGGTTGGCTCTTGTTGGGCGGGATTCAAACATTTGTCCTCATACCGCTCATGATACGCCGCTGGGGTAAGGGCTCTTACTGCGGCTGGATATGTTCCTGCGGGGCACTGGCCGAAACGATGGGCGATCAACATCGCCATAAAATGCCGCACGGTCCGTTCTGGAATCGCATGAACATGGCCGGGCAGGTGATTCTCGTGTTTGCCACGTTCCTGATGTTGATTCGCATTCTCGGCTGGCTCGGTCTCGGCTTTGCCAACACCGCCTTTGAATATCTCCTGAGGAAAGCGCCGCTGATCAACTACGCCTGGTCGGTCGATTTGATGTTGGCCGGTGTGTTGGGGGTGGCGTGCTACTTTTGGTTTTCGGGGCGCGTGTGGTGTCGCTTTGCCTGTCCGCTGGCTGCGCTGATGCATATCTACACGCGCTTCAGTCGCTTCCGTATCTTCGCGGAAAAGGAAAAGTGCATCTCGTGCAACGTATGCACCAGCGTTTGCCATCAGGGCATCGATGTGATGAACTTCGCCAACAAAGGCCGACCGATGGAAGACCCCCAGTGCGTGCGCTGCTCGGCCTGCGTGCAAAGCTGCCCGACGGGTGTGTTGTACTTTGGGCGGTACGATAAAGATGGAAAGGTTCATCCCGATCGATTACCGGCGTCGTTGATTCGTGTGGAAGAAGTCGGCCTGCCGGCGAAGAAATAGACGCCCGTCAACGTCCGCATAGGCTTAAAGGCCAAACGCCGGGAGCAATAACGTTGCTATCGCGTAACACGTTTTCACGCGACCCAAATATAGATACAGCCCCACGGGTCTAGTACCGTTAGTTCCCTTAGCGATCGGCCATAATCATTCAACTGCGGACGTTGCATCGCGTCGTCCCTCAATTTTAAAACATTATCGATGCAAGGACCGATATGCAGTTGCCGCCGTCATGTGCATAGCGCATTTTGATGTTGAAGGAAACTGCAAACCTCGCTTTGGATGAGGTTGCTGGAGGAAAGAAGTAAAATGCTAACTGGTGATCATCGAAAAGACTGGGCACTTCCTGATACCGACTGTTGGGTGGCAGACGAGAACGGCGATTGGCTCAAGGGCAAAGTGATGTCCTTCGCCCCCGGCGGTTATCTCGTCATGTTGATGGGACAACACAGCAGCGTTCGCAAGGTCCGCGAATACGAAATTCGCCCGCGCGACATGTACAGCTATGACAAAGACAAGCCCGACAACGGCCCCATGGAGAAGCGCAAGTAAGCTGGCGGGGTGGGCTAAAAACCGCCGACAAACGCGACGACATCGAGACCGTCGCGCGAACCGTCTTCATTCACGTCGGCAAGGTCCAGCGAGCAGCCGTTAAACGCGGCTTCGTTCAACAAAGCCTGCACCAATAGGGGAACATCGTCGATGTCGATGTTCCCCGAACAATTCATATCGCCCGGTTCTACCTGCGTACCGCTCGCCACCACCGTGCTATCGACAGTCGTTTCCGTCGTTACGCCGAGTTCCATGTCGGTCTCGGAAATCGTGGCGTTGATTTGAACCGTGAGTTGCAACACGCCCATCGACTCGGAAAGATCTCCGCCAAAATCACCGACCGTCATACCGTCGAGCAGGAACATTCCTTCAGGGATTTGCCCGTCAGCCAAACCGGTGCCGTCAACAAATACCATGCCGGTAACGGCGACTTCGTTGTTGGTTTGCGTGAAGCTGCCCGCTGTGACGGTCGCTACAGCACCCGGCGTAATGAGATCGACCTGGATATCGCCGGGGCCGGCGTCGACTTCGGCAGCCGCCAAACAACCAATGAACTCGACTACGCAAATGCTGAACTCAACAGCCTGCGTGTTCGTCAGCGACAAATCGAGCACGCGTGCGGTTCCGAATGGCGCGGCGGCAGTACCCGTTTCGATCAACACGTAACCGCTTAACGGCGACGTGTCGCTATCCGATCCGTTGCCGACCGGCGTGAACAAGTCGATATCGACCGATGCGGACGACTGCGCGGGCTGCACGTTGAGCAGATACACTGCGGCGTTTGACATCGTAGCTGTCATCAACACGGCACAGATAGCCGCCGAAAGCGCGAAAGCATTGCGTTGCATAGCCAGTCCTCGATCTTGGATTCAGGATGTTGGGTTTACCGGTTGCGGCGAAGCTACGAGAAGCGCTGCGCCTGATGAACGCAACCGATTGTATACAGGTCAAAGCCGCATTGCGACTGTCGGAGCGATGCCGCAGGTGGCCGCTTCGTCAATCACCGCAGCTAATCCCGCTTACCGTTTATGCCAACCGGGGTTATCCACTTGGCGACGTCTAAATTCGGTCACCCGCGTTATCGAGCGCCATTTGCAGCCAGCCGATCAGAAACTCGATCAGCAGGGTGAGCATTTCGTTTATCGCGCCGGCCAGGTCGAAGCCATCCATCGTTTTCTCCTTAGATTTATCAACCGTGTTGGAATTCAAATCGGCCCTTAGGCGACGGTGGTGCAGGTTATATCGTGCGTGGCGAGTTATCAGACCCGACTGCGACAAAGTCGGCATAGAACCGTTACCGCAGAGCAGGTACTCCAGCGACGATACCGAGACGCCGGGAATTTGACCGGGAATCGCCGGATTCCTAGACTTTTTAATGGACTCGCGCGAGTTACCGGTCGATTTTTAGCTGACTAACGTGTCGAAAATGGACAATCCAGTATCCTGCAGAGCGCCCCGTATCCAATTGATTTTGTGGGCGGCAGGCGTTTTCACAGGGAAATTAGCATCGCCGTCGATCGGGTCTGACCGGCGCTTCTGGGAATATCGTGGCAACATTGATGGTGCTTCAGGGCCCCGACAAGGGTCAGCGGTTTCGTATCGGTGACGCCGAGGAGTTGCTTCTCGGCCGCGCCAGCCCTACGACCCCGCTAACCGATTACACCGTCTCACGGCGGCATGCGCAACTGCATCGCGCCGGTCGCTCTTGGCTCATCGAAGACTTGCGCAGCGCCAACGGTACCTACCTAAACGACAAGCGGCTCGAGCGTCGGATACGTTTGAAAGACGGCGACCTCATCCGGATGGGCGGAACCGTGCTCGTTTGGGACGCGTCGCAGGAATCCACGCTCGACGATCACGGTATCAGCCCCGCATCGGATTTGGTCGACCTCGAATCAGATTCGCGCGAGGCGGCCTCGATCATCGGCTCTGTCGGCGCCGGCGACGACAGCATGATCCTGGCCACGCCCGCCGCTGCCGAAGCGGTGCGCTCGTGGCGCGTAATCTCCACGTTGCTCGACGCCGTCGGTGCGGGGCTAACGCCGCATCGCATGGTGCAGCGCGTGCTCGATATCGTATTTGAAGAAGTGCCCGCCAAGCGCGGCTTCATCTTGCTCAAGCAAGACAAGACCGGCCGCTACGAAACCGAAGGCGCACGCTCGGAGGAAGGCGAGACCGACAAGGTGCGTGCGTCGCGTTCGATCGTCGATCACGTGATCGATAAGCGCGAAGGCGTACTATGCTCGAACGCGATGAACGACGAGCGTTTCAACAGGCCCGGCGATACGGCGATTCAGGCGATTGGACTGAGTTCGATTATTTGCGTGCCGATGATCGCCCACGAGGACATCGTGGGCGTGTTGTATATCGATTGCCCCATGGCGCGGCATATCTATTCCGAAGAACAACTGCGACTGGTCGCAACGATCGGACAGATGGCGGCCATTGCGATTGAAAATTCGCGTCTCGTTACCGAGCGCATGCGCACCGAACGATTGGCGGCCGCCGGCGAAACCGTGGCGGCGCTGTCACATTACATTAAGAATATTCTGCAGGGCCTACGCGGCGGTAGCGACATCGTGGAGATCGGCTTGCGCGAAGATAAGGTTGAGACGGTCGAGCAGGGATGGGAGATCGTCCGGCGTAATCTCGATAACATCTTCGGCCTCACGATGAACATGCTGGCCTTTGCCAAGCAGCGCGAGCCGCGCCGCGAACCGGTGCAACTCAACGCATTGCTCGACGATGTGCTGAAACTCGCCAATCCGCGCGCCGAAGAGCGCGGCATCTTACTGAAGCATACCATCGACGATAACGTGCCGGCCATCCCGGTCGATGAAAATGGGATTCATCAGGTCGCGCTCAACATCATCAACAACGCCATCGACGCCGCACCGCGCGCCGAAGGTGTTGTCAACGTCACATTACAATTTGATGCGACCGCCGAGACGGTGACGTTGACCGTCGGCGACAATGGCGAAGGTATTCCCGACGACCTGCGCGAACGCATCTTCGACGCGTTTTATTCGACCAAGGGCCACGGCGGGACCGGCCTCGGCTTGGCCGTTGCGAAGAAAATCATCGACGAACATCAGGGGCGCATCACGGTGAAGTCGGTCTCCGGCCAAGGCACGCTGATTCGGGTGGTATTACCGACCAACCCGCATGGCACGAATATCGATAATGCGGCCACGCATGGCCCGGCGATGTAATGAGTTGGTGCAGAGCGGGACGCGAGGGGGGCGCCGCGAAGCGCATATGAATTAGTTCATAACCGTATAATTGACGGATGATGACCCACCTCTTCAAACCACATAGAAAAGCCGAATCGCGCTGGGCTCGGGTGCCCCATTCTTCGCGGCAGCGAAGGGTGGGGAATCGTGGTGCCTGACTCGATATTTCCTTTCGGGCGAATGACGATTCCCCAACCTTTCCTGCGGAAAGGATGGGGCACCCGACGATTATTCGGTGGTTAGCACATTGTGCTCCATCATTAGCAGTCAACGGATTTGAGTTTCAATCTGAGAGTCCATTCTTGGTGCGGCGCGGGACGCACTCTACAATTCTCGTCGATGGATGCACCACCACCCAATCGCTCTAATCACGCCAAGGATGCGACCGTCTTTCGCATTCTCGACGCCAATCTGAATCGAGCGCGCGAAGCGTTGCGGACGATCGAAGATTTTGCGCGTTTTATTCGCAACGATGCGACCGCCGCCGCGCAATGCAAGCAAGCGCGCCATCGACTCACGCAATTTGCAACCCAGTTCGAGCGCGAACTGTTGCAGCAGCGCGATACCGTCGGTGATGTCGGTACAACCATCACAACGACCGAGGAAGCAAGGCGCCTATCCACCGATGCAGTTGCAAAAGCCGCGTTGGGTCGTCTTACCGAAGCGCTACGCTGCATCGAAGAATACGGCAAGATGGTTAGCCCAACCGACGCCGCCGATGTCGAACAGATACGTTACGGTTGCTACACGCTGGGCCAACGGTTGTTCGAGCGACACGAATTGCTGCAGCGCATACGGACCGCGCGGCTGCACGTTTTGCTAACGGCCTCGCTGTGTCGGCACGAATGGCAACGAACGGCGATCGCCACGCTGCGCGGTGGTGCCGACGTGATTCAACTGCGCGAAAAGGAGTTAAGCGATAACGAGTTACTCGAGCGCGCCAATTGGCTGCGCGAACAAACGCGCGAACACGATGCTTCGCTTATCATCAACGATCGCGCCGACATTGCGAAACTGGTCGACGCCGACGGCGTGCATCTCGGGCAAGACGATGTACCGCCGGCAGCCGCGCGACAGATCGTTGGGCCGCTAAAGCTGGTCGGTGTCAGCACGCATAGTGTTTCGGAAGCGACGAACCCGAGAGCGCAAGCTGCCGATTATCTCGGTGTCGGTACGATGTTTGCCTCTGCCACCAAGCCGGATGTCGGCGTGGGCGGACCGACGCTGCTTTCCCACGTTGCCGATGCGGTCGCAGACGTGCCACTGGTCGGCATCGGCGGCGTCTCTGCAGAGAACGTCTTGCAAGTCGTATCCGTCGCCCCGGCTCGCACTGCCGTGGCCGTGAGTCAGGCCATCCTTGGCGCCGCAGACGTCGAAGCCGCCACGCGTGCGATGGTGGACGCGCTAACATCCGTCCGCGCGGTCGTGCCGGGCTGAGCCTTGACACATTCGCGGGCTCGGTGTGATATACATGGCTCAACAAAGCCCGTTTACGGGGCCGTAGCTCAGTTGGGAGAGCGCTTGCATGGCATGCAAGAGGTCGAGAGTTCGAATCTCTTCGGCTCCAGTTTATAAGTCACGCCGAACGCATAACTTAGCGTACCTGTTAAACGGATAACAGAGCGGCTCATCAAAGCAAAATTGTGTCACTGACACCTTTTTGATGTTGAGGAGTGTGCTCTCGTGTCATCCGTCAAAACTATCACCCCCAAATATTGCCATCACAAAAGTTCCGGGCGTGCCTATGTGACGCTGGCCGGACGGCGGAGTTACCTCGGCTCTTACGAGTCACCGGAATCATGGCAAAGGTACCATCGCCTAATCGCCGAATGGCAGACAGCAGGTTGCCCAAAGTCTGATAGACCCTCGGTACTGCTGATCGACGATCTTATTGTCCAATATCTCAAGCACGCGGACCACTACTACCGAAAGCGGGGCAAACCCACGAGCGAAGTAAACGCCATCAAATGTTCGCTGCAGGAGTTGCATTCACTTTACGGCTCCTCGCCTGCGGCTGAATTCGGGCCCACGGAATTCAAGGCGATTCGGCAGTGCTTGATCGCCAAGGATCTAACTCGCACCACCGTCAACGGCTATATGACCCGCATTCTGCGAATGTTCAAATGGGCCGTCAGTGAGACTTTGGTCAATGTGACGGTATTTCAGACGTTGGATTGCATCCCCAGTCTCCGGAAAGGTCGATCTACCGCTCGCGAAAATCCCCCAGTTTCACCGGCCAAACAAGAGAAAATCGACGCTGTTCTCCCCTTGTTACCGCCACCAGTTGCGACCATGGTGCAACTACAGCTTCTCACGGGTATGCGATCCGGTGAAGTCACACAGATGCGACCGTGCGACATCGATCAATCCGGTGAAATCTGGCGGTACAAGCCAGAATCCCACAAAACCGCACATCACGGTAAACGCCGCATTATCCCCATTGGACCGCGAGCCCAACAACTATTGCATCCATACCTTGATCGCGAATCGACTGCATTCCTATTTTGCCCAATTGAGGCCGAGATCGATCGCCGGAAGGTCAAAACCGGAGCGATACTTCGCTCGATTCAATCAGGCGTAACGGAAAGCGAACGCGTTTATCGGCGACTCCCCGGGCAGCACTACACCACTGCATCATATGGGCGGGCCGTTAAGCGAGGATGCGAATCTGCGTTTCCTCCACCGGCTGCACTAAAAGGGAATGAGCGGCGAATGTGGTGCAAGCGGCATCACTGGCACCCTCATCAGCTACGACACAACTTTGCGACTTCACTGTGCCGGGCATCGAACTTGGAATTGACCCAGAAAGTGTTAGGCCATTCTTCTCGGTCGATGACAGAGCTTTATGCGGAGCGGGACGTTGGAATGGCGGACGTCTTTATGAAGGAAATCGGCTGAAGCACAAAACGCTCGTTTGGTAATAAAACATCAACCGTAATAGCGGCGGAGCTGGCTAACCAGAATAACGACATTTGTCAAGTTAGAAAATTCTATTTTGAATTGCGAAATCTACAGATCCTCGCCCGCTTCGGATTTTCTTCGACAAGTTGCAACAGGTCCCATTCATTGCTATACTTTTGACGTTGAAATGAGCGATGCTGCCTGAGGCTTCGATTCACTTGCGAGCTCAGCCCACTCATGTCGGCAACCACTACACCAAATCGATATAAGTGATCCCCGAATCACGTCCAAAACTCGGGCCATTACCGAAAAAACTGAAGTTCGTGCCTTCGATTTTTATGTCGACTTCGGCAAAACGTTCGTCTTCACATTGTGAAGCAACCGCCGGAGCATTGTATCAAGGGAGAATTATGTCGATTTCGACTGATGCGTCTCAGATTGACGCCAACAACATACCGGTTCATTCAGAGTCCCACGCCGCTTCCCATCCGATTCCGCTGCGGGAAGTCCCCCAGTACCTACCCCGCAGGGCGAATAAGCCGGTTTCATACAACACCGTGTGGCGATGGGCCCGTAAAGGCGTGGGCGGTGTAGTGCTGAAAACGCTCAGGGGGCCCAGCGGCCTCTACACCACCCGAGCTTGGATCGAACAATTCTTGCTTGAATACAACGAGCTCAAACGGTTGCAGGAAACCGAGTGTGCCCCTCGCTCAAGTCTCACCACCGAGCAAAGGCGGGCCCGCGAGGTTCACCGCTCAGTCGAAAACTTGCTCTTTTCGAAGGAAGGTGAGACACGATGACGACCCTGCTTCCCAACGTCCAACTCGTCGAACCTGACACCATCTCCCTCGACCGAATGGCAAAGGCGATGATGACAGAGTTTGGACCAAACGCCTCCGGTGCATTGATCGTCTTGCTAAATGCTGCCGCCTTCGAGGGGTGTGTGGCAATGACGCGAGATTCAGCAACCCAAGATCAGCTATCACGAATTGCCAAGAAAATCGTAGGAAATCGGCGGGAAACTTTCGTAATAGACGTGTCGACTATCTACCTTGACTTAGTCCAAAGCCGTCGATATGCGATGGATGTACTAGGGGACCGTGTCGGCTATGCCGACGAAGATCGGTCTCCGACGATCATCAAGGGAGCCACCAAAAACTTGTGGCCGGTAGTCACTCCCCATGTCATCCAAGTCCCGTTCTCCGCTCGGAACAGCGGAGAAAAGTCAACCCTGATAAAGATGCCCCCCTCGTGTTGGGAACACCATCGGAAAGAGCTTGAATTATGCATTGAGACCCTTCGCCCTATCCGGTCATGCAGCTGTGTCTGGCCGGACGGGCTCCCCGATTGGGTGAACGTCAGTGATCATCGATTGCTTTCAATCCCTGAGCAGACAGTGTTGCGGCTCGCCCAAGTGGTTCAGCACCTTGTTTTTATAGACGACGCTTCCCAACCCGAAGGGGTAATCCAAGAAGTGGTTGCTTTTGTGCGAGACCTGATGCAACAAGCGAAGGCATTCATGGTGGCGTCAAGCCTGACCGACGCGGCCTCAATGGTCTTGAAGTCTGTACAACAATGCCTCCCAGTATCTCAAACGACTGGAGCTGATTTGCATAGATCGTGCAAAGGGCGGTGTCGCGAATCCTGGTGTTTTACAATCGAATACCTGCAAAGTCATTCAAAACTTGGCGACAGA
Organism: Planctomycetaceae bacterium; assembly: GCA_006969385.1. Taxonomy (GTDB): domain Bacteria; phylum Planctomycetota; class Phycisphaerae; order UBA1845; family UTPLA1; genus ECT2AJA-110-A. Next base: position 1,188,816 of record CP030884.1, read on the forward strand.
TCACCCGCCACCATCAACGAACACCTTCGGTCACTCGAGAAGCACGGCTACATCGAGGCCGCGGGCAAATGTGGGCAAGCGGCGGTTTATCGGCTTCCCGTTCGCGGCCAGCGACCACCCCGTGAGAACTGGTTGGCCGATATCGACAACCGGTTCTCATTGCCTGCAGCAAGAACAGAGTCGTCATTATCAAGTCTCGTAGCGAATCTGTCACAAACGATTGCAGCCCGACGCTCAACTCTAGGGGCAAATCCCAATGCCTAATTCAATTGTTCGTAATGACTTACAACACATTCGGAATGTTCGCGGAGATGATGACATGACAACAGATAACCGATTCACGGATCGTGAGGCTTTAGGCTTCAATAAATTTGAATCGCGGTATCGCCCGTTCTGGTGGGAAGAATATTGCGGTTACGACAGCTCGCAGAGTTTGCATCGTCTTCGGAGGCTCGTATCTAAAGATGAGCTTCCACCAGTAATCGCTTTGATTGGACCGCCAGGTACCGGAAAGACTTCACTGGGTCGAACGCTGCAAGCCTGGGCGTTCTGCCAGCAACCTGTTCATCCAGATCGCGGATGTGGCACATGCAACGCTTGCCGCTCTATTCGTAGGGACCCCGCGTGCCATCGATCAAGCGAATGGCGTGTCGAGTATGACGGAGCCAACGACTCTGTAGATTACATTAACCGCGAAGTCGATCATGGTTGTGGCAACCTGTCCCGGGCTCTTTTTCAGACGAATGAAGAATTCGCTAGCACTCGCGGCGTCGTCGTGGTCATCGACGAGTTCCATCGTATTCGAAACGATCAGCAGGAGAAGCTACTCAAGCGAATCGAGGACTTAGACTGCATCAATTTTGTCCTGATGACGACCCACAAGGACAAGATTGACCCTGCTATCCTTGATCGTCTCGCACTGAACTGCTTCTACTTCAACGACCCGTCGATTGACGGCCTCAAAGAGCATCTTTGCCTGATTGCAAACCGCAACAACAAGAAACTCGAGGCCGATGGTGCCGTCCTTATCGCACAGCAGTGCAAACAGAAAATGCGAAGCTGCATCAGTGCCATGAAGGAGCTCTGCCTCACGAACTCCGAGACCATCACCAAGAGTGACGTTGAAGAATTGTTCGGTATCGTCCAAACGAATTCAGATAAGACAGGAGATATCGATGTCGCCTTCATTTAGCGATTGGTGGATTTCCGTTCAGGGCCGTTCTACTGATATCTGCAGTTTTTGGCCTTTTTGGGAGCGAGCATTCGAATGTCTGGCGTTGTCGGGCCTCGTGTATGCCGTCAGTGATATCCATTCGGTCGAATCGGGAATGACGAGGTCAACGATTCATCATTGTGGACTGCACTTGAGGATCAGCGAATCCCTTGGGTTCGATCCCAAGCCCAAATCGGACTACGTGACCAAGGAGGCCCTATGATCACCTTACCGCTAAAAAATCAGCAGCCGATGATCGCCAGCGAGTCACGCAAACAGGCAGTCATTCGTTGCAAGAAGTATGGCCCGCACGCAGAAGGAATTTTCGAGTTATCAACGTTTCAGAAGATACGTTGGTTGGAACTCAAATTGACTGGAATCGATTCATCGATCAGCGACAAGATGATCTACGACGGTAGCGAGGAGTTTAACTATTGCTCAGACGATCGAATTAGAGCTCTGGACACGCACCTGGAACGCCTCACCGGTGACCAAGGCGGCGATCACGTTTTTCGGCTGGTGCGACGGGGCTATCCATCCGACCCAAATGTAAAGGGCCACTTCGATCTGATGGAACTTCTCATTTGCATCCCCAAGAAAGGGCTAACAGTAAGTCGCTTTAAGGGAAGCCCAAAATACAGGGGCGTCGCCTCGAAGACACATTCAGAAGCTGGCCAAGAACTCACAAAAAAGAGTCTGGCAAAGATCGTGAAAACTTGCGATCTCTTAGTCGTTGACCAGCCTTACACCATCGACCTCCCGCAAATGTTCATCGAGGGGCCACTGACTAAAGTACGTAATCCTAAGCTATCGAGAATACGACTCGCAGAGCTTGCAAAACATGGGATACTCCGCACCAGATTGCCTGCGAGGGCGTTTCTTGACGATCGCGATAGCGATTTGTTCCTGCTGTAGTGAGGGCGGAACGGAATTCGTCCACCGATTTGGAGTCGATGAGAATCCAAGTCCGAATCACAAAGGCATGATGCTTTCTCATTCACAGATAAGTCGACGCGTCTGGTGAACGGACAACTCCTTATCGGTGGCGAGTAGGAATGAGTTTCTGCTCGGGATTTACATCCGTGAACAATTAGATCATCAAAGCAATAACACTAGTAGCAAAAGAAAAAGTAAAAGCAAAATAATTAGAACAAGAAGTAAGAGTAAAACAAACTCTCCTTTTTGGGCATATTATTTTAAGGGGTATTGTTACTGATAGAGAGTAATTAATGCTGCTCTCTATCAGTCAACCCCTAACTTCCTCATCACCTGACCGTCTTCAACACATGTTTCCGATCAGCCTTTCGATTCGGCCCCTTCTCATAATCCCTGCCATCGACGGTTTCCATGATGCAAGAACAAGTGATTGTAACCAATCATTTTTACATGATGCATCCTCGCAAGGTACGGGAGCACTGACCTGTTCAGCGGGGTATCTCTATTAGTGATTATTCAACTCATCAATGGAGACCCAAACATGCAGATTTCCCCGAATCGTCATACCGAAACCGAAACCCGATCATCATCACAACTTCCATGGCTTCGCCAGAGCATTGAAACAATTGGTGCTCAATCCGCAGCAGAAGCTATCGCCGCCGCAGGCCTGGACTTTGAGGTGCAGAAGCAACCGCTCTACACCGGGTATGATCGCAACATTCGAGTACCGGACCGATTCGTCACCTGCCGCACTGACCGCTTGGAAGCCGCCGATGGCGGTATCCTCGGAATCGTCGGTAAACATTACCAACCGTTGCAGAACCGAGACGCCTTTGGCGTTGTGAACGCATTGGTACAGAACGGTGACGCGACCCTTGAACGCGTCGGAAACATCCGCAACGGACGACAAATCTGGTTACTTGCCCGTTTGAAGGGTGAAATGGTGGTCACTGATGAAGATGTCTCCCGACCGTATCTATTGATGACCAACTCCCACGATGGCTCTACTGCCGTTCGCATTGGCCTGACTGCGGTTCGCGTCATCTGCCAGAACACCCTGCAGCTCGCTCTGCGAAGCATGCGGGGGGTATCAATTCGGCATCATGCCGATGTCGAAGCCGAAGTGCAGGCTGCTCGCGACTTGCTCGGTCTGGCTCACCAAGCGTTTGATGAAGCCGCCGATGCGATGCGGCAATTGACCCGGATCTCTATGCCCGCTAATCGCCTAGATGAATTCGTTTCGACCCTTCTACCGAAGCCAGAACACGACGATCAAAGCGAGCGAATAGCGAAGCAACGCAATCGCATCAAAGAGCTCTTCGAAACCGGTGATGGCAATTCCTTGCACGGCGTTCGCGGATCGGCATGGGCCGCAGTCAATGCCGTCACGCAATTCGTGGACCGTGAATCTTACACGACCCGAAACAAAGAACCGCTTCGATCTATTTGGTTTGGCGAGGGTGCCAAATTGAAAGCTGAGGCCTGGCGGCTTGCGAGTCAGAGCCTCATCGACAACTAAGTAGGGCTCATTCATGGGGCCTGCAGGCATCGACCGAAAACTCGGAGGCCATTAGCCCACGATGTTTAGGATGCTGATCAGATCGAGTCACCTATTCAGTCGTCAACCCCGACCGATGGCGTCGTTCCGATTCCGTCGATTCATCCACGACGCTGGTCGGGGATGCCGCCGGCATCTATGTCGCCGATCCGAGCTCTATCGCGTGCATGCCTGCCACTAATCGTCGATACTGGAATTTGAGGGATAAATGCGATAAATTTCGACTTTGTAAGTGACCAAGTGTTCGCCAGAGTAGATTTGTCGTGGAACTCATTGATAACATTAATCGTCTTTTGGGCGATGATATCAAGCAATCGGTAACACCGGGGGCGAAGATTCGGATCGCCGCCTCGTGTTTTTCGATCTATGCCTACGAAACCTTAAAGAAGGAATTCGAAAGCCTCGATTGCTTCGATTTTATTTTCACGAACCCTACGTTCGTTCCAGACGAAGTAACGGACAGTGGCAGAAAACAACGTCGCGAATTCCACATCCCTAAGTCTAGACGAGAACGAAGTTTCTACGGTACAGAATTCGAGATTCAGTTAAAGAACAAGCTCACCCAAAAAGCGATTGCAAAGGAATGTGCTGACTGGATTAAACGAAAAGCTCGTTTTAAGTCCAATCGCACCGAAGCTCCGATGCAGCCCTTCGCGTGCATCGCAAATCCTGAAAACAATGTCGTTTATCAACCCCTTCATGGGCTCACCGCTGTTGATCTCGGCTACCAGCAGGGTAACGCTATTTCGAATTTCGTTAATAAGTTCAGTGAAGTGCCTCACACCCAGGCATACTTAAGCCTCTTTGACCAAATCTGGAATGATAATGATAAGGTCGCTGATGTTACCGACCGGCTTTCAGAACACATAGCCGCCGTCTATCAAGAAAATTCGCCGGAGCGAATTTACTTCCATATGCTGTTCCATATTTTTAATGAGTTTCTGGAGGACCTCAATGAAGACCTTCTTCCCAATGATCTTACTGGCTACAAGAACAGTCTCGTTTGGAAAAAGCTCTATAACTTTCAGCAGGATGCCGCAACAGGAATCATTAATAAACTAGAGACGTTTAACGGATGCATCTTGGCCGACAGTGTCGGTCTTGGAAAGACATTCACGGCACTCGCCGTAATTCGCTACTACGAGCTACGGAATCGTGCAGTACTGGTCCTTTGTCCGAAGAAGCTCGCCGATAACTGGACCAACTACAATCGCAACCTTAAAACCAATATCTTCGCTCGTGATCGTTTCAACTATGACGTTCTGTGCCACACAGATTTACTCAGAACCAGCGGTGAGTCACTTGGCACACCGCTGAGTCGCGTGAATTGGGGGAATTATGATCTCGTCGTTATTGATGAGTCCCACAATTTTCGCAACAACGATCCTTATAAGGAAAAGGAAACTCGTTACGAACGTCTGATGCGAACGGTCATTCGTGAGGGTGTCAAAACAAAAGTATTGATGCTTTCTGCGACTCCGGTCAACAACCGGTTCAATGATCTCAAGAATCAGCTCGCACTCGCCTACGAGGGTGACTCCGAAGCGTTCAGCAAACAGGTGGGCACTGAAAAGAACATTGAGGAGGTATTCCGGCGTGCCCAAGCTGTATTTAATGACTGGTCAAAGGCCCCTGCTGAAGAACGAACCGCAGAGTCCATTCTGCAGCGTCTCGACTTCGACTTCTTTGAGTTGCTGGACCGAGTGACGATTGCCCGCTCGCGTAAGCACGTCGAGACGTTCTATGACACATCAGAAATCGGCAAGTTTCCTGAGCGTCGTAAGCCAATGTCGTTCCGGCCACCGCTCACCGATAGGGACGATGTCATGGGCTTTAATGACATCTACGGCAGCCTTTCACGCTTAAGCCTATCAATATATACACCACTAAACTACGTTCTACCTACTCGCCGTTCCAAATACGAGTCAATTTACGATACGGAGGTCGAGGGAGGCAAAGGTCGCCTGCGGCAGATCTATCGAGAGCAGGGATTGCAAGCCCTGATGACCACAAATCTATTGAAGCGGCTTGAGAGTTCGGTTGAGGCATTTCGTATTACATTAACCAAGCTTAAAAAGGCTCATGAGACGATCCTTCAGCTAATTGAAGTATTCCATAAGCATGGAAAAGACGTTGAGATTGCAGGACTGTCTGGCGACCTTGCCGATTTTGACGCCGACGACGACGATCTCCCCGACGCTGGCGAAGGCGTGATCGGAGGCAAAGTCCGTATCAAACTGTCGGACATGGATCTAACTTCATGGGAGCATCTGTTACGCGAAGACGAAAAAGAAATTGATGCTCTTCTACGGGAGATGGCAAAAGTTACTCCCAAGCACGATGCGAAACTTCAGCATCTTCAAGCTCACATACATGAAAAAATCGCATCGCCTCTCAATCCCGGCAATAAGAAAGTCCTCATCTTTACTGCTTTTGCCGATACTGCAAATTACCTTTACCGCAATTTAGCACCAATATTAAAAAGCAGCGAGACAATAGACGTCGGCCTAGTCACTGGATCTCAACGACCGAAATCAACCATTGATAAGCGGTTTGAGTTTCAATCATTGCTGACCCTATTCTCGCCGCAATCCAAAGAGAAGCACTCAATATTGCCCGAAGAAACCGCTGAAATCGATGTACTCATCGGCACAGATTGTATTTCCGAAGGCCAAAACCTACAGGACTGTGACTGGGTCGTGAATTACGATATTCACTGGAATCCAGTCCGCATTCTTCAACGATTTGGGCGTATCGATCGTATCGGATCGACCAACTCAAGTATTCAACTTGTAAACTACTGGCCGGATATCACGCTTGACGAGTATATCAATTTGAAGGAACGGGTCGAAAACCGCATGGTCATCGCCGACGTTACGGCAACTGGAGATGACAACGTTCTGACGACGGAATCGAATGACGTATCCTATCGAAAGGAGCAACTGCGACGCCTGCAAGACGAAGTCATCGACATCGAGGACCTTCGAACTGGCGTGGCCATTACCGACCTTGGTCTGAATGACTTCCGGATGGATTTGCTGAATCACATCAAAGATAACCCGGAACTCGATACGATGCCGAATGGACTGCATGCTGTGGTCCCAGCAAACTCTGAGCGGGGATTACCACCCGGGGTTATCTTCACGCTTCGTAATCGGCACCAATCCGTCAATATCAATCAGCAGAATCGCCTACATCCCTTCTATTTAGTTTTCGTATCAATGGATGGTGAAGTCGTCATCAATCACACCGAAGTGAAGAAGATTCTCGATTTGGCTCGGGCCTCTTGCAGAGGCCACAACACGCCCGATTCAGCGGCCTGTCGCCTCTTTAATGAGGGAACGGACGATGGTAAGAGCATGGAAATCTACTCCGGCCTGCTCGGTGAAGCCATCCGTTCGATCATTGAGGTGAAAGAGGATAAAGACCTTGACAGCCTATTTACTGGAAAACGCACTTCTGCACTTACAAGCCAAATAGCTGGCCTAAGTGATTTCGAGCTGATCTCCTTTATTGCAGTGCAGAATGTGAAATGACGGAGACAGCTGCAGTTAAGTCAGGTGCGACTCCTCTATTCGAGTATCCGCACTCGGCGAAATTCGGACGACTATTGCCGAAAAACAAGATCTATGTCCATGCTCGACCAAGCAATAAACAGAAGAAAATGTTCACGGAGGAGGTTGCACAAATCACATGGGCTTACAAGCTCGCCCCAGAGACGATACACCTATCTGCTCGCCCCGAAGTCCCTGAGATTCAAATTTTTCTTATCACGCTAAAGGATGAGCGGGCAACCGAATTATCCGTGGATGTGTCGCGGTGTATTGACCGAGCGATTGGATTCCCGATCATATTCGAGGTCGTTGCCGGGAACCGCGTTCAAATAATGGCCGCCTACAAGCGTCCAAGCGATTCCGACTCAAGTAAATGGGTCATTGGAGATTATCTACGGTCGGATTGGCATAATCGTGACGCTCAGCGAGCACAGCTACCGGTTGCACTTGACCTTGCTGCCCTCTACCGACACTTGCTTACTCCGTTGATTGCTATTCCAGCACAAAATGAAGAGTCATTGAAAGACCACCATGACCGTTTGGAACAGATTCGTCGCCTTGAGAAAGAGCGAGTAAAGCTTGAAAAGAAGCTTTCCCGGGAGAAACAGTTCAATCGGAAGATTGACATCAACGCAAGAATTCGTGAGCTTCAGGAACAAATCGATAGTCTTTTGAAGGCAAAATCATCTTCCTAGATTGAGGGTGTTAACAGTATGACAAAACTCAAAATGCACACCCCCGACCTTGTTACCGAGAATATCGAGTGGGTTGCCGCTCGGTTTCCGGGGTGTATCACCGAGTCTCGAAACAAAGATGGAGAAATTATACGAGCGGTCGATTTCGATTTACTGAGACAGGAACTTTCGTCGAACGTTGTCGACAGCCCAAGTGAGCGATATCACCTAGATTGGCCAGGTAAACGTGAGGCAGTGCTCGCTGCCAATGCACCGATCGCAAAGACTCTTCGCCCGTACCGAGAAGAAAGCTCCGAATTCGACACCACAAGGAATATTTTTATTGAAGGTGATAATCTAGAAACTCTAAGGCTGCTACAGGAGGCCTATTTAAACGAAATCAAAATGATCTATATCGATCCGCCGTATAACACGGGCAAGAATCGACTTTACGCAGACAATTTCGCCGAGAGGGTTGATGCATATCTAGTGCGTTCTCAACAATCAGGTTCGAACGGCATGCACTTGGTTGCAAACAGTGAGAGCAATGGTCGTTACCATTCCGATTGGCTTTCGATGATGCTCCCACGGATTCGTACTTCATACAGTCTTCTTGCTGCTGATGGGATAATGTTTATTTCCATTGGAGACCATGAAGTTCATAACGTCCGGCATTTGTGTGACCAGGTTTTTGGACGAAGAAACTTTCTTGCACAATTCGTTTGGCGAACTGATGGAAATTTCGACAATCAGGCCAAAGTCAAATCTTGCCATGAATACATTATTGCATACGCCCGCGACGTCGATGCCTTCCCGCACCCCCCTGTCATTGACCCTGGTACTCCGAAAGGCAGTAAGCTTTTTAAGGAGGAGATTCGAAATACAATTGTCAAAAATGGGCCTCGAAACCCAGTAAGTTCAGTACAACTCCCAATTGGATTTCCTGCTTCGTTCGAGCATGGCCAAATTCGAGCGAGAGATGATGAGTGGCCCCATTTTGATTCAGACGCTGAAGTTTCGGGCGGCAAACTAGCGAAGCCCGTAACGGTTTCAAGCGGTTGGAGTTCAAAAGAGCTGCTAAATGACTTTCTTCGGAATGAATGTCTAGCGATAAGGGACAGTAAGGGCCAAGAAACCATCTTTGAGCTGACAAGAACTGGAGCCATCGAGGCAGTGAAGAAGCGGTCAGAATCTCAAAGCCATGTAATCTCAGTCATTGGTGGAATGGGAGGTTCTCAAAAAGCCGCTGCAGAACTTGATGAGCTTGGAATCGTCTTTGACGACTATCCAAAACCAACACAGTTGATTCGATATTTTATGCAAATGCAGACCGGTGATGATTATATAGTCCTCGATTTCTTTGCAGGATCAGGAACGACATTCGATGCGATGTTGCAGATGAACGCGGCAGACGGTGGCAGACGACAGTCAATAATATGTCAATTAGCGGAGCCAGTTTCCCCGGAAGAGCCGTTACAGCGTCGAGCTGTAGAATTCTGTGATTCGATTAATCGGCCTCGAAATATAGCGGAAATCTGCAAGGAAAGGATGCGTCGTTGTAGCCAAAAAGTTAAAGACGCCGCTGCACTTACCAGTGCTGATCTCGACACTGGCTTCCGCGTCCTCAAGGTTGACTCCTCCAATATGAAAGACGTTTACTATCGTCCCGACGATGCAGACCGCGAGCTTCTCGGCGGACTTGTCGACAACATCAAGGACGATCGCACCGACGAGGACCTTCTCTTTCAAGTTCTGCTCGACTGGGGTGTTGATCTATCACTCCCGATCAAGAATGAAAAGATCAAAGACAAGACCGTTTTCTTCGTGGATGAGAACGCACTGGCCGCCTGCTTTGAATCTGGCATTGACGAGCCGTTCGTGAAGGAACTGGCACAACGTAAGCCGTTACGCGTCGTATTCCGCGATGCCGGGTACGCCACCGACGACACCAAGATCAACGTCGAGCAAATCTTCAAGCAGCTTTCACCCGGCACTGAAGTCAAAACGTTGTAGGTAAGGAGTCCTTCATCGTGGCAATGACGCTCAAATTTAAGAAGCAGGCATATCAGACTGACGCGGTGGAAGCTGTTGCTGATTGCTTTGCCGGACAACCGAAGGCTGACCCTCTTAATTACCGAGTCGATTCGACGCTCCGCGAAAATGAAAAAGACAACGTATTAGGCTTTGCGGATTATGTGCTTGGCTTCAAAAATAGCCCCTTGGACCATGGGCTGCCGATTCTAGAGAACATCAAGGAGGTGCAGCGGCGTCAAAATCTCCCCATGTCAGAGGAGCTAGTCGGTACCACTCTCGGCAAGGGGAGTACGGCAAGAGACGCCGTAGTCAATCTTGATGTTGAGATGGAGACCGGTACCGGTAAGACCTATTGCTACATTAAATCGATGTTCGAACTCAACCGCCGCTACGGCTGGAGCAAGTTCATTGTCGTTGTACCCAGCATCGCCATTCGGGAAGGTGTTTATAAGTCCTTTGAAATCACCGCCGAACACTTTCTAGAAGAATATCACAAGCGAGCTCGCTTCTTTATTTACAACTCAAAACGCTTGCATGAATTGGAGAGTTATTCGTCCGATTCTGGCATCAACGTCATGATTATCAATGTGCAGGCTTTTAATGCCCGAGGCAAGGACGCCCGTCGTATCTATGAGGAGTTAGATGACTTTCAATCGCGACGGCCCATTGATGTCATCAAAGCGAATAACCCGATACTCATTCTCGATGAACCACAGAAAATGGAAGGCAAGAAGACGATGGACTCGCTCGCCGAGTTTAATCCGCTCATGATTCTTCGCTATTCTGCCACCCATAAGACCCAATACAACAAAATCTATCGCCTCGACGCTTTAGACGCATACAACCAAAAACTCGTGAAGAAGATTGCAGTACGAGGGATTTCGACAAAGGGCCTCAGCGGCACCAATGGATTTCTCTATGTCGAGTCAATCCAGATTTCCGCATCCAAGCCACCAGTGGCTCGCGTGGAGATGGAGATCAAACAAAAAAGCGGTATTAAGCGGGTCATCAAAAAGTTAGGCCGGAATGACAACCTTTACGATGTGTCCGGTGGTCTCGATCAGTATAAGGGCTTTGTTGTCGCCGACATCGATGCACGCACCGATATCATTAGCTTTACCAACGGGGAGGAATTGCAAGCTGGAGAGGCAACCGGCGATATCAATGAAACAACGCTCCGTCGCATTCAAATCCGCGAGGCCATACGAGCCCACCTCGAACGAGAACAGCAGTTATTTGAGCAAGGCGTAAAGGTACTGACCCTTTTCTTCATTGATGAAGTCGCGAAGTATCGGCAATATGACGACGATGGCGAGAAGCAGGGTGAATATGCCATCATGTTTGAAGAAGAGTACAGTCGTCAGGTTGCGGACAGCATGAAACTCTTCGAGGATGCATATCTCCGTTACCTAAAGCAAATCGATCCCAGCAGCACGCATAATGGATATTTTTCTATCGATAAGAAGAATCGACTTGCCAATCCTAAGACGGTCAAACGTGGGGAATTTGCGGGGCAGAGTGAAGACGTGGATGCATACGATCTGATCCTTCGCGACAAAGAGAGGCTACTCTCACTGGAGGAGCCGACCCGCTTCATATTCTCGCACTCAGCATTGCGAGAAGGCTGGGATAATCCGAATGTTTTTGTCATCTGCACCCTAAAACACAGTGACAGCACGGTTTCGAGGCGACAAGAAGTTGGGCGGGGTATGCGGCTTTCAGTTTTTTCCGACGGACCTCGAAAAGGCGAACGAAGTGACGATCCAGCCACAGTGCACGACGTTAATGTTTTGACCGTCGTAGCAAATGAAAGCTATCGCGACTTCGTAACCGGGTTGCAGAAAGATATCAGTGAGTCGCTATCTGATCGGCCGCGACTTGCAAATGTCAAATTCTTCACCGGCAAAGTACTTAAGACCGACACTGACGAGCTGGTCGTAACGCCCCAGTTGGCGAAGAAGATCTATCGATATCTCGTGAAGAATGACTTCACCGATGACAACGATCGCATTACCAAGGCTTACCACGACGCCAAGTCCGAAGGGAGCCTGGCTGAGCTACCCGACGACCTTCAACCGTACGCTGAGCAAGTCTTCAAACTTGTGGACAGCGTATTTAGCGACGCTCAGATTCCGCTCCCAGAAGACAGTCGCAAGCCCAAAGTCAATCCTTTAAACGAGGCCAATTTCCGGAAGAAGGAATTTCAGGAGCTATGGAGTAAAATTAACCAGAAAGCAGCTTATACAGTCCATTTTGATTCAGTAGAACTCATCACCAAGTGCATCAAGGTGATTGATCGAGAGCTGAATGTAGCTCGGCTTCAGTATTTCGTAGAACGCGGGGAGCAACACGCGGAGACAACTATAGATGAGGTCAAAAAAGGTTCGGCATTCGAAGCACCACGGACATCGCGTGAGCAACACGATGACTCGATACGCTCGGCGGTAAGGTATGACCTTATTGGAAACCTCGCTGATAATACTCAACTCACACGTCGAACGACCGCCGCGATATTGACCGGCATATCGCCAGCCACCTTTGCATTATACCGAATAAACCCAGAGGACTTCATTAGCCAGGCCAGTCGCCTCATCAATGAGCAAAAAGCGACTGTCATTGTCGAACATTTGACCTACAGCCCAATCGATGATCGACATGACATCGATATCTTCACGAAGAATAATACCAAGGCTGATTTGTCGGAGGCCTACAAGGCAGCTCGCCATGTCTATGAGTATGTGTTAACTGATTCGAAGAACGAAAAAAAATTCGTGGAGCTCTTGGACAAGGGTGATGAAGTGGTCGTCTATGCCAAACTTCCTCGCGGCTTCTCGATACCCACACCTGTCGGAAACTATAACCCAGACTGGGCGATCGCTTTCCAAGATAACAAGGTCAAGCATGTATTCTTTGTCGCCGAGACGAAAGGTTCGCTTTCGAGCATGGAACTGCGGGAAATAGAGCAGCGGAAGATCGAATGTGCTCGTAAGTTCTTTTCGAAAATCACCTCAGACAAAGTGAAATACGAGGTCGTCGATACTTTCGAAAAGCTGATGGAGGTTGTGGCGTAATAAGGGTGCGATGAGGAGAAGAACCCCGCTACTTCAAGTGGTACTGCCATACCCCATCACGAATTGCTTCGAATGTTTCCGGATGATCTTGACACACCATCCAAAGCGAGCAGCCAAGTACTTTCTCAAATTCATACTTCTGCAAACTTGTTCCCCAGAGATAATTCTTTGGATCTGAACCACCAAGTGCGGCGATTACTTCACTGATTATTGTTTTTGCACGGATTGGCGAAGATCTTGATCGCACCAAATCATCGACTATTTGACGGACGATCGATTCAAGCTCGCTCACTTTCGGTTCCCTACGGCTCGGGTGATAGTCTTCCCAAATATGCGTCGACTTATTCCGTAGTCTTTGTCCACTTTGATCAACAAGCACCGATAGCCTCCTTCTTGCTGGGGGTAAAAGCGGTTCGATTCACTTGCAAGACCCTACACCTGTCGTCTATTGGCTCCTATTCGGAACCTCACCGGCTCCTATTTGGGTAATGCTAATTCGAGTGTACCGGGATATCTACTCACTTCGGTGGATAGCAGACCTTCCCCCAATCTTCCGTTACCCCGTAATCCAGCATGATATCGATACACGCCGGTAGAAAATCCGAAACGATGTTGGTGCAGTTGTTTAAGGCTCGGCGATTGAGTGAGCTTCCTTTCGTACTAGCACCGTGAAACACTTGGTTTCGCATCATGTAAAGGCGTTCCACAATTACTCGCCAAAGCTTTAGTTGATGGTATTGATGCAGCAAGAGAATTGACTCCTTTGCCACTGCCTGAAGTTCCTTGGCGGCGGCGGGCTTGTCCAGCCAAAATGCTTCATGCAAATACTTGTTGTCGATAATGCTCAAAATCGCTTTCTGGCGGCGATCTATGATCCCTGCAAATCGCCGCTTGGTATCAAGATAGTAGATACGAGTTAGGTAGGCTTTCTGAGCTTCGCGGTCACCCCAGGGCTTATGCGTCCTATCAAGTTGGCCGTAAAGTGCATTGAATCCTATCCAGCACGCAATGTACCGCCCTTCGACATCGTCGTTTGCAATACCTTCAGCTCGCTCCAGCCAAGAGATCGCCCGCCACACCCGAATCGCATAGTCCTGGTGCTGATCGCGGGTGTCGCGTGGAATTAATCGGAATCGTTGACGAAGTCTGTCGGCGACGTACTCGCTCACTTACCAACCCCCGCTAAGTAGTTCGTAGTCTCATTGACTTGTGCGGCTAATCATGCGGTGGAACGAAGAAGGGGCCCTCATACCAAGTCGCGTAAGCTTCATTCCCCTTTGATTTGGCATTGACCAAATAACGCCTCTGCATTTTCATCTCCATGATCAATCGTTCAGTAGCTAGTCCTTCTGTTTGAAGTAGCTTTCTCGCTTCCGCAGAGAAAACTGGGAGCCAAAGTGAAGCCTGAGAATCATCCCCATCGTCCCAGTCGATAAGCTCTGCAAACACAGATAGAAACTGCTGCCCACAAGCTTCACATTTGATAATCCCCGCAGAGAAATGGGAGTCGCCTACCATTGACCCTACTTGATCACAATTAAGCAAAGCTTGTTGTGCAACCTTGACGTCTTCATTCTGGCAGCGGCACTCCCGACAATTTCTCCAAACTTGTAGGTCAGCTTCAGACACCAGTCGAAGAGCAGAACGATCGATATTCAGAAATCCATCAATGACATCGACGCAAACCGGATCCCTCATAAGTCGTTTTGGAAGCCAACGAAGCGACTTCACCATCAATCGATACGACTGTTTCCATGGCTCACCACCTGCAGAAACCGGAACCACCTCACTCGGTAGCGAGAAACGAAGCATCTCACCATCAAAATGCACCTCAACTAATTCGTCATCCAGAAACCCCGTAATCTTTGTACGAAGAGTCTTGATCGCCAGCTTCAACCAATCTCGTTCGACCATACATGCGTCTCGCGTCTCGTAATCTTTCAGGTTCTTTTTCCAAGGAAGCAGATCTTCGTATTCCTTTCCCTCGACCAACCATTGCGGGACGTCGGGACGTCCCCTCATCTCGTTCCAGGGTGTGTCCAAGTAGTACGCGATATATGCCTTTAGGAGATTGAGCGACTCGACGCTTTCAGGAAGTGAAAAATCGATCTCCCCAAAACTACGCTGACTACTAAACGCTCCGGAAAATTGTACACCGTAATAACCGTCTGGTCGGAGGCCGAGGATGGCATTCATATCGACAAATGCGAACCTGATTCGCATCCGTAATCCGTAGGAACTCTCTTCTTCTACAAACCCGAGCTCTTCAAGGCTGTCGTATACCGTTATCATGAAGATTCTCTCCGGTTCATGGTCTGGTACATCTTGCCAATCAAGATTTTACAGGTGATCAGGGATTATTCGAAGAGTTGACATTCCTTCGAATTTCGGCTCAATACGGTGATGCACGCCGTCCGGCTTTAATGACTCAGAGCGGCCAAGCTGTTCACCTTTGCATTCGAGGCAACACGGATTAAGGCGTTGACATCATCAGCAAGTGGCGAATTGGGGAGCCAATCATGGTATTAAAATACGTCCAGCATGAGAAGATCAAATTGCAAACCCATCCCGGCTTCAACGAAAGATGGCTGCAGGAGACCATCGTTGATGATCCGACCATCTTGGGATTGGGTGAGCTGAGGGTTATTGACAGCGAACGAACCGTAACAGGTGGCGGCCGCCTCGATCTATTGCTGTTTGATGACGACAATAATCGTCGCTACGAAGTCGAGCTAATGCTCGGAGCCACAGACCCAAGCCATATCATTCGCACCATCGAATACTGGGATATCGAGCGGCGAAGATATCCTGCTTACGAGCATGTGGCCGTACTAATCGCTGAGGATGTAACGAGTCGATTCTTGAATGTTATGAGCCTAATGTCTGGAAGTATCCCGTTAATTGCCATTCAATTGGATGCCCTAAAGATTGGCGACCAGATCATTCTCAATTTCGTGACGGTCTTGGATCAAACAGACCTTAGATCGGACGACACCGACGACACCGATAGTGGAGGTGGCGAGGCTAACAGGCAATACTGGGAGAAGAAGGCAGGCGGTTCACTGTTAAACATTTGTGACGAGTGCATTCAGACAATTAATAATGCAGCATCTTCGCCGAAGGAGTTCAACTACCTTCGTGGTTATCTTGGGCTTCGCTCAAATGGGCTCGTCAAGAATTTCATTTCCTTTCATCCGAAGCGGACGAAGAACTTCATCCACATTGTGTTCAGGAACGAAAATGCAGCAACATGGAAAGATTCTTTCGAGGAGGCTGGCGTAAGAGTTCAGAGCCGCCATAAAGGCAGAGTGAGAATCACGGTGACACCATCGGAGTTCAAAGAGCACGCTGACATCATTCAGAAAGCGATAATTGACACAGTCAATAAATTCGAAGGCAAAACGGCATGACCCATTCTGCTGGTTCTTACCTGCTTTAAACACCCAAAATAACTGATAGCCCGGTCCCTAGCACTGCAAGCGTCCCATCGGCAGACCTCTCAGCCAGTGTGTCGACGTATTTCTCGACAAATCTGTCAATCAGCTTCCTCATTGAGTTAGCATTTGTGACGGTTTCGTCGACCTTATTTGAAAGGCGTTCCTTTAGCTCCCCCAATCTCATTGGGACTAATTGTTCAATCACCGCAATCAAGATGTCCCGACTCAAAACCACAGTCATCGAGTTGAAGGACGAGTCAAATATTCCATTGACATTATCGACCCATTCCGTGACATATTGGCGTAGCAGTGGATTGCGAATCTGAAGCTTGTATTTGTCGCCGACAACCTGAAACCTCTGGTTCTGAAACAGCTCTACAAACTCCTTCTTTGCTTGCAATTCATTGAAGGTCTCGTAACGAAGCTGTACCTCCTGATACAAATTGCGAACCTTACGTTCACTCATTTTCAATAGCCTGCTGAGATCGAAGAAATTCACGTCCTCGAAACCATCGCCATGCTTGATTATCAAGTAAAGTACCAATACTTCCAAGTCACGCTTTCCCATCACACCAAAAGATTGCTCAACGTACATTCGAGTAAAGTCGTCGGAAAACGCCACAGGGTTTTTTAGGATCGACATCCTTACACCTCCGCCTCAAGGGTGAGTATCCTCCATTTACCACTGACCATTTTAGCGTCAGCCCCTACATCTAGCCTCATCGATATTTCCGGAGGGTATGATGACAGGGTCAGACTACATCATCGAAAAGCAGCGGCTTTGGGCACAGCGAGCAGGAATATGCCTTCAAGGTAGCAAAGGCAACCGGGGGCGAGCTCTCTATACGAAATCCCTCAACGCCAATTTGCTCCAACCACCTTCGGCAACCGCTCGGAAAGAGTTTCAGCAAGGTGACGGCAGCGAAATTCACTCCAAGACCAATGCTCCGGCGAAGATGCAGGCTCTTCATTCTTCATCTGCAATCGCTGCCAATGTCTTTGGGTATTGGAAAGACCACATCGATCAAGCCTGGATCGCCGCTAAGGCATTACGAATTCCGTCCAAGGGAATCAGCTCGATCTGCTTCGAGCAAAAACTTCCTATTCTTCGCTCCAGCGGGAAACGCAAAGTCAATTTCCATCCCAACATTGATGTATTAATCGAATATGAAGGCTCCACCAAGCTGCGAGCGGTAGGAGTCGAATGCAAACTGACCGAACCGTTTGGTCACCGCAACACGCGGTATTTCGCTGAAGCATATCTTGAGACGCCGCAAATCTGGGAAGCACTACCAAACCTTCGCAAGCTGGCGACCCGCTTGAACGACCCGAAGCGACAATTCCCGGTCTTGGATGCTCCGCAACTCATCAAACACATTCTTGGGCTTACTCATCGCTACGGCCTGAATCGATTCCGACTCGTCTGCCTTTGGTACGACGCCCCCGGAGCCGTCGCTGTTCAACACAATGACGACCTACTCGAATTTACCGAAGTCGCGAGCGAGGATGGTGTTCGTCTCCACACCATTACCTATCAAGAAATGATCACCGGGCTGAATAGATACGCCCGACCTGCTGATCAAGCCTACGTTCACTACTTGAGTAGTCGTTACTTCTGAGCAGAGACCAATATGTTCCGTGTGGGGTATCTATTAAGTGATGGAGCGTAGGTCTATGAAAAATGAGAATCCGCTACCGTGGGGACTACCCGATCTCGATCCGCAGCCCCAATGGAGTGACAACAAGGACCGAATCAAGTGCTTTATTCGCGATTGCGATCACTACCTGATACCGCCCACCCGTAAACTCAATTCGGGAGAGGCGTGTCCGGTTCATCAAATCTTCTGTCATCGTTCCAAGACTTACCGTTACACCACACCAGCCCTCAACATCATTGCAAGTCGTCACTACTACACTGAAAAGATTGATGGCCACGCATACAAGTTTGAATCACACCGGCTGGGCATGGAACGTTCAGAAGATGCTCTCTCTTGGAATGTCTTCAAGTCGCTCCAGAACGCGGGACGACTTGCATCGCTGGTCAACATGATGGTTGGAGAGAATCACGCCGACGAACCTATTCTGTTTCTGTGGGGCATCAATGTCGGTTCAGCTGGTGCGGATATTTGGCATTTGCTCGAAGATGCTCGGGAACGATTTGAAAGCCGCCTACCGGTTCGCCGCCCGAAAACGGAGCCGGACATCTCGTTGTGGCTACCGGGTGAATATCTGATTCACATTGAAGCAAAATTCACGAGCGGGAATGGTATCTACCAACGCGGGCCACGCCGCTCGGTTCAGGACCTCACGTTCGATGAATTGCTCAACATCTATTGGGACGAGTCGACTCGCATCCTTAATCGATCCAACGCCCTTGAGGCGGGCCGGGTACATTACCAGCTATGGCGTAACACACTTTTTGCCGAATGGATGGCAGAGCGTGACGACCCAACTACCCGAGCTTATCACATCAATCTTGTCCGGGCGGGATCGGAAGAAGCGGCGGCGGTCGAATTTCAGCAACTCATCCAGCCCGCTTTTGCTGATCGGTTCCACCAAATCACATGGGAGCAGATCTATAACTTTGCGTCGCAACGACGCGATGAACTGAATCATCTCTGCACTTACTTTGAGCAAAAAACAGAGCAATTAAAGCCCGCCTTCCGCATCAACCGCCTGTGACCACTTTAGTGTCAGGGGGTGTACCTGAGGGTGCAAGTTTGCACGCGAGGGTACATCAGGCAGTGCGTGGCAAACGGCTCAATCGATTACTGCAGCTCATTGCTCTACTGCGAGGACCGACCTCGTGGAACGCCCGACGCTTGGCCGAACACTTTCAGACCAGTCGTCGCAACGTATATCGCGACTTAGCTGTCTTGGAACTCGCTGGGGTTCCCTATTACTTCGACCCCGATTTTGGTGACGGCGGTGGCTATCGCATTCGGCCCGAGTGGTGGTTCCCATCCGTCGGATTAACGCAGCAGGAATGTTTAGACCTTGCCGTTCTCGTACGGATCGCCGAAACCGGCAACATTCCCCTGCTCGACCAAGTTTCAGAAGCCCGGGATAAACTACTCGGCACCCTTCCGGCTAAGCAGCAAGACATTATTCGCACTGCATCCGAGCTCTTCGACATCTTCCGGATCGGGCTCGCGGAACACGGCCACTCCCGCTCGATCATGCTGTGCCTACAACAGGCTCTCATTCAGCGAATTCAGATTAAAGGCAGTTACCGATCACACGGTAAGAAACGAGCCGCGTCAGTAAGCCTTCAGCCACGAAGGATATTTCTTTGCGGCAACGCATGGTATCTGGCTGCCCATTGCAACAAAGCCAAAGACACGAAGCTCTATCGCATTGCCCGATTCACTCAGGCCGAACTCGTTGACCGGAGAGCGACGGTGGATCATCGCTTCTCGTTACGCGAGTATCTCGGCAATGCCTGGACTGTTCACCGTGGCGACCGTGATTGGTATGTGGAAATCATCTTCACCGCAGAAGCGGCTCCCTTGGTTTCCGAAACATGTTGGCATCACACGCAGGAACTTGAGCTGCAGTCCGACGGCTCGCTCATATTTCGGGCGACCGTTTCCGGCTTGGAGGAGATTCAGTATTGGGTATTGGGATGGGGCCCAAGGGCTAGAGTGAAAAAGCCCAACGAACTAAGAGCTCAAGTGCAATCACTTTGTGCTTCTACGATGTCGAGCTATCACGATTGACAGTCGATTCAAACTCCCACCACGAATCACAACTCAAGATCGATCCCCTCCACCACACCCACCAGCAATCCGAGAAGATATTCTCGCTCGTTCTGGAGTCCATCGTCTCGGATCTCCCAAAAATCAATCGCGAGATCATTGATACTATCGTAGTCCTCTTCGTCCTCGCCACTTAAAAGCCAAGCCAGAAAGACATGCGGCTCAAGCCCGTGCGTGCCCGTGTAAGCCTCGCTGATTAAGTCAGTCGCCCCATAGCTATTGATGCGGTCGACTACATTCTCTAATCGTTCGGTCTCACCTTCGTCATATTCATCCATCAACAAATCAGCATGCTGCTTTCCCCGCTGCTGGCCAACGAAGAAATAAAAACCAAACTCTCTTTTCATTCTGGGGCTCTTTGTTTCCGCCATGTTGCATCTCTCTCGAACAATCACACACTGCTGATTTACGTTCCAATGTCCACTCGTCTATTCGCCGTTAGCGAAAAGCGACCGATGGACTGCCTGCGTAAATAATAAGCACGTGATTCGGTCCGTTCCGATCGGGGTCGCAGGAAATTTTACGCTTTATTTCTACCCGATTGGGTTCGCTTTCATCGTCTTTCAATAGCTTGCATCCGCTCGGAAAATAACTTCTAATTTCCGGTTCAGGGCGGAATTCAGCAATAGTCATTCGAGGCCGACGACGAGGACGGAGCCGCGTGTCGCCGATGTTCGGGCAGCCATTTAGTCGACAGAAAATCTCCGTATGACGACCGACACATTCGAACAAGCTCCCCCTCCGGCGATAACCATCGATCTGAATCTAGATCGAAACATCAACTACGCCTTACAGCAGAACGATGTTCCCATCATTCGCCAGCTCCGAATCACAAACCCAAGCGATACAGCAGTCGAAGACCTGCAGTTGATTATTCGAAGTGAGCCCGAGTTCTTTCCGCCATGCCATCAACACCTTTCGAAGATTGCACCGAATGGCACGTGGACCAAATCGCCCATCGATCTACGGCCCGACGGTGCTTTCCTGCGGCGGATCACGGAACGGATTCGCGGCGATATTGTTGTTGAGTTGGCAAACGGCGAATCGTCACTCGCACAGATTACCGAGCCGATTGAGTTCCTCGCCTTCGACGAATGGAGTGGACTGGACCGTTCCATCCCAGAGATCGTTGCCGCCTTCGTACTGCCGAACGATCCAACCATTGAAGAGATTCTCAAAGAAGCGTCTCTATGGCTGAAGCAACACACCGGTCATTCGTCAATCGACGGCTACCAGTCAAAGAGCCCCAGAAGAGTTGGGCAGATCGCTCAGGCCATCTATCAAGTCGTGCAGAGCCGAGGGATTTCCTATTGCAATCCTCCGGCCAGCTTTGAAGCGAACGGCCAGAAGGTCCGCCTGCCCGACCGCATCATGCTGACCAAACTTGGTACCTGCCTTGACCTAACCCTGTTGCTAGCCGCTTGCCTGGAGCAAGCGGGCTTGCACCCACTCGTGGTGATGACGCGGGGACATGCGTTCGTTGGCGTATGGCTGATCGACGAGTGTTTTTCAGATTGTGCGTCGGATGATGTCAGTCACCTTCGCAAGCGGCAATCACTAAACGAGCTACTGGTTTTCGAGTCGACATTGGTCACCGCCCCACCACCCAATGACTTCAATACCGCTTGCTCCATCGGCAAGAGCCATCTGGAAAAAGATGATGATTTCGTCGCAGTCATTGACATTCACCGCTGCCGCAAATCTCAGATTCGCCCGCTTCCGTCCCAGCGAATCGGTGGCGGCTCAGGCACGACTGTGGACACCACTGAAGATGCCGGAGAGATCACCATCTTTGATTTGGCCGATCCAACCGAACGGGAGGCCGAAAAGGAACCACCGGCCACCCGAGTCGACCGCTGGAAACGCAAACTGCTTGATCTGTCGCTGCATAATAAAGTGATCAACTTCAAGCCCAACCAGAAGAAAGCCGTGCCGATCATCTGCCCTGATCTTGGGCAAATGGAAGACTCACTGGCCGACGGACTTGAATTCGTTGTTCGCAGCAAACCCGATGATCTTCAGAATGAGGGTCGCCGCGACCAAGGACTACACTTGGCCCGCACCGGCGAAGATGGCACCGAAGCGTTCTTGCGAGACGAAATTGCCAGCCGCCGACTTTACGCCGACCTTACCGAAGAGGAACTCAATAAACGCCTCACCGAAATCTATCGACACGCCCGCACCGCCAAGGAAGAAGGTGGTGCCAGTGCATTGTATCTAGGCGTGGGATTTCTGAAGTGGTTTGAATCCAACCACGCCGATACACCTCGACTCGCCCCGATCATCCTGGTGCCGCTCGATATTCAACGGAAATCCATCCACGAGGGATATCACATCGTCCAAAGTGATGAGGAGACGCGGGTCAACGTCACATTGCTCGAACTACTCAAGAAAGACCACGGCATCACCATTGATGGTCTCGATCCGGTACCCACCGACGACCATGGTGTCGATGTACCGTACATCCTCAACACGGTCACTCGGGCCATCAAAACCACGCCCCGTTGGGAAGTGTTGGAGTCGGCCAATATCGGCTTCTTCTCCTTCACCAAGTTCTTAATGTGGCTGGACCTGGAAAAACGCTCGGGTGATCTCGAACGCAACGATGTGGTTCGTCACCTAATCCACACCAGTTCGGAATCCTTTAGTGACGAAGGCACATTCCCCGAAGAAGAAAAACTCGACGAAGAGTATCCGCCAGACCAGATTCTTTGCCCGATGCCTGCCGACTCGTCGCAGTTAAGTGCCGTACTCGCAGGAGCACAGGGGAAAAATTTCGTCCTGTTTGGACCGCCCGGCACCGGTAAATCGCAAACCATCACCAACCTCATCGCTCAGTGCTTGGGGATCGGTAAGAGCGTATTGTTCGTTTCGGAAAAGATGGCAGCACTGGGCGTGGTGCACGATCGCTTGGAAAAATCCGGGCTCGGCCCGTTCTGTATGGAAGTGCATTCCGCCAAATCCAGTAAACGACACATCATCGACCAATTAGGAGCCGCTTCCGATCATCGCGGTAGTCGAAGCTCGGAAGAGTGGGGCCGAGAAGCTGTTCGTCTTGCTCGCTTGCGGAATGATCTCAATGACTACACAACGGCCCTGCACCAACGCAACAGCTTCGGTGAATCAGCATTCATCGTCACGTCAAATTTGATCGGGCTGCGATCACATCCACTGATCAATCTATCGCTCCCCAATATTGGCGAAACAAGTCGAGATCAATTGGACCGATGGCGAGACTTGTTGGCTCGCATGAAAACCGCCGGTCTTGAATGTGGCGTGATTGCCGGAAACGCATGGAGCGGTGCGAATATCTCCACCTGGTCGGCACCGGCACAACAGCACATCGCAGATTCGATTCGTCAACTTCACGAGTCAATTGGTCGAATGATCGAGCTCGCGAAGCAGTTGGGGCCCGTCTTCGGACTGGGCAAAGACTGGGCCTATGGGCACCTAACCTTCATCGACAAATTGTTGCAGTTCTTCGTCAAACCCGGCGAAGCCCCATCATCATTATTGATCAGTCCCAATTGGGAGAAGGTCTCATCCTATGTGGGTGGCCTGATCAAGAAGGGCCGGGAACGCGACCAACAAGAAGCCGAACTATTTGGCACTTACGAAGAGACGGTACTTGCCCTCGATCTTGATGCCCTTTTGTTAGATTTTAATACGGCCAACGCCAAATGGTTCCTACCGAGATTCTTCGGTCTCGGACGCGTGCGACGCGTCTTGGCCGGTACATGCAAGGCCGGTGAGAAACCGGAAAAAGACAAACTCCTCTCTCACATTACGCAAGCTCAAGGGGTACGAGACCTGCGAGCATGGTTTACCGAGCATCATGATCGAGGCCGGGAATTGCTTGGCTCTCATTGGCAGGACGGTCGAGCCAAGTGGGATACCGTCGATGAAATGGTGAACTGGTCGGACGAGTTTCGGGGGCTCGCGTCCAAGGCTGCCGGATCGAAAGACGAAAACGCCGTTGCATTTCGGAAGCACTGGGCCAAATTGCTGGACGAGCATCGCGAGCAACTTCAGCCGGGCGGCAAGCTCCGAGGATTGATCGATCAATTCGCCAACGAGCTTGGTCAGACACAGACGCTTAAATCGCAGTTGGAACAACAACTGGTAATGGTCGACGATACCTTGCTTTGGGGTTCGCCGACCCAGCAATTGCGATTAACGTCGCTGAAAGATCGACTGGAACGATGGCAACAGCATCTCAATGGCCTACAAGCTTGGTGTTATTGGCGACAGGTCCGCAGAGAAGCCGTCGATGCCGGTTTACAGCCGGTTGTAGGTGCCTTTGAAGCAGGGTCTGTCTCCAACGATTCACTTCGCGATGCATTCGATCGCAGCTTTTATGAAGAATGGCTTACATGGGCCAATCAACAACATCACGTATTGGGCAAATTCTACAGTCCTGAGCACCAACGCAAGATTCAGGAGTACCAACAATGCGACCAAGCGTATATGCACTTGACCCCAGCTGAATTGCAGGCTCGCATTGCAACCAAAAAGCCAACCACCACTGACGGAGCCAGCGAAAAATCGGAAGCGGGCATTCTCAATCGTCAACGACGATTGCGACGAGGTCACATGCCGGTTCGCAAGCTCTTTCAGGAAATCCCCAATCTCTTACCTCGATTAAAGCCCTGCTTATTGATGAGTCCGATCTCTGTGGCTCAGTATTTGGATGCCTCACACCCACCCTTTGATGTCGTGGTGTTTGACGAAGCATCCCAGATTCCGGTGTGGGATGCGGTTGGAGCTATCGCACGCGGAGCCAGTGTCATTGTCGTCGGAGATCCGAAGCAATTGCCGCCCACGAATTTCTTTATGCGGAGCGATGATTCCGAATTCGAGGATGAAGACATCGTCAAAGATATGGAGAGTATTCTTGATGAATGCCTTTCGGCGAGTATTCCTGAACGGTCACTGAAATGGCACTACCGCTCTCGCCATGAGAGCTTAATCACCTTCAGTAATCATCACTATTACGACAATAGCCTACTGACGTTCCCATCACCCGCCGTCAATCACGGTGTGTCACTGCGTTACCTGCCCGACGCGGTGTATGACAAAGGAAAGAGTCGTACCAACCGGGTCGAAGCCGACGCGGTCGTCGATGAAATCATCACCCGACTCAAAGACCCGGACCGCCAGCACATGAGCATCGGTGTTGTTACCTTTAGCCAAGCCCAACAAACACTGATCGAAGACCTCCTCGACGCTGAAATCCGCAAACATCCTGAGATTGAGGTCTATTTCACCGACGAGGTAGATGAACCGGTCTTCGTGAAAAATCTGGAGAATGTGCAGGGCGATCAACGCGATGTCATTCTGTTTTCCGTCTGCTACGGTCCCGATCAAACTGGTCGCGTGTCGATGAACTTTGGCCCGCTCAACCGCGATGGCGGTGAACGTCGCCTGAATGTCGCCGTCACCCGAGCCTGCAATGAGATCGTGGTATTCAGCTCGATCAGGGCAGAGCATATTGACTTGGCCCGTACACGGTCTGTTGGAGTAACAGACTTTAAGTGCTTCTTGGATTACGCCGATCGCGGACCAGCCGCAATATCCCAAGCCATTGCAATGGGAAGCTCGTCCGACTTCGATTCTCCGTTCGAACGAGACGTCTGCAATCACCTTCGCGACCATGGCTACCAGGTTGATACACAAGTGGGCTGCTCAGGGTATCGCATTGATCTCGCTGTTCGCGATCCCGACAACCCAGGCCGGTACGTCATCGGAATTGAATGTGACGGAGCCGCCTATCATCGAGCGAAGACGGCCCGTGACCGAGATCGATTGCGACAAGAAGTACTCGAAGGCTTAGGCTGGACCCTCACCCGCGTCTGGTCCACGGACTGGTGGAACAACCCACAGGCCTGTATCGAAAAACTCAAGAAAGCCATCGACGATGCCATTCGTTCAGCATCCGGCCAACCAGGAATCATGGTGGGTTCCAACTCCAGCCTGGTCGAACCGAGCGTTTCTGATCAATCGACTGATCCCGATCAACAGGAACAACATGCCGAGGAAACGGCACCAGATTCGGAAGTGGGCCCGACCCTGCCCGAGTACGACGCCTTTAAGATTGCAGGCAAACAAAGACCATCAGACGAGTTCTATGACAACGCTACCAACCGAAAGCTCCGGGAACTTGTCGAGAAGATCGTTCATCACGAATGGCCGGTCCATGTTGACGTCGTTACCCGACGCGTCGTTGGTCATTGGGGAATGAAACGGGTCGGCACTGCGATTCGCAACCGGATGGATGCCATCATTAGCCTCGCTAGTGTGGCGACGGTTGAGCATGACGAACGATTATTCCTATGGCCCCAAGACCGGCAGACACACGATTTGGAGGTGTTCCGTATTCAGGGTGCTCAAGCAGATCATCAACGGGATATTGACCACATTCCACCGGAAGAAATAGTCCTTGCGATTGTTCACGTCCTTCGCAACCAGATCAGCTTGCCCCGAGCGGAACTGATAAAGGAAACCGCCCAGCTCCTCGGGTTCGGTCGTGTGGGTCGCAGTATTCGCGATGCCATCGGCTACGCACTCACCCTCGCCGAACAGAGAGACGACGTAAGAGTCGAAGGAGATCAGGCCTCTTATTCGGGGTAGTCATTCACCCCTCCGG
This sequence comes from Planctomycetaceae bacterium, assembly GCA_006969385.1. Classification (GTDB taxonomy): domain Bacteria; phylum Planctomycetota; class Phycisphaerae; order UBA1845; family UTPLA1; genus ECT2AJA-110-A. Next base: position 1,215,697 of record CP030884.1, read on the forward strand.
TTTGGAATTTAGGCGAATTCATCCGAGGGAGCACGACATCATGAAAGGGGTATAGCAGGTATCTCAAACCGTTGGAGGATACCTGAAAATGCCCCTTAAGATCATTGCCGGTCAGAGCCGCAAGCTGACCGAAAACTACAACTCGCACGGCTTCTCCCTCAACATTGAGGCCGAGCTGCCCGCCTCTCATCTTGATCAACCAGACGCTATCGCCGATTCCGCCAATCACCTGTTCCAATTGGTCGGTGATCTACTCGATGAACAACTCCGGCAGGCCAATCCAACCGCGTCACCCCAAAACCGTCGCCAACCGGCTCGTAACTCAGAGCCATCCAGTCGCCCTCGCCACCGCTCGAATGGCAACGGCAATGGGAACGGAAATGGAAACGGGAATGGCAATGGTCGCCCGGCCACTCAGGCACAAACTAAAGCCATCATGAACATGACGCGGCGACTGGATATGGACGCGGATGTTGTCGCCGAAGAATTGTTCGGCTTGGGCAGCGTCAATGAGCTGCATATTGCGGAAGCCAGCCAGATGATCGATCACCTCAAGACGAAATTCGAGGATCGCCGATGATCTCGCTGCCTCAATTGCCCGCCTCGCAGGCCCCCGTGCAAGATCATTCACTCTACCGCGATCATTTGTCCTATTCGGAAATCAGCACCTTTCAGAGATGCAGCCTGCAATGGTGGTACCGGTACGTCGAAAAAGCCGAGCCGGATTTCATCTCTGCCGCATTGGTACTTGGGTCGGCAACTCACGCCGCCATCGAACACTATCTCCAATGCAAGATGGCAGCCTTACCGACGCCATCGATGGACGCGTTGGATCAAATCGTTCAGGACCGATGGAAGCGTGAAGCAGACTACGCTCCGATCCGACTGAGCAAGACGCAATCCAAACAAGCCTTGTTCGACACCGCACACCGGATGCTGGAAGCCTTTACCAGCAGCGAATTCGCTCAAGGTGATGCGGACGTCATCGGACTGGAAGAAAGTTTCGAGACGATGATCGATCACGATCTACCAAACCTCAAGGGAGTCGTGGACCTACTCACGTTCGCAGATGGCGTTCTCACGGTCACGGACTTCAAGACTGCCCGGTCAATGTGGACGACCGACACCCTCAACGAGAAGTCTGATCAACTAACGCTCTATGGTCAGGGCTGCCAGAGCATTGCCGATGAGCTCGACGCAGAACTGAAACTGCGATTTGTGGTGATAACCAAACACAAGTCCCCGCAGATCAAGGCGATGGAAGTGTCCATTGACAATGATCGAGTCAAGCGTACGCGAACAGTCATTCGGCAAGTTTATCGACTGATGCGGGCGGGCGTGGTCGTGCCATCACCCTCCGCGATGAATTGCAGTAGCTGCCCCTATCAATCTCGCTGTCAATCGTGGCACCGGTAGTAGAGTGAATCGGCATGAGTATCGAAGTTGAGTTGCGAGGGAAGCGTGGCTGTGTCTGCCAACCCGCTCGACGCGGTGAAATCCGCTGCCCGTTGATTGTGCGACCGACCAGCGAAGACGTGGTCGTCGGCAACGTCTTCGGGACGCTGCAACATATTCCACCTCACCTATGGCTCAACGCGATCCTCAATCAAGCGTTGGGTACGGATGAGTTTCGGCAGGTGTGGTTTAAAGATTTCAGCTTACGGCTGTGGGAGAAGCAGCCACGATACCCACCAGAGTTGCTGGATTTCAAAGAGGGTCGTACAGAACCGGACGTGATCATCGAGTGGGAGAATCCACCGACCACTGTTTGGATCGAAGCCAAATGGCTATCTGGGTTCAGTAAACGGACAGCAAACAACGCCGAGAATGACCAAATATCTCGAAGTATTCGCACATTGCTATATCAGACTGGACATATTCAAGGCTCCACCTTGTTTGCCAACCACAAACGGCGAGCGATCCTGCTATGCATAACCAATGGTGTATTCCTCTCTACTTGCAAGGAACGTAGAATTGACATAGGCCATCTACGTTGGAACACGGTAGGCAAAATCCTGCTGTCTCGTCCCGAATCAGTGACTTCGGATATTCAGAGCCGTATCTCGGATTATCTCAGGATCAAGGTCGCTCTGATTCCTAAGGCGACCGATGTTGATGATCGAATTTTCTCCCGCACCCAGCCGTTCAATTAGTCGTCCCTGAATTAATCATTTTGGCCTTTGTTTATCTCGTGAATCGGCTGCGCGGTGCGGGTACACTTTGCAAGTAACCCGGCGGATTCGGGTCAAAACCTTGCAATTCAGGGACGAGTATTATGCAGCCGAAGAAGCAGGAACGTGGCACGTTCGAGTTGTTTCGATCGCATTTCGATCAACTCCTCAATCCGAATCACGAACTCATCAAGCTGGCCCGCGCCATCGATTGGGACCGCTTCGATGTCGCGCTGGCCGAGTGCTTCAGCCCCGACATGGGCGCGCCGGCCAAGGCCACGCGGCTGATGGTCGGACTGCACTATCTCAAATACGCGTTCGATGAATCGGACGAAGCGCTGGTCGAACGTTGGGTCGAAAACCCTTACTGGCAATACTTTTGCGGCTTCACCCACATGCAGCACGACTGCCCGATCCATCCCACCAGCATGACCAAATGGCGCAACCGCGTCGGCGCCGAACGGCTGGAAGCATTGTTGAAGGAAACGATCGACTTGGCGCAACGCGCCGGCTTGGTGCGACCGAGCGATCTCAGGCGCGTGAACGCCGACACGACCGTGCAAGAAAAAAATATCACGTACCCGACCGACGCGAAGCTACTCTATCGCGCGATCGAGAAGCTCGGCGCGGCGGCACGAGCGCGCGGTATCGACTTGCGTCAGTCGTACATACGGGTTGGCAAAAAGCTGTCGGTCAAAGCGAGTCGCTACGCCCACGCGCGTCAGTTCAAACGCATGAAGCGTTGTTTGCGCAAGCTGCGCACCTATGTGGGTCGCCTGATCCGCGACATCAAACGCAAGTCGAACAAACCCGATGCGGACTTGGAGACGTTATTGCAACGCGCCGAACGCATTCACACGCAACAACCACAAGACAAAAACAAACTTTACAGCCTGCACGAACCCGAGGTGCAATGCATCAGCAAAGGCAAAGCGCACCAGCGTTACGAGTTCGGTCAAAAGATCGCGATCGCAACGACCAATCGCGACAATTGGATCGTCGCGGCGCGGTTGTTCGAAGGCAATCCGTACGACGGTCATACACTCGGCGAGACACTGGCGACGGTGGAACAGGTCACGGGGGTCGCCGTGACGGACGCGTATGTCGACAAAGGCTATCGCGGTCACGGTTGTGGTGACGAGGTCACCGTGCACATCGCCGGTCAAAGAAAGAAAAACACGCCACGTTGCGAACGACGCCGTCGCAAACGCCGCAGTGCAGTCGAACCAAAGATCGGTCATCTCAAAAGTGACAACCGAATGGATCGCTGCTTCCTGGCGGGCCTCGACGGCGATGCCATCAACGCGATTCTCGCCGCCGCCGGATCGAACCTCCGCAAACTCCTGCGGCGCTTCGCCGCTGCGCTGATCCAATGGCTCAGGCAGAACGTCTTCAACCGAATCGGTCAACGAACCACTTGCTGTGCTGCATAAACAATGGCTTTTTCAGGGTCGACCAATTAGACACAAGAGGCAACGCAAAAAAATTTCCTAATTTCAACTTTACGAGGCAAAGTCGTTGAGTCTTAGAAAGGAAGGGTGTTGGTTCCTATAGAAACCAACACCCATTCGTGGATACGACGCTAAAATTTGGCTCTAATTGCCGAGGAGTTCCGTCACGAAGAATGGAATATCATCCACTGTGACCACCCCATCTCCGTCTCCATCGGCACCGCAAGTGAAGGAGGGTTCAGTGGAGCCAATTTGAATAATCTCGATGAAAGCCTCTATATCGTTGGCATTGACAAGACCATCGCGATTAAAATCCTTCACGCACGGCGGTTGATAGACTGCCCTCACTCCACGATCTGTGTCAATCAGCACCTCAAGCGTCGGATCGGTCGCGGGCGGATCTAGATCATTTCCAAATGCGTCGGTCCATTTTTCAAAGACCCACCGTCCATATTGTGGTTCGGCAGTCAGCAGGACTGTCTGCCCCTGGTTATAAGTACGCCTAAACTGCCCGCGGCCATCTAAGCGACTATTTATATCAGCGGTGTCCACAGATATATATGGCTTAATCTCAGGATCGGACGGAGCTACCGTCAGCCGTTTCAGCACTGAGGAACGCGTGCGAAAGTCAAAATCAACTTCTACTCTAAGAGACGTCAACTTGATATCAGTCCCATTATCGGTGAGTCCTGGACTTTTACTGATCAGAATATCCGCGTTTGCACCGGGACGAGAAAATAGCAATATTGTCTCTGAGGGCGGTGGTGCCCCATCGGGTGAGATTAATGAAATCAGCAGTGACTCATCAGCTTCTGACACTGTTTGTTGCTCCAAAAGGTCGTCTAATGCGTCGTACCTTGCAGACCAAATCAAGGGATTTTCCGTCCGGTCGGTAAAGTGCCGGAACTTCACTGGATCTCCATCGATTTCAACGATAGAGACACCGCTATGCTCAAAGTCAATGTCAAGAAGTGCACTACTTGTGGGAACTGGACCTGCAAACTCGGTCGTAATATTCGCAACGGAGATTTCAACAAGCCTAATATCTTCTTCGTCCGGGAAGAAAATTCCACGGTTCGTAAGATTGATTGCAATTGTCTCATTATTGTTCAAACGAGCCAACTCCTCATCCGTCAGCGAAAATCTTACTCCGGTCTCCCGCGACGGGGCGTTGAAGAGATAGTCGTTTACTATCCTATCGGTGACCGCAGCTAGTTGATCTTCATAAATTGACTTGAACGCACTGAACTGTTCGGGAGTCAACTGGGCCTCTTGGGTAGTCGTTGCCAACGCCACCATCTCGTCAAGCAGTGTATTCAAATTCAGCTCAATATCTGAAGGCAATGGCTCCAAGAATCGATACTCATAGGCTTTCCGCATGTAATACTGGTAACGCAAGAGCCGGTCGCGAGCTCGACGTTCTAGCTCGTCGAGTTGCTGCACCACCCGATCATTAATGACAGCATTCCCATCCGAAATGTCTCGATTAAGTCCGTCGATTGCGATGGTATTCCGAGTAATCTCATTAGCGAGCGTCGTGAGCCGTTGCATGATTTCGGCCAACTCGGTCGCCAATTGATTCTGATCCTCTGCCAACGATTCCGCTTTTCGGATTAGGTCATTAAATATCGGGTCCTGAGCTTTAAGCTTTGCGAGTTCCTGACTTAGTCGCTCGCTCTCAATACCCGTATTGTCGATGACGGACGCAATGTTGCGGTACGATTCCGAGACGGGTTTCCAATTGTCCTGTAACACATCGATGGCATCCTGCGGATCGCTGATACTTGAAATGTCATCTACCACCCCCTTCCACTCTTGCACAGCTCCAGAAAAGTCGAGATCGCGAAACTCTTCTGCGACACTCCTTGCCTGATCGAAGATACCGGACAAAGGTGCATTGAAATCGATGTTCGTGATCTTTTCTAAGCCTGATCCAACCTTGCCTAGGAACGGCTGACCATAAGGGATGAACGAAGCAACCTGACCAATGACTCGAAGGGCTTTTTTCCAGAATGGAACCTTGATGTTATTTTGTGCAGTTGCTAATAATTGAGCTTCCCGCAAAGAGATCTCAATTTCAATTTCCTCGACACGCGTCGCTAGATTCGCCGCAGTCGTCTGAAGTTCCGGCACTCTCTGATTCGCGTCATCGAATTCAGAAACGAGGAAGTCCCTCTCTGCACGCAACGCCATACGTTCATTTGTTAACGCAGTAACTTTTGCTTGTAGAGTAGCGTTTGATTCACGAATCCACGTGGCAAGGTAGATGGCACTGATCGCACGATCAATTTCTTGATCGTACAAGAATCGAGTGAACTCGAACGAAAGCATTGGCACCCATCCAGCGGGGTTACCAAAATAGTCCAGCTTGTTTTCGATCCTGTGGAGAATCGCAGTGATTTCGTTTTCGAGCTGAAGCAGCTCGGCTTGATCCTCCCGTCCTACGGATGCCCACTCAGAACTTTCCTGATAATCTTGGAGTATCCAGAAGTAATTACTGAGAATCGCTTCTACTTCGGCATCAAACCCACTCCGATATGAGTCTCTTGCATGGGCGACGACCATTCGAAGAGCAGCGGGCTTGAGCCACGAGAACTTGGCGGAGTCCTCAAAGATGGCTCCGGACGGGCCAAACGGATTCTCCGGCGGCGGGGCGGGTGCATCCGCCCCGTCTTGAGACATTCGAGTTTCCGTGATGTTATTAAGTGCCGGGTTAGAAGGCCCTTGGCAGACATAAAATCGCCAGGATGCCGCTCTAGGAGAGCCGCCCTCACCCCCTAAGGCGACGGGGGGCATGTCGCCTGCCGAACCTCCGGACAGATCGAACAGCTGTTGGCCTACGTCGGTTGAACTGAAAACGAATCCACCTCGACCGCCTTCACCCGGCTGACCACCGGGGCTAGCAGGGTTTCCATCCCCCGGCCAAATCTGGGCACCGCAGGAAAAATTACCAATCAGGTCAGCACACTGATTATTCTGGTCGGGCGGGCCAACAAACAAGTAAACGGTGCCTTCGGGAATTACTTCACCGTTTAATCCCACTGGGCCACATGTTGATGGCACTTCCACTCTATCCAGTCCATCGCCACCATCTTGCCCTGGCCCCCCTTCCTGCCCGGCACCACCGCGAAGCACAAATCTTGCACTATCGCAGGCGTCTCCCGGAAAAATTGTCAATTTCTTAATAGCAAGTTCCAAGTCGCCTGCTTCGGCACCATCCTCTCCATCCTCGCCGATGTTACCTGCTGGCAACAGAAAAGAGTCCGGAGTTGTAACAAATTTCGCAGAGCCAATATTGCCCGGTTGATCCTCAAATCGTAGTTCACGGGCATTTAGCACCAAGCGGGATTGGGGAAGGTGAAGTTCCGAGCGAACTACAATCGTCTCGGCGTCGATACGGAAGATCGCTATGTCGTTGTTGAGGTGATAAGAATCGTAGATTCCATTGGGGTGCCCTTGTTCGATTACGACTGTTTTACCAGCAATGCTGATACTACGGGTCGTTCGCAACGCGAGGTTGAAGTACTCAGGTGCATCACTCAAAACCTCACTGCGAATGACATATTCACGTCCGCTAGCATCGGGCAGTGCAGACGCACTAGGCGTGATCCCAAACGAATCGGCCTCTGCTGGAAGAATTCTGTTCGGGGAGACTAAAACAACTTGATTGATCTCGGTTTCCCCGTCACTCGCCAGGAACGTCACCCCAAAGGTCTGTTTGTCTGAAGTATCTGGTGAGAAAGTAAAGAGCCCATCAACAAACGAGATTTCACCCAACGGCAGCGGACCGGACAGAATTGGTGCGAGTAACTCCGCTCCCGGCAGATTTGCAGGAGGCGTCACAAAGAATAGCAGCGAATTATCACCCCAAACGTCTTGATCTGGGATTGTCCCGATCTCGTAAGTCGGGAGCGGCTCTGGATCACATTCATCGGGAACACCATTTTGGTTGGCATCCAAGGATGACCCACTGCCCAAATCCTCCACATCATCCGTGCCATTGCAATTGCAGTCACTTTCGCACTCATCCGGGACGCCGTTTCCGTTACAGTCGTTTATGTCACGGAACTGGTTCGTGCACTCGTCAGGAATACCGTTTTGATCGCAATCGGTGGACGCCTGATCAGCAATGTCACATGCATCAGGGACTCCATTCAAGTTACAATCTAAAGATGGATCCGCTATCACTTCAGCAAAATCATCCTGACCATTGCCGTTACAGTCATCCGGCTGACAATCATCGAGGATGTTATTGCGATCACAGTCATTGAAACTAAGTTCGCACGCGTCCGGTACGAAGTTTGAGTTACAGTCGTCAGCATTTCCCGATACTTCGACTCGATCAGAAATATTATTTCCATTGCAATCGAAGAAGGTCTCGCGAGCCCCCATATCGACCTGCGAGTCGATTACACGAAGTGCACCTACAAGATCCAATGAAATGACTTCACCAGTATCCTCATCGTCGTCAAGATCTAAATCATCGAGGGGCAATAAGGATAAGTCCCCCGCATCAATCAGCGGAGAACTGGGACGAAGCCGATAATCAGGGAATGAGCAAACATCTCCAGCAGTGACCGCTTGATTCAACGCCCCAAGGACGACAATTTCCTGAGAACCGGCATGTCCCAACACCAAAGTCGCTTCGACATTGGTATTACCCGGGTTAAATACGACTGCTGAGCCGACCAGGGGCTGAGTTGTGGGGTTAGGAAAATTCCCATTTACGACGGTCACCCCAGTAAACGGATCGTAAGTTGCCGCCTGTACAAGCCCTCCAGTGGCCGTTCGAAACTCCGGCTCAATGTCATCGACAGAGTTAACCGGATCAGGTGTCACCCCCTCAACCGACGAAGAGACAATGACCGAGTTTTGTGGTGAAGCATTACCTTGATAAGAAATTCCAGGAACCCCAGAGCTCGAGATGTTGTCGTAAACGATGGAGTTACTAATCGTAGGGAAACCGATCTGGCTGATACCATTCCAGGTGACTCCACCACCTCCAGCAGCCCGATTTTCGGCGACCGTAGATGAACTCAGTGTCACGAATCCAGAATCAGAGTAAAGTGCCCCCCATTCGCGTTGGCTTGATTGTGTGCTAATTCGCAGTTCACCATCACAAACGCGTCAGGTGCAGCGAGGTACACAGCACCACCATGGAAGATACTGATCCTATTACCAAAGAACTGAGAATTGGCTATGTAGCCGCTAACGAAGTTCGACGTGAAGATTGCTCCGCCGGTGAATCCCGACTGGTTACCAGCAAAAGCACTTCGTTCGATCAACAATTCACCTTGGCCGCTCACCTCATAGACGGCGATCGCCCCACCTCGGCCAGCACTTCCGTCAGACGTTAAGCCAAGATTGTTGGCAAATTCTGAATCCTCGATGTTTAGGACCGAATCAACGCCATAAATCGCCCCACCTTCGTCGGCTCGGTTACCAACAAAACGGCAATCCGACAACTGAAACTCACTATCACCAACAAAAATAGCACCACCAGTTGCGGCCGTATTGTCGAAGAAGTAACTCCGCTCAATGATGATGGACGAATCTCCGTCGGCGAGTACGCCAATGGCAGCCCCTGAGTCGACAGCCACGCATCCCCGAAATGTGCAGTCTTTTACTTGAACGGCTCCATTTTCAAGCCGCAGTCCTGCTCCTACCCGGTCCGCCGTTGATCCCCCGCTTGCTGATCCGCTGCTAACCGTCAACCCATCAAGCGAAATGCCTTCGGCACCAGTTACAGACACGACGTGCAAAGCGTTGACGCCAATAATAGAGCCGTCGTCATCGAAGCCCAGATCGCCTGTCAAAATCGTTTCGAAACGCTCGCCTGTCCCGTTATTGAAATCTGTGCGATCACTTGGGCTTTCGGCGGACCCGTCATATGCACCACGGTAGCCGCCAGCAAGCTCAAGATTAGCTCTGAGGCTAAATGATTCAGCAGCACCACCTGTACCCAGTACCTGTGAGCCACCCGCCGCACGACGAGCTCCATCGGGGGCATAACTACCCTGGGCGATTTCAATCCTCGAAATCAAGTCAGATTGAGATGCCGCCAATAGGGCATCATTTAAGTGTTGGAACGCTGTTTGCCATGAGAGGCCGTCACCACCGCCGGGAGCCGCTGCGTCAACTCTAACAATTTGGCAAGTATCGGGAACACCATCCCCATTGTCGTCAGCAACCTGGCCGTTCAACACCTCGCAGAAGTCTGCAATGCCGTTGTCATTACAATCATTCGTGACGAGCTGGCACGAATCGAGAACCCCGTCGTTGTTGCAGTCGTTAGCCGCGAGTTCGCAGCTATCAATCACACCGTTTGAATCACAATCAGCGACGTTTGGGTCAGCATTTGACTGAAGGACTATCGAAAAATTCACCCCAACAAAATCAGGAGCGAACTGCGTCGCTCCCGGATCGAGCTGAAGTTTAACGACGTCACCCGCACTTACCGCGAAAGAAAGAACACCAGCACCACCAGTTCCCAACGCAAAATCAAACGGCGTCGTTGAGTCATAGGGATCACCTGTCCCAATGGAGCCCTTGCTGAAGGACTGGCCGTTGAGCTCTAACGACCAGTCGGTGCTGCGGCCTGTTTCACGCGTGTGCCAAACGCCACCCGAGATCGTAATGACACCATCTGCCGGGCTCGCCCACTCGACCCCGCTTCCGGCGGCATCGATGTGAACACCAGTCGACCCGACCGGTAAATCCAATGTCACCAATTGCTGACTGGCTGTGACCTTAAACCACGCGGGAATATCATTTTCGCTATCAGCCCACGCCGCTTGCGGATCACTCCAATGAATCGAGTCCCAATCCGACAGGTTCGTCATTAGAACTGCATCGTTTTCCCCCAGATAAGTCCAAGGACCAATAGGATTGACCGCGTTACTCCAATCAGCTGCGAGGTCAAACGCCTGGAATTGAACTCGTGCCAACTCGCATTGATCATCGATACCATTACTGTTGCAATCACTGGCGACAAACTCGCATTCGTCTGGTACCTGATTGGCGTCGCAATCTGCAGGTGTCACGGGTACGAAGGCAATGTTGAGATCGACCCCGACGAAATCCGGATCAGGAGATGTCGCCCCTGGATCGAGCTGAAGTTTAACGACGTCACCCGCACTTACCGCGAAAGAAAGAACACCAGCACCACCAGTTCCCAACGCAAAATCAAACGGCGTCGTTGAGTCATAGGGATCACCTGTCCCAATGGAGCCCTTGCTGAAGGACTGGCCGTTGAGCTCTAACGACCAGTCGGTGCTGCGGCCTGTTTCACGCGTGTGCCAAACGCCACCCGAGATCGTAATGACACCATCTGCCGGGCTCGCCCACTCGACCCCGCTTCCGGCGGCATCGATGTGAACACCAGTCGACCCGACCGGTAAATCCAATGTCACCAATTGCTGACTGGCTGTGACCTTAAACCACGCGGGAATATCATTTTCGCTATCAGCCCACGCCGCTTGCGGATCACTCCAATGAATCGAGTCCCAATCCGACAGGTTCGTCATTAGAACTGCATCGTTTTCCCCCAGATAAGTCCAAGGACCAATAGGATTGACCGCGTTACTCCAATCAGCTGCGAGGTCGTAAACGACGATGCTCCCTACTTCGTCAGCGTCTGGCACACCGTTGTTGTTGCAATCTACGCCCCCTCGCAGGCTCGATTGCTGTGCTTCGCGGTCGATCTGGTCACCTGCCAGCTCGGCCACATTGATCGAAACAGCAACTAAAGACGCGAAACTCACGAATGCGAAACGGAATGATCTTGAACAGTGCATCTCCTCTGCAACCTCCCCAAATTAAGACATCAAAAGTAATGAAATACAAAACCCGATAAGGATTTCGGATGATAGTTTTCGTAGAACAAAGGGCAACCGCTCCGCGTAATTAATCTCGTTAATTTATCATGAAGAGCCACGAGTATTTCTAAGCTTCTGTTATTTCGAACACTACGAAGCATTGCCACGTTAGGCGACACTAACACGCTGCAAAAATTGGCGAGCCGATACACCCGTTCGTATTAGTTGCTCCAATTGCAGGGTTTCTCTCTTTGCGGCTATCTCTCGGCAGCCATTGGGAGGACACTATCTTTTGGCGTCGCGAGTTCACGCCCAGGTCGGTCTTTGGGACGAGCCTTTGGTGTACCGACTTTCACTTTGGCAAGAACACGCACCAAACTCGCCCAACATCGGAGGTGCACTTTTATTGAAGGATCTGGCGAGACAGTTAAGGGCGGGAGCGGGTCCGCGTCTGAATCGTTCGCCGTGCCGCTCGATTGAAGCAGACCTCAATTGCAATCAGATTTCAGTGTTGGTCCCCTTCGCTTTGTGATTACGCGGCAGTAGTGGCTCACCTAAACGGCAACTTTCAGGAAGGATGGGCAATGACTTCTTTCGTCATTTGCAAGCGTCAGAATCGATGTGTCATTGACACAAAACGACGTGAAATCGGGCGAAATCACATGCGAATTGTGTCAAATTCGATTTTTCTTTGATCTTCGTAAATGGCGTGTTATCATGCACATAGGTGCTTTAGCGAGCCGCTCAGAAAACGCTAGATGCCGATGGCATGCAAGAGGTCGAGAGTTCGAATCTCTTCGGCTCCAATTATGACGCTCGTTGTCACTCGGTGACGGCGAGCGTTTTCTTTTGTCGCTAGCACGACTTACGTTCGTTTGCGATTCACCTTTTATAGCGATTGGATTTCTCAACCAATGCCGCCCGGTTCGACGTTTCCATTATTTGCCGCGTTCAGTCAATCGCTCGACTCGTGATGAAACTGGCTTGCCTGTTCCTTCTTCCGTAACGCCGCCCATGATTACCGTTGCCGCCAGAGCACCCTGTCGTCATTCTCGGTAATTTTGGCTTTTGCCACACGCCACGCGGACTGAGGCCGACATCCTCCGTAGCCGAAATGAGTCGTTCACGTCGCTCATCGCCAATCTCAGCCAGAAGCCTGTGCCCGATGAACGCGACGGTGGCCGCAAAACCGAATTGCAGCCGGGCGCGATTAGCAACACGCTCAAGGCATTTAACGACCGGTTTGGCAATATCGAATGGACCGATCAGGATCGGATTCACAAGATCATCACGGACGAGCTTGCCACAAAGGTGAACGCGGATACGGCATATCAGACCGCTATCGAGCATAGCGACAGGGCCGCTGCGCGGATGGAACCCGACAGGGCATTAAAAAGTATCATCTTCGGTATGTTGGCGGATCATTCGGAGTTGTATAAAAGCTATCCCCTAGCCCATTTCCGAATCTGAGCGTGCTCGCAGAACTCCGGATCTCTTTGGAAAATGCCCCCTCACCCCTCTCTGCAAGGGAGGCGAAGCATTGGGACCGCCTCTGAACAGGTCTTTGAAAACCGTAGTCTTAAGAAGTGGCGTGCGGATTCCACTTTTGGCGTGACGAACGATCTCGCAGCATGAAATTGTCGAACGCCGGAGCCAAGCTCTCCTGTTCATATTTCGACTGTATTTACGCAAGGCGCTTGCAAGAATCCGGCCGAGCACAGCAATATTATAAAAAGTATTGACTTTATTCCGTATATTTTATAGATTCTGATTCTGTTGCGACGAGGCGTGTTGAAGACGCTGACGTCGGGGATCGCTCGAGCCAAGCGCCGATATCCCGAGCGCATGAGATTCCGTATTGCTTTGGACTCTTGCGGCGACGGTTTCGTTAGGAATGTCCAATCGGGCGATCTTATGTTCTCGATCGAATCGCATCGTTGAATCATCGAACGGTAAAGCACTTCGGCCAATCAATTGCCTTTCGGGGGCTAATTGACTGCGTCGTATTGTGCCCGCACCTCGCGGATATGGCTCCTCGATTCTCGAGATCCATTTGATATTTGGAGAGGAAATGAACATCGAGCTTCGCACACGAGTTATCGTCGGTTTCTCAGTTGCTCTTACTTCAATGTTGGGGATTACATCTGAGGTAGAAGGCCAGGCCACCGGCGCGTGCTGTTGGGCTGGAAACGGCGCCACAAATTGTACTGCGGGGCTTACCGAGACTGCGTGTGAGAATCTCGATGGTGTGTTGTACGAGCATGAAGTTGCCTGTGCAAATCTATGCACCACGGACCTGGGGCGGTGTTGTTATTGGGCGGATGGTGCGGCGGTTTGCGATGTCACTTCGCTGGCAGTGTGCGGATTCCTCGGTGGAGACTGGTTGTCCGGTGCGAATTGCGGAGAGGACGTCTGCAATGTGGAGGGACGTTGCTGCACGTTCGATGACAAAACCGAAACCGCCATTTGTTCCGTACGAAAGCCTTTTGACTGTTCCGGTTTGGGGGCGCACTGGGTACCGGGGGATTGCACGACAGGTACGTGCGACTACGGCCACTGTTGCTACTTAACGCCCGGCGGAAATTCTGCGTGTGCGATTCTCGTTGAAGACGATTGCGATGAAGTTGCTGGAACTTGGATGGGCGGCGTCCTGACCCATGCTACGACCACCTGCGATGCGCATGGCCGTTGTTGTAGCGACGGCGAATCGACGTACTGCAGAGTTATCGCCGAAGAAGAATGCCTCGGGCAGAACAAACCCCAGGACCCGTCAGCACCGATTTACTCGTGGACTTGGGGGGCCGATTGTTCCGAAGCCTGCTACGGGCACTGCTGTTTTCTGGATGGCGGTGGCGCAGCAAAGTGCGACATCAATCTGGAAATCGAATGCGATGAGCTCGCCGGTATCTGGATTGCCCGCGCGGATTGCAAAACAGCGCCTACGTGCGACAACCACGGTCGTTGCTGCGATCTGAGCGATCCAAAGAATCCGACCTGCTCGATACAAGCGCCGTATAACTGTACGAAAGATACCGAATTCTGGGTGTGGGGAGAAGAGTGTGTCGCTGCAGATGCGTGTCCGATCTTAGGTGCGTGTTGCTACTACGATGGCTCTGACTATGCGTGCATCCTGTTCGAGCGAGAGGTCTGCACGTTCATCGATGGCGTTTGGTTTGAATTGGAACATTGCGATGAAGTGGATTGCCCGCCCAACGGGTGTGTATCCGATACCTACGGCGCGTGTTGTCACGTCAATGCTGCAGGCCTTAACGATTGTGTCGTAGAAGATCTATTGGGATGCGAAGCACTCGGCGGCGTCTTTGGTCTTTATCAAATCTGTGCGTTCACCAATTGCGAGTTCGGTCGCTGTTGTTTTGACGACAACGGCGTCTCTGCATGCGCCATGATGCTAAGTGACGAATGTGCCGTCGTTGGCGGAGTCTGGGACCTGAATAGCAATTGCACGACGGGCTGCCCCACTGGCTCGTGCTGCATGACCACCGGCGGATATACCCACTGTGAAGAGCTGAACGAGGTTGAATGCGGCCTGGGCGGTGGATATTGGAAATCAGGCGCGACATGTGGATCGAGTGGGACAGCTATCGGTGCATGTTGCGATCCCATTGGTAGCTGCCAAGAGATTGACGAAGAAAACTGCCGCATGGGCGGTGGATATTACATGGGCGACGCCAGCATCTGCAGCGGTGTGGATTGCACGCCGCCCACAGGTGCCTGTTGTTTGAGCGATGCGACCTGCAGCGAAGTAGTTGAAACTGCTTGCGACGGCGCGGGTGGCTTTTACTCTGGCCCGAATACGATCTGTCAGCCGAATCCGTGCTTCGCGCCCGACAACGGTGGGCAGGTCGTGACGATGTATTCGACCTTCGGCGGCAACAGCATGGCCGCTTACGAGTATTGGCAGCAGCCCTCGGATGCGTATCTCCTCGATAACAGCGCCGCTATCGCCGTAAAGTTTAACTCGTCAGTTGGCGGTGAGATATCTGGTATTCATCTGCCCATTGCATACATTGGAGCGAGCCCTTCCGCGCCGCTCGATGGCCTCGAGTTGTTTATACGGGAAGACGACGGAGGTGTGCCCAAAGCGGACACGTTCAACAGTACGGCGTATGCGCGCTTCGATGTATGTGCGGACAGCAACGAGGGCTGCGGGCCGCTGGTTGCAACGGGCGGAATCGATCCGACGACGCCGCTGCACTACCAAACATTTACCGCCCAATTCGGAGTAGCGCTCGATGCCGATACGGACTATTGGTTGATACTGTCACTTCGGGAAAGCACGTTTGGTATCTGCGACGGAACGCATCAATGGGTTTGGGCTGCCGGGCATTCTGGAAATGTGGTCGCATCGTTGCCGATGGTCGGCACGGGCGTGTGTTACGCTGACGGAGACAATCCGACGATTCTCGATTGCCGCGCCGCGCCGGCATTTAGATTGCTTGGCGTGTTAAACACTTGCGATGAAACGGCGCTGCCGCTCTATGCGGATGGATGCGATTCCGAAAATCCGGCTGAGTTTATCTCCAAGTGTTGGTTCGGACCGTCAACGCGCAATCAGACTCCGCAATGGGCGATTCCGGGCGGCCCTACGTCTCAGTATCAGGTTGGCGGTAATCTCAATATCGACCTGATGAACGCGACCCTCCCGCCCAACTTGCCGCCGCGCAAGTTAAATCCCGCCATGAGTTCGTCGCCATTGGTATCGCGCGAGGTAACCCACTTCGGCGGCGGCACACCCTATCGCGAGCGTGCGGCGCACAATGGTGTCGTCGACATCGTCACCGGCCAACCGTTGTTGCAAGCAATCGATTTCGAGTTGCCGTTCGGCAGTGCTGTGTTTCGGCGCACGCGTACTTACTCTGAGATTCCGATCGCACGCGATAACGATTTGCTCGGCGGCGCCGGAACCGGTCTCAACAATCAAGTCCGGCCCTATTCGCAATACTGGGATTGGAACGGCATGTTCTGGATGACGGGCGAACAGCCGCTGCTGTTGATCGACTCGTCGCGTCAATTGATCGAACCCCCCGGAGCAAGTGGCGTCTGGCCGGCAGTTGCTTCGCATCCGATATACAGCAGCGAAGACGAAGTGAGGTGCATTCTCATCCCCGATGCGCACCACTCGATTCCATTCACGAAATCCGATACGGGCGGCAACGTCACCTACACGGCACCGAGCTGGTACGATGCCAAGTTGATACCCAGTTCGCAGACCGACGCGGCCGGGCGGCCACTTTTCTTCGAAGCCTATCTGCATCGCAGTTCGATCAAATATACGTTTGAAGCCCATTACGAAGACCTGTGGACGTTTCAGGCACCGAATGATCCAACGAAATATAACGCCCACGATCATCCCAATATGGGTGGTTTAGGCATTCCCTACTACGGTCTCGTTACCAAGATCGAAGATCGCTACGGCAATGTTGTCGAGTATCAGTATTGCCGGAACTATCAATACGACTGCGATGACCCGTCGACGGCACCGTGCCAGGAATGTTGCCAATCTTGCGAACAGAAAGGTCAAATCCGCCGCATCAAACTGCGAACGCCCAACGAGGCGGGCACCGGCTTGGAAACCGTGTGGACGCTGCTTTACACGCATCGCGATTTTGGCACTTCGCCATCGATCGATGATCCCGACGGTCAAAACGAGAACGACAATTACTATGGCGAAGATCGCACGCATCGGGCGGTTCATTCGATTCATGCGTTCGAGGGCGACGTCGATTTTGAAACGCATGGTGTCGATCCGGCATTCATTCAATGCCCGACAATCCGCAAGTCGCAATTCTGTCATGCCGATGCGCTCGAAGAACTCGATAATATTCCCACGCCTTGGATTCCGGATGGTTGGGCCATTGAAGCCAAATTCCTGTACAGCGAACGTGGACCGATTACGGGCTGTAATGGCGTCGGCGATTGCACAAGTAATGCCCTGTTTGGTGACGCCATTTCGGGTAGTATCAGCGGCAATTGGGCGAGCGGATGGCGGCTGCACAAGGCGACCGTCACCAAGCGTACGGTGCTGAACGATTCGGTAAGCAGCAACGAAGTCATCGAAGATGTCGACTACGCGATCTATAAAGATGCGCGGATTATCGAGTCGGATTCGTGGGTCCAACAGCAGAACCACACGTACTTGAAGTACGTTTTCGAGTCGAGGACGATCGATGCCATCATCGAAGCGCTCAAGGAAGCCGACCCGCAACAATTTGCCGAAGCGAACGTCAACACCATTCTGGGGAATGTCGGCTCTCTAATCGTTGAAATTGAAGACCCCACGGACCCCAGTGGAGTCGTCGCCAAGCCTATCAATCTCTTGGCGGATCTTTCGTTCACGCACAGTGGCACTTCCTACTACAACGGCAGTCTCTTTCCCACCGGTGCGCTACGCGACAGTTTGCTACTGACCGGGAGTGGGAATGACTATGGTGCCGGTGTCAACCCAAGCCTTACGCGATCTCATTACGGCGGTCACTCGGGTCTGGTCGACCGCAGAGCGGGCAGCCCCGATCGGGGCGACTTCGAGTTTTATCGATTCATTCATTACCCCGATGTAACGCCCCCGGTGCAATTCAATCCCGGTGTTACCACCGAAAGCAACGATCAGTTTTATTCGTTACCCATGAAGTTCCAGCGGGAGTACGACGAGCCCTGGGATATGGAGACGCCGCCACATGATCACGATTTCTTTTTGGCAATCGTCGACGAAGTAATCGACCGTGTGAAATACGGAAACTATCAGGGCGGCGGAAGCCTCGACGGAATCGCCAGCCGCAGAATCATCAAGCAGAGTCCGACGGGGTTTGTACTAAGCGACAAGACCTACACCTTCGACGGGACGTCGGGCGTGCTCACGTCCCAAGAGGGATTTGCGGAGACCTACATCTTCGATGGCGACGGTCGCGTTACCGAACGTCGCACCACGGGCTGGAACTCGGCCGACAACGCCGATCCGGAGAACGAAGGCGCGATCGTCGTTTACGAATACAACGCCGAAGGTGAGTTGGTTGCGCAAGGTTATAAGCAGGGCGCACATGAGGCGGGAACGCCAACGATTTATTACACCCACGCGTTCGTCCGTCATCCGGATCGGTCGGAGTTTGTTACCGAGGAGATCGAATTTCCCACGCCGGTGACCGATTACCTCAATCCGTCCGCGCCCGGAAACACCACGAAGACTTACTTCACATTCCGATCGTCGGGTGGCCCCGGGTTAGGGGACGATCCGGTGGAGACGAAAACCACGGTGCTGCCTCCCGCCCCGACGACTGTCGGCGGTGCTAGTACCTATGTGAAACACGCCGAGTTGTTCGGTCGTAATGGCAATCCGATATGGCAGGGTAGCGGCACATTCACCGATGATGCGGCACTCACATCGAGCGCTACGCCGATCGAATTTTATCTCGTTGAGACCGAGCGCGATTACTACGGTCGGCCGACGCGCATCGCCGTCGATTCCGTTGGAAGCCCGCCGGCGAATTGGCCGGCGCGCACGCCGCAAGACGGCGTAGCGCCTGCACTCAATCATACGACTGTCAACGAATACAACCCGGTGTTCGGCCTGATCAAGATCGAACATCCCAACGGGCGCGAAACCCATATCGTTTACCGATGGGAAGAGAATGACGGTTCGCTGACAACGTGGGCGTTCGACGACCTCGAACTGAAGACGCCGCCGTCGACGTATAAGCCATACGCTCCGGCAACGGTTACCAACACCCTGCACGGTCAAACCAGATGGACGGAAGTTCGAAAGTTTTTCGGCGAGATCAATCTGGCCATCATCAACACGTGGACGAAGGCCGACCCGACCGCGAACCCGCCGGTCGCGGGAACCTACGAAGTTGTCTCGCGCACCGAACCCGAATACGACCTGAACGGACGCGTTGTTGGGATGAATCGCACCGGCAGTACCGACGGCGCCACGGTCCGCGCCGAAGTCGGTTACGACGCGTTAGGCAATCTCTCGAAGGAAGTCGCGCCCGACGGCACCATCAAACGCAATATCTACGACGGACGCGGGCGCTTGGCGCGGGTGTATCGCGGGACCGACGACAGTCACGCTTTTTGGAGCACGGCCTTGCCGCCGTGCGCGTGCGACGACCCCGATCCGAATAACCCCGATTGTATTGCGATCGATGAATACACCGACAACCTAACGCTGGTTGAAAAGCGTTACTACGGTGAAGGTGTAAACAATGCCGATCGGTTGACGCAAGTTCGATACTACCGAGATCAACCTGCAAATCAGTATTTTGAAACGGCACCCGATCCGTTGCCGCAAGGCTGCACGGTCCCCGATGCAAACAACGAAGACGATATCGGTTGGCTCGAACTCACCGAATACGACTGGCGCATGCGACCGGTCTTTACCGAAACGCGCAACGCGAGCGGGACGGTATTAGCGCAGCAAGTCACGTGGTACGATAATCTCGATCGCGTGCGCTTTAATGCGGAGTACGCCCATTCGGCCCCCACGGGCGCCTCCGTCGATCCGCGTCAGTTGGATGCGGGCGACGCGCTGCCGACGGCCGCGCAGATCATTGCGGCAACCAGCGGCGTATCCGACGCGCTGTTGTCGTTAAACGAAGCGATCTACGACGCACGCGGGCAGGTCGAAGAATCGCGCCAGTACCAAGTCTCGGATACCACAGGCGCTACTTATACGTCGACGCTTACCTATCACGGCTATCACGGGCGCGTGGTCGAAATGCACGCACCGCAAGCGCCGATCGTGAAGAACACGTTCGATGGTAAGGCGCGGCAAATTCGCAGTCAGTCATTCGTCAACGTCAGCGGCAATCTGGTGGAAATTCATCGGACCGAGTCCACGTACGACACGAATGACCGCGTCATTTCCACCATCGATTGGGAGCGCAAGGCCAACGCCAGCGGCAACGACCTGACCGAAGCCAATTCGATTCGCACGTTCGTCTATATGTGGTACGACACGGCAGGCCGCATGATCGCGTCGGCAAACTTCGGTACCAACAATGCCGTGTTCGATTCTCCCGGTAGCACGGTGATTCCGTGGGCAACGTCCGCGCCGGCGCTACCGGCCACGACGGATGTCGATGGCAACATCACCAGCATCACGTCGGTCGCGGGGTATCCCGATGCGATCGTGTCGGCTTCCGCGTTCGATCACGAAGGCAATCTGGTCGCCAGTTTTAATCCGAACGGCAGCGTCGAGCGCTCGGTGTACGACGATCTGGGGCGCAAGATTGTCGAATCGATCTATGCCGACAGTTCCGCCGCCGAGAGCGCTTTCATTCAGCGCACGGCGTATCAATACGATGATGCCGGTCGCCTTATCGGGATGGCCGCCGTCCTGCCCGGCTTCAGCGGCAGTCACGACGATATTTGGTCATCCACGGCCGACGTGCAGGTCACGGCCATTTTCTACGGTGCCGATGTCGTCAATCAAGGCGATGGCAGCACGGTCAGCCAAAACAACGGCTACATCAAAGAAGTTCACTTTCCCGACGACGTTACGGGCCAACCCGACCCGGCCGATTCGATCGCATTCACGTACTACGCCGATGGCTTGGTGCATTCGCGCACCGATGCGCGCGGCGTGGTGCTCACGCACAAGTACGACGAACTCGGGCGGCGTTACGAAACGACCGTCGACGATTCCGCGCTTTACGCCGGTTCGGTGCCGGACAATGAGCCCGCCAATCGCGTCGGCAAGTTGCTCTACGAATACGAAGCGGACGGGCTGGTTAAGAAAATCACGATTCAAAATACGAGCGGCGCGATCATTGCGGAAAACGTCTTCACGTACGACGCCAACCGCAATCTCACGGGCGACTATCAGCAACACGGCGCGGCGGTCGACACCGCCAACTCGCCGGTCGTGAATTATTTTTGGGATTTCCGCACCGCCACGCTGCCGACCGGGAATTACAACCGATTGAAGTACATTCGGTATCCGGAGTACCCCGGCGCCACGGCGCAACCGCCGCTCGTTCCCCGGCGCGAGGTCAATCTCATCTACAACTCGGGAATTGATAGCTTGCTCAGTCGCGTCTCGTCGATTACGACGCGCGCTGCCGAGGCGATTTCGCCACACAACGCCGCGCTGTATCAATACACCGGCCTCAACCGTCGCACGCGCGTGGAATATGGCAATCAAACCGTGCTCGATTATGCCGTTAGCGGTGTGCTGACCGGCCTCGATGCGTTCGGTCGTCCGATCGATCACAATTGGCAGCAGCCGGATACGTCCAACCCGGGGCAATTGGGCTTGCGCTCTTTCGCGCGCTATCAGCATGGTTACGACACATCCGGCAACCGCACCTTCGCGCGGGTGATGCAACACACCGAAGACGAAGGCGGGGCCAACCCGGTCGCGCACGATAACGATCGCAGTTGGGCGTACGGCTACGACCAACTCAACCGTCTGGTCGCGGCCGACTTCGGTCAGCTCAATGTCGCCAACGACGCGGTGGTGGCCAACAGCGCCCCCGCCGGTTTGCCGATGACGACCGACTGGTTGCTCGATTCGGTCGGCAACTGGTCGGGCGACGGCACCACGGCGGGTCGCGTGCAGACCGTCGATCCCGATGGTGCCGGTCCGCTGCCGGTCGAGAATCTGCCGTTCACACACAACGTGCTGGCCAACAACGAACTCACCGGCATCAGCGATAACGGCACGACGACGACGCTGATTCACGATGTCTGCGGCAATTTGGTTGCCGATGATCGCTACGTCTATTTATACGACGGTCTAAATCGCCTCGTCGAAATCCGGCCTTACGATCCGATGACCGTCACCATCGACAGCGATGGCAACATCACGTCGGGCACGCTGCCGGCTGCCGTAACCACTTTCCGCTACGACGGGCTGGGCCGCTTGATCGAAATCGAGCGACCGATACCCAACAGTACGACCGTCGCCGTTTGGCATTTCTATTACGACGGCGTGCGGCGCATTCAGGAAGTTAAGCAGTACGTCAGCGATCCGTTCGTTTTTGAAACGCAATGCGAATATGTGTACGGCGCGGGTTACGTCGACGAGTTCATCCTCGCGGCCAACCCCAACGACGACGTGCACTACCTGCATCAGGATGCCAACTACAACCTGATCGCGCAGACCGACGAGACCGGCGCGGTGATGTATCAGTCGACCTATTCGCCCTACGGCGAGTTGCTGGCGTTCGAGCAGATCGAGACCGACCCGCTGGTGAACAAGCTGCCGCGCCTGGGCATCGGCCATCAGGGTTTGTTCCACATCAACAACGAAGGCGGCGGCACCGGCGCGCCGACGACGGCCAACGATACGGGTCGCTATTACAACCGTAATCGCTGGTACGACGCGGCAGTGGGGAGGTTTACGCAGAGGGATCCGAATGGGACGGGGGCGCTGATTAATCAAATTGCTTCCGCTGGAGATTCTCCGCAACCGCAGGAGAGTCCATTATTCTCAATGCAAGTCTATAAAGATGGACCAAATCTGTATGGAGCATTGTTGAGCAATCCACTTTCCGGTGCAGACGCCCTTGGTCTCGCACGTCACCACTTTTATCCAATGTACTTGGGCGGTAATCCGAAAGGCCCTGGCATCGAATTAGACGATCTTTCTCATGGTGCTTTTCACCGCTCTCTAAGTGAATCGCTTGGCGGCAGCACATGGAAAAGCCAACGCGAACAGTGGCGAAAGCTCACTCCGGAACTACGCAAGACATACTTGATGGAGGCTGCTGATGCCGCAGGATTAGATGTTACCGACCCGTCGTTCAGTGCACTGCTGGACGAATCCTACGACAACGCAACCCACGGGCAAAAGATGAAACGACTTGGTATACCAAACAGTAATATGAGAGACGTGCCTAAGGCCCCCAAATCCGGTGCAAAGGGTCTTGTATTTGGCAAGCTCAAGGGTGCGAATAAACTACGGGTCTTGAAATACGGCGGGTCGGTCGCCAGCGCGGCATTGTCGGTTGCCACACTGGCAGCACTCGATATTTGGGACCCGAACATTCAACAGCTTGGATTTGCCGGATACCGGGCGCGCGCAAATGGCGGCTTGACCATCTGGGACGAGGCCTTCGCTTTAGGGGATTTCTATAACTTAACCCAAGATCCGGTATCCGCAGGATACGCTTGGCGCGAATGGCAACGAGGAATCGACAACTAAGAGGCCCTCATATGACGCTTGGACTCAGTGCAGATTCAATCTATCCGCTCGATCGCAATCAGAAAAACGACTTCATTGCGATTTGTGACTACATTAAGAAGAACTCTGGGAGCGATTCTCTCGAGACGGTCGAGTGGGCATTGAGCTTCAAATCTGAGGGACAGCTGATAGATGTAATTGTGGACGGCTGGAAGTCGACTGGGTTTCCATTGAAATCATGGGCGGACCAGATCACGGAAGTGGGAATTTTTGCAGATGAAGAAGGCCTACCGCATGGAGCAATAGGCATCGGTGTGAGACTCGGGCCATATCCGGGGCGGGTCGTTCGTATCGAAAAGCCAATACCGGAACATGTTGTGCAATCAAAACTGGCGAATTTGATTGATGTCCGAGTTCCCGTTGAGTTGATACAACTCTTTTCCTTCGCTCCCGGTCTGATACTGGAGGCGGGAATCGAAATTGCGAGCAGAGGTTTTATTTTTGCACCACTAGATTCATTCGCGCGCGGCCAATCTGGCCCTACAGCATCGTACGAATTATGCAGAAAATCAGATATCGCTGTTTGGCCGCGCGAGCGATGCCGAATGGAACTGGTTTCCGTTTCTCTTGCTAGCGCGCAACGATGTTGGGTGATGATAGACAATAATGCCAACCCCTTCTTTTTCTTAGATGGAGTTACCCAGGAGCTGACAAGGTTAAGGATTGAATTACCAGATTTGATCCACAAGTTCATGGTTGAGGAGAAGAGGGCACTAATTGCGTCACTTTCAAGTCCCACGAATCACCTGTCTGAGACGATCGAGTTTGTCCGCACGGGTAGCGCGGCACGCACGCAGTATGAGTCCTTATCAATGCGCCTAAAGCTCACGGTGTTCTGCTTGGTTGCACACGACGTGATAAAAGAAAGTACTGAAACATATGTAAGTAAAGAGCTTCAAAGTATCTTAGGTGGAATCCGGAGTCACTTAATCGACGGAATTCCAATCTCAAAGGAAATCGAGGTAAGGTCGAGGACTTTGGCAGCAGATTTTCTAAAATTGCGAAAGCTTGGTGTGCCAAAGCATATTATTCGTCTCTGCGCTTACCTTCCCTCTGTTATTGACGCCGCAACCGGTAATACAAATAGCCTTCCGGTCTGGGAGTCTACTGGTGTTACGGATAATGGCACCGTTTCAGTTTCCAGCTTAACAAAGGAAAGTATCGAGTTGGTTTTTTCCGTAATGCAAAAATCTGATTTCGATGCTGAGAGTGAATTGATTGCCGAGATCTTCCAAGCGTCTATAAAATAATATTTCTGAGAACTTAGCTCATTTAGGACGTCAAGCAGTTCATCACCGGCCTGATTGGGTTTGAAACGCAATGCGAATACGTGTACGGCGCGGGTTACGTCGACGAGTTCATCCTCGCGGCCAACCCCAACGACGATGTGCATTACCTGCATCAGGACGCCAACTACAACCTGATCGCACAGACCGACGAAAGCGGCGCGGTGATGTATCAGTCGACGTATTCGCACCGAATTCGAGCGGATTCTGGTGGTCCTCGCATAATAACCGCCGGGCATTTTTATACGTTTGTCAATAAAAATCAGCGGGTTCGTACCGAATATTGCCGCAGTCGCGTACAATATAAGGGTGGAGACGCGTCGCGTACTCCGTGAAAGGAAAGGCTGGGCGTTAGGCCGTGAAAGGAGGACGGGCATGTTTGCCGAATTCGATTGGCGCGTCGAGAACATCGCCGTTGCGGGTGCGTTTGCCGTTCCCATCGCCGCCATCGTCGCCTATTACTGGTTCCGCGCGACCAAAGCGCGCGCCGACGCCGGGCTCAAGCAAACGCTCGCCAAGCGCGGCATGTCTGCCGATGAGATCGAACGCGTGATCAACGCAGGTGGGCAGGATTAGCGACTTCCGCACCGCAATTATTGATGCGACTTAAATGAGTATGGCGACGATCCGTGTTTGCGAAAGATGACGATTGGATCGTTCTTAGGGGGACACGCGAAAAGAATCGTTGACTGTGGCACGGGCGTCTCGCCTGTGTTCACCGAAGACACCGCAGTGCCACAACAATTCTCTTTGCCGATCGACTTAGCAGCCCGAAACACCGTCAATCGTTCTTTCGCTCAATCGTCCAACGTGTTCACTCCGTCCGCACCTTTCTTCAATGTAAACGCGTCAAACTCTTTACCGTCGGCCGTGCGGGCGATGTATTGAATCGTCTTGCCGTCGACGTGAATCACCTGATAGAGCTGCTTCTGCTCGCCGCTCACCTTCATCCGTTCGCGCGCTTTTTCATCCACTTCGTACATCTTCGGCCCGCTGACGGAGACCACGTAAACGGTGCCGCCCTTCTCCGAGCGCCAATTCACGCCTTCCGGCACATTTTCCTCCGGCGCGATGAGATTGCTGCGGCCGTAGGTATGGTCGTGACCGGTCAACACCAAATCGACATGATGTTTGTCAATAATCGGCTTCCATTGATCGCGCAAGACGGGGTTATCGCGACGCTTCGCCATCGAATAAATCGGATGGTGGAACGTGAGAATCTTCCACGTCTTGTTGGTTTCACTCAGTACCTTATCGAGCCACTCGATCTGCTCGGCGGTCTGTTCGTTGGAGTTGAGCGAAACCAAGCGGATGTTTTGATAGTCGAGGTAATAGGCCGATTCTTTCAAATCGCCGGGGCCGTTTTCGGGAAACGTAAACGTCGGCTGCCAGTGCGGGGCGAGCATGCGTGTGGTTGAGATGCCGAGCACTTTCTTGCGTGTGTACTCGTGATTACCCGGCGTGGCGACGACGGGAATGTGCGCGTTGATGAACGAGCCTGCGTGAAACCATTCGCCCCACTCGGCATCGCTGCGCGCGTCATTCACCAGGTCGCCGGCGTGTAACATAAACGCGGCACGAGGTGCGTCGGCAAAGGCCTCGCGAATCACGCGCGACCACATGCTGCGCACTTCGTTCTGCGAATCACCGAAATAGACAAAGTAAAAGGGTTCGTGATCGGTCGGCGCCGTCACGAACTGAAACCACTCGCTCCAGTTGTTGTCGCTACCCACGCGATACGCATACTTCGTCGCCGGTTGCAAATCCTTAAACACCACGCTGTGTTGATGACAGCGCGACAAATCCGACTCGAACGGTTCCGTCGTCGCCGCGTGTCGGCTTGCTTGTTTGCGAAAGTTCGGCCCCGGACCGGCAACGGCGATTTCGGCACTCGCCTTTGCGACCTCCGTCGACGAACGCCAGGTAACGGCCATGCTCGTGGTCGGGTCGCCCGACCAGCTCAGCACGATGCGATCGGGCGTGACGCTCGGCGCATACATCTCGGCCGGTTGCCGCGCAGGTGGTGCGGTGTGTTCGTGATCGTCACCGTCATGGGCGGATGCGGTGTTTGCAGTCAATAAACACGTCGCAATCGCCCAAATCAATGGCAAGGAAACGTGAAAACGGCGCGAACCGAATCCTGAACGAGCGTAATGCTTCATAAGTTGGCAATCCCCTTATTGGTGAGTGATTCTTCGCATCGCGCGGCGGCGTTAATAACCGCGAACGTGCCCGATCTTAACCGCATTCGGCCAATACCCAACCGAAGCAGAATTTTGGGTGCGAGCATGCTTCGGACTCGATCATGGGGAGCGTCGCCGGTCCCTCTTTGCGTATTCTTTTTCCTCACCGGCGAGACGCCGATGCTCCCCCATAAAAATCGATGACACGACGGAATCTCCCAGAAATCAACCGCCCCGGCGTGTTAGAATTTGGTGAAGGAAGCGAATTGAAACGAGGTAGATGATGTCCACCGACTCCACCACGATGCGCGACTTGCTAGCCGAAAACACCATGCCGGCGGCGGACGACCTGATCGTGCGTGAAGCGGCGGGTATTCGCTGTTTGGCCTGCGGGCATCGCTGTTTGGTAAAGCCCCATCGCGCCGGCACCTGCCGCGTGCGCTTTCACGATGGCGAAGCGTTGCAAACACCGGCGGGTTACGTCGCGGGCATTCAAGTAGACCCCATTGAAAAGAAACCCTTCTTCCACGCCTACCCCGGGCGCGACGCCCTCTCGTTCGGCATGCTCGGTTGCGATTTGCATTGCAGCTATTGCCAGAACTGGGTGACGTCGCAGGCCCTGCGCGATAAGCAGGCGATCGCCATGCCCAACCGAATCGGCCCCGACGAATTGGCCGAGATCGCCATCGCGCGCAACGCACCCGTTGTCGTATCGACTTACAACGAACCCCTGATCACCAGCGAATGGGCCGTGCAAATCTTTGAACGCGCGCGAGCGCGCGGTCTCACGTGCGGCTTTGTCTCCAATGGCAACGCCACGCCGGAAGTGCTGCGTTACTTGCGACCCTACGTTGATTTATACAAGGTCGATCTCAAGAGCTTCGACGACAAACACTATCGCGAACTCGGCGGCGTATTGGAAAACGTATTGAGCACGATCGAGATGCTGATGGAGTTGGGCTTTTGGGTGGAGATCGTCACGCTGGTGATTCCCGGTTTCAACGACAGCAGCGAAGAACTCACGCCGATCGCAAAGTTCCTCGCAGGCATTTCGCCGACCATCCCCTGGCATATCACGGCGTTTCATCCCGATTACAAAATGGGAGACGTCGGTCGCACGCCGCCCGCAACGCTGTTGCGCGCTTACGAGATCGGTCGCACGGCGGGTTTGCATTACGTTTACCCCGGTAACGTGCACGGTCGCGTCGGCGCTTTGAAAAGCACGCACTGCCCCAACTGCAACGCGGTCGTCATCGAGCGCGAAGGGCTACGCGTGAAACACAACCGCATGAGCCAACCCGGACGGTGCCCCGACTGCCAAACCGAGATTCCGGGCGTTTGGGAAGACCAACCGCCTAAGCGATCGACCGGTAGCGGGATACCGATGCCGCTGTATTAGGACGGTTAGACCCCGTCGCGATTTGACGAAATGCGACACACACAATGCGCTGAAGTGACGCACGTACGCGACGCGCCGTTACAACCCTACGCATCGTTACAGCCCGCAAGCGCCGGTAATACACCGACGCTTCTTTCCATACACACATTCTTATGGGCCGCGACCAACTTCGTCGCCGCGATTTTGACGCTGGACCAGCGCGTGCCATTTATCCCCTCGATGGAACGCAGTCGGGAATAACCTGCCGCGTGAAACAACCGGAACTCATGACCGAGTGGAGAGGGGAAACCATGATCAATCGCAACACGCAACGCATCGCCGCTTTAGCCGTTCTGACGAGCTTCGCTTTCGCCGCGTCGGCCCAAGCCGCCGTTTACTCTTGGCAATGGACGCCCGCGACCACCGATGGCACCGGCGTAGGCGTTAGCCATAAGGCAGGACGCATTAATAGCGTAGACGCCAGCTTCGATAGCAACACCAACCGCCTCACCTGGATGGTGAACTTCGGCGACGTGCCGAACTACAGCTGGCTCGAGACCGAAGGCTTCACGCTCGCCATCAACGGCGGCCCCAACCCCAAGGGTCACGCCGGTGAAATGGCACTGCTTTACTTCGACGCATCGGGCAACACGCCCGTGTTGAGCGCTTACGCTTACAACGGTTTGAATAACTTTCGCTCTTACGAAGACGGTTCGCCGCGGAACGGTCGGCAAAATCCCGATCGCATCGTATCTTCGCTGCTTGGCACCTCGTGGATTAACGACCTCGTCGTTCGCACCGAAGCCGACGGCACCCGTACATTGGGCTTTGATATCGACGCCTCGATCATCAACAACCACATTCCGACCGAACCGGGCCCCGGCGGCGTTGGCGAATGGACCGGCGTTGCCTTCGGCGACACGATCGGCGTGTGGATGCACCCCTTCGCCGGCCTCGACACCCGCTATGGCAATATCTCGCGTTACCTGCGCGACTGGGACACCAAGAAAGAAGGCTGGCTCGATGGCACCGACTTCAACACGGTCCCGGAACCGGGCACCGTCATCCTACTCGCCCTCGGTGGTGCCTCACTGATCGCCCGCCGCCGCAAAGCCACTGCCTAAAGGCTCGCTCCACCATCCACTCTCACCGCAACGCCCGCCGCCGATTCCGGCGCGGGCGTTTTTTGTTTTTACCTGCGTTTGAAACTATGCTGACGCTGCGAAAAGTGTGACGCTAAATCGTGCTTTAGCACGACTACACGCCGTGGCACCGGTTTGCAACCGGTGTTCTTCGCAACCTGAATGAGCCTTGCAAACATCAGTTGCTTGTTGATGTTGAGCCAGACCAAAGACTCATGAGAAGTATTGCTGTTACTCGAACCGCAACCTCGGACCTAACCTATGCATCTCGTTGTATTCGAAGACTACGGATTCAAGAACCTGCTACCGCTCGTTTATACGCGGCCCGTGTTTAAGCTGCGCTGCGGGTTTGACGCGCTGTTGCACAAAATCGAGACGGCCTTCGACCAACCAGTCGACGCGACGTTGGTGCGCGCTTCACTGCGCGACGCCTTTCACGCCCGTAACGAGCGCCCCGTTATCGGTATCGATGCCAAGACGGATTCCGACGATCAACTGTGGATCAACGGCCGCGCGTTGATGACTGCCCCGTTTGAGATTCCGGCCAACAGCGCCGCATGGCATGGCGATACGCTGGTGGCCGCGCGCGTAAATGCCGCGACGGCAGACAAACTCGCCAATGCGCTGCTCGAAAACAAGGCCCATACACTCGATGCGCTGCGCGAGCTTAACGATGCGAACGTTGCACACGACCTCGCACATATCGTTGACTATCCGTGGAACCTCGTGCATGCCAACGCGGCGGAAATCACGCGGCAATTCGCGACTGTCGAATCGACGCATGCCGGTCGCATCGATGACGGCGTGCATATGTTAAATCCGCAGGCGATTCATATTGGCAGCGGCAGCCGCCTGATGCCGTGTACGGTACTCGACGCCGAGAACGGACCGATCTACATCGACGATCATGTGACGGTGCGGCCCAACGTCACGATCGCGGGGCCGTGCTACATCGGCTCGCATTGCACCATTCAATCCGGCGCGAACATCCGCGCAGGCACCAGCCTCGGCATGTGGTCGAAGGTCGGCGGCGAAGTCGAAGAAACGATCATCCACGGCTATTCCAACAAGCAACACGACGGCTTTCTCGGGCACAGCTACATCGGTGAATGGGTCAATCTCGGTGCCGACACCGTCACTAGCGACTTGAAGAATACCTACGGCAACGTGCAAGTGCCCATCAATGGTCGCCTTGTCGATAGCGAAGAAATGTTCGTCGGCTCGATCATTGGCGACCATACTAAGACGGGTATAAATGTGGCGTTGCCCACGGGATGCGTCATTGGCTTCGCGTCAAATATTTTCGTCAGCAGCTATCCGCCCAAGTTCGTTGGCAGCTTTTCATGGTTGACGGATGAGGGGCCGCACGTGAATGACGCGAAGCGCGCGTTGCAAGTCGCCCACAAAGTCGTCGCACGACGCAAGCGGGAGATGTCGGAGAAGGAAGACGCGCTGTTTTTGTCGATTGTGGAGCAGGCGTTGGAGTTTGAGTTTGGTGGGAAGAATTAAGCGAGGCGATATTAAGCAAGCGTCACGGCTATGGGGTATTTTGATCGGAAGCGCCCCTCGCCTTCATAGAAGGCGGCTCTGCGGCGCGCCTCAAGACGCAAGCCCCAGGCCTCTCTCCTACCACTCAACACCCAGCATCAAACAATTCAACCCGCTACCGATACCACAGAATGCAACGCGTTGGCCCTTTTCAAGAAACCCGCGCTCATCGGCTATCGCCGCCGTGATTGGTAGGCTGACGGTGCCGATGTTGCCGAGATATTCGTACGTAACGAAATCGCGCTCTAGCGGTATGCCGAGACGCTTAAGCACCGCCTCGCGATGGGGGCCGCCGACTTGGTGACAAATCGTGCGATCGATATCTTCCACGCGCCAGCCGACGGTTTCGAGCAACGCGTGAAACGTCTCTTCCCCGAGATTGACACCGTATTCCATCACCTTGCCCGCGTCGGTCAACATGTACGTCGGCTTACCGCCCGGTTCGCTTTCGGCGGGGAACCAGCGGCAGAGTTCGTGGTGTTCGGGCTGCGTGCGCATCGCACCGCCCAACAAGCGATGCCCCGCAGGCGCGAGATCCTTATGACACACCATCACCGCAATCGCCCCGCTGCCGCCGGTAAGCGTGGCCAACTGCAAGCGCAGCGTTTCCATATCGCGCACGTCCTGCAAGCGATCGATGGTGAGATCGACGATCTGCCGCGCCGATTCACACGAAACGACCAAGCCCGCGCGCATCTGGCCCAACCCGATCGCGCTGGCCACTTGCACGATCCCGTTCATCACGCCGAGGCATGCGTTGGACACATCGAAGACCTGCGTGTTGGATTTGACGCCGATGGCATCGGCCACGGCACAGGCGTTGGCCGGTTCGAGCAAGTCGTGGCATACGCCGCCGTACACGACGGCACCGACATCGGCGACGTCGATGTTCGATTTCTCCAGCGCATCGCGCGCCGCCAACGTCGCCCCCGCCGCCATGGTGGTACCGGGGTTCCAATAGCGCCGCTCGCGAATGCCCGTCAGCGCTTCGAGCTGGCCCACCTGCAAATACATGGCGGAATAGACGGACGCCAAGCGCTGCTCCAACGATGCCGACGAGACAACATTGGGCGGCAAGGCATAGCCGATGGCTTCGAGATGGACGTTGTTGAAACGCATGGTTTGAGGCTCGCGGTTGAAAAACCTAAAATCCTATTCCGCTGAATTATTACCCTATTGAGCCGACCTTAGTTTTAGGAAAATTTCAGCACAAAACTCGCTCGCTAGAG
Source organism: Planctomycetaceae bacterium (assembly GCA_006969385.1). GTDB lineage: Bacteria > Planctomycetota > Phycisphaerae > UBA1845 > UTPLA1 > ECT2AJA-110-A. The sequence continues at coordinate 1,248,104 of CP030884.1, forward strand.
ACTCTGCCGTTGTAATCGCTAAGTGATCATCCGTTATCACATTGACAGGGCGACACTTACAGTTCGCCACGAGCAAAAGACAAGCATCTTGCACTGAATCAGATTGGATTCCGATGCGATCAGATGAAGCGTACTGCTGAAATCTCGCAGAAAAAAGACGCGCATCGCTTGCCGAAGGGAACATTTTCTGATAGTCAAGGAATAGAGACTCCTGGAACTTATGCCTGTCAATGGCAGTTGTTGTTCTTGCGACCGTTGCCACCGAAAGCCACGTAAAGAAATAAACCATCTCGTGGAAAACCGTGGTTCGCTCAGGATCAAGTTGGACAGAGTTAGCGAACTTAGCCAGCCTTGCTCTGGAAAAACTAATGACATAGGAAAAGAGTTTCGATCCTAGATTTTGTTCTTTTGACATTGTCAATTCGCCTTGATTTTATCAACCATGAAAAATACTCCGCCGCTCACACCAAATCGATCACCATCAAAACAGGATTTTGGTGGCGCGAATCACATTAACTGAAACAGTAAAGTCAGCAATGAGGCCACTGCTGCAATAATTGACGACAGTAGCGTCATTTTCTTTGCCTGAACGTCAGTGTACCAACTCTTAATATCATCATCTACAACGCCAAGCCGAAGGCACAGTCTGGCCCATTCAGATTTCTCAGAAAATCGTAATCTGAGCAGGTATTGTGTCCACTGCTCCCTCCAGCGTGCCTGATCAATTGAACTCCACCCACCAGATTCCATATCATACTCTCTGCCTTCGTGAACAATGATACCGAAATGATCGGAGATCAGATTGTGAAACTCCACTTCATTCATGTCTCTAAGAAGTCGAGCAATTGTTTCGTAATCATTTGCGACACATCGCCTTAATTTCTTCATAAGATCCCCCTGGTTGATCGAATACAAGTAGTCGTAGGTCAGGTGATAACCTGACTCTGCCACCAGCGACGCAAGCCCACTCGCAAACCTACTCCCCCACCAACTCGCTCAACCCTTCCGGCTCTTTATAAACAGAGACTCTCTGCTTACAAACACAACCCCAATCTTGCTCATATAGTTTATTCGCAACAAACCGCCGAAACGAAGACCATTCCCATTCATGCGGACATTGAGCGTGACCATGCTTAACCGGGTTGTAATGAATGTAATCGCACAGACGGTAATACTCTTCCTCGTCTCGAATCGTTCGTTCCCAGTAGCGCCGCTGCCAGACTGCGTGGCGATCTTCGTTCTTCATGCCCGCGGCCAAACTTCGATTTGCAAGATGCGACCGTCTCTCAAGATACAAACGCGAGAAGCCAGCCTTGATCGAACGCCAGCGCGATGCGAAATCGTGGTCGCCATCCGGAAGCGTCATGATGCAATGTAGATGATCGGGAAGTAGCACGATGGCGTTCATCTCGAACCGTCGCCTTGATCGCGCGATCGACATGGAATCGTGCAAACAAGAGCGAGCGAGGGCGTCATTGAATATGTGTCGGCGTCGATACGTGACGTGGGTAAAGAAGAAGGTGCCACCGGGTTGATAAGCGCGGCGGAAGGTAGGCATCGGTCAAATCAAAGCTCGATTACAGCAAACCGCGTCGTGTTACATCTCACATCGCTGGTGGCAGAGTCAGGTTATCACCTGACCTACGAATTGCTCGCGCAATTATACGGTTGCGTTGGCAAATCAAAAAGCTAATTCTCTCACGCCGCTGCCCCAAACCGCTCTGCCGATGCGTGCTTCAACCACGCCGCCCAGTGTTCGCCGGGGGCTTCATCCGCCAGTAACGCGCCGGGCTTTAGGTAATGGTATATCCGGTCGTACGTTTCAACCCGGCGCTCCGAGACGCGGCGATACACATGCCATGGTCGCAAGTCGTTCGGGTCTTCCAAACCTGCCGCGCCCAGCAATTCGACAAAGGCCTTAATCGTTTCATCATGAAAGTTCGCCACGCGCACGGTCTTATCGGTGACGTCGAGACCGCGTACCAATGCGGGGTTGGTGGTGGCCACGCCCACGGGGCAATGGTTGCTATTGCAACGCCGCGCCTGGATGCAACCCAATGCCAACATGAAACCGCGCGCCGAATAGCACAGGTCGGCACCCGCCGCCAAGCGCGCGGCGATATTGAAACCCGTCACGACCTTACCTGCGGCGATCAGCTTAATATGATCGCGCAGATCGAAGCCAGCCAGCGCGTTGTGCACGAACACCAACCCATCGGTCAGCGGCGAACCGACCGAGTTAGAAAACTCCAATGGCGCCGCGCCGGTGCCGCCTTCACCACCATCAACGGTAATAAAATCGGGGTACTGCTCGATCTCGCGCATGGCCTTGCAGATCGCGATGAACTCGGTCGGCAGGCCCACACACAACTTAAAACCGACGGGCTTGCCGCCGCTTAACTCACGCAGCTTGGTGAGAAACATCAACAAGCCACGCGGCGAATCGAAGGCCGAATGCGACGGCGGCGACAAAACATCTTTACCTTTCGGCACATTGCGAATCGCGGCGATCTCGTCGGTGATCTTCTTGGCCGGCAGGATACCGCCGTGGCCGGGCTTGGCCCCTTGCGAAAGCTTTAATTCGATCATCTTTACGTTGGGATGCGCCGCTTGCTGCTCGAACAAGTCGGCGTCGAAGTTGCCATCCTCATCGCGACAACCGAAGTAACCCGTGCCTATCTGCCAACACAAATCGCCGCCGGGTTCGAGGTGGTGCGGGCTCACGCCGCCTTCGCCGGTGTTATGAAAGAAGCCGCCGCGTTTGGCGCCACCGTTGAGCGCGCGAATGGAGGCGCTCGAAAGCGAGCCGTAGCTCATGGCGGATATATTCAACAACGACGCGTCATACGGCTGGCTACAGCCGCCGTTGCCGATGCGCACTTTGGGGTCTTCATCGCGCGGGTGCTTGGCGTTGAGCGAATGGTTAATCCATTCGTAACCCACTTCATAAACATCGCGTTGGGTGCCGAAGGGCAGCGTTTGCAATTCGAGCTTGGCGCGCTGATAGGCGATGCTGCGGATTTCGCGATTGAAGGGCGTGCCGTCGGTGTTGGACTCGATGAAGTATTGATTGATCTCCGGTCGTATCGCTTCGAACATGTAGCGAAAGTGCCCGATTACGGGGAAGTTGCGCTTGACGGCCTGATTGGGTTGCAGCGCATCGTGCACGGCCACCGCCAGCACCGGCCCCCAGAACAGAAAGAACCACCACGCAGGCGACCAGGCGAACGCCAGCACAACGAGCCCGGCGGTAATGAGCAAGAGGACGGCGAAGATTTGTTTGACCATGGGAACTCCCACGAAAGATGCGGCGTCTAATGAACGAAATCATTTTGATAGGATAGCGACGGGGTTGCGGAATGACGAGAGTCAGGCGGTTTATCGGTTCGGTTGCAATGTTGGGGCTGGCGCTGACGCTCTGTTGCGACCTCGCAAGTCATCAGGGTTGCGCGCCTTTTATTCATGCCGAAGATAAGCACTTTGCAACGTTCGCACTGGCCGGATTTCTATCAGCCGAGTGGGCGGGGCCGACCCGAATCGACCGATTGAAGGATTTTGGGTTTATTCCGATTACCTTTGCCGCAGATTCACGCAAGCCGCCCTTTAGTTGGTTTATGCAACGCGGCAAACAGATTCATCTGTACTGGTTCGAATTACTGCTCACGGTAGCAGTTTATATCTTCGTGTTACGGCCGCGTTGGAAACGTAGAAGACGGGCGCGGCTCAGCCTTTGTTCGATGTGCGAATATCAAGTGATCGGCGTTGAGTCTGATCGCTGCCCGGAATGCGGTACTACTATCGCATCCGGGACGATACGCGACGAGGCTGTACTTCCGGTTTCATCGCGCGCGAATCAAATCAAGCGATGGTTCATAGAAGTGCCGCTGATATTTATTCTGCTGCTGATATTTCAGATCGTGGTGAATGCCACAACGCGCTTTGATGATGGGCCACACCTAGCGCTGAATCCACGTTCTAACGTCATCTCAGTTCGCTCAGGCGAAACGATAAGTCTGATGCACTCCAATGGCATCAGCTATCTCACCATGACGGCGATTCGTGCCGATCATTGGGAATACCATGTGGATTGGTGGGCAACGGGGCGTCCCCTACAAGAGTTTCGCGGCACGGTTTGTGAAGGCTGGGTTTCAAAATGTACACTCCAAACATCAATTACGATCGGTAACGACACCATCGAATGGAGCATGGGGGGATCTGATCAGAGTTGGCTATATCTACCGAATGGCGGGAAGTCGATTCAGCCATTTATTCATACACACAATCCAATTCGAGGCGGACCGGAAGATGGCGAGTAGCTATTACACCGAAATATCCAAGTGCGGCGTACCGTCGTCGTCGTAAGTCACGCCGCCGCGCGGTTGACCATCGTTGGTCGCCTCATCTTCTTCCGGCGGCGCGTCGTGGCGGCCTTGACTGCCTTGGCCGCCGCCTTCGGCATCGACCTTCGTCTGCGAGTCGGTCTCTTCGATTTCGATGACATCTTCCGAGCCGCCTTTGCCCGTGAGTTCGCGCGAGGCGTCGCCGCGCAGATTCTCTTCGCTGTCACGCGCGGCCGATTGGACCTGTTGAGCCATGCCCGATTGCAAGACCGAGCCGACGGCGTGGGGTGGGATGGCAGACATACATCACCTCATTCGGTTTGCGGATCGTCGATTCCCCAACCTTCGCTGGCGGGAAGGATGGGTCACCCGGCGTCGGTCGATAGGACGAAACATCGACGTCAACAATATCGCGCGCGATGGCGGGTGGAACCCGCCCTACGTCGAGGGCCAATCGCGCTCAAGCATTCATGCGTCCACAGGACGCGGCTCTGAACGTGCGCGGCGGCATTGCGCATCCATCCGACACTGCTCCCTCGGCATACGTCGCTACGCCGCATGTGGCATTAACGCACAGGCGCACATCCTCGCACACGCCGACGCTATTTCGCTATTGTGTTGATCGGCAAAATTGGCCGGTGGCCATCAGGGGCGGAATTCGCGGTCGCGCTGCCATAGCTGAAAACGCAGCCGTTCGACAATGGCCGAGTGCATCTGGCTGACGCGGCTTTCCGATAAATCGAGCGTCACGCCGATCTCTTTCATCGTCATCTCTTCATAATAATACAATACCAAAATCAACCGTTCGGTCGCCGTCAGGTTGGATTGAATCAACGTTTTCAAGTCCGACTTTTGCAGCTCGACCTGCGGGTCGGTGGCTTTATCGTCGCGCATCACTTCCACTTCGGAAACTTCGCGTGTCGAATCGCTGGTAAAGGCTTTACGGGAGAGCGATGTCATGCTGACGGCCACGCCGTCGCGCTTGATGCGCTTGAATTCTTCCTTATCGACGCCGATGCGCCGAGCGACTTCTTTCTCGCTGGGCATGCGGCCCAATTCGCTTTGCAGTTCCTTCGTGGCGTTCTGAATCTTCTGCGATCGGTTGCGGACGAGTCGCGGCACCCAGTCCATCGCGCGGAGTTCGTCGAGAATCGCACCCCGCACGCGCGGCGAGCAATACGTTTCAAACTTCACGCCGCGTTCCATATCGAACGCATCGATCGCGTCGATCAAACCGAACATGCCGGCCGAGACCAAATCTTCGACGTCGACTTCCGTCGGCAGCTTGGCATGCACGCGTTCGGCGTTGAAGCGCACCAACTGTGCGTAGTTTTCGATCAGCACGTTGCGCAGTTCTTCGGTGGGGTTGGCCTTGTAATCCACCCAAACCTGCTTGATGTCGATGTTCGCTGCCAGGGCCATGCCGATTGCTCCCCAAGGTGAATGCGTTTGTGGGCGTGCGCTTTTCTTACTTACTGCTTAGAATCGCTCGAACGTGACGTTGAGATCGCGCTCGATCGGATGTCTTCTCGCTTATCTAACCTGCCTCGCTGAGGTGCGCTGACCGCTTCCTTACGGGCGCGGCTCTGATCGTTGCCAGCGCGGCTCGGAATATCCATAAGCGTTAACTGCCCACGATCGTGACGTCGGCGTCGCCGCTTGGGTCATCCGTCGCGTTGTCAATCGTCGCTTCGTCGGGCTGCGTTTGGTCGCGAATGATATGCATTCCGATCCAAGCCGCCGCCGTTCCCAGAAAGTAGCCACCGACCAACGCGGTGACGGCTTTCGGGATCAAATCCGCAGGCGCAGCGCCAGTGAACAACCCCACCAAAATGGCGGCGCTGAAGGCGAGTAGCGCGCAGATCGACGCAAACAACTGAATCAACGTTTAGCCGCACTCCGCTAGACGGTTCTCGGGCTTCGACGGTAATAGGGCATCGGCGAAGGTTGCGGGCGGGTTCAGTAGAAAAGGCCGAATATCTGTTGGAAAAATCCGCGCCGCACCGAAGGGCCGGCGGTGCGCGATAATATCCGCTGGGCCAAAGCTGATATCGCCCGTGCGGCGGGCGAACGCGGATAGACATGAACGACCGGCCGACGTTCGCGCACGGCCAGGGGCACGCGCGGATCGCGCGGAATTTGCCCGAAGTCATCGACGGCGATTTGCAGGAAGCGCGCGGCAGCAGCGGTGAAGCGCTGCGTGGCCTCGCGCCCTTCCTGACGATCCAGGACGGCGTTTACCACCAACGCGAGATCGGGCGTGTGTTGCATGCGGCTCGCAACTTTGACCAGTGAATATGCATCGGCCAGCGCCGTCGGTTCCGGCGTGGTGACGAGCAACAACTGATCAGCAGCTTGCGCAAAGGCCAGCACATTTTGCGAAATGCCCGCGCCGCAATCGATAATCAGCGTATCGCACGACTGTTCCAATCGTGCCATGCCGTGCAACAGGCGCTCGCGCTGGGCGTCGCCAAGATTCGCCACGTCGCCGATACCGGAAGCACCGGGGATCAGCCGCAAATGCGGCGCGACCAATTGCGCGGCGTCGTCGAGCGCGCAGCGACCGCCGAGCACATCGCCCAAATGATGCCGCGGTCGCACGCCGAGCAGCACATCGGCATTGGCCGTGCCAAGGTCGGCATCGAGCAACAACACGCGGTGCCCCGCCGCCGCTAAGGTCCACGACAAGTTCACGGCCACATTGCTCTTGCCCACGCCGCCCTTACCGCTGGCAACGGCAATGACGAACGGCCCCGTGGGCGGGTGCGGCGCGACGGCGGCCGGCTCGACCGCTTCGTGTTGTTCCATCATGCGGCGCAAGGCCGTTGCTTGGTCGGTGGTGATCGCCGTCATCGTGCACCTCCGGCCGCAAGGGGTGCTGGGGATCGTTTGGGCTCCGCATCGTCCTCGTTGAAGCCCAGAATCAATCGGGCTAGGCGACTGGCGCTGGCCACTTCGATATCGTCGGGAACGGCCTGCCCATGCGTCAGATAACTCACGCGCAGTTTCACGCGACGCAGCACGTTCAACAACACGCCCATGCCGACGGCTTCATCGACCTTGGTAAAGATCAGTTGCGTCACGCCCAACGGTGCGAAGCGATCGATTGCTTCGCGCGTGGTGCGCTCGCGACTGGTTGACGATAGCACCAAGTGAATTTGATCGGGTTGCGCCACCTTCAAGAAGGAGCTGAGTTCGGCGATACGCATGTCATCGCGTTGACTGCGACCGGCGGTATCGATCAATACCAAGTCGAGGTGACTCATGCGCTGTAGCGCATCGGCCATGTCTTGCGGTTTAAGCACTGACAGTAGCGGCACTTTCAATATCTGAGCGTATGTTTTCAACTGCTCAACGGCCGCAATGCGATACGAGTCGATCGTGATCAGGCCGACGTTCTTCTTTTCGCGCAGTTTCATGTTGGCGGCCAGCTTAGCGATCGTCGTGGTCTTGCCCACACCCGTCGGGCCAACCAGCGCCACCACTGTCGGGCGATCCGTGCGCGTTAGTTTTAACGGCGCCGCAGAGGGCAACATCTCACCGACGAGGCGCTTCAGTTCCATGCGCACCACTTCGGTTGCCACGCGCCCATGCAGCCGGGCGTTATCGACGTCGAGATTCTTGGCGACGCGTTGCAACAACTCTTTGGCAAGCTGCTCTTCCACTTCTTGACCAATAAGGTACGAATAAAAGTTCACCAACTGCCGCGGCGCATCCGGATACTGCGTACGATCCGACCGTTCGACCAAGTCTTGCACCATTTGCCGAATTTCATTGAGTTCGGCGCGCATGGCGGATTCATCACCGTTGACGCCCGTCCGCAACTTGCTCGCGGGCATCTTCGGCAAGTCGATATCGAATTGCTTACCGTTGGCGGTGGGCGGCTCTTTACTCGCGAGCTTCGCAGGTGACTCGGTCTTACTCGGCTTGATGTCCGGTAGTTGAATATTGTCAAACCGATTCGCTGTTGGAGCTTTCGGTGCCGTCAGCTTGGGTTTGCCGGGTTGCTGCCCATATGCATTCAGCGCGGCGCGACCTTGCGAACTAACGCCGCTCGGTGGTGCATCACCATCGTCGCCGATGACAAACGCGCGTTCCTTCTGCAAGTTGCTGCGCTGTACGGCGGCAACGCGTTCATCGCTCGAAGCGGATATCTCCACCATAGCCCGCGCGCCCATGCCCAACACGCCGCCGCGCTGCACCGTGCGCGTGTGCAGAATGATCGCGTTCGGCCCCAGGTCTTGCTTTACCTTGGCCAACGCTTCGGACATGGTGCGTCCCTGATAGGTCTTAATCTTCGTGCTCATAGTTCACCATCCCGTGCGTACGCACTTCGACGCCGCGCACCACTTCGTTGTAGCCCATCACGGGCGTGTTCGGGGCCGCACTCTCCAACAGCCGCCGGACCCACTGCCGTACCTGCGGCGACGCCAACACCACCGGCGTGGCCGTCGTCACCTTGGCGGCGGCGCGATCGAGTTCGGCGCGAATCGCGCCGACGATCTTGTTCGCCATCGCCGGCGGCATCGTGAAGAACGCGCCGCGCTCGTTACGTTCGACATGGGCGTTGACCGCATCTTCCAAAGCGGGATCGAGCGTGACGCCGTGTAGCACGCTCTTTTCGTCCATGTATTGTTCGCAGATGTTGCGCGCCAACGCGTTGCGCACGTACTCGGCGAGAATCTCCGGATCTTTCGTGCGCGGCGCCCAATCCCCGACGGTCTCGACGATCATGCCCAGATCGCGAATCGGCACGCGCTCTTTCAACAGCAAACTCAGCACTGCCTGCAATTCGCCGGTCTTCAACACATCGGGTATGACTTCTTCGACCAGCTTAGGGCTCGATTCGCGCAGGTTATCCAGCAGGCGGTTGACATCTTCGCGCGTCAATAGTTCGGCTGCGTGTCGTTTGATCAGCTCCGTTAAATGCGTGGACAACACGCTCGTCGGATCGACCACGGTGTAGTTGCGATGCTCGGCCAGCGCCTTATCGCCTTCGGGTATCCAGAGCGCATTCAAACCAAAGGCCGGCTCTTTGGTCGTTATGCCGTGCACGCTTTCGCTCACCGCCCCCGAATCGATCGCGAGACAATGCCCCGGCATTAGGTCGCCACCGGCGATGCGCGCCCCGCGCAGCTTGACGGCATATTGATTGGGTTCGAGCGCGACGTTATCACGAATGCGAATCGGCGGCACGATCAAGCCCAATTCGGCCGCGATACTGCGCCGCAACTTATAAATGCGGTCGAGTAGCTCCCCGCCCTGCTTCTTATCCACCAGTTTGATCAGGCCGTAGCCGACTTCGAGTTCTAACGCATCGACGCTAAGCGCGGTTTCGATGCGCTCGGGTTCGGTCGCCTTCGTCGTTTCTTTACGCTGCTTAGCTTCGGCAGCGCGCTTCTCTTTGCCAAACAGCATATAACCCATGCCCGCCATGCCGCCGCCAACCATCAGCAGCGGCGTCTTGGGCAGCGGTGTGAGCAACAAAATCGCCAGAAAGCCCGCGGCCAACATCATCGCCACCGGTCGCGATGCCATCTGACCGATGAGTTCCTCGCCCATGCTGCTCTTCGCCGTGCTGCGCGTAACGATCATGCCCGCCGCGATGGACACCAAGAACGCGGGCACCTGCGTAACGAGACCGTCACCGATGGTGAGCTTGGTGAAAACTTCTAAACACGAAAGCAGCGGCAGATCTTTCTCGACCATACCGACGTATATGCCGCCCAAGATGTTAACGAGCGTGATGATGATGCCCGCGATGGCGTCACCGCGCACGAATTTGGAGGCACCATCCATTGCCCCGTAGAAGTCTGCCTCTTTGGTGATATTGTCGCGGCGCCGGCGCGCTTCGGATTCGTCGATCAAGCCGGCGGATAAGTCGGCGTCGATGGCCATCTGCTTGCCGGGCATGGCATCGAGCGTGAAACGGGCGGCGACTTCGGCGATGCGGGTCGCACCTTTGGTAATCACGACGAACTGAATCACCGTAATGATGACGAAGATGATCACACCGACGGCGATGCTACCGGCGGCGACGAAGCCGGAGAATTCTTCGATGACGCGCCCAGCGGCAGCCGTCGTGCCGTCGGCATTGGTCAGAATCAAACGGGTGGTGGCCGTGTTTAACACCAGCCGCAAGAGCGTCATCGACAACAACAAGGACGGGAACGCGGAGAACTCCAGCGGACCGTTCATGTACATGACGGTCAACAACACCAACGCGCTAAGCGTGATGTTGGCGACCAACAAAAAATCGAGAATCGGCGTCGGCAGCGGAATCAGAATGACAAGAATCAGCGACAGCGCCATCAACGGGAATGCCACATCGCGATGTTCCTGCAGGAACGTCGTGGCTTTCACCAATGGTGCGGGGGCTGTTGCCATGTCGGTCGATCGACTCCTTTCGATCTAGCTGCGCTGTGGCACCGGTTTGTAACCGGTGATTTCTTTCGTGAATCAATACCTCTTGAAAGCAAGCTCTTTCAAGCATGCTTCTCGACATATCAACGATCCCGCTACGACTTACGCTTACCGCTTCCTTACGGGCGCGGCTCTGTTGGTCCGCACAGCGGACCCTACCTCCGCGCTGTGGCACCGGTTTGTAACCGGTGATTCGTTCGTTAGTCCCCCACCCCCAAGAGGGGAGTGGGGTACCCATCGCCTTGTTGGTCCGCGGTGCGGACCCGACGGACTGCCGACTATCCGCCGGTGTCACTAAGCTGCCGAGCGCTTGTTCAGTTTCTTGCCGCGCAGGCGATACACATACGCCAAGACTTCCGCGATTGCCTTATAAAACTTCTCGGGTACCTCCTGCCCGACTTCGACGGTTTTATAAAGCGCTTGCGCCAATGGCTTGCGTTCGATGATCGGGATGCCGTGCAACATGGCGATCTCGCGAATCTTTTTCGCCAGATGGTCGGCGCCTTTGGCGACGACTTTCGGCGCGGCCATCTTCTCCACGTCGTATTTGATCGCAATCGCCAACTCCGTCGGGTTGGTCACGATCACATCCGCATTGGGCACGGCCTTTTGAATGCGCTGCAGCGCGGCGGCCATCTGCATCTTGCGACGGCGCTGTTTGAGCAGCGGGTCGCCATCCATGCTGCGCATCTCTTCGCGCACTTCCTGCTTCGTCATGCGCAGGTCTTTTTCAAACTTCCAGCGCTGCCAGGCGAAATCGATCAACGCCAGAATCAGCAATGCCACGGCCAGTTGGAGGCCGATGCCGTAAAGTACCGAGCATAACTGGGCCAACATCGTCCAACCGCTAAGCGATAGCGCCAGCAAGATCTCATCGAGGCGGGTTTGAATCGCATACGTCGCTACCACCACGACCACTGCTAATTTGATCAGGTTCATCACGAGCTGCACGGCCGTACGCGCACTGAACATGCGCGCAACGCCATTGATCGGATTGAGCTTGTCGAGCTTTGGCGCTAGCGCTTGCGGCGAATACAACAGGCCCACTTGCAACAGATTGGATATCAACGCTGCCAGCACGATCACGATCATGATCGGCCCAACGGCTCCCAGCAGCATCATCGCCAACTCGGGCCCGAACTTGCGAATATCGAACGCGTCGGCACCGGCTTCGCTGTTGGCCAGATTCTCGTGCATCGTGTTATACAACGACGCCAACATCATCGGCCCGCAGTATTTCAACCCCAACAAGCCACCGAGCAGCAAGACCGCCGAGTTTAGGTCGGTGCTCTTGGCGACTTGCCCTTTATTTCGCGCTTCCTGGCGACGGCGTGGCGTTGGGCTTTCCGTTTTTTCTCCGGCATCATCCGGCATGGGCGGCCCTCATTCCCATGGCCGCCGCATTCTCAAAAAACGCGGCGATACGGTTCAACGAGTCATCCACCGCATCGGCGAACAACTCGCCCGAGAAACTTAACGTGATCGCGCCGGCAAACAGCACCGCCGCCACGCGAATGGAAAAGCCGACCGAAAGCAAGTTCATCTGCGGCATGGTCTTGGTGAGAAAGCCCATCAGCAACGACGTAAGAAACAGCGTTAGCACCACCGGCCCGACGAGCCGAATGGCCAATTCAAACATGTGCGTGACCAATTGCGCCATCAGGTCGGCCAGTGAACCATCGAAACCGACCAGCATCGGCGGGATATTCTCAAAGCTCTTTAGCAACACCAGCGTTGCCGCAACGTGCCCCCGCAGCGCGAGAAAAATCGCCATTGCCGTGAAGAACCAGACCTGATCGAGCACAGTCGACTCGCTGTCGAAGAGCGGATTAAAAACCGTGCCCAGCGCCATACCGGATTGATGGCTCATCACGTTGCCACCGATTTGCGCGGCGTAAAGCACGCCTGACACGGCAAAGCCGAGGATGTAGCCGATCGCAAATTCGCCCGCCATCCCGGGCACGGCTTGCGCCATCGATACATCGCTAGGCAACGTGTGCGCTACCGACGGAAACGCCATGACCGAGAGCGTGGCAATCAACCAGACCTTGACCGGTGCGGGCACCTGTTGGCTCGACAACACCGGAACGCCCATCACCAACCCGCCGACACGCGCAAGAACGAGCGCGAATTGCGGCAGCAGCATTTGGTAGTTGAGCAATTCAAACGGCATGGGTCTTTAATGCGCTGTGGCACCGGTTTGTAACCGGTGTGGATTGCCGAAACTTAATGCTGTCTCAGGCTATTGTGGTCCGCAGTGCGGACCCTACGAATTACTTTGGGGCGAGGGTTGTAACCTCGCGCCATCACAATCCGCCCAACCAAACCTGTCCGGCGTATTCGATCATCCGCGTCGTTAACCACGGTAAGAAAAACGCCGCCGCCAAGCCCATGCCGACGATCTTCGGAACAAACGTCAACGTTTGCTCCTGCAGTTGCGTCACCGCCTGCACGATGCTGATTGCCAATCCGACGATCATGCCGATCGCCATAATGGGCCCCGCCAAAATCAACGAAGCAAACAATGCGTTACGGGCCAAATCGACGGCCTCACCGGGTGACATGTTGGTTCATCCCCTTTCGTAAGTTGGTCCAATCAGGCTGTAGGGTCCGCATTGCGGACCATCATTGCCACTGTGGCACCGGTTTGTAACCGGTGTGTTCCACCGTCAGACAAAACTGTTTAACAGCGCACCGATCACCATGCCCCAACCATCGGCCAACACAAACAACATCAACTTAAACGGCAACGAAATCAGCACGGGCGGCAACATCATCATGCCCATGCTGATCAGGATCGACGCGATCACCATGTCGATCACGAGGAACGGCAGGTAGATCCGAAAGCCCATCACGAATGCCGTCTTTAACTCACTCAGCACGAATGCCGGAATCAATTCGGAGAGGTTCACCTCTTCCGGCGTCAATGTTTGACCCGCCGGGATCTCGGCGCGTCGTGCGTACTCAACGAACAGATAGATGTATTCTTCGTTCTCGGAATTAGCGATCTGTTTGACCATAAATTCGCGCAGCGGCGCGACGCCCCGTTCAAATGCAGCTTCCTGACCGATCTTGCCGTCGAGATATGGATCGACGGCGTCGCGCTTCATCGCCGCCCATGTCGGTGCCATCACGAGCATCGTCATGATCAGGGACAGGCCCGTTAGCACCTGCGCCGGCGGCAGTTGCTGCGTACCGATCGCCTGACGCAACAACGACAAAACGACCAGTATCCGCGTGAAACTGGTCATCATGATCAAAATCGACGGCGCTAACGATAGAACCGTGAGCAGAACGAGGATGCGCAGCGACGCGCTCACGCCTTCGCGCGAATCGGCGGCGGGCAACAATGCGGATGCATCGGGTATGCCGAGCGGGTTAATCTCGCCCGTGTCGGTCAATGCGGCGGTAGGACTAGCGGAATCGGTTTGCGCAAAAACGAGGTCGGCACTGCCGAACAGTGCCGCGCCCGCGAGAACCAAGATGGCGATCCAGCGGCTCCGCCGCTGATATATGCCAAACATCGCGCAACTCCTTTGCGCCAATCACTCAAATCCGTTAGCTGTCGCTCGTGCCGACAGACAGGGCGCGAATGCGACTCACCAGTTCGCGCACCCGCTGATCGGTCGCGCCGTTTGGAGGTTCCGTGGCATTTGTCTGTCGCCCACGCGTTGCATGCGCTAAGCCGCTGCGACGCGGTAGTTCTAACTCGGGCTCGTCATCAACTGCGTCATCATCTGTGCCGCCGATTTTCTCCAGCGTTGCCGAGAAAGATGACGGCGCGCTGCGCGCTAATTTGACGGTTAGGTCCGCGAGTTCCTCGCGGTCCGTTATCTCGCTTAACGCACTCATCTGTTCGCCAGTCACACCAACCAATACCACGCGCCGCCCAACTTGCACGAGGCAAAGGCTCTGCTTGCTCGATAAATGCTGTCGCGCCAGGATGTTGATGGCATTGCCACCGCTGGCGCGCATGCCGCGCGGCATAAATTTTCGCACCGCCAACGCCGCGAGAAAGATCAGCCCCAACACCACGAGCAATGGCCAAGCCATCGACGCCGCATCGGCACCAGCTAAATTGGAAATGCCAACGGCTTCACGCTCGCCTTTTTTTCCGGCAGTGCTTTCAACCAATTGATCCGAAGGGCGGCGAATGATGAACGCATCACTATCCGCCTTACTTTCAACGGGTGTTTTTTGCTGAATCGCAACGCCGCTGTTCGTCCGCACCGGCGAATCATCGGCGGTTGCCTGTATCGCAGTCGCGCCAATAATCGCCGTGCAAGCGACGACCAAATCGAGTCGTCGACCGTATCGAATCGCCCAACGCGCAGTTCCGCCGATGGTCTTGCAATCCGACGGGCTCATCATGTTGTCATGCTTTGCGATGATTTTCATTTCAACTGCACTACGAACCGGCCTTGGAAGCCATCTCGGAATCGTGGCCGCTCAGAATCTCGCTGATGCGCACGCAGAAATTGTCGTTCAACACCAAGACTTCGCCGCGTGCCACCAGTCGGTCGTTTACAATCACGTCCACCGGGTCACCGGCAAGCTTGTCAAGTTCGACGACCGACCCCTTGTTGAGCTTCAACACTTCATCGATGTAGATATTGGCACGGCCCAATTCGATTTTGACATCGAGCTTGACGTCGTTCAGCAGGCCGATGTCCTGACCGTCGCCGTCGTCTTCTTCGGCAGCGAAGTCGGGTAACTCCAAGCGCTGCGCATTGGGCGGAATCGCGGCTGCCGCCGCTGCGGCCGCCGCCTTTTCTTCCGCAATCGCTGCTTCCATCGCCGCCGCCGCATCATCGAAGGGGCGTCCCTGCGAATCGAGCTTCGGCGAACCGTCTTCGTTTACTGTCGCGGTGGCTGCGGAGTCGTCGGCTGTTTCGTCCCCGCCGCCGGACTCGGCCGCCGCGAATGCCGCATCGATATCCGCCTGCGACGGCGCGGGGATATCGTCGCCACCGGCAGCTTCGGCATCGCTCGCGCCTTCGGCTGTCGGAGCGGGCGTATCAGCGTCACCTGAATCATCCGACGCGTTCGCGCCCTCGGCTGCCGCCAGCGCGGCATCAATGTCGTCTTGCGAGAACCCGGCAAAGTCGTCGCCACCGGCGGGGTTTTCTTCAGGCGGGTTGTTCGGCGTGTCGGTCAAGGCTGTTCCAAGTTCGTTGCGCTGTGGCACCGGTTTGCAACCGGTGTTCCGTGCGCTGTGGCACCGGTTTGCAACCGGTGATTCGTTTGTCTCCCCACCCAATTCGGATGGAGGCACCAAATTCCGCGTGTTCGCGCGACGAACTGGTCCGCACAGCGGACCCTACCAAGACGCGTCGCGCTAAAAGCCAGTCGGCAAGGGCGTAAACTCTGAGATCAGAACCCGTTCGATATCCGTTTCGTTGCCGAGCAGCTTGTTCATTTCGAATCGAATCAGCCTCTTGATGGTCTCAAGGCCCGGTTCATTTAGATGTTTCTCTTCCGCACCGCGCAGGATGCGGCTCATCACGTCATTGATCGTTGCTCGATGGCCATCGAGAAACGCTTGCAATTCGAGTTCGCGATCCTTCGACACCACGATATTGGCCGTCACGCTGTATAAAATCGTGCGAGCGCCGCTGGTGTTCTGCACGCGCACGCGCGCCAGTTCCAACTCGGCCGTGTTGCCGCCCGGTTGCGTCGTCTGGTTCAACTCGGTGGTAATGCCCATGGTCGGATCGGGCTCGGGCGCGAACGCCTTCATAGCGAAAAAAATCGCCAGCCCTTCCACCACCATAATGCCGCCAAAAATGCCAAACGTTCTGGCCTTGCCGGGCTTTGCCGGTGGGCTTGCTTCAACTTCCGTTTGTTTGGGGTCGTCTGCCATCGACTATTCAATTCGCGTCGCCACGCTCGCGCGACGAGCTGAGTAATTTCGATAGATAAGCAATGCTTGCGCCACACGCGCAAATGCATGTCATTCATTCTTATCGGTCGAAAACATCAATAGGTTTTGCGAGACTATCGCATTCCGCAGATCGGCAAAATTCGCGCGTCGCGAAACGGCGCAATAAAAAGGCGGGATAAACCCGCCTCAATCTGTCACCAAGTTTTGCGGATTGTTGATAGCGACTACGTCGCAAAAGCGCGAATATTGCGCCCGTAGTCGATCGCGCGCTTGACTACGTCGTCCAGCGGCTCCTTTACGAGAATCCGCTCGCCGTTTAGCAGCGTGATCATCGTGTCGGGCGTGGACTCGAGCAGCTTGATCAACTCCGCGTTGATCACGACCTGCTTACCATTCAAACGTGTCACAGCAATCATGGTTGCGCCATCAATCAAAACGAAATCAATTGCACCGCGGATTCCCCAACCTTCGCGAAACGCGAAGGATGGGGCACCCGAAGACTGCATCTCAATACTCACGCTCCAAGCCTCAAGACCTAGAACCCACGACGCAAGACTCAGGACTCAAGACTATCTCGCGATCAACAACAATTCCTGCAACAATTCATCCGACGTCGACACCACCCGCGAATTCGCCGAAAACGCCGTCGAAGACGTGATCAGGCTAATAAACTCGCGCGACAAATCCACGTTGCTCAATTCTAACGCGCCCGAGGTAATCCCCCCGCTCCCAGTACCAGCGGGGCGGTAATCCGCGCCTCACCACTATTAGGGCCGATGAAGTACGTGTTGTTCGAGCGCGCCAGAAGACCCTCGGGATTGGCAAACGTCGCCAGCGACATCTGACCCAACTGTTGGTTCAAACCGTTGCTGAACGTGCCCAGAATCAGACCGTCCTGCCCGATGTTGTAGTCAATCAGCGTTCCGGTCGCGAAGCCATCCTGAAAGCTCATCACCAGGGCCGAGTCGTCGGTCGTTAAGCCGCTCAATGCCGAAAAGTCGAAGTTCAACGACAACGGATCGACCGCACCGGTACCGACGCGGTTGATCACCACACCGTTTTCCGGCGACTCGGCAAATTGCCCATCCGAGTTGAACTTGACCGTTCCCGTTCCGATGACGAACTCAACATCCGAGTCGTCACCCGACGTGGCATAGAAGCGCCACGTGCTCTCGCCAGTGATGCGTTCTTCCAACACCATCGTCAGGTCGACCGTCATCGGCGTGCCGATCGTGTCGTAAACGATGAACGAGGTGTGCGCGCTCTCACCGTTGGCGGCTTGCGTTTCGGTAAACGTAAACGGAATTTGCTCGGTGCCACTGCTGAGCAATTCACCGACCTGAATCGACAGCGAATTCTGCTCGCCGGCGTTGCCGCGAATTTCCAGCCGGCCGTCGGCCGTGACTGTCGTACCCGGGTTACCCGCCACGCCCGGCGTCGTTTCGATACCGAAGGTTTCGTCCGTCCATGCGAGGAAATCGGCGACCGTTGTGCCCGTCGTGCCAACGATGAACTGCTCGCCAGGTATTTCGCGACCGCCGCGCTGAATGCCGTCGATCGTGATGACATCGCCAACGTTGAACAGCGCGGGCCCCACGCCGGCCGTCGAGCGAATGTTCGTGAGCGCCGTCGTCGGCCCGGTGACGGCATCGAGCTGCACACCCGTTGTCGCGTTATACAAAATCTGCGACTGCAAAATGGTGCCTTGCGTGGCAACCACGCCCGACGAGTTCAACGTGCCGTCGAGATTGGCCGTGTCCGTCGCGCGGGCCGTTGTTAGCACGCCCAGTGGAATCGAGATATCGCCCAGCGCGCCGGGGATCAACTCAAAATCCTGATTCACGCTGTAACCCTGCACGAAGAATCCATCCGCCGAAATCAGCCGGTTATCCGCACTGAGCGTGAACGTACCGTCGCGCGAAAAGACCTGTTCGTTTTCCGGTGTGCGCAACACGAAGAAGCCATCGCCTTCGATTGCAAGGTCGCTCGGCACACCCGTCGTTTCCACCGAACCGGGTGTGAAGCTGCGTTGAATCGCGCCGACCGAAACCCCCAAACCGATTTGGCGCGGGTTGCTACCACCTTGATTGTCGCCCGGCTTGGTACCGGCCGAGAGCGTGCGTGCAAATTGATTTTGAAACAACGTACGCGAACTCTTAAAGCCCGTCGTGTTGATGTTGGCGATGTTGTCACCAATCACGTCGAGCGTGAACTGGCTGGCGTTCAGCCCGGAGAGCCCCGTAAAGAGTGCTGATGTCAATCCCATGTTTCCGATTCTCCACTTCTATCCGGCGAGACGTTTTTCTGGTTTGTTCTTATCGAAGCGTCGCAACCCGGCGACGCGGTTCATACGAGTTTATCAAGCGCTGAAGCCGGCACTCACGCCCGGCGAAAAGACGCTGTTGATCAATTCACCCACGACGTTGACGCCGTTCTGAAAGTCGCGTGCGGCAGCCGCCTCGCGCGCTTCGGCCCGTTGCGTACGAATCTTGTCGAGCAACTTCAACGCCGCTTCGCGATCGGGCGCGCGACCGCGCCCGACGGAAATCGCTTTGGCGGCGGCATCGTCACCCGCAGCGCCCTCGGCCGAGCCTTCCGTCGTACCCTCCGTTTCGCCATCAACCGGCGGAGGTGCGTTGTTATTGGCGATCTGCTCGAGTTCGGCTTCCAACTCGGCGAGAATATCCGGCGGCAAGTTCTCCACCAGCGTGACTTCGCGAATGTTCTTCGCCGGAATCGCACGGCCATCGTGCAGGTTCAGCACCGCATTGCCTTTCCCCTCGAACGAGACGCCCACGACTAAGCCATCTATGTCCGTCGGAATGCCGCCCGAGTCGGTGACCGTACCGAGCACGTAGTTACCGATAAGGTTGGCCGTCGAGCCGAAGCGCTGCTCGTTCGTCAACGCTTCCAACGTTTTGGTCAACGTCGACGACTGCTCCAACTGTTGGATGGTCGACATCTGCTGCAACAGTTGTTGGTTATCCTTCGGATCGAGCGGATCCTGGGAGCGCAACTCTTCGACCATCAGCGCGAAAAAGTCTTCCGTGCTGATTTCATCGAAACCGCGCGTGGTGGCGTTCTGCGCCGCTAACGCTGCGTTCGTTTCCGCAGCCAGGCTGGTGGTACTGGTTTCCATGTTCTGTCCTCTGCGGGTGTCCGGTTTGGCTCAGCCAAGCCTCAGGCCACCAAATTAACCGCCGTCTCCGACAGCAGTGGTTGTTCATTCTGATTGATGTTCAAAGACCGTTCTTCATCGCTTGCGTCATCAAGCGCACCGCGTTCGCCATCCGATGCGGGCCGGTAACCGTCGTCGGTGGGATGCGCATCTTGCGAATCGCGCTGCGCGCTGGATTCCTGCGAATCCGCGAAGGTCGAGGCGTTCGATTGTTCGTCGGTCGTCGAGTTGTTTAGGTTCGCGTCGGTGGGGGCATTGCTTCGCACGACGACGTCAGTGCGTTCGATGCGAATGCCGTGCGTTGCCAATGCGTCACGCAAATCCGTCAGCCGCGATTCGAGCAATCGCGCGACCTCGCGCGATTCTGCTTGCACTTGCAACGACAATCCTTCGTGTTTGAGATCGATGCGAATGTTGACTTGGCCCAGTTCCGGTGGGTCGAGCCGCAATGTCGCTTGGTGTCGTCCGGGCACGCTCGACGCATTCAGCAACCGCGCTAAGGCCTCCGCACCATCGGCTTTTTCCACCGACGCGTTGAGCAACTGCCCCACCAATTGACCGGCTTGGTTCGGCGCAGTTAAGCCGCGCGCCGCCGAAGTTTGCGAAGATGCCGATGCACCATCGACAGATTGCGTTGCGTTGTGATTGCCCGATTGACTGCGCGACGCATCGATCGCGCCGTCGGTCAACAACCGAAAGGTCGATAACGCCGCGCTATCGCCGCGCGCCGTTTTGATCGTTCCCGTGGGCCCGTTGTCGTCCACCGAACCCAACGCTTCGGCTAGCAGCTTCGATAAGCGACTGCCATCATTGGCATTCGCTTTAACTGCTGTCGTTCGCTCCGCCGCATTCGTATCAATCGCTGCAGCATTACCGCGAACCGTCGCGTTTGCTCGGTCGCGTTGACCGCCCGTCGCATTGCTACCCTCGGTCGCAGCGCCGGGTACGACGTACTCGCTCTGGCCTAAACGCTCCGCCGTTTTGGCCGCGTCAACTTTCTGATCAAACAGGGAAGGTTGCGCTTGCGTCGCAACGTTTGTCTCGCGGCCCGGTTGGTTCGACGGTGCGTTGTTCGATTCAACTTTTGGCTTGCCGGATTCGGCTTGTTGGTTTGTCGCGTCGCTTACGTCGCGCGTGGGTCGCGCTTCAGCATTGGCAGCGCGTTGGGCGACGTCGGCATTTTGCTGTGACGCCTTATTCTCAGCCACCCGCGTCTGGTCGGTCGTCTGCACGACCGTCTTGGCTTGTTGCAAAGTGTCATCGGCGCGCGTTGGCTGCGTCACCTGCTGACGCGCTGCCTGCCCATCATCCGCCCGCGCCGTGGCATCCGTGCGCGCTTGCGGACCCTTAGATGTGTTTTCGGATTGCGTCGTGTTCGACCGGACGTTCGAGCGATCGACGTTTTGGTTTGCGACCGACTCCGCCTGCGCGCCCGCATTCGCAGTTGACGTCGCGACATCGACGTTTCCTGTCCGCACGGCACCTGCGAGCGCGAACGTGGCCGTCACATTCGCGTCCGCTGTTACATCGTTCGCGACCGACTCGGCGGCGGTTTGCTCGGCATTATCCGTTGTCGGCGCGGACTCGTCGTTTGCTTCGGGCTTCTGCGCGTGATCGGGTTCATCTTTGCGTGATTCCTCGGCGCGATCGACCTCCCGCTCGGGTTTCGCCTTCGGCGCCCGCGCCTCGTCGAGATAATCATTAAAGCGGTTTTCCGTCGCGCGCAAGTTCTCGCGCGCCGGTGGAAACGGCCTTAGCTCGGGCGGTCGACTAATACCGGCCGCGTATGTGAAGGTACCCACGGGTCAGGCTCCTGATAATAGGATTTAGCCTGCGCCCAGGTCCTCCGCCTGTGCCACACTGCTTTCATGAAACTTCTCCAATATGCGCTCGATCCATCGGCGCTCTTCATCCGTCTTACATTGCTTGACGATCTTCGACCGCTTGCGGGCGTCCATCGCCATCAGAATGCGTACCACATCGGCGTCGTCTTTTAGCTGCAACAACGCCTTCGCCGTCTTCGCGTCGACGGTCGCCAACGTGGCGATTTCGGCCTTGATACCATCGCTACCTGTCTCTTCCGCGACCCGTTGACGCTCCGCCTCAAACCGGTCGCGCTCCGACTGCAACTGCTCCTGCTGTCGAACCAGTTCCAGCCAGCGCGTCTCCAATAACGCAAATGCATCCTGCAATTCGCGATCCCGACGTTCCAATTCAATCCGAAAGCGTTCTTCGGCTTGTCGGCTTTTGCGCAGCGTCTTATCGATCGTTTGACCGTCGGCGACGACTTCGTCTTTCGCCGCATCGCCCTCTTTCATTGCGCCTTCAGCAGCATCCGCGTTCTCATCCGCATCTGTCGTTAACACCGTCACCGCCTCGCGCACGCGCTCCGGCGCGAGCCAGCCGTTTTGCCACGCGTAACCCGCAACGCCTAGAATGGCGACTAGGTTCACAATGGCCGTTAGCATGAGCGCGGAGACGATGCTTTTCACGTTCTATCGCGCTCCTTTTCCAAACCCGCGTGCACAAAGCGCAACGTGTTTAGCTCGTCCATATCCGCTTGTTCGCGGCGGCGCTGTTCTGCCAGCGCTTTTTCCAAACGCTGTTCTTTCAACCTGGCCAGTATCTTGCGTTCCGTCGTGGCCTCGGCGAGCTTGCGCCGTTCGGCAGCCAAAATCGCCTGCTGCGTGCGCATCTCGGCTTCGGCCTGCAACAATCCCTGGCGCATGCGCGTGATCCAGTGGCGACCGAGCCGAATTTGATCGGTGTCGAGCTTATAGACCTGCAATTCATCGCGCACCTGATTCACTTCCGTCGTGATGCGCTGTTGAATCGCTTCTTGTCGTTCTTCCAAGGCGCGAATGCGATTCATCCGATCGGCCACGATGCGCTTGGCCTCGTCCTCGCGCTGCTTGCGCAGTTTGAGCAGCGTTTCAAAGCGGAACAGTCCGTTGTTCTCCATCACGCTTTACCACCTTTCGCCGCCGTGCGGGCCGCGATAAATGCATCGATATCGGCTTGCAATCCTTGCAATACCGCCGCCGCATCTTGCACGCCGATGCCTTGCTTAACGCCTTGCCGCAAGAACGCCTCAATCTTCGGACGCAACTCAACGGCGAGGTCGTATTCGGGGTTCGCACCCTTGGCGTATGCGCCGATGTTCACCAAGTCCTCGATTTCTTCCCACACCGCCATCACGCGTCGCACTTTCTGTTGCGCGATCAAGTGGCTGTCATCGACAATGTCGGGCATCACACGGCTGATGCTGCGCAACACATCCACCGCCGGATACTGACTACGGTTGGCCAAGCGCCGCGACAACACGATGTGACCATCGAGAATACCGCGCACCGCGTCGGCTACCGGGTCGTTCAAGTCGTCGCCTTCGACCAATACCGTATAGATGCCTGTGATCGAGCCGCGCTCGGAGCGACCGCTACGCTCCAAAAGGCGCGGTAACGTTGCAAATACGCTCGGCGGATAACCCTTCGTCGCCGGCGGTTCGCCCGCCGCCAGTGCAATCTGGCGCGACGCCATTGCCATACGCGTGATCGAGTCGGTCAACAACAACACGTTCCCGCCGCGATCGCGGAAATACTCGGCAATACTCGTCGCGGTAAAGCACGCCCGCATGCGCAACGGCGGCGATTGATCCGACGTACTGATGACGATTACCGAACGCTTCAAGCCTTCGGGGCCGAGATCTTTCGCGATAAAATCCTGCAACTCGCGTCCACGTTCACCGACCAGTGCGATGACCGTGACATCCGCAGATGTGTAACGCGCCATCATGCCCAGCAAGACGCTCTTGCCCACGCCGGTGCCGGCGAAAATGCCCACGCGTTGGCCTTGCCCGATCGTCAACATCGAATTAATCGAACGGATGCCGACCGAGATCGGTTGATCGATTCGCGGGCGGCGCAATGCATGCGGCGGCGTGGCGTGTAGGTCATAAAATCGTTCAACGGCGGGGGCGGGGCGGTCATCGATAGGTCGCGCTAACGCATCGACTACTCGTCCCAACAATCCCGGGCCGACGGGTACGCGTTGTCGCGTCGACACGCAATGCACACGTTGGCCTTCCGTCAATCCGCTCGCATTATCGAGCGGCATCAGCAACGTCACGTCGCCGCGAAAGCCAATGACCTCCGCCGGAATCACGCGATCGCCGCCTGCGTTGATTTCGCATAGCGCCCCCACCGAGACGGGCAAACCCGTCGCGTGAATCGTAAGGCCCGACATCGACACGACGCGTCCGGCGATGCCGAGCGTCGACGCCGTGCGCGCCATCGAGATGGGTTCCGCCAATGCCGTCATCGCTTAATGTGCAACTCCGTTAAACGTTCGCGCCAATGTTCGAGTAACTCGCCCGCTATTTTTTCGATTCGTGCATCCATCGTGCCGTCGATCGTCGTCGCAGCGCTTTCGACCATCACGCCGCCACGCCCGACACTATCGTCTTCGATCATCTGCAAGTGCCGCGAGCCGCTGACCTGATCGCCAACGTTCTCGACGAACAATTCCAGCGCCGCCGCATCGGCCGGGTGCACGCGAATGCATACGTCCGTCGCACCGCGTAACAACTCCAGCGCGTCCTCTGTTGCTTCCACGGCAATCTGCCCCGCCGCGGATTCGTCGGTCGCCAATAGCTTCAAAAAGCGCGACGCAATCACAACGGCCAACAGCACCACATCGCGGCGTGACTGTGCATATAAGCTGTCGCGCTGGTCGCCGAACTCATCGATCAATTGCTTCAACGTTGCCGTTATCTGACCCTGATTTTTTTCAAAAGCCGCGCGCGATTCGTTCAACCCCGCTTCGCGGCCTTCCTTGCGGCCGGTGTCGAGGCCGATCTTGTATCCCTCGGCGCGCGCCTTTTCGAGAATGGCTTCGCGCTCGCGCTCGGCGGCGGCACGGCTGGCCGCGATAATCTGCGCCGCTTCGGTGCGTGCCTGCGACAAAATGCCTTCGGCATCGCGCTGTACGTCGCGCAGGTTCAGGCCCATCAGGCCGCGCGCCGCATGGCCGTCGCTACCGGCTTTGATGAGCGCGCTCATACGATCAACTCCGAATCGCCGCCGCGACCGGCAATGATGATCTCACCCGATTCTTCCAGCCGTCGGACGATATCCACGATCTTCTGTTGCGCCATTTCGACATCGTTGAGTCGCACAGGCCCCATGTATTCCATCTCTTCCTTGATGTTTTGCGCCGCCCGCTCCGACATGTTGGAAAATATCTTCTCTTTCAATTCTTCCGACGCCGTACGCAGTGCCAACACCAAGTCTGCCGTTTCGACTTCCTTCAGGAAGGATTGCACGCCGCGATCGTTGACGAGCAGGATATCTTCGAAAACGAACATCAGTCGGCGAATTTCTTCCACCAATTCCGGATCGTCCTGATCGAGCGATTCGAGAATGCTCTTCTCCGTCGAACGATCCGTTAGGTTCAGGATCGACGCCACCGACTCAACGCCGCCCACACGTTGCAAACCGTCCGTCATCATGCCGCTGAGGCGTTGTTCGAGGCTGTATTCGACCTCTTTGATGACGTCGGGGCTGGTTTGTTCCATGCGCGAGATGCGGCTGATGACTTCGACCTTTTTTTCGTCGTTCAAACCGCTGAGCAGTTCGCTCGCTTTCTCAGGCGTAAGGTGCGCGAGAATCAACGCGATGGTTTGCGGATGTTCGTCGATGATGAACGCCATCAGGCTTTCGGTCTCTGCTTTGGCAAGAAAATTGAACGGCTTGGCATAAAACTGCCGTTCGATCTGCTCGATAATCCGCGCCGCTTCGCCTTCCGGTAGCGATTCGCTCAGCAGCCCCTTGGCATACATCAAACCGCCCGCTTCGGTGTACGAATGCGCCAACGCCAATGCGTGAAACTCGGCCACAACCTTCTCACGCACCTCCGCCGTCACCGAGCCGAGATGCGCGATCTCGCGCGAAACGCTCTCCACCATGCTCTCATCGAGTTGCTTGAGGATCTGCCCGGCCGCCTTGCGTTCGAGACTGACCAACAAGATGGCCGTCTTGCGCAAGCCGCTGAGCTGCTCGGGTTGGGATTTATCTTTCGCTGCCGCAACCATGCGTTACTTCATCATCTAATAGGCTCGGCCAACCATCCTTCGATGATCGTGGCCGCCGAACCGGGGTCTTCTTTCACCAATTCCGCAATCTGATCGACAATCTGCTGCGTGCGCACCAAACCTTCATCCACTTCATGACCGACCATCGTGCTGTGCATACCCTCGGCCTGACCGACCGCGATCGGCCCGCCGCCGAGCACTTCCAGATCGTCATCTTCGTAAGCACCTGCGCCGCCCTTCACATCCTCACCCGAGGCCACCATCGTTTGGGCCTTCTTGGCCAAACGCATCACGTAAAACAATGGAACAATCGCCAGCAACGCCAAGCCGGCCGTCGGCCCATACTCGCGCAACATGCCTATGTAGTCGGTCACGCCACCGCCGCTTGCCGCCAGCGCCGCGTCACCCGTTGCCGCCGCCGTCGACGTGGGGATGTCATCGTAAAACCAATCGACAGCGACCTGCCGCACATCTGCTTGTGCAAGGTTTTCGTTGTAAAGCAACGTTTCGATTTGCTTCTCGATATCCGCCAATACCGAACCCGCGACTGCGGTGATCTGGTCGTGGTTGACGGCGTTATCTTGTTGAAGATTGTTTTGCTGACGGTAGATATGCGCTAGATAGCTGTGCGGCACCGAGACCGACGCCGTCAACATATCGAGAAACCCCGGCGGGCGCAGCGTTTCTTTGATCGTCACGTCGCGCTCGGAGCTAAACGTCGTCTCGCTTTTTTCCGTCGTCGACGAGCGACCATCACCGCCGCCAGTAACCGCCGTGCCTTGGTTCGGGCGCACGCCCGGCCCCGCCGCGACGCTGGCGTTCTTGCTTTCCGTGCTCTCCGACGTTTCGCTTACGGGGAAGGGCTGACCGCCCAGTTCCTTGCTCTCGACCCGTTCGGTTTCATCGCGCAGTTTCACGCGCACCGTCGCGACCATGCCGGAGATATACCGAAACCGATCGTAGATCATATCGCGGTAATGCTCTTCCTGAGCGCGCTGCTCGGCGAGTAGCGACTTGCGGGCTTGGTCATCACCTTTTTCCGTGCGGTAATGGTTGCGACCGTCGGTGATGCTGACATTGGCCGCGACCAGCCCTTCGACCGCACCGGAAACAAAGCTGGCAATGGCCTCGACCTGATCGGTTTCGAGCGGCTTATTGAAGTCGGTCTTTACATTGACACTGGCGCTGGCCGCGCCCTTATCGCGATTGAGCACACCGCGCTTGCGCGGCACCTGAATCAACACGCTGGCATCGCGAATGCCGCGGAACTCGCGCAAGACACTCGCGATTTCGTTTTGCAAACCCACCATCCAGCGGCGGTCCATCTCTTTTTCGGGAACGAATGGATTGGACGCTTCGATGAGCGTACTAAAGCCGACGGCGGTATCGGTCGGCATCACGCCGCGCTGCGCTAGTAAAGCTTGAGCGCGTTGGCGATTACCGGCGCCGCCCTTAACGAAGATGCGGTCGCCTTCGACTTTGGATTCGATGCCTGCGATCAACATTTCTGCCTGCATCGCCGTTGCATCGTCACTGGCGACGGGTTGATCGAGCAACATCGTCCAGCCGCCACCCGCACCGAGCGTGGCCAACCAGTAAATGCCGATCACCACCAGCAGCGCGAGCAGGCCGCTAGCGATCTTGCCGGAGGTCGACAGCGACCCGAGTTGACCTCGAATCGCCTCAAGTTGTTGCCGCAAGTAATCCATCGTCATCCGTTACGTGGGTTACGCTATCTCTCTACGCTGTAACATTTCTGCGCTGTGGCACCGGTTTGTAACCGCTGTCTTCCGCCGCGAGCCTCCAACAGCTAGCAACTCGTAAACTTTCAAGCTAACCGCTTCCTTACGGGCGCGGCTCTGTTCTCTGCGCTGTGGCACCGGTTTGTAACCGGTGTTTCTTTCACGGGTCTCGGTATTGAGGACCCCGCAAACTTTCACGCGCACCGCTTCCTTACGGGCGCGGCGCAGTCAGAGCTTTACACGCGCATCTGTTGGATTTCCGAATACGCATCCAACAGCTTGTTGCGAATCTCCATCAACAGATCAAACGCGACGCCCGCCTTGCGGCTGGTGCTGAACACCTCTGCCACGTTGTCCGTCTCGCCGGTCAACAACTTCTGCACGCCTTCGTCCGCCTCGGTTTGCAGTTGGTTCACCTTGTCGAGGCTCTCCAATAAAAACGCGCGGAAGTCCTTCTCAGTCGACGGCTGCGTTTGATTCGTTTGACCCGATGCAATATCCGGCTTTAACGACCGGAGTGCATCGAGGCTACTTACATTGATCGAAGGATCTGCCATGATCGCGACGACTCCTGCTTACCCACCAGGTTTACTTCGAGCCCGCCGTGCGGACCCACCACTTATGCCAACAGGCGGAGCGAACTCGACACGATCGTCTTCGTCGCTTCCATCGCCGTGACGTTGGCTTCGTATGCTCTGACCGCCACCATCGCGTTGACCATTTCCACCATCGGATCGACGTTCGGGTAGTACACAATCCCGTCTTCGTTCGCATCCGGATGGCTCGGGTCCTTCACCGGTCGCGGCGGCCGCACCGTATCTTCCACGACGCCGGCCACTTGCACGCCGGGGTTATCCCCCTCGCGCGCCGCCAACAACGCCACCTTCCTCATGAACGGCCCCGGCTTTCCGTCGAGCCGTTGCGTGGTTTGCGCATTGGCGATGTTGCCCGCAATCGTGTCGAGCTGCGCCCGCTGCGCCACCAACCCTGACGTACTTATGTCCAACGCGCCGTACATGGTTCCACCATCTCATTTGCAACAGCCGATTGCTGCCGCGTCTCTTCGCTCCCTCTCCCTCGCAGGGAGTCTCTTAACTCCCTCTCCCTCTCAGGGAGAGGGCTGGGGTGAGGCTTTAGAGTATTCGCTCTTGGCCCTTCGCCATTCTGAATTCTTCCTACTGCAACCTACCGCGAATCGCCTTACCAATTCCGTCGTAATACCCCTTCAACAACTCCGCCGACGCCTGATACATCATCGTATTCTCGGCCAAGTCACTCATCAGATGCTCAACCCGCGCATTCGTTCCATCGTGAAATAACAAATTCTGAACCGGCTCGTGCGAGGGCGTTACCTGCAAGTGCCCCAACTCATTTGTGCGAATCTCGCTGGTGCTACCCAACTCAAACTTGCCGTCGTTGGCGTCGCGTTTCTCCGATGCCTCTTTCAGCGCCGCTTGAAACGAACCCACATTCAACTGCTTCGCGCGGTAACCCGGCGTCGTCACATTCGCGATATTTTCAGCCAGCACGTTGTTGCGCGCCTGGGAAAACGCGAGCGTCTTCTCCAACATGGGAAACGCGCCGCCGCTGGTCACATCTGCAAGAAACACCTCATCAACTCCAATCCCGCGTTCTATCTCGTTCTAGCACTCAAACGCCGCGTGGCACAACTCCGCCGTGCACAACCCGTCCGCGTCGCCAACTCATCTAGGCAATGCCCGTGCCAAACGACGGGCTCTATCCAACAATCTGATACCGACGTCTTTATCGCGCCCTAACCCATCCGACGGCGCAACACCTGCAGCGCCGCGCAAAGCCTGCGCTGTTGCAACATCGCGCCGAGGCGCTTGGCGCTGTGACACCGGTTTGCAACCGGTGTATCCCCATCACTTAAACAAACAACCCACGGCGCGGAGACCAAACCCCGCGCCGCAGGCATAAATCACATCGAAAACACTTAACCAGCCAAGCGCTGATTCTGTGCCTGCGCCGCCGCCTCTTCGCGCCAGCGCTTGAGCTTCATGCCCAACGTTCGCACGCCGATACCCAGCGACTTCGCCGTCTTCTCGCGGTGACCGTTGAATTTGACCAGCGTTTGCTCGATCAATGCTCGCTCCATATCCGCCATCAGATGCCCCGGGCGCAAAGGCCGCGACAACGTTTCGAGCCGCACATCCGGCGTCATCAACCACGGCTCGATCATATTGCTATCGATCTTGTCACCGTTGCACAACACGGCAGCGCGTTCGCAGATATTCTGCAACTCGCGCACGTTCCCCGGCCAGTGATAGTTTTCCAACATGCTGACGGCACGCGTCGTGAGTTGCACCGGCTCGCGCCCTTCGCGCGCGATGATGCGCTTGAGGAAGTGATTCGCCAATGGCGGAATATCTTCGCGGCGATCGCGCAACGGCGGCAACGTCACCGGCAAGACGCTAATGCGGAAGAACAGGTCTTCGCGGAAACGGCGGCGCGACACCCAATCCGACAAGTCGCGGTTGGTCGTCGCAATCACGCGGACATCAGCTTTCATGGTTACGCTGCTACCCACGCGTTCGAACTCGCGCTCTTGCAACACGCGCAACAACTTCGCCTGCACCGGCATCGATACTTCGCTGATCTCATCCAACAGCAATGTACCGCCGTCGGATAGTTCAAAGCGACCCTTACGCATCCGATCAGCACCGGTAAAGGCCCCACGCTCGTGACCGAACAATTCGCTTTCCAAGAGCGACGGACTTAGCGCCGCACAGTTCACGCACAACATCGGATTGTTCGCCCGATGTGACGCCGCGTGCACGGCCCGCGCGACGAGTTCCTTACCCGTGCCGCTTTCACCTTGCACCAAGACCGTCGCCTGGCTTTGGGCCACCTTCTCAATCTGCGCCCGCACGCCACGCATCGCGCGGCTGTCACCGATCAACTCGCCGTACTGTTCGATGCCTTCCAACGAAGCACGCAAGACTTCGTTTTCACCGCGCAGTTTGCGGACTGCCGCGGCACGTTCGATGACCAGCGCAATCGAATCCGCTTCAAACGGCTTCTGAATGTAATCAAATGCGCCTTGCTTCATCGCTTCCACCGCCGTGGCGATGCTGGCATACGCCGTCATCAACACGAACGGCGTTTCCGAGCCACGCCCGCGCAGCGTTTTAAGAAACTCGATACCGTCCATGCTTGGCATCTTGAGATCCGAAACGATGACATCACACGCCGACAGCGCCGCGTCGCCAAGCGCCACATGCGGATCGGCAAACGCCTGCACTTCATGCCCCAGGCCGCGCAGAATATCCGTCAGGGAATCCCGCATGACATCCTTGTCATCTACGATACAAATACGCGCCATCGATTGCTCCTCCTGAGCGTTTGAGATGACGACCCGGTCGGGCCGTGTTGCTATTAAGACGGTTCCTCTCGCCGGATCACGAACCCGTGGGCCGCAATGCCGCTGGCGTCGAACTGCCGGCTTCCATCATCAAGCCGCCGACATCCTTGCCGGTCGGCAAACATATTGAAAATCTCGCGCCGCCG
Organism: Planctomycetaceae bacterium; assembly: GCA_006969385.1. Lineage (GTDB taxonomy): Bacteria > Planctomycetota > Phycisphaerae > UBA1845 > UTPLA1 > ECT2AJA-110-A. Next base: position 1,279,290 of record CP030884.1, read on the forward strand.
CGCGAATCATTCGTTACGCGAATTGTGCCTGCATGGGCTTCAACGATGCGATGCACGATGGCCAAACCCAACCCCGTGCCCGCATCCTTCGTCGTGAAGAACGGATTGAAGATGCGATCGCGCACCTCCGCCGGAATACCCGGCCCGTTGTCCCACACTTCGATCAACGCCGAGCCGTCCGATTTGGTCGTCGCCGAGATTTGCACACGCCCGCCTTTACCGGCGGCTTGCATGCCGTTCATCACCAAATTCAACAGCACTTGTCCGAGACGTTGCGGATCGGCATCGATCGAGACGTCGTACGCCGTTGGATTAATCAACAGCGAAGCACCGGTTTCGTGCGCCCAATGCATGGCGCTTTCTTCAATTTGATTCAACACCGAACCGAGCTTGAGGCGATGCAGATCGAGTCGGTCTTCCTGAGCGAAGTCCAGAATCTCACCAACCAAGCGATCCAAACTGCGCACCCCCTGCGTGATGCGCGTCGCCGCGTTTAGCGCCTTGGGTTTATCCGTTAGTTCGCGCTCCAACATGGATGAATACAGGGCAATGCCGCCCAATGGATTGCGCACTTCGTGGGCCAAACCCGCCGCCATCTCACCCAACGCCGCCAAACGATCTTTGCGACGCAGTTCGGCATTCTTCTTTTTAAGTTCGGCGCTGAGACGGGCCACCTCTTGCGCCAATTGTTCGTGCGCGCTCTTGAGGCGATCGGTCACTTCGCTATAAGCGCGAATGATCGCGCCCAGCTCGCGCTCCTGCGCCGTCATGCCGTCCGACTTGGTATTAAGCTGCTTGTCGCTCACGCTTTGGCATCCGTCAGAGAGTTACCACTTCGTTGACCGACATACGCCGCCGTCGCCCGCCGCCCACCATCGACATGACCGATATCCGTCGACACGCGCTCGCGTCGCACATTCATCACGGCGGTATCGCGGGCGTCGTTCTTCAAGATCGCGCCGAGTGACGCGTTGACCTCTTCCAGCAGATCCGAAATCTCGTCGCGCTTCTCGGTGCTCAAGGCGCCGAAGAAACTGCTCCACTGTTGCCGGTAAGGCGCGATCTGCTCGTTCAACTTCACCAGGCCGTCCACCAGCTTTTGGCGTTCGGCGAGAAGCTTCAACAATGCTTCGGTATCATCGCGCGTAACCAGCGCTTGCTGCCGCTCGGCCAACATCTTGAGCTTGCGATACAGGCTGCGCTGATGCGTGAGTAGCTCGATCAGTCGAGATTCGTTAAGCGTTTGCTCTGCCATGTCGTTAACCGTTCGCTTCCCGGGTGGCACCTAAACACCCATCCGTTCCATACGATCGACGAGGTCCATCCAATATGACTTCGGCGACATACCGCCGCGTTGATCAAAGGATTCGGCCGGAATCTTCTCTAGCAACCAACGCAGCCTTCCCAGTGCTGCGCGGGACTCATTGCGTTGCCCTAAGCGCACATACCCATGCACCACCTGCAGCGCCGCCGAAACCGCGACCGGGTCGTTTTCATAACGCCATGCGGCTTCCTGATACGCTTCGATCGCCTGCGTCGTATTGCCCAGATCAAATAGACAATCACCTATATATAGGTAAGACGCCCGCAAATACGCGCGTTCGACGGCGCTAAGGCTCGGCTCATCGAGGCCCGCCAACTGCATCTGTACCGACTGATAGTCGGCCAACGCCAGCGTCAAACGCCGCTCGATCTCGCGTCGCATCGTGCCGTCGTCATCATCAACCGCGCGCGGCGCCATGCTCTCGGCCGTGCGGCGATACGCTTCGCCACGCAGGAATACCAACTGCGGCACCATCGGATCCTTCGGATACAAACCAACCGCATCGTTCAAGCGCTTGATCGCCGCGGCCATGCGTCGCTCGAACGCTTCCGCGTCTTCGGGTTGCGCCGGCTTGTTGCCGCCGGCCAAGTGCTCGGCCAACAGGAACAACGCTTGGCGATACTCTTCCGCCGTCGGCGTAAACAACGTCGTCGCGCCGCGATCGTCCACGATGTCGGTCAACAACTTCACGCCGCGCGCCGCCGTCACATCGTCCACCCGCAACAAACATTGCGCTAGCGGAATGCGCGCCGTCAGCGCCTCGGGAAAACGCGGATAGTCGTTCAGCAACGTGTCGAAGATATCGACCGCCTCTGCATACCGACCATCCGCTTGCAAGGCGCGTCCCAACGTCAGCATCGACGTCGCCCGACCTTGCCGTGCGGGAAAGCCATCGACCAAGCGCTGTAACACGTCGATCACGTGCTCGCGCATACCGGCGATGTCGTATTGCTCCGCCGCTTTCGTTAACGCAGTCGCTGCCACCTCAGGCGTATTCGTCGCCGTTTCCGCGGCGGCTTCATACATCTCCGCCGCGCGCCGCAAGAATGTCAGCGAAGGCTTCTCAACTTTCACGCCCGCATCATCGAGATAAGCCAATTCGACGTACGCATCGGCTATCTCGATCGCTGCGTCGGCACGCTCGGCCTCGGCTTCCTCCGGAATCAGCGTCGCCGCCAACTCCAGATATCGAATCGCCAATCCCAGCCGCTCGTCGCGCTTCACCAACGCGCCGAGACCGGCCAATTTCTGATAGAGTTGTTCGCCCTCGACCTTCGTATTGCGGCCGCTGCGAATATCCGCCACCAACTCGACGAATGCATCCAACGAGCGCTCGTATCGACCGAGGCCGACCAACGCCTGCGCTCGCCCATATAGACACGCGTCGTAAATCTCGCCTTCGACGAACGACGACATCACGTCGTTAAAGACCGTCAGCGCCGCCTGAGGTCGCTCGTCCTCCAGATGCAACATTCCCAGGAGCCACATGCCTCGGCCCCATAGCTCATCGCGCACCGTCCAGTCGCGCAGCAGATTGCGAATCGTCAGCTCAGCCGTATCGCGTTCGCCCGCCGCGCGCTGACAGAGTGCTTGCAAATACTCCACCGCCGGCCCGTCGGCACTTCCGCCCAGCCGCGTTCGCGCTGCCTCCGCCAGTTCACCGGCCTCGTCGTAGCGTGCATCCGCCAGTAACCAGCGCACCTTCTGATCGATAGCCCATAGATAATGACGATGGGCAACCGACGCGTCGTCGATAATCGGATCGATTTCGCGCACCAGATCGACCGTCAACTTGCCCTTTTGGGCCATCAGCATCTCGACCAACTCGCGCCGTACGCCACCGGCATTTGCAACACCCGCGCCCAGCGCTTGGCGAAACGCAAACTCCGCTTCGTCGAACCGCTCTTCCCAAACGTACGTTCGGGCTAACGCGTACCAGTCGAATCCTTGCGGCGTCGCGCCGAAGTGCACCGCACGACGAAAGCTGCGCGTGATCGTGTCGATGTTCTCACGCTGATGCTCACGGTGCGGCGCTTCAACTTGAAATGTGATGCCGACCAACCGCCGGAACAATTCGCCCCGTTCGTCGTCCGGTCGCTCCGTCTCTTTCAATAGATGAAGGACATAAGCATGCGCTCGCGTGTACGCGCCTGCCGCCTGCAGTTGATCGATCTTCGCGCATTGCTGCGCGAAGCTCAGCGGCTTGTAACCCGCGGCGAGATGGGCCAACCCGCCGCCGAAGACCAGCGCCGACAACGCGAAGGTCGGTATCTGCCACCGACTGCGCCACCCCGCCCGGGGCTTGGTTGTTACAGGTGCTTCGCTCATGGGCTCGCAGTTTGATGTTTCGTCGTTGGCCGTCGTGAATTGCCGGATCGCGCCACATTCTGCGAGCCCGGCAATTTCGGTACGTGTGATATCGGCGGGATATGCGCCGCGAAGTCCATGCATTTTTTTCGGACGCTGACAGTTTTAGGTCGGCAAAAACTGCTGGCAGCCCTGTTAACGCGGATGGGGAGTTTGAATGGGTTCGCAAAGGGAAATTTTCTCGCGCAGATCAGCGCATCGAGTCAAAAATTGCGCGGCAAACATCGCCCATTGAATCTTGCGCGGTGGCTCCGATGGCAAAAAGGTTTGCGCGTTCGATTAGCGCAAATGCAGCCAGGAATGCTCTATTTTCTAGTGTGGAGCTTGTGACGCGTGGATATCTCGAAGTGTGCAAGCGTGAATTGAAGGTATTGGCGATATCACCATTTAGAGCCGCCGCGTCCTCGCGGCGACGTAAATGGGTAACACCGGTTGCAGCAAAACACGTCAATCCTGCAGCCATAGCATAAATTGGAAGGTAACCCCGTTCGCAACGTCTCAGGTTAGGGACCAAACCATAAATAGCCCAACCACTCCAAGGTGCGCGTGAACGGCGTGCTCTTTATATTTCGTCCCGCTAACAACGAAGTGAACGCCCCGCACCCCTAATCATCTGTATCAAACAGCGCCGCCCGTGCCGCTAACAAACCGTCGACCGCCAACGCCGTATCATCGACCCGCAGCCGCACATTCCAAGGTCGTTTGCGAATACCACCCAGCACATCGCGCTTGCTACGTACGAAATAACTGCCCGTCGGCGTCATCTCGAGTTGCATCACAAACCGAACGCCGGCACGCACTGCCGCTTCGTAGCGCTTCACACGATCCGCATCATCCACCCGTCGCGCCGCACGCAACGCATCGGCGACGGCACCTAGATAAACCGCACTATCCGCACCAACCACGCCCAACTGCTTGGCATTGAACGCACCGTGCAACTCCAAATGCGGACAATTGTCTTTATTCAGCTGCACCGCCACGAATCGGTCGGCCAGATCGAACACGATCGGCAACAATTGCGGGTTTTCTGTGCTGGCGTGCTGCTTGGCGTACGCCCGCACGATCCAGGCCGCCGCTTCCGGATCCAATTTGCCGACTTTGCCCTGATAGTAAGCCGCCGCATTCGCAAACACCTGCTCGATGATCGCATCTTTAGTAATGGCATAATGTTGCGCCAAACCAAACAACGCCGTCCCTGCCGCCCGATCCTCGGCCGCCGTCGTCTCGCCCGACGGCGCTTCGCCCAGCTTCAAGCGCAGGCTGCCATCCATCAACTGCGCCCCCACCATGGTGGTGGCCATGCCGACCAACATCTTGTCATCGAGCCGACCGCGCGGGTGCGAGGTCATCGCCAACAGCAAATACGCCGTCGTCTCGAAATGATTCTCGTGACCGGGGATCGTCAGGATCATCGCGTCGGAACTGTCGACGATCTCCGCCTCGCCTTCATCTTTCTCGATCTTGAACTTCAACTCGTCGAGATACTTCGAGAACGCCTCGATGCCCTTCTTGGCATCCGCCATCAGCACCGGATGCAACATGCGCGCCGCATAACGCTGTAAACCGTAGAGCGCTCGCAATTGCACCAGCACATCGTTGGCATCGTGATAGGTGTCGCGGCTCGGTAAGTACTCGTGAGAGAAGGCACCGTTGCTGTTCTGGCGATAGTGCAGATAACCACCGACGCGCGCGATCGTCGCATCGAGCCGATCGCCGTCGACCGCCGCCTGTGGCACCAGCTCTTCGCCGCGATAGAGCAACTTCATCGGCGCGCGCGAGCCCGCCTGCCAAACCTGAAAACCCCAGAAGCGGTAGTATTTAATCTTGTCCGCGAAGCGCACCTTAAACTCGTGTTTGACGCCAACCTGCGCTTCGGTCGCCAACAGTGCCAAATCCGGCGAGTAGTTCTTTTCGATTACATCCGTCGGCAGGATGCGGCCCACGCGATCCGCGAAGCGCACTTCAAACCCTTCGATCCCCGGTTCATACGACGATTGCAATTCGCTCGTCCAAATACCGCTATCACCGAAGTATTGAACGTCGATCAACTCCGACGGGCCGGTCAATTCGAGTTCCAATCCGATATCCGCGCCGCCGCGACGAACGCGTACGTCGTCTTTCAACAACTGTTGGCCGATCATCGCGCCCGCTTCGACCGCCGCTTCTGCAAGGTTCTCAGCCTTTGAATGACCCCGTGCGATTTCCGCCCCGCTGCGCCAAGCCGTCACGTACACATCGCCCACAAAATCGCGAAACACCGACGGACAATAAGGCTGCGTGGTCGGCTGCTTGCCGCGCAGCGTATCGCTCATCGCACGCCGAGCGTAGCGCAACAGGAAGAATAGATCAGCCTGATCGATCGCCGGTCGAATATCGCCACCGGCAAGTCGCGTGCGCGCACTATCGTTGTCCGCAGGGATGACAGCCTCATTCGCATCTTTAGCAGCCTTGTCCGACTTGGTTGACTCAACTTTCGCGGGCTCGTCGGCTTGCAACACGCGCAAGCCGCTCGGCGTAACCACCCAAGCGATCATCAATAGCACGACCAAGATCGCGCCAGACGCGGGCATATATTTCTTGATTGAAAACTTCGTTTGCATCATGGCTAACTCGTTACGCGCGCGCCGTCGGGCACCTCCAACCCCCGGCGCGCCCGCGTCCAAATCGAAGGCGTTTGCTCGAAGCGACCGGGTGCCGCCAAAAAATTGACGACATGATCCGTCGGGCGAAACGTCGCCGGCAGGTAGCCCGCGAATTCCCCGTCCACCTGCAAGGGGCATGGCTCGGCCGCCTCGACTTCCACCAACCGCCCTTTGAAGTAGGCCGTCCGCCGCGCGCGCCAACCGGGGCTGACCCACATCCGCAGGCAATCCCAAATCAGCGGCAACACCCAGCGTCGCGGAAACACCGCCACGTCCAACCAATCGTCGGCCGGATCGGCCTGCCGCAATATCTTCACTCCCAACGCATAGCGCGGCATTTTGCCGACCAGCGCCTGCGCCCGCCCGCGATAAACTTCTTCGTCATCGACCCTTATGATAATATCCGGCCCGCGGTAGCCCAGCAGCGTGCTGATCGTAGGCCAGACGTACGTCTTATACGAGATGTTGCCGGTGCGGGCCTCTGCCAATCGGCGAATCACCTCGCCGTCGTACGGTAACCCCGCTAGCAACATAAACTTGCGACCGTTCACCTCCGCAAGGCGCAACTGCCGCGTCTGCCCCGCCGCCACCGCCGCCAACAGCGAGTTGGCCGACCTTTGAATGCCGAGATATTTAGAGAGAATATTCTCCGTCCCCGCCGGGATCGGTAGCATGGGCGGCCCTTCGCGCGTGAGACCATTCGCCGACTCGTGAATCGTGCCGTCGCCGCCGCGCACGCAGATAAGGTCGAGCCCCAGTTCGCAACTTTCTGCGGCTAAACGGGTTGCGTCGTGTGCCGCCTTAGTGCGACAGACTTCCACCTCGTGTCCCGCCGTATCCAGCGCGCCGACAAACGTATTGAAGTACGACTCCTCGGCGCGACGACCCGAGATCGGGTTGAAGATCACCCGACAACGTAAAGGCCTGTCAGATAAGGAAGTTAGGTCTATCTCTTTCAAAATCCGTCTCGGCTGGGTGAAATACTCGACCGGGCGCGGGGCATGCACCGGTAATTGATGGTAAGTTTCTCGGACGGAATGTTTCGCCCCGCGAACCGTTATTAACCCAGAGGGCTAGTAACCCTAGGCGAAACGCTTCAATAACCCGAGCACGAACGAGCGAGCACCATGACGTCGAGTTCATCGAAATCTTCGGATAAATCACAAACCACGTCCATCCCCAGCCCGGAAGAGGTTGCCACCGAAGGTGTGCGCGAGACCGTCGAGTCGATCGTCGTCGCCCTGATATTGGCGTTCGTCTTTCGGGCCTTCGTGGTCGAGGCGTTCGTGATACCGACCGGTTCGATGGCACCCTCGCTCTACGGCCTGCATGCCAACCTGCGCTGCGACAACTGCCAGTACACATTCGCCTACGGTCTCAAAGAACAAATGATGCAGGCGTATCAAAGCCGTGGTGGCCTACACGAAAAATTCTCGGTGCGCTGCCCGAACTGCACCTGGCAAGATGGCGATAACGCAACCATCACATCGATAATTCCCAACGCCGGCGACCGCATCTTAGTTTTGAAATGGCCGTACGACATCGGCGGCGACCTGCTCGGCCCCCAACGTTGGGATGTGGTCGTCTTTAAGAATCCGCAAGATGGCGAGATGAACTACATCAAACGATTGCTTGGTCTGCCGGGCGAAGTGTTAGAGATCATCGACGGCGATGTGTACGTCGCCAAAGCCGACGATCTTTCCGAAGCGCTGCGCGACAAACTTGCCGTGCCGCAACCGTTACGCAATCAGAATTGGACGCAGCAGGATCAAAACGAACTCGATCGTCACCTGCGCATTCAGCGCAAGACCGATCTCGCCCAGCAATCCTTATGGATGCTGCACTACGATCACGATTTTCTCCCCGCCAAGACCGAAGGCGAATACGGTAGCCGATCGAAGTTCGATCCGCCGCGTTGGTATTCGGAAGACGGCAGCGACGCATGGGACGCCGACCGCCCCATCATTCGCTTTTCGGCGGCGGATGCAGAAGGCTATAAATGGCTGCGCTTGGGCGGGCGTCGGATCGAAGATGAATATGGTTACAACAACACTTCGACCGATCAGGCGATGGAGCGCGACCCAAGATACGGTAGGCCCGCGCGTTTTGCCGTAACCGATTTCAAACTCGCGTTCACGCTGATGCCGGAGGCAAGTGGCGGCGCGTTGTGCGTGCGCTTTAACAAGCACGACGACAACTTCAAATTAGATATCGATCTAAATGGAGACGTCGTGCTCTATCGCCTCGACGACACCGGCCTGCCCGCCACCACCGAAGCGATCCCGCGGAAACTGGCGGCCGGCAAACTGCCGCGCCCGTTGATGGATGGCACATCGGCGTGCTTCGAAGTCGAAAGCCTCGACTATCGCATCAGCCTACGCGTCGACGGTAAGGACGTGTTGGCGACCGACGAGGATACGTTCGCGCCCAATATCAAAGCCCTACGCAAGCACAGACCCAGCGATCTGGCGTCCACGCGCAGCACGTATCTACGAATCGGTGCGCGCGGCGCTCCGATGGAATTGGCACACGTAAAAGTGATGCGCGATGTCTTTTACCGACACAGCCAGTTGCCGTACGCCTCTCGCGAACAATCGGCATGGGGCACGCAAGGCAATCCGATCTACCTGCGCGATCGCGACAATCCGGAATATTACTGCTGCGGCGATAATAGCCCGCAAAGCCAGGACTCGCGCCTTTGGACCGAAGCCAGCCCGTTCCTGACAAAACGCGCCGAGTATCAACTCGGCACCGTACCCGCCGACCAAATGATTGGTCGCGCGTTCTTCGTCTATTGGCCCAGCGGCTTGCGGTTCAGCGATCACACGTTGGCGATCATTCCCAACGTCGGGCGGATGCGGTTTATTCGATGAACCCGTGAGCAATCTTGACCCTCGGCACAACTTGCGCGATGGCCCAACCGTAGAAAGTTGTCCACAAATTAACCACACGATATTGGTTGCCACCGAGTCGCTTGCAAGGGCCGCCCAAACAGCACGCAGCCCTGTGAATTTCGGATATTAAGGGTCAGAGTCATTGTCCAACTAACGATACCCCATAAGCCGTGGATCTTCGGTGAGTTGCGAAGATGCGGCGGCGCTACCCGCCTTGGCTCGTTCGGGTTAGCCTTGTCGAGCATGCGAGATGTTCCGCCGTCCGTCGAATCGCCATCGGCCGTCGGCAGGGGCACAAGTTATTCACAATTGTCCCACCACTGTGAGGCGAAACCATGGCTGCGACCGCCCGTCTGTTAGAGACGAAGGAACTTGTGAAAACCTACTCCGGCCGCACCGTCGTGCGGAAGGTCTCGTTCTCGGTCGGCAAGGCGGAAATCGTCGGCCTGTTGGGTCGCAATGGTGCGGGTAAGACGACCAGCTTTCGCATGACCGTCGGCATGGTGAAGCCCGACGGCGGGGCCGTGTTTTTCCAAGGCGAAGACATCACGGCGCTGCCCATGTACAAGCGCGCTCAGCGCGGCCTCGGCTATCTCTCGCAGGAAAGCAGCGTGTTCGTACGGCTGACGGTCGAGCAGAACCTGATGGCCATTCTCGAATTGGTGCCCGGCATGCGCGGCAAAGACCGTCGCGCCCGCGCCGAAGAGTTGATGGCGCAGTTCGACCTTACGAAGAACGCACGACAAGAAGCGCGCACGCTATCCGGCGGCGAGCGACGCAAACTCGAAATCGCCCGCGCGCTGGTAACGCAACCCGCGATCATTCTGTTAGACGAACCCTTCAGCGGGGTGGACCCGATTGCCGTGCAGGATTTGCAACGCGAAATTCGTCACCTCCGCAACGACCTCGGCATATCGATTCTGCTAACCGATCACAACGTACGCCAAACGCTGGAAGTGACCGACCGCAGCTACATCATTCATGAAGGTCAGGTTCTACGCGAAGGCAGCCCGCGCGAACTGATTAACGACCCGATGGTGCGCGATACGTATCTCGGAACGACGTTTAAGGGTGATGAATTCGATCAGCCGGCGGCGTAGCTTTCGATAAAATGTCGGTAGCGACGCACACATCGTGCACGTCGCTACCGCTCGCCCTCAACAACGCAGCCTAGTAAGTTGATCCCTACTGCCGAAAGTACGGATCATCCTTAATCACCGTAATCACGACCGGCGCGAAGTCGACCGACACCTTCGTCGCGTGCCCCGCATCATTATCCGAGCCGGTATCGCCGACGCAGCGGAAACACTGCACGAGATTGCCCGTCCCCGGACAGATCAAATCTTCCGAGTGATTCGTATCCTCATACGAATCTTCGCAGATGATCGGCGTCAGGATGTTGATGATCCGATACCCCGGTTCGACGGTGTAAATCTTCTCCCAATCCGACGTGCCCACGGCCGTGGTCCAATCGCTTTCGGTTTCTTCTGCAAACATCCACACCTGTGCCTGCAAGCTGCGCGCGCCGCCCAGCACGAAATCGGCACCGGCCAAGCGCGCTTCCAATATCACGAACGGACCGTTCCCGCTGAAATCCTTATCGCCGCGCGTGTGCGGCGGACGAAACGTGATACTCCGCGGATGCACCGTGATGTTCTCCGGCTGCGGACGGTCGGGCTGGAGAATCGGCAGCGTCGATACAACCTCACCATCCCACCGCAATTCCATCAACGTGCAGCCGAGCGACAGTTGCACACCATTCGCGGCGAGATTCACCTTACCCTCGTAGTGCGTTGCCATTGTGAGCGCGAATGAACAGTCCTCGTAGGCGCCGTCGCGCAGCATCCACAGTTCCATCGTCTTGCCCGCCGGATCGCGTCGGTCGAAGTCATACCCATAAAACGTCATCGCGTTGACTTCATCATCTAACACACGTTGCACGTCCAACGCGTCGGGCGTGAAACCCAGAAACGCAGGCGGGTATACCGGCGGCTCTTTGCCCGTAATCTCAGCCTTCAGTCGGTTCAGCGCCTCTTGCACGCGCCGCGACACAAAATCGCCCGATGCAATCACGCTAACCGTCGTCGCCTTAATGCCGCGCTGTAATACTTCGTCGATATCCGCCTTTAAGTCGTTCTCGACTTCCGGCAGTTGCTCTTGCAAATCGCGCACGATCTCTTGCCACGCCGCACTGTTCAAATCGATCGCCGCAATGGCCGCTTCAATTTGATTGGCGACGTTGTTGATCGGCTCGAGCGCATCACCGATGCCACAGCCGAGATTCAACGCCGGACCCAACAGAATCAGAAAGCCCAGCAGAAGCCCGATCGGCCCGTGCATGACCTTTGAAACCGCACGCTTAGATGATTTCGTTGCACACATGTCGTTATCTCCTCTACCGCGAGGGAGGATTGCGCCGTCGCACCAACGCCGATGCGGTCGGCCGATTGCCGAATGCGGTTTGGCAATACCGGGCATGACGGTCGCAGGGTATCTGTGCGATTTCGAGTGGCGGACATACACGCGGCGGGGAAGATTTTTTTAAAAACCGTCCGCGAAAGTCGTCCTAAGTGGTGATGTGTCCAGAAAATGGGGCGATTCTAGTCGCCTGCGCGGGCCCACTGAGCCGCCAGCCGCCGCGCGCCGATAGTCCCACCGGAAGCCCGCTGCGCTGTCGGTACGGCGAAATTTCTGCCGTGCCGTAATAAACGCAGAGATGCCGCGTTCGGCATCACGGGCCTCGCATCGATTCACAACAGGAGATTGATGAATGACCAAGCGAATTCTCTTACTGCCTATTCTCGCGCTCGCCATCCAAGCCGGCTGCGGCGTCAGCGGCCTCATCGACTCGGCCGATCAACTCACCACCGAACAAATCAACGCGATTCTTGCCAGCCTCGATGCTACACAGGGTATTTCCGATTCGGCCGAAGCCGTAAGCCCCGGCGTGTCGAGCGAAGATCAACAGAACAGCAAAGCCGCCAACGCGGACTTGCTCATTAACTTCGGCACCTGTCCCGCCGTGACGTTCGAAACCGACGAGCAAGGAAACAACCCGCCGAGCCTGACCGTCGACTTTGGTAATGGCTGCGCACCCAACGCGGTTGAAACGACGACCGAGTGCAGTGGTTCGGCGACCGGCACCATCACGTTCTTCCCACGCGAAATCACGCTCGCGTTTAGCGACTTCGGTTGCGGTCAACGAAATACCGATGGCGATGTTGCATTGAGTTGGACGCGTGCGACCAATACGGTCACCGTTGATGGCAGTTGGGACCTTACCGTGACGCCGAACGACGGCATCGCCAGCACGACCGAAGGCAGCGGCACGGCGACGTACGACAACAGCACGCGCTCGACGACGATTTCCACTTACAACGGCATGCTGACGCGCGCCGGTAACACGTGGACGACGGAACTCGACGGCGTGCAAGTGAGCTATCAAAACAACGCCAACCTGATTCCGTTCGCAGGCACGGCCACGATTACGGGCACACGCGTGGGTACGATCGTCGCCACGTTTGATGAAGATTCGCCGACGACGCGTGTAATCATGCTCAGCATTAACGGCGGACCGGCGTTCGAGTATGAGATACCGTCGGAATAATGATTAGAGGTATAGATAGCGACGTCGCAGAACGATCAAAGGCCGCCATCGATCACATCGATGGCGGCTTTCCTAATATTTTACCCGAATCCATTCAAACCGACGGATGAGAGCGCGCTTTCGTCGTGTTGTGGAGCTTTGAAACTCGACTACAGGTCCAGAAAAAACTGCCACCCCACGATAAAGTAACCCACCTAACGCACCTAAGGATTGCTTATCGTTTTCGACACGACGCTTTATGCAACGCGTCATCCAAAACGGATAGGATTGGTATTAAATCCGTATCTGCGCTTTCCTAACAAATGTACTCCGCGAACTCAGTCGTCGCCAAACATTCCGCTTAGTCCGAAGCCGCCGAGGATGGAGCCTTCGCCCTTGCCGCCCGCGGCGCTGAAGGTACCCGCGATGCGGCCCGCGAGGCGCGAAAACGGCAACGACTGTAACCAAACCGTGCCGGGGCCGGTGAGGCTGGCCATGAAGATGCCTTCGCCGCCGAAGAGCATCGTCTTTACGCCGCCCGCACGCTCGATGTCGTAATCCACGCTGGGTTGAAACGCGACCAGACAGCCCGTGTCGCAGCGCAACTTCTCACCCGCTGCGAGTTGCCGCCGCACAATCGTGCCGCCCGCATGCACAAATGCCAAACCGTCACCCTTTAAGCGTTGCAGAATGAAGCCCTCACCACCGAACAGACCTGCGCCGATCTTTTTCTGAAACGCGATATCCATCTGCACACCGCGGGCGGCGCATAGAAACGATTGCTTTTGACAGAGGATTTCGCCCCCGAGTTCGTCAAGATGAATCGGAATAATCTTACCGGGATAGGGCGCGGCGAACGCGACTTGTTCGCGCTGCTGACTGATCGCGCCAAACGTCGTTAGAAAAAGCGACTCGCCCGTGACCATACGCTTACCGGCGTCGAACAACTTGCCCAACATGCCGGTTTGCTTGCTCGGATCGCCGAAGACGGTTTCCATTTGAATTCCGCTCGACATGTGCATCATCGCGCCGGCTTCGGCCACGACGACTTCATTCGGATCGAGCGTGATCTCCACGAACTGCATATCGTCGCCGAAGATTTCATAATCGATCTCATCCGCCACGCGCGTGCCGCGCGAAGGTGCCGGTGGCGGACCACCCGTGCCGCGCAGCGCGTTCATGATCGGCGCGACGTGCCGCGCCTTCACCCAGTCGGCCGTGCTCGGGCCGTACACGAGCGTATCGGGACCGTCGAGGCTGGGCAGCTTGGCGATGAGTTCTTCGATGCTCATGGGGCCGACGGGTTTGTCGGCAGACGCGTGATACCAACCGGTGTTTTGCGACATGGCGTAATCCTAACGATGCAATCTTGTGTTTTTGGTCTGTTATTCAGCGCGGCCTGCCTGCACCAAGCTAACGTCGTAGGTCGTGACCTCAAGCGCGTGCCCCCACGGGTCGTAGAAATAAACCGAGTACGATAACTCGTGATCGACGACCTCAATGGAATTGAGCGCAGCCCCGTCTATATTTCGCAAATCGCGCGCGGCAATCTCCTGAATGAACCGTAGAAAATCGTCACCGCTCACGCCGAAGGCGACGCGCCGGTAACCGTGCGTCGCGGGCGTGTCGCTCGCCGGCCCTTCAAACAATGCCAGCTTACCCGCGCCGTCGGCAGTTGCGATCATCAGCGGACCGCGTGGATCGGTCGCCCATGCCTCAAATGAATGCACAATTTCCATCCCCAGCGCGGAGCGATACCAAGCCGCCGCTTGGTAGCGATCGGGCACGAACAATTCGACATGATCGATGGAGTGCACGCGCATCGATGTAGATGGTATTGGAAATGTGTGGATGGTGCGCGGGGATTCTGCAGGGCGAGGGAGGGCCTCAACACCTTCGTTAATTCACTTAGCCCCCGGCCAATGGCCGGGGGCTAAATTCGCTTGGACGAATTGGCTTATCGAGATGATCCCCCAGCCCCAGAGGGGCAGGGGCACCCGGTATCGCACGTTAGGCCTTTAAAACTTACGCGTTCACAATCTACGTCGTCACCATCTACGCTTTCACAATTTTCTTGCGGCCCGTCTTCACGTTACCCGTGGCGTTGCGCGTGTCGACCACGAGTTGCGAATGCGTCACGATCTCGTCGTAATCGTAAGTCGAATGGTCCGTCGAGATCAGCACCGCGTCGTACTTTTTAAGATTGGCGGGCGTAAGTGCGACCGACTTCATCTTGAGATCGTGTTCACGGCCCTTATGCGTGCGCGGCACGTGCGGATCGTTGTAATCGACCAGCGCGCCGTGCTCTTGCAGCATGTGAATCAACTCGATGCTCGGGCTTTCACGGATATCGTCCACATCCTTCTTATACGCCAAACCCAACACCAAAATCTTCGAGCCGCGAATCGGCTTCTTATGATCGTTGAGCGCCAACGATAATCGATGAATCACATACTCCGGCATGGCCGTATTGATTTCACCGGCCAATTCGATGAAACGCGTCGACTCACCGTATTGCCGCGCCTTCCACGTGAGATAAAACGGATCGATCGGAATACAGTGACCACCCAATCCGGGGCCGGGATAAAAAGCCGAGTAACCGAACGGTTTGGTCTTGGCCGCTTCGATCACATCCCAAACATCGATGCCCATCTTATCGAACAGCATCTTTAACTCGTTGACCATCGCGATGTTCACGCAACGGTAAACGTTCTCAACAATTTTGGCGGCTTCGGCAACTTCGCAACTGTTCACCGGAATCGCCTGCGAGAGCGCCTGGCTATACATCGCCATGGCAATCTTCAGGCTGTCCTTATCGTGGCCGCCGACGAGCTTGGGAATCGTCTCGGTCGAGAAATCCTGTCGACCGGGGTCTTCGCGTTCGGGGCTGTAGGCGAGAAAGAAGTCTTTTCCGGCCTTGAGGCCGCTGGCTTCTTCGAGAATCGGCTTCAATAAATCGCTGGTCGTACCCGGGTACGTCGTCGATTCGAGCGTGACCAACTGCCCCGCGCGCAACTTCTTTCCAATCGCGCGCGCCGTCGATTCGACGTAGCTCATATCCGGGTCGCGCGTTTTCGAGAGCGGCGTCGGCACACAGATGATGATGGCATCGGGCTTGTTTAGCTCGCCCATGTTCTCGGTCGCGCGAAACTTTTTCGACGCCACCAGATCTTTGATCGTCGAATCAGGAATGTGCTTGATGTAGCTCTTGCCCGCGTTGAGCTTCTTCACCTTATCGGGATCGACATCGAAACAGAGCGTGGCAAACCCGGCCTTGCCGAACGTCCGCGCTAGCGGCAGCCCCACGTAGCCCATGCCCACGACACCGATCAGGGCGTTGCGATCCAAATACTTTTTTTCGAGCTGTTTGACGTCCAACCGTCGTACTCCGCGCTGTAGCACCGGCTGCCCGCCGATGTCGTCAATCGTCTTCGCTACGAGCAGAAAATTCGCCCGCGTTCTATATCCTTCGGCATTAGACCGCCCGCCCAACATAGCGGCAAGGCGCATAAATACGGCAGGCCGTTCGTCCTGAACGGCCTGCCGCATCAAGTGGGTGGGATGCAAAAAGGAGCGTGGAAAAGGATATCAGCACTCGACTGGGTAACGGTCATGCGTTAACGCTTGCGGGGGCAAGTTCGGCGGCTCGTCACCGATCGTCGGACGGCGGATTAACCGTCCGACTGTTCCTCGAGCATTTTGCGTAGGTAGCCGTTTTCGCGGCGGGTGGCTTCGAGATCGAACAGCAGGTACTTCACCGACAGGCGCAGGTAGTCGAGCGATTCCTGCAGGCTGTTGACCGTGGCACGTAGCTTGGCGTGTCGTTCCTTAGTCTGGGCCGCGAGGGTTTCGAGCTTGGTGCGATCTTCGGCGGGCAGGTTGCCGATCTCTTTCACCAGTTCGGCCAGCTTCTTCTGAAACGTGTTTTCGTCCATCACCCTCTCCTCAGTGGTTGGTGAGTTTTGCGGTTTGCGACGGCTGGTTGCGACGCTCGGTCGCGTCCGTCGTTGACGCTCGGCATAAATTGCACCCCGCGTGCCAATGCTGCCGCCCCACTCAACTCTATTCACCTAAATAACTGAAATAAATAGGCTTACACCTGGCTACGGCCTGCGGCACACCAGATTTCCGCCGGTCCGGCTGTGCGGCCTCGTTGCAAATGGGCAACGCGCCTGCTTGTGGCCGTGCCCGAAAGCGACGATGTTGTGCCAACGCGACGGACATCAACTGCCCCGTCGCAAAGCCGCAACCTGCCACCGACGCTCGGGAAAGGCGAAAAGACCCCCCATGGGACGAACCACACCGCATTCGGGCTCGAGCACGTTTGACCGCCTCGGCTGGATGGCCGTTATCGCCATCGCCGCGGCGACGGCGTTTTGGCCCGCTCTCGACGGGCAATTCCTGAACTGGGATGACGATCGGAATTTTCTGGCTAATCCGAGTTATCGGGGCTTCGGGCCGGAGCAATGGAAGTGGGCGTGGACGACGGACCACCTAGGGGTTTGGCAACCGCTAGCCTGGATGCTGCTCGGTCTCGAACACGAAATCGCCGGCACCGACGCCGATGGGAATCCGCGACCGTTTGTGTATCACGCCGTCAGTCTCGGCTGTCACATCATCAATGGTTGGCTCTTATTCGGTTTGTTGGCGAGCCTGATCGCGCGGGGGGGCGGGATGGTGCGGCCCGACCGAGTGCGGGTGATGGCGGCGGGGGCTATCGCTACGCTCTTCACGGTGCATCCGCTGCGCGTGGAAGCTGTCGCGTGGATATCGGCGCAACCCTATCTGCCGGCGATTGGATTTAGCTATTTGTCGATTTGGATATACCTGCAGCGCTTTGACGAGCGCGGTGAACAACGACCACGATCATTTTCGTTATTAGCTGCATCATTTTTTTGCTTTGTGATTGCCTGCGGTTTTAAGGCCGTGGCCCTGACGACGCCTTTGGTCTTTTTGATCGCGGATTTTTATCCACTGGGACGCCACCGCGTAACGCCGGCGCAGCGCGGCAAACGCTTGCAGCGCATCTTTATCGAGAAGCTTCCCTACTTCGCCGTTGTTGCGTTCGTTGCCTACATGGCCGCGTGGGCCAAGGATGTCGGCCAAGGCAAGGAGCTCACCGGCTTATTCAGTTTCGACCAACGTCTTGCGCAAGCCTGTTGGGGCTACTGCCTCTATATCATCAAGACGATTGTGCCGCTCGCGTTGAGCCCGTTTTATGAAGTGCCTACTTACTTCGGTTTAGCGACATGGCCAATCTTCCTCGGGCTACCCCTCGTGCTCGTGTTAACGATCGTAAGTCTTGCGTTGCGGCGGAAAGCCCCCTACTTGCTCGCGGCATGGGTGTGCTACCTAATCGTGTTGCTACCCAACAGCGGCATCGTGCAAATCTCGCAACAGCTTGCGACAGATCGTTACAGCTACTTCGCGCTATTGGGTCCGACGGCGTTGCTGGCTGGACTGCTGGCGTGGCGACTCGGTCAAGCGCGCGGCCAAACGGCGGCGACGGTTCGCACGTGGTTGGTCGTGCTGGTGGCCATGGCGGCGTTGATCGCGTTGAGCCGACAACAATCCGCGCGCTGGCGCGACTCCAACGCGTTGTGGGCTTATGCCGTCGAACTCGATCCGCAATCGCCGCACGCACGTTGTCAGTTAGGTCAGGCCCTGATTGCAGAGTTACGCTTCGATGACGCCATCGAACAACTCAAACGGGCGATCGAATTGGCACCCGATTTCGCCTTTGCGTATTCTAACCTCGCCGTCGTGCAACTCGAAACGTCTCAAACACAAGCGGCGATCGAGAACTTCAACCTCGCATTGCAATACGGTAGCAACTTCGCGGATGGCGATCTGGCCAAAATTCACTTCGGCCTCGCCGTGGCGCACTTTCGCATCGACCAAACGCGCGCAGGATTGTTTCACGCCAAAGAAGCCAGCCGCTTGGGCTTTCCACCGGAGAGAATCGCCGATTTGATGGCGAGCTTTTAGTGGGTGATAGGGACGTGTGTACAGATAGAGACGCGTTCCCGAATCAGTTCTCGCTGATCGTGAGTTAACGGCATACCGGTGTTACAGCAGATATCGTACGTCCGCATCGGAACTGCTGTAACTCTGCATATGAAGCCGGGTCCCTTCAATTGGCTAGGTGGCTATATCGAATCATTACGCCGAAGGCGTTACACCCATTAGCCCGGGGTTGACGCGAAGCGGCTACCCTGGGTTTCGTCTGTTAACGAATCCAACTCTAAAAGAGTTGCGCCGCGGCTCGGACCGACGAGGCCGCAACCCCGTTGGGGTTGAAGGTCTTTATGCATACGTTCACCCCGGGTAGCCGCTGTTGCGGCAACCCGGGGCTAGTTGGCCTAACGCCTTCGGCGTATTCTGTTTTATTGCCGTACTCCAAAGTCAATATCTATCTGGTTTCGAGAAGGACCATTTAACAGGTCAATACTCCTCAACCTATGAGGCTGAGCCATTAACAATCATTGGGCAGTAAAGGAAAAAATGACTCCAGTACTAATCAAGAATAAAAATATAGAATCCAGCGGCACTCGCTAGGCTACGGCGTCGCGGTGTTCGGCTATAACCCCAACGTTAATCCAGATAACCCAAATCCTGCAGGCGATTGCTGACGTCTTCGATCTCGTCGGCTGTCAGCGCCGTTTCAAGTTCTTCCACGCGGCGATCTTGCGGCGGTTCGTATTTCACGGCGATCGGGCTGCGGAAGATTTCATGCAATACGGTGCCATCCATATCTTTCGGCACAGGTTGGCCGAGCCCCGCCAGAATCGTCGGCGCCAAATCGGCAATGTGCGCTCGTACATCGCGCTGACCGGCATGAATCGTCGGCCCCCACGCGGCAAACACACCATCCAATCGGTGCGTGCCTTCCAACCTGCTAAACGGCACCCAACGCACCGGCGTGCGACCGCGAATCTTTTTGACGACTGCTAAACCATCGGCCGGCGCCAACAGCAAGTCGGGCATCCACGGATGATCGCGCCGATCGCAGTCGTACACATCTTCGGTAATGAAGACATCGGTGAATATTTTCATCGTGCGACCGTCGCGATCTTTACACGTAGCCTGCAGCAGGCGTTGGCGAATCTCGTCGCGCAACGATTCAAACTCGGACGGTTCGACCACGCCCTTGGGCTGTCGCCCCTTCAAATTGAGATACAAAAAGCCATAAACGCCGGCATGCAGCACGCACGCCTGCGAGTTCGACCAATCAAACGCGAGATCATTCTCAACGCTGTTCATACCGCCGGTCGTCATCGGCGAATTCGTGCCGGTCAGCCGCCGACGCCATGTTTCCAGGCGGTTCTGTACCTGTGCCAACGGGCTGCGCAATTTGAGATATCCCCACTTCGCTAATAACAAATTGGGCTGCGCCTTACCGTCGAGGCTGCCGTGACCGTGGTCGGACATGACGATGATGTGTGCGTCGTGTTCGCGCGCCAGCTTCTTTAACTTGCCGATGACTTTATCGAGATAAATCCAACACGATTCGGTTAGCTCGGCGCGGCGCGGATCGCTATCGCGCGTGCGTTCGTCGATATAACGCCAGGCTTTGTGCTGCAGGTTGTCCACCAGCTTGTACAGCACCATCATCACATCCCAGCCGTACTTCTCGCCGCACATGCGGGCGAGGTCGTAGCCGCGATCAAAACTCTGCTTAATGTATTCGAGGTTCTTTTCAAACAGGTCGTTGCCGCCGCCGGCTTTGCGCTCCCAACGCTTCTCATGGGTATAGTCGGGAAAACGCTTCAGGATTTCGGCCTGCAAATCCTTGGGATAGGTGAAGTCCTTCCCGTGCGGCGTGTCGAAACCGCTGATCATGAAGCCGTTGACTTCGATCGGCGGATACGTCATCGGCACGTTGATCGAACCGACGCGAAAACCTTTATGGCTGAGAATTTCCCAAATCGTTTGGGCGTTGGTCTGAATCTCCTGATTGTTATTCAGCACCAAGCGATTTTCGGCGGGCTCGTAACGCAGAAAATCGATAATACCGTGTTTGCCCGGCCCCTTGCCCGTCATAAAGGTCGTCCAAGCCGCCGGCGTGATCGGCGGGCGCGTGGATTCGAGCGGGCCCGACACGCCGTTGTCGACCAGATCTTTCAACTCGGGCATCTTGCCCGCATCCATCAACGGGCCGAGTACATCGAAGGTTGCGCCGTCGAGACCGAGCAACAGAATCTTTTTGAACGGGGCCGCACCATCACCGTTGCCACCGGCGACGCCGTCGTGTGGTGGTGCGAGCAGGGGTTGGTCGTAGCCGTGGAGTCGATCCGTCATCTAGGTCCGCGCAACATCGATTACTTCGTCAAACTTAGCCAAGGCTAAATTCTAGCCCTAACCGACAGCCATCGCAACGGGTCGCATCTTATCATCGAATCGCCGCTTTAGCGCGGTGCCTGCCACGGGCCGACCTTCTCGAACACGTATAAGTAGGGCACATCGCGAAACGGAAGCGGCCCGGTTGCCAAAACGCGCCGAAACGACGGGCTTAACGCGAACCATTCCAACTCGATGCCGTGATCCTCGCCCCCCGCAAATTGCCGCTCCCACACGACCAGATTGCCCACCGGGGCGGCTTCGATCAGCCCGACCGTCGTCGGCCGCTGCGCGGGCAATGCGCGACCGGTGCGTAGATCGATAAACGGATGGGCGGAGACGATCTCGCGATCCGCCAACCCGAGCCGCTTGAGATCGACAAGCATCTCGTCGACGAGTTGTGCATCGGGCGTGGGCCGCAGCGGGTGATGCAAGCCGTAGACCGTGAGTATCAGGATGACGAGCAGTCCAGCCGGCACGAGCGCGCGGGCGACGACCGGCCAGCGCTGCATTCGCGACAACACAAACATGATCGCCGCGAGCCCGGCCAACGACCACGACGAAATGCGAACGGCCCAGACGGCGTAGTGAATCACCGCCATCTCGATGTCCTGCCCGCCTTGCAACACCAATTGCCGTTCGAGCGCCAACCAAAGGAATAGCATGCAACCGGCGGCGGCAAGACCGGCGCGGGTCCAGGTTGGGCGCTGCGTGGATAACAAGCGCTCGACACCGGCGACGGCGGCAATAGCCACCAACGGGCTGATACCGATGAGAAAACGCGAATAGCCGCCGGAAGCGAACAGCCCGAATCGAAACACGATGACTTGCGCAAAGAAGTATGCCAACGCCGACACGACCACCAAGCGCGAACCGTTACGCTTATCGCGCAACAAACGCGGTACGCCGATCATCGCCAGCACCGTAACCGTCGGCCCCCAGGCATGCAGCGTGCGTTGAAAGAAGGTGAGCCATCCGCCGTGGCCATATTGTTGTGTGGGTTGCGGCTCGAAATACTTCAACACCGGGATCGGTTGATCGAAGAGCCAACAGGCAATATTGATCGCAACCGGCGCAGTCGCCAGCAAAAGTAACTTCCAAAAGGATTGCTTGTCGCGATAGGCATACCACGCGAAGATCGGCGCGAAAACGACAGCCTCATGCCGCGTGATAAACGCGATCGATAGAATCATCAGCGCGGGTGACCAGCACCTCCGTTGAGTCAGATAGACGGCGACGATCAGATAGAACGCCAACGGCGTTTCAGTTAGCGTGGTTTGAGCCAAGAGAAAATACACCGGCTGCGCGAATGCCAACGGTATCGCCAACCACGCATGCTTCAGTTTGAGCCGTCGTGAAATCAGATACGCCAGCCATGCCGAAACGCCCGTTAGCAACGTCGAGAGAATTTTGCACGCCATAAACCCAAGCGGCGCAACGGCAGCGTAGGGAATGGTGAATCCGGGTCGGCCCCAGTCGTTTAGCAAGTAGGCGGGCCAGCGCCACGACCAAGCGGCGTATAGGTAGTGCGTGATGTCATCGAGATGATAATACGCGTTGCCGCTCAGCAGCGTGCAAGTCAACGTTGCAAGGAAGCAAGCGGCCACGGCCACCATGGCGACGAAATGACTTTGTACAGTCGCAACCCCGTTTGCTTCGTTGGGCTGTAGTTTGCCCGCGCTGTTTGCCTGCCTCGACGCCATCGACGATAAGCCTATTGGGATTCGTGCCCGACGCCAGTTGTTATCACGACGAAATCACAGCAGTGCCTTAGAATCGAATCATGCGACGATTGGCAATCTACATCGATGACCACCGGTTCGAGTTCGCCGATTGGGATGGCGAGCAAGGCGTCATTTGCAACGGCCGAGCGACGACGTCCGCAGGCATTCAATTGCTCAATCAGCATCTGCGCGATCACACCACTTCGCAATCCTTCGGCGATGTCGTTGTTCGCCATCAGCAGAATCATCCCAAATCGACCGAACTGCCGGTCGAGCTTACCGATCTGCTCAAAAGGCTGCCTGCCGTGCGTTTTGCGGGTAACCACCCGCGCGAGAGCGCGATCTTCGGCTGGGCGCGATCGATTGCCATTCAAGAACGCAAGCCAACCAGCACCGTTATCGATGCAACGAAAGAGGTCGCTCGGATACTGTCCTACGACCTACGCCGAGAACGTTGCGACGATCGAACGATGTCGCGATCGGCTCTTGGGAACGACTGCGACGTATCGAATGACGTCTGCCTCGCGCTGGTGCCGGACAAATCCGCAGCCGATTTCCCAGGCCTCGATTCTTTGCCTATCGCAGCGCGACAGCTCATATGCACTCCCCAAAAAGGCAACTTCGCCCTCGGCTTGTTGCATAGCGATATCGTGATTCGCGAATCTGCCGACATTCCTTCCGACGCCGACGACCGCACGATCGAAGCGCTCATGGCCGCCACCATGGACACCGTCTTCGACGCCATCACGTCGCTCGGCTATGACCTCGACAACGGCATATGCCAGCGCGAATTGGAGTATCTAAACACGGCAACCGGCACATCGACTGTGATCGAACCGGAGATGCGCATCGACGGCGCTGCTTTAATCGAGCGCGTTGCGCGTGCTCAATCGTGGGACCCGGCCCAAATCGAAATCAAGCGCGTTGTCGTCACCGGCATCATCGAACCGATGCGGCCCGATGGCCTACGTTGAGCTTCCAACGTCCATCAAAATAAAAAGTCCGCGCGACCCATTGCGGATCGCGCGGACTTAAATCTTCGCTTACAATAATTCTCGGACGGCATCGCGCGTCGCGAACGTAACCCGCGACGGCTCAGCCTCGCGTCGAAAGCCCTCGGCTTAAATCGTGTTGACGATGTCGAGCGCGGCAGAGCCCAATAGCGAGCGCACCGGGATCAGAAAGATATCCCACCACAGGATACTGCCCGCCAGCGCGGCGCCGGTCGTAAAAGGATCGCAACCGACCATCAGGGGCGTCACGACTACGAGGCCAGCCGAATAGACCATACCTTTTATCTTCGTCTTGAACTTCATCTCAATTCACCCTCAGCGAGAATATGTCTGTGCCGCCGTCGCTTGTGCGCGCGGGCAATGTGGTTACCTGTCAACGGTCGCAAGCCTAGCTGAGGCATCAGCCAGCCAACAAACCGAAACGATTTAGAAACCGACGATGTTGGTTTCGATACCGATCAACCCGAAAAGAAAGTTGAAGATGTCGGCATAAAAGTCGAGCACCTGCACGAAAAACCCGGATGGGAAGATCGAGAAAAAGGTCTCAACCAACGTTCGCAAGAATGGCATTTCCATAACGGTTATGTCCTCGTGTCAAAAAGGGTTCGCGCTGGAGGTCACGCGAACAGGTCCCCTCAGATCTTGGCGGGCGGCACTGGGCCGACAGCTTTATTCTAACGATTTCGGCGGCGCTTTCGTAGGCGCAGCGCCGAGATTCCACACAACGTGAGCGTCAACATTAACGGACACGTCGCACCGCAAACCGGCGAGTGGAAGAGCAGGCTGAACAACAGGTTGAGCGACGGGTTGTCAGAATCGCAACCCGGCACCGGCTGCGGTGCACCCGGCTCTTCGTCACCGGGTTCGTCGGGAGCGGGCGGCTCATCCATACAGCCGTTTTCGAGCAATTCGACCATGACGGTGCACGATTCCGAGTTGCCGGCAGCGTCGGTGACCGTGACGGTAAAGAGCGTCGTGCCGAGGCCGATGACCGTACCGGCGGCGGGGTCTTGCGTAACTGTTAGGTCGGCCGATGCCGTGCAGTTATCGGATGCATCGACCACACCCGTGACATCCGGCACGACACCCATGCAGTTTTCATCAGCGTTGACCGCCAAGTCATCCGGGCAGGTAAAGGTCGGCGGCGTGTTGTCCACCGGAATGAGCATAACCGTGCACGAATCGAGCAGGTCGCAGCCATCACCTTCGTCGAGGCCGCGCTGAAGAAGTTCTTCCTGGAAAACGTAGCACCGCTCCACAATCAGCGAAACTTCGGTAGGTTCCGTTAACGCACCGCCCGCTTCCGGAATTTGCGTGATTCGGATTTCACCGCAGAAGTAGTTGCCATAACCCGGGCCCGGTTGTTCGACGCCCTTACCGATGAACTCTTCGCAGCAATCCATGATGTCCAACTCGCCAGTCAAGTCGGGGATCGTTGCTTCGCAGTTTTCGTCGTATTCGATTTCCTGCGGCGAATCCGGGCAGCTTTGCACCGGGTTGAACGGAATCTCGATCAGGCACGGTCGGACTTCTTCGCCGTCGAGATACACTTCGATAATCAAAGAGGTGCTACTGATTTCAATTTGCGACCCTGCTTCCGGGAACTGCACCAGTTCAAACTCGGCACCTTCGCAGGCATCGACCATCACTTCGCCCGTCACGTCGGGTACCGTGAACAAACAGTCGTCTTCGAGCACAACCGGATCGAGCGTGGTGATGAAATCATCGCAAATCAACTCCGGCGTTGGCGCATTGACCGTCACCGGGAAGGTGCAGGTGTATTCGTCAATGACAAAACACTCTTCCTGGCCGCTGCGTTGTTCGCCGGGGAAATCGAGGAAGCACTCGGAAATGGTTAAGGTCACGTCGGTGGTGCCGATATCCAGCATGGTTCCGGGCGCGGGGCTTTGCTCGCAGATCAGCTCGAAGAATCCCTTATTGAAGCCGCGCGCTTCGGTTACAGCGTCAACCAAGCAATCTTGGAGGTAAGCATCGCAGTAATCGGGCAATTCCGCAGTGCAATCGTCCGGCCCCTGGGCAATCAACTTATCGCTCGTCGGGCATTCCGCAATCGGCAATACGCGAATGAAGGCGTTGCAACTGACATCCGGAAACTCTTCCAGCGAAACGGTAATCTGAAGTTCGTTGCCGAACTGCGGAAAGATCGATGCGCCCGCCGGCGGCGACTGAATAACGGTATAGGTTACGCCCATGCACGCCTCAACCGTCACTTCGCCCGTGATATCCGGGACGGTGACAAGGCAGCCTTGGTCGACGTTGATCGGGTCGAATTCTTCGCCGCACGTGAGTTCCGGCGCGGGTGGCTCGACCGTCAGCGTGGTCATGCAGCTACCGGTAATGAGTGAACAGGTTTCATCGTTCGTGCAGGAATCCGGATCGCCGAACGCGGGCATCCCAAAATCGTCACACTGATACGCCAGCAAGGTGATGACCGTATCACCGATCCCGACGACGGTGCCCGGTGCCGGCATCTGTTCGATGCAACTGAAGAACTCCTCACCGCAGAAATCGACAATCACTTCGTCGCGCAGGTCTGGCACTTCGTAACCGCAAGGCGTCCCTTGCGAGTTTAACGATTCGGCCGTTACCGTGATCGTCTCGGCGGGGCACGACGTGATTTGCGTCGTACAGCCTTTGCCGTCGGTTTCACCGCCGACTACCCATTGCGGCATCATCGCGGCCGAGGCCAGCAACGCGGCAATACCCAACACACTGACTCGTAATGACTGCTTCATCAACCAATCTCCTGCGCCGCCAACGCGCACATGCTTAGGCAGTTGCTCGAATCGAGTTCGAAAAATTCACTTCCGTGTACGGCTACGAGGATCGAAGGCAATCGCGAAATGATCGATTGCTTGACATCAACATGGCCCTCTCCCGGGACACCCATCTTACTTTGACAACTGTCGATTATCAACGACCGAGAGTGTTCCGTCGCCCAAATTCGCAAATTGGGACGCTCCACTCAAAGCTGTCTCGCCTGCGGCTTATTACGGATGTCGCGTCAATGACCGAATCTTGCCGCCCGCTACCAATTGGCCGCGCTGTTTCCGGACGCTGAACCCTTCCCGAACCCATCGTACATGAAGGACTGATGAGCGCCGCGCATTGCTTGGATACCGGACAGCGCGCGGAATCGGGTCACACCAACCTACTGACCGGTGGGCGACAGGTCTTCGTGTAAGACCCGCAACACTTCCGCCACGCTCCAGGCTTGCCAGGGGCAACCTTCGGGATAGTGCGGCGCATCACCGTTGGCAACTTCGCTGATGCCGTTGAGGCCGTTGCGTTGCACGTGCTCGCGCAAACCTTGCAGGCTATCGCGCGCGGCGGAAACGGCAGACTTACCTTCCGCCGTAATCCATGCGGAAATAAACGGCCCCAAAAGCCAAGGCCATACCGTGCCCTGATGGTAAGCCGCGTCACGCGCATCGAGCGTGCCGGAGTAGTTACCGATATACGCCGGATCGTCAGTCGCAAGCGTGCGCATGCCCATCGGCGTGAGTAGATGTTTGCGGCAGACGTCTACGACCGATTTATGGCGCGCTGAATCGAGTACCGGATGGGGCAAGCTGATCGCAAACAACTGGTTGGGCCGAACCTTACCGCAGTGATCGTTCGCGCGGCCTTCTTGTTCGAGCACGTCAAATAAGCATTCCGTCTTCTCGTTCCAAAACTTACGATTGAACGATGCGTAGGCTTTATCCGCCAGTTCCGACCAGCGCTTGGCCATCGCGCCGCTCGTCGCTCGCTCGGCGATGCGTGCGCCGTAACGCAACCCGTTATACCAAAGCGCGTTGATTTCCACCGGCTTGCCGATGCGCGGTGTAAACACGCGGTCGCCAAGCTTGGCATCCATCCACGTGAGTGCATACCCCGCTTCACCGGCAGCCAGCAATCCATCGCTATCCGCCTTGATACCGTAACGCGTGCCCTTGCAATGATGATCGATGATCTCCTGCAGCACCGGCCAACACACACGCTGCACAAACGCCCAGTCGTTGGTGTAATCGAGATAGCGACCGATCGCATGTACGTACCACAACGTTGCATCGCACGTGTTGTATTGCGGCGGCTCACCGTACGGCGGGAAGCGGTTCGGAATCATCCCGCCGTCGACCGTCTTGGCGAACATTTCGATGATGCGCCGCGCGTCGTCGTATCGCCCCGTCACCAAGCACAAGCCCGGCAGCGCGATAAACGTATCGCGCCCCCAGTCGCCGAACCACGGATACCCGGCGATCACGGTCTTCAAATCGTTCTCGCGCCGCACGACGAAGTGCTTGGCCGTTTGCGCCAGCGTCGCCGCCAAGTCATCGCCCCGTTCCGCATCCGCATCGCGATCGTCGACGCTGTCGTCAATCCGCAGCGCCAACGGCCCCGACGTTTGCGTGTCGCGCGTGCGCGCCAAAAGATTCACACCCGGCCCGCCCACCGTTAATTCCTTGCGTACGATCCCCGGCGAGAACAAATCCTGTTCGTAGTCGTAACCGCGCTGTCGTTCCCACGCGAGCTGAAAACCGTAGTACCAATCCGTCTGCAACTCAAACGTGCCGTCGTGCTCGATCAACCACGCGGGCAGCTCATCTTCCCATTCCAAATAAATGCAATGCGTCGAAGGCTGAATAAACGGATTGCCCTGATCGCCGGCGCGGGTGAGATGATGAAAGTGCCGACACGTGCACAAGGGCCGCAGGGCGATATCGACGGACGACTTACCTTCGATCACACGATACTGCACGCGCGTGGCATCGATGCCATCGATCATTTCGATGCGCTGCTCCAGTACCGTGTTACCGAGCCGCCAGCGCCACGTCGGTCGCGGCGCGGGTTCAAAGTCGATTAAATATTGATAGCCCTGCGGATGACGGGCGCCGTGATACTCGTTGGTATCCAACTCGAAGCGATGGCCGTCGATAAACACGGTGGCGTCGATCTTGGCCAACAGCATATAACGCTTGACCGGCGGCTTGACGGCAGCGACCAACAGCCCGTGATAGCGACGCGTCAACGTTTGATTGACCGTGCCGCTGGAAAAACCACCGCGACCGTTGGTGATCAGCCATTCGGGCAACGCGGTACCGTTGGCTTCACCAGCCGCAAACGACGAAACATGTTTTTTAGCGTCGGTCAACATCCATGCTCCCGTATTGAATGGCACAATGTTTGAATCAATAGCGGCCGCCTACAGCCACGATTACTAAAATATCTGCACGCCCCAAAAGGCCGTCGTTAACAGGCCGACGATCAATGCCGCCACGCCCATGTTATACCCCGGTCGCGCCGTGCCCATTTCATCCGCTCGTCGCATGGCCGCAAAACCAAGCCCCGCACCCAGCAGGCCGACGCCGGGAATACACATTCCCAAACAGGCGCACGTGATCGCCGACGACGCCATGCTGTTGTACTCGCCGCCGGTTCGCGCAATCGCCTCGGCCCCATCCATCGTAAACGGCGTGCCGCAAGAGGGACACGCGTTGGATTCAATATCGCATTGTCGATTGCAACGCGGGCAGATAATGACGAGTTCGTCGTCGCCGATCTGTCGAATCTCCGGCGCTTTGGTGCCCGCCGTTGCGTAGGCATGCATCGGCGTGGGCAACTGTCCGTCGTCCGTCACTTGCGCCGCATCGAGCGCCAACCCGGTCGCCGGATCGACCCGCGGCACGACAAAAACCGCCCCGCAGGTTGGACAGCGACCGCGCTGGCCGGATAGTTCGCCGCGGCCCTCCAAAATCGACGCGCAGCGCATGCACGAAAAGGTAAACCGCACCATGTGCATGCTGTGGGGAAAGTTGCTAATCGGCGATGCGACGCTGACCGGCTGTGCGTCGGCGGTCGGTACCGTGAAGTGCGCCGCGCAGTGCGGACACGCCATCACGCGACCGATGAGGTCGTCACTCACCGTCACGGGTTGGCTGCACTTGGGGCAATCGAGCACGCGCGACATGCAATCGATTGTAAGTGAACCGGCAAGACACCGGCAGAGCGCAAAGAAACGGCCACCCGGCGATGCGGCGGATGACCGTTTAAGTTGTGCGATATGAATTGCTTGCCGTGGGTCTATTGCGGCGGCGCGCCACCGCCACCGTTGAGCCCGCCCACGAGCGTACCGGGATCGACACCACCTGCGGGTGTATCACCTCCGTCGCCGTCGCCCGTCGTCGCGTTCACGCCAAAGAGCGAGACGAACAAGCTCTGCGTCAGTCCGAACGGGTTGAGCAGACCCGGCGCACCATTGAGGCCGAGCGGAATATTGATGTTGATAATGCTGCCGGACAGCGCACTCGCGATGCGATCGCAACCCACCTGAGTGGTCATACCGAAACACAGCGCGACAGTGGCTACAGCACGACCTAGTTTTTGACGACGGCTCATCGAATCGACTCCCGCAGTTACAGGCTCAATCAACGCCCAACGACACGAAACGATGCCATCGGGTCATCCTGTTATTCGGTCATTCGTGGGAGTGAAATAAGCAGCCCGCGCGCCGCGTCCGACGCTAGGGCCGAAAATACACTTTCACCAGCGGTGGCCGCGGCCGCTGCAGCAACAGCCGAAGGCCCGTCCGATACTCAGCGAGCGGGAGGCAGTGCGTGGGCAGTTGCGACAAGTCGAGCCGTCCGTCGCGCAACCAATCGAACACGACGTCATAGGAATGCTTGCGCGAGCCATCCGCCAGCGCTTCGATTTGACGACCGTTCGCGCCGATGAGATTGACTTCGCTGAACCAAATCGGCGTCGTGTCGGTAACGGCGATGCCATTGGTGCCGACCATCACGCACGTACCGCGCGCCCGCGTCCACTTCAGCGCGTCGGCCAGCGCTTCGCCTCGGCCCGAACAATCGAACACCAAATCGTAACCGCCGAGCATCGATTGATTGCCGATGCGACCCGGCATGCGGGCACCGCCAATGTCTTGGGCGATAAGTTCAAAGCGCTCGGCTTTGCTCATCTTGCGCGTCACGCGTAAGACGTGGTTTGCACCCATCTTTTGAGCAAGCTCGGCTTGGAAATTGCTGCGCACCACGCTCGTGATGCGGTTGTGCAAACCTAACGCTCGAATCGACGCGATCAAACCCAACGCCACAATGCCCGCGCCCTGCACCAGCACGGTTTCACCATCGCGTGGCAGTCGTCGCAAAACAGCATGCGCCGCCGAGGCGATCGGATCGACCAGAATCGCGATCTCATCGGGCACGTCTTCCGGCACGCGATGCAGTTGCGCCTGATGCGCGCTAAAGAACGGTGCCCAACTCCCCAGCGTTTGCTGGTTTAAGCCGAGTAGCGCGCGCGGCGGCAACTCATTACCCGCCGCTTCACAAATCGATGTGAGCCCGCGCGTGCAATTCGCGCAGGGCGGCTCTACAGCGCGACCGGCACAACCTAATGCTGGATCAACCACCACCCGGTCACCCACGTGCCAGTCGATCACTTCGGGCCCAACTTCAACAATTCGCGCGACATTCTCATGTCCGAGCACAGCAGGGAAGGATGCATATTGCTGCAAGATGGTCGCGGGATGATTGCGTTGTGCGATCAACGCCAAGTCGGTACCGCAGATGCCGCCGTAGATGGTTTGCAACTTCACCCATCCCGACGTTGGGCTTTGCGGCTCTGGAACCTCACGCAAGCGCAGACCGCTGAAACGCGAACCGTATACACGATGCGTGAACAGGCCGGCGACCTTACTGGCGAGCCAACGTGGCGCGGAGACGTCGTAAACCACTGCTTGCATAGGGGAGAGTATAAGTTGAATTCGGATTTGCGAATGCTTCAAGCATTGCGCGTTAAGTCATTCCAGGGAATTTTTCGCCGCTGGTAGCCCGGCGTTTTCGCGGGCGTTAGCCCGCGGCTCTGACGGGCTCTTCGCCCTCTTCGGATTCTCAATGTACTCGCGTCGTAACGCCGCCATCATGCGCGACGATTAAGGACACTGCATCTTCGCGTGTAAAATCGACGTCGCTACTCACCCACAAGTTGCACCACCACGCGCCGTTGTCGTTGGCGCGTATCGAAATCGATGAGAACGATCTGTTGCCACGTGCCGAGAATCGGTTGGCCGTTGGTGAACGGCACCGTCAGGCTCGGCCCAATCAGCGACGCACGAATATGCGAGTGACCGTTGTCGTCGTGCCAGGTTGCTTCGTGTTGGTACTCGCCATCTTCGGGCGCGATCTTCTCGAAGCACGCGCGCAGATCGTGATTCACGAGACCGGGTTCGTATTCGACCGTCGTGAGGCCGGCCGTCGAGCCGATCACGAACATGCCGGCGAGGCCGGTCGACAACTCGGACAAGTTCAATACTTCGATCAGCCGCGGCGTGAGATCGAGAATGTCGGTGTTGCCCTTGGTATCGACTTTGATGTCATGGGTTTCGATGGGCATGGCATAACTCTAACGCAATCGGGATAGCTGGCGAAAGTAAAACCATCACGACGCCGGAAGGTAACGCGGAAAGTTCGAGAAGTTCGTACCGCGTGCCCCTGCCCTTCCAGGGCCGGGGGACATCAAATCCCGGCCAGGTGCGTGAACACAGAACGCCGGGTGCCCCCGCCGCCCTGGGGCTGGGGGACAACGCTCGGCCATGGGCGAAGGCGCTAAACGGCAAGCCGATGCTCTACGCGTCGTGTCTATCACGGCGGAAGGGTCATTATCTAGCACGCAACACTGACCGTCGTCGTGTTATCGGCGTGTTCGTTAACGGCAAACTTCACATCGAGAAACATCTCAATCACATCAATGTTCGTGCGCGCGTGTAATGACAACGGGCCCGTCCGAAACGAACCGCCACCTGCCAGCGCCATCGGAATGAGTAACTGATCGGCCAGATACTCGCCCACCGGCACGCCGCTATCGAGATATTCCTTTGATTGCTTCGACACGCGCCGCGCCACCTGTTCGGCGCTGACGCGCTTCTCACCGAAGCCCGTGAACACTTCGCACACTTGCGCCGATTCGACGACGATCGATACAACGTTGCCGGGGCTGTGCGATTCACTCACCTCAACCACGCGGCAAGCCCGATTCGGTAAATCCAACTGCTTTTTCACGACTGCCAACTCGCGCTCGGCGATATGACGCGGTAACCGGGCGACCAATGCCGTGGTCGTGATCGCCTTAACCTTGCCGCGTTCGCCTAATTCAAACGGCGTGAGTGGTGCCGGTTCGATTCTCGCGCGCAACGCACCACCGCCCGCCGGATAAAACCCATGTCGCTGCAAATCGATATCCACCACCGGCCCCATGCGCTGCAGACATGAGAGAAATGACTGTTGTAAAAAATCAAACGGCGGTGCCCACGGATTATGCGTGCCGCCTTCCAAGTGCAACGTAGATGGCCCATCGGCGCCTAGCAACGCCGGCAAGACTGCTTGCAACACCAACGTTGCGCTGCCCGCCGTGCCCACGGCGAAGTGATAATCCCCCGCCGTCACCGATTGCGGTCGAAACACCAACTGCGCGCTGCCCAAGTTGGCACCGTTCAGCTCGGCGTTGCCGATCGTCGCCGCCGCTTTCACCGCCGTCAGATGCTGCCGCAGCAACCCCGGCTTCTTGCGCTTACCGCGAATGTTCTGAATCGAAAATGGCTTACCCGTTACCAACGAAAGCCCGAGGGCGGTGCGCAGAATCTGACCGCCGCCTTCGCCGTGCGTACCATCGATCTGAATTATCACCAAAAAATCCTCTCTCTCATTCGGCCCTGTCTAAAACGACAATCTTATAATTATTATGCCGGATCGACTATCGTGAGCTTTGCATCGACTTGAGTCGTCACGTCTTTTGATCCTAATCTACAAACTCTTAGCCTTACCCGCTTGTCGGAACGCCTTTAGACCGGCCTTCGTTATGACGACCTCCAGCGACTTAGCACTACTCGATTCGACGGTCACCGTGAACATGTGATGCGCTTCGTCCCACCTCACCTCTCCCGCAGCCTTGCTTAAAGCAACCCGGTGGGAAATCGAATCATCACAGTCTTCAAGTACAATAAATCCGTTATCAATAAGTCTGCATATCTCATTGACCAGTTGCGCTGGCGCGCGCTCGCCAGTGGGCAGCGGATCACCCTCATGACAGTCGGCGGAACACACCTCACAAAGTAGTGTGAAAAACGTCTCGCTTCCGGCCTCTTCTAAAATCGAGAGAATGCGTCGCTGTCCGGGTGCGAGACGTGTCGTGAAAGTGCCATACAAACCCGTAATTTCATAACTACGCCGGCGCTTCCTCTTCCACCGCCGCGGCCTTCTTCGCATCGCGGGCCGCTTTCTTGCGCATGCTCGGGTCGAGTTCGCGCTTGCGCATGCGGCAGGCACCCGGCGTTACTTCCACCCATTCGTCTTCTTCGATGTATTCCAACATCGCTTCCAACGCCATATCTCGCGGCGGTCGCAACACCACCGTCTTGTCGGCGCTGGCCGCGCGCACGTTGGTCAGCTTCTTTTCGCGGCAAACGTTCACATCGAGGTCGTCATCCTTACAGTGCTCGCCGATGATCTGGCCCTTGTACACTTCATCGCCGGGCTTGCAGAACATCACGCCGCGGTCCGCAAGGTTCTGCACCGCATACGCCGTGACGCGGCCCGTTTCGTTCGACACCAACGCACCGTTGCTGCGCGTGGGAATGCTGCCGCGCAAATGCTCGTACTCGTAAAACACGTGGTGCATCACGGCCTCACCGCGCGTGACGTTGAGCATCTTGGTGCGCATGCCGATCAGACCGCGCGCCGGAATCGTGAATTCCAAATGCACGTGGCCGTCCTTCGGTTCCATCTTCACCAACTCACCGCGACGACCGCCGACGAGTTCGATCACCGAGCCCGACGACGACGACGGCACGTCGACGCTTAACAACTCGATCGGCTCGCACTTCTTACCGCCGATTTCGCGATAGATCACCTTCGGCTTTCCGGCGAGCAGTTCGTAACCCTCGCGCCGCATCGATTCGATCAACACACCCAAGTGCAATAAACCGCGGCCCGACACGCGGAACGAATCTTTCTGCGGCAAGTCTTCCACACGCAGCGCCACGTTGGTGATCAGCTCTTTCATCAGTCGATCGCGCAGGTGCCGCGTCGTCATAAACTTGCCTTCGCGCCCGGCGAAGGGTGAATCGTTAATGCGAAACACCATGGTCAACGTCGGCTCGTCGATCGGAATGATCGGCAACGGCTTCGGGGCTTCGACGCACGCGATCGTGTCGCCGATACCGATATCCTCGATGCCGGTGACTGCCACGATGTCACCCGCGAAGGCTTCTTTCACCTGCGCGTGTTTGAGCCCCTCAAACGTAAACAACCCGTCGATCGAATTATTGCTGCGATGACCGTCGCGCGAAATGACGGTGATTTTCTGGCCGACGCTCAGCGTGCCCTCAAAGATGCGCCCGATTCCGATGCGACCGACGTAGTCGCTGTAATCGAGCGACGTGATCAGCGCCTGCACGGGGTTCTCGGGATCGCCGCTCGGTTGCGGGGCGTGTTCCAAAATCATGTCGAGCAGCGGATGAATATTGTCCGACGTGTCGCCTAACTCGAGCTTGGCAAAACCTTCTTTCGCGCTGGAATACAAAATCGGCCAATCGAAACAGTGTTCGTCGGCACCGAGATCGATAAACAACTCGTGGATCTCGTCCACCACTTCCTGCGGTCGCGCATCGGGGCGGTCGATTTTATTGATGACCGTGATCGGCACCAGCTTGTAATCGAACGCCTTCTTCAACACGTAGCGCGTCTGCGGCATCGGCCCCTCAAACGCATCGACCACCAGCAGGCAGCTATCGGCCAGCTTCAACACGCGCTCGACCTCACCACCGAAGTCGGCGTGGCCCGGCGTATCGATCAGGTTGATCTTCACATCCTTCCACGAGATGGCGCAGTTCTTCGCCAAAATCGTGATCCCGCGTTCGCGCTCCTGCGGGTTGGAATCCATGATCAGGTCGCCCGTTTCCTGACCGGCGCGAAAGACGCCCGACTGACGCAGCAAACAATCCACGAGTGAAGTCTTGCCGTGATCGACGTGTGCGATGATGGCGACGTTACGAATGTCCATAAACCCATGTTTCCTTATCAGCCCGCGCGAACGTCGAGCGGATCGACAGCGTGCGACGATTTAACTGCAGTTGCGATGAATTGAACGGTGCGAGATGAAATCAGCGGCTACGAATCTGTTCTTTTGAAATACCTGAAAACCGGTCGGCTTTGGCAACGCCACCAACATTGGGCGTCGCAATACGGGCATGATACCGCAGAGATTCCGTTGCGATAGGTCGCAAACCGTTTTAGCGTCCGGAATTTGCTCGACCCCGCCGCCGCCGATGCATAAACTTACTCACCATGTGCGTGACGGTCATACGCAAGGATGCCATGCCGTCGGCCAGACTCATCTTCATTGGCGGCTGCGGCGTTGGCTTGCTCAGCCTACTGACGATGTTTCTGGGCGCGGTCTTTATCGCTTCGCTCGAAACCTACGTCATTCCCCCAATCATCATCGCGACGGGCCTGATCTCTGTGACGGCATTGGTCGCATCCATGCCCGTTTGGGCCCTGTTTCGCCTGCGCCGCCGGGTGGTGACGTTTCATCGTGCGGGTTTGGCGGCGATCGGTTACGCCTTGGGATTCGCGGGCGTCTTTCCCGCCGCTGTGGCGGCCCGCGTCTTTGCGGTCGGCCTGAATCTGGACGGTTGGCAACTGGTCGCGCTCTCGCTGGTGGGTGGTCCGCTGGCGGCCTACCTGATCGGTGCGGCCCTCTGGTTGTTCGTACGGTTGTGCACCGGCCCGGTGATCTATGGCGATGACGATTCCTGCCTCGGTTGCGGCTACACGCTGATCGGCTGCGAATCGGGCCGCTGCCCGGAGTGCGGTCGAGCGTTCACGAATAGCAAGACAACGCCGACCTATGCGGCGGCGTGATGGTTACGCGTTCCGTAAAGCGCCGTCGCCGAATTGCTGTCGTCGCAGGCTGCCATCGATAAACAAGTCGCTGTCGGGCGCCATGCCGACCCAACCATCGTGAGCTTGTGCGGCTATACGTCGTACGCGACGCCGGGCTCGCACGATCGCGAGTACAACTCGTAGGTCGGCATGCTTTGCGCGCAAGAATCTAATACTCCGACACTTGAATCAGCGGATAAGTGCGGGATGCCATGCCGACCCAAACGAAATCAGATTATGCGACGATGGAACGATCGCTTATCGCGCGGATAGTCAACTACGAGATCGACGCAAAGGTCGGCATAATATAAACACGAAAGTATTCTCGCTTAGAAATTGGCTTCGAAGGTTCAATACGTCGAAATAGACCATGACCTCAGATTAACGAATTCGCATGTCTCGGGCATGCCGACCTATAAACTGGTTGGTTGCTTTTGGGATTACCTAAGAAGTCGCCCCTTCATAGACGTTACATCTTATCATTTGAGTCGGCATGGCACCCAAGAGAGGCTCCCCAGCGCGCAATGTCAGACATAGCCGTATTACATTACATCGAATCGATTGGGCTGGCATATCGCTACCCTGCAAACCACAAGCGTCCACAGGACGCGGCTCTGCCGTTAGCGCTGGCTACTCCACCGTCACAGACTTCGCCAGATTGCGCGGCTTATCCACATCGCAACCGCGCAGAACGGCCGCGTGATAGGCCAACAATTGCAGCGGCACGATCGTTACCATCGGTTGCAGCGGTTCGGGCACATCGGGCACGTAAAATACGTGTTCCGCAAGCTTGGCGATCTCTTTATCGCCCTCGGTCGCAACGGCGATGATGCGGCCTTTGCGGGCCAACACTTCTTCGATGTTGCTGACGACCTTTTCGTATTGTGAACCGCGCGTGGCGATGAAGACGACCGGCATATCTTTGGTAATCAACGCGATGGGCCCGTGCTTCATTTCGGCGGCGGGCATGCCTTCGGCATGGATGTAGGAGATTTCTTTTAACTTGAGCGCGCCTTCCAGCGCCGTCGGGTAGTTGTAACCGCGGCCCAGATACAACCAGTTTTCCGTGTCCTTAAACTTGTTGGCGACTTCGCGAATGGCGTCGCTTTGCTTGGTGATCTCGCCGATAT
Organism: Planctomycetaceae bacterium; assembly: GCA_006969385.1. Classification (GTDB taxonomy): domain Bacteria; phylum Planctomycetota; class Phycisphaerae; order UBA1845; family UTPLA1; genus ECT2AJA-110-A. The sequence continues at coordinate 1,317,263 of CP030884.1, forward strand.
GATCCGGCAGTTTACGCAGCGCTTCCAAATATTGCTGCAAGATCGGTTGCGGTAGGTCGCGTCGCCGACCGAGGTACAACGCAATCATCGTGAGAACCAACACCTGCCCCAAATAGGCCTTGGTACTGGCCACGCCGATTTCTGGTCCGACGTGTAGATACACGCCCGCATCCGTTTCGCGCGCGATCGTCGAACCGACGGCGTTAACAATGCCCATCACCAACGCGCCTTTTTCGCGCGCTTCACGCACCGCCGCCAACGTATCAGCCGTTTCGCCCGACTGGCTCATCGCCATCAAGACCGTGCCGGGATCCATGATTGGATTGCGATAACGATATTCCGAGGCGTATTCCACTTCCGTCGGAATGCGCGCCAACTCTTCAAACAGATATTCGCCCACCAAACCCGCATGCCACGCCGTACCGCAGCCGGTAATGATCAATCGGCGCGTCCGTACCAATTCGCGCGCGTGCGCCGCCAAACCACCCAAGTGAATCCGGCCATCCTCCAGGTTCACGCGCCCGCGCATACAGTCGGCCAGCGCACTCGGCTGCTCGAAGATTTCCTTCAACATGAAGTGCTCGTGCGAGCCCAACTCGATGTCTTCGAGCGTCATCTCCAGCTCGGTCACTTCCTTCGTGACCGGCATCGCATCGAGCGTTGTGGTGCGGAAGCCGTCTTCCCAGACCGTGGCCATCTCGCCGTCGTTGAGATAAATCACTTGCGTCGTGTGTTGAATGATCGCGGCGGCATCGGAAGCGACGACGTATTCATCATCACCGACGCCGATGATCAGCGGGCTACCCTTGCGGGCGGCAATGATGCGACCCGGCTCTTCGCTGCAGATCACGGCGATGCCGTACGTGCCGCGTACATCGCGTAGCGCCGTTCGGACTGCCGTTTCAATGTCATCCTTGTAGAAGTGGCCGATCAGTTGCACCAACACTTCCGTGTCGGTCTCGCTCTGGAACTCAACGCCGCGATGTTCGAGATAGGTGCGCAGGGCTTGGTAGTTTTCGATGATACCGTTATGCACCAGCGCGATGCGGCCAGACGCATCAGTATGTGGGTGAGCGTTCTGGTCGGTCGGCGCACCGTGCGTGGCCCAGCGCGTGTGCGACATGCCGCAGGTGCCCGGCGTAGAGATACCGACCAGCTTTTTTTCGAGATTGAGAATACGCCCGGCCGACTTGTTGACCGTCAGCTTGCCGCCGTGCTGCAGGGCGATGCCGGCCGAGTCGTAACCTCTGTATTCCAAACGCTTTAGGCTTTCGAGCAGAATAGGCCGTGCTTCGCGAAAACCGGTATAAGCCACAATCCCGCACATAGCGTCTAACTCCCGCAACGCTGCCAAATGTAACGCCGCACCGGCCCGCGCGTTGATGTTTTTCTCTCGGATACCAGCCAAGCGACGCAGGCGGGCTCCACCCCAAACACTCGAAGGTTATCACAGATCGGCTCTCAGGTGCATACGCCGACCCAATCCGCCGGTTCGCCGATTTGCACCGGTCGAGTCGACAACCTTCTCCTCAATATCGGCCTCGCCGGGCGGTCGCATGCCGTAAAGACTTCAGCGCCCGATAAAGACGACTATCAGGGGTAATTCACCCAGAGTGAAACAAAAACCATTCTAAATGTTGCATACTTTGCCATATTGTGTATATTATGATTCATGCCCTCGAAGGCCAGCCGACATAACGCCATTCGCCAGCTCGTCGACAGCGAGGCCATTGCTACTCAGGCCGCCTTGATCGACCTGCTGGGCAAGCAAAGGCTCGCCGTCGACCAAGCAACGCTTAGTCGCGATCTGGCCGAACTCAACATCGAAAAGCGCGGCGGGCATTACCAATACGTGGAACCCGAGCCGACCGAGCACGCCGCCGCCCTCAACGTGGCCGCTGCCGTCAAGAGCATCGAGCCGTGCGGCCCCAACATGACCGTGATTCGCACGGGCGTCGGAGAAGCCCAAGTGGTCGCCGTTGCGATCGATCAAGCGAATGAACCGACCATCATCGCCACCATCGGTGGTGACGACGTCGTCGTCGTATTAACAAAAAGCAGCCGCGCCCAAAACGTGGCATTACGTAAACTGGAGGCGTGGTTTGGTGCTAAATAACGAACAACTCGAAACAAAACCGTGCGTGCTGGCTTACTCCGGGGGACTCGATACCTCCGCCATCATTCCGTGGTTGCTCGATCAGGGCTTTGAAGTGCATTGCCTGCTCGTCGATGTCGGTCAGCAGGATGACTTCGCCGCGTCGTGCGAGAAGGCACTCATGCTCGGCGCGACGACGGCCATCGTGAGTGATCAACGCCAAGCGCTGCTTCAAGACATTGTTCCCTACGTCATCGGCCTCAATGCCAAATACGAATCTGTCTATCGGTTGGGCACGGCATTGGCGCGACCGTTGATCGCCGCCGCGCAAGTCGAGCGCGCCTACGAACTCGGCGGCGCGACGCTCGTGCACGGCGCCACCGGCAAAGGCAATGATCAGGTGCGCTTCGAACATGCCTATCGAAGCCTCGCACCCGAGTTGCCCGTGCTCGCACCTTGGAAAGTCTGGAGCTTCAAAGGCCGCCGCGATTTGGCCGACTACCTCATCTCGAAGGGTTATACCGTCGACGAGTTGAGCATCGAAAAGACGTACAGCATGGACGACAACCTTTGGCACCTCAGCATCGAAGGCGGGCCGCTGGAAAAACCCGACGCCGAGCTCGATGTGCACGCGATCATGAGTGCAGCCGACACGCGCTTCAACAACGTTGCGCATTACGCATCATCGCATGCGCCGACCAAGGTTGAAATCGAGTTTAGCCAAGGCGTCCCCGTCGCGTTGAACGGCGAAGCCGCATCGCTCGGGCAAATTGTCGCCGACTTGAACACGACCTATCAAGACGCGCCGTGGGCGTGGGATTTGGTTATTGAAAATCGGTTCACCGGCATCAAGTCGCGCGGCATCTACGTCAACCCCGCCGCCGTCTTGCTGCAATTGGCCGCGGACAATCTGGCTCGCGCGACACTCAATCAACCGGCATATCTGCAATATGCAGACTTCGGAAATCAGTACGCCAACCTGCTATATCAGGGCGAGTATTACTCCGATCAACGCCTCGTCACGGAGGCCGCGGCGGCGCCGCTGCTCGCACGACTGACGGGCACCGTTACGGTTCAATTGTTGCCAACGCCCTACGTCGCCAAGATCGATGCCCCGGAAACGCTCTTCAAAGAGGACTTGGCCACGTTTGAAGACAGCGCGTTCAGCCATGCCGATGCGCAAGGGTTTATCTCGCTCACGTGGCAGTCGCGACTGGCCCGACCGTTCAAATCCAAACCGCAGAACAAGGTGATCCATGAGCGCGCTGTGGCATCAGACGCAGTCGTTGCATCCGGCGTTTAAGCGCTTCAACGATTGTTTGAATGATGACTGGTTCTTGTTGCCGTACGAATTGCGGCTGCAAGCCGCCCACGCACGCGCACTCGCCGACGCGGGCATCCTGTCATCAACCGACGCCGACGCGATCGCATGCGCGCTCAATGAGATCAAGCGCGCACATATTACATCACCATCAAGCGCCGCGGGTGCCCCTGCCCCTTCAGGGTTGGCGGAGCCCACGGGTGCCCCTGCCCCTCCGGGGCTGGGGGACTGCCCCGCCTCCGACGCCGAAGACCTCCACACGTGGCTCGAAGCCGAACTCACCCAACGCGTGGGCGACGCCGGCAAGCGCATTCACACGGCCCGCTCGCGCAACGATCAGGTCGCAACACTGCTGGCGATGTACCTCATCGACAGCGCCGACCAACTTGGCAATCGCTTAACCCATCTCGTGCGCACCTGCGCGGCGCGCGCCAAAACATGGGCCGAGATCATCATGCCCATGCAAACCCATGCCCAATTCGCCGCGCCCGGCAGCGCCGGCTTTTGGATTCTGCGTTTCGGCGACGCGTTCAATCGATGGAAGCGCCGCGCGGCTTGGTTGCATGAAGATTGGCAGCACGATTGCCCCCTCGGCGCGGGTGCCGTGGCAGGCTCGTCCATTCCGATCGACCGACAACAACAAGCGGATGGTCTTGGCTTCGACGGCCCCGCGCTCAATGCCCTCAACGCCACCAGTTCGCGCGACAATTGTCTCGAATGGCTCTCCCTACTCGGCCATATCGGCATCACGATGCAGAGCTTCGCCGCCGACGTACTCGCGTTTTGCCAAACGCCATTCGACTGGGTCGATTACCCCAAGGCGTTCGGCACCGGCTCGTCGATGATGCCCAACAAGCACAACCCCGACGCCATGGAGCTGTTGCGCGGCGAAGCCTGCGCGCTAACTGCCGCCCATCATCAAGCGACGACACTCATGAAAGGCCTCACCAGCGGCTACCAGCGCGACTTGCAAACGATTAAGCCGTTGGTTCGCAACGCCACTGAAACAGCCTTCAACTTAATCGCCCTTACGACCGACTTCATCGCCGCGTTGGAGTTCAAGCAAGATCAACTCGCCGCCTGCTTCAACGACGGCAACCTGATGGCCACGCTCGCGATGGAAAACCTCGTAAAGCAAGGCACGCCCCTGCGCAGCGCCCATCACCAGATCGCCCAGCACATCGCCGACGGCGAAACCTTTAACGCCATTACGCCCGATACGCTCAAACAATACGCCACCGCAGGCAGCCCCAAGCCTTCCATCACGATTGCTGCCGCCGATACACTTTTGAAAGACCTGGATGACCACCAGCGCTAACCCCGAGTTGCAAATCTCACCCATGCCATCGCGCCAACTTCCTAAACTCGCCCGCATCGTCGTTAAGGTCGGCTCCGCCGTGATCGCTGGTGACGGCAACGTGCGCCCCGAGATCTTCGCCGCCCTCGCCAACGATGTGGCCGACGTTCGCGCGCGTGGGATCGACGTGGTATTGGTCGTGTCGGGGGCCGTCGCGCTGGGTTATCGCGGTTGCGGCTTTGCAACCGTGCCGTCCGATGTTGTGCAACGCCAAGCCGCCGCCTCGGTCGGTCAACCGAAACTGATGGCCGCGCTCGACCATCATCTGGGGCAGCATGGCATCGCCACGGCGCAGCTGCTCATGTCTGCCGACGATATCGAGAATCGCCGCCGCTTTCTCAGCGCGCGACACACCCTGCAAGCGCTGCTCGCCGCCGGTGTGGTGCCAGTTATTAACGAAAATGACGCGCTCTCCGACGACGAAACCAAAGTCGGCGATAACGATCACCTTGCGGCGCTTACCACCAGCGTGGCGTCGGCCGACTTGCTCGTCTTGCTCAGCCGCGTTGCCGGTCTTTACCGCAATGGTGATGGTGAGATCATTAGCGAGATATCCATCGACGCGCCGCTCGCCGATCACATCAACGATTCATTATCAGACACCGGTGTCGGCGGTATGAAAGCCAAAGTCAGCGCCGCCCAAATCGCGGCGCGTTGGGGCGTGCCCACAATCATTGCGGATGGGACAACGTCGGGCACGTTACAGAAACTGTTAAACAACGAACCCATTGGGACTTACTTTGCACCGAACACACGCAAGCTCGACGCGCGCAAGCAATGGATCGCCGTGCGCTCGCGCTCACGCGGCAGCGTGTGGGTCGATGGTGGTGCGCAAACCGCCGTCGCAGAGCGCGGTGCCAGCCTACTCGCCAAAGGAATCACGCAGGTCCACGGCGATTTCACCATCGGCGCACGCATCGAAGTCTGTGACGCGGACGGTCAACCGTTTGCATTGGGGTTAGCATCTTACTCGGCCGACGAGATGCGTCGCGTTGCAGGTCATAAGGCCCATGAAATTCAAGACATCCTAGGTTATGTGTACGTCGACGAGATGGTGCATCGCGATGACATGGTGCTATTGCAAGAAGCAACGCCGTAAGTTGCTACACGGCACAGCGCCACAAGCTGCGGCGCGCCACAGAGCTGTGGCCTGTGGCCACATAAATCTCCTCTCACCCGAGGGCAAAAGACCGGGATGAGGCGTGCAACCAGCAATGTTATTGAATGCAGGAATGCATCCGATGAATTGTTAACCTGAATCAACATACGCAAACCACGCGCTTCGCCGACCCACCGGTTACAAACCGGTGCCACAGCGCAATCAGAGCCGCGCCCGTGAGGAAGCGGTTACCGTCAGATGTCGCGGGATCAGCAGGCAAGACCATCCATCCCGATGCAACCAAATTTCAAGACGAATGATTAACAAGAACGAGTAACACCACGATGCCCTTCAACGCCCAAACCCGCGCCGCCGCCGCCAAGGCCGCGGCCCAACAACTCGCCACCGCAACGACGCAACAAAAAAACGACACCCTGCGCGCTCTCGCTGCCAACATCGAAGCCCGCGCTACCGACATCCGCGCCGTTAACAATAGAGACATGCAAGCCGCGCGCGACCACAACATCGCTGAGCCCTTGCTGCGCCGCCTCGAACTCACCGACACCGGCATCGCGCAACTCGTCGACGGTATCCGCCAAGTCGCCGATCTACCCGACCCCGTCGGCGCCGAAGTGCGCGGCTACGACGTGCCCAGCGGCCTGCACGTTTCCAAAGTCCGTTGCCCCATCGGCGTGGTGTTGATGATTTACGAGTCGCGCCCCGGCGTTACGGTCGACGCCTTCGCGCTCTGCTTCAAAGCCGGCAACGCCTGCATCCTTAAGGGCGGTCGCGAAGCGTTGCATTCCAATCTAATCCTTACCGAAATCGCGCGCGACACGCTCGCCGCCCATGACCTCCCCGTCGATGCCATGACCCTCGTCGACACCTCCGACCGCGATGTGATGAAACAACTCTTGCACATGGAGCAGTACATCGACCTTGCCATTCCGCGCGGTGGTAACACGCTCGTCAGCTTCGTGCACGAACACGCGCGCATGCCGACCGTCCAACACTTTCACGGCGTGTGTCATATCTACGTCGATGCGCAGGCCGACCTCGAAAAGGCCGTCGATATCTGTGCCAGCGCCAAACTCTCGGCACCGGCTACGTGTAATGCGTTGGAGTGTTTACTGGTTAACCAAAACGTAGCGGATCAGTTGTTACCACCGTTGGCGGAAAAACTGCGCGCCGGCGGCGTGGAGCTGCGCGGCGACGAAACCGTGTGCAAGATCATCAAAGACGCCACCCCCGCGACCGACGCCGACTGGGGCACTGAATTCCTCGGTCTCACACTCGCAATCAAAATCGTACCCGACCTCAACGCCGCTATCGATCACATTCATCGTTACAGCAGTAACCATACCGACGCGATTTTGACGGAAGACCCAACCGCCCAACAAGCCTTCGTGCAGCGCGTGCAAAGCTCGTGCGTACTCATCAACGCCTCCACCCGCTTCAACGACGGCTTCCAACTCGGCCTCGGCGCCGAAATCGGCATCAGCACCAGCCGCATTCACGCCTACGGGCCGATGGGGCTGGAAGAACTGACAACGCAACGGTATGTGGTGACGGGCGATGGGCAGTGGCGGTAGATTAAATCATCAAGGCTGTTTTCCTGAATCTCGTAGCCATGTTGAAACCGTGCAATTATTCTCGAAGACACTCGCGAAGTCATCTTCCAAAATAGACTTTTCGATAACAAATGCGACAAGTCTCTTAATCTCACGAGACGCCGAAATCTCATAGACCTCATCAACTACATTAGCATAGATTCCCCGCTGTTTATCTATCTCTGCGTTCTTCGTTAAAGGAAATTGACGAATTCCATGGGCAAAAGCTGAACGCCTATTCCAAGAATCCTCTGGAAGAGACTTTTCTAGTGAAATACCCACGGCTTTCGCCAATTGTTCTATTCCGTATTTAAATATTCTACCCCTTCGATCTTCCCTTTGGTCATCAAAGACCCGATTCCATCCTGAATTGTCGAGCCAATCTTTACTTATCAGCGCCTCAATGGCATTTCCGAGTAACGGCCAAACATCGATTAAATTATCTTCGAACGAGAGTTTTTCATAGTAATATATCGCTCGATTGATTCGCGACTTGTCTTTTGCTGCACACTTTTCCCACAACTCGAGCATTTTTCGCACCCGACCCCATTCAGAAATATCGAGCCACGGTCGCGTCATCCCAAGCGCGTAGGTAGACCTCCCGCCGTAGGGAATTATTTGCTGAATATCTTTGTCATCTAGAATGACTTTTGCTTGATACTCAAAACCAATTGCAGAGTCGTGCACGACGCGCGAAAACGCTACACAACGCCGCAATCTTTGGTCCGGATCCCAACTTAGATTGTCAATTTTTGAAGAATCTCTATAGATTCCATAATAAGCGCCGAACTGCCTAGCGGGAATACTCCATTCATATTCATCATTTCTTCGCCGTAACCAACGCTGGTCGATAGCATCCATAATCTTATTTAGATCAACCGGGCGCTGGACCCGAATATCACTGTCCAGCAGAATTCCCTCTTCCGGTAAACCAGCAAACTCGGAAAGCGACAACACACCTTCTCCATATCGATGCGGCACCAAGAGAACGTCATACTTTTTCAACTATGCTCCCCCCATTCGGTTTCAGAAGCTAGAATTACATTCTACTATTTTTAAGAATCTTCAATTCTTGTAATTCGCCCCAGTAATATCTATGGCTCAATCACCTCGAACAAAGCTCCTAACTGCGACCATATTACAGTTCGTCAAGAAACTCTGTTAATTCGGAATCGGCTAGTTCGCAATAACCAAATGGAGGGCGATCAGCAAAGTAACGTGAACTACAACACTTTGTACAACGTAACACGCCGTGATAAAAGAAGTACAACGCACTCCGAACACTGCTTAGCAGGTGATTACCACAATTATCACAAGAGACTTCTGGATCTTCCTCCAAACACAGCCTGCCGCTCTCCGGGTTACTTGACGCCACCATGGCATCTTCGGAAACGGAATATGCGAACAATGCGAAGCCTACAGACCGCCTTAGAGCGTGAAATGCGGCCTCTTCTTCCTTAACCTGAGTGATCCGACTTAATAAGGCCTGAACGACGTCAACTGTGTGCATCAAAATCAAGGGCAACGTCGAATAAACAAGATCAAACTTCCAACTCGGAATTTCACTCCCTCTGAATATCATATTGAAATTCTGACGCTCAGTTTCGTAGTTTGCGTTATTCGTGACCAAATGAATTGCCTGATCACAGAAGCGCGACAGACCGAAGGAACTCTTACGATCATAACGAAACCCGTATAGCTGATCCTGAGCCAAGTACTCTGTCGAACCACACAGGGCCTGAGCCTTATCGAGAATTCGCTTCTTATCAGCCGGTTCCATTCTACTTACATCATATGTCTTTACTTCTTGGCTTAGAAATCGACTCAATAGTTCGCCTGGCTCTGCCAAAAACCATTCAAAGTAGAATAAGTTGTCCTTAATTGGCTTACGCAGGAGCGTCAATGCCACATTAAACTTCGACTTTTCCATATTGACGAGCGACTCATAGATATGGTGGCAAGAGTCGGATAGTAACGCTACAAAGCACTGCCGAAGCGCTATTTCTCCAGCCTCCTTTTCAAAGCCGTTTGCCAAAAGCCAATTTAATGGGTCATCCCGGTCAATCTCATCGAGTGCCAAACCCCGACCGTCAAACTCATAATCAAAAATCTCGGAGCCCTCGCCATGAATGACGACGTCGGCAAGGTAATCATGAAGGTAAAATGTGAATCGGTGGGCAAACCGATACTGTGGTGGTATTCGGCTCAAATACAGCTTACTGCGCATCAATATCCTCCGGCCTTAATCGCGATCGTAGCATTCTAGCCATATTCTCGCAACTTCACTAATAAACAATCGTCCCCTCCACCGGCGAACTCGCTGTGGCGTAAAGCTTCTTCGGTATCCGCCCCGCGCGGTACGCCAGATACCCCGCATCCAGCGCGTGGGCCATGGCGCGGGCCATTAGCTCCGGCTCTTGGGCGTGGGCGATACCCGTGTTGAGCAGCACGCCGTCGGCGCCGAGTTCCATGGCGATGCTGACGTCGCTGGCTGTACCGACGCCGGCGTCGACGATCACCGGGTAATCGGCGTCGCCTTCCTTGAGCATTTCCAGAATGATGCGAATCGCGTTGGGGTTGAGCACGCCCTGGCCGCTGCCGATGGGGCTGCCGGCGGGCATCACGCTGGCGGCGCCGGCCTCTTTCAGGCGGCAGGCCATCGCCGGGTCGTCGCTCGAATAGACCAGCACCGAAAAGCCGTCTTTGATCAACTCGCGTGTGGCTTCCAGCGTGGCAACCGGATCGGGCAGCAGCGTTTTTTTATCGTGCAAGACTTCCAACTTCACCCATGCCGCGCCGGGGTTGTTCAGTTGTTCCAGAATATCGCGCCCCAACCGTGCCACGCGAATCGCATCGTCGGCGGTGAAGCAGCCCGCCGTGTTCGGCAAAATCGTGTAACGGTCGGTATCGATGTAATCGAGCAGGTTGCGATTCTCGCTATCGATCAAGCGCTCGCGCCGTACAGCGACGGTCACCACTTCGCAGCGGCTGGCCTCCAAACACGCGCGCATCTGCTCGAAGCTCGCATACTTGCCCGTGCCGACGAACAAACGCGATCGAAAACTGAGGTTACCGATTTTGATAGGGGTGGGGTCCATACGGGGCGCTTTCTTCTTTATCCGACGTTAACCGTGCAAGTCTTTCTGTGCGTGAATAGATGACTCGTTGGCGAATAATTTAGAAGGGAGAATTTAGAATTGAGAAAGGCAGCGCGCCGAGTTAACGCGACTTCATCGGAGAGATTTTCTCAATTCATCATTCGCCATTCTCAATTTCTTCTCACCCTCCGCCCACCAGCGTCACGATTTCGACCGCGTCGCCGGCTTGCAGGGGCGTTTGTTCATAATCCGTGTGGCGCACCAACCGTTTGTTGACTTCCACCGCAAAAGGCGGGCTCGGCCGGCGCAACTCGACCAGCGTCTTCACCGTTGCGGGCGTTGCCAGGTCGAATTCGTTACCGTTCAATTGAATGGTAAGGTTGTCTTGTGTTTCGGGCATGTCTGCTCGTTCTATGGTTCACGTCGGTTTGTTCAACCCACGCTGCGTTTGCTCGTGTTGGTGCATCCTTTCGTGCTGAAAACTTCGTGACAACGTTCGCAAACTGTCAGCTTGTTTCGTCCGCGCGCACCTCAGTGCTTACTTGCCATGCCGCACTCGCTTGACCAACGGTCCCGAGCGCTCGGTAGGTAACCGCTTCCTTACGGGCGCGGCTCTGATCGGATTCACATCTCATCCATGGCCGTACGATGGTCCGTGTGGCACCTGATGTATTGACACATGCATTGTAGATTCCCCATTCGCCATTCGCTACTCGCTATTCGCCCTTCTCTCCCCCCGGCGGCTCCACCAACACCACGCGCGAATAGCCGTACCAGCAAATCCACAAAAACCCGTATTCAATTGCGAGCGCCATCAGCGCGTTCTGCCAACTGAGTAATGAAAACAACACCAGCGCAAATGTCACGCTGTTGATGAAGAGCGCCGCCAAGGCCTGCAACCGTTGTCCCGCCACGCCCGCTTCGTCCGCCGATCGCTTACGCAGCGCCCACAACACGCCCGCCGCCAACGTCGCCGACGCCGCGATGGTGTACATCAACAGCGTCACCACCGAATCGGCACCCCTGTCGGGCCGAAAGACAGTCAACAGCGCCGTGACCAAACAGCCTAGCGCAATCCAAACGGAGAAAACGGCAATCATTGCAATCGGAATTGTGTCGAGCAGAGCCCGAGTTGTCGAACCGGGCGACGCATTGGCGGAACCAGACGGGAGAACGGGCCGCTGCACGGCAAATAACAAGGCGAAGCTAACTAAAAAGAATGCGCCGGCTGCGGCAAATCGTCGTGAATCTTCTGCTGTTGCGACTGTTCGCCGTCGTAGCTGAACAGCACCATCTCTTCGTTGATCAGCGCCTGCAGATGCACCGGTCGTCGCCAGAGCTTCTGAATGCACTTGAGCGTTTCGACGCTAAACTTGATTTCCAGATCAACACCCGTGTGCTTGTGCGCCAAATACAGCTCGCCGCGATTGGCGTAGTTACCGTCCACCACATAAATATACGGCTGCATGTGGTTGGTCAGCATGAACAGAAGTTGCTGTTTGATCTTTTGAAAATCGTGCGTCACCACCACCATCCGCCGCGTGATCGGGTCGAAGCGATAGTGATACATATTAAAGCGATCGACGAACTCGGGCGTTAGAAACTCATCGATGAACGTCACATCATTATGAATGCGCCGCACTTCGAAAATCTTCTCACGCCCCAACCCCGCGTCGGTATTCCACCGGCGCTTCTCTTCCAACGTACCGCACTCGTCGTATTCCTTACCGAATCGTCCCTTGTTCCAGCGCTCCTCGATATCGCGGAATAACTCAATGCCAACCTTGTACGGATTCAGTCGTCCCGGGCTCATCGCGACCGTACCGCTGTGATGATCCGCGTAGGTAATGATCTCATCATCACCCGCAATCCGCGTCGTCATCATTTTGCTATGCCAATACGACGCCCAGCCTTCGTTCATGATCTTCGTCTGGCCTTGCGGCGCGAAGTAATACGCCTCTTCGCGGATCATTGCGAGTACGTCCGCCTCCCAATCTTCCAACGGCGCAAAATTCAACAGGAACAGCAACACGTCTCGCAACGGCTGTTTCGGAAACGCGCCTTTGCTCTGCTCGCGTTCTTTGAGCATCTTCTCGCGCTGCTTCTTGATCAACTCCGGCGGGTTGATCCAATTACGCATGTACGGTTTGGCCTGATAACCGGCAACTTCTTCGTGACCGTGGCGATCGGCCTTGGCCCGTTGATCGGCTTCCCAATTCGGGTCGGCCTCGCGCCGCATGAATGGCGAGTGTGGGTCGATCAGATTGTCCAACGCCATGCACACATCGATGAACGACTCGACCTCTTCGAAACCGTGTCGATCGGCATGACGACGAATGCGCGTGGCATGATTCGCCATCTCATCCATCATCTTGCGGTTGGTTTTGCTGAACCAATAATTGTTCTTAAAGAAATCGCAATGGCCGTACACATGCGCCATCACCAGCTTTTGGTCGGTGATCGAATTATCCGCCACCAAGTATGCATAGCATGGATCGTTGTTGATCACCAACTCGTAAATCTTGCCCAGCCCGTAAACGTGCTGTTTGCGCAGCTTTTCGTATTCCATGCCGAAGCGCCAATGCGGATAGCGCTGCGGAAAACCGCCGTAGGCAGCGATCTGTTGCATCGTGTCGAAGTCGACCAACTCGAAGCGTGTTTCGAAGAAGTCGAGCCCCATGCTGGCGGCGATATCGCAAATCGCGGCGGCATGGCGGGCCAAATCGGGTCGTAACGTGTCGATACTCATGGCGGTAGATACCTGTCTTGCGACCCTTTATTACTTGCCCGGCGAAAAGAACGTCTTGAGCGAATCGAAGATATCATCCTTCGTATTCACACGCGACGTAATCACGTTCTCTTCTTTATTGAGATGCTCGTGAATCACGTTGATAAAGTTGCCGCTACCGTAAGCGCTGGCGACTTGGCAGTAACCGAACATGTTGATGTGCGGCAACATCTGTTCGCGCAACATGCGACAGCACTCGCGCGAATCGCTCTCGCTACTGTTATCCCCATCGGAAAAGTGAAACAGATAAATGTTCCACTCATCCGGATGGTAGTTCGATTCCAAGACCGAGCGGCAAAGGTTGAACGCGCTGCTGATCTTGGTGCCGCCGTCTTCGCGAATGCGGAAGAACGTCTGCCGATCGACTTCGCCCGCGCGCACGTCGTGCACGATGTAGCGCGACTCGATCCCCTCGTAATTGCGTCGCAACCACGCATCGATCCAAAACGCTTCCAAGCGCACCAATTCTTTTTGTTCATCGCCCATCGAACCGGAGACGTCCATCATGTAGACGATCACTGCGTTCGACTGCGGTTTCTTCACAGGCTTCCAACTGCGATAACGTTGGTCGCGCTTCACGGGAATGACGATCGGATTCTCCGGGTCGTACAAGCCCGCCATGATCTGCCGCTTGAGCGCCGCCCGAAACGTGCGTTTGAAGTGGCGCAGCGATTCCGGCCCTGTCGTGCGGATGCCGCTGTAGCGATCTTTCTCCGACGTGATCGAGTGGCTGCCCTTGGGCTTGATGCGCGGCAATTCGAGTTCGTCGCCGAGGATGTCGGCCAGCTCGTCGAGCGAGACCTCGACCTCCATGATATGCTGGCCCTCTTGCGTGCCGCCGGGGCCCATATCGCCTTCCTGGCCATCGACCGGGTCGCCGCTTTCGCCATCGCCGACGCCCACGCCCGCGTCGTTGTTGTCACCATATCGGAAGTGCGGCGTCTCGATGCCGTGCACCGGAATGCTGATGGCCTTCTCCCCTTCGCGGCCGATCAGCTCGCCACGGGTGAGAAACTTCCGCAAGTCGCCACGGATCTTCCCCTTGACGATCTGCCGAAAGCGCTGGTGATCTTTATCGATCTTAAGAGCCATCTAAACCTCTATTGGTCATAATGTTACACCCTGAATTCAAGGGCGCAACATCGGGCAAATTCTAGACGATTTTCGGGGGCTTCCCCCTTCAATCATACGGTCCCCCCGCCCAAATAACCGTCGGCGGCTGGGATGAGGACCTAACAAGTCTATCGGTAGCCCCGCGCAGGGGGTCAAGGAGGGATTTTGAACACTGCAGATCAGTAGCTACGAAAAATCGGGGCAATCCATCACCTTCGCGCGACCTTCCCAAACCCCCACTCCGCTGCCAGCGCATCCGCCGCGTGTTCCGGGTCGGCGATTGAACCATACCCGCCGTTGCGCAGATGCGCGTGGGCCAATTCGTGCGCGATGATGTAATACGCAAACGCCGCGTCGCACTCGGCCAGGCGCGGTTTGAGAATCACGCTGCGGCTGCCGTTGCCGATCGTCGGACACGCCAACCAAACGGTGCGGCCCTTGCCCGGCTGGTAGTCATCAACGGCGATGCGAAACTGCGGGTCGGCGAGGAAATCATCGACCACTTCGCGCGGGAGCGCGCGCAACACGTGCAGCGCCCGCACAGCCAGCGGCCCTTCGCCGAGTGCCTGCGTCACGAACACATCGAGTTGCTGTTGCGGTAAATCGGTACTCACGAAAGAAATTGTAGCAGAAGAGCAGCCAAGGGATCGACCGAAAACGACGGCGGCATCTTGAGGATACACGAATCGCAAACGTAGGGTGCGTCCCTCGACGCACCACCGAACTCTTCCATCGGCGACATGATTGGTGCATCAAGGGATGCACCCTACAAACGCTTGATGCTTCGAGGAACATGCTACGAGACGTTATGAAAAGTCCGGACCATTACTGATCTGGATCAGTTTCCCCTAACTGTTCCGACCGTTTGTCGCGCTCCCGCGTCGCCTTCCGCTTCGCCTCCGCCTCGCGTTTAAGCTGTTCGCGTTGCCAATCAAAATCCACGCGCCCGTTATAAAATCGATCCGGATGCTCCAGCGCCCAAATCTGCTTACGAATCAGCCAATTATCCTGATACAACGACCGCGCCGCTTTCAATTGCGCTAACGCGCCTTTCACATCGCCGCCCGCTTGCAATTTGGCCGCATACGCGAGGCGCAACCGAACCGTGAGTTGTTCCGGCGTTAGCGCGCCGCCTTTTTCATCACCACCGCCTGCCGGCGGTGCCTTACCGGTTTCGATCCACTGCACAATCTCTTTGCGATCGTTTTCTTTACCAACATTCACCGGCGTCGGCCCGCGCACCAGCTTGCCTTGTTCATCGATCAGTATCGAAAACGGCACATACTTCACGCCGAAGCGCGTGCCCAGCACGGCTTCTTGGTCGACGACCGTCGTAAACTGAGCCCGCGCGACGTTATGCCACTTACTGGCCTTGGCCGCCCCTTGCACATCGACGGCGACAGAGAGAATTTCAAACTTGTTGCTCTTGTGTTCCGCATAGAATTGTTGCCACCCGGGCAACTGATGACGACACGCTCACCACGACGCCCAGGCGTAGAGCAACACCTTGCGGCCACGATAGCGTTCCACGCTTACGCTGTTGCCTTCTAAATCCGGCAGTTGTAATTCGAACGGCGCGCCGACTGCCCAAGTCGCGGCGCGATGCACATCCGACAAATCCAGCAACAGCGCCTTGGCGTTAGCATCCCAAGTAAAATGCCCGCCGAGCGCTTCCACCAATGGCGCGACCGGCACCCAAAGCGTCTGCCCATCTCGGCGCAGGGCGCCGTCTTTTTCCGCAACGTCGAAAGGGATGCACAAATCCCCGCGGCATATCCCGATGCGGCCTTCACCCACGGGCTTCTGCTCCAAGCCCATCTCATCGATCAACAGTTTCAACGGAACGTGGACCGCGTCGCCGATCATACGCACCGTTCCCACCGCAAGATGGTTGGCGCTGCGCTCGAAGATGCGCACCCGCGTCGGCTCTGTTCCTTTTTCAGGATCCTCAGCCGCCGTCGCAAGCGATAAACTCGAACAGAGAACGATTAAGATTGAAACCAACGCGCGCCGCCGCATAAGGGCCCCTTGCTCTGGGAATCGGTGGTTGTCCATTAGCGCAGCCTAACAAATCGCGGCGGTCATCGCCAAATTTTGGGGAAAGTCAAAAATAAACGCATCGTTTGATTCAATAGCCGGCAGATGCGGTTCGCCCGTGTTGTATCGATGCGAACTGCCTGCGCCCCTAACGTCGATCTCGACCGACAACTTTTCGGAGAAATTAAATGAAACGTCTGATCTGCCTTGCCCTTTTCGTCATCGCCTCGGCCAATCTCGGCTGCATGGCCGTTTCCGCCAGCGACCACAGCCGCGGTGTAAAGGACCGTCATCAAGTCGTCGCCGTCGGCGACAAGGTGTACATCATCGACACCAAGACCGGGGACGCCCGTGAAGTCGACCTGGCCAAGTCGACAATCATGACTGCCGAAGATCGCGTCGTGACCGCCGAGAAATCGCGTCGCGAGTCTGAAAATTGAAGGTGAACCGATTGCCGCAGCGCAATCTTACGCGCTGCAAGATGGCGCTGCGCGCCGATTGGACGAAAAGGCTCACACGCGGAAGCGATAGAGTTGGACGCGATGGGGAATAAAAAAGGCGGCGCAACAGTAGGTAACGACTGTAGTCGACGATGTTACTGTGGACCCGGCTAATAGCCGGTAGTCGCTATTTGATTGGGCTGACCCAGTGCTTTGTCGCAATTCGCCTTGGCTGAGAACTATAGTAAGGACTCGATTGGCGCCGCCTACTTCTTCCCGAACGCCCGCTCGATAAAACCCGTATCAAAATTGCCGCTGACAAAATCGGTATGGTCCATAATTTTCTGATGAATCGGAATCGTTGTCTTAATCGGCCCGACTTCAAACTCGGCCAGCGCCCGCCGCATCCGTCGAATCGCTTCATCTCGATCTGCACCGTAAACCAACAATTTACCAATCATCGAATCGTAATACGGCACGATGCTATAGTTTGACGAACAGTGCGAATCGAACCGCACGCCATAACCGCCCGGCGCGCGAAACGTATCGATGCGCCCCGGTGAAGGTCGGAAATCGTGTTCCGGATCTTCGGCGTTGATGCGCACTTCGATGGCAGCGCCGCGCGGCTTAATATCTTTCTGCCGCAGCGTGAGCTTTTCGCCCGCTGCGATTCGAATCATCCACTTGATCAAATCGATACCTGTCACCAACTCGGTCACCGGATGTTCGACCTGAATGCGCGTGTTCACTTCGAGGAAGTAATAGTTACCGTGCTTGTCGACGACGTATTCGACCGTGCCCGCCGAGAAGTAGTCCGCCGCCTGCACCAAGCGCACCGACGCCTTGCACATCGCCTCGCGCACTTTGTCGTTAATGGCGGTACTCGGTGATTCTTCCACCAACTTCTGGTGCCGCCGCTGCACGGTGCAATCGCGCTCGAATAAGTGAATGCAATTACCGTGTTGATCGGCGAGGATTTGCACTTCGACGTGCCGCGGCTCTTCGATCAGTTTCTCGATATAAACGCGATCGTCCTTAAACGCATTCAACGCCTCGGTGCGCGCGTTTCGGATTTGCGTGCGCATGCTCGCTTCGTTGTGCGCGATACGCATGCCTTTGCCGCCGCCACCTGCCGAGGCTTTAATCAACACCGGATAACCGATCTCACCGGCGATCTGCAATGCCTCTTCGTCGTCTTCGACAATGCCGTCGCTACCGGGCACGACCGACACCTTCGCCTTTTTCGCCAATGCTTTGGCCGCCGCCTTATCGCCCAACAACCGAATCGATTCGGCGCTGGGGCCGATGAATTCGATCTTGCTATCGCGGCACTGCTCGGTGAAATCCGCATTCTCCGAAAGAAAGCCATAACCCGGGTGAATCGCGTCGACGTCGGCCACTTCGGCGGCTGCAATGATGCGATCGGCGCGCAGATAACTATCGCGCGGTGCGGCATCGCCGATGCAAATCGCCTTGTTCGCCAATTTCAGATAGGGCGCTTCGCGATCCGCCTTCGAATACACGGCGACCGTCTCGATACCCATCTCGCGACAGGCGCGAATGATTCGCAAGGCGATTTCACCACGATTGGCAATCAAAATTCGTGAAAACATAGGCGTTGAAGCTCGGCGGTCGGCAAGGGCGCGACCGGCTTGGGTAGTGCTGCGGGAAAGCGTCGACATTAGCGGCATAACCGGCGGGAAACGATAAATAGACGAACGACTAAATTTAGTCGGGCCGAATCTTCATCAGACACTGGCCGAATTCGATGGCGGCGCCGTTGCTCACATCGATCGACGCGATCGTTCCCGACTTCTCGGCCTTGATTTCGTTAAAGACCTTCATCGCCTCGATGATGCAAATGACCGTGTCCGGTGTGACCTTGTCGCCGACTTTCACGAACGGCGGCGAGTCCGGGTCGGACGCCGTATAAAACGTGCCGACCATCGGCGATTCGATCGCGTCCAGCCCCGCGTCTGCGGCGGGGGCCGGTGTTGCTGCCGGAGCGGGAGCCGGTGCCGCAGCGGGCGCGGCCGCCGGCATCGGTGGCGGTGGCGGCGGTGCCATGCTCGCGCTCTGTGCCGCCATGCCGCCGCGCCGCAGCATGATTCGATCTTCCCCCTCGCGAAACACGATTTCTGACAGGTCGTTGTCGACCATCAGCTCGGTCAGCGTTTTGATCTTCTCGATATCCATGAGACGTGATTCTTTCGTTGCGTGTGACTCGTCGCGCGGCAATTCCCACTTCGCCAGTCCGCCGATCCGCGCGAAACCGTGATTCTAGCGACGAAAAATCGAAACGGTCAAGAAAGGCCAGGTAGCGGCAACTGGCCACCTAACCCTAGTTCCGGCAATTATTTACAACCCAAGACGTGTCATTCCAGAATATTCGGACATTCGCAACGCCAACACATTAAACCTGCGCGGTGTTTACCCCCTTTCGTCGCCTTCGCTCGCAAGGTACCGTAATGACTTATGACCCACGTGATTACCGAGCCGTGTATAGGCACTAAAGACACCGCCTGTGTCGCCGTTTGCCCCGTCGATTGCATCCATCCGACCGCCGAAGAGCTAGCCTTTAAGCACGAAGATATGCTTTATATCGACCCGGATATTTGCATCGATTGCGGCCTTTGTGTGGATGAATGCCCGGTGCAGGCGATCTTTCTCGAAGACGAATTACCGGAAAAGTACACCAAGTACATTCAGATCAATGCCGAGTATTTCTCACGCGATCGCTGACCGCAATGCGCATCTGCCCAGACCCAACGCCCGACCATCGAAGGACAAACCGTGCTCGAAGAACTCTTTCAACATCAGGCGGAATTGAACAAACGCATCGGTTTCGACGCCGATAAGCTGCACGACAACTTCGATCCGCGCGTGGCCGGCGAGTGGCTCAACAATTACATCATGGCCGCCGCCAACGAACTCGAAGAGCTGCGCGACTGCATGTATTGGAAGCACTGGTGCAAAGAGGCGCGCGACGGCCGGCGCTTTGAAATTCACGACCTGCAAAACGCCCGCGTCGAAGTGATCGACATTCTGTTCTTCTGGATCAGCATGGCACAGTGCCTCGGTCTCAACGCCAATGACGTGATGGATCTCTACCGTCAGAAGCTCAAGGTCAATCAGGATCGCCAGACCAACAACTACTCGATGGCAGCCAAAAAAGAAGACGACAATAAGTCGATTACGCTTTCGCGCGAAAATCCTTGATTTTAGGCCCTATCCCGCCTTATTCCGACTTAGTAAATCCAGAAAGCGGTGATTCCGTCACCATTGAGTGAGTTTTCTTCCCCAACTGGATACAATATCCCTTAAGTGGGGTGGTTAGAGCGCATTCCTACCGGCGTTCTTCCACAATTTGATAATCACGCCTGCCAAAATCAGAAGGACGGAAATCATGCCGATGCTCCGCCGCGCGCTTTTATGCGCGCCTGCCGTCGCTTGCTTAGCGATTACCCTCTTGGTAACGCAACTCGCATCCATGCCCGCGAGTCCCGCGCCCGCTAGCGAAAAAACAGGGACGGACATCAATCGACAGCGACTTATCGAAACGCTCGACCAGACGATTGCCGGTGACTTAGCCCAGCGTCACGCCCTTGGCATGATCGCGGTCGCCCCCATCAATGCGGCACCCGCGCAAGAAAACTTCTGGACCATCGCGGAACTGCCGCAACCGCAAATCTGCTTTGTTCCCGGTACGGGCACCGACGAAGTGGAATCGGTTATGCGTCAGTTGCCTTGGTACAACGGCACTCTGAGCGGCCCGCGCTTCAATCAAGTCAGCCGCTGGTCGGTGACCGCCACCAACGGCGGCACTGGCAGTCCGGGTGACCCGATCACGCTCACGTATAGCTTCCCGCCCGACGGAACGACTATCCCGCAGCTGCTTTCCGGCTTTCCCAGTCGTCCCAATGATTTCAACGCTTGGATGGACGGCATCTACGGTTCGCAAGCCGTTTGGCAGCCGATCTACGACGATGTCTTCGCACGCTGGTCGGAGTTGACTGGCATCGACTACACGTTCGAACCGAACGACGACGGTGTAACCCTTAACCAGAACCCCGGCATCCTCGGCGTCCGTGGCGACGTGCGCATCGCCGGCATGTTGCTCGACGGCAATAGCGGCACGCTCGCGTACAACAACTTTCCCAACGACGGCGACATGGTCTTCGATACCGCAGACAGTTTCTACAACGATACCAGTGGTAATTCGCTCGGCCTGCGCAACGTGATCGCCCACGAACACGGCCACGGCATCGGTCAGGCCCACGTCTGCCCAATCAACGGCAGCAAACTTATGGAGCCGTTTATCAACCTCGGCTTTGATGGTCCCCAGCACGATGACGTTCGTAATGCGCACGGCTTCTATGGCGACCCGTTCGAGCCCAACAATTCGGTGGCTCAAGCAACGCCCCTCGCCCCGTTCAACATTCCGTCGGCGCGCCTCATCGGTCAGGAGCCCGCCCCGTTCTTCAATGACGGTTCGACCATCAGTATCGACGCCAATGGTGAAGTCGACGTGTACGAGCTAACGATCAACACCCAATCCTCGCTCTCACTAACGCTATTGCCAATCGGACTCGATTATGAAGACACGCCGCAGGCTTGTGGCGGCCTTCCCGGTTCCTGCTGTACCGGATCCTTTACGGACAGTTCCATCCAAGCGGATTTAGCCATCGAAGTCATCGACACGAATGGATCGACCGTCCTCGCGTCGGCAGATAACGCGCCCGCCGGTAGTAACGAAACGCTCAATGGCGTCATTCTCGACTCCGCCGGCACTTACTACCTGCGCGTGTTCGAAACCGGCCCTGTGAGCCAACCGCAGCTCTATCAACTGCTCATCAACGCCGACGAGCTTCCGTTTATCCCGCTTACCATCGAAACACCAAACGGAACGCCCGATGAATTGATGCCCGGCATGACGACCGATTTTGATATCGTCATCAACGAGAACGACGAAAGCATCGTCCCCGGTACGGCGGCATTGGCTTTCCGATACAGTGGTGGTGCTTTCCAAACCGCACCGCTAACGGCCGACGGCGGCGGCTCATTCACGGCAACGCTTCCACCCGCCAACTGCGACGACACGCCCGAGTTCTTCATTCAGGTCGAAGGCGATCAATCCGGTTTGCTAACGTTCCCCGCAGCCGGCGGTAATAGCCCATTCACCGCCATCGTCGGAGCCGTGCTAACGCCGCTCGATAACAACGGTGAGTTGATCGGTGGCTTTACCGCCACCGGCGACGCAACCGAGGGCGCTTGGGAGAATGACTTCCCCGAAGGCAACAATCGCGGCGATCCGCCCGTCGACTTCGACGGCTCCGGTCGTTGCTGGTTGACCGAAACCGACCCGAATGACGTGAACTCCGATATCGACGGTGGTTCTGTCACGTTGACATCGCCGGTCGTCGACGTCAGCACGCTCGACAATCCGATCGTTTCATACGCGCGCTGGTTTGATAACACCGCCGGCGCCGAACCCAACCAAGATGTCATGGTCGTTGAGGTTTCGGACAATGGCGGCGGTAGCTGGACGGAACTAGAAACCGTTGGCCCCGGCGGCGCTGAAGCCGGTGGTGGATGGTTCTTGGTATCGTTCGAAATCTCGCAGTTCGTGACACCCACGGCGAACTTCCGCATTCGTTGGACAGCCAGCGATGCCGACCCGGGCTCGATTGTGGAAGCCGGTATCGATGCCATCAGCGTCAGCGGCGTCGATTGCGAAGATGTCATCGTCATGCCGCCGGCAGCCCCCACGAACGTGGCCGCGACCGACAACGCATTTTGCAACGCGATTGAAATCACGTGGGACGCAAGCGCCGAAGCCACGACGTACGACGTTTACCGTAACGATGTTGACGACGCAGGGAGCGCGTCGCTGGTCGCAGGCGGATTGGCCGGTCTCAGCTTTGTCGACACGCCTGCCGACGGCGGCTTCTACTTTGTCGCGGCCTGTAACGGCAACGGTTGCAGCAATCTGAGTGTGTCGGACTCTGGCAGCGCGGGCCCTGCAGGTGATTTCAATCTCGATGGCCTCATCGACGGTAACGATATTGCCGGCATGGTCGACGCATTGATCAACACCGGCGACCTCTGTGGCGACCTCGACGGCAACGCCGCCACCGAGCTGGCGGATATCGCCGACTTCGTCGCGTTATTGCTGGGCAGCTAGCGGTCCATTCGACAAATACTGATTTCATCACCGCACTCGGTCGCTCAGCCGGGTGCGGTTTTTTCTTGCGCGATTTGCGACGAACCGTCCCCGGTGACAAGATGCCGCAATGCGACGAGTTATCAAAGCCTGCGGTACCATTTAGACCAGTTCACGTGCGAGAGCGACGACCGCGCTGTGGTGCCGGCAAGTAGCCGGTGGATGCTAACAAAGCGACCGGAGTCGCCGCTATTCGTGACCTGGTCTAAGACCGGAAATACTCAAAACCGAGACCACCTTAAACCGGGACTGCTTAAAACGCGTCGGCCCCATTCATGATGCGACGGCAACGATTATTACGAAGTTGCGATCTTTACTCTCCCCCTCCCTTGCAGGGAGGGGTTAGGGGTGGGTTGGATCCGTTAGAAAGAACCAAGTCGCGGACGACTCGCGTGCGTGTCCGTCAAAAACTTGCAGCCAAAGCAAGTCTGGCGTCTTCGGTGTTGCTCTTCATAGTCATTAGCGCCTTCGCCGCCTGCGAGCTACCATTGCCGTCGTCGCTGCCCGTTGTGCTAAACGCGCCCGCACAATCCACACTAAGTGTCGGCGTGGCCGCGCACCGCATTACGCCAAATTTTCCCGTTTACATTGCGGGCGGTATCCCCTATCGCCTCGCGCTTGGCGTGCACGACGATATTTGGGCGCGCAGCATCGTGATCGAATCCGACGACGTGCGCATCGCGCTCGTAAGCCTCGATCTGATCGGCATCAACTATGACGATGTTGTTGCCATTCGTACGCAACTCGCCGAGACGCGCGCGTTCGATTACGTGCTGATCGCCGCAACCCATTCGCACAACGCGCCCGATGTTCTCGGCCTGTGGGCACCCGATCTGTTTTGCAGCGACACGCTCTATCGCGGCATCATGCGACAGATCGTCGTCGATTCGATTATCGATGCCGCCGAGTCCGCCCAACCCGCCACCATCGACTACGCCATCGGCAAAAGCGGTTCGCCGCAACTCAATCGCGATACGCGCGAACCGAACGTCATCGACGATACGCTCGCGGTCTGGCAAGCACGCGCATTATCCGACGACACCGTCATCACCACGGTCGTACACTACGCCGCCCATCCGATCTTGATCCCCAGCCTTAACGCGGATATTTCGTCCGACTTCCCCCATTGGCTGCGCAGCGCGATCGAAAAAGGTGTTGCTATGCCCGAGTTTCAACTGGCCGGCCAAGGCGGTACCTGCGTTTTCTTTAACGGCGCGCTTGGCGGTCGCATCACGCCCGACGGGTTTGGCGCGATGCCGCGCAATGAAGCAACGCCCGAGCAACATCGCAACGCGGAAGCTTACGGTTACACACTGGCAAATCGCGCGCTGGAGTTGTTAGCAAGCGATCGTGAGAGTTTCCCGAGCGACGTCGACATCACCATCGCATCGACGCCGATTTCCGTTGCCGTCGACAACCCAGTGCTGAACTTCGCATTGCGCGGCTGTCTCATCGATCGCGTTATCGACATTGATCGTATCAACAGCGAGGTCGCGCGGCTCAGCATCGGACCGCTCGAATTTTTTGCGGCTCCCGGCATGTTGATGCCCGAACTTGTTACCGGCGAACTGATCCAACCCGTTGGGCTCGACTTTGCCGCGGCGTCGCTCGAATCACCAACCGTCAACGAACTCAGCACGACCGGTCGCCCCATCGTCATCGGCCTCGCCAACGATATGCTCGGCTACATCATTCCGCGCGGCCTTTGGGATGCGGCCCCCCCGTTTGCAACGACCAACGAGTTGCCGCCCTACGGTGAAGTGGTGTCGATGGGTCCCGGAACGGCGGAAGCTGTTATCGGTGGATGGCAGGCAGCCGTTGCAAGCCTGGATACCGTGCCGTAGCTGATTCATGGCTGACACCTTTATGGCATCAGTTCCTGCACCTCTTCCCCGACCTCCGCGATCTCGGCGAACAACCACAAATACATCAAAGCGCTTAACGCCCCGATGACAAACATAAAGATCAAGCCCCGAATGGTTCCGCGCCGACCACCCTTCAAGTTCGGTGTTAGCTTCGGCCCACCTAGCATCCTTGCTCTCCCTAATCTTTGCCGATCGTACAGCAGCGTAGCCTTCTTAGCGCAGTTAACCGGTTTGGTTTAGCGCGACGGTTGTCGAATCAACCGGGACCTCTGTCGTGAGGCTAACGGCTTGGGCAAATAACCAAACAATCACCAAGCCGCCCAGACACGCGATCAGCAAAGCGAACAATAATCCCAGCATCGTACCACCTTGGCCACCATACATTCGCGGTGGAATAACCGGCCCATACATCATCACAAAGCCCTTTCAGTTTTGGTGAACCCCATTGATTCACCATCATTTTTTGGGGCTTATTGGATTCATCGCGATTACAATTTCGCATATCGTTTTGAACGGGATAAGCGGGGATTGAATTGGTAAGGTAGGCTTGACGGGGCCTGTTATCTCGCAGATTCAAAATTGATAACGACTCAACCGCCGTACATGGAGGCTGTAAGATGTCACCCCCTAGAAAAACACTTGCTATCACTACCGTGCTTATTGCCGGGCACAGTCTTGCCCTGACTGGCTGTTCCAATTCGCAACACCAAGTAAACGAACTCGGCAATTGGATGACCGGCTCGTTTTCTAGCGCCGCCCAGGCCGAGCGCGATTCGGAAAACTACTTCGATATCCGTTTGGAAACGGTACGCATCTGGCCCGAGCGCACCGACGGCATTTGGCTCTATGTCGAACAGGCCGCCGCCGGTCGCCTCGATAAGCCTTATCGGCAACGGGTGTATCGCGTGCATGCTCAGGACGAAGATACATTGGCCAGCGTGGTCTATACACTTCCGGATGACCCGCTCCAGTATGCCGGCGCTTGGCGCACCCCCGCCATCTTCGATGACCTAACGCCCGACGATCTTACCATTCGTACTGGCTGCGCCATTGTGCTTTATAAGGCTCCGAACGGTTCGTATGTCGGCAGCACGCGCGAAAAAGATTGCGAAAGCGAGCTGCGCGGTGCGACCTATGCCACGAGCGACGTCATCATTACGCCCGCTATGCTCAAATCGTGGGATCGCGGTTACAACGATCGGGACGAACAAGTTTGGGGCGCAACAGAGGGCCCGTACGAATTCGTTAAGCAGCCGCAATCAAAATAAAAAACCGAAGGCCAACGCCAAAGCGCCGCCTCCGGAGTGGGTGGGGGAGTGAGTTAAAAAAAGACGCCGTCGCTTTTCGCCTGAAACATCGAGCATGCGGCGCCTTATTGATATCTCTACTTTGCGTTAACGCCCTCGCCGCCGACGACGGTCAACTGCGGCGCGCGATACGTTTCCAGCGCCGCTTCTAACGCGTTCAAGCGTTCCAACGCTTCCTGCAAACGCTCGCGTGCGGGCGGCAGCGCGATCAATACTTCATTTTCGATACGATCGGCCAATTCCAGTGTCGGTCGCAATGCCTCCGAACGTTCGCGTGCGTACGCAAAGCGCGCTTCCATCTCGGCCGATTGAATCGTCAATTCGGCAAGCTCTTGTTGCAGCGCCGGCAATTGCTCCGATCCGGCGCGTACGGAAACCCTCGCCCGTCGCTCTTCCAGGCGCACCTGCATCTCCATCAACTCTATCCTGGCTTCGTCAATCGTCGCGCTTGAGACGGCTCCCTGATTTCTGAGCTGCTCGAGGTCGTCAATTCGCCTTCGATGCGTGTCCGTCATTTCTTCGAGCTTGTTCAATACTTCATCGCCGCCGCCGCCACTCATCGCCGCTTCCGTAACCTTCGCGATTTGTGCTTCCACTGCAGCGCGCCGCGCCATGTGCGACACCCGCTCGATCTCCAACTCGCGCAGTTGTTCTTCCATCCAGCGCAACTCTTCCACGACACCGTCGCGCGTTAAATCCGCACGCTTGGCCTCCTGCGACATGGTCCGCCGCATCTCCAGCATCCGCTGTAGATCCGTCTTGGCCTTTTTCACGCGCCGCTGCGCGATATCGACGCGCTCCGTCAAATTGGCGTGGTTCTGTTCCGCCAACCGTACCAGTGCCGCCCGCATGCGATCCAGCATGTTGTGCAACAGTTCTTCCGCCCGCGGAGGGATCGTCTCGCCTTCCAAATCAAGTTCGTCGAGCCGCAGCGCAAAGCGAATCAGATATGGCGAATCCGCCGACAGCATGTCCGGCGCGACCAGTGTTTCAATATTGACCTCGACCAGCCCCGTGTCTTCGATCAAGCCCCCCCCGGCGCCCATTACTTCGCGAATCGCTTCCGACCGCACCGACGAGGCTTCCATCAATGTCGTCAAAATTTCCTGGCTCAGCGGCACCTGTCGATCGGTCCACGCCGCCCGTACGATGACCACTGCCGTGCGGCTGTTCGAGCCATCGCCATTGCGCTCGTTTGCATAACCGCGCTGCGCCGCCCCCATGGTGCCGACCAATAAGCTCGCTAAGAGCAGCACGCTTCCGAAAAATGTCATCGCGCGATGCTCGCGCGACCCACCTCGTTGTATCAACATAGGATCGTCTCCTTATCTGCCATTCCGAATGTGATGCGATCGAGATCGCGTTTAAGAATCCTGCACACCTTGCAAGCGCTGACGGGCCCTGTCGGCGGCTGCCGTGTGCGGAAACACCTCTATCACACGCTGGTAGGCCGAGCGGGCCTGCGCCAACGTGTTACTGTTCTTTTCCAGCAGTTCGCCCCGATAGAACATGCTTTGCGCCGCTGTTTCCGCCGCGAGCGCTGCCTGCACCATCGGGTCGGTCGTTATCGTCGCTCGTTTAGGGCGTAACGCCTCTTTCGTTATTGATCGCGCCGGCAAACGCATACGTTCGACCTTCGCGAGTCGCTGCAATTGATAGTTCATCGCGCGCGCCGCTTGCGTGATTTCCGCCAGTTCGCGTTCGATTTCTTCGCGCGTAAGCGTGGGCGCTACTTGCCCGCCGTTTGATTCGCTCGCATGGTTTACTGCAAGCGGGCTATTGGGCCTGCTCGCTGAGGGCATCAGCGCGCTGACACCCCACACGGCACCGACTAATGCCAGCACCGCACCACTCGACGCGACCAGACGGCGCTGTTGCCGTCGCCACGCAACTTTCCGATGCACGCCTGCCACAAAGGCATCGCTTACATGTGCGTCAGCTACGCGTGCCGATCCGCTTTTCACCGTTCGCAATATGTCGTCAAGCTCGTGCTTCATGTCGTTCGCAATGATGCAAAGGCATCGTGTTCTTTCAATTGCTCCGCCAGTAACTGCCGACCGCGATGTGCTCGCACGTCGACCGTATTCGACCGCAGTCCTAACAGGCTCGCCGTCTCGCCGGTTGTGCGTTCTTCCAAATATCGCAGGGCGATCACCTCGCGATATTTCGGCGGCAACGCTGCAATGGCATCCCTTACCAACCGTTGTTGCTCTTCGATTTCACCGGGTGGCTCATCATCGTTCGTCAACGCAGTTTGCTGGGCCGCCGCCGTCTTTTGCCACAAGCGCCGTAGGACTTGTCGCCGCTGCCAGCGGCGCACCCGATGAATCGCGATGCACGTTAACCACGTTTCCAAATCCGCATCGCCGCGAAATTTCGGCAGTGCCATCAACGCCGCAGCAAACACATCTTGCACCAAGTCATCCGTCTCCGACGACCATCCGCTTAACTGTGCCACCACGCGGCGCATCGCCGGCGCGTAACGACGGATCATGGCGTCCGTCGCCGACGGATCGCCCGCCCGCAACCGCGCAAGCGCGTCCGCTGACGGCGCAGCCTCGTCAGAAGCCTCCAGGCTGGCGGGTTGCGTGACAGTCATAACAGCCATACGAACACCTATTAGAGCCGCAGGCCGTCGCATTCTTACAGGTTTCTGCGGAAAAAAATGAAATCGGCGGCCCCCGGACTGGTGGCGGTATCAATTGGGGAGCATCGGCGTCTCGCCGGTGAGAAAAGAGCTACGCACCAACGGGACGGCGACGCTCCCCGTGGTCGAGATCAACCGATTCCGGCCTGCATAGTCGCGCCGACCGTTGATCTCCCCGCCCAGCCGCCTCACGATATGCCCATGCCACGCTACCACGTTCCCAGGGCGACCGTGCGCGTCGAAACGCGCGTTAGCAACTCGCGTTTCATCAGCACGATCGAGCGCACCGATACCGTCGCGGCGGCGCAGGCGTTCATCAAGTCGCAACGCGCCGAGATGCCCGACGCCAATCACCACGTGTATGCGTTTCGCATTGGCTTCGGCAATAGCGTTTCCGAAGGCATGAGCGACGATGGCGAACCCTCCGGCACCTCCGGCCCGCCCACGCTCGCCGTGCTCCGCGGGTCAGACATCGGTGATGTGGCGATCGTCACAACCCGCTACTTCGGCGGTACCAAGCTTGGCACTGGCGGTCTGGTCGCCGCCTATACCGCCGCCGCCCAAGCCGCGTTCAAAGCGCTGCAAACAGAAGAAAAGGTCGAACGCATTCGATGCAACCTCACCGTCCCCTATAACCTGCTCGAGCGCGTGAAGCTGATTTTGGCCGAACAAGAAACAGACATGGTTGACGAGCACTTCGAGGCCGACGTTACGCTAACGTTTACGATACCTGTCGAACGCTACGAAGGCTTGAATGCGACGATTCGCGATTTATCCGCCGGGCGAATCGCGGTGAATAAAAATTAATTTTCTGCCGCATCTGCAGCGCGGCGACTGCCGGTTCCGAATCGTAACTCGGCCCGCCACAACGAATAGAGCGCGATCGGCAATTACTGCGCCCACCAAGATTGCTAAATTCGGAATGAAAAGTTGATTACAGCCGGGAATCCGGACTTATTACCGGTCTAAAATTCTGTCGTTACTAAGGATGGTTCGATCTTGTACCTCGAACCAATTATTGAATCGAGACGTACCAACCTGGTCCATTCATCAGACAGGAGGTCACGATGAACACTACATCCACCATCAATGACGAACCGACGACTTCAAACCTGATCAAGGCGCAACCGAGCGCTGATTACTTCCAACTGCTCCGCGACGCGATCGCCAACGGTGAATACCCCACGCCCGCCACTATCGAGGCGGCCATCGATGCCATATTGCCCATCATCATCGGTGATGGCACCGAGCTACGCGGTGTGGCCTGACGCCGACGGATTGAGATATCCAAACATATGATTGCCGCGCATCGTGAGTCCGAGGCTCATCGACAGCGCGGCTTTTTCGTACCATTTTGAAACGAATTAAGGGGACTGGAGTCGTTTGATTTCTGCCAAGGGGAGCATCGGCGTCTCGCCGGTGGGAAAAGCGAATAAGCACCGCCAGGACGGCGATGGTCCCCAATCGCTACCACTACAGAATTAAACCCCTTACCGATAAATAGCCGTGATCTCATTTTGGCCTCCAAATCTTTTGTCTTCGCCGCATTGCCCATCGCTTCAGTCTGTGCCATCCTTGACCGCTAGCATCTATAAGAACCAGAGCAGAAACGCCTCCACATGAGGAGTTGGCATGTCCTCCGATACAATGGCCGCGCCGGCATGGCACGCCCGGCACGCCGATCAAATCAAATCCGCCACCGAAGCCATCGCCCGCGTACGCCACGGCGATCGTGTGTTCATCGGTTCGAACGCGAGCGAACCGCAGACCCTGGTCGAAGCCCTGTGCGAGCGCAAGGACCTGATCGACACCGAGATCATCCATATCCTCACGCTCGGCGTCGCCACCTATGCCGACCCGACGTTCGGTAATCGCTTTCGCCCCAATTCGTTTTTCATCGGTGCCAATATGCGCGAAGCCATCTCGGCCGGTCGCGCCGATTACACGCCGATTTTTCTTTCCGAGTTACCCAGCCAATTTCGCGAAGGTCGCACGGTCATCGACGTCGCGCTGATTACCGTCAGCCCGCCGGACGAACACGGTTACTTCAGCTACGGCGTGTCGTGCGACGTGGTGAAGTCGGCAACCGAATCGGCCAAGTACGTTATCGCTGAAGTCAACCAACAAATGCCGCGCGTACTCGGTGACAACTTCATTCACGCGCGCGAAATCGACGCGCTGGTGCCCAGCGATCGCCCGATTCTCGAACTGAACCTCGGCAAGGGCGACGAAACATCGCAACAGATCGCGCGCAACATCTCGCTGCTTATCGAAGACGGCTCGACGCTGCAGCTGGGTATCGGTGATATTCCCGACGCCGTTTTGCGCTACTTGGAAGGCTTCAACGACCTCGGCATTCACACGGAAATGTTCAGCGACGGCATCATCCCGCTCGTTCACAACGGTACGATTAACAACAGTCGCAAAACGCTGCATCGCGGCAAGATCATTTCGAGCTTCGCGATGGGCACGCGCAAGCTCTACGACTTCGTCAATGACAATCCGCTGGTTGAGTTCCACCCCAGCGAGTACACCAACGATCCCTTCGTCATTGCGAAAAACGATAAGATGATCGCCATCAACGGCGCGATCGAAGTCGATATCACGGGCCAGGTGTGCGCCGATTCGATCGGCACGCGCTTCTATAGCGGCATCGGCGGGCAGGTCGATTTCATTCGCGGCGCCGCGCGCAGCCGCGGCGGTAAGCCGATCATCGCGCTACCCGCGACCGCCAAGAACGGCAGCGTGAGCCGCATCGTGCCCACACTCAAACCCGGCGCCGGCGTCGTCACCTCCCGCGGCGATGTGCACTACGTCGTTACCGAGTTCGGCACCGCCTACTTGCACGGTAAGAGCATTCGCGAGCGCGCGATGGCGCTGATTCAAATTGCCGATCCGAAGTTCCGCCCTTGGCTGTTGGCCGAAGCCAAGGAACGCCACTTGGTTTATCAGGATCAACAAGAGATGCCGTTTAAGACGCCGACCTATCCGGCGCAATTCGAGTCGTGGTTTGAAATGCGCAACGGCAATCGCGTGTTCGTACGACCGCTCAAGCTCAACGACGAGTCGATGCTGCGCGAGATGTTTTACGACTTATCCGAAGAGACGGTCCATTATCGGTTCTTCCATATGATCAAGTCGCTGCCGCATGAAAAGTTGCAGGAGATGCTTAGGGTCGATTACGAAAATGACATGGCCCTCGTCGTACTCACCGATTCCGATGCCGACGGCGTGATGGTCGGCATCGCCCACTACAGCCGCAACCCAGCGACCAATTTTGCCGACGCCGCCTTCCTGGTTCGCGACGACCATCAAAACCAAGGGATCGGCACCATGCTCATTAACCGCCTCGCCGAAGCGGCCCGCACGAACGGCATTGCGGGATTTGCCGCCGACGTCCTACTCGGCAATCAGGGCATGATGCGCGTCTTTCATAAATGCGGTTACCACGTGGATAGCAGCCTCGAAGACGGCATTTTCCGATTGCGCATCCCGTTCAAATCGGCTGACCCGGCCTGATTTCATATTATGCGGCTGTTGAGCCCGATGCCGGTCCGGTCGAGATTTATATGCACGTTCACACGCATGGCAGAGTGTTGTTAAAATGCGACCGCTCGGCATTCGCCATCGTATAACTCGATAACGCCGATTTGATAGCCAGCCCCCGTCTCCAAGGAGCCCCACGTGTCGCAACGCGGCCCGCGTCATCTGATTACCGTGCTCATCGCCATGTCGCTGGCGGCACCGGCACTGGCCGTGGATTCGTGGCTGGTGGCGGATAAGCACATCATCAAGCCCGGTGGGGAAGCGTGGATTGCGTTTATCACCGGCGATGTGTTTCCGATCGGCGACGGCATCGTGGACCCCACCCGTATCGACGGCCTCATCGACCTGCACGACAACCGCCAGCGCCCCATCGACGGCCTGCAAATCGAAGACGACGCCGTGGCCGTTCGCCAACCGTTCGATAGCCCCGGCTTTCATATTCTCGGACTATCCCTCAAGCCGCGCGTCATCGCGCTCGATGGCGATGTCTTCGGTGACTACCTACGAGACGAACGCGCCGACGAAGCGCTGATCACTTACCGTCAAAAATTCGCCGGCAAAACCACGGTGCGCGAACGTTACACCAAATACGCCAAGACCATCATCGAAGTCGGGGCATCCCCGGATACAGATCAGCAATTTCTAAGACCGCTCGGTCAACGGCTGGAGATTGTGCCGCTTTCCAACCCCACGCGCTGGCAGGCCGGTGACGAGGTTGGCGTAAAGGTGCTGCTCGATGGCCACCCTTGGCCCAACGTTCCGCTTAGCGCGGCGCACGAGGGCACCTTGCAAGGGGAAGTTGCCGTGCGCACGCGGACCGACGAGCAAGGCATTGCCCGTTGGCGGCTGACGCAGTCGGGGCAATGGTTCGCCCGCGCTCACTTCATTCGACCGGTGAATGGCCTCGTCAATTACGAATGGGAAAGCTTCTGGACGACGTTCAGCTTTGGCGTGAAGGGCAAGGCCGACGTGACCGGCTCGATGCAGTTGCTGCGCGCGATTCACGGCGATATCAATCCGTGGGCCGTGGCGGGGTATCTCATGGGCGAGCGTGCCCTTGCCGAACACGAGTTGGCGTTCGGTAGCGACCGCCTGTTGGCGCTGCATCATTGCCCACAGAAATTGCCGTACACCGCCGTGCTCGATGGCATTCAGGCGGCGACCGGCGCGACGGTCGGCAAGCTCAATCTGCGTTTGATCCCCGCGAGTGAATCGGATTTGCGTTGCGAGTTCATCGATATGGAATCGGGCCGCAAACTGACGTATCAGTTGCAACCGGCCATGTTCGATCAGATGGTGGACGCGAAGGACGGCGCGGCACGCGCTTTGGCGTTGCAAATGATGACGCTGCCGGAATCCGACATCTTTATCGCCAACGCAAGCTCGAGTGATCAGGCGGTGCCCGTAGAAGACGAAGCGCGCAACGTTCAACCGGTAATCGACGATAAGGAACGGGAAAAGCCGAAGATCAAGTCCGTCAATTTGCAGGCGCTGAGGGATACTGATAATGATGCGTTGCTGGAGGCAGAACCAATACGATTGGATATTCCGTCATTGGCCGTTTACGTGCCGCCAACGCGTCCATTGCAATCGGTAACCCAAGAAGTGAATAACGTAGAAGAAGCTGGCGAAACGCCAAAAGATAAAGTCGCGCTGATTGAAAAATCTAAAGAGCGTATGCAAGCAGGTCCGGGTGAGGTGTTCTGGCGCTTGGCCCATCACCATCAAGCGGGGGAACCCAAAGGGCGTCCTTTCCCCTCGCGGGAACGGCCTATGCCGGAGGCGCTCGCGGATGGGCGCTAACTGCAACGCTTAGCTTATTGGTAGCGGTTGCACCGTCGGGGGCGTTCGCTGCCCACATCAACTCCAACCGATCAAAGTTCGTGATGCGTCGCTGCATAAAAGCAAGCGATTTGCGATCGCTCCGCCATCGCAACGCCGCCTGCTGTTCCTCGTCGACGGGTGGCGGAATCGTCGTCTCATCCGGCTTCATGATGCCCTGCTCACGCAACGCATCCAGCATGGCGGCGGGCAGTTCGATCGGGCCGGCCTTCGGCCCTTCCGTGCCCGGTGGCGGCTGCGGTGCCCACGCCACATAAGCAAACAACACGCCAGCCGCCGCGGCGATCGCATAGCGCGCCGCCCGCTGCAGGTGTTGCCGTATGGGGTTTACCCGTTCGGATTTCATCGTCCAACTCCTTCTGCAACAACGTCGGCAGCACATTCTGCCGACGGCGCAAAGATCGGAGTCGACGCGCTTTAAAGTTTTGAAAATTGGCAGATTTTTCCGATTTTTTCCGCGCGAACGGCAGCCGACGCTGAAAAGGCTGATATCGACAAAATTATACAGACGTCGATATCAGCCGCCGTAGCGGTGCTAACGATCATCTCAGTCGCGCCCGCAGGCTTTATCCGCCGCGGTTCGGTGGCGCGTTACTCTTTACGCGCGTATTCGATATCGACGGTCTCGGCAGCGTCGTCGGCAATCGTCACCTCGGCTTCGCGCTCGCCGTAAAGTTCGTGCCACGTCGCGAGTGTGTAGGTGCCCGGCGGCAGCTTCTCGATGGCAAAATTGCCGTTCTCATCTGTGACGGTAAAGAAGGGGTGCTTCACTACGCCGACGTACGCGCTCATCCAGCCGTGCA
This sequence comes from Planctomycetaceae bacterium, assembly GCA_006969385.1. Classification (GTDB taxonomy): domain Bacteria; phylum Planctomycetota; class Phycisphaerae; order UBA1845; family UTPLA1; genus ECT2AJA-110-A. Next base: position 1,352,454 of record CP030884.1, read on the forward strand.
CATCGCACTTGAATCTCACCATGATCTCTGGGCGCTTGAATATCCTGTCGTTTTCCACCCCTTTAATGGGCTGTGCGATATTGAACTTTTCATTTCGCTTCGGCTGTGCGTGCACGTTGTGCGCGGTGTCATCGCTGTTCTTGATTTTTAGCGTCTGCTGCACCTGCACGCCCATGACGTGCGGGTCGTACATGCACTTGCTCTGATCCAGCACCGCCGCTTCCTCCGGAACCGGATACTTGTTGCGAATACCCTTCTTGATATAGACAAACGTATGCGGCAGGCCACCGTCTTCGCCGATTTCAAACTTCGGCGGAACGAACTGTTTATCGAAGTTTGTGCAATACTGGTCGCCGGTCATCGCCAACTTTTGGTTATTTGGCTTAGCACCCTTGACCGTGATGCGACCGGAGATTTTGGCTTCACCGTACATCGGTTGATCACCCACGGGTTCGTCGGCGTTATCGCCGTCATCCGAATCATTCGCGGCAGGTGATTTGTTCGACGAGCCGCTATTGCTCTTGCCCCCGCTCGAACTGTCGCAGCCCACCGGCACGACGAGGAATAAGGAAACCAGCGCCGTCGTAATAATTGACAGTCGATCGGTTGTGGCGTGAATTCGTCGTAACATAAAAGCCCTCCACTTCAGAACTGAATACGAAAACTACTCACCGTGACATTATCAGCGGTCACACTGTACCATGCGGCGATGGTCACGTCATGCAACTGCTCTAACACGGCAAATACTCGCATACCAGTCGCGTGTGAATCAACCGCCACCCAGTTAATAAATCGCGCAGGCCGGTCTGAGATTACGCGAACAACAACGCCAACGCTCACCGCCGCAGTCACAATAAAGCAGCCCCAAAGTTCCCGTCCCTTGCAGGGAAGGACAGGGAGAGGGTTCGTTCAGTTTGCGAATTTGCGAACACCGCCGACAAACAAGATCGCGCAAAGACACCTCGGAACTACTTCGAGAATCAAAACTGTCTTAAGGCTACTCACTCACACAGTCCCGTCAGCGGTTCTACTACTCATGCTAAGCGTCGCGGTCACCGGCTGTGGCATGCCTGCCGCCGCGCCGAGCTGGCATCATCAAGCGCGCCATCACATGGTCGCGGCCGATCATCCCGATGCGTCGCGCGCCGGCTTGGCAATATTGCGGCGCGGTGGCAACGCCGTCGATGCTGCCGTCGCGACATCCTTCGCGCTCGCCGTCGTGCGGCCCGAAAGCTGCGGCCTCGGTGGCGGCGGCTTTATGGTGATCCATCGCCCCGGCACCGACCCCGTCGCCCTCGACTACCGCGAACAAGCGCCCGCCGCGAGTAACATCAATCTTTATCGCGATGAAAACGGCGAGTTTGTGCCGGAGCGTATCCGCCGCGGCGCCTTGGCCGTCGGCATTCCGGGAACCGTGCGCGGTCTTTGTTATGCGCATAAGAAATATGGCTCGGGCAAATTGACGTTGGCCGAAGTTGTCGGGCCTGCATTTCATCTCACCGGGAACGGGACCATCCCAATTGATGAACACTTACGACTAGCACTATGTGGGCTATATGCGGATAAAGTCGGGGGCCACGCAGTGCCTGAGACCGAACAGGCATTTGTCCGACAGATCGGTTCGTATGCGCACATCAATGAACACTACTACCGGATCACCAATCTCAAACGCACGCTGTACGCAATCGCGCTCGAAGGCGAAGACTACTTTTATGAAGGCCCCATTGCCGACGACATTGTTGCTACGCTTAAACAGTTCGGCGGTGTGATGACGCATGCCGATCTTGCAAACTACGAGGTCCGCGAGTTTACGCCACTGAAGTTCGACGCCTTTGGGTATCAATGCCTCGCCATGCCGCCGCCCAGTTCCGGCGGCGCCGTCATCGGCGAAGCCTTCAACCTGCTTAGCGCCTTGGGCGTTCAGCCGGGCCAATCGATCGACAAACACCTACTCGCCGAAACGCTCAAAGCCGCGTTTGCCGACCGCGCCCATTTCTTGGGCGACCGTTCGCCTGCCGTGCTTCACGATGTGCAACGCATGCTCGACGCCGAGCGCGCGACCGAGCTTGCGCGACGCATCAATAGAGACCGTGCCAGCACGACATCGACTTGGGGCAACATCGCCATCAGCGACGATGGCGGTACAAGTCATCTATCCGTGATCGACCGTAACGGCATGGCCGTCGCTTGCACCGAGTCCGTCAATCTCGAGTTCGGTTCGCGCATGCGAGTGGCTGGTTGGGGCTTCGTTTTGAATAACACGCTGGATGACTTCGCCCTCGACGCGACCACGCCCAATGCATTTGGCCTGCGCCAATCCGAGCGCAACCTGCTTCGCCCCGGCGCGCGACCGCTCAGTAGCATGTCACCGTTGATCGTGTTGAAGGATGGAAAGGTTCGACTCGTCGCCGGTGCATCGGGCGGGCCGCGCATCATCAGTAGCACGGTCCAAACCGCCCTCAACGTATTGGTCGTAGGCCAATCGGTGCGCGCCGCCGTCGCCGCGCCGCGCCTGCATCACCAATGGCTACCCGAGAAGCTATATGTGCAACCTTTTCAAGATGTAGAGCTGCTTAACGAACTGCGCCGCAAAGGCCACACGCTACAAACGCGCCGCGACATCGGCCACGTGCAAGCCATCGAACGCCTGCCTGACGGCACGCTACGCGCCGCCTGCGACCCGCTTAAAGGCGGGCGACCGGCAGGGGATTGATAGAATGGCGAATGATGAAGAGCAAATAGCGAAAGAGGTTTGGCGTCGCCTTAACGATCAAAAATAAATCGAGCAATTCGCCTTACTCGATGATATCGAACGCTCCCGTTTCCTCTTTTCCTTATTCGCTCTTCGCCCTTTGCAATTCACCGCTCCCCCTCATGCAACACCTCGCCATTGATGATCGTCGCCGTGCAATGCGTGGTGTACTCGAACGGATCGCCATCGTACAGCGCCAGATCGGCGTCCTTGCCTCCTTCGATGCTGCCCACGCGTTGATCGATGCCCAACAATTTCGCCGCGTCGATCGTGCACGCTCGCAACGCACCGTCGAAGCCCAGCCCATACGCCGCCGCGATGCCCGCTTCGAATAAGACGATACGCGTCTTGGGCACGTAACTTTCGTAACCGCTTTGCATTGCCATCGCAATGCCCAGCGCCGCCAGCTTCGCTGCCGTTTCCATACTCGCGTTCTCGGTACTGCCGCGATGGCTGCGCATCATCGTCGGGTGCACGATCACGGGCACGCCCGCGTCTGTGATGGCATCGGCGACCAAGTACGCTTCCGCCGCGCCATCCAATACGATGTCGATTTCAAACTCGCGTGCCAATCGCAGCGCCACCGAAATATCGTGCGCTCGATGCGCCGTGACCAGCAGCGGCATCTCTTTCTTTAACACCCAACCGAGCGCTTCGTAACGTAAATTGCGATCCGGCTTTTGTGGCGACTTCTTGCCTTCACCATCCTCAGAATCCGCGGTTTCATCTTTTCCATTCGCTGCGTTTTCGCCGTCTGGCGAATCCGTCGCTGCTTCTTCGGCACGCTCAATCTTGCGCAAATAAGCCTGCGCGGCCAATAGTTCCGACCGCAGCATCGCGACTGCTTTCGAGCGCGTGCCGGGCGACTTCTGTTCGTGTTTCACGGCGCCTTCACCCAACGTGCACGCGATCATCGCCGTCGGCTTTATCACTGCATCGTTCACCGTATTGCCCGTCAGCTTGGCGATCATCGTTTGACCGCTGATGACCTCGCCCGGCGCGTGCCCGGTATGCACCGTCGTAACGCCGAACGAGCGCGCCCATTCGACCAATCGCTCGCGCGGGTTGTAAGCATCGAGCGCCCGCAACTCCGGTTGGATCGGTGACGACCGCTCCAGCACATCCTGATCTTGCGCTTGATTCAGATAGCCCGTGAGTCCGATCGTCGCGCGGGCATCGATCAAACCTGGCACGACGACGTTGGCCTCCAGCACGCGACAGCCATTCGGTATCGTCACCTGCGTTGCCGAGCCCACGCGCTGAATGCGCTTGCCATCGATCAGCACCACGCCATCTTCGATCGGGTCGCCCGCCATTGTGTAGATGGTCTTGCCGCGCACCGCCAGCGTTTGAGCCGTCAACGTTTGAACCGACAGCAAGAGTGCGACTAACACGACCGTGATTTGAATCGCATTATTTTTCATGTTGATTGTTCGGAGCATGCGTCCGCCCTTTATTTAATGATGCGGTCCGCCCGGACCAAACTCCAAGCAACAACTAAACGGCTCGTGATCGTCGCTGGCCCCGTAGCCACCGACGGCGAACAGTCGATCGGCGGGCTTACTGCGATCGAAGACCAACTTGCCTTCGACAAACGTCTGCTGCACCTTCGTGTACACGCTCAACGGGTCGCCATCCAGGACGATAAAGTCCGCATCTTTTCCGGCCGCGAGCGAACCGATGCGCCCGTCCAACTCCAACATCTTGGCGCCGGCGATCGTCAACGCCTCCAGCGCTTTCTCGCGCGACATGCCCGCGCGCACGGCTAAGGCCGCTGATCGCAAGAACAAACGCGAGTCAGTAATCGGATCGTCGGTATGAAACGCGACCAACGCCCCCGCCTTTTCCAACACCGCGCCCGTTTTCAATAGCAACTCGGCCGCTTCCAACTTGCCCCCGGGGCTGTCGATCACAATCACCGAACACGGTGCCTTCGCCGCGACGATTTCATCGGCAACCTTCCAACCTTCGCTGATATGGTGCAGCACGATCTTAAAGCCAAACTCTTTACTCAGGCGCAATGTCGTCAGAATGTCGTCGTGGCGATGCGTGTGAAAGTGCACCACGCGCTTGCCCGTCAACACTTCCACCAAACCTTCCAAGGCCAAGTCGCGCTCGGGCATCTTGTCGGCATCGTCCTCCGCTTCGGCCTTTTCGATCTTGCGCTGATACGCCTGCGCATCGATCAACCGTTGACGTACCAATGCCGCCGACTTGGCGCGCGTACCGGGGAAGGGCGGTTGCCGCTGGCTGTTGGTGCCGTTGGCCATTTTCATGCCGCCCATGATTTCACCCGCATCGTTGCGAATTGCCGCGCCGTCGATCGTTTTGGCGTCGTTGAGTTTGATGTAGATCGTTTGCCCGCTGAGCAAGTGACCCGAGCCCGGCATGACGTTGAGCGTCGTTAGCCCACCGGCCTGTGCTTTTTGCAGGCCGGAATCGCGCACGTTGATCGAATCGTAGATGCGACAGGCCGGTTGAATCGGCTCGCTGCTGTCACCGCCCCAACCACCGCCGAGGTGGCTGTGCGTGCAAATCAATCCCGGCATGATCGTCATGCCATCGAGATCGATCTGCTCGGCATCGCCCGGCTTGGGAACCTCCCCCGTCTTACCGATCGCTTCGATCTTTCCGTCGCGCACGACCAATACGCCGCTTTCGATTTCCGGCGCGCCGATCGGAATGATCCGCGCGTTCTTATATACCGTTAGGCCACCCGCCAGCGCGACGCCGACCGGCACCGTTAGCCACGCGGCCGCCGCCAACCCAAGAATTCGTTTCCAACCGTGATGCATCTAAAATTCCCCTCGCGCGCCAAGCGACGCGTTTTATCGACTTTCGCTTATTGGCATTGATAAAAGATCGTGTCGAACCGACAAGTCTAACGCTATCGCCCGCCGACTTCACCCAATTGGCGGGCAAAATATGAATAATCCGCTCGATTCATTTAATCGCGTTAATCGTTCGATTCGTTCATATCGACTGGCTCGATAATCTCCAAGGCCAACATTAAGGCCTCATCATCAGCCGCCACGCCGGTGCGTGCCGCCACGGTCGCGTTGGGATTGTTCAAATTCTCCGCACTGTTGTCATACTTGCCGGTCAAATCGATTCGCGTGCCCGCCGCCAGCGCCAACGGTTCTTTTAATCGATACCGAATCTGCCATCGGTAGTCATACGCCGTTGCGTCCAGCAAGCGCTGCGTTTGTTGCGACGGCGGCGTTAGATCGATCGATACGCCCACGCCCCGCGCCCGCAGATACGGCATCAACGCCAACACGCGCACGTCGCCCGTCAGCGTAGCCGCCAACGTCGCCGCCTCGTTCGCCGCACCCGCCGGAATCTCCAACCGATCGGCCGCGACGACCAACGACCGCACGGCATGTGTCGGTGCCGCCCGCGCAAATCGCATGCCCACGCGCAAGCGCGTTTGAATCACCAAATCCATCGGTCGCGCATACAGATCGATCAACAATAACGATCCCGCTGGAATCTTGCGCGCCGTTCGGCCTTCATAACGAATGACATAATCGCCCGGGCTGTACGCACCCAGCAATTCCAGATTCGCTGGCAACGCGTCGGTTTGTGGCAACATTGCCCCGGGCGGCAATAACCAAATCAGCGCATGATGAATCGCGTCGTGAGAATCTTGTCGAAACTCAATCGCTTCGGCCCATTGGTCTTCTTTGAAATTGGTCGACACGATCATACGCTCGTGTTGCATCGGCCCCGTCTCGGGCAAGTCCAACCGTACCGTTGAAAGAATCGTGTCGGGCCGCCCGATATCCCATGTGTTGGTAACGGCATGCCGCACCGGCGCATCTTCGGGCCGCCCCAACGGACGACTCGATCGCAACCACGCCAACAAATCGCGCCGATCCGTTTCCGACATGGCGCGTTGATTGGCCCATACGCTGCTTTCACCAGCGGGCGGTACATCGCCATGCCACGGCGGCATGATCTTGCTGTTTACCACCGCATCGATCATCGAGAGCCGCCCCAATAACGCCGAATACGAATTCAACGGGAACGGCGCCGCGCCGCCCAACCGATGACAGTCGAGACAATTCTCCTGCAGGATGCGCGCGATGCGCCCGTGATAGGTAATGCCACCCGGTGGAAGCTCGTCGGGCTGCGGCACATCGAGCAAGCATCCCGGCGGAAACGTCGCGTCGATCGACGGCGTCGTACCGTTTCTCAACGCCGTTAGCGCATCGATTAGAAACTCATGTCGCGGCTCGTTCAGCGCCAACCCGATGCCATACTGATCGTCGACGGCACCGCGATAGATCAACGTGCGCGCCGCATCGATCACGAAGACTTCCGTCGTGGTTCGTGCGCCGAGTGCTTCGATAATCTTCCGTTCGCGGTCGGGTGCATAGGCCCCGCGAAAGCCGTACTCTCGGATTTGCCGCCGCATATCATCCTGCGATTCGGCACGAACTGTGTTGACGAAAACGAATCGTGCGGTGGACGAGAACCGTTTTTCAATCGCCGCCAACCGTGCGCCGTATTTAATCGACAGGGGGCAGCCCGTGCTCGTCATCACGTAAACCAAGCCCTTGCGGTCTTTGAGTAATGATTGCGTATCGCGCCGCTGGCCGGTAATCGTTTCAAACTGCAACACGGGCGTTTGTCGCCCCACCCCCAGCGGTGCGCCATCTTCGATCTGTGTCGAACGCCGCAACCGAGGTGGTTCGCGTTCAGCCTGCGCCAGAAGTTGGGCCGGGAATTCCCAAGCGGTAGCTACAAACAAGACACAGCAAAAAAGTGAACCGCGGAGGAACTTCACGAGATTAGACATGGCTACAGTCGAAGCGTTATTTGGGCGAACTCGAAACGCACTACGACCGCACGCTTCGCCAAGAGTATTTTAGTGTTGATAGCACTTAATTTCGAGCAAGCCAGTTTAGATGGTCGCGGCGTTCGCCCGATCCACATGCGACCGGATGCGCTCAACCAGTTTCGCGCGATCGATCGGCTTGGTGAGATAATCATCGCAGCCCGCATCGAGACACTTCTGGCGGTCTTCGGCCATCGCATGGGCGGTCAGCGCAATCACCGGAATGTTGTATCCCGCGTTTCTCATGGCGCTCGTTGCCTGATAGCCATCCAACACCGGCATCTGCATATCCATCAGAATAACATGCGGCAAAAATTCCGGCTTCGTTATCGATTCGAGGGTATCGAGTGCCAACTGACCGTTCTCAACAAACTGCGCTTCCGCGCCGGTCTTCTTTAGTATCGTCCGCAGGAGCCGCTGATTGTCGATACCGTCTTCGGCAACAAGGATGCGCACACCTGCAAGCGTGTGCTCAACCATCCCCGGAGCTTTGTTCGCAGGATCGGCGACGATCGCAGTCCCTGACGACGATTCACGCAGTTTCTCAGCGTGTGGCGCATCGATGACTTGAACGGTAACCGTCAGACGAAAGGTCGATCCAACCCCTGGTGTCGAATCGACAAGCGTGAGGTCGCCGCCCATGCTTTGCGCCAACTTGTGGCTGATCGTTAATCCGAGACCGGTGCCGCCAAACTTTCGCGTTGTACTGCTGTCCGCCTGTCCGAACGAGTGAAAGATGCGCGCCGCCTGTTCCGGCGTCATACCAATACCCGTATCGGTAACATCGAACTCGATGCGCGTCTTCTCGCCTGACGCCGCGGCCCCCATCGCACGTACCGACAATCGCACCTCGCCGTCGGCGGTAAATTTGATGGCGTTACCGACGAGATTGGCCAAAATCTGCTTCAAACGCGTTACATCTATTGCGACCCATTGCGGCACATCACTCGCCAAATCACAGTGAAGCGCCAACCCCACCGCTCGCGCCTTGGCGCTCATCAGTTTTAAGACATCATCGACTAACGATTGCAACTTGCAGGGTACGTGCTCGATCTCGATCTTCCCCGCTTCGATCTTCGATAGATCGAGGATGTCGTTCAGCACGGTCAAAAGGTGCTCGCCGTTACGCTTGATCGTCCGTGCGGCATCCTTGGATGGATTGGGGGCCGACGCGTCCGCTCCCCCGTCGAGCAACATGTCGGTAAAGCCCAGAATCGCCGTCATCGGCGTGCGAATCTCGTGGCTCATGTTTGCTAAGAACTCGCTTTTGGCGCGCGTCGCCGATTCGGCCACCAAGCGCGCCGCGTCTAACTGTTCGACGGTTCGGTTCAGTTTTCGATTTGCGATCGAAAGCTCTTCGGTGCGACGATCCACAGTTTCTTGCAATTGGGCGGGCGTCTTCAACGTCAACGCCTTGGGCACGATCGGCAGCAGTGCAATCACCGTGGTGATGGAGACCAGCGCTGTCATCAACTTCAGAAAGCCGGCCAACCGATAAGCGGGCCAATAAAAGATTATGGCCTCCATCAGGTGCGTGATGCCGCAACAGATAATGAAAGCGCCGAACAAGATAAAGATGCCGGTGAACGGTACATCGCTGCGGCGACGGATGAAGTAAATCAGCGCCGCCGGTATCGCAACATACGCAAGAAAGATCGCCAAGTCTGACAAGATATGCAGCCAACCCAACCAGGCCGACCAAGTGCCGCAGTGCCAACGCGGTGGAAAATCGCGTGTGTCAAACACCATCCCCAGCCGACCCAAGAATGAAGCATTGCTTTCGGATTGGTTTGGATCAGCGGGTGCGCAGCAGCTTCCGATGTTTGCCGATTGAGTTTCGGCCCCGATATGAGCGGTACCAAAATCGGTGAATGGCTCCCAATTGCACTTGGAAAGCTCCGATGCAACGGCGGCCCGCGGCCCGGCCATGGTGCCGATCGCAACGGCAACCAGAATCACGCTGATCGTTCGGTAGGTTAACGCCCGTCGCCTTAGCATTAGAGATCCCAGAATCGACGTATCCGAGGCGGCATCTGAGGTGCTCGCACATGTGCCAATTGCTACCCCTGATATCGTGGTTTTAACGACGTTCGGACACTTTCGATTCAAGTGGAGGCGTGCGATACTGGAAGAAACGGCTGGAACCAACATACACGGACCCAATCCGATGGAATCCCCTACCCCAACAGGCGTAATTCACCGCAAGATCATGACATGGCTCGACGAGTCGGGAGTCGATTATCGAACCGTACACCACGCACCAACCCGCACCTCGGAAGAATCCGCGCAAGCGCGCGGTGAGTCGATCAAAGTCGGCGGTAAGGCGTTGCTCATGAAAGTCGGCAATGATTTTCGCTTATTCGTTATCAGCGCCGCCCTTAAAGCCGATAACGCCGCGATTCGCACACACTTTAACGAGAAGAAATCCCGCTTTGCCAGTCGCGATGAGTTATTTGACATGACGGGCTTGGTGCCGGGTTGCGTGCCACCGTTCGGCGAACCGATTCTGCCGTTTCCGCTCTACTGCGACGCATCCATCCCTGCCAACGACAAGATCGCCTTCAACGCCGGCAGTCTGACCGACTCGGTCATTATGAGCATGGCTGACTACCTGCGTATCGCCCAACCCGAGATCATTCGCTTTGCGGAAACGCCGTCTGATTGAATTGCCTGCTTTGGTTCGGCGGAAGCTGAGCGCGAGTAGTGCGTGCCCCCGCAACTAGAGCAAATTTCATTCGCGTATAGCGGGGCTTAGTTAATAGGCGTCAGTTTCTTAATCAACGATACTGGATTGGCGCGCCTGATCGGCATGTACGACATCCCGAAGTAGAATTGATATTTCGATCCCGGTAGGGATCGACTGATAATAGCCCACCGTTTTCAACGGTGGTTGTGAAGGTAACCCTCCGCGTCTTTCGTCCCGTAGGGACGAAGGGAACATTGCGTGGTATTCCTGCTATCCCTCCGGGATGCAATGTGATACGGACAGCTTGTCCCCCCACAATGTGGGGGCTGTTTTCCTTTGATCTCTACGGGATACATCGAATATCTCTCATCCCACGGTTATTGCGTCATGCCGCCAAGCGAGATGATTCGGTCAATACTGACTGCCCGGACTGCGATGCTGGTTTGAAAAATACTCTAACGAAAAAACTGAAAGGCGAGCGGCCCGCAACTTCCCCACCCTCGAGAAGTGCGAGCCACTCTGAAAAAACTATCCAAACACCGCGCTAACGCCCGAATATCGGCAACGTCTTAAAGCGCCCCGCTAACACGCGCTCGCTATCGGCACGTAACCAATCGCCCAGCACCGATGCATACACTTGTCTAAAATCGACGTTCCACTTCAAATCGCCCTTATCCAATTGATCGGGCTCCAATGACGGGTGCATGCCGTGCACGCCCGCCTTAACGCCGCCGCCAGCCAAAAACATCGGTGCCGCCGCGCCGTGATCCGTTCCTTGCGAACCGTTCTCGGCCACACGCCGACCAAACTCGGAAAACGTCATCACCAATACGCGATCCAACAGGCCGTCTTGCTGCAGGCCTTTCACGAACCCTTCAACAGCAGTCGTCAATTGCCGCAGCAACGTTTGATGCCGACCGCGCTGATTTGCATGCGTATCGAACCCACCGAGCGAAACGTAGTACACGCTGGTTTGTAGGCCCGCGTTAATCATGCGGCGCACCATCTCGAGTTGATTGGCGAGTTGGTTGTTTCCGCCGCGCCGTCGTCCACGACCGCGCCGACCGCGACCGCCACCTTGACTGCCCGCCGCCTCCTGAATCTCCTCCGCCGACAGCCGCGCATCCATCGCCATGCGTTCGAGATACTTCAACGCCGACGCTTCATCCGTCGGAGCTTCCACCATCTCGTCGTGCTTCTCGGGCGTGTTAAGTTCTTTAAATGCTTTGCGACCACCCGCCCGCGCACCGGGACCGCGCCACGTCAACTCGTTCGGATCGCTGAAACTAACCGGGTTAAACTTCGCCCCCATCATCGCCAACGGCGCTTCGTTACTGATCGCAATGCCATTCTTCGGCTCGGGTCGATCCGAGCCCGTACAGGTGCAATCGAAATAGCGGCCGATCCATCCGTTATGAATGCGCTCCGTCGGATCGGCCGTCGACCAGATATCCGTCGACACAAAGTGCGAACGGTTCGGGTTCGGATAGCCCACGCCTTGTACGACCGACAACAGCCCTTCGTCGTAAAGCGACTTGAACCCGGCGGCTTCCGGATGCAATCCGATCTCGTCGTTAAGCCGTAAGACGTCGCTCTTCTTTACGCCCAGCCGAGGTCGCGCCGCGTAATATCGATCGTTGCGAAACGGCACGACGGTATTGAGCCCGTCGTTGCCGCCGGCGAGTTGCAGGACAACGAGAATGCGACCATCGGGCTTGGCTTTGCGGTCGGAGTCGACACCGGCGGGGCTCATGCCCTCTACTGCGTAGGCCGTGCGGCTAAGGAAGTATGGAACGGTCGCGCTGCCCGAGACCAATGCGAGGCCGCGATTCAAAAACGCCCGTCGGGTATGAAATGTATCTTGGCTCATCGTGTTATTCCTGCTATCAAACGCAAATCGAGTATTAGGTTCTCGGGTGCCCCACCCTTTCCAAGGGTGGGGGACTATCACTCCGCTCGGATACCCCTGCCCTTCAAGGACTGGGGTACCGTCCTGCGCAGAAGATCACGACTTGAGTCGTGAACGATCGGCACTCCGCAGACTCACCGGTTGCAAACCGGTGCCACAGCGCTCGGGTGCCCCTGCCCTTCCAGGGCTGGGGGACCAACTAACGTTAGTACCACTAGGACAACTGATACTCCGGCATGCTCACCATCAAGTGAATCAAACCGCGTAGCGCATCCGCGTTCTTCTTCGAGCGCGGCTTCGCTTCATCGAAATGCGGCGCGATCGCGTCAATCAATTCCTGCCGCCGTTTCGCATCGATTTCTCGTTGCAGCAACCGCGCGACAAAGTAATCCACCACGTCGCCGTCCGACTCGATACGAACCGATTGCAACAACGTCGTCGGATCGAGTGCCGGTTGCGGCGGGCACACGTCGTCTTCGAATATCATGAGGTCTTCATCGTCGATTCGCTTCGCCAACTGATTGACGCGGCGCCGTCGTTGGCGATGCGCGTCCGACTTCTCCGTTCCGGCAATCAACTGCCCCAGCGTGTTGTAACGGTTGTAAAGCGTGCTCGTCGTGATCCACGCTGCACCACCGTCCCAGCCCGCCACGTTGGGCGGCTGCATCAACATTTGCCCCATCGAGCGCATGCCGACGACCATCGACTCGGTATCGATCGGCGGCACCTCCAACAAGCGTGCCGTGCCCACCATCAACTCGACCGGGCTCTTAATGTGCGTGAACTTCGCGCGCTTGCTATAGAACGCATCGGAGTTGAACATCGCCGTCAACAACGGCTTTAACTCGTAATTGCTTTCGCGATACACCGCACCGAGCGCCTGCACCAATTCCGGCTCCGGCGCTTCGTAGGCGAAGAACTCCCATAAGCGCGTGGCAATAAACTCGGCCGTTGCGGGCTGCCGCAAGATAATGTCGATAATATCCGGCGGGCCGAAATCACCTTTGTGCCCTAAGAATGTCTTCTCGCCGAAATCGTGTTGGCGATCGCGATACACCGACGTGCCCGTCATCGGGTTAATCCCGATACCGGTAAACGCGCGGGCCGCTTCTTTAATGTCTTTCTCGGTGTAATGGCCCGGTCCCATCGTGAACAACTCGAGCAGCTCACGCGCGTAGTTTTCGTTCGGCTTACCCTTGCGATTCTGTTGCGTGTTGAGATACAGAATCATCGCCGGGTCTTCGGTCACAGCCAGCAGGAAATCGCGCAGGTTGCCGCTGGCATGTCGCCGCAACATATTGTTCTGTTGATAGAGAAGGTAGCTGCTCTTGACTTCCTGAAACCCGCTGGTGAAGTGGCCATGCCAGAACAGCGTGAGCTTCTCTTCCAAAGGTCGCGGGGAAGCCACCATCGTTTCCGTCCACCAGCGCACCACGCGACCGTACTGCAAGCGGCCCAGCTGGCGCAATTGCATACGCAGCTTCTGACCTTCTTCACCATTGCGGCGCGCTTCGCGCATCTTGTCGGCGTAGCTATGCACCTCGACCGGGATCGGCGCGAATGGAATCGACTCGTAATTCACCAGATAAGCCACCGCCTCGGCGCGCCCGACGTCAGCGAGATAATCGATTTGCGCGGGCGTTCCCCCAAAGCCCGCGCGGCGTAACAGATGTGCCGCCTGACCGCGGCCCCAACTGTTTGAAGCAGCCAAGGGTCCCTTTGCGGATCGATCCGCTGCCGCAACCGGCAGCGCGACCATCGCGCACAACATTGAAACCGTGGCCGCGAGTTGCTTACGAAAAACCATAACGCGAGTCCTCAATTTATTCGGACATAAAAACGGCGATGCTTGCCGACGCGCATCGCTCGCGGAGCAGCCGCCCCCCGAACCGATGCCATTATCGTCGGTTTAAGGGCTCAACGCACGAATTTTGCGTTTATTGTCGCGGGTGGGAGAAATGGGGGGAGAAACGGGCAATCGTTAATCGCGACAGGGCTAGCAAACAAAGCGAGTTGCTAGGTGCCGGGTGCCCCATCCTTTCCGATCAGGAAAGGTTGGGGAATCGCAGAATTGAGGTGTTTCATTGATTGAGTCGGCTAGGTGCCCCATCCATCGCGCCAGCGAAGAGTGGGGAATCTCAAATCAATCCCACTACGCATCTTCCGGCTCAGCGCTGGCTGCATCCCGCGCGCGTTCCAACTTCTTCCGCGATTCCGCCGCCCGCTGCAGCGCCGCAAAATACGGCTCGATTAACTCGCGCTCCTGCGGCGTTGTAATGTCGAAGATCCAACCGCGCACCTTCGATGGGTCGGGCAGGTCGCTTTCAAAGATAATCGCCAACTCCTTCAGAAATGCGCTCTGCTTGGCGAACTCTTCGGTCTTATTAAATACAAAATCGTTCTGCTCGTTGGCGGGCAACTGCTTAAACTGCTTCGAGTCGGCGACCATGATATTCTTCAGCCGCACCACCATCGTGTTCACAAACGCCTTTCGGTCTTTATCATCCAGCCCGCGCAGGTACGTCGTCAAATCTTGCCGTGTAGGCTCGTCGCTCGATATGCGTTGATGCCAATTCTCCAAAAACCGCCGCTGCTCGATATCGGTTAGCCGCGCCAAACCGCGCGGGTTCATCACGTAGTCCACCACTTCTTTCGTGCCGGCGCTGCTCACCGCCGGTCGCGCCGGCGTCAATATATAGTTAATGCCGACGTAACCGCCGATCAGCACCACGCCCAGCGCCACGCCGAGCACGGCCCAGTTGCGATTCTTTTTGACACTTGTCTTTATTTCTTCCGCTGTCATACCAAGCACTTTCTATTACTGACGGCGAGGGAAAATTCGATCGGCCCGATCAGGGTATTTTATTCGCACCGCGTGGCGGTCGCGCCGCCAGATCGGCAAATAGGGTGTTCAACCCCCAGGAATGGAACGCCTCAAAATCCGACATCAAATCCTGATCGGCGCGGCCCTTTCCTTCGCCCGACGCCTTGGAAAGATTCTCTTCACCAACGGGGTAACCACCGTAGGCCAACGGCCAGACCCATTCGTAGCTCAAACCTTCGGTTGCATGCCACGTCGTCGTGGTACCAATCGTCGACACGCGCGGATCGTCGTCGGCGAGTGTGCGCTCATCCGCCGGGCAAGCATAACGCGAATCATCCGGGGCAACGTCGCCTTCCAATATCTTCACGACCGTAGGCCAATCGCTCGTGGTTAGCTTGCCCACATACGGCCAGTGGTTGTTATTCTCGGATAAATAACCGCCCAACGCCGAACCGATATCGCGCAGATTCACTAGACATTGCGTGGCCCGCGCCCGATCGTTGCGCGCCGCACGCAGCGGCAGATAGATGTATGCCCCCAGGCAACACACCACGAGCAGCACCATGATTTCGAATCGCGTTGGTCGCATCACAAATCGAATTGGCAATCACTAAAAAGAAGCGGTCCACTACCAGTTCGGTAGCAACGATGACCGACGACTGACCCTAACCAAAAACGGGCTTCGTCCGCGAGATTCACTCGCGCCGAAGCCCATCCAGAAATTTCCAAACTAGGAGCGACGGTGCAGACCGTCAAGATGAAGCGGGCCCGTGCCGCCCTAGCGACGCGTAAGGGCCGTTGGCGCCACGTCATGGCCCGATGCGACATCGGCCTCAAGCAGCTTTTCCGACGCCGGACCCGACCACACGCGAATATCCGTCAGTTCGATCTGCATATCCTGCGCCTGGTGGCGACTCCAGATATCCAACGGAATCTTCCGCGTCGCGCCCGGCAAAAGCGGGCCGCGCCATTCGTCCTCAATCTGAATTGGCGACGCGCCGCAAACCGAAATCTCGGTCACCGGCTCGCCAGCGTCGTCCACACCGACCACGCGCAACGTCAACAGCGTGACGACTTCCTCACCGCGGTTCGTCACTTCAACCACGCCGCGCTGCCAGCGTTGGCCCGAGTCTTGCACCATGTGCGCCTTTACATCGAGTTGTGATTGATACGTCGGCTCGCGGCGGTCGTTCATCGCGTCCTGCAACGCCGGCGGTAGGGCCGCGCGGATTTCGGGCAACGACTCAAACGCAGTGCCAACCAACTGCGTAAGCGAATCCGCCTTGCGGTCGAGCACCGAGAGCGCAAAGATTGCCACCCCAGCCGATGCCCCAATGACCGTGACAACGATCAGCGACAAACTGATGGCCGCGACGGAGAAAAAAGACAACCTTTTTCGAATGACGGTCGTGCCGCCTTGTTCGTACACCGGGTGTGGACTTCGACGACCCATGATCTGCACTCCTATATCCAAGAACCTTGACCGACTTGTATCTGCATCTCCATCGAGCGGAAAACACAAGGCTCACTCGACGGATATGAATCCTGTACTACTGGTTTGTGTCGCACCAGTGAAATATTTTGAAATGCCGGAGTCGCCTTCGAAAAATTCCCGGCGCCGAAGGGGCCTAAAGCGCATATTGCATCTGTCCGATAAACACGCAGACACCGCCCGCCCGAGGCGCAAGTGTTGCCTGTATCAGTACCTACGTGCGAGACCGATGGCCGACATTCTCGACCAATCTGAAGTCGATGCCCTGCTGAACGCCGTCAACACCGGCGACGTCGACACCGATTCGCCCGAAATCGCCGTCGGCGGCGAGCCGACTCAGCATCGCGACGTCAGCGTGTACGACTTCAAGCGGCCGGAGCGCGTCAGCAAAGACCAGATGCGGGCGCTGCAGTCGATTCACGAGGCCTTTGCCCGCAATTTCGGCGCGTCGCTCTCCGGTATTCTGCGCACCATCGTCGAAACGCGCGTGGCCACGGCCGAGCAGCTTACCTACAGCGAGTTTATCCATTCGCTGCCCAGCCCCACCTGCTTCACGCTGCTCGATGCTGAACCGTTGACCGGCCAGTTGTGTCTCGAAATCAGCCCCCTAATCGTCTTTCCGATCATCGATCGCCTGTTGGGCGGCACCAATGCCGAAATCTTCATCCCGCAGCGACCGTTGACGGCCATCGAGAATCGGTTGGTCAACCGCATCATCGATCGTGCGTTGCATAATCTTGCTGAAGCGTGGCAAGATTTGATGGAAGTCAAATTCGGCATCGCCGGCACCGAAAGCAACCCCCACCTCGTTCAGATCGTGGCCCCCAACGAAGTCGTCGTTGTACTTGGCTTCGAGATCAAGATCGGTGCCCGCGCCGGCACGATGAGCATCTGTATTCCGTTTAACGTGATCGAGCCCATCGTCGGCAAGCTCGGCACGCAAACCTGGCTTGCTTACTCGCATAAAGACGGCGACCAGAAAGAAGCCCAATGCGTTTCCCGCAATCTCAAACACGCCGCCGTCAAGATGCGGGCGTATCTCGGACGGGCCGAACTCACGGTCGGCGAACTCCTTACACTTGCCCCCGGCGATATCATTCGCCTCAACAAACTGGTCAATCGCGACTTCATTCTGCAAGTCGAAGGCCGCAACAAATTCGCCGGCAAGCTCGGCCAACTGCGCGGTAACCGTGCGATGCAGATCACGCGCCACGCCTCTCCTGACGAATTGCTTTAGGTCCTACCAGTAAATCAGCTTCCTTCGGCCTTCGCGTGCGCAATCACTCGCAATTCCCCCTACGATTTCATTAGAATGCCGGCGGTATCCCGGCCTGCGTACGACTCGACATGGTTATAACCGGAATTACACCAGTGGCACCTTCGAATGCACTCGCTTATTCATATTCCCACGCTAGTGCTTCTCGTTATGACTTGTGCAGGCTTGCAAGGCCGCGCACACGCTCAGTCGTCACCGACCATCTACTATTCCACCAATAGCTCGATCTATCGTTTGGTTGACCTTAATGGCGATGGCGATTTTCTCGACTCTTTCGAACGCACGGACTATGCAATTAGCGCGCAATCGAATTTCGGTGAGCTTTCCTGCAGCACCCAATCGCTGTTTGTCATAACAAACACGAGTATTCAAAAACTTCAAGACCTCAACGGCGATGGCGACTGCCTCGATGTAAACGAGGTAGCTCTCTTTGCCGACTTATCTGCCCAAGCCGTCAACCCGACCCCGAGCGCCATACTCCCTACAAACCTCGGTACGCTATTCGCTACCGACTCAACGAACGGCATATTGATACAACTATCCGATCTTGACGGTGACGGCGACGCGCTGGACGCAAATGAAATCGTCAACATTGCCGACGATCTGGTATCACCAAATGCAATCACACAACTAGACGACCATACGTTTTTAATCTCCCAGGCCAATGCCGCGATCCCAATACGGATTCTCGAAGACCGCAACCTCGATGGCGACTATTTCGATTTCGCCGAAAACATCAGCTACGTTGAGAATCAACCGGCCGGTCTATCGATCGTTACCATCGACTACCATACGCAGCGCCACCTGCGTCCGAGCCAATCCGAAATCGTCACCTACCACGATGCAAATGCCGATGGAGACGCGCTCGATGCCAACGAGTTATTCACCTTCGCCAACAACCTCGATCAACCCGCACGCATGGCCCGCGCCGCATCGAATGACTCGTTATACGTATATCGCACTAACTTGAACCGCGACCTGCTCGCCCTGCGCGACCTCAACGCCGATGGAGATGCACTCGACGCCAACGAACAGGTCGTCGTCGCCACGGGACTTGGGGATGTGAATGACATCACGATTATCGAGCCGGTCACCACCTGCACCAACGGCGATGCCGACGGTAGCGGCGCAGTCACCGTCGTCGATCTATCGATCTTCGCCCGCATCCTCGTCGGCGCCCCCGCACCCACGCCGGTCTGCCCACTCGATATGAACAACGACGGCAACATCGATGGTCGGGATATTCAACCGTTTATCGCGGCGCTGGTTGGTCCGTAAACGATTCGCATTTGGACGACCGAACGTCTTTTATTATCCGCAAAATATTTTGACGTAAAGGCTCAAATCCTGAACTAACACAACTGCATGTACGCACCCAGAGTTCGGTAACGAGCCCTGATATTGAAATGCCAAACTCGAAATTGGGGCCAACGCAAAGACTTGCCGATCGAGATGGGATTTCCGACGAGGGGGTTACCAGGATTGCGAAAACGGCCAGCAAGATTTTCCGACTACTTTGGATTCTATTCTGCATAGCCACCGGCGCGTTACTAGGTGCCTTGGTGTTATCCGGTACTTTGTCGTCAACGCCGATCGCCGCCGTGATCGGTGGCGTAATCGGCGGTCTGTTCGGATGGTTTGTGCCGCTTTTTGATGCGTTGGAAGCTTGGTTCGATTAGGCTTGTAGATCCGCACCAAATGCCTCGTAAGTTGACGCGACGTCACCCACACCTCGCCACTACACAGGCCGCCCGATACCGATTGCCCCATCAGACAGAGGAATCCCCGCCCTTTCGATTTACCCCGCCATCTGCGCGGTTATTCGAAAGATGTGGGGGCGGCAATCTCGGCAGAGCATTTTTCCGGTTAAAATAAACTCAAACGCTCGTGAAGATCGAGCTTATCCAATCGCAGACCGGAGAATGTCAAATGTCGAAACATGTTGTCCTGATGAAATTCACGCCCCAAGGTCTTACCGATATTCAGCAGTCACCCGATCGGGCAGCAGCCTTTAAAGCCACCGCCGAAAAGGCGGGCGTCGAAGTCGAAGCCCAGCTTTGGACCGCCGGCGCATACGATGCGATCTTGATCATCAATGCGCCAGACGAAGCCACGGCCGCAGGCGTGGTGCTCGGTCTCAGCAAGACGGGCAACGTATCGACCAGCATGCTACACGCCTTCGACGCTGCCGAATTTAAGACCGTCCTGGCAAAGATGGGTTAAACAAGTATTCGAGCGACTGCGTCGGGTGCCACTGGCCTGCTGGCAGCCAGTGCTCACGGGCGCAGAGAAAACTCAACAAGATCCATGTCGGATGGACCGGATCGGTGCGTTCGAAAGTCGGCTTACATCGACCGATTTGATCCGTAAAGAATTGCGACACGGCCGATCTTGGCATGGGGTGTTTGCAATGCACGCTGCACTCGAAACACTGGCAGCAAGCTGACCAGTGGCACCCCAATCGGGCAAGCCGACCAGTGGCACGCAGAAGGTAGCAACAAGTTGACCAATGGCCCCCACGTGGTGGCCGCAAGCTGACCGTTGGCACCCGTCGGCTTCTTTATGGATACCCGGATCATCCATCGACCGCGTGTAACTTTCAGCGCAACAAACGGGCCCGGCGCGCGAGGCTAACCGGGCCCGAGTGGGGTGAGCGCGGCGAGGAGAAAAGGGGTGGATTGCCGCGCCCGAAAGTCTGAAAATGCCCCTCCATCGTAGCGGCCGCACTAAATCGTCGCATTTACCCGTTTGGGTTATTTTGCGGGGTTTTCTCCGAAGCAAACCCGTTTGCCGCCGCGCCCGCTTCTCCCCATAATCTGGAGGCAACAGGTCACCATCAAACCGAGCTTAGCCCCCTTGGCGAAAGGGAATTCTTCATGAATCGAGCCAGCAAACTCATCTGCGAATTCGTCGGCACCTTCGCACTGTGCTACATCGGCGGCGCGGGCGTTATTTCCGCCAAGGCGGCCGGCGCTTCGGAGGGCATGACGCTGCTGATCGCCGCACTAGCTCACGGCCTCATTCTTTTCGTCGCCGTCGCCGCGACCATCAACGTGTCGGGAGCCTACTTCAACCCCGCCGTCACCATCACCATGTGGTTCAACAAGCGCATCGACGGTCGCGGTGCGATCGCATTCCTCATCGTTCAGTTCGCCGCTGCGCTCGCGGCGGGGGGATTGCTTGACTTGATGGCGATATATGGGGGTAGCTCCGACGCTTGGACCGAAGCCGCTAACGCCATGGCTCTCGGTAACCCGACGTTTGATACCGGCCATCTCGCCCTGCCCGCCGTCATTGGTATCGAGATGATGCTGACGTTTATACTCGTATTTGTTATCTGGGGAGCCGCTGTCGACCCGCGCAACGGTCGCCACTCCGGCGCGCTCGCCATCGGCTTAGTGGTTGCCGCCAATATTCTCGCGGCGGGCAGTATCACCGGAGCCTCGATGAACCCAGCCCGCTCATTTGGGCCGGGCTTTATCGCATACGTCATGCCCGGCGATTACCTGCCGCACTTTTGGACGATGCAAGTGGCGTATTTCATCGGCCCCATTCTCGGTGCACTCGCAGCCGGCATTATCTACGAGAAATTCATCCTGCCCCCGGACGAAGGCCGCAGCCCGGTCTAGGCATAAACTAGGCCAAGCATCACGGTGTATAACCAAATGCAAAGCCTTTCGATGGTTCTATCAATGTACGCCCGCCCGCGCTGACGAGAGCCGCGCCGACGCCGAATGCCGATACGGGTGTCGTTTGATTTCTGCTAAGGGGAGCATCGGCTTCTCGCCGGTGGGAAAAGCGAATAAGCACCGACGGGACGGCGATGCTCCCCCAATCGATACCACTACCCGAATGCCTGCCTCGCTTGACGAAGGCCCGAACGTGCCATACACCAACGGCGGTAAATCACACGGCGCTGGGCCGCCTGTAAGCCGACGCATCCCGACACGATTAGGTATCCCATGGACCTGCAAGAACTCGACAACCTGCTAAGCGAAACGCGCGAGAACGCCGAGAAGGCCATCGCCGAAGCCGATACCGTCGACGCGTTGCGCTCGGCGGAAGGCCGCATCACCAAAGGCCCACTTGCCGACGCGTTGAAAAACATAAAATCATTCGACGCCAAAGAACGCGGTGCCGCCGGCCAAGCCATCAACAAAGCCAAGAATGAAGTCAAACAACTGTTTGCCAAAGCGCAGGAGACGCTGAAGCAAGCCGACCTCGAAGGCGAGCGCCGCAAGAGTGCCAACTTCGACCCGACGCTGCCGCCGCCGCTCACCCGCCGCGGCTCGCTCCACCCGGTCACCATCGTGCAACGCGAAATCGAACGGCTCTTCCGCGGCCTCGGCTTCGCCGTCGTCGGTGGGCCCGAGATGGAAACCGAGTTTTACAACTTCGAAGCGCTCAACATTCCCGCGATGCACCCAGCGCGCGACTCGCAGGATACCTTCTGGCTCACCAACGGCTGGCTGTTGCGCACCCACACTAGCCCGTGCCAAATTCGCGCTATGCAGCGCTTCGGGCCACCGATTCGCGTGATTGCGCCGGGTCGCTGCTTTCGTTACGAAGCCCTTGACGCCTCGCACGAAAACACATTCTTTCAGTTAGAGGGCTTGCTTATCGATAAAGATATTTCGATCGCGCACCTGATCGCTTATATGAAACTGTTGTTGCGCCAGGTCTTTCGCCGCGATGTGAAAGTGCGCCTGCGCCCCGGCTTCTTCCCGTTCGTCGAACCCGGCTTCGAACTCGATATGAGCTGCGCCATCTGCGACGGTGCCGGCTGCGCCACCTGCAAACGCAGCGGTTGGGTTGAAATCTTACCTTGTGGCATGGTCCACCCGAACGTGCTGCGCTACGGCGGTATCGATCCTCACGAATACACCGGCTTCGCGTTTGGCCTGGGTTTAACGCGCCTTGCGATGATGAAGTTCGGCGTCGCCGACATCCGCATTCTCAACAGCGGTGATTTGCGCGGCATCGTGCACGCCGATCGCCTGCGCGGCGAGCGGATTGCATAACGCAGTGGCAACGAAGTTCATTCTCCGACTATTAATCCATCCATTGTCGAAATTGGGGAACGCCAAGTCCCTCTCTCCCTTAGGGAGAGGGCCGGGTGAGGGTTTTCGTCGATCTGCAAGAACCGATCCCACAACATCAAAGTGAATACAGTTACAACAGAAAAGCCGACCGCGCCCGCGATCGGCTTTTTCGTTAACGACTGCGATCAGAATGCAGAGCGGATCGCTCTAAGCCTCTAAAAAATTCGACTGCACCATCCACAACTGTTTTTCCAAACCGGCCGCAATGCCGATCAACAGATCCTCGCTGACCGGATCAACTTCGCCGACCGTCGCGATCGATTTGCGCAGGCAACCGATGGTTTGGCTCAAGCGCTCCGCGATGGCTTCCGCCACTTGCTGATCGTTTAAAAAGCCCGTGTGGATGGTCGTCAACGCGGTCCCCTTCGTCAGCGCGGGTAGTGTGCCGTCGGCCGGTACACCCAGCGTCACGATGCGCTCGGCCACTTCGTCCGAGGCCGGTCGCAATTCGTCGATAATTTCGTCCAGGTGTTCGTGCAGCGATTTGAAGCGCGGACCGCGAATATTCCAGTGCGCCTGCTTCGCCTGCAGGGCCATGTCGATCAATGTCGCCAAAACGTTGTGCATCGCGTTTACCGTCTGGTCGCGGGCGTCTTTTGACAAAATATCGTGTTGCTTCGTAGCCATATTTACTCCTTCGTTAAGGATTCAAATTGTGTTAATCCCGATAGGAATATAGCCGGGTAGATACCGCTCTTCAGATTGCCCGCCGCTCTTGACCCACCCAATATCGGAAGGCCGAAAAACGCCGAGGATGCTTCGATCCAAGATGACCAACAGCTAAAACCGAGTAACTATACGCATAAGGGGGCGGATCGACCGCAGCCGAATCCACCCCCTATCCTGTACCTGCCGAAAGACCGCCTAACCTCTGTGCCCGCGACCATGTCCGGCCACGTCTCGTTACGGCGGCCTTTCTCAATATGACGGACAACACGATCGCTACAATCCCAGAGCCAGGCACATCTAAACATCGATTTATCGTGTCAACCGCCCCATGCTTCATTTCGTAGATGGAGGCGGCCATTCGCTTAGTCGTCGTCAATGACTCGAACAAACAGCACGCCGGCATTATCCCACGTTTTCTGCAATGCACGTCCGGGCGTGAAGGCTTGTTCGATCCCCGTCCAATCGCGTATCGAAAAACGCACCCTTCCATCGCTAGGAACCTTGAACGCCAACGTGTAACGATGTCGCGGATCGAGTTCGCCGGGCCCCCTATACGGTAGCCCCTTAACAAAGTCACCGTCTTTCAAGGCTATCTTGAGCGCCTCCGCATCACCGTTGAGCCGCAATCGACAATCGTAAATACTGGGAGCTAAGTTGGGATAGATGTAACGAGACGGTCGCACATGGTCGAATCGGTAGCCCGCATCCTGTAGGCCGCCGCCGCCACCGAAATCCCCAGCGTCGACCGAGAATGACGAGAACATAAAGATCCCACTGATCTCGACGAAGACCTCACGACCTCTGAACCGCTCGGGAAACTCGATCGAACTGACGGTTGTGTTACCGTTTGTTTCGAATCCCACCGGGACCATCGAATCGCCAACAAACGGGTAGTCGCTCTCGGGCAGTAACCCGATCGGCTCGCCAATATTGACATTTGTCTTGGCGGGTTCGTGTGGAAACTCCTCCTGATACTCCTCTAATATTAGCTTATTTTTAGACCCCGTCTTAAAGAACTGGATCCGCAAGGCCCCCGCGTATTGCTCTCCCAGCTTCTTGAGATTCAATTCAACGCCACTCACAGCCTTAGAGCCGGAATAGCGGAACAGTAGTCTATTTTGCCGGAAAACGTACCCGACCAGCTCTAACGGTGGCCGCGCAAGCGATTTTCTATCGACTTGAAATACCTGCGGTTCGGACGCATCCGAAAACGTTAGCGTGATTTCCATGCGCCGACTTGCAGGCAGCGGCGCTGGGCGATTGAGCGGACCCGGCCGTCCCGGCAGCCCGTCGTTCGGGATGTGCGAACATTTGAATCCCTGCCAATGGGTAAAGGCATCGGCGTACGAATGGTCGGCATTCGGGTCGTAAACCGCGCCACTTAAGACGATCAGAAACTCCGACTGGGGCTTGGCAAACTGAAACTCGGTTTTCAACGGATACTCGCCCGCCTCATCATCATCCCAAGACAGAAGAATCGGACTAATGACGGCGCGAAAGGCGCCTCCATCGACCGATACCGGAGTAGCAACCGGTTCACTGGCATTGCAAGAACCAAACAATACAAGAATCGAAAGCAGAAAAGAAAACATGTTTGATCTCCTAATTGATGTCACTAAGCGGAGAAAATTTGGCAACCCATTTCGAACCCGCCATCCAGGCGAATGCGAGAATGACCAAATGACCGGGGAGAATGAGTTCCGGGTAGTAGGCACTTTGTGCCGACAGATCATTTCGGCCGTTCAAAATTACGAGCGTCCATATCGAAAAAATCGTGGCCCCCAGATACAGCATCGCAATTCGCATCGGAGCTGAGACTTTCCGCACCGAGTCGGGCGCGATACTGAACCAACTGGCAATGACGGCGATACAAAAAATCGGGGGCCAGACGAGATAGACTTGGGGCGGCATGGCCGCACCACCGATCGCCCACAACTTCACCAGCAGCACCACAATCACGGCAATAATCGGAAGCGCTTCGATCCCCAGCGTGATGATGTAATCGATCCCGCCGTCGCGACCGAAACTCTTCGCATACCGCCGCCTGAGTATTCGTCGCAACACACCTGTGAAGTACCATGCGATCGGGATAACAAGGGAACACCTGATGATGATCTCAATTGCCACTTGCCACTCGCCGCAATGGACTTCTTCGACCTCGCGTTGCGGTATTGAATTGGCGTTGTTCGCAGACGGCTGTTTGTTCGATACGCCGTTGATTTCGCTCACCAGATCGGCGCGGATGAAGATGGGGCTCGTTTCGTCGACGGTTATGTCGGTAACTTCCCGACCGTCGGCCTTTTCCACAACCCTTTCCATAAATTTTTGCGGATCGAAAATCAGATTGATGATGCCGCCGGGCTTCAATTGGTCGATGAGGAACGTCACCATCAGCAGCGCGACCACGTAGCGAATGGCATTCGCAATCGGCGGCCACCACAGCCGGTTGCTCACCAACGCAATGGGATGCAACCGCTCCTTCAGCGAACCGTTTGCCCGTAGAAACACCGCTAAGTCTGACGGACGGGGCGCATCCGGGTCGGGCTCGAAATACGTTGTCGCGAACCCGTCGTATTCGATACCTTCGTCGGAACACAGCCGCTTGACCGTCTCGACGGGTACGAATGGCCAGTATCCGCTGCCCAGACAGTGTTTGTGAACGCGCGACAAGAACTCGGTACTGACGACCTTCGTCGTTTCATTTTGATTGCTTGACTTTGACTTGTTGTTCATAGCAGGACTTTCAGTGGCGCCGGGTTTCCTTAGCGTCTAACGAGCCGACCGATGTCATCGACGGAACGTGGCGGGCTTTTAGGACAGCAGCGTCATCGAAAATGGTGTGGGCGTATTCTTTGCTGCCGCCAGAACCGCGATCGGCGTAACTAGACAAACCGCAATCGTCGATCTCAATTGGCGTTACGCCGTGCCCATCACGCGAGTGAGATTGCGGCGCTTGCGACATGCGTCGCAAGCGCCGTTCCTCTCTCTTCAACCTCTATTCCGCGAAAAACAGGTCGATCTTCTCGCCCCGGACTGCGAACGGTACGCTCGGCTTACCCTTTACGTGCAGCGTGCTTTCGTTCTGCCACGTGATCTCGACATTGGCGTCGACGTTCAAATTGCCTTGCGACAGCGCCACTTTGGGCGCGACCCTACCGTCGCCGGTAAAAGCCAGTTGCGCTTCGGTCACGAAGAACGACGACAGGATCATGAAATGGCTGTTGAAGCGTTCCCACCAAATCCGCGGATCGTCGCGGCGCAGCTTCGTCAGCGCATCGTCGATCTCGAAGATCGTTCCGCCCTTGGCAAACATGACCGCCTTCGTGCCGGTGATCTTCGACGTCACGCGATAGTTGGACTGCAAACCCAAGCCCACGGTTAAGCCGAACTGCTTGAGCGTCGCTTCCGCATTGAGCGAAAAGCGTTTTAAGACCGTCGTGTCGGCGATCGTGATGTCGTGCTCGGTCAAAGCGGGCGGTGCCATCGGCAGGCCGAGTTCCCAGAAGTTGCCGAGCGTGACCTCGATGTTCTCGGGGTACCGATCGTTGAAGGGGTTCAAAATCGGCCACTCGACGTCCAGCATCATGCCGGGCAAGTAATTGTCGGCGGAAATGAGCGGCACGAATGCGGAATAACGACGTTGAAAATATTCTCTGGCATCCATTTCGTTTTTCTCCAGATGGGGCTTTGCCGTCGCGACCGGCCGACCGGTCGGAAACCGGCACGCCGCCCGACGGCAACGCCGGGGTTATGAGGTAATGCTTCTGGAGGGGAATGCGGGAAAGTTGGTAGGGTGCCGTAAACCAATTTGGAAATTATTTGCTCACCCTTTCATTGGAACCCGCAAATCTAAATCAGCACCGTGGTGATGTTCGATTCATTCAAAAGCTCCAATGTCGCCGCCAAACATGTATACTAGAAACGCCGACTGATCGCTCCACCTATGTGCTTGCAATCTTCATCATTCAAAAATATTTGATAACCTTACGGACGGCTTACGTTTTTCACGCTTATACCAATAGCGAATGCCGTCTGATCGCATTCCGTTCAAAGACACGAAACGCGGAGGAATAATCATGTCAGATCCTTGGGATATTATGAACGATTGGATTCGGGAACGTATAATCAATGTCGCCAAAGGGCATAATTGGACCACGGATACCGGTTGCGATCTGTATAAGTGGGTATTCGCCATCTACAATCACCGTCATGTACACGGCACGCGCCACTTTGAAGAGCCACCTATCCCAGTGGTTATTGGATACCTAGGGCAGATAGCGTCCTTAGCCTCGAACGCAAGCGATCCAAGTAACGCGAACGGTAAGCAAGAATCGGAGTTGCTAGGGAATGCTGCAATTTCCATGTATCACCACCCCAGTGTAGATCTGCACAGCCTGAACAGTCCTGGCAACGAAGTGCCCCCAGATCCGGCGGCAGAATTGGCTAAATGGATTTGCGATCGGATCGAATACGCGGCGGAAAAAGCCCCGACAAAAGAGTGGCCTCAACAATTGGAGCCCTGGCTCGTGTGTGTTGCCAATGCAAGTGATAGTAAAGCAGAGAAGCCCACATCGCTTGCAGTCGGCTATATCGTCCAAGTCGCCTGTAACCACCAAGACCCGATTCCCTCGTCAGGCGACGACGGCGCCACCATCAGCCGTATCATCGGCGAGACGATAGCCGCTCTGGATAATCGACCGCTCGGGGGCTGGCATAAATGCGATCTCGACTTCAAAGACGACGAGCTTGGCAAATTCCTACAGAAATACGATCAGTACAAATCCAGTTCATAGCCGGCTGTTTGCGCGATTGTTAACAGCGGACGTGCTAAACACTACTGAACAAATTAACCACACGCCTCGCCGATCTGCTCCCACAGGTCGGCGAGTTTTCTTTGTTTGTCAGCCGAAACCTCATCCACCTTCGAGTGTTGGGCGGCGGCCGCCGCCGCGTCCGCCTTGGCCGCATCGCAGTCTTCTACGTCGAGGTGCGTAAAGCCGCGATAAATTAACGCGCCGGCGATAAATTGATGGTTGGGCGAGGAAGCGGCTTCGTAAGCCGCGATGGCATTTGAATATTCGACCAACGCTTCTTCGCTACGGCCACTGCCCTGCAATGCCCGACCGCGCCAAACGAGGCAGTGACCAATATAAGCATGCACGGTCTTTCCGTAGGTGGCAGTATAGATTCGCTTGGCGGATTCCGTAATGTTTAATACCTCATCATATTTTCCCGTCCGATGCAAAAGGGGAAGCGGCGCCAGCGCACTCTTGACCAATTGCAGATGGCCTTCCGGAAGAAATCGCTTGCGAGTTTGGTGCGCCTGCAATAGCAGTCTCAATCCGTCGTCGTCGCGCCGCATGCTGACGTAAGCCCCTCCGAGCTTTTCGATCATGTCGGCATGCAACAGCGGCCGATCTTGCCGAAATCCCTCCGCAAACTCGACGGCCTTTCGATAATGTGCTTCAGCCCTATCGAGCCGGTCTCGATGGGCGGCGGCGTCTCCCAGAAAGATATGCGCGTTTGCCGCACCCATAGGATGGTCGACCTTACTTCTGCGCAGCAAGCCCAGCGCATCTCGCGCTATCGCCTCCGTGTCATTCATCTGCCGTAGAAAATAATGATTGGTCGCCAAAGACAATGTCGCGTCGACGATTGCGACCGCATCTTGCGGAGTTTGCCGACTCAAAATCGCTAACGCTCGTTGATGATGCGCTAATGCCTCTTCGTGTCGATCGAACGACATAAGACAATCGGCAACCATCAACAATGCGTCGGCGATTGCGGGGTCGTCATTATCCAAGATCGATTCCCGCAACCGAAGCGCCTCTTCGGCGTGTTCGGCAGCCTTCATCAGCAAGGAGCCACCAGCCGCTTCCGGCGTGCCGAGCGACGAATAGATACCGGCGATCGAAAAATGAATGTCCGCGCGCAGGTCGACGGGTTCCATCCGGTCCACGTTAGCCGCCGCCAGATCGACCATTTCGCGCACCGTCATATCGCGACCTTCGGCATCCTCTGGGTAAGCGGCATCGAAGATATCGTGCAAGAAGAACTCATTGACGCGTTTCAATCGGCGCGCTTCGTGCTGCGCTTTTGTATTGGCCCGCTCAGCACGAACGGCAAAGCTCAAACTGATCGCGGTGGCAAGAATCAACGCGACTAACGATACAGCGGCGGCAGCCGTCGCCGCCTTATTGCGTCGGGCGATAACGCGCAATTGATAGCCCAAGCTCGACGGGAGTGCAGTTACGGCATCACCAACCAGATACCTTCGCAAGTCGTCGGCCAACTCCTTCGCCGACGCATATCGATCCGATCGATCCGTCGCCATCGCCTTCGCCAAAATGCTTCGAAGGTCGGTGGCGCGAACTCGGTTCAGCGACTTCGACGCATCTTGACCCGACGTAATCGTGGAAATCGCATCCGAAATCGGTCGCCCGCTTACGTCGTAAGGCCTTTCTCCCATAAGAAGTTCGTACCCTATGACAGCCAGCGAGTAAATGTCGGCACGCGTGTCTTGTTCGCCCGAAGGCAACGTGAGTTGCTCCGGGCTGATATAGGCCAACGTGCCGAGAATCTCACCGGCTCCGGTTTCAAACGTTGCGTCGCCGGCCAGGTCGTCATCTATGCGGGCAATCCCGAAGTCGACGATCTTAGGTCGCCCGTCTTTATCGATGAGGATGTTGCCGGGTTTTATGTCGCGATGGATCACGCGCATCTGATGTGCCGCGTGAATGCCTTCACAAACTTCCGCAAGAAGCTCGATCTTGCGACGGGGCTCGAGTGCGTTATCTGCGATGACCTCTGAAAGCGACTGCCCTTCCACGTACTCCATCAACATATACGGGTGCTCGACCCCATCGGGTGTCGAATCGAATCCCACAGCAATCACTGGGGCAATGGCGGGATGTTTGAGTTTCGCCAGTATTTGCGATTCGCGTTGGAATCGAGAAATCGTCGCATTCGTCATTCGATCGTTTCGAATGATCTTCAGCGCAACGTCACGCGAGGGAACCAACTGCTTCGCAAGGTAGACGGACCCCATGCCGCCCGTCCCGAGGACGCGAACGACGACACAACCGGCAAACCGATCTCCTTCTGAAAGGTGCCGTGCCGTCGGCGCAGAAACACCTGCGGGAATGCCCGTCTCAAATCTACTTGTCTTTTTCAGGGCGTCGTGGCTCGCCAACAAGGCCTCGACGTCGCGCCGCACGGCGGGTGGCAATTGCAGTTTCGATAACGTGGCCGCTCGAGAATCCGCGTCGTCGTCGACGAGATCGTTGAAGATGGCCGTTATTCTCTTCCAGGAGTAGCTTGACCCGTCCGCCATTTATGGCCCCAGTTGTTGGTGTAACCATGCCCGAGCGGCCCGCCAATCCTTTTCGACAGTCGATTCGCTCGTATCGAGCTGCTCGGCGATCTCCTTATTCTTCAAGCCCGTAATCAGCTTCAACTCCGCGATACGCGCCTGTCGCTCGTCGATATCGGTAAGCTTGTTGAGCGCGTCATCAAATTCGACAAACGTCACCCTGTGCTGCTTCTCAAAATTCTCCAGCGCGTCGTCGAGCGGAACGCGTCTCAGTCCGTCGACGCGCTTTTTGGCGCCGCGTTTCTCCGCATGATCCATCAATAGCTGACGCATGATCTTCGCCGCCATCGCAAAGAAGTGTTGTCGATCTTTCACCGATACGAGGGCCAAACCGCTACTGATCTTCAGATACACCTCGTTTACGATCGCCGTAGCTTGCAGCGTGTGATCGCGGCGCTCGTACCGCATTTTGCCCTTGGCGATATTCAACAGATCCTGATACACACACTCGTATAGTGCGTCGCGCGCGTTCTCGTCCCCATTGCCAACGGCAATGAGCAATTCGGTAATATTGGGTTCGGCGTTGTTCACAGCGCTTCCCTGAAATGGCTTCCATAAGCTCCCGAACAATTCCATCTATCGTAAATCCAATATAGCTTTTTCGGCGATGCGAAAGAAGCCTACACCCCAAAAAGCAATTCTTTCGCCGTTCGAATCGAGATAATGAGATATGCTGTGGGTCGAAGTAACCAGATCGCACCGAGAAGTATTTTCGGCCACAAGTCCGCAATATGAGTAAAGCGAATACGTCTCGGAACGGTCTGCATCGCATCAACGCAAACATGATGAACCCGCACGTAGTTGTCGCGTGCGGTAATGCAAGCGTACTAGAAGGTCGATATCGCCAAATTCGGAATGGGCGGCCGATTACTAAACCATGGCATCACGTCGCGATCGAGGTCGGCCCACGAGAGAATATTTTCGGGATCGCCGCTGAACTTGGAATCGATTCACCGGGCAGCAGGCCCGGCCCTTTCGATTTCAGACGCGACCCACCAAAATTCGCACGGCAGTTCGCCAAACGGAAGGGAAAACGGAGAGGGAGGGATTCGAACCCCCGCTACGGTTACCCGCAGACCGCATTTCGAATGCGGCTCCTTCAACCACTCGGACACCTCTCCAAGAGACGCTCGATTATCTGCCCACCTGCCCGATCTTGCAAGATTGCAGGTTTCTTCGCCTAGTGATCGCCGATCAGCAAATACCGCTGCGGTGGAGAACACTTCCCGCTCAATCAGGCAACTCAATCCGCGGTCGCCGCCTTGGAAAAATACTCGAGCGTGCGATCGTAGAACTGGTCGGTCTGCCCCAGATGTTCCAGCCCGATGCGCCGACACACCGCCATCGATGGCGTGTTGGCCGGGTCCACCACTGCGTAGATCGCATCCAATTCTAGACACTTAAAGCCATACTCCAACGCCGCCCGCCCCGCTTCGGTCGCATACCCATTGCCCCAATGCGAACGGCCCAAGTGCCAGCCCACTTCGACCTGTTCGGAACCCGGCAACGGCTTGAGCAAGACCGCGCCGACCATCTCGTCGGTATCACGCAAGAACAACGGCCACGAGCCCATCCGCTCTTGATATTGCGCATTGCGCGCGATGATCTCTTCTAATCGCGCCCGCATCGCCGCGACGTCGGTCACCGGATAGTTCGGCCGCATGAATCGCATCGCCACCGGATCGCCATAGATCGCGAACGCGCGCTCCGCCAAATCGACCGACCAGAAACCCGCCCGCAAGCGTTCTGTGGCCAGCCACTGCTGGGCCGTTGCCGCCGCGTTCTCAGATTCGCCTGGGTTTGTCGTCATGGCGTAAATATTACGACGGGTATCGCTCGAGTTCGACTGGAGCGCGCATCGGCGACAACGCGACAGGGCTATCTATTCTCACCCGCGCGATGCCGATGTTCCGCTAATCGTTACTTGGACGTGAGGGTTACGCTCAGCGCTTAACCGTCGTCACCATTTTTATCAGGTCGTCGACTTGGCAATGTTCTTCGACCGGATGGCGCAGCGGCATCGACGCGTTTATTTTGTAGTGATTGCGCCGACCCTCCTTGACGCGCTCGATGTACCCCCCATCCTCGAGGTCGGTCACGATGCGCTGCACCGCCCGCTCGGTAATGCCGACGCGTTCGGCCACATCGCGCAGCCGCAAATCGCTATCCGCGGCCAGGCAGATCAGCACATGACCGTGATTGGTCAGAAAAGTCCAGATCGAATTGGGGGGCTTCGTGTCCATCAATTTACCTGACGTTCTATACGCGAATTATAAGTCGCGTATATGTCGTCGGCAAATTAAGTTTAAAGCACGCATGTTGCCGTATGAGACTAGTGTTGTAAGTACTTATTTTAAATACACTTATAATCCAACTTGCTTTGATTAGTCCCCTAATCAACGCGAGAGGCCTCACCGCCGCCGATACTCACTCACTACCGCCTAGAATAAGCACATCGATATGCTCCGGCGGTCAATGACCGATGAATGCGGGACGAGACCCCGCGCTTCGGCTGCAGGTTCCGAATACACGCACCAACACCCGCTCTACATTAGAGAATTTGAACATGCCTTATCGACTTTCGATTCCCACCCTCGCCCTCATTCTGGTGGTCGCCTCCGGCCAGCAGTGCGCCGTCACGCCCGTCAATAACACGACCGACCCCGGCAACCAAAACGGTTCGACCGGCGGCGGTTCGGGTAGCAACAACTCGGGTGGTTCCAACGGCGGCGGTAGCGCAACCAGCATCGACGCCTCGCTGCTCGAACAACTTTCCCTCGAACGCATCAATCGCGCTCGGCTTTTACCAGCGACCGAAGCGCGCATGTTCAACATCGCCATCGACGAAGGCATTCCCGGTCGACTTAACGCGACACCGAAACCCGCCGTGACGATGAACGCCAACCTGCGCGGTGCCGCGCTCGAACACAGCACCGACATGCTCGCGCGCGATTACTTCGCACACGACACGCCCGAAGGCGTGACGCCCTTCGAGCGCATGCGGAACGCGGGCTACATGTTTACCGCCGCCGGCGAGAACCTCGCCTGGCGCGGCACGACCGGCACGCTCGACGTGGTGCAAACCGTCGATGATCAACACGAAGATCTGTTCGTCGACGAAGGCATTCCCGACCGTGGCCACCGCATCACCATGCTGAACGAGTTATTTCGCGAAGTGGGCATATCGATCGTCACCGGCGCGTTCACGCGCGACGACGGCACGGTGTTCACTAGTTCGATGATGCAAACGCAGGACTTCGGAACCGACCCGGGCGATCCGACATTTGTTTTGGGCGTCGTGTACAACGATACCAACGCCAACGGCCAATACGACTACAACGAAGGCCGGAGTGGCATCACCGTGCGGCTGGGCAACGTGCAACGCACCACCAACGGCGCCGGCGGTTACTCCTTCCGCGTCAACACGGCCGGTACCTACACGCTACTGTTCTCCGGCGGCGCTTCGCGTTCGCTGACCATTGAAGATGGTGATCCGAATATTAAAATCGACCTGATCGATGGCACGCGCTTGGAAGTGAATCTGGGATTGGGGTTGTTGGAGTAGCGGGTTGATCGTGCATCGTAAGCTGCGCCGGGGTGCCATGCCGACCCAACCGAAAAACTGCAGTAAGCAATAGACAGGATAGATAGCGCGGGATCACCCATCCGGCCAGCCGATCAAAAGGTCGGCATGATCGCGACAGGCGGATACCACATTTCTAATAAGTGGCCTGTATCAGCCCACATGCCCTCATCCGCTGATTCCAATATCTGAGTATAAGATTTTCGCGCACGAAGCATGCCGACCTTCGAGTGGGCCTCGTGATCGTGTGAACCCGGCGTTGCTTACGACGTATAAACGCACAAGCTCGCAACGGTCGGGTCGGCATGGCACCAGGCACCCAGCAATACGGACAAAAACCCACGAGCGACGCGTCGCCCGTGGGTTCGATGGTGTTTCCGTTCTCGTCGTAAAGCGTCGTCATCGTCCGGCCTCGCGCGCATGCTCGCTCGCGCGCCGCCGGTGATGAAACATCTGCTTACATCGTTATTCCGGCTTGCTGCCCGAGTGGTCGTAAATCCACGGCATGATGGCTTTATTGTACTCGATCAGATCGCCCGCGCCGAAATACAGGCCGATCTCAAACTCGGCGGCTTCCGGCGAATCGCTGCCGTGGATCAGGTTGAAGCTGTTGGAAAGGCCGAAATCGCCGCGAATGGTGCCCGGCTCGGCGTTGGAACCGAACGTGGCACCCATCATCTTGCGCGAGACTGCGATGGCGTTGTTGGCCTGCAAGACCATCACGACGACGGGGCTGCTGGTGATGTACTCCAGCAGCTTGGGATAAAAGGGCTTGTCTTTGTGTACGCCGTAGTGCTTTTCGGCGAGGCCCTTGTCGATTTTCATCAGCTTCATGGCGGCAATCTGAAAGCCCTTTTCCTCGAAGCGGGTGATGATGCGACCGGCCATACCGCGCTGCACGGTGTCGGGCTTGAGAATGATCAGTGTTTTTTCCATGGTGGGTATCCTCGTTGCGAATCGGATGGTGTCTGTTTGCCTGTGGAACGGCGCGTGAGTGTAGCAAACCCCCGACGACCGGCAAGCAACGCTAAGGGTGGCGGTGTCGCTTTCCGGACGGATCGGATGCGGCGCTTGCCGTAGCTACTGTTATCGTCGCGCTAGGGCCGGTGCGCGAAACTCGCGATGGCAATCGACGCAGGTTTTCATCATGGCGTCGAGCCGGGTGCTCGCCAAGCGGGCGTTGCCGGTATGGGCGGCGCGGGCCAAATCGTCGGCCTCGTTCTTTAGGCGCTGCGAGAGTTTGACCATCAAACGGCGCGATTCGTCATTCATCTGCTGATCTTTCATGACCAACGGCAGCACCAGTGCGTCATCGGCAAGGGCCGACGCCATTTCGGCGACCTCATCCAGTTCCGGGGGCACGACGCCGGTTTCATCGATATCGCGACTGACGGCATCCAAATCGAGCGCCTGCAGGCGGTTCATGATGTCGCGCAATTCCTTATCGCGTACCATGTGCAGGCCGTGCGCTTGCGGATCGGCGTGCATGTCCGCCTCAGTTATTTCGCGGTTGTCGTTCTCTCCGCACGCCGGCCCGCCCAGCATGACGCCCCCGGCGACCAACACCAATAAAAACGCTACCGTGTTAAGGTTTCGGCTACACATGATGGCGTCCTCCTGCGTTAGCAATCCAACGGCCCGCATTTTCTGACCTTCGCTTGCCGCACGCTACGGCGTCCATAATATAGCTGATGACGGATTTGAGACAGATCGCACCTTGAGAATGACGCAGGGGAAATTCATTGGCGCACACGTTCACCACCTTGGTATCCGGCCTGCCGCGCAGTGGCACCAGCATGATGATGGCCATGTTGGAAGCGGGCGGCATGACGCCGTTGATCGATCACATCCGTAAAGCCGATGACGATAACCCCAAAGGCTATTACGAATTCGAGCGCGTTAAGAAGATCAAAGAAGATACCGCTTGGTTGCCCGAAGCGCGCGGCAAAGTCGTCAAAATGATCTCGATGCTATTGATCGACTTACCACCGGGCGAAGATTATCGCGTGATCTTCATGCGCCGCCGCATGCCGGAAATTCTCGCATCGCAAAAGACGATGATGGAGCGGCGCGGTACCGTGCGCGATGACGGCCCCAATGATGCGCAGATGGCAGCGTACTTTGAGCGCCACTTGGCCGACGTGTTTAAGAGAATGGATACGCGTGATGACGTTCGGCTTTTGCAAGTCGACTACAACGGCATGCTGGAAGGCAACGCCGAACCGCAAGTGGACCAGATCGTTGCACTACTGGATGGCCAAGTGGATCGCGCGGCGATGTTGGGCGTGATCGATAAGAAGTTGTATCGCCAACGCAAGAAAGATGAGTAACGCGAGAGTCGCCGACGACTATTCGACGAAGGCCGCATCCACAGCCTCCAATACCAAATGAATCACGGCCAGGTGCAACTCCTGCACCAACGCGGATGAATCCGTCGCCGGCGTAAAGACCACGTCGCAATGTGCTTCCGCCGGGCTGCCGGGTCGCCCCAACAAGCCAATCGTCGTTAGCCTTTTCTCTCGAGCCCGCTGTAAAGCCTTGATGAGATTCGGGCTTTTGCCGCTGGTGCTCAGGCAAATCAACACATCGGCGGCAATACCGAGCCCCTCCACCTGTCGCGCGAAGATTTCATCAAAGCCATAGTCATTTGCGATGCAAGTTAGCGCCGTTGAATCGGCAACCAATGAAATGGCCGGCAAAGGTCGTCGTTCCGCACGGAATCGACCAACCAACTCTTCAGCGAAATGCAATGACTCGGCCGCCGAGCCGCCGTTACCGCACGTCAGGATGCGATGACCATTCTTCAATGCGTCAACAACAGCCTGCGTAATCGCCGCAATCTGCGCAGCCGATTCACACAGTAGGCGACTGTAATCGCCGCGCAATTTGATTCCGCTCTGTAGTCGCTGTTCGTCACTCGACATGATGGCGACCAACATAAGGTGCCGCCTGTAAAAATGAAACGACCCCCGCAGCGAAATCACTACGGGGGTCGTTTTCAAACTAGCTTAGGCTTGGAATCCGCTTAGGGAACCATGCAGACGTCCGAGCGGCCACCAAGGTTGACTACACCTTGGCCCGACTGCTGCAACGGAAGTGCAGAAGCCGTACCCGGGTCAACCGGCTGGTTGTTCGGGCCGTGCGTGGTGTAGATATGGTCGCGACCGCGCGCGGACGGAATACCCGACGAGAAGAAGCCGGACAGACCTGCGTCCGGGCCCTTTTCGAAGTCCACGTGACCGTCCTGGAACAGAATGTTCTGACCTTCGCGGTTGGTGTGGTTCGTGCTGTTGCCGCGGAACGGGCTGATGCGGTCTTGGTTGATGCTGTTCGGTGCACCGTTGACGCCGCCCTTACCGTAGGGGTTGGCATCGGCCATGAACGGAATGTTCGGTTCCGACGAGGTACCAATGACGCGACGATCGGTGTCGTGCTGATTTTGGTACGCATAGCTGAGGAACTGCCAGTGCAGGAAGTCGTAATACACCGTGGTGTCCTGAGCCGGGTCGGGCGTGTCGATCGTCGACGGGCAGATGAACTGCTTCGGCGTGGTGTTGTTGGCGCGGATGACGGTCCACATGTCGACCGTCGGCGAACCAACGCCGGTCACCAAGGTCTGCGGATTCTGCGGGCCGCGGTCCTGGTGGTTTCCGTTGGCCGGCGGCTGCGAAGCCAGCGGCTGTTGACCGAAGACGCGGATGTTGCCGGTCGCGGTGCGCGGGCCGATCGTCGGGAAGACCTGCGGGTCGTCCTGCGCGTAGATGTACATCGCCTGACCGATACCGCGAAGGTTGGCCGAACAGACCGTTCGCTTCGACAGCTCGCGTGCACGCGACAAACTGGGCAGCAGAATCGAGATCAACAACGCGATGATCGCGATCACCACCAACAACTCAATCAACGTAAAAGCTTTTTTGTTTCTCACCGCCATAACCTCCTTATGAATGATGGCGTTATTCCTGCGAGTAACCACCGAACTCGGCCCAGTGGCTCGAACTGTTAAGATTCAGAATGAAGGCGTCAATAATTCAGCGACTTACGCAAGTCACCTCGTCGCGAGCCCCCGCTCCAGTTTCAACGGTCACTCACATCTACCGACCCGTTTCACATCGAAACGGAAACATCGGCAAAGCTTATTTTGATAGCCGGAAAGCGGCTTCAGTTGGCTGAAAGGTCAGACGTAAACCGGCACCGATTGCGGCTAAATATCTCAAATGTTCTATCTGACAGCGGGAGAGCGGCTTCAGCGGACCGTTGGAGGGCAAGGTGAGACGATTAGGCAGGATTGCTTACAGGAAAGTGCCCTACACGGAGGGCGAATAATGGCGTGTAAGTTCTGAGTATGATGGTCGCCTAATCAGTTGTCTCGCTGCATTTCCCTCTATTTTCTCGGTGCGAAATCTCCACGCAGTATTCTAATTCTAGCCGTTCCAATCTGTCGGGGTCAAGCAATTCCCACGTGCCGAGAATCGGATTTTTCCAGCCCCCGGCTTAGTTCGCCCAATCAAGTGTCGGCCAAATTGACCTGCTCAATCTGCTCTATACCGGACCTGCCAACTCCAAATTTCTCTGCCAACGTCAATGACTCCGGCAACTGCGGGCTTGGCAGGAGTGGTCGCAGCCCTTTCTCCGCCCGCAAGTGGTTCAGATACCCGAATCCGATGCAGTCCGCCGCTACCGGGTCTGTCGACACCGCCAACCAGCCGCGCGAGTCGATATCACGCTCCGAAGCCTCGGCCCCACGGTCAAAATTCACCCGTAAACCATTGGTAATATTTAGCTTAAGCTTGCCAGCCAACGCCTCGTGTGCGTTAATCGCGGCGATCGCCGGACTACACCGTTTTCCATGAAATCGCGCCGGTCGCCGAATCAGCCCATGCGACAAATTCTTCAGGCAGCCGGTCATGACCGCCATATGGTGGGTCTTGAGGAACGGCACATTGATTACGGCGGTGGCCCAATCGAGGTCGGCTCGAAACACATCTTCACCGACATCGCCGAACGTCGCTGCCTGCCCCTGCCATCGATGGTCGGGGCGCCGCAGCTTAAATTCGTCGCTGACCACCTGATCCACTTCGAGCAGCGTTATCCGCTCGGGACGGAAGTCGGCCGCCAAAAGCGATTGGATCAGCACGCGCGCCATCGATGGATTCGTGCCGATCAATGCCGCGGCCGACTGGTTGAATTTGATTAGGATACGGTCGTCATCGTTCAGCAGTGTCCGCCACGCCAGCGCCGCACTTGCCGTTGCAACGCATGCCGCCACACACCGATCGAGCGTATCGCGCAATAAGGCCTCCTGAATAATCCGCGACGGCACCATCACCGGGTCTTCGGCAACGACCACGCGCGACTTTTTGAGCGTCTCGGCCTTAGCCGGCAATTCGCCGATGCGCGCCGGGCCGTTTTGCCGCACCTGCCCCATGAGGCGCCGACTGCCAGCGGCCACCAAACCGGCGGCGCCGCCGGCTAGAAACGCCCGGCGCGAAAGGTCGATTTGTTCTAATGAATCCTTGCTCAACCGGTACCATCCCGCGTTTTGACAGGTGTCGTTCGCTTGCTAGTGTATCGGTTCAACCTGTAATTCAATCAGACCCTTCATCCGAGAATCCATATGAAAGCCGCACTCGCCGACCAACTTGCCCGCGTGAATCAGGCTCACCTGCTTCGATTCTGGGATGAGCTAACCGAAGATCAGCGACGCCAACTGGCGGACGACATCAACGCCGTTCCGCTCGACCGCCTTCCGCACCTCACGACAGTCGTGCGCGGTGAAGGCGCCGCCGAGACGGACCTATCGAACATTCAGCCGCCCCTTGTGGTGTCAAAGAGCAGCGTCGGTCGCGCCGAAATCGAACACGGCCAGTCATTGATCGCCGCCGGCAAAGTCGCGCCGTTTACCGTGGCGGGGGGCCAAGGCACCCGCCTCGGCTTCGACGGCCCCAAGGGTGCATTCGAGATTTCGCCGGTGAAAAACAAGTCGCTCTTTCGGTTGTTTGCCGAACACATCCGCGCGACCGAACGGCGCTACGACGTCGAACTCACTTGGTACATCATGACCAGCCCGATCAATCACGTGGATACGGTCGCGTATTTCGAGACCAACCGTTACTTCGAATTGACGGTCGAGCGCGTGAAGTTTTTTCAGCAAGGCGTGATGCCGTCGTTTTCGACCGACGGTCAAATCTTGTTGGCCGACAAGCATCGATTGGCGCTCTCGCCCGATGGGCACGGCGGTTCATTGCTCGCATTAGCGCAATCGGGCATGTTGAAAGATATGGCGGCCAAAGGTATCGAACACATCAGCTACTTTCAGGTCGATAACCCGTTGGTGCATTGCATCGATCCCGCATTCATCGGCTTGCACGATCGCAGCGGTTCGGAAATGTCGAGCAAATCGCTGGCCAAGGCGGATGACTTTGAGAAGGTCGGCAACTTCGTGATGGTCGGCGATCAACTGCGCGTGATCGAATACTCCAACATGCCCGACAAAATCGCCACGGCGCGCAACGACGATGGTTCGCGCAAGTACGACGCCGGTAGTATCGCCATTCACCTGATTCGCCGCGCCTTCGTCGAGCGCCTTACAGCTGACCCGGCGGCGTTCGGCTTACCTTGGCATCGTGCCGTGAAAAAAGTGCCGCATGTCGATTTGAAATCCGGCACGCTGGTGGAACCCGACGAGCCCAACGCCGTTAAGCTCGAATCGTTTATCTTCGATGCCTTGCCGTTGGCGCAAAAGCCGTTGGTAATGGAAGTCGAACGCGCCGACGAATTCAGCCCCGTCAAAAACGCCGAAGGTGTGGACTCAGTCGCGACGGCAAAACGCGATATGTCGCGCCGCGCGGCACAATGGCTACAGCACGCTGGCGTTTCGGTGAGTCGCGATGCCGATGGTTACCCGCCCGTCGCGTGCGAGATTAGCCCAATGGTCGCACTGGATGCGGACGAGTTAAAACACAAGCGACTTCCAAAAGTGGTTAGTAACGAGCCTGTTTATCTTGGTGAATAAAATCTCGCACTCTTAGCGAGCGGCTGCGCGGCGTCTTCTTTCGCAAGACGATATCCACAGTATCTCTTCCGCAGCGTGTGGTCGTACTCGACCCGCCGAGAGATACCCGCGATTAAACAACGGACTAATCTCAGCCTTCGAAGAACGCCACTCCATAACGAGAAGAAGGCGAATTCGGTACACCTTACACAAGCGCGCTCTTTGCCGCGTTTTCCAAATGCCTATCCAACGTCTCAACATGTCGCTCCGCCAATGCCTTCTGCGCGGCGATATCGACTTCCACTAGGCGTGTATCATTCGGACGTGCAGCAGCTAGGTTCTGCCAGAACATTCGCCGGCCCTGCGCCGCAAGTGTGAGCGCTTCGATCTCGACCAATCGGCTCAAATCGGAATAGTGCAAAATCTCATTATTGGGTTTCAACCGCCCCACCTTCTCGGCCAACCAAGCCGCACCTTGCTTCATGCGGCTTTCCGAACCGCCGACGCGTTGCAAGACATCCCGAAGTATCGCCAACTCTTTTTCGAGATCGGAATGCAGTTGCTTCAAGTCCGCAGCAAGCTCGCCTTTGTCGTTGCTCCCCAAACACCGCTGCG
This sequence comes from Planctomycetaceae bacterium, assembly GCA_006969385.1. Taxonomy (GTDB): domain Bacteria; phylum Planctomycetota; class Phycisphaerae; order UBA1845; family UTPLA1; genus ECT2AJA-110-A. Next base: position 1,394,568 of record CP030884.1, read on the forward strand.
TTAGCTCGCACTCACCGACCAACAAGGCCAGATGATCGTCGATATACGTTTTTAAATGCACGTCGCTCATGAAAGGGTTCCTAATATTTGATTTGTTGCCCGCCTGACGGTCGCTTTACGCGCCTAAAGCTGTTGGTTCATCATAGTAATGTAAATATCTCGATTCAGTCGCGCAACTCGTGTAGCCACCGGCACACCGTAACTGCGCATAAAAAAACGCCCGCCGGTGGCGAGCGCTTAATGAATCCAAGATTAACGCACGTGCAGCCCTACGGCCGTTGGCCGATCGAGACGTTGTTGTATTCGAGCAGCGTGCCTTTGGCGCGTTCGACGTTCACGATGCCCGTGTTGTATTCGATGGAGGAACTCAACAGCGCCCGCCGCGATTCCGCCAAACGGTTCTGCGCGGCAAAGACGGCATCGAGTTCCGCCGGGCTTTTGCGCTCTTGTCGTTCTTGCAGCGACCGCAAGTTTTCGGCGGCGGCCGTCAAGCCCAGATGGCTGGGCACGAGCTGCTCGAAGTTGCGATCCAAATTACGACACGCCACGCGACAATCCGTGATCACGTTATCCAATGCCAACTTATAGTTGAGCACGGCCTGCGACTGTTGAAACGCAGCGATGCGAATGCCGGCGCGCTCGGCGCGCTCGCCAAAGTTCCAGGCAAATTCGAGACCGACAAACTGATCGATAAAGTTGTGCGTCGTTTGCTGATCGAACCCCTCAGCGAACGTGCCTCCCAAGCCCGTGGCCGTGGTGCGGTAAATCAAATCGAGCGTCGGCAGCGCCTGATTCTTGGCGATGCCGACATTGATGCGGGCGATATCCACGGCGTGTCGCGCTTGGATTACTTCCGGGCGACGTTCCAACGCCGATTCGACCATCGCGCGACGGTCGTAATCGATTTCCTGAATGATCGGCTCGTCGACGGGCAGAATTTCAAAGTCGGAAGAGAGTGGCAATTCCGGATCGTTTAACAAGTTGAGCAGTTGATCCTCGGCGTTGTAAACGTTGTTTTTGACGTCGATGTAAATGAACTCTTGCTGCCGCAGGTTGGCTTCCGACTGTTTCGTTAGCGTGCGGTACGCATCGAAATCGCTACGGGCACTCACCTGTTCGTATGTCAGTCGCGCTTGCGAAAGAATTTCGGCGGATATCACGACGTTGCGCCGGGCCAACACCAAATTCCAATAGGCGTTTTCCACATCCGATAGAACCTGTGTGATCGTCGCGCGGAATGTCTCGCGATCGATCAGCTGCTGATTCTTGCTGATATTGATTTGCGATTGGTTGAAATCGATGCCGAAGTTGCGCAAAACAGGCTGTCGCAGTTCGGCCACGAAGCTCGTCGTGTAGGCCGGGTTAAGCACCTGAAACTGGAAGCCTGGGTTATCGATGCGGGTCAAGTTCTGGCTCAACGTGACCTGTGCACCGGTTGCCAGCACCTTGCGCACCCCACCGCTGATTTGCGTGGTATCGGTTTCGGTTGCAAACAGGGCCGAGGGCGTCGGTTGGTCGGTGTTGTTGCGATTGATATTGGCAAAGAAGGCCACGTCGAACACGGCCGACGCCTGCACGACTTGGGCGGCGCTGATCGCGGGGCCGAATCCATCCGCACGAATCTGATAGTTGTTTTCCAACGCACGCCGCAGCGCTTCATCGAGCGTCAGCCGAACTTGCTTCGGTCGCTGGATTTCCTGAATCAGCCGCTTGGTTTCTTTGTAGATTTCGATGTATTCGCGCTCGATCAGATCCTGCCCGAAGCGCGTGATTTCCAGTCGCTTGTCGAGCACCTGCGGTGCCTTAATCGGATCGGGCAGGTGCAGCCAGATCGTCGCATCGATGGACGCACCATCGACGCGATTGCCTTCGACCAAATCGCCCGGTGCCGCACGGTCAAAGTTCTGCAGCGTGGGCATCGTCTGCGGCAGGCCGGTGCGCGGTGCGACTTGGTTGGCTGTCGCCGGAACGATTTCGGTGACCTTCATCACCCGCTGATCCTGTCCCCATGCAGACGGGGCGAGCATGAAGCTCACCAACAAAACGGACAGCAATCGGTGCGGCCAACCATGGGCAGAAGCCTGCATAAGCGTGCATCCTCTCTGTCGATCATCGAGGCGGGATGATGGAGTGCAAATGTCGTTCGGCGAATTCGCGCGGGGCGAAGCTGCGAATATAGGCGTCGGTTGCCACGCGAGCCCCGCATTCTAGATCGCTCCCAAGGGCTGTCAATTTCTCATAAAACCGCGCATAAGTCACGCTGGCTACAAAATTTGACAGTGCTAACAGGTACTGCGCAAACACGGAAAACGGCAAGTCGTCACGCGTGGCAAGACGGTCGGATTGTGATCGGATGATGCGCGATGTTGGTGGCTTGACCAGTCTTTGCCGTTGCTTCACGAAATAGCGGCGAGATTTGCGCGACGATGCATGGACATTAGTGGTTTAAAAATAGTGAAGCGGGCCATAAGCCGAATTTTGTCCCACCCGTTGCCGGATGGTGGCGACCATTTCTCTAGGCCGGCGATTGCTCACCGGCTCGTGCACCCTACCCGCGACGTGGTGCGCGACGGGCAGCCGCGCGGGTCGGCAACGTTCGCGCGAACGCCGCTGCCAACCACTCGTCGCTTACATGGGCTTGCTGGCGGTGGGGTTTACCCTGCCACGACCGTCACCGGCCGCGCGGTGCGCTCTTACCGCACCATTTCACCCTTACCGAAAACCGCTCCGAGCCGGAGCGGCTCTGTGGCGCGTAAGCACCACGAAACTTCGGCGGTATCTTTTCTGTGGCACTGTCCCTGGGATCGCTCCCGGTGGCCGTTAGCCACCACCGTGCCCTGGCCAGTTCGGACTTTCCTCATGGGCAATCGTGTCGCCCACGCGGTCGCCTGGCCCGCTTCACTACGATGTATTCTATCGACAATCGCCGGTTTGAGCCCATGAGCGCAACCCATTTGTAACGCGGCGCGGTACAGAGACCGAAAACCGACCCAAAGGCGGTCAAAACCGCGATAATCAAGCCACCAATGCGGTAGGCCGCTTTATGGGGGCGTGGGCGCACGATAAGATACTGCGTTCACAACGATTCAAAAATTGAGCGGCGTTGCAACCAACGCCGCTTCTTTAGTCGAACCATCCCGATCAGGGAGAACCGTACATGAGCCAGCCCGCCGCCGCGCGCGATAACTCGGCCACCATGCTCGACTACGCCAATGCCGAATCGGCGGGTGCCCGTCAACCATTGGCGACTTGGCGCTTTTTTCTCGGTGCGCTGTTGATTGCCGTTGCCGTCGCGTCGACGGTCACGCTGGTGGTATCGCACTTCGGCGTGATTGACGCACCCGGCTGCGGCAAGGGTGGCGGTTGTGCCGAGGCTGCCAGCAGCGAGTGGGGCAAGGTTCCGCTCGGCAGCGTTGAAGTTCCCGTCTCGTTCCTCGGTTGTTCGTACTTTATCGCGTTGTTTGTCGCGTGGTGGTTTTGCCGCCGCGGCGTTCCCAATCTATTGTTGTGGTTCATGCGGCTGGGGGTACTCGTTTCCGCCGGCTTTATCACGTTGATTTTCACGAAGGACTTGTTCTGCATGTACTGTCTTGCCGCTCATATTTCCAACATCGCTTGCTGGCTGCTCGTTGAAACCGCTCGACCGCAGCGCTCTTCCTCTTGGCGACCCGTCTGGTCATTGGTCGCGATCTTTGTCATCGCCATGTCGGGCCTGATGTTCGCCAACTCGCGCGCCGAGGCCGCCTTCCTCGCAGACCAAGACAAGAAGCTTGAGGAATCGCAACAAGAGATCATCAAAAAGAACGAAGAAAAGGCGAAGTTACTTGCCGAGCGCGAAGCTAAGAAAGCCGCCGCCAAAAAAGACGATCCCAATGGCAAACCGTGGGACGGTGGCTTCACCGGTCGCTACCTGCTCGGCCCCGACAAAGCCAAGGTGCGCATCGTGATGATCACGGACTATCAATGTCCGGACTGTCACCGCATCGAAGGCGAAGTGATGGAATTCGTGAAAGCGAACAAGCAAGTCTCGCTTTCGATCAAACACTTCCCCATGTGCAAAGATTGCAACCCCAATTTTCAGGAGCGCAACTTGCACCCCAACGCCTGTTGGGCGGCGCGCGCCGCGGAAGCGGCCGGGTTGCTCGGCGGTAATGGCGATTTCTGGACGATGCACGACTGGCTCTTTGAGATGAAAGGCGTGTTCGACGCCGATCAACTGCGGGCCAAGATCAAGGAAATGGGCTTTGAGCCGCAGGAATTCTTCAACGAGATGACGTCGGATAAGACGCTCAATCTCGTGCAAGGCGATATCGAACAAGCTATCTGGCTCGGCCTGCACTTCACGCCGATGGTCTTTATCAACGGCGTCGAAGTCAAAGGTGTCTTCGGTCGTAACGCCGTCCCGCGCGCGGCGCAGGCGATTCTCGATTCCGATCCGCCGCGCATGACGGCCGAACTCGACGACCCGCCACCGGCAGCCACCAAGCTGGTCGAAGATTGGGCGTCGCAATATTCGCGCCGCTTGCCGCCCGACAACACCGATTGGCCGATGGGCAACGGCAGCAAGGTGCGCATCGATGTTTACGCCGACTATCAGGAACCGTATTCGGCCAAGGCCGATGCCGAGATTCGCGCATGGATGAAGGGCCGCACTGACGCGACGTACGTCTATCGCCACTTCCCGGTCGACGAAGCGTGTAACGACGTCACCACGCGCACGATCTTTCCGAAGTCGTGTATCGCTCACCAAGCGGCTGTCGCCGCAGGTTTGCTCGGCGGTAGCGATGCGTTCTGGAAAATGCACGCGGCACTTTACGAGAATCAATCGGACGTCAGCATCGACTTCGTCCGTCAGCAAGCCAAGAACATCGGCCTCGATGTTAACGCGTTTAATGCCAAGTACGCTTCCGATGAAGCCAATGCCGTCATCATGGAAGACGCTCGTGGATGTAAGGCCACCAAAGAAGCCAAAAACACGCTGCTCTATCGCGGCGGCATCCCGACGATCTACATCAACGGTAAAGTCGTCCCGCGCTGGCGGCTGGGCGATAGTGTGTTTATCAAGGAAATACTAGATAACGCAGCGGGGGAACAGTAAAGACTGACCAGGAAAAAAGAAATGCCCTGCGACCATGTTGTGTCGGGATACTGTGTTGTTTTGTGCAACGATCCCAATAAAGCAAAAGCCGCAGTCGCCATCGCGACTGCGGCTTTTGCTTTTACCGATATGTTCAAATCATAATCGTTGAGACAACCACGATAGGCGGTAGATCATGGGTAGCTCGTAGGTCAGGTGATAACCTGACTCTGCCACGAGCGACTCGCGAATTCAAAAGTTCGCCACTCTGACGCACAACTCTCTTTATCCCATTAGGGATCAACAAAAAGTAACCACGCGTTTCAACGCGTGGGCGCAATGGAAGAGAAATTGTTGTCCCGTAGGGACTGAAAGGATTCATTCAGAAAATCACCGCACTCATTCGCGCGACGCGCAGCAAGAGCAGCGATTGCAAGGGCGATTCTGCGGTAGGGTAGATGATAACCTGACGCCGCCACCGGCGAAATGGACCTTAGCTATTACAACCAATGATCATTTCATCACGTTCAAAGTGAATAATTAGACTCAATTGCGACCCGCGCCCTTTGTCAGGTTATCACCTGACCTACGCCTCGTGCTGCTTGCTTTCTTCAAACCGCAAATGCCGCGCATACGCCGGTGGCACGTTAACCAAAATCAACTGTCGATCGATCTCATACCGCTCAATTAAGTCACCCACCAGCGCCGACACCTGCGTCACCCGTCGGCGCGTCTTGCCATTAATCGACCAGCGCAACAGCCGTCGCGCCGCGGCGTATTCGAAGTAGCTATACGTGCCGTCGGGTTTAAGTAGCCGTTGAATGCACGCCAGAATATCCGTCACCAATGGCGGCTCGAAACCGTTTAACGGCAAGCCCGAAATGATGTAGTCGTAGCGATCTTCCCCTTCGATTGCCTGCATGGGTTGATTCAACAATCGCGCGCGCCCCGCCCGTGCCGCATCGGCTAGTGGCCCGCTCTCAAAATACCTTTCGCGCAACACCGCCGCGAAGTCGTCGTCTATTTCGCACACATCGATTTCATCTTGCGGACAGATGATGCGCGCCAACTCTGCGGTTACCGGTCCCGTGCCCGCGCCAACTTCCAACACCCGCGCCGGTCCGTCATGGCGCGCGTAAGGCCCGATCAGTGCCCGCGCCAAACCGCGCGAACTCGGCACGATCGAGCCCACCTGTTGCGGCGCGGCAAGGAAGCGCTTCAGAAATGGAATGCTGGAAGTAGCCATGCGAACGTTACTAACAGGTATCAATAGTAAATAAGCAACTCAAGAAACTGGGTGCCCCTACCCTTCCAGGGCTGGGGGACTAATTCGCGCGCGACCCATCACTCCGCCCCCACCGCAATCTCATCACACGCGATGTAATCATCTTGGGCGTCCATCGCCAAATTCGCGAGTTGATCGGCGCGCTTGTTCTCTTCGCGGCGCACGTGCTTTACCTCCCACGTGGGGATCAGCTTCAGCTTACCCACCACATCGCTAAACAGCGGCTTGAGGTTCGCATTCTTCACGCGGTACTCGCCGTTGATTTGTTTGACCATCAACTCGCTATCCGCGAAGACCGTCAACATCTGCACCTTGCCGCGAATGGCAACGTCCAACCCGCGCACCAGGCCGGTGTATTCGGCCATGTTGTTCGTCATTTCGCCGAGCCAGAAGCCCGCTTCAAAAATCGCTTCGTTATTGGCAGCATCGACCAGCGACACGCCGGCGCCGGCCGGCCCCGGGTTGCCGCGCGCGCCGCCGTCCACGTTGAGAATGGCTTTGTTAATCATGCCGCAACTGTAGCTGGAGAAACGGGAATACGGAAGCAACCGCGGCACCGCGCCCCGTGATCACAAGAATCCCGACCGTGCCGCAAATCTGAGGCACGCGACCAATCCGAGCCGCGCCCGTAAGGAAGCAGTCCGCTATCGATGTGGAGGGATTATTGAGTTGCAGAAAAATTCGGCGTGGCTTGCCGACCAACCCGCCAGGCCTAGCTTGCCGGTGCCGTCTCCGCATAAAGAATGCGACCGCACACGTTGCACAGTACCGCTTCATCGCGCGAAAGCACGTTGTTCACCTGCTCGATGGTGATCGCCATGTTGCAGCCTTCGCAGGCATATTCCTGCCGTCGCGGATGGGTGCGCATGATCATCGCCATCGCTTCGCCATCGTTCTTCGAGGCAACGCGCGTGAACATGTCGATCAATTCCGGTGGGATACCTTCGGCCGCCGCGTCGCGTTCGGTGCGCAGCTTGTTGAGGCGATTGCTGGCTTTATCTTCGGCTTCTTTGGCCGTCTGTTCATTCTCGACCAGCTTCGACTTCTCGGCTTCAATCTCATCCTGGATCGCAGCGATCTGCTTGTTCAGCTCGTCGATCTCGCCGAGGTAATTCAAAACCTGCTCTTCGGTTTTGCTGTTGTCGGCCTTAAACGTGTTGAGTTCGGTGAGAACGGAAGAGTATTCTTTTGATTCTTGGCGGTATTGAGGGATTCGCGCAGCTTGGTGATGTGATCGTCGTGGCTGCGGACTTCGAGTTGCAGCCTGTCTGCCTCTTTTTGCTTGCTGTGCTTATCGCGTTCCAGCTTGTCGATCTTTGCTTCCAGATCCGAGATCGTTTTCTCGCGCTTTTCGCACACCCGCCTCTTGCGATCGATGCCGCGCTGGATGTCCGCGATTTGTATTTCGATTTCTTGAAGATTGTGGAGGGCTTCGATTGTAGCGCCCATGCGAGCGATTCCCCTTAACAGCAGACCAGCAAAAAGTTTACCAACACCACCTCTCTATATTATGACAACGCGGAGGCGAACGATCAACGCCCACAATGTTGAATCGTCCGCCCCCGCATATTTGGAAGGCTGCGTGAGATGTTTTTTGGCCGGTCGTCATTGGCGTTTGAATGGCCTTAGCAGGCCACTCGACGCACCAATTACGGCCGATTCGCACCGCTAAATCGCAACGCGGGGCAAATCTCTGCTGGCTGCTTCGCTCGTCGTCGCGGCTTGCGCCTGTCCGAGCGTGTGTCGGATTTCCAGCCGACCGGGAACCAAATACTCCACCGGTCGCGAACCCGGACGCGCTTCCTGCATCAGCTTGGCCGCCCACGGTGCCAGATCTTCCGTGGACGTCTCATACGCCGTGATGCCCTGTTCGCTCGGTAGCGCGTCGCCCAAATCGGCGATGCAACAGACTGCTAGCTTGCCCGCGCGCCAAGCAGCCGTGGCGTTGGCATCATGCAGGAAGGCGTCGAGCGCCTTTGACCCGACCAGAATGAGGCCATGATCCTCACCTGCCGAGTCCGCAATCGGCACGCCGTACCGCGCCGACGCCGTTCGCGCCCCATTCAGCACCGCGTCGGTCTCGCGCGACGCGATTGTGGTTCGCAAACCGACCGACTTACAACCCAGCCGCATCAGATGCTCGGCCAGCCGAAAGCCCGCGTCGACAAAATCGACGGTGCAAGCATTGAGTTTGGGCGACTCGGCACAACCACCGACGACGACCATGCTGGTCTGCCGTCGCTGCGCTTGGGCCAAAAGGCGATTATCGATCTCAAACGGTTCGCTCAGCGTGCGCTCCGCGACCATGAACAGACCGGCAGTTTTGCCGCGTTGCGTGCTGGGCCAATCGCGTAGCGATAGGGGCCGTTCGTCCGCGCGGGGCCGGTTTGCAATTCGCTACCGCTCTCGGCCTGCATAAAGCTGGCGAGTTGCTGGCAAAGCTTGGTCGAAAGATCCGCGCCGGGGCAGAAAAACGTCTGCCCGCGTTGGGTCTGATCGCAGTTGGGCGCCGTCGAGTCGGCCACATACGTCCCCTGGCCAATCCGGCGTTCTAGCAAACCTTCGGCTGTCAGGTCGCTAAGTGCCTTATTCACCGTCTTGGCGTTGACACCAAACATCCGTCCGAGCGTGCGCTCGCCGGGCAACTTGGGGCCGAAGTCGCCATTCTCGATGGCCGCCCGCATCTGTTCGCGGAGGCGCTGAAACTTGTAGCTCAGGCGCTTCGGTCGGGCGGTATCGGGGAAATTTTCCGGTTCGGGCGTGTCAGCATGTCGAAACATCACGGCAGTCTCCTTCCGGGCAGCAGCACCTCAGCAAGCAGAGCTGGGTGGTGGTGCACCGAAGTGAGACTATGCACAGGCCATGCCAAACCCCAAAAACATCGATTTCAGGCTAATAATTGAGTTAAGAGCCGCCGACGTGGGCAATATTTCTTTTTGAACCGCCCCATTTCGGACGCATTGGGGAATTGTGTACCCAAGTTTTCTTATTCGAATTTAGATGGGGGAATGCGGGCGGTTGGGGCTAGTCTTGCGGTTCGCTGACCCCTAGGCCGGGGCCGGTCGGCAGCCGCAAGACGCCATTCCCAACCCCTAGACCACCGAAAACTGGATCTTTGAGCAATACGTGGCCGTCAAGGTCGAGGTAATCCACCAGCGCCCCCAACTGCGCCGCAGCAGTAATCGAAAGGGCACTCTCTTGCATACAGCCGATCATAATCGATAATCCCAACGACCTTGCGGCCTGTATCATCGCCAAGGCTGGGGTTATTCCCCCGCACTTACCCAACTTAATATTGATTGCATCAACGCAACTTGCCACGTGGGCAACATCCTGCAATACCACGCAACTCTCATCCGCCATCAGGGGAATATCCACCGCCTCGCGCAGGCGCCGCCAATCGTCAGGTGTCGCATTGGGCACCAACGGCTGCTCTATCAGGTCGATATCAAATTGAGACAGGGTTTTCAGGGCTGAAATCGCCGCATCGACCGACCAGGCGCAGTTGCCATCGATGCGAATCTTGTGGTCGGGCGCTACCTCGCGGACGGCGGCCAGAATCTCCGCATCGCGGTCATGCCCCACTTTTAGCTTGAACGCCGGGAAATCGAGATGCTGCCGAGCCAAATCTGCCATGCGCTCGGGCTCGTCGATGCCGATCGAGTACGACGTTGCCGGATGGCCGGTCGATGGTACTCCGAGCAATTGGGTGACCGGTATGCCCAGCCGCTTGCCCATCCAGTCGCACATGGCGACATCAAACGCGGCGATGGTCGCGAGCTGGTCGGGAAATCGGCGAACCAGTTCCCAAGTCGCCGCGACGCGCTCGTAGGGCCGCACCCATTCGTTGGCACGTTCGCGAATTGCCGTGGCCGTCGCGATCGCAGACTCCAGGCTTTGGCCGTAAGTGTCCATGGGCACGGCTTCGCCCCAGCCTTGGACGCTCTCGTGGTCGATTCTGACCCAGAGCGTTTGTTTGTGGGTGCGCGAGGCCTTGGCCGTGCGGAACGGCACCGCCATCTGCAGATCGAGAAGTTTCCACGAGATATCCACAATGCCGATTCAATCTGGTAAATCGAAATGCTGCAAGTGGGGCGCATTTAAAACTTGGGGAGCTTCAATATTACCCGCGTTATGGCCGCGGGCCGATCCTCGATCCTATTATTCGATCTGACCGCGCGCCTGCCCGGCTTTGTTGCCATGTGGTTGCCTGCGTGTATTATGACGATTTGGCCAACACGCCGCAGGTGCGGAATGCAGCGATTTCCACAATCGCGAAGTCGTGTTAGGATTTTCTGCTTCGCCTGCGGTCTGGCGAATCAAGGTGGTGTCCGGCGGCAATACGCCAACCGGCACGGTATAGCATTGCATTGACTGGGAGTCTTATGTCACTTCGACCCGTTGTTATCGCCGGTACTGGAAGCTTTCTTCCCGGTCCTCCGATCTCGAACGACAAAGTCGAGCAGGTACTCGGCGAATTGACCGACGCTCCGGCGAAGGTGAAAAGCTTCGTAGGCAATATCGGTCAGAAAATGCTGGACCGAGGCGGCGTCAATACGCGCCATTTTGCGGTCGACCCCGAAACCGGCGAGATGACGCACAACTTCAGCATGTTGGCCGAACAAGCCGCACGTCGCGCACTCGATATGGCCGGTATGGAGCCGCAAGAACTCGACATGGTCATGATTTCCTGCCCGTCGTACGACCAAAGCACGCCGCCGACCAGTGCGTTGCTGCAGGAACGCCTCGGTATTCAAAACGTCGCCGAGTTTGAGATTCACTCAAACTGTAGTGGCGTCGGCAAGTGCACGCAGATTGCCTTCGATGCCATTCGATCGGGTCGATACAAGTCGGCCCTGATCTCCTATAGTCAGTTGTCCTCCATCTACCTTCGCAGTTGCTACTTCAACCAACCGAAGATGGATAAGGTTCATGCGGCGCTGCGTTGGATCTTGGCCGACGGTGCCGGCGCGATGGTCCTGAAAGCCGGTGAAGACGGCGAACCGGAACATCGAATTGTCGATACATTCGTTGAATCTGTCGGTGCGGGTCGCCCGGCCGGTATGGTGGCCGGTGGTGCCGCTGCCGACTTGATGAAGCCCGACCATCAAATCCCCGAACTCTACGGCGAAGGCGAACACCACCTGTGGCAGGACTTCACCGCCGTGAATGAGAACGCCGCCCCGCTGCTGTTGCAGGGTCTGCTTAACTTCACGACGCGGATGAAGATCGACCCCAGCACGGTCGATCACTACGTGGTCTCGATTCCGACGACGCAGCTTTACGAAGATCACATCCCGGCGTTCCTCGACAAGCTGGGCATCACGCGCGACAAGATCAAGTTCCGCAGCGATCGCATCGGGTACTGCGGCGGATCGGCCACGCTGTTGCACTTCGATGAGATGGTTCGCGAAGGCGAAATCAAGAAGGGCGACCTGGCCGTGGTGCACGCGGTGGAGTCCAGCAAGTGGATGACGGCCGGCTTCGCGGTTCGATGGTAGAGCGGCAATCTTCCGAGCCCAAACCCTACGCCCTGCGCGCGACGGTCTATACCGTCGGCTTCTTGCTGGTGGTGTTCGGCGTCATTCCGTCCTTCTTTTATATCGGTGAACAATACTTACTCGTAAAAGACGCGCCCAAGCTTCCCGAAGACGAGTCGCTTTTCTGGTATTACGCAGCCGTTTTTTGGCGCGACTTTCGTGCGCTTGCAGGCGTAGCGATCTTCTCGATGGGGATGGCCGCCTATATCTACTGCTCGGTCTGGCTAATCACCTATGGTAAAGGGCCACACGTCGAGTTTGACCATCCCAAAGAGTTCGTTTGCGACGGCCCCTATCGCTGGGTGCGCAACCCGGTCGTGATTGCCTTGATCGTGACGGCCGTCGGGATGGCGTTGTATCTCGCATCGTGGGGGGTCGCGGTATTTGTGTTACTCGGTATGGCGTTCGCACATTGGCAAGCCACCAAGATCGAGGAGCCGAACCTGACCGAGCGCTTTGGCAAGTCCTACACAGACTATTGTCAGCGTGTTAACCGCTGGATCCCCCGCCCGCCGAGCAAAGATTAGTTCAATTAGATCGGGTTATTCCCTAGGGCCGTGCGATCTTAAGCGCTGGTTGCAGCGTGCGCGACGGGTGCCCCTGCCCCTCTGGGGCTGGGGACAAGCCACCAACGACACAATACACGAGTAATGGCGGTTCCGCTTGATCGTCGCGGGTTAACCCTCGGCCATTGGCCGCGGGCTAAGTGTGTGTTACTGCAATCGCGAATTCCCGCCCGCCCCTCATCCCGTCGCGCGATATACTGCCCGGAAAATGAACGACGGTTCTTCGAACAACCCACCATTACGCGTTTTCCTCACCGGCGGCAGCGGCTTTGTTGGTAGCCACGTGATCGATCAACTGATCGCGGCCGGCCATCGCGTGTATGCGCTCGCGCGTTCGGCGCGCAGTGCCGACTATGTCGCGAGCCTCGGTGCCGAAACCATCTGCGGCGGGCTTGAAGATGAAGACGCGTTAACCGAAGGCTGCCGAAAATCCGATGTCGTGATTCATGCTGCCGCGCGCGTTGATATGACGGGTAGCGATGAAGACTTCCAACGGACCACGGTCGATGCCACGCGCAACATCGCGCAGGCCGCCAAGGGCGCGGGCATCAAACGGTTCGTACACATCAGCAGTTGCGGCGTCTATCATCCCGACCTCTATAAAAGCGGCACCACGATCACCGAAGATACGCACACGCCCGAGCCACCGGCATGGTTTCCGTATGGCAAATTTAAACATCGCGCCGAGCAAGTGGTGCGCGACGTCGCAGGTGATGACCTCGATTACACGATTCTACGGTTGGGTTATTTGTTTGGTCCGCGCAATCGGGCGATGCAGCTCTATATGCTGCCAGCTATGACCGACAGCACCATGCGCATCGTTGGTAATGGTAAAAACGAAATCGCTGTGGTCTATGTAATCGATGTGGCCGAGGCGATCGTTAAAGCCTGCACCGCTTCCGGTGCGTCGCGGCAAACATTAATCCTCGGTGGTTTCGAGCATGTGAGCCAACAAGAGTACTACGACGCGTATGCGGATTGTTTTGGCATACCGCGCGTGAAGAAGAAGATTCCTTATCCCATCGCCTTTTACGGTGCATGGCTGGGCGAGAAGGTGAAGCATAAGAAGAAGATTCGCGAAACGTCGGTCCGCCGCGCTTCGGTGGTATTAACGGGCTTGCCACAACGGATCGATTGTAGTAAGTCGCGCGCAATATTGGATTGGCAACCGACGACGACGTTTGAGGATGGGATGAAGATGACGGCGGAGTGGTATAAAGAAGGTGCGGGCTCGTAGGGTCCCGCTATGCAGACCAATCTAACTTGTAGGGTCCGCATCGCGGACCAATTCTCGCGGAGAGTAAATGGTCGTAACCACTACGTTATTCCGACCCGTCGGCCTTCTCGAATGGGAAAAGATACTCGCCGCCGACCGACGCCGCTTTCCGCCACGGTTTCCGTTTCAGCCGATCTTCTATCCGGTATTGAATCAGGAATATGCCGAGAGCATCGCCCACGATTGGAACACAACGGACGAACATTCCGGATATGCCGGTTTTGTTACAAAGTTCGCTGTCGCAATCGACTTTGTCGAACGCTACGAGCCGAAGACGGTCGGTATGAAACACCATCAAGAGCTATGGGTGCCCGCAGAGGAATTGAACGAATTCAACAATCATATTGTCGGGCAAATCGACGTTGTGAAGGCGTATCTGGGTAACCATTACACGGGCCCCGCACTATCTTCAATGTCTATTGATGTACAACCCGAGCCGAGGCGCGAATAGCCACGCGCGAACATGTCATTTAACGCTACTCGTAGGTCAGGTGATAACCTGACGCTGCCACCAGCGACTTGCGGAAACACCAAAGTCAACTCGTTAGCGCGTTACGGTCGACCATTAACCAACGGTACGGCATCATCTCTGCGCTCGCTGTCAGGTTATCACCTGACCTACCGCTACCCCGTTTACAAAATGCTCTTCACATAATCAATCAGCCAATCAAACCCCATCGCCAATACCAACAATGGTATCGCCAAGACGATCGCCGCGATTCCCCACATCGCGCTGCGTTGGCCCCAAACTTGCGCCGCGGCCAGTTGCCCCTTTCGCTTGGCCATCGCCGCATTGATGCTGAACACGACAGCCGGCAACGCGAGACCGCCAGTGATCGCCGAGGCGATAAGGGCATGTACTAGGTAAGTACGAACGTCGTGGTCATCGACCGATTCGGGGCGGGCGTAGTCGAGATCGACAGGGGTTGGTCTGTTTACTTCATCCATCAGATAGTTCGCCACGATCAATGATTGATAGCGTGTTAACGAGATACCCCATCCTTTACTGCGCAAAGGATGGGGTGTCCAGATATATCAAAAGCGTTTCATCAACCATTTGCCAGATGACGCGCACGGCGCATTCTTAGGTCAGGTGATAACCTGACTCTGCCACCCGCGATTATCAAGAACACCAACGTCAATACGCTTGCCTGATACGGCCAACCATTAACGAGCAGTCCGGCGTCATCGCAGCGCTCGTTGTCAGGTTATCACCTGACCTACCGTCGCCTTCAATGACGGTGCACCGGCAATTGATCGTCGTCAACAACTATTCTAAGACCGCTTTACGCCAGCATCTGCTTCTCACCGCATTCACCGCAGAACTTGGCATCTTTCGGCATCTTGCCGCCGCAGTTGGTGCAGAAGCGCGCCGTGGCGACCGCTGCGCCGCAGTTGATGCAGAACTTGCTGTTGGGTGGTAACGCGTTATTGCATTTCACGCACGGGGCTGTGCCGCCCGCCATCGTCGGGCCGCCGGTGTTTTGCGGAGCCGTCGGTGCGCCGCCGCCTTGGCCGCCGGCGTTGTTGTTACCGCCCTGCATCGCGTTGGCGATCATCTGCGGCATCATGGCGCCGAAGCCCATGCCCATACCCATATCCATGCCCGTCATGCCGCCGCCTTCTTTGCCGGCCGCATCGCGCATCGCCTTGGCGGTTTGCAATTGCATGTAACGATTGAGGTCGCCGATGGCACCCATGCCCGCACGCTCGTCCATCGCCTTTTGTACTTCTTCCGGCGGCGTGATGGCACCCATGAAGAGGTCGACCAATTCCAAGCCGAGCTTTTGGAAGTCACTTTGCACTGCATCACGCGTGGCTTTAGCTATTTCGTCGTAATAGCGCGGCAAATCAAGTACGGTCGTCATCTGCTCGCCCAACACATCGGTCAGGCGCGCGACGATCATGTCGCGCAGATAGTCTTCAATCTGGCGGGCCGTGATGAAGCCTTGGGTGCCGACCAGTTCGCCGACAAATAGCCCCGTGTCGTTAATGCGCATCGAGAACTTACCGAAGCTGCGCAAGCGCACCATCGAAAGCTCTTCATCGCGGAAGGCGATCGGCTGCTTGGTGCCCCACTTCAGATCGATAAAGGTCTTCTTGCTGATGAAGTAAACCTGCGCTTGAAACGGGCTTTCTTCCCACGGAATAGTCAGCAAGCGCGTCAGGATCGGCACATTGGCCGTCGTCAGCGTGTAGCGACCGGGGCCGTACGAGTCGAGTGCTTTACCGCTGCGGAAGAAGATCGCTTCCTGGTTTTCCTGCACGATGAGCTGAGCGCCGAGTTTGATATCGGCCGAGCCCTGCGGCGGTTCGCGGTGAATCAGCGTGTCGCCGGTTTCGTCGAAAAACTTAATGACTTCCAGTCGAATACCCATCGGTGCAGTCTCCTAACGCGTGAACCCGCCGCGCCGCCGCTTACGGCGCGTTCGTCCACAGTGGTATATTACGAATTTCTCGGCCACGCGGGCATTATAAAGCCCCGCATTGTTTCAACCGGCGCGCTGCTACGAGCCCGCCGCCTTATTGAGGTGATTGATCGCCGCCTCGATCACGCTGTCACCCTCGCCGAGAAGGTCGTCCATCGTCTTTTCCACCACGATATCGGGCTGAATGCCGTTGCCGTCGTAGAGTTTTCCGTTCGGTTGAAACGACGCCATCGTGCTGATTTTGACGGGCAGTCGGCTATTTGGCAGCCGGTGCTGCAGCGCGCGGCCGCTCCCACCGCCGCTGGGCCGACCGATGAGCGTGACGCCGCGGAAGCCCTTGAACGCCCCCAAGAACACGTCGGTCGCGCTAAAGCAATACTCGTCCATCAACACGACGATCGGCTTGGTGTAGGCGCGCGAACTCATACCCGGCAGCGACGTCGCCAACATGTAATGCCAAGCGCTGAAGTCATCCTTGGGCAGCCTCCATTCGGGATTGAAGCCCTGCGCGAATTTCTCAATGGCCTTCTTTTTGTACGGGGGCCATGTGCGCGACGATGCCGGCCAAAGCTCGCGATCGTCGAGATAACCATCTTGCTTATCTGCCGCGTCGCCCTTTTGCAAACGATAAGCTGCCACGTTCAAGATGCGCGGCTCGTCTTGCGCCGTCATGATCAACGGGAAAAGCGTTCGCAACACCGTGCGCGATCCACCAGGATTGCTGCGTACGTCGATGATCAGACCGTCCGTGGATTTCGAGAACTCGCCCATTGCCACGGTCAGCGCATGCAGCGTTTCGCGATCGTCCACCATTTCGGCGATGCGCATGTAACCGAAGCGGCCTTCCATGTTTGCTACACTGGTCTTCCCGCCGGCGGGCCAGATTTGCGGCGCATCTTCGGTCATGCTGACGGACTTGGTAGTTTCTTTCCCGTCCTTATTGGCTAACACAATCTCGAACTCGCGCTCGCCATCTTTGCCGAGCATGTAGTGCGTGAGGCGAACGAAGTGCGCCAAGCCGATCGATGCGATGCGATGAAACTGCGGCGAACCATCGGCAGCCATTTTGCCTGCCGCCGCCACCCAATCTTCGGCGTCGATACCGTCGATCTTCTTAAGATATGGGTAGCCATCTTCATACACGTCGCGCCGGTTGTACTTCAGCGCAACGAGCTTGCCGTTTAGGTCTTCGATCACAAACGGCAAATAGCCCGAGGGTAACCACTCGGTTTTGCCGCGAATACGGGTATGACCGTCGCCAAACTTGGCCAATACGCACGATAGATCGACGGCGAAGCGCTTGACGCTGTTTTCGTCTTCGAGTTTATCCTTAAGCGCGTTAAGCTCGCCGCGCCAATCGAACGATGGCTTTCGCTTGAGATAAGAATATTCATTCTCGAGCCATTCGATCAGCGCATCGATATCTTCGGCGGCTTCCTTCTTCGAGATGCGCTTGGGCAGCGGGCGATCTTCCGTGTTCGCATCGAGCCGGGCATAGCGAATCTTCTTGCGATTCTCTTCGGTCATGGTCACATCTTTGAGCGTGACCTTCTGATTGTGTTCCACGGATTCGAGCGTGAGATCGACCGTCTTGCCGGGTTCCTTACCGATACGCGACAGCACCTCGACCAAATCTTCGTTGAAGCGGCGCTGCCATTGATCGCGATACCTACGCTTGCAATACACCACGATGTCGGCGACGGGCGTATCGTCGATGGCCAGCAGCCGAAACGCCTTGCCGTCGATCTCGACGGTTGGCTGCTCGCCATCCCAAGTGATCTTGCTATACGGCGCCAGCTTAGCGTAATCGCGCTGGGCGTATAATTCAGCGGCGGAAACGTGCATCATTACGACGGCGATGAAACACAATGAGGCAAAGCGTAGGTGCATGGTCTTTCCTCCGGGGAATAACAAAAAAAGCTCGCCGCGGGCGGCGAGCCTGAATAGTAACAAAAAACGGTGACGATTGGATGATTTAACGCACCCGTCGGTTACGACAGGTTCATCGTCATCAGGAATTCGCCGTTAGATTTGACCTTTTTGAGGCGGGTGGTGAGCAGGCTCATCGCCTCGACCGGGTTCATATCCACGAGCACACGACGCAGCTTGTACGTCAGCTGCAACTCGTTCGGGTCGAGCAGGATTTCCTCCTTACGCGTACCCGAGGCGGAAATATCGATCGCAGGCCAGACGCGCTTGTCGACCAAACGGCGATCCAGATGCAATTCGCTATTACCCGTGCCTTTAAATTCTTCGAAGATCACCTCATCCATCTTGGAGCCGGTATCAACCAGCGCCGTACCGATGATCGTGAGACTGCCACCCTCTTCAACGTTACGGGCCGCACCGAAGAAGCGCTTCGGCTTTTGCAATGCGTTGGCATCAACACCACCGGTCAGAATCTTGCCGGAGTGCGGCACTTCGGTGTTGTAAGCGCGAGCCAAACGCGTAATCGAGTCGAGCAGGATGACGACATCGCGGCCGTGCTCGACGAGGCGCTTGGCCTTCTCGATGACCATCTCGGCGACTTGCACGTGTCGGCTCGAGGGTTCGTCAAACGTTGATGAAACAACTTCGGCTTGCGTGTGCCGCTGCATTTCCGTCACTTCTTCCGGTCGTTCGTCGATCAGCAAGATGATGACGTAGGCACCCGGGTTATTACCCGTGATGGCGTTGGCCATCTTTTGCAGCAAGACGGTCTTACCGGTACGCGGCGGCGCGACGATCAACATACGTTGGCCGAAACCGATCGGCGTAACCAGATCGATCACGCGCATGTTTACTTCGTTCGGGTCGGTCTCAAGCACGATGCGACGCGTCGGGTGATGCGGCGTGAGATCTTCAAACGCAGTGCGCTCAGTGACCTTGTCGGGCTCTTCGTAACAGATCGCCTCAACGCGCAATAGTGCGAAGTATTTTTCCGATTCCTTCGGGGGCCTGATCTGGCCGTGAATAATATGACCGGAACGCAACCCAAAGCGACGAATCTGCGACGGGCTGATGTAGATATCATCGGGGCACGGGATGTAGTTGTATTCGGGGCTGCGCAGGAATCCGAAACCATCGGGCAGGATTTCCAACACGCCTTCGCCATACATCAGGCCCTGGCCGTCGTTGTCGATGCGTTCCTTCAGAATCTTAAAGATCAGGTCTTGCTTCTTGAGCAGCGTATAGTCGTTAATGCCTTCGGCCTTGGCGACTTCGTGCAATTCCGGAATGCTCATCCGTTGCAAGTCGACCAAGTGCAGGTTGCCCTTTTTAACCTTCTCGTACTTTTCGTTGATTCCCGACTCGCCGCTATCGACGGTTTCGGGATCGCCGGCTTCGACGTCGGTATCTTCCTCGTCGAGGTCGCCGGCGAAATCATCTTCGACGGTTTTGGTGGGAGCCATTTTGCGCGGGCCGCGCGTGGAGCGCTCGCCCGATGCGATGTGGGCCGCCGTCGACATACCGCGCCGCCCATATCGCCCGTGTCTTCGTTGCTTTCTTCCTCATCGGCAACGGCCACGCTGCGCGTCGTACGACCGGTCTTCTTGCCGGTGCTCGACGTTGAGGCCCGGCGGGTTGTTTTCTTGCGTTTACTTCCTTGTGCTTTCGCCATTAAAAAAATCCTCCGACGTCCTTGCGCAACCGACTGAGCGGTAATTGCCTGATCCCGGGAACCGGAACCGAAGAGCCAAGCGACGTATCAGGCGGGAAATTGCCGGCGACTTGAACACTTGCGAACCCAGCGGTTCGCCGATTGCCGGCTGAAAAATCAGACTGCGTTGGATTCGGAGAGGATTTGCCGAACGATCTGCTCGACGCGCGATCGCAACGATCCCAAATCCGAATCGTTCACCAGAGTATAATCGGCCCTTGCACGCTTCATGTCTAGGGGGTACTGAGATTTTTCCCGGCGGGCCAATTCGTCCGGCGGCCACCCCCGTTCCTTTTCGGACCTCTCTCGCCGCACTTCAAACGGCGCATCGACGAAAATAACCGCATCGCATTCCAAATCGAGATCGGTTTCGTACAACAGCGGGCTATCGATCACGATAAACTTCACCCACTGCCGCTGTTGGTATTCGTTCATCTTGTCGCGGCGGCGAATGGCGATCAGCGGATGCAAGAACGCCTCCAGCCGGTGCCGCTGCGCCGGATCGGAAAAAATAATCGACGCGACCTTGCGCCGATCGATTTCACCCGTTTCGGTGAGTACGCCCGGTCCCCACCAATTCTGCAGCGTCCGCCGCGCGTTGGCCGAATTGATCTCATCATGGCCGAGCTTGTCCGACGAAATCACCCCGCCCCCCAACACTTCGAGGATTCCGGCGACGGTGCTCTTACCCGAGCCCACGCCCCCCGCCAAGCCAACGATCGGTTTGCCAAGTTGATGCATTTTCTTGCGATCCGTAGGACAACTCCTTACCGGGGATGGCCAACGTGGTGAGCCGACGGGCGTCGCGCCACGGCTATTGGATACTGTCGGCCAAATCGTGGTTGGTCAACCACGAGCGGACGTTAATCTTCTGTTACCAAGATGATATTAATCGGACCGTCGTTCTCGCCGCGTACCCGCATCATCGCCTGAAACCTGCCCGTTGCGACAGTAACGCCCAAGCTTGCTAAATGCGAACAAAAGTGTTGATACAGTCGATCCGCCTGTTCCGGCCGCGCCGCCGCAGCATATGAAGGTCGTCGCCCTTTGCGCGCATCGGCGTAGAGCGTGAAGTTGCTGACGACGAGCACCTCGCCGCCGGTATCGCCGACGTCCATATTCATCTTGCCATCGTCGTCAGGAAAGATACGCAAGTATCGAACCTTGCGCGCCAGCAGTTCCGCATCTTGCTCGGTATCTTCGCTGCGCACGCCGACATACACGAGCAGGCCGCGCTCGATTTGCCCGACGATCTCACCATCCACTTCGACTGCCGCCGGCCCGGATCGTTGCACGATCGCTTTCACGACTGCGCCTCGGTCAATGCTTCGACTGCATCCGCTTGCGCCAAAATGCCGCGCGCCTTTTCCACGACGCGTTCGCGCAGTTCCGGCGGGTTGAGAATTTGCACGTGTTCGCCGTAGCTAAGCACCCACGGCGCAATTTCCTGCAGGCCGTCGACGCTGGCGTGAAATAAAAGCGAACCATCCTTTTGCAATTGCGTCTCCTGCGTGGCGTGCCATTGCACCTCTTCCACGCTGGTGGCAACGAACGGCATGAACCGCAGACGCACGTCGTACACCTTGCCCTCGGGAATCATGCGCCACGCCTTGCCGAAGTATTCGTCGAGCGAAAACTCGGTATCGGGCTCGTATCGGTCGCCCGTATCTTCGACATCGTTGATGCGATCGATTTTGAAGGTACGGTATGTATCGTGCTTATGGCTCTTGGCGATCAAATACCAGCCGCGCGTGATGAAAACCAAGCGCACCGGATCGACCACCAGCCGCAACTCTTTTCCCTCAAACACCGAGTCATATCGAATGATCAAGCGCTTGTGTCGCGCCAAGGCGAATTGTAATCGTTGAAACAAATCCGAAACGGCGTCGGCTGGCGATGTAGGCTCGTGTATCGCGGCAAGGTATTGCAACGCAGACCCGCAGTGTTGCGCGACGTGATCGGGCAACGACGATTCGATCTTCAATGACGCTTCCACAGCCGCATCATGCAACGGGTGATTTTCGGCGCTGATCAATGTATGCGTCGCAACCATTAACGCGAGCGCTTCATCGAGACTGATATGCAGCGGCGGCAGGAACTTGCGATCTTCTAATCGATAGCAGCCTTCTTCATGTGCGAAGCGATACGGAATACCCGCCGCCGCGAGTAGATTCAAATCGCGAAACACGGTACGTCGCGAGACACCCAAATCCTTAGCGAGTTTTTCCGGGTGAAATTGGCTGCCCGAGCGCAGCATCGAAATCATGCGCAGTAAGCGCGTCATGCGGCTGACGCTAAATTGATTCTCTTCCTGCTTCATTTGATCGCGATATGCAAAAGGCTTAGATACGAATTTAAGCGAAGACGCCCAACGGAGTCGAATGCTAAACGATGTGGACCGCACGACTCAAGTATTTACGCTTACGTACTAAAGGCAGCCACCAGCAACACCGCCGCCAAGACCACGAAACTGCGGCGGTGTTCGCGTAAGCCCGCCACCGTGTACGTCACTGCCAGCGGCAGCAACGTACCCGCCTGAATCCACGATTCGGCCAACCGATTGGTCGTCATCAAACTCGAAATCGCCAATACCGGCAGGAACAATAACGACAGAAACCAAATCGGCGTCGCAAACGCGCGGCCGGTCGCTTTACGATCGAGCGCCTCGGCAATCAACAACAAGAAGAGGCATGCCACGCCGATCAATACCGGTGCATACTGCTTGAGAAATCCGCGCACGCCGGGTTGCGGCCAACGCAGCGCGAGATACGCAAAGAGCGCCGCCACCAAAACGCACGCCACACTGGCGAACGCAACATTTTGTTTCGCGATGCCGATGCGCAGCGCGGGAATCATCAACACGAAGATGCCGCCGCCACCAATGATCAACCGCCCCAGCGATGATTGATCGGCTGGTGCGCCTGGGTTCACGGTCCATATGGTCATCTGAAACGCACAGATCACGCCGATCAGCAGCAGATATAGTGCTAACGAATTGGCGTACGGAATCATCTTGCCGGTGGTCGTCCAACCGCGACCGTTGAGAAGCTGCTGATCCCAAAACACGCCCAGCCACAACCAAAGCGCGACGACGATCCAAAGCGCATAAAGCATGACATTCAATAACGCCGGCATCCGTCGTGCGTAAGCCGTTGCCGGTACGTCGATGAGGAACGCCCCCGCAAAGGTAATGGCAACCAATACCAATGATAGCGACAACAACGTCATGCCCAACATTGCCGTATTACCGTTCCAGCGACGGTAAGCCATGAACAAGCAAGTCAATCCCGCCGCCAAGGCGGCCAACCCGTTGACGCCTGCGGGCCAAACGGCCTGCGTATCGGCCAACACCACGTGATACACGCCGAGTACCAACACACCGGCGGCCAGCACGGCTTCGACGGTCGAAAAGCCGGGCCAATCCAAATAGCGGGTCAGAAGCAAATCGAGTCGGTCCGGCCATGCGGCCGCACGGCGACGGCGAAACACCTGATCTTGCACAACCGCACCGACCGTTACCAACACCGCCAAGGCAAGCTGAAACCAAAGCGTCCACGGCATGGGCACGGCATCACGAGTAACCAACGTGGCGGGATTGCGAAGCGTGGTTGCCGGCGCGCCGTAACTCACGGAAAGATGCAGCGCGAGTAATGCTGAGATAGCAAGGAACCAACCGGGGGCCAAGTTGGTTCGAGAAGCGCGGCCGCCAAGGACACAAGCCAGTAGCAGCACACAAAGGATCGCCGTAACCGGCGGCGCAGCCGCGACCGGCCCGGCGGAATACAGCTGAATCATCCGTACAACCGCTTCGGTAATCACGTGCGTGACGATGAGGCTCGTTGCCGCCACGCCAAAAAACAAGCAGGCGTAACCTAAGATGCCGACTGGCTTTGACGTTGTTTGTGCACCGCCGCGCCGTGCGACAAAAAGCAACATCGCCGTCAGCAACGAAAGGGCCGCAGCGCCAAACGCCGTTTGCTGCAGCCAGGCAGTCGGCCAATACCCGGCCCAATCAAATTGGGCCGCAAGCAGGCCGAGCGAATCAGATGGATGGTGAAGATTCATCATGTGCATCCGTGCAGCCCATCATGCTACGCGAATCCGCTGGAATCCGCGCCTCGGGGATTCACTCGCCTTAGCCTGGTCACCGCCAAAGTTTACGGACAATGAGGGTATCCTATGCACCGTTTGGGCACGGCGTCGATGGTGGCGCAAAGATCACCGACTTGCACTCGCTGGATCGTGAGCACTGCTTGGCGACTGCCTTATACCTAATCCACATTAAAAATGTGGGTGACGTCTACCCCGATTCCTCGCAGAGTGAAGGCGACCAAGGCGGGAGCCTGAACGGCTGGGATGAGGGTTTCAGCCAGAGCGCAAAGGTTCGGAACCCGCACAATTAGACCGTGCCGAATACAAATGTGGCGAATTTGAGATTTTGACGACTAGACGACTACTTGAAGCGTGATTTCATTCTTCGGCATCGTGTGTTACCGGAAATGTTTGTCGATCCTTTTCTACGCCAAAGGCGTTGTCTCAACAGCCTGGGGTTGACGCGAAGCGGCTACCCCAGGAAATCGTTGGCAAAATATCATTGAACTCTGAAGGAGTTCCGTCTCCATCCGTCATGCCGCAACGCTTTCAGCGTTGAAATCCTTGAGTTGACATCGCTACCCAGGGTAGCTGCTGCGCATCAACCCTGGGCTACTGGCGCAACGCCTTTGGCGTTGGATCCTGCGTATGGCATCTCAAACGCTGCATCTGCATCACGCACGCCATAACGCGGATGGGGTACTACGAGACAGTCCCGCTGCGCGCATAAAAAAACGCGGTAGCTTCCTACCGCGTTTATCGTTTCTTGTGCTGAAATGGCGGGCGCAACTAGCCGACCGATACGTGACGCTCGACGCTTTCGATATCGCGAATCAGCGACGTCGACAATGTAAGTTCGCACTGGTCCCCCTTGGTCGGCTGATACAGTCGCGGTGCCTTCGGGCGCACCATCCAAATGCGACCGCCGCGCTTGCGACCTTCAGAATTGTTCGTGCGCAGGGCCTTGCGGCGACGGCGCGCGTTGGATCCGCCGGGGGCAGCCCGGAAGATACGCGAGAGCGTTTTCGCTGCACTTTCGCTCGCAGGCGTCGTATTGACCGTAACCGTTACCTTATCGCCGGGCTTTGCACTAATCGCCATCAGATCACTCCCAAAGTAGTCCAGAGCCCGGAAAAGGTATCATGATTCACAGGATTTGCAAGGGCGACTAAGCGTCGGAACCGGACGAAACCGCCTCGCGCGACCGGTCGGCCTTGGGTTTGCGCTCGCCAACATTGGTGGGGGTCGATTCGAGGATTTCAGCACTGCGGTGCTCGCCCATTTCTGGGGTTCGGTGCCCCTTATCCCGAAACTTTCGAACTTCGTAAATGATAAAGATCGCGAACCCGACGATGACGAGTCCGCCGACAATATGGCCGAATTCCCGCACCGAATCGATAACGGCCTTACCAAACTTCCAGCCCAAATAAATCAATAACGGCACCGAGAGCAGCGCCGCCCCGCCGTTATAGGCAAGCAGCTTCCAGTATGGAATCTTAAAAACGCCCGCCATCATAAACATGATGCAGCGCAGACCCGGCATGAAGCGGCTAGCAAACAGCACCTTCGCGCCGTGCTTGGTGTATTTTTCCTTGGCTCGCTCGATGAGCCAGGGCTTGGCGATGCGCCGGAACCAACGTTTCTCAACAATGCCGGGGCCGAAGTGCCGTCCGAGCCAGTAAGTCGAAGAATCCCCCGCCATCACGCCTGCGAGGCCGGTGAGAATCATCAAAATTAGCGGATTGATCGCATCGCCATGGGCTTCGGCGACCAGATAGCCCGAAAGGACCAAGGGAATATCCTCGGGCAACGGCAGGCCGAAACCGGCCGCGAGCAGCGCCAGAAACAGCCCGGCGTAAGACCAGGTACCGAGATATTCGAGAAAGGCGGATTCCATAACACCTTTTAGGTAATGGACTTACTGTTGCATTTCGGTGCGAAAAGGGCGTGACTCTACGAGTTATCCGCAACTGTCGTCGGCTGATCGAGCTTCAAGATCGCCGCCTGCGCCGCCTGTTGCACGGTCTCGTCAGCAGCCTTTGCAAGCCAGCCCAGCCACTGACGTTGCCGATCGGAATCGCCCTGCTCTGAAACATAGCGAACGAGCCAGAGTTTGCGGCCCGTGGATAATTCGTCGGCGCATTGCTGAACCGAGTTCAGCCCGACGTCACCGAGCCGGTAGAACGCGGCGCACGCCTCATCGACGACGGCCGGGCAAACGGCATCTTTCAGACACGCCGTCATCAATTCGGCGGCCGCTTCGGGGGGCTTCGCCTGACTGAGCACGCGGGTGGCTTCGGCGGCGAGGCGCTCCTGCGGCGAGCGGGCGATTCGCCCCAGCGTCTTACGGATACCGTTCGATTCGAGAAAGGCCTCGGAGATACGCACCGCCGACCAACGCTGTTGCTCGGTCTGGCCCGCCAGCATCGTTCTACGTATTTCTGGCAATAGATACTGCTGCACGCCCTTGCGTTGTTTCAGTTCGCGGGCTTGATCGGCAAGCTCGGCGGGAGAACGATTCGGCAGGGCCTGAACGAAATTCTGTATCTCACGCTCGCGACGCTTCTTTTCGTAGAAGCGCACGCCCAGATAGACGGCCGAGCCGAGGATGGTGATCGTCAGCACCGTCGAGGCCAACATCACGAAGATGGGCCCTAAATAGCCTGTTTTTGGGGGGGATTCGCTCGTCACGCTTTATATAGACAAATGTCTATACCTCCTCTCGTTGGACGCCCAGCCGCTCGGCGATGGCCTCGAATTCCTCTAAATTGTAATAGTTAATCACAATCTTGCCGCTGTTGCGCTTTCGCCCTTCCTTGATGACGACCTTGCTGCCGACGGCGGCAGTCAGTTGATCCTGCAAATCGGCGACCGCCGGGCGGGTTTGTGGCTTGGCGGCGGGCTCCGGCCTGGTAGCCCCCTCGCGGATGGCCGCCGCTTCACTTTCGAGCTTTCGTACGCTCCAACCTTCCGCGACGACCCGATCGGCCAAGGAAGCCTGCTTTGCCGGATCGGAGACCGATAACAGCGCGCGGGCATGACCGCTGGATAGCTTCTGTTCACCCAAGAGCGTTAAGCAGTGTTCGCCGAGTCCCAACAAGCGAATGGTATTGGCAACCGTCGAGCGGTCTTCCCCCATCGCCTCGGCGATGGCGTCGTGAGACATGCCGTGCTTTTGGGCAAGCTGTTGATAGGCGCGGGCCTTTTCCACGGGGTTTAGGTCTTCCCGTTGAACGTTCTCGACCAAGGCCAACTCGAGCAGTTTCTCGTCGGAGACGGACCGAATGAGGGCGGGTATCTCGTGCAGGCCGGCGATCTGGCTTGCGCGAAAACGCCGCTCCCCCGCCACGAGTTCGTAGCCACCGTGATGATGGCGGAGGACGACCGGCTGCAGGGCACCTTCGCGTCGCAGCGAACTCGCAAGCGCCTCCAAGCGTTCGCGATCGAATGTACGACGGGGCTGATTGGGATTGGTGCGAATGGCATCTAAAGCGACCATTTGCACGCGGGGGCCTTCGGAACCTGGGACAGGCACCGCAGCTGGATTATCAGAGGCCAATGGGGCGTTTTGAGGTTCATCGACTCGCGGCGGGGCGTCTGCGGTTTGCGTAATGGTCGAGCTAACGAGCGAAGAGAGCCCCCTGCCGAGGCGTTTACCGGACTTTTTGGCCATATTCGAACTCCATTTTCTGGCTTTTCGGCAGGATACTTTGAAGTGAGGTGTATTGAAAGGGCGTTTCACGTGAAACGAGCGGGCCCGTCATCGTTCGTGGCGTTTCACGTGAAACAGTCGAACAGGCATACGCGGCTGCCAGCGCGTTCCTCTCGCCAAACGTTTTTCGTCATATGATGGCACCGGATCGAGACTGACCCCGAAGGTTGAAAGACCGTTACAAGGAGTGAGTATCCGCTACTCCCGCGTCCAAGCCATTCGATAAGCCCACCATGCCAATTCACGAATGGCTCTTGCTTGGCCCGATTGGCCGAAGCACGGTTGCCATATGCTGCTGCCACGGTAGAGCCGTCAGGGGCTGTCGTTTATTGCCCAGGTCAGCGTTTCGGCAGCTCTTAGTTCGCGTAGCATTCAAAAAAACTACTGCGACGGGGCTAAACCCCTTCACGAATGACTGGGCCCCCGAATGATTTGTTCGCACGCATCGAATCGATCTTAACAAATGATCGCATCGTTCAATCTTGACTCAAATGCATCGGATGCAGCCACACCCCGGATATCGCCAGCGGCAATTACGCCCACATTGAGGAGAGAATCGCAAGAGCGACGTCTGTCGGCGGAAAATCGGCCTTGTTTCACGTGAAACACGGCGCAACGTCCGAGAATCAATCCCCAGCGGCCGGATGACACTCCCTTTTCGCCACTTTGCCGTCGTGTCCCGATATCAAGGGAGGGCGTTAAGATGCCCAAATCACTTTCCGAAAGGCGGGGCGATGGCGAACCGAACTCTGATCTTCGTATTCACTGTTGCGACAGCAGTCGTGCTCACGGGCTGCAGTGATCCGTATTCGCAGAAGCGCCTGCAGCGCCGCAAAGAGAATCGAGAACAGTTTATCCGGCGCGCAACGGAATCGGAAAATCGTCGGCCCGCGAAGCTGCAAAAGACCTTCAACATGTTCGAGGATATGCATCAACGCAAAATCGAGCAGTTCGAACGCGCCCAGCGTGAGATCGGGTACTATGTTTGGTAGGCCAAACGAACCGATCCGAGGCACGTCATGATCCAATGCGAAGACTGCGAATTTTTCCAGCGAACCACCGATGGCCGGCCGCTGCTTCTCTGCGACCCGCACAAAAACATCAAGGAACCGGAATGCCTAGCCAAGCTCCAATTGCACAAACTGGCGACGACCGAGCAGAGCATGGAGCGGCTCATGCGGGCATACGAACAGATGTTGGGCATTTACCGGCGGATGCAGCCGATGCAAGAAAAGATGTTCGAGCACATGGAGCGCGAAATCCGCGATGCCGAAGAGGGCGATTCCTGGAAGTTCGAGTCTTACCGTGACGACGATGATGATGAAGACGACGGCACGCGCCCCGGCCCGAATAACCCGTTTAGCTAAATATAGACATTTGTATTTTTATTATTGCTGGCACCGGGAATCACCCCGCGTAGGATAGCCGTCGATGAAACTACGCAATCGACCGCGCTTGTTCGGCACCCTCGTCGGCTACGCCTGTTCGCTGGTGGCGATGTTGGTGTTGCTTTGGCTCGGGCCGTCGTTGCAGGGCAATTTCCTCGACCGCCCGATCTTCGATTGGCGTGCGCGCGATTTAAGCACGATCGAAGCCCACCCGGATATCGTGCACGTCGATATCGATAACGGCGCCATCTACGAGCACGGTCGCTGGCCTTGGACGCGGCGGCAGATTGCAGACCTCTTAAAAGTTATCTCCGACGCCGGGGCGAAGTATGTTTTAGTAGATTTACTATTAAGCGAGCCGGAGGCGCCTTATCTGCAGGATGCCGGCCTCGATGCGCAATACCTAATCGACGAGGACGTCGAAACGGTCGGCGCGCCGCTGCCGGTTTATGGCGATCTGGAACTGCTCCAAACGCTACGCGCTGCGGGCAATGTGATCATGGCCGCGGAATTCGAGTATCCGTCCTCCCGTAATATCGAGAAAACACCCCCCGCAACTGAGAATTTCGAAAGCGACCTTATAGATTCCGTCGCGGCCTACCTCATCAAGAACTTCTCCGCCGATCTCGATACCGCCGCAAGCGCGCTAGACCAGCAGGCGGCCACCATTCGGCGCGTGTGGGCGCGCAGTAAACGCATGGCCGCGCGGCGACTCGTCGCCACAGTGCTCGCCGAAAACCCCAACGCGACGCTCGGCGACGTACGCATGGTCGCATTGGGGGAGCGCGCCGGTGCCGAGAGCGCCGACGATCAGGATTTGAAGGTCGCCTTCCGCGAGCAGAAGGGGCGGCTCGACATGATCGCGGGGGCGGTTACGCCACAACATCCGCAACAGGTCGGCGCGTTGCGGCACGCCAGCCGTTTGATTCCGATCCTCTGGCCCTTGCGCCCAGCATTGGTATCGGCGGCGGATGTGAACTTTGAAGCCGATGAAGACGGAGTCGTCCGACGCGTGCCGCCGGTCATCGTTTATGAAGAGAAGCTGTTCGCGCAATTGGGGGTTGCCGCTGCAGTCGAAATTTTGGGGCTCGACTTGGCCGAGGCGTCGGTCACCACGGATGGTCGTGCACTGCAATTGCCGCGCAAGGATGGTGGCGCCGAACTGTCAGTTCCGCTCGATGAACGCGGCAACATGCTGATTCCATGGACGCGCACCGGTAAGGACTGGCGGAAGAATCGCGACTTTCAGCACATCACGGCGGGCCAGCCAATGGCGATTGCCGATGCGCGCGGCGTGGTGCGCGATAACCAGGATCGCTTGCAGTACCTCTGGGCAGAGGCCGTTCGGCTCACCAAGGGCACGACCACACGACAAGTCGGCGGTCGCACTGAGACCATCGTCGGCGGTGAAAAGTATCGACAGCTCGTGAACCAGATGGGCGCGACCGAGCGCGCGTTGCGCAATGCGCAGCAAGCCGTCGATCTGGATAAGGACCGCATTGCAACACTGAAAATTGAATTCGATGGGCTCCGCGCCGCCGTAGCAGCCGCCCAAGCGAAGTGCGAAAAGGAAGCGCGGTTTTACTTGGGCAAACTTAGGGAGCAAACCGCGAACGCCACGGCCGAGCAGCCGATAGGAGAAGCCACGCAGAAACGGTTCGACGAAATCAAAGCGGCGTTGGCGATCATCGAGAACGACATCCCCGCCGTGATCGACGCCAGCCGCAAGGAACAGGCGAAGATCGACGAGCAAATGGCGGCGCTGCGCGCGCGGCTGGAGGGGAAATACGTCTTCGTCGGGTTCGCCGCCACGGCACAGGGCGATATCGTCTCGACGCCGATCGACCCCAACACCAACGGCGTGATGTGCCACGCGAACGTGCTGAATGCATTTTTGCAGAATCGCTTCATCACGCCCGCGCCCGTGAGTATCGAATTGCTCGCGTGCGCGTTGCTCATCGGGTTGGTCGCGCCCATCACGGCGGCGCGCAACCCCGGCTTTGCATTGGCATCGACGGCGCTGCTAGCTACGCTGTTTGCCGTCATAAACGTTTGGTGGTTGTTTCGCGCCCACGACTATGCCATGGCGGGCCTGTCGATCGTTGCGGTGATGTTCCTGTGCTGGTCGGTGGTTACGCTGTTTCGCCAGTTCACCGCCGAGCGCGACAAACGTCTATTTCGTGGCCAGCTCAGTCAATACACGTCGCCCGCGATTGCCGCCCGCATCGCCGAAAGCCCCGACGCGGCCCGCGCGTTCAAGGTCGTGCAAACCCGCGATATGACGTGTTACTTCAGCGATTTGGCCGGCTTTACGACGATCAGCGAGCAGGAAGACGCCGAAGTTATTCAGACCGTGCTTAACGTGTATCTCGAACGCATGAGCGAAACGATCTGGTCTTACCGTGGGCTGATCAACAAATTCATGGGCGACGGGATCATGGCGATCTACAACCCGTCGGTCGATCCGCTCGATGCGCATCCCCTCAATGCGTGCGAATCGGCCTTGGCGTCAATTCAGGCATTGGAGTCACTGAAGCGCGAACGTCGTGACACGCCCGAGGCACGCGTCTTCGAGAACCTGTACGTGCGCATCGGTCTGGCAACGGGGGCATGCAAGAACGGTGATATGGGCTCTGAACTGAAAGCCGATTACACCGTGATCGGCGACGTGGTGAATCTCGCCGCGCGTTTGGAACCCGCGAATAAAGTGTTCGGCACACAGATCATGATTTCCGGACCCACCTACGAACGCGTGCGCGACGATTTTGATGTGCGCTATTTGGCCGAACTACAGGTTAAGGGGAAATCGCGAACGGTTCCTGTTTACGAACTGTGCGGTCGCAAAGGGAAGTTGCCCGAAGAACAGCTCGAATACATTCGCAAGTTTGAAGCGGGGGTGGAGCTGTATAAGACACGCCGCTGGGACGACTGTATCGTGCACTTTACGCGTATGTTGGCGCGACGACCGGACGATCCCGGCGCGGCGCGTTATATCGACGCCTGTCAGGAGATGAAAGTGTTTCCGCCGTCGGACGAATGGGCGGGTGCGTTGGAACTCAAAGAAAAGTAGGCACTCCGTTTTAGGCTTATTTCAGAACTATACGGACGTCGATTTTTAAGAAATCCCTAGAATACATGCGTTAATCGGGCGTCAAATCAACAGTCCTAATTAGACAAAATTTATTTTTGCCCACCCCTCGATATTCGCATTCGAACGTGCTACTAATAAATACCTCGAATTGCGTACAGCGTGCGCATTTCGCCTCGCAAAAGAAGAGTCGCATTCCTTGGGGGGAATGTCTCAAAAATAGTTCGGGTTTGAGATGTCCAAAGAACCGCACCGCAGGTTTGTGGGAGAGGAGTACGCCCAGAGATGAAGAATTTCGCTAAATGTCTATTTGCCTTGACGGTTGTGTGCCTGGCGTCGGCTTCGGCAAACGCCGCCGCCATTCAATTCGGTGCCACCTATGGTTTGAATAACCATCCCGATGGCAACGCTCGACCACCGCAGTATGGCTTGCGGTTGGATGAGCTGTGGGACGTCACCGGCGGCAACGATATCTTTACCTTCGATTTTGACGCCGCTGATTCGGCGATGTTCATGTCGATCAGCGCAACCGGCGATGAGATTCGCATCTTCGGCACCGTTCTCGGTGGTCGAGATACCGGCGGCAGCTACGCCAACGATCAATACCTCGGTTTGTACGAAGTGGACTTTACGTATTCGATGGGCGTCGGCTTAGTCCCGGGGGACGATGACCTGCAGGTGCTCGCCACTATGGGCTCGACCAACGGCGGCTTCATCGCGCCGCTGGCCGTGATGGACGGCGGCCCCTCGATCGGCGGCGGCCAGATCGCCCTCGGTGAAACGGCCAATGGCAGCGGCATGACGTTCCGCTTCGGCGACGAAAACAACGACAACGGTCACCGCGGCTTTGCCGGGCTTTCCGGTTGGGGATGGATCAGCGTCAACGGCGACCCGATGGCGGGTCAGGCCAACGACTGGCTCTTTACGGCCGATCCGGAGCCGATTCCGGAACCGGCGACCGTGAGCCTGCTGGCACTGGGTGCCGTGAGCCTGCTGCGCCGCCGCCGCTAAAACGCCGGGAATCCTGCGAGACTTGGCTCGACCGCAACGATACGCAGGCGGGCAGCCAGATAGAAACACCCTGCAACGAAACAGGGAAAGAGATGGAAACGGCTGGGAGCGCTGAACGCGTGACCAGTCGTTTCGTTTTTACTGAAAAGAGGTTACGGCAGTCGGCGGGGCGGCGGCTCCGGCGGTGCCGGCGTTTCGTGGGAAACGGTAAATCCGCTATACTGAGGCGTGTGAATTGACGAATCGGCGGCCTGCCATCGCGGGCGGCCCTTGCTTTTTTGATACGGAGTTTTTTGATGTCCGCCCCCGCACCCGCCGCCGTGGTTGAACCTGATGTTTTCGATTTCTACAACGTTCGGTCGCTGCTGACCGAGGACGAGCGGCAAATCCAGGATGCGGTTGCCCGCTTCGTCGATGAGAAGGTGATCCCGATCATCGGCGATGCCTTTGACGCCCATCGCTTCCCGAAAGAGTTGGTGCCCGAGATCGCGGCGCTGGGCTTGCTCGGTTGCAACATCGACGGCTACGACTGCGCCGGGCTGAACCACGTGTGTTACGGGTTGGTCTGTCAGGAACTCGAGCGCGGCGATAGCGGCGTACGCAGTTTCGTCTCGGTGCAGGGCTCGCTCTGTATGTATCCGATTCTGACCTACGGCAGCGAGGAACAGCGACAGCGCTTTTTGCCGGGCATGGCGCGCGGCGAGATCATCGGTTGCTTCGGCTTGACTGAGCCCGATGGCGGTAGCGACCCCGGCAACATGAAAACGCATGCGGTGAAAGATGGCGGCGACTGGGTTATTAACGGCGCCAAGATGTGGATCACCAACGGCACGATTGCGGATGTCGCGATCGTGTGGGCCATGACGGATGACGGCGTACGCGGCTTCTTGGTTGAGAAGGATATGCCGGGGTATACCACGCGCGACATTTTGAAGAAGTTTTCGTTGCGGGCGTCGATCACCTCAGAATTGTTCTTCGATAACGTGCGCGTGCCGGAAGAGAACTTGTTGCCTAACGTGCGCGGCTTGAAGGGTCCGCTCGGTTGTTTGACGCAGGCGCGCTACGGCATCACGTGGGGCGCGATCGGCGCGGCGATCGCGTGTTATCGGGAAGTGCTCGAATACGCCAAGGTGCGCGAACTGTTCGGGCGACCGTTATCGCATACGCAGACGATTCAACGACGCTTGGCCGATATGTCGCGCCGCATCACGACGGCGCAGCTGCTGAGCTTGCAACTCGGGCGCATGAAAGACGAGGGCACGATGCATCCCTCGCAGGTTTCGATGGCCAAGTGGAACAACGTGCGCGCGGCGATGGATATCGCGCGCGATGCGCGTGACATGCTGGGCGGCAGCGGCATCAGCGTCGAATTTTGCCCGATTCGCCACATGCTGAACCTGGAAAGCGTGATTACCTACGAAGGGACGGAGACGATTCACGAGTTGATCGTGGGTAGCCAGTTGTGTGGGAAGCACGCGTTTTAGTCACGTCGTTTCTGAGTAACGTGAGTGAACGGGGTCGTTATTGCCAAGGAAGCTGAGATTTGTACGGCGACGGCAGGTTATTCGTCGCGGCGAAGCGTTCAAGCTTGGCGTTGCAGTCGGGTTCGCGACCCTTCCATTGGCCACCGTATTTGGCATCCCTGTTTTCGCGTTTGTAGCTACTGTACTTGATGGATTGCAGAGCGGTCTTACTTTTGAGATCCAAGCGCTGATTTCGCTACTAATGATTGCGACCGCCGTGATCGGTCTTGCAATTTTTCATAATCGGAAACGCATCGCATCGGTTGGTAACTTCCTCTTGGTATCCGTAGGTGTCGGTGTCGGCGTGGTTGTGGTGAATTTTGTCATCGCGCTGACCGCAGCCATTTCAATTCAATCCGCTATAGACTTGCTTGGAGTGATTGCCTTTCCACCGTTCATTGGCGTGGGAATTGCGGTGATGTGCGGAGTCGTGATATGTTTGCTCTGCCCGGTCCGCGTTGTCGATGCCGATTGCTGCGACCATTGCGGTTATGATTTGACGGGTAACGTGACCGGCAAGTGTCCGGAGTGCGGCACATCGTGTTTAGCGACGCCGGATGCGTAACATGGGCAGGGTTTCGTTCGTCAGTCCCGATGATCTTGCCGAGCCCTCGACTCTCGTCGTTACGGGCATGGCGATCGCGCTGTTCAGTGCGGCGACGATCGCGACCGCCTTCATCATACTCGCTGTCATTTCGCTCGGCGGCTTCGTGCCAACACTTGTGAGCCTACTGGGGTTAATACCCTTCGCGGCGTTACCGTCCGTGTCTGTGCTTCGCGATGATCGATTGCGTATCGCCACGACCAAGCGGGCATCGATCGTAGCCAGCGGTGCCACTGCGGCGGTCGCAATCACCGTCGGTACCACGCTGTTCTTCATCGGCCTGATCGATTCCAATGTGACGACTGCCCTGCTTTGGCCGTTGGTAGTTTCGACGATGACCTTTGCGTGGGTCATGCTTTGCTGGGGTTGGGTTCGGTTGTTTTACGGGCGCGTGAAGATCGTTGAACAGGGCGACTGTCTTGTGTGTGGCTACTCGCTGACGGGCAATCAATCGGGCGTTTGTCCCGAATGCGGACAGTCTATTTCCACGACTGCAATAGTCGACACCGATTATTGAAATTGCGCAGCGTGTCATATACGGTCGTACAGATGCGACCACTTACTTCTATCCACGCTGTTGTGACGATTCTAAGTTGCGCCGTATTGCTCACCGGATCTGCGTGCGAGCGCAAGCCGACGCAGTCGCCGCCGGTCGCGGTGACGAACAACCCAGTCGATCCTGCCATTCCGGCTGAGCAGCAAGGGAGCGTCCCGCAACCATCCTCTTCCGAACCACCAACAGAACCGGGGCCGACGCCACCACCGGCACCTGCGAAGCGGGCGAAAAAGATCGAGCGACCGACGAGCCCCATTGTTTTTCAACCCTATTTTTATTATCGAGACCTGCCAGAGCCGAGCGCTAACGGCACCGGCTTTTTTGCGAAGGGGCCCGACCGCAAAGTCGTGGCGATCGGCAGCGCCCATTATGTAGACTTCGAAAACTCGCCGCTGCTGAAAGCCGAGTGGCTTTCTAATGTGGATTGGAGTGTCGCGGCAACACTGACGAAAAGTTGGGGACCGCCCGGCAACGCCGGCACTACCGAGCCGATTGATTTGCGCCCGGATTATTTAATTATGCCTGTCGAGACGGATGTTCCGAAAGAATCGGTTCTGCGTTTAGATAAGCGTCTATATCCAAAGAAGGGGGAGCGAATCTGGTTCCCGAATAAGAAGCACAACACGCCGCTCGGATTTGAATGGGTCGGCGGCTCGGTAACGGATTCCGATATCGAATTCATCGAAGTAACGCTGGATAGGCACGTTCCCATGCAATCGCAAAGCGGCTCGCCGGTTATCAGCATCAAAACGGGTCGCGTAATCGGTACCCTTTCGCGGTGCATCGATGATCCGCCGCGAACCATTATTTATCTTTGCCCGGCATCGTCGATTCGAAAAGCGATTCGAACGGCGACCGATCATCCTCCGTTAGAGCAAGTGGTGGGACGCGGTTAGCGACTGCTCACCGCGTCGGCTTCATCATAAGTTAGTACAGCAGCAATGGATAACCATAAATTCAATCCGCGACGTGCGATTTTATGTGGGGTGCTGTTCGCACTAATGATTCAATTTGGCATCAGGCTGTGGATGGAAAACGGGCGACCATCGTCGACGCCGTTTTTTATGTTGATGTCGGCCACGACCCATTGCGGTTGGGGCTTGTACACGCTTTTCGGCTGGCCGTCTCAACCCGATACCTGGGGACACTTGTTCGTGAATGCCGTCTATTGGTCGGTGATGTTTTCGTTGATCACTTGGTTGCGGTTCAAATGGTGCATGCGCGGGGCGGCGAACGAACCGTTATGCGATGGGTGTGGATACAATCTGACGGGGAACACGTCGGGGGTTTGTCCGGAGTGCGGGACGGCGATTAAACTCGAAGAAGTATCACCTCTAGAGGCAGGGCCGTTTCGCTAAGATGAGAAACCGTAGGTCACGCGTTATTGAAAGGCACTATTTGTTTTCGCGTGGTGGATTGTGTGCCCAGGGTTTCTTTCAGGCGTTGCTGATCATAAGTGGTACAACGACTGGTGCTGCCGTTGCGGCGATGCTTCATGTTTTGATTAGCCGTCCCGATGCAATCCCGATTCTAGATGTATCGCTTGCCGTGATAACCGCGGTCTTGTTTTCGGCGACGCATCTGGCGGATGTTGGTAAACGAATTGCGACTGCAAGAAGAATGGCATGGGTTGCGCTGAACTCGGCCGCTTGGTTAACGATCGGGATTTCGTCATCCTTCTTCTATTTCATGGGCGGAATTCCGATTTCTGATATCTTGCTTGCAACGGTTGGGATCTTCTCAGCCAGCTATGTCGTCAGCATGCTGCTTTGGTATGGCTATGTAGGGCTTGGTGGAGAGATAATTATCGTGAGTTCGGATAGTTGTAATCACTGTGGATACGATTTACATGGTTATGTATCTGGCGTGTGCCCGGAGTGTGAAGCCGCAGTGATACTCACAGAATCTGAACCAAGTTTGGAAGCCTAGCGTGTCTGCGGCCCGTCAACGAATCATCGAACGACATCGCCTGCTCTCAGTCGGCGAAATGAACCGGCACAGCTTATTTCAAGCGTTACTTCTGGTTCAGGGCGTCTTTCTCGGGTCGATGGTTGCGGTATTAATTTCAGATATGTTCAGGGCTTCAATTGTCCTACGCGCCATCTGGTGCTTATTCTCAATTGCGGCGATTGGTGGACCGCCTTCGATTCATCTCTGGCACCTTTACGAGAAGATCGCAACCGATAAACGCATGGCCGTGTTTGGAATGAAGTCGGCGGCGTGGGTGTCAGTCGGCGCGCCGTGCTTTCTGTTTGTTAGCTTGGGTGGTTTTCCATTCTTCGTGTTTGTTGCCTCAGTGCTATTTACCTTCCTCGGTGTCTTCATTTTGGAGTTTGTGCTCTGGTGGTTGTGCGGCCTGTTTGCAGGGCCCGTCGTCGTGGTGAGCGAAGATCGCTGCTTTCATTGTGGATATGATTTGCAGGGTAATGTGTCGGGTGTGTGCCCGGAATGCGGGACGGCGACGCATGTGGATCGTGTTCTCGAGTAGAATGGTCTCTTAAGTTGCCAAATCTAGAGCGCGGTGAAGTGTGACGGATAAGAAGACAACATCACCCGAGCGCGGTTTCGTGTTTAGAGATCAGTTGGCGTCGCCGTGGGGTTTGTTTTGGACGGGCCTTGCCATGGCTGTGATTGAGGTAGTGGCGGGGCTCGTGGGTTTGGCGTTTATGGTGTTGTTTAGCGAATTGCTAAGTAGCGAGTATCGGGTTGTACGAGTTGTTTGCGCCACGATCATTGGAACGGCGACATGGTTGGTGCTTTATTACCACATTCGCGAAGAACGCCGGGCTATTGCGACGACGGGCCGAGCATTGATCGTTGCGGCGGGGACGGTGCTTTATGCTAATTTCCTAATCATGCCGATTTATTTGCTCGTAGAAAACCATCCATTTTATGTTTCCGATGCCGCTTATCTGAGTGCCGTGATAAGCAGCATAGCTGCCGGTTGGATGCTCAGTTGTTGGTTGATCGGTCGCCTTTTGCTCGGGCCCGTGCGAATCTTAGAACGCGGTGCGTGCCTCCAATGTGGTTACGATCTGACAGGGAATCAGTCAGGCCATTGCCCGGAATGTGGCGGGACAGTTGAAGATGTGTTGGTGCGGGAAGCTAATGTTAGCTAGCCCTATCGAACTCATATAGTCGGGCTTGTCATTAATGCGGCCACAGGTCACGGCTCTGATGGTTTCGCACGCAGTTCTTTCCGTCCGCTAATTTCTTGTCTTTGCCACGTCGGCCAAGCTCGTGCTAAAGACCGCAGCATTCGCTATGCTGCACCGCATGGCTACCTTTAACCGTGCAGAAGTCGTTGATAAGAACTTCCTCAAGCTGATCGACCGGTGGGATGAGCCGCCAGTCGCGCCGCGCGATGTGAGCGAGACGGTCACGCCGACGACGAGCATGACGGGCGAAGAACTCGTCGCGCTTTTCGAGTCGCAGATCGTTTCGCGGCACCTGGATCTGATCGCGCGGGCGCTGCGTGTGCACAACGCATCGTTCTATACGATCGGCAGTTCGGGCCATGAGGGCAACGCGCTGGTGGGGCGGCTGACGCGCGCCAGCGACCCGGCGATGTTGCACTATCGCAGCGGCGCGTTCATGGCCGAGCGCACCAAGCAGCCACCTGCGAGCGATTTTATTTACGAGACGATTCTGTCGCTCGCCGCCAGCGCCGACGACCCGGTATCCGGCGGTCGCCACAAAGTGTGGGGTAGCCGCGCACATTGGGTGATGCCGCAGACGAGCACGATCGCGAGCCACTTGCCCAAGGCCGTCGGCGCGGCGATCGCGCTGGGGCGTGTGCGGCGCACCGGCGTTCAGATGGACGTGCCGCCCGATGGCATCGTCGTGTGCACGTTCGGCGATGCCTCGCTCAACCATAGCACGGCCGTCGGCGCGTTAAACGCGGCGCGTTGGTCGGCGTTTCAGAAGATACCGACGCCGATCTTGTTTGTGTGCGAAGACAACGGTACCGGCATCTCGGTACGCACGCCGCCGGCATGGGTCGATACGATCAAGCGGCACGATCCGGAGAAGCGTTACTTCGATGCCGATGGTCTCGATATCGTCGAAGGGTACGACCGCGTGAAGGCGGCGATTGCGTGTTGTCGCAAGTCGCGCATGCCGGTCTTTTTGCATCTGCGCGTGGTGCGCTTGCTGGGTCATGCCGGGACGGATTTGGAAGCGGCCTATCGCACCATGTCGGATATCACCGAGACCGAAGCGCGCGATCCACTGCTACAAACGGCGCGGCGCGTGATTCGACACGGATTTATGACGCTTACGCAGGTGCGCGAACTGTATGAAGGCGTGCGCAAGCGCGTGCAAGCGGCGGCTGAGAAAGCGATCAAACGACCGCGCCTGGCAAGCGCGGCGCAGGTTGTTAAAGCGCTGGCGCCGTTCGATGAAGACGTTGTGAACACCGAGGCGCGGCGAACGGTCGATGCGGAATTGCGTGTGACGGCGTTCGGTGGTGAAGACAAACTGCCCGAGGCGCAGGGCAAGCGCACGCTGTCGGTCAATTTGAATAGCGCCTTATACGATTTGATGGTGAAACATCCGGAGACGTTCGTCTTTGGCGAAGACGTGGCCCAAAAGGGCGGCGTGTATTACGTGACGGCGGGATTGCATCGACAATTCAAATCGACGCGTGTCTTTAATACGCTGCTCGACGAGCAAACGATTCTCGGTATGGCCCAAGGCATTGGGCTGGTCGGTGGGTTGCCGCTGCCTGAGATTCAATATCTGGCGTACTTTCATAACGCCTGCGATCAATTGCGCGGCGAGGCGTGTTCGACGCAGTTCTTTTCGAACGATCAATTCCGTAATCCGATGGTGGTGCGTATCGCATCGCTCGGCTATCAAAAGGGGTTCGGCGGCCACTTCCATAACGACAATAGCATCACGGCGCTGCGCGATATACCGGGTCTGGTCGTCGCATGCCCGTCGCGCGGAGATGATGCCGCGATGATGTTGCGCACCTGCGTGGCAATGGCGAAAGCCTGCGGCCGCGTGGTGGCATTTCTCGAACCAATCGCGCTGTATAAGACAAAGGACCTGCACGAAGAGGGCGACGAGGCGTGGTCGTTCGAGTATCCGCATCCGAAGCAAACGATACCGTTCGGTATGGGCCGCGTGTATTTCGAAGGCGCAACGGATTTGGCGATCATTACTTACGGAAACGGCGTGCCGATGGCGTTGCGGGCGGCGAAAACGCTGCGCGAAGAACATGGCATTCACGCGCGTATCGTTGACTTGCGCTGGTTAAGCCCGTTGAACGAATCGTTTATCGCGACGCAGGCGTCGTCGTGCGATGCGGTATTGGTGTTAGACGAAGGTCGTCGCAGCGGCGGTGTGGGCGAGGCGATCATCACGGCGATGGTCGAGCGTTGCGAACGCATGCCGCGCGTGAAACGCGTGACGGGCGTGGACACTTATATACCGTTGGGCCCGGCGGCGAACTTAGTGTTACCGCAAGAGGCGGATGTGATAGAAGCGGCGACGGCGTTGTGCGGGCGAAAGCGAGTGGCGGCGATGACGTAGCTTGTATCGCTTCTTTGATCCTTCGCTGCGAGGAAGGTGTGCCTTATCTAGGTTTTCGATGATCCAATATTTAGATTGCGCCGATGATCGAGAAATGGTTCTTTGAAAGGCGGTCGGAGTTGTTATGGGTCTATATTATCGGTAACGACTGGCCTTTAATCTTCTTTGCTGGCTCAGTTATTCGGTGATTATTAAGATTGACACCTTTACAGCGACGCCAGAAATTGTGATATCGATCCGGTAAGGAGGGGCTTACTATGACAAGAGCAGGTTTAAGGGCGGCAGTCTTTTTCTTGTTGCTAGCAAATCCGCGTTTGATGGCAACGATTCCTCCTTTTTCATTCGAGGATATTCCAACATTTGGTGGAGCTATTTCCGTCGCTCAAGGAATAAATGACGCGGGTCAGGTGGTCGGATTTGCTCGTCATGCGGCAGTTTCAACCACTGGGTTTATCTATCAAGATGGACAATTAACAAATCTAGGTGGCCTAGGTTCAAACCCTCCCTTTGGTTCCACAGATAGTGATGCCCGTGCCATAAACTCGAGTGGCCAAGTTGTGGGTATTTCTGAACCAACAACGTCGAGCCCTTCTCATGCGTTTCTTTATCAGAATGGAAGCATGCAGGACCTTGGTACCAATGGAGAAAATCGAAGTATCGCGGAGGACATCAATGAAGACGGCGCGATTGCGGGCTGGACGCTTTCAGGGCGTCAATCGGCATTTGTGTGGGAAGGCGGTAACTTTCGCGAGCTTCAATCCATTGCAGGAAACAATCAATTTTCCATTGCGCGAGCAATAAATGACAAAGGGACTGTCGCCGGTTACAGCGATGCGGCCGCCCCCGATTTCCTTTTAGATAGAAAGGCGACATTATGGCGCGGGGATGAGATAATCGACCTTGGAAAATTAAGTACATCCCATTCAGGTAGTTTTGCGTTCGACGTGAATGAGAATGATATTGTCGTCGGACGGTCGGGATTCGAACCATTCGTATGGACCGAGAGCAACGGCATGGTTGGCCTTCCGCTACTTGGAGGCGACCGAGGAGATGCGGTGGCGATTAACAATGGCGGCCTGATTGTTGGCTACGCTTCGTTAGCAGATGGCACCTCAGTTGCGACGCTTTGGCGCGATGGCGTGGCCTACAACCTAAATAACTTCGCGGCCGTGTTGCCTGGATGGCGGCTTTCAAGTGCGGCGGACATCAATGAAGCAGGGCAGATTGTCGGAACTGCAATAAGTCCGGACGGCAATGCGCGCGGATTCCTACTAACTCCGATACCGGAGCCAAGTATGCTTTCGTTCACTTTGATACTGATATTCCCGGTCTTGCATCGGGGTAGACGAAGAACCGAGTAAATGGTTGGGGGTTATCAGCCCCACACCGTCAATAAGAATGTGATCGTCTGGCTGTGTAACGTGCATGAGTGTTAAGAAATCGGGCGAAGTCATCACCGTCGCAAGAAATGATCCATCAATTCGTGCCCGCGCTGTACTTGAAAGTCGCTGGCGGCGGCGTCGCGTTCGTTGAACGTTGCGTCGACGATTCCTGCGGGAATGTCGGCACCGGCCATGGTGAAGGGTGGCGGCGTGCTGGTGTGGGTGCGATGGTTGACGGGCGTGGGGTGATCGGGCGCGACGAGGATGCGCCACTTATCGAAACTTTGAAGATGATCGAGTAGCGGGCCGACGATATGTTCGTCAATT
Organism: Planctomycetaceae bacterium; assembly: GCA_006969385.1. GTDB lineage: Bacteria > Planctomycetota > Phycisphaerae > UBA1845 > UTPLA1 > ECT2AJA-110-A. The sequence goes on from CP030884.1 coordinate 1,437,602, forward strand.
TGTTCGATGGCTTTGATCTTCTCGACGGCGTTGCCCATGTGGCCCGCTTCGTCCGGCGCTTCGATATGAACCGTGATGAGGTCGTACTCGTTGAGCGCTTCGATGGCGTAACGACCCTTAGCGGCGTAGTCGGTATCGATGAAGCCGGTCGCGCCGGGTACATCGATGACGGGCCAACCGATAAGGCGACCCAGCCCGCGAATCAAATCGACGGCGGCGATAACAGCACCGCTCGGCCCGTAGCGCGGTCGAAAGCGTTGCAAAATCGGCACCATTCCCTGGCCCCACAGCCATATGTCGGTGGCCGGTAACTTACCGAAGGCGCTGCGCGCATTATTCACCGGGTGTTCGCGCAACATGTCGCGCGCGCGGGTCATCATCTCTTGCAGCGGCGGCGCGCCTTTGCCTTTGGGCTGATATTCGTCGATGCGCTCGCCGGGGATGTCGTGCGGGGCGATGCACGCGGCGTCGAGGCTGGCGGCATCCTGCGTGACCATCAAGTTGCGATACTGTACGCCCGCATGAAACACGACCCCCATGTCACCGAGCAATTCATTCAACGACGCCACGATCTCGACGGCTTCTTCCGTACTGATATGTTCGGCGGTGAAGTCGTGCATCTTGCCGTCTTGCACGTTGACGAGGTTGCAACGAAAGACGATATCGTCGCCGCCGAGGTCGAGCTTCTGCGCGACGGCTTCGATCGGCGCGCGACCGGTATAATGCTTGGTGACGTCGTAACCGAGCAGCGACATGGTGGCGACGTCGCTACCGGGCGAGAAGCCTTTGGGCACCGTTCGTACGGCACCAAGCCGACCCATTTTGACAATTGTGTTTATGTTCGGGATGCGCGCGGCTTCGAGCGGGGTTTGACCGTCGAGGGAGGGAACCGGCTCGTCGGCTGCTCCGTCCGGCAGAATGATGGCGTATTTGTATTGCACGAATGCCCCCACGGCAACGAATACAGTGTACGTGTTGATCGCGTTACAAACCGTTTATGTTAATCGTCGAAGGGTAGGAGTTAAAGCGAACGTTAGCGCGCGGGCAATCGATGGGCCGCCGCGCCGCATTCAGTGCAGACGTCGACCGTCGTGCCGCGCAGATCGTAACCGCAGGCATGGCAGTGGCCGGGCGGCGTGTCACCGGCGCGCATGAGAAATTCGAGGCCGATGCAAAAGCCGATAACCGGCCAGAGGATCATAAACAAAATGCCGATGACGCCGATGACCGCAAACGGCATCTTGAGCACGATCGACGCCACAAATAAACCGGGCGTGCCGGCAAGAAGCAACACGAAACCGATACCGCCGAATTGATAATAGTCGCGAACCGCCGCGCGGTGTCTCTGCAGAAAATCGCTTTGCGCATCGAGCGAGTAGGCCGTGGCATTCCGCAGGCCCAACGCGAACGCACCGAGCGGCAACGCGATGCACGCGGCGTAACAGAAAAACGGGATGGCCAGCAGCAACGGATACATCGTCTCAATCTTTGTCGGCGACTTCGATGACCGACTTACACCATAGTTTTATCCGGACCGCATGCCCAAAGGCAAATCGAACCGGACCCTTGCCGCCTTGCCGGTGGTGTCAATGCCGTATTACCGCAAATTCATGATGGCTTGTTTCAATGGTTCAACGTCTTCGGGGCGGATGGTACGAAAATTGAATGCGAGGGCGTCGTCCTGAATACGGCACAGGACAGCCGGGTTCTGCGTCCGCAGCCGCTTTGCAAACTCATCGACGCTGCCGGCGGGGCGCCATGTGACGACGATCGTCGGTAACGGTTGCGCCGGCAGCGACCCGCCACCTGCGTAAGATGATTGATGATCGATGGCGTCGATAAGATCGTTCGGGAATTGCTCCTTTAGAAAATTGGTAAACGATTCGGCACGTGGGCGCAGCGCGGCGGGGGATTCGTTGAGGCGCGCGTGCGTGGGGATATCCGTCGCGCGACGATCGGCGTCAAGATAGATCTCAAGCGTGGCTTCCAGCGCTGCCAACGTAAGTTTGCAAACGCGCAGCGCGCGGGCCATCGGGTGCATTCGCAAATCTTCGATGATGTCGCGCTTGCCAAGCAATATGCCCGCTTGCGGCCCGCCAAGTAGCTTATCACCACTGAACGCAACGACGTCCGCACCGGCACGCAGGCTCGATTCGACGGTAGGCTCGTCTTGTTTCGTCCAAAGCGCGTCGTCGAACAATGCGCCGCTACCGAGATCGTCGAACGATATTAAATGATGATGATGAGCCAGCGCCGTCAGTTCATCGATACCGGGCGATTCGGCAAAACCGACGATGCGATAGTTGCTCGTGTGCACCCGCATGATGAGTGCTGTCGTTTCGCCAATTGCCCGTTCGTAATCGGCCAAGCGTGTTTTGTTGGTCGTGCCGACTTCGCGCAGGCGCGCGCCGCCGGCTTCCATCACATCGGGCAGGCGATACGAACCGCCGATTTCGATGAGTTGACCGCGCGAGACGATTACTTCCCGATCGCGCGCCAGCGCCGCCAAAACCAGCATGGTGGCCGCGGCATTGTTGTTCACGATCAGCGCGTCTTCGGCACCCGTCAGCTTGCGTAACAACAACTCGGCATAGTCACCGCGACGACCGCGCAGACCGTTATCTAAATTCAACTCGACATTGCAGTAGTTCGCCGCGGCGTCGCGCACGCGATCGGCAACACCAGATGCCAGCACGCTGCGACCGAGGCCGGTGTGCAGCACGATGCCGGTGGCGTTGATCACGGGGCGGATGGCTTTGAGTGATTCGGAGAACAAATATCCATACGCGGCAGACAGGTAATACCCGATCGGGTCCTCTACCGTTTTCGAGCGACCCTTAGCAATTGCACTGCGCCTATCTTCAACGGCGCGACGACACGCATCCGTGATTCGCGTTTTCGAGTATGAATGAAACCGTTCATCGCGCTGGGCGGCGTCGAGCAATGCAGTGATAGAAGGCAGTTGTGCGTAATCGGGTTGGTCGTGTGCGGTCGGCATGGTCACCATTATATCGCGCGGCGATGCGCGGCGTTCAATGTTTGTTCGCTACTTACCGGTGTATTGCCGTTCGTCACCCACGCGGCGCGTCGTGCCGGCCTTGTCGAGATATTCCAATAGTGCCTGCACGATGCGGCGGCTCTTGCCGGTTGCGTCGCGCACCTGGGCGAGCGTGAACTTCTGACCGCCAACACCGAGCTTTTCGACGATGGATTTGATTCGCTCCAATGCCGCCGTTGAAATCAGTTGATCGGCGTTCAGTACCTGCAGGCGTGGGTCGATCTTTGCCAGATTGAATAGTTCTTTCAGACGCGGGCGCGAGAGGCCGGCAGTGGCGTTGAGTTTCTCCCATTTGGGCGGATCGTAGCCCGCCAACTCAATCTCGATCACGATCTTGCGCAAGGCAGCTTCATCTTCGGGTGAAAGCTGCGGACCGAAATCAGCTGTCGCGATAAACGTGCCGTTCTCTTTCAGGTCGCCGGCATTAATGAAATGCTGTAATAACGGCTTTGCCAACTTTTTGTGCGTGCGGGCCGTCAACCAACCGATAAGTTTGTCGCGACCAAGCCCCGGTTCGCGCGGGTGCACTTCGTGGTGTCGCGCCACCCGCGTAACCGCACGATCGCGCAGTTGCTTGAGCACATCGCGATGCGTCAGCACCTCCGCAACGTGAACGAGCGTACTGTCGGCGATTAACTCGTCGCGTAACGTGGCAACGGTTGCTTCATCGATACCGACGCGTGCGCTTAGTTGGCGATCGTTAAGCGACTGAAAGCCCGCAGCGCGATAGGCATCTGCCAAGCGCACGCGCGCGTCATGCGACGCAGCGGCTTCTATCTGTGCGAGCACCTCGGGCCGCATCGGTTGCAAGCGTGTCGAGACCGGTCGAATGATCGTCGCACCGCCGAGCGTCTGTTCGGCTGTCTCATCGCGCACAATGATTCTTTGATCAAACGATGCCGCGATGGGTTCGTACAAACGCAATTGGGCAAAGCCGGTGGCACCCGGTTCGAGTTCGGATATCCCGAGCAACACCAGCGTCGCTATGACTTCGCGCGTGCCCGTAAGTACGCGCACCTTACGATGCGATGGCAGGCGCTTCTTCAAATGGGGCAATAGGTTTAGATGAATATCGATATAACGCGACGCTGTAAGGTATCCCGGTGTGGCGAGATCCATACCGCGCTCGACGGCACTGCGATCGACTTGGGTGAGGTTCAACGCCGCGCGAGCACCCACGCCGGCACTGTCGCAATCCTCGCCATGATTTTGAATACCGCGCACACGACACACATGGCCGACGGGTAGCATTTCCAATTCGTCGTCCACTTGCACCGACCCCGATACGACCGAGCCGGTCACGACGGTGCCGCGCCCATGAATCGTAAAGACGCGGTCGATGTGCATGCGAAAGAGATGGTTCGTAGCCGGGCGCGCCGCGTTCGACGCAAGTTCCGCCAAGCGGTGTTTCAGTTCGTCGATGCCGGTGCCCTTTGCCGCGGCCGTCTGCACGATTGGCCAGTCTGCCGCGGGTGATTTGCGCAGCCGCTCACGAATGTCGGCTTCAACGTCGCTAATCCGCTCGGGTGCGACAAGGTCGCATTTGGTAATCGCGACCAACCCTCGGTTCACGCGCAGCAACGTCAAAATGTCGAAGTGCTCCTGCGTTTGCGGCATCCAGCCGTCGTCGGCGGCGATCACGAGCATGGCGATGTCGATGCCGGCGGCACCGGCGACCATCGTGCGGACGAAACGCTCATGGCCCGGCACGTCGACGATGCCAAAGCGAAGGGGAGATTCGTCATTGCCTTCGCGCGGCAGGTCGAGGCGGGCGAAGCCGAGTTCGATCGTCATGCCGCGTTGCTTTTCCTCGGGCAGACGGTCGGGATCGATACCTGTGAGATTTTTCACAAGCGTCGATTTGCCGTGATCGATGTGGCCTGCCGTCCCGAGAATTAGGGTGGTCGGGCCGGGCTGGTGCGATGTCTCTTTAGCGACCGACGTATTCATTAAGGAAGATGATATGGCGCAGTTGGGTGATTCCCCAATCTTCGCATGCGGGGAGGGCGGGGTTCGCGAGTGCGACGATAGTCCCCCAGCCCCAGAGGGGCAGGGGCACCCGGCAAGGTATGCGCAATGCGCAACTGGCTTGTCCCCAAGCCCTGGAAGGGCAGTGGCACCGGCACACCCAATCGTGTCATGTTTTTGCTGGTTTTAGATTCATCGAGGCGATAGAATACGGATAGGCCGTATCTAAGAGTAACCTTCGACTTTGGTCGTCGGTGGGGAAGACGATAGCAGTTGGTAGCGGCACGAAATTTTCTTTCGTCCGACAATGCCTCCTGCCCCTCAATCTTCGGCGAGCGGGGGACCGACAAACGGGCCCCCGCTCGTTCTATTTTGGCACGACGGATCGCCGGGTGTTACGGATGGCAACCAAGGGATGGTTCTTACCCGCCTTTTTTCTCGTCGCCGTGCTTTGCATGGCGGGGATGTACTTCTACGTCAATACCGGCTCAGTCGAGATATCCAATCGGCACGCGCAACGCGAACCGGCATCGGGCGAGTTGCGCTCTTCGCCGCCGCAGGGGTATTTCGCGCAACGCGAGGTGCGCGAACGCGACAAGGCGCGACCGGCAAAGCGCGAATCGCGCGCGGTGAAGATTACGCCGAAAACCGAATCGAACAATGATGTCGGCGCAGTAGCTAAGGCACCTAAATCGACAGAACCGGCACCGCCCGAAACAAATATCGATACGCGCGAACAACCCATCGCCGCAGCGCCGGTGATCGAGCCACCATCAAAAACGCCGATCAAGACGAAGCAAGCGACGGTGTCGTCAGATGCCCTCATTGACGCGAACCGTGGCAGCCTCTTGCGGCGGTGGAGCGCATTTTCAAGCGGTATCGGCGAGCGCGTTGCCACCGTCGCATCTGCCTTGGATCGCGAGGCCTTGCGCCTTCGCAGCAACGTCGGTCGTGCCGCATTCGTGCAAGGGATGGTGGCGTGGGCGTTGTTTCACGATGGCGATATTTCAGCAGCCGAAGCGCAGATCGATCGCGCCCTGGAAACCTGGCCGCAACACGAGTTCTTGTTGAACAGCAAGATCGAAATGTCGCGCGCGACCAACCGTTGGCGGCGCGCGGCGGAAGGCTACGTCGCCTTGGCCGAGGCGCGACCGACGGACCCGCAACCGCGCTATAACGCGGCAGTGGTCTATTCGCGCTTGGGGCAGTTCGGCGCCGCCAATCTTTGGTTCGATCGCACGCTCGATGTCGACCCGGAGCATGCCAAGGCGCTCTATAACCTCGCCGCCGTCGCGCAGTACGGTGGTCGCTTATCGGAAGCTGAAGGATTGTGGGCGCGATTGACCGACGCGCATCCGAATGTGATCAGCGCTTGGTATCAGCGCGGCGCGATCGCGTTCGATCTGGGCAACTATCCGGAAGCGAGCTTCGCATTCGAGCAGGTCATCCGCATCGACCCGACGGAGGCCGATGCGTACGTCAACCTGGGCGAAGCGCAGTTGGTGGCCGGCAATCTGGAAGCGGCGCACGCGTATTTGGCAAGCGCGTTGGAAATAGACGCCTGTCACGATGCGGCGTTGGCGTCGATGATCGATGTGTGCGAAGTACTCTCGGCTTGGTTTCCGGCACAGCGCGACGCGTATCAACAAACGATCGCAACCTGTCGGGCGCAACTCGATGCGATGGGATTAGCGCCCACGATGTATGCCGACGCGGCTGAATTGGACGACGATCGTGGATTGGGGCTGGATGATTATTACGTGGAAGATGGGGCATTGGAATCGGAGCGTAACGCTTTCGATTTCGGTGCGGACGAGTCGGACTCGGATAATGAGAATGTTTTTGCCGGGTCGAGTGCGGAATCGAAAGACGCGAATCGGGCGGCGTTGGAATAGGGTGGTCGTCGCGTTGGGGTTAGTCCCCCAGCGTGATTCCCCACCCTTTGCTGCGCAAAGGATGGGGCACCCGGTACGCGACCTTCATCGACACACTTAGCCCTTCGGCCATTGGCCAAGGGCGAGCCACCAGCGATTCAAGATTGCGCGATCATAATTGTTAAAACAATGCCCCACCCTTTGCTGGCGCAAAGGATGGGGCACCCGAATGATTCATTACAACGCGTACTCCGGGAATGCTGTCCCCCAGCCCCGGAGGGGCAGGGGCACCCAAATCGTGCTGTCGCTGCTTTCATTTGAGAACCTACGATCCACTGCTGCCCGTGACTGTCGTGTCGTAATCGACGCCGTCGGGCGTGGGGACGGGCACGCGGACCGACGTGCCGAAATCGCCCGCCGTTTGGCTGAGCGAATCGACGGCGACGAAGGCCGTGAACTGCGACATCAAACTGTAATCGAGCGCGAGTTGTTTGATCTGCGTTGCAATATCGCCCGTCTGTTGCCACATCGACCGATCGACCATGTCCGCAATTTTGGTGCGCGCCCACACGGCGGCGAGCCCTTCGTGGGCGCCGCGATCTTCGTGCGGGTTGATGACCACTTCGCTGATGCGATCGCCCACGTTGCCGGTGACGCGAATGCGACCGCTCGCAATACCGCTGTATCGACCCGTCACGATCACGGGGCGACCGACGAACAAATCGGGAACGCGTTCGGGATACACATCGCTAACCTGCATACCCCCCCAATCGATCTTGAGATCCGTCAATGCCGGATGGCTGATGCGCTTGAAGAAATGATCCATTACACCGGCACCACTATCGTTTAGCGATAGATATGCGACGGCACCGTTGCCCATTTTGGCCATGCGGTTCATCAGGAAGCGATTGGGCGACGAGCCCACGCCAAAACTGAAGATTCGCGAGGCATCGAGCTTCTCGTGAATGGCGGCGAGAATTTGCGCTTCGTTGCCGATGAAGCCGTCTGTCAAAAACGTAACAAAGCGCAGGCGTTCTTCGTCGTGCGGAAAGTCGAGCGCGGCCTTGATGCCTTCGATCATCATCGTGCCGCCGCTACCGTCGAGAGTTTCGACGTAGCGCACGGCGTCGCGAATGTTCTCGCGCGAAGCGATTACGGGCCGATCGCCGAATTGCGAAGCGCTGTTGGAGAATCGAATCACCTGAAACGTGTCATTGGCTTGCAAGCTGCGCAGGCCGCGCGTGATGGCGGCCTTGGCTTGTTCGATGGGTTTGCCGCGCATGCTGCCGCTGCAGTCGAGTACAAAGATCATCTCGACCGGCTGGCGTGACAGGCGACCGATCTCTTCCGGCGGATAAATCATCATACTGAAGTAGCCGGCGCCGTCGTCGCCCTGATGGGTGAGCAAGGCGCTCTTGATGCGGTCGCCGGCCACCTGATAGCGCAACACAAAGTCTTTATTCGGAATCGAATCGCGCGAACTAAGCTTCACGATGCGCTCGGTACCGCTGCCCGCGTTGTTTTCGATCACGTGATTGACACTCTTAATGCGTTCGATGCTGACGCCGGCATCCACGGCAACCTGTAACGAAATATCGTGACCGCTGCGTTCGTTGGGCGCGAGGTAAGCAACTTCCGTCGATTGACCGGACGCATCGCGACCAGCGCGCGATACGGCGCCGATGCCGTCGGTGTTGCCGGGCGGATTGAAGCGCGGGCCGACGACCATTGGGAAGACCCATTCGTACCAACCATCATCGTAGGCAAGCGTGTGGAAGTATTTGATGTTGATATCGATCTTCTTGCAGGGTTCGATATTGGCGACCTTTTGCGTGAAGACGTTGGGGCGTTCCTGCGTAAGTAGCGACGCCACTTTGCCGGCGCGTTTGGCTTGGTCGTAGATCTGTTGCGCTTCATCGCGATCGCGAATGATGCCCCGAATCTTGCGGTCGCCAACGGTCATGATGAATTCGTTAACCGCGGCGTTTTGCGGGAGCGGGAAGACGTACACCGCCTCGATCTTGCGGTCGAACGGATTGGCGTATTTCTGGGTGACATCGACGGTGGCAATGTAGGCGCTGATCGACGCGTTTACGGCGGTGTGCTCGAGCGGGACGGGAACCTGTTTTTCCTGCTGCGGCACCTTGGCGAGCAGCGCACCGCAACCGGGATGATCGTCACCGCGCGGCTTGGCGCGGCGCTCGGTGGTCACGCGTTGGATGATCCAGAGTTCTTCGTCTTCGGAAGGGAGCGCGCCGGGATAGTTCGCGAGTTGGGCCCGGTGGTCGACCCCGCTGGCAAAGCCGTCTTCGCGCAGCCGATTACGGCGTCCGCGACGAGCGGGCACCGGCTTCGACTTGTTGCCCATGCTATCCATAAAAAGATTTTTCACTTCTTGACGACCCGGCACACCGCGCGTTCGAACTGCTTCCTTCTTCGACCTGGGTGCAGGCGTGCCAACTGATTGTCCAACTTCGGCTGGTGCAGCGGGTTGAATACCAAATCTTCCTCCGACAATTCCGTCGCCATCGATATCGCCCGTCTCGTATTCCGCTGCGGCATCTTCCGACCACGCGAAAGCATGCGGCATGTTTTGCTGAATTCGCGTTCCCGCAACGGGTTCATCCTCAGCGTCAGCCTCGGCCAGCTCACTTGTCTCGGTTCTGGCCCGGTATTGTGCTTCTTCACTCGGCGCGCTTCCCCTCACGGCATCGTCTTTCATCGCGTACTGCGTGCTCTGCGCGCAGGCGATGAAATATGACGCAGCCAGCGCACCCATCAAAAAGAGTGGAATGGCAATGGTGATAACCGTTTGCTTTTTGCTCGTGGGGCGCATGATTTATTTCCCTTCTGCCGGCGTGGCGGTGGCCGTGGCGGTAATGGGCTGACCATCGGCATCGGCGGCAACGATCAGGTCGAGTTCAAAATCGGCATCCACATCGCCGCACACTTGCATATGCAAGCGGGCGACGCGCGTCTTGCCGGTGGGCAATTCTTCGACCGTCGAATAAGCGGCCAGCACGATGCGGCCTTCGTTGTTGAGTGCTTTGGGGTCGTAATAGGGCGGTTTGTCCGCAAAGGCCTCATGAGCACCGGCCTCAACGCCGACCACTTTGCTGGCGCGGGCGTTGTCGTGAATGTCGATCTGATACGCACCGAGTTCGGCCTTACCGGCGTCGATGAAGATGTCGTAAGCGATGAAACGCACCGGCGCGTTGTCTTGTTCGCAACCGTGGTCGTCGGCGCGGGCCAGAACGGTGGACAAGGCGAGCGTGCCGCAAATTAATACAAATGTCGCTATGCGCTGGATCATGGCTTATGCGCCTCCTTTCAGGCGAACGGCCGATTGGGCCACGGCGTCGATATCGCGTTGGTCGATGGTGCCATCGGCGTTGATATCCCAAGCGGGGTTGGGCGGCGAGCTTTCGTTGGCCAGGCCGCGCGCCATCGCGTACGCGTCGAGGATGTCGACGCGACCGTTGCCGTCGATGTCGTTGGCTTTATCGTCGGCGTCGAGTTCATCGGCGACGGACGTGGCCATGCGCCGTCCCGCGGCTGCCGGCGCGGGTGACTGAACAACCCTTTCGCGGTCGCCGATCTCCGGCAGCGTGCTGGTGCGCATCACTTGTTGCATGATGAAGACAAAACCGATGCAGGCGGCGATCGAACTCCAGAAACCCCAACGGCGATGGCGACGGAGATTGCCGATTTGCTCGCGCGCTTCGGTTCGCACGGCTTGCACAACATCGGCGGGCGGCGTTGCCGGGTAGGGGTAGAGCGCGCGTAAGTCGCGCACCAGTTCCGGCGGCAACTGTGGCTCGTCATGGTGATCGGATTGTCGAGGTCGGTCGGGGTTCATATCGGTGCCGTTTCAGATGAAGCGCCCGCGAGCGCGAGAAGGTTCCATGAATTGATTGATGATCGTCAAAAAAGGGCTTTTTCGGACCGGGGTTGTTCCCCAGCTCAAAAAGGGGCAGGGATGCCGGGATAATTGGTAATTCGCGCCGCGCAAAGGATCGATGCCCCCCAGCCCTGGAACGGCAGGGGCACCCGACACGTCACACTTAGCCCCTCGGCCATTGGTCGGGGGCTGACCTTCGACGACCAGAATAGTCACGCCGGTTCGACGATTCGCGATTTCCCAACCTTCGCTGACGCGAAGGATGGGGCACCCGGCACACGCAGATGAATTGCTCATTAACGCGCCCGTCATCATTTGTTCTCGAAGTATTGCCGCGTGCGGGGGTCGCGCTTGAGCGTGTCGATCGCGCGGTGCAGCCGCGATTTGACGGTGCCGACGGCAATGCCGAGGGCCGTCGCGATTTCGTCCTGCGTCATGCCGTCGAGCGCTTTCATCAGCAGCACTTCGCGTTGCGGTTCGGGCAGGTCGCGCACGAGTGTGGCCAAATCGTGATGCAGCACGTCGGCATCGGCGGCCGGGGCGGTCAATCGGCCCAACTCGTCGATGGGCAGGTTCTCGCGCCGGTTACGTTTGCGAATGATGTTGATCGCCTGACTGCGAACGATGGGGTAGAGATACGTCGTGAGCTTGGCAGTCAGCGTGAGCTGCGACGCATGCCGCGCGAGATAACCGAACACTTCCTGCAGCGCGTCGAGGGCGTCGGCCTCGTTGCCGACGAAGCGCAGCGCCACATGCTGCACCCAGCGATGGTAGCGTTCGTAAATCGTATCGAACGCGGTGTGGTCGCCGCGATTGAGCGCGTCGATGAGCTGCTGGTCGTTGCGGAAATCTTTGGTCTGCGGTTCTGTCACAGGTGAACACTATACGAGATGGCGGGGTCGGTGGCAGGGCGGTCGAAGTGTACAAAGGTGCGGCGAAGATAACGTCAGATTTTGAAACGACTTAAACAACTTGTTCCCGGGAATCACTGAGGATTAGACCGCGGCTTATTGATGTTAATAAATAATGAAGATCAAATCGCCTTGCGAATCGACTGGTATTGCCGCGACGATTGCCTAGTTAAGGTCCCGCTTACCGCCCTTCAACGCTTCAACTCGCTCGACGATGATGCCGCCATCTCTTAAGCAATTCTTAATCAACACATATTCAACTCTTGTTCAAATCGCAATAGAACGAACGGCTGGTCGCGCCTAGTTTATACCCCCGGTGAAATAGGTTGATGCCATCAGACGGCATCGCGCTGGTTGGGCGATAAGAGCACACGTCGGTGGCACACGCAAACAAATCGTTAAACAGAGTGGCGTCGGTCGAATTGCGCGGGCCGGGCGAACCGTGTCTGGTGCTCGGCCATACCAAACCGACGCTCGGCGAGCGCGAATACGCCATGGTGAGTGCCTTGTTAAGCGTATACCCATCATCACTTAACGAAAAAGAAATGAAAGCGCGCTTTGGTGACGACGCCCATGAGTTGGTGATGGCGTTACGCAAAAAAGATACGAGTTGGTCGCAAGCGATCTTGGTTCCGTCGCGGAGTGGTCGCGGCGGTTACCGATTGTTGTGAATGCCGTGAATAAGCCTCGCGCGTTAACTGAAACATAACGATAGCTTCGCGCGAACCAACGAACGTTTGAAGTCAGGTCAACATATTATCCCGTTCGTCAGTCGAGAACTGTTTGACGGGTGTTAGTCAATAAAGGTGATTGGGAAAGCTGCCCAAGGGAATGGAACGTTGGCCACGGATAGCGGCCGGCACCGGATGAACAACAGTGGAAGATTGAATCATCACGATTCGCACCCCGTCAGGAGACACGCATCGATGAAAGCTTCGGTTCGAAACGTCAATCAACGCAACAACAGTCAAGCACGCGGCTTTACCCTTATCGAGCTATTGGTGGTCATTGCCATCATTGCTCTGTTGATCAGCATCCTACTGCCGGCGCTATCGAGCGCCCGCAAACAAGGCCAGGCCACCAAGTGCGGTGCCAACCTGCACCACGTCGGCCAAGCCATGGCCTCTTATCTCTACGGCAGTAATGCCGTCTATCCCGCTAGCTACGAATATCTCGATCAAAACGGAAACGTCGTAACGGATGGTTCGCGTTTCAATTATCTGCACTGGTCGTGGTCGCTCTACGACGGCGGTCAGGCTTCCGAAGAAGCCTTTCAATGCCCGACGATTCCGAATGGTGGACACCCGCGCACGAACTGGGGAATCACCGGCACGTTTGAAGAAGGCCAAGTCGATGACAACGGCCAATCGGGCCCCAACAGCACGATCGCCGACTTACAAGCCGATCGCATGGCCTACACCGGCAACGCCGCGATCTTCCCGCGCAACAAGTGGACGACCAATCTGTCGGGCGGCCCGCGCGTCAATGTGAAGGTCAACGAAACGCAAATTCACGATCTCGGTGGCACGATTCTGGTGGCCGAATTCAACGCCAACTGGCGGCTCATCACCACGGGCGGCGATACGCAGATTTCAAAATCGCACCGACCGGTGAATCCGTTCTTTCACCTGGGCTCGGGCTCCAATGAATACCAAGCGACGCCGCTGAACTTTGGCGGCTTCACCTACGGCGGCGCGCCGAACTATCTGCTCGAGTCGAAGCAGGCCTTGGAAGAAAGCGCCGGCGGCTTGCTCGACAGCAGCCAGTTCTCCGAAATCAACGCGGTCGGTCGGCACCACCCCGGTGGCGATCCGCTCTCCGGCGGCACGACGAACTTTTTGTTTGGCGACGGCCACGTCGAGCGCAAGGCCGTATTGCAAACGATGAAAGATTGGGAGTGGGGCCTCAAGTATTATGCCCTCTCCGGCGAGACGGATGTCTTGCGAAACTGATGCCAACGCCAAAGCCGCTGGTTGCGATCGTCGCAGCCAACGGCCTTTTTTGTTGAACGCATCGTTTTGAATTGATTAAGACTCGGCCTGCTTGTGAATACATCGCCCGTTGTATCGGCGGCGTATTCCCCAAAGCGGCTGCAATGAACTTGGGAAAGAGGCTTGGGTTCGACGGACGGTCGCCCAAATCTCCGAAGCAGTCAATCAACTGGTGAATGCTCGCGGTATGCCCCAGCGCATAGCGCCGACATCATTCGCAACCCGTTTCTGTGAGGCAATGGGTTGGCGACAGCGTGGAAGGTGCGCGCCGAGAATCGGCGTACTTGCCAGTTTGTTATGAGTTGTTACGAGATCACTTCGGTGGCGAAGTGTTACTCAATTAGGAAGGGTTCTTACCTTTTTATTCGTATCCCTAACTTTGGAGGATGAGCAGCAATGATGAAGCGTGTTTGTGGTTTGGCGGCTTTGGCCGTCGCATTGGTAGCCAGCGTCGCCCAGGCCGGTGTTCCGGTCGACGGTGCTTGCTACATCGTTAGCAACAACGGTACGACGGTTTCTTGTTACGACAGCACCAACGCCGTCAATTTCCCGGCGTTCGTTCCGACGGTCGGCGGCTTGCCCGTCAACGACGTCAACTGCGCCGCAACGATCAACGGCGTGTTCGATCCGGGCGCAACCTGCTACGACGGCGACAACATCGTCACCTACGACGAAATCGATCCGGCCCAGTTCGGCGATTGCGGTGAGTTTACGATCTCGGGCGCAACGCTGTTTCGTGACTTCTTTTTGATCCCGCAGGTCTTTAACGACTTCAGCAACGTCGATGCCGACACCATCCCCTGCAATGGCTCGCCCTTCTCGACGTTCACGGACACCGACTGTAACGGCTTCCCCGATTCGATCGACTCGCTCGCTCCGGGTTATTTCGCCGGCGATCTTTGGAACGGTTGCTGGTTCGCTCAGTACCGTTCGGTCGGTTCGGGTAACGGCTTGGCCGAATTCGTTCAGTACCAGCTAACCGGCGAATTGCCGATGGGTCGCCCTTCGGAATTGGGTGTGGCCAACGGTTTTGTCTGGGCGGATGCCACGGGTGTTCTCACGCCCTCCGGTCTCGTTGCCGATTGTTTCCTGCCCAACGGTGACGTTGCCGACCTTGACCAAAACGGTGTGACCGACGGTCGCGACATTGACGACATTGCCGCCAAGATCACCGGCGACCAAATCCCGGTCGGCCCGACAGGTATCGGCGATGCCAACGGCGACGGCTTCGTCGATTTGGCCGATATCCCGACGCTCGTGGATTGCCTTCTCAGTGCTGGCGACTGCGCCGCTGCCGAACCGGGCACGCCGGTTTGCTATCAGACGATCGACGGTGCCAACCTCGACGTTCCCAGCCCTTGGTTCGTAACCATCGACGCCGTTATGCCGGGTGATGCCATCTGGAGCCAAACGCCGACGCTCAATGGTTACGGTGACAATCCCACGACCGCTTCCGACTCGAACTACAGCAATAAGCTCAAGAGCCTTTCGGCTGGTGGCGACAGCCTCAACTTCGGTACGGGCGGCGTTGATGACAAGACCGTGTTCGACACCGTTTTGGCTTACTCGCCGGTTACCACGATCACCAACCAGGGTACGGGTATCTCGCAGCTTACTTACACCGAAAACCAATACATCTTGGTCACGGGTCGTTTGCCTTCCGGTGAAAACATCCAAGCCTGTACCCGTGACTCGGGTTCGGGTACCCGCAATGCGCACAATAACAGTTTCGGTGTCGACCCGAGCTGGGGTATGGGGGACAACCTCGCCCCGACCAATGACCGCGCTCGCAGCTCGACACAAACCAACGTCGGCCCCAATACGTTCACCTCAAACTGCGGTGGCTCGTCCATTATGGAAAACGCCGTGTTGAACAAGCGCTTGGCAGTTGGTTACACCGGCCTGTTCGGTGGTAGCCGCTCGGCTGCCGACGCCGCCGCTGGTCGTTATGAAATCGTGGATATCCGCAACGACGTCGCAGGTGGTATTAACTATGTGCGTCCTTCGGTAAACGCCGTGCTGTTCAACGACGACGTCGAGACCGCCTTCACCATCGGTGGTTTGCAGTCGGTCGTAACGGTTGGTGATCCGACCGAGTTGGACCCGATGGATCCGGCCTTCATGGAAAATCAAGCCATGGCCGCGTTCCTGCGCAACATCAACGATTCGATCGCCAACTTCGTATCACCCACGGGTCAGTCGCCCGACACGTTTATGCCGGTGCAGGCCCTCGTCTCGGACTTCGTGTTGCCCCAAGGCGTTTCGGTGGTTCCGCCGCTGCTAGATCCGGATAACTACTCGATTCCGAATCCGAACCTGGTGCCCGACGTTCAAACTGCGATTCAGTTCTCGCAGACCACGATCGTTCCGGCCTTCGGTTCGGTTCGTCCGTTCGGTACCGTGCCGGTTCGCAACGCTAATGCCGCCGGTTACTCCGATGGCAGCACCGACGGTCGCTATCGCAACGCCGACGGTAGCCTGACGTTGACGGCCGGAACCGTGTTGAAGTCGCGCATGCACATTCAGGGCGACTTCGACGTCAACGGTCAGCGCGACTGGAACGACATCGATGAACTCGTCGCCGCCGTCATGGATCCGGCCGGCTGGCAGGCCGCCGATGTCGCCGCCAACCCCGGCAACTTCATCATTCCGGAAATCCTCGGTGACTTCGATGGCAACGGCGACCTCAACGCCGAAGACGTACGTTACTTCGCCGACGGCTTGGCCCTCGACCCGGTAACCCGCTTGCTCGATCGCCGCGAAGGTTTCACGCAAGTTGATATGGCGGTTGCCAACTACTTCGGCACCAGTCTCGCCACCGGCACCTACGATGCGGGTGACTCGCGCGGTGACGTCGCCGGCGATCAGACCTGGCCGGGTGGTCCGCCCAACGGTGCGGACGGCATGGTCGACGACGCGGACATCGATTACGTCAAGGCCAACTTCACCGCCACTTGGGGTGCCGACCTCGACGCCAACCTGCTCAAGGACATTTCCTGTGACATGGACGGTGATCTCGATGTGGACATCAACGACATTTGCGAAATCATCGAGAACATCCTCGACACGCAAATCGGTGACGTAAACCTCGACGGTGCGGTCAACAGCACCGACTTCAACATCATCAACATGAACATGGGCACCGGCAGCAGCTATGCTGAAGGTGACGTGGACTGCGATGGCGACGTCGATCAGACCGACCTCGACTGGGCGATGGGTACGTTGGGTAGCCTTTGCAACCCCGCCTAAGTTAGCTTTAGGGTTTGCTCCTCAACGGAGCGATCGTTAAAAATAGAAAAGAGGCTCGTCCCAGCGACGAGCCTCTTTTTTTGCGTTTTTATTTGCGAAAATCGGCTTGTTTCAATCAACGTATGACTGTTGCGCAGCCTAATCGATCGTGACGTACCGGTGATCTGCCGGTGCTACAACTATGTCGTCGCTGTAAATCGCAATCCGATTTAAGCGGCAAGAAAGTCGTCCTGTATCTTGTCGCGCAATTTCGCCAAGGCGCGGTTCTGAATTTGTCGCACGCGCTCTTTGGTAACACCGATGAGGTTGCCGACTTGTTCCAGCGTCTTGGGGCCGTCGCCTTCGAGACCTTGCACCTTGGCCAGCGCGAAGCGCGCTTGCAGCACGGTCACTTCGGTTTGGTTCAGGTCGGCCGTGTTCTCGCGGATGATGCAGCGCAGCTCATCGATGCAATCGGTTTCATGCTCGATGCGTTGCTGCTCGAGGTGATCGCTGCGTTCGAGCGTCGGGTCGAACTCGACCGGGAAGCGACCGCGATATCGGGCAATCTTCATCGCGACACGGCTGAAGCTCTTGAGAATCGCGCGACACGCGTACGTGCTGAACTTAAAGCCGCGTCCGATGTCGAATTTATCAACGCTGCGAAGCAATGCCATGTTGCCTTCGCTGATCAATTCGGCGTAGTCGATGTTGCCGAGCTTGGTACGCTTGGCCATCGCGAGCACCAACGGCATGTTGGCCTGCACGATTTCGTTTTGCACCAATTCGACACGGTGCTGCCACCAGAGCACTTCGCTCGTGGCGAGCTTGGTCAGCCGACGATTGGTGAATCGATCGAGAATCTTCTTAATGCGGAAGCGGGCGTAGTTCATCCGCAGGAAGAGCGTCTTCTCTTCGCCTGCGGTGAGCGTTTGGCCTGCAAAGCCGACGGGGCCGGCGGCATCGATCGGCGCGGCGGTGACTGCGTTGCACCAAGGGCGCGTATCCGTGGCTTCTTCGGTAACTTCCGGAAAGAAGTCTTGCATCGCGTTACGCGCTTCAAACGCATCGCTAGCGATGAGTTCGAAGGGGAGTGTGAGCAGCCGAGTGATTCGCTCGCGGTCTTCGACCGAGAGGGCGTTCATCACCGTCGGGCTGGGTTCCAAAGCAGTGGGAATGCGAGCATCAATTTTCGCGCCAGTAGCAGTCATGATGTAGGTCTCCCGCAGCCTCCAGAGGCTGCTTCGGTCCGAATCTTATGCCCGAAATTATCGCACACAGCACACCGCTGCGTACGACGATCCGTCCACACAAGGTCGGAAGTTAATCTCAGTCAGTCGGTGACATCTTCGTTGCTCAGGCGAAGACATCTCCCTTAATGCAGGCGGTAACAGGAAGTTACCGT
The DNA here is from genome assembly GCA_006969385.1 of Planctomycetaceae bacterium. Taxonomy (GTDB): domain Bacteria; phylum Planctomycetota; class Phycisphaerae; order UBA1845; family UTPLA1; genus ECT2AJA-110-A. The sequence goes on from CP030884.1 coordinate 1,455,938, forward strand.
GGTCTGGGGGTGGGCTATGTTACTACCTCTAATTAAAACATAGCACGAAAACCGGCGGGTGCAAATGAATGTCCGCTAAATTTTCATAATTTTTCAGGGATGGGGTTGAACTGTAACTCTATGTTTCGTATGAGTTTGTGGAGCGATAACACGCCCATGGTGGCCAGAATAGGCGATTTAGGGCGGCTACTCGTGTTGAACCGCGTTTGTGCAAAAATTCACGAAGATGGGACTATTGCCCACAAGTTACCACCCACTCACGGCTAGATTTGGCCGCAGCTTGTTAATTATTGTTAGACAGGTATTTAGAAAGCCGGTCGGCAGTGCTGTCTTCGAAGATCGCGTCTTTGCCGAATCCCTCAACCGCACCAGCCGCGACGGCTTGCTGTTGGGCCTCTTCAAAATTGCTGACCATCATAACACGCACGTTTTTCAGGGCGTCGTTCGCCTGCATTTGCCGAATCAATTCGATACCGGGGCTGCGATCCGCGAAAATCAGCCGATTGACCAACACCAGGTCGTAGGACGGGTTCTCCGCCAACTTCTCGAGGGCTTCGCCCACAAACATCACGCGGTCGATGCTGACGTCGAAGCGTTCGTTCAACATTCGGCTAAGGGTGCCGTGGTCGGGGTCACAGTTACCGACATCGAGAATCCGAGCTTTGCTCACCTGTTAAACTCCTGTAGGAATCGTGAATCTTTGGCAGACTTCTTGGCTGATACGCGTTGCGAATCGGACGACATTATAGTGCGCAGCCGTTCGATGCCGTGGGCGTCGAAGCATCGCCTTTTCAGGAACATCAAACGCGTTTTTCGGGTGTAGGCAACTATCCATGCAACCATCTCAGCGAGCGAATCAAATCACGCCGTCGGCCACGTTGGCCGTGGCAACCAAGGCAGCCCAACTCCGGGCCGAAGGTGTCGACGTCATCGGCTTCGGCGCCGGTGAGCCGGATTTTCCGACGCCGCCACATGTGTGTGCAGCCGCCAAAGAGGCGTTGGACCGTGGTGCGACGAATTATGCGAAACCCGCCAGCGGTATCCCCGAAGCCAAGGCGGCAGTGATCGAGAAGTTTCGACGCGAGAACGACCTTCAATACGCGCCCGACGAAGTAATCGTCACGCTCGGCGGCAAAGAAGCGCTGGCGCTCGCGTTTATGGCGTTGCTCGATCCGGGTGATGAAGTGTTGCTACCGGTGCCGTATTGGGTGAGCTTTCCCGAGCAGATCGGGCTGGCCGGCGGCAAGGTCGTACCGCTGACGCCGTCGCGGTCGGATTTTCGCCTAACGCCGGAAGAGATCGGCGCCGCGCTCACGCCCAGAACGAAAATCTTCGTGTTCAACAGCCCGTCGAACCCCGGCGGCTTCGCGTACACGCCCGATGAGGTGCGCGAGATTGCGGCGGCACTGGCTGATCGCGACATCATGGTGTTTAGCGATGAGATGTATGACCGACTGCGCTATGGTGATCGGCGCGAGCATCTAAGTTTCGCCAACGCCGGCGACGGCTGGCGCGACAAAACGCTGACGTTTAACGCGGCGAGCAAATCGCATTCGATGACGGGCTGGCGATTGGGTTACGCGGCGGGGCCGAACTGGTTGATCAAGGCGATGGCCAAGATTCAAAGCCACACGACCAGCGGCGCCGTCAACTTCGCGCAATACGGGTTGGTCGCGGCGCTAACCGGCGATCAGTCGCACGTGGAAGAAATGCGCCAAGCCTTCGAACAGCGTGGCACACACATGGCGGCGCGGCTGAATGCGTTGGCCGGCGTGAGTTGTTTGCAACCCAGCGGCGCGTTTTATTGCTTCCCCGATGTATCGGGCGCGTTTGGCAAGTTGGGCGTGTCAAACTCGACCGACTTCTGTGCGAAAGTGCTGGAAGACGCCCATGTGGCGTTGGTGCCCGGCGGTGCGTTCGGTATGGATACGCACGTAAGGTTGAGTTTTGCGACCGGGATGGCGAAGATTGATGCTGGGCTGGATCGTTTAGAGAAGCTATTGGGTAAAGTGTAGCGACCAGAGCGAGCGCTTGAAATTATGGCGAACGATGCACCGACATACGCAAGCCGATCGCCCCGCATGCGCTGGTTCGTGCGCTGGCCGCTCAAGTGGGCGGCGTTCCTGGTCGTCGTATTTTTCGTTTGCTTCCCATATCCGGCGCAGTTTCTTCGACACCTGCAGCACGTCAGTAACTACGACGCGATGATCGATCCGAATCATGCTTTGATGGGGCAATGGGAAAGCGAACTCCGCACGCAACTCGCGGGGGAAGTAAACGGCAATCGCAAAAAGAAAACAGAAGATGCCGACGAGTCGATCGACGCTGAAACGATTGACGTAAACAAACATTGGCGGCCTCGTCAGGTGCAAAAGAAGGTCGAGCGTTTTATCTACGAGCGCGTACCCTACGCCTGGGACTGGGATTTGTGGGGCTCGGCCGATTACATGCCGACTGTCGAGGAGATGTACGCCAAATCGAAAACCGACGTCGAAGGCAAACTGCGCGAAGATTGCGACGGCCGCGCGGTATTGGCGGCGTCGTTGCTGCGGCGGCTCGGGTATCAAGCGCGCTTGGTCACCGATCTGCGTCATGTATGGGTTACCACGCCCGCCGGCGAATTGATGGGGCCGGGCCGCGGCAAGACGATGGTGTCATCGGACAAGGGTAACAAAGTTGATATCTGGCAAACGCTGAGTAACGTGCCCGTCTCGCTTTCTTATGGCGTGGCGGTCTTTCCACTGTGGCGCGAGTTGATCATACTCTTGGCGGCATTCTTTTTGTTGATGCCGCGCGACCCGCGCAAGTTAAGGTTATTCGTCGGCTTGCAGTTGATGGTGCTCGGCTTGTTACTCGTGCGCGGCGGCTATCTCGATCCCTCGCCGCTCTCGCAGTCGGTTCGCGTGTGGCCGGTGTACGTCGGCCTTGCCATTATTCTCGAAGGGATGTTGATCACGGCATTGGCCGCGCGGCGCCGCGCCGACGCAATCACTTCAGCGGACGCGCAAAGCTGAGTTCGTGACCATCGGGGTCGCGCAAGTGAAAGTAGCGCTCACCCCAGGCGGCATCTTTGGGCGGAGCATCGGGCTGCATGCCCGCGTCGATCAATCGTTGATATTGCGCGTCCACATCGTCGACGTAGAAAATCGCACGGCCCCAATCGCGGGGTTGGCTGCTCTCGTTGTCGATCAGGTTGAGATAGCCGCTACCCGCGCGAAAGCTGGTGAATTCGGCGTCGGGACCGCCGTAAATTATGTCGAATCCGCACGTTTGATAGAAAGGTACGGAGCGCGACATGTCGCGGACAAACAGTGTGATCGCGCTGAGGGCTTCGATGGTCATGGTCGGGATGGTAATCGATGGATAGGGCAGGGGCTGGTCGAAGGTCGATTTACCAGGTTCGAGGTTGGCCGCGCCTTCGAGGGGAATTGGTCCCCCAGCCCTGGAAGGGTACGGACACCCGAGAAGGGCACCCCAATGATCGGGCACCCAGGGCAATTCCCCACCCTAGCTAACCCGCGACTCCCAAAACGAATGATTCGATCGGGCGCTGGCGTGAGTGTTGGTCCCCCAGCCCCGACGGGCAGGGGCACCCGCCATCCGCGGCGTGATCGCGTTAGAAAGCCGGGCGGATTTTCAAGTTGCCCGGCGGGTGGAAACCGGTCATGCTTATACTGAATGGGACGGGAATATGCCGGAATTCTCGGCATTTTCGGCTCTTGGGCCCGTTTCGGCTGATTCGCGGCGACGTGGCGAAATATTTGCTCGCGAGCGATCAACCGATAAGAGGAAAGGCGGCGTCGGATATCACGCGACGCGAAACCGAAAGGTATGCATATGTTTGGTACGCGAAAACGAAAACCCCCGGTGATTACCCGACCGAACGACGAGCGACCGCGCGGCGGCCAGCCGTATTCGAGCGGCGAACGGAATTTTGAGGTCGAACGGGATCGGCCCACTAAATGTTGCTCCGGCACGCTGGGTAAGGTGCTGATTCTGGGCGCGGCGGCTGCCGGGTTCGGTGCCAGCGCTCATTACGACGTGTTGCTGGGCCAAATCGGCTCGGTGCTAATGGGGCTGAGCACGCTGCACGGCAACTGGAAGGGCGGCCTGCGCAAAGGCATCATGCTGCCGGCGACGGCACTGGTGCTGTGGTATCTGTATAGCAATCCGGATGTGGTCGCACCCTTGGTCGGCATGGTCGGCGCGAGCGGCCCGTTCGCCAACGCCGTCGGTTGTGCGGTTGTGGCGGGTGTCGTGCTGTTCATGATCGGCATGCCCGTGAAGTTCGTGCGTAACCGCGTGGTGCGGAAGCGACCGATGCTGGCGGGGATGGATCGATTCTTCGGTTCGACGATAGGCCTTGCCGAAGGCGGCGTGTTGATGGCACTGCTGATGTGGACGGCGGTCTTGCTGGAGCCGATGGCGCAGAACACGGCGGACCACCCCGACGCGCAGGCGGGGCAAAAGAAAATCGCCAACACCGTTCTTCGAATCACCAACGAAATCGACCAAAGCCCGCTGGCGGGCTTCGCGCGCGACGGCAACTTGCTGGCCGAAATTCCGGAAGTGAAGCAACACCTTGATGCGATACGCCCGGACGGCACGATCGATCCGAACAAGATCGACCCGAGCATTCAGAATATGATCGCCGAAATGATGAAGGGGCTGGACCCGGCCCAGGTGCAAAAAGCGGCGGAACAACTCGGGATTCGACAAGGGGCGGCTCGTAAGTCGCGTGTGAAACGACCAACAGGTTTGAATGAGAAGCCCCGCAGATCGCGGGGCTTTTTTTGCGCGGTAGAAGGTTGGTGCCTTAGATTCAAAACAGAACTGGCTGTGTGACTCCCAAATTTAGCGAGTCTATTTTTTGTCTTTTATTTTGATCGTGAGACCATACCAAGTCGGCCAACTTCTGAATATCTAAGAGCCCGAGAATTTCGGTCGTGATTGGACGTTTCGCGTCCCAGAAGATAAACGCATTAAGAAAGTTCGTGGCGAATTCACTGACAAACAGTTCGTGAAGTAGCTCTGCTTGAATACGGGTATCGCAGCTCAGAAAGTAAACTGTGTCGTCGAAAACGACCGGCTTCTGTTGGTATGGCCCAATCAAACGAAAGCCAAGGCGTTTATACAAGGAGCAGATCGCGATCTTCCACGGGCTAAAAGTGTACTCGCCAACGCCGAATATAGAGAAGCGATCTTTTTGTCTATAAATTGAGCTCTTTCGTTTCGCGAATAAGTACTCGTAGTTTTCTAAGTATTTAAATAACTTCGGTGCTTCCGATTTCAACTGGCCAGTCGGCTGCCCGGGCTTAAACTGCGGCACGATAATTTCTTTTGAGATATTGCTCGCTTTTCCATTAGCAACATCCGATCCTTTCATCAACGGAAAGCGGTAGGCATCTTCCACATCCACCAACTCACCCAAACCGTTGGTGAGGCGACCAACATCGTCCCTTCGAAGCTCCAAGATCTTAGAGCAATCGTGCTTTACGCCAGACCGCCACTTCAAGGCGTGAGCTGGAGGAAATAGTAACAGTGTAGGAGCGGTATTCTCCAAGGCATCCATGTTGGCGACCAGGCGATCGTCGAATACTGACATAGAATTCGAAGTTTCGAGTGGATTATCAAGATCGGATACGCGACATATTCTGTCGCATCCATCTTGAGACTTGCGTGCAATCAATACGCAACCATCAGCGCTAATATTGAAGTGTGCCTTTGTATCGAATTGGATTATGCGAAACTCAAAGCAGTCGTTCTGATTAAGCCATCTACTTCGAACGATTCGTCGCGCTACGGTTGACTTTACGAGCATCGCAAGTGCATCGCCCGTGGAAGTCAAGCAGTCGATAAGGCACGAGACGATAAACTCGGCAATGTCGAAATTTGATTTGCCGGTGATCGCATCTATACCTCGCATTTTTTGAAAGTTTGATTTCTGGGGTAAATTTAGGCTATTGATAGACCCGAGTTGCGAGGATGTGACCCATGGCGGATTTCCAATGATCAAGCGCGGTCCCGGTAATTTTCTTAACCGCTCCTTCCAATCAACCAGAAAAAAATCTCCGAGCATCAGATCGAAATTGCAATTTTTAGATACGTTCTCCACGGAGTTGGCTGCGTACTTGAAATGGGATTCATCGATCTCGCACCCGACAATCGTCTGTGCCGATTTGAATACTTCTGCCGAGGCAAGCAAGAACGCCCCCCTCCCACATGTTGGCTCAATAATACTAGTGGGCGAGATATCGAAATCCGCCAAAGTACGGGCAACATCCCTCGCTAACTGCAGTGGAGTTTGAAAATCGCCAAACTCAATCTTCTTCGCCGATTTCTTCATCATTTCACTCGAACTATTCCTTCAACGGCGCCTGCTTTTTCGATGACTCTCGAGTATTGAAGTCGCCATTGCAAGGCGTTGGAGATGGTGAGGTAGCCTGTGTCGGGCGGCGTCTCTAGCACCTCTTTTGCCAAACGTTCCGCCTGAATATCGTCGACGGGAAGAAATCGATCCTGAAAGAAGGCAATGAGATCGTCCGCATTCCCTTTTCTCCGGATAATCTCGTTAATGCCAGACGTGGTTTGGAAGTCAGCCGTCTTGGGCCCGTCCACATAAATAACATGTTGCATGTCGAGGTTCGCCGATTTCGTCTCATGGTCGTCATTCTTATCGTAGACAAAAATTAACAGACTGTATCCTAATCCGTACACCTTCTGTCGGGCCGATTTGAACGGGCAGGAAGATTGTGGTTGTCTTATGCTCGTCGTCTTTACGTCGACGCCAATCTCAGGAAAATCTATTCCCCGCGCGGTATTGCCGGCCGAAAATGAATATCCAGCGGAAAGTGCGTCGCGAAATTTATGCTCGATATAAGTGCCTACTGCCTTCCCATCGGATATGCCATAAAGGGCTGGGTTTTGAAAACCGGACTCCTGTATCGCGAACCGTCGGGCTGCTTCATGAACCCTATTCACCGTGAGATTGGGTTTCTGCGGGGAAGGCATCTTGTATCATCCACTTATCCGATGTTACCCTATCGCCAGCGTTTCAGCAGCGTGGGCGACTAAACGCGTTTCGGAGAATCCATGCGCTAGCCACAAAGCGTCGTCGTTTCGCGTTACAAAACTCGGCGGTCTGGCTTGGTTGCCAACAATATAATCGACATCTTCAGCACTGGCAGTACAAAGGGGACTGTTTTCTTACCATGTCGGAATCCGAGACCAAAGCATCATTGAATTTTATCGAGCAGATCATCGAGACGGACAATGCTTCGGGTAAGTGGGGCGGTCGCGTCCACACGCGCTTTCCGCCCGAGCCCAACGGCTATCTGCACATCGGCCACGCCAAGAGCATCTGTTTGAATTTCGGCGTCGCGAAGAAGTACGGCGGCGTGTGCAACTTGCGCTTCGACGATACCAACCCGATGCGCGAAGACGTCGAGTACGTGAAAAGTATCGCCACGGATATTCGCTGGTTGGGTTTCGAGTGGCCGGATATCGGCAAGGCCGAACCCGAAGATGGCGCGCTGTTTGCGAGTACTTACTTCGAGCAGATGTATCAGTTTGCCGTCGAGTTGATCAAGAAGGGCAAAGCCTTTGTCTGCGATCTGTCGGCCATCGAGATGCGCGAGTATCGCGGCACGCTCAAGGCGCCGGGCAAAGATAGCCCCCATCGCACCCGCAGCATCGAAGAAAATCTCGATCTGTTTCAGCGCATGCGCAAGGGCGAGTTTCACGACGGCGCCAAATCCTTACGTGCCAAGATCGATATGGCATCGCCCAATCTCAACCTGCGCGACCCGGTGATGTATCGCATCGTCTTTGCGGATCACCATCGCGTCGGTAATTCGTGGTGCATCTTCCCGACGTACGACTGGGCGCACGGATTGGAAGACAGCCTCGAAGGTATCACCCATAGTTTGTGTACGCTGGAGTTTGAGAACCATCGACCTTTGTACGACTGGTTTATCGACGCAATTAACGAAGGTCGCACTGACGACGGCAGCGGCGAATGGGGCAAGAAGATCATCCATTCGCAGCAGATCGAATTTGCGCGCTTGAAGATCAACTACACGGTGCTGTCCAAACGCAAGCTGTTGGAATTGGTGCGCGACAAGCACGTGAGCGGCTGGGATGATCCGCGTATGCCGACCATCAGCGGTTTGCGTCGCGGCGGCTACACGCCCGCATCGATTCGCGATTTCTGCACCGATGTGGGCGTGGCCAAGTTCGTCAGCACCATCGATGTCGGCCGTTTGGAAAACGCCGTGCGCGCGGACCTGAACAAGACGGCGCTGCGCCGCATGGCCGTGCTCGACCCACTAAAAGTCACCATCACCAACTGGCCGGACGAGCTGGATGTCGACGGTGCGGAGAAGGCCACTGAAGCCGGCGCCGGGGCTGTCGATTGGATCGACGCGGTAAACAATCCGGAAGATGACGGTGCCGGCACGCGCAAGGTGCCGTTCGGCAAAACGCTGTACATCGAACGCGACGACTTTATGGAAGACCCACCCAAGAAGTTCTTCCGCCTCGGGCCGGGCCGCGAAGTGCGCCTGCGCTACGGTTACTTCATCACGTGCAATGAGTTCGTGAAGAACGATGCGGGCGAGGTGGTCGAGTTGTTGTGTACGTACGATCCGGCCACGCGCGGCGGCGATTCGCCCGACGGCCGCAAAGTAAAAGGCACGCTGCATTGGGTCTCGGCGGCGCACGCCGTCAACGCCGAAGTGCGCGTGTACGATCGGCTGTTTATGGAACCCGATCCGGATAGCCCCAAGCATGAGAAGGACTTTAAGGAGTTCCTCAACCCCGATTCGCTGAAGGTATTGACCGACTGTCGCTTGGAACCGGCATTAGGCGAAGCAAAGGTCGGGAATCGCATTCAGTTCGAGCGACACGGTTACTTCTGCGTGGACTACGACGCGGAGAAAGAGGGCCGGTTAATATTCAATCGCACCGTAGGCCTGCGCGATTCGTGGGCGAAGCAGAAGGGGAAGTAAGACTCGCTCGTTAACTTACGCAATGCTACGAACAGGGGTAACGCATTCGGCAGTTTGGATAAAATGGATGCGTTACCCTTCTTTTTTGGGAAATCGCCATTTCCGGCCCCCTGCGCAAGATAATCTCTCACTTTGTTTATAATCGCGGCTGGGCGAGAACTCGATTAGATTTATTTCGTTAAGTAAGGTGATGACGCAGGCTTGTTTCGCGCCGGCAGTGTTTGGCCGCGGGCATCGAACAGGCGATCCGTCATCACATGAGGCCACGATCATGTCGACCGCTCAAATGCTTGCCGAACTGCCATCGCTCATGGGCGTGTATGTTATTGCGCTCATCGTCGGTGGCGGCTTGATCGTCTTTTCGGTCGTGGCCGGTGATGGCGGTGATGCCGATGCGGGCGAGATCGATCTCGACGCCGACTGGGGCGGTGATGTTGATCTGGATACCGGCGAGCTCGGCGACGGCGTCGATCTCGATGGTGCCAATGGTGCCGCAGATGGCTTTGCGCTCAGCGATTGGCTTAGCCTACGCTTCTTAAATTACTTCGCCGCAATGTTCGGGTTAACCGGCACCGTGTTGACGATGGCCGACGATTTGTCCCACACGACCGTGCTGGGGTTGGCTGTGATCGCCGGCGCGATCGTGGGGCAGGTCGTGCATCAAATGATGCGCTGGCTGGTGCGCGGCAGCAGCGATAGCGCGACGGCGCGGCCCGATTACATCAATCGCAAGGCGCGCGTGACGGTGCCGATCGGCATCGGCGGCCGTGGCGAGATTGCCATTCACATCAAAGATGGCGAGCGCTACGTGCCGGCCGTTTGCAAGCGCGCCGACGATCAATTTGCGACGGGGGCCGTCGTAGGGGTGGTGGGTATCGAAGCGGGCGTCGCGACGGTCGTTTCGCAACAGGAATTCGACTTTCTTAACGAAGCCAAGTAACCCGGTCGTTCGGCGCAGCGTGCGCCAGATCGGCAGCCGCGTTCGGCGGCAAATAGATCGGCAGATGACGGTCGTCGTCTGCGCCAAGGGCCTTTTCTCGAAAGGAGCAAGCCTATGTTTGCCATGATACTCGCGGCGAATCTCGATCCAACTTACCTCATCATCGGTGGTGGCGCGTTAGCGCTGATACTCGGTGCTGTCATCGCAATCGCAAAGTATGTCGTCGTCGGTAACCCCAGCGAAATGCTGGTTATCAGCGGGCGCAAAAGTGGCGATCGAGGATACCGAACGTTAATCGGGGGCTACACCATCGTCGTTCCTTTGATCGAAAAGGTTGCCAAGATCAGCCTGAAGAATATGCAAGTCGCGCTGGAAGTGCGCGCTCAGGCCGGTGGCGGCACCATGATCCCGGTCACGGTTACGGGCGTGGCCAATGTCAAGGTATCGTCCGATCCCGACACGCGCGGCAACGCCATCGAGCGCTTTCTCGATCAACCGTTGGATGAAATGCGCCGCGTATCCCGCGAAACGTTGGAAGGTGGCCTGCGTGCGGTTATCGGCAAGATGACGCCGGAAGAAATCGTGGAAGACCGCGACTTGTTTGTGGCGACCGTGATGAAGGAAGTGACCGACGACTTCCGTAAGCTCGGGCTGGTGATCGACAGCGTCAATATTCAAAACGTCAACGACGAGGAGCAGTATCTCGAATCGATCGCGCGCAAGGCGTCGGCCAACGTACGGGCCCAAGCGCGGCAATACGAAGCCGAACGCAAGGCCGAAGCAGATGTAAAAGAAGCCGAAGCGCAGGCCCTGTCGCGCAAGGCCCAAGCCGAACGCGACGCCGAAGCGCGCACGGCCGAGGCGGCCAGTCGTCAAAAATCGGAGAACGCGCGCATTGCGGCAGACAAATCGATTGCGGAAGCGGATAACGACTTACGCGTGCGCAAGGCCGAACTGGTACGCGAAGCGTCGCTGAAAGAGGCGGAACGGAACCGGGCGGCGGCCGAAGCCGAAGCCGCACGACTCGATGCGACCGAAGTGGCCAAGGCCAACGCCGAACGCGATATCGCTAAAGCGAAGGCGGCGGGTGATGCGGCGTCGGTTTACGAAGAAGGCAAATCGCGCGCGGCCGCCATTGAAGAGATCGGACGCGCGATTCAGAAGAACCCCGACGCCCTCAAGGTCATGATGGTTGAGATGCTGCCGAACATCGTGAAAGAGTTGGCCGGTACGATAAAGGATGTAAATCTTGGTGACGTAACCGTCATCGACGGCGGCACGGGCAGCGCGATGGCAGGCGCCGCGACGGGCAAGGCAAAGATGCTGGCCGAGTCGCTGGGCATTTTGGAAGGTGTGACCGGCGTGGACATGCGCGAGCTAGCGCAGTCGGTGGCGGGTTCGATCGTGGATAAGCGCGCGACGGAGCAAAGTACGCCGGTATCGAAAGATGATGAACCGAAGCAGTAGCGCGTTTGGGCGCGTTCGCTATTCAATCAAATTCGTGTCAGCATCTGCGGCGCCGTCGGCATTATCATGGTCGGCGGCGTCGCGTTCCATCGTGCGGCCGATGGCGAGGCCGATTTCGAATAGCAGCGCCATCGGCACCGCCAGCATCATCATGGTGCCGACGTCGGGCGACGGCGTCAGGATGGCGGATAATATGGCAATTGCAAAGATCACATACTTGCGTGCGGCGGCCATCTGCGCGGCGGCGATGATGCCGGCGCGGATCAGGAAGATTACGACCAAGGGTATTTGAAAGCCGAGCCCAAACGCAAGCGCCAGGTTCGTCACAAAGCCGAGATATTCCGCGATGCTAAAAAATGGTTGCACAAACTGTTCGGCGGCGCTGCGCTGCATGGCGGTTTCATAACGCTCACCATTGGCTACGACATACAGCTTGCGCTTGGCAACGTTGAACCACACGTCCCCATCCTGCGGAGCGTCGGGGTTCTCGATCACCACGGGCACGTTTAGCGGGTCGGTTGCTTCCACGACCGGCGCGACCATCGCCTCTTTTTGAAGCAGAAATTCGTATAGCCAATTATCTTCACTCGGCATTGGGAACCAGGTCGATACGCCAATGAGAAAGTTCATCAACGGCGACAGCGCGAACACCACCATGAAACCCGCGCCGAGCAGAAACAAGAAGATGGAGCCCGGCGCGAAGAGACGTACGAGTTTGCGTTCGTGCGGATAGAGGCCGGTCGCCACAAACGCCCATATCTGATAGAGAATCCACGGCGCGCCGAGCACAATGCCGAACTTCAATGAGATTTTGAAGTATTCCATGAACGATTCAGCCGGGTTGAGCTGAATCATGTGAGCGTCGAGATCGAGGTTGGTCATGGCCGCCATGTACGGGGCCGAGAGCAAACCGATGATGCGATCGCCGAATTGGAAACACAGCACCGTTGTGATGACAAGGCCGACGAGGGCGTACATCACGCGCTTGCGCAGCTCTTCGAGATGATCGCCGAACGACATGCGCGAGGTATCGATTGGATCGGGCGAAGGTGTCGAAGACGAACTGGGCATGGTGCGTTTAAGCCTGCATCGGGCACGGTGACGGTGTTTTTAGTTTGATCGGCAGCCGTGCCGGTCAGAACGCGGTCAAAGTCGGACCGCGATGATAGACCGAGAATATCGCGATGGTGGGCGTGCGTCACGGTCGCGGGGCGGTGGTCCCCCAGCCCCAGAGGGGCAGGGGCACCCGAGGCGTCGATGTGATGTTCGGCTGTGATCGAATTGCATCTCGCGCACCACTTAGCCCCCGGCCATTGGCCATGGGCTAACCCGAAGCGACCGCAACGGCTAGCGTCTCTCGGCATATCGCCATCCCCCACCTTTCGGTAACGCGAAGGATGGGGCACCCAACCTCAAATCAAGCGACGCGACGGTTCCATTGTTGATACGTCAACTCGTGGCTAGGCTGTGGCCATGCGCATCATTGGTCACGGTATTGATTTGGTGGAGACGGAGCGGATCGAGCAGGTTTGGCAGCGGCATCCGGAGCGTTTTCTGGAGCGCATCCTCACGCCGGCGGAACGGGCATACTGCAAGCGGCGCAAGAACCCCGTCCCGAACATTGCGGGGCGGTGGGCGGCAAAGGAAGCGATTCTCAAGGTGTTGGGCACGGGCTGGCGCGGCGAAATCGCCTGGACGGATATGGAGATCTTAAATGACCGCGCGGGGCGCCCGCATCTGACGCTAAGCGGCCATTGTCAAAAGCTGGCCGACGAACTCGGCATCACGCGCTTTGAATTATCGATCACGCATACCCAACACTACGCGGCGGCGAGCGCGATCGGGGTGGGGGAATGATGGATATTTCGTGATTGGGTGATTTTGAGATTTGGTGATCTGGCGGATGAGTTGCGGCAGGCTTTTTGCTTGGCGACCGGCCGCTAACGCCAACCCATCATTTCAAAAACCGAATACGCCGACGCCATCACACCAAACTGAAAGAAAAAAGTCGCTACTCCGCCGGTTCTTGTGTAATGCCCGCGCGGATTTGGTCGGCGAGTAGGCGCATCTCGCGCAGCTTGTATTCCAGGTCGTCCAACGTCCGATCGGCACCGGCGGCTTCGATGCGCGCGGCTTCGTGTGAGAGGGCGGGATAGCCGAATTTCTGACCTTGCTCGATGAGTAGCGTTAGATGCGCTTGCAATGCGTCGGCACCACCGGTGCGGGCGGTCTGTTCGAGTTCGTCGATCTTGCTGGGTAGTTCGCGAGCAAATCGTTCGACGACGTCCCATAGCTCCGGACATTCAGAGAGAATGCTGCTGAAAATCGCATCCGGCTGTTCGGTGTTGAAATCATCTTGAGGATTGTGCGACATCGAACGACTCCCTTCTCATGCGGCGGCATGCAGCGCGCGCAGGATTGCTGAGAAGAAAATCGGGTCAATTGATTGGGGTGCTTAGCAGTGAGTTGACGCGTTACGACCGATATCGTGCGGCACTCATGCGGAAATGGATTTACTCGATCACTTCGTCGTCGTCGATCTCTTCCAGATCGTCGATATCCTCAAGCTCGTCATCGATATCGAGTTCGTCGTCGAGATCGAGATCGCTCAGGTCATCGATATCCAGATCGTCGAGATCATCGATATCGAGATCGTCGTCGTCATCGACTTTGGCCGGGGCCGCCGCGACGGTCTGCTGTTCGGCGGCGGCTTGCTTGGCTGCCGGTTTTTCGGCGGCCTTTTTCTCCGGCGCTTTGGCGGCGGGCGGCTTCAGATCGGACGGCTCACCATCGACTTGTACGAAAAAGACGATCGGGCCTAGACGCAGTTCATCACCGGCCTTCAGTTTCGATTCATCGACCTGTTCGCCGTTAACGAAGGTGCCGTTGCTGCTGTCGAGATCGCGCACCATCACGTGGCCGTTTTCCAATGCCAATTCGCAATGGGTGCGCGAGATATCGGCGAGCGGGATGCGCAGATTCGCATCGGTCTTGCGTCCGACGATCGTCGTCTCACGGGTGAGATCGAACTTGCGCGGCTTACCGTCTTTACCAAAAGTTACCAACGTCACGGTCATGGTCGATACCGGTTCTTGCACTTGCTGATTCATGATAGCTCGATTGAGGGCGCGAGAAACGTGTCCCAGAAAACCTCAATCTACCAATCCGGCCTTAGGACCGCAAGGAATAACCACAAGAACTCACACCCCGTTGGGGAAGGCTGATAAGATGGGCATTTGATGAGCGCGAGCCCCCCATCCATGCAGTCCGATTCCGTCGGTTGGTACGTACACTTACCGTTCTGTCGCACCAAATGCGGCTATTGTGACTTTTATTCGTTGCCGACCATCGAGCATCTGATTCCGGCGCTCATGACCGCGCTGGAAGTGGAACTCACGGTGCGCAATCCGCAGCGACCGGTAACCACGATCTTTATCGGCGGCGGCACGCCGACGGAACTGCCCCGACCGGCTTTGCAACGTTTGCTCTCGCACATCGGCGCCGCGGCGGGCACTGTCGATGAGTGGACGGTGGAGGCGAACCCGAGCAGCGCGTCGGAGTTGAAGCTGGAAACGCTGGCGGCGGCGGGCGTGTCGCGCGTGTCGTTTGGGGCGCAATCTTTTTTTGAAGATGACTTGCGCGTGTTAGAGCGCTTGCACGATCCGAAACATATTTTGGAATCGGTGGCAGCGGCGCGCGAGGTGGGACTGACCAATCTCAATCTCGATTTTATCTACGGCGTGCCGGGGCAGACGTTGGAGCGCTGGCGCGAAACGTTAACGCGCGCCATCGATACCGGTGTGCCGCACCTGTCTTGCTATGCGTTGATGTTTGAGCCGGGGACGGCGCTGACGCGCTTGCAACAGCAGGGTCGTATGACCGCGATTGATGAAGCGTTGGAAGCGGAGATGTTTGAGTTAACGATCGAGATGCTGACGGCGGCGGGTTACGAACATTACGAGATCAGCAACTTTGCCCAACCGGACAAGCAGTGTCGCGCGAATTTGATTTACTGGAATAACGAGGAGTATCTCGGCATCGGGCCATCGGCCGTGAGTTATTTGAATGGCGAGCGCCGTAAGAACGTGGCGGATGTGCGTAAGTACGTGGAGATCGCGCAGCAAGACATGGATGCGCTGGTGGTGGAGCGCGAAATGTTGACGCAGGAAGAGCGCGCCGCAGAGACGGCGGTGCAGATGTTGCGATTGACGGAGGGGATTGATGTTGCGCGGTTTCAGCGGCAATGTGGGGTTGATCCGCAGGCTTTATTTGCAGTGCCGATTCAAGAGATGTCAGCGGCGGGATTGATTTACGTGACGGATGAGCGAATTCGTTTAACGCGGCGCGGGTTGTTGTTGGCGAATTATGTGATGCGCGGGTTTTTAGAAGTGGTAGGGAATGCGGGGTCCGGAGATTCGTCGTTGGTGCAGATCGGCGTTGATACGGCGTAGGTCAGACTGGGTTGGAGTCTATCTTTTAAGTATGCGCGATTGATGAGGATCGGCGAATTGCCACGGCCAACAAAGAAGAACAAGTTTTTTCCGAAGATCACTCCGGAGAGCTTTCGCAAGGCCGCAGAGCGGGCGCGTTTTCGCTGTTCGAATCCGGACTGCGAAGTATTGACCGTGGCGCTGGATTGTTGCGCGACCGAAGCGCAGTTGATGGGAGAGGTCGTCTCCATGACGGAGCGGCGTGTTTGCGAGCTTCGTCGTCGGCGGCGTCGCGAAGACGAGATTGATGTTCTAGAAGACGGGCTTTGGTTGTGTCGTGAATGTGTGGCGGAGTTAGCGCGACGTCGGAGCCTGACGCCCGCAGAGCAGTTGCGGCCCTGGTGGGAGCATGCCGGGCGTCGCGATTTGGATGGGGTGTATTTTGAAGATGACGCCCATCAGGCTGAGCGGGGCATGATTGATACATTCAAAGCGCGCGAGGCGTTGGCTCTGCAGCAGATTCCGAAATACTATTTTCACCTCAATACCGCTGGGATTTGCGAGCGTTTTCAAAAGTTGCATGCGTTGCATATTGAAGCGCTTGAATCGGATAATTGGAACTTTGCGCGAAGCCGCCTTAAGAAGATCGGTAAATATTCACAAGCCATGACGGTTAAGCAGTGGTGGGCAGAGCGACGAACATCTGGGTGTCGTGGGGTCAAATATCGCATTGACCCTCACGCGTTTTGTCGTGGCGTGTATTTGGTTACCTATTTGACGGGCAAGGTCGCGGAAGGACGAGACAGTTCTTCTCTGATTCCATTTTACGAGTGCGATAAAGCGTTGCGTGCAGTGGGGCCCTACGAGTATCTCGTTCTTGCGGGTTTGATTTGATCGCTGGTTTCACTCATCCCTCCGGGATGAGAAAATTCGAGCGCGCCGTCTACCCAGCGTTGAAACGCTGGGCTATTTTCCCCGTGTGCCTACGGCACGGAATAATTCGGTCGATTGGGTTGCCCAATCCGGATGGCTCTGCAGATAGGCGTCATAGCCATAGTCATAGGTGTTGCGGGCTCTAGCGGTAGGGACACCATCAGTTTGCTTGCTATCTACAACGGCTGCATCGCGCTTGGCCCTGTTGACGTCGGCGGCGTGGATGACTTTTTTGGGCCGTTTGACTTCTTCGCCTCCACCGCATCCGGCCCGCGCTCTTCGTTAAAAAAATTCACGATGATGCTGTAGATATAGTCGCGCCGATACGCCGCGAAGCCGTCGTGGCCACCTTCGTTGAGGATGACACCGGCGACGTTCGGATTTTTGGTAAACGAGAAAAACTCGGCCACTTCGTTGGCATAGGCAAGTGGGTCGTTGGAGCCGTGCACGATAAGTACCGGCACGCGGGCGTGTTCGAGTTTCGAGCGAAACGGCTCATTCTTGTACGGCGATAGACGCAGATAGGTGTAGCCGTCGGCAACGGCGTTGGGATACTTCAGGGGCGAACGCGAAAATTCGTGCGCGATCAGCGCACGAAGCGAGCCGTTCATCGGTGGATACCCTTTGCGGGTCGCGCGCAGGTTCACGGTCGACTGCAAGCTGTGGTAGACCGGGTTGACGACGTAATCGTGGTCTTCTTCGAGACCGTCGCAAATTTCTTCGAATTTCAGGCACGGTGATAGCGCGACGGCCCCCGCTTCAAAGTGACGCTGCGTGCGATCGATCGGCGGCATGGCGGTGCGGATCTCAGGGGCGACCAACGGATCGTCAACAGGTCGCCCATCTTCATACGGCGCCAGCAAGGCCGAGTTAGCACTCCAACTAAAGCCGATGATGCCCGTTTTCTTTACATAGGGTTTCCGCCGCAGCCATTCGTCTACCACTAACAGGTCGGCTGTTTCCAAAACGCCAAAGTTGTAGGGTAGTTCCGGATACTTCGCTTCGGTCTGACCGTGGCCGCGGAGTTCGAGTGAGATCGCATGAAAGCCGTAATCGCGCAGGCCGGAGGCGATGTCGCGCGAACGCAAACGCATGTTGTCGCCGAGCAAGCCGGGCAGCAGGATGATGCAGTTGGCGTTTTTCGGGTTGCCGAGTGGGTCGCGCGCCAGGCCGAGCCGCGCCTGAATCTGAATGCCGTCATCGATGGGTATCCAGACGTCTTCAAAGCCATCCCACGCCGGTGCCGGTTCTTCGACCGATTCGGTTGTGCCGGTGACTTGGGCGGTATGCTGGAGACCGCCCAAATTGTCGAAGACGGAATGCAGGGTTTTGTCGTCGCGATCGAAGTGGCTCATAACGTCGATGGGATTGCCGTCGGCGTCGAGCATGTCCTCGGTGAGTAGGGCGAGTTCTTCATCGTCGTCGTCCAGTTTGTGCACGAGGGCATCGTGAGCGCGGCGCAACCATTGGCGCGTCGTTTCGGGTTGATCGCTGGGCGGCAGCAACTTGATGCGATCGGGCCGGAACGGGAACGAGCGCTCGGCAAAGCAGCCGAGATTGAGCACGGCGATAAAAAGGCAGGTCAGAATCAGCCCGAGGATGGTGCTATTGCGGCTGAGGCCGTTACGAAGAGCGGGAGACGACATACGTAGGAAATTTCCTTCAGGATCGGCATTGGCGATGCCTCTTTTTTAACAGGCTGCGGCGATCTCGCAACTCTTTTGACGATTCGTCGATTTATTGCCTAACGCGCTCGCGCGCCGGCGGGTCCATTCCTGAGCAATGGGCATACGATCAACTGATCGGTGCGTCATGACTGCCGCCGTGCGAGCGGCGCTGCCGATGCATCAAGATGCCAAGCGGTAACATGTTCGAGCCGTCGTTTTTTCGACGCTGCATGTCGGGTTATGGCGCGAACGCTTGCCCAGTAGGAGGTTACGCACGATACTAACGGGTTTTTGGTAGCCAAGTGGCGGTGTAAGGCTTTGGCATCACGAGGCTTACGGGTGTCGGTGCGGTGGCCTGCGGCGTTGTTGGTGAGGATGGAATGGTAGGCAGGAGGACGCCGCTCTCATGGGTCCGGCAGAAGTAAAAGCACTACACAAAGAGGCGCGTAGCAACATGGTGCCGATGCTCGTCAATCTGGCGGGCGTGGCGGCGTGCATCGCGACGTTGGTGTCGGGCTGGCCGACGGGCCATTGGGCCTGGACGGCCGCCGTGATCGTCGTCTTGGTCTACTTTCAGCATTGTTGGATGACGATCTTCCATGAAGACGTGCACTACACGCTGTACAAAGGCAAGTGGCACAACATTCGCAACGGCATGATCGTCGGTACGCTGCTCACGGTCCCTTTCTCGGTGTACCGACAGGTACACATTCGCCATCACAACAAGATGAACATGCCGGAAGATTGGGAGCTCTGGCCCTATTGCGATCCGAGTAAGTCGCTGGCGTTTCGCCGCGTGTTTGCTTTCTTCGATGTATTTCTGGGTGTGTGGGCGGCGTCGTTTATTTATGGTCGCATCTTCTTCGTGAAGCACACGCCGATTACCGATCCGAAAACGCGACGCAAGATTTGGATGGAGTACGGCATCATCGTTGTGTTCTGGGCAACGATCTGGACGTGGGTGGCGCTCACCGGCGGTTGGTGGTTGTTTGCGAAAATCTATCTCATACCGGCGTTTCTCGTTGGCATGGTGCAGACGATTCGCAAGTTCACCGAGCACTTGGGCCTGCCCGAGGGCGATCCGATGCGCGGCGCGCGAACGGTCGTAACGAAAGATCCGATCGGCAAGGCGTTTTCGTACACGAGTTTTCATATCGCCACCCATGGCGTGCATCACAAGTATCCGCAGATGCCGCACGAGAATCTGGCCAAGGCGTATGAGATGGAGCAGGCCGAAGCAGATGCCGAGGCCGAACGCGTTAAGGCTGAAGCGGAAGGTGAGCCCATACCAGTATTTCCGAGCCACTTCCGGGCGATGTTGGATATGACGCGGTATCTGCCGTATCCGGGGATCGGCGTGAACGCGCGACGCGATCGGGCGGAAATGAATGCGCCACGAACACCGGGGAATCCCACACCGGCGTAAAGGCGTTAGTCCCCCAACCCCAGAGGGGCAGGGGCACCCGGTGTGCGACGATCGTGTCTGCGCTGTGGCACCGGTTTGTAACCGGTGTAAGGTTGGCCTCGGACGAAATAATATTTCACCGACAAGCTTAAGCAGGCGCGGAGGTTTGCTCTTGAATATTGTACCTTACCTTTTTCCGCTGTTGGGTGGGGGTACAACAAAGCGACGCGGCAGCACAGTTAGGCATACATGGAAGAACGGTTCTACCCCAGTCTGATCGACATTCTCTTTCGTAATCCGCGCAAAGACGCGGCGCAGTTGCGCGCCGAGAATGAGAAGCAATTTCAATACTTGCTGCGTCATGCTTACGAGCGTGTGCCGTACTACCGCCGGCTGTGGGATGAGGCGGGAATAAGCCTCGGCGAAATCAAGAGCATCAACGATCTGTCTAAGCTGCCCATGGTCGACAAAGAGACGATCGTGGCCGCAGGCAATGATGCGCTGGAGCAAGGTGTCGATCCGGAAACGATGGACACAATGAGTACCAGCGGCACATCGGGGCGGGCGATCACCATGCGGCGTGTGATTAAGGAAATTCGCGTGGTGCGGCGCTCGTATCTGCGTTCGCTCTTTAAGAACGGCGCGCGACCTTGGCATCGTAATCTGACGATGGCCAGCACCTGGCTGAGCAATAAGAAGGGCTGGTTCATCAGCAAGTTTGCCAAAACGCATCATATCTTTCCAAAGGATTCGCTCGACGATCAGCTGAAGACGCTGCGCGAGTTCAAAACGCAAAATCTCATGGGCCAGACGGGTGGTTTGTTTCTGTTGGCGCGCGAGTTGTTGCGTCGCGGCGAGACCTACCCGTTGAACATTCTCGCGCCGACGGGGGCCACGTTGATGCCGCAGATGCGGGCGGCGTTGCGCGAGGCGTTTTGTACCGAGCCGCGCGACTTGTACGGCGCAGTCGAACTCGGCGCGATCTCGTGGCAGTGCAAGGCGGGGAATTATCACGTCGACGCCGATCGCATGTTGGTGGAGATCGTCGATACAGAAGGTAAGCCGGTGCCGGTGGGCGAGACCGGACAAGTCGTGTGTACCACGCTGCATGGCTATAGCCTTCCGCTGATTCGTTATCGGTTGCGCGACGTGGCCTCGCTGTCGAATGAAACGTGCTCGTGCGGCGTGAAGTTTCCGCTGATGGGGCCGGTGCACGGTCGTATTAACGACTTTCTGCCGACGCCGACGGGTGAGTTGGTTTCGCCGCATTTCCTGTATCATATTTTCGATCACGTGGGCGGCAGCCCGGTGAAGGAATGGCGGATTATCCAGCACGCGCCGGACCGCATGACGTACGAATATGTGCCCGAAGATAACTTCAACCAAGCGGCACTCGAAGGCGGCATGGATGCGATTCGCGAGCGCTTCGGTGGCAACATTGATGTGAAGGCGGTGCAAGTTGAGAGCGTGCCGATGACGCCCAATGGCAAGCGCACTTGTATCGTCTCGGAACTCAACCCGGAAAGCATCGACGGCATGCGACCGTGGGATAAAGAGGCGCAGGCGGGGATGTCGGAAGAGTTAGCGGCATTGTCGTCGTAAACGATTAAACGTCAAAAAGTCGAAACGTCGAAAAATCAAAACGAAGATACGCCGAAGCAGGCATCATCTGAGCCGCGGCCTGTGGCCGTATGTAGTACGGAACCCTCACCCCGGCCCTCTCCCTGCGAGGGAGAGGGGGTAAAGCACGAGCAGAGCATTGGAAACGCTTCTCAAAATCAAGCAGTTCATCGATGACACGCCGTCGATCATCACGTTGACGGGCGTGTTCTTCTTCGGCCTTATCGTGTTCCATATTCTGGAGCGCATCTATCCGCCGGTGCATCCGACCTATTCGACGGGGCCGAAGCGCAAGGGCTATCTCGCCGATTTCACTGCCAGCCTGATCGATGGTCCGGTGATGTACGCCATCATCAAGATGACGTTTTATTCGCTCATCATCGCCAGCCCCGTGTTCGTCACGACGGGCATGTCAACCTGGCCCTGGCTGTTGCAGGCATTTGTCTTTTTTATTGTGAACGACTTCGCACGATACTGGTTGCATCGCTGGCATCACGAGTCGGATTTTCTCTGGCGCTTTCATCGCGTGCATCACACGGTGCAACACATGGATGCGATGTCGACGTTTCGCGTGCACATCATCGAAGCGGCAATGAAGTACGGTCTCATCGTGTTGCCGTTTCACTTCGCCCATTGCGATAAGACGGTGATCATCATTTATTCGACGATCGACATTTTGAAAGGCTTCTGGCATCACGCGAACATGCGCACGCACATCGGTTGGTTCAATTACATCTTTAACTCGGCCGAACTGCATTGGTGGCATCACTCGACGGAAGAAAAGGGCCAGCGGGCAAATTACGGTTCGGTACTATCGATCTGGGATTGGGTGTTCGGCACGGCCTATTACAGCAAGAACGAATGGCCCACGACCATCGGCGTGGAAGGCATGGATCACTTTCCCGAGCGCTATCACGAACTCTTGGGCACGGCGATGTTGACGGATGAGGAAGCGATCGAGCGCTACGGTAGCACGGAAGAACGCGACGAGGCCAAGCAAGAAGTGTTGGAAATGCCGAAGCCGACCAATATGAAATTCACGCCCGGTCCTGCGGAATTGGCTCCGGCGGCCGCGCCAGAGGTTTAGTGCAGATTGCAATGTGACAGCAATATGGAGCGTTGGGGTTAATCTTCCGCGTCGGGTATCGGTGGCGGCGTCCAGGGTTTGGGTTCACCTACCCAGCCGCCTTCGAAGAAATGATAACGCTCGGATTCAAGCGGCTCGTCAAACGCAAGCTCTATCTCGGTCACTTTATCATCCGATGAGCCGGTAATCGTTACGCGATAGAAACCGGCGTCGAAAACATCGCCGATCTTTTTCGAATTCGCTTTGCTGGAGCCCATCGCACCGAGAAAGCCGGAGAAGAACCCGCTCTCGTCGGTCATTCGCAGCGTACGCGCGTCCAGCCGTTCGATCTGCGGATATTCCGCCTCGGTCAGACACGCGAAGCCCACATCGTCGCGATGTGTCAGCGCTTGCAACGTTTGTTGACCGAACAACACCTGTGCATCGAAGCGCGAATTCACGAGGCAAATCTTATCACCGCTGGTTAACTCGCCCACGTGCGACACCATCGTTTGCAAGTTGCGCTCGATGCGATATCCGACGTAGCTCATGATCAACGTCACCGACAACGCCACGACAGCGTGCGTACCCACGTAACCCATCGCACGCGGGTGCGGTGCGCCTTGTTGCCGCGCGTGGGCCACCCAGGAGCCGATCAACGCCGCAAAGCCGATACTGGGTAGCATCAGAATGCGATCGTCGGGAACCGTGCAAACGAGCAACGGCAGAAAGACGATCATCCAACCGCAGCCGAGCCAAAAGTAGCGCCGCTGTGTGCTGCGATAGATCTGCTTGCCGAGTAGATACAGCACGTACACACCCAACGCACAGAAAATATAAAGCCCGATTTCACCGTACGGCCGGAAGTAGAAGATGAAGGGATTAATCGGAATCGCCAACGCCGTCAGCAAAATCAAGATGCGACCGGGCAGGCTCGTAAGGTATTCGGTGGTTCGATGAATCGGATCCAACATCACAGTCGTGTTCGAGCCGTAGTTGCCCTGGCTGTAGAAGTAAAGCCAAACCAGACCGATCGCTATTAACAGGCCGCTCGCCATCGTCGCCGTCTTAATCATCAATCGATCTTTGGCGCACCACGCCACCCAGAAAGGCAACACGGCAACGGGCAAGACCGACTCCTTAAAACCCAGCGCGACGGCATAACAAATTGCTAAGACGGCCAATCCGAATCCGGCTCGACCGGCACCCAAGCCTTTGCGACGTTTGGCGGCATTCAACGCCGCCAGCAAACCGCCGCTCACCAACACAAGCGCAATGACATCCGCCTGTGACGAAATAAAACTCACGGGTATCGCATGAGCCGCGTGCACGAGGAAGAACACCGCCGCCCAGCGCGCCGCCGTTTTCGATTGCGTCAAATGTCTAAATAGCCGCCACAAGCAACAGCAGCCGACCCAATAAAGAAACAGATTCACCAGCCGATAGCCCAGCGGGTTGCGACCGAACATCAGGTATTGGCCGTATAACGTGTACTCGGCCAACGGTCGCCAGTGTCGATACTTCACATCGTCACCCAACCACCAAGCAAAACTGCCGTCACGCCGCGCCGCCGCATTGCGCGCGCCGCCGTTGATGAATTGGTAGATATGAACGTCGTCGCGCTGCCCGGCCGCATAATCCGCCATAACTTCAAGACAGTGATAATCGTCGAGGATGAAGTGGTTGGTGAGCGAGTAACCATAAATGCCGACGACGGCGATCAGGAGAACCAGCGGGATCGATGCCGAATGCTCGATTAAATGGGTCAACAGCAGTCGTGCGCCGCGATGGGGCACGATCGCTTCGGTAGGTGAGGCGGCATCGGCCATTATGAAATGTTAAATGTCGAGGTCTTTAACGTGAATAGCGTTGGCCTCGATAAAGCCGCGGCGCACTTCCACATCGCTACCCATCAGAATCGAGAAGATGCGATCGGCGGCCCGTCCGTCCATTTCGACCTGCACTTCGTCGTCCGTCTCCTCTGAAATCACGACCTGCATCAGCTTGCGCGCCGTTGGGTCGAGCGTGGTCTCCCACAGCTCATCGGGGTTCATTTCACCCAAACCTTTGAAGCGTTTGAGGCTGGCACCGCGTTGGCCTAGCGCACGAATGCCTTCGCTGACGGCGGCGAGGCTATCCAACTCGATCTCATCACCCGATGGTGGTTTCAGAACGTACCTTGCCGGGCTCAACTCGCCGGTGACCAACTCTTCGCGCTTGGTGAAATAATCTTCGATCGGTATTTCATGCCGATCGAGCCACGCGATGGCTTTTTCGAGTTCCTCGGCTTCGGGCAACTCGTAGCGAATCACCACGGTCACGCCTTCTTCGCCGCGAATCGCCGGTAGGCTCACGCCGCCGTCGATGACTTCGATTTTTTGGTTTTCGGATTTGATCTCGGCACGAAAAGCGTTAAACGCGTCGTCACTTGCAAAGTACTTTTCTTCGTCGGCGATGACGGCCTTTACGCGCGGCAAGCCGCCGTTACCGCGATGATCGGCCAGGAATGACTGCACCACGATACCGCGGCGTTCCAACGCCCGCCCGGCCCGCGCCAGTTTGTCCAAATTTGCGACCAACGCTTCGAGGTCGGCTCCCTTTAACGAGCGTTCGCCGGTCACCTTCATGCCTTCGTCATCGAGCGACCGTACGAGGAGCTCGGTATCTTTGATACCCCAGTCCGTCAGCATCCGAAACAGCTTACCCTCGTTGAGAATAAACTCGGATTGCTTACCGCGCTTCAAGAGGAACAATGGCGGCTGGGCCACAAAAACCTTGCCGGCGCGAATCAGCTCGGGCATGTGCCGAAAGAAGAACGTGAGCAACAAGGTGCGAATGTGCGAACCGTCGACGTCGGCGTCGGTCATGATGATGACTTTGCCATAAGCACATTTGTCGGCATCAAAATCTTCGGTGCCGGGCACGCCGCAGCGCAGGGCCTTGATGATGGTTTGGATTTCTTCGTGGCCCAGAATCTTATCGATGCGCGCCTTTTCGACGTTTAGAATTTTACCTTTGAGCGGCAGAATCGCTTGCGTACGCGAGTCGCGCCCTTGCTTGGCGGAACCGCCTGCCGAATCACCCTCAACTAGGAAGATTTCCGACTCATCGGGGTTCTTGCTGTAACAATCCGAGAGTTTGCCGGGCAGGCCGCCGCTAGATAGCGCCGTCTTGCGCGTGGCTTCGCGCGCTTTGCGCGCCGCTTCGCGCGCGACCGCCGCTTGCACGCCCTTGGCGATGACCTTCTTCGCTTCCGACGGGTTCTCTTCGAGCCAGTTGCTTAGCTGCGTATTAACTACCTGCTGAACGTAAGACTCGACCTCGGGATTCATCAAACGATCTTTGGTCTGCCCCTGAAAATCGGGCTCTTTAACCTTAACCGACACGATCGCCGTTAGACCTTCGCGCCAATCCTCCCCCTTGATGGTGAGGCCACCCTTAACCTGATTGCTCTTTTTCGCATAGGCATTGAGCGTGCGCGTGAGCGAGGCCTGCAGACCCGTTAGGTGCGTACCACCATCACGATTCTTAATATTGTTGGCAAAGGCCAGCAGGTTTTCGTTGTACGAATCGTTCCATTGAAACGCGACGCGACATTCCAAGCCGCGCTCATCATCGGAATCGGCCAGCGCCCGCACCGGGTGCAGCGGCTGCTTGCCTTCGTTCATGTAGCTGATGAACGCCTTTAGACCGTCTTCATAGAAAAACTCTTCGCGCCGACCGACGCGATCGTCGATGAATTCGATGCGCAGGCCTTCGTTGAGATAGGCCAGCTCGCGCAGACGCGTAACCAACGTCTCGGTGCGGAAGTTGGTATCGGTAAAGATCGTCGGGTCGGGCTTAAACTCGATGCGCGTGCCGCGGCCCTCGCTATCGCCGATGCGCTTCAGCTCGCGCACCACATCGCCGCGCTCGAAACGCATGGTGTATGTGCCGCTGGGCCGCGCGACTTCGACATCGAGATATTCCGACAGCGCGTTGACGACGCTGACGCCCACGCCGTGCAAACCACCGCTTACCGCATAACTGCCGCGGTCGAATTTGCCGCCCGCGTGCAACACGGTCATCACGATTTCGATCGTGGGCCGATTTTTGAGTTTGGGATTATCCGTTTTGGTGAACGGCTCTTCGGGAATGCCGCGACCGTCGTCTTTGACGGTGCACGTGCCGTCGGTGCCGATCTTGACCAGCACATTCTTACAATGGCCAGCCAACGCTTCGTCGACTGAGTTATCGACGACTTCCCAGACCAAATGGTGCAGCCCGTGTAGCTGCGTATCGCCGATGTACATCGACGGTCGCTTGCGCACCGCAGACAACCCTTCAAGAATGCTGATGCTATTGGCATCGTATTCGGCCGGCGGGGGCGTCGGATTGGGATCGGTTACAGGGGAATCGGGCTTGTCGAGGGTATCGCTCATAAGGCTGTTAATTATCGCCGAAAACGTGCGTTTTGGCTATCTATAAAGGGTAAAAAAGGGGGCTGCCATTCAAACTCGACCGACGCGGCAATCGATCCATTTGGCCTGTAATTTGGGGGCCATTTGGCGGATTTCCTGCAGCACCGCGGCCGCCAATTGTCGCCGAAACGCATAGGCCGAACTGGCCCCATCAAAATGCACCATAAACGTGCCGCCCGTGAACGCATCGAGCCGACAACGACCGCGCCAGACATCAGGCAGAACCGTCTCCCAGATGTAAAACGCCAAGGCAATCTTGTCGCTGGAAAGCCGCCCGGCATCGCCGACGATGCGCTCGGTCCAATCGGATGCTGTGGCAGGTGTTTGGCGTCGATAGCGGCTGCCGGTGGTCGAATTGAGCCGCGCCCAAAACAGCCGCTGGGCGTGTTGCGGTGCCAAATCGAGGCCGTTATCCCGCAGGGTTTGTTGACGAGATGTGGATAACCGTCGGGCCATAAGCATCCGTGCTGCTAAGAATAGATCGACCGATCCGTGCGATCTACGACAGATTCACCGGCATGACGACGTATTGAAAGTTCACGCCGCTTTTCAACAAGCCGGGCTTGCTGCCATCGCTGAACAGCAGCGTGGTGGATTCCGAGCAAACTTTCAACGCATCGAGCAGAAATTCCGGGTTGAAACCGATCTGCAAATCACCGCCGCTGTAATTCTTGAGTTCGAGCTTCACTTGCGCTTCGCCCTGCATCGCCGAACGGCTCGATAGTTCCATCGTACCTTTCTTCAACGCGATGGCGATGCCTTTGGATTCGACATCGGCCAACAAAGCCGCACGGCGCACCGCGCTGAGCAATTCGTTGGTCGGGATCTCGACCTTCTTATCGCCGCCCTCGGGCATCACATCTTCCCATTTGGGGAAGTTGCCTTCGACCAACACGCTGCTGATCGTGACGCCGCCGGTCGACAGAATCACCTGATTGGGCATCACCCGCACGGATAACACCTCATCCGGATCGAGGTGCAGTTTATTCAACAATCCCAACGCTTTTGTCGGCACAATCGCGCGGGCGTTGCCGCCGTCATCGGTTTCCAAGGCCGCACCCGAGACCGCCAAGCGTCGACCATCGGTTGCCACCAAACGCAAACGTCGCTTTTCACCGACCTCCAACAATACGCCGTTAATGGCGTAGCGCGTGCTTTCGCGGGCGGCGGCAAAGAGCGTTTCATCGATGGCGTTCTTCAGCTCGCCCACGCGCACCTTAAACGTCGCTTCGCCTTCCATGTCGGGCACGGGCGGAAACTCGCGCACGTTTTGCCCGACGATTTGAAAGCGGCTGTCGTGACCGCGCACGTGCAGGTGATCGTCTTTGACTTCGAGCGAGAGCGTTTCGTCTTTGCTTTCGCGCACGATGGCCAACAATCGATCGCAAGAGACCAGCGCATCGCCCGGTTGGTTGATTTCAACTTGCGTCACGCAGAAGCGCAGGCCTACCTCTTGGTCGTAGGCAGTGAGCACCAGCATGTCTTTATCCGCGCTGAGCTTCACGCATTGCAAAATCGGTTTGGGCGTTCGTTGTAATGCCACACCGGCGGCAGCACCAACAGCTTCGGCAAGGGCGGTTCGATCACAAATACATTTCATGGCGATGGGTCCACAACAAGTAACGTGGGTGTCTACTTTATTTTTGATGATGCATGTAAAAGCGCAGTCATCTTCTTCATAGGGGCTGTCAGAATTGGGTCTACTGCAGCCCCGCTGGGCTAAGCCTCGCAACGCGTTGATATTAGAACAATTCTGCCCCTGCGCCTATCTCTGGACAAGCTGTGATGCCCCTGTGCGGCAGCATTGATAGCCGCACCGGATTCACCACACGAGGGTAAAACACGGGGCCTGTCTTCGTTACCCGCCCCGAAAAATTCAGCTTGTCCACAATGAATCAGACGCAAATCGAATGACCTCTCACAACACGTTTGGCTTGAAAATCAACGGTACGCAAAAATCAGTGTTTTGTTGCCGCGGCAATCAGTCAGAGTTTACCCAGCGGTGTCTGACACTTAGGTAACCGTTGCCTTACTCGGATACCGACTTGCGATTCAGACGATTCTCGATATCGAGCAACTGCTTATGCATGTCGTCATCCTGTTGGCGACGCTCATGGATTAAGCGATTGGCGTGCAGTACGGTGGTATGATCGCGACCGCCGAAGTAGGCACCCACTTCTTCCAAGCTATGCCGCGTTAACCGACGGCACAGATACATCGCCATCTGCCGCGGCAAGGCGATCGAACGGCTGCGCTTTTTGCCTTGCAGGTCGGAGATCTTCAAGCTGAAACGTCGCGCCACGATGCCGGCGATATCGGCAATCTGAATCTGCGCCGGGGCGGCATTGAGCGTTTGGCCCAACGCCGCCTTTGCCAATTCCATGTTGGGTTCGCACTTTTCCAGCGCCGCCAAGCCGTGCAGTCGGTTTAATACGCCTTCCAACTCGCGCGTGTTAGCCGACACCTGCGAAGCGATGTGCATCGTGACTTCGGGGGCGAGATCCAAACCGCGCAGCTTTGCTTTTTTGCGCAAGATGGCGTTGCGCGTTTCGAGACAAGGTGGATCGACCCGTGCGACCAAGCCCCAGTTGAAGCGCGAGGTCAACCGTTCTTCCAAACCGGCAATATCCGATGGCGAACAGTCCGCAGACAACACGATCTGTTTCTTATATTGGTGCAGCGTGTTGAAGGTGTGAAAAAACTCTTCCTGAGTTCGCTCACGGCCCGCCAGGAACTGTATGTCATCGATGATTAACAGGTCGGCCTGCCGGTACTGATAGCGAAATTCCTGCAGTTTGCCCGCTTCCACCGCCTCGATGAATTCATTCACAAACGTTTCACACGTCAAATACACAACTTCGGCACCCGGCGTGTGATCGAGCAGCGCGTGGCAGATGGCCTGCAGCATGTGCGTTTTGCCCAGCCCGACAGTGCCGTGCACGAATAGCGGGTTGTAGGAATGCCCCGGTGCTTCGCTAACAGCGACGCAAGCCGCGTGGGCCAGCCGATTGCAGGGGCCGACGACGAGATTATCGAACGAGTAATCACCGTTGAGCCGCACCAGCCGATCGCGCCTTTTAAAGGCTTCGGAAGCGTCTTCCGTCTCGGCGGCGGCGAAGGAACCATTGCCGTCGGTACAAACAAATTCGACCGACAGCAGCCGGCCGGTGATCGTCTGGATTCCTTCCGTAAATGCCCGTGAACAATAACGTTGTAGATAGCGCAGCTGGCCCGCATCAGCGGCGTGGATGGTCAGCGCCCCGTGCTCGAGGTCGTCTGCCCGCAGTTGATCGAACCACACGCGGTTGATCCCGCGATGGTTGGCCCGCAGGTAGGTAAGCAGTTGTTCCCAAATGCCGGTGTCGAGTCTCGTCATGCCGCGCCCAGAAAAATCGCGCTGATATTGCCCGGAAACGCGTTCCGGGTCGATTGGCGGTGGTGATTGCAAAGGTCCAATTCCGAACGGCGAAGCCGACCAGTGTAGAACGAAGTTATCCACAAAACAACGCGTTGGTAAGTTTGTGTGGGAGCGAGGGATAGAGGCGGGAGCGGTTGGAAAGCCATGGTCGCGGAGAATGAAACGAGGGTGCAGCAGCGGCAAACTTTTCGGTCGGATGGTTTGGTGGTAAATCAACGCGTTGCTGCCGGTATCGCGAGAATTTCAGTATTGGGCGCATGGCCGAACTGGCGGGTGTGTGCTGCCTTATTTCAGCGGCGAGACGCCGATGCTCCCTCACTACGATACTTACCTTGGCGGTCGGCGCAAATTGCCAAAACGCTGGCTCTTGGGTATTCTGGTAGGGTTCTGGCCGATCAAATAAGATCGGTGCTTTGAACGATTCACTTGGCAATCCCCGAACTATCCGCGAGGTGGCGAGCGCTCCATGGAAACCACGGCAACAGCACCCGATTTGGTATCGCTTCTGACCGAAGGCACGCTGGACGACGAACGGCTGGCGACCATCAAGGAACACGCCTTTGAATCGAAGGAATCGATCAACCGATTCCGCGAAGCCCTTTCCGAAGTCGAACAGCAGGCCGATTCCGACGCCGGTAAGGCATTGATGGCCGGTGCCTGTCAGCTGCTGATGGGCCGCATCGAGAAAGCCATCGGCTGGCTCGAAAAAGCGAGCGACGGCGGACTTAAGCACCTGATGCTGGGCTCGGCCTATCGCGAGCAGAAGCGCTACGACGACGCCATCGCCCAATTCGAGAAAGCCGCCAACAGCGGTGTCGACAAAATCAAAGCCGCCAGCCTGGTGGCCGATTGTCAGCGCTTGGCGGGCAACATCGACGCGGCCGAGCAAAAGCTCAACGAACTGCAGTCAGCCGGCGAAGACAGCCCCGATTGGCATTACCTGCGCGGCATGATTCTGCACAGCCGCGGCGATCATGAAGATGCCATCGCCGCCCTCGAACGAGCCCTCGATTTGGATCACCATCACGCGCGCGTCTGCTTCTCGCTCGCCAACATGTTGTATCTGTATGGCGATGACGAAGGTGCCCGCGATCTTTACGAAGACATGCTCAACGAGGGTAACGGTTACGTGAACGCCCTCATGAATCTGGCCATCATTCACGAAGATGCCGGTGAATATCAGCGCGCCGTCGGTTACCTGCGCCGCGTGCTGGCCATCGTGCCCGATCATCCGCGTGCCAATCTTTATCTGCGCGATGTCGAAGCCGGCCACGATATGTTCATCGACGAACAGGAAATGATGGACAGCAACAAGCGCAACGCGGTGTTGGAAATCCCCGTTTCCGACTTTGAGCTTTCAGTGCGTAGCCGCAACTGCCTTAAGAAGATGAACATCCACACGCTGGGTGATTTGTTGCGCACAACGGAAACCGAATTGCTGGCGTATAAGAACTTTGGCGAAACCTCACTCAAAGAAATCAAGGCGATGTTGCTGCAAAAGGGATTGACGCTGGGCCAACTGGCACACGAACGCCGCAAGCCGTCCTTCTCGGCGCCGACCGGCGCGTCGCCGGTGGCCTCCAACGCCTCGATGATGGGCCCGGCCCCGACGGCCGCCGCCGCCGAAGCCCACACGGCCAGCATTCCGCCGGAAGTGTTCAATCGCCCGGTCTCGACCATGTCGCTCTCGGTGCGCTCGCGCAAGTGCCTGCAGGTGTTGGGCATCAACACCATCGGCGAATTGGCCAGCCGCACCGAAAATGAGCTGATGTCTTCGCGCAACTTCGGTCAGACCTCGCTCAACGAGATTAAGGCGAGCCTGACCGAGATCGGCGTCTCGCTGCGGCCGAACGCCGAGTAATCGGCGCGCGTACAATATCTCGGGCAAATATCCACGCCGTAAGACGGAGCGAATCGGTTTGGTGCAGGGCGGAACATATCGGCTGAAACTGCATGTCAGGGCCGCCGTGCGCCGCTACGGCACCGGTCGCGTGGCCGCCGTGCTGGCAGCGATTCCCATTCTTTCCGTCACACTCGTCTTGGCCGGTTGTTACACCTTTCGCGATCGTACGCCGGACATCGTCGACCGCGATGTCGAACCCGCGCCCAAGGTGCAGTACGACCGCATGGTGCGGGTGCGCTTGCTGGGTCGGCGGGCGCAAAAGAGTGTGCAACTCGCCGTGAGTAGCGGGTTTAAGATCAAGTCATTCACGCGGCGCGATGAGGTCTTGGCCCAACGTAAGCAGGCGCTGGCAACTTGCGACGCCGTCGCCACGGCTGACGGCGGCTTGTTGTTCGGGGATTTGGCGGTGCCGGCGGGCGATATCCTGATTCATCCCGAACGCGACGCGGCAATTACCGTTAACGGCAAAACCTATCGCGGCTTGTTGCGCGTGTTGGTCGATGACGGCAAGTTAACAGTCACCAATCACGTCGATCTCGAAAGTTATTTGAAAGGCGTTTTGCGTGGCGAGTTGCCGCGGCACTTTCATCCCGAGTCATTTAAAGCGCAATGCGTTGCCGCTCGTACGTATGTGCTGTACCAAATGCGCATCGCGCCCAAAGAGCGTAGCTTCGATGTGTACGACAACGAAGGCAGCCAAATGTACATCGGTGTCTTGGGTGAGGGTGATAAGGCGCTGGCCGCAGTCGAACAAACCGCCGGCGAAGTCTGCGTCTATCCGAGCGATCGCGGTGATGTGTTGTTTTGCACCTATTACTCATCCGCCTGTGGTGGACGGTCACAGCACGTGAACAATGTAAAGCCCAACGATCCGGATCCACCGCCACTGGCTGGCGGTGTGGTGTGCAACGATTGTTATTTGGCCCGCTTCTACGAATGGGAGCCGGTGCGGATTACCAAGGCGGAATTAACGGAAAGAATCGTCAAACGCTACCCAACCGTGAAATCGATCGGCATGATCAGAAGCTTGCGCCCGAAAGAGATCGAAGATGGCGGTCATATTGTGCGCATCCAGATGAACGGCGCCAACGGCACCAACGAAACGCTGATTGGCGAAGATTTTCGCTTGTCGGTCGGTGGGCGCACGCTCAAGTCGACCAATTTTAAGATTCGAGAAGAAGACGACGCCTTTGTCTTCGAAGAAGGCCGCGGTTTTGGCCACGGCATCGGCTTGTGTCAGAACGGTATGGAAACCAAGGCTCTGCGCGGTCAGGATTACAAGGCAATCTTGCGAACGTATTACCCCGGCTGCGAAGTCGTGCGGATTTATTAAATCTGTTTACACATGAATGCAAGGATTCGCGTGCGGCAGCGGCCATTAGAGCATTTTTCACGCCGGTTTAGCGAAGCAAAGATCTTTCTCAGTCCCGGAGGGGCGCAGGTTGAAAGCCATGGATGGAGCGGCGCGAGCCGCGCAATCCATGGATCATGTTGCATTTCGCATTAAACCGGGGCAGCGGTGCTGGTACCTACGCTCCTTGCAGGGGCTTAATGTTCTTGCCACTGATTACCCCGGATTGCGCTCCGACCGCTAACGCGGTCTGCGCTACATCCGGGGCTGTCAACCGATCAGCCCTGCCGGGCTTGCAGACATAAGTGATCAAACGTGATCGAGTACAATGCCGCTACGATCAAATGAAAAAGGCTCTCGCCGGTGTATGTTATCGCTTGATATCTTCCACTGCTTGACGCAAGCAATCCACGATCGTCGGTAACGGATCGCCCTTATCACCGATGAATCGATCGAGTCTTTTGCGATACGTTTCGCGCGTGGCGTCCGTGTCTTCAATCAAAGAAGTAATCTGCGTAAGCACGTTTGCTTCATCGCCCGGCTTATAACCGTGGGCGAGTTGATAGCGTTCGACTTCATCGATGTACGACAAGCGCCCGACGAAGCTGCTGATGCGCAGTGCGGGTGTGCCGAGCATGGCCGCTTCTACGGTCATGGTTTGGCTGTCGCCAACGACGAAGCAAGCGTGTGCCATGACCTGATGGATGTAGTGCGGGGCGATCGGCAATCGATACGATTCAAACTCGGCGCTCAATGGTTTCTCACTGCTGATAAACAGCCGCACGCGATTTTCACACAAGGCGATGAGTTCGCGTAAGAACGACTCGCTCACGCCTTTGATACCGATATCGTGATGCGCCGTTAGCGCACTCAGGCGAATCAACGCAAACGGTTGTCGCGCATCGATACCCACATCGCCAGGTACGGTCGCGTCGGTCGTAAAGCGCGCCGGGTGCAGATAGACCAATTCAAAGTTGCCCGCGAAGCGCATGGTGCGTTTGTCGAAGCGACCCATGCGCGTGGTATCGGGGCAAAGCACGGTTCGTGCAAATGGGTAAGCCGTCCAAGCGATCAGCGGCACGATATCGACATCATCGTCATTAAACGCAACGGCAGCACGGCCCGATAGCTTCGCCGCCATGCATGCCGCGCCGTATTTGGTGAACCACAAATCGATATCGAGTTCGCGTTGCAGTTTGCGTGCGCGAAGAATATCGCGCAAAAGCGTGGTACCGTTGCGCCAAAGGCCGGACTGCGCTTGCGAGAGCACGTGGTACTTAATACCCAAATGATCGGCGACCTGCAGCAGGATATCTTTATCGCGCACGACCCACACGGATTCGGCGAAGGCTTCCAGACGTGGTGCCAATGCATGCATGATCCAGAACTGCGCCGGATGGCTGGGCAGCAATGCAAGGCGGGGGCGCTTGACACTCATGGCTTAATCGAATGATTGATATCAGGATTCAGTCGGTCAATCGAAACGAACTCGACTGATTCGATAAAGATGTTCTTATCGATTGAATCGTTGGCGTCATCGTGGCAGCGACCATCATTTACAAAGATGAGTTGTATGCGCGCTTCGACCGGTTCGGTCGGCAACGCATACACATAACAAGACGTTCGATCGGGTTTGATAGCATAATCGCGCAGTGCGGTGCCCTCAAACGAAACGTTTAGTCGCGGTGGATCAGTAGCGCAGCCCTCGCCAGTGGCTTTAATGATAAGATAGTGTTCGCCGGGCGTGTAAACCAATATCGGCAAGTCGGCGGTACTGTTGGGAAACGCCATCGTGAGGCGGTTGTTGCCTTGCCATACCTCCCATGGTTCCACCTTCACGCGCGACAAATCGAGGCGGTGCGTGCAGCAACTATCCGATAGGCCGCGAAGATCGAGAACGTCATCTTCTGTATAGACGGGTAGACCGCGAGCCAGTCGGTCGATCCGCTCCTGCTCTTGTTGTTCGATCAAGTCGCGCGCGGCCGGCGTGCGCAGCGGCTTTGGCACCAGGCTGCTATAGACCTTGGCGTCGGGCACGACTTGATACAACACGTAGTGTTTGTTTTTCCATGCAATCGGCAAGTTGGGCGTCGGCGTGCGTTTAGTGGCGGTAAAGAGGTAGTCGTATTGCTGTAAGTCTTCGTCAGTTTGCGCGAAACCAAATTCACGCGGATAGATACCGAACACTAACGCTTGGTAATGCAGCCCCATGAACCCCCAAGTGGGCGATTCCTGTTTGAACATCCGCCGATCGAAACCCACACGCACGGAATCGGCGGTGTTACCGTGTAGCCAAGTGGCGGCTTCTTGGGAAATCGCGATGCGTTCGGAGCGCGGGAAGATATATTCCACAAACGCTTGTCGAATTCCAAAAGCCGACCAAATAACGAGCACTATCGCTAAGCCGTTTGCGAGCCAACGCGAGCGTATCGGGATCTGCAATAATAGCGTAAAGCCTACCACACCGGCGAGCAGGGTAAACGCATCGAATACCGGATGCCGACAAAACGCCGCTAAGCCCGTCTGATTAAATGTTGCCCAGCGCGGCTCTAAGACGTGAGCGACTGCACAAAGAAGTGCGATCGGAGTTACCACGCGCAGAATTATCTGTGCTCCCCATCCGAGCGTCTGTTTTGTAAGCAACGGCAAGGTGGCTAATGCCGCCAACAGAATCAGAAGGGCGGCAGGATCGTCGTAGCGCCCAAACACGAAGTCCGCCGCTGCCGGATCGAATTTGATCTTCTTTCCGATATGCAAGCATGCAAACGCCAAGAAGCCTGCGGCCGAGAATACACAGAACCAACAAAAGCTTGTCAATTCACGTCGCTTTGTTCGATCTTTGCTTGGTAAAAGGTAAGCAACGATGACCGCAATACCCCAGCCTGCCGTCGCGATGGTGATATAGCTGAGCTGCGAAAACAGAACTTTAATCAGCGCCCACCATCGGTCCGGATCCGTCAAGATGTTTCCGACGGTCCGCAAGTACTTGGCTTCCCGTTTGTCGGTGTCTGACTTGCTGATCGTTGGAGCGAAATACATAACAATTAGATACGGAAGGATCATTGCTAAGAGAACCAGAGCGGAAATGACCGCAGGCCGCTTCCAGCAATCTCTTCGGATCGACAATAGTAGTGTTGCGCTTGCGCCAACGCCGACGGCGATCCCCGGAGCGCGCACCAGCGGCAATATCCCAACGACGAATAACAATAACAAAACCCGTCGTCGAGTATGTAGCAATCGCTCTACATCGGCGATTAGCCACGCCGCGATTGCTAACAACGGAAAAACGAGATTCTCCGTCAACACAACGAAGCTCATTAAGAACAGCGGCGCAAATGCGGCCAAACAGATCGGCGCGTACCACGGCCGTTGTTGACTTGCGCTGGTTACCGCAAGACTGCCGAAAAACACCGTCAGCGCCGACAGCAATGCGTTTAACGCAAAGACGAAATAAATCCTTTGCAACGGACCGCCATCGATGAGCATCCATGGTGAGATTAAGTAAGGATAAGCGATACCCGCGAAGATATTTTGAAAGATGTAGCCGCGCATCGACCAATCACCGCGGACGTAATAGATCGACTTATTCAAATAGGAATAATCGTCGGAAAACATCGCCGTCGCGGGTACGTCTCGCGCAATGGTCAGCTTCAACGCGAACAGTGCCGCAGCGATTGCCGCGCAGTAGATGAGATAGCTCGCTCGTGATCGTGGCGCTCTCTCGTTTGGCTGGTCGAGTAGTGGTTCCATTGGGCGTGTATCGTCAGGCATACGCTGCGTTAGGTCGAGACGTCGCCCGTTAACGCCCCCGCCCCCGCGCCCGCCGTCGCGCGGTAGCGTTC
Organism: Planctomycetaceae bacterium; assembly: GCA_006969385.1. Lineage (GTDB taxonomy): Bacteria > Planctomycetota > Phycisphaerae > UBA1845 > UTPLA1 > ECT2AJA-110-A. The sequence goes on from CP030884.1 coordinate 1,493,448, forward strand.
GACCAACTCCGCCGGTTCACCATCCGCGATGATCTGTCCCTTTTGCATCCAAATCACGCGGTCGCAGTATTTTTCGAACAATTCCATTTGGTGCGAGACGAGCACCAGAATACGCGTTCGGTCGATCAGGCCGCGCATACGCGCTTCGGCGCGTTCCATCCAATGGATATCGCCAGCACTGAAAATCTCATCTAGCAGCAATATCTCCGGATCGACTTCCGTCGCAATACTAAACGCCAAGCGTTGCGTCATGCCCGAGCTGTAATACTTGACCGGCGTATTGGCGAAGTCGGCCAGCTCGCTGAACTCGAAAATCGAATCGACCTTCTTTTCCATCTCTTTACGCTTGATACCCATGATCGCGCCGGTCAGGAAAATATTCTCCAGCCCGCTGAGCTCGAAGTTAAAGCCGATACCGACTTCCAACAGCGGCACCAAAAAGCCTTGACAGCGCACCTTGCCGGAGGTCGGCGGGTATATCTTTGAGATCACTTTTAACATCGACGACTTACCGCTGCCGTTGTCGCCGATGATGCCGAGGCGCTGGCCGTTGGGCACGTTGAGCGTGATGCCGCGCAGGGCGTTGACGATCGTCGGCCCTTTTCCGTAGTTGCGCCGCAAGACGGCGTTGACGACCGTTTCCTTAATCGAATAGGTGCGCGCAGCGTGGATGCGGAAGGTCAGGTGCACGTCATCGAGTTGGATGAAATGGTCTTCCACGCAGCGTCGTCACAAATGAAAAATGAGCTTCTTATCGAAGTAGCCAAAGAAGAGCAGCCCCACGCCCAGGCTGCCGAATGCGACAATCGTGGCGGCGATGAATTCCGAGCGCGTGGGAAGGCGCCCGTCGTAGATCGGACGGTGAAACATCTCGATGATCGAGAAGAACGGGTTGATTTTGAAGTATTGGCGGTATTCGTGCGGGATGGGGCCGGCATCAATCATCTCGGCGGGCGCGCCGGGCTTAACCTGTGCGCCGTTATCCTGTGCTTGCTTGGCTTCCATAGGATAAATAATCGGCGTGATATAAAACCACGCGCTGAGGAACACGCCGATCAGATGTTGCACATCGCGAAAGTAAACGTTCAACACGGCCGCAATAGCGCCGAGCCCAAGTGCCGTGGCCATGATGTAGAGGAACGACAGCGGTAGGATCATCAGCGACGGCGTGAGTTTGAAGCCGATGAAAAAACCGAGAAAGCACAGCAGAGCGATCAACGACAGCACAAACGTTACCATATTCTGCATCACGATGCTGAGTGGAAAAATTAATTTGGGAAAGTATTGCCGCTTGAGCATGCTTTCGGCGGAAATCACACTCATGCTGCTTTCGGTGATCGAGGTCGCCAGAAACGACCACGGTATGAGACCGCTCAACACATACAGCGCGTAACTACGAATCTCGAATTTGAAGATCAGGCTAAAGACAGCACTAATCACCGCTAGCTGCAGCATCGGGTTAAGCAATGACCAAAAGAAACCCAGATACGAGCGGCGATACTTCACCTTCAAATCCTGCGCGACGAAGTTTTTGATGACTTCGCGAAAGCGCCAGACTTCGGTGATGGTGGAGAGGGTTGCCATAATCTTCGCGGCAGCCGGCAACGCATCGTCGCGCCGGCCGCCATTTCGCGTGCTCCTTCAACCGCTTCATTCGCAGGTATTGAAGCCTGATAGGTCGCATCAAGCAACGGTAAGAGCGACTGTGAGTTAATGGTAGTTGATGGTCGATTGCGAACAATCAGACAGATAGCGTGTCGCGAACCACCTTAATTCTCGTATGATCAGAGGTAGGTCGGGTCATCGACCCGACGCTGCGGGGCGCGATGAATGGTGATCCGAAGAACATTGGTGATTGAACCAGGATATCGCGCTCAAATGTGCAGGTGTCGTCGCTGGAGTGATGTCGGGTCGATGACCCGACCTACGAGGCTGGAGGTATGTCGGGTCGATGACCCGACCTACGCGGCTGCATGGCCCGCCGGTCTAATCCGTTTCCCTTGCAGAGTGAAGGCGACCACGGAGGGAGCCTGAACGGCCGCGGTGAGAATTTCGTTGCAGAAGTAAACCCGACCACGCGTAGAACGCACCGCCAACAAATTTCATGGCCGCTCTTACATCTTGACACGCCCGCCGCATCGCCTTTAGCTGCGGTAAATGACAAACCCACCACGAATTTCGGAGTGCCCCGTCGATGAGCATCGACAAATCCAACCTGCCGCCGCTACGGACCGTCTTCGCCGATGAATCGCTACTCGTTCGCGGCCGCGAGCAACTGATCGACGGCGTGCGCGCCCGTCGCGCGCGCGTTTTGCCCGACGAGCGCGGTCGCCTTGGCGAAATCATGCGCGCCGACGACCCGTGGTTTGAGAAGTTCGGCCAAGTCTATTTCACGACGACCTATCCCGGCGTGGTGAAGGCGTGGCACTTCCATCGTCTGCAGACCGACCACTTCTATTGCCTGCGCGGTGCGGTGAAGATAGCGCTTTACGACGCCCGCGACGATTCCAAAACGCGCGGCGAAGTCAATGAGGTTTACCTCAGCGAGCACCTGCCTGGCCTCGTGCGCATTCCTCCCGGTGTGTATCACGGTTGGATGTGCGTGAGCGATACGGAAAGCTGCGTCGTGAACGTGACCACGGAATGCTACAACTACAAACAACCCGACGAATTCCGCGCCGAGCCGCATAGTGATGAGATACCCTACGACTGGCGTCGCAAGGATGGGTAATTAGTAGGGTCCGCACCGCGGACCAAGTCAAACGCCGGGTGCCATACCGACCGAATCGTCGTGAGCTTGCGCATCTATAAGTCGTAAGCGACACTGGGCTCGTACGATCGCGAGTAAAACTCGAAGGTCGGTATGCTTCGTGCACAAAAATCTTTTGCTCTAATGTGAGGATCGGCGGATGAGCGCATGTCGGCGGATACCAACCACGTGCTAGAAATTCGACATCCGCGTGTCTCAAACATGCCGACCTTGGAACTGATCTGGCAATTGGGTGATCCCGCGCATGTTGCCTGTATATTGGTTACTGCATTTTTTTCCTTTGGGTCGGCATGGCACCCGGCGATGCTCATTACAAAGAGATTTACCAAAGCCTTTAATGCGCTGCGGATTGGCCATAACGTAGCGAGTCTGATTGTGCAATCGCAATCGCTCGATCCGAATCCACTTATCCCAAAACGTCCAACTCCTCTAGGGCCTATGTCCGATTACTAAACCGTAACCCGCCAAGGCTGAAACTGTTTCAATAAAAATCGTTCAACCCGTTGTGTTATAATGCGTTGTCTAAATTCAGGATGAACGATCCCGCCGACCTGAACGTTGAGGAACCGATTTGATGCCGACGCGCCGCTTGAAATCGACGACTGTCTTTTTTTCTATTTGCCTGCTGACCGCTTCTCTCGCTCGGACGGCCTGGGCCGACTTGGCCAATCCCGGCTTTGAAGCCGATGGCGGCGGGATGAATGATTGGATGACATTCAATAACGAAATCCCTAACATCGTTATCGATAGCGGCACCGCACTGGAAGGGTCGAACGCCGTCAAGATGTTTGGTGGTTTTAACGGTCCATCCAACGTAACGGCGTTATACCAAGGGGTGAATACGGCGGGCGGTAACGTTTGGCGCGGCGCCTGTTATGTACGCCATAACAGTGGCGATAGCCTCGTGGGCACCGGCAACCGATTGGTCTTAAAGATCGAGTTCTACAGCGCCTTCGGTGGTGCTTACGGCAGTGCCGACTTTATCGTCGAACACGAAATCCCCGTGCTCAATGCCGATTCACCGGAAGATCGTTGGCTCTACCGCACCTTTCAGGCAACTGCCCCGGCCAATGCCGTCGAGGCACGTGTTTCGTTGGTCTTTATCCAACCCAACAACGAAGGCGGTGCCGCGTACATCGATGCCGTCACGTTGGAAAACCTCACCACGGATGCACCGCCCGCTTGGGATGTGATTTGGAACGACGAATTCAACGGTCCGACCGTCAACACCGATTTGTGGAACGTGGCCGACATTCATTACAACAAGAATAACGAACTGCAGTATTACGCCCCCGACGATGTGTACATCCAAAACGGTAACCTCGTATTGCGCAGCCAGCAGCGACCTTACTGGGGTTTCGACGATCGCGGCGATTGGCGCTATTTCGATTACACGTCAGGGTTGGTCGATACGCGCGGCAAATTCCCCTTTGTGTACGGTCGCGTGGATATCCGCGCGAAGCTACCCGGCACCAGAGGACTATGGCCGGCGCATTGGATGCTCTCACAAACGGGCGCATGGCCGCCGGAAATCGACATCACGGAGATGACGGGTGACTTGCCGAACCGCATCGTGACCAGCTTGCACTGGGGACCGTTGCCGCCGGGAACGTATCCGTGGGATATCGGGCAGACGGCCAGTAGCGTGCATTGGGGGCCAGACTACACGCAAGGGTTCCACAACTACTCAATGGAATGGTTGCCGGGCCTGCTCAATTTCTACATCGACGATACCGTGCGCTTCAGTGTGTCGCGCGACGAAATCCCCGACGAGACCATGTATCTCATTCTCAACACGGCCGTGGGTGGCGACTGGCCCGGTTCGCCCGATGGCTCGACGATTCTGCCCCAGTTTCATGAGATTGATTATGTGCGCGTGTCGGTGCCGGCCGATCCGGGTTATGGCGTGGCGTCGTTTGTCGATCAGACGTCGGCCGGCGCAACAACCGACAGCACGATCGAAGCGGATGAGTATTCGACCAGCATCGCCGGTATCAATGACGGATTCGGTGATGTGATGGGGCAGAATTCGGAACTTAAGATCGAATCCAGCGGTGCCGGCGAACTGTTTATTGCCTTGCAGAGTGCGACGCTGTTGTCGCCCGCCGGTAGTGGTGGCGTCGTGATTTATATCGACTCGATCGGCGGTGGCGCCGTGTCCACGGCTGGTATCAATGGCAGCGCCGATTTGCAGCAGCGGCTCGCTTCCGGCACCGGCGCGGCCGGCGAGCGGGCGAAACTTTTCTTTTCACCCGGCTTCCGCGCCGACTACGCCGTGGTGATGGGCCCGGCCCGCGCCATGGTCTACCTCATCTTCAATTCGCAACTGGTGCCATTGGGCGGCGCCCAGGTCAATGCGCCGCTCGATCTCGATGGTGGTACCGATTTTTCTTATCGCCTTGGTGCCGGCACCGAAGGCCTGCGTCAGCGCGAACTGCGCTTGCCGCTCAGTCGCGTCGGTATGCAACCGGGCGATGAATGTCATCTGATGGCGACGTTGCTCGACGGCAGCAACGCGTTTCGGTCGAACGAATTTGTCGGCATTCATTCCGGCAATTGGTGGGACGGTCAAAACCCCGGCCAAGCCGATGTTGTACTCAAGCAGGGGGACTTCGTCACCTTTACGACAGCCATCTTGAGGGGTGACGTTAACACCGACGGAGCGGTAAATGGCTCGGACTTGCAGGAGTTTGTCGCAGCGCTGTTAGCGGCAGCACCATCGTGTGACGCACCCTGCTACAGCGATATGAACGGCGACGGCCTGACCAACCTCGCAGATGTGCCCTTGTTTGTGGAAGCGATGATCGGCGAGTAGTGGCGCGACTTCGATTCCTGCCAGCGTTCGATACCGACCCAAACGAATAAAGACGGAATCTTATAGATGCGTAACCGACCGCGTCATTGCCCAATCTAGCTGAAGGTCGACATAAGTCGCGCGCTGGCATGCCGACCTTGAGATTGGCTCGGCGGCAAGGTGTTTCCGCGCAAGGTTGCCACCCACTAAACGCACGACATTGTTTAGGTTGGGTCGGCATGGCACCCGCCCGGGTATTTCTGCGCGAGGTTGCCACTCCCTAAGCGTACGACATTGTCTGGGTTGGGTCGGTATGGCACCCGCGCTGCGCCATCGTCCATTCTTCGAAAGCGATCAATTTATCCAACACAGTCCCGACACGATGGCTTAATTTACATGGCAAGCGCAATATTTTTCTACCCTTCAACCAACGCCTCTTGCGCCGCGTGGCGATGCATAAACTCTTCTACCAGCTCCACTTCACCCTTGCTGCCCACCACCAGCGGCGTGCGCTCGTGTAGCGACTCGGGTTGTTTATCGAGGATGCGCTGCTTACCGTCCGTGGCTTTGCCGCCGGCTTGTTCGGCAAGGAAGGCGATCGGATTCGCTTCGTACATCAGGCGCAGCTTACCTTTAGGCGCTTTGCTGGTTGGCGGATACAGAAAGATGCCGCCGCGTAGCAACGTTCGGTGAAAATCGGCCACCAACGAACCGATGTAGCGCGCCGTGTATGGTCCGGCTTCTTTGGTCTTGCACCACTTCAGGTACTCTTGCACGCCGCGCGGGAACGAGTTCCAGTTGCCTTCGTTGACGCTAAACATCTTGCCCGTTTCGGGCATCTTGACGTGCTCCTGCGCCAACACAAACGCGCCGACGGACGGGTCGAGCGTAAACATGTGCACGCCTTCGCCCGTTGTGTACGTCAATACCGTGCTGGAGCCGTAAACGATATAACCGGCGGCCAATTGCTTAACGCCCGGTTGCAAGACATCCATCAACGGGTCGGACCCATTAAAGTTGCTCGTGTCGCGCTCGTACACGGCGAAGATCGTTCCGACCGACACGTTTACATCGATATTGCTCGACCCATCGAGCGGGTCGAAGATCACGATGTACTTACCGCGCGATCCGCGAATCACTTTCGGCTCGTCGAGTTCTTCCGACGCTAAGATGCCGACGTTTTCGCGAAAACCCAAACACTCTTCCAGCGTGCGGTTGGAGAGAATATCCAGCTTTTGTTGTTGCTCGCCGTGCAGGTTTACGTCGCCTGCTTCGCCCAGCACTTCGATAATGCCGGCGCGGCGCACCTTCGCCGAAATGATACGCGCCGCCAACGTGATGCCCGACAGCAACCAACTGAACCCGCCCGTTGCCGTGGGGTGGTTGCGCTGCTGACTGATGATGTGTTCTTCCATCGTCACGAAGCGTCGATTCGATGGACCATCAATATTGTGCTCTAAATCCACGGGTATCACTCCTCCGTCGCTGGCCTATCACTGCATCGGAAAGCCTTCATGCTAACTTCATCATCGACCGGACCCAACCCATCCGACGAAACGCCCACCGCAGAAAATGCGCGGCCCATCGAACGCGTTGCGCACACCCCTACGTTATCAATCCATCCAAAATAGCGGCTGTCAATCGACAGCAAAAGGAAATGAAAAAGACGAATGAAATCTGCGAACGTCCGAGTTTGGCCCGTCTCGGATTCATAATCAGTAAACCGTTTAAATAGCCTGCGAAACGATTGGACGGTGGTGGGTGCGTTATTTCACCGCGATGCGGAAGATTGCACACCCGAATCGGGGGCAGACCGATTCACATGAATTTGATTGAGATCATGCCACCCGACAATTCGCTGCCGACCTACGCATTCGCCAAGCGCTGCTGCCGATCCAAGGAGCGCAAGTCGGCGATCATCTGTTCCAAGTCGCCCGCGGAAATTTTTTCCAGCGAATAGTTCTTACCCACGCGGTGATCCGTGCAACGATTCTGCGGGAAGTTATACGTGCGAATGCGCTGGCTGCGATCGCCGCTGCCGATCATCGTCTTGCGCGCACTATCGCGCTTGTTGCGTTCGATCGTGTCGTAATAGTCTTTTACCCGACTGGCCAGAATACGCCGACCCTTCGCGCGGTTCTTATGCTGGCTCTTTTCATCCTGCATCGACACGGTAATTCCCGTGGGGATGTGATCGAGCTTGATGGCGCTGGCGACCTTATTCACGTTCTGCCCGCCGGGGCCGCTCGAGCGACTGACGTGTTCGATAACGTCTTTCTCCCAGTCGATATCGACATCAGCTTCTTCGACTTCGGGTAATACTGCGACTGTCGCGGCGGAGGTATGCACGCGGCCTTGCGTTTCCGTCACCGGTACGCGCTGCACGCGATGGCCACCGGCCTCATAACCGAAGTGCGTTAACACGGCAGGACCGCGCACGGCGAAGACGACTTCTTTCAAACCGCCTTGCGTCGACGCGGATTCGTCAAGAACTTCCACCTTAAAGCCCTGCGACGCCGCGTAGCGTTGATAGATTTCCAACAAATCGGCCGCGAAGATCGCCGCTTCGTCGCCACCCGTACCGGCGCGCACTTCGACGATGACCGCATTCACATTGGCGTCGTCGCCGATGAGCAAACCATCGATCAGGTCGTCCATGATCGTATCGCGCTGCTCGGTCAGGTCGGGTAATTCCATTTCGGCGAGTTCTTGCAGCTCCTTATCGCCGTCGGCATCGTCGACGATCGATTGGTGTTCTTCGATCTGCTCGTTGAGTTTGCGATACTTCACATACGGCACCACCATCCGCTTGAGGTTGGCATGCTCCATGCTCAGCTTCACCAAGCGATCCGAATCGGCCGCGACCTCGGGCGTGCCGAGCAGCTCACCGATCTCGTCGTAGCGTTTGGCCATGTCGTCGAGTTTTTTCAGGAACGCCGGCGTTAATATCGTTGACATGTGCTTTCCTGCGCTGTGGCACCGGTTTGCAACCGGTAACAATCTTACCCAAACACACTTAACCCCCGGCCAATGGCCGGGGGCTAAATCGCGAGGTGCAATGTTGTAACATCGAATACCAATAAACGTACAACGCCGTCGCCTGCCTTCGCAATATGCAAAGCCAGACGACGGCGCCTTGTGTGTCGAATCTCGTTAGCTACTCTTTGCCGGCAGCCTTCTTCTTCATGTTCTTGAAGTAATCGCCACCGAACTTCTTCTGGAATTTCTCAACGCGGCCCGCCGTATCGACGAACTTCTGCGTACCAGTAAAGAACGGATGACAGGCCGAGCAGATTTCGACCGTGATCTTCTCGACGGTGCTGCCGGTCGTAAACGTGTTGCCGCAACCGCAGCTTACGGTCGCTTCCGCAAAATATTTCGGGTGAATCTTTTCTTTCATCGTTGCTACATCCTGTTGGGCGAGCCCAGCCCGCCGGTCGCAATTGCTGAACGCCTCAGTCTAACGGTATTCCATAGAATCACAAGATTCATGCAAGCAAAGTTCGCATGCTCCCAAAAGACGCCACCGCCTCGATGACTACAGCCGCCATCAACCGCAAACCCCTACGAAGCCATAACTTATCGACAGGGCCGCCAGTGGGCACTCCGTGCGTATAATCTTCCCGTGACCGACCTACCGCCGGCCAATTCCGAATCCACGCTTTATACCGGGCGCAAATTTCGCGTCGTCCGGCGGGACGTGCACACAAGCGAGGGTCGCACCAGGGGCGTTGATATCATCCGCCATCCGGGGGCGGTGGTCATTCTGCCGCTGCTATCAGACGATGAGATCATCATGATCCGCAATTTCCGCTACACCCTCGACCGCGACGTTTGGGAACTGCCCGCCGGCACCCTCGACGTGGCCGGTGAGCCGCCGATCGACGCGGCGGCGCGCGAGTTAGCGGAGGAGGCGGGCTACCGCGCGAATCGGCTTGTGCCACTGTGCGCGATGCATCCGTCGCCGGGGTTTCTCGACGAGCGGATCGAAGCGTTCGTCGCGACCGGCCTGCAGCAAACGCGGCAACAGCTCGAACCGATCGAACGGATCACCGTCGAAGCCGTAAAATGGTCCGACGCGATTGAAATGTGCCGCACCGGCGAAATCACGGACGCGAAGACGCAAGTCGCGTTGTTTCAGTGGCAGCTTGCCAATCGTTAAGGGTTGAGCCCTCGCCGGTCGGCGGCCCGAGTGCGAACCAAAGGATATTGCGATGAGTTGGGAAGAAAGAGATTACGCTCGCTTCGGCCCGCAGGGTGGCACCGGCGGTTTTGGTATGTTTGCGTCGCGTGCGGGTACGAACTTCGGCGACAACCCGCTGAATTGGGCCCCGACGCTAGGCACGTTATTCGGAATCCGCGTGCGGCTCCATATCACGTTTATTCTTTACATCGTTTTTGAACTGTTGCGATTCCAAGCCGGATTTACATTCATCCTGGGAAGCTTGGTGATTCTTTTCGGATCGGTTTTATTGCATGAATTCGGGCACTGCTTTGCCGCGCGCGGCGTCGGTGGATCGGCGGATGATATTCTGATGTGGCCGCTCGGCGGACTGGCATCCGTCTCCGCACCGCGCCAACCGTGGCCACAATTTATAACGGTCGTCTGCGGCCCGCTCGTCAATGTTGCGCTCTTCGTGGTCGCCGGAGGACTGTTGTTGGTCACGGGCGCACAATTCGTTGGGTTTAGCCTATTGCCCTTCCAATTCTTCGTGCCGCCCGTCGGATATCTCGGCAGTTTTCTTTACCTCACCTTTTCGATCAATCTTGCGCTGTTCATATTCAATCTATTGCCCATGTACCCAATGGATGGTGGACGGATGTTGCACTGCGCCCTCTGGCACAAGATGGGTTACAAGCGCGGCACGATGATCACCACGACCGTCGGAATGGTTGTGGCGATTCTTGTCGGCTTATACGCCTTGCTCAATCGACAATATTTCCTGATCGCCATCGCATTTATGGGCTATATCACCTGCTATCAAGAGCGTTTGCTCGCCAAGGCGGGATTCGGTAGCGATGAAAACGAATTCGGATACGACTTTTCCGGCGGTTATACGACCCTACAGGATGAGAAAAAAAGTCGCCCCGGTTTCTTTGCCCGTTGGAAGCAGCGGCGCATCGAAGGTCGCTGGCGCGACGAGCGCAGAAAAGCTCAGCACCTGCAAGATCAGGTCGACGCCATCCTCGAAAAGGTCAAACGCGACGGCATCAATAGCCTCAGCAATCGCGAAAAGAAAATGTTGGAAGAAGCCACCAAGCAGCAGAACTCAGCGGATCGACAGCATCGAGTGGGGTAGCGACAAACATCTCACGATAGCAAGGTCATGAACGGAGTAGATGGTGGTTTGGCTTGTCGGCGCCGTCGCGCTTCTTCGGCGACATCTCCGAATCGTCCACTCGATGATGTTGGCTTTCTATGCGTCGAACACGTTACAGAACACCGCATTCCTAAACATAACTGAAACGCTATGCCTGCTTCGATGGTTGCAGTGCCATCGGGTCGCGCGAGTCGAAGCCAACGACGAGATCTTGTGCCGGTTGTGACCCTTGTGCGCTGCGCGTTACGCGCGCCGGAACACCCACGACGGTCGTCAATGCATCGACATCGCGAATAACCACCGCTCCCGCGCCGACCGTCGCGTCCATGCCGATGCGCACATTTTGAATCACCGTCGCGCCGATCCCCACGAACGCGCCGGATTCGACGACGACGTGACCTGCCAAGCGCACGCCGGGGCAAACGTGCGTTGCCGTACCGATCATCGATTCGTGATCGACGATGCATCCGCTATTCAGAATGGCGTAGTCGCCGACTTGCACGTGCGCGCAGATGTTGGCGCCCGTCGCAATCACGACACCGCGACCGAGCGTGGCGGTCGAAGCGATCTGCGCGGATGGATGAATGGCGTTGACGAGTTCGAAGCCCGATTGCTCGAGGATGCGCGCGATCTTGCGGCGAATACCGTTATCGCCGATGGCCACGACGGCGTGACGCACACCTTCGCGGCGCAGTTCGGGCAGGCGCGACAAATTGCCCAGTACGCGCACGCCGTCGACATGCCGCTGGGTAAGGTCGGGGTTGTTGTCGAGAAAGCCGACCGGCTCGAATTGTTGTTGCTGCAAGAGGATGTCGAGCACGACGCGCCCGTGACCACCGGCCCCGAAGATGATGATGGGTTGCATAGCGGCATCCTCCGTAAAGGGCCCGACATGACGACGAATCGGGCCGCATTGAGTTTCATCGTCGGTCGGTAGAGGCAGCCTGAACATCGAGTGGGCGAACTGGAGGGGCGGCGAATTTTGCGCTCGGTGATGGGGGTTCAATGCGACGAATCTCGGGCTGCCGCAGGATCGTGGTACCGATAATTTAGGGCCGGTAACTTATTGATATTCAACGGTTTAGCTTCTGACGACAGATTCTCGGTATTTGTAAGTTTTATCGGGGCAATCGAGGGACGATAACGCGAACAGAGCGATTCCGAATTTAACGCCACGCGATTGGTGGCGAAGGAGTGTCCACCGTGAATATCGCCTTTTTGCCTCAGGTGCGTCAAATGAGCGAAGCATTCGTGAAACCGATTCGTCGGGCCGTTGCGTACGGCCCGTTGTTGACCTTGGTGGTCTTGCCAGCCGGCTGTAGCCATATCGAGCGTTGGCCCATCAACGGCTGGTTGGATCCGACGCAGGTCGGAAACTTTGAGCAGTCGGGTCGCAGCGAAATTCGCGACATCATGACGATGTTTGAGGAGCCCGAAGGCGTCGCCAATGCCGAGGAGCCCAGCCCGGAAGACCTCGAAGTGCGCTATGAAGAGCCCGAGATTCAACCGGGCGATATATTGCGTATTTCAATTTACGAACTGCAGGCACCCAACGTTGCTACCGAGCTGCAGGTGCAGGTGCGCAACTCAGGAATGGAGACGTTCCCGAATTTAGGAACCGTACGCATCGCGGGCTACACGGCGACGGAGTTGGAAGGCGAACTCAAGCGCAAACTGGCGGAAAGCGAGATTCTGCGCGACGCGGATGTGCAGGTTTCGCTTCTGCAATCGACCTCGCGACAGTTCACGGTCGTTGGTACCGTGCAGCAACCGGGCAATTACCCGTTGCCGTCGCCCGATTATCGTTTGTTCAACGCGATCGGCGCGATTGGCGGCCTGCCGAACCAGGTCGAGACGATTTACGTCTTCCGCGCCGAAGATCGCGACCCCGTCAACGAGGTGACCACCCAGCCGGAGACGATGAACGGCTGGCTTGGTGGGAACCAGTACACGCTAAATGACCTCTCGGGCGGCACCGGTCGCCGCTACGCTCAGGCAGACCCGAAGGCGACGGGGCTGAGTCAGATCGAGCAGCTAGAGGCGGGGCCGACGTCGCAGCCGCAGGGCCGCCCCGTTTTCGACCCGCGCACTGGTGAATGGCGTATTGAAACACCAAAGCAGCCCGCAATCGACGATTCTGTGCCCGTAACGCCGAATCGCCCGACCAGCGCGCCGGCTGCGGACGAGCCTTATGGCGACGATGAAGAGACAGACCCGTTTACGGCTTTGGCCGAAGGGCGGCGCGTGATTGCGATTCCGGCGGCGGCTTTGCTGGAAGGCGATCCTAACTACAATATCGTGATTCGCCCGCGCGATGTGATTCGCATCAATTTGCCCAATACTGGTGAGTATTACATGGGCGGCAACATTCAGGGGCAGGGGCCGTATCAGTTGACCGGTCGCAACATTACGGTGAAGCAAGCGATTATCTCGGCGGGCGGCTTTACCCCGTTGGCGTATCCATCGCGGGCAACGTTGATTCGCCGCATTGCGAAGAACGAAGAGCAGTCGATCCAGATCAACCTGGATGCGATTTTCTCGGGTTCGACGCCGGACTTTTTCCTGCGACCGAACGATGTGGTCAATGTCGGTTCGCACCCGGCGACGTACTTCCTGGCGGTGATTCGCAACGCGTTCCGGGCGAGCTACGGTTTTGGTTTCGTTTACGATCGCAACTTTGCGGATGCCGATACGTTCCAAGCGCAGGAGCAGATCCGTCAGCGGGAAATTCAGGAAAAGACCTTGCGTGGTCTACCGATTTAAGGGTTCGGTTTCCCGCGCGACATCGGGCTTGTTAGTTCGAATGATGTAAGGAAATGTGTTGTCGTGGCGTCGGAAGTTGAAACGGTAAACTACGCAGCTCCACAAGGCGGCGGTTATGTCGATGACACGCCTCCCGGTTGGCGCGAAGCGCTCGGCACAGGCGGCATTCTCAAGCTGGCGCTGGTCGTCGGGCTGGTCATCTGGTTGTACTGGGAACAACTGGTGCGCTTCGTGCTGTATTGGCAGCAGCCCGATTGGTCGCACGGTTTCCTGATTCCGCTGTTTTGTATTTATCTGGTTCACAACCGTCGCAGAGAGTTGCTCGAAGGCGCGCATCATGGCTCGGTCGTCGGCTTGATGGCAGTCGTTGGAAGTATCGCTGTTTACTTCGCAAGTATTTATCTCGCGATCGGCTACTTTCAGGCGCTGTCGATTCTCGGCGTGATCGGCGGCTTGGTCTTAGCGATTCGCGGCTGGAAGAGCTTTTACGTTACCGCATTTCCGATTGCGTTCATCTTTCTGGCGATTCCGCCGCCGACGCGGTTGTATCGCGAATTTACCCAACCAATGCAAAAGCTTGCCGCCATGATCGCGTCGGCGGTGCTGTCGATGTTTCCCGGCGTGCTGGATATCGAGCGCTCGGGCGGTGTCGATATCAAATATTTCATGGAGTCCGGTGCGCACGGATCGTTCACCGTCGCCGGCGCCTGCAGCGGCATGCGCTCGCTGATGGCGTTTGTGGCGCTGGGGTTGGCGGCGGCGTATATGACGCCCCGACCGACATGGCATCGCATTTTGATGGCGCTCTGCGTGGTGCCGGTGGCGCTGACATGCAACATCTTGCGGGTGATCATCACGGGTAGCCTCCAGATGTATGGGTATCCGGAATTGGCGACGGGAACGCCGCACACGATCCTCGGTCTCGTGATGTTTGCCGTTGGTTTCGGGGTTTACAGCGGCATATTATGGGTACTGGACCATTTGGTGGTCGAGGCCGACGACGAACCCGCGACGCCATCGAGCGTACGTGCTGCAGGGGAATAGTATGTCCACGCAAGCATCCGCATCATCCCGGGTTTATTACATTTTGGCCGTGGTCTTGCTCGCCGGCAGTGCGGCGGCCATGCAGGTGATCGACTTTCAGGTCATCAAGAAACCCTTGCCGTTGCAAAAGCCGTTGATCGATTTCGATCGCGATTCATTGAAGCCCTTGGTTCGGGTCGATGCGAATATTCTTTCGAAGGATGTGGTCGCGGAACTCGGCACGGAAGAATACATCGAATGGTCGCTCAGCGATCCTCGCGTTAAGGATTCGAGTAAGGCAAAGGTGTCGCTTTTCCTGACGTATTACACGAATGTGCAGGATCAAGTACCGCATGTGCCGGAAGAATGTTACTACCAAGGCGGAATGATAAAGACGGATGATGAGGCGCAGTCCTGGACGTTGAGTGCTTTGCCCGGCGAAGAGATTGCGGTGCGACGACTGGGGTTTGCGCGGCGGGATCGGCCCGACGCCAATTCGCTGGTCTATTACACCATTAACGTTAACGGTATGTTCTTTGCGGATCGACAAGATGCCCGATTCAAGTTGAAGTCATTCAATGAAACGCACCTCTACTATTCAAAAGTGGAAATAGCATTTCAGGGATACTCGAAGGATGACTTGGAAGTTCTCGACGAGCGCGCGCGCGAACTGATGGATATCACCGTCAAAGAATTGTTCGACGAACATTGGCCGCCGCGCGGCACCGAGATCGGCGGCTACGAAGGATTGCAGAAAAAGGCCGCCGAACGACAGGCGTCGCAATCGTAAATCAAAACCGATCAACAACTGTGAAGAAGCAGAGGAATTAGCGATCGATGGCTAAGCGACTGAATAAAGGATTGGTGGGTGGTCTGGCGGCCAGTATGGCCATGTTGATCATCATTCTGGGTTTCATCTTTATCAATAGCCTGCCGGGGCAGGATCCGGAAGAGCATGTGCGTGCTGCGGACGAATTGATGAAGGTCGGTAAATACGAATCTGCCATGAACATGTATCACCGCGCGTATATCAAGCGCGGCGATCGCCCAGCCGCCCCGTATTTGATTAAGGCGTCCAAAGCGGCGCTGGAAGTACCGAAGCGCGAAAGCATCGGCATGGCGCTCGATTTTTTGCGCATGGCGATCAATAAGGATCCGCGTTCGGAAGAAGCGCATCGCGAGTTGATCGATTTATGGCTGGAGATTACGCAGGCGAGCGCGGAACTCGGTGCCAATGACTTTTCCAGCTGGCAGGCATTGTTCGACGCCACCGAAAAGGCGATCGAACTGTTGCCCGCTCTCGCCGACGATCCGGAGATTCTCTACGTTCGCGGTATTTGCTTCCTGAACCTGGAATCCAACGATAGTACCTATCGCGAGAAAGGGATTGCGGCGCTGCGCAAAGCGCATGAGATCGACCCGAGCAACGCGGACGTGGCCGAACAATTGGCGCTAACGTTTTATGCTGAAGCAAAGCAGAAAGAGCAAAAGCGTCAATATTCTGAGGCGGACGCGGAGGTCAAAATGGCGCGGCAGTTGCTGGCGTCGACCATCGAAAAAGCTAAGGCCGCCGACAATGCCGCAGGCGTCGCACGATTGACACTCATTTCTGCCCGAATCGATTTCGTCGAGGGTGAAACCGAAGCGGGTATTGAGAAGATCAAATCCGTTACCAATGGAGATGCGAATCGGGACCTCGGTTATCGATTCCTGGCCGAATTATATTTGGGACGGCTCACGCCGAACGTCGAAGCCGATCTCGATAAGGCGACGGAAGCGCTAAAGGACGGTCTCAAGATCAGTCCGGACAATGGCGAATTCTACCGCACACTCGGGCTCGTATATCAGGAGCGCCGCAACAGTCCTGAGTTATCCAACGATGAGAAACTCGAATGGTTGAATAAAGAGGCCGAGTTGTATCGTGCTGGTTTGGAAGAAATCCAATTCACGGATAACTACCGCGACCAGAAAAAACGTTTGATGAGCATCGTTCTGATTCAGCAGCTATGCCGTCAGGAAATTGCACGTGCGTCCTTGGTGTCGGGTGAGGCGAAACGGGAAGAGGCGCTCGCCGCGGCCGAGTCGGCCATCGATATGATGACGGAGATCGTGCCGGATGACGCGTCGCCCGTGAAATACCTTAACGCGCTGGTTGCCAACGCGCGCGGTAAT
Organism: Planctomycetaceae bacterium; assembly: GCA_006969385.1. Lineage (GTDB taxonomy): Bacteria > Planctomycetota > Phycisphaerae > UBA1845 > UTPLA1 > ECT2AJA-110-A. The sequence continues at coordinate 1,510,291 of CP030884.1, forward strand.
ACGGTATTGGCAATTAAAGAGGGCGAAGCCGCGCTGAAGGCATCCGGCAATCAGGCCACTGTCGATCTTTATTCGATGATGGGCGATTTGTACCGCCAGCGCAACGCGCTGGGTAAGGCCGAAGAAATGTTTCGCAAGGCCTTATCGCTGCAGCCGGTGAATCCCGGATTGTATCGCGGCCTGGGCTACGTGTTGCTGCAGCAGGGGCGCTATACCGACGCGCTGAGATTTCTCAAACCCGATGAACCGCGACAACTGCGCGACGCGCTGTTGAACGATCCGCTTGCGACGCAATTGCGGGTGGAGGTTTACACCAAGCTCGATCAGGCCGACTTGGCGCAGGCGGAAGTTAACCGCATGGACGGCTCGGCCCCGGCGGCGGAATTCACCAATATTCGACTAATGGTGGTCAACGGAAAATGTTCCGAAGCATTGGCGGCCGCCAAGGCGCTGTTCGAGAAAGACACCGCCAATAAAACCAATCTGAACTTCTTGGTGGATACGTTTGTTCGCTGTGACGAAAAGCCCGCCGGTTATGAATTTATTGCGACGTACGTCGATCGGAACCCCGATGATGCCGATTTACAACGCGCGTCTTTGATTCTTGCGGAAGATTCTGCCGAGCGCACCGAAGCGATCGCGAAGTGGTATCGCGACAACCTGGAAGGTGTCGAGCGGGAGTTGGCCTTGGCGGCGCATTTCCGCGCCAACGATATGCCCGCGGAAGAACTCGCCGCATTAGAAGCTGCCGAACAGTTGGAGCCCAACAATCCGCGCGTGTTGGATGTACGTTTCACGCGGTGTTTGCGCGAACAGGAATGGGAGAAGGCCGAGGAATACGCGCGCAAGATTGCCGAGATCGATCTCGATGGTGCGGGCGGCCTCATGGTGCGCGGTCGGTTGTATGTCGCTAAGGCCGAACACTATCGCAGCATCGACGATATGGACGCTTGTCACGACACGGCGAAGACCGCCGTCGAACTACTGAATCAGGGGCTCGATCAATACCCGAACAACTCGATGGGATGGACCTTCGTTGCCCAATGCCACTTGTTCCTCAACAACGCCGATCAGGCGAAGCAGGCGCTGGAACGGGCGACCGATATCAATCCCAACAATGGGTTGGCGTCGAAACTCCGCGCGCGCTTGGCGTTTGTAGAAGATGATCAGGCCACCTTCCGTCGTTTCCTGGCCAAGGCCGCACGCGTAATGCCCGACGACGAATGGGTTTCGCGAATGACGCTAGTCGCGCGCGAACAGGAAAACCCGACCGATGCTGTGGCCGACCGTGAACGACGTCGACAAGAAGCCCCGGATGATGTGGATAACCTCATCATGCTGGCGCGGTTGTATAAAGACGACGAGGTTGCCAAGTATCGCAAGGCGGAAGAGGTTTATCGCGAAGCGCTTGCCGCCGCGCCGGAAGACTTGGCGTTGGTCAATGAGGTCGCGGCGTTCTTCGCATCGGATGTCGTAAACCTGCCTCAGGAAGGCGAGCAGCTATTGAAAGATCGCTTGCAAGCCGAGCAAGCCTTGGATCGTAAGGCGCGCGTAGCAGTTGCTTTGGGCACTTTTTATGCGGATCGAGGTCGCTATGCGACCGCCGATCGTCACTTCCAAATGGCGATGAGCTTCGACGAGTCTCCCGAAATGATCGGCCGCGCCGCCGATTTCTACCGACGCAGTCGGCGTTTTGATAAAGCCTTAACGTTGTATGAAAGTATCATTAGCGCCGGGCAGGCCGCCGACTCGGAAGTCACCGAAATCGAGTTGAAGATCGCGTCGAAGCAGCGTATCGCGTTGTTGCTCACATTGCAGCGTTACGATACGGCCAAGGTCGCGATCGACGAGTTTCTCGCCAAGTTTCCGAGAGACGAGCAGGGCATCATCTTCGAAGGTGCCTACCACCTGAACGGGGGCAATATCGATATGGCGCTCGCCGCATTCGATCGTCACCTCCGAAACGATCCGGGTAATGCCACGGCCCTCTGGCAGCGCGGTCGCCTTTATTACCTGCAAGGTGATTATCGCAAGGCGATCGAAGACCTGAAGCTGAGTAAGGCGGAACGGCCCGATGGCTTCGAGTATCGCCATCGAATTCTGCTTACAGATGTGCTCCTCGCCGACGCGCTGCGAAGAAATGAAAGCGGGACAGAGGCGGCGCGCGAGCTACAGGAGATTTTGAAGAATCATCCGGAACAAGAACGGGTCGCGCAGAATCTGGTGGATATTTACGCGCGCATGCGCCCTCCGCAATACGAAGCCGCCGAGTCGCTGATTTACCGATACATGCAAGACAATCCGGGTAACTACGAGTGGCCGATGCTGTTGGGCAATTTCGGTCGCTTATCCGGTGATCCGGCGAAGCAACTGCAGGGATATCGGCGCGCTTCGGAAATCTCAAACTACTCGGCAGATGCCTTGGTGACTTATTTTAGAACGCTGCGGGAGTTGGGGCGGTGCGATGAACTCATCGATGCTGCGTTGACGAAGGTGCCGGCCGTAAAACTCGATCGGTCCGCGGCAGCGTTGTCCGCGCTGGGATACTGTTACGGTCAATCGGGCGACGTCGACAAAGCAATCAATACTTTCAATCGGGCCCAGGCCGCTGCCGGCAACGACTTTGCCGCTTACGACGCGATATTGCGAGATCTGATCGCAACCCTTGGACTCGAAACCGCCCAGAAACAAATGGAGGAGGCGGTCGCCAGAGAGCCGTCCAACCTCGTTGCGCGCCGTGCGATGGTGCACCTGCGGTTCCGAAGTAACGATGTTGATGGCGCGCTTAAGGAATGCGACACGATTATTCAGCAGGCCGTACGCGATGGAGATAGGCTGTTTGCTAACGTGGCGAAAGGCATGTTGTACGATCGCAAAAAGGACTTCACCGCCGCACGCGATGCCTACGAGGCGGCCCTCAAGATAGACAGTAACCATCCACTCGCGCTCAACAATATCTCGTTCCTCTTGTCAGAGAAACTCAACCAGCCGACCGAAGCGCTGCCGTATGCCAAACGTGCCGTGAAAGTCGATCCGAATAACGCCGGCTATCTCGATACGTACGGCTGGATATTGGCGCAGACCGACCAATTGGGCGAGGCGTCGGGAACCTTACTGCGCGCGATCGAGCTTGATAGTGAAAACCTCGACGCGATCGTTCACTTGGGTATGGTCCATGAAATGCGCGGTGAAAAGGAAAAAGCGATCAAGCGGCTCGAACAAGCGAAAGAGTTCATCGATCGACAGCCCCAAAATGACCCGGCTATGAAGGAAAGATTCGATGACTATCGGTCGAAGATAGATAAGACGCTCGCTCGCCTGTCGTAATTACCGACTCGCAAGTGAGTTACCAGAAGCACCGTTGCCGTTAGGCGAAGTTTGCGCTTGGCAACGGCGATCGCGTTAATAGAAGTAAGGTATCGCAGCCATGACGACACTTACTACGGCAAATCCTGCGCTGGGCGGAAACGCTCAGATCGAAGGGTACTCACCCGCAGGGCCACCCGCCGCGGGCGGCTTAACGCCCGGTGATATCCTTTCGATCATCCGTCAGCGGCTCCTGTCGATCATTTTCCTCGGCGGTTTTCTCGCCGCGATCGGCGTTGGTGCCGTCATTTTTTGGTATGTGAAGTACCCCGGTTTTTCGGCGGAAGCGTACATCGAAGTAACATCGCCGACGCCCGCGGACCCGGACCGTAGTTTATTCGATGACAAAGGCCTCACCGACAAAGAGATCGAACGCGCAATCCAGGCACAAATCCTGCGACTACAAAGCCCGAGTGTTTTGAGTCAGGTTGTTCGGCTTCCCGAAATCCGCAACACCTATTGGCGAACCTGGGCGAGTAATGAAGCACAACGAACCGAGCAAAGCGAAATCGACATTCTCAAAAGCATGCTCTCCATCTCGGCGGTGCCACAGTCGGGATTGGTGCGCATCGCATCTACCTGGCGTGTAAAGACCGAGGTGCCGCTGATCGTTAACAGTGTCGTCAAGGAATACCTGCAGGAAGTTAACGAGGTCAGCAAGAAAGAGATCGGTCGCGAGCTGGAGCGCGTGGATCGGGAGTTGGAACGAACGCGCAAGCTGTTGGAAAGCAAGAACAACGAAATTAAGACGCTCGCCACCGAAAACGACTACAGCGGCAGCGCCGGCTCGGCCATCGATGTCGAGGTTCTGGAACTGACCGCTCAGCGCACGGAGCTTCAGTTAATCGTTATCAATCTGAAGGCGCAGGCCGAGCAGTTTCGGCAAACGCGACCGGAAGATATCGCGATCGATCCGGAAATGCAGGAAATGCTGCGCAACGATCCGGAAGTGTATCAGGCAACCCAGCGCGAACAGGCGTCGCGCGAAAATTTCGACGCCGTCGCGGCGCGATTTGGTCCCAATCACGACCTCTACAAACAGGCCCAGGACCGCCTCGAATTGGCTGAGAGCCGATTGCGCGAAGTTCGAGCGCAACGGCTGATCGACTTTCAGGTGCGTCGCATCGAAGAAGTCGAGCGGCAATACAACAATGCCAACGGCGCGTTAATTGAGATTCAGGAAAAACTCAACACCGCCCAAGCCAAACAAAAAGATAAAGACGCCAAGCTGGTCGAACAGAAGCAGTTGGAAGAGGACAAGATCCTTATCCAAAACGAATACCAGCGCTTGGCCGAGCAGAAATCCGAACTCGAGAAACTCAATCGTCAGGACAAGGGCGTTCGAATCGAGACGATTCAGAGCGCGATCGAGCCGACCCGAATCAGCGAACCCAACTTAAAGTTCTGGCTCCCGATCGTCGTGATACTCGGTTTTGGTGCCAGTACGGGTTTGGCGTTCCTGCTCCACTTCATCGACAAGTCGGTGCGCACGCCGCGCGACGTCTCGAACGCACACCTACCGGTGCTCGGCACGATTCCGACGACTGACGACGACGAAGTCGAAATCGAACGCGTGGAAACCGCCTGCCTCGATGCCCCGCACTCGGTAGTGGCCGAATCTTTCCGAAATCTACGCGCCAATTTGTTCTTCAGTGCTCCGGCCGAACAACAAGGCGTCATTCTCGTCACCAGCCCGTCGGGCGGTAACGGTAAGACGACCGTCGCGACCAACCTGGCCATCTCGATCGCGTTGAGCGGTCGGCGCGTGCTGTTGGTCGATGCCAACTTCCGCCGCGCGGCGACTTCCGAATTATTCGAGAACATGAAGGTCGAGGGCCTGAGCAACATCCTGATCGGCCAGGGCCAGTTGCGCGACTATGTGACCACGACCAGCGTGCCCGGCTTGGATGTATTGAGTGCCGGCCCCGTGCCGCAAAACCCCGCTGAACTTCTGGGTAGCAGCTATCTGCGCGACGTCATCGTCGACGCGCGCTCGCGCTACGATCAGGTGATCTTCGACGGCCCACCCGTGTTGCTCGTCAGCGACGCCATGGTGTTGGCCGGTGCCGTGGATGGTTGTTTGCTGGTCTGTCAGTATCGCAAGACGTCGCGCGGAGCGTTGCAGCGCTCGCGCTCGAATCTCGAATCGATCAATGCCCGCATCTTCGGTGCGGTGCTCAACGAAGTTCAAAGCCGCCGCGGTGGTTACTTCCGCAAGCAATACCGTGAGTTCTACGACTATCACGAAGTCGACGAAGATAAGGCACCGCGCCCAACGCTCGAAATCGCGCACGGCGATTTCGATGATGACGAAGGGCCGAGCGGCGGGGCACCCGCCCCCGCGCCCGGCCCGGTTCCGCCGCAACCGCCGGCCCCGACAGATACCGTCGCGGCGACTACAGCACGAAGCGAGCCGCCGCCACCCCGAGCCAGTCAGCCGGTGGTGGATGACGACCTTGCCGATCTAAACGAGGCCGATGGTTCGGTCTTGGAAGATTCCGAGATGTCGGCGACCGATTCCGACCTGATTACGCCGAGCATCGACACGGGCTCAGCCGTCGATTTGGGCGCATTGCCGGATCTGAGCGACCTCGAAGACTTGGATATCCGCAGCGACTTTGATATCGATTCGGGCAGTCTCGACCCGGGCTCGACAACCGACGCGGGTAACGAGTCGGAAGAAGGCATCGATATCGATGAGTTGGCCGACGAACTCGAGGAGATCGGTAACGAAGGCTTCGATATTGCCGACGACTTCGATATGGGCGAAGATTCGCAAGGCGACGAACGCAAGCCCGACGCGTAATGCTGTTTCTTCTCGGTCGGGCGCTGCCGAAACCTCGTCGCGCCCGACTTCATGACTGCCAAAGACACACGCCACATTGAAACGGTTCGCAGCGCTCGCCAATTCGTTGGCGAGCAGTCTGCTGCGCTCACCTCGCTCGCCAATCAAATCGATGAGACCTTCGCCGAGGCGGTCCAGCTATTGCTCGACGCCAAAGAGCCGACCGTTGTTTCCGGCATCGGCAAGAGCGGCCTCATCGCGCGCAAGGCCGCCGCCACGCTTGCCAGCACCGGTACACCGGCATTCTTTATGCACCCGGTCGAAGGGTTGCATGGCGATCTCGGCGCCGCCGGGCCCAACGCCGTGCTCATCGCACTTTCCAAAAGCGGCAACACCGAAGAACTAACGCGTTTCGTGCAGCACTTTCGGCGCATCGGCGGGCATGTCATCGCAATTTGCGAATCGGCTTCGTCGCAGTTGGCCGAGTTGGCGGATGTGCATCTGGCGATTCCCGCGCTGCCCGAAGCGGGGCGTTTGGGATTGGCACCGACAACGAGCACATTGATGACGCTCGCATTGTGCGATGCGTTAGCAATGCTGGTATTGGAATGTCGCGGCTTCAAAGAAGAGGATTTCGCGCGCTACCACCCGGACGGCAGTTTGGGCCGACGGCTGTTGTTGCGCGCCGCCGATGTGATGCATGGCGGCGAAGAATTGCCCTTAGTTTCTGTCCATCAGGGCTTTAACGAGTTGTTGCTCGAAATTACCCGTCGCCACTTAGGAATGGCCTGCATCGTTGACGATAAAGGGATGCTGGTCGGGGTGTTCACCGACGGCGACCTGCGGCGTTTGCTGATGCGCAGCGAACGCCCCGGGGCGCTGAGCGTCGGTGATGCCTGGCGGCAAAGCCGTCGAGACCCCGACGAACCACCGGTGACGTGCTCGACCGTGCCGCCCGATACCTTGGCGGTGGACTGCTTGCAGTTGATGCGCGCGAGCCAGATTACGGTGTTGGTGATCTCGGCGGACGGCGCGAAGCCGGACGGCGTGGTGCGGTTACAGGATATCGATCGTGCGGGATTGGGTTAAGCGCCGGCATGCGTCCGGCCCACCGCACAGGCTGCGGTTGGGTATGGACTTTTGCAATTCGACGCATCTCAGCGATGAGCGCTTGAAGGCCATGTGCCTACGCGCGATCGAAGGCTGGCCGCACGATCGGCTGACCGTGCGCATTCGTTACAGCCGCGGGGCCGAATTCTCGGGCAGTTGTTACTATCAGACGCATCGCATCTTTGTGAACCTAGGGCGCGGCAACAAGTACCCCTATAAGCTGCTCACCCACATCGCGCGGCCGCGCTCGAACCGCACGCATTGGTGGCGCGAGCTGTATTCGGTGGATATCGCCAACCCCGAGCAGTTGGTGCTCTTTGTGTTCCTGCACGAGTATTACCATTGGCTGGTGAAGCAGGCGCGGCGCAACGTGCGGCAGAAAGAGGGCCGCTGCGATCGATATGCGACGCGGGTCTTGGTCGATGACTACGGCGCGATCGTGCGCGACAGCCACGGCAAGCCGGTCGCGCGCGACGCGTGGGATTTTCAGGATTTGGAAGGCTTCGTGGCCGCCGCACGCGGTAAGAAGCCGGTTTTGCTCCGGCCGCCGGTCGAGCCGAAGGCCCCGGAAGTGGCGGCGCGGTCGCCGAAGCCATGGGATACGGGCATGCTGCCGTTTAAAGGATGAAGGTTGCGCTAGTTTTGCGGTTCGGGCTGTGATGTTTGGCGAATCTCGGTTGACATCGGGTACGCTGTGAATCTATACTATTACTGCAGGTGAAGGGTTTCGCTTCACCGACGCACGTCAAGCCCAACCCCCTTGTTTCCGTCGGCGGCGGTCGCGGAATAAGGAATGAATAAAACGATAACTCTCAGTCACGAGCGCTCTACGGGGCAGTTCGCGGGGTTTTCGTAACCAACTTGTCTTCCACTCGCTGCGGCACCCTATGACCGCGCCAAATTCCCGGGGTGCCGCACGCCTTTTTTACAGATTGAGAATTGGAACGAGCCGGAATGGTGGTCCATAGGTTCCTAATTATGACGCGACCAGAAATGGAGACGTCGCGGGTGCCATGCCGACCCAAGCGACGCCTTTGTGTGTCCATAGAAAGGCAAGCTGACGAGGGGTTATACAAGTGCGAGACGAACGCGAAGGTCGGCATGCCTCGGGCGCGACGATACCGCTACTTTGAGTTTGGCTTCGGCGGGTGCGTGAAGGTTGGTCGGAATCAACGAAGATCGAAGATTGGCTTATGCGCGTGTGTCGGGCATGCCGACCTCGATGGTGGTTGGTTGTTTGGGCGATGGCGCGAGATTTTACCCTTCAATAGATGGACGATACTTTTTTCGGTTGGGTCGGCATGGCGCCCGCGCACGCGGCACCGCGCCCGCCACTCGGGCGAGCGGCAAGGCACCCCCACTCGCGCAAACGGCACGGTTCGCGCGCATGCGCTCATCGTTGAGTTTCTATCGAGTATTACTTGCGCGCATCGTTTTGCCGAGGCGGTACATCCAATAGCTTGCGAACACAAAGCCCGCCGCGCCGATGGCGAGGGCAATCGTGAAGCTGCCGGTCAACTTATAGAGACCGATGGCCATCAGTTGAAAGAGAATTGCGCGCACGCCGACGAGCGTGCCGTGCACGGCGAGATACCGCGAGCCTTCGCTGGGGTTGGCGGCGAAACTGACGGGGCCCAACGACCAGGTCAGGTGCACGCCGACCATGCCGGATGCGAAGTAGATGGATGCGAGCGTCAGCCAAATCGTGGAGGCATCGCTCGACGACGCGTCGAATAGCAAGGCGATGGCGATGAGCATTAAGGGGTAGCCCGTCAGCCATAGGAACGCGCCCGATGCCAGACGAATCGGCCCGAAGCGGTCGGCGATCATGCCGGCGGGGAACAGCAGCAAAATCATGGCGGCTTGGTTGAAGATAATCGTCGAGCCGGAGAACTCTCGATAGTCGAGCCCCAGTCGGTCATTGCAAATCAAAGCGAGCAACGCCGTGACGACCATCCAACCGACGCCGTAAGCCATGAACGAGATTTCGTAGTTGCGAAAGTTGCGATCCTGACCGAGCAGGTTGCCGAGATCGACGATCGGTTCCCATAGTGTGCGGCGCAACATTTGTAGGCTAATGGCAGTCGGTGCTTCGGCCGGGCGATTGGGCAGAATGCGATACAGAATTACCAACGTGATGACAAAGCCGACAGCGAAGCAAGGATAGACGTATCGATAGGCAAGCGGATCGTCATTCGATAGCCAGCCCATGATCGCGCCGCCGATCATAACGCCCACGAACTGCGCGATACCGATCAACGCGTACGCGCGACCGCGAATGCCTTCGGTATAACAGTTGCGCAAGAGGTCGCCGTTCATCGGTGAGAACGCGACCCCACCGGCAGCGCCGCCAAAGGCGGCGATGACCCAGCAAATCGCTAACGGTGTTAGCGTTGTGAACAGCCCCATTGCCAACAAGGGTAGGCCGATGATCGCGCCGACGGTGATAACGTATTGCGCCGTCGATACGCGTTGGTAGAGGCGGTTCCAAAAGATGGTGAAGAATTGCATGATGTGCATGCAGCCGACGATGATGAAGAACATGCCCTCGCCCGCTTCGAAGTGTTTGCGCGCGAGAAACGGCAGCGTGAGCGCGATGGACGCGACCATGCCGCGAAAGATCCACGCGAAGACATGCATAGCGAGCGTGCGGCGCATGCTGCGCGCGGGCGGTTCGTGATTGATAACGGTTTCGTTTGAAATGGTTGCTTCCCGCCCCACGCCGTGGGGTACTTAATCGAGTGCCTGAAAGCGGGCGAGGTTGATCTCGCGACCGAGCACGATCAGGATGTCGTTCTGGCCGAGCACATCCGTCGCGCCGGGCATGAACTTAAATTTTCCGGTGTTGGCGTCTTTGGTGCCGAGCACGAGCAGGTCGTAGTCGCCGCGAATGTTGGTATCGCCCAAGCGCTTGCCAGACAAGCTGGACGGCATCTTCACTTCCATAATGCGATGGTCTTCTTCGAAGGGGAAGTAATCGAGCAGCGACGGATAGGCCACGCGCCGTGCCGTGCGTTCGGCCGTTTCGCGCTCGGGGAAGATGATTTCGTCGGCACCCACGGCACGCAGGATGGTGGCGTGATCTTCGTTGACGGCGGTGCAGCGGATGCGCTTTACATTGAGTTGCTTAAGGTGAAGCGTGCAGAGAATGCTCGGCTCCATATTTTCGCCGAGGGCGACGACGACTTCGTCGACTTCGTTGGTGAGAACGGCTTCGACGGCATCGTGTTGGCGCGCGTCGCAGATGACGGCCGAATGTACGTCGGTCTTGATCGCATCCACGCGCGCTTCATCCTGATCGACGACCATCACCTCACAGCGCATGCCCGTCAGCTCGCGCGCTAGGTGCGAACCAAACTGCCCCAATCCGATGACTATCACTTGCTTCATAACTTCACATCCTAGCCGATCATCACCGGCTCTTCGGGGTACCGTATCGGCGATTGCTCGCGTTCGGAGATAACCATCGCGAAGGTCAACGGCCCGACGCGGCCGACAAACATGGAGATCATGATCCAGATGCGACTGGGCGTCGAAAGCGTCGGCGTCACATCGAGCGAAAGCCCGACGGTGCCGAACGCCGAGACCTGCTCGAAAAAGAGTTTGCGCAGCGGCAGGTCGACGCGGCCTTGCTCGAACCAAGCCAACAGAATCGTGCCGGTCGAATTCCAGACGACGGCGAGGCCGATGATCATGGCGGCTTTGGCGACGATTTCGCTCGACAGGCGGCGGCCCATTAACGTCACTTCTTTTTGGCCGCGCAGCCATGCGTATAGCTGTGCGTACCAAGTGGCGACGCTGCTGGTCTTTACGCCGCCGGCGCAGGACGCGGGTGAACCACCGATGAACATTAGCGCACACATAAACAGCAGCGCAGGTACCGGCAGCTTGGTTAGGTCGATGGAGTTAAATCCAGCGGTGCGGCAAGTGACCGATTGAAATAAGGCGTCGAAGAAGCCAGTCGTGGCCGAGCCGTCGGCACCGAACGGGCGCGCGACCATTAGGATCACGGCACCGCCAAGGATCAGAACGCCCGAAAGATAGATAACGACGCGCGAATGCAACGTCCATTTGAAGGGGTGCGCAGATTGCCCCTTTAGGCGCATGCCGAGTCGCGCCCACGATTCCAATACGACGACATGGCCGAGACCGCCGAGGATGATCAGCACTGCAATCGTCGGCATAACGATCGAACTCGATTGCCATCCGATGAGGCTGTCGGAATGGGTCGAGAAGCCGGCGTTACAAAACGCGGAGACGGCATGAAAGATGGCCGCGAAGATCGAATCGTGCAGATCATCGCTACGCAGGTAATAGCCCAGGAACAAAATCACCGCACCGATCGCTTCGATGATGAACACCATCATGATGATGCGAAAGAGATTGCTCGATACGCGTCGGGCGGCTTGCTTTTGGTAGAACGTATCGCTCAGAGCCGCTTGCGATCGAAACGACAGCTTGCCGCCCAGAAACTGCGTGGCCATGGCCGTGAACGTCATGATGCCCAAGCCGCCGGCTTGAATCAGCACGAGAATGACGATCTGTCCGAATAGTGTGAAGTCTTTACCCGTGTCGACCACGATGAGGCCGGTCACGCAAACGGCGCTCGTCGAGGTAAAGAGCGCGTCGAGGATGGAAATGTCATTGCGAACCGACGCGACGGGCAGGGAAAGCAGGATGGTTCCCAGAACAATCAGTAGCAAGAAACCGATTGCCAGCAGGCGTTCGGAGCGCGAAAAGAGGGCGTCGAGCCACGATTGCTGGTAAACGTCAGACATTGAAGCGGAAGTTGATGATATCGCCGTCTTTTACGATGTAGGCCTTTGGTTCGAGGCGCACCTTGTTCGCCGTTTTGGCGGAGCGCATGTCACCGGCAGCCTTGAAGTCGTCAAAAGCCACCACTTCGGCGCGGATGAAGCCGCGTTGAATATCGCTATGAATTTTACCCGCGGCTTCCACGGCGGGCGTGTCTTTGCGAATCGTCCACGCGCGCACTTCGTCTTCGCCGGCCGTCAGGAACGAGACCAAACCGATGCTGTCGTAACACGCGCGAATGAGTTTAGCGCGGGCGGGTTCTTGCAAGCCGAGGTCTTCCAGAAACGCGTTGCGATCGTCTTTATCGAGTTGGGCAATTTCGGCTTCCATCTCGGCCGACAGCGACATGGTCGCGAGCGCGTGGCTGTGTTTGAAGGGCGGATCGCCCGCGATCTTGTCTTCGCCAACGTTGATCACGACGAGTACGGGCTTGAGCGTTAGAAAGCCGAAGCTTTGCGCGATGCGGCGTTCGTCGTCATTTTCGATGGCGCTGGAGACGGGCGCTTCGGATTCGAGGGCATCCTGCACGCGCTTCATCATTTTGAGTTCGCGCAGTTCGGCCTCGCGGTTCTTGCTGGGCTTTTGCGTGGACTTCTCCAGCTTCTCCACGCGATTGGCGACCTGTTCCAGGTCGGCGAAGATCAATTCGCTAAAGAGTTCGTCGAGGTCGGCCTTAGCGTCGACGCGGTTGCGATATTTCAGCACGCCGTCGGATTCGAAGTCGCGCACAACCATGACGAGGCCGTCACACTTGCGCGCGGCTTGGGTGCGCTTGCGAAACTCGGCCTGACCGGCAGCGTCGGCCAGCGAAGCGCCGGGGATATCGAGGAATTCGAGCCGCGCGGGGGTGTATTTCTTGGGCGAATAGATATCCGACAAGAAGTCGAGCCGATCGTCGGGCACGTCGATGGTGGCCAGATGTTCCTGCAGTGCCTGCGACGGGTCGGCCTGCTGGCCGGTGATGGCGGCGAACAGCGTGGACTTACCGGATTGCGGCGGACCAATGATGGCGAATCTCATAGCGGGGCGGATCCTTTCAGCCCCGGCATTCTAGCAGACGGCCAACGCCGGTCGAGACGGCGGGCGGTTGGGTTTAGTGGGGAGTTGGAGGAAGCGGACGTTGGGTGCGCTGCAGACGAACTTCACTGCTGGTCAGGTGTTGTGCCCGCGCTGCGACAGATACCGATTCCTATGAAGACTGTGTGGGGCGAGCCTGCTGTATCGCTGCCTGTTCGGCTGAGCCCCTTTAAAGTACGAATCGGTCATGGCGAAATCTTTACGCCGAAGGCGTTATCTCCATTAGCCCAGGGTTGACGCGCAGCGGCTACCCTGGGTTATGTGATGGGTCGTGGTATTCAACTCTGAAAGAGTTGCGGCGTGCATACCGCGAGGAATGCCGCAACCCCGTTGGGGTTGAATGTTATATTACCTACGTTTTCCCCAGGTAGCCGCTGTTGCGGCAACCTCGGGCTGATTTGCGTAACGCCTTTGGCGTATTTGCTTCTTGCGATCCCGTCACCGTGTCATCATTTCTCAGTGATGACACAGTCGATTAGACAAGTCGATATCTCTCAGCCTGTTTAATTGAACAACGATTAGTCGTTAATTGCTTTGAAATCAGGATGCAACGAGTCGCCCGGCATCCTTCGACCACGACGGTGGCGGTGCGGATTCGAGGCTCTTCACCGACACGTGGGGTGCCAAATCGACCACGCCGCCGCAACTGTTACCGCCGATGACCATGATGCGGGCATCTTCTTCGAGGGCGGCATACATCGACGAATCGCGATCGCGCACGTGATAGCCCACCACGTATTCGGCGGGCTGCACGTTGAGTTTGATATCGTACTTCACGCGGCAGCGCGTACCTTCGACGGCCGGCGGCGTAACGTGGTTCATGCGCGTGCTGCTGGTTTCAAAGACGACCATGCGATCTTCGGCGCGAATCAACGAGAGGCCGAACGACGGGCGCACCATCGGATGCAGGAACTTCACGTCGAACTCGACGGTTACGGATTCGCCGGGTGTGAAGGTTTGTTTCTCGCGGCCGCCGGCATCCATAAAGCGGATGGGTTCGACGTCGACCAGTCCACCTTCGTCGGCACCATCGGCGGTGAAGCTGTTTAGACAGGCCTTGTGATAGCGCGACACGGCTTCGGTCACGGGTCCGTGAAAGGCGGGCTTGCCGTTAGCAAGCACGAGCGCCCGATCGCAAAAAGCGCTGACGGCGCGCAAGTCGTGTGACACAAAGACGACGGCAACGCCGCGTTCGAGAAAGCCGCGCATCTTTTCCAAACATTTGGTGCGAAAGACGCGATCGCCAACGGACAGCACTTCGTCGACGAGCAAGACGTCGGGCTCGACGTGCGCCGCCACGGAGAAACCGAGGCGTGCATACATACCGCTGGAGTAACGCTTGATCGGCGTATCGAGAAAGTCGCCAATACCGGCGAAGTCGACAATCTCGTCGAACTTGCGATCGACTTCTTCGCGCTCCATGCCGAGGATGGCCGCGTTGAGATACACATTTTCGCGGCCGGTGAGATCGGGATGAAAACCCGCGCCAACTTCGATCAGCGCCGAGATGCGCCCATCAATTTTGATCTGGCCGCGGTTGGGTCGCATGATGCCGGCGAGCAGTTTGAGCATCGTGCTCTTACCGGCGCCGTTGGGGCCGATCAGGCCGAAAGCTTCGCCCGGTTTGACATCAAATGAAACGTTGTCGAGCGCCCAAAAATCGTTTTCGTGGGCGCGACCGCCCTCGCCCATGTTGGGGCCGAAACGCAGCCACGACCCAACGAGATCGCGCAGCGAGTTGTGGCGCTCGCCGCGGCGGAAGCGTTTACTGACGTTTTCGACGGTGATGCCGACCGACATAAGCCTTCCTAAATGTTCTCGGCGAACTCAAACTCGCGGCGACGAAACCACGTCCAACCGATCAGCAGCGTCAGCGTTGCCACGGCGGCAGCGTAAGCGAACGGCTGATCGAATGGCGACCGCCCGACGATGAGACAATCGCGATAAGCGCGAATAATCGGTGTCATCGGGTTCATCTGAATCAGCGTGCGCTTCCAGGGGGCGGTGGCTTCTAGCTGATAGACCACGCAGGTGCTGAACATCCATAGTTGAATGATGGCGCGAAACAAAAAGCCGATGTCGCGATAGAACAGATTCGCCATCGACAAGAGTAAGCCCAGGCCCGCCATAAAGACGATTTGCACGAGCACGATGATCGGTAAGTACGCGAGCGTCCACGATGCGTGGAAGTGCCAACCGTTCGGATAAAAGTGGAGCACAACGGCCAACACGACCAACACGAACGAGGCGATCACGAAATCGACGAACGCGCTGATCATGGCGGACAGCGGAAAGACTTCGCGCGGAAAGTAGATCTTGGTAACCAACGGTCGATTGGAAACCAGAGAACCGATCGCCCCGGTCAGGCCGTTGGCAAAGAACATCCAAGGGACGAGGCCGCTAAATGCGAATAGCGAGTAGGGCAGATTCGCGCTGCCGGTAAGCCGCTCGTTCTCAACGTCGATCACTTGCCCGAAGACAAACGTGAACACCAACATCATCGAAGCCGGTGGAATAATCGCCCACGCGGCGCCGAGGATGGAGTGCTTGTAGCGCACGCGGATGTCGCGCCACGCCAGCATCCACATCAACTCGCGATAGCGCGTCAGTTCGCTGATGCGCCGCAGTGGCGGCGCCGACAAACCGGCAGTATTGGGTATCGCCGTCATGCGTTGGCAAGCTCCTGCCGGCTTGGCGTCGAATGGACGGTTTCAACTCGATGCGCTTCAAACAGGAGGTTGCGATAACCGGTTAGATAGCGATCTAACATCATCGCGTGGCTAAAGCGAGCAACGACTGCCTCGCGCGCCGATCTTGACAAGGTGTTGCGCATTGTTTTGTCGTTCATAAGCGACGACATGGCGTTGGTGAGTTCGACGATACTGCCGGGCGCGACCAAGAGGCCGGTCAAACCCGATTCGATGGTGTCGATGTTCCCGCCGGTGCGCGTCGCGATGGCGGGCAATCCGCACGCGAGCGCTTCGAGCAGGGCGTTGCAATGACCTTCGGCAAGCGACGGCAAAACGAACGCATCGGCGGCGTGATACCAAGGTCGAACGTCTTCTGCGCGGCCTATAAAGCGCACGCGGTCGGCAATGTTTAGCTTGTCGGCTAACTGCAGCAACTCACCGTCGAGATAATCTTCTCCCACCACGATCAACTCGGCTCGTTGCGCGAATCTGGACTGGACAAATTGCGCAAAGGCTCGTATCAGATAGTCGTGTCCTTTGATTAGCTTGAGATTGCCGACGGAAAGCAACACAAACGCATCGGCGTCGATGCCGAGAGCTGTTCGCGCGGCCCCTCGATCGTGGGTCGGTCGGAATCGGTC
This sequence comes from Planctomycetaceae bacterium, assembly GCA_006969385.1. Lineage (GTDB taxonomy): Bacteria > Planctomycetota > Phycisphaerae > UBA1845 > UTPLA1 > ECT2AJA-110-A. Next base: position 1,526,775 of record CP030884.1, read on the forward strand.
GGTATCGACGCCATTCGGCATGATGTCGAAGAAATCGCGCGACAGATTGAGTCGCTGGCTCGCTTCCTCTGCGGCGGCGCAGCTAACGGCCCAGCGGGCTTGGCAATGTTGCAACGCTTCGCGTATCAGCTTGCGGCGTATGCCCGACCAGACGGTGGCGCGATCTTCGAATCCGTGAAAGCTCGCGACGACGGGCACGCTTCGCATCACACGCGCGCCCACGACGGTATCCACCAGCATTGTAAGTCCGCGGATGTGCACGAGGTCGATGGCTTCGCGATCGATGATTTGCACCAGTTCACGACTGAAGTGCGCGCCGTCGCCCGTCACATTCACGACGGCAACGTGCTCGGGAATCTCGACGCTCGCGGCCACCGATTCTCTAATAGCGATTACGTGTCGACAGTGCGATGGCGATAAGCCCGCGACGACGGTAGCCAACTGTCGTTCGAGGCCACCGACGGCAAGGCTGTGCACCGGGTGCAGAATCGCGATCGGTTCTTGGGTTGCTGGTGATGTCGGTACGGGCCGAGACGGCTGTTGCCGCGTGGCGTGCAAGCTGGCGTTGGGCAGTGAGGGCACGTACCGATCTTTCTGTTGGTCAAACAGTTAGCGTCTTGGCGCACCTTCGGCGCGCGCATCCACATGTACTGTTATCGGCGTGTGGTGAGACGAACTGATATAGACAAATTGAGGTGGCGCAAGAACTGCGGGTGTGGCGGCAAGTTATGCCGAGTCCGCGATGTTTTTTTGCCGGGTTTGATTGGTGGCTTCGCTTTATCAGTGAATTGTCCGAAACCCTCGCCCCAGCTCTCTCGCTGCTAAGGAGAGGGAGTAGACGCCACCTACCTTATTTGGGTCGAGGTGTGCAATATCAATTTCGAGGGGTGCTAGCGAAAAACGGGGGCGAACTCGTCACCGTCGGATACAAGGTGAATAAACAGCGCGTTGGTTGCACCCTGATGTTCGAGACGCGTGCCAGCGACGATCACGATCAGATCGTTGGGCTTGACGAGATTGCGTTGCAGCAACGCGTCGTCCACTTCGCGCAACATTTGCAGCACGTCGCGGTGGCGCTCCATGCAAATGGGCGTTACGCCGAAATACATCGCCATGCGGCGGCAGACGTGGGCGTCTTTCGAGAGGCCGATGACCGGCACGCCGAGGCGCGTTTTGGATAACAACCGCGCCGTATTGCCGGTGCCGGTCCAAACGGCGACGAGCTTGGCATCGAGTTCGCGCGCGAGCAGGCTGGCGCCGTGGGCGACCGCCGTCGTAATGCGCCGCATGGTCAGGTTGGCATCGATGCGCGAGGCGCGATTGCGCAGGCGCAAATCTTCTTCGGTGTATTGGGCGGTTTTGGTCAGCGTTTCAACGCTTTCGAGCGGATAGGCACCGACGGAAGTCTCGGCGCTGAGCATCACGCAATCGGTCTTATCGAGAATGGCGTTGGCGACGTCGCTGACTTCGGCACGTGTGGCCACGGGTGATTCGACCATCGATTGCAGCATTTGCGTCGCCACGATGCATGGCTTGGCCGCGTTCTGACAGGCGCGCACGATTTTCTTTTGCAAGATCGGCACGCGCGCCAGATCCATCTCAACGCCCAAATCGCCGCGCGCGACGAGGATCACGTCCGACGCTTCGATGATATCGTTTAAATAACGGATCGCGTGCACGGTTTCGATCTTGGCGACGACACGCATTTCGTCATCGAGCGGCAGGCGCTCGCGCAACTCGTGTAAGTCTTTCGCACTGCGCACGAACGACAGCGCGATGTAATCGAGCTTGGCCTCGATGGCCCAATTCAAATCTTCGATATCTTTGTCGGTCAGGGCCGACATTTCGAGATCGCTATCGGGGCAGTTAATCCCCTTGCGCGTGCGGATTTCCCCGCCGACTTCGCAGATACAAACCAGATAATCGTCGTACGATTCTTTCACGCGCAACCGCACGGCACCGTCGTCGATGAGCAGGCGATGACCGGCCTTAACTTCGCGCACCAGTTCGGGGCGATTGGTCGATACGCCGTCGGCGCTACCGACGCGATGTTCGGCAAAGATCTCCAGCGTTTCGCCGCGGCTGATTTCGAAGACGTCGTCTTCGATCGGATCGACGCGAATCTTCGGCCCGCACAAATCGCCCATCACGGCTACGAGGGCGTCCATCTGTTCGCGCACCTTGCAGATGCGGCGATAGGTGGCGGCGTGTTGTTCGAGCGTGCCGTGGGAGAAGTTGAGCCGGAAGATGTCGACACCGCCGTCAATGAGTTGGCGGATCATCTCTTCCGAATCGGTCGCGGGGCCGAGGGTGGCAACGATTTTGGTATGAATCACGGGCCTGCCCTGATCGTAAGTCGGGTAAACGCGGTTACATATGCGATTTGTAATGGATGAAGGGGGCAGGGGCAAATTGGGGGGAAATGCGAAGTGAAAAGGTGGAAGTGCAAAATGGGGAGAGGACGTGGGCGGCGTTTTGGGGAGCCGGTTACGCAGCCGCATGATCCTTTTGGAGAGATGAGGAGATGAAGGTGTGGATTGAATGGTGAAGAGCGATAGGCGAATGTGGTGTGCGAGATAATCTTTGTCCGGGTCATTGAGTTGTAATGTGGCGTGCCGTTAGCACGGAGACCGGGTGCCCCATCCTTTCCGTTAGGAAAGGTTGGGGAATCTGTCGCCAAGATGATCCGAGCTAAACGTGTTGGGGTGTACGTTGAATCCGATGCGTCCCCACCATTCGCAGGCGCGAGGGTTGCGGCACCCTGCATGCTCAGTGTAAAGGTAAAGAAACCCGGCGGTCCCTATATCCGCACTTACTGAATAATCGCATCAACGAATCCCGCCACATCACGCCCATCTATTTCACCATCATCGTCGATATCCGCGCGCATCATCGTGCAGCCGGTAAATGCGTCCGGTGACAACAACGCTTCGACGAAATAAACAATATCACCCGTCGTTAGTTCGCAATCGCAGTCGAGATCGATTTCGGCGACGCCGGGTAACGTCGTGGATACCGCGCTGCTAGGGCCGTTGAGTGTGCCGTCGCTCGGTGTCACAGTGCAGGTTATCTCCGAGCCCGGACACGCGGCGTGGTGCGGTATGGCATCGGCCTGGCCCGCATGCGTCGCATCGCGAATGACGGTGCCATCGGCGGTCCATACGTAGCGATACCGCACGATGTCGTAATCGAGATCGTCGATCAACAATGACGTGTTCACGCGACAGAAAATCACGTCGTCGAGCGTCGGCACCGGCGGGTCGAGACTGACGGTAATCGGCTCGGGCGCGCGGTTGAAATCGGCCGTGCGCATGGTGCGCACTTCAAACGGCGCATCGACCATCAGCGCATCGTTAAACTCAACGCGCACGCGCCACGTACCGGTGATGACGTGCATGTCGGGAATGAGATCCTCGATGTCGTATCCAAAGGTGAACCAGTAGTTGCGATATATCTCCGCGTTGAAGAAGAACCATTCCCACAGCAATGCTTCGCTGCCGTCGGGCCGGAAGAACTGCACGCGCCAGGCCGTGTCGACGGGCAGGTTGTGGCCGCGAATCCAAAACCAAACTTCGTCATCTTCAAAACCGATCTGGCCGGTACGCGGCATTTCAAAGGGCAAGCCCGGCACCGTATCGAGCGGGATATAACTCAGCGCGAAATCATCGAGATACGAATCGAGATTGGTCGGCAGTTGATCGACCCAACCGCTGGGGCCGGGGCGACAGGGGCCGGCAAACGGTTCGTAAGGCGTGAAAGTGGGATCGCGAATTTCGAAGTGCAGATGTGGGCCGAAGCTGTTGCCGCTGCTGGCGATCATGCCGATTGGTTGACCGGCCTTTACCTCATCGTTGACGGCCACGGTAACGCTACCGTTTTTGAGATGGTAATAAGACGTCTCCCAGCCACCGTGATCGATGGCGACGATATTGCCTTGCGTGCCGCCGCCAAGATTCATATCGGGCCAGCCGTCTTGGGCAAACACGACCACACCGTCGAGCGCCGCCAACACGGGCACACCGATGACTTGCTCGCCGAAACTGCGAATCTCCGAATCGATACCGGCATGCGTGTCGCGCGTAAAGGGCATGCAGTTGTAATCGTGAAAGCCGGGGCTGGTCGGGTCGAGATCGACAAAACCGCCGTGAAATATGTCGCCGTAGTTATTGCCGGCAATCGGGTAGAAGGGCAACAACGGCAAGGTAGTGCCACCGCGCGGGCTGCCGCCGGAGGGGATGAATAGTTCGGGATGCAACCGTTTGTGTTGATTGATAACGCTGCGAACGACATTACGCGTCTGGGCGTCAACACAATCGTGCGTGGGGGTTGGCATCTGGCCCCCTGCGCGCAGGCCGAATTGATAGGGTGAAGGCGTGTTGGCGAGAAGTAGTGGCAACAAGAACAGGAGTACGATCGGTGGGAGATAAGTTCGTGCCATGCGACACACCCCTCGATGATGGTCTAGTCGGTTCGACCAGTTGACGTTTGTGGGCGACGACCGCGCTTTGGCACCGGCCAATGGCAGGTGGATGCTGACAAATCATCCGGAGTCGCGGGCCTTCGCGAAGTGGTCAAAACCCCCAATAATGGTAAATCAGACGATTGGCTAAACCAAGAATAATTACCCGGATGGGCCTTTGGCCGGGTTGGAACGTACTAACCCCCTTATTCTGGCAGTTCTCTCCTCCTGCATGAGCCGGGTGCCCCATCCTTTCCGCTAGGAAAGGTTGGGGAATCGTCCGTGAATATGATCCGAGCTAAAGATGTTGGGGTGAAATGGGAACTCAGATGATTCCCCACCCTTCGCTGACGCGAAGGATGGGGCACCCGGCACCCGGCACAGGGCATCCGGCAAAAGTGAAGAGTGCTTTATGTCTTAATTCGATGACACATGAAACCGTAGCCACTTTAACTACACCAATTCACGAATGAATACGCTCTCTGCTCAAATATCAGTATCCACCGGCTGTTAGCCGGCGCCGCAGCGTAGCCGTCACTCTCAAATCTGAACTGGTCAAGCCAAAAGAAAAAGCCTCTCACGGCACGCGACCGCAAGAGGCTTTGTTGTTTAACTCGCTATCACGTACGGCGTAACGCCGCGCGTTATTGGTGGAATCCCTCGCAGGGTCTTAATTCCCAGCCGCCGCCGCTGCGGTCGGCTTGGTCTCATCGACCAACACTTCCGACGGCTTCTTGTAGTTTTGCACGGCGTAGTTGTGCCAGGTCTTGCCGTCCCACGTGGTGTAACCGGCCTTGGATTGATAGAAGTTCATCTTGTCGGCCACCGGGATCAGTTTCATCGCGATACCGCTGAGCGAGCCCATCATTTGAGCGACTTCGGGCGGCATCTGGCCGCCGGCAAACATCGGTGCCATACCGAGGCCGGTGCCGATGCCGCCGATGGCTTGCTTGAGTTCGTTGGCCATGTTGGCTTGGTCGGTGAACGTGACGGCGACGACATCACCTTTGGGTTCCAAACCTTCAGCGCGCCAACGCGAGTTGGTCGTGATGTTGTTGTGTTCGCCCTTGCCGGTGAGCAAGCACTTGCGCACGGCGGCGGCCGACGAACTAAAGATCAGGTAGCCGTCGGCACAACCGATGACGGGCGGCGACGTGATGCCGGCCATCATCATCATGCCGTGTGAGATTTGCGTGAGTTCCTGCTCGGGGCCGACTTTCACTTTGGTGAAGATCAGACCATTCTTTTCGCCCGTGTTTTGTTTGATCATATCGTTGATCGTGTTGAGCAGGCGCTCAACTTGGGCGTCGGCTTTCTTCGAATCGGTTACTTTGGTAAGCGAGACCCAATCCTGCCCAACGCTGTAGCTAACCGATTCGGTGCCGAACAGATCGAGCACATCCTTCTTGATGTTCATCTGCAACATCTGCTGCTGCATGCCGTCCCATTGTTGCAACATTTGATCGGCGTTGGGCACGTGCTTCTTCATGAAGGCGACGATGTAGTCGTACGCCTTGGGTAGGCTGACGCCGGACGTCACCGAGAACGACGAGGCTTCGGCGGGGATATACTTGCCGTAGGCTTCGAGTGTGCCCCCGCCCGCAACGACATCGAGCAGTTGCGAATCTTTGGCCCCATCTTTGGTTACGACGATGGTTTCGCCCATGGCGCGCATGCCGTCCGTCCACGAGGTGGTCGCCATGTAATCGACAAACGAGGCGTCTTCGAGGAAGGCGGTCAGCATACTCGCCTGATTGAACGGCTTGGGCTGGCCTTCGGCGGGCTCAGGCAGGCCGTTGCCGACTTCGCGTTCAACCATCACGGCGATCTTGCGCATGAACAGCATCATGCGTTCGACATCGAAGAAAACGAGTTCGTCTTCGGCAGCAGGAAGTTCTTTGAACGCATTCTTAAAGCGCGGCGTATCGACCAGGCGCTTGGCGTCGTCGCTATCGCCGAGATTGATCAGGGCTTCCTGCATGAGGTCCGGCTTACCGAACGTCAATAGGACCATGTCGTCTTTTTGCGCCAGCGCGAATTCAATGAACGGCGCTTCATCGAATGTCATCTTGGTGATCGTGACCTTGTCCTGGCGCGATTCGGTCGTCACCTTCATCACGTTCTTGCCGGCTTCTGCTTCGATGAACTTCGCCAGCTCGTGGAAGATGGCCGTAATCGCTTCGTGATTCTTGGAAGCCGCATCTTTGCTGTTGAGCCGACCGGCAAACAGTCCTTCGTACGGCATGGGCAGATCGGTGAGCCGGGCCGTGTAGAGAAACTCACCTTCGGCGAGCGCTTCCCAGTCGACTTTGCGGCAGAGCGTCTCGAAGCGCTCGCGCATTTGTTCGAGCTTGGCGATTTCCTTTTCGGGCGCGCGTTCGGAGATCATGTCCCACAGATCGATATGGATTTCACTTTCCCAGAATGCATCGGTCACGCGCTGCCAATATTTGTCGAGGAATTCGCGCTCGGGGTTGGTGCGGCTGCACACGGTAATGAACGCATCCGCCGGCGCCGCGCGGCTAAGTGAGAATTTCCTGAGATCGACATCGGCACGCGCCGTGGCCATCGGCAGCGCGATGGCGGAGATCAAAAACAAGCGAGTCGTCAGCGAACGAAATGACATCTACACATACTCCTGTTTGTTCGGCTTTATCTTCCGAACGTTGGGCTTGCGGCGGGCACGGCTTCGTGCCCCGTCGCGCAAGCGTCTGTCCTGTGTTGTCCAAGGCGGCTCGATATGCCGCGGTAACATAAGCGCAACGAAAATGCCGCTTGCGCCTCACGAATCGCCGATTTCAGCCTTCGCGTCGAACTTCCTGCAATATCGCCTCTTGGGCGGCGTTGAACTGTCCGTGAGCCACGACGGCATGTCAACCCGAGAAGGCTCATTGGTTTAACCCATTCGCTCAGGTTTAAAGGAGATGATCCCATGATTCGAGCCACCCTCGCCCTTGCGGGCGCCATCGTTATCGCCACCTGCACCTCGCAGGCATCGGCAGTCGCCCTCAACGCCAATCAACTCAACCTCGTCGGCCAAAAGCCGGGCGGCAAGCAAAAAGGGGCCGCCCGTTTCGACCGGCTGGATCGCAATGACGACGGCGTGATCGACCGTCAGGAATTCGACCAAGGCGGCAAGGGCCGTCGCGGTCAGCGTGGCCCGGAAGCGCGCGGCAAGCGGGGCGGCCCCGATGGTCCGCGCGCCCATCGCGGTCGAGGCGGACCGGAAGGCCGTCGCGGCCCGGCTGCTCGGGGTGGGCGCGGCTTCGGTCGCGACATGCGCGGCATGATGGGGCAGCGCCATCAGCTACGCCGCATGATCCGACAGGAAATCCGTCGCACCATGATGCGCATGCATCATCGAGGCATGGGACGCGGACACGGCGGGCCGGGTATGCAGCGCGGCGGTCGCTTCGGGGGTTTCGGCGGTCCCGATGGGCCGGGCATGGCTGGTAAGTTCGAACGACGATTTGGTGGGCCCGGATTCCGCGGGATGTGCCCGAATTGCAATAGCGGTATGAACGAAGCGGGTCGTCCGCCGATGGCCGGTCCACGTGGTGACGGACCGCGCGGCGAGGGTTTTGGCGGTGGTCCCGACGGTCCCGATCGCCCCGGCATGCAACGCGGCGATGGTCCGCGTGGGGGTCGCGGGTTCGGCAAGGGTGGCCCCGGTCGGCGCGGCAAGGGTGGTCGCCAACGCGGCGGCTTGCGGCAGCGCTTTGAGAAACTCGATAAGAACGACGACGGCGTGGTCGATCGCGAAGAGTTCAAGGGGCCGGACGAGCGCTTCGAGCGGCTCGATAAGAACAGCGACGGCAAGATCGAAAAGAGCGAACTGCCCCGCGGTCGCGGCCAAGGCGGCAAGCGCGGTAAAGCCGGCGCGCAGCAAGCGCAGGTATAGCAAATAGCGTTAAGCCGTTTGGCGATTTGTTTGGAGCGAATAAACGAACGCGGCTTCTCGCAAGCAGCATTAGGCGCTTATCAAAACGCAAGCATTCAAAAAGCAAAGCCCGCGCTTGGCCAAGCGCGGGCTTTTTTCATTCTTAGCGTTAAGAGCGATCGGTAGAAGGCTACAGGCGCGAGGGCCCGCGCTATTTCACTTCGCCTTCGCGACAGGCGTTTACGACGTGACGCAGTAAATCGGCTTCCGTGATGATGCCCTTCAGTTCGCCATCATCGACGACGGGCAGCGAGCCGAATTTTCTCTTCACCAAGACCTCGGCGACTTCCGCTAACGTGGCGTCCACTGTCGTGTTTGTGACGTCGGTCGTCATTACATCGCGCATGGTCACGTGACCGCGGGCGCGAGCGGGCATGCCTGCTTCTTCGGCGCTATCGATTTCCATGGTTCCCAGAAACCGTCGCATATCGCGGTCGGAAACGATTCCGATCAACATACCGCCATCGACGATGGGGATATGACGAAAGCGATGCGAATGCATCATGCGGGCCGCGTGCAGGAAACCGTCCGTCGGTTTTAGCGTCTTGACATTCGGCGTCATATGATCGCGCACGAGTTGCAGCCGCCAACCCTGCATCTTGCAAATGGGCCGGTCGTTGAGATAGCACTTGAGGAAGTCGGTCTCCGTTACGATGCCCGCGAGGCGATCGCGATAGACCAACGGAATGGCGCGAATACCGGCGTCGAGCATGAGTTGGGCGCCGTGCTGCAAAGAATCTTCGGCGGCGGCCGTGCGCGCGGGTGTCGACATGATTTGATCGATGCGCGTGGCCCCGACGCGTCCGCTGCCGGGCGACGAGCTGAGCCGTTCCTCGTCGTGTTGCATGCCGACGGCCGAGAGTAAGTCGCGGTCGGAGACCATGCCGAGAATTTGGCCGCGGTCGACGACGGGCAAGTGCCGAAAGTCGTTTTCCTCCAACAGGGAAATGGCCCTGTCGATGGAATCACTCGGTGCGACGGTTACGACGCGGGTATCGCCAAGTTCGATTAGCTGCATAATGGGCAGAACTCGATCCGCTAAGAGAAAAAATTCACGAAATTGGTTTCATGATCCGGGTTTGACAGGGGAAAGTCAACGCGAAAGTTTGAAAACCCGCCCGGCATCGGCGACTTGCATTCCGGGTGAAACGCCGGAAGGCGTCATTGCCGGGTAATGCCCACTAGCTTATGCAATCTCAATGAGGCTTCAACGAATGTCCCACCCGTCACCGGCGGCCATTATCTTCGATTTTGATGGCGTGATGTTCGATACCGAGTTGATGCACGGGCAGGCCTTCGTCGACGTGCTGCGCCGCTATGGCGTCGATATCGATTTGCAGGCGAGCATACGCGAGTTCGTCGGCCATAACGATTGGCTCATCGTCGAACGGTTGATCGAGCGGCACGCGGGATTGGCCGGACTGACGGCCGCTGATTTGGTGGACGAAAAAACGCGGCGCTATTCCGAAATCACCGGCGACGGGTTGGAGCCCTTGCCGGGCTTGCGCGCGTTTATCGACCGTTGGGTCGGGCGCGTGCCGTTGGCGATATGCAGCGGATCGCGCACACGCGAGATCGATCGGCTGTTGCGGCTGGCAGGCCTGCGCGAACCGATCGACGTCATCGTTAGCAGCGATGATGTGAAGGTATCGAAGCCGGACCCGGCGGGGTATATGCTCACGCGCGAATTGTTGGCGGGCGACGGCGAGTTGGCGGTAGATCGGTGCTTGGTTTTTGAAGACAGCCCTGCCGGTGTGCGCGCCGCAACGGCGGCGGGCATGGCGACCGTCGGCGTGCGACGGTCTTACATGGATGAAGCCGCGCTCGGCGCGGTGGTGTTGGTCGACGATTTTGCCGAGTTGGCCGACGGAGATTCGGAAGCAAGCGTCTTCCGCGCGGCGGGGTTGGGGTAAATGCTGCCATCAAACAAGTGCGGGGTCGGCGACTAACTGACCGACAATACCGCCGCCATGAATCGTACTACCCGCGTTGCTCAATATATGATTCGCGTCCGGACTTTAGAGCTTGGCCATTTCCGCTCATTCAACACTGCTTTGAGGACGGCTGATTTCGTCCCGATAGGGACTGATTGACAATAGCCCACCCTTTTCAAGGGTGGGTGATCGATTGTATTTTCTTTACTTGCCGTCCGGGACGGACGGCTGGATTCGCACCGATTCATTCTGTCCCTACCGGGACGTTAATTTCTTCAAAACGTGAAGACGACCCACCGTTGAAACGGTGGGCTACTTTCCCGAGATCCCTATCGGGATCGATCCGTAGATTGCTCAAATAAGAAATCGATGTGAGCGAATGTAGATAAAGGCGTATTACAGTGAATTGAATAGTGAAGACGGTTGGTCTGAGCAATCATGCGTGCTGGCAGAAGCATGATTCGTGCGCGTCATTGAGATTCGCGTGCATATCAACCCGAAAAGCATTAGCAGTTACAATTAACTTAATCACGTTCTAGGTACGTTAAATACCTCGCTTCACGAAATAAAGATTTCTGGTCGGTATATGATTCTCAAGCGTTCCCTAACCCCTTCGTGAAAAGGAGTGGGTTAAGGGGGCGGCTCTTAACTTGTGTTTCGCGGAACTTACGACCTGCCTATTGAAGGCCCATCGGATTGTTAGCCGCTTCTTCGGGGCTTTTTTCGGGCAGCGGTTCGACGCCCAACTTCTCGCAAACGCGTAGGTACGTTGCGCGGCGATTGAAAATTTGGGCGGAGGTATCCACGGCTTCCTTAATGATGCCCTCGAAGGTCCAGTCGAAATCGAGGCGTTCGTTAACGATGCGCTCGCGGTAACCATCGAACACCTGTCGGGCCCGGGCCATAAACAGGGCTGCCGTTTCGTCTTCGTTGACGGCGTAGTTTTCGAGCGCCTTGCCGATGAGCCGTTGCAGACGACGCAGCGTGACGCGATAGTCCCCCAACTCGCGATCTTCGAGCACTTCCTGCGCTAAGAACGCCTCATACCCGCCGAAATACATCGGATCGGGAAACTCCTTCTTAAGGATATTGAAGAGCCATTGCCCCATCTCGTCGTCGCCATACTCGTGCGACGCCAGAATCGAATCGCGCATGAAGCCGACGAAGCCCGTGCGGAACTGTTCAGAGACGTTTGCGTTATTCGGGTTGCGCTCATCCTTTAGGTAATCTTCGGATATCTCGAAGAACGTGCGCACGAGCGTCGGAATGACACGCAGATCGGGCTGTAACAACGGCGGTTCGCCAAGGTTCGCTTCCGGGCTCATCGCCAACCGACCGCGGTGATACATCTTTTGCAGCGCGTAGAACTCGAGGCGATCGGTGTTGAGCTTATGAATATCGACCGGGTCGAGTTTATCGATGCCAATTTCGGAACCGAGGTTCGACCAATATAGCGCGTGCGTTTCGGCAAGCCGAAAATCGAACGTCATACCGAAGTGGTTTTGCGTGCGCAACACGCGCATCATGTCGATCTTAAATTCGTCGTGCACGCGCTTGCGGCGGGCGATGGCTTCCAGCGCTCGGCGCGCGTCGGCATACTTCGGGTCTTCCCACAAGTCCATGAACGCGGGGAGTTTGTTGACCTGTTCGGCGCTCGATACGCCCGGCAATTCCAACACATCATCGCGCACGGCATCGACGATACCGAGGAAGGTATCACCGTCGATCGCGTTGAAGCCAAAATCGTCCATCTTCGCGACGAAGGTGCGCAGCTCTTCAAAGTAGGGATTCACCTGTTCGCGCGCGGCGTCGAGGTCGAGCGCCACCCGCTTATCCCAATATTGCGTCAGTTTGCGCCGCGCGGCGGAGATGTCTTTGCCGCGCAGGTAGTTCAGAAACTCGTTCTTGCGGCGGTCCTGCAACTCTTCCGGAACATCCGGCATGGTGAGGACATTGGTGCGCGTGGCGTTGATCAACGCATCGAACACGCCGGGCTTGGTAGCGTCGAATCCGTTTTCGGAAATCTTATTGACGAGCGCTTCGACGTCTTCGTTCTCTTGCATCAACTCGACGAGACCGCCGCCGCCGCGCGATTCCGAAGCGGCAAGGCGCAGTTGATCGATAAACGCGCGAACTTCCGGTAGGTCGACATTCAACAAGTCGCGCAGCGTGCCGATTTCGCGAACGGATACGCCGGGCCGGTTCAAGCCTTTAACCCATTTGAGCGTTTCGTTAAACGGCACATCGACGAGGTCGAGCGCTTCACCGGGCTGTAAGCCGGCGAAGCGATACTGCTCGAACAGCGTATCGAGCGTTTCGTGTTCGAAGATGCCGTTGTAGGTCTCCGGCACAGCCGCAAGGATAGCAAAGTCGTAATCGCGATAAAAATCGCCACGCACGCGGCCGACGCGCACGTAATCGGGCGGCGGCGTACCCATCGCGTTCTCGGCGATAAGGGCGAATTGCAACTTGTAGTATTGGTGCATCTCGTCCATAAAGTCGCCGACTTTGTGAAACAAGATCCAAGCAAATTCTTTATAAAGCTGCGTGTTGTTCGGATTGAGCGGTATACCCTTATCGCGAATCAGTTCGTAACCGTTCCGCACCCAGCGCCAGCGTTCTTCCGGGCTGCTACAGGTGACGGAAATGTTGTAGGCCATGTTCCAGCCCATAAACGCCCAGACCTGGGCGAACTTGGGCTGCAATTTGCAGATCGTTTTTGCCAGTTGCAACGCGTCGAAGATGCGGCCTTGCTCTTTGAGTTTGGTGGCGCGCATCCATAACACATCGACCAGCGGCGCACGGCCGACGGCGAGTAGCGGCGTATAAAGCATCGACATGGCCGTATCTTCGGGAGCGGGCGGCAACACGAGGTGGTGCTCTTTGCGCTGCGCCTGGATCGACGGCGTCATCAGCGTCGTCGAAGCAATCGCCAGCAACGCGATGAAGATGTACACGAATTTTTTGGTGGCAGGTCGCATATACAGAGACTCCTTACTGGAGTTTTAGGCGTCGTTTGATGCCGAATGCTTTCAGTGTGTCGCCAGCGGGCATCACCGAATACCGGCGATCGGTTCTTAAACCGTGACGGCGGCCAATTCGCGGCGGCGGAACACCAACACCGCAATGAACATCGCCAAACCGCCCTTGAGTACGACGAACTTAGCAAATGATAGGCCCAGCGCCCCCCAGCCGATGGCCTCGCCATCCATAACGTGACTCAGCGGCGTCAGATCGCCAAGCGACAGTAGCCATTGAAGGAGGTCGACCACCATCCTGCGAATCTCAAATGACAGCGGCTGCGCCACCGTCGGGTCGTAATACTCTTCGGCAACGGCGAGCGACTCGGCCACGAAGCCCATCGAGTTCGAAAGGATGTACAAAAAGATCAGGATCATCGACCCCACCGGGAACGTGAGAAACGTCGAGGCAAAAACGCCGAACGTCGCCAACGACGCCAGCGGAATCAGGGCCGCCAAACAAGCTTGCAACAGGTTCGTTTCAAAACTGCCGACAACGTAAAGCACCTTCAAGGCTTCGGGCAGGTCGAACGCCGCGGAAACGGAGCGTGGATCGATGTTCGCAAACTCGACCACGATGGTGCCGTCTTTGTTGATGGCATCGGCGGGGAATTCGATCTCTTTCGTGGTGTCGACGGGGATCGCCTCGGTGCGCTCGGCGCGATCGGGGTCGTCGGCCGCACCGATGGCCCATTGGCAAAGGATCGTGTCTTTCTCGAGCACCTGGCCGGTGATCGGGTGCCGCCAAGCCTGCATCATCGCTTCGGTCATCACGTTGTACCGAATCGATGTGATCATCTCTTCGCCCTGGCTGGGGGCCGGGCCTTTGAGCGTCCAGACTTTGAAGCGCAGCGGCTCGACGCGACAGAAACGACCCCAAATTTCGGATCGAATCTGCTCCAAGACCGCGTTGGTCGACACGGTCTCGGGAATCATCCCCGCTTCCTGTCGACGCTTGTATTCGGCGAGAATGGCTTTCTGAAACTCGTCTTCATCCACTTCGACTTTTAGCGTCGCGCGCGAGACCAACACCTGCCGCCGCAGTTCGTCAAAGCGGCGCAGGTTGACGCGCGTCGACTCCGGCAAGCGCAGCAGTATTTCCGCCACGTCATCGCGCGTGCGGCCCGTGGCATCTTTCATGGCGGTGACGATCGGGCTATCTGCCCCGGCAACGCCCATACCCTTCACATCTTCGAGCGACGTGACGAAACGATCGGCCTGTGCCGGCGTGATGCCGCCCTCGGTCGTCAATTCGCGATGCAACGTCGCCTTGAAGTCGGACAGAATCAAAACGACGCCGCCGTAGGTCAAAACGCCGACAACGATCATTACGCCGACATTCAGTGCCATCACGCCGGTCCATTTACCCGCGAGGATTTGCCAGCGCGGCACCGGCTTGGCGATGATGCTGTAGATCTGGCGGCTGGCAATTTCGTTCGAGAGCGAGCGGCAGGAGAAAATGACGGTCAGCAGGGCAAGCACGAAACTCGAAAACCCCAGCGAGTACGTCATATACATCTGCACTTGGCCTTTGATGGTGCCATCCCCATCGGCCGTGAAGTAGAACGACGGCACGCTGATCAGAATTAGCAGCAGGAAGCCAAAAGCGATGCGCGCGCGCAAACCCTCGGCGAGCGTCGTGCGCGCGATGGCCGTGATGTTGCGCCCCGCCCCGCGCAGCGTCCAACCGCCGACTTCGCCGCCGCGCTCGGTGAGCGCCTTGCGAATGACGTACACAATGGCGACCAGACCGATGAGGGTACCGAGCCCGATCATCAGCATCGAGAAGTCGTTTAGATCGAAGCCTTTATCAGGCACGCGAAACTCCGTCGGTTAAAACAGCGTTCAAAGAAGATACTCGCCGGTGTCAGAATCTGTCGGCCCGCCCGCGACGGCGCTTACGCGTCGTCTTTCTTTTTCAACAGTTTGCCGAGCACATCCTGATTGGCGGCGGGTTGTTGGGTCGGTTCCTGCTCATCGGCCTGTTCCGGCGCATCTTCGTCGACTTTGTTGAGTTTAGAGAGGATGTCGGTCTTCGGTTTCGGCGCGGCGGCAGTAGGCACTGGTTCGGTACCGTCGGTTTTGGTGTTGCCGGCGTCCACCAGTGCGTTGACCAATGCTTCGCCTTGTTGCGCGCCGTCACCAGAAAGGAACGACGGCGCGTCGGCGGTATCTTCGGCACCGCTGGTCGCCAGTTGCTTCTGTTGGGCGTCGGCAATCACGCGGAAGAAGAGATTCTCCAGCCGGTCAGTCGGGTGATCGACCTTCTTCACGTGCTTGCCCGACTTTTCGATGATCTGGCGGATTTGCTGCAGCGTCGCTTCGTCGAGTTGATCGGCGACGATCTGCGTCGTGTCCTGCCGCTTCAACAGTTCGTTGACTTGCCCCACGGCCTGCTGTTTGCCGCCGTACATGATCAGCACGCGATCGCAAACGTCTTCGACATCGGCCAACAGGTGGCTACACAGAATGACCGTCTTGCCGCGCTCGCCCAGCTCTTTGATGACGTTTTTGACTTTGAGTGTACCGGCCGGGTCGAGGCCCGAGGTGGGTTCGTCAAGGATGAGCAGGTCCGGATCGTTGACTAGCGCTTGGGCCAATCCGATGCGCCGCGCCATCCCTTTGGAATAGGTACCGACGGGGCGTTTGGCGGCGTTGCGCAGGCCGACTTTGTCTATCAATTGCTCGGTGCGGCGACGGCGCTCGACGCGATCGAGCTTGAAGAGACGACCGTAGTAGTCGAGGGTTTCGTAAGCGTTAAGGTATCGGTAGAGGTAAGACTCTTCCGGCATAAAGCCGATGCGCGCTTTGATGGCCGTGTCGGTCGGCAGCTTTCCGAAGACGCGCGCGACGCCGGAGGTTGGGTATAGCAAGCCCAATAGCATCTTGATGGTCGTGGACTTACCCGAGCCGTTGGGGCCCAATAGGCCGAAGATTTCCTTCGGCTGCACGTTCATATCGAGTTCGTCGACGGCCTTAACTTTGGCGCGACCCCAGAAGTCGTTAAAGACTTTGCTGAGAGAAATGCATTCCACGACGTGATTCATAACGGCTGTCGTCTCGCTTTCATCGCGGCCACTTGGGGGCTAAAGCCGGACTTGTTTAAAGGAACGCGATCTTAACTCGCGATTTTTATCTATGTTTGCTTACGCGTCCCGACGTGTTTCCCACCTATAGGTCAGCAACCCGTCCCGCAGGTGATCAACGCGTCGGCATCGACGGAACCACATCGATATCGTCGGTATCGACACGGTTGATCATATCGCGCTTTTCGGGGGCGGCCTTGCTGTCGTCGCGCGGGATGTGCAATCGAATCTGCTCGCCCGGCGGAACGTACATCTTGGTAACACCTTCGCGCGCCAGGGCCAAACCGATGATTTCCTCGGTGCGGCGCGACAGAAAAACGCTCGGGTTCTTCAGGTACTCCGGCAAAACCGCACGCAGGCGTTCTTCATCGCCCTGTACATCTTGCACGATGCTTTGTTTGAGGATGCGCGCATCGTTTACGATGGTCCGCACATCGCCCGACGCCTCCGCCAATAACTCATTAACGTTTCGGGTTTGCTCGTCGAGTTGCGCCTTTAAGTCGCCCGCGGATTCACCCTGCGCCGCAATCTTCAACATCAATTGGAACTCTTTGTCGATCGCGTTGGCGATGGCGGAATGATTGCCACCGGCCGTTTGAATCAACCGCGCTTCACGGTTGCTGCGAGCCTTGGCCAACTGTTGCGCCTTGCGCGTTTCAGCTTGAAAGACGGCGTCAAAAGCGCCTTGCGTTTGTCGCGGCGGGAAGACGGCTTCTAGGTCTTGGTACTTCACCGCGATAATGCCGTTTTCGCGCAGGCGAATGCCGAGCGGCGTGCCCGCCGCTTCGAGCGCTTCGAGCTTCTCATTCAGTCGGCGCTCCACCGCATTGATGAACTCTTCCTGCTCGACACCGCGAATGGCGAGCGCGGGCCAGTTGGCGGCCGTTTCGATCGCGGCGTTGCGAGCCAGGTTGTTAAGAATCGTGTACTCGGGATAGTTCTCATACGCGGGCGTGGCACGATTCGGGTCGACGCCTTCCGGACGCTCGCGCGGCATGTCGTAAACGTTTTCGAGATAATCGAGCACGCCCGCTTCGGTGACGCGGTATTGCACCTTCAAAGCGGCATGCAAAATATTCGCATCGCCGGTGACGAGGTAATCGTCCGCCTCCGGCTTTAAGTTGCCGAACTTCATGCCGATCTTCTTACTGGCTCGCTCGGTCTCGGTCAGCTTCAACATGAACTCGAACGGGAGGTTGCGTTCTTTGGTGTCGACTTTCTCAACGCGGTCGATCGGGTACGGCCAGGACCAACCCCAACCCGACGTATTCACGCCGGTGCCCGCGCCCTTCACGATGCGGCCGAAACGATACACCACGGCGGCTTCACCCGGCTCGACGGCATACCATCCGCTTAGGAAATACAGCACGACCAAAACGAACATCACCAGCTTCAGAATGCCGAAGCTTTTGCGCAGCGCATTGACCAGCTCGGTGCTGCCGAATTCATCGCCGTGATGGTCGTGCGGCACCTGACCGCTCATGTGCGTGTGGGCGGTGTCTTCATTCGCCATCGCTTGCGGCCCCCTCATCATTTTGGTTCGATGCTTCGGCCAGTGCGGTGCGATCCACCGGCGCGTCTTGCTTGGCGGCTTCCAACGCGGCGTCGCGATCGGCTTCGATGCGGCTGAGTGCCTGCGTTTTCTTGCCCGGGTTGAGCAGGTCAAACGGCTGGAACTTGTCGGCATCGATCACGAGCGTGATTTGACCGGACTTCAAAATCGTTTCGACGGATTCGAGCTTCTTGAGGAAGTCGGCCAACTCGCGATTCTTTTCAAAGTAAGCGTAGTAGCTGGCGGCCATGGCTTCGCCTTCGCCGACAATGTTCTTGGCGTAAGCTTCGGCACGGGCGCGAATTTTTTGGGCCACCTCCTTGGCTTCATCGCGAATCGCGCGGGCTTCGGATTCGCCTTCGGCCCGCAGCTTGCGCGCGACGTTCTCACGCTCAGCCATCATGCGATCGAACACGTCTTTCGTTACCGACTCGGGCAAGCCCAAGCGCTTCACGCCGACACTGACGATCTCGATGCCGTAGCGATCCATGGCGGCCTTCTTCACGCCCGCCGCCGCCGCGCCCGCTTCCGCGGCACCTTCGCCCTGCACGCCTTCGAGAAATTCCTTCTCGAGTTGCGGCATCTTCATCTGGTCTTCTTCGGTGTTGACCAACTGATCGAGGTCGTAACGCCGCAACACCAACTGCACCTGGTTTTCCAGCAAGTCGCGAATCTTGGGGGCGGCGACATCTTCGCTACCGACCGCCTCGAGGAACTTGCGGCCGTCCTGTACGCGCCACGTGGCGTACGACGTCAGGATGACGGTCTTTTGGTCGCGCGTGGCGGCTTGGCGAAACTCGGTTTCAAACACGCGCAGACGCGTATCGAAGCGGTGCACGCGATCGATCGGCCACGGCGCTTTGAAGTGCAGACCGGGTTCGTATTCCTTGTTTTCCAGAATACGGTCGAAGCGTGTGACGACCACAGTCTCGGTGAAGCGCACCTGAAACGCACACATCATGCACGCGATCACGACGATCACGATCAGGGCGACGAGAATAGCGGGAAGGTTTCTGGTCATAGCGACAGTCTCACCCAGTTGGTTCGGTTAGCGCGGCGTTGGCGATGCGCCGCGCGACATCAACAATTGATTCAAGGCGCGCTGAAAAACGGCGCGCGGTTAGTTTCCATCCAGATCGGTTTGGGTCGCATCGACCTTGGCGATCTCGGCGTTCATTATGTTCAGTTCCGATGGTGGCTTGAGATCGATTTCGTAGATCACATTTTCCGGATTGGCCATCGCCACGACGTACTTGCGCACGGGGCGAATCGCATCTTCGATCGTGCGAAGATACACGCGTAGTAAATACGTGTGCGGCCCGGCGTTGTAAGAAGCAACCTGTGCGTCGTAGAGTTCCGCCGACGACTTCTCGTTGAACAAGCGTGCGTAACTGCTGCTCTCGGCGGCGGCGACCATCTCCCGCACGTTTCCGCCCGATTGCTCGCGGAGCAGCGTTACCACGGCGTCGGTCTTTTCGTCCGCGTCGGCTGCTTCCGTGCGGCGCGCTTTTTCTTCGGCGACAACCGCGCTGTAGATCTCTTCCCAATTCAGGCCGGCCATTTCGATGCGCAGCTCGTTGGCTTCGGCGGTGGCCTTCTTGATGAGGGTTTCTTTGCGCTCGATCGCGCTGACGACCGACTCGTAAGACTTGGCCACATCCTGATCGGGCGGCGGGTGAATACCACCGAGACCGACGTACACGATTTCGATGCCAAGGCCTTCGTTGTTGTAACCGCCGGCGTCGCATGCTGTTTGCAAGCGTTCGTGAATGATCGATGCGGCCGCCAAGCCGCCGTCGCCGAGAAATTCCTTGATGTCGGCATTGGCCGCGTAGCGCGTGAGTTCGCGATAGGCCAGCGCTTCGACAATGGCGGCGGCATCCTGCGATTGGCGATGAAACTTGATCACTTCCGCGTCGCCGGGGCGAATGCGCCACTGCACCGGCATCGAAACGCTGAGCAGGTTGACGGGCAATTGTTCGTCGGAGACGCGCGATCCGTTATTCGGTTCCTCGCCCACATCGAAGCGAATGCGATCCGGCACGATCAGTTTGTATTCATTCTTAAAATGCTGTTTGGTCCAAAGGATGGTTTCGGACTGTAGGAACGCGGCATTGGAATTCTTCGGCTTGCCCTTGTCTCCGGCCAATGCTCCGGCAATGTTGTCGCCCAGGTTTTCGATATCGTCTTCGGCTTCCACCTCGTGGCCGAGCACCATGCGCTGGATGCGTTCGACAGGAATCACGGCGGCGCGATCGATCGGCCACGGCCAGGTGATATGCATTCCCGGCTTGGCCGTCGCGGCGCGCGGCTCACCGAAATGCGTGATCACGGCCTGATGTCCCGGCGGGACGACCGTGATCATGGTAAGCCCGAAAATGATCGCAACTTGCAGCAGCAGAAGAATCGGCAACTGCCAGCTAAGCAACTTATAGAACCAGGTTTCGCTGACCTTGAAGCCGAATTGGTAATCGAGAAATTTGCCCGTGCTTTCGACCACGCCGCCGGGCTCGCTAAACACGCCCCACAAGCGGCTATCGAAATAAGGATGCGGATCCTCTTCATCACCGCGCGGGCGATAGAAGTTCATAATAAAGCTGGCGGCCTGTTCGAGGCCGAGCAGAATCAGAACCACGCCGACGATCACGCTATACCAATATTCGGCCGCATAGAAACCGGCAACGACAAATGTCATCGCCAACGCCAAACCCAAGGCCAAGGCCGACGTACCGAACAGATGATTGCCGCCGGCAGAGAGGCTATTGAAGCCCTTCACCTTGCGCAGGCCCAAGGCGTAGCGCGACATCATGAACGCAACGAAAGAAATACCGGCCGCAAAGAACAAAACGTAAACGACGTAGTTCTGTAAGCCGCTGCGTTCGGCGGCAAATCCCTCGAGCGAAAGCTGGTTACCTTCCGCCACGGTAAGCGGCGAAAAGCTCAGTTCGATCAACGAATATTTTGGCGGTATGAGCGTGAAGCCCGCCACCAACATATAAAGCGCAACGATCAGAGCGACCGTCGGCACGACGAACTTTTGTATCGCCCGATAGCGTCGGCCCGAAGCCAGCGCATCCATCTGGTCGAGTTCTTCTTCCTCGAAGATGGTCTGTACGCCGCCAAGTTTTTCCTGACGGTCGCGCTCGATGCGATCGAGTTCGAGTTGTTCTTCGAGGATGAGGCGACGCTGATGTTGTTGCAGCCAACAGAGTATCCAAATGCCGACACCGGCGAACGCCTGAAAGGCCACCGCCCAAACCGACGGGGCTTCGCTATGCCCCCAAATGGCAAGGGCGACCAATATGCCGGTGGCAAGTAGTGATACCAACAGGCCGAAGATCGCGGTGTTTTCTCCGCGTCGATCGATACCGGATAGGGTTTTCTGTTTACTCATCGCGTCCTTATCCGCAGGGGCGGGTTTGCATAACGCCGTGCAAGGTAATGATGATGACCGAACGGGGTAACCGGGCTTGCGTGCATCATAGGCGACGAGCGCACATTCCCGTTACGCCGCAAGCCGTTGCCAGCACCCTTCGACAAAGGGTCGGTGCCAATAACTCCACGCGGCTGACAAACTTTCGCATTGTAGATGTGTGACCTATGATGCCAAGTCTGTCGACAGCCGGTGCCGTCGCGAATATTGAGAATCAGCTAAATTCTCTCCACGGCGAAACAAAATGGTGAAAATTTCGCCCGATCCATTGTTGCCCGAGAGACGTACCGTCTTACAAGATAAGACGGGCCAGACTCCACCAACCATACGCCGACGCCTATGACGCAGTTCGTAGCCATTGCCAAAAATTCCTACCTGCAAGCCGTACGACAACCGGTCTATGGCATTGTGGTCGTCGTGACGTTGGCGGGTTTGGCGTTGGCCCCGGCGCTGACGGGCTGGACGCTCGACGACGACAACAAAATGCTGCGCGACATCGGCCTGTCCACTTTGCTCGTGCAAGGGCTGGTATTGGCCTGTTTTTGTGCGTCCAACGTGATCGATCAGGAGATCGAAGACCGCACGGCGCTGACGGTCGCGGCCAAACCCGTATCGCGCGAAGTGTTCATCATCGGGAAATACCTCGGCATTTTTTTGGCCCTGCTAACCGCCCATTATCTGGCGGGCATTGCGCTGTTTATGGCAATGCGACACGGTGTTTTGGAGACGGCCTCGGATACGTCGGATGTGACCGTATTGCTGCTCGGCCCGGCCATGATGGCGTTCGTGGCCGTCGCGGCGGGCGTGTTAAACTACGTCCGAGATTATCGATATCTGCCGACGCTGCTCGCATTATCGGTCCCTGCTTTAACGTTTAGCCTCGTCGTATTGCTTGTGATCGATCGCGACTTTCACCTGAAGAGTTACGAAGTGGAGCAGGCGCTGACCGTGTTTCCGGAAGGCATTCCGGATGAATCGATGTTTAACGGCATCGTCAGTTGGCGTCCGGACCCCGGCAACCAGATGTTGCCGGGCCACTCGGGCAATCTGGTGCGTTCGGGCTGGCAAGGGCCTATCCGCGAGGAAGAACGCACGTATCTGCTGAATCTGGTGGACGACTTCGATTGGAAGCGTGCCGTCAAATTCATGGTAAAGGAATCGCGCGATCTGCACGGTTTTGAAGTGCTCAAGGCCGGCCTGTTGGTGATTCCGGCGCTGATGCTGCTCGCCAGTTTTGCGGTGGCGGCGTCAACGCGCCTCGGTACGGCGGCGACATTTCTGATTACGGTCGGCATCATTTGCATAGGGCTGGCTGCGGACCAAGTGTTGCGACCGATGGCCGAAGCGGGTGAGAGCGGGTTGATCAGTTTCGCGTATCGCATTATTCCGAATTTCCAGTTTTACTGGATGGTCGACGCGCTGAATGAAAACCGATCGATTCCACTATCGTATATGTGGAGTGCTTCCGGTTATGCCGGTGTGTATTCGCTCGCGGTGTTGCTGTTGGCCATGGGGTTGTATCAGACACGCGAGATCGGGTAAGCCGCCGGTGATTTGAATGTCCCCCAGCCCTGGAAGGGCAGGGGCACCCGGCGCAGTGGCACCGGTTTGCAACCGGTGTAGCACGACTAACAGACGCAACGGCCCATCCATACTGAATGACGGATGGATGAATTGATAAACGGACGCAACCGTTAGCCCGGGTGATTTTGATCGCCTGCAAAGAGACTAGCCCAACCCGTTGATCGTTCCCTGAATGAATGATCTGACTTTGTAAGACGGAATTCTTGTTATGGCACACGACTTGATCGGTATCAAAGATCGCGAAGTAGATCATCATCATCATCACCATCATCATGACCACGGCGCGAGTGGGCACTTTCACGAGCACGCCCACGTCGATCCCGACAAGGCGGCGCGCTCGGCCACGTTGTGGTTGTTCGTTACGCTGCTCGGCGGTGTCTTCCTCGTTACCAGCGTGTTCATTCTGATCTTCAGCCCCACCCACGAAGGTGTGCGCGATTGGCAGTTCCATAGCGATATCGCCGCCATGGTCGGCGCGGGCTTGCTAGCCATGCGCGTGATTTGGCACGCGCTGCGCAACCTGATCGCCGGCCACATGCACATGGATGAACTGGTGGCGTTGGCGATCGTCGCGGCGTTGGGCAATGGTGACTATCGCGAAGCCGGGTTGATTGCATTCTTCCTACTAATTTCCGAACTCATCGAATCGCGCACGGCTATTGGTGCGCGCGCCAGTATCGAAGAACTCATCAAGCTCACGCCCAAGAAGGCGCGCCTTATCAACCCCGACGGCAGCGAAACGACGGTCGATGCAACAGCGCTGAAGATCGGCCAGATCGTGCGCGTACTGCCCGGCGATAACATCCCCGCAGACGGCAAAGTGAAAACCGGCGAATCCACGGTCAATCAGGCCAACATCACCGGCGAATCTTTGCCCGTCGATAAGCGCCTCGACGATCCGGTGTTTAGCGGTACCACCAACCTGACAGGTGCGTTGGAGTTGGAAGTGACAAAGGTCGGTTCCGATACCACGCTGGGCCAGGTGCAACGGTTGATTCTCGACGCCGAGCGCACGCGCAATCCGATCATGCGTATCATCGATCGCTACGTCGCGTGGTACACGCCTATCGTGTTGATGTTGGCGGGCTTGGTGTTGTTCTTCACCAAGGACGACAACGGTATCGAACGCGCCATTTCGATGCTCGTCGTAAGTTGCCCGTGTGCGTTGATCATGGCCACACCCACGGCAATGGTGGCGGGGCTTTCCAGTGCGGCACGTCTGGGCATTTTGATTAAGAACGTGACCGACATGGAAACGGCGGGGCGCTTAACCGCCGTTGTGTTCGACAAGACCGGTACGTTAACGACCGGCCAGCTGTCGGTGACGCGATTGGTGCCCGCCGAAGGCGTGGATGGTGCCGAGTTGTTAAGGCTCGCGGCCTCGGCGGAACAAAACAGCAATCACCCGGCAGCGCGTGCGCTGATGAACGTCGCCCGCGAAGCCAACGTGCAAGCCGGCGCGCCGGATAGCTTTGAAGAAGTGCCCGGCAAGGGCGTTTTCGCGAAAGTCGATGGCGATCGCATTCTGGTTGGTCGCGACACTTTCCTTAAAGAAAAGGGCGTTGATATCAGCGCCGTCGCCGGTATCAGCCAGCAAATGGAAGGCATGAGCCAACTCTTCGTCGCCAAGGGAGATCAGGTATTAGGCATCGTCGGTCTCGAAGACCGTACGCGTAGCGCTGCCAAAGACGCCGTTCAAGATTTGCGTGATGCGGGTATCAGTCGCGTAGCGATGTTAACAGGTGACCGCGAGGCGGTGGCGCGACGCGTTGCTAAGGAAATGGCTTGCACCGAGTTCAAGGCCGATTGTTTGCCGCAGGAGAAGCTCGATTTGGTGGAAGCCATGCGGGCGCAAGGCCACCGTGTGTTGGTCGTTGGCGATGGTGTGAACGACGCCCCGGCATTAGCCGCGGGTGATTTGAGTGTGGCCATGGGTGCTGCCGGTAGCGACGTCGCCATCAAGTCGGCCTCGATCGCGCTGATGAACAATGATCTCACGCGTATTCCGTTGATGGTGAAGCTCAGCCGCGCGACGCGCGCCGTGGTGTTGCAGAATTTAATCTTCGGCGTGGGCTTCGTCGTCGTCGTGATGACGCTGGGTGCGTTTAACATTGTGCAGCCGGCGTTGGCGGCGTTCTTGCATTTTGCATCGAGCTTTGTGGTCGTGTTTAACTCGGCGCGCTTGGTGCGCTTTGCTGAGGATAAGGACACGCATGCCCAGATTGTTGCTGCCGAAGAAGAAACCCGCTCGGCCCACGTGCAAGCCGCCACGAGCGACGCTGCGGTGGCGTGAAAAGGCGGAGCGCCGCGAAGCCCGGCAGAGCCGCGGCCTGTGGCCGCATGTACACTTTTACGAGCGTCCCAATGTGCGATGTTGTTCGCTCGGGAGTAACGTTCGCTAGGATAGACTTAGGCAATCACGCGTTATGTCATTCATACGGCCACAGGCCGTGGCTCCGACGCATCACGAATGATGCCGCGTCCACCGCTGACAATCAACGCAATAAAATCCACCAATCAAGACGCGGGGCAACACCCCCGCGTTCTTTATTGCAGCGAAATCGGATCGACATCTACCGTCACGCGCTTGGCTTTGCTGCGTAGCACGTTTTCATCGCGCAATATCTTCATGCCGGTAACCAAGCCGTTGGCCGTTGCAAAGATGATCGTCGTATCAAAGCGATACATCTCGCGCAACCGTTGAATGTTGGCGGGTTGGGCGGCATAGACGGTGGCGGCGATCTTGTAGCGCTCGAATAGCCCGCGCATATCCGTAACGGCTTGTTCGGCGGCCTTCCGCGCGACGGCTTGATTGCCATCCAAAAACACAATCCGCACCATGCGCGTGAAGGGCGGCAATCCCGTCAGGCGTCGTCGTTCGAGTTCTTCGTTGGCAAAGGCTTCGTAATCGCCCTGTACCGCGTGACGAATCGGGGCGGCATCGGCCGCAAACGTTTGCACGATGACATTGCCTGCCGTCTCACCGCGCCCGCTGCGGCCGGCGACTTGCAACACCAATTGAAACGTGCGCTCTTCCGCACGAAAGTCGTCAAATGCGAGTGCCGTATCGGCGCTCACGATGCCCACGAACGATACAAACGGAAAATCGAGCCCCTTGGCCACCATCTGCGTGCCCACGAGCAAGTCAAACTCGCGCCGCTCGAACGCGCCCAAGATGTCCGCGTAATCGCTCGCCTTGGTCATCGCGTCCGAATCGATGCGGCGTACACGCGCCCGCGGAAACTTGCGGCCCAACTCTTCTTCCACACGCTCGGTGCCGAGGCCGAACTTCACCATGTGACCGTCGCAGTCGAGCATTGGGCAGCGCTCGGGCACGGGCTTGCTCGTACGGCAGTAATGGCATTGCGCTTGCCGCGTGCTTTCGTGATATACCAAGCGCACGTCGCACTTGGGGCAACTCATCGGCGTGCGACACACGGGGCAATGCACGTAACTCGCATACCCCCGACGGTTCAGCAGCAAGACCGCCTGTTCGCCGCGTTCGAGCGTTTGCACCAGCCCCGCTTCCATCGGTCGGCTAAGCATGTGCACGCCGCGGCGCTCGCGATGCTCGTCATTCATATCGACAATCGTCAAATTCGGGGCGGCCTGTCCGCGCACGCGCTGGGGCAGGCGAATCAGTCGATAGTGCTTGCGTCGTTTGACGTTGAGCCAACTTTCGAGTGAAGGCGTCGCCGAACCGAGCACCACGGGGATGCCCTCGGTATGACCGCGCATGACGGCGACATCGCGCGTGTGGTAGCGCGGTGCTGACTGGCTCTTGTAGCTGGGCTCTTGCTCTTCGTCGACGATGATCACGCCGAGATTGGGGCACGGCGCGAAGATGGCGCTACGCGTGCCGATGACGACATTGGCCGTGCCGTTGCGAATGCGCCGCCAATGTTGTGCCCGTTGCGATTCGGTCATGCCGCTATGGATGGTGGCGACGTTAGCAAAACGTAGGGCGAGGCGGTCGACTGTTTGCGTGGTCAGGGCGATTTCGGGAACCAGCAAAATGCCTTGCTTACCCGCCGCCAGCGCGCGGCGAATGGCTTGAATATAGACTTCCGTCTTACCGCTGCCCGTGACGCCGAACAGCAGATGCACCAGAAATTCGGGCTTGGCAATGGCCGATGCAATCTGATCGATGGCGGCGGTTTGATGATCGGTAAGATGAAAAGCAGGATCGTCGACCTCGCGCGTATTGGCGTCGCCATCCGTCGGCTCACGGCGGATTTCGATGGAAAGGACGCCCTTTTTTTCGAGCGACTTGATAACGGCATTGGTGCAATCGGCTTTGTTTAATAATCGATCAATGGCGACGGCGTTGTCCGCAGCGCTGCGCATGGCGGCGACGACTTTGGCTTGCTTGGCGGGTAACGTCGTCGGCGACTCGTCACTCGTGGTGAGTCTCGCATAGCGCACGTTGCGCAGCCCCGCGCCTTTCTTTACGGCGGCGGGCACCATCCAATCGAGCGTGCGACCGAGCGGCGCGGCGTAATACTCCGCCATCCAGCGACCGAGTTCGATCAACTGCGGCGACAAAAATGAAACATCGTCGACGATGTCGATGATCGGCTTGAGCGTGCTATCCCACGGCTTCTCGGTGATGGCCAAACAATACGCCGGCAACGGCTTGTCGCCGCGGCCGTACGGCACGGTGAGGCGCATGCCGGGTTGCACGCGTTCGGCCAATTCGTCGGGAATCATGTAGGAATAGACGCGGTCCACGTTGCGCAGCAAAGCTACCTCAGCGACGCGCGCGTGGCGCAGCGTCGTCGGTTCGAGTAAGGATGGCGTCGCTTTTTCGGCGCGGCTGGCACACATGGTTGGTTTATTCTACGCGCGATTTGGTGGTGTCCCCCAGCCCGAGCGGGGCAGGGGCACCCTGCTTCGAGTTATCCCGCGCTGTGGCACCGGTTTATAACCGGTGTTCCGAAGGATTCGGTCAGTCGTTGATTGAAGTCTGGTAATTCATTCCAGAAATTGAGAGCCTCAAAAACTTGAAGCTGACCGCTCCCTCACGGTCGCGGCTCTGATATAAGCTGCTTCACCGTTGATAACGATTCACAACCGCGTACAGTGCGCCGCCATGACCGAAACCGAACCCATCGTGCAAGCGCACGAGCTAACCAAGATATTCCCGACGACCGAGGGCGACGAAAAGCGCGCGGCCGACGGCGTGTCATTTAACGTGCGCCCCGGCGAGATTTACGGCCTGCTTGGTCCCAATGGCGCGGGTAAGACCACAACGCTACGCATGATCGCGGGCTTGCTCACACCCACGTCGGGTCACGCATTGCTCGCGGGTTACGATCCGCGTCTGGATCGAGAGACCGCCAAGCGCCAACTCGGTTACCTCACGGCCAGCACCGGCCTGTATCAACGCCTTACGCCACGCGAGTTATTAAACTACTTCGGCGAACTGATCGGCATGGATCGCGTGGCGCGACTGCGACGCATCGACGAGCTGATCGAATGGCTCGATATGAAGGCGTTCTCCGACCTGCGCTGCGGCGGACTTTCGACGGGCCAAAAGCAACGCACCAATATCGCCCGCGCGCTCATGGGTGATCCACCGATTTTGATCATGGATGAGCCGACGCTCGGGCTCGATGTGCTGACCAACCGCGTGGTGCTGGACTTTATTCGGGCCGAAGGCGCGCGGGGTAAGGCGATCATTCTATCCACACATTATCTCGACGATGCCGAAGTGATTTGCAATCGCTTCGGCTTGATTCATGACGGCCGCATCGTGGGAGAAGGCGACTTACCAACATTGCGCGAACAAACGGGCAAGCGCCGCTTGAGCGAGATCTTCCTCGCACTCTGCGGTGAATCGGAACACGTGCTCGAAGGTGGCGAAGGGGTGGTGCGGTAATGGGTCGGTATAGCCGCATCTGGACGGTTTATAGAAAGGAACTCATCGAAACGCTGCGCGATCGGCGCACGCTGATGGCGATGGTGTTTGTGCCGATCGTGCTCTACCCGGTGTTAATGCTGGTATTGGTGCAGGCGCTGTCATCCGAAAAAGGCCGGCAGGAACAACGCGAATATCGCGTGGTGGTGCCGACCGAAGCGCAGAAGCAATGGCTCGAAGGCGTGCTGGCCAACGAAGACGCCGAAGTCGCCGCGTGGCAACAGCAGCTCGAAGCCTTGCACGGTAGCGACGCCGTCGAAACCGCCAACACGCGCGAGCAGTTGCGCACCCGCCTCGGTTCTGCGCAAATCAAAATCGCCGTCGCCGACGATCCGTCGCATTTATGGGATTTGGTGCGCAGCGGCTTGTTTCATGCGGCCGTCATCACGCGCGAGATCGACGCCCAATCCGATGCCGCGCGCGACGGCAATCGACTGGTGCAAATTCTCTACAGTGATACCAGTCCGCTATCTGAGGTCGTCTCCGGCCAACTCAATCGTATCCTGTCGAACGAAGCCGAGCGGCAAATCCGCACGCGGGTGGAATCGTTGGCCGGTTCGCTCGATGTGCTCACGCCGGTGATTACGTCCAACCTGTCGACGACCAGTCCCGATCGACAATTCGCCAAAGCGCTCGCGCTGATCGTGCCATTCCTGTTGGTCACGATGACGGTTACCGGCGCGATGTATCCGGCGATTGACTTAACGGCGGGCGAACGTGAGCGCGGCACCTTGGAAACGCTGGCCGTTTCGCCGGTGCCGACGGGGCAGATCGTGGCGGGCAAGTTCGGTGTGATCGTGACGATTGCAATGCTGACGACGACGCTGAACCTCGCGTCGATGACGGCGGTGATTCATTACGGCGGCATCGGCGACATCATCGCGGCGGGCAATGCGGCCACCACAGACCTGGATGCGGCGGCGGCGGAAGAAGCGCTGCTCGAAAACCCGGCCCAGCCCGGCAGCATGGAGTGGCTGCAAAAAGATCACCTGCAACGACGGCAACGGCTCGAATTGGAAAAGGCCGGTAAGGCAACCTTCGTCGCTGAGGCGGTGCCCGTTGTCTTGCTCTCGATGATTCCGTTCGCGGTGTTGTTCGGCGGCGTCATGTTGGCGGTGTGCAGTTTCGCGCGCACCTTCAAGGAAGCGCAGAATTATATGATGCCCGTGATGATGTCGGCGATTGTGCCCGCAATGGTCGTCTCGTATATGCCAACCATCGAACTGAAAGGCGTGCTGACCGTCATTCCTGTGGCCAACATCGTGATACTGATGCGCGAGTTGTTTCTGGGCAACTTCGAAGCGTCGACGGTCGCGCTGTGTTTGATTTCGACGTGCTTCTATGCGGCGGCGGCAGTCGTTACCGCGGCACGCATCTACGGTAACGAGTCGGTGTTGTTCAGCGACGTCGGTTCGTACAAAACACTGTTGCAGCGTAAGTTTTTGCGACCGGCAGCGGCACCATCGGCGTCGTTTGCGATCTTGCTCTTGGCGGTGTTGTTCCCGATCAATTTCTACGTTCAATCGAGCTTGGGCGACCCGATGGCCGGCTGGCAGGGACTCGCCAAGCCGGTGGTCGTGACGCAACTGTTATTGTTCGCCGCGACGCCGATCTGTTTGGCATGGTACATGAAGCTGGATTTGGTCAACACGTTTTCGCTGCGCATGCCGAAGCCGACGCATTTGGCGTTGGCTGTCTTAATGGGGTTGTCGGTGGTGCCGGTCTCGCAGGTGATCGCGAAGAATGTCTTGGCGCTATTTGGGGAGTCGGCTTCGCTGTCGGAATTTGAATTCCTTGCGACGAGCATGATGAGCATGCCGGTGGTTGCGCTGCTGCTCATCTTTGCGGTCTTGCCCGGGATATGCGAAGAGTTTGCGTTTCGCGGCTTTCTCCAATCGGGTCTGCGCAGTTCGATGGGTGCCGGGCGGGCGGCATTGTTGGTTGGCCTGATCTTCGGCTTGTACCACATTCAACTGATTAAGATTCCAACCACGGGCATCCTCGGCATATTCCTTGCGCTCGTATGCTGGCGCACAGGCTCACTCCTGCCCGGCATCATCATTCACATCTGCAACAACGGTCTCGGTACGCTTGCCGCTTGGATGAGTGAGAACCAAAGCGACACGCGACTGCTCGATTTGTACGGTATGGTGGACACGCTGGATGTGCCCGCAGCCGGCATCACATTGCGCGATGCCATCTTCCTGACCATCTTCTTAGCCGCGTTGACGCTGATCTGGATCACGTCGAAACCCGAGGCAGAGCCACAAGCCGCGTCATCAACACCGCTCGCCGCCGCGCAATAAAAAACACCGTAGCCATCCGCTACGGTGTTATTCAGTGATTTGAAATTGTTGTTCGCGACGACCTGACTACGCGGAACCGACTTATAGCCGATACACATCAGCCGACTAGGCTGACCGACAGGCAACCGTTAATCGGATTGGCTAGCTAATCGGGATGCTTCCGCTGCCGCCGGTCAGTAAGCCGAATAACCCACCCAAGCCGCCACCGCCGAGACCACCGCCACCAAACGGGTTACCGCCGACGGCCAGGCTGAGCGAGCTAAGGATGTTATCGATCACTTCGATGATCTGCAGCACCAACACGTTGATCGTGTCCTGCACAAATTCGGTATCTTCTTCG
Source organism: Planctomycetaceae bacterium (assembly GCA_006969385.1). Classification (GTDB taxonomy): domain Bacteria; phylum Planctomycetota; class Phycisphaerae; order UBA1845; family UTPLA1; genus ECT2AJA-110-A. Next base: position 1,558,349 of record CP030884.1, read on the forward strand.
AACGGTTCCGAATCGAAATCGTCGAGACTCACGTTCTGTGACGCCGTGATTTGCAGGCCGGGCCGTCGCGCCTGGAGGGCGCCAGACGTCACCGTGTTGAACTGGTCCGTGATGACCGGCGCGCTGCCGCCGGTGGTGTCCTGAGCGTAATTGATTTGCACGGTTGCGAAGACGAGACCGCCGACGAGGGCGAGCATCATCAGAATACGAGCGGGCTTGGTGCGCAGTTTTTGCATGGCGTCGATATCTCCCAATCTAAATGGCTTGGGTGCGGGTCTTGTTCTCAATCATTATAAACGGCAGGGGCGGGGGCGTTGCAAAAGTGATTCGGCCGCAGATTTGGCGGCGAGAATCGAGAAACGTGCGATTTTCGGTCGGAAAAGGCGAATTCCCCCGTTAAGGCCACTTCGAATCAATAGAATCGCGATGCGGGCGATGGTCGCGCGCTTAGCTTTTCTCGTCGTCGCTTGGGCTGGCGGTGATCACTTTCTGAATCGCCGCCCGCGAAAAGGTGATCTTGGTATTGGTCGATTCATCGACCTTGAGCGTTATCTCGTCATCCTTGGTCGATGTGACGGTGCCGATAATCCCGCCGGCGGTGACGACTTTATCGTTCTTTTTGATCGCCGACAGCATCGCGTCGCGTCGTTTGCGTTCTTTGCTCTGGGGTCGGAAAAAAATGAAGTAAAAGATCACCCCCATCAGGGCGTAGAGAATCAGAATGCTCGGCGAGCCACCGCCGCCTTCACCACCCTCGCCTTGCGCCAAAAAGATCGTTATCGCATCCCGGATCATCTAATCATCATCTCCTGCCGCGAGCGTGGGTGCGGCATGCTGTTCTTCCATCGTTGTAAGCAAATTCGCCAGCGTGCCGGCGCGAATCGCTGCCCGCACGCGCTCGATCAGGCGATGATAATGCCGCAGGTTGTGCAGCGAAAGCAGCGTCGGGCCGAGCATTTCGTTGGCTAAAAACAGATGCCGAATGTACGCCCGCGAGAAGTGTTGGCAGCAATAGCAATCGCAAGTCGCGTCGATCGGTGTGTCGTCGAGTTTGTAGCGGCTATTGCGCAGTCGCAACACGCCGCCCTCGACAAAGGCAAAGCTATTGCGACCGTTGCGGGTGGGCATCACGCAATCAAACATGTCGATACCGCTGGCGATGGCGCGCACGATATCAATGGGGCGACCGACACCCATCAGGTAACGCGGTTTATCGGCCGGCATCTGGTGGGCGAAGCCTTTGAGCAGGGTCGCCATCTCGTCGGGGTCTTCGCCGACGGAAAGTCCGCCGACGGCGTAACCGGGAAGGTCGAGTTCGGCCAGCGCTTCCATGCAACTTAGACGCATGTCGAGATTCAGCCCGCCTTGCACAATCCCGAATAGCGCCTGATCGTCGCGCGACTGTGCGTCGCGACATTGACCGGCCCAACGAATGGTGCGCTCGACGGCGCGCTCGAGCGTGGCGCGCTCGGCCGGTAGCGCCGGGCATTCGTCGAACGCCATGATGATGTCGGCGCCAAGGTCTTCCTGAATCTTCACCGAGCTGGCCGGGTCGAGGCGCATGGGCGTGCCGTCGATGTGCGACTTAAACGACACGCCGTCGTCGTCGATGTCATTGAGGGTGGCGAGACTAAACACTTGGAAGCCGCCGCTGTCGGTCAGAATCGGTCCGCTCCATTGCATAAAGTCGTGCAAGCCGCCGAGTTCGCGCACGATCTCCGAACCGGGACGCAACGCCAGATGGTATGTATTGGCGAGAATGATCGATGAGCCAACGTCTTTAATCTGAATCGGCGTAAGGCCTTTGACCGAGCCGCGTGTGCCGACGGGCATAAAGACGGGTGTCGATATCGGTCCGTGCGGGGTTTGCAGCGTGCCGCAGCGGGCATGCGTGCCGCTGTCATTTGTTTCGATTGAAAATTCAAATGCCATCTATCGGCCTATGCGTTGCAAATTCTTTAATTCGCCGATTGCGAGCCAATAAGCGACATGTTTCACGTATTTATCTACACCCGATATCGCCTTGCTCGCTCAATCTTCACGATACCCACACAACACGATAATTGACATGCGATTTTCCGGAAAGCTATACTGGGCGTTTCTCGATGGCGGCAGCGCCGTCGAGGTTTGGCCGCTCGTCTTTCGATCAGGGTTGGCGACAACGGAGTTGTCCGACGCGAGCGGCACGCATGGATGCGCCTTGGGAGGGACTGCATTGTCTAATCGCCGTTCGGTCGAAGACCTTAAGCGTTTGATTCCCGCAGATCGTCTGAAATCACTAAGAGCCGCTGCGCCGGCCCCAAAGAAGCCCAAACGAAAACCCGCCGTTCGTCGTTCCACCCGTCGCGTGTTGGAGCGTACGCCGACCGGCAGCTTGGTAATAAAAAAACCGCTGCCGCCCAGCCCCTACTCCGTCGAAGAACTCAAGCTCTTCAAAAAAGCCCTGCTCGCCCGGCGGCGCGAGATCGTCGGCGATATGGCCACCATGGAGGACGAGGCGTTGCGCAAGAACCGGCTCGCGGACGGCGGCGAAGCGACCAAGATGCCGATTCACATGGCGGATATCGGCAGCGACAATTACGAGCAGGAATTCTCGATCGCGCTGATCCAGAACGAGCGGCAAATTCTCAAAGAGATTGACGAAGCGTTACAGCGCATTCAGGATGGGACCTTCGGCGTTTGCCTGGCGACCCATCAGCCGATCTCGAAGCCGCGACTTCGGGCCAAGCCGTGGGCACGCTATTGCATCGAGTATAAGCGGGCGCAAGAGGCCCAAATGCGTCGCGGCGCGTAGCCAACCGGCGGGCGGTCAACGCAACAGTGAGCGATCTTCCCACAGCGCCGTCGTCCAGCGACGGCGCCATCGAATCTCATTCGGAATCGATGGGCACCGGCCTGCAGGCCGGCGCGCTCATGCATGCGCCGAGCCACGCGCGCTTATGGTTGATTACAGCCATCGGCCTGGCGATCGATCTTTGGACCAAGCACTGGGCCTTCTCCACGATCCCCTACGAAAACCCGATTCGCGTTTTGGACAACGTCTGCAGCTTGCAGTTATCGCTTAACCCCGGCGCGCTGTTCGGCATCGGTGCCGGTCTCGCCCCCGTGTTCATCGGCGCGTCGGTAATTGCGTTGTTGTTCGTGTTGTATCTGTTTGCAAGTTCCGGGCGCAGTCGTTGGTCGATGCATATCGCGCTCGGTTTGGTGCTCGGTGGCGCGCTGGGCAATTTGTACGACCGCACGTTTGAAAAGGCGTACGTCGCATACTTCGAAAGCGGTGGTCGGATGGTGGGCGATTTGGTCGAGCCTGCCAGCGAAAACGGCGTGGTGTTGCGCTTTCCCAATTCGGATCGCGACGTCCGCATGCGGCGACCGGTCGATGTGGAGCGCTCCGGCATGCAGCCGGTGGTGCGCGACTTCATCAAGATCGAGATTATCTTTCCCGAAAGTTGGCCCTTGGTCGGCGGCAAGGGTATTTGGCCCTGGATATTTAACATCGCCGACGCCCTGTTGGTGGTGGGCGTGTTACTGCTGATGCTCAATTTTTGGCACGACCACCGGCAGCATCAGGCCGAGATGGAAGAGAGCGAACACGGCGACGCACCGGGAATGTTGACCGACCTGCAACCGGCCGAGGCCGACGGTCTGAACGACTGAGGAATACGTATGCGGCGCGAGGCTGTAAAGTTTCGACGAACGATGAGCGCGACAGCGTTGGCTTGTTCTTGTGTCGCGTTCTTTGCTGCTCCGCTACACGCTCAAGTCGTTGCCAATCGCCCGCTCGGAATTGGGCAGCCGCTGGCCGATTGGAATGCGTTTCTTCAAACGCCCGCCCAGAAAATCGATGAGCCGTTGGCGTGGATGCACGCCGATGCGCAGCGCCTTAACGCCATCGCGCAAGCGTTTAACGAAATCGAGTTCAACCATCCCGCGGCGGCCAACAGCTTCGCTTTCCGCCGGGCGCAGGTCGATTCGCGCCGGTTGGCACTCACGCTAACCAGCGGCAGTGATGAAACGCTGCGCGCCACCGTCGATCGCATGTTGATCGCCGAACCCAGCTTCGATATCGCGGCGCTGGCCGAGCGGACGGCGCTGTATCTCGACGAGTCCGACGAGATCGATTCCAAATGGGCGGACGAGGGCGACGCGCTGCGGCACAGTCGCGAAAACGACTATTGGCAATGCTACGCGGCGCACGAATTGGCGCTACCGATCGGTAAGCGCTTGGTGCTGCGCGCCGCGAATGACTGGAATGTCGAGCGCTTAGAAAGGCTCGAATCCGATTTTGAAGCGCACCATCCTCACCATCCGTGGACAAAAGTCGTGGAAGGACAACGGCAATCGCTAACGCGGATGGGGCAAACGCTCAACGCGAGCCTAACGTCGGTGGATGGCGGCTTGATTCGGTTACCCGCCGTCGATCGCCCCACGATCTTGCTTGTGATCGGGCCGACGCAAACACCGTCGCTTGATTGTCTGAATCAAATCGCCGCCGCCTTGCAAGCGGGGAAAGCGAATTACGCGTCCATCGTGATTGCGGCGTTGGCACAGGATGAATCGACGGTGAAACAAGCGTTGGCCGGCTACGACTTTGTTGCGGCGACGGGAATATTGAAGCGGGGATTCCAAACGCCGTTGCTGCAAGATTACGACATTCGTCGATTACCGGCGGCGCTATTGACCGATGCGGATGGCAAACTCGTGAATATCGTGCGCTCGAATAATTGGGATGACGAAGTTGCGACGTCCGTGATCGAGTTTATGTCTGCGGAATAGCGATATGTCCGTGGAGTTGGTTTATCAGCGTATGCCGACGCTGACAGTGCATGTTGGCGGCCATCGAAGGTTATGTGTTCATTGCCGAAATGAAGACCGCAACGACGATCACGTTCACGCCCGGCAACCTGACCGGATTTACATTTGACACGTGGGAGTTAACCGAGAATCAGTGCGGTGCGAGGGCTTGCTAATTGACGTTAGGGAGCGATACCGATCCGATTGCCTTATGGAAGGCGGATCCGTAGTTGCAAGAGTCTATTCCCGCACTTGACTTTCAACCGGGGGGATAATTAACTCGTCGTTTTTTCTCCAAATCCATCGCGGGAGACTTGCTCGTCATTTCAAAAGAAGCGGTGCAGCCTATCAGGCTTGCACCGCTTTCTTCATTTGAAAACTCGTGTGAGTTTGTGACTTCATTAACAATTGCTTGGAAGTGCCCTCTTTACGGTAGCGGCGTGTTGGTGGTGATGTCGTCAACGAGCAACGTCCCAATTCCATCGAAAGCTTTGAGCGTGTACGAAATATTTTCGTCGAGCGTGAAGGTGCCGACCGGTACAACGCCATACAAACACGTACGTTCTTCCTTATCAACGCGAACCGACATGTCAAATATCTGTCCATTCACTGTAATGAATCCGCTAGATAGAGCTTGGTCGCCTGTCAGTTCTACTTTGGGCGTTATCTTGAATTCGGCGGAACCGTCTCTAAAGACGCAGCATTCAAACAATACTGGTTGCGATTTGGTTCCTGCATCGAACCAACGCTCGATCACGGGTTTTTCTGCCCATTGAATATATCCTGCTACTGCAGTAATGCTGCCGGCAAAGAGAAGGGCTATCACAAAGAAGATGGAATAAACTGATCGCTTGGAAGTCGTTTTCATCGATTGATCTCCGTCAGATTACTCCGCAACATCGACAAAATACGATATTACAGAATTTGGACTAATTTTCGAACCTTTTTGCGAGAAATTTTTACCGAGTACGCCCGAGCGGGCGTTCTGTTCGGTTAGTAATTCCACTCAACACTGTATATGGGGCTGGTGTACGATATTAGGTACGTGCTTGCCGCACGGCGATCACCGTCAAATCGTCCGGCTTGCTCGGCTCCGCATCATCTGTGGGGTCGACCATGCGCTTGCGGCAGTAATCGATGAGTTCGGTCGTCGACTTCGTCAGCTTGCCTTTGCGAATCAGCGCGACGATTTCATCGGCGTGCAGATTGTCGAATAAGCCGTCGGTGGCTAGCAGGACCGTATCGCGCGCGGCGAGCTTCAGCGGCGGGCCGACGTCGATATGCATGCCGTCGTAGCCGACCATGTTGGAAACGATGTGCCGCTCTTCGTGGTACATCGCTTCGACTTCGTCGATCAGCCCGGCTTCCACGCTATAACCGACCGGCGAATGATCGACGGTTTTGAGTTTGAGCTTGCTACGCTGGCTGGTGACCAAAATAGTCGAATCGCCGGCGTGATAGCTGCGCAGCGTCCGCCCATCGATCTCGGCCACGGCCAGCGTCGTCGCGGGGTTGCCGCGCAAATCGAGCACGGCGCGGTTGGCCGCATCGAAGCCGGAGAGTATGGCATCGCGCAAGTCGGCGTCGCCGCGATCGGTGGACTGCTGAATGGTATCGGCCAACACCTGCAGCGCCGTTTGGGACGCCAGCGCGCCGTTGTCGTGTCCGCCCAGGCCGTCGGCCACTGCCACGACCAACTGTTGCGGGCCGACTTCTAAAATAAAAAAGCCATCCTCATTGCTACGGTCGGCACAAGATGCGTCGCGCCAACCGTGCGAGTAATAGACGACCTCGTGTTTGGAGCGCGTGACGGCCTCGCACGCTTCCATGTCTCGTTCGACACCGAGAATCAGTCGGTCATCTGCCATTAGCGCGACGTCCAGGGGAATGATTCGAGGTATTCGCGCAGGTGCCGCGCCGTTGGAAACTTGCGCGCGATCAGATCGCGTCGCAATCCGCAGCAGATTTGCTTTAGCTCCACGGGTTGGTGTTTGTAATTCGCGGTGCCGCCGATGGCGTCGTATAGAATGCGAATCGACTGTATCACGTCTTCGCGAATCGTCGCTTTGCTGGGGGCGCCCCAGTGATAAAAGTCCACGACCTTAATATCGAAGTCGATGCCGCGCCGTTCGACGAGAATGTTCTCATCGTGAATGTCGCCGTGATATTCGCCGACGGCATGAATTTGTTCGAGGCCCGTCGCGAAGGCGTGCATCAGGTGCAACGCCTCAAAGGCGCCGAGCCGGCTTTTAGGTTGGCGTTGCAGGAATTTGGACAGCAACTCCCCTTCGACGAATTCGCTAATGAGGCAGGTGATATCCGTTTTGCGAAAGCGGATCACTTCCGAATGATGGTATTGAATGACCATCGGGCACTTGCGCAGACGGTCGAGCTTCTTGGCGTAGAACTTGACGGCTTTATCGCGTTGATTGCGCTGCGGATAGAAGACTTTGACGGCGCGGGGGATGTCCGTGCGCTTTTCGATGACTTTGTAAACTTCGCCTTCCCAACCGCCGCCGATGAACGAATCGACCACGTACTTATTGCCGATGACGCGCCCGGGTTGAAAGGCAAAGCTGTCGATCGTCGATTGGTTACTGGTTTTGCGCGCCAACATGTCTCCCCGCGAGGCCGATTGCCAATTTGACGACGCAAACCGTCAAACGGAATGGATAACGTCACGAGGCCCCATCAAAAACAAAAAAAGGCCCCGCCGCAAGAGAGAGGTTGCGGCGGGGCCGGAGGAGTGAGAAGGCAATTCGATCGGTCGCGGCGTTACGGCGTGCCGAGGTTCGAAATCTCGAAGCTGGCATTCACCGTGATCGTGCGACCGTCATTGGTTTGGATAAAGGCTGTAGCCAGATTGGTGCCGTTGACCAAAGAGATTGGATTGACCGGCGTGGTGGCGTTGCCGAAGAAATTGCTATTCAGGAAGTACGGCGGCTGCAAATCGAGGCTAACCAGAGAGCCATTCAATGCGAAGAACACGACCGAGATATCATCCTGCGGTTGCAACGGCGTCAGTAAGATGAAGAACGGCTGACTGGCATCGATGGCGGCACCATCCAGCCCTTGGGCATCGCTGCCATCCGCATTAAATCCGAATGCCAGTTGCGGCCCCGGATTCATCGCCGGCAAGAGCACGCCGTTGATGACTTGGGCGAAGCCGTTGGACGCCAGCACGTCTTCCGCCAGCACGTTGATCGTTCCGTTCAATACGACGGTGCCATCACCATTGCGCTCGGCTGCGACATTTGTACCTTCCAGCGTCGCCGTTCCGCCGTTGGCAACGATTCCGTCAATCCCTGCCACCGGATTGACCACATGATAGAGCAACACGGTGGTCAACAACTCGGTATCGGCGAAGAGTTCGGCGGCGGTCAGATCGAGGTCCGTCAACAAGGCCGCAAACGCATCATTGGTCGGCGCGAATACGGTGAAGGTTTGACCCTCCGCCGTTAAGGCGTCGCGCAGGCCAGCGGCATCAACTGCATCTACCAGGGTGGTCAGTCCCGCGGCAGCGGCGGTATCGAGCAGATCGGCCGGCGGCAACAACACGGTATCGATAACCTGTGCTTGCCCGTTGGAAGCGCGGACATTTGTTAGCGCCACATTCACGTCGCCGTTGACCGCCACGCCCGGGTTGACGACGAAACTGCCGCCGTTATCCACGATGTTGACCAGCGATCCCTGTGCCGTCGTGAACGGTGCCTCGGCCGCCAGTTCTTCCGCTGACAAGTTGCCGGGTACCACGTGATAGAGCAGTACAGTCGTAAGCAATTCAGTGTTGGCGAAGAGTTCGGCTGCGGTTAGATCGAGATCGGCGAGCAGTTGTTCGAACGCCGCATTGGTGGGCGCGAACACAGTGAACGGGCCGGGCTGATTGAGCGTCTCGGTCAATCCGGCGGCGTCGACCGCATCGACGAGAATGGTCAGCCCGGCGTCTTCGGCCGTTTCGAGCAAGCTTTTCGGCGGCAACAAGACGGTATCGATGACTTGCGCGATACCGTTCGATGCGCGCACGTTTTCGATGATGATGTTGACATCGCCCGCGACCGGTATGCCGGGGTTGATGACAAACCCGTTACCCGTGTCTTCGATGTTGACCGCCGTGCCTTCGAGCGTTGCCAACGGCGCGTTGGCCGCCAATTGGTCGGTGGTGAAGCGCCCCGGGATCACGTGATAGGTCAGGACTTCGGTCAGCAATTCGGTGTTGGCGAACAACTCCTCCGCCGTCAGTTCGAGATCGGCGAGCAATGCCAGGAATGCTTCGTTGGTGGGTGCGAGTACGGTGAATGGGCCATCCGCGTTGAGGGCGTCGGTTAATCCGGCGGCTTCGACGGCATCCACAAGGATGGTGAGCCCGGCGTTTTCGGCGACATCGAGAAGCAACTCCGCCTCGTTGGTGCGGAAGAAAGCAAACGTGAAGCCGAACCCCTGCGGCGATAACACAAAGGCCGAAACCGAATTGACGCCCGAGCGGAACAAATCGGGATCGACGGCGATTGCATTGCCATCGTTGGCAGTGCCACCAAGATCGAACGGTGCGGACGGATCGAATACGATCGATCCATTGATCGAGAAGATCACGAATGCGCCGGCACCGTTGTTGTCCAGACCGTCGAGAAAAATATAAGCTGGGTTGGTAATCGGAAACTCGGAACCCGCCAGATCAATCGCTTCGGACCGATCGGCCGCAAAGCTGAGCGACAGAAATCCGGGTGTGTTAAACGAATTGCCCGGCAACCTGCCAACATCGCCGCCGTTGAGTTCCATCGCGGCGACGGTTTCATCCAGCCAATTCATGACCTCCAACATGTTGCCCGAACTCATGTCGTCGGGCGTGGGGGGCAGTGGTACGTTGGTCGGGTTCTTGTCATCCGTCAGGGCGGCATCTGTGGGTTGTATGTTTGCGTCTAGGACTTTTTTGTCGGCGACTTGTTGTTCAAAGCGCGAAATGCGCCGGGCGTCTTGTTGATCCGCCGTCGATGTTTTTTCGTCAGCGGCTACAGGTAACGCAAACGCCACTAGGGCGATTGCGGTCATCAGCTTCCTTCGCATGGGTGGTCATCTCCTGGGATAGTTGTCACGGTTTTTCGATCGTGTTGGCAGTCGAGAGAGTGTTTCTGTTACGCGCGTAATCACTCTGCTACGGTTGTAGCATTAGGGCGGGAATTTTTCAGAATCGTTTCGGGGATTGAAAAATTTATTCGTACACGGATCGGCTGGCCGCGCGTTAACTATAGAAACGGTCTGGGGTTGCGCTGTTGGAATTTGACCGAAGCCGCGAAAGCCAAATGTGCCGATTAGTCCAGCGGTATATAGCGCCGCGCGTAAATGCGTGTGGCGCGCGCTAAATCGAGATCGACCGTCAGCAGGCCGGGAGTGCCATAGGGCAAGTGCTGAAGGCAATTGCCATCCGGATCGATCACGCACGTGGCGGATTCCGGGTAGCGCAGGCCGTAATTGATTGACGCTGGCGAAGTAAATGCCGTTTTCGATACTACGCATCGTCATGGCCTTTTCGTAATACGGAGCGCGCGGGTCGCCAAATTGCGCTAGCTCAACGCCCGTCGTGTCGCTGCCGGTATGGTGCGGATGAAAGACCACCTGCGCGCCGCGGCGCGCCGCCCACCGTACGGTTTCGGGGTACCGCCACCCTTCATGGCAGATAACGATGCCGAACGTCAGGCTATAGATATTGAAGATCAGGCGCTCGGTACCCGGTACGTAATGCGGATCTTCCGACGGGGCGAGTTGGTTTTTCGTCTGCACGCCGAGGATGGTGCCGTCGCTATCGATTACCGTCGCCGCGATTTGCCTGCCGTTTGGGGCGAGATGCTCGTGGCAGAATATGGTGGCGATGTTGGCGTTGCGCGCGCCGGCTCGAATGGCCGCGAGCACGTTGACTTCGTCTTTTTCGTCGAAGGGTAAGACGCTGATGTCGGTGCCGCGCAGCCCCGGCAGGTATGCCTCGGGGAAGCAAACGATGTGTGCGTCCGCTGCGGCAGCCTCGGCTTGCATGCGGGTGATGTGGTCGATGCCCTCGTCGATGGATGTCGCGATGGGAGGGGCGGCAAGGGCGATGATCATGGCGGCTGCGGCTCCTAAATCGACGGGCGTTATCGTCAAAACTGTATTTGAAAGCCGGGGTTGTGGGTATGGCGGCGGGGCGTGCTGCCCGCCTATCGAATTGTAAACTATTTCAAAATCGAGCTTTATAGTTTTTCGCTAAAATATTCTTGAAACAATACTTGTTGTAACGTATATTGTTTGGTGGAGGTTGAGTGATGGCGAAATCCTTGTTGCAAGACGAACTGCGAAAAGAACGGCCCTTCGATCATCTCGAGCAGGAGGTGGCCTTGAATCTGCACCGTACGAGCGATGCGATCGAACTGCGCTTTGCCCGCATGTTCAAGTCGTTCGGGTTAACCGGGCAGCAATACAACGTGCTGCGGATCTTGCGTGGTGTTGGCGGCGATGGGTTGCCCTCGCAGGCGATCGGCGAGCGCATGATCACGTTCGACCCGGATGTGACGCGACTGGTGGACCGCCTGTTGAAGTCGGACCTCGTCGAACGCGAGCGCAGCAAGACCGACCGTCGGGTAGTGCAGGTCAAGATCACGCCCAAGGGGCTCGGCCTGTTAAAGCAGATCGATCGACCGTTAAGCGATTTGCATCGGGCTGTGATGACGGGGTTGGACGCAAGCGAACTGCAGCAACTCAATGGTCTGCTCGAAAAAGTGCGGTGCAGTTTGCCAACAGAGTAACGTCTTTTTTTGAGAAATTACTTGTTTGAACAAACAAGTTGGAAACAGGAGTTTGAACATGGTTAACGAAATGAAAACAACATCGTCTTTGGAAAACATCGGGGCATTGGTCGGACGCTTTTTGTTGGTGTTTATCTTTTTAGCCAGCAGTGGCAACAAGATCGCCAACTTCGGCCAGGTGCAGGGCTACATGGCTAGCCACGGAATGCCGGCGACGGGCATCTTGCTAGCAGGAGCCATCGTGTTTCTGGTGGTTGGGGGTTTGAGTGTGTTACTGGGGTTCAAGGCGCGCATCGGGGCGGTGTTGCTCATCGCGTTCATCGTCCCGGCGAGCCTGATTTTCCATAACTTCTGGGCCTACGAAGGACAGGAACAACAAGGCCAGATGATTCACTTCATGAAGAACCTCGCCATCCTCGGCGCGCTGATATCGATCGCCGCCACCGACGTGCGCGGTTGGCGCTTGGATCAGAAGCTGAAGCGTTCCCAACTAGCTTAAGCCATTGTGCGAGCAGCGATGCAAGCAAAGTTGTCACAAAGGAGATTTACCATGATCACCATTCGCAAAAGCAGCGAACGCGGTCACGCCGATCACGGCTGGCTCGATACGTACTACACGTTTTCATTCGCGGACTATCGCGATCGGAACCATATGGGTTTCGAATCGCTGCGCGTGATCAACGAAGATCGCGTGGCACCCGATACGGGCTTCGGCATGCATCCGCATCAAAACATGGAGATCGTGACCGTCATGCTATCGGGCGCGCTGCGGCACGAAGACAGCCTCGGTTCGGTCTCAACGCTTCACGCGGGGGAAGTGCAGCGCATGACGGCCGGTCGCGGTGTGATGCACAGCGAATTCAACGCTTCGAATAGCGAACCCGCGCACCTACTGCAAATCTGGATTCGACCGCGCGAACGCGACTTGGAACCGAGCTACGAGCAGCAGGCGTTCGATGCAAACGCCAACGGCGCGCCGGTCGCACAATTGATCGCTTCGCCCGATGGTCGCGACGGCTCGCTCACGATACAACAGGATGTCAACCTCTATCGCGTGCGCTTGAACGCGGGGCAAAGTTGGAATGACGCAGCCCTGCCTAATGGCAAAGCGTGGGTGCAGGTCATCAATGGTAAGGTGACGCTGAATGACGCGGCGCTAGCGGCGGGTGATGGTGCACGCATCGAAGATGAGTCCCACATCGAGCTAACGGCGCAGAGTGATGCAGACGTGTTGCTCTTCACGTTTGCATAGAGATAGGACTGGGCTCCGGAAGATTCCCCGCAATCGTGGCTTCGTCTTTCCATCGCACGACGAAGCCATGATTACTTCTTGGGGTGCCAATCTAGCCAACCATAAGCAAACAACCACACGCAATTTTTTGCGGGCCAAAACTTCGCTATACCGGCGCAAGTTTTTGAAAGGGTTTCGTCGGTAATTCGACGGCAATCAAATCGTTAGGGCGTACCATTCCACCGTTTAGCACAATTGCCATCACGCCCGCCTTGCGGATGAGTTGACCTTGATCGTCTCGGTCGAGAACGGCGTTCATCAACCCCGCTTGATAATCGTCGAGCTGTTTGCACGGATTGCGCAAGCCCGTGATTTCGATAAGGGCTTCCGCACCGAGCCTGAGTCTTGCGCCGCGCGGTAATGCGAGTAGATCGATGCTGCGCGTGGTGATGTTTTCGCCCATCGCGCCGGGCTTAACGTTGAAACCTCGTGCGCTCAATTCGTCGATCAACTCGTAATGAATGAGATGCACCTGCCGCAGATTCGGTTGCGATGGATCGCGGGCCACGCGCGAGCGATGCTTGACGGTCGCGCCGGCGTGGGCGTCACCGTCAACGCCGATGCCCGGGATCAGCCTTATATGATCGCAAGGTTGCTTGCTAAACGCGTGCGTCGGCGCTTGATGCACGCCAACTACGTGTGGATCGTCGATGGTCAAATTAGTTCAAAACCGTATTCACAAATGCGCTGATATCCTCGGGACCGACGATACCGTTACCGTTCAGATCGCCGTGATCGATATTACACGTCGGCTCCGAGGCGCGATACTGATCTTCATCCAGCAGTGCCGTCACAAAGCCGGCAACGTCGCTACCATCGACCTGTTGATCGCAATTCATATCGGCGGCGATAAACGGTGGCAGCTTGCGCAGTTGAAATCCATTTAATGCAGCACCGATCGTCGTGTTTCCGCCGCTGGGTATGCCGACATGCAGGCCGATATAACTCAAGCTACCGCTGGCCGTGACCGTCAATTGATGGCGGCTAAACGTGATGCCCTCGACATGCCCGCCCGGCCATTCGCCTCCGACCAATGGTTGATAAGAATTAAAATCGAAGCGCACCTTGCCGTCGGTCGAAGGTGAGTTCGGCATCCATGCATAGGTGATCACCTCATACTCGCCCGGCTCCAGCCCGTTGATATACACGCAGGTTTCCAATGAAAGCGAATGGGTCGCCAGAAAGTCGTCCATCAATCCCGCATCATTACCAATCGTGGCAGGATCATCGGAGCTGTTGAGATCCATGCCGCCGAATTGATGCACGACGACATTGGTGGCGTTACCGTTGATATCGCGTAATGGTTCGGCTTGCGGATGCGGGGTGATCATAAACGGCGTGACGTGCTGTAGGCGAACGGCGTTCCAGTACCCCGGCAAGCCCGCTGCGGCGTAGTTGTCGCTCGGCTTATCGGCAACGCCGACGTCAACGTTAAACGACTGCGCATGCAGCGACGTGGCGGAAAGCGCAAAAACAGTGGCGAGCAATAAATTTGATTTCATCGGCCAACTCCTTGAATGCTATACAGTGTAGAGACTCATCCGCGATGATTAAAGAAAAATCGCCGGACCATTGGTGGCGACTGAATAATACTATGAGGTGGATTGGCGACTTGAAAATGCGCACCGGGATGTGGTAGTTGCTAAGTCGGTGTGAGGGCAAGACTTAGCCCGTTACCGCATCATAAGCGATGCCTGTGACAGTTGTGTCGTGGCATTACCGCGATTGATACTCACTCGCCAACAAGCCCAGCATCACCGAATCATTAACTTCGCCATTCACAAGCCAGCGCTGTCGCAACAGCCCTTCGCGCACAAACCCGGCGCTCTCCAGCAACTTTAAACAGCTTTCATTGCGCGGATCGACATCGGCTTCGATGCGATGCAAGTTCATGGTATCGAACGCGAAGCCCAGCAACGCGCCGATCGCTTCCGACATCAGGCCCTTGCCCCACAGATCGCGACGGAGGATAAAACCGATCTCCGCACGACGGTTGCGGCGATCAATCTGAAAGAGCGTGCATGTGCCGATGACGTGATTACCGTCGTTTAACGCAATGCCCCATTGATAAAACGCATTGTCGGCCGCGCCGCGCATGACGCGCTCGATCAATTCAACGGCGTCGCTTCGATCGGACCAAGGCGGCGAACTCCAATAGCGCATCACTTCGGCATCGCTAAACACGGCGAACAGATCGTCGGCATCATTCGACGTCAACGGTCGCAATGCAACGCGCTCGGCGGCGACGGTCGGCATGGTCTCAAAGATGGGAACGTTCATTTTTGTCGCTTAACCATTTCGGCGACCCAGATCGGTACGAATGGCGAGGTGCAGCCCTTCGACACGGGATAGTCGCGATACACGCCCAGCTTTTCGCCGATCTTGATCGCGCGTTTGCGATGTTTGGCGTGATGGATGCCAATTTCGGCCAAGCAGGTGTTCATCGTCCACTGTGTTTCCGGCGCGGCGTCGCCCATTTCGGCTTCGATGCGATCGAGTAGCGCCTTCATATCTAACCCGTTAGGTTTCTTGACCACACGGCTGGCCGTCGCGCTCCAACCGAAGCGCGCGGCCATCGGGGCGTCATCGGTCATCCATTGTTGCCGCAGGGTTTCGACATCGGCATGCGTTTTGACGACATACGAATAAAGCCAGTCGGCCACGTATGCGAATTTGACGGACCGTACGAGTTGGTCGAGTTCCGCAGCCGAGAGCTTCTTCGGCTCCATGATTAAAATCGCAAGTTGCCGCGCGTCGATATTGCCCGTCTTCCAAAGCTCAAGCGCAAGCTTGTGATCGGTCTTGATCTCCTTGGCCAGCTTGCGGATATCGCCCATCTTGACGCCGAATTGATTCTCGTGGGCGCCGGCCTTGGTGTTGTGCTTGCGGCGTGCTTCATTGCCGAGGGATTCGAGTTTGGTTAGGACTTCTTTCTTGGTCATGGCTAATCCTCACGGGATGTATGCTTGCAGGCTGTTTGCGATGGCGCATTTTATGCGACTTTTTCTCTTGCCAATAAACAGTCCGCTGCGAGGTCTTACCTTCGTCGAATTTTTAATCGATCCTAATAAATTGCGTGACGTCTAGCCCCTTTTTTCTTCGGGGAATGGCGAACAAGGCGAAAGCACTTAAGAGTTATCGAGACCGTATCAAATGACTGCAGAATTTACCCCATTCGGGCCGACTACACGCGAAATCCCATCCGTCGAGCAAATTGCCTGCGAATATAGGTGTGTCGATGCCGATGGGTTAAAATCGCTCGAAGCTTTCCTCGCATCGGAGGCCAACGTTGATGATGTCGAAACGAAAACCAATCGCTGCCATATTGGGTATTCTCATTTTTTGCACGGGCATGATGGGCGAGCAATGCCAGCAAGACCCGATGGCGGGTGGATTGGCGGGATTGTGGTCGCTCGAACGCGGAGTCGTGACGATTCGCGCTACGTTTACCGTCGACAACGGCGGTACCGTCGAAACGAATTCCAGCGATGGCGAATTGGTGCCGCTGAATGCCGCCGATTTCCCACCGGCCCTAAGTGAGTTGGTCGCGCAATGGAATGATGGTTTGGCTGAGCTAAACGCATCATTGGATGAAGCATTGCCGGATGTGGTCGGCGTCGAGTTTCCGCAGTTCGGCAACATGCGCATTTTTGATCCGAACGATACGACGATGCAGGGCACCGGCATCTTCAATAACGAGACGCTCGAGTATCTGTTTGTCGGCGATCTTTCCGGCGCGGGTATGGGCGACGATGTGGGGGCGGGCGGCGTCTTACAGGCGTCGGCAGTTACCGGTCAGTTCGATCGAGCGGCATTAACCACCAGCGGGGAAATTACGCGCGGCGTGCTCGTCACGTTGATCAATGCCACGGGCGGCGTTGCATTTACCGTTGAAATCAAGGTCGCGTACACCGGCCAGCGTACGGGCGATTCGCCAGAGTAAATCGATCGGCTCAAATGCCGGAATCGGTCCTGCCCGGAAGCCAAAATGAAACTAGAATATCCCGGCGGTGTCGGAACAGTCGGCGTCGCCGACTTTCATTAGAGGAGGACGAACATGCAGATACAAGTCAACACGAGTAGTCACATCGAAGGCCGCGAAGGGCTTATTCGCAAGATCGAAGAAACGGTAACCAGTTCGATGAAGCGCTTCGTCGATAAGCTGACGCGCGTCGAGATTCATATCACCGACGAAGATAGCGATAAGAAAAGCAAAGGCGAAGACATCCGCTGCAAGCTCGAAGCCCGACCGCGCGGCCTCGACCCGATCACCGTTAGCAACCAAGCCGCGACCGTCGATCAGGCGTATAAGGGCGCGATCGAAAAAGCCGAGCGCGCGCTGGATCGTGCTTTTGGGAAGTTGAAGGATCGGTAAGGATCGTTGGAAAGGGATTTCGGTAAGTGGCTATCGATGTCGGCAATTCGTGGGGTCCGCATCGCGGACCTTTCCTATGGTCATGGCCGCCGACGCGCTGCGCCGTGTCTTGGGTGGTGGCGGCGCGTTGTTCGCGATGCTTGCGGGCTTGGTAACGATGTCGTTTCGTCAGCGCCGTCGCCACCAATCCGTAGGATAATAACCTGTTTGGGCCTGCTCGTGGTTTCGCCATGTCCGAAAGAAAGCTGCACCGTTAGCCGATGTTTTCCCTATGTCGGTTCGGTCTCGATCAGAACACACCATAATATCGGAACGATGTGGCTTCACGCTCGTGGAACTGCTCATCGTTGTGGTTATTTTGGGAATACTAGCGGCTGTGGTGATTCCGCAGTTTGATAACGCATCAGAATCCACCGAGATCGCGGCCCTGCAGGCCGATTTGCGGGTGATGAGAGAAGCGCTTCAGCGTTATGCACTCGAACACGACGGTAACTTCCCCGGCAGTCTCACGGCGATCGCGCGCTTTACAAATAAAACTGGCACCATGGCCGGTAATAAGACGGCTGTCTATAAATATGGGAAGTACATTCCCGATATCCCGCGCTGCCCGATCGGTCCAAGAAAGGGAGCGACGGGTTGGGCGGCTATCGGCAATAATCCGCCGACCGTGGCCAGTGGTTCATCCACAGTCGGCTGGCTTTACCATTCCGCCAGTGGCAACGTGTGGGTCAACGACGCCAATCATTTCGATAAGTGATGGTTGGGTTGTGCTTATGAACTCCGCGTTGGCGTCTCATCAGGTCCGCTGCGAGGAGCATTTTCGCAATGATCATCTCGATCAATTCCGACAGTGCCAACTGTCACATTGACCGATCACGTCAGGCCGACTATCAAACGCGTCATGCCCACCTACATCGCATTGCTGCGCGGCATCAACGTCGGCGGTCGCAACAAAATCCCGATGGCTGATCTGCGGTCGCTGTTTGCATCTGCGGGGTTCGCCGATGCACGCACGCTGCTGCAAAGCGGCAATGTGGTGTTCGAAGGCCCGCGCCAATCCGTCGCAGCGCTCGAACAATTGCTCGAAGCGGAAACGCAAGCGCGCTTTGGGCTATCGATCGACTATGTCGTGCGCACGGCGACCGAGTGGAAGCGGATCATCGCGGATAATCCATTTACAACCGAAGCCGAACGCGACCCGAGCCATACGCTGGTGATGCTACTCAAGTCGACCGCCACGACCGCCGCCGTGCGAACGTTAAACGACGAGATCGAAGGTCGCGAGATCGTCCGGTCCGCGGGCAAACAGCTTTACATGATCTACCCGGACGGCATCGGTCGCTCGAAACTCACCAACGCTGTGATCGAAAAGAAGCTCAACGTGCGCGGCACCGCGCGCAATTGGAATACGGTGGTGAAGCTGGATGCCTTGGCAAACGCGCGAGCATGAAGCGTGCCATGCTCCCCCTTCAAGGGGGGCATGCGGGGCGCGCGTGGTATTGAAAGTGGGATGAAATGGGTGCGTCACCGCGCTAGCCGTCATGCTTGCCTTGAAGGGCAAGCATGCCACCCGCCCGCAGTCCGCAGTGTAGCCCCTAAATTGCTTTGTTTGAGTGGCGTTATTTGGTACGATTGCGACCCTGATTAACCTATTGTTGTTTCATCAGATGTCATTTTTTGTTCTGATTTTCTAAGGAGAGACTCAGATGATCAGGGTAAGTATTATCGTTTTGTTAATGACGACAAAGGCCATTTTTGCCGTACCAATTTCGTCGATCATTAATGGTGGTTTTGAAGCACCTCTGAGTGGTTCATGGAATACGCTGGGATCATTGGACACACGTCAGTTCCTTTTGGGGCAGACGGCGACCGAAGGGCAAGAGTTCGCCTATGCGGCAACGGCAACAAGCGGAATGCCCAGTCCGGCGACAGTCGAGCAGACGCTAAATCTCCCTAGCGGGACTTTCGATGCGGTCGTACCGGGCGATTTTGTCTTGAGCTTGTCGGTCGGCTGGCAGCAAGTTCAGGTGACTGCCGGCGATGTCATCTCGTTTGATTGGGCTTTTGCTACCAACCCAAACCCTATTCCAACAAATTCACCAGGTCCGGATTATGGGTTTGTTTTGATTGATGATGCTGTTGCGCCATTGGCGTGGCAGGATGATGTGAGTCTGCCGACTTCGAACGACAATTTCAAGACGACGGGCTGGCACAGCTTTCAGCAAACAATCGCAACGACGGGCGTGATCAATATCGGATTCGGCGCGACCGACGTAACTACCGGGTCGTATCCGTCTTACCTCATGGTCGATAACTTTGTGCTCGTTCCGGAACCGACGTCTATGTTGCTAATGTCCTTAGGTATATCAATCTTGCTTACACGGCGCGGGCGGGTGGCCCGCGTTGGACTCCGACGTGGGGGACGCGATTAAGGCATGTCGGTGACAATGCAAGCTAGGCGAACGAGAAATTTGAATCGCGACCTCAAGCTGGGTTACCAATATGGGGCACCCGCCTGGTCGCACCTTATGGCTGAGTGAAATATTCGAAAAGAAATTAATCGAGGGCCGGGGTGCGACGCTCCCCCTTCAAGGGGAGTATGTGTGGGAGCGCGTAGTATCAAAAGTGTGATGAAATGTGTGCGTCACCGCGCTGGCCGTTAAAAATTCAACGCTCAGCGCCGCAAGACTTCGAGACGCGGCAGTTGCTCACCATCTTCGTCTTCGTTGGCATCATCGGGCGCATCGGCGACGTCATCGATCGGCTCGCTTTCAACCGTCAGTTCCGTCGAACTGATGTTATTCAGCACGAAGATCAGATTGTTACACTGCTCGACGGTGCCATAGACATCGAGCACCACGCGCACGGTGTACGTTCCCGCGGGTAGCCCGGCTTCAACGATCGTGCCGTCGTAATCGCCGCTCGCCACATTAAGCGGCGTTGCGTCGATCTCTTCGTAATACACCTCGGTATCACCGTCCAGAATGGTGATACTGGCGACGTATTCGCCGGTGAACCCAAAGTAATTCATGTTGCTGCCGCGCGTGAAGTGGGCGAACCATCGCACCCCAAAAGGGGTGTCGGCATAAACCGGGTCGCCGCTCACAAACGGCGAGTATGGATCGACATCGATGATGAGCGCCCCGGCACCCAAATCGTTGCAATCGACCGGCGCGAACGGGTCGGTGCCGTCCACTTCGGTGGGCGTTGGTGTGCAGCCGCTCGTCAAAACGGCACACGCCAGCGCGACAGCCACGCCCCCGAGTTTTACATGCACATTGCTGCGTTGTTTGCTTCTCATAACAAGCCTTTCTCGTTCTGGGCGTTCGCAACGCTCTGGGAATCGTCGAACGCGTCATCGTTTCGCAGCAGCGGTGTGCAACTGCCGTGCCAACAGTTGCCGCGCGGTCCACATGCGGCGTTCAATCAAGCATGCCTCAGCGTCTTAGGGAAAATCACGCGCTCAATGGGTGCGAGAGGTGGGTACACCCAAAAAATAAACGAAAATCGGGGCGGTTTTACGATAGCCGCCGGTGCTTGCCGGTGCGTCTTCTATTGCCGCCGCTGCTTTTCATTGACGCGCCGACAGCCTGAATCGTGTGCCACGGTTCTATGAACAGTGCAAAGCGTGATTTGTCGTTAGAACGACGTAGTTTCTGTGGTTCATCAGAGTATTTTGTTGGGAGATTCGGAGTCATCGAGAAATGCGACCGTCGCTGGCTGCCGGTGGTCGGCTCGGTCGCCAGAGCAGGGTGCCACTGGTTGGCTTGGCCGCCAGTGCTCTCGGGCGCCGTGACATTCTTAGCAAACCCGCGAACCGTCGGCCGTATCGGCACTGTTCGAATGCCGTTCTGCAATACTGCATAATCACCAGCATGCGCCTACCGGCGGGCTGTTGGATTGGAATTGGTCGAGTTGTCGTGCGTATGAGGGGAGGGCTTCCGATGCATCGATACGGCCCACGGTCACGCGGTGGGGTTGAGTTGTTGCAGCGCTCGATGCACTGGCGGGCGAGCCGAGCAGTGGCACCCGTTTTCGACGCCGCCTGCGACAAAGTGCCGACAGTGCCACCCGCCGCGACTTGGGCTTTGGCATGCCAGCCGCCTAGCTAGGCGTTCCGAGGGCACCGTTTAGATAAAATGACACAACTCCCTACGAGGAAAATCGTCGCCATACTCGGCTCCGGAACCATCGCAATCCAAGCCTCCGATTGATTGTTTGGATTAAACCCCCTGCCAACGATGGTTCGACCATCGGATGAAATTGCTGTGGCAGCTTCTAACTGCCAACCATCCAACGCGGTACCGACATATGGCCTTAAAAGGTCCTGAAGTGACTGCATTCCATCGTTCTTCGTCCAAATAAATGCTTCGCGGCCATTGGCGCTACGGCCTTGTCCCACTACAACAGAACCGTCCGCCGATACGTCAAATGCTCTGCTGTCGACCTGTCCCCCAGGCAAGTCGCCGAGCAAGGTCAGTCCATTGTCTTGCGCCCATACGAACGCTTCATTCGTCGGACCAGGGTCGGCCTCGCCCACGACAACCGATCCGTCTTGTGAAACACCCCAGCCAATACCGTCGATCCCGAGTCCAACCATGCCATCTTCTTCGGTCCAACGAAACGGTTCGATACCGATACTTGACCGACTACTTCCTACAATAACGGCGCCATCTGCTGAAACTGCTTCGGACACACTGAAGTCCATTCCTCCCGGCAAATCTCCGATACCGACCATACCATCGGTTGGAGTCCATCGAAACGCTTGATTACCACTCGCACCGACGACCACATCGCCGTTTGCTGCCACACCATAGGCAACACTCGGTTCAGGTCCCTGAGAAAGATTTCCTATCCCGGTCATGCCAGCCGACTGAGTGTACTGAAACGCTTCAATGCCCAATGCCGATCTCGATTCACCCACGATTGTGCCGCCATCGGGCGATATGGCGTACCCTCGACTTGTCTCAAATATGCCACCTTGTAGACTGCCCAACCCGACCATCCCGGTTGCTTCCGTCCATCGAAACGCTTCGAAGTCAAGTGTGTCATCAGAACGCGCGAAACCCACCACGACGGATCCGTCGGCGGAAACATCAGTTGCACGACTGTTGATTACCGTGTTTGGTAGTCCGCCTAGTCTTCTGAAATTCGGTGTTGATGCGAAAAGCTCTAAAGGACTAATGGTTGACGCCCAGATACAAAAAACTAAACAGGTCGCTATTTTCATCTTTCCTCTCCTCGGGAGCCAAAAAATACATAAGCTGTGGCGGGGAGTGTACCAGAACTAAAGTGGCCGTCGCAATATTTCCGCCCAGAAAATGGAACTCGTCGAATGTAGATTCACGCATCGCCAGTGAAGTGTGGGGCAAAATAACTATAGTGGTAGGGTCCGCATCGCGGACCATATTGTCGAGAACATGTACAGAAAGCGCGTTAATAGGTACTCTGAGGGATTGACGACGTTTAGCTTGTTTGATTCGCTCGTCGCGCCGGCAAGTGGTCTGCAGTGCGGACCCTACAATTACCTACATCCTAAACAAACTAGCCCGACGCTCGCCATACGCCCCATTCAAACTCGCCCCAATCCCCAGTGCCAGCACCATGCGCGTATCCGCCGGGTCGATCACACCGTCGTCCCAGAGGCGCGCTGTAGAGTAATACGCGTTGCCCTCCGCTTCGTACTTATCGAGGATCGGTTGTTTAAATGCCGCCGCGTCGGCGTCGGTCATGGGCGCGCCGCCTTTGCGGACTTGTTGATCGTTCTTGACGGTGGCGAGCACGTTGGCCGCTTGTTCGCCGCCCATCACGCTGATGCGGGCGTTGGGCCACATCCACATCAACCGCGGTTGATACGCCCGACCGCACATACCGTAGTTCCCCGCGCCGTAGCTGCCTCCGATGATGACGGTGAACTTTGGCACGCACGCGTTGCTTACGGCGGCGACCATCTTGGCACCATCCTTGGCGATTCCGCCCGACTCGTACGCCTTGCCGACCATAAAGCCGGTGATGTTCTGCAAAAAGATGAGCGGTATGCCGCGCTGGCTGCATAGCTCGACAAAGTGCGCCGCCTTCTGCGCGCTTTCGCGAAAGAGCACGCCGTTGTTGGCCACGATGCCGCAGGGGTAGCCCCAGATGTGTGCGAAGCCGGTGACGACAGTCGTGCCGTAGAGCGCTTTGAATTCGTGAAAGCGGCTGCCGTCGACGAGTCGCGCGATAACTTCGCGCACGTCGTAAGGCTTGCGAATGTCTTTATTGATAATGCCGTAAATCTCTTTGGTATCGTACGCGGGTTCTTCGACGGGTTGCAGCTTGAGCGTGTGCTTGGGCCGCTGATTGAGATGCTCGACGATGTGCCGCGTGATGGCCAACGCGTCTTCATCGTTGACGGCGTAATGGTCGGTCACGCCCGAGGTGCGACAGTGTACGTCGGCACCGCCCAACTCTTCGGCGGTCACTTCTTCACCGGTGGCGGCCTTCACCAACGGCGGGCCCCCCAGAAAGATGGTGCCTTGTTCTTTGACGATCACGGTTTCATCACTCATGGCAGGCACATACGCGCCGCCGGCGGTGCAGCTACCGAGCACAACGGCGATTTGCGGAATGCCCTCGGCACTCATGCGCGCCTGGTTATAAAAGATGCGACCGAAGTGATCGCGATCGGGAAAGACCTCCGCTTGTAATGGTAAGAACGCGCCGCCCGAGTCAACCAGATAGATGCACGGCAAGTTGTTTTCTTGTGCGATCTCTTGGGCACGCAGGTGTTTCTTAACGGTAATCGGGTAGTACGTGCCGCCTTTGACGGTGGCATCGTTGGCAACAATGACACACTCGCGCCCGGCGATGCGCCCGATACCGCTGACCATCCCGGCGGCGGGGGCGTCGTTGTCGTACATGTCATTCGCGGCCAGCGGGCTGAATTCGAGAAAGGGGCTATCGGGATCGATGAGCGCATCGATGCGATCGCGCACCACGAGCTTACCGCGCGATTGATGGCGTTCGATGGCCGCCGGTCCGCCGCCTTGTTTCACGACATTGATCTTCTCGCGCAGCGTCTGCACGAGGTCGGCCATGTGTCGGCTGTTTTCGCTGAAGGTATCGTCGTTGGTGTTGATTTTGGATTGAATGACGTCCATGGATAATGCTCTGTTGGATCGTTGTGCGGTGTTAAGTGCTCGCGCTGGAGCAACTTTCGTAACTGGCAATGCCTCGGCCGCGCTGTGGCACCGGTTTGTAACCGGTGATGCTGCCACACGGATGGTAATTTATTCAGCGGCCTTCTCCGAACCGAAATGTAATGCGATTGAGGCGAAAGGGGTAGTATTGCGGGCGGGGGTCGGGTCCCGCAATATGGTGGCAGTGGAAGACAAGGGCTCTTAATAGTCTGTAAAACGCACGCATAGGAGAGATCACCGTGTCAAAATTCAACACCATCATCACGGCCGGATTATGCACGCAACTGCTATGGTCAATGCCCGTTCATGCCGAGCATCACGAGGCCGACATGGCAACCGTCTTTCCGCAAGAAACGGTGCTGTTCGTCGGCTTGTCGGGCATGCAACATCTTGACGGCATCGACGATGACAACTTGCAGAAACGTTGCTTGGGCGATCCGGAATTTAAGGCGTTCTATTCCGCGCTGTACGGCGCACTCGATGCGTTCTTGCAAAAGACGATGCGCGAACAGGGCATGCCGAAGGAGCTGCACGATAGCGGCTTGCGCTTATTGGAGTCACTCACCCTGCATCCGGTGGGGGTCGGGCTGATCGGTCTCAAGATCGGCGAGGGCGGGCCCACCGTAGATGCCGCGCTCGTTTGCCGCGCGGGTAAGACAGCAGCAAAAATGCAGGCCGATTTGACGACAATGTTACGACTCATGGGTGCGCCGGTCGAAGCCGATGGCGCGACGACACGCGTACAGTTGCCGTTGCCGGGTGGGTTAGCGTTTAGCGCTGTCGATGACTGTTTCGTCTTGACGGTCGGAGCCAACGCCGAGCGCTTAATCACCAATGGCGTGCGCGGTGATGGATCGTCACTGCGCGATCATGCGGGCTTGAAAGCAGCACGGCAACGCATCAAGGGCAATGACAAGACGCGCACAGGTATGTTGTTTGTGAACGTCATAGAAGCGCGTCGGTTGTACGAAACGTATCTACCGATGGCACCCGATGTTGACGCCGAAGAACTCAAAGTCGGCATGCAAATCATGGATGCTCTCGGCCTCGAAGGGTTGGAGTCAATTTGCTTAGAAGGTCATCTCGTCGGTGGGGCGAGTTACACCGGCTTGTTCTGTCATACGCCGCGCGGTGGTCGTGGATTGTTGGCGACCAGCGGCACCAAGCGCTTGACTGAAGAGGATCTGGCGCTGATTCCGAAAGACCCCACCTTCGCCTTTGCCAGCAACATGGATTTGGCTGGTGGATTCACCGCGATGATGAATGGCATTAAGCAGGCACCTCCGGAAGTGAGCGAGCAGATCGAGGGCGGCCTGCAACAAGTCGAGGGCATGCTTGGCTTTAGGATTGTCGACCTATTGGGCAAGTTTGGCGATACGTTCGCCATTTACGACGCGCCCGAGAATGGCGGCTTTTGGTTTAGCGGCGTCACGTTGATCGCGGATTGCAATGATGTTGAGGGTCTCGGCAGTCTGGTCGCGCGGATGGCGGGCCTGGGTTCGCAAATGGCGGGTGAAGAACTCGACATGAACATTCGCACCCAACAGCACGGCAAGCACAAGATTTCATTCGTCAACAGCAGGGGCCTGCCCATCCCGATCGCGCCGGCATGGGCCGCGTACAAAGGCCGCGTCATCATGGCGCTCTATCCGCAAATGGTCCGCGGTGCGTTGGATCGGCTGGATAAAGGCGACCGCGCCGATTCGCTGTTGACCAATGCCGAGTTTCAGCACGGGTTCAAAACGCTCGGCGAACTTGGTACGACGGTCAGTTTCGTCGACACGCGCAACGGTGCGGCGGCGGCATACCCGTGGATACTCGGTTTCGCGCAAGCGGGCGTATCAATGGCGCAAAAGGAAGGTGTGGATATCGACATCACCGCCATGCCGTCCTATCGCACGGTCGCGCAATACATTCATAATGAGGTGACGGCGCGGCAGGTGTTTGACGAGGGCACGCTCTTCGCATCGTTCGGCAATAAGCCGATCGGTTTCAGCACCTTCGCCGGCGGCCAGTTGGTGACCTCTGCGTTGGGGGCGTCAATCATGCTTCCGGCGCTGGTCGAGGCGCGGGGCGTGGCCAAGCGATCTGTCTGTGCGGAAAATATGAATCAGATTGCTATGGCGATGTATTTGAAAGCCATGCCTCCAGAAGAGGAAGAGGTTCGTGACACGAAGTTTCCCGATAACTTTAAGGAACTACTGGAAGCGGACTTCTTGAAAAAGAAGCATTTAATTTGTCCCGACTCTGGATTGACCGAGTTGAAAGACCTTGACGACTGTTATGTCATCGTTCCGGGAGAAAGTACATTCGGATGGCCAAACAATATTATTGTCTATGAGCGACCCGGCCATCACGGGAACGAGGGGACGCATATCGTACTGCAGACCGGTGAGACGAAGTTTGTTTCGCTGGATGAATTCGAGTGGTTGCTGAGCGATACGAAGAAGCGGCTGAAAGAAAAAGCCAGTTCCGCAGATGCTGGCGATTAGTGCAGTAGCGGGAGACGAGCGATATAGCTCGAATAGTTCGAAATGATACCTGACCAACTCACCATCGCCGCTGCCCAAATCGCGCCCGTCTTCCTCGATCGCGCTGCGACGACAACCAAGATCGTGCAAACGATCCACGATGCCGCCGCGCGTGGAGCGCAGCTCGTCTGTTTCGGTGAAACGCTGCTACCGGCGTATCCGCTGTGGCTTACGCGCACCGACGGCGCGCGCTTCGAGTCCGACGTACAGAAGGAACTGCACGCGCTCTATCTCGATCAGGCCGTCTGCATCGAGGCGGGGCACCTACAGCCCATCTGCGACGCGGCCCAGGAAAAGCGCATCGCCGTCGTCCTTGGAATCGCGGAACGGCCTGCCGATCGCGGCGGTCATACGATCTACTGCTCGTGCGTGTACATAAATGAACAAGGAAGCATCGAGTCGGTCCATCGCAAGCTGATGCCGACCTATGAAGAGCGCTTGTCCTGGGGTGTTGGTGATGGCGCGGGCTTGGTGACGCATCCACTGGGCCCGTTCACCGTCGGAGCGCTGAATTGTTGGGAAAATTGGATTCCGTTGGCGCGGGCGGCGCTGTATGCGGCCGGTGAAGATTTACACGTGGCCATATGGCCGGGAGATCAGCGCCTCACGCAGGATATCACCCGCTTCATCGCGAAAGAGTCGCGCTCATTTGTGCTAAGCGTGGGCTCGATCATCCGTGCCGACGATATTCCCGCGACGGTTCCGTATCGCGATCAGATGTGTGACGCCGGTGAGACGATTTACGACGGCGGCAGTTGCATTGCCGGGCCCGACGGCAATTGGCTAGTGGAACCGGTCACCAACAAAGAAGATTTGATCATCGCCAAGATCGATCACGCCCAGGTCCGCCGCGAGCGGCAGAATTTTGACCCGGTCGGTCATTACGCACGGCCCGAAGTGCTGCAGTTGACCGTCGATCGTCGCCGTCACGCGGCGGCGCGGTTTATCGAAGAAAATCGAGATTAATTTTCATTTAGCCCTTACCAATGCGCCGCGCGCCTAATTTATTGCGATGGTGGAAATCCGAATTTAACCATCGCTGCCACAAAGGTTAATATTCGCCGCTGCTTATATTCGCCGACCCGTATAATCGGAATCGCAAGCCTATTTTAAAAACACGTTGATTCGCGACACCCCAAATGTTACAATTGTAGTAAGAAAGTGACGGACGTAGCAGTAGCGCCCCCGGCAAAGGATCGCCTGATATGAAGCTCAGTGATGGTGAATGGAAAGTTATGCAAGTCGTCTGGGAGCAACAAGAGGTTGCCGCCCGCGACGTGTTCGATGCTTTGGAAGAAGAGACCGAGTGGGCCTATACCACCGTGAAGACGATGCTGACGCGGTTGGCCGAAAAGGGTGCTTTGGCGATGCACAAACGCGGCAACGTCAGTGTATTCAAACCGCTGATCAGCCGTGCCGAGGCACGCCGTTCGGATTTACGTGGCTTGGTCGAACGGGCCTTCGACGGCGCCTTCGGGCCCATGTTGCAGTTTTTGATCGAGGATAAATCGCTGTCGGCCAAAGAGCGCCGCAAATTGCAAGGATTGCTCGAAGAGTTGGAAGCAGAAAACAAAACGAAGCGCAAAGGTAAATAAGCCGCGTTTAAGAGTTTTCGGTTTTGTTTGAGACCTCATCATGATGCGATTGATCGATACATGGGCGGATTGGATGTGGGCCTGCACGTGGCAGGTGCTCATCCTCATTGCCGTCGTCTGGACGATCGACCGCCTCGGCCGCAAACGCCTGTGGCCGCATATCTTTATGTGCCTCTGGGCGATGGTGCTACTCAAGCTCTTGCTGCCGCCGTTTCTGGGATCGCCGGTCAGCATCACGCGCTCCTTGCTGGGTAACAACGGCGCTCTCTGGTTCATCGATTACTTGCTTATCAATGAAAGCGTGCAGGCGGCGGTACAAGCCACTTGGCTAAAGCCGGCGCTGTTTGGCGTTTGGTGTCTGGGCGTAGCCGGCTTGGCCATCTTTTACGCGTTACGGTATCTGCGCATGCGTCGGCATATTGCCACCTGTGTGCAACCCTCTGAATCGCTGCAACTCTTGGCGGAAGACGTCGCCGATGGCATGGATATCACCGCGACATGGCAATTGCGCGTCTGCGGAAAGCTGCAGATGCCGGGCATGTTCGGCGTTTGGCGGCCGACGATTCTGCTGCCACGCGATGTCGTTGAAACCGAGAGCGAATCGCACATTAAGTCGATCCTCGCCCACGAGTTCGCCCACATTCGTCGCGGCGATGCGGCGTTCCGATTACTCACGCATGCGATTTTGATTTGGTACTGGTTCAATCCGGCGTTGATCATTCTGCGTCGCCGCCTCGCGCAACTACAAGAGATTTGCTGCGACGCCACCGCAATGTCTTATCTGCGGCAGGACCGTTCGTCGTACATCAATACCTTGGTACACATGGGGCGTCGACTGTTGCAAACGGAAGATCGTCTCGCATCGTCGCCGACGCTGCTGTCGGTTTTCGATACCAGCGGCGGTCTGAGCGAACGCATGCAGCGCTTGCTGAACCAACCGAGAAGATTAACCAGTCGCCAACGCAAGATCATCGGCGTGCTGGTGTTATTGGCTTTCAAGGTAACCATTTTTCCCATGGGTGATCCGCAGGTGCTAACGCATCTCTGGATGGGTGGCGTGCCGTAGTCCCGGTCCGTCATTGATCCACCCTAACAGACGAAGGCTGTAATTGATAAGAAGGCCGAGCCTTCCCCGTGGAAGGTGCGCGCTGAGTGAACCACCGATCTCGAAAGATCGGCAATCCAAGACAGGATTAAAGGAGGTAAGAAAAACATGAAGAAACTAAGCATGGCCGTACTAACGGCGTTGGCGGTGATGGCCGTCAATACCGTTGCCTACGCGGGTCCGGGCGGCATGGACGCCCTGGTACGCGTGTTTCACGGCTCGCCCGACACACCGCCCGTCGATGTGGTGGTGAACAACAATTTTGCGATGCCGGCGTTTGAAGACGTCGCCTATCGCGACTTCACGGCGTACGCGGCGCTGCCCGAAGCGATGTACAACTTCAAGGTGGTTGTGGCCAACACCATGATGGATCCGGCACCGATCGATGCCGACGTATCTGTCGCGGGCGGCACGGCCTACACCATCGCCGCCGCGGGCGAGTTGGCCAGCATCCAGCCCGTGGTGTTTCAGGATGACAACACGATCCTGCCGGGCATGGCCCGCGCTCGATTGTTGCACCTCTCACCCAATGCGCCGGCCGTCAACGTCGTCGTCGCCAGCGGCGGCCCCACGATCTTTAGCGACGTGAGCTTCACCGAGTCCAGCGGTTACGCAAACATCATGCCCGGCACGTACGACTTGGAAGTCCGCTTGGCGTCGAATGACGCTTTGGCGTTGTCGCTTCCCGGCGTCACGCTCGACGGCAGCACCGTGTATTCGATCGCGGCCGTCGGCTTGGTCGGCAGCGACGATACGCCGCTCGATGTCGAACTTAGTGTCGACGCGATTCCCGAACCCGGCACGCTCAGCCTATTGGCTGTCGGCGCGTTGGTGGCCCTGCGCCGCCGCCGCTCGGCATAGCCAATGGTTACGGGTGAAGTGGGGCGCGTGCCGCTCGACGAGTACCGATGAAACGCCATTGTTGGGGGTGGGTTCATTCCAAAGTGTGCGCGTCGAGCGGTAAGGCCTCGCAGTCCACAAACTCCTCCAGGCTCGGTTGTCACCGTGACGCCGGGCCTTTCCATTGCGCAAAAAAAGGCCGTCGCTTGTATGCGACGGCCTTCATTATTTTGCGGCGAACCGACTACATACCGTACGTGGCCGGATCGAAGTCTTTATCCGTCAGGTCGGCATTGAAGCGGATGTTGCGGTACTCGTATTTGCCCAACAGTTGCTCGGGCGCGCGCTCATCGCCGGAGTAGGTGTACACCGCCAACAGCACTTTGTGTTCCTGATCGATGTAGAGATCCGCGATGCGATCGGGATAGGCACCGTTCGGACCGGTGTAAGGCAGCGTGCGGCGAATCAGCCAAACGTCGCGACCGTCAAAGCGGGTGACGCCGACAAATTCCATGCCAAGTACACCGTCGGCTTCGGCCTTCCTCGAATACTTGATCAACAGGTCGAGCGAGTTTTCGAAACCGAACTGATCGATCGAACGGCGCGACGTCTTCTGGGCCAGCTTGCCGCGAATCGGCTGCTTGACGCTCTTGACGAGATAAGAAAGACCACCGGCAGGTTGGCATACGGCCAGGTCGCGCAGCGCCGGGTCTTCGGCGTCTCCGTCCACCCAACGATCTTCAACGTAAATCACGCGCCCCGCCAAACCGGCGTTGCGCCGAAAGTGCATCATCACGCTGAACGGTTCCGACCGAAACTTCACATCGGATTCCTGCTCGGCGCTGATCTGGCCGTCGATGCTTTCCTGCTTCACGAAGGTGCAGGTGTAGGTCGGTTGCAATCGCGCCAGTCGGTCGCGGGCCATTTCCAAGGCGCGCAGCGGATTGTTGCGGACCGCCGTTTCAAACGGGTCGGCGGTTTCAGGTGCGGCGGCGAAAACGACAGGCGCTCCGGCGTTGATGACCGGCTTGGGGTCTTCACTTGTAAGTTGAACGTACAACACGACGGCGAGCAGCATGATGAATCCGATCTGCACGCGTCGCATGGTTTTGGTCTTGCGATCGATAGGCATGTGGTGTGCGGCTCCTTTCCGGCGCGAGCTTCGTGTCGGCGAAGTGCGTTCGGCGAGCCAATCTCCCTGCGGGTTCGACTGCGCGTTGCAACCCGCAACACGTCCGTCGAACTCGGCTCAAATTCCCGGGCGCTGGGGCCCCGTCTTACTCTCACATCGGGCAACGGCGCAATTCTCGTGAACCCGTTGCCGGCAGTGGGCTTTTCAGTGCTGGCAACTCGACAACCATCAAGCATGGCAAGCAAGCGTCGGTAGGTATCGTCAACAGGCTCGTTCCGCGCTCTGAGCTGCCTCCGATATTTCAATATTACCATGGCAAGCGGGGCGATCCAAGTAAACGTCCGACTTCGTGACGCTTTATTACAGACGGCTAACTGTCGAAAACGCATAAGGATAGGGCGGATTCGGCATTATCGGCGCGACCGGTAAAGCGCGTGCGACGTTACGTATTCGACCACGGCCTCGGGGGCGAGGTAGCGAATCGAGCGGCCTTCGGCACAACGCGATCGGATTTGCGTTGCGCTAATTCCGATCTTGGGCGTCGCAATGCAATGGTCGAGCAACCGCCTTGCGGCGCGCGGTCCGACCGCCTCCGTCAGGTCGGCCTCGCTCGGCAGTTTCCAGCCCGGACGCGCGGCCGTCACGATGGTCACGCGCTCGACCAGTTCGCGAACGCGATGCCAGGTTTTGAGTTCCGGCAGCGAGTCGCCACCGATGAACCAAAACAACTCGGCTTCGTCGCCCAACCACTCGCGAAAAGCCGTGACGGTATCAAACGTGAAGCTCGGGCCGTCGCGCTCCGCTTCGATGGTGGATACTTCAAATAGCGCGTCGCCTTCGACGGCCGCGCGGACCATGGCGATGCGATCGGCGATCGGCGTATGCGCGACATCTGGCTTGTGCGGTGGCTGCGCCGAGGGAATGAGGATGACCCGCGTGAGTTGTAACTGTTCGGCCAGCGCGCGGGCGGATATCAGGTGCCCATGATGAATCGGATCGAAGGTGCCGCCGTACAGGCCGATGCGCGTGCCCATTGCTTACGGCGTACCCAAGTCGGTGGTCGTCGACGCTGTCTTGGTAGGCGACCACTTGAGTTCGATCGAGATGTCGGACACTTCGAGCGCCAACTTGGTCGCCACATTCTCGGCCTTAACCGACGCCTCGCTACGGCCACTGAGTACCACATAGTATCCATGATCCGGCAGCAAGGTGGCGTCGAATGAAACGTCATGCGAGACCGATGCGGCACGCGGCCCCTTGCGTAGACTGTTATTGACCAAGGTTTCTTCAGTAATCGTGACGCCGTTCGCGTCCTTGAGAATAAACACCAAATTGACGAGGCCGGTCGGCTTAATCTTCGCCTCAGCACCCGCCGGCAGCGTTTCGGCGGCAGTCTCCTTCGCATTCAACCGAACTCGTATGACACACTTGGATTCCGCTGTCGATTGATGATCGAAACCGTAGCCCAATTGAAACGCGCCCCACGCATTACCTTCGCCGGTGACTTCGGCACTGCACGATGCGGCAGTGTTGCTGACGCGAATCGCGCTGCCGCGCGCGTCGTTACCTTCCTGCCCCGAGCTGAACTTGGGATAGTTAAATGCCGTTTCGCCGGGGATGTTGATCGTGCCGCTGGTGCCGTTGCCCATCGCTATGTCGGGTCGTTCGGCGGCCGTCAGCCGGATGCTGGTGGTCGCAGCGCCGCCCTCGCCGCAGCCGAGCGCGAGCCCACTCATCAAGACCATCGTTAGGCAAAAGGATTTAACAACGCGTACAGACGTGTTTCGAAGATTCATACGCCTAGCCTAGAACGCGCGTCAATATGTGTAAAGTGCACCGGCTTCAATGCATTGCCGCGCGTGCGGTCGCGGGGCACAATGCTGGGCCTACTTTTTGTTGTCAGACGGCGCGCCGGTCAATTGGAGAGTTCCCGCGCGTTACCTCGATAGGAGACCTCAGCGTGCAGCCCGGCGTCACCGACCTTTCCAAGCACGGCATTCATCCGCAACAGGCGGTTCATTGGAATCTCAGCCCGGCCGATCTGGTCGAACGCACCATCGCCAAGGGCGAGGGGCAGCTTACCAACAAGGGGGCGTTGGCGATCCTGACGGGCGAACGCACCGGCCGCAGCCCCAAAGATAAATTCATCGTAAAAGATTCGACCACCGCCGAGTCGGTCGCATGGGGCACCGTGAACCGACCGATCGAACCGGCGCAGTTCGATGCGCTGCGCGATTTGGCGATCGCGCATTTGAATGAGCGCGAACTGTTTGTGGTGGACGCAAAGGCGGGTGCCAGCGTCGACTATTCGATCTCGCTGCGTCTGGTCACCACCAAGCCGGCCCATGCGTTGTTCGCCCGCCAACTGTTTCGGCGCTTGCCGCGCGAAGAACTGCAAGCGGCCAAGCCCGAATGGATCATTCTCGGCGCGCCCGATTGCAAAGCTGAAGCCGCCAAATATGGCATCAATTCCGAAGCGTTTGTGCTTGCGGATTTCGCGCGCAAGACCATCGTGATCGGCGGCACGGCCTATGCGGGTGAGATTAAGAAGTCGATCTTCACGGTAATGAATTTCGCGCTACCGGCGCAGGGCGTGTTTCCGATGCACTGTTCGGCCAACGTCGGCCCGCACGGCGATGTGGCATTGTTCTTCGGTCTATCGGGAACCGGTAAGACGACACTTAGCGCCGACCCGGGTCGTCGATTGATCGGCGATGACGAACACGGTTGGTCGGACAAGGGCGTGTTTAACTTTGAGGGCGGTTGCTACGCCAAGTGCATTCGCCTGAGTGAAAAGAACGAACCGCAGATTTATAAGGCGCTGCGCTTCGGTTGCGTGGTGGAAAACGTCGAAGTCGATCCCGAAACGCGCATTACCAATTTCGACAGCAGTCGATATACCGAAAACACCCGCGCCGCTTATCCGCTCGATTTCATCGACAACGCAATCGATTCCGGTCGCGCCGATGCCCATCCGACTGCGGTCGTGTTTCTGACGTGCGATGCCTTCGGCGTGTTGCCGCCGATTTCGTTGCTCACGCCGCAACAGGCGATGTATCACTTCCTCAGCGGTTACACCGCCAAGGTCGCCGGCACCGAGGCGGGCGTGACCGAGCCGCAGGCGACGTTTAGCACAGGCTTCGGCGAACCGTTCCTGCCGCGCGATCCGATGGAATACGCCAACATGCTGGCCGCCAAGATCGAGCAACACGGTTCGCAATGTTATCTCATCAACACGGGTTGGCAGGGCGGCGGCTTCGGCGTGGGCGCGCGCATCGATCTGCCATCGACGCGCGCGATGGTCTCGGCGGCGCTCGTCGGCGCGCTGCGTGGCGTAAACACCGAGACCGACCCGGTCTTCGGCCTGCGCATGCCCAAGCGGGTAGCGGGCGTGGATGAAAAACTACTGTTGCCCTGGCAAACGTGGAGCGATCGCAGCGCCTACGACAAAGCGGCGCAACACCTGGCGGGGTTGTTTAAGGAGAACTTCAAGAAGTTCGCGACGGCCACGGACGAAGTGAAAGCGGCGGGACCGCGGTAGTGAATTTGATCCCGTTAGGGGTCAATTAAAAATAGCCCACCCTTTTCAAGGGTGCGGTGAAGATTTTGCGCACTACCCTTTCGTCCGGGACGGACGATGGGATACACGTGCGGCTTTCGTTCTATCTCCCCAGTATGAAACGTGGATTGTAGAGCCCATATCGCCAACAACGTGGGGTCTATTATCCGTAAATCCCTAGGGAAAAATAAAGCGTGGCCGCTCCACCGTGGAGCAAGGAAACGACGAGCAGCGACCAGCCAACACCACCTTGATCGTTCGCCACCGTTCCCCCATCGCCGAGGCGATGAGCCACGCTTTGTCCGCTCCACCCCCATAGAGCCGATGTCGTGTTGCAGCGGGACGTGACCCGTTGCACCGTGATCCATTCCGGCGAATTGAAAGAGGATTGCATCGGATGTGTAGAGGTTTGTAAGGGGCATCGCGTTGGTGGGTCGGCCCGTACGACGTGCGCCGCGTTAGGAATCTATGCGGCCGATAGGCCGCGGCTCAGTCGGTGTGGGCCCGCTGCGTACTGGATCATACCTTTGTGTAATCAATCAGTATGGCGCAAGCGCGTCGACTTTCCGCGAATCGCTGCTCGCGAAAAAAAAGAGGCAAGTCGCTCTCGGGCGTCGTCGCTTGCGCGCGACGCCCCAAAAGCCCTTGCCTCAAAAGGGAAGGTCAGTTTTTTTCCGGCTGCAGTCACTCAACCGGCAGCCGGTTCATCAGCAACTGAGCGGCTTATGGAAGGATCATCAGCGTGCACTGGCCAATAGACCGGTGCCACACTGAAAGCCGCGCGTTCAATCGTTCTGCAACCTACGGCAACTCCGTTGTAAAACTCCACACCACGCCCGTCGTCGTGCCGTTATCGTTGACCGAATCGATACGCCAGTAGTAAGTCGTATCTTCCAACAACGTACCCGGATCGAACGTCGTGCCCGCTTGATTGCCTTGGAACTGCGGATCCGCATCGGTCGCATTCATGACGGCCGTCTGGTCGGTGCCGAAGTACACGTCGTAGCTATCCGCATTGGCCGCGGACGACCACGATAGATTCACGTCAACGCTTCTGCCGATCGCACCGTTGATCGGTGCTGGCCCCGACGCTTGTGCGGGCTGTGCCGCCGCCAGCGTGGTAAAGCGCCAGATCGATCCGCGTGTGCGCGTCATGCCGTCGCCGGCGACCGTGTCCACCCGCCAGAAGTAATTCAAGCCGGCCCCGAGCGCGGGCGTATCCGCCGTCGTTTCGTCGGTTTCAATCAGCGTGACACCCATCGGTACGCTGCCAACTTCCGCCATCGAAACGTTGGTCATGTTCTCACCGAAGTAGATCTCGAAGCTCAGCGCCTCGGCGTCGCCGGTCCACATCAGCAGCGTCGTCACCAACACATCCGTGGCGAAGTTCGCCGGCATCGGGTTCGTCGCGCGACCGGGCCGTGTGCGGAACTGCCAGACCTCCCCTTGGGTGGTGCCGGTAGCCGTGACCGAGTCGATGCGCCAGAAGTGCGTCGTCGATCCGGGCAAGCGAACGGGTACGACATAGTCTTCATCACCGAGCATCTGCGTCGCTTCGAATTCCGGACTGCCGCGCGTGGCGTTCATCACCGCGCTTTCGTCGGTGCCGAGGTAAATATCGTGCATCGCGGCGCCATCACCCGCCGTCCAAACCAGCGTCGGCATCAGCGCCGTCAGCGTTGCACCATCAACCGGACTCACTTCCGTGGCTTGGCCCGCGCCGGTGGTGAAGGTCCAAATGGTGCCCTTGGTTACGCCGTCGTCGTTGACTTCGTCGATGCGCCAGAAGTACTGCGTGTTACCGGCGAGATCGTCCATCGGCATAAAGGTTGTGCCGACTTGGTTGATCTGGAACTCCGCGTCGGCGTCGGTGGCGTTGGTCACGGCCATCATATCGGTGCCGAGGTACACATCGTGCGATGTCGCGCCGGTGCCCGCCGTCCATGACAGTGACACATCCAAGGCGACATTCAACGCATTGTTGGCCGGCATCGGGGCCGTTGCGCGGGCCGGGGCCGTCGTAAAGTTCCACACCGTACCGGTAGCAACGCCGCCCGGTCCCTTGGCGTCGATGCGCCAGAAGTATTGCGTGTTGCCCAACAGCGTCGCGGGCATAAACATCGGTACGTTCACCGTGCCGCGGAACTGTGCGTTCTGCTGGCCGGCGTTGGCAACGTTCGATTGGTTGGTGCCGAGATACACGTCGTAAGCCGTCGCACCGGCAGAAGCCTGCCAGCTAAGCGTCGGCGTCAGCGCCACGCCCAACTCGCCAATGGCCGGTACCGGAATGCCTGCGATTGCGGGCACGCTGCCCGTCGTGAAACTCAACACGGGGCCGACGGTCGTACCGCCGGGGCCGTTGGCATCGACACGCCAGAAGTACGTCGTGTCGGGAAGCAACGCATCTTCGGGCTCGCGCTCGACCATCGTGGAACCGGCGTCTTGCGTTTGCAGCAAGGCCGATGCCTGACCGTTGGTGACGGCGTTGACATTGGTGCTCAGGTAAATGGTAAACGTCGTGGTCAAGCCGCCGCCCGCGCTCCATACCAAGTCGGTTTCGATATCGACAGTTGTCGCGTTTTGAGCGGGCGTGAACGGGCCGGTGACCTGACCGGGCTGATCGTTGGTGGTAAAGCTGAATACATCGCCCTTGGTCGTGCCACCGGGGCCGACGGTGTCGATGCGCCAGAAGTATTCGGTTGCGCCAATTACGTTGGCCGGGTCGAACGTCGTCGTGGTCTGGTTGCCACGGAAGCTGCCGCTGGTATCTTCGGCGGACGCAACTTCAATCGGGTCGGTGCCGAAGTAAACATCGAAGCTTTCGATGCTCGGCGCGGCCGTCCATGACAAGACCTGGTTCACGTTGATATCAACGGCGCCATCGGCGGGCGCGGGCATCATTACCTTGGGCGGTGCCGGTGCCGTGGTGAAGCTCAACACGTTGCCGGTGAGCGTACCGCCGGGGCCGACTTCATCGATGCGCCAGAAATACGTCGTGCCGGCGAGCAGCAAGCCGTCATCGTCGGCGTCCTCATCTTCTGGGTTAAACGTCGTGCCGCTTTGGTTGCCTTGGAATTCGTCGCTGTCTTCATCGGCATCGGCCACAGCGTTCATGTCTTTACCGAAGTACACATCGTGGCTGGCGGTATCGTCGCCCGCCGTCCAACTCAGCAGCGTATCGATCGGCGTCATGGTCGCGCCGTCGGCCGGGCTCGGGTTGGAAATCGCGCCGGGCAGCATGCCGGTGGTGAACGAAAAGACATCGCCTTTGGTCGTGCCGGCGGCATTGACTTCGTCGATGCGCCAGAAGTATTCGGTATCGGCCAAGAGCGTATCGAGTTCAAACGTGGTGTCGGTTTGGTTGCCGCGGAACACGCTCGCGTCATCGGTGTCGGCTTCGGTTACAGCTTCTTCGCTGGTGCCGAAGTACACGTCGTGGCTATCGGTATCGAGACCGGCAATCCAGCTCAGGTCGGTATCGATATCGACATCGCTGGCGCCGTCGCTCGGAATCGGACCGCTGGCGCTGGTCGGCAAATCTTCCGGATCGGGATTCGGATTCGGACCGGGATCGATGCCGTTGCCGGGCACCACATTAATCACGGACGATAGCTGATCGACAAAGCCATTGGCGTCGAATATGAACGCGGTCACTTCGAAGCTGCCCGTCGCTGTATAGCGGTGCGAGATCGTCGCGCGATCGGCGGGCCCTTCAACAAAGCCGGTGCCGTCGCCGAAGACCCAGTTCACCTGCGCGATCGACGCCGGCGAAAACACGGCCGACTCGACCGAGAACGCGACGGTGAAGTCGGCTTCGTCGAATAGCTGCACGGCGGTGATTTGCCCGAACGGCAACGGTGACGGCGTGCTGATAAAAGGGCACGACGCCCCCATGCCGATCGCGGCTGTCAGGGCGACCAAAAACAAATTGCGGATCGCGGCGTGTCGTTTCATCTGAACACCATCTCCTGCTATGCGGGCTCCCCCGAATCGCGAACGCGCCGGTTAGGGCACGTACGCCGACGGGTTTGGTTCACGTTGCACTGCGGGCGACATCCGATGTGGCCGTGGGTGCGGTTGCTATCAAAAGTTCAAACTACCGACGCCCTGAGTGGTCCCCTCACCCGAATGACGTTGGTTGTTGCATGTGCTGCAAAGGGTTGCGTGTGTTGAACGCAGAGCCGCGCGAGCGCTGGGACTCTGCGGCCTATCCGACTGTAGGAATGCACGCGCCACGCAATCAAGCGCATAGCACGACCATGAATGCGGACCCTACAACGATGCGAGGTGGTGTTTTCAACCGTTGTATTATAAGCCGACGACGCGCGATCTCGGTAGGAAATGGCGGAGCGGTCGAAAGCGGACCTGACCGTTTTTTAGGAGGCGTCCGCTTCGGTCATCCCGGGCGGCGGCTCTTTGTCGGCCTCGCCCAAGCGTGCCTCGGTGCCGCGCAGCATGCGGTCGATATTGCTCTTGTGCCGCACGACGACGATAACGGCGAGCGCCGTCGCTAAGGCTAATAGCGGCCAGCGCTTGCTCAAATCCCATTCGAACGCTGCTCCCAGGGCGAGAAACAGCACGGGCACGGCAATCGCGGCGCAAATCGACGCCAACGCGACCAGCTTGGTCGTGAGCGTGATGGCCGCCCATACGACAAACGCGAGCGTGACCGGCCATGCGAGATGGGGCCAAATGCCGAGCAACACACCCAACGCCGTGGCGACGCCCTTACCACCTTTGAAGCCCAGATAGGGCGACGCGGTATTACCGATCACACAGGCGACGGCGACGGCCAAGCGGATGAGGTCCGGTAAGTAGGGTGGATGAGCATCGAGCGCGGAAGCGTATTCGACCACCAACCAGCCCGACGCCAGCGACGTTGAGAGCCCTTTGGTTGCGTCGAGCAACAACACGAGCACGCCCCAGCGTGTACCGAGGCGTCGTCCGACGTTGGTCGCACCGATGTTGCCGCTGCCGAACTTGCGAATGTCCACGCCGTGGGCGTTCGCCACCAACAATCCCATCGGTATCCCGCCGACGAGATAGGCGGCAACGACGATCGAGATGGCAGCAATCCAAATAGACAAATGACGCTTTTCTTATCCGGTCGACGCTTCTTTGCGCCGTCTGACGTCCTGAAACAATGCTTCCAACTCTTCCACGTGCCGTTCCATGCTAATGCGCGGTCGCAGCGCTTTGGCATGCTCCGCCATGCGCGCCCGCACGGCCGGGTCGGCCAGATCGCGAATGCGTCGCGCTAGCAGACCCACATCATCGGCGCGATCGATCACAAAGCCTTCGCGACCGTTGGTGATAACTTCCGACGCGCCGTTGTGCGCCGTCGTAATCGCGGGCACGCCATGATAGAGCGCTTCGAGCACCACGCGGCTGCACGGATCGTAGAACGTGGGGTGCACACATACGTCGGCGGCGGCGAAGAATTGCGGGGCGCGCTGCGTCGGGCCGGTAAAGGTCACGAATTGCGTGAGCCCGGCTTCCTCCAACTTGCGCTGATAGGGAGGAATCTTATCGCGACCGGCCACGACGAGATGGAAGTTATTGAAATCCGCGGCGACCAAGCGCCCGGCTGCCTCCAATAAAGGGCCGAGACCTTTTAGGCGAAAGTTATGGGCCAAGAAGACGAGCAATAGGGTGTCATCGGCGACGTTGAGTTCGCCGCGCATCTGGGCCCGCGCGGCGGCGCGTTCGTCATCGTTGAGCACCTCCGGATTCACGCCGTTAAAGACCACGCGCACGCGCGGAGCCGTGACGTTGTAAAACCGTTCGCACTGGGTCGCGACGTATTGCGATACGCATGCGATCACCGGTCCGTCGGGTCGAAAGATGCGCCGCTCGAGATCGAGTTGTGCCTTCTGCTTGACGTTCATCGCCATCAACGCGCGCTTCAGCAAGCGGCTGGTGGCACGCACGCGCGTCGCCACATTGCGTTCGACGGTCTCCGCCGTCAGGCCACCGCGCGGTTGATAGACGTCGGCCTGCGGAAACGGCGCAACGGCGTGCACGATATCGAACGACTCGGCGGCGAGCCGCTTCTCCGTATTGCGCACGTAGGCGCCCAACCGGCGCGAGCGAATGCGCGTTTCCGGCGGCACGGTATGAATCGTGATGCGCGGCAGGTTCTGCGCGTTGGTCGTGGTGAACACGTGCACGTCGTGATCGCGCTGCGCGAGCAGTTGGGCGATCTCCATGCCGGAGGTCTCGGCCCCGCCGCGCCAGGTTTCGATTCGTTCGATAATCAGGGCAATGCGCACGTGGTTGACTCGGTTTTTATCTCGCAAAGCGCCGTTGACGCTTCTCGTCATGCCGACGGATGCGGTTGCAACGCGCTTCGATGCGTCGAATAAATTGCGGCGACCACCATTCGGGATGCATGCCGCGCAGTTTGGCGTAATGGTACAGGAAGCGCAGCCGATCGGCGCGGCCAACCAAACCGGCGGGGGCGCTGTAATGCAGGGCGGCCAAATCCTTGATCGTCCAACGCTTTTGCAGCCACGTCGAACGAATCATGCGACCGAGGTCGATCAGGCTGAGCACGGCGCGACCGTCGGCGTTGCGTTCGAGAAAGATGTGGCAGAGGTAATAGTCGCGATGAAAGTAACCGCTGCGATGCAAGCGGGCCGTCACGAGGGCGAGTTGTCGAATGATGTCGTGGCGATCGGTACCGCGCGGCGCATCGGCGGGATAGTCGCGCCAATGGGCAACGAGTTTTTCAAGCGAGGTGCCCGGTAATTCGGCAGTGATCGCGGCGCTGGCCTGTTCCCAATAGCCCGACATCCGTCGGCCCCAGGCCACGGGCGTGAACGTGGGGATGCCGACTTGTAAGAGTTTGCGCGCGAAATAGACCTCTCGTTCGGCGCTGCTGCGTTTGAATTTGAATTCGCGCATGCGGCGCAACTGTTCTTTTAACGGCGGCTTGTGAAAACGCTTGAGATATAGATCGGGCTGGCCTTCATCGGTTTCGATGCGAATGCGCTCGCGATAGCTAGATAAGCCCGGCTTGTTGAGCGATTGACCTTTGCGGAACGTTAATGCGTTGTCGAGCGTGGTAATGCCGATGCGCCGCAAAGCGGACAAGTATCGGTCGTTGGTATTTAGATTTGTGTGTTTGGAAATGGAATAGGTGTACGGGTGAGTGAAGTCATCAGGCAACCGGGGCGTCACTTCATCGCTATATTGATGATGAAGCTGGTCTATTGTGATTCGCAGTCCGTTCGCAACGTCGTGATCGAGCTTGCCGCTGATCGAACACTCATTAGAGCCGCGAATCAGCGCTTCGATTTCCTGTTGGCGCAAACCGGCCGGGTCGACTGAACCAAGGATACATTGATATTCGCACGCAAGGCTATTCCAGTCTTGTGGTCGTCCGGGTACGAATGTGATGTCAGCAATGGAACGTGGCATGATCCGCGCCCGCTCTAAATCCAAGAAGCAAACATCCCACGCCGCTTCCGGCGCATCGAGTCGCGTTTGTTTGGCGTAAACGTGTTTCGCCTTCGCGTCGGGCCACATGATGCCAGCGCGCCACATCTTGCCGAGCGCTAACCCCACCGCATACATCAGCGTGGTGCGTTCGTATTCATCGAGTTGCTTCGGTTTCGGAAAGCCGACGGTCAGCCAATCATTAAGTGTGTATTGATAATCGATCGCCTCCATCAGTAAGAAGCCGCGCCGGGGTCGGCCGCCGCGCCGTTCTTCACCGCAGGCGGCGGCTTGCGGTGCGTTCACGCCCGCTTCCGCTAGCGCGTTGAGCGCATGCCATTCATGCATCGGCGGGCTCAGCGTCGGCTTACCAACGAAGCGTGGCCACAAGCCCTGCTTAAGCCCTACCTCAAACGTGCGCTTCAGAAAAAAGACGCGCGAGCCCGTCTCGCCCGAGAGCATGACGCGTCGCACTTCGCGATCGTCGTGCGCCGTGTACACCTCGCCCAGATCGCCTTCCATTAAGGCGACGAAGGAATTGAGACCGTTGCGTTTGAGCAGCGGCTCGAATTCGGGTTGCATGGTGAGCGAACGCGTCATGGGGCGGCATCGTTATCTTTTAGCGCCCGATCCGCAAGAATGGTGCGCAGCAACAGGCGGTCGATATCGTCGAGATGGGCTTTTCCGCGGTATGCGCGGTAGTGCCGTAGTGCATTGGTCGCCCGTAGATGCGGCCGCAAACTTTTATACAGCGCCGACAGATCGCGCAAGCGACCGTGCGCTTGGCGGATGGGGTCGGCACGCAATCCGCCGCGCGTCGAATCGATGAGGAATATCTGGTTGGGGCCGCCGTCGCTTTCTCTCAGTAGAATGTTGCGCGCCTGCAAATCGATGTGCACAAACCCGGCGGCATGCATCTGTGCTAGGCCGGTTGCCAATCTACTCAGTGCGGCGCTACGTGCGCGATCGCTACTACCGGGAAACCATTTTTCCAGTGACAGGGCGTCGGGAATCGTGCGCGTGACCAACCAGCTATCCGTCAGCCGCGTGCGTTTCCGATTCGAAGCCGTGGCCAGTACATGCGGCGCGTCAAACGGTGAGTATCGGCGGATGTGTTCGGTGTTGCGCGCCTCGATCTCGGCCTTATCGCGCGGCCAGATGCTGCGACCTCGACCGCCGGCGTGGCGAAAGTGCTTCACATGAACATCAAGCGACGCGCCCGGGTGTTCGACTCGATGGCGCGTGACGGTCGTACTGCGCGACTCGGAAATCACGGTTCCGGCGGCGCACCAATCCCGCCATTGCTCGTTGGTGTGTGTACCGCGCGCGCGAATGAAGTCCGCAAAGATCGAGTCGTGAAATTGAATGCGAAACGTAACCATCGCGCCGCCGGGGATACACCGATTCACCAAACCGGCGACGGTATCCCCGCATTGCCGTGCGGGCAACCGCTCGCAATTATTCGATTTCTTTTCGCTTCAAAAAATCCGGTGGGATTTCGGCAGATTTCTGGCCGACGAGGGCGAAGTACCAAAGCGGCGTGCCGTCGATACTGAGCCGATGTCGATACTTCTCAAGATGATAGAGATCGATGCATTCGGAGAAGATCAACTCGCGAATGAGCCGCGAAAACCCGGACGTGTCCGATTCGTCGAGGAAAGTCTCTTTGATATTGAAAGCGACCCAACCACCCAATTCGACGAGATTTAGCGCCGATAGAAACGCACTGGTCGGAATATCGCCAAAACCCAACGCCGCGACGGTCGTGAAACAATCGATGTTCCAACTCTTCAACTCTTCCGTCGTCGACGGGCTGAGGTTGCAAAAGTCCTCGACATAATAAGCGTCGTAAAGCCCGGGCCGATCGCGATAGGCGGCGTCGCGCGCTTCGGGAATGATGTCGGCACCGATCAGTCGGGCGACGCCGTATTGCTTGAGCGCTTCGCCCATCATGCCGTTGCCCGCGCCGAGGTCCAAGACGCGGCGCTCGGTCAGATTCTGGCCGACGCTATCGAGAGTTTCTGCCAGCATTGTCGACACCTTCTTCGGCGAGGCGCACTTTAGGCGATCGTAAAAGAGCTGCTCGTACAAGCCGCGACGATCGTAAATCGAGGCGTAATCGTGAAAGCGGAGCTT
The DNA here is from genome assembly GCA_006969385.1 of Planctomycetaceae bacterium. Classification (GTDB taxonomy): domain Bacteria; phylum Planctomycetota; class Phycisphaerae; order UBA1845; family UTPLA1; genus ECT2AJA-110-A. Next base: position 1,603,095 of record CP030884.1, read on the forward strand.
GACGGTTTCTTCCGCGTCGCGAACGTAGAAAAAGACCTCGTCCTGATCGAGATCTTTACCGTTCGTGGGCGGGAATTGAAGGTGGTGCCGCATTTGCATGACGTAAGTCGAGCATAGCGACTGCTGGGAATAATGCAAATTTCTAAGAAAATTGGAATTTCGGGTGTATTTAGACAAACTGAGGCGATATTAACGTCGCCACCGGGCGAAGGGAATTTTGTTCTTTACGCCGTGCGCGGTTTACCGATCAGCGCCCACGCCTTTTGCCCGAGCGTGACGCTCAGCAAATCGGCACCGCGGCCGTTGATAACGCGAGCGACGAGCAGCAGCAGCGCCAAAATCGTGCCGACGATAAACCCGCCAAGGTGCGCCCAGTGGGCCACGCCGTCATTACTGCGCCCGATGACTGCCACGACGTCGAACCCGATGTAGAACAACACCACCCAGAAACCGCGAACTTCCCACGTCCGATATGCTAAGTGGAAACCGGTAACGATGCCCAAGCGTATCCAGCCCACGACGTGCATCTTGTGAACCGGGAACAGCACCATATACATCCCGGCTAAGCCCATGATCGCGCCCGAAGCCCCTAGCGACGGAATCGGCAGCCCACCCTTTTCGGAAATGAGATAGATAAGCGATGCGCCGACCGCCAGGATCGGATAAATGATCAACATGCGCCACCAACCGATGGCGGCGTTTACGCGCGTGCCGAACACCAACAAGAACAACAGGTTGCCGCCCAAGTGCAGGATATCGCCATGCAGAAACGCATTGGTAAACAATTGATACACGCGAAACTCACCCGCGCCGCGCTGGTGCACCGGCAATGAATTGTGTGCTTGTATGACGAGGTCTTTATCGCGCGTTAACCGGCTGCGCAAATCACTGCTGCCCATGTACCAGAGTTCGTAATCGAGTTCGTCCGAGTTTTCCGGCGGCCCGGCGAAAAAATAATCGTCTTCTTCGATCCAGCCCTGCTCGGTGAGTTGTTCGATCGCCCGGCGTTCTGCTTCTTCTTCGGGCGTCAGCGTCTCGCTAGCGAATTCGCCACCGTCGGTTTCTTGTTCGGCGGGCGCTTCAACCGTCACGGTAACGGGCGCTTCCATCAAACTGCCGTCTTCGGCAATGATGATGGAGGTTTCAATGGGCTCCGATGATTCGGTCGGCGCGCTGGTATCGCTCGACGATTCAGATTCAGGTTCCGGTTCGGGCGCTTTCTTGGGTTTGGGGTTGCGCGCTTCTTCTTCATTACGTCGCGCTTCGGCCAGGGATTCGTATTTGGCGTCAAACGCGGCCAAGTCGCCGTAGTGTTCTTCGACCAGAAAGTACTGATACAGTCCCGCGTGCGGCTCGGGGCTTGAGGGCCACATCATCAATTGCTTGCGCGATTGCATTTTGGGTGAATTGGACCAGTCGGCCGTCCATACCCAAATCGTGACCAAAATGGTGACGATGGCCGTGCCGCGAATAATCCACGGTTCTTTGGTGCCGAACGCTTCCGATGCAAATGGGTAAATCCCGATCGGCATGATCCAACTGACCCAGCGCGCCCATTGGTGCGCCTTGCCATAGGCGTCGGCGATGCGTCCGTCGTCGGTCGTGATCAGGCTGCGCCCCGTGTTGACGTCGACGCCGCAATCGACGCAGATGCGCGTACCCGGCGGCAGCGATTTTTCGCATGCCGGGCACGTCACGCCGCCGGCGTAAACCACGTCGCCCATCTTGCCTTGAACGTAGGCGGCGTTTTCGTCGAACTCCGGCTCGGTTGCGACGGCGCCGGAAAGAGAAAGGTCTTCGAGAAAATCGTCACCGTAGCCGGAGGGTTCGTCGGCCTCGACTTGTGCCGTGGGCAAGGCGTCGTCGATGTGGGCCACCGGCAGGGCCGACGCTTCCGCGGCGCGCTTGGCCTTAGCCTTCTTGGCGGCGGCGATGAACTTTTCTTTGGGAACGCGAAACGGCTTCTGACAGTCGGGGCAATTGAGTTTCTTATCCGCCGACTTGTGCGATATCTTCAGACGTTTTCCGCATTTGCATTTCAACCGAATAAACATGATGACAATCACTCGACCCGTCGTGTGTTTCAGCGTCTTGCCGGTAGATTTCCGCCCGACTTATTACCATGAAATAGTACCAAAACCGGCGGCCCGCGCCACCCTTTGGGAACGTCGTAATCACAATATTTGTTGGCGCGATATCGCCCATATCGGCCAATTCCCCAATTAGGGCGGCGGACTAGAATGCTCCTGAAGATACGGCCCGAGTAGGGCCACTGACAGCACGAGAAACGGGAGCAAGCAATTCCATGGAAACCTTCGACGCCATCTATCAACGCCGCGCCATCAAGCATTACGACCCGGACCACGAGATGCCCGAGGCCGATATCAAAAAACTCTTCGAGGCCGCCATCCAGGCGCCGACGAGTTTCAATATCCAAAACTGGCGTTTTGTCGTCGTGCGCGACAAAGCCTTGCGCAAGGAGATTCGCGCAAACGGCAACGATCAGGCACAAATGACGGACGCCTCGATTCTCATCGTAATGACGGCCGATTTGTTGTCGTGGAAAAAAGATCCGGCGCGCTATTGGCAAAAAGCACCCAAGGAAGTCGCCGATTTGTTGGTCAACTGGATGGGGCCGTTTTACGAAGGCCGCGAATGGCAACAGCGCGACGAGGCCATGCGCTCGATCGGTATCGCGGCGCAAACGATCATGCTGGCGGCCAAGGCGATGGGGTACGATTCGTGCCCGATGATTGGCTTCGATCAGGAAGCCGTCGCGAAGTTAATAAAGCTGCCCGAGGATCACATCGTCGGCATGATGATTGCGGTCGGCAAAGGCACCAAAGCAGCCTGGCCCAAGCCGGGACAACTCCCGCTCGATGAGGTGTTGATTCACGATAAGTTCGCGTAGTGCCCTCGCGTTATAAGTGTGGGCCCGCATCATAGATAGGTCGATATGTATTGATGAAATGCAACCTCCAAACTTCCGCTCCCTAGCAGAGAGTGGGTTGGGGGAGGGTTGCGTTTCCGAAAAACTTTTAAATGACTGCGAGCAATCAACGAAGCAGAACTGGGTTTTGTGATGGCTTCTCGTCTGGTCGCAAAAGCACGTTTTCCGTCGGCAGCCGTCTTTTAACATTCGCACGATTCGTTCGCGTATTTTGCGATTGCGTGGTTCATTGCTTCGCGAATCTTCTACACGAGTGCGATCACCGAATCGCCCATTGCTTCAAGTCTCGCGCCGCCCCCATGCAGCGCAACATCTGAGTATCAACCATCCGTATCTTATTCGTAACCGAGCGATTTTAGCCGACGTATTACGGCGTTGATTTGTTACGATCTTCCCCAAAGGAGATAGCCCATGATCGCGTCCGTATTAACCATTGCATTGCTGCTTAGCCCATCCGGAAACAACGATACCAACTTCCAAGCGTTCAACCCCAACGAACCCGACACGCGCGTTAGCGTGCGCTTCGCCATCGCGACCGACGACGCGGTGGTCGTGCACTATTCCGACGGTACACAAAAGGCGATCGACGATACCGCCAACGCGTCGGGCATTGCGCTGGCAAATGACGACACGCTGTACGTGGCCGGCCCGCATTCGCTGCGGCGCATCGATCTCGACAGCGGTGCCGTCGCATTGCTGACCGACGATTGGGAGATGATCGACACGCCGACGGTCTCGCCCTATGGGCGGGCGCTCGCGTTCGCGGGTTACACGCGCGCGGCCAAGTGGAGCATTTACACCATCGCCGGCCGCAACGGCAATCCGCGTTTCATCGCCCATGGCTTCATGCCCGCATGGGATACCGACGGCAGCGCGTTGCTGTTTGAAAATTACACCGACGAATCGGCGCAGGTGTATCGCTACGATCCGAACACGCGCGACGTGAGCGAAATCAAATACGATGATGACGGCGCAATCGCCAACGCCGTCAGCCCTGCCGTGAGTCGCGACGGATGGAAGCTGTCGTTCTCTAATGAGGGCGGTCTATTTCTGCGCGACCGCATGACGTATGAAACGCGCCGCCTCACCGACGGTTCGTTTTACGACAGCCGCCAAACGTTCACTTCCGATGGCAAGCATTTATATTTCATCCGCCAAACGCGCAACTCGGTCGGCGAGCGCGTCGATCCGCGTGCGATGCAATTAGAGTTAAGCAACGGGAATATCAGCCCGTTGGTGGAAGGCGAAGCCCGAGCGGTGGCGGTGCCGACCCACAACCGCAGATTTCGATTGGAAACTTACGAACAAGAAGGGCCGCCGACGATCGATCAGGTCGATACCGATTGCTGATCGATCCAGCGAGTGGGCGGCGTTAACCAACTGAACGCCGTCCCATCGGTACTGCCAGTTCAACCGACGCCTTTTCAGCCCCGCAGCGCATGCGGGGCTGCTTTCATTGGGGGCCGCCAAATTTCTTAGTTTTTGAGGCTGAAAACCCCCTTATCAGGCTCGCATTCTGATCTGGCCGATATTATTATCGGACAAATTGGGGGTGTCCGCACGGTTACTCCCTACCCATAGCATCAGAAACTCACTTTCCATGGATTCGGAGGGATACACCAATGATGGACCGACGGTTTTTATCGATTTTCGCGACCGCAGCGGCGATTTTGACGCTGGCGAGCGGTAACGCCTACGCCCAGCGCGTTTACAACACCATTACGCTCGACGGCGGAACCGCTTGGGCGCCGGCAGGGAACCCCGAGCTAGCCCAGGGCGGCAGCTCGGTCACGGTGCCCGCCGGCACGATGATCGAAGTCACGATCAATCTGTCGCTAATGGACGACTCGCTCTGGTCGTCAACATTTTATCAAGTCGGTAATACAGCGGTCGTTGGCTGTACGCCCATCATGCCGCCGTTCTTCAACGACGGCGGCGCGCCGGTCGAATCGACCATCTTTGTCGATACGACGGGGCTTCCGCAGGGGACCTTCGCGCTCAACATCACCACATATAACGACACCGGCGGTAATCCGCCGTGTACCGGCGGCCCAACGGGCGCGTTTGATGACTTCATCGCGTTGCCCGGAGCCATCATCATCTGCGGCGACACTGATAACGACGGCATTTGTAATCAGTTCGACGAGTGCCCCAACGATCCGGACAACGACATCGATAACGACATGGTTTGCGGCGACGTAGATAACTGTCCCGACGATGCCAACGCCGACCAGACCGACACGGATGATGACGATCTCGGCGACGTCTGCGACCCGGACGACGATGGTGACGGCGTCGATGATGACGTCGACAACTGTCCGCTCGATGCCAATGCCGATCAGGCGGACAACGATAACGACATGATGGGCGACGTCTGCGATGACGACGACGATAACGACGGTGAGCCCGACGATACCGACAACTGCCCGTTCGATGCCAATGCCGACCAAACCGACACGGACAACGACAACCTTGGCGATGCCTGTGACGATGACGACGACGGCGATAATGTTCCCGATGTCGACGACAACTGCCCGCTGACGCCCAACACCAATCAAGCTGACCTCGATAACGACAATATTGGCGACGTTTGCGACGACGACCGCGATGGCGATGGCGATCCGAACGACATGGATAACTGTCCGGATATCCCCAACGCCGATCAGGCCGACTTGGATAACGACGGTATTGGCGATGTTTGCGACGATGACCGCGACGGCGACGGTGATCCGAACGACATGGACAACTGTCCGGATACGCCCAATGCCGATCAGGCCGACTTGGATAACGACGGTATTGGCGATGTTTGCGATAGCGACCGTGACGGCGACGGTGATCCGAATGACATGGATAACTGTCCCGATACGCCTAATGCCAACCAAGCCGACTTAGACAATGACGGTATTGGCGATGTTTGCGACGACGACCGCGACGGCGATGGCGATCCGAACGATATGGATAACTGTCCCGACACGCCCAACGCCGATCAAGCCGACCTCGATAACGATGGTATTGGCGATGTTTGCGATAACGATCGCGACGGCGACGGCGATCCGAACGATCTGGACAACTGTCCCGATACGCCGAACGCCAATCAGTCGGATATCGACAACGACGGCATCGGCGACGTCTGCGACGACGATCGCGATGGCGACGGCGATCCGAACGACATGGATAACTGTCCGAACACGCCCAATCCGAATCAGGAAGATCTCGACATGGACGGTGTCGGCGACGCGTGCGACGGCGATCGCGATGGCGACGGGGTGCCCGACGGCGACGACAACTGTCCCGACACGATGAACGCCGACCAGTCGGATATCGATAACGACGGTCTGGGTGACGCGTGTGACGATGATGACGACGGCGACGATGTTCCCGATGGTGATGACAACTGTCCGGAGATTGCCAACGCCGATCAGGCCGACCAAGACAACGATGGCATCGGTGATGTGTGCGACGACGACCGCGATGGTGACGGCGATCCGAACGATATGGACAACTGCCCCGACACGCCCAATGCCGATCAGTCGAACATCGATAACGATGACGAAGGCGACGCGTGCGACGATGACGACGATGGCGACGACATTCCCGATGGTGATGATAACTGTCCGGAAGTCGCCAACGCCGATCAGGCCGACGCGGATAACGACGGCATCGGTGACGTGTGCGACGACGATCGCGATGGCGATGGCGATCCGAACGATGAAGACAATTGTCCGGATACGCCCAACGGCAATCAGGCCGACGCGGATAACGACGGTATCGGCGATGTCTGCGATGACGATCGCGACGGTGACGAAATCCCCAACGGCGACGACAATTGTCCCAATATGAGCAACCAGAACCAGACCGATTCAGACAACGATGGTGCCGGTGATGTGTGCGACAGTTGCCCGCTCGACAGTGATGACGACGCCGACGGCGACGGTCTTTGCGCCGACGAAGACGATTGTCCGAACGACGCGGATAACGATGCCGATGGCGATGGAGTGTGCGGCGACGTAGACAATTGTCCGAATGCGTTCAATCCGAATCAGGAAGACGGCGATGGTGACGGTAGCGGCAACGCCTGCGATTCGCTCTTTGCCATTACGGCCTGCCCCGATGACCTGACGCTGACGTCCGAGAGCGGCACCGGCGCAATGGTGGACTTTGAGATTCCGGCGACGACCAACGGCGTCGGTACGGTTAACACCATGGCCGACCCCGCGCCGGGCAGCTCGTTCCCGCTGGGTACCACGACGGTGACGGTGATCGCAACCGACAGCGCGGGGGCGACGGTAACCTGTACGTTCGATGTGACGGTCAACGCGGGCCCGCCGGCCGGGGATGACAATCCGCCGGCACCGCAAACGCCGGGCGGCTGCATCCCGATCTTCTTCCTCTTCCAATCGCTGTTCGGCATTCCGCTTTGCGGGCCCTGCGTGATTATCTCGACGATCGGCACGTTCGCCGGCGTCGTCGTGATGAAGCGTCGCGTTCGCCGACGGTTCGGCCGCCGCGCGGCGTAGGTGTTAGCGCGGTAGAGGCGTGCGGGTGTTTTGCCCGCAGCTTCTCAACTAGAGATAGAGACTAACAACGAAACCGCCGCCGAGTTCGATTCGGCGGCGGTTTTTTGTTCGGAAACGGAGGCCCCTATGACGTTCGTGCCGTGTGATAGAAGAAAACTACCGTCGAACCGGCGCGCAAGCGCTGGCGAGCGCGTTCATCTCTTCGACCAACTGCAAATATACGTCGGGCGCCATGGCCTGTTGACCATCGGAGAGCGCTTCATCGGGTTGCGGATGCGTCTCGACCATCACGCCATCGGCACCGGCCACAACGGCGGCGCGGGCGAGCGGTGGCACGGCCCAATCGATGCCGACGCCGTGCGACGGGTCGGCGATGACGGGAAGGTGCGAATGATGTTTGATCATGACGACGGCAGATAGATCGAACGTGTTGCGCGTCATGGTCTCGAAAGTACGAATACCACGCTCGCACAGGATGACGTTGTAGTTACCGAGCGACAGCAGATACTCGGCCGACATAAACAGTTCCTGCAATGTCGCGCTGATGCCGCGCTTTAGCAAGACAGGCTTGCGTTGTCGCCCCGCGGCTTCGAGCAGGGAATAGTTTTGCATGTTGCGCGCGCCGATTTGCAACACATCCGCAACGGCGGCAACATCGTTCAACGTTTCGACGTCTTTGACTTCCGTCACGATGCGCAAATCGAATTGCGACCGCACTTCGGCCAGTATGTCCAAGCCCTTTTGTTTTAACCCTTGAAAGCTATACGGCGAGGTGCGCGGCTTAAACGCGCCGCCGCGAAAGAAACGCGCACCGCTTTGTGCCACGACCTCAGCCGCCGCCATTGCCTGCTCACGCGATTCGATGGCACAGGGCCCACCGATAATCGCAAGGCTGCCATCGCCGACCGGCACGCCGTCCACGTCGACAATCGTCGACCGCGCCTTCGCCTCGCGGCTCACCAATTTATAAGGTCGCGTAATACTCACGCAGTCGGCCACGCCCGCCATGTTGCAGAACTTTTCTTCGGCGACCGACCCGTCATTATCCGTAATACAAACGGCCGGTTGGGCATCACCGGGGATGCGGTGTGCCGTAAAGCCCAATTCCGCGACGCGCGCGCAAACGGCGCGGATGTCGTCGTCGGTGGCAGTGGGTGTCATCACGATCAGCATGGGGTTTGGCGCTCGCGGGGTTTAATCGGCAGCGGCTTCCGAGGTTTCGGTCGGTTCGCTGGATGCCGTCGAAGAAGCCGGCGGCGTGCCCATCCGTGCGCCAACGTGCTTGGTGTAGTTTTCCAGTTGCTCGATGATTTGCGGGTCGTCGCTGCGCGATAGGCCGTACTCGCGTTCGAGTTTGGCAATCGCGTCGTAACACGTCATGTCTTTGTGTTTGATCCAGTAAGCGCCCAGCGTCGTGCTGGTGCGCTGCTGACCGGCGGCGCAGTGAAACAGAATCGGTCGGTCTTTTGTTTCGGCCAACGCGTCGGCGGCCATATCGAGCGTCGCTAAATCGCCGGTGCCGTCACCGCGCATCGGGAAGCGATAGTGCCGCAGCTTCAAATCATCGACGGCGGATTGCAATGCGTCTTCGCGCGGGCGATCTTCCTCGCCCGTCAGCGAAACCACGGTCTTAATTTTTTGCGTTTTCGCCAGGTTGCGAACCTGCGTGCCGGTCGGAAAGCCCGAGCGATACAGCGCGCCGTCTTCGATCACTGCAAAGCGCCGCGGGAAGTGGTTCAGATGGTTGACCACGGCCAGCGTAATCGGCGGCGCCAACACGAGAATAACCAGCAGAGATTTTTTAAACATACGCTCCGTCTCGTATAGAAGGCGGCAAGGTCAGTAATCGCACGCTGATGCCGCGCCCCGCCGGAATCCTGCTAGGCTGCGGACGTACCCCTAATTATAACGTGCTAACTCGACAAGTTTTGCGTGAGGCGCATCGTGCCGCCGACGGCGCTGCTTGTTACTAGAACCAGAGACAACCTAGGCCGTGGCCACCGAGTTCGCCGCCGGCTGGTCGACCTTGTTCAGATAGTTGACGAGCAGCCGCAAACGACCGTGGGAGCGGCGGTTAAAGCGAAAGACCAGTCGTGGTTTATCTGGGTATTCGTCGCGTTCCTCGGGCAACGGCCCGCTCACGTCGTAGGTGCCGTCTTTGAGAATGTCGGCAAAGTCGGCGCGGATCTTTTCGAGCGCACCGTCTGGCAGCGGCGAGTTCATCCGCAGCACCAACTGATCGCGCACGTAGCGATACGAATGAAACCGGCGATAGAACGTGATGACATCCTGCACGGCTTCTTCGATGTCATCCGTCACGATGAACAAGTTCATATCTTCGGGACTGATGAGCCCGTTGTGCAACAACTCGGCCTTCACGTACGTGCGCCAATGCTGCCAATACGTGCCGCCCGGCGCATCGAGCAGCACGATCGGCACCAACATCGCCTTACCCGTTTGCACGAGCGTCATCACCTCAAAGCCTTCGTCCTGCGTACCGAACCCACCGGGGAACAGCGCGACCGCCTTGGCTTCTTTGGTGAACATCAGCTTACGCGTGAAGAAGTACTTGAATTCGACCAGCTTCTGATCACCTTCGATGATGTCGTTGGTTTTCTGCTCGAACGGCAGGCGAATCGCCACACCGAAGCTGGCTTCTTTGCCCGCGCCGCCGTGGCCGGCTTTCATGATGCCGTCGCCCGCGCCCGTAATCACCATCCAGTTTTCAGCGCGCATGCGTTCGGCGAAGCGCACGGCCTGAATGTATTCGGCGTGATCCTCCGGCGTGCGTGCCGAGCCGAAGATCGAAATCTTGGGAATGTCTTCGTATGGCGCAAAAATCTTGAACGCATAGCGCAGCTCGGCCAGCGCGCGTTCGACCAGTTTCACATCGCCGCGGCCGGTTTCATCTTTCGACATGCGGCAGATGGTGCGCAGCATCCCCGCGTAAAGGTCGGTATCGCGACCACCGGCGTGGGTTTCGACAAATTCGAGTATGGCTCTTTCGCGCGCGGCGCGTTGTTCGTCAGTCAGCGTATTGGGCATGCGGTTGGTTACCGTGTAAGGGGAAAAAGACCGTCGGATGAATTGGCGAATCGTGCAGCCACCAGAAAACAGGGCTGCGATGTCGGCCCATTCGACGATAATGACGGGGTGGCACGTGTTTGCCCCGTTGGAAATACGGCCCTCGAGTATAGCCACAGCCGATTTATCCGCCAGCTATCCGTAAATCGGCTTATCCGCAGCAGATTCATCATGGCAACGAACGGCACCACGCCCAATCCCGCACACAGCCTGCTGACGCTGCCCAATCTGCTCACCAGCGTTAGGCTGATTCTGCTGCCGCCGTTTTGCTTCGCACTAATAACAGCCGCCCGCCCCGAAGGATCGACGCCCGCCTGGGTGCCGGTCGCCCTGTTCGCGTTGATGGCCATCTCCGACATGTTCGACGGCCTCGCCGCCCGGCGGCTGCAATTGGTCTCACGGTTCGGTGCGTTGCTCGACGCTGTGGCCGATAAACTGACGCTTCTGGTTTCGCTCGTGCTGCTGACCACGCACGGCGTGCGGTCGATTGAGGGGGCTCAGTTGACCTTGCCGCTGTGGGTGCTGGGGGCGGCGTTGGCGAAGGATGTGTTCGTCACCATCGGCTACGGCGTGTTGCGGCAGCGTGCAGACGACCGCCGCGTCGAGCCCGATCGCTTCGGCAAATGGTGCACGGCCATTCAGATGATTTTGATTCTGGCGATGTTGCTTTGGTACCTGCATCCGCCGGTTTTCGGGCAAATGGTTACAATACTCTCGTGGGCGTCCGCCGGGTTGGCGATTGCGGCCATGGCGAGCTACGGCATCCGCGGTTGGCGACGGCTGCAAACGGGCATAGCGCGTCAACAGCAGGAGCGCGATACATGAGCGACGCAATATCGAGTCCTTTCAGCAGCATCCCCGATGTCATTGCGGATATCAAAGCCGGCAAGCTCGTCATTTTGGTGGACGACGAAGATCGCGAGAACGAAGGCGACCTCGTTTGCGCCGCCGAACTCGTCACGCCCGCGATGATCAATTTCATGATTCGTCAGGCGGCCGGCAAGCTTTGTCTCGCGCTCGATGCGCCGACTTGCGAAAAGCTGCATCTCTATCCGCAAACCACTGAGAACACCGCGCCGCACGGTACGGCGTTTACCGTTTCGATCGACGCGACCAGTAAGTTCGGCGTCGGCACCGGCGTGTCGGCGGCCGATCGTTGTCGCACCATTCGTCGCTGTTTGGAAGACGATGCGGCACCGGCGGATTTCGATCGACCGGGTCATATCAGCCCGCTGAAGGCACGCACTGGCGGAGTGTTGGTGCGGGCGGGTCATACCGAAGCCAGCGTCGACCTGTCGCGCATGGCGGGTTTAAAGCCCGGCGGATTGATCATCGAAATACTGCGGCCCGATGGTGACGTCGCGCGCCTGCCCGATCTGATTGCATTCGCCAAGGAACACGACCTCAAGATTTGCACCATCGAAGCGCTGATCGAATACCGCTTGCAACGCGAGCGCTCGGTGATGCGCATCGAGTCGATCCCGTTGGTGAATAGCTACGGCGCGTGGACACTGCATGCGTTTCAATCCTCGCTCGACCCGGAGCCGCATGTGGCGCTCACGATGGGCGCGATCGGCCAACTCGACGAACAGGGCGAGCCCGTCGAAGTCGATCATCCCGTCTCGGTGCGCGTGCACTCGCAATGTTTAACCGGCGATGTGTTCGGCTCGGCCCGTTGCGATTGCGGCGAACAACTCGACGCTGCGATGGACGCCATCGGCAAAAGCCGTGAAGGTGTCGTGCTGTATCTTCGACAAGAGGGCCGCGGCATCGGGCTGGCCAATAAACTGCACGCCTATCGCCTGCAGGATGAAGGCCTCGATACGGTCGAAGCCAATGAAAAGCTCGGCTTCCCCGCCGACAAACGCGATTACGGTGTGGGGGCACAAATCCTGCGCGACCTCGGCCTACGGCAAATTCGAATTTTGACGAACAACCCTAAGAAAGTGAGCCGGCTCGAGGTTTATGGATTGGAAGTGGTCGACCAAGTGCCGATTCAAGTCGCGGCCAATCCCCATAATCGTCGATACTTACAAACGAAGCGCGAAAAGATGGGGCACACGCTCAAAGACGATTGACGCGTCGCTCGCTTGCGCATGTTGTTCAGGGCCTGGTGGCGACTCTTTCACCCGTTCGGAGTTCATCTAAGCAATTCGAATCGATGGCCGTTTCACCGATCCATCCCGCCGATCGTCAACCCGATCCGCCGCGACCCGACGCCGCAAAGCAATGGTCGGCGCTGTCGCACTTCGATGCGCTCTTCGCGCCGACGATTGCGAGCTGGCCCAGCACCAAGTCGGAACTCATGTGGTTGGCACCCGGCACGCGCGCTCCGCTCACGGCGGCGAAGGTCGTCGCCTGGGCCAAGCCCGGTGGTTATCGATTGTTGTATTGGGCGGGCGGGCCGACCCCGGCGGGCTATGCCGAGATCAACCCGATGAATGGCATGCGCGGGCAATGGTGGATCGGTCACTTTGTGATCGACCCCAACCTACGCGGCCGCGGTCTTGGTCGGCGCTTTTTTCACGAGTTGGTGCGCGTCGCGTTTGAATCGTTGGCCGCCGAACAAATGTTACTCGTCGTGTTTCCCGAAAACGAAGCTGCCATTCGCTGTTACGAACGCGGCGGCATGACCGTCGAAGGTCGCGAGCAAAAACGCTTCGCCAACACGCGGCAACGTCACACGTTTCTGCGCATGGCGCTGCGGCGCGTTCGCTATCAAAAGACGCGCCAATACGCCGCGCTCCGCGGTCACTCGCCGTTGATATTGGAAAACGCCCGCGCGGCGGCGGAGCTATCGAGCCGGTTTGAATTGCCGCCCAAACTGTCGCTGCGAATCGCGCCGGGTTCGTAGGGCACCCGCAACACTTCATTGTGCCGCAAGGCACCACCGATTTCTTCCAACGACAATCGCACCGGTCGACCGTTGAGCTGCGCCGCTGACGGATAGACATACTCGCGCACCGCCGTTTCACCCACGCCCAACGATCGAATCGAGCGACTCATGCGCGGCAACTCGGGCGCTATTAAATAAGACCGCAGATCGATCGGTCCGTCGGAGCGATTCGTCACGCGCTGGAAGAACCGCACCGACTCACCCTCGACATGGCCGAAGACGCTGACCTCCAAACCCGGCGCGACGACATTCAACGGCGTCCACATGCGACCGGGGCCGCGCTTGCCGAGCTTGATGGTGGCAAATAACCGTTTGGTGCCGATGGTTTCATTGACCGGTGGCTTGATGAACACGGTCGTTTCCGAGATTTCGTTCGGTTGCAAGCGCAAGTCGATGCGGCGCGGCGTGATGCGCCAGCCGCGCGGCGCATCGATCACAAGTTCACCTTCGAGATCTTCGGCAAAGGTGTTTTGCAAGCGCAGCGTGCGCTGGTGTTCTTCAATCGCGACGGTAATCGCGTCGTCGTCGAGTTCGAACGAATCCTGCAAGCGCAACGCCGCCGGTTGCACGCCGATCAGCAATTGCGGCATCGGCCCGACAGCGACGCGCATCCAGCCGTTCGTTTCGGTCGTCGGCAGCGCATGCCCCCACGCATCGATGTGTCGCGCACCGTCGGGCAAGTCGAGTTCGATCTGCCGTAGCGATTCGTCGCTCGACCACAACGCCAGCGTTGCGCGGCTGCCGTCGGCGTTTGAAAACAACCACGTTTCCAAATTCGGGTCGAGCGTGAGGCGTTCGATGCGATCTTGCCCGCTCACGGCTTGCGCTAAGGCGTGAAAGATCACCGCCTCCTCGCGCGGTCGAATCACGCGTTGACCATCGATTTCGTCGTAAGTCCACGGCGGCGCGATAAACACGCGCTCAAAGCCGGCCGCACGGGCCTGTAACAACCGTCGCGCAAAGCGCGCCAATCGTCCGACGCGCTGATAGCGATCTTCGTCGGCAAGTTCCAGCGTGGCCCACCGCCGCGCTTGCAAGGTGGCGTCGTCCATATAATCGGCCGGATCAACGTGCGGCGGTATGAAGACGGTTTGTATGTCCGCGAGTTCGGCGGCCTTGCCCGCGGTTTGCAATGCATCTTGCGGCGCAACCACTTGCGGGGTTCCGACCAGCGGCGCGAGATAACTGCGCAGCTTCATCAACGCGTCGGTTAACGTTTTATCTTTGAGCATCGGCGCCGACGCATCGGTGCCAAGCTGCCAATGATCGACGTATCCACCGTAACGGCTGGTGGTGATATTGAGGTACGGTTCCCACTGCTTTACCCAATCATCTTTGCCAGCTAACAGGGCGTCGGGCCGCGGCGGGTGTTGCACATCGGGTAACAGGGCTCCGGGTGTTTCGGCCAGCATGGCCACTACGCTGATACCTAGATCGACGGCCCGCTTGATCAGGTTTCGTGTCGTGTGATCGCCGAATACCACGTTCGCATCGTTCGTTTCGTGCGACCAGACCGGCACCTTCACCAACGCTGGATTCAATCGTTCGATGATGTCGATAAGCCCGGGCTGATGCATGTCTTCGGTATGTAACACCACTCCGAACGGGCCAGCGCCGTTGTTATCCATCGTCGATGGTTGGCTAAGTACCACAAAGCGTCGCACATGATTGGCGATGGTCTTGCCGCGCAGGCTCATCGTGAGGCGTGCGTCGTAGATGCCGGCCGCCAGCACATCGAATGCGATCACACGCGCATCACTGATCAACGACTGGCCCGCTAGCCCTTGTTCAAAGACCGACCGTCCGGCCGCATCGACCACGCTCAATTCGATATCGAGATCGACGCCGTCGACGTCGAACAACTGCACGTGGCACGTAACCGTTTCATCATGGCGGTAAAGATGATCGACACGATTCAACATCAAGCTTACGCGTGGTCGGCGCATGATAGTAATGTCATCGAACCAGGCGCGACCGTCCACATCGGTGTAATGAATCGGAACTATGTCGGCAGTAGGTTGATTCACAACGGCGGGTTGTTCGATCCGACAACTCAGGCCGATCCAACGCGCGTGCGGGTTGCCACCCGGCAGGTCGACGTGAACGCGCGTCCATGCGCCGTGGGTACGAACCGCAGAACTGCGGCGCTCGGTGGCATCAATTTTCATAAGATTGTGGTCATAATAGAACGCCGTGACGATGGCGCCGGCATGCTTGAGCTGTTCGGTCTTCACCCACGCCGTGATGCGATACTCGCTGTCCGCGTCCGCGACAATATCTTTTGCACGGTAATACGCGCCGACGTTACCGGTTTGAATCGCCATGCCGAAACTCGGCACGGCCGACCGCCCAACGTCCATGTCGAATGCGGGTTCGAGGAAACCCGGGAAGCCCGGCTCATCGATGCGCAGCCAGTTCATCGGCAGCGATTCAAAGTTGCCGAACTTGCGCTCATCGAAATCGAATGACTTCACGATGCGCGGATTGGTCGTGCGCATTGCTTGGGTTTGCTGTCCGAACGACGAGTGCGCGCAGGCAATCAGGTAACCGAGTGTGACGACAAACTGAAAGCATTTAAGGCGCATGAAGAACCACCGAGGAAGCGCGAATGGGCACGAAGTATCTCGAAGGTCTTATCGGGTGGTGGCGTCGGCGAATCGACTGTAGAGCAGGGCGGTGAGGCGATGTCCGATAAACACGGGCTTCGGTCGGTCTCATCGTGCACCGTTCGGTGCCGCGCCGGTGTGTGCCGATAACCCTCAAAACAGCGACAAACCGCCGCCGCCTCGCGCGGCCATAGAGGAGGTCACAGATATGCGCAACCCCAAGCAAACCCTGAAACGGATGAAGCTGGCCCTGCTCGGTACGATGCTCGGCAGCACCATGTTGATCGGCAACTGTCTCAGCCTCGACGTGGACAGCGACATCTTCACCGTCTTCCGCGAGGCGTACGTGCCGGGGCTGGTAGCAGGCCTCTCAACGGCGGTTTCCAACCCCGATCAGCAGGAAGCTGGGCTCCGCCAGACGGTGGTCGCATTCATCGAAGGACTGGGCGCCGTGTTACAGCCTGAAGACTCCACGACGCCGATTCGGAGCAGCTCACTCGATAACTGACGATTTGTTACATAAAACGTTACAAACAGGGCTCGGCCCACCTACCACTTTTTTAAGTCTTGATTTAGCAATAATTTATGACCGCACATTAGCCTGCCGAATGCGTAGAAAATTGGTGCGATTTGCAAGTTGCAGCCCTCTTGGGGGAATTTCCCTTGAGAGAAGCTGAACTTTTTGACGTTCCGTCAAGTATAAAGTGGTAGTCGAGGCGATTAGCTCGACGGAAGGTGGTAAGTCATGCGACGAATTACAACCGAAAAAACCGAACGGCAGGACATGCTCGATTGGATGGTCCCGCCGCCCTACGTCAACGATCGAGAGCTACATCAATCCGAGACCGAGAATGTGCTATTTTCCGACTGGCCCGGCGCGGCCATCGGTAGTGGTCGGTTAACCGTGAAGGAAGAGAATTTGCTCTTCCGCCAATTGCATTTCTCGGCATACAAGCTCAGCGAATTGTATCAGGCTTCTGAAAAGCGGCTGACGGACTATCGCAAGCGCGAGTATTCCAAATGGACGCAGCGCTATCACTTGGTCCGCGCCCGCATCATCGAAGCCAATCAGGGGTTGGTGTTCGATCTCATCGGTCGTTCGCGCTTCACGTCATTGGATCGCGAGGAGATGACCAGCGAAGGCATGATGGCGTTACTCCGCGCGGCCGATTCGTTTAACCCGTGGAAGGGTTATCGATTCAGCACGTATGCTTGTAATGCGATTATCCGATCGTTCTCCCGCGCGGCTCTGCAGGACTCCAAGCGGCGCGATAAGGAGATCGCCAATTATGAAGAAGACTTCGACCGCGTGGATAACACCGAAGCGCGGCGCTCTGATCAGCACGGTCTCTACATCGAACGGCTGAGCCGCATCATGGATACCGAGAAAGCCGAACTGACGGACATCGAAAAGACGGTGTTGTCGAAGCGCTTTCCGAAAGACGAAGACCGCAATCGACAAACGCTCGAAGACATCGGTCGCAAGCTCCAAATCAGCAAGGAACGCGTGCGACAGATACAGATTTCCGCGATCGGTAAATTGCGCGAGGCATTGCAGGCCGACCCGGTTTTGCAGTAACGCGCATCGATCGCACAGGTTTAGACGAAGCGATGGTGAAGTGTGCAGCCGGCATGCCGCCATCGCTTCCGTACGTTTTACGGCATTCGATTATGCGGCACCGCTATGAATCGCAGCCCCCGCCGGCTGGCGGTCGATGATCTCGGCCTCCGCCTCCAACATCATTTGCCAGCGGCCATCCACATCGAGGCGTCGATCCGGTAACTTGCGCGCGAGATCGATAAAGATGCGATAGTGCCCGTTTTCCGACGCCCATAAATCGGCATAGAGTGCGCGCAGCTCTTGGTCGGTGGCCACGCGCCCCAAAGCTTCAAAGCGTTCGCACGAACGCGCTTCGATCAACGCGCTAACCATCAGGCGATCCATCAACTCATCGTTGCCGGTTCCGCTGCGCACCAGGCCGCGCAGATCGCTGGCGTAACTGCTGCGATGGTATTTGGTGAGACGACCGCCGCGTCGGGCCAGCATGCGGGTGACGGTGGCGAGATGATCGACGTCGTCGCGAGCGATGGCCGTCATTTTTTCGACCCAGTATTCGGGCGGATTGGGCTCGGGCCAGCGGTTGAGCAGTTCGAGGGCGTTGGCGGCGGCCTTTTTCTCGAGGTGGGCATGATCGTTCAGCAAGACCAACGGCTCGGCCAAGGCGGCAACGGCCCAGCTATCGGGTGTGCGGCTAAGTAGCGGTAAATCGGCCTGCGCGATTTCGGACATAGCGAGCATCGTCCGAAGCCGTACCTGCAACGTCAAGCCCGCCCGCCACTTGGCACTTTGGGTTGATTATTCGCCCCCTGATATGCGGCCCGAAATGTTTGGGTTACAGGTCCGTTACAGCTACGCAGGGCGAATTCGGGGTATAGTTTGCGAACGAAATGACTGATACGGAAAGCTGATTCATCGAGGTCGATCCTCGGGCGGCTTCAAGATTTCAGCAACACGACAATGGGTAATCATCGAAGGAGTTTTTGCATGTTTGAGAAATGGTTGCGCGTCACGCTCGTGGTCGCACTTAGTTTGACGGTTGCCGGTTTGGCGGTCGTCAACGCCGACGAGCCGAAGAAAGATGAAATGACTGAAGTCAAAGCCGACGAGAAGAAGGCCGATGACAAAAAGGCTGACGAGAAGAAAGCCGAAGCCGAAAAGAAGCCGGTAACGGCGGCGGAAAAGATGGAAGCCGCCCGCAAGGCCGCCATCAAGTCGCGCGATCGCATTCGCAGCACCAATCAGAACAAGAGCGCCGGCAAGGGCGTGCGTCGCGGCCCGCAGATCCCGAGCCGACCGTTACGCTCCAGCCCGGTCAAACGCCGGCCATCAAGTTCGATACGCCGATTTACGATTTCGGTAAGGTCAAGGGCGGCACCGATGTCGTGCACGACTTTTTCTTCACCAACGTCGGCAACGGCCCGCTCGAAATTTTGCAGGTCAAGCCGGGTTGCGGTTGCACCAAAGCCGGCGAGCACGATCGTATCGTGAAGCCGGGCGAAACGGGCAAGATTCCGATTCGCATGAACACGAAAAAGGGTGGCGGCAAAGTCACCAAGCCCGTCACTGTGTACACCAACATTCCCGGCGCGCAGTCGCAAGTGCGCTTGCAGATCACCGGCGAATTGTGGCAGCCGTTTGACACGTCGCCGCGCAACGCCGCCTTCGGTCGTCTCACGCCGGACAAGGTCGAAGAAGGCATGGTTCGCAAGCTCACGTTGACGAACAACCTCGACGACAAGATGACGCCCGGCAAGGTCACGTCCACCAGCGAGAACTTCACGGCTGAAATCAAGCCCATCGTTGAAGGTAAGCAGTACGAAATCACCGTCACGTTGGTGCCGCCGCTTTCCAAGGGCAACAACACCGGCATCATCAAAATCGAATCGGGCATTGAAGGTCAGGAAGATGTCGAGATTCGCGCCTATGCGTTCCTCACATCGCCCATCGACGTGTCGCCCGCCGAGTTGGTATTGACGGATACCCGCCCGTCGGAGCTGACGCGCAAGTTCTACATCAACAACAACGGCAAGGACGAGTTGGAAATCACCAACCTCAAGAGCAGCAACGAAAAGTTGAAGTTGGAAATCAGCGACCTGCGCGGAAACAAGAAGATCTACCAGTTGGTCGTTACGATTCCACAGGATTACGTCGCACCCGCACAGGGCGATACGATCAGCTTCAACACCAACAACGAAAGCATGAAGGAAGTGAAGATTCCCGTGAAGACACGGGCGGTCAATCGCTCTGCACCGCGGGCCACGTTCACGCCGCCGGCTGCCAAAGAAGAGTAGCCGCACAGGTTCCTTAAGCCGAGTTTGCTTATTCGACCGCCGATTCGCATGCGAATCGGCGGTTTCTTTATGCGCGGCTCGTTGCATGCAGCAGCACATCGAGTACCGCGTGCGGATCGCAGCCATAAATGCCCGAACTCCATGCCGCATTGGCTTCTACGATTGCCCAGCTACCATCGGAAAGCTGGCCAACGTCAATCACGAATGCGGCTGGGCAATCAATACGCGTATCGCGCGACACGGTTTCTGCCAGCGCCGTCGCGGCGGCACGTTCTTTATCGGATGCGGCATAGTCATTATCGCTGGCCGGTTGTCCGGTGCGCCAATATGGCGAGATGGTTCGCACATTTCCGTTCAGCACGAAGCAGCGGAATTCCACTTTCCAATTCGCCGGTTCCGACAGAATCACCGGCGCATGGTCCTCGAGAAATTCGGGTAACAACGCACCATTGGTATACACCTGCGCGGCGAACGATTTATCGTTGGGCGGCTTAATGAACGTGGGCTCGGTCAAACGCCGCGCGGCGCCGACGGTCGAGAATTCGATGTGACGTCGCACATACTCGTGCGGCAATGTCGCCAGCCAATCCTCGGGCACGGTAACGAGCGATAGATTCAACGATTCCGCGACGGTCGGTGCGTAAAGCGATTCGATATACAAGACGATCGGGTCTTCGCAATCGAGTTCGGGAATGCGCAGACCTTTGACCCGTTCGACGTTCCAGCCGCGCTGTATGGCGGCGCGCCAGAGCGCTTGATTGTCTTCCGTGTGCCGAGATGAGAGAAGAAGCGTCGCCATACAAATACATGCATCCGCCCGACATGTTACGTCCGACGGATGCATGGCTAAAGCAACCCTGTGCGCGGGCGTTCAAAACTTGCGATGCGCGGTCTTACGTCAGCCCACCCGAAGCAATCGCGACGATGATGTCAGCGAGAATATTAATCGGCGCGACAATCAGCGCTTCCAGAAAGCTATTGACCAACGCAAACAAAAGATCCGAAAGAAAAGTCATCACCATCTCCTCATGGTCGAAGTATCGTTGGGGCTAATACCGAATCGAGAAGCCCGCGCCGGCAAACAAATCATCCGCCTCTTCATTGAGACCGTGACCCACGCGGATATCGAATTGCAAATCTTTGGTTACCACGTACGTGAAGCCGCCGTTGATGAAGTGCGCATCCGAGTCGGCATTGCCAGTCGGGTAAAACCCGAAATACTCGAGATATGCACCGACATCGTCAGTGATGCTGTACGCAAAGGTTAACGACGCCGAGGTTTCAAAGAAACGACCATCCGCGTCGGTGGGTACCGCGAAATTGAGATTACCCGCCAGCGAGGAGCGCTCGTCCAAGTCGTACGCCCACAACAACCCGAGAAACGGATCGACATCGCCCGTACTCAATCCCTGATTGCCCGTCGGCACATCGATCTTGGCGATGATACCGAAATCCGGCTGCCAGCCATCCTGATCCAACAGGTGAAATTTAAACCCCAGCCCCAAATCGTTGACACCCGTAACGCGATTGGTCACGTTGACGGTGCGACCGTTATCGTTGCGTTCGCTGAAGAGTTCTTCATTGAACGACCAGCCGGCCCATTCGACACGCAGTTCCACATCTTCGACGATACCGACGCGTAACAAGATTTCGGGAAAGGTGTGGTCTTTTGCACGCCGGTCGCCTTCGCGGTCGTACGTAAAGGTGTAACCGCTTTCCAGTTGCAGATGACCGGCAGGAATCGTGAGCGTGCTCTCGGTAAAATCCGGCCGATCGGTCACCAGCGGCTCATCCATCGGATCGGGTTCGGAGCCGTTTGGCTGCTCCAACGACAACGGGGCGGGTTGCGTCGTCGCCGGGTCGTCAAATGCCAATGAAAGCGCGGGGCAAAAGCCTATGGCCCATATGGCGGCACCATAAATCGCCGGCCGCGCGCAAGGAAGTCTACGACGTATTCGATTACGGTCGCGTGTGTTTGAAATCGACATGACGGCGAATAATATATTAGGCTTACAATATTAGCAAGTGCTAAATCAAAAATTATTCGGTGCCAAGATTGCCAAATATCGCCGCGAGGTGAAAGCATCGCTCGGTGCCGCAATCGGCATCCGCGCGTGCTCGCGGCGCGGCTAATGCACGGTCAACATGCGATTTGGTGTGGGTTAAGTATTTGCCCCTGTCTCGCATGGAGAGGATCGAGTCTGAGCCTCGGCGCAAAAAGACGGCATGCATGTTCCTAACGCATTCATTAAAGACATCGCTTTTGCGCCATCACGGCCTAGCGTCGTCGCCGTCGAAGCGCACCTACACCCACCAAGCCCAGCAACAGCGCCGTCGCCGGTTCGGGGATCGCCACCGCCTCGATCACCATCAGCGGCCAGCGGGATTGAAACGGATCGGGATTGTCGAAGATGTTGTCTTCCGAGTTGAACGTGTACCCGATCGTGCCATCCGCCGGCGTCAGTCGCAGCGTCACATCATTGCCGCCCGATTCGACATCGTTCAAAAACGAGGCGTCAAGACCGAGCGAGTATAAACGACGACCGGTTTGGTAAAGGCTGGAGAAAACACCCAACGATTGATCGACGTTGCCATCGAGCAATGTTTGGCCGCGCGCCCAATCCAACTCGTTGCCCGTTGCGGTACTGGGCGCGTTGGCCGTACCGAATCCTTCCGACCAATCGTCGTTGCCGATCCAGGTCACTTCAAAATTCCCTGCACCGCGCGTGAGGTTGGGCGAGTTCGGAAACGCCTGTTCGCGCAGCGACAGTTGAATCGATTGAATCACCCAATTGCCGACGCCATAGTCGCTATCGAATTGCGCGATCGCCGCCGTCGTGTCGTAACGTAGCCAGCTATCGGCAGCGCCGAGCATATCGCCGTTCTCGTTGGTCGCCATCGAACCCGACACGTGCAACGCGCCGGCCGTTCCGTGCGTATCGTTGGGGGCGAGCTGCCGCGTGTACGTATCTTCCGTCGAAATCAACACCGACACGCTACTGGCGGGCCCGGCGAAGGAAGTCGCCGTCAAGGTGAGAGAAAACAGCAAAGCAAGAGCGAACGAGATTCGGTGGCGGAGCATAACGAGCTTCTTTCGTAAATGTTGTTTGCATGCGGCGCACTCGACGACACGGCGTGGCCGTTTCGCGATGGCCGGTAAGGCACGGGCTGAACATAGGCGATCGAACGGTGCCAATCGCCTGCATCGTCGGGTTCCCCGTGGTGTGAACTACCGTGGATTCTATCCGGCAAACCGACTGCAATTCAATAAGGGGTGCGGTGCAGGATGACGATCCTTGGTTCTGCTCGCGGGCAATTTCCGGACGGTGAGATTCGAGGATAAAAGTGCATCGAAACGCTGACGTGCATGGGGCTGGAGAATGGCAACTTTGCGAGGTCGCAAGCTTGTCGTATATTAGCGGGTCTTAGAGCCGAAGTGGCGGAATTGGCAGACGCGTCGGATTCAAAATCCGATTCTCGCAAGGGAGTGAGGGTTCGAGTCCCTCCTTCGGCAATCCCACCCTCATATCCAATTGAATTTCCACCGGCAACGCTTGCGTTTGCACGATTTAAAGGTCGACCGCGATCGACGTTACACCGGTTACAAACCAGTGCCACAGCGCCGCGTGCCCCTGCCACAGCGCGGGTGCCCCTGCCCCTCTGGGGCTGGGGGACTAACACCGCCCACATCACGAGTGCGGTGCCAGATTCGTCGCCACATCCGTCGCATACGCTTTCAATGCCGGCACCACGCCGATTAACCCTCCAAGCGCCACCATCCCCGGCACGGCCCACGCCATCACCGGGTGATAATTCCAAACACCAATCGCCACGCCCGTCTGATCGCGAATCACCTGCGCCGCGACAGAGAGGATCACGCCGTATAGTGCAAACCCGCCGACGGCACCGAGCAATCCGATCAACGCCGATTCACCCACAATCGACGCGAACACAATCAGCCGCCGCGCGCCGAGCGCGCGCAAAATGGCAAACTCGCGTCGCCGTTCGTTGATGGTGTTGTAAATCGATGCCAATATCGCCGCCGCCGAGACCAGCACGACCAGATACGCGACCAACTCCAACACGCGCGCGATCCAACCAATCTTGTTAAACAAATCCCCCATCACGGCGGCGATGGGCCAGGCCAATGTCGCTTCTTTGCCATTGCGATTGATCGTCGCATCGAGCCGCGCGCCGGCCATCGGGTGCTTGAAGCGAAGCATCACCGCGCTGACTTCCTTGTGTTCGTCGGGAATCGGCACACCGGGCTTAGGCGTATAGGTGCGCCCCTCACCGCGCAATACGTGGCCTTCCATGCGAAAGATGCCGTCGATCGGTATCCAAATCACGCGATCGTTGGCGCTGTTGGTCGGCTTGGTGATGCCGACGACCGTGTATTCGTCTTCGTGATGGTGGTGATCGT
This sequence comes from Planctomycetaceae bacterium, assembly GCA_006969385.1. Classification (GTDB taxonomy): domain Bacteria; phylum Planctomycetota; class Phycisphaerae; order UBA1845; family UTPLA1; genus ECT2AJA-110-A. The sequence goes on from CP030884.1 coordinate 1,627,423, forward strand.
GTTCGTTATGCGTGACGCCGTGGCTCGGGTTGAAGTGCGACCCCACCCGCAGGCCGGTACGCTGCGCCACCAGCGAACCGATGACGGCTTCTTTGCGCTGCGCATCGAACCCGCGACCGCCATCGTAGAATTCGAGTTGTTGCGTGCCGTCGAAGCGATACTTCGTAAACAGGTCGGTCGTCGTGCCGACGATGCGATAACCTTGATAGTTATCACCGACGGCATAGGGAATGGCGAGTTCGACTTGCGGGTCCAGCTTCAACCGTTGATACACGCTCCACGGCAAGTTGCCGGGCGAGGTTTCCAGATGAAACACGGCGTTTAGTACGAGTTGCAACTTGCTACCGCGCGCCCCGAGTACCGCATCGTAGCCGACGTCACCGCCGGTAAAGGCGCGATTGGCTTGTTCCTGTATCACAAACACGCTCATTACGAGGCCGACGGCCAGCGCCGTCGCCAGCACTGTGATCGATGTTGAAAACGCATGTCGCCGCAGGCTGCGCAGAATGATCGTGACGATCGCGCCGAGACCGAGGCGACCGCGTGCGGGTGGTGAGTGGGCGTCGGTGATAGTCGCGGGTTTGGCGCTCATAAGGCTGCCGCCCGCGTTGGCGATTGTGCGTCTCGCATATCGCTATCGAACGCCCGATTCAGTTCGTGAAAATCGACGACGTCATCGAATTGGTTCAGCACATCGGTCGCATGACTTACCAGTAGGAGCGCCGCACCGTTCTTGGTGCACAACTCACGGATGATGGCCAGCGCTTCGCCCGCGCGACGCATATCGAGATTGCCCGTAGGTTCATCGGCAAGCACCAGCCGCGGATGATTCGCCAGCGCCCGCGCCACCGCCACGCGTTGTTGTTGTCCCACAGATAGCTGCTGCGGTCGATACTGCATGCGCTCGGATAGGCCCACGTCAACGAGCAGTTGCTTGGCAAACGCGCGATCCACACCGCGCCCGAATGACATGGCAAGCTCAACGTTTTGTAACGCCGTATAGCCTTGCAAAAGGTTAAACGTTTGGAAAATGTAACCGATGTTGGCGGCGCGCAGAGCGTCGCGCTGGGCTTCGCCCATCCGTGCGATATCGGCACCGTCGAGCACGATCGAACCGTCATCGGGCTTGAGGATACCGGCGATTAGGTTGAGGAATGTGGTCTTGCCCGAACCGCTTTCACCGCGCAAGGCAAGGTGTTGTTGGGCACCCAGCGCGAATTGCTCAACGTCGACGACTGTCGCGCGCCCGCCGTCGGGCGTGCGATAGCTTTTGCGCAAGTTGTTGATGGTGAGCAGGGGCATCACATGATCATCTTACGACAACGCGTGCGATGATTCGAGCCGTGCAGTTGTCGTCGAGCATCAATCGTAGGGTCCGCATTGCGGACCATCCATTCGAGACGATGGTCAATTTGGGTGCGTATTAATTGTTCGAGTATCAACTCAAGAATTGGTCCGCAATGCGGACCCTACGAATAAGATTAATGATTTGGTACGCGATGCGGATCGGTGCTACTTCTTCACCGCCACCAAGCCCTTTTGCGTGCGAATATAGATCACGCCATCACAAATCGCAGGTGTGGCCATGCATACGTCGCCCGCGGTGCTTTCGGCGAGTTGCTCGAACTCGGGCCCGGCCTTGATCGTGAAGATCGAGCCTTCTTCGCTGGTGTAATAAAGCTTACCATCGCCCGCGACGGCCGAGGCGGTAAAGCCCGTGCGACCACCGGCGAGGCGCTGCTTGTACATCTGCTTGCCGGTCTTGGCTTCCCAGCAGGTCAGCACGCCATTATCTCGACAACTGTATAAATAATCGCCGTAAACGAGCGGCGTTTGCATGTACGCTCCGCCCGCCATTTCGGCCCACGCCATGTCTTCGTGAATCTTCGCGCCGCCATTGATCGGCGATAGGTCGCCCTTGGCATCGAGCTTCACGGCGTACATCGGTGCAAACATACCGTGCGCGTTGGTGATATACGTCAACCCATGCGCGACGATGGGCGTGGGCACGGGGATATCGCCACCCACGCCGATCTTCCATAGCGACTTGCCGGTTTCAAACTCATACGCGCCGGCGTGTTTGTAGCCGTTAACGATGATGATGGGCTTGCCGTTGCAGTCTGCGACCGTCGGCGACGACCAGGTCGGCACTTCATCGCGCGGCGTGCGCCAAATTTCTTTGCCGGTCTTGATATCGAGGCACGCGAGAAAGCTGTCTTTTTGCACGTCGCAAACGATGATGACCTTGCCGTCGTGAATGACGGGCGAACTGCCAAAACCCCACTGCGCCGACGGCACCATGTAGAAACCCGAATCGAGCGTGCCGAAGTTCTTCGACCACAGTTTTTTGCCGTCCATATCGAAACAGTGCAGGCCCTCGCTGCCGAAGAACGCCAGCACATGCTTACCATCCGTCGCGGGCGTACAGTTGGCGTGGCTGGCTTTGGTGTGGCGTTGAATGGCGGGCTTGCCGCTGTGGCAGGTTTTATCCCAACGCGTTTTGCCGTCGGCCGCGCTTAGGCACAGCAACTTCCACTCGTATTCGGTATCACCGTCGCTGGCGGGTTGAATTTGACCGTAGAGACCGACCTTAACGTCGTCAGTGCTGCCGTCGCGCCGCACGGCCGTGGTGAGAAAAATTTGATCGCCCCAAATCACCGGCGAAGAGAAGCCGAGGCCGGGCGTGTCAATTTTCCACGCGATGTTCTTGCCGGCGGCGACGTCGAAGTCGGCGGGCAGGGGGTTACCGTCGGAAATGCCGGAGGCTTGCGATCCGCGAAATTGGGGCCAATTGGGCGGCGAGTTGTCTTTCGTTGGTCCGGCGGCGAGGGCGGTATGAGTGAGTGACGTGATGACCGCGATAATTGCAAGTGCGAGCGTCGAGCGATTGGGCATTAGGGGCTCCTCCTCTACGTAGCATACCGCAGGGCTGGGGCGATGCTCACGGATTGACGTTGTAACGATGTGGAATTGGTGGGTGCGGGTGCCCCATCCTTCCCGACAAGGGAAGGTTGGGGAATCGAAGACGCGTTACTTACCATTCAATCTCAGCGGCTTCTGAGCTTCGTGATCCCCCACCCTTTGCTGCTGGAAAAAGATGGGGCGCCCGTTCTGCAAAGGACTGCGCACCCGATTGTTCTTGAATTCCGCCCATATCTGGTCGAACTCGTTGATTGCGGCACATCCCATTGCCGCCATGGGGTAATCCCCGCAGAATCGGATCCACATGACCACCGAACCCGAACAGCACGACCACCAATCTCACGAGCCCGGCACCGCACCGCGCGAACCGCAATGGGTCACGGCCGCCGTGGCTGCCGAGCCGCGCTTGCCCTTGATGGGCCCGATGATGGTCTATCTGTTCCTGATGTTGTTCATGGACTTCGTCCCGCAGGCGACGCCGTGGAATCAGATCGCCATCGGTTTGCATGTGGCTGCCGCTGCTTGGTTCGCGTGGGTCTTGCGGAACCACTATCCGCGACTCGGGAATTTCGAATGGGGCATCGCCGTCCCGGCGGGCATCGCCTCGGCGGCTGTTTGGATATATGGGCAACAGGCATTCGATGCGCTGGGCTTGGGCGGTGCGTTGGGGCTTTCCGGTTCGGCGCCGTTTGTTGAGTTAAATCCCGTCGAAGCCACCGACATGTGGACGGTCTATTCCGGCGCGGGCTTCTGGGCCCATGTTGTGATGAAAATTTTCCGCGCCATGACCATCGTGGCCGTGGTGGAAGAACTCTTCTGGCGCGGCTTCATGCTGCGCGCGTTCATCAAGTGGGATGATTACGATCAAGTGCCATTGGGCACGTTTACGCTGTTTTCCGTGGTGGGCACGGCGGTTTTGTCGGTGATTCAACACCCCGGTAATTGGGGTGTCAGCATCGTCTTGTGGATCTTGTGGAACCTCATGTTCTGTTGGCGCAAGAGCCTCAAATGCATGATGGTGACCCACGGCGTCACGAATTTGGTGTTGTATATGTACGTCGTATGGGTCGGCGGTGATGCGTGGCGGTTTTGGTGATGCGTTGTTTTTTTGTGATGGCAGACCATGCAAGCCGCATGGCTCGCGTTGTAGCACGGCTTGCGCTGTGGCACCGGTTTGCAACCGGTGTTTCTGTCGATGCGTCGCCAACGTCCGCAAACCTTCGCGCCGACACCCGCTCGCGCGTAGAATCTGTCGACCAGCCCCGCAGCCCTCGCCGAGGATACTCTTTATGCGATCCATTTTTCGAGCATGCCTTTTTTCCGTTTGCGCCATCGGTTTCGGTACCGGCTGCGACCCGTATCTCGCGCACCTCGTCGAAGGCCAGCTCGCATCGCTCGAACGCACCGTGCCGATCGAAGAGGCGCTCAACGACCCCAATCTCACCGACGCGGAAAAAGCCAAGCTCGCCTTGGTGCCGTCGATTCGCCAGTTCGCCATCGACGAACTGGGACTGTCTCCGGGCGACGCCTACACGGTTTTTGAAGCGAACGGATCGACGCCGGCGGCGTACGTAGTGGCAGGCAGTCGCAAGGATCGGCTGCAGCCGTACGTCTGGTTTTATCCGTTTGTCGGTTTCACGCCGGTGAAAGGCTACTTCGACGAGCAGTTGGCCGAGGCCGAAGCGGACTTATTGCGACAGCAAGGGTTCGACGTGTTGCTGGCCAACGCCGACGGCTTTTCGACGCTGGGCTTCTTCGCCGACCCCGTGCGGCAGTCGAACTTGGTGCTGAACGTCGCCGACTTTGCCGAGTTGCTGATCCACGAGATGACGCACACGACCTTTTTCGCCGCCGGCGACGCCGACTACAACGAGTCGGTCGCGACGTTTACCGGCCGCGAAGGGGCGTTGCGGTGGATGCGGGCCACCTACGGCGCAGATAGCGAGATCGTGGCGGCAGCGGTGGCGCGATTTGCGGATAAGGCGGTGTTGGACGCGTACGTGGTGGATTTGTCCGATCGCGCGCGGGCGTTTTACCGCAAAGCCGAGGACGCCGGTCAATCGATGGAGCAGATTCTGATCGACCGCGAGGGCCTGTTTGCGGCGTTGGCGGGGTTGTTTGATAACACTTATCGCACGCAATTAAACACCCCCGAAGCGTGGCAGTTTGCCGCCGACCAAACGCTGAACAACGCGATCATTCTGGCGGGCGTGCGCTATCAAAGTGGGCTGGCGCTCTACGCGGACGTGTTGGAGATTCTGAACGGAGATTACCCGGCCATGATCCAAGTGTTTGCAGAGGCCGCTAACCAGCCCAACAGCCGAGAGTATTTGCAAAACTGGGTCGCCGAGCGAAGATAGCGGCCCTGCGTAGATTTCTGCTTACGGTTATCGAAGGCGTAACCGATCTGAGACGGGTCCAAAGTGGGCCGACAGTACTGATAGGTGGGAAAAGAAGCAGGAGCACGCTCGTGGCGTTAGAAGCAAAGCACATTATCGGGATGGGAATCGCCGGCTGCATGCTGGTGGGTACTGGCTGTTCCGGCGGTGACTCGGGGGTCAAAACGCTGGGCTATTACGCCGGCGGGAGCCCCGGTAAGGCGCGACCGTTGCCGCCGCGACCGACGAAGCGCTATACGCCGCGCTACCAAGCACCGGCCCCCAGGGCCACTGCACCGCAGAACGTGGTTCATCGCGTCGAGCCGCGTTGGACGCCGCCGGGCGGTTTCGTCGACCGCTGGGATTCGATCGTGATTCACCATTCGGCCAGCGACACCTCCACGCCGCAGGGCATGGAAGATTGGCACGTCAACGGTCGTGGTTGGGATGCGCTGGGCTATCACTTTGTGATCGGCAATGGCGTTAAGTACGGCGACGGCAAGGTTTACGTCGGCGAGCGCTGGACCAAGCAGATGCACGGTGCCCACTGTAAGACGCCGGGCAACCACTACAACGACCACGGGATCGGCATTTGTCTGATTGGCGACTTCCGCAGCAGTCGGCCGACGGCGTCGCAGATGAGAGCGCTGTCGGAACTGACGCAGTTTTTGATGGGCCAATGCGGGATCAGCAAGGGGCGAATTTTGACGCACGGCGGAGTCACCGGAAAAACCGAGTGCCCGGGGCCGAATTTCAATCTCGCCCAATTGGTGCAAACGCTGAACGGCGTGCGGCTTACCGCCGGTCATCGCTAGGCCCAACCGCCAAGAAAACACAGCTTCCTGTTATTAAATAACCCGCCGAGCTTGCTCGGTGGGTTTTCTTTTGCAATGGCTTAACCAAACGAACACAATATGTTTGGTTTTGGTTCGCGTCCGAGTGCGCTCCAAAGGCCAATCTTGTCAAAAAGCCCTTTGGCGTCGACACTTTTCAGTGCGGTTGCTGTGACATGCTGGCGGGGAAATTCATTAAACCTTTGCATGAATCCAGTAGCCATCTTGTTGACTCACGGCTAACCTGCGCTAGTAGGGAATCAAGCGCTCGATTGCCGAATCGAGTAACTTTGTCGGTAACCTATCGCCACCAAACGTGGAGGTTTGCCAGTGGCAAGCGGTGAAGACAGCGGTCAACAAAAGAAACTCATCATCGCGGTCGTACTGTTCGCTGCCGCTGGTTTGGTCGGCTACTTTGCGTACGGTGGAAACGATTTAGCCAGCCAATCCTACAATCGCAACTTCGTTTGCGCGAAAACCGGCGAAGCATACGACTACACGATTAAAGAAGGCGACTACGAACCTTACTACTCTCCGCTGTCCGGCGCGAACACCGGCTACCTTGCGGAAAAGTGTTTCTGGATGAAAGACGCCGACGGTCAGTACGTCGCCAAGTCGCAACCGACGGTGGTTTTGTTGAAGAGTAAATTTGAGCCGGGCGCAACAACATATTGCCCGGACTGTGGTAGGGAAGTCGTCGGTCACAACCCGATGCCGGAAGAAGAATTGATGAATGCCGCAAAAGCGGCGGGTAGATAACCTTCGCACACCAGCGAATCGATTTTCAGTTTCGTGGAGATGGTCGAGAGATGAAACGCAATCGCACCCGCACTGGGTTTACGTTGATCGAGCTTTTGGTGGTGATTTCGATCATCGCGCTGTTGATTTCGATTCTGTTGCCGGCGTTGGCCGGCGCGCGTCGCGTCGCACAGCGCGTGCGGTGTCTGGCATCGTTGGCAGACGTCGGTAAGCAGTTCGTGCAGTACGGAACGGATAACAATCAAGCCATCCCCGGTGCACCGACCAGTTCGGGGGCATACTTGCTGGGTGAATCGACGGCGTACGGTGCCGCCACGCAAATTTGGGACTTCCAAGGGCCGATCGCGCAAGCCGCCGGCCTCGGCTTTACGCTTCCCGATCGCAACTCACCCGATTCCGAAGTTGCTAAGCGCTTCAACCAATTGCGCGGTTACTACCGTTGCGCATCGAATAAGTTTCTCTCGGTGCAGTTTGCGGGGCCCCAGGCCGGTGCTGGCCCGATGGTGAGCTATAACACCTGTCGTTACCAGTTGTTTGTTGGTGCCGATCGACCGGGAACGCCGGGCATCGAGAAAGTGCCGTCTAACCATAGCGAGCAAATCCCGCGAAATTGGGGGCCGAGCACAAACAAGATCGGTGTGCCGTCTAACAAGATTGCCGTGGCCGATGGTTCGCGCTACGCGGACAGCACCATTTCGCCCGATTATGATCTCTCGGTCGGGGCAGCTTTTGGTGGAGCTTTCTCTGATACCGGTGCTCATTCAACATTTTCAAATTCGTGGGATCGCTCCTGGGCCAACGGCAGCCGCCAAGGTGTGGACGCACGTTTCTACTCGTTCCGCCACGCCACCTCAGAGCCTGCTTCGGGTGCTCCCGGCGATGCGTTCAAGCTGAACGCTGTTTTCCACGACGGCCACGCCGAAACCTTGGGCGACCTGCAAGCATCCAACCCGAACTTGTGGCTGCCTCAGGGCACGGTCCTTAGCACGGTCGATGTGTACGACGATACGCGGGCGGCATTCGGCCTCAACCAAAGCTTCGTGACGATCGGAAACTAAACGACGGTCGCCGGGTCGGTGCGTCCAGAGCCCGATTTTGCCGTGCGGCGTGCAGAACGTATGCGAATTTCGACGGGGGAGGCTGGGCGACCGGCGGCCCCCGTTTTTCTTGACCCGCAGGCCAAGCCTGAGTACCTTTTTAAGGTCGAAGCGGCAGGCGACCGACGATGTTCATGCTGATTGAGCCAACGATTGTTCTGGAAATGTTGATTGCGAAGATTCAATTTATGAGCTTTTCCCTCACGCAGCGCGACATCCTTTCATGATTCGCGTGACTTTGCCTGACAACTCTGTACGCGAATTGCCCGAAGGTGCCAGCGCCGCCGATTTGGCCGCCGATATCGGCCCCGGTTTGGCTAAAGCTGCCATCGGCGCGTTTGCCGCCAATGGTGACGGCGAGGAGCGACCGCTCGATTTGGCCACGCCGCTTCCCGGTGATTGCAATCTGCGCTTGGTCACCAACCGCGATGACGAAGCGTTGACCATCCTGCGGCACAGCACCGCCCACGTGATGGCCGAGGCGATTTGCAACATCTGGCCCGAGACCAAGCTGGTGTATGGCCCCCCGGTCGAAGGCGGCTTCTATTACGATATCGATCTCGATTACAAACTCACGCCCGACGACTTCCCCAAGATCGAAGCCGAGATGCAGCGTATCGTGAAAGAAGCGCGACCGTTCACGCGTTATGAGATGGATCGCGCGGCGGGGATGGAAAAGCTCAAAAAGGAAGGCAATCCCTACAAGCTCGAAAACGCCGAGCGCGCTAAAGGCGATGTGCTTTCGTTTTATGTGACTGGTGCCGAGCCCGGCGCGTTTTGGGAAGACTTGTGCATGGGTACGCACATTCCCGATACCGGTCGCATCGGCGCGTTCAAGATTTTGAGCGTGTCCGGCGCGTTCCTGCACGGCGATGCCAAGAAGAAACAATTGCAGCGCGTTAACGGTACGGCGTTCTTCAACAAGAAAGATTTGAAGGCGTATCTCACGCAACTCGAAGAAGCGCGCAAGCGCGACCATCGTAAGATCGGTACCGAGTTGGGCTTGTTCGCACTCGATCCGTTGGTCGGTACCGGCCTTGTTTTATGGAAGCCGCGCGGCGCGATCGTGCGCAACTTGCTCGAAAACTATCTGCGCGAAGAACTCGTGCGGCACGGTTATTTGCCGGTCTATTCGCCCAACATTGGGCGGCTCGATTTGTATCGCACCAGTGGGCACTTCCCGTATTACCAGGATTCGCAATATCCGCCCATGTACGATCGACCGGGCGCGGCAGCGCTGCAGGCAATCGTCGATGCGTACGAAGCGGGGGAGGATGTTACGGCGGCGTCCTTGAATGAAGCGTTGGAGCCGTTCACCGGTTGCTGCGGCGTGCAGATTGATGCGTCGGCCCTGAACGCGGAGAAAATCGAAGCCGCGAAAGAAATCTTGCGCGACGAAGAAGGTTATTTACTCAAGCCGATGAACTGCCCGCACCACATTCGGATCTATGCGAGTGAGCCGCGCAGTTATCGCGATTTGCCGGTGCGCTTGGCCGAATTCGGCACCGTCTATCGCTACGAGCAGTCGGGCGAAGTATCGGGGCTAACGCGGGTGCGCGGCTTCACGCAGGATGATGCCCACATCTTCTGCACGCCCGAACAGTTACAGGGCGAACTGGCCAGTTGTGTGCAACTCACGCGCTATGTGCTCGACGGCTTGGGTTTGAAAGATTACCGCGTGCGCATCGGCCTGCACGACCCGGACGATGGTAAGTACATCGATAATCCGCAGGCGTGGGCCGAAAGCGAAGCGGCCATTCGCGAGGCGGTGAAGCTCAGTGGGATGACGGCCACCGAAGAAAAAGGTGAAGCCGCGTTTTACGGGCCCAAGATCGACTTCGTGGTGAAAGACTGCATCGGTCGCGACTGGCAACTTGGCACAGTGCAGGCCGATTACATTCAGCCGATTAACTTTGATTTGAGTTACACCGGCTCGGACAACAAGGCGCATCGACCGGTGATGGTGCACCGCGCGCCGTTTGGCAGCATGGAGCGTTTCATCGGAATTCTGATCGAGCACTTTGAGGGCAACTTCCCGTTGTGGTTGGCGCCGGTGCAGGTATTGGTTGCAACGATTTCGGAAAAAAGCGTCGACTACGGTCGCGAAGTGGCCGAGCAATTGCGTAAGATCGGCATGCGAGTCGAACTGGATGATTCGGCTGAACGCATCGGCCCTAAAAAACACTACGGGCGCTCGTTAAAGGTGCCGTATATCGTGGTGGTGGGTGAGAAAGAAGCAGAGAGCAAGGCGGTGAACGTCGATCCGCGCGATCGCGATGGATCGAAGACGATTCCGCTGACCGAATTGATTGAGATGTTGAAGCAGGAAAATGACCCGCATGCGTTGCGGCGTCAGAATGAAAACGAACGGGCAGGCGCGTCCTCCTGACCCGGCGTGGTAACAAGCGTATTGAATCAGGACAAACTCGAAAGGAAGGTGCTTGGCTAATTTAAGACTACGATGCAACGAGCAGATTCGAATCTCCCCGATTCGTTTGATCGATCAGGATAAGAATATGATCGGGGTTATTTCGACGGATGAGGCGTTGCGCATGGCGCGCGATGCCGGCATGGATCTTGTGGAGATGTCGCCCAACGAGCGACCGCCGGTCTGTAAGATTATGGACTACGGCAAACACAAGTACGATCTGTCCAAAAAGCAGAAGCAGAAACATCACGAGCAAAAGATCAAAGAAGTGCGCGTGCGGCCCAAGACCGACGAGCACGATCTGGAAATCAAACTCAAGAAAGCACGGCAATTCCTGGAGCACGGCGATCGGGTGCAGATCACGATGTTGTTCCGCGGCCGCGAGCGCTTCCGGCAGGATTTGGCCCGCGAGCAGTTCGACGAGATCGTGAAGGAGTTGGCCGATATCTCCAAGGTCGATCGCTTCCCGCGCGCAATGGGTCGCCGCATGACGGTGTTGCTGGCCCCGCTGAAGGTGCCCAACCCGCAGCAGCAACAGAAGCAAAAAAAGCCGCCCAAGCCCCCGAAAGAGGCCCCTAAGCAGGCTGATGAGGGCCAGGCCGAGGCAGCGACCGAGCCCGAGACGGAGCAGCCGGCGGATTCGAATTAGGGTCGCTGACCAGCTTGTCAATTTTGCCCGCTTGAGATAAATTGAGGGGCTCGACCGCGCGCGATGCGCAGGAGCCTGATTTATGCCCAAGATGAAAGCCCACAAGGGGCTCAAAAAACGCGTTAAGCTCTCCGCCAAAGGCAAAGTGCGCTACAACCGCAGCGGTGCGGGCCACTTGATGAGCCATAAAGATGGCAATCGCCGCCGCCGCATGCGCGGCCTCGATGCGCTGGATAATCCGAAGCTGGCGGCCAAGATCCGCTGGTTCCTGAGCGCTTAGTTTTTCAAACGCAAGACGCACCGAGCCCCCGTCAAGAAGCTTGTGCGTCTTGTTTTTTGCAGATAGCACCACGCCCGAGCGTGGGGGATTAGAACGATGCCACGAACACGAACGAATGTTGCCCATCATAAACGCGTAAAGCGCGTTCTGAAGGCGGCCAAGGGTTACTACGGCGGACGCGGCAAGTTGCTCCGCACCGCCCGCGACACGGTCTTGCGTGCCGGTGTGTACGCCTATCGCGATCGCCGCCGCCGCAAGCAGGATTTTCGTCGCCTTTGGATCACCCGCATCACGGGTGCCTGCCGAGCGCGGGGCACGTCTTACAGCCAATTCATCAACGGCCTCAAGCTTGCGCAGATCGATCTCAACCGCAAGATGCTGAGCGAGATCGCTATTGCCGACCCGGCGGCGTTCGATCGCTTGGTGGAGATTGCCGGCGAGCAGCGCAAGGCGGCAGCGGCTTAGTCTCTGGTGGGGGTGATGTCCCCCAGCCCCAGAGGGGCAGGGGCACGCGACGCGAGTAGTCTCAGTGTCGAGCAGGCAAGCGCTATCGCAAAATGATGCCCGCGGCTGGCAGCCGAGGGAGCCCGAAGGAAATGCTCGTTCGGCTTAAGCGGCAGGCAGAATTGAATGATCAGATTTCAAGACGCCAAATAGATGGGCGTCTTTTTTTGTGCGCGGAGGTTTAGTTGTGCCCATCGAAGCCGTGATATTCGATATGGATGGCGTGTTGGTCGATAGCTACCAGCCGCATTTGGAAAGCTGGCGCATGTTGGCCGAGGAGAACGGGCTGGCGATTACCGAGGCGCAGTTTGCGGAGACGTTCGGGCGTACCAGTCGCGACATCATCGGTCGCTTGTTCGGCGTGACGGATGCGGCACGGGTGGCGGCGCTGGATGAGCGTAAGGAGGCGCTCTATCGCGATGCGGTGCGCGGCAACGTGCCGGAGATGGCGGGTGCTAAGGCGTTGGTCGCGGCGCTGCATGCGTGCGGCATCAAGCTGGCCATCGGTTCGTCCGGGCCGTGCGAGAATATTGTGTTGGTGCGCGACGAGTTGGGTTTGGCCGAGATGATGCCGACGTATGTCTGCGGCGCTGATGTCGAACACGGCAAGCCCGCGCCCGACGTATTTCTATTGGCGGTGGAGAAGTTGGGTGTTGCGCCGGCGAATTGTGCGGTCATCGAAGACGCACCAGCGGGTATTGCGGCGGCCAATGCGGCGGGAATGTTAAGTATCGCCCTAACGAGCACGCACGATGCGGCGGGGTTGAAAGATGCGGATGTGGTAGTTGATGCGTTGGCGGATGTCGAAAGCGCGCTAGGTTATCGTTCCGACTCATCTGAATAATCACCCGCCAGTTTATTCCGGGCGACCTCGCCGCCATCCGTAAACATAAACTGATTCCCGCCATCAAACGTCGCGAGTTTGCGGTCGCTATTGGCGGCTTGCACGTCGACGCGACCGTCGCGGCCTTCGAGTTGAAAGTAGCGCGACGCCAACCGCATCAGCGACAGCCGCATCTCGGTCGATTGCTTTTCCCATACGAATGAGTCGATCCGCATCAGGTTCCGCTTGCTGTCGAGCGAGTGGATCGCGCCGTTTTCGGTGGCGGCGCGGGCGGCTTCGCGCACGGTGCGACGGTACTCGGGCGTCATGCGCGACGTCTGCCAGCCGAGGTCGATGGTCTTGGCGCGCGATAGCAACACGCCGCCGATGGCGAGAACCGCGAATGCGGCCAAAAGCATCAGAAAGTTGCGCATAGCGACGCCTCCTTGCGTTGATGGCGTCGGCTGTCGGCGCGGGGCTGATAAGCAATAAATGGAAACAGGCCGCCGACTCAGAAGCGAGTGGGCGGCCTGTCTGATTTTTCAGGGTTGAACCGGCGGGCGTTATCGCCCGTCGCGCAATTCGATGACTGGGCTTCGTCTTACGCCGTCTTCGACAATCGATCGAATGTCATCTCGAGGCGATCTTTCACCAGCTTCATATTCTGCGGTCGATCTTCGCGCTCGTGCTGGCAGCAGTCTTTGATCAACCGCATCAATGCCGGGTCGAGATTCTCGGCCTCTTCGCGCCAGTTGGGGTTTATCGTGGTCGAACCGCCGGCGAGCTTGGTGTTCAGCGCCGTTTCGACCGTGCGGCCGAGGAAAATGCGGTGCATGGTCGCGCCGAAGCCGAAGACGTCGGTGCGTTGGTCCAATGCCTGCTTCTTCACTTGCTCCTTGGCGATGTAATCCTGCGTGCCCTGGATGCGTTCCTTCTTGGTGTACATCGGGCAGGCCTGACCGAAATCGATCACCGTCGGGCGACCGTTGCGGCGGCAGAGGATGTTGATCGGCTTCAGGTCGGCATGTACGTAGCCGCGTTGATGCAGTTGATACAACCCGTCGGCGACGTGCCAGAAGATCTTGGTCAGCATCGCAACGCTTTTGCCTTCGGCAAACTGGTCGAGTTCGATGCCGTCGATGTATTCGAGCACGTTGTAGGCTTCGACGGTACGCAGTTTGCGTTTGATAATGCCGTATTCGGTGGCTTTACGCAGCGCGGGATGATCGTTTTCGACGCCGATTTCGAACTCGCGTTTGAGTTGACGCACCTGAGATTGGAAGTTTTCAGCGCTGGCGCTGACGAACTTTTTGCAATAAAGCTTGTTGTCGCGCACATCGCGCATGAGCGAAACCTTGGTACCGGCACCGGTACCCAGCTCGCGAATAAACATGAGTGATTCGAGTTGCTTGCTCATTGGGCGGCCTCACTTCCGCACACACGCCTTCAGTCATCACAGGCGACGTTTCGCGCCGATTGCTTTCTTGCGGCGGGCAAAATCCATGCCGCATGATGACTAGGAGAGATATCGGTCGTTGCCTGGCTCAACTTGCCATTCGATTGCATCGCCTTAACGACCGATACGGTTGCCGAATTGGCGGTCCGATCGCGTCGGCGGGCAAGGCGTGCCTTTCGGCATAGAGAGCATGACGACCTAGGGTTAACACTATTGCGGTGAACCTGTGCGCAGCATCGTGCGATACGGGTTTGCAGGCCGCTCTAGCGTTGGTCGGCTGCGGTTGCAGCCACGATTTATGAAAAAGTGAGGGGAATAAGCCGGAGGCGCGTTACGCAAAGGGGTATGAATTAAGATTGCGAGAAACTGAACGCTCTGCCTTCTACGGTTGGTCACCACCCACGGATACCACGTCGAATAATATGCCGCCCCAAGTGACCATTCCAGTCCGATTTTTGCCGAAATCCCGCGCCGGTTCCCCGATTCTGGGTGGTCGACACTGGGCAAAATCTCACAAACCCGAGGGCCGGGGCGGTTTACCGCAGATTTGGCACGATGGCACGGAACGTGGAAGGTAATCGGGCAACCTCGCCGAGAGCCACCATTCGGTGGTGATTGGAGCTTCCCGATATGTTCGCCGAAACCCCGCGCCGATCCCGCTCGCGCAGCACTTGGGATTCGTTGAAAATTCGTGTCCGCCGTTTGTTCTGGCGGGCCGCCCCCAATTGGACGCGTTCCCAACAGGAGCGCCGCGCGGCGGAAGATGAAGCGGCCGCCTGGCCGTCGCCCTGTTACGAGATCGAATAGCGCGACGGCCTTTCGTTGCGATGTTGCAGACTATAGGCAGGTCGATACCCGACCTGCGCGCAGCCGACCCGCACTCCCCCGGCGGGTCGGTTGTTTTATTGAATGACAAAGCGAAGTTCTTCGCAGCCCACCCATCGATCGGTTTCAGGTGCGTATCGAGTCGATTGCAAGGTGAAGCCGTTTTTCTCAAGCACGCGAATGGAGCCCGCATTACTCGCGGCCGTGGTGGCGATGAGCGGTCGGATCGACACTTCGGTTAGATATAGGGCTAAGGCGCGCGTTGCGATACCGCGGCCCCAGTATTGCGCCCCAAGCCCATAGCCGACGTGCCATTGGTCATCGACGATTCGCGCGCCGACGGTGCCGCAAACTTCGCCGTCATAAAGAATCGTGCGTTGAATGATATCGGTCGCTTCGCCGCTCGTGATGCGGTCCCAAATGCGATGAAAGGCTTCTTTACTGCGCGGCTTCATCATTGCGACGCTGCGCCAAACAGGGTCACTTTCAAATGCGTGGAGAATGGGCGAGTCTTCGGCGCAGACGGGTCGCAGGGAGATGTTGGGTTGGGGTTTTTCGTTTGATGACATGGCTTTGATGGTTAGGCAGATGAGCGATTAGAGACAGATATCCGCAGATGTAGTGGTTGAGAGTCTAAACGCGTCACAGTTGAAATAGCCTTTTCTTTTCGTTCAATTCTCGCGACGTCGATCCGCTTGGTTGCTCGAGCCAACCGGCTTAATTTCTGTCAGTAAGTCTAATTCGAAGTCTTCTTCTTATTATTTTGGCCCACAGTTCGACAAATTTGTATCTCGATCCCGTTAGGGATCATGGGAAAATAGCCCACCGTTTCAACGGTGGGTAGGCATTTCGTCTAAAAGACGTCGTCCCGGTAGGGACAGAATGAGGTGAATGCCGATCCCGCCGTCCGTCCCGGACGGCAAGCATAGGGCGTGCAATACGACTACCCACCCTTGAAAGGGGTGGGCTATTGTCAATCTGTCCCTACGGGACGGGATCAACCGCTTTCATAACGGCGGGGGAAAATCCGGGGCATGCAAAACTCAGGTGTACTGATTCGGAGAATATGTTGATTGATGCGGAGTGCACAATCGATAACGTGGAAGCTGTCGCGCCGCGCGACATCTACTAGGCGGCTGCCCTAACGCCTAATGTCCCGTGGGCTTACTTCGCCCAAACCAAAACTTCCCGATCGTTCCCAAGATCCAATACCCCGCCTTGATTGATCCTTTGATCGTGCCGCCGATTTTACTTTGACCGATGCGGCGCTTGTAGTGCACGCTGACTTGTTCGATGCGCAGGCCCTCTTGCAACGCGCGAATTTGCAATTCGACGGTCCAGCCGAACGCGCGGTCGCGCATGGCGATTCGGTCGAGGCTGGATTTGCGGATGGCGCGAAACGGGCCGAGGTCGCGATAGCGGAATCCCCAGCGCAACCGAATCAGGTTCACGGCCAGCCAATTGCCGAAACGCTGTTGGGTCGACAACGCGCCGGCCTCGACGGTTGGGGCATCGCGCGTGGCGATCACGAGATCGGCGCGATCATTGAGGATCGGCAACACGAGGTCGGGGATGCGGCCGAGATCGTCACTGGCGTCGGCGTCGAGAAAGAGTACGACTTCAATGTTTGGGGCGATGTGTTGCATGGCGGCCCAACAGGCGGCTCCATAGCCGCGCTGGGGCTCTGAGACGACGGCCGCACCGTGGGCGCGGGCGACGGCGGCGGTTTCGTCGGTAGAGCCGTTGTCACCGATGATGACCTGACCGAGGCCGTAGCCCATGAGATCGGGCAGCAGCACGCTCAGCGATTCGGCCTCGTTGAGGGCGGGCATGACGACGGCGACGGCCTGAAGACTGGGTTTGGCCGACGGAACCGCCGAGTCGGAATGCTTTTGTTGGGTGAGGTTGGTCAATGTAACCTACTGAATAACAGGCAGTTAGGTTGGATGTTGGAGTCGTATGGTTGGGGTCGTCAGGGCGCCACCGTCTCAAGTTTCGGCGAAAGAATCGCTGATTCGTATCGCTGATAATGATATACTGTTACTTCATCGCAAGAAGAATTTCTCGAATTCTACTTCCAAACTCGTGGCCGACGCGAGCAACGACGTTCAGAAAGGTGCCACTTTATGCTACGTAGTATGACGACACGATTCACGACACATTGCCTCAGTGCCGCGCTGGTGACCGCGTTTGTGGTGGGCGGCATGGCCCAAACGACGTTCGCCGACAGCGGCGTTGATATGAGCCCGATCCCAGCCGACCCGAAGGAGGAACGCGTTCAGTTGCGTTCTGTGACCCGATGGGGTGGTGAAGGGTTCAAGCTCAAACGGAGCCAGCACTATTCGATCATCTACGACACAAGCGAAGAAGATGTGGCCGTCTTCCAACGCGGCATCGAGCGCACTTACCGCTGGTGCATGCGATACTGCAAGGGTCTCGGCATTCCGACGCATAAGCCGGCCAAGAAGCTCGTTACGCATTTTTTCGACGACGTCAATGACTATATCCTCTACGGCTATATTTGCGGAAGCCCCGGCTTGACTTGGCAGACGCTGGGGTTCTACACGGACCGCACGAATTACACTTACTTTTATAACTTCCGCAACATGCCCGCCTACAAGGCGTTCCGCGAACGTGCCGAGCGACAAATCAAGTTGTTGGCCGAGCGCTTAAAGGGAAGCATTTCCGCGGAAGAGCGGGCCGCGATTCGCGAGCAGATCAAGCAACTGCGAATCACCACCAACTTTACGGTCACCGACGGCGGTGCCACAACGGAAGAAACGTTGCAGCACGAAGTTGCCCACCAAGTGTTGTTTAACATCGGCTTTCACAATCAGCGGGCGGGTTTGCAAAAAGGTGCCAATCCCCGTTGGTTGGCCGAAGGTATCGCCCAGCTATTCGAGCCCGTGGGTAACGGCAAAGAATCGGGTTTCGGCGTGGTCAATCGGAAGTCGCGCGACATCTTCCTCATCCTGGCGCGGCGCGAGCAGTTATTCCCAATGAAAGTATTTGTTTCGGGTTGGGGGCCGTTCGGTAACCCGGGCATTGCTTATCCGCAAGCTTGGGCGCTGGTTCACTACCTCACGCGTATGAAGCGCGACGAGTTGGTGGGCTATCTCAACGATTTGAACGCGCGACCGCCGGAGTTTGAATCGACGCCGGAGCAGGAAATCGCGCTGTTCGAAAAGCACTTCGGCCAGCTCAACGAAGCTTGGGAAGAAGATTGGAAGGATTGGATCGAAGACGTGCACTAGTCTTTGCTAACCAGCACCGGATTCTTTAAACATCGAACTGCCGGTCGGGCGAATGCTCGACGGGCAGTTTTTTTATGCCTGTCGTACGCCGAAGGCGATGACTTCGTTCAGGCTGCCGCTGCGGAAGCCGCGCAGATCGACTGTCACGAATTGATAGCCGAACTCTCTTAGTGCGGCATCGACCTTCGCCATCGTCGCGGCTTCCGTTAATTCAGCGATACGGTCGCGCGGGACTTCGATGCGGGCGAGGTTGTCGTGATGGCGCACACGGCATTCGCGAAAGCCCAAACCGTGCAGAAAGCTTTCGGCGCGCTCGATTTGTTTGAGTTTTTCCGGCGTAATGGATTCGCCGTATTGCACGCGGCTGGATAGACAGGGGGCGGCGGGTTTGTCGTGCGTGGGAAGGCCGGCGACTTTTGAGAGCGCGCGAATGTCGGCTTTGGTGAGACCGGCATCCGCCAGCGGCGAGGCGATGCCGTGGTCGCTCGCGGCTTTGAGGCCGGGGCGGTAGTCGCTCAGATCGTCGGCGTTGGTGCCGTTGAAGGCGATGTCGAGGCTATGTTCACGCAGGATGTCGGCCATGCAGGTGTAGAGGGCCGTTTTGCAATAAAAGCAGCGGTTGGTCGGATTGGCGAGATAGTTGCTGTCGTCGAACTCACCGGGATCGACGAGGTGGTGACGCACGCCGATGTGTGCGGCCAGCGCGATCGCGTCTTGCCGCTCGCGCTCGGCAAGGCTGAATGAATCACCGATCACCGCCAGCACGTTTTCGCGACCAAGGGCTTCGGCGGCTGCGTAGAGCAAATAGGTCGAGTCGACGCCACCGCTAAAGGCGATCGCAACGCGCCGGTATCGCGAGAATTGCCGTTCGAGTTGGTTCTTTTTTTTCGCTAACGCACTCGGAATCATCGTGGCTTTATTTTAGGGGGGTAGGCGGCACTAAGAAATCTCGTTCACAGCTGACTTGGATACAACTATCGTTTCGCGGGGAGCATCGGCGTCCCGTCGGTATGAAAAGCTTACGCGTACTGCCGGGACGGCGATGCTCCCCACGGTCGAAGTCGATTAACACCATTTCCCGGCATCGTTTGCGCATAAAAAAACCGCCGATACGCGCTCGGCGGTTTGGTGAGTTCCGTTGCGGCAAACCTTACGCCTTGGCGGCGGTCGCCTTTTGCTTGGCAGTGGTCTTGCGCTTCTTGGTCGCACGCGTCGCCGTTCCGGTGGCTTTGGCCTTTGCAGTTTCGGGCTGGGTGAAAAAGCTGCCGAGCTGGCGAATACGGTCGTAGCGGCGTTCGAGTGTCTTTTCGATCTTGCCGCGCGACAATTGGTTCAGGTTCTCTTCGATATACGCCTGCATCGATGCGGCAGCCTTGGCGGGGTCGCGATGGGCACCACCGAGGGGTTCCGCGATGATGTCGTCGATCAGGTTGAGCTTTTTGAGTTGTTTGGACGTGAACTTAAGGGCGTTGGCAGCCGTGCGCGCGTGTTCGGCCGATTTCCAGAGAATGGCAGCACAACCTTCCGGCGAGATCACCGAGTAATAGGCGTGTTCCATGACCGCCACGCGATCACCGACGCCGATGCCCAAGGCACCGCCAGATCCGCCTTCACCGATGACGACACAAACGATCGGCGTTTTGAGCCGGGCCATTTCCATTAGGTTGACGGCAATGGCGGTCGAAATGCCGCGCTCTTCCGCACCGATACCGGGGTAGGCACCGGCGGTATCGATCAGGGCGACGACCGGCAGGCCGAATTTCTCAGCCAGCTTCATCTTTGCCAGCGCCTTGCGATAACCTTCGGGGTGGGCCATGCCGAAGCAGTTTTCGAGCCGCTCCTTGGTGTCTTTGCCTTTGTTATGGCCGACAAAAAGGGCCTTATGCCGACCGATCCGACCGAAACCGGTGATGATGGCGCGGTCGTCGCGATAGTTGCGATCACCATGCAGTTCGGTGAAGTCGCGCACCATCATGTTGATGTAATCAGGAACGAGCGGGCGCTTGGGATGGCGGGCCATCTGGACCGTCTCCCAGGCGTCGAGATTGGTATAAAGCTTGTCGCGCATCGTTGCCAATTCGGCCCGCACGACTTTGATCGTGTCGGAATGATCGCGACCGCTCAGGGGTTGGGTGGATTCCAGCTCTTCGAGCTGCTTTTCCAGCTTGGCCAAGGGTCGTTCAAATTCGAGATACGTTATGGTTTCGCCGTTTGTGTTTTTGTTACCGGCGGAGAAGCTTGTCGTCATACGGTTTGGTTCCTTGGCGTCGTTGCGAGCGTCGGTCTGCAAGGCGTTTCTGATGTTTGCAACCGTTCATTGCCGCCGTCGGGTCCTGACAGTCTCGTTAAACGAGCCGCGCCGCAGGATCATTCCCACATTTGGCAATGCGATGGCAACCGTTTCTTCACAGTTGCGAGGTAAAGCTCTCGTGCAACGTGCCTGACTGAAAGAGGTCTTCCAACTTGCTACCCAGACGAACTGAGACCGCGCCATGCTTTGCTCAGCCCGCCTTCCGAATGCACTAACCGAAACAAAATAGCCCTACCTACCTAGATCGACAAGTGAAATTTGACGCAACAGTCGGGCGTACCTAGACTTAGGGTTACCCGGGCGGGGCGAAAAATGCTGCTAACTTCAACGCGGGACGAAGGTTACGGCTGTTGGTGGTCGGTCTCGCCATTATGGGAACTGCGATGGCAATTTGGCGCTTTTGTGTCTCTCCGAAGCAGGGCGAGGACGATCCGTCCGGGCGCGGGGCGCTGGCCACGTTACGCGATTTCGGCATTGAACCCGCCGAATCGGTGGCCAGCTCACGATTATATCTCATCGAAATCGACGAAGGCGAATCTGCGGCACGCCGAATTGCGGATGAACTGCTTTGCGATCCGCTGATCGAGACGTGTGAAATCACGACGCAGGCTTCATCCGCGCCGACGGATGGCGCGACGATATTAGAGGTTTATTACAAACCCGGCGTCATGGACACGGTCGCGCACTCAACGGAGTTGGCGCTGCGCGACATGGGCCTCGCGCCGAAGAGCGTGCGCACGGGTCGGCGCTTTCGGGTTGCACCGAGAATTGCTGCAGACGATCTTCCGCGCATGCAGCGGCTGTTGGCTAACGACTGCGTGCAGGATGTGCATGTGGGCGAGCGACCCATCGGGCCGGCACCGACACCACCGAGTTATCCGTTTGCCTTAAGGACTGTCGAGCTGTGCGGGTTGAATGACGCGGCGTTGATGCGGCTCAGCCGTGAAGGTCATTTGTTCTTGTCATTGGCCGAGATGAAACAGATGCAGGTGCACTTCCAGAAGTTGGGTCGCGAGCCGACGGACTTGGAACTGGAAACACTGGCGCAGACCTGGTCGGAACATTGCGTACACAAGACGCTGAAGTCGGCGTACATGTATCGCGGCGCGCCGATGCCGGGGAGCGCCGAATCGCAATCGGATGCGCCGGTTGAAATGCGCTTCAAAAACCTGCTCGCCGATACGATCGCGCGGGCGACGAAGGAGTTGATTGAAGAAGGTCGCGGGCCGGAATGTTTGTCGGTCTTCGTCGATAACGCGGGCATCATCGGGTTCGATGAAACCTACGGCGTCGCCTTCAAGGTTGAGACGCACAACCATCCGTCAGCGATCGAGCCATATGGCGGCGCGGCCACGGGCGTGGGCGGCGTGATTCGCGATATTCTCGGTTGCGGGCTGGGGGCGTTGCCGTTTGCTAACACCGATGTGTTTTGTGTGGCACCGCCCGATTGGCCGGTAGGTGAATTGCCGAAGGGCGTGATTCATCCCAAGTCGGTGTTGAAGGGCATCGTGGCCGGCGTACGCGACTACGGTAATTGCATGGGCATACCGACGGTCAATGGGGCCGTGTATTTCGATCCGCGCTATTTGGGGAACCCACTCGTGTATTGCGGTTGCGTGGGGCTGATTCCGCGCGATCGGATTGAGAAGGCACCGCAGCCGGGCGATGTTGTGGTGGTGTTGGGTGGTCGGACCGGCCGCGACGGGATTCATGGGGCGACGTTTAGTAGTGCGGAACTGACGGATACCCACGAAGACGAATTCAGCCACGCGGTGCAGATAGGCAACCCGGTGGAAGAGAAGAAAGTACGCGACCTGGTATTGCGGGCACGCGACTACGCCGGGGCCACCGGGGATGAGGCACTGCGCTGTTTGTTTAGCGCAATTACCGATTGTGGCGCGGGTGGGCTGTCGTCGGCCATTGGTGAGATGGGCGAGCATACAGGTGTCGAAGTTGATCTTGAGAAAGTGCCGTTGAAGTACGCCGGTTTGCGCTACGACGAGATTTGGATTTCCGAAGCGCAGGAGCGCATGGTGTTGTCGGTGCCGCCGGACGATGTCGATACGCTCTTGGCGCTAGCGCGTGCGGAAGAGGTCGAGGCAACCGCGATCGGCACGTTTACCGACACGGGGCGGTTGGTAGTGCGCTACGAAGGTACGGTGGTCGGTGATCTGGCGATGTCGTTTTTGCATGACGGTCTTCCGAAGATCGAGCGCGTGGCGGAATGGCAGCCGGTCGGCGGTTCGAATGATGATGCGAATGAACATGACGAGCCGGTGAACTTCTCGCACGAGTCGGATGTGATGGCCAAGCGCGAACGCGGTGAGCCGGTGCAGCCGACGGTTGAAGCCGACTTATCGCGGCGGGTCGAAGCTTTGATGCACGATCTGAATGTTAGCTCTAAGCATTGGGTGATTCGGCAATACGATCACGAGGTGCGCTCGGGCACCGTCATCAAGCCGTTGGTGGGCACAGGCGAAGGGCCATCGGATGCGGCAGTGATGCGACCGCGGTTGGATAGTCGTCGCGGGGTGGTCATAGGTTGCGGCATGGTGCCGGAATTGGGTGATGTCGATCCGTATTGGATGGCGATTGCTTCGATTGACGAGGCGGTGCGCAATAGTGTGTGCGTGGGTGGCAACCCGCGCAACATGGCGATTCTCGATAACTTCTGTTGGCCGAGTTCGGAAGATCCGCATGCGTTAGGGGCTTTGGTGCGAACCTGTCAGGCATGTTACGACGCGGCCAAGGCGTATGGCTTACCCTTTGTCAGCGGGAAGGACTCACTCAACAACGTGTTTGCAATGAACGCCGAAGATGCCGAACGCGTGCAAGCGACTGTCGCTGCGCGTTACGGTCAGCATGCCGATGTTGTGCGGCAACAGTTCGCGCGACAGGTGAATAAGCTGGGCATTCCCTACACGCTACTGATCTCGGCGATCTCGGTTGTTGATAATATTGACAAGTGTATTCATTCGGCTGTGCCATTGGACGATGGTGCGTCGACGTTGGTGTTGTACGTCGGGCTGGACTATCCATCGTGGCGAGATGTTGATTTATCACAGTTGGCTGAGTTGCATCAGACGGTTCACGCAATCATCGACGATGGTACGGTTATTGCTGCGCATGATGTGAGCGACGGCGGGCCGCTGACAGCATTGGTAGAGATGGCCGTCGGGTCAAAGTGCGAACTCGAACTGCTGCACGATTCGCTTGCAGAGGATCCGCCCGCCCAGCAGCCGCATTTTGGATACATGCTCGCGCTGGAGCCGACGGTTGCCGCCGCGCCCGATCCGATTGCGTTGTTGGTGCAGTTCACGGCGCGGTATCCGCACGCTCGGGCAGATGTCGTGGCGCGCATGCGCGCCACCCACGATGGGCGGGGTGCGATCATCCGCCAAACCGCTCATGCGGTGGCGTCGCAGTCGGAAGCCGGGATGGAGATGCCGGTCGGGGCGGCGGGCCGTGCTTGGCGCAGTCCTTTGGACTGGTAACCATTGCTTGCGGGGCGGTACCGTTCTTTAGGAAATCGGCATTATCGAGTATCCTTTCTGCGGAGCGTGCGAGAGCGCTGTGTTGAATTTACGCGTGGAGCAGAGCGAATCATGAGCGGCAATTTGTTTGGCAAGAAAGACCGCAACGGCGTGCGGGTCGTACTGACGGGCCAGGTGGGCGTAGAGAAGAAGCCCTTTCTGGAAAAGGTGCGCAGTATCGCGGCCGAGCGCGGTCACGATCTCACGCTCTGCAACGTGGGCGAGATGATGTATCGAGAAGCGCCCGACGTGGTGTCGGGTCGCATTCTCGACTTGCCGCGCACGCGCTTGAACTCACTGCGCCGCGCCGTCTTTAAAGATGTGCTCAACACGGCGGAGAAGGCCGACAACGTGATCGTCAACACGCACGCGACGTTCCGTTGGAAGCACGGGCTATTTGAAGCGTTCGATTTCGATCATATGAAGGCGTTCGATGCCGACTTGTATATTACTTTGGTGGATAACGTCGACAGCATTCACCAGCGTCTGCTGCGCGATCACGACGTACCGCATTCGTTGAAAGACATCATGGTATGGCGCGAGGAAGAGATACTCGCGACAGAGATTTTGGCGCACGCGCTGGGTGGCCACGGTTGTTATTACGTCTTGGCACGCGGCGAAGATGCGGCGACGGCGGGCTCGTTGGTGAGCCTGATGTTCGAGTCGGACAAGAAAAAGATTTACCCCAGCTTTCCGATGTCGCACGTGATGGACATGCCCGACGTGCTGGCCGAGATTGACGCGTTCCGGTTGGCGCTGGCCGAAAACTTCATTTGCTTCGACCCCGGCGATCTGGATGAGAAGCGCTTGCTCTTTGAAGCGGGTGAAGCAACGAAGAAGGGCGAAGATCAGATCACGCTCGATGTGAACGGCGAACCGCTCACGTTCGACGTGCGGGAAGTGACGAGCGTGGCGCGCGATATCGACGGCCAAATTTATGCGCGCGACTTCAAGCTGATCGACCAATCCGACATGATCGTGAGCTACGTACCGGAGCTGCCGGGCGGTATTCCGGGGCTGTCGAGCGGTGTGGAGCGCGAGCTGCAACACGCCTTCGAGGGTACCAAGGAAGTGTACGTTATCTGGCGACCGGCCAAGGAGCCGTCGCCGTTTATTACCGAGACGGCTACACGCGTATTCAAGAGTGTGGAAGAGTTATTCAAACACTTCCAAGCGAAGAAGTACTTGGGCGATTATCAACTCAGCCTACCGGCCACGGGCGGCGCGCCGCGCGAACGCGGACGGTTCGGTTGATCTCGGCTGGTCAGAACACCGATTCAGAAATAGAATAAGAGTCTTGCGCGGGGCGTAGCTCAGCCTGGTAGAGCGCCTGTTTTGGGTACAGGAAGTCGTCAGTTCGAATCTGGCCGCCCCGATTTTGATCGACACGAAAAATGGCCCGCGTTGCTCGATGAGCAACGCGGGCTTTCTTGTCTGTTGCGATTTAGAGCGTACCGAATTCAGATGTAGCGGATTTGAGATCTTGTCGACGACTGGAAGCACGATTTGATCCTTCGGATCTGTGCGTTCACGGCTATGTTTTTCCGTCGTCTTCTACGCCAAAGGCGTTGTTTCAATAGCCTGGGGTTGACGCGAAGCGGCTACCCCAGGGAAAGGGTTGAACAAACATCATTGAACTCTGAAGGAGTTCCGTCTCCGTACGGCATGCCGCAACGCCTTTGGCGTTGGAAGCCTTGAACTGGCAACGCAACCCAGGGTAGCTGCTGCGCATCAACCCTGGGCTACTGGCGCAACGCCTTTGGCGTTGGTTTCCGCGCATCGCGTCTCAACGCTACGTCTGCATTACGCTTGCTATATTTGGAACGCGACAGCGCGTTTGTTTCCCGGCTTACGACGGTGCATTCCCGCGCACGCCGCTGCCTTTGACGGTTAGCGTGACTTTCTCGCCGTCGCGTAGCACGACCACTTCGATCTTTTCGCCGGGCTTGAACGGTCGTAGGGCTTCCATGTACGTGTGAATGTCGGTGACTTTGCGGCCCCCGATGGAATAGATGCGGTCGGTGCCGCGCATGCCGGCGCGGGCGGCGGCACCGCCTTCGATGACGCCGCTGATTTCGTAGCCTTCACCGTCAGAACCGCCGTAGGTCGGACGGATTTGCAGACTGACGACGGGGCGCTCGGGCCGTTCTTCGTCGTCGGACTCGTCGCGCGGTTCGCGCGCGGGCTGCGGTCGGTCGCGGTGCGCTTGGGCGCGATCGCCCGGCGCGCGGTCGTGGGCGGGTCGGTCGCGATCGGCGCGTGCGTGGCTGCGGCGGGAGCGCTGCGTATCACCATCGATCTTCAAATCGAACGTGACGGTCGCGGCATCGTCGGTATCGCCCTTTGCCATAACAACGCGCGAGGTGATGACGATGGTTTCACCTTCGGCCAATTCGAACTCATCCTCGGCAAAGCCGCGCAGGCACTTGGCCATGTCTTCGATGAGAAGGTGGCTGCTTTTGTCGGGCAATTCGAGCGTGATGGTGGCGTTGCGATCTCCGGAAAGGCCTTCGATCTTGCAGCGTACTTTGCCGCTTTGGTGTTGTTCCTGATGGGCGGTTAGCACCTTGCGCACTTTTTTGGTGAGCTTGGCGATCGCGCTGGGCTCCGACGGTTCGGCAGCGGCGACGGTTCGTTCTTGCGATTGGTCTTCGTCGCCGAAGTTGACGGTGATGTTGCGCACGATCGTGAGTTCGGCTTTGTCGCCTTCGTTGATGCGCCGCACGGCGCTGATTAAGTCTTCGATGCTCGCAACTTCCTTGCCATCGAATGCGATCACGCGATCACCGGCTAGCAGGCCGGCGCGTTGGGCGGGGGTATCGGGCATGACGTCGGCCAGCAAGACACCCCCTTGATCGTCGGTCGCTATGCGTACGCCCAGCGTGACGCGGCGTCGATCGGATGGTGCTGTTTGTTCGCGTGAAAAACGCTGATCGCGGCGACCTTCGCGGCGCGGGCCACGCAAGGGTCGTTGATCTTCGTTACGAGTCTCGCGTTCGGCCTCGCGTTGCTCGCGTAGTGCTTCGGTGCGCTCCCGCCGTTGCTCGCGGCGGGCCACGCGTTCTTCGCGGCGCGAACGGTCGTCGCTGCTGTCTTCGTCCTGGCGCGAGATGCGTGTACGACGCGTGTCGGGCACGAACTCGGGCATTTCCGGGTCGGCATCGATCTCACGAATGATGTCGGTCGCTAAGCGTGCGATGCGCATCGAGCCTTCTTCGTTGATCAGCGGCGTATCGTCTTGCGGGCGGTGGTATTGCGGATGAATGCCGGTGAAGAAAAACATCACGGGCACGTCTTTGCGATAAAAGTGTGTATGGTCGGATGGGCCCTGACCGCCGCCACCGTCTTGAATGTCGATGTCGTATTTGGCAGCCAACTCGCGGGCCAAGTCTTCAAAGTTGCCGGTGCGCATGCCGCCGATATCGAGCTTGTCGTCTTTCAGGCGACCGACCATATCAAAGTTGAGCATGGCGGCGGCTTTGTCGAGATCGATGGTGGGGTTCTCGGCGTAGTAGCGCGAGCCGAGCAAGCCGATTTCTTCGGCGGTAAAAGCGATCAACACCAAGGTGCGATTGGGACGGTTGCCGTCGCGCGTGAAGATCTTGGCGAAATTCATCAACATGGCGATGCCGGAAGCATTGTCATCGGCACCGTTGCTAATGTCGGTTTCAGGATTGAAGTTCGGCTTGCCCTTGTTGCGAATGCCGAGGTGATCGTAGTGACCACCCATGACGATGTACTCATCGCGTTGCGGCCCATTGCCGGGAATGATACCAACGACATTCTTGACAGGCGTGAGCACGGGCTTTAGTTCGGCGCGACCTTTGATGCTGACGCCTTCGAGTATGGCGCGATACGGCTGCTTGGTTTCGTCGATGCGGCGTTGGAGTGATTCGATATCGTCTTCACCGGCAGCGTTGAGCATGCGTGTGGCCAACGGCGGCGTGATGTGGAACATCGGAATGCCGTAGTCGCGACCGCGACCCGCCGTGGTGAAATCGTAAAGCGATTCCTCGCCGTTTTTGTTGACGATGATTAAGGCGACGGCGCCGCGCTCTTTGGCTTTCATCGCTTTGGCGACAAAGGCTTGGTCGCCGCGGGGGAAACTCTCGAAATCCGGGGCGCGGCGCAGGATGAGCACGACCTTGCCTTCGACATCGAGACCGGCGTAATCGTCATAATTCAAATCTTCGTTGACGATGCCGTAGCCGGCGAAGACGACCTCGCCTTCGAAGCTTTCATCTGATGACCAAGGCAGCGGCACGAATTCTTCCTCGGCTAGCGCCGGCACGCGGATGGTGCGGCCCTTGGTTCCGATGGTGAGGCGCGTATTGGGGCCGAGTTCTTGCGAGAGTGGCAATTCGAAATTTTGAAAGAACGTGTCGTCATCGCCGCCGGGTAAGACACCCATCGACGACCAGACTTCGGCGATGTAGTCGGCGGCTTTGTCGATGCCTTCCTGACCGGTGCCGCGGCCTTCGAATTCGTCGCTGGCGAGCGTACCGATCCAGCTTAGGTATTGCTGCTCGTTGAATAGATTGCTTTGGTCTTCAGCCGCCGCCGGCAGGGCGGTGATGATCGGCAGTAATAGCAGCGGCAACGCGCGGAACATGGAACGTCTCATAACGGGTCCTCTTATGGATCAGTTGCACAAGGCGATCTTGGGTTGGCCTTGGGGAGCTTAGTCGCAACCTAATAGCGCCGACGCGGCGCGGCAGGTGCGACCCTACCGGGCGATCGGTCGTTAGTTGCTGGTATCGCTCAGGTTAAGTCTTCGACCGGCGCGGCAGGGGGCGTGAGACGATAATCGGCACGCGCACGGATTCCGCCGTTCGGTCTGGGAACGCAGTTCATATTATGACAGAAACGCGGGGGTGGGCTCAATATCACTCGTTGACCGGTCGCATGACGCCGTCGGCGGGTGGTGGCGGGCTGGGGCGGGGTGCGGGGTTGGCCTGAATCGGGGCGCTGCTGGTGGCGGGCGGTGTTTCGATGTTCTCGATGGTCGGTTCGCCAGACGCGGCGGTCGTCGTGACACCGGCGCGGGCGCGCAGTTCTTCGGCGTTTTGGATGAGGGCCTGTTTGGTGGCGGGCTGGAACTTTTCGAGTTGAAACGTGCCAAAGTCGCGATCGTCGCGATAGGTGATGGGGGAGAAGCACTCGGTAAAGAGATCGATGCCGGGGTATTGATACCAAGGGGCCTTGATGCGGCGGTTGGTTTGCAGCGTTTGGTAGCCTTGCTTGCGAATGATGATGTCGTAATCACCGTACCAGGTGAAGTCGACCTTGACCGGCGTGCGACCGATTTCCTGATCGTTGAGGATGACAAGGGCGTTGTCGGGTTCGCTGTTGATGGAGATGGTGCGTTCGACGCAGCCGAGTAGCGGTGCGCTGATGGTGATGCACAGCGCGAGGCAGGCGGCGCGCGAAATTGATTTAGACATTTTTCGATTTTGCAAGTGCGTCATCCTAACGCTCCGACGTGAAGGTCCGTGATCGATCGAGGCTGGGATGTTTGCGGCTCACCTCGAACGTTTCGCTAGTTTAGCTGAAAGTTTGATTTCGACCAATTGATGAGGTGGTGATACCTGACATCGGGTCTGCGCTGTGGCACCGGTTTGTAACCGGTGATTCGCTTGGGGCACATTTCTGAAGACACGATCCGACGACTTGTGCGTGCAGTTGTAGGGTCCGCACCGCGGACCATATCGCAACGCAGGCCATCCCGGTAAAGCAGTCTGCGTTTTGCTCTCATTTTCAATGAAATGCCGTGCTGGTGGTATTGCGTCTTCGCGTCAAATGGTCCGCGGTGCGGACCCTACAACAGAATGCGACACCCAAAGTGGGACGGTTCCGCTACTCCAACGAATCAAAATACGCCTGCAGAATTTGCCGGGCGGCGTGAGCGTCGAGTCGGGCTTTGCGCTTTTTGCGCGACAGGCCGATCTCGTCAAGGTCGTGGTGGGCGGCTTGAGTCGAGAGGCGCTCGTCCTGCCAGATCACGCGGCAGGTCGAGAGGCGTTCGAGTTCGTCGGCGAAGTCGCGCGTGAGCGTCGCCTGTTGCCCTTCGGTGCCGTCCATGTTGAGCGGCAGGCCGATCACAACGGTCGTTGCGGCGTGTTCGTGGCACAGGTCGGCCACGGCGCGGGCGTCGCGGGTGACGTCGTTGCGGCCGGTGATGGTGGTGAGGGCAAAGGCAATACGCGTCTCGTCGTCACCATGGGCGATGCCGATGCGCTTGCGACCGTAATCGATGCCGAGGATTCGCACGGTTGGGATTATGGGGGAATGGTGTGGGGTTGTCGTTGAACGGGCGCGAATAGTGATGGGGTTTTGAGTCCCCCAGCCCCAGAGGGGCAGGGGCACCCAATTCGCTCTTACCAAATCGTAGGGTCCGCATTGCGGACCATCTCGTTACCTAGACGACGCAATCGACGGTAGCCGAGTCGTTGCTGCCGAATGCCAGTGAATTCGTATGGCGGATTGAGATTTTCGCGCCGAATGGTCCGCAATGCGGACCCTACAAAGTGGTGCAAGGACCGTGATTAGTCGACGGGCGTCATCGTGCCGACGACCTGAGTTGAGCGGGGTTGGTTGGCGGTCGTGGTTTGGCCGTTGGCGGTGACGGTGGGAGTTGTAGGGTTTGACGTCCGCGACGGTGATTGATCGGAAGCGTTTTTGGTTGGCGTCGGTGCGTTGTCGGTGCTGACCTTCGCATCCGCGACGGAGTTGGCCGTGACGTTCATCGATTCATCGGTGCTCGGGTCATCGGCAGTGGTTGTTTCATCGATATCGGCGGGTGGCAGGCGGTTGCCGTTGGCGTCCACATCGACGGTCGTGGGGCCGGTGGCGCCGATGGCGACGAGGCGTTCGCGCGATTGCGCGGCCCAGGTGCTTTCGGGCCAGCTATCGATGATGTAGCGATAGTAATATGCGGCCGAATCGAGGCGACGGGTGCGCTCGTAAAAGCTTGCCACCGTGAACTCTTTGTGGGCAAGGCTGTCCTGAATACGCTGCAGCGTTTGGGGCACGCGGTAGGCCTCTGCTTCGGTGGCGTACTGGGTTTGAAAATCGCGAAAATAGACATCCGCCTCTAAGAGGTCGGCGTCGTCAAATTCCACGCCGGGGAAACGGGCGAGGGCCGATTGACCGCTACGAAGTAGCGAAATCTTGCGATAGCGACCGCGCGGGAACTCGCGCATGAGGCGGGCATAGGTAAGCTCAGCCTCTTCGAATTCGCCGTTTTGATAGTGATAATCGCCCTTGAGTCGCAGGGCCTGTTCGGCAACGGGCTTACCATTGGCCCATTCGTCGGTGATCTTGCTCAGGATTTGCAGGGCTTCCTCTTCGGCGGTTAGCCAGATGGTTCCCTTTAGCAGGCGCTGCTTGCGGTCTTTGAACAGCAGCATTTCGGCGATGATGAGTTGCCGACGCAAGGCGCGTTCGGAGATATCGCTGCCGGGCCAGGCTTCGATGACTTCTTCCAGCCATTCATGGGCCTGAATCAGGTCGCCGCTCTTAGGGTTGGCGTCTTCGGCGGCGATTTCGGTTTCGGCGGCATAGAACAGGGCTTCGTCGCGCAGGCTCGATTCGGGGTAGGTGTCGAACCAATTATCGAACGCATCACGGGCATCGCCGTATTCGTTTTTGGCGAGCAGCGCGCGGGCGATGGCCAGATCGCCGGCGTCGGTGCCGGGCACGGGCGGGGGGATTTCCACCCACGTGCCGGTGGCAACATCGTATTCGAGCCGCTCGCTGTAGGAGTTTTCATCCTGCGCCAGCGCGGGAACGGTCGCAATGAGAACGATGGCGAGGGTCAATCCGGAGAATCGGTGCGGCATCCTTGCAGCCTTTCGAGATGGGGCGAGCGAGGCAATGCCGTGGGGCAGCGCCTCGAATGGTCGCGAATTGTAAATGCCGCTGACGGGGATGCAATCTGCGGGCGAATGCGAGGTGGTGGTATCGATTGGGGGAGCATCGTTGTTCCGGCAGCGCTTATTCGCATTTCCCACCGGCGAGACGCCGATGCTCCCCGGGGCAGAAATCAAACGGCACCTGTGCCGGGGTGAAAGGGGCTCGATTGCTCGCGGCTTGCCCGGCTTTATAATCCACACGCAAAGGACGACCGGTAACGCCCAAGCGCCGATGTTGCGGTGCGTGCGTCGGGTCGGTGACAGATTGGTCAACGGAATGCAGAAAATCTACCGCGCACGGACGATCGGCTGGCTGATGGCGGGTGTCTTGGTCGGCAGCGGCGGCTGCGGCTACAGCACCGATCGGTCGGCGCATTTTCAGACGGAAAACTCCGACAAGCGCCCGATACGCACGGTGGCGGTGCCGATCTTTCAATCGCGCGAATTTCGCCGAGATTTAGAGTTGCAATTGACGGAGGCGTTAAAGAAGCGGCTCGAGCTGGAAACGCCCTACAAGCTGGCCAACGAGTCGCGGGCCGATACCGCGATTTACGGCGAAGTGGTGGAGGTCCGTCAGGGCACGATCGGTCGCGATTTTCGGCTGGTACGACCGCGTGAGACGGCCATGACGATGGTGGTGAACTGGCACTGGAAAGATTTGCGCACGGGTGAAATTTTGGTGAATCGCCCAAGTTTCGTGCACACAGTGGATTACATCCCTCCTTTGGGCGAAGATTTTTATCACGCCAGCCAGCGGGTTTCGGACCGTATGGCCGAACGCATCTTAGAAGAGATGTATGCTGATAATTGGTAATGGCTTTGCCATTGCTATAATCCGATGAATTTAAAGGCTGTCGGCCCGCCTCGTGTATGTGGCGCGCGGGTGGACGGCCCTGTTTTTGTTAGGCGAGCGATACTGCATGTCGGAAAATAAATCCAGGCAAGAAAACCAGGATGACGGTGGGTCGAACCAGAATCGGCCCCAACCGCCACGACCGGGCAAGCCGCGCATGTCGCGCCCGTTGATGGGCTATCTCGGCATGGGGCTGGTGATTTTGATGGTCCTGATGATCGTCACCCAGTCGATGCCTCCGACCAAAGAAATCAGCATCGACGAGTTCTGGAAGCAGGCTCAGTCGCAGAACCTTGCTGAAGTCACGATCAGTGAAGAAGCGATTCGCGGCAAGTTCAAAGCGGGTGTGCAGGGCGGTTCGGCTCAGCAGCAAACGCGCGACTTCATGGTGAAATACAACACCGTCGGCGAATTTAACAAAGTCGAAACGCAGCTGCGCGAGATTTCGCCGAATACCAAGATCAAGTATCAGGCCAGTCGCCAGCCGTTCATCAACATGTTGTTGAGCCTGGTGCCGTGGTTGCTCATCTTTGCGTTCGTTTGGTTCGTGCTGTTTCGGCAATTGCGCTCGTCTGCGGGTGGTGCCGGCATGCTGGGCAACTTCGGTCGCTCCAAGCATCGCGTGAGCAGCAAAGAAACGACCAACGTGACGTTCGCCGATGTCGCGGGCGTGCAGGAAGCCAAGCAGGAAGTTACCGAAATCATCGAGTTCCTGAAGAACCCCAAGAAGTTTCAACGGTTGGGCGGTCGTGTGCCGCGCGGCGTGTTGCTCGTGGGCGAGCCGGGCTGCGGTAAGACGCTGTTGGCCAAGGCGATGGCGGGCGAGGCCGATGTGCCATTCTTCAGCATTAGTGGTGCCGATTTCGTAGAAATGTTCGTCGGTGTGGGTGCCTCGCGTGTGCGCGATTTGTTCAAGTCGGCCAAGGAAAACTCGCCATGCATCATCTTTCTCGATGAAATCGATGCCGTCGGTCGACGCCGCGGCGCGGCCTATGGTGGTGGCGGTCACGATGAGCGCGAGCAAACGCTGAACGCGATTCTCGTCGAGATGGACGGTTTTGATACGTCGGACCAAGTGATCGTGATCGCGGCGACCAACCGTGAGGATATTCTTGATCCGGCGTTGACGCGTCCGGGTCGTTTCGACCGTTCGGTGTTTGTGCCGTTGCCCGATTTGAAGGGGCGGCTCGAAATCCTGAAGGTGCACGCGCGCAAGATCAAGATTTCGCCCGAAGTCGATCTCAGCCGTTTGGCACGCGGCACGCCGATGTTCAGCGGTGCCGAATTGGCGGCTATCATCAACGAAGCGGCGATCATCGCGACCATGGAACAAAAAGACATGGTCGATATGGATGATCTGGAAGAGGCCCGCGACAAGATTCGCTACGGACGCTCCAACAAGAGCCGCGTCGTCGAAGAAAAAGAACGCATCGCCACCGCCTATCACGAAGCGGGCCATGCGGTGTTACAAGTCGAGCTGGAAGACGCCGATCCGCTGCATAAGGTCACCATCATTCCGCGCGGCCAAGCCATGGGCGCGACGATGTCGTTGCCCGAGAAAGATCGCTACGGTTACGCCCGCAAGTGGTTGCAAGCCACCATGCGCGTGATGTGTGGCGGTCGCATCGCGGAAGAGCGCCACAACGGCGACATCAGTAGCGGCGCGGCAATGGATATCGAGCAGGTCACGCGCTTGGCGCGGGCAATGATTCTCGAATGGGGCATGAGCGAGAAGCTCGGCTTCGTGAAGTATTCGGCGCTGGATCGCAACGAGTTTGGCTTTGGCGATAAGCCATACTCCGATGAAACCGGCCACGTGATCGATAGCGAAGTGCGGCGCATGGCTGACGAGGCTTACCAGGATGCCGTTCGCATTTTGAACGACAACTGGCAGAAGGTGGATGCCGTCGCGCAGGCGTTGTTGAAGTACGAAACGCTCGACGCTGAAGAAGTCGCCAAGCTTTGCCGCGGTGAGTCGCTCGACAAGCCCACGCTTTCCGGCATGTTGGCAGACGAAGAGCCGCCGCCGGTCAGCAAGCCCGCAACGCCGCCCTCGAACGATCCGAAACCGGATTTCCCGGGCGGGTCCTTGCCGCAACCCGGTTAAGCGGTCGCAATAGACAGCGCGTTCTCAGAATTTAAAGGTCGGCGTCCAACGCCGACCTTTTTTTATTGGGTGTAGGCGGTTGTCGATTTATTGGACAGTTGCTTAGGGCGGCCGTTAGACGCGCAGAGCGAAGCCGCTGACAATAGACGGCGTGTGGATTGTACACTGTGGATTGCGATACATGCGTTGGTTGAGGAGTCGCCGACGGCGACGCCGAGGAGTTTGGCCATGGCCGATTCAGAGATCGTAATGGTTGGCCCGGGTGAAATCCCGTTGGTGACCAACCTGTATAACGAGATATTCCGGCCGCCGCAGGATAAGGCGTTCTTCGAGCGCCGACTGTTGGGCCGGTACAACAAGCTGTTGCTGGTGGCGAACATCGAGCGTCAGCCAGTGGGCTTTGCGTTGGGGTTCGAACTCAAGCCGAGCGTGTTTTTCGGTTGGTTGTTGGGCGTGCTGCCAAGCCAGCGGCGGCAGGGCGTGGCGTCGCAATTGTTGGAGGCGATGACGACGTGGGCGGCCGAACACGAATATCACGGCCTGCGCATGGAGTGTCACAACGCGCATCGACCGATTCTGCATCTCGCGATCGAATCGGGGTTCAATATCGTCGGCGTCCGGTGGGATCCGGATCGGCAGGATAATCTGGTATTACTGGAGCGCGATTTAAGCACAATTCTCGAAGAATAGGGACGGTCGCGTTTTTTGCTATTCAAAACAGGCCTGAGGTCATAACATGGCGATGAACGATTCGGGTGATTCGTCCGCAATGTATCGCCGTGGATGCTCTCGCACATGAGCCTGTTTCTCGCATCTGGTTTGCTCGACGCCATCGTTCGCAATTGGGCGTTGATATCGATCTTCGCCACCTTGCTGGTGTTGGTCGTCGTGCCGCTGTTGATTCTCAACAAATACGTCAAGATTTGCCTCAACATTTTGCGCGATACCGAGCCGCCGTTGTTGATGCGGCAGTTCGGTTTTTCGCCAATGGATGGTGAAGATAAGGATTTCTTCGCGCCCGATGGCGTGCGGCTGCGGGCCACGTTGTACGAAGCAGACCCGGATGCCGGCCCGCCGAAGGGCCTGATTCTCTTTGCGCCGGAATTCAAAAGCTCGCGCGGCACGGCGGCGCGCTATTGTCGCCCATTATGGCAAGCGGGATACGATATTCTGTCGTTCGATTTTCGCGGGCAGGGTGATGCCGCCAGCGAAGAGGGCTATCAACCTCGTCAATGGGCAAGCGATCGCGAAGTCGGCGACTTGATGGCGGCGATTGCGTTGGCCGAGAATTATCTGCGCAAGCGCGGGCGACCGATCGAGATCGGCTTGTTCGGCATCTCGCGCGGGGCGTGTGCGTGTTTGTTAGCCGCGGAGAAGAGCAGCAGCGTGAAGGCCGTGATTACCGACGGCGCGTTTTCGTCGGACTGCACGTTGGAACACTTCCTCAAGCGCTGGGCCAACATCTTCGCGCGCGTGCGCATCATTGCCGACAGCCATCCGCCCGAGTTTTGGCGCTTCCTGCGCTGGTGGGTCTTCTTAAAGGCCGAGCGCAAATTTCAATGTAAGTTTCCGTCGGTGCGCAAGGCGTTAATGCGCATGACGCCGCGACCGATTCTGTTTATCCACGGCGGTCGCGATAGTTATATTCCCGTAGATCAGTCGCGTTTGTTGTACGCGCAGAGCGCGCAGCCGCGCTATCTTTGGATTGTGCCGGGAGCCAAGCACAACCAGTCGGTGGTGGTAGAGCCGGATGCCTACGCCCTGCACACGGTCGATTTCTTTAATCGTTACTTAAATGGCGAGACCGACCGCAACAATCTTTACAGCGGCGATTTACTCGGCGAAATCGCACGCAGCGAGCGCGCGTTCCATCATATCTCGGCCGGTCAGGAAGATGCCGACGCCGATGTGGATGAGGCCGTCGAATCGCTGGTTTCGTAAGTGCGAGGCGGCACAGTCGCCATCGAGTCCCATCTGATTTAACATCCCTCACGTGTGTCGGGCGAACTTCGCACCGGCTGTTTCGTACGATCCTGCAGACGCTCCATCCTCACGTATCGCGACAACATTGAACGGAGTCGGTAGCGCGATGAGAGTTAGCGATCGAATTTTGGGTGCATTGGCGGCAGCCCACGCCAGTGGCGTGCGGCGCTCGTTTCTGCGCTCGGCGCGGCGGGCCACGATTACGCAGGCGAACTTTCTCAAGCGCCTATTGCTCGATCGTCGCCAAACACGCTTCGGTCGCGAGCACGGTTTCCTTGCGATCTCCGATTATGCCGCGTTCGTCCGGCAGGTTCCGATTCGAGATTACGACGGCCATGCGCCCTACATCGACGCAGTGCGGCGCGGTGAAGTAGACGCGCTGTTTCCGAGCGGTCAGCGCATCCTGATGTTTGCGATGACCAGCGGCACGACGGCGCAGCCTAAGTACATTCCGATTACGCCGACCGTGTTGGCGGCCAGCCGCGAAGCGTGGAACGTATGGGGAGTGCAGGCGATTCTGGATCATCCGGGATCGATCGTGCGACCGATCGTGCAAGTAACGAGCCCGATGGACGATCATTACACGCCGGCGGACGTACCATGCGGCGCGATCACGGGGCTGTTGGCAGAGAACCAGAAGAAGTTGGTACGACGGTTTTATACCTCGCCGCCGTGTGTGGCGCAGATTCGCGATCCACTGAGTAAGTATTACACGATCATGCGGTTGGCCGTGCCGCGCGATGTGGCGTGGTTGGTAACGGCAAATCCGCAGACGCTATTAATATTGGCGCGCGTGGCCAACGAGCAGCGCGACGTATTGATTCGCGACATACACGATGGAACGCTAGGGGCGCAGTTTGAGGTGTCTGAGCGCGTGCGGGCGCAGTTGCAACCGCGCTTGCAACCCGATCCGGTGAAGGCGAAGTTTCTCGAAGCGTGCAACGCGCGACACGGCGGATTGTTTCCGAAGGACTATTGGAATTTGGGCTTTCGGGCGCATTGGCTGGGCGGCACGATGGGGTTGTTCGAGTCGCAGTTTGCCGAGCATTACGGGGCGGTACCGGCGCGCGATATCGGTTTGATCGCCAGCGAAGGGCGCATGTCGATTCCGATTGAAGACGGTACGGCCAGTGGCGTGTTGGCGATTCGCAATCAGTTTTTCGAGTTCATCCCCGAAGCCGAATACGGAAGTCAGCGGCCTACGACGCTGCGCAGCCATGAGGTCGAGGTGGGCGAGGTGTATTACCTGCTGTTGACCAACGGCAGCGGGTTGTATCGCTACGACGTGGGCGACCGCGTGCGTGTGACGGGATGGTTGGGTCAGGCGCCGATGATCGAGTTTCTCAGTCGCGGCGCGCACGCGTGCAGTTTGGCGGGCGAGAAACTCACGGAAGACCAGGTGGTGTTGGCGATGCGCAAGGCGGTCGCCGGACTGCCAACGGTCGATACGTTTGTCTTAGCGCCGCGCTTTGCGGGCACGCCGCATTATCGACTGTACGTGGATGAATCGGTGGCTGAGCGCTTGCCGAATATCGCGTCGATGTTGGATGCGGCGCTGTGCGACGTTAGCTCTGAGTATGCCAGCAAACGCAAGACGATGCGGCTGAATGCGATCGAGTTGATGTCGTTGCCAGCGGGTTTCCTGTCGCAAAGAGATCGGTCGCTGCGTGCCAAACGCGCCCATACGGCCGAGCAGTTTAAGCATCAGTATCTATTGCCGCGGCCGGGGCTGGACGATGATTTGGGTTCGTCTGCGACGGCGTTCTCAGCGGCGGGGTAGGTTACAGAGTTCAATTTACTACGGTGTAGATTGGGTGAGCTGTGTTGAATCGCCCTTTTGTCGGATTCACGGCCGGCTCGATGCTGAAAGTTTTTTTGCGTTACCTTGGTACTCTGTTTGACGAAATCGCAATTCGATCCCGTTAGGGATCAAATGAAAATAGCCCAGCGTTTAAAGGCTGGGTAGTTAACATGTAATTCAATAAATCAACGTCCCGACAGGGACTGAATGAACTGGCTCCTATTCCCGCCATCCGTCCCGGACGGCTAAAAGAACGCGAGCACATGAGTACCCACCCTTGAAAGGGATGGGCTATTATCAATCTGTCCCTGTCGGGACGAAATTAATCACCTTGGCGGCAGTGCAAATTGATTGAGTCCGCATGTAGTTAAATGCAGCACTGTCCGGCAGAAAGAATCGATCGCCCGCAACACGAATTATTACGTCTGGCCGCATTGACCGATTTGATCCGAAGTAAAGGTGCGAATTTGGTGCAAACGATCTTATGATCTCGACTGGCACACCTGAGTTTCGCGTGCCCCATAGAAAAAGGCCCGTCTCCAAGGGGAGACAGGCCTTCTTTATTATCGAGTCTTCCACTCGCTGCGAAATGAATGGGCAGGCTTACGGGATTTGGATGTAAGCCAGCGTGGTGTCGGTATTGCGGCCCATCTTGAACGCGACCAAGTTGTTGGTGGCGTGGGCGTCGGAGGCACGCAGGTTGTCGTCGAGGCCGGAAGGATCGGGCAGCAGCGTGAACGCGCCGCCGGTGCTGACCTGCAACCACGAACTGGTGCCGATGCTGTCGCCACCGCAAAGGAAGTAGAAGTCGCCGTCGGGCGTGATCGTGCAGTTAAAGGCCCAACCGAAGCGACCGAGGTTGTCGGTGCCGTTGGTCACCTGCTCGTCACCGGCCAGCGTGGGCGTGACATTCGGAAGCGTGCCGATGGCGGAGCGCTGATCGCCACCAATCGAGTCGTTGGCGTCACGATCGACGAAGTAGATGAAAGCACCCGACTGGGCGAGGCAAAGCTGGGCGTCGGCAGGGTTCTCGCCGAGGTCGGTAACGGTGCCGTCAGACGTATCGAGTACCTTCGCGAGCGTGCCCTCACCGTTAACGAACGCGTGATAGAGAATCAGGCCGTTCTTGAATTGAATCTGTGTGTCTTCGATACCGCCTTCGGCCGAGACGTCGAATTCCATCGGAGCGGTATTCGGGTTTTCGATGTCATACACGTAGAAGGTATCACCATCGACGACGGCGACGTGCGGATTGGAAGCATCCACATCGAGTTGGTCGGGCTGGCTAGGTGGGTTGACGTCAAACGAGATGATGTTGGCGTTGGCGCCGGAGACATCAATGACTTTGACGATCTTGCCGTCGTCCACTTCACCGTCATCGCTCATGGTGCCGACGTAGGTGCCATCGCCGCGAATCTGGCCCGAGCTGGTCACGCCAATCGGAATGTTTTGCAGGCGGATGTCGGTGAGCGGAATGTTCTCGGTGGTGTCGTTTTCGGTGTCGAAAATCGTGATCGAGAAGTCAGTACCGACCAAAATGATCTTCTTGCCGAGCACAACAAACGACGAGGCGCGGAAGTTGTCGCTGTTGGCGATGCCGCGGCCGGTTGTGTCGCCGAGTTCGATGTAATCGACACCCGAGAAGGCGCCGGTGCCGTAGGCGATGATGCCGTCGCCGGCGGCCACGCGACCGTCGTGGCGGACGTCGATATCGGTGACGACGGCACTGAGGTTGGCACCGCCCATGTTATCGTTGTCATTGTCGTTCATGTTGCCGTTATCGTTCATGTTGCCCATGTCGGGGGTCATGGGGCATTCCATCCCCATGAGCAGGGCACTACAAAAGATGGCGGATAACGTCAGCGCGTAGGGAACCTTACTTCGAATCATTCAAAATTCTCCTCTGGGAAAAAGTGTTTCTATGCGAGGCCAAAAAGCCGTTTGTGGTATACGCGACAAAACGCCGCGCTTCGGACAACGAACACGGGAAAGAAATATAGACAGATAGGTGGACTTGTCCAGTAAGTGGCGGCTGTGAATAGGGTTGCGGCAAATTATGCCGGATCGAGCCGCAACGCGACGGTTTCGGATTCGTGGTCGACGCGTTCGATCGAGAGCCGAAACCAGCGATTCTGAGGCGTGAGCAGCAATTTGGAGCGACCTACTTTTAGGCCGCGAATTTTTTGAATCCGACGTTTGCCGTCGTATAGGTCGATGTCTGCCTCGAGTTCATCGCTGGTGTCTTGTAGTTCGATGATCAGGTCGTCGATGGCTTTGACGCGATCGCGGTAACGGTCGTTGTCGCGACTGAGGACGTAACTATTGGGCCGCGCGGTTTTGGGCTTAGTGGGTTGTTCTCGGTTGGTTGCGATTTGCTGATCGGGCGCTTGGGGCGGAGATGCTGATCGCGTGGGCCATTTGCGCTTTGGGCGTTTTGCTTGTTTGGAGGAATTCTGCCGAATGGACGCCGGTTGATTGGCTTGGGCGATATTACGTTCGGCGGTCGGACCCGAATTGGATATCTGCGGCACCGGGGGTTGGGCCGTCGTTTGCGTTGGTGGTTTGGGCGGCACTTTGATCGCCAAGATTGCCGAGCCCTTGGTTTGCCAGTCGCGTTTGACGGCGGAAAGTTTCGTGCCGTGCTTTGCGTCTAATTCGTTGATGTAAGCCAGTCCCTCGGGATGGTCGGGCTGGATCATCAAGCAGCGCATGCAGGATTTCCAAGCGTCGATCACGCGGCCTTCCGCTTCGGCGAGGCGGGCGCTGTTGATCCAAAAGTTCGCAGCCGTGGGGCCGAGCCGCTTGAGTGAGCGGGTGTAATCGCGATCGTCTGGGTTGCTTTGGGCGGCTTGCGCGTAATAGGCGTAAGCGATGTGCGCCTCGCCACGTTTCTCCGCCTCTTTGCCCTGACGATAGGCCTTGGCACCGGCGCAACCGTTGCCGTACACGATCATAATCAAAGCGGAGCAGATGCATGCAATCGAAACGCCGACCGATCTTTGGTTGCTCCTGCGTTTCATGACATGCTGCCTCGGCTCGAGATTGACTGCATTACGAATAACTGGTGCTGGTACGATTTGATAGCATACACCGGCTAATAGCCGGTGCCACCGCGCAAGCCTCGCTCGCGACGACGAACCGGTTCAATGAAGACCGACAGTCGAAGGTGGAGCGGATGCTGCCGTCGCGGTTTTGCGCGGCGGACGACTGTTGCTATTAACTGTACGAAACATTGGGCGGTCAAGTGGGTGCGGCGTTTTGCTGAAGATGCGTGGTGCGATGACGTGTTGCACAAAGTCCGAGCGGGTGGCCGCCGTGTGACCACCATCCCAGCCGAATTGCAAATACGATGCGCGCCAGGGCAGGTTAACGACACGCGAATAAGCTAGTGCGACGCGGTGGTCGCGGCTCGCCGGCATCGCAAAGCCAGACTTACCCGCCGGCGGACCGCCACCGCCGTCAGCGTTGGTGACGATCGCGCGCAGAATGCCGTCGTGGGGGCTGGTCGTTGCGTAGAGACGACCGCCGACACGTTCCATAACGGGCGTTAGGTTGCGCGTGGATGAAGCGGAAGACGAAAAGAGCACGACGTGATCGACGCGAATGCCCTCGGGGAGTTTTTCGAGCGCGTTAAGAACGACGGCGGTACCGGCGGACAGGCCCATGGCGTAAATGGGCATGTCGGGGCCGTTGCGGCGCGTCTTTTCGATTCTGTCGGCTAAGCCGCTCGCAACGATGCCGCTGCGAGCGGTGATGAGATGATCGGTGGAGGGGCCTAGGAAGGAACTCCATGAGTAGTTAACGAAGCGGCCTTTAAAGCCAGCTTGGCGCAGGCCCGATTCGACTTGGCCCGCGCTGGAGTACCAGCCGGCACCTTCGCAATAAAAGACGGTGGGCTTGGCGATTTGTTCGGCGCACCCAGTGCCTAGCGCGAGCGCTAAGAGCGTCGCGCCGGCAAACATGCATCGTTGCGTGCCGGGGGAAGGTCGCGGCAAAGGAGACTTCTCACGCCGTGTACACGGCAATGCGGAGCTTAAACGCCACCGGGTTCGGGGATGTCCAGCCCTTTGTCTTTTTCAGCTTGTTGAATCTCTTCAAGCGATTTGGCACCCGGAAGGGCGTCTTTCTTTTCGGTGATGTTGGTGCCGGTGCTGAAAAGCTCGGCGTTCTTGGCCGTCCATTCGGCGTAAGCTTCCGGAAGTTCTTCTTCCGTGTAGATCGCGTGAATGGGGCATTCGGGGACGCAGAGGCCACAGTCGATGCAGGTATCGGGATCGATGACGAGCATGGCCGGATCTTCGGTTTCCCAGAAGCACTCGACCGGGCAGACGGTGGCACAGTCGGTATAGCGGCAATCAACGCAGCGTTCGGTAACGACGTGGGTCATTGCAATCCTCTCTTGTCGAAACAGCGAGGCGGACGGTGCCAGCCTTCGGTGTCGGGATCAAATCTCAACTCGCGTTTATGTCACAGTTTAGGCGGGTCGTCAACTTGTCCGGGAGGTGCCTTGCGGATTTTGCCGATTTGTCGGACGCTCAGGCGTTGAACGAGAGATGGGTCTGATAATGCTGAGGTTATCCTAAATGGAACTTTACCCTGACAACTTCCTTGGCCTCGACGCCGAGTTTGCAGATTACGCAACAGCCAAGTACGCCGTGCTGCCCGTGCCCTACGACGCAACGACTAGCTTTTTGGGCGGCACGCGGCGCGGTCCGCGGGCGATAATTTCAGCCAGCCAGGAAGTCGAGTGGTTCGACGACGAGTATTCACGCGAATTTCACAAGGTTGGGATTGCCACGCTTGACCCCATGGGGCCCAACGCTGCGGGACCCGAAGCGATGCATGAGGATATTTACAAGGTCGCGCGTAAGGTGGTGCGGGACAAGAAGATCCTAATCGGTCTCGGTGGAGAGCATTCGATTACGAGTGGGTTGGTGCGGGCGGTAAAGGCGAAGCACAAGCGGCTGAGCGTATTACAGATCGATGCGCACGCCGACTTGAGAGATAGCTACGAGGGTACCCCCTACAGCCATGCGTCGGTGATGCGGCGGGTGTTGGACATGGGTGTACCGGTGGTGCCCGTTGGGATTCGCAACTACTCTTTGGGCGAGCATCGATTCATGAAGAGAGCCGGTTTTCGACCCATTAGTGCCCGTGAAACGCGGGAGAACCCGATCTGGATGGAGGATGCCGTCGGTTCTTTGAGCGACAACGTGTATGTCACGATCGATATCGATGGGTTCGATCCTGCCTATGCGCCGGGTACGGGAACGCCGGAACCGGGCGGGTTGGACTGGTATCAGGTGACGGATTTATTGAAGGCGGTTGCAAACGAGAGGCGGATTGTCGGATTTGATGTGGTGGAAGTGATCGATATTCCAGGGAGTGTGGTCACGCAGTTCCTGGCTGCGAAATTGGTTTACAAGCTCATCGCGCACATGGAAGCAGCTGGGAGTTAACGCACAGTTTTACGTCTTGCAAATGAGTTACTTCCAAATCGGACTTGCGACGATCATTTAGACAAACGAATAAATATGAGGTAACTGCTGGAAGGCTAGGCGGCGTGGGCAAGCTGTGGAGCATAGGTAAGATGAGAAGTCTTGGAAGTCGCGAATTCTTTAATGCAATTTAAGTCGCGCGCCCTAGCCAGTATTGCGTTTATGCCATATAACCCGGATGTACGTACTGGGAAAACGCCACGGCCTGTGGTTTTTTCTTCGCAAATTGGATCGTTAACTCGTAACCACTGTAGGTTGCAAATTGGATAAGACGGCTGCGCTATCGAAAAAACGAGTACGCTTCAGGACAATGTCACAGGGCCGCGTGATCGCGAGCCCTTTTTTTGTTGCGTATCCCACCTGCCATCGATAGGGCGCATAGCATTTAGAGATTAGCGCCAGCCTGTTAGACAGCAACAGGGGGTAAACCAACATGGCAATTGACAAAACACGAAATGTATTTGTGGTCGATCCTGATAAGTCGACTCGGACTTGGCTCACCAACCTTCTCAAGTCGATCAACATCAAGCCGAAGTTTTTCAACAACGGCGACGACTTGCTAAAAGCAT
Organism: Planctomycetaceae bacterium; assembly: GCA_006969385.1. GTDB lineage: Bacteria > Planctomycetota > Phycisphaerae > UBA1845 > UTPLA1 > ECT2AJA-110-A. The sequence goes on from CP030884.1 coordinate 1,672,199, forward strand.
TGAAGCCGAAGACCTCGGGATGCGTGATTTGCGAGGTGCGCCTTGCGGGTATGAGCGGCCCGAAGCTGATTGAAGAGCTACACGCGCAGCGCTACCCGGTCGTGTGCTTGGTTTTAACCAGTCACGGTGACGTGCCGACGACGGTCGAGGCGATGAAGGCTGGTGCCGAAAACGTTTTCGATAAGAAGCCGGCAGCGCAGCCGTTCCTCGACGCCGTGAACGATGCGGTCGATAAGAGCAAGACCGAGGTGTCGAAGGTCGGTCGCCGCATCGAAGCCGTAAAAATGTTGGAGCGGTTGACCGATCGCGAAAAAGAAGTGCTGATGTACCTCGTCAACGGTTACCACAACCGCGGCATCGCGAAGTTGCTGAAGATTCGCGAGCGCACGATCGAAGCGCACCGTGCGGGTATTATGCGAAAGCTGGAAGCGCGATCGATCGTGGATGTCATTCGCATGGCGTTCTTGTCCGGCATGGGTGACGAAGTACCGCCGCCGCCGCCGCGACTGGTTGAAAAGCCGCGCCGCGCCATGAAGAAGTACACCAAGAAAAAGAAGCGACGCGGTCGACCGGCGTTGCGCTAAACGTCCGTCCACCATCTGGAATCAAAAAAGCACCGCCGGTTTGGCGGTGCTTTTTTTTGTCGACCGATTAAAGCGACTGGCGCGGGTTATTGATCGAGGTCGTACACCGTGATGTTGACGTTGGCGTAAACGTTGATTTCGCCGGCGATCTGCAGGCCCTGGGCGACGATATCGCGCGCGGGTAGATCGGTATGGCGCAGTAGCGCGCGGGTGGCGGCGAGGGCGGGCGTGCCGCCGCTACCGATCGCGATGATGTCGTCGGTCGGTTCGATGACATCGCCGTTGCCGCCGATGATGAGGCTGGATTCGGCATCGGCGACGGCCAATAGGCTTTCGAGTCGGCGCAGCGCGCGATCGGTGCGCCAGTCCTTGGCGAGTTCGATGGCGGCGCGCGTCGTGTTGCCTTTGTATTCCTCCAGCTTGCTTTCGAAGCGTTCCAACAAAGCAAACGCGTCGGCCGCCGAACCCGCAAAGCCCGCTAGCACGCGATTCTTATACAGCCTGCGAATCTTGATCGCGTCGGCCTTGATGATGGAATCTCCGAGCGTGACTTGACCGTCGCCGCCCATGGCGACTTGGCCGTTGCGGCGAACGGAGAGGATGGTGGTGGATCGGATTCGTTGAGCGGGCACGGGTGACTCCTGCGGATGGTGGTCAACTAATTGCTTGAATCATTCATTCCTTAACTAAGTCAATCGGCAGCAAGTATCGTTGTGGCACCGCCGTCTCGGCGGTGAAAACAGGCGAGACGCCTGTGCCACAGCTAATGGTTCTTTTTGCGTGTCCACTTAGCATGTCGTTAGTCGTTCGAGCGTCTTTAGAAGAAGCAACCCTCCCCTAACCCCTCCTTGCAAGGGAGGCGGACTATAAAACGCCCATTGTTTGGGAGGGTAACTCAGCAACTGCTCGTAATGTTGTTGATGTTCCGCCGCCGCACTGCGCCTGTTCGACGGCCGCGTCGTTAGTCGAATATGTTCCACCACTTGCCATCGTTGGGTTGTTCGTGACCGGCGGGTGTTTGGCCCGCCTTGGCGAATGGCGCGTTGGTCTTGGCGAGCCACGCTTGCCAAGCGTCCGCGTCGTAGCGATAGGTTTCACCGGTAAGGCGAATCAGCGAATCTTCGGCGGCGCGCTTCTCGGCAAAATCGTCGCGGCGCATGGCCTCGATGAGAGCGGTTAAGACGGCGCGATCAGGTACGAACCCCATCGTGTCGAGCAGCAGAACGCGCGTTTGGTGGTCGCGTTCGTCTTCTAAGGCACTGCAGGTTAATTGTGCCAAGTTGATATCGTCGGTGGTGGTACCGGTCTGTACGTAACGAAGTAGCAATCGCGCGGCGCCGCGACGCAAAACGGGGCCGGCGGGACGCATGTCGCTGTTGGAGGCCGTTTGTACGCGCGGTGCTTTCGGATTGTTCAACAAATCGGCGATGATGCGTCGTGCTGTTGCAGCGTCGTGTTTATCGAGGGCGCGCAGCGCCGCGTGACGCACCATGTCGTCCACGTCTTCGCGCGCCATGGTGCGATAGATATCGATGGCCCACGGGGCTGCGCCGTCTTTGGATTCGGATAAGCGCTGCACGCCCATGCGGCGCTCATCGGGCGCATCAGACGCGAGGGCGACATCGATCGGGTCGCGCTCGTCATCTTTTTCAAACATCGAACCGCGCGAGCCGCTGCAACCGGTTACGAGAATGGCGGCGATGATGAAGAGAAGCAATGCGATTCGAGACGCAGTATGCGGTCTATGCATCGTCATCGTGCTGCATCCACGTCTTGCTTTTGAGTTTGTAGTTATTCTGCTATGCCGGAGACCCTCACCCCTGCCCTCTTCCTGCGAGGGAGAGGGAGTATATGTCGCGCCGTTATTTGACGTGGTCGGTGTAATGGGTTGGGTCATCATCGTGTCGTGCATGCGTTTAACTAACGGGTCGTGCTTCGTCGGCATGGAATCGCTCGGGGGCGACCCAAGTTACATCGACGATCGATTGTTGCAAAAAGCGTTGGCCCAGCTCGCGAAAACGCTGCGGGTTATCGCTGACATAGCAGGTGAGCTTACCGCGCCGGTCCTCGGTTCGCAGCCCGTTGGTCGCGGCCAGATCGGCGTATACCTGTTGGGCGGTTTGCTCGGCGCTGTCGATCAGTTCGACGGTCGGGCCGCAGGCGGCGGCGATGGCCTCACGCAAAATCGGGTAATGCGTGCAACCCAACACCATCGCTTGCGGGCCTAGCGCGACAAGCGGTTGCAAATAATCCTGCACGACGGCACGCACGATGGGGTCGTCGGCGGAGCGGCCTTCTTCGGCAAGCGGTACGAAGAGCGGGCAGGGTTTCTGAATCACGCGGACTTGCGGATTGAGGCTGCGCATGGCCGTACGATAGGCGTCCGAATTGATGGTGGATTCGGTCGCAATGACGGCGATGGTGCCGTTGCCGGCACGCTCGACGGCGGCGCGGGCGCCGGGCATGACGACGCCGACTGTGGGCACGGAAATGTGGGGTCGTAAAGATGGTAGCGCGGCGGCGCTGGCGGTATTGCAGGCAAAGACGATGAGTTTGGGGTCGAAGCGAAGCAGGAAGTCGCAAATCTCGCGCGCGAAGCGCGTGACGGTCTCTTTGCTTTTGCTGCCATATGGCACGCGCGCGGTGTCGCCGAAGTAGACGAGATCGTCGGCGGGCAGGCGCTGTTGAATGGCGCGCACGACGGTGAGGCCGCCTAAACCGGAATCGAATATGGCAATGCAGCGGCGATCCAATGCAGGGATACCTCTGTGGTAGTTTCCTTTAACGCGGCACTCGTTTCGACGGGGTCACGCGTTCGGCACAGTCAGTGTAACGTGGGTGGTTGCGGGTTACGAATTAGGGGGAGCTATTGAGGGCCGAAGAAATTGAATTTGTGCTCTTCTAGACAGTTACAGTTCCCAAATCACCTATTGCAACCTTCCACTTAAATGAAGCTCACTGTAATGCGGCGGCCTTTTCCACTTCGATTTGAATTGAGTCCAAGGAGTTTCCCATCGTCCTTACAGGACGAGGTAACCGGTGGGCTGTTACGACCACACCGTTGAAACGGTGGGCTATTTTCCATCGGTCCCTGCCGGGACCGGAATACCGACATAAGTTCCGCGTTTTTTTTCACGCTTCTCGGAACGATTGACTTCAACCTTGTCGATTGACTACCGGTGTCGTTTGATTTCTGCCACGGGGAGCAATGGCATCTCGCCGGTGGTAAAGCGAATAAGTACCGCCGGCACGGCGATATTCCCCCCGTCGATACTACTACCATCGATTGGTGGATTGCTTCGTTGCAACGTGGGCGTGTTGTTAGTCGATTCCAATGGCGTCGATGGCCCAACTGGCGTTGTTGCGAACGGTCGCGTCGGTGTCTTCGAGGCGCTTGCGCAAGTCGGGTAGGGCCGGGCGGGCGGGGGCACCGATGCCGCCGAGGATGTCGACGGCGTACCAGCGCACATCGGCGTCGTCGTGATCGAGCAGTGCGCGCACGGGTTCGACGGCGGGCGGGCCGATCTGCTTGATCGTGTAGGCGATGGCGCGTTGGGCCGTTCCCGATTGGTCGGTGAGCGCGGCGAGCAGCGGGGGCAGTATGGTGTCGTGCTCGTCTTTGAATTTGCAAAGCGAATTGGCCGCGCTGATGCGGACTTGTTCGTCGTCGTCTTTTAGAGAAGCAAGTAATTGTTCGGCGAGACCGGGCTGCTTGAATTCGAGTTGGCCGACGACAGCGATGGCGCGGCTGCGGATGTCGGGGAGCGGATCATTGAAAAGCGGTAATAAGTGTGCGACGAGGGCGGGATCTTCGGTGCCGAGCTTGCGCACGATGCTGATGCCGGTGTCGCGCAGGCGCGGATGGTCTTGTGCGAGAAGAGCGATCACCTCGTCGGGCGATCCGGCGAGCAAGTCGGCCAGATCGATGAGGATTTCGAGGCGGCGCTCGAGCATGGCGACGTCTGTATCACCGAGCGATTGGAGAATGGCCAACGCCGACGGTTTGCCGATGCGCCGCAAGGAGGTCTCGGCGTGGTTGGCGAGTTCCGCATCTTCATCGGCCAGCAACGCGAGCAAGGGCGCGACGGCGGCTTTGGCATCCGCTCCGATCAGGCCGAGGGCGCGCGTGGCTTCGATGCGCGCTTGTCGGTGTTCGGATTTTGTGGCGGTGGCGATGAGCGGTTCGATCGCATGGGGGGCCATTTGGCCAAGGGCGGTGGCGGCGGTGCGGCTGTAATGGTAGTCGACGTTTTCCAGCGCCGCGATGAGATGGGGGATCGCGTCCTGGGCGTCGGGGCCGATGCGACCGAGGGCTTGGGCGGCGTCGCTTCGTATCGACACGTCTTGGTTGGCGAGCAGTTCGACGAGCCGCTCGGTGGCGGCCGCCGCGGGTGGGCCGATCTTTCCAAGGGCGACGATGGCGGCACGGCGCACGTCGTCGTTGGCGTCGAGGCACGCGCCGATCAGTAGCGGCACCGCTTCGGCGGCGTCGTTCGCATAGCTGCCGATGATTTCGATACAGTCTTGCCGCAGTTTCGGATCGGATTTGGCGGCCAACGCGATGATTTGCGGCACGATCTCCGCACCAATCTCTTGCAAAGCTTCTTGTGCTTTTTCACGGACGGGGCCGTGGTCGTCGGCAAGCGCGGCAATCAGCACCGAGCCGGCGGTCTCAATGCTCGGTTGAATTTGTCCAAGGGTCGCGACGGCGCGATAGCGCAATTCGGGGTCTTCGTCCGATTTGAGAATATCGAGCAACGTGTTGGTGGCGGGGCGACCGGCGGTTTCGAGGTCGCCGATGATGCGCATGGCATTGGCGCGGTTGATGGTAAGGGGGTCTTTCGCGCTGCAGTGAATGAGTGCGGGCAGTAAGTCCACGGCGCGTGCCTCGAGCGTTGCAACGACTTGCAAGGTGGCCGTGCGCACGCGGTCGTTGTCGGCAAGCAATAAGGCGCGCAGTTCGTCGCGGATTTCGTAGGCGTCGTCAGCGCGGGCGAGGAACAAGGCCTGGTTGGCTTCTTCGCGCACATACGGGTCGGTATCGCCGCAGGCCTGAATGAGCGGTCCAATCACGAGGCCGTTTACTTTGTTGATATGGCGCAGGGCTTCGGCGGCTTCGCGGCGGACCTGTGGGAAGCGATCTTGAAGGGCTTGGCATAGATCGGGCAGGCATGCGGGATAGCGCCACGCGATGACGCCGAGGGTTTTGGCGGCGTCGGCGCGAATCGCGACTGTCGGGTCGTGAAGGCATTTGGTGACGGCGGCGAAGAGCGCGTCGTTGTTGGGGGCGAGATTGCGCAAAGAGACGAGAGCTTGGCGACGGACCGGGTCGGCCGGGTCGGCAAGTGCTTTCAGAAGCGCATCGATAACATCGTCGGTGACTTTGCCGAGGCGACCGATGGAGCTAAGGGCTTCGCGGCGCACCTGAATAATGTCGTCATCGAGCAGTCGAATCAGTTCGGGAATGAGATCGGCGCGGCGATCGGCGGCGACTTGGCGGGCGGCTTGGAAGCGCACGCCGACGTCTGTGGATGCGAGCTGCGCCGTTAGGTCGGAGGGTTGCGAGGCGGGTTCATCCGCGTGCAGCGCATGGGCGCTGACGAACGCCGTTAGCGCGAATGCGATTACGCTCCAACATGTCTTTCGCACTTGCATCACGCGTACCTACAGCCAAGGCCTGAATGCTAGTCATTGACCTTGGTAGTGTATAACGGATGCGCGGCCCGATCATTTCGAGCGTGGGTGTGATGGCGAATGGTGCGATGAGAAATCCGATTCGCGGCGGCGAGGTCGGGATTCCGGGCTGGATCGATTAACGATTGACTGTGGCTCAGCCTAATAGGCTGATCCGAACCGGTTATTTGCCGGTACCACAGTAATCTGGTCGCTGACAAACGTTGTTTCCTCTAATGGCCTTGGATATTGAGCGAGGGCCAGACGACGGCCGCGGCTTTTTTCTCGGGTTCGGGCGCGGGAATGGGCACGGGCTCCGGTTCGGGGTTGGTGCGCTTGCCGCGTTGGTTGCGCGGGCGCGGGCCGACGGAGCGTTCGTCGAGCATGGCGTCGGCCAAGTCGTAGGCGACGCGGGCGTACCAGCGGATGGTGTTCTCGTTAAACATTTCGGCCTCGCGTGCGCGGGAGAATCCCGCCAGCGCGTGGGCGGCGAACCAATCGCGTAATGTGAGGCCGTCGGGCGACTGCTCGAACGAGTCGAGCGTCGGATTGGCGGGCAATTCATCCTTCATGCTGCTGCTCCTGATCGGGTCGGCGGGCGGTGGATACAGCGCGCCCAATTAACCGTATAATTTGGTTGATGCGGGTGCAAAACCCGATGCGAAAAAGGCGACATGGATGTTTGCCGAAGGCGACGTTATCGCTCTGGGGAGCGATTTATCAGGACGCCGAATGATGAACGAACCGGGAGCGGTTGATGTCGAAAGATGACCCACAGGTAAGTGAAGACAGCGCGATGACCGACGCGGAAGCGACCGAAACGGTTGAGGAGTCGGTTGCACAAAACGAAGCCGAAGCGCCGGATGCGGACGATACAGTCGCGTCGGAGGTGGAAGGTGAAGCGTCGGAAGGTGCCACCGACGAAAGCGTGGAGGCGGCGCAGGTCGATCCGATGCGCGTGGTGGAGGCGGTGTTGATGGCCGCAGATGCGCCGATCACGGCGCAGAAGATCGCGGGCATTATGGGCACGTGTACCGGCCGCGATGTGAAGAAGCATATTGAGACGCTCAACGAGCAGTATGGCGAATGGGATGTGGCGTTTCGCGTCGAGCAGTTGGCGGGCGGTTATCAGATTCTGACGCAGCCGCTTTACAACACGTGGCTGAAGAAACTGCTGCGCGTGCGGGCCGAAACCAAGCTCACGGGTGCGGCGATGGAAACGCTGGCGATCGTGGCTTACAAGCAGCCGTGCACGCGGGCTGATGTGGAGGCGGTACGCGGCGTGGCAGTGGGCGACGGGTTGAATCGGCTGCGCGAGATGAATCTCGTGAAAATCGTGGGCCGTGCGGAGGATTTGGGCCGACCGATCTTGTACGGCACGACGCGCCGCTTCTTGGAAGTATTCGGCTTGGGATCGTTGGACGATTTGCCGCAGGTCGAAGCGCTGAAGCCCGGTGGTAAGGCCGTGGCCAAGAGTGAGGCTGCTAAGGGTGCGGCGGGCGATGAAGATGTCGAATCGTCGGATCGTGACGGCGATGATGACGCCGCGGGTGACTTGTCGAACGATCCGGCGCGTGACGGCGCGGATGAAACAGTCGCGAACGACGCTGAGCGCCACTTAAATGAGGCGCCTTCGCTGGCATTGGTGAATGACGACGATGGCGAAGAAGAGTCGGTGGCGGCGGAGGATAAGCGTCGGGCGGCGAACGAGTGAGCGGCAGCATCCAATGCGTTCGTCCGTCTTTGCGCGTTTTTTAATGTCGCAATCATCCAGTAGTTTCTATGTTCACGCTCGCAATCGTCGCTCGGGTGCCATGCTCACCCTTACGCGTATCGCGAAATAGCACGCAGATGTTGAACGGCGAACAAAATGTCAGTCGTCGCGCAATGGTACAGGTGAGCATGCTTAGCGCGCACGTCCCCGATGAAATCGTCGCGAAGCTGCAAGCGATATCGATCGTGTCACATTGAGATTGAATGTCGCGGAAAAATAGGCGTGGGTTCGCCTGTTGTTACGTGAGATCGTTCTCGCCAAATTCAAAGATAAAGAATGACGCCTTCCCGTAAAATTCGATTGACCAACTACGCCAGTTGTGCCGGCTGAGCGGGCAAACTCCCGGTGGGAGCCATGACGCAGGTGCTGCGTCAATTGCCACGCGTGAGCGATCCGAATCTACTCGTCGGTCACGATCACTTCGACGATGCGGGCGTGTTTCGTCTCGACGATGAAACGGCGCTCGTGCAAACACTCGACTTCTTTCCGCCGCCGGTCGATGACCCGTTTGCGTTCGGCCAAATCGCAGCCGCCAACGCGCTGTCCGACGTCTATGCGATGGGCGGGCATCCGTTAACGGCGCTCAATATCGTCGGCTTTCCCGATAAGGAACTGCCCGCCGAAATTCTCGGTGAGATTCTGCGCGGCGGGCAGGAGCGGGTGACGGCTGCGGGTGCGGTGCTGGTCGGCGGGCACAGCGTGCGCGATACGGAGATTAAATATGGGCTGTCGGTGACGGGGCGCGTGCATCCGCAACAGGTGATTACGAACGCCGGCGCGCAGACGGGTGATGTGTTGGTGCTGACCAAGCCGATCGGTGTGGGCACGCTGACGACGGCGGCCAAGCAAGACAAGATCGAAGAAGCGGATTTGGCCGAAGCGATCGCCGTGATGACGGCGTTGAACAAAGACGCCGCCGATGTGATGGTCGAGGTGGGCGCGCACGGAGCGACGGATATCACGGGCTTCGGCTTGGTGGGCCACGCGTTTGAGATGGCGCAAGCGAGTGATGTTGGTATTCGCATCGATGCGCACGCGGTGCCGCTGTTGGCGCGCACGATGGAACTGGCGCAGTCGGGTGTGCTAACGCGCGCATATAAGAGTTGTCGCGAACATTTGGGCGATAAGTTGATTTCCGACGGTGTTGATGAAACGCTGGTCAACGTGTTGTGCGATGCGCAGACATCGGGCGGGTTGTTGATCAGCTTGGCCGCGGATGTTGCCGAGCGAGCTGTCGAGCTAATGCAACAACGTGGTGTGGCGGCGTGCGTGGTTGGATCGGTGACGGACGATGCGCCGGGGACGGTGACGTTGGTGGGTGGTTGAGGATTGCCGGCCGAGGTTACTCCGGTAGTACGCGCGAAAGCTTAAGACCGTCACGCCGGCCCGTTCAGGCTGCCGCCTTGGTCGCCTTCACTCTGCGAGGGAGCGGGAGTCGACGCCGTGCGTGGTTTCTATTGTCGCGCTGGGTGCTGTCGGGCCGGGTGCCCTATCCTTTGCGCTAGCGAAGGTTGGGGACTACCGAATGTGCCCCGGGTTCGTGATTCCCCAACCATTCCTTGCGGAATGGATGGGGCACCGGTTCGATCACCGGTTGCAAACCGGTGCCACAGCGCAGTTGTTTGATGATCACCTGATACATGTCATCCGAAGAGCATCCACAAACCGACGAACCAGTCTCCGAAGAGAAGCTACCGGCGTCGCGCGCCGATGTGAGTTTCTTGCCGCGTACACCACCGGCGTCGGATTTGATTGAGGATGATGATGGTGCGCCGGAACAAGTGCCGACGTCGCCGATCGGGCGCTGTCCGTTCTGTGCGTACGACTTGCGCTTTTGCAAAGAGCCGTTTCGTTGTCCGGAGTGCGGGTTTGATTACGACGAGATGAGCAGAGCGTGGTGGGATACGGAGGCGCACTCGGGTTACGCGCAGTATTGGTTAATGATCCTGATCGTCTTGGGGATTGCCGGGGCGATGATGGTGCGCGTCGTGTTACAGACGGCACGGTTGTTGCATGTTGGGTTGTTGGGCATGGCGGTTGGTGGCGCGGCATGGGTGGTGTTTGAGGCGTTTCGGCTGCGGCGCACGCATCGGTTGGGGCGTTGCATCGTTGCGTGTCCGCAAGGTTTATTCGTACGGTCGGATCGGTACGAAGACTGGGTGCCCTGGCCGGCATTCGGTGATCTGGTGTTCTCGAAGATGGGCTTCTACGTGCGGCGGCTCGATAGCGATCAGACCATCGAGATACCGATGTCGTTCGAAGCGTTTGAAGACGAGGACGATTGGGTGGCGCTGCGCGAAGAGTTGCATCAGTTTCGGGCGTATTATTTGAGTTATTCAGGGAAGAAGTAGAGGTGTATCGAGGGATGCGTCGAAGGTGGTGCGTGATTCCCCACACTTTCCTGGCGGAAAGGATGGGGCACCCGTTCGTTTCGATCACACCGTGAGCTTGTTGGTGCATCAAGGGATACACCCTACGGGGATCACCGGTTACAAACCGGTGCCACAGCGCAGTCGGAATGTCGAAGCTGTGCGAAACCTATTGACCGAATGGTGTCTTATGAGATTTGAGTATCGCGTTACAAAATACGATCCGCGTCATCGCGATCAAGAGGGTCGGTACACGGTTGATGATTGGATATTGTTTAGCCAGATAGGGAAGGTCTTTAATGGTAAGCGATTCACGACTGATGACTACCTACAGGCCGAGAATGCATATGTTGATACGGCGTTGAGTTTTTTGACCGAAGCGGAAGCGTTGCCTGTTTGCGTTCGGCAGCTTGAGGATCCGCATGGTGAGGCCGCGAAGATTGGAGTGGCTGACTGTGATCTGCTCGATCGTGAACGGGTTGTCGAAATGATGCGTTTGGCTCTTCGGGCTCGTGCGTGGTGCCGGTTGGTCTCGAGCAATGCCTTTGTTCATTTTGGTTACGACTATTACATGTATATTGGTGTCACTGTTGACTGTAGTGAGTCGCGTGCACTGGCAGTATCGCGTGGATTGTTTGTTGAGGATTTTCGATCACCGTATCACGAAGATGGGTAGTCTGAATCGGATTTTGGTGCATCGAGGGATGCACAGTACGTGACACCGGCGTGATTCCCCACCCTTTCCTGTCGGAAAGGATGGGGCACCCGTTCGAGTTACCTGCCCCGGATTAACTTACATCCCCGGCGTCAGTCGATACGACTGTTCCCCGTAGATGGTGATGTCGAGGCCCTTGGGTTCGTCTTCTTCGGAGACGCGCAAGCCGAGGGTGGCTTTGATCAGGAACAGAATGACGAGCGTGCCGACGGCGGCGAAGGCCACGGCGGCGAGCAGGCCGATCACTTGCAGTTTGAACTGCTCGAACTCGCCGCCGATCAGACCGACGGCGGGCGTGAAACAGAAGATGCCGGTTGCGACGGCACCCCAGGCACCGCCGACGCCGTGTACGCCAAAGGCGTCGAGCGCGTCATCGTAAAGGCCAGCCTTTTCCTTGAAATGCACGGCAAAGTAACAAAGCGGACCGGCGAGCATACCGATGACCAACGCCCAGCGCGGTTCCACGTGGCCGGCGGCCGGTGTAATGGAAACGAGACCGGCAAGAATCCCCGAGACGATACCGAGACTCGTGCACTTTCCTTTGTGCAGGAATTCGACGGTGATCCAGGCGAGCGCACCCGCCGCGGCGGCGGTCTGCGTGGTGGTAAAGGCGAGACCGGCAGTGAAACCGGAGACGGGCGATTCGGCGGCAATGGCGCTACCGGCGTTGAAGCCGAACCAACCGAACCAGAGCAGACCGGCACCGGTGATGGTAAGGATAAGGTTACCGGGTTCCTGCGATTCACCCTCGATGGTGAGGCGGCGACCGATCATGATCGCGGCCAACAGGGCGGCGATGCCGGAAGAGACGTGCACGACGGTGCCGCCGGCGAAGTCGAGCACGCCCATGTCGAACAACCATCCGCCGTCACCCCATACCCAGTGGGCCAACGGGCAGTAGATCAGCGTGGACCAGAGGATAATGAAGATCACGTAACTCGATAGTTTCATCCGTTCGGCAACGGCACCGCTGATGAGGGCGGGCGTGATGATCGCAAATTTGCCTTGGAACATGACGAAGACGAGTTTGGGAATGCCCTTGTCGCCGTACATGGAATGAAAGTCGATACCCGCAAGGCAGAACTTGTTCCAATCCCAGCCGACCACGCCGCCGATGCTGTTACCGAAGGCGATGGCGTAGCCGACGACGATCCACTACACACCGAGAATGGCCATGGCGATCAAGCTGTGCATCATGGTCGATAGCACATTCTTGCGCCGCACGAGCCCGCCATAGAACATTGCGAGGCCTGGAATCATCAGCAGCACGAGGGCGCAACTGGTGAACATCTAGGCGGTACTGCCGGCGTCGATCTGGGCGGCGGCGATGGCCGCGGCATCGGCGATGGACTGCGGTTCGGTGGCGAGGGTTTCTTCGATGGGCATATACCGTGTCCCTTGTGTGTGGTTGGGCGGGCGGCCGAGTGTTGCTGGAAAACTAGAATCTGACGCGAACTGCGACACGGCGCGGATTGTGAACGGTGTGGTGAGATCGTCAAGGGCGACTAAAGCGGTTTACTGAGGCTAGGGCCGCTTTTCTGGTTGACGGGTATGGGCGGCGTCTCTAACGTGCAGGATGCTACTGAGAGTTTAACATCCGCCGCCGCGCCGAGCGCGGTCGTTCGGATTTATTGGAGTTGCTTATGAATCTCGTCACCGGGGCCACCGGTCTGTTGGGTAGTCATATCGTCGAGCAGTTGCGGCTGCGGGGTCGGGCCGTGCGTTGCTTGGTGCGACGGGGTGCCGATACGCGTTGGCTTAAGCAGCAAGGCGTGGAGTTGGTTGAGGGCGACCTGACCGACATCGCATCGTTGGAGCGCGCCTGCGACGGGGTGCAATGCGTGTATCACGCGGCGGCGCGCGTGGGCGACTGGGGACCGTGGTCGGAGTTTCAGACGATCACGATCGACGGCTCGAAGAATTTGTTCGACGCGGCCGAAACGTGTGGTGTGCCGCGCTTCATTCATATCAGTTCGATCAGCGTGTACGGTCATCGCAACGAACGCGGATTGACGATCGACGAAACGCAGCCGCTGGGCGTGAAGGTGCATAAGTGGTCGTACTACACGCGCGCGAAAGTGGCCGTTGAGCGCGAGCTGTGGCGACGCGCCGAAGAAGGCTGCAAGGTGAAGTTCACGGTGATTCGGCCGAGTTGGTTATACGGTCCGCGCGACCGCGCGACGATCGCGCGCATCTCGAAGTTGATTCGCACGAAGAAGGCAAAGTTACTGGGCAGCGGCGACAACATCTTGAGCGTGGTCTATGCGGGGAATGTTGCCGAGGCGTGTATTCTGGCGGCGGATAATCCGGCGGCGGTGGGCGAGGCGTATAACTGTTGTAACGATGGCGACATCACGCAACGCGAGTACTTCAATTTGCTGGCCGATGCGTTGGACGCGCCGCGCGTGAAGAAAGTCGTGCCGTTCAAAGTGGCGTCTAATGCTGGCTTTGTGTTGGAAGTCATTGGTCACATGTTTAAGTTGAAGAAGCCGCCGTTGATCACGCGTTATGCCGTGTGGTTGATGGGGCGCGATACGTATTTCACGGCTGATAAGGCCCGACGGGAATTGGGTTGGGAATCGACGGTGAAATATACGGACGGCGTGCCACGGACCATCGATTGGTTTGAAGGTAGGCAAATATCTCCGCCGGTGGCGCCGCGCGAGCCGGCGCTGGCGTCTTAGGCTCTTTGAGACGCGTGAGTTCATCTCCTTTTACGCAACCCGACGAGCGGCCCGATTCGACGATGGCACATCGCACGCGCGAGGACCCCATGCGCGGCGTGATCGGTATCGTGCGCGATGGCGAGCGTTTTCTTGTTATTCAACGCGCAGCGACGGTGCGGGCGCCCTTGAAGTGGTGCTTTCCCGGTGGCGAAATCGAAGACGGCGAATCGGAAGAAGATGCGTTGGCGCGCGAGTTGCGCGAAGAGTTGAATCTTACCGTGCGCGGTCTGCGACAGTTGGCGGTGCGCGAAAAGCACGACGGTCGGTTGTTGCTGTTTTGCTGGGCGGCAGAGATCGTGGCGGGAAGACCGACGCCGAACCCGGCGGAAGTGGCGCAGTGCCGGTGGGTGACGCTGGATGAGCTGCGCGATTGGGATGAATTGTTGCCGGGAACGATTGAGATTGCGGCGCTGGCCGTGCAGCGGTGAAGCTGATAGCGGTTTTGATTTCTTTGAGAAGCGTTGCGATCGCAATGGGTTTTAGCGATCCGTCTGAGATCAAATTTGAAATCTCGAATCATGTCCAATTTGAAGTTTGAAATTTGAGATGAGATGTCAAATTTGAGACTGGAGACCGGAGACCAGAGATTGGAAATTGGAATTCGGAGATAAAAGAAATTTAGTTCCCGGGCATTCGTCTTCATATTTCGGCGTAACGATTGTAATACGGATTCCATCTCATTTCGCGCTGTAGCGAAAGGCAATTGCACAATCACCTTCGACCAATTGCGCCGATTCGCCATTTTCTCCGTCCGGTCGTACGCGCGGTTTGAATCTGGATACGCTCTAAGCTGTGTCCAGCGGAGATTTTTTGGTACTGGTATCGTTTGATCTCTGCCACGGGGAGCATCGGCGTCTCGCCGGTGGGAAAAACGAATAAGCACCGCCGGGACGGCGATGCTCCCCCAATCGATACCACTACGAATTTTTTGGTCGCCACTTTTGACTTACCCCAATCCATCCAAAAGGCCACCGAAGAGTGCGGCGATGATTTCTGCGATACCGCCGCCGACTTCGACGATGAGTTCGAAGATAGTGCCGAAGCCTTCGATGAAAAGGTCGGTGACGAATGCGGTGACGCCGTTGCGGTCATTGACGGGTGGCTGCGGGGGCATGGCCGGTTCTCCTTGAGACTGACGGTTTCGTTCACGATTAAGTTGTACGAAATTGGGAGGTGTCTCTCAGTGAGAATATGGCGCGAAATTTGTAACGGGCGGGGATTTGCAGTGGGGTTTCTATAACGGGAAACCTACGAGCGATGAGACGACTTCACGAATAATTGCGCCCCGGAATGATTTGTCGGCATCCAGCGCCAATGAGCCGGTACTATGGCGCAGCGGTCGCTGTCAAACTTGAATTGGTCCCGCCGGTACCACAGTCTTGGTTCTGGGAACGCCTCTAATCTTCGACAACGTTCGACGCCAATTGTTCGGCGGCGTCCGGCTTGTTCATTTTTTTCATCAGGTCGATGAGATCGCCGAGCGCGTTTTGGGCCTGCGTGTGTTCGTTACCGAGTTTGTTTTTGATGATGGAATATCCCGCACGCATCGGCGCTTCGGCGTCGGCAAGGCGGTTCATCTCCATCAGGCAGCGGCCCTGGCTGTGTTTGAGTAGGCCGTATCGATGATGGTCGGCCGGCATGACGCGCTCGGCAGTGGCAAGCAAGTCATCGAGCAATGGCAGCGCTTCTTCATGTCGCTTTTGTGCCATCAGCACCAGCGCCATATTGCGTCCCATCGTGATTTGGCGGTCGGTTTGATAATCTTCGATTGGGCCAAGTGCATTCAGGACTTTTTGCATTTCAATCTCGGCTTCATCGAGCTGTTCCACTTCGAGCAGCATCATGGCGAGCGTGTTGCGCCAGGTTGCCAACGCCGGATGATCGGGCGGCAGCATGGTCGAAGATGCGTCGATCGTTTGCCGCATGAGTTGCTCGGCGCGCTGATACTCCTTCAGGTCGTAGAGAAGATTGGCGAAGTTATTGGTTGCCGAGAGCGTGCGGAAATCCGCCGGTCCGAACGCGTTTTTGCAGCCTTGTATGAGGTCATCGTAGATGGGCTTGGCAGCTTCATAATCACCGAGCGCTGCCAGCAGGGAGGCGAGATTGTTTTTCGCGAGGAGGGCTTCTTCGCTGGATGGGTCGAGATTCTTGTCGCGGTAGTCGTGGACTTTGCGGTAATAAATCAATGCGTTCTTATAGTCCCCGACAGTTCGCAGTGCGCTGGCATAGCTATCCATCGCGTTGAGCGTGGATTCGTGCTCGGGGCCGTTAATGGCGAGTCGTCGATCCACCACCGTCTTCAGAATGGCAAGCGACTCGTCCATTTCGCCGAGATTGGTGTGGCACATGGCGATGCTGCGTTGAATGACGAGGCGGTATTCCTGTTCGTCTTCGAGTTCGGGATTGATCGATCCGAGCGCTTTCTCGAATTCGGCCTTGGCCTTCTCGAACATGCCGAGACCGAAGTAAGCGGCTCCCACGGCTTCGTACATGCGGGCGCGGGTTTCGGGCGTGCCTTCGAAGCGGTCGGCCAACAGCGTGTCGGCGCTGTCGAGCACATCGACGACGCGTACGTCGTGGCCTTGTTTGGCGGGGTCGGGCGCTTGCAACAGCGTGACGAGGAATTCTTGGACGGCCAATGAGCGCTCGACTTCGAGTTGGGCGGCGGCTTCGGCGGCGCGGGCTTCTTTTTCGGCGGCGCGGGCGACCGTGGCTTGTTCTTTTGCAACGCCTTCGGCGATCTGCGCGCGTACAAACCCGATAGTGAGCGCGACGAACGCGATGGCAAAGCCTGCAACGAACGCGCGATTGCGTCGGGCGAACTTCGATAGGTGATAGACCGTGCCGGCCGGTCGCGCCATTACGGGTTCGTGACGCAGATAGCGGCGGATATCGTTGGCGAACTCGGCGGCGGAGGAGTAACGCCGCGCCCGATCTTTCTCGAGCGCCTTAAACAAGATGCTCTCGATATCACCGCGCAGGTGTCGGTTGTTGGTGCCGGGTCGGGTAGGGTCTTCTTCGGCAATCACGCGCGCGGCATTCACGATGGTCTTGCCGCGCACGTCGTATGGCAGGTTGCCGGTGAGCAATTCGTAACAGATGACACCGAGGGCATATACATCACTACGAATGTCTAAATCCTTCGACTCGCCGCCGACTTGTTCGGGGCTCATGTAGGGAATGGTGCCGACGAGTTGACCGGCATCGGTTTGCATGGTGGCCAAATGTTCGGTATCGACGAGGCGAGCCACACCGAAATCGAGCACCTTGGGTTGCGCGCCCAAGCGCGCCACGGCGGCTTGCCGAGTGGTCGAGCCCGTTCGGTCGGCGATCGACGTGGCAGAGGCGTCGGTCGGCGTCACGAGAATGTTGCCGGGCTTGAGGTCGCGATGAATCACGCCGCGTTGATGGGCGTGATGCACGGCGTCGCACACGGCGGCGATCAGATCGAGGCGCTGGTGAATCGTCAGATGTTCGGCGGCGGCGAAGCGCGTGAGCGGTTGGCCTTCGACGAGTTCCATCGCGAAGAACGGCTGCGGGCCGGCATCGGTTTCGGCCACGCCCGCTTCGTAAATTTGAGCGATACCGGGGTGTTGCAAGCGACCGAGCGTTTCGGCCTCGTGCTCGAAGCGTCGCATCATTTGGGCAGACGCGGCACCGGGTTTTATCACCTTGAGCGCGACCGTGCGGCGCGGTTTTTCTTGTTCGGCGCGGTAGACCACGCCCATGCCGCCGGTGCCGAGCACGTCTTTGATTTGGTAGTTACCGATGGTGGTGCCGACGAGGGTCTTCGGGTCGCTGTCGGCGGCGATATTCGATTTACTGAAACCGGCGCTGGTGAAGGTGAGGCTCATCAGCGATTCGAGAAAGTCATCATCCTTCTCGTGATGCAGGCTCAGCAGGCGGCGCACTTCTTCGAGCACCTCCGTCGTTTCGCCGCTGAGGGTTTCGAGAAAGGCGGTGCGCTCGCCGACGGGTCGTTCCAGTGCCTCATTAAAGAGCGCCTTGGCGCGTTGATAGGTTTCAGGCGTCATGAGCGTCTTCACCTTGGTTGAGTTCGCCGCGCAGGAAGGCTTTGGCCATCGTCCATTCGCGGTGTACAGTGCGCACGGAAACGTCGAGCGCGGCGGCGATTTCTTCCATGCTAAAGCCGCCGAAGTATTTCATTTCCACGACTTTGGCTTGTTGTTTGTCGAGCGCTTCGAGCTTCTTGAGGGCTTCGTCGAGTCCAATGAGGTCGAAGCGCGAATCGTCGGCGGGGATGTGTTGATCTTCGAAGTCGATGCGCTGGCGATCGCCACCGCGTTTGCTGCGGCTGCGCGTGCGCGCATGATCGACGAGGATGCGCCGCATGGCCACGGCGGCGAGCGCCGTGAAGTGGCCGCGGTTTTGCCAGTTGACGCGGGTTTGATCGAAGAGTTTGATGAACGCTTCGTGTACGAGGGCGGTGGGTTGCAGCGTGTGGTCGGCGCGTTCTTGTTGTAGGTAATTGGCGGCGCGCTGGCGCAGTTCGTCGTAGACCAGCGGCAAGAGATCGGACGCGGCGGCGGGGTCACCGTCTTGGGCGGAGATCAGGAGTTGGGTGGCGTCTTGGTCTTGCATGGCTGCTTGCTTAGCCTCGAGTCATCGAGAGCTATTGACGGTCGTTCCGAACCTTACAAGTTTGAATTATACCGCGTTAGAGAGGGCGTGTTGCTGGCTGTTTCCCTCTCAACGCGCCTATTTGGGAGCGGTCCAGTCAGGCTTGGATGGAATTTCATTAGAGAGTGGACCCCGAATGCTAAGTGGTCAAGCGTTGACAGCGTTTTAGCTACCGCAGCTATTCAGGCATCTTCATCGTGGGCATATATATCTGACGATAGGGCGCGCCCGGTAGTGGGCCGCCTAAGTTAAAATCTGTAATCAAAATGCATGGCTCCCCGCCCGAATCCAATCCCCAATAGGATTGGTACACACCATCACCGCGACCCGACTTAAAGATGGCCATCTCTGGCGACGCACGATCTTTT
Source organism: Planctomycetaceae bacterium (assembly GCA_006969385.1). Lineage (GTDB taxonomy): Bacteria > Planctomycetota > Phycisphaerae > UBA1845 > UTPLA1 > ECT2AJA-110-A. The sequence continues at coordinate 1,691,049 of CP030884.1, forward strand.
GTTAACCGAACTAACGAACCCAATCGTTCGTCTCCGAGCTGCCTTTCAAGATTTTCCATGTCGGGAAATTCGCTGTTGGCCTTCTTCGACCGATCCCGGATATCCGGGTCGAGGTATGCACACATCCCTGAATCGGTGTACATGGATTGAATATGGTCCACCGGAATCTGAGGGTTGGAATGTGGTTCTAACTCTGCTTCGCGCCAACTTACTGGTGCAGTGGGTTTGAATCGAATGAATGCGAAAGCGACATAGATATCACCCGCCGGATCGCGCGTGGGCGTAATAAATACGGGGTACTCACCGGGCGGAATTTCTCCAATGAATCGACGTGCGGCTTCGATGCCGAAGGCTGGGTCGCCCCCCACAATCCTACCGCTCGGCAACGGTAGCGATCCCAACTCCTGAGGTTCGAGTGTGACAAACTCCTCGGTTTCGTAGCCGACGGTTCCGTCGCGATAGACGATTGATTTTGTCGAGATCGTCACGTCTCCATGCAGAGCAGGGATTAGGTGTTTGTCTAAGGTAAAGTCAGGGTCGGGCGGAGCTTCGTAATCGAGTTCGTCCTGCCCTTCGTATTGCCGCCCACCTTCGCCATATTTTTCGTGGTATGCGCGCCTGGCGGCTTCGGCTTTTGCAAGGACGGCGGCGAGGTCGCATGGGAAGGTTAGCGTCCACGCGAAATAGGCTGCGACGCCGGCGGCGGGAATTAGAAATAGGTCGAGTAGTTCCGGGGTGGGCGTCAACACGCCGAACCACTTAAGCAACAGCAACACAGGCACCATCGGCGCGAAGTATCGAATGACGATGCGTGCCCATTCGGCAAGCCGCCACGCGCCGACGAGCGTGGCGGCAATTACTAGGAATCCGACGTACTCCCGAATTATCGTAAATGGTGGAATCGACCCCCCGTTCATTAGGGCAAGGGTCATCGGATACACATCGTGCGCAAATTCCCAGACGGGAATAAATGACCAAGCACCGCACATGTAAATGAGGTGGCGGCGATTACGTGAGCCGGGTCGGAACATGAATCTGAGATGGTCCATCTGAAGTTTGGCCTTTCCTTTGCCGCCGCGCAGGGGAATTTCCTGTTGCGAAAACGCCGCTGTCGTGCCGAGCCTGCCTTTTTTCACCCGCAGGGGGTAGCGTACGCTGCGGCACCGCTGTGGATAACCTGTGAGCCGAAAAATCTGGATTTTTTCGGCCAACCCCGTTGACAGGGTTGGCAGGCGTGGTACTTTATAAGGCTCGCCCAAACGGGACGGGTAACTCAAAAGGTTGCCGCGACGGACCGCTAGGCGGTGCTCTTTGACAAGTCAACAGAGATCGAAACGGGAATGTGACGTCCGTGGGATTCGCCTGCAAGCGACCCGTGGATGTAAAAAAGTTGCCCCTACAACAGCGGGGGCGACGGTGTTTTCCGGCTGTCGAATTCGGCTCTTCGGAGTCGCGTTTTGATGGTCTTTTTTCAAACATTCCTGTTTGCAGACATGAAAGTTTGAGCCTTCGAAGAACTCTCCGACGCCTTCGGGTGTTGGGGTTCAACGATAAATTAAAGTGAAGAGTTTGATCCTGGCTCAGAACGAACGCTGGAGGCGTGGCTAAGACATGCAAGTCGAACGGTACGTTTGTTTTCGGATAGACGTATAGTGGCGAACGGGTGAGTAATAAATAGGTAACGTGCCTCGATCACAGGGATACCGGCGGAGCTTGCTCCTTTGCGAAAGTGCCGTTAATACCTGATGACGTCATTCGCTGGCATCTGCGAATGATCAAAGGTGGGGACCTTCGGGCCTACCGGAACGAGATCGGCCTATTTCCTATCAGCTAGTTGGTGAGGTAACGGCTCACCAAGGCGGCGACGGGTAGCCGGACTGAGAGGTTGGACGGCCACATCGGAACTGAGACACTGTCCGGACACCTACGGGTGGCTGCAGTAACGAATATTCCGCAATGGGCGAAAGCCTGACGGAGCGACGCCTCGTGAAGGACGAATTCCCTCGGGATGTAAACTTCTTTTAGGTTAGGCAAGCGAAACCGGTGAATAATCGGTAAGTTGAGCCATCCCAGAAAAAGCATCGGCTAACTCCGTGCCAGCAGCCGCGGTAAGACGGAGGATGCAAGTGTTATCCGGAATCACTGGGCGTAAAGCGTGTGTAGGCGGCCGGTCAAGTACTTTGTGAAAGCCCCGGGCTTAACCTGGAACTGCTTGGTATACTGATTGGCTTGAGTCGGATAGGGGTGCCTGGAACAATAGGTGGAGCGGTGAAATGCGTAGATATCTATTGGAACGCCTGAGGCGAAAGCGGGGCGCTGGGTCCGCACTGACGCTGAGACGCGAAAGCGTAGGTAGCGAACGGGATTAGATACCCCGGTAGTCTACGCCGTAAACGATGCGTACTAGACTTCTGTAGCTCTGACGCTGCGGGAGTCGAAAGAAAACCGATAAGTACGCCGCCTGGGGAGTACGCCGCAAGGCTAAAACTCAAAGGAATTGACGGGGGCTCACACAAGCGGTGGAGGATGTGGCTTAATTCGATGCAACGCGAAGAACCTTACCCAGATTTGACATACTTGGATTAGCTGCTGGAAACAGTAGTGACGCGGCTTGCCGTGGAACTTGTACAGGTGGTGCATGGCTGTCGTCAGCTCGTGTCGTGAGATGTTGGGTTAAGTCCCTAAACGAGCGAAACCCTTATCGTTAGTTGCCAGCGTGTTATGGCGGGCACTTTAGCGAGACTGCCGGTGTTAAACCGGAGGAAGGGGGGATGACGTCAAGTCCTCATGGCCTTTATATCTGGGTTGCACACGTCCTACAATGGGAAGGTACAGAGCGATGCGAGACCGCGAGGTGGAGCAAATCGCACAAAACTTCCCTCAGTTCGGATTGTAGGCTGCAACTCGCCTACATGAAGTTGGAATCGCTAGTAATCGCGTATCAGCTACGACGCGGTGAATATGTTCCTGAGCCTTGTACACACCGCCCGTCACACCATGGAAGCTGGTTATACCCGAAGTCCGTTGGTTAACTTCGTGAGACGGCGGCCGACGGTAAGACCGGTGACTGGGACTAAGTCGTAACAAGGTAGCCGTAGGGGAACCTGCGGCTGGATCACCTCCTTTCTAGGGATACCTAGACCCGATGACGACAACTTCGGTTGTCCCCATCGTGGATAAGGTCAGCACATTCCCGGCGAACTTTTGTTCGTCCGGCGGCGGAGCGATCCGCCATCCGTAACGATCTCTGTTTGACAAATTAAACGCCCGGCAGGCTTGCAAGAGCTTGTCGGGCGTTTTTTTTGTAGGCGCGACGATGGGGGCAGCGAGAATTGCGGCATTCGGGATCCAATGCGGGGATTGCCGACGTCGATCTGGTTTGAGTATCAAGGGGGATCAATGCAAAAGGCGCACTCGCTTTCGCTTGATCATGTCGATCCTATGGATCGACATGGCACCCGCGCTACATTCCGAATCCATTCGGTGAGGGTTTCTACATTCCGTCAATGATTTGTGATATCGACGCTGGTTTATGGATTAGTGTTTAGACGTGTTGTGACAGGAAGAGATGAGCAATGAAGTTGCCGACAAATAGCAGTAATGCCAAGCAAGGACTGGTAATCACTCTTTTGTTATTTGTTAACCCACATTGGGGGTGTATTGTTGATGAAATCAAGCCCAACGTAACCGATTCTCGGATAATCGGAATTAAGAGTGGAGCAATTTTTCTTGATCCGATTTCCTCAGAGCAGTTAAGTGCTTTGCTGTCAAGTGCTGAAAGAGAATCATTACGCAGGAATATAGGAGGGTCTGACAATGCACCTGAAGTTTACCTCTATGACAACAGTTTGTTGTCGAAGATAGTCGAAGTTGTTTGTGGTGCTCATCCTGACTTAGTTATAGTCTCAATCGACAATGTCGAGACAGACAGAGCTTTGGCAAAGAGAATTAGTACATCTTTTCGTTCGCGTGGAGTTACAACGTTACTTGCTATGTTTGAGGAGTCCACCGCTCGTGTCTATTCTGTTGCTCCAGAAGTTGCTTGTGCTCACGATTTGAGGAGTTCATTAGAGTAGCAAAGTAATTTATGAGAATTCGATCCAACTCGCACGCAAGGCAATTCATCTAGGCGTGTTGCATGCTTGCCCTTTAAGGCAAGCATGTCGTACGCGAATAACAACCTATTTCTAATAGTAAAGAACCTTATCCAATTTACCGCCCCTGCATGATCCCTTTGAAGGAGGAGCATGGCACGCCTGTTCCCTTTATTTCTTTCCGGCGACGACGACCCACCCTACGATTATCTCTAATACCCGTTGGGCCGCCTCGATTCGATCAATCGACTCGACCGCTCGCTTCAACATCGAACGGTGTCTCAGGCCGATCTATTATTGATATGGCGGCGACCATCGGAAACACAACGCCGACCTACATTGCCGGCGCGCGCTGCGGCCAACAGTCGCGGTTCATCCTCTCAAGGTAAGGACAATTGATATGCACGAACCCATACCCGATCAGCCGGAACTCGAAGTGGATCGCCTGTTGGCGGAAGGGGATGCGGCGGCGCTGGGCGCGTTTTTTGCGGCGTTGCCGCCGGGCGAGGTGCAGCGGGCGCTCGACTCTCTACCGGCCGACGATCGGGTGCGGGCCATCGCCCTGCTCGACCCGGTGCAGGCCGCGGGTTTGGTCGATCGACTGCCCGATGTGCATGCGGTGGATCTGGTGGAGCGGCTCGATCCCGGTACGGCGGCGACCATCGTGCAGGAACTGCCGAGCGATGAGCAAGCCGACCTACTGAACGAGTTGGACGACGAAGACGCCGAAGCCATTCTGGCGGTGATGCCGCCGGAATTGGCGCAAGAGACGCGGGCGTTGGCACAGTATCCGGCGGACGTCGCCGGCGGCCTCATGATCACGGAGTATCTGGCGTTTTCGGATCGCGACCGGGTGCAGGATGTTATCGACGACATGCGGTCCAACGCCGAGCGCTATCGAAACTACGACGTGCAATACGCGTATGTGATCGACAGTAACGATATGCTGATCGGTGTTCTCCGCTTGCGCGATCTGTTGTTGGCGCGCAAGGCCGATGTGGTGCGCGACATCATGATTCAAACGCCGCTAAGCGTTAGCGATTCGGACACGCTCGATCAGGTCCACGATGTATTCGAGGGCGTTTCGTACTTCGGAATCCCCGTGATCGATGAAGAGCGGCGACTGGTCGGCGTCGTGCGCCGCTCGGCCGTCGAACGCGCGATGGGCGATCGAACGGAAGGCATGTATCTGAAATCGCAGGGTATCGTCGGCGGCGAAGAGTTGCGCTCGATGCAGCTTCTCACGCGCTCGCGCCGCCGCTTGGCCTGGCTTAGCATCAACGTGATCTTGAATCTGGTCGCGGCAAGCATCATCGCCCTCTATCAGGATACGCTGGCCGCCGTGCTGGCGCTGGCCGTCTTCCTGCCGATCATCTCGGATATGAGCGGCTGCTCCGGCAATCAGGCCGTGGCCGTGAGCATGCGCGAACTAACCCTCGGGTTGATTCGACCATCGGAGCTGTATCGCGTCTGGATTAAAGAAATCTCGGTCGGTCTGCTCAACGGTTTGGCGCTGGGCTTGTTGTTGGCCTCCGTCGCGTGGTTGTGGAAGGGCAATCCTTTCCTGGGTTTGGTGGTCGGTGCCGCGATGGCCATCAATACCATGATCGCCGTATCGATCGGCGGCGCGATTCCTTTGATCCTGCGACGCCTGAAGCTCGACCCCGCTCTTGCCTCGGGCCCGATTCTGACGACGGTGACGGATATGTGCGGGTTCTTTCTTCTGCTGAGCATTGCTTCGGCGTTGTTGCCGTTGATAACGTGAATCGTCGATAGGTTTGAGGGGTGACTTGCTTGCCCGGCCACGCAGCATGCCGACCTTCGAGTTGGACTGGCGATCGTGTAGGTCCGGCGTGGCTTACGACGTATAGACGCTCTATCTCACAACGGTTGGGTCGGCATGGCACCGGGCGGGCGCAGGCACCATCACCCAGTTTTCAGTGTCGCCCGCCATTCAATGACGATAGGCACCTCCTGAATATTCCTAAAAATATTGCGGTCCGGTTTGCGATTTGGTTCGTGTTAAGAACTGGCCGCCGAGCGGGCGTCCGACGCAGTAAATATTGCCATCAGGAGGCTCCCAATGATGATTTCCCGACGCAACGCCGCACTTGTGACCATCCTGATGGTCGGGTTGGCATCTTCAGTCGCCGATGCAGCCACGATTCGGGTGCCCGCCGACGTCCTGACGATTCAAGGCGCTATCGACAGTGCCGACAGTGGCGACCTCATTCTCGTAAGCGATGGCGTCTATAACGAGACCATTTGGGTCGACGTTCCCAACTTAACCATTCAATCCGTCAATGGTCGAAACGCAACCTCGATTTCGTCGAACCCTGGTATCAGTCAGCCCATTATTTTCGTGGACGCGCCCGGCGTAACCATCGGTGGAATCGGACAAGGATTCACGATTCAACACGAGGGCTTTCAAGCCAAAGATATCGTCGCGCTGAGTCTCGCCGCTTCTGAAGATGGGGCTGCGTCGGACGATGCCGCCGTCCGATTCGAAGAGAATCGAGTCGTAGGGAATCGAGCTTCTTTTGGATTGCGAACGCTTCAATCCTTGTCGGGTACGTCGTTGCGCATCACCAACAACCAATTCGAAGGTCAATTCGGAACAGACTACGGATTTAGAACGGTCATCGGTTTGGGAGCATCGGAGCAGGAAGGCGCCAACCCAATTTCGTTGAACGCTGGAAGTGTGTCGGTATCGAATAACTTAATGCGCGATTTTTCAGTTGGGGCTATTCGCGTTACGGGCGAGTCGTATGCCAGTGAATTGGCGATCACTCAAAACCAGATCGAAGGGCTTGCAACCGGATCGACGTATGGTCTGAATCTTTCGGCACCGGTGATGGAGCAGTCCACCGTCACGATCGTTGGCAACGATTTCAATAAGATCGCATTACCAATCGATGCCTATACATTTGATGACGGAGCTTCGTTATCGATAAGCGGCAACGCGATTTCGGCGTTTGGTGGGCGCTGCATCGCCGTGTATACCATCGGCAACGGCAGCGACGCATCCATTACCGGAAACACGATTACGTCGGAATCAGGCGAAGGTGGCGACTCGTGCGTTCGGTTCTACAACGTCGAGTTCGGCTCGACGCTCAATATTACCGGCAATTCAATCGACGTCGCCGGTCGATACGACGATGCGATCTATGTGTATACGGTTTGGCAGAACAGCCATGCGACCATCGCGGATAATGAGGTGCGCGGCTATCGCTTATCTGGCCTCGAAGTCAATGACTACGTTGAACAGAGTTCGACAGTTTCGGTATCGAACAACGCGTTCGCGGGCGATGAGCAGTCCGGGTCTGTCGCGGGTATCAATTTTCCATATACGATCGTTGATAACTCGGTCGTTACCGTTTCGGGTAATTCCGTTCGTGGTTTCACGTTGTATGGAATCAACTTCGACGACATCTCAGACGGCGGGAGCGTGCAGTGCACCAATAATACCGTGCTAGGTACCCCGGCGGGTAGCGAGTTCGGCATCGTCTTCAACAACGTTCGCGGCAGCGAACAGACCAGCAGTGTCACGGGAAACACGATCGGCAATATCAAGAGTGGCGATCCAGCGACCGCCGGCATCTACGTACGGAGCACGCACGATTCTCCGGCAATCGATGTCATTGGCAACACCGTCGGCGCCCATGTAGACGGCGCGCCGAACGGTATTCTCTTCGCTATCGGAAGTTCAGGAGGCGAATTACTGGTGGACGGTAACGAGGTTTCCGGTTTTTCGAATGCCGCCCTGAGCTTCGATTCGGCAACACTGGAGACGACGGCGGCACTGATCCGCGGGAACTTGTTTGTCGGCGGTGAATATGGTGTTGAAGTAACCAGTAGCCTGAGCGACGCCACGGTTATGGAGATGAGCAGCAATCAGTTTCTCGAATTTACGGTGGCGGCAATTCGCACAACCGAATCCATCAGCGACACGAGCCTGAAAATCTCGCGTAATGAGTTTAGCGGAGATGGTGTTGGCGTATTGATGGAGGGTGAGATTACAGATTCGAGTGATGTCGAGATCACGAGCAATTGTTTTGGCTTGGTCTTCAAGGGTGTTTCAGTAACGCTCATCAGTGAGATCGCCGAGGTCGTGCTGCGCAACAACGACTTTTCAGGGGTGTTCGGCGTCGCCATCGAAAACAAAAACAGCGATGCGGCAAACGAAGTGGACGCCGACGGGAATTTCTTGGCCGGTAAAACGATCACGGGTGAAGTTCGTTTCGATAACGAACTCTTAACTGCTCCTGATGACGATGGGGACGGCGTGTCGAACTGTGGCGATGTCTGTCCGAATACGCCGGTGGCCGAACCAGTTAATGACGCCGGATGTGCCATTCTTGTAGACGACGAGCCGTCACCAAACGCACCGCCGTCGGGTGACCGTCCGGGCAACAATCCGCCGCCTTCCGGTGATGCCTGCGGCATCGGCGTGCCGACGGTCGCCGCATCGTTGGCACCGATCGCCATTTTCGGTTTTGGGGGCAATCGACGACGCAGAGCGATTCGACGCGACTCGTAATTGTGCTCGGATCGACCTACGAGATGTAGCTATCGGGGGCGTTACCGCAGGAGCCTGCGCACGCCCCCGTACTTATTTTCTACGGTCAACTTTGAATCGTTACATCGCGGCTCGGAGATATTTTCTCCCGTCGCGATAGAATATCGATGTTATGAGTGCACAAGAAATTATCACGGCCGCGCGGCGGTGCGAGCAGGTTTGGTGGGAGCATATTTGTAAGACCGAGCCGTTGGAGTATGGCGTAGCGTTTACGGCGGCCGAGTTGCCGCAGTTTGCGGAAGCTCAGCAGTTGCGCGATGTGTGGTTGCACGACGTCGACGGCGCGACGGCGTTTGAACGGGCGGAGCAGTATTTCGGCAAGCGCGATTTGGCCTGTCATCTTTGGTCGCCGGCGTCAGGGCAGGAGATTGAGCCCGTCGCGCGTGTAATGGATGAAAAGGGCTGGCAGAGAGCGTCGCTGGTGGCGCTGGGCATGGCCGATACGTCGGCGGTGCCCGATCCGGAAGATATCGACGGCATTCGCGTGTTACCGGCGCGGGCAATGCGGCGGGCTTATCGACAGTTGCTCGATGATGTGGGTAACAACGACGGCAGTGCCGATGCCGCGTTCGAGCGGCTCGATGATGCCAATTGTGATGTGTTGCTGGCGGTGCGCGACAAAGTCGCCGTGGGGCGGATTACGTATCACGAAGTCGGAGATTTCGCCCGCTTGCGCGATTTTTTTGTGGCGCCGGGCGAAGATTTTGACGCGTTGGGTAAGCATCTTATCGCGCATGCTTTGCTGATCGCCCGGCGATTGTTGCCGCGCGTGTTGGTGACGTGCGTGGCGGAAGAAGACGCGCGGCAACGTGCGCTGTTCGAAAGTTGCGGGTTTGCAGCGGCCGGAGAGTTAGTACGGTTTCGCCGACCGGCATGAGCTGCGCCGTGGCGGCGCGTATTGCGCGTGCTTTTCCTTTTTAAAAAATACAGATGTCGATTTGATATGTGCGGCTGTCGATCGGCAGTTTATGACGCGGGTGTTTGCTTCGCGCTGATTCTTAAGTAGCTCGGCGGCGCTCATTCGGGTCTAACCGTCGGTTTATGGAATGCCGATTTTCAATGTATGAACCATCGGCACAACATTCGACGTTCCGCCAGCGCTGCGTTTTCTGGTATTGCTCAAGCATGTCGTTCGCGACGATTTTTCGTCGGGCTGTCGCTCGGGTTGATCGCCTCAACAACGGCGGATGCGCAGACGCGGATCGGTGTCCTCACGCTCAACGATGGTCGGCAATTCGCGAACCTCAGTTTGCTCGATCAGGGGATGGCGGCAGCGCGGGTGGCGTTGGAAGGCGAAGGCTTCGAGATCGCGCCGATTACGGCGTTGACGGCATTGCAACTTGGCAATGTGGACATACTTTGGCTGCCACTGTTGGCGTCTTCGAACGCTGGTGGGGCGGAACCGGTCTACACGTTAGGCGAACGTTTGGAGTTGATTACTTACCTGGAATCCGGCGGTCGCGTGATCTGGTTCGGAGATGCGGGCGTCTATAACGTCGGCGACCAGTCGTTTCTTAATGCGTTTAACATTAGCAAGCTAAGCGGCAATTTCACGGCACCGGGTATAACAGTCACGGATGCGCGCATGCCGACGTTGAGCGGCCCGGCGGCCCCCGTGCAAACGATCGGCAGCGGCGCGACGTATGGTTTGATGGATGTGACGGCCGCGAACGTGTCGGTGACGGAATTGTTGACCGACGCAAATGGGCCGGGAACGTTTGCGGCAACTGCTACGATCGCGAATCCGAACGGTGACGATGGGCGGCTCGCGCTCGTTTGTGATGCGTCGATCTTCGAGCAGTTCTTCAATAACGACGATCATAGCGCGCTGCTCATCAATTTGATGCGATGGTTGGAAGTGCCGACGGGTTATACACCGAGCGCGGCTAGTGGCGTCATAGTTTCGGTGGATGGCCTGGCAGGCGCCTGCGCGGCGTGTGCGAATACGGCGGTGTCGTTCAATGACGTTAGTGGCACGGGTATCACATCGGTAGCGTCGCTCGACGAAGGACGCTGCGATCTCGCCGGCATCGAGCAGGCCGATCTACCGTCGAACTTCATTGGTTATGCGTTTAGTTTGAACACAACGGCTACGGTTGCCGCGGGTAGCGCCTTCACCATTCGGATCGATTACGACGAAGCGGAGTTGGCGAGCCTTGGCATCGATCAAATTGCTCTGCCCGATCTGAAACTTTGGCGTTACGACAGCGGTTCGTCTGCGACGATCGATGTGACGACAAATCTGGACTTGGTCGGTCAGTCGATCAGCGGTCAGTCGGTTAACACAGGCATCTTTTTGTTCGGCGCGCAGATTGCGCCGCCGGATTGCAATCAGAACGGCCTCGCCGATGAATGCGAGTTGGACGGTGCCGACTGTAACGCAAACGCTGTGCTCGACGTATGCGAAATCGCCCCCGCGCCTGATACGGTCGGCGAATATTTCTGCGAGCAGGGCTGCGATGTTGACTGCAACCAGAACAACGTGCCCGATGCGTGCGATCCGGATGTGCAGTTTACGTTGGTGGTGAATCCGCCCAGCGGCGGCACGATTAACCTCGGCGGTATGACGTCGGTACCGGTATGTAACGATGTGAATCTAGTGGCCACGGCGGCACCGGGCTATTGCTTTGAAAGCTGGTCGGTTGATACCGGGATGGTGCCGCAACCGGCCGACGAGCGCACTGCCACGGTCAACGCGATAAGCGATCAAACAATCACGGCCAACTTTACGGCGATCATTATCGAGCAGCCGCAAGCGCAGTTGGTATGCGAAGGTGAGGATGCAACGTTCACGGTGCAAGTGGCCGAAGCGTTGCGGCCGACAGTGACGTATCAGTGGCGCTTCAACGGCACGGATATCGCGGGCGCGACGAATAACGAACTGGTGGTTGTAAACGCGACGACGCAGAACGCGGGTAGCTACGACGTGGTCGTTGGCAATGCCTGTGACGGTAGCGTGACGAGCATGGTCGTTGAGCTGACGGTGGCAGAAGTGCCGGCGATCTTGACGATGCCGACAGCGCTGGAGGCGTGTCGCAACGACGATGTGCCGCTCGCAGTCGCGATCACGGGTACGCCGCCGTTCAACGTGCAATGGCAACGCGATGGTGAAACGATCGATGGGCTAACGGGGGCGAATGTAACGCTGCAAGATGTCGATGCGGATGACGCGGGCGAATACAGCGCCGTCGTGTCGAATGCGTGCGGCAGCGACACGACCGTAATCGCCATGCTGACGGTGCGCGAACCGCCGGTGGTAACGAGCGATCCGGATGACACGTCGGCGTGTTTGGGTGAGGCAGTCTCATTTGACGTCGCCGTGACGGGCGCGGAGCTGTTGTTGATCGAGTGGATCAAGAACGGTGAGTTGATCGACGATGCGGTCGGCGCGACGTACGAGATCACGTCGGTCAGTGCCGATGACGCCGGGTTTTATCAGGTGCGCGTGACCAACGATTGCGGGGTGGCGGTGAGCAGTGCCGCCGAGTTAACGGTGAACACGCCCATCAATATCATCGTGCAGGCGGACGATGTCGAAGTGTGCACGGGCAACAGTGCCGTGTTTGAAATTTTCGCCAACGGAAGCGGCGCTACGTATCAGTGGCGCTTTCGACCTGCGGCGGGCGGGGCGTTTACGAATATTGCAGCCGACGTCGATTTGGTCGGCATCAACTCGAGCCGGTTGACGATTAACAACATCACGTTCGAGCGCGCTGGGGATTATCAATGCGTGGTTACGGGCACGTGCAATGCCGGGGGCGTTGCTTCGGATATCGTGACGTTGACGGTCGGCGCGGTGGCAGAGATCGAGAGCGATCCGGAGCCGATGACGATCTGCCCGGGACAGGATGCGGTCTTGCGGGTGACGGTTGTCGATACATCGTTGACGTACGACTATCACTGGGTGTTCAACGGCCAGGCGATTAGTCTGGCGAACGTCAATTACAGCGGGCAAACGACGAACGAATTGACGGTGATGAATGCAAGCTCGGCATTGGCTGGCAATTACTCGTGTCGCGTATTGGGCACCTGTCCGCCGCATGTCTTTTCGCAAACGGCGCAGTTGACGGTGTCGTCGGGCGCGTGCGATTGTAATGGCAACGGTGAAGATGACCTGACGGATATCGACTTGGGCGTTAGCGAAGATTGCAACGGTAACAACCGTCCGGACGAATGCGAGATCGATGAAGACAGCACGGCGGCAGGCGGGCCTTACTATTGCGTGAGCGGTTGTGATTCGGATTGCAACGACAACGGTGTTCCAGACGCGTGCGATATCGATAGCGGTATCGCGGACGATTGTAACAATGACGGCGTGCCGGATGGTTGTCAGCTTGCGAGTCAGGATTGCGATGCAGACGGCGTGCTCGATAGCTGTCAGCTTGCGGATGATGATTGCAATCAGAACGGTGTTCTCGATCGTTGTGAAGCGCCGTATGTGGTGGATGCGGGCGACGATTTAACGATTTGCGTCGGGCGCACGTCGCCGGTGTTGGGCGGACCGATCGTCGTAAGCGGTTCGACACCGGGGTACACCTATCAGTGGCAGATTGTCAGCGGCCCGCCGAACGGCGGCAGCTTGTTGAATCCGACGGCCCAGCGGGCGCAGTTCACTGCGTCTCAGACAGGTGTCTATTTGATTCGGCTGCGCGTGACGGATGCAGTGGGCTGTGAAGCGACTGACGAGATTCAGATATCGGTTTACGAGATGACGGTCGATGCGGGGGTGGACCAGACGGTCTGTGCGGACGACGCAATGGTCGCGTTGCATCCGAGCGTGATGGGCGGTGTCGATCCGTTGATGTACGAATGGTCGATCGAGGCGGGCAGTCCCTCGGTCGATCCGGTGCAGTTTACCAACGGCGGTGCGACGGCGTTTGCGCCGACGTTCGTACCGAACCAGCCCGGCGTGTACACGCTTAAGTTGACGGTGACTGACGCGAACGCGGTTAACTGCTTATTGATGGATACGGTTGTCATTCGCGCGGTACGAATGGAAGTGGCGATCTCGCCGGATGTGGTGATGTGTTTGGGCTCGGAATCGCCCACGCTTGCGGCGACGGTGACATCCTCGGGCACGCCGCCGTTCAGGTATGAGTGGTCGGTTGCAGCAGGTAGCCCAGACGTTAACCCGGGGCAGTTTGCAACGGGCACGCGATTGTCGCCAGTGACCACTTTTACGCCGAACGAGCCGGGCATATACACATTAACGGCGCGCGTGACGGATAGCAGCGAGCCGCCGTGCGAAGTAACAAAGACGCTTACGTTGGCCGCGCGCACGTTGAGCGTTGACGTCGGCGGCGATCGGACGACGTGTGTGAGTGGGGCCGATCTACCGTTATCTGCCGATGTGTCGGGCGGCACGCCACCGCTGTCTTATCTATGGCGCATCGAACCCGGTAGTGCCAATATCGACAACAGTCAATTTTTCGTGCAAACGGGTTTGAGTCCCGATTGGGCGTTTCGACCGCAAGCGACGGGGGCTTATACGTTGCGCTTAACGGTAACGGACAGCGCCGATCCGCCGTGTATCGCGTCGGATTCGATGGTCGTGCGTGCCGATGCGCTCAACGTGAATGCGGGCGCCGATCGCGTGGTGCCGGCGTTTACAGCGAGCGATGCGTTGGGCGCGTTTCCGCTGGTGGTGGGTGCGTCGGGCGCGCTCAGTTATGAGTGGCGCGTGATCGCAGGGCCGTCGGCGGATGAGGGGCAGTTTAGCGATAAGCGCGCGGCGCGGCCGACGTTTACGCCGGCGGCCGTGGGCGAATATGCGTTGGAAGTGCGCGTGTTGTCGGGCGATGATTGTGGCGGCACGGATATCGTGGTGGTGAATGCGATTGCCGATGCGCTGAGTACGGTGATCAACGGTGACGGTCGTGCGTTTATGACGTTGCAATTGGATGGCACGGATGCGCGGGCCGATGTGCGATTTGCATTGACGGAGGTGGGTCGCAACGTATCGGCGCAGTTGGTGAATATCACGCCCGCAGCGGGTTGGTTGAGCCGCAGCGCGATCGTATCGGCAACGCAGTCGGCAACCGGCACGGTGTTGACGGTGGCGTTGTATATGAGCCCGACGGAATGGGATGCGCTGGATAAGTCGGTAATCAGAATGTTGCGACGCGATAATGCGGGCAGCGATTGGGAAGAAGCTGCGGATGGAGAAATGGAGAGCGGCTTTTATCCGGCGCGGCCCACGCGCGACGACGTCGGGCGACAAGGGATCGATACGCAGCGGCGTATGGTATGGGCGGTGGTCGATCGCGTCGGTGAGTTTGCCCTGGGCGACCCGGCGGTGGTGCCGGTCGATCTCGAAGCGCCGTCGGAAACGCCGGAAGATGATGATGAGATCGAGCCGGTTCCATCCGGCATGTGCGGCATGGGCGCGGGAATGAGCCTGCTGGCGTTGCCGCTGCTACGAAGGCGGCGAAGGCATTGTATCCGGGGAGCCTTGCGAATTACTGCTCTCTATTCCGCGAGCGGCACGCTTGAGTAAGCCGCGCTCGCCTGCTATATAAATATGCATGTTCAAGGTTGCCGCGTTTTATAAATTCACGCCGATTGATGATATCCCGAAATGGCGGGCCGACGTGCGGGCGGAGGGGGCGGCGTATCCCGAGTTGTGCGGTACGATCTTGCTGGCGCCGGAAGGTATTAACGGCACCATCGCGGCCTCGCCGGATCATCTCGATGCGATGATCGATTATCTCGATAAGCAATTCGGTATTCGCACTAACGGCGTGAAGTATTCCGAGGCTGCCGAAGCGCCCTTCAATCGATTCAAGGTGCGTCCCAAGAAAGAGATCATCACGATGCGCTGCCCGGAGGCCGACCCGAATCGGCAGGTCGGACAATACGTCGAACCGCAGGATTGGAATGCGCTGCTCGACGATCCCGACGTGACCGTCATCGATACGCGCAATGATTACGAAACGCGCGTGGGCATCTTCGATGGCGCGGTCGATCCGCAAATGGCGGCATTTACCGATTTCGCAACGTTCGTAAAGTCGCAACTCGACCCGCAGAAAAATAAAAAGATTGCGATGTATTGCACGGGCGGTATTCGCTGCGAAAAGGCCAGTGCCTATATGCTCGCCGCCGGGTTTGAAGAGGTGTATCACCTAAAGGGCGGCATTCTTAGATACTTAGAAGATGTGCCGCCGGATCAATCCAAATGGCACGGCGATTGTTTCGTGTTTGATAAACGCGTGGCCGTGGGACAGGGCTTGGCCGAGGGCGATTGGTCGATGTGCTTCGGTTGCCGCGAACCCCTATCGCCGGACGAGCGCGCGCGCGACGATTATGAGGAAGGCGTGTGTTGCTTGCACTGCGTTGATACGCTAACGCCCGAGCGCGCTGAAGCGTTGCGCATGCGCCATCGGCAGATGACGGCGGAAGGGCGCTAACGTTCGTTCGTCAAAACACGACGACGGTAATCCCTTCGTTAAACATATTCAGATCCTCATCGCGCTCGAGTTGCGGGCAGAGTTCGAGCAGTTTCTGGGCGTCGGCTTCGTTGACGTGCCATTTCTCGCCGCCGACAAATCCGGCGATTTTGCCTTCTTTGCGACGCTTGCGCAGTGACGCACGTAACGCGTTCTTCAGCGTGCCGCCGGTGCCGGATGAGCCGTAACCGTGCACGAGCTTCATGGCCTTATAGCCTTTGCGCGGCGCATCGCGCACGGCCGTCAGCAGTTTCGCCCGCGCTTCGTCGACAGTCGGCATGCCATCTTTGATGACAAAGGTATAAAGATAGTTGCCGCCTGCTTTGGCCATTGTTGGGGGGCTTTCCCTGTTGTATTGAGTTTAGATGAATTCGCGATTGCGCCGATTTGAATGCTGTTTGTCCGTCGCGAGCGTTCATTTAGCTTTCACAGTAAAGCAAGATACCACGCCGCGCCATGGTTGACGAGGCGTGGTATCAATTGTTTTCGAAACTCGCACGATTTACGGGTAAGCCTTGCTTCTTACCAGGTATACCGAACCGTGTACGTTACGACGACTTCATCATCGGCGGGCACATCCACTGGGAAGTGCACGGTCCGCGAATCGACTTTCTCAAAGTCGGTGCTCTTGCGCGTGATTTCCCAATTGCTCCAGCGATAGAGCGATTCACGGATGATGACCTTCTGCGGCACGGTCTTGCGGTTGCGGACGGTGACTTTAAACGTTTCGACGATCGTCTTACGTGCCGAGTTATAGTCGAAGTCGGTTTGCACGCGCTCGCCCACGACGTCGAATGATTCACCCAGCTTGATCAACACGGTTTCATTGCGCGGCGTGTGATCGATGAGATCTTCGCCGACAAATTCGAGCGTGTCATCGGCCGAGTCGCGCTTGTAAACGCGCACCTTACCTTTTGGTAATGGTCGCCCCATTTGGTTCGCTTCTTCATTTTTGAAACTTAGGTAGACATCGACCTTGGTGTTGGAGTCGGTGCCCAATTCACGGTTGGACATGGGCGACGAGCCGCGCCAGTAGCGGCTTTGCGGGCTGCCGTAATACACGAGCGATTTCTCGACCTTCACATCGCGGGCGGTCGGAAACAGCGTGATTTGTTGGGTCGTGTTGGCGAGAATGTCCGTGCGGCGCGGCAGGGTGTAAAGGTGATATTCGAAGAACGACTTTTCTTCGAAGCCTTGGGATTCAACCGCCATGTCGTACTGAGCACGACCGCGCCAGTTGTTTACTTGCGGCTGCGGTTTCACGCGTTGCACGTCACCGGCGATGAGCTTGAGCTTGGCGTCGTGATAGGCCATGCCGGAGAGATTCATGAGCGTCACCCATGCCCCGATGTCGGCCCTGGTTTCATCTTCGTTGACGATCAGGTTGTAGTCGGAGCGCCACGTGAGGCCTTCGGTTTGATAGGTCGTGCGAATTTTATGATCGCCGGCTTGGTCGGTGTTGATCTTCCAAACGAGGGTAGGGCGCGTGATGAGACCGGCAGGGATTTCGCCGAGCTGAATCGAGCTGCCGTAACCGTTGACGATGCGCAGGCCTTCGGCGGTATTGATGACGAGGCTGTTGCCGGCGGCGGACATGAGTGTGCCTGTGACGTATTCCGTCGATTCGCCCGAAGGAACGTACACACCGATTTCGCTGTCGATGTATTTCTCGAGCAGTTTCTCCTGGCTGACGAGGTCGAAGCGGAAGTTTTGTTCGAGCACCGACGTATTGTTCGGATGCGTTAAGTCGGCGAAGCTCACGGTCGTCGGGTCGATGAATTGCGCGACGTCTTCAAACGCCAATTCATTGAGGCCCGCTTGCAGTTGCACGGTGCGCACATCTTTAACAACGGCAAAGCCGGGGACTTGGGAGACGTAGTTGGCGATCTGGCCGTTGCGTTCGCGTGCGATGAATTGTTGCGGGTCAAAGCCGGCGGGGTCGGCGGATGAATAGATCGTGATCGACGGACCGGGGTTGTTGGCGTCGTCGTTTGCCCGAGCGACAGGTGCGGTTGCGGCGACCAGTAGCGCGATCAGGCAAGCACTGACGGCATGGCGTGGTGATAGGCGTGTAAGCATTTTGAACTCCTTGTCAGTCATTTCAGTTTCGATGGTGGGCATCGTCACCTTATAACGGGTGAGCAGTGTAAAGGGTTCCCGATCCGTGGTGACGGCTGCCTTTGGGGGCACATTGTTACAAGCTGTTACGATTCGATGAAATCAACGGGCGTTGGTTGGCTAGCGCGGCGGAAAATGGGGCGGTTATGGCCCGAAAAGATCGCGGTTGGAGCCGCATGTTGGCTTGACCGATGGCCGATGAAAACGTGAGATAGCAAGCGGAATTTGGCGACTTTTCAGGAGTGCGGGCGATGATTGTGGTGATGCGATCGGGGTGCAGTAAGGCCGACGTGCAGCACGTGGTGAAGTTGATTCAGGAATTGGGCCTGAAGGACCACGTGATCGAAGGCACCGACCGAACGGTGGTGGCGGCGATCGGCGACAAGCGGCATCTCGATATGGGGGCGATCGAAAACGCACCGATGGTGGATCGCATGGTGCCGATTCTCGCGCCGTATAAGGTGGCCAGCCGCGAAGTCAGCCCCGAGCCCTCGGTGATACCGATGGGCCAAGGCGCGACGGTGGGCGGTAAGAAGATTGCGGTGATCGCGGGCCCGTGCAGCGTCGAAAGCGAAAAGCAGGTGATCGAAGTCGCGCAAAAGGTGAAGGCGGCCGGTGCCGATGCGTTGCGCGGCGGTGCCTTTAAGCCGCGGACCAATCCGTATGACTTCCAGGGCCTTGGCGAAGAAGGCCTGAAATTGCTGGCGAAGGCGCGCGACGAGACCGGCCTGGCCGTCGTGACCGAGCTAATGAGCATCGATCAGGTCGATATGGTCGCCGAATATGCCGACGTGCTGCAGATCGGCACGCGCAACATGCACAACTTCAACTTGTTGATGGCGGCGGGCAAGACCGACCGCACGGTGCTGTTGAAGCGCGGTTGGAGTGCGACGTTGGCGGAGTTTCTGCTGGCCGCCGAATACATCATTAACGAAGGTAATAAAAACGTGATTTTGTGCGAGCGCGGCATTCGCACGCACGAGTCGTACGTGCGCAATACGCTGCCGCTGGCGATCATCCCGGCGATCAAGCGCGAGTCGCACCTGCCGATCGTGATCGACCCGTCGCAGGGCACGGGCCACTCGTATATGGTGCCGGCCATGTCGCGGGCGGCCGTCGCCGCCGGGGCCGATGGGTTGATTATCGAAGTGCATCCCGATCCGCAGCACGCCCTGACGGACGGCGGACAATCGATCACGCCCGATCAGTTCTCGGACCTAATGGATTCGCTGCGGCAGATCGCGCCGGCAGTGGATCGGACGGTTTGAGGGTCCGGGCGGCGTTTTTGGTTAGCAATGGCGTGGTGAGATGGGCGCAGGGCAATTGGGCCATGATTCGAGAGGTATTCGATCGGATGATGAATTGATTGCAAGTATATGTAAAATAAGAGCTTGGGTTGATTGGGATGGCGTTAGGCACGTTAGAAGTTTGGGTCGCACCGATCAATAACATACGCTTATAATCGTAAGTTCCGATGATCTGTTGTCGCCTATTCAGAATGTGGAATCTGGTGACAACTGTTGCCACCGCCTACCTTTAGGGATTCCGAGTGTTGCGGCGGGCGAAGCCTCGTACCTTGGAGAGGGCAGGTCAAAACCGCAAGGGGTTGATAAGCCGGCCCGGTAATCCGATTTGATGAAAGAGGATGGCAACTTCGCCATTCACCATAGCAAAGGTTGTTTTTCAATCGTTGCTACGACCGATGGTCGGGTATGAGAGAGCCCGATTGCTTCGGGCATGATTTGCCTTGAAGCGGTGATCGGCATCGGATGGTCGCGTAAAGGCGACTTGAAACGAGAGAATATTGTTCGGTAGTCTCGCAATACGTTGATTGGCGAGCGGAGGTAATTTCGATGAACCGGCAGAATAAACGAACCGCGTTTACATTAATCGAGTTGTTGGTGGTAATCGCCATCATCGCGCTGTTGATCAGTATTTTGCTGCCGGCGTTGTCGTCGGCCCAGGAGAACGGCCGCAAGATCAAGTGCGTATCGAACCTGCGTTCGATTTTGCAAACGGCCGAGACGTATTCGTCTGCC
The DNA here is from genome assembly GCA_006969385.1 of Planctomycetaceae bacterium. Taxonomy (GTDB): domain Bacteria; phylum Planctomycetota; class Phycisphaerae; order UBA1845; family UTPLA1; genus ECT2AJA-110-A. Next base: position 1,711,324 of record CP030884.1, read on the forward strand.
GACCCGAAAGGCGTTTTCGCGCCGGTGCACCCGGAGGGTGTAAATTTTGGCGGTGAAGGTTATTTCGAATACGGCGGTGGTCCAGGAACCGCTCCATTTACGGGCTGGACGCAGGAGTTTGACCCAAATACGCGCCCGTTCAACAAAATCATTTACGGCATTAACGACTTCAATCGCTTGACCATCGATCCAGGTAATTTCGGGTTCTTCAAAGAATTCCAATGTTCCGGCGAGGAGTTTGGTTGGCAGCAAGTTGCGGGCGCGGGTAGTGCCGACGAACCCGCCGCAACGGAGGTACCGTATTTCAATAGCTACGGTACGGCGTACCGAACCAATAACCTGAGCTATTCGAATGGTGTGATCGCGGGCATCTACGGACGTCCGAAGACGCGTATTCCGAGTACGGCCGATACGGTCGGATGGATGGAAGCACGGGCGTTTCAAACGATTTTGAATAACGACGCCACCAATCCCGGCGTCATGAATCTCGCTCTCACCGGCTATCACAAGAAGCTCGGATTTTTCAATCTCGGTTATGCCGACGGGCATGCCAGCTTCGTCAATATGTCTCCCGAAACGTATCACCAACCGTCGAACACGTTCGAGGCGTCGTTTTACGTTCGTGGTTCGTGGGGCCGCATGGACTGTCAGCCTGACGCCTTTTATGATGACAATCAGCAGTAAATTGGTAATGGGTCGCGCGCCTGTAGTTGCGCGATCTACTTTCGATCGGCGTTGGAGCGCAGCGTGAAGAGACAACAGGTCTTAGTCGGTATCGTTGTTGTATTGGCTGGTGTCGCCGTCTATGTTTGGGCAACACGCGAAGGCACCGAGGTCGATCCTCAGCTTCAGGTGAAATTTAATTACACCTGCATTCACTGTCAGCACAACTTCGAAATGACAGCAGCGGATGAAGCGATAATGAAACGCAATAACGGCGGCGTTGTCTGCCCGAATTGCGGCAAAACGCAGGAGCCGGATGAAGCTCGAACCGACTCCGGTACATTCAGGGAAATACCGGTACCCGAGAACGAAGAACCGCCGCCGAAGGTTGAGGGCGGGTTGAAACGCAGGGGCTAATACACCTGTGTTATTCTGAGCATCGATCGCTAACCGATCGTCGCCTTACGGTGTCGGTCGGTTTTTTAATGCAAATTGCAGGGGCTGTATCCGAGTGAATCAACGAAGACGACGACGGCATAAGGGGCTGGATCGGCTTATGGAAGTGCAATCGACGCGTTCGGCGAACGGTGGAGAAAATCTGGTGTGCAGCGGAGGGTCCGGTTTAGAATGGGTCGATTATCGAGTAGGAGTATCTCAATGAAGCGACGAACCATACGAAGCGCCTTCACGCTAATTGAACTATTGGTGGTGATCGCGATCATCGCGCTGTTAATAAGCATCTTGTTGCCGGCGTTGTCGTCGGCGCGGCGGCAGGGTCAGCGGCTTAAGTGTTTGGCAAATCTGCGTTCGCTTATGCAAACGGCAGATAGCTACTCTAACACCGATCCGCGCGGCGTGATTATTCCGATCCATCCGGAGGCAATGGGATATATTCAGGAGGGATACTTCGAATACGGCGGCGGCCCCGGAACGTTCGTGGTCGGCGGTGGTGGTGGCAATACGGCCAGTTGGTTCGGAGATTTCGGCCCGAACACGCGACCGTTCAATAAGTTGATTTACGGCCCCGCCGATCTCAACCCCTACGTCATCGACGACGGCGATACCAACTATTTCAAGGTCTTTGAATGCCCGGGAGAAGATCTCGGTTGGCAAGCGATTCCAGGGGCAAGTTTGCCGGACGGGGAAGTGGAGACCCGCTACGCTACGGTGTATGGCACATCTTACCGAGCGAATAATTTGGTGCGCACACCGGGCGGACAGCAGCTGATCCTGGGCGTGTACGGTCGCCCCAAGTCACGCATTCCCGATGCGGGCGCGACGATTGCATTTCATGAATCGCGTGCCTTGCAAACGACCGGCCATACGGGCATCGATGGCAACGACCCCGCCGTTACGTTGACGGGTTTTCACGGGAAATTGGGCTTCTTTAGTATGAGCTATGCCGACGGCCATGCGGACTTCCCCAACATGGCGCCGTCGACGCATCATGTGGAAAGCAGCTCGACCGAAATTCCGGGTGGCTATGTGCGCGGTAGCTGGGGGCGTTTCGATTGCCAGCCGGATGCGATTTATAACGAACTTGATCCGCGTTTCGGAATCTAGACCGCTAGTTGTGACGGACGCGATGCGCCGTCGTGACGTAGCTGGATACTACATCGCAATATGAGAAGTTGATTTCATGAGATTCCGGCGAGTGGAGATTCGCCCTGTAATCTCGCCCAACTTCTCGCCGCAAGAGAGAGGAATCTTGGGTTTCGCTTTTCAACGTTTCAGTCCGTTGCCAGAGTTGTATTGCAATTCGATTTTCATTCAACACACAGCACTATACAAAGCGTCGGCATTTGAATGGTATTCGGTGTGCGACTCCCCAAAGTTGAGGAAGAAGTAGGATGGCAGACGAACAGAAAAAGCCGGTGCTTTTGATTGCGGTGCTGGTCACGCTGGCGGGAGTGAGTGCCTATCTGTGGATGACGCGCGAAGGCGATGTCGATTCGACGTTGGGGGCGGCAGAGTTTACGTTTGTTTGTCCGAGCTGCAGTGAGGAATTTACGGTTACCGGCGAACAGTATCGCGCACAATTCGTCAGCGGAGGCGGATTGAAATGCCCCGAGTGTAACAATCGCGTAGAAGACCCGAAGGCGGCGGCGAAGGATTTGGGTGAGTATGCGCCGACACCAAGACAAGAGGAATTGGGGCCCAGCGTCGAGTTTAAGCGCAAACAGTAGTCGATCGGCGACGGCTAGAGCATGCCAGCTTTCGTATCGGTATCGTGACTTGGATACCGCGGTCTCGGTTAGACATCTATGGTAATCGACGAAGCAGACTTGCTTTACGACACCGGTTCTTAAGAAATCGTCAGATTCACTCGTTCTTAAAACGGTTCTTTACCGAGATTGCGCTCCGGTGACTTTGCAAATCTCGGCGTTGCCGCGTTTTAACGTTCTATCGCGTATCATCGTGGGCTCGGGTTGGTCTCCTTTAGCATTCCCACTTAACATGGCGGGTTCGGAACGTATTCAACGGCGCGCACGCGCGACACCGCATTTTCGTTTGGGAGTTTTGTCGATGAGCCAATCATTCTTTTCCGATCATCAAAAAACGCTGGATGCCGCACGGAAGGCGATTCGCGAGCGGGGGTATTGGAGTGCGTACCCCGAGATTCCGAGTGGCAAGATTTATGGCGAAACGGCGAAGGACGACGGGCTTAAAGCGTTTCAGGCGCGGCTGGGTAAGTCGTTCGAGCTCGATCAACCCGGCAAGGTCGGTGAGGTTGGTGCCGAACGGTCACCGTTCGGTCCGGCGATCGACGTTAAGTATCCCAAAGTTGATATCGATGAATTGCTACGCGCGGCGCAGGCGGCATCGGGTAGTTGGGCCAAGGCGGATATCAACGCGCGCGTCGGTGTGTGTCTTGAGATCCTGCATCGGCTCAACAAACGAAGCTTCGAGTTGGCCAACGCTGTCATGCATACGACGGGCCAGGGGTTCATGATGGCCTTTCAAGCGGGCGGGCCGCACGCGCAAGACCGCGGCCTTGAAGCGGTTGCGTATGCGTATGACGAGATGACGCGCACGCCGGCCAAGACGATGTGGAAGAAGCAAGTCGGCAAGGAAGAATTCGTCACGCTGGAAAAACGCTATCGCATCATGCCGCGCGGCGTGGCGCTGACGATCGGCTGTTCGACGTTCCCAACGTGGAATGGTTATCCGGGCATCTTCGCGAGTTTGGCGACGGGTAACGCCGTCGTGGTGAAACCGCATCCGGGCGCGATTCTGCCGTTGGCGATTACGGTTGAGATCGGTCGGGCGGTGCTGAGCGAAGCCGGGTTCGATCCGAACGTACTGACGTTGGCGGCGGATAGTCACGGTGCGCCGATCACCAAGGATTTGGCGATTCGACCGGAGGTCAAGATTATCGACTACACCGGCGGCGGTGAGTTTGGCAGTTGGATCGAAAAGAACGCCACGCAGGCGGTGGTGTTCACCGAGAAGGCGGGCGTGAACTCGATCGTGATCGATAGCTGCGATGATTTGAAAGCCGTCACGGGCAATCTGGCGTTTTCGTTGAGTTTGTATTCGGGGCAGATGTGTACGACGCCGCAGAATATCTTTATTCCAAAAGACGGTATCACGGTCGGCGGCGAGAAAAAGAGTTTCGACGAGGTGGCGGGCGCGATCGTGGGGGCGGTCAACTGGTTCCTCGGCGAACCGCGGCGGGCGTCGGAAGTGTTGGGCGCGATCCAGAATGAGAATACGCTCAAGCGCGTGGAAGCGGCGGCGCGCGAAGGGGAAGTGTTGCGACCGGCCGGGCACGAGGCGAATGAGGCCTTTCCCGAAGCGCGGGTGTGCAGCCCGCTGATGATCAAGATCGACGCCAAGCAGACCGAGCTGTTTATGCGCGAAATGTTTGGCCCGATCGTATATTTGATCGCGACGGACAATACCGAACAGAGCATTCGGCTGGCGGCGCAAGGGGCATCGCAATGCGGTGCGATTACGGCGGCGGTGTACTCGACGGATACGAAGGTGCTGGACGCTGCCGACGAGCAAATCGCTGGCGCGGGTGCGGCGTTGTCGTGCAATCTCACCGGGCAGATCTTCGTCAACCAAGCGGCGGCGTATAGCGATTTTCATGTGAGCGGCGCGAACCCGGCGGGTAATGCCACGCTGTGCGACGCGGCGTTTGTGACGAATCGGTTCCGGTTTGTGCAGACGCGCGTGCCGGTGGCGGGGTAGGAAACGTCAAAACGTCGAAACGTCGAAATTTCCGAAGGTCGAAACTTCGAGGTAACGCGTCGAGATCTTTCGAGTGTGAAGGTATCGCTTCGTCAGAAGAGATTCGTTTCGTCACGCTACTTGATGAAGTCGCGCTAATTCAAAGGCTAAACGCGAGCATTCTTTATCATTGCTAAAAAACTAGCCCAAAACTTGTTTCTGACTCCTTGCGTGCTGGAAAAATTTTGGATTTCTCCCGGAAATGCAACGCTTCCCGAATTCCTCTCTGCAAGGGAGGGGGCGTTTTGGGGTAGCTTCTATTGTACTTGCATTGATTCGTAGCACGTCGTGGGCGGGCTAAAGGGTGATGATATGAACTATGCAGTTTTATATGTTGTTGTGGCCTTGATTCTAAACCCGATGGTTCAAACGCAATCCGCTAATTCAAAGCGCACGACCATCAAACAACAGGCCTACCGGACCGAGCGCAACATTCTCTACTACAACGACGACGACCTGACCGACTATCAGCGCGAGCGCTGCAAGCTCGATGTGTACCATCCCGTCGATCAGAAAGGCTTCGCGACGGTCGTATGGCTGCACGCGGGCGGATTGAAACGTGGTAAGCGCTATGTGCCGGGCGAGTTGCGGAATAAAGGCTTTGCCGTGGTGGCCGCGGATTATCGACTGAGCCCGCAGGTGACGGCGCCGGCCTATATCGAAGACGCGGCGGCGGCGGTGGCGTGGACAGTTAAGAATATCAAACGCTACGGCGGCGCGCCGAATAAGGTGATTTTGGCAGGGGCATCGGCGGGCGGCTATTTATCGTTGATGGTGGGATTGGATAAGCGCTGGTTGGCGAAACACGAGATCGACGCCAACCGATTGGTGGGTATTGCGGCGTTGGGCGGGCAGGCGATCGTGCACGTGGCGGTGCGGGAAGAGCGCGGCATCACGCGCACGCGAGTGGTCGTCGACGATCTGGCACCGATGCACCACGCGCGCGGTGATGCGCCGCCGGTATTATTGGTGACGGGCGATCGCGAGTTGGAGTTACTGGGCCGCTACGAAGAGAACGCGCTGATGTGGCGGTTGATGAAGATGGAAGGACACAAGGATACCACGCTGCACGAGTTGGAAGGCTTCGATCATGCGGGATTGGAGAAACCGGCGCATGGGCTGCTGTTGCGATTCGTAGAGCGAGTCGGCCGCGCGACTCGTGAATCGCCCGAGTAACCGCTGAATCTTTGTAACGCGACGTTCCGAAAACACCGATAACCCGATAAGCCTCGTTATCTCACGGTCATCACCCGGCAGGCCGACAATTCATTTGAAGGAGTGAACTGCCCTTGCCTGCCGCCCCTCACCCCGTCAACGAAGCTGAGCGCTTGCAAAAGCTCACGGACTGCCGGATTCTGGATACTGAGCCGGAGCCCGCGTTCGATGATATTACGGCGCTGGCCTGCCGGCTTTGCGATACGCCGATCGCGCTTATTTCGCTAGTCGATACCGACAGGCAGTGGTTCAAGAGCCGAGTTGGATTGGATGCGATACAAACGCCGCGCGATCAGGCATTCTGCGGATATACCATTCTAGGTGATGATGTGCTCGTCATTGACGATGCATCGCGGGATGAGCGTACGCGCGACAATCCGTTGGTGACGGGACCGCCGCATATTCGTTTCTATGCCGGTGCGCCGCTCCGAATGGACAGCGGTGAAGCGTTGGGAACGTTATGCGTAATCGATTACGTCCCTCGCACCATGAATGAACGCCAGTGCGAAGACCTAACGAGACTGGCACGACAAGCTGTTCGGCTTCTACAAGGCCGTATCGAAACGTCGATGCTCGACGATTTATCCGAAAGACTAAAACTAGCGGTTGAAGGCACCAATGATGGCATTTGGGATTGGAAGAATATCGAAGCAGACGAAGAGTGGTGGTCACCGAAATTCTATCGTCTGCTGGGGTACGAACCCAATGAAATCGACTCATCCGTAAGCACTTTTAAAGACCTGCTCCATCCCGATGATGTGCAGCGAACGTGGCGCGCGGTAAAGGCAGCATTCGATGGTACGGCTCGATTCGATGTGCGCTATCGCTTGCGGCATAAGTCGGGTGAGTATCGCTGGTTTCAGGGCCGCGGTCGGGTTTTTCGCGACGCAGATGGCCAGCCTGTGCGTATGGCTGGGTCGATTCGAGATGTGCAAAATCTCGTCGAGGTGGAAAACGCGGCGAAGATGCGCGAGCGAGAGCTGCGATTGATTTTGGATTCGGTGCCGAGCCTCATTTATTTTAAGGATGGAAACAACAAGATTCTGAATCTGAACAAGGCGGCTGCCGACGCGATGAAATGTGAAGTCGCAGATGTTATTGGGCGTCAGTCGGAGCTGTTTTTCCCGGCAGATGACGCGGCGACATTTTTGCTTGATGATCGCGAAGTTCTTGACAGCGGTAAGCCCAAACTTGGAATCATCGAGCATCACGAAGGGGCGCACGGCGAGCGCTTGTTGATTCGCACCGACAAGCTTCCGATCCAAAATGAGGATGGCGAATACGATCGCCTCGTTGCGATTGCGACGGATATCACGGCCATCACCGAGGCCCAGCGGAAGCTGCGCGAGTCGGAGAATCAACTGAAGGCGATTCTCGATAACGCGCCGTCCGTTATTTTCGCCAAGCGCATCGATGGGCGCTACCTCTTCGTCAATCAGGAATATACGAAGCTATTCGGATTGGATTCGAGCTACTTGCGGGACAAGACGGATTTTGACATCTTCCCTACGGAAATTGCCAAACGATTCAGAGCTATGGATGAGCAGGTGACGCGGATGAGGATGCCGTTGCACCTGGAGGAATCGGTGCCAGTCAACGATGCCCCGCGGCACTATTTGACCGTGAAGTTCCCGATGTTCGATGCAAACGGGGAGGTCATGGCAGTGGGTGGCGTCGCCACGGATATCACAGAGTTGAAAGGCGCTCACGCTGAGTTAGAACGTAAAAATCGCGAGTTGGAGAGCTTTGTTTATTCGGCATCCCATGATTTAAAGAGTCCACTCGTGACCATCTTAGGGTATCTGTCTCATATGTCACGGGATCTCGAGGATGGGAATTTAGAGGAATTGCCTGATTTCGCGTCCCGCATCAAGCGGGCGGCCGAGCGGATGCGACGTAGTATCGATGATCTACTGGAACTCAGTCGCTTGGGTCAAGTGGATTCTGAAGTTACGCAGGTGGATTTGAAGCCCGTGATTAATGAAACGATCGCCCAAGAAGTTGTGGTCGCGGGCCGCGAAGATATTTGTTGGGAACTCGAACTTACAGTGGAAAAGCTCGCAATCGATCCGACTCACCTGTTGCACATCTGCCAAAATTTGATCGGTAACGCTATCCGTTACGGGACGCCTGATAACAATGGCAAGGTGATTGTCGGCAGTCGCAGCCTACCCAATCAGCGGGTTCAGTTGTTCGTGAGGGATTTTGGCCCCGGAATCGCACCGGAGCATCGCGAGAAGATATTCGGCCTTTTCCAGCGGTTGGAAAATGACAAAAAGGGAACCGGGGTAGGGCTCGCGATCGTGCGGAAAATCGCCGAAATGTATGGTGGCTCCGCGACAGTAGCGCCGGTCACCGGTGAGGGTACCGAGTTTGTTGTCGAGCTTGGGATGCCACAGCGCAGCTCAGCCGGAGCGATGGAGGTAGAACAAGGTGAAAAGCAATCTGAACAGCGCGATTCGATTCCTGTTGGTTGAGGATGATGAAGATCACGCCGACCTTATACGGCGCGCGATACTCGGCGCAACCGCAGACGTCGTTATCGATAGCGTCGGGGATGGTGAGGAGGCGTTGGCGCACTTAATGCAAACAAAACCACATGAGGGCGCGAAACGCCCCGATGTGATTCTGCTCGATATCAACTTGCCGAAATTGAACGGCCATCAGGTACTGCAGAAAATAAAACAATCAAACGCGCTTGCCGATATTCCCGTCATTATGCTAACGACTTCCCAATCCGAGCTGGATCGCGATCGAGCGCTGATGAATGATGCCGATTCATTCGTCAGTAAACCTACTAATGAAGAAGAATTCTCCCAATTGATCGCCCATCTAAGTAAGTACTGGGCGACCATGGGTATGGCTTAGCATTCGACATCCCATTTTTCCAAATGGCCGGATTGGAGAGATACCGATGAGTAAGTTACAAATCTTGATTGTCGACGACGATGCAAACCATCGAGATCTTATTCAACGCGCCGTACAGGAAGCGCTGCCGACAGCTGAAGTTGTTACCGCCTCCGACGGCGGCGAAGCACTATCGGCTTCTGCGGAGCAGCGGTTTGATTGCTATCTAATCGACTTTAATCTGGGGGACTGCACCGCCGCCGAACTCATAGAGCGAATCAACACGGGTGGTAATTCCAGTCCGGCCATCGTGATCTCGTCGAGTAATCAGCAGGATATTGTCGTGAGGAGCATTCGATCCGGCTGTGTGGATTTCATCAACAAAAATGATGCCACGCAGGCTTTGATATTGCGGGAGCGGGTCGTCGCTACGTTGAAAAAGAAACTCGGTGATAAGCGGCGGCGCAAGCGCCTTGAGCGCAGAATGAAGGCCTTGCAGCAAGCGGCTGACACCGATTTGTTAACCGGACTGTCAAATCGCCAGGCGTTTGATCGATTCTTTCTGCAGAACGATCGTAAGACATTTGATCGACGGGGCGACACAGCGGCGATATTTCTCGACATCGATCATTTTAAGTCGATCAATGATCGATTCGGTCATGCGCGCGGGGACGCGGTCTTAATATCAGTTGCCGATTTGATCGAGCGTCGATGCGATCAATCTGACTTAGCGATTCGATGGGGTGGAGAGGAATTCGTCATCATTAAACCACAGTGTTCGCTCAAGGCGGCGATTGCATGGGCAGAGGACTTGCGATTGGCAATCACGCAGCTTGACGGGCAGGGTGTATCGGGTACGGATTGTGTGACCGCGAGTTTCGGTTTATGCGTGACGCCATCAGTGTCGTTTTCCACCGATACGATTGAGAAAGCGGACCGGGCGATGTATTGTTCCAAACGTACTGGTCGCAATCGTGTTACACCGTGGTGTGATGTTTCTTCTCACGCCTCAAGCAAAGGGCCGGTGATTTCTTATAAGAGATCCATCGAAGAAACGTTAGTCAATCCGCGGGCTGATGTGGATTTCACTCGCCACCGGCAGCAGAGCCATCGCCTGTGTGTTAACGCTGACGAGATCGATCGCGTCAGTTAAGTGTGCTCCGCTGCCGAGACTAAAATTCCGATTCTTCCCGTTCCAAGCCTTGCTCCGCGCGCTTGTCGATCGATTCGACGACGAACTTGGCTTTCAACGTGTCCGTTTCCACAAACGCCGAGATGATGTCGAGGATTTCGGCATAGTCGACACCGAATGCGGTGACACCGTCGTCGCGTTTGATGGGCGTATCGGCCAGATAGCGCACCAATCGTACCAGGTTGAGCGGTGCTTCGAGCGGTGGCGAGTTCGCCATGGTGCGCTTGTTGGTATAGACCAACGTCAGGTCTTTAGCACGCGGTGCGGCCGAGAGTTGCACTTGCAGAATGCGACCGTCGTTGCGCTTACCGGGAAAGATGGCCGGCGGTCGCACGATCATGTTCTTGCCGAAGATGGCGAGCCGCGGCATGTCGGTCTGTTGGGCGTATACCAAATACTTCCCGCGACAATCGATCACATCCATGATCATGTTATCTTTATTTAAGACGTATGTCTTAATCGCCGGATGGCGACGCTTGCGTAGCGCTTTGTAGGCGGCGATGCGAATGTCGGTGTCTTCGTCCACCAGCAGGCGTTCGAGATGTTCGCCGGCGACGAATTGATCGGTGGCCGCGCCCAACTCGATGATGGCTTCGTCGCGATAATCGCTCTTGGCGTCGTGGGCATGTTCGGCCACGCCGATCGCGCCTTCACGCTCGCCGAGACGCAGCAGCGTACGGCTCGCATAGAAGTGGGTCGTCTTGGACTGGCTATCGAGCAGTGGCGTGAGCTTTTCGATCACGGGTTTGCCGATGGCTTCGAGGGCGAGGGCCGTCGCGTTGGGGTTGCCGTCGCGATCGTCGAGCGCTTCGATCAGTTTGTCGGCCTTCTCATCGAGGATCGGTCGATTGGTCGACAACGGCGTGGCAATGATCAGCTCCAGGAGGCGACGCGTGTCGAAGCGTTGCGTGCGACCTTTAAATTCGGGAATCAGCAATTCGATAAAGCCGGCGCTTTCGGCTTCGGCAATCTTTTTGCTACCGCCGTAGCGGCTATTGATGGTGCGTTCGATTTGGCGGGCGACGCTATGGCGCGGGTCGTTCAACACGAGTCGAATCTTGCGGGGCTCATCGACAATGCCGCCGCCGAGCACGTAACCGCTACGCAGATCGACGTTGTCGGTGGGGCGGCCGTTGCGGGTAAAGGGGGGGACGTAGATGCCGCCCGCGGCGCGGGCCAACGTCTTGCCGCCAATGATGCCACTGGGGGTGGCGGCATAGATTTTCAGGTCGGCCAGGAACAAGCGGCCACCAACGAGCGATTCGGTTTCGCTGCCGAGGGCGCGCACGCGGATGTCGAAGCGATCCCCTTTCTTGGCGCCGGCGGGGATAAAGCCGTCGATCTCGACCATGGCGGTGTCGTAACTATCGAGCAGGTCGACGGCGCTGACGTTGTTGCCGCCGATCTCGGCGCGGCGGCGGATTTCTTTGGTAAGGTAGCCGCGCACGACTTCGGGACCGTCGCTACCGCCGGAGTCGACGAGGTCGACGACCAAGCCGAATCCGCGTACTTGGTTGAGCGCGACGCCTTGAACGGAAACGAGTTCGCCGATGCTGTTGCGCAGGGCGACGTCGTCGGAGGCGAGTTCGGGATCGGAGCCGGGCTGCTTGCCCGAGTTGCCCATACCGAAGAGTTCTTCCCATTCGGCTTGGCTACAGCCGGCGGAAATGATGAGGCCAAGTACGATGAAGGAGAGGTATGTCGGTGCGCGTCCCATGAGACTGGTCGACTCCGTGGTGTTGGTCAGTTCCCCACCCTTGGAAAGGGCGGGGAACCCAATTCTGGTGCCCCTGCCCCTCTGGGGCTGGGGGACAATTCGTTACGCCAGTAGGTTTCCGTTACCCGTTTCGGTGCGGGTTTCAGTCCCCCATCCTTGGAAAGGATGGGGCACCCAATTCTGGTGACCCGGCCCCTTTAGGGCTGGGGGACAAGCGAGCGATAGCGGCGATGACGGCTATTGTGACGCGGCGGCTCAAATCGAAAAGTCGTGAGCCGGGCCTTCGTCTTTTTTCTTTTTCGGCGGGCGTACCTTCAATTCTGGCGGATTGTTCATCACGGTGCAGCCGGCGGGCACGCTCGACGTGACAAACGTCGAACCGCCGACGGTCGATCCTTCGCCGATGACGGTATCGCCGCCGAGCACGGTGGCGTTGGCGTAAATCGTGACGTGGTCCTTAAGCGTGGGGTGGCGCTTGTAGCCACGCACCATCTTACCGCGCTCGTCTTTCAAGAAGCTGAGCGCGCCGAGTGTTACGCTTTGATAGATCTTGACGTTCTCGCCGATGTCGGTGGTTTCGCCGATGACGACGCCGGTGCCGTGGTCGATGAAGAAGCGCTTGCCGATGCGGGCGCCGGGGTGCAGGTCGATACCGGTTTCGCGATGCGACCATTCCGACATGGCGCGCGGGATAAGCGGAATGTCTTTTTGATACAGCTCGTGGGCGTAGCGATGGACGGTGATCGCGAGCAGGCCGGGATACGTAAAGATGATTTCGTCGGTGTTTTCGGCAGCGGGGTCGCCCTCGAAGGCGGCGTCGACGTCGAGTGCGAGCATGTCGCGGACCGCCGGAATTTTCATCATAAACTCGTCGGTAAGGGCGGTGGCTTTTTCGTGGAACGGTTCGGCCTGATTGGACGGGCCGGTCGGGTCGTAGTTACCGCTGACTTCGTTGTAATGGCAGAGCGAGAGAAAGATTTGCAGGTAAAGCTTCTTTGCGAGTCGCGGTAGCAATTCGCCCACGTGAAAGCGCACGTTTTCGAAGGATAGATTTTGTCGCCCGAAATATCCGGGGTACGAAATCTCGAATAGCAATTCGATGATGCTCTCGATTTCGCGGTTGGTCGGCAGGTAGCCGCGCCCGATGTGGCGCGTCGACGCGGTCGTCTCGTAGCTAGCCACGATGCGCTCGACCAAGCCGGACAGCCGACTGTCGATGTCGTATTCTCCGATCATGGTGCGAGTGGCTCCTGTTAGGGGGCGAGTTGAGGCGGCCGAGGGGTTTAACGCGGGCGATACACGATCATCGATTCGATTATATGGCGTGCGACAGGCCCGGGCCAACGCCGATAAGATTCGTTGCGGTCGTGGGTTGTCGCCGTTTGCGTCGGGGGCGGGCTGGGATTAGTTTTTAGCCGGTGCGCAGCCGTTTTAGATAGGCATCAGAACGAGAACCGGACACCGATGCATTTCGATCGATTGGGACATACCGGCGTTATAGGTCTGCAATGGGGCGACGAGGGCAAGGGCAAGATTGTCGACCTGCTGACCGAGCACTTCGATGTGGTGGTGCGCTGTGCGGGCGGAGCCAATGCGGGTCATACCGTGCGGCATGGCGACCAGTCGTATGCGCTGCATTTACTGCCGAGCGGAATTCTACGACCCGGCGTGATGAACATCATCGGTCCGGGCGTGGTCGTGGATTTGAAGGTACTGGTGGGGGAGATTCGCGGTTTGCGCGAGCGCGGGATCGAAATTGGTGAGAACCTGAAGATTTCGGATCGGGCGCACTTGGTGATGCCTTGGCATCAGCGCCAGGATCGTTTATCGGAGAGTGGTTCGAGCGATGAGACGAAGATTGGCACGACAGCCAAGGGGATTGGCCCATGTTATGCCGACAAGATGCTGCGCACGTGGGCGCTGCGCGTGTGCGACTTGCGCGATGCGGATGCGTTTCGACGGCGCGTGGAAGAGACATTCAAGTTAAAGGGCGCGTTGTTCGGCGCGATGTATGGCGACGACTTAAGCGATTGGGGCAGTGCGGAAGCGTCGCAGTTTATTGACGAAGCGTTGGCATTTGCAGAAATGCTCGCGCCGCACATCATCGACACGACGCCGTTCTTGCATCGTTATTTAGCTGATGACGTAAAGGTGTTATTCGAGGGTGCGCAGGGGTCGATGTTGGATGTCAATCACGGGACCTATCCGTTTGTGACGAGCAGCGCGTGCGTGGCCGGTGGCATGGCCGTGGGCGCGGGCGTGGGGCCGTCGGTGATTGAGAATGTGTTGGGCGTGGTGAAGGCCTACAGCACGCGCGTGGGTGGCGGACCGTTTCCGACCGAGCAGGATAATGCGGCGGGCGATCGTATTCGCGAAGTGGGTCACGAATATGGCACGACCACGGGCCGACCGCGACGGTGCGGTTGGTTCGATGCGGCGGCGGTGCGCTATGCGATTCAGCTTTCGGGCGTGACGGAAATCGCCGTGATGCACCTCGATACGTTGGGGGCGCTCGACGAAATCAAGGTTTGTACGGGCTACCGATTGAATGGCGCGGAGATCGATGGCGTGCCCGCGCGTGCCGACGATTTGGCGGCGGTCGAGCCGCAGTATGAAACGCTGGCAAGTTGGGGCACATTATCGGCGGGCATTGAACGCTACGAACAATTGCCCGCTGCCGCTCGTCAGTATGTGGAACGACTGGAGGCGTTGTTGGGCGTGCCGGTGACGTTGGTGAGCATTGGTCCCGAGCGCAGTGCGACGTTGCATCGCGGTGCGTTTGAATTGAGTGGGCAGGCTTGAGTTGGGTGCCACTGGTCAGCTTGCTGCCAGTAAAGTCACGGGAGAGTTGTCGGTAAGTTCGATGGCTTCTCTCGATCTGTGACGTTACACCGGTTGCAAACCGGTGCCACAGCGCCCCGGTGCCCCATCCCACTTTGAGGGTGGAGGACAAGAACAGGTGAAAGCGGAGGCAATCGATTGCCCACGTTAGAAACTCTCGATCCCGTTAAGGAACTCGGCATACCCGCCGAACGGATGCCGCGGCACGTGGCCATCATCATGGATGGCAATGGTCGTTGGGCGAAGCAGCGCGGCATGGAGCGGGTGCGCGGTCACGAAGCCGGCGCGGAGAACGTGCGCGAAATCGTCACGCAATCGGCACGGTTGGGTTTACAGGCGCTCACGCTCTATAGCTTTAGCACGGAGAACTGGCGGCGACCGCTCGATGAGATTACGCGGTTGATGAAGCTGTACGTCGAGTATCTCATTAAAGAGCGTGACGAAATCATGGATAACGACGTGCGGCTGGTGCAGGTCGGTCGCCGCGCGGGGCTGCCCGATGAAGTCTTGCGCGAACTCGATGAGACGGTGGCGATGTCTGCCAATAACAAAGGCATGACGCTTTGTTTGGCGCTCAATTACAGCGCGCGGGTGGAGATTATCGATGCGGTGCAACAGATTGCCGAGCGCGTGAAGGCCGGTGAGATTGACCCGAGCGATATCGACGAGCAAATGTTCGACCAGTCGCTATACACGGCGGGCCTGCCCGATCCGGATTTGTTGGTGCGCACTGCCGGTGAGATGCGGATCAGCAATTTTCTGTTATGGCAAATCAGCTATGCCGAGATTTATGTGACGCAAACGCTTTGGCCCGATTTTCGTAAGGGCGATTTGAATGAAGCGTTGAAAGCGTTTGCGGCGCGAGAGCGACGGTTTGGCGGGTTGAATACGTAGCCCGCCAACTGTGTTAACGTTGCGGTTTCATCTCACCACTATCCAAACGTTTGAAGTAGTGCCGCGCCGCGCGAATCAGCGTGGGCAGCAAAATCAAACATGCGGGCAAGTTGCAAATGACGGTGAAGCCCGTCATGGCGTCGGAAAAGGCGTAGACCGTCTCGAAGTTTTGGATGGTGCAACCCGCGTAAACGGCGAGCACGAACAGGATTTTGTAAGGCAGGATCGCGCTGGGGCCGAGCAGGTATTCGACGCCTTTTTCGCCGTAATAGCTCCAACTGATCATGGTGCTGAATGCGAACAGGCATACGCCGATGAGAATGATCCAGCGGCCGAGGCCGACGTAGGCCGTGTCGAGCGCGAGGCGCGTCATTTCGGCACCGTCGAGTTTGAGGTGCACGGCCTGCCCCACAGCAAGGTCGGCGAAGTTGTTTTTGAAGTCTTCCGTCTCGCGCGCTTCCTCCGTGGCAACGAACTTGGCCGCAAACTCGGCGGTTTGTTTAACGGCGTCGATGCTTTGGTCTTTGAACACGTTGGTCTTGAGGTCTAATCCGCGCGGCTCTGTGCCTTCTTGGTTTTCGATAAAAACCTGTAGGTTCGTCGCGGGGCGTTGCAGTTCGGTGACGTAGGCTTCGCGCAGGTTCTCGGGTATGTCGGACGTCGGCGTTTTGGCGATGGTGATGCCTGTCTTATCGATCGATGCCACCGTGCCGACGGGCGGTCGATTCCAAACGCCGGTGCTCAGAATCACGAGCGCCGTCATGGTGCAGATGATGATCGTGTCGATAAAGGGGCCGATGGCGGCGACGACGCCTTCGCGCACCGGTTCGTCGGTCTTGGCGGCGGCGTGTGCGATGGCGGCCGAGCCTTGGCCAGCTTCGTTGGAAAACAACGCGCGGCGCAAGCCCCATTCAAACGCAACGAACACGGCGGTACCGGCAAACGCGCCTTCGCCCGCGGTGGCGTTGAAAGCCGACTTAACGATAAGCACGAGCATTGGGCCGAGTTGATCGATGTTGACAAACAACACGATCATCGCGCCGAACACGTAGGCCAAGCACATTGCCGGCACGAGCTTACCCGCGACGTTACCGATGCGCTTGATGCCGCCGATGATGACGAGCGAAACGAGAAAGGCAACGACGACACCGGTCACCCGCGTGTCGATATCTTCGGCCGCCAGCGTGTTGCCGACGTTCCAAGATTGAAACATGTTGCCGCCGCCGAAGGAGGCGATGGCGATCACGGCGGCGTATAGCACCGCCATGAACTTGAATACGACCCACCAGGGCTTATTGGCGGCCTTAGCCGGATCGACGAGGGCCTTTTGGATGTACCACATGGGCCCGCCGCGCACTTCACCGCGACCGTCGCTTTTAGCGCCGGCGGCTGGCGGTGCTTCGCCTTGGTATTCAAGTGTGCGCGCTTCGGCGTCGCGCTCGGTGAGGGCCGGCGCGCTGGGGTCGGGCACGTCGCGCTCGTCGCGAAACATGGTGGCGAGCGAACACTCGACAAACTTGATCGCCATGCCGAAGAATCCGACGATCCACATCCAAAAGACGGCGCCGGGGCCGCCGAGGCTGACGGCGACGCCCACGCCCGCGATGTTACCGAGACCGATGGTGGCGGAGAGGGCGGCGCAGAGCGCTTGGAAGTGGGAGATTTGACCGGCGTCTTCTTCGCGATCGTACTTACCGCTGACGACGGCGATGCCGTGGGTGAGCGCGCGCCATTGAACGAGTTTGGTGGTGACGGAAAAGAGCAGGCCGCAGCCGAGCAGCAGGAAGAAGAGATAGTTGGTCCAAATGAGGGCGTCGAGAACGTTGGTGATGGATTCGAAGATGGCCACGGTCGAGGTCCTCGCGCGATGGGATCGTTATTGGGTGGGCGGTTGGAGCCGCCGTTGAGAAAAGCGGCATCATAGGGCGCGGCGGCGAGGATTCAAAAGTAAACAGATCAACGGCGTTCGCGACGGACTTTCGACATACGGGAGCTGCAAGAATCATCGACGCTAAACGAGCAATCGGCTACCCTGTGAATCATGGATCGACGCAAGCGCGTGCGAATTTGTGTATGGCTGATGGTGCTGGGGTTGGGCAATTTTCTGCTCTATACCATCGGCTACGCCATCATCGGCGGCGACGCCCATAACGGCACGATCGAAGACGGTAAGTACTACGTCATGGGCCACTTTGTGCATACGCCCGGCGGCGTGAAAGACGATGTGCCGCGGTGGGTTTGGTATTACAGCTATCTGCATTCGATCAGCATTTGGCCGTCGATCGCGGCGGTGCTGTTGGCAATGCTGACGCTGGCGCGACCGCACATTATGGCGACGTATAAGCGCGGCATCGTGCGCGGCGCGACACTCGTGACGGTGATGTCCACGCTGATCGTGTTTGTGACGATGATCATCATGCTGACGTTTATCGTGCATTTTGTGAAGACTGTGTATCCGTAGGTGGCGCGTGCATTGTGGTGGTCCAGCCTCTGCGGGAATCGTGGCGCGTGCATGAATAGGTCCGCCATCCCCGACGCGACAGGGTTATCCAATGTATCGTTGATATGGGTGCCCCTGCCCTTCCAGGGTTGGGGGACCTTCTCGATGTCGACGATGCGCGTGATCGAAATCGCGTGTTTGGGTTAGTCCCCAGCCCCAGAGGGGCAGGGGCACCCGCGAGGAGGCGCGTGATTTAAGTCGCGCGTTTGGGCCAGTTTCCGGTGCCCAGTGGGTGCCCCCAACTGGCGGTATTAGCCCACCAGGCCCAGAGGGGGCAGGGGCACCCGGTGCGCTACAATGAATCTTTGAGAAATGAACGAATAAGGAATCGCGTTGACTGCGCAAACTCAACATCAGTGGGCACCGTTAATCGAGCGGGCGGCGCGGGCGTACGAGCAGCGGCCACAGCAGGTGGAGATGGCGGCTGCGGTGGCGCGGGCGTTTGATAAGAGCGATCACTTGTTGGTCGAGGCGGGTACGGGTGTTGGTAAGACATTTGCCTATTTGCTGCCCGCGGTGCGACGCATTTTGGAACACGGCGAGCGCGTGGTGGTGTCGACCCATACCATCGCGCTGCAAGAGCAGTTGATGGAGATCGATATCCCTGCGATTAAGCGGGCGTTTGACGAAGACTTTAACGCGGTGCTGGTGAAGGGACGGCACAACTACCTCGGCATCCGCCGGCTGACGCAGACCAGCAAGCGCCAGAAGTCGGTCTTCTCCACGCAGCGTCAACTTAAACAACTGCATCAGATCGAAGATTGGGCCTACGCCACAGAAGACGGCAGCCTGTCGGATCTGGCGTTTCAACCCGATAGCGATATCTGGACGCGTGTGCGCAGCGAGAGCAACAACTGTATGGGGCAGCGCTGCGAATTTTATAACCAGTGCTTCTATCAGAAGGCGCGACGCGAGGTTGATGCGGGTCAGTTGTTAATCGTCAATCATGCGATGTTCTTTGCCGATCTGGCCCTGCGCCGTCACAACGCGGCGGTTTTGCCCGAGTACGATCGCGTGATTTTGGATGAGGCGCACAACATCGAGTCGGTCGCGTCGGATCACTTCGGCGTAAGCGTGTCAAGTGGGGCCGTCGAGCATTTGCTCAAGAGCATCTTTAACGAGCGCACGGGGCGCGGTTTTATCGCGATGCTCGATTGTGCCGATGTGGTGCGCGATGTGATCGATGCCGAGCGCGCCGCCGATGCGGTCTTTGCGGCGTTGCGCAAGAAGTTTAATCCACAGCGCGGTTCGGTGCGCATCGATAACACGGATGATATTATCAATCCGCTGTCGCCAGCCTTAAGTGATTTGGCAGATGCTCTCAAGGGTTTGCGCGAGCAGTTTCAGGGTGAGGCCGAGAAGTTTGAGTTGAAATCGCTGGCGGCGCGTTGCGAAGAAACGGCTGAGGCTGTCGAACAACTGCTGCGGCAAAAGATGGAAGACTATGTGTATTGGTTGCAGGTATCCACCGGTCGCCAACCTTCAACGAGTTTGCACGCGGCACCTTTGAAGGTCGATCGCATTTTGAAAGAGGAGTTGTTCGAAACGACGCGTAGTGTGGTGATGACGAGCGCGACGTTGAGCGTGGGCGGTAAGCAGGGCTTTGATTATGTGCGGCAGCGACTGGGTGCTGATGAAGCGGAAGAATTGCAACTCGATTCGCCTTACGACTATGCGAAGCAAATGACGCTGCATGTGGAGCGCAACCTGCCCGAACCGAACGATGGCGCGTTTCTCGAAGCCGCCGTTGAGCGGATCGAACATTATCTGGCCGAGACGGAGGGCCGGGCGTTTGTGTTGTTTACGAGTTACTTCACCATGAATCAGGCGGCGGAGATGCTGCAGCCATTTTGCGAGCACGAGCGGATGTTGATGATGGTGCAGGGCCAAGGCTTGCCGCGCAGTCGTATGGTCGAGCGCTTCAAGCGCGAGCCGCGCGCCGTGTTGTTGGGGACCGACTCGTTTTGGCAGGGCGTCGACGTGCCGGGGGATGCGCTGTCGAACGTGATCATTACCAAGTTGCCGTTCGCCGCGCCGGATCGACCTTTGGTGGAGGCGCGCATTGCTTCGATTCGGGAAGCGGGCGGCAACCCGTTTATGGATTTTCAAGTGCCCGAGGCGATTTTGAAGTTGAAGCAAGGGCTGGGGCGGCTGATTCGCGGTAGTCAGGATCGCGGTATTGCCGTCATTTTAGACAAGCGCGTGAAGACCAAGTTTTACGGCCCGCGTTTTCTGGCGGCGCTACCGCCCTGCACAATCGAAGAACATTGATTACATTACGCCGCTTGTGCCAACAGCAACGGGAGGCGTGATGCGTCGTCAATTCGATAAAGAGAAAAGTATTAATATCATTCTCCAGGAAAGCTCAGCGGGTGCCCCTGCCCTTCCAGGGCTGGGGGACGGGGCGCGCGATCTCGATCTGCGAAGTGACCGTAACGGTGGTGGTTTCGTCCCCCGCCCCCAGAGGGGGCGGGACACCCGCACTCAGTTTCTCACGGCCGCTCGGATTGCTCTAAGTCGTTGTGGATTTTTGGCGGTCTTACTGTTTATTGGGTTGATTCTGCCCGCGTCAGCCTGTCAGGCACCGCTCGACGTTTCTACTGGTGCGAAAGTCGATGCGGCCTACCAAGATGGTGCGGCGCTCGCTGCGATTTTCGATGCATACTGGAATGCCAAGTTGCGGCAAGGCCCTGAGTGGGCTACGTATCTCGGCGATCATCGCTTCGGCGATCGATTGACGGATTACAGCGAAGCCGCGCGCGACGAGCGGTTACAACAGACGGCGGGCTTCTTGGGCTTGGTAAGGCATGCGGCACCATACGCGACCGATGCGGACGATCGCCTGAGCGCGGCGCTGTTTGAGGAGAGCCTGCAAGATACGCTGGCGCTGGCCGAGTTCCCCGATCATCTGATGCCGATCAAGCAGCAGAATAGCCCGCATCTGACGCTTGGAACGTTGAGAACGCACTCTCCCTTTAACACGCCACAGGATTGCGCGAATTATGCGGCGCGCATGTCAGCCTTTAAGACGCAGGCCGATCAACTCATTGCGTTGATGGACGAGGGTATCGCGCGCGGCGTGGTGCGACCGAAGATCACGATCGAGCAAGCATTGCCGCAGTTCGATGCGATGATTGCCGACGACCCGACCGACTCGCCGTTGTACGAACCGGCAAAGTCGTTAGCGGGAGGGGCGGGGGGGGCTGAGTCGCAAGCAAAGATTCGCGCTGGCGTTGCGGATGCTATGCTGGGGCTGAAAAAGCTGCGGCGCTATTTGAGTGAAACGTATCTGCCCGCCTGTCGCGAGACGGTGGGATATTGTTACCTGTCCGATGGGGCGGCGTGGTATCGGGCGCTGGCGAAGCATCACACGACGACGAACATGAGCCCGGAGGCCATACATCAGGTAGGCCTGAATGAATTGAAGCGCATTCATAATGAGATGCGCGAGGTGATGGCGGAAGTCGAGTTCGACGGCACGCTGCAAGAGTTTATCGAGCGCATGCGCAACGATCCGGCGCAACACAACAAAACGCCCGCCGAGATCATGCGGCGACATCGTGAAATTCTCACGCGTAGCGATGCGAATTTGCCCAAGCTGTTCGGTCGTTTGCCGAAAACGCCGTATGACTTGAAGGAGATCGAGGCGTTTCGTGCCCCAAGCTCGGCGACGGCGTATTACTACAACGCGCCCGACGACGGCTCCCGACCCGCGTACTTTTATATCAATGTCTATAAACCCGAGACGCGCCCGATCTACACGATGGAAGCGTTAGCCTATCACGAAGCGCAACCGGGGCATCACTTGCAGATCGCGTTGGCGCAGGAACGCAAGGACTGGCCCGCGTTTCGGCGCTTCGAGCATATCACGGCGTTTATCGAAGGATGGGCGTTGTATTCGGAGCGGTTGGGTTATGACTTGGGTGGTTATCAGGATCCGTATGCGCGCTTTGGGCAACTTACCTATGATGCGTGGCGCTCGTCGCGCTTGGTGGTGGATACCGGCATGCATTATTTCGGTTGGTCGCGCGAACGGGCGATCGAGTTTATAAAAGAGAACACCGGCCTGAGCGAGCAGAACATCATTAATGAGGTCGATCGGTACATCGCGTGGCCGGGGCAGGCGCTGGGTTATAAGGTGGGGCAACTCGAAATCAGTCGGCTACGCGAAGAGGCGGAGCAGGCCTTGGGTGATCGATTCGATATTCGCGCGTGGCACGATCATTTGTTGGCGGAAGGGTCGATACCGATGTCGATCTTGCGCACGCGCA
Source organism: Planctomycetaceae bacterium (assembly GCA_006969385.1). Taxonomy (GTDB): domain Bacteria; phylum Planctomycetota; class Phycisphaerae; order UBA1845; family UTPLA1; genus ECT2AJA-110-A. Next base: position 1,733,700 of record CP030884.1, read on the forward strand.
TGCGCGAATGGGTGGCGCGGCATTAGGGCGGCGCGTGGTGGGGATTGCATGCTCCGAATTACCTATCGTGCCGATGGAAGACGCACAGGCCTTCGCTCAACACTTCAAATCTATCAGCGTTGAGAATGTCGGCGACGACTGGCATCGTTGCGGCGCAATAGAAGGCGACGTGCGTATCGTCGCGCGCGTACCACCAATGGTGGATCGACATTGGTCCGGCGTGCCATTGGGTTTGCAAGATGAATGTACCGTTGGGGCGCAGCACTTTGGCGATGCGCTCGAACGTTGCGCGCGGTTGGGCGAAGTGTTCGACGGTTTCGACGCAGGTGATGATGTCGAACCGTGCGTCGTCATTCAACGAAGGTGCAAAGAACGGGTCGTAGCCGGTCGCGTTGAGACCATCGCGTTTGAGCAGCTCGACCAAGACGGGCGCGGGGCCGCAACCAAAATCGAGAATGCGGGGATTTGGCTGCGCGGCGGCGCAGACGCGCACGGCTTCGCGGATGCCGTCGAACGTGGCCACGTAGCCGAAGTCGTCGATGCGGTTGCGATGTTGCAGGTACCGTTCTCGCTCGCGGTCGCGCGTAGGAAGGGCGGATTCGCCGACGAAGATCAGGTCGCAATCGGGGCAATGCCACATCGGGCGGGCCGGGGCCGGTGTCACCTTGGTCGTCGCGGTGGATTCGCAGAGGCGGCATAGCGGGTTCTGGGCGGGGTCGTTGGGCATCGATAGGAATTATCGCCGGATTGGGGACATCAGGGGGCCGCGTGAAGTTTGGTGGTGGTTGGGGGCGTGGCGGGAGAACGGCCTGCACCGGTGAGGGTCGGCAAAATTCGCGCGACGAAGAATTCTTGGATTGGGACGGCCGATCGCAACGACGTCGGCGGCAACCCCTATAACTTGGGTTTAGGGACCCAAATTTACGCCGTTGGAACAAAATTTTGTGACCGTAGCAACAATTTTTAGATGGTTTTCGGACGTAAAAGCGGGACTCGCAATTCGTGAAATACATCACGAACGAGCCAAAGTCCAGCGCCAGCTAAGGTTACGGATTGTGGTGGCGTAAAGGACCGAAAATCGGTACATTCGTTCGTAACTCGGGTGATTTCATGGCCTTACGGGAATACTATATTTAGATAACTTTTCGTTGACACCCACAATATGTTGGGGTATCTATATCCATCCGCCTCAAGCGGGGCGTTCGAGAGAACCGTTAACAGAATCGTGCGATCCAACTCACAGCGGGTCCGGTCAGCAGCAAATCCTGCGGGCCTAGCTGGCGGGGGTTTATTCGCTACTTAGGTTTTCTTAGAGACAAAAAACGGGAAAAAGCGCGGTGTCCCGCCGAGTTCAACTGCGAACGGCGGGGTGGTTGAAACTTTCGATCTGGCAGGTCCCCCATGGATGGGTGGATCGGCCACAGACAACACGATTGGTGCGAGATGGTTACGACGACTAGCAATCGAATTTCACGGATGAATCGCGAGGTGGAAGAAGCCACCGGTCGCTACAACGCGCATGGCCTCACCGAGAATGCCACGCGCGTGCTGAAGGCTCGTTACCTGGAGAAGGATGAAAGCGGCACGTGCACGGAAACGCCGAACGATCTGTTCGATCGCGTGGCCGAGACGGTTGCCAATATCGAGTTGAATTACGGTGCCAACGAACTGACCCGTAGCGAGTGGAAGACGAAATTCAAGAGCCTGATGACGTCGCGGCGTTTTATGCCCAACAGCCCGACGTTGATGAACGCCGGTCGCTCGATGGGGATGCTCAGCGCGTGCTTCGTCTTGCCGGTGCCGGATTCGATCGATGGTATCTTCGATTCGATCAAGCACACGGCCCTGATCCAGAAAGCCGGCGGCGGTACGGGTTTTGCTTTTGACGCGTTGCGGCCGACGGGCGATTACATTCGCAGCAGCGGCGGCACGACGAGCGGACCGATCAGCTTTTGGCGCGCGTTTAGCGAAGCGACCAACGCGATTCAGCAAGGCGCGTTTCGCCGCGGCGCCAACATGGGCATGATGTATATCCATCATCCCGACATTCTCAAGTTCCTGCACGCCAAGCAAGATCTCACGCAATTCACCAATTACAACATCTCGGTGAAAGTGACCGACGAGTGGATGGGTGAGTTCGTTGCCGATGCGAACGCCCCCCACACAACGCGCAACCCGCGCACCGGTCGCGAATATTTCGTGCCGAAGGATGTCGACATCGCGACGTACGAACTCAAACAATTGATTCCCGCGGAAGCGTACGACGGCACCACGCCGGTTTATACGCGGCAGGAGATTTGGGACATCATCGTGAAGAACGCCTGGCAAACGGGCGAGCCGGGTGTGATCTTTATCGACCGCATCAACGATGCAAACCCGACGCCGCATGTGGGCCGCATCGAAGCGACCAATCCGTGTGGCGAACAGCCGTTGCTTCCATACGAAGCGTGCAACCTCGGAAGTATCAACTTGGGCTTGTTCATCAAGGATGCCGGCACCGAGAACGCCGATGTCGATTGGGATGCGCTGAAAGAAACGATCCACGATTCGACGCGCTTCTTAGATAACGTGATCGACGCCAATAACTACCCGCTCGATGAGATCGACCATATTTGCAAAGCCAATCGCAAGATCGGTTTGGGCATCATGGGCTTTTCCGATGCGCTGTATAAGTTGGGCGTGCGGTATAACTCGGACGAGGGTGTGGCGTGGGGCGAGCGCTTCATGAAATTCGTCAACGACGAAGCGCACAACTACTCCGAAAAGTTGGGTCGCGAGCGCGGTAACTTTCCCAATTGGGCCAATAGCCATTGGGATACCAAGTATCAGCGACCGATGCGCAACAGTTGTGCCACCACCGTCGCACCGACCGGCACGATCAGTATCATCGCCGACTGTAGCGGTGGGATTGAGCCGATGTTCAGCCTGGCCTTTTTCCGCAACGTGCTGAAGGGGCAGGAAGAAGGCGCGACGCCGATGGTGGAGGTGAACCACATTTTCGAGCAGATTGCCGAAGAGCGCGGATTCCTGAGCGAGGGACTGATGGAGCGCATTGCCACGGAGGGCACCCTCGCTCATATCGATGAGGTTCCGGAAGACATTAAGCACGTCTTTGTATGTGCACACGATATCGAACCCGAATGGCACATTCGGATGCAGGCCGCTTTCCAGAAGCACTGCGATTCTTCGATCAGCAAGACGATCAACTTTGCCCACGACGCCGATCCGGCCGATGTGGAAAAAATCTATCGCATGGCCTTCGATCTCAAGTGCAAGGGCGTGACGGTATATCGCGACGGTTGTCGTTCGATGCAGCCGATGGCGCTGAAAGATTCGGAAAAGAAGCACACGGGTAATGGTGCAACGCAGCAGGATGGCACCGTTGCCGAAATAGCCGCCGACGATAAGAAGATTTCGACGGAAACAAATCTGTTCGGTGAGCGCATCACCAAGATCGAAGCCCCGGCCACGTTGGAGCCCGCCGTGCTCCCGCCGATCACCAGCGCGATCCGCGTACGACAGCAAACGCCCTTCGGCAACATGCACATTCAAATCACGGTCGACCCACAGTCTCAGCGCGAATGTGAAGTGTTTGCCCAACTCGGCAAGGGTGGGGATATCGCCACCAGCGATCTCGAAGCGATCTGCCGCATGATTAGCCTGTGGCTGCGGGCGGGCGGCGGCTTGAACCATGTGATCAAGCAACTCGCTGGGATCGGTTCGTCGCTGCAAATCCCCACGCGGCACGGTCGGGTGGTTTCGCTGGGCGACGGCATCGCCAAGGGGCTCAAGCGTTACCTCAAAGCCAAGGAAACACACGGTCTCAAGGCATTGCTCTTGGGTGAGATCGACCCGAACCAGGTCGAGGCCGAGCCGCTCAATGGCAACGGTTCGCACAACGGCAACGGGCACGATACCGCAGCCAAGGGTGCGACGGTGCGGGCGGCCGAACCGACGGGCGGCAACCCGCGCAACAGCTATCGTGTGAAATGTCCGGAGTGCAGCGGCGATCTGGACATGGGCGAAGGCTGCGTGAAGTGCCACGGCTGCGGCTATTCACATTGTTAATAGTGCTGAAAAGTCGGAAAATTTTCGATTTTTCCTCAAGCGGCGAACCTGCCGTGCGTCGATAGCGTTAAATAGACAGATAGATAATTTCGGATGGAGGGAGCTTTATTCCATCATCCCGCATAGCCGGGAGGGCATGTGAGGCACGGCTTCTTTCCCCTCCGGAAAGCGTCGGGACACCCAAGCGGGTTTCGACGCTTTCTTTTTGCGCTCGTTGAATCATCCTCTAACGCAATTGAGCCCGATCTCGCGACAAGACTCGTCGCGTGCGGTTGTTGCATCGAGGGATGCCCCCTGCCGGCGAAGCGCGTTTTCTGGACGAATGACGTCTGCTCGGCCCTGTGACGCGCGATTTGGTATAATAATACTGATGATTCGCCACCTGACAGAGCCAACCCGTTATCGATTTACCCGCGCCGAATATCACCGCATGGGGGAAGAAGGGATTTTGCCGCCGGATTGTCGGGTTGAGTTGCTGGACGGAGAGATCGTTGAGATGAGCCCGATTGGAATCAAGCATCGGCAGATCGTCGTGATTCTGAGCGAGATGTTTCAGCGTGGGTTACCGGCAGATACACATTGTCAGGTGCAACAGCCGATCGTGCTTGCAGATGATTCCGAACCGGAGCCGGACTTGGCGATTATTCGAGGGCGGCCAACCGATTATATGAAGTCGCACCCGACGGCGGATGCAGTCGTCCTATTAATCGAAGTTGCACAAGCGTCGGCGAAGTTTGATCTAGGTGAAAAGCTTCGTGCCTATGCTCGCGCCGGGATTCCCGAGTATTGGGTGATCGATGTGGCCGCCAAGTCGTTGATCGTGCATCGAGAACCGCAGGGTGATAGCTACGGGGCGGTGACAACGCACGCCTCGGACGCCGTGGTTGTGCCAAATGCGTTTCCAAAATTGACGATCGACTTAGCGGCGCTGCCGTTGGCCTAGTGTGACGTCATGCGGGCTCGAATGAAATAGCGTCCGCCTTTTTCTAACTTCTTTTCGAACTCACCCCCCCAACTTGATATCGAGTTTGTGCACAGGCGGCGACAATCTACAATGCCGGGCCGGATATTACGAAACTGACCACATTGCACCGGTTATCAGATCGGTCGCTTTGGCTCACTAGAAAGCCCTTGCTATGTCTGATTCCACCATTCGCGCGCGGTTTGCCCCTTCGCCCACGGGCCATTTGCACGTGGGCGGGGCGCGCTCGGCGCTGTTTAACTTTCTCTACTGTCGCCGGCACGGCGGCAAGTTTGTGTTGCGCATCGAAGATACGGACATCGAACGCAACATCGCCGGTGCCGAGCAGAAGATTCTCGATGACCTGCGTTGGTTGGGGATCGATTGGGATGAAGGCCCCGATGTCGGCGGGCCCGGCGCGCCGTATATGCAAAGCGCGTGTTTGGATCAGTATCATGCCGCGCGCGATAAGTTGCTCGCCGAAGGGCATGCCTATTACGCGTTTGAAACGGCGGAAGAATTGAACGCGATGCGCGAACAGGCGCAGGCCGAAAGCGGCGGGTTCAAGTATCCGCGGCCCGATCCGCTACCATTGGCGGCAGATGCGGACAAAGCGCGCGCGGTAGGGCGACCGGTTGTGGTGCGGTTCAAGACGCCGACCGAAGACGTGACGATTCACGATGAAATCTTGGGTGATGTGACGCTGGCGGCGGGCGAGTTGGATGACTTTGTGATCGTGAAAGCCAACGGTTGGCCGACGTATCACCTGGCGGTGGTGGTTGATGATGCGCGGATGCAGGTCAGTCATGTGTTACGCGCGCAAGAACATCTGATGAACACGCCCAAACATGTGTTATTGCAACGGGCGCTGGACGTCACAACGCCGAAGTATGCGCACCTGCCACTCGTGTTCAACATCGATGGCAGCAAGATGTCGAAGCGCGATAAGCACAAGGCGGTTCGGCAGGGTGCGAAGGATGCCATCAAGCAAAAGACGCTGACGAAAGAGCGCGTGGGCGAGATTACGGGTGCCGATGCGAAAGCGGTCGAACGCTGGATCAAAAAGAAGGCCGATACCGAGCTAAGCATGGAACAAGTTGTGGCGTTGGCGGTCGAATTAAATGTAGAAATGCCCGAGATTGACGTGTTTGACTTCCGTCGCAGCGGTTACGTGCCCGAGGCACTGTTGAACTTTATCGCGCTGATCGGTTGGTCGCCGGGTGGCGATCGGGAAAAACTCACGCTCGATGAGATGATCGAGGCCTTTTCCTTGGAACGTATCAATAAGACGGCGGGGCGCTTCGATCGTGAGAAATTGCTAGCGATTAATTTAGACTGGTGTAGTGAATTGCCTACACCGCGCTTGTTGGAGCAGTTTAAGGATTGGGCGGCGCTGAATGATTGCTTTCTGGGCAAGCTCGATGACGACACGCTCAGCGCCGTGATCGATGCCTGTCGCGGCTTCAAGATTTTTCCCGACATCGTGACGAAAGCGGGCATTTTGTTTGAGCCAGACGAGCGCGTGGTGTACGACGAGAAAGCGGTGAAGAAGAACCTTGCCAAGAACGACGGTGCAGGCTTTGCGATGTTGGAGCAATTGCGCGATGCGTTGGCGACGGTGGACGACTGGTCGGTCGATCATCTCGATGCAGTGGTGAAGAACTTGGTGGAAGCGACTGGCAGCAAGATGGGAGATGTGGCTCAGCCGTTGCGCGTGGCCGTGGCCGGGCGACCGGTAAGCCCGGGGATTGGGCAAACGTTGGTGTTCTTGGGTAAGGATAAGACGCTGAATCGAATCGGGCGGTGTTTGGAGTTGCGCGGGGCGTGAGTGGGGACGTAGAGATTTAGCCTACCAAATAGGCAAGCCATGGATCAGTGCTGCAACGATTGATCGCGGGGTGGCGACTTTATCGGTAGGTGCGGGATGACACATTGTGGGCGAGAGGATTAGCCCATTCTCGAGTTCGTTGCTTGCCTTTTCCAAAATGAGAATTACGGAATGCATATCGGGGTGAGCCCGTGCTAGCGAGCTCCAAATGCTGGATTCGCTAAATCATTTCCGTTTATCATGCCTGATACGTTGCACTTCGCAATATTCGGTGACGTATCGTGAGTGATTAATCGGGGCGGAGAATGCAAGGAGCCAACCAAACCGCACAGCCGCGCCCCGGCGCGGCAAGCAGCCAAAGGCAATCGTCGGGTCGAGCGCGAAGCATCGCCGATGGATTTCGCGGCGAATTGCCTCGCGGCTACACGAGTTTTGGCCATTTCTTTTCGCTTGTTCTGATTTCTCTCGGCATGTTGTTGTTGGTCGCGGCTTTTTTTAGCGTGATCGCGGCTATCTGCTACGCGCTCTATTGGCACGCACAAAACAACAATTGGCTCGCGGCAGGAGAACATGCGAGCGGCCTTAGAAGCTCTCGACTTAAGATAGCCTACGTCTTCGTTTTTATTGTTCCGTTCATCATCGGAAGCATCGCAATATTCTTTTTGATAAAGCCGATCTTTACGCGGCGGCGTGTGCATTACGAACCGTTGACGCTCGATCGAGCGCAAGACCCCGAACTTTACGCCGTATTAGAAGAGATTGCTCGACGCGTGAAGGTGCCGATGCCCAAGCGCATCGAAGTCCACTGTGACGTCAGTGCGAGCGTGATGTTGTCGGGCTTCTTCAGCCGCGGCTTGGTTCTGCATTTGGGGCTGCCGCTCATTGCAGGATTATCAACCAACGAGTTTGTGGGCGTATTGGCGCATGAGTTGGGGCATTTTCGGGGACGTTTGGGCATTCGCTTGAGGTACCTGAACAACCGCCTCAATAGATGGTTTATCCGCGTGGCCTATGAACGCGACGGGTTTGACGAGGAAATGCAATCGTATGGTGAGGGTGAAGATGACAATAACATTATATGGCTGTTGATCTTACTGACGCGCCCAATCGTTTGGGCGTGTCGCAAGATCATGGTCGGGCTTGCCTATGCCAGTCATTACATCAGTTTCATCGAGAGCCGCCAAAGTGAGTTTAAATGCGATGCCGTTGGCGCCGCGGTCGTCGGAAGTAGTGCGATGACGGCGATGCTGCGCAAACTTGAGATATTATCGTTTGCCCAGCAACGATGTTATCAAGATCTTTCCGCTGCATGGCGTGAGCAACGGTTGCCGGACAACTTTCCTCAATTAGTTGTGACGCGCGCATCAGAGATGCCCGAAACGTCGCAGGATGCATTGCTTTCGGTGATGGCGTCACAATCGCAGGCCAAGTGGCATGACACCCATCCATTGATACCTAAACGTGTGGCAGCGTTGGAAGCGAAGCCGGTTGATGGCATTTTCGATTTTCCAGGGCCGGCTACTCGGTTGTTAAAGAATTTCAAGATGGTGGCCTGTGCCGTCACGATTGTTTATTACCGAAAGGGATGCGGATTAAACGTCGATCAGTCGAACTTGGTCGCGACTGATGCGTTGGTTGAGCAACATGCGGTGTTGTTTGAAGAGCAGGGAGCCTTGGATCGGGTTGGTAGAAAATGTATCAACCTGTATCTGCCGCCGGTCTTATGTGCAAAGCCGTTAGCAGTGTCGAGCAAACCCAAGGCTGATTTGGCTCGACTCAAGGAAGTGCACCAGAAGATCGATCAGCATGCCAAACGGTTTGCGAATTGGTTCGAAGCATTCTCCGATCAGCTCGACCGCCAGCACGATTTGGCAATGGCAGATGCGTTTCTGCGTATCGGCGTAAAGTTAGACAAAAAGCAATGGAAGTTGCCGAGTGCGGATCGCGCCGGCGTGGCGCAGGCTCGTTCTGTGACGGATTCTGAAATCGACAGCTTGCGACCGCGATTGCAGTCGATGAACGCGCTACAGGCGGAGCGCATTCGATTGGCGTTGCAGTTGGCGCTTTTGCCGCAGGTGCGTCAGAAGATTGGTTTGACCGATGAGGATGTTAGCGATCTTAAGAGAATCTGGCCGGTACTGCGTGCGTGTGAGTCCGCCTGCCCGTCATGTATAGAGGTTCGGCAATCACATCATGCGGCTGCCGGCATCTGTCGTGCAGTCGAGGAGGATGGCGATCGTGTTGAGGCGTTCGACAACGTGGCGCCAGTGGCGCGCTCTCTTGCGCGACGGGTGACGGACCATTTTACGTCACTTGAATACGATTTTGATGGGCTGGCCTATCCGTTTGAACATCAGGCAGGGGAGATTTCGACGAAGCAGTTCCTGTTTGGCGCGACAGGAATCACGAAGGTGTCGGTTGGAAGCACGGTGGCGCAGGCGGACGTCACATTTGATCGTTTGTTTAATCTATACAGCCGGTGCCTGATGCGCGTGGCGATGATCGTCGAGAAGGTGGAAAAGGCGACGAGGGTTGCAGCTTCGCAAGAGAAGCAAAGGGCGGCGGATTGAGTTTTGGGGCTTTCTAATGATTTATTGTCGTTTGCTCTGAGAAGGCAACTTGCCGAGCGCTCATTCAACTTCTCTTAAATTCGTGATTGAAAACGCGTTGCCAGCGCTTACGAGATATACGCGAACATCTTGGGCATCGTGATGGTTGCTCTGGTTTGAATCGACCGGGTCGGCTTGAGCCTTGGCACGCCGCGCATCGATAACCAGTACGCTGCTCTCCCCCATGACTTCAAAGCCGTCACCTTGCACGAGCACCGCCGTGCGTTCGTCGATACCGATGCCGATTTGATCGGGTTGATCGAGCACGGCGGAGAGCAGTCGATTGAAGCGGCGGCGGCGATGGAAGTGTTGATCGACGATGGTGCCCGGCCACAGGCCGAGGCCGTCGGCGAGGGGTGTGCCGCCGCGCACGATGGCTTCCAGTTCGGCGTTGCCGATGATCATGCGCTGCGACATGACGGCGGCACCGGCGCTGGTGCCGCCGATGACGACGCCGGCGCGATGGTGCTGTTTGATGAGATCGATCAGGTCCGCCTCGCGCAGGGCGTCCATCAAGCGGGACTGATCGCCGCCGCTGAACCAGATGAACTTGGCTTGCTTGAGTAATTCGATCTCGGCGGCGCGCTGGTCGGGTTTGAGCGTCAGGGCGGTGACATTCGTCGCACCGGTCTTTTTCCAGAACGCGACATTCTCCGCGCCGGCTTCAGGGCGGCGCGAGGCTTGGGGGATGATGACGACTGGGGCGGTGGGGCCGCCGGCAAGTTCGATGGCGCGCTGTTTGACAACGGCGGGCGTGCCGACGCCACCTACGATGATGAGGGGGCCGCAGTCTGTTCGGTTTACACTTTGTCCTAAGATTCTTGGCCGAAGAACGTCATTGTTATTACGCGACGGCGACGCGCAAGACCAAGTGCTGGTGCAAACAAGAAAAGCCAAAAACGAAAAGTACAATTGCTGTTGTACCGTCGCATTACGATTCATTTTCGATTAACCAGGTTTCAAGTGCTTTTTCATCGACGCCATACCACGTCGTCGGTATTCCTGCTGCCTGAACGATATGTGTTGCTTTAACGATCAGTATCAACGAAGCGAAAAGGTTAGCGAATGGGATAACGAGCCAGAACCGCCAAGCCCAGCATCGAGCGCCGTGTACACCTAGCGCAATTAAGTTCTTGTTAAACGCGCCTAGCTGTAATATTGGCGCGATCGGTAAGGTCTTCAGTGACAGCATCGTGCTCGAGCAGATTGTATTAACAGATTCGGCTGCGAGTCGTACTCGATCAACATGGCTAATTTGGGGGCCGCGTTCGATCGCGTTCGAGAGGGTAACCGGCTGGTCGTGAGTGCTCACGAGACCTTGCCCTTACACCACGCCGCCGCAGCCGCCAGCGCGTCATCGATCTTGCTGGCATCGCTACCGCCGCCTTGGGCCATGTCAGGGCGACCGCCGCCTTTGCCGCCGACAACGGGTGCAACTTCTTTGATGAGATCGCCCGCTTTGATGCCCTTGCCGACGAGGTCTTTGGTGACGGCGGCGAGCAGCACGACGCGACCATCGTTTTCAGCGGCGAGCAAGACGACCGACGAACCGGCGCGATCGCGCAGCGAATCGGCGGCGGAGCGCATTTGATCGACCGGCGCAGTGCCGAGGTTGGCGGTGCACAATTTCATGTCGCCGATGGTGTGGGCAGCGGCGAGAATTTCGTCGAGTTGCCCCATGATGTCGGCGGCGCTGGCCTTGGCCTGGGCCTTTTTGGCTTCTTTGAGGCGCTCGGCGAGACCGCCAAGTTGGGTGCGCAGCGTGGCCTTGGCGCGCACGGGCAGCTCGGTTTCGTTGATGGATTGGTTAAGGCTGGCGGCGAGTTTTTCGATTTCCTCGACGCTTTGGCCGTGGGCGTGCGCGCCGGCGTCTGGTTGCGCGGCTTCGTTGGTGGCGTTGGCGGCGGCGATGTCGGCGAGTTTTAGCGCTTCGTCTATTTCACGGGCAAGATCGACAGCGGCCTTATCGGCGGCGACGGCGCGCTCGCCAGTCACGCCCACGACGCGGCGAATACCTTTGGAGACGGCCGATTCTTCGATCAGGCGGAAGGCGTCGATGGTTTTGGTTGACGTTACGTGGGTGCCGCCGCAAAACTCGACGCTGTATTTCATCCACTCGGTGTTTTTCGGATCGGCCAAGAGCTCATCGACCGGTACGCCGACGGAAACGACGCGCACCTGGTCGGGATACTTCTCACCGAAGACGGCGCGTAGGGTGTTGACCTCGCGCGCGGCTTTTTGATCGACGACTTTGGTATGCACGGGCAGGTCTTCGTCGATCTGGTCGTTCACGAGTTTTTCGATGCGCGTGAGTTCGTCGTCGTTGATGGCGGCGTTGTGCGACAGGTCGAATCGCGTTTTCTCCGCATCGACGAGCGAGCCTTTTTGTTGTACGTGATCGCCGAGGACTTCACGCAAAGCCCAGTTGAGGACGTGGGTGGCGGTGTGGTTGGACATGACGGGGCGACGGTGGTCCAGATCGACCTTGATTGTTGCATCCTGATCGAAATCGACGGTCCCGTCGGCGAGTCTTCCTTTGTGAAGGATGGTGCCCCGTTCGATTCGTTTAACTAACTCAACCCTAACCTGTCCTGTTGGCGTATTGATGGTTCCTGTGTCAGCGACTTGGCCGCCTTGTTCGACATAGAAAGGCGTCTTATCCGTCACGACGACAACATCAGTACCAGTTTGAATATCTCCAAGCGCCGCAACGTATAAGATTCTTGCTTCGCATTCAGGTGGATAATTGTATTTAAATGAATCATCCGTTCCGACCAATTCGAGCCGGACTTTTTCCGAGATATGGTTTAACGTAATTGAATCGAGAAGTTCGTCTGATTCGACTTGCCCGCCGGCGCGTGCTTTTTTGCGCGCCTCCTCCATCAACCGTTCATACTCACCAATATTGAGCGTGAGTCCGCGTTCTTCGGCCATTAGTTCCGTCAGATCGATTGGAAAACCATACGTATCGTGCAGCTTGAAGGCATCTTCGCCGCTAATGCGTCCCTTGTGATGGCTTTCGGCGTATTCAGCAGCTTCATTGAAAAGCGCAATCCCCCGATCCAACGTCTTACCAAAACTCGCCTCTTCATCGCGCACGATTTCACTAACGTGCGCAACATTCTTGCCGCCATGGGCGGTTTTGAGTTCGGGGAATGCTGCGGCCATCGTATCGACGACGACGGGGACGAGTTTATAGAGGAACGGCTCGTGCATATCGAAGAACTGGCGGCCATAGCGCACGGCGCGGCGCAGGATGCGGCGCAATACGTAGCCGCGACCGTCGTTACTGGGCACAGCGCCGTCGGTAAGGGCAAACGTGAGCGTGCGAATGTGATCGGCGATGACGCGATAGGTGACGTCGCGCATGACGGCGGGCGTTTGTTGATCGGCGGTCGCAACTTCGAGCAGGCCTTCGTACGTTCCCGCGCCGGTTACTTTCTTAATGCCGTCAAAGATCGGAGTGAATACATCCGTGTCGTAATTGCTGAATTGCCCGAGCCGGTTCGCGTCCATGCCTTGCAAGACCGACGCGATGCGCTCGAAGCCCATGCCGGTGTCGACGTGCTTGGCGGGCAATGGCGACAAGCCGTCCGCCGAGCGATTGAACTGAATAAACACCAAGTTCCAAATCTCAATCACGCGCGCGTCGTCACCATTGACGAGGGCCGCGCCGCTCTTGTCGGGCGTCAGGTCAATATGCAACTCGCTGCACGGTCCACAGGGGCCGGTATCGCCCATCTCCCAGAAGTTGTCTTTCTTATTGCCGGGATGCACGCGCCCGGGCGGTAGGATTTTCAACCACAGGTCGCGCGCTTCGGTGTCGGGCTCCAGACCTTCGTCAGCATCGCCTTCGAAATAGGTGGCGTGCAGGCGCGAGCCGTCGACGCCCCACACTTCAGTGAGCAGTTCCCACGCCCATGCGATCGCCTCCTTCTTGAAGTAATCGCCGAACGACCAGTTGCCGAGCATCTCGAAAAACGTGTGGTGATAGGTATCGTGACCGACGTCGTCGAGGTCGTTGTGTTTGCCGCCGGCGCGGATGCATTTTTGGCTGTTGGCGGCGCGGGTGGCCATGCCGGGTTTCACGCCGGGCCATTTGTCGACGTCGGGCTGCTGTTGACCGAGAAAAATCGGCTTGAATTGGTTCATGCCCGCGTTGGCGAACATGAGCGTGGGATCGTCGTGCGGCACGCAGGGGCTGGACGGCACAAACGTGTGGCCGCACTTGTCCATGAAAAAATCGATGAATTGCTGGCGAATTTCGCTGGCAGAAGGCATGGGAAGCATCTCGGTGCGCTGCGGACAGGCGGCGCGATCACGCATAATCGACAAGACCGAGGGGCGACGCGCCCGGCTCGGCATGCGGGTCGATTTAACATTTTGTGAACGCGTGAGTTATACCGTATGAGGGCGAAATCGTCACAGCGATCGTGGGTTATGGAATCCGCATTCCGGACAGCGACCGTTTGGAAGACCTTGTAATGAATAGTCGCAGCGGCGACAGGTGCTACGGCGCTGATGTCGCCGCGTCTGAAGCTCGCCGTGGGCGGCCATATAGGTGGACACCGGCAAAACCGCGAGAGCGATTAGGATGAGTGGAAACGAGAGTGTCGTGCGGCGACGCCAGTAGCTACCGGCATTATCCCGAAAGCCGGAGACGTGAAAACCGGCCGTACTTTCGTGTACATCATTACCCGTGGGGTAGCACGAGATCGGAATGTTCCATTCGTAAAAGACGCCTATAGGACTGACGCCAACGCGGGTCGCAATGTCTCGATACGTAGACTGAAGATACCGCGATGGAATTTTTTCCCTTCGAATACCTAATTCGATGGTCCTCACCCCATCATCAGTGAGCGACAAGAGCCAAAGCCCACCACACGTGACGAACCCTAGCAATGACAACAATGCAAATCCAATTATGGCATACTTGATCAAACGCCCGATGACCATGGTTGCCCTCGGTAGCTTCAGGCGATTAATCGAGATAAATGTTTCGGGGTACTTTAGCGGTGGCAGCGGACCTCCTTAACCCTCGTTAAAGCAGATACGCCGGATGTCGGCGTATTCCTTATCGCTCAACGGCAGGGCTTTGCTGGGCGTGATCAGCATGTTTTCTTCGAGGCCGTAGGTGTATTGCCGCTTATTGCCATACGTGACGGTGAACTGCTTGTTGGGCTTGCGGCTGCGGCCATCGAAGGATTGCCAGCGGCCTTCGCGCTGTTCGAAGAAGCGCGTCATGTAGAGCAGGTCTTTTTCGGCGGAGGTGGCGTAGGTGCGCGAGCCGACGTCGCGTTTTTCCTTGCCGGCGGTGGCGTAGTCGACGTTGGTTTGGTCGACCGACGATTGAATCTCGATGATGGTTTGTTGGAGCTTGCTGCTCCCTTGAAGATTGGGGCCACCGCTGCGTCGACCACCCTGTTGGCAGGCGACGAAGGGACCAAGCAGGCTCAGGCAAAGTACGATCAGGCAAGTTCGTTGCGACACGTGAAAGTCCTCCATGCTCAATCGGCGGCGTGGGCCGGGGCGGCGCGCCGCGTAACATATTTTGTGGGCGTATGATAAACCAGAGGGGGGCGATTTGTCAGGGTGGATGACGGATTTGTAATGGTTAAATGCTGTTTGGGAATGGCGGTTCACGTGATTCGATCTCGGTCAATCTGGTAGCGTGCCGTTGATTGTTCTGTGGGGTCGGAAGTTTCTGTGCGTCGGTCAAAACCCTCACCTCGGCCCTTTCCCTGCAAGGGAGAGGGAGTGTACGTGGTCCATCAATCTAACCCATCTAACAAACTCACCTATCTAAGCGGCATGGCGTTCTCCATGATTCGGCATCTTGGCGCGTTCGGCATATCATCTCAATATCCATGACCGACTCCACACCACCCACGTCTAACGACTTCGATAAGCCGAACTATCCGCGCGTGTTTGATGCGCGGCCGGCGATGCCGGCGCAGCCAGTTACGGACGATGGGGAGGCTGGCGCGAGAAACGCGTCGGCGGTGCCGGAATCATCTGAACCGGTGCATGGCTCGGCGCCCCATGGGCAGTTTCCAACGCCGCATGCATACGCGGCGATTCCGCTGACCGATCCGACTGCGGTGGCGTTTCCGGAATTACCGCTCACGCGGCGGCAGGCGGCTGTCGATGTGGCCGTTGCGCTGGTCGCGCTGCTGTTTTTGTTTTCGCCCGTGGGCAGCATCGTGTTCGGCGTTTTGATCGCGCTGTTCCCGGCGTTGGAAAACTTGTTCGATGGTTTGCTGATCGGCGGCGTCACGGTATGTACGGTCGCGCTGGTTTTGATCATTCGAAGACACTGGCCGCGCACGATTGGATTGGGTGGCTTGCGTGGTTTGCACGTGTTGTGGGCGCTGGCCGCCATTCCGGCGTGTTATATCTCGCTGTTCTCGATCGGGTTGATCGGTATGGTAGTGCACTTGGCCGTCGGTACCGATATGAACGAAATGATGGCCGAGCGGCAGGCGTTTATGGAGCTACTGCCCGAGCGCAACTTATTCGGCTTCTTGCTGATCGGCGTGTTTACCGGCTTTCACGAAGAGTTGCTCTTTCGCGGATTCTTGTTGTCGCGCTTTACGGCGATTGCGAAGAACCGTTGGGTTGCGATGTTGATATGCGCCGCGATATTCGGTCTGTTGCATTATTTCGGGCAAGGTTGGTTGGGCGTGTTTCAAACGGCGGGAATCGGCGCTGTCTTGGGGGCGGTCACGATCGTGTCGCGCTCGTTGTGGCCGGCCGTGATTGCTCACGCGGCGTTTAACAGTATTCAGTTGGCGATGTTCCCGTTTTTGGAAAAGCTGATGGAACAATACATGCCGCCTGTGGGTGAGCCGGGCACGACGACGGCACCGGCGATGATGTTGTTTGCTTGGTTGTAAGAATTGATCGCGTTTGTAGTGAGGTGTCCCCCAAGCCCGGAGGGAAAGGGACATCCAGACGCTTCGATTGACATTCATCGTTGAAATTGGCTTGCCGTTTAGCGGTTCTCGCGCGCTCTTAAGATTCGTGGTCCCCCAGCCCCAGAGGGGCAGGGGAACCTGTGCGAGGCCACCGGCGCGGCATCCACCGCGCGCGTCGACCCGCGCGGGGTACCCATTTACCTTTCAAAACATCCTCAAACGCGTGTCGCTTGGCAAGGTCATGGCCATCTTTCACAATGCAGGTTTGGCGAAAAATGGAAGCGGCGGGGTCGTTGATACCGAAAGCCGCTTGGAAAAGGAGCCCGCAATGAAACGCGCGACGATTCCCGTACTAACAGGCCTAATGCTTATGACGACGTTTACACCGCTGCACGGCGATGAGGGCATGTGGTTGCTGAACAACCTGCCCGAGAAGTACCTGAAAGAAACGTACGACTTTACACCGACGGACGATTGGGTCGAACACATTCAAAAGTCGTCGGTGCGATTCAGCAATGGCGGGTCGGCGTCGTTTATTTCGCCGAATGGCTTGGTGATGACGAACCATCACGTGGGTTCGGATTTGATTCAGTCGCTAAGCAGCAAAGAAAGTAATTACATGCACGACGGCTTTTTAGCAAAGTCGCCGGCCGACGAGTTGAAGTGTGAAGGGCTCGAACTCAACGTGCTGATGGAGATTCGACCCGTAACGGATGAAGTGAAAGGCGTCGTTAAGCCGGGTATGAGCGACGCCGAAGCGGCTGCGGCGCGGCGCGCGAAGATCGCCGAGATCGAAACCAAGGCGGGCGACGCGACGGGATTGAAGCCGCAAGTGGTAACCCTTTATCGTGGCGCGCGCTATGACCTTTACCTGTATAAGCGCTACACCGACGTGCGGTTGGTGATGGCGCCGGAGCACGGCATCGGTTTCTTCGGCGGCGATATCGATAACTTCGGATATCCGCGATACAACCTCGATGTCGCCTTCTTTCGTGCCTACGAAGATGGCAAGCCCGCTAAGACGCCGCACTACTTGAAGTGGAGCGAAGCGGGTATTTCTGAGGGCGATTTGATTTTTATCTCGGGCCACCCCGGTAGCACGCGACGGTTATACACGGTGGCGCATCTGGAGTTCATGCGCGATACATGGCTGCCGTTGGTGTTGGAATCGTACAACCAACGCGAAGTGGCGTTGCAACAACTCGCAGCGTCGGGTGCCGAGCAAGCGCGCATCGCGGCGGAAGACATGCTGATTATCCAGAACGGTCGCAAGGCGTTCGGCGGCATGTTGGCGGGCTTGCTCGACGAGCGCGTGATGAACATGAAGCGGGCGGAAGAAGCGCGGTTGCGCGGCACGCCGAAGGCGGACGATGCCTGGGGCCGGCTCGAATCGGCGTTAAAGAAGATCGAAACGAACTACGCAGAGCACTTTCTGCTGGCGAATCGCCGCACGGGGTTGAGCGAGCTGTATTCGGCGGCGGTGCATTTGGTGCGGTCGGCGAATCAACGCAAGCTGCCCGACGGCGAGCGCTTCCCCGAATATCAGGATGCTTCGCTTCCGTCGTTGGAATTGCGGCTGTTTGCGGAAACGCCGATTCACGACGAACTCGAACAGTTGCGCTTGGAAGATGGGATCACGCGCGTAGCGCGCATCCTGGGTGGCGATCATGCGATTGCGAAGACGCTGTTGGGTGGCATCGATCCGGAAACGCGCGCGGCAAATTTGCTGGCAGGCACGAAGCTGCGCGATATCGCAGAGCGGCGACGAATTTACGAAGGTGGTCTCGATGCGATTAATGCCAGCGACGACCCGATGATTCAGTTGGCAAAGGCGATGGAAGCGTATGCCATTCCGGCGCGCAAGCATTATGAAGATACGTTCGAAAGCGTTGAGACGGGGGCCTATGCCGATATCGCCGATGCGCGGTTTGAGAAGTACGGCGAAAAGGTGTATCCCGATGCGACGTTTACGCTGCGCTTATCGATCGGCACGGTGAAAGGATACGACTTGGGCGGCGAACACGTCGATCCGTTTACGAACATCTCGGGCGCGTTTCAACATGCCGAAGCGCACGACCATCGCGACCCGTTTGCGCTGCCGGAGCGCTGGATGAAGCGCCGCGGTAAGCTGAACGGGTCGGTGCCGTTTAACTTTGTGACGACCAACGACATCATCGGCGGCAATTCGGGTAGCCCGATGATGAACCGTAAGGGTGAGTTGATCGGTATCGTTTTCGACGGCAATATTCAGAGCTTGGTTTGGGATTTCCAATTTGACGATCGGGTGGCGCGCAGCGTCGGCGTGGATGCGCGGGCGATTATCGAAGCGCTGCGGTCGGTTTACGAAGCGGATCAACTCGTCGGTGAGATACTGGGTGGCAAAACGCTGGCTGCGGCGCATTAAGTGGAATGGAGCGACGGCCTTACTAAGGTCGGGTTGTTGCATCACGCGCTCGCGCTTAACGCGCTTGCCAGTCGATGACGAAGCTTCTCATACCGATGCAAGAATATAAAAAGGACGCCGCACTTGGTTCACAACGTGCGGCGTCCTTTTGCTTTGTCGAATGAGTCTTCGGGGTACATGCGATGGACATGGTGCGCGTTGTTCAGCTTACGCGTGCGCCCGGTTTGATATCCGCCGTGGGGCTGATGACGACGACTTGCGCCTTGTCATCATCCGAAGCGGCCAACAGCATGCCCTGACTTTCCTCGCCGCGCATCTTGCGCGGCTTGAGGTTCTTCACGACGACAATGAGCTTGCCAACCAAATCTTCGGCTTGATAGTACTGCTTCAAGCCGGCGACGAGTTGTCGCTGTTCGTCGCCGAGGTCGATCTGCAGCACGAGCAGCTTGTCGGCGTCGGGGTGTTCCTTGGCTTCCAGGACTTTGGCAACGCGTAAGTCGATCTTGGCAAAATCATCGAACACGATCGTGTCGGGGGCATCGCTCATCGGGGCATCTCCATCCTATCGGTCAATTCCGGTTCAGGACCGGGGGGGTTGTCGTGGCCGCTTTGAATGGGCACGGCGCAACTGACATTCACTCGACGAGCACGCTACCCGACGCGAGAAGGGTTGAAAAGAGAGCGCGCTGGGGCGGCGATCATCGTCGGTGCGGGTTGTCATTAGCCGAGCGATTGGGAGTGGGTTTGGCATGACCAAAGTTGGGTCTTAATCCAATACAGCGTCGCGATCGTCTTTCTCAGCCCCGGAGGGACGCAGGTAGAGAGCCGTTGATGGAGCGGCGCTTGCCGCACAATCCGCGGTTGCATTTGTGTTATGGGTTAAACCGCCCCAGCGGTGCGGGTCCCTGTGCCCCTTGCCGGGTCTTAGCAATATCGTAATCGTTTATCCCGGAGTGCGCTCCGACTGCAAAACGCGGTCTGCGCTCCATCGGTGGCTGTCAACCTGCAGCCCTTCCGGGGCTTTCAGATATAAAGAACCTACCTTAGGAAGGCGATACGACGATACTTGTAAATTAGATACGCGCTAATCGGAAATCGTGAGGTACTTGCATTGTGTGCGCTCCCTCTTCAGGCGTGGCAGTGCGAATACATAGGTCGGGTTTCATAGGGCGAATCCATTTCTTCGGAACGCCGAATGACACGACACTTGCGACGGTCAATTTCGAAGGTCGGGGCCGGCCGGCCCCCGGGCCCAGGTCCCGTCGAGCATTCCCTCGAATTGACGATATCGCGATGAGCGTCTATATTGCAGCGTTCCGATTGCGGGGTAGAGCAGTTGGCAGCTCGTCGGGCTCATAACCCGGAGGTCGGAGGTTCGAGTCCTCCCCCCGCTAGTTTCCTAAGATAATTATAGTAAATAACTTGTAAACGTATGTGGGCCGCTTTCCATGCCTTTGCCGACGCCAAGTGTGGCGTAATTGTGGCGTAAAGTCGCGTTTGACAGTGAAGGCAACCAGCGATCCAGAGTTATCAGCGAAGATCTTGAACACTGGCTTAGGAGATCGCCGGGGAGGGGCCCCCGGAGATTGTTCAAAAGCAACCTCAACGGAATCATGCTTTTGAGAACAAACACTTGCACTACCTTTGGTGGGATTCCCCGGAGGTAACAGTTCCCATATGAAGCGGATTGAATGCTCAACGTGGAATAGCGGCGACCGAGAATACGCATCAGTATCGCGTTTTAAAATCGCGAAATTTTCGGCCGCTGATCGACCTGAATCAGATGAGAACGTAGCTGGCATCATTGAGCGCTTCGCCAGCGCCAAGACGTTAGCGCAGAAGTGGGATTGCTCCAAGATCACGGGATCACGACTGCTCGAGCGGGCCCATTTGCCAGCCCATTATTTCGGCGTGGGTCGCAACGTGAACAAGCTGCCTTCCCAATCCGACCGCCCCTTTGAGGGGGCTTCCTAAAGCCACTCGCTATGCGATTGGTTTATTACTCAATCTTGAATGACGTTGGGCGAATCCGAGAGTAATCGGTAATTTGAGAGGTCCACAATGTACAGTGCACCCGCGTCGATTCCTGCGGCATCATGGAAGAGTGCGTTAAATACCATACGCCCCTTGGATATTGCAGGTCTATCGAGGCAGTCGCTAAAGCCGAAATCTGGTGTTTCGATGTATTCGGCAAATGCCCAGCCGGTCTCTTCATTATTGAAGATACAGAAGCCACGTGTTGTCGCCGTGTAGGGATCTGAAACTCCAGCTGCTATGAGATCGTCGTTAATACCCAACGCTCTTGAAAACCGTTGCGGCACCACATCATGCACGAGTGAGCCTAAATCCGCCTCTTCAAGCCATTCACCGGTTGGTACGCGGCAAAACACCTTCAAAGGAGGTGGATAGTTTGTGCCGTGTCGACCAACGGCCACGACCCGATCGCCTGAACAAGAGAGTGATATCCAGTCCAACGTGAATTCGGGGGATTGAGGATCAGGCGGCGGTTCGAACTCTGCCTCCGGAATCCACTCACCGGAGAAATTTCGGCGAAATATCAGGAACTTAGAAGTTCCGGGCACACCCGAGTTTTTGTCTTCGTCATACGAAATTACCGCAAGCGTATTCGCATACAGCGATGGAGTAGGCGCAACAGGCGTCGGCTTCGCAACTTGATATTCGATGACTTGCTCGAATCGCCACGATTCCTCTTCGGCCTCGTTATGAAATAAATAAACTTGCCCCACGTTTTGGTGATTCGGTTTTGTCGATACCATTGCGGAATCTCCGCTTAATTCGACATGTACTGGATCGCGGCACTCAGACGGTAGCGGCAGAATATCGGATACCCTCCAAAGAGCAGTATCGGGATCGTATTGCATTAATGCACCGATCGATTTCGAATCTTCCTTCCCCTGATTCCTGAGCGATGCAAGAATAATTTCGCCGTCGATTGCGAAATCCTCTATGTCCCAATCGATCGCCTTATTAAATGATTCTCGCTCCCATCGGCGGTCTAGTTGGCGGAGGATGACAAGGCCGGACTTCGATCGCGCAACTGCTAGATTGCCGTCGATATCCACATCTCCATGGAAGGCAACTTCATCATCATTCGGGAGCAATTTTGTCCAAGTCTCGTTCGAGCTACTGTTCTCCAAACGCCATTGATCGAATTGCTTATCCACTACTTTAGAGATCCTGTGAGGATTCGGCGCGGATTGCCATGCTTCAAGCTGTGCTTGTTTCAGTTCTGGTGGATATTGATTGATCCGACCCCATCGAAAGGTATTTTTCACCTCAAGGCGATCGTGCAGGGACATCAATTCGAAATGCGCTGTAGACTGGAGGAGCGAATCTTCAGCTAACGGAACAACGCCTACGCCCGCATGATCATCGACTTGAAACCTCTTCACTCTCTCTACGCAGGTTGCATATAAGTGGAGAATTCGAAATAACGATTCCGGATCATCACATGACTCTTCCAAAGCATCGACAAGCGCCGATGCGCGTTGTGATTCACTTAGTTCTGTCCACCATTCTTGCGTAAATGAGAGTACTGCTCGCATAGCCTGAGCGGGAACCAGTCTGTAGTTAGGGCTGGAGCCACACCAGCGGGCGAGAATCGCCAAACTACGACGACGGTGGCCGCGTTCGAAGTAGTATTTGGCGTAAGAGACGCAGGCCATCGGATTGCGATTCAAACCGCTTTCTTCAAATAGGCGATCGGCCTGTTCCTCTTGTCCGGTTGCCAGGAAATATTGAAGCTCAACCCGTTCCAATGCGCCTAGAGGATCTTGGTGATTCAGCGTCTTAGCGCGGGCAATCAGCATGCCCCCAAAAGACAAATCTCCGCAGCGGATTGCGGCGTCAGCCAAGTAAATGCATAGAAATCCGAGTTCCGGAAATCTCCGATATGCGCTCAGAAGACGCGGATAGGCTAACTGCGGTTCATCAAGTGCCAAATTCAGTAAGCCGAGCAACGATTCCACGAGAGGATCGGATTCGAGTTCCTGCAGCCGAGACCATGACCGCAAACAGTCGCGATTATTACCGCATAGCAAAGCAAGCAACCCCAGGCTTCGCAGGTCGGACGTTTCGGCGCGATCTAAGTTCTCATCGGCGAGAATTGGGATTGTTTTCGTGTGATACCATTCGACGGCATAATCACAAGTCAGGGGCGCATGCCGTTGCAAGTCTTGCGACGGTTCAGGGGGGGCGTCAGATTTTTGTGAGATCTGTGAGGCTAACCGGATGGTGTCGCGCTCAATGCGAACGGCATCCAGACCCGAGTCGAATCTAAGTGCTGCGTCATAGTGGCTAAGCGCTCGCGAGACAGTTTTGGTTTCGCATCTTGGCTGACGGTTGCGGCTCAGACTGCCTTTTGCATTGTTAAAGGTCAATACCCACACACCGTTAAAGAACTTGGGCGTCAAGAACGATAACTGAGCGTTGCGAATTTCGTCTCGCGCCCACCGCGGCGCCATAAAATGGTTCCCCAATACGATTGCTGTGATTGCAACGGCTACTGCTCCAACAGCACTGAATGCGATGAGCGCTTTGCGTTTTCGTTGAACAGCGCGAAGTGCACGTCGGATGGGGCCGGCGGGACGAGCGAGCAAGGGTAGGCCTTGTTGCGTTCGGCGGATGTCTTCTGCAAGTTGTTCGGCCGAGGTGTATCTTTCGTGCGGAACTTTCTGAAGTGCCCGACTTAAGATCGCGTCGAGATCACCGCGCAATCGGCGACGAAATTCTCTTTTGTCGCCCCAAGAATGATTAATCGAAGATTCGATCGAAGAACTCGCTTTGTTGGGAACCAAATGAACGACTGCGCGCTTTAATTCTTCGCGTGACGTCGTAAGCGGTTCATAAGGTGACCGGCCCGTAAGCACCTCATACACCAAAACTCCGAGCGAATAGACATCACTTGCTGTAGTGAGATTGCTTCCCAAGATTTGCTCGGGACTGGCATATCGTGGCGTTAAGACCGCGTGGTCTTTGGTTAAGGTCAACGAAAACTGATCGTCGTCGAGTAACTTCGCAATTCCAAAATCCAATAGTTTGATATTTCCCGAACGGGTAACCAATACGTTGCTCGGCTTGATATCACGATGTAGGACGAGATTAGAATGCGCGAAATGAACTGCGGCACAAACGGATCGTAACAGGTCGAGAATCTGATCGACGTCTAAAGAGTTAGATTTGCAGTATTCATCGATTGGAACACCATCAATATACTCCATTACAAGGTAGGGTTGGCCATCAGATGTCGCTCCGCCGTCGTATAGGCGAGCGATTGCCGGATGTTCCAAGCGCGCCATCAACTGTCGCTCGAGGTGGAATCGACGCACGATCTCGTCTGTATCCATACCACGCTTGATTAACTTGATCGCGACCGTTTGATCGAAGGAATCATCGACGCGGTGTGCGCGCCAAACGGTTCCCATTCCTCCCGTGCCGATTCTTTCAACAAGTTTATACGGGCCGATACGTTCACCGAGATGATCTTTCTCATTGACTGATTGGGTCGTTGCATCTCTAACAAATTTATGGCGAAACGCGCTGCGCACGCGCGACAGCCAAAGCTCGTCAGGCTGATCGAGGCTAAAACCGCAATGAACATCATCGGTTAAGCCGAGCCACGGCACATGGCTAGAGTTGTTGCGTTTCCGGTCCATCTTCTTCGCGAATCTGTTCGGCGATGAGTTCTTTCAGGCGAGCACGAATTCTTTGTTTGACCTTGTGTACGGACTGTTCGCTCGTTTTAAATGACCGCGCGATCTCCGAAACTGACTGGCCCGCAAGCAGTCGCTCGAACATCAATACGCTCTTAGGTTCAAATGTCTGCTGAAGCGTACTCATCGCCAATCGGTAATGATGATCCACCCATTCACGTTCCCATTCATGATCTGAGCCGAGTTGATCGCCCGAAAGGATCGCAAGCAGGGTCGTGTCGAGCGGCGTCTTCGCTTGGTCTTCACGTCGAAAGTGGCGCGATATAGCGTTGCGAACGATACAACCTAGATAATCGCGAAATCGTCCCTTTCCGGGGTCGTATTCAAAATTCCGCATGCCCCGTGAAAGGTGCATCCACACCAATTGTTGTACATCCTCACAGTCGGCGGCCTGCAAGCCTCGACTGCGACAATAATTATAAACTAAGTCTTTATATCGAGCCTCAAATTCGTCCCATGCCGCCGAATCGTCGGCGTTTTGGACTCTTATCAATAATGTGGTTCGCGTGGTGTTGCCAGACATTTTTGATCATCTCGGAAACATAGCTCTAATCCCTAATCCATTTAGTGTACAGGACTTAGCCGCCTATTTCAGCTTCTGTATCCGGTTCTTGAAGAAAAAATATCGAATGCGCGTCCAATCTGTTCCGAAACCGCGCTAGTGACATTAAGCGAAACACCGAAGCCGAAGCCCTAATTCGATCAACTCGAGATTAATCGACTTGGATCGCTGCGGCATATTCACCACGCCAGCTCAACCGTATTGGGTGCTAAAGATACGCCAAGGTCTCGGTTTAGTTGTGATCGGCCCTCAACGTGCTGTTATGTCACGGTGACCTAGAGCGCAAGAAAACCTTTCGCGAGCTAGCGAAATTAGTTTGCAAAAACGTAGAGAAGGAGATTAGAGATGTTCGCAATTCACCACCGATCCCGCGCCGCAATGATTGCGACAACAGTCATCATCATGGCCGCCGGGTTAGCTTTCGCGGAACCAACCACGCCCGCATTCACTTATCAGGGGCAACTCGTCGAAAATGGCGCGCCTGCCGAAGGCACCTATGACATGATGTTTACGCTTTTCGATGACGAGGATGATGGGAATGCAGTCGGAACGCAACTGGTCAGCGACGTCCTCGTGACGAACGGCCTCTTTACGGTTTTGTTGAACGATCTCGGACAGTTCGGTCCATTGGCTTTCAACGGCGACGCCCGATGGCTTGAATTGACGGTGGAGACCGACGTGTTGTCACCACGGCAAGCAGTGACGGCCGCGCCCTATGCGCTTTATTCATTAAGTGGACCAGGGGGTGGTGCTACGCCGTGGCAACAAAACGGGTCAACGGTGTACTACAACCAAGGGAACGTGGGCATCGGCCTTGAGAACCCTAGTTATCCATTGGAGGTGATTGGGGCCGCCCGCGCCGAATCATTTACTACTCCAAACCCAAATAACCCGAGCGCTACGATGTTTCTCGCGTGGATTGATGATATTCCACGCATTCGCTACGGAGGTTCGGGCGCTGGAAGTCAGAACGGCCTAGTGATTCAAGGGCAAGGCGATTCGACAAAGTTGCGCCTGCTCAACGACGGCTCACTCGGCCTGGCCACGTCTGAACCACAGGCACGGTTGCATGTGCTGACCAAGAACCTGTCGATCGATTCGAGCGCACTGGAAAACGACGAGATTATCGTTGAAGCACAAGACGCGGTCCTTGGCCTTTATAGCGAGCCACAGGGCAATTGGGCATCGGCCATCGCCCTCAAGGAAGTTGCGGGCGGTCAGCTCGTGGACACGTGGGGCATCGCACGGCAAACGAATCCAAGCGGAAGCGAGTTGTATTTCACGTACGGCTCCAGCGACAACTACGCCGCAAACCCGATCATTCTCGCGCTGGAGCCCGGCGGGAACGTCGGTATTGGTACCTCGAATCCCAACTCGAATCGCGCCCTGACGATTCAGGGCATCGACACCGGGTCGGCATCCAACTGGCTTCAATTTCGTAATGCCGCCGGCACTGATGAATGGCACATGAACAATGTTTCCGGCGGCCTCAACTTCGTGGAGAGCGGCGTCGCAAACAATCGTTTGTTTCTGCAACAGGGCGGCAACGTTGGCGTCGGAACGGATGATCCGCTTCAGCGACTGCATGTTGCGGGCAACGTGCGGGCCGATGGCGATCTGCTTGGCTTCAACGGCAATGACGAGACGATCGATCTCGACTCCTTCAACGGAACTTACGGCGCACCTACGTTCTCAATGCGAGACCAGAGCGATGGCGGTGGACTCACCAGTATGTTTTTCTTCACCGCCCAGGACTCGGGCTCTGGTGGCGGCGCGCGGGCCTTCATACGCAACAGCATCGGCAACACCACTGTCGATATCGATGCCGATGTGAATGACGCGGGTCGCATTCTCATTCGGGATAATACTGCGACGGAAATCACGCTGGATGCAAACTATCAGGGAAGTGGTGCCAGTCGCATCATTACCGACGTGCTGCAACTCAATGGCGCGGATCTTTCCGAACGGTTCGACATCAAAGGCGACATGCCGATCATGCCCGGCATGGTTGTCAGCATCGATCCAGCAAACCCCGGCAAGCTGACCGTCGCGACAGAAGCATTCGACAAAAGGGTAGCCGGCGTAGTCAGTGGTGCCGGCGGTGTGCGTACCGGCTTGCTGATGGGGCAGGAAGGCACCATCGCCAATGGCGAGCATGCTGTAGCGTTGACCGGTCGCGTGTGGTGCCTCGTAGATGCCGACTTCGGAACAATCGAAGCAGGCGATCTGCTAACCACCTCCGGCACTCCCGGCCATGCGATGAAAGTCACTGATCATGATTCCGCCCGAGGTGCCGTGATCGGTAAGGCAATGACAGGCCTAAAGAGTGGCCGCGGACTCGTCCTAGTGCTCGTATCACTTCAATAAAGGGATGTGTCCATCATGTACGAAGACCACTACCGTAAGGATGGCTGCTGTCGACGCAACCATGCCTATCGCCGAGCCAGTTCGGTCGACCAATCGAGTATCCTCGGTCGTTCGCGCACTCGGACTTTTCGCTTGAACGATGCAAAGCGGCAGAGTACCGCGCCGTTCTTGCCGCGCTGCCTACTGATTGCAATGCTGAGCGGGATACTTCACTTCTCCACATATGCACGGGCAGGAGAACCGCCAGGAGTAGCTGGATCGCCCTGTGAACTTCCGCCGGCCTTCGCCGAGTTTGATGCCGATGCCGTCGGTCACAACTGGGCCAATGCCTATTTGTTGGCATACCTAAGCGACGTAGTTTACACGTTCAATGTTCCCGAAGCAGATTTCGAAGACGTGTTTAGGGCTCGAATTGACGGCCTAGGCGTCGAATTTGTGGATTATATCAACAGACCCTTCAACCACGACTTGGATGGATTTGATATATCGGGTGACACCCAGCTCGCCGTTGTCCAAACTGACGACGCGATCATCTTCGCCTTCCGCGGGACCGATCCTTTTACCGGCCCGGACTTCTGGTGGACCGACGCGCAAATCTATACGTTACAAGGCATACACGCGGGATTCCGTTTCGCAGCCGACTCGGTGTATGACGACATTTGCAATCACATCGAAAATGCCGGGGAGCGAAAGGTCTGGCTGACTGGGCACAGCCTGGGTGGCGCGTTGGCCGTCGTGACTGCATTTAATTTGGCGCTCAACGCGCCGCCCACCTTTCGGCCGCAGGGAATTTGCACCTTCGGCGCTCCCCGTTCGCTCGCCGCCACGGCCCTTGACGACGCGATTGGCATTTACAGGGCGTTTTATTCCGACGCGCAGACCCAGCGGTGGGTCAACAATCGCGATGCCGTCCCACACATACCGCCCACTTTTGTTCCGCCGGACATTTTCTATGCGCACGTGGGGAGCGAATATGGATCAGGCCAAACGAATTCGATGTCTGCCTGGCGGATTTTGAGAATGGTCCGCTGATCGGTGCTTCCATACCCGATCACATGCCGGATCGTTACCTGGTACGAATCTATAACACTTTGCCCACCGAAGTACGAATGCTCATGCCGGTTCCACCGCCTCTTCGTTCAGGGGCGGTTGAGTTTTTTTGCGACATGCTCCCTATCGTCGACACTCCCACTGTTTGGGTGGACTTCGAGAATTGTACGCCGTATTGGCCTTGGCAGTCCGGTGCCTTCTCCCTTCCCTTCTGCACATTACAGGCCGGGGTCGACGCCGCGCCTCAGGGCGCTTGCCTTTGTCTAAAGGCAGGTAGCAGCGACGAAGCGATCACTATATTCAAACCGCTTCAACTCCGGGCCCACGGAGGGAGCGTGCTCATTGGCATGCCATAGCACGCATTCGGATGCTTAATTGGAGTCAGCAAAATGAAACAAATATTCGCATTGACAATGACACTCGCAATAACGATGACTTCGATTGCTCAGGCTCAGGAACTCGGGCTTGAATTGCCCGCAGGTTGGCCGGACCTCGGTCCATGGGATCCATCCTTCCCTGTTACCACGATGCCGTCGTCATTCGACTGGACGGAGCTGTTTCCTCAGTTGCCCGTTCGCGATCAAGGGCCTTGTGGCTCATGCTGGGCATTTGCCACAGTTGGCGCACTCGAATACCAAATCCTTATTAACGAACGCGAGGCGGTGGATCTCTCGGAACAGTGGCTGTTAGGTTGTGCTTCGGCCGACGGTTTGGACTGCGGCGGCGGCTGGGCTGCGCATAACTATTTTCTCGATTCGACATCGGAATCCGATCCTTGTGGTGGCAAAGGTGCTGTGCTCGAGTCTCAACTTCCATATGCCGCAATCGATACCACATGCGGCTGTCCATATACCCATTCGTATTTGATCGATCACTGGTCGTATATCGGTTTGATACCCGGCGTCCTCGCGACAGACGATCAGATCAAAAATGCTGTATATCAGCACGGGCCCCTCTTCGTCACCGTAAGAGCAGGCTATCCTGGCTTCGACAGCAGCTATGACAGCGGCGTTATCAGTCCCTGCGTTGGCGCATTGCCTAATCACGCCGTCTTGATCGTCGGCTGGGACGATGGTCTCGGTGCTTGGAAAATTCGGAACTCTTGGGGCGCTGACTGGGGGGAGAGTGGATACGGCTGGATTGCCTACGGTTGTTCCAACATCGGGTTCGCTGCTAGTTACGTCGTCTACCCGGAGGGCAAGGGCGTGTGGCTAGACTGGTCGTTCTCAGGGCTGGTTGAGCGCGGCTGGTTTAACGAACCTTATAACTCGTTGCCCGAAGCGCTGGGCGCTCTGGATGACGGCGGCACCCTCAGCATCAAAACCGGATCAAACTCTGTTGTGGGTTTACTGACGAAAGAAATGACCATTCAGCCATTTGGGGGACCGGTCGTGTTGGGAATGGCGGAATGAAGTAGTTGCGCTGTCTTCAAAATCTCGTCAATCATCTCGAATCAGGTATGCAGTCTATCCAGGAGGTCATCATGAAAGTATTTGCCCGGCTTTCGTTCGTAGCAATTTTGGTAGTAGAGAGTACGGCGCTTTCTCAACCATACTCTGTCAAATCATTCACCCTAGCGTGTGGCGGCGGGCGTAGCACAAGTAGCCGGTTTGAGGTTTCAGGCACCGTCGGGCAATTCGACGCGTCGCAAGACATCGAACCCATGTCCGGCATCGTTTTCGAAGCTAACGGAGGTTTTTGGTCTGACGTTACCACGGCGTGCGCCTGCCCGGGCGATATGAACGGTGATCACAACCGCGACGGACGCGATATTCAACAGTTCGCCGATTGTTTCGTGGCTGGTAGTGATTGCGCGTGCGCTAATGCCAACTACGATAACGGAATCGACTTTGAAGACGTAGCAGTATTTGTTTCGTTCCTGTTGAGCGATTCGTCATGCCCATAAACGTGAAGTCTCTTTTTGAGGAAGATTACTAAAGCCGACCGTTATTCGGGTGGTTAATTACTATTTTGAGCGAAACTATTTTGCAAGGTTGAATCGAGAGAAGCTCAATCAAATTCGAGGTTAGAAAATGCGGCTTGTACAAATGATGTTCTGCTACGAGCGATCAACTCAGGTGATTCGCCCGTATTGTTTAGTACTTCTGTTGGTTGTGGTCGCGGGAAGTCAGTCATTGGATGCCGGTGACGGGGTACCGCGCGGCTTTCCTGACTGCAATCTAAACGGCACCGACGACGCCATCGATATCTCATCGGGCGTCTCACGCGACTGTAACACCAATGGCATACCCGACGAATGCGATATCGATCCTACCGATCCCGATGGCAATAGCGAGGTTCTTCCCGACTGCGACGGCAACGGTGTGCCCGATGCGTGCGATCTTTCCCGCCCCGCGCATATATATTGGTCGCAATCAGACGTTATTCGGCGTGTGGACTTAGATGGAACAAACGCCAGTGATGTTATCACCACCGGCGGCGGATTGAATGCCGCCGCTGACAAGCTCGTTGTAGACCCAGTGGCCGAAAAGATCTATTGGATCAGCAACAATGGCTTTATCATTCAGCGCGCAAATTTTGATGGAAGCGCTGTGGAAACGGTGGTACAGAATACAGGCTTTGGTATCGATTCACTGGCCCTTGATCGTGTTAACGGAAAACTCTACTGGGGGTTGCAAGCGTTCGACCAAGCGATTCGGCGGTCGAATCTTGACGGTTCAGATGTTGAGGATGTCCTCACAACGCCTTTTATTCTAGTCCAGGACATTGCGCTCGATCCGGTGAATGAGATTATTTACTGGACCAACTCGTTCGATATTTTCAGCCTCAACTATGACGGTTCCGGAAACACAACTATCTATAGTGGTTCTAATTGCGACAACCTCGCGGTCGACAATCAAGTTGGCAAGCTGTTCTGGACCGAACTGTCGCTATCTCTACAACCGGGGATTCGCAAGGCGAATCTCGATGGTTCCGGCGAACAACTTGTCCTTCAAAATCGATTCGATCAGGACGTTGTATTGTTTCGCGGCCTTGAATTAGTTAACTCCGCCAAATCTATCTATTGGTACGACCCGGCCACTGATGCCATTCGACGGGCCAATTACGACGGGTCCAACATCGAATCGATAACAACGGTGCTCGACGTCTTGGATGTCGCAGTCGTTGTTCCCAGCGGCGATTGCAATAGTAACGGCGTGCCAGATCAATGCGATTTATCCGATCTCACCAGCCCCGATTGCAATGCCAACGGCATTCCCGACGAATGCGAAGCGGACTGCAATCAAAACAACGTTCCTGATGATTGCGACATAGATCCTTCCGACCCGGATGGAAACGGTATGTCCAGTGCCGATTGCAACGCCAACGGTGTACCCGATGAGTGCGATCTCGCGCCGATAGCAGTTACGGAAATTATCGACAGCTCGGGCGATGGGGCGGGCAATGCGTTGGATAACCCGCGTGTGATCGCCGTGGGACCGAATTTCAGCGTTTATGTTGCTGGAGAGGGAAGTGATAACGCGTTCAAGATCGCGCCGGATGGCAACGTTAGTGAAATTATCGACTTTACCGGCGACGGTAGTGGCGCGCAACTCTCTCAGCCCAGCAGTATTGCCGTTGACGCTTTCGATAATGTGTATGTTGCGGGAGGACTTTCGAGCAATGTATTTAAGATCGCGCCGGATGGATCTATTAGTGAAATCGTGGACTCCTCGGGTGATGGTATGGGAGCGACGATTTCTCTACTGCACCAAATTGCAGTTGATCCCTTCGGCAACGTGTATGTGGCAGGGAGAATTAGTAACAACGTATTGAAGATTACGCCGGATGGATTTGTTAGTGAAATCGTCGACATTTCAGGCGATGGTATCGGTGGCATCTTATTAGAGCCGAGTCATATTGCTTTCGATGCTGCCGGCAATGTCTACGTTACAGGCTTGGCCTCAGACAATGCATTTCAGATTACGTCGACGGGTGTCATTACAGAGATCATTGATGCAACCGGTGATGGGCAGGGAAACACGTTAAACACTCCACGCGGCATCGCCGTCGACGCAGCCGCCAACGTCTACGTTGTCGGCTCGAATAGTGACAACGTTTTCAAGATCACACCGGCGCGCGATATATCCCAGATCGTCGGGCCTTCCGGTGATGGCATGGGAAACACGCTCAATCGCCCTTGGGGAATTGTAGTTGACGCCCTTGGTTCGATTTTCGTATCAGGAAACACCAGTCGCAATGTGTTTCAAATATCGTCATCGGGCGCGATTACCGAGATCGTTAACGACGATGGAGGCGCTTTCACAAGCCCTCGGGGCCTTGCAATTGACTCCCGGGGCGATCTTTATGTTGCAGGTGGCTTCGGTGATAACGCTTACCGTATCGACGTGCCCGTGCCGGATTGCAATGCCAATAACATTCCCGACAGTTGCGATGTCGACCCGGCCGATACCGATGGCGATGGCATGGTCAGTGCGGACTGTAATGACAATGGCGTGCCGGATGAATGTGAAGAAGATTGTAACGCGAACGGTATTATCGATGTTTGCGAATTCGAGCAGTTACTTTGGGCGGACAACTTCGATTCGTATAGCGATGGCACATTTATCGCCGGGCAGGGCGGATGGGAAAACTGGGATAACGATCCTGCGTTTGATACGCTCGTAACTGACGCGCTGAGCAGAAGTGCGCCGAACGCGCTGTTGATAGAGGGGGCGGCCGATGTCGTTCAACGATTTAGTGGAGCGACCGCTGGTCAATGGCGACTGGTGTGTTGGCAGTACATTCCGGCGTCGTTTACGGGCGATAGCTACGTCCTCGTGCTGAATACCTATAACCCGGGCGGCCCCAACAACGCGTCGACCGTAGTGCGATTTAATGGCGAATTCGGAGCGATTTTATCAGAAGGAGATTATTCCCCGGTACTACCGATCGTATTCGATCGATGGGTGGAGCTGCGCCTGGACATTGACCTCGATGCCGACAGCCAGACATTATTTTACGACGGAGTTCCAGTCGTAACGAAGTCTTGGACCGAAGGTGTGAGCGGTGGCGGCGTACCGATGATCGATACGCTCGATTTATTCGGCAACGGCGCTTCTGTTGTCTATTACGATGACATTTCGCTAGTTGAGCTTGACGATGACTGCAACGAAGACGGCGTACACGATGAATGCGAAATCACCGCAGGGCTCAGTGACGACTGCAACGGGAATGGTTTACCCGACGAATGCGAGCTAGCCGACAACGACTGCAATGCGAATAACATTCCCGATGATTGCGAGCTTCCCGGTAACGATTGCAACGCCAACGGCGTACTCGATGAGTGTGATGCTGCGCCATTTGACTTCTTTGATGGTTTTGACAGCTACGCCGACATGGCCGGTTTGCACGGTCAGGGCGGTTGGAAGGGGTTTGCCAACAATCCATTCATTGACGCGTTGGTGACCAGCGCACAAGCCAACAGCGCGCCGCATTCACTCGAGATCACGGGTGACACCGACATCGTGCGCGAGTTTCCCGAAGCCTATCTCGGTCGCTGGACGGTGACGGCGCAGACGTATATTCCTTCAGCAAGTCAGGGCGAAATCGTGCTGCAGTTGTGGAACACCTATAGCGATGACGGCCCATTTAACGCGTCGTTGCGAGTTCGACTCGATGGCGATGATGGAAATGCCCGGACCGAGCCGGTTGATCAATTGGTGCCATTGCTTACCGATCAATGGGTGGAAGTGCGCGTGGAGATCGATCTGGAAGCCGACACGCAAACCAGCTTCTACAACGGACAAGAATTGGGCGCGTCGAGTTGGACGGCCGGCCTATCGGGCGGCGGTGGCGCGACGCGTTTGGATGCACTAGAGTTGTTTCCGCTCGGCAACGGTCTGGGCTATGTCGACGACGTGTCATTGGTGAAGGCGGATAACGACTGTAACGACGACGGCACGCCGGATGAGTGCGATTCTGACTGCAATCGCAATGGTGTTCCGGACGGTTGTGAGTTGCCAATGTTGTATTGGGCTAGCAACACGGGCAACGAAATCTTTCGAGCCAATACCAGTGAACTCGCGGCCGAGAGCTTAATGCTGGGCCAGCAATTCCCTTTCGACGTTGCGATCGATGCCTTAGCGAGCAAGCTCTATTGGGTCGACTCGGGAGGCAATGTTCGACGGGCCAATCTGGACGGAAGCTCGGCGGAATTGCTGCATTCGAATTCCGGCGAACTGTTTTTCGGAATCGCGCTTGATGTTCCTGCTGGGAAGATGTATTGGACTGTCACAGGAGTGCCCAGCAGAATTGTGCGCGCCAATCTCGATGGATCGCAGGTTGAAACGGTCGTTTCGGGTCTGCAAATGCCAGTTGGAATCGCGATCGACTCAATCGGCAGTCATGTGTATTGGACGGACAATTCTTCATCGTTGATTCAACGGGCGAATCTCGATGGAAGCAATATTGAAACATTGGTTTCAGACGGATTGAGCGGGCCGGTCGCTATTGCCTTGGATGTTGCTGGCGGGCACATGTATTGGACTAGTCCTACCAGCGGAAAAATTCAAAGGGCGAACCTGGATGGATCGAGCGTCGAAGATCTAATCCCTTTGTCGCAGTCCCTTCCAGCGGGTATTGCTCTGGACATCGCTGCGGGCGAGATGTATTGGACGGACCAATTTGACTATTCGATTCGAAGAGCAAATCTGGACGGAACCAATGTCGAAATTTTGATTACGGCGACTGGAATTTCTTTCAGGCCGGATGGTATCGCACTCTACCTTCCTAGCGACTGTAACGCCAACGGCGTTCCAGATGAGTGCGAATTCATTGATCCGTTTACGTATCAACGGGATGATGGGAGCGGGGACCTTGAGTACGATTTACTGAATGAAGATGTCCTTTGGGTGAATCCGTTTACCGTTCAAACGGGCGATGAACTGGTTTCTTCCATCAGTATGGCTTGGGGGCCGTTTTTTCCCGATGGAACACCAGCCACCGTGCTTCTATATGACGATCCCAATAACGATGGCGATCCTGACGACGCCGTATTACTCGCATCGGTCGGCTTTACAGGTGAATACTTCGGTCCCGATGTGTTCACGACAGTGGCGATACCGCCGACAGTCGTCGGTGCGGCGGGAGACAGTTTCTTCGCCGGCGTCACGACGTCCGTCACGTCTGGTTCTCCAATCGTGGCAGATACCAGCCCCTCTCCGGGCCAACAGACTTGGTACGCCACTGCGCCATTGGGAAGTATCGATATCAACGATCTATCGAACAATAGTGAATTGCTTAGTCCAAACGGGCGCGTATGGATGGTGCGGGTTGGAACCGGAACAAGCGTCGATTGCAATAACAACGGCATACCGGATGAGTGCGAGACGACGGCAGATTGCAATAACGACGGTTTGTTGGATGTGTGTCAGCCGGATTTCGTCGACTGCAATGACAATGGTGTTCTCGATAGCTGCGATATCGCCGAAGCGACCAGTCCGGACTGCAACATGGATGGTATTCCGGATGAATGTTCCGTGTGCGATGGCTTGCAACTCGAAGTCGTTCTGGTAATGGATACTTCGCCTTCTCTCAACGCGTATGCGGATGAAATCTGTTTGACCGTTCCGCAACTCGTTTCAGATTTTGCCAATGAGGGCGTAAACCTGGATTTGACCATTCTTGGAATCACCGAAACGCCCTGGCCCTGCATCGACGATAGCATTGTCAACGCATACGGCGCGGCAGTGCCGGGGGATGGTTCGTGTGGGCCGCTGGATGACTTTAGCACGCCTGGTGTTCCCGCCGTTGCGCTTGCAGAGAACTGGGGTGCAGGAGCGGCGGTGGTTGCTGATTCGCATCCATGGCCTGTAGGTGCCAAGCGACTGATTATTTCTATTGCAGACGAAGGGCCATGTTATGGCAATCCTTGCGATGACCCCGGTCCGGATCGCGATAGTATCAGCAATGCGATTACAGTCGCGCGATTAAACCATGTGAAGGCGTCGAGCCTACTGCTTAGCGCGCCTAGTCCGAGTTGTGTTGCCGGATTGGCAGAAGATTTGGCCAATCAGACGGGCGGTTCGGTGCAGGAGATCGGTCTGCCGCCACAGGTGCTTGCGGCTTTGGAGGCTATCATCAGGCAAGCCTGTACCCGCGACGACTGTAATCAAAATGGTGTGCTCGACGAATGCGAAGCGTTCGTTGACTGCAACAACAACGGTTTGTTCGACGCCTGCGATATTGCCAACGGACTCAGCGAAGATTGCGACAATGACGGGTTGCTCGATATCTGCGAGCCCGGCAACGATTGCAATCTCAATGGAATCGCCGACTACTGCGAAATTTTCGACGGCTCATTGCAAGATTGCGACGGCGATGGATTGCCCGATCCGTGTGCGATTACTGTGCAGTGGGATATCAATGAGATATCAAACGCCACCGATTACGCCACCGACATCTTTCTCGGTGATCTCGATGGTGATGACGATCTGGATGTTGTGACGACGTCTTTCAATAGCGGCCGTATCGCTTGGCACGAGAACTTAGATGGTTTGGGTACGTTTGGGCCCGAGCAGGTTATCTACGGCGCGGCAGCCAGTGCGAATAGCGTACATGTCGTCGACGTCGATGGTGATATGGATAACGATGTCGTGGCCGGCTGGGCCGGTGACGACACCGTCGCATGGTTTGAAAACTTGGATGGCCTCGGTACGTTTGGGCCGCCGATTTCCATCACAACACTCGCCGCCGGTGTGCAATCTGTGTTTGCAACGGACATCGACAGTGATTCCAATCCAGATATTCTGTCGGCGTCGTTTTCGGACAACAAGATTGCGTGGTATGAAAACACCGACGGCCTTGGAAGCTTTGGTGCACAGCAGGTCATTTCTTCAAATATGAACGGGGCGCAAGCAGCAATCGCCGTCGACGTAGATGGTGACACCTTTATTGATGTGGTCGCCGTCTCGTTCGATGATGACAAAGTCTCATGGTTTAAGAACACCGACGGCTTGGGCACGTTCGGCACCGAAGTTGTGATATCGAACGTTGCGGCTGGCGCAACGGATGTCATCGCCTTCGACGCTGATGGCGATACCGATATCGATCTGGCAGTTGCTGTTTCGGGTGATCAGCAGATCGTCTGGTATGAGAACCTCGACGGTCTCGGCACCTTTGGCGGCCCGCAACTCGTCACCAACCTAGTCGATGGTGTTCAGGCGTTGGCTGCTGCCGATATCGATGGCGACGGCGATCTCGACCTGCTTTCGGCATCATTCCAGGATGATGATGTTGCATGGTACGAAAACACCGACGGCCTGGGTACCTTTGGCTTTAAGCAGATAGTCGCCGAGCGCAATGGTGCCGCCGGTGTTGTGGCCGGTGATATCGACAGCGATGGCGATAACGATGTCGTCTCGTGCTCGTGGTTTGCAGACGACGTCACTTGGTATCGCAATACCGGCGAGAATGACTGCAACGGCAATGGTGTGCCGGATGAATGCGAATTAATGGATAACGATTGCAATACCAACGGCGTGCCCGACGATTGCGAGTTGACCGACAACGATTGTAATTTCAACGGCGTACCAGACGATTGCGAAGACAACATCACCGATTGCAACAACAACGGCTGGATCGATCTGTGCGAGTTGGCTGCGCCGCAGGCATCGTTTGTGGCGCTCGGGGATTTACCCGGCGGCCAAACGTTTAGCGCCGCCAATGGTGTATCGGCCGACGGCAACGTGGTCGTCGGTCACACCCGCGTCGATGAAGGTCGGGAGGCGTTCGTTTGGACGCCCGAAACCGGCATGTTTGGGATCGGAGAGATACCCGGCGGTGCCTTCTTTAGTTCGCTTCGGCGTGTTTCATCGGATGGACTCACCGCCGTGGGCTGGGCCGAAGCCTCTGTTGGGCAAGTCGCGATTCGTTGGACTGCCTCCGAAGGCATCGTGGTGCTAGGGCCTGCCCCGGATGGAAGCATTAATGCTGTTGCCAACGACGTCAGTGCCGACGGAAGTTTCATTGCGGGACGGGCCAATTACGACGGAAATCGAATAGCGACCCGCTGGCCAAGCGACGATGTCGAGGAAAACCTGGGTGAGTTACCCGGCGGAACAGATTTTAGCAATATGTGGAGCATTTCGGCTGATGGTACTGCGGCGGCGGGCTATTCCTCGGGCGGCGCTGGCCAAGAAGCCATCCTCTGGCGTGAAGGTGTCGGCCTTGTCGGCCTCGGTGAATTGCCGGGTGGAGCATTTGACAGCCAGGCTTTCGACGTGTCCGCCGATGGAACCGTCGTCGTCGGAGAAAGCATATCTTCCAACGGTCGTGAGGCGTTCCGTTGGACGGAATCGACAGGCATGGTCGGCCTCGGCGACTTACCTGGCGGTTCATTTTCGAGTTTCGCGCGCGGTGTTTCGAATGATGGAAGCGTAGTGGTAGGTTCAGGCACGACGGACGCGGGGCCGGAAGCATTTATCTGGACTGAAGAAACCGGCATGCTGTCTTTGCAAGATTTACTGGTAAACAACTACGGGCTCGATTTGACCGGCTGGCAGTTAACGCTTGCGTGGGATGCGTCCCCTGATGGCCAAATCATCGTCGGTATAGGTGAAAATCCTGTTGGTGACCGCGAGGGCTTTCGCGCGATCTATAACCCCAACCCGCGTGATTGCAATAACAACGGGATTCTCGATGAATGTGAAACTGCTGATCCATCCTGCTTGTGTGATGGCATTCCCGATAACTGTCCGAGTGACTGCGACGGCTTTGAACGCGGTGACGTTGACGAATCCGGAGCAGTCAATATTGGGGACATAAGTGCTTTTGCAGGTGTTCTTGTTGCTCCGGAATCTGCTTCAATGACGGCGCTTTGTACGGCGGATGTTAATGAAGATGAAAACGTAGATGGGACTGATATTGCAGTGTTGATAGTGCTACTGGTTGGTAGTTAGCGATTTATGTGGGAGGCGTTCGCATTAAGAGAAGGTAAACATCGTTCTGGCTGTGAGTATCATCTTCACGGTGATTTTACTTCTTGGTGACTGCTGGTGGCGATGTTGATCAAGTTCGTCAAAAGCAGTTTGAGTAATAGATTCCAATGAAAATGGGTGACTGTGCTTGCGGCACAATCACCCATTTTATTTTGGTACCAATCAGTAGAGTCGTTGCAGACGAGCCTCCTTTCTAGGTCGATGTAAAGAACGCATTTATCTCACGAACCCAATTCGTTACCCTCCTTTAGGTTTAGCTTTGCAATTGTGTTTTGACTTACCACCACGAAAGTGAGCCTCCGTAATCACTGAAAAAGGTTCCTGAACTCGATCCACCGGAGTTGTCGTAATAGCCGTCCCAGTATCCGTAATCGTAGTCGTAGCCGAGATCATACAGATAGTCGTCGCAGCCGGTGGCAGCCGTCGTCATACCCATGAACAGCAGGCAGATCATCATTCGTTTCATTCGTCTCATCGTTTCGTCTCCCGGAGCTTGTCTTTCTTCTCGTTTGCAATCGCAGTCGCACTGTGCCACCGCCTTCAATACATCTAGATTCGTGATGAATGAGAATGGACACGGCGGAAGAAAGATCTTTTGTGCGCCCTGATGGATCGGCCATTCGAATTCACATTTCCGGTTTCGGAATTGAATCTTCCGGGTTGCGCTGCGGAGAGGTAGCGGTTATGTTTTAAGAAAAGGCGACATCCGGCCCCTTATGGTTGCCGAATGTCGCCTTGAGCATTAGCGCAACGATCGTGTCGTCTGAGCGTTATCCGCTTACGTTCGGATTCATACTCGGCGTCGTCTTCGTCCTCTCGAACGACGGGCGCTTATGCCGACGAAGCCGAGCGCCATCGCACCCGCAAACTGTGCCCCACCTTGACCACAGATGTTGGTCGGGATGGTCACGATGATCTCACCAGGGTTTGATTCTGGCGGCGTGGGGCCGGGCTGAGGCGTAGGCGTCGGTGTGCCATCTTCCGGAGGACCGACCGGGGTCGTCATATTGATGGTAAGCTGATAGTCAGCTGTTTGCCCGTTGTAGGGCAGCACCAAGATGTATGCGCGTCCCGTGAACGTTCCGGACACCGTCTCGTTCGAGGTCGGCGATTCGGACGCATCCAGCGTGTTGCCTTCCTCATCAACAAGTGCGAGATCCAGATCGCCTCCGTTTCCTTGAATCTGCACCTCGATTTGGCCGGGGCCGTCGATGGCGAACCAATCCAAATCAAGGGCGCTCAGCTCGAATGTTCCCGGTGCCAGCAGCGCTGCCGAGGTAATACTATCGTTCTCCTCGAACTCGTCGTCGATCGGCGGTGGTGCGATGTTGTTACCCCTGTCGCCATCGATCGTCAGCGTGTAATTCGCGCCTTGTCCGTTGTACGGGAATACTCGAATCACCACCGGGCCGTTGGCCGTTCCATCCACCTGTTCGGTTGAGCTAGGAGACTCGGATGTTCCGATTGCATCTCCGTTCTGATCGAACACATGCAAGTCCAGATCGCCGCCGTTGCCGTCGACACGGATCGAGAAAGCGCCGGTCAGGCTCACGGAAAACCAGTCTTCATCAAGGCCGGCAAGTTGATGACTGCCCGGTTGTAACGTGACCATTTGTTCGGGCGAATCGTTTTCTTCATGCGCATCATCCTGGCCGCCGGGGTTACCGGTTTGGGTACAGGTCTCTGTCAGCGCACGGAGGGCGTTGACTCGACCGTGGCCGAATAACGTGTCGTAACCGGGGTTTCCCAAATCATCCGCAGTACACGATAACAGTTCTCGAATGTCGGCAGCAGAGAGCGTCGGCTCGGCAGATTTCAACAATGCTGCCACACCTGCGACGCACGGCGTTGCCATGCTCGTACCGTCGAGCGATTCGTAGTCGCCGGGAACCGTACTGAGAATTCCAACACCAGGAGCCACCAATTCCATTCCCTGACCGATGTTGGAGAAGTCAGCCAGCTGGTCATTCTGATCGGTCGCACCAACGGCTACAGCTCCCTCGTAGCCAGCAGGAAAGCTGATCGTGTTGGCGCTTTCATTGCCGCTCGCAGCCAATACCAGCACATTGTTCGCGGCCGCCATTTGCACGGCCTCATCAGTAGCAGCGTTGTATGCAGGGCCGCCCAGACTCATGTTGATGATGTCCGCACCGTTTTCGACGGCATAGTAGATGGCTTCAGCAATATCACTGTCCGATCCGGAACCGTCGGGTCCCAAAACAGTCAGCGGCATGATGCGAACGTTGGCAACGCCTGCGATGCCAATTTGATTTTCCTGTGTTGCCGCGATAATGCCAGCAACATGAGTGCCGTGACTGTGACCGTCCATGGGATTGTTGTTGTTCAGCGCAAAATTCCAGCCGCCGATATCGTCGGGGTAGCCGTTGCCATCGTCGTCGACGCCGTTGATAGGATCTTGCGGGTTGAAGAACATCTGGTTTTGCAGGTCCGGATGAGAGTAATCAACACCGGTATCGAGCACGGCCACGATGACCTCCGGATTACCGGTTTCGATCTGCCAGGCTTGATTGACCTGCATGCGTTCGAGCGCGTATTGCTGGTTGCGTCCCGGATCGTTTTGTGCTTCCAGATTTTGTGGAGTCACCGGTGTCGGAATGGTGCGGATAAAATCCGGCTGTGCCAATTCGACACCATCAAATCCCTCGAGCGCGCTCAGCGCATCTTCAACCGACGTTCCATCATCGAGATCCGCGACGAACCATTCCGACTGCATTGCATTGCGCGCCGCAGCACCCTGTGGGCGCAGTGGTCGCGTCGACGTGATGCCGGGTAGCGCGCTGCGCGCCCCGGCGTGCCCGGCCCGCATCTTGAGGAGGATGCGCCCGGCTACGAACGATCCGGCGTCGGCGTCGTCATTCGCGGAAGCGGTCTGCGCAGATGCCGTCATGACAACTGCGAGCGCGGCGATGACGGCGGGTTTAGCTGCAGCTTTGAGGACTCGGGTGATCGAAGATTTGGTTGTAGTATTCAGTTGTTCATCAAATTGTACGTGTTCTCGCTTCATGGTCTCGTCTCCCATGCCAGTTGAGTAGCGATCCTTTTAGAGGAGACGCCTGATCGTCGTCCTTCGGACCGCAAAATCGCAGATTGCGCCATTCGCAATCGTCAAGGGAGATAGCTGCCGTTCCTGCGGGTATGGACACGTAGCTGCAA
Source organism: Planctomycetaceae bacterium (assembly GCA_006969385.1). GTDB lineage: Bacteria > Planctomycetota > Phycisphaerae > UBA1845 > UTPLA1 > ECT2AJA-110-A. Next base: position 1,776,312 of record CP030884.1, read on the forward strand.
GAAATTTCATTTAGATTGGGGAGGTAGGAGCCGCGCAGGTCTGCACGGGCATTAACTGAAGGTCAATATTGCCGAATCCTTGCAGCTGTAAGATTAGAATCCGGTAGATACCAATTCTAGATTATGGCGTGTATCTATTCGATTTCGGATTGCGCGGAGTGCGTGAATGCAAACATCCACTGTTTTAAATAGATGAATGGATTTGCCATCGGCCGTCGATTTAAGTCAGGCTAAGAATCCGCCCTGTACAGTCTTGATGAAATGGCTATTCATCCATTGCTTTTAAAGTCCTCATCTTCTTCTTTGATCTGTAGCGCAATTTGCTCTTTGAGCCGGTCTCGCATCCGCTGTTTGATCTTCTGGACGGCGTCGTTCGACATGTCGTGGGCCGTCGCGATTTCTTCTGCCGACTTGCCGGCAATAAACTGCTCAAAGACGGCGGCCGTTTTTTCATCCACTTTGCCGCGGATCGAGTCCATCGCCAATCGATAATGATGGTTCATCCATTCTTCTTCCCAGAGCCCATCGGCTTCGGAATCATCATCGCCGGGCACGGCTGCTTGAATCTTTGAATCCAACGCCACCACGTCATCTTTCCGTTTGGCATGATGTTGGGCGACAGCATGCCGCACCATGCGTCCCAGGTAACTGCGAAAACGCCCTCGGGATGCGTCGTATTGAAAATCGCGCAAGTATTTGGCCAAATTAAACATGACCTGCTGGCGCACATCCTCGGCATCCGCGGGTTGCAACCCCCTGCGCGAGGCGTACGTAAGTAGCAGATCGCGATATTTCTTCTCGAAGTCGTTCCAGGCTTCCAGATCGCGCGGATCGCGCACGCGCGAGAGTAACGAAGGTTGGGTAATGTGATCGGTCATGGTCATCCTATGGTTATGCACCCAAAAAACGCATGTACATCATAAACAAGAAGCCCCCCGGCGTCCGCAATGCCGAGGGGCCGATCTGAGACCTCCTCATCAGTAAAAGGTGTATCCGGCGAACGCGTCGTTCAGCATGCTTTCGAAGACGACGTCGTAGTAATAACCGAGCTGGTCGGTACTGCCGCCGGAGGCGAACGTGCCCGCCCCATAAAGATACTCATCGCAGCCGGTGCAGACCGTGGCGGTCAGGATGAGGCAGGTGAATACAGCCAGTCGGGTAAGGTTGGAGAGGCGTTTCATGGTTCAGGTCCTTTCATTCATGCTCGTATTTGCTCATTACCACGCTCACCATTGAGCGGCTTCACCATCAACTAGCCGGGGCAGGTCGCATCTTGGACACGCTCGTCCAAAAAACTCTGGAAATGTCTTCGTTTCCGTGATTTCGGGGCATTCATGGTGTTTTTGATCGGATGATGTCCATATATCTGAAAGTTTGCGCTAATAACTTGCGAATGGTGATCGTGCGTTGCGGTCGCAGAAATGCATTGAACAAAAAAGATCCGGCCAATGATGTCACATACCCTCTTGATTTCGCTTAGAATGCAAACGGTAAATCGATCAATCGATCGATTGTTCGGACCAAGCCAAGATCACATGTATGCAGACACATATTCACGGGGATTTCCCGTGTGGGGGCTGTCTATGGCTACAGCGGGGGTCTAGGGATGGAGTGTCTTCATTCCGGAGAATTCGAACGATATCGCTCCGGCGACCTCAGTGACGGCGAGCGCCTGCGCGTTGACGAGCATCTGAAGCAGTGCGCCGCCTGCCGCATGCAAGCCGACCTTTTAGCGGGCGATGCGGATTCAGTTTTTGGCAATGTGCGCGCCGCCTTCGAGCATCGTTTCGTTGCAGACAATGAAGCCGACGCTACCCGCACGGGTACCGGCGCTGCAACTGATGCCGCATTTACTGTTGCTGGTGCACCAACGATCGAGGGCTATCGCATTGTCGACGAAATCCATCGTGGTGGTCAGGGGGTTGTTTATCGCGCGCTCCAAACGCGCACCAAGCGCGAGGTAGCGATCAAAATACTGCTGGAGGGAGCTCTCGCGACGCGCTCCGCGCGGCTGCGCTTCGAGCGGGAAATCGAACTGGTCGCCAAGCTCAAACATTCCAACATCATTGCCATTTTTCATTCGGGTCAGACGGCGAGCGGCATGGCCTACTGTGTGATGGACTATATCAGTGGCCGGCGACTTGACGAACATGTGCGTGAAGAGGCGCTTGGTATTGATTCTGTCATAGGGTTATTCAGGGACATCTGTCGCGCCGTTAGTTATGCACATCAAAAAGGAATCATTCACCGCGATCTTAAGCCTTCGAACATTATCGTTGATCACGACGGCACCCCCAAAGTTCTAGATTTCGGCTTGGCCAAGCAACTCGATAACGAGGGCGATATGTTATCCATGACGGGGCAGATCATGGGTACCTTGCCCTACATGAGCCCCGAACAGGTAAAGGGCAATCATGCGGAAGTTGATACGCGGACGGACATTTATGCGCTAGGCATTATTCTTTACCAATTGTTGACCGGTCAGTTTCCGTATGCCGTTGACGGGCAGATGGCCGATGTTCTGAAGAACATCGCCGAGTCGGCTCCTACACCGCCGATGGAGCAATGGTCGGCCGCGCTCGGTGTCATTGCTAAATCATCGCGGCGCTTTCGTCTCAGCAGTTGCCCGATCGACGACGATGTTCAGACCATCATTCTCCGTTGCCTCGCGAAGGAGGCGGATCGGCGCTATCAATCCGCCGCCGCCCTCGCCGACGATTTGGAGCGCTACCTGCAGGGTGAGGCGATCGAGGCCAAGCGCGACAGTCGACTGTACGTCGTGCGAAAATTTATCGCGCGCAACAAAGTTGCTTCCGTCGTGGCAGCAGCGCTGGTGATGCTGCTGTCATCGACCGGAATGATCTTGTTAGATTTTGACTTACAGGTTCGGGACGCGCTTGCCGGCAAGCAACGCAGTGACGCGGCGGCGCTTCTTCATGCGCGCGAGGCGGATGCGGCCGTGGGGGCCCGGCTCTTGCCGATGATGCGCGAACTGCGGATGGGGTGGTTTTTGCTAGCCGTGCAGGAAGGACGGTTGGATCGGGCTGCAGAAATTCAACGGGGACTAACCGCAACATCGTCGGAGTGGTACGCGATGGATGTGTTGCTCGCTGATGATGAGGCCGCAGAGGGTTTAACTGACGGGGAGCCACAATCCGCCGTTGTATGTTTTGCGCAAGGCTTACGCTTTTGGCAAGCCGCAGATCTTGACGCTGCAACCGCCCGGTTCAATCAGGTTATTCAGCGATGGCCACAGAATACGTGGCTGGTGAGTGAGGCAAGATCTTATCTAAGCCATATCGATTCGCAGCGACTTAAAGGGGGCGATGATGCGTAATTCATTGCCACCCATCCATTCGCGTCGGCCCCCTCGTTTGCGTCGCAATAACGGCTGTCTCCACCGATATCATGGCGGATTCACTCTGATCGAATTGCTGGTGGTAATAGCGATCATTGCGTTGTTGATTGCGATATTGCTACCGGCGCTGAGAAATGCCCGTGTCGTCGCCAGGCGCAATAGTTGTCAGTCGAATCTACGACAGTTGGCGGTGACGTGGCAGTATTACTTCGACGATCATCAAGGGCGATACCTGAAGGGTATCAACGTCAACGTGAACTACGGTGGCATACAAGGTGGTGGTGCGGTCGTATTCGGCGCCGATCCGGCCAACCCGATCGAAAAACCGCTGAATCGCTATATGCAGCTTGATCCGATTCTTTACGACGGTGGGGATGTCTTTCGATGTCCGTCCGATGACGGCAGCGATGTGATTCGGCCCACCGCCTTCGAGTACTACGGTACCAGCTATCCGATGAATCAAACGATTGTAGGACAACCGCAGCTTCAAACATTGCCGTTCGATCCATGTGTGTCGGTCATTTTTCAGGTAAATCAACGGTTGGCGAATAGCGGTGGGTCGAACCAGCTTGCAGATACATCACGGTTAATTCTGATGGGTGATTTCGGCTGGATCAATGCCATCTACCCGTGGGATTCTCAACGGATCAGTTGGCATCAGAAGCCTTGTAGATTCAACCTAGCGTTCGTCGACGGCCATGTTGATTTCGTTTCCATCAAGAAGGGGCTATTGCTCACCGAGAACTACTGCTACATCCCCTATCAGGATTTGCAGCAACAGGTAACGGCGTGCCAGATGGAAGCACCTTGTCCATAAGGTCCATTTGTTGAGAGGACAAATGTGATGAAAAATACGTGTCGAACATACCGAATGATGTGTCTGCTGCTGGTAGCGCTTGTTGCTAGTCCGGCGCTTGCCCAGGCAGAAATCATTTACGTCAATGCCAATGCTGCCGGTGCCGACAATGGTTCGTCTTGGACCGATGCCTATCCGCTATTGCAGGATGCTTTGCAAGCGGCGCAGGATGGCGATCAGCTTTGGATTGCTGCCGGAACTTATAAGCCCGATCAGGGCGGCGGACAGGTTGTCGGCGATCGCAACGCGAGCTTCGTCATTCCCAATGGCGTTGAGGTGTACGGCGGTTTCGCGGGAACCGAAACGCAAGTCGGCCAACGTGATGTCGTTGCAAATGCCACCATATTGTCCGGCGATTTATTGGGTGACGACATTCCCGATTTGGCGGAGGGCCTGCGGTGTTACAGCGGTGAAGGTCTGGCTATAGAACCGAGCCAAACGGGATGCGCCGTTTATGATGTCGAGCCGCCCGGTGGTGACGGCGATGTCGATTGCGCCGACTTAAACCTCTGCGATAATGCCTATCGCGTGGCGAGCGCCAACGATACCGATGCGTCGACCATTATTGATGGGCTGCAGATTACGGCGGGTAATGCAGACTTAATTGATATTTCACAATCAGCAGCCGGTCTCGGACTGGGTGGTGCTACGGCTGCAACGCTCGTACGTAACTGCGCGTTTCGGCAAAACTTCGCAATTCGCTTCGGCGGCGCGATCTCCACGAGTGGATCAGTGTCAATCATCGATTGTCAATTTATTGAGAATCGAACGTTTGAACGAGGCGGTGCGATTGTTTTATTCGGCGGTGGGCCGCTCATTCAGGGATGCATGTTCGAGCGCAACATTGCGAATGATGACTCCGACAAGACTGGCCCAGTCGGATTTGGTGGGGCAATTCATAGCAATGAGAGCGACGGCCTGCGGATATTGGATTGCGATTTTATTGATAATTCGACGGACAATAACGGCGGCGCAGTTTACCTACGAAACGGCGTGGGATTCGTCGATGACTGCAGATTCAACGGAAACGTCGCACGAAGTGGAGCTGGAATTTTTATCCAAAACTCGGATTCACTAATTACCCGGTGCTCATTCATGGGGAACGATGGCGGATGCGTCCACGTTTCATCAGGCCAACCCGTGATCGAACGTTGCGAGTTCGTGGGCAATTTGTCCGGAGACGGTGCAGCGGTGGAAAATGGTGTGACGCAAGGTGACAACGCGCTAATTCTCATTGACTGCGAGTTTATTGAGAATGTCGGAGATGCTAGCTTTGGGTCCGGTGGTGCCGTTTCAATTCGCAATTCCAATCTGCCTCACCTGATTTCGGGTTGTCGCTTCACCCGCAATACTTGCGATGGCGACGGCGGCGCGCTCGCACTTAAAAACGCAGACTTATTCGGTGTACCAATAGCGACCATCGCCAACTGCATTTTTGAAGGCAATATTACGAGCCTTGATTGTAGTCAATGCGACGGTGGTGCGATTGAGAATGATGGCATTCTAACGTGCGTTAACACTGTTTTCGTGGGTAATCAGGCTGTCGGGATTACGCCCGGGGGATTCAGTTCTACTGGTGGTGCTGTTGTTAATCGAGATAACGGCGATGCCCAATATATCAATTGCGCTTTCGTGCGCAATGAAGTCGGCGTCGCGGATAATGGCGGCGCGGTTGCTGGGCTCGGAATTAATGTCACTGCGTCGAATTGTATCTTTTGGGATAATCGTGCGGGCGGTGTTTTAAATCATATTCGCGGTACGCTGTTTGATCCCGGTGAGTTGTCATACTCCATTATTCAGGACGACGATCCCAATGACGGCAATATCCCGTTTGATGGCGCGACCTACAACAATTCCGACGACGATCCGCTCTTTGTTCGTTTACCCGATCCGGGCGGCGATGGTCTGTGGGATGGCGTCAATGACGACTATGGCGACTTGCGCCTGATGGCGGGCTCGCCCGCACTGGATGCGGGTAACAACGACGCAGTTAGTGACGACGCGACCGACGTTGATTGCGATGGCAACGTCTTTGAAAACACACCGTTTGACGTCACGGGCAACCCGCGCTTTGTAGATGATGTGGCGACGGACACGGGCAATGGCACAGCACCCATCATTGACATAGGGCCTTACGAGCGCGGTCCGTTGACTGGCACACGCTTCTATGTGAATGGTGCCGCGAGCGGTGCCAACGATGGTAGCAGTTGGCAGGATGCATACACCGACTTGCAGGCAGCGCTGGCGGTGGCCGCTGGTAACTCGTGTGGCGCGGTTGAGATTTGGGTGGCGGCCGGCAGCTACACACCCGACAGCGGCAGCACCGATCGACATGCGACGTTTCTCTTACAAGACAATGTTGGCATTCTGGGGGGCTTTAATGGAACGGAAGTCAGTGCAGCGGAGCGCGATCCAGTTGCTAATCCGACCATTCTAAGTGGTGATCTGCTCGGCGACGATGACGGTACTCCTGCGAGTATCACGGACAACAGTTTTCATGTGGTCACCGGCACCGGTGTAACGGCAACGGCGCTGCTGGATGGCCTGATCATCAGTGGTGGTAACGCTGATAATCCCACATCGGGCGGCGGTTTCTTGACATTTGGCGGCGGCCCGACGCTGCGTAACTGTATTCTGAGAGAAAACGTGGGCGAATGCGCGCCGCAACTCGATAGCAGCGGTGGCATTATTAACGTCGACGGCCTGACGGTTGAGGTTGCATCATCGATGGCCAGCAACGGGCTGGGGCTATCGCAATCGCGGCTTACGTTGACGGGCGATCTCAATATAGATGGTGGTCGGCTGGATATCTACGAGGCCGACTTCGGTGGACCGGGCAGCGTTAACGTGGCGGCCGGGGCGACGCTAAAGATCAAGAACGTCGCGGCGTGCGATGCCGAACTGATTACGCGTTCGGTCGGACAATTAAGTAGTGCTACCTTCTTCACCGGTGGGGACGAACCAACGTGGGGAATCGCGGCTTCCAACTTAAGCGATGTCTTCGTACTCGGTGCCGACACCCGTTGGGTGATCGGACCGTCATGGGATACGCCGGCAACGATTTCGTGGACAGGTCATATTCTGGAAGCAGATGCCAGCAACAACGGACTTGCTGAGGCGGCATTTTTGGGGGGCGGCGAATTGACCATTACCGGGCGCGTGTACGACGACTTCAACCAAGGCACGGCGAACTTACTATTCGACGGCGTGCTGCTTAGCGCTCAGGTCGCGTCATTTCGAGCCCAAGAGACCACCGTCGATTCGGATACGTTGGCGTTCACCGTAGTTCCCGAATTGACGCCGACGGGTGGATTCCTTGTCACCAACGATCTCGGTTTTCAATTGTTGGGCCGCCAACAACTGACGCTCACGGCGAGCCCAGCCCTGCAGGATGGGATGGTACTCACCGATTTCCTGACTGCGACGAGTATGGCGTGGGTGGGGCAGTCACAATTGAACATCGCGCCGACGAATCCGCCGCAGGGCGCGACAACGGTCAGCAGCCGCATCGAAGGCAACGGTGATATTGAGATTGATGCCGGGGCCAGCTTGATCTTGAGTGGCACCGGGCGGTTGAATCTGAGCGGTCAACCGGAAGACGCATGCAACGGTCAGGACGAGCCCGGGGTAACGGCGGCGGGCGGTAGTGCGACAGTCAATGGCTCGTTGGTCGTGCAAGACGAGGCCGAGGTTCAGAATACGTCGGTAAACGTCAAGCTGCTGTGCTTCGAAGCGGAAAACCGCATCGTTCATAACGACATTCGTTTGGTGGAAGCGAGTTCGAGCTTCGGTGGCGAGTTCTTTGTATCTGGTGACGCCACGATTAGCTGCAACGACATTGTTTCCGAGGGCGATCGTTACCTCGATCTCGATCCCGATCCGGACGACGGGTTTGCGCCCAACCTCGTGAACAACAAGATTACCGTGATCATCAGGCAGGGCGTTGATCTCGAGCAGGGTGAATTGCTTGAATTGCGCGCCGAGGATTTGGATTTCAACGTCGGCGGCGGAGCGTCGGGGCATTATCAATTGAATAGCAGCGCCGGATTCGATGGTGTTTGGGCGTTGGATCGGCTGGAGATTGAGCCCGGTGCCAAGTTAACGCTGACCAATCGACAAGGGTTCGTATTTCAGGATCCCGGCATCACCATTCCAGAAACCGTCTATGTGCGCAATCTGGTGTTGGGCGACAACGCGACCCTTAACACCGGTTTGCAGCACATCTATTACCAGACTTTGGTGATGGGCGCGGGGGCTGAGATTGTCGACACGCCACTGCTGGGATTCTCGCTGGTCAACATCGCCATGGAAGATGAGGCGGAATTCGGCGTGCGCGTACAACGAAGAACTACCGACGACGATGACCTTCAACTCGATCCGCCGGCGTTGCCCAAGCGCGGCTCGATTCAACGCTTGGATGACAGCTTCATCGGTGGATATATGGAGATGAAAACGCGCGCCGATGGTGATTTCGATAGTGCCAGTTCGGTGGCAGCCCACGGGGCGTTTGCGCGGGCGGCGGAAGATGAGATTCTGGTGACGTTCAACTACCGTTTTTGCGGCAACCCTTCCGACGAATTGGTTGTTTACCTATCGCAATCGTCGCGCATTGACGACACCGATCCCGCCGATCGCGTTGAGATCGCCAGATTGATGCCGCCCGAGGCAGGTCGTCCGGGCGCGATCGGTAGTGACAAGTTGGCAACGTTCTACGGAATTTTTCCGCGCGGCAATTTAAACTTCACGCGCGGCACGTATATCCAGTTGGAGTTGCTCGGTCTCGACGCATGTGTGGAAATAGACGATTGGGATCCACAAATCAATTGTACCTATACCTGTCAGGATTACAGTGGGGATGATGCGGTATCGAATCGTGATTTTCTGCTGTTGATTGCCGAATACGGAAAAGTTGCGGGAGACCAAGAAGGATGCCTCGATAACTACTTGTTAAGTAGCGACCAGTACATCGATTTCGGAGATTTGATTTCGTGGGATACCTTTTTCAACAATCCAAGCGCGACATCAACATGCGGCTTGAATCTTACTTCTCCGACCGCTGAACCGACGCCACCACTTTTGGCAGCCAATCGCTTGATCATCAGCGGTAAGCCAGACGGGATGGGGATTCAGGAAGATTCCTTGTACCAGATTGACTTAGATGGCGTAGCGGCTCCGAACGCACAGTTGCCCGCCAGCGCGCCGGCCGTCAATGGATATCGAGCGAATACGCGTTTTGCGAAGGACGTGGATGGGGTGTTGTATCAATTACACGCCACACAGGGGTTGATCCGCCTCGAAAACGCTGCGGTTGCCTTACCACCGATCATTACCACGTGTGACGGTAACAACATCAGTGCGTGTCTTGCCGGCGATACCGTGGTCGTCGGCGTCCATCCCACGTTCGATGGCTTCGGCGGCTTTGTCGGCGCCCCCGTGACCGATGTGGCGTTTAGCAAGACTGATCCGAACATCGCCTACATCGCACCGGTCATCATCGAACCGGGCAACGGTAGTTGCCCGTATCGTGCGGTAGCAAAGGTCCAACTCAATCCATTGGGAGACGGCAGCTTTCAGCCGCCCACGATTATGGCGGTCTATGGCGAGAATCCGAGCCCAGGATCGACGACGCTCTTCGGTGGCTGCTTCTCGGTTCCCGAACCCGAGAAGAGCAGAGTGCGCGAGGTTGAAGTCGATGCCAACGGCAATGTTTTTGTCACGACAGCGCACGCTTTGAATGATAATGATTGGCTGATTGTCTATGACGAGGCCTCGACTGCACCCATAGAAACTATTTCGCTTTCGGTCGCTACCGTCCCGGTACCGGCACCATCGTCGATGTTGATCAGCGCCGATGGATTACGCCTTTGGGTTTGTGCTGGTACCAACGACCCGACCGCGACCTCCACCGAAGTGTTCGAATTTAATGTGACGGCAGCGACGGGGGCGGTGACGTATGCCGGACAATACACTATCAACAATATGCGAAATGTGGTCGAGGTATTGCAAGCTCCTTCAACGGGCGAGGTGATTGTCATCGGTTTTACCGCTCCCACATTTGACGATGACGCCACCTTCGACGATTTGGAGGGATTGTTTACGACGCCTACCATTGCCACCTTGCCCAGCAGCTTCGGCGCGGTCACGGCTACCACTATTGACGCGCTGGATTTGGTGCTGCCCATCTCTGCTGCGTTTAATGAGACGGCCATCTGCTTGAAAGGCGATGCCGACGGAAACGGTAGTGTTGAACTGGCTGATGTGGCGGGTTTCGTGCAGCAGTTAGTGATGCCAGTCGCGCCAGATGACGCCACCATTTGTGCGAATGACCTAAATGGTGACGGCATAATTGATGGAGGCGATATTCAGGGGTTTGTTGGAGTACTCATCGACTAGGATGATGGTGCCCGCCTGCGGTTTTGCGATGGCAATTCCGCAGGCAGGGTCGATTAATTTAGGCCCTCTTTTCGGATTAAGGGCGCCGGCGTCGCAACGCTAAGCGATGCCGTCGTCGGCTGCCGGCAAATCCCGTAAAAAACATCATCGGAGCCGAGCAGCCCACGCCGCATGCGCTGGCATCGCAATCGACGATGTCGGAACCTGTATCACCTGACTCGTCGTCAATATTCGAGTCAATAGAATCTTGGTCCGAAGACGTGTCATCGAATATTTCATCCAGCGGAAACGCGTTGCCATAGAGTGCATTGATGGCTGCCACATCTTCCGGTTGCGGACCGTCAAAGTTACGACTCATGCGCGGTTCCATCAATCGGGTGTCCGTCTGAGGCGTCACGTGCTCTAATCCCAAAGCATGGCCGATTTCGTGCGCCAGCAAGTTGCGAAACACGCGAAAATCATCGGTCTCATCCGCGAATGACGGCAGATCCGCTACGTCGAGAACAATATCGCCACCGTAGTGCGGAAAGAACGCGCTGGCCCACACATTGCGATCGACAGTCCCATCGCCGTCATCATCAACGCCGGTGCCGTTGATAGAACGCATACAAAATCGGATGTCACCGCGAGCCGGTTCGCCGCCGGACGGCAAGGTGCCTTCGTTGAAATAGGCAACATCGGCACCATCATCGTCAACTTCTTCGAAAACAATATCCGCTACGTTCGACCAACTTGCCGCCGCTTCACGCACCAGTCGTTCGAAGTTGGCCATACCGCCCGGAAACTCGGCATCCATGGCCTCATACAACACGCTCTCCTCGGGCTCGGTGTTGAAGGCCGTCGAGGGGGCGGCCGCCAACGTACCGTCGGGCACGAATGAAAACGTCAACTGCAAGCGTGCGCCGAATTCAACAGCGGGCTGCTTGGCGGTGGCCGTCCAACGATATGAGTCATTCGACGGTTCGTCGTCATTGCTCAGGCGTCCCGACGCTGAGCCGATTTTTCCTGTGCCTGCGACCGTATGGTGATGTCCGCATTCCTGCAAAGCATTGTCAGCGGCCATCGCCGTGGCACGCATCGCACCCGCAACCACCACGATCGTCATCAATACTGCAGGTTGACTTCGTCCCGTCGCCATCGCCGCTACCTCCCGCGAGGCTCACGGCCTCGTGATGGACGAGATCGGCGACGCACGACCATCGCGCGCCACGATCAAGGGCAGCTAGCGGTGGATAAGTGGGCTTTGGACAGGGAAAAAAATTGGCGAAGTGTGTCCAGATCGATGCGATGGAGGGCTAGTTGTGACGGATGAGAAGGTCTGGTGAGAGCGGGCTTGGTTAAAGCACTCGCGTCTCAATAAAGAACGGAGCAAATGCGATGACAAAGCAACCCAAGACTGACGCTGATAGGGCAAACTACAGGCAGAATGGTTTCTTAAGGATGATACTCGGGCTTGGGCTGTCCTTGTCCGTCCCGATGACGGTATCAGCCCAGCTTCCTGTGCCTCTTGATGAAACCCAATCGCTAACAGGGGAAGCGTGGGACCAATATGTTGACCAGCATACCTTTGCGTCAAACCACCGAGGCACGGCAATCGCCGTATGGGGCTCACAAATTGTGGATTATCACTACGATTCCGATCCTTATCAGTCGCCGGAAATGCTCAGCGATAGCGACATCTATTTTGTGAGAACTCACGACGGTGGCGACTCCTGGAGTGCGCCGTCCATATTGAATTCCAATGCGTCTACCGACAACGGTGGGGACTTTGATGCTTCGATCGCAACCGATGGTGATGGGACCTGGATTACCACATGGACGTCGATGGATTCCTTCGACGGCTTGCTAGGTGGTGAAAGGGACATTTTCTTTAGTCGCAGCACCGATGACGGCTTTACGTGGAGTACAGCCCAACCATTGAACAATTTGTCAGCGGCTGGCGGAGGTCGTGACGAAAAATCGAAGGTCATTTACCTCGGCGACGAAACTTGGCTTGTCGCTTGGCAATCGACGGATACGTTGTGGGGAACAATTGGCTCTGATCAGGATCTCCTATTTTCCAAGAGCTACGACAATGGGCGAACTTGGGAAGCGCCGCGGCCGATTTTCGCCATTGCCGAGATTGATGAAACGATCGAACGATGGGTTGAACTGGGAATGAGCGCAAATGGAACATTGCTGTTGGCGTTTTCACGCGTATTGCCAGAGCCCTACCTCCCCGTGCAACCGATGGTAGCGCGAAGCGTTGATTTTGGAGCGACGTGGAGTCTGCCCATACCGCTGCTCGACGCCGCTGACCTGGGCGATGGCTTTGTAAGTGGCTTATCCGTCAAGTCTGATCTTGATGGGAATTGGCTGATTGCTTGGTCAGCGCGAGGGCACCTGCACGGTTCCACCGATGAGGATTACGATACGTTCGTAGTGCGGAGCCACGACGACGGTGAAAGTTGGAGTTCACCGACGCCTTTGAACAATAACGCAGCCTTCGATTCAGCGAGGGATTACGGGGTCAAATTGGCAAACGTTGGATCGGGATTGTGGATGTCCACCTGGAAAATCGCGAGCTATATCGGCCCGCATTGGGACTCTGACATTGCGATGGCGTTTAGCTTGGACGGAGGTGTCACTTGGAGCCATCCTCAGCGTACCAATCCGGAAAATCAGCGTGAAGACAATTGGTGCCTGGATCCGAATCTCTTCCATCTCGAAGATGGGCGGTGGTTGGTTACATGGCACAATCGCGATGAATTCGGCGAGCGTGCGATGCACGGTTCCCGTTTCACTTTGGCCGATTGCAATCTGAATGGCGCCATCGATGCCGACGAATTGGCGAATGGCCAGGCCGAAGATTGCAACGTGAACGGCATTCCCGATGATTGTGAAGCCGATACCGATGCAGACGGCGTGATCGATCAATGTGATCAATGTGAAGGTGAGGACGATCTCGTGGACCTCGACGGAAACGGACAGCCGGACTGCTCGGAGCAATCTTCGAACCCCGATCTGACCGAAACCAACGAGGAAAATGACACGCTCGATGGTGAAGTGACGTCACCGCCGGAAGGCGATGAGTCAACAGAACCCGAAGGCGGATCAAACTGCACGGACGCCTTATGCGGCGCGGGTTGTGCAATGCCGATGATGCTTAGCCTTTTGTTTGCGGATCCACGGCGCCGGAAACGCAGGTGTTCAGGTAAGCAATAACGGGCCCAACTATCAACAAGAGAAAGGCGAATCCACTCCGGTGGATTCGCCTATTTTTATGCCCTCGCGGCAATGCAGTAGGGCTCTCCAAACGAAAATCAGACGCGTTGAACATTCCGATCGGTCGGCGGCAAACCCCCACTATACAGTCGCTATTGCCCACTTTGGCGGCTCGAAAAAAGTCAAATTTCGTGTCCATCCGCCCTGATGCCCCCGCTATTTAGAGCGTAGACAGTCGCACAATGGGTGCGACCAACATTAAACGCCTATCGGGCACGAATGCGGGAGAACAATCATGAATACGATGACAAAAATGCTGGTGTGCTCGGCCTTGATGGCTCTGCTTGGCGGTACGACCGGATGTGAGGAAGTCGCCCCATTCACCATCGTGGTCAGCCCTGGTACTCAGGCGCCAGACGAGATGGGCTCTGACACCGGCGAGGAGAATTCGGATTCCCCGGATGAGATGAATGACCCTGACGAGGAGCAGGATGAATCGGGTGAATCTGGCTCGGAAGAGAACGACATGGATGAATCCGGAACGGAGCAGAATGCTGCTGCAGAACTCGAGCAGCGTTTGAGTGGAACGCGAATAACCTTCCTGAGAAGCCAAAGTAACGGCTCGGTATTCACCAACGCACGGGAAGACATCGATCTGTGCTCATCCGGCGAGTTCCAGTTGCGCTTTGTCACCCAGGTGAACGGCTATGGTTATGCGAATGAAGATGTGTACGAATCTCTGGGTACATGGAGGATCATCGTGGAAGGTTCGCAATTGATGCTGGAACTCAGCACGCAACAGGATACCAATGGATACGTTGGAGTTGATAAGCTTCCATTTCAAGTTGCGGGCCCGACCGACTTGAATTTCAGCGGCGACTTCTACGGTATCCAGGCGAACAGCCCGCTGTGTGATTAAGAAGACGTTATTGGTCATCGGCGACCCTATGTCTTGAACATTCTCTTTTCTCCTGAAACGCCTCGGCTGTTTTTTGCAGTCGAGGCGTTTTTTTTGTGTCCAACAAGTACGGATGTCGCGCTAGCTAACACTGATTCGCGCTCTGTAGGGCGTAGATAGTGAAACTGATGGTGTATCCGCGAACGCGCATAGGAGACATGACATGAGAAAGATAACCCCCGATCAATTGCGATTGGCATTAAAAACGACGGCGTTAATGCTGGCATTGGTTCTTGCTCGACCGAACCTCTCTCTGGCCGCCTCGGGATATGTCATTACCGAGATCTTCAGTCGCGATTTTGAGGGTCACTATGGCTCTATTTGGGGCCTGGCCGTGGATCGGTTTGGCAATGTATACGCAGGCGGTTCGGCGCACCGGGTCTACCGAATTAGCTCGGATGGTGATATCGAGATTTTGATGGATTCGTCTGGAGATGGAAACGGCAGTCAGCACCGTTACACGTCCGCTATCGCAATCGATTCCTCGAATATCCTCGTCGCGGGCCAAGTCAGTGACAACGTACACAGGATTCCGAGCTTCGGCGTTATCGAAGAGTTCGTTAGCGAAGACGGAGACGGCGAGGGCAATCAGCTGAATCATCCATATGCGCTCCTAGTGGACGTTCAACGCAACACATTTGTTGCCGGAAGGGATAATGTGTTTAGCGTCACTCGTAATGGTGACGTCAGCCTTGTCATCAATGAGGACGTAGTTGGCCCAGACATCGACTTCGATTTCCCAACGGCGATGGCAATGGACAGAGAGGGCCGACTCTATGTCTCGGGCTACTTGAGTAATAACGTGTTGCGAGTTGGACCGAACGGCGCAATATCAGAAATTATTGATGAGGACGGCGACGGAGCTGGAAACCAACTGCTCGGACCGGTCGGGCTGGGCTGCGACGATAATGGAAACGTTTTTGTCGCAGGATCTGAAAGCAACAATGTCTTCCGAATTTCTCCCGATGGGTCGATTACCGAGATTGCTCATCGCGATGGTGACGGTATGGGCAATGAGCTAAGGAGGCCCTATGGGATGGCAATTGATTCAGAAGGAAATGTCTTTGTGACGGGCTTGAGTAGTCATAATGCGTTTAGGATTCAGCCGGACGGCCAGATTTTCGAGATTATCGATCAAAACGGAGCTGGCGAAGGAAGTCCGCTAGCTGGTGCGTTAGGCATTGCATTAGGCCCGAACGGCCAGGTCTTCATTGGAGGGCAAAACACGGGCAATGTGTTTCGGCTCGATCCGGATGCCGACGATGACACCATACTCGATGAGGACGACAACTGCCCCACGGATGCGAATGCTGAGCAAGAAGACTTGGACGAGGATGGTCTCGGTGATGTCTGCGATGACGACATCGATGGTGACGGGGTACTCAATGAAGCGGATAACTGTCCGCTGGTTGCAGAATTGGATCTGACCGACAGCGATGGCGATGGGATGGGCGACCTATGCGATCCAGACGTCGATGGTGATGGTGTGGACGATGCAGACGACAACTGCCTTGGCACTCGCAACGCCGAACAACTGGATACCGACGGTGATGGGTTTGGCGATGCCTGCGACATCTGTCCGGAATCGGCGGACCATGACGATCTGAACGGCAACGGCACGCCGGATTGCGCGGAAGATATTGTCGAATCCGATCCGGGCGGGGCGGGCGAGGATGAAGGCACGCCTTCCGATGGTGGCACGCCCGCAGATGATGGTACGCCGGCGGCCGGTGATGAACCGCCGACAGACGGCGGCACCTCGAACTGTACAGACGCCTTATGCGGTGCGGGCTGTGCGTTGCCGATGATGCTTAGCCTGTTGTTTGCCGATCCACGCCGTCGAAAACGCAGGCGTTCAGGTAAGCAATAACGCGCCCAACTATCAACAAGAGAAAGGCGAATCCACTCCGGTGGATTCGCCTATTTTTATGCCCTCGCGGCAATGCAGTAGGGCTCTCCAAACGAAAATCAGACGCGTTGAACATTCCGATCGGTCGGCGGCAAACCCCCACTATACAGTCGCTATTGCCCACTTTGGCGGCTCGAAAAAAGTCAAATTCCGTGTCCATCCGCCCTGATGCCCCCGCTATTTAGAGCGGACACAGTCGCACAATGGGTGCGGCTAACGTGGATCGCCTTTAAGCCGCGAATGCGGGAGAACAATCATGAATACGTTAACCAAAATGCTGATGTGGTCGGCCTTGATGGCTCTGCTTGGCGGTACGATTGGATGTGAGGAAGTCGCACCATTCACCATCGTCGTCAGCCCCGGCAACCAGACGCCTGACGAGTTGGGCTCTGGCACTGACGAGGAGAATTCGAGTTTCGGAGACGAATTGGATAACCCCGACGAGGAGCAAGATGAATCGGGTGAATCTGGCCCGAATGAGAATGAGATGGATGAACCCAGTCAGGAACAGGATACCGCAGCAGCGCTCGAGCAGCGTTTGAGTGGAACGCGAATCACTTTTCTAGATAGCGAAAGTAACGGTTCGGTGTACACCAGTGCGCAAGAAGACATCGACCTCTGCTCGTCAGGCGATTTTCAATTGCGTTATGTCACGCAGGTTTCCGGCTATGGTTTTGCAAGCGAGGACGTGTATGAGTCTCTTGGCACATGGCGGATTATCATGAAAGGTTCGCAATTGATTCTCGAGCTCAATACACAACAGGATACGAATGGATATGTGGGAGTGGATGAACTTCCATTTCAGGTTGCGGGCCCGACCGACTTGCAATTTAACCACGGATTCTACGGTATTCAGGCGAACAGCCCGTTGTGTGATTAAGAAAAAACTTTCGGTCATCGGCTAGGATTTAACTAAAACATTCTCTTTTCTCCTGGAATGCCTCGGCTGATTTTTCAGTCGAGGTATTTTTTTGTGTCCAAATGGTGTGCGCGGTGCGCTAGCTATAACTGATCGGCGCCGCGTTGGGCGAAGATGAAGATTGATGGCGTATCGGCAAACGGCATAGGAGACATGACATGAATAAAGTTGCACCCGATTAATTGCGATCGCTGTTGAATGCGACGGCGTTATTGCTGGCATTGGCTCTCGCACGACCGAACCCCACCCAGGCCGCCTCGGGATATGTCATTACCGAGATCTTCAGTCGCGATGTTAAAGGGCATTCCGGCACAGTATGGGGGCTGGCGGTGGATGCCAACGGCAATGTTTACGCGGGCGGCTCCTCCAAACGAGTTCACCGCATCACACCCGACGGGAGTATTGATCTGCTGATGGACTCATCGGGAGACGGCAATGGCAGCGAGCATAATTATACGTCTGCTATCGCCATTTATCACACTGACATTCTGGTTGCGGGAGAAGTCAGCAATAACGTGCATCGAATCGTGAACCTCTGTCAATCTAGCTATCAGATCGAGCACTTGGTCAGTATGCAAGTTCATGGTCAAGGTGCGCTTGTACCCATTTCGGGTCCACGCGCATTCGATCTTGTCGGGTCATGTCCAAATCAGCCAACAACGCCGCTAGATGTGATGACATGACCGCACGCGGCGTGCGGCCTAGTAGGTCTCTAGCTAAGTTATATTCCTAACGTCTTTTGACAACAATTGAGGAGCTTGAGCCATGAACCCCATAAGACAACACCGTAATTTCGGAACAAGCAACGGCAATGGGGAGGCAAAACCCCATTTGAAGTCGATCTATCAGCAGCGACGCATTCGCGCGGCCACGGTGCTTTCGTACATGATTGTAGTCTCAACGTTCTTCACGCTGTCCCCGATCGCGATGGCCGATGCAGCGGGCGATCATCAACACCATCATAGTGGAGATTGCCTTGATGGCCCGGCGCGCAGCGTGATGTTTATGGAGGCGCTTAGTGATGCGGCACATTCACAACTGAGGGACTCGCATCCGACCTTGAGCGCCCCGAGATTTCAATTGCAAGACAGTCGATGGACGTCGACGGCGACGCATCCAAGCATCTCACCGGGAGACAGTTTCTTTATTACTTACTCATTTGTGCCGGATGGTACCAGCATTCCGGCCTCTTTTTGGTGTACCAATCCCGGGGCCGAACCTAGTATTTTGATCACCTCGATGAATTCGCAGTTTCCGGGTGGTATGGATGGCTTTCGGGCGGAAGCACGTGAGATGTTCGACGCTTGGGAAGAGGTGACAAATATCCGTTTTGTCGAGGTGGCTGACGACGGCGTGCCATTCGTGCCAGCCAACATCGGTCTTTTAGCAAGCGCGACGCGAGTGGGTCGCGGTGACATTCGCATCGCCATGCGAAACATCGATGGCGCGAATGGGGTCGTCATTGACGACGATGGGACAGTTCGAAATGTAGCCGCCTACATTGACTACCCAGCTACGGGTGCGGATATGGTACTTGATAGCGGTACCCTCGGGACTTTTGTAAATCCTGTTAATGACTTTCGTGGCTTAAAGAACATTTTGGGGCACGAGATCGGTCATGGCCTCGGAATCATGCACGTCATGCCACAAAATGGTACAAAGCTGATGGAGCCGGGATCTGGATTTGCCAACGGCAATCCACCGAGCTTCGATGGCCCACAGGAAGATGATATTCGCGCCGTCGCACACGCCTATGGTGATTTTGTGGAACCGAACGACACGCTGGAGACAGCGACTCCAATTGGGTCAATTGCGCTCAATGCTTCGACTCAGATACAAACAAACTTCGAGCTCTCGCTCGAACGACGGTCGTCGGTGGACTTTTTCAAATTCAGTGCTTCGGCCGATATCGGCTTTCAGGTAACGGTGGAGCCTATAGGGACGACTTATCAGGAAGGGCCGCAACCGCCAGCTTTTCCGCCAAATATTCCCGTTGTGCTCAACACCGTTAACGGGGCGGCAGTGCGTGACCTGCGACTTACTGTGTATCACGGTAATACCGCTATCGGTCTTGCGGACGAGAATCCGGCAGGATTTGCGGAGACCGTTGACATCCAAGATGCGCCTGGCTCCGGCGTCTACACAATCCGCATTTCATCCAATGATCAATTGGATGAGCCGCAGCGTTACCAGTTGATCGTCACGCGCGACGATCAGCCACAGATCCGTGTGTTCGCACAAACGAATCCGGCGGAAGAAGTCGAATCGGGTGGTAGTTTTGCAATGGGTTCGGCTAATACTGAAACCAGTCTCCATCTGGACTTTAAAATCAACAACGCTGGGGCGGGAACGCTCGCCTTTTCGAACAATCCACATGTGACGATCTTTGGGGAGAACTCAGGGGATTTCGTGGTCAACGTGCAGCCCTCGCAAGCAAGTTTGGAGCCGGGCGAAGAAACCTTGTTCAACATTGGATTCCAACCTAGTGGTTTGGGAATTCGCAGCGCAACCGTCCTGATCTCCAGTAATGACCCCGATGAGGGAGCCTTTATGTTCACAGTTCTGGGCAATGGTTTGGCAACAACGAACAACGCGCCAATCGGTGAGCCTGAGATTCGTGTCTTTCAGGTAACGCCCACCTATGTATTCGGAAAAGTCGAAGTGCAGGATGGCGGTCTGTCCGATGTGCCGGATTTGGAAGTCGGCGAAGATTCGTTTGTCTTCTACTTCATTGAAAATCATGGTGATAGCGATCTCATCCTAAGTGGGGACGTCGAAATCAACCGTGGCGATTCGGATTTCAGTATCTTGTCGCAAACGACCGGCTTTCCTATACCAGCAGGAAACCCGTCCGGCTTTGCGGATAACTTCCGAATTCGTTTTTCGCCTTCGGAGATCGGATTGCAGACTGCGACGATCCTTATCGACAGCAACGCTCCTGGCGCTGCGGGGCAGTTTGTCTTTACGTTGCGTGGTCGTGGAATCGAGCGCATCGATGATTGCAACGCCAATGGCTTTGCCGATGAGGAAGACCTCGCAGAGGGATTGAGCGAAGATTGTAACGCCAATGGCATTCCTGATGAATGTGATCCGGATAGTGACGGCGACGGTGTTCCAGATACCTGCGACGCATGCGATGGTCTGGATGATCTTATCGATAGTGATGGTGACGGGACCATTGATTGTCTCGACGGGTGTCCCAATGATCCATTCAAACTCGACCCGGGAGATTGTGGTTGCGATCGGGAAGAGACTTCGGATTGTGGCATCGGTGTATGTCCGGATGGTGACGATGATGGAGACAGCGTTTGTAATGCGCAGGATCTCTGTCCGGGCGAAAATGATCTGCAAGATTCAGATTTTGACGGGACTGTGGATTGCCTGGATGGCTGTCCGCAAGACCCCTTCAAAACCGAGCCGGGTGATTGTGGTTGCAATCGGGGGGAGACCGACGACTGCGCTACCAACACGCCTCTGTGCGCCGAAGGAGACGACGATGGTGATGGTATATGTAATTCTGAGGATCAATGCCCCGGCCAGAATGATCTCTTGGACCGTGATGATGATGGGCGCGCTGACGGATGCGACATCTGTCCGGAATCTGCGGACCATGATGATGTGAACGGCAACGGCACGCCGGATTGCGCGGAAGATGTTGTCGAAACCGATCCGGGCGGGGCGGGCGAAGATGAAGGCACGCCCACAGATGATGGTACGCCGACGGCCGGCGATGAAGCGCCGACAGACGGCGGCACCTCGAACTGTAAGGACGGGTTATGCGGTGCGGGTTGTGCGATGCCGATGATGCTGGCGTTGGCGTTTACATCGGAGCGTCGTCGTCGGCGGCGCCACCAAACTTCATCGTTCTGATCGATGTCACTGCCCCCTCGACTGGTACTTTGCGGTCGAGGGGGCGTTCTTCTTTTATTTCACGTGTTTCTTATTGCTGAAGATCAGATCGGTCTAGTAATCGCCCTTTTTCTTTATTTTCGCGCGCGACGTGTCCATTAACCGCTTCCGGGCCACTAGATGGTGTCGGGTGTTCCGGAATCATGCCCGCGCGGGCGTCCGGGATGCTGAGTATTGGTAGGCAGCATGGGAGCAGTGAGATGAATAAGCAAGTAACGGTGATGACAGTAGCCCTCGGCCTGATTGGGGTAACGTGTTTCACTAATCTGTCGTTTGGGCAAGGCCTTTACACGCTTTTGATGAGTCGGGAGGAAGAGCAACACTTGTTCATTGATGAAGTTGTGATGGATAAAGCCGGAAATGTCTTCGTCTCAGGTCGCAGCGAGGTGTTCAAAGTATCCCGAGATGGGGTCGTTTCCGTAATGCTGGATGAGTCAGGTGATGGCCTTGGCAATACCTTTAGTGGGGCGACCGGCGTGGCTGTTGACGCAATTGGCAATGTCTATGCTGCCGGATATGGGAGTAACAACGTCTTCAAGATTACGCCTGCGGGAGAAATCACCGAAATCATTAACGAGGATGGTGACGGTAACGGGCGCACGTTACAGCAACCTTACGATGTTGCCGTCCATGATAGGACGGGAATAGTTTTTGTTTGTGGATCGCAAAGCGATAACGTCTTTCAAATTTTCCCGTTCGGTGGGGAAATCACGGAAATTATCGATGCCGATGGGGATGGCAATGGTAATCCTCTCGAGTTTCCACGAGCGTTGGCTGTTGATTCAGACGGCACCGTGTACGTTAGTGGATGGAGCACCAATAACGTCTTGATGAAACGGATGTTTGATGCCACCGTGACTGAAATCATCGATTTTCGCGGTGATCGATTGGGGAATGAACTGGAAGGTGCGCAAGGCCTAGCCACCGATCAGTTTGGTAACGTGTTTGTGACCGGTACAGGCAGTAACAACGTGTTTCGAATCGATTCCGCCGGAGCGATCGAAGAAGTCGTCGACGGACCAGGGGACGGCATGGGGAATCGAATTCGACTCCCCTGGGGTGTCGATGTCGATAGCCTTGGAAATGTCTATGTTGCCGGGCAGGCGGATCATAATGCGCTGCGCGTTACGCCAGACGGCGAGGTGACCCTGCTTATTGATGGTACGTCCGAGGAATTGGAGGTTCCCTTTTACTTGCCGCGGACACTCGCCGTCGATGATCGGGGCAACATGGTGATTGCGGGTAATCGCAACGTCTACCATGTCGCAGCGGACTGTAACAACAACGGTATCGCAGACTCGGAAGATGTGGCTTCCATGACAAGCGGCGATTGCAACGGAAACGGTATTCCGGACGAATGTGAGGATATCAGTCAAACGATATCCGAAGTGGTGAGTACGTTCGGTCTATTAACCGACGGTCAGTTTGATCGGCCGACTTGCATTGCGGTCGATGCCAGTGGAAACAGCTATGTCGGAACGTGGTTGAGTAAAGAGATGCTCAAAATAACTCCGTCAGGAGAGGTGATCGAATTCGCCAAGTTGAGAGACGACGCTGCACAGATGGAGCTAGCTTGCCCTATTGCCGCCGAGTTTGACCAAACTGGAAATCTCTTTGTTGCCGGCTATTTCAGCGACAATGTGTGGCGGATTTCACCAAACGGTGCGATTACGGAGATCATTGATCGAAATGGCGACGGCGCAGGCAATCCTCTGGAATTTGCCACTGACCTGGTGGTCAGTCCGGACGGCAGCGTATTCGTTTCCGGGTCGCATAGCCACAATGTTTTTCGGATCACGCCCGACGGCACGATTACGGAAATTGTCAATGAGACTGGTAACGGCACCGGTGTGTCGTTGCTGTCGCCGACACAACTGGTCATCGACGCCGCAGGCAACCTATTCGTTGGCGGTGAGATGAGCCACAACGTACTCAAGATTTCACCAAATGGTGAAATCTCGGAAGTTTTTAACGGTGTGGACGACGGGCGCGGCAATAACTTGGAGTCAGTCGACGGACTTGCCGTCGCCCCCAATGGTGACGTATTCGTTTCTAGTGAAAGAAGCGATAGCGTGTTTAGGGTGAGAAACGACGGCACCATCGACCGCATATTAAGGAACCAGAATGAAGAGGGTGTCGCTGTCGGAAGGTTCAGAGACTTGACGGTGGATCTCGCCGGTAACTTGTTTATGGCCGACACTGGCGTGGACCAGATCATCAAAATCAGTGCAGCAGGAGTCGTATCTGCAATCCAACACCCACCGGGATTTGGAATGGTGGATGGAGAACTTTCGGTGAGGATTGTCGCGGACTCAGCAGGGAATATCTTGGTTCCGGGCGGAATGTCCGACACCGTAATGAGAATTTCCGCCGATTGCAACAACAACGGCGTTGACGATCGTTGTGACGTGGCTTCTGGTGCGAGTCAGGATTGCAACGGCAACGGCATCCCCGATGAATGCGAGCCCGACAGCGATGGCGACGGAGTCATCGACGGCTGCGATGCTTGCCCGACAGACGCGTCGAAGGTCGAATCAGGCGCCTGTGGCTGCGGTGTTGCAGATCGCGATGACAACCTTAACGGCATCACCGATTGTCTTGACGTAAGCGAGGATGATGGATCATCCTCAACCGATCCGGAAGGTCCCGGGTCGGAAGGCGATGATTCGCGTCGTGACGACACCTCATCCAATTGCACGGATGTGCTGTGCGGCACGGGTTGCGCGATGCCGATGATGTTGGGCGTGTTTGTGGTTGGCAGGCGTCGGGGGCGACGGCGGCATTTCAGTTGCTAATCGCTATTTCGAATGGGTAGCTCGATAAGCCTCGGCTGCATTCTATGCAGCCGAGGCTTTTTTTGTGTCCACGAGGGGCTCGAATCGCACTAGCGAATAATGGTGAACGCCTAAATTGGCGACGACAACGAGATTAAATGGCATCTGTGATCGACCGAAGGAGAACAGGGATGAAAGAATTCAACCTCAATCAATTTCTTACGGTAACGTGTGTGTGCGCGTTGGGGATGGCATCGTTTCTTGCGCGACCGAACCCCACCCAAGCCGCCTCTCCTTCTTGCGGCGGAAGGGGAGGGTCGGTTTGATTGCTCTCTTCTGCTTTTGCCGAACACCTGATCATACGAGGCCATCTTGCTCAAGCTGATACTGGGGCTGGCTAGGCTCGGTTCAACGGTCCTGTGAGTGTGTGTGGTGGTCGGGATCGGAAACGATATCTGTTTCTTTATGGACTTTTCGATTATAAGGCGTATGTGCTTTCAAGTAGCTGGTCCATTTGTTGATATTTTCTTCTTGTCTCGGATGAGATCTTTCGATATCCCATGCACGGTACAATTCAACAAGATGTGATGCGATCTTGAGTGTTTGACGATGATCTTCCCCCAATGTGTCTTTAAGCACGCCGAATGCGTCGAGCAGAGATGATTCGGCATCTTCGAATCGACCAAGTTCTATGTATGCTAGCGCTCGTTTCGCCTTGAAATTCGATGTCCACCAGTGCGATGTGCCGAACACATCGTCAGCGACGTCGATTATTCGGTTTAGACGATCGACTGCTTCAGTTGGATTTCCTCGAAGTAGAATAAGATGGGCCAAATTACTTTCGGTTATTAACGTGTCAGGGTGTTCGGTGCCCAGAATGGTGAGCCGTCCTTTAAGCGATTCACGGATTACTTTCTCGGCTTCATCCAATTGACCGGTTGCTTTCAATGTGATTCCGAGATTACTGAGCGAACTAAGCGTATCGGCATGCAGATCACCTAAGACTTTTCGTTGCCTCGGGATGACCATTCGAAGGATGCTCTCGGACGCGGCAAGATTGCCTTGCGTGTAATAGAGCCCGGAAAGAAAGTTCTTTGCTTCAAGCACAGAGGGATGATCAGCCCCGAGTAAAGCTTCACGCTGATTCACAGCCTCGCTGTAAAGTGCTTCGGCTTCAACTAAGCGACCTTGTGTCCATCGTAAATAGCCTTTTCGTAATATGGAGTCGAGCGTGTTTATATGCGATCGTCCAATTATCTGAGTTTGCGAATGAAGTGTCTCAGTGATAATCGAATCGGCTTCTTGCAGACGATCTGAAAGGGTAAGCACGTACGCTAGAAAGCTCTTGCTGGCAAGAGTTGTCGGAGCGAACTCGCCGAGATGGTCTTCGTGTATTTTCAAGGCCTGCTGCTGAATGTCGTGTGCTTCTTTTAGTAGGCCTAGGTCGAGATAAATACGCGCCACCATCTCGAATAAACGTGCTTGAAGCAATGGCTCAGTAGCGAGCGTTTTCTCTGCTGCGGCAATTGTAGGCTTCAGAATATGGCTTTCTATCGAATCAAGTGCCAGTTTAGAAAAGTCCAGTTCACTGAATATTTCGTCTATGTAATTACTTGGCTGCATTCCCTTCTCAAAAGGGGACTCGCCTAGTTGTTGGTATGCGAGAATCTGAGACCGCACGCGGTCGCGAATATTGGTGCCCATCTGACGCACACTTATCTCGCCGAGTTGGCGAGCTTGAAACTCCAGGACCCGCTCCAGTTCACGTACCCTTTTTGCCTCATTCTGCTTCGACTCTTCCAGCCAAGTGAAAAGCTCCCGAGAGAAAGCCGCCAATCGTGGAATCTCTTCGCCAGGCTTCGGGTCAATCAGAAACGAAACTTCGTCATTGTCTTTCCTGATTTTGACATCTAGGCCGGCGGCAGCGGCGCGCTCAGTGACGTCGGACTCGTCCCAGTTGCGCAGGCCATCGCGCACGAGGTCAATTAGAACGCCCTTGGCTGCTTGCTCTCCGTCCAGAGCGCGGCGCTCATTCTCCGCCGCGCGCCGCCAGCCGAGTCCTGAGACGATCACGGCCCCCGTTAACACGATGACGAAGGCGGCGGCGACGCGCAGGGCCAAGCGATGTCGGCGCAGGTTTTTCTTGAGCACATACCAGCCGCTGTCCTTCTTAGCCTCGATGGGTTCGCCATCGAGATAGCGTTGCAGATCTTCGCCGAGGTCTCCGGCGGATTGGTAGCGGCGTTCGCGTTCCTTCGATAATGCTTTCAAGACAATGGTCTGCAATTCGTCGTCGATAGGGCACTGGCCGGCTTTCAGGCGACGATCGCTGCGGGTGGTAATGCCCGAGGTGGATTTCCAAGAGCGACTGGGCGGTGTTGGCGGTGTGTCGGCGATGTGCTTGAGCACGTCGGCCATTTGGCCAAAGACCGGATAGGGATATTCGCCGGTCAGCAATTCATAGAGAATGACACCCAAGGCGTAGATGTCAGTGCGCGTATCAATCTCATCAGGATTGCCACGCGCCTGCTCGGGGCTCATATAGGGTAGCGTGCCGACGACCTGGCCGGTGATCGAGACCAGCGATTCGGCGGGGCTGACGGCCTGTTTGGCCAGGCCGAAGTCGAGCACCTTGGGCGTGCCATCGGCATCGACCAGAATGTTGGACGGCTTCAGATCGCGATGGATGACGCCTTTCTGATGGGCGTAATTGACAGCGCTGCAAACCTGAGCGAAGAGTCGCAGCGCTGCTTCGAGATCCAGCTTCTTCTCCCGCACGAACTGATCGAGACGGCTGCCGCGCACGTAGTCCATCACGCAGTAGGCATGACCGTCGGGCGTTTCGCCGGAATGAAAGATCTCAATGATGTTGGAATGCTTGAGTTGAGCGACGAGCTCAATCTCGCGTTCGAACCGTCGCCGCGCGGCTGAGGATGCATAAGCACCTTCCAGCAATACCTTGACTGCGACTTTTCGCTTTGTGGATTTTTGGATGGCTTGAAAGACGATGCCCTGACCGCCGCGGTGAAGCTCGCGCACGGTCTCGTACCCGTCGATGGTGGGTAAGCGACCGGGAACCGATCGAGCCGGTGCCGCACCGGCATCGAGGGTAGCATCGGCGGCGTTGCCGACTTCACCGAGGTCGGACTTGGTTGCCTGATTAGGAAATGCCTCACGCACGCGGGCAAAGATGGCGGCAGTGTCGCCTCCCGCAGCTTCAACCTGCAGGCGGCAAGCGGGGCAATCTGCGATATGGGCTTCGATTCGGGAGGCTTCGATTCCGGCAATGCCACCGCTTACGAAGGCATCTAATTTTGCTGCATCCGGGCAGGAACCAGACCACGGCGAGATTGTGTCGTTAGACATAGCTGACCCCGAACGGAAGATTCCGTGACCATTTTATAGTCTCTCAATTTCGAAAATCATTTACAAGTCTTGGCTAGAAGAAGCCGCTGGCCTAGATCACCGGGGTACCAAAGGGCGTGAAGAAAACACTCATAAAAATAATTCGCGTAACCTGTCCACAGCCGGCTTTGGAATCGCTATTTGTGACGAACGCGTAACTGTTGCCCTTTGGGAAATGTGAAAAGGAGCGTAAGATGCAACATTTTTCATTCAAAACTGCTGTGGTATTGGTACTCGTCAGCGCCGCGCCGCTGGTCCATGCCAATAGCCCAACCATTAGGCAGATTGCGTTATCCGGAGAACAAGCTGCGGGACAGGCGACAGGGATTGAATATGGTGATTTGTTTGATACCAGACTGTCGATTGCTCCCAACGGGGACGTCGTTTTTCGCAATGAACTCGTAGGGGCCGAGGTTACCATTACCACCAATGACGCCCTGTTTCGAGACTTTTCAGCGGGTGGGCAGCAAACGGTGGTAAGACAGGGAGACGCGGCCCCCGAATTCGGTTCCGGCGCGGCGGTAGGGTCGATTCTTTCGGCCGCAACCGGATCTCAAATTCCGAGTTTCTCGGTTTCTAATGCCAGCGTCCTGTATGGGGTCAATCCTAACAGCCCATCACTACCCGCGTTCGTCAACGGCCTCGTCCGTCAAACGAATTTGACGAAGCAAATCATCGCGCAAACGTTGCAGCCGGTACCGGACGGGAATCCGGCTGAAACCTTCGGTAACGGATTCTTCTTCAATAGACTCAATGCACAAGGTCAAGCGGCATTTCTGACGGATACGAGTCTTGGTCTCTCCCTCTTTCGCACCAATTTGAATGACCAACTCGAAACTGTGTTCTCAACGGGAGATCAAGCTCCAGATTTACCAGCTGGTACTGGCCTTAACATCTCCAGTCCGTTCACTGCTCGATTTGACTTTGCTAATGATGGGGCGGTCGCAATGCGAATAGACTTAATCGGCCCAGGTTTGAACGCTACCAACAATGAGGCGATTGTCATTTCGAGCGGCGGCGGTGAACTCGAACTGGTGGCGCGCAAAGGTGGTCAAGTTCCCGGACTTGCTACAGGTGTCTTGTTTCAATCTATCGGTGAGCCCAGCGTGAATGACAACTCACGCGTCGCATATCGCGCACAACTCAATTCCTTTGATCTCCTCGAAGCCATCTTTTTGTTTGATACAGAAACGAATGAAACGTCGGAGATGGTTCGCGTGGGTGATGCGATTGCCGGTGGTTCAAATAAGGAAACCCTCGACGATATTCTCGATTCGCCACTAGCTTTATCTATGAATAACACTGCAATATTCCGTGGCTTCGTAAATGATCCTGCCCTGCTACGAGTCAGCACCGAGGAAGGGCTTGAACTCTTGGGGAGACGCGGCGACCAGGCACCTGGGCTGAACGTCGGTGTAACATTGAACTCATCTACGATTTTGTACGAGTCAAACAACTCGGGCTCGGTTGCGTTCTACTCGAGTCTTGCGAATTTGGGTCCCGGCGCGACGGGTTTGTTTGCCAACACCATGGGAGAGGACAGTTTTTTGATTGCGGCGACGGGGCAGACGCTTGACGTCAATGAAGATCCACTGATCGACGATTTTCGAGTGATCAGCGAAGTGGGTGGCTTTTTCGAGCTCGCGGATAATAACGAGTTGGCCTTCGCATTACGTTTTGAAGACGGTAGTAGCGGACTTTTTCGAACAACCATTGTCGCCCCAAGGAGCACTCGCCTGCCGGGTGACATGGACGAAAACGGCATGGTCAACATTGACGACATCGCGTCTTTCGTGGCGGTGTTGCTCGATCCGGCATCGGCGACCGAATCTCAGCAATGTGCTGCCGATGTCAATCAGGACACGGATGTTAATGGCCTCGACCTGCAAGCGTTTCTTGATATGTTGATTGTTCCGTAGATGTAGAGTTTGGCTGATTACCGCCAGCATCTGGGTGTATTCTTGGATAGGGTGCAAAAACCGCAACCACGCCCCAGGTATCTTCTTGTTGCCCAGGCCATGCGCGACTGGTTTCGCGACAAAGATGTCGATGCTCTGAAAATCCAACGCTCACTCACGCTTCAATCTGGCCTGCTCCCTAAAATCTGATCCAGTTACTATGAGAGTCCCTATCGGCCCGATGGTGGGCTAGGAGACTCGAGATGAAGAACAAGCGACACACGCCCGAGCAGATCATTCGCAAGGTGCGCGAGGCCTAAGGGCATCTTTCGAATGGCATGACCATCGCGCAGATCTGCCAGCAGCACGAAGTCAGCGAGCAGACTTTTCATCGCTGGCGTAATCAGTACGGCGGGATGAAGTCGGACGACGTTGAGCGTCTTAAGGAGCTTCACGAAGAGAATCGTCGCCTCAAAAAATACGTCGCCGACCTCACGCTCGACAAGCAAATACTCGAAGAGGCCCTCAAGGGAAAATACTGAGCCCGGCGCGGCGGCGCGCAGCCGTGCAACATGTACAGTCGGCTTGCGCCAATGCATCCGAACGCCGGGTGTGCAAAACGTTGAGACAACCGCGCTCGACGCAGCGCTATCGCGCGGTGCGGCGCGACCAAGACCAGACGCTCATCAATCGCATGTTGGCGTTGGTGCGTCAACATCCGCGCTATGGTTATCGTCGCATCTGGGCGCTGTTGCGACGCGACGGCTGGCGCGTGAATCGCAAACGCGTCTATCGACTGTGGCGTGCCGAAGGACTGAAAGTGCCGCAAAAACAGCTTAAACACAGGCGTTTGGGCACGAGTGCGAACAGTTGCATCCGGCGGCGGGCGGAATATATGAACCACGTGTGGAGTTACGACTTCGTGATGGATCAAACGATCGACAGCCGGCCGTTGAAGTTGTTGCCGATCGTCGATGAATACACGCGCGAGTGTTTGAGCATCGATGTCGCGCGCAGCATCAAGGCGCGCGACGTCGTTGAGACGTTACGACAGTTGTTCGCCGTGCGCGGCGCGCCGACGTTTATTCGCAGCGACAACGGACCCAAGTTTATCGCGAAAGCCGTGCGCGCATGGCTGCAAGCGTCGGGTGTTGAGACAGCGTACATTGAGCCGGGGGCACCTTGGGAGAACGCGTATAGCGAGTCGTTCAACAGCCGCTTTCGCGATGAGGTGTTGAATCGCGAATTGTTCTACGATCTCCGCGAAGCGCGGGTCGTCGTGGAGGATCGCCGACTGGATTAGAGTCAGCGTCGCCCGCACAGTTCGTTGCGCTATCAAGCGCCGGCGACCTTTGCCGACGTGTTAAGATCGAACGCGGCGGGTCAAACCGCCTTGGGGGCTCCGCCCCCAAAACCCCCGATTTCTTTCCCCTCCGCTGAGCGCCACCGTGGCTGCTCTGGAGGATCGAGATTTGGTTTCGACTCTCATTGCGGCTGGTACATAGTTTGGGGGAAGGTCACTGATAAGCAGATAATCGAGAGCGATCAGAACGGAGACCGAATTCTAGCTAATTCCTCAACTCACCATTTGGACCAAGATTCGAGGACGCGCGCACGCTACTAGTGAGCTTTAAGAATTTTGCGTCCCAAGAAATCTGCCCTGTGTTCTTAACAGTTTTTGTCCTTCCAGCCAAGAATTTCCGATCTATCCTGTCCATCCCGGTGCGAAGCGGGTCAATTCGGTTTGAGAGTGGGTTTCGGGTAGGATATAGCCGGGATCAAATGGTCTAGGGAATTCCTGCGATGGATATATCGCCATCAATGAATTAGCACTGTGATTAAGTACAGTGCGATAAAGACGGAGCCCGACTTGAAGGACAGACAGCGATGAACGGTCGATCCATCTTCCTTGCTACTTTTTGTTGCACCGTATGCTGCCCAATCTTGCGTTCGGCAGTTGGAGCGGATCACAACTTGTTTAGCAGCGGTGCCACTTCTCAACATGTGATCTCCTTGGATCGAGCGGACCTAAAGACTCAATTGGACGCTGGACGGCGTGCGAGGATAGCAGGTTTGCGGTTGGACGCCGATTTGGAGGTGAACCTCGATGTCGCGCGTAAAGACTTGTCGCCCTCGATCACGCAATTTGTTGTTGGCCGAAAGGGCAGCCCCGTTGAGCCGATTTCCACCGCCGTTGCGAACGCGCTCGTTCTTCAAGGTCGCGTTTCCGGCTCAACCGATTCATTCGTGTTTCTAACGCTATCCGAAACCGGCGGTGGCGGCGTCATCGACATTGGTGGAACTGGTGCGGCACGGTATCTCGTGTCCAGTCGATCCAGCGATGGATCAATAATGCCTGAAGGGCAGTTTACGATTAAGCGAGTTGCGTTTCGTGGGAGGCGTCATCCTGAAACTCCGCTGTGCGGTGTGGCGGATTCATCAAGCGGGGCGGGACCCATTCATCTGGAACGTGACCAAGCAAACGCCGACCCGGCCTCCCGACACGGTGCCGAAACGACGCGAGATCTTTTGCCCGGCGGCCCGCGCGGCGCGATGGCAATGCCCGGCCCGCGCGTGATCGAATTGGCTGTAGAAACCGATCATGAGTTGTTTCAATTGTTCGGCGATACGGTCACAACGGCGAGTTATGTTGCGGCCGTTTTTTCGGAAGTCAGTGCAATCTACCAACGTGATTTCAATACCAGGGTCGAGTTGACGTACGTCCGCGTCTGGGATCATTGGGATGATTTGTTTAACCAGCCCGATCCGCTCTCGATGTTTCGATCTTATTGGAATAACAATATGCAAGCGGTACCTCGGGATGTTGCGCAGTTCTTCTCCGGTCGGCGCGATTTTCCGTATGGCGGTGTGGCATATCTCGGAGCCTTATGCGGTAGCAATGGATACGGCGTGACCGGCTACGCGTTGGGCGTGCAACCCGATCCACAGGCACCGAGCGTCTTTCATTACGACATTCTGGTGGCGGCGCATGAGTTGGGACACAACGTCAATGCGCCACATACCCACTCGCTTCAATTGGATGACTGTTTCAACCTGGATACGCCCGCTCGGCGCGGCACGATCATGAGTTATTGCAGTCAGACGGTCAGCGGTGGTAATGCTGTTGCCGATCTGCGCTTTCATACCGACATTCAGACAATTGTCGAAACTTATCTCGTTGGTATCCAATGTCTATACCACGATTGCGACGGCAATGGGGTCGCGGATGAAACGGAAATCATGGCGGGCGCGGTCGATTCCAACGACAACGGCATTCTCGATGTCTGTGAGGATTGCAATGCGAACGAGATTCTCGACCCGACAGACATCGCGTTTGCGAATAGTACTGATGTCAATCTGAATGGCATTCCGGACGAATGCGAGACTGACTGCAACACCAACTCGATACCCGACGATGTCGACCTTGCGTCAGGGTTTAGCCGCGATGAAGACTTCGATAACGTCCCGGACGAATGTCAGACCGACTGTGATATCAGCGGCAGGGCGGATTACATCGAGATTCTTGCCGATATGACGCTCGACATCGATCGCGACACGATTTTGGATTCGTGTCAGGACTGCGACAATGACGGCATCAACGACTTGACCGAACTCGACAACGCACATAGCGCGTGGCTCGCTGGGTATTGGGGAGGCGTGCGGGCTTTTCATGCCGCCACTGGTGTTGTGACGCTAACGACCGACGAGTTGCAGGTGAGCGAGCCGAACGACGTGCTGATCACGCCGAGCGGTCGTGTGTTGGTGACAAGCGGTGCAGATCATCGTGTGGTGGAGTTCGATCGGGCGGGATCGACGATCGGAGATTTTGTACCTGCCGGCTTAGGAGGCTTGGCGCATCCGACAGGCATCACGCTTGGCGTTAACGGCAATGTCTTTGTCGCGAGCAGCGGTACGGACGCGGTGCTGAAATACGACCTTGTAAGCGGCGCGTTCATCGGGAGCTTTGTTGCGGCGGGCGCGGGCGGACTGGAGGCACCTTTTGGGCTTGAGTTCGGCCCTAACGGCAACCTCTTTGTGACGAGCGGTCATACGTACGGACAGGTATTGGAGTTTGACGGTACGACTGGCGCATTCATTCGGGAATTGGTGGTAGACGTCGACAGCGGCGGGTTGACCGATCCGCGTGGTATGGCATTTAAGCCTGACGGCAATCTTCTCGTCGCGAGTTTTTCGACGCGCTCGGTTTTGGAGTATGACGGCGCAACGGGTAATTTGATTCGCAAGTTCAATAATGCGGGGACGGATGTCGCGGTAACGACTGCCGGGCCTTGGGGTGTACGCATCGGCCCGGACGGTCAGGTTTACATTAGCCGGCACTTCGAAAACGGCGCGCCGGAGGAAGGCGGCCATGATCATGGCGACCACGGTGGTTTCGGTGGCAGTGGTGATATCGATCATTTGCATGTGAACTCGACCCGGATATACATGTTCGATGCGTTGAGTGGTAACTTCATTCGTTCCTATGTAACTGGGAATGACACCGGCCTTACGGCTCCGACTGGGTTCGATTTCTTTCCCGGCTGGGATAGCGATTGCAACGTCAACCAGTTGATTGACTCGTGCGATATATCGTCGGGTTTCAGTAACGATGTCAATGAAAACGACATGCCGGATGAGTGCGAGATCGACTGTGATGGGAACGGCACGCCCGATCGGCTCGATATCTGGCCGAACGGCGCCGCGTTAGATTGTAATGGTAACGGCGTACCGGATAGTTGCGACATCGATAGTGGTGTCAGTCGCGATTGCAACGGTGATAATCGTCCTGATGAATGCGAATCGATCACGGTGCTTTACGACAACTTCGAGCGCGACCGAGGTTGGACCAGCAGTATTGTCGGTGCTACGGCAGGCCAATGGGAGCGAGGGTTTCCCGTCGATGACGATGGCTGGGCGTTTGACCCAAGATTTGATGCCGATTACGGCGGCCAGTGCTGGCTTACGCAGAATACGACGGGGAATTCCGACGTCGACAACGGTTCGGTTGTCTTGATGTCGCCGCTGTTGGATATGTCTCAAGGCATTATCACTATGAGCTATGAATACTTCCTGCGGCTCGACAACACCAATGGAGCCGTGGATAGAATGCTCGTTGAAATAAGTTCCAACGGCGCTGCCGGCCCGTGGACAACGATTGCGACGCACAACGAGAATGGCGGACTTGACTGGCGCTATCACCAAATCGATCACGACGAGTTACTTGCCGCCAATGTGGTGTTGACGCCGGCGATGAAATTGCGATTTACTGTAAACGACGAATCTCCACAGAGTATTGTCGAAGCTGGACTGGATACGTTTCAGGTAACCGCGGCGTTGGGACCAACGTATCTGAATCTGGGGGATATGAATTGCGATTGCGCGATTAACGGCTTGGATATCGCGCCGTTCGTCCAGGCAATTCTCGATCCTCAGGGATATACCGACGCGCAGCGGTCTTGCGATATTCGGCTCGGTGACTTCGATGAGAACGGTACTGTTGATCAATTAGATATCGAGGAGTTGGTCGAGTTACTCTTCCTCCAATGACGATAACATAAGATTCTATGTTGATGCCGCCGCTGGCAGGTTCCGCTGCGCTCAGGGCCATGGCGGAACCTCTGCGAGGCAACCGCTATCAAAGCCCCAGGCGTCTGAGAAACGCAGCGATATCTCGACCGTCGACGCCCTCGTCGCCGTTTGCATCGTAGAGGCACACGTCCAGCGCATCAGGCTGCGGCGACAGCAAAGCGGCGACAAAGTTGTCGATATCTGTGTATTCGCTATCGCAAGTATCGATCAGGCCATTATGGTTGCAGTCGCCGACAGTTCCGTCGAGTGCCTCACAAAGATCACCGATACCGTTTGCGTCACAGTCGGCTTGGTCATCATTGTAATAATTCGGGCAGTTATCGACGTCGTCCCAGATGCCGTCGCCGTCGCTGTCGGGCCGACAGGAATCTGTACCAAGGCGCAACTCAGTTTCGGTATTGAGCCCGTCGCCGTCGTCGTCGGCGAAGCGGGTGACACCACATCCGAGAGCGAGCTTAAAGTCGTCATAGTAGATCGAGGTTGATCCGTTGGCGTAAAGATCGACAGCCGCGATATCGGCTGCGCCACCACCCTCGCCGAGTACGCCGCCGGTCCATGCATATTCCGTCACCAATTCATCGTCGTAATAAACGCGCGTCCAGTCGTCATCCTGATCCACGATAATTTGAATTCGCTTCCAGCGATCCGCCACGTACGGTATGTCGACGGTGTCGATTCCATCGCCGTGAAAGGCTTTCAGCATGCCACTATTGGAATCGAAGCCGAGTTGTACCGACCAATCATACGGACCGCTATCGGCGTAAGTGTTTAGCAATACGAAATACGATCCGGCAAATTGGTCGGCCGCGCGCGAATCGAAATTCGATGGTATGTATTGCATGACCGACACGCTCCATACGCCGGCGGTTGCGCCGCAAAACTCGTGTACCAAATCCGTCGTGCCTTCCACTTCAACGGCCTGAGGGGCGGTCAAGAAGCGGTCTTCGGATACCATCGCTGAAAATGCCGCGTCGTTATCCCAGCCCTTCCAGCCATTTTGTCCGTGTACAAGGGGATCGATGGTGTAGATATCGAATGCATCCGCAAAGCCGCACTCATCGGGTACGCCGTCATCATTGCAATCGGGAAAGCCGCCGATATCGATGTCGTCCTCATCCCACACACCGTTGCCGTTGCAGTCGCCGACGGCGGCGAGCATGCGCAGGTCACCATAACACATTTCGGATGTGGAATCGGTACCACCTGAAGGGCCGTCGGCGAAGTTGGCATGTCCTGACAGGGCGAGCGCTATGTTCGACCAATCGTCGAAGCCGGTCAGCATTTGGCCGGGAGATGCGTTACCCGTTACCACAAAGTTAACATCTGCGGTGGCGTTGGATGTGAGCGTGGAACTGGCGTCAAAATCGATCGCACCCTGCGTCCATTCCAGCCGTGCAGATGGGTTGAGCGGTCCGACGGGCACGCGAATATTGGTTGGTGCGTTTATTCCGATTGCTTCGATCAGGCCACCGGCTTCGCTCAGGTTGGGCCAACTGCCGCGCGAAAAATCGAGCGGCCAGAAGGCGGCATAGGAACCCGGACCCGGCGTTCCAATGTAATTCGGCAGCGTCCAGGTGTAATTCATCGCGCTGTAATAGTTGGGTTTGTAGTTAAGCCCGTCGCCGCCGCCATGTTGCAGGCCCAGCGTGTGCCCGAGTTCATGCAAGAAAAGGCCGGCTTGCTGATTGGCGTTGCCGCCGCGCGGCGACCAGCAGCCGTTTGGCCCACAGCCGCCGAGCGAAATAAAGAAATCGTTGCCGGGCAGTTCGGCGCGACCCGAGACAGAGCAATCCTGCGTGCCGTTTGGTCCGGCGATGCAATATTGGTCGGCGAATATGCAATAGCGATAGCTCAACATGCGCGCCGCGCGGATGTTGCTCCAGTTCGGATTCAAGAACGGCAGGGAGCCGCGTTCTGCGGCCGTGCCGAAATTCCCTGGGGCCGGAGCTACGCCAATTTTTATTGCATCGAAAGATGGCCACGGTGTCGTACCCCACGATTGCAGCGGTAGCGTGGTCTCATCGATGAGTAATTCGAGATCGATACCCGTTGTGCCGTTGGGATTTCCGATTGGCGCGTTGGCGAAGGTTGCAATGACCTGATCGAGGGTGGTGCCGGTCGGCTGGCTGCCGGGTGTTGCAATCGGACCGCGACCGGTCATGGCATCGATCTCGATGTACATGTTCTTGCGTCGATAATCCGCATTTGGCAACACCAAGTCGGTCGTGCCGTCTGAGTTTGCATCGATGCCGAAAACCTCCCACGAGTCCGTTAGACCGTCCTGATCTTGATCTTGTTCGAGGTCGCCAAAATAGAGGTCCACATTGAAACCGCTATCACTCGGTTCGAGCGGCACTGGCGTGAATAGGACCAAAGAATCGCCGGTGGGCGAAATGATGGCGTTTTTCGGATCGGCCGGGCCGGCTGCCATCAAAATCGCCAGCGTCGTGGCGATCGCGCCGGGTTCATCCATCACACCATCCGCATCGGCGTCGCGATCATGCAGATAGGTGCGCAACTGCGTACCGCTGCCCCCGAGATTACTGGCGTAACTTTTGAACACGATAAAGCGACCGTCGTTGCTAATGCTGGGGTCGAAACAGGTATTGTTGGCCTGCTGGCCATTGGAGTTAACGCTGACGAGCGTCGTTGTGTTATTGATCGTATTGCGAACAAAGATATCGAGGCCGTTGTTGTCGTTGGAGATCAGGTTAGTGGCCGCGCTTTCGAAAACGACGTATCGACCGTCGCCTGAAACGGCGCCGGCGTACGGAGCATCGCTACCGGTATTCGCTTGCGCACCTCCCGTCGATTGTGTGACGAGTGCGGTAGTGCCACTCAGGAGGTCGCGGATGAAGACATCTTGAATGGCACCGTTGGCGTCTGAAGCAATCAGGTTGGTGGCCGTTGATTCGAATACCACGAAGCGTCCGTCGCGCGAGATCGAAGGGGTATCCGAAAAACCGTTCGATTCGGTGTTGTTGGTATCGAGGCTGACGCGGCTGGTCGTTCCGTTATTGGCATCGTGCAAGAAGATATCCCGCGCCCCGTTGTTGTCATTGGCGACGAGGTTGGTGGCGTCGGATGCGAACACGACCAACGATCCAGCACCGGAGATATCCGGGCGCGTGCACATGGCGTTGGCTTCGTTACCGTTGCTATCGAGGCTGACGCGAATTGTGCTGACGTCGCCGGGCGTGTCATATGTGCCGTCCGCGCTCACATCGCGATCGCGCAGGAACACATCCGGGAAACCACTGGTGTTGTCGTTGGCGACGAGGTTGGTGGCAAAGCTGATAAATACCACGAATCGTCCATCGTTTGAGATGGCAACGCCCGGTCCGCCGGGCCCGTTAGAACCGCCGCTATGGTTGTTGCCGGGATTACCGGCGGTATCGGCACTGACCCAGGCAAACGCCTGCGACCAGCGATCGTAAACATACACGTCGGAAAACCCGTTGCTATCTGCCGCACCGAATGCTCCGAACGATCGGAGGGCGAGATGTTGACCAAAATCCGACAGGACGTGACCCGACTGGATATCACCGCCGTTCACGCGAGTGTACGTTTGGGCAACGACGATTGACGAGGTTGTTGCAGCCAGCGTGGCGATACATAGAAGCGTTGTGAGTCGCTTGCATCCGTTATCCGGTTGATGTCGGAGTGCATTATTGCGTGAAAAGGGTCGGGTGATCCGAGATTGGTAGGTGTTTCTGAATTTTGCAGACATTATTGATGCCACCTTTGTGTATAATGAAGCCTCTTCGGCAAGTCCCTGAATTTTGGTCCGGCACGCTTTGCATTAACGCGAGCCTTGATTCACGATGAATTCCAGCCCGTTCTGGTACGGGCTACACCAGTCAATAGCACCGCGATTGCCACGTCTGACAAAAACCCAGAAGTTTTTCTCGCGGTCACAAAACGTCGAATCCATGAGGATGGCGAGAAAAAATGCACTCCCATTCTGGCCAATCGACCCATATCACATTGCTCGATCGCCTGCGCAATCGATCGGATCGCGATGCTTGGCGCGAGTTTTGCGATCGGTATGCGGCGCTAATTCGGGGATATGCCAAGCGACGAGGGTTGCAGGATGCCGAATGCGACGACGTGCTTCAGGAGGCGCTGTTGGCCTTAACGCGGTCGATGCCCGGTTTTGAGTACGATCCGTCGCGCGGGCGATTTCGTGGCTATCTGAGGACGGTGGTTTCTCACCTCGTTTCAAA
Organism: Planctomycetaceae bacterium; assembly: GCA_006969385.1. Classification (GTDB taxonomy): domain Bacteria; phylum Planctomycetota; class Phycisphaerae; order UBA1845; family UTPLA1; genus ECT2AJA-110-A. Next base: position 1,815,710 of record CP030884.1, read on the forward strand.
AAGATTTTGTCAGAAGCCGGTGGGTTCCCTGCTAAACGATTACGAGACGGCGACTGAGTCGACCGACCGTGACTTGGATGAGGATTGGGAGGCCGAGTGGCGTCAATATCATCTGCGGATTGCCATGCGTGTTGTAGAGAGTGAATTTAACGAGAATGACCGTGCGGCGTTCGATGCCTATGCGCTGGCTGGGCAATCCGCCGAAGAGGTGGCGACCGATTTGGGTTTATCCGTCGATCAGGTGTACCAGTCCAAGTCGCGCATTACCAAGCGATTGATGGTCTTGGTCGCAGCGCAGATCGAAGAAGAGGGGTGAACGCGTGAACCGCACGGATTCGGCGCTAGCGTGGTACAGCGATACCGACGGTATTCTTTCAAATTTGCGCCTAGGACAGGTACGCGCTTCGAGCGCGCCGCAACTCGAAGACTATGGTGAATTGCGCGCGATCGGGCATGGGGGGCAAGGCGATGTTTTTGTCGGTACGGATCAGCGCCTGGGGCGACGGGTCGCGATCAAGGTTTTGCGGCAAAGTCATTGGCGCAGTGAGACGGCTCAACGTCGCTTTGAACGCGAGATCGAGATGGTGGCCGGCTTACAGCACGCGGGGATCGTGCGCATTTATGACTCGGGCGTTACCGGCGACGGTAGGCCCTTCTTTACGATGGAATTGATCGAGGGTGTGCCGATTGATGTGTATCTGGATTGTAGAAAGCACCATTTCAACGCCGAAGTTTCCCAAAGCGAAAAATTGAAACTGCTTCTCAGCATTCTGGACGCAGTCGGACACGCACATCAGCACGGCGTCATCCATCGCGATCTAAAATCGGGAAATATTCTGATCGACGGCGAGGGCCTTCCGCATATCCTCGATTTTGGATTGGCGGCACCAGTGATATCCCGCGTTCAGTTGACCGAGCCCGGGGGTTTTGTGGGGACGTTAGCCTATGCGGCCCCCGAGCGCCTCGCGGGCGCTGCGGCAGTTAACGATGTGGGTTCGGATATCTATTCCTTGGGTGCGTTGCTTTACGAGATGCTGACGGGACGCCCGGTGGTCCCCAACGATCTTCCGCTGGATGAGGCGGTGACGCGCATTCGTAATAGCGAGATTGCCGCACCGAGCGCTTCCGTACAGAAAGTTGACGGCAAGCGGGTTGAACCGATTGGACGCGATCTCGAGGCGATTGTGCTAAAGGCGTTGGAGCATGATCCGGCGCGACGATACGCGAGTGCCGCGGCGTTTCGAGATGATATCCAGCGCTATCTCGAACACGAACCCGTCCACGCGCGGCGGCCAACAGGCGTTTATCTACTCGGCAAACTCATCCGGCGGCATCGAATGATGGCAACGGCAATCTTGGCAATTGTGGTCGCGCTCGCGGCTTCTTCGGTCATTTCGATGGCAGCGTATCGGCGGGTATCGGTTGAAGCAGAAAAATTACGACTTACCAACGTTTTTCTGGAAGACACGCTCGGGTCGGTTTCGGCATCGAGTCCCGGTCAGCCAGTATTGCTCAAAGATGTGTTGCACGAGTCGATCCATTGGATCGATTTGGCGCTGGCCGAACAGCCCGAGGTTGCAGCGTCGATTCGAACGACCATCGGAAATAGCTTGCGGGCCTCGGGCGAATATCGCCGAGCCGAGGTCGAGTTGAAGCAAGCGCTGGATGACCGAGTACGGTTGTTCGGTCCGAACCATCCGGATGTTGCCGTGAGTCAAAATGCGTTGGCATTGATCTATAGGGATACGGGGCGATTTGACGACGCAGAAACTCTGTTTCGAACGGTCCGCGATACGCGAATGAAATTATTCGGGCCGCGCTCGCTATTGGTCGCACAAGTGACACAGAACCTGGGCACACTCTCGCTGATGCGCGGCAACTCCGACGCGGCGCTCCAATATTTTACAATGGCGCGCGATATTCGCAGGGAGATTCTGGGAGCTGAGCATCCCGATGTGCAGATGTGCGAATTTCAAATCGCAGGGGCGCTCTCCACGCAAGGTGCGCTTGTTGAAGCGATCGCAAAACACCACGCGGTCTTGAATAATCGACTCAAAAAACTCTCGACGGGTCATCCAGATATTGCGAAATCGGAGTTGGCACTCGGGGAATTATATTTACAGGAAGCTGATTTTGACTCGGCGGCAGCGCATTTTCGTGCTGCCTACTCCTTGATTACCGAAAATAAAGGCTGTGATCATTGGCAAGCTCGGCGGGCATTTGATGCCGCACTCTCAGCTTTAAGTTTGGCAAATCGTGATGATGATGCAGATTTATTACGTGCGGCCCATGTGGAGAAGTGTGGATCGTAGCCTACCGTGAATGTGTTTGCAGACCGATGATATCCACCTTAGGTGTTTGAAGGATGTCAGATTAGCAGATTGATCCATTCTTGGAATAATCGACGTAATCATTTGACATTAATTATCGACCTCCAAATCTCCTATCATGTCGCAACCTTTTGGCCTGCTCCAAAAACCCGATCCAGTTATTATGAGAGTCCCTATCGGCCTGCGCCTGTACCCATTTCGGGTCCAGTTGGTGAGTTAGAAATCAGCCTTCATCCGGTCAAACCAACCTGGCGATTCGATTCAGCGAACTCCCTCGGGGCCAGGTATCCCAAGGCGCTGTGCGGACGGTCGAGATTGTAATGCCGACGCCAGGCTTCGACCTTCTGCCTGGCATCGTCCAACGATAGGAACCAATTCTCATTCAAACATTCGGCACGTAGCCGACCGTTGAAGGCTTCGATCAGACCATTGTCCGTGGGTTTTCCACGTCGGCTGAATTCGAGCTTCACGCCATGAATGTATGCCCCGTGGTCCAAACGCTTGCTCGTAAACTCGGTGCCGTTGTCAACGCGGATGTGCTGCGGTAACGAACGCACACGACCGATACGATCCAATACCTCTGCGACGTGGCCGCCAGTCAGCCGCTGGCCGACTTCGATCGCCAAACTCTCACGCGTAAAGTCATCGACTATCGTCAACAAGCGGAATCGGCGCCCATCGAAGAGTTCGTCGGCCATGAAATCCATCGACCAACTCTCATCGGGACGACTCGATGCCGGCGGCGGCATACGCTTAGCGACGCTCCGATGCCTCCTCGGCTTTTTCGACCGTATGGACAGGCCTTCCTGCTTATACAGCCGATACACCCGCTTGCGATTCACAAGCCAACCTTCGCGCCGCAGCTTGATCCAGATCCGTTGGTATCCCCAACTGATGTGGACGTTCGCCAACTCGCGAATTCGTATTCGAAGCGACACCTGTTCATCGGCCACGCTGCGGCAGCGGATCGTCGAGCGCGCAAAACGCATCGTTCGGCACACCCGCCGTTCACCCACCTTAAATGCTATCTGCGTCTTCGCTACCAGCGACCGTCGTTGAACAGGCGTCAATGCCTTTTTCCCAGCGCATCTTGCAGCAAGGCTTTATCGAGGCTCAGATCGGCGACCAGTTGCTTGAGCCGACGAACTTCATCCTCGAGTTGCTTCAATCGGCGGACTTCGGCCACCCCCAGACCGGCAAACTTCTTTTTCCATCTGTAGAACGTTTGCTCGCTGATCTGCATCTTGCGGCAGACATCTGCCACCGCCGTCCCACTCTCCGCTTGCCGCAAGGCATACGCGATCTGCTCTTCTGTGAATCGTTTTCGTTTCATCCTGATCAGCCTCCGAACAGAGAACGAATTCTAACCGATTCTCTCACCCTCAGTTTGGACCAGAAATCGGGTACACGCGCAATGGTCGCAATTACCGGGGTCAAGTGAGGTTCCGGTCATGGTGCTGCCCATCCCGAAGCGTCGTTATTGTTTTTGGGCTACGGGCCGTCGATGTTACATTCGTGCACGCGATAACAATCGACTTTCTACACGCAGCATATAGCAACGAGATGATTTAGCCGTATATCATGTTCTTTATCCGGAACATTGGATTTGACGTCACTCGTCATATTTTGAACCAACTGTCGGAGTTGTGTGAGGCAGCATTGTTTTCCAAATACGGAAAGCGAGTTTGGTGGTGTAGTTACTGATGAAATGGCCCACGGGAGGGCTCTCCGATAGCAACGATGCATGAATGAATCTCCTCAATGAGGCCATCAGTAACGTGGAGAAATAACTTGATCAAATAGTTGGGATCAGGCCAGTAGGATCGACTTCGGTTGGCGGCTGATTTGTGGCACGTCGGCCAGGGCCGTTTGCGCGATGGGCGTGTGAAACGAGCAAATTACTATTAGCCAGTGCATGGCGACGGGGCATTTGAATTCTCTGCCCGCGACTGATGCGTAGGTATCAGCGGTCTTGGTCGCGGGCAGAGAATAGCACGGGAGAACATGAACGCACGGATGGCGGTGGCCAATGCCTTGCCTGTTTAACGTCGTCGGAACCGCCTGCTGCGACGATCGCCAGCGAACATCATTGCTAGGGCGAGCATCGGCATGCTCATTGGAACACCTGTCCCGCAGATGGACTCCGTGCCGCTCGTAGCTGTCTCGGTTTCAATCATGTCGCCGCCTTCCTTTTCCTCATCCTCATCACTACCGGTAGTGGACGGGTCGGTCGTTTCGTCTGGCATTGTGCCATTCTTCGTTTCATCACCATCAGCTGCGGATTCATCATCGTTGTCAGTATTTGATTCCTGCTCGATTCGAGGCGTTAGGCGCAGAACCAAGTCGCTCCTCGACGCAAGTACGTACACACGATCTTCGTTGTCGACGGCAATCGCACTCGGGCCGTCGAGCGTATTGCCAAGGCCGTCACCATCGAGGTCGGCTATTTGAGCAATCGCGCCGTCGGTCGTGATTCTGAACACGTTATTGCTCCCGTAACCCACAACATAAGCACTTCCCTCTGAATCGAATGCGATCCGATAGGGGTTGTCCAGTTCGTTACCGGCTCCGTCCCCATCAGCATTGATGATTTCTTCAATGTCACCATTCGGCGAAACGCGCAAGACGTTGTCACTATTGCTGCCGACCAAGTAAAGGTTGCCGGCGGTGTCGAAGTCGAAGTCGACAACACTTTCGAAATAGAAGCCGGATAGATCATCAAAGGTGTTTAGGTGGTGATAGATATATCCTTCCGGTGATATGCGGTAGATGATGCCATAGTCGTGCACAAATACTTCGCCGAGATCGTTGACACGTACACGCCCCGGGGTGTTGAGTCCGTCCTGACGATTTGCAAGTTCGTCCACTCCACCCAGTGCCGCACTGAGCACATTCCCGGAAATCACACCGGAGACGTACACGCTACCATTGGCACCAACGGCGATCGTTCCGACTTGATTAAGATCGCCCCCCAAGCCATCTCCTGCTGGGCTTATGATTTCTCGAATTGCGCCGTTGGGCGAGATTTGAAAAACGTTGTCGCTCGTCGTGCCGCCCACAAATACGTGGCCCAACGCGTTGACCGCCAATCCATACGCTCCGCTCAGCGTAGCGCCTTGTCCGTCCCCAGAAGCATCGATGATCTCGGTGATCTGACCGTCGAGTGTAACCTTCAGAACATTTCCCGACAGGGAACCCGCGACAAAGAGATTACCAGAGGCATCCACCACGAGGTTGGATGGCCCATCGAGCGTATTGATCCCACCGGCGCCGGATTGGTCCACCACGAGTTCAATCTCGTAGGACGCCGCTGCGGTGATCGGAGCCGCTGCCAGCATTGCACCCAACATCGAGATGATCATCGCTCGTCGCTTTGGTTTCATAACGTTGCCACTTCCATGCGATATCGCTCTTTACCTTGCCGATTCAATCGGCATGCTTTCAAAGCGACACGCTTCGGCGCGGCGTCACGCCCGAATCGAGATTTTTTGCAGCCGAGCGATCGGGAAGGGTTATAATTGGTGACCAGCCATGACCGACACGCAAAACGACAAGCTGAAAAAAGCCATCGCGGGTGACCGAGTCAGCTTCGAAGCGCTGTTGGCCGAAATCGGTGCGGACGTGCGAAATACCCTCAGCATCGCCGAAAAGTGGCGCAGCGTGCTGGAGGCCGACGACGTCATGCAGGTCACTTATATGGAAGCGTTTATGCGCATCGACCGGTTTAGCGGGCATGACGTCGGCGCATTTCGGGCGTGGTTGCGTCAGATTGCGCAAAACAACCTGCGCGATGCAATTAAGGGTTTGGAGCGCGATAAGCGACCGCCGCCGGGCAAGCGGGTGCAACCTGCTGCCGATAAAACCTACGTCGCGTTGTACGACCTTGTCGGCACCATCAGCGGTACGCCCAGCAGAGTCGCGGCAGCCAACGAAATTCAAGCGTGCATCGACGCGGCGCTTGCCAAGCTACCGCCCGATTACGCCAAGGTGATTCGCCTATTCGATCTCGAAGGCCTCAGCGGCCCCGAAGTCGGGAAGGCCATCGGACGCTCGCGCGGTGCGGCGTTTATGTTGCTGGCGCGGGCGAGGGAGAAGTTGGCGGATGTGATTGGGTCGGAAAGTCGATTTTTCTCAGGTCGATAGCGAGTAGCTTTACGGGCAATCTTGCTCCAACTGACACGAAACGCAATCGCGCGCCAGATCATCAAACGGCAACCACACGTAATCTTCGGTGGTGTATAGCCCCTTGGTCAATGTCTGAAATTCGACGTGTCCGTCAAAGAACGCGAGGTTCGACGAGCAACTACGATCGTGCCAATCGATCGCAACATTATCAAAGGCTCGCATCCAATTGGACCATCCCCAATCGCCCATCAAGATCAGGCGCGAGGTATCACCCAGCCCTGAAGATACTCCGTGGCTTACTCGCAGCTGCTGACTTGCGGCGAACAGCGTTTGCCCGCACGGGTCAAACGGGTTGATTGATACTTGATTCGGTCCTACGACAAAGATATTCATCAGATAACTCGTGCCGTAATGCAAAAAGTGAGACGGCTGCGCTTGCGTGCTACCATCGTCGGACGGGCATTGAAACACGTCCGCGCCGACCGTTGTAATATCCTCGAGCTGGAGGTAACAATTCAAGGGCTTTCGAACCGGGTTGTTTGGGTCGGCTCCGAAGGCAACTTCGCCAAGCCCCTGACGACCACCGTAGTTCACGTTTTGATTAACACCTTTCAAAAACTTGCCGTCGTAATCATCGAAATAGGATTGCCAAGTAATGGCCAACTGGCGCAGATTCGTTTGACAGGCCGTGCGGCGACTTAAGCTGCGTGCCGCACGAAGAGACGGCAGTAGAATCGCGATGAGCAATGCGATGATGGCGATGACAACGAGCAACTCAATGAGCGTAAAGGCGCGGAAGCCACAGCGCGATGGTTGCGATGCGTAATTTATGGGTAAGAGCTTCGCCCGAATCATCGCTGCACCGCCTGGTCGCGCCGAATCGAATCGAGTATCGATCGCATTTCCAACTTCAACATCGGCATCATTCGATAGCGATCAGCCAACTCGAATTGGTTCCGCGTTCTTTGCGAATCGCCATCCCAATGGGCTTGCATGCCGATGGCGAAATGGGCCAGGCCCGCATTGCGGTCTCCAATTGCCTGCAACAAGGTTTCGTCATCGCGTCGATCATCGAGCCAGTACTCCATGACGAGCCGGGACGGACTGTCTGAGGGTAATCGGTCGGCAATTTCGCGCAGGTCCGCGGGTCGGCCGCTGTGCCGCGCCGCCAAGAACCAACCGATCGACATTTGTCGGAGTGCCGGTAATGCGTATTCTTCCGTGGCACGATCGAGCAGAACCGAATTGGTCAACGCGGCAACTTCCGCTTCTCGCAGTTTGTCGTTAGATCGCCATAGTTGCCGCGCTAGGTCAATCGCGACTGCGCCCGCTGCGACAAGGACAATGCTCATTAACACCAAGACGGTGGTTTGAAACTGGTGCATTCGCGCGCGCTTGCGGATTACGTACAACAAACTGTCGCGTTTGGCTTCGATCGGTTGGCCATCGAGGTAATTCTGAATATCGCGCGCCAACTCGCCGGCCGATTGATAGCGCCGCTCGGCGTCTTTGTTGAGACACTTCAGTAAAATGGTCTCAACTTCGTAGTTGATCTTGCGTCGCAATGTGCTGGGCGGTGTGGGCGCTGCATACAAAATGTTGTCGATCACCTCGTTCATCGGACCGACGATGGCGTATGGAAACGCGCCCGTCAGAATCTGATACAGAATGACGCCTAGCGCATAGACATCGGTACGCAGATCGATTTTGCCGGGCACCCCGATCGCTTGTTCCGGGCTGGCCCACGGCAATGTGCCAAGAAATTGGCCCGTCATGGATAGTTGTTGATCGTGCGGCGTAGTGCCGTCGACCGCTTTGGCCAAACCGAAGTCGAGGATAAAGGGTTGGCCGTCATGGTTGACGCGAATGTTGCCCGGCTTCAAGTCGCGGTGTAGCACCCCCATACGATGTGCCGCATTGACGGCGTCGGCGACCTGGTGGAACAGGCGCAGCGTGGATTCGATCGAAAACTCGTGGTGACTGACGTACTGATCGAGCGACGTGCCCGGAATGTAGTCCATTACGTAGTAAAACATGCCATTGGTGGTGCCGCTATCGTGCACGGTGACGATATTTGGGTGTCGTAACTGAGCCAGCAATTCGACTTCGCGCTCGAACCGTTGCCGTTCGCGCTCTCCGCCGAAGGCGCTCGCGAGCAGTACTTTGACGGCGACATCGCGTTTGGTGGCACGCTGCGTGGCCAGAAATACAACACCCTGGCCACCGCGACTTATTTCTCGCCGAATTTCATAACCCGCAATCTCGATTTGGACGCCGCCTAAGGCAGCGCCGTCGGCAACACGCGTCTCATCGCCCGCCAGATCGACTTGCTGCAATGCCGCGCGCACGAGTTTCATCTCGGTCGGATCGTCGGCAGTCGTGCGGGTTGGTTCGTCAAACGAGGTCATTTTGACAATGCCATTGTCGAGCGGTGTTTTCTAAGTTACACGCCATCAAACATTGACGTCGTTCGGAACAATTAAGGCGACGTCGGGTCGTTCACCGTCACAGAAAATTTTGTGCGGCAGTGTTGCTTCGTGCAATCGGAGAGTCGGTCTATGTCCACAGCGTCTACGATTGCCTCGAAACGTAGAACGATCCTTGACTGCCTTAGCACCCACCACTCAACAAGAGTTGCACGAATTCGGCCACGTCTAAGCTGTCGACGGCGTTGTCGTTATTGACGTCGACGCGTTCGCGCTGCGCCGGCGCGCTCGGCGGAGACAACACGAAGCCCACGAACGACGGCACATCTGCGACAGTGACCGAGCCGTCTTCGTTCGTATCACCTGCGATACAAGCCGAGGCCGGCCCGATGGCTGCACCGAGCGGTAATGCTAATCCGTTGACATCTAAGGGGGATGCCATCACCGTAACGGCGCGCGATGGCAGCACCGCAATCCGCGCCGTCGAGAAAATCGCCGATTGGTCATCGAAGTCGACCTCTACCGGAATATCATCACGGGACATTCCGATGATAATTGCGCTCGATGAAGCGGCATCCCATACAATAGAAGACACGAAACGCATATCGCTAATTGAGTAAATTGCGGGATTGCTCAACGGCGTCGGCGATGCAACATTGAGATCATACCGAACCACCTGGGTATCGGTAGCGCCGGGAGTCGTTAGCGCGGTTCCAAAAAAGATCGTGCCTCCGTCGGATGAAGGCACCCACGTCATTGCTCTGGGCGCTTCGATCGGCGCGCTCAGGTTGCCGAGCTCCACATCATGAAGATGAATTCCCAAGGTCGTATCCCATATTCTCAGCCATTGATTGTTGTTGAGTGAATTACTTGCGGCAACCAACAGATGGCCATCGTTGTCAACTTCGATCTCACGAATGTGAGACAAATCGGGATTGAATATGAAGGTGTCGCAGTTGAACCCCAGCGCGGGTTGAGTTCCTGCCGCCTGAGGCGATTCACCGTACAAATGCGTGATCGCCGGCGTTGCGTCCGAAAGATCGACGCGGGCGACCGATCGATACGGACACAGGATCGTCGGATCATCCAGGTCGACATACACTGGACCGACATAAACGATATCGGGGTTACTCGGGTCAAATGCGGCATCAAACAATGCACCGCCATTAAACTCGTCGCCGATGCCGGGCACGGGGTTGACAAACACAGTTGCGGGAGTTCCATCAACCGTGACCATTTGCATTTCAGGGCCAAGGACGACGGCGGCATCGCTTAAACGAATCAGTCCGTCAACCACGTTCAATTGATAAAGTTCTCCATCACCATCTGTGATGATGCGATGATTGCCGCGGACGCCAGCGGGTCCAGGGCGGCTGGCAGCCGATTGCAACGGGCCTGCGGGCGTATTATCAAGATTGACGGGCACTAACACATCATCCTGGAGCTCCGTCGCCAGTTTGCCTGCGACGACCAAGGACCCAGCGGGTAATGTCGGCACTTGCGGCGCAACCGGCGACATATCGAGGTCGAGACCGCAAGACGACAGTTCGCTGAGTCGCCCCTGCAATCCGTCGACAAGTAATAAGTCATACAGATCGCCGTACACGTCGGAGCTGGAGGGGTGATCTAGGCAGTAGTTTCCACCATTGGTTGCCTGCCCGATTTCGGCAAGTTGATACAACACATCTTTGTTGGTGTAAGTGTTGTCGCCGGTAAGATCGCGACATGTGGTTGTGCATTGAATTGCCGGGTCGAAGTTGTCGATTTCGACGCAGCCGAAGTCGAAACCGAAGAATATGCCGGAAAGCCTAAGCTCGACGTAAGTGCCGCGCGTAAAGTCCAGATCACCGCGCGGAAACACGCCAAAAAACGTCGCGAATTCGCCACTGGTAATCGATCCCGGTCGTCCCTCGGGCGGTGGCGTGATCGTCGCGAGATGAATCGTCTGCCCTTGGTACACCCCGGGCGCGTCACTCAAATAGACGTTGAAAAACAGGAGTTCGGGTACAACTGGCAAACAGGTGTAGCGATAATTGAACGCAACCAGTACCGAATCGCCCTCGGCCCGCGCGAAGGTGCCTTTTGCAACCGCATCGCCGAATTGAAAGGCCTGCATCTGCATCGCAAATCCATCATCGATAGCAATGCGACTGACATTGTTATTGCGATCCACCCGCAAGTCGTAATCGCATTCGTTCTCAAAATCGATCACGCCCAGCGAGAATCCGAGTAACGGAATATCGACGATTTGAGCACCCACTCCCATCGTCAGATTCTCGTAGTAAACACGCTGGAAGCCGGTGTTCAAGATCGCGTCGTCGCCGAGTACGAGATCACGGACGTACACGGCTTCGGGATAGGGCGACATCGTATAATCCTCTTCATTCACGATATCGACTCGACCGTTGTTGAGTACATCCAATGTGTCGATGGTCCAGATGCTGTTAAATCCGGGGTCACTTGGCGGTAATTGAAACGCGCCACTCGGATAGGCGTCGGGATCCATCGGGTCGGGAACAAACGTCACATCTTCCGAGCGCGCCTCGAATAGGCGTCCTTGTTCGCCAAACGAAGCGGGCAGAATCGATTGCACCGACAAGCAACTGTCGGTAAAGACGCTCGGTGCTTCGTCGGGGTCGAATTCGAAATACCGATCGCCTCGAACAGTAATGGCGCAATCGCGAATCTCGCTCTCATTCAGCGAGACGATCGTTCCGCCGACGTAGGAACCACAGTCATCCGGAACCTCGTCATCATCAAAGTTGAGAATATTGACGTGTTCGATCAACGCGTTGTCGAGCAGCATCTCACCGAGCACAACTAGGGTACCCCATTGCGCGACGGCCGCGGGATCGTCGCACGTTGCCGTCGGCGGCGCAGCGCCCTGCAAATCGAGTTCGCCGCTAAAGACGAAGCCTTGACCGACATTGAGTTGCACCATGCCGGAACCCGTCACCCGATCGATATAAATCGAACTTTGGCTGGGAGACACGTCATCTTCCAAACCGGCATTCACGACAATCCGACCGTTGGGCCCCAACTCGATACGACCCGGAGCACCGGGCAGCAGCGGCTCACCTTTAACGATGCCCGTATCAAATAACACGAGGTCGTCGTTCACTTCAAACAGGCCCGAGATATAGACGGTTTCCGGCCCCGCAATCCAACCGCCCTCGCGATTGTTTACGCCCAGCGTGCTGTTGCGAATGAAAATCTTCTCGATGTCCTCTAGCCAGAACCCGTCCCCGTCCACCCGCGCCAGATTATCCTCGATCGTGCACGCCTCGATGACGATCGAGCCGCCGCGCTGAAAGATGCCGCCGCCATTGCTTTTATCGAGATCCGTGCCGTCGTTGGCCGCACCGCGCGTGATGGTCAGGCCGCTCAGGACGACTTCGCGCGAACTGCTATCGCCCGTGAACACGTGATAGAAGTTGTCCATGATATCGCCGCTGCCGCGCTCGCCGGAGATAATTGTGGGAAGCCCGTCGATATCTCGAAATTCCGGATCACCGGAGTCATCACCGGCATAGCCGCCCATAATGCGCGTGCAGGCCGGCAATCGAAACGTGCCGTCGCGCGGATCTCCCATTTCTGGTTCGGCAGGAAAGTAGGTCGCGTCCGCCACCTTTATCACGCCGCCGCCAGCATTGTCGGCGCCGCTCAGTGCGGCCGTAAGATTCAAGTACGGGGCCGACCAGCTTGTACCGGCGCAAAAGACGCAGTCACTGTTGCCATCCACATAAAATGTCGGCGCTGTAATCGAACTGAAGAGAATGTCCGAATCGGAGCCCACTCCGGCAACTCCTGCTTCCGATTCCCACGCCATCACCCAACGACCGGTATCGGGATTGACGGCGATCGTGGGATGAGCGTCTTCGGCGTTACCGTCATTGAACGCGCTTGAATTCATATAGGCCTGATCGGTCCAGGTAATGCCGCCGTCATAACTGCGGGCCACGAAGATTTCGGAATCGGAACCGGCCAATCCCTCACCGACGTAATTACTTTGCCATACCGCCATCAGGTTACCATCGTCGTCGACCGCCAACTGCACATCGACATCGCGACCGTTGGCGGGTGGCGCGTCGTACGGTGCGTTGGGATTTAACGTCTGTTCAATAAGCCAGAGAATGCTGCCGGGAAAAGGAAAACCCAATTCAATGGAAATATCGACTTCATTACTTGGATCACTCGAATACGCTACGGCAAATGCACCGGTCAGCGGCAACCACGTTATCGCGGGCGCACCGGCGTCGGCTTCAACTTCGGCTTCCGCAACCCATGTTTGTCCGTTGTCGGTGCTATATGCCGATCGCACGTTTGACGTGGTGCACACGATATTGCCGAAGAAGTCGCTGCAGGATTGTTCCGACCACACCACCGCCCAGGCACCATTGCCGTCGGTCGCTAAATCCGGGTCATGGTCGAACACTGCATCGGACGCCGCGTTGCCGTTGATCGGCAGCGGAGCGCTCCACCCTGGTTGCAGAATAAAATCGGCGCGGGCCAACAGTACGTCCGCATCGTCACCGATCGCGCCGCCAAGCGAATTGCGCGACGACCAAGTAACCAGAAAAGTTGATGACTGCTGATCGGATGCCACCCGCGGATTGGCGTTTTTGGTATTGGCGATAGCATCGATCGTTATCGGCGACGACCAGGACACACCATCGTTGGTACTACGCCGCGAATAAACGCCAGTATTACCGTCACCGCCGCGCGCTTCGTAAACGACGACAAAGGTGTTAGCGCCATCCGACGTGATATGTGGGTCGGAAATGACAAAGCCGACCATCGGCAGCGTCGCCCGCGCCCCCCATGTGATGCCGTCGTCCACGCTACGCGCGTACGCCAGAATGCCCGTGCGCTCGATAACGTTGGCATTCTCAACCCACACGGCCACCCAATTGCCATTACCATCGGTAGCCAACGACGGTGCCAAATCCGCCGTGCCATCGGAAATGGCGGTGCTGTTCAGCGCCGCCGCAGGTGCAACGCAGGTTTGTGCAGAACTCGGCACCGAGATCATCGCGAGTAAAATGACGCATAGCCCGTAGATCACGCGAATTTTGGAAGACATATTGAGGCCCTCGACCGTCATGGAATCAGATTTGGTAAAAGCGGGCTCCCGAGCCCCCAGTTTAGCTGTTTTGGCCCCGAGATTAAATATTGTTGCGTTTTTTCGGGTGCCGACTTCGGGTGGCACCGTTTCAGTTTCGTTCGTCGAGTTCTCGGGGCAAACGATACTCAATCGAATGGAAAAAACCCGCCCATAAACCCCCAATAGGCCCCGCCGCCACCCGATCGAGCCGATCGCAGGCGGCGAGCCAAAGGTATTTCTTCAATATCTGGTGGTCACTCCAACACCAGCAACCTACCCGATCCGGCAGTGTCTACGTTGAATTCGCGCTGCGGTCGATTCGGACCGTCGGCCAACGCATCAACATCATCAAACGTGTACACCGCTTGCTGACCGTTATCGAGCACATAGAGACGGCCTTCCGAATCTGTGACGGCATGTTCCAGCGATTGTTCGCCAATTACGCCATCGATCATGAATTCCAAGTCGGGCGCAGTGGAACCGTCAAGTTGCTTGGCATCATTCCAAATCATGATGGTATCGAAATCACGATTTGCGATGATGAGGCGATCAGCTGCATCCACATGCATGCCGACATCCAACTCGATATCGTCGTGAGTAAACGTTCGATCCGGATTAACGACACCTGCGAGACGACTTGGATCATCGAAAGCGAAGATGTTGTAAGTCACCCGCGCATCGGTGACGTACAAACTACCGTTACTGAACTCCACCTCCTGCGGCGTGAAGTAATCGGTATCGATCGTAAACTCCCGCGTTGGCTCCACCTCACCGTCAAACGCAGCGTCGGGTGCAATATCAAACACGAAGATTGTGTGGTAGTTGTCCACTAGATACAATTCGTCCCGTTCGGCATCAATGGCGATGTCGGATATATGCGCCGCATTCAACGGGCTCGGGATCACTCGCCTGTCTGGGGAACGCTGTCCCGCTGCCGTCTTCGGGTCTTCGTACACCGCGATCGTTCCATCACTTCCACCGCACACGTAGAGAGCCCCGCGTGCGTCCAGCGCGAACCCACGTGCGCCATCAACCGTATGCTGCGAGTCTGTCAGCCGCTGCGACGGCTCGACCACATTACTGTTCAATAACTCCGCGCCTTCATAAGCGGTCAATTCAGCACCGATGCCGAGCGAATAGAGCGTGACCTTGCCCGTGACCGTCGCTGGCGGAGGTGGAATCACGATATCTTCCATTTCTGAATTGCAATCCGCCTCGGCCCCCATCATCAACATCCCCGCCAACAAGAAACTTGCCGCCCTCATCGCGTAATAGTTTTTTTTCTGTCCGTTCACGATGATCTCCTTTTTAGATGGTCACCATGCCGCACCATGCGGCTGTTGAGAGTAAGGCGACGTGGCCAAGCCCACCGTCATGGAACTTTTTTCCGGATTTTTGACCCGCAAACGCGATGCGTGGCGCGCCGGTTTCCTTTATCGCTTAATCGACAGCGAAACAGCAACCACGTCACCGCACTGGGAGGTTTTTTACGATGCAAATGCAAACCCGCTACGCTCGATCTCGTTACGCATATTTCGGCCTTGCCATGCTGATACTGATGAGTACTGTCGGTATGAATGGCGAATGTACCGATGACTTGATCACCGACGACATGATCTCGGCGGCGGCGCGCGAGGTGCTCAGCCGTGGCGGAACCTTAGAGGATGCGCAAGCCGCGATGCAGGTCGCTATGGCAGCTGATCCAAATGTCTCAACATTCATGTGGGACGAGTCGCAGGGAATCGGTACCGTAACGTTTGCCGACGGGCACATCGAACTCTTCCAAATCATCGACTTACGCGATGAAACCATCGCCGCGCAACGCGCTGCCGCAGCGAATGCGGAAGATGCACCGTCGCAAGTGATGCGCTCCGATGCGGCGCTCAACGCAGCTCATGAAAAGCGCGCAACGACCGCGCTCGAAAATTTGAATGACGTCGGCCCCGTCGTGCCCGGTAATAATCGGGCGTTGGTTGCCAATTCACTGTCCGTTTTTACAAGCCCGTTGCCGCACGTCCAGACGGATATGACGGAGCCGGTAAAGCAAATGCTCGAAGAGGTCAGCTACGATGTGGATCACGAGCCACTGACGGTCGAAACATTCCGCAAACTCGATCAATACGGCGTGATTTATCTGGAAGCACTGGGAGGAACGAGACAACCGGATGCGACGGACGCCGCTATCGACCCGTTGGGTGCCAATGACGGCGGATATTGCGGCGGCACCGGCTCGCTTGAGGTGATTCATACCATCACCCAAGCGGACAAAGCCACGCGCGAGCGCTACCGCGCCGATCTCGATTGTCGCCGTTTGATCGTCACCAACATTACGCTCGTGACGAGTACGATCAGTCCGCGCACCGATGCGTTTCTCTCGGTGACCCCCAATTTTTTGCGGCAATACACGGCGGGCACATCACCCGATGCGACCGTGATGTTCGTAAACGGCTGCCAAGGAATGCGCGATCAGAGCGGCAGTAACTTTGCCGCGTGGTTGTTCGGTAACGTCGCTCGCGGAGCGGTCTATATGAGCTGGTCGGCTCAGCCCGGGGATCGCGAATCCGCTTTGTTACGCGGCGTTAATATGATGAGCCTTCTGACCGGGTCGTCACGTCAGGAAGTAAGGCGCAGAAATGGATCGGTGATGGAACTGAAGAGCCCGCAGCCCGCGTTCCGCGGCGAAACGGTGGCAGTCGCCAAACTGATGATGCGGGATCGTGTTCTCGACCAGATTTTCGCTTTAGGCGGCGGCATTGCCGAATTGCAGGTGCTGTATAGCGGATTTGACAATCCGTCGTTAATGCCAATCATCGCTGGCGCGCAGTTCTACGAAGAAGACCAACTGTGGGTTACGGTGGTGCCCTATGAAGGAGCGCTGGCCGTATTACCGAATTCTGGCGCGCCGGAAGGAACGAGTGTAAGCGAATTTATCAACGGCCCATTCTGGGAGGTAAATCTGCCACCGTACTTTAGGAGCGGCGAATTGATCGCCACGGCACCGAGCGGTCAGCAGAGCCGACCATTCACCATGTACGAGTGGGAACCGTTGACGTTCGAGTATCAATGCCTCAATGCCGACGACGAGATTCTGGACAACATGCGCGTAACGGTGAAAATCGATCGTGGCATTCTGCTGGGTGAATCGAGCGACCGCTGGAATGCCCCAGTAAATATCATTGAAGGTCGAATCGAGTCGATAGCCTGGGAAGTTGAAGGTGCATTCGCGACCCCGCCGACTGACTGCATGTGCGACGACGATAATAACGTTGCGACGCCGGATGTCGTCTGTGGTTCTCGGTACTACACCGAAACGCTTCATGGTACGGGCGCTTCGAGTAGTTTGGAGGGTTCCACCTTCTATTGGTCGTCCGGGAATTTTGCCAGTATCAATGTGGTCGTGCGTGAGTCCATCGATCCAGCTACGAATGTTATCGATCATTACGGAATCGGTCCTAATTGTGAGGACGATCATGACGAACAGGATTACTCGATCGCGCCGCATACGTGGATTCCGATGGTAGAGGTTGGGCCGGACTTCAATTTACTCGGGGGATCCACCCTGTTTGACCGTCAACTGAGTAGTTATGCCGTCTTGTGGGGTGAGGCAGCCATCGCGCCCGCTTACGACCCCCTCGAGCATCGTCGGCGTTAGCGATACCTTACTTGCGGCTCCCGATCGTAGCTGATCGGGAGTCGCTTTCTTGCCGACATGGTAAGTTTCCGAACGGTACACTCGAATACACCTCGGAATGCCGAGAGCCCGATTGGCACTACGCCTGACGGCTTTTCCGCATAAATAGATGCGGACGGCGTGTTGGATTACTTCGACAACTGCCCGAGCGTGTCAAACCCGGGTCAAGATGATTCCGACCAAGATGGCCGGGGGAACGCGTGTGATGACTGTCCGAGCACGGATCAGTGTGGCGCTTGCACCCCGGCTGTTTTGATGCTTTCTGTCATCGGATTCTGCGGTGTTGGTAATGCGAGGCGGTGTTCTGTTAATGGAATGTCTGCACGATCGTTAAGCCAAGATGGTGATTTATGCGATCGTGACATTGATTCAAGTGCAATAGGTAGGGGCGGCAGAGTGAGATCGACACTCCGCGACAAATAGGTGAAACTTGCCGCTCTTTCACTTAGGTCGAAGAGGCGATCTAGTCGGTTTGCGACCACCCCGGCTTTGAGGCGTCAACCCGCCTCAAAGCCGGGGCAATAGTGCAGCATTCGGTTTTACATTTTCAAAATCTGAAAAAGACTACTGACTATTGATATCAATCAGCTGCTCAAGGAAATCTTCATCTGATGAACAAGGGAGAAATTTTTGAGCGGCGTTCGTGGGTAACGGTTGACAGTATGGCGCAGGGGTGACCAAAATCAGGCCCAAATCGTTGAAAAACATGTGCTATATGTGGTACATGCACCGATTTGAAGTATGCGCGCAACGTCTTGATTTTGCCGTAGGTTATGCCCAAATCGCGAGTTAACGATTTCGCGGCATATCTTGCTCATAACCCGGAGGTCGGAGGTTCGAGTCCTCCCCCCGCTAGTTTCCTAAGATATCTATAGTAAGTAACTTGTAAATGTATGTGGGCCGCTTTCCATGCCTTTGCCGGTGCTAAGTGTAGCGTAATTGTGGCGTAGAGTCGCGTTTGACAGTGAAGGCAACCACCGATTCAGATTTACCAGCGACGATTTGACTAATGATCCAGAAGCTCGCCGGGCAGGGCCCCCCGGAGGTTGTTCAAAAGCAAACTCAGGAGAATCAAGCCTTTACAAATAGACATTTGCGTTACCTTTGGTGGGATACCCCGGAGGTAGAAGTTACCACGCGCGGCGGATTGAGTGCTTAAGGCGGTAAGCAGTTACCGATGGTGCGATATCGATGATTACCTTCGCCGCATTGAAATGGCTTAACTCCTGATTCAGGCCAGCGCCTCCATGCCGCATCTTCGACATCAGTATGCAGACCTCTTCCGCTCGCGGGGGGGCTTGTACATTTATCCAGTAAGGGGTGGAGACCAAAATCAGGCCCACGTTCAGTGAGGACCACGCTGCCGCGCGCACGCAGCTGCGGTACGCGATGGACCGTCGAATCAATGAGAACCACCCCTAGACGACTCGTGTAACCTCGTCTCGGGGAAGGAGATTAGGCACCGGCGTTTCACGATTGCGAGGGAGTTGAGGGCCGCATCTTTCGACGGTTCGCTCGTCGGGTATAACACCCGGCGACAGTCGCCCAGACGCTAAGCAACTGATGGAGCGTGGCCGACTTTAAGTGACTTGTCGCTCATATCTAGTGGGCAGCGCATTAGTTAGGATCCGTTCTCACACAAATGTTAACACCTTAGGTTTTTTCACCGGCTGCGATCATTCTTACGACACCGCCTCCGAAGGCAACTACCATCGTGAGGGCAATGCTCCCGAGTCGAACGAGTCGGTGGGTCCGTTGGAACGACAGTTTTCGTGACTTTTGTCGAAGGTAGCGTTGGCCAAACTCTGCACCGGGCCAGCCCCAGAATAATGCAAATGAATGAAGCTGGCGTTCGCTGAGTCGCCAATACCCACCAGCAGCAGAGTACTTGTCGATTGCATAGCATGCTATAGTTACTGCGCTCATCCACAGGTGCCCAGCCACTAATATCCCCAGTCGCGCCCACGGCGATGTCATAATGGCCAACCCCAGCATGATGACAATTCCGACGACGCCAAGCGACGGGATCCAAGTCCGAAGAAGATAAAAGATATGAGCTTGCAGGCTCGATTGTTCGAGCGTCGCGCCAATTAGTTTATCCAGTCGGTCGCCGTACGACGAACAATTAATTAACGCTGACCAGAGGCCTGCTGCTGCCGCAATACATGCGATTGCAACCAAGCCGGCATTAAGTGAATTGGAAGAGAGATAGGTGAAGAGCGGGGCAACAATCGCAGTACAAGTGCAGAGGGTGGCGACCATCGAAATCACTTCTTGCCGGCGATCACTTTGGAGTCCAGGTAAGAAGATGTAGATAGAAAAAGCGCCCATACACACGTAGGGCCAAGTAGTTGCGACGTAGAATGCCAACCAGCATCTAGCGCTTCCAGCATCGGAGACGAGTGAAACGCCATCAGACACGACTAGCACTATGTGAATTGTGAAGACACCGAGGCTACCAAGGACTCCGACCAGCGGAATCGTTGGCCGCCGAAACACGGTGTTAACTCGAGAGGGCCACGCGATACCGTGAGTAGCGAGCGTAGACAGGCCCAGCCCAATAAGTGCCCACCCCGCGAACGTGACGCCGCGCCACTCGCAGATAACCTTCGAATGGGTCATCGAATTCCCGCGCGTGTAACACGAATTATCGACCACATGGAAGCAGGTAGTTACGCCGAGCCAGATCACTACCACGGCGATAAAGGGTAGGCCCCAGTCCAGAAACCAGCTTGGCACTCGACGTTTTCGTCGTTTTCCGAACATACTTGCGACTCCTTACGTGTGACGGCGAGTGCTCATCACGTGTCAATGCCCGCGGCTGCAAGGCACCATGCTGGCAAGCAACTCATATTCCCACTGAGGATTCGTATGGTCCCCTGGTTTCTGCCACAAAATCTTTTGAGAATTGCGTGGACTAAAAAGAGAAGTGTCAGGTCGGGTTACTGACGTGCCTTTTTCGTGCTCCAGTAGCGGGTCGTGCCGCCTTTGTTACTTTGGGCAGATCGACTTGTTAAAAAAATAACTAGAACATGAGGCAGGAATAACTTGATTGCACGAATGCTATGTTGCGACCGATGGTGGTCGGCCTTGAAGGGAGATTGATGATGTTCCAATCGATTATCTACCTGATTTCAAATATAATGAGTCTCCTCCATCAATTCGGTATTTCGTGGCTTCGATATCTCTAGTGATTCGCATTCGATCGTCGGGCCAAAAAGGTTATCTTGATCGACCGGAGATCATTGTTCTTGTTAGCGTTTGTATCGCCCCTTTTGTGTTGGGTGCGCGCGGGCAGTAACGAATAAAATGGTGGATTGACCAGTGGATTCGACCAATGCCAGCTTGTTGCTACGGATTCGCGATCGCGAGGATCAACAGTCGTGGAAAGAGTTTCATGAGATATATGCGCCGATGATTATTGGGTTTGCCATGAGTCGTGGCTTAACGCGGGATGATGCTGAAGATGTGTGCGGCCAGTGTCTGCAGGCGGTTGTCAGCCAAATCGACACGTTTGAATATTCCAAGTCGCGTGGCGGGTTCAAGGCCTGGCTTCGAACGCTCGTAAGCAGACGGATCGTTGACCAGTTTCGAAAAAGGCGCCCGCAGCAAGCGGATACAGGCCGCCTGCGGGATCTTGAAGATTCGGGGCGAACGCCTGAGGCCGTGTGGGATCGCCAATGGGATTTGCGACATTTGGAATATTGCATGGAACAGGTCAAGGGCAGAGTGGCGGACGAAAAGTATCACGCCTTTTATTTATTAGTAATTGGCCAGTGTAGTGTGTCGGACGTATGTGATAAACTCGGGATGAACCCGAATCAGGTTTATAAGGCTAAGTCGAATATCCAGAAGTTGATTCGCGCAGAAATGGTGCGAATCGGGTACGACCTTCATTAGGGCAGCCATGTCTGATTGTCCAACATCGAAATTGCTAGAGCAGTATTATCGTGGCGAGTTGCGCGGTGCAGATCGTCAAGCAATCGAGGAACACGTTGCGGGATGCCAACGGTGCGCGAATACGGTCGTTGCAGAGGGGCGCGACTCGGAATTGGAAAAGCAGTTGCGTCTGCTAAGAAATGCGACCACGACACAGGATCCGGCTGGTGAATCGCCAGCTGTCGCCGACGAATTGCAGGATATTCGCATAGAAGGCTATCGCATCATTCGTCTCATTGGTCGAGGTGGAATGGGAGTGGTCTACGAGGCGGAGCAACTGAAGCTCAACCGGCGCGTTGCGTTAAAAGTGCTGCCGGCTACAACAGGCAAAATTCAGCGTGATGCGATCTCGCGGTTCAAAAGAGAGGCGACGGCGGCAGGAAAGTTGCATCACACGAACATCGTACCGATCTATGATTTTGGGCAGTCGGGTTTCGCTTACTACTACGCCATGGAACTCATCGATGGCTCACCGTTAAATGACCTCATCAAGAGGTTTGCACAAATTAACGCCCCTGAAGCTCCGCTGGTCGATTTGGCACATGCGATCATCCCTCAAGCTGATGGAGACCCTTTAGAGCAAGGTTTGGACTCAGGATCGAAAAATCGATCGTGGTCGGGTAGTGATTCACGAAGCCGAGGCCGAGCGTATTATCAGCAAGTCGCATTATGGGTTGCTGACGTGGCCGATGCCCTTCATTACGCGCACGGTCAGGGAGTGGTGCATCGCGATATCAAACCTCATAACTTAATCATGTCACGCGACGGTCGCCTGATGATCCTCGATTTTGGCTTGGCGAAGAGTTCGGAGGACCGCTCGGTAACAATGACGGGGTCATTGATCGGCACATTGCGCTATATGAGTCCCGAACAAGCGATGGCCAAGCGGATGAACGTCGATCATCGAACCGACATCTATTCACTTGGTACCACGCTATACGAGCTACTGACATTCGAACCGGCATTTAGCGGGCAGGATGAAAAGGAAGTTCTCGGGCAAATTATCACGCGGGAGCCGCCGTCGCCTCGCAAAGTTATTCCGACGATTCCCCACGAACTCGATACGATTTGCGTTAAGAGTATGGAGAAGAACGCGGATGATCGGTACGCCTCGGCATACGACCTCGCGGCGGATCTCCGGCGCTTTGCCGACGGCATTCCTATTGTCGCCAAGCCGACGGGCTTGCTGGGTAGGGGAGTCAAGTTCGTCCGACGCCGTCGGGCACTTTCAGCCGCAATCTTTCTTAGCATATTGGTGTTGGTCACGGTTCCCGTGATTTCTTACCAGCGCGGCGCGTTAACAAACGAGCGTTTAAATCGAATCCACGAAGCCTATCGAGGCGCCCGTGGTAATAAACAGATCGAAGAACAATTCAATTTGTTAGATCAATGGGAAGAGATCGCCCCGGAAGACCCTTCGTTATACGAAACTCGAGTCTCAGCATACATTGATGCCTACAAGGCTGAGGTGGTGGCCGGAGGAAGTGGAGATCGTCTGCAGACATTGTTGCGATCTGCACTATCGGAGTCAGACCGCTTTATCGATCTGATCGGAGATTCAATCACCGACGAAAACAGAGAGAATATCGCCGCAGTATATGCAAACAGGTGCATAGTGTTCCGAGAGTTGGGAGATCTTGACAAAGCAGTAGAGGCCGGATTGAAGGCGGTTGAAATTGAGCCCAATGGCCTGCGGGGCATCAATAATCTGGCGACTGCTGAATTGCTGCGACGGGCTTCACGCGAATCCCTCGTCGATATTGCCGAACGATTGCGGAAATGGATCGAAGATTCACAGGATCAGTCCATTAGGTCGGCGATTGCCGAACATAATCTCGCTGCAATTTATTTGGAATTGGGGCGAGAAGACGCGGCACATCAGTGGCTAAATAAAGCGGAAGAGAAGAAAAGGACCCAGAAAAAAGAATGGCAAATATCGCTTTTACGGTCCAAACTACTCGCGGCGTATCCATCATTTAGTACAGATGCGGATGCCGCGTCTGCGGAAGTCACGGTCGCTGCAAATGCCTACGACGGTCCCGAATTGCCTGCCGTAATGAATCGCCAGCGTGCCATCTTCAAGGCAGCGGCGCAGCAATGGGAGTTGGTAGAAAGATTCGCGTCGGACGCTATTGATGCTGATCCGAATGACTATCCATCGTACCTCTTGCGTGCCATTGCTCGGGCCAAAACGGGCAACTTCGATGAAGCCCAAAAGGATCTTGAGATTGGGATACGCGATCCGCTACTGGATCCGGATTCCGATAAGTCAGTGCGAGTTAATGCCTTCAGTGGCTTTTTTTGGTTTGATAATCGCAATTTTCTGATCAATCTGCGGGACCAAGCGGAGGCCGCGTTGTCTGCAGCAGCTCAATAGAAACACAACCCAAACGGGTACCCGTTCTAACTGGTTGTTACCGCTTCACCGCGCTCGTTAAAATGCTTCTTTGCGTGGGGAGTTTCGGATTCCCGAAAAAATTTGGCAGAAATTGAGCGACACTTCGAATGCCTTTCTGGAAATTCGAGTGTCGTTGTGTTCACAACCCTGAGATGAGGGACGTGGGCCAGGAGATCATTATGCGACAACCACGTCAACTTAGCCGCGGAATGGCTCGTCAATGTGCCGGCTTGGCGACATTGCTCCTCTGTGCCACCACTTTTTCGTCCGCAGAAGCACAGACGCTCATCACCTGGGATGGTGGGGGCGATGGCATTTCATATAACGATCCGCTCAACTGGGACTTGGATGTGGTACCGACCAATGCTGGCCCGGATGAATACGACGTCGTGATTCCGTTGGGCGCGACCGTTTCGTTGGCCGGTGATTTTGATACGGCGGCGATTAGCCCGACGGTCAACAGCGTCGACAATTCGGGCCAGTTGGAGATGATTAATCAGACGCTGACGATCAATGCGCAGGTCAACGGGCTCGTCAATGGCGGCTCGATTGTGCAGGCGGGGATTGCAGGCACTAGCACGATCTCATTTTCAGCGACCCCAACCGGTGCCAATGACTTTAACGCAATTAATGCTGGGCTTATTCAATGCGCGGCAGGGACGCTTCGCGTCTCAAATCTGGTATTGATTCAGGATACAAGTGGGTTATTCGAAGTCGCGGATGGCGTGGTTGAGTTGCGGAATAATAGCGAGATCTTGAACGGGACGTTGCTCACAGCGGAATTAAATGACCCCCGTCCGAGTTTCTAGTACCGCAAGACACGACAGCGGAAATCATCGCTGCAGATTTGGCTGCTCGAATTCGAGTCAACGCTGTTGAGTCGCAACCATTTGCGAGGACCTCAACCCTGAAGCTCAATGGGGTCACCACATCGGATGCAACCAGGATATTGATTGATGGTAACAGCAACGGGACCGCAGTTTTGCGGTTGGAATCTCATCAGGATTTCTTCGGGGCGGGCGAGATATTATTTGTCGGTTCGGGTGTGCCTGACCGCAACGTGGTCTTTGTTGCTGACGGGGCAAACGTGACGTTAGGGGCCTTGTTCAAGATTCAATCAGAGACCATTCTGGCCGGTGGAAAAATCGCTGGTGACAATCAAGTCTTGAGCACCCTTATTAATGGTGGATTTATTTCCGCAAATGCCGGGCTATCCGCGATTTATATCCAAGATATTGAAATTCATAACGAAGCAACCGCTGTCATTCAGGCAGTCGGAACAGAATCGGTTATTCAACTACAGCGCACGCTTGTTGATGGGGGACGACTTGAGACGAACGGTGGGCAGTTTCTTGTTCCTCAGGCCCAACTTGCTTCAGTTGCAAATGCAACAATCGACGGAATCGTTCGAGTTGAATCCTTTGAATCGCAGCCATTTGCGCGAACTTCAACACTCGCAATTGGTGGTGTCGTTACGACCGCGCAGTCGGAGTTTATTTTGGATTCAGACGGAAATGGCACCTCAGTACTACGTCCAATGACAGATCAGACATTATCAATGGGCAAGATTAGGTTTGAAGGAAGCTCAACTCAGAATCGACGTGTTGACATACCTGCGGGTACAAGTCTCACCCTCGGCCCTGAATTTGATCTTATTGCCGGAGTGGGGCAGTTTGGTGGCGTAATCTCGGGCGACGACCTGACAAGCCAATTCACCAACAACGGCGACATTGTAGCCGACGGGGCTCAGGCTGAGATATTGATACAAGGTCCCCTGCGTCTTCCGTCTGCTACCGGGGCGCTAAGAGCGACAAATGGACGAATCACTGTCAGCAATGTGTCAGGTCCCCTTGGCCGAGCCGCCCGCGTTGCCTCACATCTCGAAACGGGTGTCGATGGCGATATCACCGACGGTGAGATCGTCTTTCAAAACGGTGCCGACGTAGATGGCATTCAATCCATCACGAACCGAGGCGTTATGCGTTTTGACGGCAGCACGACCCGTGTCGAGGGGGCACTGTTTGCATTTTCGACGACCGGCGTTATGCGGATCGAGAACAACGCCGATTTGGTGTTGACCTCGGCGCTGCCGATTGTGCTGGATGGTATTGTTTCGGTGGATGTGGCCGGGTCTTTCCTGTTCTCCGTTGGCGGATTCGATTTTGCCGAGACGGTCCGCTTCTTCTGTGGTGGACAAGTCGAGACGTTCGGCGACGTTGTGTTTCGTCAGAATGATTTCATGATCCAAACGGAAGAGAATGACGGAAATTTCTTTTGGGAGAGCAGCGGACAACTTGTCATTCGCGGTAATGGTGGTGGCGGCCCTAACTTATGCGGGGGAGATTCGAGTCTCTTGGAGGCCGCCGGGCGCGATGATGGTCCGAACGCGCCGGTTGCTACACAGGCAGGCATTCAAAAACTGAACGTCGGCACTAACAGCCAAGTGACCTTAGTCGATCAAGTTGATAATGGTAACCGAAACGGCAGCGTCGGGGCGGCAGAAGCGGTTTATGTCAACGTGCTAACGATTGAGCCGGGCGGATTGCTCAATCTCGGTCTGGTCAACCTATATGTAAATGGCACCGCGATTCAGCCCGGTGCGTTCGATCAGGGCACGATTATCCGATCGGGAGTCGATTGTGATGGCAACGGCGTTCCGGATGGCTGCGATTTAGAGCAGTGCGACGGCGATCCGAGCTGCGGTGACTGCAATGGAAATGGCATTCCGGATGCTTGCGATATTGATGAGGGATTGCTGAGTGACTGTAGTGGTAACGGAATCCCCGATCAGTGCGAGCCGGATTGCAACCTGAATGGAAGCGCTGATTCCTGTGATATCCTTGGTGGGAGCAGTCTGGATTGTAACGGCAACGCGATTCCCGATGAATGCGAGATCCCAACGGAACGTGGCCCCGACTTTTTCTGTACGGCGAATTGCGATCCGGACTGTAATCTGAACGGTATTCCCGACGAATGCGATATCGTTGATTGCGCCGGTACACCTGATTGCGGTGACTGTAACAACAACGGGGTACCTGATAGTTGCGATATTGCCGCGGGAACCTCGATGGATGTCGACATGAACGGCATTCCCGATGAGTGTGTTACATATGAACCGGACATGGGCAACCCGAACCTATGGAGTTTCGCACCGAACTGGCCGAATGACGACGTGCCCGGTGATGAAGATCCGGCGTTGGTCGAGTCCGTCCTGCTAAGCGAAGTGGGCGGCATGCCGACTGCGCTTGATCTGGATATTGATGTCAGTATCGATAGCTTTGTGGTGGCTCAGAATGCGAGTCTCGACTTTGTGCTGGGTGCTGATGCAACACGACGCTTTACGATCGATTCGCCGAACGGTATCCGCCTGAATGGTGCGGTCAATGTGAACGTGCCCGGCGAAATTTTCGCCACGGCACCGTTTGCAATTCGCGGCAATCAGCCAATCAATCTGAACGATCCGGGAGCGCAGATTCGTTCGAGCCAGGATGGTAATATCATTACCAACTTCACGACGATACAAGGGCAGGGGACGATTTCGGCCCAGTTCAGCAACCGCGGCAGCGTGGTTGCCAATGCCGATGGCGCGAGTCTGACTATCACCGGCGGCTTGAGTAAGGAAAACGTCGGAAGTTTGCGCGCTGAGAACAATGGTACGTTGGAGATTGTCAATACGAATATTGGCGGGGCGGGCACGCTGACAGCCAATGGCGGCAATATGACGATCGACCCCGGGATCGGTATTGCCAACGTGAGCGCATTGTCCTTGAACGTCATCAATAGCGGGTTGGTTGAAGCGCGGGGAAATTCCAATCTAACCCTTGCGGGCAGTCTAACCGTGGCGACCTCCGGTTTTTATCGCGGTACGATTGATTCCGATTCTGACTTGGCGGCCGCGAACGTCCTGATTGATGGATTTGGTGGGCCGTCGACCATTGAGTTGGATGGGACGATGCTATCCACCGTAACGGACACAACTACCATTACGGGCGATTGTGAAGGACGTGGGGGCGGCGGCTTTTCGGGGCCACGCGGAATAAATGACCCCACTTTGCGGCTGCTGGGAGATTCCCGTTGGATTACGTTGGATTTGATTGCCAATGCCGGAGATATCTTTGCTGACGCTGATACCACACTCGACGTGCTAGGTGACATGCAAATCGGCGGTTGCAGTACGCTTATAACCGGGCCGGGTGCCCTGACTGGAATTTCGGCAACAAGCGCAACGGTTACCGATGCTGCGCTGGTTGGACTGGACGGGACTACGGTATTGGTCGTTGCCGCCGGACTCTTGATCGATGGCTGTTCGGGGGGCGAACAGAACTGCGATTTGCCAGAAGTCAATCTCTCAGGCGCTTCGACCCTGGTGGTCGGAAGCGATTTGCTGCTCGAAGGCGATTCGACGGTTCAGGTATTGCCATCAGCGCTGGTCACGGTGAGCGGTGACTTTATACACCGGAGTCGGAACGCACAGTCCTTTGCATGGAATGGGAAACTTCTTCTCGATGGCATGACGCAATTGTTTGAGCTGCCTGCTGAAGATCGTGGACCGATCCAGAGTGGGGCCGTAGATAATTTCGCCTTCGGGGAGCTTGAGGTGGCGGCTGGTACCACTGTTGCATTCGTGGATGGATTTGATAACTCGCCTGGCGCGGGTTGCGAGGCGCTGTACGTGACCACCCTGCGTTTGGGTGCTGGCGCATTGTTGCAGATTGGTGACTGCAATATCTACTACCAGAGCCTAATCGATGATGGTGCAATCATTCAGGCGACGACCGGCGCGGTCATCTGCGCTGCTGCGGGTGATTTCGATTGCGACGGGCAAATCACGCCAGATGAAGTGTCCGAGGCAATCGATGCGATCATTGGGAATCCAGTTGACTCATCAGTGATGGCTGGTAGTGATTTCAATGGTGACGGACTTGTTGATGGACGAGATATTCAGGGGTTGATCGATCGACTGGTTCAACCATAGGCGACGTAAAAATCAGGCGACTCGAATTGAGCCCATTGCGAGCAGTTCGCACTGGGCCTTTTTTTTGGCAGAAAGCAAATCGGGCGACGAATCCCTTTTCGTTAAAGACCTCGCGTTCTTAGAAAAGGAGATTTCATGATGAGTCGCCTCGATCGAGCTTTAAATCAGTTTCTTACCGCCGTGCTGATTTTCGCTTGTCCGTTGGCCCTCGGGTGTCAGTGCGGGGTCGATAGTTTCACGATTAACACGCCTGCCCCGACAGATATCGACATTCACGGCTGTGATGCCCTGGCTATTGGACCGGGTGGCGATAAAGTTCAAGATGAGGTCGATGATCATACCGTCGAGCCATCCGATGGCGAACCGACTATTCCAAAGGATGGTGATGAGCAGGAAGATGGCTGTAATCCTGAAGAAGGCGGTGATTGTGACGATGTTGTCGTTGCCCTTCAGTGGAGGCAGTCCACCGGGCAAGTCGACGGCAATTTGATTTGGCGGCTGCCAAATGGCCAATTGGGGCCCGTGCAAAAAGCTCCTTGGTCTGTAAAGGGAGCTGAGTCATTTTCGGAGAGTGCATTATCTATACCAGATGGCCTAGTCGTTGATCAATGGCAGAATTAGGCGGCCAGCGAATCGAGTGGCGTAATTAGTCGACCCTGAAAAAGCCATTGTTTATGCAGCACAGCAAGTGGTTCGTTGACCGATTCGGTTGAAGACGTTCTGCCTGAGCCATTGGATCAGCGCAGCGGCGAAGCGCCGCAGGAGTTTGCGGAGGTTCGATCCGGCGGCGGCGAGAATCGCGTTGATGGCATCGCCGTCGAGGCCCGCCAGGAAGCAGCGATCCATTCGGTTGTCACTTTTGAGATGACCGATCTTTGGTTCGACTGCACTGCGGCGTTTGCGACGGCGTCGTTCGCAACGTGGCGTGTTTTTCTTTCTTTGACCGGCGATGTGCACGGTGACCTCGTCACCACAACCGTGACCGCGATAGCCTTTGTCGACATACGCGTCCGTCACGGCGACCCCCGTGACCTGTTCCACCGTCGCCAGTGTCTCGCCGAGTGTATGACCGTCGTACGGATTGCCTTCGAACAACCGCGCCGCGACGATCCAATTGTCGCGATTGGTCGTTGCGATCGCGATCTTTTGACCGAACTCGTAACGCTGGTGCGCTTTGCCTTTGCTGATGCATTGCACCTCGGGTTCGTGCAGGCTGTAAAGTTTGTTTTTGTCTTGTGGTTGTTGCGTGTGAATGCGTTCGGCGCGTTGCAATAACGTCTCCAAGTCCGCATCGGGTTTGTTCGACTTGCGTTTGATGTCGCGGATCAGGCGACCCACATAGGTGCGCAGCTTGCGCAAACAACGCTTCATGCGTTTGAACTGACGCGCGTGGGCGTAGCGACTCGCTTTGACCGACAGCTTTTTGCCAACCCGTATGTACGACTGACGCAAGTCGATACCGCGCGCTCGTGCCGCCGCGCCGAGCTTCTCGATCGCGCGATAGAGTAGCTTCGCGTCGGTCGGGTACGTGATATTTTTTTCTTGCACGGTCGTGTCGGCGTTCACGCGCCTGAGATCGCTCGGTCGCACCAAGCCGGCGCGTTGCGCCAAGTCGATCGTTTCCTTCAACAATGCTTCCAGCCGTTCGGCGCCGACGCGGTTGCGCCATTTGGTCATGCTGGTGGGATGGATCGGGCAGTCGTGCTGCATGTGGGTGAAGCCGCAAAAGTATTGCCAGTAAGGGTTTTCGACCCAACGTTCGACCAGCGCTTCGTCCGATTCATCGAACGCGTATTTGAGATAGTGCAGTCCGACCATCAGCCGCGTGGCCTTGGCCGGCGCGCCCATGTCGGGGCTGAAGCACTCGGCCAGCGCGACATCGAAGCGGTCCCAATCGATGGCGCGGGCCAGCTTGATGAGTTCGTGATTCGGATTGAGGAGTTGATCGAAATGCGATCGAAACAACTCGAACGTGCCACGTTCCTGCTTCTTCGGCTGCATAATACTCGTCCCTGAATTGCAAGGTTTTGACCCGAATCCGCCGGGTTACTTGCAAAGTGTACCCGCACCGCGCAGCCGATTCACGAGATAAACAAAGGCCAAAATGATTAATTCAGGGACGACTAATTACTCTCGCTGGAAATGCAGCATACGCAATCGAAATGTAATATTACGAGAATGGCGGAGGGGTGATTGCGCAGCTGCGTTGGCAACCACCGGGCGGGGTGAATGAGGTTATTCCGCCAGCAAATCTTGCTCCCGGTCTCTTCTCAAATGGAATATTTGTACCGTTGTCCTGCGCGGCCGACTCTGACGGCGATGGTACACCAGACTTCTTTGATAGATGTCCGAATGATACTGATTCTGTTAACCCGGGACTCTGCGGGTATGGTAATCCCGAGGTCGATTCAGATGGTGACGGGTCACTCGATTGTTTCGATCTCGGCCTCGGAGATGACAATACCGGAGATCCAGACGGCGACGGAATTTGTACGTCCAATGACCCCTGTTTAAACCGTATTACGGGTGATGTGAATGGTGATGGTATCGTTGACGCAAGTGGCGTCGGAATTTTCAGTCTTGTGATTCTCGATCCGTAAGCAGGGACGGCTGATGAACGCTTCGCATCGAATGTTAATGGAAATTTCTTGTTGAAAGGGGAAGATTTTGCTGCGTTTGTTGATCTGATACTACAGGAAGGCTACAAGGACTATTGAAACTTGCAGGGATAGTATGGCACTCACACAAGCCAATGATTCCGGTTATTCGTAAATGACTTGACACTTGGCATAGGGGTGACCAAGATCAGGCCCAAATCGGTGCAAAACATGTGCTATATGTGGTACATGCGCCGATTTGAAGAACGCGCGCAACATCTTGATATTGCTATAGGTTATGCCTAGGTCGCGAGTTAGCGATTTGACAGCATATCTTGCTCATAACCCGGAGGTCGGAGGTTCGAGTCCTCCCCCAGCTAGTTCAACGGTCGTTGCGAAACCGCGCGACCCACAGGTTAATGACCAACGCCGAGAGTTTCGCTCTTGGCGTTTTTGTTTTTACGCCAGTGTTAGAAAGAACTTACGCGGTGACTTCTCACGAGAGGTCTCGGTTCAAAAGTCGCGCGCGACATCGTTCACGGGAGTATTCGCGATTTTTGGCGACGGCGCGCCAGAGCTCTCGGTGTCTCTGCACGATTTTTCGTTCGGGTTATGAGGGGGTTGGGTTCGGCGAGATGTCTGGACCGCAATCAGAACAGATTGAACCGCCATCAATCAATCGGAGACAATCCGATTGATAATTGGCTCCATGGTGGCCTAGGTTGGTACCCCAATCTGGGGTCTCGATTAATATCTACGAGTTTCGTCGCAATCTTGCGATCACGCAGGAATAGATCGTAATCCGTCTTCGGAGTGCCGACATAGGTCACTCCGCCCTACGACTACATGGGCCCGCGCATACGGACGTTTGTTGAAGCGCAGAACGACTTTGCACAGCAGGGCCGAACGCCGGGGGGGACAACCCAGAGCGACACGCATTACGTGTACGACGGTTGGAACATGGTGCTGGAGTTGGATGGCGAAGATAGCAGCGCGATCGTGAAGAAGTATGCGTGGGACCTGGATGTCTTGGGCAGCTTCCAAGGTGCCGGTGGATTGTTGGCGTGCGAAGCCTTAAAGGATGTGGCCGACGCCAATGATGATGAGCAGTGTGTGTATGCGAACGACGGTAACGGTAATGTGATGGCGCTGACGGATTCGGCACAGAACCAGAGGACGTTTGTCTACGATGGTGCCGAGTTGGCGCGTTAGACTACAACCGGTACGGTAATTTGTTGGCAGCGACGGGTGCCGAGGCCGATGCCAATCTCTATCGCTTCAGCACCAATCCGTAGAGTTCGGTGACGGAGTTGTTTTACTACGGCTATCGCTGGTATCACGTGGATTGGGCGCGAGGTCACACCCATATCGGATAAAAAATGGCGTTCGACAGGAACAGGCTTGCTCCCTATCGAACGCCGTATCGATTTATCAACAACGCAATTGGTTGTTAAATCGCGAAATCTAATTTCCTGGCAGACTCGCGTTGTTTGCTTCGTTAAACAACGCGTTAATCTCTACCTCCACCAAAGCTCGATCGAATGCACGCACGTCGTCAATTCGGCCTTGGTATGGACTGCCATTGGTATCCTGTGCTGCCGGTACCGGGCCGAAGCCGTTATTCTCGCCGACGATCTGCCAGTTGGCCGCTGGATTCGGGTTGGTAAAGACTACGCCCGGCACCACCAAGTCGCCGCCGACTTGCTGCACCAAACTTACTCCCGGCATGCCGAGGTTCGCTCCGTCGCCGCGATACAATCGAATGCGCGAATCGTTGCCCTCGCGCCGCACCGTCGCGGCGTAGAACGTCCAATCGCTTTGCGTTGCATCCGTCGGACAACCCGACAGGCCGGCGGTCTGCGTTGGGATACTCGGTCCGTTATCGGAGATCGTGTGATAGCTGCCGCCCCCATCGCGGACGGTAAACCCAATGTCACCCGAGTCTACAAAAAGCGCGGTGAAGCCGACTTGGCCAAAGACAATTCCTTGGCGATTATTGCCGTCCGGCAGCACCCATGCCGCCAACGTAAACCCTTCGGCACCCGGAGCTGGAATCGGCGGCAACGACACGCCGGCGTAACCAGCTGACCCCTGATCGATCACCTGATCTTGCGACAAGCAAAACGCTGCCGGTGTGGAACCGAATCGATTATTATGGTCGAACACATAATTCGTCGGTCGTGTACCGTTGAGACCGTTTGGCCCCGCATCATTCACGACGTTATTAACGCTCGCGTCATCGTTCATCGGATAAAACGCCAACAGCCCGACAGTTGGGAACGTAATATCAACCGGGAAGTCGGTCGTCGACACAGCACCGCGCACATCCGTCGCCGTGACTGTGATCATGCTCACATTCTGCGTGGAATAGATATGCGTAATGTTGACTATCACATCCGACGAACCCATGCCGCCGATCACGTCCATCTGATTGTCGCCCCAGTCGATGACGACCGACTCGATCGCATCCACATCGCAGCGCCCGCCATTGAAGTCGGTCAACATTTCAGACACGCTGCCGCTCAGCGTTACTTCACTGCCGGAAATATCCGTTGAAGCCATCAACATGATCACCGGCGGCAAGTTGTCTGGGTCGAGCGGGCATCGATCGTCACCATCGAGTAGGCCATCGCCATCGGTATCCGGATCTTTCGGGTTCGTGCGCGCCGAGAATTCATCCTCGTCGTCGAGAAAATCCCCATCGACATTGACGCGCGTGGGGTCGGGGAAAACATGCTTCAACGGCTGGCCAGCTACCAGGACATCCCAGCCTTCGCGAATTTCGAAGTAATCGCCCAAATTATCAAAGTCCGTATCCGGCTCGGTGTCGGAACACGAATACATAAACTCTTCGCGCTTGTACACACCGTCATCATCGCGGTCTTCGGTGTAAACCAGCGAGATCGACTGCGCCGCGTTCAGCGTGATATCCTGAAAATTCACGCTGCCATCGCTCGTGTCCGGTGCGGTACCAAACACCACCCAAAAGCCATCGGGATCGGCCACCGGGTCGGTTTCCACATCGCGCACCTTTGTCAACACATCGACGCCATTGGGGAAACTGAGCGTATCGGTCGAACCCGTGCGCGGCATCGTTTCAAAATCGATCTGCAGAATCTTGTTTAGCACTTCGCCAATCGAAATACCGGAAGCCGTGCCGTCGGTGTTTCGTGCAACTTCCGTCGCAACGCGATAGGTCTCGATCGGTCGATCGATTCCAAAGTCGAGCACGATCGTCGCCGTGCGCGCGTTGGTCACGTCGTTCAGAAACGCAAAGTTAAGACCATCGGCATCGAGCAAATCGAACGCAGCAATATCCAGCAACAACGCGCTCGGGTCAGCCATCAGATCGAGTATCTGTTGACCGCCGATACTGCCGACATCCGTCGAAAACGTAAGCACGCCGGTTTCATC
Source organism: Planctomycetaceae bacterium (assembly GCA_006969385.1). Lineage (GTDB taxonomy): Bacteria > Planctomycetota > Phycisphaerae > UBA1845 > UTPLA1 > ECT2AJA-110-A. Next base: position 1,850,709 of record CP030884.1, read on the forward strand.
AAACGCCGCCAGCGTCAACTGACTTACCGGCGGGCGCAACGTCGTGATCGGTCGGAAGCCGTCGCGCGCCTGCTGATCGATAAGCAACCCCGAGACCACAAGGTTTTGCAACGTGAAGGCCACGTTGCCTTCGTTGATTACCTTGATGCCCGCCGTGATCGTGCCGCCATTGATCGTCGAACTCTGCGTTTGCATTTCTTCCTGAATTTGCAGGAACGAGTTTTGCACTTCTTCCGTCGATTCTTCCGTCCAAGACGTCGAGCCGCCCTCGGTGAATCCTTGCGTTGCCGAGAACCCAACTTCCACCTCAAACTGCGGCCCCGGCGGCGTACCCGCCACGCCGCCCGACGCACTGATCGACTGGGTAAATTCGAGCGAGTTTTCCCATGTCGATTCGTTCGTGTTGCTCGACGTAGACGCTTCCGATTCGACCAAGCCGTATTGTTGGCCGTCGGTGATCGATGTGCCCTGAGCCAATTCGATATCGAGCGTCAACGTCATCTCGCCGACGAAGTCGACTTTCAGCTTCGGCACGTCGGCAATCAGCGGACTGCGGAACGGATGGGCAAACTCGTCGTAATCTGTCACGCCATCGCCGTCGGTATCGTCGTAGATCGGAGACGTACCGCCATAAAACAAATTGCCGCCGTCATCAAATACCTCAACCAACTCGGCACCGTCGAACAGCGCCGCATTGGGCGGCAGCGTGCCATCGGGCCCGCGTGCATCACCGTCGGTGTCTACACTCACCGGACTCGTGAGCAGCCGATTCCATTCGTCGTCGTCGTCGAGATCGTCGCCATCGGTATCGCGACTGTTCGGGTCGGTCGAAATCAGGAACTCGGTCATATCGTCAAGATTGTCTTCGTCGGTATCGGCATTGAACGGGTCGCTAAAGACCGTACGACGAACGAGATTGCCGCCATTGTTACCGAATCCGAATCCGAATTGATCGATCGCGATCTCATAACCGGCGACCTCGAGCGTATCGGGCAAGCCGTCGAAGTCGCTATCAACGCCGCCATCTTCGGGAATGATGAAATATGTAAAGCCGCCCGCCAACGTCGCTTCATCACCATTCGGGTTCAGCACGCGCAAATCGACGGCCCCTTCATTACCCGACGGCACCCGCGCGTTCAGTAGCTGGGCACTGAAAAACTGCACATCGGTCGCAGGTTTGTTGGCGAAGAATACGCTGGTCGCGGCGGTAAACGCCGTGCCTTCAATCGTGACGATCGAACCACCGCCGACTGGCCCTGTCGGCAGTTCGACCGATGTAATCGACAACGGGGTCGGCATTGGCGCGGGCTGCGCGGCGGGCTCTTCAAACGTAAATGCCTCTGGGAACAATTGAATCTCGTTGTCGTCATCTAGGATGACGACATCGACCACACCGGCCGGATGTGCCGGTGTCGTCACCTGGATCACATTCTCATTAATGATGGTGAGCTCGGCCGCCGCCTGATCGCCGAACAACACCGCCGACGATGCCGAGAAGTTGCCACCGATAATTGTCACCTCGGTCCCCCCCGCAATCGGCCCGTTGGAAGGCACAATCGAGGGTCGTTCGAACGGCAGTTGCACCTGACAGGTCGATGCCGTTGAAGCCCACAACGCTGCGGCTGCCAGGCTGCAAACCAGCACATTCTTAAGAACGCCCGCAACGAACTGCGGCGTCGAGTTAACACGAGTTGCCTTGTTTGTTTTCGCCATTGCAAATCTCCAAAACGCTTCCCATTCGAGCGTGATTCGTTGCCTGCCTCGCCCGCCGCCCCCACGGCCTGCGTCATCGACCGCGACAGAAATGCCGAATGCGGACGAGCTCTAGAAAGACCTGCGGAATTCGGCGCGGGCGCGCCTGAAATTCATTAGAATGGCCCGGGGAAATATGCCGAAAACGCTATTTGAGGGTGATGAAGCGACGATTATCAGCCGCGCCTCAGCTCTCTCGCGGACCACTGAATGGACTCTGACAAAGCCGACACCCAAATGCTGCTCACCCGCATCGGTCGAGGTGACACCGCCGCCAAAGGCCAGCTGCTCGAATCGCTCTATCGAGAGTTGCGCACCATCGCGCAACGGCTCTTGGCGCGCGAGCGCGGCGATCATTTATTGCAACCCACGGCCTTGGTGCATGAAGTGTTTTTGAGAATGGTCGACCAGACCTCGATTTCTGTGAACGACTCGACCCACTTCAAGGCCGTCGCGGCCAGATCGATGCGGCAGGTGCTTGTCGACTTCGCACGCAGCGAGGGTGCCGACAAGCGCGGCGGCGGGTTTAATCGCCTCACCCTGACAGGGGCCGCCATCGCCGAAGCGGCGAAAAATGTGAACGCGATTGACTTGATGGCGCTCGAAGACGCGCTCGTCGCCCTGGCGGCCATGGATGAGCGCAAAGCACACGTCGTAGAGCTTCGCTTTTTTGGTGGACTTAGCATCGAGGAAGCAGCCGCCGAATTGGGCGTTGCCCGTGCCACAGTTACCGACGATTGGCGCGTGGCAAAGGCCTGGTTGGCGGCGCGACTTGAGGACGGAGGCGCGGTGTGAGTCCCGAACAATTCAAGCGCGTATCCGAATTATTCTTGGAGGTTCGACAACAGCCGCGCGCCCAGCGCGCCGATTTCCTCGCCAATGCCTGCGCCGACGATGACGCCGTGCACCGTGAAGTCGAGCGCATGCTGCAATTCGATTCGGAGGAATCGATCGACTCGGGTTCGTTCGTCGTTAGAAGCCCCGGTGTCGACACGATCGAAGACGAGCTATTTCCGCCCGGCTCGCGCATCGGCGAATACACAGTCGTACGCACCCTCGGCACCGGCGGCATGGGCCGCGTGCTCGAAGTGCAACAAGAACGCCCGCGTCGTCATGTCGCCATCAAACTTTTACGCCAGGACTTACTCTCCCAGTCGATGCTCAAGCGTTTCGATCATGAAGTGCGCGTGCTTGGCGATATGCAGCACGAAGGCATCGCGCGTATTCATGCCGCCGGCTGGACCGACACCAAGCCATCTCAACCGTACTTCACGATGGAACTCATCGACGGCGTACCCCTGAATGAATTCGCCGCCCAACGCAAACCCTCGACAAAGACGCGCTTAACGTTGATCGCCAAAGTCTGCGACGCCGTGCAATACGCCCACCAGCGCGGCGTGATTCATCGCGATCTGAAACCCGCCAACATCATGGTCGATACCGATGGCAACCCCAAGGTCGTCGACTTCGGCATCGCGCGCATTACCGACGCCGATCAAGCTGCCAACACGATGCAAACCGTCACCGGCCAACTCATCGGCACGCTGCCATACATGAGCCCCGAGCAAATTGCCGGTGACCCGGCCAAAGTCGATAGCCGCACCGATGTTTATTCGCTCGGCGTGATTTTGTACGAGCTGCTCTCGGGCGAAATGCCGCACGACCTCACCAATACATCACTGCCCGAAGCGGCGCGCTTGGTGCAGGAAACCGGCATCACGCGCCTCGGCACCCACGACCGCACGTTGCGCGGCGACATCGAAACGATCGTCGCCAAAGCGCTAGAAAAAGAACCCGAACGGCGCTATTCCTCGGCCAGCGAGCTGGCCGCCGACCTTCGCCGCTACCTTTCCGATCAACCGATTGTCGCGCGGCCGCCCAGCGCGATCTATCAGCTTAGAAAATTCGCGCGGCGGCATCGCGCCCTCGCCGCAGCTGGCATTATTGCGTTTTTTGCCATGGTAAGCGCAACCGTCGTCGCGTCGGTGTATGCCATCCGCACCGATCGCGCAAATAAAGAAGCGCAACGGCAAACCGAAATCGCCGCCGCTATTAATCGATTCTTAAACGAAGACCTGCTCGCCGCCGTCAGCCCCAGCGCTTCGCGTGAAGCAGGTCGTGGCCGCGATGTTGCAATGGCCGACGTACTCGCCGAAGCCGCGCGCCGCATTGAAACTGCCAGCGCCCCCGGCGGCGCGTTGGCAGACAAGCCGGAGGTGGAAGCCGCGATTCGAGCCACCATCGGGCGCACTTTTTACGCGCTCGGAGATGCAGAGACGGCCTATCCGCAGCTTCAGAAATGCTACGATATCCGCAAAGCCCACTTACCCATCGGTGATGTTGAAACATTGCAAGCCGCAGTGGATCTCGGCGGCGCGCTCTACCAATTGACGCGCCTGGACGACGCCGATGCGCTGTATCAGGACGCGCTTGCCACGGCAAGACCCGTGTTGGGCGACGATCACGCCGTCGTACTCGATGCGGAATTACGCTACGCGAATCTGATATGGCGGCGGCGCGATTTCGATCACGCGTTGGAGCTTTTTCAACACATCTACGATGTGCGCAGTCGCAATCCGCATATCGACACCGACCAGCTAGATAACGCACAACTTAGTATCGCGATGATTTATAGCGGTAAAGGTGAATACGATAAGGCCGAGCCCATTTTTCGCGCTGCGCTTCAGCGCAAGATTGAAACAATCGGCAAGGATCACCCGGTAACGCTACGCGTAGCCAACAATCTCGGCGCCGTCTTACTGCGGTCCGAGCAATACGAAGAAGCTGCCGTGCTGCTGCGCGGTGTTTTGAAGGATCGTCGCCGAGTCTTAGGTGCCGACCATTACGAAACATTATCAACGTACATCAATCTCGGTTCGATCGTCAGTAGCCTCGGCCAAAAGGAAGAAGCCGCTGAGATTTACCGCAGCGGCTACGAAGCGTCGCTCGCGAAATACGGCCCCGATCATGGCCGCACACTCACACTGGCATTCGGATTGGCGAATGTTATCAAAGAAATAGGACAAATCGACGAAGCGGAAGAATTGCTGGCCGACACTATCGAGCGCCGCAAATCGTCCGTCGGTCTAACCCATCCGCGCACGCTGGCGGCGATCTATGGCTTTTTCGAACTACGCCTCAAACAAGATCGACCGCACGATGCCGAAGCGTTGTTGACGACTGCAATCGACGCCATCCGTGAGACCGGTGAATTGGCGGATTACGATCTTTACATCGAAGGTCTAATCGACTGTCGATTGAAAATCGGTAAACGCGACGAAGGTTTAGAGCTTGCGGAGGCCTATGTGACCGCCGTAATGACCGCCCGCGGGGAGAGTTCCGAGCTGGCGCGAGCCGCAGCCCAAAAACTCGCGGCCTGGCGGCAAATTGGCAACTCAGAACCCCGCTGACCATGTTCCTTAATCAAAACTGGGACTTAGTTAAAGAATGGGGTACACGCATAAACCAGATAAAAACCACATGTTGACGTCACGCTTTGAATGCACACCTTTACACGACGAATCCAGCCTGAGTTCAGACCGCGACGAGGTGGTTTCGCCGCGTAGTTGACATGTCTCCTCGAAATAAGAGCGTGGCGAGCTTCAAAGGAATCCACCCTGATTAACGCGGGCACCTGTGGCCCGATTAACTGTCAGCAGCCTCGCTTCCTCGTCCTTAGCCGCAAAATTGCTGTGCCTACTTGTGTTGCAGACATCATCATCGGAGCTGCCGCACTGCCCAACATTAGAGTACACGGTCACGTTGTTTCCGTTAATTTCTGCGCCGGTGGCATCGTCGAGTACGAACTCACACCAGATTGGCGTCGCTGAGCAGAACTATTATCGATGGCGCAAGGAATATGGTGCGTTGAAGATGGATCAGGCCAGGTCGACGCAGCGTCAACGGCCTTGTGTTCGGTCAGATGAACCCAGGTTGGTGCATCGAATGATCGAACTGGCGAACGCGTATGGTCGTTACGTCTATCGAAGAATCACGGCATTGCTCAAGCATGAAGGCTGGCGTGTGAATCACAAACGGATCGAACGATTGCGGCGAACGGCGGGTTTGAAGGTGCCGCGAAGACAGCCCAAACGAGGAAGACTGTGGTTGAACGATGGTTCTTGTGTGCGCCATCGACCGGAGCATCGCGATCACGTGTGGGCATATGACTTTGTGCATACGCGAACACACGATGGCCGAGCACTGCGGCTGTTGGTGATCGTCGATGAGTACACGCGTGAATGTTTAGCGATTGATGTGGCACGGAAACTTGATTCAGAGAATGTGTTGGAGCGATTGGCGTGGTTGTTCGCCACCCGAGGCGTACCGGATCATATTCGTAGCGACAACGGATCAGAGTTTACGGCGATTGCAGTACGGACCTGGCTTGCGAAAGTCGGTGTGAAGACGTTGTATATCGAGCCGGGGTCGCCTTGGGAGAATGGTTATGTGGAGAGCTTCAATGGCAAGCTGCGGGACGAACTATTGAACGGAGAGATCTTCTACACGCTGACGGAGGCCAAGGTGTTGATAAAGCATTGGCGGGTGCATTACAACACCGTGCGACCGCATAGTTCGCTTGGTTACAATCCGCCAGCACCAGAGGCGATTGAAATCGCGCCGCTGATGGCAGGCTCCGCTTCGTTCGCTCCGCTTCGTTCGCTCCGCTTCGTTCGCTCCGCTCACTACGCTACGCCCGCTATCAGCGAGGGTCGTAAACGACAATCAACTAACCTCGACTGTGGACTACTATATGGGGCAGGCCAATCTTCGAAGGATGTGAAGGCCGGGTAGTTTCGCCGGAAAATCTCTTTTATCCGGCTGATGCGATCGGGATCGATTTTTGTGTTCGTCATAGCGCCTGTGATCAATTGGTAATGTTGGTTCCACAGTTATGACAGCTGCGGCACAGCATACGGCGCGATCTACGGTCCGGATGCCTGGCTATTCCAATTGATTTCATTTAGGGGTGGTTCCTGCAGGTGTTAGACTGGTAGCACGTCGTCTGGACTGACCAGCATGTGAATCTCGATCTTTGCAGAATTTGATTCTCTACCCTCTGCTCGCTTGTCCGGATTCCAATGTGGGACCTGATGGACGTCACTGCTAAAGACGCCTGATGCAATGATGCCGCGGGGAGGATCGCCCTGCTTGAAGATGAAAAAGCGATCATCCGTTTCGATCCGTTTGGTACCTCCGGTACTCCACTTATCGTGGCACTTGCCAGTATTCCTTACCTCTTGAATCTGTTCTTCTAAAGAAGCCCACTCATAGTGATTCGGATTCCATGTCAGAAGGTACGTAGCCGTTGAGGCTTCTTCTTCGTCAATTGGTTCGCCCTTCTCAACTATTTGAAATCCGAGGTTCCGAAGATACTCGCTAGCCTTTCCCGGCTTATCGCCACCTCCGAAATCGTATGGTGTGAACTCCTCTCCAGTAGCGTGCTTGGCTGCGACTCCGAGGACAGCTTTAGGTGCGTATCGCTTTCCGTGATGCACCAGTTCATATTTTTTAGCTTGGCCAAAAGGATGATCAATGCCCGCGTCGAGCTCTTTGATCGCGGCTAGCACATGGTCTTTCTTAATAGAGTCTGGAATTCGCATATGAATACTCGTTCGCTTGATCCTAACAACTGCAGATGAGCAAAGACTTCCCGCAACGACAGATCTCGGTTGCGACTGCAATTGTAATCTTGTTATGAATCGTCGTGAAATCCATACCGGACACATTTCGAATTGACTGCATAAGTATGAAGTAGATGAAGCTACAACTGAGAATTGCAACACGAAGTTCAGGGAGCAGGTAGATCATGCGTCCAGCGAAATCATCACAAGATTTAGACGCAAGTCAGCGAAGAAGGCAGATTGCAACTATTCTTGCCAAGGCTATTCAGCCACTGCGTGAATTGGTAGTCAATTCGCTGCACCCAAAGTCACCCAATCCCGCCAACTGCGCCCTTGCCATCTCTCCCGAATCCAGCCTCAGTGTGTCCGTACCCGCCGGTGAAGAGCGGGAGAGCAACGGAGATCGATGATGAATGTAAAGAGAGAATTGGCGTTGTTGGACGAGATGACGGTGGGGCAATTGCGACAACGATATGCCGAGGTATTCGGTGAACCCACGCGTAGTCGCCACCGGCAGTATCTGGTGCGACGAATCGCATGGCGTTTGCAGGCTAATGCAGAAGGCGGACTGTCGCAGCGAGCGCTGCAACGGGCCGAGGAGTTGGCAGGTAACGCCGACGTGCGACTGACGCCACCCAAGGCCGCCACGCCCGAACGTATCAAGTGTGAGTCCAAGGCGACGACGAAGATCACCCGTCTTGATCCCCGACTACCCCCGATCGGGTCAGATATTGTGCGGGAATACAAGGGCAAACAGATCTCGGTGAAGGTGCGTCCCGACGGCTTTGAGTACCAAGGCGATCGGTTTAAGTCGCTGTCGGCGGTGGCCAAGGCCATCAGTGGTACCCACTGCAACGGCTTTCGATTCTTCGGATTGGACCAATGAGCAAGCGCAAAGCCAAGACGACGCCACAGGTACGCTGTGCGATCTACACGCGCAAATCGAGCGAAGAGGGTCTGCAACAGGAATTCAATTCGCTCGATGCGCAGCGCGAAGCGGCCGAGGCGTATGTCGCGAGCCAGAAGAGTGAAGGATGGACGATTCTGTCCGAACGCTACGACGATGGCGGCTTCACCGGCGGCAACATCGAGCGCCCGGCCTTGCGAAAGTTGGTTGGCGACATCGAGGCAGGCAAGATCGACACCGTGGTGGTGTATAAGGTCGATCGCCTCAGCCGCTCGTTGATGGACTTCGCGCGGTTAATGGAGACGTTTGAAAAACACAACGTCTCGTTTGTGTCAGTTACGCAGCATTTCAATACCACTCATTCAATGGGACGGCTCACGCTGAACATTCTGCTGTCCTTCGCCCAGTTCGAACGTGAGATCATTGGCGAACGGATACGCGACAAGATCGCGGCGTCGCGCCAACGGGGCCGCTGGACGGGCGGGGTGCCGATTCTGGGCTACGACGTCGATCGCTCCGGCGGCAGTCCGCGGTTGGTGGTTAATCCCGCCGAGGCAACAAAGGTCAGACGCATTTTCGAGAGTTATCTGGAGCAGCGCTCGCTGCTCGCCGTTGTGCATTCCCTGAATGAGTGGGGCTGGCGCACGAAGGCGTGGACCGCCAAGAACGGTAATCGCAAGGGCGGCAGAGAATACGACAAGGGCAGTCTATACGGCGTGCTAACGAATGTTCTGTACGCAGGCAGGGTTCGACACAAGGAGAAGGTCTACGACGGTGTGCACGAGGCGATTGTCGATCCTGCTGTGTTCGACCAAGTGCAGCAATCGATGCAGCGCAATGGTAAGCACATCGGCCCAGATACGCGCAATCGCCACGGTGCTCTGTTGCGTGGCTTGCTCTTTTGTAAGGCCTGCGGGCGGGCGATGACGCATACGTTTACCACCAAGGGCAAGAAGCGCTATCGCTACTACACCTGCACCAACGTAATCAAACGCGGGTGTAAACGCTGTAGTACGCCAAGCCTGCCTTCCGAAGAAATCGAACGCGTGGTGGTCGAGCAGTTGGCTGGCATCGGCCGCGATCCGACATTGATCGACGAGACCGTGAAGGCGATGCAGTCGCAGTCGAAGGATCAGATCAAGTCGATGTGTTCGGAACAGAAGATCCTCAAACGGTCGCTATCCCACATCGCTCGTGAACTGCGTCAACTGGCGGGTGAGAAGACGGAGGTTGCAATGAAACGGTCGGCATCCCTGCTTGAGCAACAGACCGATGCTGAAACACGGGTCGCGGTGATCGAACAGCAACTGACGAGGGCACAATCCACCACAATTGATAAGAAAGAAGTAACCGATGCGCTCGCTGACTTCGATCAAATATGGGAAGCACTGATGTCGAAGGAGCGCGTTCGCCTGATTCACCTGTTGGTTAGCCGGGTGGAATTCGATGGTGCCGACGCAAGCGTCGAGATCGCGTTCCATCCCACCGGCATTCAGTCGCTGGGACACGAACCGTTGAGCGATGAGACCGCGCGTCCCATGGACCCGAACGAGAAAGTCACGAAGGAGGTCGCCGCGTGATCACAGTCAAACGAAAGCTCAATATCACGCGCAATTCACGCGGCCAAAAGGTGTTGGCGACAAAAGGCGAGCACGTAGAGACAGTTCCGGCAGGTCGAATCCCGCGAGTCTCACGTCTGATGGCGTTGGCTATTGTGTTCGATCGGATGGTTCAAGATGGTAAGGTCGAGGACATCAGCGATCTGGCAAGGCTGGCCCATGTCTCACAACCGCGCATGACGCAGATCATGAATCTCAATCTACTTGCGCCGGACATTCAGGAGGCGTTACTCTTCCTGCCGCCAGTGACGAAGGGCCGTGAGCCGGTGCACGAAAAGGGACTCCGCGATGTGGTGGCGGAGGTGGATTGGGGGCGGCAGCGATCCCGCTGGAATCAGGCTATTCTTTAATATCCGATGCAATCTCGGCGAACTGATCTAGCGCTGCCTGCAAGTCTTCGACGATCTCGGCGGCGATCTCTTTCGGCGGCGGGAGGTTCTCTGAGTCTTCCAGGCTTTCATCGCGAAGCCAGAAAATGTCGAGATTTACCTTATCGCGTTTGATTAACTCGTCGTAGTCGAATGAGCGCCAGCGACCATCGGGCGAGCGCTTGGGCGTCCACGTGGCCTTGCGTTCCGACCGATTCTCCGGCTTGAAGCACGCGATAAACTCGTCGATGTCGCTGCGCTTCAGCGGGTTGGTCTTCAGCGTGAAGCGCTTATTGGTGCGTAAATCGTAGATCCAAAGCTTGCGGGTCCAGGGCGTTTCACTGGCAGGCTTGCGGTCGAAGAACAACACGTTGGCCTTTACGCCTTGCGCGTAAAAAATGCCGGTTGGTAAGCGCAGCAGTGTGTGAATGTCGCATTCGTGCAGCAGTTTGCGACGGATTGTTTCGCCCGCACCGCCCTCGAATAGCACATTGTCCGGCACAACGATGGCCGCGCGACCGTTGATTTCTAACTGTGTCTTAACGTGCTGCAGAAAGTTGAGCTGCTTGTTTTTGGTCGACGCCCAGAAGTCGTCGCGGACAACGACTTGCTCTTGCTTTTCGGATTCGCCATCTTCGTTGATAACCGCCATGCTGCTCTTCTTGCCGAACGGCGGATTCGTCAGCACCATCGAGAATCTCTCGCTCGAACCGCCTCGTATCGAGTCGATCACCGTCACTGGGCTGCTATCGGGGTCAATGCCATGCAGGTAAAGGTTCATAACGCAAAGGCGGGCCGTGTTGTCGACGATCTCCCAGCCGCGCAGTGCGTCGTGCTTCAGGTGACGCTTCTGATCGGGGTTCAGCTTGTGGTGTTTCGAGATGTAATCGTACGCCGCAAGTAAAAAGCCGCCCGTGCCGCATGCCGGATCGCAAATCGTGTCGCCCGGTTTCGGTCGCATGCAATTGACGATCGCCTGAATCAACGGTCGCGGCGTGAAGTATTGGCCCGCACCGCCTTTAACGTCTTCAGCGTTTTTCTGTAGCAGCCCTTCGTATGCGTCGCCCTTGACGTCGGCATCGAGCGTGAGCCACGTTTCGCGATCGATGAGATCGACAATGAGCCGGCGTAGGTTGGCCGGATCCTGAATCTTGTTTTGCGCTTTGCGAAAGATGATGCCGAGCATGCCCGACTGTTTGCCGAGGCCTTCTAGCGTGTGGCGATATTGATTTTCAAGTTCGTCGCCATCGAGTTTGGTCAGCTTGGGCCAAGCGTATTTGGCGGGAATGCTACTCGGCTTATTGAACGGCGGTTTCGACCGTTCGTCGGCCATCTTGAGAAACAGCAGGTACGTCAGTTGCTCGACGTAGTCGCCATAGCTGAGACCGTCATCGCGCAGGACGTTGCAGTAGTTCCAAAGTTTCTGGACGATTTGTTGGGAGTGGTTGCTCATTTATCATTCCACGTAAATCTAACCTTGAGTTTATTTAGACGAGAGTTCCAAGAGACCAATCCTTCCTTTTGTAATCGGCCTACAACAATGCCGGGAGAAACACCGGCCCGTTTTGCGAACGCAATTATATCTTGCTCAGTCTTGAGTTCTCTGAGATTACCATTAAGTCGAGACGGAATAAGCCAAGTCGCAGCAAATCGATTTGCTTTTTCCTCGCGTTCGGTATTGCATTGTCCGTCGTCGATGAATATTTCTTTCTTGGGATCGTTGAGAATATGACCCGCCTCATGAAAAAATGAAAACCAGAATTGGTCATCACTCTTGTATCTCAAACTCAATTGAATAAGTGCCTTGTCAGGTAAGAGCCATCGAGCTGCTCCTGAAGTAGGGCATTTTTTTATTTCACGTACAAAAACGACCGCCACGCCAGCCGCTGCGCTTTCCTCCACCATCCTCGGCGCGAATATATCGGGCGACTCAGTCGTAAGTGCGCGGATCTGATTTAGAGCTGCTTCGAATCGCGGTTTGTGATACGGAGAAGTTTCAATTTCCAGTGCCGCAAGTTCTCCAAGCCTTAGCCAGGTCGCAATAGCGCCAGGCTCTGCTTTGAATTTTTCTGATTTCCGGTACGCCGCACTCGGCTTTGACCAAACTACTTCCCATTGCTTAACTGTGCTTACTCCGAAGAACTTTAACACCGAATCAAGAAGCTCTGCCTTGTCCTTGCTGGCGGCAATCACACCGCGTTTGATCAGCTCCTTCGTCGGGATCGTATCCAACCACTCTACATCGGCTTCTAATCGTTTTCGATCCGCGAGCTTGGCGAGCTGGTTGCGATAGGTCGATTCCAGATTGTTCCACATCCTCGCAGGGACGCCGGTAACGCGTTCAAGTGAAACGGACGTCTTGGGGGAGATAGGCTCCTTGCCGTTGATGATGAGATTGATCGTCTTAGTCGTTAGCCCCGTCCGTTCAGCCAGTCCCTTTTGACTAATACCAAGTGAGTCAATCGTCTCTTTGAGCGTTTCGCCCGGTGCCACAGCGTAATCCGGGTTAAACCCGTATCGTTGTCCTGTGCTAGTTGCCATTCGCGTCCTCCAGACCGCGACGTACGTTCTACGTGTCGCTGCGCAATCGCCGTCGTTTCATTCGTGTGTGTCGCAGATCTCCAAGATCAAGACTTTCGTCACCTGTTTCCAATCTAGCCCACCGTCTGGTTTTGCAGGCGGAGGCAAATGGTCGGGCTTGAAAATCAGCCGATACGGGTGGTCAAGATCCACAGATAGCTGTCCATTGCGATCATTCGTGAGTTCGTGACACCGAGCCGGAGGCAGGTGACTGATGTCGTCAAGCGTGTCGGCGGCATCAAGCTCGGCCAAACGCTGCATTAACCGCTTCGCCCGCGATGCCCCCAGCTTTTTCTTCATCCCGGCTTCGGTCGAGCAAGTCTTTTGTAGTTTTTTGCTGGCGAAGCTCACGTCCATGATCGGCTTCGTCTCCAAAATAGTTTACGTAATACGTAAACTATTTTCCAGAAATGGGTGTGGTTTGTCAACCTGAGGCCCGGGATTGCCGCGTATTCTGGGGTTTCCGGCCCCTAATCGGCGATCGTGCTCGGGTGGCCATTTTGCGGGCACTTTGGTTCTCCTCGGATGCCAACTCGGTCGTCTGGCACTATCGAAGTGCTACCTCAACAAGCCCCTCCCTCTCCAGCGTCGCTTTTACCTCGCTCGCCAGCGACGACATCAGATGCCTGAACCTGGCGTAGCCATTGCCGCGCGTAAACGTGCCGCCGATCCAGGCCTTCTTGCCGGATTCGATATCCCACAACGTGGCTTCGTGTCGCAGGCGCGGTTTCTTTATCGTATAGCCACCGCTGGTATAGGTTTGGCTCGTCGAGTTTATTTGGCCGTACGTGTTCGCTTGGTTGCGATAGTAATACGTATTGGCGGAGAGATTGCCGGTGGTATACGTGGTGCTCGATGGCGGTACATAAACCTGATCCTCGTAGTAATCCGTCATGCGAATCATGAGCAGGCCATCGGCGCCGGCATCGGCAAGCGCTTGGTTGAGTTCGGCGTCGTTAACCTCTCGGGTCGGCGGAATGATGTCGAGCGCCCGGCGACAACTTAAGCCGGGAGCCGCCAAAGAGGTGACGAAGATCGTCTCGGCGTCGTCGCGCCGATCGAGTTGATCCAGTTGCACGGCCACTACGATGTTTTGATACGATCGATTGCGAAAAGCCGGATCGACAAAGCTGTGCATCTCGGTTTTAGCGCAGCCGGTGCCCAGAAGCAGGATGGTGGCGAACGACGATAGTGCGCATTTGTGCATCAGCGTTTTCCTCCGGCGGTTTGCCGCGTTTTCTTTTTGATCTTGCGTTTCTTTTCGGGAGATGCCTTGCGCCTGGCCTTATCTTCGGGCTCGCGACGCTCGCGCTCGGCGCGAATGCGTTCGAGCAGGACGCTCGCGGGCTCGTCGCTCGGGTCTTGGTCGACGAGTTTGCCTTCGAAGGCGGAGTTGAGGATGGACTGGCGAAGACGCTGTCCCCTAATGATGGCACGATTCGACGCGCCGCGAAGCCCCTCGATTCTAGCAAGCGCTTGCCCTGCTTCTTCAAGAATCGTTTGTTGTTCTTCAAGTGGTGCAAGCGGAATAGGGGCTGAACGAATATCACTTCCTGATATTCCAACCTGACCTGCCGTGGTTTTCAGTTTTCGAGAGATATGCTCTCTGGTCGAACCAACATTGATAACGACTTCCAGATATTGTGGTGATACAAGATCCTCCATGACCCGTACTCGAATCAACTTGTCTGGGTGTAATGTGATCCCCTTATGTGGAGGAACAACACCGCATACGCCGCAGAAGTCCCGAGAACCGTTGTATCTCGTGAAAAGCAAGTCACCCGCGGCAACTGCATAGTCCTCATACCCATTTGGAGGAAGATCAAAATACCGGGTATCCGAGAGATCGACCTTCATTGGGCGCACCGCACTGATTCGGAGGACGCGAAGTCCTGATTCGCCAACGGGTTTCTGAGACAACCCGTTACGCAAATACCAAATCAGTTGGTCGACCGTCGCCCAGCACCATGAATATGGCAAGTTTGGCATGCCTATCCTCTGCGGTGCTACTGGCTCCTTATATTTCGCCTTCCACTTATCATCCTTCGGCGGCTTGCCGTTGGCGATCATCTTTGCCAGTTCCGCTTCTTCCCATTTCTGGCGGCGCTCGCGGAGGATGCGGTCGAGTAGTTTGGAAGCGGGTTCGACGTCGGGGTGGGCGGCGCGCCAGTCGGCGGTCAGTTCGCCCGTGCAGGCCGCCTTTAGGACTGCCGCCTTGTAACGCTTCAGATTCGCTTCGACCCGCTTCAGCGCCGCCACCCCGGCGTCGAGTCGGGAGAACTGCTTTTCGATTTCGGCGACGATGCGATGTTGCTCACACAGCGGAGCTACAAGTATCGATGCTCGACAGAATTTTTTCTTATTGACAATCCGTACCGTTGTTGCAGAGGAAACGTCGTGCAAATATGGCCTAAGACATTGGCATTGATAGAACCCAAATCGCGGATCGATTTCCCGATGGAACTGGGCGGCGTTGATCTGCTGATTGAATGCCGAAAGTTCGACTGTGAGTCCAGTCTTTCCCAGAATGCCAATGCAGGATACCAGAGTGGTATCGGCAGGTACGGTGCGAGCAACTTTGCATCCAGCTGGACTCAGTCCGTCGGCGGAATTACCAATCGGTCTGTCAAGCAATTGTGGCGGCTTTATAAAAGGGATATCGCCGCCATAGAGAGACTTGTTCGCCGTCGGTGGCGTGTTTCCGGTCAGAATCTCAGCGATAGTCCCGATCGTCGTGCGGACCCATCCTCGCGGTAAATGAGTGGAGTCCAGCGTACTCATGCCGCCAGCGCCTCATTTAGCTCTTCGAGAATCTTGTCAAACTCGCTACCGAACACCTGATACACCTTCCCCAGTCCGCCTTCTTCGTTGAACGGCGTGTAGTCGAAGTCGTCAACGCTGATGCTCAGGCTGGCGGCGATGTGGTCCTTGATCAACGTGAGCCAGCGTTGTTGCTCGGCCGTGAATGTTCGACCGGTCGACTGCTGGGTCGCCATCCATGCACCGAAGCGTTGTTCGACGAGTTGGCCGTAGGGTACGAGGTTTTCGTCGTGCTTCAATGCGTGGCGCACGAGAGAGACGATGTCGGCGAGTTGCTTGCCGCCGCTGCCGCTGACCTTCGATTTCTCCAGCGTTTCGTAGGCTCGCCACAAACGCTCGGGCGTAAGTTGATGCGGTGGCTTGGCAATGGCGTCGGCGAGTTCGCGAATTTCGGTGAACGTGAGGCGGCGACGGTAGGGCTGGCTATATAAAACCTGAAGCGCCGTGATTTCGTCGTGATGCTCGCCGATAAACTTTTCGAACGACGCGATCGTTTGCGTCGCCCGTTCGGTCGCCCGGGCGTCGAAGCCGGCGTCGATCAACTCGTCAAGGCTGACGGTATCGATGGTTTGCTCGAACGACTTTTTGATTTCGATGATTTTATTGCGGGATTTGGCGGTGCGCAGCGGACCGGCAGCGGCTTTCATCATGGTATCGGCCGTTAATTGAATCTGTTCCTCCGTCGGTGCATCCGTGCCGTGTTCGATCTTCGCCTTCTCAAGTTGCGCATCGGGGTCGACGGCGTTTAGCAGTTCGCGTGAGATTTGCGACAGGCTTTGACCGACGGTTACCGCTTTGACCTCTTCCTGCTGCTTCTTGCTAAGGCGTTTGTCCAGTCGCGCGAGCCGCGAAGCGACGGAAGAAAGAATGTCTTCGTCCGTGCTGCCGAAGGCCAGGGCCTCGAGTAGCTTCTCGAAGGAGACGAATCTTTTTCGCTCCAGTGGTTTGGTGTCTGTCTTGGCGGCTTCGCATACGCCGACGGCATCGACGATGACGAAGTGGTCCTTCGTGCCGCCGTCTGGCGTGACGGCCAGGAAATCGGTATCGGGGATCACGCGCACGCCGCGCCCCTTCATTTGCTCGAAGAATGTTCGGCTCTTTACGCTGCGCATGAACATGACAACTTCGAGCGGCTTGATGTCGGTGCCGGTGGCGATCATGTCCACAGTGACGGCGATACGCGGCATCGGTGAATTGCGAAATGCGGCGATCAGGTTCTCCGGCTTCTCGCCGGTGGTTTTGTAAGTGATTTTTTGGCAGAACTCATTGCCTTTGCCGAATAGCTCACGAACGATCTTGACGATGTCTTCCGCGTGCGAATCGTCTTTGGCGAAAATAAGCGTCTTTGGTACCCACGTGCGGCCTGGGAATAGCTCGGTGAAGAGCGCGTCTTTGTAAGCCTTGATAACGGTTCGGATCTGGTCGGGTGCGACGATGTCGCGATCGAGCTTTCTGGCGTCGTAGATCAGGTCTTCATCGAGTTGTTCGTAGCGGACGGCGCGCGTTTCGCGATCGCGTTTGTCGACGTAGTAGCCCTTTTCGATGGTCGAGCCCTGCTCGGTCATACGCGTCTTAATGCGATAGACCTCAAAGTCTACGTTAACGCCGTCGGCGACCGCCTTTTCGTGGTTGTACTCCATCACGAGATTGCGATTAAAGAAGCCGATCGTTTGCTTCGACGGCGTTGCAGTAAGGCCAACGAGATGGGCGTCGAAATAGTCGAGTACCTGCCGCCAGAGGTTATAGATGGAGCGGTGGCATTCGTCGGTGAAGACGAAGTCAAACGTCTCGATCGGGATCTTCGGGTTGTACTCGACAGGAATCGGTTCTTTTGCGAGCGGCCCATCGGATACGAACGACGAGCGCTCGTCCAACTCGGGGTCTAGTGGTTCGCCTTTCAGGATTGAGTAAAGACGTTGAATGGTGGTGATGCACACGCGGCTGACTTGATCGATCGAAGTGCCTTTCAGGTGTTGCACATTATAGAGCTCGGTGAACTTGCGACCGTCATCGGGCGTAACGAACTGCGAAAACTCTTTGAGCGTTTGATCGCCAAGATTGCCACGGTCGACAATGAAAACGATGCGTCGCGCGCCGGCATGTCGGATTAGGCGATAGATCGAGTTGACTGCAGTGAATGTCTTACCCGATCCGGTACTCATTTGGATGAGTGAGCGGGGATGGTTCGCGGCAAGCGATTCTTCGAGGCTCAGGATTGCGCGCTGTTGGACATTCCACAGACTGCCGGGGATCAGCGGCGGCATTGACGTAAGGCGAGCGCGGAGCTGCTCGGGCTGTTGGGCGAATTCAATCAGCGTCTCGGGGCGATGGAAGGTGAAGACTTCACGACTGCGATAGTTCGGATCGAGCGCATTGGTGAAGCGCGTTTCCTTGCCGGTGCTCTCATAAGCGAAAGGCAGCGGTCGATGGTACGCAGGGAGATGTTTGGGAAGGCCTTTGGTGTATTTTGCCGATTGGACCTCAACGCCGACGAGGGTCGAACCTTCGGGCTTGGCTTCAATGACGCCGATAGCTTTTCCACCCGCATAAAGCAGATAGTCGGCGGCATCAGAGCCAAGTGGAAATTCGCGAATCGCGACACCCAAATGCGCGCAGACGTCTGCCTCGTCTCTGTCTTGAACTTGCCAACCGCAGCGCTCTAGCTGGCGATCGATGTTCTCGCGAGCTTTTTCCTCGGGCGTTTGGGGCATTCTCCGGCTTTCAAGTCGGTACGGCGCGAGAGCATTCTTGACGCCACCACGGGTGTAATAGGAATCGAAATAGCGATCATAACCAGTTTGCATCACAAATGTTAGCATCTTTACGTGACTCGGATCTTGGATTCTCGGATGCTCAGATCAATGAGCAAGCCATATCTGCTGGAGGATCGAACCATGGCGAAACGGAAAAAGTCGGCAAAGCGTACTTCCAAGGCTATAGAAACGCCGAGCCGAGATATTTTGACGCTGCTAATGGCATTTGAACGAGAGAAAAGTACTGACGCACTGCCAGCGTTACGAGATCAGATTCTCATGGTCTTGCCAGAAACGATTGAAGCCTGCAAACGGATTGCGGAATCCGCTGAGGTCGATGATGTATTCGGCGAATTGGTACAGAAACTCGAAGCAGGTCTTGAGTTGGATCGATATGAGAGACGATTGCCGTTACAGGGGGCAACCAGCAAGATCGCCCAGTGGCTGCGATTTGATAATCGCGTGCAATATCTGAAGGCGTTGAAGACTGCGGATGGTGATCCGATCAATCACTTCGTTCAGTTCGCCTCGGTCGCATTTCATCTTGCGGATGATGCGTTGACCTGGTTCCCTGAGAAGGATCCATTCAAGTATGCAGAATGGCAAGAGCGCAACGGAATACGGACCGCCGCGGTGTGGGCAACTCCAGCGGAGCGGTCAGTATTGTCTGATGTTATTAGTCCGGGTGGTGTCATTCGATTCCATGAGACGCTATTTGGTCGTGCGAGTCAGGTGGCGCGGGATCGTGGCGAAGGAGGCTTCGCACTACCTAAGTTAGAGCGTATTGAGAAAGGCCTGAAGAAGCTGGCTGAGGTGTTGCGGGACAGTTCCGAAACCAGCTTGTTTGGCATGGATATTGGGCAGGATTTGGGAGAAGCGATTTGTGATGCCCACGTGCTTTTGCAGGTTTCGGGTAAGCCGCAATCGGTGATGTCGGCGGAGGAGGCATTCGTTAAAAATGGGCGATCGTTTGCCACTGTGAAGGAGCTTGCTTCGCTTTGCGGCCAAAGCGAGTCAGCAGTTCGTAGTTGTTTGCATCGTGCAAAAAAGAAGCCAGTCGAGTCAGGTGAAGGGCTAATGGCTGGCTTGGACTACCACGATATTCCAGAGCCGCGTCCGCATTCACCACGGATTGAATATCGAATTCACAAGGTGTGGCCGATCCTTCATGCGAATATTCGCAAATAAATTTGATCTACAACAGTCTGCGAAAATCTGTCGAATTCGGGAGTTAATTAACATTCTTCAGTCCATCGGCGCGAATATTCGCGCTCGCGTCCCTATTTCATAGCCAATTCTTTAGCAGCTTGTTGCTGCAGCGACGGGCTTTCGGCCTGGAGGCCGGAGTCCTTAACCCCTCGATGTGAGCCCGTTTTGAAATCACGGCGCGTGCCGTGACACGGAGATTCCGCGCGCATTGATTGTGGGTAGACGGCAGATGCCTCTGGGCCAGAGGCACGCATGTCGCAAAATATCGATCCGCGGTGGATCGCATCTGTCGAGGCTCAGGCCATTGTTCGTTCTGAAATCAATCGACTGGCTCGGCGATTGGGAATCAAAAGGAACTCTTTCGACGATCTACAGCAGGAAGTTAATGCTCAAATTCTCACAGTCGCCCATCAATACGAAGGGCATCGAGGTGCTCCGGGTGCGTTTATTCGAATGGTCGCACGCAGCACGATTCAAATGCAAATGCGCGAATGTCGAGCTGAAAAGCGAAAAGCGCTGTATCGCAATCTCTCAATCGATGAAGAGGTATTCCCGGGCGATGATAGCCGGTTATTGGGACAGTTGCTCAGTCCTGCGGACGCCGCACGACGACTTGGTTTTGATACCGGAGAGTCAGACGTCACGCTGAGGATGGATCTCGCCGAAGTTGTTGCGACCATGCCCGAAGATGACCGCCGCATATGTGAAGTGTTAATGAACACTGGCACGGTGTCGGAAGCGGCACGAGTGCTTGGGATGTCGCGCCAGCAGATTTATCGACTTCTGCCGAGTATTAAAAGCCGACTTCGGCAGTGTGGTCTTGGACCTGAAGCCAATTGATCCGGACACATAGTCAGCGTTCGGCATAAAGCTTTCAGTATGGGAATGACTAATCCAATACTGGGAGCAAATCAGTGACCACCCACACATTTCGATTCTCAAGCCGTGATGACTTCAGCGATGCAGAGTTGACGCTCAAGTTGGCCATGCTCTCCGTGAAGGGAATCTATACAGATGAGCTTGTTCGGTACTTGGTGCACGTGCTGGTCCGACCGGATGAGCGATCAATTTGTATTCAAAACAAGAATCAGGTGTCGACAATATTGATTCGAATCTTCATGCGCATGATTCATGAAGAATTCGGATACCAAGCGATTCAACATGACCATTCCTATACGGTCAGTGGCTTCGGAAGAAACGCGACGCGGAGAGAGTCGTGAGTCAAAAAAGACCACTAGATAGCCCGGTCGCCGTGTCGATGACGACCGACCTCGACCTTATCCTCGAGCACGTTCCCGACGAGTTGCGCGAGTACCGCCAGTGGGTGGCGTGGCGCTTGCAGGAACGAAACGGTAAGCCGACCAAGGTGCCGTACGACCCGATTCGAGGCCGGATGGCTGATTGTTGCGACCCAGCGACGTGGGGCGGATTCAACGATGCGATTCACTATTGTGAACATTTCAACGCCAAGGGTGTGGGATTTGTGTTCACAGCGAATGATCCGTTTACGGGGATCGATCTCGACAAGTGCCGTGAACCGACCACCGGGAACATCGAGGGGTGGGCCAATGAGATCATTGATTCGATAAGGTCGTACTCCGAAGTGTCGCCTAGCCGTACCGGCGTGAAGATTATCGTGCGTGCGACGAAGCGCGGATCACGTTGTCGCAAAGGGCAAATCGAGATCTACGATCGTCAGCGGTATTTCACATTGACGGGTAATAGGCTGGCGCACTTGCCGGGCACCATTCAAGCGCGTCAACGCGAACTTGAAAAGTTGTATGAGCAGGTCTTTGGCACCGCCGATGATTCCGAATCCGATTCCGACGAATCATCATCAGATGCGAAGAACCCCAATCCCCATGCACCATCCAGTGATGACGAGATTGTTCGCATCCTCGAGCGTTTTGAATCGGGCCCCAAGTTCAAATTGCTCTGGTCAGGAAAATGGGAAGAAGCCGGATACGCGAGCCACAGCGAAGCAGATCTGGCGCTGGTCGGGTTGCTGGCGTTCATGTGCGGCCACGACTCGGCGCGTATCGATCGGCTCTACCGACGCAGTGGCCTATACCGCGATAAGTGGGAACGGCACGATTACCGCCGGCGCACGATCGAGAAGGCGCTTGCAGGCAAGAGCGAGTTCTTCACGCCCTCGAACAAACTCGAATTCGATATGAGTTGGGGCAACGCGATGCAGATGCTGGTCGGTGTGGCATCGACACCTCCCACCCCACGACTGCCGCCCCCGCCGCCGGTCGCTGTTCCAACACCTTATCAAAAGACTATTCCCTCGGTAGTCGTCCCTGTCCAACATCCCGTGGCGCGCGTGCGCGCCGGTAATCCCTACGCACAGACGGACATGGGCAATGCCGAACGCTTCGTGGCGCTCTATACCGATGAACTTCGTTACGTCTCGGGCATCGGCTGGTTTGAATGGGATGGTCAGCGTTGGCGCGAAGACCATCTCAACCGCGCCGTCAATTTATCGATGGGCTGCATTCGTCACATTTATCAGGAAGCCGCAGCTGCGGCCGAACTGGCGGCGCGCGATGGCAATCCGACCCAAAGCGAGATTGCCGGTAATCATGCGCAGGCGCTATCCAGGTGGGCCAAACGTAGCGAGGCCCATGCTCGAATCATTGCAGTACCCAAGTTGGCAGCGACTTTATCCCCGCTGGCCGCCTACGTCGGTGATCTCGATCGGGATCCGTGGCTATTCAACTGCCGCAACGGAACCTTGGATCTGCGTACCGGTGCCCTCCGGCCGCACCGCCGTGATGATCTGATTACTAAGGTGGCCCCCGTCGACTACGACACGAACGCGGAGTGTCCCATCTGGATCGCGTTCTTACAGCGGATCTTCGACGGCAATCAGGAGTTGATCGACTTCGTGCAGCTGGCCGTGGGCTATGCCTTGACCGGCGTCATTCGCGAACATGTCTTGCATGTGCTCTATGGCGGCGGGGCCAATGGCAAGTCGACGTTGTTGGAGACTGTATCCACCATGCTCGGTGACTATGCCAAGCATGCAGCGCCCGGACTTTTGATCAAGCGTCGGTACGAAGGCCATCCTACCGAACTGGCTGACCTGCGTGGGGCACGTCTCGTCACCGCCATTGAGACTGCTGAAGGCGGCGCTTTCGATGAAGAGCGTGTCAAATCCTTGACCGGTGGTGATCGTATTACGGCGCGGCGCATGCGACAGGACTTCTTCGAGTTCACACCAACCTTCAAGTTATTCCTGGCGACCAATCACCGGCCCGTGGTGAAGGGTGACGACAATGGAATTTGGAGACGCTTGCGCCTGTGGCCCTTCAACGTCGAGATTCCTGCTCATGAGCAGGATGTCAGACTTAAGGAGAAGTTGCTCTCCGAGTTACCCGGCATTCTGGCGTGGTGCGTTCGGGGCTGTAAGGCGTGGCGGCGTGAGGGGCTTGGTTGTCCCACCGTGGTGACCGAAGCGACACAGGAATACCGTGATCAACTGGATCAAGTCGGTATGTGGCTGGAAGAGTGTTGTGAGCGGCCCGCTGACAACGATGAGGCGTATCGGTTCACAGTCCAGGGTAGTGACCTCTATGGTTCTTATAAGCAGTGGTGCGACCGGCAGGGTGTGGTGGCGTTGAGCAACTGGAGATTCTCGGAGCGCATGTTAAAGGTTGATGGTGTCTCCAAGTCCCGAAGCCATGTCAGCATGTACCATGGTGTGCGTCTGATCGATCCACCTATCCCTCACAATGGCCACTGATTCATTTGCGCAGGGTTGCCACCCAAAAACGCCGTTTTTGATGCCGTGCGCAGGGTTGCGCAGACATTTCTATATAAGCGCCAAAAAAACATTTCATATAAACGTTATATGGAAAAGTCTGCGCAACCCTGCGCAAGTATGCGCAAACGCGGTTTTTGGATAGAAGTCTGCGCATCTCCGTGTGTGAATTCCACACGCCTTCGGTCGTGATAAAAATCTTGCAAATTCTCCGGACACCTCGCGCCGCTTTCGCATAAGGGAAAGATACCAGTCCATCTAATGTGATCACCATGCGTGATCACCCTTGTGAAAGGCACGTCCATGAAGATCACCATGTGGCCGCCGGATAAGGTGCGTCCCTATGAGAAGAACCCACGCAAGAACGACAAGGCGGTCGCTGCCGTCGCCGATTCGATTAAACAGTTCGGCTTTCGCCAACCGATCGTGGTCGACGAAGACGGTGTGATCGTTGTGGGTCACACGCGTTGGAAGGCAGCTCAGCAGCTCGAGTTGAAGAAGGTGCCGGTCCATGTAGCGGTGGGGCTGTCGGCGGAGGATGCCAAGGCCTATCGCATTGCGGATAACAAATCGAACGAGATCGCGGAGTGGGACTTCGATCTACTGCCGGCGGAACTGGCCGATCTCAAGGGCGCGGGCTACGACCTCGGGCTGCTGGGGTTTGATGACAATGAATTGTCGAAAATGCTCGACGCTGATGTAATCGACGGGCTTTGCGATCCGGATGAGGTCCCCGAACCGCCGGATGCGGCGATCACCCAACCGGGCGATCTGTGGGTCCTCGGCGATCATCGCTTGCTGTGTGGCGATAGCGCCTCGACCACCGATCTCGATCGTTTGCTCGACGGGGCCACGATCCAACTCTGTAATACCGATCCACCCTATAACGTGAAGGTCGAACCGCGTTCGAACAATGCGATTGCGTCGGGCAATTCGTCATTTAAGGGCGCGAAGCGCACCAACCACCAGAACTTCGATCTCAAACGTCACCCGGGTAAGAACAAAGCAACACATCAGAAGATGCGCGCCAAGGATCGGCCCTTGGAGAACGACTTTGTTAGCGACGAAGAGTTCGCCAAAATGCTGGATGCGTGGTTCGCCAACATCGCGCGGGTACTCGATCCGGGCCGTGGCTTCTACATTTGGGGCGGCTACGCCAATCTCGGGAACTATCCCGCTCCACTAAAGGGTAATGGATTGTATTTCAGCCAAGGCGTGGTGTGGGATAAGCAGCACCCAGTGCTCACGCGCAAGGACTTCATGGGCGCATTCGAGATCTGCTTCTACGGTTGGAAGGAAGGCGCGGCCCACCTGTTTTTAGGGCCCAAGAATGTGCCGGACCTATGGCATGTGAAGAAGGTCAACCCACAGAGTATGGTACATCTGACGGAGAAGCCGGTGGAATTGGCCGTGCGCGCCATGCAGTATTCGTCGCGGGCCGGTGAGAATGTGCTCGATCTCTTCGGGGGTAGCGGATCGACCTTGATCGCTGCCGAACAGACGCAGCGCAAGGCGTACCTGATGGAAATCGATCCGCCGTATTGCGATGTGATCGTGCAGCGCTATGAACAGTTCACGGGCAAGAAGGCGGAAAGAGTCACTGCGGCGAACGATCCTGCCGCAGAGAAAGCCCGCCCTCAGAAGGCAGGCAAACGAAAAGCAACGTCGTCGTCGTGATCGACGACTAGGGAGGAGTGCGGTGGTCGGGCTCCAGTGGATCGTAACGTGTACCGCACCGTGTACAGGTCACGTGATCGTCGTCATCCCATATCAACAGGTCGCAGTCGCGTTCGCCGCAGGCGGGACAGGCGTCACCGGGTGCAACGAAGCAGCGATCGTGATCATTGACATGATCAGGCATGGGTAAACATCCCGCGCTCAGCCTTCTTGAACCGCGCATCCTTGCCCTTCACCCGAATCTCACGGCTGATGGCCGCGTGTAACGTCGCGTGTGGTGTTTTGCCGTTGGTCTGCCAACCCGCCGCGATCACACGTTCGGCAATGATCTTGGTGGTAAGGGGCTCGTTGGCGTGGCGTAATACTTTGACGGCGAGGTCGAGGGCGCTGGGGGCCTTGGTCTTGGGTTTGGATGTGGCTTTCTTTTTCGACGTGGGTCGTGCCTTCGCGTTTGTCTTGCGCCGGCGTGCTGGGGTTTTCTTGGTGGTGGTCTTCTTGGCCATCGGATTCTCCTTATTGAATGAATGGTTAGCTATACGCGGGTGCAACTAACACCCCGCGACACGTTGGATCTCGTTGAGGATGTCGTGAATCATCGAGTTGGTGGCATTGGGTTCACCGCGTCGGGTGGTGCCGCAGACGACCTTGGCGGCGTGGTAGGCAATCGAATAGCGTTCGTCGGCGTCGAGGGTGCGATCGAACGCAACGTCGACGTCGTGGGTGGATACCAGCGCGCCGGTATCGGTACGGCGAATGGTGAGGTCATCTTCGACGCCTTGGATGGTGATATGTGTGATGATCATTTGGTTGGCCTTTCGGGTATCGATTACCTGCTTCGACGACACACATGAGTCCATGACGGGCGGAAAACATCAAGCTCATTCGACTGTCATGTCGGACCTTGGGCGTGACGCTGGCGGTGATGATGCGGGTCGCCTTGTGGTTAGAAAACCAATTACAAAGTGTTTGCAACTATATTAGCATGGGCTATAATTAAGCATAAGTAGGAAGTACATGATGCCCAAACGTCCACCGCGATTACAGAAGCCCGCATGGCAGCAAGGGGCGCCGCGCCCGTCATCGTGCCAGCGTGGTTACGATCGTCGTTGGATGAAGATTGCGAAGACGTATATCGAATGTCATCCGATCTGCATCGATCCCTTTGGTGATCATGCCGGACGCGTCGTTGCTGCCGAACATGTGGATCACATTGTGCCGCTACGAAAGGGCGGCACGCATGATGAAAGCAATTTGCAAGCGCTGTGTGCGCGGTGTCACTCGAAGAAGACGGTTCGGTACGATGGTGGCTTCGGTCACGCGCCGCGCCGGTCAACCTGAATCTGGCTGTAGGGCAGTCCCCCCGGGGGGAGGCTGTTTTTTGGGCATGATTCGATGTCGACCATTGGCGAAGCCTGCGCACCTTTTCGAGGGTTTTGCTATAGGGGGGGATCGGTGTTGGGGGCTGGTCTTGTGGGGCGCACACAGACGCTGAATCAAATCCCTAACCTACAAATGAGGCGAAGTCATGGGACGTCGCGGGCCTGCTCCCACACCAACTGAGAAACTTCGGATGCGTGGGAGTCCGCTCGCCACCAAGGCGCGACTTGCCAAAGAGGTTAAGGGCCCGACCGGTCGCCCCGCCTGCCCGGCATGGCTCGATGCAGATGCTAAGAAGGCATGGAAGCAACTCGTACCGCAGCTTGAGTCGATGCGTGTGTTGACCAAGATCGATTGCAATGCATTGGCGCGCTACTGTCGCTTGTGGTCGCGCTGGCGGCGGGCGGAAGAGTTCATCGAAAAGAACGGCGAGATGTATCCGCTCAAGGACGAGAGCGGTCGAATCAAATACATGCAGCAATGGCCACAGGTCTCGATCTCGACCAAGTTGGCCCAGCAGTTGACTCGGCTCGAGCAGGAATTCGGAATGACGCCGTCGGCGCGATCCCGGCTGCAAGTCGACAAATTACCTACGATTGATGATGAAGACCCGACGGCGAAGTTTATCCGGCTGGCGGGGATTTAACTGATTTATGCTATCTTTAAAGTTGAGCTAGACGAACAATGGGCTGCGCCCCTGACGTTATTCGATTTCATTTCTAATGATCGCTTGATGTTTGATTGATTTCCAACTTAACCTGGCCTGCTCCCCTAAATCTGATCCAGTTACTATGAGAGTCCCTATCGGCCCGATGCTGCGCAGTTTCCGAGTAGCATGTACCAATGTGGGACGTCAAATCCAATTCGGATTACCACTGCCTTGGCGAGGTTATTGATTGTGCCTGCTTAAGTGTTCCTACATGAAATCTCGTAGGCGTGTCGGTGCAGGCTTTTCGAGGAGGGATGCGAGAGTCATCAGAGGCTGCGCCCAACATCCCGCTCTATGGGTTCGAGGAAGAAGATGAGCCTTTGGGGTGGTCGAATTTGAAAACCAACTATCTTGAGCACGCCTGTCATGGTTGTCCTGAGGACTAGTGAAATTCACGTTTCCAAGAGACGCAGGTTGTTTAGCGAAAGATCTTGAAACTCAGTGGGCGACATGATGGTCGGATTGCGCATCGAATAGTCCTGGTCAATAAGGTTTCGGTCGTTGGGCTGAAGCGCATGATGAGGTTCCTTGAATTCATACCACCTTCTCTGTGCGCCGTGATTTAATCGTGCATGATAATAACGTTGCATTTTGACAAGCTCCAACGTCAAGGTAGGCGTCCAAAACGCTAGTCCTCTCTCTAATCCAACCAATGCAAGCTCACCAAAGAGAAACACATACCCGGAATTTGGAGTGGATATCGTGTATATGCGGGTCCATTGCCTCCATTGATATGTGATGGTTCGTTCGTACTCGCCTGCCGCGAAACCGGTAAGCAGCGTGGCAAGGTCGCATTCACCTTCAAGTCGACGTTCCGTTTGAGCGAATACTTCGGTTATTTCATCGACGTCGGCCGTTTCAATCGTCGGTAGAGGGTCAGTGTAACGACCGAGCCGAGACTCAATCCGAGCCCGCAATCCATTTTGCAACCGATCTACGACTATCTTGCGACGTTCCTTCTTTTTAGCGGGCAATTCCGATAGATCGATGAAATTGAGGTGTGTGGTCGTATCCAGAAAAAAGAGACCGGCTTGCCGCTTATCGTGAGCCGCAATCTTCTGGCGCTTCTCATATACGACTTCTCGGGTCTCCACCGTTGGGGGTTGTATCACATGGCCAACGAAGTAGGCGGGGTTCTCCTCAGCGATGGGCGTCTCGCCTTCAAACTCAATCCTTAGTGCGAGCGACTGGTTTGTTTTTGCAGAAACGACCCACTCTAGAAGGAACGCGGATTCTGGGATAAGACGAAGTGTGCCTTTTGGTTGCGTTTGGGGCTCAATCGTCAGAATCTTGGTTCTTGTCGGGAGAAACGCGATATATATTACGTCGAAATCTTCTTGAGCCGTATGGCACCAGGTTGTTATGTCGGATGTCTTGCTCACAATAAAAGATCCTCGTGAAGGCCTACGGGCGGGGGTCGTCACGCGGTGCATTTTTGCTGGTATCGGTAAGCTGAATCCAAACGGCTCTAGCGGTCATCAGGTAGTCTTTGGAGTCGTGTTTGAAGGACCATTCTTTCTTCGATGGCTGTAACACATCTATTGGGTAATCGGTTTTGGTTTCGTGTTGCCCTCCATTGCCTTCGGTCCAGCCGTCATCGGGAATGGAGGTTATCTGCTGGATCGCCGAAATTTCGGTATCAGCTTCGATGTGCTTGCGGCAATCATCAAGTATTTGTTGATTCAGTAATGCGGCAAGTTCAAGCGAATCTTCGGCGATGAACGGTTTGCTCCACCATGCGAGTTCAGTGAGTTCACTAAAGCGTTTGCGATATTCATCGTGCGCGTCAGCTGTGATATTCCTTGCAGTATCTTTGTTGGTGTTAGACTCGCGGAATGTCAACCATAGGTGTGTCAGGTAGAGGGGCATGATAATATCCTTTCAGTTAATGGTCTCGCTGCACGCGCAGCGAAATCCAAGTTGCATTGACCACTTTGTTTGAAGTTGGTCGCCATCATTTTCCCGAGCGTAGGGATAAGTACGACGGGTGGCGCAGTTAATATAATCTGGGTCAAGAACGTATGAGGCTCCCATGATTATGACAACAGTCGAGACGCCAATATCGACAGTCTCGGTCCATTCGGAGACATTGCTGGCGCCATGAAAAAGCCCATTGGGTGTACACAAACTTGGTGCAGACCTTACGGGCATCGAGCGCGATTTATATACCTCAAGACTCACTTTCAGTTGGGCAAGGCTGGTCTTGCTAATATCGCTCGACGAGATGTCCGATCGCTCTGCTGGCATTATGTCACCCCAAGGAAGTAATCGCCGATCTGGAAAGCGCATCGCAAACTCCCATTCGGCTGCAGTGGGTAACCGTTTTCCCACGAAACGACAATAGGCATTGGCATCTTCCCATGAGACCCCAACTACCGGCCGATCTAAGAATCCGGGGATTTCGGTGGCGAATTTCCAAAAGGCCGGTTGTGGATGTCCGGTCTGGTCCACAAAAACCTTATAGTCGCGGTTTGATACTTCACATACGTCGATGAAAAAAGGGTCGATTATGACCGAAATCTGTTTGCGGTCTGTACCTTCGCCGCACAGAAACGGCCCGCCTTCGAACCGTACCATACTTTTATCATCAACAGCAGCCGCGCGAGTGGATGGATGCGCGGGCGAGTTCAGCGAAAGCGTAATATCGGTATGTGGGCGAGGAATAAAGAGGGAGGTTTCAATGAAGTTACCCGATGCCTGATGTGCAATCAGGCGGTAAAGGCCAACTGGCAGGGAGATTTCAGTGTTCGCTGTGGCCAGAGTGTGCAAGGGTTCGAATTCTAAAGTCTCGTTGTTTAACGCCCGAACGTCGAGTTGCGTATCCTGATCGTCGCATGTGATTCGAATAATACTTTTATCAGCGCTTTGACGAAGGCTGAATTGCCTCCAAAGCGATAAAGTAAGAACGATAACGATTATTCCGATGACCGTGCGAGAGATCCGACGGTCTCGCTGGACTCTTCTCCAGATGCGTCGAGGCACAGAATGTGGTCTGGCAACGATTGGGTCACCCGCAAGGAAGCAACGCAGATCGGCCGAGATATGTGCTGCCGTCGGGTATCGGTCTTCCGGCCTCTTTTCGATAGCCTTTTGGCAAATCGTTGCCAAGTCTTCAGGGATAGCCTTGTCTATCGATCGAAGGCGCGGGGGTTCATGTTCAACAATCGCCCGCATGATTTGCATCGGGGTTGAGCCGTCAAACGGACGCTGAAGGCTCAACATCTCGTACAATACAACGCCAAGCGAAAAGATATCGCTACGCCGATCAACGCGGTTTGAAGTGATGCTCGCCTGCTCTGGGGACATGTAGTAATACGTGCCTACAACAGAAGTCTGCGTGCAGTCGTCGTCTGTGATGTGCTTTGCAATTCCAAAATCTGTCAGACGCGGACCGTGTTCCCGGTCGATCAGAATATTCGAAGGCTTGACGTCTCGATGTACAATGTTGGCGCGGTGGGCGCATTCCAGGGCGTCGGCGATAATGGCGAGAATCTCGGCGGCGCGGCGATACCACACTTGACGGTCAGCCTTTTTCGATTTGATTAAGTCGTGTTGTTCGGAAAGCAGGATCGACAGTGTGGGGCCGTCGACGAACTCAGTGACCAGATAGCTGTCCGATCCGACCTGTCCGAAACGATAGACAGGTACGATGGCCGGGTGACGCAGGGCGGCAGTGGCACGGGCTTCATCACGAAAGCGCGCAATAGCCTGTTCTGACGAAGTCAGATGCCCGGCTACAACCTTCAACGCGACTTTTCGATCGAGTAGTGTATCTTTGGCTAGATAGACGACCCCCATACCACCTTCACCGAGGCGATGCAGGATTGTGAACTCATCGATTTGTTCGGCCGGTGAAGCAGTTTTGTCGGAGGTCGTTACGGTTACCTGTAGCAAATCGTCACCGGCTTCGGCGTGGTGAATAAGGAGAGAGTGAATTCGCTTGTGGGAGGCTTCGTCCGGACAGGCCTTGCGCAAGTAAGCGTCCCGCTCATCGGGTGGTAGGTCCAGAGCGCGAAGAAAAACGTCGCGTTCATCCCATGAATCACCTCTGATTGTCTCGTCAGTATTTCCCATCAACTCTTTTGGCCGGATTCTGTGGGTTAAGCTGCGCAACAAATCGAATCTAAATTACTGGTCAGGTGGAGCCTCGGGTTTGGGAGGCGTGAGTCGTTCTCTGAGCCAAGCCTTGGCGTAATCCCAGGCCCGACGAGTCTTGGAATAGGCGTCACCGGTGTCCGCAGCAATCTCATGCAATGTCATGCCGGCATATATGCGGAGTAGGACGACCCGTGCGATCTCTGGTTGCTTTTCACCAAGTTCCGCCAGCGCCTCCTGCAGGTCGAGGACAGCAATGGGGTCTTTAGAGTTCTCCCACGTAACCTCCACCATCGGAGCGCGGTTCGCGATTCCACCGCCGCGCTTCTCCGCGAGATCCCGGCGGGCCTGATCAACCAGAACGTCCTGCATGGCACGACTAAGCAGGAAAAAAAAATGGCGGCGATTTTCTGCGTTGAGCGTCTCTTTACCGGCCAGCCGCTGATAGGCCTCACCGAGCAACTCGGTGGTTTGAAATGGTGCATTGGGATTATTGCGAGAAAATCGCTTGGCGACCCGTTTCAGATCTTTGTAGACGTACTCGAAAAGTTGGTTCTGGGCCCCTTCTTGACCGGCTTTCATATCGTGTAGCAAAGATGTGATTGTTCCCATGGCTGACTGCTCCTGCCGCGAGCGCCCATTGTAAAGAGCCTTATCCCATTGACACAAGGAAAACGAAAAAACCTGCGCAGTCTCACGCGCGAATCGCGGCTGTAGTTCATGGTCAAGAGGCGACTATTTCTGGAGGGCGCGGCAATGCGGTCTTGTATTTATGTGGCAATCATCCTAGTGGCAATTTTGCTATGTGTGCTGGCTTGTGGTGCTTGCGCATCAATCGACGTGTACCACGACTATCAGGCCAACATGGGTGGTGTGATGTATCGGCTTCCGCGTGGCGTTCTGCTGGTCAGTATTCCGATTACTCGTAGCGACTATATGGCAACTGAGCTGACGCGCTATGCCATGGAAAAAAAGGGAGTATTCAAAGGACTCCCACCAATCATCGTGCCAAAAGAGTGGCAGGACTCCGGAAATCAGCTTCCACCCGCGACCGGCGACAAGCTGGTGCTTTTCAAGCACGCAACCCCCGTTCTTGAGTATGCGGTGGAGCCGGATCCAGAGCAGTGCTACTTCATTCGACTCAAAGGTGATGCAACGCAAAACCGCAATCTAACTTTGGCGCTTAACAACATGGGCGTCCTGACAGAGGGCGGATCGCAGGTTCAGGACAAGAAGCTCGAATTGGCCATGGCCACGATCGAAGCCGCAGCACGGATCGGCGCTTCTTCAGCGGGTCTTGCCATCAGAGAGCAGATAGCATCACCGCCGCCAGACGAGTTGAAAGCTGTGGCTGAGGCCGAGGCGCTGGCGCTCCGTACGGAGCTCGGTCAGATTCAGACTGAAAGACATCGTTGGGTGATTGACAATCCAATAGTTAAGCCAGCTGTACTTAGTGCGGCGCTTAACGCATTCGATGCGAGAGAAGCGCAGATCATCGCGAGTTTTCTGCAGGTCAAGTCGCAGACCTTTGCGGTGGTTTTCGAGATTCGGCCGACGATGGACGGCACGATCAATTCTGAAAATGGAAGACGCCCAGCAGTTTGGAAGAACACGCTTCTGACACTCGATCGATCTAATGGTGTTAGCTATTGGGTCCAGGGAGCCAAGGATGACATCGTTGGTCCCATGGCGCTGCCTGCTGCGTTGTTCAAGAAAACGGAGCCCAATCAAGAAAAGCCATGTGATAAAACGAATTCGGTTGTCGAAACGGTTCCGGACAAGGGATCGGCGGCTGATGGCGAGCGTACATCGATTCAAATGTCCCTGACGAAGAACGCGGCGTACGAGTTGCGCAGTCGTCCGCCAGCGAAAGTGAAACAGCCGAGTGGATTCGTGTATCGAATCCCAGGAGCTGTGGATGTCAGGATTTCTTCGTTTGATAAAAATGTGCTGAAACAGCATTTCATATATAGGACGATGCAAATTCCACAGGTTGGTTACATCGCTGCGCTTCCCCGAGATGCGGGTCTGAGTCCGGAACACCGTGTGGCGATCGCGCTATACGAAAAGACAGGTGCACTTAAGTCAATCGAAGTCGAATCAAAGTCGATTGATCCGGCTCGCATTCAGTCCTTCGGCGCGAACATATCGGAGTCGATTGACAAGTTGGCTGAGGCACGTCAGGCGGCAGCCGCGGCTGCTGCTGAGCGTCCTAGTCGTATTGCAAAGCTAACTGCACAAGTCAAGGAATTCAGCGAACTGGTCAGTGCGTTAAAGGCGGCGGGTTTGCCCGTCCCTCCCTTGCCCGACCCAACCGGGATGGTCGAGTCGGAATAGGTTCACGCGCCCACAACATTCATCAAATTCAAAGGAGACACACATGTCAAAAGGTATCTCGCTTCATATTGGTTTGAACCGAGTCGATCCCGCTCACTACGAAGGCTGGAGCGGTCCGCTGACCGCATGTGAAAACGATGCCCATGATATGGCTGCTATCGCCAAGACTGCCGGGTACGAAAGCCGAAAGCTGCTGACGGCAGAGGCAACCCTCCGCAACGTACGCAATGCGTTTGATGCAGCTGCTGAGGCCTTGAACGAAGGCGACATTTTTCTGGTGTCCTATTCAGGACACGGGGGGCGTCTTCCCGATCGCAACAACGATGAATTCGATGATGGTCAGGACGAAACATGGTGCCTCTTCGATGGGCAGATGATCGACGATGAGATCTATGCCGTGCTGGGCACCTTCAAGAAGGGCGTTCGCGTGGTCGTGTTCTCGGACAGCTGTCACAGTGGAACAGTCGTTCGCGAACTCGGTGGGCTTCCAGTGGATGTACTGCTTCCGGAACGTGCAGTGGTCGGCGTGAAGGCCATGCCACCCATGGTAGCCTTCAAGACCTACGACGCGAATCGTAAACAATACAACATGCGGCTTGCAGCAGAAGAAACTCGAGATGCGTGGCAGCGGATTTCGGCATCAGTCCTGCTATTTGCAGCATGTCAAGATTCGCAGACGGCACTCGACGGTACGTTCAACGGACTTTTCACCGGCACCCTACTCCGAACCTGGAATCGCGGCGCCTTTTCAGGTGGATACCGCGCTTTCTTTGACGCGATTGCACGGAGATCACCGGAGTCTCATATGCCGAACTACTTCAAGACCGGTTCGCCGTTCCCGGATTTCGACGGAATGCGGCCGTTTGAGATTTGATGCCAGTAAGTTTCGAAGCACGATCGGATGCAAGAAGCGACTTTAACCGACGGAGGTAACGATGACGTCAGTACAAAAAACCTCATTGGGAATCTTCTTTCTATGCACGACATCCTTTGCCAGCGCACAGTACGGGCAGAATCCACTCACGCAATCGCCTGGTTACTTGACCCTCGATTGGGTTGGAGTCATTGACAACGGCGAAGGGGATGACTGGCCGCACGGGCCCCATGGGAACCTGCACCTTGAAGTCTTCGATTCCAAGGGTCGGAGACTTCACCATCAAGTGATTCAAGGACCCTCGAAGAATGAGTTCCTTGACGGCGACGAGATGTACTACGGCAACCTGATTTTGCATCGTTGGCGCCACATCAATGATCAGGTCCGGGTGAAGATCTGGGAGTCGGATCCTGGTCCTTTTCGAAGTCACGACACTCTCCTTGAAATCTGGGTTAATCGCAACGGAATGAACGGTCAATGGACTTATTGGTGGGGGAATGCGGCGAATGATGCATCTAGGAATGTGAACCGCCGAAATCCAGCTTGGTTGTCGAGGATTATGCGAATCAACAACCTTCGCATATTTCCGAAGATGTTTGCCAAGCTGAGTACACGAGGGACAACTCCGCGCAGGCCGGCGCCGCGACCGCGGCCGGTACCGAGACCTCGACCACAACCTCGCCGACAACCGTGCATCCATCGAATCCCATGTAACCATCGAATCCCATGCCAGCATCGGATTCCATGTCAACACTTCGTACGGACACCATATGGGATGCAACGTGCGCATCCGTTTGATACGGCGCATCTATTTGATCTTGCACACCCGTTTGATACTGCCCATCCATTTGATATTCGTTGACGAAACGTCGGCAACACAACGGTGACCGGTAAGGAACGGCCGTCTCGGGCCCGGCCGCCTTCCCGGTTCTTTGGGGTAAATAGCAAGCATTTGGGAGTGAGTGATTTTTCACTTGAGGATGAAGATCCATGAATCGGAATCGACGTAAGCAACGGGCTGGCGCAACACCGCGAATTCCGCGTGATACGAAGAAGATTGCGATGTTCTATTGGCCCACGCTCGGATTCTGGCGACAGCCTCTCAAGAATTGGTGGTTCTGGATTATTACGATTTGTTTTCTGATAGAGGCGCCGTTCCTTGCTTGCATGCACGATCCTGGTGAAATCGGCTATCGCCGGATACACGGAATCAATGCACTGCATGTGTTTGCATCGAAGGTCTTCGGCGTGTCGACCTTTCACAACTTGATCGGATGGCTCTTTGATTTTGACAAGATCGTCGCCTATTTCGTGACTGGGGTCGCATTCTACGCGCTGTCACGTTGTATCAGTGGATACCTTCAATGGACCCAACGCGCAGATAAGCAATTGATGGCGGTGGGCGGCACGACTCCGGAAGAACTTCAGGTGTTGCCCAAGAGTGAAGCATCACCATGGCCTAGGTCCGTCATTTTTGGAGCCTTGGCCGGGGCATGTCTTATCTCGATTCACTACGTGATCTCTGGCAGCCAGCATTATTTCGGGGACATGGACAAGGGACTCTTTTCCGCGGTTCAACACCTTTGGAGGGGTGGGTTTGATATCGGGTGGTTGTCATTGTTGGGGTACCGCCTGAGTTATCTGATTCTTGCGCCCGTGTGTTATTTCATTCTGTTCGCAACGACCTCGATGGCCCTGATGTTGATCTGGCGCGCAAACTCGCTGCTTCGATTGATGCGCCGCATGCGTGAGTGTAAAGAGACACCAGCATTTGACGTTGAGTTGTGCGAATCCATCGAGGCACATGGTCGCGCAAACATCCGCAGGTTGATGACGGTCGTCTTGCTGCCGGCCGGAATGCTCTTTCTTTTGCATCATGTACTCAGCTATTCGTTTGGGTTGGGGCAGTATGGCGCGAGTTGGGACACGGGGCGGTTCTGGATCTTGATCGTGCTCTACATCCAGGCAATCGTCGCATTGGTCGTAGGAGGATGGCAGGACTTTATTAAATCACGGAGTGCTTTTCTCGTCGATCTTCGTGAGCATCGCGTGGCCGTCCTTTCCGGGTGGTTTATTGCGGTAATGTTGTGGTGTTTTCCCACCTTTTCACCGCTGCTGGATATTCGAAAATCCAACTTCAACATCGCACTCGGTGTAGTAGCAGATTGGGGAGATGCCTCTGTAAAGGAAAATGGGGTCAGTCGTGTCAGTGAATTGGAGCCAATCGTTGAGAAATTCGTTCACAGGGCGTGGTATCCCAAGGCAAATTGCATTCAGTTTGAGAGTAGCCAAGTTGACAATCAGGACTATCGGGCCTTTTTAGTGCTCGCGGCCACCTTGTTCCTGGCCGGGCAGTCGCCTGATTCGGTCGTTAGCATCATCGACCAGAGCGCAACTGAAACTACGACTGCCGCCCAGGATCCTCGTTGCTCCAAAATCTATAAGACGCTCGGGGACGTGTTCGATTACTTCCAACGACAACGAGGACAGTTTTGGCGCCCCGATCCCGA
Source organism: Planctomycetaceae bacterium (assembly GCA_006969385.1). GTDB lineage: Bacteria > Planctomycetota > Phycisphaerae > UBA1845 > UTPLA1 > ECT2AJA-110-A. The sequence continues at coordinate 1,887,686 of CP030884.1, forward strand.
ATGCGATGATGTGTGGGTGGTACTTAATGAGCTAGCAGATGTGGTAACAACACGTATACCCTCGCTCGTCCAGAGAGAATTCTCGGAGTGATAAAGTCTATAACTACTCATTGAGTCTGTCGAAAGTCAATTTAGCGTGACATATTGGTCGTAATCGATGGTTTTACATAAGCAAAATGTTCATGAAATCGTCGTTGATCTCATTGCGAAGATGACCACCGCAATTCCAATGCAAGCGTGGGATATTTGGTCGTCACACCACCTAATTTAGACTTCTTCACGAGCGACTGAGTACTCGGCTGACTTATCAACGTCCACCGGCTATTTGCCGGTGCCACAACGCAGCCGCCGCTCAAAAACGTGAACTGGTCTAGATAGTCTAATGGCCTCTTGAGTGCTTTGCTCCCCAGCCTTATTTCGAACCGCAACGACTGATTGATGGGCGCATCTAGCTTCTGCGAAGGAGATTTCAAGACCTATAATTCCCTTTTTTGGGCGGGTAACATAGATTCGATGACGATTTACCCCCCCACTAGTTCAACGGTCGTTGCGAAACCGCGCGCCCCACAGGAATTTGCTGGCTCGGCTTACCATTATTGATAAATACTCGGTACCTGCAGATGTGTATTTGATTTCCTCCTGAACCTTGTTCAAACGGTGACCTTCCTATCCCAATCTTCAATCGCGCTAAAGCCGAAAGGTACCAATACTGAAGGGCACTGAATTCTTGTTCTCAGGACGTTAGAACGCATGGGATGGAGGTTTCCGAGAGTCATAGCTTTGAGGACTACATCGGTGGGACAACTGAATTTCTCATCTGTAATGGGCATCTTCAGACTACGGTGAGGCCACCTGAGTCCGATCAGTTATTTTCGTAGCATTTACAAGCTGTATTGTCTAGATCGTAGGTAGTACAGATTCCGAAGACGGTTTTCTCCTCACTAGTTCAACGGTCGTTGCGAAACCGCGCGACCCACAGGTTAATGACCAATGCCGAGAGTTTCGCTCTCGGCGTTTTTGTTTTTACGTCTGTTTATGAAAGAACTTACGCCGTAACCTTTCGAGATAGGTCTCGACTCAAAAGTCGCGCGCGACATGGTTCACGAAAGTACTCGCGATCTTTTGTAAAGGCTCACCCAAACTCTCACTGTCTCTGCACGATTTTTCGTTCGGGTTATGAGGGGGTTGGGTTCGGGAAGCAGACGGAACTGTTACCGAACTGCAGTTGGAGCACCAACCTAATGTGACCTACTGATTACGAAAAAGCCAGGCCCGAATCAAGATATGGTCCGAGCCTGGCGTGTGATCGTTAAGCTAACAAAGTTGCCTAGTTCGGGAACATCTGACCTACTGGAATTCCCAATTCGATTTGTTTGTCGACAATTGCTGCAAATTTCTCACTTGCAGTCATGCCCGAGAAGTCGGTAGCAAAGCACCATTCATGGAACGTGTCCCATGAGGCTGCCGAGGGTGCCGCTTGCAGCGACTGAGCGCCGCCAACCATCATTGACGATGATCCACCGCCGCCTTGCGACTGCTGCTGGCTTTCGCACTCGTCAGGTATGCCGTTGCTGTTGGTGTCGTCGCTGTAGCCGCCAGCGATGTCGCACTCATCGGGCACGGTATTGCTATTGCAATCCTGGCTCGCGCCGCTGTCGATCTGACAGACATCAGGGATGCCGTTCTCGTCACAGTCCAGTAAGTTGAACGGCGGTTCGCGATCGATCTCGCAATCGTCGGGTACCTCGTTCTCATTGCAATCGTTACCCGAAAGTTCGCACGCATCGGGCACACCGTCGTTATCGCAATCAAGTTCGCAGGAATCGAAAATGCCGTTGCTATTGCAATCGATCAGCGTTTCGCACGCGTCGGGCGTGCTGTTGCCGTTGCAATCTTCATCGCATTCGTCCGGCACACCGTTGCTGTCGCAATCGGCGCTGGTGCCGTCGGCGATGTCTTTGTCGTCCGGAATCGAGTTGGAATTGCAATCCGGCTCGCATTCGTCAGCGATGTCGTTGTTATTTAAATCGGCACTGGTTACCGCGTCGATGTCGCAGCCGTCGGGCAAATCGTTGTCGTTGCAATCGCAAAGTTCCGGTGCAGTTACGGGATCGCACCCCGTAAGGATATCCACGTCATCCGGAATGCCGTTGTTGTTGCAGTCGTCAAAGCCGCTGCGCGGTCCCACAGAACAGAAGAACGGCTCGCAGTCAACGCCGCCGGTGAGAATGCACTGCACAAAAAGCGGAACGTCGTTGAGTTCGACGCCGGGATTCCGACCGAAGTCACCTAAGGCGCATTCACAATCCTGATCTTCCGTGGGCGTGGTGAGGTAACAATCAATGAATGGTTGAATGTCCAAACCGTCCCAATTGCCGTCCTGATTCATATCGCCATAGGGTAGCGATGCGCAAAGTGCTGATGCCGGTAGTTCAAAGGCCCCCATATCCACAATGCAGGCACCGCCCGCTAATCCGGATACCGCCCCATTTAATACGCGATCAACCAATACCAGATCGGGGGCAAGCTCCATAACATCCATATCTAGATCGACATCGGGGGCGTCGGCAGCCGCCGACATCGTGTTGCCGCGATCGACCACGGGGGAACCCAACACGGGCGCATAGTTATCGTCGGCCGTTGCCGTCACGTTGTCGACGCCGTCCGCATCCGCGAAAACCGGCACGCCATCGATGTTACCGTTTGCGGAACCGAACGGAATCGTACCATCCAACGCAACGTCATCTTCTATACAAGAATAAAACACTAATGGTGTCGGTGCTCCAAGTGCTTCTGCGATTTGTTCGTCTTGCACGTTGCCAGCGCCCCCGGTCGCTGAGTTAAAATACACAATACTGTTGACCACGCCGGTGGCTGCGGTACCGCTCGGGTCGGAGTAAATGCCTGCTCCAACACTGCCAGTTACGGTATTGAATGCCAGCGTGCAGTTCGCCAAGGACGAGCCGCTAAGGTCCAACACACCTCCGCCATCGCCAAACGAGTTGTTGTGTGTAATTAGGCAGTTCGCGAGGAATGCGGTACCGGCGGTGCATAGGCCACCGCCGCCACTGGGTTCAAAACTACCGGCGTTACCCGACATGTTGTTGATAAACCGGCAGTTGAAAATATCGTGGCCGCCCCCTCCCGCATATAGCCCGCCGCCGAGGTATTCAATTTTGTTGGTCACCGTGTTATTATCGAATACGCACCGCACGATTTCGCTGCTCCCGCCTACGTAGATGCCGCCGCCGCGCGCTCGGTTGCCCTCGCTTCCACCGAGATCGTTATCCTCGATGGTGCAGCGAAACATGCGTAACGTTCCCAGCGACGCGCCGCCACCGCCGTTGGCGTTGGGGATGTTCGTGCCGAACCCATCGGCATCCCAATCGTTATCGCGAATGGTGCAAAGCGTGAAATCGCCGCTCGACGCATCATCGAGATAGAAGCCGGCGCCGTAAAGCGTGATGCCGATATTGTCGGCATCGGCCAGCGTGTTATTTTCGATGGTGCAATCGTTTAGCACGACGTCCGAACCGATAGCCGCCAAGCCGCCGCCACAATTGGCTTTATTTGAACGGATGATGGTGTTGGTGATCGGGACTTCCAAATCAGGATCGTTCGTGAGTATCAAGATGCCGCCACCATCCTGACCAAGCGGGACCGAATTTTCTTCGATAATGCAATTTTGAATGGTCGGATTGCTACCAGCATTGATCGTGATGCCAGCACCACCATTCGACGTGCCGCCAATGTTCTCACCATTGCCGTCGCGAATAGTGACATAATCGAGCAGCGTATCATCGCCCACAACTATTGACCCGCCATTGCCCGCTGTTACAACGATAAATGCGTTATCTCCCTTCGGATCCGTCGCCATAGGATCATCATCATTGTCGCTCAAATCTCCCGTTAATACGGTCAACGTGGCATCTAAAACACGTGAATCTTCATTGCCAGGAAAGGCGAGGCCGTTATAACCGCCGCGAAGTATCACACCGTTCTTCAATTAAAATGTGCTCGCGCGCGTTGGCGTTCCGCCAACTGGGCGGTATTCGCCGCGGGCGATCCAAACCTCCTGACTACTGCTTGCGTTATCGATGGCATCCTGCAGATCTGCGAATGCGGTTGCCCATGTCGCGCCGTTCGGCATGGGCGCGGTCGAGTCGTCGTCGACGAGAATAGGACTTTGTGCCATTGCCATGGATGACGAATTAAGCAGTCCTAAAAAAGCAAACAAGCGAAAAATGATTATTTTCATCTTCATTCTTTTGATCTCCTTCATTGATTGGTCGTGCAGTCATGAGTAAAATTTGTGTTTGGGAATTCTGTGATTTGGAGTGCTTTTGTGGTATTACAGTATCAATATGTCATCTTGGGCGTCCTTTCTTTACTGGCATCATCTATTAGTGCCAACGCAGGTTTCGATATTTCAATGTGGTCGCTTCGAAACACGGTGCGAGATTCATCGGGCCCTTCTAGCGTTCAAGATACGGATCGTATCACTGATATTAATAATCCTCTTGACCAGAGCAGTTCCGCGCAGGTTGGCGACAACATTGCTGCATCGAGTTACGACTTCTCTTGGCTCGAAGAAGCCGGAATTGGCGATTTTCATACGACCTTCGATCATGAGATGCGCTTTACCTCGGACATCAGTACGGACACGGTGATTCAAATCGTCGTCGCTCCCACATCCGCTCTGATGGTGACCGTTGCCGGCCAAGTGGATTACGCCCACACGCCCGGTGATTTTTCCGAATTTAATTTTGGTATGTCGGTGCGCGACTTGGGCACGCAGGCGTTTTTGTTTCAGCAAAGCCGCGAGGGCGGTAATGGCGACTTTCTTCCTGCGGTGGGCACGTTCAACATCAACGGCACGGCAATCTTGCAACCGGGCAACATCTATCGATTGCAAACGGTTCTCGGGGGCGACAACATTCTGATCGACGACCCCGTCGGCATTTACGACGCAGAGGGCTTCGCCAATTTCACCATTCGACCGGTGCCCGAGCCGGTTGCGCTAGTTCCGACCCTAATTGGAGCATGTTGGACTTTCCGCCGCCGCGAACGTCGTATTGATTGAGTTATTCGATTCGCGAGTATTCCCCTCCGGATCTACGAAGTGACTAGGAATAGGTCGGTGAACAGATCCCCGATACGATAGCCATTCTTTCGCTCGCGGCGTTTGAACGCCTAACCCGTTTCACTTGGCCGTCATGAATTACACACTTGATCGGCGCTCTGTGTTGCGCGCAGTGTCGAACCGCAAGCGCGTTTACAAGGTGGGTTTATTGTTGGTACATGAAATTAAGCCTCCGGCCCCCAAAGGGTGGATGTAGCAATCAACGCTTGCGCGTGATCGTGGCAATCCCCCATGTCCAGACTATACGCATCAACCAGGTGGGAATGTTCTCGGTACCTAAATATTTTTTTCTACATGTTTAAACGCTATTGCTAACTCCCGCGCTCATCAAAATTTGAATTCTCACGATGCATTGGTTTTCTTTTGAATCGCAAAATGAGTGGAGTGACGAATGTGAACGTGACGCCCCGCTGCCAAAGTTCCTGACGGTTTCCGTACACATCTTCCACCAAATGCATAAGCAGTAAGTATGCCTCTTGCGCATCACCATGGTCGATGGTGGCGGTGGCAGTTGGAAATACCTGCGAGTGCTGATGAACAAATCAAAGATTCCATATTTACACGAGGATCGGATCAGGCTGGTCGCTGAACTGCTGGCTACGGCGATTCAGCGCGCTAGCCGGTGCGAGAATCCGCCTTATCCAAGTTCTGCCGAGGTACTAGTGACGCCTTCACTTGCCATCTCCCCCGAAACGAGCCTCAGTGTGTTGGTACCCGCCGGTGAAGAGCGGGAGAGCGACGGAGATCGATGATGAATGTCAAGAAAGAACTGGCGCTGTTGGACGAGCTGACGGTGGGGCAGTTGCGACAACGATATGCCGAGGTATTCGGTGAACCCAACCGCGCGTGACGCAGATTATGAATTTCAATCTAACTGCGCCGGACATTCAGGAGGCGTTACTGTTCCTGCCGCCCGTGACGAAGGGCCGTGAACCGGTGCATGAAAAAGGGCTCCGCGATGTGGTGGCGGAGGTGGAGTGGGAGCGGCAGCGCGAGCGTTTCTATTCGACGACGATAGGTATTCGCCATCTATAGAAACGGCCCGTTCTTTTGTCCGTATTAAGTGTCTTACCATCTCGTCCCTTTCCCATTTGCCCTTTAACTTGGTCCCTATATGATCGAAAATCTCAAAGCCAAAAAACAATTCAATTGAGGGGTTGGCCCGTGGCCAAGGTTACCAACGCACAAACCGATCTCGATTATGCCGATACGCTATTGAAGTCCGCCGACGCGTTGCGCGGTCAGGTCGATGCCGCCGAATACAAACACGTCGTTCTCGGCTTGCTCTTCTTAAAGTACATTTCCGATGCCTTCGAATCGCGGAGGGAGGAATTGCAGCAGGAGTTAGAAGCGGATGGTATTACCGGCGAACACTTAGAGCGTATGCTCGAATCGCGCGATGAATACATTGCCGAACGGGTTTTCTAGGTGCCGCCGGATGCGCGCTGGGCTAACATTCAGAATCAAGCCACGCGTCCGGACATCGCGACGCTGATCGACGACGCCATTCTCGCGGTCGAGCGCGACAACCCCATACTCAAGAGCAAACTCCCCCGCGACTACGCACGGCGCGGCATCGCCCCGGAAAAACTCAAGGGGCTTATCGACTTAATCGCCAATATTGGCTTTAAAGGCGAACGGGCCAAGGCGCGCGACACGCTCGGCCGCGTGTATGAGTACTTCCTCGGCAAGTTCGCACAGGCGGAAGGCAAGCTCGGCGGCGAGTTCTACACACCGCGTTGCGTGGTGCGTCTCTTGGTCGAAATGCTCGAACCTTACGAAGGCCGCGTGTACGACCCGTGTTGCGGATCGGGCGGCATGTTCGTGCAGTCCGAGCGGTTCGTCGAAGCCCACGGCGGTAACACCACGGATATCTCGATCTTCGGACAGGAATCCACCCCCACGACGTGGCGGCTGGCCCATATGAACTTGGCGATCCGCTCGATCGAAGCCAACCTCGGCGATCAACATGGCGATACGTTCTTAAAAAATCTCCATCCCGATTTGCAGGCCGATTACATCCTCGCCAATCCACCCTTTAACGTTTCCGACTGGTCGGGCCATCTCCTGCAGGAAGACGCTCGCTGGAAATACGGCGCGCCGCCAGTCGGCAACGCCAATTATGCGTGGATACAACATTTCATTCATCACATGGCCTATCCCAACGGTCGCGGCGGTGGGGTGGCCGGTTTCGTGATGGCCAACGGCTCGCTGTCGTCGAACGCGGGCGGCGAAGGGGAGATTCGCAAGAATATCGTCGAGGTCGACTTGGTCGATTGCATCGTCGCCTTACCGCCGCAGTTGTTTTATACCACCGGCATACCGGTTTGCCTCTAATTTCTCACGCGCGATAAGAGCGGCAAGAATCTCAAGCACGGCGGTCGCGATCGCAGTGGTGAAACATTGTTTATCGATGCCCGCAAGCTTGGCACGATGCAGACGCGCCCACTGCGCCTGTTAAGCGGCGGTGATGACGGCGAAACCCTATTGGCCGACGGCATGGGCGATCCGAATCACGATTCAGACATCGGTCGGATTACCTATGCCTTTCGCCAATGGCGTGGCGAGCCCAAACCCAAGTGGTGGAAAAAGAAGCAACATGGCGCATGGCAATACGAAGATGTGCCCGGCTTCTGCAAAGCCGCCACGCGCGCAGACATCGCCAAACATAACTACGTGCTTACGCCGGGGCGCTTCGTTGGTGCGGAAGCGGTTGAGGATGATGGCGAACCGTTCGCCGAGAAGTTTCCGCGACTGCTCGCTGATTTGGAAGAGTGTTTTGATGAAAACGAACGGTTGTTGAGAGCCCTGCGGCAGAAACTAATTGAGGTCAGGGATGCTTGAACAGCCATTATCAGAGATTGCGAATATCTTCGGCGGGTATGCATTCAAAAGCAAAGATCTAGGTGATGAAGGCGTTCCAGTGGTAAAGATCGCGGAAATTAATCCGCCAAATGTAGACTTAGAGGATTGTGAACGAATCCCCGAATCGAAGATTGAGGGCCTTGAGCGTTTTCTACTTTCAAATGGAAGCATTGTAATGGCCATGACCGGGGCTACGACAGGGAAAGCGGGACGTATTCGAGGGGGTCAAAGGGCCTACCTCAATCAACGGGTGGCAAGACTTAGTGCCAAAGGCGGGATTGAGCTTGACGATTTCATTTGGGCGGTTGTGTCCCAACCTGGCTTTGACAAAGTAGTAATCGCCCACGCTCATGGCAGCGCCCAACCTAATATTAGTTCTGACGCAATTGGACAAATTAGTATTCAGAAACACACAGTCGAAGAACAACTGGCTATCGGGAGATTTTGTCGTGCCCTCGACGAAAAGATCGAACAAAACCGCAAGACGGCGGCGGCGTTGGAGCGGTTGGCGCGGGCGATCTTTCGGGCCTGGTTCGTGGACTTCGAGCCGGTCAAGGCCAAGGCCACCGGTGCGACCTCGTTCCCGTCGATGCCGCAAGACCTCTTCGACACGTTGCCCACCACCTTCCAAGACTCCGAACTCGGTCCGATTCCGGAAGGGTGGGGGACAGCCACAATAGATGAACTTACCGTGAAGGTTTCGATGGGCCCTTTCGGCTCAAGCATCAAACGCGATAACTTCGTCGAAAAGGGCGTTCCAGTCGTTCGGGGAGGGAATTTGACCAACGGCTTCGTTGACAGAGACTTTGTTTATTTGACTGAAGAAAAAGCCGATGAGCTTCGCAATGCCAATGCTTATTCAGGCGATATTGTCATTACGCATCGCGGAACACTTGGACAGGTTGGACTTATCCCCCGCCTTGCAAAGCATCGCCGATATGTAGTGTCTCAAAGCCAAATGTTGGTGCGCGCTTTAGCGGAAGTCTCCCCGAGTTTCCTATACCATTACTTCATTTCGCCTATCGGGCAGCATACATTGCTTGCAAACAGGAACCAAACGGGGGTGCCAGCCATCGCTACCCCAACGACAAGCGTAAAGGGAATTAGACTGATAGCGCCTCCGGTGGTATTAATGAACGGCTTTTCCAAATTGTCGAACTCATTATTGGATTATATCTCGGCAACGGAACTTGAATCGCAGAAGCTCGGCTCAATCCGTGATTACCTGTTACCGAAGTTACTCTCTGGTGCGGTTCGCGTTGCGCATATTGAAGCCATGCAAGATCACTTTGATGAGGCCGCTAAATGACCCTCACCTACCGCCCACACGAAAAACTCTCGCTGCGTAAGCACCCGACGGTCAACGAAGCGTGGCTGCACGATCGCATTTGCGAAGACCCCGGTATGTTGGGGTTGGGCGATGTGCGCGTGCTCGACCGGGAGCGGGCGCTGACCGGCGGCGGACGGCTCGATTTGATTTTGCTGGATGATGACAATGACCGTCGTTACGAAGTGGAGATTCAACTCGGTGCGACCGACCCGAGTCATATCATTCGCACCATCGAATACTGGGACTTGGAGCGCCGCCGCTATCCGGCTTACGAACACATCGCCGTAATCGTGGCGGAAGACGTCACTACGCGCTTTCTCAACGTGATGGCCCTGATGGCGGGCAGCATTCCGATGGTCGCGATTCAGTTGGATGCGTTGAAAATCGATGCGTCGATTTTGCTGAACTTCACGCAAGTGCTCGACATGACCGAGCTGCGCGGCGACGACACGGAAGAAGAAAGCGGTGGCGGCACAGTCGATCGCGCCTATTGGGATCAGCGCGGCGGGGCGGGCCTGATGAAACTGGCCGACGAGATCCTCGCGATCATCAATACGCACGCCAAGAATCCGCAGGAGTTCAACTACCTACGCGGTTATATGGGCCTGCGCTCGAACGGCGTCGTGCGCAACGTGCTGTACGTCAGCCCGAAACCGACCAAGAACTACGTGACGGTCGGCGTGCGTACGCGCGCTGCGGACGACTGGAAAAACCGATTCGAAGAAGCGGGCGTGCCGGTGCACAGCAAACGCAAGAATCGCTTTTGGCTTAAGCTAAGCCGTGAAGACTTCGATCAGCATCGGGCGTTGATCGATGAAGCCGTGAAGCATGCGGTGGATGAGGCGGGGATATAAAACGAAGGGCCGACTTGTGTGACGATCAACGCGTTAACCGAAAACATCATCGAAGAGATAGCCTTCGAACACTTTCGCGGCCTCAACGCGAATACCCTGCGTGGAACAGACGTCGACAATGCCGGTGAGCGGGCCGATTCGACGCAGGTTTTATTGCAGCGCCGAGTAACCGCCGCACTCCATCGTATCAATCCCGATCTCTCGCAAAGCGTGATCGAACAGGTGGGTCGCGCGCTCACCCGCCCACCCCATCCGACCCTTATCCAAAACAACCAATGGCTGAACCGTCAAATGCTCGACGGCGTTGAGGTCGAATACAAAGACGCGACCAGCGGCGAGACGCGCGGTGGGCGGGCCAAGCTGATCGACTTCGACAAGCCGGAGAACAACGACTGGCTGGTCGTGCGGCAATTAACGATCACCGGTCCATCGGGCAAGCACATTCGCCCCGACTTGACCGTCTTCCTTAACGGACTGCCCGTTGCGGTCATCGAGCTGAAAGACCCGACCGACGAAGAGGCGGACTTCGCCAGCGTGTATCGACAGTTGCAACGATACATGGAAACCGCGCCCGATTTCTTCGCGGCCAATGTTGTACTGGTATCGTCCGACGGCTTGCTGACGCGCGTCGGGTCGAATACCTCGGGCCAATCCCGCTTTATGCCGTGGCGGCCCGCCGAAGGCGGAGCGCCGACGCTCGAAGCACTTATTAAAGGATTGTTCGCGCCCGCCCGCTTTCTCGATTATCTGCGTAATTGTGTCGTGTTTCAGGAAAACGAGCGTGGTGAGATCGATAAGAAGATTGCCGGTTACCATCAATTTCGCGCCGTCCGCAAGACGCGCGAAAGCGTGTTAAGTCATCTGCGACCACCGGCGGGCACAGGTGATGGGCGCGGCGGCGTGATCTGGCATACGCAAGGCTCGGGCAAATCGTTGACGATGACGATGCTGGCAGGGGCATTGGTGCGCGAAGCGGAGATGAAGAACCCGACCATCGTCATGGTGACCGACCGCAACGACCTTGACGATCAACTGCTCGGCACTTTTGCTGCGGCTCGCGATTTGTTACGACAGGACCCGATACAAGCGGACAGCCGCGACCATTTGGGGCAACTGCTCGACCGCGCGTCCGGCGGCGTGATCTTTACTACCATCTACAAGTTTACCGAGGCGCATGGGACGATTACCGAGCGGGCGAATATTGTCGTCATGGCCGACGAGGCCCACCGCAGCCAATACGGCTTTGTCGATGGCGGGGCGCGCTGGATGCGCGAAGCGCTGCCCAACGCGACGTTTGTCGGCTTCACCGGTACGCCGCTCGAACTGGAAGACAAATTCACGGCGCGAGTTTTCGGCGAATACGCCGACATTTACGATATTCGCCAAGCGGTTGAGGATGGCGCGACCAAGCCGCTGTTTTACGAATCGCGTATCGTCAAGCTCACCATCGACGATGCCGCCGCGACCGAAGGCGAAGCGCTGATCGCGGCGGCGGCGGACGCCGACGCGGACGGGCGCAACGTCGACGACGCTGTGCGCATTCCGATGGAGGCGCTGGTCGGCGCGCCGGAGCGTCTGGAACGTGTGGCGGCTTTTATTGTCGAGCATTGGGAAAAACGGCGGGCGGCGATGGAAGGCAAGGCGATGGTCGTGACCATGAGTCGCGACATCGCCGCGCGGCTGTACGAAGAGATCAAGAAGCTGCGGCCCGATTGGCACGACGATGATGATGACATAGGCATGATGAAAGTCATCATCACCGGCGGCGCCGGCGACGAACCGCCGGTATCGCAGCACGTGCGGAGCAAACAACAGCGCAAGCGTTTGGCCGAGCGATTCAAAAAGGCGGGGGACGATTTCCGCGTAGCGATTGTTTGCGACATGTGGCTGACCGGCTTCGACTGTCCGTCGGCTCATACGATGTATCTCGATAAGCCTTTGGCCGGTCACAATCTCATGCAGGCGATCGCGCGGGTCAATCGCGTCTATGGCGAAAAGCCCGGCGGGTTGATCGTCGATCTGTTGGGTTTGGCCGACAAACTTGCGGACGCCCTTGCGGTCTATGCGAGAGCCAGCGGTGGCGATGCCGAAGACGCGGTGAAGCAAATTCAGGATGAGGCTGTGCCCGCGATGCGATCGGCCTTCGAGAAGATGCAATCGTTTATCCACGGTTGCGATTACGAGGCCGCCCTTGCCGCCGCCCCGTGCACCGTGCTGCCGATTTATCTGAGAACCATCGATCACGTATTCGGCCAGAAAGACGGCTGGAAGCGCTTTCGCAAGATCGTGAAGGAACTCTCTTCGGCGTTTGCGCTGGCGGTGCCGCGCCCGGAAACGGATGACATTGTCGATCATCTCGCGTTCTTTCAACGCGTGGCGGCGATGATCCGTAAGCGGTTGGCCGATGATGCGAGTGGGAGAAAAGTCGGACGGCGCGATGTCGATGCGGCGGTACGGCAGGTCATCGGCGGCGCGGTCGATGCCGACGATGTGATCGATTTGTTCGCGGCAGCGGGATTAGATGAAGCCCGCCTCGATATTCTTTCCGACGATTTTCTGTCGCGCGTAGCAGCCTTAGAACAAAAGAATCTGGCGCTGGAAACCTTGCGCAAACTTTTGAACGATCAGATCCGCGTAACCGAGCGGACCAACATCGTTCAAAGTCGCAAATTTCGCGAGGCGTTGGAAGACGCCCTGCTCAAATACACCAACAAGGCCATCACCACGGCGGAGATGATTACGCGGCTGATCGACTTGGCCAAGGAACTGCGGGCGGCGCAGAAGCGCGGCGAAGAGCTCGGCATGTCGCAGGAAGAGACCGCGTTCTACGATGCGTTGGCCGAGAACCGATCGGCGAAGGATATCATGCAGGTCGACACGCTGCGGCTGATGGCCCGCCAACTTGCCGAGACCGTGAAGAAAATGCCCAAGCTGGATTGGACGCGCCGCGAGTCAGTCCGCGCCGATCTGCGACGCCAGGTCCGCAGGTTGCTTGCGAAATACGGCTATCCGCCGGACTTATCGGAAGATGCGACGCAACTTGTGTTGAAGCAGGCGGAAACAACAACGGAGTATGGAGAGGATTACGGCGAGTGATCAACGATCGTGCCTGTGCGCATCTTGATGTATGCGACGAGTTTATAACGGCGATTCTCCGAAAAGAACCAACAAATCCTAATGTGCTACTCGTGGTTTGCGCGCTCTATCATGCGTTTTGCGATACAAAGATGTTGCAACTCGCATTGCGGTTGACGCGACAAGCGCTCGCAAACCTTCGTCCTGTTCGGCGGCTTCAACGATACGGTCGACTCGGATAACGACGGGGTTCCCGATGATTGCGATTTGTGCCCACTGCGTGTGACTGATGACGTCGATGGTGACTTGACGGTTGACATCGACGACGTTCCGGTGTTTGCCGCGATGTTGTTGGATCCGACCAATGCAACTGCCGAGGAACTCTGCGCTGCCGACGAGAACGAAGACGGTGTTGTGGATGGATTAGATATCGAAGGGTTTGTAAATTCGCTTTACTAGATGGCTCTCTTCGAGCGAATTCTCTGCGGGCCGGTCTCAATGCGAGCCCGGCCTTTTTGTTTCCGTACCTTGCGAATTGGATTAATCGGTTCTCCAAATACCGATCGTCGAATCGCCCGATGCCGACAGCAACGTTGAACCGTCGGGGCTAAAGGCGATGTCGTGTACGTAATGGCTATGGCCACGCAATTCGAGCAATTCGCCGTGGGATTCGGCATCCCAAATGCGAATGGTGTTGTCGTTGGAGCAGCTAGCGATGCGCGTCATGTCGGGTGAGTACTCGGCGTCGTAAACGCGTTCGGTGTGTCCTTCGAGCACGCCCAAGGTCGCGCCGTCGGCGGCGTCGTGAATCGAAATCGTGCCGTCTTGTTTGGCGAGAAGAAAACGCGCGCCATTTTGGGAAAACGTTAGACTGAACACGCGCGCGTCAACGCCGGCGAATTCGCAAATCGCGGCTTCGGTTTCTGCATGAAACAGGCGACAGCCGTCGGGTGAAAACGCGCCGATGATGGTTGCCGTCGGTGTCGAAGCCGTGCAATACCACGTGGCGTTATCGTATCGGGATATGAGCTTGCCGGATTCGAAATCCCAAACCAGCGCGGCACCTTTGCTGTCTTTGCCGAACCCCTCGGTTAGTGTGGCGGCAATGATCTGCTCGCGGTCGTCGATGATGACCGAGTTGACGTTGCCGACTGGGCGTTTGTATTGGCGATAAAGCGTGCCCGTCTGTGCATCGATTAACGCGATTAACAGCTCGCCATTACCAACGGCATACCATTTTCCGCTTGCGCTCAGATCAAAACAGCGCAGCGGGAAAAATTCGTAATGGTCGCTGCGTAATGTTTCTAGGGTGTTGACATCCCATCGCAAGATGTCGCCGGTCCAGCCGAGTGAAACGACTTCGTTCTGCGTATCGGCTGTCGGGTCAAACATCACGCGATACGCATGTTTTCGATGTCCGCGAAACGTCGGCACCGCGTCGTTGCGAGCGACGCCAGCCATATTCGACATATCGCGGTTCATTGGCGCTACCTTCCAAAGTCGAATCGTCTGGTCAGCGCTGCCGGATGCGAGTAATCGACTGTCGGGCGAGATTGCTATCGTTTGAATGTCGTCGGTATGGCCGGCTAACACGCCCGTCATTTGGCCGGTGCTGGCATCCCACGTTCGAATGGTGAGGTCGTCAGCACATGACACGAGGAACGAGCCATCCTGCGAGAATGCAACGTCGCGAACGCCGTCTGTATGACCGGTGAGTTTCTGCTTGACGGCGAGAGATTCGGTATCCCAAAGCAAAATCGACTTATCCGCGCAACCGGTCGCAATCGTGTTTAGCGATGGGTGCGAGGCTATTGACGATGGCACACGATCGTTGCCGCCCTGAAACAGAGCGATACTTGCGGGTTGATTTGAATTCTGCGTGAGTGATAGCGGAATCCGCACCAGGCCGTTGAACCAACCGACCAGAAGAGCGTCATCACTTTCATTGAATGCAATCGCGTGACCGCAGTCCTGATTCTCCAGCGGTACGGTCAGCGTATTCTGGCCGGTATCCAAATCCCAAACGCGTACGGTGGCGTCGTTAACGGTGGCGGCCAGCAGTCGGTTATTTGTCGAGAGCGTCATCGACAGCACAGCGCAATCGTCATTCGAGCAGCGATCGCCGGGGCTTACAGCAATCGTATTAAGGAGTTGCTCTGAATCGAGGTTCCAAATACAAATCTTGTTGGCCGATCCGACGGAGATAATGCGCCGGTCGTCGGCCATGTACGTCACGTGGCGTATCGATCGCTCGCCGGTCTCGATGGCTCGCGTGCGCTGGCCGGTTTCGATGTTCCATATACCCAGCGTGCCGTCGGCAGAGGCCGATAGCAGTGACTTGCGGTCGCGCGAAAACGCCAATGCAT
The DNA here is from genome assembly GCA_006969385.1 of Planctomycetaceae bacterium. Taxonomy (GTDB): domain Bacteria; phylum Planctomycetota; class Phycisphaerae; order UBA1845; family UTPLA1; genus ECT2AJA-110-A. The sequence goes on from CP030884.1 coordinate 1,903,319, forward strand.
GAATCGTGTCGCGATGCCCGGCAAGCACGCGGTGACTGTCGTCGAGCCGGTGCATCAAATGCCGCCACTCCCAGTTCGAGCGCGTGGACGCGGGCATGTCGTTGAGGATTCGGCGTGCGTTGACAAAATCGAACGTTCGAATCGCCGCCTGCGCCGCCAGCAAACCGGAGCGATACGCCTCCCGGTGCGATCGCTGGCTTTCCTTATCCGCAATGCGGCGCATCCGCGCTTCGCTGAGTGCGAAATTCGTCGTTGCAATCGTGGCAGCGAGCAGGCCGAGGAACGCCAGCGCGACGACCGTAACCAAGCCGCGATTGCGCCGTGCGAACTTACTCAATTGATAGATTGTGGTGGCGGGGCGCGCCTGGATCGGTTCATTGCGCAGATGTCGACGGATATCGTTCGCCAGTGCCGCCGCCGTCGGATAGCGCCGTTGCGGGTCCTTCTCGATCGCCTTTAGAACAATCGTGTCGATGTCACCGCGAAAGCGCGCATCGATAGATGACAGGTGCGTCGGCTCCCGTTCGCGAATCATCGCAACGGCTTCGGGTATCGAGCGACCGCGCAAATCGATCGGCAATCGATCGCAGAGCAGTTCAAACAACAACACACCGAGGGCATAAACGTCGCTGGTCGCTTCGATACTGGTCGAATCGCCGCCGACCTGCTCGGGGCTCATGTATGAGACGGTGCCCAACAGTTGCCCCATTTCGGTTTGAAGCGTCTGCGCTTGCGTGTCGTTGTTGGTCACGCGGGCGATGCCGAAATCCAGTAGCTTGGGCTTGCCGTCTTTCGTGATCAGGATATTGCCGGGCTTAATATCGCGATGCACGATGCCGCACTGGTTGGCATGATGCACGCCCTCAGCGATGCGCGCGATGATCTTCAGCCGCGCCTCGATCGACGGGTCGGTTTCCCGTGCCCACGTTTTAATGGAAACACCGTCGATGTATTCCATCGCAATAAACGGCGTATGGCCAAGTGCGGTCTCTTCGATACCCGCGTCGTAGATATGGGTGATCGCCGGATGTTGCAGTTGTGCGAGGAGCTGCGCTTCGCGCTCGAAGCGGCGCAGCGCACCTGTGTGTTGCAGGCCGATTCGCAAAATTTTCAGCGCGACGCGTCGACGGGGGTGATCTTGCTCGGCTTCGTACACCACGCCCATGCCGCCCTGACCGATCTTGCGGATGATGCGGTAGCGACCGAGCGTGCCGGGCTCGTTGCTGTTCGCGCTTTCGAAAGATACGTCATTAAAATGATCCTCCGCTACGGGCTGGTCTGATCGCGGCGGACCTTCCATAAAATTTGTTGATGCGCGGTCACCATGTGCTAACAAGCTGTTGAGTTCGGCAAGGAGTTGATCGTCGCCCGCGCACGATCGGCGCAGGAATTCGTCGCGCTGTGCCGGCGGCAGTTCGCAAGCTTTGTCGAAGAGGGCTTCGAGTTTTGCTTGGCGGCCGTTGTTCATGGCGTGTCTGTGGATTCGCCAGCCAGCCGCTGATGGAGCCACGCCTTGGTAAAGCGCCAGTCGCGCTCGGCGGTGCGGGTTGATATACCCAATGCTTCCGCTGCTTCTTCGGTGGATAACCCGGCGAAGAATCGCAACATAACCAACTGATGCTTACGCGGGTCTTGCTGTTCTAATGCCGACATAGCCGAATCGAGCGCGAGCATCTCGTCGGGTGGGGCGTCAAAGGCGACGACCAGCTTATCGGCGTCCACGCGCCGTCGGTCACCGCCGCGCTTTTTGGTGGCTTTGTGCCGAGCTTGTTCGACCAGGATGTCGCGCATTGCGCGGGCGGCGGCGAAAAAGAAATGTCCGCGACCTTCCCAGCCGGGCTGGTTCTTGCCGAGCAGGCGCACGTACGCCTCATGCACCAACGCCGTCGGCTGTAACGTCTGGCCGCCGGGCGTGCGATCCATGTAGCTCGCCGCCAACGAACGCAGTTCGGCATAGACGACCGGCAGCAGATCGGCCGCCGCCTGATGATCGCCCGCCGCCGCCGCGCGCAGCATGATGGTGAGGTCGCTGTTGGACATTAATCCGTTCATGCACCAGTAGTTGCGCAAATCCCTCCGAGGCCGGTCGCAGAAAAATGAAAAATTCTTGTCGGGCCGAGTTCCCGAATCTCGGCTTGAAAGACAGATGCGGCAAATCCCCATTTTACCGCGATCGATCATGCAGGAAAAAGCCGGACCCGCGGATTCACGCGGACCTTCGGCGCGTTTTGGTGTTTTCTCGGTCCCAACCTGCGACGGTTTCGCCGGGAAACCCGAGAGGAGCGTTCGACCATGTTAATGAAATGTGCGATGCGATGGGTGTTGGTGCTGGCATTGGCTGCCACGGCAATCCCGGGCGTGGCCGCGATTCCGATTACTACGAGCTTCACGTATCAGGGTGTACTTTCGGAAGATGGCGCGCCCGCCGATGGTGATTACGACCTGCAATTCGTTCTCTTCGACGACGAATCGAACGGCAACATCATCGGTGCCGCTATCACGGTTAGCGACTACACCGTGGTCGACGGCCTCTTCACGGTCGAGTTGGATTTTGGTGCTGAGGCTTTCGCGACCGCGTCGGCGTGGTTGGAAGTGCGCGTGCGCGATGCCGCAGATGATGGCAACTTCACGGCGTTAAGCCCACGTCAATCGGTGACGGCAGTGCCCTATGCGATGCACACGCGCGGGATCGGAGTCGATGATGGCGGCGATGTCGAGATTTGTCGGGGTGACGACACCTTCGGGGTTACGAGATCTCTGACCATCGGCGGGGCGCGCAATGGCGGTGGGACTTCGTTCGGTCAACTCATCTTTCAGAATTATGACGACAACGACCCGACGCCCGAAGATTACGCGGCCGCCATCATTCAGAGTCATAACGCCAACGGCGGCGAACGGGGCGATTTGAGGATTTACACGCGCGGACCTGGCGACGGTCAGGGAAATCTGGGTGCTCTCGGATTAAGCATGGAAATCAAAGCCAGCGGGGCAGTCGATATCGCCGGCAGCGTTGAGATCGGTGGCGTTTTCAAGAATCCGGCCGATCTCGATCGCGTACTGTCGATCGCCGGCGATGAAACTGCCGGTATCACGCTTAACCGGATAACAAATGATACAACCTGGTCCATTGCATCAACGAGTGGTGATTTGCTCACGTGGAGCCGCGATACCAATAACGGCAGCCTAGATGTGATGACCTTAACCCGCGCCGGTCGGCTCAACCTCGGTGCGGTCGATACCGGCAACGTGTTTTCATTGCAGGGCAATGGCGGTAACAGTGCGGTGGGTATTACCCAAAACGAATACGCCGGCACCAAAGCGATGGAGTTTACGACGTCGGATAGTGCCGATGAGCAAGCTACGCGCCTGGTGCTGCGCGGTGGTCAGGATGATGAGGAGATCGAGTTTCTGACCGGCGCGCGCGGCAGTGAAACGCAGGTGATGGTGATCGACGGAACGACGGGAGATGTGAGCATCGGCGGTGGTGTCAACAATCCTTCCAATTTCGACCGCGTTCTATCATTGCAGGCAGACGGGTCAGCGGCGGCGACATTTACGCGCTTAGATGGTGCGACCACTTGGTCGTTAGGCGTCAATGGCTCAAACGGCTTCAACTTCTTCCGCGATAACGATACCGATACGCTCAACGTCATCACGATGACCGACGACGGCAAGGTCGGTATCAATGAGAACAGCCCCGATGCACAGCTAGAGGTTGTTGGCAACAACACCGCGATTCGCGGGGAGGCGGATACATCGCTAGCGGCGAATTTCTTCGCCGGTGTGCGCGGCGTGGCCGACGGAGGCAGCGGCACCAACTACGGCATATACGGCAGCGCCAGCGGTGGCAGCATCAGCTATGCCGGCTTCTTCGATGGCAAGGTGCATGCAAATGGCACGCTGTCGAAATCGGCGGGCTCCTTCAAGATCGATCATCCGCTCGATCCGGCGAACAAGTATCTATCGCACTCATTCGTCGAAAGCCCCGACATGATGAACATTTATAACGGCAACATCGTGACCGATGGTGAGGGTTTCGCCGTCGTTGAGATGCCTGACTGGTTCGAGCCGCTAAATAGTGATTTTCGCTATCAGCTTACGGTGATCGGTTCGTTCGCCCGCGCGATGGTGGCCGAAGAACTGCGCGACGGCGCGTTTGTGATTCAAACTGACGAACCCAGAATTAAAGTGTCGTGGCAGGTCACCGGCATTCGCCACGACCCCTACGCACAAGCCCATCGCATTCCAATTGAAGAAATCAAGCCCGCTCACGAGCGCGGTTTGTATCTGCATCCAGAGTTGTACGGCAAAGACGCGTCTTATTTCGTGGCCGATCCGGTTGGTCGAGAAACACCTTCGGCCAATATGAATAAAGCCAACGCGCATTAACGCCTTGCTTAATGAAGAGAGTCAGCCATGAACATTCACATTTCCAAATACAACCGTGCGCTTCCTTACGCTTGCATACTCGTCGCTTTATCCGTCGCGCTGATCGTCTTACCGGTGGGCTGCGATACCGCCGTGCCTTCGGCGTTACCGCTCGATTCGAACACGACGACTGCAGCGGGCGGCGAAGCACCGAACGGCAGCGACATCGACATGTTTCCGACGACGGGCCCGACGTATGGCGGCACGCGGGTGCGCCTGCTCGGTAGCGGCTTTGCGCCCACGATGAAGGTGATGTTCGGCGACGCCGCAGGCGTCGAGTTGTCGGTACCGAACGATGGCGAAGCCTATGTGACCTCACCGCCGAGTTTTCCGGGGCACGTCGATGTGCGAATTGTGAATGAAGACTCGGTGTCGATTGAAATGACGCGCCCGTTCTTGTTTTCCAACACGGACAGCGACGGTGACGGCTTAACCGACGCGCAAGAGGCCGAAGGCTGGCTGATATGGATCGACTATTTCGGGCTTGGCTTCGGTACCGATCGGTTTGGAAATCTATCGGGCCTGTCGACCACACCGAAAACGAGCAATCCGCAAAACGCCGATACCGATGGCGACGGATTGACCGATCTGGAAGAGTTTCAGAATAAATCCAACCCGAGCGAAGCGGATACCGACGGCGATGGCTTGTCCGACGGCGAAGAAGTGCATCGCTGGCTGACCAGCCCGGTGTCGGTGGATACCGACGGCGATGCGCGCGGCCCGGATGGCACGCTTGCGCCGAACGCTGCGTTGTTCGATGGGGCGGAATTGAAAATCGATCCTGATGATGCAACGCGCTCGGCGGGCGTCGGCGCGACGTCACCTACATTGGCCGATACCGATGGCGACGCGCGCTCGGACTATGAAGAATTCGACCATCCGATTTTCAGTCCTGTCGTCGCGGAATTGCCCGAGCTTCGCGTTGACTTGGTCGACGAACTTGATGTGCGTCTCGATGTCGAATATGCGGAAGAAGAAGGTCAAACGTCTGAGTACAGCACATCATTTTCGAAGACCGAGACGGAAAGTGAAACAACCAGCTTTACACGAACTCGGAGCATTACTGCCGGCCTAGAAATTGAGAAGCAGTTTTCGGCTCCTACAAATGCGCACGTGCGAGTTCAAGCGTCGTTCAGCTATAACTGGGAACGTACGTTTGGTGAAGAAAGTACGATGGAAAATTCGACCACGACCGAGTCGCAGCGCTTGGAATCCGACACGCGCACCAAAACTGAAGTGACTTCCAGTGGTTCAATTGTTGGCGGCGTGCGCATCGTTAACACCGGGGATGTTAGTTTTGCGCTCTCTGCGCTTGGCTTAACACTACGGCGATGGCAACCCGGTGTTAACGCGTCGGACCCAACGTTTTCCGGATCATTTCAAACCGTAGCCACCTTATTGCCACAGATCGATGGCGATACGACGTTGGCGCCGGGTGAGTCGACGCCGGTGTTGGAGGTGGCCTCTTTCGATGTAAACGTGGCACGGGTCAAAGCGCTGCTTGCAAATCCATCTACGGTGTTAATCGAGCCGGCCGCGTTTGAACTTACGGATGCCGTTGGACGCAATTTCGCGTTCTTGCGAGAAGAAGCATATGCCCGCACTGCGAATCTTGTCATCGACTATGCCAACGGCACCTCCGAACGATACAACGTTGCGACCGATGTTGGGCGCGATCAAGCCGGTGACCGCACCGGTATTCGGCTGGGCGATGCCCTAGCAATGCTTGGTGTTGATTACACAACGGACGTGTTGGGCGGAGACGATGTTCAATATTTGGCATCGGTGAGAGGTTTGCCGACGGCTGGAGCCAGTACAACGAATCGCTGGTTAGTGACGGCTGACTTTGCTTCACCTCAAGCCCCCGGAACAGATGTGGATGATCTTATCATTCGAGAAGGTGAAACCATTGTACTTTCGCTGTCGCGCGATAGTGATGGCGACGGCGTTTTGGATGCAGAAGAAGATTTTTACGGAACAAGTAACGAGTCCGACGACACCGACGGCGACGGCATCACTGACAATGTCGAAACCCACGGTACGATTTCCGCCGGTGATCCGCCGGTGATCACGCCCGCTGGTTGGGATGTGACGGTTACAGGTGAAGTGACGTATCGCGTCGTATCGCCGCCAAACCGTGCCGATATCGATGGCGACGGTTTGAACGACTTCGAAGAACGTGAAATGGGTACCGACCCGCTCAAGGCCGACACGGATCGCGATGGCCTCAACGATGACGTGGATGCTTATCCGCTTACACGGGCAAAGCGCCTATTCGTCATGCCGAACGGTACGGGCACGACTGGCGAGGGGGATTCTTGGACGACGGCGTTTGATGAAATTTATGAGGCCGTGTACGAAGCGCGGGATCGTGCGCTTACGTCCGACCCGACGGATGACGTCAGCGAGATTTGGGTGGCGGCGGGGACATACTTTCCGGCGCCTTCCTCCGACGACGGCCCGCTCTCACTATTTAGCAATGTTGCAATCTACGGCGGGTTTACGGGTACCGAATCGAAACTGGCCCAACGCAATTCGTTTGCCCTAACCAATGGCACGATCATCAGCGGCGACCGAAATGGAAATGATGAATGGAACGGTGTCGATGATGAACGCGTTCTTTATGCGATGCGGACCGGCCCGGCTACTGTGATCGATGGGTTCACGATCACCGGTGCCGACGCGTTCAATCAGTCACCGACGTTCATCTCGGATGGTGCCGGCTTACTGATCGAGGGTGGTGAACTCACCATTCGCAATTGCTTCTTCCGTCGCAATCGTGCGGATTATCGCGGCGGTGCGATTCGGGCTAAGAAGATTGACTCGGATCGTGCCAAACTGATCATTGAGGATTGCATTTTCGATACGAATCAGGTGCGGCGAAGTAACGGCAATGAAAATGACGTGACGGGCGGGGCGATTAGCGCCAATTTCGCCGAGATCATCGTGCGAAACAGCACGTTTCAAATCAACACGGCGGTGCGCGGTGGCGCTATTTATGTCGGCGGCGAGGGCGCGGCCACGATTGAAAATTGCCGCTTCACCGATAACCAAGCTTTCTCGCTGATCGCCGACCCGCCGATTCAGCCCTCAGGTGGTGCCATCGTAAACGAAGGCGAGATGACGATTTCGGGCTGCATATTTAGGCGGAATAGTGCCGCCCAGCGACTCATTATCATTCTGAATCCTTTCTTTGATATCACGACGTTTGAAGATTTCGGCCACGGCGGTGCGATCGACAACACCGCGGCTATGAGCATCTATCAGTGCGTCTTCGAGCGCAATGTTTCAGGTGAGCAGGGTGGCGCACTCATGATTCGCAACGGCGCGACGCCCACTGCGGTAACCAATTGCACCTTCGTGCGGAATGAATCGGGCAATCAGGATAACGAGGGCACCATATCACTGACCGAAGAGGATCAACAACGGCTCGCGATTCAGAACTGCATCTTCTATCGCGATAGCAACAAAGAGATCGGTCGTCGCGGCGGCACCTTCAGCGGGAGCGCGCTACCGATCGTGCGTTATTGTACGACCGACTCGGGAGCGGGTTTCTTTGTTAACGGCATTGCCAATCTCGTGAACGTTGAGCCCGATTTCATTTCGGACACCGATTTCCGGCTGCGTGCGGGTTCGCCTTGTATCGACCGCGGCAATTCGCTGGCGGATATCGACCCGCTAACAGTTGGGTTTCAACTGTTACCGTTCACCGACCTGTTGGGCGCGCCGCGCTTTGTGGATGGTGACTTCGATGGTGAGCCGACGGTCGATATCGGCGCGTACGAATTCGTGGGTGAGTGATGTTTGCATGACGGGTAAAGGTGCAGTGATGAATAAGCGATTTGTTTCATTGGTTTCTATATTAGCGTGCATTCTCTTCGCGCCTGTGGTGAAAGGCGGCTCGACCTTCGGAATCATCAACGCACGCATCTCGTCGGGCGGTGGTAACTGTAGCGGCGGACGATTCGCCGTGACGGGTACGCTAGCGCAGCCGCTTGCCGATGTGGGTATCGCCGGTGGTACCATCAGCCTTAGCGCGGGCTTCTGGCCGAGTCAGACCGAAACGCCAGTCGTAACACCGGGCGATTTGAACTGCGACGGCGATGTAGACGCGAGCGATGTGGTACCCTTTGCCATTGCGCTCGTGGACAGTGCGGAATACGCTGCCAATTACCAACGATGCATGCGTATCAACGCGGATATGAACGGCGATCGACAAATCGACGGGGCGGACATACAGGACTTTCTCGATATGTTGATCGGTGAACCGTAAGAAAGAAAGGAGCGTTCCGCGCTCATTGGAGTGATGGCTGCCGTGCTTGCTCGTTGTGTGATCTCATGCAGGTGGCGCCCGGCGTGACTACTTCACGAACAGTTGCGACGTTGGATGATCTTGTCAGCATCCATCGACTATTCGCCGGTGTCCCCAGCGCAGCCATCGCTCACAATCGTGAACAGCGTTTTGTCTTTTTGTGATTGGTACGTGACCACGGCACTTACTTGCCCCCTCGACTTCGTCAGGTTTTGGCGGCACAGCCATGCCAACCTCCTGCGGACCCCAATCCTGCGATGCGTCGCGATAATACCAAATCACCCAATCGCGCATCCACGGTTCATCGCTCAACTCATCAACGGCGCGATTGATCGCGTTCAAACACACGCGTCATGAGCCGTGCCGGTCAGAGAAGTCGCTCGCCGCCGCACGTCCGGAAATGGAGAACTGCGGTTTCAACAAAAATCCGCCCAATCGGCCCACCCTTTTCGCAACTCCTTTTGAGCCCATCTTCCGGCCCCCGTGGTCGTTAGCCCAGAGATTCTTGGGGTTCAATGTTGCATTAGCCGATTGGAGAAGACGATGAAATATGCGCCCGCTAAGACGACTGTAAGGTCCTTACTATCAGTTACTTATGTCCTTGTTTGTTCAGCGTTGCTTTTGGCGACGGCATGCTCGCCCGAGCTGCTCGATCGGCTCGACACCTTCCTGGGGACCGAGTTCAACCCGCCGATCATCGAATCGGTGAGCCCGCTGCAGGGGACCACAGCCGGCGGCACTAAGGTCACGATTCGCGGTCGCAATTTCGAGCCCGGCACCGGCGTGTTGTTCGGCGAACAAACGGCACTCAAGATCAATCGGGTGAACAGCAATCTGTTGGAAGTCGAAACGCCCGCCGGTCTCGCGGGGCCGGTCTCCGTCATCGTCGTATCGGGTGACGAACAAACGGCCATGTTTGCCAACGCGTTTCAATACGTCGAAGACGGCGTGCCGGCCGGAAGCCCCGTTGTCGGAGCCATCGAGCCAAGTAAGTCGTCGGTACTGGGCGGCACCAAGATCACGATCAACGGCTCGGGCTTTGTACCGGGTACGCAAGTATTGTTTGGCGCATTTCTTGGCAGCGACGTCGAGATCATTAACGAATCTCAATTGACCGTCGTCGCGCCGGCTCAAGTAGCTGGCATGGTCGATGTGGTGGTGCGCGTTCCCAATGGCGCCTCATTTACGTTGGAAAAAGTCTTCGAGTACGTCAACATCGCCGATGCCGATAGCGAAATTATCCGCCAACTCGAAACGCGTTATCCGGGCGGGCCGCGCGTGGTGAGCGCCGTGGCGCTGAATAACACGTCGCTACGCGTCACCTTTAGCGAGCCGGTTTCAACCACCGCTGCCGCCGCCGACAACTACAACATTGTGATTCCGACCGGCGGTGTGTTGCTGCTCAATCCGGCCACGGCACCCGAACAAAGCGCCGACCGAACAACCGTGAAAATCACGACGTTGGGCATGGCCGATGCGAATTATCGACTGACTGTTTCAGGTATTCAGGACCTAGCGGGCAACTCGCTGGCCGCACCGGATATTCTGCTCAACCCCACGCAGACCGAATTCACCGGCATCCCACCGACGGATATCCAATCACAGATCGATACCGATGGTGACGGCTTGGCCGACTGGTTTGAGATGTTGGGTTGGTCGGTCAACATCGAGTTCGCCAATGGTGTACGTGCCCAAGCCTACGTGACGAGCAATCCTTTCGAGCCCGATACCGATGGCGACGGTTTGACGGATAGCGAGGAGAACTTCCGTTCACTCGATCCGCGCACCGACGATACCGATGCCGACTTGGTCAACGACTTCGAAGAAACGCGCCGGTTCTTGAGCGATCCGGCCGATCAGGATAGCGACGACGATGGCTTTGCCGACTCGGTGGAAGTCACCTACAAAACCTCACTTACCCTGGCCGATACCGATGGCGATCAACTCGACGATCGCGAAGAGATATTGTTTCGCAACCGCAATCCGCGCTTGGCCGACTTGCCGATTCCACAAATTGTGATTGGCGCAACCAACATCGAAGTTGACGAGCGTTTCAGTTACACCGACGAAATGGGCGTGCAGCGCAGCACCGAGCGCAGCACGGTCGCGTCGTTTACCCAATCGGATACCACCACGTTCTCGGAAAGCGACACGCGTTCAACGGAGGCCACCAATAGCTTCAGTCAGGAACTGCAGGTCGGTGGAGAAGGAGTCATCGGAGGCCCGGGCGGGGTTGGCGTCAAGGTTGGCGGACAAGCGACGCTCGGCTCCGGACAACAGCGCGGTCGCGGATATACAAGTACCGTGTCGGAGGAATCAAGCTCGACCGCCCAAGAAGAATTCACCGAAGCCTTGTCGGAAGCACTGTCGATTAGTCAGAATCAATCGGTCACGCGCAGCGTCGAGGCGGCGCGGATCACGGCCGACGTCAGCATCGTTAATGCCGGAAACCTCGCATTTACCATTAGCAATCTCGAAATCTCCGCGCGGGTGAAAGACCCCAACGCACGCGATCGCTTTTTACCGATGGCATCGCTGGAGCCCTCCTCGGACAACACGACGTACAACTTGGGGCCGAGTGGTTCGCAGCGCGGTCCATTCATCTTCGAAAACACCGAGATATTCCCCAACCTCGCCCAGGATTTATTACGCGAACCGAGGTCTATCATTTTCGATATTGCCAACTTTGATATTGAGGACGAGTTCGGCCGCAACTTTGCGTTTACCTCGGAAGAAATTAACGATGTGACAGCGGGCATCAGCATCGACTTTGGTGACGGTCGCGTCGAATCGTATCGCGTAGCCACGGCGAGCGGATTCGACGCCAATGCGATCGCCGAAGGCATTACGATGCGAGAAGCGTTGACGGAGATTCTCGGATTCAACGAGATCAACGATGAGGGCGCGTTGCCGACCAATACTGACCTAAATGATGCGGCCATTCGTGAGTCATTCGGCACGACTGCTGCAGTTTCAGGCGAACAGGTTCTAACGCGCGTTCGCGACGTCCAAAACGACTTCGATACGACCGATCCGGCGGCCCGCTTTTGGGTAATTCTCTCGTCGGCGGAGATACCGCTCACTGCGGACTTTGGTGACCTTGTGCTTCGACCAGGGGATTTCTATCGAATCTGGTATGTGCAGGACGCCGACGACGACGGATTGTTCGCGCGCGAAGAGTTTCTCGCTGGTTCGTCCGACACGATGGTCGATACCGACGGCGATACGATAAGCGACTTCGATGAAGTGCGAATCGGTTGGCTAACAGCCACTGAAGGTAACAACCAACGTGTATATTCGAGTCCTGGCTCGGCGGATACGGACTTGGACGGTATCGACGACAAACTCGAGATGCGCCTGGGGACTGATCCGCGCAGCACTGATACCGATGCCGATGGTCTCAGTGATCGCACCGAAATCGAAGGCTACCAAGTCGTTTTGCTTGACAATGATAACGACCCCAACAACAACCCCGAGCTAGTCGTCGCGCCTTATTCCGATGCTGCGGTCATCGAACCGCGCCTAAATGGTGACGGCGTCGTATCAACGGTGCCCAATCCCGATTCGGATGACGAAATGGCGATGGGCCTGATGTTAGGTGACACCGTTATGCCGGGTACCGTAATCATTCTCCCGGGGCCGGATGGCATCATCGACACCGAGCCGGAAGGCGACGACTTACAGGCCAACACCGGCCCCGCTATCGTCGCACGCGTGACAATGAGTTCGCCGTTTACGCCATTGGGCGATGATGAAATAGCGCCATTGCCGATGGGTCAAACCGATTATCTGCCGGGTGACGTCGTGATCACCGCCGGCCCCGATGGAGAATTGCAAACTGATCCGGGGGACAGTGGCGACATTCGCCGTCCGCACCGTGCGCTATTTGCGACAGACCCCGTTCAAGGTGATACCGACTTTGATGGCTTGGTAGACGGGCGTGAGGAGTTCCTCGGCAGCCGTCCCAACGTGGTCGATGCTGATACGGTGCTCGATGACGACTTCGATGGCCTGACGAACAAACAGGAAAACGACGGTTGGTTGATCGCCGGGACGGGTAGTTTGGTAACGTCAAATCCCGATGATCCGGACAGTGATAACGATGGCTTGCCCGATGTCATCGAATGGGCCTTATTCACCAACCCACGCTTGCGCGATACTGATGCCGACGGCCTAAACGATATCGTCGAAGCGGATACTTCCAACATGCGCGGCGATTTTGACGATGACCGTATCGACGCGGCCTTGGAACGCTGCGGCGATAGCTTCATGTGTTCGTTCACTGCTAACGATATGGCCGTCGGCACGCAACCTTGGACGGCGGATACCGATGGTGATGGTCTTAACGACGGTGTCGAAATCGATGGTTGGCGCGTGGTCGTGGTCGGTGTCGGGCTGCGCGATATTGTGTCCGATCCATTCGAACCCGATACCGACGGCGACGGACTGAATGACCGGCTGGAATTTCTCGGCGCGGACGGATTAGATCCGTCGAGTTCGTCGGACAACGTTGATGCGACTGATCCCAACGCCATGGACACGGACAGTGACGGAGTCACAGACAGCCGTGAAATCCAACAAAACAGCAGTTTCTCGCTACTCACCAACCTTCGGCGTAGCGGCGTGGTTCCCGACCAGTTGATCCGCGCCCGATACACGCGGTTCAACGCATCGGGCGACTGCGACAACAGCAGCAACGAGGACTATGTCTTTTGGCTGGAAGTCGAAGTGCCGCACCTTACCGCCGGTGGCGCACCAAGTAGCATTTGTCAGCCACTCGTCGAAACAAATAATCTGATTGGCTTTCCCGTTGGCTTCTCAAGTTTTGTTACTTGCGGGGGCAGTTCCTGCCTCGACCTGCTTGGGCCCTGTAATGCAGCCGGTAGTTGCTCAGGCAACGATTCCGCCACCCGCATCGGCAGGCATCTCGACATCGGAACCAACGAACCGATCGCGCTCACGGGAAGCGGGTATTTTGTTAAGCCGCACAACCGACAGGCTTCACTCGTCGTATGGGTCGCGGAAATCGACAACACCTGTGAGAACGATGTGATGGTCAACACCGATTTTGGCACGACTTTTTTCAACGACGTCGAGTTGCTGGACGGCACGCTGTCCACTAGCTCAGGTATGTTTATGCAGATGAACTCTGCCGGCTGCAACTTCGAGATTGACTACTCCGTTACGGTCGTTCCGTAGGGCGAGGTGCATCATGCGGCAACTGTCTTACAATTATTTCGTGATCTTGATCGCCTTGATTAGTGGTTGCACCGCGGTACCGAACCTTGGTGAGCCGACGAGAACAACTCCCGACGGCGTCGCCGCACCGAATGTGGATCCGGAAGCCACTTTTGACGATCGGCAGACCGGAGTAGCCATCGATGATCGCTGCACGCGATACATCGAAACGGTCGACGGCAATGCGATTTGTCTCGAGGCGTTATTGGCAACCCTGTTCGCCGAGGACCCACGCGACAACGACGGCGACGGCATCCCCAACATCAGTGATAACGACATCGACGGCGACGGAATTCCCAACGGTTACGATCTTGATACCGACGGTGATGGACTGCCGAACAGTGTAGATGACGACATCGACGATGACGGCGTGCCGAACGAAGAGGACGTCGATATCGATGGCGATTTCCTGCGCAACCGTTGGGATATCGACATGGATGGCGACCTGCTATTCAACCCACGCGATCGCGATGCGGATGGTGATGGAAAGCTCAAACCGGCGCCGTTGGTGACCTCAACGTGTGGACCGGTCGAGTTATTCAACGATCCGGCGGCATGCGGCGCGCCCGATGATTGTGACGACGACGATGAAATAGGCGGCGCGGAAAGTGGTACAGGTGCGGCGGGTGCTCGTGCGACGGAAGAAGGCAGCACCGAAGTCGAAGAGGATGACTGTGCCGATGCGGGTAGTAACCGTCGCGCTCGCCCCGGCAATTTGGGACGCAATGCATCGATGATCGACATCATTGATTCCGAGCGCGTCGACACCGACGACCCGATGCTCGATGAGATCACCGATAGCGAGTTTGATTTACTGGATTTCGACTTGCGTTCGATATTGAGCGACAGCGATACGTGGCTTTCTGACTTGGAAGAGGTAGAGCCCGATGCCACGCGTAGCGAGCGTGCCGATTCGGTCGTCGGCCAACTTGACGCGGCCATTGATCCCGAACGGGACAACACCAACGACAGTCTGAGCGACAGCCTTTCGGAAGCAGATTTGATTGCTTGGCGCGATCGTCGAATGGCGTTGGAGCAGCTCACTGTGCTGCCGGGCATTCCGCTGGCCGAGGCCGATGATTTGACCAACCGTTTCGCCGCAGCCGTGCGTCAATTGAATGCGAGCCTGTTGGATTTGATCGATGTGACGGAAACCGTGAATGCGTCGTTCGCGGAGACGCCAATCCGTGAAGACGGGGCGATGGCGGTCGCGTTTGTAGAGACGGCAGAGGTCAACGCGTTCGACGTCGCCCAAGTCGGACCGGCGATACCCGCTACGGCGCGCACGTTGGCAACTATCGGCAATCAGGAAACCGCCGAAGCCGTATGGCGCATCACGGTCGAACAAGCGGCGGCATATCGCAACGAAGATGATTCGTTTGATTTCTCGCTGTTGTCCGTGGCACGCGTGGTAGAGAAAGTGGCAACGCTTCTCGATGACCCGAACTTGGAGGCCGTCGGTGATGCATCCAGTGCACTACTTGCGGCAACGAGCGACAACAATCTGCCCGACCCGCTGGCCGTCTTGGATCGATTGATTGAGAACGCCGAGAATGACCCAACGATATCCGTTTCGGACGGTATCTCCGCAGACGAAGCAAACGCCGCCGCCGCTGATGTTGCGGCGGATGTTTAGCTGAATCATCTATCAAATAGAAACGAGTCACGAATAAGAAACGCCGAGAGGCGACCTCTCGGCGTTGATTTCAGTTGACGAAGCTGTTGACAACTTCCCACGGCATTATGGCCCAACCAGGCTACTAATAAACCCAGCTAGATCGCCGCCGTCCACCAGTCCGTCTTGATTCATATCACCGTTGTTGATGTTGCACGCCGGCTGAGCGGTGGCATACGCACTCGCATCGACCAAAGCCAAGGCGAACAACGGTAGATCGCTCATGTTCACAACGCCGTCGCAGTTCATATCGCCGAGTGTCACTACAATTTCCCCAAAGTCGGCGGCGAAGAGGGCGGTTTGGTTTCCGGTTCCCAAGTTATTGAATACGAGCCGATCGTGGTTGAGGGCGCGATTACTGAACAACGGGAAAAACTGACCGCCTTCCAACGTGTCGCCCGCTTCCTGTATCGGGAAGACTTGACCGTGGTAATAGCAATACCAACCCGAGACCGACAGATCGGCGCTGGCACCTTGAAACACGATATGGCCACTATCGAGTTGAACGATGTTCGGTCCAAACAAACCACCGGCCGCGCCAAAGTTCTGGCTTTGCCCGGGCATCGGCGTGTTTTCATCCACGATGGCGTGCACGCCCAAACAATCGCGCACGTACACGCGCGCCACACCGCCCGCGCGGGCGGCGAATGCAATCAGACCGCGATCGGTACTCGGGTTGCCCAGCGATTCAAAGGGATTTCCATTCGCATCGGCACTGTTCAAATCGGCGACCGAGTGCAAGCCGCCCGCATCGGTGTAGATGCCACGTTGGCTGTTATCACCGCGTGCCACAAACGCGATCGTCTCGTCCTTGAAACTCGGCCCGATTCCATAACCGATACAGCCGTTGAACAAGGTGAAGCTTCCGGTGCCGTTCGGGATCGGTGTGTTGCTATCCGCGATTGCTTCCAATGAACCGTTGCGCCACTTGTACACGCCCTCGAATCCACACACCTGCGTTGCATAGAAAACAACTTCACCATTATTGATCTCGGCGGACGACCAGTTGCCAAAAGTGCCGGGGCTTCCGGGCAGGGGCGTTAAAGCGATACGCCCGACCGTCGTAAGCGCGCCGTTAAGCGATGCATAGATGCCGGCGTACACGGGTACAAATCCAATAAACGCGACATCATTGCCTTCGATCGACGGAAAGCCGTTAAAGCTCTGGAAGCGCGCCCCCGGGCTACCGGGGACGACCTGCGTCGTATCCATCACGCGACTCACCATGCCACCGTCGATGCGATAAGTTCCGTCGATTCCAGTCCCACGCCCGTTAAAGGCAATCGCGCCATTCGGCCCAATCGTCGGTGAGCCGACCGAGGTAAACGTCTGCCCGTTCTGCGGAATGACGGTCGTGTTGTCTACTAAACGTGTAAACGAAGTGACACCGATGTTGCCTAGCGGATCGACAATCGTGACGTCAACGGTGGCGGTGTTATCGAGCGGATTGATATCGGCGCTATCGGCAGTTACCGTCGCCGTGTTGGTTAACACCGTACCGACGGGCACCGACGGATCGACCATCACGTAAATCGCAGCGGGCACCGTCCGCCCGCCAGGAACGGTGCCGATGTTGCATATCACCGGCGTGGGCATGGTGGTGCTGCCGCGACCATCGAGCGTCGTTACGCCGGCGGGCAACGTGTCGTCGAGCATGACACCGGTCGCCGCCGATGGTCCGCTGTTGGCGATGTACATGGTGTAAACAATGTTGCCGCCTTGCGGGATGTCGGCGAAAGACGCGACTTTGGTGAGCGTCAGGTCAAACTGCACATCGACATTGGTTGTTTCGGTGATACTGTTATTCGCCTGATTCGGGTCGATGTCGCTGCTGGTGATATCTGCCGTCAGCTGCAATTGACCACGCGCGATTCCGTCGGCAACGCCGTTAATCGATAACGTCGGCGTTGCGCCGATGGCGAGATTGAAGATGTTCCACGTAATCGTGCCATTGGCGAAGGTGCACGAACCGGTTGAAGGCACGCAACTGTTGTAATGATAGTCGGCGGGTAAGTTGACGGTCACGACGACACTACTGGTATCATCCGGCCCGTTGTTCTGGGCGGTGATGGTGTAGTTAAGCGGATTCCCGGCAATCACCGGGTCGATGCTATCCATCGCGCTAAGCGTGAGGTCGGCTTCGCGCAGAGCAAACTCGGCAATGCAGTGTTGATCGCCGACCATGGTAACTTGCGTTAGTGGGTTGGTGCCGGCACAGTCACCACCCCAGCCGACAAATACCGCGTCGGGGTCGGGGGCAGCGCTCAGTGACACGGCCAAGTTCTCGTCGAAATCGGCCATGCACGAATTGCCGCAGAAGATTCCCGCCAGTTGCGTTGAGCGCACCAGCCCATCACCGGCGCCAATTTTGGTGATGGTCAGCGTCCATTGCGGCGGGATGCAGGGATTGGGCGTGCAGGGTTGATTGGCAAAGAAAGTGCCGCCGCACGATGTGCTAAACGTTTGTACGCAGTTCTGTGTTGTGCCGATACAGCAGGCACCCATCGGCGGCAAACACGGGTTGGATGCACAGGTTTGACCGGCGAAGAAGTTGCCGGCGCAGTTGACACTTAACGTTTCGGTGCATGTCGTGCCGTTGCAACACGCGCCGGAGACCGCGCCGCATGGAACGTAGGGCTCGCGGTATTGACCCGTCGCGCCGATATCGGGATGGCTAATCACCACTTCCAACTGCCCCGAACTTGGCGGGTTCTCCACGACTTCGGCCGTGATGTTCATGTTGGGATTGAGGTTGTTAAACAGTTGCAACTCGTTGCCGAATCGGCTGCCGCTACAGAGATCGACGAGCGTGAAATCCTGCTGCCCGGCTTGCATGCCGACACCGTGCTTGAATAGCGCATACGTACCTGCCGGCGCGAAGAGAAACGGCTGGTCGATATCGTCGTTGAGCATTAGAACTTGTCGCGCATCCAACCCGTTGAGATCGAACAGGTGCATGCGCTGGGTGGTGCCCATCCCCGCATTCGATTCAACAACATACGCAACGTGCTGCGGTTGGCCCGGAAAATCATAAATCCCGACATGATCGGGAACCGGGCCGTTGATGCAGCGGTCTTCGTTATACACTTCTTCGAGATGGCCGCCTGCGTCGTTGTCCTGCACGAGGCGATAGAAGTAAATTTGACTGGGGCTGTTGAACCCCGAGCAGGATTGCGATAAGGCAGCACCGAATGCGCGGATAAACACAATGGTGCCGTCCGGGCTGAGGTCGAAATCGACATTGCCGATGTTGTTCAACCATGTTGTGTTGGTAATCGGATATGATTCGAGTGCTGGATCAGCATCTGTGTTCACCAACAGGTTACCATTATTAGGGCCGATAGAGGTAAAGTTCTGGTGGTTAACGAACAAGCCGACCTGCGCGGAAGCTATGGTCGGAAGCGCGAGCATCAGCGCGGATGCGAGTAACGATTGAATGCCGAAAGCGTATTGTCGATGTTGGGTCACAAAAAAATCTCCTGGGAAAACCGCGAGGTAACGAATAAGAGCCGACGCACCGCCCGCGCCGCGACGTGCGGGCGGGACAGTGGCCGGTAGGCGTGGTCGTGCGTCATCTATGAGGAAAAGCAGGAACAAAGGGCTTCGACCGCAGAGAAATGTGAAGAAATTGATGATGCCGGGCGATTTTTTCGATTACCGGCCTGCACGAAGCGGTGTAACGTCAAGATTTTCGCCTTCAACGGCCCTCGTCGCCCATGCGAGCAGGGTAGAATGACGGGTTGGCGATCCGAAATTGAAAACCGTTCGTGCTTGATGTAGATGATGGTCCGAGACACGCACCAACCGATCCCGAACCCGCAGGTCACGCGCTACCTCCGTGCCGCCGCCACAGGCGATGCTCAAGCGACGGTCGGACTTTTCGAGGCTGTCTATCAAACGCTGCGTACGCTTGCCGCGCAGTATCTCAACCAGGAACGCGCCGACCACACGCTGCAACCGACCGCATTGGTGCATGAGGCCTTTATCAAACTCGTCGGCGGTCAACAGCCCGTTTGGAACGATCGCGCCCACTTCTTCGCCGTCGCGGCGCGGGCCATGCGGCGCATTCTTATCAATCACGCGTTGGCAAAGAAGGCGGCCAAGCGCGGCGGCATGCGGGAGCGTTCGCCGTTGTCGGTGGTTACCGATACTGCGGCGCAGTTCAACGTCGACCTGCTCGATTTGGATGCGGCGTTATCGCGGCTGGCCAAACTCGATGCGCGGCAAGCCGAAATCGTCGAACTGCGTTTCTTCGGCGGCCTTACCAATCGCGAAGTGGCGGACGTGATGGGCGTATCGCTGCGCACGGTCGAAGGTGACTGGGCGATGGCCCGCGCTTGGCTATTGCGCCATCTCAGCGAGAGCGGCGCGCATGTCCGCTGATCGTCACCAGCGAGTCCGCGACGTGTTCCTTCAAGTACGCGAATTGGCACCGGGCGTGCGCACGCCGCGCATCATCGAAATGTGCAATGGCGATGCCGCGTTGCAAGACGAGGTGTTGTCGCTGCTGTCGTATCACGATGAGGCGGGCGATTTTCTAGCGGCCTCGGTTTTAACGCAGGTGCCGCACGACACGCTGGCCGCGCAGGATCAGGCGGGCACCTGCGAACAAGCACAACGCGTCGGGTCTTATACCGTTGTGCGAAAGATCGCCGCCGGCGGTATGGGCACGGTGTACGAAGCCGAACAAGATAGCCCGCGCCGCCGCGTCGCGCTAAAGCTGCTGCGCTCCACCGACGAAACGGCGTCGGCCGCGCGCCGATTTCGCTACGAGGCGGATATCTTAGCGCATCTGCAGCACCCGAATATCGCACAGATTTATGAAGCGGGTACGCATCAGCACGGTGCAACGTCAATGCATTTCTTCGCGATGGAACTGGTGCCCGATGCGATTCCCGTGACGCAGTATGCCGACCAGCATCAACTGGGGATTGACGAACGCGTGCGTCTCATCATCGATGCCTGCGCGGCTGTCCATCACGGTCATCAACACGGCATCATTCATCGCGATCTGAAGCCGAGCAATATTCTCGTCGGCCGCGACGGTCAGTTAAAGGTAATCGATTTCGGCGTCGCGCGTGCCGTCGATCGCGATTTACTAACGCTCGATTTCAATACGCAAGCGGGCCAGCTGATCGGCACGCCGCAATACATGAGTCCGGAGCAACTCGATGCCGATCCGCATCGCATCGATATTCGCACCGACGTGTATGCGTTGGGGGTTGTGCTGTTCGAGCTGTTGACGGGGCATTTGCCGTACGATTTCAAAAGCTCGGCGATCTTATCGATTGCCGAAGCCATCAAACGACAACCCCCGCGGCGTTTGGGCCGCAACAATCCGAAGCTGTGCGGCGATCTCGAAACGATTGCGGGCAAAGCACTGGAGAAAACGCCCGAACGTCGCTACCAATCCGCCGCCGATCTGAGCCGCGACCTGCAACGTTACCTTGAAAAGCTGCCGATTGAAGCGCGGCGACCTTCGCCGGGATATCAGCTCAAGCTGTTCGCGCGGCGACATCCGAGCGTGTTGGCGTCGTTGGTGCTGGTGGTGCTGACGTTGATCGCCGCGACGGGGATTAGTCTGCGTTTTGCGTGGAAGACTAGCAAAGCGGAGCAGCGCGCCGAACGTCGGGCTCACGACGCCGAACGCGCGCAAACGTCGGAAGCCGCGGCGCGACAGTTGGCCGACCAACAGCGCGCCGAAGCGGAGTTGCAATCGTATATCGCCAACATCGTGGCCGCCGATGCCGAGCTCCGCGCCCACGGCGTACCCGCCGCGCGCATGCGGCTTGCAGGTGTGCCGGAGCACTTGCGCAATTGGGAGTGGTACTACTTAGCGCGTCAACTCGATCGCAGCGCACGCACCTTGCGCGGTGCGACGGGCCCCATCCGCGCGGCATCGCTTAGCGCCGAGGGGCGATGGTGCGCGACGGCGGCGGGTGCCTACCCAACCGACGATCGATGCATCCAACTTTGGGATATGGCGAGCGGTCACGTTGTCGCGCGCAGCCCGAATTTCGAGTATCTGGTTAACGACGTGGATGTCGGTGCTGAGGGTGATGTGATTGCAGTGTGCGGCGACGATCTGGTACGAGTCTATCGAACGCCCGATCTCGATGTTCCCATCTTTGAAACGCGAGTGGATGGGGTTTGGATGCAAGCCGTTTTGCTCGATCGACAAGGCACGCACGTGTGGGCTTCGGCAGATGATGGATTCGTGCGCGCCTGGGATGTTGAAACTGGCGCGGAGACATTTGCCCATCGCGTGACGAACGGTAACGCGTGTCGATTGGCGCTAAGCCCAAACGAATTAAACATGGTCATCGGCACCGAAGAGGGCGCGACACTCCTGCTCGATACAGCTACGGGTACTGTGATAGCGCTTCATAAAGAAAAGAACGGCGGCATCACGGGGGTTGCGTTCTCCGGCGACGGAACACGGTTGGCCATTAGTTCGAACAATGGGACCGTTAAGATTTTTGAGGTCAACGCGCGCTCGTTGTCGTGGGAGATCGCAGATCATGAGGGTGGCGCGCTCGCCATCGCATGGTCGCCGGATGGAACAATGCTCGCCACGACAGGCGTCGACAAAACGCTCCGAATCTACGACGTCGAATCGCAGCGCAACATCAGCATCGCTCACGGTCACGATGCGGCGGTGGGCGCTGTGACCTTCACGCCCGACGGCGCGCAGATCGTAACGGCATCATGGGATGCGACGATCAAGACGTGGGATCTATACGCGCTCACGCGCAAAGTATCCATCGCCGCCCATCAGCGGTTGATCCGCGGTATCGACTTCAGCCCGGATGGCAAGCGTATCGCGACGGCTTCATTCGACGGAACGGTAGGCATCTGGAATGTCGCTGATCGTTCGAAACTGGGCGAATTGGAAGAACTGCCGCGCGGCTTTCAGGATGTTTGCTTCTCTCCCGATGGCAAGCTGATTGCGACGGCAGGCCGATCCGGTGTCGTCGGATTGTGGGATGCCGAAACGTTAAAATTGAAACACGCGCTCGCGTCACATGAACACGCCGTGCACGCCGTCGCATTTAGCCCCGATGGTAGACGCGTTGCTTCCGGCGGCATCGATCAACGGGTGTTGCTGTGGGATACGCAGTCGGGCAAGCTCATTCGCAACCTAAACGGCCACGGCGGTTGGATATGGAAGCTGGCTTTCGCACCGGAAGGCACGCGCTTGTATTCAGCATCGCAAGATCGATCGTTAATCGAATGGGATATGGCGGCTGGTTCGATCGTTCGCCGCCATGACTTTGGCAAGTCCATTCAAGCAATGGCGATCGCGCCGCGCGGTGACGCAATCGCCGTCGGCCTCGCATCGGGTGAGATACATTTGCTAAATGCGGTTTCGTTGGCGACGTTGCGAACCATACCCGCGCATGCGACAGACGTACTCGATATGGCATTTACGCCCGATGGCACACGGTTGGTCTCAAGCTCACACGACCGCGCGATCGTGTTAACCGACGTTGCCTCTGGCCAAATCGTTCTCAAACTGCGCGGAAACGAATCGAACATCTGGGCCGTCGGCATCAGCCCCGATGGTCGCGCACTTGCCACCGGCAGCGGGGCTTATGGTAGTCGCCCCTGTGTATTTCGATTGTGGGAAGCGGAAGGCTAACGAAACCCTCGGTCCGGTCTGGTTGTGCTTCAAACATGTACAAAGGAATCGACCGGCATTCTAACTTGCAACTCGATCAAGTGCCGTCCGTAACCGTTGCGCAGCCGCCGGGTTTGACATCGAAATGTATGCAATCGTGCCACGCACCCACGCTTCAAAGTGCGGATGGTGGTCGCGATTCTGCGCGGCCAATCCTTCGCGTTGCGCGCGATGCAGGATTGCGCGTAAGCGGCGAATTGTTTTGCGCGGCACGTTGATACGATCGTTGACGACCAGGCCGGTGACCGACTGTTGCTGATTGCGACGCTGCACCCGCGTTTTCTTTTCGTTAACGGTAAAGCCTTCGTCGTCCGCAATGTGTCGAATCCGTGCTAGCAAGTATCCAATGCTGGCAGTCAACTCACCGCGCTGCGAGAAGGACAGATCGTCGGCATAACGCGTGTACGCCCAACCGAGTTTCTGCGCGATACCCAGCATGCGCCGATCGAGTCGGCGCGCCACAAGGTTCGACAGTGCCGGGCTGGTGCAGGCACCTTGCGGTAACGCGCGCGGCCCGGTGGCGGCGTAATACGTTTGCCCGTCGTACGTCATCGGTCGCCGCGGCGCTTCGGTGCATAACAATGCCAAGATCGTTGCGACGGCGGGCGAGTAACCGAGCGCACGAAACACGCCCAACACGCGCGCGAACGTAATCGTCGGAAAGAAGTCTCTCAAATCGACATTCACGACGGTATCCGCGCCAACATGCGGCTCGGCATTGGTTAGCGTCGAGCGCCCGGGCACAAAACCGTGCGCTGCATCGTGCGGCGAAATCTTACTGAGAATGTTTTCCAATATCCACTGTTGAGCGGTCGCCAGCGACTGATGTGGTGCCGACAACAATCGCATTCCGCCGCTTTTCTTCGGTACGGTAAACGTGACGTAGTGCACGCGTTGCGGCGCGTCGCTATGAAACGCCAAAAAACGTAAACGCGGGATCGGTATATTCATCGCCACCGACAACTCGGCAGGCGACGAGATAATCGGCAGGTCGTTCGCCTTCAATCGTTCGACGTTCGCGCGCCGATCGGCCAACCCGCGCGATACACCGCGGCCGAGAAACACAATATCCGTCGCCCGGCGTCGCGCGATGGCTTCGGCCCGCGCTTGCCGGCGGCGCTGCGCTTCTTCGATCTTTTGTTGTTTGCGCGCCGCGCGTTCTTCGCGCGACAATTGCACCGCCCGTTCGCCCGCCGCCCGCGCGACCGACAGATCGCCTTTTATTTCGGCATATTGCAGGCCGACTTCGTGAATGTGCGTGAGTTCTTCCGGCGAAATGAGCCCCAGCCCTACCATCGTGCGATCGATGATTTGAATGCGCGGCAACGTCGGATCGGGAATAACGGTCAACGGATCGAGAAACGCCGAACGCAGCGTGCCCGCGTCCCTGATGGTGGCTTTGGCATCCGCCGCCGTCATCGGTTCGAACTTCTGTGCATCGAGGCCGGTCAGATTTTGCACCTTGGATTGCCGCATGACCGGCGGCAGAATCGTGGGGCGCGAGGTAGGCACACCGCGCGGATGATTGCACTGCCCGCAGTAGCGCGCGCCGGCGCGATAGGGTGTGCCGCAACTCGGGCAGACCACTCCGGTGTCCGAGCCGCCGAACAGCTTTTTGACAAAGTCAAACAATCCCACGACGCGTTACCCAAATAAAAACTGGGGGGCCGATCACCTGACTTCAGATCTCCGGACCGAGGTCGTTAACCAAGGACCGACGGGCGTGCTAGCGCGTCGGAAGCCTCGGCTTGCCATGGCCGACGTGCTAGCACGCCCGTCGGTCCATACGAACAACGGCCTTGGGGAAGCATGGATAGTCATGTTCAACCACGGCGGTACGCCGCAGCAAGATGGTCTCAGGTGATCGGTTACCCCCTTATGCTCGTCGTTATGCGGCAAGCGGCGACGGCACGCATCAGCGCCCGGCCCATTGTCGCGTTCGTTCGTACCAACTCAATGTCGACGTACCGGCTCCGTCGCCGGTGCGCCCATGCTGATCGCGCAGCGCCTGCAAGTGGCGACACGGACCGTTGCGAATGCCGTACTTGAAGAAGTAGCCGCACAAGCATTTGCCTTTGCGAATGATACTGTCATCATCGATCAATGCTTCGACCGGTTTGCCTTCGGCTTTGCCGACGAGAATCAACCCGCCGCGCGGTCCGCGCTGTGCCGATGAAACCTGCACTTGCTGACGCACCAGTATCTGTAGCGCGCCCACGCGCTCGGGATGCGGCGGCCCTAGTTCTTTCGCACTCAGCGCCATCGGTAGCACCTGACGCCATCGAAATCGATCGGCATCGAGGTCGTATATCGCCTGACCGCGCAGCGCGAGTTGGTTGAGCCCGGCGGCAGCCAGATCGGGCGCAAGACTCGCGCGCGACGCCAAGTCACTCAACGGCGCGCTCCGCTCGGTTTGCAACACCCCGGCAAGCTGCGACACGTCGTTATCTTGCGGATAAGACGGTGGCATCAACATGTCTACCGCCGAACCGCGCGTCCAATCGTTCGTCGTCCAGCCCGAAAGCCCCAGCGTCAACCGCATCGGGCCCATGCGGACGACCCAAAAACTCGGCAACCCCGTCCCCAACAAATACACATTCACGCCATCGGCCAACGGCAATACGCGCGCCAGCACCAGCAGCCGTCGGCGGCCCCAAATGCGCAACGGGTCGCCCGCCGGACCGTCGTATATCGTGCCGAAACTATCGATCGGCTGTTCCCACGGTTCCAACACCAAGCGCGGTGGCCGCCCCGGCGTGAGTTCAAATCGAATCGCACGCGGGCTCGTGCGCGCCTTGCGTCGCTTCAAAAATGCCAGCAGCGAATATACCGCACCGACCGAAAGTGATACCTTACGCGTCGGCAAACACATCGCCGCTTGCAGTTGCATAAAGCCGCGCAACCAACCATCGGGCAGGTCGATTTTTTCCTCGCGATAATCGGGATGATCCTGCGTTGCGACCGAAAAGCCTTCGGGGTCGATGGCAAAGCGCGTTGCGCGATACGTGCGCAGCGACTGAAAGTTATGATATAAGTCCCACGAATAGTCGACGTTGGTGGTGCCGAACGCGGTGGTATCCGATGCGCCGAAACACGCGTCGCGCTCGACCGTCAAACAACCGTAGCTCGATTCGTCGGCGGAGAAGCATTCGAAGAATACGACATCGTCGGCCACGGTAATCACCGGGTCGTACGGCATCAGTTGCCGCCACAGCTCCTTGTCATTTTCGCGCAGCCAGTCGTTTAAGCTGCGGCGCGCCGACCAGTAGCGCTTGCGCGCGCGGCCGTACTCGCGTTTGAGGTCCGCCGGGATCGGCTGACCGACGCGCGCATCGAGCGTTTCCTTAACTTCCATATACGCAGCGCTACGAATCTGAGATTCGCGCTCGCGCTGCTGAACTTTCCATGCTTCGTATGCCGACTTATCGCGCGGTTTAAAGCGCAGGTCGTTGATCACCACATCGTGTAAGGCGCTGATGGCTTCGCGAAAGCGCACGGGGTCTTTCAGCGGGGCGTCAAAACTGACGCGCTCGCGCGAGAGATCGGGGGCGAATTGCAGAACGCGACCGCCGGCGGCTTGGCGAATGGCACTGCTTCCAAAATAGGCGGTCTGCACCTGCATCAAGCGGTCTCCACCACCATCGGCGGCAAGGTTAACTCCGGAATCGCTCGTTCAAGCGCGCCCTGCATATTCGGGGCGGCGTCTATCAATCGTGCAAGGGCGGCAAGGGCCGCGCGCCGCTCAGGTGCCCGAATCGATCGAACGGCTACCGCCACGATCGGCATCAATCGTTCGACTTGCGCGGGTTCCACGATCATCGCCTTGATGATTTGACGCAGCGCGTCGGGTTTGCGCCGACCGCCGCGATGCACGCCAAGAATAACAGCCGTCCAAACCGGCGCGAGGCGGTCGACTTCCGTGCCGGGCAACCGCAATCGTTGTTCGAGCTGCTGTACGACGCCGAGCCGCACATCGTCGAACGGCGTTTCGATGAGCCGCGCCCACAATGCGGGGTCATTCCACCCGGGCGCTTTGGGCGTAAGCCATTCCATCGCTACTAAACGCGTTGGCAGATTTAAGCTGTCGAAGAAGGGCGATACCCACTCGACATGGTAGGTTGATGAGGTGCCGAGTAACGACAACCCCCACTCGGCCGCCTGCCGCGCGATCGATAAACACTCGACATGAGCGAGACGACACAAATCGGTCGGCGCGAACGGGCGCTCGGCATGGCGCGCCTGCACCATCTCAAGGCCCATGCGCGCGACGGGGTCGGGCCGGGCGCAGGCCAGTTCGAGTAACTGCTGTTGATCGAGCCGGTCCGATGCGACGTGTTTGCGCATGGCATCGCAGATCAACGTGAGCGTGCTAATACTCGACAGCTTTAAGAGTGCGAGCCAATCGTCGATACCAAGGCTGCCCAAATTCTCCAACTGCGAGAATGCTTCCGCCGCGAAGTTCTGCACGCGCTCGTCCGCATGGTTCAATAACGGCATCAAACGCTGCGGCGTTAGCGACGAAACCAGCGCGCGATGGTGTTGATTGAGATATTCCAAGGCCCACAAGCGAATGAGGCTACTCTCGGCATTGCCCAGTAAATCGATGAGCACATCGAACGCCTCGGTCTGTTGCCAGAGCGCATCGTGATAGGGGGCGGGCGTTAACTCGGCCAGCGAACGACCTTCAACCAAGGCGGCCTTGGCATCAGTGAACCGCAGCGCGTCGTGATGGAAGTAGCACGCATGCAGCATCGACCAATTGTCGAGAATGTTTTCACCTTGCGCAAAATCACTGTCGGTGTATCGCTTGAGAAATGTCGCAACCGCCCGCACGTATCGGTCGGGTTGTTGATACCCCATGCGGCGGTAATACCGCCACGCGCGCCGCCGCAGATAATAACGCGTGCGGTAGCTAAACAGGCGCTTTGCCTTGCGGTTGAAGTAGGCGATATACGAAGCCGTATCGAGGCCGGACCAACGCCGATCTTTCGCATTGGGCAACTGGGGAATCTGATCGCGTGGGCTGGCCAGATATTCTTGTTGCATATATTGCTGCGCGGACGGGTCGTATCGATATCCGCGCCGTCGCTTGCGCCGCACCAACCGATCGAAAGTGACCGTGCAGGCGGCCAACACCTTGTCATCGCCGCGCTCTTCTGCGTCTTTGAACAGGCGTTTGACGACGAGTTCGTGACCAGGGCAATCCAGCGGCTCGTCAAAATAGGCAATCGTTTGCGCCCGCGCCCAATCGGCCGGTGCCTGCTTCCAGCGTTCGACGACATATTGCAATAGCGAAGGCGAATCGACGCGGCGCACGTAACGAAAGAACTCCGCATCGCGACCGGCGAATAGCTCGTCGAGAAAAATCTTGGATGGCTTGTCCGTCGTACTCATGCCGCAGCCCGTTGGCGTAATTGATTTTGACGCTGGCGATCGCTATCGATGAACTGCTGAGAATACCAAGCGCGACGCTGCGGTTCAATAGTAAAAGCAAAGCCCAGCGGTGCCGTATGTATGGCACCCCTGAGCTTGATGTTCTAACGCTGTTGGCGTAGGCAATTTCGATACGATTAAGCGCCTACATCCACTGAAACGCGCGGCCCCACGTGTCGCGGGCTTCTTTTTGAATCTCATTCACGACCGCATCGGGCACGGCGTAGGCGTCACCAACTTCGTACGGGTTGTAATGAAATGCGTACAGTCGCGAGACGAATTGATTGAACGGCAATGACGACTCGCCTTCCAACTCGCCGTTGTCGGCAATCGATGGCTTCACATCGTGACCCCAATCCTGTCGACCTTCGTTGTTCGGATTGAAAAAGTAAATCCGCAGTTTGCCATCCGGCCCTTCGGCGACACGCTGCAACGAAACCGCATGAGGGCCAAGGTAATCCCCGTGACCGTTAGTGATGCATAGCCCGACCGGGTTGGGGTACATCAGCGAATGGCCTTCGTTAAACGATGGATGATGCGTCGCGAAAAATCGTCGCACAAAATCTTCGTAACCCGAGATCGTCGTGAGCGCGACGTCTGCAAAGACGGACGAGAAACCGCGCGCCACCCAGCGACCGTACAACGCGGGGTTGACCCACTTATGGCCGTCCTCATTACGCAAGGCGACGAGTTTCATCATTTGTTCGTAGATGCGGTCGAGGTGCGGCACTAAAACGATGGATACCGGATCGAGATTGAGATCGAGCGCGCGCCCCATCTCGATAACCGCCTTGTCGGAACGGACCGTTTGACCCTCGAATGGAATCTCCACCACCCCGTCGCGCGCCGCCGATACCACTAACTCGATCAAATACGCCGGTGCATATTGCGACCACAAGCTAATACCGCGCGCGGCTTGGCATGTCGGGTTGCGACCTTGCCCGACGCCGAGCGGTTGGCCCAGCACCGACAAAGCGCCAGCAAGCAAGATCGAATTGGCTGTGACGCCGTCGTGACGCGAGCGTTGCGCTAACAGCGATCGGCGTATATCGGGTTGCAAGTCGAGATCGACCAGTCGTTCGAGACCGACGCTGACTTCTTGCCGCGATAACAGGCCGCGCTCTAAGACGCGTGCAAATCCGAGTATGCACTGCGCCGTCGTCGGAAAGATAGCAGCCTTCACCAGCTGGCGGGCGAATTCGATCTGCCCTTCAAACTCCGCCGCGCCGTAGTCATCCAGCGCCAGCGCTTCGGGAATGATGTCGGGTTCTTTCGTCGCCAAATATCGCAACAGGACCGCATGCTGAGGTGCAACCAGCCCGGTTCTATCAACCGTCGTTGCGAATTGCTCCGCCTCGTCGCGCAGCGTTGCTTTATCGCATTGCTGTAGCAACTTACGATACTCGGCCAGCGTGTTCGCTTGTTTGCTGAGCGTGCTCGGCCCGTCGATCGCTTCTGTCAGTTCGTTTAGGCGACCGGAGATGGTATCGTCGCCGGATGACGCGGGTGTGCGCGCCGCCATGCGAATCATCGTGCGTACGCGGCCCGTCATGATCGGTCGCTGTGCAATGATCTGGCGGATTTCGGCGACAACGTACTCGCGAATGAACGAAAGGCCCAATTCATCGGACAGCAACCTAAACAACCGCAACGATGATTCGTAATGCGGGCCGCCTTCGATGCGCTCCTGTTCGGTATCGCCGGGGAAAACGAATTGCAGATTCAACGCCATCACTTCCTGCAAGAAGTCGGTCGCGTCGGCCGCGGTTACCTCCGGGTGGCTCTGCTTGCCGCCGGCGATCGCCAGCATCCGTAGGTCGCTCAATATCTCGACGATCGGATAAACGCCGTGTGCTTTGAGGCTGCCCTCCACCAGCGGCGGTTGCAGCTTGGCCGCGTCGGCCCACGCGCCGCTGGCGAATAGCCCGACGTCATCAAAGCGATGGGCGCGCTCGTACAGCGCGCGGATGCCATGATCCGATGACAGCATTAACTCCGACGTTTGAAACACATCGGTTTGATAGGTGCTCTTCGCGAAGGGCTTCGCTTCGCCGAGCTTGTCCAGCATGGTATCGAGTTTAGCGCCCAAACGATCAACCAGATCGCCGGGCGCATGCGCGTCGGTCTTGGGCAGTTGGCCTGCCTCGGTACCTACGTCTGTCATGCAGTTACCTGCTCTTCTTGAGGGGCGTCGCTATCGTAGAAGTCCACTTCTTCGTATTCGCGCAACAGATCGCGCATGCGTTCGCAGTCGTCGCCGCGGAAATAGACCGTGCCGTAGTGATCGCCAAATGCTTCGCGCTCCGCCACTTTCGGGTTGGCCGGCACGAAGAGGTTGTGCTTCTCGTAATAATCGTCTTCCAACAGGCGCTGAGGGACATCGACCCGCGTCACCACGCGCTTGCGCGGATACACCATCAGGCAGCCCGCGAACTCCTTGTGTTCGCCGATTTTCGGAAAGAACTCTTCGAATTCCGCATCGGTCGTTGCCGGGTCGGCGGCGAGCGCGAAGGCCACGAACGGATTAAAGTCGTAAGCCTTTTCGATCAATTCAAAGATATGCCCGCCGGGCACGCGCGCCGCGACTTCACCGAAGCTGATCACGTTGTTGGGCGTGATGAAAAACTCCGGATGGATCATGCCGTACTGAATCTCAAACGCGCCAATGAGTTCTTCAACGGCCTTTTGAATCAGCGGTCGACGTTCTTCCAATGCCGGTGACGCCGGCACAAAGTTACTATGGCCGAGGTGCACGTACTCGGTAATGTTGAGGAAACGGACCTTGCCGTTGTGCACGAAGACCTCGCATGAAAACTCCTGCCCGTGTAGGTGGGTTTCCAAGAGGCACGGAAACTCGTCGTCGCGAATCTCGTCGATATCCGCCAGCGCGCGAATCATGCGGTGCCCTTTACAACCTGCCGCGTCGAGCGGCTTCAGGTGAATCGGGTCTTCGATATCGCCATCGACCTTGACCGCCGCCGTGTTCACGCGTTTGAAGAACTTGCGCACCGCATCGCGATCGTCGGCTTCTTCAAAAACACCAACGCGAATGCCGTGCATTTGGGCGCGGCGCTTCATCATCGCCTTATCGCGGAACAACAGGTAACGCGTGAATAGCTTGCGATCGTTGCGAAACTCACCGTTGAGCGCTCCGGCCCACTCGACGGTTTGTTCGTATAACGGAATGGCCAATTCGACGCCCTTGGCCCGCAGATCGTCGGCTAACTGAATCGACTTTTCGTTAACCCGCTCGAAATCCCACGTAACGTATTCGAGACCATTCTCCTGCATGTACGGCTCAAACTCCGGCGGAACGACCGACACGAACGGTCGCCCGATCGAATCCATCGCTTCCATCGCGGGAATACAAAAGCCCAACAGGCCTACCGGTGGCTTATTAGCATGATTCATAGGTGCTTGCTCCTATCCAAATTAAATGTTTGCGTTACCTTGCGTTTCGTGCGACGGTCAGTGATAGCCTAGTCGTTTTCATCTTCGGAATCGAACTCGTACAAATAAAGCTCGAAATCCTCTTCGTAGTAGTCCTTCAGAACGCCGTCATTCCAAGACGTCACGGCCTCCTTGTCGGTCTCAACAATTTCAAAGCCGTATTTGAGGTAAGCCTTGCCGGCCCACTCGGCTTCCGGGTGCGCGATGAGCGACATGCCGCGCATGCCGGCCTCGCGCGCCTTCTTCTCGGCGTAGTTCATCAGCGTCTGGCCGAAGCCTTTTCCGACGTGCTTTACATCGAGATAGATGTAGCCGAGATAGGCCCAGTCGCCGAAGTATTGCAGCGAAATGGTGCCGACCGACTCACCGTCTTCGGTGATGCCGACGTAGAAGTCGCGCTTTTGAAAGTTTTCTTCGGCCCAGGCTTCGCCGACTTCGTGTTCGGCCATGTCCTTTTCATCGACGATCGGGCGATACCATTCGGCAGAAGACCGCACGAAGTCCGCGATCAATCCCATATCGTCGCGCCGCGCGGCACGAATCTTGAGGATAGGGCGATCGATAAGGGTCGTGGTTTTCGTCATCGTCTGTGTAGCCATTCTATGAAGCACCTTTCGTTCGAGGGTTTAGGTCGTGTATTCCGAGTTAATTTCGACGTAGCGTTTGCTAAGGTCCGACGCCAGCATGTGCCGTGTCACCGGTCCCGTTCCGACCGTCAGGCGAATTTTTACCCGGTCTTGTCCAAACGCTTCATCCAGGCGGCCTTGCTCGGCCGCGGTCACTTCGCCTTTTTCAAATACGGTTTGTCCTTCGAGTTCCAGCGTGACGTCTTCGGGCGACAGCATGACGCCCGCGTTGCCCGCCGCCGAGATGATGCGCCCCCAATTGGGGTTGGCGCCCGTAAGCGCCGTCTTAACCAAGCTGGATGTGGCAACGCTTTCCGTGATGCGCTCTGCATCTTCGATCGTTGCAGCGCCGATGACTTCGATATCCATCACGCGGGTGGAGCCTTCGGCATCGCACACGATCGATTGCGCCAATTCCCGACAAGCGCGACCGATGGCGGATTCGATTAACGCGATACCTTCGGCGCTCAGTTCGTCACCTGCCTGCGCCGGCTTGGCCATCAACACCACGGCGTCGTTGGTACTGGTATCACCATCGACGCTGATGCGATGAAACGAACCATCGACGGCTCGTCTTAATAGCGGTTGCATGGCGTCTTGTGTTAAGGGTGCGTCCGTCGCCACCACCGTCAGCATCGTTGCCATGTTCGGATGAATCATGCCCGACCCCTTGGCCACGCCGCCCACGTGATAAGTTTGACCGTCCACGTCAACTTCAAACGCGACAGTCTTCCTGATCGTGTCGGTCGTCAGCATCGCTTCGGCAACGTCTTCGCAAGTGGGTTGCAACTGTTGCGACGCCTGCTTGATGCCCGCCGTCACCTTTTCGATGGGCAGCGGAACGCCGATGATGCCTGTCGAAAGCACCAACGCTTTGCCATCGATGGCGGCTTCGGTTTCGTCCAACATGCGTTGGGCGTCCTTCGCCCCGCGCTTGCCGGTCAACGCATTCGCATTGCCCGAATTCACAACAATGCCTTTGATCTGTCGCGTCTTTTTCAGAATCTCACGACACAACTGCACCGGCGCGGCGGCCATCGCATTCTTCGTGAACATCGCGGCTACATTCATCGGCTCGTCGGCGACGATCAGCGCCAAATCGAGATCGCCCGATTCCTTCACGCCCGTCTTTACGGCCGCACCACTAAGGCCCGGCACGCTAAACAGGTCGCCGTTGGCAATCGGTCTGATTGCATCGTTTGCAATGGCTGTGGGCATCGTGATCGTCGCCTTATGCTTCTAACGGGTCGCACACGCGCATCGCTATCCGCGGTGCGTCGCCGTCATCGTCCGATTCGCGAAAGCTGCGTCGCTTCTGGTCGAGCCACGTCGGAAACGTGCTGCGAAATCCGTATTGCTCGAAAAACGTCGGCTTGCGTGTGACGCAGACCACTTCCTTCTCCATCTCCGCCGCAAGTTCCAACGCGTCTTCCACCAAGGCGCCGGCAATGCCGCATCCGCGCCAGTTCGACGCGACGGCCAAACCACGAATCTCCGTTCGATGGTCGTCGATGCAGCGTAACATCGCAGCGCCGATGACCTGACCGCCAGAATCTTTCGCGACGCGATACTTCGTCCACGACCACGGCAGCTCCCAAACCGTCTCGGGCGAGCAATCGGGCACTGTCTTTGCGAGCAGCTCGACGAGCGGCAGGTGATCGTCAGCGATGGCCGTTTCGATGGTGAAAGGGCCATTCGGTGATGGATGAATTTCTTTTCGTATCATGCTTGTTCCAACTCGGCGAGAGTGGTGGCAAAACGCTCGACGGCGTCGTTCAAATCGTCGTCGGTCGCATTCAGCGGAGGTAAGAAACGCACGACATCCGCGCCGGCTGTCGTTACCAGCAGCCGATGGTTCCAGGCCGCTTTCATCACGCGTTTCGGATCGATGTTGACGCGTACTCCCAGCATCAGCCCCATTCCTCTGACTTCTTCTATCAGATTGGAATGAATTTTTTCTAAACGCGACCTAAAGAAAGCGCCCTTGCGGGTCACGTTTTCGAGGAATGCCGGTTGAGAAACCGCCTCCAGCACGGCCAACGCCACTGCGGTAACCACGGGCCCGCCGCCGAACGTCGTACCGTGACATCCGGGATGCAGCGCATCGGCAATTGCTTCCGTCATCAATACCGCGCCGATCGGCAGCCCGCCCGCCATCGGCTTCGCCAATGCCATCAGATCGGGCGTGATATCAAAATGTTCGTGCGCAAACAACTTACCCGTGCGGCCCAGTCCGCATTGCACTTCATCAACGGCTAACAGCGCGCCGACTTCATCGCAACGACGACGCAATGCTTGCATCCATTCTTTCGTTGCAGGTCGTACGCCGCCTTCGCCTTGCACCGGCTCGACCAATACGCATGCCGTTGTTTCATCGATCTTGGTGAAGTCCGTCGTCTCACCAAAGCGGCAGCGTTCGTAGTCGGGCACCAACGGCGCAAAGGGCGTCTTAATCGCGTCCTTATCCGTCGCCGACAGCGCACCAAACGTGCGACCGTGAAACGAATGATCGAAGTAGATTACCCTGCTACGGCCTTCACCGGCGGCCAGGCGTGCGAACTTGATCATCGCTTCGTTCGCTTCCGCACCGGAGTTGCAAAAGAACGCGCGATCGGCAAACGAGTGATTCACCAATGCCGTCGCCAATTCGACGGCGGGCGGCGTCAGATACAAATTCGACGTATGTGTTAATCCTTCGGCGGCGCGCTTCAATGCATTTTCCACGATCGCCGACCGATGGCCGAGCGCCGTGACGGCGATGCCGCTGGTCATATCCAGAAAGCGTTCGCCGCGATCGCTGATTAACTCGCAGCCGCAACCATCAACAAAGACGGTGTTTGGCCATTCGCCATAAACCAATGCGAGGTTTTCGTGCGCGGCGTCGACCAAAGGATGCGTTTTCACTTTTAGTTTTGCGGGTGCGGTTGCACTCATCCGCACACCTCCGTGGCCGTGTTGCCGCCGAGGCTTTCATAATGCCCCATGCGCACGCGACCCACGCCGCCGGTTACGGCGCCCAGCGCCGCTTGCACCTTCGGAATCATCCCGCCCGTTACAACGCTTTCGCCGAGAAGCGCTCGCAAGCCGTCGATATCGAGTTTGCGCAACACGCCGTTCTCGGCGCGAATGCCTTCCACGTCGGTTACGAAGTCGAGTTGATCGGCACGTAGCGCAATGGCCACGGACTGCGCGACCATGTCGGCATTGACGTTGAGCAAGCCACCGTCGTCGCCCAGGCATACCGGCGACACGACCGCTATCTCGCTTTGCTGCATCATCGTTTCGAGAGCTTGCACGTTGACCTTGGGCGGACCGCCCACGCGGCCGAGACGCTCGGCGTTGATCGGCTCGGATCGCATAATGCCAAGGTCCGAACCGCAAACACCAATGGCGCTGACACCGGCGTTCACGAACATCGATACCAAACGCTTATTCACGAGGCCCGCCAAGACCATCGTAACGATTTCCATCGATTCGTCCGACGTCACGCGCAGGCCCGACTCGGTGGCAAACGGCACGCCCAGTTGCTGATGAATACGACCGATGTCTTTGCCGCCGCCGTGCACCAACACAACTTGCTGATTTCCCTGCGTCGTCTTGCGCACAAAGCTCAACAGTTGAGCCAAACCTTCGTCGGTCGAAATTTGTGCGCCGCCGACCTTGATCACAATTCGTGGAGTTGCGCGCATCATTGTGCTCCTGCCAATTCTTTCATAGGTGCAGCGACCGTCGCGCCTAGGCCTAGAGTCTCCGGCAAACCGAAAACCAGGTTGGCGTTTTGCAGCGCCTGACCGGCGGCACCTTTTAATACGTTGTCAATCGCGGAGGTGATAACGAAGTGGCCCTCGCCCGCTTCGGCCAAACCGATCGAAACCAAGTTGGTGTTCGCGACCGTGCGAATGCGGGCGGTTTCGCCCGCTTGCAACAGGTCGATGAACGGTTCGGCGTCGTAGCGTTCCGCGTACAGCGCGTGAACCTCGTCGAGCGATATGCCCGGAAGTTGCACGACCATCGTCGCCAACATCCCGCGTTCGAGCGGCACGAGGTGTGGGTTGAAAATCAGATTGATGTTGTCGGCGTCCGCCGCCAACCAATCGGTGAGGCTTTGTTCCATCTCGGCGACGTGTCGGTGTTTGCGGCCCACGTTGTAGGGACGCACATCGCCATAAGCCGAGCAGAAGTGCGTCGTCGCATTCGCCTTTCGACCCGCCCCCGACACGCCCGAAACCGCGTTGACCACGATCGTGCCGTTGAGTTTTCCGGCCTGGGCCAAAGGAAAGATGCCAAGCCCGACGCAGGTCGGATAGCAACCGGGATTGGATACGATCTTCGCGCCAGCCAATTGCGCGCGCATCGTTTCGGTCAGGCCGTAAACGCAGCGATCGATCAAGTCTTGATTACGCTGCGACCCGTAGGTTTTGTCATGCAATGCCGCGTCGCGCAGTCGCAAATCGCCGGATAGATCGACAACGACCGGTCCGGCCTCGTGACACATCTCGACGCATGGTGCCGAGTGACCATGCGGCAGGCAGGTGAAAATGACATCGACGCCATCCAGCATGACCGCCTCGGGGGCGATCAATTCAAAGTCGGGTGCCGCCGGGTCCGCCACGCGTAGGCTCTGGCCAGCAAACTCGCGTGAAGTGGCAAAAACCAGCTCAAAACACGGGTGACCGGCCAACAAACGGGCCATTTCGACGCCGGTGGTGCCGCTGGCACCAAAGATCCCGGCCTTGAGCGGCTGATCAGGGATGTCGAATCCTTGAGTACGATAAAAATCGATCACAATTAACCTCCAAGGGGCATAACGCAAGCGCCGTGCCAGCCGGAAACCCCCACAAACACGCCACCGAGCCCTAAAAATGAGACACAAATAACCCAAAAAATGTAAACAATTTGACCCAAATTGAGAAAGTGACTAGTTTGTCCCGAATGGCGGAACCATCCGCAACCCAATCGTTAGTCATCCTCGTCGATTGCCCTCGGCTTGCCGATCCGCTGGCCGAACTCGAATTGCAGGTTGAAACCGAGCTTTCCCTGGCCGCGCTGTTGTCACCGAAGCTCACGCGCGACGCCCGCGCCATCGTACTGAGCGAAAAGGCCTTCGCCGAACACGATGTGGGCGTGGCCATTCGCCGCCTGCGCGAGACCTGGCCGCTGGTCGACATCATTGTTTGGGGTCACGGCGCCGACACCAATTTCGTCCGTACGGCGTTGCAAGCGGGGGCGAAAGACGTCTTCCTGACCGGCTCTCCGGATATCTGCGCCCGCGGCGTTCTCAACGTGATCGAGTCGCAGCAATTGATGCCACGCGCCGCCAAGATCGGCTACGAGCGTGACCGCGCCGCGGTTTTCGAAGGCATGTTGTCGCGCAGCCGCCGCATGTGGGACATGTTCGATGTGGTCTCACGCATTGCGGGCACGTCGGCCGCCGTGTTGATCCTCGGCGAAACCGGCACCGGTAAGGAGTTGCTCGCCCGCGCGATTCATCGCTTGTCAAAACGCAAGGGGCGTTTCGTCGCGATGAACTGCGCCGCTGTTTCCGAGCAACTGATCGACTCGGAACTCTTCGGCCACGTCGAAGGTGCCTTTACCGGCGCTCATCGCGATAAGGAAGGCTTGTTTCGACACGCCGATGGCGGCACGCTCATGCTCGATGAGATCGGTCACATCGCCCCGGCGGCGCAACATCGTTTGCTGCGCACGCTGCAAGAAGGAACCGTGCGGCCCGTGGGCGCGCATACCGAAGTGTCGGTCGACGTGCGCATCATCGCGGCGACGAGTAATCGTTTGGAAGCGCAAGTCGAAGCGAATAAGTTTCGACAGGACTTATTTTTCAGGCTCGATGTGATTCGCTTGGAAATTCCGCCGTTGCGCGAGCGGCCGGAAGACATCGTCTTTTTGTTTAGCCATTTCTCGCGCGACTTTTCCCGTCAGTACGACGTGCCGCGCCCAGAAGTCAGCGATTTGTTTCTCGATCGGTTGCTCGCCTACGACTGGCCCGGCAACGTGCGCCAGCTCGAAAACTTCACTGAGCGCATGGTGCTAACCCACATGCACGACGAGCAGGTCACGGCCGATCATTTTGAAAAGCTATTGCCGTTTCAGCGCGGCAAGCGGGCGCAGGCAAGTCCGCCGCGCAAAGCATTACACGACACGCCGGCGCAAGATTCGTCGGCGGATGCAGCGGCCTCGCCGCGCGGTGAGATCGACTTGAGCAAATCGCTCGAAGACAACCTGCGCCCCAGCGTCGAACGCATCGAGCGCGACTATCTGGAAGCATGCCTCCGTCAATGTCGCGGTCGGATGAACCAAGCCGCGGAGTTGGCCGATATCAGCCGTCGCACGTTGCTGCGCAAGCTCAAGCAATACGGCATCGACAAAGCTGTCTTTCGGAAGCGCGATAGCAAATAAAGCGGAAGGAGTGGCGTCTTTGTGACGGAATACATCAAGTATGCAAGTAATTCATTGGTGCCCTACGTGTTATACATGCTGGTGGGGGCTGGCGTGTTGTTCTTCGTGCGGCTGGGTGCCGTGCAGATTCGCGATTTCTTCCGCGCGTTTGGTTCATTATTTAAACGTCAGCGCGACGACGCCGACGGCGACGTCTCGCCCGTCGCGGCGTTAACGACGGCCGTCGGCGGCATCGTCGGCAACGGCAACATCGCAGGCGTGGCCACGGCCATTGTATCGGGCGGACCGGGCGCGTTGTTTTGGATGTGGGTCTCCGGCGTCTTGGGCATGGGCACGATGTACGCCGAATCGTACTTGGGCGTGAAGTATCGCAAAAAGGGCACGGACCAACTCTTCGTTGGCGGACCGATGTATTACATGCGCGACGGCCTCGGGCCGCACTGGAAATGGGTGGCGGCGTTCTTTGCCTTCGGTTTGGCGGCCAAAACCATGCTCGCTACGACGACGATTCAAAGCAACTCGATCGCCTCGGCATTAGAAGCGC
This sequence comes from Planctomycetaceae bacterium, assembly GCA_006969385.1. Classification (GTDB taxonomy): domain Bacteria; phylum Planctomycetota; class Phycisphaerae; order UBA1845; family UTPLA1; genus ECT2AJA-110-A. The sequence continues at coordinate 1,943,120 of CP030884.1, forward strand.
AGTTCGATATGAAGCCGCTGTATTCGTGCATACTGGTTGCGTTGCTCACCGGCGCCGTGATTCTCGGCGGCATCAAAACCATCGGCCGCGTGTCGGAATTTGTGACGCCGTTTATGGGCGTAATCTATCTCGTCGCATCCGGCATTGTGTTAGTGGTCTTCGCCAAACAAATTCCCGCAGCGCTGGAACAGGTCTTTAAGTATGCATTCACACCGATGGCAGGTATCGGCGGGGCGGCGGGCTTCAGTGTGCAGCAGGCGTTTCGATTCGGTTTAGCGCGCGGCGTGTATTCCAACGAGGCGGGCACGGGCTCGGTGCCGATCGCCCACGCCTCCGCCAAAACCAAAGACCCCGCCCAACAAGCGCGCATCGCGATGCTGGGCGTGTTTCTCGATACGCTGGTAGTGGCCAGCGCGACGGGATTGGTGTTGCTCGTCACGGGCGCGTGGCAAGGCGGCGATGATTCATCCGCTGCCGTGGCTGGCGCATTCGGACAGGCGCTCGGCGATTATGGTACGCCGGTCGTGACGGTGTCTTCGCTGCTGTTCGGTCTAACCACGCTCATATCGTGGTCCTTCTACGGCGAACAATGCGCGACGTACTTATTTGGGCCGTCGGTACGCAAGCCGTATCGCGCGCTGTATTGTCTAGCGATCCTCGGCGGCGCGGCGGCCGGCACCAAGGCGATCTGGGCGTGGGGCGATCTGCTCAACGGCATCATGACCATTCCAAACTTATTGGCCATCGTGTTGTTATCCGGCCAAGTGGCCATCGCCAGTCGGCGAAAATCGGACGCAAGCCCGGTCGCGTAAGCGCCGATCTTTGTTAGGGTCAGATAAACAAGCTGTGGGGGATTGCACGAAAGGATGATTTGCCGCTCGGTGGCGTAAGATTAGGTACCTTTTAAGGTGCGAGCGATGACGAGACGCTCAGGGGGATGCAGCCATGATGTTAAACGCCATGCTCGAGACGTTGCGGCGCACGCTGCATCAATGTCCCGAAGCGGCGGGCAACGAGATTCGCACCGCCAACGTCATCGCGACGTTTCTACGCGCCTACAAACCCGATCACCTGCTGCAAAACATTGGCGGCTGGGGCGTTGCCGCGATCTTTAACGGGCACGCTGTCGGCCCCACGCTGATGGTGCGCTGTGAACTCGATGCGCTGCAACTCGAAGCCAAAGACAATGCGTCGCTTGGCGACATGATGGCCGATTGTGCCCACCTGTGCGGCCATGACGGTCACATGGCGATGGTCGCAGGGCTAGCGCCCCTCTTTAGTCACGATCGACCGGCAAGCGGCAGATTGGTGTTATTGTTTCAACCGGCAGAAGAAACGGGCGAAGGCGCGTTGCGCGTGATTGCCGATCCGCGCTTTAGCGAAATCCGCCCCGACATGGCGATCGGAATACACAACCTGCCCGGCTTTCCGCTGGGGCAGGTCGTGTATCGCCCGGGCACATTTGCATGCACGTCAATCGGTATGGAGATCTTCCTGCTGGGCCAGGCATCGCACGCCGCCCATCCGGAGAATGCGATCTCGCCGATGGGCTGTTTGCGCGACATCCTTTCCAAGTTGCCCAAGCTTACCGACCAACGCGGCGAACGCGGCCCACGCTTGGTCACCATCACGCACGCAGCACTCGGTCAACCATCCTTCGGTAGCACGCCGGGGCAGGCCGTCATTTACGCCACCTTGCGAACGGCCTCGGCGGCGGATTTAAATCAACTGCGCGCCGAAGCGGAAAAAATCGTTTACGAATGCGCCCAACAGTGCGGATTAAATGTGGAACTCTGTTGGCGCGATCACTTTCCCGAGACGGTCAACGACCCGAGCTTGGTGGAGAAGCTCGCCACCGCCTGCGAATCGTTGGGCGTCGCCGCGCATGAGCACGACCGGCCGTTCCGCTGGTCCGAGGATTTCGGCCATTTCGCGTCGGTCTGCCCGATCAACTTTTTCGGCCTCGGCATCGGCGAACACGCGCCGGGCCTGCACCAGCCGGATTATTACTTCGCCGACGACGTCATTCCGACGGGCGTGTCGATCTATGACCGCATGATTCGCGATGTGTTGCAGTAGGCGTAATCCCCCGCGCGTTGCGGTATCTCGAAGCAATCCCCCGTCAACATACCCACCACTGCTACTCACCGTAATGACGGCCAGCGCTTATACTGCGGCAAACTTTTTTCGGGAACACGACTTCGATGAGTACGACGACGCTAAGTATCGACGACCAGATGGATTTGCTGCTCCGCGGCGCGGCGGAGGTGTACACCAAAGACGATCTGCACAAGCGGCTGCAAAAAGCGGCAGCGGCGGGGCGGCCCTTGCGCGTAAAGCTGGGGCTCGACCCGACGGCGCCGGATATTCATCTGGGCCATACGGTTGTGCTGCGCAAGCTGCGCCAGTTTCAAGATTGCGGCCATAAGGCGGTGTTGATTATTGGCGACTTCACCGCGCGCATTGGCGACCCCAGCGGTAAGACCAAGGCGCGGCCGGCGCTCGATGAGGAGACGATCAAAGCCAACGCCGAAACGTACTTTCAGCAAGCGGGCCACGTTCTAGATACCGACCCGGCCAGGTTGGAAGTCGTTTACAACAGCACGTTTCTATCGAAGTTGGGCCTCGCCGATATCTTGCGGCTCACCAGTCATATCACGGTTGCGCAGATGCTGCAGCGCGAAAACTTTAAGGAGCGCATCAAGAGCGAAGTGGATATCATCATGACCGAGCTGATGTATCCGCTGATGCAAGGGTACGACTCGGTCGCGATCAATGCGGATGTTGAATTGGGCGGTACCGATCAGACGTTTAACAATCTGCTCGGCCGCGACCTGATGGCCAAGTACAACAAGCCGCGGCAGATTGTGATCGTGATGCCGATTTTGCGCGGCTTGGATGGTCACGACAAGATGAGCAAGTCGCTCGGCAACTACATCGGCGTGACGGAAAACTCGCAGGATATGTTCGGCAAGACAATGCGCATCGCCGACGAGCAGATGCAGGAATGGTACACGCTGCTGACGGAGATTCCGGCGGAAGAAATTAAGCAGATTGTGGATAGCAGCAAGACGCACCCGCGCGATGCCAAGGTGCGCCTTGCGAAGCAGATTGTCTCGACGTATTACGACGCGGCCAAGGCCGACGAAGAAGAACAGCTTTGGCAAAAGGTGATGCGCGAGGGCGAATTGCGCGACGATATCGAAGAACGTGCCGTGACGGCGGATAGCGTCGACGGCGACGCGTTGCTATTCGATCGCGCGGGGCTGGTCGTAACGTGCGGCTTCGCTAAAAGCAAAAGCGAAGCGCGGCGCCTGATGTCGCAGGGCGGGATTAAGCTGAATGATGATGCGTTGGCCGCCGAGCAAGAGCCGATTGCGATCAAAGAAGGCGACGTGTTACGCCGCGGCAAACGGCAAGCTGTAAAGCTGATGCCGAAAGGGAATTGAGCCAAAAACTCATGCTACATGCGTAATGTAAAATCGGGCCAATTCGTGATTCATAGCAGCGGCGAACGCCACGAAGGCCTCGCCGTCGACGAAGCCCTTGCGCTAGTCGAAAACGCCGATGGCGCAGCGCTCGAACTCTATCGCATCCATCGCGTCGCGGACGATGGGCGGCTGGAACTTGTGGGTATCTCCGTTGAAGCACTGAAAAAACGCGATTGCATGGTGTTCATGTGCCAACAACGCGACGCAGCCGAGGCAGACTATCAAGCGCTCTCAGGCTACGCTCAAAAGACGCCGCCGCCATGCAAGATCGAGATGCAACTCGCACACGCCCCGACGCTGCAGCCGCAGCATTTGGTACTTCTGATTTTTCCGACGGCGTGCCAAAGCGCCGTCGGCAGTTGGCTAGCGGCGGCGGATTTTGAACCGGGCGATACGGCCGACGGTTCGCCGGCCGTGCTGGAAGCAATCGAAAGCGCCATTAAGCAAATCACGCTAACCAAGAATCTACTGCCCGAGAATTAAGGGCCGATCCGTCGCACGCCGATCCGCTTACCCCGCGGCCGCTTCTCGTCTGAAAAGACTTTTGCAAACGCGTCTGTATCGTTCGGCACCGACGTTGGCTTGTCGCTTCCCTCTGTCGCTTTGATAAATGTAATCCACCAGTGACTACTAGCGCGTTCGTCTTGCGTGAGCGCATCGATGTTTCCAATGCGCCAATTCTCATCATTGGGATACATCCGCCTCGAATAGAATTGGGCCTGCTTTAAATCCGCATCGCTGGCAATAACGACGTCATCTGCGGCGGCATGCTCGGCCAGCCACAATCCCGCTTGACGATAAGGCATGCGCGTGCTGTTGATCGGTCGCATCAAATAAGGCACCATCGGCGCGACGACCAATACAACGCCCGCAATCATGTACAGTCGCTGGCGCTTCGGATTCGTGTGATGGTGCCGCGCCGCTAGAAAACGCATCAATCCGACAAATCCAGCCGCCGACCACGGTATCGTTAGCGCCGCCGGTATTACGAGATATCGCGTACTCAGCTCACCATGCATCGACACGCGCATCAACACCAGTAATAGGTGCCACGCGATCAGCCACGCGCACAATTTTTTTAGTTGATTTTCACCGCGCGGCACGGCTTTCCAAAACACGGCTACGAAAAAGAAGATGGCGAATATGTAGCGCCCGCTTTTGGCCCATGCTTCGATGATGCGCCCCGGCGTCTGCCAAAAAGGAAAACTATGGGCCCATTGCCAAGCGTGTGGCGATGCGTCCGTTTCAATCATTGTGATGGTCGGCGTCTTAACGAACAGCAAGCGTCCCGTGAGCGCGGCAAACGCTAAAAACGGAACAAGAAACCCGAGCGCGAAGCACGCACAGCGCGTCAGTCGCGCTTTCCAGGATTGCTTCGAGAAAAAAAGCAACCAACACGTCCCGGCGGCTAGCAAGCCAATCGCTTCCAAGCGAATCCAGTAAGCAAGCCCACCGATCAATCCTGTCGCAATCAAACCAACGGAAGGCAATACGCGCTTGCTTGTCGTCGCGCCGCTTGACGCAGCGAGCAACATCACACCAAGATACAAGAACAGGTGCGGCATATCGGAGAGCGCATCGGCCGACAGCTCAACGCCTTGCGGCCACACGGCGGCGAACAATCCGGCGATCAGCGCCGTTTGCACGTCGAACAATCGTCGGGCCAGTTCGAATACCAATCCACAAACAGAGGCACCGCACAGCACGGCAATCCACACGCCGAGATTCTGCCATTCGACCGGTGTCGTCATAGCCGACATGTGCCCCGTCGCGCGACCCACCGCAAGATACACCCACGACAGCCCCGGCTGCTTGGTTTCGATTTGCATATGCCGCACCGGCTCATCGGCAAGCTTGTGCGCCATTTCGATAAACCAGGTGCCGTCTTTGCTGATGCAGGCCGTCGGCGTTGCGATGAGCAGGCGCACGACCAGCGCCAACAAAAGCACGCCCGCCAGCGCGGCGATGGGATAGGGTCGTGGGTTTGCGTCCTCCATGGCCGCATTATGAAGCCAACCCGCGCCGTTGGAAGCCGCACCGCCAACATATTGCCGTCGGTCGTCGCGCTTTATTCGTTTTAATAGGCAATGGCGGCGGCTTCGCAGATTTTCGGTTGCGCTGTTAGAATCCGAAAACCGCGCAAGCAATCAAACAGGTGAGTTATGTCCGTCTTGGTCGAATTTTCGATGTCGCCTCTCGATAAGGGTGTATCCGTTTCGAAATACGTGGCCCGCAGTATCGATATCGTTGCCAACTCGGGTTTGCCGTATCGATTGGGGCCGATGGGCACCTGCATCGAAGGCGAATGGGATGACGTCATGGCCGTCATTCGACAGTGTTACCAACGCATGTCCGAAGATTGCGAACGCATCACATGCTCGGTCAAGATCGATGCCCGCGCGGGTGAGGCCGGTCGATTGACCGGCAAAGTCGACAAGATCGAGTCGCTGCTCGGTCGCGAAGTGAACAAGTAACGAACGATATCGGACGGCGTGCCGTCCGCTTGGAGGGGTTCAGATGGCCGACATGCTGCCGGAAATTTCCCAAGCGCTCAGTCGAATTCCCAGTGGTTGTGCCATCCTCACGGTGCGAACCGACATGAACCGTACGGGCATGTTGGCATCGTGGGTGCAACAAAGCTCATTCGAACCGCCGATGCTGAGCGTGGGCGTGAAAAAAGGGCGTCCGATCGAAAAGTTGATCGAAGAGGCTGATGGTTTCGTGATCAACGTCTTGGGCGAACAACCGGGGCAGATGTTTAAGCACTTCGGTCGCGGCTTCGAGCCGGATGAGGAAGCGTTCTCCGGCTTGGCCACGCAGGATGTACCGCACGGTGTTGTAATACCCGATCAGGTGGGCTGGATGGATTGCCGGCTCGATGGTCGGTACACCGCCGGCGACCACCATATTTATTTTGGTGTGGTACAAGAAGCCGAAGTGCCCGAACGCCTGCTAGAACCCTATGTGCACGTTCGCAAAGCAGGCGCATCGTATTAGCGCAAGCAACTACGTGATCGGAAAAGCACGGGTGCCCCTGCCCCTCTGGCGCTGGGGGACTGCACGGTGAGACGTAACGAACCGGGTGCCCCTGCCCTTCTAGGGCTGGGGGACAAAGCCGACCAGATAACTCGTAACCAAAACCCATGAACATCTTCTCCCTCATCGCCGAAGCCATGATCTCGCTGGGCAAGAACAAGGTCCGTACGGGCCTGAGCATGCTCGGTATCGTCATCGGCGTGGGGGCCGTCATCGTGTTGGTCGCGATGGCCCAGGCCACCAAGACGCGCGTGGAGCAGGAAATCGCCCGCATGGGCGACGATTGGATGTGGATCGGCACCTGGGGCATCGCCAAAAGCGGGGCCCGCAAAGGCAATGTCGAGCGCAAGCCCAACCAAACGCGCGACGACGCTTTGGCGATCATGGAAAACTGTTCACTCATTCGTGCCGCCACGCCCAGCAACACGATGCGCATGCAGGTGAAAAGTTCGTATAGCAATTATCAATCGAGCGTGCGCGGCGTGTTTCCGAATTATCACGACATTCGCCGCTGGCCTGTCGCTTGGGGGCGACCGCTCGATCAAAGCGATGAGGAGTCCGCCAACCCGGTATGCGTCATGGGGCAGACAGTCGTGAAAGAGCTGTTCGGCTCGATCAACCCCGTGGGTGAAGAGATCACCGTCAAGGGCGCGCGATTCGAAGTCATCGGCGTGCTCGAGTTCAAAGGCCGCAGCGGCGCGCGCGACTACGATGACGAAATCATTTTTCCATATAAAGTTTTCCAACAGAAGATCGCCGGATCGGAAATCTCCGCCACCATGTTGGCCGCCGCGCAGCATAACATCGACCCGAAGGCGGCGGAGCGCCAGGTGCGGGCGTTTCTGCGCGAGCGCCACAATCTTCGCCCCGATGACTTAGACGATTTTCGCATTTGGGCCACCAGCGAATCGGCACAACTCAAAGAAGAATCGAGCGAATCGCTTGAGTGGTTGCTCGGCATGATCGCGGGCGTAGCGCTGGTCGTCGGTGGCGTCGGCATCATGAACATTATGTTGGTGAGCGTTACCGAGCGCACGCGCGAGATTGGCTTGCGCATGGCGATCGGTGCCCACGGCTTCGATATTCTGATGCAGTTTTTGATCGAGGCCGTCATGTTGTGCACGCTGGGCGGCATCATCGGTATCTTCGTTGGTTGGGGTGCGAGCCATTTGCTCACGAGCTATCGCGGCTACGAAACGCAGGTGTCGATCTGGATCGCGGCCGTCGCGCTGGGTTTTGCGTCGGCCACCGGCATCTTCTTCGGCTTTTATCCCGCGTTTCGCGCCAGCCGCCTCGAACCAATCGAAGCGTTGCGCTACGAATAGTGCGGCGCAGACAATTCTCCTTCCCCCATTTTCTTTTGCATCGCGATGAAAGCCAGCTTCCTAATCTTCATCATCACCGACATCTTTCTGCTCGCCACCACTGCCACGACCGGCCTCTTGGTGGTGGAGGCCGATGGTTATCCCCGCCATTTTTTGCTCGGCCTGTTGGCGGCGTTTTTCACCTGCCTGATCCATATCGTGCTGTTTATGTACTTCACCGTGCAGCAAAAGATTGTGGCGCAGGCGATACAGGCGGGTGATTTGGACATCAGCTTCGGCGAGCGCCTACAGCGGTTTAAATCGCGCGCGATCAAGCTAAGCATGTTGGGCATCGTCGCGATTATCTTGACGAGTTCGCTGGGGGCGACGATCGAAATCGGCGTGCCGGCCGAGGTGCATCTGCTAATGGCGTTCTTGGCGATCTTTGCCAACGCGTTCATTTTTTATTTCCAGTTCGACCTGCTGGATAACTACGGCGGGTTCTTTACGGAGGCATTCGGCGAATAGGCGTCGCAACCGATGATTCACGCCCTCGTAAGAGAGATCGGCTTTAGATGAATTGCCGCGTAGGGCCGGATACAATAATTGGATGAGCCGACGACAAGCCGCGAATCTGATGGCATGTATGCGTAACACACCTAGAAATCGATGCGCCGTTTCAAAGTTCGCTACATGGTTTGTCATTCTCTGCATAGCCGTACCATCCCTCGCTTTCGACGGCACGCCTCCGGCGTCTCTTAAACCCGCACGCAACCATTTTCTGCACGGTCGTTACGACGAAGCATTGGCCTTCTTAGATGAGTCCGGTCGCAAAAAACACTTAAGCGCCGTTTGTTATGCCGCATACATCGAGCGCCTGCGCGGTAACCCGGCCTCAGGCATTGAACGACTCGAAACGCTTACGGAAGTGGGTAAAAAAGACCCGCAATGGCAGGCCGAAATGGCGCTCGCCTTGCTCGATTTGGGGCGATCGAAAGATGCATTAAGCCACGCGCAAGCCGCCGTCCGCGCCGATGGTGAAAGCCTGACGGCCCAATGGGCGCTGGGGCAGGTCTACGAAGCGCGTGGCGAAATCCAATCTGCCATCCGCGCCTATTCGATCTTCGATTTCAAGATGACCGACGAAGCGCTGCCGAATACGCCCGAAGCGCTCACGCTTCTGGGCCGCGGCTTCTATCGTTATACGATTCTCACGCAAACCAATCTCGTCGCCCGCATTCGCCATCTCCTGCGCGAGGTCTATCAGGAAGCGTTCGACTATCTGGATAAGGACTACTGGCCTGCCCGCTTGGCGGCGGCGCATTTACTTGCCGATCGCGATAACCAAGACGACGCGCGGGCCGAGTTTGAAGCCGTCCTCGCCATCAATCCAAACGTTCCGGACGCGTTGGTCGGCATCGGTCGCACGTTTTTGGCCGATTGGCGCTTTGAAGAACTCGAAGAAAAGGCCAACGCCGCCTTGGCCATCGACGCCGATCATGTCGGCGCGCAATTGCTCCTCGCACAGTCGCGCATGGTCGAGCGCCGCTTCGCCGAAGCCAAAGAACTTGCCGGCCACGCCCTTCAGCGCAACCCGGAATCGACCGAAGCGCTCGGCCTCTTGGCCGCCGCTGAAGATCGTCTCGGTAACGAAGCGCGCATCGAAGAGCTGCTGCAACGGTGCAAAACCTTCAACCAACGACCCGGCGCATTCTATTTGGAGATCGGCAAGGCTCTTTCCGCCGCGCGACAATACGAGCCGGCGGCCCAATGGTTGCAGCGCGCCGCAGAGGCTTGGTACTGGCATCCGATTCCAAAAGTCGAATTGGGCCTGCTTTATCTCGAATCGGGCCGCGAAGCCGAAGCCCGACCGGTTCTCGAAAAAGCCTTTGCCCTGGATAGTTTCAACGAGCGCACCTATCGCGTGCTCGATCTGCTCGATCGTCTCGAAAAATTCGATACGCACGAGACCGATCATTTTGTGTTCAAGTTTAAGAAGGGTGATGACCGCATCGCTGTGGAGTACATGGCCGACATGCTCGAGTCGTGTTATGGCGAACTCGTCACGAAGTACGACATCAACCTCAAGCAAAAGACCATCATCGAAATCTTCCCATCGCACGACGGCTTTAGCCTGCGCATCGCCCATCGCGGCTTCATCGCAACCATCGGCGCCTGCACCGGCCCTGTGATCGCCATGCTCACGCCGCGCGGTCAGCCTCCGTTTGGTCATTACAATTGGGCCGATGTCTTGCGGCACGAGTTTGTTCATACCGTAACGCTGGCGGCCACGCAGAATCGCATCCCGCATTGGATGACGGAAGGGTTGGCCGTGCTCGAAGAACCCGGCCCGCGTTCGTGGGGCCGTATGGATATGCTCACCACGGCCACGCGGCGCGATAAGCTGTTTACGTTGGAGAACATCGTTTGGGGTTTCTGGCGACCGCCGTTTCCCGGCGCGCGGGCGCAGGCCTATGCCCAAAGCGAATGGATGATGGAGTACATCATCGAACGCTTCGGCGGCGATAAGGTCGGCGCGCTGCTAAAGGCGTTCGATAAAGGTCAAACGCAAGATGCGGCGTTTCGCGACGTGTTGAACATCGAAACCACCACCTTTGATAAAGACTTTGCCGCATGGGCGCTAAAACAGGTGGATAGCTGGGGCTTGCCCTGGATGGAGGAAGAAGACGTTGAGCCGCTGCGGAAGCAATGCGAAAGCGGCACGCCCTCGGCCGAGTTGCTCGGGCGTTTGGCGCGGGCTGAGTTCGTCATCGGCGAATCCGAACGCGCGCTGATCGCGGCGCAAGCCTGTTTGGCGCAAGACAACGACAATGTATTGGCGTTGGAAGTCATGTCGCGTTTGTTCATTATGCGCATGCTCGCGGCAACCGAAGAGGTCGAACGCACGGCGCTGTTGCAATCCGCCACGCCATTTATCCGCCGATGGAAACGACAGGCCCCCGACCATCCATTAGCACTGAAGTACATGGCGTACGTCGAGCAGGGCAGCAACCAATTGCCCGAAGCGATTGCGTTGCTTAAAAAATATCAGGCGCGCCACCCGCTCGACCCGGATAGTTACCGTCGCCTGGCGGCGATCTATACGCGGCGCGACGATACGGAAGCCTTGCGCGACAGTTTGCAAAAGCTGCTCTCGTTCACGCGCGACGATCTGCAACTGTGCGGTCGCCTTGCTAAGTTGCAACTCGAAGCCGCCCAATGGGATGACGCGATCGTGACGCTGGAATTGGCGCTGCAGATCGATCCGTTCAACGCCGAAATTCACGGCGCGCTGGCCGACGCATATCTGGCAGTCAACCGGCTCGACGTGGCGCTGCGCGAATATGAAACCGTCACCAAGCTCGCCCCGACCGAAGCGCTCGGCTTCGAAGGTATGGCCGATGTTTACAGCCGCAAAGGCGATGCCGAATCGGCGCGGCGCTATCGCGAGCGGGCCGCGGCACTGGGCGGCAAGCAGCAGGCCGATCCCTTGGACGACAAAAATCGCGTGCCCGCGTTTCAATAATGGGCGAACACGCGGCGGCAAACGGTCGTAAAATAAGACCACGGACGGTCGGAATACCCAATTAGTCGAATGTCATCGCCGCGCGACGCGTTCACGCGTTTGCCTAGTCGATAGGTTGCCGCCCGGTTAAAATTCGCGTTTCGCCGAAAGGGCTGGAACACTATGCACGTTCGCGAGTTTCAAGAATTGATAGAGACGATGTACTCCGCCAAAGATCGCAAGCGCGGGGCGTCGGGTACGTTTCTCTGGTTCATGGAAGAAGTCGGTGAATTGGCGGCGGCGCTGGCCAATGGCGATCGCGCCGAAAAGGAAGGCGAATTCGCCGACGTGTTCGCTTGGTTGGTCACGCTGGCCAATGTGGAAGGCATCGACCTGCAAGACGCGCTGCGAAAATTCACCGAGGGCTGCCCCGGTTGTGGCGATATGGTGTGCGCCTGCGGTGATGCCGAGAAGCCGTGAGCCTTATGCGTAACCACTTCGGCGCTGCCAAGGCGCCGACGGAAATCTTATGACGCGACGAACGCTGATTATCGTTGGGCTCCTCACGATCGCGACGGCGTTGCCCGCCCGAGCGGCGGTCGAGGCGCGGTTGGTGCGCGTCGGTCTCTTTGCCGGTGGCCAGAACTCCGCCCGTCGCGGCTGCATGAGTTTCGCGGAAGTCGAACTGCGCAACCGCGGCGCCGAGCCATTCAACGGCGACCTGCGGCTGAGCGAGATCGACCGCGATGGCGACGTCGTCGTGTCGGTGCTCGAAAGCGTCGTGGTCGAGCCCGACAACACGTGGAAATCCTTCGAAATTTATTTCATGCCCAACACGCGCTTTTCGCGCGCACCGGGCCTGACGATCCGCCTTTACGATGACGACGGCGCGCTGGTCGATTTTTATTCCGACGCCGGTGTGCCGCTGCGCCAGTTGGATGTCGGCAGCATTTTGGATGAGCCGCCCCCCGAGCATTTGTTGATCGGGGTTCTCACCGATCAAGGCCTGCCGCCACAGGTCACGTTTATTGCGAACAGTCGTTACGAATCTCAAAAAACGTATTTCAACGAGCGGCACGTGCGCGCCTTCTCGCCGCGCGAGTTGCCGACGCGTGGTAGCGGTCTCGATGCGTTGGATGTGCTTATTTGGCGTGATGCCGATCCGTCGGCATTGCGACCGAGCCAAGTCGAAGCCATGCGCGATTGGGTCGAGCGCGGCGGTCGTTTGCTGATCACCGTGGCGAGCCATTGGCAGAAGTTTCAGGGTAATCCGGCGGGCGATCTGATCGGCATGGAGTTCACCGGCGTGGAGGAAACGGCCAACGCCGACCGTTTCTTCGATGTGCTCGCGCGCGAGTATCTGCGCGAAGATTACCAGAAGCATTACGACCGCAATCCGTTGACGCGCTGCCTCGTCGATGTGGGCAACGATTGCAAACCCTTCCCCGCCGATCATCACGAGAAGCAAGCGTTCTTCTTTCGTCGCGAGCTGGGCCGCGGTTGGATCATCGTCAGCACGGCGCTGTTGACCGACCTGATTCCGGCACCGTCGCAAAAGGCGTTGAAGGGTTCGTCGGAATCCGCCGAGCGCGACCGCGAAAGCTACGGCGATGTGATCGATCGCTTCGTCGCGCGCACGTTGCTCGGCCTCCCGCGCGCCCGCCCGACGGACGTGCAAGGCAATATGTTACTTGGGGATAACAATAACCTGTTCGCTCAGGTCTTGCGGCAAATCGGTTTCAGCGGTGTTACGGCGGCATATTTGTTCTTCGCGATTGCCTTCGCCGCGCTGTACACGTTTGTGGCGACCTTCGGCACGTACCTTTATTTGCGCAAGAAAGATCTTACGCGTCATAGCTGGCTCGTCTTTACCGTTGCCGGGTTTGTCGGCACGTTCATTGGCACCGGCATGGTCTGGGTGTTGCGCGGTTTCAGTACGCAAGTGGCCCAAACCGGCGTCGTCGATGCGTATGCCAACAACAATTATGGTTACGGCACATTCCTGTTCGGGGTAAAGGCCCACGAATATACGCAACTCGATGTGCGTCTTCCGGTCGGATATGAAGCTGCCAACCGCGACCACGGCCCAATTGCGGTCTTACCGACATTGCCGACGGGCAACTTCTCTGAATCGACCTTTAGCGCCACCGACAAATACCGGCACGCCCAAGCGGCCACGGCGCTGCAAGCTGTGCCCGTCCGCGCCACGCTGAAAGAGTTCATCGGCGAATGGCACGGTGAGTTGGGCGGCTCGTTTGATGCCCGGCTGATTTACGATACCGGCGAACGAAAATTCACCGAAGACTGCTTTCTGCGTAACAACCTGGGCTTCGAGTTGCGCGACTGCTATCTGCTTTACGTCGATCAACTCGTCGCCGGCAGCGGTAACATCGATACCATCGGCGTGCCCATCGGCAATCTCGCCGAAACCGGCGATAAGGCGATTCTGCAGGGGCAGGCGTTCTTCGATAAGCTGTACCTTTCGGACAAGCTCGATCCCGACGGCAACCCCAAGTTGCGTAATACCATCGACTTGTCGGTGACCGAGCTACTCAAGAAGTGTCGCAACGACTCGAACTGGGGCCTCACCGGCCCGGCGGTGCAGGATCGGCGGCAGGATATCAAGGTCGATCAAATCCACGCGCCGTATTTGTTGCTCTCGTTCTTTAATCTTCAGAAGGATTTTGAACGAACGGCTCTCTACAAACAGTCGCTGGCGCGCGGCTGGGATTGCAGCCATCGCCTCACGGAAAATCTGGCCATGGTTGTCGGCTTCGCCCGCACACCGCCCAAGGCGCGGTTGGAAATCGACCGCATCGCCGAAACGCCCGGCAGTTCGCTAACGCTATATCGCTTTCTGATACCGGTGGAGCGCCGTTAGTCGGCCCAGCCATTAAAGGACGTATCCCGCGTGATCATCCAAACGATCAATCTAACCAAACGCTACGGCAAACTCGCCGCGCTGAAGAACCTGCACCTCACCATCGAAGAGGGTGAGTGCTTCGGTTACATCGGCCCCAACGGCGCCGGCAAGACGACGACGATTCGCATTCTCGCCACGCTACTGCAACCGACTTGGGGCGAAGCGCGCGTCTGCGGTCATACCGTCGGGTATGAGTCGCGTCTGATTCGACCGTTGATCGGCTACGTGCCGGACTTTTTCGGTGCTTACGAAGACATGGTCGTGCAGGAATACCTCGAATTCTTCGCGGCGTCTTACAACATTCAAGGCGACCAGCGCAAACGCGTGGTGGGCGATGTGTTGGAGTTGACGGACCTCAGCTATAAGCGCGACGCGTTGGTCGACGGCTTATCGCGCGGCATGAAGCAGCGCTTGAGCGTCGCACGCGTCTTGCTACACGACCCGAAGGTTCTGTTCCTCGATGAGCCCGCGTCCGGTCTCGACCCGCGGGCGCGTATCGAAATGCGCGAGCTGCTCAAAGAACTGCGCCGCATGGGCAAGACGATCATCATCAGCTCGCACATTCTGCACGAATTGGCCGAACTCTGTACCACCGTCGGCATCATCGAACGCGGCGACCTGCTGTTTAAGGGCACCATCGATGAAATCGTGGCCCAAACGCGCATGGGCACGATCGTTGAAGTACGCGTTGGCCCCCAGCAGGATGCCGCCGAGCGCGTGCTCAAAGCGCTGCCCAAGGTTGAGCAGGTCAAGCAGGATGACGGACGATTGTTGGTCGAACTCACCGACGATATCCACGATTTCGGCTTTTTGGCCAAGGCGCTATTGGAAAACGGCCTGCCGCTCAAGGCCCTCAACGAGGAGCAGGTCAACCTCGAAACCGCGTTTATGCGGTTCACCAAGGGAATCGTACAGTAAGACGCACGTCGATATTGCGTTGTAAAGACTATCTGGAGGCGGCGCCCGTTCAATCCGCGTCGAAAGTGAATGACGAAACCACAACGCATTGCGGTCGTACTTTTCGCAACCATCGGTCTATTGCCACTCACAGTGTGGGCGCAGAACGAAGGCGTGGAAGCGGCTGAAGAAATCTTCCGGGCCGATGCCGCCGAGTCGGCGGAAAAAAGCGAGAAGATCGATCCCGAGCTATACGAACGGCCGACTTCGATGGGCGTGCGCTTCACGCCGGCGATCGCGCGGGCGATGACCTATCGCATGACCGAGCAGATGAAGCAGCGCTACGAATTGGAAGACGAACAGGTCGAAAAGATTCGTACGGCGGTCACACAAAACCTGATGGAGTTGGCCCACGAGAATGAAGAGATGGGGCAGGACCTCATCGAATCGATGATGGCTTCGATGATTTCGAACGAAGGCTCTTTCAAAAAAGAAGACGCCGTCGAATTCGGTAAGAAAATGTCGCCCTTCATTCCCAAGCTGCGCGAGTTCTTCACCGACTCGGCCAAAGACATCGGCAAAGTGATGACGCTCAAACAGCGGCTGCGCTACACCGCCGATATGACGGCGTTAACGGCGGGCCTTACTGTTTTCGAAAAGCGTATGAACGATTGGCGCGACGGCAAAGTCAAGGAAGGGGCCAATCCCTTTTTCGATGCGCCCGGCGGCGGCGAGGATGACGACGCGGACGAAAACGCAGACCCCAACGAAACCAAAGAGATGCGCCGCGCCCGCCAAGGCGTGGAGCGCAGCATCCGCTGGCAGATCAATTATACGGAAGATTGGGAGCGCTACGTCACCAACGCCGCCGTGTATTACGACTTTGACGAGGAACAACAAACGGCTGCCAACGGCATTCTCGATGCCTGCAAGAAAAAGGCCGAGCGCGTACAGACCGACGAGTGGTGGGCGCGGCTCAAGCAAAATCGAATTGCCGCGCGGCTCAATCGGTCGCTCGATTCCAAATACTCGCAAGGGCCGGTGGATTTCCAACTCGATCAGGCTTTCGAGAGAATGAAGCAACCATTGGAAGATATCACGATCGACCTCAAGAAGCGCATCGAGCGCTTGCCGACCACGCGTCAGCGTCTGCAAGCGCGCCGCCGCGTCGAAGAACTCATGCAGGAAAAGGGCCTCGACGCGTTGCCGTTGTAACCGCGGAGCGCCGAGCAAGGAGTGGGCTGAATGAATGCGGTATTGCGCGATCTGGGGATCTGGTTCTGGCGGTTGATCCCCAATAATCCGATCCTGGTGCGCGTGGTGCAATCGGGCGGACGGCGCACGCGCCACCTTTGGATTCGCGTGATTTATCTTGCGGTGTTGGCAGTCGTCGCCATTTTTGGCGTTTTGGGCATGCAAGGCGCGGGCTCGCAAGGTTCGCTCGCCGAGTTTGCCAAAAAAGCCGCCGACATGTTCAAGTATCTCTCGCTGATCCAACTGGCCATGGTCAGCATCCTCGCGCCGGTCTTCGCCGCCTCAGCGATTACCCAAGAAAAAGATTCGCAGACGTATAACATTCTCCTGTCCACGCCGCTCACCAACGGCCAAATCGTTTTGGGGTCGCTGCTGAGCCGACTCTTTTTTGTTTTCGCATTGCTGCTCGCGTCGATTCCACTTTTTTGCATCATCATGGTGTATGGCGGTGTAACCGGTGACAAAATCGGTTTATCGATGGGCCTTGCCGCGGCGACGGCGCTGTTGACCGGCTCGATTGCGATTTCGATCAGCGTTATCAAAATCGGTACCGGTCGCACCATCTTCACCTTTTACCTCGCGATTGCGATTTATCTCATCACGGTGTACGCGCTCGGGTCGTGGTCGTTGCTAATCCCGCCCGAAGCGCTCAGCGCTCCGGGCCGCATCGAGCGCATGAGTTGGCTCGCCGCCTTTCATCCATTCCTCGCGTTGAACGTCGTGCTCGGCGAAACCCCCGCGCCCGAGATCGAAACCGTCGCGCGCTACGGCTTTATCGCGAAGTATTTATTGGCGTTTCCGCAGTATTGCTACATCGGTCTCAGCGTCGTGATTTCGGGCGTGCTGTTGGCGACCAGCTTCGGCTTCGTGCGGCGCAGCGCTCTCGAAGGTGAACCCACGCTCCTATCGCGCATCTTCCGCGGAAAGGCGATGGGGGCGGGCAGTTCCGTTAATGAAGCTCAGGATGACGACGACCCCAACCAACCCGCCGTCGACGCACGCAGCCATCCGCCGCGTACGGTTAGCAAGAACCCCATCGCCTGGCGCGAGTCGGTCACCAGCGCGTCATCCACCGGCGGTAAGGCGTCGCGCATTTTTCTGATGGCGTCCGGCGTATTGGTCGGAATTGTGCTGCTGATCGCGTACTTGCAAAAATGGTTAACCATCGCCGATACGCGCGTGGCTTTGTTCGGCGTTGTGGCCGTTGAGTTCGGCATTACGCTGTTCGTCGCGACGACGGCCGCCGCAACGTCGATGACGCGCGAGAAAGAATCCAACACCATTGAATTGTTACTCGCCACGCCATTGACCAGTCGCGACATCATCACCGGCAAAACCTGGGGCTTGGTGCGCGGTGCCGGCCCGATGCTGCTCGTCCCGTATCTTACGGTGATGTTGTTCGTAATCGTCGATCTAATCGGCAGGCTGGGCGGCTCGGGTCGTGAGAACGTGGTAAACCCCGAAGCGCTGTTGATGTTGCCGACGACGTTCCTCGCCTTCACCGCCTTCTGCGCCATGATCGGCCTGAATTACTCGATCAAAAACAAACGCACGATGGGCGCTGTGTTCACCAGTATGGGCATCGTCATCGCCGTTATCGCTGGTCTATCGACATGTGCCTATTCGGTAAAAGGTTCGAGCGACGGCGCAGCGCTAACGGCCGCCTTCATGCCGCTCGGCCCGGTGACATCCTGCATGATTTCGTTGGCACCCAAGATGGCGCTGGAAGATGCGATGGTCACCACCTTCGGTCAGCCCACGGTTAACTACACGACCTGCCGCCTCGTCGCGTTCATCTCGGCATTCGTCGCGGCGTTGATTTATTTTCTGATCGGCATCTATCTGCGCAACAGCATGGTGCGCTCGTTCGATATGACGATTCGGAAGCAGATGGCGTGATAAACGTCGAAACTTCGGAACTTTTAATTACCGAGATGCCGTAGATCTTTACGGACAAAAAAACACTTAGCCCACGGCCATTGGCCGTGGGCTAAATGCCAGCGACCGTGGATGGTCTCGTGTTAGCGTCATTCTTGCGTGTGATACGCTCTTTATAACAAGCTCGTCGGGTCGAGTTCCGTCACCAATCCGAATCCATCTTGACCGTCGCCCGCTGCTTCGGGCGTGACGCTGCCCCCGTTGGGCACGTTGCCGCCGCGACCGCCGTCGCCGCCGGATGCGCCACCGCCGCCGCCCGCTTGGCGTGTGCCGCTCGTAACATCGGTGCTCGTGCCGCCCGCGCTACCGCCGCTAACGTCGACGGTGCCATCGTTCATCACCATCGGCGCGAGCATGTGCACGATGCCGCCACCGCCGCCACCGCTGGGGCCTTCGTTGCTGTCGCTGCTTTCGCCATCACCGCCGCGCGCCATGATGTCACCATCGTTCACAATGGCCGTCATCGACGCCAGAACGATATGACCGCCGCCACCACCGCCGCCTGCGCCTGCGCCGCCGTCGGCCATCATCGCGGCGCCTGTCGCATTCGTAATGGTGCCCATTGCCAGAATGCGCACGCCGCCGCCGCCGGCGCTGCCGACGTTACTGGTTGTACTGCCGTCCGTGTCGTCGCCGCCCACCGCACCGCCGCCGCCGGCGACCACGCCGACGGTCAAAAGTTGTCGTGACTCGAATTCACTAATACCCTCGCCGCCTTGCCCTGCCAATGCGAAGACGGTGTTGTCGCTCAGCTCCCCAGCTTGGGCGGCGCGCGTGCCGATTCCCGAATCCGGTGCCGTGATCTGCGTCGACAAGTCGCCGCTCGTGCCCGGCCCGTCGAGCCCGGCAAAGCCGCCGTCGGCTGAGGTGCGCACCAATAGCGTTCCGTAGTTGGTAACATCGCCGGTGACGCGAATGGTCATGCCACTCGGCACCGTCAGCGTGACACCGTCTTCGATCGTTAGGCTCGCGAATTGCAGATTGGTGGGGGCCGTCGCGTCGTCATTCCAGTTTTCATCGCTGCTGACGACCTTGTCGCCGGCGGAGCCATCGCCATAGACGCGCAGGCTGCCGTCGGTCCCGTCCATTCCATCCATCCCCGGCGGGCCCATCATGCCGGTGCCGGATACGCATTGGCCGCCGGTTAAACAAACGAGACCGACGATAAGACTGAGATACACGAATAGGATCTGAGTAACGGATTTCATGACGGATTCTCTTCTGCAGGCGCGAGGCGGCGTTTCAAATTGCATTGGCGAGATCGTACAGGCGTTCATTATACCGAATCCTTCGCCAGATCGGTCGGTACCGTCCTTTACACGCACGACGACGTCCGACGGACCGTCGAATTTCGATCTTTTTTGACCGAAAGCGGGTTGCCCCCGATTATGCATCGCCCCGGCACTTGCGTGTCGACTTGTTAACCAAACCAAGCGGCTCCTAAATGGGTACGCGAAGATAAATCGTGGACAGCGAATGAAAATCGCACGTGATGGATTTCGAGAAATCGGCTTGGCCCTGCTGCTATTGGGCCCATTGTTGGCGCTGGCGGTGTGGGCGGCAGTAACGCATTCGCCTTGGTGGTGGTTGGCGGCAATCGTGCCGGCGTTCTTTCTCGGCTTCACCTTTGCGTTTTTCCGCGACCCGCACCGCCTCATCCCGCAGGAGGACGGCATTATGGTGTCACCCGCCGACGGCACCATCACGCATGTCGAGCGTCTGCCCGCTACCGCAGAGATCGAAGAACCCGTTTGGCGTGTCAGTATTTTTTTGTCGGTCTTTAACGTGCACATCAATCGTGCGCCCTGCGCCGCGACGGTGAAAACCATCCATTATTCGCCGGGCCGATATCTCGACGCCCGCGATCCCAACAGTGCCCGCGACAACGAGCAAAACGCGCTGGTGATGCAGACCGAAGCGGAAAGCGCAACGATTCTCGTGCGACAGATCGCCGGCCTCATCGCCCGCCGTATCATCTGTCATGCGGGCGAAGGGAGCACGCTTCAACGCGGTGAGCGCTTCGGCATGATCAAGTTCGGCTCGCGCACCGATCTCGTGGTGCCGGTCGCGACCGGCTACGAACCTACGGTAGAAGTTGGTCAAAAGGTGCAAGGCGGCGCGACGGTCATGATGCGCAAGGCAAAGGTCGACGAAAGCGCGTTATGAGCGAACGGGCACTCGTCACGGGCGGCGGCGGCTTCCTCGGTCGCGCCATTGTCGAACGTTTATTGAAACGCGGCGCTTCGGTGCGGTCGATCGCGCGTGGTGATTATCCCGAGCTTCGAGCGCTTGGCGTTGAAACGATCCGAGCGGACTTGACCGATGCGACTTCCGTAACGAAGGCGTGCGAAGGCGTTGATGTTATCTTTCACGTGGCCGCCAAGGCCGGCGTGTGGGGGCCGTATCAGGATTATCATCAGGCAAACGTGATTGGCACCGAAATCGTACTTCAAGCCGCGCGCCAATGCGGTGTACCAAAACTCATCTATACCAGTTCGCCCAGCGTCGTGTTTCATCCGGGCGATTGCGAAGGCGAAGATGAATCGCTGCCGTATCCCGATTCGTATCTCACGGCTTACCCCGCAACCAAAGCCAAGGCCGAGCGCGCCGTCCTCGTCGCCAACAGCAACAAACTCGCCACCGTCGCATTACGCCCGCATCTGATCTGGGGGCCGCGCGACAACCACCTCGTGCCGCGCATTCTGGAGCGCGCGAGCGCACTGCGACGCATCGGCGGCACCAATAAAAAGATCGACTCGGTCTATATCGATAACGCGGCCAATGCTCATTTGTGCGCGGCCGACCGTCTCGCGCCCGATGCGGTGTGCGCCGGCAAAGCATACTTCATCACCAATGGCGAACCCTGGCCGCTTTGGGATTTGGTCAACGCGATTCTTGCAGCGGGTGGTAAGCCGCCCGTTACCAAGTCGGTGCCCAAAGGCGTGGCGCTACTGGTTGCAACGATGCTTGAGATGACGTACGGCGCTGTGCGAATAAAGCGGGAACCGCGGCTCACGCGGTTTGTCGTGCACGAACTTTCGACTGCCCATTGGTTCGATATCTCCGCCGCGCGGCGCGATCTTGGTTATGAGCCGCAGATTTCGGTGGAGGCAGGTCTGAAAAGCCTCGCCGCGTGGCTGCACGACCATCCCATCCAATAATTTCAAACCAACTGCCGTATCGGACGTATGGTGAATGCTGCTGACGTCCTCCTTCCACGCAACCGGTTTGCCTGAATCGCTCATCGAATCGTAACTTGAAACTGGGGAAGCCAGTCTATCTGTAGGGAACGGGTGGTATGAAGACGCAATCTATCTTCAAACGCATGTCACGGCGCAATTTCATGGGCGCGTTGGGTGCCGGCGCAGTGGCTGCCGGTTGTGCGACGGACGTCTTGCCGCCGGTGACGCCGCCGGATGGCGGGCCGCCGACGGGGCCGACCGATCCCGATGGCGGTGTTGAGCCCATTGCGCCCGTCGAACCGACCGAACCCACGCAACCGATTGAACCGACCGAACCGGGTCTGCCGGTAGGCTTCAAAGCGCTGTTCTTAAATCGCACGAGCTTTGGCGCGACGGCAGCCGAACAAGCGCGCTTCGACGAACTCGGTTACGAAGCCTATCTGGAAGAGCAGCTCAATCCTGGCTCGATTCAGGAAAACGACAGCGAAATCAACGCGCTGCTAGCGCCGCTTTGGACGCTGACGGCCACGCCGACCGAATTGCTTCAAACCAACTTCGCACAGGCATGGAACAACGTCATTACGCATCTTGCGAAAGCGCGCTTGATTCGAGCGGTGAAAAGCAGACGCCAACTGAACGAGCGCATGGTCGATTTCTGGCTGGACCATTTCAATATCCAAGCCGCCAAGACACCCTTTGTTCGATATCAGGCGATTCAATACGAACGCGATGTGATTCGACCGTTCGCGTTCGGCAAGTTTCGAGATCTCTTGCATGCCGTGGCGAAAAGCCCGGCCATGACGGTATATCTCGATAATTCGAGCAGCACGTGGAACGCCCTTAACGAAAACTATGCGCGCGAACTGTTGGAGCTTCACACGGTAGGCTTGAATCAAGGTTATGCCTTGCAAGATATCGTCGACGTCGCGCGCGCCTTCACCGGCTGGCGACCGGTCAGCAACGCGACCAACGAACCACCGGATGGCATGTTCCAACTGGGCTTCGTGTCGTCGTTGCACGACCCCAATGCCAAACTGGTCATGGGCCTGCCGATTCCGTCGGGCGGCGGAATCGAAGATGGCGAAGCGGTCCTCGATCACTTGGCGGGCCATCCGAATACGGCGAATCATATTGCCCGCCGTTTACTGACCTACTTCGTGACGGATAATCCATCGACCAGCATGGTGTCGGCCGTTGCCGAAGTCTTTTACGAATCCGATGGCGACATTCAAGATACGATGCGGGCGGTGCTATCGGTCGAGAATTTGCAGCAGGCGACGACGCAGCTCAAACGTCCGCTTCACTACGTGACAGGCATTTTGCGACAAACCGCCACCACGATGGACTCCAACGCCGCCATCGATCGGGTCCTCGATGATATGGGGCATTACCCGTATGCCTGGATCACGCCCGACGGCTATCCGCTCGATAATCGTTACTGGGTGGGCGGCATGCTCGAACGCTGGAACTTTGCTTACAAGCTGGTGAAAGGCGAAATGGTCGGGTTCAACCTGCCGTTGTCCGCCACGCTGGCGCCCGGCGTGACCACCGATCCGGGGCAGGTCGTGGATTATTGGAACGAGCGGTATCTGATGGGGCGCATGTCGTCGAGCGAACGCACAGCGTTGATCGACTATTCCAACAACGTGCGCAACGGTTCGGCGTCGGGTGATGCGGAACTGTTCGGAATGATGCTCACGATGCCGTCGTATCAGACGGTGTGATGGTTAGTGAAGAGTGACATCACCTCGTTGCGCGAAGCGCTCGAGATGGGAAGGCAACTATGAGCGATTCGAGCCATCAAGCGTGCAACGATTACCGAATGGCGGAGCGTCGCCACTTCATGCGCACGGCAGGTCGTATTTGTGCGCTAGGAGCGCTGAGCGGCCCGGCCTGGATGCCGAAGATGTCGTTCGCCGACAGTCACGATTCGTCGTCGGACTTGATCATTCAAATCTTTCTGCGTGGCGGTGCCGACGGCATGACGATGTGCGTGCCGTTTGGGGATACCGATTACTACACCGTGCGCCAGTCTCTCGCCATTGCCGACCCTTCGTCGATGTCAGCCAACAAAGCGACGGATTTGGATGGTTTCTTCGGTTTACCGCCCGCACTGGTCGGGCTCAAACCGATGTGGGACGCTGGCGAATTCGCCATCGTTCACAACACCGGCTTTCCATTTATCGATCGGTCTCATTTTAACGCGATGAATTTGATCGAACGCGGAACGGGTAGCCCGGGTATCAGCACCGGCTGGCTAGGCCGGCATCTGCTATCGCGCAACCTGCCAGCGGGCGATCGCATCTTGGCGTTGGCACCGCAAGGCAACCTGCCGACGACGCTGTTCGGTGCGCCGCAGGCCGTGGTGATGGAAGATGTTGATGCGTTTGGTTTAGAGGGTAACTGGGATTTTCCGGCCACGCGCATGCCGTTTCTGGAATCGGTCTATAGCAACAGCGTGGATGTTTTGAAGAAGAGTGCCGAAGCGACGGTCGGTACGTTGGATTTGATCGGAAGTTTGCAATCCGGTTACGGTGGACCTGCGAACGGTGCAGTGTATCCGAATCACGATTTCGGTCGCGGGATGGAAACCATCGCGCGGGTAGCCAAGGCGGATGTCGGGCTGGAAGCCGCATGTATCGATCTGGGCAACTGGGATCATCACGGTAATCAAGGCCCAATTAGCGGTGATATGGCATCCAAGATGAAAACGCTCGCCGATGGGTTGGTTGCGTTTCGAGACGACATGGATGCGCGCTTCGCCAACACCACAGTGGTTGTGATCTCCGAGTTCGGTCGACGCGTCGAACAAAACGGAAGCGGCGGTACCGACCATGGTACGGCGGGCACAATGTTTGTTCTCGGTGGCGGCGTCAACGGCGGACAAGTCTACGCCGATTGGGTGGGGCTCGATCCTTCCGTACTTGAAGACGGTATCGATCTGCCGATCACGATCGACTCGCGCGACGTGCTCGGCGAGATTCTGCAAAAGCGCGCGGGCAACACGAACCTATCGACCGTGTTCCCGGGCATACGATGAACTTTCAGAACATCGTAACGGTGGCATAGGGGGGGCGTAGGTGTCGTCGTACGCCGAGTGTTCTGTATCTTCCCAATGTAGACGGTTCGACATCAAGCCCTAGGCGGTTTCATCGTTGGTTCCAAGGATTCTCCACCGCCTCCTCGCGTTTACAAGAATTAAGCGCGAATCACTGCTCCGGCGATTGACTTAACATCGCGTTTCGCCGTACAAAGCGCGGCGTGAAGATTTTCTGCATCATCAATCCCGCGTCCGGTCAGGATCGGCCGGTACTTGCCGTATTGAATCGCGCCTTTGCAGCCGCAGAGGCCGATTGGGACGTGCACGTTACCAAATCAGCCGCAGACGCGCGTCGTGCCGCGCAACACGCGGCCGAATCATCAGATGTCGTCGCCGTATATGGTGGAGACGGTACCGTTTCCGAAGTGGCCAACGCTCTTCTCGGCGGCGATACACCATTGGCCTTGTTGCCCGGTGGAACCGGTAACGTCATCGCGCAAGAGTTGGGCGTGCCGCTCGAATTATCCGAGGCGGCGGCATTGGCTTGTTCGCCAAACGCACGACGCCTGTCGATCGATGCGATGATGTTACGCGACCGGGCATACTTTCTTCGAATCGGTGTCGGTGCCGAAGCGGCGGCCATCGTCGGCGCGACGCGCGATCGCAAAGATGAGCTGGGTTGGTTCGGCTACGTACTCGGCACCCTCGACGCGATGCGCGACGCGCAGCCGATCGAATTTCGCTGGCGTGTGGATGACGTCGAGTTCGGCGGTGAGGCCGTCGCATGTATGGTCGCCAACATCGGCCGTATCGGTCGCGGCGGTTTGCGGTTCTCCGAATCGATCCAGGCCGATGACGGATTGCTCGATGTGCTCATTATTCGCGATGCGCGACTGGGTGCCGTCGGCGCCGTCACAGCCAGCGCGCTCGGTGCAGAACCCGAGATGGGTGACGTATCGGTCGGCTTGACGGATATACCCTTTCAGCGTTTTCAATGTCGACAAATTCGGATCGAAACCGATCGCGAGGTGCCCGCTCACGGCGATGGTGACGCGATCGATTCGGTCCCGCTCGAGATCACCGTTCGACCACAATGTTTGCCGGTTCTATTGCCACCGGCCATCGACCCTTAATCGCATATCCGCAACCCGTCGGATTCACTTTTACACACAGTTCATGTTGGCGAAAGCCGTCGCAACTATTCCCTAGGTGTCAATCGTCGGATGGCGCGTTAGGCTTTGGCGGCGTTATACCAATTGCCGATCGAATGCGAAGCTTGCGCTGTGGCGA
This sequence comes from Planctomycetaceae bacterium, assembly GCA_006969385.1. GTDB lineage: Bacteria > Planctomycetota > Phycisphaerae > UBA1845 > UTPLA1 > ECT2AJA-110-A. The sequence continues at coordinate 1,968,980 of CP030884.1, forward strand.
CGGCCAATTGCCGGTGTATGACGACGATCAACTTTAACACGCAGTCGTTGGGTGAAAAGTTGGGTAGCGCTTAGGTATTGCTTTATGACGGCCGCCCGTAGCTGGCGACAATTCCGACTCACCTTAATGGCCGGCGACGCGCTGGTCGTCGTTCTCACGTATGCACTGGCCGACTTCCTGCGCTGCGCGGTTTACATGGGGATCGACTGGCCCGAGCTGTTATCCAACGGCCAAAGCAGCGTGCGCGTTCATATCAAGGTGCTGATCTTTTTGCCGTTCGTCTGGCCGTTGCTGCTGATGCAACTGCGCGCCTACGCGCTACGCTGGCAGACGCGGCGCGAGATTTTTTCCAAGACGCTATTGGCGACGCTCCTATTGGCGCTGTTCGTGTCTGCGGTTGCCCTCGTTTTTGAACGCGAGCGCTTCCCGCGCGCCCAGATCGGCATTTTCGCCGCGCTGCTGCCTGCGACCACGTTGGCGGCGCGCGGTATCACGCTATGGATGTTGGTCTGGCTTAGCCGGCAGCGATTTCGCAACGTGCTGATTGTCGGGACCGACCGCAACGCCGTGCGTTTGCGGCGATTGGCGCAAAAGACCGTCTTCGCTCGCGCGCAGATTATCGGCCACCTGACCGCCCCGTGGGACGGACCGACCGCTGCGGTTGAAGAACTGTCGATCAAAGACGCGGGTACGACGCTCGAATCGGTGCTCGACGCCGAAGTGGTCGACGACGTGCTGATTTCGGTGCCGATCGAGGCGTTGGGGTCGGCGTTACCGATGGTGCGCACGTGCGAAGAAATGGGCGTGGCCGTTGCATTGCAGGTGGATGCGTTCTCGCGGCACGGCTTGCCCGAGCTAACGGATTTACACGGCTTGCCGGTGATGGCGTTTACGCCCGTGCGGCATCCGCCGGAGTTGCTCGCGGCAAAGCGGTTGGGCGACATCGTTGGCAGTGTTATCGGAATCATACTGACAGGGCCGATAATGCTGGCATGTGCGTTGCTAATTCGGCTGACATCGCGAGGTCCGATTTTGTTTCGGCAACAACGCTCGGGGCTCAACGGTCGAGCGTTTGTGATGTACAAGTTTCGTACGATGCAGCGCGATGCCGAGGATCGACGGGCAGAAATTGCGCATTTGAACGAGTCCGACGGTCCCGTGTTTAAGATTCGGCGCGATCCGCGGATCACGCGCATCGGCAGTATTTTGAGACGCTGGAGTCTCGATGAACTGCCGCAATTGTTTAACGTGCTCAAGGGCGACATGTCGATCGTCGGTCCGCGACCGCCGATACCGGCGGAAGTTGCCGAATACGATCGATGGCAGCGGCGTCGGTTGAGCATGCGCCCGGGCTTGACGTGTTTGTGGCAAATCATGGGGCGGCATCACATCGGTTTTGACGAATGGATGCGGCTCGATTTGTACTACATCGATCATTGGTCGCTTACGCTCGATGCGCTGATCGTGGCCAAGACGGTGCCGACCGTGTTAGGGGGCACGGGTGCATAGAAGGGGCACGGGCTTTTCGGTACCATGCGAAATTCGCTTGGGCCGGCTCGGTATTGAATGAACACATGACGTCGAAGAAGGACGCGCACGCATGACGGCAACGATATTTCAAATCATCGGTTGGTCGCTCGCACTGTTGGGCCAGCCGGAACAACCCGTGGATACGCCCGTGACCGAGCCGCTCGATGCGCCGCTGGGTAACCAGGTGCGCGCGGTCTTACGGGCCGACCGTCGCGTTTTTCCCGCCGGCGGTAACATCATGGTCGAGTTCGTGGTGCAAAACACGACGGCCGAGGCTGTGGAGTTGAAGGTGCCGGGCGCGTTATCCGGCAAGTTGCCGCCCGACTATGGCATGGGCCTGCCACTCGAACATGTTTTTTCCGGTATGAACTTTCGTGGGCTCGATATCGTTTCGGAACTCAATCCGAATCTGGGGGGCGGCGTAACGCGCAAGCCCGACTACCCGGTGCCGCCGCTGCGCTTGGCCCCCTTCGCGACGGTGGGCCTGCGGTTTGATGTCACGCGCTTCTATCCGGCGTTGCGTCAGGCCGGCACGTATCGCATTCAATGGCAGCCGTATGGTGGGGTCGTCGCTTCCGACGAGATCGAGATCGAAGTCGTCACGTATAAAGAGGCGATCATCGAAACCGATCAGGGCCGCTTGCGCATGCAGTTGCTCTATGGCGATGCGCCGAAACACGTTGAGAATTTTGTCGAGCTGGCCGACGACCGTTTCTACAACAATCGCTCGATATTCTTCATGCAACCGAACGAATTTTTGTTGACCGGTTGCCCGAATGATGACGGCTCGGGTGCGCGGAAAGATAATGCGACGGTTCCCTTCGAGCGCACCAATGTGCCGTTCGAGTTCGGCACGGTCGGCATGGCTTTGATTGACGGCAAACCCGGCACGGGCAGCTCGCAGTTTTTCATCAGCCTCGGGCCGCACCCGACCTGGCGCGATCAGTACACTGCCTTTGGCAAGATCACCGGCCCCGAGTCGCAAGCCGTCTTGCGCCGCATCGCCGAAACGCCGGTGGATGAATACTACCGGCCCACGCGCCCCGTTCGCATCCGCTCGATCAGTATCGTGAATGCCCCGACCGTTCGGTAGGGGCGGCGGCGTTAGTCGGTCGCTGTGGTGGCGGGGGTTAATCGGGCCAAGTCCGTCATCTGCGGCACGCGATTCAACTCGAACATCAAATCGATATATGGCAGGCAACCGCCACATTGGTTGCCGCAGCCGGTTTGCTGCATCACCGCATCCGTGGAATGCAAATCGAGGCTTTTCGCGAGGCGGAACACGTCGTCGAGCGACCGTTGATAACACCAACATCGAAACGGCCCGTTGGCACAGCCTTGCTGCTGATCACCGCGTCGCTGCATTGCCAATTCCAAGTGAGAGAGAATCGCTTCGAAGAATTTGGCACGATCGATCGGTTTGGTGAGGTAGCCGTCGCATCCGGCGTCTAGGCACTTTTGCTCCGCACCTTCCATCGCGTTTGCCGTTAAAGCCAGGATCGCGCCCTCAAATCCGCGTGCCCGCAGGTGAGCGGCAGCCGTATAGCCGTCCATGACCGGCATCTGCATATCCATGAGAATCAGATCGAACGGCTCCTTGGATTGCAAATGTAGCAGCAGGGCTTCTTCACCGTGACTGGCAACGACCGGGGCTACGCCCGCTTTTTTCAATAAGTGACTGACGAGCCGCTGGTTATCGATGCCGTCTTCGACGAGCATAATGCGGCATGGCGGCAACGTATAGCTCATCTTCGGTGTCGGTGTTGCTGCTAGGTTGAATTCCGTCGCGTTGTAGGATTGCAGCGTTACATTTGCTAAGTCACCGGTCGGGATCGTAAATGTGAACGTACTGCCGTGGCCGGGGCGACTCTTGGCTTTAATCTCACCGCCGAGGTTGTGCAGCAGTTTGCGACAGATGCTCAGTCCCAACCCGGTGCCGCCATGCTTGCGCGTAATGCTCGAGTCAGCTTGTGTGAACGGTTGAAATATCTTCTTGATGGCGGTGTCCGTCATGCCGCTGCCGGTATCGATCACGTCAAAGCGCAACTTGGGCTTCAGCAGCGGTGAAACGAGACGCACGCGCACCGTCACGCCTCCCGACTGGGTGAACTTGAGCGCGTTCCCTACGAGGTTTATCAGAATTTGTCGCAGTCGTTGCTGGTCGGACTCGATGAACTCGGGGATCGGCGTGGCGCATTCGACGGCGAGCGTGAGGCCCTTGCTGGATGCTCGTGCGCGCAGCAATTCCAGAACGTCGCACAGTGCTTGGAAAGGCGAGAACGAGAGACGTTCCAGTTCGATGTGCCCCGCCTCGATTTTCGAAAGATCGAGGATATCGTTGATCAACGACATCAGGTGTTCGCCGCTGCGCCGAATCGGGGCCAATGATTCGGCTATCTCGCTTGCGGGCGTGTTGGAGCCAAGTTGATCTTCGATGACGTCGAGATAACCGAGGATCGCCGTCATCGGCGTGCGAATCTCGTGGCTCATGTTTGCCAGAAAATCCGATTTTGCGGCAGTGGCGGCTCGCGCTTCTTCTATGGAGATCGCTAGGCGCTGATTGATTTCTTCGAGTTCCTGCCGCTGAACTTCGGTCTCGTCGCGCTGCGCTTCGAGCTCCATATTGGCGTGTTCGAGTTTCTCTCGCGTTCTCAGTTGTTCGGTGATATCGCGGGCAATTGCGGAGGCACCGACCACTTGGCCGTTCTGATCGTGGATCGGTGAAATATTAAGCGAGATATCGAGTGTAGTTCCGTTTTTGCGTCGTCGTTTTGTTTCGACGTGCGCGATGCGTTCACCTTTGCGAATTTTATCGACAAATATGTCGATCTGTCCGTGTAGTTCGTCCGGAACGATGATGGTGATCGGCTTGCCGATCGCTTCTTCCGCCGTAAATCCGTAGAGGCGTTCGGCTCCCTTATTCCACGAGTCAATAATGCCGTCGAGGTCTTTGCCTATGATGGCGTCGTCGGATGATTCGACGATCGCCGAGAAGTGTCGCGCTTTCTGGACAGCCTGATGGCGCTCGGTAAGGTCCTGCAAAATCCCGACAAAATGTCGAGCATCGCAAATGTGAAATTCACCGATTGATAGGTGCATCGGAAAGAGCGTGCCGTCTTTGCGCACGCCTTCGACTTCGCGACCCGAACCAATGATTTTGGCGATATCCGACTTTAGGTAGTTCTGAATGTCCGAGTCTTGCAGATCGCGGTACGGTTGTGGCAGCAGTATTGAGACACTATGACCGATGATTTCGTGTTTAAAAAATCCGAATAAGCGCTCGGCGGCAGGATTAAACGATAGCACTATGCCGGCTTCATCGATGGTGATAATGGCATCAACGGCGGCCTCAACGAGCGCGCGATGCCGTTCTTCGCTGGCCACGAGTTGGCTTTCCGCGTCGTGTACGATCCGTAGCCTGTCCCACACCGCTCGGGTGCCGGGCCCGACATTGGGGTCGATGTTTTCCGGACGATAAGAATTCCGATCGCTCACGCGGATACTCCAAGACTTGATTCCCTAACCGATGATCGTCTGGGGGTTACCGGTGGTTTAACAGCGTGGGTAGCGAACGGAAGTATCATGAGCTTCGAGCTAAGACCGTAACGGGGGACGGCGCGATTATGGGGGGTAAAACAAGACAACGCCCGCGAATGTTTTATTCGCGGGCGTCGGCGCTTATCGAGTTGGTCTTACTGCGCGGCACGTCATTATCGGCTGACAACTAGCCTTATTCACTGACCTTTTTCCAGTGTGCGTCGGCCTTTTTGACCAAGTCCCGCTGGTTGCCGTCGTTCCAGACCTTCAACGCATCGACGTCCTTGTTTTGAAGAAACAGCATCAGCCGGTTATCGACGATCTTGAAGCTGGTCGGGTCCACGGGAAGCTTGTCTTCGATCGCCATGCCGAGGGCGCACCAACCACCATAGGCGGGCACGTACTTCGCGGGATTCACCTTGAATTGATCCACTTGCGCTTGTGAAGTGAAGTAGTAAATCGCGCCATCATGTTCGACCTGAAACTGCGGATCGCCTTTCTCAGCCTTACCCACAGAGAAGTACGACACGGGGCTATACCCTTCGAGTGCCACGCCGGATGCCGGAAGGTTCTGCGCGTTCAGATAGGCACGGCTCTGCGTTTGCTTAGCCCAGAAACCATCGGCCTTCTTCTTCATCGCGTCGTCGCCCTCTTTCTCCCAGAGTTGCAAGGTATCGACTTGGTCGTTCTTGATAAACACGTTGACCTTGCCGTCGATGATCTTGAAGCTCTCCGGGTTGGGCGTGAACAAACCGTTGACGGCGCAACCGTACGCGCAGTAGCCACCGTAGGCGGGCTCGTATTTGTCCGGGTTTGAAACAAACTGCTGCCGTTGGGCGTTGGTCGTGAAGAAGTAGGTGATGCCGTTGTGCTCGGCAGTGAACCGGGGCGAACCCGGCTCGGCCTTGTGGTTATCGAGATAAGAGACGGGGCTATAGCCTTGTAGTCCCACACGCAACGTCAGTGCGGGTTCGGCGACAGGATGATCCTGACCGGCGATTGCGGCACTAGCGATCGACAAGGCGATGAAATTTGCTTTGATGAATTGACGAAACATTTTCTGTCTCCGAGAGAGAGTTTTATTGATTTGGGTTACTGGTTGGCGACGACGGGTCGCCAACGATGACATCGTTATTAAGTGTTCTGCTTCGGCGCTTCCGCAAGCGTGGTCAAAAGACCGACATACCGGTTCCGTCGAGCGCGTGCTGTCGCGCATCGCGACGGTCGCGGCGGGCTCGATGTTGTGGTGTGGCTATCTGATGCATTTTCTATCGTCGCGGTAGTGAGGAAGAGAAACCCTCCCCTTGCCCCTCCCTGCGAGGGAGGGGAATAAGAGGGCAGTCGCTAATTCGGTTCGTTGCCATCGCGGTGCTACTCAGCGTAAGCGACGGTTAGGCTTCAACAGCCAGTCCAAGCGCTTCCGGTGTGACGTCGTTCTCCAGGCCGATCGCCTTATTGAACGTGTTGAATGCGCTCATCATCGCGGCCACTTCCAACGCGCCGCTGACTTCTTCCTCGGTTGCCCCTTGCTTGAGGGCAAGCGCTCGGTGGGCGACGACGCAGTAGTCGCAACCATTGGCGGCGCTGACCGCGATGGCGATCAGTTCCTTCGTTTTCGCTTCCAGATTGTCGCCTGCGGCCTGACTCAGATTCAGAACCGCGTCGAGGAATGCACCGGTGCGGCCCATTGCTTGGTAGGTTTCGGGAACCATGCCCATGCTCCTGTGGATGCGTTCCTGCGATCGTTGGGCTCGTTCGTCACCGTCGCCGTTGTAGAGTTTGACTAATGCCATGATCGTTCCTCCGCGCTGTTCGAATCGTGCGACCGATTTCGCCGATCCGTGGGCTTAGACGCGCTGAGCGGTCGAACCCTTACCTCGTGCGAAAAATATTCTTTCGAGGTGCCCTCCGGATCGATAAACGCAGCGTTTAGCGGTAAAACAGGCGGTATGAGCGGCGCAAAGGCGAGCGACTGGTCGAACGAAGCATGGCTGGCGGGCCTGCGCGCCCGGGATGCGGACGTTATCGAAGCGCTGCGTGAACGCCTATGTTTGGGGTTGCAAGCGTCGCTGGGGCATCGTGCCGATGCGGGCGATGCCGATCTGGATGACTTTGCCCAAGAGGCGGTCTTGCGCGTGATGGATAAACTCGATAGTTATCGATCCGAAGCGCGCTTTACGACATGGGCGATGTCAATTGCGGTGCGACTGAGCCTGACCAAGTTGCGGCGGCGGTCTCGTAAGGCGGTATCGTTGGATGCATCGGTGGCGGCGTCTTTGTCGGATGATTCAAACGCAACGGAAGGCATGACGCATGGGGCGCGCGGCGAAATGTTCGAGCTGTTGCGGCAGGGCGTGGCGCAGGCCCTGACCGAGCGGCAGCGACAGGTGATTATGGCGGAACTCGAAGGCGTGCCGCAGGTCGTGTTGGCCGAGCAACTGAAGGTTGCGCCGGGTGCGGTTTATAAAACGTCGCACGATGCACGGAAGAAGCTCAAAGCGTATCTTGCTGATGCCGGCTACGATCCCGTAACGGTTGGGGAACTGTTGGCGGCACGGTAACGCGTGGGCGTATTACGAATTGGAAGTGATGGGAAACTCGTTGGGAATCGCATGACGGCTGATGAACGACATCTGGATAAACTTGCGCGGCTCGTCAATGAGACGGCAGAAGAAGAGATCGATTGCGATCAATTTCTTGAGATCGTCGCTGTCTTTCTGAACCGGGTCGCGAGAAATCTCGACCCGACGGCAGCGTGCGAGGCACTCAAGCAACACGTACGCGTTTGTCCCGAGTGTAAGGAAGAACTGCTCGCCATCGCGCAGGCCGAAGGGGTTGATATCGCATGCTTAGAGGGTGAAATCTAACGCCTTAAATCGTTTGGTTGGTTGAAGGGACTGTCGCTACTTCGAACAGCGGACCAATGCCGCACTACCCTATGCACTCACGCTACCGTGCAGGTCCAGCGCGCGGCGGTGTGCGATTGACGCTTCACGTGTGTTTATTTCGCCTTTGTTTTCATTTCGCGCGTGCTGCCGAATCGCCGCAAATCGATTACGATCTCAACCTCGCAGGAGGACGTAATCGACCATGCCCCGCATCACTCGTGCCGCCCTGATTCAGGCCCAGTGCCCGCTGTCCGGCGCGGAAGACCTGACCAAAATAAGAGAAGCGTCTATTGAGAAGCACTTGGGTCTAATTGCCGAAGCCGCCGAACGCGGCGCGCAGATTTGCTGCTTGCAGGAGATCTTCTACGGTCCGTACTTCTGCGCCGAGCAGGATCGGCGCTGGTACGAACTGGCCGAGCCGATTCCGGATGGGCCGACGATTCGGCTCATGCAGGAACAAGCGCGCAAGCACAAGATGATTTTGATCGTCCCGATTTTTGAAGTCGAAATGACGGGCGTTTATTTCAACACGGCGGCATTGATCGACGAGACGGGCACCTTCATCGGCAAGTACCGCAAGCATCACTTGCCGCATGTGCATCCGGGTTTTTGGGAGAAGTTCTACTTCAAACCGGGCAACCTCGGCTATCCGGTGTTTGAAACGCGCGTGGGCAAGATCGGAATCTACATTTGTTACGATCGTCACTTTCCGGAAGGCGCGCGAGCCTTGGGGCTAAATGGTGCGGAGATTGTGTTCAACCCTTCGGCGACGGTCGCCGGTCTGAGTGAGTATTTGTGGAAGCTGGAGCAACCCGCCCATGCGGCGGCGAACCAGTACTTCGTGGGCGCGATCAATCGCGTGGGCCACGAGCAACCTTGGGATATCGGCGAGTTCTACGGTCAGTCCTACTTTTGCGATCCGCGCGGCCAAATCATGGTCGAGGCGTCGCGCGATAAAGATGAAGTGGTCGTCGCTGATTTGGATCTCGATATGATTCGCGAAGTGCGTGATACCTGGCAGTTCTATCGCGACCGACGGCCCGAAACATATGGCTCGTTGGTGGACGAGTGACAATTTCGTTGACGAGAAACCCTCGATGCATAACGGAGCAATTGCGTGTATCACGTGACGGTAGCGTGCGTCCCTTGACGCACCAAGAATCAGCGCCGCAAACGGATTCGATCAGAGCCGCGCCCGTAAGGAAGCGGTCACGGTAAGAATGTTGCGGGCTGGTTTGGCACGAAACGACGATAGAGGTAACCGCAAAATGGGCCTTCTCATTCAATCCGGTCGCATCATCACCGATCGCGATGATTACGTGGCGGATATCTACTGCGCTGGCGAAACGATTACGCGTATCGAAGCTAGTATCGACGCCGCGACGTTGCCGCCCGATACGGACGTGATCGACGCGTCGAATAAGATCGTCTTTCCCGGCTTTATCGATCCGCATGTGCACATCCATTTGCCTTTCATGGGTACCCACGCCAAAGACGATTACGAATCGGCATCCAAAGCAGCGCTAGCGGGTGGCACGACGACGCTGATCGAGATGATCTGTCCCGGCCCACAGGAGGCACCCCAAGCCGCGTTTGAGGAATGGCGTGATAAAGCCGCCGAGTTAGCCGCCGTCGATTACACCTTTCATATGGGCGTGGTGCGGTTTGATGAATTGGCACAGCAACAACTCAAACACATCGTGACCAAGGAAGGCATCGCTTCCTATAAGGTGTTCCTCGCATACAAAGGCGCGCTGAATCTTCCAGACGAGCACCTGTTCGATTTGATGAGTATGGCCAAGAGCCTCGGCGTGATCGTTACGGCGCATTGCGAGAATGCCGACCTGATTGATGCGATGCAGCAACGTTTGCTAGCTGAAGGCAAGACCGGCCCGCAGTGGCACGAACCGAGCCGCCCTACGGCGGTCGAGGCCGACGGCGTGCATCATCTGGCCACCTTTGCCGAGATGACGGGTTGCCATGTTTACGCTGTGCATACGTCGTGCGATGAAGCGGTGCGCGCGGCAATCGACGCGCGCCTGCGCGGTGTGAACATTTGGGTCGAGTCGGTCGCGCCGCACTTGGTATTGGATAAGACCTCTGCGGAGCGCGATAACTTCGAAGGCGCGAAATATGTGATGTCGCCACCTTTGCGCGACAAGCGGCATCAGGATACGCTGTGGGCCGGCATCGCATCGCGCGCGATCAGTTGCGTCGGCACCGATCACGCACCGTTTGATTTCGAAGATCAGAAACGCCGCTTGGGGGCCGACGCGTTCACCAAAATTCCCAATGGCATACCATCGCTGCAAGAGCGCATCGATCTCTTGCACACGTTCGGCGTGCTGAGGGGTCGCATCAACTATCACACGCTGATCGATGCGGGTGCCACGGCGGCGGCGCGGCTGTTCGGGTTGTACCCGCGCAAGGGCACGATCCGCGTCGGCGGCGATGCCGATTTGGTGGTGTACGATCCCCAGCGCACACACACGCTTTCGGTAGATGCGAGCTTCAGCCGCGTCGATTACAACGCTTTTGAAGGCTGGCAGGTCACAGGCAAGACCGAGGTCGCCATAGTGCGTGGTAAGGTGCAATATCGCGACGGTCAATTCGTGGGCGAACTGGGGCGGGGGCAGTTGTTGCGGCGCGAACCGACGCATTTCTAATAACGAGCGCCGGGGCTTGCTTGGTATTGTTTCCCATCTGATCACATTGCTTCATTAATAGGCCACAGATGGCCTCGGCCCACCGCTCAGCAGGGCGTCAGTAAGCAACGTCGCTGCGATTTTTATCTCGTTTTTATTATTTTCTTGTCATCCAAATTCGATCGTCGCGCATCCCTTATACGTGAACGGGAAGGAAAAACTTCGATTTAAGGAGGATACCATGAAACCGAACCTCTCAACATTTCGTCTGAATCTTATTCTCGCCGGCGTTGCAATGATGGCGTTTGCTATCACCGGATGTCTCGAACGAAAGGAGGAGATTCGCGTTCGCCCCGACGGTGCCGTTCAGATAACGGCACGCTTCAAGGGTACGGCCGACGAGTTATCCGGCCCATTTGCATTGCCCGACGCGCAAAATGGTTGGACCGTGAAGCAAATCGCCAGGTCCGAGGAAGCAAAGGAGACAACCGAGGGCAACGAGGGCGATGACACCAAGGCAGCTAGCGAAGAGAAGGAACGCATTCTGGAAGCAACGGCCTCATTCGCCGCCGACGCGGCGTTGCCGTCGACGTTCGGTGACGGAACCGAAGTTTATTTGGAATTCCCCACGCGCGTGTGGCGCGAGTCGCGCAGCGATGGCACCTACGTGCACTTCCGTCGTCGTTACGTGCCGCGTCCCTTTGCATTTGTGAATAAATTTAAACAGGTGCTCGTGGAAGATGAGCTGCAAGCGTTAGAACAGGAAGGCAAGGAGTTCAAGGACCTCGACCGATCCGAGAAGAAGAAGATCATGCAGAGCTTCGCTCGCTTCGAGGCACACAAACAAATTGAACTACTGCGACGTGCGACCGGCGCGGTCTCCGTCGACAGCATGCAAGCGGCTTGGTTGCACGGTTGTAACGCTCTGAATGGCGTCTTCGAGGAATTCATCGACACCGATCTCGATCGCGTGTTGGACGAAATGACCGAAGATGAGGCGGGCGACAAATTAGAAGCCATCGGCGAGTCGCTACCGAAGCGGGCCGTGTCAGCATTTTTTAACGAGTTTCGCAAGCGCTCGGATTCAGGGAGCTTGGTTGAAAACTTGAAGCTTGCCTTCGAACGCGAGGCGCTGCGATTCCGTATCACCGAGGCGATGCGCACCCACGCCTTTGAAATATCGCTCGAACTGCCGGGCGAGATCGTCGCTTACGACGTGAACGCCGAAGTTGTCGATGGTAAGATCGTCTGGGATTTCAACGGCGAATACTTTTGCGACCGAACGGTTGAGCTAATGGCGACTTCGAAACTATCAGACGAAGCAGCTAAAATGCGATGACGCAGGAGGTGGCGGCTAATTCGACGCTCGATGGCTTTGAGGCGCAGCGCGCGGCGATTTACGAACGCGCGCTGCGCCTTACGCATTGCGCCGCGACGGCCGAAGATGTCGTCCAGGATACATTCCTGCGCTGGCAGGCGCAAGTCGCCAAAGAGATGCCGGCGCATCCGCGCGCGTGGTTACTGACAGTTGCCACCCGTCGCGTGTTTGAACTCGCCCGCGTCAAACATCTGCCCACAACAACGCTGCAAGCGGAACCTGAGGTTGCGAGGGTGACTGAAATGCCTCGCGGTGACTCGGTGCTGTTGCGAGGCGACATATTGCGGGCGCTATCTGAACTGACGGATATGCAGCGCGACGTGTTGCTCGCCAAAGTGCTCGAGGAAGCGACGTTCCGCGAAATCGCCGCTCAGTTGGACATTGCCATTCCCACGGTGAAGACCCATTACCTGCGTGCCCTGCGACACGTGCGCGAAAAGCTCGGCCCACGTTGGAGTTCCTTTCATGAAGATTAATTGCGAAACGGCCGAAGGGCTCATTGCGGAATTGTTGGGCGAAGAGATTGACGCGATGGATCGCGCGCGATTGGACCAACACTTAAGCGACTGTGTGGATTGTCGGCGCGAGGTCGCAAGCCTGTCGCGCGTGCAATCGACGTTGATAGACGGATTGGAACCGCGTGCATCGTTTGCCTCGGCTAGGAGCAGCGACACATCGAATACACATCGGGCAACAGGTAAACGCAACGGTATGCCAATGGTCCGGCTGGCCGCCATGATCGCCATCTCTTTTGGGCTGGGCTACATCGTTCGCGGCATGCCGGAAACGGGCACCTCGAATGATGGACCAAGGGGAAATGGCCCAAACGAAAGGTCGGCGGTCGTGCGTACCGGTCAGCGCGGCGATGGATTGCGTGCAGAATTTGCGGCCCGGTTGAAGGCGGCGCATCGACTGACACCGGGGGCGTCGGATTTTTCCAAGTCGCTGATGGCATTGCTGGGGAATGATCGGGAGGGGTAGCAAAACGGCAATTTTGAAACTTGCCGTGAGTTGTTCTATTTGGATTGAGTCGATACCGCAGCCGGAATCGCTTCGGGTTCGATCTGCACGGACGTAGGCGGATCATTCTGCAAACGAGCCCTAAAAAACGCCACCAATAACCCTGCCGTCAAGCGGCGCATCGGTTCGCGCACCTCGTTGGCCAGACACACGCTCGCCGCCAGTGCTGCGGTTTCTTCATCGAGCATATCGCCATGACCGTAGTCGTTGGCAATCACGAGCGTCGATGGTGACGGGCACGCGTCAAAGAACTGCACATAGTTGCAACCTTCGGGCGCACAGTTGCCGCCGATGCCCGCGCCGATGATGAGCGAGGGAATATCGAATGTAAAAGGCTCCGCCGTGATGCCCGCTTGATTGCTGCCCGGTCCGCCGCCGCCGTCGACGGGATCAATCCCAGCTAGCGCCGCTACGCGTTCATTACCGGCAACGGCAACACCGAAGGCCACACGACCGCCGCGCGAATGTCCGACTAGGCCGATGTTGACGTTGTTGAATTCAACGCCGGGTAATCGCTCCAAGCGGGGTGGAAGCCAATCGACGACGACGCTGGCGCGTTCCGTCTCGAGCTCACTCGTCGGCATGCCGATGATGGGCCCGATACCGGGGTCGTACATGCGCGGCAGGATCACCACGAATCCGTGACTGGCGATGTGTGCTGCGATCTGATCGTAAGAATGATTGGTGATTTGAAAGGCGTGTTGTAGCACGATGAGGGGATACGCACCGGCGGCGGTCGGTGCATGAACGCGCATTTTCAACGGCGCATCGGCTTCGCAACGATCGAGATCGATAAACGTGACGCCCAAGCTGCCGGGTAGGTACGGATCTTCGGTGCCGACGAATGGATTGACGTCGAGGTTGGGTGCGTTTGCCGGTTTGCGCGCGGCGGAGTCCGTGGCGTCGTCTGTAGGCACGGTCGGGCACAGCTCGCCAAAATCGCACCCAACCAAGCTCGTACAGATCAGGACCGCTACTAACGCATTCCGTTTTTCCCGCATATTCGAATCACCTCAACAAACAACCGGCGGCCACCGCGTGTCCAAAGTAGAATAGAATAGCCGCCGAAATTGCATTGTTCGAGGCGCACGAAGCGAAGTGTCTGCTTATTGATCGAAGAGCACGTCGAGCCAAGCCGCGATGTCATCACCACGTACCAAGCTATCGTCATTTAAATCACCATTCGCGATGGAACAATCGGGGTAATTCGTTTGATAGCCGTCGGGGTTTAGCATAGCAAGCACCAGTGGCTCAATGTCGCTCAGATTGATGGCGCCATCGCAATTCATATCACCACGTGTCGACGGACAAACTATCGGCGTGAAGTAAGCCGCGCCGGCGTCATTGGCACCATCGTTACAGTAGGGGCAGCCGACGAGCATGGTGTCCTGATCGATCGCAATAGACGAACCGAACTGATTACCCGCGAGATTGTCGGTGGCACCGATCTTGGCGTGCTCGTTCCAGTCGATGCCGTCGAAGGTGAACGCATAGACCGAACCGGAGCTGGGCGAACCGCCGTTCCAATCGTTGCGGGCAGCCACCACGGCGAGATCGCCTTCGAGGTCCACGCGATAACCGAATGAGGCGGGATTCACCGAGTCGCTCGCCAACAGCTTTTGTTCGAGCGTCCAAGTTGTCGTGTTTGTGCGGCGATAAACGTAGGCCGCGCCGCGATTGGTGCCGTTTTCGTCGTCGCCGATCGCGCCGGTGAGAAAGGTGCCGTCATTATCGATGGCGACATCGAGACCGAAGTTGGCGCTCAGGGTTTGATCGGGCGCTGTCACAAATTCTCGAAAGAACCAGGTACCGTTAATTGTCTCGTAAATAAAGGCGCTACCTTCGCCGCCGTCGGCGAAGTCATCACCAGGGCAGCCGACGGCGAGATACTGCCCCTTCATCGATACTGAGAAGCCGAATACGTCTTCTTCCATAATGGACGTCGGCAGCAGTTTGGTTTCTTGCGTCCAGCCATCTACTGGGTCATCGACGAATACATAGACGGCGCCGGCATTTTCAGCGCGATCGTCATCGCCGGTGCATCCGACGGCGATGCGCCCGTTCGCTATCGCGACAGAGTAGCCAAAGCGGTCGTCAAGGTCGTCGTCATTAGCGGGTTGTTGCAGCGTTTCCTGATAGACATAGGTCGTACCGTTGAAGGCGTATATGAAAACCGCGCCGACATTGAATGCGTTCGGTGTATTGACACCCGGTGCGCCAACCACCAAGAGATCACCGTCCATCGCAAGAGACCAACCGAACAGGTTGCCGGTGATCGGCCCAGGCGCGGAGATGCGGTTGTTAACGATCCACTCGTCCGACTGAGGGCGGTAATTGTAGATAGAAGCGGCACCCGCGTTGGTCTGCCCGAAGTCGCCATACGGTTCGCCGACAACGGCATAATCGCCTTTGATGACTGTCGCGAATCCAAACCAGTCGTTCTCACTCGCGGTAAAATTCAAGACTTTTTGATCTTCGACAAGTTCGCATTCATAGCCGGCGTTGATGGTGTTTGATCCCAAGCTAATCACGAATGCCACTAGCGCCGTTAAGCGGGGTGATGGGGTGGTGAAGATCGGCATGGGACATCCTTTCGGTTGAACGTCGCGGTTGCCCGCAAATTGGCACACACAACGGCGTCGATTGCTGTTCCAACCATTACGCGTAAATAATTTGGATACGGGACAAAAGAGGAAACGGGGTGTCGCCACTGCGAATTGAGCGCAAAGCTGCGATTTGCTGGATTAACGCTCTGAAATGCCCAAATATCGCAATTTCGATATGGGCGAACAGCGTGATCGGCCGGGCCATAAGGTGCGCGTTCGGGGCGGTTGGAATAAAATCCGACCGGTCCGCCGCTCGTTTTCGCACGTGTAGACAGACGAATGCTCGTCATATTTGAGGGCGTCATCTAAACGTACGCATTAGTTTTGACTACAGATTGCACAAGCAATCTGGCAACCAGTCGGCGTTTTCTTAGCAAATCAGGAAGGAAGTAAATCGATGAATTCTCTCGGCCACCGTAAGCGACTTTGGTTACTCCCCGTAAGCCTCGGCTTCATCATCGTTGCGGCATACCCGGCACAGGCTCAGATGATTTCCGTCGTGCTCGATAGCAGCGGCGATGGCATGGCACCGTTCAACGTATCGCCCATCGGTACAGGCATAGCCATCGCAGGAAACGGAGACATCTTGGTTGCGGGCAGCGGCAGCTCAAACGCGTATCGTGTCACGAGTAGCGGGGCGATTAGCGTACTCATCGACCAAAGCGGAGACGGTGTCGGTAACCAGCTCATCGCGCCGAGCGATGTGGCGACCGATCATCTGGGCAACGCCTTTGTGGCCGGGCGCATCAGCAGTAATGCATTTAAAATCGCTCCCGGCGGCACGATCACTCAGATAATCGATGTCAATGGTGCGGGTGGTGTTAACGACTTGGCTCAGCCGGTGGCGATTGAAACCGACGCCGACGGCAACGTTTATGTTGCCGGTCGCTTTAGCAGCAATGTGTTTAAGATTACGCCTGCGGGCGTTATCACAGTGATTCTCGATGACGCGGGCGATGAGATGGGTAACAACTTCGGTCAAGCGACCGACCTGGCCGTCGATGCGGATGGCAATGTGTATGCCGCCAGCCAAGGGCCCGAAGCCGTTTTTAAGATCACGCCCGCCGGTTTACGCACGTCGATTTATGACGACGGCAATCTACCGCAGGATGTTGATCCGGTGTTCGGGGCATTTTCGCTTGCGGTCGACGGCAGTGGCAATGTGCTTGTCGGCGGTCGCTTTTCCGACAATGTCTTGAAAATCGCGCCCAATGGTGACATCAGCCAAGTGATTGACGACATGGGAGATGGGAATGGCAATATGCTGCTCGAAGTCGGCGGGGTGGCCGCCGATGATCTGGGTAACGCTTATGTCCTAGGTCGGTCGAGCAACAATGTGTTTAAGATTACGCCCGCCGGCAGCATTACCGAGATCATGGACGAAACCGGCGACGGCAATGTGAACATGTTGACGCAGCCGCTGGCAATCGCCACCGATGCGAATGGTACGAACGTCGTTGTCGTTTCGCTCGATAACTTGGTCTTCAAGCTTGATTTCGACGAAGACGACGACGGTGTGCCCGATGAGATCGACGAATGCCCCGGCACCGGACCGGTGGTTGCTGTCGGACCGACGGGTAGGCCGCTCCGCGATTGCAATCTGGATTGCCAGTTCAACGCATTGGATATTCAGTGCATCGTCGATGAGTTGTTGGCGCAGTGAGATTACCAAACATATTTTCGCGTCCGGATTGCATCGGTTGCGCCCCCGTTGAAGAGCGCGCCCCAAAAAGGAACGCGATGATGAGACTTTCCATTCTTGGTTAATATCATTTTGAGGGGTCTTGAGGAAGCGTTGCGCTACAGGTTGGGACAGTGGCGGGGCTCAAGATGAAGTCAGCTTTGCCTCATGACGACGAGGATGTTTTTTGGTCGCGTAATCACCCCGACAATGTAACGGGAACGCCGATCACTTGACGGCCTTACCGCCGCCAAGGTCATTCTTCGATCAACATCGCCACCAACCCATCCACATCACGGCCGTCCAACAGGCCATCTTCGTTAACGTCGTACACCGCCAACGACACCGCACCGGTCGCATCGAACAGCACGGCTTGCACAAAGCCATCAATAGTGGGTGCGGGCAGAATGCGATCGAAAAAGTTCAGCGGCGGGTTGTTGCCTTCGCTGACCGTCGCATAGTCGAGCAGATCATTGCGAAAGCAGATGGCCTCACCCTGCGGCTCGAACACGACCGTCGCGCTGCAACCGACAAGGCTCAAGACGTCGCCGATATTCGTACCCGCTGGTCGCAGCCACAGATCGATGCGAAAGTAACCGCGCACGATGATGGCCGAGCCGTCCGCTGCGATGTCGCCGCCCGTCGGTTGAATCTGATTCCATTGCATCTGGCCGACATGTTGCAACACGTTCACGCTCGTCGTCGATTGCGGGAACGGCGCGCGATAGATTTTGCCGGGCGTGAGGCGCTTGGCGATGACGTACATATCGCCGTTGGTATCGATCATCAGCGTTTCCGCGTCGCGCGGTCCATCGGGGTAGCTCAGCCGAATCGATTCGGCGGGCAAGTTGGCCACGACTGGCGCGCCGACGGGGCTGATGGCCGGTTCGAGCGCGCGATAGACGGTGATGTCGGTGCGCACGTTGTTGTTATCGCCGATGTCGGCGAGGTAAACATAAGAAACGCTGCTAACCGGTCCGGGGCCGACGGCGATGTCTTCCGGATCGTGCACGGATGTCGGTATGTCGAGCGTCCACGTGCCGCGTAGTTCGCCCGCCTCGGTGAGCGCGAAGATGCGCTGGTCGTCGAAGTTGTCGTTATGCGTGAAGAAGAAGCCGGGCGTGTGGCGACTGGCGGCAAGGCCGGAGGCTTCGATGATGGTGGTGGGTTGCACAGTGCCGCCCTGCATGTGGACAAAGCTGGGGCAGTCGTTGCCGGCATAGGCGGTTGGAAGGCGCGCAGCACAACTCATGAGCGCGACGGCAATCAACCGGCACCGCACACTGGCGGCGCGGGGAATGGATTCGGTGAACGAGCGGCGAAGAAGAAGCATTGGCGTTGCAATTCTCCGGTGGGTTGGCTCATCGTGCTGAGCGATCACAAGACGGGTTCATTATCGACACACGGCGCAGGGATCACAAGGTTTGGTGCGGGCTGCTTGTGCGAGCGGTGATGATATCGACCCCGCGATCCGTAGCGTCCCCATCGCCGATCAATGGGTTGCCAATGCAAACCAACGGCAGCATGTTTCTTCCCGTAGGGTCCGCATTGCGGACCATCTCGCAGGCAAGGCAAATCACCGTTCGGATGTATCGATGTAAGTTTAGATGGCCGCGCGCGATCGCGCGACCTTCAGCACAGCCCGCGTGTGCGGTGGTATGTTTGCCGGTTGCGATTTGCGGTGACGGGAATTGGTCCGCGCTGCGAACCCTACGGATTTGTCATATATTTTGCGGCAACGTAGACCGGTCCGCTGTTCGGGGCTTGCAAAGACTGCGTGCTTCGCCCATCGAAAGCGTCGGCGCAGTGATGCATCGTCAATAACATTGCAAGAGAGGAATCGTCATGGGGTATCCATCCGCCAATCGTCAATCGGGTCGTCATCGTCTATTGCGTAAGGCGATGTTCGCACAGGCTATCGTCGCTATGGCCGCGTTGAATTCCGGCTGTATCGGTAGCGGCGTCGGCATGGCGGTCAACGTCATCGGCGGCGTGATCGACAGCGCCGATGTGAAGGAAAAAGAAAAGGACCTGCTCGGCAAACCGCCGTCGGCCGCCGATGAGATGTTCGGCGAACGCCTCGATACCATGCGGCAACAAGGCGGCCGCCGCGTGTGGGCGATTTATGATGTGAAGGGGCTGACCAATCCGCTCGGCAAAGATTCGTACGTCGTGGAAATCACCGGCGGTCGGATTCGCTCGCTCTCGCGTGTGGAGACCACGCCCGATGCCAAGATCGACCTGCCGCGCGTGGCACTGCTCGAAGAAAAGGTGACCGGCAAATCCCCGGCCCAATGCCAACAAGAACTCGAACAAGCGCCGATCGTAACCGTCCGCAGCGAACGCACCGGCCGATTGCGACAACTTTACGACGGCCGCATTATTAAGCTTCTCAAGAAGCCGTACTACTGCATTTTGAAGTACGACGCGAACGATTTGTGCGAAGATGTGGATTTCCAGCAAGTCGGCGCCTCCACGCGCGATGATCCGTATGGGGATGAGTAGGGGAGGTTGCTCGACGACCGCGGGCGGTGCGTGTTCGATCGTTCACAAAGCGGTATGCGGTTTGCGTGGGTGTGCAGCGCGCGAAGTGTTATGGCGAGACGGATGTGTGTTACGTACCGCACGCTCGCAACAAAACGCCGCGCGCCGGCCATGGTGCGAATCGCACGCGGTATGGTGCGTGGCGCGCTCTGCGTAGGGTCCGCACTGCGGACCATCACGCGGGCAAGGCAAACCATCGTTCGAATGTATCGATATGAGGTTCGATGGCAGCACGCAATCGCCCGCGACATTCGGCATGGCCCGCGTGTGGGGCTGGATGTTTGTGGGTTGCGATTTGCGGTGACGGGGGTTGGTCCGCAGTGCGGACCCTACGGGAGGTGGCGGACACGACAACCATAGTAACTAGGCGACTCGAGTATATTACTCCGATGGTGCCTGAATGGGTTTGTCTTTATACAGCACTCTTCGCAATTCCTCCGGGATAAACTCAACTAAGAGATTCTGTTGGCTAACAAGCACTTTCGAAAGCAAGAATTCATAAAGCTGCGCTAAGAATGCGGTTAACGTTCGGCCCACATCTACAACGTACTTTTTTTTGTCCATCAAGACTGTTGGATATCGAATGCCAACATGATCAAAATGCTCGCCGTCTAATTTAGATATTACCTCAGCTAAAAGGCCGCTCTTGCTATTGCCCAACAGCCCACAAAGGCCAAATTGTGCCTTGTCGTCCGAGTCGAATCCGAGAATACCACGGTTAAGAATGCAAATTAAATCTGGCCACTCGCTCCGAGGGAGTTTCGAAGCACAATTGCTGAGATGATGAAGTATCGTTTCAGACCTTCGGATATCTGAATCAAACGCGAAAATGACCCCGATTGGTGGGCTTGTTTGGCGAATGTGTAGACCCGATCGTCCGGGTTGAGCAACGCTTCGCTTTATGTATTTTAATCTCTTCAGGCTTGCGATAATTTCGATTGCGTTTGTTAGTTCCGTCGAGGTTAAACACGTTTTTATCTCTATGCCACTATAAATGACATCTACGGGATATATTGAGGGTTCGCCCTCGATAAAAAGATTCGGGTTGAACAATCTGTCAACGATCAGTAGGTCTTCTTGCTTGCTGAAGTCTTGCTCACCGCCCGAAAAGTCGACAACGATTCCCGACGTGTACGTGTAGCGGCCCGGTAAGAATTGTAGCAGAAACTCTCGCACTTCTTTCTCTACACGAGTCCCTTTCGTTCCTTCGTTGTTAATGAGTTCGCGAACTACGTCGAATCTCGCTGTAATTTGTTTTGCGCGTTGTGAATAATATTTGGATACTCGGTCGGTCGGTGAGAAGATCTTTGGCGAAGGTTCGTCTGAATCAGACATGTTGGCACCGTTTTGGTTGGTCTATTCTCGACAAAAAGATGGAAGTGACACTGTGGCGTAGGGTCCGCACCGCGGACCACCCTCCCCGGCGAATCGGCCCTTTGATAAACCATCATTCTATCGCCGTGGATGCAATCTCTTCAAACTTCGGCGGCGTTGGGCGGGTTGCGCCGCATGCGCATTGCCAACTCGCATCGTAAATGCCTTCGGTCACGAACCGATGAAACGACGAATGCGGCCATGCATGTGGGCACGTGGCGACGCCGTGTTTGACCGGGTTGTAATGAATGTAATGGCAATGTTGGATGTAATCGCGCTCGTCGCGGATCGTGTGTTCCCAAAAGCGCCGTTGCCATACGCCGCGCCGTCGATCGCGTGTGCGCGATGCCGAAACCGATTGTTCGCGACCACCGCGCGCCAGCCACGCTTCGGTAAAGGCCTTTTTGATGGTGCCGATGCGTTTGGAGAAATCGGTGTCGCCGGGTGGAAGCGTCCAAAGCAGGTGCATGTGATCGGGCAAGAGCACCATCGCGCGCATGTCGAAGGGCAATGTTTGTCGCGTGTGTTCGATGGCCGGACGGAGAATTTTGCGTGCCGGTTCGGTCGTGAGAATCCGCGCGCGGCGGTCGGTGACGACTGTGAGGAAGAAGGTGCCACCGGGTTGAAACGCGCGACGGTAGTCCGGCATGATGGGGGTATTATTACGCCATGCGGCCGGATGGGGGAGGGTGGCGTTGGCGGATATTGTTTGGTGTGCGCGCAGGTCGTGGTCCGCGGTGCGGACCCTACGGGGAGATGCGGATTCCGTTTGTTACCCCTTCACCACCGGCAACGGCACGCTCCCATCTTCCCTCGGCAGCGGGTCGGGCGGCGCGATCGTGACGCCGCCGCGGGTTAACTGCGCTTCGCCCGCTTCCACGCGGCGGGCGAACTCCAGGCTTTCTTCGTAGAGCGCGTCGAGCATGTCTTTCTCTGCGACAGTGCGTTTCTGTTCGCCCTGTACGTAGATGATGCCCTTGCCCTTACCGGCGAAGACGGCGACGTCGGCGCCTTCGGCTTCGCCCGGACCGTTGACGACGCAGCCCATCACGGCGACTTTGACGGGCGTCTTGATCGTGCGCAATTTCTCGCGCACGTCTTTCACCAACGTCATCAGGTCAACTTCGATACGACCGCA
The DNA here is from genome assembly GCA_006969385.1 of Planctomycetaceae bacterium. Lineage (GTDB taxonomy): Bacteria > Planctomycetota > Phycisphaerae > UBA1845 > UTPLA1 > ECT2AJA-110-A. The sequence continues at coordinate 1,991,321 of CP030884.1, forward strand.
CGTGGGGCAGGCGATTAGCTCGGGCTCGACGCGTGGTCGCAGGCCCAAACAGTTCAACATCTCGCGCGCGTCTTCGACTTCGAGGACCGGGTCGCTGGCGTAGCTGATGCGGACCGTGTCGCCGATGCCGTTGGCCAAGAGTGTGCCGAGCGTGACGACGCTGCGAATGCAGCCGGTCTCTTTAGGACCTGCATGCGTAACGCCGAGGTGCAGCGGATAGTCGTACTTTTCACTGATCGCAGTGTAAGCCTTGAGGCAAATGCGCGGGTCGATGCTCTTGGCGCTGATGACGACGTCGCCGAAATCGTTTTCGTCGAAGATGCGCAGATAGTCTTCGAGTTTATCGAGCATGATGCCGACGAGATGGTCTTCGTAATCGGTTTCGAGCTTGGCCTTTTCTTCGGCGCGCTTGCTCTTGTCTTTGCGTTCGACGATACCGCCCTCGTTGACGCCGACGCGAATGGGAATGCCGCGTTCTTTGCAAGCGGCGATCACGCGGTCGACGTGCTGGCGATCCTGAATGTTGCCGGGGTTGAGGCGAATCTTATGGACGCCGGCTTCGATGGCTTCCATCGCGCGTTGAAAGTGAAAGTGCACATCGGCGACGATGGGCACGCTGACCTGCGGTAGGATGCTCTTCAGCGCGACGGTATCGCGCGGGTCGGGCACGGCCACGCGCACGATGTCGGCACCGGCATGGGTGAGTTCGTGTATCTGCTTGACGGTCGCGTCGATGTCGTAGGTATAGGTGCTGGTCATCGACTGGATGGAGACGGGGGCGTCACCACCGACGGGCACGGGGCCGACGTGAACTTGACGGGTTTGGCGGCGGGGTTGCATGCGTTAATTTACTCACTTCTAATGATGCTGGTCGAAGTCGGCCGCTGGGCCGTTGCAATCGATATTACGGTCGTATTGTAGGAGCGGATCGCGTTTCGGGGATACCGCGCGATGGGATTGATTCATTAATGCACCGGTGGGCAAGTCCCGCGGGCGAATCTCACGATCTTGGGAGCAAATTATGGCTGTTAAGAGGCCCCTATTTCCAAAATTTGAATGGGACGAACATTGTTGGGTTACTTCGGCAAGCCTTTCTGCTTGGAAGGGGTTTCAACGCCGCGAAACTCGGCGGCAATCGGTGGCCGAGGCCGGTAAATCCGATGGCCTGATCAACTTCGTCTTTGCGCCCGAGGGTCGGGGTGACGAACCACTCGCGGAAAACGAGATTGCCCTCGTTCGATGGGTGATAGACCATCAGGCGGCGATACATGATGCGTTGTTGAAATCGCTATTTGATGCGTGTCCCACAATGCGGATGGATTTGCTTGAAGAAGGGCTGGGTGAGGATGAAACAGCCAAGGTCATGCCCGTTTTGGATTCGCCGAGGCAACTCAAAGACCTCATTGAAGTCATCACGATCCACGTGCATCAAATCGAGCAAGTCGGTAAGCCGTTCTTCGGCGTCGAAATGGAATGTACGTGGGATGTCGAGCATGGAATCGGCGTGCTGCTTCATGGTGATTCAGCTTTGGAGGTCGGTGGCGCTGATACCGCTTTTTATCTTTGGATGGCAGAGAAGTATTTGAAGGAGTCGTGAGGCAGACGACGAGGTTTCTCGGCGTGATGGCCGTCAGCCAGAATGTCCCCCCTCCCTCGCTGCGCTAAGGGGTGGGGCACGCGGGGCGCGAAGCAGTAGGAAACTTGGTTAACATTCAACAATGTACCCGAAATAAAGGCGGTTCTATCACGATTTGACGATATGATGCCGAACTGAATGGCGATCTATGGAGATGGTTGCGTGACGGGCTGATCGAGCGAAAGGTGGACGATGGAAACACAACGGGCGACATATCAAAGTTCGGGCAAGATTGGGATTTCGTTGATCGTCCTACCCATCTTCGGGCTCCTGAGTGCGGTGGCCGTCGCTGCGGCTTACGGTTACGGCTCTGTTTATAACCCGTCGATGAAGTTGGCGTTTATTTTACCGATGCTGGGCGGCGGCGCGATCGGTGGCTTGCTCGCGTTGGGTGGTATCGTGGGTAAGTGCCGCAGTATGGTGTTTCTCACCCTCGTCAGTTTCATCGTTAGCTTGATTTGCACCTATCTCATTTGGACATTCTTTTCATATGCGTTGTTATGGCGCAGCGATGCGACGGACGACCTGATGTTGATCGACTTCTTAGTTCCGAGCAACATTTGGATGATGATGCAGTTCATTGTGGAAGAAGGCTGGTATTCCACGCGAGAAGGAATACCCGTAACCGGCACGACTTTTTGGTGGAAGTGGTCGTTTGAGGCCCTCACGATCGTTGGCATCGGTACGATATTGCCGCCTTTATTGCTGAAATCGAAGCCCTTCTGTGAAGCGAGCGGTCGCTGGATGACGTATGAAAAGGGCGTGCTGAATCTCGTACCCGTCGATGATGAATCCGTGTTTGCGCGCATGGTGTTCGGCGATATAGATGCCGTATTACAACTGCAGCCGGCGCATTCCGATCGACCGATTCGTCTACGGCTCGATCTTTGGAAGAGTGCCGCCGAAGAAGGCGGTGGTGTGTATCAGATCCAACTGGTGACAACGCAATTCGATAAAAAGGGTAATACCCAAGATAACGAAAAGCAGATAACGGGAAGACTTGTGGTCAATCAGCGAGAGGTCGAACGCATCGAGCAATACGCGTTGGTGCAACCGACCGAACAACCGTTAGCCGCGCAGGTGGAGGCGATGGAGGACCAGTCAGCGCGGGATGGGTTCGATCGGGCATAGACGCGGCGGTGTGATGTTTGCATACGGTACTGAGTTCTCTAATCCTGGGGTCGATGGCATCGGCGTTGGCTTACTCGGTAGCGACAACGCCATAAACAAGGGCCGCCCACGGTGGGCGACCCTTAGAGGAGGAGTATGAACGGCGCACTCGGCACCATTCATGTTGGGTGGGTCTTGGGTTTACGGTAACGGGCACGCGCCCGTGATAACTGCCTCAACGAAGAGTTGCATATCGAGGCCGTCCACGACGCTATCTTCATTAACGTCGTTATTGCTAAAGTCGCAACTGCCGCCGGTCGCCGATTGCCAGGCCGCTTCGCCTTCCAGTGCGGCGATGACCCAGCTATCGATATCGTTGATGTTAACGACACCGTCGCAGTTGGCGTCGCCGCACAAATCGCCTTGTGGGTCGGTCACGCTGTAATCCGTTGGTCCATGCAGGCGACCATTCAATGGATCGTCGAGGTCGATGCGCGTGCTGGCAGCGCTGGTCGCAATGAAGTCGCCGACGATCGTCCAAAGACCGGCGGCGACGGCCAGCGTCGTACGCGTTTCGGCAAGGCCGGCCCCCTGGCCGTTAATATTCCATTGCAGATGGTCGGCAATAAGATCGCTGTTGAGGAATGACACGTTCCCGCCCAGCGCTGGGAAGTAAAGCTGAATGCCATACGCATCCGGATCGAGCGGCAATGCAAACGCTCCGACTTGCAATCGGTTGATGTTATCCATGCCGATGGGCGCGTCGTTGTTGAAGTGAATCGTAAACGACGAGTTGGATTCGATCACCACACCATCGAGGCCGGTCGGATTGGTGTATTGCCGCTGCTCGTCGAAGTCGTGCGAGCAAAAGCGCCAGCCGCTCAAGTTGATATGGTTGGGGCCGAAGTTAAACAGCTCGAGCGTACCGGCGTCAAAGTCGATCGACCGAATTTGCACATCGCGATAATCGGGATTGGTGACGGCGTAATCGGTGGGGCCGTGCAAACGACCGTTGCTTGCGTCGGTCAGGTCGATGCGGGCACTGTCGTTGTTGGTCGAAACGAACTTACCGGTGCCTGTCCAAAGCCCCGTGGCCACGGCTTGCGCTGTGCGCGCTTCCGACGTGCCGGTCGGATCGCCTAACACGTTCCACTGCACGTGATCGGCGATCAGGCTGCTGTCGTTAAACGAAACGAAGCCACTGGTTCCGGGGAAGTACAGTTGAATGCCGTACGCATCCTGATCGAGGGGTTGGGCAAAACCGACGAGTTGACTGCGATTGATGTTATCGGCACCGGGCGGCGCGTCGTTATTGAAGTAGATCGTGATAGACGTGCCCGCTTCGATCAGCACGCCATTAAAGCCGGAGGAAGACGAATAAACCCGCTGCTGATCGAGGTCGTGCGAACAGAAGCGCCAACCGCTCAGGTCGATGTCGGTGACGCCGAAGTTATGTAGTTCGAGCGTGCTGGCGTTGAAGTCGATGCTGCGAATTTGCACGTCGCGATTATCGGCGGCGGCGACGGTGGGGTATGCGAGCAAGGTCGCACACAAGCATGCGGCGCTTAGGCCCAGTCGGGTGAATCGGCGGCTCTTTCGCCAAATGGTTGGACGCAGTGATAGACACACATCGGATCGCATTTCCCGCTCCTGTGCTAGATGGTTGACGCGCATCACGTTCGAGTTCCCAAACGGACGTCGCGCTGATTCGGTTGTCCCTTTGCAGACGAATGACTGATGTCGCCGCGCGAATGAGGCATTGCACGAAGCGGAGAATTTTCTGAAGAAATCTGACCGTACGGATAGACGGCGATTTTGGTTAAACTTCTGCAATGCCAACAGGCCGGGGGCGACATGCATCGGTAGTGGTGTTAGCTTGAGCAGGCGGATATGAGTGAGAAACCGGAAGCCAATCTGAAGTATCCAACTGCTGCGCCGCTCAGTACGGACGCATTCGTCGCCCGTCTGGAAAGGGTTCATCGCCTGCTCTGGCTGGTGGCTGCTGGCGTTCTGGGTAATCGCGTCGATGCCGATGATGTCGTGCAGGAGGCCACGATGATCGGCCTGCAGAAGCGAGCCGAGTTCGACCCCGATAGCAACTTCAAGGCTTGGATGGTGCAAATCGTGCGCAACGTCGCCCTGAATCACGGTCGCAAAGTTCAACGTCGCCAGGCGAACGAACAAGCCTCGCCGGTCGTTGACGCTGCGCTCGATTCAACATCGACGGCATCGCCGGTGGATGAGCGCGGCAGCGTCATGGCAAATCAGGAAGCGTTCGACGATCGGGTTTTGGGTGCGCTTCGTACGCTCGGCGAAACGGCGCGGGCGTGTTTACTGCTAAAGACGGTGGAAGGCTTGGCGTATGCGGAGATCGCCGACGCCTTGGGCATACCCGAAGGCACGGCGATGAGTCATGTGCATCGATCGCGCAGAGAGATGCGCAAGCACTTAAGCGATGTGGCAGTTGGGGGCGGCAGATGAGAATCGGCCGAACGACTGATGACGAGTAACCAAGAAAAATTCGAACAGTGGCTCAACGCCTACCTCGACGATGCCCTTTCCGACGAGCAGCGTGCAAAATTTGAAGCGCTCATTGCGAAAGACCCCGCCGCGCGGCGTCAGTTGGAGTTGCAGCAAGCCGTCGATGCGTCGCTGCAGCGCAGTTTCGATCCGCCGGCATCGCAACCGACAAACATTGGCGATCTCGAAAAACAGGCACAGTTTCGTGCGGGTACTTCCTCATTAACCGAAAAGTCTTCGATTCAGAATGTCGCGCGAACATTTCGTTGGCAACGTTACGCGCTGGCGGCGCTGTTTGCGTTGGTCGCGGGCGGCGGCGCGTGGTGGTGGTCGCAGGACGGTGGGGGGGGCACCACCGACCCGACGTATCAGTTTCGGACTTTACTGGCTTTCTACGACGCGTCCGCCAAAAACGACTTCAAAGAAGACTGGGTCTGTGCCAGCCCGTCCGAGTTCGCGGCGACCTTCCAAACGCGTGTTGGTTACGGTCTAAGGCAACCCGATGTGCCGGCCAATGTGCAACTGTTGGGTTTGAAGTACGGCAAGACGATCACCGGCCTTACCGTACACATCATGGCGAAAGTAGATGGTGAGGGCGTGATTGTGTTTGTCGATAAGAAGTCGCGCGATCCCAAGCCTGATATGAAACAAGGGGACCTCAACGTGTTTCGTCGCGAAATGGACCATCTGATCGCGTATGAAATGACGCCGCACGATAAACCGGCGCTTCTGCCCGTGTTGGAAGAGCGCGAAGTGAGTGCGGAAGAAGTCGAAGCGTTTTATCGACGGTAGGTGCTTGGTCGGCAAAGGATCGCCGTAATAGTTTAGACGCCTGTATAAATGATATACACAATTGAAAAGTAAGGGTCGAGAATCGGATGCGCCGCGCCCCCGCCGGTGAATCCCGAGCGATCTGGCGTCGGGCCGCTGGTACTCACATCGCCTTGACTACCCAAAATTGGGTTCGGGCCGGTCAGCCCGATACCCGACGACGTTTGCACCTCATGTGTGTGCGTGATGTCGTGGTCGTGCGATGGCATCTCGGCAATCGTCAACGTGTGCGTCGCACTGCCGCCGGTCTGCGTTGAGCCACCGTCCACCGTCGTCATGGGGATACCACCGACATCACCGCTGGCCCCCATAGGTGTGCGGTCGCGAAAGTCGGGCAAATTAAACGTTGTCGCGCCATCGCCCACACCGTAAATCGTGTTGAGCACAGCGAACAAGTCTGAGTATGTAACGCGCGACACGGCCGCGCCGTCGCAAACCTCCCACCCGGGCGGCACTGTGGCAATCGGTCCGGCCCACATCCGTACTTCACCAACGAGAAAGCCTTGGTGCACGGCGGCAACGGCAGCCACTGCCTCGCTATCGGTATAGCGGGCGTGCAGGTCGCCGCTTATGCCGGCATCCAACTTTGCGGTGGTAATGGCTCCGTCGGCGATTGCACTGGTGGTAATAGCGTTCAGCGCCATCTTGGCCGCGGTAATCGCGCCATCGACAATCATCGAGGTCGTGACCGAGTCGCCTTCGCCATTCATGACGTATTGCGGATGATCGTCATCGCCAAGACCAGTCAGTGCGCCGTGGTCTGTAGTCCCAGGTGGCCCGGGAGGGCCTTGGGGGCCAGTAGCACCACGCGCACCCGTCGGTCCTGGTGTACCCGGCGCGCCATCCTCTCCCGGCCGCCCTTCCAACGGAAAGGCAATCACCAAGGGCTGATTGTACGGGTTGACGGTTTGCGGTCCGACGATTTGCTGCGCGACGGGTGTATCCGCCTGATCCAGACTCCCAAAAAGCGATGCGAATTCCATACTTGGAATGCAACCGGGGTCGGCCTGACCGCCAAATAGGATTAGGCAACAGACGAGTAGGCCTGCGCGTTTTGCGAAGCTGCCGAGCGATGTCGATAGACTTGTTGTCGCGCGATCATTACGCATGGTTACTCGCGGTTTGGTTACCGTCTCGTATCGCGTCGACCGTCCTGGTGACCTTTCCGCCGTCGACGGCAGTCGCCTCGCGCGAAATCCCCATCACGCCGATTTGTTCGCCGCTCTGATCGATGATGGGAGCCGATCGCAAGATGGATGTGAAGACCTCGCCATTCTTGCGGCGATTGTGAACCTTACCGTCGTAGCCATGCTTGAAGGTCTTCGTTCGGATCGACCATCCGCTGCTCGGGTCGGCGTAAAGCATGCTGATCGGTTCGCCCAGGACTTCGGCGCGGCTATACCCGAACGTGTCTTCGGCGGCTCGATTGAACTCGGTAATGCGCAACGACAAATCGACGGCGATGATCATATCCATCGAATGATCGACGAGTAGCTGAGCGTAGTTGTCGGTATCGCGCAATTGGGCCAGTAGCTGTTTTTGGTTGCGTGCCGCGGTACGCTGGTGTTCGTTACAGCGTGCGGCAGACATCGCAGCGCGAAGCTGTTGACGATTGAGCTGATCCGCCCAAACGACGTCATCCGCGCCGCTGCTAAACAGTTCGCGACATTCAGGGCCATCGGATGAATCCGTGACGACGATGATTGGTCGTAGTTCCGCGTTATCGCGTAGCGCTCTGACGATCTGGCTCGTGTCGAGGGAGTTTGTGCATTTGATAATCAGATAGTCGAACAGTACGCGGTCGTGAACGATCGGAAGCTCGTTGGCACGTATCTTGTTCGGCCAGTCGCATGTTGGCTGGAACGCGTCCTTCTCGAATGCGTCCATGAGCGCTATACGAAATGCGTCGTCGCCGACAACTTGAATAGTGGTGCGATGTTCGTTCATAAATGGCCCGATTCAAATATCGCATACATTTGGTGCACGATGGCTGTCGCCCACAGATTGCAGGCAGTCGATGTAGATTAGATCGTGCCCCACAAGGGGTACCGCAAGTAAATTCGGGGTTTATGGACACCAACGGAATCGAGGACTGATAACCGGGCGTGTTTATTTGATATCCGCTCGGGCAGCGTCCGAATTGCAAAATCAATATTGGACTATCGGGCTCGCGCCAAATATTGGCTCTAATGAATACTACGTCGAGGATTTGTTTAAGCGATCTTCCAACATTTGCCCGGCCAGCTTCGGATCGGCCTTCCCTTGCGATAGCTTCATCACTTGGCCGCGCAAAAAGCCGAGGGCGGCCTTGGCCTTCTTCGGGTTGGTCGTGGCGTCGTCAAAGGCTTGCTGGTTGGCGGCGATGGCCGCGTCGACCCATGCGGCGAGTTGGTTCTCGTCGCGCTCCTGCACCAAGCCGAGTTCGGTTGCGATAGCAGCTAAGTCGACGCTGTCCCGGGCGTTACTCGGTTCGGCTGTGTTGATGTTCTTGCAATGTTGCTCGGCCACTTGGGAAGCGGCGCTGGCGCTAATGGTTCCGTCGGCGACCAACTGTGCCAGTTGCGTAACCGCCGCAGCATCGATACCGGTTTGCGCCACCGACTGTTGCGATGCCGATGCGATGTGATTCCACACGCCGACGAACTGCTTGGTCAAAATTTTGGTGTCTGCGCCGGCATCGATGGCCGCTTCGTAAAGATCGGCGGTGGCGCGATCGGCCATGATGATCTCGCAGTCTTTCTCCGTCATGCCGAACGATTTAATGAAGCGCGCCTGTCGCACCAGCGGCAACTCGCCCACGCGCGCTCGAAATCCGGAAAGCTCGGCGGCGTCGAGTTTGGCAGGCACAAGGTCGGGCTCGGCAAAGTAGCGGTAGTCGTGCGACTCTTCCTTACCGCGCTGAAACTCGGTGACTTCGAGCTGATCGTTCCAGCCGAAGTTCTGCTTACCGCGTTTCTCGAGCGTGTAATCGTGATCGTCCCGCCACGCGTCGACTTGGCGGCGGATTTCGTATTCGATCGACGAACGCACCGACCGAAAGCTGTTGAGATTTTTTATCTCACTAATCGGCGTTCGGTACTCCGTACCGTCATCGTCGGTGATGGAAACGTTTACGTTGGGCTCGAACCGCATTTGACCCTTTTGCATATCGGCGTCAGAGATACCAAGGAAGCGCACTAGCTTCTGCAACTCTACGCAAAACGTATATGCCTCGTCAGCGTTAGCGATGTCGGGCTCGGTCACGATTTCCAACAATGGCGTACCGGCACGATTCAGGTCGACGCGCGTATGATTCAAGCCTTCGTGCAGATTCTTACCGGCATCTTCTTCCAAGTGCGCCCGAATGATCCCGATGCGCCGCAATGCGCCATTGACCGTCGGAATCGTAAAGCCGCCCTTCGACGCGACGGGCAAATCGTATTGGCTGGTCTGAAAGTTCTTCGGCATGTCGGGGTAGTAATAGCTTTTACGATCCCACTTCGTCACGCCGGCGATATCGCATTCGAGCGCCAACCCTCCCAGCACGGCGAACTCAAACGCCTGCCGATTCATCACCGGCAGCGCCCCCGGCAAGCCCAAACAGACGGGGCAAACATGCGTATTGGGCGCGGCTGCGAATTCCAGCCGACAGCCGCAAAACAGCTTGGTACGTGTCGCCAGCTGCACGTGAATTTCGAGGCCGATGATGGGGCGGATGGTCATAACAGCAGGTAGTTTACGGAATAATGGGACTGTGCGAAGTATCTGAGAATGCCGTTAGTCCGGAGGCGGATAGTGGCTGTAACGTATTGATATTGATCGGTTTATAACCCTATCCGTGTTGGGTTTCCTCACGCCAGGACAGCTCGCGGCATTCGTATGTGTACAAAATTTGCTACAATAAGTTGTACGCAGGTTAAATGCGCCTTTGCAGGAGTCCGCACTTTGAATACCAAGAACATCATTCCAATCAGCGAACATCGGTCCCACATCACCGAGCACATTAGGCTCGTTCAGGAGACCGGCCAACCGTTGGTCATTACGCAGCAGGGGCGCGCGGCCGGCGTGTTACTGAGCCCGGCGGCATACGACGCACTGGTGGAAGCGGCGCAGCTAAATCAAGACGTCACCGCAATCAAGGCCGGAATCCAATCGGTTGAGAACGGACATGGCGTCGACGGTAGAGATGCATTGCAACAGCTCGCCAGGAAACACAACATCGATTTGGCGTCGTGAGTTACCGCGTCGAGTATGGGCCGGAAGCAATCGCGTATATTGATAACCAGATTGAATGGTTGCGCGGTCAGGCGATTTCGGATGAGACAATCGCATCGTGGCTGCGCCAGCTTCTTCACTTTACCGAGGGTCTCTACATCGCGCCATATCGGCATGCGACAGCGGAAGCTGAATCAGAGCGGCTTGGCAAAGATATTCGCAAGACGCACGTCGGTGATTACCTAATCTTCTACTCGATTGATGAAGAACAACGACGCGTTGCCGTCGTTCGTATCAGACACGCCGCCCAACAAGTGAACGTTGGACGTTAGTTGCGAGTTACGGCCGCGTTGATGTTCAAAAAACGATTGGTGGGTATGCCGCTGGCAATTTAACTTTGTTGATCAATCTTGCGCCTCAGCCAATTCAGGGCCGCCTTGGCCGTACGATCCCGAACTTGCTCACGGCTTAGATTATCACCGAAGCGAAACTCCTTGACTTTCGTTTCACCATCGGGTGACGCCAGCGCGATATAAACGAGGCCAACGGGCTTTTCCTTCGTACCGCCGCTCGGTCCGGCGATACCCGTTACACCGATGGCATAATCCGTTCCCGAGCGTACGCGACAGTTCGCCGCCATCTGCAACGCGACTGTCTCGCTGACTGCACCGTGTTCGCGAATGTCATCCGCCGAAACGCCGAGCAACGCCGTCTTCGCTTCGTTGGCGTACGTAACAAAGCCCTGCTTCATGTAAGCACTGCTACCCGGCAGGTCGGTCAACCGTTTGGCGATCATCCCGCCGGTGCACGACTCGGCAATGGAGACGGTTTGCCGCGTTTCAATTAAACGCCTGCCGACGGCCGTGGCGAGCGTGTCATCACCTTCTCCATAAACAACTTGGCCGAGGCGTTGGCGGATCTCTTGGATTTCATCAGCCATCAACGCTTCAGCTTCCACGCGGGTTTGGCCGCGCGCCAGTATGCGAATCGAAATAATCAAATCGGCGGCGCTGGTACCGATCGTCGGGTTGCGATCGCGCCGCATTAGGTCGGCCAGCTTCTCACCAACTTCCGACTCGCTCATGCCGAAGGTTCGCAGAATCGACCGCAGAATGACGCCCTCGCCCGCCAGTTCCTGCAGCATCGGTACAACGTACGTATCGAACATCCACGTCATTTCGCTCGGTACGCCGGGCATGCAATACACGCGACTGTCGTGCAACCTCGCGTAGATGCCGGGGGCCGTACCGCGCTCGTTCATCAACGGTTCGGCACCACGCGGGAACATCGCTTGCTGCCGATTGCCGTCGTGCATCGGTCGCTTGCGCGAGCGAAAGTAGGCTTCGATGCGACGATGACTCGCCTCGTGGAAGTCGAGTTCAACACCCATCGCTTGGGCCAGACCCAAGCGCGTTAGATCGTCGGGAGTCGGCCCCAAACCGCCGGTGATCAACAGCACATTGGCGCGCTTGGCTGCCATGTCGATCACATCGTGAATGGCGGCCAACTCATCGGCGACGGTATGTTGTCGCGTGCACGTCACGCCGAATTCGGCCAGTCGCGCCGCCAGCCACGGCGCATTGGTATCGACGGTCTGCCCCGTCGTCAGCTCGTTACCGATGCTGATGATTTCAGCGATCACGGTTGCAACTCATTAAAGGCATCGCGCGCCGGATCGATGTAGGTCTTACGCCAATCGCGGCCGAGGCGTGCACCCAACGGATCGGCGTGGTTCGTTACCACGGCATTCTGATAACGACGATCCGCGCCGCGATGCAAGCTGTGCAGCGTCGCCGATTGAATGGCGAACAGCAAGGCACAAAGCGCTGCCACGCGTGCCAACCGATGCGCCGGTATGCGTGCCATGGCAATCGCAGCCAACAATAGCAACGCCATCAAGACGGCAGCCGTCAACCAATTATCGACAATTGCCAGCGAGCGCAGGGACCACACCAACGTTTGAAACGGTGCGGCCAGCATGAGCCCTGCCGCAACGAACAGCACCAATCCAACGCTCCCCCAGCGCAGTCGCTCCGCCAGCGTAGAACCGCCGGCGTTGTCGATGATGGCGCGAATGATCGTGAGCGCGCCGCCGATAACACCAAACGCCAACAGCGCCCCGACCATCCAGTCGCGGCTCAGATAGGGGTGTTCGCCAGCTTGAAACAAATCCGCGCCGCGCCAAACCAACGCCAACGGAACGATCACGATAATCAACGCATACAAACCCAGGCGTGCGCCCAGCGGGTGCACCTGATCTTTGCTCGGTCGATGCGACTTCACCGGCAAGATGAATGCGGCTAGGGACATCAGTGCCACCAACGCCGAACCAGCGAACAAAGCCGACGCGGCGGTAAAGCGCGCGAACGAATCGAACGCGTCGGCATACTCGATCGGCGCAAGCGTTTCGTAATTGGAAAACGGCGAGATGCGACTATCGGTATAGGGGATTTTGCGATTCGTCGTGTGATCGTCGACGAGTTGTCGGAGCGGCTTGGCAATCGCCGCATTCTCCCCGAACACACCGATCAAACCGCGTGCCGCAATCAACTGCAAGGATGGATCGCGATCGACTTCGATAATGCCAAAGCAGATTTCGCCCAACCATTGGCGCAGTTGAAACGCTTCGGCGTCGTGCCCATCGGCTTCGAGTTCCGTGGCCAACGCGCCCCAATGATTGACGGCGAACGGAATGCACTCGTACAACGCGCGATGCGTTTGTAAAAACGTATCGTAATAAAGGGCGTCGCCGGTAATCAGCACGTTTGACGGTCGCTCGGAGAAGCCGTCGAAGGCCTTAATAAACAGGTCGTAAAACGCATCGCCATAGGTCGCCACGGTATCGATAGCGGGCGGCTGCGAAATCACGCGATTGAGATAGTCAAAGCGATCGATCGGCTTTGCAAACGTGTCATCGCCTTGCGGCGACTCGTACGCCAGCGCCACCAGCGCGCGGGTCAAGAGGTTCTTCCCGTCGTATTCAGCTTCGACCGATAGCTGCTTCAGCCGATCTTCCGGTAGCGGCCCGTCGAAGCTATCGATAACGGCTTCGGCGGCGCGAATGCGCGACGCGAATTCCTGCGCCAGCGGATGGTTCGTGCTGCTTTGGCGATAGCGTTTGATCACGCCGTCGTCGGTGAGTCCGCCGGCGATATCCCCGTTAAATTCGGAAGCATCGATACTGCGCAGCGCGTGGATAAAACCATCCGGCTTTAGCGCCGCCTTGGCGGTGATCCCGGCGATCAAACCGGCCGCCAGCAGAATCAACAACGTGACGACCCAATACTTCGCCAGCGCCGAAACATCGGCGCCGGCACTTCCCTCACCAGACTTTGCCGGGGGCGGTTTGCGGTCGGTTTGGCTGCGTCGTGCGGCGCGCTTGCTCATGCGGATAATGTTCCGGCGGCGTGTAATGGAATGGTGACAGCGCCGCCTTGCGGCACAACTGCACGATACGTTGAATCAGGACATCCCGATTGTCAATCGTCTGATGGTACACGCCGTCATCATCGACGGACGTTCCCCATTTTTGGCCCGTGATCTCATCGCGTGTCCAAAACCCATCGTACCAATAAAACGGATGATCGTGCTGTGCGTCCGAGCCGCGCGTGGTGGACGCATTCGACCCCCAGCGGTTGGAATTGGGGCTGCTTTGCTGATAGTTGCGGACCTTCAACGCGTTATGGCCTACGGGCGTGCTCATCGGTCGTTCGTGCGGGTCCCAATGACCGGCCTGCTTTAGCGAGTGCGGCCAATCCTTGTTGAAAACGTCCACCAGAAAAATGGCGTCGATATGCTTGAGTTTGTGTTCCTGGGCGTAGTGCCGCACCACCTGCGTGGCGAGAAAGCCGCCGTGACCGTGGCCGACGAGAATGACTTCTTCGTCACAGTCACTATCGATATCGCGGACGATATCGAGCCACTTGGTATAAGACACGACGCGGGCGTTGACTTCCTGCTGCTCCAACTCGTAGCGCATCTGCGAGAGGCCGCCGGATGCATCGTCGTCTGTGCCTTCGATAAGGTAGACGCGCGGACCGGTGAATTGCCAGTCCATCTCCTTCGGGCCGCAGCCGACGATGATCAGGGTCATTAGCGTCATCAGCGTCATGGCGAACAGCGGCTTCAGAGTTCGAGTTGAGATCGGCATGGTGGCCCCTCCGGTCATCGTTGGAATCGCAAGGTCGAAAGGCCGCCGCGCACCGAGACGGGACGGTCCTCTCGCTATGCAACGAGCGAAACGGGTCAGCAATTGAGCAAATTGTGCGGGTGAGGGATTATCGGGACGGTTCGATAACGGCCGGTGCTGATAAAAACAAAACGCGACGCCGCGAACCTGATCCGAGCAATACGATCGGCAATGAGTCAGTAGCGCGTCCGATCAGAGCCGCGCCCGTCAGGAAGCGGTCACGCCAAGAGCGTTCGGGATGTATCGGCATGAAGAGTAAGCCAAATGTATGACGGAAGCTATTCGGTCACATCCATGCTGTCCGAGAAAACTCGACGCTGACGAAGAGGTAAAATACACCGCTTCCTTAAGGGCGCGGCTCTGTTTGTTACCGCGCCTAAACGCCGCTACGCCACGGCCGACTGCGTATCCGGATGATCTTCAAACCGCACGCTCACGCGCTTGGAAACGCCTGCTTCTTGCATCGTCACGCCGTACATCACATCCGCCATGCTCATCGTCGGCTTGCTATGCGTGATCACGATGAACTGCGATAGCTCGACAAATTCCTTCACGACATTATTGAAGCGCAAATTATTCGCTTCGTCGAGCGCGGCATCGACTTCGTCCAAGAGCACGAACGGTGACGGTCGGCTGCGAAACACGGCCATCAGCAGCGCGATTGCCGTCATGGTCTTCTCGCCACCGGAAAGCTGCGAGATGTTGCGCGGTTCCTTGCCGGGCGGTCGCGCCATGATATCAACGCCGCATTCGAGCACGTCGTTCGGATCTTGCAGAACCAATTCGGCCCTACCGCCACCGAAGAGCTTTTTAAACAAAGCGGTGAAGTGCTTCGACACGCTCTCGAATGTTTCCTTGAAGCGCGTTTCCGATTCCTTGTTGAGCTTGTCGATCAGCGTGGCAAGCTGCTTTTCGCTTTCGCGCAGGTCGGCTAGTTGTTCGCTGAGGAATGTCTGACGCTCTTCCAATTCTTCCTGTTCGCGAATCGCATCGAGATTTACGTTACCCAGACGGTCGATCTTTTGCCGTAGGTCATTGATCTGGGCTTCGACGGCGGGCCAATCTTCTTCTTCGTCGGGCTCGTAACCTTCGTACTGCTCGGCCAGATCGACGTGCAACTCATCGGCCACGCGTGAGACCAGATCTTCCAGCCGGACCTTGGCTTCTTGTAACTTGATGCGGCGCTCGTTGAGTTCGGCTTCGACTTTTTCCAGCTCGCTGCGCAAGCGACGGGCGTCTTTCACAAATTGATCGACGGCATCGCGAATCGAATCGCGCTCTTGCCGTAGCGCCATGCCGCGATGTTGTAACTCGCTCGACGTTTGCTTGAGCGCTTCCAACTCTTGCGTCGTCTGTTCGATTTGTTTCTGCGATTGCTCAATGCGCTCGCGCGCTTCTGCCACATCGTGTTCGGCCTTGCTGCGATCGGCCTCGAGCTGCACGCGATTGGCCTTAAGGCTGCGACTGCGATCGGCATTGGCCGCGCGCTGCTGAGCCAGTTCACCCGCTTGCACGCGCAGGGCTGTCAACTTCTCGCCAATCTCGCGCCGCTGCGTCGTAAGCATTTCGATCTCGCTTTGCACCACGCCGACTTGTTGTTCTCCTTCTAGATGGCGTTGATCGATGATCTTGAGCGTGCCGGTGCGATCTTCGCGCTGTTCGGCGATTTCTCGTAGACGATTCTCGAGCGTCTCAATCTCCGAGCGTACCAACGGCCCCTCTTGTTCGAGGTTCTCGATGTTGGTGTTCAGCGTTTGCAGCGCGGCCTGTGTTTCAACGCGCTCGGTGTTTAGGTCATATACTGCGGATCGCAACGACTGCTGGTCTTCTTCAAGGCCGGATACTTCCGATTCGCTGCGTTCCATCTGCTCGGTCAGCGTGGCCACGCGCGTTTTGACTTCTTCGATCTCGCGCGCTAATTCGCGCAGCTCGCTGCGGCGACTGATGATGCCGGTATCGCTGCTCAACGAACCCACGCTGACGCGACCATCCGATTCGATCACGACGCCCGACATCGTCACAAAGCGCGCTTGCGGGTCGAGCGCCGACATCTGCATGCCCGCGTCGACCGACTCGACGACGTAGGTGCGGCCCAACATGTAGTTGGCCAGCGCGTCGCAGCCTTCCGGCACCTTCACCCAATCGCGCAGCCGCGCGACGAATCCAGGTTGTTGCGAAAGGTCCGGCCCTGCGATCGGCACCGGCACGGCATCGAGTGCGAACGCACGTACGCGGCTTGTTAGTTCACCCAGCGCTTCGCGATCGGCCAAAAAGCGCGCCCGCTCGGTCGTAATCAAAAACGTCTCGTAAGGGCCGAGGACCGACTCGACGAGGCCCGCGTGCGCGACGTCCGTCTCAAAGATTTCGCCCACGGCACCGAGGATGTAGTTAAACGTTGCCCCGCTCTCATCGGCTTCGCGCCGTTCCAGAATTTCGCGCGCCCCTGCCAACAACCCCTCGTGCTTACGGTCCATCTCCTCCAGCAAATTGCGGCGCGATTCGAGGCCGCTGCGGTATTCCTTAGCGGCGGAAAGTTGATCGAGCAGGTTGGCCCGTTGTCGCGCGACTTCGGCGATACGGGCGCGGGTTTCTTCGAGGCGGGCGTTCTTGTCTTCGATGCGTTGGTTGAGTTGATCGAGCCGCGCCGATGTTTCTTCGCGCTTACCGCGCGCCGTGCCGAGTTCCCGGTCGATTTCGTCCGAGCGCACCGCGAGTTTATTCTTCTGATCGCCGATCGATTGTGACTGTACGTCGAAGCTGTTGAGTTCGTTCTGTAACTGACTCTGCCGCCGCACCAACTCGATGATGGTTTCCTTGAGTTCTTCTAGCGCCGCGGTCTTCTCGTTGAGCAAATGCGCCGACGCCGTATCGTCGGTTTGTACGCGCTGTTGATCGGCATGCACCGTTTCGATTTGCTGCTCGATCTCGGCGGTTTGTTGTTCGACGGCGGCCAGTTGCTCATCGAGTGCCTTCATCTGATCGTCGAAACCGGCCAAGCGATCCTGCGACCGTCCCAGCAGGTTTTCCTGATCGACGATACGCCGTTCGAAGGCCGCGATGCGCTCTTCGGCACCGGTCACTTGCGACTGTGCGGTTAACAGGCTGCCTTCGTTGGCTTGAATTTCTTTTTCAAGTTCGACATTGCGCACATTCGCGTCGGACGTCTTCGCTTCGTTGTTCGATAGCTCGGTACGAATGCGCGTGGCTTCGTCGGCGCGTTCACCCGCTTGCTTATCGAGATCGTCGCGCAACAGCACCAGGCGGTGATATTCAGACAGCGCAAAGCGGCTGCGCAGTTCGCGCAGTTGCTGGGTGTACGCTTCGTAGTTACGCGCCTTACCCGCTTGCAGCTTCACGCTGCGCAGGCGCTTCTCGACTTCTTCGACGATATCCTGCACGCGCAAGAGATTCTGATTCACGCGCTCCAGTCGGCGCGTGGCTTCTTTCTTGCGTACTTTATATTTGTTGATGCCCGCCGCTTCTTCGAGAATGCCGCGCCGTTCCAGCGGGTTGGCTTCCAGCATTGCCGACACCCGGTTCTGCTCGATCACGCTATACGCATCGACACCGATCCCGGTATCGAGAAACAGCTCGCGCACATCCTTCAAACGCACCGGCTTACGGTTGAGCAAATACTCGCTCTCGCCCGACCGGTAGAGCCGCCGGCTCACGACCACTTCGGTCTGATCGACGGGCAGCAAGCCGTCACTGTTATCGAAGGTGAGATCGACCTGAGCCAGGCCGGAGGATTTGCGACTGCCGGAGCCGTTGAAGATGACATCCTGCATCTGCTTGCCGCGCAGGCTCTTGGCGGATTGCTCGCCAAGGACCCACTTGATGGCGTCGACGACATTGCTCTTGCCGCAGCCGTTGGGGCCGACGATGCAGGTGATGCCCCGGTCAAAGGCAAATTCGGTCTTGTCGGCGAAGCTCTTGAAGCCGGTCGCCGCGAGTTTCTTGAGGATCATAAGCGTCTGCAAGCCTCCATGCCGCAGAAGGTTACGCACGCGACCTCCTGTCACGCACGGCCCCGAATTATGGGGAATTAGCCAAGGCCCGGATTGCCCGGAAACCCTCCATCATAGAGATCGGCAAAGATTGCCGCCAGCGTGGAGGCAGAGGAAAATCACAGGGGTGGATTGAGGGGGTGGGAGGGGGGATTTTGGGATGGGGAGATTTTGAAGTACTCGGCGGATTTAGTATTTACTTCGTGATCAGGTAGCTGCAATTTGGGTAAATTCGGCGAGATTAGTCGCACACTGCGGGATAGTTAGGGGTTGCCAAGCGTTTGACCGTCTGTGATGCTGCGATTAATACTCCATTCAAGTATGACGCAGGCACACAGGCAAGAGGCATTGAATGTTGTTTTGGCTCAGTTACTTGAGTCACATGGTCTTGTCGCCGCCCCTGAGCAGATCCGAAAATTGGCCGGTGATTCGGGTGTGCGACTTCCCGACGTACTCGTAGATTTTCTGGGACTTCGGCTTGCGATTGAAGCTGAATTTGGCAGTACGGCGAACGCGCGCGCGAAAGCATTTGAAAAGGCGCAGTCCCGAGTTACTGAAAATGTCGCACACATAGGCGCGGCCGTCATATACCCTGAAAAATTGAGAAATGCCAGATGGGCCAAGATTTCTTCGATACTCGGTGAAGCCAATATCGAATATGCAATTGTCAACGAAGTCACCACACCTGAAACACAGCTCGTTCTTTTTGATAAACAACCAGAACCGCCGCACTTTCACCGTGGCAAAGTTAGTGATCTGAATGATGCGATTCGACGATCCTACGAGCAGCTTGTGCGCGACGACACGCTGTCGCGCGCAGTCGAGATGATTGAAGGTAGAGTGAACGACGCGACCTACGCAATGGCGCTTTAGCCTGCGGCTGCCGCGCGGATGGCAGCAAAACTCGGTATTCGGGATGTTGGCGACCACACTATATTGAACGAGCGAGAACAAACAAGTGTATCTCGTATCGGTGCGCTGATACTTGTCAATGCATTAATATTTCAGGAGGTTCTTTCCCAAAAGGATTCTCGTGTATCGACTTTGCAAAATTACCGAATGGCAATCGATATCCATTCTGCGATCTTGGACCAGTGGAAACTTATTATCACAGAGATTAACTATTATCCTATCTTCTTTACCGCTCACGAACTCTTACTGTGCCTATCTGCTGACGCCGATTTACAAAAGGCACTTATCGAATTGTCCGATACCGCTCTGAAAGTGGTTGCATGCCGCGCATCTCTTCGGCACGACTTGGCTGGTCGCATTTATCATCGACTGCTTGAGGAAGCGAAATATCTTGGCGCATACTATACTGCGATACCATCGGCTTCATTACTGCTGAAACTCGCGCTGTCACCAGACCATTACAAATGCGACTGGTCGAATATCGAGAGCATCCGCGACCTGCGAATTGCAGATCTTGCCTGCGGGACGGGCACGCTTCTCATGGCAAGCGCAGATGTTGTTTTGGACAATTACGTACGTGCTTGTGTCCCGAACGGGACACAGCCTGAGATTACGAGCCTTCACCACACGATTGTCGAGGATATTATTCACGGCTACGACGTTCTTTCGTCTGCCGTTCACCTTACGGCGTCCACACTGACTCTTCGCGTTCCTGAAACCCCCGTCAACACAACGCACCTATACCGAATGCCGTTAGGCGGGAACGATCATGCGTTGGGGACGTTGGACTTCCTCGATAAATACGATATTGCCGGAATTCTGTTCGGCCAAACAGAGCAGGTCACCGGGAAAGGGAAGGGGGCGGCGATGGGCGCTACCATCCCTACATTGGACCTGTGCGTTATGAATCCGCCGTTTACGCGCAGCGTCGGCGACAACCTACTGTTTGGAAATCTCCCGGATAAAGAGCGCAAGCCGATGCAGGCTCGGCTAAAGAAGCTGGTAGCATCGAATAACATTAAGGCGAGCATTACTGCTGGACTCGGATCAGTTTTCGCAGCGCTGGGCGACAAGCATATTCGAGAGGCTGGAACGCTCGCGTTGGTGTTACCAAAAGCTCTGCTATGCGGCCCGTCATGGAAACCCACTCGCGACTTAATCGCTAATTCATATTTTGTCGATTACATAATCACTAGCCAACATGTGGGCCATTGGAATTTTTCTGAAAACACCTCCTTGAGCGAAGTGCTTGTTGTGGCACGGAAGTCCAAGCTGAAAACAGGACTAAAAGCAAATACAACCTATGTAAATCTCTGGCGTCAGCCTGCGAATTCAATTGAGGCGCTAAGCATAGCCCGCGAAGTTGCCGATGACGATCTACCTGACTTGCTGACATCGCCAGTGGGAAAGGAAGTGGTTGTTGCTGATCAGAAATTTGGTGAAGCTTATCGAATCGACTGGCGAGAAATCAGCGAGAAGTCGTGGAGCATGCCAGCATCGTTTGCCACTTTCACATTGAACAAGATGCTCATGGAGCTGACAACAGGGAAACTCTGCTTCCCGGGTGAGAGGACTGTTTACGAGCTTCCGACATGTCGACTCGATAAGCTGGGCTCTTTGGGATTCGATCGGCGAGATGTTCACGATGGCTTCACTGTCGCCAAGAGCAAGACGCAGTACCCGGCATTGTGGGGTCATGGTTCGGATGTGGCGATGCGTCTATCGCTGTCGCCTAATCGATGGCTTTCACCGCGCTCAAAGGCCGCGAAAGGCCGACCGTTGCGAGATGCCAACGAACTTTGGAAGAAGGCAGGCCGGATTTTGTTGACCGAGCGTTTCCGAGTGAACACGATGCCGGTGACCGCAACCTATGTAGATGAACCTGTCATGTCCAACGTTTGGTGGCCGTTCAATTTGCGCGACAAACTCACTATAGAGGATGCAAAGGCGCTTGTCCTTTGGCTGAATTCTTCACTTGGTGTAATGACTTTGTTAGGTTTCAGGGTCGAGACAGAAGGCGCATTTATCGGATTCAAGAAGCCAATTTTGGCGCAATTGCCTGTGTTGGATGTAAGCAAGCTTGCAAGTGCCGCGCGGCGGAAACTAGCGCACGAATTTGACGCGGTAAAGGAGAAGGATCTACAAGCATTGCCCGAAATGACCAATGATCACGTAAGAATAAGAATCGACAAGGCGATTCAAAAGGCGCTTAGGCTTCCAGACCTGTCCGGCTTTCGGGCCTTACTCGAACGCGAACCGATCGTTTGCAATACAATGGACCGTTTGCTCCCGTTATCGATTTAAGGTGGGCGAGTGGCATGTTTGCCCTTTGAGGCAAGCACGTAATACGTGGCGGGCCGTATGTCAGTTTTCTCTTCACCTGTTTATAAAGTCGAGGGTGCCATGCCGACCCAACCGCGGTGACTCTGTGCGTCTATGCATCGACAATTTAGCGAGGGGTCACAGGGCCACGCGGCCGATTTGTAGGTCGGCATGTTTCATACACGAAAATGCCCCTAATCAGGTATTGAATTTGGCGAATGATTGCAAGGTGCTCTATGTAGCCGATTATCTTGCATGCGCGTGTCTCATGCATGCCGACCTTTTAGCTGGTTGGCTATTTGAGGGCTTTCGCGCGACGTCACCTATTTAGCTTCAAATGACAGTGCTTCGGTTGGGTCGGCATGGCACCCGATTGCGTAGGTAGGGTGGCCCATGTCGGTACTCCGACGTGGGGTTGCGATTCGCTCACATGGTTGAGCTAAGAATAGATACGGCCCGCCACCAAAACAAAATCGAGAGCCCAGGTTGGAGTGCCAACCCGGGGCACCCGACGGCGTCGCTTCGAGATACAACACACCGAACCGATCCGCAGATCAGTCGCTTTGTCCATCACTGCGCCAAGGAATCGTCTTAAGCCGTGCCGCCTCGGCGTCGTCTTGGATGATCGGATAGTCGCGCCAGTTCTCGATGTCGAAATGCCACCATTCCGTTCTTAAGCCGACGAAACCGTTGGCTTGCATAACACCTGTCAGAAGTTTCCGATTCGCACGGGCTGCCGGGTCTTTGACGACGGCATCGCGATGGGCTGCGGGCGTGAAGTCATCGAACTCCGTCGGCATCGGTAGCGGTTTGCCGTCGAGATCCACCAACGCGACGTCGACCGCAGCGCCGCGATTGTGGCGCGAGCCCTTCGCCGGGTCGGCCACATAATCGGGGTCGGGCATGATCCGCCACATCGCACGCTGTACGGCAACGGGGCGGTAGCCATCGAACACGACGAGACCCACGCCGCGTTCTTCGAGCTGGTCCTGCACGGCCTTGAGTTGCCGCGCGACATTCAATCGAACGAAGCAGCGCGCCTCGGGATAGACCGGTCGGCCGAGGAAGTTATTACTGGTCGCGTAACGCAGGTCGAGCTTGATCCGTGGATCGAATCGTTGAAGCTCGACGAGCGGTTCGTCGGCACGCGCGGGTGCATCGCTCTGATGCGAGTCGGTCGGGTTGGGTTTAGCGCAGCCGCTGAGAACGGAGATTACCATCAATAATAAGGTGAACGCGCTGCTGGGTGCTAACCCGTATCGACCTTGGTTTAATCGAGTGATGCAATCCTGGCAGACGTATTTATCTTTCTTCATACATTAGAGTTTCAGCGAAGTAGGATACGATATCAAATCGTGGATCAACCTGGGCCGGGTTGCCGATTTCGATACTCCGCCGCGGGACTGTGAATAGACCGAAGTATAAATATTACTATCTGCGCGAGCCCGGGACCCGTAATCGAGTCCCCAGGTTGGAGTACCAACCCGGGCCATCTATGAAGCCAATTAGAGGCGACCCTTTCAATTCGAGCCATTGCCCGCCGTAGGGTGGTGTTGTACTCAACCCACCGATACACGCGTGGCGTATGTATGGCGATATAACGTCGACTTTCGTTACAATTATCTGTTTCGTTCGGCTCGAAAAAAGATCGCGCGAATGCCAAGACAACTGCCAACGCTCAAATGCAAAACAAAACTCTTACGCCCTGCGGACGAGCCGCGCGGAAGTTCGTGGGCGTTTGTTGTTTTGCCGAAGACTGTCAGCAGTAAGCTGCCACGCCGCGGTCGCGTCATGGTGAACGGCAACATCAATGGTCATACGTTTCGCGCTTCGCTCGAGCCGGATGGTCAAAAGAGCCATTGGCTAAAAATCAGCAAGCGATTACGCGCGTCTGCCGGCATCGAAATCGGGGATAACATCGCGCTGGAGTTGACCGCAATGGATAAGGAGCCCGAGCCCGATGTGCCGGCCGACTTTCGCAAGGCGCTGAGAGCCGCGCCCGATGCATACGCTGTGTGGACCGACATTACGCCGCTCGCGCGGCAAGATTGGGTTCATTGGGTCACGTCGGCCAAGCGCGACGAGACGCGACGTCGACGAATCGATAGCGCCTGCGACATGCTCGCCTCCGGCAAGCGCCGAGCGTGCTGCTTTGACCGATCCGGCGTTTACAGTAAAGCGTTGGCAGCACCCAAGGCGGCTGAAGATTAGTTTTTTCAGCTCGAGGGTTGCGCCCTCACGAAGCTCGTGATTCAATAATCTCCCGCGAACCCACCTAATCCGCTACAATCAACTCGGTGGAAATCAACACCTACCAACACGCTACGCGCAACACCTGTGCCCTTTGCGGTCGCACCAACATCCGCACAACCCGTCATCATCTGGTGCCGCGCATGCGGCATCGGCAGAAACGCACGCAGCGCGCCTTTACGCGCGAACAACGGCAGCAGACGGTCGATCTATGCGTCCCGTGCCACGGCCACATCCATGCGGTGTTGACGGAAAAACAACTGGCGGACCAATACCACACGCTCGACGCGCTGCTCAGCCACAACGAAGTCCGCCGCTTCGCTGATTGGGTCGCAACGAAGCCAACGGGGCTGCGCGTGCAATCGCGACGCAAGCGCTGAATTGAATCAGTTTGTAGATTGTAGGGTCCGCACTGCGGACCAGTCACCTCAACGCGCCATTTGCTCCGCAAGGCGGACACCAAGTCGCAATTCGCGCAGCAGAGTATCACCAATTATTGAGATATAAAAAGACCCCAGATTGACAATATCAATCCGGGGTCAGTTGTTACCATTTATTGAATTGTCGACTTGCAAACTGGTTGCCCAAATGCGACGACGCGCTTGGGATGCTTACGCCGTCGCCAACTCAAACCGATCCAGCATCATCACCTTGTTCCACGCGGCGACGAAGTCTTTGACCATACGCTCGTGACCATCGTCGGCGGCGTAGACTTCGGCAATGGCGCGCAGTTGTGCGTTAGATCCGAAGATCATATCGCAGCGTGTGCCGGTGTATTTGGTCTTTCCGCTCTTGCGTTCGTTGATCTTGAACGTCGTTTCGCCCGCGTCGTTGGCAACCCATTCGTAATCCATGCTCGTGAGCACACGGAAGAAATCGTTGGTCAACACGCCCGGGCGATCGGTGAACACGCCATGCTTGGAATGATCGTGGTTCTGATCGAGCACGCGCAAACCGCCGGTCAAAACAGTCCACTCGGGGCAGTCAGCGTTAAAAGATGGGCGCGATCAAGGAAGATGCGCTCGGGGGCGACCTTAAACTCGACATCGTCGCGCTGATAGTTACGGAAACCATCGGCAACGGGCTGCAACCACTCGAAGCTTTCCACATCGGTCTGATCCTGACCCACATCGGCGCGACCGGGCGTAAACGGTACGGTCACCGAAACGCCAGCGTCCTTAGCAGCTTTCTCAACCGCAGCACAACCACCGAGCACGATGAGATCCGCCAGCGAAACTTTCTTGTTGCCGCTTTGCGCGCCGTTGAAGTCTTGCTGCACTTTTTCGAGTGAGTTTAACACCTTGGCGAGTTCGTCGGGTCGATTGACGGCCCAGTTGCGTTGCGGGTCGAGCCGGACACGCGCGCCATTGGCACCGCCGCGCTTGTCGGAGTCGCGATAGTTCGACGCCGACGACCATGCCGCTGAAACCAACTCGGAAACCGAGTGACCGGTGCCGAGGATGGTTTGCTTGAGCGACGCAACATCGGCATCGTTGATCAGTTCATGATCGACAGGCGGAATCGGGTCCTGCCAGATCAAATCTTCGGCGGGTACTTCGGGGCCGAGGTAGCGCACCTTGGGGCCCATATCGCGGTGGGTTAGCTTGAACCACGCACGGGCGAAGCAATCGGAAAAGTAGTCGAAGTCCGCCAGGAAGCGCTCGCAAATCTTGCGATAGCTTGGGTCGACCTTCAGCGCGACATCGGTAGCCAGCATCATTAGCTCATTCATCTGGCCATCTTTGTGCGCGTCCGGTGTTTTCGGCGCGCTGCTGTCGGCGGGCTTGTATTGAATGCCGCCGCTGGGGCTCTTGGTCATTTCCCAATCATACTTAAAGAGGTTTTCGAGATAGTCGTTATCCCACTTGGTCGGGTTCGGCGTCCATGCACCTTCGAGGCCGCTGGTCATCGCATATTCGGCAAAGCCCGTGCCTTCGCTGTTCTTCCAACCCATACCCATCGCCGAAATCGGCGCGCCTTCGGGCGCGGGGCCGACCTTACTGCCGTCGACCATACCGTGCGACTTACCAAAGGCATGTCCACCGGCGATCAACGCGACGGTTTCTTCGTCATTCATCGCCATCCGCGCGAATGTTTCGCGGATGTCGTGCGCAGCCGCCGCCGCATCGCCGTCGCGCTTGGGGCCTTCGGGATGCACGTAGATCAATCCTTGATGGCTGGCGCCGAGCGGGTTCTCCAAATCGGATGCGGCCGTACCGGCTTCACCTTCCCAGCGTTGCGTGCGCGTAACCATCTCACCGGGATGGCTGCCGTTACCATTGCCATTGCTGCGCGCGACTTCGCCGACCTTTTTGCCATCCCAAAACTCCGAGCCGAAGTAGATGCCGCGATCGGGCTCCCAGGTATCGACGCGGCCGCCGCCGAAGCCGAAGGTCTTGAAGCCCATGATTTCGAGGGCGCAGTTGCCCGCCATGATCAACAAGTCGCCCCACGAGATTTGCACGCCATACTTCTGCTTGACCGGCCACAGCAATCGCCGTGCCTTATCGAGGTTGCCGTTGTCATCCCAAGAGTTGGTCGGCGCGAAGCGCTGCATGCCGGTGCCCGCGCCGCCGCGACCATCGGCGATGCGATAGGTGCCTGCGGCATGCCAGGCGAGGCGCACCATCAGCGGGCCGTAGTTGCCATAGTCGGCGGGCCACCAATCCTGCGAATCGGTCAGCAGCTTCTTCACATCGCTTTTGAATGCTTCGTAGTTCAGGCTCTTGAACGCCTTGGTGTAATCGACTTCGGGAATGGGGTTGGCCATCGGCGGGTTCTGATGCAGCAGTTCGACCTGCAGGCGATTGGGCCACCAATCCGTGATCTGCGGGGCGGTGCCCAACGCGCCGCCGACGCGGTTGCCGCGAAACGGACATTTCGAGACTTTTTCGGAGCTTTCAGCAGTTTTGCTAACCATAGAATCACCTTCTTTCGCCGGAATGGCGGTTGGTTGAAATATGAAAATCGTCGTCTGCCAACATAGTAGCGCGCGGGCGGTCGGGCAAGCCATTGGAGACGGCGAGCGCTGGAGGAAGCGAGTGTGTGGAGAAGACGACCGAGCTGCGGCCTGTGACCGCATGAAAACCAGTGCTAGGGCAAAGGGAGTTTGACCAATGGTAATTTTCAAGGAAATCGGCTCGGGCCTCATCTACTGGTTTTCCTACTTGAGCAATCCGTGATGCAGTAAAGCGTCACGCCAGACGTGGCATTCAATTTCGCGGAAATATCGAAAAAGAATCCGCCGAATAGGGTCCGGATCGAGCGTTCCATTCTCGACAGCCCGCAACAAGATTTGGGATTCCGATTGCGACAATCGCGAAATGCTGGCGTCCGGCGTGCAACATCCGAAACCATCGAATGAAATGCGACATAGATAAGCGCGTTCGTCTTCGTCCACTTCGAAGTCTGCGAAAACACTACCGTGTTGCAGAGAAAGGCTAAATCGACAAGGTCGTGTGGATGCCGACCGTTTGTTTATGGCAATATTCATGGCGATGTCCAAATGCTATCGAAGCGGCGTTCGCCGCGAGTGCCAGATGCTCGTCCAAGATGAGAAAAAGGGAGAATGATGAAATTTCTCATGAAACGAATTTATGATGCCGAGCGTTTAATCTCTAGTTTGAACTCACTGTGGAGACCTTGACCATGGCAGTGTGCAGAAAATTCCTACTCGCGATGATTCTACTCTTGGCACTCAGCACAAACGGCTGTAATAACCCCAAAGGTGCCCTTAAGCTTCGGCTCGAATCAACGGCTTCGGTCCTCATTCCCGGCAGGCCCATGTTCGTCGAGGCCATTTTCTCGGCTGACCACGGTACGATCGCAATCGACCGGCCGAGTAGTTTCTTATTCGACGCAGAGATTACTCACCTCGAAACGGGTCAAACACACCGGGCGCAGCACGATTTTGTTTGTGGCACGGCAATGGTGGCGAATCCCCTGTTTCACCTCGGAATCCTCTTCTTCCCAGTGATCTGGCTGGGTGCGGGAATGGATGTCGCCGATGTGGGCGGGCGCTACGCCGTGATAACGCCGGACCGCGAACATAAAACGACGATTGCACTCTTGGCTTATTCCGGTGACGGTTTCTTTCTGCGCGATCCGCGCTCGGAGGAGCGGCAAGACGCTGGCATCGTTCCCGAGATTCCGGTGGCAGACCCTTACGAGCGAGGGCTGGCAACGGGGCGGTATCTTCTGCGCTTGACCTATGAGTGCGACGAAGACCCGTGTCCTCCGCGACCCTTGTTTTGGCGTGTGTACGATCAGCAGGTGACGGCGGAGATTGAGTTCACCGTAGCTGCCCCGGTAAATCCTTAATCGACATCGCCGCCGACTGAGATGGGAAACTTCTCGTATCGAAGGAAATACGCTATGCAATCCTTACCGCGCCGGTGCCGGAACCGCCGCCACTATGCGCGAGCCGCGCACGCGGTAATGTGTCTTTCCCCAACGCACCGTGCCGCGGCCCGTGATAATCCACGAGGCCCGCAAGATTACGAGGCCCGTCACAATACCGCCCAGGGCGAACGCTAGAACCGACGGCACTTTGAGGAACGTCATTTTAAACAAGCGGCGAATGCAATAACGCATGGCGAGCAGGTGCACGACGGCGCCAATGGCGACGAGCTTGAGTTGAGGGAACTCGGGCCATATCCACATGGCGATGGCGGCAGGCAAGCCCAAGAAGATCGACGTACCGACGCCGCCGAGCATCACGTGCGAAGAATGAAACACGCGCAGCGGATGAACCAAGCTACCGATGACCACGCGCGTGGTGGCGTTGCTCGTGGTGCGCAGGTTGTTATCGCGCTGGCTCAAATAGATGCCTTTGCCCCAACCTACCCAACGCTTTACGCCGAGTTGTTCCACCTTGCGCGCCAGAATGATGTCCTCGGCCAATTCGGCTTGCACCGACGAATGGCCGCCGACTTGTTCGTAAGCAGAGCGCGAGAACAACATAAATTGGCCGTTGCCCAGCACGACTTGCGAACCATCGGCGGCGCTCTTGCTACCGAGTAGCGTGTACAAGCCGAGCAACCAACTGACCGGCGGCGTGATGAGCTTTTCCGAAGGGCTGGCCAAATCGAGCATGGGCCATAGCGACACAAACTCGAGGCCTTCGCGCGCGGCCTTGTGCATAATCGCCTGTACCGCGCCGGGTACCAACTGACAGTCGCAATCGACGAACAGCAGGTAATCGGCAGTCGGCTTGCGCGTTGCGACCGAAAGGGCGTGGGTCTTGCCGATCCAACCGTCGGGTAACTGATCGACTTCGACGAGTTCGATGCGATCGCTTTTATCCATCATGCGCCGCACCACGCCGGACGTATCGTCGTCGCTACGGTCGTTCACAATCGTGATGTTGAGATTGGGATAGTTCTGCCCGAGCAATCGCTCGATGCAGGCTTCGATGCGCGCGGCCTCGTTATGGGCGGCAACGTAGACCATCAGCGATGGATAATTGCCATCGGGAATCGCGCCCGGCTCGGGCTCGATGCGCATGGTTTCATCGGCGCGGAACTTGCGCACCCAACTGGTCCCCGCCAGCCAAGCCATCACGATACCTAGATAAAGCCCGGTTACGGACCAGAGTATGATTGCGGTCAAATTGCCGCCTCCCGCGCCATTGGTGTATATATCGGGGTAATCTATCCGCCGACCAAAGCGGCGGCAACGAATCGCTTGCTAATCGCCCATGGCGGGTCGATACTGCGGTAAAGGTTTGTAAGTAAAGCATTTGCGGTCGCCAGTCTGGTCCTTTTCTTTGCCTATGGCAAGCACGTCATCCATCCCATTCAACCCCGCCGACTACTTCTTTTATTCGCACGATCTCATGATGCGACGCAAGCGGCAGGGCGGCAATATCGCGCTCATGACCATGGAACTGGACGGTCGGATCGACCCCGCCGATTTGCAAGCTGCGATTCTCAGCGTGTATCAACAGCACCCGGTTCTCGCGGCGCGCTTGGGTATGTCGTTGGCTTGGGGGCGGCCGGTGTGGAAGGCATCAAAGGATGCTGCGACGATCGAGGCCCAGGCGCGCGCGGCGTATCAATACGATGACTTGCGCACCAGCGTTGACGCGCTGCAGGCTGCCGATGAATTGTTCCAACAGCGCTATCTCGCCGAATGGGATTTGCAGCATGGGCCACAGATGCATTTCGAACATTACGATCTGCCGAATGATAAAACACGTCTCGTCATTCGCTGGCCGCATATGCTGATGGATGCCGAAGGGGCTATGTGGATGCTGGCGCAGATGGATGTGCGCGCGTTAAGCGCGAACACCGAACCGTGTGACGGATTGCACGAGGACAAACGGCTCAACGATCCGCTTTCGGGGCAAGGTTTCTTTAAACGAATCAAGTTGCTGCTCGGTAGCTTTTCGGCGCAGCGGCAACTTACGAACAAGACCATTCGCACGCTATTTAATCACGAGCATCCGCCGTTTGAAGATTACCGGTGTATTCATCGCAGTTGGGATCGTGATACTGGCGAGGTGTTGAAAGAAAAAGCCCGCGCGCAGATTCCGGCCGGCCCGGCGCTGTACGGTCGCTTCTTTGCGGTGTGTGTGCTGCGTGCGCTGCACCGCGTGTTTGCGGAGCGTAAGGTCGAGACCGATGCTTACCTAATCACCATGCCGCAAAATTTGTCGTTCATCGGTGCCGATGATCCGAAGCGACATACGCGGCCATTGCAGGGCAACTATATCGTGTCGCCCACGCTTTATGGTGAGCGCAAGCTAATCGAGGACCGGTCGGCGCTGGCGGCGTCTTTGAGCGAACAATTGGAGTCATATCGCAAGCGCGATGTGCACCTAAAGCAATGGGCGATGTTTTGGGCCGCAGATTGGTCGCGCTGGTGGTTCTATCAAATGCTGATGCGGCTGCCGTTGGGGTTGGAGGCGCTGTCGTCCGGCTACTCGTATTATGGTGAGATTCGTTATCCGATTCGCATCATCTGCGGCGCGCGGGTCACCAACCTTTGGGGAGCAGGGCCATTACCGACGCCACCCGCATGGAACCCGGTGTTTTGTTGGTTCGACGGCGTGTTGAATTTCTCATTAACGTACACGCGACCGGTGGTGAGTGATGAACTGGCGGAGCGGTATGCTGGTTGTATTTTTGAAGAGGTCGATGCGGCCTTGAGTAAAGTCGGTTGAATTTTGAGTGAATAAAAGAACGGTCGACTGGCAACCGGATTGAATGGGTAAGCCGTCTCTCTAATGCCGCATATAGAATACGTTGACATACCGAAGGACGACATGCTTGAAATGGTCGCGGCAGACCGCCGCGATCTGTGGGTACACTTCGCAGGCAGTTTGCTGATTCTGTATTACCCTTTCTTTATCATTCATCGTTTTGTGGTAGCTGGTGGCGGGTCCTTTTTCTTTCGTGGAATCTTTGTAGTCGTCGCGCTCAGCCTACTCTGGAGCTTGTTCCACGCTTGGTATGTTTCGCTGAAGCGTCAGCACTCAAGGTCATTCGTTGCGTCATTAGGGCCGCAAAAGAAGTCGCGGTTGAAAATCATCGGTGCGACAGAGCCGATGTTTCAGGGGGCTGCCCTCGACGGCAGTTTTTTCGATCCTCGCGTTTTCAATGCGACCGTTCACCTGAATGTCGATCAGCCGCACAAAGTTCGGTACACCAAGTCGCGATTTGTGTTACACAACCTAATTGCCCCGCCCGCTTTTCTGTTGATGTTGATTCAAACATGGCGGCCCGATCTCATGCTGATCGGTAAGATCGCTATCGTGTTTCTGTTTTTTGTTTATTTTTGCTTCGGCGTTTACAGTACGATTCGCGCGCTACGGTCGAGCGCGTTGCGGATTGCGCCGGGGCGGCTGGAGTTTGTGACGTTTCCGGTTTTTCGTCGCAACGCGTTAGAGAGGCGAACGATCGATGTACGGGGTGCATCGGTTCGCGTGAATCTGATGGAAGAATTTGTCTCGATCAAGCCCAAGTCCGGCGGGCCATTGCTATTGCCACTTTCCGCATACGGGGCGGCGCGTGACGAACTGATCGAATCCGTCCTGATAGCAACGACCTCCCAGACGATGGCGCCGGCACTACCCGACGACCAACTTATCGGGTAATGCGCCCCCTTTTGGATTAAGAGTGCGAATCGAATTAGGCCAATTAACAAGAGAATACTAGACAAGTCTGCTTTAGCTCTAACAATTTCGCTGTACCTCTTCTTTATTCGCAAACCAGCCAAAATCGAGTTTTTACGCCAAAGGCGTTGCACCCATTAGCCCAGGGTTGACGCGTAGCGGCTACCCTGGGTTAGGCGTTTCGTTAATGCATTCAACTCTGAAAGAGTTGCGGCATCGAACGAGCGGAGAACGCCGCAACCCCGTTGGGGTTGAACGTCGTGATGGTTCCGGTAATCCCGGGTAGCCGCTGTCGCGGTAACCCGGGGCGAGTTGGCGAAACGCCTTCGGCGTATTGGCTTTTTGCGAGCTTGTTAAAACGTTATCGTCTCTCGAAATCGGTATTGCCGTCTGAATCGGTGGGAATAATTCCATTTTCATGCCCGAGTCACCGTCAATCCTTAATTGACCTAAATAAAAAAAGCCGCACATCATTGACATGCGGCTTAGTAATTCAAGCTATTTTCTCAATTCCAATTTCGCAATTCTCAATTTCCCCTCACCCCACCACCGGCAGCGCCACATCCGATTCATTGCGCTGCTCTTCAAAACCCACGCCGATCAAATCATCGGGCCGCGAGAATTCCGGATGCGAGGGATGGTCGATCGCCCACGTAACGATCTCGCCATTCTCGGCGTAAATCATGGGAATGCGCGAAGGCAACGCGCCAGTGAGTTTCTCGATCGGCCCCTTCTTGAGCTTGCGGGCCCACGCCCAGTGCCGCGGCAACGTGTAGAACAAGCCGATGATACCGACCAGTTGATACAGCACCCGCTTGGGTGCAATAGAGCCCTTCTTGCGTAAGCCCCAGATCGTCTTCATCAAATTGATGGGGTTATAGAAGCTCCAGTAAGCACGCACCAAGTTCATCTGCCGCGTCCACGGTTCTTTCTCCGCAGAGGCGACGACATGGTTGCCATCGAGAAACGCCTGCGGCACATCCACTCCACCCACGCGGCGGAACATGGTGCCGCCTTCGAGCGACTCTTCAAAGCTGCGCGTGCCGACGGCGGGGCCCAAATAGGTGCACTGATACGAAACGGCACCTGCCTTATACAAGTACTCCGCTTGATCGAGCACACCCGACATGCTGCCATCTTTCGAGCGCAACGGTTGACCATCACTGTGGATCATCATCGCCATCGGCTGAATGCCGAGCTTGATCAGTTCCTCGAAGATCATCTCCGTTTTACCGACGGTTTGACCCTTATTCACGAGCTTGGCCGTCAGGTCTTCGAGACCAAACCAAATCCCACGCATGCCGCCCTTGCGGCAGAGCGGTAGGATGTCGAGATTCTTGTGTACATCGAACTCGGTCGCTTCGGTAAAGAAGCGGATTTCATCGCCGAGCTTCTTACCGTTCGTTAGCCGCGTTTCCGAAATCGCCGTCATCAACTCGATCACGGTCTCGCGGCTGTTGAAGAAGTTATCATCGGTGCCGAAGAACAGCGTCAGTCCGAATTCTTCGTGCAAATGGCGAATTTCTTCGGCCATGCGCTTGGGGCTCTTGTAACGCCAGGTGCGCTGATTGACCGCCGGAATCGGGCAATACGAACAGTTGAATTTGCAACCGTGCGTGGCGATCATCGATGCGATCATGCTCTTGCGCTTGATCTGCTTGGCATCGAGCGGTTTGGGTTTGAGCGTTGCGCCGCGATGGGGCGGTTCGAGCAGGCGATAACCCGCATCGGGCATCGGATATTGATCGAGGTTTTGCAGCAAGCGCTGAATGCCGGTGTTGATCGCAACGGGTTCTTCGCGATTGGCATCACCTGCAAGATACGCCAGGCCCGGCATGCGATTGAGATCGCCCGAGCTGCGCATGCGGTTGTACGTCTTGAGCACATGCTCGCCGTCTTGTCGCGCTTCGATTAAGCGCTTCATCAGATCGAGCATCACAAACGCTTCGCCGTGCACGACGCAATCGGCGCCCACACCCCGCTGCGGTCCCAATTCAAAATAATCCGACGGTTCGTAAATTGCCTTCGGACCGCCGGCGATGATCAACGGTCGCTTGTCGCCGGCGCTATGCGTTTCGCGAATTAGGTCGTAGGCGGCTTCGGCGTGGATTTGCATCGCCGAGACCATCAAAATATCGAGCGGCTTACCGTCGAGCACAGCCTTCGATGGTTTGAAATTCGGCGTCCACTGTTGCAGCACGACGCGCACGTGTTTGAAGCCGGCCTCGTGCAGACAGTCGGCCAGCAGCCGCACCGAGCAAGGGGCCATGCGTTTGTCGGCATACCAGTAGGGCAGCATGCGCGTGCGGAAGTCGAACGCATATACAATGCCGACACGTAGCTCCTGTACGTCGGGCATGCTTTGCAGTGCCGCGACCGTCTGCGGGAATGCATCGGGCGGCAGATAGACGTCGTTGCCGGGTCGTTTGGGTAATTCCATAGAGCTTGCAAAGTCCGGGGTGTCGCAATTGCCAAACGCATGGCCAGTGCGACACGCACATTCGAGGTTCTGCCCGAGCCGGTGTTGGCGACAGACCGGGCACCCAACGCGGCGGTCATCCATTACCGCCACAGTTATGAGTAGTTTACGCGACCTTGCCGCGCTTCGCGCGGCCAAAGCGGCTGGGCGAATCCCGCTTCGGCGGTCCGCCACTGCGGGCATCGCATTTTGCCGCTAAGTCGTTTGCTGGTAGGAATATAACCGCAGGGCGGCGGTTCGTGAAGTTAAATCGTACAAATTTTGGGCGGATTCATCGGCTGTTTGCGATGCGGGTGATCCAAAATATCTTCTTAATCCCGGTAGGGATCAATCGAAAATAGCCCAGCGTTTCAACGCTGGGATTGCTGCGTCGGTAACGATTTCATCCCGTAGGGATAGCAGGAAGTCCGCGTGGCGTCCCATCGTCCTTCTAGGACTAAACAGCTGTTTGCGAGTCATTACCACCACCCTTGAAAAGGTGGGCTATTGTCAATTGATCCCTGCCGGGATCGCCACGCCGCCGAGGTTGCCCAGCAGTTTTTAACGAAGATCGAGCTATCAATTCGCAGGTCGATGATTGAATTGACATTTAATCGAAGGGCACCACTCCGTTTGTGACGCCGTAGCGTCTGAACGCCTGCCTTAGCGAATGCGCCAAAATCAAAAACGACGCGTGACCGAAAAACGTTCGATCACGCGCCGTCGTTATCTTGTCTCATCGAGCCGCGTTAACACCGCTCGATGCAATTGGCATACTGCCGTCGGCTTACCAGCCGCCGCGATCGCGGCCACCGCCGCCGCCACGACCACCGCGGAAGCCGCCGCCACCGCCGCCACCCGAGCGGGGGGCCATCGGACGGGCTTCGTTGACCTTCAGGTCACGGCCCTGCAGGTCCTTGCCGTTCAAATTATCCATGGCGGCCTGAGCTTCGTCATCGCTGCCCATCTCAACAAAGGCGAAACCTTTGCTGCGACCGGTTTCGCGGTCCATGATGATTTTCGCGCTCTGGACGGTTCCAAATTCGCCGAAGACTTGCTCCAGCTCCGAATCCGAAACGTGATAACTCAGATTGCCAACGTAAAGTCGCGTACCCATTCTTACTAACTCCACGAGTCCGGCGCGCACGCTCGGCTCGTTCAAACAGATGGCGGTCGTTCACTTGTTAGGTTGATTGCCCAAGGAAAAGGAAGACCGTCGCACAACCCGACTGAACAAAACACACTTGCGGGCAGCCCGTCGAGCAAAGGCTGCAAAAACTCGAACTTTGGATCGGTGCATTCGGAAGACGGAAGGTCAAAAACGCTCTCGGCCTCGCTTCTGCGGGAAGATCTAAAATCTCGAATCAAGCTGAAAATATAATCGGCGATTGGCGGGGCGTCCAGAAAATAAACATCGTGAATTTTCGAGCGTTGCGGGCCATCTAGGGCGATGGGCGGACGAAGCTCGGATGCCCCAAAGGCCGTTTTCAGCCGCTTGGGCTGATGTTTCTGTCTGTGGCCCGGTGATTTTTTCACGGCACTCCGCTAGCAACCGCCCCCGATCCCGTTGAACAGGTAAGATGCCGTTTCGGTATCAACCATCGCACATTCCAAGCAGGTTTTTCTCGAAAGGACCCATCCTATGCATGCTCATCGATCCTTTTCTGCCGGTCGCTGGCCCTGTGCCCTGTTGGCGACCGTAGCCGCTGGGCTGGCTGTCGCGCCGCTGGCAAATGCCGAAGAAGTCTCGCGGGCCTGGCCCGGTTTCCGCGGCGAAAACGCCAACGGTCATTGGCACGGCTCGACACTGCTCTCCACCGGTCAAGACATCGGCCTCAAGCAGGTCTGGTCAGTCCCGACGGGTAGCGGTTACTCCGGAGTGGCAGTCGCCAACGGTGTGGTGGTGACGGCGTTTTCCGACGGCACCAATGACGTGCTCACCGCGTTCGATCAGGCGACTGGCGCGGAGAAGTGGCGCTATGCGCTCGATTCGACGTATCTCGGTACCGACGGTGCCCACACCGGCCCGATCGCGACGCCGCTGATTTATAAGGGGCACGTCTACATGCTCGCCCCGCGCGGCAAGTTGGTCGCCGTCGATCTCGAAAAAGGCAAAGAGGTTTGGGCCGTCAACATCATCGAGGAGTACGCGGTACCGAAGCCGCACTACGGTTGCAGTACTTCGCCCATCGGTTGCGAAGACACGATCATCCTGCAGCTCGGCGCAGTGAAGCAGGGTGAGGGTCCGCGACCCACGCCCGTCGAAAATCAGGCAGTCATCGGAGTCGATCCGCTGACTGGCAAGAAGAAGTGGACCGTCGGCACCGATACGGTCAACTATCAATCGCCGATGGTGACGCATGTTTTTGATGGCAAGCCGTTGGTGCTGGTACCGGGCGATGCAAACGTCATGGCGATCGACCCTAAGACGGGTGAGATGGCATGGCAGTTCGCGCACGGCGGCGGCGGCCCGACGGGTGCCGGCAGCATGGTGCCAACGATGTGCGAAGACAAAGACACGATGTTCTTATCGCACAAACAAGATGCCGCGGGCGTGTTCAAACGCGAAGGCGACGAATGGAAGCCCGTTTGGGAAGACAACATCATTCGCAATAGCTACAACGTGCCGGTCTATCACGACGGTCACGTCTATGCCTACAGCACGCGTATTCTCGTGTGTGTGGATACCAAAACGGGCGACCCCGCATGGCGTTCGCGCCTACCCGGCGATGGTTTTCTGATCGCCGCCGATGGTCATTTGGTCATCATTACCAAGAAGGGCACGCTGCATATCGCCAAGGCCACACCGGCAGGTTACGAAGAACGCGCCGCTTTGCCGCTCTTGGAAGGCGAAGATTTGTCATGGGCCCATCCGGCCTTTGTCGGCAATAGCATTTTCATTCGCAGTTTAGAGAAACTCATCCGTGTCGATATCACGACGACTGATGTGCGCGACGTACAGATCGCCCAAGCCGGCGCAGTAAAGGGTGATGACTTTGCCGCATTCATCCAGCGCGTGAAGCAGGCCGAAGAAAAAAACGCCGCTATCAACGCTTATCTCGAGGAGCAAAAGCAGTTCCCGATTATCGAAGGCAAAGACAAGGTGCACTTCGTTTACTACGGCGAAGCAAAGGATATCGCCATTGCGGGTGACTTGTGGGGTGCCCGTCAGGAACGCCCGATGATTCGCGTGCCGGATACCAATCTCTACTACTACTCGGCCACTGTCGAACCCGATGCGCGCTTGAACTACGTGTTCATCAAGGATTACACCGAGATTCCCGATCCGCGCAACGAGCGCGCATGCAAGAGCTACGTCGTCGGCAAGGATATGGAAATGACGATGGGCCGCGGCGCGCCGCTCGATATGTCGTGGTTTGCCATGCCCGCTTGGGAGGCGCCGCGCTATCTCGATGACAAGGCCGAGTTCCCCAAGGGCAAACTCGAAACGAAGCAGATCAAAAGCAAGGTAGCCGCCGGCACCGAGTTTGAGGTGAAGGTCTACACGCCCGCCGGTTATGAGAAAGACGATGGCAAACGCTACCCGGTGGCCTACGTGCATGGCGGTTCGACGGCGCAGATGCTGGGTAACATCGAAGATGTGCTCGACGGCGTGGTTGCCGCGCCGAACGTGCAACCTTCGATCATCGTGCTGATCGGCATGCAGGCCAATGTTTTCCAGCCCGAATCACCGTATCCGAAGATTGTTGCCGAAGACATCGTGCCATTCATCGATGCCAACTATCGCACCATCGCCCAGCGCGAAGCGCGCGCCTCGATCGGTCACGGCTTCGACGGGTTCGCCGCCTTAGTCTGTGCCTTCCGCGCGCCCGAGGTCATCGGTCGCGTGGGTTGTCGTTCGATGTACATGTTCGGTTCGATGGAATCCGGCATCAAACAGGCGATTCCCGATGCTAAGAAAACGCCGATGGCGTTTTGCTTCGAATGGGGCAAGTACGACTTCCGCAATCCGCACGAAAACTGGGACATGGGGCAATCCAATGCCCAGTTTGCCGAGTTGCTCAAGAGCAAGGGCTTCGACGTTCAAACGCGCGAATGCCACGACGGCACCGACTGGTCGTGTTGGAAGAACCGTTACCACGCGCTCTTGGCCGGTATCATGCCGCAACCGGAGCAACGGTCGTAGAATTGTCCATCCCGTGAATAGATAAATAGCAGCAGCCGAGCCCTTAGCAGGGCTCGGCTTTTTTTGTATCGGGAACTACGACGCGGCTAGGGCCGGCACGGGGGCGGTGATCAGATACACCCGTATGGATAAAGTAGCGGCCCGGCAGGTACTGTCACGATCGCTTTGCATTATCCGCCCGGTTGGGCTCGACCAGCCCGTCCGAAATTATCGCCCCGGCCCAATCCGCGCTGTTGTTCGCTGTGTGTGGCGTTTCGGTATAATCAATCAGTCCCTGAAATCCGGGGGCAATCGTTCACAATCAATCTACGATCACCGCCGGTTAAAGGGCCTCGCTCAATGCGCCGCCACAACCTGATTATCCCAGCACTCGCGGCACTCATGATTGCCTTCGGCCTCAACGTCCCGGCTCACGCCCAACCATGCAGCACGCCGGACGTCGTTGAGGTGCTCGGCTGCGTGACCGGCCCGGACATCGATCCGGGCGCTTGCATATGCCTCGACCGTGACGGTGACCTCGACAGCGATCTGCGCGACTTCGCCGAATGGCAGACGTTGTTTCCCAACCCGCCCGGCACGCCGATCGTGCTGCGGGATAGCATTGGATGCTCGCCAGATGGCGAGTCGTGCGATTTTTTAGGAGCCGGTGGTTATCTTTATTTTTCAGATATTCAAGCCCACCCAGAGTTCGATCAAGCTGTAGCTCATATCGAGGTACCATCGGATTGCACACTCACCGCACTTTCAGTTTTGGTCTCGGATGGGGCAAACGATGGTAGTTTTCTAGATCGGACGAGCTACGAAATTCGGGTATGGAATTCGCGAGCTGCTGCTGAGAGTGACCCAAACTGCCTTGCCACGGACGGCACTTGTGGAGTATTTGAGCTAGAGGGAATTACAAAAGAGCATTTGATCGGGTCTGTTCTTTATGCATTTTCAATCCGCGACGTGTTTTTGCTGAAATTTGATCTCACCCAATCACAGCATATTCGAGGCGGGCTTGATCTTGAGTTAGACTCAATGACGCAAGTTTGGATTTCCTTTCTCGGAGAAATTCCTCCGGGTGGTAGCGGAATGGCGATTATTGAGACCACTGTCGCCAATTCCCCATCGGACATCTACGGCGCTGACAATCTCAGTCCAAGCAATTGGGTTGAAACAGCAAGCTGGCAAGGAATTGCCCCCCCCTTCCGTCAGCATCAAGGCCGCCTCGGCGTCCGCGTTGAGGGCGTAACGCGATGAAGCACCGCACCCGAACCATCCAAGCACTCGCAGCGCTAATGATCGCCTTCGCTACCGCCGGTCCGGCCCACGCCCAACCATGCAGCGCGCCGGACGTCGTAGAGACGCTCGGCTGCGTGACCGGCCCGGACATCGATCCGGGGGCTTGCATCTGCCTCGACCGCGACGGCGACCTCGACAGCGATCTACGCGACTTTGCCGAATGGCAGACGCTGTTTCCAAACCCGCCCGGCACACCGATCGTGTTGCGGGATGATATTGGGTGTAACGACATCGATGGCGTTTGCACGTCTGATCTGACGGATAACGGATACTCCTATTTCTCGCAAACAGATGATCCGCCATTCATAGAATCTTCAATTGCAACAGTGGCCGTTAGCACCGACACTTCGCTCACTTCCGTACGAGCCGTCGTGACCGATGGTGATGCCGACGGTGTATTTGCACAGCGTGATAAGTACGAAGTTCGCGTTTGGACGTCGTTCGAGGACATACAGAGTGATCCTTGGTGCAACAAC
The DNA here is from genome assembly GCA_006969385.1 of Planctomycetaceae bacterium. Lineage (GTDB taxonomy): Bacteria > Planctomycetota > Phycisphaerae > UBA1845 > UTPLA1 > ECT2AJA-110-A. Next base: position 2,031,773 of record CP030884.1, read on the forward strand.
CCGTCTCTGTGCTCTGAATACACGTTTCTTTCTGCGTCGACGCCGGAACTATTGGGCTACGCCGAGTTTGTCTTCGTTCCGAACGACACTTGGGTTCTCACCCTAGATTTTGATGATGCCGACATATCAACCGGCGCGATTGGTCTCGATCATGATGCGGGCACGACGGTCTTCATCGCGATACTCGGTGATACTCCCGGTGGTGAGGATAAGATGTCGATCATCGAGAGCAGCAACGCAAACTTTCCAACCGATTGGCATGTTGCAGGATTATCCGGTCCCGTCTTCTACGCTACAGATACTTGGGAACCCGGTTTTCCACCATTTCGCCAACACGAAGGCCGCCTAGGCGTTCGCGTCGAGGGCGTGACGCGATGATCGTGTCCTAGGCACCGAATCACTTCCGACCGTATCCAAGGACTTCCAACATTCGATCCCGCTGATCGACTGAGAGCGATGGCCACGCCGCCACGATCCGCGCCAACTCGGGGTCGATTTCGCCCAAATCTGCAGCAATCGCAGCGCATTTTGTATCGCAGTGGGTGGTGTTCAGATCGATTTTTCAGTCAACGCTGAAAGCGTTGCGTCAATTCCCAAGCAGCAAGCCCACCAACGCCGCCACATCGCGACCATCGAGTGCGCCGTCGGCGTTGATATCCGCCGCGCATTGGGTATCGGCATCGGCGGCGATTGGATCGACCAATACGCTCGCAAAGCTGTCGGCGTCTTGCGCGTTTACAACAGCGTCGTTATTCACATCACCCGTCGCGCGATTAGGGCAGTTATCGCAATCGTCGATGAGACCATCGCCGTCGGCATCGGGTTCGCATTCGTCGGGAATCGCGTTGGCATTGCAATCGCTGCTGGTCAGATTCGTGATATCGAGCGTATCGGCGACGTCGTTATCGTTACAGTCGATCAACGTAATCAGCGCCGCCCAATCTTCGTTGGCCGTATTGGGGGCAGCGGGTAACGCGACGGCGCTGCCACCATTTAGCACGGTGACGGTGCCTTCAAACGCACCGCTGCGCGGATTGAACCAACGTAACTCGAACTCACCGACGGCGTTCGTCAAATCGAGCGTACCGGGATTATCGGCGCAACCGTAGTACAGCGCATAGACCTGACCGGTTTGCGCAAACACATCGACGCCCTCAAAGCAGTCGCTCGCGCCAGTGATGAGGCCGTCATTCGGTTGCATGTTGTTAAATGGCAGGTTCTCTTCGAAGAAATTCACGGTATAACCCGTTTCGACCCAAATCTTGTCAAACTCGCGAAAGTCTTCCAACGACTGATCGCGATTGTTGATGAACCACTCGCCACCACCGCCGGACATAAGAATGGGCCAGATCACGCGCTTGCGAAACGCGTCGAAGTCGTCATTGAAATCGCGCGTGGGCGAACCCGGTTCGTCGATCATTACCGCAAGAGGGCGACCCGCTGCCGTCGATTCGGCGCGATAGTCTTCGACAATGTTGCCCCAATTGGTGGTTAGGGCGCGCATCCTGAATGCTGGTCAAATCGAAATCAGCCTCGCCATAGAAGGGCGACCACGGCCCGTTCGATGCGTTGTCTCCCGCACCGGCATTATGCACGGTCACCGGAATGTCGTACGGATCGACGGCGGAGATATACGCGGCGAAATCGACGACGCGTTGCACGCCAAGATTCAGATTAAGGTTGTATTCTTCGCTGATGTTGAATTGAATCGCGTTGTGATAGCCGAAGCGCGCGATCATTTCGCGGTAAAAGAGTTTTCGCTCGACGCCGAGTTGGGCATCGTCGAGTTCTTCCTTGTTGGGCGCTTCGGCTTCGTTCAGGACAAAGTGCAACAGCAAACCCAGCGATTGGGCGTGATTGAAAAAGATATCCCACTGCGCCAATTTAGAATTATCGAAGCGCGTGTTGTCGTTTGAGGTCGATCCGTTGGGGTTGATCGGGCCGATATACGGCCACGAATCCTTACCGTCACCGCCGATGTTCATCGGCAAGAAGTAAATCGAGTTGACGCCGGTCGAGTGCAAATAGTTCAGCGCGCCGATGATGGCACGACCGTTGTTGGTGCCGGGCGGATCGGTGCGGTTCCAATCAGGGTCGCCCGCGTTCCAATCGGCGGCATGCGTCGGAAACTCGTGCAGGCCGGTGGCAGTATTGGGCCCGGCACCGCCGTCGAAGGTGTTATCAAAGCCGACGTAACCGAGCCAGTTCTCGGGCGAATCGACACCGCCCTTCACGTAGTAATCACCGTTGAGAAATTGCAGGTAATGCCCACCAACATAGCGCAAGCGGCCTTTGGCGAAGAAGCCGGGTGCATTGGCGTCGGGCGGATCGACCATAAAGCTGCCGCTTAGTCCGTCGCCAGGGCCGGGCGTGCCTGCTGATGAATCGAGATCGATTGCAACTTCGTTACCCTCGCGAAAACTGACGGTCCAAGACCACATACCAGCCTCGGTGGGTGTGAAGCGCACGCGGAAGATCTCGCCGCTGCTGCTGGTATCGGTCGGCCCGCTGCCATCGCCCGCGAAGAAACCGGGAACGACGAAGGTATCGTTGCCGGGGCTGGTAAAGGTAATATTTAGACGACAGTCTAAAAACGGGTTGGGCGTGCCGGTTTCAGAAAAGATGACGTCGGTATCGAGGTCGAGCGTGATCGGTTGATAAGCGACGCCGGTTGTCGGTGATAGGTTGACCGAGACGGCATGCGCTATCATCGCACTGTTGAAGATAGCTGTAATGGTGAAGAAGGTTGCGAATGCGTACCGGGGGCGCTTGAGCGAATTGGGATGCATGAGTGACGCTCCTCTTGGGGGGGAAGGAACATGCCACGATGGCTTGCCTTACGTTAGGGATATCAGCGGTGCGACATCAAGCATGCGGCGCAGAAAAGTTGCGAAGCAATCTGACCAATCGGTGTAGGTGGATGAAATGTATTCGCGCGTTTGTGAGTCGTGATATCCGGAACAAGCTGTAGCGAGTGGTTTATCGCGACGACGTGTTAAGAATCGGTGAAGCAACCGTAGGCCCGTAGCGTCATAGTGGATAAGAGTAGTCTTAATTCGCTAAACTCAAAGCTGTTGGGGGTGTACGATAATTTGATCACTGACCGAGATAGGTCGGTTGCCAGGAGCTTCTTAATGTCGATGCCGCGCCCCTTCTACATATTTCACATAATTGCCGCTGTTTGTTTGCTAATTTCTTTCGTCCGCGCCGCCGCACAGGTTACCACCACAACGGACTTGGTGAATGCCGTGAACAACGGCGCGCCCGGCGCGACGGTCACGATTGCCGCAGGCACCTTCGAATTGACGGCACCGCTCACACCGCCGCCGAACATGACGATTGTCGGCGCGGGGCAAGGCCAAACGATCATTCGCAACGCGGCCAGTTGGCAGGTCGGCACCATCGGCTTGCCGGATAACGCGGTCGATCATACCAGCGTGGATCGCAACGCTTATCTGATCGATCTCGGCACGGGCACCAATGGCATCACGATTTCGCATCTCACGCTCAGCGGTCCCGAGTTGCACGGCGCGATTTACGGCAACAACTCCGACGACATCGAACTGAGCCATATCACGTTCGACGATTTTCTCTGGAGCAGCGTGCGCATTTTCCGCATGAATAACGGCCTGATCCACGATAACACGTTTATCGATGCCGGGGGGCGATCCAACGTGACCAGCGGTCAGACGGGCGGCGCAATCTTTATTACGTTTACCAACGATTCGGAGATTTGGAACAACCGCTTCGAAAAGACGCCCGACCATCCCGGCAACTTTTTTGGCATCAAGGGGCGGAAAGCCACCAATGTACGCATGCATCACAACACCATTGGCGTGAGCTTCTCCATCGAATTTCCCTTTGAAAATGACTTCGGCGTCGAGATCGGTCATAACTGGCTGGCGGGTGTGATCAGCATTCCCAAGTTCGCCGGTGGTTTGGTTTTGGAAGAATGCTTTGCCTACCACATTCATCATAACTACTCGCGGCGTTCGTACGCGTTGGAATGGGCGCGCAATCATTCCGAAATCGATCATAACTTATTTGACTTCGATCTCGATGATGATGGCGGTAACTTGATCAGCAACTTCGGCAGCGAACCGGCACCGGGGCCGACGCTGTTTCATAATAACAATATCAAAAATCCCGGGCGCGGTTTGTATTGGGGCAATGGCGTCTTTAACAACTATGCGTTTTATAACAATCACGTGATTGCCAATACCACGGTAACGCCGCGTATGGAAGGGCTGTTCGGCTTTAACGGTAACACGGATTTCTCCACCATCGCCGTGCGCGACAACATCATCGAAATCAACGGGCTCGCGCGCCCGCTGATGCGCAATTCCAATAGTTATAACGCCGCTATCGAAAACAACACGCTCGTCAACGTGAGTGATACGGAGATGTACGCCAATATGGCGACGGGAGCGCCGCGCGGTCCGCTGGCACCACTGGTATTCTGCGTCGGCGTCGACGGCGAATTCACGGTGCAGGGCTTTTCGATTTTCGCAACGTGCCCCGATGAATGTGCGACGGGCGGCATGGATTGTACTGCGACATTAAAGGGCGATATGAACTGCGACGGATTAGTGAACGGCGCGGATATCCCGCAGTTGGTGGCGGATTTGTTGTCGGAAAGTTATTCCTGTCGCGCCGATGGAGATGAGAACGGCACGGTGGGAATCGAAGATATCGCGGTATTTGTGGAGTTGGCGTTGTAGATTACTGAGTGCAGTCGCACTCTACCGCGCCTATCGAAACGTTGGGACGGTTGCTGGAGGCGATTAATCAGAGGCGCGAGGATGACTTTATGAGCGCCCCTGTTTTTTATTCGGTGTCGTTTTTTTAGGTTGAAGAGATTTCTTTTTCAGATACGGTCACGACAACTTTGCGTTCGTTCAATTCTCTGAGGATTCCGGCGAAAATGTCGGTATGACGCCCCAACGTCTCCGGCGGATGCACGCCCGGCTGTTTGAACGCTCCGTCAGCGATCAGCCGCGCGACGATCGTGCACGGATAGGCCGTCGTTCGCGCCATGCTTTGCTCGCCGCTTTCGGCGTCGGCCTCGTCAAACAATTCATAGGTAACCGTCGAACGCCGCCCTTCGTGCGTACCGGTTGCCACCACGCGTAACACGGTGAAGTCGCGCTGGCCGGGTCGCAAGCGCCATTGATCGAAAAGTAACTTCGAGGTGATTTCCAACGGTCGCACGGTTTGATCGCGCAATTGCAACGGTGCATCGTCGAAGAAACCCGTCACGCGCAACACGCGCATGAGTTCGCAATGACCGGGGTAGCGCAGGGTTTTTTCGCGCATGCACGTTGCCGGTACGGTATCGAGCAGCGAGCGTAAACCATCGGTGTTAAAACCTTCCAGCGTGCCGATTCGTTCGAACTCAAGCAGTTCGGGTTCAGATAGGGCGGGTTTGGTGACGACGGTGCCGTTTTCGATCATGCGCGCGGGGCGAACGTATTCTTCGATTACATCCGACGGTGCAAAAGGGGCGGTGTATTCGTAGGGCCAACGCCGTTCGTAGGGTAGGCCGCCGACGTAATAGACGACGTCTTCGAGTACCTCGAAGCGGGCGGCGGCGTGACCGATGCACATGTTGGCGAGGCCGGGCGCAACACCGCAGTCGTAGACGATGGTCGCGCCGGATTTTTTGGCGATGTCGTCGGCGGCGCGGGCGTCTTCGATCATGAAGGAGATGTCGGCGAAGGATGTGCCCGTTGCGGCGATGGTTTGCAGCGCTTCAAAGCCGAGCTTACTAGGCAGCGCGCCGCAAATGAGGTCGGCGTCTTCTGCAAGCGCGCGGATTTCGTTTTGGTCGGAGAGGTCGGCAACGCGCCGCTGAATGCGGCGGGCGGTCGTGATTTGTTCGAGCCGGGCGGCGTCGGCATCGACGGCGATGACGTCATAATTTTCATCGACGGCCAGGTCGCGCACCATCGTCGCGCCCACGAGCCCACAACCCAATACAGCAATGCGATGCGGCATGATTATTCCTGGGAAAAGAGCGATTTTTTGCTTCGTTAGTATCAGAATAAAGTGTCGGGCCGGACATGGTGATTGTCCAGTGATTTGAATTTTGCGAATGAGTGATTTGGTGATTTAGGGATTTGGCAAATTGGTGCATGCGTGGGTTAGATTGATGGAAACGCGTTTAATGTTTGATGGTCTGATTTAGCGGGTTCGCAACTGTTTTGAGATCGTCGGGTGCCCCAACCTTCGCGGTAGCGAAGGGTGGGGCAGTCTTGAACACGACGTAATTAAGAATCGCTCCTTGGGAACGTCCTTTTCCCCACCCATTCTTGCCAGAGAGGATGGGGCACCCGACGTATTTGATTGTGTGAATTGGAGATTTCCCAATGTTCGGCGATGCGGTCGGTGCCGATTCATGCGGCCACAGGCCGCGGCTCTGCCGGTCGCGCGCGATTTGGGCGTTTGTAGATAGAAGCTATCGCGTATTTCGACAAAGGCGAGACAAGCCTGCGCTTGTTGCGCAACGCATCGGATGAACATCTTCACGTTTAGATGTTTAGACTTTTTGACGTTTCGACGTTTTGGCTTTTCCACGTTTACTAATCCGTCGCCTGATGACGTTCGCGCACGCGGCGGTCGGCTTCGTCAAAGGCCTGCGCTTCGTCGTCGAGCAGGCCGGTATCCATCTGTTCCCATATGTCGAGCACTTGCTGCGTGCCCGGCGTGAGCGCGCTTTCGCCTTCGCTCAGGCCTGTCTGCAGCATGTCGTCGAGCCGTTCCTGATACATCTCGGCCGTGATCTTGTCGTTCTCGATCATCTTTTCGAGTGCGACCAAGTCTTTTTCGCTGATCATGCCCAGCTTGCTGCCGCGCTTCTCCGCTCGGTCGGCATTTTCGCGTAACATGCGCATGCGCGTGACGGTTAGCGCTTCTTTGCTGCGGATGTTGAGCTGGCGCGAGGCCATCAACTGTTCGGTGGTCTTGAGATCGAACTCTTGCGCGAGTACGCGGCGCACTTCGGGAGATTTCTCGGCTTTACCTTTTTCGAAGACCTTTTGCTTTTGTTCGGCCAACTGGCTGATACGCTTGATCATCTGATCGCGCTCGCGCTGCAAGAGCAGCTCCTGCTTGCGCAATTCGGACCGCGTCATCTCCGACAGCGATTTGCTCTTGTTGGTCAGCCAGTCAAAAAGACCCATGATGCCTGTCTTTCGTTGCTCTTTAGATACATGCGGCCATAGGCCGCGGCTTTGTCTTTGCTTGCGCAAATGGGATAGCCGCTATTCCGCCTGCGCTTCGCGCGAGTTCTTCTCACCCGGCTCGATCTCACCAACCTCCGGAGCGCGACGCTTCTCGCCAGTAGCCTTCTCCTTCTCCGCCGGTTCGTCCGTTGCTTCGAACTCCGCCAAGATCGCGGCTTGGCTATCGCTGATCGCTGACTCGGCCATGCCTACTTCGAGGCTGCTAACCAGATCGTCGCTGGCATTGAGTCGCTCTAACATTTCTTCGGCACCGACGGCGGCTTCGGTCAACTCGTCACTATCCGGCAATGCGCCCATCTCGCCGGTCTGGGCCATTTCCAAATTATGGATGTGCGTGCTGATGATGTTGATTTGCTTATTCAACATCGACGCCGTGGTGTTAAAGCGCGTGATATCTTTGCGCAGCCGCTCTACTTGTGCCGCCAACCGCAGCTTGGCCACTTTCGAGTTTGACGCTTTGCCCTCTTCGACCAGCGCGGCTTCTTTTTTCTCCAGCTTGCCGATGTCTTCAAAAAGGCGATCCAATTTCGACGACAACGCCGCGCGCTTCTCGGCCAGCAGGTTGATCTTGTTGGTCTCGTCTCCATCACCGGCAAACATGTTTTTGATCTTATCGATGAACGACATGGGTCGTTCCTCCTCGTAGCTGTCCGCCGCCACGCCGCGAAACAGCGTCGCCTCTCCGGCCTTGCGGGATACATGCAGTTCAGGGATTTCGCGTGCCACTTGCTCGAACGCGTTCGATACCAGCGGCACCGGCAATTCCATTTCGCGTGCGATCTGACTCGCCGACAGGCTGCCGGTTAACAAGTCGGCGCTGCGCGCTTCGATCTCGCGCTTCACGCGCCCCAGTTTCACCGTCACATCTTCCGGGTCAAACAACTTAACGAACGGTCGCTCCAAACTCGGATCGCCGCCCTTAATGCGCCACCCACCGTCGCCGCGCGGCTCGACCAGCACCAGCTTCATGCCCGAGCGCTCGGGCGGGTTATCCCAAACGTCGGCCTCGAAGCCCGCCGGCGCACATACGCCGACCAACTGCGGTGCCGTTTCTTTTTTGGTTAGGTGATCCAAATATTCCAGCAATTGCCCGCGCGAAACGGGCTTGGTTGCATCGCCACCGTCCAGCAAGTTTTGCACGGGTGCCAACACACCGGCCGATGTGACGCTGCGCACGCGCTTCCAGAAAATCCAACTCGATTCGTAACCGCGTAGCGTAATGCTGCGACCGTGCGGAAAGCTTTGGAACAAATCGCGCTCGTACATGCGCCGATCGGCCATCGCCGCGCGCACCTGTTCGGCGCGATCGCGATCTTCGATCTTGAATTCCTTACCGGGAATCAGCCGACCGCCCGCCGATTTCAGATTGCCGGTCACACCGGCGAGGAAGGCGGTTTCAATGTCTTTGGCATGAGCCACGTCTTTGGACATAGGCAACTAGCGTATCTCACATGCCCGCAGGCAACATTCCAATTATTCAAAACATCGCCGCCAAACTAGGCGGATTCCGTTGGTTCGACCTGCCGAATGCAGACAATCAACAGAGCCGCGCCCGTCAGGAAGCGGTGCACCTTATCCGTCGCGGGATACTTCGGCATCCCGTCGCCACTGCATAGGTATTGTACTACAACGGAGGATTATCCGCTTCGCTCTCGGACGCAAGGGCGATTATGGCGGGCTGCAGCGCATTGTGAGCCGGGATTCTAATCAACGCCGGTTTTTATAACTCGATCGCGGCGGAAGTTGCCCGTCGTTTAGACGGCTTGCGTCGAAGAACCGGCCGGCGCGGCGAGCCGCGTTTCGACGGTCGAACCGGCACGCATGAACCCTTCGGACAAGCGCCGGGCTTGCTCTTCGTTCAAGTGCAGGCCCACGAGTTGCGGCGGTCGGTCGGCGAGGTCTTTCGCCTCTTTCAGCCCCACCTTGAGCGCCTTGCGAATCATCTTGATCGCAGAAACTTTGGCAGTGCCGGTGTCGAGAAGTAATACATGGTAACGTCGGGCGGGATCGTGAAGATCGGCACCGCAAGCGCCGCAGAAGCGGGCGTCTTCCCGGTTCTCGCGAAGACACTCGGGCTGGTGACATGCTCCTCGAGGGAGCGAGGATTGATTGACATCGGCGAGTTTTCGTTCGAAATAGATGGCGTTCTCCATTTCGGGCCTTCGATGCGATGAACCACTCTCACCTGCAAATAATGACCGCAAAATGTAGAACAATGCCTCGATCAGGAACGGCCCAAAGAATATCGCCAAGATAATCAGAATCGATGTAATCATTCAATTACCCGGGTGCGACTTGGTGTTCGACAGCGCTTACAAAACCGTGCCTGCGGCGAATTTGGGCAGCGGCAGTGCTCGTTGGGGCATATCCATGGCTGCCCGCGCATGGCCGTGTTTGGCTCGTCTCCATTCATTGACGACTCGCTATCGTTGTCGCCGTTGCTCGAAAGGAAAATGAACAACAACGGCAGGCCCATAAACAGCATCCAGCCATCGCCGCCACCGAAGATGCACATGGCTTAGCGTGCCTCCTCCGGCAGGGGCGTGCCGCAAAAGATACAAAAGCGATCATCGGGTGCCGGGTAGCCCTGACAGTTGGAACACCGTCGCGGGTTCTTCACGACTTGTTCGCCGCACATCACGCAAAAGTTGTTGTCATCGGCGATGGCGGCCTGGCACTTCGGGCAGCGCTCGGGGCGGTCCACTGGTTTCGGTATCGGCGGCACGGATGTCGCGGCGGGCGGATCGGGATAGGCCGTCGGGCGCGGTCCGACGCGACCGTACTGGGCGGCGATGCGCGGCGGCACGCTGCTTTTGGCGATTTCGGCCAAGGCATCTGCGGCGCTGGCCAACCGTCGGTCGCGGCGCGTATATAGACGGCTGTAGACTTTATCGACCCAACTGGGCAGGCCGTCGCGAATGTGCGAGGGCATATCGCCGCCGCTGGGTCGCTCGCCCGTGATCATTTCAAACAGCACAATGCCGACGGAGTAAAGATCGCTGCGTGCGTCGATATCGGCACCATCGCGCTGCTCGGGCGACATGTAGGCCAGCGTGCCGGCGATGCTTTTGCCTTCTTCGCTCATCAGGCTGCCGGATTGCATAATGCTTTGCGTCGTGACTTCGCCGACTTTGCCGAGGCCGAAGTCGCCGACCTTCACATCTTCGATGGTGATCATCTCGGGCGGCTTGGCATCGGCGCCGTGAATGAGAATGTTGGCCGGCTTGATATCGCGATGGATCACATTATTGGAATGCGCCGTCTCAAGGGCTTGCAGAATGCCGACGGAAATATTTTGCGCGGCGCGTATCGGTAGGCCGTTGGTGTTGGAGTCGATCAACTCGCGCAGCGAGCAGCCATCGACAAACTCCATCACGAGGTAGGGGATATCGGCGTAGGGGTCGAGCCCGATGGCGCGCACGACGTTGGGATGTTGCAGCCCGTGAATGGCCGAGCCTTCGCGCTGCAAATTGCGAACGTATTGCGGATCGCTGGGCACCTTGATGGCGACGACTTGGCTGTCCCAAATATGGTGCCGCGCTTTCCATACCTGGCCGAAGCTGCCCACGCCCACGACGCTGTCGAGAATGTATTCGCTAACGCGATCGCCCGATGCTGGCCCCTTCATGGCTTCCTCGTATCTGACTGGCGGCCTTGATTGGGTAAACAGTTTACCCGCCGCTTCTTAAACGTATGGCAACGACGATGGTTCACGCCGCGCGTTGAAACGTTCCTCGTATTGCATCTGAACAAGCCCCAGAGCCGCAAGTGTGCTTCGATCGCTGGCCAAATACAGCGCCGTTGGGTGCCATGCCGACCCTTAAGGTCGGCATGCTTGCGCGAATCGTCGATTCACTCCGTGAGCATGCCGACGTGGCAATTCACTCGTCCAAATAAACGTTTATCCGCGAGCGCTGTTTCACTCGACGAACCGCCGTTTAAGCGCCGCGTCGGCATGGCATCCAACGCCGATTACTTATCCGCGTTGCGCGCCAGCGACTCGCATATCACAAAATTATAGGCCCCGGCGGCGACCAGCCCAAGAATCAGCACGAACCACGAAAAGCCGCCCTTGTCGCTCCAATCGCCCAGTTGAAATGCAAAAAACGCGTCGAGCAGGCAGTAAAGCCCGATCAGCCCGATGCTGACGGCGGCGGCGGCTTTTTCGGAGTTGAGATTCGACTGAAACGCTATCAACGGTTTCATGAATAGGAAACTCGACCACGGCAGGGCGGCCACCAGCAGAATCCAGAACAGCACCGCCTTGATGACAGCACCGAAGGCTTTGACGTCGTCCCAGTTGTAGTAACACCAGACGCCGCCGGCCAACATGGCCACAGTAATGAGCGTGCCGGCGACCTTGGCCCCGACGAATTTGCCGACTTCTGCAAATACGGACATGGCGAACCTCCGGATATGAGTTGCGATGATAGCGGCTGATATTGCGAACGGGTAATGGGTTTCACGGACGTCGATGGTCGTCGTAATCTTGACGGTTAGCGGGGGCGGCAGGATACTTAAACTGCGTTGAGTCATGACGTTAACCGGATGTGGTTGGCGTTTCGAAAGTCCCCCAGCCCCGGAGGGGCCGGGGCACCCGGCGCGCGAAAGACGATTATTCCCGAGCCCTGCTAGGGCAAGGGCGTCCTGTCAAATGATTTCCGACCGTGCCCCGTGGCGTCGCTGCCCGAGTGGCCTACCTTTTTTTCGATAAGGATCGAAGCGATATGTCCGCAATCAAGGCAGTGAACATCAAGCGCGGCCAGGCCGTCATGCACGAAGACCAGCTCTGGATCGTCCACGACAATGAAATCGTCGCCAAGGGCAACAAGGGCAGCTACATGAAGGTCAAGCTCAAGCACTTCAAGAATGGCAACGTCGTCGACTTTCGCTTGAACGTGAACGACAAGGTCGAAGTGCCCTACGTCGAAGACAAGATGTATCAGTTCCTGTATCGCGATGGTCAGGACTACATCATGATGGATATGGAAAGCTTCGACCAATTGCACGTGATGGCCGATTTGATGCCCGATGCGGATAAGTTTCTCAAGGGCAGCGAAGAAGTAAACTGCAAGGTCATGGACGGCGCGATTATCGGCGTCGAACTGCCGAACACCGTCGAGTTGGAAGTGACCGAAGCGCCGCCCGTGGTAAAAGGCGCGACGGCGACCAATCAGAATAAAGAAGTCATCCTCGAAACGGGCTACAAAGTGCGCGTGCCGCCGTTTATCTCAACAGGCGAAGTGCTCAAGATCGATACGCGCACGGGCGATTACATCTCGCGCGTGTAAGCGTTTTTGAATGGCGCGAATGAGGTTTCGAACGGCGCGTGTAAGGGATCGAATGGCTCGCATCACGCTTGCGAAGCAAGCGACAGCGCCGCGGGCTGTGGCCGCATGATTCGCAGCGCGAACGAAAATTTGATGTTCAACCGTATCTCGGCAAGGGGCTTTCAATAAAAGAAGCCTCCCGCTGCCGCCAAGGCTCTGTGCTTACTCGCCTTTGCTCCTTAAACCAGGGCGATCAATACCGAAATCCGCTGAAAAGCGACGACCGGAAGCGGGTGCGACCCCGCTTCTTTTTTTATGATGGCGTTGAATGTAAGAGAGGGCCGCGGCCAAGCGCATGTGATGGTTAACTTCGTCGCCCATCTCGTCGCCTTCATCTGCGGTTTGGTCGACTTGCCCTACGGCATCCTCGCCAAGCTGGCCCATCCCTGTCGCGATACTTCCTTCTTTGAACGTGTCGATACCGAGCGCCGTCGGCGGCGCGGTCTGATCATCATTCTCGGCGGCGTCGAAGGGCCGAGCATCTTTAACTCGCAAATGGCCTACGGTTTGGTACGCGGGCGCGTAAGCGCGGCGATTCGACGCGTCGATTGGAACGACGGCCCGTTCCTTATTCGCTCGGCCATCAACCTCATGAGCCCGACCCATCACGAGCGCCAAGCGCGGCGCGTGGTCGATGAGATTGTCGAGTACCGTCGTTGTCATCCGAACGGTCGCGTATCGCTCGTCGCACAATCGGGTGGTTGCTGGATTGCCGTGCGAACGATTGAGCTGCTGCCGCCGGAAATGAAAATATCGACATGCGTCTTATTGGCGTCGGCGATTTCACCGGGGCGCAATATGACGGCTGCTGCCGCGCAGTGTTCGAATGGTCTATATAGTTTTAGATCGATTGCCGATTGGTTCTACCTTTGCTTCGGCACCACGGTCTTCGGCACGAGCGATCGCCTGCGGAGACCTTCGGCGGGGCAGGTGGGAATGCGACAGATGCCGCCCGGCGTGCACGAGAGGTCGTGGCAACCTGCCTGGATGCGGTGGGGCTATGTCGGCAACCATACGAGCAGCACGTCACCGGCGTTTATTCAGAATGTGGTCGCACCGCTGATGTGTTGAAGTTATTGCTGGTGCATCAAGAGATGCACCCTACGGAATACACTGATTGCAAACCGGTGCCACAGCGCAGATGTCGCAAGCGACAGCCGAAGAAAACTCAACTCTCCCGCCTATGTCGCTGCCGCGAACTCGCGATAGCGCAGCAAATCCTTCTCGCGGACCGACGGCTTGATCATGTCGATGCTCGTGAGCACATCGGCGCGGCTGACGGGGCGCGGTTCGCTACCGCCGACGGCGTCCATAAAAGGAATCGTCGCTGCCTTACTTGCGATGGCTTTGATATCCGCGCCGCTGTAACCGTTGAGCAGGCCGACCATTTCGGCAAAATCCAGATCATCTGCCAGTGGTCGCTTGCCGAGATAAATCTCCAGCAGCTTGTGCCGCGCGGGTTCGTCGGGCAACGGCACATAAATCTTCGAATCGAAACGCCCCGGTCGCATCATCGCCGCATCCAACGCCCACGGCTCGTTGGTCGCGCCGACGAACAACAACGGTCGATCGCCCTTACGGTCGAAGCCTTCGATCTCTTGCAATATTTGCGGTACTACGCGGGTCATCACGCTGCTGTTGCTGCCGCTGCGGCGCGGTACCAACGATTCGATTTCATCGATAAAGATAACGGCCTTGGGTTCCTGCTTGGCCGCTTTGAAGAGCTTGGTGATGTTTTGTTCGGCTTCGCCCACCCATTTGCTCAGAATCTGCGCCGGCGAGATCACGAACATCGTCGCTTCGATCTCGTTGGTAATCGCCTTGGCGATCATCGTTTTGCCAGTGCCGGGTGGGCCGTAAAGGAGCAATCCACCGCCGACGCTGATGCCGTATTGCTGGGCCAGCTCCGGATGGCGAAACGGATAGATCATCTTGAGCCGAATTTCGTGCTTTACATCGTCGAGACCGGCAATGTCGTCGAAGCTGATATCCGGCTTTTCGCGCACGATCCATTCGCGCGCGTCAGTCTTGTTCTCGTCACCCTCGCGCGCGGCGCTGCGACGGTTGGTGCGTTTGTCTTCCTGCCGTTGGTCGCAGCTTTTGGCAAACTCGATCAACTCAGCCGCCATCGCCTTGCGCCGATCGCGCTGCTTGGCGTTTTCGGTTTCGGCGGCAATCTTGATGATCGCATCGGCAGCCTGCATCAAAAAGGGCTTGGCCGAGGCATACTCGCCCTTTTTGTAATGGGCGAGGCCTTTGTCTTTGAGGCGTTCGAAGGTGTTGTAGGATGGGGGCATGTTGGTGCTATCTCTCAATCCCGGTACTTCACGCAACGGGCATTCATTCTAAGCCGAGTTATCGAATTCGGCTTCAATATTACCCCATCGCCCAAAACGCTTCACGAAATTCGCGTAGGCATCCGCCCCGTCCATACCGCCTCGTTCAGAATCGGATGCCGCGTAGGCGAGAAAATCATGTACAGCGTGTAATTGCTCCGGCTCAAGGGCGAGCAAGAAATCGTAGTACTCGCGGCTTAATGGCGATTCCGGTGAACCCACCCAGAGAATGAACCCATCTGGAATGAGCGAAGGCGGCCCCTTGTCAACACAATAGCGCAGGGCGAATGAAAGGTATGCCGGCAGATAATAGCGAAAGCCCTCGAAATCCATATACGTCAACGCGATATCCAGGCGCGCGACTATCTCATCGGGAATATCCTGCCAGCGTTTATCGGTGTCTTTTTCTATGGCCGCCTCTGTCGTTTCGGAATCTTCGTGACCGTCAATCGCTAATGCTTGGTGCAGGGTACGGCCGTTACCACGTTTCACATCGCCAAAAGCCGCTTCGATGCGCTTGAGCACCTTTTGACTGACTTCTCTGCATTGCTGGTTGATTGTTTTGAAGCCCGCAACGCGGCGGTCGTTCAGCGAGATCGGACGCACTTTGCTGGTGCACTTCTCGTCGCAAGCGCCGTGCTGTTGAAATTGTTCTTGCCCAAATCTGAGCTCACCGAGGTAATACTCAAAGCCAAGATCGTCATCATTCCACCAATACTTGTAATCGATCCAACCGCAGATCATGCACTGCTGATCCGTGCCGGGTGGTGGCGCGGCGAGCGTATAATAGCCGCAGCATTCGCATGGAAATTGTTGGGCCGTATTCTCGTTTGAGGGCATCCTCTCTTTCCTTAATGCTCTGGCTTATTGCTGCGACGAATGCGAATCTGATTTGAATCAACGACGATCAGGCAGCCCTCGGTTTTCTCTAGCAACTCATGATGATGAAATAACTATCGCACCATTTCAAGCACGATGGTGCGCGGAGCACGATGCGGAGCACGAAACACGACGATTCCGGCATATCGCTCCGGTGGGAATGTTCGAATATCGCCAAAGTCCAAGTCGCGGCTGAGAATACAAAGCTGGTTCGTGTGGGCATATGCGGCAATCGCAAGATCGTCCACAGCGCCCATTCCGATATCGCGTACATCGGTCGCTTTAAAACCCGCTTCGCGGACCACCAAATCAGTACCACGTGGCAGGCTTGCGTCGATGAGAAAGTGCGAAGCCATGCTCAAGCAGACAATGAATGGTAGGATTGCTTGCCAATTTCATCGGACGCGAAGGATAGGCAGGCGCGGATGTCCTCCATTGTAATTTCATAGTCTTTTTGAACCTGATCGAAACTGTCACCACCTGCTAAGGCGCTCAGGATCACGGTGACTGGCGTACGTGTACCTTTAACTATCGGTTTACCTTGGCAAATTGCGGGGTCAATTACGATTCTCTCTGACATATGCGTCTTCCTTCAAATAGCCGATGGCTTAAGCCCCGTCGCGTCGGGAACGACGCGGCTCTGCGGCGCGCGTTTGACTCACGTCGTTACCGCCGCGCCACCTACTTCCCTTCCTTCTGCGCATCATCCTTCAACGAATTCAACTCGGCCCGCAGCGCGTCCAGCTCGTCCACATCCTTCGCGTGTTCGGCTTCGCTTTCCGCTTCGATCATCGCGTCGATTTCCTGGTCGGTGATGACTTCGGCGGGCGTGGTCATTACGTCGCCCTCGGCGGCGCTTTCGATCGATTCGAGGAACATCGACGTGCGCTCTTCCATGCTTTGGCTTTGGGCCATCGCCTTTTCCCATTCGAGCTGGGTCTTGGCCAGGTCGGTCGCGCCGAACATGCGGCTGATCTCTTTGGCCATCGTGCCCATCGCCTCGGCGAAATCTGTCGACGCCTCGGCCTGCCGCTTGATGATCAGCGCGTTCTTCACCGCCAACAGTTGCCGCTCCAGCATCTTCTTGACAGTCGCCGTTTTCTTGAGCGAGTTGCGGATGAACTGATACTGCGAGTCGTCGCCGATCTCCTTAGCGCGGCGGGCGTTGCGAATGAACTCGTCGGTGAACTTGTTCTGTTCGGCAATCGATTTCTCGATACGGCGAATGCCCTGGCGAATTTTGATATCGCGTTCGATGCGGCGTTCTTCGGCGGATTTAAACAAGCTCATGGGGCGGTCCAGTGCAAAGTGAAAAGTTCCAAGTGCAAAATGCAGATTGCAGTTGCCTCGTAAGGCTCATCTCCGAAATCGCTGAACGGCGCGTCAGACGCCTTCAATCGATCTGGCATCATCCGTAGGTCGGGTCATCGACCCGACGAATCTCGCGTGATCCGATTCGTGCATGTGTCGTCAATCGCTCAGTCAAAACTCGGAATCGCTCGCGTCAATCATGCGACCTCTGTTTTGTCGGGTCGATGACCCGACCTACGATTGAAATCGACGGCGATGCGAACCCGCTACCATCATACCGTCGGATTCGGCAATCCAAAAACGAATCGTGTATCGGCGATTGACCGGCCTATTCCTCCGGAATCACTACCCAACAAATAATATAAACCAGCAGCCCCGGAAAACCCGTCGAGAGTATCGAGACCAGAACATAAAGGATACGCCCCAACGTCGGGTCGATGCCCAAATAATCGGATAAGCCGGCCACCACACCGCCGAACATACGGTTGGTGCGCGACCGTCGAAGTACCTTTGTCGACATATTCAATCCTCCGCTAACATTCGCCGCTCGTACGGCGGGTCGTCGTCTTGATCTTCCTCATCAAACTCATCGCTTTCGGCGGTGGCGCGATCATCGTCCGACTCCGCTTCCGCTTTGACCAATGGCGTATCGTCATTGCCTTCGCTATTTGGTTCTTGGTCGTTTTCGATTTTCTCGACGGCATCCTTCGGTTCCGGTGTCGCCTCTAACGTCGCCTTGTCAACCACTTTGTCTTCAGGCTCTGCGACCGACTCCGATTCAACTGTGTTCTCCGCTTCGTCTTTCACAATCTCGTCGTCGCGTTCGATCGCGATCGGCGCGTTAAGGCCGTCGTCGCTTACTACGTCCGCGCCTATCTCGACATCAACGGTTTCTTCGACGCTTTCGCCAGCCACATCCGCATCGATCTCGACCGGTCCAACCTTCTCATCATCGCGTTCCACCGCAACCGGCTCGTCGTCGGCATCGCGCGTTTCGTCGATCTCTACCAATGGTGGTGGTCGCAATACATCCCCTTCGGGTGCCGGAACCAAACCATCCGGCGTGATCAACGGCGCGTCTTCGTACATCATGCCGCCGGGTTGCAGCACGTCGCTGCGCTGCGCCGTGCGATCGCGATCCATCGATCCGCCGTCGCCTGCCAACCGATGACCGCAGCGACCGCAGAAGTATGAGCCGGGGTTCGGCACGCCGTTGGCGCAGCGCGGGCACACGGGCGGGCAAATATTTTCGTACACGCGCTCGTCGTGCAGAAACGCCTGCAAGTCATAGCCGATCAACGGGCTATTCTGGTGGGCGCTGGGTTTGATCACCACCTTGGTGCCGCGCCACTTCTTCTTCACTTCGATATCGATGTACGGCGTCGGCTCCTCCACCAACGACGACCAGAAGCCCTTGGGTTTGTTGGCATCCTCGTTATTGAGCTGCGGCGCTTCGACCCGTACGTCTTCCAGATACCAAGGGCGCGACAAGCGATACGAACGCCGCGCCACAAACTGTGTGATGGCATCATCGACGTCGTTTCGTTCACGGTAGATCATCACTTCGAGCATATATTGGCATTGTAGCGGAAGATATTTGCCGCTGGCAGCGCGATAAAACCGGCTCAAATTTATAACTGACACGCCAATTGCAAGCTGCAAGCACCCACCCGACGAACGCCGACACCGGGCCACTGCCCGAGATCGACGGCTTGCGATACACTTCGCCCCATCATGAGGGCGCGCAAACGTTTATTCATTGCCTTGCTGGTGCTACTCGGCGTCAATTTCGTCGGGGCCGTCGGCTATTACTTCCTCGAATATGATCGCATCAGTTTCGGCGACGCCCTCTTTATGACCGTCATCACCGTCTCGACGGTCGGCTATCAGATGGAATGGGATTTGAGCCCGATAGCCAAGCTTTGGAGCGTGGTCATCATTCTATTCGGCGTGTCGATCGTATCGCTGGCCATCGCATCGCTGCAGGCTATGATTGTCGGCGGTGAATTTCGCAGCGTGTTGGGACGGCAAAAGTTGAAAGACAAGATAGCCAAATTGAACGACCACTTCATCATCTGCGGCTTCGGGCGCATGGGCGAACACATCGCTATCAATCTGGTCGCCAAAGGCAAGACCGTCGTCGTGATCGAGCACGACCCGGAGCGAACGCAACTGGCGGCCGAGCGCGGTATCAACTACGTCTTAGGAAATGCCAGCGATGAAGAAACGCTGGAGGAAGCGGGCATTCATCAGGCCGCCGCGCTGGTCAGCGCCCTGCGCGGTGACGCGGATAACGTGTTCACCACGCTCACGGCCCACGGCATGCGCGAAGATTTGCCGATCATCGCGCGCTGCGAAGATATCGATACCGAACGCAAACTGGTACGCGCGGGTGCCAGCCGCGTGATTTGCCCACAGTCGATCGGCGCGTCGCGTATCGTCAATCTGTTGGCGCGGCCGGCGGTGGCCAAACTGGTCGACATCACGATGGATGCGACGGAATGGGAGATGGAAGAAATCCTGGTGCCGGCGGGTTCGCCGTTGGCGGGTAAGAGCCTGCGCGAACTCGATCTGCGTGCCCGCGCCAACACCATGATCGTGGCCATTCACGAGGCCGGCGGCAACAGTGTCGTGAATCCGCCGCCGGATCGCGTGGTTAACGCGGACGATGTGTTGGTCGCCATCGGCCCGGCCGGGTCGGTGCGCGACTTGGCCAGCAAGGCAATGCGCGACGGCTGATGGTTGGCCGCTCGCTTTACCGTTTCGAATGACTTTCCTCGAAGTTATCTATGCCGCGTGTTTGCTATGGGGCGCATGGGCCGCGCTCTTAGCGCTCAATGCCTGTCGCGCCGGTATGCGGTTTCATCGCTACGTTTGTGATGCACTCAGGCAATCAACGACAGACGCTGAGCACAGCGCCGCTGAGCGCCGCATCGCCGTCATCATGCCTTGCAAAGGTGTGGATGAAAAACTGCGATCCACGATTGACGCGTTCGAGCGGCAAACCGTGCGACCAGCGCGGGTCGTGTTCACGCTCGAATCCGAATCCGACCTCGCATATCAAACGCTTAAAGAATGGACGCAAAGTTGGGGCGACTTGCAATGCACCTTTGTGATCGCCGGGATCGCGACCGACCGTGGGCAGAAGATTCATAATCTGCTCGCCGCCGTGGATTCGTTAGACGACGAGATCGACACGTTGGTGTTCGTTGATTCCGATGCGGTGCCGGGGGACGACTGGCTCGCGCATTTGGTCGCGCCGTTGAGCGATCCCGAAGTCGGCGCGACCACGGGCTATCGTTGGTACACCGCCATCGGCGGCGTGGCGGCGGGGTTGCGCACCGCCTGGAACGCGGCAACGGTCACGACGCTGGCCGACGAGCGGCGCAACTTTGCCTGGGGCGGTTCGACGGCGCTGCGTCGGGCCGACTTTGCAACGTTGGGCATACACGACGCGTGGCGACGGGCGCTGTCCGACGATTTGGTATTGACGCGTTGCCTGCGCGCGGCCGGTCGGCGCATCCGCTTCGTACCGCAGGCGCTGGTTGCCAGTACCGATCGAACCACGCTCGGCGGATTCCTCGAATTCGCCACGCGCCAAATGATCATCACACGCATCTGCGCCCCGCAAACCTGGCGGCGCGGTTTCTTTCTCGTGATGAACCTCACGTTCGGCGGTACGGCAGTGGCGGTGTTGACACTGGCTTACTTATTTGGCTGGTTCGGTACGCAACCGGTCTTTATCGCCGCCGCGGCGCTCTGGGCGTTGTTGATGCTCGGCGCGGCGGGGGAGGCGATCTTTCGGCAACTCGCCCTGCGTCGTTTGTTGTCGGCACCCAACTGGTCCTGGCGCGACGCGGCCTGGGATATCGGCGGCACACTCAGCTTCGGCGGCTCGTTGCATTCGCATCTGTTTTTCAAGTCGATGTTCCGTCGTCGCATCTGGTGGCGCAACACGCTCTACGAAATGCCATCCGCCGACGAAACGCGCATCCTCGACCGACGGTAACGCTCCCGACGTCCCAAATTGCTTCCCGCCGCCGCAGATTCGACCGTCCGCTTCCGTTAAACTATGGGTAGTGGTAAGCGGCTGCCGCAGCGGGGCCGCCTTCTGACGCAACCCGACCCGCCGACGGGCCCGCCCCGAGATTTATGAGCGAACAGCCATCCATTGAAACGTTGTCGCGCGACCCCAGCCTGGTCGCCTGCATCATCCGGCCCGACGAGGTCTTTTCCTTCATGACGCGGCACGTCGTGCTGCCCAAGGATTCCGCCGCGCTGGTCACCAAAGATGACGGTCGCTGCGACGTTGTGACCGGCGGTGATCCGGTCCATGCCGACGGTACGTCGGAAATCGTCTTCGCGCGGTTGGCCGAGTTTGCCCTGCAATACAACTTCGCCGGCTTCCCATCCAAAGACAAATACAAATTCGACGGCGCCACCGCCCTGACGGTTAGCCCCATCGGCGACCGTATTGAGCTGCAAGCGCTGCGCGGTTCGCTGCTTAGCAACGCGACGGCATTTCGCAAGAACGAGTTGCGCAGCCATTGCCAGGAGGCGGTGCAGATCGCGTTGAGCAATTTCATCAGCGAGCGCACGGCGGAAGAATTGGTGCGACCGGCCTGTTGGGATGAATTCGACGGCGTGTTGGCCGAGACGTTTAAGCGGATTGGCTTCGAGTCGGGTTTGGCCTTGGGGCCGAACCCGCGACTCACGCTCAAGTCGTCGCATTACGAAAGTTCGCAAGCCGAAGCCCGCGCGCGCGAGATTCGCGAACAGCGCCAGGCCGAGGAACAGCGCCGCAAGCAAGAGGCGCAAGCCGCGCGCGAGGCGCAGCTCGATTCCATCGGCAACATGATGGAACGCGTCAAGCAGATGTCCGACAGCGGTGGGGCGGTCGATGTCGGCGAGTTGGTGCGCGCCTTCGATGCCGAGCAGCGCGGCACGCTCTACGAAGGACTGCTTGCCGGCGAGAAAGGCATGCAGCCGGTCGATAAGGTACTGGTCGTATCGGGCACGTCGCTGCTGTGGTTCGGCATGGATAACCCGCACGAGAATTATCGCAAGCAACGACTGACCGACGAAGCGACGGGGCCGTTGCGCTCGGTGCGTGTGATCGAAGATGGCCCGCGGCGCTTGGTATTGGTCGGCGCGCGCAACGGCGTGCACGTGATCGATGCCGATAGCGGCGACCATCTCACGACGTGTGTGGTGAAGGGCAAGAAAGATGTAAAGGGCGGCTTTAACGCCACGGCCATGATCGGCACAGACATCTTCGCGTCGCATTCCGAACTCGGCCTGATGAAATGGGCCAACGACAATCCCAAGCGCGCGATCCCCTGTTTGACCGACCTGACCGAAGGCAGCCATGCGGTGCGCGACGTGCAATCGGAATTCGGTCGTCGCCTATGGTTGGCCATCGACCATCTCGTCGTCGCGTGGCAGCCGGAAGACGACCTATCGCAATCGGCCATCGAAGCGCCTGCCGAAATTTCGAGTTTATGCGTCGCCGATGGTTACGTGATCGCGGGGCTCAAGACGGGCATGATCCTGCGCTGGGTTGCGGGGGCGTCCGATGAATACGAAGTCTTGCGCGAGCGCGATCATCGCACGGTGCGGTCGGTGAAGTACCTCAGCGGCGGCGGCATACCGCGCGTGCTGGTGGGGGACGGTCGGCAGTTCCTCGATTTGATGGTGATCGGGGATGCCTACCACGGTCAGTATCGCGCGCTGCACGATTTGCGTTGGGGCTTCGCCAAGGGCGATCTGGTGGTGGGCGTGAATGACGGGCGCGACACGATGATCGTTTGGGATAAAAACAAACCGCAACATCCGAAGTTCCACGTGCCGGTGCGACGGATGTTGGGCAGGTCGATTCAGGATGTGGCGCTGCTGTGAGCTTGCCTCGTGGCTAGCCAGATCGACGCTGTTATTGAGTGCCGCTAATCGTTCGGCTCGACACTATCCGGCAGGCCCAATCCATCCAGCATATCCGCTTCTTCCCAGCGGATAATGCCATCGAAATAGTCATAAAAATTGGCATCAAAGGCGAGCCCGGCGTCCGGCGTAAACGTGACTTTAACGTGCTTCATGTCGGTACCGCGGGCTCCGATCAATCCTAGAGCGTCGCAAGCGTCGTGCGGTATGAATAGTATCAACGGCGTCGGGTCGATTGCATTAGGTGCCAGTGGTTCGATTAGCAATTCGCCGGCAAGTTTGAGGCGTTTAATTGAAGTGGGGATTCGGCCATGAGACATATCGTAAAGTTCCAGAAATACGGGGTTCGATTTGATCTCCTCGCGGCGATATTCGTCGAAGCGTCCTGGAAAAAGTTCTTTTAGTGGCATATCCGCTTTCTCATAGGTGATCGTTGAACTAACCGGGACGCTGGCAATGACGCCGGACATCGACCAACCCCACGTTGATGGTTGCAACGGACTACCCGATGCGAATGGAAAGTTGGCAACGTCCAGGTGCTGCCGAAGCACGATGGTATGCCTGCCTACTCCTAACTTATTGAGTTCCGGCAAAACCTCTTCAGCGACGTCGAGTTGTCGGTCGGCACTGACTGCCGATTGATTGTCGATTAGCAACTCCTCTTTTAGAACTTTGCCGTACTGGCTATAACGAAGAAGGCTTTCCCTCATGCCGGATGGGCAGTTAAAGCTACGATGCTGTAGTCGCGCATCCGCATTTGCCGGCCATGGGCTTCGAATATTCATGTCACTCGGACGAATGCGAAGTTGTAATAGCTTCGCTAGTTGGTTGCCGACCAGAATGCCGTCAACATACCGGCGGTCTAATTCAAATCGAACATGATCCCCGGCATTGCCAGCCTCTAATTCAATCAAATAATTCGTGGACACATACCGCACCCAGCGATCCGGTTGAATCTCGTGATACACGCCGTATCCAAGGCCGCCGACGAGTGCGAGGACGACTAGGTGCTTGATGCGGCGCAGTACACGACGCATACGAACCCCGCGGGAGGAACGTTGAAGATTTGCTTCCTCGACAAACTCACCACATTCCGGACAAAGCCCCGCGTCGATGGGGTAATCGCAATGCGGGCAATAGCCGGCGGGCTCATGCTCGGGTGTCGTCATCGCTTTCGGCCTCCTCAGCGACTGGAATTACACCACGGATTGATACCGTGAGCCACGAATGCGACAAATTATACTGCCCATAAACTGTCCTCCGCAGCGACGGCGGAGATCGCCTGCGCGTTCGCCCGGCTTGAAACTTATTCGCATTATTCTATCTTGACTTTCGCGGCGTACGCTTGCTAGTATTTTTCACGATCTTGGTTTTCTTGGCGGACTTCTTCTTGGCGGCTACTTTCTTAGCGCTCGCTTTTCCGCCGCCGCGCGTGAGTTGGTAGCTCTCCTTCAGCCACTTGGACCAAATTTTCTTTGGCAACGGCCTCTCGCCGGTGAAGCGCGCCGAAACCCAATCGAGTTTGCCGACTTCAAACGCGTCGGGTTGTGCTGCCGCCAACTCTTGTGCTTGCGGAATCGACGCGTTCAATTTGAACATCGCCTTGTACCGGCCACCTTGCGGGCCGACGAATATAAACGCTTTGTTGTTAATCTTATATGACGTCTGATTGCAGGCAGTGCCGACCGTGACGTCGGGCAGCTTGGCCGCGGCGGCTTGTAAGGCTGCGATTGGATTTTTCGAATTGGTGGTCATACTGGAACTCCGCAGAGCATCAATCAATCGGACTAATCTATGCGCGATTGTAACAATAATGTAGCCGGAATTGACACAACGCTCGAATTCGAAGGCGTGATTTGCTACAATTGTCGCAGTTTGGATAATTGAACGTTTGTGGACGAACGAAAAGGGGATTTGAGCCATGCCGTCTCGATCGCACAACCCTATCTGGCTTACATTGGTGAGTGCCGTCGCTTGCGTTGCGCAGCAAGCGCCGGCTGCCGACATTAACGTCGTTAATCACAGCTTTGAGGAAGTCAGCCGCGCGCTGGCGATCGGCGAGCAAACAAATGGGGCGGGTGGCGCCGGCGTTTCGGTGGGAACGCGGTTCCCATTTGGCAACGATGCGGTTGATTGGTCTAACCCCGTCGAAGTGCCCGGCTGGCGCACGCGGCTACCGCCCAACGGTTCGCCCAATATTGTGTATGCCGGTGTGCTCAATCCACCCGATCTCGGCCCCGGCCCTTTCATAACCGGCCAGGACGGCGAGAACGTAATTGCCATTCAAGTCGCACAAGTCGGGCAAACGCTCGATCATGTATTACAACCCAACACGCGCTACACGCTCGACTTTCGTGCCGGGATCGGTCTGTTCGATTCAGATTATTTCTTTGCCGTGTCCTTAATAGCGGTAGATGATTTATCGACCCTGCCGTTGGAAAATGAACCCGGTGTCGCACGCTTGACTCTCACGCAAAACCTCATTCCATCGCCGGACACATTCGGCACCATGTTGCCTTACACACTTGAATATACGACGTCCGAAGTCTTGCCGCCGAATCTGATCGGTCGGTACGTCGGCATTCATATGTACGGCAGCGATGGCATTCCCCGAGTTGTGTATGACGATTTTCGATTGGATGCTACGCCAATTCCCGAGCCGGTGGCCATCGGGCTACTGATGTTTAGCATCGTAATAGTTCGTCGCCGCGATCCTTCCGAGTCTAACCCGCACAAATAATTGCTGTTATTCAGAGCTGCGCACGTTCTGAATACGAAAAAAGGCGACGGGACGACCGACCGGAGCAGCGACCTGTCGTCCCGTGTGCGAGCCCCAAGGTTGTTAACGATTCAATCGCTACTCGTCTACTTAACGTGCTCGACTTAAATACGTTCATCTAAGTCTTAGATTCCATCCCTGTTATATCGCCGCGGCGATCAATTGTTCGCTGCGTTTATTAGCGCTTCGCGTTCAAGGGCCGGGTCACCAAACACGACGTCCACCATTTCCGCGATACAGCTCTGGCAACCGGCGTCGGCACCGCAGGCGAAGCTCAGGAATTGCAGCGTTTCGGCGCGGCCCACACCGTCGTCGCGTGCGTTAAAGATGCCTTCGAGTAAGCCGGGCACCTGTTCCTGGTTCACGGCAAGGCAGGCGACGGCAACATTGAGCGGCAACTCGCTTGGGCCCACCGGGCGCTCGGTGGTCGGCTCAGGTTGTGCTGTTACGCCTTCCCCGGGGAATGCGCGGGCGATCAAGGTGTCCACGCATTCCTTGCATTGCCGGTCGATACCGTTGTTGCAATCGAATTCGGCCTGCAACAGGTAAGACTTGGCCGCTTCGGCGCTGGCACCGTCGGTGCGTTGTTGCGATAACGCCGCCAATAAGTCAAACACATCTTCGCCGTCCACGAACGGGCATGCCACGATCACCTCAGCGGTAGTGGGTACAACGACCGGCGGTGCTTCGGCGATCGTTTCGTCGGGCGTCTCAATACTTGTTTGCTCCGGAATCCGTCGGTCCTGGGTGGCGAGCAAGTTTTCGAGTTGGCGGTCGAACGGCGAACCGGCACATTGGGCGGCGACGGTGATCGGCAACATGGCGAGTAATAGCAAGGATTTCATCGGCGG
This sequence comes from Planctomycetaceae bacterium, assembly GCA_006969385.1. Taxonomy (GTDB): domain Bacteria; phylum Planctomycetota; class Phycisphaerae; order UBA1845; family UTPLA1; genus ECT2AJA-110-A. The sequence continues at coordinate 2,058,440 of CP030884.1, forward strand.
GTCTCCTCGTCTTGCGACGATAGGGTGTGCGGTTGACGAGAGACCTATGTTGCGATGTCGCCGATGCTATTGCAGATGTTGAAATTTCTTTTCGATTGCATAAGGGCGAAGAATTTTTCGCCCCCATGCAATATTGCCGGTCGCCGAAGACATGGAGCGAAGAAATAGTGTTTTTGTCGAAAAATATGAACGCGTATGTGTCTAGCGTTCGTCAATAGCCGTCGGCTGCGGCTTGACCATCCCCGCAATCACAACTCCCGCTAACAGTGGCGCGACGATGATGTCGATGGTATCGGCCACCGCGAATGTCATCGGATATCCCCACCACAGCCACGACTGCGCGTAGAACGCGAAGAACACAAACACGCCGAGCGCCGTCACAAACACCACGCGCTGGCCGAACTTGGGTAACCGCGGCGCGGCCAGCCAGGTCATCCATGTCGCGATTCCCGCCGCCACGATGCACGCGGCCAATCCCAAGATGAAATTCATCGGCGGAAACGGATCGCGACCCGTCTCGTGATAGATCATCAACGATATCACGGGGCCGTCCTTCATGCGTTGTATAACTTCATCCATTTCCGCCTGCGTTGGTGGGCTGCCATCTTCATGATGCGGAAAGCCGGGGTAATGGTATGCGCCGGTATGCGGTAGATCGAGTTGCGCGATCGACGACTGTTCGCGCGGCAAGTCCGCGTCAGTCGATGACGTCGGAAAGTTGCTAAACGAGGCCGTGTGCATCGGTAGCGCCATCCACGAGATCGCCGTCCAAAGAAACATAAGTAACCCACCGAGAATAGCTGCAAGAACATAACGCGTCATGACTATTTCCTTTCAGGTTTCTTGCCGAGAATCGGCGCGAAGATTTTGACCAACACTTGCCAGAACCCGCCCTCAGCACATTCCTGGTCGAGCGGCGCGGCGGCGAGATTGCCGTTTTCATCCATGCATTCGAGTACGGCGGGTAACAATTCGTGATAGATTTTCTTCGACCCGCTCTTGAGAATCAGCCGCGTCAGGTTGGCCTTGAAACCGGCGAAGCCCGTTTGCATAAAGTGCAGCTCGGTGCCGGTCGCCGTCGGCGTCAACTCAAACGTCGCAACGGTATCAATCGGCCCGCCGCGCCACGAGAACGACAACCGCTTTCCTTCGATCAGTTCGAGCACCTTGCAACGCACGATACCGTCGAAGCCCGGCTGCGGGTCGGTGCGCAACGTAAACTCGTGCCCGATCTCGGGCTCGAAGTCGTTCTCCATTAACCAAGCCGCCATCGCCTCGGAGTTGGTCAAGGCGTACCAGACCTTCTGCGGTGGGTGCGGGTATTCTACTTTGATATCGATCGATCCCATGCTGATCGCCTTCCGTTGAGCGCGTCGCCGCGCGGGTTAGCTCTTTCGTTTGGGTTTCCGTTTCGCTTTGCGCCGGTGCGTGCGTGCTTTCGTCGCGGCCTTCTTCTTAATGGTCGCGCCGTCACCCTTTGCGGTAGCAGGCTTCCGTTTCGTTGCACGACGTTCATCGGTCGCCGCTATCGGTTTCGACGTAACCACCTCGTCCGGCAGTTGCTCGAGATAATCGCCGAGATCGGTGAACTTCTGCGTCCAGTAGCGTTCGTAATGCGCCGTCCAGTCGTGCACGGCCTTCAATGGGGCCGGTTCGAGGCGATACAACCGTTGTCGCCCTGCGCGGCGTTCGGATACGAGCCCGGCTTCGCGCAAGACTTTGAGATGCTGCGAAATCGCCGGCTGCGTCATCCGGAACGACGCTAACAGGTCGTTTACGGCCCGTTCGCCGGCCATTAACAGATCGAGAATCGCCCGCCGCGTGGGGTCGGCAATGGCACGAAAGACAGGCAAATCGGGTGCGACGATCATGAGACGGATTATATATAAGTGAATACTTATAGGTCAAGCGGTCGGATTTTTCGGGTGAATACTGTCGGCGCACGGTCCAAGAAGGTAAGGCCGGAATTAGCCTTACGGACGGCTTGTAGAAACGCGTCGTCGTTTTCGAATAGGCGAACGCCTATTCAAGCGTTCATAATGGAACCGTTCTTTCTCGTAGCGGAAGATACCAGCCTAATAGGGCAAGCACGAAAGCAGTTATACTCCGATGGTAGTAACCCGTTTCAACTCATCGTCAGATGACATCGACCCGGCCGCCGGTGGAATCCTTGTGCTGTTTTCCTTTGCCCTGCTGTTCTTCGGTTCCGCCTACTTCGCCTACGGTGAACTCAAATACATCATCTGGGGCCGCACCGCCGAGGCAGCGATCTACGGTCGTCAACGTTACAAGTACCAAGATAAGGATCATCCAAAGGGGCCGGACATCATTCAGTGGGATATTTTCTATCAATGGGAAGACGCCGACGACGGGCTCCGCCGCGATCGCATCGCCTTGGCACCCTTCGTCGAGCCGCCCGCCGACTACAAGGTACAGATCGATTACGTACCGGGCGAATTCAATAGTCGCGCCGCCGGACAGCGGAGCTATGTTGCCATCGTGTTCGTGTTGATGTCGTTGACCGCCATCGTCACGTGGTTTGTCGTTGTTTGGGTCATCGGCATGCGTCACGCACGCCGCCGCGGGAAACCCAGTATGCCGAGCGATATCTTCAAACGCTGGCGCCGACCAACCAACGTCAATTACTGTCGTGGCGAACGCCGCCGCGCGCGGCCGACAATTAAGCGACCGGCGAAGAAGGACCTGTCGGGTTGGTAAGCGCGTGACCGGGCTACGGAAATAACGTAACCTCGGGAATGACTAGTATCGGCCCGGCGCTTCACCAGACCGCTCACTTGCCTTCGTTCAGCAACCCTTCCCGCGCGCGTCGCAACTCCGCCCGTCGGGCCTCACTCACCGAGGGCGGCTGCAAGTCGAGCGACTCGATGCGCGCCGCGATGATATCCGCGACCACGGCGCGGGCATACCATTTGTCGTCGGCGGGAATGACGTACCACGGCGCCGCCTCCGTCGATGTGTGGCGAAAGACTTCGTGATAGGCATTTCGATACTGATCCCAAAAACCGCGTTCGCGCACGTCGGCCTCGTTAAACTTCCAGTTTTTATCCGGCTCGTCGATACGATCGAGAAAGCGCCGCTTCTGTTCGTCTTTGGATAAATGTAAATAAAACTTCAATACCATCGTGCCGCTGCGCACGAGTTGATCTTCAAACGCATTGATCGCGGCGAAGCGCGATTGCCAGAGTTTCTCGCCGCTGGGTTCCGCGGGCAGGCGTTGCCGTTCCAAAAATTCGGGATGCACCCGCACGATCAAGACCTCTTCGTAATACGAACGATTGAACAGCGCGATCTCACCCTTGGGCGGCAGGAAGCGCGTCGGTCGCCAGAGAAAATGGTGCAACACTTCCTCGTCGTTGGGGGCCTTGAACCCGTGCACGCTGACGCCCTGCGGGTTCACGCCCGACATCACATGGCGAATGGTGCCGTCCTTCCCGGCCGCATCGAGCGCTTGCAGAATGATCAAGACTGCCCGGCTGCCATCGGCCCATAGCAAACGCTGCGCATCGGACAGCGCCTCGATATCCTGCGCCAACGCCCGCTTGGCTTCCGATTTCTTGAAATCGTCATCGGCCTCGGTCGAAATCTTGTCGAGATCAACATCGCCACCGGGTTGGATGAGGAACGACGCCTGGTCGAATTGATGGGGTTTGGGCATGAGCGGTATCTCCAGATTGCAATCCGATCATTGTAGCTGTCTTGGCTGAAATGGGGAGATTTGATTGAGAGAGCGAGATGACTACTTCTCGCGTAAGGGCGAGTTTGTCGATTCGAGTATTGGTAACGGGTGCCACTGGCCCGCTTGCAGCCAGTGCGCTCGGGCGCAAAGAGGATGGCATTGTTTATTGAAGAGCTGGGCCGTATCGATGGTTCTAATCTGACAATTCAGAACTGAAACGTGGATGAAGAAGTGCGACGATCGTTGGCCGTTTACAATAGTAGGATTTCGATACGGCCTAAATCGTTAATTAAACTTTCGACCCACCCCTATGCTCGATGCAATGGCGGACAAGCCGACCACTGGCACCCGGCGGGAGTAAACTCTGAAGCTATGGGCTGACTCAGTCGTCAGAATGATCACCGACAGGGTTCAGTCATCGCAGTCCGATCACTTACGGCATAACAGGCAGCGTCGCGCCGGCCGCCTTCAGCGCGCTGACCAACGCATCCCTTTCGATGCTATACCGATCGCGACCATCCCGAATATCGTATGTCGATTCCCCATGCCCCAGCACCAATTGAATCTCGATGACCGGCCCGGTCTTTGGTGTCAGTCGCACATAACCCGACCATAAGCAACGACAATCGGCGATACCGGTGCCGCTATTGAGGGTACCGACGATTTTCGCAATGACAGCCGGGTCGGACGTGGTCACGAATGTGGATTTCGAGCCGGTGATCGGAGTCCGATCGATCGTTTCAATCTCAATCGACACAATCGGCGAAACATCGCCATAGGATGGTGTATCCCAGAATTTCGGAAGCAGGCCGATTGAGAATGCAACGAATAAGGCTGCACTCAGAATCAGGCCGATCGCGACCGATGCGATCTTGATTCCCCGCTTGAGTTTGTTCGTCATGCGTCTTGGCCCTGAGTGTCTCGCTTTACTTATTGAATAACGTCATGTGCGGATACGAATTTCGCTTGCGTCACCAATATCCGTCGCTCCACATGGTGTGCCCCAATTTGAACTTTATCGATGAAAATCCGACCCATTCGCGATATGCTACGTCGTTTATCTATCAACGCGAAAATCGGGAGCAATCAAATGAAGACAAGCCCAATCCGTTGGCTGATCGTGCCGTGCTGCTTGGTATTATTGCAAGCGTCCATTGCCACGGCCGATGTCACATTCGTTTTCACGTATTTCGACGTCGACACCAGCACCGGCGTCGGCTTCGACGATCCAACGCTCGGCGCGGATCGCCGTGCCGCGCTCGAAGCCGTTGCCGCCGAAATCGGCGCGCGCATCGAGCAAGATGCGACAGTCGAGATTGGCGTCGCACCTTCGCAAACCGACGGCACCGGCCCCATCGGCATCGGCAGCGCCACGTTTCTCGATACCTCGCCCGGCATTCGCGATGGCGAAGTCTATCGGCGCATCGTCTTGGGCGAGGCAGACGTCGACGCCGGTCTCGATGGCGGCATCGTGTTTGACTTCGGTTATGACGTCGTGCTCTCCGGTCCGCCGGTCGCGGGCGTGGCTTGCTTCCGCGATGTCGCGCGGCACGAACTTACGCACGTGCTCGGTTACGGCAGTTTCATCAAGGCAGATGGCAAGGGCTTCAACGAGACCGCGCCGGATATGTATACGCGATTCGATTCGATGCTGACGACCGACGCCGGGCCGGGGGCCGATGGCTTGCCGATCGTTGATGAGATGGGCAACTTGCTGCTCGACGATGCCACGTTTGCATCTGCGAACGGTACCGGCTTGGTGTTCGACGGCACCGAAGCCCGCGCGGCCAACAGCGGCGCGCCGATCAAACTGTTCGCCGCCGACCCGACGCATAGCGGCACCGACGACGACGTGATGTTCCCCTCGCCCGCCGTCGGCGAAGTGCGCGAAGACTGGACGGCGATGGATGTCGCGATATTGAAAGACCTTGGCTATCGAATTCGACCGGCATCGGAAGCGGGTGATGGTGATGGAGATGGAGATGGAGATGGAGATGGCGACGGTGATGGTGATGGTGGTGGCATGTCAATGACCGACACGTGCGGTGCCTGCGGCGCGGGCACGGGCGCGATGTTGATGATGTGTTTGGTGGGTATGCCGTTGCTGCGACGGCGCGGAGCGCGACGCTAACGCGCGATGAAATCACGGTGCCACTGTTCTATGAATGCTCTGTAGAAACCCTTCAAGTCGTGACGGCGGGTCTGCCGTTATTTTTGTATGTCAACCAAACGCAGCATGACGCGGTCACCGAATGCGTTGGCCAGGATGGCCGTGAAGATGTCGAAACAGTCCTTGCCGGCTTACTCCGGTAAGTTCTCCCGTCGGGATTTCACGCAGCATCAGTTATTCTCGATGTTGGCGCTGAAGCTGTTTTTCAAGACCGACTATCGCGGTATCGTGGAGATTTTGCGAGATTCATCTGATTTACGGCGCATTCTGAAGATCGAACGAGTGCCGCATTACACGACATTGCAGAAGGCACACGCGCGCTTTTTAAAAAAGCAGCACTCGAAGAATTTCTCGTTGCCGTCGCCGATCTCGCTCGACGTGTAGACCTCATTCAAGAAAAGAATGACGCGTCCATTGATGCGACCGGTATGGAAAGTCATCATGTAAGTCGTCACTTCCTCGAACGCGCCGGCCGCATGACCTGTTACCGGCGATATCCGAAGTGGACGATGGTCGCGCATCACGAATCGTATTTGTTATTCGGCATGCATTTGCGCTACGGACCGTGTCAGGATTCGCCCAGCTTCGTTCCCGCCGTCACGCAAGCCGCACGTCATCTACCGATCGATCGCTTGTTCGCCGACGGCGCGTACGATGTCGAAGCGCATCATCGGTACAGTCGCGAACAACTCGGGATTCGTTCGACGATTATTCCGATCAATCCGCGTCGCCCGCATCAACACGAGCCCAAGACAAAGTATCGCGCACAATTGCACCGCCGATTTCCGCGTAGGCTTTACGGCAGCCGCTGGCATGTGGAGGCGGCGATATCGCAACACAAGCGCAAACTCGGGTCGGCTCTGTCGGCCACCAGCGAACCGGGCCGCGAATCGGAATGCATCTTGCGACACATCGTCCACAATCTGATGATTCTCTTATTGTCAACAAGAAAGGGTTTCTACAGAGCATTCACAGAACAGTGGCACGGGGTGGTTTTGTTTTGTTTCAACAGGGCCACCAGCCATGCCACCCGCCATGAAACCCGCCCTAGATATCACACTGCCTTCTTCGATAGGTATGATTTGAGCGTTCTTTGAAAAGCGTTTAGCAAAGGTGCGGCTGGAACGGCGGCGATCACTTTTTTGGACGGAACCCATGAACTTTGAATCCCAACCAGCTTGGGCTCAAGGTCACCGGCACCGTTCTTAACGAGTGCGATCCACGGTCCCCCACTCATTCCGACAATATCTGAGATCTCGTATGGTTTTTCTAAGTGCGCTTTCGCCCAAAGCCGAGGCGCATTTAGCTTAGTGACATCTTCTGGAGAATCTGATAAAGGTTCGATGAATATGATTACAAGGCTTGATTTAATCGAGTGACGCATAAACTCCGAGAATCGTGAGGTACCGTAATCAGTCAAGGAAAGCGGGCAACCGACTAAATAGAAGCCAAGAATATTCGGCTTCTCTGAATTAGCTATGAGGTCATCTATTTTAAATGCTTTTATCCCATTAATCTTCAGGGCCGCCGTTTGAAGAGAGTCAAGCTTAATAAACCCAGCATCCCAGCCTTCGTGTCCATCGAATGCTACGAATTGATCAAGCGATACAGGTACTCCTTCCTCGCGATGCTTCCTATTTCCGAAGCCGTCCGAAAGGCGACAGATTTCGATCTTTTGGTTCTTTAGATATTCTATTCCCTCAAGGCAATGACCTGATGTGAACCAAAACCAATGGTCTTCGAGTTCTACGAAAAAACCAGAGTATTGTTCGAATCTTGCGTCTTTGCCGAAGTATTTCGAATCAAATGGCTCGACGGTTAAGACACTAAGTGCGGCCGTGTAATCTGAGACTAGATTCCTTACTTTCTCATCCATGGTTAAACCTCCGTGTAAATAAGAATCCCCCGACCATCCATGGCCGGGGGCGTTAATCTCAAACTCTCAATTACTCCTTCACCTCAAACTCCGCATCGATCACATCATCATCCTTCTTCGCCGAATCATCCGGCGGGCTGGTCACCGGTTCGCCCGGGCCGGCACCGGCTCCTGCTGCCGCCGCGTCGGGGCCGCCGGCTTGTTTGGCGGCTTCTTCGTAGATGATTTTGCCGAGCGTTTGGCTGGCCATGGCCACGTTTTCGATCGCTTTCTTGATCGAGTCCGCGTCGTCGCCCTTCATCACATCTTTCAAGTTACTCAGGGCGTTTTCGACCTTGCTGCGCTCGTCGGCCGGCACCTTCTCGCCGTGTTCCTTGAGCGTTTTCTCGGTTTGATAGACCGTCTGATCGGCTTGGTTCTTGACGTCGACCATCTCGCGCCGCTTCTCGTCTTCGGCGGCGTGGGCTTCGGCGTCCTTCTTCATGCGTTCGACTTCTTCCTCGGTCAAACCGCTGGAACCTTCGATCTTAATGTTGTGTTCCTTACCCGTGCCCTTGTCTTTGGCGGACACGCTCAGGATACCGTTGGCATCGATGTCGAACGTCACTTCGATCTGCGGCATGCCGCGCGGAGCGGGCGGAATGCCCTGCAAGTTAAACTTACCGAGCGTACGGTTGTCCGCCGCCATCGGTCGTTCGCCTTGCAGCACGACGATGGTGACTTCCGGCTGATTGTCGGCCGCCGTCGAGTAGACTTCCGTCTTGCTGGTCGGAATCGTCGTGTTGCGCGGAATCATGACCGTGCAAACGCCGCCTTGCGTTTCCACACCCAGCGAGAGCGGCGTGACGTCGAGCACGAGAATGTCCTTAACGTCACCGCCGATGATGCCCGCTTGCAACGCGGCACCCACGCCGACGGCTTCATCCGGGTTGACGGTCTTGTTGGGCTCTTTGCCGAAGATTTCCTTGCAAAGCTTCTGCACGGCGGGGATGCGCGTGGAGCCGCCCACAAGTAGACATTCGTCGATATCCTTCGCCGTTAGCTTGGCGTCTTGCAACGCCATCAACACCGGTTGGCGACAGCGCTGCACGAGGTTTTCAGTAAGCTGCTCGAACTTGGTGCGCGTGATCGTCATGTTGAGGTGCTTCGGTCCGCTGGCGTCCGCCGTGATAAACGGCAGGCTGACCGTTGATTCCATGCTGCTCGACAGTTCGCACTTGGCCTTTTCGCACGCCTCTTTCAAGCGCTGATGGGCCATGGCGTCTTTGCGCAGGTCGATGCCGTTTTCCTTGCGGAACTCTTCGGCAACGTAGTTGATAAGTTCCTCATCAAAATCGTCACCACCTAGGTGCGTGTCGCCCTTGATGGCCAGCGTTTCGAATACGCCATCGCCGACGTCGAGAATGCTGATATCAAACGTACCACCACCCAAGTCAAAGACGGCGATCTTGCCGCCTTTCTTTTGGTCCATGCCGTAAGCGAGCGCCGCGGCCGTCGGTTCGGGCAGTACGCGCTTCACATCGAAACCGGCGATGATGCCCGCTTCTTTGGTGGCCTTCTTTTGCGAGTCGTTGAAATACGCCGGCACCGTGATGACGGCGGCTTCGACCTTTTCGCCGAGGTAATCTTCCGCCGTCTTCTTGAGATCCTGCAGAATCATCGCGGAGATTTCCGGCGGCGTGTATTCCTTATCGCGAATTTTGATCTTCACGAGTTCGTCGGCGCCGCCCGTGACTTCATAGGGAACCAGCTTTTCTTCGTCGCTGACTTCCTTATGGCGGCGACCCATGAAGCGCTTCACGCTGTACACGGTGTTCTTGGGGTTGGTGACTTGCTGGTGTCGCGCGACCTGACCGACGAGGCGTTCGCCCTTTTCGGTAAAGCCGACGACCGAGGGCGTGGTGCGTGCGCCCATGCTGTTGGTGAGGACCTTAGGGTCGCCACCTTCCATAACGGCGACGACGGAGTTGGTCGTGCCGAGGTCGATTCCGATGATTTTGCCCATGATTGGCTCCTGGCTGTTTGTTGTTTTGGGTTCAATCGAGGGCTGACGGCGGCGGGTCACCAAAGGCGACCCGCGGCGATCAGCCCGCACGACAGGCTTTAATACAAGTGGGGTGCCACTCGCCATGAAAAGTGTGGGGTTTGGATGTAAATATCTGCTAAATAATGTGTTACGATGAATAGATGGGTGGTGCGAGGCCTGTGAAACGCCTGCCGTCTGCCAGTCTGGCATGACGCCGTGGCGGGCGGACAGGAGGTGTTTATTAGTGACCCGAAGGGAAAAGCGAGCGAGATGTTTTGCCCCTGCGGATTTGGCGCACGCACTCGCAACGTGGTCAACCGGGAGGGCCAAGACCGTCGGGTGTGGCGTCAAACAGTTTTGGGAAAGTCCTTCGATAAGGGTACCAGAGGACTCATTCAGAAACGGGGGCGTGGTGCAGGATCAAGAACGGTCGGGAGGTTGCTCGTATCAGTTACGGGCGGCGAATTCTTCGCCCCGGTAGGGGCCGACCGAAAATAGCCCCGGATGAAGCGCAGCTCGCGCCAGCGAGCGGAGCGCCATCCGGGGTTAGTGGCTTGAAAAATCCTCTTAAGCCCCGGAGGGGCGGCGGAAATCTCCCTGCATCGCTGCCGCGATGCAAATGAAAAAGAGCGGCGAGGTGTCCACGGACGGCGCGGCAGTGCCGCTTCGTCCGTGGCTATTTTCCCGTGGCCCTCCGGGCCTGTTTGATGCAGAGTTGGGGAGGCGTAAGCGATGAAGTTCAATTGATGGTCGCATGATTATTGAGAAAGCATAAATAGATTGCATGCGACAATCATTACATTGAATTGGACTTGATAACGCGTTTCGCGCGACGGAAACTTATTTAAACGATTACATCTGCGCGGAAATTAGCTTTCGAATTTCGCTTCCGCCCGCTGAAAGAAACGCCTTCTTGTATTCCATCGATTGCATATCCGGGCAAGCTAACACGGCGTCGAGAAAATCCGAAGGCGGCAAGAATCGATGAGCTGCAATGTAGTGGGTTACTAAAGTCGGGCAGACAAACATGGTCGAACCGTGTGGAATCCAAATATCAATGCTTTTTCCAAACGGCCCATCAAATTGGCAAACACCGCATTGATGCATTCCAGCAGATGCGACGCCGATCGGATTCAAATCAAAATCAATAAGCACTTTCAGTGCTTCGTATGCAGCGGTTGGTGTTGCACCCATTGAAAAAGTGCCACCGCGATACAAATAGCCGACTGGGTGAACATTTGGCCCGAGGTTGCGCAAGAATTCGTCGTAACGTATCTCCGTCATTACCGAATCTCGCCCGCCAACGCAGTGTCTTCCTACGCCGTCACCACGCCACGCTCCGCCAAATACTCCATCACCCTGTCCACGCAACGCTCGACCGGCCACTGATCCGTCGGCAATACCAAATCCGGCGCGGCGGGGGGTTCGTAGTTGAACGACACGCCGGGGATGTTCGCGAGCTCGCCTTGATCTACCGCGTCATAAATGCCGTCGGTATCACGTGCGCGGCAAACTTCCAGCGGCGCGCTGAGATGCACTACATGAAAACGATCGGTACCGACCACATCGCGCGCTTTCACGCGCGCCGCTTCCGACGGTGCGACGAACGCACAAATGGCGATCACTCCCGCGTCATTCACGAGCTTGGCGATCTCGGCACCGCGGCGCAGGTTTTCAGAGCGTGCTTCGCGACTAAAACCCAAATCACGACTGATGCCGAGCCGCAGCGTTTGACCATCCAACACCAACGACTGCTTACCCATATCGAACAAGCGGCGCTCGAGCGCGCGGGCCAACGTCGTCTTCCCCGCGCCGGTCAAACCCGTCAGTAAGAGCGTTGCGGGCAATTGATCGAGTCGTTCGGCGCGTTCGGCTGCCGTGATGGTGCTGGGCGTTGCGTGCAGCTTGTCGCTGGCGACTTCGGTATCCCAATGGTCGGCGCGATCGGCGTCGGTCGTGGTATCCAGAATCATACCCGCGCCCACAGTCACGTTGGTCACGCGATCGATGATGATAAAACCGCCGGTGGCGCGATTGCGTTTATAGGGGTCGAATGTGATCGGCTGGTTGAGCTTTAATTCGCATCGACCGATCTCGTTGAGTTCGAGTTTCTCGGCGGCATTGCGATGCAGTGAATTGATATCGATGCGATAGCGAATATTGCTGACGACGGCGTTCACTTCGCGCGAAGTATGTTTAATGATGAACGGTCGATCTGCCTGTAGCGGCGCGCTGGTCATCCAGACGACCATGGCGTCAAATTGATCGGCCACGCGCGGCACATTGTTCGGATGCACGATCATATCGCCGCGGCTGGCGTCGATTTCATCGGTGAGCGTGAGCGTGACGGCCTGGGGCGCGAACGCTTCCTCTTTTTCACCTTCGTACGTCACAATCCGCGCCACGCGACTACGCGCGCGCGAGGGCAACACCATGATCTCGTCGCCGGGGCGCACCACACCGCTCGCGACAGTGCCCGCATATCCACGAAAGTCTAAATTCGGCCGATTGACGTATTGCACCGGATAGCGAAAGTCGATCAAGTTACGGTCGGAAGCGATATGCACGTTCTCCAGCGTGTGCATCATCGTCGCACCGCGGTACCACGGCATGTTCGCGCTGGGGTCCACAACGTTATCGCCGTTGAGCGCCGACATGGGGATGTAACGCACGTCGGTGGTTTCGAGCTTCTTGGATAGCTCGGCGTAATCGCCCTTGATCTTGTCGAAAACGGCTTCGTCGTAATCGACCAAATCCATTTTGTTGATCGCAACCACGACGTGCCGAATACCCAACAGCGATGCGATAAAGCTATGGCGACGCGTTTGTGTGACGATACCGTGGCGGGCGTCGATGAGGATGATGGCCAGGTCGCAGGTGGATGCACCGGTTGCCATGTTGCGGGTGTATTGTTCGTGTCCGGGAGTATCGGCGATGATGAACTTGCGCTTGGCCGTTGAAAAATAGCGATAGGCGACGTCGATGGTGATGCCTTGTTCGCGCTCGGCTTTTAATCCGTCGGTGAGCAATGCCGGGTCGAAGTCGGTGCCCGTCGTGCCGTGCCGTACCGAGTCTTTGCGCACGGCGGCGAGCTGATCTTCGTAGATCATCTTCGAGTCATACAGCAAACGCCCGATGAGCGTGCTCTTGCCATCGTCGACGCTGCCACATGTAAGAAAGCGCAACAACTCTTTGCGTTCGTGCTGCGCCAAATAGGCGTCGATATCCGTCGCGATCAGGTCGGAGGCGTGTGACATGGCTTAGAAATAGCCCTCGCGCTTCTTTTCTTCCATCGAACCCGATTGATCGAAGTCGATCACACGACCCTGTCGTTCCGATGTCGTTGCCAAGAGCATCTCTTGAATAATTTCGGGCAGCGTGGTCGCTTTCGACTCGACTGCACCCGTCAACGGATAACACCCGAGCGTGCGGAATCGCACCATCTTCATTTCGGGTTGTTCGCCGTCTTCGAGCGGCATGCGGTCGTCATCGAGCATGATCATGGTGCCGTCGCGATAGACGATGGGGCGCTTGGCCGCGAAGTACAACGGTACGATCGGAATCTTTTCGAGATGGATATATTGCCAAACATCTAATTCCGTCCAATTCGAGAGCGGAAAGACGCGAATGCTCTCGCCCTTGTGTACACGACCGTTGTAGAGATTCCAGAGTTCGGGTCGTTGGTTCTTCGGGTCCCAACGATGGTTGCGATCGCGGAAGGAATAGACGCGCTCTTTGGCACGCGATTTTTCCTCGTCGCGACGGGCACCGCCAAAAGCGGCGTCGAATCCGTATTTGGTGAGCGCTTGCAGCAAGGCCTGCGTTTTCATGATGTCGGTATGCACCTTGCTACCGTGCGAAAACGGATTCACGTTCTGTTCGACGCCCTCTTGATTGGTGTGGACCAGTACCTCCAGCCCCAGTTCCTTGCGGGCATATTCTTCGCGATACTGAATCATCTCGCGAAACTTCCAGGTCGTATCGACATGCAAAAGCGGGAAGGGCGGTTTGCCGGGATAAAATGCTTTCAGTGCCAATTGCAGCATCACGGCGGAGTCTTTGCCGACGCTGTATAGCATGACCGGATTATCGAAGCTGGCGGCCACTTCGCGGATGATGTGGATGCTTTCCGCTTCGAGTTGTTTAAGATGCGTCAGTTGATAGCTGGACATGTGCGATCACCGCGTCGTTTTGAATGATTGCGCGTGTAAAACAGCATAAGGATCAACTTGCCAGAATAGAGACTTTGTTTCGATTTCACAACCGACGCCAACCACGTTCGGGGTAAAGCATACGGACCGAAAGTTATCGCTATGAGTGACACTCAAATTGTGCCCGTCGAATTGGGTGAAGATCGTTACGAGATTTGCATCGGGAGCGGTTTATTAAACCAGCTCGGCACACGTCTCAAACTGCTACTGGCTCCGGAGCGCGTGACCGTGATCACCGATCAAAATGTCTCGCGCTTGTACGCGCGACGTGTGGTGGATTCGCTGGAAGCCGCCGGCATCGGGTGCAAAACGCTGACGATCCCACCCGGCGAAGCGAGCAAGTCGTGGGAGATGGCCAAGAGACTGTACGACGGATTGGCCGAACGGCGACATACCCGGACCCATCCGATCATCGCGCTGGGTGGCGGCGTCGTCGGAGATTTGGCCGGCTTTGTCGCCGCGACTTGGATGCGCGGCGTGCCCGTGGTGCAATGCCCTACGAGCTTGGAGGCCGCCATCGATGCCGCCGTCGGCGGCAAAACGGCGATCAATCACGAAGCAGGAAAAAACCTGATCGGTGCCTTTCACCAGCCGCGGGCCGTCATCTGCGATGTCGATTGCCTGCAAACCCTCGATGCCCGGCATTTTCGGGCGGCCCTCGCTGAGTCAATCAAGCATGCGGTCATCCGCGATCCTGCGTTCTTGGATTGGCAGGAGGCGCATTTGGATGGCGTGCTGGCCTTGGAGCAGGGCACGGTAACGTCATTAATAGCAAGAAATTGCGAGATTAAGGCGTCTGTCGTTGCTGACGACGAGCGCGAGGTTCTCACCGGTCCGCCCCGGCGGGCGGCGCTGAATTTTGGCCACACATTTGGCCACGCGTTTGAGACGTTGCCGGGAATCGGCTTGCTCCACGGCGAAGCGGTTGCGTTAGGGATGGTGGCGGAGCTCGACTTGGCTGTTCGTCACCTGAAGTTTCCAGAAGCCGACCGAGACCGCATCGAGTCGTTGCTGCGTCGGCTGCAACCTACTGTCAAATATGATCTTGCGGCTGCGTCCGACGCCGTGTTCGAGAAAATACGGCTAGACAAGAAGGTAATCAGCGGTGTTCGCTTTGCCATCCCGGATCGAATCGGGCAGACCGTTTGGTTCGAGCCTGCCCCGCGGATTCGCTGAAAGCGGCCATGAATCGAGTTATCGGGTTCTGTGAGGAGCGACCTGCCAATTAGGGCCTGAAATCCTACTTATGTGCCGTTTCGGTCGCGGGGCGAGGGTATTCCAGCCCGGACAGGTCGTGAATGAAAATCGTGGCTCCCGTCTTCGAAACATTGATATTCAACAGCCATTTCGGTTACCATCATAAGGTGAGTGCGGAAAGAAATGCGCTTATTCTGCGTCGCGGGGGTGACGTGGATCATGATAAAGAAGCGATGGAAAGAATGCGTAATAAATACATTTGTCGAATATTCGTGCTTTCGTTGGTGGCGTTGATTGCGTCATCGACGGCGCGTGCCGACTCGGTTTCGTATGGTGATTTCTTCGGCACGAACGTTTCGTTCCTGAATGTTCGTGAAGGTTCTTCGACCGATCCGGTGCCGCTGTATGGCGCGCCGTTGGTTGTGAACAATCGCCTGCTGTTTAACCCGCTTACGTTTACGTCGTTTGCGAACGACGGCGATGCCGATGTGACGTCGGGAACATTGAGCGTCGTGATCTCCGCCGGCCAAGCCGCGTTTCTGGAAGTCATTCGCATTGTTGAAACAGGCGACTTTACGATGCTCGGTTCCGGTACCGATGCGACGTCGGCCACCATCAACGGTCTGGCAGTCGCAACCGATCTCGATCCTGGTATCGGCGATACGATGACGGCACCGTTGGCGGTTACGCCGAATGCACCGTATTACTTGCCGAGCGATGGTGACTTCGGCGAATTCGAAGCCGTCACTGAGATCGACCTGACAGGTCTGGGTATCCGCACGGTTATTTTGAACCTGAACAACAATTTGCAAACGACGTCCGAAGAAGGCACGTCGTCGTTTATTCAGAAGAAGACGGTCGAAATCGAAGTCGAAGACATCCCGATTCCCGAGCCTACGACCGCAATGTTGTTAGCCGTGGCCGCCGTCGGCATCGTTCGCCGTCGCCGCTAAGGCCAAGTAGCCCAATCATCTGATCATTTTCAGTGCCGCCATCGAGAGCGATGGCGGCATTGTTCGTTTTTACTGTGGCGCTTTTTTGGTCGTAGTTTTATTCGTTAACGACGATACCGGATATGCTCGCCCGATCGGCATGCGCGACATCCCGAAAGTAGAATTGATATTTCGATCCCGGTAGGGATCGATGGAAAATAGCCCACCGTTTTCAAAGGTGGTTGTGAGGTTGCTCCAGCGCGTCTCTCGTCCTGTAGGGACGAAGGGAAAACTGCGTGGCATTCCTACTACCCCTCCGGGATGCAAGGCAATACGGACACATTGTCCCCAAATCATGGGCGACGAGGACTCAAATTGCCTCTCATCCCGTTGGGAGTTAAGAAAATGCGCAAAGTCAATCCCATCGTCCTTACAGGACGAAACATTGGCAGGCCGGCCAGCACAACCAGCGTTGAAACACTGGGCTATTGTTCTTCGGTCCCTCCGGGACAGGAGTAGCGATCCTTTCTCTAGCCATCAAATGGCTCCAAGTTCAATTTTGGCCTTTGTGTACTAATGGATTGCAATCACGCCCTATATCTATTCAATTCGAGAACCCCAGATCATCGCCCGAAAACAACGCGGTCCGTTTTTCTACGCGTATCTAATTTCAACGTCGTCAGCTTGAATCTGTTCCCGTCTGCCCGCCTACAATAGACATGCGAATCGGGGGATTCGTTCGCGCCGCCATCACGGCGCGAGAAAGCCACGACAACAAATTCAAGAAGGATGACGCGATATGAATAAGGTGCGCGCAGCACTGGCCGCGTTGACGGTTGCCGTTACGTTCGCAACCACTGCCCACGCGATGCCGATCATTTATGGTGACTTCGTCGGTGCACCCGGCCAAGGCAGCTTTCTGGACGTAACGGAAGATTCGCCGACGGATATGACGCCGTTGTTCGAACCACCCACGTTACTGCCCGACTCGTTGTTCTTCTCGCCGCTCACGTTTACGTCGTTTGCCAACAACGGCAACGCCGACACGACGACGGGCATCCTTACGATGATCGTCTCGGCCGCGCCGGGGCTTACCATTAGCGAGTTGGTGATCAACCTCACCGCCGATACGACGTTGCTCGGTACCGGCAGCATGAGCACGTTCTCGTCGATTGCCACGGCTGTCGAAATCGAAGACCTCAACCCCGGTCTCGGTGGCATTCAAAACTTCAACCTGAACTACACGCCGACCGACATGTTCTCGCTCCCCGGCGATGGCTTTGTGGAAGTCGAAGGCAACCTCGTCATCGATTTGACTGGATTCGCGGTTCAATCGTTGGCGCTCACGATCGAGCATACGCTTGCAACCGGCAGCCAGAGCGGCACGACCAGCTTCATTCAAGCCAAGTCGCTGGATATCGACGTGACGACGATTCCGATTCCGGAACCCGCCACTGCTTTGGTGTTGTTAACCGGCGCGGTGATGTTACGTCGTCGCCGTTAAGTCCGACGCATCGGTACAAACTATCAAATAGACAAAAGCCTCACGATCCGTAATGGGTGGTGAGGCTTCTTTATTAACTTTTTCGCACCGCGCTAATGGCACGCGACACGCGACACGCGAGGACATCTCCAACCGCGATTACTTCTTCAAGCCCAAGCTGGACATCCAACCGCTCGAACTCGTCTTCGCCTTTTCGCCGAACATGGCATCCGCCAACTCGCCGATGGCCACTCGCACCGGGTTGCTGTCGGTAACGGGTTCGCCCAGATCGCTGGCTTGTCCGATCGATTTGTAATGATTGGGAATCAGCGCGAGCGGCGACTTCCGAACGCGCTTGGTGAGTTCGTTGACCGTGACTTGGTGCACGCGCTTGTTATACCGATTCAAGACAAACTCGATGCGGCTCTCTTCGATACCGTAATCGACCAGCCCTTCGCCCAACCGAGCCGCGTTGAAGACGCCGTTCACCGTTTGCTGCGTTACGATCAGAAGTTTATCGCAGTTCTCAATCGCACAGCCGGTGAGTTGATCGAGTCGGCGCGGTAAATCGAGCACGACGTACGGGAACATGGCGCGCATGGTCTCTAAGACTGCCTGCAAAGAGTCGGCATCGATTTTGTGCGTATCTTTGATATTACGCGGTCGCGGCAGCACAAACACGCCCGACGGCAATTCGATCATCACGTCTTCCAGCGATTGCCGTTCGATCTGCTCGAATTGCAAAAGGTCTTCGATCGTATACTTCGGGTTCAAGTCCCACGCTTTGGCAACGCCGCCGAACTCGAAGTCCATATCCATCAGGCCGACGTGATCGGCACGTTCGGCAAGCGCCATCGCCAGATAGCACGCGACCGTCGTGGTGCCGGCCCCGCCCGTCGAACCGATGAGGGCGACCGTCCGCGATCCGCGGTTCGGGTTTGATTCGTCGCTTTGGAATGCTGCGGAGAGCGCCGTCTTAAGATCGCCGGGTTCTAACGGCTTGGTGGCGAGCTGACTGCAGCCGGCGCGCTGCGCGGCAATGGCCTTGTTGACGTCGTTGGTTCCGATGACGCCGATGACGATCAAGTTGGGTCGTTGCTCGAGCGCTTCGACGACCGCATTAACGGCGTCGCGCTCGTCGAGGTCGATGACGAGCGCATCGAAATGCACGGAGCCGACCGCGGTGCGCAGGTCGTCGCGCGTGTTGGTTTGCCCGGCCAGATCGTAGCTCTCAAGCCCTTGGGCCGCGTACGCATCGATGTTGTGAAGGCAAAGTTTCTTTTTCATGCTGCCGGCAACCTCCGCTGGTGGAAACGCCCCGCGTGGCTCGCCCACACAGAACCCCTTCACGTATCGAGCGTTGGCTGCGGCGGCTTTGGCTTCATGTCGCAATCGGCAGGACTTGCCGACCGCCACCCGAGTTGTCCGATAAGCCGAACGGAGAGATCTGGCTGATCCCGCTATTTTTCCGGGCCTAACTTATGGACCGGTAAATCGCCTCCGATATATCGCGTGTCCGAGAACCGATGACGGGCAGCGCGCGGGCGCTGTAGCGTCGTTTCGACTCGCGTCGTGCCGATCGATTCGGCACCCAAGACGAGAGGCCCAGCTTATGAGTCTGACCACGATCATGATGAGCCTGGCGGTTGCCGTCGGGCTGCAAAGCGACCAACCCGTGCACGACAGCGCCAAGGCCCATAGCGTCATGGTGCGCGCCAACGCGCCGACGTCGGTGGCAACGGCGGAATCCGACGAACGCCGCGGCGGCTTTCGTCATCGCGACGACTTTGAGGACTTCACGCTCGACCCGGTCGGTGAAGGCGACGGCGAACGACAGCCGGAACCGACGTCCATTCGCGATGCCATTTGCAGCGCGAAGGTGAGCCCGACCGTTGAACCGCCTGTTGAGGAAGTGGTTGCTGACGATCTCGAGGACGACGCGTCGGAGACGGTCGCGGTGGTCGCGCCGACGCAGAACGTGGTGCCGCCGACGACCAAGTCGTCGTGGCCGGGTGAAATCATCGAAGTCATTGCGGGCACGTCGGTCACGCTCGAACTCGATCGACCGATCGATGCCGCCGAAGTCACCGACGCGGGCATTGCCGACCTGATCGTCGCAACGCCGGCGCGGTTGCTGCTCGTCGGCAAGGCCATTGGTGAAACGCAACTGCGGCTGCGAACCGGCCGCGATATCAGCGTGCATCAGATCAATGTCGAACCTAACACGGCCACTTTACAGAAGATCATCCTCGCTACGGCGCCGACGTCTGACGTACGCATCGATACCATCCGCGGCCAGCTCGTGTTGATGGGCCGCGTGTCGGATGCCCAGGACGTCACCAAAATCGAACAACTCGCTCGCGCGTATCAGGGTGGCGAGGTCATCAATCATCTGTCGGTCGCCGGTGTGCAGCAGACGATGATTCGCGTGGTCGTTGCCGAAGTGAACCGCGATGCCAGTCGCCAACTGGGTGTGAACTGGGGCTTCGGCGGTTCGGATTTGTCGCGCGACTTCTTCTTTGCAAACAACGTCAATCAAATCAACCCGACGGTCTTCGGCAGCAACGGCTTGGCCGATGTCACGACCGGGCAATTGACCTACGCAGTGAACCCTACGGCTTTGGGGCCCAACTCGAATTTCACGCTCGGCTTCCCACGGGCTGAATTGCAATGGTTCCTCAACGCGCTGCGCGAAAACAGCCTCGGTCGCACGCTGGCCGAGCCCAATCTGGTTGCCATCAGCGGTCAAACGGCGACGTTCCTGGCCGGTGGTGAAGTACCGATCCCGGTGACGCAGGGCGGTGCCGTCGCGGGTGCGATCACGCTCGAGTATCGCGAGTTTGGTATTCGCCTGTCGTTTACGCCAACGGTTCTGGGCGGCCAAGTGATGCGCTTGCATGTGATGTCGGAAGTTAGCGACGCCGTCCCCGCCGGTCAGTTGCAGGGCGTGCCGTCGTTCAGCTTTGAAACGCGACGCGTTGAAACCACGATCGAATGCGGCAACGGTCAAACCTTTGCTATTGCCGGTCTGCTCGACGATTCGATTCGAGCGGTCTCGTCGAAGATTCCGGGGCTCGGCGATATACCGGTCTTGGGCACGTTGTTTAGCAGTGTCGACTACCAGCGCTCGCGCACCGAACTCGTCATACTCGTAACGCCCGAGTTGGTCTCGCCGATGGATCCGCAAATGGTGCCGCCGGTACCGGGTGCGGATATTCACGAGCCGACCGACGAAGAACTGTTCTTCCTGCAAAAACTCGAAGGGTCGAAGCCGAAGACTAACAAGGCTAAGTCGGCTGCGGCACCCGAACCTGAACTCGAATCCACGGAAGAATCGGTATTGGCCGGCAACGGCGCGACGCACGACCCGTGGCAGATGACGTTGGTGGAAAACAACTACGACGGCACGGCCGTCAGCGTTGGAGATAAATGATGAAGCCCGATCGCGATCAAGATGCGAATTTCGCAGACGACCTGATGGATCACGCCGAAACGACCGGTTTCGATGGTGATGGCGGCGCTGCGTCAAAGAACGAAGCGGCGGTCAGCACCAAACAGCGTCAGGACAAAGCCGCGCCTATCGAAGCCGAGCAGGAATCGCTCGACGAACAAACCAAGATCGAACGCGTGGTGCAGAACTACCGCGTGTTGCGCACGATAAGCGAAACGGCAACGAGCGTTGTCTATAAGGCGGAACACAAGCGCACCAAGCGGCGCGTGTCGATCAAGGTGATCTACGCGACGCAGAACACCAATAGCGAAACGATCAATCGCGCCCGCGTCGAGATCGAACGGGCGGTGCACTTGCGCCATCCGGGCATTGCCGAACTGATCGAAGCCGGCACGACCGACGAAGGCCATTGCTATTTCATTAGTGATTTCGTAAAAGGCGTCACGCTCGACGAATACGTCAGCATTCACAAGCTTTCCACGATGGATCGGCTCAAGCTGTTCGGTCGCATTTGCGATGCGCTGCAATACGCGCATCAGCGCTGCTTGTTGCATCGCGACTTGCGGCCCAGCAACATCCTGATCGACGGTAAGTGCAATCCGCGCATCGTCGGCTTTGCGGTCGCCGCCGTGACCGAAGTCGATATCGGCGTGAGTCAAGACCTCATCAAGAAGCGCCAGTTCGGCGAATTCCTGGCGTATAAGGCCCCCGAGCAAATCTCCGGTCGCCGTCACGATGTCGATGTGCGCACCGATCTGTATTCGATGGGCGTGATCGCGTACGAACTGTTGACGCAGCGCCTTCCGTATCACGTGAAGTCGGCCAATCCGCGCGAATACGCGGATGTCATCAACCGCGAGATGCCCGCTAAGCCCAGCAGCGTGAACAACGGTCTGCGCGGCGACTTGGAAGCGATCTTATTGAAGATGCTGGCGAAGGATCCGGCGGAACGTTATCAGAATATTGCCGATACGCTGCTCGATCTTGAAAATTACTTCGAGCAGCGACCGATCAGCGCGCGCCCGCTCGGTGCGTTCTACGAGTTTCGTAAACTGGCCGCGCGCTATAAGTCGCGCAGCATCTCGGTCGCGGCGTTGGCGTTGGCGATGGTGTTGTTCGGCCTGCACATTCACCGTACGACGCGGGCGTCCGAGCGCAACAAATTGTTGACGCAGATTCAGGCGCTGGAAGCAACGACCGCAAATCAGAAGATGCAGCGCGATACGGCGATGATGGAGATGCAGATCGCGCAAGAGAAGATGTCGGCCGCGCAGGCGGCTCAGAAGTCGAGCGACCAGCAAGCGCAAACCGCCCTCGCCCAACTGGGCACGTGGCGGGATAAGGCCAGCGTCGCAACCGCCGACGCTCAGCGCGCCGAGCGCGACGCCGAACGCGCCGAGACGGTTGCCAGCTTCTTCCCCGATTTGTTCCAATCGAACATCGCGGGCGAAATCGTCGGTCAAACCGCATCGCTCCTATTGCTCGACGAAGCGGCCAGTTTGGCGGCGGGCTATTTCGACGGCGATCCGCAATTGCAGTCGTCCGTATTCCTCAACATCGCCCGAGCCTATCAGAACATGAACGCCGACGAGAAGGCGACCGCCTTGGCGAAGTCCGCTTTGCAAAAGGCGCGCGATGAACTCGGCGAACGCCACGAAGTCACCGTCGAAGCGCTCAACCGCGTAACGGCCGGCCTGTTCGCACAGCGCAACGTGGTCGAGGCCGAACCGTACGCACGGCAATTGGTAACGGCATCCGAAACGCTCTTCGGCACCGAGCACGTCAAAACGCTGACGGCGGTGCACAACTTGGGCATGATCTACTTCTTGCAAGACAACTTCGCCGACGCAGGCGATATGTTCCAACGAGCGCTCGATGGTCGTCGCGCCACGCTCGGCGCGCCAGACCCGCGCACGGTCGCGTCGATGCACTTCCTCGGTCGCGTGCGCTTCGCGCAAGGGCGGCTCGCCGATGCGGAGAAGCTGTGGCGCGAAGAGATCGCGATTCAATCGGAGGATGCGTCGGCACCGCGCTGGAAGCTCGCCGATGTTCGCGGTCGCTTGGGGCAGTGTTTGACCAACCTTGGTAAGTTTGAAGAAGCCGAAGGATTATTGCTCGATAGCCACGCCGATCTGCGCGATCGATTCGGCGACGACCATAAGTTGGTCAAAGAAGCGAAGCAGCGCGTGATTGACCTCTATAAGGCAACGGGCCGCGAAGATTTGGCCGAACGGTTTACGAAGGGTTCGTAGCCGCTGGAGAGAAAACACGGCGTCCACAGAGCATTTGTAAACGAGGTTGAATAAACCAAGTTTTGCAGATCGCTGCAAGTAAATCAGGGCTGCATATTCAGGACATGAAAAAGGGGCGTGGCAACCCGAAACGACCATCACACTTAGCCCTCGGCCATTGGCCGGGGGCTAATCTCGTCTTACGAAGAAGCTTTATTTCGAATCGTATCAATCACCGCCTAGTAGAGGCGTTGAAGCGCCGCGCCTTACCCACCCAAAACCGGTAGCGACATATCGCTTTCCACCAAATTGTGCTTGGGTGGATCGTTGGGTGTTGAAGCATCATCCTCCGGGCTCCAGGTCGAATTGAGATGCATCTTGAAGGCGCTGCGCACCTTGGCGTAGCGCTCGGTTTTGCGCGGTGCAAAGCCGAACCGCTCGGCGTCGTGCGGTGCCTGAATCTTGGCCATGCGCTTCCAGCCGTGGTTCATACCGAAGACAAAGCCCGCCGTGCTCAGCGACTTGGTGCGCCAGAACGTGCGAAACGCGCGGGCAATCACCCACGGTTGCTTGGCGGCGGCGTAGCGCAATTCATAGATGGCTTCATCCAGATCGCGCGGCGTCATCTTCGCCGGCGTATAGACCGTTTCGGTAAAGGTATAACGCTCCCAATCGGACGGATACTGCTCGGCAAAGAGCTTACCCGTTTGTTTGAAGCGATCGTACATCTTGGTGCCGGGCAGCGGCGTAAGGTTGGTGATCTGCACCATGTCGATGCCAAGTTTGACCGACGCGACGGCGGTATCGGCAACGGCGTCGGCGGTGTCCTCATCCGAACCGATAATAAACCCGCCGAATACGGAAATGCCCGACTTATGAAAGCCGGTGACGAGCTTTTGATAATCGTCGAGGTTCTTGCGATTGATGCCTTTGTGATACTGCTTGAGCGTTTCGGCATTGAACGACTCGAAGCCGACCAGCATACCACGGCAACCGGCCTTGTAGGCGAGGTCCATGCCTTCCTTATCGCCGCCCATATTGAGCGTGGTTTGGCTGAACCAAAGGCGTTTCTTGCCGTGCTTGATGATGGCGCGAAGTAATTCCTTGGCCCATTCGGCATGCGCTTCGCCGACGCCGAAGAAATTATCGTCCACGACAAAGATAAATTTCTTCGGCGTGCGGTTCCATTCGTCCACGATGTCTTCAATGCGACGCCGTCGAATCGGCGCGCCGTTGAATTTCGTCACCGAGCAGTATTCGCAACCGACGGGGCAACCGCGCGAGGTTTGAATCGCCGACACGCTGTACTTACCGTTCAGTGGTTCCATGCCTTGCTTGGCGCGGCCGAGGCCCGTGGCTTCAAGATCGCTTAATGAACCGGAGTAGCGCGCTTGCAGCTTACCGGCGGCGGCATCTTCGACGATGCCGGGCCAAATCTCATCGCATTCGCCAATGGCGATCGAATCCACGTATTGACCCGCTTCATCGGGGCAGGCCGAGGCATGTGGCCCACCCATGATGGTGCGAATGTTGTTGCGACGGCAATAGTCCGCGATCTCATAGGCGCGTGTCGAACCGCTGGTATAGGCGGTGAGTCCGACGAGATCGTATTGCTTCTTAGCGAGCAGTTTTTCGGTTTCGTGGGTGCCGAAGCATTCGTCGATGATGTCGACTTCGTGACCTTCCGGCACGAGGCCGGCGAGCACCTGCAGGCCAAGCTGCGGGATATAGCTACCCACCGTGTGGTAGCCTTGGGTGCGACGGGTGATCGGGTTAACAAGTGCGATGCGCATACAGGAGAACCTTCGGGTTCGGGTGAGTTAAGTCGTGCTCGCGGAACGCTGCCGACGATCGGGCGCGTTCGCGACCATTCATCCTTGCTCGCGCGTGCAGGTTGGGCAGCCCCAACAACGCGGGCGGTCGTTCCCTCGACCGCAATTGGACGGGATTGTAACAGGCAATTTCGGGCGTGGATACGAAAAATCGACCATCCGGCAGGTTTTGCGCGTGCCGTCCTGACGTACGGTGCCGAGTGCGGTGTTTCGGGAGTCGGGAGACGGGAGTTGGGTGTCGATTGTCGAGTGTGAGGTGTCGCGTGTCGGGTGCCCCATCCATTGCGCTAGCAATGGTTGGGGAATCACGGATGTGGGACGACCAATCGCGGTCGCGTGCGCGAAGGAGTATTGGATCATCGATTCCCCACCCTTCGCTGGCGCGAAGGATAGGGCACCCGAACTCGGCAATCGCAGGGTGCCCCATCCTTTCCGCAGGAATGGTTGGGAAATCCGCGGCGAAGCTAAGTTTATCCGTCTCGAAAGGGTATCCCGTTTGATCCATCATCTGCGGCTCGACAAAAGCCCCTACCTGATTAGACGCGCAAGTTCTAAGCCGCTAATCTACGATAAATAACAGGCACCGAACCGGGACCGTCTCGCAACCTTGGGGCCCGGCAACCCAGTGATGGAGATATGCAACTGTGGAAACGCTCGGCGACATCCTCGAATCCTTGGCGAACGGTCTGATCGATTTTATTTTCAGCGTGCTGCTGAACTCGTTTAATGCCATCCTGCTGCCGCTGCTCGAATCGATATTCGGCGTTGCGTCGAGCTAGTTCGGACGACTACACCTCTGCCAGAACAAGCGTAATCGGCTCCCAATACTTCGATTTTGACCACTTACAGGGTCTGAAACTGTACCATATCGCTATTGGAAGCGACCGAAATCCGTTAAAATACCCCGCAACGGGAGTCTTGCTGATTCACGCGGAGGTGAATAGATGCACGGAAAGCCCATTGGACTTATTTGTCTATTTTGTCTACTCATCGGTGCCTTAACCACACGGCAGCTCGTGGCACAGGATTGCAACAATAATGGTGTGCCCGATGTCCAGGACATCGATCCTGCCGACCCCGACGGTAACGGCGAAGTCAGCCTCGACGATAACAACGACAATATTCCGGATGAATGTCAATTCAAAACGGTTGTCGAGCGCGTCGTGCCTTGCGGTTCGATCTATATCCCTCAGGATTTCGTTGCTAATAATACGCTAACCAGCGTTTTTGTCTTTAATCGAAATTTGGAACTCGTCGGTGAAATCTACGAAAACCAGATTCGTTATGGCGGCGGCACGATTTCGCCGACATTGGACGGGCGCCTGTTGGTAAGCGACTGGACTGGCGACCGTATTCAAATACTCGATCCTAATGGCATCGCGTCACCACAGTTAATTAATACTGGAGGTCTTAATGGCGCTCATGGTGCAGTCGTTAACGAAGAAGGGCAGTTTATCGTAAACAGCTATTTGTCTGATAGCATCAAATTGTACGCACCTAATGGGGACTATTTGCAAAATATCGGCGCGAACATCGAAGATCCACAATGTCTGGCAATCGATCGAGCGGGCAATCTGTTTGTTGGGAATCGTAACAACGGTAATGGTTTCATCGCGATGTTCGATGAGAATCTCAATCACGTGCAAAATTTCGGCCAAGGGCTCTTTAATCCCCATCCAACAGATATGGCATTTGGCCTCAACGGAATCCTCTATGTGGCGGCGCCCGATCAAGTCCTGAAGTTTGCTCCCGGGGGGATTTTCATCGGCAGTATCGTACACCCAGGGATGCAGCCGCATGGACTAGCGTTTGACGAAACGGGTACGCTCTGGGTAACCGAAACGTCGGGAACCAATATCTTCCGTTTTGATTCAAATGAGGTCTTCATTGACGAAAATACCTTAGATTTCGCGTCCGCAGGCGGTACTGGTAACGTCATTCATGGCCTCATGTTTCGCTCCGGTTCTGCAGACGATTGCAATAACAATCAAATCGGTGATTCGTGTGAAATCGCCGATGGCTTGGTTGACGATTGCAATGACAACGGCATTCCCGATTCCTGTGATGTAGCGGCGGTAGATTGCAACGGCAACGGCATCCCCGATGAATGCGATGAAGATTGCAACCTCGACGGGGTCGCCGATGACTGTCAACTTACTGGCAATGATTGCAACGCCAACAACGTACCGGATGATTGCGAACTGGATTGCAACGGGAATGGGATTCCCGACGATTGCGATATCGCTAATTGTGCGATGGGCGATACATCGTGCTCCGATTGTGATGGCAACGGCGCTCTCGATGTTTGCGAGCTGAGTCCGGTTAACCTTGGCTCGATTCGATTTGATGGCTTGAACGACTATGTACGCATCCCGCGGCAGGCGCTCTTAGAACCGGATGCTATCACGGTTGAGCTTTGGGCACGGCTCGATGGTATTCAGAGTCGAAATACCAAGCTGGTTCGAAAAACACTTAACAACCTACCGGGGTACTCAATCGCCGCAGATTTTAATAACGCGAGACGCATGCGATTCGATTGCGACTCGTCTGTAGTTGATACGCAAACGCATGACGCTTACGTGGGTTCGTGGCATCATTTCGCTGGAACCTATGAAGACGGCACGGCGAGATTCTTCGTCGACGGGGAGTTAGTATCGACGAGTATCGCCGCGTCCGGGCCGCTTTCACACTCCGCATCCGATCTCTACATTGCCGCTGGCTTGCCCAGTTCCGATACCAGCGAATATTTCAAGGGTGAGTTAGACGAAGTTCGCATTTGGAATAGGGCGAGAACTCCGGAAGAAATCGCCGCCGATTATCAACGCGTGATCAACCCGAATGCCGATGGTTTGATTGGTTCGTGGCGTTTTGAAACCGGTAGCGGCCAACAGGTAGTTGACGATTCCCCGAACGCGCTGAATGGTACTTTCGGATTCGGTACGTTCAATGAAGGCGCGGACCCACAATGGGCGACCATTGCAGCCCCGACCATCGTTAATGACTGTAACAACAACGGTCGTCTTGATTCCTGTGATGTTGCCGGTGACGCGAATGGCGATGACATTCTGGACCTCGCCGACCTCAGCAGCTTTGTTGATGCTGTCTTGGCGGGTTCGGGCTGCGCGTTTCACGACGTTAATGTTGATGGATCGATTGATGGTCGCGACGTACCGCTATTCACGGCTTTACTGCTGCAATAGCAACGACTGTATTTCTCCTGCCAAGGTACTTCGACCGGCAACGACGTGAGAATTTGTAGCCCTTCCGCCAAGATAATCAGTCGTCATTCATCCCGATGCACCGTTTCCATGCTGAACGCCGGTAGGCAGACGGCGATATATTCGGCACCGCCGTCTTCCGGCGTGCTGTAGCGAATCCACTCACCCGCGCGCGTGATGACGGCTTGGCCGGCGCGCACGTCGATGGCGTCACCGGCTTTGTGTTCAACGCGCAGCATGCCGTTGAGCACGATGGTGTATTCATCGAATTCCGGCGTTTGACCGGGCTCGGCCCAACCGGCGGGGCTGCGCATGTGGGCGATGCTGACGGCGCTGTCGTTGCTGTTGACGCGACCGATGTATTCGTCGATGAGCTTAGGCGGCGAACCGGCGGCCTCGACGCGAGTGGGTCGGGGGATGTGGGTGGGCATGATGGAATTCCTTAGACAGTATTGACGATAAGGCAACGCATCAGAACTTAGTATATCATTTGTCTGATTGATGAGTTACTGGGTATAGGGATGGTCCTGTGTATATTGACTTTTATCGCCAGCTATTTGCTAGTGTCGGAAAAAATTTAAACCATGAGGACGGGATTCCAGATTCGGAAATCGATAATCAGGCTGTACGACTTGGAGTACACGTACCTGCATCAGTGCGCGCATTTTATCGAGTCGCAGGCCGTGAAACTCAATTCAATCAAGAGCATGATCGGTTGCTACTGCCAAATCAGTGGTATCTCGATCACGGCAGGTTGATCTTCTATGAAGAAAATCAGTGCGTCGTAAATTACGGTTTTAAGGTGATTGATGCGAATCAAGACGACCCAATCGCCTACGCCGCCAATCCCGACGATGAAGAATTTTGGGTTGCTGGCGGACCCATCACCAAATACCTAAGCCTTCAGACCTATTGGCAGGCCGTTTTTGGTGGCGCTATCGGTTACGTTGGATGGTGTCACGTTTGTACAAACAGCCCAGATATATCCGACCGGTTGTCCGCTTGGGAAGATGTAGGAGAGCTTAGCGGAATCCGATGTTACCTAAAGCCCGGTCGGATTATTTGGTTTGGAAAAGACGGCGATGGCTTTGTTGTTTTTGGCGGCGTCGTAAATGCGGACGATAAAGACATCCTTGCTCAGGATTTAGGGCTTGAATGGGATGAAGAAAGTTGAGAAATGAGTTTGTATGTTGCGATCCAATTGATTGGTCGCGTTTTCAATGCCGCAAGTTGGCTCTCAATTCACAAATTGAACCCGCCCCCGCTCGCGAGTAAAATTCGGTAATCGAAAGACTCACGGAGGAGCCCATGCAAGTCTATCACGATCTGGTGCGTCGCGTGTTGGAAGAGGGCGAGCACAAGCCCAGTCGGACCGGCGTCGATACCATCAGTTTGTTTGGCTGTTTTTATTCCGTCGATCTGGCCGACGGCTTTCCGCTGCTGACGACCAAGCGCGTGAACTTTGACGCCGTCTTGCGCGAGTTGCTGTGGTATCTCTCCGGCGAAAATCACATTCGCAACCTGCGGCAATACACCAAGATTTGGGACGATTGGGCCGATGAAGACGGCAACCTTGAAACCGCCTACGGTTACTACTGGCGGCATTTCCCCAGCGCCCAGCGCGATGAGAACGGCGAATGGCGCGTACGCGAAGTCGATCAGATTCAATACGTGATCGACACGATTAAACGCGAACCGACGAGTCGTCGCTTGGTGGTAACGGCATGGGAACCCGGCAATGCGACGACGAGCCGATTGCCACCGTGCCATTACAGTTATGCCTTCCACGTATCGAATGGACGCTTGAATTGTCACCTTACGCAGCGCTCGGGCGATATCGCGCTCGGCATCCCGTTCAACATGGCGGCTTATGCGTGTCTCACGATGATGATTGCACAAGAGTGCGACCTGTTGCCGGGCAAGTTTGCGCATACGATTGTTGATGCCCACGTGTATGCGGCGCAGGCGGGCTCAAAGATGGAAGCTTACGACCATGTCGCCGGCCTGCGCGAACAACTCAAGCGCGAGCCGCTACCGTTGCCGACGCTGAAGATCGCGAAGAAGCCGTTTAACGAATTGCGGTTTGAAGATTTTGAGCTGCAGAATTATCAGTGTCACGAGCCGATCAGGTTTAAGGTGGCGGTTTAGGGAATAAGCGAAGGGCGAATGGCGAATGGCAAAAGGCGAAGTTAGAAGTGCAAAGTCAGAAATGCAAAATGCGAAATATCAAATCTCAAATTTCAAATCTCGAATTTGAAATTTGGAATAAGTGGGTTTCGCTGGTTGCGTAATTTTCTGACATTGCAAGGCTTCGGAGCCGCTTCGGATTTCCCATTCACGCGTTTCGAAGGCGGCCAAAAGGGGGCTGAAACGGTTGGGGGGTGTTGAGACTGGTGTCGGATCAATAACAGAGGTGCACTGATGGAATCTTGGTCCTCATCTTCAATCACCAAATCACACAATCGCCAATTCACCAAACGCAACAGTAAGTAAACCGCGCGGCCACAGCTTACACGGCGGCTCAAGGCTAACTCGATTTACCTCATGAAACTCTCCATCATCACCGCCATGAATCAGGATCGCGTCATCGGCAAGGGCGGTCAGTTGCCGTGGCATTTGCCGGAAGACTTGAAATTTTTCAAACGCCAAACGGCGGGCACGGCCGTCATCATGGGGCGCAAGACGTATGAATCGATGGGGCGACCTTTGCCGCGTCGACGCAACCTGATCATCACGCGGCAAAAGGATTATCAACCTACCATGCCGTCGCGACCACCGCCCGACGATCCCGCGTTGGAAGTGCTATTCGCCGCCGACGATGCCGATGCGCGGCGCAGTGACGATCAAACCTGCGTCGATGCGTTCAACGATTTGCAATC
Organism: Planctomycetaceae bacterium; assembly: GCA_006969385.1. GTDB lineage: Bacteria > Planctomycetota > Phycisphaerae > UBA1845 > UTPLA1 > ECT2AJA-110-A. The sequence continues at coordinate 2,089,643 of CP030884.1, forward strand.
GGCCATCGATTGTTGTCGTCGCCGTAACGAGCCGCGCGCCTTTGTTATTGGAGGCGCTCAGATCTATCAGCAAGCGCTCGAACAAGATGTCGTCGACGAAATGCTGATCACGCACATCGATCAACCCAACATCGACGGTGATGCTTACTTTCCCAACTTCGATGAATCGAAATGGCGCGACGACGGGCCGGTCGATGACAGTTTTTCACTTGCCCGGCGTTACGTTCGCGTTCGTTGAAGTCGAGAAGAACAGGTGCGCCAATTATGTCGCATGCATACGCACTGGCGAGAGTAGGGTGGGTTGTACTCAACCCACCGAAGCACTCAATGCAGGTATAGATTTCGAAGCGCCTAACTCGTCGTCGCCGCTTCTTCAATCGGCGAACCATCCATATTCTCGTCACCGCTGGGTCCATAAGCCGTCGGCACGCGGCAGCCCATCAGTCGTAGGTAGACACCCAGTTGGCCGCGATGATGGTAGATATGGTTCATTAGAATGTTGCGTATCACGCCGATGCGTGGCATCTCGAAAACCACTTCGTCGCCGCGCACGGCGCGCCAGGGTTGCATCATCTGTTCGTCGGTAATGGTCGGCAGCTTTTCGTTGACGAATTGCACGCTGGCGTCTTGTGCTGCCAGAATCTCTTGCGTGTTACTCGGTAGCGTGTCTTGCGGCTTCATGTTGTTGGAGTCAAACGTGTCGGCAAGCGCCATTTCCATGATACCTTTTTGCGAGGCGGCGATATGCAGGCCGAGCTTACCTGCCGACATCGATTTTTCGTGCGGTTGCCAATTGAGTTTGTCGTTAGGGATGCGCTCCAAAAAGCGGCGCGTGGTCTTGGCTTCGCGGTTGAATTCGTCGAGAAACATCTGTGAAAGGTTCATTGGTGGTTTCCTTTTTTCAGTTGTAGGGTGGGTAGTACTCAACCCACCATCGGTTATCGCGTGTGTTTCGGTGGGTCGAGTAGGACCCACCCTACATGTATTTCAATCATCGCGTCGTCGTTGTGATCGATCCTCTTTCCCTGACGTTCATGATTCCGTTGCCTTCTCCGCATCCGTCGCGCCAATCTGTTGCAAGATGTATTGGCTGACGTGCGACACGTTGCTTTCGATCACGCTTACGTCGCGCGAGGCTTTGAAAAGAATCAGCGCGCCTTGGATTGTGCCGATCCAAAGCCGCGCGAGGGCGGTAGTGTCGACAGTTGTCTGTTTTTCATTGGCGGCCGCGGCGAGCAATGTTTGAAAGCGCTCATGCGCCTTGGTGAAACACTGATTCGAGCGCTCGCGCAGGGCCGGGTGGCTTTCGGAGATCTCTTGCACCGTGGTGCCGGGCAGGCACGAGGCAAAGGTTTTCGGGTCGGCCAAAAACGCGATGCTGCGTCGCATGTACGTCGCCAAAATGGTGACGGCGTCGGCACCGTCGCCGGCGGTCGCCGTGTGACCGGCATCCCAGCCGGCCATCCGTTCGTCCCACTTGTCCATACATGCCTCGGCGAGGGCCTCCTTGCTGGCAAAATGGTGAAAAAACGCCCCCTTGCTCACGCCCGCCGCCGCACAGATCGCGTCCACGGGGGTGGCGACGTAACCGTGACGGCGGAAGAGGTCGACACCGGCGAAAATGAGCTTTTCGGGGGCGGGAACGGGTTTTTCGGCGGTCTTGGGCATGACTTGTAGGATAGTACCGACTGGTTGGTATGTTTGTCAGGGGGGGCTGAGGGAGATCGAAGGTTTTTAAAAAACATTCACAGAACTGTGGCAGGTGATGGTTGCAGAATGAAATTCGGTGGCCCGTTTACGATTACCGTCACTCATTGCGAGTCCCAATTACTCATGCCCGCTTTCCTCATTAGTGTCTTTGTCGTCCCGCCAAATTGATGCGTTACAGTTCATACATCGCGCGGAAAACGAATTGAACCGAACCAATCCATCCGCCGGCCGTTTTGTGAAACAACGCTTATTGCACTTCGGGCATCGTGAGCTTGCGTACAAAACAACGAACAGCATGTACGAACCGAATAACGCTACGCCGAGTACCTCTAGGGTGCCGACGCTCAGTGGTCGTACCTCGTTCGGCAACCCCCCGAGAGGTGAGATGAGGATGAGCAAGGCAACCGAACAAATCGCACAATGCGCTCGGCGTCGAATTGTCTTGAAGCCGCGAGCCATACATGTCATTATCGCGGCGTCAACACGTGCTTAGCCATTCCAATCCGTCGCAAATAATGGAACGGCGTGGGATCGCGTGTCTTGGTGGGCCGAGTACGACCAACTCTACTGCTTCTATTAGGTGGTTCGGACCTCGTGAAAATAAAGTCCCGTGCCTGCGTGAGCAGTAACGCAGTCGACAAACCGCTGACTGCAAATTGCTGTGCCTCGGAAACCTTTCGCCATAAATAAATCTTGGTCTCGTATCGCCGACGAATCCAATGTGAGTACGGTGAATCGATGGAGAAATCCTGTGTTCACCGACGGATCGGACTCCTGCCAGTTTATGCAATCGATTTCTTTGAGTACCTGAATAATGGAATAGCCTCTCACGCGCCTAGCTGACTCGGTAACCTGAATCGGCGCATGAAAAGTCTTGATGTTCATCTTGATTAGACGCTCTAGGTGAGAGAACAATCGATCGGAAACAACGTACCAACCGAGATGGTTATTCGGGAAATCATTCAGTGGCAGGTCCTTTTCCCTCACAAACAGCCGAACATACTCTGGGAGCTCGCGAACTTCTTTGGGTTTCTTTATTAGAGCGTAATTGAAATCTCGGATTTCGTAGTAATCTAGGTTTCCGCGTTTGGGCAAATCAAAGTCGTGCCGTACTTCGTAATATTTCATTGCAGACCATCGTCAATCCGTATCTACGGTACTCGTGTTTATTCGGCGAGATTGTTGTATTGTGCGTTGGCTAAAACCCTCACCCCGGCCCTCTCCCTGCGAGGGAGAGGGAGAATAGGTCACTCACTTTTCAAATCTGATTGAGGTGCTACGACGGCCCAACCTCCACCCTCCCATCAAAATACCCTTCAAACCTCGGCCAAATAAAATCCGCAACTTTCCGACCCTGCACCAATCCCGCGTCGTTGTCCGTGCGAATGTGGTAGCCGCCCCAGAGGCGGAACATGGCGGCCATTTGGGCGGTGGCGCTGAAGGTGGGCATCGAGAGGGTGACGGCACAGCTTTCGTGATCGTGCAGTCGCTGGTCGGGTTTGCCGTTGACCATCTGCATTACCATGCATTGAAAGCCTGGACCTCTTACCGATCGGTAATGCGGCCGATGTAACCATCGCTGACGAATTCAAAAGCGCCTTTGCTGCGGCTGCCAGAAAGTTGAATCAATCCTCCCTGACCTTCATGCCGTCCCGCAACTCGCGCGATGGTGCGATGACGACGCGATCGTTCTCGTTGACACCTTCTTGCACCTCGGCTTCGTGATCGTTCATGATGCCGAGCGTGAGAATTTGTTCCTGTACCGTGTTGGCGCGAATGACGAAGGTGTGCCATTGCCCGTCGGCATCGCGAAACAAGGCCGAGCGCGGAATGATAACGGCATCTTCGACAGCGGCGTGAATGATCTTGACGTCGACGCGATATTCGGCACCCAAAGATTGGGGCCGATCATCAAAGGCGATGACGACGGGCACGCGCTGTTGTTCCACGCCCAACGAGCTGACTTTTTTAAAGCCCTCGGGAAAGATACGCATGACGCGGCCGCGCGTGCTGCCGCCGGGTAGGCCGGTGCCGCTGATCTCAACCGGGTTGCCGACCGAGAGCGCCAACGCGCGCTCGGTAAGGACTTCGGCGACGACTTCGAGTTCTTCCAAGCGACCGAGCGTGAGCAGCGGCGTGCCCGCGTTGAGATATTGGCGGCGCGTTTGCTGGCGCGAGAGTACGACACCATCGATGGGGCTGGTCATGGTCGCGCGCTGCAGGTTGCGCCGTTGTAAGTCCAACTCGACCCGCGCTTCATCGAGTTCGCGTTCGAGTTGTTGCTGTTCGAACGACTTGCGGTCTTTGTAGTCGCGAATGAACTTGGGCCCGATGTAGCTGACGGCAGCCAGCGTTTTGAGGGCCGCTAATTCTAACTGATCGCCGCGATATTCCGCCGTGGCCCGGCGCGCTTCGGTCTCGGCCTGACGGTATTCGCGTTTGGATGCCGCGTCGCGCTCGATCAGTCCACGCAAACGCGTGGCTTCGGATTGGGCAAACTCGGCGATGGCCTGGGAGGCTTCGATCTTGGCTTCGGCAGCGCGCACGGTTTCGTCAATGGCCTGCACCGTGGCCAAGGTTTCGACCATCATGTTGTCTTCGAGGCGATGATCGGATTCTTTGGCGAGCTTGGTTTCAAGAATGGCGATGCGCTGTTGGGCTTGGCTGACGCGATCTTGTAAGTCGTTCAACTCCAGCCGGGCGACGGTTTGACCTTGCTTGACGGCGTCACCTTCGCGCAGGTCGATGCGTTCCAGCCAACCGGCAATCGGGTTGGAGATAAGGTACGTATGGGGCAGGCGGGTGATGGCACGCTCTTCGACGAACGCGCGGATTTCCCCTTTGCGGATCGCCACGGTCTCGACCACAGCTTCGGGCTGCATCGATTGCCAACCGATTAATGCCACCACGAGCACAAGACCCGCGACGATCAAGATGCGTTTGGTATTCACGTTGCGTTACTCCTTCACTTGCACTCCGGCGAGCCAGTCGAGCCGGCGAATTTTGTAATAGACGACCCACTGCGCGATTACGATAAAGCAGCAGGAAATCAGCAGAGGCCAAGCCACGGCCGTCCAACGGAAGATGACCGGCATACGAAACAACTCGGTGTCGTAGGCCCGAGCCAATAAGAGCACGAGTCCGTAGCCCATGGGTACGGCGAGTATTAGCCCGAGGCCGAACAAGATGGCGTTTTGACGCAGATAGATACCAGCGATCTCGGTGGGTTGATAACCCAAGACGCGCAGTGTTGAGATTTCGCGCGTGCGATCGCCGATTTCGACGGTGGCGAGATTAATCAAACTGCCGCAACCGATAACGCCGGCGAAGAGAATCATGGTGCCCAACGAAAAGCGCAGCGAGCGCACGAAGGTGCCTTCGATGCTTTGCTGCGCGTCGCGATTGAGGCTGAGCGCTTGGGCGTTGGGGAGTTGTTTGATCTGTTCGAAAAAGGCAGGGCGCTGGTGGTCGTCGATCAGCGCTTGGATGCCCGTCACGCTTGCTGGTTCGCCCACGACATCGCTGAGATAGGAAAGACTGGCGTAGCAATCGAGGCCGATGAAGCTGTCGACGGTGCCCGCAACGTATGCCGAGCGCGGTTCGGGACGACCGCGGATGGGTTTGAGTTCGAGGGTGTCGCCGGGCTCGACTTGTAAAAGCGATGCCAGCTTCTCGGAAAGCAACAGCCCTTCGGCAGGAATATTGATCGGCGTTAGGTCCTGATGCCGCGGCATGGTCAGCAAGTGATCTTCGGTTAGGCCCACGATGGCTTGCCGGCGGCTGAAGCGACCGTGACGCAGGTCGCAGACAATGCCGAAGGTCGGTTCGGCGAATAAAACGGCGGGCAGCGCGCGGCCTTCTTGTAAGGCTTCGGTGTTGCGTGCGTCGCGCATGCCGATGGTGGCGTTGCCACGCATCGTGTGTTCGAATTGAAACGCCACCATATATAGCGCGGCGTCGAAGAAGCTAAAGGTCATGATCATGATCGAGCCGGCCAGGGCGGTGGCGACGATACCGCTCAGCGTGCGACCTTTGTTACGAAAGACATCGCGCAGGGCAAGGTGAGTCTTGAAATCGAGGCGACGCCATAGCCACTGCCAGCGTTCGAGCAAGATGGCTTTGCCCTTTTCGGGCGGCTTGGCGCGCATCGACTCGGCGGGCTGCAATTTCAGTACCCGTCGTGCCCCGCGCAGGGCACCTAGTACGGCAAATGCGAGGCTGATCAGAATGCCGTGCAGCATCAGGTCGGGATAGGTGCGCATGAGATAGCGGGGGAAGTGATAGAAATCGCGATAGACATCGATCAGCGCGTGGCACAGGCCCAAGCCGACGAGGCAGCCGGCCAACCCGCCAAGCAGACCAACGAATAGGCCGAAGCGTACGTAGTGATTGAACAGCACCGCATTCGAATAGCCCACCGCCTTGAGCGTGCCGATGGTGATGCGTTGGCGTTCGACGAGGCGCCGCAGCAAGACGCTGAGCGCCATCGCCGCCACGGCTAAGAACACGACGGGCGTGACGCGGGCGCTAACGCGCAGGCCGTTGATCTCGTCGCTAAGAAAACGATGCGAAGCCTGTCGTTCGCGTTGGATGGCATCGAACACGCCGAAGGGCTCTAAGCGGCGCTCGATGTCATCGAGTAATGCGGTGCGCTGAGCCGCGGAGATGTCGGTGTAGCGCCCCACGATATTGTTGGCGGCATCCTGAAAGTCGAGCACATCCCGCGCGAAGCGTTCTTTGATATACAGCACGCCGAAGTGTTCGGGGTCTGGTATCAAATCGCCTGCGCCACGCACAAGATACACGTATTCGGGGCTGACGCAGGTGCCGGCGACCGTAAATGCCTCGCGGCGACGATTGAGAATCAGGTGAATCCGATCACCGGGATGCAAATCGTGTTGCCGGGCAAAGGCATCGCTGATGATGACCTCTTCATCGCGATCGGTGGAAAAGCCGCTACCGCGAATCAGGTAGAGATCGTTGAGGGTGGTATCATCGCGCCGTTCGGGGAATGAGATGAGGCGACCGTTAATGGGGCGCGTCTGCGCGGGTAAGTCGAGGATGACATCGAAAACGATACGCGCTTGCAAGGCGGCGATGCCGTCGCGTTCGGCCAGACGCTCAACCGTTGTGAGCGGCACCTTCTTCACATCTATCCAAAAATCGGCAAAGCGATAGTCGCGGTAATAAGCGGCTTGGCTTGCTTCCAGAATGCGTTGGGCCGAGCCCATACCGACGTAGGAACCCGCTCCAAACGCGGCGATGACGACGACGGCGACCATCGCGCCGGCGTTTTGCCGCAGTTCGCGCCAGAGCTTGCGATTGAGCGGTGTCACGGTGCCCCTCGCTTCCTACCAATCGATGTCGGCCGCCGCCGCCGGTGCTTCGTTGCGCACGACATCCACGATGCGACCGCTGGTGATCTGCACGCGGCGATCGGCCAGCGCCGCCAGCGCCGGGTTGTGCGTGATCAGGACGATGGTAAGCGCTTGCTCACGATTGAGCTGTTGCATGGTGCCCAGCACCACGCGTGCGGTTTGCAGATCGAGCGCGCCGGTGGGTTCGTCGGCCAGTAAGACGTCCGGGCGTTTGGCCAACGCGCGGGCGATGGAAACGCGTTGTTGTTCGCCGCCGGATAGTTGCGCGGGAAAGTGCGCGGCGCGCTCGGCCAAGCCCACGAGTTCCAACGCCGCCGCCGCATCGAGTGGTTCTTGAACAAGTTCGGTGGCAACCTGCACGTTTTCGAGCGCGGTTAAGGTGGGCACGAGGTTATAAAACTGGAACACGAAGCCAACCGACTCGCGACGATAGCGCGTCAGATCTTCGTCGCTGAGGGCGGTCAGGTCGCGCTCTTGAAACCAGACGTGTCCGGCCGTGGGGCGATCGAGCCCGCCGATGAGATTGAGCAACGTGCTTTTGCCCGACCCCGACGGCCCGAGGATAACGACAAATTCGCCTTGTTCGACTTCGAGGTTGGCGTCGACCAGCGCCGGCACTTCGAGATCGCCCATTTGAAAGATGCGCGACGCGTTCTCGATGCGGATGGGGGCGGTGGTGGTCGTGATCATGGTGTGTATCCCGATCAGTTGCATGCGGACGACTTATTGGTGCCGACATGCATGATGCGCGCGATGAATCAGCATGACAAGGGCCCGCCGAAGGGGATGCGAAGGTTCCGCACGAACTTCGGCGATCTACCGTTTTGCGCGGTATGGCATCCGTTGCTGGTCGAGACGAAGCAGTGTACTAGGGAGAGGGGCAACCTGAGTGTATGTTTGAACCAAATTCCGGAGATTGGATTTATGGGGGGGCTCGAAGTGACCTTCGCATACTGGATGGCAGGCCGCGCGGAAGGCTAAAAAGTGAAGTCCGGTGGAATTCTGACGCCGACTGGGCCGCTCGATGGTTTTGCGTGCCGTAAGCCGTTATTCTATTTGGTAGATCGAGTCATCGGCCGCTTCTGAATTTTTCGAATAGTGGTTGCGGTCTCCGTCCACAGGGTTACGAACCTCGGCAGTTGTGATGACTCGATACGTGCCAGCGATCTAACAGCGAGTTTGGTTAAGGTGCGTGCAAGAGGGCCACATCATGCATAGAGTTATCTTCACTTTCGTCAGCGCGGTTTTCATTTCGCTACCAGTCGCGGCAGATACCTGCCCCATCGTTGCGGAAGGTTTCTACGGCGCAGCCCCTGTCGGGCTTGCGGTGGTGGACGATATCGCGTTTTTGGGTGTGGGCAACCGCCTGCGGATGGTCGATCTATCCGATCCGGCAGCACCTCAGTTTGATTCAGAGATTATTTTCGATACGACGCTCACTGGTGTGGCAGCCTTCGATGACTTGTTGTTGGTGGCGACGCGTTTGGATGTGCGCATATTGAACGCGGCAAATCCGCATGCCCCCATCGAACTGTCTCGTCTCGATATAACAGGGTTTCGAGAAACGGTTTTTGCCCTGCGTAACGATACGCTCTTTGTATTTGATGGTTACACGTTGACGGCGGTTGATATAGGGAATCCGTCAATGCCTGTCTTGCGCGGCGCGGTCGATCGGGATACAACATTTTCCGGGGAACAGACCTACATCCAGTTGGTCGGCGATGTTGCGTACCTCTCGGGTTCCGTCATCGATATTTCGAATCCCGACCAGCTAACTCAGATCGGCAGAATTGGATTACAAAATGGCTTCAAGCCGGTGGGCGACTTTTTCGTATCGCTCGAGGGCAGGCATTTGAGTTTCTCGATCCGCTCACGATCTCGGTGTTGGGCGGGCAGAGCCTGAGCGGCTTTGGTGACTTGGCGGTCGTTGATGACTACGTTTATTTCGTCAGTTTGCAAGGCGGGCTGCGCGTGATCCAATTCACCGATCCTCAAAATCCGATTTTTCTTCGAGACGTTCAGGGGACCGCCGGCGCAGAGCAAGTCATATTGACCCAGGGCAAGCTCCTCACGAGCAGCAACAATCGCTTCAATATTTTCGGCTTGGCGGATTTGGAGGAACCGGTCTTACAGGGAAGCACGCCCAATGAAAATAACGATTATCGAGCAGCGGCTTTAGCGGGCGACTTTGTTTTCGCGCTTGGGGATGACGACGAACTCAATCGGATGGCGCTGCAGCTATTTGAACTTAACCCTTTCGACGGACAGTTGATTTTTCTGCAGACCGTAGGTGCGCGTCCGTACGACAATTTCACCCTCGTCAATGATATGATTTATGGCTACGACCCATTGAACGGTATCGATGTGATTGATGTTTCCGATCCTCTCAATGCGGTCGTATTGAATACGATACCCGCATACTGGCAAGACGGTGTCTTGTTCGCTGTCGACGGTAACGATCTGGTCCTTGCCGGACAGGAAGCGATCGAGTTATTCGACATCTCAACGCCTGCCGCTCCCGTGTTGATCGCTTCGCAGGAGTTGTATCCCTTTATTCCCGGTTACTACGAAGTGACCGATGTGGAGATCGCTTACCCCTTTATTGTGCTGGCGGGTTTTAGCGACGGCGTTTTGGTGGTCGATTATTCGGATCCGGTGAATCTGAGTATCGTATTGGACTGCCAGTTGTGCTTTACCAACGATGGTGGCTTGGCCCTGAAGTATCCGTACATTTATCTTGGCACCGGCTTCACAGGCGGGATTAATCTTCAGGTAATCGATCTGTCTCATATTGATGGCCCGCAGGTCATTCAATCATTTGCGATTCCCGAGATTCGCCTACCACATCATTTACAAATTTTTGGTGATCACCTATTCGCCGCGACCAACGGTGGGTTGCGCGGTCTGGATATCAGTGACCGGCTCGATCCGCAACTTGTTTATACGACGACAGATTACTTAGATCGATGGCGCTTCGCAGTTAGTGATCAAAGAATCGTTAAGACTTCTTATCTGAATGGGCTAGCCAGCCTGCGGGTAACGGATTGTGTTGATGGTGATCTGGACGGCGATGGTGTCGTTGACATTGATGATATTGATGCATTCGTTGACGCCTTCTTTGGTGTGGTACCGACAGCAGCTACCATCATCGCGGACATGAACGGCGACGTAATGCTTGACGGGCGGGATATTTCCGGGTTTTTGTCGGCAATACTGAATTAAAGCTATCGGGCATTCCACTTAACCAGCGTACGCCAGCCAGGCCCATTCCGCAGGTATGCCAGGGCCACTTCTTGTATTTCCTCGATCGACTGAGCTTCGTATTCGAGCCGATGATCTTTCGCATCGAGATGGACCAAGGTTATGCAATCCCAATCGGGGTCGTTGGCGGAGGGCAGGGCTCCGAAGGCGGTTAAAGACTCGCGCGGTGGCTCCCAACGTTGTATGCAGAAGCCGCCCACTTCATTCCAATCGAGGTCGCCGATGAGTTGCCTGACGTCGGCCGCCTTGGGGGCCACGGCGACGCACTCGTCATCGGAGAGGCCCAACTTCAATCTGAAGAGCCGCGTTTTGCGGTCAGTGCTGCCCGGTGGTTGGGGCGGTTGGTCGATCGCCTCAACGAGGTCGCGAAAGGCCGCTTCCGATCGTCGATCTTCGTCGGTATAGCCGTCGGGGTAATTCGGGTCGAAGGGCGGGCAATCGAAGCGCGCCATCAGTTCTTCTATCGCCGGCGCGTGATTGAACAGGGCGTCGCCACGAAAATCGAAGCGTAAATGATAATCATCCCACGATGGTTCGATCGAGCCGTTGGCGGTGGGAATCAGCGGGAATTTCTCGGTCGGCTTAAAGTCGGGATAGCGCGCGACGAGGGCCTGTAGAATTTTTTTTGAGGGAAGCTTCAGTAAACCGGCCACGCGCTCACCCGCCGAGAGCGACTCGTATATTTGTAGGTCCGTCAGTTTGCAGCGTTTGCCGCGCTTCCAATAGGTGATGTCATAGCTCATGAGCGTCGATCTCCTACGCGCGGGCACTGCCGGGTACGGTGTCGTATTTACGTCTCGGGATGCGCTATTGGCAATATTTCAGCGTATGGTAACACCTACGGGTACACCGTCGCGACGCGTGCGTGAGAATTTGCCCGTCATCGATGTCGGCTGGTATATTTCGCTACGCGAGGATATCGGGAGGGCAATGCTGAACTTGCGGCGGTGCCATTGCCGGCTCCATTAGTGGTTGCGGGTTCTATTCGGCTCATTGATAGGTTAAATTCTGAAGGTATGTTCAAGCCCAAGTCCATTCTCGATCTGTTTTTTCTGCTGATTCTGTTTTTTGTCGGGCTGTGGTGGGGGCAGAAATTTAATCTGTTTCCGGGGCGGGCCGAACCGATACAAACGCTGCCGGTGGCCGAAGGGGTGACCGATCCGGTGCGTTTGGAAGCACATCGCCGCGTAACGGAACTATTGCAAGATGATTTAGGCGGCGTGCCGATTCGGACTATCTGTTCGCGCCAAGAAGCCGCGCGTTACCCCGCCAATCTGGTGGTGCCACGGATTAGCTCGGCACCGATTTTACACTTCAAAGATATTAAGATCGCAGCCGTGATCGAGCTGTATCGATACGTGCATGACGAGCAGCCGCTGGCGTACATGGATCTGTCCGATCCAAGATCATCGTCCATTCGGTATCGCAAGACGACGGTCGGGCAGTTTGCCTGGTGTGCGATTCACCGCTTGTTGATACCGCCTGATGAATCGGAATGGTCGGAAGCCGATAGTCAATGGATACCGTTTAATATCCTGTTCGCCGATGTGTTGGATTTGCCCGAAGCGAAATTTCAGCAACTGGTGAGCGACCGACTCGATCCGTGGTATCAGAGGTGTATCGATGAAGAAGGGCTGGTGTTTCGTTGCGGCGTAGGTGAAGTGCCAGCGTTGGTGGAACATCCGCCGGAAGCCTTTGGTCGGTAGTGTCTTTCGTTAGGTTTGAGGCTGGTAACGCAGTTTAGCTCAGATTCTCAGTCGGGCTAAACCCCTAGGGTTTTTCCGCTACTTTCCGTATTATTCCCGCATGAACCATTGGAACCCGAAAAGTAGCCTCGATCTGGCTATCGATCAAATCTCTATCGCTTTCCCGAAGCCCCGGTCCATTGAGCCGGTCACACGTGCCGACTTTGCGGTGTTGGGAAAGGGCTTGGCTCAATCGATCCCAGCAGACCTGCAGCGGTTCTATTTTGAATGCTATTGGGACGACATGATTCCCGTTCTACCGAGTGCGGATGAAGAAGATTACGCTGCCCCTGTGTTATCAATTCATCCGCCATCCGAGCTTCGTCGATGGGGCGATCGGGATGAATTAACGGATCGCCGATTCTGGCCCGAACCGTGGAAGCCCTGCGCGTTTATCGCGTTTGCCAAAAACTGTTTTGGCGACGAGTTTTTGTATTGTCTGTCGGACGGCCCGCTCGGGGTCGGCACTGTTTTGATGACGGACCACGAGGCCGATGAGCAAATTCACGTTGTTGGTGAGTGTTTGGCCGATTGGTTATCGCGTTTGGCGGCGTATCGCGGTGTGGATTATGTGGTCGTGCCGGGTGATGTGACGTCGCTGGCTCCGACCGAGCGCGCGGCGTTCGAACAAGATCATCGTCGGCTAAATCCTGATAGCTCGTTCTTTCGTGCGAAGAAACCTAAGACACCTGTTGGTGGGGGTTCAGGTTCGGGCACCGAACCACCCAAGCCGATGACGCCGAATCAGGTAGCGCGGGCGCAGTTTAAAGCGCTGGATCGCGATACGCAGTACGTCGTGGCATTTTACTCGGTGCTGCTTGTCTTTTTTGGATCGAAACCATGCGATTTGAAGCGGAAGCTGGCACCGCTAATTTCTGAGATGGTAAATTGTTATCTGAAGAATCAGCTGTTACCTCGAAGCAATGTTGAAAGCTGGGAGCGGATGACAGAGATGAGGGTGTTTGCACATATCGTGGCATCCGATGCGGATCGTTCGCTTGTTCAGATGTTGACGGGGGCAAAGTTCCTCGCAGAGAGTATGTGCGAACCGGATAAGACTGTTGGCTCTACACTTTTGCCCTTGGGAGCAATAGCCCAGCGCGAAGGCGTCGAATCGTATGTGATTTTGCAGCGACATATCGAGATCGTGGTTAACGAGATCAAATCGGTTGGCGACGATGATTTAGGAAGGTCGGCACGGATCGCACTGCGTCGGTTGATTAAGCGGATCGATCCGCGTTAACAGTTAATGAGCTCTCCAAACAAAAGCTCGGGTGAATTTCATTAACCGATTGGTTTGATCGCGCGTGAGAAACGCGCTTTTGATGCAACTTCATGCCGACGCGGGAAGCTTGTTTGGTTTACGACCATCAACGCCATGCGTCGGCATAGCACCAATATTGGAATCCCCATCGAGACGAATCCCGCCCGTCATATTAAAATCTATCTGCGATGTCCGAACCCACCACCAAAGTCCTGATCGTCGAAGACGAAGCCTCCCACGGTGAAGCCGTGAAGGAAGGGCTGGAGCGCGCCGGGCATTTGTGCAGTTTGGTCGACGACGGGGCAGTGGCGATCGAGTCGATCCGCAAATGGCCGCCGCATGTGGTGGTTTCCGACTATCAACTGGGCGGCGATATCAACGGGTTGAACGTTATCGCGCGGGCCAAAGAGCTAAGCCCCTGGACCGAGGGGATACTTATTACGGCTCATGGTGATGAAGAGCTGGCCCGCGACGCGCTGAAGGATGTCGGCGCGTTCGACTATATCAAGAAGCCGATCGATCTCGACGACTTACGCCGCAAGGTCGACAGCGCCGCGCGCAAGGCGATGATGGCGCGCGATAACCTCACGATGCGGGCCGAACTGGCGGCGGCGGATAACTTCGACGGCATCGTGGCCGCCAGTGGGGCGATGAAGAGCGTGCTCAACCGCGTGCGGCGGCTGGCGCGTACCAAGCTTACAGTCCTGATCTATGGCGAGTCGGGCACGGGTAAAGATCTGATCGCGCGGTCGATTCACCGCAATTCCGATCGGCGCGATAAAGCCTGGGTGCCGGTCAATTGCGCGGGGATATCCGAGTCGTTGATCGAATCGGAATTGTTTGGGCACGTGAAGGGTTCGTTTACCAACGCGCTGACCGATCGCAAAGGGCACTTCGAAACGGCCGACGGCGGCACGATCTTTCTCGATGAAATCGGCGAATTGCCGTTGGCGATGCAAGCGAAACTACTGCGCGTGCTGGAAAGCGGTGAGATCATTCGCGTGGGTTCGAGTACGCCGATTCACGTGGACGTGCGCGTGGTGGCGGCGACCAATCGCAATTTGAAGGAAGCCGTCGAGAAAAAGACGTTTCGCGAAGACTTGTTTTTCCGAGTGAATCAGGCGGAGATCAATCTGCTGCCGTTGCGCGATCGGCGCGAAGATATTCTGCCATTGATCGAGTATTTTTGGAAAGAAGCCAACGCCGAACACGGTCGCAACGTCAGCAAGATCACGCCCGATGCCCTGCGCATGCTGCACAACTACGATTGGCCGGGCAATATTCGCGAACTGCGTAATGTGATCAATTTGCTGGTGGCGCTGTGTGAAGGTGATACGTTGGATACCTCGGACCTGGCCAGTCGCCCCGAGATCAATCGCAGTCGCGAGATCGTGCCGGTGGCCAAGCCGATGCTCAATGCCACGCTCGACGAGATTACCAAGATCGCCATCGAGCATGCGTTGCAACAGAACAACGGCAATCGCGAGCGCACGGCTAAGCAGTTGGGCATTCCGGTGCGCACGCTGTATCGCAAGTTGAAGGAGTATGATTTGAATTAGTGCGTTGGAAGAACACCGGTTGCAAACCGGTGCCACAGCGCGCGGGAGAATGAGACATCGGTTACAAACCGGTGCCACAGCGCACTGAGCCGCGCCCGTGAGGAAGCGGTGCGGGTCGAAGTGTTGCGGGATGGTGAATACGCAGATTTGGTTTTTCGAGAGCAAAAGCACCAAGAGTAATCCTGTTCGGGTGTAATTTCTGGTGATAACGAGATGCCGCGGTTGATCGGAAACCCTCACCCCAGCCCTCTCCCTGCGAGGGAGAGGGAATAAGGCACGAGAGGCAATATGTCGCCGCACGTATCGAGATGCAATAAGACACATGCCTAAATGGACCCAAGCCGATTATCAACACATGCAACGCGCGCTCGAATTAGCGCGTCGCGGTGAAGGGTACGTTGAGCCTAATCCGATGGTCGGCTGCCTGCTGGTGAAAGCCGGCCGCGTGGTTGGCGAAGGGTATCACCGTAAATTCGGCAAGCCACACGCGGAGGTCAACGCATTACGCGCTGCCGGGTCGAAGGCCAAAGGTGCGACATGTTATGTAACGCTCGAACCCTGCGCGCACTTCGGCAAAACCCCGCCATGTGCCGATGCGTTAATTGAAGCGGGCATCAAACGCGTGATGGTGGCGGCGCGCGACCCCAACCCGCTCGTGGCCGGTCGCGGTATTAAGAAATTGCGCGCCGCCGGCGTGCATGTCGATCTCGGTCTTATGAAGAAAGAGGCCGAGCGACTTATCGCGCCGTTTCGAAGCTTTCATATTGAGAAGCGGCCGTTCATTACGCTGAAGTGGGCCCAATCCATCGACGGCAAGATCGCGACGCACACGGGCGATTCCAAATGGATCACATCGCGCGCCGCGCGGCAACAGGCGCACAGACTGCGCGCACGCGTCGATGCCATTCTCGTCGGCAGCGGCACGGTGCTGGCCGACGATCCCGAGTTGACGGCGCGGCTCGCCAAACCCAAACGAATCGCCACGCGCGTGGTGCTCGACTCGCGGTTGCGAACCCCGCCAACGTCGAAGCTCGTCATGTCGGCGGCGGCATGGCCCGTGCTCATCGCGACAACGGACGCAGCGCCCGCGCGCAAGCGACGTTTGCTCGAACGGGCCGGCTGCGAGGTGCACGTGCTACCGAGCCGGCGCGGGAAGATATCGCTGCCGGCGTTGTTGGCGTTGCTGCACGAGCGCGGCTGTACGAATCTGATGGTCGAGGGCGGCAGCGCGGTGCTCAGCGCATTTTGGGACGCGGGGTTGGTGGATCGGGCCGAGATTTACGTCGCGCCGCGGCTGGTGGGCGGGAATCGGTCGCTTTCGGCCTTGTGCGGGCAGGGTGTGGCGAAAATCGCGGATATGCGACCGATCCGCAGGTCCGCAGTGCAATCGTGTGGCCCCGATCTGTGGTATACTCTGGAGTTCTAGGTTTTCAGCGACCGATGTGTTGCCGGCTGGCAGCCACGTCGGCGTGCGCTGCGTCCTAATAAGAAAGTACCCGCATAACCTTGCGATCTCGACGGATCGGAAATGAAGCGAAACCGATCCGACTGGAGTGTTTCCTTTATGAAGAACTTGATAACGATTTGCGCGTTGGTATGCGTTTGGGCGCTGCCCGTCGTGGCCGAAACCAAGCCTTCCGACATGGGCAGCGCCGACGACCTGCTGCTACAGGCACGAAAGGCCGCTGCCAAGCTGCGGTCGGTCTCGTACACGGCCAGCCACTTGGGCGACGGGATATTGTCGAAGCGTTTGCCGATTACCGACGGCAACGTGAAGGCGGCGCTGGATGCGTCGCGACAGTTCACGCGCGTCAATATGGTTGGTACGCGCATGTATCCGCAGGCAAACTCGCCTACCGAGTTTGAATACGTGAACACGGGGCGTTGGATAACGCATATCGATCACGGTCGCCGCTCTTTCGATCGCGGCGCAACCAAGACGGTTCAGCATCAGGAAGAAGACGCGCTGTTTCCTCCTTTTTTTCTAACGAACGACGCCTACGCAACGGAGATGAAAGCCGCCGAACGGAATTTGGTGGGCGAAGAGACGGTCGACGGCGTTGACTGTCATGTGGTTGAAGTGGCGTACGATTCGAAGGGCATGCGGCTGACGCGGTTCTTTATCGGCAAGAAAGACTTGTTGCTGCGCCGCATGATTCGGACGAGTCGTACCGCGCCGATGAACGCGGAAATATTTCTCGTACGCAATTTGAAGGTGAATCCGCAACTCGATGCCTCGCTGTTCGAGCCGCTCAGCGCGCCGACGGCGTATCGTAGTATGGTGCGGCCTTCCCTTACGCCGGCGCAGACGGCCAATCGCGGCGGCAACGGTTTGTTGGCCAAGGGCACGGAAGCGCCGGATTGGACTCTGCCCGATGCCGAGGGCAAAGACGTCAGCCTCAAGTCGTTGCGCGGCCAAGTCGTCGTGATCGACTTCTGGGCGTCGTGGTGTGGGCCGTGCAAAATGGCGATGCCGTATTTGCAACAGCTATCCGACGAGTTTAAGGACCGCGCAGTGAAGGTTTACAGCGTCAACTGTCGCGAGCGTGGGGGCGACGCCCGGGCGCGGCAGTATCTCAAGACCAAGGGTTTCACCTATCCGCAGCTATTCGAAGGCGATCAGGCGGCCAACGCGTATCTTGTGCGCGGCATTCCCACGATCTATGTCATCGGCACCGACGGCAAGATTTTGATGGCCGAACGGGGCTTTCGACCGCAGAAGATGTCGGAGATCGGCAAGGTCATTAACGAAGAACTCAATAAAAAGCAGGCGCGAATCAAATCGCCCGAGAAGACCCAAGAAGGCTGATTTTTGAGCTTTTCGGGCTTGAAAATCCGGAATGGTGGGGCCAGCGCGCTGCTTCTATAATGCCCCTCAAGCTGAAAAAACGGCTCGGAGTGCTCGTTTGCGCTCGCTCAGAGCGCAAATGGCGCGAACTGCCGACCTCAAGAAGTCGTTAATCACTGAAATAGGGCACCCGCCCTTCGGAATAGCCCATTGCAGGGTTTCACCGATACCTACGTTCGTAAGACACCAAACCGCTAGGAGCGATTCGTGAAGAAAGCACTGTTACTTGCCGCATTGGTCGGATTTTTTGGCGCCAAACCCGCTTTGGCAAAACTCGAAGTAGGCAGCGACGCGCCGCAGTTGCACATCAAAGACTGGGTGCAAGGCGATCCGATCGACTTGAGCAAGGTAGACAAAGACGCGGTCGTGGTCGTGGAGTTTTGGGCCACGTGGTGTGGGCCGTGTTTGCGCGGCATTCCGCATCTTTCCGACATGCAGGATTTCTTCAAGGACAAAAGTGTCACGTTTGTGGGCGTGACCGACGAGGATAAGGCGCTGGTGACGCGCTTCCTCGAAGGCGGCTGGGATAAGAAGATGCGCTACACGGTGGCGTGCGACGATAAAGGCAAGACGAACAAGGCCTGGATGCAGGCGGCCGAGCAGCGCGGCATTCCCTGTGCGTTCGTCGTCAACGGCGGCAAGATCAAGTGGATCGGGCACCCGATGGAAGACGCCTTCGGCGACACGATCGCAAAGCTGGCCGGTGATGAAAAGGGCTGGGAAAAGTTCGCTGAAAAGCAAAAGGCCGAAGAGAAGCATAAAGAAGAAGTGCTCGCCAAGGTTCGCAACGCCGTCACCAATGAAGAATGGCAGAAGGCGTTCGACGCGATGGGCGAGTTGCTGAAGATCACGCCCGATGATTTCGCCGCCGAGTTCGGTCGCTATCACCTGCTACAGGTCAAGATGGATAAGAAAAAGGAAGCGGCCACGTACGGTCGCGAACTGGTCAGTCGCACCGAAGACGCGACCAACCTCAACATGTTCTCGTGGCAGCTGATCAAGCACGAAGACTTCGCCGAGGCCCGCGATCTGGACCTATCACTGTTGGCCGTTAAGAAGGCGATGAAGCTGAGCGATGAAAAAGACCCGTCGATCATCGACACGTATGCGTGGGTACTGGCGGAGCAGGGCGATTTCAAACGCGCGATCGAACTGGAAGAAAAGGCCGTGGAAATGGCCGAGGGCCGCATGAAAGCCGAACTGCAGGCGTCGCTCGAAGAAATGAAGAAGAAGCAGAAAGCTGCCGACGCCTAAGCCGCCGGTTCCGCTAAGGTCGGTTCATCAAACTTTTCGCCGTGGATCGGGTGAGATCACCCGTTTCACGGCGTTTTTTATGGCGTATGGATGCGAAAATGACTCAAAAAACGTTGCCTTGTTATCGGGCGATATTGTTCGCAGGCATGGGTGCTCTGGCTTTGGCTGCGGTGCCCACCGGGGTGCTTGCCGGTGACGACCCGCAGCCCGATTTAATCGAGCTGCTAGAAAAGGCCGACGCCGCCACGCGGCAGGTGCGGGCGGTTTCATACGACGTCGAGCTGTTCGGAATTGGCTCCGCCGCCGGGCGGGTCACGCGAATCGACGGCCACGTCGACGCCCGCCAGGAACGGCGCGGGTTGATGGGGGCCTTTCATTTAGGGGAGGTAACCGGTTACGACGAGCCGCGCGGTGCGTTTCGGTTCAAGGGCGAGTACGAGACGGGCGGGTTTTCGCGTCGCTTCGATGTCGCCACCGATGGCGAGAAGCGCGTCCGGCTCGACTTCAGCCGCAACATCTACGCCGAAGGCGGCGAAGGTGCCGAAGAGTTGGTCAAACCGTTCCGTCCGTTATTTATGTTGGAATACTTTCATCCAACACCGTTCAGCGATGAGATCAACGGCAAGTCGCGCACCTATCTCGGTATCGAAAAGGTCGGTGAGACGGACTGTCACGTGATTGACGTCGTTTACGGACGCAAGGGCGTGGATACGCGTTGGTACTTCGGCGTGGAGGATTATCTGCCGCGTCGCGTCGAGCGCAAGGTGATGATGGGCGAAACGGCGACGGGGGCGACGGTATTGCAACTGACCAACCTCGATATCGCGCCGGCGTTTGATGATGAAACTTTTTTGCCGCCGGTGCCGGAAGGTTTCGAGCGCCGCGCGTTTGATGCGCTCAACAGCACGTTGATCGCAGTGGGAACCGAAGCGCCTGATTTCTCGCTCGAATCATCGAAGGGCCAAACCGTGCGGCTGTCCGCCCTGCGCGGTCGCGTGGTCGTTCTGGAGTTTTGGGCGAGTTGGTGTAAGCCGTGCAAGTTGGTGTTGCCGCACATGCAGGCGGTGCACGAGCGTTACGACCAACAACCCGTTGATGTGTTCGCAGTGAACTGTTTCGAGGATCGGGATCTCGAAGACCCGGGTGCTGAATTAGCCAAGCATGGCGCGACGTATCCGTGTTTGCTAAAGGGTGAAGCGGTGGCGGGCCGGTATAACGTGCGCAGCCTGCCAGCGATTTACGTAATCGGCCCGGATGGCACCGTGATCTACACGCGTTCGGGTTTTGAAAACGGTTTCGAGCGCGATATGAATGACGCCATTGAGACGGCGCTGCGCGGTGCGAAGATGCCGCAGGGTTCGTTTCAGTTTACGAAGCAGATCGGTTGGTAAGGTGCGAAAGTTTGATTTGATGGGATTCTGCGTCCCGGTAGGGACTAATAGAAAACAGCCCACCGTTTCAACGGTGGCCGAAGAAGCAAGACTCATAATTAGTCGTCCTGTGAGGACGACGGGAATCACGCGTATCGGATTCCTTAAATCCCTCCGGGATGAAACGGATATCAAGTCGGCTTTTCCCCCCACGATGTGGGGGGCCATTTTCCTTTGATCCCTGCCGGGATAAAGAGAATAATTGGTCTAGCCGCCATTGGCTGTATTCCTCCTTTACTTGGCAACCCAATACATTCAGTTATTCCTTCAAGCGTTTGAACACGGGATTAAAGTAGCGTTTCTTCTCGTTTGAGCCGCTTAATCAAACATCACCCTGCTGAAATCCATTCCATCGCCGGGCCGTACTTCGCCTTGAGCGCGTGTTTGAGAAGTCGATTCTCTTTCTTCTCGAGTTGCGGATCGTCGCGAAGCAAAGCGGCTGCGTCATCGCGTGCTCGCATGATGAGGTCGATATCTTCCGCCAGGTTTGCCACCCGCAACTCGGGTAGGCCGCTTTGGCGCGTGCCGAAAAACTCGCCCGGTCCACGAATGCGCAGGTCTTCTTCGGCGATCTCAAATCCATCGGTCGTGGCCGCCATGATGTTGAGCCGTTCGCGCTCCTGTTTGTCACCGATCAAATAGCAATAGCCGGGCTTGGCACCGCGACCAACGCGGCCGCGCAACTGGTGCTGTTGCGAGAGGCCGAAGCGCTCCGAATGTTCGATTACCATGCAGGTTGCGTTCGGTACGTCAATGCCCACTTCGATCACGGTCGTTGCCACCAAAACATCGATTTCGCCGGCCGCGAAGGCGCTCATCACGGCGTCGCGTTCGTCGCGCGGCAGGCGACCGTGCAATAAGGCCACGCGCCGATCGGCGAATGGGCCGCGTTGCATCTTCTCGAAGGCGCTGGTGGCGTCGCGCAGGTCGACCTTCTCGGATTCTTCGATGACGGGATAAACGACGTACGCCTGTTCACCGGCGTCGAGCCGTTGATTGACGAGATTCCATACGTCGCGCGCTTCGTTTTCCATAAAGACGCGCGTCTTTATGGGCGAGCGCCCCGGCGGCAGCTCATCGATCACCGTCACATCGAGATCGCCAAAGGCCGTCAGCGCCATGGTGCGCGGGATGGGTGTGGCCGTCATAAGTAGGAAGTGTGGCGCCGTGCCCTTACCGCGCAGGGCGGCACGCTGCTTGACGCCGAAACGGTGTTGTTCGTCCACCACAACGAGGCCCAATCGTTTGAACTCGACGCCTTCCTGAATCAGCGCGTGGGTGCCGACGATCAGATCGAGTTGCCCTGCTGCCGCGCCCAGCCGCAGTTGTCGGCGCTCGGCAGTGCCCACGCCGCCGCGCATAAAGCCGATGCGCACGCGGCTGCCGTCGAGATACTTGCGCGCGTTGCGGTAGTGTTGTTCGGCCAGCAGTTCGGTCGGAGCCATGATCGCGGCTTGCGCCTTGCCGGCGATCGCGCGCAGCGCGGCGTAGAGCGCGACAACCGTTTTGCCGCAGCCGACATCCCCTTGCAGCAGGCGATTCATGGGGCGCGGCAGTGCCATGTCACCGGCGATGTCGGCGATGGCCCGATTCTGGGCATTGGTTAATGAGAAGGGGAAACGGGCGCGGATGCGCTCGTCGATCAGTGGGTTGTGTTCAAATACCTGCGCTGCACCGGCATGTTTGCGGGCGCGTCGCGCGAGTGCCACGGATAGCTGCATCAACAGCAGCTCATCAAATGCGAGGCGGCTGCGCGCCTTTTCGCGCTTCTCGTCATTCTCGGGCACGTGCATCTGGCGCAGGGCCCAGCGTCGACCGGGGAGTTCGCGCCGCACGCGCAACGCGCGCGGCAAGGGCTCATCGGCAGCCCGTAACATCGCATCGAGATTCTCGCGCACCAACTTGGCGATGGCTTTGCTCGATACTTCCATGGTGGCGGGATAAACGCCCGCCAGTTCGGGCGCTTCCGATTCGTCGACCGGCCCGGCATCGTCGGCCAACACCGTGAACTGCGGATTCACCAATTGCGGCAAATGTCTAAATTCATTGACCTTGCCGGTGGCGCGAATCACCATACCTTGCTTGATTTTGTCTTGGATCCAGCCCGCGTGAAACCACGTTAGGCTGCACCGACCAGTATTGTCGATCAGCGATGCGCGGACAGTTTTACCGCCGCGCCCGAAGGTTGAACTGACGCGCGCGATCTGGCCGACGACGGTGGCCGTCATGCCGTAGTCGAGGTTCTCGATCAGCCGCGCCTCGCGCCGTTCGTGGCGCATGGGGAAGTGTTCGAGCAAATCGCCGACGGTGCGCAGGCCGAGTTTGGCCAGACGTTTAGCGCGCGCCGGGCCGACGCCCTTGAGGAACTTAATATCGGTATCGAGATGGAGGTTCGGTCGATCATCCCCGTTCATGGGATGATGAGTTTAATCCCAACGGGCAATTCGCGGGGGTCGCCCACGCGATTGCGATTGGCGGAGTAGATGCGGCGCCAGTGGCGGCTATGGCCGTAGAAGCGGTCGGAAATCTTCCAGAGCGTATCGCCGGGCTGCACCTCGTAGATACGAATGCCTTCTGGAAGGGCGGGGGCAGGCTCGGTGACGGGCGCGGGCGGCGGTGTCGTGGTGCGGCCGGGTTCGTCGGTCGTACTCGGATTGTCGCGCGAAGAGATGCGATAGTTGCGCGGCTCGGACGGGCGTTCGATGATCACGCGACGATCGTCCGCCGGGATTTCATCGGGATTGCTCTCGCGCTCGCCGACGTAGCCGTGACCGTCGTCGCGCGTGCGAGCGGACTTAGCAGCGCCGCAACCGGGCAGGATTGTGCAGAGCAGACTCAGGGCAAGCGCGCAGGCAATTGCGCGGCGGATCCACGCGGCACGGGTCAAAATGGAATGGCGGGTCGTCGTCATGGCTGGCATTGCTTCGATTAACTCTAGGCCGCCGGGGCTGCGGTCGAACACCCCATATTATTGACCATCGGCGATTGCCCCCGCAAAATCGCGGGTTTCCGCAAAAAATGACCCCCAACCGCGAGCGAGGCCCGCATGTCACTATTAGTTACCGGAACGATCGGCATCGACACCATTGAAACCGAAGACAACCGCGCGGACGACGTGCTGGGTGGCTCGGCAGCGTATTTCGCTGTGGCGGCGGGGCTGATGCACCCGGTGCGGCTGGTGGCGGCGGTGGGGGAGGATTTCCCCGAGTCGTTTCGGCAGGTGTTTGCGACCGATCGCATCGATCATGCGGGCTTGGAAGTGCGCAAGGGTTCGAAGACCTTCCGCTGGCACGGGCGCTACGAGCGCGACATGAACAATCGTGAAAGCTTGCAGACCGACCTGAACGTGGTGGGTGAAGCGCCGCCGAAGATTCCGGATAACTTTCAGGATTCCAAGTATGTGTTTCTGGCCAACACGCACCCGGCAGTGCAGCGCAGCTTTGTGGAACAGCTCAAGTCGCCGAAATTGAAAGTCTGCGACACGATGGATTTATGGATTAAGGAGTTTCGCGAAGACTTGTTGCAAACGCTGGGCGTCGTCGATGGCTTGGTGCTCAACGATTCGGAAGCGAAATTGCTGGTGCCGGATGAAAGCGACTTGATCGCGTGCGGTCGCAACATCTTGGGCATGGGGCCGAAGTTTGTGGTGATCAAGAAGGGCGAGCACGGCGCGATGCTGATCACGAACGACGTCGTGTACGCGTTGCCGATCTTCCCGACGGATAAGGTGAAAGACCCAACGGGCGCAGGCGATAGCTTTGCCGCGGGCATGATGGCGCACATCGCCGAAGTGGATAAGGTCGATCCGGCGACGTTGAAGCGGGCGATGGCCTACGGCGCGTGTTTGGCGTCGGTGACGATTGAAGATTTTTCGTTGGCGGCCCTCCGCGCCGCCGATCGCGATACGGTGCAGAAGCGGTTTGAGGAATATCGCAGGATGTTGAGTTTCGATTAGGCGCGAGTTCGTTGTTTTTCTTGATCTTCGAACATGCGGTTTTGCGCCATAGCGTGGTACATCGTCGGGTGCCCCATCCTTCGCGTCAGCGAAGGTTGGGGAATCGAATGGCAACAATGATCGGGTGCCCCTGCCCCTCTGGGGCTGGGGGACTGCCAAGTCGACCGGCATGCCGCAACTCCTTCAGAGTTGAAGTTTCAACACATCATCCCTACCCAGGGTAGCCGCCTGCGGCGTTAACGCTGGGCTACTGGGTGTAACGCCTTCGGCGTAATGATATGCGCGATGCGTTGTGTTTGACGAAGGTATCAACTTTACAATGTACGTTTAGTTGAGCGAGGCATCATAGCATGCGTTGAAAAAGCCGTCATGGTTGGACGGCAGCTCGTCCTCAACCACCTCCTCATTACAAACATTCCCCCGGTTTCAAATCGAGCGGCGACGAGTTGCGTGATACGATTTCTATAACGAAACGGGAGGTCGATCATGTTAAACGACACGGGCATTGCACTGGCAGAATCTACAAACAAGCGAACGCTTACACCGTTGGGGGCGATGCGGTATAGCCTTGCCGCGCTGTTCGGCGGGTTGGCGCTGGTGGTCGCCGCGCATCGATGGGCGGGCGTGCCGTTGGCGACGGCGTTCCTGGTGTATTTGGCGTGTGCGTATTTGGTCGTCGCGCTGTCGTGGGCGGCGCTGGAGCCGCGCACGTATCGCATTGCGATGGGCTTTCATCACGCGTTTATCTATGCCTTCCTCGCGCTGGTCGTGGTGTTGGTCTTGATGCAAGAGGGCTTTCGACCTTTGCCCGATTGGGTGCTGACGGTGGTGTTGTGCGTGAGCGGCGCGTGCTATTCAGTCGCCGGCGTGTGCGGTTTTCGTAACTTTATCAAATGGGGGCGCGGCGGTTATCGTAAGGTGGCGCTGCCGCCGACCGACGCACCGACTTGCTAACGAAAGGAAACCCTATGCCCGCAATACTTCGCTCTCATTACGTTCTCGCCGTGCCCGATTTGGATCGGTCGCAAGCTTGGTATGAAGGCGTGCTCGGTTGCACCGCCGATGTCGTCGATCCCGGCAATTGGGTGTTCATGCAGCGCGACGTGGTGGTGTTTCAACTGGGCCGCTGCCCCGATGCCATTCCGATTCCGACGTTGGGCGATCATCAATATTTTGGGTATTTGGTGGTGGACGATGTCGATGCGTGGCACGAACAAGCGGCGGCCAACATCGACCGCTGCGGCGGTGAAATCCGCAAGAAGCCGAAAGACGAACCGTGGGGCATGCGCGAGATGGCCCTGCAGACGGTGGACGGCCACCGGTTGATGGTGGGGCAGAACATCGGCAGGCCGAGCGAGCAGTGGCCGGTGGGGTAATAATTATCACGGTGGATTCCGCTGAACGAATGGCGGGTAAAGTACGCCGCCAGCCGTTTTGATTTGTACATCAGCGTTGTAAATTCATAGTCTACTAGGCTGCAACGGTTCGCCGCACTCCGGGCAAACGCCGCTACGATTTCCACGCAAGTCGTAATCACAATAGATGCAGTGACCCAAGGTGGCGCGGTCGGTACTGCGTATGTCACGAGAGAATTTGATCAGGCCAAGACCAATTATGATAATTATTAGCCCGGCAACTAGTGCAACGAAGAGGAACATCTCTACAAACCACCGACTGCTAAATACTCGACTGGCAACAATTTATATATTGTAAGACCAATAGGAAATGTCGGTCCCGTTTTTTCGATCCGAATCGCCCCTTATGCTGGTCGCAGTGGCCTCAAATTGCCAATTCCGCCCCCAGCCGCATAATCCACCCGTTTGCGGAGGGACGCGGGAAGCGTCGGTTCCAGAAGTGTGGTCCTCGCCGTTGGAGGTTTTGCGATGTTTGGGATTCCGTTTATTGGTGGCGGTGGTAATCCGTTGCTCTTCGGTCTGGCGTTCGGTGTATTCTTTGTGATCAACCTCGTCATACAGTTGTTCACCGGCGGCTTGGAAGACATCTTCCCGCCTGCGGAAATGATGGAGATGATGATGACCGAAGGCTAAGCCGACGGTTGTCTGCCGCCGAAGGATCGGCGGTCTCATTCCAATGTTTGTATAAAGGCGACGCCTTTGCTTCTGATGAAGCGAGGGGCGTCGTTTTTTTTGCGCGGTGGTTTGGGGGAGGGATGGTAGATGCAGTCGCGCGTGGGGAAGTCACCTAGCCCCGGAGGGGCAGAGGCACGCGAGCGCGGAATAGCGTTACTGTTCGAGGACATGGGTAACTGTTCAGGGACATGGGTAACACTTTGGACGTCGCGTGTGTTTGGTCCCCCAGCCCCGGAGTGGCAGGGGCACCCGAGCGATGTTGCACGTTGCGGAGGGACACGTGCACGCGGTGTTGTGGGCGCGAGCGCTCGCGGAAGGCTCGCGCGTTATTGCGTGTGATCGTATCTCGCCCGTGCGTTATGATCGTCGCCGAAACTGCGAAGAGGGGAGCCCGTCTTGTTGATATATCTCGTAAGACATGCGATTGCCGAAGACCGCGAGTTGCGAGCGGATTTGCCCGACGAAGCGCGGCGCTTAACGGACAAAGGTGTGCGGCGGATGCGCAAGGCGGTCGAAGGATTGGCCGCGCTCGAGGTCGAAGTCGACACGATCTGGACCAGTCCGCTGCGCCGAGCCAAAGAGACGGCCGAACTGCTCGCCGAGTTACCCACGTTCGATGGCGATATCAAAGAAGTGCGCGACCTCGAACCGGGCGGCGATTTGAACGGCGCGATCAAGCGACTGATCGGCGTCGGCAACGGGCTGCGGGTGGCGCTGGTGGGCCACGAGCCCGATATGAGCATGCTCATGATGCGGCTGATCGGCGGTGTCGAGGACGACGGCGTGCGATTCAAAAAAGGCGCGGTCGCATGTCTGGAATTTGACGGCGACCGCGCGCCGCCGCGGGCCGAGCTGCAATGGTTCGTCACGCCGAAACAGTTACGCCGGATGGCGTGATTCATTCAGAGGTATCGGCGACTCGGTAAACCATGACTCGATTGGCGATAGGAACGGCGCTGGCGTAGAAAATTGGGACCCCCTCCCAAACCCATCCGTGCGAGGGAGGGGGATTCTAAGGGGCTGCCATCGGTGATTTGCGGGGGCGGTATTCCGATGATTTGGGATAGCGTTCGATATGTTGATATGATAGAGGTACTCTTAGACGCCATCCGATGAACCGAGAGCCCGACGGCAAAGGAACCGCGTTATTCACTCCCAAGATCCCCAGCCATTCTCTGTAGTACCGTTCGAGGCCGCGGTGGCGCTCGACGATCCCACCGCGATCGCCACCGAGATTCCCACGGTCGCCGACAGTATGCCGCCGGTCACGCGCTTCGCGGCGATCGATATCGGCACCAACAGCATTCATCTTGTGATTGCGGAAATCTCACCGCAAGGTGATTTTCGCGTTCTGGGTCGCGAGAAAGACATGGTGCAAATCGGCAAGGGCGGCTTCAGCGAACATCGCCTGACCGACGAAGCGATGGATGCCGGGATTCTCGCCTTGCGTCGGTTTAAGAAGCTGGCCGAATCGCAAGATGTAAAGAAGTTTCGCGTGGTTGCCACCAGTGCCGTGCGCGAAGCGCATAATGGTGGTGAGTTCGTTACGCGCGTGCGCGAAGAACTTGGGTTGCGCGTGACGGTCATTCCGGCCGACGAAGAAGGCAGGCTGATCTATCTCGGCGTACGGCATGCGATGCAATTGGCACCGGCAGGTGATGCTGACGACTTAATCGTCGATATCGGCGGCGGTAGCGTCGAGTGCATTGCTTGCAACGCGCAGCAGGCATGGTTTATCCAGAGCGTAAAGCTCGGCGGCGCGCGGATGGCCGAGCTGTTTCTGCATGCCGATCCGCCCGATGCCAATGATATCAAGGCGATGCGTCGGCATCTGCGCAAGGTGCTCGATCCGGTACTGGAGCGCATCGGCGAGCGACCGATCCGGCGTTGCATCGTGACCAGCGGTGCCGCCCGCAGCATTGCGACGATTTGCGCCAAGCAGCGGCCGCCGCTCGTGGAAGGCGTCGATAACGAACTGCGAATCCCGCGGGTAGAAGCACAAGAACTAAAAGACCGCCTGCTGCGAATGACGCGTGCCGAGCGTTTGGCGCTGCCGGGGATGGATGAGAAGCGCGTCGACTCGAATATTCCCGCGCTGTTTGTGTTCCTGCGCGTGATGCAGCGCTTCAAATTTGATACGTTGGTGCATTGCGATTTCGCCTTGCGCGAAGGCGTGATGATCGATTACATCGCCAAGCATCGGCAGAAGCTGGCGGCGCGGGCGACATGGCCCAATCCGCGCACGCGCAGCGTGGTGAGCCTGGCAGAACGCTGTAATTATCGCCGTCAGCATTCGCAACAAGTGGCGGCGTTGGCGCGGGTGTTGTTCGATCAACTCGCGGGGCTGCACGAACTCGATTATTCGTATAAGGAATTGCTATCGCACGCGGCTTTGTTGCACGATATCGGCCACCTCATCAGCCACGAAGGCCACCACAAGCATAGCTACTATCTGATTCGCAATGGTTCGCTCAAGGGCTTCGGCGAACAGGAAGTCGAAATCATCGCCAACGTGGCGCGCTACCACCGTAAGGAGCGGCCCAAAAAGAGTCATTACTCGTTTAAGAATCTCAAGCCGGTGCATCGACGACCGGTCCGCAAGTTAGCGGTCCTGTTGCGTTTGGCGGATGCGTTGGATCGCAACAGCTTTTCGGTCGTGCATTCCTTGCGCTGTCGGCAGGAGCGCGACCGCGTCGAGATTGAGATTTACGCCCAGCAGGATGCCGAGATCGAGATGTGGTGTGCCAAGCGCCATGCCGATCTTTTCGAGCGGGAATTCGATCGCGCACTCGATATCGTGCTGCACGAAGAGGCGTAGGCAAAGCAGCTCCTTTTTGCCCGTTGTTCCGCCGAATACTACAATATCCGGCTGTCTTTAATGATAGCTGGGCGGGGCGAGCGTTCGCGCTGCCCTACCGAGACCGGAGCCTGCGGACATGACGTCCACCACCGAACCATCAAAAGGCGAAACGCCGACCGCCGAGCAAGACCTGAGCGGGATTTTCATCAACCGCGAGTTGAGCTGGTTGGACTTTAATGCGCGCGTCTTGCACGAAGCAACCGACGAACGCACGCCGCTGTTGGAGCGATTGCGTTTTCTCAGCATCTTTACGTCGAACCTCGACGAGTTCTTTATGAAACGCGTTGGCGGGTTGAAGCGGCAGATTGCGGCCAACGTGACGGCGCTAACGCCCGACGGCATGACGGCCTCGCAACAGATGCAGGGCATTCGCCGCGCGTGCTTCCCGATGTTGATCGAACAAGCGCGGATTTACCGCAGCGCGATCGTGCCGGCGCTGAAAGAACACGGCATCGCGCTGCTCGATTGGAAGCATCTCAGCGAATCCGAAGTGCGTTTTGCCGAACGCTATTTCTTTCAAAACGTGTTTCCGATTCTGACGCCGATGGCCGTCGATCCGGGGCATCCGTTTCCGTATTTGTCAAACCTATCGCTTTCACTTGGCGTGAAGATGCATCATCCGCGGCTCGACGACCAGTTGTTTGCACGCGTGAAGGTGCCAGACATGCTGCCCGGTTGGCTGCCGCTGCCCAACAGCCCGGGCGGAGAACTGCGCTTCGTGCGCCTGCTCGATGTGATTCGTTACAACCTCGATGCGCTGTTCCCCGGCATGGAAGTGTTGAGCGTAACGCCGTTTCGTGTGACGCGCAATGCCGATATCGAACGCGACGAGGAAGACGCCGAAGACCTGCTCGAACTGATCGCTCAGGAATTGCGCGAGCGCCGCTTCGAGCGCATCGTGCGGCTCGAACACGACCGTAGCGCCGATCCGTGGACCGTGCATTTTTTGATGAACGAGTTGCAACTGGCCAAGCAGGATGTGTACGAGCTAAACGGCGAACTCGATTACACCGGTATGGGGCAGATTTGCGATTTGGACCGCCCGGAACTGCGCTATTCCACCTGGATGCCGGCGCTACCGCAGCGTTTGAAAGACGAGGATGCGGATATCTTTAGCATCATTCGTTCCGGCGATTTGATGGTGCATCACCCGTTTGAGAGCTTTTCCGAGAGCGTCGAGAAGTTTATTCGCAACGCCGCCAACGACCCGAAGGTTTTGGCGATCAAGATCACGCTCTATCGCATCGGAGATAGCCGTTCGCTGATGGATAGCCTGATCGGCGCGGCCGAGCAGGGTAAGCAGGTTGTTTGCTTGGTCGAACTGAAGGCGCGCTTCGATGAACAGCGCAATATCTTTTGGGCGCAGCAACTCGAACGCGCGGGCGTGCACGTCGTGTACGGAATCGTGGGCTTAAAAACGCACACCAAGCTCTCGCTCGTGATTCGACACGAGGACGACGGCATTCGCGCCTACACCCACATCGGCACCGGCAACTACAACATTCAAACGGCGCGGTTGTACACCGACATCGGCTTGTTCACCTGTCGCGAGGAGATGACCTCCGAATTGGTGGAGCTGTTCCATTACCTCACGGGACACTCGCTGAAGGTCGATTACGATACGCTGCTGGTCGCGCCGGTGAACATGCGCGAACGCTTCACGGCGATGATCGAGCGCGAGATCGAACATCAGCAGGCGGGGCGGCCGGCGGGGATCGTGGCGAAGATGAACAGCCTCGAAGATCGCCGCATCGTCGAAGTCTTGTCGCGCGCCTCGCAAGCGGGGGTGCCGATCAAGTTGATCGTGCGCGGATTCTGTTGTTTGCGGCCGCAGGTGCCCGGGCTTACCGAAAACATCGAGATCATGTCGGTCATCGGACGCTTCCTGGAGCATTCGCGTATCTTCCATTTCCGCAACGGAGCCGAGAACGAAGCCGACGGCGAGTTCTTCATCGGCTCGGCCGATTGGATGTATCGCAATCTCAATCGCCGCGTCGAATTGATCGCGCCGGTCGTCGATGCAACCTGTCGGCAGCGACTGTGGGAGATTCTGCAGATGCTGCTGGCCGATCAACGGCAAGCGTGGGATATGAACGCGGACGGCACTTACACCCAGCGTCAGCCCGCCAACGACGACGAGGCGATCGGTATCCACGAGCGCCTAATGCAGATGGCGCGGCGCGCGGCCGATCGCGTGGGGCTCACGCTCGATAGTGACAATCAGGCGTAGGGCATGTTCGGTGGCCAAGTCGCCGATGAACACTATATGGCGCAGCCACCAAAAGATTATCAGGAATTGTCGGAAGCGACCGAACCGTTGGCGGTGCCTCGCGCGCAGCCGGTCGCGAACGACGACGCGCCCGCATCAGATAACGAACTGATTCAACTTTGGTGGCGTTTGCCCGACTGGTTTTTTCGAGCGGTCGGCATCAGTTTTTTTGTTCTCTACGGCGGCTGGCGTGTATCACGCTATGACGCGTTTTCAGACTTAGCCATAAAGTTGCAATTACCGCTGGTCGGAGGCGACGTCTGGGTTCCCGCGCCGAGCTTACTTGTTGATGTCACGTATCTGTTGATCGTTGCAGGGTTTTGTCTGCGGATTCAACCCCTGCGCCGCGTCAGCGATGTAAAGATGATCGTGGTTTCCATGACTGGAGCTCTATTCCCCTTCTTGCCACTCGTCATCGGTGGTTGGTTAACGATGTTTGTTGGTAACCCGCCAGCGCGCGATTATCAGTTGTTTATCGGCTTTGCGGAAGAAGCGCAGTTGATGCAAGCCAAAGTGGCGCTGGGAATCGTTCTTAACCTTGTCGCGCTGCTAATCGAAATCTGGGGCTACGCCTATCTCGTGCGGTCGGTCAGCATCGTGCCGGAAGCGCGCGAGTTAAAAGTGACCGGTCCGTATCGCTTGGTGCGGCATCCGATCTACTTGGGGCAAATTTTGGCTCAGATTGCGGTGTGGTTGTTGCTCGCGCGCTGGCATCCGGTTTGGCTGTTGTTTGTGGGCGTCTTCGCCGCGTTTCAGCTTATTCGTGCGCGATGGGAAGATCGCGTACTGGAAGCGGCGTTTGGCGAACCCTATCGCGTCTGGAAAAAGCGGACTTTCTGGTTTGTATAGCGTCTTGCGGCGAGGCGTTGCGCGGGCGTTACCGAAGTTTTTTCATTTTAGTTGCGACAGAATTTATACTTTCGTTTCTGTGGCAACGTCGCACATAAGGGTGCACGGATCGGTTGCCTTCACATCACTTGCAGAGGTAGCTAACGATGGGCGTTGCAAAGATCGTGGTTGTTGAGGATGAAGATGCCATCCGCATGGGCATTGCCGCCGCGCTGGATCGCGCCGGGTACGATGTGGTCGAATGCGCCGATGGCGAAGCCGGTTTGCACGCCGCGCGCCTGTCCGATGTCGATCTGGTGTTGCTCGATCTGATGATGCCCAAGATGGACGGCATGACGGTTCTGGCCGAACTACGCAAGACGCACTCGGCGCTGCCCGTCATTATCCTGTCGGCCCGCGGTGAGGAAGACGATCGCGTCGGCGGCCTCAAGGGCGGGGCCGATGATTACGTGGTAAAGCCATTTTCGCCGCGCGAACTGCTCGCGCGGGTTGAAGCTGTGTTGCGCCGCACGCCCGAGCGACCGTCGCCGGTCAAGGGCCTGCTCGTCAACGGGACGCCCATCGACTTGGAACGTCGCGAGATTCGGCCCACCGACAAACCCACCGTCGCCCTTTCCGAAACGGAGTGTCAGATTTTGGCGCACTTGGCTTGCAACCGCGGCCGCGCCGTGGCGCGCGACGAACTGCTACTGCGCATTTGGGGGCTTAGCGGTAAGGGCATCGAAACGCGGACCGTCGATATGCACGTGGCCCGATTGCGTGGCAAGCTGAGCGACGCTTGCGGTGAAACGGCCGCCGACGCAGTGGCGACGGTGCGGGGCAAAGGATACATGCTCGGCTCGATGGTCGAATCGATCGGCGACGCGGCGGCGCAGCCCGACGCTTCCGAAGCGGGGCCGGCCTAAGATTTATCATGCAGCAATCTCTGGCGAAAACCCGTCGCAACGTGATCATCGGCGCCTGCGTGGTGTGGGGGCTGGTGGTCGTCGGCATTGCGCTCGCGAGCTACCAAACGGTCGAGTTGGAACGCGAACGCATCCTCACTGCCCAGCGCGCATCGCACGACGATACCGTGGCGCTGGCAATGTACCGCCTCGATGCGATCGAGGCCGACATTCGCAAGCATCGCGATTACGACTTCGATGTGTTCAAGCCCGAGTATCAACCGCGCGAGGCATACGACCGCAATACGGGGGCTGCGCTCGACGTCGATAAGTTACCGATCCTGCCGTCGCCATTAGCGGAAGGGAACTTTCCCGATTGGGTGTTGTTTCATTTTCAAGTCGGGCCCAATCACTGGGTGTCGCCGCAACTCGGAACCGAAGAGGAATTTGCGCGCCCCACGTTGGTGCAATCGTCGGACGCGCGATCCGAGCTCATCACCAAAGCGAATTGGTTCGATGCGCTGCGCCATTTCTACGAAGCGGAGGATTTGCGCACGATCGCGCTCGAATCCAAGGTGGCCGCCGATACCCGCGCGGGTATAAGTGGCGCAGACGCAACGCTGAACCGACAAGCGGCGCAACCGCTGACCCCTTTACCACGTACCGACATGGAGAATCAGCGCCGACGTCAAGAAATCCAGATGGCGGCAGGTCCGCAGTTACAGCGCTGCGACTGTCGGCCCATTATTGCGGAAACCGCTTACCGAGGTCGTAACCCGCATCGCGAGCGCGGTGCGGAATGCTTGGAATACGCCGGTACCGAAATGCTGCCGACTTGGCTGAAGCTGTCGTTAGACGGGCACGAGCAGTTGGCTTTGTTGCGCTATGTTTATGCGGATACCGAAGATGACAACGACCTCTGGGCGGTGCAAGGTGTGTTATTTGATTGGCCGCGTTTGAAAGCCACGATGGAAGCGGAGATCGGTGACTTACTGCCCGGCGCGCGGATCGAACCGATGCCGTTAGACGCCATGCATACGTCGGTCTCACTCAACTCCATTCCCGCCCATTTGGTCGGGACCGAGATGCAGGCGGGCAACGTTACCGGTATGGCACTGCGACGGTTGGGGTGGGGCCTGAGTTTGATTTGGTTGATTACCATCGCGGCCGTCACGGCGACGATCTACGGCGCGATCCGATACTTCCGTACCATCGAGCGGCGCATGCGCTTTACGTCGGCCGTCACGCACGAGTTACGCACGCCGTTAACGTCGTTTCAGATTTATTCGGATTTGTTGGGCGACCTGCGCGACGACGAAGGCGATCAGCGGCGCAAATACGTGGGCATCTTGCAGCAAGAATCGCGACGGTTGTCTAAATTGGTGGAAAACGTGTTTGCCTATTCGCGCGTGGCCGAGTCAGGTGCCAAGCTTGCGGTTAAGCCGATCGATACGCAGACGATTTTGGACGACCTTTCGCGCGATACCGAACAATGCCGCAACAACGGCACGCAACGGTCCTTGGTGGTCGACAATAAAGTCGGCGCGGCCAAGACGATCGAGACCGACCCGGGTTACGTCAGCCAAATCCTGATCAATCTGGTCGAGAACGCATGCAAGTACGGCGGCAGCGATCAAATTTATGTGACGGCCCGACCGACAGCCAATGACGGCGTGGCCGTGGAAATCGATGATGGTGGGCCGGGCATCGACCCGTCGGAATTGAACTCGATCTTCGATCCGTTCCGGCGTGGCAAAGATGCCAAAACCCAAGCCACGGGCGGTATGGGGCTGGGTTTGGCGCTCTCGCGCTTTTGGGCCGATTGTTTGCAGGGCAAACTCTCCGTGCAGCGCAGCCCGCGCAACGGCGGCCATTATTCCTGCTTCGTTTTGGAGCTGCCCAATCGGGTGCAAAGCAGTTAGCGGCCTAACTTTATGACTATACGAAGTTTCCGCACATCCCGCTAATCGCAAGGCGGCAAGAATTGCCGATCGCTTCAACCTCCTTCCCGCAATCGACCGATATTCCCTAAGCAACCAAACGTGGTCGTGCTCGTAGCGGCGCGCTGCCGAGGGGAGGCATCGGATATGACGCATCAACCGGAACACTGTGTGTGTCCGTTCTTCGAAGGGAAGGATCGGCGCTGTGCCCAACGATTCAACTTGCAGCAACTCGGCGATGTATTCGACCAATGCCTCGATGCCTTCGAGGGTTGCCGCATCTATCAGCAGCTTACCGTCGGCGAAACCGAAGCGGACGGCTGCGGCGTCCGGGCCGCCTGAATCCAAATCTTCTCCCGCCTTCGATTGGCCGCGTGGGCTCGCGGGCTTTATCGAATATCTCCGCAGCGAGTGCGGCCTCGCCCCGAACACCATCGAAGCGTATCAGCGCGACGTCGGCGAATTCGTCGACATGTTGATCGAGCGCGATGTGGTCGGTCCGCCGGCGCTTAGCATTCAAATCGTGCAATCGCATTTGGTGCGGCTCAACGAACGTCGTCTTTCGTTGGCGTCGGTCGCACGACATTTCGCGTCGATCAAAATGTTCCTGCGTTATCTGTTCATCACGGGCGCGATGCAGGAAGATTTCTGCAGCCTGATGGAAACGCCCAAGCGCTGGCAGAAGCTGCCGCACAGTTTGCCGCGGCAACAACTGGAAAAACTGCTCGACGCGCCGCAACCGGGGGAGCCGTATTTCGCCCGCGATCGCGCGATTTTAGAGTTGCTGTATGCAACGGGCATGCGTGTAAGCGAATTGGCGTCGCTAACGATCGACAGCCTGAATCTCGACATCGGTTACCTTCGCTGTTTGGGCAAAGGCAATAAGGAACGCATCATTCCGCTCGGCGGTCGCGCGATCGACGCTGTGCGCGCTTATATCGCTGGCTTGCGAACCTCGTTAACCGCCGCCACGCCGCATTCGCGCACACTCTTTGTCTCGCGCACCGGTCGTGGCATGGATCGCACCAATATCTGGCGGCTCGTCAATCGCTACGCAACGATGGTCGGCATCACGGGCCCGATCGGTCCCCACACGATTCGCCATTGTTTTGCGACGCATTTGCTCGAGGGCGGTGCGGATTTGCGCATCGTGCAGGAACTGTTAGGTCATGCCAGCGTCGCAACGACGCAGATTTATACGCACGTCGATATCACGCGCCTGAAGGGTATTCACTCGCGCTGTCATCCTCGGCAGTAGTTATCACCCGCATTACGCCGTCACCCCTTCACTTTCAGAATAGCCGACAAATAGGACCGAACTACGAGTTCCCGTATCCAAATTCGATACTTATGGTGGCTGGGCGATCTGTCGATGGATTGGGCGGGTTTCAGGAGTCTCACCATGAATCAGTCTTTGCTATACGGGGCGGCGTCCCTACCCGAAAAACCGGTCCACGGTTCGCCATTTGCCTCTTTATCTGACCGATGGTTTGAGCTGCTGCTTATCACGATAGTCTTACTGGTGACGACGGTTGCTCACGCGCTGATCGGTACCAATATGATTGTCGTGCATTTCTTTTACCTGCCGGTGATTATCGCCGCCCATTATTTCGGACGGTCGCTGGCATGTACGACCGCTCTGTTGAGTGTGCTACTCGTATCGACGTTTGTCATGATCGATCCCGAGCGCTACATGGGCTCGATCGATTCCACCATCATGTTGATGTTTCACATTCTGGCTTGGGGATCGTTTCTCGGAATTACGGCGCTACTGATGGGGACGCTGTCGAATCAGCGTAGCAAGGCGTTGGTCGAGGTGCGCGAAGCGCATATCGGCATTATCGAGATTCTTTCGAAGTATCTAAGCTCTGCGGATCTGTATACCAAGTCACACTCTATGCGCGTCTCGGAGTTGTCGGTCGCGATTGCCGAGAAAATGCGTTTAAAGCCGTCATTGATCGAGGATATCCGCGTCGGCGCGTTACTTCACGACATCGGTAAGATCGAAATATCCACCAAACTGATCAAAAAGGCGGCCGCTCTTGACGAAGACGAGCGCGCAGAAGTCGACGCCCACACGGTTCAAGGTGCGGACCTCGTGCGATCGTTGGGCACCATCCTCGATAGTGCCATTCCCGTCATTCAGCATCATCACGATCACTATTCGGCCGATTCCAAGCACGACGGATTGCACGGTGATGAAATTCCGATCGGTGCTCGGGTGGTCTCGGTGGCCGATGCCTACGATGCCATCATCACGGATCGACCGTACCGCCGCGGTCGCACGCCCGAAGAGGCGGTGGCGATTATCCGTCAGGCTGCGGGTACGCAGTTCGATCCTGCTGTCGTGTCGGCGTTTGAGCGAGTTATCACGCTACAGGTGAATGATTTGGAGGACGAAGTGGATATTGCGGCTGCACACGAACGCGAACGCGTTCCAGTAGGTTAACAGCATCAGTTTTATAGTCCAAACGATCACCAAAAAATAGAATCGAATTGCTCATACAGATAAGACCGTAGGGTTCACGCGCATTTGGGCAACCGCGTACTGTACTGCTCCGTAAATCGAGATCGCCGTAATTCGGAGATTCAGGTTACTGAGCCATAGTTTTTCAGCTGCCCTATTGCAGCGCCTTCGACCAGCGCCCCATCAACTTGTGATTGGTCATGTCGATCTGCAAGGGCGTGACAGACACATACCCTTCCGCAACGGCGTGTCGATCCGTATCCGTCTGGTCGCCAATGTTCTTAAAATCGCCGCTAAGCCAGTAGTAGGGTCGGCCCATCGGGTCTTCGCGGCGTTCGATGCGTTCGACCATATCGTGCGAAGACATCGGGGCGATGCGCGTGCCGCGGGGGCGACCGTCCGTCAGTTCCGGAATGTTGATGTTGCAAACGCAGCCTGCCGGCAGGTCGGTCGCGACGACCTGTTGAATAATCTCGTCGGATATTGCCGCCGCCCGGTCGTAATTCATTTCCTTTGCCAACTCGAGCGAAATCGCGACGGCGGGCACGCCCTTGATCGCCGCTTCCATCGCCGCCGAAACCGTTCCCGAATACAGCACGTGTATGCCGGTGTTCAGGCCGCTATTGATGCCGGACACGACCAAGTCCGGCAGCGGGTCGCAGAGCGCGTGCAGCGCTAATTTGACGCAGTCGGCGGGCGTGCCCTCGACGGCGGTGCCGAAGACATCGCCGTTGAGTCGAACCTCATGCCAAAGCACCGGGTGGCGGATGGTGATGGCGTGCGATCCCCCGGATTGCACGGTCATCGGCGCCACGATGCGGACGTCGGCCCGCTCGGCGAGCTTGCGATAAATCGCCAGGATACCGGGCGCGTAGATGCCGTCATCATTGGTAAGCAGGATACGCATGAGCGGCGATTGTAGGTCCACTCGGGCATCCCTACAATTAAAGAGATGGCCCATCGGCAAGGCATGCCGGGGGCGTTTGATATCTAAGTCCTTCGGCAGAAAGTATCGTGGTGGCACCACCGTCTGGGCTGTGAAAGCAGGCGAGACGCCCGTGTCACTGGCGATGATTCTTTTGCGCGGCCACTCAGGGATTCCTACTTTTGTTATGGTGCACCAAGTGCAACAAACCGAGACGGTGCCTAAGCGCGGCATGTCCGACCATATGCGTACGTTTTTGACGCTCTTGGTGATGCTACTGATGACGGGGCTGGTGCTGAGCGAATTGCTGCACGCCGATTTGGTGACCGACGACGATCGCGCGGCCGTGTTGCGCGGCAAGCTGTGGGCGTCGCATTACGATCAGGTTTGGCAGCGGTTGCAGCGCGACGTCGGTGAGTCATGGCATGAGGTGTTCGATATCTTCGTCGATCAACGCGTAACGCCGGTCGACAACACTTCCGGTTTTTATCAGCCGCTGGTGGCCCTGTCGCTGATGGTCGACGCGCTTATCGTGGACGATTGGCAGGCGCGCGGCTTCTTTTTCCATCGTACGAATTTAGCGATTCACTTGCTTAACGTCGGGCTGGTGTTTGCGCTACTGCGCCGCTGGGGTAAGGGCTGGTGGTGGCCCGCGTTATTGACGATGGTGTTCGCGCTACACCCGGTGCAGGTCGAGTCGGTTGCATCGATCGCGCAACGCATGACGCTGTTGGCGACGACCTGGGCATTATTGGCGACGCATTGTTATTTGCGTTACGCGACGACGCTCTACTCGCGCTGGATGGTGGCAACGATGATCGCTTACGCGGCGATTCTGCTGACGCGCCCGTTGTTTATCGCGTTACCGGTTGTCTTTTTGTTGCTGGACATCTGGCCGTTGCAGCGTCACGGCTGGCGACCTTTATTAGAGAAGATTCCGCTGGTCGGGTTGTTGATCGTCGGCCATTTCCTGGTGCAGTCGATTCGGGCCGATGCGCAACCCGCGCAGCATGAGATGTTGGGCGGTATCTCTTTACTGGTGCATTCGCTGGCGGCGTTGCTCGTGCGGCTCGTCGTACCGATCGGGCTATTGCCGCATTCGCCCACGGATGTCGGTGTCGGGACCTACGCGCTTGGCAGGTGGTTCGATGCGTCGGTGCTGGTCGTATTGATGCTGCTGGCGGCATGGGCGTTTCGACATCGAGCGCGGGGCTGGCTCGTCGGTCTTGGCGGTTGTTTGTTGTTGGTTGCTCCGGCGTTACTACAAGCGCCATACAGTTCGACGTTATTGAGCGACCAATATCTATACGCGGCGTTGATCGTGCCGCTATTGGCATTGAGCGCCGCCATAGGTCTGAATCACGAATCGTTTCGACCGCGCATGCGACAATGGGTCGGCGTGATCGGCTGCGGCGTCGTCGCGTCGTTGGCCGTCGGCAGTTACGCCCAATCGACGCATTGGACGACGGAACGGCTGATGGCGCTCCGCACGCGCGACTTGTATCCGGAGCGTGCGTTGGGTTACGTCAAGTTGGTGGAAGCGTACATTCGCGAAAACGATTTGGAAGCGGCGCTGGCGTATGCCAAACGCGCCGCTGACAAAGAAAAAAACGACGCGTCCACGCAGTTTTATCTCGGCACGCTGATGTTGCTCAACGAGAGCAGTCGCAGCGCCGACGCGATCGAGCCGTTGCAGCGCGCCTTGAAGAACAACCCGGATTGGATCGAATGTTTGCAGAATCTGGCCGTCGCTTACGCGCGCGGCGGCAAGCCCGAAGAAGCGATTACATATTACGAGCGCGCACGCGACTTGAGCCCGCAGTCGGCGGCGATTCGCGTCGGGTTGGGCAATGCCTATCTCAGCGTTGCCCGTTATGCGTCGGCGCGGGGCGAGTTTGCCGAAGCCTTGCGCGTAACCAACGACCCCAACGCGCACTTGGGTTTGGCGGCGGCGTGGGCGGCGCTCGATCTTCCCGAGTATGCGCTGCGACACCTAGCGGCGGCCGTCGCGAAGAATCCGGACATGGTGCACGCGGCCGGGCGCTCCCGATTGTTGCGCAAGTACGCCGATCGCCCCGAATTTGCCGATTTGATCGACACGACGCAGCAACCAATGCAGGCGGATTTGCCATTTACGTCGACGGATACGTCGTTCGGTTCTTAATGCAAGCCCACTCAATCGTATGAAACAACGCAGCCAAAAAGACGAATCGATCGTGCTATCGCGCGCCCAAAGTCGGCGCGTGGACCAGATCGCCATCGGAGACTACGGCATTCCCGG
This sequence comes from Planctomycetaceae bacterium, assembly GCA_006969385.1. GTDB lineage: Bacteria > Planctomycetota > Phycisphaerae > UBA1845 > UTPLA1 > ECT2AJA-110-A. The sequence continues at coordinate 2,130,612 of CP030884.1, forward strand.
CATCGTGTTGATGGAAAACGCGGCGCGTAACGCCAGCGATGTTATCGTTGAAAAACTTCAACACCGACCCGCAAGTAAGAGCAACGCACCCAGCGTTTTGATCGCGTGCGGCGGCGGCAACAACGGCGGCGATGGTTACGCCATCGCGCGGCGTTTACATAACCGAGGCGTTGGGGTGGCGCTGATCGCGGCCGTGCCGGGATCCAAGTTGAGCGGCGATGCGAAAGTCAATCACGACATCGCGCAGAGGATGAATCTTCCGATGGCGGCTTGGCCCTCGGAGCAGAGCGATGCATGGATAGCAAGCGGACCATTGGTCGTCGTCGATGCATTGCTCGGAACCGGTTTTAGCGGTGAGGTTCGGCCGCCGATGGATGAATTGATTAAGCGGATTAACGGTATCGATGGCTATTGCGTTGCGATTGATGTGCCGTCGGGTTTGGATTGCGAATCGGGCCAACCCAGCAACGCGACCGTTCGTGCCGATATGACGGTAACGTTTGTCGCGCTCAAAACGGGATTTATTCAACCAGCGGCCGAACCGTTCCTGGGGGAAATAAAGGTCGTCGATATCGGCGCGCCGCCGGAGATTGTGCGGCGGGTGTTAATGCTTATTAGCTAATCCAATGGTCGCATGCAGGTCGTGGAATCTTAATGGCAATTGCCAATGTGTAATGGTTTTCAAACATGCATTCGCTCTTCCAACGCCAAGTGCGTTGTTTCAATAGCCTGGGGTTGACGCGTAGCGGCTACCCCAGGGTTTTGCTGGTGTAATGCCAATGAACTCTGAAGGAGTTCCGTCCGGTCCCAAGTGATTGGTGATGGTCCGAAGATGAGTGTCGGTCGTTATTCGAGTGGCGCGAGTTCGAGTTGGATGAATGTTATGTTTGGAATTGATCGCGTCGCATGCCGCAACGCTTACAGCGTTGGAACGGGTTAGACAGTATCGAAACCTAGGGTAGCCGCTACGCGTCAACCCTAGGCTATTGGCGTAACGCCTTTGGCGTTGGATTTGGCGACTAGTACGTTCGAACCTCAAATGTATCGTTATGGCAGCACGTTTCGAGAGAGAACGGCGTAACTAATGATTTCGATTCTATTTGGTCTTGGATTCGATGGCATTACACGTTTCATCGGCTAAGCGGTCACTCTGTTTTCAGGTAGCCTCATTGCATTTATTAATAAATACAAATAGCTAGATTGTATATCATGCGTTACACGTCTGCGCCCATCAAAGCGCTAAAGCCGTTACCTCAACCGCGCACGCAACCACTGTGCCGTTTCCTCCACCAATCGATCGCTTAGCGCCACATCGCGCATGCCGTGATCGTCGGTATCGAGCGCGACCAACTCAAACTCCACAGTCGTTCTCGTAAGCGCCGCTTCGTAAGCGCGGGCATGTTCGAACGGCACTTCCGTATCGCCATTGCCGTGGAATATCAGCGTCGGGCATGCGGCGAGGGCGAGTTGCGTCGCGGCGTCCTGATTCTCCTCCACGACCTGCTCGAAAAACGCCTGCCCCAGCCGCAGGCCTCGATACGGCAGCCAGCCTTGAGCCCGCAACAGCGCCCACGCATCGTCGTTCATATACATCTCGATCAACCGTCGCGGATGGGCGACCGGTGCCCAAAGCGTTGCCGTTTTAAAAATGCGCGTCGCCCCCGCGATCCCACCGGCCGTCACGGCCCCAAAGCTACTCGCACACAATCCGAGCCGCTGGCCGTCACACCAAGGTTGCCCTTGCACCCATTGCAAGACGGCCTGCAAATCATCGCGCATCGTTTGTGGCGTTAAATGGTCGAACTTGCCGCTGCTTTCGCCGCAACCGGTGAAATCGAACGTCACGCAGCCGACGCCGAGTTCGACGAGGCGCCGCCCCAATTGCGGATAGCGATAGCAAGAGCCGATGCGCGTGCCGGTCAGGCCATGACAACATATCACGACGGGCACGGATGATTCTGCTGAACCGTGCGGCAGGTACTGCGTAGAAGCGATATGACCGCCCGCCGTTTCGATGGCGTGCCAGCTAAGTGAAATGTTCATACTCGGCATCTTACGGTATGTCGTAGCTATGCGACGAGTTTGCGATTTCAGTATCGGCAACGGCCCAACTCAGATATACTTCGCAGTCAGCTTAAAGAGGAACTCACCGTATATGCCCACGCTAGGTGTCAACATCGATCACGTCGCCACGGTGCGACAAGCACGACGAACCGACGAGCCCGACCCGGTATGGGCGGCCGTCGAAGCACAGCTCGCCGGGGCGTCGTGCATCACGTTTCATTTGCGCGAAGATCGACGGCATATCATCGATCGCGATGTTCCGCTGCTCAAAGGCGTCGTCAACGTCAAGCTCAACATGGAAATGGCCATCGCGCCCGATGTCGTCGCCATCGCAGTAGAAACCCGTCCCGATCAATGCTGTCTCGTGCCCGAAAAGCGCGAAGAGGTGACGACCGAGGGCGGTCTCGATGTCGTGAAGATGCGCGACAAGCTAAAGGGCGTCGTAAGCAAGCTGCGCGATGTCGGCAGCGTGTGCAGCGCCTTCATCGAGCCCGATCCGGCGCAGATCGAAGCGGCGGCGGCCCTCGGGTTTGAAGTCGTCGAACTTTGGACCGGCGGCTACGCCCACGCGGCGAATCCCGAAGCGCGGGTGATCGAGTTGGAGAAACTCGATCGCGGCATCGCATTTGCCGAAGGATGCGGCTTGCGCGTGCATGGCGGTCACGGATTGACCTATCGAAATATCGGCCCGGTCGCAGGATTGTCGGGCTTTGAGGAATTTAACATCGGCCACAGCATCATGGCGCGTGCCATGTTTGTCGGTGTACGCACGGCGACTGCCGAGATGGTCGCCTTGCTCGATCAACACGGGTCAAAGGAGTAGTCCCATGTTTGATGGTTGCTATGTCGCGTTGGTGACGCCGTTTCGAGATGGGGACGTCGATCACGACGCCCTGACCGACTTGGCGAATTATGTCATTTCCGGTGGCGTCAGCGGGCTGGTTCCGTGCGGCACGACGGGCGAATCTCCGGCACTGACCGATGCCGAGCAGATCGATGTGATCAAAACCGTCGTGAAAGCAGCCAACAAACGCGTGCCGGTCCTGGCCGGTGCCGGCAGCAACTGCACCGCCAAAACCGTGAGCGCATCGAAGGCCGCCGTCGAGGCCGGTGCCGATGCCGTGATGGTGGTCGCGCCGTATTACAACAAGCCCAACCAAGCGGGGCTCTTCGCGCATTACGCCGCCGTGGCCGAAGCCGTGGCCTGCCCGATCGTGATTTATAACATCCCGGGTCGCAGCGCCGTGGAAGTTTCGGTGGATACGATTGCGCGCCTGTACGACACTCACGCGAATATCGCGGCCATTAAGCATGCCACGGGTTCGCTCAATGGGGCCAGCGAACTGGCCGCCGCCTGCGACATCAAGATTCTCAGCGGCGACGATCCGTTGACGCTGCCGCTGATGAGCGTCGGCGCGCGCGGCGTCATCAGCGTCATCGGTAATCTGCTGCCTCACGAAATGTCGTCATTGGTCCGGGCTGCGCTGGCGGGCGACTACGCCGCGGCGCGCCAATGGCACGCCCGGTTGTTCCCGACCATGCAGGCGATCATGGGCCTCGATACCAATCCGATTCCGATCAAGACGGCGCTCGCCATCAACGGTATGATGACCGATGAATTCCGCCTGCCCATCACGCCGATGGCACCCAAGCAGCGCGAACAATTGGAAACCTTGCTCACGACGGTCGCGTCGCAAGACGTGCGCCGCAGCGCCTAGCACCGAATGCCGACGATGTCCGCCTCCGACGTAACTCCGACAGATGCCGCCTCTGCGGGCGAGAAGAGCGATACCCTGACGCCGGGGCATCATGTGGTGCGGCGGCTGCGGTTCTTCTGCGCGATGGCGGTCGCCGGCGTAATCTTCTGGCACTTCGGATGGTGGGTGGCGCGACCGCTCGATGCGCAGTCGGCCGTTTCGTTGCTCACGCTGGAAAACGGTGTGATCGCCATGGCCGAGTTGATCGGCCTCGCCGTGGTCGTAAGCGGATTGGCCACGGCCATCTGCGGTGCCGGTGCGGCCGAGCGCGGGCCGTTGGCCGTCGCCGTCGGCTTAGCAACGTTGGCGGCGCGCGGCGGTCGGATGGATATGCTGCTGTTACAACGTATATCGCACGTGAGCGTTAACAAGTCGTTAGAAGTTTACCCCGTCGCCAGTTTGGTCGCTGAAACATTTTTGTGGTTGGCGCTGATCGGCGTCGGCCTCGTGGTCGGGCGTGCGGTGGAGGGTTGGTACGCGGCCGATCGATCGACGCCGGAAGCTGGGAAAGAAGAAGCCGCGCCGGGCATTCGCGAATGCTGCGGCGCCTTGGTCGTGGGCTGCGTCGTCGCGTGGTTTGCGCTGACGTTTGCCGCCGGTTCCGACGATCAACCGATTCGCGTGGGCCAGTTGTATTTCGCCTTGGTGATGGCGTTCTTATTTGCGGCGCTGATCGGCCAATGGTTCTTCGAAGTCAGCAATCGCACATTGATGTTGGCCGTCGTCGGTATCGTCGCGTTCGCGGGGTATTGGTACGGCGAACCCTCGAACCTGAGCATGGCGACCGAACTCGGCACGTATCTGCCGGTCGATAAACCCGTCGCGCGACCGTTGCCGATTGAGTATGCGGCGTTGGGTGCGATCGGCGTATTTCTAGAAGCGGATTTCATCGGCGTGTTGTACGTGATCGTCGGTTATCAACCGCACAAGCCGGAAGCAGGCGCGAAAGATGCGGAAGCCAAATCGGCAAAGGCTTAGAGCGTACCGAATTCAAATGTAGCGGATTTGAGATTTTGGCGACGAGTTGAAGCACGATTTGATCCTTCTGATATGTGCGTTCACGGTTATGTTTTTCCGTCGTCTTCTACGCCAAAGGCGTTGTTTCAATAGCCTGGGGTTGACGCGAAGCGGCTACCCCAGGGAAATGGTCGAACAAACATCATTGAACTCTGAAGGAGTTCTGTCCCCGTACGGCATGCCGCAACGCCTTTGGCGTTGGAAGCCTTGAGCTGGCAACGCAACCCAGGGTAGCTGCTGCGCATCAACCCTGGGCTACTGGCGCAACGCCTTTGGCGTTGGATTCCGCGCATCGCATCTCAACGCTACGTCTGCATTACGCTTGCTATAGTGACGAACGTTTCGATTCGCTATTTCAATTCGCGATCGTCCTTTATCTCAACCTCGCTAATAGATTCTGTAACTCCTGCCGTAACGCGCGCAGCGCATTACCGCGATGGCTGATGCGATTTTTGTGCGCGGGGTCTAACTCGGCGGTCGTTTTATTTAACTCGGGCACGAGAAAGTGCGGGTCGTAACCGAATCCTCCGGCGCCGCGCGGTTCGTCGATGATGCGTCCTTCGATCGCGCCGCTGCTTTGGGCGAGCACGTCGTCACCGTTCGCGAGCGTGAGAATACAACGAAAGCGAGCGCCGCGTTGTTCGTCGGGCACGCCTTGCAAGGCGGCGATCATCTTTTTGTTATTGGCCGCGTCGCGTTCGGCGCGGCTTGGTTTGCCGGATAACTTGGCGTAGTAAGCCGAATGTACGCCCGGCGCGCCGTTGAGCGCGTCGACTTCGAGCCCCGAATCATCGGCCAACGTGATCATGCCGCTGTGCTTCGAATAGTAAGTCGCCTTCAACTGCGAATTGCCGGCAAACGTATCCCGATCTTCGACGGGCTCATCGATCGGTTGGTCGAGATCGGCCAGCGTATGCCAACGAATGTGCCTTTCGGCGTCGGTCTCTTCCGACAGTACCGCCGCGATTTCGCGCGCTTTGCCCGGGTTGTTGGTGGCAATCAGAATATCGATAGTTCGCTCGCTCATAATCGCCAAGGGTAGAGCGATTTTCATGCGCGGCAAGCAAATATATCCGGCGATTCCCCACCCTTCGCTGGCGCGAAGGATGGGGCACCCGACAGGTTCGACTCATCAAAAGGTGTTTCATGCTCAACCAACCAAATAGAAAACGCCCGTCGATTTGCATCGACGGGCGTTCCCCCCCAGAGAGAAACTCCACCTTAGGAGTTTCGTATCCCATTTGTGGCAGCGACCCGAGCAAGGTCGCGAAGCATGCGTGATTACTTGCGGCGGCGGCGTGCCAACAGCGTGGCACCACCGAGCATCAGCAAGCTGGCAGTGGCCGGTTCGGGAATCGCGACGAACGCGACGGCCGCACCTAACTCGAAGACGTAACCCGGCGTCAGAGGGGCTACCGTGTTACCGGCCCCATCGTTGACCATGGTGGCAACACCCGGGTTCAGGATGTTGCTCCACCGCCACGAGGCCGAGGTGCCGCTGGCAAGCAGGTCGAAGTTGTAAGCGCTGGTGTCGCCGTCGAGATAGAGCGAACCCGGCACCTGAATGTCGATAAAGCCGTTGCCGAACTGGTTGAAGCTGTTGCTACCGGCGGTTTCGTAGAAGTTGCCGCTGATATCGCGGGTGAACGACGTGTAGAAGTTCGGCGAATTCAGCACCAAGGGCGTTACCGCTGCACCGTTGTCGAACTCGAAGCTCGAGATTTCGACATCGATGGGGCCGCCATTCGGGTCGAACAACGAATCCGGACCGGGAAGGTCGATCAGGTTGGTCGTCAGCGGTACGTCGATGTACCAGTGCGTCAGCCGGAAATCTTCCAACGCACCGCCATCGGACACAACTTTCAGAATGATCGGCGAGCCACCGGTCGTGGTACCGATTTGCGTGTGGCTTTCGCGCGTGCCGTCGACGAAGATCGGCGATAAGTCGCTCAGGTCGCCGCCGGGGCCGATCGTGACGGTATCTTTGGCAATCTGATTCCCGCCTTGCGTGACGGTGATTTCGAAGCTGCCAGTCGGGTTGCCGACCTGTGCGTGAGCGGTGCTTGCGAAAGCGGCGATGGCCAAGGCGGCGACGGCGGACCATCCAAATTTAGACAATTGTCGAAACATAGTCGTACTCTCCCCTGATCCTGTGGACTGAACGAACGGCGCAACGCGACCGTTGTGCGGTTGATCGTTGCCGATTGCCAACGCGGCGCTCGGTTGCAAATATGAGGGAGCAGCTGCCGTGCCAGTGTGTGCGAGGGGGCCGGCGGGGCTGGAACGGGCCGGTAAATGCGGCTCGTTAAGCGGTATGACACATACTATGCAGGCAAGTTAGCGATTGTCGCGATTATTCGGAAAAAATGTTGTGTCGGCGCGGCGCAACACGGCTGTTGCCGTTGCGAGACATATAACGGAGGAGACGTGGCTGAAATTAGACAATCCGCTAACTCGGACGCTTGGATTATCGGGACGACGCGTCGTCGTCGTCGCGATGCGCTTCGAGCATATCCCAAATGCGATTGGTCAGCGGCTCGAGGCCGCGACCGCTAACGCCCGAGATACCCAACACGTCGCAATCCAACTCGGTTGCCAAGTCGGCAAGCTCGGGCGGATCCGCCTTACCGGCCAGGTCGAGTTTATTGGCCACAACCAGTTCCGGCTTTGACGCCAGCGTTGGGCTATACGATTCCAGCTCATTGCGAATGGTGCGGTAGGCTTCGGCCGGGGTGGGGTTACCCTCGAGCGGGAAGAGATCGATCAGGTGCACGATGACGCGCGTGCGTTCGATATGCCGCAGGAATTGATCGCCGAGTCCGATGCCGTCGTGGGCACCTTCGACCAAGCCGGGCACATCGGCCATCACGAAGCGGCGAAAGCCCGAAAGGCTCACGATCCCAAGGTTGGGCACCAGCGTGGTAAAAGGGTAATCCGCAATCTTGGGCTTGGCCTTGCTCACGCGCGATAGCAGCGTGCTCTTACCGGCGTTGGGCAGGCCGACGACGCCGACATCGGCGATCAGTTTGAGTTCGAGGCGCAGCCAGCGTTCTTCACCCGGCGTGCCCGGCTCAAATTCGCGCGGCGCCTGATGCGTGCTGGTCGCAAAGCGGGCGTTGCCCTTGCCGCCGATGCCGCCGCGCGCCACGCATACGCGATCGCCATCGATCGATAGGTCGCGCAATAACAACCCGTTATCCCGATCGTACACGAGCGTACCCGTCGGCACCTTCACGAGTTCGTCCTGCCCCTTCTTGCCGCTGCAGTTCGCGCCCATGCCGGGGCGACCGTTTTCGGCCGTCCAATGATGGTGGCCGGTGAAATCGACAAGTGTCGACATTTGCGGATCGGCTTCGAGGTAGACGCTGCCTCCATCGCCGCCGTCACCACCGTCGGGGCCGCCCTTAGGGACGTACTTCTCGCGCCGAAAGCTGACGCACCCATCGCCGCCTTTGCCCGAACGCACACAGATTTCCGCTTCGTCGATAAATTTCACTGAGGTGAACCTCGGAACACGCAGAATGCGTTAATCATCGTCCCGATCGGGCGGATAGAGGTCCATCTCTTCCATCCACTTCGGAATCGGATGCACCACGACCGTATTCGCGGCCAAGTCGCCGATGCGCTGATTGTTGCGCGTGAACAGCATCATCATCATGACCGTCGCGACGATGCCGGGCGTTTGCAGCGACAAAACCAACACGCGCACGAGATTGCGTACTAACAATTGCCGACCCGTCGCGGCTGAGCCATCCACACTAAGAATGCGGCAGTTCAACACGCGCTTGCCCATCGACGCGTGGCCGAGCGCTTCCCACACGAAGCAGTTCAAACCGTAAAGTACGACCAGAACGATCCACCACGACTCGAATCGTTCGTTCATCTCCGGGTCGCCCGAGGGTTCGTTGAACAACTCCAGAAACAGCTTCGGATCCTGCCATTTGAGCAACAAGAACCACGCGGCGAATGGTATCGCCAGATCGATCAGTGCGCCCACGCCACGCTTCCAGATGGGGGCGGGCATGAATCCGGCCGGCAGATTGGCCCGCCGCAAAATCTCATTGCGGCGCGACGACCACACGACGGTCAAAATGCCCAAGGCGATCAGCGTGCGCAGAAACTCGCCGGTCGTGGCTTCGTCGCCGATCTTTTGTTCTTGCTCGTTTGAAAGCGGCGCGAAACGCGCGACGGCGTCGTCCGTCAGCGGTGCCATCACGAAATCGATACGCCCGTCATCGCGCACGCGCGCCACCGCCAGCCGATCGTTCACCATAGCGTAACTGCTGCTGCCGGCGGCGAGTTTGAGTAACTCGCTGCCGTCGCGCATCGGGGAGGTGGTGTTCCAGCCGTCCGCCGTTTGTTGGGCGATGCGAATACGTTCGTATTGCGACGGTGCGTCCGCCTTGTCGGCATTGGCGATTGCGACGATCAATCGTTGCGTCTTATCGAAGCCGGCACAAAGCGAGATGGCCTTGGCGCTGTTGGGCACGGTATCGACGGCCGACCACGCATCGCCGCCAAAGGTCGCGAAGCGCAACGGCGCTTGGGTGCCGCCGACGATCAGGGCGACGCGCCGGTCGCGCGCGGCCAGCGTGTACGACTTACCATCTTTGGTTAACGCGTCGGGCACGGCAAGCCGCCGCCAGAAACCATCCTTGAGTTCGAGCAGGCTCAGTCGCGCCTTGGGGCGGTCGCTTTTGGCAGGGGCACTGGTCGTGGGTTGGGTGGTGGATGATGGGTCCAACAGGCCGTCGGTCTCGACCAGAAACCAACAGATGCGCGCCGCGCGATCGCCGGCCACTGCCAGCGGCGGCAAGTCCGACTGTTGCGCGAATAACGCGTCGGTCGCCGAACCGTTCTCCAAGTGATAGCGAAACAGCGATAAATCGGAAAACAATAATCGCAACACTTCGGCGTCGGCCAATGCAAAGCCGACTTCACCGAGCACAGGCTCGAGGCGATAGGTCGACTCGGGCATCGTACCGGTCATCGCCTTGGCGGTTTCGACGACCCAAAAGCGCACCTCGGGCAACGCGTTGTTCTGCGGTTGCGAAGCCCCGATGACGAATACGTGCGTCGCATTGGTAGCGACGAAGGTGCGGTCGGCGCGCCATTCATCGCCGCGCGTTTGAGCGACCGACGCGCATAGCACGAGCGCGCCAATCCACAGCGGGGAGCGCGTCCTACCAATAAGCAATTGGAACAAGCGGGCTATCAATCGTCGTCCGCCTCGGAGGGTTCATTGGCGGTAATCGGCGCATCCGTCGGCGGCGCGAGGGCGTCATCGAACTCCGAATCGATACCCGTCGGCACGACCGGTTCGCCGCCGAATTTATTCCAACCGGCATCAAACGAATCGCAATCGGCATCGATGCGAAAGATGTTTTGCGCCACACTCGCCGGCAAGGGCGGGCTTTCGACGGGCCGCGTAAATGCCGAATCCTTCAACTTGGTCGAATCGATACCGCGATAGCGGCGCACTGCTAACGAGAGCTTGCTGCCTTCGATGGGCCAGAAGACCGAAACCTTATGCGCGAGCAGCGGGCCATTTTCATAGGCCGGTTGATAATCCGTCAGGCTTGCCGTCATCGCTTTGCGGCCGAACTGATCGAAGAAGGCCACCAACTCGACCAGGTAGGGCGCCTTGCGCGAAATCCAGTATTCCTGCACCGGCTCGGGCAGGCCGTCCGCCGTTAGCCGCACGTATTGCAAAATGTCGAACTTGTTACCGCTGCGACGAATCGGCCCGATCAGGTCGGTGCCTTCCGTTTTCGGCAGTCCGATGCCCAGCGCCGCGACCAACTCATCGGGTCGCACCAGCACGCGCTGCGCGCAGGGCTTGTTGGCGTGTTCGTAACGACCCCACCACATGCGGTTGATCTCGGGTTCGACCCAGGCCCAAAACTCATCGCGGTTGGAGCCGATTTGCATCACTTCTCCGCCCACGCCGGGGCGCAGTTTGATCAGCAAATTGCGCGGCCGGCTGTAGAGCAACGATCCTTCAAGGTTGTAGGCATGTTCCTTTTTATCTTCGTCAACGATGCGCGCCACGACTTGCACGCTGTTGGACCACAACGCCTGATCGAGCCTCGCCATATTTTCATTCAGCGTGGCGACGATGTCTTCGTTGGAGCGCGGACGCTCGGGGGTAGGCTCCGGAATATCATCGACGACTCCTCCTGTCTTCCCGTCGCAACCCGTCCAAGCAAAGATCAGCGCCGCCGTTAAGAAGATCGACCAACAGCCGCGACGCTTGAATGCTTCAGAGTTTTTCATCGCGCTTCCTCGCTGGTCGTTTCCATTGCTTCGCCGTCTTCCGCAGCCACCGCTCCATCACCATCCGGCGATTCAGTATCCGTGGCTTCATCCGTCTGCTCGTCGGCATCCGCCTGATGGGCTTCTTCTTCGGCGATAAAGTCGGTACTCAACACGGCGCCGAGTTGCACGCTTACTTCCGTGATTTCATCCTCGCCCAAACCGGGGTTGATCACCGGGTAGCTTTTCTTCTCTTTGATTAAACGCATCGTCCAGATTTCGCGTTCCCCATCCTGCTTGGACGACTCGTATTTCAGAATTCGCTTCCGCAACAGAATCAGGCACAACACGAACCGAAATCGCAATTTGGCGTCTTCGGTGGCGTTGCCCAGTCGCTTGAAAAACTCGACCAACAGCGAATCATCGACGAACGTTTTCTTGGGTTCGTCCTTAGAGGGCATCTTCGTTTTGAAATGGCAAACGGCCGCTTCGGGCGCGCCTTCCCAGGCTTCGGGGGCGATATCGCGCCGCTCGAAGCCGCTCTCGGTCTCGATGACGATCGAATAAAACTCGTCGCCCGGCTCGAACTTGCGACCGGTGATCGAGCAGGTGCCGTCCGTGCGCGCCACTTCGATCTCAGACATACAAACCATCCCTCAAGCCGACGCCGATTGCAGCGCGGCAAACCATTGACAAAACCCTGTTTAGGAAGGGAGTAGCGTACTGCCAAATGGGCCGAATCGCCACCTGTGCAGCGGCGGAAACGACGCTACGGGGCCCAAAGAAAAACGCCGCCGTAGTGTCGTCAATGTAACCCGGCGGCGCGCGTGAATTTTTGAATCTTGAGGCAGCGTATTACTGCGCGAATTTGCTCGGATCGAGATCGCCCAAACCCGAGCCCCATTCGATCGTCAGGCCACCGCGGCGCTTCTTGTTGCGACGCTTCTCGGCGGCGGCGCGCTCCTGCTCGATCTTGGCCAACTCCTCCGCCGTCGGCTCGGGCGGCGGTTCCTTCAGGCTAAGCCCGATGCGCTTGTGCTCGGTATCGAGCTTCACCACGCGGGCCTCGACCTCGTCGCCGGCCTTCACCACGCTTTCGACCTTGGCGACGTGCTTGTCGGAAAGCTCCGAAATGTGAATGAGTCCGTCGATGCCGTCTTCCAGATTGACGAACGCGCCGAACTCCGTCGTGCGAACGACTTTGCCTTTGACTTTGCTATCGACCGGGTACTTGTTGGCCACCACCAACCACGGGTCTTCGCTCATGGCCTTGAGGCTGAGCGAAATGCGGTGTTTAGCGGTGTCGCAGTTGATGATCTTGGCTTGGATCACATCGCCTTCGTTGACGACTTCTTTGGGCGAGCGCACCTGCTTGGTCCAACTCATCTCGGCCAGCGGTAACAAGCCGTCGAGGCCGGGCTCCAGTTCGACAAACGCGCCAAACTTGGCCAGGCGCACGACGCGACCGTTGATCGTCGAGCCTTCCTGATATTTTTCGGCGGCGTTGGTCCAAGGATCGGCCTTCATCTCTTTCAGGCTGAGCGAAATCTTGCCCTTGTCCTGATTGACTTTGATGACTTTCACTTCGACTTCGTCGCCGATCTTTACCACGTTTTCGGGCTTCTCAACGCGGCCCCAACTCATATCGGAAATGTGCAGCAGGCCATCCACACCACCGAGATCGACGAACGCCCCGTAGTCGGCGAGGTTCTTCACCTTGCCCTTCACGGTTTGGCCGACTGCCAGCTCCTGAAAAGCCTTGCGTTTGTTCTCTTCCGCTTCGACTTCCAAAACGTTGCGGCGCGAGAGCACGATATTTTTGTCGGCCTTGTCGAACTTGGTGACTTCGGCGCGCACCGTTTGGCCGATCAGGTCGGAGATATCCTTCTTAAAGTGAATATCCACCTGGCTGGCGGGGATGAAGCAGCGCAGGCCTTCCACATCGACCTCGAGCCCGCCGCGATTCATGCCGGTGACCGGCCCTTCGAGGATCATGCCCTTCTCGATCGTTTGCATGATCTTTTCTTGCTTGGCCTGTTTGTGGCTGACCGTCAGCAGGCCGCCGTCTTTGTCTTCGCCGGTGACGAGCACTTCGATGGTATCGCCGACTTGGTAGGGCACGTCGCCGCGAAACTCGCGCTTGGGCAGCGTGCCAAGGCGCTTACCGCCGAAATCGACGAGCACGTCTTCGCTGCCGACGTTGGCAATGCGCGCTTCGACGAGTTGACCGATCTCGGTATCGCTGGTGGGGGCCGGGGCGCTTTCCATGGCCTTGGCGGCGGCAGCTTCGATATCGGCACCGGCGATCGCTTTCTCCACGGCGGCATCGATTTCCGAATCGTCGTCGTTGGCTTGCGCGGCAAGCTCGGCGGGGGAGAGGCGCTTGGGCGTGGGCTTGGGGTGTGCCGGCGGTTCGATCGATGCGGGCGGCGTGGGCCCCGCCGGGGCGGCGGCCGGTGCCGCATCAGCGGCTGGTGATGGTGCGTTTGCCGCGCCGTTTTCCGCGGGCGGCGTGGGGTTGGACGCGTTGTTCAATTCGGCTTGTTCGGTGTTCGTTGTTGTTGGATCCATCACCAATGTCTCTTTTCGATTCACGGCACTGTCAACGGCCAAGGCGACGCAAGGCGGATGACGTTGGGCGATGCACACCGTCGCGCTTCATACGGACGCGCGCGGGCTGCAACCAGTCTTTGGATGTAAGGCGTTATGGCGTTACTGAGCGTTAGCGGTTTTGCTACCTCAGGGTTCGAGAATTCATCGAGATCGTGCGGTCGCGCGGTGGCGGCTGCGGGAACGTGTATGTAAGGGAAACGACGCGCTCGATTGCGGGCGTCATTTCTTTCAACACATGTGAAATAGCGTATCAACGCCAATCGAAAATGTCTATCTGCGGGGATTTTTTATCGCTGCGTGATTTCAAACAATTTCGGAATAATCCCGGCAAAAAGCGGTTTATCAAACGGCGAATGATGATGTTGAAGAAAATAAAAAATCCCGATGAGCGTTGTTTGAAGCACTCACCGGGATCGCGATTTTAATTGGGTTCGCGGCCTTGCATTGGCGACCGCATTTTGTTAGCCCGGCAGCACGTTACTCGATATCTTCCGGCAATTGCAGTTTGCCGTCTTTATCGAGGAAGCCTTCCAGCTTGCGGGCGCGCACCGGATGCTGCAATTTGCGAATCGCCTTGGCTTCGACCTGCCGCACGCGTTCGCGGGTGACCTTAAAGATCTTACCCACTTCTTCGAGCGTGTAGGTATAGCCGTCGCCGATACCGTAGCGCAACTTGATGATCTCGCGTTCGCGATACGTCAGGCTCTTGAGCACCTGTTCGATGCGATCCTTGAGCATCTCGTTGCTGGCCGTCGACACCGGGCTTTCGGCAGAGCCGTCTTCGATGAAATCGCCGAAGTACGAATCTTCGCCTTCGCCCACGGGCCGATCGAGCGATATCGGATGGCGGCTGATCTTTAGCACGCGCCGGACTTCGGTAAGCGGCATCTTGGCGCGCTGGGCGATCTCTTCCATGGTGCCTTCGCGGCCGAGTTCCTGCAGCAACTCGCGCGAGATGTTACGCAGCCGGCTCATCGTTTCGATCATATGCACCGGAATACGAATGGTGCGGGCATGATCGGCGATCGCGCGGGTAATGGCCTGACGAATCCACCACGTGGCATACGTGCTGAACTTGTAACCGCGCTTGTATTCGTACTTGTCGACCGCCCGCATCAGGCCGGTGTTGCCTTCCTGAATGATGTCGAGGAAGGGTAAGCCGCGGTTGCGATACTTCTTGGCAATCGAAACGACGAGACGAAGGTTACCGCCCGACAGCTTGCGCTTGGCATCTTCGTATTCGATGTACACCTTCTTGATGCGGCGCACGCGATCGCGCAGCAACTCGGGTGTTTCCATCACGAGGTCTTGCAGACCGGCCAACTCGTCGCGCATCGCTTCGACTTCATCAACGGGCATCGATTCCACGCGGCGCTTGCCGCCCAGAATGCGTTCCAACTCGTTGATCTTTTCGCTCAGCGCGAAAAGCTTGCGCATCATCGGCGTGACTTTGCTGGTGCGCAAGGCAAGCTCTTCAAACAGGCGCACGGCCTTGCGGCGGCGGCTGTTGATGCGACGCCAGATCACCTCGCGCTCCGCATCGTCGGCGGCGCCTTCGAGGTTGACCCAGTCGTCCTGGTTTTGCTCCATCAGCTTGCGCGCCGTGGCCAGGTTGACCGGCAGGCGCTGCAGCACCGTTTGCTTGGCTTGGTTCTCGCCGCTGGAAATCTTCATGGTGCGATCGAACGGCAGCGTGCCGTCGTTCACGTTTTGAAGCAGATCGGCGGCGGTGCCGAGGCTGTAATCGCTCTCCAGCACCATGCGGCGAAACGCCATGCGCGTGAGTTCGATCTTCTTGGCCAGCGCGATTTCTTCGGCGCGCGTGAGCAGCGGTATCTCGCCCATCTGGGTGAGATACATGCGCACCGGGTCGTCGATGCGGCGGCTGGGCGCTTCGACCGGATAATCCTCATCGGGCGATTCGGCCACGTTGGGATTGAAATCCTTCTTCTTGGCGCTGTCGTTCTCGCCGAAGGATGCCAGCTTTTGCGCCTCGGCTTCGTCGATCATGTCGACGCCGAGATCTTCCACACGTTGCAAAATCGCTTCGAGGCGATCCGGTAAAATGGCCTCATCGGGCAAAGCTTCGTTCAGCTCTTCCCACGTGAGGTAGCCGCGCGTCTTGCCCTTTTCGATGAGCTCGCTCACGCTGAGTTCGACCGGATCGTCTTTTTTCACGATCTTGGATGTTTGTTGTTCGTTACCCATCACTTGCGTCATTCAAAAAAACTCCAGACTCTTCTGTAAGCGTCTGCTTCGGAACGGTTCGAGCCTGCTGGGCGGTCGTCAAGGCGATTGATGGGCGATCGTAGATCGCCATGCACGTTACTCGTGCGCCGGTTGCCGACGGTTCGCGCCCCATCTTTGGCGGATTGAGTTCCGTCACTCGCTCCTCAATGTAGGTCCGCTTCCCAATTGTGTTCTTTACGGTTGCCGAGTATCGCCCGTGGCGTTCTCACTCGGACTTGCGCCGCGTCGTTTAGCGCCCGCGATGGAAGGGGCCGCTAAATGCCGACGTGCAGCGAAATGATTCGATTCCCGCGCCACCCTTTGGACCGTTGCGAGCGGTTTGCTCTCGGTCTCGATAACGGATGATGCGTCATCAGCTTGCCGATCGGATTCGGATGTTTCCGCTTCGGCGTTTTTCCAAGTTGTCAACGAACTCGACAATTGTCGATCCCGCTCGATGGCGTGCAGGCGTGCCAGCGCGCCTTCTACCGTGGCGTCAAAATTGCCGCGCGTTTCGCCGAGCACCACCAAATCGGCAATTCGCTGTGCCGCGCCCGGTGTTTCGGCGAGCTGCGACATCAGGGCACTCATTTCAAAGGTGCGACGTTTGGAAATTTCCTCACGCACCATTTTCGCAATCTTCACTTCCAACGCGTCTCCGAACCGTAGCGGATCGAAAACGTCATCCACTGCCGGAAATACGCCGGGTTGATTCAACAGCACCGCCAGCACATCGCGCAACGCCGCATGCGTGGCATCGACCGGCTTTGGTAACCGACCGACGGCGCGTTGGTTGCGTTCGGCGACCTCGCCCGCGGGTTGGCGGCGGGTCACGATGCGTAACTGGCGTTCGACCTGATCTACCGATAGGCCGAGCAACTTCCCTACCTGATTGAGGATGAACCCCCGTTGAATGGCGTCGGCTAAGCGGTCGTTGATTGCCTGACCGATGAAGGCCAGATAGGCTTCGACCGCCCGTCGCTTGTCGCCATCCGTACCGGCGGAATGAAACTGCCGGTGCGTTGTCCTCCATTTGAATGTTAGCGCGGGCAAGGCCGAGGTCAAAACCTTGTCAATACCTTCTTTGCCCTGATTAACGATCAGGTCCGCAGGGTCTTTCCCTTCTGGGACGTTGGCGATATCCACCTCGAGCTTTTCGGGCAAAACCACCGGAATCGCCCGGTCGGCAGCCGCCTGGCCCGCTTCGTCCGCATCGAACAGCAGCGTGGCTTTATCGACATAACGGGTCAGCATGCGGGCGTGTTCCGCCGTCAGCGCCGTGCCCAACGTCGCAATCGCATCGGTGCAACCGGCTTGGTGGCACATGATGCAATCCATATAACCTTCGGTCAGCACGGCGCGGCGCGACGCCTTCCACGAATCCCGCGCCTGCCGCACGCCGTACAAACATCGACTTTTGTCGAAAAGCGCCGATTGGGGCGAATTCAAATACTTCGCCGGGTCATCATCTAAGGCGCGACCGCCAAAGCCGATTACGCGCGACAGGGCGTCGTGAATCGGAAAAATCAACCGATTGCGAAACGCGTCGTACGTGCGACCGTCATCCTTTTGTTTTAGCAGGCCGGCCTCGACCAACCAGCTTTCGGCAATGCCTTTTTGGGCCGCGGCAATCTTCAATGCGTCCCAGCCTGCCGGGGCAAAACCGAGTTCGAACTGCTCGGCAGTGGCCTCGGTCAGACCACGGCCTATTACGTATTCGCGACAGGCCGCCCCGATATCGGACAGCAACTGTTGCCGAAACCATTTCGCGGCCCACTGATTAACCCGTTCCAGATCGGCCTTGGTCGCCGTGGGCGTGCCGCCGCTGCGCGTGGGTTGTGGCTTAGGCGCGTCCAAAGAGATATTGGCGCGACGGGCCAGAATCTCACGCGCTTCCAAAAAATCCACGCCTTCGCGCTGCTGAATAAACGAAAATACATCGCCGGCCGCATTGCAGCCGAAGCACTTATAAAACTGCCGGTCGGGCATTACGTTGAACGACGGCGTTTTCTCTTTATGGAAGGGGCACAGACCCTTGAGGTTTTTACCAGCGGGCTTGAGCGACACGAAAGAGCCGACGACATCCACAATGTCATTGGCCTGACGGATTTTCTCAGTCAGTTGCTGCAAATCCCGAACGGTCACTTAAGGGCCAGCCTCCCGAAACGCCACCGATACCGCGCCGAATAGCGACAAGTCCTTGTCGCAAATAGACTTAAATCACCGGTCGCGTTCCCAAGCCCAACCTGCGAAGGGCAATTCGTAATCCTATAAATATAACTCGCGATTCGCCCGCGGGCAAATTATCGGCGGAAAATTTTCACTCACAGCGGCAGGCGCAAGCGTATAGGACGTCGAAACTTATAATCACAAGTGAGCAGCACGCGACGCGCAAAACCTGCGGCCCAAACAGATGCGAGGTGGCATGTGATTTCAGACTGGAAGCTTCGTCAAATGAGCCCATTTCCCCGCTTCGGCAGGACGGCTTCGATCGCCTTGGTGGCCCTCGCCATCGGCGCGACTGGCTGCGTGGAAACCGAATCCAACGCCGCCGGGCCCGGCTCACCGCCGGTCGCTGCCACGACCGACTTCGGGGAGCTGGACTACTGGAACGACGGCCTCGCCGAGATGTGCTATTACGACGCGACCGACCGGATTTATGGCAAGCCGCGCGAATACACGCGTGCGATGCTGATGAACCGCGAGTGGATCGACCCGGCCACGATGGTGAAGTTCGTCGGTGCGGATACATCGCGAGCGGTGCCGGTCTTCAAGATCACCATCGCTGAGGAAATCCCGACGGAGAATTACAACTATCGCTATCTCGTCTCGCAGTATCTGCGGCGGTCGGATTTACGCTTTGAGAAGCTGGCCGTCTCCAGCCAGGAATGGTGCGGCACGACGTTCAAGCAACTCAAGCGGGGGGCGGACGCGATTACGCTGAAGGGGTTCAGTTACTTCGAGGGCGAAGGCGACCAGACATTCACGTTGCCTGCCGATGGGAATATCTATCCGCGCGAGGCGCTCTTTGCGCTAGCCCGCCAAACAGCGTTGGCGGGCGAGTCGCGCGAGTTGCAAGTACTCAACCCATTACGATCCACCCACCTACAGGAGCCGACGACGCGGCGATTGACGCTGGTACCAAAGGCCAAAACTCAACGCGTGACAGTGCCTGCCGGAACCTACACGGCGCGACTCGTGCAGTTAAAAGATGACGAAGCGATAGTCGCGGAGTATGTCGTGGACGCCTCCGCACCGCATCTGCTCTTGAGGTTTGAGGATCGCGAGACGAACCAAACGTTGGTGTTGCGTGCGTTCGAAAAACGCGCTTACTGGGATCGGTCGAGCAAGAGTAGCTTTTACCGACCGAATCAGGCACCGTGATGCCGGGCTGAAATGAACGCACCGAACGACCAAACAGAAAGCGCGACGATCGCAGCGACGGATGACGCGACGCCCGCGCGCTACTCCGCTTCCCGTCGGCGCATCGCCGTGTGCGGCGTGGTGTTGTTGTTTGCCGCGCTGGTGCAGTGGCATAAGCCCATCGGTCGCTGGGCGTATGGTTGGTATTATCACCAGCAAGCCGGCGGGCCGGGGATTAGCGCCAAGCAAGCCGTGCAGGGCATCCTGCCCGATACGATTCTGCTCGACACGCGCGAACCGGCAGAATTTGCCGTTTCCCATCTCGACGGCGCCATCAACCGGCCTTATTCGCAGATCGACGCGTGGCTGGACGAATTCGGACCGGGCGACCGTATCATCACGTATTGCACGGTTGGCTATCGCAGCGGCGTGGCGGCACGACGGTTGGCGGAGCGCGGGGCAGAGGCCCAGTCGGTGATTGGCGGCATTCTGGCGGCGGTGGCGGAGGCGCCGGATTGGCTTTCCTGCCCGCACCACCCGCCCGCAATTCACGTCTGGGAAGCGGATTACGCGTGGCTTGCTCCCGAGGGGGTGCAGCCGATTTGGAATTCGGACCTAGCAGCATTGGAAAACGGCTCCGAACACCGATAACAGCATTGAGAGGTTATGGGGTTTGAACGTCGGACGCAGGTGCGCGAATGCGGATCAAATCCTTGCATTGCGGCGGTTTCCGGCGTAAAACTGAGAGAGTTGGGGAAGAGGCCCTGCTGTGCCTCGGTCGTTTTTCATCACGGCGCATGCCGACCCGCCTTATAACGACCGCACACGTGGGCAAATTCGATGTTTCACCCTACCGAATCGCGTTTACGCGAGGTATGATTGGACAACTTAACTTTTGCTTGAACCGGGAATTCGCCACACGCTCGCAACAGCGCGAAGTTTTCGTGTGAATGAAGGAGAGTTCCATGCATCGTCATCGGATCACCGCATTAATTGTCGCCCTCGGCTTGGCACTGGTTGCCATGCCGGCGCTAGCCGACGTCGCTTCGGATATCGACCGAGCCGTGCGCATGCACGAAAACGGTCAATACGAAGGGGCGCGTGAAATCCTGCTCGACCTGACGGATAAAGATCTGTCCGAAGAGCAGCGCAGCACGGTCGAGCAGTATCTGCTTCGTTCCGAGCAAGCCATCAGCATGCAGAAAGAGGCGGCCAAGGATTTGGCCGCCGGCGAGGCTGCTGTGCGCTCCGGCGATCGGCGCGAAGCCCGCACGCGGCTGACCGAGGTGATCACCAATGCGTATGCGTCGGCCACGCAACGCGCCGCCGCGCAGAACGCCTTGCGCAAACTCGACAGTCAGTCGAGCGGCGATGTGGTCATTCAGTCGAACCCGTCACCGACGCGCTCTTCGAGCAGCACGACCACGTCCGGCAGCAGCCGCGCCAGTGGTACGATGACGCCGGTCGCGTCGGGTAGCACGACGACGCCCGTTCGCAGCACGCCGGTAATCACGTCTTCTTCGACGCCGACGCGCAGCAGCAACGTGCAACTTGCCAGCTCGACCGGTGGCGAACCGCGCTTGGTGGATCAGTTGGCCCGCGAGAACGAATTGCTCTGGCAGAAGGCCGAATCGCAGTTCCGCTCGTTGGAAAAAGAGATTCGCTTGGCCGTGCTCGATACCGATTTCGCCGAAGCGTATCGCCTTCTCGATGTGGCCCGCCAAACGGTCGAGGCCAACCGTCGCTACGCCTCGCCCGCTTCAAAGTATCGCACGCTGCGTCAGCAAGTCGAAGAGCTGGAAGGCTTCATTCAGGACGAAGAGCGTCAGTTCGACGAAGAACAGATTGCAATCAAGACGAAGGAAATTGAAGACGCCGAAGCCGATCGCATCAATCAGATTCAAACTCAGCAGGAACGCCAAATTGCCGAGCTGATGGAGCGTGCGGCCGAACTGCGCAAAGAACGGCGCTTCGAAGAAGCCATTCAGGTGCTCGATCAGGTCTTGGCCATCGATCCGAACATGGACGAAGCCAAGTGGATGCTGGAAACCTTCGAAGATATCGCCCAGCACATGCGCGAGTTCCGCGCGACGGAAGTGCACGACGAATACTTCAAAGACACGATCATCGAAAACGACGAGTCGCGTATCGCTTACACCGAAATCATGCGGTATCCGGAGAATTGGCTCGAAATCTCCGCCCAGCGCAAGAGCACGGAAGAATTGCGCGAGTCGGAAGAAACCCGCAAGACCAAGAGCAAGATGCGCACCCGCGCTCCTGAGATTTCGTTCGACTCGAAGGAATTCGGCGAAGTCATCGAACTGTTCCGCGAGATGACGGGCCTGAATATCGTCGTCAACTGGAACGCGTTGGAAGCCTACGCCATCGAGAAGGAATTCGAGATTTCGCTCGACCTTAAGGACGTACCTTTCGATAAGGCCCTCGAACTCATTCTGTCGAAGGCCGGTCAGGGCGAAGTGCCGCTCGGCTACGTCATCGACGAAGGCATCATCAACATCTCGACCAAGGAAGACTTGTCGCGCAACACGATCACGCGCGTTTATAACGTGCAGGACCTGATCATCTCGGTCCCGACCTTCCGCGGTCGCAACATCGACATCGGCCAGATCGGTCAGCAGGGCGGCCAACAGGGTGGTCTTGGTGGCGGTCAGTTCATCGAAGGTGGTGGTGCCGGCGGTGGTGGCGGTCAGCAAGGTGGCGGTCAGGGTATCTTCAACGACGGCGGTAACGACGACGACGACAACAACGATCAGGATCAGGGCGATCCGCTCCAGCCGATCATCGACCTGATTCAGCAAACCATCGATCCGGAAAGCTGGCGCGAAGCCGGCGGTATTACCGGCTCGATCTCGACGCTGAACCAGCAACTCGTTGTTACGCAGACGACATCCAACCACGATCAACTGCAAGACTTGCTGCGTCAGTTGCGTCAGGCTCGTGCCTTGCAGATCGCCGTCGAAGCCCGCTATATCACGATCACGCGCAACTGGCTCGAGCAGATCGGTGTCGACCTCGACGTCGTTCTCAACAACGGTAACGCCGGCTTCGACCAGACGACGATTTTGAACCCGGCCACGGGTAACCCCGTGCTGGTTCCGCGACAGTTTGTCCGCAACGGTTTCACGCCGGGTGCACCGGGTGGCGTGGGAATTACGCTGCCGACGCAGCCGTTCGGTCAACCCTTCGGCCAGCCCGGTTTGGTGCCGGCCGCTTCCGGTGGCGGTATTAACTCGTCCGAGTTCACGCCCATTCCGATTGCCAACAACACGCTCGATTTGGCATCGCCCCGTAACACCAACGTGGCCGGTACGCTCGGCTCGTTGTTGAACGACCAGCCGGCGTTCCAAATCTTCGGTAGCTTCCTCGATAACATTCAGGTGGACTTCCTCGTGCGGGCATCGCAGGTCGATGTGCGCTCGAGCGACCTCGATGCGCCGCGACTGGTGTTATTTAACGGTCAGCGCGCCACGTTTGAATCGTTCATCGAGCAAGATTACATCGCCGCGTTGACGCCGGTTATTGGTGACAATGCCGGTGCCTTCCAGCCGCGTGTTGCCACGGCCCTGACCGGTCGCTCGCTCGACGTGCAGGCCACGGTTTCCAACGACCGCCGCTACGTCACGATGACGGTGCGAACCTTTACGCGGCAGTTGGGTGACTTCCGAACGGTATTCTTCGGTGGTTCGACGACGGTCGGTTCCGGTTTCATCGAACTGGCCACGCAGACGACGCAGCGCGTGCGCACGACCGTATCGGTGCCCGACGGTGGTACCCTGCTGATCGGTGGTTTAAAGCTGTCCGGTGAACGCGATGTGGATGCCGGTGTGCCGATTCTGTCGCGCATCCCGATTCTCAAGCGCGCGTTCTCGAATACGTCCAACGTGAAAGATGACCAGGTACTGCTGATTCTCATCAAGCCGACCATCATCATTCAGGAAGAAGCCGAGGCCGATGCTTTCCCGTCCCTCTCTTCGCTCGCCCGCGACGAGTTTTAAGCGACGCGTTTTCGACCTAGTTTGATTCACAGAACCGACCGTCGGGCTTGGGGCCAGACGGTCGGTTTTTTTGTGTCTTCGTGGATGGAGCGGGTGGATAACGGGTCGTGCGGCGGCCCGCAATTGTCGCCTGTTGGTCGATCCGATGTGGCGACAGGTCGATAGATGTAGAAGCAAGGCGTTCTAATTTTCAGGCATGTCACAACAGCAAGCACCCACGACCGAACCGTCGCACACGCGGCCTGAATCGACGGGTCAATTGCGCCGTGGCCTCGTGTGGATGGCGTTCTTGGCGGCGGTCGCCCTGACGGTGAGCCTGTGTTGGTTCCGCATTGCCAATCTCGATCTCGGGTATCACCTAGCTTACGGCAATCATTTTCTCGCGACGGGTGAGATCGTCGGCTTCGCGCCCGATCCGTTCTTGCGCGACGAGACGGCCGTTCCGTTTGTGAATCTCAATTGGGGTTCGCAAGTGGTGTTGGCGCTGGTCGATCGACTGGGCGGCGTGCAGGGGCTCTTTGCGCTGAGGCTTTTGCTCGTTGGCCTTGCCTTGGCGGCGGGCGCATCGATGGTGCGCCGTCATTCAAGGTCGATTTTCGCCGTTGCGATCTGTATCGTGTTGATGGTGATGGTCGCCTACGAACGCTTTAGCATGCGACCGGAACTATTTAGTTACGCGTTATTGGCATGGATGCTGTGGCGGTTGGACGGTGGGCTGGCGCGGAAGCGCGATATCGCGGTGCTGTTTGCGTTGCAGCTATTGCTCGTGAACCTGCACAGTTACTTCCTGCTCGGCCTCGCGCTCACGTTGGCGTTTGTTGTCGGCAGCGCGCTGGCATGGAAGCTTCCTGCGCGCGATCGAGCCTCAGCGGTTGAGAAACGTTCGATGCGGCGCTATAGCGCGGCGTTGATGCTGCAGCTGGTCGCGTGCTTCGTTCATCCCTGGCATGTGCATGCGTTTGTGTTGCCGTTTAAGACGCTCGCGTATTTGTCGCAGACCGACGCAATGGGTAAGGCGGGCGATACGACCGGCAGCAGTTGGGCGGCGATATCCGAGTTTCAATCGCCATTCAGTTTTCTCGGCGAACCGATTAACGCGGTGACGATTTACGCCTATTTGACGTTGCTGCTGGTGGCGGTGGTAGCGTTGGCGGGGATGTGGTTGCGGCGGCGTTGGTCGTGGGCATTGGTGATGATCGGCATCGCGCTCGTGTCGTTTCAAATGCGCCGCAACATCGCGCCGTTTGGGTTGCTAATCGCACCCGTGGCGGTATTGGGTTGGTGGCAGTGGGTCGGAAATTGGAAAGCGGCGACGCAATTGCGTGGGGCGAATGTTGGTGCGATTCTCACGATTGCGTTTTGCGCCGGCATCGTGTTCCTGATCGTTAGCGGTCGGCTGTATTTCTATGAGCGACGGACCACGCGGCAGTGGGGCACGGGCTATCACGATCTCACGTTTTCAGCCGCCGCGGTCGATTGGTTGGCCGCGCAGGAAGGCGTAAAGCCCGATTTATACGTCGATTATTTCGCGTCGAGCAATGCGCTGATCGGTTTGCCGCCACGGTTCAAGTTATTCGTCGATACCAACACGTTTGCCTACGACGAAGCGACGCTGCGCGCCACGCAGGATTTAGAACAAGGCAGGCTCGATCACAACGCGTTCTTCGATCGCTACGGCATCCATACTGTGCTGCTGCGGGCGGGGTCCAATACGCAGTTGCTTATTCGCCAAATGATGAAAGACGAGACGACGTGGGCGCTAGCGTATGTGGATCGCGCGCACGTGATCTTCCTGCGCCGTGGGTTGCAGGCGCACGCCGAGATACTGTTGCGCGACAAAATTAATTCATTAGATGAAGGCTGGGCGGCGACGCAGATTGCGGCCACGGACGGGCCGATGTACGAGCGCGCGCTAACGCTAACGACGATTGCGAACGTGCCGCTGGCGCTGGGTTTCGACGAAGCCGCCGTGCCGCTGTTGGTCGCGTCGTTGGAGTTGGTGCCCGACCACGCCGAAGCGTGGCGCTACTTGGGCGTGGCGTATGGCAATCTCGGCAATGCGGCAGCACGGAAAGGCGAGTACGCAGCGACGAAGACGCATTGGCAACAAGCGATCGATGCGTTTGAGCGGGCGGTAAGTTTGGATGGGAACGATAAGGACGCGGCGACATATTTAGACAATACGCGCCGCATGCTGCAGCAACTGCCGCGGCGATAGCTCATTAAAAGAGCCGTTAATCGAACACGATTGTCTGATAGTATGCCGATTTGAGTTCAAAAGTTCGCTGGTAGTGAAACCCTCCCCTGGCCACTGCCTGTGAGGGAGAGAGATTTCAAATCAAACTTAACCGGCCCTGAACGGGCGCCCTGTCGAATTGGTGCGTCAACCTAATTTGGTCCTTGCATATATTCGTGCAGATAGCGTAGCGACTCTTCCGAGTCTTTTAGTTCGCGCGCCAGAATGTCACCGCTGGAGATGATGCCGACGAGCTTGCCCTTGTTCACGACGGGGACATGGCGAATTTTGTTGGTGCTCATGGCCGTGCGGCAGGCATCGAGCGTGGACTCGGGCGTGCAGCAGGTGATGCGTTCGGTCATAACCGATTTGACGCTCGTTGTCTTCGGGTCTCTTCCTTCGGCGACGATGCGGTTCATCAAGTCGCGCTCGGTAAAGATGCCGACGATGTTGTCGCCATCGAGCACCAAGACCGAGCCGATGTGTTTCTCGTGCATGATCTTCGCCGCATCGAGCACGCTCTGTTCGGGCGTCACGGTGGCTACATCGGAACCTTTTTTGCGAAGTACGTCGGCAACGGTGGACATGGCGAAAAACCTCAAGCAATGAAGGACGATGCCCTTCGGTGTCTTGCTATCTTAGTTTTATACCATGCGCGATGATTTATTCCAGAGAAAAATCGAACGGTAGGGCCGATCATTGGGCAACGGTTGGCAGTTCAACCAATGAAATGCGTTTCGCCATTATTGATTCGAGTTGAACGACGCGCTTAGCCGCGAATGATGCTTCGATATGTGCCGACAGATTGTCTATATTGTGCTTTTTTTCACAAGCCGTGGTTCGTTCTCATTAGGCAAACGGAACTTAGTGATCCGGCGCTGGTGGGGCAGTGGGCGGCATCGTTGGTGGTGCTTGTTACGTGTCTGCCGCCCAATTGACGCGCGCGGCGTTGGCTTCATTGGTGACGGCGGCCTGCAAACGGTAGATCAAGACGATCGTCATGATGCCAAAGATGATCGCGCCGATGCCGATGGGAAGAATCAATATCAGGCCGATACCGGCGGCGCTGCCGAATAGTACAGCGATAATGGCCGCTACGATCGCAATCACAATGTAAATGATCGTACCTTTCTGAATCATCAGCGATCGATCGACCAGTGCCTGATTGGGAATACGTCGTGCGATGATGGCGAAGTAGGTGTAGCGTACGATGAAGGCCACGATCTGCGCTAGCGCAGCCGCAACGCCGAGTATGGTAAGTAAGGCGACGAACGTATCGGGTAACGCGGTGCTGCCGACGTCCATTGCGTTATCTAATGCGACGGATGCGGCGGCCAAAACGGCGGAAGCCCTCACGATCTTGCGCGCTGAGACGTTTTTCTCTTCGCCGATGCCGCTCGGATCGGGCTCGGTCATCAGCCAAACGCCCACGACATCGATGACGGTCGCCAACACGCCGATGAAGGGAGCGATTGGATTGATTACATTGCCGAAGCAAATCGACAGAGCGATTTCGACAATGATCATCCAAAAGACAATTTGCAAGCCTTTGGCAACCTTGGCGACCCATTCAGGATTGGCATATTGAAGGAAGTTGCCCCGCGTCGAGAGCCCGACGGGCGAACCGCATTCCGGGCAAACGCCTTGTTCGTGTTGCGTACGAAGGTTGTAACCGCACCGACGGCATGCGAGATCGACGATGACCTTGTTGGTGGCGGGGTCAACGACGTTGGGCAGTCGGTGGGCGGGGTTGATGGCAGGCATGGTGGGAGCGTCTCCGGCTTATTCGTTTGGCTTACCGGTATTGCATTTAAAAGATGAATACGCGTCAACTTAACCTGGGGATGGCGTTGTCTTCCCTCTATTCGGGGTGGTCGCCCGGCAGTCGTTCGAACCCCAAGGGATAAAGGGCCGAACAAGAATCGCCTTGTTACGGCTAGCTTCAAATGAAAAACGCTTCGCCGCCTGATTCACCGCAAGAATTGAGATTGACGATGTCAGCGCTCGCCTACCGTTCGGCCAGCTTACGTCGAATCAGATCGGCGCGGATGGCGCTGCGCTCTTCACCGCTGATGGGACCGCCGTTGAGCTTTTGCAGGTGGGCGGGTTGGGTGATGAGGAATAGCTCGTTGAGTTTGGGAACAGACACGTCGGTGATGCGACCGATGTGTACGCCCAGCCGCAAGTGGGATAGGTGCAGCAGGGTTTCTTCGCTGCTGATGGTGCGGGCGTTTTGCAGAATGCCGTAAGAGCGAAACACGCGATCATCCACGGCGCGTGGTTTTTCGTCGAGCAATGCCTGCCGCGCGAGCCGTTCGTACTCGACGATGCGCGGTACAACCTGATCTTTGAACTCGTCGACGATCTCTTTCTCGCTGCGACCGATGGTGACTTGGTTGCTGACTTGGAAGAAGTCGCCCGTTGCCTCGGTGCCTTCCCCGAACAGGCCGCGGACGGCGAGGTTCATATCTTTGGCCGCTTTCAACACGCGTTCCATTTCGCCGGTCAATTTGAGCGCGGGAAGGTGCAGCATGACAGAGACGCGAATGCCCGTGCCGACATTGGTGGGGCAAGCCGTCAAATAGCCGAATCGCGGATGGAAGATGTAATCGACCTGGCTTTCGATGCGATCGTCGAGCTGATTCAGTTCGGCCCACAAATTCGATAGCTGCATACCGCCGCGAATCATGTGCATGCGCAGATGATCTTCTTCGTTGATCATGACCGAACAGCGTTGATCGTCGGAAACGACGACGCCGCGCGCGCCTTTGGCTTCGACCAGTTGGCGGCTGATGAGCTGGCGTTCGACCAGAACCTGACAGTCGAGTTCATCGCAATGCGTTAGGTCGATGTAGGAAGACTTCGCAGACGAAGCGGCGTGCGGTACGCGCTCGGCAAGTAGGCCTGCTAGTGCGCGGCGTTGATCGTGCGTCGCGCGACTGAGAAACGGATAGCCGACCACATTGCGCGCCAAGCGAATGCGCGAGCTGATCACAATGTCGGCCAGATTGCCTTCGGCTTCCAGCCAGATGCCGGGTTGTTGCACGATATCGTTAACCGTCATGACAACTCCAGCGAGCGGATGGTATCGCGAATGCGGGCGGCTTCTTCAAAGCGTTCGTCATCGACGGCGCGATCGAGTTCGCGACGCAGGCGCACAATATCGTTTTCCGTCGCGACATCACCGCCGGCACGTTTGGGCTTCTTGCCGACATGGCGGCTGGCGCCTTGGTGGGCGCGTTCGATCAGCGGGATGAGTGCCGGTTCGAATGCGTCGTAGTCGGCAGAGCAGCCGAGCAAGCCGTTGTTGCGGAATTCGACGAACGTCAGCTGACAGTTGGGGCAGCTCAGTTGGGCCATTTGTTGCACAGAGCCTTTGCTGCTCTGCACGAACGCGGCCAAGTGCGCCATGATGTTAGCCGGCTTCGGCATAATGCCTTCCTTCTGCGCGCAATTCTCACACAGGTGGCGTTCGCGTTTCTCGCCGTCAGTGGCGATGTCGGTCAGATGGACCGTCGCGGGTTGCTTCTGACATGATTGGCAGACTTTTTGCATATACCATCCGGAAGTTTCAAAAAATCGTAGAACTCCCGTCCTTTATCGTCAATTGGGACGCTGGGATTCATTTAGCGCGTCGGCTTCGACGCTTCGCATCACCCTTTCGCTTGCGAAACCCGCGAAATCTGCCTGAGTCCGATGGGCTTCCCATTAGGGAATATAGGCGGCCGCGCAGGTGCTGGTTTCCCACACGCGTACGCGGCTGATTCTGACGGTTTCCGCCATTTTGGGGGCGAGTTGATCGTGGATTAGCTTGGCAACCCGTTCGGTGGACGGATTATCGGCTTGAAATGCGGGGTGGTCGTTTAAGTGCGTGTCGTGTAGCTCCGCGCAAACAGCCAGCAGTTGCGGGCGCACGACCGTGAAGTCGGCGAGTACGTCCATTTGGTCGAGTTGTGCGCCTTCGAGGTACAGCTCGACTTTCCAGTTATGACCGTGCAACGGTTCGAGCGTGCCATCGGGCAGACGGAGCTGATGGGCGGCGCTGAATTCGGTGGTGATCAGGAGTTCGTAGGTGGCCACGGAGCCCCCTTTAAGCCAATGGTGGTTGCGTTTCGTCAAGACGGATTGACTGGTATACACTCGGGCGGTCGGTTTCTCAAATGTTTGAACGTCAGCCCAAGCGAGTTTCCTGATGAGTCAGAATCGAATCGAACGCGTCACCAAGGCAATGCAAGATGCCGGGCTCGATGCCCTCTTCGTCAGCAATCCGAAAAACGTGCAGTATCTGGCCGGATTTCACGCCACCATGCCGGGTGAGGTGCAGCCCATGCGCGATCCCGAAGGTATGTTGGTGATCGAAGGCGGGCAGGTGCATCTGATTTGCGATGGTCGCTACATCGCCGGGGCGCGGCAGATGTCAAACGTGACGGCGCATCTGCTGGAATCGCCATCGAGTCCGGTGACGTTTGCGGCGGCGATTCGCAAGGTGCTTGGCAATGAGAAGGGCAAAAAGATCGGCTTTGAATCGAACGCGTTGCTATACGTCGATGCGACGGGCTTGTTGAGCGAGATGTCGGGCGCGACATGGACGCCGGCTGAGAACTTGCTGGCGGAATTGCGCGTGATCAAGACGCCGGAAGAGATCGACAACATCCGCAAGGCGCAAGCGATTACCGGTCGCTGTTTCGATCACGTTGCCAATTCGATGCGGCTGGGTGAATCGGAACGCGATGTGGCCGTGCGCATCGAGACGTTTTTGCGGCGTGAGAGTGAAGGCAATTCATTTGCGCCGATCGTGGCATTCGGTCAGACGGGCTGTCATCCGCACTATTCGCCCGACCCCACGCGCAAGCTCGAACGCGGTCAGATGGTCTTGCTCGACTTCGGCGGGATCTACCACGGATACTGCGGCGATATGACGCGGATGCTGGTAATGGGTAAGGCCGACGAGCGTCAGCGTGAGGTGTACGACAGGGTGCTAGCGGCGCAGCAGGCCTGCCTGGATGCGATCAAGCCGGGCGTCACCTGTCATGCCCTCGACGCCAAGTGCCGCGATTATTTTGCCGAGCGCGACTGCGCGGATCATTTTATGCACGGCACCGGCCACGGCGTGGGCTTAGCGGTCCACGAAGGGCCGAGCATTAAGCGAAACTTCGATATGCAGGTACAAGCAGGCATGGTGTTCTCAGTGGAACCGGGGCTGTATTACGAAGATTGGGGCGGGGTGCGGATCGAAGATTTGGTCGCCGCGACGGACGACGGTTACGACAACCTCACGACGACGTCGAAGACGCTGCTCGAGCTAGATTACTAATAATTTATCGGCCAAGGGATGCGGCGCTGGTCGATATGATTCGATCGGGAACGTGCGCATGCACTGAAGCGAAGCATGGAGGGGGAGAGACCCTAATTCATGTCAATTTGAAAGTCGCCCTTAGCTAGCCAAATAGCAGTCGAAGAAACGGTCCGCTGTCCAACCGTCGTCGTCCTCGCGATGCGCCTCCGCATCGATCAGCATTAAGATAGCACGTTCGCTACGGTGGCGGGCAAGGGTCGGTGATTTCATCTCCATCCAGGTTTGAATGAACTGCGACTTCAGTTCGGGTTGCATGGACCGCGCGGCCTTTAGGCACGAGAAGGTCAATACGGCGGCTGACGTTAGGTCCACATCTTGATGATATGCCATGCCGAAAGCGCGGGCGGCGGCATTAAGGTCGTTCGCTTGCACCATTTCCTTACCGAGCAGATACCAGCCCGCCGGATTCTCGATCGGACGATCGAGTAACTGTCTTAACGCGCGAACACGATCGGCACCTTGCAGATGCTTCGCAATAGACTGAAGCTCTGCCATGTATGTTCGTTGCTTTATCATCTTGCACGGTTACCGCTGGTGAACTTTCGATGACGCTAGCCCGGCCATCCGTCGGACTGGATAGCGGTCGTAACTTCGTCGTCGCTTGGCGTCAATAACATCCAGCCCGGTAATAGAACGCATGATGAACCATCGGTAAACACCCTTTTTGTCGGGCATTATGGGTACCGCGACGTTGCGTCCTGACACACAGGGCCATAATCGGTCGTACGACTGGACGTTAACTGGACGTTCATTGGATATTTAGTTCGACCGTCCGAAGGAGGTGACAAATACCTTCGCGTTGGCCGCGTCGAACGCATTTTGATTGTCAATTCCGAGACATGGCAGGTCGATGAACAACGGTGATGCAACTGTCATATGACGCTCAGATTAAACCGAGCCGTCAAATTATATTGATGACCTGCGCGGAGGATTAGCCGTGAGTAAAGAACATATATCAGGACCACCCATTATCAGCAAGTTGGGAGACGACGAGGATTTCGTTGAGCTGGTCGAGCTGTTCGTCTCGGAATTGCCGGACCGCGTCGAATCGATGCGTAAGGCGGTCGAAGAGAACGATTTGGATACATTAAAGCGGCTGGCCCATCAGCTAAAAGGTGCGGCGGGTGGTTACGGATTTCCAACGATTACCGACAACGCACGCGACCTCGAGCAAAATAGCCAAGCGACGGAGGACCTAGCGTCCATTCGTCGGCAAGTTGAAGAACTTGCGGATATGTGTCAGCGGGCACGGGCCAATTAACAAACGAATCGAAACGATTCGGAGATTGAATTTCGTATGGATAAGGAACGGCGAAAGAAGATTCTGGTTGTTGACGACGATCCAGCCCAGCTAGCGCTGCACAAGCACATGTTGCGCAGTTGCGATGCGGACATTCTCACGGCAACCAACGGTCGTGAGGCATTGGATATCGTTCTGCGCGATGAGCCCCGCATCGTCGTGACCGACTGGCTGATGCCGGAAATGGACGGCATCGAACTCTGTAAGAAGCTACGCTCGCATGAGGGTATTCGCTTTGTTTACGTAATCGTTGCGACGTCGCATGCCGGCCCCGAAAAGGTTGTCGAGGCGTTCAACGCGGGGGCTGACGACTTCGTCGCCAAGCCGGTCAACGAGACGGAGCTGCTCGCGCGGCTCTGGGCAGCCGAGCGGATCGTTTCAGCCGAGAGCACACTGGCCAAGCGGACGCGCGAACTGCATCGCGTGAACGCCGAAATGGCCATGGCACATCAAAAGCTCAATGTTGCAAATGAGAAATTGAAACGGATGGCCACGACCGACGAACTAACCGGTCTGCTCAATCGACGGGAAGCCTTCGAGCGGCTAAACGACTTCGCGCAAGCATCGCATCGCTACGGTCACGAACTTGCCGCGATCATGCTCGATATCGATCACTTCAAACAATTCAACGATACCTACGGTCATGCCGCCGGCGACTATGTCTTGAAAGAAACGGCGCGCATCTTGCGAGCACGTACGCGCTCGTCCGACAAAGTGGCGCGCGTGGGTGGCGAAGAGTTTTTGCTGATCTGCCCCGGCATCAACGGCGAGAATGCCATGAAGTGTGCCGAGAACGTCCGCGCTGCCGTTGAGCATGCCACCTTTGAATATGAAGGTGCGAAACTGAACGTGACGGTCAGTCTTGGCGCGGCCGCTTGGAACAGCAGCTACGACAAACCCGACGAGATGCTCAAAGACGCGGACGAAGCGTTGTACGTATCGAAACGCAGCGGTCGCAATCAGGCCACGCTTGCGAAGCATTCCTGCGAAAAAACGCCCCAAGCAGAAGATAAATCGGCGGACGCTGAGCCGACGCAGCCGTCCGTTGTTCGTACCGAAAAGAAGGCGACGGCGACACCGTAACGCACGGCAAAAATCCAGCCCTTGTCGTACGGCTCAAGGGGATGAATGTCGTTACTTGCCGTGCACGGCGATTGCGACCATGCTCCCGGGTATGTCGCGCAACTACCAACCGATCATCGATTCCATTGAGCCCGGCCTTGCCCGCCCCGCAGCGATGCGCGTTGTGGTGGACGGTATCTGGGACGCTTTTGCAGATGCAGGTGTGTCGTGGGTGGGCTTTTACATTCACAAGGGCGGCGACGAACTAATTCTCGATTATCGTCGCGATAAGCCCGCGTGTTCTCCCATTGGCATGCACGGTGCCTGTGGAAGGGCTTTCCGAGACGCCAAGGCGCTCGTCGTGCACGATGTGAGGGATTTGGGCGAGAACTACGTCGCGTGCGATCCACGCGATCGGAGTGAAGTCGTGCTGCCGTGTATCGAAGCGAGCGGCAAGTGCTGGGGTGTGCTCGATTTGGATAGTTTCGATATCGGCGCGTTCGACGAAACGGATGTCGACGGCCTAACGCAGTTGCTTAGGAAAGCCGGTCTTACGGTTTAGCGTTTTCGGACGCTTAAACAACGGCGCGCCAGAATGCCTCGTATCGATCGCGAAGCTCGGTGTGCCGCGAATGAATCAACCCCGCAATCAGTTCAGCCGTATCTATCAACCGAGGCCCCGAGCGATTGAACAGGGCGTTTCCATCGCAGGCGAAGACTTGCTGCTTTCGAACTGCCGTAAGTTCTGACCAACCGGGATGCTTCGATAGATCGCTGATGGTGGTGGCGGCACGTTCCAAATCAAAGCCACAGGGTGCGACGAGAATTACGTTGGGGTCGGCCTCGCGCAACACATCCCATTCGATCACGCCGCTGTGACTGCCGGGCTTTGTAATACAATTGATGCCGCCGGCGGCTTCGACAATCTCCGGCATCCAATTCGCAGCCGCCATCAACGGTTCGGTCCATTCAATGCAAACCACTCGGGGCTGGGGTTGTTCAGTGCCGGTATCGTCCGTGGCCGTTAAGGCTCGTAGCCGTTCCTTCGAGTTGGTAACGAGAGATTCAGCCCGGTCAGCGCAGCCACACGCCGTACCGACGCGCTCGATATCGCGAAACACATCTGCCAACGAGCGCGGGTCGAGCGTAATGATTGTCGCGCTACTGAGTGCGTCATGCGTTTCGACGACGGCGCGCAGGTCTTTCTCGCTGATGGCGCACACTTCGCATTGGGCTTGGGTAATGATGGCATCGGGCTTAACCGCAACCAATGTATCATCATCGATATCATAAAGCGGCTCACCGCGCTGCAGTTTCGACCGAACCTGTTCGTCGATGGCAGCGCTCGATTGTGTGTCGTCGATTAAGGAACGCGTTAGACGCGGTCGATCGAGCACGTCCGGCGGGTAGTCGCACTCATGGCTGATGCCCACGAGCCGATCGGCCAACCCTAATTGGCAGACGATTTCCGTAGCGGCGGATAGTAATGATGCGATTCGCATGGTGATTAAGTGACGAGTTGAAGTATGGATATCGGAACGACGGCGCGACGAAGGTTTAGGCACACAATCAACGGCACCTGTAAGCTATTCGTCGTGAATGATCGGCAATCCGGCTTCGCGCCAGCCGCGAAAACCGCCGTCCATCGAAATCACGTTGGTATAACCCATCTTTTGCAGGCTTTCGGCGGCAAGGGCCGAGCGATAGCCGCCGCCGCAATACAATACCAACTCGGTGGACGTGTCCTCGATGTGTTTCTCGATATCCCGCTCGATCACGCCGCGGCCCATGTGTACCGCGCCCGGAATATGGCCGGCGGCGTATTCGCTTTCTTCGCGCACGTCGATCAGCATAAAGTTTTCCTGGGCGTCCATACGGCGCCGGATCGTGTCGATATCGGTTTCTTTAATGTTCGCTTTCGCATCGTTGACGAGATTGACGAACCGTTGCGTGTGGTGGCTCATGGCTATTTCTCTCACTCGAGTGTACGCAGCCTGAAGGTCTGCACGGCATCGCCGAATTTTAACTCGACCGCATGCCAATATTGTGACTGCTGCGATCCCGCTTGTCGATTGCCCGGGCTCTAACACGTACTATGATCACTAGAAAACCGAATGCGCGCAATCATTAACAGGGGCATGACGATGCAGGTTTCTCAAGGGCGTATGATCGAATTCGATGGTTCGCAGGGGCACACGTTGGCCGCGCGGCTCGATATGCCGTCGGGCACGCCGCGCGCGTTCGCTGTGTTTGCGCATTGCTTCACGTGCACCAAAGACATTCCGGCGGCTACGCGCATTGCCGAAGCGCTGGCGCGGTTGGGCATCGCCGTCTTGCGCTTCGATTTCACCGGCCTCGGGTCGAGTGAGGGCGAATTCGCTAGTACCAATTTTTCGTCAAACGTTGAAGACTTGCTCTGCGCGGCCGACTGGCTCGCGCAGCATTACCAGCCGCCGGCGCTGATGATCGGGCATAGTCTGGGCGGGGCGGCGGTGTTGGCGGCGGCCAGCCAACTGCCCGATCTCGTCGGCGTCGTCACGATCGCCGCGCCGGCTGAGCCCACCAATATCGAGCGCCTGATCGCACCGCAACGCGACGAACTCGAATCCAAGGGCGAGGCCGAAATCATGGTGGCCGGTCGACCGATCAGGATTCGCAAGCAGTTTCTCGATGACATCCGTTCGCACACGCTGCGCGACAAAATCGCGGCGATCCAGTGCCCGCTGCTCGTCATGCACAGCCCAAAAGATGATGTCGTTGGCATCGAAAACGCGCAGGCGATTTTCGATGCGGCCATGCATCCCAAGAGTTTTGTTTCGTTGGCCGAGGCCGATCACCTGATCAAGCGTCGGCAGGACACCGACTATGTGGCAGCCGTTCTTAGCGCTTGGGCCACGCGCTACTTGCCCGAAGAAACGCAGCGGCCGCGCGATAATGAAAGCGGCGTCGTGACGGTCGGCGAATCGGGACTGGGTAAGTTTCATCAGGATGTGTTGGCCGGACGGCATCGGTTGGTCGCCGACGAGCCCGTCGGCATCGGCGGCGATGATGCCGGGCCAGGGCCCTACGAATATGTGTTGGCCGGGTTGGGCGCGTGTACGTCGATGACGCTGCGGATGTATGCCGAACATAAGAAGCTGCCGCTGGAGCGCGTCTCGGTCAGGCTCACGCACGAAAAGATTCACGCCAAAGATTGTGCCGAATGCGAACAGCGCGAGGGCAAGCTCGATCACATTCAGCGCACGATCGAAATCGTGGGGGATTTATCCGACGAGCAACGAGAGCGCATGTTGCAAATCGCCGACCGCTGCCCGGTGCATCGGACGTTGGAGTCAAACGTGCATATTACGACGGTCGAGAAGGGATGATCGCGCAATAGTACAGCATAAAAGTCCTATTTGCGGGTTCGTGGTGTTTGCTCTATGGCTAAAACCCTCACCCCTGCCGTTCAGGCTCCCGCCTTGGTCGCGTTCACTCTGCGAGGGAGAGGGAGCAGACATTTCTCGCGTTTTTAATGTGGATGGCGCACTAGTCTGTTTTGCGACCATGCGGGTCGAGCAGGAGTTCGAGTTGTTGTTGTGTCGGCGTCGGCGCCTGATTGAACCAAGCGGTTAGCACTGCGCTTATCTCAAACATGCATTCAAGTGTAAAAGTCATGCCATCTTGTGTGATGAGGTGAACCGTACCTGCGTACATCACAAGCGTTGTGCGCTCGGGTGTTAGACGGATGACCTCTGCGTGGCGACCTGTGTAACGCGTAACGCGAATGGCAAGGCCGCCGGGGATGAGGAACACGTTTTGTCGTCGGATGAATGCTTGAATCGCACCATAAACGATACCAATGGCGATTATGCCTGGGAAAATCAAATTTGACGGTGTTGGGTTTCGAACTGCATCTATAAGCATAAAGAGGACATACCCGATGCCTGCCAACGGCAATCCGATCGCGATGACAAATCCACTGATTGAGAGCACGCCTCCAATTATTCTGGTGCCGAACGAGACGGGCGCCGCATCGGTCGTATCATTCGGTTCGATTACGTTGCGGTCGTATGATTGTGGATCGAATTCATCCCGCTCGATTAATTCGATGCTGCGTTTGTTTCCGAGTGCGACAAGCCACTCCATTTGATCGTAGTCGTTTTCGATGTCGATCGGTTCAAAGCCGTGTCGTGTCACGATCGGAGGCGGCAGTTTCTCGTCACGAGGGCGCGCGATGACGATCAGCTCCGGAATAGGAACTTGCTTGACGAGTTTCTTGAGCGTTGCTTCCGGCGAACGGTCACCCAAAAGACGCCATTCGATCATCCGGTGGGGCAGGCGCTCCCACGCTTCTTTGTGCGCCGCAATGCGCTCAAGCCGGGCGCTGCGCAGCGGGTGCATTCGTCGTGAACGTCGGCGGGCGTTTTGTTTAACAAGACGACTACATGCCAATAACGGCAACACCGCAGCGGAAGCTATCAGCACGATCGATAAGAAGTTGCCGAGAACACTCGACATTGTTTTTGCCATTGTGGCGAGCGGAAACAGGAGAAACAAGATTAGCATAACTGTGAACAGCGCGATGATGAGCATCGCGATGTCGGACACATGGGTACGAGCGGGGTAAACTGTAATTTGCCGCATTCGCGCCATCGTGGGGTTTTCCAAAAAGAACTTACAATCGCGCGTCGAGTGAAAATGGCCTTAGCCAATCTTGGCATTTTAAGGGTGCAGCAGTAAATGCAACTGTTCGGGTGTGGGCGGTTTGGCCTTGTTGATCAGCGCCGTGAGCGCGACAAACGCGTCGTCATTAAGTAACAGCCGTCCTTTGCCGTTTACGCTTGCTACGATGCGGTCACTGGGCACGATAATAGCGACGTTATTGCGGGTGAGCGTTATATGCTCGATCGACCAGCGCTTCCCGAAATGCGACGACTTCGTCAGTGCAAGCCCGCCCGGATAAAGCCATAAATCTGGGCCGCTTAGGCGACCCGTTTGCCCGGTGCGTCTGCGATTCCAAAAGATGAGCCCGAAAACCAATGCCCAAATAAAGCCGATTATGATGAGTTGGCCGACATCGCGGCGTGAGACAGCGCTGAGAACGGGGATTGCGACGACGGCAAGCTGCAACCAAATACTCAGTGATCGACCATCATCGCTTGTTGACGGTTGATCGTGCGGCGGCTTCACATACGGACTCTCGCTTCCATCGGACTGCAATGCGTCAAGATAGTCGCCAACCAATCCAGTGACGTCGGAAGCGCGCCAGCCTTGCGCGTTTAGCTGGTGAGCATATAACCATGCCAATCGATCGTGGTCTTTGCCGAAGCAGATGGGCTCGAAATTCACATCGGTGGGAAGCAGCGCTGGCTCAAGCCCTGTGCGCACATCGAACAGCATGAATAGGTTGTTGCCGGGTATTTTGGGAAGATGCTTGACGAGCGCTGACGTAATGTTGGGCCGACCGCAGAGGAAGTACTCCAAATATCGATGGGGCAGTCGTTCGGGGCCCTGTGGATGCCGCGCGATGCGTTGCAGACGATCGAATCGATAGGGGATTTGTCGTCGAGCGCGCCGGCGATCGAGACATTGCAACGATCGATAAATCATTAGGCAAACCAGATACGCGACGCCGGCGCATGCCCAAAAGCTTAAGAATGCAAGTGCAAAGTGGAACCAATCTGACCGACCCATGCCCCAAGAGAACATGTCAAATGTTAGGTAAATAAGAAAAAACGTGATGACAAGGGCAAGGACCGGCAATCCCAGCTTGCCAAGGCTTTGTAGCGTGCGCTTCGAATCCCACTGCACGCGCAGGCGATACATGCGCCAAGGTCGGTTGGTCTGCCGAGTGCTACTCATTGTGTCGTATCTTATACCGCGAAAGCAGGTTGGTTGTGTGGGAGTATTTAGCGCTAAAACTCGCTCGCGGCGCAGCGCCGTCCCGCCGTCGCATCGATTATGATCCTTGCCATGAAAACAACGCTCATCACCGGCGCGGCCTCGGGAATCGGCTTGGCGACGGCCCGCCATCTTGCGCAGTCAGGTTTCCGTGTTTGCCTTTGCGACATCAATGCTCCGCGACTGATGACGGTAGCGCAGGACATTGGTGCTGCGCTATCGATACCGTTAGACGTGACGGACGAAGCAAGTTGGCATCGGGTCGTTCACGAAGTTCGTGCGTCGGTCAATACGGTCGATGGAGTGGTTCATTCGGCGGGGGTTTCGGCGGCAGCCACAATCGAGGAGACATCGCTCGAAGAATGGCGGCGCGTGCATACCGTCAACCTGGACGGTGCCTTTCTGGCGACCAAGCACGGTACGGAGTTAATAGGTGACGCCGGTGGCGCGATCGTGCACATCGCGTCGGCCTCGGGCGTGCGGCCCACGGCGGGGGCGGCGGCATATTGCAGTAGCAAGGCGGCCGTGCGCATGCTCACGCGGGTGGCGGCGTTGGAGCTGAAGCCGCGCGGCATTCGCGTGAACTGCATCTGCCCGGCGGGTGTGCGCACGCCCATGTGGGAGTCGATGGACTTTTTCAAGGCCGCCGTCGAACGCCTCGGTTCGGTCGATGCCGCCTATCGGGAAATGGAAGAGCAGGGCGGCAGCCGCTTCGCGTTTCCGGAGGATATTGCGGCGACGGTTGCGTTTCTGCTGTCGGATGCGGCCAAGCTGATGACGGGGGCGGAATTGGTGTTGGATGATGGGTTTACGTTGGGGGGATAGTTGTTTCGCCCCAGCCAACTGACCACAAAGCGGCTTTTAGGTCTTGTTAAACATCGTCCATTGGAATTTAAGACCAATCGCTATCACAATACGGTCGAATCGTTGATTATTAGAAGGAAGCCTGAACAATCAGAAAAGGTGACACGTATGATTCGCATGCTTAGTCTCGCTACGGCGTTGGTCGTGGCGTATTCGGCTGCACCGCTCGCTGCCCAAGCCCCCGACGACAACCCGCGCTGGCCGCGGGATGTTTATGCGCCCGATGGCACGATTGTCGTTTATCAACCTCAGATCGAAACCTTCGACGGCGATCGGCTTACCGCCCGCGCTGCTGTCGCCTTTGAGCCGCGCGACGGTCAGGAACCCGTCTACGGTGCCATGTGGTTCGAGTCGCGCGTGGCAACCGACCGCGATCAGCGCCTGGCCACGTTCTACGACGCGACGGTCACGCGCGCGATGTTCCCGTATGTCGATGACCGTCGCACCGAAGATTTGCGGCGGCGCGTGATCGATGAAATGCAGTATTGGGATTCTACCATCACGCTCGATCGATTGGTCGCGCTGTTGGAACTGGCCGATCTCGATGAGGCCGACGACGCGCCCAATTTCGATAACTCGGCTCCGTCCGTGATCTTCCGGCCCAACCCGGCGGTGCTCGTCAGCATCGACGGTCATCCCGAGTATCGCAGCGTGCCGGGCAGCAACCTGATGCAGATTATCAATACGCCGTTCTTGCTGCTGTTCGATCAGAACACGCAGCAGTACTTTTTGCGCGGCGGCAACATTTGGATGTCGGCCAACGACTTGGCCGGACCGTGGCGCGACGCCAATAACCCGCCGCCCGCCGTGGTGGAACTCGGGCGCGACATCGAAATCACGATGGTCGATGAAGAGGCGCAAATCGGCGGCAACCGCGTGCCGGAAATTCTGGTAACGACCGAGCCGGCCGAGTTGATCGCCTCCGACGGCGAACCCAGCTACGCGACGATCAACGGCACCAATCTGCTCTACATGACCAACACCGACAGCGATGTGTTTATCGATACGTCGAGCCAGCAGCGTTACGTATTGCTGTCGGGCCGATGGTATCGCTCGCGCTCGTATGCCGGACCGTGGGATTTCGTCGATAGCCGCGACCTACCGCCGGATTTCGCGCGCATCGACGATGGTTCGAGCGCGGCCGATGTGTTGCCGCACGTGTATGGCACGCGCCAAGCAACCGACGCTTGGGCCGATACCTATATTCCGCAGACCGAAGAAATCGAACGCGCGAATGCGACGCTCGATGTTGACTACGATGGCGACCCGGTCTTCGAACCCATCGCGGGCACGCAACTCGCCTACGCGGCCAACTCGCCGTTCGATGTGGTGCGCTATCAAAATCGTTATTACTGCTGCAACGATGCCGTGTGGTACGTCTCGTCTCAGCCGCGCGGCGGATGGAGCATTTGCGATACCATTCCGCAGCCGATTTATGCCATTCCGCCGACCTGCCCGATCTATCACGTGCGCTATGTCCGTGTGTATCGTCACACGCCGACGACCGTTATCGTCGGATACACGCCGGGTTACACCGGTTGTTTCCGGCGCAACGGTGTGGTCGTATATGGCACCGGCTACCGCTATCAACCCTGGCGACGCACGGTTTATTACCCGCGACCGCGCACGTTCGGCTTTGGTGCGACGTACAACCGCTTCACCGGTAATTGGGGCTTCCAAGTAGGTTTCTATAGCGGTCGCCAGTGGGTCGGATTTGGTATTCAGAATAATCGCTTTGCCCGCACCGGCTGGCGCGGTGGCCTGCGCTCGAATTGGTGGGGGCCGGGCGGCTTCCATGCGCCGCGACACCGTATCGTCTCGCGCGGTCGACGGTTCAACGTTCGCAGCGGCTTATCGCCCAACATCTATGTCTCAGCGCGCAACTCGCGCGGCGGCATCGTCGGCGGCAGCCGTCATTACAACCGCGTGCGCGATCGGCGCACGACGGTGATCAGCAAGCGACCGCGACCGACACAGGCTGTGCGCCGCCGGTCGCGCGATAACACGTTATTCGTGGATCGTGGGGGGCAGGTGTTCCGCCATTCGATGAAGCAAGGTTGGCTCGAGCGCACGCGCGACGGTTGGCGTCAGCGCGACAATCGGGATAACGATCGACGACGCGACAACGTTCGCCGTCCGACGAGAGATCGCGACGACCGTCGCGGCAACGTCAACCGCCCCACGCGCGATCGTGATAATCGACGACCAACGGCCAAGCGGCCGGATCGGGATCGCAACGACAATCGCGCGGGAACCCAGCGGCCGACGCGTCGTCGCAGCGCCACGATTCAGGACCACTGGGATGCCCGCAAGCGTGGATCGGTCCGCACGCGTAACTATCGTGAATATCGCGAACGTACGGACCGCAATGATAGGAAGCGTGTCGAGCGGCGCAAGAAAGACGATGATGATCGAAAAGCGCGGGAGGATCGACGTCGCAATAAAGATGATCGTCGGGTAAGAGAGCGCGACGACGACCGCCGTCAGCGTGAGCGACGCTCGCGCGATCGCGACAACGATCGGCGCAGAAAGCAACGCAAGGATGATTAGACTAGAAAACCAGCGGATGCAGCGACCGATGAAGTAAAGGCATAAACGGGCTGTTGGCCGCTGCCGCAGTGCGAACTTCGCTAGCGGGTGTTAACCTTTTCGGTCGAGCTAATCATTCATTGGCTTTGCGATGCCGCTTCGTGTGACTTGGATGCTCACCAAGAACGGGGTTGACGGGCAGTATCCAAGTATAAGGCCCCGCCATGCCAATGGCGGGGCTTTTTTGATTTCACTTAACGTGCTCTCATGTGGCTGATGTCGATCGCGAACCTCAATAGTCCGAATCGGTTTTGGCCACTTCTGTCGAACCCAGATTGCGATTGTGTTCGTGCTGCATCATGGCGCGCCGGCGTTCCTGACGGTCTTGAAAGAAACCGAGTTTGGCCGTCAGGTAAATGCAGACACCAAACAACGAAATAGCAATTGCAGTATTCATAAGTCTCCTTTCGACTTTTCAAGGATTGTTTGATCGAGAGTGAAAGTAGTCTCGTGACTCAGATTTGACAGCCGCCGGTGTTCGATCCGCAATGACAATCCTCATTGCGGCCACCGAAGATGCGGCCGATGCGATAGCGATTGCGAGCAAACCACCGATACCCGATATCACTCACTTGCTTCAGTACCGGCCAACCGGTCGGCTTGAGCAGCCAGCCGTAGCCGACTGCGGCGTAAGCGCGCCGAAAAACCTCGACGCCAGATACGACCGTGCCGTCGGATGTGATACCGTGGATGGATGCCATTACGTCGCTTTGGGTGCGACCGTACCTGGACGCGTCGAAATCCGCGGCAGTGATGTCTTCAAACGCAAGGCGTCCGCGTCCCCCATCCAGACGCCGCAACAAATCCGCCTCCCGCCGGCAAATAGGGCACTGATAGTCGATCAGGATTTTGAAATCCCAATAGACAGTCGGGCGTTCATCGGCCTGCGGGCTTGAGGTGGGTTCAGCGTTGCGGGTTGTTGTAAGGGCCGTCACGTGCAAGTCTCACTTTCACTCGTTACTGAAAACGTTCATAACGTTCGTGAAGAGAGTATATCGTGCGGTGCATAGATTTCCGCCAAGTTTCGGACGAAGCCGTCCATAAGTCCATATTTTCAAAATATTTAAAGAAAAAACGTGCACCGGATTCATTGCGTCGATTGAATTAGTATTCGGATGTGTAATGTCGCTTTTAGTGAGAGTCGCTCACAATCTCAACTGCCCAACCCGCCGCCGACGCGTCGTATGCCGCGCATCGCCAGCGACAGCGCTTCGGTATTGCTCGCGTGTTGTAACGCTTGCGTGCCGCTGATCGTTTTCGCGTTGTAAAGCTCGAGCAAATGCTGGTCGTAGGTTTGCATGCCCAATTCGCCCGTCGCGATGTAGTCGCCTAGCTCGTCGATCTGATTGTTCTCGATAAAGCGTTCCGTCACGCCCGAACCGCGCAGTACTTCAACGGCGGGAACACGCCGATCGTCGCGCGTCGTCACCAAACGCTGACCGACGATCGCTTCGATGCTGTGCGATAACTGCGATAGCAGAATCTTGTGTTCGGCCGGCGGGAACATTGCAATCACGCGTTCGATGGTCTGCGCCGTATCGGCACTGTGCACGGTGCTTAACACTTGGTGGCCGGTATCGGCGGCGCGTAGGGCAATGCGCAGCGTTTCCACATCGCGCAGCTCGCCGACCATGATGACGTCGGGGTCTTGTCGCAACGCTTGGCGCAGGCCCTGCTCGAACGATGGCGTGTCCTGGCCGACCTCCAATTGCGAAATCATCGACTTATCGCCCTGAAACAGAAACTCGATCGGGTCTTCGATGCTGATGATCTTGGTCGGGTAGGTGCGGTTGATCAGGTTGAGCATCGCCGCCAACGTCGTGCTCTTGCCGCTGCCCGTGGTGCCGGTGACCAACGTCAACCCGCGGCGCGACAGCGCGATATCTTCCAACACGGCGGGCAGGTTCAAGTCTTTGAAGTCCGGTGCCTTCGTCGGAACCACGCGCATCACGAGTCCCGGCATGCCGAGTTGCCGATACGCGCTGCAGCGAAAGCG
Source organism: Planctomycetaceae bacterium (assembly GCA_006969385.1). Taxonomy (GTDB): domain Bacteria; phylum Planctomycetota; class Phycisphaerae; order UBA1845; family UTPLA1; genus ECT2AJA-110-A. Next base: position 2,175,212 of record CP030884.1, read on the forward strand.
CGCAATGTCCGGGTCGGTAAATGAGAAGTCGATACCGTTGAATAAGCGCTCGTCGGAGTTGTCGATCAGGTGCGATGGTAGCAAGCCTTGGATCAGTTGACGCAGTTCGTCCTTTTCCAACTTGGGCATCTCGAGCGCGCGCATGCGACCGGCGACGCGCAGCATGGGGGCGGCGTTGGCTTGCAAATGAATGTCCGACGCACGATTGGCGACGGCAAACTTGAGCAGATTCGGTAGGTCCAGCGGCATGGCCTCTCTCCTTTGTGGTGGGATTATACCCGCCGCGCTTTATTTAGACCTAGCCGCTTCCACCAGTTCGGAAACCGTGGTGCGCAGCAGCTCGTCACCGCCGAATGTCATACCCATTGCCCGCAATTTACCGGTTTCAATCTGATTTTTCGGCCCGTTGTTGGTGCCGCTGATCTCCGCATTGCTGCCGCTGATTTCGCACGCCAGTTCGGCAACGCGTTTCTCGGATATGTATTTGTCGTAACAGTTGAATGCTTGACCGCGCGTTTGTTCGGCGTCGGCATGGAGCAACACATCGACGGCCTTGGCTACATCGGCGGCGTGCACTTCCTTGCCGCCGCGGTCGCTACTGAACGCCTTACCGTTCGCCACGTCGCGCACGATATCAAACCAGCGGCTGTCGTTGGCGGGTGTCGCCGTGCCATAGATGCCCGTTGGGCGCAGCGCGCATACGTTCCAGCCTTGGCCCAATCCAAAACTGTGCACGAATTTTTCGATGGCCGCCTTGTGCGCGCCGTAGTGCGTCGTCGCCCATAGCGGATGCGCTTCGTCGAGCGCGCGATCATCGAGAATCACTTCGTGTACGGCGCAGGTCGAAATAAATACAAAGCGCGGAATCTCCAGCCTAAACGCCGTTTGCAGCAGTTGCAGGCTGCCCATCAGATTGACGCGCACGAATTCTTCGAATGCATCCTGTGCCGACGCGCGAAAGCCCATCCCTGCGGGTCGATACAACGCGCTGTGTACCACGGCATCGACACCGCTGCATAGCGCTTCGTAACTATCGAGTTGCGTCAGATCGCCCGCTTGCCACTCGATGCCGTTGCTATGGTCGAAGCCGTCGCGATTGGACTGCGGTCGAAACCAACAACGACAGTCATGGCCTTCGCCCGCGAGGCGATTCACGATGTAACGTCCGAGGAAACCGGTCGCGCCGGTGATTGCGATTTTCATTGGATTGGTCCTTCGATTTTTTCGTTAGCCGATAACCATCGACGCGTAGCCGACGGCATCCTGCGACGGCGCGAGGCCGAGTTCGGCGGCTGCGTCTTCACTGGTGCGATGTTCCAAGAGCGTGGCCGTTTGCGCGCCGCAGGCTTTGCACGCTTCGATCGTCGCCGCCAACGCGCCGGCACCGCACGCGTTGCGGTTATGCAGCGCTTCATCGACGACGCGTTCTGCTTCCATGGTGCGTACGAGGTTAATCATCCGTTTGTCGTTCACGTCGCGCGCCCATTGTAAGGCGTCGGGGCCGACGCCCTCGGGCGTAAAGCCGAAGCGTGGGCCGTAGTGCGTGAGATCGGTCGAGCAAACGAACAAAGCCCGCACGCCATACGCCCGACACGTACGGCCGATCGAGCGACCGAGCGTTGCCGCGTGCTCGTCGGGCTGCACCATGATGGGTACGAATGGCACCTCGCCCAGCAATTGCTGAATAAACGGTAGTTCCACTTCGATGCTGTGCTCGCCTTCGTGCGCGTGCGGGTCGGCCTGCAATAGGCCGGTTTGCCCCATCAATCGCTCGCACAGGCGCTCTTCGACGGCAACCATGCCCAATGGCGTTTCCCAACCACCGCGGTCGAAGCACGTTGGTTTTTTTCCGTGCGGGATGTGAATCGCGCCGAATACGACGACGACTTGCGGCAGGTCGCGTTCGCAGACGGCAAGCATAGACCGCGCGGCGGTGGCGCCGCTGAATTGCCAACCGGCGTGGGGCATGATGCAACCGTGGATGCGGTCGGGTAGGGCAGTAGCGTCGGCGCTAGCCGCGCGCAAGCGCGCGGCGTTGATGCACGCTTCCAGTTGGGCGGCGCAGCGCTCGCGATCGTCAGGATAGAACGTGCCCGCAACCGACGGCTCGCGAATCAACACGCGACCACCTCTGCGCATAATGCGCTTGTAAGAGAAGCGCGTTGCACTTGGATGGCGCAAAAGAGCGGCATGTTTCGCACTATATCAGCGTCGCGCGAACATTTCGATGTGTACACATGAAACAGTGATGATCGGTGGATGAAATCAGAGGTGATCTGTGCGGCCCGGTCGCGAACGAATTATGCACGCACGTCGAGGTTGCCGCCGACGGCAGCCAGCAAATCCTGGCTCGCTGTTTCGAGGTTTTCGCTGGCGGCTTCGAGCAACTGCACAACTGCGTCGCCCTGCGCCCGTTGACTGTCGATCAACTTGCCCGCGACGGCGACCTGTGCCTGAAAGGCCGTCTCAGCGGATTTGAGTGAGACGGCAGCGTTAGCGACGGATGCGACGTTCATACCGTCAGTATCGGGCCGCGCTTGGCGCGTCATGAATCGCCGAATGCAGAGGTCCGAAAAACGCGCCGCTAGCGATCCGCGCTGTTATTTCGTACCGAAATCGAGCCGCTCGCGGAACGACCGCACGAACAAGCCGTGCAAACGTCCCACGATATAGGTGGAGTAGAAGAAGAAGCTCATCACCGTCCCCCACATGCCCAGCGCAACGGACACGCCGCCTATTGCGCCGGCACCGGCGTCTTCACCCATTCTGGCAACGCGATCGATCATGTAGTTGAAGAAGATGAACCCGCCGCCGAATAGCATGATCATCAGGTAAAGGCTGACCAGGACGAACAGGAAGGAGTAATGAAAATGTGTCCGGAAGATCGACTTGGCGATCTTGAGCGGATTTAGCGCGCCACCCAAATTGCCCAGCGCCAACGCGATCAGCATCATGGGGTAGAAGAAGAGGTATGCCAGCGAGGCGATGATATAGGGAGATACCTTCAACATCCCGACCCAGTCCTGATCTAAGAACAACTGGATAAGGTCCGCATCACCTACAAACAACGTGTCGACCACCCCCATGATCGCCCCGTAAATCGTGATCAAGATTAGCCATGACGCCGTACTCTTCGCGATATCGTTTAAATTCCAACTCATCTTCGGCGGCGCGTCTTCACCGATACTCGTCGAACGCACCACATCAAAGAAGGTATGTACAGCCACGCCGGAGAAAAAGACCACCTCCAGCATAAACACGCCGGTGACCAGCAAGGCCGCGCCCGACAGGTCTGCGCCTTCGCCTTCCTGCGCGGTACCGACGTTGCTGAACGTCATTACCGTCGCCGCCACGGTGACGACGGCAACGGGCAAAATGCCGGCACCCACGGCGATACTGCCGGAGTTAATAATGCTCCAGATCGCGGGGATGGGGTACAGCATCGCCCGGCCGACTTCGGTGTAAAAGCCGCCCTTGGAAAACGGCTGATATTTCTTTTTCTGCTTGACGCTGCGCCCGCTACTGAGCCCACCGCCCTCCGTAGCCGAGATCGGCTTCCAACAGTGCGAACAGAGGATGTCCACCGTCGGGTCTTCCGAGCGCGTTTTGGCACCGCAACTCGGGCAGATGCGCATGTTCGGATCGGCATGGGCGGCATCATCCGCCGCCGCCTTTGCTTCGATTTCGGCGCGTTCTTCCTCGGATAGCTGCTGCGTCGTTTTTTCCTGACGCGCGAAGTCTTCCAGATCGAGGCCGCCGCCACCGCCCGCGCCGACGGTCGACTGCTTCATCTGCGGAACCTGAAAGCCGCGATTGCAGGCCGGACAGCGGATGGCCTTGCCCGCGTATTTGTCGGGTACGTTTAGGACTTTCTCGCAGCGCGGGCAGCGAAGTTTCATCGGGTGAATCCTATGTTTCTCGGTTGCGGTTGGTTGGGCGGCAGGTGCGTGGCGATCGCCGCGAGAATCCAGTTTAAGAACCTTGGGGGCCGCACGCAATCTGATACGCCGCTTGCGGCGCTAGGGCAGTGGATATCGGGCGAAATAGGCGGGTTTTGCGAATTAAGAAGCGGGCTGCAGGGCGGTGCGAATCTCGGCGAGAAGCTGATCGACCTTAAAGGGCTTAAACAAGACGGCGTTGAGGCCGTCCTTGCGGGCGCGCACGATCGAATGGTGCGGGTCGTAGCCGAAGCCGGTCATTAAAATAACCGCCGTCTGGGGCGATCGATCCCGGGCGGCGGCAAACACTTCGTAACCGGTTTTATGCGGCATTTTAATATCGGCGAGGACCAGATCGAACGATTGGGCCTCAAGCTGCTCGATCGCATCGGCACCGTTAACGGCGGTTTGAACGGTACAGCCGCAACCGCGCAAAACGCCGCCGATCGTTTCGCGAATAATCTCTTCGTCATCGGCGATGAGTACGGTCTTCCCGCTCAGCAGCGGATCGCTCGTTTTCTCGACGCCGTAGCGACCGCGAATGCCGGCTTCGGGATTGGCCACATCGCGGACGCGATCTTTGATGGCCTTGGCGTTATCGATGATGGCATGGAGGCGATTGCGCAAATCGTCGTTGCCGATGTACTCCTCCATGATGTTGCCCGCTTCGGTGACGATATCGTTAAGCGGGCCACCGATCTCTTCGATCACGTCGTCCGCCAATTTGCCGGTCGATTCGTAACGCTCGATGATCAACAAGTCGAGCATATTGAGGGCCATGGCGACATAGCGACCGAGCATTTCCGCAAATTGACGATCGTCTTCATTAAACGCGGCGGGCTCGTCGGATTCCAAATCCAGCACGCCGATGATCTTGTCGTGCAATCGCAAGGGCACCGTGAGCGAACTGCGCGCCGTCTCTAAGCCGAGCAGATAACGCGGGTCGTTATGCGTGTCGTGACAGATATAGCTGCGACCGGTCTCGGCGACGTAACCGCTGATGCCGTTGTTATTCACGTCGACGCTAAGTTTGAGGTTTTGCCCCTCTTCGCTCATGCCGTGCTGCAGGACCATCTCCAGCCGGTTGCTTTTCTTTTCGATGAGCAAGACGGCGAAGTTATCGAAGTGCAGCAGGTCGTGTAGGTACCGCAGAATCTTATTCTCGAGCAGGCGCAGGCGTTCGTCGGCGCTCATGCCGGAGGTGTCTTCAAGATCGAGCCGCACCAACTCGCGACCGGCCATGTCGATCGCATCGATCTTCTTTTGCAAACGCGTCGAATGGGTCGTTTCGACCACGAGCGCCGAATACTGTTGCACGGTGCCTTCGAGGTCGGCAATCGGCGTGACGGTGACGTCGAAGTGGCGATCGGTGCCGGCGGTGGCGCAGAACTGTCGCGCCCGCATGTGGGCCGGCTTTGTCGCGGCTTGATCGATGCGACTGTCGAATGTCTTATGGCACGAGTCGATAATTTTGTCGAACAGGTCGTCCGGAAAGGCCTTCATCTTGGGGTTGGCCCACAAGACCGTGCCGCAGGCGTCGTAGATGCAGGCACCTTGGCCCATGGTTTCGAGCAGTTTGAAGGCGTGGCGTTCGACATCGCGCAGATGGGCGAGTTGATCGAAAACCGAGGCATCGGCGACGATCAGGTCGTACGAGCCGTGCTCCATAAACTGGACGGCGTCTTCGGCAGAGGCGACGGCGACAATCTCGATATCGTCGCCGAGACGGGAGAGGATCTCGGGAGCCGTTGGCTCCGAGTCGGTGATGGCGAGAACCCTGCGATTGGCTGTGGTGGCGCTCATGATGCCTGATGGCGCTGGTAGCCGGTCGTTGAACGAATCCATCCATTCAAACCGACATGCGACATTGACACGTTGGGAAAAATCCATCCCAACGTAAACCGCTTTACACCTGAATGATATCCATCCGACACCAAAAAGACAAAACCCGTGGTAAGCATTCGGTGCATCATCTTTTAATGCATCGGCGGACGTTGGCCGCCGCGTAAGTCAATAAATCTCCTTAAAAGTGGATCGAAATGCGCAAAGACGGCCTGAACAGGCACCGAACACGTGTGCGAGGCGGGTCGACCGTCGACAGCGCGCAAGATGATTTTCGCATGTTTCGATGGGCAGCATGGGGACGAGACTCGCACAATGGTACTGGGCGGTGTGTCTTTTTCGGTCGTGGGTTTGTTGAAGCGGGTTGGTGCTATTCGGTCAGGTAGCGCTTTACGCGCGGGGCGAGCCAGTTCCGAACGAAGTACCGATTCGTCCAGCTCTCGTGCTGACCGATGTTGCCCAACTGGATGAATGACGGCGTCCATTCGATTTGCTGCAACGGCGCGACGGGCGTCGCCGGCTGTGACTCTGCGCGCGTGGCCCGTTCGCGAAACCCGACCGCCCCGGCGGCGAAGCCGAATTCGCGATCGACGGTGCCGAAGATCGACGTTCCCAGCCCCAACAGCAGGGCATCGTGCCTCGAATAACAGTTCACCAGCGCGCTGCTGAGATGCGCGCGTGCCGGTCGCGTATCAAACGACGGACCGACCGCGGCCGCCAAGAGGAATGCCGCATCGACTTTCGTTTTTGCGGGCAGGCGTTCGAGGGCCAGCAGCGCCAGCCCCGCACCGCCCGAGTGGCCCACCAGTACGACGGGGCGACCCGGATACTGCTGCTGATACGCCACGATACGCTCGGCCAATTGCGACGCCTTGCGACGGTTGGCGGGCAAATCGGCAAGGTTGATCAACGCGCCGCCGGGCACGCTCGTGCCCCATTCGTAACGCTCGATCGCGCAATTGATGCCGCCGTCGTTCAGCCCCAGCACCAAATCGCGGTTCCAAATGCTGGGTCCTTCGATGCCCGGTAAGACGATCACCTTGCCGCGGTCCAGCCGCTGCGGGTCGGTCGCCAAACGCTCGGGCACACAACCAGAAGAAGCGGATAACGAACAGGCGACCGCAAAAACAAAAAAACGGCCCGCAAGTCGCGTCGAGCGCGCGTTGCGGGCCATTGGAAATCGCGGTTGTGCGAAGATCATGCGAGACTGGGCATCGGCCCGTGTGCCGGTGCAGTAGGGCGGCTGCGATGCTCGATGTGGCGGTCGCGAAAGTTCACGTGTAGCAGCAGCACCCACATCAGCGACGACTGAGCGACGGCCAGTGCGATATAGGAGACGATGGGCAACGGCTCGAGGAAGCTGTATTGAATCATGATGGCCAGCGTGCCAAAGCTCGCCAGCGTGCCGAGAAAGACCATTGTGGCAGCGACGTAGAGCCACGTGTCGTAGCGGCTGTTCCAACGCAGGGCCCACGTACCGGCAAATGCGGCCATAAACAATGCCACCGTCGCGGCGATGGTTTGGTGGATCGGGTGCACACTCAGGATGCCGAGCAAACGCTCAATGCTGAAACCCTCGTCGGGGCGACCGGCCGACTGCAACGCGAGTGCATACCGGTCCACAGGCCAATTCGAGTAAATCCACATCACCGACAGGGCAAACGCGACCCAAAGGAAGTTGTTTATCCACCAACGCGCCGACGCATCACCCACCATCATACGGATGCCACATAGGCCGATGAGCCCAGCGAAAATCGTATTTAGATAGAACCATACAACGGGCGTGGTAGCCGTGACGATCATCTTTGTTTGTTCTTCTGGACTTACTTGGCGCTTAGCGGCACCAATAGCCGGGGCAGCATCGGTCGCGTACTCCGGTTGATTCAGCTCATTGACCATTTGCTGGGAAATCTCACGCGACATCATCATTCGGCCCGCAGTCTTGTCGACTTGATAGCCCGCAAGAAGCCAGACCGCCGCCACAGCGATGGTTAATCCGCCGGCACCGAGACCACGGTAAATGAGTATTGCGCAAAGGATGCCGACCTCTACGAGCACCATCCACTGCCAAGGCGTGATATTGGTCAACGAGTATTTATCCAGCGGTTTGACGTTGGGGCCCAACGATGGGAAGTGCACTAGCTCGTGGTAGGCGTTCTTGAAAAGTGAGATAACCAAGATTACCAACATCGTCGCGCCCAAGACGTGTAGCAGTCGACCTTTCGAGAAACTTGCGCCGAGCGTGGCCAAAGCCAGCACGATGCACCACGTGACGAGTTCGCCCCACTGATTAAAGAACGCCGTCACATCGGCACTGCCCAAGGCATCCCAACGGGTCGATGCGTACTCGATAATCGCCGGCCAGTTGAACCACTGCCGCGTGACGGCCATCAGCGATACGAACACGAGCATATAGCCCAACATGCCGATTGGCGGTGCCGTGATACGCTCGCGACCGCTTTGCAGAATATATGCCACGCCCGCCGCACCGATCACGATCCAACTAAGCTGCGGCGTGATCGATAGCGACTCTAGAACCGCCAGCGCGGCGGTCACCAGCACGACCATCGTGACGAGGAAGATGCCGGTTCTGCCCTTTAAACAAAGGCCGCCGAACAGGAGCAATAGCAAGCCGAGTGTCACGCCGAGGTACGGCAGGTAGGGCGCGGCGTTCGCAAGAAAGTCCGTCACCCGATCGACCGATGCCGCCGTGGGGGATTGAAACGACTGAATATTGCCGGTCTCCGCGACCGTCATCGCGCCGGGCACGACCTGCTTGATGAATCGTCCCGCTTCGTAATCTTCGATGGTCAACAACCACGCGCCGGCCAACGTGGCGATCAAACCCACCAACAACCGAAACGAACCCGGGCGTTTCTCCGGTTTGGATTCGGCCCGTGGTTTGGGTTGCGGGCGCGGTTTGATGGTGGCGGCGCTCACGCGCGCCTGCTTCTTCACCGTCGGATTGCTTTGCGGATTCGGATTGCGTGCCGGCTGCGGCCGGGGTTGTGGATTCGGCGATGGCATGGTTGATTCTCTCGCGAACTGCATGACGCCCGCGCGCGGAGACGGCGGGCGACAGCGACCATAACTTCCATTGGTTCCAGCGCGGAGGATATTCTCTTCCGCAAATGGAATTACGGTAAGGAACGGAGCAGATCGACAGAATTATCAGACGCAATTATCAGGCCGGTGCGAACTCGGTCGGACCAACACTGATAACCGCCATGTTTTTATTGAGGGGCCACTGATCCAGATATTCTCGGACGGTGTCGGGCGTCACCGCTTCCAATGCTGATAGCCGCTGTTCGACGGTGCGCGGTTGGCCCAGCACATCGATGTCGCCAAACATCTGCATCAGCCGGTGGTAGGGCGATTCGGCTTCGCCCGCGAGGCTCGTGCGCGCCTTGTTGCAAACGCGAAGCACATCTTCGTCTTTGATGCCGTCGCGATAGAGGTTGTCGATCTCGGCGCGCATGGCGTCGTGCATTTTTTGCGCGTTATCCGGTTCGCAAAAACCGAACGCCAGCATCATGCCCATATCGCAATAGTCGAGCCGACCGGCGGCGACGTAGGGCGCGACGCCTGCTTGAATGATATTCCAATAGAACAAAGAGTTCGGACCGCCGAGCAGCGTGGCCATGACATCGGCGGTTTCACGTTGGTCGTGGGCAGCGCCCGGTGCATCGAAGATCAGGCCGAGCGCTTGGCGCGAAAAGCGCTCCAGCTTCTTGGTATGCGTGCCGTTGAAATCGATTTTGGGTTTTTGCCGTTCGGGGCGCGGCGCGAAGGCGGGCCAGTCGCCGCAGAGTTTCTCCGCCACGCGCATCACATCGCTGCCTTTCACGCCGCCCGCCACCACGAGCACCATGTTGGCTGGGTGATAACGCTCCTGAAAATAGCCGTGCAGTTGATCGCGCGTTAATCGCTTGATCGAGTCGGTCGTACCGAGGATGGGCCACGCCAACGGGTGACCGGCAAAGAGTTGTTGATGCAGTTGGTCGAACACTTCGCGTTCGAGCGAATCATCCGACATGGCGATCTCTTCCAGGATCACGTTCTTTTCCATGTCGAATTCTTCGGTCGGCATGGCCGAGCGCATCATGTCGGCGATCAAATCGACCTGGCGCTCCAAATCTTCGTGGCGCACCCAACCAAAATAGACGGTGCGCTCCTTGGATGTGTACGCATTGTAAGTGCTGCCCATTTCGTCAAACTCGCGCGTAATGGCCTGCCAATCGCGCTTGGGCGTGCCCTTGAAGCACATGTGTTCGACGAAGTGCGACACGCCCGCAAGGTCTTCTACTTCATCGCGGGCACCCGTGCGCACGAGAAAACCCGCGGCGACGCTCTGCGAATGGGGCATCTCCTCGACGACGATGCGCAGGCCGTTATCCAGCGTGTGTTGAAAAAATGCCGCATTGCTCATGCCTGAAACTCCTCCAAGGCGCGGGGGCCCAGCGTTTGCACGCACAATCGATCGCGCGGATGGGCGGCTAAATATTGACGAATGTCTTCTACCGTAACGGCGTTGATGCGCCGCTGTTTCTCTTCGACTTCGATCGGATGGCCCAGATGAAACAGGTCACCCGAAAGCTCGTTGAGTCGGCCGCGCGTGATCTCGCCGTGGGTTTGCATCTTGGCAAGCACGCTGACTTTGGCGCGCTGCAATTCGTCTTCGGCGATGTCTTCGGCGAGGCGATCGACTTCGCGTAGCAAAGTGCGCGCCGTCTGGTCGCAACGGGCGGGCGTGGTCGATGCGCCGACGAACATCATGCCCGCGCCGCGCGGATGTTCGCTCCAGGCACCCACCCAATACACCAAGCCCTGCTTTTCGCGCACTTCGGTAAACAGCCGCGAACTCATGCCGCCGCCAAGAATGGTGAGCAACAGTTTTTCGGTGGTGTATGCCGGATCAGAAGGCGCGACGCCGGGCCAGCATATCACGATGTGCTCTTGTTCCTGATCTTTTTCGCGATGCCGTACGCCGGGATTAAAAGCGACATCGAAATCGGCCACGCTGCGTTCGCCGTCGACCCCGAGCTGCGCGAAGTGTTGATCGGCCAAGCTTGCAAACTGTTTGACGTCCACATCACCGGCCACCGTGATCTGCAGCTTTTGGCGATGGTAATGCTGTTGCCAATAGGCCAGCAGATCGTCGCGCGTGATGCTGCTCACCGTCTGGCGCTCACCCAATTCGTGACGACCGAGCTGCGCGCCGAATGCATGCGGTGCGATCAGTTTGGAGGTGAGTTCCTGCGGATCGTCTTCGAGGGCCGTGAGTTCCTGCAAGGTTAATTCGACGCCGACCTTGCAGAACACGTCCGGGAAGGACGGTTGCCCGAGCATCTCCGCATGCAGCGCTAATGCCTCGTCGAGATATTCCGGCAAACACGTGCAGCGATACACGGTGGACTGTCGGCCGACACCGCCGCCGGTTTGTACTCCGATGGTGTCGAAGGCATCCGCCAGTTCGCGCGCCGATTTGTTTTGCGTACCCTTGCGCAGCGTTTGTTCGACGATGCCGGCGATGCCGAGTTTGTCGGCAGGCTCGTCGGCGAGACCGGCCATCACGCGAATCTGAAACGAGACGGTATGGCGACCGGGCAACTGGAGCGCCGCGAAATGCGCCCCGCAGGCGAGGCGATGACTGCTATAAGTGTCGTTAATTGGCATCGCGGGTGTTATATGTGAGTTGGCCCGCGCTGCCAACTTTGGCGGGTAGGGTTTAATACAAGCAATCTTGTTAAATTTGAATCGGCCAGATGAAATTTACTTCATGGCATGTCGCAATCGTGTACCAGAATTGACAGTTTTGGTATTTCGCGATTGCGACGCAAACGGGTTTTGGTGTTCGCACACGCCTACACTTGCAATCAGCGGGAAATCGGCTTCAAAAACGGGTCGCACCGATTTTCGAAGCGATTGCGTTTATTCGTGCGATCTTGCCGCTGCGAGATTTCAATCTTTCGCGAGATAAAAAACCGCCATATGACCCGTACGGGCGATGAGATCACACCCTATCGTCTCGCAAATCTCACGCGCGGCTACGTCGATGGTCTCTTTCGATTCACCCAAGATGCGCACCTTGATTAACTCGTGCGTCGTGAATTGCGCGCGAATCGCTTCCAAGTGTGATTCTCGCACCGCGGCGTCGGCGATGACCAGAAACGGTTTGATTCGATGCGCCTGCCCGGCGAGGACTTTGCGAAGTTTTTGATCGACCATATGGCGGCGTACTGTAGCGCAGGAGCCGAACCGCGGAAAGGTGCCGGGCTTGGCTACTCGCTACCATTCGCGCGAATTTGTACCGGCGGCGTGGACTGCGCCAATTGGCGTCGCGGTGGGTTATTGACGGCAAAGCGCTCGGGTGCGATGGGCTCGTTTAACGCGCAGCTGGTGTACGTCCAGCGCCAAACCGGGATCGGATCGACGATCTCGCGGTCTTCTAACAATTCCGCCGCGCGAATCAGAAACGACTCCTGATCGATAGCCAGCCGCAATAATTGTTTTGAGCCGTTTATGGGCAATTCGCGCTGCAGCGTGAAGCACGGGTGCTCGTCGTGCCAGCTGATGCCGTGCAGGTTCCACGAGCGCGTCGCGTTGGCGTCGTTAGCGATGCCCTTGGCCTCCAACGCGAACTTCAACGCCGGCATAATTGCGCCGTTGGTAAGCGTGGCCGCCGCAAGGTCGTGCGCGGGTTGTGGGCCGGTTGAGCGCTCCGTAAACGCATGCGATACGGGGTTTACCATCCACCAACGCGGGCCGTGCACCAGCGCCACGCGCGCTCCGACTTCAACGCGGGCCTTGCCGTCCGCAGTTGAGACCCATTGCAGCGGCGTGGATTGTGACCGTCCGGCGTCGAAGCGCTCGAACGTACCGCTGACGGACGCGGTCGTAGCGGCGGCGTATTGTTCGGCGCAGCGACGGAGTATCGCGTCGGCGTTGAGCGTTTCACGGGTGGCAGATTTGGCGGTGGCGACAGGCGTATCGGGTTTCGCGCACCCGACCGAGATTAGGCCGCTCAGAATGAATGCAAGAACCCACAACGAGGATGGATGGCGCGTCGACATAACAAATTCCATTCCGTTTGACGGCGAAGTCATCATCTGGGGGCCATGCCGGCGCGGTTGAGATGGGTCGATCCGGTGCGTCGGCTGGCCGCGAGTTGCATACTTGCTCGGCGTATGGCTGCCGAATGGCGCTCGCGCTGCCGAGCCCCTTCACGCTAGCACCAGGTGTGAAAACCCGCAATTAGCGGACCGGGTATAAGGTGCGATAACTAGGAGGGTCGCGCGATTTGGGCTGCAGTTTGTTTTGTGAGCCTGCCGGTCTTTATAATCCGGGCGTTGACAAGGAATCGTCACCATCCAATCGGAGGCAGCCAGCACATGATCCCGGCCGCAGATTACGAACGGATTCAGAAACAACTCGCGGAATGCCTCAAGACCGTCTTCGATGACGTGCAGGTGCAGATCGGCGATCAGATTCATTACAAGGGCACCAACGTCGTGGTGACGAGCCGCCACTTCGACGGGCTGCTCGCCGAGCAGCGCTTTCATCATGTGGTGCGGGCCATCCCCAAAGATCTTTATGAAGAGTATCTGCAACGCGGCGTCGTGTGGTTCGAACTCACGCCCGATGAAGCGGGCATCGATTTGATGCGCATGCCGCGCGCCGCCGATGTGAAGAATCGTGCGGCGGCGATCGAGAAGTCGTTGGGCGAGATCGACTTCTTTCAATCGATCAGCGAGTACTTTGCGAAAGAGCCGGAGCGCGCGTCGCTACTGCGCTTTGAAGCTGTGCGCGAAGTGCTCAAACGAGCCGACTTTGACGAACAGGAAATCGAACGCGCCTGCTTGTATCTGATTTTGCAGGATGCCTTTTGCGACGCACATGTGTTGACAGACTTGGTACCCAAGCATGTGAGCGAGTCGGCGGCGTAGCGTATTGCCGTTGCTTGGAACGACAAACCCATCATCAAAAAAAGACCGCGTGGTTTCGATTGCCACGCGGTCTTTTTGTTTTTAACGCTTACGCTATTAACTAGCGTCGTCGGCTGGCTTTGTTGAAGCGCCGCACCGTCCGCTTCTGGCCGGCCTTGCGCATGTTGCCGGGGCGGCGAATCTGATTGGGGCGGGGCGTGTCGCGTTGGATACCGCCGAATCCTTTGCGGCCTGATAGCTCGCGATGTTGCTGCCCGAACAGGCTCTGAATCATGCGCGACCGTTTGGCCGACGCGTTGAAGAAGCCGTGCGGCAAGCCGGGCAATAGGCCTTGGCCCACACCGAAGTCGCCATCGGGCGTGGCGATGGCACCACCATCGATCGGCGGCAACGTCGGGCGCTGGCCCCCGTCGACATTGATGCCGCCGGTGAGGAACGGCGAGCCGAGGAAGTTGGCCGAATTATCCGCAAAGGGCAGCAGAATCGCCAAGCCGTTGTTGAACAACAGGTTGAGCCGTTCTTCCTGCGTAAGACCGACAAAGTCGAGCACCTGAATATCGCGGTCGTACTTCACGTTATCGATGGCGCGCATCATTTGTTGCGTGACGAACTGACCACGCGTGACGAAGCGCGACTTGGCATCGACGATGTTGCCGCTGTTGTTGAACTTGTATTTGATGGCCTGCACCAAACCGCGCCCCTGCGACGACAGCGACATGCGGAAGCGACCGTTCTGATATTCAAAACGGAAGATGTCGGTGCCCTTCTTACTCAGCGTGGCGGTGGGGGCCTCGATGAGGAAGTCGCTGCGCGTGGTGCTTTCGATCACACCGGCGCGGATGGCACCGCTGGCGAGCGCGATGCGGGTCGTTGACGTCCCTTCGCGCATGGCCAAGTCTTCAATCGAAAGCTGCGTCATGGCCTCGATCAGCATCACGGTCGGAGGCGAGGCCGGCTCGAGCACGAGTTTTACTTGACTTTGACCGGTGACCAAAAGCTGAACGCCGGCACCAAGTTTGTCGCCCTGCTTGAGTTCTTTCCACTTGTCTTCCTCAAACACGTCAACGCCGACGGGCGCAACTTTTGCAATTCCGTTGAGTCGTTCAACGACGAAATATTGAGGCTCACCATCGGCAGCCGGTTGCGACGTCGCCATCGGTTGCCCACTCGCCAGCGGCGGATTGCTCGGCATCGTATTGAGCGGCTGCGCATTGGTCGCGTTCGCGTTGCCCGAACGTTGCATCGGTTGCGCGACGGTACCGCGTGGCGTCGTGTTGGTATTGGTACGGTTCTCGAGTGTTGCGCCGCCGGTGTCGTTGACGGGCTGCATGGGCACCATCTTCTCCGGCTCGGCGGCTGTCGTGCTTGGCGCGAATCCGATCGACAGACCGGCGGCGCAAAGCACCGTCAGGCACAGTTGTGTGATCAAATTGCGAGTCTTCATGGCTCTTCCTGCTTTCAGCGGTGCGTTGCCGCATCCCATTCTACGCCCGGCCATCTGGGCACCGCCGCGGAACGGGGCTACCCGTTTTCACCGGACGCGTTGGGTACGATCAGCTCACCCGTATTGTCACGGTCGGTTTCGTCGCTGAGGTCGACATCGGACTCGTAGAGCCCTTTCTTTTTCATGTAGGCGTCGGCGTTACGCATGAGGGCGAACAGGCCACTGCCGGTGACGTATTCGTACTCAAAGCTGTCGTCGATCATGCCGCGGAACATCAGTTCCCGCATGGCCGAGCGCCGATCGCCCAAGCCCCAACTGCCGAACAAAACCTGATTGATGCCACCGGGCATCTCACAAATCTTGCAGACCATGTACGAGACCGACGCAGTGTCGATCACATTATCCGGCTGCAAATCCCATGCCGAACGGACGATATCGCGGCTTTCGAGCTCCTGACGGCGGGCCTCGAAGCTGTCGCGACCGTCCTTGCCGTCGGCGAGGATGAGCATGGCCCGATAAGCCTCACCAACCGTCACCAGAGGCACGCGATTGAGGTACACCTGAAAGGCGCTGTCGCTGAGGGTGTCGGGATCGACGCCCGATAATGCCGTTTCCGACGGTCGCGGGGCAGAACAGCCGGTCAATCCGGCCGTTGCCAGCAGCATCCCAAAAATCAAAAAACTCGGACTTCGCATCGAGATTCTCCGAGGAATGGGCAATGTTACCCAGTGTTACGCAGTTTGGTTGCCGCCCGCTGCCTAGAACGACCAAGTGAGGCCGGTGAGCAGGAACGTGCGGGTGGTCTGGTCTTCGAAGGCGCTGCCGGGGAAGAACATCCCGAAACGGGCGGTCCACGCCAGATCGTTGGTGATACGCCAGTTGGTGTAGTAATCCATTTCCCAACCGAGGTAACCCGACTGCCGATTGGCGAGCGGATCGCTGACGGCGGCGCTGCTGCGGTTTTTCCAGTAGAGGTACCAGTCGGTACCGACTTCCATGTTGCGCAGGGCTTCTTTATTCGGGAAGGGCCGAAACGAGCCGCCCATACGCCAAATGTGAATGTTGCTTAGCCGCGGGCTGAAGGCGATACCCGTATCGCGGAAACCGAAGCCGACGAAGCTGTTATCGGTGAAGTCGAAGGTGTTGCCGCCCTCGGCGTTGGTCGGGCTGCCGAGACGATTGGGATCACCGCTGGCAAACATGTATTCCAAGGAGACCACCGGCTGATAGGGCGTGCGGAAGATGTAGTCGAAGCGATGGTCAAACGCCCAGGCGTCGATTTCGTTGGTGTGTAAGAAGCGGCGATCGCCGTAGCTGCTACCGCGCTCGAACACCCACTCGGTGCTGTAGCGCAGGTTCTCAACGAGTTCACCTGTCGAACCGAAACCGACGTAGCGCGAATCGTATTCGTAGCTTTGGAAGGGGGCGTTGGGGCTTTCGGTGGTGCGATCGTCTTGCCAGGCGATGTACCAGAAGGGCTCGTGGTTGTCCCAGCCGACGTACTTTTGTTCGATGATGTGGAAGATGCGCTCGCTGCGGTCTTCCACCGGGTCGCTACGGTCGATGTTCTCCGTCCAAAGCGGGGTTTGACCGATGATGTAGGTCGTTTGGAAGTCGAGAAACTCGCCCTGAACCATCACGTGGTCGAGCGGCACGTCGATGGCATAGCCGGTTCCGATGTAAACCAGATCGCGCCCGAGTTTGACCTTCATTTCCCAAGGGATATCCATGCCCTCGTACACGCGCAAGGCCTGAGCCAAGTCAAAGACGTACCAGCCGCGTTCGAGTTCGGGGCCTTCGCCGTCGTCCTCGTCGTTCGGGTCGAAGTTATCACCGGCGTTGAAATCTTCGACTTCAAACCGACCGCGCGCGTACCCCTTATGCACGCCCTGATCGGCGCTGAACGACGCCCAGAGGCGTAGTTCGTGTTGGCGCAGCGTGCGGCTGGAGTTGAAACCGTCGTCGAAGAGGAAGAAGTAGAAGTTGTACCAACCGCCGTAGTCGAGGCGGAATTTTTGTGTGATGGGCAACTCTTTTTGGAGTTTGCGTTGGTTTTCGCGCTCCAAAGCGCGTTGTCGTTCGAGGAAGGCGCTGGAAATGCCCGTATTGCGCGGGGCGGAGCGACTTTCGAGGCCTAATTGAGCGTGCGCGCGCGAGGTGGCTCCCAGTGACATGGCGAGGCACAACACAAGCCATAACGATGTCGATTTCGGCGACGCGTGCAAGAGCCCGATTGCCTCCGTGAAACAGGCCCAATTACCCCGGCATGACCGCGCGGCAGCGGGGCGTTTTTTTTGCTTAGCGGCCTGAACTTTCGGCAATCCTGTGGCCTAGCCGCAAAATTTGCAAGCCATATCTAGTTGGTATCGTTTGGTTTGCGGAAATCGGTGAAGTAAAAACGATGTGCGGTCGGCACACGGGGTGTGCCGACCGCACGATGGGTTCATCAGTCCTACGGCGTTGGCTGCCATGGCGGCTCCCAGTTGGATTGGGAGTGGCAATGAGCGGTCGCGATGGGGCGTTTTAGCCTTGCGGCGCGCGCCCGCCCGGGCGTCTGCCGGATCCGGGGCGGTTGCCCTTGGGCGGCTGCTTGCCGCGACCGTCATCGTTATTGCTCGGCGCGCTAAAGGTCATGCCGTGATCGACATTGGGAGGTGTCAGCATGACCAGCATGCCGATCTTGCCGCCGGCATAGACGGCGGTCACGCGCACCTTGTCGCCTTTTTTGAAGTCGCCCATATCGGCTTCTTCTTTATCTTCGTTGCGAACCTTGGTGACGTCTTCGATGAATTTGAGCTTGAGATTGCGCGGGATAACGCGTTCTTTTTCGGCATCGCCCGGCCGCTGATTGCGTTCGGGAGGGTTGTATCCGGGCCATTGCTGGTCGTTCATCGGCACGCCGCGAACTTCGACGCCGATATCGCGCACGTCTTCAATCTCACCTTCGACGACGGTGGTCATGAAGGTCAGGCCGCGCAGCTCTTTCTTTTTAATTTTGCGTTTGGAATCGGGATCGAGATAACCCCAATCGGCTTCCACATGTAGGCCCTTCTGAAAGTAGAACGTCATCTCGTCGCGCTCGAATTCGTGGTCGCCCAGTTTGATTTTCAAATCTTCCGTATCGCGCACGATGAGGACGAGCGTGCGGGCGCCTTCTTCAAATGGGTTGATCTTGAGCTTACCGATGAGCTTTTCGTCTTCTTTGCGGTCTTCTTCATCGGCGGGCGTGAATTTGAAGATGGTGCCTTCGGTGCGGCCCGGCGATTGGGTTGTGTTTTTTTCCTCGCGCGGAGGCGGCGGCGCTTTTCGGTCGGGCCGTTTTGGGCGACCTCCGCGAACCCCTGGCTGGGCGAATGCGTCAGAGGATACACTCAGCGTGAGTGCCCCGATGAGCATGGCAAATAAGACGCGTCGCACTGATGCGTTGGGTGCAGATATCAAGGTAACGCTCCTTTCTGGAGTTTCGCGAACGATTCGTGGTGAGCGCAGCGGGCAAAGGCGTGATAAACGCACTATGGTAGCAATATCCCAACCTGCTCTCAAACCATTCTAACCGGCGAATTTGGCCGTGACAGGTCGATTATGGCCCGCCCGGTTCTCCCGGCCTGAAGGTTTGGCTACGCTTGGTTAGACACGGTAAGCCCAGCTAAGGTTCGCCGATAATTTGAGACGCCAATGCCCATTATCCGCGAAAAACGGCGGATGAAGGAGATTTATGCTCGTCAGCACCCTTTTTTCAGTAGCGTTGCCCATGATGTGTGCTCAGACCCCGCCCAATCTGCATCCAGCCTTTACCCCGCGCGCGATCGAGCTTCCGGACAAGACGACCCACAAATACGCCATTTTTCTGCCCGCCGACTATGAGCAGAACGCGGAAAAGAAGTGGCCGGTCATCTTGTTTCTGCACGGCAGCGGTGAGATCGGAACCGACGGCGTGATGCAGACGACCGTCGGGCTGCCGCCGTTTATCGCCCGCGAGCGGCACACGTTTGAGTTTGTGACGATCATGCCGCAGGCGCAGTCGATGTGGTTTCTCGGCAAGGATGAGGCGGCGATCTGGCTGATTTTGGATAAAGAGCTGAAGGCGCTGAATGTTGATCCGGATCGGATTTACATCACGGGACTATCGATGGGCGGCTTTGCTACGTGGGACCTGATCTGTAAGCGGCCCGACGTGTTTGCGGCGGCGGCACCGGTTTGTGGCAATGGCAACCCGGCGGTTGTTTCCAATGCCAAGCGGATGCCGATCTGGGCGTTTCATGGTGACAAAGACCAAGCGGTGCCGGTGGCGGGAAGTCGCGCGCCGGTGGACGCGCTGCGTTTGCTCGGCGCGCAGCCCGTTTATACCGAATACGCAAATGCCGAACACGCCATTTGGGATACGGTGTATCGCACCGAGCGGCTGTATTCGTGGTTGCTCTCGCACAAGCGGCAAGCGCCGCCAAGTTCGTTCGATTACATCATGATGGCTCCGACGGCGCAGGTTTGGTGGTTGTCATTGGTGGCCGGGCCGACGGATGTCGATCAGGCACCGCGGGCTGCGATGTCCGTGTCAGACGACGGCAAGATTTTTTTGAATACGTTCGGGGTAAAGGCGTGGGCGATTGCTTCGACGGAAGCACCGCTCAAGCCGGGCATGAAAGTGGAGATGACGTGGAACGGTAAGGCTGCGTTTAAGGGTAAGTTTCCGGGTGTGTTGACTTATTCGCCGGAGCCGAAGTCTAAGAAGAAGTCGAAGCCGACGACCGAGCGCGGCGATGCGGGTACCGGCGAGAACAAGAGCGGTGAGGTGTCGGGCGGTTAGGTGATTGCGCCCCTCTCGCTTGATTCCCCACCCTTCGCGGGCGCGAAGGATGGCGCACCCATATAATCGTCGTGCTTCGGTGGCGTTTTGATACGGTGTTAGCTACCCGTGCTTTGCGGCGTCATTTGCAGGCGGCTGGGGTCGTAGCCCTGATCGGGTAGTCGTTCGAGGATGCCGTTCATCACCACTTGATCGAGTTCGGGTGACCGGCTGAGAATCCAAAGTAACGACCGTGACGGTTCGCCGACAACGGCCCATTCGTAATTATCTTCGTCGAGATCGATAATCCAGTAGTCGCCACCAAACGGGAAGAAGAAGTACACCACGAGCTTGGCATTGGTATCTTCGTCAACGACGCGCGCGAAGCCTTCCTGAGAATCGATTTCACCATCCAGCGAGCCGACGTTGCAACGATTGATGACGGTAACGTCGCCGTTGTCGCGAATGATGTATTCGGCGGTGGTGCCGCCGGCGCATTGGTTTTGGAAACCGTTGGGGTAGCGCGCAATCTCGTACCACAAACCTGCGTAGCGCTCGATATCGACGTTGTCCACGGTTTGCAGGCGCGAGTTGGCGTCGGTCATCGGGGTGCAGGCACCGGCAGCGGCCAGTAGCGAGCAGCAAGCGGTGAGGGCGAATCGAGTCGAACGCGTCATGATGGGATCACTCCAAAGGTACGGGCGAGTCTGTCGTTGGTTTCCATTTCGCTGATCGAGTGAATCGTAGGCGCGGTGTCGGA
This sequence comes from Planctomycetaceae bacterium, assembly GCA_006969385.1. Lineage (GTDB taxonomy): Bacteria > Planctomycetota > Phycisphaerae > UBA1845 > UTPLA1 > ECT2AJA-110-A. The sequence goes on from CP030884.1 coordinate 2,195,925, forward strand.
AAATGGCGGATCGGTTGGGGGTCGTGTTGCTCTGGTTCGGGGTCGCCGCATAATCGACGACCAAACACGTTGGTAAGCAGGAATTGCATGATGCGAATCGTTTTTTTCGGGTCCGGCGCGTTTGCCGTGCCGACATTGGAATCCATTACGTTTGACGGACACGAGGTGCCATTGGTTGTCTCGCAGCCGGATCGACCGGCAGGGCGGGGACGACAGGCACAGCCCACACCGTTGAAAGAAGCGGCACTGGCCGAGGGGTTGCAGGTTATCACGCCGCAGAACGTAAACGCGCCGGAGATCGTTGAGCAGATACGAAGCTGCAAGGCGGACTTGGGTTACGTCGCCGCATTTGGACAGAAGATCGGGCCGGAATTGCTGTTTGAAACATTCCCGGCGGGCATGATCAATTTGCACGGTTCGTTATTGCCGGCGCTGCGTGGGGCGGCGCCGATCCAATGGTCGGTGATCAATGGCGATGCCGAAGCGGGCGTGACCGTCTTTCGCTTGGTGGAAAAGATGGACGCCGGCGCAATTCTGATGCAGCGACGCACGGCAATCGGCGCAGATGAAACCTCGTCGGATTTGCACGATCGCTTGGCGCGCATCGGTTGCGATGCGGTGCGAGAAGCGATCAAGTTGTTGGAGGCCGATCCGAAAACGCCGGGTGAAGAGCAGGATCCGTCGCTCGTGACGATGGCGCGCAAGCTCAGTAAGCAGGATGGGCATATTCATTTCGACATGCCGGCCAAGGCGCTGGCCAGTCGCATCAACGGTTTATGGTCGTGGCCGGGCGCGCGCTGCGCGTTTCAATCCGCCGATGGCGCGCGACGCGTGGAAGTGACGCTGGCGCGGGTGCGACCTTACGAGGGGCAGAACGCGACAGTCGAAGACGACACGCAGTTGGGCACGGTCACCGAGATGATGGGGATACAAGCGCGCGACGGCGCCGTGATGCCGTTGGAAATCAAACCGGCGGGTAAGAAGTTGATGAGCTGGCAGGAATTTGTGAACGGTCGGCACCTGCAGGCGGGCGATCGGTTTGTGCCGTTGGAGTCGAACGCGTGAGAAGTGGAATCAAAGTACGACGCGACGCCCGCGAGCGCGCGTTTGCCGCGTTGGTTGCAACCTACGAGGGCGAAGGGCGTTGCCTGGCGCTGATGGACGAGTGGCAGGCCGCCGAGCCGTTATCACCCTTGGATGTGGGGCTGGCGACGGAGTTGACGTTGGGCGTGGCGCGGCGGCGCATTACCTGCGAGTGGATCGCGTCGCGGTTTTACAAGGGGCGCTGGGCGGGTGTGCGCGTTGAGATGCGCGTGTTGATGGCGCTGGGTGTGTATCAATTGTGTTGGCTCGAGCGCGTGCCCGACCATGCCGCTATCGATCAGACGGTTAAGATGGCCAAGCGTTACGGTCAGGGGACGGCGCGGATTGTGAACGCCGTGCTGCGCAAGGTGCAATCCGCGCGCGGTGAGATGGTTGAACGACCGGCGGAGGCGACGACATCGCGGTCGGTGTTACTGCTTGACCATGAACGACAATTGTCTTTTTCGGAAGATATTTTTCCCGCCTACGAGCGCAAGCCGCTGCAATATGTGGAAACGCAGTATGGTCTGCCGCCGTGGTTGGCGGAGCGCTGGCATCGCACGTTTAAACCGGCGGGTTGCTTTCAGATCTGCGAAGCGCTGATTCGGCGACCGGGGCTAAGCCTGCGCGTAAACAGTTTGCGGTCCGAGTCGCAAACATTACTGGAGTCGTTACAAGCTCGCGATATTGCAGCAAAGATGCACGAACCCACGGGCGCGTTGTTGTGTCCGCCCGGTACGTCGGCCGTCGATGTTCTGGAAATCGAAGAAGGGCTTTGCCAACCGCAGGATGTGACGTCGCAGCGCACGTTGTTGGAAGCCGGCTTGTGCCCCGGCATGACGGTCGTCGATTGGTGCGCGGGGATCGGCACCAAGAGTATCCAAGCGGCTGAGCTTTTAAAAAATGATGGGCTGGTGATCGCGTCGGATATCGATGGATACAAATTGGCGAATATCGCGCCAGCGTGCGAGCGACATGGCGTTGAGATCGTTGAGACGGCGGCGGCGGACGATTTGACTGCGCGGTTGGAAGCATTGCCGCAGCCGCCCGATGTTATTTTGGTCGATGCGCCGTGTTTGAATACAGGTGTGTTGGCGAAACGACCGGAGGCAAAGTTTCGCGCCTCGCAAAAAGCGTTGGAAAGTATCGAGTCGTTGCAGCGGGAGATTCTGCAAGCGGTGATTAACGCGGCGGGCGAATCGATGCGGATCGTGTATGCGACCTGTTCGATAGAGGCGGAAGAGAATGCCGGGCAAGTGAAGGCGGCGCTGACGGCGAATGAAGGGTGGCGGTTGGAGAAGGAAGTGGTCACGCTGCCCGATGTTGATTGCGACGGTGGATATGTGGCGGTGTTGGGAAAGGCGTAATGGTCGGGGGTGGTTTAAGTTCCCCACCCTCGGAGAGGGTGGGGGACCCGACACATGCGGCTTAGCTGAGTTGCGGGATTCTGACGGTGACCGACGTGCCTTCGCCGACGGTGCTTTCGAGTTCGACGTCGGCTCTCATCGCCGCGACGGCATGGCGCACAATGGAGAGGCCGAGGCCGGTGCCGCGCTTGGCGCCGACCATCGTGCCGGCCTCCGAACGGGCGGGCTCGACTTGGTAGAACCGCTCGAACACGCGGTCCTGCTCGGCCTTATCGATGCCGCAGCCTTCATCTTGCACGGTTACGCATATCGAACGACTGTCGCGTTCGCAGATGACGCGCACGTGCCCCCCGGATTCGGTGAACTTGATCGCGTTGGAAATCAGGTTGTCGACGACGAGACGCAACAGGCGACCGTTCACGCGAATCGTGTTACACGCCTCGGGGCAGCGTTGTTCCCACAGCAGGCCGCGCACCTTCATCGAATGCTCGAAACGCAAATAAAGCTCGTCGAGGAAATCCACGACGTTGACCGTTTCGACCGGGAAGTCGGCGGATGATGCTTCCAAGCGCGACAAGTCGAGCAGGTCGCAAACCAATTCTTCCAAGCGCTGCGTGTGACGATCGATGACGTTAACGAAGTGATGCGCCGACGCGCCGTCGCGCTCGAAGTCCATCTGGTCGAGCGTTTCGACGGCGGCACGAATGGTCGAGAGCGGCGTGCGCAACTCATGCGACGCGTTTGCCACGAAGTCGGTCTTCATGCGAATGGTGCGCGTGAGTTCGGTCACGTCGGTGAGCACGACAAGGCGACCGCTCGGGTTTTGATCGGGGCCGGTGCTGTCGAGAAAGATATCCGAACCGCGCGCGAGCAGATGGACGACGCCGTCGGGTTGAACGACTTGCACGGGCAACTCGCGAATGGTGCGCGTGCCGTCTCCATCGTTCGATGGCAAGTTGATGGTTTCGCCCTCTTCGAGGCGATCGAGCAGCAGGTTGCGGATTTCCTGATGCGGAATGCAATCGCTGACGTGCTGGTTGGTGAAGATTTGCAAGTTGGGCGCGCTGCCGGTTTCCTCATCATCGACGTGAGCGATGCGATGCGGCGTCAGCAATCGACCGGCGGCCTGGTTGATCAGCGCGACGCGCCCCTTCGGGTCGGCAACGATCACGCCTTCGGTCAGCGTTTGAATCAGGTATTCCAGGTTGTTGCGCTGGCGATCGATCGTGTGTAATTGATTGGCAAGCGAGGCGCGCATGTGATTCAGCGACGTGGCCATCTGCGCGATTTCATCGTGGCCGCGCACTTCGGTGCGGGCGCTGAGATCGCCTTCGGAAAGACTGCGCGCCGTTTCGGTGATGCGCTTGATGGGGCTGCTCCACAAAAAGGCAAGGCCCATCGCCGTCACGAACGATGCCAGTAACCCGAGAAACGCGATCTTCCAGATGACGGCCTGCATCGTGCCGGTTTGTTCGGCGATGCTGAAGACGGGCATGGCGACGCGGATCACGCCGCGCGGTGTGCCATCTGCATTGTCGACGCGGCGCGCGACGTACTTCAATTCGCGCTCGACCGTATTGCTGTAGCGTTGCGATTCACCGAAGCCGGTGGCCATGGCCGCTTTGATTTCGGGGCGCTCGCCGTGATTCTCCATGTCGGTTGCGTTGGCATCGGAATCGGCCCACACGCTGCCATCGGGACCGATGATGGTGACGCGTTTTTGCTCGGACTCCATGCCGCCGAGATCGTGCGCGAGTTTATCGAGCGCGGCGCTATGGGCCTTATCAAAGATGTCGCGACCCGGTGACGTGACGGTGTTTTCGATATCTTCGGCGCGATTCTTCAACTCTGTGACGACCTGCTCAACGTACGCCGACTGTACGGCGCCGACGATCACGTAGATCGAGACACCGAGAATCAGCGTCATCAGCAGCGCGTTGCCGAGAAACAGCTTCCAGAAAAACAGGCCGGGCTTCATCGTTGGATTGACTTCGTGCTAAGAGATTTACTCGTCGGCCTTGGGCGGACGGAAGGAATACCCCACGCCGCGCACGGTATGAATCCAGGCGGCCAGGTTGTCATCGGGGGCGGCGGATTGCAGCTTCTTGCGCAGCGAGGTGATGTGCACATCGATGGTGCGGTCGAGCACGACGGCGCCTTGGCCCAGCACCTTATCGATGAGCTTGCTGCGATCGAGCACACGACCGCTGGCGCTCATGAGCGTGCCGAGCAGGCGAAACTCGGTAGCCGTGACGCCGATGGGTTGACCGTCGACCTTGAGTTCGTGGCGATTGCGATCGAGCGCGAAGGGGCCTTCGGCGAGGATGTCGCTGTCGCTGCTTTGGGCATCGCCGCGGCGCAAGAGGGCGATCACGCGCGCGAGCAGCACCTTCATCGAAAAAGGTTTGGTGACGTAGTCGTCGGCACCCAGCGCGAAGCCGACGAGTTCGTCGGATTCCTCGGCTTTGGCAGTGAGCATCAGAATGGGGATATGCGCGGTGGCCGGGTCTTTACGCATTTCGCCGGCGACGTCGTCGCCGCTGATGTTGGGCAGCATGCGATCGAGCAGCACCAAATCGGGCGGATGGGTGCGCACCTCGGCGAGGGCGGCATCACCGCTGGCGCTGCGGCGGGTTTGATAGCCTTCGCGTTCGAGGTTGAAGCAAATCACTTCGGCAAGGTCTTGTTCGTCTTCGACGACGAGAATCGTTTTGGACGCTTTGGCCATGGCGGAGGCTCCGGTTTGACGAGCGGTATGGGCGCGGGTGGTCATGTTGGCTCAATTCGATTCGGTGAAACTGGATTTGATAGCGCTGGTCGTTGTCGATGAACTTCGTCGCCGGCCTGATGATGGCGGCAGCAGATCGCAAGTGTGTTTAAGGATGCGAGACTGGAAAGCAGTCGCAGGTTTCTGAAATCATGAGATGAAGGCTTAACTGGCGCGAGCAGCAGCAGGCACGCAACGGCCAAACCCCAAACGGGGCGGTGACCAACGCTAGCCTGGGCTCGTCGTGGGCTCATGGGTGCCTTGTCCCTCGCGCCATGCGGGGGATTATGATTGAAAGCGGGCGAGTTGACCAACCGGTTATCGCTGGTGAGTGTGTTAAGAATGTGCTAAGACGCGTATGGGTTGTTGTTAGCGCGAGGGCGGCAAGTGAGTGATTCTTACGACGTCATCATCATCGGTATCGGCGGCATGGGCGCTACCGTCGCGCGGTCGCTGGCTGCGGCGGGCATGCGCGTGTTGGGGTTGGAGCAATTCGGGCCGGTGCATGATCGGGGCAGTTCGTATGGCCGCACGCGGGTGATTCGCAAGGCGTATTTTGAAGACCCGCGCTATGTGCCGATGTTGCATCGCACGTATGAGCTATGGCGTGAGGTGGAAGCGGCGGCGGGGGAGACACTGCTCGATTTGTGCGGCTGCCTCAACATCGGTCCGGCGGATCATATATGCGTGCAAGGGGCCAAGCGCAGCGCTGTCGAGCATGGGTTGGCGTACGAGGAATTGGATGCGACGGAAATTGCGCGGCGCTTTCCGGCGTTTGCGCCGGCTGCGGATGATATTGGGATTTACGAACCCGAAGGCGGCTTGGTTTACGTCGATCGGGCGCAGCGGGCGTTGATTCGTTTGGCCGAAGCGGCGGGGGCGACGTTGCAATGGCAGGAGCCGGTGCGCGATTGGGCGGTCGTGGGTGATGGTGTTGCGGTGGTGACAGCTAAGCAAACATATCGCGCAAGGCAGTTGGTGATTTGTGCCGGGGGTTGGTTGGGTACGTTGGTGCCGCAGTTGGGCGCGTCGTTGAAGGTGGAAAGACAACCACAGCTTTGGTTCGCGCCGGCGGATATGACGAACTTTCGACCGGGCAAGTTGCCGTCGTTTGTGCATTTCGTCGGGGAGCGCGCCTATTTCGGGATACCCTCGCAGAGCGATCCATTCGTGAAGATCGGTCGGCATCATGGCGGGGCGATCACGACGGCGGACGTGATCGATCGCACGGTTAGCGCTGCAGACGAAGCCGATGTGCGCGGTTATATCCGGGCGCATATACCGGGCGCGGATGGGACGTTGGCGGATAAGCACGTGTGCATGTACACCAACACGCCGGACGATCATTTTGTGATCGACCGACATCCGCAACATGCGTGTGTGCATCTGGTCGGCGGGTTTTCGGGGCATGGCTATAAGTTCGCCCCGTGGGTGGGTGAGACGATCTGCGCGGCGGTGCAGGGCAAGCCCCGCGCGGCGGAGTTGGGGTTGTTTGAAGTGGGGCGGTTGTGGTGATGAATAAATACGCCAAAGGCATTGCGCCAACCAAGCCCAGGGTTGCCGCGCAGCGGCTACCCTGGGGAAAAGAATGAAATACGCTCTTCAACTCTGAAAGAGTTGCGGCCAACGCGGCGTTGCAATGAGGGTATGGAATGGATACCAAAGATAAGGAGCAGCAATCAAGCGAGCCGGTGCAACTCGATTACGCGGGAAACGTCGAGCAGTCAGACGGCGTGCCGGTTTGGTTTAAGATTATGACGATGGTCGTCATTTTCGGTGGCATCGCCGGTTTCTTCATGATGTTGTACTTTTTTGCCAAGGCTACTGTGGATTGTTGAGAATAGGTTTGTCGATTGATCGATCGCGGGATGAATCTACGTTCGCTCATTACATATCCTGACGAATAAACGAATTTCCAGCCCGAATACCCTTGCGACGACCCCGAAGAATGGGGCAACAAATGGTCTTTTGAAGCGAGGGCGGATTCGATGTTGGATCAGGCTCAGGCAAGCAGTTTGGAACCGGTTGCGTTGGAATACGCGGATGGTAGCGGTAATCAAAAACGAACCTCGCCGTGGCGAATATTGCTAGGATTGTTGTTCGCTGGATTCGTGTTGACGCTTATGGGTGGCGGGTTGTTTATCATTTACGTATTCAACAACTTGCCGCTTTGTTGATTGTGTGGCATGAGCGGTGCATCAAGGGATGCACCGTACGAATCCCGTAGTATTCAATGCAATGACTCTTTAGGTTTGAATCGTGAATTTCGAAGATAACGAACAATCGAGTCCGCCCGTGCTGCTCGATTACGCGACTCAAGAAAAACTGTCAGACGATTCCGCTCGTTCGTTTTGGTCGATTATTGGAACGATTGCTACCTATATATTCGCCGTGATCGTATTTGCGGGGCTCATTTACTTGCTCGCCTTCTTGTATCTTTTCATAAACATGGCACCGTAGGCGAAGTGGTGCATCAAGGGATGCACCCTACAAGTTCTCAATGCTCAGAAAGCCAATCGTGATTGATCGTTACGACAACAACGAGATACAAACGCTTGATTACGCCGCTGAATCGGAGCCGGAAGTTGTTATCACAAAAAAGGGATGCCTTGTGTTCGTTCTCATCTTCCTGATATTAGGTCTCGCTATTTTGTTCCTAGGGATCGAGTGTTTTGACAGTCTGAAAGCGATTTAGCATGTTCGCCGGGTGTTGGAGGCTGATCGCACATCAATTCGTTTTCGTAAGTCGATTACTTTTCAAGGGTGTTGAATGTGTGATTCGGATGATGAAACGACAATCCCGACATTGAGATACGCCACGGACAACGACGATGAACGGTTCATCTCTAACGGCTGCATTCTTTACGCGTTGTTTCTGTTCTTCATCGTTGCCGGTTCGCTTTTCTTGGCGATTCGATATTTGCTTGGAACGCGTAGTGTTTGAGGTGTCGCCGCATGGTTAAACTTGACAAAAAAGGAATCATTGAATTTTTTACCTCTGAAAGAGTGGCGTCCAACGCGGCGTTGCAATGAGTGTAAATCGTGAACGACGAAGATAAAATGCAATCAAGCGAGCCGGTACAACTCGATTATGCAAGCGAGCCTGAAGGAAAAACTCAGATTTCCAGTGGCTATATCCTTATCCTTTTGTTCGTTACGGCGATATTGGGTGTGTTCATATTCTTGATATTTGAATTCTTAGAGGCGGCGCGCTCAGTCTGATTAAGGCGGTAAGCACGATGAAGGCAATAGTGCCCCTCGAAATGGATCGCTTCAATGAGGAGTTCAATGCGGCCACAGGCCGCGGCTCTGTGATGGTCGCAGCACGCGTCTCGTAATAGGCCGGGGCGTATTGCAAAAAGCATTGCGCGTGCGGCCCACGCTGGACGCCCCATCCTCACAGGTCTACATTGCATCATTCGATGCCGTATCACGATGCCAATATTGAAACGCTGCCGCCGGATGAATTGATGGCGCTGCAACGAACGCGCTTGCGGGCGCTGTTGGATGCAGTCTTGCCCAGCAATCGTTTCTATCAGGCGAAGTTGCAAGCCGCCGGCGTTGATGCGGCGACGGCTGAACTCACGGATTTACCCTACACCACGCGGGCCGAGTTGCAGCAAGATCAGGCCGCGCAACCGCCTTACGGCAGCAATGTTACTTATCCGTTACGCGACTATGTGCGATTGCATCAGACCTCGGGCAGCATGGGGGCGCCGTTGCGTTGGCTCGATCGCGCTGCCGATTGGGATTGGTGGCGCACCTGTTGGGCGACGATCTATCGCGCGGCGGGCGTGACGGATGACGACGTCTTTATCTTCCCGTTTTCGTTCGGGCCATTCATCGGATTTTGGGCGGCGTTTGAGAGTGCGGTGGCCTTGGGCAATCTTTGTTTACCCGCTGGTGGCATGACGACCACGGCCCGGCTGCGGTTTATGCTCGATAACGACGTCACCATTATCGGCTGTACGCCGACGTATGCATTGCGCATGGCGGAGGTGGCCGCCGTCGAAGGTATCAATCTCGCCGACAGCGCCGTGCGGGGTTTGGTGGTGGCGGGCGAGCCGGGCGGCAACATTCCGGCAACGCGGGCGGCGATCGAAAAGGCCTGGGGCGCAAGGGTTTTCGACCATTCCGGCATGACCGAGATGGGGGCCTACGGGTTTGAGTGTGTCGAGCGCCCCGGCGGGCTGCACGTGAATGAGGCGGCGTTTATCCCCGAAGTGCGCGATCCGCAGACGGGGACCGTCAGCCGCGCTGGTGAAGGCGAACTGATCCTGACCAATCTGGGCCGCTGGGGCATGCCGCTAGTCCGTTACGCCACCGGCGATCATGTGCGGCTTAAACGCGAAAAGTGCGTCTGCGGTCGGCATTACGCCTGGCTCGAAGGCGGCATCGTCGGTCGCATCGACGACATGATCGTGGTACGCGGCAACAATGTGTTTCCGAGCGCGATCGAAGCTATACTGCGAGGGTGTGCGGGCGTGGCGGAGTTTCGCCTGGAAATCGACGAGCGCGCCGCCCTCACGCAATTGAATATCGAGATCGAACCGAGCCCCGAATCGAACGCCGATACCGTGCGGCGGGGCGTGGACGATGCGATTCGAGACCGTTTGAACTTTAAGCCGGGCATTCGCATGGTCGAACCCGGTACGCTGCCGCGGTTCGAGATGAAAGCGCGGCGGGTCGTGCGGCGCACGGTCGACTGATTCCGATACCGAAGTTTGAACGGACCTAAGATTCGACCGCGCGATGTTTCGCCCGCCGCATTGTAGAAGATAGCCGCTCATCAATTTTGGAAGGAGCAACCTCAATACTTATGTTCATTCGCAAAAATCTTTGCTTGCAGTTGTCGTTGGTCGTGTTGGTGGGGATGGTGTCGAACGCCTTTGCGGGCGACTGGGCATCCTGGCGCGGTCCGGCCAATAACGGCATGGCGTATGAGAAAGCCACTGTCATGGAATGGAAGCTCGATGGGCCGATGACGCGATGGAAGTCGGAGATCGGCGGTCGTTCCACGCCGGTGTATCTCGACGGCCGTCTATTTTTCATCGCGCCGGCGGGTGAGGGGCCGACGCTCGGCGAACAAGTCGTGTGTCTCGATGCCAAAACGGGCGAGACGATTTGGCAGCAGAAATTTAACGTGTTTCTTACCGACATCGTCGAGTCGCGCGTTGGTTGGACCGCGGTGGTGGCCGACCCGGAAACAAAATATTTATACGCCCATGCGACCGGCGGTCAGTTATTCTGTTTCGATTTCGATGGCAACATCGTATGGGAGCTTTCGCTGACCGAACTGTATAACCGCGTGAGCGGATACGGCGGTCGCTTGCACACGCCGATCGTGGATGAAGACAAGGTGATTATCAGCTTTGTTTCCTCGAGCTGGGGGAATCAGGGGCCGCCTTCGCACCGTTACGTGGCGTTCGATAAGCGCACGGGCGATGTGATCTGGTGGGCCAAGCCGGGCGGCGCGCCGTTGGATACGACTTACTGCGTGCCGGATATTGCGGTGATCAACGGTAAGCGGATGTTGATCGCAGGCGCGGCCGATGGTTATGTGTATGGCATGCTGGTACGCACCGGCGAAACCGTCTGGTCGTTCAAGCTTTCGAAGCGCGGTATCAACCCGTCGATCGTTACGCAGGATAATCGCGTATATGCGATGCACAGCGAAGAGAGCTACACCACCACGGAAATGGGCTCCGTCATTTGTATCGACGGCTCGAAAACCGGCGATATCACGGACACGGGTACGATTTGGCGCGTGGACGGCATCACGGCGGGCTATGCATCGCCGGCATTGGCGAACGGTCGCCTTTATGTGCTCGATAATGCGGCGACGCTGCATTGCTTCGATGCCAAGACCGGCGCAAGGAACTGGGCGCACGAATGCGGGCGCGTGGGCAAAGGTTCGCCGACGGTGACGAGCGACGGCGTGATTTACGTCGGCGAAGTGAACGGCCGTTTTTCGATTTTGAAAGACGAAGGCGATGCGTGCCGCGAGTTGTCGGTGGTGGAACTGCCGCCGGTTAAGGACTTCGTTAATGAGATTTACGGTAACCCGATCGTGGTGAATGGCCATGTGTATTTTCAGTCGCGCTACGGCACCTATTGCATCGGCCCGGAAAACCCGAATGTAATGACCACGGCGTTGCCGAAGAGGGCCGACGAAGCCGCACCGATGCCGGATAAGCCCGGCGCGCTGTTGGTCGTGCCGGCGGATGTCACGATGGAGCCGGGTGATAGCACGCAGCTTGCAGGCCGGCTGTTTGATGTGAACGGTCAGCCGATCGAGATGTCCGCGGCTGCCGAGGCGTTAAAGACGTTCACGGTGAAGGCCGGTGAAGATGGCCCGCCGCTCAGCGATGCTGAGGCAGCACAAGTTAGCAAAGCGGATGACGGCAACGGCAATCAGGTTTGGACGGCACCGGTCAAGTTACGGTTTAAGTCGCTGGGCGTACCGGCGACCGTCGATGGTGATAACCGCCTAAGCGTGAATGACGACGCGGGCTTTGCCGCGGGCATGGTGCGTGGCTATCTCGGTGGGCTCACGGCCGATGTGCGCGTGCGCGTTTGTCCGCCACCGCCGGTGAGCGTGAGCTTTGACGAATTGGCCGGTCAGAAGAATCCGCCCGCATGGATCGGGGCCGGTGCGAAGACAACGCTCACCGAACTCGACGGAACCGTCGTGTTTGAAAAGCTCGCGCCTAAGGCGAAGCCCAGCGCGCCGTTTATGCGAATGGAAATCTATACGCATCCGCCGCTGCCGGTGGGCTATACCGTGCAGGCCGATGTGATGGGTAAGCCGCGACCGCGCGGAAGAAAGGTGCGACCGGATATCGGCTTGCTCAACGCTCGTTATGCGATGCGCATGATGGGGCAGGAAAACCTGTTGCGCTTGGAAACCTGGTCGCCGATTCCGCGGTTGCGTGTCGATATGCCGTTGGAATGGGAGACCGACGTTTGGTACACCACGAAGATGACGGTGGATATGGTCGGCGAGAAGGCACGCGTGCGGGCCAAGGTTTGGCCGCGCGGTGAAGAGGAGCCGCAGGATTGGCAGATCGAAATGCTCGACCCGGCACCGAACCTCGAAGGCAGCCCCGGCTTGTATGCTTATTCCAACGGCACCAAGCACACGAAAGATGGCCCGCCGATCTACTTCGATAACTACCGCGTGTTTGCGAATGAGTAAGACGCAGCACGGATCGTGAATCGAAAGGCACGGCGAGATTTTGCATTAGAACGGCACCGCTGACCGAAAGCCCCGTTTTGGGTGCCCCTGCCCCTCTGGGGATGGGGGACTATCACCAGGCGCGACTTGTTAACTAACGCAGATGAATGATGGGTGACGCAAGAACTGCTTTGACACCCATGCAAAAAAAGAGGAACACACTCGATGCTTAAAAAACGACAAATGATGATATTCACGTTGGCGGCGCTCGCCGTCACCACGGTCGGCGCTCATGCCGAAAAGCCCAAGATCGCCGACCCCGGTGCCAAGGCTGAGCCGACGCGCCGAGGCGATTGGCTGATGTGGGGCGGTATGGCCGATCGCAACATGATCTCGCAGGAGAAGAACATTCCCGCCAAGTGGAACGTGAAATCCGGCGAGAATATCAAGTGGGTCGCCAAGCTAGGTTCGCAGACCTACGGCAACCCCGTAATTCATCAGGGCAAGATTTTCGTCGGCACCAACAACAACGGTCATTTGCGCCCAGGGATCGAAGGCGATAAGGGCGTGATCGTCTGCCTCGACGAACAGACTGGCGAACTGCTGTGGCAGGCGACGCATGACAAGTTGCCGACCGGCCGCGTAAACGACTGGCCCGAGCAGGGGATTTGTTCGAGCCCGTACGTCGCCGATGGCAAGATTTACTACGTCAGCAATCGCGCCGAAGTCGTCTGCGCCGACCCCGAAGGCATGCGCAACGGCAACGACGGTCCGTACAAAGATGAAAAGTACACCGACAAGATGGATGGCGATTTCATCTGGGTGTATGACACGATCGACGAGTTGGATAACTTCCCGCACAACCTCGCGACCTGTTCGCCGGTGGGTTACAAAGATTATCTATTTGTTTCCACGTCCAACGGCGTCGATGAAGGTCACTTGGTTTTGCCCGAACCCGAAGCGCCCGACTTTTTGTGTTTGAACATCAAGACCGGTGAATTGATCTGGGACAAGAACTACACCAACGGCAAGGTATTGCACGGTCAGTGGTCGTCGCCCGCTTGCGGTGTGGTCGGCGGAAAGGAAATGGTGGTCTTCGGCGGTGGCGATGGTTGGGCGTACGGCCTCGAAATGGCGACCGGCGATTTGATTTGGAAGTTCGATTTGAACCCGAAGGATAGCAAGTGGGTTTTGGGCGGTCGCGGCACGCGCAACGCGATTATCTCCACGCCCGTGATTCATGACGACAAGGTTTATCTCTCGGTCGGTCAGGACCCCGAACACGGCGAAGGCGTGGGTCACATGTATTGCATCGATGCGACGAAGACCGGCGACATTACCGAGTCGGGCAAGGTTTGGCATGTGGGTGGCGAAGACTTCAAGCGCACCATGTCGACGGTCGCAATCATGGATGACCTGCTTTACAACTCGGACCTGAGCGGATTTCTGTATTGCTTCGATCTGAAGACCGGCAAGAAGCATTGGACGCACGATACGTTCGCGGCCATTTGGGGATCGCCGTTTGTGGTCGATGGTAAGGTGATGCTGGGCACCGAAGACGGTGAAGTGTTGGTCTTCGAACACAGCAAGCAGAAAAAGAAGCTGGCTGTGAATGACATGAAGAACTCGGTCTACACCACGCCGGTCGTTTCCAACGGTACGCTCTACATCACCAATCGCAACACGCTCTATGCAATTTGCGAGGGTGGTGCCAAGGGCAAGGCGAAGGAAGCCAAGACGGCAAAGCGGTAAGACGCCGCGGCATCGCTTGGTAGCCGGTGTGTTATGGCAGCCCTGCGCTATGGCACCGGTTTGCAACCGGTGTACCCGTTGAGCTAATATTTAAAGCGACGTGTTGCTAAACGGCGCGCGTCGCTTTTTTCATAGGCAGGTGGATAGGCTTTCGTAGGGTGCATCCCTTGATGCACCAATTAATTTGAACGCGAACGAATCGTTGGTGCGTTGGGGGACGCACCCTACGGTTGCAGCTTTAAATCGCTATGTTACATGCCGAAGCATCCCGCGACGTCTAAGCGTGACCGCTTCCTGACGGGCGCGGCTCTGTTGGTCCGCGCAGCAGACCCTATGTCTGCGCTGTGGCACCGGTTTACAACCGGCGTTTCGCAATAAACGCAAATGCGAACGGTACTATCGCGGGTCGTCAGAACCTTCACCGGTCGACGTGATATAGCGCGGCTTGTCGATGGGCTCTTCGTAGCCCAAATCCACGCGGTCGGCGGTGGTGGGCTCGTACGATGTGCGCGGTTCGACATCGCGACGAACCGGGGCAATGGGGCGTTCGCGACCGGCGTAGCGGGCGTCGCGCGGGCGCAGATGGCTCGTGTCGTCGTCGGTGAGTTGTTCGATGCGCGTGGCGGCGAAGCGCTGGTTGGATTGAATGCCGGCTTCTTCGGTTTCTAAGACCTGATGGTACATCTCGATGGCCCGTTCGCGATCGTGCAGACGGAAGTCATACACGACGGCCGCATCGAAGCGCGCGGGGTGGGGTGTTTTCGGGTCTAGGCGCAGCGCCCATTTGAAATAGCGCAGTGCCAGTTCGTTATCGGGATCGTCTTCGCGCAGGAACTCTTTATAAATCACGCCCGCGTAATAGGCGGCGTCGTCGACTTTGTCGGATGTGGGGTAATCCTGCAGGATGCGCTTGTACATGTTGACGGCCTTGCGGCAGTCTTCGTGATTGAGTTTGGTAAAGCCGACGAACGGTACGCCTTCAAACGTGTCGTAAAGCTTCATCGCTTCGAGATACAGTTCGTCGGCGGCGGGAATGCTCTCGCGCGGGGCGACGGTATAGCGCTGCTCGCTGGTGCCTTCGCGCAGGTACGGATAAATCTCGACGCGCTCGGTCTGTTCGCGCTGGCGGCGCGCCCAGTTGGCCTTTTCGGTATCGCCGATCTGCAGGTAGGCACGCTCGACGGCGATCATCTTATCGATGTATGCGGCGCGCGTGGCCAGCATCGACTCAACTTCGTCGACGGTCGACGGCAGGCTCACGCGTCGAGTCGGCGTCGGCCCCAAATCTTCATCGGCGGGCGGTGTGATATCGACCACACGACTGTCGTGCTTGCGGTCGATGCCTTCGCAACCGACGAGCGCGAACAGCAGTGGGCAACACACGATCAACGCAACAGAACTGAAGGGTGCCCCTGCCCTTCTGGGGCAGGGGGACTGTTGCGTAAACCCGCCCGTTTCTCCTGCATCGGGTGCTTTAGCCTTCCCAAGGCTGAGGGACTGTGAAGCTAACTCGAAATCATCAATACGCGAGCGGCGCGAACGTGAGGTAAACATGGTGTGTTTCATCCTTGAAACGGCGCGATTAACTCGTGATCGCGCAATATGGCCCCGCGCGGCAGGCGCGGCGGCGTGATCCATCACAAGTTTCCTACGATATTCCACCCGCGCCGGTGCGACCGGTCAAGGATTTTGCGGCGCGGCGTCAGTTTTTCACAGGGCCGGGATCGCAGGCCGTCCCACATTCCGGGCAGGTGCCGCTGGTGTTGTTGGTGAGGTTGTAACCGCAGGCTTGGCAGTGGCCGCGTGGGTAGCCTTTAGATTTGAAGATCAAAAAAAGCGAAAGCGATGCAACTAGGAGGCACGGCCAGCCGCTGGCGAGAAAGACGGTATGACCGAATTTGGCAAACAACCGGTGCTTTGCAAAATGACCGAGGGCTTCACGTATGTCGAGGCTGTTCTTCAGGTTATATATCAGCCGGAAGCGCGTTATATCGTGATCGATGGTTAGGCGACCGCAAATAGCTTGATGGGTTAATTGGCTGGCGATGCGATTGCGTTGGGTGTTCCAATTCGTTACGGCAAGTCTCCACTCGAACTCATCTACACCAATCGGCTGGGAACGGGGCTGCTTCATTTCCAATCGAAGCATGCCGTCGACAATCATCCAGTGCCACATGTCGTGATAATCGTCTTGCAAATCGGTGTAAGTTATTTGGCCAGTCAAGATGGCGAGGCGCGGTTGCCATTTAATGCCGAAGCTGTCGATATTGACGCCGACCACACCGCCGCCGAACAAGCTAAGCAACCAAATGCCGCACGAGAGCATGAACATCACGATGGCCGTTCGCCTGAGATACTTGCGCTTCGTATGGGGGCTCATGGCATCACCGATGGTGAGGTGTTTGTCGTAGCGCGGTTACCGCATTCCGGGCAGGTGCCGGTGGTGTTGTTGGTGAGGTTGTAGTTGCATTCTTCGCAATGACCGCTTGGATAGCGGCGGGTGCGGCGGAAGATTAAGACTGTGATAGTCGTAGATAAGAAAAATGGGATGCCGGTTGGGATTCGCACCGATATAAGTTCACCATTGTCAAACACTATGAACTCAAGTTTACTCGAACCAGCCGACCCGTTGTCAAAGAGCGAGGTTAGAAGAAATGCATCGAGAAGACGATTTCCGAGAGAATTTGAGTTGCGCTTATTGCCGGTATCAATGCCCAGAAATCCGGCGAAATAACGTTCGCTTGGATTCCACCAGCCGGGATCGGTCTTTGGATATTGGACGATGATCTTTTTCTTATTCTGGCGATTGGCGTCGGAGTATTCTGAGTATTCGTAACAGATATATACAAGATCATCATCGATTTCGGCTGTAAATGAATTTAACGGGTTTGCGATGTAGGCATTTCCGCCCAGTAGTAGGCAACGAAGCCCGCTCGTAGATGGATCACTATCATGATTTATCGCAATCACACCAACGCCGAGGATTGAAACAAGTAACCCAATGAGAGAGGAGATGAACAGACAAAGCGCAGTCACGCGCCACAGTTTGCACCTTGTCTTTCTCCTCATCACCCCTTCACCTCCACCACCTCCCGCGCATCCAAAAACGCCAGCCACAGCTTCGTCGGTCGTTGTTGCCAAACGGCTTCCACGGCTTGAGCGTAGATGCGTAGTTGGCCGGCGTAGAGATCGGCGCGGGCTTGTAGCTCCTTATCACTCACGCGGTCGGTTTTGTAGTCGAGGATTTCCCAACCGTCGCCGCTGTCGAAGAGGCAATCGACGATGCCGCGCACCAGCACGATGTCATCGGCGTCGCGGCGGGTGGCGGCGGGGTCGTAACGGGTGGGATCGACACCGAGTGTGAAGGGCCATTCGCGCTCGACTTTGGTGTTGGTGTCGATCATGCGCTGGCCGACTGTCGTCGTGAAGAACCATTCGATGACGTTGATATCGAGCGCGGCGCGCGCTTCGGGTGGTAAGTAACCGCCGGTGATGAGTTGATTGAGTTGCTTCATTAGACCGGCAGTGGTGAGGTCGGCGCGTAGATCGGCATACTCGAAGAAGGCGTGCGTCCAAGTGCCGACTTGCGTGGGCTGGTTATCGCTTGCTGCGGTTAAAAACGAAGGACGGCGGAAGATCTTGGGGAACGGCGTTTTGGCGGGGCGAGTCGAAGATTGTTTACTTGACTCGGGTTGCATGTCGGGGAAGAGTAACCTTCCCCTTGCCCCTCCCTGCGAGGGAGGGGACACAGAGGCGGCCCCGTGTTTTGTGGCGGGTACGTGGTTGGTTTTGGCATCGTCACGGTCATTTAGCTTTGCGTCACTCGTCGTCGCTGCATGTAATCCGCTTACAACATCCGGCGTTATGGCGAACTCGGCGGCGCTGTCGGCTTCGTCATCGCGTTGTTCCCAACGGCGTTTGAGTTCGCTGGCGGCGGCGACGGCGGGGACGCGGGTTAGGGCGTCGTGGCGATAGGCGCCGAGCAGACGGCGATCCAAAGTTTGGGCCTCTTCTATGCTTAGCGGCGTAGATGTTTGGCCCACCAAACCATCAACGGTTTGCAAGCTGGCGAGCGCATCGATCAGCGCGCGGTTTTCGTCAGTGTGCTGCGCAGCGAAGGACCAAGTTGCTATCTCGGCGTCGTCATATTGGCGCACTTCAAAGCGCTCGCCCTTCACAGCGGCGCGGTTCCATGCGACGTGCTGCGATGGCATCGTAAGCAAACATTCGACGATCCAACTCAAGTAGCCGCTGCTCTTGCTTCGCAGCGCAAGCGGCAGTGGTCCGTTGACTTCGGTCACGCCTTCGATGGCTTCTTCCTTCACGCGCGAGCCGGTGCCGACGACGATGATGTGTTCTTCGGCACGCGTTAACGCGACATACAACACGCGCATTTCTTCGGCCAAGGCATCGCGCTTGAGCGATTCGGATATCACGCGCTGCGGCAACGTGGGGTAGCGAATGTTCTTGTCGAGATCGACGGCGGCCATGCCGATGCCGAGTTCGCGGTCTTGCAGAATCGCACCGTAAGCGTCGCGCATGTTGTGCTTCTTGCCGGCCTCGGCCAGTATCACGACGGGGAATTCGAGCCCCTTTGATGCATGAATCGTCATGATTTGCACCGCGTCGCCCGCGGGTGGCAGCGTGCCGGCGTCGAGTTCGCTGCCGGTGTCTTTGACCGTCTCCAGAAATTGCAGAAAGCGGCTGAGGCAGAGTCGTTGGAAGTCGCCGAACTTACGCGCGTAATCGTGCAACTGCTTGAGATTGGCGCGGCGGCGCGGACCGGCCTCCAGACCGCTGACGTAGGCGAGGTAGCCGGTGGCTTCATAAATATCCCAGAGTACGTCGGCAATGGGGCGACGGCGCGCGGCGGTGCGCCAAGTATCGATGGTGCGCAGGCGTTGTTGCAGGGTTGTGCGGAGTTGTTCGTCGGGTCCGCTTTCGGCATAAGCGGGTATAGCCGCGTGAAAGGGGCGCGTGGGGTTTTTCAGTTCTTTGCACGTGCGAATCTCGGCGAAGTCGGCGTCGGTGAGCGGCGGGCCGAGTAAGGGGGAGCGTAAGATTGCTGCGAGGGGGATGTCTTGCTGGGCGTTATCCATCACGCGCAGCAGCGCGATGACGTCTTGCACTTCGAGAGCATCGAACAGGTCGCCGCTGCGCGAGGCGACTGCCGGGATGCCGCGCGCTTGCAGGCGGCGCAGGAACAATCCCATGCGCGCTTTCATCGAGCGCAACAGAATCGCGATGTGTTTGTATTCGACGCCGTCGGCGTGTAACGCTGCGATGCGCTCGGAGATGACGTAGGCTTCGCGCTCGATGCGCTCCAGATCGTCGCCATCGGAATCGTCATCATCGCCGTCGTTTTCTGTCGATGTTGATCCACCGCGTGATGGTTCTTCCAGAATATGCACTTCCATAGCAGGCGTTTTGCCCGCGTTGGGTTCGTTTGGCTTCGGCACTAGTTGTTCACCATCTTGATAGTCGATACCGCCCAGATCGGGGGCCATCAGTCGCGCGAAGAGGGCGTTGATCGCATCGATCACAGCCGTCGTGCTGCGAAAGTTGTGGGCCAACGGTATGACGCGACCACTCGTTTTGCCTCCGTTGAAGTCATCGCGACGGTCAAGGAATAGCTTTGGTTCACCGAGGCGAAAGCGATAGATGCTTTGTTTGACATCGCCGACGCTGAAGAGATTGCCGGCACGCCCGTCTTCGCCTTCGCGACTGAGTAGGCGCAGGATTTCGGCTTGTACCGGGTTGGTATCCTGAAACTCGTCGACCAGTATGTGGCGAAATCTGTCGCGCATGCGCGCGGCGACGCCGTTGGCTTCGTCTTGCAGCAACTGCAGTGTGTAGCGTTCTAGATCGGAGAAATCGAGCGTGCCGAGTTGCCGCTTCTCATCACGGTAACGCGCGCGATATGCTTCGACGGCGTCGAGCAAGATGTTGACGAATGGTGCGGTGCGGGCGATGCCCTCAGCCCAGTCGGCACAGGTAAATCCGCCGAACTTTTCTTGGAGTGACTTCAGTGATTTCGTAATCGGGTCGTAACGCTTCTTGGCGGCGGCGTATATCTCTCGGTCTTCATCTGGCAGCGCTTTCACTTCTTTTCGATTGATGGCGGGCAGGCTCTTGAGGCCGAACGATTCGATGTCTCGGCAGACGGCGTCGATGGCGGTTGTACCTACGGTCGCAGCGTGCAGTCGTTCGAGATTTTTGGACAACATTCCGGTGAGGTCGGTCAAGGACGCATCAAATAGCGCAAGCGCCGCTGCCGAGTTGACGGGCGCACGGAACTGAGCGATTTCGTCAATGAACTGTTTCAGCGTATGACGCAACAAGTTAACCAACAGTGTGTGCCATGCCTTATTGAGCGTATTATTGTCGCGGGGTGCTTCGAAACGCTGCCGGGCATCGATTAGCCACTTTTCAGGATCGACGTGAGATTCGAGAAATGCCGCGATGCTGGTGACCTTATCCTGTAATGTGCGTTCGCTTTTGCCGTAGGCCGTTAGTAAATCGAGAAACGCATCACCGCGCGGCGTGTTTTCCGCCGACCAGTCATCGAAGATAGCCTTCACGCAATCGCGTTTGAGACCGGCAGCGTCGTGTTCGTCCATCAGCGGCATGCGCGGTTCGAGGTCGTCGACAAAGGAGAAGTAACGATTGAGCAACCATCGACAGAACGAGTGAATGGTCGAGATGCGTGCGCCGTCGAGCATGGCCAGTTGATGCCGCAGGCGACGTTGCTTACCCGCGTGGGCTTCGGCGATCACTTCGCGCAGGCGTTTGCCGATACGCGCGCGCATCTCAGCGGCGGCGGCATCGGTGAACGTGACGATGAGTAATTCGTCGATCTGGCAGGGCGGTGTGCCTTCGGCAACTAGCTTCACGCAGCGCTCGGTGAGCACCGCCGTCTTACCGCTCCCGGCGGCGGCGGAGACGAGTACGCTGGTGTCGACGGTATCGATCGCGTCGCGTTGTTCGGGCGTCCACGGCTTGGTCATGCGTCGGCCTCCGGTTGTTCGTCGTTGGTGGCCTGCATTTTGCGAATGGCCTCGCCGCGTTTCATCGTGTTCTCGAAACGCATTTGCTCGGGGCGATATTCGAAGCGACAGACGGACTGGTAGTCGCAGTAATCGCACGGCAGCTTGCGACCGAGTCGCAGCGGTGCCGCCGCAATATCGCCATCGAGCCAACAGTCGGCGAGTTGGCCCAACTTACCGCGCACAAACTGAAGAATATCGTCGAGCATGCCGGGTTCGACAGCGTCGGACGAATCGAAGCGACTGATGTTGCCGTCACGCTTTTGTTCAGCCTGAAAAATGGAAGACGACTTGCCCTCCGCGTGTTTATCGAGCGTGGGAATGGCGTCAAAGTCGACGATGCCGCGCGGCTGAAACGCATTAAACGCATTGAAATCTTCGGCGTCGGCGGCGCTGGGGTGATCGACTTTCTCGGTGTCCGTCATGATGGTCGACAAAAACGCGCCGCCCAGGCGGATGTCGCCACCGTCGGCGGAGAGGGCGTCTTTCACGGCCAGCAGATAGGCGAGCAGTTGCAGCGCCATGCCGTGATACACTTCGTCGAGTTTCAACCGCTTATTGGCTGCATTAGTTTTGTAGTCGAAGACGACGGCCCAGCGTTCGTTGGTGATCGTGGCTAGGTCGAGGCGGTCGATTTTTCCGTCGATGTGAATGGTGCGGCCTTCGGGCGTTTGGATGGAGAGCGCGGGCCATTTGGCCGTGGTGTTGTTACCGAAGTCGAGTTCCGCGTCTTGCGGGGCGAAATTGGCGGCTCCTAGAAGGTGCTTTTGCCAACGCAAGAAGCGCGCGAGATACGGCACGCCGCGTCGACGTAAGATTTGTCCCTGTATGTCGTCGAGTTGTTGTGTTTCTAAGAACTCTGGCAATACCTGCGTGCAGATCGCTTCGGCGCGCTCGGCCAATGCTTGGTCGTCGACGTTGTCGAGCCGCTCGCCGCTTTCGAGGAGGTCGTTGGCGAATTGTTCCAAGGCTTTGTGATAGAAGTTGCCCCAATGCAGTTGACTCAGTTCGCGCGTTTCGCGCGGCAATAGTGTGAGGCCATAGCGCGCGAAGTGTTGAAACGGACAGCGCGCGAACTGTTCGAGGCGCGTGATGCTGGAGTGATGCGGCGCGGGCCACAGGTGTTCGACGATTTGGGGGGTGAGTTTGGGATTGATCTCGATGACTTGGATGCTGTCTAGCGCGCGGGTGAGTTGATGGTGAAGGTTGGATTGCGGTTTTGTCTGCGTACTAATGTCCCCCAGCCCTGGAAGGGCAGGGGCACCCGGTTCTGCGGCTACCTTACAATTAGTTGACGCTAGCCCCTGCCGCGCCCAGTGGTAATAGCTCAGCCACGATGGCGCGTCGTCGCGCTGCACGACCGGCATGCCGCGGGCGGCTTGACCGGCGGCTTCGGCAATGGTGGCGGCCAAATCGTTGGCCGTGCCGATCGACTCATCCTTCGAGAGTTTCTCAATCTCAACGGTTTCACCAAGCACGCGCTCGATATCCGGCCAATGTAGCGCCGCCTCTTGTTGGCGGCCTTTCTCATCGAGCGTGGGGCGCGATACCCAAAGATACTGCGTAGCGCGGGTCAGCGCGACATATGTCAATATGCGCTCTTCCGCCAATCGATCGCGGCGGCTACGACCCAATGGGGCATCGGCGGCTTCCAGCCGATCGCGCTCGTCATCGCCCAGCAACCCTTCCGACGGTGGTCGTCCCGACCATAGCCCGTCGGCAAAGCCCAGGATAAACGTCGCCTTGATTCCCAGAGGTTGGCGACCGCGTTCGATGGTGCTGATCACGACCTGATCGAGCGTGGCCGGTACCAAGCCCAGCGCCAGTTCGGCTAGCCCGGCTTCCAGCGTTTCGCGCACGCGTCGCGCGCGCAGTGGCACATCGCCCAACGCGTCGACGAATTCCTCCAGTAGTTGCATCAATTCGGTCCACACGCGCTCGTGTTCGTTAGCAGTGTCGTGTTGACCGGCGTTCTGGGCAGCATGCGACCAAGCGGCCAATGTTTCAGCGACGCCCAAACGATCGAGCACCTGCACGAGTTGCGTGGCCCATACGCGACCGTCGATTTTACCCAATGAAGCAGGCCACCAATCGCCCAGTGCTGTACGTATCGTTGCGCGGGCGTTGTCAATCAACGTCATCTGCGTCTGCGCGGCTTGCGCATGCGCGCTGCGAAAAGCGGGTGGTTTACCCGTCCAAGTTTGATTCCAAAGATCGGGGTCGGTCAGGTTGCGGGCCAATAGGTAGTTTTCGAGCGCCGCGCCGGCGTCGTGATCGAGCGGCGTCAGATCCGACTTCACCAAGCGCAACACGGCGTCTTCGAGGCCGCCGCCACCGACGAGTGCGAGCAGGGCGCGAGCGGCTTCGATCAGCGGATGGTGATGAATCGGTCGGCGGCGATCGAGAAAGAAGGGGATGCCGTGCCGCGCAAACTCAGCGCTGAGAATATCGTGATAGGGTTCCAAGTCGCGCACGATGATGGCGATATCACGTAGGCGCAACGAGTTCTCGTCGCGTCGCGTGAGATCGAGAATAGAGCGCGCGGCGGCTTGCACCTCACTGCGCAGGTCGGTTGCTTCGACCAAACGAATCTCGGCGTTGTCATTATCGTTGGGCTCAAGTGACGTCGCGTTGGTGGTTGGCGTTAACGCGTGCGCTTCCAACATGGCCAAACGCGGAGAAGCGGCGAAGCGCGGCAACGGGTCAGGCGTGAGCTTGACCGGCGGCTCGATGGTAATGCCCGCTTCAACGGCCGAGCGCACCAACTCGGCCCAGGCGCGCCGCGTCTTATAAAACAGATCGGTTTCGTCAAGCGAAATTGAATCGTCATCAAACGTGGGGTCCACCAGCAATGCGACTGACGTGTGGCTGGCGTGGCGCGTGAGTTCGATTAAGAGTTGCGCTTGCTGGCGGGTGAAGCTGGCAAAGCCATCGACCCACACGCGCGCATCCCGCAGCCACTCGGTCGTCGCAAGACGATCTTTGGCCAAGGCCAGCACGCCATCGGGGTCGACGCGCTCGGCCCCCAAATACTCGCAGTATTTGCGATACAGCAATGCCAAGTCGTGCAGGCGACCGGCGCTGGGGTCTTGTTCGTCAATGGCTTGTTGCACGCATCGATCGAGTTTGTCGAAGCTAACGGCTTCGCGAAAGAACTCGGCCAGCGCCGCCGATGCTTCGCGCACCAGGCTGCCGCTGTCGGAAATCTGGTCGAACTCACGAAATTCCTTGCGATGATGAGCCAGCAAATAGCGAATCGCCATCTGCCGACCCGTGGCGGTGAGGGTCGTCGGAATGTTGCCGGGCGTGTCGGCGAAGATGCGGTAGGCCAGCCGCGTAAAGCCGAGGACATCGCAACGGCCCAGGGCTTGCATGCGCGTGCGGGCCAGAATTTGCCGCTCGGTTTGCAGCGTGGCCTGTTCCGGCGTCAGCACCAAGAGCGCCGGCCCGTCGGTCATGCTGCGACCGAGTTCGTTAGCCACAGCCGCCAAACAATGCTCGGTTTTGCCGCTGCCGGCGCGTCCGGCGATCAGTTGGAGTGTCACCGGCCCACCTCAAGGTTCGTGTTTATCAGAATGATGCCCATAATGATCCGCCTGCGGGCAATTCTAACCGCAGTGGTGTCGTGTCGCAGCCATCGCAAAGATGTGAAATTGCGTAGAGGCGTGGCGGCAATGATGCGTAGAATGAATGGTGGGCTGCGTGGTAAGCGTACGTGATTAGCGGAACCCGTTGCAGGGTTGAGCCTGTCGGGCTGCTCGGAATTTGAAGCGAGCGATATTTGATTACGATTGGTGATACAACCTGGCCGAGTTGGTGGGCGTATCTGCGTCAGTTTGATACGTACGCGCTGCTGTTGGTCGCTGCGGCGGCTTGTACGTTCGTATTCACGCCGTTCTACATCCGTCTTGCGCAGCGGCTGACTTGGGTGGATCGCCCGCGCGGTCGGCATCAACACGAACGTGCAACGCCAACCATGGGGGGAATTGTGGTCTTCCTGCCCGTGTTTGCGGGTGCGTTGGTGGCATTGGCAACGGACAATCTCGTGGGTGAAAAGCTGCGCGAAGGGCGCATGCACGTTTTGGCGCTGCTCGGTTGTACGGGCATCACGATGTTATTGGGGGTCGTCGACGATCGGCGCGCCGTGCGACCGCGCGTGAAGTTGTTTGTGCAGTTCCTGATTGCGGTCGCGGCCGTGGCGCTGGGTTTTCGCGTGGAAGCCATCACGCTGCCGTGGCTCGATTCGTTGGTGATACCGTCGTATGTGGGGATCGCGCTTTCCATCTTGTGGATCGTCGGCATCACCAATGCGATCAACCTGACGGACGGCTTGGACGGCTTGGCCGCGGGCGTGTGTTTGCTGGCGGCGGGTATCAACACGCTGGTGGCGATTTGGCTCGGCAACCACACGATGGCCGTGATGATGGTGTTGCTGACGGGCGCGCTGCTGGGCTTCTTGCGTTACAACTTTCATCCGGCGCGGGTTTTTCTGGGGGATACCGGCGCATTGGCGTTGGGTGTGTTCTTAGCATTGGCGTCGTTGCGCTCGGCGCAGAAGGCGCATACGGCAGTGATGATTCTGGTGCCGTTGTTCGCGCTGGGCTATCCGATTATCGATACCATGCTGGCCATTGCGCGCCGCGGCATGAAAGGCCAGCCGCTGTTCTCATCCGATCGCGATCACATCCATCATCGTTTGCTGGAGCGCGGCCATAAGCCTTCGGCAGCTGCGATTCGGATTTACTTTTTGAGTTTGCTGTTGTGCTTGTTGTGCATCGCGGCGGCGGCGGCCAATCATCTGATTTTGGGCGTGGGGATAACGCTGGTGCTCGGGTTAACGGTCTTCGCCGCGCGCGTACTGGGCTATTTGGAATGGGGCGGTTGGACGGTCGAACGGCGCGAAACGCGCATCTTACACGCGGCGGCGCAGTTGTCCCGTTTAAAGTTGCGGGCGGCCAAGGATGATGACGAGCGCGTGCAGGCACTGGGTGTTACAGCGACGGAGTTGGGATGCGGCAAGGTCGAGCTTGCGCGCGATGAAAAGGCAACCGAATGGCGTTTACCGAGTTACGATGGAACGACAAATGGCACCATTCATACGGCAGTCGACGAAGACGGCTTAGCAGTTCGGTTTCATTTACCAACGTCGATGGCGTCGGACGACCCGCGTTTGCAACTGCTCGATGAGCTTGCGGTGGAGATAGTACGTTCTTCATGAATCCCGCCGCGCCGCACATCCTTTTTGTTAACGAGTTCTATTACCCGGATATCTGCGCCAGTAGCGCCGTCCTTACAGACAGGCTGCCGCGGTTGGCGGCAGCGCGGCCCGATTGGAAGATCACCGTCTTAACGGGTCGGCGCGCGTGGGATGATTCGACGGTGTTGCACGCGGCCGAGGAATCACATTGTGGCGTGCGCATCGTGCGGGTGGATCGACCGGCGCTGCCCAAGCGTAGTGTCTTGCAACGCGCGCTGGGCTTTCTGGCGTTTCAGCGCAATGCGCTGCGTACTGCGCGCGGGTTGGGCAAGATCGATCTGGTTGTGGGCACGACGGCACCACCGCAAGGTGCGGGTATTGCGGCGCGCATCGCGAAGCGTGCGGGTTGCCCGTTTGTTTATACCGTGCTGGATTTGTATCCCGATTTGGCGGATACGCTCGATAAGTTGCGCGCTTCGTCGTTGATTTATAAGCGATGGTTGAAGAAAGACACGCAACTGATGCAGCAGGCCGCCGCCGTCGTATCGATTTCAACGCCGATGTCGGAGCGCATCGCGCAAACGAGATCGGTACCCGCCGAGAAATGCATCACGATTCACGATGGTTTCGATGAGACTGCCGTTGCGCCGCCGACGCGTGATACGGCAAATCGCTTCGCACAACATTACAACCCGCAAGGGCGCTTCGTCGTGCAATACGCCGGCAATATGGGTTTGTCGCATCCGTTTGAGGCGATCATGGCGACGACGCGCCAACTCGAAGGTGAGCGCGATGTGCTGTTTCAGTTGATTGGCGACGGCCCGCAACGCGGTTATATCGAGCAACATGCCACAGCGCAAACGCAAGTGCTAGACTATCAACCGGCCGAGCGCTTATGGGAAGTCTTGCACGCTGCCGACGCGTGTTTGATTTCGCAGCATCCGCGCATGTTCGATCAGGCGTTGCCGTTTAAGGTGTACGGCATCTTCGCCGCGCGCAAGCCGGTGATCTTCGTTGGCAACCCGGCGTCGGAAATTGCGGGTTGGCTCTCCGAGGCGAATGCAGGCATCACGGTCAGCCATGAAACGCCGGAACAACTGACGGCGGCGATTCGACGATTGCAAAGCGATCGCGCCGAGGCCGAGGCGATGGGGCAGCGGGGATATGCGTTGTTTAAGGAGCGATTACAATCGAGCGCGGCGGTGGAGAAGTGGTTGACGCTGTTCGAGCGCGTGCTAGGCGGCGGTTGATGCGGTAACGATTCGGCGCTGCTGCCGCGTTCACCCACGCACGTGACAAATCACGGCGGGTTTTGTATGCAGGTCGATACGCAACTATGTGCCAAATCGCGATGGCCGGTATAATTCCGGCATCTTAGCGCCCGTAGCTCAGCTGGATAGAGCAGCGGACTTCTAATCCGCAGGTCGTAGGTTCGAATCCTACCGGGCGTGGTTTTATTGAGGATTTTTTGATTAGAATTTTTATGTTTTGGTGTTTCGTCACCAAGGAAAACACCAAGCGAATCCGTTCCCGTTTCTGCTGCTACCTGTCCGGGCTCGATAGTCGGTAAGGCCGCAACCGCTTCGGACAAATCCGACAGCACAGTATGCGAATACCGATCCATCGTGAGCGTGATAGTCGAATGCCTTGCTAGCTGCTGGGCCACCTTCGGATGTACGCCGGACCGTGCAAGGTTGGTGATGAACGTATGGCGAAGCGCGTGGAAGTCCGCCACCCGTCCCTCAGAGTCCTTGTATTCGATTCCAGCGGCATCTAAGTCCTTGCGAATCATCTTGGCTGTCTTGTCGCTTGGCGGCATTCTCAGGGCTTCTGCATTCGGTAGCTTGTTGCTCAGGTGGGAACGTAGAGCCTCTACTAACTTGGGCCGCAACGGGAGTTCGTCCTGTCGCCTTCGCTTGGAGTATGCGGCATCGACTACGACAATCGGGGGGACTTTATCGAGCCGAAACGATTGCACCCGTAGGCTCCGAAGCTCTGCGGCCCGCAACCCTGTTTCAGTGGCTAACCGATAGACCAAAGCGCGCTCCGGTCCTGTCATGCCGTATCGTGCCGGGCTTTGGTTGGTGGAAGTGAGTAGGGCTGATAGTTCGCTATCGGTGAAGGCTCGCCTATCGTGCCGTCGGTCGGTTCTGACGTTACGCGCTTTCAGGTGGCGGATCGGGCTTTCAGGGGCCCGGCCTTCCGTAACCATCCACCGACAGAATTGCTTTATACCCTGTTGGTAATAGTTGGCTGTTTGAATACTCAATCCGGTTTCCAGCATATTCGCAAGCTGGGTCTGTATCCGATCCGCCCCTACGTCCGACCACTTCTTAATTCGCGCCTCGTTGCACAGATTCGTGACGCGCGTATGCATTAGCTTCGCGTGTTTCTCGGTTGTTCCTTTGGCAATCAGAGACGCCTTCCAGTCCGCAAGGTGGTCCGCCAGTGGTCGCTTGCGGTGGACTTCGTACTTATCAACAAGGTCGGTTTCGCCTCGTTCTGCGGCCTTCTCCAGTTTTGCGGCAAGCTGAAACGTAGCGGCTTTATCGATGTATCCGGGAACCCGCTTACGTTTACCGTCCGGCCCTTGGTATTCGATATACCACTTGCGGGTTCGTTTCTTAATCCGGTTTCCGTCCGGTCCTGTTGCGGTGTATTCGTGTCGGAAGATACGGGCCATCGTGTCGTGCCTCCAAAAGTGTAGAGTGTCCCCAATAGCGGAGGCTGACAATGCAACGCGCTAACGACTGATAGAGTCAGACAATCCGATGCGGTCTTGTATTGCGTATTCGGCCCGAAGTTTGTAGCGGCAATTAAAAGAGCGGTCCCCGGTTACGAGCTTACTCTGAGTAAGTCCAGAAACAGGGGCACCGCTCGCCCAGAGGTCAGGTTGTGGTCCGGGTAGTTGGCTAACTGCGGACTAGTTTAGCTCGGGATCGTGTTCCTCTGCTTCGTCGATTAGAGACTGCAAAAGTTCACGCTGAGTGTCTCGCAGCTTTACGCCTTGGTAGTTACCGGTCAGCGTGGAAACCGGAATGCCTGCTCGTCGGACGAGTTTCCCGGCGTCTCGGGATGAATCAGAACCGAGCCCTGCCTCCATAGCAATATCGCTGAGTCGAATGCGACTTGTCCCATTCCTCGATTCAAGCGTTATGATTGCACGAGCAACCGATACCATGTCATCTTCATCCGACAACGCGTCTAGTCGCACCTGTGTTTCGAGCAAGAGTTGAATGATCTTTTCGCGAGTAACGTCATCAGATATCGTCATAACGGACTTCGCTACTTGCCGTAGTCGGGGCTTTAAGCCGCGAGGAAATACGACCTCTGATTGGGCAACGGTCTTGAGGTTCCTGATTCGGTATGTGAGGAGTTTGTTACGCAGCTCTCGTGCTTCGGTATGGAACTCAAATGGCAACTCTGACGGAATCTCGTCCTTCCGAGTCAATTTGCTGGGCATAAGAATGTCCAGTTTTCGTGATTCCAGCGCGACGTTCGGGTGGCTGTAGTGGTGAGCGAACACTTTGGGCCCGAACACTTCGATGGTAGTTGGGTCCCACTCGTCTTTGCCGTTTTTACGGCTCACGAGGTATGGGCGACCTGCTTCATTGCCTTCGCGCAGGATACGCATCAATTCTCTTCCGACGTCATCGTGTTCCGGGAAGTCCGCCTCATCGAGGCAAAGGGTGCCGCGCACAGCATCGACGAATCTGCGTAGGCTTGCCACGGTTGGTCCACCGCCGATTAGGGAGCCGCGATAAGAGAGTGAACCGACAATGTCGAGCGCTCTGGACTTGCCCCTACCGAAAGACGGGTGCCGAAAACTCAGGTACGGAATGACAGGAAATGCGTCGTAAACCCATGTCATCTTTATGTATGCTGCCACGATCAGATTGTGACCGGGCCGTAACTCTAGATACTTGTCGATAAACGCGACAATCTGACCGGTTAGCGCAGCGTCGGTCACGTAGTCCATCGCTTCGGTCGGAAGCATGATGACGCCGGGGCGGATATCTCGTCCGGGGGTGCCGATTTTCGACGCAAGTGATTCGAGTTTCGCCCACACCTCGTCATGCTGAACAATCCCGATGGACTGTAATGTTGGCTTACCGTCAATCACCGGCATGATTGGCTCAACCGGGATGTCATACTCTTCGGGCTTAACTCTCTTAACTTGGTTAACTGTGCTCGGACTGGCTGGGATGCCTTCGGAAGGTTTGATTTCGTTATTCAAGGAAAATTCCTCCGGTCCTCTGGGGAGTACGGACCTGCTAGATCACGGGCTACTAAAGCTCGGATCGTCTTTTGGCTTTCATATTGATTCTTAATGGAGAAACGAGTAAAAAGACGTGACGTTAATCGATGGCCCTGTGTCCATCTCCGCAGGGGTGCGGGGCCTCGTCTTTTTCAGGCTTATTCAGGTTTCGCGGTTATCTCATTGCTACTGACCCTCCGTGGTGTCGTCGGTCGGCTCTGCGGCCTTGGCTCCGTCAGCGAACCACCGTTCAAGCTCTGCCCGATCCCAAAGAACCGCACCACCGATGCGGCGGGGCTTTGGAATCAGCTTTTGTTCTGCCCAGTTACGCCATGTACGCAGCGAAACACCGAACATACGGGCGCAATCGCGGGCCCGAATCGCATAGCGCTCGGTCATTATTGACCTCCTGTCGCTCCTATTGGTTTGTTGGGGAGAGGGTTGAGATCGGCATGCGCGATGCATCAATCGTGTTCGCGTTGCTGTCTACTTTCGTTTATACAGCAGAGTTCCGGCATGTCAAAAGCAAAATCATGCAATCGGACCCCATGAACACGAATCGTATAATGGCACAATTCGTTTACCCGTAAGGGTGCTTAGGTAGATTTGCCCGAGTTCCGTTTCGCTCTCAGTCTGCATCAAATAAGAGTCGTTCGCGCGAGTTTACTTTTCGGTTCGGCCATTGCTACGAACATCGAAAAGGTACAAAAAGGTGAACAAACCGTTCAGGTTGGCTACTTTCCAGAGTCCTGTCTAAAGCGAAAGTGAACTTAGTGAAGGTAGTGAGGCAAATAGAATGTGAGCCGTGATGAGCCCGCTAGCGTGCTATTGACTCAATAGCCGCTCGACGAACAAGTGAATATCGTGTCCATCAACAAGGCCATCATCGTTCATGTCTCCTCGCTCAGGACAGGGACAAGCGTCACCTACGCCGTCCCCGTCTAAGTCTGACTGGCTCGGATTCCGGACGTCGGGGCAGTTGTCGCAAAGATCACCTATTAAGTCACCGTCCGTATCCGTTTGGGACGGGTTGAATACAACGGGGCAGTTGTCGCAATCAATCGGTACAGTATCCGCATCGTCATCTAGCCCATCGTCAAAACCGAGGCACCGGTCACACGCATCACCGACACCGTCCATGTCCGTATCAGTTTGATCGATGTTGGAAACAATGGGACAGTTGTCGCTCCCATCCGGAACCCCGTCTAGGTCGGCGTCATCTATCGTCGCGAGGTAAACACCACTCGAACCATCGGCAAACTCTGCAACCAGTACGACACGGTTCTGATCGACGCCCTCTTGATCGGCGAGCCGGACCTGTGCGACCGCTTTCCCTTCCAAGTTGTCACCGATGGCGAGTACCTTCCCAATAGTTTGGTCATATTCAGCGTAGATTCCTCGTCCTAAACCGACGGACGGTTGAGGTCTTGCGATGAATGCAACGGTCGAACCACTCAGGCCGATATTGTCCGTGAAGTTGGATAGTTGCGAACCGGGGGCTCCCGGTGCTGGCGTAGATTGATCGGCGACCCGTCTTATCCCCGACTGGCTTGAAACCCAGACGCCGCCTCCCACACTATCGAATGCTACATGTCCTCCATGAACAGGTGGATGACCTCCGAAGGCTGAAAAAGTTTCGCCGTTACCATCAGGAATAAGCGTCGTTTGATCGACGATCACGCCGAGGGTCAACGATTGCACGTCGAAGCTATAGATTCCGTACCGGTATTGAGAGTCCTCCGCCGTCGCCCAAAAAGCGACAAGTTGTTGATCGATTGAGGGCGCTCTAAAGCCCTGTGCCAGGAAAGTGCCGCTCCCCAGTGGAATAGCTGTGTTCGAATCGACAATCTGAATAGTCTCCGCACCCTCCGTCGCGACATACAAGCCGCGAATCGTTGCCTCAATAACGGGTTGGTAAGGACCATCCGCAAGGAAAGCGATTCGGTTGCCGCTAATGGACGGGCTGTTGACATGTGTAAAGGTACCTTGGTCGAGAGGATGCGCCGTCTCTAGATTGGCGACAACAGGCCAAGCCGCGATGTTGGTATAGATTCCCTCTTGGTCGATGCCTGTACCTCGGTATGCTACATTCGTTCCATCGATTGAAGGGCTCGCTAGAGTCGAGAACGTTCCTACTCCGGAGGGGATAGACGTGTTCGTATCAGCGACCATCGAAAGCACGCCGCCAGCGTAGAGGTAAACGCCCTCTATTCCCTCACCGAGTCCAACGAATGCAACATTGCCTTGACTCACCACCGGATGAATGCGAAAACTCTCGAATGTCTGGGCAGAGTTCGGAATGCGGGTGTTCGTGTCTGCTATTTTGGTAAAGGTAACGCTCCACGGGTCGGCGAATACATCGACACCGTGAACGGATGCGAGGGCCGCGACAATCAATGCCCGGACGATTTTGGAGTCGTTATACACTTTGATTCTCCAGCAGAGTTTCAGACTTTTGGGGCGTTTCTGTGGATAGTGTACCCCACCAATCTAGATGATTGAACACCTGTGGCCTAATGACGTCGAATTGTGTGTTATTACTAAAATGCCTGAACCCTTTCCATCGTGCATCGAGGGCCCTGCTGGGGGCCATCGGGGGGCTCCTTTCGCACCTTGTGTGCCCGTGGCGCTTCCGGATCGGAGTCCCTTACCCGTTCGGACAGGTTCACCAGCTTCACCGGGTTCACTTCGGACACGAACCGAGAGCCGGGCTCCGGTTACACAGTGAAGATAGTGAAGCACATAGAGCGTGAGGCGGCTACAGCGTAGGCCGCAATAGTTTATCGCTATTGAGTGAGGGGGGGCCGTCGTGTCGATGCGCCCGAGTGAAACAAGTTAAGGAAGTTAAGCCCGAGAAGTTCGCCATCCGATAGAGGCTAGCAATATCGGTTCGGAATACTCTTTAAAGCTTGGTAAGTTCTAACGAACTGAACTGCAATGCTATGGGTGAAGGTCCGCAATGAGCCCCTTATTCTTATTGGTTCACTATCTTCACTTCGTTCACTATTGGGGGATCAACGAACGCAGAGACCGACAGTCCGGACGCCATAGTCAGAGAGCTTAACTTGGTTAACTGTGGCCATATAGCCCGAACAGAACGTGAGCCGACTTGCGGATAGGTTCACTTTGCCACCTTCCAACCCTCTCCCCTCTATCGGGGCTTGTTGTTAGGTGGATCGGCGGACGGAGCCGCAGACGAAACAAGGGCCCGGATTCCGTTGCGTATTGGCTCCGGAAGGTCGGTCCAGACTTGGATCAGGTGGGCTAGTTCGGGCTCGTTTTCGAGAATCGACACCAAGGGAGACACCAAGTTTTCGGGGGGCGATTCGTAAGTCGTTGCCTTTTCAGCAGTAGGACCATAGAGCAGCGGACTTCTAATCCGCAGGTCGTAGGTTCGAATCCTACCGGGCGTGGTTTATTGTTTGAATTAGGTGAGGTGAATCGATTGAGAAGGTATCTGCTAACATTGGAATGGTGGCTGGCGACCAATCACCAAATCACTAGATCGCCAGTTCACAAAATCGACTATTAGGTTGCATCAAAACTCGCTCGTGTAATTCAGGCTCCCACTCTTTCCCCACACAATCCCAAAATCATCGGCACCACCACCTGCTTGCTGATCGGCTTCGTCGCGTACTCGTCGCAGCCGGCGTTGATGCATTTTTCGCGATCGCCTTCCATCGCGTGCGCGGTGAGCGCGATGATGGCGCCGTCGTAGCCTTGTTTGCGGAGTTCGCGTGTGGCTTGGTAGCCGTCCATGATTGGCATTTGCATATCCATCAATATGATGTCGAACGGTGTGCCGTCGCGTAAGGCGCGTCGGGCGGTCTCGACGGCGGTGGCACCATTCTCGGCGATGGTGATCAGCGCGCCGAGTTTGGTCATCATGAATTGAATCAGCCTTTGGTTGTCGGGACCATCTTCGGCCAGCAAGATGTTCATGCCCGCCAATGCGTCATCGGAGATTTCAGCTTGTTGAGCGGCGTCGAAGTCGCTGCGGGATTGGTACGACTCCGGGACTTCGATTAGTCGTACGTTTTCAATGCTGCCGATGCCGATCGTCAGCCGGAATTGCGTGCCTTTGCCCGGCACAGTCGATTCGATCGTGAGGTCGCCGCCGAGCATGTTCGCCAGTTGCCGACTGATGGTTAGACCCAGACCAGTACCGCCGAAGCGGCGGGTGGTGGTGCTGTCGGCTTGGGTAAATGGGCTAAAGAGCGATTCGACCTGTTCCGGTGTCATGCCGATGCCGGTATCGATCACGTCGAATTGCAAGTGTGCGCGCTCGCCAACTGCGACGAAGCGCACCACCAACCGTACACCGCCGTTTTCGGTAAACTTGATCGAGTTACCGATGAGGTTGATAAGAATTTGCCGCAGCCGCACCGGGTCGGTCTCGATGAACTCGGGAATCGCCCCGACGAATTCAACGCCAAAGGAGATTCCGGCTTCGGCCGCTTTCACCTGCATCAGCGATTTCACGTCTTCCACAACGTTCATCGGGTTTTGGCGAATTTTTTCGACCGTCATCTTGCCGGCTTCGATCTTGGAAAGATCGAGGATGTCATTGATGATGGTAAGCAGGTGTTTACCGTTGCGGCGAATGGTGTCGACGTGCTCCGCGTTTTCGGGATCGGCTGACAGGAACGAATTACTCTCAGCGAGCAAGTCCGCGAACCCCTAAATGGCATTCATGGGCGTGCGGATTTCGTGACTCATGTTGGCGAGAAACATGCTCTTGGCTTCGTTGGCCGATTCCGCCTCGCGGGCCAGGTCTCTGGCACGTTGCGATTGCTTTTGCAGATTGATCATCGCCAAATGCAATTCGACTTCGGCTTCTTTTTGTCCCGTGACGTCGCTGGCGTAGCTAACGACCTTATCGACGGCGCCATCTTCGCCAAGCACGGGGTTGTAGCTGGTTTGAAGATGGCAAACCGCACCGTTCTTGGATTTGCGCCGGACTTCGCCCAAATAGAACTGTCCGGCGCGCAGCTTCATCCATTGGATATCGAACTCGACGGGGTTGATGTCGTCGGGCAGCAATACGGCTTCGTGTTGTCCGATCAACTCGTCGCGCGCGTAGCCGAGGTATCGGAGATATTGTTTGTTGACGCCTCGAATGACGCCGTCGGTGCCGAACTCGATGCGCCCCTGCGAACGGTCGATGGCTTCGAGCTGCGCGTTGTACGCTGCCGTCGTCTTGCGCACGCGGCGAATCACAGGTTCGAAGATAAATACGGCGCAAAGCAGAAGCAGCGCAATCGTCAATCCGGTAATTGCGAGCGCAAGCCGCTGCATTCCCCCAACGCGCGATTGCGCTTCGGCTTCGTATCGAAATACGATATCGTTCATGGTCGGCAGATAACGGTCGGCGGCGTCGGTAAGATGGGCGAGCGCTCGGTCGTCGGCGTCCGTCCACGTTCCACATTCGCCGGCGGCGTTAATCACCTCTTCGATCGATCGAAGTATTTGTTGCCGGTCGGGTTCCAGCTTGTCGAATAGGCGTTTGATTTCCGTTGAATTGCGATGGGCGAGTTCGAGTCGTCCCTCGCCATGTAACAGCGCATGGTGGCTCTTGCGCCAAAGTTCGCGGGCGCTCTCTAATTGCGACAGATAGGTCGCGGCGCGTTCGGCATTGCCTTCGAGGGTGGCTTCTTTGACGATCAGCGCCGCCTTGGCCAGTCGCTGGCTGAGCATGCGCTGTCGGCCTGCGATATTAACGACGGGAGCATCGGCCGCTTGCAAAGCGACGCCGCGCGCGCGAAGTACGTGCGCAGTGGCGCTGAGCAATCCAATTACGGATAAGACAAAGACATAGGTCAGGCGTAGCCGAGCGATCGATTTCATGTGACAAAATGGCTCTGCCGCAGTTTGGGAGGCTCTTCTAGGTGGGCTTGCGGTCCACCTTCTAATTGGTCGGATAGGGGGATGGCCGACATTGGCTTCGTGCATTCGGGCACGTCCCAAGTCGGCGGTGCGAAAGTACGTCGGCGTTTGAGACTATGGGACGTTTCCGGATTTTTCGTGAATTGGCGTCGCGGTTCGCACAAGCGTGAAATCGTCCGGAATCGTCCGTTAATCCCGATGTTCAGGTGTAAACCGACCGATACCGTTTCCGCGCTTGCTGCGCGCCTATTTCCTACCCAAACGGAGGCGACCGATGCCGAAGATGAAGCCATTTATTTACACGTTGATGCTGGCTGCCGTGAGTGTTGGCAACCTTGCCGGGGCGCAGGCCGCCGACAGGGACTACCGCGAACAGCAACTGAAATTCGCCCGATCCTACGACGCGGCGGATTACAAGGCAGCGTTGGAAGCCGCCGAAAAGCTGCACGAGATGCGTCCGAACGAGACGGCCCATATCTACAACGTGGCGTGTATGAACTGCCTGCTCGGCAATGACGACGTGGCGTATCGTTGGCTCGATAAGCTCGCCGACGCGGGCTTTAAGGATGCCGATGGGCTGCTCAACGATTACGACTTCCGCACCATACGGGCCGAGCCGCGCTTTCGGGCGCTGTTGCAGCGCATGCGCGGCGAAAAGGTCAGCGACGATCGACCGACGGCGGAAAAGAAAGAGGCCAAGAAGGATACGAAGCAAGAGCGCGACGAGGTATGGAAAGGGCCGGAAAAACGCAAGATCGAAAAACTGGAAAGTAAAGACGAAGCTGACAGCGCGCGGCTATCACAAGCGGAGATGCAGCGGCTAGGTCGCGAGATTGGGGAATTGACGCAAGAGCTGATCGCGACGGCACCGAACGATTCGAAAAAGGCGCTCAAGATTGCCGAAAAAGCCTATCAAAACGCCCGCAAAATAGAAGCATCATTAAAGGCCATCGCGCCCGAGGCAGTGGGGCAAATTCGACCGGCCGTTTCGCTGACGGCGTATAACGTGGCATGCATGCAGTCGCTACTCGGCAATAAAGACGCCGCATTCGAGCATTTGGAAATTGCCCGCGAATATGGCGGTTTAGATGGCGGCATGCTGGAGCAGATGCGCGGCGATAGCGACCTCGATAATTTGCGCGAGGACAAGCGTTACGCGGCCATCGTCAAAAAACTCGGCGGCAAGGTCGCACAAGAGGAAGTATCCGACGCTCAGGCTTCGACAACTGGTGGCAAGTTTGAAGAGAAGCTGCCCGATGTCGATGAGATGTCGCCGCGCGAGCGCTTCAACAAGATCGGTGGCCTCACGCAAGAATTGATCCGCGTCGCCACCAGCGGCGATCACGATAAGGCGTTGGAGATCGCATTGCGCGCCGTGGCCCATTCGAAGATTCTCTACGATATGGGGAAAGACAACGAGCAGTACGGCCCGCAAATCCGCACGCAGTGGACGCTGACCAACTACAACGCGGCCTGCATGTATTCGCTAAATAAGAACCAGGACGCCGCGCTGTTCTATCTCGATCGCTCCGTCGGCGATGCCAAGTATTTCCCCGGCGATTTCATCGAGCAAATCAAGCGCGACAGCGATTTGGATTACATCCGCGGTAGCGAAGAGTTCAAGCGGATATTTAACCGTGCGAAGAAAGCTGCGGCGGGTGATGGTGATGCGGCTACCGAAGCAGCTTCGACGTTCAAAGAAGAGCTACCCGAGGTGGACAAAGATTTGTCACTCGAACAGCGCTCGGCGCGCGTGAATCAGTTGATTCAAAAGGCGTTTCAAGCGTCGCAAAATAAGGATACGGACCAAGGCTTTGAGTACGCGCGCGAAGCCGTTGCCCACGTGCGACTCGTTTACGACGATGTAAAGGATGATCGGAATATAGGCGGCCAGGCGCGCAGCTTGGCGGCGCTGACGGATTACAACCTGGCCTGTTTCTATTCGTTGAAGAACAACAAGGAAGGTGCGTTGTTTTATCTACGCCGCGCTGCCGAGAATCGTGACTACTTCCCCAGCGATTTCGCCGATCAACTCCGGACCGACTCGGATATGGACAACATCCGCGCGACGGAAGGGTTTAAGGCGATTTTGGGAACGCAGGAAAAGCCGGAGCCCGTCGCAGACGCTTCCGGTGAAGACGAAACGGCGGAGTTCGCATGGAAGGTGACGCTGCCGCCGAATTACGACGACAGCAAGGCAACACCGTTGATCGTCGCGCTGCATCATTATCACGGCAACATGGATCGCACGACCGACCGTTGGCAAAAGGCCGCCGGCGAAGTTGGCGCGACCTTGCTCACGCCGCAGGGCACCGTCAAACTCGGCGACGGTATGTATCACTGGGGGCGCGATTTGGATTTGGTCGAACGCAATGTGATGATGTCTATCAATAAGGTCATGGACGAACACAAGATCGATCAGAAGCGCATCGTGCTGGGCGGCTTTAGCCAAGGCGGTTGGGCCACCTGGGGCATTGCACTACGCAACCCCGAGGCGTTCTGCGGGATTATTCCCGTGTGCGGTTCGGTGCGCCTGGAAAATGATGACGCATTCAAACGCGACGGTCTCGACAAGATGCGCGCGTGGGTCATGCTGGGCGAAGATGAGAACTCCAGCGTGATCGAAAGCAATGAAGATGCCGCCGCCAAGCTTCGCGACCGTGGGGCGAAGGTGAAGGTTAACACTTATGAAGGCGTCGGCCACGGTTACCCGAGCGATAGCGATGGTGAATTGATAAAGGCGCTGAAGTTCGTGATGGATCGGTAATGGAAATTCATCCCAATAGCACGGATGAAGTGGCGCGCGGCCATTTAAAGTAAGACCGCGGAAAAAAGAGAAGCCCAAGGTTGCCGTCATAACGACCGCCTTGGGCTTTTTGCATTAAAGCTGCCACAGCCCATGCTCGATGCCGCCTAGGATGTAGATCGCAAACGTGCCCTGACCGGGGAGATTCATGGGTGGCATGGCGATCTGGCCGCCCGCTTTCTCTGCCGCTTTCACCGCCGCTTCGATGTTATCCACCAAGACGTAAGGCCGTACGATCGGCTTCTCGGTGTCGCGCATCGGCGCGCGCACGCCGATGCGACCGCCATCTTTGAGATCGGCGGTGCGGGCGTTGCCCAATTCGGCGACGGGGTCGCTGAATTTAACGCTATGCGCCTCCGCGAGCGCTCTGCACGTTTCGTTTACGTCCGGTGTGACGATCTCAAGATATTGGACTTTCATGGCTCTTGCCTTTGCTTGCTTTTCTTTACGGTCGTATGACTTTTCGCCGCCCTGCCGTTGACTGGTCTTCGGTTGATCGCTCACGGCTACGCCAACAAACAGTAATAATGTTACGCAAAAAACGCTAGTACGATTAGGTGACAACTTCATTATTTCATCTCCCCGTTGGTCGATTCTGTTCGGACTACCGTTTGCATCATCGCGTCTCCCGGCACTCCTTGAACTGATGTAGGTAGCTTATTTCTGCTTCCGACGGTACTCGATTGATACAATTCTGGTCCACTTACCATCCTTACCCTCGACTGATGAAGTGAACGTTCGTAGGTTCGCATTCTTTATTTGAATGACCTCTCTATACCGTGCAGTCTTTGCGGGGTCTTCCATGCTCGGACCTTCGGTCTCTAGTGTGAGTGTGTCGGCGGCATCGTTCAGCGTGCCCTTATACACCCATAACGTTCCACCGAATGAGTCGATGTAAGTTCCGTTGAATCGCTTCTTTTCGGCGTTGTAGCCCAACGAAAGTATCCCGTTATACGGTCGGCCCATCATCGTGGTTTTGGATTCAGATATGATCCAATGATCGCCAAGCGCGCGAACCGTGTCAGTTCCGGGCGACACAGTAGGAGGTTGGTCCGGCTCCAGGTATATCTTGAATTTAATCTCCCATTCACCTACCAATTGTTTGAGCCAAGCGTGCCCTCTGGGTGTCGGAGCATCTTGCTTTGCCGGCTGTGCAAATGCGCAGCAAGCGAGAAGGAAGATTGTGGTTGAGAAAACGGTCAACTTCATTATTCCATTCCTCCTTGTGCGATCATGATGAGATTACCGCATGTATCGTCGAAGACGGCGGTCACCATCGAGCCCATTTCGGTGGGCGGTTGGGTGAACTTTACACCGAGTGCTTCTAGCCGTTTGTGTTCGGCGGCAACATCTTCGACGGCAAACGCGGTGAAAGGGATGCCGTCCTCCAAGAGCGCGGATTTAAATGGTCTAACCGCCGGGTGTTCGTCCGGTTCGAGAACCAACTCGGTCCCGTTGGGGTCTTCAGGAGATACGACGGTTATCCAACGGTGTTTACCCATCGGGATATCGTGCTTTTTCTGAAAGCCGAGCGTCTTGGTATAGAACTGATACGCCTTTTCCTGATCGTCGACGGGAACACTGCTAAGGTTGATTCTCATCGGGCTCTACCTCTTTTTGGCGTTTGCGGGCCAGCGTTTCGTGATTGCCTTCAGCGGTTCACCATTGAACCAATGAAATTTGTACCGACCTTCACGGCGCGCGACGACCAACCCGGCGGATTCGAGCAGTTCCAAGTGCTGCGAAATCGCCTGTCGCGATGAGCTGATGCCGTGTTTCATGATCAACCGGCTGCAAAGCTCGAACAGCGATTGACCGTCGCGCTCCACCAGTTCATCCAGAATCGCCCGTCTCGTGGGGTCGGCGATGGCTCGGTATAGGTCGTCATCCATGTATCGATGGGGCGGAGTATATGCAAGTCGTGGCTTGCATGTCAAGGGTTTGGTCTTTTGGCTCGGCCAATCGGCGCAACGCTTTTAGAATTTAAGGATGATGTTGTTTAACACGCCGAAGGAAGGCGCCTTCGGCGCATGGGTGCCTTCCGTTGATTAAGGGATTTGCGTGGATCGGGCATGCCGACCTTTGGATCGATTGGTTTTTCGGAGTGGCTTGCGCGAGGTTGCCTTTCAGATGACGGCTAAGACTGTGGGGTTGGGTCGGCATCGCACCCCAGCGCATGGGTGCCTTCCGTTGATTAAGGGATTCGCGTGGATCGGGCATGCCGACCTTTTGATCGATTGGTTGTTCGGGGTGGCTCGCGCGAGGTTGCCTGTCACATGACGGCTAAGACTGTGGGGTTGGGTCGGTATGGCACCCCGGCGTATGGATGACTTCCTTTGGTTAATCGGATTTGCGTGGGTCGGGCATGCCGACCTTCGAATTGGTTGGCCGTTCGGTGGCTCGCGCGAGGTTGCCTTTCAGTTGACGGATTTCATTGACTGGGTTGGGTCGGCATGGCACCCCCGAGGTAGGAATGTCGCACCGCTTCGATTCGTGACGAAATCTGATCGCGCAAAAAAAGAACCGACCGGGCGACGCGATTGCGTGCCCGACCGGTCTTTAGTTACCCACTTACCCCTGAATGCCTTTAATGGCGTCGACCTATTCCCCTTGGCCCAACGAATAGGCGCGCTGACCGTCAAACGTGCACAGATTTTCCGTCTTGATAAAGTCCAGCCCCGCCTCGGCGATGCGGTTCAACAAGCCGGTGATATCCGCATGCGCGATCGCTTTTTGATCGGGCTGCACGAAACGGCAACGCCAGTGATCGGTGCAAAATGTTTCCGAGAAGCCATCGGGCCAAACCTTCACGCCACGGTTGGTGATCATCTTGATGCGCAACGTGTCGCAGCTAACGGCTTCGAGCTGCGCGCCCAAATCGTTGGGCTGGCCGCGCCAGTGAAGGAACACATCCACGCCGATCGTTGCTTTCCTGAGCGACTTCGTCGGCGTCACGCGACCCGCCGGGCGCGGATGATCGTGGGCAGCGGCGTATGAAACGGGCGTCAACGTGCTCGGGCGACGGCCCAATCGTTCGATGACGGCGTCGGCGAATTCGCGGGTGCCGACCTGCTTGGTACTGTTGGCTTCGTTAAAGATATCGAATGTGTGGATACCTTCTTCGATGGTCGTGAGCCATGCGTTATGAATCGACTCGGCCACATCGGGCTGGCCGATGTGCACCAACATTTGCAACGCGGCGTGCAGCAAGCCGGAGGGGTTGGCAACGTTTTGGCCGGCGATAGGCGGCGCGGAACCGTGGATGGCTTCAAACATGGCGATGCCTTCGCCGATGTTGGCCGAACCGGCGAGCCCGACCGATCCGGAGATTTGGGCGGCGATATCGGAGACGACGTCGCCGTACAGGTTCGGCATCACGATGACATCGAACATCTCGGGCGTATCGGCAAGCCGCGCCGCACCGATGTCGATGATCCAGTGTTCTTTTTCGATGTTGGGGTATTCGGCGCCGACTTCATCGAACACACGATGGAACAAGCCGTCGGTCAGCTTCATGATGTTG
The DNA here is from genome assembly GCA_006969385.1 of Planctomycetaceae bacterium. Taxonomy (GTDB): domain Bacteria; phylum Planctomycetota; class Phycisphaerae; order UBA1845; family UTPLA1; genus ECT2AJA-110-A. The sequence continues at coordinate 2,238,787 of CP030884.1, forward strand.
TCTTTGGTGAAGCAGGTGACCTTCTTGCGGCCGTGCGCGGCGGCGTATTCGAAAGCGTAGCGACAGATGCGCTCGCAGCCGGGATGCGTGATCAACTTAAGGCATTGATAAACTTCGTCGGTTTGCTGATGCTCAATACCGGCGTACGTGTCTTCTTCGTTTTCGCGAATGATGACGAGATCCATATTCGGATGTTTCGTGGCAACGAAGGGGCTATACGTAGAGCACGGGCGCACGTTGGCATAGAGTCCGAGGGTTTTGCGGATGGTGACGTTCAAACTTTTGTAGCCACCACCCTGCGGTGTGGTAATGGGGGCCTTCAGAAAAACGCGCGTGCGGCGCAACGATTCCCAGGCGTCCGCACAGATGCCGGACGTTTGACCGCTGAGGTAAACCTTTTCACCGATGTCGATTTTCTCGATGTCGAGCCGCGCCCCGGCGGCTTCCAGCACGCGTAGGGTGGCGTCCATAATTTCCGGGCCGATGCCATCGCCCGTTGCGACGGTGATCGGCGTGGACGTATGAGGCGAAGACGAGTTGGCTGGTTTCGTGCTGGGCATGGTCGACATGCATGGCTCCTGCAATAGAGGGGACCGGTGTTCGAGCGCGTTTTCCCCGCGCTTCCGGGTATTATTAGACGCACAAATCCGGAAATGTCAAGCCGGAATTTTATGTCGTATTTTAGTCGCCTTTGGCAATTCAATAATCGCCATTTTGGGGCTGCAACGCTACCCAATCGCGAATTTTCGCGCAGTTAGGCGGACCTTGTGTTAGGATTCGCGATTTCCGGTTCACTAATTCCGCAACGCGAGGTCCCAACTATGCCATCTAAGCTGGTCGAAGGCGTGCGACGCTTTCAACAGTCGGTTTTTCCACAAAAACAGGCCTTGTTTTCCGAGTTGGGCCATGGCCAGCATCCCCGCTTTTTGGTGATTACGTGCTCCGACTCGAGAATCGACCCGTCGCTGATTACGTCGACCGACCCCGGCGATCTGTTCGTGATTCGCAACGCGGGCAATCTGATTCCGCCGAAATCCGATCGACCCACGGGCGAGTCGGCCACGCTCGAATATGCCGTGCGCGTCCTGAAGGTCAAAGTGATCGTCGTATGCGGACACGCCCAATGCGGCGCGATGGATGCCCTGACCAAGCCCGGCTCGACCGACGGGTTGGAGGAGGTGCCCGGCTGGCTCGATCTGGCCGCCGATGTGCGCGAGGAGGTGCTTGGCGGCGGCGCGTTTGGCAGCGATGCCGAACGCGTCGAAACGGCGGTGAAACGCAACGTCTTGCAACAGTTGAAGAATCTTGAGACGTACGGCTTCGTTAAAGAGTTGCACCACGCTCACAAGATTCTGCTGATGGGCTGGTATTACAACTTCGCCGAAGGCAAAGTCGAATGTTACGATCCCACGGTCGATGCGTTTAGGGATTTGTACGATGGCATCGCCGGCGTCGAACAAACCGAGGCGCTGGAAGAGGATGATTCGTAACGCGCGTTCATCCCGTATCACGCATTCTTGATTACCAACGATTGCCGAACCCAAAAGAACGATCTCTGATGACAACTGCCGAACGACCCGACTCATTTGTATCGAACTTGTTGCGCTACGACCTGCCCGCCTCCGTCGTGGTGTTTTTCGTCGCGCTGCCGTTGTGTATGGGGATTGCGATCGCCTCGGGCGTTCCGGTCGCGTCCGGCCTCATCACGGGCATCGTCGGCGGAATCGTCGTCGGAACGCTAGCTGGTTCGCCTTTGCAGGTCAGCGGCCCGGCGGCGGGCTTGACCGTCATTATCTTCGGAATCGTGAAAGACCCCGAACTGGCACCCCAATTGGGTATCATCGTGCTGGCGGCGGGTGTGTTACAGATGATCGCGGGCGTGCTGCGGTTGGGGCAATGGTTTCGGGCGGTATCGCCGGCGGTCATACAAGGGATGTTGGCCGGCATCGGCGTGATCATTTTCTCGTCGCAATTTCACGTGATGGTCGACGACGATCCGCGCAAATCGCCCGTGCAGAATCTGCTGTCGATTCCGGAGGCGGTGAACAAGGGCATCTTCCCGATCGACTCGTCGCAACATCACTTGGCCGCTTATACCGGTCTGTTGTCGATTTTGATCATCGTTCTGTGGGGCGCTTTCGCGCGTGGCAAACTTAAGATCGTTCCGCCAGCGCTGGTGGCTATCGTGGTCGCCACCATCTTGTCATACGTATTCAAGCTCGACATTATCAAGATTGTCATCGAAGGTAACCTGCTCGATGGCTTTAAACTGCCGACCATGGAGGCAATTAAGTCACTGGCGAATCCGGATGTGATGGTCGGTGCGTTTACGATAGCCATTGTGGCGAGTGCGGAAACGCTGCTGTGCGCCAACGCCGTCGATCAACTGCATACCGGTCCGCGCACCAAGTATGACAAGGAAATGTTCGCGCAAGGCGTGGGCAATTCCATCTGCGGGATGTTTGGGGCGCTGCCGATGACGGGTGTTATCGTGCGTAGCTCGGCCAACGTCGAGGCCGGTGCCAAAACGCGCGCGTCCGCGATACTGCACGGCGTTTGGTTGCTGGTTTTCGTTTCCTTGTTGACCGATCTTTTGGCGCACATCCCGCGCGCGGCGCTGGCGGCGGTGCTCGTGTACATCGGATACAAGCTCGTCAACATCAAAGCGATCAAGAAGCTATATCGCGACAGCCCCAGCGAAGTGATCATTTACTTTGTAACCGTCTTTTCGATCGTGTACTTCAACCTGCTGACGGGTATTGCCATCGGTTTCGGTCTGGCGCTGCTGAAGCTCCTCTGGACGTTCTCGCATCTCGATATCACGTTTAAAGATCATCCCGATGACAACCGTACCGAGATTACGTTGCGCGGTGCGGCCACGTTTATCCGCTTACCGAAACTGGCCGTCGCGCTGGAGAAAGTTCCCGCGACGCGCGAACTCCACGTATACCTCGAAGATCTCGACTACATCGATCACGCCTGTTTAACGCTGCTGCTCGATTGGGAAACGCAGCATAAGTCGACGGGCGGTTCGTTGGTAATGGATCGCAGCGCGCTGCACCCGCGCTTCGATCGTCAGTCGCTGAATCCCAAGCAAGCGTCATTGGAACGACGGACCAATGATGCTGGCGGCACGGAGGCGGATGCACCGTTGACATCGGATGCGTCGTAGGCCATTAATGAGGGGATGATACGACGGAATTTACGTAGCGCTGGGCGAGGCGGTGCGATTCGATTATGCACGATCGCCACACTGCTGGTTTGCGTTGCAGGGTTCAGTTGCGAAAGGCAGCGTAACGGAGCGGTCGATTCGGAGAGGCGCCAACAAATTGCGCCTTCCGATTTCGAGTTGGCACTAGGCGACCTGCTCTTTCAGGATCTCGATTGCGGGCCCACGTGCGATGCGATCGAAGCCGTCACGCAAGGTGTCGATGGCTATCACCTGAGCCATATCGGTCTGGTCGTCGATCGACTGACGGCGGCGGAGCATTCGGCGACGCACGATGCGCTGGCCCGCTCCGATGCCGATTGGTTCGTGCTCGAAGCGCTGAGCGCGGGCGTGATCCTGACATCGTTGGACGATTTTCTAGGGCGAAGCCAAGACGCCTCGGGCAATCCCAAGGTGATGGTGGGGCGTTTGCTGCCAGCACATCAACCGTTGATACCGGGGGCCGTCGCGCGCGGGTTGTCTTATCTCGGTACAAGGTACGACGACTATTTCGAGATCGGCGACGACGCGTTGTATTGCTCGGAGATGATTTATCTCATCTTCGCGACAGCCCCGGGCGGGCGTTCGATTTTCGATCTTGCACCGATGACGTTTCGAGCGCCCGAGTCGGGCGAGTTCTTCCGGGCCTGGGTGCAATACTACCAGCGGCTCGGACGTCCGATTCCCGAAGGCAAACTCGGAATCAATCCGGCGGCTATTTCGCGAGCGCCGGTTTTGCGCGGGGTATATGCCTACGGTCAGCCTGATAGGTCTGAATAATTAGGCGATGGAGGAATTGAACCCCTCGTCGGGCCACCTCACTTGTTTTGCGACAACGGATTTACAGTCCGCCGTGAGGATCATCGCCTCGCGAGTTATTGAACCGCGGTTCTTGCGCGCAGATTCTGCGCGGTGTTTTGATTGGCGCTCCACACTTTGTTATGCGCACAAAAAAACCTCGATGGCTATTGAAGGCCAACGAGGTTTTGTCAACGCAGGATATTTTTGCGCGTCACCCGGCCTTCGATCGCAGATGGCGATAACAGTCAAAGGCTCGGGCTTCGATTCGCGTATTCATACTTTTCATAGTAATCGCTCGTTAGGTGAATTCAAGTCGCTTGTTAGATTTTCTAGTGTTATCGCGTTATTTAGACTTTCATCGATATTCATTCCCCGAAACGGTCGTGTTGTTTTCCATCATCAAATTCTTCTCTCCCGATTGTTGCGTACGCTCAACATGCGTCGGTTATCTGCCGTTCCCGTTCAAAAAAAGCGACAGTAATGACTTCTAAATAAAGCGCAGGCCCCTCCGATTCGATGAACGGATTGTAAGACCGCAATTTTGGCGGTCGTCACGTCATTTTTTCAAACGTACTCGCTCCGTCGCCGGAGGTAGCGCATCAAATGAGCAACGCGACCGCAACGCCAAGTCAGGAGCCGGACATCAAAGAATTGATGAATACGGGCACGGAAAGCAATGCTGAAATCACGCAGATCGTGAGTTTTCGGCTGGCCAACGAAGAGTACGGCGTGGACATCATGCGCGTGCAGGAAATCATCCTGCCCGGCGAGATTACCCAAATGCCGGAAGTGCCCAACTTCATTCGCGGGCTCATCAATCTGCGCGGTCATGTGATCCCCATCGTCGATTTGCGCAAGCGCTTCGGTTTGCCTGCCGGTAAGCACGACGAGCACACGCGCATCATCGTGGTGAATGTCGGCAACAAGACGATCGGCATGGTGGTGGATGCTGTGAACGAGGTGCTGCGCATCAACGAGGCACAAATCGAACCGCCGCCGTCGAGCGTCGTCGGTATCGATCATGCATACATCGAATCACTGGTGAAGTTCGATACCAAGCTGCTCATCCTGCTCAACATGGACAACCTGTTGAACAGCGAGGAAGTGAGCAAACTATCGGGCCTCACGGCGTAACGAACAGAATCAATTTGGACCACTCGGCGGCACGTTCGTGGCAGGCCGATCCGCAACGGGCATCAAAACGGTTTTCGATAACGAGGAAGAACCATGACCACCAGCAACAGCAAGAAAAGCACGCAGTCGGCCAACGCCAATTCATCCGTTGATATGACCAACCTGACGGGGCAACTCGATGCCATTAACAAGGTAATGGCCGTCATCGAGTTCGAACTCGACGGTACCATCATTACGGCAAACGACAACTTCTGTAACGCCGTGGGCTATCGTCTGGATGAGATTCAGGGACAGCACCACCGCATTTTCTGCGAGCCTTCGTACGCAAGCACGCCCGAATACAAGGCCTTCTGGGATAAGCTCGGTCGCGGTCAATTCGAAGCTGGTGAGTTCAAGCGCGTGACCAAGTCGGGTGACGAGATTTGGATCAACGCGTCGTACAACCCCATCTTCGATGAAAATGGCAAGCCGTATAAGGTGGTGAAGTACGCGGCGGACGTTACGGAGCAGGTTAAACTCCGACGCAAAGCTGGTGAGATGATTCCCGTGGTTGAGAATGCTCCGACCAACATTATTTTGGCGGACAAAGATCTCAACATCACTTACGTCAATCCCGCAACGGCGAATTCGCTAAAGCCGTTGGCGCACTTGCTACCGGTTTCATTGGATAAGGTCGTCGGCAGCAATATCGATATCTTTCATCAAGACCCCTCTTATCAGCGCAAGATTCTGTCGAACCCGAAGAATCTTCCACATCAGGCTTTTATTCAACTTGGCGATGAGACGCTCGACCTGCTCGTAAGCGGTATCTACGACGAGAATGGTGAATACGCCGGCCCGATGGTCACGTGGGAACTCGTGACCGAAAAGCGCAAGAAGGAACACGAAGCTGCCGAAAAATCGTCGATGGTTGAGAACGCACCGGTCAACATCATTATGGCCGACAAGGATCTCAACATCACTTACGTCAACCCAGCTACCGTCAAGGCGTTAACACCTTTGGCGAGCTTGTTGCCGGTTCCGCTCGACAAGGTCGTCGGTTCGAATGTCGACGTCTTCCACAAAAATCCGGCTTATCAGCGCGGCATCCTCGCCGATCCGAAGAACCTCCCGCATCGGGCCGTAATCGAACTCGGTGAGAACAAGCTCGATTTGTTGGTGAGCCCGATCTATGACAACAACGGCGATTTCATCGGCCCGATGGTGACGTGGGAAAACATCACCGAAAAACTGGCGATGGAAGCGCGCCAGAAAGAGATGTCGGAGAAGATCGAGAACGACGCCAAGGTCCTGCAAGGCAAAGTGGACAGCCTGCTCGCCAACGTGCAAGCGGCCGCCGGTGGCGATCTCACGACTAACGTCACCGTCAGCGGCGAAGACGCGATCGGTCAGTTGGGCGAAGGCCTCAATCGCATGATTACGTCGCTGCGCGAGATCATCGTGCAGATTGCCGAAGCGGCGGATCAATTCTCCGAAGGTTCGCGCGTCGTTTCCGAAGGTTCGACCTCGCTATCCGATGGTGCCCAAACGCAATCGGCCAACGTCGAGCAGATGTCGGCCGCCGTGCAGTCTCTAAGCAAAATGATCGGCGGCGTGGCAGAAAATGCCCGCAACGCCGACACGGTCGCGAAGCAAACCAGCAGCCGTGCCGAAGAGGGTGGCGCTCAGGTCGAGAAGAACATCGAAGCGATGAAGCTGATCGACAAGTCGTCGGAACAGATCGCCGAAATCATCGGCGTCATCTCTGAAATCGCCGCCCAGACCAACCTCTTGGCACTCAACGCCGCGATCGAAGCCGCCCGCGCCGGTGAGCACGGCCTTGGTTTCGCCGTCGTCGCCGATGAAGTCCGCAAGTTGGCCGAACGCTCCAGCGAAGCCGCCAAGGAAATCACCACGCTGATCAAGGAATCGACGCAGCGCGTGAAGGAAGGTGCCGAGCTGAGCGAACAAACCGGCGAAGCCCTCAAGAAAATCATCGAAGGCGTTGAAGAAACGGCCCGCGGCATCTCCGAAATCGCCAGCGCGACCGAAGAGCAAGCCAACACGGCGACCGAGGTCAACACGGGCATTCAAAATGTCGCGTCGATCACGGAAAACAACGCTTCGGCTGCCGAAGAGATGGCCGGTTCGGCGGAAGAGCTGTCGGGTCAGGCCGCACAGCTACAAGAACTGGTCGGTGCCTTCAACGTGGGCGGCGGCAAAGAGTAACCCGTAACGCAACGGCGTTCGCGCCGTAACGAGTTTGATATCGGGCAAGCTGCGGCGCACCACAACGGTGCGCCGCATCTGCCTGTCTCTACGGAGCGGAAAGCAACAGACAAATTCACGTCGTAGCGCTTTGCGGAATTGCTGACAGCACGCGCGGCGACCAGCCGGATTCAGCAATGGAGTGTGAACCGTGTCCGTAGATCTCTTAAAACTCTCTCCCGACGAATTTAAGAAAATCGCCAAGGTGGTCTACGATCGCACCGGCATTCACCTCGAAGACCGCAAGCTTAGCCTGCTCAGCAATCGACTGCGACGGCGCTTAAAAGCGCTGAAGATGGATACCTTCGAGCAGTACCGCAAGCACATCGAAAGCGCTGCGGGCTTTAAGGAAGAAGAGCCGCACTTCCTCTCGGCGGTCACGACCAACGAAACGTATTTCTTCCGCAACGAACAGCTTTGGCGTTACTTCGAGAACGACTTAGTGCCCGACTTCGTCGAAACCAAGGGCAAAACCAAGAAAGAAGTGCGCATCTGGAGTGCGGCCAGCAGCAGCGGTGAAGAAGCCTACACCACCGCCATCATGCTGCGCGAACTGTTACCGAACTTCAATACGTGGAACGTCAAGATCATCGGCAGCGATATCAGCAGCAAAGTGCTCGATATGGCCAGGGCGGGTAAATACAACGCCTACGCTGTCTCCAAAACGACGCCGGAACGAATCAAAAAGTGGTTCGATAAGGTCAACGCGGATGAATTTCATCTGAAGCCCGCCATTAAAGAGATGGTCACGTTTCAGTTTCACAATTTGCGCGATGAGTTTCCCAGCGGTCGCTTCGACGTGATCTTCCTTCGCAACGTGCTGATGTACTTCGATATTCCGATGAAGAAGCGCGTGATCGACGTCGTAACCAAGGCGCTGGCGGATAACGGTCGCTTGATCGTCGGCGACGTCGACCCGATTCGCACGATCCCCGAACTCTCGGCACACATGACGTTGAGCTATCAACGACCTGGCGTTTATCAGAAACTGAAAACGGCGGCACAAGGTGCGGCGAATAAGAAATTGGTGAAAGCGTGAGCGACTACGTTCCCGAAATTTCGGAAGAACTGTTGGCCGGCTTTCTCGACGAAGCCCCGGAGTATTTGGAGATACTCGACGAAGGGCTGATGGCGTTGGAAGAAAAGGCCAATCAGGGTTCCGGAAAGATCACGTTGGAATCCGACGAAGATCAAAGCCGGATGAATGAGATGTTCCGCGCCGCTCATAGCTTTAAAGGCTTGGGCGCGGCGATGGGTTTCGACAAAATTCGCGACCTGACCCACGTGATGGAAACGCTCTTCGACCAGGTGCGCATGCAAAAGCTCGCGCTGGCACCCGACGGTGTCGAAACGCTCTTTGGCGTGATCGATCGGTTGAAGGCGTTAATCGGTGAATTGAGCAATCCGCCCGAACAACCCGTGGCTATCGAAGATTCCGTCGCACAACTCGAAGCGATTCTGAGTGGCGACAACGCGCCATCGACTGTTGACGAAGAACCGCCGTCAGAGACGGTCGCCGAAGCGCCGGAAGCTACCACGGAAGGCGACGAAGCCGAGGAAGAAACCTTGGTTGCCGAGGCGGAGTCTTCGGTTGACCAGGCGCCCGCAGCCGTAACGGAAGAAGCATCGGCGTCGGCCTCGAACGCTGCCGCTGAAAGCGCTATTCCTGCCGTCGGTACAGATAGCGCCGTATTGGAAAACGCCGAGCTGGCGCAATTGTTCGTCGAAAGCACGTTGGAAACGATCGACGAGCTGAACAACACGCTGCTCAAGCTCGAAGAAACACCGGACAACCTCGAAGCGATTAATGACGTATTCCGCTGCGCGCACAACATCAAAGGCGCGACGGGCGCGGCAGGTTGCAATGCGCTCTACGCCATGACGCACGACGTCGAAACGGTGCTCGATTTGGTCCGCAATCAGGAAATGCAGCTCACTGAAGAGTTGATGCAATCGGTTTTCTCGGCGGTCGATCGCGTACGGGCTGATGTCTCGCTGATTGGCGACGGCAAGCTCGAGGAACTGACGTCGGAAGGCACGGTCGGACGCTTCGATCAGTGGCTCAAAGGCAATAGCGCGAAGTTGGAAGCGGTCGCGTCGGGCGACGCCATTACGAGCGAAGCCGTTGGCGACGTGGCGACTGCAGAATCGCACGAAGCCGTCGATGCAACGAGCACGGAAGTTGAAGAAACAACTGATGTGCCTTCGACCGTTGTGTCTGGCGTTGTTGAAGAAGCGGCAAGTACGTCGAACGCCGAACTGGAGAACGCATCGGATTCGGAAGAATCCGTCGCCGTTTCCGAAGATGCCGCGGAAATTTCCGATGGCGTGATCGATGTTGAAGTGTCGTTCGAGAAAGACTTCGTCGAATCTGAAATTCAAGCCTACCTTATCAACAACAAGCTGAGCGAAGTCGGCGACGTGCTGCAGTCCAATCCGGATGTCGACAGCCTCGACGGTAGCAATCCGCTCGAACAGATCACCTTTACCATCAGCACCGACGCCAACCCGGCGGCAGTTGCCGAATTGATCTCCGGCTATGAGGCCAAGGCTGTCCGAATCTTAGGTACCGACGGCCAGGTGTTGGCAGGCTCGGAAGCGGCATCGCCGTCTGAATCGACGGATGATGTCGCCACCGAATCGAAAGCGGCGCCCGCTCCTGCTGCGCCGCCTGCAGCTGCTCCATCGCCTGCACCGGCGGCTCCAGTAGCCGACGCGCCGCAAGTGGCGCCCGCACCCGCTGCGAAAGTTGAGAAACCACCGTCACCGACGCCAAAGGCAGAGCTGAAGCCAGAAGCCAAGCCGACCGCATCGGCACCGAAACCCACCGAGACGGCCAAGCCTGCCGACGCCAATAAGCAACGAACGCCGCCGAAGGTTGGCGAGACAATTCGCGTTGATCTCGAGCGCCTCGATCAGTTGATGAATCTCGGTGGTGAGTTGGTCATCAACAAGGCGCGCCTAACGCAAATCCACGGTCGCTTCGAGCCGCTCTTCCAAGGGCAAAGCTTGGGCTATGTCGTGGACGATATGGCGCATCGATTGCAGCAATTGCAGGAAACGATCGAACAGGCTGAACAGTCCGAACCCGGCGGTCGCAATCTGGGTGCCATTGCAGATTCGGTAAAGACGGTCGCCGACGGTTTCAATTCGATTAGTCAGGTCGTGGGGCAAGTTCAAACTGCCCGCGGCGCGATGAACGATTTTTCCGAAGCGTTGCACGCGCTCAACCTCGTCTCCGAAGGCATGCAGAAGCGCATCATGGAAACACGTATGGTTTCCGTGGGGCCGCTGTTTCAGCGCTTCCGCCGCGTCATACGTGATATTTCGCGCGCCACAGGTAAGAAGGTCGAGCTAGTGCTGAAGGGCGAGCAGACCGAGCTCGACAAGCGCATGATCGACGAGTTGGGCGATCCATTGACGCACATGATTCGCAACAGCGTCGATCACGGTATCGAGAAACCGGCGGATCGCGTGAAGGCGGGCAAGCCGGAAACGGCGCAAGTCACGCTCGAAGCATTCCATCGCGGTCGCCATATCTGCATTCAGGTACGCGATGACGGTAAGGGTGTCGACGTCGAGCGCGTCCGCGCCAAAATCATCGAACGCGAAATGGCTAGCCCGCAAGAAGCGGAGCGAATGAGCGAAAAAGAGGTCATTCAATACATCTTCAAGCCGGGATTTTCCACTGCCGAGCAGGTGACCGACCTTTCGGGCCGCGGCATGGGCATGGACATCGTGCTCAACAAACTCGAAGCCATCAACGGCACCGTCGAAGTCGACAGCGTGACCGGTGAAGGGGCGACGGTCACGATCAAGTTACCGCTGACGCTGGCCATCATTACGGCGATGATCGCGCGAATCGGTAATTCGGTTTATGCGATTCCGCTGGAAGCCGTGGGTGAGATCATCACGGCCAACGGCAGCGACATGCAATTTATTCAGAAGAAACGCGTTTGCCGGGTGCGCGAACGGGTGATTCCGGTGGCGTACTTCGAGCAAGTGTTCGACGCCCCCGCGCCCGAGTTGCAAACGCAAACGCGCGATAACGACTCGCTCACGCTCATGATTCTCGAATCTCAGGACGAGCGCATGGGCCTCGTGGTGGACGAGCTTATCGGGCAGGAAGACGTCGTCATCAAGAGCATTGCCGAGAATTTCCAAAACGTGAACGGCATTACCGGCGCTTCGATCATGGGTGACGGTCGCGTCTCGTTGATTCTCGATGTCGCGACGATGATGACTATGTTCGCGCAACGCATCGATGCCATTGCGCGACCGCAAGTGAAATCCGTATCGGAAGCAGCGCTCAAGCCGCGCGTCGAACAAAGCACGGAGGATGCAGTCCATGCCGGCTGATATGCAGGCCATCAAGCAAAACGAACTCTCCGACGCGCTGCGCACGGTCGCGGTCAATAGCGCCTACAACGCCTCGCGTGCGCTGTCCAAGTGGTTTCGCAAGGGCGTGCGTCTGACATCGGATGGTTTCGAATCGTTGCCGCTCGACGAAGTCGTGACGGCGGCTTGCCAGCCCGAAGACGCGGTGGTGGCGGCACACATGCCGCTCGAAGGCGATCTCGACGGCAACGTGCTGCTGGTATTCAAAGAAGCCACTGCATTCAAAATTATCGACATGATGATGGGCGTGGCCGAGGGCACGACGCAACAAGTCGGTGACATGGAAGCTTCCTGCATTCAGGAAACCGGCAACATCGTTGCGACGGCGTTCACCAATTCCCTCGCGAGTTGGTTGAATTCGGAGACGATCCCGGCGGCACCGACCGTCGTGCACGATATGGCGTGTTCGGTCATCGAGCCGCTGCTCGTGAATCAAGCGACGATTGGCGACCATGCCTTGGTCTCGCGTACCGAGTTTGAAATGGACGGCCAACAGCTCGATTGGTTTTTGCTGCTGTTGCCGTCGGCCACGTCGCTCGAGCGGATGCAAGACCGCTGCGCCAGCGATACGTTCAAACAAAACGCGCTGCACACCATCGCGATCAACGGTGCCTTCAACGCGTCGCGAGCCATGTCGAAATGGTTGCACAAGGGCGTACGGCTAAGCACCGAGGGATTCGAGCGTGTGCCGCTGAAAGAAATTTGTCAGGGCGAAAGTTCGGACACGGTGGTTGCCGGGCTGCATCTTGCGCTCGGGTCGCAAATGCACGGTCATACGTTGATGGTGATGACCGAGCCGACGGCGTTCGAGTTGGTTGATCTCATGATGGGGCAGCCCGAAGGCACGACCAAAGACTTCGATGAGATGACCCAATCCTGTCTTAAGGAAACGGGCAACATCGTTAGCAGTGCTTTCGTGAATAGCTGGGCCAAGTGGCTCGACATTCATACCGAACCGCAGCCGCCGCGATTGCAGGTGGATATGTTGGAAGCAATCTTGCAGGCCGTGGTTGTCGAGCAAGCGATGGTGAGTGATGAAGTATTCCTTGCGCGGACCTCGTTTAGCGTGGACGGGCGTTGGTTGGATTGGAATTACTACGTGTTGCCGACACCCATGTCGCTGCGACTGATCGAGACCTCCTTGAGTTGAGCGAGGATGTGATGAGCGAAGTCATGAACATCGGTATCGCGGAAATCAAGGTGGCCAAGTGTCCGAACACGCTGCGCACCGTATTGGGTTCGTGCGTCGGCGTGGCGATCTTCGATCGCGTCGCAAAGGTCGGCGGTATCGCGCACGTGATGTTGCCCGACTCGTCGATGGGTCAAGGGGCAAAAGGTAAGTTTGCCGATACGGCCGTTATCGCGCTGATCGAGGATGTCTTGATGGCGGGGGCGGATAGGAAACGCCTGACCGCGAAGATCAGCGGCGGGGCGTCGATGTTCGGCAACAAAGTCGATAACGGTATCGGCGATCGCAATATCAAGGCGGTGAAGTCGCGTTTGAGCGAGTGTGCCATTCGTCTGGCCGCCGAGGATGTCGGCGGTACCAAGGGGCGGCGGATGTTGCTCGACCCCAATACGGGCGACGTAACGGTTCAGGTAATTGGTGCGGATCCCGTAAAGATCTGATTTTTTGAAGGAGCATTCCGTGGCAACAAAAGTTCTCGTAGTCGATGACGCCGCGTTCATGCGACACATGATTAAGGGCATCCTGACCGAACTCGGTTGCGAAGTCGTTGACGAAGCGGTCGATGGAGAAGACGCGTGCACCAAGTACGAGGCAACCAAGCCCGATCTGGTCACGATGGACCTGATCATGCCCAAGAAGGGCGGGCTCGATGCCTTGAAAGATATTCGCGCCAGCGATCCGAGCGCCAAGGTGATCGTGATCTCCGCGATCGATCAGCGACAGCCGTTGATGGAAGCGCTGAAGCATGGTGCGGCCGATTATGTGGTTAAGCCGTTTGAGAAAGAGCGCGTGCAAGAAGCGGTCAATCGGGTTATCGCCGGTTAGCCGCCACGCAGCGTATGTATTAGCGACGGTTGTTGTTATGCCATGTTGTTTGCGAAGGCGACAGGGCGCGACGACGGTCATCGATCTCAATTCTTAGGTTCATTTCGCCGGGTTTCTGAAAATGCCAATTCGCGTTTTAATAGTTGATGATTCGGTTTTCATGCGCGGTATGCTGAAGAGCGCGCTCGATAGTGTGAAAGACATCGAGATCGTTGGCACCGCCATGAACGGCACGGAAGGTCTTAAGAAAATTCTGCAGCTCAAACCCGACGTCGCCACGCTCGACGTGGAGATGCCGGGGATGACGGGCTTGGAAGTGCTCGAGACCGTGATGAAAGAAGCGCCGATGCCGATCGTGATGGTATCGACCAAGACGCAAAAAGGTGCCCAATTCACGCTCGATGCGCTACGCAAAGGTGCCGTCGATTGCATCGCCAAACCGCTCGGTGAGAAATCCGCCACGTTGCAGAGCTTTCGCGAAGAAGTGCTCAACGCGGTGCGCGCCGCATACGAGAGCAATCGCAAGAACATTGGTGAGAACGACGATCGCATCGCACCCATTGCGGGCTTGGTAAATGCGCCGAAAGATGCCGTCGTCGCCATCGGTATTAGTGCGGGTGGTCCCGCGACGCTCCATAAGCTCATTCCTGCGCTGCCCGCCAACTTCCCGGCGACCGTCATCACGCAACACATGCCGGCCGATTTCACGGCACCGTTCGCCAAGCGGCTGAATGAAGAGGCCGCTATGACGGTTAAAGAAGCCGAAGAGGGTGACGCTTTGCGTCCCGGTCAGGTGCTGATTTCGCCCGGCAGCCATCATCTCAAGATCGAGAAACATTTGGGCAAGTTGGTATGTCGATTGGACAACGGGCCGAAGGTCTCAGGCTTTCGACCGTCGGTGGACGTGTTATTCACGTCGATTAGCAAAGTCGCCGGTGACCGAACGGTGGCCATTGTCATGACCGGCATGGGCGATGATGGCTCGCGCGGCATTCGACTTCTGAAGGAAGCCGGCGCTTCCACGCTGGCTCAAGATCAGGATTCGAGCATCGTGTTCGGTATGCCGAAGGCTGCGGCCCGAACGGGCTTCGTCGATCGCGTGGTCGGACTTGCCGACATTCCGCAGGCGCTGCTCGATGCGGCGGTGCAGTTAGGTACACCCGCAACGGCGTAGCGTTGGCTCGTTACGCCGCGCGTTCAATCTCTAAATAACAAGTCTCGCTTTGGTTTGCCGATGTCGATTTGGTCGACAAATGCGACGACTCGTTGTTATGCGTGGCGCTCGATTCGTTGAACGTTGGCCATCAGCTCTTGCGGCGCGTCTTTATCTAAAATTCCGCAATAAACCGCTCCGCAAAACGAACAGTGGTATCGTTCTCCTGCTTCAGAATTCTTGGCAAGAGAAATCGGCAGTTCAAGCCCGCACTCGATGCAGGCGAAGCACTTCTTATCATCCACAATTAATTTCCCACTCGATCAAAACCAAGCTTGCGTTGGTTGATACCCACGAAACACCCGGGTGGTAGCCAACACGATCGGTAGGATTTTGACAAGGGTACTTTTGGTCTTATTTATTTTTGGTGTTTGTCTATAAAGTCGGTGGTTTGTTCTCGCGCTGAGCGCGAAACATGAATCGCAGATTTGAATGCGGCGTGTGATATCAGCGCCCTTTGTGAACCCTAAACAATCGAAGCCCAGTTTGCGTCGTCGTTGCGCGTTCAATGCAAGAATGGTTACAATAATCCTAAGAAGATAATGAAACAGTTTTACGCGCGTGTTCGATTTGTGGATTTGATTAGCGTGTGACGTTTTGCCTACGCAGATTCATTAGGATGGGCAACGTGATAGCGGCGCAGAGCACTTCGCCGGCACCGGCAGCGACAAACGCCATGCGGTAAGACGCGATCGATTCAAAACCGATCTCTTTCATTAACCAAAGCGTCCCACCAGCGACTAACGGTCCCAGGAAAAAGCCAAGCGAGCCCGCCGCGTTGAAGCCGGTAAAGGCCGCACCGCGATGACCCTCAGGGGCGAGGTCCGCACAGAGTGTGAGGTTGGGCGCAAACATCAAAGCGCTCAAAACGCCTGACGCAATCATCGCCGCCGGCATCCATTCGATATCCAGCACGCCGTAGAGGGCGAAAACGACGCCGAAACCTGCGGATGCAAACGCAATCGGCAAAGCGCGACCGATGCGATCGACGAGGCGACCGGCTGGGTACACCAGTATCGCAAACGGCGCCAGGAACAGCACCAACATGCGGCTGCGCTCGTCGGGTGATAGGCCATGCACGTCGGCCAGAAACAGCGTGAACGTCGATATCACCACGCCGACGCAGAAACGATCCATAAAGGCGTATGCGTAGGCGACGTTTAGTGCGGGCTGCTCGCGCGCGATAGAAAGCCAACTGCGACGCTGAGTGGGTTTGTTGTCACTTGCCTGCTGCTCGGGAACAAACAGCAACACCAACAGCGCGGCCGTGGCCGAGATGCCGCCACCGACGAGAAATATCCACATGTCCAAATGCGTCCACACGATCCCACCCAAACGAGTACCGCAGGCCGTACCGAGCATCATCGCGGCGCCGACGATCCCCATGACGCGACCGCGTCGATCGTCGGGCGCATAACTCGCAACCAGCGCCATGAGCGAACTGAGCGCCATGATGTGCGCCGCGCCTTCGAAGAATCGAATCGCCAGCAGCATCTCGCTACTCGTGGCGAACTTCATCAGTGCGAACAGCACACCGTCGGCGGAAAGGCCGATGATGGCCGCCGTCTTGAGCCAACCGCCGCGATTGGCAGTTTTGGCGATGAACGGTGCCAACATGAATGCGCCGAGCATGTTGATGGATTGAAAGCTATGGGTGGCGATGATGCCGACATTGAACGCATCGCTCACGATTTCCTTGAGCGGCGCGACCAACATGGTGACCGGCAGCATGCACATCCAGGTGATGCCGGCGAGCGTCAGAATGCGACCGAGCGGTTGGGCGTCGCTGCGCGACGATTGCTTGGTGTAGGGTAGGTTGATCACGGGGGCCTGGGGCCTGCTGGCCGTTTTCATGGTCGGCATATCCTAGAGGCGATTTCGATACTTCGCAGCAGCGCGACCGGCGCTGAAACGTGAAAATGCACCTTTCCCAGAAGCGACGAACCCCCGTGGGAGAAATCGACCAATATCGGGCCTCGCGTAAGCTTGAAGTCGATCAAACGGGCGGCAGGGTGCAATATCGCGCAGTGATCGGCAGATTGTGCCGAATGCGGCCTTCGACTCTATGATCCGAAGCTGCTGCCTGCCGATATCCCACGTGACGGATAAATGTTGAAATCGGCACCTTGCTCGGATTTGAGAGGAAACAAATGGTCACCATTGGAATGAACTACGACGTGCTCGAAGGCAAGAACAACGAATTCGAGACGGTCTTTTACAAGGTTCTCGACCTCATGAACGGCATGGACGGCCACAGCAAGACCAACCTGTTCCGCGATGTGCGAAGCGGTCAGACGTATCTCATCATGTCGGAATGGACGGATGAGGCCGCGTTCAATGCATTCATCAATTCCGACCAGTTCAAGAAGGTAGCCGACTGGGGTAAGTCACAGATCTTGGCCGGCCGACCGCATCACGAAGTCTACGGCGGCGGCTCAAAGGCCACTGCCGGCGCGCCCACAGGCGGTGGCTGCCCCGTCGCGCACTAAGCTCGAAATATTCGTAGCGCAGGTTGCGAGTGCTGGGTGCCCCTGCCCTTTCAGGGCTGGGGGACTGAACTACGCCGCGAACCACGATTCGTTTTGTAATGGCGCGTACTCCGAGGAATCACCGGTTGCAAACCGGTGCCACAGCGCGCAGGTGCCACAGCGCGCAGGTGCCACAGCGCGCGGGTGCCCCTGCCCCTCTGGGGCTGGGGGACGAAATCCCGCTGAAACCGACGACTCCCAAACAACCAACGAAACTTGGCAGGCACACGACCCGATAAAACGTGTGCCTGTTTTGTTTTCACGGAGTCGTCTCAATGCCCAGTTCCACCCTCGGTCGCGCCGTCGCATACGCCGACATGGCGCGTCAAATGCATCGAATCAAAAAGAGTACCGACGAAGTGCGCGCCGAGCGCGCTCGTGCCTTGCTCGCCCAACGCATGGGGCGCTTGCGCGGTTTGCCGCAGAAGGTGGGCCAACTGTTGAGCATGAGCGATGACGACGTGCGTGCCGATACCTTCGGCGATCTCAACGACCACGCAGAGCCGTTACCGTTCGATGATGTGCAGCCGCTCCTTGAAGCCGCGTGGGGCAAGCCGCTGGAGGACGTGGTTGCGGAGATTGATCCCCACGGGTTGGCTGCATCATTGGGGCAGGTGCATCGCGCGGTATTGAAAGACGGTCGCGAAGTTGCGATCAAGGTGCAATATCCGGACATGGATCGGGCCGTCGCCAATGACCTGCGCATGCTCGGTTGGCTGTCGAAGCCGGTGGGTGATTTACGCCGCGGGTTCGATATGAATGGTTACCGCGTTGAACTGCGCCGCGACCTCGACGAAGAACTCGATTACCGAACGGAAGCAAATCATCAACGCGCGCTGCGCCAAACACTCGTGGGTTGCGATGGTTGGGTGGTTCCCGACGTGATTGATGAACTATCGACGGAGAAGGTATTAGTCACGACTTGGGAGCCGGGTGATTCCATCGACGCCGTCGCCAATTGGCCCGATAGTCAACGCCGTTTGCTCGGGCGGCGATTGCTCAATGGATTCTTTCATTCTCTGTTTCGCACTAGCTTGGTGCATGCGGATCCGAACCCCGGCAACTACCGTTTTCGCTTGGTCGGCAACGATCCGCAGATCGTGCTGTACGACTATGGGTGCGTGCATCGCTTAAGCCCTGAAAAGCGGCTCATGCTGTTGAAGCTGATTGCGATGACCGTCGAGCAACAGGGCGATCCGTTCAAGGTGTTGGTCGGCCTGGGCTTTAATGGTGAGTTGCTCGAACCATTGCGCGAGAAGTTGCCGGCGGTTTGTCGCGTATTGTGTGCGCCGTTTGCGGGCGGCAGTGGCGACGATTCGACGTGGCGCTTGGGCGAGCGGATCGGCGATATTCTCGGCAGCGACCGCTGGAATTTTCGCATTGCGGGACCGCCCGATTTGATTTGGTTGCTGCGCGCGTTCCGCGGCGCGGCGTACTACCTAAGCCGTATGGACGCATACGTCTCGTGGGAGTTTGCGATTCGGCCCTTTCTGACGGAGCGGGCTATCGAACTGGCGGCCATCGATGTGTCCTCGCCCGAGCCGACATGCGGCTTGGAAGGTCAGGCGCGCCATCTGCGCATTCGCGTTCGCAAGGACGGTCGTGAAAAGATTTCGCTCACATTTCCCGCGCTGGCCGTCGACGATTTGGAAGTGCTGATGGAAGCAGATCTGCGCGATAAGCTCAAACAGGATGGGCTCGAGCTGAGCCAATTCGTCAAACGTGCTCGCCAAGAGGGCTACCGACCGCAGTCGCTGTTTAGTTTGGAAGGAAATAACAAATTGGTGGATGTGTGGTTGGAATAGGTGATAGACGACGATCCAAAGTTTCAAAGGTCATTTTTTAGTTCTGACCTCTTGAAGTTTACAAAGGTATGCAACCCGACCCTTATCCCTCTCTGAACGGAACGCGGGATCGCTTTTAATTAACTTCGCGGCGTTTGGCTTCCTTCGTAAAGACGAGATACTTCATCGTCAGTCGCCAATCGTCCAAGGCATCGTGCGCTTCGATGTGGGCCGTATCGATTTCGGCTTGGCGGCGTTTGGTTTCGTCGACGATCGGTCCGAGCGCGGCTTGCTGCTCGGGCGTTAACCGGTCGATCGAAGCCAACAGCATTTCGAGTTGCTTCTTGTGTTGTTTGGGGTCGTAAGTCATAGCGCGAACATCTACCCGGAGCGGTAAATGTCTCCTCTAATCGAGCATATGACGCGGAAGGGTGGTGAGGAGGACCGAGAATCCGCGGTCGGGCGAATTTGTTCGAAAGCAGCCTATTTATTGGTCCGAGAGCGACTTTCCGTTTGAGCCATTGCCGTCGGTTTTGCCGTGGCGACCGCCGGTATTGAGGCCATGGGCAAAGGCAGCGAGTTCGCGCATCGAGCGACCGACGCGTACGCCTTGCAGGGCAGCTGCGTCCATACCCTGAATCTGATAGCCGCCGACGATGATTTGCAACGATTTCTGGCTCGCCCAGTCGAAGAATTCCTTCACGCTGCGATTGATAACGGCCGGGTTGCTGATGTGACTGACGGTCAGCCAGACGAGCTTAGGCTGATTCGCATTGACAGCGTCGCTGAACGAAGCGAGCGGCGAGTTCGGCCCCAAGTTAACCGCGTGAAAGCCCTCCGCCGCCAGCACCATCGCCGCCGCCATCGACGGCAGGATGTATGGGTCACCGCTGGGGGCACCGCCGAGGGCGATCGGCGCGTTGGGCACCTGCGGCAACGCCAGCCGCAGTTCCGTCATCGCTTGGATGCAAATATCCGTCGCCCGGTGCTCTTCATATACGCCTGTCGAATCGTGCTCCCAGCGTTTGCCGATCTCTTGCATCGCGGGCTGTACGACATCGTCGATGATGTCGGCCACACTTTGGCCTTCGAGATACAAGGCCATCATCATGCTGCGGGCGGCTGCCGTATCACCGTCAATCAGAATACGACCAAACCGTTCGGCGGCGTCCGAAGGGGAAATCACCTCTGTTGCGGCGGGGGAGGATTCCAGTCCGAGAATGTCGGGGCGAATCAGGGGGGAGCGGGTTTCGCGGATGAACCGAATCGCCTCGTGAATCGGAATCCGTCGATGCCCGCCGGCGGTTCGCGAGACCGTGATCTTGCCATCGTCCGCCCAGCGTTTCATAGAGGATTCGCTGACACCGATAGCCAGTGCCAATTCTTTGGGTGAGACGACGGGTTTCACTATTTCTCCTAGCCGGGATGACTGATTTACGCGTTTTGGCCGAATCGCACCATTAAGGTGTCGATCACAAATCCTCGATAATTTAGTATAGGGCATAATTTCGGTGGATTGCAAATTTTCTTGACATTGTCGGACGAGAATGCTATGAATGTTTTGGACGAATTGATTGTCAAAACGTTCATCAGCCGAAGGAGCTGCCCAATGCGACGCGTTGTCACCGAAAAGTCAGAAAAGCCCGCTCTAGAGAATTGGCTCATACCCCCGCCCTACATCTACAACTCGGAAATGGATGAGTCGGGTTTTGAGTCCGAAATTTTCGCGAGCTGGCCCGATACAGTGGAGTCCACAGGTCGCATTACCGCCGCCGAGGAGACGGTGGTTTTTAAACAGCTGCATTATTCCGCCCACATGCTCCGCACGCTGTATCTCAAAGCAGAAAAGCGGCTGACGCGAAAAACAAAAAAGCAATATTCGACTTGGACGCAGCGCTATCACCTCGTACGATCGCGCTTGACCGAGGCGAACTTGGGATTGGTGTACGAAATGATTGGCCGCAATCGCTTCACCAACTTGGAACACGACGATCTGCGCGGTGAAGGCATGATGGCGCTGTTGCGAGCCGTCGATACGTTCGATCCATGGCGTGGGTATCGGTTTAGCACCTACGGGTGCAACGCGATCATCCGCGCGTTTTCGCGTGCGGCCGGTAAGACCGCGAAACGAACATCGATAGTGAGCGCGCCATTCGACCCCGAGTTCGAAGAAGTCGATTTGCAAGCGGCCAAACACGAGGACGAGCAGAAATTTCTGACCGAGCGTCTAAATATCGTGCTGGACGATAATACGGCGGAATTGACGGATACCGAACGGTTCGTCATCGGCAAGCGCTTTCCTATGGAGTTTGGCATCAAAAAGAAGACGTTGGAAGCCTTGGGCCGAGAAATGAACGTGAGTAAGGAGCGTATTCGTCAGATACAAATTGCAGCCGTGACTAAGATTCGATCGGCTTTGGAGGCTGACGCCGCCCTGCAGTTTTGAGAACCAACCCGGTCGGCGTCAGAATATTCCGAAGCTTTTTGGAAGGATCGACTGCATGATCGAGTTAAATCAAATAAGTTCGCATTCCCTTTCCTCTCCTCCTAAATGGATGCGACAAGTACTCATAGCAGCCGCCGCCTACAACTTGTTGTGGGGTGCGGCTGTTGTGCTTTTCCCGTTCGCCCTGTTCGATGCGATCGGGATGGAGCGACCGCTCTATCCGGGCATTTGGCAGTGCGTCGGGATGATTGTCGGCGTGTATGGCATCGGTTATTACGCCGCCGCGCGCAATCCCTTCGTGCATTGGCCTATTACGCTGGTCGGCTTACTCGGCAAAATCTTCGGCCCTATCGGTTTTGTTTTCGCCGTCGCGAATGGCGAGTTACCTTGGCAATTCGGTTTGACGATTTTGACCAACGACCTCATCTGGTGGGTGCCGTTCTTCATGATTTTGGTGCACGCCTACAACGCGCACCACGCGCCGCCGGCATTTCAGGGTGAGCTTCCGAAATTTGACGACGCGATTCGCTCGGGGCAATTCACCACCCGACGCGGAAAGACGCTGTCAGAGTTGAGCGACGAGCAGCCGACAATCGTGATCTTCTTGCGTCATTTCGGTTGTACGTTTTGTCGCGAAACGCTTGCCGATATCGCGCGCTGCTACGACGAGATTAAGGCGAGCAACACGCAAGTTTGTTTCGTGCACATGAGCGACGACGAACGAGCGACCGAAGTGTTTTCCGAGTATGGATTGGACGGTGCGCACAGTATTAGCGATCCGCGGCGCATCTTGTACCGCGTGTTTGGTTTACGTGTCGGCGGGTTCTTCGAGTTGTTCGGCCCCAAGGTATTTGCACGAGCGGTGGTAGCATTCATAGCCGGTCACGGAGTAGGCAAGTTAGAGGGCGATGGTCTGCAGATGCCGGGTGCGTTCCTGCTGCATCACGGGGAAATTAAGAAAGAAGATCGCCACGATTCGGCGGCGGATCGCGTCGATCTAGCCAAACTGGGCTGCGTGTGCGGCGCGCCGGCGATGGGCTAGGTCGAAAATCGGGCCGCTTTATGACGCTGCTACTCGTGCATGCCTTTGCCACACTCTTTATGACGGGCGTGATTTGGTTCGTGCAGGTCGTGCATTACCCACTTTTCGCCGCCATCTCGCCGGACGCGTTTCCGCAATACGAACGCCAGCATACCTTTCTCACCACCTTCGTCGTGTTGCCGCCGATGTTTATCGAGCTGATTTCGGCGGGATGGTTGGCGTTCGCGCCGCCGACCGGTGTCGATCAACGGTTGGCTTGGATCGGTTTTGGCTTAGCTGTTCTGCTGTGGCTATCGACGTTTCTTATTCAAGTGCCTTGTCATCGCGCTCTGGAAAACTCGCACGATGCGCGTGTGATTCGGCGGCTGGTACAAACCAATTGGCTGCGTACAGTAGTATGGAGTGTGCGCGCTGTTCTATGCCTGTTGATGATTCCATCTGGGAGTTAGCCTCTTGTCTTTTTTTATTCATCCGCCGCGCGGTGACGTGCGCAACCTCATCATTATCTTTGGCGACCAACTCGATCGCGAAGCGACCGTCCTACAGGAAATCGACAAGAAACGCGACGCCGTCTTGATGATGGAAGTGGCCGGTGAAAGTCGAGAGGTTCCCAGCCACAAGCAGCGCACGGTGCTGTTTCTCAGCGCCATGCGGCATTTCGCGATGGAAGTGAAGAAGCAGGACATCCGCGTGATTTATCACCGTCTCGATGACGAGGATAATCCCGGAACGCTATATCAATGCATAGAGCAGACGGTGCAGCAGTTTGCGCCGGGGCAACTGCGCTGCACGTTTCCCGGTGAGTGGCGGGTCTTGCAAATGCTGCAGTCGTTGGCGGGCAAGCTGAAGGTCGATCTGGATGTCACTGAGGATCAACACTTCCTGACGACGCCCGCCGAGTTTTCCGAATGGGCCGCAGGTCGCAAGGAACTCGTGCTGGAGTATTTCTACCGCGAGCAGCGCAAGAAGACCGGCATCCTGATGAAAAAGAACGGCAAGCCCGTCGGCGGCGAATGGAATTTCGACAAGGAGAATCGCGAGAAGTTTAAATCCGCACCGCAGCCGCCCGCGCCCTATACGCCGACAGTCGATGAGATCACGCGCGAAGTGATAGAATTGGTCGAGCGCGTTCTACCCGATCTCCCGGGCAAGCTCGATCATTTTCAATGGCCCGTCACGCGTCGCACAGCGCTCAAAGCACTCGACGATTTCATCGAGAAACGCCTGCCCAAGTTCGGTACTTATCAGGATGCCATGTGGACCGACGAGCCGTGGTTGTATCATTCGCGCATTTCGCCGGCCGTGAATCTCAAGCTGCTACATCCGCGCGAAATCATTGATCGTGCCGTCGAAGCGTACGACGCCGGCAAAGCCCCCATCAACGCAGTGGAAGGTTTCGTGCGGCAGCTACTCGGCTGGCGCGAGTTCATCCGCGGCGTGTATTGGCATGAAGGGGCGGACTACGGCAGCCGCAACCATCTCGACGAACATGGCGAGCTGCCCGAGTTCTATTGGACCGGTGAAACGGACATGGCGTGTATGCGCGACTGCCTCGGCCAAGTCGTGGAACACGGCTACGGTCACCACATTCAACGGTTGATGATCACGGGCAACTTCGCCCTGATCGCCGGTATCGATCCGCGCGCGATCAGCGATTGGTACTTGGGCATGTATGTCGATGCGGTCGATTGGGTCACGTTGCCGAATACGCTCGGCATGGTGATGCACGCCGATGGCGGGGTGGTAGGCACCAAACCGTACGCAGCCAGTGCCAACTACATCAACAAAATGAGCAATTATTGCAAAAACTGTCCCTACGACCGCAAGACGCGGGGGAATGAGGATTCCTGTCCGTTTAACACGTTTTACTGGGATTTTTTGCTGCGAAATGAGGCGAAACTGAGCAAGAATCAGCGCATGGCGATGTCGTACAAAAATGTGGCTCGGATAACAGCGGACGAAAAGAAAAAAATTCGCGCCCGAGCCAACGAACGCCGCGCAACTTTCGGCATTTAAAGATATTACAAGACGCCTTTTCGCGCGTGGTTTGTGCGCGAGATTTTCGTTATTGCTCAGACGAACCGGCGGAGGCCTTTTCGACTATACCTTGGTGTCGAAGCGCCGTCCGGATGCCAATGCCACGGGCGGCGTTCATCCGTTATAATTGACAGAGACGGTTCAGATTCTCTTCTCGAAGGGTAGCGGGCCGACCAAGTCACGACCTGCGGCTATCGCCGTAGCGTCGCTTACCATAGCAGTTGAAAGGAGAACCCTGATGGACAAAGCCAACTTAGACTGGCCCAACCTGGATTTTGGATTCCGCTCGACGGACTACAACATCCGCTTCCATTGGAAGGATGGGGCCTGGAGCGAAGGCCGACTCCATACAGAAGAAACCATTCCGCTGCATATGGCATCAACCTGTTTGCACTACGGTCAGGAATGTTTCGAAGGGCTGAAGGCGTTTTCGTTGAAGAATGGTGATGTGGCCGTTTTTCGCGTCGAAGAAAATGCCAAGCGCATGGAAGCCTCCTGCAAAAAGATTCACATGCAACCCGTGCCGCATGACATGTTTGTCGATGCGGTAAAGCGCGTGGTAAATGCCAATCGCCGCTTCGTGCCGCCGTATGGTTCCGGCGCTGCGTTGTATGTGCGACCCTTGGTGATCGGTATCGGCCCGCGCATCGGTGTGCGACCGGCCGATGAGTACATGTTCATCGTGTTCGTGACGCCGGTGGGGCCGTACTTCAAGTCGGGCTTCAAGCCGGTGAACATCATTGTCGAAGAAGCGATCGATCGTGCCGCGCCGCAAGGTGTGGGCGATGCGAAGGTTGGCGGAAACTACGCCGCCGGTATGCGCGCGTCGATCGCGGCGCGCGAGAAGGGGTACACCGAAGTGCTCTATCTCGACGCCAAGCATAAAAAGTTTATCGATGAATCCGGTCCGGCCAACTTCTTCGCTATTAAAGATGGCAAATACATCACGCCGCAAAGTGCATCGATCTTGCCGTCGATTACCAATATGTCGCTGACGACGTTGGCCGAGGAGATGGGTTTGACGGTCGAACGCCGTCAGGTGCCGGTGGAAGAGATCTTCGAGTTCGAAGAAGCCGGTTGCTGCGGCACGGCGGCAGTGATTACGCCGATCGGTTCGATTCAGTTCCGCGATCGCAAGGTTGTGTACGGTGACGGTGTAACGCCGGGCGATGTATGCCAGAAGCTGTATAAGCAGTTGCGCAGCATCCAGATCGGCGATGTGCCGGATACGCACAACTGGTTGACGGTGATCCCCAAGGAGGAACCCCGGGGAAACGCCCGCAGCGGACCGGCCCCGCGTGCCACGAGCCGGCCACGTAAAGACGTGGTGCCTGTGTGAGTGAAGGCGTAATTTAGCAATCGACTGTCGGAGTGAATCCGGCAAGCGTTGAGAAAAAGAAAACGGGCGACTCATGTTTGATGAGTCGCCCGTTTTTCATTTTTGAGTGGTCGCGTTTCTATTAGTCGCGACTCATGAACAAGCGCAGGATGTACCAGAACATCATGGCGATGCCGGCAAACAATTCGAGCGATGCCGCGACGTAGCGGTCTTCCGGATAGTGATGCAACACGTTTGAGGTGTCGTAAAGGATGGCCGCGCCGGCGAGAGCAATCATGGCGGCGAAAAACACGGTGCCGAGTTCAAAGCCCATGAAGATGCTGGCCAGAATCACGCCGATCGCAACGAACACCCCCCACATCACGATGCCGCGCAGAAACGAAAAGTCCTTGCGCGTGCCGAAGACGATCATGGTCAGGCCGAGGAAGCCGATGATGGTGATACCGGCGGCGTTGGCGATGATATTTATGCCATTTTCTTTCGCAGACGGGTGATTATTGGCGAAGTAGAGCAGCGGCACAAAGAACAATGATTCAAATACGACAAAGCCGATCAAAGCGGCATACTGCAACGGCTTCGAGCGCACGCGATGGGCGATATGCGATGCTGCATATGAGACCAAGATAAAAGCGCCCAGAAACAGCAGCGCGCCCATGGACGATACCGACTGCAAAATGTTGCCGGCCAGGTTCGTCTTGAAATAGACGACTTCGAGCCCCGTGAAGAGCAGAATCGCCCCGAGCAGGTGGGCGTAGGTCTTGAAGATGAATCGACCGCGGACATCGGCCCCGAGGTGGTCTACCGGGATCGCGCCGGTCATCTGCGTAAATCCGTCGTCTTGCATGGATTGTGGTTGCATACAACAAACTCCTTCTCTGAAGACTTGATATTTCATCGGCTCCGTGGGCCACTTCCACTGGTGCCATAGTTTACCCAGATTCCGATATTCTTGGCCAGAGCCGCCACGGGGCAACGGTGTTGTTTTGGGGGGCATCGGCGTCGCGCCGGTGTAGAAAAGCGCACTCCCGGGCCGGCGATGCTCTCTGCCACCAAAATCAAACAATACCCGTCGCCGCTGCACCAATTTTGGGGCCGAAATGGTGCCGATCGGCTAAGATTCACGCGTGTCGGGGTGCTGCCGGTGTTTGCCTGCGACCCTTTCTCTTGAGCTTTTTGACTACGATTTATCCCGGAGGCCGCCCATGCGCCAGCAGATCACGCTTATTAACTATCTTAGCATTCCGCTTTGCGCGGCATTGTTCGCCGTTGCCACCACCGCGGCGAGGGCCGCCGACTGGTACCAGTGGGGCGGGCCCAACCGCGATTTCCAGGTGCAGGCCAGCGGCTTGGCGGATAAGTGGCCGGAAAATGGTCCGCCCAAGGTTTGGTCGCGTCCCTTGGCGGGTGGATATTCGGGCGTGGCCGTCGTCGGCGACACGCTCTACACCATGACGCGCGAGGGTGAAAAGGACGTCGTACTGGCGCTCGGCACCAAGGATGGCAAAACCAAGTGGAAATACAAGTACGACGCACCGGTGGGTGAGCCGTACAACTTGGAATTCGGCAAAGGGCCACATGCGACGCCGCTGGTATTGGACGGTCGGGTCTATACCATCGGCTTCACGACCAAGATGCACTGTTTGGATGCGGCGACGGGGAAAATGATCTGGTCGCACGATTTGATAAAGGACTTCGGCGGCAAGCAACAGCAGTTCGGCTACGCGGCCAGCCCGCTGTTTTACGACGGCAAGATTCTGATGCTCGTCGGCGGTGACAAGCACGGCGTAATGGCGTTCGACCCGAAGACCGGCGCGACGGCCTGGGCCGGGCCGCCGCTCGATATCAGCTACGCTTCGCCCAAGATCATTAACGTGGATGGGCAGGATCAGTTGATCGTGATGTCGTCGACCGAGGTGATGGGGCTTAATCCGAAGAACGGCGAAAAGCTTTGGGCAAACCCCTGTCAGAATCGGTACAAGAACAACGCGACCGACCCGATCTGGGGTAGCGATAATCTGCTATGGGTTTCGACGCAGCTGGATGGCGGCACGCGTGCGCTGCGGTTGAAGCAGAAAGACGGAAAGACCACAGTCGAACAAGCGTGGTTCAACGACAAGGTGAAGGTGTTTCACTGGAATGCGCTGCGTATCGGCAATCATGTTTACGCATCCATTGGCGGCCAGACCACGCGTTTCGCGGCCATCGATATGAAGGATGGCGAGATCGAATGGCGCGAGGGCGGCTTTCACAAGGCCCTGCCGATTTACGCCGACGGCAAGGTGATCATGGTCGACGAAGAGGGGCAACTGGCATTGGCCAAGGTCAGCCCCAGCGAATTTAAGCTGCTTTCGAAGGTGCAACTGACAGAAAAGGTCTCTTGGACGGCCCCTACGCTGGTGGACGGTGTTTTATATCTGCGCGATCAAAATCAACTGATGGCGTTAAATGTTAAGAAGTCCGGATAAAAGGTAAGCGAGTCAGATAACTCGCAAAGGTGACCCATAGTACGCAAGGGCAGGCACGCTAAAGGTGGAGTGCCTGTCCTTGGCAATTTTTACAAATCGTTGGCCGCATCGATCCGATCAGGGCTAGGTATGGTACGTTCGCCATATCGATCCCGATCGGGTTGGTTTCTATGCCATCTGCCAAGCAAAAAATCGATACGCTCAAGACTGCGCATCAGGAAGACCTGACCATCGCGCTCGATCGACTGCAGGAGGCCGAGACGGACCCCAAGTTTACGCCGCGCAGATTCGATCGGCATATTTACAATCCTCCGCTACCGGTGCATATCGAGATGACGCAGCCGGGCGGCATTGCGGCGACCTTCGTGGTGCGGCCCGTCGATTTGTGCGACGACGGCATCGGCTTTTTGCACGGCGGCTACGTACATCCGGGCACCAAAGCCAAGGTGCATTTGGTCACCAGTGACGGCGAAATCGTGGCCGTGCACGGCAAGGTTGTGCATTGTCGTTGCCTGCATGGGCGCATTCACTTTGTCGGATTGCAATTCGATAAGCTCATCGACGCCAATCTGATACTGGGATGGCATAGCGCGGTGGAGATTCCCGAGGCACCGGTCAAAATACTCGGGAATTTGGATCGGGGTGTCATTGCGACGGCGATGCAACGGCTGCAATGGTTGGCGATGCTGCCGGTGCCGGATGACGACTTGGTCGAGTTACTGAAGTCGCTAACGGCTCTGCTACGCGGCGAGCAGACGGTGCTAAGCGCGGATGTGCTGCTGGCGAATGAATCGATCGTGGTGCTCGATGAGGGCGGGCGGATATTGGCAGTCAATATCAGTTGGCTGGATTTTGCCGCGCGTAACGGCTACCGCGGTCAAGCCTTTGTCGGCAGCGACTACATGGCCAAGGTGGTGGAGGCCGCCGCCGTGTCCGAAGATGCGCGACAAACGCTGGCCGGTATGCGCGATGTGTTGGCCGACAAGATACCGGGCTTTACCTACGCGTATCCGTGCCCGAGCAAAGACGGCAATTATTGGTATCAGTTGCGGTTGGAGTTGAACAAAATCGGTCGCAAGCGCACGATCTTAGCGATTCATCGTAAGCTCGATACACCGAACGCGGACGAAGCGCTTCAATAATCTTGAACGATTCGTAATCGAGTGATCCACAAGCGGCTACGCGCGCTCGTACCAATCCAGCGGCGCAGGTAATGGACTCCCGGAAAATTCCAAATGAATGACGCGGCGGTGGCTTGGCGTGGTCGCGGCCGATGAGGCGTGCGGCAACAGCGGGCGCATGGCGAGCACGTCGCCGGCGGCGCAGGTGCAGGTGTGTTCTGTTACTTGCTCGCGCAGGTTAGC
Organism: Planctomycetaceae bacterium; assembly: GCA_006969385.1. GTDB lineage: Bacteria > Planctomycetota > Phycisphaerae > UBA1845 > UTPLA1 > ECT2AJA-110-A. Next base: position 2,268,807 of record CP030884.1, read on the forward strand.
GATTTCGGCGGCCGTCAATATGCCTGCTGCGTGGCCTTTGGGTAAGACGCGCAACGCGCCGTTGGTGACGTCGCAATCATCGAGGTGCACGCGCAGCGCGACCATGTTGTTAAGCACCGCTCCAGTCGCACGAACGTGCGGTACGCCCGCCTTGACCGACCACGGTCCGAATCCCGATACGTCGTGCTTCTCTTTGACGGCGATGGTGCAGTCCTGATGCCAGCGAATAGTCCAGTTGGCGGCGGAGGACTTGTCGAACAAGAGGCTACGAACCACAAACGCCGCGCGACCGAGCAGGCCGGTGGCGAGGTCACGAAGTGGTGACAAGAACGCGTTGGATTGCAATTCCGGAACCGTGGCAAGCACGCCGCGCAAGGCATAGGTTTGATCTTGGCGTTGAAGGCTGCGCGTGCCGATGTCCTTGTGGTCGTTCACAACGCTGCGGTCGAGCGCTGCGATCATCGACGCGCAATCTGCGTCTGAAAAAACGGCAGGTAACCGAACAAAGCCATCGGTATTGAAGTCATTCAAAATTTTCGGCACCAATTTCGTTGCGGTCGTCATGTCGATCGATCTTTCAGCAGGCCGGTCATAAACGTTGCCAGCTTTTCCGTTTGTTCCCGTCGACTGTACGCCCGAAACCCGGCACCGAGTTCGAGTGCGGCGGTGGGTCGTGTTTGTAGATAGGTCTGCAGGGCATTGATGGCGTCGATAAGTCGATTGGGGTCGTCAAAATCGGCAAAAAACGAGCGGTCCGGCACGAACTGGCGCAGCAGTTGGCCGTCGTTGCTTTCCGGCGTTGTTTCGATGCACAGAATCGGATGACCCGTCTGCACGTACTCGAATAGTTTGGCGTTATGGCCCCAGTGGCCGACGTAGTCACCAACGAGTAGGAGCAGGGCATCGGCATCGCGCATGGCGCTGCGGGCGGTGGCGCGATCGACGAGACCGGTGGTGGTGACGGTATTGCCGAGATTCAACGATATGAGGTAATCGCGCGAGAGGTTGCCGATGAAGTCGAAGCGAAAGCAGCTCAAGGTGTCGTTCGATGATTCGTGCACGCGTTGTATTAGATCGAAAAAACGGTCGGGATGATTGCGCGCGATTACGGTGCCGACATGGGCGATCGTGAGCGTTCTTGACGCGCTCGGCGTCGTAGCGTTTGGCTCGGTAGCATTCTCAACCTGAGCGGCTTCAGTCTCATCTCTATATGCAACAGCGGCTGACATTTCACCGCGCTCGTCGGCTTCGGGGAAGTAACCATTGGCGACGACGGCGACGCGCCGTTGATCCAGACCGTGCTCGGCGATCATGGCACGGGCCATATTGTCAGAAACGGTGGTGATACCGCGCGCCGCGCTTACGCACGCGCGTTCTAGCGCTTCGTGTTTCGCTCGTTGCTTGGCATTGTCCGGCGCGTAGCCACCTTCGCCGAGCCAACGATCGCGGTAGTCGAGCACGAGCGGCACATTGAGGAGATTGGCGGCGGCGGCGCCTAACGTTGCCGCGCTCGCCGGTGGAAAGCTGGCCAGCACGATATCGGCGTCGATTTGTTGGCGCTTTTCGGCCAAGTGAGCCTCCGCCGCCTTACGCCATTTAACAAATCGATCCGGAAAGATAAAACGTCGCGCAAATGACTTCCAAGCCGGCGGCGATACGCGCGGGTCGTAATCGGCGAACGCGGGGCTGTCTTTTTTGAGCGGGTCGGCCACGGGATATGTAGACACGCCATCCAGCACCGGCGGCGGACCGTGTTCGGCGCATAAAACGCTCACACGCCAGTCGAGTTTCGCCAAATATTGAGCGAACGCGACCATGCGCTCGGCGGCGGCACCCACGGCGGGTGGAAACCAATAACTCACGATGAGAACGTGCGGTTGCGACACGCGGCACATTGAACCGTTTGTGATAAGGTGCGTCCAACGGTATGTTGCCGAAAATGATTTCCGGGCGGCGTTTGGTTCGATGGGCTCACTAACCGGTCAACATATTGTGATTGTTCCAGCCTGGTGGCCCACGACGGCGCAGCCGGGGGCCGGCAGTTTCTTTATGGACTTCGCGTCTGTATTTGCCGGTGCCGGCGCGCAGGTCGGCGTGATCTTTCCCGAGTTGATATCGCTAAGTCAGTTGCGGCAACCGGGCCCGAAACCCTTACGACCGCAAATCTCGTTTGAATCGTGTGCGGAGAATATTCCGGTCGTGCGCATTCGTGGGATGAGCGCGACGTTTGGGCGACCGCAGGCGTATATGAAGCGCTTTCGCGATTGGCTCGGGCTGGGCTTGAACGCATACGCAGAGAAGTTTGGCTGGCCCGATGTGATACACGCCGGTTGTTTATTGCCGAGCGGTTGGGCGGCAACGCATTTGGATCATCCGCTGGCGCGACGCGTGGTCGTGACCGAAGAGACGGGGCCATTTTCCGACGTGATGAAGCATCCGGCGCAAGTGGACATGGTGCATGCCGCCGCCACACGCGCCGTTGAGCTGGTGGCTGTTAGCGATGTTCTGGCTGCCGACATGAAGCAGCATGGCATCGCGCGCTCGATACGGATTTGCGGCAATCCCGTCGCGTCGATTTTTCTTGAGTCGGAGGTAACGACGGAAACGAATAATCCACGACCGCGGGCGGTGTTTGTCGGTCGGCTTACGCGCTTGAAGGGCGTTGACGAGTTGGCGACCGTGATCGAGCGTTTGGATCGGGAAGGGCATGCCGTCGATTGGGAGTTGATCGGGCACGGCGAACACGCGGCGGCGCAGCGCCTGGTGGGGCGTTTGCAGCACGGAACGCTGACGTTGCGCGGGCCGCAGGATCGCGCGGCCGTACATCAGGCGCTAGCGGATGCCGATCTGTTTGTGTTTCCGACGCACGTTGAGACATTTGGCATCGCCGTGGCTGAGGCACTGTGCATGGGATTGCCCGTGGTGACGACGAAGGGCACTGGCTGTGCGGGCTTTATCAACGATGCAAACGGCCTGTTGTGTGACCGAGGTGATGCGGATTCGTTGTATAATGCGATGATTGCGATGTTGGGTCGGTGGCATGCCTACGATCGACGAAATATTGCCGCCGCCGCGCGGGCGTCATTCGGACCGGATGCGATTGCCAAGTGTTACGCAGCGATTATTCAGCAGGCGCGGGAGTGTTCGTGACGGGTCGGTTCGGCAGCGCCGTCGCATGCAAACGTAAATGGGCCAAACACGCTTTTGAATTGAGATAACAAGTAAATGTGTGGCATCGCCGGATTCTTATTGGATGAAATCAACCCCGCAGCGCCGGATTGGCTGACGGCGATGACGCAGGCGTTGTTCCATCGCGGGCCCGATGACGGCGGCGGCGTGATATTCGGAATGAATGCCAAGCCGACGGTCGCGCGGCGCTTCCCCAAGCGCGACGATCGCCCCAATTGGAGCTACATCCCGGCGAAAATCGGCATGGGCGCGCGGCGCTTGTCGATTGTGGATCGCAGTGATGCCGGCGCGCAACCGATGAGCAGCCCCGATGGGCGCGTGTGGCTGGTGTATAACGGCGAGATTTATAACCACGCGGCGTTGCGCGACGAATTGCGCGAGACCGGCGCAACCTTTCACGGTCATAGCGATACGGAAGTGTTGTTGAACGGTTATCGCGCATGGGGGGCGGAGGTGTTCGCGCGCTTGGATGGCATGTTTGCGTGTGCGATCGTCGATTGGGCCGCGGGGAAGATGTTACTGGCGCGCGATTACTTCGGTATTAAGCCGCTGTATCTCGGGCGCTTCGCCGACGGCATGGGCTTCGCGTCCGAAATCAAAGCGCTGTTGATGTTGCCGGGCCAACCGGCAGGCATCAATGAGACGGTCTTGCGCGATTTTCTTTGTGACGGCCGGATCGATGCATCCGAAGAGACGATGTTCGCCGACATCTGGTCGATGCCCGCCGGCAGTTATGTTAAGATCGATTTACGCGGCAAGGGTACGATGCATGCAGGCGCAACGCTGCGTTATTTTGATTGGAAATATGTTGCGAATGATGGTGTGAAGCGCGAGCACGCGCTGCGCGAAACGTTAAAGGGGGCGGTTCGATCGCATTTGCAGGGCGACGTTTCGATCGGCAGTTGCCTGTCGGGTGGTGTCGATAGCTCGTCGATTGTGTCGTTGGCCCACGCGTTGAGGCAAGAGGGCGCGTTCGAGCAACTGTCGCAACACACATTTACTGCCGTGCTGCCGGGCGATGCGCTGGATGAGTCGTGCTACGCGCAAGCCGTGGTCGATGCGTGCGACGGGTTGGAATCGCAGCTTGTTGAACCCACGCCGGAGCGGCTTGTTGCATGCGTGGATGAATTGCTATGGCATCAGGAACAACCCTTCGGCTCGCCGTCGATTTACATGCAATGGGAAGTGATGCGGCTGGCCCGCGCGCGCGGCGTGACGGTTTTGCTCGACGGGCAGGGTGGTGATGAGCTGTTTTGCGGTTACGAAGGTTACATCCCGATACATCTCGCCGATCTGCTGCGGCGTGGGAAGGTGCGCGGATTTAGACGCGAATATAAATTTGCGCGGCAAGGTTACTATCGAAACAAGAAGCTGCTTAAGCACGTGATGGCGGCGCTGTTGCCGGCGGCCACCCGTGAAAAGTGGCGGCGTGCGGATTGGCTTACGAAGCGACCTTGGCTCGAGCCGGAGCTATTTATCGCGGATGCGGCACCGACGATGTGGGAACGGCTCGGCATCCAGCAGGTAAACGAGCGAGCAAAACCGGCGTCGGCGTTTTCCGGACGTTGGTGGTCGATGATTCGGCGCGACTCGTTGCCACAGTTGCTGCGCTTTGAAGATCGCAACTCGATGGCGCATTCGATCGAAGCGCGGGTGCCGTTTTTGACGCGAGCGATGTTGATGGCCTCCGTAGGCGAGTCGGTCGGTGATCACGCGCACGGCGCGCCGGTCGATGCATTGGCGTTGTCGGCCGATGAGAAAATCGTCGATGGGCAATTGAAGGTAAGCCTGCGGGAAGCGATGCGTGGCGTGGTGCCGGAGCGCGTGTTGAATCGCACGGACAAGATCGGCTTTAGCGCGCCGACGGGCGCGTGGATGCGCGGCGGACTGGAGCCATGGTGGAAAGAACTGGTGACATCGCAGAGCTTTTTGGATCGCGGCTGTTTTCTGCCCAAAGGTGTGGTGAAGCTGATCGAACGGACCGAGGCGGGCGACGACGAGGCGGCGCTGCACCTGTGGCGGGTGGCCATCGTCGAGCAATGGGCGCGGCGATTTTTGGATGGGTAGTGTGCCGTTTTTTTATATGGCTGATTGGTTTTCGTCCGTCGTTTTTCCAGTAATCGTTTTAACGATATCTCATGTCGCGGTTGTGTTGCAGTGTAGCGGCACGCTGAGATCGATGTGCTACAATCAATTTTTCTCGGTTCACGATAGATCACCATGAATGAATGCGACCTGGGATGATTGGTATGCATCCACCGGCTATCAGCCGATGCCGCAGCGCAACCGTCGCTCCCAATCGTGAAGAGATTTGGAACTGGTGAAATAAAAACATCCATGGGCCAGCACGTTGATGCTTAACCGATCAACGCAACGCCCACCCTTCAACTGGAGCATTCGCGACCGATGAACAAAACAGCAATCGCAAAATGGGACGATCTCAAACCGTTAAAGCCTGCGTACGCGCTGGTCGCCAATGTCGACCTCGTCGTGACCCGGCTGGGGGATAGCGAGGCCGAAGGTGTCTCGGTCTTGTACGGGCGCTGTTTGCATCGCGGGGCGTTGATGGCGGATGGGCATGTCGATGGTGACAACCTGATCTGCGGCGTGCACGGTTGGGACTATCGCGTCGATACCGGCATCAGCGAATACAACAACGAAGAGCAGCTGCACAAATTCAACGCGTGGATCGAAGATGTCGACGGCGTGCGCAGCGTGCTCGTCGATGAAGACGAAGTTGCGGCATGGGAGCGCGACAACCCGCAGCCCTACGACCGCGACGAGTATTTGGGTGCGTATCAAGACATCCACGGTGCCGACGAAGAGCCGCACGTAAAGTTGATTCAGTCGCTCGCTAAAGAGGGGCTGAAGAAGCATGGCCATCATGGACCGTCGGCGGCGATGGGCGTACCGCGACAGGAATTGCCGAGTTGGGACGATCTGCAGATCGTCACGGCGCAAATGGCGACCAAGCCGCTGCTCGACGAGCACGAGGTTGAGACAAGTGTGGTGATCGGGCCGCGCGCTGCCAAGCCGCTAAAATTAGACATTCCGCTATTTGTCAGCGATATGAGTTTCGGGGCGCTCTCGCAGGAAGCCAAGGTGGCGCTGGCCGTGGGGGCCGAAATGGCGGGCACGGGCATCTGTTCGGGCGAGGGCGGCATGTTGCCGGATGAGCAAGCGGCCAACTCGCGTTACTTTTATGAATTGGCGAGCGCGAAGTTTGGGTATTCGATGGAAAAGGTCGCGCGCTGTCAGGCGTTTCATTTCAAAGGTGGCCAAGGTGCGAAGACCGGCACGGGCGGTCATTTGCCGGGCAACAAAGTCAACGAAGCCATCGCCGAAGTGCGTGGCTTGAAGCCCGGTGAAGCAGCGATCAGCCCGGCGACCTTTCCCGATTTGCATACGGCGGAGGATTTCAAAGCTTTAGCAGACGAGGTACGGTCGGCGACGGGCGGCATCCCCATTGGCTTCAAGCTGTCGGCCCAGCATATCGAAGACGACATCGACTTTGCGTTGGCGGCCAGTGCCGATTACATCATTCTCGATGGTCGCGGTGGCGGCACGGGTGCCGCGCCGCTCTTGTTCCGCGACAATATCTCGGTGCCGACGATTCCGGCGTTGGCGCGGGCACGCCAACATATCGACAAGGTCGCGCCCGATACCACGCTGGTGATCACGGGCGGCTTGCGCACACCGGCGGACTTTGCGAAGGCCTTAGCTCTGGGTGCCGACGCGATTGCGCTGAGTAACGCCGCCATTCAGGCGATCGGCTGCCTCGGCATGCGCGCTTGCAACAGCAACAACTGTCCGGTTGGCATTGCGACCATGCGAAAAGATCTACGCGCCCGTCTAATCGTCGAAGAGTCGGCTCAGCGGCTGAAGAACTTCTTTGAGGCGTCTGTCGAGTTGATGTGCGTACTCGCTCGAGCCTGCGGCCACGACCATTTGTCTAAATTTGAACAACGCGATCTAGTAGCGTGGAAGAAGCACATGGCCGAGTTGGCCGGTGTGCGGTTTGGTGGGGCGTAGTCTATCTTGACGTCGATTTGCAAAGAGTGACCGCTAGAGATTAATTAGGCGTTTTCAGCCGTACCTTACTACAAGTAACTCAATTTTAGGCAATTTGAGAACGAAGGCTGAACGACATGTCGAATCCAAATGAAGTGGAATACCTTTATTGCTTCGGTCATGAGACACCCAATCAAATACGTAACAACAAGCTCTTTGGCTGGGATGATCAGGATTGCCAACTCGTTCGAATAAGAGCTGGCTCAGAAGACGAAGCGATGGCATGGGGCTGCGAGATCGCGGAGCAGTTTATGAAGAGGCTATTTAAGGATGATGAGATCAGTTGGAAGAAAATTAAGTATGGGCATGGGATCGAATCACCAAGTGAGTGTTTGCCTGCCGCCGTATCTCGAAGTCCGCTTGTATCTTTTGGCGAAATGCCGGATCTGGATTGGATGGTGAAAGATGCGCTTCGGCAATCATTCTGACTAACATTAAATCTTCGTCGCAATGCGCTCTGCCAACGCCGAAATCGTCAGCAACGGGTTCGCACCCAGCGCCGTCGGAACAATCGAACCGTCAGCGACATACAAGCCATCAATCAGGTTGCCCTCATCATCAAACACTTGCCCATCCGCATTGCACGCGCCCGTTTCGATGCTGTCGCCCAGCGGGCAACCGCCCAGCGGGTGCGCCGTAATTAGCGAACGCCGGTCTGAGAGTTGCCATAGCGGGTTGGATTGATAGGTCGCACCAATCTGTGCTGCGTATTCGCGCAGTTCGGCGTTGATGATTTCCACCGACGGCACTTGGTTGTTCTCGGCGGGCCAGCTCACCGTCGCCGCATCATCGTCACCCAAAACCACGCGACCGCTGATCGTGTCGCGCCCCATCACAATCAACGCAAGCGAATGCGCCAGCGCATGAGCGCGGTCAAACGGCCTGCTCGGGCGACTGAGCAGCGCGCGGCCCAATTCTGCCGCTTCGTCGCCACTGTCGGTATCCTCGCCGCCGAACAGCGGCATGATCTGCATCAACGATGCCAGCATTGCCGATGGGAACGCGAGATCTTCCACCAGGAACCGTTGATTCGCCGCGCCGGTCGGGTCGTAACGCACGGCACCAATGACGGCGGGGCCGGGTGCGTGTTGGCGCAGCGCGTGGTTCGGTCGATTGCCGAATCCGATCGCGTCCTGTGGCGCATCACCGTTGTAGGCAATTGCGATGAAGTCACCATTGCCGTTAAAGCCGTCGCCTAAGCGCGGCGAAAGCGCAAGACCGCGTGCGCGCGAACGCAGCAGGATGCCGGTGCTGCCCAACGATCCGGCGGACAAGACGATGGTGGCGGCTTCCATCGTCACCGGCTCAGTCAAACCCAACGGCAGATGCCGCACGCCAATCGCGCGCCAACCGAGGCCGCCGCCGCGCTCGATGTATTGAATCTCGACGTTTGTAAATATGTCGGCGCCGTTGTTGCGGGCAAGTGGCAGATAGTTCATCGCCACCGTGTTTTTCGCGCCGACGTTGCAGCCAGTCATACAGTCGCCGCAGTCGATGCAGGTGCTTTGCATCACGCCTTGCGCGTTCGCGCCGTCACCGCCGAAGTTAACGGCGATCGGCACTGGTTCGGCGGTGGTCCCGGCGGCACGGGCGCGCTGCTGCAGGGTTTGATACTTGGTAAACTGCCGCGCGCGCGGATGCGGATTGACACCGAGCATGGTGCGGGCCGCGTCGTAGTAAGGGGTCAACGATTCAAGTGTAAGTGCCGCAGGCCAGCGCTCGTCGTCAAAGATGTCGGCATCGGGCGCGATGACGACGTTACCGTTAATAAGCGATGTACCGCCTAGGCCGCAGCCTTGAAGCACCGTCAGGTCGCGGCTGCCACGCAACTCAAACAGGCCGGTCGGGTTGAGGCCGGGCAGGCGCAACGCGCTGGCCGCAGTGTCGGGCGTATCGGGGAAGCTGCCCACTGGCCAGGCGCGCCCGCGTTCGAGCACAGCGACCGTATGCCCAGGTTGAGCGCTGAGCCGCGCCGCCGTGATGGCGCCGCCATAACCCGAGCCAATGACGAGGACGTCGTACCGCTCGCGCCGTTGCGACCAATCGGTTTCCAGTGGCAGGGGTCCGAACAAGGGTAAGCTGATATTGCAACCGCCCGCGCTGCCGACGGCGGCTGCACCAACACCTGCAAGAGCGGTGCGGCAGAAATCGCGGCGGTTGGGTTGGCGGGGTGGCGGCTTAGGCAAGCGATTCCGATCGGTTGGTTTCAAAATTTTCAACGATGCGGCGAGCTACTGTGACATCGGCAAAACGCTGCTGGCAGGCTCGTAATCAAGGGTGCTTTGTGAAAAATGTAACGGACTAAGCCGACGCCGCAAAATTTTTCAATTTTGCAATAACCGTGCGGTCAAAAGGAACGTCATAGATGTAGAAGCTTTGGGTGGGCTTCTTCATCTCTCCTCCTTGGCATGGCCATCCCGGCAGGACCCGAGTAACGACGGGTCCAGCCGGATGGCCTTGCGTTTTTCTGGAAACAATAAAACCGATCGACTCATCGGAGTCGATCGGCCTTAGAGAATAGATAAACGGAGCGAGCGCGCGGCGCTTCCCCGTAAATGGACTTTGATTAACAACGCTTAGCGTCGGCGGCGCAGCAAGGCGACGACACCCAAACCGAGCAGTGACAACGTCATGGGCTCGGGAATGGCGTTGCGCAGCTTGAGGGTGATCTTCGAACCTTCATTCGGATTGTTGTTGGTAAACGTGCCGAAGCTCATGTCGCCCGACAGCGAGAAGTCGCTCGCGAGCAGGTTCATGTTGCCGAAGTAAAGGAAGGTTTCGGCAAAGGTCGGGCCACCGGGGTTGGTGTCTACGTTTGGAAACGCGCTGAACATCATGCCGCCGCCATCGAAGAGCAGGTTGCTGAGTGTGACGGCGCCGCGCGAGCCGACGGTGAAGATTTGCAGCGTGTTGAGTGTTCCCATCATGCTGACGTTCTGCGTCAGCACCGACGTGGTGTTGTTGGGCCGCGTGATGGTCCAGGTTACGTCGCCGGTGGCACTGACGTAATCGAGTTCGAAGCCGAACGTGTTGTTCTCGAATAGGCTGCGATTGTTGGACACGTTGGCGGTCACGTCGCCATTGTTGGGAAAGCTGTCGAATTCGAGACGGCTATCCCAATTGGTGATGTCGGCCTTGAAGCGCGCTTCAATGCGCGTGTTATCGAGCGGCTGCAGCGGGCTGCCGCCCCCCAATTGACCGAAGATTTGCGGCGCGGCCAAAGTGGGCGTCGCCAAACATGCCAGAACGAGCGCGCAGATTGCGGGCGCTTTTTGCATAAATGCCTCCCAAACGTTGTTTGGATAAAATGTGCCTGATCCGCTTTTCAGGCTTCCCCCCAAGGAAGTGAATGGCGCGGACCTTTCCTATCTACGATAGCTTAAATAATAGTTGTGGTTTTTGACAACAGCCCTTCGCAGTGAGGTACCCATAATATGAAACGTTGGGGTACCCCGTTTTTGTTGGCGTAGAGTTTTAGGACGGCGTGAATCTAGCGGTAGCGAATAACGATCGGGTGTGCGAGGTTCGCGCTGACGCGACTACCAGATCGGGTGTAGTCCATAATATCGATGAAGCGATGCCAAGGCGTCACTGTAAACGGCTCGAATATGTCGGCGTTGCAAATTCGTCAGTTTGCAGGACGATCGGCACGGGGCCGAACCGAACGGCAAGTGACGTATTGCAACGCCAACGCGATCGATGGCTGTCGGGGTCGGCGTGATGGGCGCGATTGATATGAAAAAAGACGCGGCGAGTTCTTTCGCCGCGTCTTTTGTTTGTGCCTGTGCGAGCGTTTCGGTTCGACCGAACGCCGAATCAATGGAATTTATTCGTCGCCGCCTTCTTCGGCAGGCTCGGTCTTTTCGTCAAACTCGGCCTTGGCGTCGTTAACGGCTTGTTTGAGTTCTTCCATAGCGTTTTTCGCGCCGTCCTTGAATTCTTCCCAGGCTTCGGGGGCCTTTTCGCTGAGTTCGGCCATCTTCTGCTGGGCGGCGCGCTTCTTCTCTTTCAGAACCTCGATCTTTTCTTTCAGGGAGGCCTTCACATCGGCAGAAGCGGCCGCCGCGCGGGCTTCGAAGTTTTCGATGCGCGCTTCGATCTCGTTGATGTCATCCTGATGCTTGTTTAGGAACTCGTCTTTCTTGCGCTTTAGTGCCGCAATCGCTTCCTTGCCGGCCTCTTTACCCGCCTCGACCAGATCGCCGGCTTCCTTCTTGATTTTGTCGAGCGAGTCGCCGTCACCATCGGCCTTTTCGCTGCCGGTTTCCTTGCAGGCGGTGGAGAGGGTGAGGAGTAGTACCATCGAGAGTGTAACGAGCGTTTTCATACGTGTTCTCCGTGAGTTTGTAGGAATCCAATGGAACCTCTCTTCGTGTGGTCTTCCCACGAATGGTTCAAATTGGTCTATTAGCTATATTGTGTCATTTCGCGGAAATATTACCGTCGGATAAATTCTTCCGGTGTCAACCGAACTACACGATCGACTGACGGTCATATGATAGGGTTTTTGAGGCATTTGTGCGATAAACTATTGTTTAGGTGGATGTTATTCAATAGTTAGTGCGCGAGTCTGACGCGGAGATCACAACGCCTTTACGTTGGAAAGGAAGATATTTCGATGTCCACAGAAGCCATCAGTGAAACCGTCGTTGCCGAGCAACGCCGCCAGCAAACCTTTCGACGGTGGATCGGCGGGTTCGCAGCATTCTCCGTATTTCTGGTCGGGGTCCGCTTGGCATGGGGATATGTTGCCAGCCATCGACTGGAAGTTGAGATTGCCGATATCAAGGCTGCGGGGGAGCGATTTGAACCGCAAGATTTCGCCGTATTGGATCGACCACCTAAGGAAGACAACGCCGCCACATATTATCTTCGTGCGAATGATGAGATTGTAGAGAAATTTGGCGGCAACATCGGACTATTCGATTTAACCATGTATCCGGAGTCTTACGAGAAATATCCGGATGTATTTAAATCGGCACGGCGCGCGAATGAAGCGGCAATCGATCTCGTTCGAGTTGCGGGCAAAAAAGAACACGCTGCGTGGCCGTTGGTGATCACTAAGCCGATGGTCAATTCACTAATCTCCTATTTGTCGGAGATGCGTGGTCTTACACGTTTCTTACAGATAATGGGTTTAAGCGCCTTTTTGGATGGCGATCACGATGAGGTCATCACGATCTGCAACGATATGGTGACGCTGTCAGAACGCCTTCAGCAACCGAGCGAAATGTGTACGGTCATTACTCGCCTTGCATCCGGAGGTATTTGGGGTACCGCTGCGGAGTTGCTTGAAGAAGTGACTCCGAGGCTAGCGGTGGTCGATTCCGATCAGAAAGTGGAGCGCAAGGCATCAGGTGCCGTTTTAAGGGAACGTGTCGAGCGCCTCATCACTCGTATATTAGATGATAAAGCAGTTTGGCAAGCGCACGATGACGGGCTCGTGTGGGATAGGGCGTCCTATGCGGAATTGATGATAGGTGTTCGCAATAGCCTAAACCCGGCTGGGGTGACGTCGTCACCATCTTCATTTTTTTACACCGGCATTTTCGGTAATATTCTCGGCAAGCCACTTCTCGACCTCGATACTGCTCGAACAATTGGCTACTTAAATCAATGCAGACGGGCTGTTGCGTTGCGCGACTGGCAGGCTGTGCAGGAGCAAGGTGCCATTCTAGACCGCGCCTATAAGGGCAACCAGTGGACGGAGATTGCCCAATTGTTAAGCCGGAATATTCTACCGACCGTCACACGTGCAGCGGAGTTAACTTTTCGAGACGTTGCAACGCGACGGATGGCCGCAATCGCATTGGCAATTCGTCTTTACGAGATCGATCACGGTGAGCGCCCAGAGAAGCTGGACGACCTCGTTCCGAATTATTTACCGTCGGTTCCCATCGATCCGTTTGCGTCACCACCACAACCTTTTGGCTATCTTCCCGAAGCAGAGCCGCCGGTTTTGTATTGCGTCGATGCTGATGGCGTTGATCAAGGCGGCATGGTTCGCAGTTCAGGACTTCCATTCCTGAGTACCGCCGATCGTCCCTACTATTTAAATGGAGACCGACCGCACCGAGAGATTCCGAAGCTAGGAGAGAAGGAGGACGAAGACTATTGAAGCGAATAGTAAATCAGGATGAAGAATACGATGGTAAGTGGCAGGCCGACGAGTGCCAATAAGCCTCCGGCAATCCAGAGAACCCCGATCTTAAGCGACATCAGAAACACGGCTTTCGGCGTCTTGATCGTGAGTTTGATGATTCGAACCACATCGCGCACCGTCATAAACCAAATTGCGCAGAACAGTCCGAATCCAATCATCCCCAGCACCGCGTCCATCAGACTATACGGTGCGGCAGCTTTGACGATTAAGCCACCGATCGCGAATAATGCCGCAACAAACATCCAAGCCAAATTGGCCGAACCCGCATACAACAGCAACACGGCAGCTCGGTGTTGTAGTTCCAAGTCGAGTTCGCGATGTCGCAACGCGTAGAACGGAATTGCTGGGATGATCGCAAGCGCGGCCAATACGCCTAGCAGCGAGAATAATGCAGCGTTGTAGTTTACATTCGTTGGATTGATGCCGCGCGCCCCGGCCGTTGCGATGGTAACCAACGCGACAATGGCGAACGGCAAAAACGCCACGACTACCGTCACCCAACGAAACCGCCGCGCATCGCTCAATTGCGCCGGTCGGCTCATTTCCTGACAAAACCGCTTGAATCCAAAAGATACCAGCCAGACGGTTCTCCAATAGGCGCGTACGCGACCGATCTCGGCGCGATGGACCCACGGAATGATCGACTTGCGTTGCTTGACGTCGACGATGTCGATGCCACACTCGGGGCAACGGTCGGACTCCACCCCCGCAGGTTGTAATTGCAATTGGGGCAGAAGATGTCGTCGACGTTCGCTGAATCCACTAGCCGGCCCTCACTGGGGGTCTCACCCCATATACTTCACCACCGCATCGCCAAACTCACTGCATTTCAGCAGCGTCGCGCCGTCCATCAATCGCTCGAAGTCGTAGGTCACCGTCTTGGCGCTGATGGCGCCGTTCATGCCTTTGATGATCAGGTCGGCCGCTTCGGTCCACTTTAGATAACGCAGCATCATCTCGCCGGAGAGGATGAGCGAACCGGGGTTGACCTTGTCTTGGTTGGCATACTTGGGGGCGGTGCCGTGCGTGGCCTCGAAGATGGCGTGGCCGGTGATGTAGTTGATGTTGCCGCCGGGGGCGATGCCGATGCCGCCGACGCACGCCGCGAGGGCGTCGCTTACGTAGTCGCCGTTGAGGTTCATGGTGGCGATGACATCGTAATCGGCCGGTCGCGTAAGGATTTGTTGTAAGAAAGCATCGGCGATGACGTCTTTGATGATGATATCTTCGGCAAGCGGCTGACCGCCGTTGAGCGCTTTGACCAGCGGATGGTCGCTGCCCTTTTTAATCACGTGCCACGGTCCGCCGTCGAGTTCTTTGGCACCATAGAAATCGGCGGCGACTTTGTAACCCCAATCACGGAAGGCACCTTCCGTGAATTTCATGATGTTGCCCTTGTGCACCAGCGTCACGCTCTTGCGCTTGTTTTGAATGGCGTAGGCAATCGCGCTATGCGTGAGGCGTTCGGTGCCGAGATAGCTGACGGGCTTGATGCCGAGGCCGACTTCAACCGGCACGGTGCGCGGCGGCAGGCCGATGCCTTCGAGTTGCGATTGCCATTCGGCGTTGCGCGCGGATGAACCGAAGCGAATCTTGGCGTAGTCGGCCGCGAATTCCTTCTCCATAAAGCTCAGCATCTTGGCGGCTTCGGGCGTGCCGGCTTTGTATTCGATGCCGGCGTAAATGTCTTCGCTGTTTTCGCGGAAGATGACCATGTCGGTCTTGTGCGGTTCGCGCACCGGGCTGGGCACGCCGTCGAAGTATTGCACCGGGCGCAGACAAACGTATAAATCCAATTTTTGCCGCAGGGCGACATTGAGGCTGCGAATGCCGCCGCCGACGGGCGTGGTCAGCGGCCCTTTGATGCCGACGAGATGATCGCGGAAGGCATCGAGCGTGGCTTCAGGCAGCCAGTCTTTGGTTTTGTTGAACGATTCTTCACCGGCGAGCACCTTCATCCATTCGATCTTCTTCGAACCGCCATACGCTTTTTCGACGGCGGCATCGAGCACGCGCACGGTTGCGGCCCAAATATCGGGGCCGGTGCCGTCGCCTTCGATGAAGGGGATAATGGGGTTGTTGGGGACATTCAGCTTTCCGCTATCGATGGTGATTTTGTCGCCGGGCATCGGATCGTTCTCCCAGAGGGGCAAATAGCTCGTTCTCTCTCAATGATTGAGGAATTTAAGGCCATGATATCGATTTCGGGGACCCTCACAATGCAGGGGCCGCGCCGTTCGGTAACGGTGATTGATTGGGGATCGAGAAAGAGCGGGGATTGCGTTTGCGATGGCCTTCCGGGGAATGTTTGCCGTTTGACTGAAACCCTCACCCCGGCCCTCTCCCGGCGAGGGAGAGGGAGCAGATGCACCCCAATGGGTTTTGCAACGTGCTGTTTAAGCCTGCGCGCGTGGCTCGATGGCGTCTAATAACGAAGGAAGAATTCCCACACGAAATGCCCCAGCGACGCCACGCCGACGGCGGCGATGCATATCCACGGAACCAACGCGACCGCGAAATCCATGCCGGTCTCGCGGGCGTAGCGAATGCCGGGAATGGCGGCGCCGACCGTGAGCAGGTAGAGCACGGTGGTGAGAAGGCCCGGCAGGCCGATGGCCGGGGCGAGAATGGCGAGCGACAGGGCGACGGCACCCACGATAAAGCAGATGTCGCGGCGCTGGTTAATGGGCATCTCGTCGAGAAAGGACATCGTCGGTTCCTGTGCGGCGCGGGCACGACGGCACACGTCGTTTCGTCGATGGTATGCTACGAAGAACCGATTGATTCGGCCAGTGACGGCGGGCCGATTGGCTTATCGTCGGCGACGCATCGAGATGCCGGCGGCAACCAATAACATCATCGCCGTCGCGGGTTCCGGAATCGGCGGGTCGAACGAAACGATCAGCGCGCCGTCGTCATCGAGATAGGCGATGGCCGGATAGGTCGAACCGAAGTCGTCATAGGCGAGGCTGGGGCGCGCTTCGCCGTTCGACGTGTCGATCATAATCGAATCGTCAACGAGGCTGGTCGCCCAACTCGTGCCGCCGGTGTTGTACGCGAAGAGCAGTTGATCGTTGCCGCCGCTGATGCTTTCTTCGAGGGCGATCGATGGCCGACCATCGCTGGGGTCGAATTCCAGATCGATGTCGCCGAATTCGCGATCGTTTCCACTGAGGATATTGGTGGTCACCGGGGCCGGGCCGCTGAAATCCCGATAGACCAGGCTCGCCAATCCACCGTCGTCCACCTTGCTATAGGCAACGGCCATGCTGCCGTCTTGCGGGTTGACTGCGATCGATGCACCGCCAAACGCGTCGCCGCTATCGAGCATGGCGGTCGCCCACGCGCCGCCGAAGCTGGGTTCCGATGCGACGAATACTGCTTCGGAGAAGTCGAGCAGGCGCGCCGTAACGATTGCGTGTCGTCGCCCGGCATGATCGATGGTGATATCGAGATCCTGAATCTTGTCGACGTTCGCCAAATCAAACAGAAGATTGCTGGTGATGGTTTGCGTTGATGTATTGATGCCGTAAACCGAGCGCTCGTTGGCACCGGCGTAAGCGCCTTGCAGTTGACCGGCCAAGTCGTGTTTGAAGACTAGCAACCCTTCGTCTCCCATCGCGTTGGATGAGATCAGTTGCGTGGTAGTGCCGCGATTGATATCGATGTTGAAATTACCGCTGAGGCTTAACCAGCCGACCGACGGGCGCTCGGCGCGATCGAAAGACACACTCGTGGCGGTGCCGATGGCGCTGCCGGTGGAAACGGTGCGATGGCTCCATAAGCCCAGCGGCGATTGCTCCGAATAATGCACGGTGTTGTTTTGACTGAGCGAATCAATGCGCGACCACGACACGGCCGCGCCGCCATAGTGATCGAATGCAAGGGTGGGCGAAGAGATGGTCCGCAACGGCAAGGCATTGGTTACCACGGACGGAAACCAAACTGGCGTGCCGTCGATAGCGTGTGCAAACGACGGGACGAAACCGATTGCGAGCATGGCTATTACCACGAAGCGCTTCATTGCTTTCCCCCATTGTGGCTAAGTTTATGCTGCCAAGAAGGTAGCGAGGATACGTTCGTGCGGTTTATAGGTCAACGAATCGTGCGGGGGCGCGGCATGAGAAAATGGGCGAGGTTTTGGAACGGGCGTGAGCGGGGCGCGGTGGGCTCGTATTGTTTACCTGCGGATGTGTTCGATTTGGCGGCCGCATTGGCCCAACCGAAAGGAGACGGTGATGTTTCGATGGAGTTGCTTAGGGCTGGCGGCGTTGGTGTCAGGTGCGATGCTGTGGATGGTGAATGACGTGCGTCTGGAAATGAAGCAGGCGACGCAGACTGCGAATGAGAACCTGCCGCTCATCCTCGAACGCACCAAACGCAGCAGCGAGACCCTGATGGTACTATCCGATGATATTAGACAGTTGCGCAACCTTTCGGGCGCGGCCGATGTGGCACGCGATCAGCAAATGACGGCATTTGCCGATCAGGTGTTGGATGCGATTCGCGATTCGGGTGGGCAAATCGGGCTGATGCCGAAGCTGATCGGATCGAAGTTAAAGGATTTGCAACCGGCCGAGGAATGGGTCGCCGGCGCGCGAAAGGAAGCGCTTTGGTTGTTGGTTCGCACGAAAACGAAGGACGAGATGCTCGAGAAGCTATGCAAGAACATCTACGGTTCGGATTGGTACATTCAAATGAAAGACGCCGAGCCGGAGAAACTGAGCGATTGGATCAACCAAACACTGCAGCTTGAACCGGAAGCGAGCGAAGATTGATCCTGAGAAAACGAAAAAGCCCGCGTCGATGCGACGCGGGCTTTTGTTGTGATTTATCAGGTTTCAGTTTTCGACTTAGCGGCGGCGGCGAAGCAGCGCGATTGCGCCGGTGCATAATAGCAGGGCCGATGCTGGTTCGGGGATAAACATGATATTGTCCACGGCTTGCGAGCCATCGAATTCAAATTCGAGCTGCACGACGCTGGCGATATCGAACGTGCCGATATCCGTCGGCGGGGCGACGCTGCTTCCGCCTTCACCCGGTTGTGGCATCATCGAATTTAAATCGAGCGTACCGTAACCCAAGGCACCCATCGGCGTGCCGGGGTCGCTAATGTCGTACGTCCAATTCATCGGCGCGAAGTATTCGCGCGTGTTGCCGTCTTTGTCCGTCATCGTGACCGTGACCGGCCCGTTGCCGTTAACGTCGATAATATCGACGGAAATAAGTTCGACCGGATCGATGAAGTCGAAGACCAAGAAGTTATTCTGGCTGGCGTCATCATTGGGGGTATCGAAGAACAAGCCGTCGGATGTGAACTCGTCATTGCCGGCGTTGCTTTGCAAAATCATCGCGTTGCCGAGACCGACCCACAAATCCGGGTCGGCACTGTTGACGCCGGGTGTGGTATCGAAGATCGCAGGGCCGGCATTGGGGCCGGAACTCGATACGGTAAAGATGTTACCGAACTCGGTGTCGATGATCTGACCGTTACCCAGCGGCGTGACGAAATCGTCTTCGGTGGTGAAGTCGATATTGGCCGCGCTGACACTGCCGGCGACAGCGATGGCGAGTACATAACTAAAGCATTTGAACAAGCGATTCACAGAATTTCCCCCCAAGGATATCTGTTAGGACTCAAATTTCGGTTTGAAGGTTCCCCCCTTCAAGACGACTTGGATTATCGGGAATTAGATTCGAAAGTGCAACGGTTTACCGATGGTACTTTTGATGAAAATTCGGTGAAGTTGATGGGAATATGCCCGTTTGGATAATCGGAACAGGCGGTCTGTGCGGGTTGTAACGATTACGAAAACGTTATCGGCCTTGAGGGTGCCATGGCAGATCAATCGGCGGGGCGTTATCAATGAGTGACCTGCTTACAGCGGCGGCAGATTGACCAAGCGCACCGATCGAATGGCGTCGGTGCCGCGCAGTTGCGTCAGCGTTTCATCCGACATCTCACCGTCGATCTTGCACACCATCAGCGCCGTTTGTTCGCGCCGCGATAGGAACATGTCGGCAATATTGACGCCTTGATTGGCGAGCGTGGTGCCGACTAAACCTATCACGCCCGGGCGGTCATCATTAAAGATCATGACGAGGTGACCATCGGGTGTCATTTCCATGCGGTAGCCATCGATGCCAAGCACGCGCAGGCGCTGACCGGAGAAGGCGGCGCCTTCGATCTCGTGTGACTCGCTGCCGCGCTCAAAGCGCACGCGCACGACATCGGGATAATCCTCGCGCGCCGCGTTGGTCGTCGTGCGCAAATCGATGCCGCGCTGTTCGGCATAAGCACCGGCATTAACGAGATTGATGCGCTGATCGACGTGCGGATTGAGCATGCCCACCAGCGCTTGCAATGCCAATGTGCGGCTGAGATTGTGCAACGGTTCGGCACCGACCGTGGTGACGTCCACGCGGTCGATACCGTCGGCACACCACACGGAGAGCATCGTGGCCATGCGCGCCGTTAGATCGAGCCAAGCGCGATCGCGATCGGAAAGATCGCGCGGCATGCCTGAGACATTGACCGCGTTACGAATAGTGCCGGTTTGCAGGTAGTCGAGCATAGCCGCCACCGCGTCGGTGCTGACGGCAGTCTGGGCCTGCCTCGTGGATGCACCCAAGTGCGGCGAAAGCACGGCGTTGCCGCATGCGAGCAGCGGGCAGCCGGTCGGCGGTTCGTTATCAAACACGTCGAGGGCGGCGCCGGCGAGCTTGCCGTTATTCAACGCTTCGGCCAACGCCGCTTCATTGACGAGACCGCCGCGGGCGCAGTTCACGATCATGGCGCTGTCGCGCATGAGTGCGATCGTGTCTTTGTTGATCAGATGCTTGGTGTCGTCGGTCATGGCGGCGTGCAGGGTTAGCACGTCGACTTCCGGCAGCAGCGCTTTGATCTCGCGAATGACGGTTACGCGACCATCCATGGCGGTCTCGGAGCGCAAGAACGGATCGAATGCTAAGACGCGCATGCCGAATGCCAAGGCCCGCTCGGCCACGGCGCGACCCACGCGCCCGAAGCCGACGATGCCGAGCGTTTTGCCGGCCAATTGTTCGCCAACAAACGCCTTACGGTTCCACTCGCCACCGCGCACATGGGCGTCGGCAGCGGCGATGCGCCGATGCAGCGCCAGCATCATCGCCATCGTGTGTTCGGCGGTCGAAAGCGTGTTGGCGTCGGGCGTGTTCATCACTAACACGCCCGCAGCCGTGGCGGCATCGAGATCGACGTTATCGACCCCCACGCCCGCGCGGGCGATCGCGCGCAGCTTTCCCGGGTTGGCGAGCACTTCGGCGGTCACCTTCACGCCCGAGCGAATGATCATGCCGTCGTAATCACCGACGGCGGCGGCGAGTTCTTCCGGTGAGAGGCCGGTGCGCACGTCGAAGCCGATCCCCTCGGCGGCTTCGAGCGTGGCGAGGCCTTCGTCGGCCAGTGGGTCCGTAATGAGTATGCGGGTCATGCTGGATTGGAGGGCGTTGGCGTTTGGTGTTTCGAGTTCTGAGGATGGCGACATTTGAATCGAAACCTTACCGCGCGGCGATTGAGTGAGCCAGTAGCGACAGCTCTTCCGCCCCTCTCATCAGACCGCTTTGAGTTGTACTTGAATAATCTCTTCGCGGCGTTCGGCGATGGCATCGATCAACGCCCGATTGGGTTTCTTATCGAGCCGCATGACGGCGACGGCGGCTTTGGACCCCTGATAGATCGTATTGGACATCTCCTGCACGCTGATTTGCGCTTCGCGCAGTTGCGTTAAGACGCCCGCTAAGACGCCGACCTTATCGTAGTGCCGCACAACCAATTGGCATTCCGCCGGCGAGGCGGTTTCGATGTTGACGCAGTTCAGCACTTCGCCGGTTTTGGCATACGTCGATACGACGCGTACGGCTTCGGCGGCGATGGCTTCCTGTGCCTGATCGGTCGAGGCTCCGATATGGTGGGTGCCGTAAATCACGCCGCCGGCGCTCAGGATTTCGGGCGTGAAGTCGGCTTCGCCCGATGATGGTTCACCGGGATATACGTCGAGCCCGACGCGTAGGTTCTTCTTTTCGATGGCGGTGGCCAAAGCGGCGTAATCGACGACATCGGCGCGGGCGGTGTTGATCAGATAGGCACCGGGCTTCATGGCATCGAGCGCGGCGGCGTCGATCATGTTCTTGGTTTCCGGCGCGGCGGCAACGTGTAACGAAAGAATGTCGACCTGCTTGGCCACATCAATCGGGTTGGCGGCATGGATCACACCGAGTTCCTTGGCGCGCTCGGGCGTGAGCGAGCGACTCCATGCGACGACGGTCATCTCAAATGACTGCGCGCGTTTGATGACGGCGCGGCCGATCTCGCCGGTGCCGAGAACGCCGAGCGTTTTGCCCTTAATGCCGGGCGCTTTGGAATACTCCTTCTTGGCCCACTTACCGGCGCGCAGGTCGGCGACGTTGTCGGCGATGCGACGATCCAAAGCGAGAATCAACCCCATCGTGAGTTCGGCTACGGCGAGTGCATTCTTACCCGGGCAGTTGGCCACGGCGATGCCACGCGCCGACGCGGCGGCGACGTCGATCGTGTTGTAACCCGCGCCGGCGCGCAGAATCAGCGCGAGCGAATCGGCGGCGGCCACCATCTCGGCGGTGACCTTGGTGCTACGCACCACGAGTACGGCGGGCTGATGATCTTTCAGTGCGCCGGTCAAGGCGTCGTCGGCGAGCGTCGGCTCGAATACGACGTCGCAACCAGCGGCTTTGAGTCCTTGCTGGCCCGAGTCTTCAAACTTGTCGGCAATGAGCACTTTCATGGCAAACCCCTGCGTTTGAAATAGCCGTCGCGGTTGACGGTTGACTTGTCTGGCCGATCATGGTCGCGCTGCAACGGGTTGCCGTCAACTTCGCGCGACATTGCAATGCGAGAGTCCATCTGCGAAAAGGTGCTACCACATGTCCACGTCCAACACGCCGCCGGATTTGCCCGACCCACGTAACGGTTTGCGCGCATTCTTGGTGCTCGATGGGGCGCTGCGGCTGGGGTTGTGGGTGGTCGCGCTCACCGGGGCGCTGGCGACGGTAAGCGCGCTGGACGGCTGGCCCCAACACGCGCTGTTTGGCGGCGGTTTGTACGAATCGTGGGCGTGGGTGGATAAGTTCGTCTGGGTGATTTTCTTTTTCAACGTGTATTACGTTTTGGCGTTGGTCGCGCTGCGCTTGCCGATACCAACCCCGCGCGAAGGAACGTACCGCATCGTGCCGGGCAAGATTCCGCCGGGCGAGTTGATTAAGGCGATGCTGATCGGCGCGCTGACCAAGGCGCGTTACGAAGTACCGTTTCCCGGATTTCTTGTGCATCACGTTGCCAATTTGCCGGTGCTGAGCTTTCTGATGAGCCGCATCTTCGGCCCGCGCACGCGTTCGACCAACGTGACCGATCCGCTGTATCTGGATCCGTACGGTATCGAAGTCGGTAAGAACGTCGTCGTTGGCTACGGCGCGATTATTTCGGCGCATGCCCAGATGCGCGACACGATTGAGATCAAAAAGACGGTGATCGAAGATAATGTACTCATCGGCGGCAACGTGATTATCTATCACGGGTGCCGCATCAAGAATGGTGCCGTGTTAATGGGCGGTGCCGTCTTGCGGCCGGGCACAGTCGTGGGTGAAAACGAAGTGTGGGGCGGTATTCCGGCGAAACACATCAAGACGTTGCCGCCGTATGGTGTGGAAGAGAGTTCTAGACCACTTGACGAATGAATGCGGCTATAAACGACTTGTTTGCATACACCGGCTATTAGCCGTTGCCACAACGCGACCGCCGCTCTTTCACGTTCATCGGTCTAATGAGATTCGCGACGTTTATTTCAAAGTAACGTCCAGCACCAGAGCCGCGCCCGTGAGGAAGCGGTGCGTGTCAAATGACGCGGGATGGTTGATACGCAAATCTCAGCCTAGCCAAACCCGTACGGAACCACCGGTTGCAAACCGGTGCCACAGCGCGCCACGGCCAATGCCCCTTTTAGTTACATAGCGTTGCGACCTATGCAATCTAAGGCAAGAGCGCTTACAGCCCTGACCGAAGATCCAGCCCCACATCTTCACCCAAGCCGGTGAAGCGTTTTGAGCCGAGGGCGAGGTTGGGCGCGCCTTCCGGCCAGATGGAGAAGTTCAGGCCGACATCGTCGAGCGAGCGATCGACGTCGAACGAAACCGACGTGTACCAACGCGGATACTTGCGGATGTACACGACGCTGGTTTGAAAGTTGCGACCCTCGTTGAGGTCATAGGTTTCACGGAAGCCGATGGTGTGCTTCTCGGACAGTTTGTAATTGCTGCCGAAGGCCAGCAGGCTGTTGTCGGTCGCGTTGATGTAGCGATAGCCGAGGAACCAGGACAAGCGCGGCTCGCGTTCGACGGCGATCGAAAAGTTGCTCGTGCCCATTTCGCCTTCGTTTACATCGTACACGCCGTCGTAAGCGAGCACTGTCGAATCGCTGAGGCGATACATGAAGTTACCGCGTACAAAGCTGGATGCGATGCTGTCTTCGGGGCGGGCGAGGATGAAGTCGCCGTGCGTATCTTCGCCCGGCGTGGCGTCGTCAAAAAAGCCAGCTTCCAAGTCAAACGTGATCCAATCGACGGTACGCTGCTCGCCGGCGGGGCCGCGCTTGGTTTGCAAGCGTTGACGCAGGCCGAACACGACGCCGCCGAAATCGTCGGTATCTTCCACGCCGGGCGTGAAGTTGGTGAGTTCGGATGGATCGACATTGGCGTGTGCATTGAAGGCGGTGAAGTCTGCCTTGATCACGTGACGCAGACGATTGACGTCGAGCAGTTCGGAACGCACGTCGTCGTATACGCGGCTGGCGATCATGTTGCCGTGCACACCGTAACTGAAGAAGAGGCGTTGCAAGCTGCCGCTGCCGCGCGTGAAATCGGGCGCGTCGTCGAGGGCTTCGCCGGAGAGCGCTAAGTAGGGCGTCAACTTTAATGGGCCGATGTCGGGCACTTGCAGTTGTGCTTCCTGACGCGAGAGGCCGCGCAATACCGAACCGGTGTTGTCGCGCTCGCTGAGGCCGTCTCGGAAGAAGTCGTAACGAAGGTCGGCGATGCGCTTGCGGACGACGCCCGCGCGATTATCGCTATACCACGTGACGTAATCGCCGAGCGGTTCCCCCACGACGCTGAAGCGTTGGTCGGGCAACTGCTCGGTTTCGGTTTGGAATTCGTTGATACGCCAAAGGGCCGTGATCGAATACTGCCAGTTTTCTTCGCGTTTCAAGAGGCGCGCGAGCGTTTCGTTGAGCTTGGCGTTTTCGAATTCGTTGCGCTGATACGATTCGAGGAAGTTTTCATCGCTGAGGAAGCCATGCTCGAGCGAGAGTTCCCAACCTTTATCGAGGAATTGGCGATGGCGAATCAGGGCGCGACCACGATCTTCCGAATCGGGTTCCAGATCGCCTCGAATACCGCCCAAGTCATCGGCATCGTTATCGCGGATGTAGTATGTTCGCACCAGGCCGTAATAATCGTCGCGCTGATAGTCGGCATCGATCCCGATCGCCGGCCCGCGCGCGGAGAAGGCATCCAAGCGCAGCGTGGCGTTGTAACCTTCCGGTTCTTGCAATCCGAGCAAGCTGAACAGTCGCCATTCGGTTTCAATCGATGCGCCAAACTCGGTGTTGTAACCCGTCTTGATGCTCTTCAGCCCTTGCGTGTCTTCGGAAAACGAGCCCGATGAATAAGGCCAATACGCGATCGGCGTACCGTCGAGCATCACGCGCGTTTCTTTCGCTTCGTAAGTGCCGGCCTGTACGCCGACGATGTCGCCCGCCTCGTTGCGCGGCGTGTTATCCTTAAACGTTAATTCCTCGGCGGCGATGGCCAAGTGCGGCGTATGAAACTCGCTGGTGCTCACAGTGGCGTCGGTTGCGGTATAGGTGGCTGGATCGACTTGGCGAATTTCTTTGGCCCGCACGTAAACCGGCAGTTGGCGGCGCGGTTCGACAGCGCGCGTAACGGCATCGAGAATCAGCGCCTTGTCGTTATCGAAGTCGTAATACATGCGCGGGGCGCGAATCATGCGTTCGCCGCGGCGTAAGACGACATCCCCTTCGAGATAAACCGCCGAGATGTACGAACCGGCAACCTGATCTTCGCGATCTTTTTCGACCAGCTTCGGTTCGTCGGCGGGGGCGACCGGCTCGATGGGTTCGTCGATATCGACGCTGCCGGATTGCGGCTGCAACGGTTCGGCACGCGATTCATCGACGAGGCCGGGCAATTGGTTGCTAATCGCACCGGCATGGAGAAAGACCACTGCGCCATCGGCCTGAAGCTCGATGAACTCACCGCTCTGGGCGGGGCTGCCGCGCGCGATGAACACATTGCCGATCATCAACAGCACCGACGAATCGCCGTAAGGTTCGTTGTAGGTGTTGTCGGCTTGATAGGAGATACGCACGGGCAGCTTGGGGCGGGCGGCTAGCAACTCATCGACCGACGCGTTGAGTTGCACCGG
This sequence comes from Planctomycetaceae bacterium, assembly GCA_006969385.1. Lineage (GTDB taxonomy): Bacteria > Planctomycetota > Phycisphaerae > UBA1845 > UTPLA1 > ECT2AJA-110-A. The sequence continues at coordinate 2,294,744 of CP030884.1, forward strand.
GTTTTTCGCGACCGTCGCCGCCGGGGCGGGTTGCACGTCGAGGGCGCCGCGCGCCCGCAAGGCTTCGGCATACAGCTCGGTATCAGCCGATGATTCGCGCGAATGGCTATCGATGTTTAAAACAGGCTTGCCGAAGGTGCGCAGCGTAACGACCAGCGCCGGGCCGGTTTCGACCGTGCCGCCGGGTTGCAGGATTTCGGCGTCTTGCCAGAGAAAAATGTCGGCGTCGAGATACTTTTCGCCTTTGTAATCGACGGTGCGAAACCAAATGACGGCATCGCGGCCGGTGAGGCGGTATTCACCCATGCGGCCGGAGAAGTTGCCGATGACCTGCACCACCTGTTCGTTGCCGGCGTTGCGCCAGAGATAGGCGAACTTGCCGAACAGCTCCAAATCGAAATCGGAAATGCCCGGCGGCAGCAGGGGCTGCACCGACTCGATGTCGTTGGCGGTTCCGGGTTGAGCGTGAAGGGCGGCGAGCGGACCTATGGCCAGCCAGCAGCCGGCGATTAAGGCGGCAATCCGTTGTGTCCGCTGCATCATAAGCCCGCGCCGTTAGGAGGAGACGAGTGCAATGCAGGTTCGGCGGGAGGCGATTCGCGCAAAACGAACGGCCCACCGAATCGGCGCAGCACTACGTTGAATTTCACAAGCTGAAGTCGGCGTGACGGCGATCCATCGCGACCTACAGCCGACCAGTTGAATCGTTTCGGATTATAAAATGGGGTAGGTGGCTGTCAAAAAGGAAAACGCCTGCCCAACTCGATTGTCAATACTGAAATCCCTCCTTCGAGTCGACGGATTCGCCTGCATCGGTCGATTTTGCGCGACCTGTTTGTGAATCGGGCCCGTGAATCGTGACGAGTTGCCGGCGCAAGAAACTCACAGGTGCGTCGATTCGTAGTAAAATTTGAAGCGGACCTCGCCGCGCAATTTTTGCGCGTCAGGTCACAAAATATCGTTTGTTTTTTGACTTAAACCGGCCCCTTACCACTCCGATAAGCCCTACGTGATTCCGGGACTTTGCGAATTGCCGCTTCGTCTCGCATCGCAGTTGAAGGGGGCCCAGCGAACGAAACACGCGGAGCCAATGAGTATGACAAACGCAACCTGCCCTGCACATCTTCGAATACGCCCCACGCTGACTGTCATTCGGCGCGCTTGGCCGATGATGGCGCTCGTCGCATTCGCCGTCGGATGCGGTCCGACGCATCTCGATCTGCGCCAAGTGATGCAGGCCGAGACCGACTATCGCAATCGGAACTACGAGGCCGCCCACGACAAACTGGATACGTTTCTGCGCAGGCACCCGAACGATAAGGCCTCGGCCGAGGCGTATTGCCTGCGTGCGCTCTGCCGCGTGCAGATGTCTAAAAAGCATTTGGCCGAAAGCGACGCGCGCCAATGCGTGAAGCTTGCCACCGATCGCGATCTGCGCGCCAACGCGCACGCCACGCTCGCGACGCTGCTTTACGAAGCGGGCAAGACCAACGAAGCCATCGAACACTACGACGCGGCGCTCAAGACGCTGCCGGAGAAACCGCCGGCCGACTTGCTGCATTACCGCTACGGCCTCTGTTTGCAACGGGCCGGTCGCTGGCAGGATGCGCGGCTCGAGTTCGCCAGCGTCTATCAGCGCTACCCAACCAGCGAAGTGGCCGCGCATGCCAAGCGCTTCTACGAATGGCCGCACAACGCATACTCGATTCAGGCCGGTGCCTTTCGCGACAGCAACTCGGCGTCGGAACTCAATCAACGACTCAAACGAAGCGCCCTGCCCAGCCGCGTGGAACGCACCTCGCGACAGGGTGAGCGCTTGTACAACGTGTACGTCGGCAAGTACCCGCAATACGACACGGCCGAACGCATGCTGGCAACCGTCCGGCGCGTGGTTTCGGATGCGTTTGTGGTACCGAAATAGGAACGACTTTTCATCCCAAGGATGTATGCAATGCTGAACGGATTCGGCACACGGCAAATTGGATTGGCAGGGTGTTTCGCGGTTGGGCTCTTGAGCCTGGCCGGTGGCTGCGGGCGCGGAGATCATGAGATTCCCGACGCCGCCGAGCCGCGCCCGTCGACGTTGTATCAACCGTTCGATCCGCGGCAGTCATTGCCCGAGCAGAAGATGAATCGACCGCCGTATCGGCTCACGCCGGGCGACGTGGTCGAAATCATATATCAAGTGAAGAACGAGGTGACCGACAAGGATTACGTTCTCAAAATCGAGGACAAGATCAAGGTCGCTTTCCCCTATCAGGAACAATTCAATCAGGAATTGGCGGTTAGCGGCGATGGCAACATTCGCTGCTTGCTCGTCGGTCGCATTCGCGTGGCCGGTAAGACAGCGGAAGAAGTCGAGCAGGAACTGCTGCGCCGCTACGCCGAGCATATTAAGGATCCAGAACTGACGGTGGTCGTTGAAGCGGCCAACGTCAAGATCGAAGAACTCAAACGCGCCATTACCACGGCCCCGCGCGGTCAGTCGCGCTTGGTGCCAATCAAACCCGACGGCACCATCGACTTGCCGTACATCGGCGAAGCCCACGTCTCGGGCCTGACGGTCAATCAAGCCAAGCACATGCTCGACACGCGCTATGTGGAAGAAGATCTGCAAGAAGTCGAAGTCACGGTGCAAACGCTCAAGTTTGCTCCGCGCCGCATCTATGTGCACGGCGAAGTGTTGACCAACGGTATGTTGAATGCCGACGCGCCGATCACGCTGATGCAAGCGTTGGCGACGATGGGCGGCGTGAATACACGTGCCGAGAAGTCGAAGATTCTGTTGGTGCGACGCAAGCACGTGCCGATTCCCGAAGCGATCGTGTTCGACATGACCAAGTTCCTCGAACCGCGCAAGCCCGGGCCGGAAGGTGCCGAAGCCGACGGCAGCATCTATCGCTACGACCCGTATTTGGCGGACGGCGATTTGATCTACGTGCCGCCGACGTGGTTGGCACAGTCGAACGACTGGATCGATCAGGTATTCACCCGCGGTATTCGCGCCATCTTCCCGTATAGCGGATTTGTGGGCGTGAACTTCGGATACGACATCCGCAACGCTCCGCAGTCGATCACGACCGACAGCGTCGGCGCGCCGCAGATCAATACGAACTTTGGGCCGTAAGGCTGGGTTGAATAACGAACGGCTGTTCGTAGCGCATCGAGCGAACGAGGCCATACGAGTTAGCCCCCGGCCATTGGCCGGGGGGTAAGTGAGCTAACAAGGACGGCTTGATTAATCGAGTCGCTTAGCAACGCGAAAGTAAACGACAAACTTCCCACGGATTGGGTGACCAGCGATGAACGACGCGTATCAGGGACGATCATTACGAGAAATTGCCCGCATCCTCTTTCAACATTGGGTGTTGATGTTCGTGATCGTGGCTTCGGCGACGGTCGGAACCTGGGCGTTCTGTCAGTTCGTGGCGAAGAAGACGTACCGCAGCGAGCTTTCGCTGATCTTCAAGCGCCCCGAAGACCGCAACCCGCTGATCACCGAAGAGGGCGAGCGCTCGTTGGAAGTTTTCGTAAAGGCGCAACAGCAGATCATCATGTCCGATCTGGTGTTGGCCCGCGCGATGGTCATCAGCGAAGACGACGCATTGCGCGATCAATGGTATCGCTTGCGCAAGCAGCAGGATGCCGAACGTCGCGGTCGGGCATCTGGTTCGGGTATCGAGCACGATGTCGAAGCGTTCCTCAACGAAGGACCGGTCGCTGACAAAGTCGAACAACTGCTAACGCAACGCCAAACCGACTTCCGCGAGTTTCGCGAATCGGTCGAATTGGAAACACCCGGCGGCGAACAGGTCGCCATGACCGAAACGTTTACGTTGAAGGTCGATCGACCCGGCAAGGGCGGCCAAGTCGCGCGCTTCGCCGCCGATATCGTCGCCGACATGTACGTGCAGCGCTTTAGCGAATTGCAGCAGGATTTGGCCGGGCCGGCCGTGGAAGTGCTCAAGAGCGTGATCGACGATTACAAGCGCAGCGTCGAAGAAGCGCGCGGCGGTTACTCCGAATTTGTGCGTGCCAACGCTGGTGAGATCGGCGTGCTCGAACAGCTCTTAAAGAGCGGCAGCGAGCACGGCGTGCAGCGCTGGCTCAGCAAGATTCGCGATAACGATGCCGAGCTGCGGCTCAAATGGGCGCGCGATAAGTCGGTGCATGAAGTCTTAATGGATGTGCTGCCGGCGCAAGCATTCGATCCGGGTGGGGTGGAACAATTAGGCCTTCCCGAAATGGAAATGATTCTGGCGGGTGTGCCGGCCGAGTTTATCGAAGCCAATACAGCGATTGTCGAAGGCACCAAGCATCTCGCGAAATTGCGGGCACGCAAGGCGAAGCTCGATTCGCAATTCCACGAAACCAGCCGCGATGTGAAGTACGTCGCCGATGAAATTCTGGAAAGCACGCGCGACCTGCTCCGTGGTGTGGTCGCACAAGCTTCCAGCCTCGGCGCGACGGTGGCCGCGTTGGATAAACAAATTCAGGCTAATCGCGAACTGATCGCGGCGACATCACAGCAGCAAGACGAAATCCATCGCAAGCTGGCAACGTATGCCCAGCTCAAGAAAGAGTTCGATACCGCACAAGAACATTTGGCCAAGCTCGAGCGCGAACAGCAGGAAGCGCGGGCCAACCAGTATCGCGCTCAGCATGCCGTTTCGATCAGTAAGCTCAGCGCCGCGTCCACGCCCGACCCGGCGCGACCCGTTTCACCGAAGCCGTTGCTATACACGCTGGCTGCCTTTTTGGCGTCGTCGTTGATTGCCGTGGCCTTGGCGTTCTTCCTCGATCACTTCGACCACACGTTGCGGTCGAGCGTCGAAGCCGAACGCTATCTGGGTTTGCCGGTGCTCGGTTCGGTGAAGAAGCACGGTCGTGGATTGCTGGTACCGGTGTAATCCCGCGATCAGCAACAGTAGGGTGCATCTCTTGATGCACCATTTGTAACGCAATACGCGACTGTCAGCGGCTGCTGACCGATAAGCAGAGTAGAACAACACGCCGTTTGGTAAGTTGATTTTGGAGTGAGACCGTGTCCGATCCACACAACGACATACGCCCCGACATGCACGAGCAGGACGACGAAACGTTTGGTCCGGCCGAGCCCAGTCATGTCTGGCCGCCGCCCAACGATCCGAACGATGTAAGTGCGTCGCTGCCCGATGGTGGCGGCGGGGCCGTGGGCAAGCCCGGTGAGTTCGGCTGGATGGAAGACACGCGCGAGTTGGACGACACCTTTAAACAAGTGCGCAGTCTCGAAGAAGCGGCCCGCAAACAAGACGACGCCGCGCCCCAGCGTGATGTCAAGTCACACGTGAGCGCGCAGATGAACGGCCCTTACACCGAACCCGGTTCATCGCCGGTGCTCGATCTGGTGACCGACACGACAACCGACGACAGCGCCACCGTCTCCGACGAAACGGAAACGTCGCTCGATGTAACGGCAACCGAACCAACTTCGAACGAGTCGAAATTCAAAGGTGCCAAGCCGACACAGTATCGGCTGCGCAGCGCCGCCGAAGGCGAACTGTCGCAGTTGTGGACCAACGTCTTTTTTTCCGGCGATCGCACGCCGCCCAAGGTGGTGGCCGTGACGGCGGTGAAGCAGGGCGATGGTGCCTCGCAAATTGCCGCGTCGTTGGCGTTGCTCGGTGCCGATGCCAACCCGGAATTGGAAATTGCCTTGGTCGATGTAAACCTGCGCCGACCGCAGATCGCGGAAGCGTTGAATCTCAAAGAACGACCCGGTCTTTCGGAAGTCATTGCCGGTGAATGCACGATCAAAGACGCGATGCAAACGATTCCGCTGCCGCACGGCGCGACCTTGCATGTATTAACTGCGGGTGCCGCGCCCAAGCACGCGATGAGCTTACTCAAGAGCCGTCAACTCAAGTCGCTCATCGGTCAATTGCGTAATCGCTTCGATCATACGATTATCGATGTCGCGAATGCCAATCGGCATGCTGATGCTCAGATCGTGGGTGCTCATACCGACGGTGTGTTGCTGGTAACGGCCGCTGGATCGACACCACGCGAAACGATTGCGGATACCAAGAAGCGCTTGCAGATCAGCGGCGCGCGCTGCTTGGGTTTGGTGATGAACCAACGCACCGATCCGATTCCGGCGTTGTTGTACAACATGACGTAAGCGAATCGGTTACGCGTTAGCCGTTGGCGAAAGTTTAGCTGATTACGTATTCGTGGATTAGCCCTCGGCCATTGGCCGTGGGCTAAGTGAATTTCACGCTCGCCCCAATCCTAAGTATTCAAATGATCATCCAGAACCCGCGACAATCCGCATGGCCCGTTATTTTTATGGTCGTCATGCTGATCGGCGGGTTATTTGCCTTCGCGCAAATGATGGGGCAATCGGGCGAGATTCTGCTCGCCGGTTGGATCGGCGTCGCGCTGATCGTGTCCTTCATCTGGTACGCCTACAGCGGCGACTTACTCATCGCCTGCGGCGTTTGGCTGATCACGTTGATGATTTTCCACGAAGAATTCTGGCGCGCCCAAGTGCCGGGTTTCTTTGCCGTCAGCATTTCGCGTTTAGGGTTGGCCGCTCTAGGGGCGCTCTTTGTCGCGATGATGGCGTTCGGTCGTTTTCGACTGCGCTGGCCCAAGTCCATCCTGATACCCTTCGGCTTGTTGGTGGCGTATTTCACGCTGTCGGCGTTTCTATCCGGTTTTGAAACGCGCTCGGTCATCACCGTGCATTACCGTCTGATCGGCGGTTATCTATTCCCCTTAGCGTCGTTCGTCATCGTGCTACACGCCTTTCGCCACGAAGCAGACTTTCGGCGCGTCTCGATATTCTTTGCCGCAATCGGGATCTATTTGGTCTTCACCGGGTGGTGCGAGCAGTTTGGTTTAACGGCGCTAATCTGGCCACGCTTCATCAGCGACCCGTCGGTCGGTATTCACTGGACACGCGTGCGCGGGCCGTTTGTATCATCGCCGGCCTTGGGCTTGGCGCTGATCTTCTGCTTCTTCAGCAATCTGGTACTGGCGCGCAACACCGTATGGATGCGTTGGCCGCTGCTCGCGCTCAACACGCTGATGTTACCTGTGCTGTTTTGGACACGTACGCGATCGGTCTGGCTCTCCTTTGCCGTCTGCCTGCTCGTCTGGGTCGCATACTCGCGCCAACGCATGAGCCGCGTGGTGCTGATTTCAGGTCTGACGGCGGGCGTGTTGCTCATTGCCGTTATCAACATGAACAACTTCCTCGGTGATGATCGCGCGAAGGGCGGTTTGACCGATATCGAGCCGATCACACTGCGCATCGGTCTGGCGCGCATGAGTTGGGAACTCGTGCAAGATCACCCACTCTTCGGCGTCGGCTTTGGTCATTTTCGCGACTTTGCCCCCGGCGTGGCGCGCGATCCATCCAGCCCGTACTACGCCTTTGGCACCACGGCGCTCGAACACAACAACCTGTTAAGCATCGTGTCCGAAACGGGCGTCGTCGGGCTGGCGCTTTATCTCGCGTTGATGATCGCCTTGCTACGCTACAGCATTCGCCTTTTCAAAAAACTGCCGCCCGGCGGTCGCGGGTTTATCAATCGCGACTTGCTGGTGTTGTATTGGATTCTCTTCGCCGCCTATGTGGTGGACGGCACCTTCCGCGAAACCAGCGACAACCCCTTTGCCAACTGTTTGTTTTTCGGCCTCAGCGCGATTCCCGTGGCGCTCGATATGATGCTCGGCCCTGGGCTGCTGCATGCGCGCCGCGGTTTCGCGACCATCGACGCCCACGCCGCACCGTTGCCGGCGACTGGCCACGATTCCTATTCCTGGCCCGGCGACAAGCCCCAAACCGACGACAACTACGATACGTACGGCGGTTAGAATGCCGACCGTCATGCCCGCCGACGACTCAAAGCTCGACGATGCACCAGCCACGCTTAGCTACGCGCAGGTCGATCCACCTGCGCGCAAAGAGCTCTTTCAAAGTCGCAGCCTGACGCAATCGACCGGTAGTTATCTAATCGCGCAAGGCGTGGTGCGCGTGTTGAATTTCGCACGCATCATTCTGCTCACGCGCATCATGGTGCAGCAGCAGTTCGGCTTGCTTTACACGATTCTACTCGTCTCAAATGTGCTGACGCCGTTGTGCAGTCTCGGGCTCAACGAAGCCATCGCGCGGTACGTGCCGCAATATGAACATCTGGGTTCGTTAACGCGTTTTGCGCGGCGGTCGATGCAACTGCTCGCCGGAATCACCATCGTGACGGTGGCCGCGTTTGTATGGTTTGCACCGTTGCTGGGGGAGTTTCTCTTTTTGCAAATCGGTGGCGACGCGACTTTTGCGGCTGAATTGCCGGCCATTGCGCGCCTCACGGGCATCATCGTGGCGATGTTGGTGCTGTTCTTTTTCGTGATGGCATTGCTAAAGGGCCTGCGCATGTTCGCGGCGCTGGCCTGGCTGGAGTTATCGCACAGCATATTGTTCTTCTTGGGCTGCCTAATCGTTTACTTCACCGGTCAGTTGAGCGCGTTTACGCTGGCCGCACTGTATGCCGCGTCGTTGGCGTTACCCAACGCGTGGTTCGGCCTGCGCTTGGTTGCAGTCGTGCGCGAGTTACCCGCTCAGAACGGCGAAAGCGAAACCAATCGACTTGAACGCAAGCTGCTGGCCTACAGCATTTGGACCATGCTGGCGGGCGTGACGTGGCAAGTGCTGCTTTGGTTCCCGTCGTGGCACTTAAACAAGATGGAAGGCCAGCAAGCGGTCGCCGTGTTCGGTGCGGCGCGACAGATCGGCAACCTCATTCTGGTCGGCGCCATCGCGCTGTCGACGCTCGTTATGGCGACGGTCACGCGCACGTGGGAAGCGCACGGTCGCGAGCATGCCGAACGCCAACTATCGCTCGCGTTTCGCGTCGTCGGTGTTGGGCTCGTGATTTTGTGTGCGGGCCTGTCGTTCGCGCGCGACTTTGTAATGATGCCATTCGGGCAGAACTACGCCGCCGGTGCCGCCGTGTTACCGTTGCATTTGTTGTTTTTTATTTTCACCGGATTTTTGGCGTTTATCCCCGCGCACTTTCATCTGCGCGAACGAACGCGACTGATGCTCTGGCCGTGGCTTGCCGGTTTTGTCGTAAACCTGCTGCTGGCCAGTTGGTGGCTCGACCCGAATTACGCGCCTTTCCGCGACGGTGTGGTGTATGCAGCGATTGATAAGCTGCTTGCGACGATTTTTGCGGGCGGGATAGCGGGTGTGGATGGTCAAAACGCCGCCGCGTGGGCCGGGGCGCTCGGCATGGGCTGCGCCGTCTTGTTCTGCGTGCTGTTGGTGCGGCGCGAGGGCGTGCATATCGATCGCGGCAGCGTGGTGGTGTTGGTCTCATCCTTTCTGGTTGCCGGTGGGCCGGTTTTGCTGCCGTTGGGTACGGTGATACTGCTAATCTTGCTTTTCACAACCGAATGGATATTGAACCTGGCGGAACGACAACAGGTTCTGGGTTATATTTACGCGGTGCCTCAGCAGTTGCCGTTCTTGAAACGTAGGAGTTAAGACTGCGGCCTCATGGATGATCGCCCCGTCAGTTCGTTGCCCACCGATACGCCCAGCTTGGCAGTCGCTATCTGCACCAAGGATCGCATCGCGTCGTTGTGCAAAACGATTGAGTCGGTCTGGGAACAGTCGCACCTTCCGCAAGAATTGATCGTTATCGACGACGGCACCATGCCGGATGAGGTCTGGGAAGACATCGCCTTTGGCTGCCAAGATCGCGGCATCGTTTGGAAATACGAGAAAAAGGATTTGCCAGGGCTGACGCGTTCGCGCAACTGGGCGGCAGAGATCGCCGAGAGCGATGTCATTCTCTACCTCGATGACGATGTTACCTGCGACACGAACGCGCTAGCGGAAATCGTGCGTCTGTTTGCCGATCCGAACGTCGGCGGCGTGACGGCGAACGTTTTGGAACCGAAGCTCGATACCCCCGGCGGTCGGCGCTACGCCCAATGGTGCAAGTGGGCGCGCTGGTGGCAATTGCAACCGACGACCCAGCCCAGTGCGCCGAAGCCTGCGGTACTTAACGATAAAGACGTAGCCGTGCGGGCTCAGTGGATGTCGGGCGCTGCAATGACTTATCGGCGCGAGTTGGTATTGGCGCATCGGTTCGACGAATCGCTCTCTGAATATGCTCTGGGCGAAGATCGCGAGTTTGGCTACCGCCTTACACCCCATACATGGTTGCTCGAAGCGCGGCGCGCCGAGATCATCCATCGTCGTGAATCCAGTGGTCGTGCCAACCCGCGCCGCCTCGGCTACATGACAAGCTTCAACTACCTGTACATCCTCAACAAGACCTGCAGCCTGCGCGGTTGGCGGCGAGCCGAGCCGTATTACTCATTAATGGTCTTGGCCACGCGGTTGTTGCTCGGCATGTTGCGCGATCAGCGATCCGAACGATTCGCGGAATTGCGCGGGATGATGTCTGGCGCGTTGGCGTGGTTGAACTCCGACGTACGCGCACAACTGAAGTCGTCGCGCAAGACGGATGTCCCCCACCCCCAGAGGGGGCGGGGCACCCAGATGGCGTCTCCGAGCACATCTGAGTCTGACATCAACAACCCCGCGGGTGCCCCTGCCCCTCTGGGGCTGGGGGACCATCCCACGCCCGGATTAACACGCGCCCTCTTCGTCACCAACCGACTCGAACCCGGTGGTGCCGAGCGCATGTTGATCGACCTTGCCCGCCATCTTCCCGCGCACGGCGTCACGCCGAGTATCGCCTGCTTACAAGACGCCGGTCCGTTGGCATCCCAAGCGGGCGAGAATGGCATCCCCGTTCACGAGCATCTGCTCAAATTCAAATACGATTTCGCGGCGGCATGGCGCTTGGCACGATTGATCCGCGAGCAACAAATCGACGTGTGCGTCGTCGCGCATAGCGGTGGCGATCGCATGTTTTGGACGACCCTTTCAGCACGACTCGCACGCCGACCCGTGGTCGTTTGGTCGCATTGGCATCCGACCGACGAACAGCGTCATCTCGAACGACCGAACCGCGTATTGTTACATTGGGTCGATCAAATCATCGCGCTGGGCTCGGCGCATCGGCAGGCTTGGATCGATGTCGAAAACGCACCGGCAGCCAAAGTTAACGTCGCCCACAACGGCATCGATCTAACGCGTTTTGACGACCTACCCTCGCGCGGAAGCGTGCGTGCCGACTTGGGCTTGAAAGAGAACGACTTCGCCGTCGCGCTCGTTGCCAACCTGCGTCCGGAAAAGCGGCATGATGTGTTTATCAGCGCAGCGCGACGACTCGCCGACGAAGATGACCGTTATCGGTTTTTCATCGTTGGCGGTGGGCCATCTGAAGCAGAGGTACGCCGAGCCGTCGAAGCGGCTGGGCTGTCCGAGCGTACGCTCACCATGTTGGGCCCGAGAAGCGATATCCCGCAGCTACTTTCCGGTCTCGATGCCTGTTGTTTATGTAGCGATATTGAGTGCTTTAGTGTTGTCATGCTGGAGTCGGCAGCGGCGGGTTGCCCGTTTATCGGCCCGGCCGTTGGCAGTATGACCGAGTTTCTTTCCCACCGACAAACCGGGCTCGCAATTAAACCAGCGAACCCCACTTCATTAGCCGATGCTGTTCGGACATTGGCGGCGGATGTTGCGCTTCGGCAAAACATCGTTGCGAATGCCAAAACGCGCGTGCGTGAAGGTTTCGCGTTAGATGCCGTGGCAAGTCGCTTTGCGACGCTGCTGCATGCCGAAGCCGATCGAACGCGCACGAGTGCGAGCCGTCAACTCGCGACCGATATCGGTCGCCATTGGCAGCGCGGGCTCGACAGCATCCGGACGGCCGACAGCCGCACGGTCCGCTGAATTGTACGCTTAACGTGGGCGCCAATGCCGCCCGCGCGGTTATCAGTCGCGTTCGACCCGAGCGTCGCGCGCTGAAGAGCCAACTTGCGCGTGGTGGGAAGCACGCGCGAATCAGTAGGGGGCCGACTTGGCACGACCCATGCCGAGGCGGATGAGGAAGGAAGTCATGCCAGTCATCGCTCACAATACCGATGCCGGCGGCGCGCGACCGATTCGCGTGTTGCATTTGGTGTCGACCTTCGCCGTCAAGACCGACACCAAATGGTTGTTGCAACTGCTGCGCCGGCAGGATCGCGCCCGTTTTGAAACAGCGATTGCCTGTTTCTACGAAGGCGGACCGATGCGCGAGCGCTTCGAGCGCATCGGCGTGCGGACCTTTAATCTAAACGTGCCGGTGACAATCGATCCGCGTGGTATTACGCGCGCCGCTGCTTTGATCAATAAATGGCAACCGTCGATCGTGCATACGCATCTGCTTCGCGCAGATCTCTTGGGCGGATTGGCGGCACGATTGATGAAAATCGATGCCCTTGTGAGTAACGCATACGCCATTGGCGCGTTTCGCCGTGCCAAGAAGCGCTTGCTCGATTCGTCGCTCGATGCGTGCTGCGCGCGACTACCGGCGCAGGTCATCGCCGTGAGCAACGCGGTGAAGACGGATTGCGTCGAACGGTTGGGAATCCCTACCGAGCGCGTGCACGTGATTCATACGGGCATTGAACCGGTATCGCCCCACGATTACGACGAAAAGGCGGCGCAGTTTCGCGCACGCTGTAATGCCCACCCGGAAATTCCATTAATCGTGACCGTCGCGCGGTTGAGTTATGAAAAAGGTATCAACACGCTGCTCGATGCGGCGGCGCAACTCGATCGACGCGGAGTCGATTTTCGATTGGCGCTGGTCGGCGACGGTCCGTTACGGGCCGAATTAGAAGAGCACGCTTACGAGTTGGGCATTGCCGGTAAGGTCTATTTCTGCGGCTTTACGGGAGACGTATGGCCCGCACTTACCGCCGCCGACGTATGTTGCATCCCGTCGGAATCGGAGGGCTTTCCGAACGTGATGTTGGAGGCCATGTCTGCCGGCAAGGCGATCGTGGCGACGCGCGCCGGCGGTATGACCGATGCGCTGGAGCAACAAAGCAATGCGATGTTAGCCAACGTCGGCGATGTCGACGGGTTGGCTACAGCTTTGGAACGTTTGGCGACGGATCGTGAGCTGGCGTTTCGATTGGGTACGGCGGCGCGCAGCACCTTGCTGCGGCGATTTCACGTACGCGACGTGGCCATGCGCTACGAGTCGCTCTACGACGATCTCTTAGCCAAGGGGAGGGCGGTGCATGCCGGCGCTATCGTCGGAACATAAACTGCCACCCATCGTCGAGGTGATGGGATTGCCGGTGCGTAGCTTGCTCGTCGATGAACTGATCGAGCTGGTGGTTGGTCGTGCGCGCGACGGTCAGCGGACGCGCATCGGTTATTGCAACGCACACACGACCAACATGGCATTGGACGATGCACAACTCAACGCCGATTTGGCGGCGATGGATATTCTTTACGCCGACGGCGCCGCCATCGTGTGGGCCAGTCAGTTGGGCGAGCACACGTTACCCGAGCGCATGACGGCCGCCGGTTTCTTCAACGGCTTCATCGAAAAAGCGGCTGCCGCGCGATTGAAATTGTTTTTGCTCGGTGGCGAAGCGGGTATCGCCGAGACGGCGGCAATCAGCATGCAGGCGGTGGATGACGGCGTTGGCATCGTCGGCACACAGCACGGTTTTTTTGAATACGCAGACGCCGCACGCGTGGTCGAAACGATTAATGACGCGAACCCGGATGTCGTGCTCGTCGGCTTGTCGACACCGCGACAGGAACGCTGGGTACAGGAATACGCGGATCGGTTGCACGCGCCGATACTATGGTGCGTCGGCGCCTTGTTCGATTACTACGCCGGTCGCGAACAGCGTGGGCCGTCTTGGCTGTGCGATCACGGCGGCGAATGGCTGTATCGCCTCTGGGAAGACCCGGCGGGAAAATGGAAACGCTATCTGCTGGGCAACCCGCTGTTTGTGAGCCGCGCCGCCAAGTGGGGTTGGGAACGCCGCCGCCATAAACACGAAGCTAAGAACGATATAACGAACGCTCCGGGAGGTGATGCATGACGCAGTTGACCTCCATTTTGCCAACGCAGGTTAGCGCGCCGCAGCATGTGCCGGTGAATATAACGCAACCGCGCCAGCGCGATCATTTCCGCCAGCGCCGGTCGTATATGGTGATGACGCGGGCGATTGACGTCACGGTCGCCATGATGGTGTTATTGTTGGCATCGCCGTTGTTGTTGCTGTCGGCAATGCTGATCAAGCTGACGTCGCGCGGGCCGGTCTTGTTCAGACAGCAACGCGCCGGTTTCGCCGGCGACCCGTTCGAGATGTACAAGCTGCGTACGATGTATAACGGCGCCGACGACGATAAGGGCCTCTACCTCGCGCGCAACGAACGCAAGGATGGGCCGTGCTTCAAGATTCGCAACGATCCGCGCGTCACGCGCGTGGGCCGCATCCTGCGGAAGCTCAGCATCGATGAACTGCCACAGTTGATCAACGTGTTGCGCGGTGAGATGGCTCTCGTCGGCCCACGACCGTTGCCGTTGAATGAAGCCAAGACCGACACGCTGCAACAACGGTTGCGTATGTCGGTGAAGCCCGGTCTGACATGTCTGTGGCAGGTCAGCGGACGGACGGAGATTCCCTACGAAGAATGGCTCGCGCTCGATATTTGGTACATCCGCCATCAGTCGTTACGGTTGGATTTCGAGATTCTGCTGCGCACCATACCGGCGGTACTGTCAACCCGCGGTGCGTATTAGAACCAACTTCACATTCAATTGGTGGGCGGCATTGAGAGGAGCCGCAGACTCCCTCTCCCTCGCAGGGAGAGGGCCGGGGTGAGGGTTTACCCAAAGCGCGAGAACGACGAATCCAAATATAAAACATATTTGATGGCCTCGGGCATTCCCCAAACCCTACCCCATCCTCGGTTCATCCAACCCGAACCGCGTCAACGTCTTCCGCAAGTCCTTCGGCCATGGCGCGCGCACCGTTAGACCTTGGCTGGTGATGGGATGCAGAAACTTCAACTCCGCCGCATGCAAACAAAGCCGCACGACATTCGGCGGTTGCGATTTACCGAGATAGATGGTCTCACCCAGCACCGGGTTGCCCACTTCGCTCATGTGAATGCGAATCTGATGCAGCCGACCGGTCTTGGGGCGGGCTTCGATCAGCGCGACGCCGCCTGCTGTTTGCAAAACTTTATACGCCGTGATGCTCGGCTTGCCGTCGTGGCGAATGACGGCGCGTTTGCGTCGGCCGACGACTTCAGCGATTGGCTTTTGAATAACGGCTTGCGCGGGTTTGGGCAGACCGTCGACGATGGCCCAATAGGTCTTGCGAATCTTGCGCTCGACGAATTGGGCGCGGAGGTTGTCGTAGGCTTGCGGGCGCAGGGCGACCATGACCAGGCCGGAGGTATCTTTATCGAGGCGATGCAGCAGCCCCCAGCCGCGATCGGCGCCCATGTTCTGCAACAATTTTCCATATTCGCAAAAGAGTCCGTTCAGCAGGCTGTCGTGTTCGTGCTTGAGGCCCGGTTGCGTGACCACCCGCGCCGGCTTTTCGACAACGAGAAAGTCATCATCGTGATGGGCGATGTCGTAAGGCACTTTTGGATTGGGTCGGACCGAAAATTCCATCGTGATTCGATTATCTGCGTTTAGGGGTGACCGAGAAAAACCCTGCCGGAATTTATTTGACGCGTCGATCCCCGCAACGCATATTTTAAGGGCAGGCTGCGGCGACGGGCCGTGGACCTCGCACCCAACTTGGCCCAGAAGGGATTCTTATCTGACTTCAGGGAATTAGCGACTCTCCGCCGCGAACCCACCTAAACAGTCAAAACAAATCGCCCCTTCCTTGTGATTGCGCCGTTTGGTCCGGCACGCCATTGCGTGTGCGGCTAGTTGCATTCGCAAGCCTTCCCGCCCCCTCTCGGAGGATCGCCCATTATGTACGAAGACAAAATGATTGTTTGCAGCGATTGTGAACAGGAATTTGTTCATTCGGCGGAAGATCAGGAACGCTACGCGTCGCGTGGCTTCGAGCATGACCCCAAAAGGTGCCGCGAATGCCGCGAAAAGCGCAAAGCCAATTCGCCACAGGGCGGTGGTGGTGGTGGTGGCGGTGGGCGCCCGCAGCGGTCCGGCGGCGGTGGCGGTGGGCATCGCGGCAATCGCGACTTCGGCGATCGACCCCCACGCGAATTTCACGATGCCGTCTGCTCGGCCTGCGGTCAATCCACGACGGTTCCTTTTAAACCCGTCGAAGGACGACCCGTTTATTGCCGCGATTGCTTCCGCTCGCGGTCCTAACGGCTTCAAACTTCAATGCGATCTCGATGGCGTAACCGCTACTTTGTGACGCTGGGTTCTTCCACCGAGCGCATCAGGTGTCGTTGCGCGACGAGCACGATGACCAACGGCGGGATCATCGATAACACCGCTACCGCCATCAGCAAGTTGGGCCACGCACCTTGCATCTTGTAATACATGCGCAGGCCCACGCTGATCGGGAATGTTTGATAGTCGGAGAGATACAACAGCGGCCCGAAGAAGGCGTGCCAGTGCACGACGGCGCTGAGGGCGGCGACGGCGCCGACGGCGGGGCGAACCATCGGTAGCATCACATTCCAGAATAGCTGCCAATGCGTCGCGCCTTCGAGGCGGGCGGCGTCTTCGAATGCGCGCGGTACCGATTTAAACGCCTGACGAAATAGAAATACCGAAAAGCCCGAAACAGCCAACCAATGCGGCACGATCAACGGCTTATAGGTATTGAGCCACTCGAGCGCATCGAATACCAGAAAGCGCGGCAGGATCAACAGATTCACCGGCGCGGAAATGCTCAACAGCACCAAACCGAAACACACCGGTCGGCCCCACCAGCGCAAGCGTGCAAATGCAAAGCCGGCCATCGCGCAGCTCAGGACCGTGCCGATCGTCGCCGCCATCGTAATAACCATCGAGTTCAACAGGAAACGGAGCACCGGCAACCGCGTGACGGCTTTGCGGTAATTTTCCCATTGCCACGCATCATCTGCGTTGGCTTCGTCGAAGACCGCGCCCACGAACAACCGTTCGACGGGCTGCAACGATGCCCAAACCGCCCACGCCACGGGCAGCAGCATTAACAGGGCGATCAGCCAACGACCGATCCATGTATAGGGCGCCTCGCGATCGATCATCCGCTTTACTCCGTGGAGAAGTCGTAACGAACCAAGCGTCGCGCGGCGATTAGCGCGCCGACACAGCACCCGGTAAGTAACGCCATCAACGCGATGCTTTGCGCCAGCGCGTAGCTAAAGCGTTGGCGCTCGAAGGCGGTTTGATAAATTTCCAACGTTGCGAATTGCAATGCGCCGTTTTGGCTCCAATTGCTCAACAGGTAGGGCGCTTCAAAGTGCTGCATCGACGCCACAAACACGGTCAACACGTTGAAGACGAGTGCCGGTAGTAACTGCGGCATCGTGATCGACCAGAAGCGACGACCGCGCCCGGCGCCGTCGAGCATGGCGGCCTCATCAATGGCCGGGTTGGTGCGCAAGAGGGCGGCGAGAAAGATCAACATCGGCCCACCCGCGCGCCAGAGGTTCATCAGCACGAGTGCGGGGCGTGCGCTTTCGGGCGCGTAAAGCCAAAGGGGTAAGTCGATATCGATGGCGTGCTCGAAGCCGATCCACGCCAGCCCGGCATTGATGGTGTGGATGACCATCGCTAGTGAGCGATTTACGGGGCCGACGCTCGGGTTCAGCAGCCATGCCCAAATCAGCCAGGTCGCGACACCGCTGAGTAGGTGCGGCAGGTAGAAAATCGTCGCCCACCAACCGCGCCGTCGGGCATGGCGCACCATCAATGCCAACCAAAGCGCCAGTAGCAATTGGCTAAACACATTTAGTATCGAAAATTGGAGGCTGTTTTCGAGCGCCTGATGAAAGCGACTATCGTCGAGCAGGGCGGTGAAGTTATCGAGTCCTACCCATCCGGCCTTGCCGAGCGCGATGCCGTCCCAATCCGTCATGGCCAGCCAGCATCCGTACACCAACGGCACGCCGTACATCAAGGCGAAGCCGACCAGCCACGGCGCGACAAACCAGATCGTGCGGTCTTTGCGGTTGGCCGGCTCAGTCACGATCTTGCCCAAATGCGCGGGTGATGATCGGATCGTTCGCCAACGCATCCAACGCCTCGCGCGGGCTGCGCCTGGCGGCGCCGTCGCGTACCGTCGAGCCGAGGTGGCGACCGATGGCGCGCGACATGCCGATCCAATGTTCGGTGATGGGCTGCATGCGCGCCGTTTGCATCGCCTCTGCAAAGGCAGCGGCGGGCGAATCGTTGCCGCCGCCCGCTTCGACAAAGGTCGTCGTCAAACTTTGCCGCGCCGGTAGCGCGCGTTGCGCTTCGGCAAAGCGCCGCTGCTCGACTTCCGTCAGGGCAAACTTGGCAAACGCCAAGCCGCGTGCCCGCTCCTTTTCCGATACGTTGGCGTTGATGCAAAGACCATCCCATGTAACGCGCGTGCGCCCTGGACGCGCACCGTTGGGAAATGGCACGACACGATACCGACCGCGCAGGGCGGTCTGATTCAGGTAGGGCATAAACCACGGGCCGGTCACGCACATGGCCACGCGGCCCGACAAAAATGCGGTGTCGGAATCCTGCCCGGCATAAGCCTGCGGATTGGGGGTGACGCCGTGGCGCACGTTGAGATCGGCAAAGAACGCGAACGCCGCTTCGGCCTGCGGGCCTTGCAGCGTCCAGCGCGTGCGGGTTTCGTCGAGTAGATCGGCACCGTGCGACCAGATGAAAGGTAGGTAATACACCCAATAAGGTTAAAAAAAACCGTACTGATCGATAGCGCCATCATCATCAATATCGATGGTGAGCAGTTGCGCGAGTTCGGCAAACTCCTCTAGCGTCCAGTCGCCCGTGGGTAGCGGAATATCGCGACCGTGATATAGCGCGGCGCGGTCAAACGCATCGGGGTTGCAAAAGATGAGTACGTTACCGCCATGCAGCGGTATTCCATGCAAGTCGTCTTCAACTTGGAAAGACGCAACGGCGGATGGCCAACAGTCATTGAGATGTGTCGCCAATGATGCGTCGTCGTCGGGATTGATTGTTAGAAAATGATCGCGGGCAAAGCGGGCGAAGGGCTCATCCTGAAACATCATCACGGTCGGTCCCGCGCCGCCGGTCAGTTGTTGTTCGATTTTGGGTTGATAGCCCGAGAGCGGCAGCCATTCTTGTTGGATCGGCGGACCGGGATGAAACGCTTGGAAGTCGCGCACGATCTCGGTCCACAGTGCGTGATCCTCGAAATCGCCCCAATAGGAAAAACGAATCGGGCGGGTGTCGGCGTTCCAACCGAGTTGTTGACGGACGAGGTCGGCGAAGAGCCAGTACGCCAGAACGACGGCCAACGCGATCGATGCCAGACGCCGCGCTGCCGTCATCGATTAGGCCGACGCATCCAAAATGCTAATGCGGGTATCGCGGTCGGTGTTCAGTTCGACCAATTCGCCGTCTTCTTTTTGCAAGCGAATGCGATAGAGCCAGAGCTTGTCGTCTTTGCCGTGGGCGAACCAACTGCCGGTCGGGCGCGGCTCGACGGCGACGATCTTGCCCTCGGTGGTGGTGGTCCAATCGCCATCGCGCGTGTGAATGACCTGCTGGATTCTGACGTGCTGATCGACCTTGGGCTTGTGCACGGGGTGCTCCGTTTGTAACGCGAATATCTCGTTTCGTCGTGTTGGCCAGTCTAGCAAATTCCAAGGCCGTCGGCGAGCGGTGCGCGGATGTGGGTACTGATACTGCTGGGTTGTGACCGGCGGGAGCATCGCCGTCCCGGCGGTGCATAGTCTCATTTCTCACCGGTGAGACGCCGATGCTCCCCCAAATGACACCACGACTCGAATCTCGCGACGGTCGATTACCTTGACCGGCCACCCATCCGCTCATAAGACTTATACTTGCCTGCGATGTCTCCCGGCAGAACGGGGATGTCGCTCAAATGGCTATCTCGCGGCCAGCGGGCCGCCAATCCGCAGGCAAAAGGCCAGGTTCATGAGCGCACCGCGCTTTAGTGTGGTTATCCCGACATACAACCGGCTTGCGTATTTGCGCGAGGCGTTGGACTCGGTCGCGCAGCAAAGCGTCGCGCCGTGGGACGTGATCGTCGTCGACGACGGGTCGGATGAAGACATCGCGGCGGGCGTTGCCGACCATACCACGAAGCCGCAAGTCATTCGCCAAACGCCACAAGGCCCCGCGGCCGCTCGCAATACGGGCGTAGCGCAGGCTACCGGCGAATGGATCGCGTTTTTGGATAGCGATGACCTTTGGCTGCCCCACAAGCTGGCTGCTTACACCGATTGCATTAACGCGGACGATGGTATCAACATCCTTTACGGACCAATGCTACCAGTCGATGCCAACGGTAAGCCGGTGCCGGGCCGCACCAAGCCCTGCCACGATGGCGATATCACCAACGCACTGTTTCATAGCAGCTTCGTACACGTTCCGACCGTCGTGATGCGGCGCGACTTGTTCGAGTCGGCGGGCGGCTTCCATCCGGATTTGCCCGTTTGCGAAGATTACGACCTCTGGCTGCGGCTCAGTCTCACGCAGCGCTTCGCGCTAATCGAGGAACCGTTGGCACTGCGGCGCTTGCACGGTAACCGTTTGAGCAAACAACAAATGAGTCGCAATCTGCGCGTAAAGGCTGATGTGCTGCAACGATTTTTTGAGCTGCCCGCCGCGCGCGAAACGCTCGATCAGACGCGCGCCCGCGACCGGCTGGCCCGTGTGTTGTTCGTTGCCGCGCGCGAATGTGCCCATGCCGGTGAGTTTGACGACGCGCAGCGACTGTTGCGCGCCAGTCGAACGTACGGTGGTTCGTGGCTGCGCAGTATTGCACTGACGTTGTCGACGTCGATCCGCAAGCGGTTTTCGGCCAAGGGTGACGCGGCAAGCACGGCACCGTCGACGGCTTAAGGACTCAATCCACTATCTAGCGCAAAAATATAAGCCGCGCGGTAGGCCGCGCGGCCGGGAGTGAAAGAGGAATTGTTGTTAGCGCCGAGCGTCGTCGGCAAAGACCAAGGTTAGTCCTTGCGAACGTCGATGCGGCGCGGCTTGGCGGTTTCGGCCTTGGGCAGCGTTACGCTCAGCACGCCGTTGTTCAGCTTGGCTTCGACTGCATCGAGCTTGATGTCGACCGGCAGGTTGAGTGTACGATGAAATTCGCCGCTGACGCGTTCGTTGCGGACGAGCTTTTCACCTTCGCGGGTTTCCCATTCGCGCTTGCCCCAGATGTGCAATTCGTTGCCGTCGACTTCGACGTTGAGCTGTTCCATCGTTAGGCCCGGAACGTCGGCTTCGACGATCCAACCATCGGCGTTCTCCGTGATGTTAAACGCCGGGAACGTGCAAACGCTCTGCGCTTGGGGGCTCATCTGGCCGAACACTTCGTCGAACAGACGACCAAAATCGCGCTGCAGACCAATAAACGGGGTGTTCTGATTGACTCGTTTAATCAACATGGCACGTCTCCTTATTGCTTTGGCGGGCTATGCACCATGCATGCCGCGTGATTTCCTTGCTGACGATGGGATACAAAACAATTCGCGTGCCAAAAGGTCCGCCACTGCCGCTTGCCAGCCAAATCCAGTATTGACGGATACTTACACACGTCTGTCAGATTGACATGGCCGTCGCGCCTGCCACAATGCCCCTGACACGCCTGCCTGCGTGGCAGCGAATCTCGAAATATCGGAAGCGGTCCCCGTAATACCGGGTTACACACGGGCGAATCGTCGCCAGACGCGGCGGATAGCGTTGCCCGATCGGCTTCCTTCATCTACACAGGGTTTATGGTCAACCTCAGCGGTCCCAGCGCGAACGCCGCCCGCGGCTCCAAGAAGGGCGCGTCGCCGATTCATTTTCTGCGCGTGCTTCGGTTCTCGCGCCCCTATTACAAGTATCTCATTCCCGCCATCGTTTGCATTTTTCTGGTGGCGCTGACCTACTCGCTCAACATCGCCGCCGTTCTGCCGGTCATCAAAGTCATCGCGGGCGAGCAGGGCATTCCCGCCTGGGTGCATCAGTCGTGTGCTGAAGAGCGGCTCGATGCCGAGTTCTTCGATGATCGCGAAAAGCGACAGCTCACGATTCTCAAAATCAAGAAGAAGTCGCCGCTGGCGGGTAAGGCCGAAGCCGGCGACGTGTTGCAGTTAACGGATCGACCCGACGCTCGCGCGCGCGAGGTCCTGGATGCCATCGGTACGGCGGCGGAAGGTGAAACCGTCGCGCTCACCGTCATTTCCAAGGCGACGAGCCATGCGACGGAGCTTTCAGCGACGGTCGCGGAGTTGCCCACCTATCTGCGGGCCGGTCGTTATGCCGTGAGCTATCTGCCGCAAGGTGACACGCGCGCGGACAAGATGAACACGTTGATTATCGTGCTGCTGGGCACGTTGGCGATTGGCGTTTTCGGTGCGGCCTGTCGTTTTGCGGGCGAGTATCTGATTGCTGTAGGGGCGGGGCTCACGTTGGTCTCGATTCGTCGTCGCATGTACGACCACGTGTTGCGCATGCCCTTGGCACAATTCGCGTCGCATGGGGCGAGCGATATCATTTCGCGCTTCGTACAGGACAGCCAGGATGTTTACCGTGGGCTGGTTTGGATCTTCGCGAAGACGCTGCGCGAGCCGCTGAAGTTTTTGTTCGCCCTGATCGGCGCGCTCATTATCGATTCGCGCATTACGATTATCACCATTATCATCGCGCCTATCGCCGGCTACGTGATTCGTCGTTTCGGTAAGATCATCCGCAAGACCAACAAGCGTCTCTATCTCGCCTACGGTCGCATGCTGGCCGGCCTCGACGGTGCCTTGAAGGGCATTCGCGTCGTCAAGGGCTATTCGATGGAAAGCTACGAGCGACGCCACCTGCACGATGTCGATCAGAAGATGCTAAAGCTCATGCTGCGCATCGAACGGATCGAAGCGCTATCGAGCCCGGTGTTCGAGACCATGGGGCGCATCGCGGCGACCGGTGCCATTATCTTTTTTGCCCATCTTATGTTCGAAGGGCAGATGACCTTTGCGAAGTTCGGCACGCTGGCAGCCTTTATGGCGGCGATGTTTGACCCGATTCGCAAGATGAGCTCGTTCTACAATCGCATTCAACGCGCCAACGCCGCGCTCGATCGCGTGTTCGAAGTGTTCGACATGCCGATCCACGAACCGAACGATCGCCAAAAGCCGGCACTGCCGGAATTGACCGAAGCGATCCGTATCGAAGACGTGCGCTTCACCTACCCTGGTGCAGAGAGCCCGGCCCTCGACGGCGTGAGTCTTACCGTCAAAAAGGGCGAGCGCGTGGCCTTCGTCGGCCCCAACGGTTCGGGTAAAACGACGCTGCTGTCGATGTTGATTCGCTTTCTCGATCCGCAGGAAGGGCGCATCACGTTCGACGGTCGGGACGCGCGCGATTTCTCACTGCGCAGTCTGCGCAAGCAGATGAGTCTGATCACGCAGGATACGGTGATCTTCGACGACACGATTGCGAACAACATTGCCTACGGTGACGAGAAGCTGATTCGCAAGATCGTGCTCAAGCGCCGTCATCCCGAGCGCAATTACAACCTCGATGGTCAGGAGGACCGCATCGAGGCCGCCGCCAAAGCTGCATACGCCCATGAGTTCATCATGGATAAGCCGGAAAAGTACGACACGATCGTCGGCGAACAAGGCGCGACGCTTTCCGGCGGCCAGAAACAACGCCTTGCCATCGCCCGCGCCATGTTGCGCAACGCGCCGATTTTTATCTTTGATGAAGCCACCAGTCAGGTTGACGCCGATAGCGAACAGAAGATTCACGAGGCGGTCGAACGATTCCTCGCGGACCGCACGGCGTTGATCATCGCGCACCGCTTCTCGACGATCCTGCAAGCCGATCGCATCGTCGTGATGGATCGCGGTCGCATCGTCGATTCGGGTAAGCACGACGAGTTAATCAAACGCTGCGATCTTTATAAGGCGCTTTACGGTAGCCAGTTATTGAAAGACGAACGCGACGGTGACGAGAAAAACACCGACGAGGCGGCGGCGTAGGTCGGGTCATCGACCCGACACAATCTAACCCGTAGCTGTTCGACCAGCGTCGTTAACGATTTTTCACTTTTGAAAAAATACGTGACGATATAAAATGCCGGCGTTATGCCCGAATTTAAGCGAGCATTCCAACCCGGGGGTACATTTTTCATCACCTTGGTGACGTATCGTCGTCGGAAGATTTTTCAGAATGAGGCTGCTCGAACGATGCTGAGGCATGCGATTCACGGAACGCGCACACGTCGTCCATTCGACATGCGGGCAATCGTGCTATTGCCCGATCATCTTCATTTTGTCGTTACGTTGCCGGATGGCGATGCGGATTTCTCCACCCGTATTCGTAAGATAAAAGAGGCGTTTACGCGGGCGTACCGAGAATCCGGTGCTTTTATTCCACCATCTACCGCAGGGCAGCAACGCAAAGGGCTGGCGGCGGTCTGGCAACCGCGCTTTTGGGAACACACCATCCGAAATGATGATGATTTTCGAAAGCATGTCGATTACATCCATTACAATCCTGTGAAACATGGCCACGCTCTATGTCCAAATGCATGGCCGCATTCTTCGTTTCATCAATGGGTTAGCATGCGAATCTACGACCCCACATGGGGTTGCGAGTGCGAAGGGCGCAGAAGCGAGATTTCGGCTGTCGGCGATATCGGGGAGTCAGTTGGAGAGTAATTCAGCGTCGCAAGATTCCTAATGTCGCTGGTGTCTTGTCGGGTCGATGACCCGACCTACATTAAATCGAAAGCTCAATCTCGCCGCACCAACGCCACCGTCAAATCCTCCGGATGCGCGCCGCCGTCGACATAATCCGCCAGGTCTGCCGCGAAATCGCGCAGCACATGGGCGGGCGTGTCGCCGAGGCCGTCGCACACGGCCTCTTCGGCACCGCCGATTCCCAACGCCGCGCCGTCGCGATTTAGCGTGGTCTTTGCACCATCGGTAACGATCAATAGCGCCTGGCCTTCTTCCAGCGTCATCTCCCGTAACTCATACACCGCCCCACGGTCGGCACCGACAGGCGGCGCACCCGCCAATGGTATCAACTCACCATCGCCGTTGGGCGAAATGCGACCGGTATGTACGCGGCGGCCGGCGATACAAAACTGCACCAGCCCATTGCTCGGATCGACTTCGGCAATCATCAGGTGAATGCTATTACCCGCGTTGTTGAGGAGCAGCCAGTTGAGGGCGCGCAAAAACGTATGCGGCGCTTCCTGATACAACGCGGCATATCGAAACGCGGCGCGCAACTCACCGAGATAGCGCAAACGCGTCAGCGGGTCGGCCTCGACCTTGGCGACGACGGCGAGCACCTTTTTCGTGCGCGTCGCGACGATATCGTAATAGTCGCTGCACGTGTCGGCACCGGCCAAGCGATACGCCGCCGCTTGTAAGCCGGCGACTTCGGGCAAGGCATCTACCGTAAGCGAGCTTTGCAAGGCCCGCGCCAATTCGAGTTCGGTCGATACCGTCTCGGCTTCGTGTTCGCTAATGCTGATCAATAAGTCGTGCACGCGCGTGGCGACGATTTGAGCCACTGCCGAAAAGCGCATAAAGGCGTCGTCATCGTAGCGCGTACCGCCCGAGGCCGTTTCGACATAGACCATACCCAGTACGTCTCGATCGCGTCCGACCAACGGCGCTGCCATTGCGCTGGCGATACCGGCCACCGGCACGTGCGGCGCGCAGAGGTGTTGCCGACCGCACAAACAGCGCGATTCGAACATCTGCGAATAACTCGGGCGCTTACACGGTTGCGTGCCGCCTTTGCTACCGAGCACCCAGTCAAACTCGCGCGCGTTGGGTTTGCGAATACCCATCCAGGCTTTGCTGCCGTTGAAATCGTGAATCAATCGATTGAGCACGGGTAACAGCAGATCGCCGACACTCGCGTAACGACGCAGTTCGGCGAGCAGATCGGCAGTTTGCGTAACGGCGATGGCCGGCAGTGTAAGTCGGTCGTCGTCCTTACGAATGATCGTATCGAGCGGCAGCGTGTCTTTGAGTTGCTTCTCGAGTTTCTGCACGCGCTGGGTGCGGCGTTCTTCGGCAGTTGCCGCCGGGTCGAGATAGAACCGCAACGCAAAAGGGCCGATCTCGATTTCGTCGGCGTGCTTGAGTTGCGCCCGCGCTTTTTGCACGGCGCGATTCAGGCATGTCGGCACCGACGGGTCCTGCACTTCCAACCACCAATTGCCGGTTTCGTCGAGCGCCAAGCTGGCCTGATGTTTGAGCAGTTTGGGATCGGGCAGATGCACGTCGCACGACGGATCGCTGCCGATTGCCAATCTTCCGCCGGCAGCGCGCACGGTGCGCCGCAACTGATTGTCCTGAATGACGAGTAACTTCATGGCCGCACCTGTAAGAAATGATGAGCGACGGCGATCGGCGCGGAATCGCGCCGGATATCTATCATTAACGAGCAGTTAGGGCTAAATCAACGAAAATGACGAATGTATAAACAGGTGTAACGGTTTAACGCGCGTGTCGCACGGTTCGTGAAATATTTAACAAGGTCGGGTGCCCCATCCTTTTCGGAGAAAAGGATGGGGTATCGTAACGAAAGCGAGTGCGCCGCGATCTATTGCGATCCCCCAACCTTCGCTGGCGCGAAGGATGGGGCACCCATAGCAAATCTACGCCGAAGCACCGCTGTAATGCTTCAATCCAAACCGCCAGAACCAACTCGAAAGCAACACGCTTACAACGGCAATCCCTGCGGCGTAGTAAGGTGCCGCTGCCGGTACGCCCGTCGCCGGATCGGCTAACAACGTGCCCGCCGGAAACGTCGTGATAAACGCGAGCGGCACTAAGAACGTCAGCGACCATTGCACCCAATACGGGTAAATCATGACGGGAAAGCGGCCGGCCTCGAAGACATTCCAAAACACCATCTCGATGTTCTGCACGCGAATGAACCAAAAGCCGACCGTCGCCAGCGCGAGCCAGACGGAGTAAATGATCGCGAATCCCGCCGCGAGCATGAATACAAATGTCGCGATCTGTTTCACGCCGATATCCTGCGCCAGCATCGACGCGCCGATCGCCGCTGCCGTACCGCCGTAAATCAGATCGGTCATGCGCCAGAAGACGAATTCGCGAATGCTAACCAGCAATTGCGAGTTCACGGGCTTCAGCAAAACGAAGTCGAGCGTGCCTTCGCGAATATCTTCCAACACGCGTCGCATGTTGGGCACGATGTAAATGCGAATGCCACCGGCGACCATGCGATACACGCCGACTAACACCAGCATGTGCGGCAAACGCCAGCCCGCGAGGGTTTCGGTATTGTGAAAGATAGTGTCGACCACGATAAGTTCGGCGGCCAATTGAACGAGCGACATGATGCCGCGCAGGAAAAAATCCGCCCGATAGGCGGCGAAATTCTGCACGCTGATGCGCGCGAAGAGTAACATGAGTGAAAAAGCGCGGCTCATTTAAAGGTCACTCGCGTGGGTTGTCCCCCAGCCCCGGAGGGGCAGGGGCACCCGTGCGCTGAGGCACGGGTTTGCAACCGGTGTTCGTCGGAGGCTATTCGAAATGTTGCGCACGCTTGGGTGCCCCATCCTTCGCGCCAGCGAAGGGTGGGGAATCGCGAAAGCAATCTTGTTACCCATTCAACCACTCACCGCCGAATACCGTTTCACCGCCAAATGCCAACCCATACGAAACACCATAACCACCAACACCACCCACACGGCTTGTATCAACAAGCCCCGTGTTACCGAATTAACATCGTCGCGCATGCCCGCCAACACCTCCACCGGAAAGGCGAACATCCACTTAAACGGCAGCAACTCAGAGGCAATTTGCAGGTACGGCGGCAGCGCGTCGACCGGTGCCATCCGCCCGCCCAATAACATCCCAAGACCAAAGTAGATTTCACCCACCGCGTCGAGTTTCGTCGTCCAAAACGCCACCAACGCGACGGTATAGCACAACATGTAATTCAGCGCTGCGCCCAATAATAAGGCGATCGTGCCCAGCCCCACTTGCCACCATTCGGTTTGAAAACTCGGCTGCGTAATCAGAATGAAAATCAACCACATCGGCGCGGCGAACATCAGCGTCGTGATTTTGTAGGCCAAGTTGCTACTGAGCGATTCCCACATCGGCAGGATCGGGCGCAACAACAACGGTGAGAGCTGCCCCTTGCGCACGAGATAGCTCATGTTGTAAACGTCCCACGCGGCCGTGAGATGGCCGACGATTAACAGGAAAAAGTAATAAACGGCGAATCCGTTCTGATCGAGCCCGGCGATCTTGCCATCGGGCGCGCCGCGGGTGGCGGCCGACCACATCACGTAAAGTACCGTCGGATTCACGATGCCCCACATGCACCAAAGCAGGATTTCGCCGCGATACTGCAGCATCGCTTGGATGCTGACGCGCAGAAACGCGGGAAAGGCGCGCAGCAAGTGGCTCATGCCGACGCCCCGGCTGTTTCGGTGGCTTCGGCATCATCGCGCTGGGTGCGACCGCCGAAGACTTGCTTGATCACGTCTTCGATGGGTGGGTCTTCAATCGTCAAATCGAGCACGGACAGGTCGGTCAGCAACTTGGCTGTGGCTGCCGCCGCTTCGGCCTTGGGCACTTTCAGTTCCACCTTGCGATCGTCGCAACTGATGACTTCACCGATCTCGGCAAACGGGTAATCGTCACACTTCAAGTCAAGGTCGATCTTGATGACCTTGAAGGGGGCCATCTTTTGGCTCAGCGCCGCCAACGAGCCGTCGAACAGCAATTGCCCCTGGTCGATCACGATGATGCGCTTGCACAGCGCCGTCACGTCGGCCATGTAATGGCTCGTGAGAATAATCGTCGCGCCATGATTGCGGTTGTATTGACCGATGAAGCTGCGGATGCGGGCCTGCATCTCGACATCAACGCCGATGGTCGGTTCATCCAAAAACAGCACGGCGGGTCGATGCAACAGCGACGCACATATCTCACACTTCATCCGCTCGCCCAGCGATAGCGTACGCACCTGTTTCTTCAGCACCGGCCCGATGGCGAGCAACTCCACCAACTCGTCGAGCGTTTGTTGGTAGTCGGCCTTGGGAATGTCGTACACGGCTCCGTGCATGTAGAACGAATCGATGGCAGGCAAATCCCATTGCAACTGCGAGCGCTGGCCCATCAGCATGCTGATGCGACGGAGATAGTCGGCCTCGCGCTTCCAGGGCGTGTGGCCCAACACCCGCGCCTCACCCGCCGTGGGGTGCAACAGCCCCGAGAGCATTTTGAGCGTCGTCGTTTTGCCTGCGCCGTTGGGGCCGAGGAAACCGACGATTTCGCCCGCATCGACCGTAAAGTTGATGTCGTCGACGGCCCGCACGTCGCGATACCTGCGGCGAAACAAGCTGCCAATGCTGGCAACGAGGCCGGCTTCGCGCTCGGGTACTTTGAACGTTTTCCCCAGATGTTCGACTTCGATTTGTGCCATAGATGTTGGTGATTTCGATCCGTTGGTTCGTCGGGAATCCTAGCGGATTCGGGCGGCGCTGCCACGAACGAGGAGGCGCGGGGCAAGTATGGCGCGATGGCGGCGGGTTCTGCGCCTGCATTGCTCGATGGTGGTGGGTTCCTACACGGCGACGCGCTAGGCTTCCGATGTCAGTAGACGGGCGCGATCCGCCCGCGACTTTCAAGCGGCAAGATTTGCCGAAGAATACGCAACTTGCGCATCGCCCAGCGCAGTGCCGCTTCGCATACTCGGGATTTTCAGTGAGTTCGCAACGTCGAAAGATTCGGATGGGTAAGGCGCTGATCGTCGCGCTCGTGGTGATCGCCGCCGTACCCAATCATCACCACAGCCGCGCGCAGGACGGTACCGCCGGACAACCGGCGACCAAAGCCGTTTCGTCCGAGGCCGTCACCATCGAACTCATGCAGCGCCGCCCGGAAGTGGCGGCGGAAGATACCGAGCCGCGCTTTACCTTTCGCGTTACGCCCGATTCGCTCTTTGAGCTGATGAGTTCACCGGTCGTGCCCGTGTTACTCCGGACCGACCGGCAGTTGGCGGAATTTAAGGCAGCCTTGCCCGTGGTTAGCATGGATGCCGTCTTGACCGAAATGCTGCCCGTGCTGCAGCAGCGTTTGGGCACAAAATTCAACGCCGCACGCGATGCGATTTATATGCCCGTCGAGTCAGGGCGACGCGTGGAGGTGCCGGTGCCGGGTGCGTCCGACGATCGCACCTATCGCGGCCCCACGCGCGAGATCGTCGGGTTCCTTTTGCACGACGTCACGGAAGGCGAAGCCGTGGAGTTGGGCATTCGCATTGCGCAGACGGCGCGGCAGATTTACGACAGCGGTTTACCCGCGTTTCGGCGCGATACGGAGAAGTACCTGCGCGCGCTGGCCAAGCGCGAAGCGTTGGAAGATCGCGCCGCAGTGCAATCCGAACGCGAGTCACTGGCCGATGCGCGTGCCGTGCGCGAACAGATCGCCGAAGAGTTGGGCCTGCCCAGTTCCGATCCCGAAGACAACGGTCGCAGCGGCAAGTGGCTTAAGGAGTCGCGCCGATTTTCGTACATAATTCGCGACGGCGAGTTTATCAGCCGCCTGCAACCCTTGGTGGAACGGATTAACAAAGAAATGGAGATCGCGGGTTATTCGCCGCCGTCCACGCTCGACCGCGCCGGCATTCACTTCGACCCGGAAATCGGCGACGTCGATATCGTGCTGCCCGCGGGCATGTTGCGCCGCTTTTTGGAAGAAGCCGACGAACTCGAACGGCGCATCGCCGTCGATTCAGTGATCAGTATCGAAGCCGTGCGTCTGACCGACCGCGATATCGTATCGGGTGCGTTGGCGTCGCGCCTGACGGGGCAATTTCAAGGCGTACACGACGCGCGCTTCGGTGCCAGCAGCGGACGCATCTTGCGCGAGACGTCGCTCAACACGCTGCTGGCTGTTGCCAACCAGCAGTTGCAAATTTCCACACTCAGCGGTGTGGCCGGTGGCAGTTTGCCCGCCGGTACGACGCCGATATCGATCGTGCCGCCGACGCTACCGGCGTTTCCCGCGCGCGAGCAGACGACCATCGGCACGGATTTTTCGGTTGGGGCCGACGATTTGTTTTTCGATGGTCGTCAGCAAGTTGCGTCGTTTAGCTACCTAGGACCGGACGGCGTGCAGCATCAGATCACATCGGAAGTGGTCGACAGCCTGCGCGAGTTTTGGGATCGCATCGAACGCAACCTGATCGTGCACAAAATCAAACGCACCGAGCGGCTCACCGAGTTCACTGTGCCGGTCGGGCCGACATCGAATACGTACCAAGGCATTGCCGCGCTGATTAGTCAGGAGAACCAGCAGCAGGTCGTCGCCACGGGTACAGGGGCGATCAGTAAAATCGAAGCGACGGCCGGTACCTGGTTGATCATCGAGGACTTCACCATTCGGCCGATTCCCGGTTCGTCTACCACGCTGACCGAAGAGGAAAAGCATAACGTCGAAGCGCGCGTATTGCTGACGATGTTCTTACGCGACTCGACGTTTCCGCCTGGCACCAAATTGCAAATTCTGGAAACGCGCAGCCCGCAACAGATGCGACAGTTGCTGGTGCAGGAATATCAGAAACGCCGCACCCATCGCGTGCGCCCCGGTCGCGACGCCAAGACGTATCAACAAATCTTTGAGAAGCGCTTTGCCGAAGCGCTGAGCGACGCGGCCTATCAGAAAAAGGAAGAAAACTCGGCCATTGCGCTCACGTTCTATTCCTCGCAGGGAAACATCATTCAGCAGGCGGGCGTTACGGCGATCGGGGATGCGAACGATCTGACGTCGTTTACGACCGAGCTACGGCCCAACGTGGTTACGCCCATTTCGTCGTTCTTTACCAAGTCGGGCAGCGGCGCATTGGGCAGCAGCCCGTTGACCGGCGTGGATCGCGGCGAGCGCATCGACAAAGAAAAAACGATGACGCACTTGTTGATTCGGGCGCGCTTCCCCACACTCGATCGCGAACGTCGCGACCGCGACGAGGGGCGGCATTTGGGTTACTTCAACCTGCCGATCGCGCGCGAGCCCGCGAGTACCGTGGACGTGCCGTTTTTGAGCAGTTCGGAGCATCCGTCGGAGCGCCTGGCCAAGTTGCGCATCGGTCTGAGCTTCGAGGTGCTCGATCCGGATAAGGTACGCAAGCCGTTCGCGGCGTGGAACCCCAATCGTTTCCCCGGCAACGTGCCGCCCGAAGTGCACGAGATGGCGATGACGCGTTACCTGATGATGCGCCGCATTATTTCCGATTCGCCCGCAAATCAACCGACGTTGGCGTCGGAGTATCGGCAGCGCTTTATCGTCGAGGTGCGCAGCCTGCTCGAATACGACGACGAGTTCTTCGACGCGCCGAACTTTGCCTTGCGCAACATGGCGCAGTGGAACGATCCATATCGCATCATCGTGGCGTTGAACAACAGCCCCAATCGATTCGCGCTTACGCGATTGGCACGTTTGCTCGACGAAGTTGGGCGCATGCTGGTGCCGGATACCTACGTCGATAACAACCTTGCGGTCGCGCCCAAGTCGGGCTGGGATCATCGTCGCATCTATCCGCTCAATCCCGATCAACTCGCGCTGTTGCGACGCGACGTGGCGGCGCATTACCTGCGTTTGAGCGAGGTGTATGGCGACGCATTTCTCGAAGCGATTTCGCGCATGTTGGGTACGGGTTCCTACACGAGCCTCGAAAAAGACGAGCAGGAGAAGGCGCCGTTTAACGGTTATCAGAATCTGGTCGTGTTCGATAACTCGGGCGAATTGAATCAGCAGAACCCGCTACACGACAGCGCCCGCGAAGAGTTTCTCTTTTTGCGGTCGGGCGGCTACGAGGGTAAGGGCCTGTTTGAGAAATCGCGCCTCGCCGTCAGCGATATGCGGGATGAGAATCGACCGTTCGTTTTTCTCGGTTCGGATATCTTGAAAACGCTTAACGGCCGGGCGGATTATCGCGGGGATTAGACACCCGCTGATGTGACGTCGTCCGCATTACCACTATATTCCGACCTTCCCGCGACCGACCGAACCATTGGACCCCGGCCATCGTTTCTTTTAACGTGCGCCGTTCGGCAGCCAGAGCAATTCCGGCATTCCGCAATCCGAAGAAAAGGGTTCATTCGCCATGGAAGAAAACAAACCCCAACCACCATCCGGCGGTACGCCCGAACCGCGACCGCGCGTGATCGACTTTAAAGCCAAGCCCGGCACCGGCAGCCCACAGGGTGCCGTGCCGTCGCCGACGCATCCGCAAACCGCGCGGCCAGAACCCGCGCGCGGTAGTGATGCACCGGCGCGGGCCGATCGCCCGGCGACGACACCCGGTCATTCCGATTTTGAAAAGGCGCCGCCGTTGCGATTGCACGGAGGCGCGTTGCCGTGGCTGTTGGCACTGATGGGTTGGACGCTGCTGATCGGTATTTACGATCTCGACGGCGGGGCGGCCTTCGAGGGCACGGATTGCTGGGTCGGTCAGACGGCGCGCGAGATGAAGGAACGCATCGACGCCAAGGACAGCGGCATCGAAGCGTGGCTCACGCCGTATTTCAGCGGCGAGTTGCGTTTGCAGAAATCGCCGGGGCCGTATTGGGCCGTCATCCTCACGAGTTACATTCGAGGCACCGACGTGGACGAAGTGGCCACGCGCCTGCCGAACAGTTTTTTTGCGGTCGGCATTGTCGGCGTGGTGTTTTGGCTGACGCGGCGCATTGCCGGTGTGCGCCCCGCCGTGTTTGCGGGCTTCGTCGCGGCCACGACGCCGATGGTCTTGCAATGGTCGCATCGCGGCGCGGCCGATTTGGGGATGACGTTTTTTACGACGCTGTCCTTGGCGTGTTTGTGGGTGGGCGTTGCCGATGAAGGGCCGGGCCGGCGGCGCAATTGGTATCTACTCGCCGCGTATTTGGCGGCGGGCTTCTGCATGCTCTACAAGATGCCGATGCCGTTGGTGACGATCGGCATACCGGCCTTGGGATCGCTGCTGCTGCAAAACCGCTGGCGCGCGTTGGCCAATCCGATTCATTTGCTGGGGCTAATCTTGTTTCTGCTGCCGTGGTTGCCGTGGGTGATTTACATCTACATGAACCAAGGCGACATCGCACCGATGAAATGGCGCGTCGAATACATCGATCGCATGACCGGCGATTTGCCCAATGTCGAGGCCAACAAAGAGACCATCTTCTACGTCTTCTATCTCGGCGTCGCGTTTGTTTACTGCCTGCCGTACGCGATGTCGTTACCGGCAGCGCTGGCGCGAACGGTGCGCAACACCAGCGGCGTCAGCTCCGACGGTAAGCTGTTCATGCTGATATGGTTCGTGTTGCTGCTGCTGTTCTTCACGGCTTCGACGGGCAAAGAAACGCGTTACTTCTTGCCCGCCTTACCGCCGTTGTTTGTGCTGCTGGGTATCGAGCTGTCGCACTTTTTCGATCCGCATCGCAAGGGTTCGAGAGTGCTCGCGCGGCTGGGTGCCTTTGCCGTTTGGATCTTCGTTCCGCTCGCCGTCATCGGCGGCGCGTACTACATGAAGGGGACCGAGCCGGGCGAGATTCCGTTTATCGAGAAAACCTTCCCCGGCTATCACGGCATCAACTCGGCGTTTGAATGGGAGGCGTTGGCGGTTCCCTACGTCGTCTTGGGCCTCATTCTTACGGTCGGTCTCTCGATATCGGCGGCGTTGTTTTTGCGCGGCACACGCAACGCGTCTTTCGCAGCGCTCGTGCTGACCGTTTGGATCACGTTCATGTGGGCTTGGTCGCGCGTGGCGCCGGTCGTACAAGGCCAGCGGGCCAATATGAGCTTCGCGCAGCAGCTATCGAAGGAACTCGATAAGAAGTATCACGATAATATGTATCAGGTCGCCCAACAAAATCCGACGATTATCTGGCACAGCGATGTGCGCTTCCCGCGGGTACTCGATCAGCTCAAATTGCTAAGAGACCAAGGCGGTGTACGCGACCTAGATAAAGAAACGAAGATGGTCTTAGAAGAGATCGTTAGGAAGTTGAAGGGCGAAGATCTAGCCCTATTCGTTATCACCCGAGAGTATTGGAATATCCGTCCTTATCTAATGGAGTACCTAGAGGGCGAAGAGTTTCCCGAGACGCATCTCTGGATTCAAAGCGACGAGGGCACGATCAAGAACCAAACGCTGTTGATTGGCAATCAACCACCGCCGTGGCCTGAGCCGAGGTTGCGCCAGCCCGACAGACGCGACGAACCGCTCACCAAGCCGGGCACGAACGAACCGATCGAAGCTGCAAACGCGGCGTAGTTTTCAGCCGACCCACTCAACGCGAGTCAACCGTTGACGACCGATCCACAAGATGCTGCCGCAATCGTGTCGCCAGACGACCCGCCGGCAACCACGGTTGAACCCAATCCGGCCGCTCCGAAAAAGCCGTGGAAGGTTTGGCTCAAGCGCGCGCTGATCCTCAGCGTGCTCGTCGCCGTCGGTTGGCAATTTACCAAACTTTATAACGACTGGTCCGATCAAAGCGAAAGCATCTGGCAGCGCGGCGTCTCGTGGTCGTGGGTCGGCGCGTCGACGGTTGCGTTTATGCTGGGCCAAATCTTCTTCGCCTTGCATTGGCGGCAAATCCTGATCGGCGGCAAGTATCACGCACCGCTGTTCTCTACGGTGCGGGCGTATTGCGTCGGCACGCTGGGGAAATACATCCCAGGCAAGGCGTTCGTATTGGTATTGCGCACCGGTCTGATGCCACAGTCGCAAGGTCGTCGCTTCGAGATCGGCATGGCGGTGACGTACGAAACGTTTGCGGCCATGGGCGGCGCGGGCGCGCTAGGCGCGGTGGCGTTTTTTCTGTTTCCAACGCCGCTCCCGATCTACACGCTGACGGCGCTGGGCATTGCGGTCGGTTTGCACATCGCCATGTTGCCGCGTGCGTTCGAAAAGCTCTCGAAGCTCGTTTCGGTGCCCTTCGGTCAGAAAGGTAAGGTCGTCAGCGTGGCCGGTTGGCATCCGACGGCACTGCGCTGGTCGCCGTTGCTGTTGCTCGCGTGGATGGGCTCGGGGTTGAGCCTGTGGGCGCTGACGCAGGCGCTCGCGATGCAGCCACTCAACGGTAGCGCGACCGACCCGATGAACGTGCTGTTCATCGTCGGCACGGCGTCGTTTGCAACGGCGGCGGGTTTTCTGATTTTGTTTCTGCCGGCGGGGCTAGGCGCGCGGGAAGGCCTGCTGGCGGCGCTGCTCACCTTTTGCTTCGGTGAATCGGCCGACATTTTGATTGTGGTACTGATTTTGCGGACCGTGTGGACGCTCGGCGAAGTCGCTCTGGCCGGAATATTCTACTTAATGCCGGGAATTGGCTGGGCGGGGGCGGTCGCGGCTCGACGATTGGCCGCTGGTGCGGATAATTAGGTTTTCGACCGACGTTATCCCGCACGCGAGACCCTATGGAAGCCACTGCTATCGAAACCGAACGACCCGCCACGCGTCATCAGCAGCAAACGCCGCGACCCGGTCGTTGCGACCTCAGTGTTGTCGCGCCGGTTCACAACGAAGAAGAGAATCTCCGCGAGCTGCACAAACAGCTCACCGAGGCGCTGGCGCCGACGGGCCTCGATTACGAGTTGATCCTCGTCGACGACGGCAGCACCGACACGAGTTTGTCTATCTTGCGCGAACTGGCACAAAGTGATCCGCGCGTAACGGTCTTGGAATTGCGGCGCAACTTCGGTCAGACGGCGGCGATGGCGGCGGGGATCGACAACACGCGCGGCGATGTGATCGTGCCGATCGATGCCGACTTGCAAAATGACCCGGCGGATATTCCCAAACTGTTGGACGTGCTCAACGGCGAACCGCGCTACGACATCGTGAGCGGTTGGCGCAAGAAGCGTCAGGATAAGTTGTTTTCGCGCCGCGTGCCGTCGATCATTGCGAATAAGATCATTCGCTCGCTCACCAACGTGCCGATTCACGATTTCGGTTGCACGCTCAAGGCGTATCGCCGCGAGGTGTTGGAAGACGTGAGCCTGTCGAGTGACTTGCATCGTTTTCTACCGGCCTTGGCCGCATGGCATGGCGCGAAGATTACGGAGATGGTCGCCAACCATCGACCGCGCACGGCGGGTGTGACGAAGTACGGCCTTTGGCGCACCGTGCGTGTGGTGCTCGACCTGATCATCGTGCGGTTTCTCGGCACGTATATGACCAAGCCGCTCTACTTCTTCGGGCGGTTGGGGATTTTGTCGTTCGGCTCTGCGTTGGTGGTGCTGGGTGTGGCGGTCGCGCAAAAGTTTGGCTGGTTCTGGCAGCCGGAAGGGCTTCATCTCAACCGCAACATTCTCGTTTCGCTTAGCGCGCTAATGGCATTTTTTACCGTGCAATGCGTGATGTTCGGCATCTTGGCAGAGTTATTGGTACGCGTGTATCACGACCGACAGGGACGTCGCATTTATCGCATTCGCGAGGTGATTCGGCAGGGCGACGACGAGAGCAATTCGTAACGTCGCTTTAGTGATACCGTCCGGGGTGCCATGCCGACCCAACCATGGCAATACAAAATATTAATAGAACGGCAACCGCGCGCGGAATCACTCAAGAATCCGAGCGATTTGAAGGTCGGCATGCCGGATGTGCGCGAAGGCGTCATTTTTTGAATGTCGTCTTTTCCGACAACCATGCATCTAACCTTTGGAGCCGATATCTGCGCTGAAATTTATGCGCGACTAGGGCATGCCGACCTTCGCGTTGGTCTCTCTGTTGTGTGTCCCCGAGTTAGTCAACCAAACCATTGACACAAAAATCACTGCGGTTGGGTCGGCATGGCACCCCGGCACCTAACCATTTCCGAAAGAAGCTCGCCGCGTCTCCGCGGTTCATTTGGCCTCGTCGTGCTCATTCCTTATCATTACGGTTCGAATGTTTGAGTTCGTTTAACGAAAGGGCATGCTATGGCCACTGACGTATCCGCCACCTATCCACCGCCGAGCGACTTCGCCGCCCAAGCCCATGTGAAGAGCATGGAGCAATACCGCGAGCAGTATCAGCAGTCCATCGATAACCCCGAAGCGTATTGGGCGGAAGTTGCCGCCGATTCGCACTTCTTCGAAAAATGGTCGCGCGTGTTGGAATGGAATCCGCCGTTTGCCAAATGGTACGTCGGGGCCAAGACCAACATGTCTTACAACTGTCTCGATCTCCAAATCGAGCGCGGTCGCGGTGATCATCCGGCGATCATTTGGGAGGGCGAACCTGCCGAGGCCGACGGCACGCCCAAAGATCAACGCACGTTGACCTATTCGCAATTGCGCGACGAAGTTTGCAAGTTTGCCAACGCGCTCAAGGCCCAAGGCATCAAGAAGGGCGATCGCATCACGCTCTATATGCCGATGGTCCCCGAGTTGGCGATTGCGATGTTGGCCTGTGCCCGCATCGGCGCGCCGCACTCGGTGATTTTCGGCGGCTTTAGCGCGCAAGCAATTGCCGATCGTCTGCAGGATGCCGATTCGCACGTCGTGATTACCGCCGACGGCGGTTGGCGCCGCGGCAATGTTGTGCCACTCAAGGCCAATGTCGACGAAGCGTGCGGAATGGTCGGCAATGTGAAGAAGGTGATCGTTCTCAAACGCTGCGAGAACGAGATCGCGTGGCACGATGAGCGTGACGTCTGGTGGCACGATGTCGTGGCGGATGCTTCGACTGATTGCCCTGCCGAGCAGCTCGATGCCGAACACATGTTGTTTCTGCTATATACCAGCGGCAGCACCGGCAAGCCTAAGGGCATTTTGCACACCACGGCCGGTTACATGGTGTACACGCGCCATACGACCAAGAACGTCTTCGACTTGCACGACGACGATGTCTATTGGTGCACTGCCGATATCGGTTGGATCACCGGGCATAGCTATATCGTGTATGGCCCGTTGCAAAACGGCGTGACCAACGTGATGTACGAAGGCGCGCCAAACTTTCCCGATTGGGCGCGCTTTTGGCAGATTTGTCAGCGGTATAAGGTCACCAAGTTTTATACCGCGCCGACGGCGATTCGCGCCTTTATGAAACAGGGCGAAAGCTTCTGTGGGCAATGCGACTTGTCATCGCTGAAATTGCTCGGCACGGTTGGCGAACCGATCAACCCGGCCGCGTGGACGTGGTATCACAAGCACATTGGCGGCGAGCGTTGTCCGATCGTTGATACGTGGTGGCAGACCGAAACCGGTGGCATCATGATTTCGCCTTTGCCCGGTGCCGTGCCTACTAAGCCCGGTTCGGCGACGCTGCCGCAATTTGGTATCGATGCCGCCGTGGTCGATGCCCAAGGCAACGAAGTCGACGCCAACGAAACGGGCCTGCTGATCGTTCGAAAGCCCTGGCCCGGCATGTTGCGCGGTGTATATGGCGACGAAGCGCGCTACCGCAAGCAGTATTGGTCGACGATTGAGAATGCGTATTTTACCGGAGACGGCGTGCGTCGCGACGAAGACGGCTATTTTTGGATCATCGGCCGCGTCGACGATGTGATTAAGGTGTCGGGCCACCGTCTGGGAACGGCGGAAATCGAGTCGGCCTTGGTCTCGCACGAGTCAGTCGCCGAGGCCGCAGTGATTGGTTATCCGGACGAAATCACCGGCGAGGCGGTGGCTGCGTTTGTCACGCTCAAGGGCGATGCACAGCCGGGCAACGACTTGGAAGAAACGCTGCGAAAGCACGTTGCAACGACATTGGGGGCAATCGCCAAGCCAAAAACGGTGCGATTCACGGAAGGGCTCCCTAAGACGCGTAGCGGCAAGATTATGCGACGTTTATTGCGTGAATTGGCCACCACGGGCCGCATAGAGGGCGATATTACAACGCTGGAAGATCTCACAACCGTCGCAAAGCTGCGCGAGTCCGAGTCATAGGCCCTGCTTCGCGCAGTAACGATTTTCCGCTATAATGGGGCTTGTTGTCGGCAGGAAACGGGGGATTGATGTCGATCCCGTGTGACCGAACACGCCCGCGCAACGATGTCTGGTAATCGAGCCGACACCCACTCACGGGGTTACCAAGCGTCGCAAAGTTACGCGGACCAGACGGGAAGGCGTCTTGGCGCGTGGGTTCATGTTCACCTCTTTCAGGTTTTTGCCCCACCGGGGAATTTGTTCGTTCGATAATGCCCGATGCTTCGGGCTTTGTGCATAAGGTCTGCCGCCACAGCGGGCGGTGACAGGGAGGACTCGGTCCCATGGCAATGGAAGCGACTTGTCAGCTGCGAGTAGGCAAGGAAAAGTTCGAAGGCGATGTGCGCATGGAGGCGGATCATATCGACTTCGCGGGTGCCACGAAGTATCGCTTTCGGCTGGCCGAGCTGACGAATCCGCGGCGCGACGGCAAGGGTATTCGCTTTAGCTTCCACGGCAATCCGGTCACCATCAGCTTGGGCGATGACAAAACCGCCGAAGGCTGGATCGGTTATATCCAAAATCCGCAAACGCTTGCCGATAAGTTGGGTGTTGAAAATGGCCACACCGTGCGCGTGCTCAATCTCCAGGATGACGAAGAGTTGATGAACTCCCTGCGCGGTTGCGAATGCAAGATTCTTTCCGAAGGAAAAACGCGTTGCGACATGGTGATGATCGGTGTCGAACGCGCCGCCGAATTGCGCCAGATCGGCATGTTGGCCGACAACCTGAAACGGCGTGGTGCGATTTGGGTGATTCTGCCGAAGAGCGCCCGCACGGTCACAAAGGCCAACGTGTTTGCCGCCGCTCGCGAAGTCGGCATGCAGCAAGTCAAGGTGTTGGACTTCACGGACAACCGCGCGGCATACAAGATTGTGCGGCCGGCAACGACCAAGAAGGGATCGACGGCCGCGGGCAAAGCCGCGGCGGCGCCTGCCTAAGATTGCAGCTGGTTGCGCGACTTTTGCACGATCGCGATAATGAATGAAATCACGGATATGCCGACCGTAAAGAGGTCGGCATGTTTTTTATCGCGACAAATGTCGATACGGTTTTGAACTACCTATTGCCGTTGTGAACAACCAACTCGCGAACGGATTCATTCGAACACTCATGCCGGAAACCGAGTTTCAGCACGTTATTTTCGATATGGATGGCACGCTCACGCGTAGCGGTCTCGATTTTGACCTGATGCGGCGCGAGATCGGCATCGAGGACGGTCAGTCGGTATGGGAGGCCGTGCAGCAGTTGCCTCCGCCCGCGCGCGAACGCGCCGAAGCTGTCGTCTGCCGTCACGAAGCGCGCGACGCGGCGATGTGCGAGTTGCAACCCTATGCCGCTGAGGTGGTACGACGATTGCGGGCGGCGGGAAAGGTGGTGTCGCTGATGACGCGCAATTCGCGGGTATCGGTCGACGTCTTTATCGAGCGCCACGATATCGCGTTCGACCTGACGCGGGCGCGTTGCGACGGCGTGGTGAAGCCCGCGCCCGACCCGGTATTGGATTTGTGTGCCGCCGCCGGTGTCGCGCCGGCTTCGACCATCGCCATCGGCGATTACAAATACGATTTGGAATGTGCTAACCGCGCGGGGGCCGTGTCGGTCTTGTATTACGAACACGAATCGCCGGTACCCGCGTGGGCCGCGGCCGCCGCCCATGTGGTGCGGGATTTGCGCGATTTCGCGGAGTTGTGCGGCGTATCTATGCGATAGGTGCGAAAAGGGCGTTGCTTGAAGGGCCCGCGCGGTACACACTACAATCCCTTCGGACGTTCCGAGCCGTTTTTGATGATGGTCGGGTGAATGTGCGAAAAGAACAATGGCTAGGGCACTGGCAGCAAGCTGACCAGTGGCACGCAATGCGAAGCAAGCTGACCATTGGCACTCGATTCGATCAGCCTAAATGCTACGCCTTCTAAATTCGCAATGACGTTTTGACGCTCGCCTAAAAATCACGGTTCGCCTAAGAGGGCCGGCCCAGCCGATTTGGATTGCAACATGCAAAGCTTCTGTACCCGAATGATTCTGTTAACGGCGTTGCTCGTGAGTGTCGGTGCCGGTCGCTCGATCGCCGACGACAAGCCGGAAGCAACGACTCAGCCCGCCAATAAGGAACCCGCGACCACGCAACCGGCCAACGACGATCGCGCATCGTCGGGCGAGAGTAAGGTCGATGCCGTTCTCGACAAACTCGAACGCAAGGGCAGCGATATCAAGTCGCTCAGTTGTCGGCTGATCTACACCTTCACGACGCCGGGCCCGATTGAGGGCATCGTCGATACGCAGGAGAAAATTGGCAGCATGTATTACGTGCACACCGGCCAGCCGCGTTTCCTCGTGCACTTTACCGAGAAAAGAGCCGACGGCGTCAAAAACTCCGATTCGGAGTATTACGCGTTTAACGGCGAGTGGTACATCGAGCGCAACGACCGCGCGAAGACGGTGGTGCGTCGTCAGATGGCGCGACCGGGCGAGAAACTCGATTTGTTCGAACTCGGTAAAGGGCCGTTTCCGTTGCCGTTCGGGCGCAGCCGCGAAGAGATTCTCAAGCACTTTGAAGTGAAGCAGAAAAGCTTCAATATCGGGGCCACCGAGAAGCCGATTCACTTGCGTTGTCTTCCGCGCCCGGCGACGGACTTGGCCGAACGCTACAAATACGTCGATATGATCATCGACCCGAAATCGGATTTGCCGGTAAAGGTGATCTGCGAACGCGCCGTTGATGACAGCGTGATAGCGGTCGAGTTCCGGGAGATTAAGGAATCGGCCGATATCGACGCCAATCGTTTCAAGGTGCCGACGCCGACGGACTTTCAGGAATCGGTCGAACCGCTCGATAAGACTGAGCCGGGCGACGCACAACCTTAACGGGTCAATTGAGGTGCGAGATATGACGTGGTCGAAACCCAACCCGATTCGCGGGAGCCTGTGGATGGTGGCATTCGTTTTTCCAACGCTCGTCGGTTGTGTGGATATTCCTGCCGGTTCGACCGAGAAAAACAACCTGTCCGAGATGGATACTGCCAGCATCAACGTGGCCGATAAGATGACGTACACGACGTACGTCGCGCGCACCAGCGAACAGCAGATGCTGGGGCTGATGAACACGACCCGCGCCGAATTGGCCGACGATCGCGGGATGTTTTTCGCGTTCAACGGCGATGGTTACCGCAGCTTTTGGATGCGCAACACGATCATTCCGCTCGATATCGCGTACATTCGCTCAGACGGCACGATCGTAAAGACCTATACGATGGAGCCGCTGAATGAGATGGGCTACCCGTCGCTGGAGCCGGCGAAGTATGTTCTCGAAGTGAACGCCGGGCAGTTTGCCGAGCATGGCATCACCGAGGGTGATGTCGTGACGATACCGGACGATCTTTGATCGCGGGTCTCATTAGGCATTTTGATATTGACGCTGTTATTCAAACTCTTATTGGCTGCTATAAAGGTTAAATTGTAAATCTCGGGCAAAAGCAACCCTCCCCTAACCCCTCACTGCAAGGGAGGGGGATCAAT
Organism: Planctomycetaceae bacterium; assembly: GCA_006969385.1. Lineage (GTDB taxonomy): Bacteria > Planctomycetota > Phycisphaerae > UBA1845 > UTPLA1 > ECT2AJA-110-A. The sequence continues at coordinate 2,338,272 of CP030884.1, forward strand.
CAGGTCGCTTCTAATTATCAAGAGTCTCTCGAGTAGTTAGATTCAGCTTGCTTCACGGCGTTACACCGGTTGCAAACCGGTGCCACAGCGCGGCTAATCCAAGTGCCACAGCGCAGCCAATTCTGGTCACAGCGCGGCCAAACTGGTGCCATAACGCTGTCGTCCGATTATCCCGGGTCCTTTTGCACGTGCTATCCACACGTCCTAGTTCAACGTCAGCGCTTACTCACCCGACCTAACCGTTAGAAACGTAATGTACGCTAACACTGGAAAGGGCCGCGCCGGTTCCGGGGCGGTCGGGTGTCTGACCATGAATCATAAAGCCGCTCCATCGCATGTGTCCGCGCAGAACCGTCCGCGCTTTGCCACGCCCGGTGAGACCGTCAGCATCGGTGTGATCGATTACGGCGCGCGGCCGCACGAAGCGATCGCGCATCTGAACGAAGCCGGTTGGTGCGACTGCGATAAGGTCAACATCACGGCGGATAATGACTTCGGTCGGCTGCGCAGCGTCGACGTGATCCTGCTCGTCGATGGCAAACCGCTGACCGAACTCGAAGACCGCAATCAGTGTCGGGCGATCCAGGATACGCTGGAACTGTTGCGCAAGCGGCGCATCGGTAGCGTGGTGCTAACCGAGCGTGCCTGGCAGTATGCGAAATTTGACGCGGGCGTCGTTTGCATGCCTTTGAGTTCGACGACCGATTCGATCGAGGGTGCCGTGCGGGCCATCGCGCACGTGCGACCGCTGATTCGCCAGATCGATAAGCAATATCTTTCGATGCAGCGGCTGGGGCGCACGTTGCAAAGGCGCTTCGAGGAAACCGATCGCGAGTTGCAATTGGCGTCGCGCTTGCAGCGCGACTTTTTGCCGAAGAACCTTCCTCAGCCCGATCCATTTCGGTTTTCGTCGATCTTTCGACCTTGCTCGTGGGTGAGCGGCGATATCTTCGACGTGTTTCGGTTGGATGAGGATCATTGGGGATTTTATCTCGCCGACGCGGTGGGCCACGGCGTAGCCGCCGGTTTGCTGACGATGTATATCAAGCATGCGATTCGACCCAAACGCATTCTACGTAATGGTTATGAATTGCTGTCACCTGCCGAAGTGCTCGGCCATCTGAACGAACTGCTAACGGCGCAGCGCCTGCCCGATTCGCAATTTATCACCGGCTGGTATGGCATTCTCGATGTGAAATCGAAGTCGCTGGCGTATTCGGTTGCGGGGCATCCGCCGCCGCTATTGATTTCGTCGGACGGTTCGCTGCGCGAATTGCACGGAGAAGGTTGCGTACTCGGCATCAACCCCGTCGAGCAATACTCGAACGAGACCGCCAAGCTCGAACCGGGCGATCGGTTAATTTTGTATTCCGACGGTTTGGAGCCGACGTTAATCACGCATCGACCGCCGCTGCCGACGTTACCCGAGTTCGAACCGGCGGCGTCGGATTTGTTCCAATTGCCGGCGGATTCGTTCATCACCGAGATGCGCGCGTTGCTCGACAATACACCGGGTAGCTTGGCGCAGGACGATGACGTGTCGCTATTGATGTTGGATTACGACGCGTATCGACCGCAGGATGAGCCGATCGCGGGGCGGTAGTATAGGAATGCGGAGCGCTGAGGAAGACTTACATCTAAAAGGAACTAATGCAGTCGTGAAATTTTTCACAGAGGTATTGATTTGGACCCGACTGTGCGTAGGATATCAAAGCATGAAGCGTGCAGGTATTGAATATAAGTTCGGTGATGAAATTGCATCTTGGCAGACCAAAGAGGCGGTCGATGGCTTTGCCGACCGAGTTAGAAAACACCTTCAAGTTAGTCCGGGGGATGATCTCATACCAACTATTGATGAACTTGGTGGGCAAGTTAGGTATCTCGATATAGATAGCTTGAGTGAGCGTCAGGAGACAATCATAGTACACGGAACGAATGATTTTGAAATTTACTTGCTCAGCTACACAAGTCCAATTAGAGATAGATTTACCATCGCACATGAATTGGGGCACTACTACTTACACTCCAGACTTGGTGAAATCCCAATAGTCGCTAATCGTCACGGTTCAAGTCGTGTCGAATGGGAAGCGAATTGGTTCGCGGCAGGATTTCTGATGCCTAAGACCATAATTAGGCGAGAAGTTGAGTCGATAGAGTCTAAGACGGCACTCGCCGGTATTTTTGGTGTCTCTGAAGTCGCCGTTGATGTACGTTTGAAGTCACTCGGGATTAAATGGCCTCACGACTAGATCAAGATTACAACTGGAGTGTTAAGCTCTTTCTAAGTGTTGATATCGCAGCATCGACTGCGTTTAAGGCAAGGTCTGGCCTGACAAGTAGCCTCAGTTGGATAAAGACATTCGAAGATCTGTTTGAGGAGTTTCCCCGAACGCTTTACAAGTTTTATCAGTCGCTCAGGACTGACGGACTTAGAGACGTTGAAAGGCCGAGAATCTGGAAATTCATTGGTGATGAGATTGTATTTGTTGCTGATATAAATGACCACTTAGAGATATACACTCACATTATCGCCTTCGTCTCGGCGACGAACGCCTTTGAGCGAGAATTTAAACAAAAGCATCACAAACTAAGGCTGAAGGCAACTGCTTGGGTTGCTGGTTTTCCTGTGATGAACTCGATTATTAGAATTTCCGCTGGTGAGAATGAGATTGTTGATTACTTGGGGCCGCAAATTGATCTTGGTTTCCGGCTTTCCAAGCACGCAGATCATCGTCGAATTCCGGTATCTCTTGAGTTGGCGTTGTTCCTGTCTGCTGCAAGGAAGACCTCCCCAAAACAGAATATGGTTTGGTTGGGGTTCGACGGCACCGTTACCCTCCGCGGCGTCCTGCAGAATGAACCCTATCCACTTTTTTGGGTTGACCGGCTCGGTGGCGAGGAATCTCAAGAAGACAAATTAATGCGAGTTAAGCCTTCGTGCGATCACGACGCGATAGAACCCTATGCGAGCGAGTATTTCAAAGAAAACGATCTACCACCGCCGTTTATCCACGGTGACTCCGATATGCGATTCAATAGAATTCCAGACGGGATGGAACGACTTCGTCACAGATTGATTGAAGAGGATATTGACATTCAATACCCCGAAGCCGTCTCAAAGGCCCGACGGTCAAAAAGTCGTACAAAGAAGAAGTCACTTCCCCAACTTGGAAGAAAAAAGAAGCGGTAGCTTTGGTTAAAAAATAGTATGCCGACAGAAATGACGATGCATATAAGCTCAGGTCGTGGAATCAGCACATCTTGTTTCCGGCCTCTTCGAATCTCCAGGCTCAACAGATGGCGGGGCGACCGGCGTTGGTGCCGGGATGCGCATCGGTTCGACCGTCGAGCGGTAGCGGCGCTTGAATTCGTCTTCGCTGATGTTGGCGGCCGACGATAGGCGGGCCAGTGACACCGGGTCGGTGAAGTCGCCTTCTTCCAAACAAATCATGTAGCGGCGCGCGACGCTGTAGGCATCTGATTTCGGATCGACGACACGAATGCGCGTGCGGTTGGTCTTCGGATCGACCATATCCTGAAAGTTCATCGGGCAGACGTTGCTGCCTTGCATCGTTACCATTACGCCGCCGCGCACGTCGAGCGTTTCGTCGCGCAGAAGCCGCACGGCACCGTTGCCGAGATCGCGGCAGTATGACATATCGAACGGCACGGGCGGCGCGCAGCGCAGCATGTAACCGAGCGTTTGCGGAACGATTGTCGTCTTGCGACCGCGATCGGCACAGCGCTTGGCAAGTTCGTCGCACATAAGGCGCGCGAGCGGCACTTCGGCGAGGCGCAAGTGACCGGCGGCGTCGAGCGGCACTTTTTTACCGAGCAGGCCTTCGATTTCTTCCTTGTCGCCCAACCGATAGGCCAAACCTTCGGCGAGGATCGCCACGCCATACGGTCGGTCCATCGTTTGGCGCTTGATCATCGAGCCTTCAACGATGTCGGCCAAGTGTTGCAAGCGAATGTTGTCCGGGAAAGTTTCCGGAATCATCGTCAACGTCGCGCCGGTGCTCTTACCGATGCCGAGGGCGAGGTAACCCGCATGGCGACCCATGACGACGACGACGTACCAACGACGCGTGGTGCGCGCGTCTTCCATCAGGTTACGCACGAGTTCCGAACCGAGATGGCGCGCCGTGTTGAAGCCGAACGTCGGAATATCACCGGGCAAAGGCAAGTCGTTATCGATCGTCTTGGGACAATGCACCACGCGGATGCGACCGTTGGTGTGTTCGGCGACGAAGCGCGCGCTCAGTGCCGTGTCATCGCCACCGATGGTGAGCACGTGCGTCACGCCGAGTTCGTTGAAGTTGCGCACGACCTGTTTGATCTTGGCCGGGTCGGGCTCCACCACGGTCGTTTCGGAGAGCTTGTTCTCGTTGAGCAGCGTGGTGCGCGAGGTTTGCAGGATGCTGCCGCCTTCAAAATGGATGCGGGCCACATCGGGGATTTCGAGCGGTCGGGTGTGCCGTTCACGCACGAACTTGTCGGAAACGAGATATTTGAAACCCTCGTACATGCCGATGACCGACATGCCGCTGTTGATGGCTTCGATGGTGGCGGCGCCGATGACGGCGTTGATCCCCGGTGCGGGGCCTCCGCCGACGATGATTGCCAAGGTAGATCGTTTCACTTCATTGCCTCCGATATGGCGCGGAATCCTGCTCGTTTTTCTGGCGGCGCGGCCGGGCCGCGTGCGACGGTGTTTGCGGGTTACTTGGTTCGGGACTGAACGTTATCGAGCACGTTCATGAAGTTAATATAGCTGTCGTAGGGCGATTCGTAGGGGTTGAAGTACTTATGCACGTCGCCATCCGCAAAGTACTTGGTGCACATGTAATAGAAATGGTCGGAGGTTTGCAACCGCCGCCAGTCCGATAGCAATTGTTCGTCGCCCTTGGCCTTCACAGCCGCTTCCAGCTTGTAGGTTTCCTGCAGTGCGTTGGACTGCATGGCATTACCGAGCCAGGCGGATAGATCGCGCTCGGTGTCGGCCCAGCTTATCAGGTTATGGCAGTCGTACACGTCGGAGACGTCGTACGTATCCACCACTTCGCTGGGGGTTTTGAAATTGTTGTGCGGGTGCTTCATCACTTCGCCGGGCATGTGATACAGAAAATCAAAAATTCCCGTATCCGCCCATTGGTGTTCGCCCAACGTTTCGTAATCCATGAACAGATTGATCGAATAGCCGCAGCCGTTGGCATCGTTAACCCAGTGGGCGAACTTCTCTGCCGTAAGCGGCCACTCGGTCCAACCGCGATTGCCAAAGCGGAAGGCGATATCGTCGGACAGGCGATAGTTCTTGGTAAGCACCTTGATGTCGGCATTGGGCGGGCGATAGATGAAGTTCGGCGAACGATAACCGAGCAGATGATCGGCGCCTTCGCAGATGATGGCCTTGTAGCCCATCTCGGCGGCAGCGGCGGCGATCTCATTGTTGTAGATCAACTCGGTATTGCGAAACACCTTGCCGCGCTGGCCGAACAGTTTCTCGATGCGGTCGCCGTGCATCTTGATTTGCGCTTTGAACTCGTCGCGCGAGTAGAGAAACGACAAACTGTGGTAATACGTCTCGGCGATAAATTCGACGCAGCCCGTATCGTTTAAGCGCTTGAAACTGTCGATCACTTCGGGCGTGTAAGCGGCGAACTGATCCATGACTGTGCCGGTGAGCGCGTACGACACGCGGAAGCGGCCTTCGTGCAGTTTGATCAGATCGTAGATGCACTGGTTCGCCGGCAAATAGCACTTGTTGGCGACTTTGCGGCAAATCTCGGCGTTTTTGATTTCGTCGAAGTAGTCGTGAACGGTATCGAAAATGGAATAACGCCGCAGACGGTAAGGTTGGTGAACCTGAAAGTAGAAGCAAACTGACGGCATCGAATTCCTCAATCGTTTCGGCGTAGGCCGTATTCTAAACGAGATATCACAATGCGCGTACGGGCGAATTCAACGCGTTTGTGAAACTTGTGGGACTGTTTCGCGGCTCGAAGGCTTCGCGATTCCCCAACCATTCCTTCGGAAAGGATGGGGCACCCGCACAGGTCAATGTCCGCGCCAAGCGGCGATGGCCTTGCCGTACACATCGACACAGCCCTCGGCCGCCGTGCGCCAATCGAGCCGGCGCACCTCGAACGTGCCATGTTCCTTGAGCGTGCGCTGCAAAGGCGGATGGCGCAAGACGGCGATGATCTTGTTCGCCATTTCGTGAATGTCCCAGAAATCGACTTTGAGCACGTGCGTCAGAATTTCGGACACGCCCGATTGCTTGGAAATGATGACCGGCACGTCGTGGCTCATGGCTTCCAAGGGCGCAATGCCGAAGGGCTCGCTGACGCTGGGCATCACGTACAGGTCGGCCATTTTGTAAACCTTGGCGACGTCGTCACCGCGGAGAAAGCCTGGGAACAGCACCTTCTGGCCAATGCCCAGCTCGGCGGCCATTTCGATCGACTTGCGAATCATGTCGCCGCTGCCCGCCATGATGAAGCGCGTATTCGGCACGTGTTCGAGCACCATCTTGGCCGCCGCCAGGAAATACTCGGGGCCTTTTTGCATGGTGATGCGCCCGAGAAACAGCACGATCTTCTCATCGCGCCGAATGGCGGCAGGCGGTTCGGCATAGGTGCCGCCGTTTTTATCGATGGCGTTGTAGACAACTTCGATTTTTTCAGCCGCGACGCCGTAGCGCTTCACCAACAAGTTCTTGGTGAGCAGGCTGACGGCGATCACTTTGGTGGCCGCGTGCACGCCTTGGCGTTCGATATCGTAAATGCGTTGGTTTACATGTTCGCCGCTGCGGTCGAACTCCGTCGAGTGCACGTGCACGACCAACGGTCGGCTGGTGGCGGCAGCAACGGCAATGCCGGCGGGAAAGGTCATCCAATCGTGGGCGTGTACGACCTCGAAGCCCTCTTCCAACGCCATCTCCATGGCGAGGCGGGCGTAGCGATGCACTTCGGAAAACATATCGCCGCCGTAGTGTTGCTTCTTGGGCGCGCTGCCTCCGTCGAGGACCTTGGTGGGCGCGTCAGCGGCCGATGCTGCCGCAGATTCGGTGGCTTGGGTGAGAATTTCCTCCGTCGCGATCTCTTTCTCGTGAATTAGAAGCTGGCGTTCGATTTCTGAAATCGTTTCGTCATCCGCAGGGCGATCATAAGGGCGCAGCTCAGCGGGAATCGTGCGAAAGGTGACGTTTTCGAGACCTTCGATTTCGGCCAAGCGCGTGATACCGCGGCGACGCTCGGCGCGGGCAACTTGCCCCGGCGTCGGCACCTTCAGCTTCACGTGGCTCGAGGTATTGGGATCGTGCTCGACCGACTGCGGCAACACGAAGGTGATTTCGTGGCCGAGGCTGCTCATGGCGCGCGTTAGCCCGAAGCACGCAGTGCCCAAACCGCCGGAGATATACGGCGGAAACTCCCATCCCAGCATGAAGACTTTCACGGGGCAAACGCCCTTTCCGGGCTCGGCGATTGTTGGTTTAAACGTGTTCCCGGGCCGGGGAACGACTGTTACGGCGGTAGCACGAAACTGTCCGCAGAACCGTGAATTGTGGATCGAAACGGGGATTTGTCAATGAGAATTTGTGCGGTGATTCTCGCGCCGATTATCTATCAATCACAAATTAAATGTCTAGGAATCGAGCCATTGGATACGGCTCCAAATGGTAGAAGGACCGGCTGCCGGTCGAAGTTGCAAGTGGAAATCCCAACCGTCACCGTCGGGATTTTCGGGGATCGGGGCGTCGGGATCTGCTTTTTGACTCACACGGCAGTGATATGCGCCACAGGGAATCGTGAATTGGCAATATGCGAGGTAGGGCTCGGGTAGGCGTATGTCGTCGAACTGAGCAGCCATCGAGACTGTTTCATAATTCACGATCAACAACCGATCGTCGGTCACGATAATAAACCCCACTATTGATCGATATACGCCGGGAGCGACGGACTCGTCGTTTCGCGCGGTTACCTGCACGCGCCAGTCGCGTTCGATTCCTGTTGCCCAGAAAAGCAATGCGCCGCTTCCCATCTGATCGATGACGTGGCAATGGAAATCGCCAAAGTCGAAATCATCACCAATGAACTGGCGGTAGCGTGCAGGGTCGAGCAGGCCAAGAAAGCCGGAATCGTCTGGAATGGTGATCGTCGCGTTCATCAACGTTTTACATTAGAACGTGCTGAACTCAAATGCACCTGTTCTGAGATTTCGGTCGAGTACTTGAAGCACAAATTTATTCTTCGGCTCTGTACGTTCCCGTCAATGTCAGTCCTCTTCTACGCCAAGGGCGTTGTCTCAATAGCCTGGGGTTGACGCGCAGCGGCTACCCCAGGAATGGTTGGCAGAGTATCTTCGAACTCTGAAGGAGTTCCGTCCCCGTACGGCATGGCGCAACGCTTTCAGCGTTGAGTGTTTTGAGTTGACATCGCGACCCAGGGTAGCTGCTGCGCATCAACCCTGGGCTACTGGCGCAACGCCGTTGGCGTAGGATTCAGCGGATAGCATCTTAACGCTACACCTTGTATTGCGCGCACTACGGTAACGCCACCTCGACTATTATCCCGCATCGAGATCATCTAGTAGCCTTCGAATCGATAAGCCATAAATCGGGTGCATTGCATCGCCTGCAATATCACACAACGGCTCCAACACAAAACGCCGGCGGTGCATATCCGGGTGCGGAATCGTCAGTTGCTCGTCGTCGATGATTTGGTCGTCGAACAGCAGAATATCGATATCGATGGTGCGCGGTCCCCAGCGGATCACGCGTTTGCGACCGAGGGTTTCTTCGACGTTCAGGCACACGGCTAACAGCCGATGCGGCGCGAGGGATGTATGCAATCGCGCGGCAGCGTTGATGAACAACTCCTGATCGTCGGGGCCGCCGACGGGTTCGGTTTCGTAAAGCGGTGAAACGGCATCGACCTCGATATCGCGCGCGGCTTGCAGTGCGTTCAGCGCCGCAGCGATGTTCTTCTTGCGCCGACCGAGGTTCGAGCCGAGCCCGATGTAGGCCACATGCGGTAACATGCTTACCAACTCATGCCTTCGAGGCGCTTCACGGCTTCGGCGATGCGCGGTTGATCGACCGTCAGCGCGAAGCGTACGTATCGGTCACCCGGTTTGCCGAAACCGACGCCGGGAATGGCGACGAGGTCGGCTTCTTCCAGCAGGCGCTTGGCGGCGCGCATCGAATCGTAACCGTCGTGGCACTGCGCCCAAACGTAGAACGTGGCCTTCGGCATGTCGACGGTGAAGCCGGCGCGCTTCAGGCCGGTAACCAGCGTTTCGGCGCGCTGCTTATACATGGCACGCAGGTTTTCGATCTCGGGGCCGTCGATGCGCGAGAGGGCGGTGATGGACGCCTCTTGAATGGCACCAAACACGCCGGAGTCGACGTTGCCTTTGATCTTGGCGAGCGCGGCGAGGACGTCGGCGTTACCCAAGGCAAAGCCCACGCGCCAGCCCGTCATGTTGAAGGTTTTGCTGAGCGAATGCATCTCGATGGAGACGTCTTTGGCGCAGGGCACTTCGAGGATGGAATGCGGCTTGTCGTTATCGTCGAAGTACATTTCGGAATAGGCCGCGTCGCTGCATATGATAAAGTTGTGTTGCTTCGCCAAGGCTACGCAGCGTTCGAAGAATTCCAAAGGTGCCGTCGCGCCGGTGGGGTTATTGGGATAGTTGACGAACATCAGCCGCGATTGGGCGAACACATCGGCGGGGATGGCATCGAGATCGGGTAGGAAGTCGTTATCCGCCGACAGCGGCATCACGTGGGGCGTGCCGCCGGCGAAGATGGTCGAGCTTTCATAAACGGGGTAGCCGGGCGCGGGGATCAGGGCGACATCACCGGGATTGAGCACCGCCAATGGCAGGTGACCGATGCCCTCCTTGCTGCCGATCAGCGCCATCACTTCACCCTTGGGATTCACGTCGATGTCGAAGCGATTCTTCGCAAACGCGGCACAGGCCTCACGGAAAGCCAGCATGCCGGCACCCGACGGATAGGGGTGATATTCGGCTTTGTGCACGGCGTTGGCCATGGCATCGACGATGAATTGCGGCGTGGGCTGATCCGGATCGCCGACGCCGAAGCTGATCACGTCGCGACCGGCGGCGAGGGCTTCGGACTTCATGCGGTCGATTTCGATGAAGAGGTACGGCGGCAGTTGGTCCAGGCGTTGGGCTCTGGCGAAGGGCATGGCAGTGGCTCCATCCGGTATTTTGCGGGTCCATTCGTGTGCGCAGGCGCATCATCTTCGAGGACGGCCTTAGAATCAATCGAGGAGTCTCGATAATCATTCGGATTGGGTGCCCCTGCCCTTCAAGGGCTCGGGTACATTACCAGCAATGCGGTTATCGCGAAAACCGTGCTATCATAGCTGTCATTCTATGAGCAAATTCCTCGACAAATTCCGAAGCCTCCTTCGGCTGCCCACCGACGACCTGACGCGTAAGCAATATGCACTGCGTTATGTGCTGGAGATGTTTCGCCAAGGGCTGCGCCGCTTGCGCGAAGATCGGGCCGGCAATATGGCGGCGGCGCTGGCGTTTCGCACCATCTTCGGCTTGGTGCCGGTGCTGATCATCGTCATCCTTATCTTCCGCGCGTTCGGCGGGGCGGAGGTGTTCGGTAGCTTTCTCGAAGGCCTGCTGCAATCTGCCAACCTCGATAGCGTGGCGGCGCCCGATGGTGAATCGACGCTGGGAACGTGGTTGCGAAATATGATTGAAAGCATCGACGGCAAGATCAGCGGCCGCGCCGTCGGCTTGGTGGGTTTGTTGGTGCTCGCGTGGGCGGCGATCGGTCTGATCAGTACGATCGAGCGCAGCCTGAACACGATTTGTCAGGCGACGACCAACCGCGCGCTGACGCGGCGCATACCGTTGTACTGGACGATGCTGACAGTGGGCCCGGCGCTATTGTATCTGAGTTTCGACTTTCGCACGCGCTTTCTCAGCAGCATTAGCGAAACGAGTTGGGTTCGACCTTTCGCCGGTGCGATTTCGGTGACGACGGCGTTTCTGTCTGTTTGGCTCTTGTTGCTGTTGCTGTATCGATTCTTGCCCAATAAGCAGATGCGTTTGCAATTCGTGGCGGCGGGTTCTTTTTTTGCGGCGCTACTCTGGTCGGCGGCCACGAATCTCTTCGCGGCATACATTGCATGGTCGTTTATTAAAGAGAGCTCCACCTTCAGCGTGTTGTATGGAACGTTAGGCTTGTTGCCGCTGTTCTTATTTTGGATTTACTTCCTGTGGATCATCGTACTTTACGGATTTGAACTCACGTGCATTTTGCAAGCTGTGCAGCGCGGCATGCATGGTGGTACGACGATGGAACGCGAGCCACCGCCGTTTGTCGATCCGGCGTATATCGTGGTGATCATGCACGATGTGTTGGCCCGCTTTGAAAAGGGCGAACCCACGCACGAAGCCGATTTGGTCGAGGCGACGCAGATAAATGCCGTGGTGGTGGAACTCATGTTGCAAGCGCTGCACAAAGCGGGATTTGTTCATCGCGTCGATCATGCCGGTGAGGATGCATGGGCACCGGCCAAGCCTGCCGAGCAAATTCGCACTCAGGAGTTAATCGAATTGGGGCAGTCGCTGGTTCCGCTCGAACGCGGTGATGACGGCGACACCGACCAATGGCTGCATTCGTTTCGACAGGCCCAACGACAGTTGGAAGTGCATCGCTCGATGGACGGGATTTCTTAGGGGCGGGTGCTTAAGTGTGGAGTTGAGTTCTCCTGTTTCGGCACGTCGCGGAGTTCACACACGCAGCCGACTGGGGATCGATTTCCCGTGTGCGGATTTTTAGCCTCAATTCAACGCGATTTCTCGCAATGGCCGCTGGACGATTTGGATGTTTTTGATGGGGGTGCGTGGACGCAGTTAAATCGCGGTTTATCTGGGTGATAGGAGGGGTGGGCTGCTCTTGATGGGCAAGAAACGTGATTTTAATACCGCTATTGGTGCTTGTGGAATGACCGTTGATGTTCGTTTTAGACGATATTTAAACAAATTAATCCGGGGTTAAATGGGCGAAATGACTGGTCTTAGTATGATTTACATAGGTGGTCGGATGCGACGTTCGCTGTCGACCCAACATATGCCTTATTTAATGTGTTCGCGTGGCGTGCGGAAACAGTTCCGAAAACGGCGCGGGCGAATGGCGAGACGAAAGAGAGATGTGCGATGCGCTTTCTCGTCGTTGAAGACAATCCGAGCGTTGCCGATTTGGTGCGGCGCGTATTAAAAGACGAAACCTACGAAGTCGATGTAGCAGGTGATGCCACGCATGCCTGGCGACAAATCCGATCCAACGATTACGACAGTATCATTCTCGACTTGATGTTGCCCGGGACCGACGGCGTCACGCTGTGTCGCGAGCTGCGCGATCAGGGTGTCGACACGCCGATCATGATGCTAACGGCGCTCTCAAGCACCGAGGAGAAGGTCAAGGGCCTCGACGCCGGCGCGGATGATTATCTCACCAAGCCGTTCGAAGTGGACGAACTGTTGGCGCGCACACGTTGCTTGCTGCGCCGCCGTCCGAACTCCGACGGCATGAAGCTAAAGCATGCCGATCTCGTTCTCGACATGGCCAAGCGCGTGGCGTATCGCGGCGAACGTGAGATCGGTCTGACGGCTAAGGAATACGCTATACTCGAATATCTGATTCGAAATCCGAACATCGTGTTGAGCCGGGCGCGAATCGGCGAACACGTTTGGGGTATGGACTTCGAAGAATCCAGCAACGTTATCGAAGTGTATATCTCTCGGCTGCGCGGAAAGATCGATCGCGGATTCGAAAGCCCATTGCTCCATACCGTCATCGGTATGGGGTACATTCTTAGCGAGCAGGGGCCGCCCGCCGCCTAGTCCCGAAAGCCGAGCACAATCGATGCCTCGTCGGCGCGCCTTCAAGCAGTTACGGATTCGCTATAGCTTGCAGTACGTCGCGATATTTGCATTCGCAAGTCTCGCCATCCTCGTATTGCTTTTGCTGATCACCGACTACCAACGTCGGGCGTCACATGAATTCAAGTTGTTAAAGGTGACGGGGCGCATGGCGAATAAGCTAACGGCGTTGCGCGACCCTTGGTTGACCGACGCGGGCCTAACGCCGGCGGCGTTGTCGATCCTGAATGAACCCGATCATTGCTACCTGTATGTAGAACTCATCGACACGAAGGGCGAGTCGATTTGGCGCTGTCGTAGCCTGCGGGAATCGCGATTGCCGTTACCGAAGACGCGACTCAATCAGCCTAACGCCGTAGCACTCGACTATTACTCCTCCAATAACGATACATCGAAGTCGCCCACGAGGGGGCGGTTGTGTATGGCAGCGACGCCGCTGTACGACGCGAACAACGTACCAATTGCGTCACTGCTGGTAGGGCAAAGTGACGAAGGTTTGAAAAATACCCTCTTCGATAACCGCCGTGTATTGATCGTCTTCTTCATGTCATCGCTAATCGTGGTTGGATGGTTGATTTGGTACATCACCGGTCGGTGGTTGCGACCGCTACTTCATATCGCCGATCAAGCCGCTCAAATTACGCCGACGAAGATCGACCGGCGATTGGAAATCGAAACCACGAGTCGCGAGTTGGTGGATTTGGTGGAAACGATGAACCAGATGCTGGCGCGAATCGAAAACGGCTATCGTCAACAGTATCGGTTCATTGGAAACGTGTCGCACGAATTGAGGACGCCGTTGACGGTGTTGCTAGGTGAAACACGTACTGCACTAACGCGATATCCCGCCGATTCGCCGCAGGCCGAATTGGCGCGCAAGGTGTCCGTCGAAACGCGACGCATGATCGACCTGGTCAGTGGTTTCATGATTCTGGCAAGAGCGTCGGAAATGCCCGCCGTGCCGACGGACCTAAAGGTGGCGATCGAAGACGTCGTGTTGACGGCCGTTGGGCGCGAGAGCGAAAACGCTCGTAACCATCAGGTCAAAGTCGTGCCGCGCATTATGAATGAAGACGCCGACGCTGCTTCGGTGCGTGGCGATTCGGACTTGCTGGTCCTTATGTGCACCAATCTCATTCGCAACGCGGTGCGTTATTCGCCCGAGGGCGGCACGGTGTATGTTGAGATGGCAATGACGCCCGATGGGGAATACGCCGAAGTGATTGTGCGGGATTCGGGTAAGGGAATCCCGGAGGGCGAGTTTGAGAAAATATTTGAACTGTTTCATCAGGTCGATCCGGTACGGGGCGACGTTGGCACGGGCGGTATTGGATTGACGATTGTGCGTGCGGTCGCACAACAACATGGCGGTACGGTGAGCGTGAGAAATCTGGATGAGGAGGGGTGCGAGTTTCGCGTACGACTGCCGTTGGCAAAGGAATGACGTGGCGTCATCGACGGTGGGGGCTCCAAGTAGAAAATTTAGATAGTCAGCTATAATCCGCGAACATGTCTCGAAGATTGTTATTGTTGCTTTGCATTTGTGCGTTAGGCCAAAATATTCAGATTCCGAGAGCGAGTGCGGACACCGAATCGGCTGACGCACCTGCAACGTCGCAACCCGCCGGTAGCAACGGGCTAACCAAGGCACAAATTCAGGCGGACCGCGCGCAAGTTGCGAAAGACTTGGCCGCGGCCAAGGCCGCGCTGGAAGCGGCGACGGCGGATGGGGCCGAGGCACCGGCCCGGCTGCAGCGCGAAACCGAATTGCTCGGCGAAATCGATCTTCAGTTGGGCCAGATTCTGGCCGCGCTCGAGCAATCGGCAGAGCTAAACACCTCTCTCGAACAGCAAAAGACCGATCTGGATAACCTGCGCGCCCGCGGGCCGGTCGAATCGGCGCCGTACCCGTTTGCGTTGCTCGAAACGCTCGGCGCGGAGTTGGTGACCGAAGAGGCGCGGGCCGAATCGCGCGTGGACGTGATCGACTTGGCAACCAGCGCGCTAAAGGCCGCCAACGAACAGGCGGAAGAGAAAGAGCGCGCCCGTCGCAAAGCGAAGGAAGCGCTCGATACCAACACCGACGATGCCAAACGACCGGAGCTAAGTTGGGCGCTGCGCCGGGCCGAATTGGAGAGCCGCAGCGCGCTGAACGATCGACGGTTGCGGACGATCGAACTCGGTAATCAAAAGCTGGACAGCGCAATTCACGAGGTGCGGCTGACGTTTCTCAAAGAGAAGCTGGCCGTTGTTAAACAAAATGCGCAATTCACCCGCACAGGTCTGGAAGAGTTCTTGGCGCGGCTCGACGAAGCCGAGTATCGCATCAATCGTCAGCTCGAATATGCCAAGAGCGACTTGGCTTTGCGCGATTCACAATGGGCCGAAGCGAGACGACGGCTCGATAATGCCGTTGAAAAACCGGCGGCACTGATCGAAGAAGTTGAAGCGCGACGATTGGCGCGGCAAGCACGTCAACGCGAAGTCACGTTGCTCGGCCAACAACTCCAGGCTATCGCCGAAGCGAAGCAAGTCTGGAATCGTCGCTTTGACGTGTTCAATCAGCAAGTCGAGAAAACCAAGATCGACACGTGGGAAAAGGAGTCGAAAGACGCGCAGGAAAAACTCGCCCGAGATATACGCCTACACCGCACGCGGCTCGAAGAGCTGCGCCGCGAGGCCGTTACGCTCGACAGCAAGATCGCCGCCGTGGTCGAAGACGATGCGCAGACGCGGCGCTGGATAATCGAACAGCGCACGCAGATCGATCAACTTATCAAAATCTTTAGCGACACTGTCGAACGGTTGGAAGGCACGCGCCGCTTGCACGACAAGCTGCTCGCGCAGATCGGCGATCGGCGTAAGACGGTGGACTGGGGCGAAAAACTCGACGACGTGTGGGTTGTCGTCGTCGATGTTTGGAACTACGAGCTGACGTCGGTTTCGGATAATCCCATTACCGTACGCAAGGTCGTCATCGGTCTGCTCCTGTTTTTCTTCGGCACGCTGATTGCGCGGCGGCTGACCAAACTCTTGGCGCGGCGCTTCTTTCCGAGGCTGGGCCTCAACGAAGGTGCCGCCGCCGCCGTACAGTCGATGCTGTTTTATCTGTTGGTGCTAACCGTCGCGATGCTCTCGCTGCGCATTGTGAACGTGCCGCTGACGGCGTTTACGATTCTCGGCGGTGCCTTGGCCATCGGTATCGGTTTCGGCAGTCAGAACGTGATGAACAATTTCATCAGCGGTCTGATCATGTTGGTCGAACGCCCGATTCGTGTGGGCGATCTGATCGAAATCGAAGACCTCATCGGCACGGTCGAACACATCGGCCCGCGCAGCACGCGCGTGCGGGCGCCGCAAAACATGGACATCATCGTGCCCAATAGTTCGTTTCTGGAAAAGAACGTGATCAACTGGACGCTCTCCGACGATCGCTACCGCGCGCAGGTGATCGTGGGCGTCGAATACGGGTCGCCGACGCGCGACGTAACCAAGCTAATCGAGAAAGCGCTGGAAGAGCACGGCAAGGTGCTCAGCAAGCCCGCGCCGGTGATTTTGTTTTCCGACTTCGGGGATAACGCACTCATTTTCGAGGCGCATTTTTGGATCGTGATGCGCCGGCTGATGGAACGCCGCATCATCGAAAGCGACATCCGCTTCCGCGTCGATTCGCTTTTCCGCGAAGCCGGCATTGTCATCGCCTATCCGCAACGCGACGTGCATCTGGATAGCGCGTCGCCGATTACCGTGCGCGTTGAACAAGCGGGGCAGCCGCGCGAATCACCTGATGAATAGAAAAGAAGGTGTGAGTGATCCGCGTGCCCGTATAACTCTAACGTGTTTCGATTGACCGCGCGGTTGCCATGCCGACCCAACCACCGCGCGGGTGCCATGCCGACCTCACCAAATAGATGTAACGCGCCCGTAGAAGTCTAATTTCACGCGGCACTTTCTAAATAGCCAAGCATCTGTTAGGTCGGCATGCCTTCCGCCAACAGCCGATCCCTGCATCCGATTTTTGAGTAGGAGTTCATCCGCGCGTGAAGCATGCCGACCTTTGCGTTGGTCTAGCAATTGTGTGACCTTGCGCTACCTAACCACCACCTAAACGCACGAAATTATTTCGTTTGGGTCGGCATGGCACCCGCGCACACTCAAAGCCATCGACGTATGAAATGCTAAGGCGAGGTCAATAGAGTTAAGATTCCCTCTATGTCTTTAGCATTTAATAACTGGTCGGCGTTCACATCCACCGAATCCAATGCGCAGTCGGGGAACTGGACGGCGTAAATCGCCGGATTCACCAGCGCCAGCGCAAAGACCGGAACGTCAGCAATATTGACGACGCCATCACAATTGACGTCGCCCGGTTGGGGTTCGCATGCATCGATTAGGCCATCGTTATCCGTATCCGCCTGACACCGATCGGGGAAGCCATCGCCGTCACAATCATCGGGCGACTGAAAGAACACAAACAGTGTGTTCTGGAACTGCGATGTCATCACAATATCTAAATCACCGTCGCCGTCCAAGTCGGTCGGTTTTATCGTGATCGGCGCAATGAGGTCGGTATCCAGGCCGCGCACATATCCCCATGTACCTTCCGGTCGATTGAACCGTGAGTACCAGGAGAAACCAGTTAGATTACCTCGGACGATGTCAAGAAACCCATCCCGATCAATGTCGATAACGGTGGTTGCGAATACGTTTGAATCACCATCATACAATGTTCGTCGTGTCCACGATGTACCAATACCGTCAAGATTCTTGAGCCAAAACTGGTCGGGGGCGACGCCGTCATTTGCATTGGGATTGGCAGAGACATAAATATCGTTGTCGCCGTCTTCGTCCATATCCAAGGCGACGGTGACGACCGCACCGTTAAGCTGGTCTTCAATCGTGATAGGGGCTCCAAAATTCCCGACGCCATCGAGATTGGGAAACCATGCGATTCGACTGTTGGTAAAGCTGCTTGCAATAATGTCGAGATCGCCGTCGGCGTCCATGTCGGCAAAATCGAAAGGGCGTGCGCCGGGGAAGTTGTTACTGATATAGCGGATAGGGCCGAACGCTCCGATTCCAGCTAGATTTTCATGCCAGAAGATCGAGCCCTGAAGCGATGACCCGACGACGTCACGATCGCCATCACCGTCGACGTCAAACGCTTCGAGGCGGATCACTTCCGATTCGGTATCCGAGAAGAGTTGTTTCGGTTCGAAAATCGCGTCGCCCGGAACATTGCGACACCAATATATGCGGCCGTCGGTGAAAGTGTTGAACACGACGTCAAGCCAACCATCCTCATCGACATCGATCAACAATACATGAAGCGGCTCGGTCACATTATCTTCAATTACATTTTTCGGGCGGAATTGACCATTCGGGCCGAGCGCATACCAACTGACCACACCACCATCTAACTCGGTGATCACGAGATCCTGAGTACCATCTTGATCGATATCACCGAGATCGAGACCATAGGGAAGTTGCAGATTTTCGGCGATCGGTAGTGCCGTGAACTCAATCAACGGTTCGCAGAATTCAATCAGTCCATTGAAATCACAATCGAACTCGCACCAGTCGGGTGTTTGGTTGCCATTGCAATCTGCAAGCACTGAATCGCAGATATCAGGAATGCCGTTGGCGTCACAGTCAGCGACCGTACCCGCGGCGATTTCGCAGGCGTCGTTCATGCCGTTGTCGTCACAGTCGCCATCGGTGGCAAAGAAGATGACGGCGCTTTCCGAAGAATTGGTTGTCGCGAGAATATCTTTGCTGCCATCACCGTTCATGTCTGCCAGTTTCATGCGAATGATTGGAGCATTCGCATAGCGCACGCTTTCCGATACTGTCGAAATCACTCCGTTATCGTTGAGGTGCCAGCGGATCGGGTCGACAGGTGACGTCGTGAAAGTTGAGCCAATAATCAAGTCGAGGTCATGGTCTTGATCCAAGTCCGCGAGTTTAAGGTCGTTTGCTCTTGCTTGAATAGAGGTGAACTCTTGTTGCACAGAAAACTGGCCGGTGCCCGTCGCGTTTTCAAGAACAGAAAATGAGCCACTGCGCCGTCGTGCGACGACCAAGTCGGTGTCATTATCACCATCTAGATCACCCGCTTCAACAACCATCTCGCTAAACGGAAAATACGGGGTCGCGATCGGTACGAAGGGCCCAAACGAATCTGAAATTGGATCGAATCGAACCCATCCCAAGATATCTGGTCCCGTTTGGCTTAATACGATATCGAGTTGACCGTCGGTATCGATATCTGCCAAAACAAAATCGATAAGTGGGACACTGTTGATGGCTGTAATCGGCGGGCTGAAATTTCCGGCCCCGTCGTTCTTTAAAAGCAAAATAGCGTCTAAATACTCACCGCCAGCAACAACATCGATATCACCGTCATGATCAAAGTCGAGCAAAGCCAATTCGACAATATTTATGATCAGGGCGGATACATCGTGAGCCTGCCAATCGCCGCCGAGGCCGTCGAGATTTTCCAGCCATCGAATTCCGCCGGAAGATCCGAAGTCGATTACTAAATCGTGATCGCCGTCACCATCGATGTCGGCAGACGCCATGTCGCGCGTGCCGGGAAAACTGGATGTGGTTCCGAATTCCGGAAAAATTGTCCCGCGGAGACTGGGGCCCTCTCCGTCGTAATTCTCGAACACCGTCAAAGTGTTGGGGAAGAAGTTGAAGTAGCGAGCCGCCAAGTCGAGATCGCCGTCATCCTCAAGATCGATTGGAGTGGCCGAAGTGTATGAGAATATTGAATTGGTTGACATCGAATAAGGTCGAAACGCAATACCCGACGCGCAATCATCCGGCACGCCGTCAGCGTCACAATCGGTGCTTGTGCCGTTCGCAATGTCCGTTGCATCTTCGATACCGTTGTTGTTGCAATCCATAATGCCTGCATGCAACGGCTGGCAAAGGACCATCATCACGAGAATACTCGGGTGAAGAGGGCTAAAGAGGCGTGGTAGATTCAGGCGGCGGATCGTGATGCTTCGATTAAAGATTGCGGTCATGGTCTTTCCTTATCCCCGTTATTCTGCAGTGGGAGATACCCATTCTTGAATACTTGCTGGTGAGTATTTGGAAGGTAATCGCAGCATAATGGAGTGGGCAACCCCAAGAGAGCCGCGGGGTACCAATACGCAAGCAAATTAAATGCTGCAAAATGGCAGCCGATACCGGTTCACTCGAACCTACTGATTCAACACCAAACCCGCAAAAACAAACGCATCCGCCGCGGTGATGTCGCCGCTGAAATTGACATCCATCGCGCAGAACGCGGCGCTGTCGGTGGATTGATCGAGCATCAGGGCGACGAGCGTTTGGATATCGTTACCGTTCAATTGACCATCACCGTTTGCATCACCCGGTCGGCGCTGCGGACAAGGGTCGTCGATATCAGCGATTCCGTCGCCATCGCTGTCGATGAAAATATAGCTTTGATACAGCGGCAACAAACCGGCCGCACTGGCTTCACCGCAAACGGGGGGCGTGCATCCCACCGGTGGAACGGCGGGATCAATGATGAGGTCGTCGATGCGCGCGATGTCGTTCGCATCCGTCGATTGCATGAAGTACGGCTCGACGCTCGACGATGCCAGACGCATCGTGTTACTGATGAGCGTGTTGCTACCGGCCCAGTGAAACTTAAACGGCGAACTGGCGACGCCATAAATGCCGTTATTTTCAATCGTGAAGCCTGTCGAACCCTGATCGAGATAGATGGCCGGGTTGCGCGATAGGCCTGGCGCTGCCGGTATGCCCCAAATCAAGTTACCGCGGAAGATCGAATCGGGTTGCAAGCCCACCGAGTAAATCGCGCCACCATCGCTAAGTAGTTGCACCACGTTATGTATACGATTGTCGATGATCGACATGGCACCACAGGGCCGCTCGCTGTCATCCCAATAACCGCCGGTTGAAACGCCGATATGCGGCAGGCGGCGCAGCAAATTGTTTTGAATGGTCGAGCGGATGGTTAGCCCCGACCAGATGCCGGCGCAATCCTGAAAGACAACGCCGCAATCCTGAACGAGGTTGGATAAGACGGTGTTGTTCGTCGCGGCTTGGTCTTGGTGATTTTCGACCCAAAAGATGCCGTTTACGCGACGGTAACGATCTTCACCGAGGATCACGCCGTTACCCGCAATGTCGGTAATCGTCGAACCGACGAGCGAACAATCGCGACACCACGCGCCCAGCATCACGCCCCAACCGCCACAGTGTGCCACGCGCACGCGTTCGAGATGACAATTCGCGGCCACTTCAAACTTGATCGCGGCGGGTAATTCGTATTCCGGCAGGCCGCGCTGTTCGTAGTAGCCAGATTGATAGCTCGAATATCCGCCCGGCGGCAACGCCCAGGCGGCGTGTTCGAAGGACAAATTTGAAAAGCGCAAATTGGCGACGGGCGCACCCGTTGCGAAGTTACCGCGCGCGACGAGTAGTTCGGTAGCGACCGGCGCGATCGCGTTGACGGTTTCGACAAACTCGCCGGGCTTGGGCCAATAGGTCAGTACGCCGGTTGAGTTATCGAGATACCATTCGCCGGGCGCATCGAGCAGGCTCGGGTGATTCTCTAACGTGTAGCGCGGATGGTCGGTTATTTGAAAGATCGACGTAATCAGCCCCAACGCACCCAATGGTTCGGCCGTGGTCACTGCGCGGGTCGTGTGGTTTACCTGGTCGATGCGCACGCGCGACGTGGTCCATTCGTGCAGCATGTTGCATTCGGCACCGGCTAAATTGCTGTTGGTTGGTAAATCACCCTGCGCATATCGAAACACGGTGCG
This sequence comes from Planctomycetaceae bacterium, assembly GCA_006969385.1. Taxonomy (GTDB): domain Bacteria; phylum Planctomycetota; class Phycisphaerae; order UBA1845; family UTPLA1; genus ECT2AJA-110-A. The sequence continues at coordinate 2,360,024 of CP030884.1, forward strand.
CGTATCTGAACCGATCGACGGGTCGGGGCCGTCGGCGGTCAGGTAGCCGGTGTTCGGGTGGCGTGCGCGAGGGCGGCGCTGACCGTTGACGAAGAGTTCGCGAAACGACCACTCGCCGGTGGCAACGTCGGGAATGGTGGTCGTCCAAGTGCCGTCGATCTGTTCGGTCCAGTTGTCGATCGCGCGACCGCCGCTGATCACGGCGCGTTCGCCGGGGAAGGAGGTGTATTCGATGACGCGCCCGGCAGGGGCCGAGTCGCTCGTGTCAAAGGTGACGGGATCGCTAATGAAGTACGTGCCGCCGCGCAGGTAAACGTGTATGTCGTCGTCGATACCGCCAAGGAGCAATGCTCGCAATACAAGTCGAGCTCGATCGAGCGATGCGAATGGTGCTTCGATGGTGCCCGCGTTGGTATCGTTGCCATTGGGCGCGACGTAGTATGCGACCGGCGGCTCACCTGCGCTGGCCGTGGTCGAAGTGATCATGAGTGCGGCGATCCAGCCAGCGGCGCGCACCGTCATGCGACGTTCGCCAGCAGACCGCAAAGTGCGAGCCATCATGTTTGGACATCGAATTGGCACGAACTCCTCCGAAGGAAGCGATCATACCATGATGGATGTTTGAATAGCGAGAGTTGATTCAGGAAATTGGGCAGGTGGCCCACGTTGGAGTACCAACATGGGGCACCCTTTAATACTTGAACGCAATTAGCCCTTCGTCGCGCGGACGACTTCGCTGATCGTCGTGACGCCGGCGCGCACCTTGTTCCAACCGTCGTCGCGTAGCATGACCATGCCGCTGTTGAGGGCGACCTTCTTGATCTTGCCGGCGGAGGCGCGTTCGAGCACGAGTTCGCGAATCTCGTCGTTCATCTTCATGAATTCGAAGATACCCTTTCGACCCGAAAAGCCGCTGTTGCGACAGTCGCGACAACCCTTGCCGCGGAAGACCTTTTGACCCGGCTTCAAGTTGAAGTCGGGCGGCACATCGAGCGGATCGGGTTCGTACGCTTCTTTGCAGTGTTTGCAAATCGTACGCACCAGGCGTTGCGCCAAAATGGCTTCGACCGATGACGCAACGAGGAAGGGCTCGACGCCCATATCGAGCATACGCGTGGTGGCGCTTGGTGCGTCGTTGGTGTGCAACGTGCTGAACACAAAGTGGCCCGTGAGCGATGCCTGCACTGCAATCTCGGCGGTTTCCTTGTCTCGAATTTCACCGACCATGATGACGTCGGGGTCGTGTCGCAAAAAGGCACGCATGCCTTGAGCAAAGGTCAGGCCGGCTTTGTTGTTGACGTTAACCTGATTGATGCTTTCGAGGTTGTACTCGACCGGGTCTTCAACGGTAAGCACTTTCAGTTCGGGGCTGACAATACTATTCAACGATGCATAGAGCGACGTCGTCTTACCGCTACCCGTCGGGCCGGTGACCAGCAAAATGCCGTGCGGCTGCGTGATCACGTGGCGATAGCCTTTGAGCATTTCTTCATCGAAGCCCAAGTCTTCCAGCGTTAGCAGAATCGACTGCTTATCGAGGATACGCATGACGACGCCTTCGCCATGCAGCATCGGAATGATGCTGACACGAAGGTCGATCTCGCGACCGTGGGCTTTGATCTTAAAGCTTCCGTCTTGCGGCAGGCGGCGCTCGGCGATGTTCAGGTTCGACAGAATCTTGATACGACTGATGATGGCCGCTTGCAGTTTGCGAATTTCGGGCGGCACGTTGGTCGGCCGCAAAACACCGTCGACGCGATAGCGCACGCTCAGGTCGTGTTCGTAAGGCTCGATGTGTATATCACTGGCGCGTTCGTTAATCGCTTCGAGCAGAATTTCGTTAACGAGTTTGACGACGCTCGCGTCTTGCGCCATTTCGGCAAGGTCGCTATCGGCGTCGGCCATGTCGCTCATGACCTTCAGGTCTTCGTCTTCGTCGACGAGTTGGCTGATCGTGTCGCGCCCGAGACCGAGGTGCTTATTGATGATCTCGTTGATTTCATTTTCGCGCGCGAGGACAGGCTTCACATCGAGGCCGGTCATCATGCGCAGTTCATCGAAGGCGTAGATTTGATACGGATCGCGCGTGGCCACGCGGATGGAACCGTTTTCGCGATTGAGGGGGATGAGTTTAGCGCGATGCAGCAACTTGCTCGGCATGCGCTTCATGGTGTCGAGATCGATGTTGACGTCTGCGCTGGTTAAATCGACGACGTCGAAGTGATGCAGTTTGCCGAGCGCTTCGAGCACGGCCGTCTCGCTGCACATGCCCATGCGCACGATGACCTGGTCCAACCGATCGTTGGGGCCGCACTTTTGGTTGGCGGCGTCGAGTTGGTCCTGCGTGAGAACCGACCCGTCAATCAGAATCTGACCGAGATTCACAAATCCACCCTTTGCAGGTTGCTTACCGTTCGTGGGTCGGTCGACAACACTCGGGTCGACAGTTGCCCGTGGCATTTGGTCCCACATGGTCGTATCGGACTCCTAAGAGCATAACGCCCTTAGTTTGTAGTGGGAAAATGCTTGGCAGTTGCAGTGCGAAACGAGACCGAAAAGCGTGGCCTCGTTTCGGGAGTGGGGTGTAAATTTATATTTTTTAGGTATTTAGGTTGTTTCGAGTTGGGCGGTCGTGAGCGTCAGGTCCATAATGCCGCTGCCCTCCCAATCCCAGCGGTCGTCAAGCGCCCAGCGAAACGCCGCCAGCATGCCGGCATATTCGCAGGCAGTTTGCAAGACCGCGTCATCGGAGGCTGCAGACACATCGCGACCCTGCACTTCGAGCGGCATGGCCGTAGCCCAAGCGTGTTGCTGCTGAAACGCGGCGTCGGTGCGGGCGGTCGGGTCGTGCCGCAGGCGTTGCTCGTGCCGCAGCCGCCAGAGGCCCTTTTGGATCGTCTCCATCTTGCGATTGGCTTCGCCGGTGCAGCGCACGACCTGACGCGGGTCCAAATCGTCGAAATTGAGCGGCGCTTGCGGGTCCACATGGGGGAAGAGCCAGCAAAGCGCGCAGAATTCCCCCCAGACTTGACGGAGCCGGATTTGAAGCTCGGCATCGCTGTAAGCCTTTACAACGTCGAGGGCTAGCAAAATATCCCGAGCGCGCCTGACGGGGCCGGGGGCGGGGGTTTTGATATCGTGTTCGCCTGCCGGGCGGCACAGTCGGCGTTGCATGCTGGTTTTTAGCGTGACGACGTTAGCCTGAACGGCGTGGGCGGCGTCGGCGATTTCGGTGACGCTACGCGGGACGACGGCAGAAACGGTCTGGGGAAGTTCCATGCCGAAATTTTAGCAAAATTCTCGATTTACGCGGCGGCGTCCTAATATCGGAAACACGGCTGCTGGTCCCTCGTATTCGGACGTAAAAGGATTTTCCGGCTCGACCGGCGAAATCTGTACTGAGAATGTGCAAATCCTTGACTGCGAAAGCGGCTTCCAGATACCATTGGCAGTTCAGGAGGGCGAAGCGCAAAGACCACTCCCAGAGTCGAAACCGGTTTCTTCCGGATTCGCTTGCGCTTTGTATGATCCGCCCGCCAGTGTGATTGAGTGAGGGTAAAGTCGAAATCATCGGTTTTGACTTTTATTTTTGACTAGTGGGGTTTCTTAGGCGCATCCAAAGCAAACTGATCGCTCATGGGTAGTGAGCGACAATCGCCTTTCGCGATAGCGTCGTACAAAATTTTTTGAAGGAGAAGTGGATGAATCGTTCAGGTCGAATTTTGGTTGCTCTTGCATTTGCATGCACGGCAACGTTTTCCAGTCTTGCTTTCGGTCAGCCTGAATCGCTGACGGCGTACGATGCCGGAAGCAAGGCCGAGGTATCGATTGATGTGCAGGGTGCTTCGAATCAGCCTCAGACCGTTGATGCGTTGCTAGCCGGGCGCGAAGAAGCACTCTCGGTTTCGCCCGAAGCTTACGCGAAGATGCGCGAATATCGCCGTTCAGTGGGAACGCCCAACGGCGCTCCGCGTGATCCCAGTGGTGATATCTATAACACCGACCTAGCCATTGACGAAGCATTCGATGCTCCGGGTGATGGTCCGGTTTCGGTTCACGCCGCCTTTAACAACCTGACCTTCGGCGCACCAAACCCGGAACAGAACGGTCAATTTCTTGACCTTGGCGGTTTGGAAGGCATTCTTGACGGTCAAATTCACGACGTGACGGATGTTGCGACGGATTTGGGCAACGGTGTGTTCCGCTTGAACATCACTTACCAGTTGCGTCTGCCGTCCCCGTTCCCATCAAACGAACTGTTTCCCGGTGGTTTGACGGTCGGTAATGGTGGTCTGACCGATGGCTTTATCTTCTTCGGTGATGTCGAGCCGCTCGACAACCTGGCCGGCCAAACGGTTTTGTCTTACACGATCGACCTGTTCGACCGCATGGACAACAACGTCGGCGCGTTCGATGCGTTCGGTACGCTTGCCGACAACAACGCTCCGTGGGACGGTGAAGCCAGCGTTTTGCTTCCGGGCGTTGCTGGTGACGATGTCAGCCGCATTGAGATTGAGATGATCATCGCAACCCTCGATCAAGTTGATCCGACGGGTGCTTGCTGTCTAATCGGTCTCGACTGTGTTGACGGCGTCACAGCACTGCAGTGTGCCGGTGGCGGCGGTGTCTATCAGGGCGATGCTTCGACCTGTGCCACCAGCGACTGTACGCTCGTTCCGGGTGCTTGTTGTGACACCCGCGATGGCACTTGTGTCGATGGCGTCGACGTCGCAACGTGTGCTCCGACCGTACGCGACGCGTTCTTCGCTCGCTTCCTCTCGGCCAACGCTGTTTGTGCCGACTTCGATCCGCCTTGTGCGGCGACCGCGTTCACGCTCGCTTGTGACGTGAATGACATCGTCGAAGGCGAAACTTGTTCGACCGCCGACGAGTTCAACTCGGGTTGTTTCTCGGATCTGGATCCGGTCAACGGTGCCTTTAACGGTCCGGTGCTGACATCGGGCGATACCGTTTGTGGTATCAGCGGCACGAACTTCGACCCGTCGTCGGGTACGACGTTCAACGACCTCGATCACTATGAGTTCAACTTGGTCGATATCGAAACGCAGGTCATCTTCAGCTTCGAAGCTGAGTTTGACGCTCTGATCGGTATTGTGAACACCGCCGGTAGTGTGGGTTGTCCACCTGCGGGTGGTACTGGTGCCTTGGCACCGTTCTTCCCCGGCACCGGTACGCTGGTGACCGCCGGAAACCAGGCGACGATTCAGGCTTGTCTGCCCGCCGGTACTTGGTACTTCATCGTGGGTACCGACCTCAACTCGGCTCCGCAGCCGTGTACGGCCGACTTGACGTATCGCCTGACGTACGATGCTTTCACGCCGTGTATCACGATCGAGTGCCCGGTCGGTTCCAACGGCTTGACGCCTAACGCGATCGGTAACGGTCCGGACGGCATCACGTTTGCAACGTCCGACCGTGCAATCGGTTTCTCGGTCGCTGAAAGCTTCACGCCGGCTGCCGCCTCGATGGTGACGGAAGTTACTTGGTGGGGTGCTTACTTCGATACCGGTTTCGCCGTTTGTCCGGATGGTGCCATGGGTACCCCGATGGACGACGACTGGGAAATCACCTACTACATCAACGACGACCTCAACAATCTCCCCGGTAACTTGCTGGCTGGTCCGTTCTCCGTCACCGCGACGGAAACGCCGACGGGCCGCATCATCGGTGGTGATGCTGAAGTCGAGTTCACCGCGACGCACCCGCCGGTCGCAGTGACTGCTGGTAACTGTCACTGGGTGGAAATCAGCAACAACACGACGGGCTGCTTCTTCGCCATGTCGACCGCGCCTCCCGGCGACGGCCTCTCGGCTCAGCGCAATCTGCCCGCCGACTTCGTCGTTGGTGATGCCAGCAACTTCGACCTTGGTGTTTGTTGGAACATCGGTCTGCAAGCAATCAGCTGCCCGGATTCGATCGACTTCCAGGGTGCCTGTTGTCTGCCGTTCGGACCATGTCAGGTGCTCACGCTGAGCAACTGTCTCGGTCAAGATGGTATCTTCGCCGGTGTGGATACCGTCTGTGGTGTCGATACCGACTGTACGGGTGCCTGCTGTGTTCCGGACACGATGGCCGGTACGGCAAGCTGCCAGATCCTGACGTACCAGCAGTGCGTCACGGTTTCGACCAATGGAAACAACATCTTTGAATTCCTTGGTCTTGGCACCGACTGTGCTGACAGCCCCTGCGCGACCGGCAATTGCTGTTTCGCCGACGGTAGCTGTCAGGACTTTGCCAACTCGTTCGTGGTAACGCACCGCCCGAACTGTCAGCCGCAGCTTATCTCGGATGAGCCGGGCAACATCTTCGACCGCCTGAATACGTTTACGGCCCCGCCGTTCCTGGCAGTGGGTGGTTTCACCGAAGGTGGTGCATGTACGATTGGATTCGGGGATCCGGTTTGTCCGCAGCCGAGCGTCTTTAACGCCCTCGATGTGGGCTGCAACGGTTCGGCCACGCTTAACAACGCGGGTCTGGGCGTCGCCGGTAACTCCAGCAACGGCACCATCGACCAGCCCGACATGAGCTGTTTCGGTGGCGGTCCGGCTGCTGAAGGCAACGGTGCCTTCTGGTTGACCTTTGAAGCTTCCAACCTTCAAACGTTGGTTTCGACTTGTTCGACGACGGCCGTGAATGACACGGTACTGTCGGTGTACACGTCGACCGGCCTCAACCCGGCCAACGACATCTTCAACAACGGTGAAGCGTTTGAAGTGGCTTGTAACGAAGACGCGGTTCCGAACTGCAATGGCGATGGCGGTAACTTCAACGCTGAAGTTTGTCTCGACACGGTTCCGGGCCAGCGCTACTGGGTGCAGGTCGCGTCGTTTGACGTAGCCAGCCAAGGTGAAATCACCACCACGATCACCTGTGCCGACGATGTTTGTGACGCAGCCGCACCTTGTGCGACCTGTACGTCCGACGTCGATGGCGACAACGATCGCGATGGTGCCGACATCCAGGCATTCGCCAACGAATTGATCAGCCCGACGCCGAATCTGTGTGCAGACACAGACGGCAGCGGCACGATCGATCTCGGCGACATCGCGAACTTCGTCAGCGAAGTGCTCGCCGGCGGCACCTGCCCGTAAGCTGACTTGAGGAGTCAGACTCCTTAGTCCGTTACATTTCTCGTTAACCCAACCCGCCCGTCGCTCAGTGCGACGGGCGGGTTTCTTTATGCGCTTTACGGTGGTGATGCAGATTTGTTAGACCAATTAATAATTGAATGTGGTTCAGCCGAATAGACCGCGCTACGGCAGGTTAGTCGAACGCACTCGTTATCCAACCTTATGCCGTGAACGGTTGTGGCTATGTCGCACGGCGATCTAAATCTGCGAATAAAAAAGGCCGACGCATCGGTCGGCCAAGGTGGGTCGTTATTACGTTGTTTGATATATGCTTGCTAACGTTTGAACACGTCAGTCACTATTAGGATACTTTGAACTTCCACAAGTCCGCCACCGACTTGGCTTTGTCGAGATTCCACATCGCATCGAGCAGTTGATCCTGCGTGCGCTTGCTGATGACGCCGTCGGCCAGGGTGCGGAACTTGTATTCGACTTCGTCGTCGGTCATCGGGTTACCGGCATGGCCGCGCGGGTACTTGACCGTCTTGGAATATTCCTTGCCGTCTTTCATCGTGAGCGTAAGGCGATTGGGAATGCCGTCGGGATAGCCCTTATTGAGGTCGTCGGCCTCGGCGATGGTGGTGCGATCGAGCATGTCGAGGTACTTCTTGCCCTTGAACTTGCGCGGCGAGAACGAATCGCGGTCGAGCTTGCCGTCGATCAGAGCGGCGACGGTCATGTAACCCATGCTGTGGTCGGCGGTTTCGCGGCTGGTAGGGCGCCATTTTTCGGGTTCGCTGCCGATGATCGAGACGGCGGCTTCGAACGATTCCATATGCAGTTTCTGCATGTCGGCGGGTTTGTACCCGTCGGCCATGAACTGATCGCGCAATTGCAGGGCGGCGTCGATCGAGCTTTGGGCGTGGTATTCGGCGGGCCAAAACTTGATGTACGTCTTGTTGATCATGTAGCCCGATTTCTTGCTGCCCAGCTTCACATCGAATGTGCAGTTGGTGAGCTGCTTGAACACGCCCTTGGGACCTTCGAAGATTTCGTGCGGGCCGGTGAAGCCTTGGCGGGCCAAATTGGCCGCGAATACGGCATTGCGACAGGCGTTGGAGAACGCACAGGCCTTCCACATCGAAATCTGGCCGGTGCGCGTCTGGCGGGTAGCGATGTTGCATACGCCTGCCAAGCCTTGTGCGTGAACCATCTCGGCAGCCTTCAGACCCCACAGCTTGCACGCACCCAACGAGGCGCTAAATGCACCATAGGTCACGTGATCCCAGCCGTAGGCCCGCAGGCTGGCGGCATCGCAAAGGCTGCATTGAATTTCATACGCGATTACGGTGGCGAGAATGAGATCCTTACCGTTGCGACCGGCGTCTTGGGCGACGGCCAGCGTGGCGGCGATGTTGTCGGACGGGTGGGCCGGTTCTTTGGAGAGATAGGTGTCGTTGTAGTCAAGGTAGCGAATGTGGGCGCCATTGGCGAACGCGGCAAGGTCGGGCGTCGTGCGGTGGTTGGTGCCGACCACAATGGAACCGGCACCATCCTTGCCCGCCTTCACGCCGAGGGCGGTTTGCCGCGCGATGCGGGCCGGGTCGGCCTTGTAGGCGCCGAGCGAGGTACCGAGTGAATCGATAAAGCGGCGTTTGGTTTCGTGAATGGCCTCGGGCGTGAGGTCACTGTATTTGAGCTTGTGCGTCCAGTTGGCGAGTTTTTCCGCGAGTAGCATGTTGTTGATCTCCGTGATGTGAACAGTCCGCGCTTGTAACGGCGGCGATTATACCGACGGGTGAAAACCTGCAAGGGAGCAGGCTTAAACAGCCCACATTACTGCCAAACTTGAGGGATAACCGTCGCGCCTCTACAACACCATGTATGAGTAGAACCGCACGACTGGGACCGACGAACGAACCGCCGCGGCTGCAATTGGGCGATATGCGAATCACGATTCTGGACGGCGGTCATCTCTGGCTCGACGGTGGGGCGATGTTTGGGATTATTCCCAAGCCGCTGTGGTCGCGCCTGACCGAGGCCGACGAGCAGAATCGTATTCCGCTGGCGATGACGTGTTTTCTGGTCGAGACCGACGGGAAGACGATCTTGGTCGAGACTGGCTCGGGCCTAAGGTCGAAATACCACGAGAAAGAGCAGGACATCTTTCGATTCGCCGATCATTCGATTGTCGATTCGCTGGCGGCGATTGGTATCGAGCCGGATCAGATCGATCTGGTGATTTTGACGCACTTGCATTTCGATCATGCTGGTGGCGGAACGACGGTGGATACTAAGGGGGCGTTCACGCCGGCCTTCCCCCGCGCCAAGTACGTCGTGCAACAAGGCGAATGGGATGATGCGGTCTCGGGGCATGCCGTGATGACGGCGACGTATCGCACGGAGAATCTGGCACCGCTAGAAGCGGCGGGTGTGCTGAGTATGGTGAAGGGCACGGCGGAAATCGAACCGGGCGTGTCAGTGCGCCCGACGCCGGGGCATACACGGCATCAACAGGGTGTGGTGTTTTCGGGCGGCGAGCGCACGGTGGTCTTGCCGGCGGATTTGATGCCGACCAGTGCCCATCTGGGCTTGCCGTACAACATGGCGTATGACCTGTTGCCGTTTGAGAATATGGTGAACAAAGAGGGGCTGCTGGACGAGTGCTTGGCAAAGGGCTGGCAATTGGCGCTGGGGCAAGATCCGCAATCGGTGTTGTTCGATCTCTCCCGCGACGAGAAAGGACGCTTTCGATTAGAAGCTGCCCAACCGTAAAAATTGAAAGCTTCAGGGGGTTTGGCTGGGTCAGAGGTCCCAATTTCCCGCCGCATCGAACGGATTGCGGTTGCGGCCCTATGATCCTGCCATGAATATGTTCATGACCAATATGATGCGGGGTGTAGCAGTGGACACCAAAACAGTAGCCGTGATCGGGGCTTCCGCCGATCGAAGTAAATTCAGCAATAAGGCGGTGCGCGCTCACTCCCAACAGGGATGGGACGTGTTTCCCGTCAATCCCAAGGGTGGTGAAATTGAAGGCCGTTCGGTGTTCGCATCGGTGCGCGATATCGATGAACCGCTCAAGCGCGTGACGCTGTATGTGCCGCCGCAAATCGGCATCAAGATGTTGCCCGATATCGCCGCCGTGCAGCCGGAGGAATTGTTTTTGAACCCCGGCACCGACAGTCCGGAGTTGTTGGCGGAAGCGGAATCCCTCGGTTTGAACGTCGTGCAAGGATGCAGCATTATCGACGTGGGTATGTCACCGGCGATGTTGAGCGACGTATAGCATCGTGGGCGACCTGACGCCGAACCAAATAACGATAAGAGAACGAGAAAGACGAGATGACGACCGACACGCAGACCGAGACGATTCGCGTAGGCCATTCGCCCGATCCCGATGACGCATTTATGTTTTATGCGTTGGCGAAGGAGCTGATCGATACCGCGCCGTATCACTTTACGCATGAGATGGCCGATATCGAGACGCTGAACCAGCGCTCGCTCAATAGTGAACTCGAAGTAAGCGCCATCTCGCTGCACAACTATCCGTATATCTCGGATAACTATGCATTGCTCAATTGCGGATGCAGCATGGGCGACGGATACGGGCCGATGGTAATTACCAAAGAGCCGAAGACCATTGACGAGGTGCGCGGCAAGAAGATTGCCATTCCCGGCGAGCGGACGACAGCTTTTTTGGCGCTGAATTTATGTTTCGGTAAAGGCAATTTCGAGTATGAAACCGTGATGTTCGATGAGATACCCGACGCCGTTGCGCGTGGTGATTTTGACGCCGGTCTGATCATCCACGAAGCGCAGATTACCTATGAGCGCGATGGCCTGCATCTGGTGGTCGATCTGGCGAAATGGTGGGAAGGTCAGACCGGTTTGCCGTTGCCGTTGGGCGGTAACGTTATTCGTCGCGATATGGGCGAAGACAAGATGCGCGTGATTGCGAAGCATTTGAAGGATGCGATTCAGTACGCGCTCGACCATCGCGAAGAAGCGATTGCATATGCGTTGGAATTTGGGCGTGGGCTCGATACGGGATTGACGGATCGATTTGTCGAAATGTACGTGAATAAGTGGACGCTCGATTACGGCGATCGCGGTCGCACCGCTGTCCGTAAACTACTGGCGGAAGGTGCTAAGGCCGGCTTGGTGCCGGATGCGGGGGAGATTGAGTTTATCTGAGCCCGCGAGGTCTCCGGTCGAGCTTTGGCTTGTGGCCGGAAACGTCGTCTTCTCCGTTTTGCAATCATTGCAACCCATTTAAGAATGTCATGCTACGCCGCTCTCGTTAAGATGAGCGGCGTTTTCTATTTTTGACAGCGGAGGGCTGACTGTGGATTCAATGGCGGATATCAACTCACCTTGGGTCGATCCGGAGGTGCTGTCGATGCCGGACAATCATCCGGGCCTGTCGGACAAAGACTACGTGCGCCGCCGTCGGATGTTTTTTTATTCGGCGCGCGAGCATCGGCTGCGCAAGCTACCGTCTCCGCACTTTGTTTATTTGGATGAAGAAACCGACTTGTGGCAGAGCGTGTTTAAGCGGTTGGACGATCTGCACGCGCGACACGCGGCACGCGTTTACCTGGACGGGCGCGACGCGCTGCGCATCGAACGTCGGCGCATTCCCAACTTGGGCGAACTCGATAGAACGTTGCAAGCATCGACGGGTGTGCGCCTGGTGCCGGCAGAAGGCTTGTTGCACGGCAAGACGTATTTTGAGTTGTGGGCCGATCGTGTGATGCCGTGTACGCAGTTTCTGCGGCACGCCTCGCAACCCGAATACACGCCCGAGCCCGACGCGATTCACGACATCATCGGGCACGTACCGCCGTTGATGGACGATGCATACGTGCAACTCATCGAAGTCGTGGGCCAGATGGCGCGACAGGTCGATGCCGAACGACTCGAACATCTCGTTCGTTTCTACTGGTTCACGATCGAATTCGGCCTCATCGAAGAGCGCGGCGAAACGCGCGTGTTGGGCGCGGGGATTCTCTCCTCGATCGGCGAACTCGAACACGCGATATCGAACGATGTGGAGATTCGACCGTTCGAGTTGAACAACGTGTTGGCTACGGGATTTGACAACACGCACCTACAGTCGGTGCTTTATAAGGCGGGATCGCTCGACGAGATTATCGCGGCCGCGGAAGCGCTGCGTAATCGTTGGAAACTGGCCTAGCGCTGGTCAGGTGAATTGGTAACCGCGAAACACGGTCGGCGCGACGGCTAGGAATGGTACGAGTGCTTAAGCGGTTGAGGTGTTGGTGGAAGTGGAAGGCAAGTGGTATCACTGTTCCGCCTGCAGGCCCGCCTACAGCCGTTAAAGATACAGGCGTTTCGATCAAGAAGGTCATTATGTAGAAAAGCACATTCGATCGAAGAGAACGGTCTTCTTCAGGAAAGTCAAACAGCGGGCGAACGGACTCGAACCGTCAACGTTCAGCTTGGAAGGACCACTTCGAATACTAGGCCGATTGCTCAAAAGTCCCTACAAGACAACATCTTACGATCGTTAGACGTTTTCGCAAATTGTCGCAATCTTTCGCATTTTGTCGCACCTATTCGCGGTAAAGTGCTGCGCAAAACGGTAGTTCGGTAGTGGCTATAAAATGCAATTGTTCCACACCTGATCGACCGCGAGTTCAAGCGGCGAAGCCATTCGAATAGCCCTAAGTCCATGCCTTTCCAAAGGACCAGGCCGTCACTTGAAAACTGAGAGTGAAGCTTCGCATTCGTCTCCTCTCTGTGTGAAAATGCAGGGTTTGATCTCGGCATTTGTCCACTTCTCATAATGAACGCCGCTTGCCAGACTGCAATTTCTACGAAGCGGCGAGAGCCGACGGAGGTGCCCACATCGATCCAAGTCTTATCTGACTTACTGTCGAGCTTAGTAGCATCTGGAGAGGTGTGGATTGCTTATTGACGACTAAACGTTGATTCTGGATTGCGAGCGGAGTATTTTCAGAGTTCCACCGTCAAGGTGGTCTTGCTGTCGAACCCCCGTGCGTCGGACAACGGGCCATCGCACGTTTGGATTTCTGAGATGACGGTTGACGAACAGCGTCAACTCATAACGCATCTGTTCACGCAGTCGTTCGAGTTTCTTCGATTCTTTGGCGGTCATATTCGATTCTCCATGTGCGAGGCATTCACGCACTGAGCGAAATTCAGCCTATTCAATCACGGGCTTTTTTTTGATTTTTTGTCTTCTAGATCTCGCTGGGGTCGTATTTTGGGGGTGAAGTAAGTGAATCATTCTGATGAGCAAGCCCTTGTGGAAGCTGCAAATGCGGGTGATCGCGATGCCCTAACGGCGTTATTAAATGAACTCGCCAAGCCACTGCGGGTTCATGTGGCTGGCAACATCGATGCGAAATGGCAGGCGTTATTGGATGTTGATGATGTGCTGCAAATTACCTATCTGGACGCATTTAGCGGCATTAATAAGGCAAGCCTAGATACCCCTAAGGATATGTTGAATTGGTTATACCGATTAGCAGACAACAATATCCGAGACGCCATTCGGGGTTTGAGTGCGGCAAAGCGACCGAATCCGAGCAATCGGGTGACGGCTGACGATCATGATTCGGCGAGTCTTGATCTGCTGGAATCTCTCGGTGTTCATTCAGCGACCCCTAGTCGAGTGGCAGCGGCGAAAGAGGCGAAAACGCTCCTACGTAATGCGCTGGCTGATCTGGCGCCTGACCATCGCGAAGTCATCACGCGTTTCGATCTCAAACACGAAGACCCCAAAGAGATTGCTAATAGCCTGAACCGATCGGTCGGTGCTATTTATATGCTCCGCGCACGGGCGCTGGAACGTTTGAGCGAAGTCCTGCCAAAATACTCCTCCTAAAAAAAATCGATAACGCGCGTGACTGGTCCGGAGATCTTTCGCTGAGCTAGCAACAACGAGGGTTTTTATGAGCGATCCAGGTGCCAATCCGACTGAGTCCAGCGGTGATGTTGATAAACGCCTCATCGACGCGGCCCGCGCCCAAGCTGATGGGCGCGGTAGTGGAGACGACGAGACTAAGGCCGCTGGCGATCAGACAGAGACCATAAGCACCAACCCGTTGGCGATCGACAACGACCTCACGTTGGACGCCCGCGCCGTCGCCGGAGATGCATTCCCCTCTATTGCTGGCTACCTCTTCCAACGCAAGATCTCCGGCGGCGGTCAAGGCCTCGTGTTCGAAGCGATTCAGGAATCCACCAAACGTCGCGTTGCTGTGAAAGTCATCCGGGGCGGCGCCATGTCCCACCCTGAAAACCGTAAACGTCTGCAACGCGGCGTGCGCGTGCTGGGTCAATTGCATCATCCATCCATCGTCGGAATCGTCGACAGCGGTATCGCCGATGGCTGCCTGTATTACGTGATGGAATACGTCGCAGGTGTCACGTTAGACGATTATGTAGCCCGCATGCGCTCCACGTCGGTTGGCTGGAATGCGGAAGGCAGCGACGGTGATTCGGGGTCACGCAGTAGGCGCTCGCGGCAAGAAGCCAAGGCCGAGCGGCTCACGATGCACCGACTGTTGACGATCTTCGCCAAACTCTGCGAAGCCCTTGATGTGGCACATGTTAGAGGCGTGCTGCATCGCGATATCAAGCCCGCCAACGTGCTCGTGGATCAGCGCGGCGAGCCACACATACTCGACTTCGATTTGGCCAAAATCCTCGACGGCGGTTTCATGCCGGACGAAGACTTTTCGGCCATGACGGTATCGGGTGAGTTTCTGGGGTCACTTCGTTGGGCCAGTCCGGAACAAGTGGAACGCAAACCGTCGGGTATTGATTTACGCACCGATGTTTATTCGCTAGGCGTGGTGCTGTATGAGATGCTCACGGGTCAATTTCCGTATCCGGTGGTCGGCACGCGGCGTGAGATTGAAGACAACATTTTGCACGCGACACCCAAGAAACCGCACACGATTCGCAAGGCGGTTGATGATGAACTCGAGACGATCGTATTAAAGTGTTTGGCAAAGGAGCCAGCACGCCGTTACCGCAGCGCCGGTGATTTGGCCGTGGATATCCGCAGCTACCTGAATGGTGATCCGATCTCGGCCAAGCGCGACAGCGGTTGGTACATGCTCAAGAAACTGGCGGTACGTCATAAGGCCGCGACGACCGTGGCGTTGTCGGTCGTCGTGATTCTGATGAGTTCGTTGACGTATGTCTATTTTGCGTGGCGCTCAGCCCAAGATGTGATCAAAGAACGAGATAAGGCGGTTGAACTCGCGAGTTTCCATCAGACGGATGCTGAAAATATGGCTTTCATCGCATTGGAGGCTCGTCGTGAAACGCGTTTCCTATGGTTCTTGTCCGAATATAGGGCCGGAAATATGGACCGGGCGCTGCAAGCGGCCAGCGAGTTCAAGGTCAAGGGTCCAAGGGCAGAGGCCATTACGACAGGATTCCTCCTGGGTGAAATCGACGTCAATACACTCGAACAGGTTATGCCGGTTGACGATGCGCTCTACAAGGAGTTTGCTCTGGCCGAGTGGCACAGTAACGAAAAACAATGGAAAGAGGCCGCAGAACTGTATAATGCGTGTCGTAGTCTGAACGGGCCGGAGTGGCTCAAACGAGAAGCAGCATCAAGGCGAGCTGAACTCGCTGGCAAAACCGAAAACGCCCATCCTGGCGACGAGCAGGGGGCGTGATTGTTATGCAACTCACAACTCCTAAACAAGATGGTCCTAAAGCTGCTAGCCGCGCATTTACGCTCATCGAGTTGCTCGTCGTTATTGCGATCATCAGCCTGCTCATCGCTATTCTGTTGCCGTCGCTCGCGGCTGCCCGGCGCATTGCAGATCGCACCTCATGCCAGACCAACTTAAAAAACTTGGCCGAAGCGTGGCACATGTATCTCGATGATAACGATGACCGCTTTCTGCAAAGTCCGAATCCGACGGACAACGTGCAAGTAAACTACGGCGGCAAGCAAGGAGCGATTCCGCCGTTTCGCAAACGCAAGCCGCTCAATCGGTATCTAAATCTCGATCTCGAACTCGATGATGCACCCGTGTATTTCTGCAAGCAGGATGAAGGTGCCTTCACCGTAAGCGGTAAGCACTACGACTACTTTGGAACGAGCTATTCACCCAACCTGATGATGATCGGCACCATGCCGCTGCAGATTACCGGCAGTGATCCGTGCGCCGATGTTCTGCAGCAAGCGAATGAGAAGTTGCCGGGCCTCAAGCGCACGCAGTGTGCCGACCCGGGGCGACTGGTACTGATCGGCGACTACGGCTGGGTCTATGACTGGAACGTCAACGATCCGATCAATGTCGCGTGGCGGCATGGCGAAGACTGGAAACACAACGTGGCATTCCTCGATGGGCATGTTGCGTTTCAGAAGTTTGATAAGGGAAGGCATACGAGTTCTGAGTATCTCGTGATGCCTCTTAGAAACCTGCAAACGGCCTGCGCAGAATGCCAGGCTCAATAGATATGCTGGGGGTTGAGTTGATATGGTAATTGGAAAAAAGCGCTGCTTGCTGATCACGTTGATTTGTGCGGGATTGCTATCCGCGGCGAATACCCATGCCGATGGCGTGACGCAGGCAGTCAACTGGTCGAAGCGCTGGCGCGATACGACAGAATTCGCTCTCAATCCGAGTAAGACCGAAGCACTGGACGCGAATGGTGACCGCTGGAGCATCAGTACGGGAGCATTTTTAGGGAGTTTCGAGTGGGGATCTTCGTTCCGCCCATTCACCTTCTCTCCCGATGGCTCAGAGGTAGCAAGAGGTGAGGGTACTACCCTGCGAATTTATTCATATCCAGCGGGTACGCTACTAAAAGAAATCCTTAATAGCGCATTTGTGTCTCGCATCGAGTATGCGCCGGACGGAAATCGACTCTTGGTTACATATCAGGGGTCTAATAATGACGAGGTAATGTATAACCGGAACGGGTCGCCATTGATTGACTTTACAATATCGCAGAGCCTTGGCCCTATTGCGTTCTCACCCGATGGATCGGAGTACGCGAGTATTTCTTCATCCGGTGTTCTAAGTCGATACAATTCCGCGAATGGATCTATCATCGAATCAGTTATTACTAATGTGCCGGGCGTGCTCTATTTTGACGATATCGTGTATCTACAAAACGGAGACGTTTTGGCCGTGGGACTGTTGGAATATTATGATGAATTCGTAAATGACTATCTCGTTTTCCCCTATCTCTATTATTTTGATATTGGATCGTTTTCATCCTTGGCTTGGGTTAATGACTGTGCGCAGGTGTTAGCTTTAGGTCCAAGTAATATCTCAGTGAATCCAAGTGAGGATGGATTCTTAATTAGTGCTTATGCCGAATTACAGCTCTTTGAGGGGCCTGCTTGTTCAGATAGTAGTGGACTCTTTTACAATATTAATGAGCCCCTGTGGGGCTTGTGGTTGTCTGATTCGCAAATTGCAACCAATTTAGGCATCTACGACACAAACGAAACGCTTGTTCAGACCTTTCCCGGGCCCATCTTTCTTGAGGCAGTGTCAGGTCTGACCGGTCTGATTAGGAATAATAGCCTTTACTCAACATCAGGTGCGATACTTGACTTATCGACAGGCAATGAGATTGCCGCCGTTACTTTGCAAAGCTTCGGCGGCATTGCATTGAACGAGCCGGCCACGTTGTATGCGAATTCTACATCGAACGGTGATGTTGAGATCCGGCGCACCAGCGATGGCGGACTTGAACAGACCTTGTCGGGCCATTCACAATCTGTCAGCGCTTTACGCTTTCTTGGCGATCAACAGAGATTGCTCAGCGGCAGTTTTGACGATTCTGTACGACTATGGGATTTAGAGACAGGTGACGATATTGTCTTTCCACCAATGCACAGTGCATACATCCGCAACGTGGATGTTAGTCAAGACGGCTTACGGGCGGTTTCGGCCTCACAAGATGGCGTCATCCATGTCTGGGATATCAGTGACCTCGAGAACATTCAGGTCATTCAAACACTTAATGTTCCGAGTGTCGATCAAGTGTTGATGACGCCGGATGGAGCATCGGTGATCACGGAAGATTTTTCAGCCGGCATTTCCCGATGGGATGTGGCAACCGGCTTGCCAGCGTACACGGTACTTGCAAGTGCCGGAGCTCAAAATCTTGATCTGAGCCCAGACGGCAGCATTTTTCTGGCAGAGGAACGGGATAGGCTCTCTATTTGGCGTACTGCTGATGGCCAGTTGGTGAATGAGATTTTGGAATCGGTGGGTGGCGACGGTACCGATGCGTTTTTCGCGGGCGATGGTTCGATCATTCGGCGCTCGCAACGGGCTCTATCGAGCCTCGATTTTCCACATGTATTTGTAAACCCGTTGGCCACCCCTGGCGGCGATGGCTGCACCTGGGCGACAGCGTTTGATTCCGTGGAAGCGGCGCTGAGTTATCTTTCCGCTAACAACAAGGTAGCGGATCTTTGGCTCGCCTCCGGCACCTATATGCCGGTGACATTGACGGATCCAGAGGATCCGCGGTCGGCGACATATGTGATTCCCGATGGCGTACGATTGGTTGGTGGATTCGCCGGTACTGAGGCGCGCCTGTCGGAGCGCGATCCTGTCGCGAACCCAACACTATTGACGCAGAACCCGATGTCGAGCCGAACGCTTCTATCGCCGGTGGGTAAGGCAACGCTGGATGGTCTTACGATTGTACGCGGCTCGAATCCACCGTTGGCGACGGAAGAGTTTCGGCTGGTGAACGATGGCCGACTCACGTTCCGCAATTGCCGCATTCAGACGGATGCTGATGGATTCATCGGCCTTGATCCGGATCCGAGCAATTTGGCGGATATCATGCTGGAGTCGACACCGATCGAGATCGTGGTGGAGGCAGACGCTTTTTGTGGAAAAGCCGGTGAACTACTGGAACTGCGTACGCCCGATGTGCTTTGTGGTACCGCGTTTAATCCTGATTGTTTGTCAGGTTTGATCGATGCCGCCGGTGCGCCGGTGTTCTCCGGTACGCC
This sequence comes from Planctomycetaceae bacterium, assembly GCA_006969385.1. Taxonomy (GTDB): domain Bacteria; phylum Planctomycetota; class Phycisphaerae; order UBA1845; family UTPLA1; genus ECT2AJA-110-A. The sequence continues at coordinate 2,379,128 of CP030884.1, forward strand.
GGAGGTGCGCTGGATCATAAACAAGTTGGAGGTGAAGAGCGGAACAACGTTGAACCTGACTAACCGTCCCAATTTTGACTTCAGAGATGTCGGGGACACGATTCCGGAGTGTCTCTATGTGCGCGAGTTGATCATCGAATCGGGAGCGCGCATCAACACAGGTCTCTTGACCGTGTACTACGAGACGCTGACGGATGCAGGTGATGTCTCGAACGTCCCGCTGCTGGGCTTTTCATTGATTAATATCGACATGGAATGCCAGGAAGAATTTGACGCAAGAGTGTCTCCGCGATTGCGTGATGACAATGACACACAACCGGTGGCCCCGCCCTTCTTGGAAGGATCGATTCAGCGCACCAATGGAGCGCTAGCGGGTGATCCGAGTCGCTTCTACATGGAGATGAAAACCCAGGATGATGCCAACGGCTCGGATTCAGCATCGACGATATCTGCCAAGGCGACCTTCGCTCGTGCCGGCGAAGACGAGATTCTGGTGGCGTTTGAGTACACGTTCTGCGGCAATCCGACGGATGAGTTGGTGGTGTATCTGAGTGATGCCCCGGAAGTCGGCCAGAACCTGGTAGAGATCGCCCGGATCACGCCTCCGACGAGCGGTCCGGGCTCTATCAGTAGCGATCAGTTCGCGACATTCTCGGGGTTGTTCCCGCGGGGAAGCTTGAACTTCCGACGCGGTACGTATGTGGAACTGGAGTTGGTGGGCCAGGATGCCTGCGTGTTGATTGATGAGTGGGATCCGCTGGTTTGCTTTTCGCAGGAATGCGGTGATTTTAGCGGTGACAACGCGACGACAAATATAGATCTCTTGTATGGCCTTTCTGCCCTCGGCGAAACCGTGCTTGGCGTACCGGAAAGTATAATCGGGGCTAACTCGTGTCTGGATAAAGTCAATCGAGATAATTATGTCGACATCAGTGATGTTGTGATTGCCGACAGCTTGTATGACTACGGGGTGGTGGGCCTTTGCGACGGCGCGGGTTCGAGCAGCTTCGCGGGGATGACCAGTGGAGTGGTTACTCCCGAAGATCAGTTGATCATCGCGGGCAAGTCCAATGTCGGAGGTGATCTTGGCGATCGTCTCTACCCGGTGGATGAGGCATTGTCTATATCAGGCCTCGGTATCGCACCACCGGTAGCGGCGGGCGGAATGACATATGGCGTTCGCGGTCACGGTCGGCTGGTGAAAGATGGCAGCGGTGCGTTGTACCAGTTGCACAGTGTGGCGGGCTTGGTGCGTTTGAGCGATGGCCAGGTGATGGTGGCGCCGGGTGATCAGTCTTTCAATGGCAATACGGTACGACTGGGGATGCCATCCACAGGTGATGGCCTTCCGATCTTCGATGCTGCGTTCGATCCCAATGATCCGACGACAGTGTACGTGGTACCGGCACGGGTGATTCCCGGTGGCGATGAAGATGCTGCTTACTACGTGGCAGCACAACTGAGCCTAGCGGAGAACGCGGGAGTCGTGACCTGGACCATCCAAGAGACCTACGGCTTCGACCCGCAGACCGATCCCAACAACAACACGCAGCCACCCCAGTTCTCACAGACCAATGTGCAGTACCTGCGTGAGATTGAGACGGACAGTGACGGCAATGTGTACGTGACCTGCGCCCGGGCAGATAACCAGAATGACTGGTTATTGATCTACGATGCAGTTGGTGGCACTGCCAGCGAACAGCGGGTGCGGTTGAGTGACTTGCCGGCACCGCTGCGCGGTCCGGCGGCGCTGCACGTGAGCGACGATGGTAGCAAGTTGTACTTGGGTACCTCTCTGGATGAAGGTGATCCGGCAACGACCAAAGTACAGGAATTCACTCTGGGCGGTATGTCTGGTGCGATCACGGTGACGCCCAGCCGTGTGATCGAGATCGGCAACATGCGCTTTGTGACGTCGATCGCAGAAGACACGAACGGAACTGAGTACGTTGTCGGCTACACCGCACCGGTCCAGGATCCGTTCTCGATCTTCTTCTTCGAGTCGGACAGCCTTTTCACCACGCCCACGTTAGCCACGCTCCCGCCAACCGGTACCACCACCACGGCGACAACGATCACGGGTGCGGATGCAGCGTTGCCGCTGTCGGCGGTGTTCAGCAGCAGTAATACATCAAGCTGTCTGCCGGGTGATATCGATAACTCCGGAGCCGTAAACAACGATGACATCGCTTCCTTCGTGGATGTGCTGCTCAACGGCACCGTCGATCCCGACCAGGCCTGTCGGGCGGATGTCAATCAGGATGGCACCAGCGACGGTCGGGATGTGGGCATGCTGGTTGATCTGATCACTGGGCAATAAGGAAGTTGCAAGTGTAAAGTTCCCTCAGCCGGAAGGCTTGTATTGCACTGATCCAAGGTGATCGGTACTGATCGGCGACTATGGCTGGGTCTATGACTGGAACGTCAACGATCCGATCAATGTTGCCTGGCGTCACGGCGAAGATTGGAAACACAACGTGGCATTCCTTGATGGGCATGTCGCGTATCAGAAGTTCGAGAAGGGAATGCACACGAGTTCTGAGAATCTCGTGATGCACTTGGGAAACCTGCAAACGGCCTGTGCAGAATGCCAGGCTCAATAAACTGACAGGGGATTGAATTGGCAATTGATAATAAGCGCCCCGTGGTTTTTTATCCTAGAGCTCAATGACGCAAGTCTTGAAGTTGCACGGTGAAGTTTCCGTGATTTTCTCGTCGGTGTTCGGAACCGCGATACTCGCCGCGGGCGGAGCCAAAGTATGAACCGAATCGCATCAACGATTGTAATAGGACTCATTGTAGCAGCGGCTGCCGATCAGGCCCGGGCTGCGCTCATCTGGACCGAGCGCTTCGATATTCATCCCTTCACGACAAACCGTTGGATTCGCCGTGACCAGGGGTGTGTCGGTAACGGGCAATGGGATGGCTTCTTCGTCCGTAACGACGTTGCCGATCAGTGTTCGGGCGTTACTCCCGCGCAATTTGTTCGATGGCGCGGTGATCTCCGGAAGTGCATGATTTACAACAATGGTGCGTTCGGTGACATACCTACAGCCCAATACGTCAATCTAAATCTATCTTTTCGATATAACCTGAATCAGGGTGACCTACTTGGCTGTGACGTGCTTGTTGGAGCTAACTGGATCAACATCGTTCAAGTTTCTGCCTTCGGGGGATGGCAAACATTCTCTGGGCCGGTGCCCGACGATGTAATATCGATTCGATTCAAGCTGATTCCAGGGAGTGTCGGTGGCATCACGCCCAATGTCCGGCTCGACTGCATTGAAATCACCGGCGATTTGGACACTGACTACGACAACGTTCCGGATAGCCAAGACGGCTGCCCGAATGACGGTAGCAAGACTTCGCCAGGAACGTGCGGCTGCGGTGTGCCAGATTCCAATTTCCGAACGTGGTATCGCGACCAGGATAATGATGGTGCAGGAGACCCGAACCAAACTCAGAATTCTTGCACCCAACCGTCCGGTTATGTCGCCAATGCCGACGACGGCTGCCCGAATGATGGGAATAAGACGTCGCCTGGGACGTGTGGTTGCGGTGTGCCAGATTCCAATTTCCGAACGTGGTATCGCGACCAGGATGATGATGGTGCAGGAGATCCGATGCAATCTCAGAATTCTTGCACCCAACCTTCTGGTTATGTTGCCAATGCCAACGACGGTTGCCCGAATGATGGGAATAAGACATCGCCCGGGACGTGCGGTTGCGGAGTACCCGATTCCAATTTTCGCACATGGTTTCTCGACCAAGACGGCGATGGTGCAGGAGACCCGAATCAAACTCAGGATTCATGCACCCAACCGTCCGGTTATGTCGCCAATGCCAACGATGGCTGTCCGAATGATGGGAACAAGACGTCGCCCGGGACGTGTGGTTGCGGCGTGTCAGATTCCAATTTTCGCACATGGTTTCTCGACCAAGATGGTGATGGTGCAGGGGACCCGAACCAAACTCAGGATTCATGCACCCAACCGTCCGGCTATGTCGCCAATGCCAACGATGGCTGCCCGAACGATGGGAATAAGGTATCGCCTGGGACGTGCGGTTGCGGAGTACCCGATTCCGATTTTCGCACGTGGTTTCTCGACCAAGATGGTGATGGTGCAGGAGACCCGAATCAAACTCAGGATTCTTGCACCCAACCATCCGGGTATGTTGGCAATTCCGATGATGGCTGTCCGAACGATGCGAATCAGACATCGCCCGGGGCGTGCGGTTGTACTACCCCCCCCGGTGTTATGAGTGCAAGACTTTACGTAAATGCGAATGCCTCAGGACTGGAAACAGGTGATAACTGGGCCAATGCGTTTCGGAATCTTCAGACCGCGTTGTCGGTCGCACGGGCTAACCCGGGAGTCGTCGACGAAATCTGGGTAGCCCAAGGCGTATACGATACTTCGTGCGCGGAATTCGAATTAGCCGATGGTGTGAATATCTACGGCGGATTCGACGGAACTGAGTCAGTCCTGTCCGAAAGATTGCCTGCGGTAAACCGAACGGTTCTATCCGCTATGTTGAATCATCCAGATCCGCTAAACGCATATGTCATTGGTACTATGCAATTCTCGGGCTCAGCCACCCTCGACGGAATGATTATTACAGGAAGGGTTAGGTCGAGTCTTATTATGGAATCTGGATCACTCACGATTCAGAATTGTTCTTTTGAATTTTCTGGGTCGCTCAGGCAAACAGGTGGAAATCTGATTCTGAGAAATTGTCTTTTCCTATGGAATCGATCCGGTTTTTTTGGGGCCGTGAGTTGTTTGGGCGGAACTGCGTCCATTACGAACTGCACATTCCATGCGAATTATGGTTGGGGGGGAGGGAGCCTCGTAGCCGGTGGAATCGAGATTAGCGACAGTTCGGTATCGGTAAAGAACTCGATCTTTTGGGGGAATTTCGCGGAGTTTGGTGGACCGGAGCAGATTGCTGTTTTTGGCGGGCCTCAAGGGGCCGGCGAACTAACGATCTCGCATTCCGTGGTACAAAACGGGCAGCTTGATATTCGGGGAGATGGGATTGTGAACTGGGGCCGGGTAATCTTGCTGTCAATCCATTATTGACGCGACAGGGGCGGCTTCGCGCAGGATCACCATGCATTGATGCAGGCGGTGATACGGGAATTCCTGCCTCAGACATTGATGGTGAGCCGCGACCATCGGGTGGCGGCGTCGATATTGGATATGACGAGTTTGTTGATAGTGACGGAGATGACCTCCCCGACTGGTTCGAGGCTGCGTACCCAACCGCGGCCGCGCCGGAGTCAGACCCCGATATGGACGGTGCGACCTCTCTGGAAGAGTATGAGACATATGGCACTACGCCGGATGGCGCTTTGGTTTATGTAGATGTTAACAACAATTCCGGTCCATGGGATGGCACATTCTCCAGTCCGTTTCAGACATTGCAGGACGGGATCGATGCGGCCGCTGACGGCGATACGATCCTTGTCCTCCCGGGTATTTATAGTAATCCACGAGACCGAGACCTCAATTTTGTTGGAAAGGCCGTCCTGCTTATATCAGCCGGTGGTCCCACCGCCACGATTTTGGATGGGCTTGGATCAGAATCGAACATATTCGCTGGCGGGCTCTTGTCAACGATTGCCGGATTTGAGTTTCGACGCTTCTCAGTGGCTGCGGCGAGTGATCTACCGTTGTTGGCGAACTGCGACTTCAATGATAATCAAGGGGTTATTAGTACATCGCGGAATATAGTTCGCTTATCGAATATCGAATTTTTAGACAATCCATTTAATTTAGCGTTAGAGGGTTGTAGCGTCGAATTACAGAATACCACCCAGTTACTCAACGGCGTAGCACGTTTGGAAAACGTCTTTATTTCAGGTGATGGTCAGCTTGAAATAATGGCTGGTGCGCGGGTCGTGATAGGTATCGAGCCTGGCTTCATTGAGATCTTTCCTTTACCGCAGGGTCCGGTTTCAATGGCTACGACTCTCACCGGTAACGGAGTAATTGAGATTACGCCAGTTGGAACCTTGGAAATACTTGAGGGATCGCTAGTCGACCTTAGTGGTACCACGCCTACAGGGGAGTGCTCGATTACTGACTCTGAAGCCTGGGGTACGATTATCGTAAACGGCACCCTTCTGGGGCTGGGTGGGACGATTCAGCAATCGCAGATTGACGTACTTCTTGGATCAATTGAAAACGAAAGCATTATCGAGAATAACGATATTCGGCTAATAGAAACAGCGGCAGGATATGGTGGTGAGTTTTTTGTCTCCGGAGAGACGACAGTACGTTGCAACGTGATCCGCTCGGAAGGTGATCGGTATCTAGACTTGGACCCGGATCCGACGGCGGATCCGAGGCCGTTTATCGGTGACAATCAGTTGTTCGTGACTATCAGGCAGGGCGTGACGGGCGACCAGGGCGAGTTGCTGGAGTTGCGGACGGAGGACTCTGATCCGGCTGTCGGTGGCGGGTTGTCGGGCGCGCATCAACTCGCCGGTAGTGCGGGTTACGACGATACATGGGTGTTGGAAGAGTTGGAAGTCTTGGCGGATGCCAAGGTGAACCTGACCAATCGTCCGGGTTTTGTATTCCAGGATCGGCAGATCGCTGCGTTCGAAGCGTTGTACGTTAAGCAACTGAAGTTGCATCCGGGGGCGGTGCTGAATACGGGTTTGCAGCGGATGTACTACCAGTCGGTGGTGGACGAGAACGATAGCCCCTTGGGTAGTCCGGATGTGGATGGCTTCTTCCCCAATGGGGCGCGGCTGGTTGATACGCCGCTGCTGGGCTTCTCGCTGAAGGTGATCTCGATGGAGGATGACACGGAGTTCGCGGTGAGGGTGCGTCCGCGACTACGTGATCCGAACGATGTGCAACCACCCTCATGTGAGTTTGGAGGCCCCTGCTTGCAAGGCTCAATCGAACGGATTGAGGATCCGTCGGATGCGAACAATGGCGTGATGGAGATGAAGACGCGCGCCGATGGTCAGGGAAGTGCATCGAGTGTGTCGGCCCATGGCGCGTTCGCCCGCGCCGGCGAAGACGAGATCCTGGTGGCGTTTGAGTACACGTTCTGTGGCAATCCAACGGATGAGTTGGTGGTGTACTTGAGCGATGCCCCGGAGGTGGGTCAGAACCTGGTGGAGATTGCGCGGATCACGCCTCCGACAAGTGGCCCGGGCTCGATCGGTAGCGATCAGTTCGCGACATTCTCGGGGTTGTTCCCCCGGGGAAGCTTGAACTTCCGCCGTGGGACGTATGTGGAACTGGAGTTGGTGGGCCAGGATGCCTGTGTGCTGATCGATGAGTGGGATCCGCTGGCCTGTGGTTCACCCGAGTGCGGTGACTACGACCTGAGCTACTTCATCTCCAATGTGGATGTGCTGTATGGGCTAACGGCCTTGGGCAGTGAAGTGGGACAGAACAACTCGTGCCTTGATAAGGTGAACCGTGATAACTATGTGGATGTGAATGACGTACTGCTGTCGGATGCGTTGTACGGCTACGGCGTGTCGCAGGGCTTGTGCGTGGGCGGCGCGGGTTCGAGCAGCTTTGCAGCGGTAACCAATGGTGTTAGTGCTCCCGCCGACCAGTTGATCATCGCGGGCAAGCCCAACGCGGGCGGTGATCTGGAGGATCAACTGTATCCGGTGGATGCGGCAACGTCAGATTCAGGCCGGAACATTGCACCACCGGTAGCGGCGGGTGATCCGTTCTACGGCCAGCGTGGTCATGGAAGATTGGTGAAGGATGGCAATGGCACCCTTTATCAGTTACACAGCGTGGCGGGTCTGGTGCGTTTGAGCGATGGCCAGGTGATGGTGGCCCCGGGCGAGCAGTCTTTCAATGGCAATACGGTGCGACTGGGGATGCCGCCTACGGGTAGTGGCCTTCCGCTCTTCGATGCAGCGTTCGATCCCAATGATCCGACGACGGTGTATGTGGTGCCGGCGCGCATTATCCCTGCGAGTGGTGAGAGTGATGCTTACTACGTGGCCGCGCAATTGAGCCTGACGGAAAACGCGGGAGTCGTTACCTGGACCATCCAAGAGACCTACGGCTTCGACCCGCAGACCGATCCCAACAACAACACGCAGCCACCCCAGTTCTCACAGACCAATGTGCAGTACCTGCGTGAGATTGAGACAGACAGTGATGGCAATGTGTACGTGACCTGCGCCCGGGCAGATAACCAGAACGACTGGTTATTAATCTACAAAGCAGCCATGGGTACGGCCAGCGAGCAGCGAGTGCGATTGAGTGACCTGCCGGTACCGCTGCGCGGCCCGGCGGCGCTGCATGTGAGCGACGACGGCAGCAAGTTGTACTTGGGTACGTCACTCGATGAAGGCGACCCCGCAACGACGACGGTGCAGGAATTTACTCTGGGCGGTATGTCTGGTGCGATCACGGTGACGCCCAGCCGTGTGATCGAGATCGGCAACATGCGTTTTGCGACGGCGATTGCAGAAGACACGAACGGAACTGCGTACGTTGTCGGTTATACCGCACCGGTGCAGGATCCGTTCTCGATCTTCTTCTTCGACTCGGATGGCCTGTTCACGACGCCGACGTTAGCGACACTACCGCCAGTCGGTACCACCACCACGGCAACAACGATCACGGGCGCGGATGCGGCGTTACCACTGTCGGCGGTGTTCAGCAGCAGTAACACACCCAGTTGCATGCCGGGTGATATGGATAGTTCCGGAGCCGTAGATACCGGTGACATCGCTTCCTTCGTGGACGTGCTGCTCAACGGCACCGTCGATCCCGACCAGGCCTGTCGGGCCGATGTCAATCAGGATGGCACCAGTGATGGTCGGGATGTGGGAACCTTGGTGGACCTGATCACCGCTCCCTAGTGGCGACGAAAAAAAGTCAAAAACCTGCGTGACTGCTAATCACCCTCTTCGCTGAGTCAGTGCCGCCAATGGGGGCGGTACCAGCAAATTGGGAGATGGTGATGAATAAGTACTTCAACAGCTTCAAGACTTTTCTGGCAACCTTCGCTTGCGCTACATTCTTCGTCGCTGCCAACCCCGCGTTGGCAGAGGAGCAGATTTTCACGACTATTCCGAGCCCGCAAGTCGCCGAACCTGACCACATCTCCACGTTGATCGATGTTGATCGACGGATCACACAGATGGAGCAAACCGCTGAGCTGGCGCGCCAGATGATCGAGAAAGGGATGACAGACAAGGCCGCCGCAGCCTTCGACTTCGAGATGATCAAGGAGGAGTATCAAGAGTTATTTGAGCGCTTGACGGAGTTGGACGAATTGCTGCCTTCGCAAAATACCTATGAGGCGATCGTGGGGCCGAGTGCTGAGTCCTTTACGGCAATGGTCGCTCTCAACTTCCAGCGGCTCGATGCGGTGGCGATGGAAATCAAGCGATTTGAGCGTGTGATCGAGCAGCGAAAACCGCAACGCACTCCGTCAGATAGTATGCTCTGGGACCGCTATTTCGAATTCACGGCCGACGTGGATACGGCAAAAGACACAACTAGCGTGTTCACGTACCAAACGTTTGAACTGGTTGCCATCCTGGGTGTTTTCGAAGATGCGGTTGAGAACGGAAACCGAGTGTATTTGAACATCGACTATGTGGTGCAAGCGCTGACCAGTCTTGAAGTCGCACTCGATGACGAAATCGCCGCAAATAGTGAACTGCTTGGTCGAGGTAAGCGATTGACCTACGAGGGAGACCGGGCGGGAATCGAGCGTCTGGTAAATGCCACGAAACGAGCCATGAATGAACTGCAGGATGCGCTGGCCACGAATCGTCACAACGCCGGGAAAGTTGATGCACTCTTCGCTCGCCTGGAGATCTTGGAAATGAGCGACTGGGCGAGATCGCAGGAATAATAACGTCTAATATCTAATCACCTTTACGTCTAAGCACGTCCCTATCAACTAGGGACGTGCTTTTTATATTGTCGAATGATATTCCTCCACGGTTTAAACCGGTTACTATTATTGGCCAGCATAGCTTTGGCCGAGTATCCACCGAATGCGGAATTCGAGAGCAGCGTATGCCAGACGCGAGTAGTGTCTGGTCACCTAAAAAGCAGTTTTGGATCGGCACTATGCGCAATATTGGATTCGAGTGATTAATGTCACGGGAGAGTGCTCAGCAATCATGGCTGAGGCTTACTCGTTACACCTGCGTTTTCGGCACTGCCAATGCGGATACGGAGTTGCAAATGTCCTTAAAGTTGTTACCAAAACGGAAGAATTGAAAGAAACCGATGTTGCGATTCAGTCAAACAAATTGATGTAACGTGTTTTCTAGAAATGAATTATAAACAGCGGGCGACGCGACTCGAACGCGCAACATTCAGCTTGGAAGGCTGATGCTCTACCATTGAGCTACGCCCGCGATTGGAGCGGAAGGCGACTGTTCGCCGCTGACCGAACCGCCTTAATGATAGCTTCGACGGCTTTTTTTACAAGATTGGTATCGGTTGGGTCGGATTTCGGCAGTGGGGGCACGTCAATCCACCATCTATACGGTTGCCATACGATTTGGGCGATTCGCTTCGGCGATGCCGAGGCAATTTTGTTCGCGAATAAACGATGTTGTCGCCAACCCGTCGCCGCGCGAAGTTTCGGGCAACTTGCGGGCGTACGAGGCTGCGGCCAACCTGGCGACGCAAGACTTGGCCGTCAACCTGCCGACGCGTCGGCGCGGTCGCGATCTGTATTCGTCGAATCGTCATCTACCTTACCACTATCCGCAAACGGGTCGTCGAAGCGCAACACGTTCTGCACCTTGTCGGTCGGTAGCTCCTCGACGGAACGCAATTGGCGTTCCATGGCGCGGGTGCGGACTTCGGCTTTGTCCACGGTGTTGCTCGCTTCGTGTAGTTTCTTCTTCACACGCGTCAGCACATCGCCGAACTTTCCGAACTCCGTCTTCACTGCGCCGAGTACGTTCCAGACTTCGGTCGAGCGTTTCTGAATCGCCATGGTGCGGAAGCCCAATTGAAACGAGTTGAGAATCGCGGCGAGTGTCGTCGGCCCGGCCAGCACCACGCGATGTTCGCGTTGGCAAAACTCAACCAGGTTGGTGCGCCGAATCGCTTCGGCGTACAAGCCTTCGCTTGGCAAAAACATAATGCCGAAGTCCGTCGTATAGGGCGGTGCCAAATACTTTTTCTGAATTTCGGAGGCGCATGCCTTGATGCCGTTTTCGAGTTCCTTGCCGGCCGACAGCACGGCAGTTTGATCCGCATCTTCCTGCGCCTGCAGCAATCGTTGATAGGCTTCCACCGGAAACTTGGAATCGATCGGCAGGTAAACGAACTCGCCGCCGTTGTCGCCGGGTAGGCACACGGCGTATTCAACGTGTTCCGATGACGTCGGCTTGACCTTTACGTTGCGCTCGAACTGCGCGGGCGAAAGGATGTGTTCGAGGATCGCGCCGAGTTGCACTTCGCCCCATGTACCGCGCGATTTCACGTTGGTCATCACGCGCTTCAAGTCGCCGACACCGTTGGCCAGATTCTTCATCTCGCCGAGGCCCTTGTGCACCGTCTCGAGGCGCTCGCTGACTTGCTTGAAGGATTCGCCCAAACGTTTTTCGAGCGTGCCCTGCAACTTTTCGTCGACCGTATTGCGCATGGCCTCCAGCTTGGTGTTGTTGTCCTCGCGGAGCGTGTCGAGGCGCTTTTCGACTGTCGTGCGGAGGGTTTCACCACGTTTGTCGCTGGCTTCGATCAGCTCGGATACGCGCCGCGACATGGTCAGCAACGTTTCGTTTTGCGTTTTGAACGAGTCGTTCAATTGTTCGCGCAACTGGGTCGTGAACTCGCGCAGCGATTTGGACGATTCGGCACGCGTGGCTTCGGCGTTTTTCGTGTGATCGCCGCGGAGCTGTTCGAGTTTGTTCTCAATGGTCTGACGCAACTCGTCGATCTTCTTGACGTTAGCGGCCTTTTCCTCGGCGATTTGTTTACCGAAATCTTCGAGGCGCGATTTCTGATCCGCCGTGCCGTTCTTTAAGACTTCGGTGGTTGCCGTGCCCAGCTTGGAGATCAGGTCGGTCACTTCTTCGCGCAGTTGCTTGGCCGTGGCGTCGTGTTCGCGTCGTGACTGGCCGAGGTCTTCGCGCACGGCGCGCTCGAACCGTTCGAGTTCCTTTTCGACCGACTCCAACCGACGCAGCGCGGCGGAGTCTCCGCCGCCGCGCCGCACGAACAGCAAGCCTAGAACGCCGAGCGTGAGTGCGGCATTGATGATGACGAACGCTTCGATCATATGACTTTCCTCAGGGCTGCTTACGAAGGTACGCTATCTTACGTCCCCGAAAAACCGAACGCGAACGTCGGCGGCGAATCGTGCGATAGTACAACGCCAAGGCCTGTGATATCAGGGCGGTGGCGATAGAATCGCGAGCGCAGTTCGGCGGGTATGCGACCGTGCAATCGAGATGATTGTTACCGTTGCCAATGTACGCGTTCGGAGCCACGCGATTCGCTTCAAGTTCGGCGGCACTGGCTGTATGCTGCAATAGGATAGATACGTCACACGCCATCGACGATGGGAAAAAGATATGAAGATATTGGTAGTGGGTAGCGGCGGCCGCGAGCACGCCTTGTGTTGGAAGCTCGCTCAATCCGCACATAACCCCGAGATATTCTGTGCGCCGGGTAACGCCGGCACCGGCCAGATCGGGCGCAACGTGCACTTGGCAGCAGAGGATATCGACGGTCTGCTCAAGTTCGCGCAAAAAGAATCCATCGATCTGACGATCGTCGGCCCCGAAGATCCGCTCTGCGCCGGCATCGTCGATCGATTCGAAGCTGTCGGCCTCAAGATATTCGGCCCGACGGCGGCGGCGGCGCGCATCGAGGGGGACAAGGCCTACGCCAAAAAGCTGATGCGCGACGCTGGTGTGCCGACGGCCGAAGCGCGCATCTTTGAGCCGACCTCCGTCGAACGCGCGCAGCGGCGCGAGGCGGGGCGCGACGACAACGATGTCAAGCCGGAATACGAAACGGCCTACACGATGGCGCGCACGTATGTGACGTCGCGCGAAGAAGGCGTCGTGATCAAGGCGGCGGGCCTGGCCAAGGGTAAGGGCGTCTTCGTACATAGCGACCCGGCCGACGGCTTGCGCACCTTAGAGAAGATCATGGTCGAAAACGAACTCGGCGCTGCCGGTTCGACAGTCGTGATTGAAGAACTGCTCGTCGGTCGCGAAGTGAGCTTGTTGGCGCTGGTCGATGGCAGCACGATCTATATTTTGGAATCGGCCGCCGATCACAAGCGGCTGGGCGACGAAGATACCGGCCCGAACACGGGTGGCATGGGTGCGTACACGCCGTCGGAGAATTTGACCGAAGCCGAGTTGGAGATGATCGAGCGCGACGTGTTTGTGCCGGTTATCGATGCGATGCGGCGGAACGGTATTACGTATCGCGGCGTGTTGTATGCCGGGCTGATGATGACACCGGGCGGGCCGAAGGTGTTGGAATTCAACTGTCGCTTCGGCGATCCGGAAGCGCAGCCGATTCTGATGCGCTTACAAAGCGATTTGGTCGATGTGATATTGGCGACGATCGAAGGGCGGCTCGCGGATGTCGTGCTGCAGTGGGATCAGCGCAACGCGCTATGCGTGGTGATGGCGTCCGGCGGCTATCCGGGCGCCTATGAAAAAGGCAAGACGATCACGGGCTTGGAAGAGGCGTCGCAGGTTGCGAACACGATGGTGTTTCATGCAGGCACGCGGCAGTTGGGCGGGCGCATCGAAACGAACGGCGGACGCGTGTTGGGCGTAACGGCGTTGGGCGAGGGTTTGCAGGCGGCGCGCACGTCGGCTTACGAGGCGGTGCGCAAGATTCAGTTCGACGGCGCGCAGTTTCGCGGCGATATCGGGATGCGCGTTTCAGGTCGGTAGGGTGAAAAACGGGTGCGAATAGGGTGATGGAAAGTTTCGCCAACAAAAAAGTCGTGATCATGGGCCTGGGCCGCTTCGGCGGAGGCATTGGCGTCACGCGCTGGTTGGCGCAGCAAGGCGCGCGCGTCACGGTAACGGATCTCGCCGATGAAACCGCGTTGGCCGAGAGCGTGGAACGTATTGCAGACTTGCCTGTCGAGTTGTGTTTGGGCGGTCACGACGAAGCGCTGCTCGATGAATGTGCGCTGCTCGTTAAGAGCCCGGCAGTGGATCGGCGCAACTCCGCTTTCTTCAATGCGGCCGTACAACGCGGCGTGCCGTGGTCGAGCGAGATGAATCTGTTCCTCGAACGCTGCCCGGCAAAGATCGTCGGCATTACCGGTTCGGCGGGTAAGAGCACGACTACGGGCATGGTCGCGGGGATTTTGGATACGGCGTCAACGACCGACGGTTGGGCGCATGGGCGCGTGTATGTCGGCGGCAACATCGGCGCGTCGCTGCTGCAAAAACTCGACGAGATGCGCTCCGATGATGTGGTTGTTTTGGAGCTATCCAGCTTCCAGTTGGAAGATGTGCAGCCGTTGAATTTTCGGCCGAGTATCGGGCTGATTACCAACCTTCGTGAAAATCATCTCGATCGTCATGGCGATATGGCTGCGTATGCCGATGCGAAGGCGCAGTTGTTTCAATGCATGACGGGCGACGATGCCTTGTTGTTGCCGAGCGATTTTGATGAAGCGCGGATGCCGCAGGTGGCGACATGCCGTGCGGCACGGTGTACTTTTGGCATCGACGACGATGCTTGCATTCGCGTGACGGGTGCGAATGGCAGAGAACATACCATTGACGTGACGCTGGCGATCCCCGGTCGGCATAATCTGATGAATGCGGCCGGTGCTGCTGCCATCGCAGTACGGTTGGGTGTGGGCAAAGACGTCATCGCTAAAGCATTGCAGCGATTCACCGGCCTGCCGCATCGCTTGTCACTCGTCGCCGAGATTGACGGCGTGCGGTTTTACAACGACTCGAAAGCAACATCGCCCGCCGCCGCGATAACGTCGATCGCGGCCTTTGAATGCAAGCCCATCGTGATTGTCGGTGGCTCGGATAAGGGCGGCAGCTTTGCCGAGTTTGGTCAATTTTTGGCGCAGCACGCAAAGGCGGTTATTTGCATCGGTGCCACGGCTGCGAACATCGCGGAAAGTATCGTCGCGGCGACGAGCGACAATTCCACGGCGCACGTCTTGATGGCCGCGGACCTAGCGGGGGCCGTACAACTCGCCGCCAAATCGGCAGCGCCGGAAGACGTCGTCTTGCTCGCGCCGGGTTGCCCGAGTTACGACGCGTTCCAGAATTACGAACAGCGCGGCGACGCGTTTGCGGCGGCGGTGCACGCCTTAAACAACGCGCCGGTGTCGTAATGGCCCTTCGGTCGTTGCATTCTGCGCTTGCTACCGCTCTCCTAACGCTAATTAGCCTGCCATTAGCGAACCATCGCGTCGAAGCGAGTGATTTCGCGTTGCGCGCCGATCCATCAATCCCCAAGAATATTGTGCGTGACGCACGGCGCGTGTTGGCGCTGACGCAACAGCAACTGGGCGATGCGTTTCCCGATTTGGCCAAAGCCGAAGCAGCGTCGGTCAAGCAAGTTTGCACGGTGCGGCTGTATCGTTCGCCGACGGCGTTTCGGTCTGCCGTTAGCAAACGCACGCGCGGTCGATTCGATCATAGCTTTGCCTTTGCCGACTACGCTGCTGCCACGGGGCACGTGGCGTTGCAACCGTATCTGTCGGATGAGGCGCTTGCGATAGTCGGCGTGCCCGTGTTGACGCGTTATCAAATCGCACATGAAGCGACGCACCTTTGGCTGGCGATGCGGGCGCGGGAATATCTCGACGCCGACGATTGGATACGCGAAGGTTTGGCTACCTGGATCGCCGGCAAGGTCGTGACGACTGGGGGCTGGATCTCGTCGTTTGAAGCAGATCCGTTTGCGGCGACGCGGTTGCGCCGAGTGCAACGGTTGTATCTGGGCCGCACGCGAACCTTTACACCTTGCGATGCGTCGTGGTACGACGCACTCGGTTCGCCCGATCGTTACGCGTTGGCATGGTGTTGGACGCGCTTCCTGATCGAAGCAGCCAACATAAAGCCCCAGGAATTGTGGTCGCGCGCTGCGCGTGCCAAGTTTGAATCATCGGCGCTGCGTTCGCAGTTTAAAGACGATTGTTTGGCCCATCGTTTCGCGTGGTATGAGACAGGCCGCGCGCTTCAATGGCACGATGGCGTCGGTTATCAATGTGCGTTTGACGAAAGCGCCGCGACGGCCTGGCGCGCGGGGCAGCGCTGGCCGATGGGGGAGGCGCTAAGCGGCACGTTGACGATTCTGGCCAACCCCGGCAACGAGGCGCGCGTGTTGCTTGCCAAAGCGGCGGATGGGCACGTTGTTGTTTCGTTTCAGCCGAAGGGCGGCGTGCAATTGCTTTGGCAACGAAGCGCCTACGAGCCTGCGACGGTCTTGGCGCGCTCCAATGACGTACGCTTGAAGCAGGGCCAACCCTACGATTTTCAGATTCGCTATCGTCGCGGCGAGGTGAGCGTCAGCATCGATAATCAGCGCGTATTGAGGGCACCACTCAACGCCAAGCAGCCCGGTGATGGTTGGGGATTGGGTGCGGGAGCCGGGGTGGCGGTGCGATGGTCCAACATCCGATTAACGGCGGCCGGCCGTCCGTAAACCGTCGGGATTTGCAATTCCGGCGCACCTTCCTTCATATAACGAGGTATGACGCGTACCTCTCGAAGCCGGTTTCGACGCATCGTCACCACCGTGGTGATATCGACGTTTGGTTTGATAACCGCCGCCTATGCCGATGACGACGCAGCCACCATCGTCGAGCGCGGCCGCGCCAAAGTGGTAGCGCGCGGCTTTCCACCGGCGCATGTCGATGCGTTTGCCAAAGCAACCGACGGCATCGCCGCGCTTTACGTGACGTCACTCGGTCTCGATATGCCCGAAGTCGTCACGCTGAATGCGCAACTTGATTCGGACACTGCCCCCGCGCTGTGGATCGGTGACGAGCAAACCATCGAATTGCGTTTGCAGTGGCAGCGGCATCTGGAACGACCGAATCGTAGCCGCGTCTATGTGCTATATGGCATCGGATATCGGCTGGCCGAGATGGCGATTGAGCGCACGTTGGGCAAGGCACCTTGGTTGACCGACGAAGCGCATCGCGGCTTGGCTCATTATCTTTCTTGCGTGGCGCTGGAACGCTTGTACGTCGTGCACGGTAAGTCGCTCTGGCCCGATGAATACAACTACGCCGACGACGGTATTCGCGAATTAAAAGAGCGCATGGAGCGCAGCAACGAGTCCAAAATTATCGTAGCGTGCGCCGCTTGGCACGAATGGGTGCAGGAATATGGCGGTCCGGAGTTGGGGGCGTTGCTCAAGCGCTGGAACAACGCCGCGCCCGATGCGCTGCGACCGAAGGATGCGTTGAGCTACGCCACCACGCGCGGCACCAAAGATTCCTACGACAAGTCGAAACGCAATCGCTGGTTTCGCACGTTCTCGGATGAGTATATCAAGTCGGCCATTCGCAACGATGTGACCATCAGCGCCAAACGGCGCGGCCGCCTGATGCGCGACCAGCGCGTATTGAAATACGACGACGACGAGCCGAACGAGCCAGTCTTGCTCGCGCGCGGCGAACACATTATTACGTTCAAGGCACCGCCGGATCGGTGGTACCTGACGGAGATACATTTCTACGCCGAACGCTACGGGCAGATTCTGACGAAGGCTAAAGATTTCACGATTACGCTGCGCGACGAGAAATTTAAGAAGGTGTATAGCTGGGATAAGCCGTACGGCCTGATTCGCGGGCGCGATCCGCAGTGGTATAAAATTCGCCTCGACCCGGTGCCGGTGAGCAGCGCGTTTGCAATAACGATCGAGTTCGAGTCGCGGCGCAACGCGGGCGTTCGGTTGTTTAAAGATACGTCGAGCAAGGGCAACTCCGCAGCCGGCAGCGCGCGACGGGGGATTCAACCGGTGGCCGATGGGGATTGGATGATTCGAGCCGAGATCGATCGCGTGAAGGATGACAATCCGTTGATTTGGCGACCGTGAGAGTGTTTTCGATATTGGCGAACGATGGGGCGTTCGGCAACCCTCCCCTAACCCCTCCCTGCAAGGGAGGGGGACAGATTTTCAATCGTTCGCGCTTATTAAACGCCGCTACGACGTTAGCATGTCTTTCAACATCCCATCAATGATTCTGCATTTCCTCCACAAACGCCAGTGGATTGTTCGCCCACTTCTCCGCTTCCATCGGCGTGACGATTCCTTTGCGCACGAGTTGGGCCAGCGATTTTTCCATCGTCACCATGCGTTCTTCCGGAATATTCTTGGTGCGCGTTTGCAACTGGGAGTAAAGCTGTTCCAGCTTGTTTAAGCGGATGAGATTGGAGACGGAATAGATGTTATTTAGAACCTCCATCGCGACTACGCGGCCTTCGCCGCCGGCGCGGGGGATGAGCTTTTGCGAAATGATATGGCTGAGCCCTAACGACAACTGGCTCGACACTTCATCCTGTTGGTTAACGGGGAACATATCCAACACGCGCGTGACCGACCCGCGCACATCGCGCGTGTGCAGCGTCGAGAACACCAGGTGCCCCGTTTCCGCCGCCGTTAACGTCCACCGCGCTGATTCGCGGTCGCGCATCTCACCCACGAAGATCACATCGGGGTCTTCGCGCAAACAATCGCGCAGGCCGCGCTCGAACGACGGCACATCGCGACCGACTTCGCGCTGGCTGATCAGCGCCGTCTTGCTCTTCAGGCGATATTCGACCGGGTCTTCGAGCGTGATGATGCGGCAAGCGCGCGTGGCGGCGATATGATCGAGCATGGCCGCGATCGTCGTACTCTTACCCGCGCCCGTCATGCCCGTCACCAGCACCAATCCTTGCTGCTTGCGCACGATGTCGCGCCACACCTCGTTCGGAAAACCCACCTGTTCGATAGGCGGTGGTGAGGTTTGCAGTGCGCGAATCGCAATCGCCAAGCCGTTGGTATCGTGAAAGCAGTTCATGCGAAACTGCGTCGCGTCCGTAAAGCATGAGCTATCGACGCTGCGCTGTTTGATCAGTTGTTCATATTCGCGCTCGGCGAGCAGGCACCGCGCGAACGATTCCATCGTCATGGCGTCGACGGGCGGACCCTTCATTTTTTGCAAGTTGCCATCGACGCGATAGATCGGCGGGCTGCCGACCTTCAGGTGCAAGTCGGACACGCGCATCGAGCCCATCTGACCGAAGTAATCGAGCAAGTCGAGAATGCTGAGCTTACGATCTTCGTCGAGGAGATATACCGGCGTGTTGAGGTCGAGTTTTTCATTCATGGCGAGCCGTTCGTTAGACGGGGGAAGTGGCGGCGGGTTTAGGTTTGTGAAGTTGTATCGAAACACGCCACGCAAATGCAACCTTGCGACGTATGGTATCCGTTGGCGACGGCGTCGCCGCAGCGTCGACAGATGCCGCTGCCTTGCGGCGGCTTGCGTTGACCGTCGGGACCGATGCGTTGGGCCTGAAACTCGGCGAAGGATCGATTCTGGGCGCGGGTCGTGAGCCACGCGCGCGTCGACGTGTAAAGCACCAGCATGCCCACCGTGGCGAACAACAACAGTGTGAGTATGCCGATCAGTAGCCACATGTTGAGGCCGAACATTTGAAGTTGCGACATGTGACCGGTGCTCCTAAATCGACGCGGCGGGTCGTTTTATCATAGACGCAGAACCGCGAAATCCGGCAGATTTTGCCGATCGCGGGCGAAGCGATCTGAACCCGGGAGATCGGATGCTAACGCCTTACCGTCCAGAGAGTTGGACGCATTTGGGGGCCGTTGGTTCCCGCGCTGAGGCGATTGTCGAAGCGGTGAGGATTCTGCCGTTAAATGTATTTAAACAATGAGCTTACGGTCGGATACGCGCAAAGGTGTGTGCCAGCATGCAGCTGCATCCGTGTCGGCATAACGACGCACAAGGGTCGATTCTAGTAGATACGTTTCGTCGAACCGGCAACGGGGTGAACCGTACTGCAGGCGGACAATTGGGGCGGTCCTAAAATCGCGCGGGAGTGGGATTGCCCGCCTGAACGTTCCATCGCACCAGCATAACCGGCACAGGGAGGAAACTCGGTGAATCGATGCGCGCTTTTAGCTACCTTTTTGCAACTCATCATCGTGCTGGGGCCGGCGCGAACCGTAACTGCACAAATCTACGTCGCGCCCCAGGCGCTGGCGCCGGACGAACTCACGCGCGTGCGCGTGTCGGTCAAGATCATCACCGACGCCGACGGTCGTCGGCCGACGGCGGGCTTCTATCATACCGACGCTCAGATACAGGCCGCGATAACCGATGCGAACCTGGCGTTGGAAAACGTCGGTGCCGACTGGCGCTTGGAACTGTCTGAGATTCGCGAAGCGCGCGGGCTATCCGAATGGTACGGCGCGATGAACTGCGAAGATAAGAACACATTCGAAAATCGCGCCAAGAGCGATCCGGCGCGCTACCTGTATCGCAACAACGCGATCAATATCTACATCTTCCAAGCGCTCGTCGGATGCGGCGGCTACTGTTCGCTACCGAGCTTGGGCGAAGACGTCATCATCGTGAACAATCGCGACGGCATCTTGAACTGGGGCTTGGGCTGGTTACACGAGATCGGCCACTACTTCGGTTTGTTGCATACGTATCAATGTTCCGATCTGCCGTGCGATAGCGATCCGAATGTATGCACCGGCGCGGGCAGCGAGCAACGCCGCTGTCCCGATGTTTGCCCCGATACCAACAATCTCATGGGGGCATCTGAAGAACTGACGGTTTACAACGTCGGACTTTCGCGCTGCCAGTTGGAAGAAATGTCGCGCGCGATGGATGCTGATAATGGCGTGCGTCGGAGTGTCGTGCAACGACCGGTGACGGTGGCTAACGAAGCCCCAATCATCGGTGGCTGCGCCGATGACGGGGATCGGTTGAATGTGACGGGCACCGGTGGTGGAACGGCAGGGGCCGCGATTGGCGTGACCGGATCGAATGGGAATGGTGATCCGCGCGACGATGCGGAAGGCGCGTTGGGATTGGGCGACCCCGACGCGGACCCGCGCGACGGCGGCTGCGCCGAAGCCGAGGATGTCGTCGCGCCGGAAGTGCTACGCATCGACGAGCGCAGTCACGCCACGACGGGGCAGGTGCTCGGGTTCTCCATTTTGTTTAGCGAGCCGATCGACGCCGTGCAGGTGCAAAACGGCACGGACTTGCAAGTGCTATACGGCCAACAGCGCGTTGCCGGATCGATTCGTTGGCAATCCGAAAATAAAGAATTGGTTTGGACGTCGGCCCAAGCATTGCCGCCGGGGAGCTATTCCATTTGGCTGGCGGGGATGGATGGGAGCGACTTTCGCGATCCCGCCGGCAATGTGTTGGTGACGAATTTGGAAGGCTTCTTCACGGTGCCGTTTGAGTTGGATCAGACGGGCGCGTTGGCGGTGCCGGCTGCGGCTGCATGCGGAACGGGTGTATTGTTTCCCGGCGTCGTCAGTTTGTTGATGACGCGGCGTGCGCGGCGCCGTCGGCGGGCGTCGTCGGTGTGTTAGTACCACCGTCAGGCTGATCGTCAAAAATATGTTCGTCAACGGCGGCCGTGGGATCGAGCATGGCTTCCTGATCTTCGGCGCTCAGCGTTGGCCGTTCGAGACCGAGCCACGGCGCGATCACACCCGGTAACGACCAAAACACTTGCACCAACCGCGCACTAATCGTTAGCACGATCATCGCGGATTCCATACACCAACCGCCCTCGACCAGAATCTTATAGAACACCGCTTCGAGTTGGCCGAAGCCTTGCACGCTGATCGGAATGGCCGCGAAGAGCGAGCCGACGACGGTGGCGATGAGCGTGGCGAGGTACAACTCACCCTGCGTTTGTTCGCCCGTTGGCACGATACCGAAGCAACGCGCGAGGCAATAGACTGTGGTCACGAAGCAGAAGTGACTGATCGCCGTGCCGATCAGCGCGACCAACGCCTTACCCGCATGATTGCGCAGGTTGAATGCCGTTTGGTCGATGCGGCGAATCTTGTCGGACATCGGCAGCTTGTCGAGAATCCGATCGTAGCGAACCAGCTCCCGCACGCGCTTCGACGCGAACGCCATTCCGCCAATGACCAACGCGAGCAGCAAATAGCCGACGATCGTACCGAAGTCGCCAACGATATTGGTATGCCGTGCGGCGAAGACCGTGATGGCGGCAATCATGAGAAAGCTAACCAAGCCGAAGACGCGGTCGAGCACCACGATGGTGACGCCTTCCGCGCGCTTGTGCGTTTTCTTGGCGATGTGATACGCCTTATAGATATCGCCGCCGGTGGTGCCGGGGAGCGTAAAGTTGAAGAAGTTACCGGCAAACGTCAGCAACAGGGCGTCGCGATAGGTCATCGAAATGTCTTGCGTCGATAACAGCAAACGCAAGCGCCATGCGATAATGAACGGAACCGGCGCGAAGACGGCGAGCGCTCCCAATCCCCACGTGCTGTCGGCGCGGGAAATAATCGACTTCAGGCCCGGCTGATAGGCGCGCTGTCCTTTTTCCAGGGCTTCGTCTGGCGCAAGGTCGTTCATCGTGACGTTGCGGAGTTCGCCCGAGGTTTCGTGTTGAATTTGAATGACACGCTGGTCGCCGTCGGCACTTTCGCTTTGCACGATCCAAACGTCGGCGGGATTATCCGCCAAGCGCACGCGATCATTGAGCGTGACGATCCCTGCAAAAAACCAGATGGCCAGCGCACAGACGCCGAACTTGATGCCGTTCAGCAACCATTTTTTGGCTTTTGCGGTCAAACGCTATTCTCCCATGGCCGCTGTCGTTCGTTTCACAGCGTCGCGTCAATGGTTGGCCGAATAAGCGTTATACGACATGCCCGGCGGATTGCCAGCGTCGGGTTCTCGGGCACAGTCGCGCGCTATCGCGGTGTGATATCCCGGACTCGCCTCGGCGGCAAACAGCGCCACGATCGCATCTTCGAATATCAACCGCCAATTGGGCGTCGATTTCAGTTCACTTGCAAATGGCGAGCCAACGCCGACAAGTGCGGCGTCGATTTGATATCGATGCATTTCGCCCGGTAGGCGCTCGGGGTGCGACCACAGCTCGAGGTACCGATGCAGGCCGACGTCGCGATGCAGTTCGCAACGGTCGTCGATATAAACGGCGGCCTCGGGCAGGGCGTAGATCAGGTAGCCGGCGTAGCGCATTTCGTTAAACACGCGTAGCGGCCCGTCGGATTGTTGGGCAAGTCGCTGGAGATTCGGTAGGGCGGCGACGGGCCAATTAGGTGCTTGCGGTCGGCAGCGGTCGGCACCGATCAGCGGGCACCGAGTGCCGGTGGCTTGCAACAGCAACGCCGCACATGTGAGTGTTGCTAATGGGACCAAAGTACTTCGCAAAGTTGGCAACGGCACCGAGTTGTTTGGAGTGGTCGGTGTGAACTTTGCGCGCAGCACCGGATGGTACCGCCACATGTCGATCAGCGCGATGCCCGCCGTAATGGCAAACAACGGACCGTGTCGCACGCGCGAGCATGCCAATAGAAACCAGACTGCGGGCAGCAGCCAGTGGATTCTTCGTTCGACCCGCCACGCGCCGACGAGGGTGTAGAAGTAAATACCCGCCAGCGTGAGGATCATCAGGCCTTCCGGTGCGGTGAAATCGAGCTGGGCATGTTCGACGATGACCTTGGGTAGCAGGTCCGACCCCATCAGCGCAACCCACGTGCGCGGGAGGGCTACGCCGAACGGATTGATCAGCGGCGTAACAAGCACTAACCCCAAGGCGATAGTGAGAATGATTGTCGCACGCGCACGGTGCTGCCGTGGTAACGGGTTGCGCTTTCTTGAAAGCAAGCCAACGTAAGCTTGCATTAACCAAAGCAAGCAATACAAGGCAAACGTCGCGATACCGCCCAACGCGCCGCCGTGGGTGTTGCTCCAAATCAAAAACAACGGTGGCAATGCCAATGCCCAATAAATGCGATTGGGCTGTCGTTCGATTTTCTCTAAGACCAACATTAACAACAGGATGGCCAGCATCGTGAACAGGTGCGGTCGCGGGATGAAGTGATAGCTCGACGCGGCAATCGTCAGGATGGTTAGCAACCCGCACACGGCCACCGGCAACCCTGCGCGTCGCGCTTTCCAGAAGATGGTTGCAAAGATAAGCGTAATGATCGAGACGGCCATCGTGATAATACCATCGAGCGCGCCAAGGCGATGCACTATGGCCATGGCCAACTCACCCAACCACTGTTGGGCAAGCCAGCTTTCGCCGTGCTGCGTGAAGCTAAACGTATCGGTCGTCACCACGCGGCCGGTGCGTAACATCTCCTCGCCGACCACCGTATGCCAAAACATGCCGGGGTCCTTCATCATTAGTGAAGGAGCGGCGGTCATGAGGGCGAGCCATAGTCCGCAAACCCAAAGCGTCGTGGGTTGCCTGATTGTCTTAGATATTGCTCGCATTACCTGTGATATCGAGCGAATCGAGGTCCGATGTTGGTTTGAACTCTTGGTAAGAACCTGTGGTGGGGAACGATTGGCATGTCGCGATTCCAAATTCCATCGCAGATTGAAACGTCTTTTGTGGGCTGATTATGGGGGCAGGGCGACGATGGCTGCGTCGCTGCTGATATTTATGGACCTCGCTGTAAGTCCTTCACTCTTATTGGCGAATACTTTTGCTGCGATGTAAAGGGGCAGGGTGCGGTCACCGATCATGGTACTGACCGGCGGTACATCCGATGGGGTGGCCCATCGACGACCGTCGGCATAAACGCAATCAAGATTAGGGACTGGTCTTAGGAGGCAATTACGATGAAGCGCTACGCTTTTACCCTGGTGGAACTTTTGATTGTCGTGGTCATCCTCGGCATTCTGGCCGCTGTGGTTATTCCGCAGTTTTCGGATGCCAGCACCGACGCCAAGTTCAGTGCGCTCGGCACCAACCTCGCCACCGTGCGCGGTCAGATCGAGCTGTACCGCTTGCAGCACAACGGCAACTATCCGCCGGCCGCGACCTTCGCCACGGTCATGACATCCAAAACCAATGCCGACCACTCGACGACCGGTACGCCGACGCTCGGGCCGTACCTGCAGCGAATTCCGAATAATCCGTACGACAACTCCAACGATATCTCGGCCACGGCCGGTGGTTGGGTCTATACGGAAGCCACGGGTACGTTTGTCGCCGATGACGGCGGCACGACCAACGGCGTGGCCCATAACTCGCTGTAAAGCGGCTCAATCCATCTGACCAGTCTTGAATTGCTCATCGACGCGGCGTGGCTCGGGCCCGCCGCGTCGTTTTGTTATCGGGATGGTGCTGACGGGGCGGGCGTCCATCCGAAACGAATCGTACGCTTAATGGCATTAGGGTCGTCTGACTGCACGAGGATGCCGATGACGCGCGCAGAAAACAACACGACAGGGGCACTGCGATTTCGACGCGCCGCGTTTACGTTGGCCGAAACGTTGATCGCGTCTATCGTGCTCGCCATCGTTGCCGCGTCCGCCATTTTGCCTTTCGTTGCCGGCGCCCAGCAACTCAATGCCGCCACCGAATTCGAATTCGCCGCGTCCTTCGGCGAAGAACTCATGGAAGAAATCATCGCGCGGCCGTTTCACGCGCCGCACGAAGACGGCCCCACGCCGGGACCGGAAGCGACGGAAACCGATCGCCGGTTTTACGATTCGGTCGATGATTTCGATGGTTATTCCGAAATGAAAACCGGTACGCAGAGTTATCTGCTCGATTATCGCGGCGGCAATACCGTTGACGAAGATCACGAAGGGTACTGGCGCGACGTCAGCGTGACCTACGTGGCATTCACCGAACAAACCGAGGCGAACGCGATCGTGCAGATCGAAGTACGCGTGCATCGTTACGACAACCTGCTGTTGCGGCTCAATCGCCTCAAGGTGCGGGAGGATTAAGTGATGAAGCGTTATCGACGACCGAAAAAATTTCACCGCAGCGGCTTTACGCTGATCGAAATGATGGTGGCGGCGGCGGTCGCAGCCTTCATTACCGCGGCGGCGGCGACGATGATCAACGGCATCGCCAATGCTTCGATCAACACCGCCGAGTATCGCGCCGCCAAGTCGGAGGGTATGGCGTCGATGCAGCGCATCACGCAGCGGATTCGCTCCGCCCGCGCCATCGGGGAAGTCACGAGCGATTCGATTATGCTCTGGGCTGAAGATCGCGACGGCGACGATCAGATCAAAGAACTCGAACTCGAACGCATTCACTACGATGCGGGTGAAAAGCGCATCAAGAGCACCACGCTGCAACCGAGTGTGTTCTTTCCGGACGGCGTAGTCGCGGGGCCGACTTGGCTTACCAATGATGACTTCTTCATCGGGGCTACCGTTCTGCGCGGCGAAACCGATGTCTTGGCCGAAGATGTCGAGCAATTCTCATTCCAGGGCTATCCCGATTCGACCGACGCCCGAATCGTCAACATTAATTTCGAAAAGCCCATGACCAACGACAAGCTGTCCTTTCGCGACGCCGCTTCCCCGCGGGCGCCAGCGGATTACTTGTTCGTGGATGAAGCAAAAGTGCTGGACGACGAATCGGGCCGCTGGGTGCGCACCGAAGAATCGCGTTGGACGGGATTCTCCGACGTCAAAGGCGAGACGATTATTTTCCCGAACTAAGTGGCGATCATGATGAAGAGCGTGCACCAATACTCGAACATGGTCCGGGCCGCTGAGCGGTCCAACCGCCGACGCCGTCGCGCCGCTACGCGTCGCCCCGGCTACGTGCTGGTGGTCGTGCTGGGCTTGTCGGTCGTCGCGTTTGCCACCGGCGTTGCCTTCATCGAATCGCAGGGCACCGTATTACCCGAAGCCGTCAATCGTATGGCGGCGGTGCGGGCACGCTATATGGCCGAATCGGGTATCGAATTGGCCATGCATTATTTGATGTACCCGCCCAAGAGCGTTGCTATGGGCGACTACTGGCCCGGCGCTGCCCAACAGCGCATCGATAGCACCGAAGATTACTTCACCGTAATCGTACAGAAAGATGAATCGGTCGAAGGCCAATACACCATCCTTTGCAAAGGTGCCGCCCTCTATTACGACGGAGAGGTGCGCGGGACGCACTCGATTCGTGCGACGGTGTTGGTGCCGCCATCTGATACGATTTCGATTAGTCAGGCCTATTTGGCGGGCGATCGTGCAATCATTGACTCGGGCGTGGTGATCGATGGCGACATGCACGTCAACGAGAATATATGGGCGTTCGGCGTGTGCAGCGGGAATGTTTCGGCCGTGTATTCGGTAATCTGGTCGAACCCCAGTCCGCCGGCGTCGATCACACAAAACGCCGATTCGGTCCCCGTGCCCCCAGCCAATATCAGTGCCTACCCAAGTTATGTCATCAAAGACAACACCTGTACCGCGTTGGTGTACTCCGCCGGCGTCATCACTCCCGCCAATGCGGTGGCCATCAATTCCGCCTTGGATGCTCAGACGAACAATCCCGGACGAATCGTGTATGCCAATACATCGAGCCTGCGCATTTACGGCGGCGCGCAGATCAACGGAACGATCGTCATAGACGGTTCGGTCGAGTTTGACGGCTCGGGCACGACCAATATCGTTGCGGTGGATCGCTACCCAGCGCTGGTGTCCACCGGCACGGTGAGCGTCGAGGCCGATTCGCATTACGTGGGCTTGACTGGCACCGTCTTATGCGGCGATTTCGATATGGAAAGTCGCGCCGACTGTCGCGTCGCGCTGAGCGGTGCGCTCGTGACCTCGGCAATGCCGGGGATTTCGGGCGTCGATGGTTTGGGTAGCTATTTTTATGCGACGTGGCATGAAGACCGCTCGAAGTATTACGACCTCACCAAAACCGGTGACAGCCGCCCCGTCACCATCCTCAGTTGGGAGGAGAACTACTAATGGCAAGCCAGCAATCCAAAATGAATCGACCGCGTTCGACCGAGCGCTACACGCAGATCGTGCTGACGGTTATCGCGTGCTTATTAACCGTGATCGCCGTCGAGCTGGCGTTTGTGGCGGACGCGACGACACTGCCGCGCGCGATGGCACAGATACCGGACACTGGCCTACAGCGCAAGCAAATTGTGGACGAACAACGCATCACCAACCAGCGTTTATCGGCGCTGGAGAAGCACCTGAAGGAAGGAACCGTCAAGGTCCGCATAGTTCAGGACGATAAAGCGCAGGATACGCCGTCGCGCGCGGGCAAGCGCCGCGGCTAGAGAGGGGATCGCCATGACGCAATTGAGATCGCGCTATCAACGCAGCGGCTTTACGTTTGTGGAACTCATGATCGTGGCCGTAGTCGCCGCGATTCTCGTGATTGCGGCCATGCCCGATGCCAAGGCATCCGAGCGGCGCACCGCCTGGGAGTTTATGGCGCAACTGGAAGCGGATATCGAATACGCCAAGAGCATGTCGATCGGTCGGCCCGACGATCTGGCGGTGATCAAATTCGATGCACAGGCGGACGCCTATTGGGTCGCGCGCTCGTCGGATCCTGACACGCCGATTGCGCATCCGCGCACGCGAAAGCCCTATCTTGTGCAGGCGGGCAATACCACCGACTCAAAATATCAGGGCGTCAAAATCATGGGATTGGACGTCGGCTCGGACAACACGATGGTCTTCGATGCGTTCGGCGGTGTAAAGCACGACGCGACAGCGATCGTGCAGATTCAGTACCGCTCGGTGAAGCTGGAAGCGAATGTGTCGAGCCTAACGGGCAGCAGCGATATTCTGGAGGGTTTTTCGGTTGCCGTTACTGGTAACGGCAACAACGGCAACAACGGCAACGACAACACTGACGACGGCAGCAATCTGAATGCCGGCGGAGAAAGCGGCTCGGATTTGAATAGCATCATCGATGGCCTCAACGGCTTGGGCGGCGGCGGCCTCGGTGGCGGCAAGAAGGGCAAGAAGTAGCTTGAGGTTGCGGGCGACCGTAGCTAAATGCCACGGGGCAGATTTTGTAATGCGGAGCATTGGAGGCAGCACGTTGGCTGGCAGGGGGCAAAAACTCGGTCCGATCGCGTTGGACATCGGCAGCACGCGCGTGCGCATGTTGCAAATGGCCGATGCGGGTGGCGTGCCGTCGGTCGTTGCCGCGTTGGAGCGGCAGCTCGAGCGCCGCGCTTCGGATGGTGATGTGTCCCTCGGTGCCGTCAAACGCTGCGTCGTCGACATGCTCGGCTCGGGTGGGTTCAAGGGTCGCAATGTGGTGACAGCACTTGGACCCGGCGAATTTCAAATGAAAAACGTGCGCCTGCCGCGCATGCCCGCCGCCGAAATGCCGGAGGCGGTCATGTTTGAAGCCGCCGACCGTTTCGACATCGATATCGATCAAACGCAGATTCAATTCATGCCGGTCGGCGAAGTGCGCCACGGCAACGAACTCAAAGAAGAGATCATCGTATTCGCCGTCGATCGGCAACTCGTCGATCAACGGCTGGAGTTGCTCGATTCGATCAAGATGAACCCAGTCGCTATCGACGCCACGCCGACATGTTTGGTGCGCAGTTTCGTGCGCTATCTCAAGTGCGACGGCGAAGATTGTTCAATTAACGTCTTTTTGGAAATGGGCGCGAAGGGGACCGCCATTATCATCACGCGTGGCCCGGAGATTGCCTTCATTAAGCTGCTCGATATCGGGGGTAACACGCTGACCGAAGCCGTTGCCAAGGCGCTCGACTTGCCGATCGCGGAAGCGTCGGCGCTGCGCATTGGCTTACGCAAAGGCGACGAAACCAAACGCACAGCGGGCGGCGCGACCAGCGATATCGCCTTTACGGTTGCCGACGCGATGCGACCTAGCCTGGAAAAAATCGCGCGCGATCTGCAGCTATGCTTGCGCTATTTCGCGGTCACGTTCCGCGGCATGCGCCCCGAAAGCGTCTCGCTCTTGGGCGGTGAAGCCGACGAACCGCAACTGGCCGAGGTGCTGTCGTCGGTGGTGGACGTACCGTGCCGCGTGGGCAATCCGTTATTCGGCGTGCAGGGGTTGGAGCACTTTCATACGCGCGAAAGAGGTATTCACGCGGCCAGCTGGGCCGTGGCAACTGGCTTGGCCATGCGCGGCATGCCGTGGGTGGCGTTGCGTAACGAAACCGGTAAGGCGGGGGCGCCGCGCGGCTTGGTAGCAGCATTGGCGGAGTAATGCACGTGGACTGCGATTTTATTCCATCACGATATCACGATGCCCGCCGCATACGCCGCATGCTGCAGCGGCGCGTCGTCGGCGTGGTTGTGCTGATCGCGGTGATGGCGGTTTGGTTCTACACCAATCAGAGCCGCATCGCCCGCGCCGACGCCATGATGGAAGAAGCCGCCGCGCAACAACAACAGGTTGCCAACGTCGCGGCGTATAAGTTGCAATTGCTGCAACAGCGCTCGGGCCTAAACGATTTACAGCAGATGTTGAATACGCTCACAGGCGACCGCGATCTGGTACTGATCGTCTCGGAACTCAGTCGCCGCGTGCCCGAAACGATCGTGCTCACCAAATGCGATGTGACGGTGCCGTCGATCCATCGATACGGCATCGAGACGGACCCCAAAGACGCGGACAAGACGGTGCCGCTAGCAAATAAGACAGTGCTGCAGTCGGCCGGATTATTCGGTGGTGAATCGGATGCCACGATGGTGTTGGAAGGCATCGGTGCGGGTGATTCGGAAATTATCGACTTTGCCGCGGATTTGGATCGCAGCCCGCTGTTTTTCAAAGTCAAATTCGACGTACTGGAAGATGTGGTGTTCGAGCAGCGCCCCGGTAAGACGTTTAGTCTGACCTGTCGCCTCACGCGGCATCGGGGGGATGCATCATGACGCCGTTGCGCGTGAACATCATCACGATCGTCATTGTGCTGGCACTGCTGGGCGGCTTTTTATTTGGCTTGCTCTTTCCCGGTATGAATGCGTTGCACGAGCAGCAGGCGGCCGTCGACGAAAAGCTCAGCGAGATCGCGCGCCAACAACGCGAAGTTGGTGAGGTTGGGCCGGCGTACGAAGCGTTAACGGCGGTGGAGAAAAGCGTGCTCGCCGTGAAGCGGCGCGTGCCCTGTACGCCCGAGTTTGGCGATTTTCTCAACGATTTAACGAGGGCGGTCGAGAATACCGGCGTGAAGAACTATCAGATTCAACCGTTGCCCGATCGGCGCGTCGATGGGGAGAACCTGCCGGAAGCGGTTCAGCTTGCTAAAGGTACCGGCATCGTCGCCGTGCAGTTGACCGTGCATGCCGATTTCGAGTCGATCTTTAACGTGCTCGCGCGCATCGACGACTTGCAACGGTTGGTGCATATCGAAAAGTTCAAGGTGGAGCCCGCATCGGCTGGCGGCCCGCTGCGCGCTCAGATCGAAGTACACGCCTATCAGTTCTGCAACCCGGCGATGCAAGTTTGCGACCATGCGCATCCCAACGGCCCAGCGGCAGGCGGTGCGGCATGAGTGGAGCACTCAAGACGCATATCGATCGGCTTAAGGCCGACATGGCCGCCGACAAGAAAAAGACCGGCATTCTTGCCGCGCTTTTTTTGATTCTGTTGGTGGCCGTTGGGCGTTTGTTTTTGCCGGGTGATGATACGTCGTCAGCGGCTGCCAATACCGCCGTTGTTGCGGGTAACGCGGCGTTGCCACAGGTGGACAATTCGTTGACGCCCGTACCGCCGCAAACCAAAGGAGCGCCACCCGTTGCCGTGGTGCCGACGCAGATACCGATGACGGTTAAACAGCCGGCAAAGGCAGTCGCTGCTTCGGGTAAGGGAGCGGCGACGCCCACTAAGCCGTTTGTGAAGAGCATGCGAGAAGCACCCGCCGTCAATGCGGATGTGGTATCTCATTTGCCGCGCACATTGGAGCGCAATCCTTTCGATGCCTCCGTCTGGCGACAACGATTTGGCGTACCGACCAGCCCGGCGACTGCGGCATCCAATGAGAAGGGCGCGGGGTCGATTTTCTCAGCGCTGGCCCAGTCGCTCTCGACTTATCAGACCGAGCGCGCGCAACTCACGCAGCAACTCGACGAAGAATTGGCCAAGCTGGAGTTGCGGTCAACCATGACCGGATCGCGCACATCGGCCTATATTTCCGGACAGTTGTTACACGAAGGCGACGAAATTGCCGGATTCTCGGTCGTTCGCATCGAGGCCGGACGCGTCGTACTGACCAAGTACGGCATCCAGCGCACGCTAAGCGTCCCTTAAAACACAACCCATCCATCGAATAGCCCGATTGAGTATCCAGAAGCTATGGAGAGCGTATGGATCATCGACACGTGATTCAATCAGGTGGGGTATTGGTAACTTGCCTCATGGTGCTACTCGGCGCTGGCCGATCGGTGCGCGCACAGGATGCGAATGCGGAACTGCCGCTAACGGCGGAAAGCGTGTTGGCAGCGTTGAAGCAAGCACGCGAAGTAGTGGATGAAGCCGAGGTGCGCGCCGAAGTTGAAGCCGTATCGACATCAACGAAGACGCAAACTTCGTCAGCTACTCGTTCAGCAAATACTCAATCAAATAAACAGCCCGACCCTAACACATCGAACGACCGCACAACAACGGCGTCGGCCATCGAAACCGAAGCGCCTAGGGATCCGCTAAGCGAGCAGTATGTCCGCGTCGGCGTGGATGAACGCGTCACGATGCACGTATCGGGGCTGCCGTTGGCCGATGCGGTGCGCATGTTGTCGGAGCCGACGCAACGAAACATCATCCTGGGGCCCAACGTGTCGGGTACGGTTGGTGCCACGCTTTACGACGTCACGTTCGAAGAAGCGCTCAACGCGATGCTGATCTCAAACGGATTGGGTTATCGCGAGCAGGGCAACTTCATCTTCATTCACACGGCCGAAGAGATCGAGCGGATGCGCAAGAGTTCCAAGCGGATGGAAACGCGCGTGTTTCGGTTGTCGTACGTCAAGGCGGCGATGGTCAAGGACATGATCGATCCGCTCAAGAGCGACGAGGGCGTCATCACGATTACCGACGAAGCCAAGGTCGGCCTTGGCGATGAATCCGGCCTTGTCGAGACCGGCGGCAACGATACGACGCAGCCAGAGATGTTGATGATCCGCGATTACGAAGGCGTGATCGAGGAGATGGCGCACGTGATTCGCGAGGTGGATCGGCGTCCGAAGCAGGTGCTGATCGAAGCGACGATTCTGCGGGCATCGCTTAACCAGTCGAATGCCTTAGGGATCGACTTCACGACAGTGGGTGGTATCGACTTCGCCGAACTAAGTAGCACGAGCAACGCGGCCCAGGACATCACGACGGGGGCGACGCCGGCGGCCTTCTTGGATGACACCACGCTAACGGCACGCACCAACTTCAACAGCGCCGTGCCGAACGGCGGCTTTACATTCGGTATTCTCAAAGATCAGGTGGGCGTGTTCATTCGCGCGCTGGAGCAGGTAACCGACACGAATGTGATCGCGAATCCCAAGGTCTTGGCGTTGAACAAACAGCCGGGGCAGATGCTCGTCGGTAATCGCGATGGCTACATCACGACCACGATCACCGAGACGACGGCCGTGCAGAACGTCGAGTTTCTTGAAACGGGTACGTTGCTCACGTTCCGACCGTTCATCGGTGAAGACGGCTACGTGCGCATGGAAATTCACCCGAAGGATTCGACCGGCGGTGTGACGGCGGCGAATTTACCGTTTGAATCGACGACCGAAGTAACAACCAACATCATGGTCAAGGACGGTCACACGATTCTGATCGGCGGCTTGTTCCGCGAAGTCTCGACGGCGTCGCGCTCGCAAGTGCCGGGGTTGGGCGATCTCGATTTCCTCGGGCCGCTGTTCCGCTCGACCAACGACAACACGATTCGCGAAGAAGTCATCGTGCTGCTTACGGTTCGTATCGTGAAAGAGCCGAACGACTATGCCGCCGGCGAGGCGCTATACGAAGATGTGGAACGCATCCGCATGGGTGCCCGCAAGGGGATGCAAATCCTCGGACGCGAACGCTTGTCGCAATACCACTATCAAAAAGCGTTGGAATACTTCGACGTCGGCGATATGAGCAAGGCGCAATTCTACGCCCGCTTGGCGCTGAACGGTCATCCACAACACACCCACGCACGCAAGCTGCTCGAGCAAATCGAAGGCAAACGCGAGTGGGAATCCGAATCGTCATCGATTCGATCGGTGGTGCGCGATTTGATTCGAGCAGACCGCGGCGACGCGGCGCGCGCCGAACACGCACGACCGGGACCGCCGTTCGATTTACCCGAGTTGGGAGTATCCGAAGGGTTAGACGAAAAACGCGAGACGCCGCCCACGCGACTGCAGACGACCGAGCCGCGCATCGAAACGATGCGGGAGGTGTCGCCATGACGCGCGCTTTCTTCACGCAGGTTTTTGGCTTGGTTGGCTTGCTGAGCCTGCTAGCGGCGGGCGGTTGCGCGGGTTTTGAAAAGAGCCCATTTCTGCAGCGGCATTTCTCGAGTCGACAGCAATCGTCCGAAGCGGCCGAAGCGCGTTGGAACAACGTGCGCGGCGACGTGCGCCGTCAGATGGCGTCGGATCAATTGAAAGCGGGCAACGTTGCAGAGGCGGGGCGTTTGATTGGTGAAGCGCTCGCCATGTCCCCGCAAGATGCCGAAGCGCTGCGCCTACAGGCACGCATACTCTTGCTACAGGATCAGCTCGAAACCGCTGCGGCGGCCGCTGACCGTGCCGTGCAACTCGATGACGCGTCGGCGGAAGGGCATTACCTCTTCGGCCTCATCGCCGAACGCCGTGGAAACACCGACGCATGCGTCGCGGCATACCAACGCGCCGTCGAACGCGATCGTGACGCGCAGGCATACACCGTCGCCTTGGCGCGGGCGCTGGTCGCCGCTGGCGCCGAAGCGCGGGCGTCGCAGTTGATCGCGCAGCAATGCGAACAGTTCGTACAGTCGGTGGACCTGCATCTCTTGGGAATGGACTTGGCGCGGCAGCAGAACCGCGCACCGCAGGCGGTTCGTTACGCGAATACCATCGCGCGTATCGCGCTCGATGATATCGACGCCCGCGCCCGCGCCGGCGTGGTGTTGGCCTGGGCGGGCGAACATAAGGCCGCCATCGTGTTATTGAATGAAGTCATCGAGACCGTTGAAGGTGACGATTGGAAGGCGCTGAGCGTCGCGCGACCGTTGGTGGTGCGCGTGTATGCGCGCTGTTGTGCCGAGTTGGGTGATTTCGATGCGGCGCTTGCCGTGTTAAAGCCTTTGTTGCGCGACTGCCCCAACGATGCCGTCGCCTGGAGTCTATTTTGCCGCGTCGCAATCAGCGCGGGCGATACCGATACGGCGTGGGCCGCGGTTCATACCTTCAATAAGCGAAACGTTGCCGACGCGGACATGCTGCTGTTGGAGGCATTGATCTGTTTCCAAAAGGGCCGGCGTGGTAAGGCCATTGCGCTCGCAGATGCGGCGATGCAGGCCGACCCAAATTGCGCCACCGCGGCGCGCGAGCTGCGCCGACGTGCCGGTGATATCGACGCCACTATGCCGTCGATCGTGTTCTTTTCCAGTGCGCGGAATGACACGGCGCGCGCCGGTGATAATGCAGGCGATGTTGCGGAGGAGGTGCGTCGACGATGAGCGACAAGCCTCTCAAACCCTGGCAAATGGCGACGCCGGACGATCCGGTCGCGCGGGAAAATCCTGCGCCCACGATCGAAAGCTCGGCAACAACCGACGCGCCGCAGGCCGACCAACCGACCGTTGAAAAACCGACGGTAGTGACTGCGCCGCCGTCGCGCCCGGCTAGCGATGTGCTGGCACGGTTGCAATTTCAAGGTGCATGGGCGGTGCTCCCGCTGGGCCTTGTATTGGTGGGCGTCATCGGTTGGTCTCGTTTCTTTGCGGCCGATGCGATGACGAGCGTTTGGTGGGTTCGTCCCGCGTTTACAGGCCTAATTGGTTGTGCGCTGGGCATCATTGTGTTGTCGCATTGGATGCGCCGACAGGCATTGCGCGATGTGGCGAGCCAACTGCAGAGCGGTAGCCTAAACGCAGATATGCATCGCCACGTGCCGGCGGATGTGAAGCCATTTCTGGCCTTACTCGATCGACACATGCATGTCGTGGAAGACAAATCGAGCGAGTTGATGGACGAAATGCGGCAGTTGCAGGTGGACGTGACGATGTCCGAAACGCGTCGCCTCCGTCAGAAAGCCGTCATCGATTCGATTCGCGACCCGATCGTCGCGACCGACTCGTACGATCAGATACTGATGATGAACAAAGCGGCGGCACGATTGTTCGAGTGCGACGCCGAACAGTCGTTGCGCAAGAACGTCAAGGACGTTATCGCCGATCCGCAGATTTCGGACTTGATTTGTAGTGCGCGCGCCGCTGATGCCCGCGCCGCCGACCGTCGCGTCGAACACGAACGTGGCGAAGTGGTGTACGACGTGCACATCAAACCATTGGGCGGCGGCAGCCAAGGCGATCAACACGGTGTGGTCTGCGTGATGCGCGACGTTACGCAGGAACGAACCGCCGCGCGCAAGAAGAGCGACTTCGTTTCGCACGTGGCCCACGAGCTTCGCACACCACTTTCGTCGATTCGCGCTTACGTCGAAATGCTCGTCGATGGCGAGGCCGAAGACGAAGCGTCGCGCCGCGAGTAT
Source organism: Planctomycetaceae bacterium (assembly GCA_006969385.1). Lineage (GTDB taxonomy): Bacteria > Planctomycetota > Phycisphaerae > UBA1845 > UTPLA1 > ECT2AJA-110-A. The sequence continues at coordinate 2,415,798 of CP030884.1, forward strand.
TACGACATCATTCAAACCTCCGCCGATCGTCTGGGCCGCTTGATCGACAATATGCTCAACATCAGCCGCATCGAAGCCGGAACCGTACGCGTCAATAAGGAGCCGCAGGCGATTTCCGTCGTCGTGAAAGAGGCGGTCGACATCATGCGGCCTAACGCGGAAGCGAAGCAGCTGAAGTTTGTCGAACACTTGACTCCTGTGATGTATCAAGTGGAAGCCGACCGCGATTTGATCCTGCAGGCCGTTCTCAACCTGATCAGCAACGCCATCAAGTACACACCCGAGGGCGGCGAAGTGGTCGTGCAAATGACGGCCGACGAAAACAAAGGTCGCGTCGTGATCGACGTGGCGGATACGGGCGTCGGCATTCCGGAAGAAGATTTACCGCGGATGTTCGAGAAGTTTTTCCGCGTCGAACAGAACAACAAGTTTGCCAAGGGCACCGGGTTGGGGCTCAACCTGGTCAAGCGCATCGTGGAAGACGTACACGGTGGCCAGATCGCCTTGCGCAGCGAAGTGGGCAAGGGCAGCACGTTCAGCATAGCCCTGCTTTTGGTGAAGTAACGAAGAACCGGAGATAGAGATGAATTCGGAAGTCAAAATTCTGGTCTGCGACGACGAGCCGCACATCGTGCACGTCGTATCGTCCAAACTGCGCAACGCCGGCTTTGAAGTCATAACGGCCGTCGACGGCGAGGAAGCATTCGCCGTAGCCCAGCAGGAACATCCTCAGCTGATCATCACCGACTATCAGATGCCGTTTCTGAGCGGACTGGAATTGTGCACCAAGCTGCGCGGTACCGATGGCTTGAGCGATGTGCCCGTCATCATGCTGACTGCACGGGGTTTTTCATTGGGCGACGACGATACCGGTAACACGAATATTAAGAAGGTATTGCCCAAGCCCTTTAGCCCGCGCGAGATTTTGCGCACCGTCGAAGACTTACTGTCAGTTGGCCCGGCAAACTAAGCGGATTGGATTGATTGATCATGGCGTTTCATCTCCCCGTTACAGGCAATGACGCATCAGCGGGCCGACTCCCGGCGCCGACCGACGTGCGCGCGTTTCAGGATGAAGCCTTCGACCAAATGACCGCGGCGTGGCGGTCGTGCGGCATGTGGTTTACGGAATGGAACCACACGGGCGTGTTGGTGCGTTCGGATCACGAAGACTCCGAAACCTGGCGTTGGGTGGGGCGCAGTGCGGCCTTTATCGAGAAGCTGGCGTCGTGTGCGGTGGCGTTGATTCAAGCGTCCGAAGGTCCCCAGGTTGAGGCCAAAGCGACGTATGAAACCATGGCCGACGGCGCGTTGCACCTTTTGTGCGTTCCGGCCCTGCGAAACCGACGTCTGGTCGGCGTGGTCGCAGCCGTTGCGCTGAGCACCGACGCAGATGAAGAAGCGCTGACACGCGCCGCTCAGCAATGGGGTATTCCCACCGCCGAAGCCCGTAAGTGGATGCAGAATGCCGAACGAATCGCTTCAGATCAACTGCACCGCTACGGTGAATTGCTACGATTCTCGGTCAATCAAACAACGGACGGCGAACGCCGACGCGATGAATTGGCGATTCTGACGGACAACCTCGACGACACGTATGAAGAGTTGCACCTGATCTACGAAGTCAGCCACGTGCTCGGCATTCCGCAGCGACCGCACGAGATGTTGACGAACGTCTGCAAACAGCTACTCGAAGTGACCCGCGCCGAGAGCGTTGCTTTCGTCCTCAATGGCTACGAATTCGACGACATCGAAGCACTGGTCCGTGCGGCGGGCGACGAGAAGGTACTGCACGAGCACGTCGTATGCGACGGCGCGAATTGTCCGTCGTCAACCGACGTCTTAGAGATCGCACGTTGCCTTCAGCCCGAAGTCGATCAGAAAAGCCGCCACCTACTCATCAATCGCGTGGTGGACCATCCAAAGCTCGAATGGGCGCGCGGCTGGTTGAAGCACCTCGTGGCCTATCCGCTGGAGCAGGACGGCAAGCAACACGGCACATTCTTTACGCTCAACTGCACCGACAAGGGCGATTACACATCGGTCGACGTTCAGCTCTTCAGAGCCGTTGCCGATCGCATTGCCGCCGCGCTGCATAACCAACATCTGTATGACGACTTGGCCGATCTGCTGATGGGCATGTTGCACGCGCTAGTGAACAGCGTTGATGCCAAAGACCCCTATACCTACGGTCACTCCGAGCGCGTGGCCTACTTCAGCCGCGCGTTGGCGCGGGCCATCGGTCTGGAAGAGATCGAGTGCGAGCGCGTGTATCTATCCGGTTTGTTGCATGACATCGGCAAGATCGGTGTGCCCGACGCGGTGTTGACCAAGGCCGGTCGACTGACCGACGAAGAGTTCGACCAACTCAAGAAGCATCCGGAAGTGGGGCATCGGATCCTGGCGCGCGTACGGCAGATCGCCGACTTGGTTCCGGGCGTGTTGTTCCATCACGAGCGCGTCGACGGACGCGGCTATCCGTACGGTCTTGAAGGCAAATCGATTCCGTTGTTCGGGCGCATCATTTGTGTTGCCGACTCGTTCGATGCCATGACGTCGAACCGTACTTATCGCGCCGCACTGCCGCTGTCGATGGCGATTGCCGAAATCCGTCGGTGCGCCGGAATGCAGTTTGATCCGGAGTTGGCCGAGGCGTTTTTGAGTCTCGATATACCGGCGCTGTTTGAAGAAGCCACGACCGATGCCCCGGCTGGCAGCGACGTATCGCGCATGGGCGCACTGCGCCGCGCCGATCCGGCGCTGGTCGTTGATTCGCCCAGTATCTCGATACCCGGGGAGCAATAACTCGTGCCCACGAAGATCAATGAGTATGGAGCCGTGACGGTCGTTACCACCAATGACGAAATCGGTGGCGAAAGCCTCGCGCTGTTCAAAGACAAGGTCGATAAGCTCTTCGAAAAGGGCGGTCATCAGCTCATCCTGGATTGTTCGGAGCTGGCTGGCGTCGATAGCGAAGGGCTGGAGTATCTGCTCGATCTGCAGGATCAATGCGAAGAGCACCTGGGCGCGCTCAAGATTTGCGGTGCCAGCGAAGCGCTGGCGACCATCCTTCGCATTACCCGACTCGATCGCCGCTTTGAATTGTTTGGCGACATCGACGAAGCGGTAAAGAGTTTTGGCTAACCACTAACCATTGCGAGTATAGCAATCGTGGCTTCCACGACCGAAACATCCACCAAACGCCCCGTCGGTGCCATTCTCGTCGAGAAGGGATTGGTCACCGAAGAGCAGATCGAGCAGGCCGTTGCCGAACAGGCGGCGCGCGGGCATCGACATCTGTTGGGCGAATTGCTGATCGAACTCGGGTTCGTCACCGGCGATCAGGTGATGGAAGCCTTGGCCGATGCTTACAACGTGCCGTACGCAAAGCTGTCGCCGCGCTTGGTCGACCCCAAGATCGTCGATTTGCTCGATCGTGAGTTTCTAGAAAAGCACTCGGTGCTGCCGCTATTTAAGGTGCGCGGCACGATGACGGTGGCGATGAGCGAGCCATCCAACGTGTTTCTCTTCGAAGAAATATCGCGATTGGCCGATTGCCCGGTGCAGGTAGTCGCGGCGTCTGCGACCGACATTCAGGCGATTCTCGGGCAGTATATCAACGCCGCCAACGTCTTCGTTATCGACGACATCATCGAAGACGTCACGGCCGATACCTTCGAGCTGCTCGCCGAAAAATCCGACGACATCACCAACCTAGAAGGCATGGCGGGGGATTCGCCCGTTATCAAGTTGGTGAACTACTTGGTTTATTCGGCTGTGAAAGAAGGCGCCAGCGATATTCACATCGAGCCCGATGAAAACCGCTTGCGCGTGCGCCATCGCATCGACGGTGTCTTGTATCAAAAGATGACGCCGCCTTCGCAGATGATGGCGCCGGTCGTATCGCGTATCAAAATTATGGCCGGCATGGATATCGCCGAGCGCCGTTTGCCGCAGGACGGCGGTATCCACGTGTTGATGGAAGGCCGCCCGATCGACTTGCGCGTATCGACGCTGCCGAATCTGTTCGGCGAAAAGGTCGTTATTCGAATCATTGATAACACCAAGGCGCTGATCAATCTTGAGACGCTGGGCTTTTCCATCGATATGCTCAAGCGATTCCGTACGCACCTAATTAAGCCGCACGGGTTGATACTTGTCACCGGCCCGACCGGTAGCGGCAAGAGTACCACGCTGTATGCGGCGCTGAGCGAAATCAACGCGCCGGAGCGCAACGTGTGCACCGTCGAAGACCCCGTCGAATACAACCTGCGCGACATCAATCAGTTTCAAGCCAACGACAAGATCGGCCTGACGTTTCCGATCGTGCTCCGCTCGCTGCTACGACAAGACCCGGACGTCATCATGGTCGGTGAAATTCGCGACAACGATACGGCGCGCACGGCCGTGCAAGCCGCGCTGACCGGCCACATGGTGTTGTCGACGTTGCACACGAACGACGCGATCTCTGCTGTCACGCGCTTGCAGAACATCGGCGTTGAGACCTTTCTCGTCAGCGCATCGGTAGAAGCGGTCTTAGCGCAACGACTGGTGCGCAAGGTGTGTTCCAACTGCAAAACCGAGGTGGAACCCTCCGTGGCGGTGCGCGCTGCGCTACGCAAGGCAAAGATCGAGACCGAGAAAGTCGCGCACGGTGAGGGTTGCCCCAAGTGCCACGGCACCGGCTTTTCGGGGCGGATCGGCGCGTATGAATTGTTCACACCCACCGACGAAATTCGTCAGGCGATTTCGGATGGCATGACGCTGCAGGACTTGCGGCAGCTTGCGCTAAAGACCAAAGCGGTTACGACGCTATTCGACGACGGTATGCAAAAAGTAAGCTCGGGCCTGACCACCGTGGAGGAAGTCTTCCGTGTATGCTCCAACTGATGCGATGAAATTATCGCCCGCCGCCCTAGCCGGCACCGGGCACGCGAGTGCGCCGGCTTCTTCCGCTCGGCTCGATGGGTGGTTGCGAGCGCTGGTCGACGCCGGCGGAAGCGACTTGTTATTGGTGAACGACGCGCCCGCGCAGGTTCTGGTTGCGGGTAATTGGCGACCGTTGGATGGCGACGTACTCCACGGCGAAGCCATCCTCGACGCTTTCGACGCGGTCTTAACCAGCGAACAACGCGACGCATTCGCGCGCGAGCGCGACCTCGACTTTGCCCATCAGATCGACGGGCTCGGTCGCTTTCGCATCAACTTGCACTATCAACGCGGCACGCCTGCGGTCGCCGTTCGTTCGATACCCGGCGCGCCGCCCAAGCTCGCAGACCTCGGCCTGCCCGACGCGGTGCAATCGCTTGCCAGTTTCAACAGCGGCTTGGTGTTGGTAACCGGTGGCACCGGTCACGGTAAGAGCACGACCATCGCAGGCTTGATCGAACATATCAACCAGAAGCGACGGGCGCATATCCTTACCGTCGAAGATCCGATCGAGTATCTGTTCGCAAACGGCCAGTCGATCATCGAACAGCGCGAAGTCGGCGACGATACGCCGACATTCGCCAGCGCCCTGCGGCATGTGCTGCGACAAAAGCCCGATGTCATCGTGATCGGCGAAATGCGCGACCTCGAAACGATGGCGGCCGCGCTAACGGCGGCCGAGACCGGCCACTTGGTGTTGGCGACATTGCATACGTCGTCGGCGGCGCACACGCTGGCGCGCATCATCGATGTCTTTCCCGCCGCGCAGCAAGGGCAGGTTCGCGCACAGTTGGCTGCGTCGTTACGCGCGATTCTCTGCCAGCGCCTGCTGCCCGATCAGCTTAACGACGGCATGGTGCCTGCGGTCGAGGTCATGATGGCCACGCCCGCCATACGTCGCACCATTCGCGAGAATGAAACACATTTGATCTACGGCATGATCGAGACCGGTCGACGCGTCGGCATGTGCACGATGGAACAATCATTACGTGAACTGGTCGACTCAGGTCGTGTGAGCCCGACAGACGCAGTGGCGGGCGCATCCGACCCGCTGCGCTTGCAAGCGATGATCGGTATGGTCGCCGACGATCCGATGCTGGCGGGCGAACCGAAGTAGCGACGTTACACGACGAGTCGTAGTTGGGCCGAGCGTTGACACTTGGTCTCGCGTTGCATTTGTTGGATCGAAATCGAGGAAAGAACCGATGGCTGTTTTCTCATATCAGGCGCGCGACAATGCCGGCAATACCGTCGAGGGTACGTTGGAAGCGGCCAACCGCGCCGAAGCGGCGCGACAAATCCGACGGGACGGCAACTTTGTCGTGCGCGTGGAAGCCGGTGTATCGGTGAAGGCCAAGTCATCCGGCGGCGGCTCGCGCCGCGGTGGACGTGAAAAGTATAAGCCCGACGATCTGATTTATTTTACCAACCAGATGGCCGTCATGATCGAAACGGGCGTCTCGCTTGCCGAAGCGTTGGAAGCGTGTTCGCACGAAGGCAACTCGCCGCGCTTCGCCCGCGCACTCGAAGGCGTCATCGCACAAGTGCAAGCGGGTCGCGAACTCTCCGGCGCGATGTCGGAGTATCCGACCGTGTTTCCGACGATCTACGTGAGTTTGATAAAGGCTTCGGAAGCATCGGGCCAACTCGGCCCCATCATGAAGCGGTTGGCATCTCACCTTGAAGGTCAACGCGAGCTGATCAAGCGCGTGAAGGGTGCCATCACCTACCCGGCCGTCATGGTCACGTTCGCTATCGGCACGACCGTCTTTCTGGTGACTTATGTGTTGCCGAAGTTTGCCGGTATCTACGCCGGCCGCGAAGACAGTTTGCCAACGTTAACGCGTGTGCTGCTCGGGGCCAGCGACATGTTTGCGTCGTACTGGATGTATGGCACGGGCGTATTATTGGCGACGGCTGGTGCGGGGTTTTATTACTTCCGCAAGCCCGAAGGTCGGGTGACGTTGGATCGCGTCTTATTGCGGCTGCCGCTCGTTGGACCGTTGTTTCACAAGACCTATCTGGCCCGCAGCATGCGTACGCTGGGTACGATGATTCAATCGGGCGTGTCGATGCTGGAGAGCGTGCAACTCACCAAGAACGTCTGCAAGAGCTTGGCTTACAAACGCATGTGGGATGAAGTCAACCAGCGCGTGGAAGCGGGGCGGCAAATATCCGATGCGCTGGCATCCAACCAACAAATCCCGAGGTCGGTGCTGAAAATGCTCGACGCCGGCGAACGCAGCGGTAAGCTCGGCGAAGTTATGAACCGCGTCGCGGGCTTCTGTGAGGAAGAACTCGACTCGTCGCTTAAGCAAATGACATCGATGATCGAGCCGGCGATTGTGACGTTCCTCGGCATCGTGGTCGGCGGTCTCGTCCTCGCGATGTTGTTGCCGATCTTCACGATCTCGAAGGCGATTCACTAACTCGAACGCGAACCGATTCGAATTTACTGTATCAAAAAGTTCTTAAGGGTACCGATTGAATCCGCTAAGGGCTGAGGCTGAGAGCGGCGCAATCGGTGTTCGCGACGGCGTTTCGGGCCAAACCGCAGCCGTTTTTTTTACTTTGGAGTTATAGAGGGTGTAAAATCGACATCGGGAAGGATGTCGATGTTGGTCAATCCCAAATAATTGCGCGGGCATGATTACGAGAAGGATGTGGTTCAATGGAAAAACTGATTTTGTTCACCTGTATGGCAATGTGTGTTTATTGTACGGGGGACGTCAGTATGCAGGACCAGTTAGCACCGATATTCACAAAGCTGAATCATCGTCTCGAACTTGTCATTGAGCTTACTGATCGGCAATCAAAGACTACTCAGACGCAGATGGCGCTCGACCTTACATCGTCAAACGCGACGATTGCTGTAAATGCTGCTTGGCACCGTGTTTCAAGAAGTTTTGATAAGCCTTGGGCGCCAACTGATCCAGGCATCCCAATTACACGCGAGGCATTGTTCCGGTTTTTGGGGTTTTTGGAGGGCCGTTTGCGCATGCAGGTCCCACAATTCTGGGCAGATACATTGTTGACTGGAAAGTATCGTTCGAAGCTAAGGGTCGTCTTCGATGATTCAATGCTCGAAGATCGCACGGAAACTCTGACACCAAGTAAACCACGTCAATTGAATGGCGGCCTCGAATTCCCCTCGTTAACGCACATATATCGCGTCCCGAATTCGGAGACCGATGGTGAATTACCAGGAATTGAGAACACTGCGACAATTCTTGAACGAGAGGCTGATGCTTTCGTTATGTTGCAAGATTCTATTGATCCTGGATGCGAGCTTTTTCGGTTTGAAAGGAAGTCGGGAAAGCTGATATGGAAAACAAATGTTTGGGGAGAACCTACCTTCAATGGCTCCGGTCGACTGACGCCGCATCGAATCGAATTGGTTGTAGATAATGACAGAGTATCGGTTTTTGGCGCAAGAGTGGGAAACCTCTATATCGAGACGTTTTCGCTTAATGAGGGCAAACCCTTGTTACGATTCGGCACTTGCTATGTTAGGTATGTCGACTCAAAAATCTTAGAAACCGCGAATGTGAAAATGAGTGAATAATTGGAGGAATAGCTGACAACATCGGAAAGCAGGAACCATCAACTACCACCACTATTCGATTGGTGGTAGTTAGCGGCTCGAGAACGAGTATGAATGTATATCAACTAAGGCCGCCCGCAGCGCCGAAGCGCCACGGGCGTGAGGAGGAGGAGAGAGCTTAAAGCGGTTGGCTTTGATGCTCGCCGCGCAGTTTGCTTTTGATCTTGCGAAACATTCGCAGGCGGTGGGCTAGCAAATACAGAAACAGGGTTGCAGGCACCGACGCGTAACCGGCGGCCATGATCCAGCCCGTGATGGGTTCGTTCACATCGCCGCCGCCCGTGTCGATGCGGGTTTGAATCTCACTTTGAATCACGCCCAAGTCTTGCTCCATCGAATCGATCTCAGACTTGATGGCGTTGATCTCGTCGGGCGGTAAGCATCCGGCGGCAAGCGCGGCGGGCGACGACGCGAGCATGAGCCGAATGCCGAACGATTCGTAGCGATCGCGCGCCATCATTCCGCCGCTCCCACGGGTGCTTCCACGGACGCGGCTTCGTCCGGTGCCGTCGTGACGCTCACCTCGTTCTCGGCGACCTCGTTGGGCGGAGCGCTGGCCGCGTTGCCGAACATCATCACCTTGGCCGACACGCCGGTGTTGAGATACAGATCGATTGTCTCCCCGATCGACGGCTTTCCCGTCGATTCGACCTCAACGCGATACGCCAGGTTGTGACGCTCTGCGACTTGAATCGCTTTATCGACCCACGCCATGCGGGCGTTCAAATCGCGATCCTGCTGTTCAGAGGTTAGCTCCGGGTTGATGCCGCAACCGGCAAGGCAGCAAGCAACAACTCCAAAGCACATCAGCAAACGCAGGGATAACGAGACTCGTAATGGCGAAAACCAAGCGGGCATAGCGGGCTCCTTTTTTCGGGGTGCAGCGGTACGTAGCCAACCGGTAGCACGCAAACGGCACTATCCGGGCCGTTCAGGAGCCTTATCCCGCGCTTCGCGACCCGTGGGTCTCATAATGGTCGCGTGTAGATTTGTAAGCTCGATACACCGCGTCGCGCCCGGCTTGAATCCACGGGCGTTTGCGGCATAAAAGTGGGTATGCGAACTACCACATCCAAAGTCTGCGCGCTGATCGTCTGCGCCGTGTTGACCGTCGGCATGAATAGCGCCGTTTGCGATGCGATCAATCTGCCCAACCCCGACAATCCGGGCTGTATGGCGCAGGGCGTACCATCGGTCACGCTCACCGTCACCGACGAATCCGGCAATATCCTCGAGACGGCCGACATCTCCTATACCGTCAACGACCAGAACTTACAGGTTGGCAGTTGCATCAACGGATGCGAAGACGTCGCGATCACCTTCGATACGCTGGGCGAGTTCGATATATTCGTAACGGCACCCGGATATCTATCGCGCACGCTGATCGTCAACGTCACGAGCGACGACGACTGCACGCCCGACACCGAAGAGCGCATCGTCGTGCTCGAAGAAGATGACACGGTCGCCGCGATTGCCGGCGCGTGGCGCGCGAACACCGTCTTCGGTTTCATCGATCTGCGCTTTGGCGACAACGGTCAGGCAATCGGCGCGATCTTGTACGACCGCGTGGCCGGTGGTGATGGCAACATCTACGTCTCGTATAACGGCAATCCGATTCGCGGCGTGAGCGGCCAGCAAATCGCCGTCGAGTCGGCGCAAAACCCGACGCGCAATGGTGACGTCTTTAACTTCGATGGCACCACGCTCGGGGTACCCGTCGGCTTTATCGATGCGCTGATGACCGAAGACTTCGGCTCGTTGGTCGGCGACCAACCCGGTGCTGCCAATCAGTTTATTACCGTGACGTACAGTCGCCTCGGTGATATTCCCACGGCGCTGCAGGACCCTTCTTAATCACCGCAGCGCCGCGCGGTTCATATCTTCGAGCACTTTGATCAACGCCTGCGTGCCCGCGCGGGCGTGACCCATCTCCGCGAGCTTGCGATACATTTGTTCGGCCATGGCCAAGCCCGGCAGTTGTAAGCCACAGCGCCGCGCTTCATCCAGCGCGAGCCCCATGTCTTTAACGAAGTGTTCGACGTAGAAGCCCGGCGCGAAGTCATTTTTGAGCATGCGCGGATAGTAATTCGTCAAACTCCATGATGCCGCCGCGCCGCCGCCCACGCTCTTGAGCACCGTTTCCGGATCGAGCCCGACGGCGCGGGCGTAGAGCAGGCCTTCGCATACCGCAATCATGCCCGCCGCGATGAGGGTTTGGTTGACCATTTTCGTGTGCTGACCGCAGCCGGCCGGCCCTTGATGCACGACGGTTTTGCCGAGCGTTTCGAAGATAGGTTGCGCACGGTCGAAGGCATCCGGCGCGCCGCCGACCATGATGGATAGGGTTGCGTTTCGCGCGCCGATATCGCCACCGCTGACGGGGGCGTCGAGCGATTGAATATTACGTGCGGCGGCGGCTTCGTGAATCTCAACGGCAAGGCTGGGGCTGCTCGTGGTGAAGTCGATCAACAACGCGTTGGGTTGCATGGCGGATAATACGCCCGCATCGCCGAGCACGGTTGCGCGCACATCATCGGGGAAACCCAGCATCGTGCAGACGACGTCGGCGTTGCGCGCGGCGGCTGCAGGGCCGTTGGCCCACGTTGCGCCTGCTTCCAAGAGTGCCTCGGCCTTGGCCTTGGTCCGCGTATAGATGGTGAGCGAATGGCCCGCGGCCATCAGGTGGCCCGCCATCGGACCGCCCATAACGCCGGTTCCGATCCAGGTGATGTTCATGAATTTGCCCCGCTTCGATACCGATGGATCGCCGCATTCGTGCGACGCCACGCGTATGATGGTTTAGTCAGATGAATGACGAGCCGATCATGACGGATTCTCCAACAATACGCGAGAACCCCGCAGAGGCGGAGGGCGTACCACTGGCGGCGCAGAACGAGCCGGTCGAGTTGGATTATGCCGCCAGAGGCCGCCGCCGCGATCTGTCCACGCCGCTGGATCGCGGTGTGATGCGCGTGCTCATGTATGGCATGATGTTCGCAGTCCTCGCGCCGGTCGTGCTGGGCGCGATCGCGATTGTCGCGGCGCTGTTGATTTCTTAGACGACGGTTCAATCATTCCCGCAACATGCTGAAACATGGACTCGATTTTGATGTATTAACAGTGTTGTCCGCAACGATCGATGCGCTCGCGATGGCAATCGTGATCTGCTGGCCGCAACGCGCGGTCGCACATGACGACCACGAGGGCGAAAGCGTTCAGATGCGCCGGCGCGTACTCGGTTGGCAACGTCTGATGAGCGCGTTATTCGTCGGCGGTGTGCTGTTTGTCGTAAAGCTAGTGCCGTTTGCTTATCTCGGCGTGCATGCCTTTGGATTTATTCGCCTGATCTATGTCGATGCCGTCGTGGTGCTACCGTTGATCGGATTGTGCATTTTGCTGCGTTCGATGACTAGGCCGCGCGGTATGCGGCCGGCATCCGGTTCAATGCATGCGCTCGCGCTGATCATGTTGTCTGCGGCCGGCGTCGGTTACTACACAACGTATTACGAGCCTTTCAACCTACAACTCGAAACGCCGGTGTTCGAGGCGTCGCAATCGCGCAAGCCCGCGGAGGCGATTCGCATCGGCATTTTGGCCGACATTCAAACCAGTCGCGTAACGGATTACGAGCGGCACGCGCTTGCCCGGCTGATGGAGCAATCCCCCGATTTGGTATTGCTGCCCGGCGATTTGTTTCAGGGCTCCGCTGACGAAACCGAAGCGCAAGCCGTGGAATTGGTTGGGCTTTTAAAATTGCTCGATGTGCCTGCCGGTTCGTTTTTCGTAACCGGTGACGTCGATTATCGACCGCGCATCGAGCCGATCCTTCGGCGCGCCGGTGTGCGTCTGATGGATCAGCAGATCGAACGTTTACGTGTTGGTGAATCGCAAATATTGCTGGCTGGCGTATCGATTCAATATCGAAGTCCGTCATCTTTGGAAACGATTCGTCGCTTCGAAGCGATGGACGCAGATGGTGCCATCAAGATCTTGATGGCGCATCGACCGGGCGTGGTGCGGCATCTGAGCGCGAAAAGCGACATCGATTTGGTGGTGGCGGGTCATACGCACGGCGGGCAAATCGTCGTGCCGGGCTTCGGCCCGCCGATTACATTATCGGTGTTGCCGCGGTCGGTCGCTAAAGGCGGCTTGCATGATGTAGATGGTCACGCGCTCTACATCAGTCGCGGTGTCGGATGCGAACGCGGTCAGTCACCTCGGATACGATTCAATTGCCCGCCGGAGATTACGTTGCTCACGATTCAATGAGCAGGCGAGTTTGTTTGATGCCCGGCGTACCTATTTGATGCGCCCGCATTCAGCCTTTTCGTGACCGATTCCGCTCCGTCGTTGCTGAGGATTTTGTGTAACAGTTTCAGGTCCCAATAGCATGGTAAAATGTTTTGCTTGTAATTAGACGCGGGGTGGGCTAGGCTTTAATGGAACTAAAAAGGTCCGCAATCTGTGCATCTGCAGGTTCAAAGCGAGCGCTCGAACCGATGTTATTCGATACTGATAGCAACGCGATGCACCGTACGAATTTAGGAGAACCGGCATGACGACTCGCACCCGCCTCGAAGAAGCCGAAGCCCGCCGCGACGAAATCAAGGAAGAGTTGAAGAACATCGCTGAGAATAAGAGCGAGTCGAATAACCCAACGCTCGGCGAACTCGAATCGGTGATGATGAAAGAACTCGACTCGGTCGAGAAAAAATCCAGCAAATCGCCGAGTACCTAAACAAACAATCCGCCTAGTTGCCAATTGTTGTTAGCGGTGCCAAGACAAGTGACGCCGTTGTTGCGCCGCCAATTGATTGCCTCGAACGACGCATTCAAATCTGCCTTTCTTCATTCCACATTCGCCATTTTTCATTCTATAAAGTACGCCGCTTACCCTCGGATTTGCATCCGAACATAAGCGGCGTGAAGGGTGAGTTTGTCACCTGATTCAATTGGCTTGAGACCGAATCTGTCGCAATCGATCTCCGTCAACGATCACAACGCCGTGACGGCTTCTTCTTCCGTCGCTTCTTCGTCTTCGGGTTCAACCTTGCGCGCTTGCGGCTGCGGCACGTCTTCAATCTGCACGCGCTCCGTATGGGCATGGCCACCGAAGAGCGGGCTCAACATCGATAGTGCTTCGTTGGCGTCGGGCAGACCCATGAGCGACGCGCTGATCGACAGCTCCGTCGGGCTTTGCCCCATGCTCAGCCAAAACGTCGTGCGCCGACACAGTTGTGCGGCCGGCCCGGCGACCATGGCGAATTCGGGTTCGGGGTTCATGCCGCCGCCGACTTCGGCAAGGCGACCGAGATGTCCGACGACCATCATGCCGCAGCTATCCGGCAGCTTCTCGAACGCACCCTTCATCGCCTTGTTTTTCACCACCGAGCGACCGTCGTGTTTGGCCTGAATGGCGCTGCGCAGCGCGCGGCGGGTAAGGCCGATGGCGATGGTGTTATCGAGTTCGGTGAGATACACGTTGCCAAGCTCGGGGATGAAGTAGCTGGTGACATCGGCATCGGCAAGTTGGAACGTTTTCGGCTCGATCGGTGCGCCGTCTTCATTGGCCAAACCGGGCAAGCGCAACAACTCATGCCAAAGGGCGCGCGAGCGCGATACGTCGTTCGATGAAATCACGAGGCCCGCGTTCGGTATCGGATCGTCTTCGCCGACCATACGGCCTGCCGGTCCGGGCACGACAAAGGCCGCGATTTCCCGAATGTTTCCGAAGATTTCGCGCGGAATATCGAGGCCGGTAACCTGCGCGCTTTGCTCGGCGCGACCGGCGGCGATGCTGGCGAGGGCGGGGTTGAGACCGAGGCCGACGATGGCGGCGGCGTCATCGGGAACGTAGTTCAACACGTCGCGCGACATCGGTGGCAAGCGCAGGAGGTTGTAGACGATGCTGCGATGGTCGTCGGCGTAGCGCAGTCGCGCCGTCATGCCGAGCGTTTTCTGATCGGCACCAAATGAGAACGTTGCCCATTGCAGATGATCGAGATCGAGGAAGCGGTTGGCCATCTCAAGATCGTCGCGATCGTGGGGCGGGACTTGTTCCTTGGCGAGGCGATAGATGCGATTGAGATCGGCGAACGCGAAGAACGTGCGGTCGCCGCGATCCGCAAAGACTTCCTGCAAGTCCGCCCGGTTCCGCAGCGTGTCTTCAGATCGACCCGTGAGGCGCGAAATGCAGCCTTCGACCAGCGCGCGATCGTTACCCAAGACGAACAAGCCTTCGGTTAACACGCCGGCCACGCCGCCGAGTTGCGGCACCGGCGATGCGAACGTCGGTAAGCCCGCAACTTTTTCGCCTGTCGGCGCGAATTGAAACGCCGTTTCGATGAGGCCTTTCATCAACTTGTGATCGCCGTGATGGATAACGACCACGCCGCGCGGCTGCGGTTGATGGTTGTTGAAGTTCATCTCGGTAAGGCAGACTGCCGCGCCGCCGAATTGACTGAAAGCGTCGAGCAACGACGGGCTAAGCGCCAACCGGTGGGGGATGTGCACCATGGTGCCGGCGTTGGCGTCGCGCCGTTGGTCGAGCAGGGCGCGCATCGAGTCGGGCGTGAGGCCGAGCATGTCGCTCAGCGCGCCGACGAGTTCGCCCGGTCGTCGCAACTCGGCGTAGGCCAAGACATCGGCGGGCATCAGTGTGGAAAAGTCGGCGGCGGCGATGCGATCGCGGCAACGCTCGGCACCGGTCTCGGCGATGCGTTGCAGATCGTCGGGCAGGCCCGATTCAGCGGCGCGACGGTATAGATTCAGCGCTTCGCGACAATCCTCGACGGCATATTCGGCGAAGTAGGCACGATGCAAAATGCGTTCGGGCGATTCCATCATGGCGGCGGCGGGGGCGGTGGTGCCAACGAGGGTGGCCGCGACGAGTAAACATGACAGGGCGATTTTTAAGGGGCTTGTGGGCATGAGACATCTCCGGAATTGAGGGTGCGAAACCGCCTCGCGACGAAAGTGGGCAAACGCCGACGATAGCCGGGCGTCTGCGTGCGAGGGCGGGCTATTTCTAAAGGGTATTGGGGCGGGCGCAATGGATATTTGGGCGTGCCCGGCCGGATTCTGATATTTTTTCCGGCGCCGGTGGTCTTACTTGCCGGGCGACGGCTTGGACTTAAGGGCTTTCAGCACGTCACGGTCGGTTTCCGCCTGCATGACGGATTCGATCATGCCCTCGCGGCCCAGCGTGCGGGCGATTTCTGAAAGCGTGGCGAGATGGCCTTCGGGGTCGCCATTGGGGCTGATGAGCAGGAAGACCAGCCTGATCGGCTCGCGGTCGGTATCGGCAGTAAAGTGAATGCCGTTGGGCACGCGCGCGACGGCGCATATGCGTCGCTTAAGGGTGGACGAATAGACGTGTGGAATCGCGACGCCTTGGCCCAAGGTCGTGGGGAAAGCCGATTCGCGCTCGACGAGTTCTTCGAGCGTTTTTTCCTTATCGAGCGACGGATACACATCGACCACGCGATCGATGATCTTGCCGAACAGCGCGCGAATGTCGCTCGCCACGACGGTGAGAATAAGTTGTTCGTCGAAGCTGTGGGCCAGATAGTTGCCACGGCGCACCAAGTGCAGCGTGCGCGTGTCTTTCTCGACACTCGGCTCCTCCACGCCCATTTCCAGTTTTTCGTCTCTGATTTGCGCTAGAATCGTCGACGAATGCCGCGGTGCCTGGTCGCCGGGGAACAATTGGATGTCTGTCATACCGCTGTCGATTTCCGCGGAGATGACCGACGGCTTACCGAGTTCGTTCCAAATGCTGTGGCCGGGCGTGTCTTCTTCGTCGAGCGATTGACCGCCGACGGGCGTGGCCGGTTCATAGCGAAAGACCTTGTCGTAACCGAATACGTCTTTCCAAATGCGGCAGAGGCGCACGTTTAAATCGTCATTGTCTGTGAGCGCCAATAAATGGCCGATGGTTTCGAAGCCGCGACCCTCGGCGATGCTGGTATCGCGGGCATCCTGCATGCGGGCGTCGAGGTTTTCGGCGACGGCTTGGCGCACGGTGCCTGCGTTGCTGTCCAACAGAATCACATCGCGTTCGCCTTGGTTCTTCAGGAAGCGCGCGATGCGTCGACCGAACGCGTGGGCGCCGACGATGAGCCAGCCGGTGCGTTCGGGTGGACGAAGTTTGAGTAGGCGGGCGATGGGCGCGGCGGTCAGGCCTTGCAGGATGATGGTGGCGACGATGACGGAATAAGTGAATGTTTCGACGAAGCGAGGATTCTCCATGCCACTTTCGGCCAGGTTTAATGCAAACAGCGATGAGAGCGAGGCCGCGACGATGCCGCGCGGCGCGACCCAGGACAGAAACGCTTTTTCGTTGGCCTTAAAGCCAAGCCCGCTGCTGCAAACCATAATGACGATGGGGCGGACGACGAACATCACGACGGCGACACTGGCGGCGCCCATCAAGCCGAACTCGGCAAACTGATTCAGCTTTAAGCGCGAGGCCAGCAAGATAAACAACATACCGATGAGCAGGTCGGTGATCTCGGCCTTGAACTCTTTGATTTGCTTCACGCCCGCCGGCTTCATAAAGCCGAAGACGAAGCCGGTCAGCGTAATCGAGAGCAGGCCCGACTTGCTAATGATCGATTCGGATAATCCGAAGATCAGCACGGCCCAGCCGATGGCCGAGATGTTGAGCAGCTCTTTTTCGACCAACTGCCAACGCACGATGGCGGTCAACCCGAGCCCACCGATGGCCCCCAGCAGCAAGCCAGCGCCGATGCGAAACAGCAAGCCCATAAACGCTGCCGACTCGCTTTGTTGCGTGACCCATTCGTAACACAAGACGGCGATGAACACGCCGATCGGGTCAACCAACACGCCTTCCCAATGCAATACGCTGCGCACGCGAGCGGGTACTTGCACGCGCTTCAGCAACGGTTGAATTACGGTCGGGCCGGTGACGATCACAAGGCTGGCGGCGATCAGCGCCATCTTTCGTTCGACACCCATCACGAGGACAAGACCGGCAGCGGTGCCGAGCCAAGTAATGAGCACACCCAAACTCAGCAAGCGGCTAATCATCTTGGGGGCGGAGCGGTAGCCCTTGGGTTCGAGCGTGAGTCCGCCTTCAAAGAGAATAAGACCGACGGCCAACTCGACGAAGATGAGTAAGAAGTCGCCCAAGCTATCGGGTTGTACGAAGCCGCTATCAAAGCCGGCCAGCCGCGCGCCTTCATTGCCCAGTGCGACGCCACCCAAGAGCAACAGCACGATCGCGGGCAGGTCCAGCTTGCGCGCCAACGCAATCAAAAAGACACCCGCCGAGATTGCGGTCACCAGCGTTACCAAAATGGCATGGCCGCCATCGTGGCCGCCGGCTGCGAATATCATCAGTTGTCTATTTCCTTACGGGACCGTCGGTGACGGGTTTGGTTGCATCCGCCTGCGGTCGGCGCGTGTTCAGCGCTTTGCGACGATCCATCAAAAGCGTCACGCGTTGATAGTCGTCGGCGCTCAACAGTTGCTTAAGCACGTTCTTCGCGTCGCGAATACCCGTACGTCGGGTCACGTGCGACAGCAGGATGTGCTCATTATCCATGGCGGGGATCATTCTTGCCACATCGCGCACGTGCAGGTGATGACCGTGGCGGGCGCGACGCATATGGTCGGCGTCGAAAAACGTGCATTCCATGATCAACAGCTTGGCCTTACGGACGTCTTCGTTTTGCAGCCAGTCGCCATCGGCGGTATCGCCCGAGTAAGCCACCAATGGCACTTCGACGGTGTATTGAATGTCGATGCCTTGCTTCTTGAGTTCGACCAGTTGCGGGCCCGACTTGCCCAGGTATTCGGGTTTGAGTTTGCGGCGCACATCGACGACCACGAACCCGAGCGAGGGCACGCCGTGGTTGTTGGCAAAGGCCCGTGCGACCAGCCCTTTGCGGATTTGAAACTCGTCGCCATCTTCCATGCCGACTAGTTCGGCGGGCGTGACATGCCCTTCTAACTCACCCCATACACGCAGCAGCGACTTGAGCGGCTTAATCAACGCCGTCGGCGCGAGAATGGTGCCCGGCGCGTTGCCGACGAAGTTGCGTTGGCTCAGGTAATAAGCCACGCCCGCCGCGTGATCCATGTGACCGTGGGACAACAGTACGTGATCGACGGGCAAGAGGTCGGCGGGGGCTTTACCGATGTCGAAGCAGACGTTGAGTTCGGGCGCGGCGATGACGGTCTCTTCGCCAGCGACGCTATAGCCGAGGATGCGCAGGTCGTCGAATTGATGTTCCAGTAGGCGGCTATTCACGGATAAAGTTCTCACAGATTTCTTTGCGTTGGTGTTATGCGGAAAAAAACAGAATTAGACAAGCTTAGATGGCGACCTTTTGTTAAGGCGGATTCTTAATCGAACTGCTTTACCAATATTGGCAAGCCGATTTGTTGATCGTTCTTGTTAACAGTTCACCGTCGCGCGACGCGTTGTTCGGTCGGGTAGTCTAATTCACAAACCACAAGTTTCATAAGGACTTACGAAGATTTTTGCTTGACACTGATATGTCGCGGACGTACTTTGATAGGCACACTAGATGTTGAGGACGGGAGCTCAACGAGTGAGAAGGACCTCGCGGCAATGACATGCAGTGTCCATATTGCAAAGAGCAGCAGGACAAGGTCATTGATTCACGCGCCACAGAAGGCGGCTCCGTCATTCGCCGGAGACGGCATTGCCTTGCCTGCGGTCGCAGATACACGACCTACGAACGTGTCGAAACCTCGAGCAAACTTCTGGTCGTCAAAAAGGGCGGGGAACGCGAACCCTACGAACGGGAAAAGCTCTTCTCCAGCCTGCAGCGTGCTTGTTACAAGCTCCCCCACAGCGTCGAAACCCTGCAGTCGATCATCGACGAGGTCGAGGAGGACCTCTTTCGGCGATTCGAGCGCGAAGTGCCGTCGTCTTTTTTGGGCGATGCCGTTTCCCGCCGACTGCGCAAGCTCGATAAGGTGGCGTATCTCCGCTTTGCGAGCGTTTACTTAGAACTCCGGCTTGTTGACGACTTCATTGAGGAGGCAAGAAACCTTCAAGGTGAAGACAAGGATGTCCAAGGTCAACAGGAGCTATTTCAGGATGAATAGCGAACAGCATGCCATGGATGGCACGATTCGCGTTCTGAAACGGGATGGAAGCGTCGAGGAATTCAACTTTTCGAAGTTGCTGACGTGTATCCGTCACGGCTTTCAGGGCAGCGGGGAACCGCTCGATCGACATAAGGCGACCAGCAAAGGGCTAACCGAGGCGGTGCAAACCTACCTCGAACGCTCCGAGCCGCATTCGCCGGTGCCGACGCACTACTTGGCCGAGCTGGTCGAGTTGGTGCTGACGCAAACCGGCTACACAGCGGCCAGTCTGGTCATCAAGGAACACGCCGATCTGCGCGGTCGGCGGCGCAACTGGGTCAAGGTGGCCCAGCGGCGCGAACGCGATGGGCGCATCGTGCAGAAGCGGTGGAGCAAGAGCCGCGTGGTGCGGCACTTGGTTGAGATACACCGGCTCGAAACCCCTGCGGCGCGCATGATTGCCGGCCGCGTCGAACAGTTGGTCTTCAACTGTGGCATCAAGGTGGTAACGACCGGCTTGGTTGATGAAATGGTACGCAGCGAACTGCTGGCGTGGGGGCTCTTGCCCGCGGCGCTGGTGGTCAAACGCAAGCGCGGTGCGCAGCCCCGGCTGCCGACGCAAGATGAGAAACCTGTTCGCTCACGCAAACGCAAGGTGAGCGACAAAACGGATACGGCCTGAAGCCAGGCTGTTCTGCGGCGCGGTGGAACAGCGCCTGCGGCGAATCGTCCGCTCACGGATGGTTGGCGTTCGATAGTTGCCTAACGGTAACCATCGGCGTCGGTGGACATCGTCGCGCGACTGCCTGTTGCAAAACATTCCGAAGCAAGCGCCACGGCTTCCGGACTTTTGTTTTGCAACAGGCTTTTTTTATGCGCGGGCGGCTCGTCGTATGCTCGGAGCGAACGGGATATGGGCAGTAATTTTTGACCTTTTAAACGCCGATACAATCGAGCGAAGCCCTAAATCGACACGCGACCGACAGAGCTGCGGGCTGTGGCCGCGTGTAAGACGAGGGTGCACCTGCTTCTTTGGGGGCTGGGGGAAAACGTTCACAGTGCCGGTCAGCACTGTTTCCGATTTTATATTACGGGCACCTATATTGGTATTAGAACGTGGGGTCTCGATTCGGGCATGGAATGTGCGAGGTCACTCTACTCCTGACGGAAATTATTGCGACTCGGAAAGTCGGAATGCTTGCGTGTGCTCCCCCTATTCAAAGGCAACCAGAGGCGCTACCACTTGAAAGGATGCCTTTTGCTAGAATGACGTGATAGGCACTTGGCCGCGGGGGCTAGTTGCGATGTGCGTCGCCCGGTTTTTTCTTGTAGCTAACTGTCGGCACTGCCGTTTGGTAATCGATCGTGACGGTCTCTTTGACGTCGCCGTTCATCCAACTGTAGTGTTGGGTTTTCGTCGTTGTCTTATCATCTCCCGTCTTCAGAATCTTCAAAGGTGATGACCCAATTGACAAAAGCGTTACGAATTTTGCGTCGTCGTCGGTCATTCCGAAGTGAAACGACCAAATTGGCTCCATTTCTAACCCCTTCGGTGACCACCAACCCTGCATGACGGGTTCGCGAACGCCTTTGATCGGCATCGAATACTTCGCTTTCTCTGTCAGGCTGGTCACCCATAGGCGATCGTCTTTTCCATCGATCTTAAAACGCAGTTGCCCCGAACGCGCAGAATCGTAATGAAGCGCCGGTCCCAGTTGAAACCACTGCTTTATATCGTGCGTCTTTTCCGTTGAATCCTGTACTCGATCGAGAACCAAGAGCCATTCCTTCGGATGAAAAACAATCGTACGGATATGCCTTATGGTGCGGTAGTGCAGCACGCTTGCTGTAGCGCATGTGATACCGTCAACGATGTTCCATTGCTGGAGCGCCGATTCATAAGGCCGCGTGCCGCGCCGTTGATGGTTGCGGTCATCGATCTGAATTGTGTTGTGGGCTCGGGTTGACTCAACAAAAACTCTGTTCGGGTCGGCATAATAATAGCCATCCTGCCACAGATCGGACCCGGTTTTGGTTCTTCCCAGATAACCATACCGTCCTGCATCCACGAGCAATGGAATTCCGGCATCAAACCAAAATAGAGAAAGATCGTCCGCATGTTTGTGCGTGCGCGAGTGAAACGCGCATTGCAAAGCCAGAAAGGATGATTCCGAGAACGGCAGCTTGCCGTCACCAAGGCCCGTATGCACCGCAAAGTGGCCGGATTGAGGGAATGCGCCGACGACTGATTCGGACGGTTCGCCGGTTTTAGAACATGAGACGGCGTAGTGAAGAATCGGGGAAGTCCAGCGAAACTTGGTCAAGTCGGATTCGGTAACGGTGGTCGAATCAGTGTCACCAAAGTTCAGAAGTTTTCCATCGGGCAGAATCATCCATGCGAGTGCATTTTGCATCTTGAGAAAGAGCCGATCGAAGTTTTTCAGTTCCGTAGTAAGACCGGCTTGTCGCAGTGTCGAAAACGTCTTGAGTAGCGCGAAGTGATAGGAAGGAGAGTGCTCACGATGCACGCCCTCAGAGGTGAAGTGTTCCTGCAACATGCGGTTGAGCCGATTAATTGCTTGCAATTTGAAAACCTGAAGCCGTTGATCGCAATGAAGCCGCTTCGCTGCGGATAACTGTCCCGCCGCCTGAAATATCCCGTGATTCGAGTGAAACGCGATCAATCGATCATTATCCAGATATTCGAAGTGGTCGACCAATGAACCCCAAAGCTCGTGAATTGTTTGGTCAGTAATGCTCGGATCACGGCAGGCTACATCGAACAACAGCGCCAGAATAGCCGTTCTAAGGCCGACAGCCATATCGTACCAAGCAAAAGAGCCGGCACCGTTACGAGAAGGATTTTCTGGTAACGGGTTCTTTGCAATCCAATCGCTTACAATTGCAAGTGCAAATGCCAAGGTTTCGGAATCAGGTTTTTCCGATAGTACGATGGCGAAAGGAACGAGTGGATCCCAAGAGTGCAGTTTAAAATTGAAGGATCGATTCTGCTCCTTAAATGCAAGCCAGTCTATCGGTGGGGTTAGTGAAATAGCTTCTTCGTTTTGCGGTGCCCATCCGTCCGCCAAATATCCTTCAACATAATCCTCGGGAGTCTTTTTAAATGATAAATCGATGATCGGCGCAAAGGGTTTGAGCGGTGAAGAAATCTGCCTTTTTCTCAACGACCCAATATCGACATTTCGAAGCGTCGGTACATGAAATTTCGAGGCCTTGTTGTCGGTTCTTTTCTTCTCGCTCTCCTTGGTTGACTGACCAAAGCTACGTTGATTTACAAGGAGTCCAATTAGGCAAAGCGTGGGTATCAAAAGCGCGACTATCCGAACAAAACGCATACTCGCTTTGCAATGTTGATATTTCAAATTTCTCATGGTCCCGATTCTATCCCAGAAGTCACATTCGACGCTGCAAAATCAAATCGCCTCGCACGTTCCTGGATTGTGCAAGACTCGGATAGACATTCTATGTAACTTCATTGGACGTTGCGCACGCTTACTTTTTTGCGGCTCTTAGGGGGAGGATGATGGCAGCAACTGGACGGAAAACTCGGGTTTGCGGGAGCGACAACCCGTGATCTCATGCTTCATCATACGCTTTATGACGTTTTTGAACCCCCGTTGATATTCGGGGGGCTATTGTTCAAGTCGCCTCGATCGTCCCCGTAGTGCGAATGCGCTGATTAGGGCGAGTGCCATTAACGTGGACGGCTCTGGAATTAACCTAAAATTGTCAATACCGGATTCGAACCCCAAATCGGTACTTACAGCCATTCCGACATAAACTGCCGAAACATCAGCAATAACTTCTGAGAACGGCGTGTTTCCTTGACTTAAGCCGGACAAAAACCAGCCGTTGCCGCCGTCGAGCGGGATGCTGTAACTTTCCCATGCCTCCAAGCCTTTTAGCTCAGGCCGGAAAGACCAAACTGTACCGTCGCTTCCTTCGATTAAGACTGAATTTGCTTGAATCGCTGAGGCGATCACAAAAGCGTCGTATTCAACGCTCGTAAAGCTGCTCAGATCACCAGAAAACTGAGGTGGCGCTTGGACAAGTGCTGGAGATTCCGCACCGCTAAGGGTATCGATGAATGCGAGATAACCACCCGGATTGCCGCCGGTACCGGGATTAATGACGTCAAAACCACCAACCTTGAGGTTCGTCCAACCTTGAAGTGTTCCGTCGTCGAAGTTCGAAATGATAGATGCGTTCGATTGAGCCGCGACCAACATGGTGATGGCGAACGCGACGGCTACGAAGTGTTGATTTCTTGGCATAAACTCCCTTTCGATGAGAAATTCCGTTAATATATAGCCAATTGGAATGATAAAAACAAGATTTTCGGATTCTTGGCTTGCTCAGCGCAACAGGAAGTTAATAAATATATCCAAGCATTTAAGTGCGACGGCAACAGGCGCTCCAATCCGTACTGCTAACCACTCCGTGCGATTTTGACACGGTATCTGATCTTTTTGACTGCAAAACGAATTTATCGACATTCAATCTTTGGTGTTATTGAACTCCCGTTGGTTAATGCAGGGGGATTTGGCAATATCATTGGATTGACCTTGGCTCGCCCCAAAGATTAAAGTAGTACTTGACAAAGTTTCTGAAACTGTTTCAAGGGCTCGGCGCCGGGCACGTCGCGTTGCCTGCGATCCTGCACGCTCGCCCAGAATTCAATCATCATGCCCCATGCCGTCAAAAGCATACTCTGCAGAAAGCACACCCAAATGAATCAAACCAATTTCGTTCGTTTCATCATGGTCGCGCTTACCTTGGCCGGTTGCACCATTGCCCGCGCGCAGACGCTTGTCTGGTCCGAAGAATTCAACGGGCCGACGGTCGATCACGACACGTGGACGTACAACACCGGCGGCAGCGGATTCGGCAATGGTGAGTTGCAGTATTACACCGCCCGGCCCGAGAACGTGTTTATCGAAAACGGCAGCCTGGTGATCGAAGCGCGGCGCGAAAACTATCTCGGCGATAAGGCATTCACGTCGTCGCGGCTCGTCACCAACGGTCGCTTCGCATTTAAGTACGGCACCGTCGAAGCGCGAATCAAATTGCCGCACGTCGATAACGGTATCTGGCCGGCGCTGTGGATCATGGGCACCAACTTCGGCGCGATCAACTGGCCTGCTTGCGGTGAGGTCGACATCATGGAGTTCGGTCGCAAAGACGGCTTCGAGGCGGGCGTTGTAAATCGGCGCGTGGTCTCGGCGGCGCACTGGGAATATCAGGGCGAACACGCACTGTATCACACGTACACCGACCGACCGGTGGATATGCACCTCGATTATCACCTGTTTCGCCTCGAATGGACGCCGACGGAAATGCGCTCGTACGTCGATGGCGATTTGTTTTGGTCGTTCGACATTAGCGACCCGGTGGGTGATTCGCTGGAAGAATTTCACGAGCCGATGTTCCTATTAACGAACGTGGCCGTCGGCGGTTGGAACTTTATCGAAATTACCGACCCGAATGCGATCACGGCGAGCTTCCCGGAACGCATGTATATCGATTACATCCGTCTCTACGACGAAGGCGATACCGAGCTGTTCTTCGGCGAAGACGTGCAGGAGTCGGGCGACTTCGGCGTGTTCACCGAAACGACGCCGGTCAATAACAGCGTTACATATGAAACGGACGCCGAGCTGTACTTATGGAACAACCTCACCGAAGCGACGGGCGCGGCCTTCGAAGGCAGCGAAGCATGGAACATGCGCGCGGCGGCCGGCGATTGGTGGGGCATGGGCGTGTTGTCGACGCAGTTCGACCGCAACCTATCGAATTACTCCGACGGTCACATGCACCTGCATATGAAAATGAACTCGACCGCAACGTTTAAGGTCGGTTTGAAGAGTTCGACGTCCGGCGAAAGCTGGATTGAGTTTGACGGTGCGACGGAAGCGTACGGATTGGTGCGCGACGGCGAGTGGCACGAAGTCATTATCCCGTTGAATGCGTTTCTAAACTGCGACTTCACGACGGTCAGCCAGTTGTTCATGATCGCGGGCGACCCGCCGGCGTCGGACGTTACGTTCTCGATCGATAATATCTACTGGACGCCGAGCGTGCCGCGACCGACGCCGGAGAACGGCAACTTCGGCGTCTTCACGGAAGACCCGGCGCATACGACGGCCGGAGAAATTCAACTCGATGTTGATGGCGGATTTTACGTTTGGGAAGACACGCTGATCGCCGGACCGCAGGATCCATACGAAGGCTCGTCGAGCTTGTCGTTTAGCTCCGCCCCCGGATTCGCTTGGTTCGGCGCCGCTTTTTCGACGACGATCAAACACAACCTGTCCGCGTTCCGTTTCCCAAATAGTAAATTGCACGTCGCGCTAAAGACGAGTTCGACGACGACGTTCCGGCTCGGCATGCGCAGCGGCAATGTGGACGACATCGGCCAGAAGTGGATCGAGTTCGCCGCCGGTAACGATCCGTACGGTTTCGTACGCGATGGCAATTGGCACGTGATCGAAATCCCGATGAGCGACATCACCGACGCGGTGGACCTCACGGCCGTGAGTATTCCGTTCCAGATTCTTGGCGTAAACGGACCGATCTCGAACATCGAATTCGACGACGTGTGTTTCCTGAACGGCGGAACCGCGTTGCCGGTGAACTCGGGTTCGCCCGTTGCCGATGCCGGGCAAGACTTGGTCGTGTTCCTGCCGATTAACAGCGTCGTGATCGACGGTACGGCCAGCCAGGACGACGGCGCGATCGACGACTTCACCTGGCAGCAAATCAGCGGCCCCAATAATGCGACGTTGAGCGGCGAAAACACGGCGATGCTTTCGGCGTCGAATCTGATCGAAGGCGTTTACGTGTTCCGACTTACCGTGACCGACGACGAGATGTTGGTCGATTCGGATGATGTGACGGTGACGGTTACGACCGGCGCGCCGACGGCGGATGCCGGTAACGACCAAACGATCGCGCTGCCGGGGCAATCGAGCGTTACGCTTAACGGCGCGGGCGAAGATCCGGACGGCACGATTGTCGAATACGCTTGGTCGCAGGTCAGTGGCCCGGCGCCGGCGGTATTGACGGATGCGGACAGGGCGACGGCGACGGCGGCCAATCTGCAAGACGGCACATACGTCTTTGAATTGACCGTAACCGACGACGACATGTTGACGGGCAGCGATCAGGTTGAAGTCGTCGTGACTTACCCCGCGCCGAATATCGCGTTGGGTAAACCGACCGTGACGTCGTCGGCAACGGGTAATGAGGTGGTCACCAACGGCAGCTTTGAGAACGGCAACAGCGCGAACGCTGATAGTTGGACCTTTGCAGCCTATCCATCCGGCAATGCCACGGCGAGCGTGGCGCGCGTTGCGACGATGCCCGCCAGCGGTTCGTGGGCGATGCAACTCAGCGTGGCCGGCGCTGCGAACGGCGGGCCGGCGGCAGAGGCCAATCAAATCACGCCGGCGGGATTGATCGTGCCCGGTAGTGCTTACAGCTTTACTGTGCAAGGGCGACGCGTGGGCGAAATTGGGATCGGTGTGGTTGTGCAAATGCAACTGCGTTGGCTCAACGACAACAACGCGATCGTAGGGTTAACGCCCTACGTGGAGATCGCGGGAGGCATCACCGAAAGCTACAGTGAGTTCGGCATATACGATGTCGTCGCGCCGGCCATTGCCGCAAAGGCGCAGGTGGTACTGCGTTTGGCAGGCGGTGCCATCGTCGGCTCCGATGCGACGATTATCTACGACGACGTGTCGGTTGCATCGGCGAGCGGCGCGCAGGTTGGAGATAATGCGGTCGATGGGGATACTGCGACGAAATGGGCCAGTTCCGACGGCGATCCGCAATGGATCGAAGTTGACTTCGGAGATACCTACGACGTCAATCGAGTCGCGATCGACTGGGGCAATGCCTACGCACAGGAATACGACATCGATATTTCCGATGACGGCGCTTCATGGACGACGGTTTATTCGACGACCTCCGGCGCGGGCGGTACCGAGACGATCGACCTGATGGCGACCGGCGAATACTTGCGCGTGTATGCCCATGTCGGTGCGACGTCCAACGGTTGTGCGATCGACGAGTTGGAAGCGTACGGATTCCTGAGCATTCCGGCCGGCGATATGGATCAGGATCGCGATGTCGATCTCGACGACGTACCGCACTTTGTCGATGCGCTACTCGGCCACGCACCTTCGGCGGCGGGTATTCTACAAAGCAATGCCGACATGGACGGCAACGCTACACGCGACGGTCGCGATGTGCAGTTGTTTGTTGAAGCGTTGTTGCCGTAGGGTAGCAAACGGTCGGTTTGCAATTTGAAATTCGGATAATACGGTGATCGATATTCCTTTTCGATCACCGTCTCTTTTTATGGTGTTGGCTGCGGCGTACTGCTACCGCACTCTGGGCAAACGCCCGATTCATTACCGGTAAGGTTATAGCCGCATTGGTTGCAAGCATTGGTGCCTACAAACTGCGCGATCCGCTTTCGTGCGCGGAGACAGCGCGAGATTACGTAAACCAAACCCACCAGCAGCCAGACATTGCTGCCTAAGATCCCGATGACTTTCGAGTTGAGCCACGCCGGTTTCCCGCCGGGGCCGGTGAAGCCCTGATGCGGGTGGGCATAAACATCGAGCCCGGCGAAGACCGACCAAATCAATCCGGGAACAAGCACCGTCATCGGGCTCAACAAAATGATCCGCCGCATCATGCCGTGGTCGGTGCCATCGTTTTCGTGCGTAAACGGAACGGCAACCAATCCTAAGATCGCCGACCAAAAAAGCGCCAAGAAGACACCTGCGTAGGGCAACGCGGTGAAGGATTTATAGATGTACATGCCTAAATCGCGGTAGGGCTCGTCGATGGAGCCGATCGACGCGGCCACTGGTAATAGCGTTATAGCAACCAGCGCGGCAACGCCGGCGCAGGCGCATGAAAATGTGTCGCGCTGAGATGTTTCTTCAGCAAGCGCATTATGTGACCAGGCGAGGCGAATCATGTTGCGATCCGACATGCGCGACTCATCGAGCCGTTACGCGCCAAGCTAATCGCGCCGCCTGCGCCGGCCAGAGCGCGCCACGGTTGATTTTTCCGCGCCTTCACCACCCAAACAGAACAACCATGCGACGATGCACAACAGGGGGTTGGTTTCCCAGTAGTAATACGTCGCCAACACGGCGACTTGAATGCGCGGCAGAAAGATCAAACCCAACCACCAGAGCAACCCGCCCCAGGGTGTGGCGAGAATCATCGTGATGCGCGGGAAGAGGGCGATGGCGACGAGGAAAAGCACGCCGTGCACATCCCAGAAATCGGGGCCGCCTTGAAGGACGAATTGATCCATGATAATTGCTCCGCGTTGAAGGCGATCGATCGGACATTCGCGATCGACGCTGCCTATATGGTAACATGAACAACCGTCGTCGCTCGCTGGAGAATCATACAATGACTATTGTGCGATATCTTACCATCATCGGTCTGACCTCGATGCTGGCCTGCGCGGCGGCGCGGCATCGGCATGACTATTCTCGTTGCGATCAAGAACCGACCACCCGCCCCGAACAACAGGCTCGTGCTAGGGCTTGGTTTAAGCGTCGCAAGTTAATGAAGCGGCATGAGATTACCGTTGACCGAATCAGAAATGCGTTTCAGCGCGAAATGTTGATGCTTGCCGATCACGACTGGGCGGGCGCGTACTACTATGGCGATGGGCTAGGCTGTAACGTATCGATCACCCTCTCTCCCAAGACGGGTATGACGTATAAGTGGATCGGTTGCAGTGGACTATACGATATTGACTACGGCCCTATTGTTGACATTCAGCACGACTATATCGACGTAAAGTTATCATTACCGTCTATCCATCAGGGCTACGACGCAATTAAGGAGCGGTTCTATCGTGTGCGCTGGGTAAATCGTCATTATCTGATTCCGGGTGAGGACATGATTCAGTTTTGCAATGCGGTAAACTCAGGTTCCAAATACGGTATCAACTACTTAGTTCGCCGTGAGGATCGCGACAAGCCCGTCTTCGGTCTTCCCGATGTGCCGGAACAGTTTCGATCCTATCTCCTCGAATCGCCCATTGAATGTCATATCACCCAAATAGAGTCGCAAACAACCGCCGGCGACGATTACGAGACACTTCTTTGTCGCATCGATGCTGGTCGCAACGCGGGCTTGACGACTAATTTGGAACTCTACTTGTCCGCCGAAAATTCTTTCGAATGGCAAGTTGATGTTGAGGAGATCCTTGCCGATTCCAGTGGAGTAAGAATCAGCAAGCGGTTGAATCTACCGACAGATTATTTTCCACAAGTCGGTGACCTTTTGAGTACGCGTAGGTATTGGAATAATCGCTCCAGACCAATGTACGACTATAGTGATCCGGCAACCCGAAAATTTCTGCTCGAATACTACGGGCCGTCGGCGCTTGAGGGCCATGATGATTGAGTTGTTTGGTGTCAACCGATGTCTGGTCGCCGCAGATTCGATTAAGCTCACAGGATGACGAATTCCAAATCACCGTCACGTTCGTGGCTTACGCTTTTCGGCCTCACCCTCGCCGCCGTCTTCATCTGGTCGGGCATCAACCCGCACGACCGCTTTACGTGGTTGTTGGAAGTTTCGCCCGTCATCATCGGCGTCATCGCGCTGGCGGTAACCTATCGGCGTTTTCCGCTGACGTCCTTGGCGTACGTATGCATCTGGCTACACGCGCTCATCCTATGCGTCGGCGGCAAGTACACCTACGCAGAAGTGCCGCTGGGGGAATGGGCCAAAGAAGCGTTCGATCTGAGCCGTAACCATTACGATCGACTGGGCCATGTGGCGCAAGGATTCTTTCCGGCCATTATCGCGCGCGAAATCTTCATCCGCTGTTCGCCCATCAAATCCGGCGGTTGGCTCTTCTTCGTCGTGACGTGTTACTGTCTCGCGTTTAGCGCGTTCTTCGAGATGATCGAATGGTGGGTGGCCGTCGCTTCTGGCTCTGATGCCGATGCCTATCTTGCTACGCAAGGTGATGTTTGGGATACGCAATGGGATATGTTTCTTTGTTGGATCGGTGCGATGGTAGCGCAACTGTTGTCGGCCCGCTTGCATGATCGACAGTTGAGCAACTTGCATCGTGCGTAGTTGTAATTCATGCCTGCCGTGAAAATCTGACACACAACGCAAGTCGGCGCTTTGAGTCGCGCGCTCGGAGGCCGGCATAGACGATGGCGCCGGATAATAGCCGGTGTGATCCAGTAGAACTGATAACGCCATGGGTAATTGCGGTGACTTAGTCGATCCGTTCCAACCGTCGATCAACCAAGCGCGGCAACCGCATCGCATTCAGCACGACGGCAATCGAGCTAAACATCATCGCCGCCGCCGCCAACGCTGGTGGCAAAGTCCCCGTTGCCGCCAACGGAATGGCGACGATGTTATAACCAAAGGCCCATCCCAGATTTTGTCGAATCAATCGCGTCGTTGCCCGCGCGATGACCACGGCGTCGGCAACCAGGTGCGGCGTGCTGCCGATCAAGGATATATCGGCGGCTTCCACGGCCACATCCGCGCCCGTTGCAAAGGCAATGCCGACGTCGGCGCGAGTGAGCGCCGCGGCGTCGTTGATGCCGTCGCCGACCATCGCAACACCCGACGAACGCTTAACCATCGCGTCGATGTATTCGATCTTGCGCTGCGGCGTGGCTTCAGCTTCGACGTGCTCGGTGGCGATGCCGAGTTCGCCCGCAACGGCATGTGCCGTGGCTTTCGCATCACCGGTCAACATGCACGCCTTGATATGGCATTGCTTCAACCGTGCCAGCGCCGCCGCCGCGGAGGGTCGCAGTGCATCGCTTAACTCGATGGTTGCCGCGTGCGCGCCATCGATGGCCAACAAGATGCTCGACATACCCGCCGTTGCGATGTCGCGATTGTTCGTTACAGCGCCAATTTCTACCTTAACGTCATTCTCTTCCAACCAGATCGGCGAGCCGATGACCACGTGGTGACCGTCCACGTCGGCTGTCAGACCGCGCCCGATCGTCGAATCAAATGAGGCTGGCGTCGGCACCTCCAACTCGCGTTGTTGTGCCGCGCGCACGATGGCTTTACCAATCGGGTGTGCGCTAAACCGTTCGGCACCTGCGGCCAAGCGCAATACCTCGTCTTCATCAAACCCACTATTGAGAACGTGAATCGCGTCCACCTGCGGCGTGCCCGCCGTCAGCGTGCCGGTTTTATCCCAGACAACGGTCTTGATTCGCCCGAGCGTCTCCAACGCCGCCGCGTCGCGCGGCAGAATGCCGCGCTGCGCCGCCACGCCCGATGCCGCCAGCGTGACCGTGGGCGTGGCCAATCCCAAGGCACATGGACAAGCAACCACCAACACGGCAATCGCGGCGCGCGTTCCCATTGCCCAGCCGTTGGCATCGCCAAACAATCCCCACGAAATAAACGTAATGATCGCAATCGCAACGATGACGGCCACGAATATGCCCGCGACCTGATCGGCAAGCCGCTGCATGCGCGTGCGACCTTGCTGCGCCGCTTGAATCAACGCGAGCATGCGATCGAGCGTGCCTTGCGAACCATCTCCCGCGGCGCGAATCACGGCGCGACCACTCACGACGGTCGTTCCCGCTTGCACGTTGCTACCGATGTCGCGCAAGACCGGCATGGATTCGCCCGTGAGAATTTGTTCGTCCAGTTCCACGCTGCCGTCAACGATGGTGCCATCGACCGGCACCGTCGCGCCTTCGACGAGTTGCACCTCGTCGTCGCGTTGAATCTTGTCGACGGGAACGGTTTGCCATTTACCGTCGCGTTTGACGTCGGCCTGCTTGGGCGCGCGTTTGGCGAGCGCGCTGATCGCGCCGGTCGCTTTGCCGCGCATTTTGGTTTCGAGATAACGACCGATGCATACGATCGCCAATATCATGGCGGCGGCGTGAAAGTGAATCAGCTTGGGCTCGGTCATGAACGAACCGACCAAGCCGCCGATGGTTGCCGATAGCACGCCGACGGTAATCAACAAATCCATGTTGCCGGTGCGATGCCACAAAGCGCGCAGGCCGCCCACGATAATCGGCCCGCCCGCCGGGCTTACCATTAGCATGATGAGCAAGATCAACTGCAAAAGCCGACCGGGCAGTTGCGCCGCGGGGTCGTTACCCGGCCAGAAGATGGGCAACAAGTATTCCAAGCCGAGAATGGGTAGGGCTAAGCCGAGTGCTTGTATCAACGCTTGCCGATGCCGTCGCAACGATTCGCGCAGCTTGCTGTCGTCGGTCCATTCGGCGATGAGTTGCCGACCGGCGGGCAGGACTTCCGCGTCGTATCCGGCGTTGCGTACACTTTCGAGTAAACGCGTTTTGAAATCTGGAGCGCCGTCGCTCACCTGTACGGTGCCCGACTCGGCCATCAGATTAACCGACGCGTCGCGCACGCCGTCGATCGATTTGAGCGCTTTCTCAACGCGTTGCACGCAGGCACCGCAGGTCATGCCCATGATGCGCAATTGGACGGCGTTATCGTGCGAGTTGGATGGCATATATCGACGTCATTATCAGGAAGCCACGGCCGCGTAACCCTTGACCGAAAAGCCTTGCCTTTGAATCGCTTCAACGGCTGCTGCGAGATCGGGCTGATCATTTTCAAAGGTGACGACGGCTCGGTGATCGGGCAGCGATACGCGGCAATCGGAAACGGACGAAGTCGCATTCAAAGCGGTCTGAATTTTCTCGACGCAGTTTTCGCAGTGCATACCGTCGATCGAGATTTGATAGGTCGCCATAGCAGAAGCTTTCGTTGTCGCAGCCTATTTTAACAACCGTCGATACCCCATCTGTGTATCGAATCTGGATGATTGGATCAACGCTAACGTGTGTGGAATCATAGGGGGCGGCGCACTCGCTTCCAAACCGAGTTACGAGGGCATCACTGAGCGCGGGCCCACACGCTTCCGCGGTCAAGAATGAATATTTGGATATCATCTGTACGGCGATGCCGTTATCATGAACTGCTCAGAGAGAGGAATCTCAGGGGGACCCGCATGAGCGACCAAGCGTCCGCACAGATCGCACTCGATCCGA
Organism: Planctomycetaceae bacterium; assembly: GCA_006969385.1. Taxonomy (GTDB): domain Bacteria; phylum Planctomycetota; class Phycisphaerae; order UBA1845; family UTPLA1; genus ECT2AJA-110-A. Next base: position 2,449,521 of record CP030884.1, read on the forward strand.
AAACCCGTTCGGTACTAATCAAATCGACCGGCGCGTGCACGGCGCGCGGTTGTTTGCCGATCCGCACGTATATCGAAAGCCTTGCCCCCGGCAACGTGGACGCGGTTTATTTCCATTTGGCCGACGCCAAGACCATCGACAGCACCTTTGCCGGTTTTCTCGTCGACACCATGCAGAAACTCAAAGCGCGTGACGACGCGTTTTATTTGGTCTCACCGTCGGACGGCGTGCTCCGCACGTTGGAAACGATGGGCGTTGCGAAGTTGATCGAGCAGGTCGATACCATGCCGGCGCCGCAGGGGGATTGGGCCGCGCTGCCGATCGATGTCGATTCCAAGGAGTTGTTGCGCGAGGTCATTATCGAAGCCCACGAACGCCTAATGTCGCTCAGCGAAGAAAATCGGCGCGTCTTCGGGCCCGTGGTCGAAGGCTTTCGCAAAGCGGATTGATTGTTGATATAATTGCAGTCCCGTTTAAACAAAGCCACGTTAAAGGTAGGCGGCAATGAGCATGGTTGCGAAAGATAACGTCAGCGCCTTAATGGCAACCCTCGATCGATACGACGAACGCGTGCCGCTCGACGAGCTGCAAGAACACATGCAGGCTTATCCGATTTCCTACGACGATATCAAACGCTACGCACGTTTCAACGATGACGGTTATCGACGCAATCTGCTACACGCGGGCCCCGGCTATCACGCGCTGATACTTTGCTGGAAGGCGGGGCAGCGCAGCCCAATCCACGATCACGCCGCGTCGTCTTGCGGCGTGCGCGTGCTCAAAGGTGTGGCGACGGAAACCATTTTCAAACGCAACGCCGACGGGCTGGTCTTTCCGACGTCTTCGCATGAATTGCAAGAGGGCGAGGTTTGCGGCTCGCAGGATGCCGACACCCATCAGATGTCCAACCTGCAAACCGACGGCAAGGAACTCGTCACGCTGCATATCTACTCGCCGCCGCTGATGACCATGTCGCAGTTTTCGCTCACCTCCGCCACGGTGTCCGAGTTCGTCGATCAGGTATTTGAATTCGCCGGCGGCGATGGGATTTAGGCGGGGGCCGTTCGTTGTCGCAAACCGTCAGTTATCCGTGGGGTAATCAGATCAGCGCCGACGCGCTGGCCTCCTTCAATTCGATGGAGGGCGTGTACGAGCCGATTGTCGAGCTGCGGCAACCGGCGATCGTGGGTGCCGAAGCCCAACCGTCCCTTTGGCCGGGTTATGCCTTGTCCGCCGTCCTCGCGGCTGCGTCGTTCGGTCTGCAGTTTTTGCCCGTTTGGCCGTTTCAAGTCGTTCGCGGTGAGGCCATCAAATATCCGATTAGCGCTGCGATTTTGGCAATCCTGCTCGGCGTGCTGGTTCGCAACCTGCTGCCGATCGGCAGCAGGTTCAAGCCGGGCTGCCGGAAGATTGTGAAAAGGACCATTCCCATCGCCATTGTTTTTATGGGACTTGGGCTGAATCTCACCCAAATCGCGTCCGTCGGCGTTTCGGCCCTCGCCATCACGGTCGCATGCACGGTTTTGGCGATGCTGGTCGCGGTCGCCTGCGGCCGGGCATTGGGCTTAGGGCAGCGGTTGTCCCTGCTCATCGGTGCCGGCACCGGTATCTGCGGTAATAGCGCGATCGTCGCCGTCGCGCCGCTGATCGACGCCGAGGATGAGGATATGGCCCTTTCCGTGGGCACCATCAACCTTTTTGGCTTGTTAACGATGCTGGTTTGCCCGGTGATCGGCAAGCTGCTGGCCATGTCGAACGAAACATTCGGCGTATGGGCGGGCACGACGATTCACGCCGTGCCGCAGGTGGTGGCCGCCGGTTTTGCCTTCAACGGCGACGCGGGGACGGTCGCGACGGCCGTAAAACTCGTCCGCGTGGCGATGATGGCACCGATGGTAATGGTTTTGACGGTCATGTATGCCCGCGAACGGGCCGCCAAGCCCGACGGCGGCGGTCAGCTCATGGTGCACTATGCCCGCCTGGTGCCGTGGTTTGTTTGGGGGTTCGCCGGGGCGTCGCTGTTGTGCACGTTCGGGTTTGTGCCGGAGCTGCAATTCGCCGCCACGGGCGTCTTCGATGCGCCGCAAAGTGTTTCCTTGCATGAGGTTGCGCGCCTCGGCGGGAAGATTTTGTTGACGCTGGCCATGGCGGCCATCGGCCTCGAAGTGAACATTCGAGCGCTCGCCAGCGTTAGCGCGCGGGCGGTGCTCGCCGGATTGATCGCCACCGTAGGGCTGATGGTCGGCAGTCTGCTTCTTATTTGGTTGATGATTGGCTGGTAGGACAGACTTGGCGGCGTCTCATGTCAGGAATTGATGTTCTCGTGTTCAGGTGTATTCGCGTCGCAGCGTTAACTAAGCCGAGCGTTTGATAAATTGTCGTTCGCGAAGCTGGGCCGACGCTATCTCAGTTTGCCGCGATTGGCGTACGCAGTTTTCGCTTTTCACGATCCGCGCTGGTCGTGTTTTCAATTTCGCTGAATCTCCTCGTTCCGCTAATTCCAAAACGCGTTGCCGCAGCGGTGGTGTAGCCGCAGGTGTTCGCTATACTTCCGCACAGGGGCAGATTTTCGGTTGCGGGGCGCGAAAAGACCGTCGCAAACGCAGTTGCGTGGGACGGATGTTGCCGGGTGCAACCGACGAGCGAACGAGAAAACGCGATCCCACCAGCGTTGAGAGTAAGCAGAGGCACCATGGCCAGCCGCAAGGAATATTTCGCAAACATTTATAACACGGTGAAGTCCATCTCCATTGGCATGCGTATCACGCTGAAGTACTGCTTTGCGCGCACCATCACCGTGCAATATCCAGACGTCGCGCCGGTGGTGAAGCCGCGCTTCCGCGGGTTTCACTGGTTCGAGGCGGAAAAGTGCATCGCGTGCGATCAGTGCGCGAAGGCTTGCCCGATCGATTGCATCTACATCGAGAAATCCGGGCCGCGGAAGATCGATAAGGAATCGGGCGTGGCGGTTGGTGGTGCCTTGCAGCGCTACGCGATCGACTACTCGAAGTGCATGTTCTGCGCGCTGTGCACCGACCCGTGTCCGACCGATTGCATCCACATGGGTGACAACCACGATCTGAGTTCTTACACGCGCGAAGATATGATCGTGGAGTTCACCGATTTGGCGAAGGAAGGCAAGCAAACGCCCGAGCCGTTCTGGATGCAACAGGACAAGCCGCCGGCTTGGGCGGCCGAGCAGAAGCAGCGTTGGGAAGAACGTGCCAAGCCGGTGCGCGACGAAATGCTCAAGGCGTTGGAACCTTCGGAAGCGTCGAAGAAGTAAACTGGTCTCGCGGCCATGATCCCCGCCGCGCGCGAAGAAAGCGATCTCTAGTAATGAATGAAGGACACGATCTGGTCATTGGCCTGCTCATCTTTGTGGTGACGGGCATTTTGATGTCGGCCACGATTTTGATCATCGGGAAACTGTTGCGCACCAATCTGCCGCACCCGGAGAAGGATCAGGCCTACGAATGCGGCGAGCCGGCCATCGGCGATAGCTGGGTGCAGTTCGACTTGCGCTTTTATGTCGTCGCGTTGGTGTTTCTGATCTTCGATATCGAAGTCGCGCTCTTCTTCCCATGGGCCGTGGTTTATAAAGAAGCGGGCATCGCGGCGCTTTGGGACATGCTCTTTTTCTTTGCCGTACTCGTTGTCGGCTTCTTGTATCTCTGGCGCTTCGGTTACCTCGATTGGGTTCGCGCTACCGAGGGGCAAATGAAGCGCGAGCGTTCGGTTCGCTCCGACGATGCGTTGGGTCGCGCCGCACGCGAATGGATTTAACTCGACGGCAATCGAGTGTGCATAAACGCAGTTAGGAATTATCCATGAGTTGGATTGAAAACAGATTCGAAGAAGGCCTCATCATCACATCGCTCGATTGGGCGATTAACTGGGGCCGACGCTACAGCATTTGGCCGATGACGTTCGGTTTGGCGTGCTGCGCGATCGAGATGATGGCGATCGGCGGTAGCCGGTTCGATGTGGACCGATTCGGCGCGGGTGCGTTTCGCGCTTCGCCGCGGCAGGCCGATCTCATGATCGTCGCCGGTACGGTGACGTACAAAATGGCTAGCCGCGTGAAGCGATTGTACAACCAGATGCCCGAGCCGAAGTACGTGATGGCCATGGGGGCGTGCACGATCGGTGGTGGCCCATACTTCAAGAACGGCTATCACGTGGTGAAGGGCGTCGACCTGGTGGTGCCGGTGGATATCTACGTGCCGGGGTGCCCGCCGCGCCCCGAAACGTTGCTCGAAGGCATCATGCGGTTGCAAGACAAGATCAAGAACTCGTCGATCGCGACGGACAAATGGACCGGCGCGAAGGAAGAAGCGCTGACGGCGTAGGGCGCGCATTCACGGTTCACGCGGGTTAGCACCCGGCCATTGGCCGGACGCTAAGTGTGAGTGTTCTGCCCCAACAAGTGAACATTTAGCCCTCGGCCAATGGCCGGGGGTTGATCACACGCAACGCAGCATCGCCGATCAGACGCAACAACAACAACGCGGAACGATGATGGTGTCGTTGCAGTAAAGCGAAAGCACCATCAGGAAGGTTGGCCCATGGCCCCCGAAGAAATTGCGGAAATCCTTAAAGAGACGTTCGGTGCATCGATTACCGACACCGAATTTGAAACCGCGCACCCGCGCGTGGTCGTTACCGCCGATGCTTGGCCCGAAGTTGCCGCATTCTTGCGTGACGACGAGCGCTTGCAACTCAACTTCCTGCGTTCGATTTCCGCCGTTGATTATCTCGAAGATGACAAATTCGCCGCCGTGTACGACCTCGCGTCGTATCGCCCCGGCAAGACGGACAGCGACGCTTGGGCATTAACGAATGCGGTGGCCGTGCAGGTGTGGACCGATCGCAGCGATCCGCACATTCCCTCGGTCGCACACGTGTGGCGTGCCGCCGATTGGCACGAGCGCGAAGCATACGACCTGATGGGCGTGATCTTCGATAACCATCCCGACTCGGTGGAAGGCCTCAACGGTTTCCATCCGCGTCGCATTTTGTGCCCCGACGATTGGGAAGGGCACCCGCTACAGAAAGACTATGCGTTCCCGATGGAGTACCACGGTATTCCGGCGGTGACCGAACTGAACCAGACGCGACCGATTCACTAAAAAATTATTGAGTCTGGGCGACGACAGATGAATGCTTCAAACCGGAGCCAAATAAATGGCTGACGTGATCCTCGAATCGCAACCCGATATCAACGCCGATCTCTCCAGCGATCAGATTCAACAACAGGATCTGCAGACCGAAGAGATGCTGGTCAACATGGGGCCGCAACACCCGGCCACGCACGGTGTGCTGCGTGTCGTGCTGCGCACCGACGGTGAGATGGTGCTGGAAGCCGTGCCGCACATCGGCTACCTGCATCGCTGCGCCGAAAAGATCGGCGAGACCGTCGCGCCCTATCAATACATTCCGTACACCGACCGCATGGATTACTTGGCGGGAATGAACAACAACCTCGCCTTCGCGCAGGCGGTCGAAAAGCTAACGGGCTTGGAAGCTGAAATTACCGAGCGCACGAAGCTCATTCGCATCGTCTTTGCCGAGTTGAATCGTATCGCGTCGCACTTGGTGTCGTTCGGTACGTACGGGCTAGACTTGGGCGCCTTCACGCCGTTCTTGTATGCCTTCCGCGAGCGCGAGTACATCCTCGACTTGTTCGAGTCGGCCTGCGGCGCGCGGTTGACGTACAGCTACATCACGGTCGGCGGCGTCACGGACGATCTGCCCGAGCGCTTCGTCGATATCACGCGCGAATTTCTCGATTACTTCGAGCCCAAGGTGCACGAATACAACCTGTTACTCTCGCACAATCACATTTTCATCAAGCGCACAGCCAATGTCGGCGTGATTACGGCGCAAGAGGCGCTCGACTACGGCTTGTCCGGCCCGGTGCTGCGCGGTTCGGGTGTGAACTTCGACTTGCGCAAGCAACCCGGTTCGGGTTACGAAGATTTCGATTTCAACGTGCCGGTCGGTCAGGGCGAGAAGGGCAAAGTCGGTGACTGTTGGGATCGTTACATCGTGCGCGTTTCGGAAATGTTGGAATCCGTGAAGATCATTCGCCAGGCGCTCGACAAGCTGGACGGCACCGAAGGCCAGGAAACGCTGCACAAGAAGGGCAAAACGCTGAAACTGCCCGCCGACGAGATTTACTACGAAATTGAAAATCCGCGCGGTCAGCTCGGTTTCTTCGTGCGCGGCAACGGCTCGGCGATTCCGGATCGTGTCAAGGCGCGCGGCCCGAGTTTCTGCAATCTCTGCGTGACGGAAAAAGTGTGTCAGGATGTGCTATTGGGCGACGTGGCCGCCATCATCGGCAGCATCGACGTCGTGATGGGTGAAGTGGACCGCTGACCGTGGGGTATGCACGCCGCAGATGGCGTGCAAGATGTCGATTGTCGCCGGCGCGGGCGGCTTCGGTTTGAGCGGTCAAATTGAAAACACAGAACGTGCGATAAACCGGTTGCCGCGCCGTTTGGCGCGGTCTGGTCAACCTCAGCGCGGCCCGTTATAACGCACGGGTCAAGGGAATTCTGCGGGGCGCAACCGTCCGGCAGGCAGTCAGGAGACGATTTACGTGGCATCGATCACGCTTCCATGGGTGCAGCGCGATACCGAGAAGCTAAGCAACTATCGCGAGAGGGCGATTCGTTTGCTGGCGATCATCGCCTTGGCGCACATCCCGATCATTTTGGGTGCGTGGTTGCTGCTCGATCCGCTCAGCACCAAACCCGCCGACCTTCAGGATTGGAAGGTGCTGCTCGTCCCGCCGCTGTGTTTGGGATCGATCGGCGGGATGCTGCTTTTCGCCGGGGCGGCGTTCGCGATTTACGCCTACGAATTGATCGGTCGCGTGTTGAGCGCGCCGTGGGTGGCGTTCGTTATTTTTATCGGTGCGATCTTTGGCATCGTGATCGGCGTCTGGTTGCACGCCGAAATTCTCATGACGGTGCAGCGAGATTGGATGCCCGCCAAAGAAACCAGCGTTATTCCGGTCGTCGGCATCGAATACGATCATACGGTTCAATCCATCTATCAAAACAACCTCGCGGGCAAGTCGGTGGACTTCCCGCTGATCGGCGCGATCTCGATCGATACGCCAATCCTTGCTTACCTCATGTTTCCGTTGCAGTTCCCGCTGATTCGCGACCTCGTCGGCGTCGGCGGCATCATCGGCTTCATCAGTTTGATTCCCGGCTTCGGTATTTGGTGGGAACGCAAAGTTGCCGGTCGCATTCAATCGCGCATGGGCCCCATGCGCGCAGGTGGCTGGCACGGTTGGGCCCAAAGCGCCGCCGACGGCATTAAGCTCGCCTTTAAGGAAGATTACGTTCCGCCCGGCGGCGACGGCCTCTTGTTCCGGCTCGCGCCGTACATCACGTTTATCCCGCCCATTTGCGCATTCATCGCGTTGCCCTTTGCGACGGCGTGGGTGTTTCGCGATCTCGACGTCGCGCTGATTTTTATTCTGGCCATGCTCGGCATCGAAGTGATGGGCGTGATTTTGGCCGGTTGGGCCAGTAACAATAAATGGTCGGTTTACGGCGCGATGCGCGAAGCCTGCCAAATGGTGTCGTACGAAATCCCGATGGGAATGGCGTTGCTAATCCCGGTCATGACGGCCGGCTCGCTGAGCCTGACGGGCATTGCAGAAGCACAATCGGGCGGGTTCTGGACGTGGTTTGTGTTCGTCAACCCGTGGTGCTTCCTCGCGTTCTTCCTGTACTACGTCGCGTCGCTCGCCAGTTGCAAGCGCGCGCCCTTCGATTTGCCCGAGTCCGAATCGGAACTGGTCGCGGGCTTCCTGACCGAGTACAGCGGTTTCCGCTGGTCGATGTTCTTCTTCGGCGAATACGTCGCGATGTACGTCGTCTGCGGTTTGGCCGCGATTCTCTTCCTCGGCGGTTGGATGTCGCCGTTCCCCGCCTCGTCGGCCGAGTGGTTCATCGCGCAGGCCAACATCGAGAACGGCATGCTGCAAACGCTGGTGAAAAGCCTGCTGGCGGCCAACCCGATTTGGTTCATTCTCAAAGCGACGTTCCTGTTCTTCGTGCAACTTTGGATTCGCTGGACGCTGCCGCGCATTCGCATCGACCAGGTGTTGTATGCTTGCGTGCAGGTCTTGTTGCCGGCGACCATGGTGGTGTTGCTTTGCAACACGGTCTGGACCTTGGGCGTGTCGGAAAACGGATTGAACCTTGGCTGGTTGATCGCCCTCGACGGCATCATCAACAAGATTCTGGCGGCTGCCGGTTTGTTAACGCTTCTCGGCATCGTCGGCATCGCCGCTTACGGTTATCGCAATAACAAGAAGCTCGTCGGTTGGCTGGCCGTGGATCAGTTGCCCGGTAAGTAGCGTTGAACGTTTGGATAGTTTGGCCGCCGAACACGGGCGGTCGTTGAAAGTTCACATGGACGATCTGGCATTCTATATCTTTGCGGCGATCTCAGTGGGCAGCGCCTTTGGTGTGGTCGTGTCGCAGAACATCGTGCGCACGGCATTGTTTCTGCTCGGCACGCTGGGTGGCGTGGCCGGTTTGTACTTCTTGCTCGACGCGAATCTGATCGCCGTGATTCAGTTGATTGTGTATGCGGGCGGCACGCTGATTCTGATCGTCTTCGGCATCATGCTGACGAGTAAGTCGCCGTGGGCCGAGTTCAAACCGCCCAAAGGTCAGATCGTGTTGGCCGCGTTGGTCGGCTTGCTCATGTTCATCGGCATCACATCGCTGACGTTATCCGGAGACGTGAATTGGGCCGCGCGGGCGACGAAAACGCCGCTGGCAACCTCGCCGAAAGTGGCCGAAGCCGGCGAAGCGTTGCTCACGACGTATCTCGTGCCGTTCGAAGTGGCCAGCGTGTTGCTGCTCGTCGTGATGATCGGCGCGGCCTACCTTGCGAAGACGGAGAAGTAAGCCATGCTCGCAGTCGGTCTTTCGCATTATCTGGTTCTGTCGGCGCTGCTCTTTAGCCTCGGTGTCGTCTGCATGGCGACCAAGCGCAACGCCATCGGCATTCTGATCGGGGTCGAATTGGTGTTGAACTCCGCCAACGTCAACCTGATCGCGTTTTCGAAATTCCAGACCGGCCTCGTGGATGGTCAGGTCTTTGCTGTGTTCGTCATTCTGCTGGCAGCCGCCGAAGCGGCGCTGGCGATTGCCATCTTCATGAACTTCTACAACAACCTGCAGACCGTCGATGTGGATCGCGGCGATGTGTTGCGTGGCTAGTCGATCTCGGCTGGGCTGGGGTAGGTAAGAGACCATCATGGGGCATACGTTAGAAATCATGCTCGCACTCGGTGTGGTAATACCGCTGCTGAGCTTCACGGTGCTCGTCTTCTTCGGTGCTAATAGCCCGCTCGGTAAGCCGCGCGCGGCGTGGGTGGCGACGGGGGCGATTGGCCTTTCGGCGGTACTCGCTTTGATCGTGTTAGGCAGTTGGATGTCGACCGACAACGCGGGGCGCGCGGAGCTGACGGAAAATGCCTTCCGCTACGACTGGGGCCGCATGGGGACCATACCCATTACCGTCGGCGTTAAGCTCGATTCGCTCACCATCATGATGTTCGCGATGGTCACGTTCATTGCGACGTTCATTCATATCTTCAGCATCGGTTACATGTCGGGCCAAAGCGACGAAGTCGCCGGTGAAAGCAAATATCATCGCTTCTTCGCCTACCTCGGTTTGTTCTGTTTCAGCATGTTGGGGCTGGTCGTGTCCAGCAGCATGTTGTTCTTGTTTATCTTTTGGGAACTGGTCGGCCTCTGTTCGTATCTGCTGATCGGTTTCTACTTCAGCGAGAAGTACGCCAGTAACGCCAGTATGAAGGCGTTTATCACCAACCGTGTGGGTGACTTCGGGTTCATCGTCGGCCTCGCGCTGGTGGTGATGTACACCAACACATTCGACCTCGATGAAGCTGCTGCCAAGTTTGCTCAACAGTTCCGTTCAGGTGAAGGCATCTTCGCCGCGTCGATCGATCTGTTTGGTTGGCAGGTCAGCGGTATGGCCCTCGCGACGCTAATGGGCATTGGCCTGTTCTGCGGCGCGATGGGTAAGAGCGCTCAATTCCCCTTGCACGTATGGTTGCCCGATGCCATGGCTGGCCCCACGCCGGTCTCCGCGCTGATTCACGCCGCCACCATGGTCGCGGCGGGTGTGTATCTCGTCGCCCGCGTCTTCCGTTTGCTCACGCCCGACGCGCAGATGTTTATTGCAGTCATCGGCTGCATCACGCTTACCTTGACGGCGCTAATCGCCATCGTGCAGACCGACATCAAAAAGATTCTCGCCTATTCCACGCTGAGCCAGTTGGGCTACATGGTCTTCGGCATGGGCGTGGGCGCGTGGACGGCGGCGCTGTTCCATCTGATCACGCACGCGTTCTTCAAGGCGATGTTGTTCCTCGGCTCCGGCCAAGTCATCGAAGGTTGCCATCACGAAAAGAACATCATGAAGATGGGCGGTCTGCGCAAGAAGATGCCCGTGACCTGTGCGACGTTCTTGATCGGCGTGCTGGCGATCGCCGGCTTCGGCCTTCCCGGCATTAAGATTGCCGGCGTTAAGTTCGGCTTGGGTGGGTTCTTCAGCAAAGACGAAATCCTCGCGGTCGCCTACGAACGTGCGTACAACATGGATGGCTCCCACGCGGGCGATCATTCCAGCGATCACGGTGATGGTCACGGTGGCGGCGATCATGCCGATGACCACGGCGATGGTCACGCCAATGCAAGTGTAGAGATTCAAAATATGCAGTTGGCGTCGGCTGATGTGCAGTTCGTCAGCGCCGGTGGCGTTTTCGATGTGTTGTCCGCCGCCGCTTCGACAACGATGGCCGCCGGCGATGCGCATGGCGGTCACGAACCGCACGGAACACCAGAAAAACTCGCCATCGCCCAAACGCTGCCGCATCTGCCCAAGTGGATGTTCTGGTTGCCGATTGCCATCGCCTATATCACGCCGTTCTACATGATGCGCTGTTGGTGGCTCACGTTTATGGGTAAACCGCGCGATCAGCACGTTTACGACCACGCGCATGAAGTGAAATTGATGTACGTACCGCTGGTCGTATTGGCGGTGGGTACGTTCGTAAGTAGCTACTTCATCTTCCGCCCGCTAATTTCGCATGCCGGTGGCGAAGCCGCCGATGCCGCTGCTGTCGTTGCCATCGACGGTGAAGCGCATAGTTACAAAGAGATTGCCGGGCAATCGATGCTAACGGTCACGCATGGTGACAGTTGGGCCAATCCGCACGTTGCGCTCGTTCCAATTGTTGGGTTCGCTTTCCTAATCGGGATGGGCTTCGCGGCGCTGCTGTATCGCAACGGCCCCGGCCTTGCGGGTCGCATCTTGGAAAGCAGCCGACCATTACGCATGGTCCACACGGCGCTCAACGAACGTCTGTACATCGATGCGTTCTACGATCGCGTTTTCGTCGGCGGCACCGTGTTGTTCGGCAAGTTCTGGTCGTTTATCGATAACGTAATAGTCGACGGCATCGTGAACTTGACGGGCTATGCCACTCGCGGCATCGGCGTCTTCACCGGCAAGCAACTCGATATGGCAGTCGATCAACGCGGCTTCGGTCTCGTCGATGCCTTGGCCGACGGTATCGCCAAATTGATTTTCGATGCGGGTAGTGAAATCCGCCGACCGCAGAACGGTCGCGTGCGGAACTATCTGCTATGGACGGCGGGTAGCGCCGCCCTTGTGTTGATATGTGTGATCTATCGCGAGCCCATCGGTAACGGACTGACATATGTCGGTCGCGCCGTGTGGTCGAGCGTGAAGGGAATCGTGGCGTTCGCAGGTTAGCCGCGCGGGATGTCCCCCAGCCCTATAAGGGCAGGGGCACCCAAGCAGAGCCGCGCCCGACGGGTGCCCCACCCTTTCCAAGGGTGGGGGACGAACAAACCGGTACTACAGCGCGGAAGGTCGAACAGAGCCGCGCCCGTAAGGAAGCGGTCAGCGTCGGACGCTTCGGGGTCGTCCCGGCTGTTCCCGAGCCTCGGAAGGGCGGGGGAACTCGACGGAGCGAATCACCGGTTGCAAACCGGTGCCACAGTGCGGAAAACCAAACCACCGGTTACAAACCGGTGCCACAGCGCGAATGGGTCACAGCGCGGATGACACATCATCTGCGCAGCAAAAACGACAACCGGCCCGTCAACGATTTGGCGTGGCCACTGACAACATACGTGAGTAAGACGGGAGTCTTAACGTGTCGCTACTCAACTGGATTATCTTCTTACCGCTGATCGGCATGGTCGTCGTGCTGGTCGCACCTTCCGAGATGGCCAAGCGCATCTCGTGGGTGACGACGTTCGCCGTGTTCCTGCTCTCGCTCATGCTCTTTCCGCCGTTCCTCGATGGCTCCGCCTTCGAAGGTGGTTACGGCGAGGCGATGCAGTTCGAGAGCCGGGCCAATTGGATACAGATCGGCGGCGAACAGCAGGCCGACGGTTCCTACGAAGGCGGGCTTTCGATTGATTGGTACGTCGGCCTCGACGGCATCAGCTTCCCGCTCGTTATTCTGACGACGCTGATCACGTGGCTCGCCTCGTGGACCAGCTTCGTCATCACTAAGGCCGAGAAGGGCTACTACGCGCTATTCCTGTTGTTAGAGACCGGCGTGCTGGGCACGTTTTGTGCGCTCGACTTCTTTGTGTTCTATATCTTCTGGGAAGTGATGCTGCTGCCGATGTACTTCCTCATCGGTGTCTGGGGCGGTAAGAAGAAAGAGTTCGCGGCGATCAAGTTCTTCATCTACACGCTCGCGGGCTCGGTATTGATGCTCGTCGCGCTAATCGCCATGTTCTTCGCCAGCGCCGAAGCAACGGGCGGCAACGGTACCTTTGACCTGATCACGCTCGCGACCGACGGCGCGATTAGCACCTATTTTAATGATCCCAGCCATACCTTCCTGCTCGATGCCTGGAAGTTCAGCCATGTGATGTTCGTGTTCCTGTTCATCGGGTTCATGATCAAGGTGCCGCTCTTCCCGTTCCATACCTGGTTGCCGTTGGCGCACGTCGAAGCACCCACGCCCATCTCCATGATTCTGGCGGGCATCTTGCTGAAGCTCGGTGCCTACGGCTTCTTGCGGGTGTGTTATCCGATCTTCCCAGCGGCCGGCGAAAGCCTCGCCTTTCTGCTGGCGACGCTCGGTGTGATCAACATCATCTACGGCGCGTTCTGTTGTTTGGCACAGACCGACTTCAAGCGTCTCGTTGCGTATAGCTCGATTAGCCACATGGGCTACGTCGTACTCGGTATCGCCGTGATGACCGACATCGGTTTTCAGGGTGCGATGTTCCAAATCTTGGCCCACGGCATTTCCAGCCCGATGTGCTTCTTTTTGGTGGGCGTGATTTACGATCGTGCCCACCATCGCGAAATCAATCGCTTTGGCGGTCTGTGGCTGCAGATGCCCAAGTACGGCTCGTTGGCCACGCTCGGCTTCTTTGCCTCGCTGGGCTTGCCCGGGTTGTGCGGCTTCATCGGTGAAGCATGGGTGTTGCTCGGCACGTTTAACGCCGTCGATACCAACCCGAGTATGACCTGGTCGCCGTGGATGGCGGTTATCGCCGCCTTCGGTGTGGTGCTAACGGCTGGTTACATCCTGTGGATGATTCAGCGGGTGTATCTCGGCGAAAAGAAGGAAGAGTACGCCGGTTTCCCGGATGTCACGGCGCGCGAAACGGCGATCCTTGTGCCGATGGCCATCCTCGCCATCTTCATGGGCATCTTGCCGAAGTACACGTTTATGTTGATGAACGGTTCGATCGATGCCGTGCTTGACGTTATCAAATCGACGGCCGGCACTGCCGCTGTTGCGTTAGGAGGCTAAGCGTGACGACCGTGTCCCACGCAATGCTAGCCCAAATGTGGATGCCCAGCGGCGAGGAATTGAGCCGCATTGCGCCGCTTTTTTCGTTGGTGGCAACGCTCGTCGCGATCCTGCTGGGTGCGCTCGCCGTCGGTCGAAATGTCCGCGTGACAGCCGCTATCGTGACCATCGGCACGCTCGTGACCGGCATCCTCGCGTTCCGCGGGCTTACCGAATTTAGCGGCCCCTGGGAGGGCTTTGACGGCAGCGGTTCCGGCAACAGTCCGATGCTCGTCGCCGATGCGTTTAGCTACTTTTTCATGTTGGGCCTTAGCATCTTTATGCTCGTCATCACGGGCATGTGGTGGTTGGGCCAACAAAGCAGCTTGCCCGAGCGCGAAGTGCCCCGACAAGACCCGGTTGAATTCTTCGTGCTCTTCGTCGGTAGCGCCTTCGGTATGGCGCTGATGGTCAGCACGACGAACTTGCTGATGATCATTCTCGCAATCGAGATGGCGTCTTTGCCGTCGTACGGTATCACGGCGTTTCGCAAGCAGAACTCGCTCGCCGCCGAAGCGTCGCTCAAATACGTTTTGTTCGGCGCGATCACCAGCGCCATCATGATCTACGGCGCGTCGCTCTTGTACGGTTACTTCGGTACGCTCGACGTTGCCACGCTCAGCAGCGGCATCGCACAGGCGTATAACGAATCGTCCGGCGGTTCGACAGTGTTCGTCACGACGGCGCTGTTTGCGTTTATCGTCGGCATTGGCTTCAAAGTCTCGGCCGTGCCGTTCCACTTCTGGTGTCCCGATGTGTTTCAGGGTGCATCGATCGAAGTAACGACGTGGCTGAGCGTTGCCAGCAAGGCTGCCGGTTTGGGTTTGCTTCTCCGTGTCATAACGGTGCTGGTGAATGGCAATTCGTTCATCACGCCGCAAACGCTGAACTACATGGCGCAGGCCATTGCCGTCATGGCGGCGGTCACGTGCACCGTGGGCAACCTGAGCGCGTTTCGTCAGACCAACCTCAAACGCCTGCTGGCGTTCAGTTCGATCGCGCATGCCGGTTACATGCTGATGGCGGCTGCGATTCTGTGGCGGCCCGCGGCCGGTATCGAAGCGACCACGCACCCGGCCTTCAGCGCCATCCTTAGCTATATCATCATCTACATGCTGATGAACATCGCCGCCTTCGGCATCGTCGCCATGGTCTATTGGGCCACGGGCAGCGAAAACATCGAAGAGATGAGCGGCATGATTCGGCGCAACAAGTTGATTGCACTGTGCATGATCGTGATTCTGTTCAGCCTCGTCGGTCTGCCGCCGTTTGGTGGGTTCATTGCGAAGTACTTCCTGCTCTTCGCCGTCTGGGAAGGCGGGCTTTATTGGCTCGTGATCGTCGCCGTGCTCAACACGCTTATCAGCCTTTACTACTACGCGCGCGTGGCCCGCACGATGGTCTTCACCGACAGCGGCAAGTCCGATCTGCACGTGCCGCTTGCCGGTCAAGCGATGGTCGTTGTCTGCACGTTGTTGGTGTTGCTGACGGGAACGTTCCTGGCCGGCAACCTGAAGTCGATTTCCGATCGCGGTGCGAAGAATCTCTACGCCATCGCCCCTTTGAGTAAGTCGGTGCAAACTGCCGATGCGAGCGGCCCGCAAGCCGCGCTACCTGCCGCGCCGGAAGATGGCGACGAGAATACCGCCACCGATACGAATTAACGTTGCAGCGTTTCGCGAGTTTCGAACCATGGACAATAAAACCGTCATCGATACGCTCAACAGCCTGCTCGCCGTCGAGTACAGCAACCCGCTCGGTCGCTTGCGCGAAACCGGCGTCTTCGTGTCGATCGGCTCATCCGCCGATCGCGCCGCCGTCAATCGCTTGTTGTCCGAAATTGAAATGCACGAAAAGCGCCTGGCCGATGCGATTCTCGCCCGTCGCGGCACGCCCGTTCCACGGCGCATCGACATCAGCACCGGCGGTTTCCATTACCTCACGCTCGAATCGTTGATGCCGACGATTATGAAATCGGTCCGCACGTTGATCCGCGCTTATGAAAACGCCGGCGCGACGGGGGACGACGGTGCCGATAGCATGATCGGCACGCACCTTTCGACCTATCAGAAAATGCTCGAAACCTTCGAGCGCATGCACGCCCACTTGGTCGCCGCGAAGTAAGTCTTTAAACGCCCGCGTTGCAATCCGCCGCCCAGTCCGCACAATGGCGGCATGTATTCGTTGCTCGTTCTATTCTTTGTGCTGGCCATCGGCTTTTCGTTCCTCTGTTCGCTCTGGGAGGCGGTGCTGCTCAGCATCACGCCGTCCTTCGCGCAGATCAAACAGCAGGAAGGCAGCAGCGTCGGCACGCACTTAAAGGCGTTCAAGGAGAACATCGACCGGCCCCTGTCGGCGATTCTCACGCTCAACACCATCGCTCATACGGTGGGCGCAATCGGCGTCGGCGAACAAGCAACGCGCATCTGGTCGGAAACCAATCCGTTTATCACGTCGTTCGTGGTGCCCGTCGTGATGACGCTCGCGATTTTGGTGCTTTCGGAAATCATCCCCAAGACGATCGGCGCGACCTATTGGAAATCGTTGGCGGGCTTTACCGTCACATCGCTGAATTTCATTATCACGGTGTTGCTACCGTTGGTGTGGTTGAGCCAGTTCATCACGCGACTGGTCAAGCAGGATAAGGCCGAAAGCGTGCTCTCGCGTTCGGATTTTATGGCGATGGCCGAATTGGGCGCGCGCGAGGGCGTTTTCGAAAAGCAGGAGTCGGCCATCATTCATAACCTGCTGCGGTTCGATACGATTCGCGTGAAAGATATCATGACGCCGCGCACCGTGATGAAGACGGCCCCCGAAGATCAAACCATCGCCGCCTTTTACGAAGCCAATCCCGAGTTGCGCTTTTCGCGCATCCCCATCTTCGAGCATGCCACGGCCGACCGCATCGTGGGGTATGTGTTGAAAGACGAACTGCTCTCTCAACTCGTCAATCAAAACGGCGACGCGGCGCTGTCGACGATTCGCCGCGAGATCATGGTCGCGCCCGAGTCGATGCCGATTCCCAAGTTGTTCGAGCGCCTCTTGCAACAGCGCGAACACGTGGCGCTGGTCGTCGACGAGTTCGGCGGCACCGCCGGCATCGTGACGATGGAAGATGTGATCGAAACGCTGCTCGGCATGGAGATCGTCGACGAATCCGACCGGACCGACGACATGCAGGCGCTGGCACGCAAGAACTGGGAACGCCGCGCCAAACGATTGGGTTTGTTAAAGGAAGAACCCGAGTCGAAGCGGGAGTAGCCGTTCGATTCGGGCCTTGGTTCGCGAACTATCTCGGATATTAACTCAATCCGTCGATGTGCTACTTTCATTCGGCCGCTGCAGCACCTCATTCACCTTCACGCGTTGGGTCTTGCGCTTGGGTGCGGCCTGCCCGTCACCGGATAGGGCAAGTCGCATCCGTCTTTTGTTCGGTTCGAAGATCACGCTTTGATATGTGAAGTAGCCGCGATCCAGGCTCACTTGCTGCAACCGTTCGAATGCGTCCTTGGTGCTGATGGTCTTATCGCCGTCGGCGAAGCTGCCGTCGAGTAATTGGTAACGGCCGCAATGGCCGATTGCGCGGCGCTTGCGATAGTCGTTGGTGGCAATGATGAAATCGTCCTTGTCGCTGCCGTTGTCTGTTACCAGTCGCACCGTCACGCCGCCGTCGCGCTTGGCGTTGCCGTCGTATTCGAAGATCGCGGCGGCAGTCTTCGCGCCTTTTTCAAACGGAAAGCTCACCGGCACGTTATTACCGACCATCGGTTGATGTTCGCGTAACACGCTCGCGACCGATTCGATCACGTTATCCGGTTGGGCCCGTTCGATCGCTTCGCGCAGGCAGAAGCCGCGCGGGGTAAATCCGCCGGGGCTGCTGGGCTTGGTTTGAAACACGTCGTGCATCGCGACCGTTGTGCCGTGTTCGTTCATGCCCGTTAGGCAAATGATCATGCCGGGCCAGGACACCGACAGCCATGCGTGGCGCGGCGAATTTTCTTCGGGAATGTGCGCGATTAAGAGATGGCTATCGATCAGGAACCGCGCGGGGTACCAGTCGAGGTTGCGCGCCGCGATCGTGTCGCCGTCTTTGGTGCGATCGCCCCAAACCGCAAACGACGAACACGCCACGCCCGCCGCGTCAGGAATGCAATTCATCGCGACGAGGTCTTCGTATTGCAACGCGCGGCCCAGCGCGGCGATCCGCGCGCCGTCCTTCAACTTCGCTTCGATACCGCGCAACATGCCGCGCAGCTCGGCTGGAATGTCGCCCGGGAGTTTCATCACGGCCAACATGCGGCCGCGCAACGTTTCATACTGTTGCGGACCGCCGCTTAGTTGTTCGGTGTTGATATAGTCGTTAAAGAGCGAAACGATGTCCTCGGCTAGTAAGTAACCGTGGGCGTAACCGCGCGCTTCGGCATCGCCCCACACGCGCAGCAGGCGCATGCCGTCCACGCTGGTGAGTTCGCCATTTATGGCGACCGTCGGTTTATCACCGGCAAGCGCTATGGTTGCATGGAGGCACAGGCAGCATGCTGCCATTGCCATTGCAAAATTGAGTGTTTTGCGACAAACGTGTTTCATCTCGTACTCCTACTAGCAGTTGGAAGCAACGTCGGCGTGGTTGGTGAGTTTATTGAATCATGCGGGCGAAATCTAGGCCTGCTCCCATTGCGTATTCCGTTTACCTGAAAGGACAGGGCGGTATGGTGGCAGCATGCAACGCGTTTCAAAAATTCAAGAAGCAATTTCGCTTTCGATGCTGCCACCAATCTCGTAGTATCCGTAGCGAGAGCCAGCCAGCCCCCATCTTTGGAACCAACGATGCACGCACGATTTACTTTCATATCAATCGCCGCATTTCTTATCTCTTGCAACGTTGCGTGCACGCTTACGCCCGAGGTACCTAGCGCTAGCCCCGCATCGTTGAACGTCAGCAGTGCCGCCGTTAACGACATCGCGTGTCCGACACCGCCGTCTGGATTAACCGTCGCGTTTCCCAACCTGATTCCCGAGGGCATCGAGTTCGACCCCATCCAGTGTCGATTTCTGCTGAGTTCGCTCAGCATGGGCGTGATCGTGGCGGTTGAGGATGACGGCAGCTTCACCACGCTGGTGGATGATCCGGGTGTAAGTTCTATCGCGGGTTTGCATCTGGATGACCGTCGAATTCTGGCATGTCTTTCGCTGGCCGATGGGCGCCCCGGCTTCGGGATTTACGACGCGGATGATGGTTCGCCGCTGGCGATGTTCGACCTTAGCGGACTGGCTGGGCAGGGTGGTAGTTTGATCAATGATTGCACCGTCGATGCCGATGGCAACGCGTTCATCACCGATAGCATGGCCGGTGCGATCTATCGTATTACCCCGATCGGAGAAGCCTCGGTGTTTTTGGCCGCTCCCGAACTTGCAGGCGCAACCGTCGGGGCCAACGGCATCGAGTTCATTCCCGATGACGAGGTGCTGGTCGTCGGGAATACCAATGCGGGTGCCTTGTTTCGCATTCCACTCGACGATCCGCAAGCTTTCACGCAGGTTCAAATCGACGCGACCATCAATACCGACGGTATGTTGCTGCATCCGAGCGGTGATCTCGTCATCACCGGTTCGGCCACCATCCCCGGCGCGGAGAGTATCACCGGCCTCATTTCCGTCGGTTCGTCGGATGGTTGGATGTCTGCCTCCGTCGTCGGCACGGTCGCAACCTCGGCGCGGCCGACGACATCGGCGCTGCGCGGGACCGACATCTATCCAGTATTCCCATTTCTGATCGAGTCGTTCACCGGCACCATGGTCACGCAGTTCCCGGTGTTGCGCGTGCCCGTGACCGCTGCCAACTAGGCGTATTCGCCGTATCGATCGCCCGATAACCGCATTCATTGGACATTCTCAGACCTTTTTGTGCGGACTATCTGCCTGCTGAGCCCCGGCAACCACTCCATCCTCACCATCCCGGCACCACAGACCGAATAACCATACGGAATTCCAGCGTTTGGACGGTGTATGAGTGCGCGCTTGACCATCTTGGATCATCTGCAGGATTACGACGGCGAAGATGCCGATCGGTTGCTGCTCGACGCGCTGTCGGTGGTGCAACCCGAGCGGCAGCGGCAGTTGGTCGACGCGATCATTCAGCGCGGTAAGTCGGTCGGCCTGCAAGGCTTGCCGGCGGCGTATTCGCAGCTCGAGCCCGACGCACGCCAGCTTATCATCGAAAACGTCGATGCTTTGGCGGGGGCGTTGCGAACCTCCGTCCGCAGCAGCAAAGCCCAAACGCGACAAAACGCGCTCGAAATTATCGCGCTGAGCGGTGATGCGCGACTCGCCTACCTCGCAACCCACGCGATTCACGATGGCTCGCCCCGCATCCGAGCCCAAGCCGCCGGCACGCTTAGCAAACTGGCCGATGCCTTGTCGAGCCGCATGCTCACTCAAACGCGACGTTTGTCTAAACTTAGCGACGAAACGCCAAACCGAGGGATCGCCAACGACGTACTGAATCGCCTCGATGAAGATCGCGAGTTCCTGGTCAACGCGCTCGCGGAAGCGGTGAATCACTACGAAAGCCATCATCGCAACGAAGTAATCGAAGCGGCGCTGCCGTGGGCGCTCGATTTGCAGGATGTGTTGCTCAAGCAGAGCACGATTAGCCGCGGCAAGCTGACATTCACGATCCAGGAACTCCTGTCCGACAAGTTGCAACCCGAGCACGTACCGTATGTGTATATCGCGTTGGCGTTTCCCGACTTGCGTCGGCGTCTTGTCGCGCTGTTGCAGCGTAGCAAAGATACACCCTTTTTCGTTGAGATGATTCGATGGTCCTGGTTGGCGCGCGACCCGCGCGTGCGGCGTCACCTCAGCGCCATTCGTCAAGTCGATTGGCTCAACGACGAATTCGATACCGCGTTTAACCTGCCCCCCGATGTGGCCAGCCGCGCGGCGGATTGGATTCTCAAGCTAGGTCTGCCCGTTAATCGCAAGATTTCGCTGCTGTTGAACCTGATGATCGTCGATCACGCCGACGTCAATCGCGCCGCCGTGCGTGCGCTCACGCAAATCAACTCACCCGACGGCACGATGGCGTTGCAGGGTTTGCTCGACCACGACGACGAGCGCGTGCAGCGCATCGCGCGGATCGAACTGCAACGTCGCGAACGCGGCTCGCGCCAATTCAAACGGTCGCGCGTGTTGCGCAACCGTCCGGAAGATTGGGCGCGGCTAATCGAAAGCGCGGGCATTTCCGAAGAATTCGAGAGCATCTGGCAAAACTTCGAGCGGCTGGACGCCACGCTTGCCCATCGCGCAGGTCATTACGCATTTCAGTTCGTGACGGACTTCGAAACGCGCTTGCAGGTGAAGCTGCTCTCCAAGACCGCGACCGACCGCCTGCGCGGGCTACGTTTGGTGCGTACATTGGAAATCGGATCGCGCTTTGAGAAAGACGTGTTTCGATCCGCCAACGATACGCTCGCCGACATTCGCGCGGTTGCAATCGCGATTCTCGGCACCGTCGGCGGCGAAACCAGCCGGCGCATTCTCGAACGCTCGTTGCAAGACAAGGCTCCCGAGGTGGTATCGGCCGGCATCGATGCGCTCGATGCCGTGCAGGCACCGCGACGGTTGGAATTGGTTGAGCCGTTGGTGAAGAGCAACGATTCCGACGTGCGCGCGTCGGCCATTCGCTGCTTATTACGGTTGAAACAACCCACTGCTGCGAGCGAGTTATTGAAGATGTTGATCGATCATCGCTCGGATCATCGTTGTGCCGCTTTGTGGATCATCGATCAATTGCGCTTGCATACCATTCTCGATCGCGTGCGCGTGATGGGTACGTCCGATCCGGATCGTCGTATCGCGCGCATCGCACAGCACGTTGCCAAACGGCTCGAACGCCACCGACAGCAGGCGGCGAATAAGGCGGTGCTATAATGATTGCAACATGGTTAGGTTTACTTGCGCAAACGCCGTATCACGATCGGCTGAAAGGCCTGCGCGGCGCGTTTAACGATCGACCGTCGTCGTCGTCCTCGGATACGAGTGGGGCGTATATCCTCATCGGTGCGGCCGTTGCGATCTTTATTCTATGGCTGATCCTGCAGCGCGCGAACGAATCGCGACAAGAACGTAGGCATACGGTCCGCGCCGGCAAGATTTTTAATCGATTGCTGGTTAAGTTCGGGCTAAGTTGGGCGGATCGGTGCTTGCTGAAAATGCTTGCGCGCGAGTCGGGCCTGACGCGCCCGGCGATTATCTTCTTTGACGAATACCTTTTCGATCAGCAAACGCAGAAATGGATCGATTCGATCTCGCTCGGCTTCTTCAAACGCCGCGCCAGCGCAAGCGTCGAGCGCATCCGCGCACGGGCATTCATCGCCGACGGTGAAGGCACGCTTGAACCGGCCTAGTTCGGGACAATGGGAAAGGTGCGCGCGATTCATCCTATCCGTCCGGGATGTTCTGCAATTCGCATACTTCGTTTCCTCGACGATGTGGGGGGGCTACTTTCCGCTGAGCACTCCAGGATAAAGAGGCTGTTCGATCTTCCGGCGTAATCGAACGCTTTATTCGATTGCGACTGCCAATCACGCCCGTCGGTCGGAATTAGCGCCGACCCTTCGTAGATAAAGGGTTCTGTTGCAGATGAAATCTTCGTGAGTTTAGCGGTGATGAATAAGCGCCACGTATGCAGCGGCACCAGCCGCATCATGTGTTCGGGGCAACTGACCAACAGAAGACTTGGATTTGTTGAGAAAAGAAAACGGAGAGGGAGGGATTCGAACCCCCGGAACATTGCTGTTCAACGGTTTTCAAGACCGTCGCCTTAAACCACTCGGCCACCTCTCCTATGGGGCTAGACGGGAAAACGGTCGCGCCAAAAAATGACCGTGCCCAAAGTGTCAACAGTAGCCCGGAAAATAACCCCATTCCGGCAGACCTTCAAGCACTGCTCGCCGCGTGGTCCAAATTGCCGAAAGCCACGCGCGACCATATTACCGCGTTGGTGAAGCAGGCCACCCGTGACGACGGCCACGCCGGGATTGTCACCCCGAGCCGGAAGGGGGAGCCACAGAAGACGCCACGCCGTTCCGAGGGTTAGCCCGATCCGACGAGTGACGCCAACAACCAGAACCACGCCACGCCGGGAATTTCCCCGGCTTTTTCATTGCCGTGAGTATCTATTCAGTACCCTGACTGTGTTCATATTGCCGCGTCAGACTAGTATGGTCCGCTAGGTCTTTATACGTGACGACAAAGAGAGGTGCTATATGGATGGTCAGTTAGTAGGCGTGATAGTCGGTGCAATCATTGCGGGGTTGTCGGGTGCGACCGTTCAAGCGTTGCGAAACCGGCACCAAGTTGAGGGCGAATTTCGACAGGCGGTCAGCCGCTATTACGCGTACATGGTCGGTACAGTGGACGCTTTCTACTACTACAAAGTTTGCGGTGATGAGATGAAAGACAAGGACGTAGCCGATAGGGGAATGAGAGAGACGTATGTCGTCAAAGCCAACCATTACCACACTTGCTACACCGAGGCCACCATTGCTTATGCGACCATCAGACGATACGGCGACAATAATACGCAAAGGGATGTTGACGCACTTGAACGGGAATGGAACCAATTGCAGATTGAGCCTCACGATGAAGAGCGGTGGAACACTTGGCGGAATGAATACACTTGGAAGTTAGAACAATTCCGCGATAGTGCCCGAATTGGTTCACGGTCCGACAGTGGCGGGAATTAGGTGGCTCGTTAGTTGAACTCGTCCGCACCATCGTCTTCGTTGACGTCGCCTTGCTCATCAATCTGGGGCCGAAAAACGACAAGCATAGAAATCAAGGAATGGGCGACAATTGCGACCGCAGCAATAGAAATACTCCACCAAAATTCGCCGTCGAAATACCAAACACCTGATGCCGCGCAATAAATCAACATCACCAAAAGGATGTGGCCGAAGCTCGCGTCTCCTTTATCGTCTTCCTTGGAAGCCATGTATGTCAGTGGCAGATAGACAATCCCAAGCCCGAACAAGAAAGAGGGCAGCAAAGGGGCTACCTGATTCTCAATAACAAAGTGATGAGTTACCGCGAGTCCCCAGATTGCAAGGGCCGCATTCGTCCAAAGTGAAACGATGAACGTGCTTAGCCAAACCAAAACTAGATTCTTTTTTGTTATTTCACGGTCAAGCAATAAACCCGATAGCAGAAACACCGGTAGCATTAGAAGTGTGAACCCCAACGGCATAACCATAATGTTCAATATTCCAAATAGTAGGAGCCGCCATTGCCACGTGAACAGTAGCCAGCCTCCACCGATCAACAAGCCGCCCAATGCTAGTATTGAAGAAATTGCGGACGTGCCGTAACTGTACGCAGATTGTGAACTACCTCTATTCACGACCCAGTCCTTTCTATATAGACATTCCGCTAATTCCACCCATTTCCGGAACTTACACCCACAAACGTACCCCGTTATTCACGCACCGCAAGCCGCAACGGCACCGGTTGTGATTCCGGTCAATCCGCGCATCCGGATAACTACTCGAAAACTGTGAATAGGTATTTTTTCTTCGCAGCTGGCGCAGTCGTTTCAACATTTTCCCGTGTTCGCTATAATTCGCGTATTGCCGTATCCGGCAGGTCATTCGAGGAGGAAACAATAGGCGTCCGGTGGTTTCCACATTCACTTGCGAATGTGGCTGGGCGCTGAAGGTACGCGCTGAAAACGAGGTGCTGAATGCGACAACTACCCACACTTATTACCAAGCGGGATTTAGCTGCGGCCCTTGGGGTTACACCTAGGACAATCGAGAAATTGCGATTGCGCGGCGATGTGCCAGCACCGATCCGCGTTGGGGGCAGCGTTCGTTGGGATATAGATGAAGTTAGAAGTTGGCTACGGAAGGCCAAGGAGCCGTCGCAAGGTGCGACAATGACGTAAAGGAGTAAAACCAAAATGAATAAACCAAAAAAGCCCGTAGGGGTGTTCCAGCACCGCCTACGGGCCAAGTCTCAGAATGTTGCGCCTGAGTACCATGAGCATTATAACAACCACTCTAAAGAAATGAAGAGAAATGCAGGTGGATTCCTTCCTGCGAAATATCGCCGTCGGCGGCGCGACCTTGATTTGATGGGTGATGCGCGCGGTGACATGCACGAACTAGTCCGCCGCGCTGTTGACGCCGTACGTTGTGGCGCGGGCGAGACCGCTGCGGCCCTAATGCGAAGCGCGGGCCGCGCGGTCGTGGATGGGGGGACCGAATGAAGCCCCCAACCAACCCACACGCCTATGCGTTGTATCAGGTACACCAACTAAAAGACCTGACGCCCGTCGAGAGATCGGCTCTGCTCGCAATATGGCAGATTCAGGGCTTGTGGAAGAAGCCAATCGGCCCCCGCGTGGTCGGTCACCTTTGCAACATTAGCACCGCCTTCGCAAAAAAGGTGCTCGCCAAGTTGAAGCAGAGAGGCTATCTCAGGTCCGACGGTGGCGACTTCCGGCCCGGATTCAAGCGTGTCGCTACCCGCCAAATCACAGCGAAAGCCGGACTGCCTGACCTACCAAAATCGGTGACCGCCGAGAATCCGCAGGAAGCGATTAACGCAAAAATCGGTGACCATGTGGTTACCGAAAATGAGAAAACAGCGACCAAACCACCCCAAAAAATCGGTGACCATACGGATACCCTGACAGTAAATAGTTGCGGGGGCATTAAAAGCCCCCCGCAACAAAGTGACGAAGACTTGGTGACCGTGTACCCATTCACGTGGGGAAAAGCTGACGGGGTGGCAGCATGACGAACAACGCCCTAGAGGCTGCAATCAAATACCTTAGCCTTGGTTGGCGGTGCATACCGATTAACCCGGAAGATAAGAGTGCTTTGGTGAAGTGGAAGACAGGGACCAAAGGAACGGTCGATCAACTCAAGGAATGGTGGACTCAATGGCCGAATGCAATGGTTGCTGTCTTAACAGGCCCCGCCTCTGGCTTGCTTGTCGTTGACGTTGACACCGTAGAGGGTGGCCACCAAGACGGAATGGCGACGTTACGTGCACTACAGGCTCAATACGGCCCCCTGAATGGTACTCTCGAAGCACGCACGCCAAGTGGTGGCATACACCTTTATTACGCATGGCCCGACCTTGAAGAATCGGTGACCATTCCGACGAAGGCAAACGCACTTGGTCCCGGCGTGGATATCAAATCGCGTGGCGGCTACGTCATTCTGCCCCCGTCCATTCGCGCTGACGGCAAGCCGTATGAATGGGTGGACGAATCCGAAGTGGTAGAGATACCGAACGATTGGCTTGTCGAGCGAATCACTAAGCGGATACGCGACAACCCGCCGGAATCCAGCAAGGCTGAAGCCACCTTTGAAGACGTGGCGCGATTCGTCGAAGAACTGACACGCACGCCGCCTGCCATTGAAGGCAGCGGCGGTGATACACACACCTTTCAGACATGTTGCCGTGCGGCAGTGGATTACAAGCTAACCCGCGAACAATTTCTAACCGCCATTGCAGACTGGAACAAACGGTGTTCCCCACCTTGGACCGAGGACGAACTATTGCAGAAGTTTGAGAACGCGAAGAAATATGCCACCGGACAACCCGGCGCGGCGTTAGTGGATCGCCACGACGTTGACGAACAAATCAACAACGACCCTTTTGCCCAATTCGGTATCGCCGCAATCGGTAACAACCCCGCGACCTTTGCGCCGGTTGAGCACATCCCTACCGGTATCGAAGCTATCGACGACCGCATTAACGGCCTTGGCGGATTACGTTCCAAATCGGTGACCCTTATTTGTGGAAAGCCGGGCGAAGGCAAAAGCACAGTCGCTGTCCAGATTGCGGCCAATGCAGCGGCAGAGGGCTGCCCGGTCGGAATAATCTCAGCCGAACTTGATAGCACCGACGTATTTCGGTTAGTCGCGGCGCAACATTCGAGAATCCCGCGTTGGAAGCTCGAAACCAATAAGGTTACAAACTCTGAAGCCGGTGATTATCGAAGAACGAAAGAAGCAATCGACGGTTGGCCCCTTCACATTCTCGACAGCAACGCGTGGATCGGCGCGCTAGACCGCAACAAACTTCGCTCAGTCGTCGCCAAGGGTGTTGAGGCTTACGGATGGAAGTTGGTCGTGTTGGATTATCTCGGCTTGCTCGCGCCGGTTTCCGGCGAAAACTCGTTTGAAACTGACCTAGAGAACTCGACTGCCATCAAGTATCTTGCCCGCGATTTTGATATCGCACTTCTCGTCGTGTCAGCCATGCGCAAGTCCGCAAACTTTGCGAAGCCTACTAAATCAAAGGGAGCACCGTCTCTTGATGAAGTTACTGGCGCTGCTCGTATCGGCTACGACGCGGCCAACGCGTTCTATATCCAGTCGAACCTCGACAAGCACCGACCAGACCGTGGACTACTCGAATTATGGTGCCAAAAAAGCCGGTACAGCGGACTTGCAAAAACTGACAAGGTGATAACGCTCACGTGGCATCCTTATTCAGGTGCTGTAACCGACAAATTGAACTATGCGCACGGCGACGATTACGCCGCTTAGCAAGACACGACCGCTCACTTGCTGGAAAACCTAACCCGCATGCCGCCACGTGCATATACGCGGACGATCCGCAGGAAGGCTGGCGATATGCCACAACCACTTTTACCCGAAGCGTTCCACAACACCACCCGGTATTACACGGGGGCGGACGTATCCAATTTAACCCCTCCCGGCGACTACGTTCTTAGTCACGACGCTGAGAACCGATTCGCTGTGCCGATTACTGTCGCAGACCGTGACGCCGCCTACGGCTTGATTGCACAGCTTCAATCAATTTCTGGCGTATCTTCGCAAGAGATAAACGCCCTCATTGCGGACATTGAAGCCGGAATCCGCAGCGGCGACCGCAACGTGTTATCGCAGACCATGCAGGCCATTAGCGGTGCCACCGTCAACGCAGAGAATGCCGCACGGTTCGACGAAGCAGAAGCCGAAGCAGCAGCAACCATCGCCCGCAACGTGACCGACTTGGAAACGTTGGGCACCGACACCAACAACCTGTTCGACGAACGCATTAGTCGTCTTAGCGGGTTCTTAAACAATCCCAGCAGCGTCCGTAGTGACGCCAGCCTTGCTGCAGCGTTGGGTGAAGTAGAAAACGCCATTGATACGCAAGTAAACCGTCAACGCACAACAGCGGCCAAGGGGTTGTCCGACGCCGGAATACGTGCATCTGGAAAACTCACCGACCGCGTAGCCAATGCCGAACTGCTCGGCACCGCTCAGAAGGGGCTTAACTTTTCCAACCTGTTGGGCGGCTTGCGAACGCAACGCGATACATTGCAAACGGACCAAGGTAATTTCAATCTCGCGTTAACGGATTCGATTACCGGTGCCCGTGCTGGTGGGATTCCGCAGTTGACGAACCTGACGCAACTGGGGGCGAGTGCCAATCAGCCAATCGACTACACCACCAGCGGGCTAACCGCGTTGGATATCGACTCGCTCAATCAAGGGGCGCAACAGCAAGATTTTGGCAACTTCTTACAGGTTCTCAGCCTTGGTGCCGGAATTGCAAACAATTCAATCGCCGCCGGGAACAGCCTGTTCGGGCAAGGCGGCGCACTCTCGTTCAGGGGTTAAACATGGCAAAGCGAAATACTAAATTCAAACCCGGGAACAACGGCAACGTCGAACAACGCAAACGAAATCGCGAAAAGCTAAAGGCGTCCATACCGCCGTGCCCACCCAGCTATTCATTCATGCGGGCTGCGTGGGACCAACTAGCGGAGAAGGCGTTGAGGGGATGTGACAAAAGCCTGCACAAGCTGTGGGAGATTGCAGAACGGGAAGTTGGACAAGGCGGGAAGTCGGGTGAAGCGATAAACACCGACCGCCGACCGATCGCCAACAACAACTTGCCGCCCGCATGCCGTGCGTTACGTGAATCGTTAGACATCGACATTGCGTATATCGTTCAACGTCACGAAATGGGATTACCTGAAAGCGAGCCTGAGCGGCTACTTGCGGAAACAAGTTTAGCTATTCGCGATAGCGGGTTAAAAGGCCGTGCCGCTCGCCGTGGTGAACAGATAGCCAAGGCGTGGAAGCAAGCTATGGAACTGTTGGACAGCGAGGAAAGTAATGGCAAAGAATGACCAACCGAACGAAGCCGATCTACTCGTTGACGAAGTGGGCATACTTGAGATTTATCGTGGCCTGCCGTTAGAACTCAAGGCACTTCTACACCAACGAGTTAAGAACAATGGCGGCTTTCTAATGAACCCGGAACAAGCCAAACCCACAGAACCAAAGAACGAACACGAACGCGAGTTGCTCAATGATTTGCGAAGCATGGACGACCTTCGCCGTGTTGCGACTGCCTTCATGTTCCGTGCAATGGCGTCCTACATGCTCGGCAGGCGAAGTGTGTTGCAAGGCGGAGTGACGAAGTCTGACGACGTGACGACGTTTCAATCTGTCGGATTCATGCCGCCGACGCAAGGCAATGCGTAGTTGCTGGAATGGCGTGGGTGTACGGGACTCCAAGCGTTTCTGCAAGAAGTTTTTTTTACAGGGTGGATAGGGGTGTAGGGAAGTTAAAGCGCGAGAGAAAAGGGGCGGGGTTTCCTTAATCTTGTATATACATACAGAGCCCCAAACGCTGTGGCAAACCTCCCTTTGCGCGACCCCACCCGTGATAGTGTTACGGCAACTTGTCTATATAGTCGCACGCCATGCCGGGAAGGTGATAGGAATAAGCTAGGGTTTTGATACCAGTAATATTGCTAAATCAAAGTTATTAAAATCTGGATTATTTATTTGACTTCGCCGATACCGGTGATATCTTTTGTTTAGTCGGTCGCGCGTTGCACCGGCAATAAGTTGGCCCCGCGTTGCGGTAACAACCGGGGCCGTTGGTCCTAACCTAAATGAGAGGCTAGAACAATGAACGATTCTAACACCACCACCACCAATCGAACCACCACGACCGACGAACTTCAAGCCGCCGTTGAAGCTGCCGCCGTTTCTGGTTACACCGGCTTGCCGGAAGGCACCGAAACGCAGTTGGTGCACGTAGAAGTGTTTCTCGTCACCAACGACGACCCCACCCAAGATGACTTGAGCGGCGACTATAAGCACGAATTGAACTTTCGCGTTCCCGTCGATCAGTGCGGTGACATTGCCAAGGCTGTTGGTGAAGCCCTTCGTCCCTTCGCCGGTTATCGTGTCGAACTGCCTAACTAATTCTAGGTAGCATGGGGAAGCCCTCGGCATATCGCTGGGGGCTTTCTTTTTTTCTCACACTTCAAAACCTAGCTAGGGGATTCGATATGCCAAGGAAGCGAAGCCGGGCGAATGGTTCCGGAACACTATTCCGGCGTAAAGCGGGTGGACCGTGGATTGCCCGTTGGCACGACCACACGAACACGCGACGGCAACGAAGCACCGGGACAAGCGATAAGGCGACAGCCGAACGCATTCTACGGAAGATAATCAGCGACGAAGCGCTGCGCCGCGAAGGCGTTATCGACGTTGCCGACGACCGCTACGCCGCTCACGAACGCAGGCCACTGAGCGTACATCTTGCCGATTGGCAAGCCGCACTAACGGCCAAGGGTGTCACGCCACAGCAGGTGAAGCAGGCGACTATGAGAGCGACGAAGATAGTTGACGCCACCAAGGCGGATCGACTATCCGCGTTATCCGCTTCCCGTGTTCAGGCCGCAATAGGTGACCTGCATGACGACGCTGACGGCAACGGGCTAAGCCTGCAAACGTGCCACCATTATCTACGGGCAATAAAGCAGTTTTCCCGCTGGTTGCACCGAGACGGTCGCATCAAGGCCGACCCGCTCGCGCACCTATCCGGCTTCAATGCTGAGACTGACCGACGATACGAACGCCGCGCCCTCACCGCTGACGAACTGACCGTTCTGATTGAATCGACAGAGACGGCACCAACGTGGCGGAAGTTGACCGGACCCGACCGCGCCATGTTGTATCGAGTTGCCGCTGGCACCGGCTTCCGTGCAAAGGAATTGCGTAGCCTCGCACCGGCAGACTTTCACCTGAACGAACAGCCGCCCGTGGTGGTGTTGCAAGCCAAGCAATCGAAGCGGCGACGGAAGGACGTACAACCGATCCGCAGCGACCTTGCCGAACTGCTGAAGCGGTGGCTTGCCAATATTCCGGCAGGCAGGTCGGTATGGAATAGTCAGTGGCATGACAAAGCCGCAGAAGGCATGCGGTGCGATTTGAGGCTTGCACGTGCAAGGTGGATAAAGAACACCAATGTTCCGGCAGAACGCCGTCAACGCCATGCTAGCGACTTCCTAGCAATTACCGACCATTCTGGTCGCGTTGCAGACTTTCACAGTTTACGTGCGACGTATATCACGTTGGTCATTCAAGGTGGCGCGTCAGTGAAGCAGGCGCAAGCGCTGGCGCGACATAGTGACCCGAAGCTCACGTTCAATCGCTACGCACCGTTGCGTGTGTCAGATATCGCAAGCGGACTTGAAGGCATGCCGGTGGCTGTCACCAGTAAAAGCCTAGGATGTCAACAACGGGTTTCAGATTCGCGTGATATGGCTGCTGCTGTAGGTGCGGAAAACGGCTTGTTTAAAGGGGAAATTGCGACCAATACGGTTTTCAAGACCGTCGCCTTAAACCACTCGGCCACCTCTCCCAATCGTTGCGAGATAACGCACTTAGCACGCCCCCAAAGAGCGGGTCGTGCGCGCTCGCAATCTATGAAAGTTACCGCGATTGTCCGAGGCCTTCAAGCGCGCGTTCTGGATTCGTTCGATATCGACCACAGCGAGCGTCATCATCTTCGACGAGCGTTTCACTTCTCTCACCGGCGGGACGCCCATGCGGCCCCTAAGCGACTCCCCTGCCGAAGCGCGGCCAAAACTTTGACTTCTGTCGAGCCGTAAGGCACCCTAAGAGAGATGCATCTGGTCACCGTCACGATTTTGGCCACGCTCATTGCCATCGGCTTGCTGGCGGTCGCCTCGTACGGCGTCTATTTCTTCGCCAAGGGGCCGCGTGAGCGACCGGGCTATTGCCGCGCCTGCGGTTACAACTTGCGCGGCAATCGCAGCCGCACCTGCCCCGAATGCGGCCAACGGTTTCTGCGACCTTGATCGCGATGATGGCGTTGCTTCGAAAGGGCTACTTGCTTTTTTTGGGCCAATGAACATTCTTCGTCACATGCTGCTTGCCGTCATCTTCGCCACTGTCGTGGCGTGGATGACTTTTAGCTCGCGCATGCTTGTCGTAAGTGTTGGTCATTGGATCTTAATATGTCAGACCGGTGTTTATATAACAACCGATGATATCGTAGCGAAATCGGTGCGACCACGGGGCGAATGGTATCTCGTAACGGTTGTTTCAACCCGCCAAACCCCTGTCTTCGTGTTACCGCGTATTGGTTGGCCGTACATAATCATCCCCTTCTGGCTCATCCTTGCCATCCTGCTCCCACCATGGTGGCTAATGGGCCGTAAATCACGACAACGCAAGCGCTGGGCCAAACAAGGCCGCTGCCTGTCGTGCGGGTATAATCTACAAGGTAACGAATCGGGCACGTGCAGCGAATGCGGAGAAGTATCGGCGCTGAGACAATGAGTCTTTTAAAAATCACGATTAAGGCATTCATTATCGTATTGTTCGCACTTTGGGTCTTCAGCCAATGGTGGGAAATCTGTTTTTCCCATCCGTATTTTACCTGCTGGGCTGCCGTGGGGATTATCGGCTTTGTGCCCGAAGACAATGCCCTCGCCGCGTTCGTCTTCGATCGATATCCAGGCTTTTCTACGATGCCAACCATCTCGTCAGATTGGTTTCCCATGATGGGTACAACAAAAAATCCATGGAGCATGCCAATATGGTGGTTGGTGGTGCTGTTGTTAGGAATTGACCGGCCAATGGGCCGTAAGTCGCGACAGCGCAAGCGCTGGGCCAAACAAGGCCGCTGCCTGTCGTGCGGGTATAATCTACAAGGTAGCGAATCGGGCACATGCAGTGAATGCGGGGCTGGGTATGGCAAAAGCGAGCCATCGTCAATGTAGCAGGTTGGAGCGAATCGGATGGGCCATACCGTTTCTCCTCGGCGCATTGATACTCGCCTCTTACATTCACGTGATCGATTTCGGATACCGTCGCATCAAGAACGGTGCAATGGAGCGCGATGGCGCAACGATCCTCTATTGCTTTTCTGATGCTTCATGCGTTTCACATACTCCCATTCATAAAACGCCACTTTGGCCGTTCTTTCTCGGTGCTTTTGCATTGCCGTTCATACTAAGGCGAGTTGCGCCCTTGTTTGTACGTAAAGGCCATTGCCATATCTGCCACTACGACCTGACCGGCAACAAGTCCGGAACCTGCCCCGAGTGCGGCACGGCTATCAC
Source organism: Planctomycetaceae bacterium (assembly GCA_006969385.1). Classification (GTDB taxonomy): domain Bacteria; phylum Planctomycetota; class Phycisphaerae; order UBA1845; family UTPLA1; genus ECT2AJA-110-A. The sequence goes on from CP030884.1 coordinate 2,482,871, forward strand.
GCCACCTAAACACGCAGAGGCAGTAGGCTGAGATGTTACGCCGCGTCTATCTGGCTATGGCGATCCTCTTTGCGCTGGTAACCATCGTGTCGGGTGTTTGCTGGGCATTTGGCCTAAACCTGACGCTGATCGATCGCAAGTTCAGCGACCGCGGTGTGCCGAGTATGCGCTTATGCGAAGTTTCCAATCGGCGGTTGAATTGCTGTTGGATAGGGCTCGCGCCCTCATATCAGAACCGCGAGCTGGAGTTTTTTTATGAAAACGGTGAGCTGGTGATCGGTTTCGGCACGATGGCGACCTCGCGCATGAGTTGGAAAGATGAAAATGGGACGCCGATGTACGAAAACTATCGCGTTGTAGCGTTGCAAATCCCGTTGTGGTTATGGACGCCGGTGATGGCCGTGTTCGCTGGCGTATTTTTCATTGGCTATCGTCGGCGGAAAAGAAGTGTATCTAACGGGCCAACGAATCGTTGCGTTCAATGCGATTACGATCTTACCGGCAATGAGTCGGGCACCTGTCCGGAATGCGGCACGGCGATAACGCAAATTGTCAACGCGGAGGTCGCGGGCTGATGTGGAAGTGGTTGCATTGGCTAGTCGTCACAGATTTGCTTGTAATGAGCCTTACAGCGGTGCTTCTTGGAACCGAAAAGCTCGACCTCGAAGCGCTGCGTCCCCTCACTTGTGCGAACCGGCCTGCCGAAGTTCGGAATCCCAATCTTTGGTTTCAAGACAAGGAATTTACGATTTTTTTTATTCACAATGTTATGAATCCAGAACCAGAAAACGTGGAAGTTTCCGTCACTCAGAATTTTGTGTTTCGATACGTGCGGTATGGTTCCGAGGGCTTCCGGGATTCGCGTGGTAACCGCCACGGTACCATTTACCATATCCTGACATTCAGTTGGGTCGTTCCGGCCATTCTGTCGGGCATCTACCCTGCCATCTTCTTCATCCGTAACTACCGTCGCCGTCGAGTATGTCGCGATGCATTGAAACCATGCGATAAGTGCGGTTATGACTTGCGGGGCAACGAAAGCGGCGTGTGCCCGGAATGCGGCGAGGCCGTGGAGGCCATTGCGTGAGAAAATGGCAAGTTCGATGGTGGTCGAAATGGTATCCCGAGTTGCGACGTATCAAGTCGCCGGAGGTCGCCTTCGCGCGTGTGGGCAATCAGGAGAAACTCGGCTTTTGGACCATTTATTTTTCGAGTCTTGTAGTAATCTTCCTTCTCTTATCGCAGGACGTGTTCCCACCTTGGAGCATCGGATTGTGGCCTGCGGTGTTTCCGATTGTTGGGGGCCTACTCACGCACTATCTCTTGCGCAGTCGTATGCGTAAAGGTTTGCGACGCTACCTGCGGGATGAAGGCGTCATTCTTTGCATTCCCTGCGGCTACGACCTCGAAGGTAATACGTCAGGCGTGTGTCCGGAATGTGGCGAAACGGTGGAGGTGACCGCGTGAAGTGGATCAGACGAATGCTTTTTGCTGTCGCTATTTCCGTTACTTTCCTTGCGGTCTGTTCGTCACAGTATACTTTTTCAGTTGTTTATGGTCGGCATGGTTTAATCGTAGCGCGAAGCGGATATGGTTTGATCCAATTGTCGTCGAACCAGACGTTTACTATCGAGTTCCATAAGCCGGCGGGCAACTACTTGGCCTCTCCACCGATTGTCTGGCAACGACCTCATTACCCGAATCATCTGCTGTTTGTTGCGCATTGGCTTGTCAACCTTATCGCGTGGTCGCTATTCGTCATCCTTTGGCGAACGCGTCGGAAGTATTCTAAAGGCCACTGCCAACGCTGCGGTTATGATCTGACGGGCAACGAATCGGGCCGCTGCCCGGAATGTGATACCGAGATCACTTCATGCGCAACCTGATACGGACAACGCTCAAATCTCTACGTCGCGCCGTTAAGATGGCCATTGTTGCAAATATCGTCGTTTGGGTAGTGACGGCGTGGACTGCCTTTGTGTTTGGATGCCCATACTTCCTCCTATTGATTGGTCCGGGCGAGATTCAAATCGTCATGCACGCGCAGACAGCCAAGGCAACAATTGGTTTGGGTGTGAGTTGGGATTTTTTTTCATGGAAGCCCCATCGCATTCCATCAGAATGGTTCCACCTGCCGCACTTTGGCAGCTACATCTCATCCATACCCTTTTGGCTGACGCTGCTACTCTTGATAGGGGTGAACTTTCTGTTGGGCAGGTGGCACAGTCGTTCGCTATTAGGAAGCTGTCTGCATTGTGAATATGACTTGCAAGGCAACGAAAGCGGCGTGTGCCCCGAATGCGGTGAGGCCGTGGAGGTTGCGGCGTGAAGTGGGCGCGGCTGTTTGCATTTTTGTGCGCATGCCTCGCGCTGCTGCTCTTTGTGGTTGCCTTGCAGCATAGCATTGTTGTAGCCAAGAGCGGCGGAGTCATCGTGCTGAATCAATCAGCTCTATCAATTCAAGGCTTGAAGCAATCGTTTGGATTTGTACATTCAAACGGCGGAAACTACTGGCCGGAATCGAATCCATGGTTTAGCTATTCGCTGCATCCACCCGGCGGCTCGCTATTCAGATATCCTGCATTGGTCTTAAGCCCGCAGCCACCGTTTGATAGAGCTCACCGTTGGTGGGTGACGATTCCCCACTGGCTCACCAACCTCGTCGCATGGTCGCTATTCATCGTCCTTTGGCGAACGCGTCGCAAGCATCTCAAAGGCCACTGTCAACGCTGCGGTTATGATCTGACGGGTAACGAGTCGGGTTATTGTCCTGAATGCAATGCGGAGGTGGTCACGTGATCTCGAAACGCCCGTGGCTATTGGCCTGCTTGTTCTTCGGCCCGGTGCTTTTCCTAGTTGGGTCGGTCGTACCCATGAAAGCAACCACAACCCATTTCTTTTACGAGTTCAACGAAGGTGAGGCATCGATCGACTGGCACCCGCGATGCACCCATCAGGCTGAGTTTCTGCTGTTGCGTAAGCAGCAGCCCGTGACGGTTACTACGACCTACGGCAAATCATTCGTGCTTCCACGCCGAATCGATTACTTGCCTAGTCCACGGTTTCTCGCAGATCGCCAAATGCGCGGCGGTCTGTCGGAATTTTATATCAGCATTCCGCATTGGCTTCCCACCATAATCGGTTGGGTGGTCTTTGCGTACTACTGGCATAAAGCACATGAAATTGCCGACGGTCATTGCAAAGGCTGCGGTTATGATCTGACGGGCAACGAATCGGGCCGATGCCCGGAATGCAACACCATCGTTGCGAAGCAACACGATGCGACGGTGTAGGCGTTTTTATTAAGTTTGCGAGCGAGACGGTGCCATTCAAACGACAGAGATGGGAAGATATCGATTGGTGCGACCAAAACGTCAAGGCGGCGGAGTTGTCCGATTCGGAATTGATCGACGCCGCAGCGCAGGTTCATCCATATTCGACGGCGCTAGGCGATCTCCTAGAGGAAGGTCGCAAACGTGGGCTGCGCGCGCTCGCTCCGATTGCACGACAGCATCTCGATCATGTTGATCCGATCGTCGCGACTGCTGCGGCAGGCGTTTTGCAAGATTTGGGCGATGCGACCGATGTAGAACGGCTTATTGCCGTGGTGCCGGGCGCCATCGATCATTTTCACTTGGCCGCCATTCTCGACGCAATCGTCACACTCGATGGTTCGATGTCGGATTTCGCCCTCGATGCTGCCGTGACGCAAAGTGAGCGCGAAAATTTTGATAGCGATTACGTGTATGCGTCCGTTATCACGCGCCTGTCGGAATCGTTGCCGATGGATTCACCCAACCTCGAAAAAAGGCTGTTTGGTTGGGCGACCGATAGCAGGCCGTCGGTTGAACAGAAAGAGCGTATCTACCGACGAATCGCCGCCTTGCCGAGGTCGAAAGACGTCGAGAGTTTTTTTATCAAGTTTTGCATCAATGACGACGGTTCATATCCAAACCTAACGACGATCGTCAATGATGCCTTACGCCGTTGGGCCGGTTAGGAAGGGATCAGGTATGAAGGCAGGGGTAGGGTGGGTCGTACTCGACCCACCGAAGCGCAAGCGATGTGGTATGGTCCGATGGCGAAATTCTTTGCCAAGGATGTCACGGACGTAATGGCCGATCCGTCCACAATATATTGTCCCGTACTAAATATCTCAGGGATTGGAATGTTCGCCCAAAATGAAATTGTGTTCGTGGTTTATCGAAACGCACGTGGTTGCCACGGTGGGTTGAGTACAACCCACCCTATATCCGTCCCAAATGTATTTCGCCGACGAACCCTGCATCATCGACCGAGCCGAATGACGCAACAACATCAACGCCCGGTCAACCCCCACACTCCAGTAACCCACCAAGCCGCGACGATATCTAAAGTGCATGAGCGCACCTACCAACCACGCACCAGCACTTGATACCGAATCGACTCATCGATCCGTGCGCCGCAGGGCGTTTGGCCTCTTGTTGCTTGCCGTCGCTGCGCGGTTGCCGTTCTTTTTCCTGATGCCCGTCTATACCGACGAGGCCGCGGCGTATAACTGGTATTGCGCCGAGCAGGACACGCCGTTGTGGTATGTGTTGCGACATTACCCCGCGCCGAACAATCACGTGCTGCACTCGCTGGCGACGACGGCTATTTATAGCCTCACCGGCTTGGCGTATCCGTGGTTGCGGTTGCCGGCGTTCATCGTGGGGTGCCTCGCCGTGCCGATGTGCTTCCTCGTGTTTCGTCGATCGATCGGCGCGCGGGCCGCAGGGCTCGCGGCCGCGTTGCTATGCGCGTCGCCTTGGGCGATGCATTACGGCATCGAGTCGCGCGGTTATTCGTTGGTCATGTTGCTGGCGTTGGGGGCGTTGCATCTGCTGGTCAATGTCGGCACCAAGCGAGTGGTTTGGTATGCCGGGGCGTTGGTCGGCTTGGCGTTGTTTACCGTGCCGACGGCGCTGCACGTCGCGCTGGGCCTCGGTGTGTTCCTGGTTCTCGATCGATGGCGTACCGGCGGGTTGCGCGGACTCGTCCGATCCGATTTCTTAATATGGAAAGCTGGCGCGTTCACTTGCGCAACGGTCGGAATGGCTCTGCTGTGCTACCTGCCGATGCTTCGTTGTATGGGCATCGATCGAATTCGACGCGTCATGCCGTTGCCGCTGGAAAGTTGGCAGGTTTTATTCGAACGTTTGCCGCGCGGCCTTGTGGGTGCCGCCGCGATGGCGACTGCCGGGCCGTTGACGCATGTTGGCTTCGCCGCATTGGCGCTGATCGGGGTTGCCTCGTGGTTACGAAACAGCAACCACGGTAAGCGCATGGCGTTGCTGTTGGCATGCATGTGTTCCACGGTTCTTATCTTAGCGCTCTTGACCAAACGCATCACGCCGCCACGCGGTCTAACGCATTTACTACCCTTCGCCTGCGCTGCTGCCGGTAGTGGTCTTGCCGTTGTGTGGCAATTTGTGACGGCGCACGCGCAGCGACGAAAGCCGTTGCCCGCTATGGATCGATTCCAGGTCGTCACCACGCGCGGCATGGCGGTTGTGACGGTCGCGCTGGCCGCGTTAGCTATCCCTTACTTTGCGGCGCGCTGGCCCGATCCGATTCGCAACAATCCCGACGTATCATCCATTGCGCGGGCCGTCCAAAAGGAACTCCGCAACGGCGCGACGGTCGTAGCGCCCGTGGGCGTCGCCGAGCGGTTGACTTATCATCTGCATATGCTGGGCGTGCACGACGCGAAGATTCATTTCGCCGAGATTCCCGACGATGCGAATCAACGATTGGTCTTGGTCGAATGGACGGAGCAGAAGTTGGCCGGGCGGCTGCGCGATGAGATGAATCAGTACGATCGAACGCATCAGATTGCAACGACGACTGATTATCGCATGTCGAAAATTCAGCCGCATTTCGCGCGACGCGTCACGCTGCACGACGAAACGGCTACCGACGAATAACCGCGCCACACTCCGGGCAGACGCCGCTTTCGTTGCCTTGCAAGTCGTAACCGCATTGATGGCAACAGCCCGCGTCTTTCAGCCGTTGCTGCTCGCTGACGGGCACGACGCGATGAAACTGCACGATCACGACGATCACGCCGACAACCACGGGTACTAGGAATAACCACCAGATAAGGTCCACGGAACGATTCTATTCTACGTGCGAAGGGTTTTCTTAATTTGAATCGACAACAGGGGGCGGAACTGGTGTTGCATCATTGCAACTCGTCCCGCATTCAGGGCAGATGCCCGATTTGTTTCCAGTTAAATCATAGCGGCACGACGGGCAGTGGCCTTTAGGTACTCGGTTTCTATACCTGCGGATGAGGAATGTGGCGATCGTGATGAGCGGATAGATCGCCGATGCTACGGCGAGATCGACAGTGTGGATGTTTAGTCCGACCGCCCAAAACGAACGGTCGCCTTTGCCGATCGTGACGCCTTTGCATGATAGGTTGCTCCGACATAATTCGATGTGTCTATCGATGCACGGAAGCCATGTCGGTGTGATAAAGTCGCCGCTCATGCTGATAGACAAGTCCTGAGTGTAGATCCTTACCGTCGATGATCGGCAGTTTTCCCATAGCTTGAATCGAAACTTTGAATTGGTTTGCGGCGCTATCAGGACGAAGGCCAAGAGAATCGCCGCGGCACATAGCCCGCTGACTGACAGAAACAGCCAGATTCGATGGAGTAGCAAAGCACGGCGTTTCATAACACCAATTCTATCCCAACTCCGCCGCGCGCGCCGTCGGCCAATGGATAGTATCGAACACGTAAGCCTGTGGTGTGCGGCGGCGATACATGACTTGGGCCAACGCGTGGCGAGTAAGGTGGCAAAAGCCGACGTAGCCACAACGGGCGGCGGCGGGGGGCAGCTTCACCCACATACCGGCCAGCGGCCCGCCCACCAGCCGCACGACCGGCCACGAGCGACCGGCGTTGATGGCGGTGCGGCGTTTGACGACGGCGCGCAGGGCGGCAATGTCCTCCGGTGACAGCTCCACAAAAAGGGGGCTTGCTCAGCGCCCGCGCGACATCATCGAAAGCGCGACCGCCGGTGGTTCTCGGCAGTTTGAGGCACCGCGTGCGGCAGCGGCGGTGCGTTGCATAATAGGCGGTCGAGGGCCGCCGATTGCGGTGCGTCCGCGTTACGAAACGGAGATTCGAGATGACCGTTCGCTTCAATCAGCCGCCGCGCGACCGACAGATTCTGATGGCCGCCTTGCTTTACGCGCCGGCGCTGCTGATCGGCGGTGGGGCACCGATTTTTGTCTGGGGCGAGGCACTGGGGGAAGACTGGGCCTTCGGGCTGTCGGTATTGGTCACGCTGTTGATTGCCGGGATCGGTTTCTGGCATTACCGGCGCATGATGGTCCCGATAACGGTCGAGGCCGGCGATGCGGGCTTGGTCATGATGGACGAGCGCGGCGGCACGGTCGAGCGAATTGCATGGGAGTCGGTCGATTACCTGCTACTCGAAAGCACCAACGGTTTTGTTTTGACAATCTATGGCACGCAGCGCGACTATGTGATTCGGCAGTTCCCGACGCTCGGTAAGGACCCGGAGGGATTTGCCGAGTTGGCTGAGACCATCGAAGCCCGCGCGGCAGGCAACCGGAGGCAGCGGGGCGCGGGTTGAGATCGACACCGAAAAAAAGTTGTGTGGTGTGAGATTCGGTCGGGGCAGGGTTACCCCTAGTAAGTAACCGCCTAACCATTCAAGCTGCAATGATCAAAAGATGCCCTAAAGATGCCCAAACCCGCTCGAACGCGAGACTCCCTTTCTCGATCCGCACGTGCCAAGTGCTTGTTACTCGCGATTTTCACGCCCATGTTGATGGCGCAGAATATCAATAACTGCACGGGCGGAAACGTACGCAATCTCGATACGTTCGTTTGGACGACCTGCGGTGAGTGCATGGACTCGCGCGATTCGTTCTATTATGAGAACGAGCCAGCCGCCCCCGAGCACCCCGCAGTTCTCACAGTCGAGGTGGAAGGGATCGACGAGTTTGTAGATGCTGACGATGTGAGGGCGTTTCTGATTTTGCGCGCCTGCGGCACCGAAGCGCGGGAAGACTTCTACGAAATCGAGTTTGAGAACGACGCGTTGGGTGTGAAGGGTCGCGTCGCAGTGATTCCAACCGACTGTATCCAGTTCAATCAGCGCACACCAGCGTTCTGGGAGGTCCTCGTCGTGCGGACGGGGAACACGGGCATTCGCACGATTCGTACATTCTCTTGGGTAGAGTACGAGGATTTCGCCCAACCGATCCGGCCCGGTGATATCAGCGAGTAGAGGTTAACTGCGTTGATCGTCGGTCCCGTCGTTCGGCACTGTCGCACGGTCGTCGCGATCCATTGCCTCGTTACGAACGTACTTGGGGCCGCTGCTGGGTGGGCCGAAAGGACTGTCGTCGAATTGATGGCCGTGGACCTGGGTCGGGCCGAATTGCTCGCCCGACGCCGCTCCGAATCCGCCGCCGAATTGCGAGGTGTGCACCTGCACGCGACCGCGGAAGTAGTGGGTCAGCAATTTCAGCCAGAGTCTTCGCAGCGGGGGGATGAGCAGCGATAGCCCGAGGGCGTCGGTGATGAAGCCGGGGGTCATCAAAACGGCGGCGGCGACCAGAATGAGGGCACCTTCGCCGAGGACCTGACCGGGCATCTGGCCCTGTGACAGGTCGGTTTGGATGCGCGCCAGCGTCTGGAACCCCTGCCAGCGGGCCAAGGCCGCACCGCCAATACCGGTCGAAATGCACAAAAAAGCGGTCAACAACGGCCCGATCTGGCCGCCGACGCTAAAGAGCAGCCAGATATCAACAATCGGGACGGCGATGAACAAGAAGGCAAGTATCGGAAACATGGCACCATCATCATAGTTTCCGTCGTGGGCGTACACCCGCGGAGGGTGGGGCGCGTGAGATTTTGGGGCGGAAAACGCCTTAATAAGGAGTGGAGAAGGCGGATTTGCGCGAACTTCACGTTTCGGTGCTGGTTTTCGGCCCGTCATCCGTTAAAATGCGGTGTATTGGTGGTCGGGAGAGGATTCGGCGTTCTGACGAATTCGTCTCTGAAATCGTAAAGGTTGCGAGGTGTAAATCATGGCTATGCGAAAAACGGTCTTGTCGGCTTTGTTGGCACTGGTGTTTGCGGTCCCGGCGTCGGCGCTGGAAATCGGTGAGTTGGCTCCGGCCATTAACATCGACACGTGGGTAAAGGGCGAGAAGTTCTCCATGAAGGAGGCCCGCGGCAAGAATATTGTCGTGGTCGAATTCTGGGCAACGTGGTGCGGCCCGTGTAAGCGAAGCATTCCGCATCTGACGGACCTGCAATTGCGCTACAAGAATGACGGCGTCATCATCCTCGGCGTATCGGATGAGCCCGCTGCCAAGGTGCGTCCGTTCGTGACGAAGCAAGCACAGGATATGGATTACACCATTGCGACCGACCGCGAGCGCATGACCTGGGCGGCTTACTGCACGCCGCTAAATATTCGCGGCATTCCGCACGCGTTCATTGTGGATCGCGAAGGTCGTCTCTACTGGCACGGCAATCCGTTGGATAAGGAATTCGACGAAAAGCTGGCCAAGGTCGTGAAAGACCAGCCGATGAAGGTCGACGAAAAGCTGCAAAAGGCCGAGAAGCACGCCAAGAAGTATTTCCGCTTGGCCGCTGATAAGGGTGCTTCAAAGGACGAACTGCAGCGTTCGGCCGAGGGCTTCCTCGAAAATGCGTCGCACGATGCCCGCACGCTGGTCGAGTTCGGCACGCGGTTGATGAACGACAAGGATCTCGTGCACCACGATCTGGAACTGCTCAACAAGGTCGCCAAGACGGCCGTCGATCTTTCCAACGGTGAAAACTGGAAAGCGTCGGAGATCTATGCCTTCGCGCTGTATCAGAAGAAGGACTACAAAGGCGCCTTGCGACAACTGAAGAACGCGTTGGATTGGTGCACGGACTTTGACGCCGAAGCCAAGATCGAATCGCGCATCGAACGCCTCGAACGAAAGGTTGATGCCTAGGCGTCTGCTTTAACTTTCGTTGATGAACCAAAAGGCCCGGCGCGAACGCGCCGGGCTTTTTTTGTAGACTTGGCTGACGGTTACCGTGCATATGAGACAAACACGGGAAATTCCTTTGACAACAGTATCTGGTGTGGGTATCTTCTCGCTTCCGATTAGCTGAAAAGGGCCGGAACATGCGTTTACGAACATTCCAATTCGACCATCTGAATGCTGTGGCAATCGCGCTGCGCGCCGTCGATTAGCGCGCCGTCGCTATCCGTCGCAGGCCATCCCGTTTATTCAATCGATTCGTAGTAGAGAACTTTCTGAGAATCGCCGCGCGCCGTGCGCGGCCTATTGTTCGTGTGATTTATCATGGGAAAAAAACTGAAGACCATAAAACCGATTGCTCCGGAGGACTTGCAGTCGGGGATGTACGTCGCCGTCACCCGCGTGACGGTCGAATACGGCCCGGGCTTTTGCAGCGATACGACGATGCTGCCCGACGGCTTTAAGCCGAAGGAAGTGTCGTATCTACCGTACCCCGGCGGCGTGCCGCTTAAGGTGATTGACGTGTGCGTACCGTTCGTACTGGTGGAATTGCCGAACCGGCGCTGCCAGACGATCGACTTGCGGCGCGTGGAGATCGCGCGCGTGAGCAAACGCTACGGCAAATCCAGCTTCGAGCGTCTCAAACGCGTCAAGGAAGACGCGGGTGAAGTTGAGGCGTTTTAGGCTTGGAAAACCGGCGGGGTATGCGAGCGCAGGCTCGTAACCGTGACGCCGCTATTCGGCAATCCATTCGACCTCGGTCGCGCCTTCCCCGGCGCGACCGAGGTTTTTTGTGTATACACGATTTGGATGTTGCGTGCGGAGAATCTAGATTTGCTATGATGGGGCTTGTTCGGACACCACCGCCAAGCGGGCGGCACCATTGATTTTTGGGGAGGCAATTCCGATGGCGAAGGCAACCACGCGCAAGGTTAAGGCCAAAAAGAAAACGACAACGACCACTCCTGCCAAAGCGAGCAAGAAAGTCGCTAAGAAAACGACGAAGAAAAAAGCGGCGGCCAAGCCTGCCGTCGATCGTCGCGCCGAAGTCGATGCGTATATCGAGAAGGCGGCGCCTTTCGCGCAACCCATCATGAAGAAGATTCGCGCCGCCCATCGCAAGGCGTCGAAGGACTTGGTCGAGACGATCAAGTGGGGTGTTCCCCATTTCGATTACAAAGGCATCGTCAGCGGCACGGCGGCGTTTAAGAAGCACGTGAGTTTCGGCTTTTGGAAATCGAAGTTGATGAGCGATCCGAAAGGACTATTTAAGGAAGACCCGCGTGCGTCGATGTGTCATATGAAGTTCGAGAGCGTCGATGACGTACCCGATGAAAAAGTGCTGGTCGCGTATATCAAAGAAGCGATGGCGCTGAATGAAGCCGATCAGGTCGCCTCGCAATCCGAAGCCCGCGCGAAGAAAAAGAAGAAGGCCGCAGCCAAAGCCTTGGCGGTGCCGCCCGATCTCATGGCCGAGCTTAAGAAGCCCGCCAACCAGAAGGCGCGTACCACGTTTGAAAATTTTCCGCCGAGTAAGAAGAAGGATTACGTCGATTGGTTGACCGAGGCCAAGCGAGAAGAAACGCGCTCGAAGCGGCTGGCCACCACCATCGAATGGCTTAACGAAGGCAAGGCGCGGCATTGGAAGTACGAGAATTGCTGACTGCGACTACGTTTGCCCTTGGTCGAGCACCTTGGGCACTTTGAAGTAACCGTCTTCGTGATCGGGCGCGTTGCGCAGCGCGTCTTCGTGATCCAGCGATGGTTGCGGTTCGTCGGCGCAAAAAACGTTGGCCAGCGGCAGCGCGTGGGCGGTGGCTTCCACGCCACGGGTGTCGACTGCGTTTAGCGTTTCGACGTGTGCCAGAATATCGCCGAGATCGGTGCTGAATTGCGCGACCTCCGCGTCGGTCAATTCGAGGCGGGCGAGATGGGCGATGTGCCGCACGGTGGCTTCGTCGATCTTCTGGCTCATGCCGCTAATTATGTCTTGATGGCGATACTCTTTCAACAAGGTGGGCACGTTCGCACCGTCGGGTAACCTGTGCCAAAATGCTGCGCATGTCCGCCTTGCCGACCTTTGACTGGTTCGATCCGACCATCCTCGCGCCGTCATTCTTTTGCCGTACGATCAATGCCGTCGCCGAAGATGACATTGACTATCTGAGCGAGGAACTCCATCGGCATCATTTCTTTCTGCGCGAATTGCCCGGCGCCGAGATGCACGACCATCACGGTTATAAGCTGCACTTGGCCCGCGCGTTCGGTTTGCTGACATCCAAATTGGGCGATGGTGCTGCCGTCATACCCGACTTCGCTGCGTTGTTAAGAGAGGAAGCACCACGACGAACGGCGTTTGTGATTCGCGACGCCGATCGACTGATGGAGGCCGATATGCAACGGGCCTTGGCATTGCAGGCCGCGCTGCTAAAAGCCGGCGATGCATTGGCCGACGGTTCGCCGCCGATTCAATTGTTGGCGTTTTTGGTGGGGCCGGCACCGACGTATCGCAAAGTCGATGCCAATGCCAAAGAGCGCGCGCGGCGTCGCGCAAGCGTAAAGCTCACCGCGACCGACCTCGAGGCGGTAGGCTGGTCGGACCCGCGCGATTTCGATCTACTCGCGCACCATCAGTTGCTGTTGGCGCCGGCCGCATGGTATTACGCGGCGCTCGGGCGGCGGGCGCAAAGCGCCGACGAGCGGTGGGCATGTTACGAAGAAGATGATGCGCTCATTTTCGTACGACTGGAAGATAGGCGACCCTGCGTTGCCGGCGTGTTCGCGCGTATGGGCGACGGCATGCGTTTGGTGGGTATTCGTTACGAGGGCGATGAATCGATCTTCCGTATGCCGTGGGAAGCGGAAGATCCGTTTACGTTGTTTCGACGATTGTGCGAGACGTTGCGGGTTGCTTAGGCTACGGATTCAACATCAACATGCCTTCCGCAGTTTCCTGCACGATCTGATTTTCGAGGTCGTCGATGATCGCGAACACGGTATAGCTTCCGTCGGGCACGCCCGCGCCGTTCTCGTCCATAAAAGCAAAGGTAAACATGCCCGCGTTGCCGTCGTCGCTGAGCGGCGTGCCGCTTTCGAGGATGATTTCATTGCCATTGGTCGGGTCGTCGTCGATATCGAGACCGAGCGTGAGGGTGGCCGCCGGGTTGGCGTCGCCGTTGTCGGTCCACGTGATATCGAAGGTGTTGCCCGTCGTGACGGACTCGTCGGCGCCGCCGGGGGCGGTAAAGGTCAGCGTCGGAACCGGCAGGGCGGACGTCACTGAAACGATGCCCGCCAAGCCCAAATCCATGTCGAACGAATTGGCCATGTCGGTTTCGCCATCCGGCGCTTCGAGAAATACGGTGAACGAATAGTCGCCGACGCGCAGCACGGCCAAATCCAACTCGAAGAAATCTCCCGCGCCATCGGTTAATGCGTCGACGCCCGAGCCGACAGTCCCGTCACCGATGAGATCGATCGGTGCGCCATCGGGTTCCATGACGGCATCGAGCAATTGCGCGGTCAAGCGCACGGTCGTGCCGGATGTCGAAGCCAGGTCAGCCCATTGAACGAACGTGCTGGCACCGGGCGCGGCCACGACGGTGTCCGTCGGCTGAACGATGGTGATGGCAAACAGCTCGTCGTTGGGGTTGAAGTTCGGAACCGGCAACGGGCCGAAGAACGGACTGAACAAGTCGCAGCCGGCGGCGGCGACGTATAGGAATGCCGCGCACGCAAAGCGCGCTACGACACGGCGCGACTGGTGGGAGCGACTGACAAACGACGGTGGTGGAACGGTCATACCCATACTCGTGTGTTGCGGCGAGGGCGATCGACGAATGGCGGCACGATCGGGTGGATACGTCGGCATTCGTTCGTGAATTTTTCGCACGTGCCACCCATCGGGTCAACGTACGCGTTATCAAGTTTATCGGTTCTACGGCGGGTCAATTGACTTACGGCGGGGCAGGGTTATTTGTTTTCGGTCCGTGCGGTTAAACCGGTGCGGCCCAGCGAAAATTGACCGGCCCACGAGACGCTTCTAAACTTGTAGCGGAGCGGATTCTGATCTCAATTCCCTCGCTTGGGTAATTCAAATGCGGCCTAACCGGAGAGACGGTTCCGCCGCGTCCTAAAGGAGCAACGATTTTATGAGTGGTAAAGCTCGAAAGATGATGACTGGCCGACGCTGGGCCAGTATTTTGGTGTTGGCACTGTTGGTGGCAGGTACCGGCATGAATACCGACGGCTGCCCTAGCACAACGCCAACGGTCCCGACAACGCCCGACATTCCGAACGGTGGCCCGGAGGTCTTGGACGGCGACCACGTACTCGGCGAGGCCGACGCGCCGGTAACGGTGGTGGAATATTCGGACCTTGAGTGCGGGTTCTGCGGGTCGTTCCATCGCATGCAGTTTCCCGGCATCAAGACAGACTTTATCGACACGGGCAAGGTGCGGTTTGTGTACCGTCACTTCCCGCTGGATTCGATTCACCCGAATGCACGCGGCGCGGCGGAAGCATCGGAATGTGCCGCACAACAGGATATGTTTTTTGAGTTTATCGATGCGGTGTTCGCCGATCAGTCGGCGCTGTCGGCGGCGGATTTGCGGCAAGTGGCCGACGATTTGGGCTTGGACCTCGACGCCTACGATACGTGCGTGGCGGCCGCGGCAACCGAGATCTTGGTCAATCAGGATGTGAACTCTGGTAACGCCTCGAACGTGGCATCGACGCCGACGTTTTTTGTGAATGGCGAAGTCGCCAACCTGAACGACGTGCGCGAAACCATCGAAAACGAATTGGTTCGCCTCGGCGTGGATGACTAATCCGGGGCGGCGGATTTTGCGCGATTAAGCGATTTGCATCGGCGCGGTTGGGTGTTTACCCGACCGCGCCGTTTTTATTGGGCAGTCTTTACGCAATGAAGTATGCAGGACGGCCGATTTTAGATGGGACGCCGACCGACTTTTGGTGGGGCGGTTTTCGACGAATGGATTTTAACCTTTCCTCGCTAGGATGGTGGTTGCTTTGGCCATGACGACTTCGACACGACACATCAAATGGACGGCACTCGCGCTGATCGCGTTGGCCGGCTGTAACGTGACGGCTTTGCAATCGTTGACGGCACCAACGGCGGACTTGTTGCCGGGCGGCACGATTGCCGATCGGGCCTTAGTCGTCAGCTTCATTAACAATTCGGCCGCGCGGGCGATCTTCACGTTCGGTAGCTTCAATCCGCTCGATCAGGATGGCATTCCCACGGGCTTTGGTCAGTTGCGGCTCGAAGCGAATACGGCCAGCGGTCAGATCAACATTCCCTGTCGCCGAATCGTATCGGTCGGCGGGCCGCAGTTGATCGCGCTGATCGAAGACAATCAGAGAAACCCGGCCATTAACGTCACCGACGACAACGCGTTGATCAACGGTGTGAATTTTTCGACGGCACCGTTGGGCGATCCGCTGGAAGCCGCGCCGACGGAGGGTACGGCGGAAGGTATCGATCTGAGTGTCGGCGTGGATTTCACTTGCTCGCGCGCTGATATCAATGATGCGACGGGTACGGGCTTGGTGATCTTTACTCTCGACGAAGACGCGGCGGCACCGGGCGGGTTTAGCATTACGTTCCAGTTCATCGCGCCGTAAAGCGCGCAGGCCTAGACCACTTCACCGATGATGGCGACCCTAGATGATTTGTTAGGTTCCACCGGCTATTGGCCGGTGCCACAGCGCAGCCATCGCGCTTAAACGTAAGCTGGCCTAATTCGGCAACTCCGACAAGACTCTTAAATAGCGCCGTTGCAGGCGTAAGGTATCGGCATAGCCGCCGCGCTGGGCGAGTTCGTCGAGGGACGCGCCTTTGGCGACGGCAGTGGTGACTTGCTCGAAGGATAGGCGTTCGCGCAGAACGGCGATCAAGCGGTGCGCTTGCGCGTAGAACTCCGGCGTCGTGGGATGAACGGCGGCGTGGCTGATAAGTTCGTTTAGCGTGGCCGGTTGGGGTTGCGCGCGAAACAGGCGCGCGAATTGTCGCTGGCGGCAGGGCGGTTCCACGTGCAGGGCCAAGCCTTCGGCCAAGGCACCGGGAATCTGGCCGGTTGCCGCGTTGGCTTCCATGAGCAAGTGAAATAACTCATGCGGTAGCGAAGAGGCCAACAGCAACGGGTCGGTCGCGCGGGCGTGAATGGACCAATCCACGATGGCATTGCCATCGCGCCGGATGCGGCTGATGGCCGTCACGTTCGGTGGCTGCTTGGTCGCCTGCGTAAATGCCGCGTCGGTTGGATATATATAAATGTCGATATTCGTCGGCCATAACAGTTCGTCAAGTTTCCAACCCGCCATATCCACGATGCGTTGCAGATGGAAATCGAGCGCGACGGCGACTTGCCGGCGTATCGCCTCGTCGGTATGGAAGATGCGAAAGCGGGGTGTGTCGAGCGCTTTGAATGCGTCGCGCTCGTTGCGTTGCCAGGCACCGCCGCGGCGTGTGCTCAGGCTGGTGTTGTAAAACGAACGAAGTTGGTGCTGGGCCATCGTGCGTAACGCGCTGAGGTTGCCGCTTCGTTGCGCGCCTACTATGCGCGCGTAATGTTGGGCGGCGGCAGTCGCATCGCCGGAAGCTTCAAAGGCGAGACCGCGAAGCATGATGAGCATCGGCTGTAACGCTTGCACACGCCCGGCGTGCTTTTCGGCTTTGGTGAGCGTTAGACGCCAGTAAGACTCGGAATAACGCTTATCACCCATATCGTCCGCAAGGGCGTGTACCAAGCTTTGCAACCAGCGCGATATGAGGCTCTCGGACGGTTGGTCATCGCTATCATGGGATTGCAGAGCGGCATCGTAATAGTAAAACGCCTTGTGAAAGCTCTTAGTGAAGTAGTTGTCGTCACCGGCCCCAAGTGCGGCGGCGCGAAACGCCACATCGATTGACGAATTGGGTTGCGAGATGAGGCCGCGCGCCTGGCGCAGCGTGTTAAAGGCGGGCTCGAACCACTCGACGGCGAGCCAGGTTTGCGTTTGTTGTAACTGTGCGGGTAATCGTCGACGTGCGTCGGTTATGATGGTCGACAATCGAAGGGCCGTCGGTTCCGCGGGGTCGAGCTTAAGAACGGCGGCCAGCGCGCGGTCGGCGGCGTTGAATTGTTCCTGCGTCATCCACGTGCGGGCCAACGACAGGTAAAGGTCGATACCCTCGCGCCGCAAGGCTGCGTCGTCGGGTGCGCGATCGAGGGCGTCGTTTACGTGCTTTAACGCTCGATCGAGTTTGCCTTCTTGTAGGTAGGTCTTAATGCGTTCGCGCAGCACGGCCACGTCGACCGTGTTGGGTGGAGCGGCCTTCGGATCGTCGTCGGCGCGAACGGGTGAAATCCAAACTGCCGACAGCAGGATCGCAACGGCGACGAGGGCGTGTGAGCGACCGCCCGGGTTCGCGGTGGTTGGGTGCGGCATGTTACGTTCCTGTTTATACTACGAGCGAAGCGAGCAGGTCGGCGGTGCGGCTGTCGAACTTACCCATATCTTATGGCAACGGACGGCGTGACGTCGATCCACGCGCTCGATGGAGACGAGCAGTATGCTGCAGCATTTTCTGAGGTTATTTCTGGCGCTGGCCCTGATGGCCGTGTTTATGAGCTTCGCCGAAGAGGGGCTGGGCGGCAGTTGGAAGGTATGGCTGCTGCTGGGCTCGCTGTTGATGGCGATCATCACGGTGCTGATCGAAATTTTTCTGCCCAAAAAAGGCCTCAAAGCGCTGGCCGGACTCTTCTTCGGTTTGTTGGTGGGGCTGGCGGTGTCGTACGGCATCGCCCTTGTAATCGATCTGGCGTGGCCGGCGTTTTTCCCAAAGTTGATGCTCGAGAAGGGTCGCGATGCGCCGGAAGTGGTGATGGTGAAGTTTCTTTTCGGTATCGTGATTTGCTATTACTGCGTGAGTTTTGTTCTGCAAACGAAAGACGATATCCGTTTCATCATTCCCTACGTCGAGTTTTCCAAACAGATCAAGGGGGAACGACCGATCCTGTTGGATACGTCCGTGATCATCGACGGGCGCATCAATGAGATTTGCGATACGGGTATTATCGATCAACCGATGTACGTGCCGCGCTTTGTGTTGAACGAATTGCAAGTCGTGGCCGATTCGGCGGATCGACTTAAACGCGGGCGCGGCCGGCGCGGATTGGATATTCTCAACACGCTGCAAAAAAAGGAAAACGTCGACGTCGAAATCATCGACGACAACCTTACCAAAGAAGAAGCCGCCGAGCCGGTCGATCTGAAACTGATCACGCTGGCAAAAAAACTTAACGGGCGCGTGGCGACGAACGATTACAACCTGAACAAGCTCGGCACCGTGCGTGGTATCGATATCATCAATATCAACGATCTGGCCAACGCGTTGAAGCCGGTGGCACTGCCCGGCGAATCGCTCACCGTGAAAATCATCAAGCCCGGTGAAGAGCCCGGCCAAGGCGTCGGCTACATGGAAGACGGTACGATGGTCGTTGTCGATCGCGGGCGCGATTTCATCGATCAGGTCGTGGACGTCAGCGTCACGAGCATGTTGCAAACCTCTGCGGGACGCATGATTTTCGGGCGCATCGCGGGTGATGAGCCGAGCGCGCCGCCGCCGCTGCGGAACGATTCGCGCGGTCGCCGTCCGGGCGGGCGCGGTCGCAGCGACAAGCGGCCACCTTCCAACGATTAACATCAAGCGAATAGGAATATGCTGAATATGGGCGACTACTCACCGTACCAAAAGAAGGTTATCAATCGGTATTACGATAACCGTGATGACATCATGATTACCAAGCTGTCGGAGATCGTGACAGAGCTTTACTTGGCCGATACGGCGGCGAAGCAAGATCGCCTCTGGAAGCGCGCCGAAACGGCGATGAAGAATTTGAAAATTAAGGATCATCAGATCGCGCACATCATGGAACAGCGCAACGTGGAAGTGCTGGCGAAGCATCTGAAGGATTGGTCGCGCGCGACGTAACGATTGCGACAGTTTGTTTTTTAGCATTTGCGGCTTAAGCGGGATGATATGAGGGCCTTTAAGCAATCCCGTTTCGAATATATTCCCGACGAAATCCTGTTAAAATTCGACGTCTGCAAGGCAATCAACGGCGCCGCGGCCTGCGACCGCATAAGTTGGCTCGAACTTGCATGCGATCGGATCATGCGAATGAGAATCAGGACGCAAGTGCGTTTCGGGGTTTCCTGCGTCCACAGGACGCGGCTCTGAACGGCGCGCTCTAAATCGTGCGGCTCTGAATCTTAAGCGTCTGACATTCGCGAGTAATGCCAGCCCGCCAATCGAATGACGGGCCACAACATCCAATCTCCTAAATCCCCGCGACGCGGTCGACTTCCGTGAACGTTGTGACGCCGTTGATGACGTTGCGATAACCGCACTCGGTCAGCGTTTCAAACATCCATTCGCCCGCCGCCTTGCGGATTTCTGTGATCGTCGGCTGCGTGAGGATTACGTCGCGCAACTGATTGTTAAATAGCAGGATTTCGAACAATGCCGAGCGACCTCGGAAGCCGAAGTTCATGCAGTGTTTGCAACCGGCCTCTTTATAGAATTTATCGTACGCGCGCTTTTCGAGGCCCATCTTGCGCACCTGCGCGGCGTCGGGCTGATAGGGCTGCTTGCAATTGTTGCACAGCTTGCGCACCAAGCGCTGCGACAAACACATCGTGACGGCGCTGGCGATAAGAAACGGTTCAACGCCGAGGTCGAGCAAGCGAAAAATCGTGCCGACCGTATCGCGGGCGTGAATCGTCGTGAACACCAAGTGACCGGTGGTCGCGGCCTGCATCGCCATCTTGGCCGTTTCCTGATCGCGAATCTCACCGACGAGAATCACGTCCGGGTCCTGTCGCAAGACCGAGCTAAGGACCGACGCGAACGTTAGGTTGTGTTTCGGGTCGATCGAAATCTGCGTGGTGCCTTCGAGTTCGTATTCGACGGGGTCTTCGATCGTGACGATGTTGCGTTTGCCGGCGTCGATGGCTTTAAGTGCGGTGTAGAGCGTCGTCGTCTTACCCGCACCCGTGGGGCCGGCCAGAATCACCAAGCCGGAATCCTGATTGCAAATGCGGTCGAGTTCGTCCACGGCCGATTCGGCCATGCCCAATTCGCTGAAATGATCGGGCACCGACCCTTTGTCGAGAAATCGCAAGGCCAGTTTTTGGCCGTGCGACGTCGGCGTCATGTTGATACGAAAGTCGACGCGCCGGTGGGATAAGTCGACGGAGAAATTGCCTTCCTGCACGATCGATTTCTTGGAGATATCGATATCGCACAGAATCTTGATGACGTTCATCAAGGCATCGCCGATCTTGGCCGTGATCGAACCCACGTTTTGCATAATGCCGTCGATACGGAAACGCAGGGTGTACGTATCGGGTCGCGGCTCGATATGGATATCCGTCGCGCGCGTGCGGAACGCGACGAATAGCAACTGTCGCAATGCGTCGATCGCGTCGGAGGTTTTCTCCGTCTTGCCGTCGGCGGAGGCCAGCTCCTTGCCGCGGCGATTCATCAGGCGGATGGTCTTACTCGTATCGGGCGCGCCGATGGGCGGCGGCATGCTGACGGTGGCGGCCAATAAGGGGGCGAGCTGTTTCGATAACGGGCCGGCTGCCAACTGGCGCGCGGTGAGCGTGGCCAAGACGCCCGAGCCGTCGAGCGAACCTTCCGGCACGTCGTCGGTGCAATCGTCGTCCTCGACGATCTCGGCGGTGGGGGCCTTGCTGCCTTTCTTGGTGCGAACCTCATCGGGCAACAAACGGAAGACGGTTTTGCCGATGCGGAATGAATCGCCGAAGTTGAGTTCGGCTTCGACGATGCGATGGTCGCCCATCCATGTACCATTGGCCGACTTCAGATCGCGCACCACCACCTTATCCTTGTTGCGCATGATGATGCAGTGCTTGCGCGACGCGACCTTTTCAGCAATGACGATATCGTTACCCTGCTGCCGCCCGATGGTGATGCGGTTGGGCTCCATTTCGACAACGTGCTTCTTGCCGTTGGCTTTGACTTCGAGCTTCGGCATAGTGTGGCCGTCTAAGGCCATCCTTTCCTGTTGAGTTCCGACCAAGGCGATCCGGCGATCGATGGTTAGCCGATGATGCCGCCGGCGCCGGTGTTGATGCCCTTGAGGCGCATCTTGAGTTCATCCGGATTGGGCGCGACTTCGAGGGCGAGCTTCATGTCGAGATATTCATCGGTGATAAGCCTGTAAATCGCCTCGGTAAAGTCTTGCATACCATCCTTGGAAGCGGATTTTAGTACCGCGCCGATGTCCGCATCGCGTTCTTCGGCAATCAATTTACGAATGACCGCATTCACGATCATGATCTCGCAACACGGGATGCGGCTGCGGCTGGGGTGGATGCTGGGCAGCAGTTTCTGGCAAACCACGGCCTTCAGGTTAAACATCAGCGACTGTCGCACCAGCGCCCGGGCTTCTTCCGGGAACAGGTCGAGAATGCGGGTTATGGTTTGAGACGCACTTGAGGCGTGAATAGTTCCAAAAACCAAGTGACCCGTTTCCGAAGCGTGCATCGCCGCCTCAAACGTTTCGCGGTCGCGCATCTCACCGACGAGCACCACGTCTGGGTCTTCACGCATGAGATATTTCAACGCGGCGTGGAAATCGGCCACATCGATGCCGATTTCGCGCTGGTTGATAAACGCCTTTTTATCTTCAAACAGGTATTCGATCGGGTCTTCGACCGTCACGATGTGACAAGCGCGGTTTTCATTAATTTCGTTAATCATCGCCGCGATCGTCGTGGACTTACCGGAACCGGTGATGCCGGCCAGCAGCACGAGGCCCTGGTGAAACTTGGCGATCTGTCGCAGGCTGGGCGGCACGCCCAACTCTTCGAACGTGCGGATTTCGGCCGTCACGCGCCGGGCGGCGACCGACGTCAGCCCACGCTGGCGGAACATGTTGACGCGGAAGCGATCCTGCCCCGGCACCTGGTGGGCGAAGTCGAGCGCGCCGTGCTCCATGAAGTACTTCTTTTGCTTGTCACTGATGACCTCGAACATGATGTCTTCGATCTCTTCCGTCGTCATCGCCGGTTCGTGGGCCACGCGGATGTCGCCACCCAAGCGAAAGCGCGGCGGCGCGTTGGCTTTTAAGTGCAGATCGGATGCGCCGAGCTTGGTGCAAGCGCGGAAGAGCCGGTCGATGGCGGGGCCCTCGCGACCGCGCTTGGGCTTTGCTCGGTCGGACACTTCGTGTACGTCGACGGGGTTATGCGTATCGGAGGCGAGAACAGGGTCCATATCCATCGATGAAGACCTTTCAGGAGGGCGCCGGCGAGTGGGTCTGGCTCGGCAGGGCGCGGGACAAACTGGAAGATTCGGGTCATCCACCCGGTAGGCGGGCGGGCGCTTCTCCACGGATACATTGTAAATGATGGGATAGGGGGTTCAAGAATAGGGGCTTGGGGACCGGTAATGGCGGCGTGGGGGAAGGTTTGGGACTTGGGTCTTGGGACTTGGGACTTGGGTCTTGAGGCGTGGGGTTTGGGGGGCTGAAGTTGTTGATGTGCATCGGTAGGGTGCTTGGCGTTGGAGGGGCATTCGAGATTGATTATATGCAGGGCGTTGGATCGCGCCTCGGGGATTAGATGAACGTAGGGCGTTGGATACGCGCATTTGGGTTTGGATGAGCGCAGGGCATCCGATACGTGAATCGGGGATTGGTTGTATTCATCGAACGGCCCAGCTGCGGCCTGTGGCCGCATGATTGATTTGATACCGACGACGAATCATCCTGTGCCACCTAACGACGTACTCCGTGCCGGACACTTTGGAACGCGAGCTAGCGTCGAATCTAAACAATCACCAGATCACCAAATCAAAAAATCACCCGATTCAAATTTCCGCATCCTGCCGTTGGCCCGCCAGCAACACGTCGAGCGTATATTCCGCGCCGCACTCGGGGCATTGGGCGGTCTTTAGGCCGGTCAGGTTATAGCCGCAGGCGAGGCAACTGACGATCTCCACGCCGCGCGCCGCCAACCGAGCCGCCCTTTCTTCGGATGTTTCGCGCCATAGTATGACCGTTGTCGTAACGAAAACGATGGGCGCCAGTCCGCCGCTAAAAAATACGCAGCCGATGACATCGAATTGAGGCACGGTCGCGCGCAACAACGTGAAGGCAGCAACGCTGGCGCATGCACCGGCAGCGGCGGCAATGATGGTGCCGTCGCGTCGTTGTCGGGTCCACGCGATGCCCTCGCGCCAGATGAAGTACCAGTACATCACGACAAATGTATACGTTGCCAGCCACGTGAAGAATGCCACCATTGCGTCCGGCCCGCCGGTGGTCGTTGTAACGGCCAACGGTACAAGTGTGATCAGAAAAACCGTGCCCGCTAGCGGCAGCGTGAGCATGGCCAGAATCAGCCGCGCGATGAGTTTGGTCATGATGCCGATTATACGTCGGCGGTGCGGATAGGTTCGGTGGGGGCGGCATTTCCACATTCGGGGCACACTCCGGACGTGTTGCCGGTGAGGTTGTAGCGGCAGGTGGGGCAGAGGCCCAAGTTAAGGAGCCTTTTGCGGCGGTCGTTGTTGATGGCATCCAAAAGGGCTAACAAAGTGCATAATTGTAAGATGATCCATAAGGCAAAGTCGCTCACCGACGGCGTCAGGATGAAATTATCAATCGTTCTCAGGGCGTAGAAGCCAAACATTGGCCCGTGGCTTGATAGGAAGAACGGTAGATAGAGAAATGCAAATGTGAGAGTCACAGCCAATAGACTGAATGAGATTGAACGACGGAGAATCCTAAACAAACGACGGTTTATAAAGAAGTAGAGTACGAGGTTTATGAATTCAAATCGAACGACGAGCGCGGGCGCATGTACGTGGTAGTAGCGCTTATCGTAGTTAATGGGCCACGGATAGTCGTTGGAATGACCGGTGTCGGTAAACCAAGGTTCTTGTGAAAACCAACCCCAGTCGCCCCAAGTTTTTTCGATTGTAAATGGCAGAGCGATGTAGCCATCGGTAATGGCAATGAAACCCAGCCGGCCTGCATATGTGTAGTTTTCGAGTAGGCTGGCAAACCAAAGCGTCGAGTTCGTCAACAGGGCGACCGCCCAGATCGACCATGCGATTCTCAGCTTTTTTGCCCGAGACATATCGATTCTATGGTTCGCGGGCAGGTCGTTGTCAATTACCTGTATTCAATAGTTTCTCGCACATCCATGTGGCCACAGGCCACAGCTCTGAAGTCGCGCGCGAGCCGCCGTTTCGCGCGAAATTTGAAAAATTGGGAGCGTAAAAAATTTAGGCGAAAAAGATTGACTCACGCAAACGCGGCGCGTACCGAATTTATTCGACGTTTCGACGTTTCGACGTTTCGACGTTTCGACGTTTCGACGTTTCGACGTTTCGACGTTTCGACGTTTCGACGTTTCTTAAAACCGCTCCGCCGCGACGAGGTCGTCAAACGTTTCGCGCCGTCGAATCACGCGCACATCACTGCCGTCGACGAGAATCTCCGGCGGATGAGGGCGGGCGTTGTAGTGGCTGGCTAGCACCATGCCGTAGGCACCGGCGCTGAAGACGGCGAGCAAGTCACCGCGCGCGACGGGCGGTAGCAGACGATCCTTCGCGAGAAAATCACCGCTTTCGCAGACAGGGCCGACAACGTCTTGTTCGTGCAAGCCGCTGAGTTTCGCTGCATCGGCACGCGCTTGAATCGCAAACCCCTCTGCCGGTGCGACGGGCCAAATAAAATGAAACGCTTCATACAGCGACGGTCGAATCAGGTCGTTCATGCCTGCGTCGACAATCACAAACGCACGATCGCCTGACTTCTTAATATAAAGCGTTTCCGTAACGAGGGTGCCCGCGTTGGCTGCGATGGTGCGACCGGGTTCCATGATGACTTTTAGACCTTTGTCTTTTAAGAGCGGAACGATCGCTTCGGCATATTGCACGGCGGGCGGCGCTTCTTCTTCACGGTAATGCGCGCCGAAGCCGCCGCCGATATCGATGGCCGTGATCTCAAAGCCGTCGGCACGCAATTCGTCGATCAGTTGCACGCCCTTCGTGATCGCCAACACGTAACGACTCACATCGTTCACCGGCGAGCCGATGTGAAGGTGAATCCCGGCAAGATGCACGTTGGCTTCACGACCGTAGGCGTCGAAGAAGCGCCGAGCGCGTTCGAGATCGACGCCGAACTTCGATTCTTTTTGGCCCGTCGAGGTATAACGATGCGTCTTCGGATCGACATCGGGATTCACGCGCAGGGCACAGCGAATCTTGGCGTTGCGCCGATTGGCAATCGCGATCAGGTTTTCCATCTCAGCTTCGGATTCGACGTTGAAATAGCCAATGTTGGCGTCGATGGCCTGCTCGATCTCCGCGTCGGTTTTGCCCACACCCGCGAACACGATGCCCTGCGGATCGGCATCCACGGCCATCGCGCGCGCCAGTTCGCCACCGGAAACCACGTCGAAGCCCGCACCCTCGTCCTTAAGAAACTCGAGAATATTGAGATTGGCGCAGCTTTTGATCGAATAGCAGATCAGCGGGTCGAGCGCGGCAAAGGCATCCCGCACCGCTCGGTAATGATGCAGAAACGTGGCCTTGGAATAGATGTAAGCGGGCGTGCCATGTTGCCGCGCGATGTCGGCGACGGCGACGTTTTCGCAATGCAAGTGACCGTTGGTGTAGTGAAAATGATCCATGATGGTGGGGGATTATGGTGTGGCTGGGGCAAAGTGCAAAGTGAACAGTGTAAAGTGCAAAATGCAGAGCGTGAGGGAACGGGGTGGGTCGGTCGTTTCCTTATTGGTCAATTTTTTACGGCTTGCGCATCGGGCGCCCCATCCTTCGCGCTAGCGAAGGGTGGGGAATCGGGGGGATAAATATGACATCAATCGAACTGCATATTTATTAACTTATTCGCAAGGCTCAAAATGTTTCTTCGCGATTCCCCAACCATTCCTGTCGGAATGGATGGGGCACCCAAATACTGAACCTATTCTTGAGCTTCTTTATCCGCCGCATCCTTCTCCGCCTTCGTCGGCATGCGCATGTTCCAACCATCCTCCTCCATCTTCTGAATCATCGCTTCGTCGGCTTTCTTAATAATCTGTCCGGCCAATACCCCGCCATAACCTTTGCCCGACCACGTGCCGGCGTAGAAACCGTCGTGAATGACCACGCGCGCTGAGTAGTCACCGATCAGCGGAATCGGAATCGCATCGAGCGTGATCACGGGTGTGTCTTCGGCCCACACCACGCGCACGGGCACCGGCACACGCACGTCGCGGTCGGCGTATTGAATGCGCGCGAAAACCACCCAGTTATCGCCGACGCCTTTGCTAACGCGATCGATCTCGTAGCGTTCGATGATCGGCTTGGTCAACGGTGCCTTGCCTTTGAGACCATCGTCGTTGGTCATTTGAAATGTGCCGCGAAAGACGACGCCGTCGAGCGCTTGCTTGAATGATTCGATGCGCTTGGCTTGCAGGTCTTCGGATTTTGCCGGCGCATCCTTTTCAATTGGGGCCTTCGATGAATCATGCGCGGACGCGCCCGATGTTGGCGCGGGTTCGTCGGCGGTGCCGAGTGACGCGGCGATGATGGCGGCTTGAATGATGAGCGAACCGAGAAACACGGCGGATTTCATGGTGGGCCTCCGATAGGTTGTGCGGTTGAGGGTTCCTTCTGCGTATTTTAGACGAAAGGGCTGACCGTTGCTTTGTATTCTGAGTCCGGATCGTGCTATCGCCGCGTGTCGTTGTCCCCCAGCCCCAGAGGGGCAGGGGCACCCGGTTTTGCGCTTTTCAGAGCCGCGCCCGTGAGGAAGCGGTCACGGTTGGTGTTTCATCAGGGTTGTCTCGTGTAAGTGTGCGCGGGTGCCTAATCCTTCACGACAGTGAAGGGTGGGGGATCGCGGATATCGAGTTTGTCCAGTTGATGCGATTCGATCAGTGCTGTTGCGTGATTCCCCAACCATTCCTAACGGAATGGATGGGGCACCCATGTGAGCGTGCGGGTCCTTCATTCATTCTCTCCGCGGAACACCGGTTGCAAACTGGTGCCGCAGCGCCTTCGCTGCCGCGAAGGGTGGGGTCATCGGGCGATGGATAGTGCACCCAGTGATGGAAGACGCACTCAGCATCGATTCGAAAAACTCGCACCGCCCACCAATTTGCGTTGCGGCGGGGGCACCGTGAGAATGGCACGTCGCGTGGGCGGTGGCGACTGCGTGAATGCGGTCGCGGCTGCCCGTTTACTTCGTTATCGCCCGAACCGGCACGTTATGGCACAAGCCACCATGCCGCCGGTCGATTCCTGATGATATTGCAATACACCCTAATTCCATCTGAGGAGGTGCTTCGATGAAGAAGCTGTCATGGTTTGCTTGTGCATTGATTGCCGGGGCCGTCGCGCGGACGGCGGTCGCCGATTCGATTGACTATCCCGAAACCAAGAAAAGCGAAGTGATCGACACGGTTCACGGGATCGAAATTCCCGACCCCTATCGTTGGCTCGAAGATGATAATGCCGAAGACACCAAGGCTTGGGTCAAGGCGCAAAACGACGTCACCTTCGGCTACCTCGACAAAATTCCCGAGCGCGAGGCGATCAAGAAGCGCCTCACCGAGCTATGGAATTACGAGCGCTTCGGCACGCCCTTCAAAGAGGGCGGTCGTTATTTCTTCAGCCGCAACGATGGTCTGCAGAACCAAAGCGTTATCTACACGATGAAGAAACTCGACGACGAGCCGCGCGTGCTGCTCGATCCGAATACGCTGAGCGAAGACGGCACGATCGCGCTCAGCGGCTATAGCATCAGCGACGATGGCAACTTTTTTGCTTACGGCGTTTCCGATGGTGGGTCCGACTGGCAAACGTATCGTGTGCGCGATATTGCGACGGGCAAGGACTTGTCAGACAAAATCGAATGGATCAAGTTCAGCGGCGCATCCTGGACCAAAGACGGCAAGGGTTTTTATTACAGCCGCTATACCGAACCTAAAGAGGGCGAAGAGCTGAGCGGCTCGAACTACTACCAGAAGCTGTATTACCACAAGCTCGGCACGCCCCAGTCGGAAGATCGCCTGGTGTACGAACGCCCCGATCAAAAAGACTGGGGGTTCGGCGGCAGCGTCACCGAGGACGGCAAGTATCTGATCATCAGCGTCTGGCAGGGCACCGAACGTAAGAACCGCGTGTATTACAAGGACTTGACGAAGCAAGATGCCGACGTCGTCAAGCTACTCGACGACTACGACGCCGAGTATGCCTTCCTCGGTAATGACGACGGCGTGTTTTACTTTCGTACCGACCTCAACGCGCCGCGCGGTCGTATCATCGCGATCGATACAGATAAGCCCGAGCGCGACAACTGGAAAGAGTTGATCCCGCAAGCTCAGGAAACGCTCGAAGGTGCCGGCATCACGTACAACATGTTCGTGACGAGCTATCTGAAAGATGCCCACACGCAGGTGAAGCTCTACGATATGAAGGGCAAGCACGTGCGCGATGTCGATCTGCCGGGCATCGGCGATGCCGGCGGTTTCGGCGGTAAACGCGACCAACGCGAAACGTTCTACTCGTTCAATAGCTTTGCCACGCCGCCGACGATCTACAAGTACGACATGAAGACGGGCAAGAGCGAAGTTTACAAGCGCCCCGCCGTGAACTTCGATCCCGATCAGTTCGAAACCAAGCAAGTCTTCTACGCCAGCAAAGACGGCACCAAAGTGCCGATGTTCATCACGCATCGCAAGGGTCTGAAGCTCGATGGCAGCAATCCGACCTATCTCTATGGTTACGGCGGCTTCAACATTTCGCTCACGCCGCGCTTCAGCCTTGCCAACGTGGCTTGGATGGAAATGGGCGGCGTCTATGCCCAAGCGAACTTGCGCGGCGGCGGTGAGTATGGAAAGGACTGGCACAACGCTGGTCGCTTGCTCAACAAGCAAAACGTGTTTGATGATTTTATCTCGGCCGGCGAATGGCTGATCGAAAACAACTATACGCGCAAAGATAAACTCGCCATCGGCGGCGGTAGCAATGGTGGTCTGCTCGTCGGCGCTTGTATCACCCAGCGGCCCGACCTGTTCGGCGCGGCCCTTCCCGCCGTGGGCGTGCTCGACATGCTACGCTTCCACCTGTTCACGATCGGCCACGCCTGGACCAGCGACTACGGCAAGATCGAAGACAAAAAGATCTTTGACGTGCTCTTTGCCTATTCGCCGTACCACAACGTGAAGCAGGGCACCTGCTACCCGCCGACGATGATCACGACCGGCGACCATGACGACCGCGTGGTGCCGGCGCACAGCTTCAAGTTCGCCGCCGCCCTGCAAGAAGCACAAAGCTGCGACAACCCGACGCTTATTCGCATCGAAACCCGCGCGGGCCACGGTGCCGGTAAGCCGACGAGCATCGTCATTCAGGAAGTGGCCGACAAATGGGCGTTTCTGGTGAAGTCGCTCAACATGAGCGTGACGCCGGTGGAGGAGATGAAGCAAACGCAGTCGGCGTCGATGTAGGGTCGTGCGCTCTGAGTCCTGGGTCCTGGGTCCTGGGTCCTGGGTCCTGAGTCCTGGGTCTTGGGTCGTGAGTCTCGGGGCATGAGGTTTGGGGCTTGGGGCCTGAGTAAATGCTGGGTGCCCCTTCCCCTTAGGGGCTGGGAGCGCTGTGGCACCGGTTTGCAACCGGTGTTCTGCGGAGCGGATTCAGCAGGTCGCGCACGCATTCACGGCGAAAGCCCCGCAGCGATTCAACGTGACCGACTTCCTTACGGGCGCGGCTCTGATCAGGCTCGGTGCCCCTGCCCCTCTGGGGCTGGGGGACTGCGGGCGCTTACGGCGACTCGATGATTTGAAAACGAACAAGCCGCCTTCGCTCCACGAGCGGGGCGGCTTTTCTTTCGCGCGATCATGTAGCGAATGAAGCTATCAACGCGGTTCACAGCATTGGCGCGCGGCGTCTGCCTTCATGCAATTCATTCTGCAACGCCGATATCAGGATTGAAAAGTGGGTGTGATTTCTGAATCATCCCGCGCAGTTTTTGCGCGACCTTTCAGAATTCGGCCATCTCAGTATTGCCACGCGTTTTCACAGGTTGGCCTCATTGGGGTGGACCGGTATATTCCGGACCTGTTGAAATAGTGTACGAGATGAAGGCCGCGCGGCGGTCAAAGCGGTTACTTCGTTGGGGCGGCAATCATTCGCATTCGATCCAACAAACTACTTTCGATCATCGGGCTTGTTGCGGCCTGCGGTTTCGGCTCGATGATGGGCCTGTTGCTGCAAGACGCGGCAGTTTCGACGTCGGTGGTGGCCAACAACTTCGATCCGCAGGGACGCGTGATTCGTGCCGTCGAATTTGAAGGGCTCAAATCGCTCGACGCCGGTGCGATGCGCACCACGGCGGGTATCGAGCCCGGCATGACGTGGGAACGCAATGAGATTTCTGCAGCCTGCAGGCGACTCGCGGAAACGCAAAAGTTTGACGGCGTACCTTTTGCCGAGCCACGCCTCAACAACGATGGCGACCTGATATTAACTTTTGTCGTCGATGAACGGCCCTTCGTCGCGACGATCGATTTCGTCGGTAATTCGCAATTCGACGACGGCGACCTGCTCAACGAAATTCCTATCGGCGTGGGTTCCACCATCAGCGAGTTCTTACTGCGCCAATCCATCGATACGATTCAGATGAAATATCGCGAGGCGGGCTACGGTTTCGTCGCCGTCTCGGTGGATCAGGAAGCACTCGATAGCGAACAGCGCGTGCTGTTCCGCATTTCAGAAGGGCCGCGCGTCAAAGTCGATGAGATCGTGTTCGAAGGTAACGATAGCTTTGATGACAAGAAGCTGGCCGGCCTCATCGAAACCAAAACCGCGATTTGGTTGCTACGCACGGGCGCGTTTGACGATGATACGGCCCAGCGTGACGCAGCCGCCTTAAAGGCCTTTTACGTCGAACGCGGCTATCTAAATGCGCAGGTGGGCTACCGTGCCGATCCGCGTGACGATGACTCATCCGAGTTGATCGTGAGATTTCAAATCGACGAAGGCTTGCGCCATGCCGTGCAGTCGATCTCCTACGAAGGCAATACCGAACTATCGAACGAAGATATTCAGGCGTTAATGAACACCGCGACCGGGGATTTCCTCGACGCCGAGATTCTGCGCCAGGATCGCGAGCGCGTTCTGCAGGAATACGGCCGCCGAGGCTTTCTTTACGCCGAAGTGACTACGGCGCAGGTCTTTGCGGAAGAGCCCGGCTTCATTCACCTCACGGTGAAACTCGACGAGGGCGAGCCGTACGAAGTTGGCCGCGTGGTAATTCGCGGCAATCGCGAAACGAAAGATCGCGTCATTCGGCGTGCATTGCAGCTATACCCGGAACAGATTTACGACACCGAAGCGGCCAAGCGCAGCGAACAACGCCTCGTTGAAACGCGCCTGTTTACCGACGCCAAGATCGCACCACAGGGCGATACGCCGGGCGTGCGCGATGCGTTGGTGACGGTCGAAGAAGCCGATACCACGCGCATTCTGTTCGGCGTTGGCGTCACGACGAACAGCGGCGTGGTCGGCACGCTGTCGATTGAAAATCAAAACTTTGACATCTTCGATACGCCGCGCACGGCGAAAGAATTTTTCAAAGGTCGATCCTTCCGCGGAGCGGGGCAGACGCTGCGCTTGCGGCTCGAACCCGGTACCGAATTCACGCGCGGTCGCATCGAGTTTCGCGAACCGTATCTTTTCGATAAGCCCATCGGTTTCGGCGTTGCCCTGTACGGTTTCGAGCGCGGTCGCCCGGAATGGGACGAGCAGCGCATCGGCTTTAACGTAAGCTTCGATAAACGACTCGAGGAAGGGCCGTTTGCGGGTTGGTCGGGCGAAGTGGCGTTCCGCTTTGAGAATGTCGAAATTGGCGACG
The DNA here is from genome assembly GCA_006969385.1 of Planctomycetaceae bacterium. GTDB lineage: Bacteria > Planctomycetota > Phycisphaerae > UBA1845 > UTPLA1 > ECT2AJA-110-A. Next base: position 2,514,893 of record CP030884.1, read on the forward strand.
TAAATCTCTTTTCAGCGCCGGATATTCAGGACGTGGATGGCAACAACTTCCTAACGTCGGTGAAGGCAACGATTCTACGCGACCGCACGGATAGTCGTTGGCTGCCTTCGACCGGCGATCGTCTTAAGGTCTCGGGCGAGCAAGCGGGCGTGTTCGGTGGCGATGCGACATTCACCCGTGTGATCGGGCAGTACGACAAGTATTTCACGATGAAGTCGGACAGCTTCGGGCGTAAACACATCCTGCAATTGGGTGGCACCATCGGAAATATCTTTGGCGACGCGCCGGTGTACGAGCGTTTCTTTGCCGGTGGTATCGGCTCGATCCGCGGCTTTCAGTTCCGCGGCGTCTCACCGCGGGCGGGTATCAGCAACGACCGAGTTGGTGGCGACTTTATGTTGCTGACGAATGCGCAATACTCGTTTCCGCTCGTCGGCAACGATGTGCGCGGCGTTGCATTCTTAGATATGGGTACGGTCGAAGAAGACTTCGGCATTACCGACTGGCGGGCAGCCGTCGGTTTGGGCGCGCGCGTTTACGTTAAATATTTCGGGCCGATTCCGTTGGCGTTTGACTTCGGTATTCCGATCTCGTCGAACGACGATGATGACGAGCAAGTATTCAGCTTTACTTTTGGCGCGACGTTCTAGTCATGTTGCTGGTGGCGTGAAAGTCTCAGCGCGATATTCAAGCTTCGTCGTCAACGAATTAGTCGCATCGATTTACGACCCGATCCGCATATTCGTTTCAGGTTCGTCATCATCATCGCCCGCAACCGGATCGTCTTCGAACGTTTCCGTCAGATCGATGCCGGTATCCGTGCTTTCGGCAATGGGGTGCACGGGTTTGCCAGTGATTCGGCGCACGATCGCCATGTACGGGCCCGACAGCGCATAAATCGCCGCGACGACGGCCAGCGTTACTTCAAACGCGACGACCAAACCGATCAACACCATCACAAATGTGGCGACGATTTGCCAGAGCGGTCGCCGCCCGCGCAGCAGCGCGTTGACCATGTGCGGATACTGAATGCGGCTCACCATCAAGAGGCCCAGCCCGGCGGCAAACGGCGGCATCAATCGTTCGAGCACTTCGATCACAGTGGGGTGGGCAAAGTCTTGCAGCAATTCCTGATGCAAAATCACCGCTCCCATTACGGCGCCGGCCGCGCCCGGCGACGGCAAGCCGCCGAAGACCATGTGCGACGATTCGTCCTCTTCGTTTTCGACGTTAAAGCGCGCCAGCCGCAGCGCCGCACAACAGACGTACATCGCCGCCATCACCCATTCCGCGCGCCACCAGGCGCGCTCGGCACGCGTCAGGTCGGCCATTTCGCTGAAGATTGCGGGCTGTGCCAACGCCAACACCAAGCAGGCCGGTGCCACACCGAAGCTGACGATGTCGGCCAGTGAATCGAGCTGCGCCCCAAACTCGGTGGTCTTGCGCGCCAATCGTGCTAAGCGACCGTCGAGGGCGTCGAAAATCATCCCTAATACGAGCAGGTAGGCGGCGGCGGATAAAAAGCTGGGCAGCTTAAAGATGAGCCGCGCCGACTGCGCCGCCGCTTCTCCGTCGCGGCCCGCCGCTTGCATGCTGAGCATGCACAAATAAATCGCGCCGACACCGCAGGCGAGATTGCCCAACGTTGCCAACGACGGCAACACGCCAACGGTTTTCAATACCCGTTCGCGGTTGCGCTGCTGCAACTCCGATGGCGAGAATCGATCGGGCATTACGAGCCACCTTTCGCAGTCGGAGCGGCGACATCGATTCCGCCCGTGCCGAACACGCGTAGCGTCGTATTGCGCGCGTATGCCTTGCCGCCTTGCAGTGCCACGTTGACGGTGACCACGTATTCTCCGGGTGCGGGATATAGATGTTGCCCGGTGGCGTCGTAAGACGTTTGGCCGTCGCCGAAAAACCACTTTTGCTTTTCGGCCGGCGGCACCGCGTCTAGGTGATAATGAATCAAGCGCGGATTGCTCAGGTCGGGAGCGCGCATCGTGATGCGAATCCAAGGCCGTTCTTTGATGACTTCCGCAAAGAACTTCCATGTTTGGTCGGGGTCGATGCGTCGGTGACCGCCGGGCAGTTCCTGTCGTTGCACGAACATGTTGCGTTGCTGCAGCCATTCGATCATCTCGATCGATTGATCGCGCAAGAAGTCGGACGCGCCGTAGGCGACTTTGGTGACCTGCCAAGGGTTTAACTCGTCTTCGGAAAACGGCAGAAACTCGGCATCAAACGTGCCCTGTCGAACAAACATGGCGCGAAACACATCGGGGTTGTGCAGGCCGGTGTATAACAACGGATAAGCACCTGCCGACCAGCCGGTCAGAAACACCTGCGATTCCTCGATCCGGTAGCGCCGTTTGATCTCTTCGACGATGCCCAGAATGGCGGCTTCGTCTTTCTTTTGCAGGGCGATTTGCTTGTCGGGGGGCGGCGGGAAATCACCGCGAGAAGCGACGAGTTCCGGTGCGGCGACGATGATGTGGTTGTACTCGGCGAAATGAGCCCACTCGCGGATTTGGGCGTAAGCCTTGTCATAAGGCCGGGTGCCGTGACAGGCGATGACCAACGGCCAACTGCGTTTCTTGGTGTAGGTGCTTGGGACGTAAAGGTAGTAGTCGCGATCCGAGTCTTTCTCGGTGCGTTCCATGATGCTGGCTTGCTCGGGCAATTGCTCGGTCGTGAGGCAGCCGGCGGCCATGACCGGAATCAGCAGGGTGAATGCGACGAAGTGGATGGGTAACGGTTGGGGATGGGTCATGATTATTCGTTTGAGGCTCGTCATCGGTACGGGCGGCCCGATCGATCCGCCGATTCGGCAAGCTTCCACATTGCGACGGGCCTGTACCCATCATATACTTTTTCTTAATATCCCACCGAAACGCGATTGCGTCTTCCACGGCTACGATTAGAAAGATCTCGAAAAGGGGGCCCTTATGCCGGCCAATTTAGAAGGTTGTCATATTCTGGTAATCGATGACGACCCGGATATTGTCTCCAGTGTGCGATTTTCGTTCGAGCACAACGGCGCCAAGGTACAGTCGGCCAATGACGGCGCAAAAGGGCTGGAAGCGGCCCGCCGGCTCCAGCCCGATCTGATCATTCTTGACATGATGATGCCGCGTAAGAGCGGTTTCGTGCTGATCGAGGCCCTCAAGCCAGAGCCGCGTCCCGGCGAAAAGCCCTTCATGATCATGATCACGGCCAACGAAGGAAAACGCCACGAGGCCTACGCCCGGCATCTCGGTGTGGATGAATATGTCTCCAAGCCGTTTGCGACCGAGAAGCTGATCGAAGTGGCCGCCCGGCTGTTTGAGCGTGAATATCGCGATCCGGACAGAACGTAAGTATTTATTTAGAAATAGTTTAGAGCGGAATCGGGTCGCTGCGGCGTTTTGAAGCAAAGGGCGGCGTTTGGCGATCGACGATTCGCCGTCTCGCTTGTCAGTTTTTGGATTCTCAAGTATCTTTTCGGCAGTCCTGCGGGGTTCAACGCCAAAAACGCCCTGCGGAAATTGCGATTTGTAACCCGGTCGAGTTGGTTAATAGGTTGTTGTTAGGCAGGAGTCGGTTGTCGAATGTCGTTGACGGTGGAACAGAAAAAAGAATTGGTCGATAAGTTTGGTCGCCATCAGGGCGATACCGGGTCGCCTGAGGTTCAAATCGCGCTGCTGACCACGCGCATCGGTCAGCTTACCGAGCATCTCAAGGACAATAAGAAGGACCACGCTTCGCGGCGCGGCCTACTGAAGATGGTCGGTCAACGCTCGAGTTTGTTGAAGTATCTCACCAAGCTGGATGTAAAGCGTTACCAAGCCGTGATCGAAAGCCTCGGCCTACGTAAGTAGAGGCCGGTCGGTTTTTTATCGCGCATCTCTGTTCACCCCGCACCCACAGTCTCATGCTGCGGTCGCGCCCGGCGTCATTCGGACGGGGTCTATTCGTTGTTACACCCACCTTTGAAGTTTCTTACGCGCTATCGGCTCAACTGGGGGCCGCTCGCGCTTAGCGCCCATCGTGCAATCAACGCACGCCATGACGGGCGCAACACATAGCAATCGAACATTGTCGGAAAAAACGGAAAAAACAGTCAGCATTCAAGTTGGAGATGACGGAATCATGTCGGCTCATCATGTAGTTGAAAAAGAAATTGGCGGTCGCATGTTGCGGCTGGAAACGGGCAAGCTTGCCAAACAAGCGGCGGGGGCCGTTTTGGTCACCTACGGCGAAACCATCGTGCTATCGACGGTGGTTACTGCCGACCCGCGACCGGGAATCGATTTCTTCCCGCTCTCAGTCGATTATCGTGAAAAGATGTATGCCGCCGGAAAGTTTCCCGGCGGCTTTTTCAAGCGCGAGGCGCGACCCAGCACCAAAGAAATCCTCACCATGCGCCTGACGGATCGCCCGATCCGACCGTTGTTCCCCGACGGTTATAAGAATGAGGTGCAAATCCAGAACCAAGTGCTGTCGTCCGACCAGGAAAACGACGGCGATATTCTGTCGATGATCGGCGCCTCGGCGGCGCTGGCCGTCAGCCCGATTCCATTCCTCGGCCCCACGGGTTCGGTACGCGTCGGTCGCGTCGATGACGAGTTCGTGCTCAATCCCACGATGAGCGAGCGGGCGCAAAGCGACATCGAAGTGGTCGTGGCCGGCCACGGCGAAGCGGTCAACATGATCGAAGCCTCGGCGTTGGAAGTATCCGAAGAAGACATGGCCGACGCGATTGCTTTCGCCTTCGAAGGCGTTAAGGAAATCGTCGCGCTCATCAACCAGTTGGTGAAGAAGGTAAAGCCCGAGAAGGTTACCTTCGAATCGGGCAAAGACCCGACGCTGCCCAAGCGCGTCAAAGAACTGTGCGACAAGTACGACCTCAAGTCGGCCCGCTATCAAAAAGATAAGCAGACGCGCAAAGAAGCCGTCAAAGCCGTCGAAGACAAGGTTATCGCCGAACTGCTGCCCGAAGATGCGGAAGAAGACGCCCCTTGGACGCGCGGCGAAGTGTGGGAAGAAGTCCACAAGCTCGAAGAGTATTACTATCACCAGATGGTGATGGAGACCGAAGAACGCCCTGACGGTCGCGGCTTGGCGGACATCCGCGACATTGATATCGAAGTTGGCGTTCTACCCCGCGCTCACGGCTCGGCCTTGTTCACCCGCGGTCAAACGCAGGCCTTGGTCGTCACCACGCTCGGCACCAAACGCGACGAGCAACTCATCGACGATATGCTGGAAGAATACAACAAGAAGTTCTTCCTGCACTACAACTTCCCGCCCTTTAGCGTTGGTGAAGCCCGCCGCATCGGTGCTGTCGGCCGTCGCGAAATCGGTCACGGTAATCTCGCCGAAACGGCGCTGCAGGCCGTTATCCCGATGCCCGAAAAGTTCCCTTACACCATCCGCTTGGTCAGCGAAATTCTCGAATCCAACGGGTCGAGTTCGATGGCCAGCGTGTGTGGCGGTACTTTGGCATTGATGGACGCCGGTGTACCCATTCTGCATCCGATTGCCGGTATCAGTATCGGTATGGTGCACGACGACAAGGGCAAGTATAAGCTCATCACCGATATCCTTGGTGAAGAAGATCACTTCGGCGATATGGACTTCAAGGTCGCCGGTTCGCAGGTCGGCATCACGGCCATCCAGCTCGACCTCAAGGCAAAAAGCATCACGCAGAAGCAAATTGTTGAGGCGCTCAAGCAGGGCAAAGAAGCCCGTATGGTGATCCTGAAGAAGATGCTCAAGGCGATTCGCGCGCCGCGCGCCGAAATCAGCGAATATGCACCTCGCATGCTTACGATCAAGGTCGATCCCGAAAAGATCGGCAAGATCATCGGCCCCGGCGGCAAGGGCATTCGACAGATCGAAGCCGACACCGGCGCGAAGGTCGACATCGCCGAAGACGGCACCGTCAACATTTCGTGTCTCGACCTGGCCGGCGCGCAAGCCGCGTACGACATGGTCGAAGGCATTTCCGAAGGTGTGAAACTCGGTCGCGTGTACAAGGGCCGCGTCAGCTCGATCAAGGACTTCGGTGCCTTCATCGAAGTATCGCCCGGCCTCGATGGTCTTTGCCACATCAGCGAGCTTTCCGATGGCTACGTGCAGAAAGTTTCTGACATCTGCAAGGTCGGCGATGAGTTCGAGGTAAAGGTGATCAACATCGACGACACCGGCCGCATCAAGCTGTCGCGCAAGGCCTTGCTGGTCAGCGAAGCTAACGACGCTGAAGAAGATGCCGATGGCGAGGAAGAGATGAGTGACGAGCGCGAGCCGGTGGAAGTCGGCGAAGGCGGCGGTGACGATCGACCGAAGCGCAGCAAGTCGCGCCGTCGCGGACCGCGCAAGCCACGCCGCGAAGACTAATTCGTTGCTGCTCCACGCCGCAATCCGTGCAGTGCACGCGTTATATTCGTGCGCAAGCACGATCGGAGCCGCGCCCGTAAGGAAGCGGTAACGGTAGACAAGGCGCGACACCGACTAAACGTCGAGTGACGGGTAACGACCACGGCCGAGGGGCCGTGAGTACGCCCGACACTGACAGTGATAAACAGCCAACCATATCAGCCGTCGTCGGTTCAACCCGACGACGGCTTTTTTCGTACGCCGTGAGCGGCGTAACTGCTATGATGTTCACCATCTTGGCAACGGTACCCAAAACACGATCGCTTTCCGACGCGGCGCAACGCAAACGACGGTTGGGCCAGGTCTTCACGCCGCGCGACATTGCCGACTGGATGGTTCGCGCGGCATTGGAGGGCCAACCGAAGCGTTGGCTCGACCCATCTCTTGGCGGCGGTGTTTTCATCGACGCGTTGCGCGATGCAATCGTTGATTCGAATGATGATTACACGCCCATCGTTCATGCCTTTGAGATCGACGATCGACTCGATATCGAGCCGCGCAAGCAGTGGCCGCAGCTCGATGTTCGCTTAACGCGGCGAGACTTCGTGACCGCACGCCTGCAAACGCACTTCGAAGCCTGCGTTGCCAATCCGCCGTACGTCCGGCATCACGAATTGGAATATCCGCCCGCGATTTGGCAGCAATTTGACGAGCAAATCGGTACGCGCATCAGCCGCAACACCAATCTCTATTGCCTGTTTATGCTGCGGATTTGGTCGTTACTCGCGCCGAATGGACGCGCCGTGATCATCACACCGCTCGAATGGCTCAATGCCGATTTCGGTCGTGCGATCAAGTCGTACCTTCTGAGAGAGAATGCGTTTGATTCGATATGGTTGTTCGACGATGCCTCAATTGTGTTCGGAGACGCGCTCACGACGGCCGGTATAACGATCCTGCGTCGCGATAGAGCAGTGGATGAGCCGATTCGCGTTACAACTATTGCCGACTGCCAAGCGTTAACGCGCTCTAGCTCACCCGCGATTAAAGAGTTTAAACGCGGCGCTCTCGACCCCGATGAAAAATGGACGGCACTGCTGCGCGACAAAGACGAACGTCGCGATGCAATTGAATCAAATACCGCAAAGCTCGCAACCATCGCCGCTTGTTCGCGCGGTATCGCGACCGGCGCCAACGATTACTTCACGCTCACGGAGGAGCAGCGACGAGAACGCGAACTCGACACGCGCGATCTGACGCCGTGCGTGACACGGGCTAATGACCTAAAAGCGGGCGTTTTCGATCGCAAAAGATGGCAACAACTTTGCGCTACGGGTAAACGAGTTTGGTTGTTGACACCTCGGAAAACGTGTAATCAAAAACTGGTCGCGTATCTCGATACGGGGCGACAGCGCGGCATTGACCGTCGTCATTTGCCAAGCCATCGGCCTGTTTGGTATCGCCCCGAAAAAAGGCCGCCCGCGCCGATATTGATATCTGTCTTTTTTCGCGAGCGACCGCGCGTCGTTTGGAATAAGCTGGGCGCGTTGAACCTTACCGCATACCACGGGATTTATGGCAAGCTTGTCGGCGAAAACGACGCTCGGCTATTTGAGTTATACAAGTGGTTGGCATCTGATGCGGCGACCGACGCCTTGCTGGCACAATCCCGCGTCTACGGCGGGGGCCTGCGCAAGCTTGAACCGCGCGATATCATGGCGGTGCAAATTCCGCGCAGGCTTGCGCGCTAGCGGTATTCGAACGGCGTTGCCGTGATAGTTATCACCTTTAGATTTGCCCAACTTTATATTTCAGCGCGGCAAGCCGTTCGATTAACGGACGCCCGCTCATTCTCGGTCTAAACACACAATCCTAACCGTACCATTTCTTCGCAATATTCGATTCTTATGATACAGGGCTACCGACCGTGCGTTGCAGGCGATCGGATCTGCGGCGGCTTTTCAGATTAGACCATTACACGTTTGAGAGCGACAGCAGCGCTGTGGCACCGGCTAACAGCCGGTGGATGCCGACGAACCATCCGGGGGGGGGCGCAGTGATTCGTGAATTGGTCTAGATGATTTGCTGCCGTCTGCCACTTGGACCGATTGAGAGTTGTCAAAGATCTACGGCAGGAGCCGCGAATCGCCAACTTTCGCGAACCATAAACGGGTGCTACTAAGGGGCGTTCATTTTCGCTCGCTCGCAACGATCTGCCCCGAAGCATCGGCACCACTGAGAGTTCTCAGCGGAACGCTAAAAGGAACCGTACTGTGCCTTCGACTGTATCACCGCCCACGAAGCTGTCGTTTAAATCGCGCCCGCAGGTCGGCCGCGCAGCAGACGGTGCGTCCGCCCGACAAAACGCTGCCGATCGCCAACTGTTGCGCGCCGAACGACTGGATTATCTCGAAGCATCCAAGTCAAAAATCTGGAAGAACGATCTGCGCCTTAGCGAGTTGGCTTACTTCGCGTTGTTGATTCCGGCACTGGCCGCCATGTGGTGGTTCGCTTGGTCGTGGCCGGTCTGCTTGATCGCGTCGGTTTATGCGGTCATCGGCATGCTGGCGTTTTCAACCTGGATGGTGCCGCGCGAGCGACGATTGGTGCGCCACATGATGTTCCTCGCACGCCATCGTCGCCGCTGCATCGATTGTCGGTATGTGATTCAAAACGTCGAGCGGCCTCTCTGCCCAGAATGTGGCAAGCCATTCGACCCGCACGACGAGCGCCACCTGATGTTGCCGTTGATCAATCAACTCTATTCCCAGCAAGCCCGCCGCATCGCCGCCGTTGCCATTCCGATGATGTTGGTCGAAATCACGCTGATCGCCGGCGGTGCGTCAGTCGCATTGCACATTGCCACGGCCGCAAGTTTTCTCATCGCATTTCACGGTGTGTTTGGGCTGATATACTGGGAGGCGCGGCGAGATATATCCGCAGAGCGACCGTGGCAATTATTGCGACGAATGCTTGCCGCCAGTGGTTTCAATCGTCTGCTACGGCTCCAATATTCGGGCTTACTCTTGCGCTGGGCATTTCTCGTCAGCCTTTGCGGTGGACTGGCCGCAATCCTTCAAATCAACGTCGCCACCCTCGAGCGTCTGGGCATCGCCAATACACCATTGGGCGTTTACGGCGGTATCGGCACGCCGGCGTTGGTCTGGTTGGGTCTCGTCATTTTCGGTTATCGCCACCTGATGGTGACCTTGCACAGTCGCATGCGTCGATTGCTGCTGAGCGCATAAGCAGCGGCGTCGTACCGATCCGCAGCCGTGCATTTTCCGCCAATTGCGACTACATTTTCGCCATTGTTCCTGAACATCAATCGGTCGAACCAAGGCGAGTGGAAGCAGGCATGAAGGCGGCAATCAAGGACTTATCTCAACACGTTGGAAAAGAAGTTACCCTCGAAGGCTGGCTCTACAACCGCCGCGACTCGGGCAAGATTGCCTTTCTCGTGGTGCGCGACGGCACCGGCCTGTGCCAGTGTGTGGTCGCCAAAGCACCCGAGACGGAAGGTTTTTTTGATACCGCCCGCAGATTGGGCCAGGAAACGGCCATTCGCCTGACGGGTATGTGCCGGGCCAACGAGAAGCAAATCGGTGGCCATGAAGTTGACGTCACGGCCTTGGAGGTTGTCGGCGAATCGCAGGATTACCCCATCACGCCCAAACCGCATGGGATCGACTTTCTCTTTAAGAATCGCCATCTGCATTTTCGCAGCCGCCGACAGTGGCACATTCTTCGCGTGCGCGCGACGGTCATCGACGAAATCCGCAGCTACTTCAACCGCAACGGCTACACGCTGATCGACACGCCGATCTTTGCGCCGGCAGCTGGAGAAGGCGCGCAAACGCTCTTCGAGGTCGACTACTTTGGCGAGCCGGTCTATATGGCGCAGACGGGGCAGCTTTATGTCGAAACCGCCTGCATGGCGTTCGGCAAAGTCTATTGCTTCGGTCCCACCTTCCGAGCCGAAAAATCCAAAACGCGTCGTCACCTGACCGAGTTTTGGATGGTCGAACCCGAAATTGCCTATGCCGATCTCGATACCGTCGTGGCAGTGGCCGAAGATTTCGTTCACAGCATCGCCCAGCGCGTGCTGCGCGATCATAAGGAAGACCTGGAATTCCTTGGTCGCGACTTGTCATTCTTGGAGTCGATTCAAAAGCCCTTTGCACGCATCACCTACGACGAAGCCGTCGACATCTTGCACGGTGACAAAGCGCGCGAGCTATTAGAGAATGACCTTACGACCAAAACCGCTCGCATCGAAGAATTGAACAAGGCGATTACCGAAAAGGAAGCCGAGTCAACGGCGCAGGGCGTGAAACAATGGAAGAAGGATAAGCTGATCGCCGAAGTCGCGGAACATCGAGACGAACTGGCCGATCTCGAAGAAGAAGTGAAAAACATTCCGCACCATATGGAATTGGCCAAGAACTTTAAATGGGGCAAAGACCTCGGCGGCAGCGACGAAACGATCATCTCGCGCCTGCATGAACGACCTTGCTTCGTGACGCACTACCCGCGCGACGTCAAAGCGTTCTACATGAAGAAGAACGAGACCGACGACCGCCTATGCAACAATTTTGACCTGCTCGCACCGCAGGGTTACGGCGAAATCATTGGCGGCTCGCAACGCGAAGACAGCTACGACGAACTGATGGCGCAGATCAACCGTCACGAGTTAGATCCGGCAGACTATGCTTGGTACACCGACCTGCGCAAATACGGCAGCGTGCCCCACGGCGGTTTCGGTCTGGGCGTCGAACGCACGATCGCGTGGTTGTGCGGTTTGAAGCACATTCGCGAGACGATACCGTTCCCACGAATGATGGGGCGGTTTTATCCGTGATTTAGTTTTATTGGATAATTGCCGTATGCGTAATCACGCAAATGCACTCAAACGGTCTTACCAAAGTCTCCAAGGCTTAGCCGTCGGTGACGCTTTCGGCCAGATGTTCTTTTCTTCTCAAGCGATCTTTTGGCTCGACGACCATAAGCCTCCGCCACCGCCTTGGTACTGGACAAACGATACTGCGATGGCGATTTCCATTTATAAAGAACTGGCCGCGGGCGGTGAAGTTGACCAAGACCGACTGGCCCGTCGCTTTAGTGATCGATACACATCAGAACCGAATCGTGGCTACGGCATTGGAGCAGCGAAACTGCTAGCGCAAATTGCGGCGGGCGACGATTGGCGAGTCGTGTCACGCAAAATGTTTGCGGGCGATGGATCGATGGGCAATGGAGGGGCGATGAGAGTCGCGCCGCTAGGCGCGTATTTCGCGAGCCAGTTAGATGTCGCAACCATTCAAGCGCACTTAACTTCGGAAATTACCCACGCGAATTCGGAGGGTATTGCGGGAACGGTGGCAGTGGCTGTTGGTGCAAGTTTGATTGCCCACGGTGTACGCGATGCGGACGCTCTATTCGACGGCGTCCTAGAATCGCTTCCCGATACTGTGGTTCGCAGCATGATCGAAAAGGCGCGCGACCTACCGCCCGATACCGATCTTCCCAAGGTTATTAATCAACTCGGCAATGGCGACGCTTTGCTGGCTTGGGATACCGTGCCATTCACACTTTGGGTTGCATTTCATTCGCTCGATGATTTCGAACATGCAGTTTGGACCTGCGTCACGGCGCGGGGTGATCGAGATACAACTTCCGCAATCGTCGGGGGGCTTATTGCAGCGGGCGGTGTCCAACCGCCCGACCAGTGGATAGCCGCGACTGAGGCGTTACCCAAGATGGATTGAATAGTACCGTGTAAGAATCGCTGACTGGTTTTATCTCGACGAACCGCCCCACGGCTGCCAGTTTTGTTTTCGACTAGCAACATCTATGGTTCGTCATCCCTGAACTCCTGAACGTCGATTTGTAATAGCCCGTAAGTTAGATCGCGAAAGATTATCTCGCATCATTACTCGTCGCCGCCGTTTTCCAAATAGTGCTCAAGAATTCTATTCACGAGGCGGTGGTAATAGCCGGGACCAGGCGTGTCGTCTCGGCAATATTCAATCCGCGTGACCATGACCTGACAGTTTGCGCTTTTCGCAAATTCCGCAACTGCGTCCATTACCCAGTCCCGAACTTCATAGGCTTGGACTCTGGTAGGCGTACCATCATTCGGACGAAGATCAACGACCTCCAAGTCACTGTCTTGTTGTGCATTGCTACCTAATACCAGACCAAGCATATTATGTGTCGGCCCCGTAACGAGAGATGCTCTCAAGCTATTGCCGACTTTCCACACGTTCATGATTCGATCCCTTCTGATTCCCGGAGAGTGTCGCAAATAAAACCAACAGCGTACGACGCCCGTTTCCCTCGGATTGTTCGCGAACTCGAGGCGAATTATACTCTCCCCATGAACCACCCCACGATCGCCATTCTCGACTTCGGCTCGCAATACCTCCAACTCATCGCCCGCCGCGTGCGCGAGAATCAGGTACATTCGCTCGTCTTCGCACCCGATGTCGCGCCCGACGAACTCGAAAAGCACAACGTCATCGGCCTTATTCTCAGCGGCGGTCCGGCCAGTACCTACACCAGTGATGCACCGCAGCCCGATCCGGCGGTCTTGGAGATGGGGCTGCCGACGCTCGGCATCTGCTACGGCATGCAGGTCGCCTGCGAGCGCTTCGGGTCGCGCGTGGAAGCCGCCGCGCGGCGCGAGTATGGGCGGGCGCGACTGGAAGTCGTCAGCGACGACGGTTTCGTCAAACACTTGCCGGCAGAGACCAACGTTTGGATGTCGCACGGCGATTTTGTTGCGGGCTTAGGCGACGAGTTCGACGTGCTCGGCAAAACCGCCAATTGCCCCAATGCCATTGTGCGACACAAGACGCGACCGTTGGTGGGCGTGCAGTTTCATCCGGAAGTCTCGCACACACCCGAGGGCGGTCAGCTACTGCGCAACTTCTTGTACGAAATTTGCGGGGCCGAGGGCAGTTGGAACCCCGGCTCGATTGTCGATTCGCTGACGGCGGATATTCGAGGTCGGGTGCAGCCGGATGAGAACATCATCTGCGGCCTTTCCGGCGGTGTCGACTCAGCAGTGACGGCGGCGCTGTTGCACAAGGCGGTGCCCGGACAAGTCCGCTGCATCTTTGTAGACAACGGTCTATTACGAGCCAACGAGCGCGAAAAGGTACGGGCTGTCTTCGAAGGCCACTTTAAGCTCGACCTACGCGTGGTCGATGCCGAAACGCGCTTTCTGGAAAAACTGGCGGGCGTGACCGACCCGCAGGAAAAACGCATCCGCATCGGCCACGAATTCGTCGAAGTGTTCAAGGCCGAAGCCGAGAACGTACCCAATGCGAAGTTCCTGGCACAGGGCACGCTCTACCCCGACGTGATCGAGTCGGGCCATTCGGCGGCGGGCAAAGCGGCGAATATCAAACTGCATCACAACGTCGGTGGTTTACCGGCGGAGCTGGGTTTTGAATTGATCGAGCCGCTGCGTGACTTATTCAAAGACGAAGTACGCGTGATTGGTGAGTTACTTGGCCTGCCGGAAGAAATGGTTTGGCGGCATCCGTTCCCCGGACCGGGTTTGGCGGTGCGCATCATTGGCGACGTGACCAAGCCGCGCTGCGATCTGTTGCGGCTAGCCGATTCGATCATCATCGAAGAAATCGCCTCCGCCGGTTGGTATCGAAAAATCGCGCAGGCGTTTGGCGTGTTGTTGCCTATCGCCAGCGTAGGCGTGATGGGTGACGGTCGCACCTACGCCGATCAGCACGCGATTGCGGTGCGCTTCGTCGAATCGACCGACTTCATGACGGCTGATTGGGTGCACATCGACCCGGGCGTATTGTCGACCATTTCCACGCGCATCACCAACGAAGTGCCGGGCATTAACCGCGTGGTGTATGACATCACGAGCAAACCGCCGGCGACGATCGAGTGGGAATAGGGGAAGAAAATGAAAAGTGATAAATGTAGAGTGCAAAGTTGGAGATATGGTTGCGGCGGAATCGGCATGGTTCGCCGCATGTTTAAGTCGATAAATCCACCGGTTGAGTCCGAGCCGAGAGGTTGATTCCGAACCGAACTTTTCATTTTTCACTTTGCATTTTACATTGATTCCACCATGTCAACTTGGCAACAAGATATCGACCGCCTCCGTGGCGAGATCAACGATCACGACTACCGGTACTACACGCTGGGCGAGCCGTCGATCAGCGATCAACAGTACGACAAGCTGTTCAAACAGTTGAAAGCGTTGGAGGCCGAGCATCCTGAGGCGATCACGCCCGACTCGCCCACGCAACGCGTCGGCGAAAAACCGATCGAAGGCTTCGAGCACGTTACCCATGCCGTGCCGATGCTATCGATTGATAACACTTATAACGAAGACGAACTGCGCGAGTTTGACCGCCGCGTGGCCAAAGGGCTCGACGGCGATGCTTATCAATACGTCGTCGATCCCAAAATCGACGGTGTCTCGGGCACCTTGCGCTATGAAGACGGCGTACTGGTACTCGGTGCCACCCGCGGCGACGGCAAAGTTGGCGACGATATCACGGCCAACATCAAGACCGTTCGCGCGATTCCTTTAAAGCTGCGCGGCAAGGATTGGCCCGCTGTCCTCGAAGTGCGCGGCGAAGTCTATTGGCCGCGCCCCGCTTTTGAAAAACATAACGAACAGCGTGTGAAGGATGGTCAGGAACCGTTCGCCAATCCGCGCAACGCGACCACGGGCACGCTCAAGTCGCTCGATTCCAAGGCGATTGCCGAGCGCGGATTGCACTTTATCGCGCACGGGTCAGGTCAGATCGAAGGGGCGACTTTTGAGACTGCCGCCGAGTTGTTCGAAGCGATCAACGGTTGGGGGATCGCCGTTTCGGAACACTTAGAAGTATGTGATGACATCGATGCTGTCTTGAGACTGGTCGAAGCGTGGGACGAACGCCGTCATACGCTCGACTACGAAACCGACGGCTTGGTGATTAAGGTCAACCGATTTGATCAGCGCGACGAGTTGGGCACGACCAGCCGCTACCCGCGTTGGGCGATTGCCTACAAATACGCCGCCGAGCAAGGTGAAACGAAGTTGATCGACGTCGACTTTCAGGTCGGCAAGCTCGGCACCATTACACCGCGCGCCGTGATGGAACCGGTACAACTTTCGGGTACCACGGTGCGTCACGCCAGCCTGCATAACTTCGATCAGGTCGAGCGCCTTGGTGTTGGCATCGGTGATACCGTCGTGGTGGAAAAGGCGGGCGAGATCATTCCGCAAGTCGTGAGCGTTGTCGAAGCCAAGCGGCCCAAGAAGTGGAAGCCATTGCAGCCGCCCAAGAAATGTCCGGTGTGCGACGGTGAAATCGTTAAAGACGACGGCGGTGTATACATCCGCTGCATCAATCCCGAATGCCCTGCGCAGTTAAAGGAACGCCTGAAATACTTCTGCGGTCGCGATCAGATGGATATCGAAGGTCTCGGCGATGTGATGGTCGAAAAGATGGTGGACGTCGGCCTGTTAAAGTCCTTCGCCGATGTCTACGCACTGCCAAGCAAACGCGCCGAGGTGATCGATCTCGAAATCGAACAGCAACGCAAGAGCGGCGACCAAGTAAAGACCAGCATCGTGAAGTTCGGTGAAAAGCGTACCGACAAATTGATCGCCGGCGTTGAAAAAAGTAAAGATCGAACGCTCGCGCGGGTGTTGGCCGCGCTCAATATCCGTCATGTCGGCGGCTCATCGGCCGAGTTGATCGCGCAACACTTCGGCAGCATGGAAAAAATCGCGGCAGCGACGGAAGAAGACCTACAGGCGGTTGACGGCGTCGGACCCGAAATGGCCGCGTCGGTTAAAAAATTCTTCGACAGCGAAGCCGGCGAACACACCTGGCGCGCGCTTGACAAGGCGGGCGTCAACATGGTCGAGCCCGACACGGGCCCACCGGCAGGCATGACTGCAGACGAGTTGCCGCTTGCGGGCAAAACGCTCGTCGTAACCGGCACGTTGGAGCACTTCGATCGGAAGGAAATCGAAACGCTCATCAAAAAGCTCGGCGGCAAAGCGACGGGCAGCGTGAGCAAGAAGACCGACTATCTGGTCGCAGGTGAAAAAGCGGGTAGCAAGCTCGATAAAGCGAAAAAGCTCGACGTTACCGTATTGAGCGAGGCGGAGTTTATCGAGTTGGCCGGCGTCGATCCGAACGGAGAATAAGATTGCATCAGCCCGCCGCCTGACCGTGGTGAAATCCATGCCATAACGTTGCGACGGCGATGGCTGCCGTTTCGATACGAAGTGTATTGGCATGGCATCGCACCGGCGTCGCGCACTCGCTCAAAACAGAGAGTTCGTTTTCACTCCAACCACCTTCCGGTCCGATTAAGCAGGTTGCCTCTGCGATTGTGGCATTCTGTTGCGACGCCAACCACGGCAGGATAGGTCGCGCTTCGATCTCGGTTGCACCGAAAAATCGTACAGCATCCGCCGGTTGTTCATCGAGGAAAGACCGTAACGAGATAAGCGGCAGTATTCGCAAAACAGGCAGAGCCCCGGATTGCTTCGCGGCTTCGGTGGCCTTCTGCTGCAGCCGGTCAACGCGATGGTCGCGCACCTTAACGATGCTGCGTTCGGTCTCGATGAACCGCAGGCTCGCAACCCCCAACTCGGCGCACTTCTCCACCAGCCAGTCGGCCCGCTTTTGCTTGGGAGCCGCCACTGCCAGATGCAGTTGAACGCGTGGTTGCGAACTGCTCGAAACCGCGCCGAGTAATACCAATTTCACCGTCTGCGCGTCGATGGCGACGATCTCGGCGATTGCGGTGCGGCCATTGTCGTCGAACAATTCGATCTGTGCCCCAACGGCGAGCCGCAGCACGTCGACGGCATGATGACGCTCCTCGCCCGTGAGTTGCAGGCCGTCGGTGCGGGCCAAATCCGGTAGAAAAAATCGCCTGCGTCGCATGCGTATTAGTGTCGGGCGACGACACCATGTGGGCAAGACCGGCACGGCGGCTTGAGGCAACCTCTGCGCGTCGTCGATACATTCATTACACCCACGGGAGAGTATGCCGCCGTCCGACACGCAACAATCCGAGGCCATGTCCGCCGACTCGACGCCGGAACCGCCGTCGAACGAGGCGCCTGCGCCGAATACGCCCGATGCGTCATTGACCGACGTCGATGATCTGCTCGAGCAGGTGCAGAACCTGACGCAGGACATCATCGAAGACGCGTCGACAACTGCGGATTCAATCGAAGCTGACGATTCGATCGAAGCTCAGCCGGGCCCGTCGTCTGCGCTGCCGCCGGTGCTGGAGCTTGCGACAAACGACGAGGAATTAGAGGCTTCCGACGAGGCCGACGCGGACATGGAGATCGACGCGATTGGCGAGTCTGAAATCGATATGGGAGCTGACGGTGACGTCGAGGCCGCTTCGAATGCCGACGACAAAGCTGATGGGGATGGTGTCGTTGGGGTAACGGAGGATGCAACTACGGTCGAAGCGGCTAATGCGCCCAGCGAATCCGACGACGAAGCATTTGCTATTCTCGATTCACTTCAATCTGAAACCCAAATGCCGGACGGCGTCTTGGAGGTCGATCCCGAAGGCCAGCTTGTCGGGTCGGCGGTCGACGCGAGCAATTCGGATATCGCTGACGCGGACACCAACACTCGGCCAGCCGGTGAGCTTGAAGACGGGCCGACCGAATCGCTTAGGCAGAACGGTATCGATGACGCCGATGGCACCGCAGCGAATCGCACCATCGGTGTCGCCGAATCGTCGGTCGACGATGACGCGGAATTGCCCGACTTGCTTCAAGATCCCGACGGTGAAGAAGCGCCCAAGGTTCAATCGGTCTTAGTTCCAACCGGGACCGAAGACATTGCAAGTAAAGAGATCGCGACGGAAGCAGCTGCGACCCCCGTCGAAGCGACACTATCAAAGGATTCGCATAAGGGCACGAGGCAACCGGGCCCTCGTTGGTGGCGCGTAACGCATCTTCTCCTGCAAAAGGCTATTTATCGCGTTCGCTACAGCGTCACGCATCCGGCTCAACTATTGAAGAGCATCATGGCGGCACCGCGATATTTATTCGCAGTATTCGATCGCGGTTTGGCTTGGATGGATCGACCCTTCGCCGAAATGAGCCCGCAAAAGAAGCAACTCATCGGCATCGTCGCGCTGGCCACGTTGCTGGCCGGCGTTTTGATTTGGGTCTTGCCGATGATCGCGTTTACAAATCCATTTGAAGGCATGTCGCGCGGAATATCGAGTGGACCGTAATCGACGCCGGTGCGGTCCTTGCTGGCAATTCCCTAAAACGAAGGCCCTAAAAAAAAAACGCCGCTCAAGTGAGCGGCGCTTTCTATTTGTTCAAAGTTCGCTGCGCTGTGTTCTAGCGTCGGCGTCGAACCAGTGCAATGCTGCCGAATGCAAGCAGCGACAGCGTCGCCGGCTCGGGAACGATGTTAAACGTACTATTGACAGTGGCTTTATCGCCCGGGCTAACGGTGAACGTGTGCACGATGCTTACTTCGCTCAGGAAACCGACCGCCGGACCCACTTCACCAAAGTAGTTGTCGAAGTCAGCGGTAACAGCGAAGGGCAAAGGAGCCGGGCTAAGCGAATAAGGATCATCGAACAAGGTGCGAGCGACAATTCCACCATTGATTTCGGCAGAATAGATCGGATTCGAACCATCGGTGGACATCGTCGCTGAACCGCTACCGTTTGCGTCGGAAATCGTGATTGCTGTTCCACCATCAATCGTTGTGGAGCCGCCGGTGTTAAATGCGGTTGCCATGTTGACGGTGAGTGTAAATGTCTGATCCGTTGGCTGCATGTTGGTGACGGCGAAGTTACCAGCAATGAACGGATCTGCATCGAAGAATACGTCCGTCCATTCCATCAACCAATTGCCGGGATTCATGGCATTGTCGTCGGGCACGTTAAACGTCGGCGAACCATCGGCGTTAGCACCGATGTCGGCAATCGTAGTTGTTTGTCCGTTGCCCCACGTTAAGTCGATTGTCGCACCGAGAAACGGATTTTCGTTCGATGCAATTGCGGGCGTCGTGGCAAGTGCAACCACAACTACTGCAAGCAGCTTCTTCAACATTACCAAATTTCCTTTTTATCCCCCCCTGCAGCGACTTGCCGCAGAGATATGTTTGCTTCCAGAGCGAATTCCCCCTCGCTCAACCTCGAAGGATAACCGAAGCAGGCGACTTTTTGCAATATTTGCTGCCGATAAGCAATGTTAAATTTCTATAATTAGTGACGGGCAAAAATGACGCTAAGTATCGAAATTTTCGTGCGTTAGCACACAGAATTGGTTGCCCACGAACGGTTATGTGACGCCGGTCGTCTGAATTGCGGTTCGGACCATATTTCGGGGTCGCTTATTGGACCGTAACGACGAAAAAATCCCCGCCGGATTAGGGCGGGGATTTAGGATTTACATAGTTGTTGTTCGGGCATAGAGCAGGGCGATCCGGGCTTATTCGGCAGGTACCGGTACGACCACCTGATCCTTCGTCAACTCGTCGCGCACCCAATCGAGCGTCACGCCCTTGGGCCCAAGCATCCTGGCAACGGGCGAGTCCTCTTCGCGGAGCAATGCGAGCAGCAGGTGCTCATCCTCGATCTCGCCGTGACCCAAGCGGTTGGCGGCATCGACGGCGAGCACGAGCAGGTGCCAAAAGCGCGTCGAGCGAAACGCCTTGGATAGTTCCTGCTGGTGCAACCATTCGATCGGGTTCTGCGATGTCGTAATACCGTGATGCTGATCGTGATCGATGCTGGCCAAATGTTCGAGAATGTCTTCGCGCACCGCTTCGATCTTGACACCGTGCTGCGTAAGCGCGTCGGCGGGAATATTGTGGCCTTCGCGCAAAATGCCGAGCAGGATGTGCTCGGTGCCGATGTAGTGATGGCCCAATTTGCGGGCTTCGTCGATGGCGAAGTGCAAACACTTGCGCGTGTCGGCGCGTTGCGCCATCTTCACCTGATGCAATTCTTTGTTGCCGGGCTTCACCGACGACTTCACATCTTCGCGCAGCGTATCGAGATCGACGCCGAGATGCTTGAGCACCATTGTCGCAACAGCGTGGTCGAGCGACAGAATCGCCAACAGGATGTGCACGGGGGCAAGGTAGTCGTGATGCAGTTTGATCGCTTCGTGGTTGGCCAAGGCCATGGCGCGGCGAGCGCGTTCGTTAAACCGATTATGCACGGGTCTTTCTCCCTGAGATCGAAATGGATGAGGCAGTCATCTGGCCGACCGCAGTCGCGCCAACCGAACGGCATGGGGCCATCATCGAGATTGCGCCCACCACACCGATGAAAATCTAACACAAAAGGCCGCCCCTGCCGATGGTCGCCGATGCGTTTCGCAGCGTGGCGGAGAGCCGGGCAGGGGAGGCCTTGAGGAAATTGCGGAATTTAAGCGTTCTTGGCGGCTTGCTCTTCCTTCACGCGGGCCACGATTTCTTCCTGAATGTTGCGCGGCACACGCTTGTAGGAATCGAATTCCATCGTAAAGCCGGCCTTGCCCTGCGACATCGAGCGTACGTCGGTCGCATAACCGAACATCGCGCTCAACGGCACCTGGGCCTTGACGATCGTCAACGGGCCGCTGGTCTCTGTCTGTTGGATCATACCGCGGCGGCTGCTGAGGTCGCCGATGATCGAACCCTGAAACTCGTTCGGTGTTTCGACTTCGACGCTCATGATCGGTTCCAGCAAGACGGGCTTGCTCTTGAGGAACGTTTCCTTGAACGCGTCGCGCGCACAAATTTGGAACGCCATATCCGACGAGTCCACCGCGTGCGACGAGCCGTCTTCCAAAGTCATCTTCACGCCGATGATTTCGTAACCGGCCACCGGCCCCTTCTTGAGGCTGTCCTGGAAGCCCTTATCGACCGACGGGATGTATTCCGTCGGGATGCGACCCCCGAAGACCTTGTTCTCAAATTCGTAGGGCTTGTCGAAGCCTTCCGGCAACGGTTCCAGCTTACCGACCACGTGGGCGTACTGACCCGAACCACCGGTTTGCTTCTTGTGCTTGTAGTTGTATTCGACGGGCACCGTCGGCGATTCGCGATAGCTCACGCGCGGCTGACCGACTTCGAGTTCGCACTTGTATTCGCGGCGAATGCGCTCGCAATACACATCGAGGTGCAACTCGCCCATACCCGAAATAATCGTGTCGCCGGTTTCTTCGTCGGACGACAAGCGGAACGTCGGATCCTCTTTCGAGAATCGGTTGAGCGCCTTGGCCATCTTGTCGCGATCTTTGGTGCTCTTGGGCGCGATTGACAGCGAGATGACGGGGTCCATCACGTGCATGGATTCCATCGTCCAATTGATGCCGGCGCCGAGGAACGTATCACCGCTCACGCAGTCGATACCGACCACCGCCACGATATCGCCGGCACCGGCGGTATCGATTTCTTCGCGATCGTTCGCGTGCATGCGCAGAATACGACCGAAGCGATACATCTTGCCATCGCGCGCGTTTTTGTAGCGTTCGCCGCGCACCATCTTGCCTTGGTAGATGCGCATGTAGGTCAACTGGCCGAAGGTTTCGTCGACCAGCTTAAATGCCAGCGTAACCAGCGGCTGATCATCTTGGGGCTTGATCGGCGTCTTGGCTTCCTCGTTGTCCATATCGAGCGCGTATAAATCGCGATCGAGCGGCGACGGCAGGTAGCGCGTCATGGCGTCCAGCAGCAACTGCACGCCCTTATTCTTGTAAGCCGAGCCCATCAATACGGGCGTGAAGTCGTTGGACAGTACGCCGCGCCGAACGATGCGGTGGATGAGTTCCTCGTCCGGTTCCTTTTCTTCCAGCATCATTTCAAGCAGGTCGTCGTCGAACAGCGACAAGGCGTCGAGCATTCCCGTGCGAGCGCCCTTGGCTTCTTCGACCATGTCCGCGGGGATATCTTCCCAGCGCACCTTTTCGCCGTTATCGCCATCGAAGTATGCAGCCTTCATCCTGACGAGGTCGACAATACCTTCGAGCTTGTCGCCCACGCCGATCGGCAACTGCATTTGAATCGCCGTCAGGCCCAGCTTCTCTTCGAGGCCTTTAATCGCGTTAACCGGGTCGGCACCGGCGCGGTCCAGCTTATTGATAAAGCAGATGCGCGGCACGCCGTAGCGCTTCATCTGACGGTCGACCGTGATCGACTGCGACTGCACACCGGCCACTCCACAGAGCACGAGAATGGCACCGTCGAGCACGCGCAGCGAGCGCTCGACTTCGACGGTGAAGTCCACGTGGCCGGGCGTGTCGATAATGTTGATCGTGTGATCTTTCCAGGAGACCTGGGTCGCGGCGGAGGTAATGGTGATGCCGCGCTCTTTTTCCAGCTCCATGTGGTCCATCTTGGCGCCTTCGCCTTTGACCTCTTGGATTTTGTGGATCCGACCCGCGTAAAAGAGGATGCGCTCGGTCAGCGTCGTCTTACCCGAGTCGATATGGGCGGAAATCCCAATGTTGCGCATCTGGGCCAAGGGGGAATCGCTCATAGTGTCGTACCTTTGTTTCTTCTGTTCCTGTGTGAGCGTGCTCATCATCTGTCTTCTGCCTGTAGCCGTTCGCTGCACGGTGCAGCGGGGCGGCGCTTTGCTTGATGGTTCACCACAAATTCACATCCCACGCGGTGCGGATGAACCGGTCCCGCCCGCGAAACCCAGATACGTTAAAGGACGCTGCGTCCATATCGGTCTGCGGCCGGTAAGTTTTTGGTAATTTTATTGTTAGGACTCCGCCAGCGTCGGAGCGGTGACCCCGGGATCTGTCTCGACCGCTCCCTGGCGGGCGGACCGGTCAGGCGGGAAATCAACCGTAACCTTTTGATTCACAAGGCCTGCGGGGCGGCCTGCACCCCAAATATGGGCCCATGAAACCATATAAGGTAGTAGCGCTGAGCACGCTGTCAAGCAGCGCCGTCAGACTGACGCACAATCATTGGTGGGCCGTGCCCAGCTAGTTATCGGGCTCTTGAGGGCCGGTAAGCGCTGAGTTCGCGTTTTCGGTCTGATTGGGCGTCGTACCCTCGTAGCGGTCCCACAACACGAAGGCGATTGTAAGAGAAGCGACCCATCCGTGGTTTCTGCAAGCCGAAATCAATAACCATTGAAAACACTCGGACATTGTGCCATGAGGCGCCCGTCTCAGTCTGCCGAATTGAAGCCGAGACCAGTTGGGTTCATCCTGTTCGGAGGATAGGAATATCGCGCCAGCATGAATCGACCGACTCCAGTTTCTAATCTGGAGCCAGCGGTCGACCGGCTAGGGTGGCTGAGTGTTGGTCAATCAATAACTCTCGTGACCGGAGGTGTTTGCTGAAATTTCAAAAGTATTGGTATTGAAGTACCAGCCGGCGGTACCGGACGGCGGCGACCCGGTCCCAAATTGCACCTTGGCCCCGTCCGCGGAGTTGGCAGAAAAGGGATTGGACGGCATGGATTTCAGGTACGGGCCGAGTTTGGGGGTGCCCGGTCCGAATGCCCCATTACCCTTGGTCTTGGTCGTTAGCCTTAGGCTGAAATTATCCGTGTTGGTGTCCGTATTCCTATTTGGCAGCATGTGCGGGGCTCTGCCATCGTGTTCCAACACGTACTGACTGATCGCCGAGCGAAGAACCCGAAGGTTGGCGGTGAGATTAGAGCGTTTCGCATCTTCAGACGCATCAGTGAAAAAGGGAACGACTACGGCGGCAAGTATTCCCAATATAACGACGACGATCAGCAGTTCGACGAGCGTGAACGCGCGGTCGGGCGGCGTGATTTGACTTCGAAGTTGTCGCCGTTCGCCGATTCGCATATCGAAGTTGGCCCAATCACTGCCGCCCGACCGCGTCGGTCGGGCCCCTCGGTCATCCGTTGCGCTCTGGTGGAAATGACCCCCGTGGCAATCTCCCCAATCCCCGAGTGAAATCGGATAACGGCATGAGCTCATTTATATGAGTGGGGCTGACGAGCGGTACACGTCGCCTGCATTATTGGCCATGCTCGCAAGCGAGTGGTAACGGCCAATAAACCGTAAGCGGTAGATGCACGTCGCGCTCGAAACCTGCCGCGTAACTGAAGTGATTTGCAGACCGCTTGTTATCGTCCGTTCTTAACGTCCGCGTTGCATCATTTAAACGCTTACCGTAACTGCTTCCGCCCGATTTTCTAGGTAATCGCTTATTGCGAATGCGATAGTAGACTCGGGGCGAGGCCCGCGTCGGGAGCGCTGCTTCAAAAGGAAGCGGGTGGGGAAATGATTCAAATCACTGCATTGGAAAAAGCGTATTGCGCGGTTGTCATTGCAATCACTAATTGCGATGGTGGTCTGCGAAGATTATCACATCGGTCAGTAACACGGCGCTGCTTTTTCTACTCTTGCCTAATCTTCGGATTCTTAGCAACTTCAATCTCGACGACGCATGCCGATTTCACCAATGTGACCAGCAGCGCAGGGCTCGGCAATCTCGACGGTGAATACGGCGTCGCCTGGGGCGACTACAACAACGACGGTTTCATCGACTTCTACATCACGGGCGCGGATCGGCTCTATCGTAACAACGGCAACGGTACATTTTCGTCCGGCCCGTCCATCGCTGGTGACGATCGCGGCGTGCATTGGGGGGATATCGATAACGATGGCGACATCGATATCGGGACAACGTGGGAGTTGTATCTATGCCGCAACAACGGTGACGGTTCCTTCACACAACTTTCCAATTCCGCCGTTGGTTTCACGTCAATCAACAACTTGGGCGATTTCGCCTGGTTGGACTACAACAAAGATGGAAATCTCGATTTGTGGGCACCCAACGGTAGTAGCCCGTACACGTACATGTATGCTGGTTACGGCAACGGTACCTTTGCCGGCGTTAGGGGCTCGACGATTGGCCTAACGGCGAATACCAACGGTGAAGCGACGGTCGTTGCCGATTTTGATAATGATGGCGACATCGACATCCTCTATCGCGGCTCAAGCGTCTTCCTTTTTCGCAATAACGGTGACGGCACCTTCACCGACGTAACGTCTAGTACGGGTGTCAGCTTGTCAGGATACGACGATGGCTACAACGGAACCGCCTTCGGTGATTACGATAATGACGGCGATCTTGATTTGTACGGTGGCCAGAATGGAGCCAATAAGCTCTATCGCAACAATGGCAACGGCACGTTTACCGACGTTACCACGACTGCCGGCGTGGCGGGCAATTCGAAGGATACCAAAGGCGTCGCTTGGGGCGATTACGATAACGACGGTGATGTCGATCTTTACGTAGCCCAGCGCGCCGGCTCCAACCATCTATTCCGCAACAATGGCGACGGCACCTTCACCGATGTTGCGGCGTCGGAAGGTGTTGCTGATGGTTCGACATCTGAATCACGCGGGGTTGCTTGGGAAGATTTCGATAACGATGGCGACCTAGACCTTTTACTTGCCAGCGACGGTAGTGATAGCAAGTTGTATCGCAACGACCTGAATAATAGCGATTATCTGCGTATTCGTGTGGTCGGCGCCGGGTCGGGGGGGACGAACACCGCCGGCATCGGCGTGCGCGTCGATGTTTACGATCAGGCGGGCACGAGCTTTATCGCCTCGCGCACTATCGGAAATGCAATGGGATACGGCTCGTCCGAGCCGCTCTGGGCGCATTTTGGTGGCTTGAATGCGAGTACAATCTATACCGTCCGGGCATATGTTCATAGCCGACCGCTCAGCAATCCGTTGACCGTGCAACTGCGACCGAGCGATGTTACGACAACCATCGGGGCGACTGCGATTTCTCAGATGTACACGTTCGTTGAGCCGATCGTGGCAGCCGACGTTCCGTATGCGATCGATTTCGAGTCGAGCATCGGCGAGGAATGGTCGGGGTTGACGACGGCAACCGACTACGACGCCGATTTCACCACCTTCCTGGGTCGTTTTAGCTCGGTGGGGGGGCCGTTCGCGCAACTACGGGTCAATACGACGGTCGGCGAAACCTACACCTTGACATTTGATCTGTATGCCATCGATTCCTGGGCGGGCGACAATACCAGCCACGGGCCAGATACCTTGCTCGTGGCGGTGAATGGTGTAACCAAGTTTTCGGAGACGTTTTCGCAACGACCGGACGATTTCCCGGCGAGCTACGAGAATCCGTGGGACGAAATGGGCCAGTTGGGTTTTGAAAACGGTAGCGTCGATAAAGACGGCATCTATCGCAACGTCACGGTGAGCTTTGTTGCCACCTCATCGGTGTCGATCATTGCGTTTTCCGAAACGTTAGACGAAGGCGTGAATGACGAATCGGCGGGCATCGACAACGTCAGCGTTACCACCGCGCGCTTCGTTGACGTCAGCACCGTTCGCGGCTTTGACATCATTACTTCATCCGATTCGACCTACGCCTCCGGCTTGCACTGGTTTGATGCCGATGGTGATGGCGACTTGGACGCGATCCTTGGTGGTAATCAATCCGAGCGAATGCTGAACGGTGGTTCGACGTTTGCTTCGTCTAACTTCGGTACCGGCAATGAACGGCGCCAACACGCATTATTTGACGTGGATAACGACGGCGATGTCGATTTCTGGTCGGGCAACCATAGCAGTTACTACGAAGAGGCGTGTTACCGTAACGACGGATCGGGCGGTTTTAGCGATATCGGCAATCTTGGCTTCAGCAATCCCAACAACAACGAAGGCGTGGCCGCTGCCGACGTCAATCGCGACGGCTGGTGCGATATCGTGCACTTCTGCGAAAACGACAACTGGATCGGCCATCATCAGGGTGACCCGGGGGCATCGCTGCCGAGCTTGGTCGGTACGAACGACGATAGCTACGGTCTAAGCGATAGCGGCGATATCGGTAACGGCGATTACGCCAGTGCCGGCGATGTCAACAATGACGGCTTTCTCGACTTCTTCTATCACTACAGCGGTGGTAAACTGTTCCTGAGCAATGGTGACGGCACGTACACCGAGAATGTGCGCGGTATCACCGTCACCACCGGCAACAGCGATAAGTTCGGCTCGGCTTGGGCGGATTACGACAACGATGGCGATCTAGACTTGTTCGCGGCGCGCTGGGACGCGAACAACACCGGATACCTTTGGCGCAATGATGTGTCTTGGGGCGATACGCCATCGGGGAGCTTCAGCAACCAGACGGCGAACGCCGCGATCAACGACGAGTCGGGTCAGTTTGGTTGCGCCTGGGGCGATTACGACAATGATGGCGATCTCGATCTTTACGTCGCCACGCGCAGCGGTCCCAACAAGCTCTATCAGAACCAAGGCAACGGCACCTTCCGCATGGTGGACGAAGGCGCGGGTGTGACGGGCAACTGTCAGGATGTGGTCTTCGTCGATTACGACAATGATGGTGATCTGGATATCGCCGTTACGCGCGAAGATGACACGGCGGTCTTGCTGGAGAATCGGACGAATAATGACAATTATCTAAAAGTGCGCGTTGTGGGGGCCGGCACGGGGGCGACCAACACAGCGGCCATCGGCGTGCGCGTGGAATTGTGGAATAAGCAAGGCACCCAACTGCTGGGGCGGCGCGAGCTCGGCGTGGCGCGCGGCTTGGGCACCGAGCCGCTGTGGGCGCACTTCGGCGGCATTGATCCGGCGGAGACCTATCAGGTGTGGACTTATCTGCACAGTCGCGACAACAGCAGCCCGCTGGTCACGACTGTGGTGCCGCAAAGCGTCAGCACGACCATCGGCAGCATCACGATTCCGCAGATGCTGACCATTACGGAAGGCGACGCGAAGAAACGCATCAAGACGTGGCGGGAAATCGTGAACCGAAGCTGACCTGGGGCCAACGGTACCGGCGGCCAATTGCGTCTGTTGAATGCACGCGCTCCCGCCTCCATTGGTATTGGTATCGAATGATTCCTGCTGCGGGGAGCATCGCCGTCGCGCCGGTGGGAGTAGCGCGCACGCACCGCCGGGACGGCGATGCTCCCCAATTCGGGCCGGTGGCGGCCCTCGTGGGCTGGTGGCGGTCGTGCTCTAATCCGACGCCTTAACTCTCAAAAATTCTCGTCTCCAGATCATCGAGCCCGATTGAAATCGTACCCAGTTAGTGCTATATTCTCCGGTCTGGAGGTATGCGTGCATGCTCTCGTTGACCCGACGCACCGAATATGCAGTCATAGCGCTGTGTTATTTGGCTCAAAATAAAGATCGCGTTTGTGCGGCCCGCGAGATCGCGGATCAATATCAGATGCCATCGGCGCTGTTGATGAATGTGCTTAAGGCATTGTCGCACAGTGACTTAGTGAACTCGACGCGTGGGGCGCGGGGTGGGTATCGGCTTGGCAAGGCCGAGGCGGAGATTACGCTATCATCGGTTATTTTGGCGGTCGAGGGGCCGGTGCAGATCGTGCCATGTGCGGGTCATCATGAGAACGGTGACGCGGGTGACGCCTCCGGCAACGGCGGTGACGCAGCTGCGACCGCAGTGGCCAAAAGTCCTGAAAGTTGCGAAATGATGGGCGTCTGTCCCATCAAGATACCCGTGCAGCGCATTCAATCTCGGTTGGAGGCGTTGCTTAACGAAATCACGTTGGCCGACATGCTCGACAGTCAGCTCGAACGCGATTGTCAGGGCGGCGTGCAACTGTCCGTGCACGGTGAACATTTGGGTAGCCGCGAATCGGAGCGTGCGACAGACGAGTCGGCATCACCCAAGTAATAATACGAGACCGCGTCTATGCAATGGACGCGGCAAGATTTTTGAACAAACAAAAGTGCTTCGCACACTAAAAACCAGCAAAGGGATTTGTCATGATCGAACTAACCGAACGAGCGGCAGGTGAAGTCAAGACCATCATCAAAGATCAGGAACTTGATGCGGAAAAGACGTTTCTGCGCGTCGGCGTAAAAGGCGGCGGTTGCAGCGGCTTTTCGTACACGCTCGACCTGACCGAGTCGCGCAACGAGAGCGACGAGGAATGGGACCTGCACGGCGTTAAGGTGATCTGCGATCCGAAGAGCCACATTTACCTCGAAGGTGTTTCGGTGGACTTCAAAGACGAAGTCATGGGGCGCGGGTTCGTGTTCAACAACCCGAACGCCACGGGCACCTGCGGTTGCGGTAGCAGCTTCAGCGCTTAGTAACGCCTTCGGAAATACCGCCTCGTTTCAAACGTGGCGGCGGCTGGTGAATATAGAACGAGACCGCACGGTCGAAGCGAGACTGTGCTGTTGATGGAAACGCATTGCAATGACTGAAATACAGAGTGACCCGATCGAACAGTGGGCGTCGTCAAACGACTACAAGTATGGCTTCGTGACCGACATCGAGGCCGACAGCCTGCCGCCGGGTCTGAACGAAGATACCGTCCGGTTTATCTCCGCCAAGAAGGAGGAGCCCGAGTGGCTGCTCGAATGGCGGCTGAAGGCTTACCGCCATTGGCTTACGATGAAAGAGCCGACCTGGGCGAAGGTTTCTTACCCCACGATCAATTATCAGGACATCATTTATTACTCTGCGCCCAAGCAAGAAAAAGATAAGCCGCAGAGTTTGGATGATATCGACCCGAAGCTGCGCGAGACCTATGAAAAGCTCGGCATTCCGCTCAAGGAGCAGGAGGTGCTCGCGGGTGTGGCCGGGGCGTCGGTCGCGGTGGATGTGGTCTTCGATAGTGTTTCCGTCGGCACCACTTTTAAAGAGAAGCTCGCCGAACTCGGCATTATCTTCTGCAGTTTCACGGAGGCGGTAAAAGAGCATCCCGAGTTGGTTAAGAAGTATCTTGGGACTGTGGTTCCGTATTCAGATAACTTCTTCGCGACGCTTAACTCGGCCGTCTTTAGCGATGGCTCGTTCGTGTATATCCCCGAAGGCGTAAAGTGCCCGATGGATTTGTCCACGTACTTCCGCATCAACGCGGCATCAACCGGGCAGTTCGAGCGCACATTGATCGTTGCCGAGAAGGGAGCGAGCTGTAGCTATCTCGAAGGATGCACTGCCCCGATGCGCGATGAGAATCAGTTGCACGCGGCCGTGGTGGAGTTGGTCGCGCTGGACGATGCGTCCATCAAATACTCGACGATTCAGAATTGGTATCCCGGCGATCAGGATGGCAAGGGCGGCATCTACAACTTCGTTACCAAGCGCGGCAAGTGTGCCGGCCGCGGTTCGCACATCAGTTGGACGCAAGTAGAGACGGGTTCCAGCATCACGTGGAAGTATCCGAGTTGCATCCTGCAGGGTGATAATAGCGTGGGCGAGTTTTACTCCGTCGCACTGACCAGCCGCAAGCAGCAGGCTGATACCGGCACCAAGATGGTGCACATCGGCAAGAACACCAAGAGCTACATTATTAGTAAGGGTGTTTCCGCCCAGCGCGGTCATAACACCTATCGCGGCCAAGTTCGCATCAACAAGGGTGCCGAGAACGCGCGCAACTTCACGCAGTGCGATTCAATGCTGATCGGCGATAAGTGCGGGGCACACACGTTTCCCTATATCGAAGTCAAAAACAGCACGGCACACATGGAACACGAAGCGACGACGTCGAAGATTGGCGAAGACCAACTCTTCTACTGCAACTCGCGCGGCATACCGACAGAAGACGCCGTCGGCATGATCGTCAACGGCTTCTGTAAGGAAGTCTTTGCGGAATTGCCCATGGAGTTTGCGGTGGAAGCGAAGAAGTTGTTGGAAGTCAGTCTTGAGGGAAGCGTTGGGTAATTTGGCGATTTTTTGATTTGGTGATTTCGCGATCTGGTAAGGCATAACATGACGCCCGATCAGCTTCAAAGTCGAGCGACGCAATTTACCTTGCGAGTCATCAAGTTAGTAAGATCATTGCCCTATGACATTGCGACAAAAGAAATTGGACGACAACTGGTTCGATCTGGGATGTCGGTATCCGCGAACTACCGGGCATCCCGCAGGACGCGAAGTCAGAAGGAGTTTGTCGCAAAGTTGGGCATTGTTGTTGAGGAAACGGATGAGACAGTCCATTGGTTAGAGTTGCTAGCGGAAGCAGACATTATTGAAAAGGCTCGCTTAACGGATCTTATTTCGGAGTCGAACGAGCTTCTGAAGATCTTTGCGAGTAGTAGGGCGACGGCAAAACGCAGCTTGGATGAGGGGCGTGAGCCTAAATCACAAAATCACCCGATCACCAAATTGAGCGAAAAGGCAGCAAGAAAAGCGAGACGCATCAAATGCTTGAAATAACGAATCTCCACGCCCAAATCGGCGATCACAAAATACTCAAAGGGATCAACCTCACCATCAATCCCGGTGAAGTGCATTCCATCATGGGCCCCAACGGCAGCGGCAAGAGCACGCTGGCGTCGGTGTTGGCCGGAAATGAAAACTTCGAAGTAACCGAAGGCTCGATCACGTTTAACGGCAAAGACGTGCTCGAACTCGCCGCTGAAGAGCGTGCGTGGGAAGGCATCTTTCTCGCGTTCCAGTACCCGGTCGAAATCCCGGGCGTAAGCACAAGCTATTTCCTCAAGGCGGCCATGAATGCCATGCGCAAGAACAAGGGCCTGCCCGAGATCGAAGCCGCCGAGTTTCTCAAGCTCGTCGAGCAGAAATCCAAGATGGTCGCGCTCGACGATCGTCTTATGGGCCGCGCCATCAACGAAGGCTTCTCCGGCGGCGAGAAGAAGCGCAACGAAGTCTTCCAGATGGCCATGATGGAACCGAAGCTGGGCATTCTCGACGAAACCGATTCAGGTCTCGACATCGACGCGCTGAAGATCGTCGCCAACGGCGTCAATAAGTTGCGCGGTCCCGATCGTTCGTTCATCGTCGTTACCCACTACCAGCGCTTGCTCGATTACATCGTGCCCGATTATGTGCACGTGCTCGTCGACGGTCGAATCGTCAAGTCGGGTGATAAGACCCTTGCGCTGGAACTGGAAAAGAAGGGCTACGCCGGCATCATCGCCGAAAGCGGTGCGGCGCAACCGGTTGGTTAAGTCGATCGCCGTCCAACGCGTCGCGCTAGCGCGACGCGTGGTCGTCGCTGGGTTCGGTCAAAGATACGCATGAACCAAAACCGGCCGTTGGATCATACCGCCCGGCCTTAAGAGATAATGAGCAGTCCCATGACAGCCGTTGATACCAAGCAAGACATTCAACATTGGTCCGATTGGAAAGCCCGCATGCCCAAAGATTGGCTCGCGCCCGCCCGCGAAGCGGCCATGGCGCGCTTCGAGGCGCTCGGCTTTCCGACCACGCGTCACGAAGAGTGGAAATACACCAGCACGGCACCGATCGCGCGGCAGAGCTTTGTCGCGCCGTCGGCAGATGCCAAGGTTACAGCCGCCGATCTCGACCGTTACCTATTCGCAGAACAACCCGGTGCCTTAGCCGTCTTCGTGAATGGTCGTTTCAGCGATTCGCTCAGTGACTTGTCGGCGTTGCCGAAGGGCATCACCGTGATGTCGCTGGCCGCAGCGCTCGAATCGCAACGCGATGTGCTTGAGCCGCATCTAACCAAGCATGCCGATTATCGTGAGCATGCGTTTTGTGCGTTGAACACGGCGCTGTTCACCGACGGCATCTTTGTGCATGTTTCCGAGGGAACATTGGTCGAACGACCGTTGCATGTGTTGTATCTCACCACGCCCAGTGATGATCCGACGGCCGCGTTTCCCCGCAACATTTACATCGCTGAACCGAACAGCAAAGTGCGTTTGGTCGAAACCTATGGCGGCCAGAACGGCAGCGTCTATTTCAACAATGCCGTCACCGAATTCGTCGCGCGCGATAACGCGATCATCGATCACTACCAAGTGCAACGCGAATCGACCGACGCATTCCAAGTCAGCACGCGGCAGGTATTCCAAACGCGCGACAGTAATGTCTCGTCTCATACGCTCGCGTTCGGCGGTCGCTTGGTTCGCAACAACATCAATACGCTGCTCGATGGCGAAAATGCCAACTGCATGTTCAACGGCCTGAGCGTCCTACGCGGCGAACAGCACGTTGACAATCATTTGCGCGTCGATCACGCCCAACCCCATTGCAACAGTTGGGAATTTTTCAAGGGCATCTACGATGACAGTTCGCGCGGCGCCTTCTGCGGTCGCATCATCGTTCGCGAAGACGCCCAAAAGACGGACGCCAAGCAGTCGAATATGAGCTTGCTCCTCTCGCGCGATGCCATGATCGATACCAAGCCCCAACTCGAAATTTTGGCCGACGACGTCAAATGCACCCACGGTGCGACCGTCGGCCAGTTGGATGATGAAGCGATCTTCTATCTGCGGTCGCGCGGTGTCAGCGTCGATGCGGCGCGAAGCTTGCTGATCTACGCCTTCGCCGGTGAAAGCATCGGTCAGGTGCGCATCGCCGCGCTGCGTGATAAACTGCAAGACTTGCTGTCGGAACGACTGCACTACGGTGAATCGCTCACGTTCGGTCGACCGTTCGAATACAGCGATGACTTCGCCGATCTGGTGCGTGCCGCCGACCGTCGCCGCGAGACGTAAATCGTTGGCTCGCGACGCCGGGCGGAGCGAGTGAATAACGCTTGCCCCAAGCAGCATACAAGGCACTCGCGTTATCGAACGAAGTTTGCATAAGAAAGGTTGCCCGTGTCCAACTATCCGATCGACAAAATCCGGGGCGACTTTCCGATTCTTCGACGCACCGTGCACGAAAATAAGCTGCTGGTGTACCTCGACAACGCCGCGTCCACTCAGCAAGCGCAACCCGTAATTGACGCCGTCAGTCGGTACCACAACCAAACGCACTCCAATATCCACCGCGGCGCACACGCGCTGGCGGCGGAAGCAACCGACGCTTACGAAGCGGCGCGCAAGACGGTCGCGCGCTTTATCGGCGCCGCCAGCGCCAACGAAATCATCTTCACCCGCGGCACGACCGACGGAATTAATCTCGTCGCCAACAGCTTCGGTCGCGCCCGCGTCGAAGAGGGTGATGAAGTGCTCATCACCGAGATGGAGCACCATTCCAACATCGTGCCCTGGCAGATGCTGTGCGAACAGGTCGGTGCCAAGCTGCGCGTCGTGCCCGTTAACGATCGCGGTGAGTTCGTCTGGGATGAATACGAGCGTTTGCTCGGCCCGCGCACCAAGTTGCTGGCCATCACGCATATTTCCAACACGCTCGGCACGATAAACCCGGTGCGCGACATCATCGAAGCAGCCCACCGCAACGATGTGACAGTGCTCATCGACGGCGCGCAGGCCATCGCTCATATGAAGGTGGATGTTGCCGTCCTCGATTGCGACTTTTATGTGTTTAGCGGGCATAAGGTCTTCGGCCCGACGGGCATTGGCGTGCTTTACGGCAAAGAAAGTTTGCTCAAGGGGATGCCGCCGTATCAAGGCGGCGGCTCAATGATTCGCACGGTTAAGTTCGAGAAGACGACATTCGAAGATCCGCCGTTTAAGTTTGAAGCGGGTACGCCCAATATGTCGGGCGCTATTGGGCTCGCCGCCGCCATTGACTACGTCGATTCGGTCGGTATCGAGCGCATTGCGGAACACGAGCACGACCTCACCACTTACGGCATTGAACAACTTAAACAGATAGACGGCCTGCGCATGATCGGTACCGCCGAGCAACATGCGGGCATCCTGTCGTTCGTCGTCGATGGGATTCATGCCGACGATATCGGTCGGCTGATCGATCGCGAAGGCGTGGCCGTGCGCGTGGGGCATCATTGCACGCAACCTTTGATGGAGCGGTTCAATGTGCCCGCGACG
The DNA here is from genome assembly GCA_006969385.1 of Planctomycetaceae bacterium. Taxonomy (GTDB): domain Bacteria; phylum Planctomycetota; class Phycisphaerae; order UBA1845; family UTPLA1; genus ECT2AJA-110-A. Next base: position 2,549,958 of record CP030884.1, read on the forward strand.
GTGCGCGCCTCGGTGGCGTTGTATTCCACGCGCGCTGAGATCGACACGCTCGTACATGCCGTCCGCAAAGCCGTCAACGTGATGAGCCGCACCTGCCCGGTCGAGCGCACCGAAGTGCGGCCCAGCGGTGAAGATATCGAACGCACGCAGGATCGCATCGTGCAGGAATTCAACGCCATTCCCGATTGGGAAGAGCGGTACCAGAAAATCATCGAACTGGGCAAACGCCATCCGAGCATTGCCGAAAGCTTGAAAGATGAAAAGTGGATCGTGCGCGGTTGCCAATCGACGGTCTGGCTCCACCCAGAATTGAAAGAAGGCAAAATCGCCTTCGCCGCCGAAAGCAATGCCATGATCGTCAACGGTCTGATTGCCTTGCTGATGCGCGTGTATTCAAATCGCACGCCCGACGAAATCCTGAACACGGCCCCGCGCTTCATCAACGAGATCGGCCTGAGCCAACACTTATCGCAAGCCCGCGCCAACGGCCTCGCGGCGATGTTGGAGCAGATCAAGAACTATGCCGTCGTGTTTAAAAGTGTCGCGGCAAGCAGTTAGCGCAACGTTCGTCGAGAGCGTTGGCGCGGCATGCAGAGCCGCGTCGTCTCGACGCAATGAATTGGCGCAACGATTCAAACGCGCCCATTACGTTGAGCATTCAAATTGCTTCGACGGCAATGCAAGCGGTACCAGCGACGTCAGAGCCGCGGCCTGTGGCCGCATAGAGAAGAGAAAACGCAAAGAAAATCAGCATGAAATAATCTGACAGAGCGGCGACACCATCGCCGAGTCAATTCTGCATTTTGAATTATTCACTTTGCATGTATCTGTTGGATTGTTAAACGCGATTGCATAAGATTTCAATCGCACCCATGTTCGGAGATCCATCATGCCCGACAACCAACCGCTCAAAAACGCCGTCCTCACCGCCATCAAAACCGTGCGCGACCCGGAAATCCCGGTCAACATCGTCGAGCTGGGTTTGATTTACGAGTTAAGTGTGCAAAATGAGACGGAAGTCTATATTCGCATGACGCTCACCACGCCCAACTGCCCCGTCGCCGGCGATATTCTCAAGGAAGTCGAAACCAAAGCCCGCGCCGTCGACGGCGTTACCAAAGCCACCGTCGATCTCGTCTGGGAACCGCAATGGACCAAAGATCTCATGAGCCCGGCGGCCAAGCTGGAGCTCGACATGATGGGCGGCGAAATCCCGGGGCAGGGGAAGAAGGAGAAGTTCTTTAAGTTGGGGAGGATTTAATGGCAAAGAGCGAATGGCAAAGTTTAAATGATTCGAAGTGGATTAAAGATGCGAATCGAGTTTGGCGAATATAGAACTCGCGGATTTTCGCAGTAGTAATTGTGTGACCGGTCTGTTCTTGGCGACAAAGTTGTATTTATTACCCCGATCAAATCTATGCGGCCACAGGCCGTTGCTTTGCGGGGGCGGACGCTTCTTCCTAACCTCAACATCTCGATTCAGAGGATCGCATTCATTCGTCGCGACGGGACGACGCAGCTCTGACGTGCTAATCGCTGATCGCACGTCTCCATCGAATCGTGATCGATTTGATATCGAAATTGTAGATCTTCGTTATTACCAGATTACGAGTATTCTAACTGAACAATTCTCCTAAACTCCGAATTGCGAACTCACAAAATCACCAAATCAAAATATCACCAAATCCGAAGCTCTCAATTTCACAAATCTCAAATCTCTACATCACAAATCGTCTCATTTCCGATCCCGATACGAAATCCTCTCCCCACTACACGCGACTTCCTTCGACGCCAGCCAGAGGAACGCCGGCAGCCACTCGGCGGGTGGGGCGGCGGGGGCGACGTCGGTGGTCATGCGGCCGATGTCGAGACAGTTCACGCAAATGTTGGTGTTTTTGAGTTCGCGGGCCAACAGGCGCGTAAAGCCTTCGATCGCGCAGTTGCCGACCATATAAGCGCCGTCGCCGGGTTTCGTTTCGCGCGGGCTTTGCGACGTTACGTTGACGATGCGGCCGTAGCCGTGCCGCTTCATCCACGGCAACGCTTCGCGACAAACGAGGTACGGCCCCGTCACGTTGGTGGCGATCACGTCGCGCCAGGGCTCGGCGGGGTAATCTTCGATGGTATTCTGCGGGCCGAGAATCGCCGCGGCGTTGATGATGGCATCGATGCGGCCGTAGCGGTTGACCACGCGATGCACGAGCCGCACGACGTTGGCTTCAAACCGTAGGTCGCACGGAATGATCATCGCGCGCTCGGGATGGGCGACGATTAACTCCTCCAACTCGGGCAAGTTGGCCATCCGCCGCACGCCCAATGCCAGTTTCGCGCCGGCATCGAGCAGGGCCGTCGTCAGTTCGCGCCCCATCCGGCCGGTCGAGCCGGTCAGCAACACAACTTGATCGTTTAGCGAGGTGGCGTCGGGCATGGGTCGAGCTCAAACGGGTTGCGAGGCAAACTGCAATCGATGGTAACGATATGCCCGAGCAGTTACCAGTCTAGAAATCCACGAAAACGCAAACGATTTGTTTGAGGGGCGTCGTGCGATTTCAACATCTGATCTTGAATCGTGCAATGGTTTATCCTCGCACGCAAACGCCAAATTCGCCTCAGGCGCGCGGCACAAAACCAACTTTTTCGCGGTTGAAGCCCCGCGTTGCTTCACCCTATACTCACGCCCGGTAAGCAACAAAAAAGGACCGCCCCATGCCGCACGTGCAACAACTAGACGTCTCGCAAGCCGCGCTGGTGGTGATCGACATGCAGGAAAAAATGCTGGGCGCGATCGGCAGCGATTCGCCCGACAACTTGCGTCGACACATCACGAAGCTGATTCGCACGGCGGCATTGTTGAATGTTCCCGTCTTGTATTCCGAACAATACCCCAACGGTTTGGGCGGCACGGACGGCGCAATTAAGGATGCCTTGCCGGATTCGGCAGCGTACTTTGAGAAAACGACGATGAGCTGCTGGCGCGATGCGCCGTTCAAGGCGGCGTTGCAAGCGATCAACCGCGAACACATTATCCTGGTCGGCGTCGAAACGCACGTGTGCGTGTTGCAAACGGCGCTCGATATGACCAAAGTCGACTACGACGTATTCGTATCCGTCGATGCGTGCGGCTCGCGCTTTGCAAATGACAAGGCGGTTGCGATCGAACGCATGCAACGTGCGGGTATCGTCGTGAGCACGACTGAGTCGCTCATGTTTGAAATGATCGGCCGCTGCGATCATCCACAGTTCAAATCGTTCCTGGAGATTGTGAAGTCGTGACCTATTACGGCGATGATGATCCGAACCTGCCGCTGCCGACCGACATGGACGATGGCGGCGAGGACGATTTCGATCTGCCGCCCATGCAGTGCCCCAATTGCCGGGCCACAGTCACCGAAGACACGCAAAAGTGCCCGGCCTGCGGCGATTGGATCACGCCGGAAGATGTGGGGCGAGGTCATTTTTGGTCGAAACATTCGTGGAAAATCATTGCAGTGCTGTTGATGTTACTGGCGATGTGGCGGTTCATTCTTTAAATGCTAAGTTGGTTCGACGGTGGTAAACACACTCGGGATAAACCAGGCAATGGCCAAGAAAAGAAAATCAAACGCCCGTTAAAGCCCTTGCCGCGCATCGGCTGGCGCGAATGGGTGGGCCTGCCCGAGTTGGGCGTTGCTGCCGTCAAGGCCAAGGTCGATACCGGCGCGCGCTCGTCGTCGTTGCACGCGTTTGACGTGCGCGTCACGCACGATTCGCGTGGCGCGTGGGTCTATTTCAACGTTCATCCGATTCAACGCGACAACGATACCGAGATTCAATGCGTCGCACCGTTGCTCGAACGACGGTCGGTGCGCTCGTCGAGCGGTCATTCCAGCGAGCGGCCGGTGATTCTGACGGATGTGCAAGTTGGTGACGAAGTCTGGCCGATCGAAATTACACTGACCAATCGCGATGAGATGGGCTTTCGTATGTTGCTCGGGCGCGAGGCGGTGCGTAAGCGTTATCTCGTCGATGCCGGCGGTTCGTATCTGCGAAGCACCCAGCCCAAACTCAAACGGAAGAAAAAGAAAACGTCGAAGAAGAAAAAGAAGCAAAAGCACAATCGAGCTTTCAAAGGACCGCGCTCGTGAAGCTAGCCATCCTCTCCCGTAGCCCCAAATCGTACAGCACCCGCCGTCTTAAAGAAGCCTGCATTCAGCGTGGGCATAAGGCCACGGTGCTGGATACGATCAAGTTCGCCATTTACGTCGAGCAGGAAGACCCGAGTCTCACGTATAAGGGGCAAGACTTGTCGCATTACGACGCGGTCATTCCGCGCATCGGCGCTTCCATTACGCTTTACGGCACGGCGGTCGTGCGGCAGTTCGAGCAAATGGGCACGTTCACGCTCAACCCGTCGCACGCGATCAGCGTTTCGCGCGACAAGTTGCGTTCAATGCAGGCGCTAAGCCGTCACAACATCGGCATGCCGAAAACCGCGTTCGTGCGCGATAAAGAAGACGTGTTGCCCGCCATCGAAGATGTCGGCGGCGTGCCGGTCGTGATCAAACTGCTGGAAGGCACGCAGGGTATCGGCGTGATTCTGGCCGACAGCGTGAGCGTGGCGGCGGCCATCATTGAAACGCTGCAAAGCACGCGACAGAACGTGCTGATTCAAAAGTTCGTTTCCGAAAGCAAGGGCAAGGACGTGCGCGCGTTCGTCGTCGGCAATCGCGTGGTGGCGGCCATGCGCCGCAAAGCACAGGGGCAGGAGTTTCGCAGCAACGTGCATCGCGGGGGCAAGACAGAGGCGGTGCAGTTAACCGAAGAATACGAACGTACGGCCGTGCGCGCGGCGCAGATCATGGGCCTGCGCGTTGCCGGCGTCGACATGCTCGAAGGCGAAGACGGCCCCAAGATTATGGAAGTGAATTCATCGCCGGGTTTGGAAGGCATCGAAGGCGCGACGGGCGTGGACGTCGCCAGCGCCATCGTCGAACACATCGAACAACAGGTGATGTTTCCCGACGTCGACGTGCGACAAAAGCTCGCGCTGGCGGCGGGCTACGGCATCTCCGAGTTTCCGATCGTTCCCAATTCAACTTTGGCTGGTAAGACCATCGCGGAGACGGCGCTGCGCGATCAGGACGTGCTGATACTCAACATTGATCGCAACGGCGTCACCATCCCCAGCCCCCACGGCTCGCGCGAGTTGCTGGTGGGGGATAAGCTGTTGTGCTTCGGCAAGCTGCTCACGCTACGCGGCCTGGTGCCGGATAAGCCGAAGCGCAAGAAGAAGAAAAAAAGAAGCGGGTGTAGGCCATCCTGCTCACTTCGATTGCGAATAACAGTGTGACCGGAACTTCAATCTTATAATAGGTTGGTCAGAGCAAAATTAACGACGTTAAGTAGGCGTCGCCTTTTTGCCACAGTCTGTGATTCAAACCATTGCACGGCTTGGCTAATCCGTCTGCCCGCCAGCGGTGGAAGGACGATAGCTGACTCGCGTAGCGTTATTCGTCGCCGATATCTGCCCGATAGCTTATAGAGATTAATGCGCACCGTCATCTCGATTGTCTGCGAAGGAAGTAGAACATGCGTTGATTTGGCCAACGTGCATATACATGCGTGAAGCGGTCGAACAACAACAATGTCGTTAGTTCGATTTCTGATTGTAAAGGTCGCCGCGACAGTGCGTCCTCTACCCGATTGGAGTCTCCCAAAATCAAAAGTTGGTTCGGTGCATTCGATAAGTTCACTGCATGCTGGATCTTGATTACGGATCGTATTGGGTGGTGACATTGAATCGGGAAAATGCTCGACTGGGACTAACGATGATCGTTCATATACCGCGCTAGTCGCGTTAGTAGCAGCTAACAACAAGAGGCTCGCAAAACCGACCGAGATACAATATCGATTTTTGATTTGATTGTGCATAATGGATCACCGCTCTCCTATGGATTCATTAGGTACGTGACAAGCGTCGCGTGAAGTAAGAGAGTTTTTCGTTTCCGAGTCTCGGGTAGCGAATCCCATTTGGCCACAGCAGATCGAAGTATCTTTGCGCACCATCTAGGAATTCGAGTTCCCTTTGCATAAACAGTAATAGGTTTCGATATTCGTCCACTTCCTCTTGTTGTGTTCATATAAGGATTTACATACAACGTCTGTCCCGGTAGCAGAATCGGGCTACGAAAGGACCTGGAGCACGAACACCCCATGTTGACGCGAAGGTAAACCAATTGCGACGATATGTTCTTGATTGGAAACGTGCATAGTACGGGTTGTCCACCTTCTAGCACTCCAAAATCGAACTTCGGCGTGGAGCATTCGATTAGTTCGGACCGCACCGGGACATGATCGGTGATTAGGTTGTCGAGAATTGTATACGTCGACGTAGACCGTGGTGGCAGGAGCGTGATGCCCGGTGGCATAGCGAAGGCACCGCGCGTGTGAACGAGGATAGTAACCGATACAGAAAATAAGATCCAATATGGACAGTGAAATCGCAACGATTGCATGGCGGTGCTCCTCCTGAGAGTAGATCAATTACTACCTTCAAAGAGTACATGAAAATGGTGGCGCCTATTGCAACCGAATGGTAAAACATCGACTGTTACATTGGTGTTAATGTCGGAGTAGTGGCTGATCTGAACGCGAATCAACCAACTGGTATGGGGGGGGGAGGCAATGATTCTAAAGCGAGTACCGCAACACTGCCGCGATCAAACTTGATCCCACGCCCTAATACCATACGCCATTTCGTAGACATCCGATGACCAGTTACTCTGATCGTGAGCAAAATCCGACCCAGATAGTGAGCTTCGTGTCTTACGAAATATGATTGCGCCGTAAAGGTGCGGTGTTAGAGGCCGCGGCGAATGGGTTTTTCGTCGAAGACGTCGCCGGGTTAGCTTTCGATGGTATTGGCCGACGCCTTGAGGACGTTCTTGATTTCCGTCACAGTTGGGACGGCACCGTTGGAGAACTTCTCCAGGCTGTCGAGCAAGTCTTTGGCGTGGGCTTTGATTTGGGCGTAACGAACTTTGTGCAGATGCGCGAACGCGCCCGCCACAACGCGGCCGTCGCGTGCTTAGCGCGTATCTCCCCACCCGGCAGGGTCGAGCGCATTGATGACCATCAGGTAGATCCGTTGATTGGTCTGCCACGCATCGATAAGTTGTCCTTACATGTTCGTTTATTGCCGACGGGATGGTTAGACTACCTTATCAGGGCAACTGTCCTAGCAGTTGCTGGCAATCGGGGCAATAGATGAACGAAGTAGACCCACACGACGAGCTATTCAGAGCTGCCGCTGCGGAGGACGGTACCAAGATTATTGAAGATTGCGCACGTGCTGGCCTGAATCTCAATATAGTAGACCCGCAGTCGGGCATTACGCCATTGTATCAGGCCGTGGTTCTCGATCGACGGCGCAACGTTGCCGAGTTACTCAATCGGGGGGCATATCCGGAATTTCGCTTCACGTTTTCATCGCGTGTAGATAAGGGGCATATTGAGCGAGACCGTACCGCACTCTTTTACGCAAAATCGGCAGAGACTGCGAACTTGCTTCTGGATGCAGGTGCGAATCCGAATGCGATAGACGCGAAGGGTCTTACTCCGCTGGTAAATGCGATTCTGCGAGGACGCGCGGACGTCGTTAGGGTCTTAATCGAGCGACACGCCGACGCTTCCATCCTCATAAAGATAAAGAAGCGCGGGCCCATGCAATCGGCTTTAGATATTGCACGACAACAACACGAGTTTTGGCGGAGCATGTCTGGCGATGTCGAACAATCCGTTCTAGCCCGGAGACTGGCCGCTTTCGACGAGATAATACAGCTACTTGGCAAGACTGAATCCGATAAAGGTAGGTGGGCCTAAGGCTCTTGCTTGCTTGCAAGAGTGTATCCGTTTTAATAGCGATGCTATTACCATCCGCAACCCAAGGAAAATGCTTCTATGGCGGTCAAATCCAAACGCTTCAGAATCGGCACGACCCACATCCGCCCCGGTGAAACCAAAGATGTTTATCTTAAAATCAGTGAATATTTCACCGGCGACCCCATCAGTCTGCCCATTCGTGTGATGCGCGCGCGCCGTAGCGGTCCGTGCATATTCGTCAGCGCTACGGTGCATGGCGACGAACTCAATGGCATGGGCATCGTGCACGACCTGATGTTCGGTCCGACGATTCGCTTGCAAAAAGGTACACTCATTCTCGCGCCGGTGATCAACATCTTCGGTTTCGAATCGCAAGACCGTTATATGCCCGATCGCCGCGATCTGAATCGCTTCTTCCCCGGCAGCAAAACGGGCAACCTCACCAGCCGCGTCGCCAATCTGATCTTCAACGAGATAATCAAGAAAAGTGATTACGGCATCGAGTTGCACACGGCCGCGCAGCCGCGCGCAAACTTCCCCAACGTGCGCGGTGACATGAAGAAGGCCGAGGTGCGCAAGCTCGCCACGGCATTCGGTGCGGAACTCATTCTCGATGGTCGCGGCCCCGACGGTTCGTTGCGCCGCGAAGCGACCAAGGCGGGCTGCCCGACGATCATTTTGGAAGCCGGCGAACCGCTGAAGATTCAGGAAGAGATCATGCAAATCGGCGTGCGCGGCGTGCTCAACGTGCTGAAGTATTTTGAGATGCTCCCGGGCGAACCCGAGAAGCCGATGTTCCAGGTACGCGCCAGCCGTTCGACATGGGTGCGCGCCGAGGTCGGTGGCATCCTGCGCTACCACGTGTCGCTGGGGGAGTCAGTCGCGGCCGGTCAGCGCATCGCCACCAACAGCAGCGTGTTCGGCGAAAAGCAAAACGTCCTGCGCTCGCCGGTTGATGGCATCGTGCTCAGTTTGAAAACGCTGCCGATGGTCAAACCGGGCGAACCGATCTGCCATATCGCCATCCCGTCGCGCTCGCTAACGTCGATTCGAAAGAAGATCACGCAGCACCGCCGCAAGAACAACAACGAACGCGGCGACCAGCTTTCGATTTTGAACGTTTCGCGCTCCGAACGTGAAGCGGAATACTATGATCGCGGCGAAGATTGAGTTCGACGCGTACTGCGTGCATGGACTTGCGACTGATTGTGGCGGATTCGTGTTTCAATTAGAGATCAATCATCGGCGAAGGCTGAAACGCCGGCGTTTATTGCCACTGCGACAGCCATTGGCTAGCATCTCGCCGGTATTGTCTATTCGCGATTCATAACGCGTTGTCGATCCGTGTTCGATCATGCGTTGTCGTCGTTTATTCTTTGGAGTTGCCGGTGCGTCTCTTTCCCGAATGGGTCCGTGAAATCCGAGGACGGGATGCGACGTTCTTTATCGAGCAATTGTCCGCCCGGCAGAATCCAAACCAATCACTACGCATTCTCGAAATCGGCGGTGGCGATGGTTACATTGCAAGCCTCGTCCACGACGCCGGGTTTGAGATAAAAAGCACCGACCCGAGCCCACGCGAACCGCTCGTGTTCCCGGTCGAAGTTATGGAAGCGTCGCGCCTTCCGTATGACGACAACAGCTTCGATGCCGTCATTTCATCGAACGTACTCGAACATATTAAAAACCTACACGATAGCTTCGCGGAAATGACGCGCGTGTTAAAGCCGAACGGCATCATGATTCATTCGATGCCGACGCCGGCCTGTAGTTTCGTGTCCACGCTTACGGCGCCGATCATGCTCCTGCGAACGTGGTATTACTTTCTGACAGGTCGGTTGCAACCGCCCGAAGGTAAGCCGCAGCGGTTACCCGAACGTTTGCCGTTGGCGCAGCGTATCAACCGGCATCCGCGCCTGGCCCGATTTTGTTACCGGTCGCTTTACGCGCTTTGGCAATTGCAACCGTTGCGTGCGATTCGGTTTCGCTATGGGCACGGTGAGGCGAGCGGCCCGATCGATGAATTGATTATTTGGCGCGAATCAAAATGGCGCCGGCGCTTCGAAGCAGCGCGGCTCGATGTTCACAAAGTGCATTACGGTGATCTGTGTTGTTCGATGAATAAGTTGTTTCCCTTTAAGTTCATGGCGTTTCGCAGTTGGGTGGCCCGGCAGGGCTGGGCTTCGACGGCGTTTTATTTGGTTTCGCCGGCCGCCTCTCAAACGAGCGGGAATGGTGCAAGCAGCGGGAGCGGTGCCCCACGGCCTGTCGAAATGGCTGCCGCATCTGCCCAGTGAAGGCTTACTGCGAGGCTTTACGAGCCTGTCCTGTTTTTTAGCGCGTTGTGTGTTAGAATACCCCGATTCAAGCTGCTGGTTTTAACTTCAAAAACACTAGCATGCAGCGGCCTGATAATTCGCTTCGAATGATCCACCGTTCGAGAACCTAACGCGCCCAGAACCCGACGGAGCCCGCACACTATGGCAGAGCAAGTCTCGATGCATCCCGGCAAGATTGGACCCAACACCACCATCTCCGGTCGCGAAATTGAAACGGTTTACCAGCCGTTTGACGTGGCCGAGATGGATTATGAGACCCATCTGGGCAACCCCGGTGAGTTTCCCTTCACGCGCGGCGTGCACAAAGAGATGTATCGCAAGCGGCTTTGGACGATGCGGCAGTTCGCCGGCTTCGGTTCGGCCAAGCAGACCAACGAGCGGTTTAAGTTTTTGCTCGGTCGCGGGCAGACCGGGCTCAGCACGGCGTTTGACCTGCCCACGCTGATGGGGCGCGATAGTGACGATCAACTCTCGCTGGGCGAGGTCGGTCGCTGCGGCGTGGCCGTGGATACGCTGGCCGATTTTGAGATTCTGTTTGATGGAATTTGCCTCAAAGATGTAAGCGTTTCGATGACGATCAACGCTCCGGCAGCAATCGTGCTCGCGTTTTATATCGCCACGGCCGACAAACAGGGCGTGCCGCGCGATCAACTGCGCGGTACTTGCCAAAACGATATTCTGAAAGAATTCCACGCGCAGAACGAATTCGTCTTTCCGCCCAAGGAAAGCGTCGACCTCGTGACGGATACCATCGAGTTCTGCGCCAACGAAATGCCGCAGTACAACCCAGTCAGCGTCAGCGGTTATCACATTCGCGAGGCGGGTTCGACGGCGGGGCAGGAACTGGCTTTCACGCTCGGCGATGGTTTGCACTATTGCCAGCAGGCGGTTGATCGCGGGCTCGATATCGATTCGTTTGCACCACGCATCAGCTTCTTCTTTAACAGCCATAACGATTTCTTCGAAGAGATCGCCAAGTTCCGCGCCGCGCGGCGCTTGTGGGCGCATTACATGAAGGAACGCTTCGGTGCGAAGAATGAGCGCTCGATGTGGTTGCGCTTCCACGCCCAAACGGCCGGTTGCAGCCTGTATTCCAAACAGCCGTATGTGAATCTGATGCGCGTCGCCTATCAGGCAATGGCGGCGGTGCTCGGCGGTTGTCAATCGCTGCACACGAATAGCATGGATGAAACGATCTGTCTGCCGACGGAGCAGGCGGTGACGTTGGCGTTGCGCACGCAGCAGGTGCTGGCTTACGAAACAGGCGTGACTAACAGCGTCGATCCGCTGGGCGGCAGCTATATGGTCGAGAGCCTGACCAACCAACTCGAAGCCGAAGCGCGCGAGTACATCGACGCCATCGATGAGATGGGCGGTATGATCGGTGCGATTGAAAATGGTTACATCCGCCGCGAAATCGCCGACGCCGCCTATCGTTACAGCCAAGCCGTCGAACGCGGCGACAAGAAGTTGGTGGGCGTAACGGACTTCGTCTCTGACGATGAAGACCCGATCGAACTGCTCAAGATCGGCAACGAAGTCGAACAACAAGTCGTCGCCGACTTGCAAAAGGTCAAAGCCAAGCGCGACGACGCCAAGCTGTCGGCCGCCCTTGAGCGCATCACGACCGACGCTCGGGCCGAACGTAACGTGATGCCGGCGCTGATCGAAGGGGCCAAGGCCTATGCCACGGTCGGCGAAATGGTCGGGGCGTTGGAGGAGGCGCTGGGGCGGTTTGATACGGGGCAGATTGCGTGAGGTTGGTCTTGTTAGCCTAACGTTCGATAAACCTGACGCGCGGGTGGTTGTTTCGCCTGCGCGTTTTTTTTTGCGCTGGTGTGCGTGTATGATCTCGCCAAAATGTGCGATGCGGTTGGTTAGCTATTCGAATTAAGATAGAAGGTACGACTTTCTGTCTGGGTCGGCGATTCTTTGGTGATGGATCAGAAGTCTCGGTTGTTAAGGTTGGCAGCGTGGTTTCGATGCGTGGTCTTGAAAAGGCCTCGCAATGTTGTTCACGTCGAATTTGCTCTAAACATTGACTCTGAACGCGACGAAGCAGACACCTTGGAAATCGAGATGATAATTGACGGCGAGCGATTGGAAGCGTTTGATTTCGGGCCGATCGACCTATCCGAGTTGCAGAAGGCGATCAAATGTGACGGCGTCTACTATATCTGGACATGCTGGTGTGGTGCTCCTGGTTGTGGTGGAAACGTAAACGGTGTGTCAGTAGTCCATGAAAATGATCATTCGGTCTGGCACGACATGGATTTGAAGTTGAAATACCGATTCGATCGCGTGCAGTTGGCTCGAGCGCTTGAAAATGTAACGTATGAGGCGCGGCGATTAATTACGGAGCGACCAAAGTTGATGTGGGCGCCTGAGACGAATGGACGCGCTATGTGACGAAATTGGTACGCACAGCATACCCTACAACATCCGGTTTATTGTCTCATTAACACCGCCAAATCCTTCGCATCCAACACCTGCACCTTAAACCCATCGCCTTCCTTAACGACGGTGCCGCGCACGCGGATGGTGGCGCCGCGCTTCGGGTCCTGGTCGGGGCGCAGTTGGTCGGCGACGGCTTTGTAGTAAAAGACCTCGGCTTTGCCGCTGTTGCCTGCGAGCGTTAAACGCAGGATGCGACCGTGCTCGGGGCTGATTTGATTCTCTTCCGCGGTGATCTTGCCTTCGACGACGACGCTCTTGCCATCATTCGCTGCATTCACGTCGCTTAGTTTGGTAAGGTCGGCGTTTTTGACCTGCACGAGTTGCCCGTGTGCGATCCAACCCGCCGAATCGGGAATCGGCCAAAACACCAGGTCGCCGGTCGCCTTGTCGGGCGTGCCGCCATCGTCTTTGCCGTTGGTGCCGACGCTATACAAGACCGGCCCGTTGTCGGTCACCTTATAAACAAACTCATCGCTACCGTACGGATCGCGCAGCACTTTACTATTTACGCGCTTGCCCAAATCGGCGAGTTGCTTGGGCCAATCTTCGCGGGCTTTTTTGTACGCATGTATTGCCGCCACGATTTGCGCGGCGCGGCGATGGGCTTCGGCTTCGGCGGCCAACGTGTAAGCGCTGGCCAACACGTGATGGCCCGTCATGAACATGCCCTTGGTTACGCCGTGTGCGTTGCGCAACTGATCGGCCAGCGCGATGAGGCTGCCGTGATTGCTCCCGGCGTAACCGACCTTCATCTGACGTTGCATGGATCGATGCGTATCCAGGATTTTCCTGGCGATGTCTTCGGCGGGCGATGCATCGACGCGTGCGCCGATACCCATGCCTAAGCCGCCACCGCCGCCCATCGACTGACCGGTGATGTCTTGATAGCGATTGCCGTTGAACTTGGCACCGTTGTCGAAGGGGCTGTAGATGTATTGAATCGCATCGAGCCAGATGGCGCATTCGCCCGCCGCCGTTAGCTTCGCGTCTATCTCTTTACTGTCGATTTCCTGTAAGAGTTTGAAGAGCGTGTTGGCGTTGCGTTCGTAGAACACGCCGTGGGCAAAGCCCCAGAAGATGTGTTCGTACGTGAGCGTGCGCATCGCACACTGCGCCGAAAACTCGGGCACGCTTAGACAGTTTCTCATCTGGCCGGCCAAGCGCAGATTGGCTTCGACCGCTTCGCCGAGGGCACGCGCTTCGACCTCGCCTTCATCGCCGATGCGCCATGCCGCTTCGAGCACACCCTTGGCGCAGTCGTCGAGCGGCAGTAGATGCGGAAACTGCAAATGCACGAGCCGGTTGTTGCGATCTTCGGCGCTGCCATCGAGGGAGATGGGTGGAACCAGTTTCGATTTCTCGGTGGCCGCGCGATATTTGGCCAGCACGGGTTTGGTTACTACGTAACTCACTTGCCATTGCGGTTCGTATTGGGCAATCCACGGGCCGGGGCCGGGTGGCCAACTGGGCTTGCCGTCGCGGCCAACGGATTGATTGGCCCGCTCGTGCATCGGCGTCGTCAGCATGCCGCGGAACTTTGGCCACGCGCCGGGTTGAACGGTGCTATCCACTAAGCCGGGCATAAACGCGGCATAGTCGGGGTAGGCGTTGCGGCTGCTCGAAGCCGAGCCCTGCATGCCGGCATAGTAACTGACGTAGTCGACGCGACGCTTGAAATCGGGCAGTGATGGGAAGTCGTCGGCGTGGACGTTGTTATTCGATGCGATGGCGATGACGCTCAGCGCGAACACGGCGATGCCAAATGGACGGGGCATGGTGGGCCTTTCGGGCGGGAGTTTATTAACCGAACACTGCCGATTTAGGGCGATGTCGCGGGCGGGACGTTACGGTTTGCCTAATTAGGGCCGACTGGTGCGGTGCAAAGGCGCATAGGCTCTTTTTCAAGTCTAATTGCTAAGTTCTCGGCGTAGCGCCGTTCGGCATCCGGCGTAAGCCGGATGCGCTGTGGCACCGGTTTGTTACCGGTGTTTCCCTTGTGCCGCCGGTTGGCAACCAGTGATTCCCCGCGTGAATCTGCAGCGATCCGAGATCCGACGACTCGTATTGTAATCAATCTGGCGGGGCCGATGCGAGTTTACTCCTCCGGGACCGGGTCGTAGCCCGATCCGCCGAACGGATGGCAGCGGCAAATGCGACGCACGCCCAGCCAGCCACCGCGCCACGGGCCGTGACGGTGCACGGCTTCGGCGGTGTATTCGCTGCAACTGGGCGTGAAGCGACAGGACCCGAAAAAGAACGGTCGCAGCGCGACCTGATAGAAGCGAATCAGCGCGAGCATGCAAAAAGCGGCGCAGCGCGAGATCAACGAACGTCGTTTCATAGAGGGTATGTTAACGCAGGCGGTGGGGCAGAACGATTGGCCTTCTCAGCCCGTCCCGAACTCAAATTTAGCGGATATGAGATTTCGTCGACGCCATTAAGCACGAATTAATTCTTCGGCGTTGTACAGCCCCAGCAGTGTTCGTCATTCCTCTTCTACGCCAAAGGCGTTGTTTCAATAGCCTGGGGTTGACGCGAAGTGGCTACCCCAGGAAATGGTTGGAAGAGTATCCTCGAACTCTGAAGGAGTTCCGTCCCGTCCGGCATGCCGCAACGCTTTCAGCGTTGAATGTTCTTTGTTGACTTCGCACCCCAGGGTAGCTGCTGCGCATCAACCCTGGGCTACTGGCGCAACGCCTTCGGCGTTGGATTCCGCCCATAGCCTCTCAGCGCTACGTCTGTATTACGCACGTGATAAACAAGCATATGCGCATCGTGCGCGCAAAAAAACACCCGCACACCGTGTTAACGATGCGCGGGTGTTGGGTTTCTTAAGCGACGGCCTTGATTGTTGGACAGGAGGTCGCCGCCTAAGAATGGGTGGAGTGGGGTTCTGTGAACGACTTACTCCGCGCCGGCGTTGGCTGCCTGATCCAGCAGCTTGGCGTAGCGCTCGTAGTAGTCGGGCATGGCGGCTTTAAGTTGCTCGGCGTTGTCGAATTCCTGCACCAGTTCGGCATCGCCGTCGCGCGTCGTAAGCGTGATGCTGCCGTCGGGGGCGACCTTGAAGCTGGTCATCACTTTGCTCGCGAACACGCGCACGTCTTCGGCTGCCGGTGCGCCGGAACCTTCACCAATGCGACGCAGGATGCGGAAGCGCGGCGTGCCGGTGTTCGGATCGGTGCCGTCGGTTTCGACGTTGATATCGAGTTGTTTCAACATGTTGTCCGACTTTTCGAGCAGGCCCTTAACGCGTTCGTCGAGTTCTTTGAGTTCGACGTTGACATCGATGTTGCCGTCTTCATTGGTCCACGCGAACGTACCGATGTTGCCCGGCAGGAATCGCAGGTTGTTACCGTGCAGGCCGTGGGCACCGTCGAAACGCAGCATGAACATGTTTTGGTCCGGGTTTTCTGCCTTGTAGGCTTCCATGCTGTCGTAGGTGTCGGTGGTGGTGTTTTCGTTGCCATCGGCGTCGGTCGTGGTCGTGGTGACGGTGACTTGGCCGTTGTCGCCAACTTCGACGCGCACGCTCTTGCCGTGGGCCGATTCAAAGATCGTATCGGCATGACCTTCAAACGGGATACGTTCGAGCAGCGCTTCGAAGTTGCCATCCTGCAGGCCGGGCACACCGTTCCATTCGAATTCGCCATCGCCGAGTTTGTTGAACGTCCAGTTACCGTCGTCGTCTTTCATGACGATACCGCCGCGCTTGAACACGTTGCCGCGGGCGACATGGCCGAGGTCGTCTTCGAAGAGATACTCGCGCTGCGCGGCGTCTTCCGGCCGCGTGCCAACGACGAGATTGACGTCGATCTGCTTGGCACCGCGAAGCAGCGTGAACGTATGGGTTTCTCCCGGTTGGAAGGTGCGCACGATATCGAGGAAGGCGCCGAGGTCGGAGTTGATCGGCTGACCGTCGATTTGCGTGATGACGTCGTATTGATTGAAGGCGGCCATATCGGCGGGCGAATCTTTTAATACGTTCAGGACCATTTGGCCGCTGTTTTTCTCGAGCTGCAACTGCGCTGCCAGCGGGCGGGAGACGGGTCCGAACTGAATGCCGAGCCAGGGGCCGCCGGCTTCGATGTTCGATGCGCCTTCGACGCGTACTTCAGTGAAGACGTTGTCGGCGACCGGCGCTTCTTCGCCGTTGCGAACGACAATCGCTTGCATGACTTGCTCAACGACCGGTTGGTCGGCATCTTCAACGGCTTGAATCTTGACGATTTGCTTGGCTTCTGGTGCGGGCTCTTGAGCGACGGGCTTGCGATAGCGGGCTTGCAATGCCTGAGTTGCTATCAACACCAATGCGAAGGTTAAGAAGGCGAATTTGGGGGTTTTCATGGCTTACTCCTTTATGCAAAGTCCATGTGCCTTGCGAAAACAACCAGCGTTTACGCGGTTATCTTGTTCTTGCGTGACGCGATCACGTTGTCGCGCCTCTAATTCGATCCCCGCCGCGCTCGTCGGCCGGCCTGTCGCCGCGCGGCGGGCGGGAATCTACAGCTGTCTTATTTAGAAATCCCCCACCAGCGGGTCGAGCCGCGCGGCGTGGGTTTCACGTTCCAAAATGATGATCACGTTCGGGTTATCACCGCGAATACCGATCACGTCGCGATACACATCGCCCCGCAATTGCTGCGGTTGATATGCCGGGCGACGGTAATCGACCTGCATCGGTTGATACGTCGGCAGTTGTCGCGGTCCCGGCGGAAACGAGCGCTCGGCGACGATGTCCTGCGGTTTGTTGCTGGAGAAAATGGTGCCCCACGGTAACGACGCCACCACGATCATGGCGGCAGCAGCGAGTAGCGCCGCCGTGATGCCGGTGCGCAGACCGTGCCAGCGCGGCGGTTGAGCGTAATGCAAGGGGGGCGTCGTAGCGGATGTCGGCGACGCTTCAAAGTCGGCATGGATGGCAACGCCCGCGGCGCGATCCAGTGCTTCGTACTCATGCATGAGCACGCGAGCGGCTTCGTTGTTGGCAAGCGCGTCATCAAGTTCTCGACGATCGCCAGCGCTGAGTTCGCCGTCGAGGGCTCGGTTGATCAGGATTTCAATGCGTTCGGTGTTCATCGTCTGATGTTTCTTAACGCCGGTTCACAGAACCGGCCTCGTACCTTAGTTCACTTAATTGTCCGCCAACGCTTCTCGTAGCAGGCGGCGGGCTCTGACCAACCGCGTTTCGACAGTTGCGACGGGCAGGTCGAGCGTTTCGGCAATCTCGGCATAACTGCAATCACGCAGATGCCGCAACACAAAGGGTTCTCGATACAACGCGGGCAAGCCGTGAATGGCCTTTAGCATGCGTTGGTTTTCTTCGGTCGCCGCCAGGTGTTGGGCGGGGTTGGCGGCTTGCTCGTCGCTTTCGGTTGCCATCTCGGGCAGCGCCAACGTGAGCCGTTTGTCGCGGGCCAGCCGCCGGCCCGAATCGAGGGCGGCGTTGCGGGTGAGCTTGTAAAGCCAACCGCGCCAGCCTTGCGGATCGGACAGCGTTTCCAACCGTTGCCAAACGTTGGTCCAGACGTTTTGGGCGATGTCGTCGACCGCCGCCCGGTTGCCGATGGTCGCGTAGGCCACCTGCCGCACCCAAGGGTCGTGGCGACGCACGAGCACATCCACGGCGGAGCGGTCTCCGTCGCGTGCCGCCCGAATCAAGTCGGGATCAGCGGTGTGTTGGCTCAACGCCATGGTGTCTGGCTTCCCCTGTCTGGTCCTGTAGATAAAGACGCACGGGCCGCGCGGCCCCTGTCAAAAATATCGGAGTCGGAGGGGATTTTGTTCGCGCGGGGTCGGTGGGGCCAAGCGGTGGGACCTATTCGGACGTCGTCTGGCTGACGTTGGGAAAGCGGATTTTGGGCAAAAACCGCTCGATTTGGCCGCTGAAGAGGATCAGGCTGACGGTCAGCAGCACCCAGAGCAGGGCCGAGACGAGGAAAGGGCGGTCGTGGATCAGGACGTCGGTCGGGCCGGTGAGCTTGCCGCCGGCGATGACGAGGGCGTAGCGGAAGATCGCGTAAAAGACGAGCGGCGTGGTGAAGATAAGCGTGTGGGGCGTGGGGTTGGACGGATCGAGCGTGTAAAGCATAAACGTGATCACGGCCATCGCGCCGGAGACGGCCATCAGCAACGTAAGCAGTTCGAGACTGTAGTAACTGAGCGTCGCGCGGTGTTTGGTGGCACCTTCCTTGTTGTCAATCACGGCTAGCTCGCAGCGGCGCTTGCCGAAGCCGAGGAACAAACAAAGCGTGAAGGTGCAGACAACGAGCCACGCTGATACTTCAACATTAATCGCTTGAGCGCCGGCCAGCGCGCGCATGACGAAGCCAATCGCAATGATAATCACATCGAGCAGCACCATTTTCTTACCGCCCATCGTGTAGAACAAGTTGAGCAGCAAATAGCCGACCGCAGTTAGGGCGAACCCGTCGTTGATCTGCAATGCGAGGTAGCTACCACCGGCCGCGAGGAATATGGCAAGGGCGCCGGCGAGTTGCGGTGATATCTGGCCGCTGGCGACGGGGCGGTTTTTCTTAGTGGGGTGCTCGGCGTCTTCCTTGTAATCCATCAAGTCATTGAAGGCATACACCGAGCTGGCCAGCATGCAAAAGATGCCGAAGGCACCGAGCGCGAGCCAAAGTTTTTCCAACGCGTCGGGGCTGGATGGTTGCACGCCGAACACCAAGGCGGCCAACACGAACACATTCTTGACCCACTGGGCGGGTCGCATCAATTTGACGGCTGCAATCAGCGTGCGGGTCAAGACGAATCCTTTTGCGACGACGGGAACTCGGTGGGTCTAAGCCTACGCCGGAACGCGCTGCCGTCAAACTCCGGTTTAAGCGGGTGCGATGTTTGCCCGACGATATTCAGGATTCCCGCAATTCAAACGTCGTCGCTCAAATCGATACAGTTGTCTTCACTCGACTCAGACGGCTTAAACACGTTCGGCTGCGGGAGTCCGGTCTCGGCGACCGGCTCGGATGATGAAGTCGGTCGTCGCAGTTGGCGACCGCGCTGCAACGGTGAGGCCGAGGCACCGGGCAGTACGCGCGCAGGTTGCATCTCATCTTTGTTCAGGTGGCGGTCGAATTGGATGCCGATCTCGAAGTAACCGCCATCGGTCGGTCGGCAGCGGCGCACGGTGCCGCCGACGTGTACGGTGCGATGGTCGCGCGTGCGATACGAGATGTTGCAGCGCAGGCCCGACTTGATGCGGCCATCGAATTCAATACCGATGCCGCTGGCGGAGATATCCACGACCGGGCAATCGGTGAATTGCGTACGACCGCTGGCGTCGTGGGTGGCGAGGCACGCTTTGACGCCTTCGAGTTCGTGCCGCACGTTGCGACGGCTGCCGCGGACAGGGGCGGACGGCGCGTTGGTGTTTTCGGTCGTACCGGTGCGCTGACGATCGTGGTGTTCGATCCTGGCACCGGTCGGCGGGCCGTCATAAAGCGGGATGGCATCGGAATCGGACATGACGCGGCTCCGGCCGCGTCTTTATGTATGGCGATGGTGGACACGGCACGATGGCAACGTCGGTTTTTTTTAAATGAGGCGTTGGTTCTTTGCGGTCGGTGGGGCTCATATCGCTAATCAAGCCGAAACGAGTCGTGAATGATTGGCAACCATTATGTTTTTGGGACGTGTGCAAACATGCTCAATAACAGCAGCGCTTGATTAGTGGTCTATGAAGTGGCTGAGGTATTGAATCGTATCATAAGCTGAATCTTGAGAACGATATGACCGATTTAGACAGGGTGGCTTTCGGACAATCCGGGGGCGCACAGCGGTGAGCCTTGGCATTGCGGGAGATGATCCGATGTTCGTGAGCCATATTGTTTACGCCAGCAAGGTCGCAACCGACATCGACGATGCGCAATTGCGCGCCATTCAAGATTCTGCGATACGCAACAATAGCCCGCGCGAAGTCACTGGGTTGTTGCTGTACGGTCGCCGACGATTTATTCAGTTGTTGGAAGGCGAAGGGGACTCGGTCGAGGCGATTTTCGAGAAAATTCAGGCGGATGAACGCCATACAGATATCGACGTTCTGTATCGCGGCCACGGAAAAACGCGATTGTTTCCGACATGGAGCATGGGTGTCGTCAGCCTCGATCATTCGGAATTGGATATCGATATCCGGTTGCTGTGGGAAAAGCTCGATGTCGCGCAAGCGGTGAAGGAAGGCAGGCCGGAGCCGTTTTATCAATTGTTTGAACTGTTTCAGCGAAACGTGACGGAAATACCGATTCCAGCATGAAGTGACTAGAAGCTGACTCAACGGCCGATTCCGAATCCAAGCGTGCGCGCAGAAACTCCTGTTTCTTTAGAAAATATAACCCTCTCCAAACCCATCGCTGCAACGAAGGGGAAGTTTTGCAATCGCCTCTAATAACTTACAGAGCTTACCGACCGTCGTAGGCTTTTAACTTTTCGATCACCGCGCGCAAGACTGCGCGATTGCGCTCGTCGGTTTCATTTTCGAGCGCAGCTTCCAAGGGCGGCACGTCCGCCGGAACGCCGATCAGGCCGACGGCCTCGGCGGCGGCGCGGCGTACGTTGGCTTTCTCATCGTCGCGCACAAGTTGCAACAGCTTCTTCACTAACGCATCGATGGCGAGGTTTTCGCGCACGATGCAGGCGCCGATCGCTTCGCAGGCGCGGGCGCGCACACCGCCGGATTTGTCGTTGAGCCCTTCGAGCAGGACTTCGGCACTGGTGCGCGGATCGCGGCGGGCGGCGAGGGCCGCGTAGGTCATGCCGCGCACGCGCGAGGATTGGTCGCGCGTGGATCGTTGCAACAAACGGAAGTCGGCCGGATCGGGGCTGAAGCCGAGCGCGAACATCGATTTGGCGCGCGTTTTTGAATCCTCGTCTTGCGAGAGTTTCAACACGTAAGGCCGATATTTGGCGAGCAGTTCCAGATAAGCCGCACGCACGCGGTCTTGTTCGTCGTAATCGCGCGCGCGCATGCTGCCGGCCCACGCAACGATGAGGTCGGTCAGACGTTTGGATACCTGCGCGAGCGAAAGCGGCGGCGCGGTTTCGAGTTGCTCGGCCGCTTGAATTTGCAATTCGTTAATGGCCGGTGCCCATACCGAATCGGGCCACTGTTCGCGGTATCCGCGCGTGAGCGCGCGGCAACGATCGATGTTCTTGCGCCGTAAGGCGGATAGCGCATCGGAGAAGACGGTCAGTTGTTGCCGCATCAGTTCGGTCTGGTCGGACGACAGCGTGGCCAACGCGTACAGTTCGGCGCTGATGCGCACCTCAAACTTCTCGTTGCCGGTAGGTCGAATGCGTTCGTATTCGGCGCGGGCATTCAGTTGTTGCAAACAGCGTTTGCCTTTGTTCCAAAAGAATGCGCCTTGGCCCTTCACGAATTTGTGCGTGGCGTGCAGCGGGCCTTCGAAGCGACCGTCCAAGTAATAGGTGATGAGCGCCGATGTGCCGGATTCCAATTCTTCGAGCCCTTGATATTCGAAACGCAGCGAGCCTCGAAACCACGGGCTTTCGAGTTGGCGCGTCCAGCGATGGCCCGGCTCGATGCGTCGCTTTCCCCAATGGGCGACATCGAGCAAGCCACCCATTACGGCTTCCAGTGCGGGCTCCACGGTCGGCGCTTTGAACGGGCTAATCTTGGGCGTGCGCGTGGTGCTGTGCAGATAGGTGCCGCCGGCATCGAGATTGAAGGCGGACGGCGGCGGCAGCGTGCCCATGACTTCGCTGCCGCGCGAGAGACCGATGACGGCAGCCGGAAAGACCTCCATCATTTGATAGGTGGTCGCCGTGTTGACGTCTTCGTTTGCCAGATTGGCTTGAACCCAGCGTGCCGATTGAAGCGAGCGCATGGTTTCGACGTGGTCGTCGCGCGGGGCGGTGCGCGTGCTGCGCCAATCGAGTTTGTGTACGGTGATAAAGCCGGACGAGGTGTTGTTGCGGAAGGTCATCCGCTGGGCCTTGGCGGATCGGCGCGAGGCCTTTTCGTCGTCGGCGGTGGCGGTGCTGCCGAAGGCGGTAAGTGCGATGATGACGAGCGCAAGATGGCGACGGCGCACGGGCATGCCTCCAAATCGAGAGATGCGACCGAGACGACCAGCGAGCTTGGTCGAACGATGCTGGTTGCGGAGCGGCGGCGGGCAGGCCTACGCGGCCTAAAGGTCAATTATACGCGCGGCGCGGCGGGTTCCCAAGCGGTGGGGGGATGGGGATGTCAATTAACGCGCGGTGGCTCAGCCTAAAAAGCGGAGGGGGATACCGACCTGTTCAATGGGGTTTGCCGAATGAAATATCGACGCTACGAAGGTGTTGCGGAAAGCAGTTACGCCAACGGCGTTTCGCCAAGTAGCCCCGGGTTGCCGCAGCAGCGGCTACCCGGGGTAATCGCGTTCATCGCGACGGTCAACCCCAACGGGGTTGCGCCATTCTCCGGACGAGCCATGCCGCAACTCCTTCAGAGTTGAATGCGTCATACGAACTCGTAACCCAGGGTAGCCGCTGCGCGTCAACCCTGGGCTAATGGGTGTAACGCCTTCGGCGTAAAGATTTGATGGGTTAGGGAAAATCAGGGACTTAGCCGAGTAGGCGATTCTTATGCGGGGCCGTCGCTCGCGATCAAGTTTATGAGTCTAGGTTTGATTCGGATGTCTGCTGGCTTACGTGAAAGATTGCGTGCTGATGGAGATCATTGGTGAAGCAAACCTCCCCTAACCCCTCCCTGCGAGGGAGGGGAATTGCGCCGACCTGTACCGCCCAAAATGAACTGGGCCGAAAGCTACGCCGACCCGGCGAAGCTGAATGCGAATTTAATCTGCAACGCTTAATGAAGGCCGATTTGGCTGAACCTATCTCGAATTCGCTATGCCTTTGCCGGGGCCGATTTGTTCTCTTCCTCATCTTCGTAAACGAAGGGCTCGGCGCGCGGGCTGTATTTGGGTAAGCGATACATAAGCAGCAACCACAAAATGCCTGCGGCCATCGTGACGAGGCTAATCCCCTGCGAAATGGTGACGCCGCCGAAGGTGTCGAGCGGATTGTCGGCGCGGATCGATTCGAGCAACAAACGCGAGATCGAATAGAGGATGAGGAAGTAACCGAGGACCACGCCGTGGCGTTTTCGGTAATAAAAGATGGTCGACAGCACCCACGCAATGAGGAAAGCGTTGACAACGGCGTATAACTGGGACGGATGCACCGGTTTGCTGCGATATTGCTCCGCCAGCATGTAAAGCTCGGGCACGGTAAGGCCATATTGAGATGCGTGTGCTTCCACGCGTGCGATCTGGCTTTGCTTATATTTCAGAATTGCATCGACGGCGCCTTCGTGCTTTTCCTTGCGGGCTTTTTCGACCGCGGCGCGCGCTGCGCCATGGTCTTCGACGGCCATTTCCAGCAGGTTGGTCGGGAACGGCATCGCCTCACCCGACGGCCAGGTGTACACGAGTTCTTTGGGTAGCGTGAGTTGGCCAAAGTCGAACTGTTGCCGCATCGCCGGGCTGCCATAGGGGAACGTTACCGCCCATGGCACGGCGGCGGCTTGGCGATACTCATCGTGTTGATCGAGACAGACGGCACCCCAACAGCAGCCGTTCAGGAAACAGCCGATCCGCGTGATGGCCAAGCCCCATGCCAGCGATGGTAGACAAATGTCGAGATACCACCGTACGGAGGTCTTTGCGAAAAAGCGCAGGTAGATGATGCCGGCGGGAATCACCAGCAACGGCCCGCCCCAGAATTCGAGGCCGCCGTTAGAGAGGTTGAAGATCGCGCCGATGGGGCTGGGCTGATTGGCGAACTTGGTATCCCAGTAGTGCAGCACGAACATCAGCCGCGCGCCGGCCACGCCGAAGATCAGCGATATAAAGCCGGCGTTAAGCACCACATCGGGGTCGGCCTGCGAACGGTAGGCACGGCGACAGGCCAGCCAGATGCCGGAGAGGAAGGCGATCATCATCATGACGCCGTAGCTTTTGACGTCACCGGCCTGTTGAATGCAAGTGGGAAGCCAGTTGGGTAGGGGGATTTCGATCAGCGTTGGATGCATGGCAGTCTCTTTGAATCCGTTCGCAGGTCACGCAAGCCAGTCTGGGCGAACCATCGAGCTTCGCGTTTCGAGTTGCGTGTTTTTCGTAACGCTTTGGACTGTCTGATCCTAAGTGCGTAGCGGCGGCAGGTCCACGAGCAGATTGTCGATCAGACGGGTTTTTCCGATCCGAATCGCGCCGGCCAGTAACACGCGGCGCGTGGCTTCGGTTACGGCCTGCAAATTCGTCGCCTCCACGGCCACAAGGTAATCGATCGCGTCCGGCGGCGAAGACTGTGCGATCGTCTCATGCATGATGGTCGCAGCACGTTCGGCGGCGTCTCCTTTTAGCAGCGATTCGCGCCCAGCGGAAAGTGCGCGGTAGAGGCACAACGCCCGCATTCGTTCTTCGTTGCTGAGGTAGGCATTGCGGCTGGAAAGCGCCAAGCCGTCCGGCTCGCGCAGGGTGGGGCATTCGACGATTTCGATGGGGTATTGCAGGTCGGTGACCATGCGTTTGATGATCAGCGCCTGTTGGGCATCTTTTTGTCCGAAGCAGGCGAAATCTGGCGCGACGAGATTGAACAAGCGCGCGACGACGGTGCAGACGCCTTCAAAATGACCGGGACGATGCGGACCGCAAAGACCGATGGCCAGCGCTCCGGGTTGCACCCGTGTTTCGTCGCCCGGTGGGTACATGATTTCGTCGGTCGGCGCGAAGACGAGGTCGACACCGGCGTCGGCGCATTGGCGATGATCGTCGGCGAAGGGGCGCGGGTAACTGGAGAGGTCTTCGTGCGGGGCGAACTGCGTCGGGTTTACGTAAATACTGACGACGATAAAGGCGTCACGACGTCGCGCGTGTTCGATCAGGCTAAGATGGCCGGCGTGCAGCGCCCCCATGGTCGGAACCAAACCGATGGTCTGGCCACGCGCGCGGGCATCGGCGATTTTTTTTCGGACGTCTGTCGCCGTTCGGGCCACGGGTGGGCGAGCTTGCAGGTCCAGTTCTGTTTTTCGATCCTCTATCGTCATAAAATGCGGTTTCGTTATGCGAAGTATCAATCTTTCGTGAAGTTTTGGTGGCGACCGTGCCAATGTTCACCATTTGGCGTTCCCATCGTTATGATACGGACGAAGGCGTGCGTCCTCAAAACGAGGGTGTCAGGCCGATTCATCGCCCACGGATCGCTACTCGTCGAATCAGGAGGGTCTTAGATCATGTCGTATCCTCGTATTACCACGTTATGTGTTCTTTTCGCACTGATAAACGCCATGCTGGCGCCGACGCACGCGGATGAAGTCGTCATTACGCCGATTCGCGATGGCAGCATCGGCACGACGTACCAAACGATCGACGACGCCACCTGTAGCAACGCGGGGATGTTTCTGTTTGCTGGCAGCACGTTTTTTGCCGGGCCGCGACGCGTGCTGATGACGTTTGATATCGCGTCCAACGTTCCGGCCGGTGCAACGATCGATGCGGTTGAGTTGAGCCTGTTTCTGGATCGGGCGCCGCCGGGCAGTCCGGCAGTCAACCTTGGGCTTCATGCCCTAAATGCGGATTGGGGCGAAGGTGCGTCTTCGTCGGACGGCATGGGAGCGGGTGGCTTGTTGTCAACCGCCACGCCCGGCGATGTCACGTGGGTGTATCGCTTTTTCCCGGTGGCGACTTGGACGAATAACGGAGGCGATTTCGATCCGACGGCGAGTTCATCGGCGATGGTATCAACGACATTGGGTGATTTCGTTTGGAATTCGACGCCGGACTTGGTGGCGGATGTGCAAGGCTGGCTCGATGATCCGTCGACCAACTTTGGTTGGATGCTGAAACAACCGGACGATTTGGTAATGCCCAATACCGGCTTGGCCCGCCGGTTCTTTGCGCGCGAATCCGCGGAGGCGTCGCGACGGCCGCGGCTGCGCATCACGTTTACGCCAGGTGCGGATGGCTGCAATGGTGACTTGGGCGATGCCAACGGCGATGGAAATGTCGACGGCAATGATGTGCAGGCATTCATCGAATGTGCGACGAGTATTGCAATACCGACGTTGCCTTGCGCTTGCGCGGATGCGAACGAAGATTCGGTCGTGGATGTTGCCGATGTGGCGATGTTCGCGCAGTTATTGTTGGCGGGTAACTGATTCGTTCCAACGAAGATGATTTTTTAATTGGTAGCGCGACGATTCACCAATGCGCTGCTAAATCCTTGGCTGCTTGTTGATACCATTCGATGCCCCATTCGTGGAGGCCGTGAAGGAATAACGCGCCGCTGGCGACCGGGGCGATGAGGCCGCAGGTTTGGATGTATTGCGGAACGGCGTGCGCTTCGTTGGCAAAGAACTCTAACCCCGCATGTTCGTCGCGGCCTTCCGCTTGTTGCCAGCGCACTAGTACTTCGTATCGATCGAGATGCAAGCGCGCCTCAAAGAGCATCTCGGGCTGGTGAATTTCTTTATCGCGCAAGAGGCCGACACACGTAAGGTCGATCAGCTCGTCGCGACCGATGGCGAGTTCCTCTTCAATCTCACGACTGACCGAGGCGAACGGGTCGATGGTGCCGTCGGGCAGGCGGTCCGCTTCCTCGAACGCGCCGCCGAATGTGTGTACGTGACGCGCGTGATACGAGACCTTGGCGGATCGACGACCGTAGCAGATTTGACCGTCGGCCGTGATGAGCGTAGCGGTGGTGCCGACTGGGTTGGAAAAATGATCCCAGCCGAATTCGGCCAACCGATGGTGGTTGAACAGGTTGGTGCCGACGAAATCGCGATAGCACGTCGGTCCCACGGTGAGTGTGAAGCGGGGTTTGCCTAATGGGTTGGTGTCGACCGCGTGTTCGACGTAACGCAGGAGGGTCCCGTTGAAGAGCAGGCGATCGTGCGCGCGGGCGAGGGCGATTTGCTTGTCCCATTCGGCGGCGATCAGTGCATCGAGAGCCTTGGTGGTGGGGCGTTCGCGCCCGTCAAACTGCACGCGCACCTGGTCGGGGCCGAATCGACCCTCGGCGTCGATTTCGAATGGCAGGGAAGGGATGTTGAGGTGCGAAAACATTTTTCTGCGTCTAAAGCGTTGCGATGGCTGGTTTTAAGTGACTTTTCGTTTGGTCGTCGATACACGCTGCCGTAACCGGTTGATTCTGTGGCCGCTTGTAATACAATGTAGGGCGCGAGAATGGTCTCCTTCCCAGTGCTGGGGGTTGACCAACCGTCCGCAAGACGAATCATCGATGTCGAATCAAGTACGACACATCCTGGGATTCCTCGGCGTGGCAGCGATGCTATTCGTTGTGCTCGGCGGTGCCAATCTGCTGCACCACGATCACGGCCATTGCTGCGCCTCGGAACCGGTCGAAGAACCCTGTCATATTTGCTTCGTCATCGTCAGTACCGTTATCTCCCTCGCGGCCACCATCTGCGTGTGCCGCTTTGGGCGCGCGGCGAACCATTTCCCGCGTGTCGCGTCCCAATTGCCAACGCTCGGGCGCTGTTTGCTCCCCGTCAGTGGGCCGCGCGCGCCACCACGCAAATAGATTCGGACTGGTCATTGCGCCTTGGCAGAATCGAGAGATGGGTTCTGCCGTTTGGGCGTTGCCAAGATGCGTTGCGCGTGCGTTTGTTGAGACAATCAACGAATGCGGTTGAGCGCGATACCGCGGTGCTAAAGACCTACCTAACTGTCCGATCTTAAGTCGAAAAACTCCTCGATGACCACACAAAAAGTATTCGCGCATCCTGCCGGTGTTTGCTGGTGTCGTCGGTCTATCCGACGGGCGCCGCACGAATCGCGCTATCGATTCGGGCTGAGGCAAACGGCGCGAAAAATGAAGATTGCAACTCTACGCCTTTTGACAAAAGGAGTAGGTCGATGCGCAGACGTGCATTTACCCTGATCGAATTGTTGGTCGTCATTGCGATCATTTCGGCCTTGCTGGCCGTGTTGCTGCCGTCTTTGAGCAGCGCGCGGCGATCGGGCCGATCTGCGAAGTGTTTGGCCAATCTCAAAAACATGGGAACGGCGTTGCAGGCGTACTTCTACACCAGCGACGATATGTTCCCGCTTTCGCAAGCGCACGGTGGCGGTCAACCCGGTTGGGCCTGGCTCGACACGTTGGAACCGTACACCGAGAGCAAGTTGCAGTATCAATGTCCGGACGATGAATCACCGCGGCTGGCCGCACCCGATCCGAATGTTCGACGGGCGACCAGTTACGGCATCAACATCTACACCGGCCCGCTGCAGAACGGCTGGTTTGCGGGTAATCCGTTGGGCATCGCGCCTTTCGGTTACCGATCGCAAACACGTTTGGGTGCCAAGTCGGCCAGCATTGTGTTTGCCGCCGAGATCGCCGAGCGCGACGCGGCGGGCAATCCGATTATTCCCGATCACTTTCACGCGGATGAATGGCGCACCAACCCCGGTCAGGGCAGTGGGGCGGAAGATCCGATCTTCAGCCTCGAAATGTATCGCCATTTGCGCAAGAGCAATTACCTCTACGCCGATGGTCACGCCGAGAGCCAGCGCTTTCAGCGCACGTTTCTCGTGAGCGAAGACGGTCAGCGATTAGAGATCAATCAATACGACCCCGGCTTTCCGCATTCGGATGTCGGTTGGTATCAGTAGGGAAGGCAAGCATTCATGTTTTGTTTTTCATTTCACCGAATGTCCGTTGCGATATTCGCGATCGGTATCGTTGCGATCTCGTCGCAACGAGCCAGCGCTCAGAGCGCGTGTTGTTTGCCCAACGGCAGCTGCCAAGTCCTACTCGAAGATGACTGCTTTGCAGTTGCGGGCGCTCCGCAGGTTGATGCGACGTGCAACTTCATCAGTTGTAAGCCGCATATCGTACTGGGCGTTTGCGGCGGTGAGCCGATCGGCGGGGATGTTGATGCATGTCCGAACGGTGACGGCGCTTCGCTCAAACTGTTTGAAGCCAGCAACGTGCAAGGCATAGCGGGTGATGGCCCCGGCGTTCCGGTCGGCGGTATCATTCCGATTCGCCGGATCAATCCGGCCAGTTCGAGTGGCGTGAATATCTACCGTCAACCCGAGTTTGGTGGTTATTCATACGGCACGCGTTCGCTCGCCGATATCGGCACGGACTATGCAACCGCGCCGTACTTTCCGGCGCTGTCGAAACTTCCCGGTTCGGTTTTCTCTTACCAAATAGAAACCGAGCGTATCGGTTACAGCAATCCTTCCGATTTCGCTTATTACAGCGTTTTCGGGTTGCCGCTGATGGTTTTCGACGAAGACAGCGCGTTCTTCGGCGATCAGGGCGATGCCCACTTCCATCCCTTTTGGCTGATGCGTCGGCCGGGTTTGGTGAGTTGGACATTTCGCTATACGTCGAACGTGGCGTTTGAAGATTCCGATCCGATTACGCACTACTGGACGTCGGTTCCCGGGCGCGGGGAATATGTACCACTCGATATGACCGGTCTGTTCAATGCGGATTTGGTCGACAGCGATAATGCCGACACACCGGTCTCGTTTGACGGGGCGGGTAACAGTTGGCTGCTCGATGGTCAGTACGGTAGCGATGCCGGACTGCCGGTCGATGGTTTTCTTAACGAATTCCAACTCGGCGGTGTCGATGGTGCGCTGCTCGCCGGCGCGAATGCCAATGCGTTGTTCGATAACGGCGCGCTCAGTTCGGCGGCGGTGATCGATTTGGTCGCCAACGGTCAGGACGATCAGTACCTGAGTGTCGAACTGTTGATGGCGGCGTCGGGCAGCATCACATCGGCGGATTCGCTGAACATCACGCTGCAATATGCCGATGGCACCAATCAAGCCGTTGCCATTAAGCGTCGCCCGCAAAACCTTTGGCTCGACTATCGCATGCTGGCGGATTGGCAACAACCGGCCGTGCGCACGCCTGTATTAGCAGTCGGCCAGAACGGTGGAGCCGCTGATGGTTTCGCCCGCAGCACCGGCAGTGCTGTCGATGCGGCCGCGGGCGAGAACTTCTATCTCTTCCGCGCGCATACCGTTGCGTCCGATTCCAAAACGCTTAACGCGATTTCGATCGCCGACTACACCGGCAACGGTAATGTCGCGATCTTCGCAGCGCTGGGTATCAAGAAAGCAGCGCTGGAGATCGTGACAGATAGCCTACCGGATGCGGTCGAAGGCCAACCCTATGCGGTCATGATCGATGCCTTGGGTACGCCGCCGTTCAAGAATTGGATGGCATCGGGCCTACCCGCCGGACTCGAATTGACCTTTACGGGTGAAATCGTCGGTACACCGGCAGACGGTAGCGCCAGCGGTTCACCTTATCAAATCACCATCGATGTCGAAGATAGCATCAACGATTTCGATACCAGTTATCCGCCGGAATCGGCGACGACGATGCTGACGCTATCGGTGATTGCCGATAGTTCGCCGGCCGACGTCGACGATGATGGCGATGTCGATCTGACCGACGCGCAACTGCTCAGCGGCGTGCTCGTCGGCAATATCACCGAGATGGCCAATCCTGTCGTCTTCTCACGTAGCGATATCAATGGCGATGCGGCGCGCGATGGCAAAGACATCGCGGCGTTTCTCGCTGAATTGGGTGGTTAATACGCCCTTGCCAATGAAAAACTGAAAGACCCAATCATCGGTCGATGGTGTGTTGCCACCGACCGCAGAATGTAAAAGAACCAAATGTCTCGGCGGCTGTTGTCGAGATGAAAAAACTATCCAAGCGTTCTTGCTCACATGAGAGTGGAACAGAAAAGGAAGAAGCTATGAAACTCAAAACTTATCTTCTCAGTGCATTGTTGTTGGGCGGCCTGACCGCCGCGCCGGCGTTCGCCGGCGGTGAAGAACCGCACACCGATCTCGAAGTCGGTCTGGCTCCGGGCACCAATCAGTTGTTTATCGCGGGTGACGAAGACCTGCTGGCCGGTCTCGAAAGCATCGAGCTGTTTCCGGGCAGTGGATTCTTTACCGGCGGTTTTGCCGAAGCCGAGCCAGGTTGGGAAGCCGTAGAGGTCGATGAGCCGGGTGAAATCGATGCCATCGATACGTCGCTGGCACATCAGATTTCGCTGGAGCGTGTCAGTTTTAGCGCCGGCTTTGAAATGTACGAGCCGCCGTTTTCGCAGGTCCTCACGGCCGACGGCATGTCGTATCAGTTCATTCAGGAAGCCACCGAGTCCGGTTTCCACAACGATTTGATTTACGCCAACTTCGGCAACCTCGGTGACACGTTTTCCGCGACGTTTCGGTTGGTCGATCCGTCAGGCACCTACGGTGCGTCCGAACAGTTCACGCTCAACTTCGTGAACGTGCCGGAGCCGGCCACGGCGGCGTTGTTGCTGATGGGTGCCGTCGCCGCTGTGCGTCGCCGCCGCTAACGCGATTCGGACGCTTTCCGTGAGGGGTAAGAGGCCCTTTTGTTGTCGACACTTCGGGATGCAGATGCCCGTGGTGACGGTTTGCGGCCTCGAGTTCGGGCGGTCGTCCTTGATCGTAAGTTAATTTAGGGGTGATCCTGCGAGCGCGATTTACTCGCGGATCACTTCCACTTCCCTCCGGTTTTTCATTGGCAATATCGCATAAGACCCCGCATCACCAGCGTGATGCGGGGTTTGTTTATGCGCCGCCGGCGCTAGACTACGCATATGAGTGATGCGATTCATGACGCGCGGCCCGTCCTAGTGACCGGGGCGACGGGTTATATCGGCGGACGTCTGGTGCCGCGACTGTTGGAAGCGGGCTATCGCGTGCGCTGTTTGGTGCGCGAGCCGCGCAAACTGGCGGATCGTCATTGGATCGATCACGAACGGGTCGAGATCGTGCGCGGTGACGCCGACGACGTGGCGGGGTTGATCGAGGCGATGCGCGGCTGCGGCCCGGCGTATTATCTCATTCACTCGATGGAAGCGGCGGGGCCGGAATATCGCCAGCGCGATCGCGAATTGGCGCAGAATTTTGCGACAGCGGCGAGCGACGCCGGCATCGAACGCATCATTTATCTCGGTGGCTTGGGGGAAACGGGCGAAGGCTTGAGCGAGCACCTGACTTCGCGGCGCGAGGTTGAGCAAGCGCTAGCGAGCGGCACGGTGCCGGTGACTGTGTTTCGGGCCGCGATGATCATCGGCTCGGGTTCGGCATCGTTTGAGATTTTGCGTTATCTCGTCGAGCGCTTGCCGATCATGGTCACGCCCAAATGGGTCAAGACTAAATGCCAGCCGATTGCGGTGCGCAACGTGCTGTTCTATTTAGTAAATTGTCTAAAATGCTCCGAGTCGGTCGGGCGCACGCTCGATATCGGTGGCCCCGATGTGATGCGATATCGCGGCTTGATGCAGGTAATGGCATCGGAGCTGGGCTTGCGTAAGCGGATCATCGTGCCGGTGCCAGTGCTGACGCCGCGGCTCAGTTCGATGTGGATTCATCTGGTTACGCCGCTGAGTCATCGGATTGCGAGACCGTTGGCCGAGGGCTTGCGCAATCGCGTGGTCTGTCGCAATGACGATGCGGCGCGGATGATGCCGCAGCCGCTGTTAACGATTCGCGAATCGATCGAAGCAGCCTTGGGCAAGATTCAAAACCGCGAAGTCGAAACGGCCTGGTCGGCGGCGGGGCCCATTCCGGGCGATCCCGATTGGGCGGGCGGTAAGACGTTCGTCGATGAGCGCCGCATGGCTATCGATGCGCCGGCGACGTGCGTGTATCGCGCCGTCTGTCGCATCGGTGGGGGGCAGGGCTATTACGCGGCCGATTGGCTGTGGCGTTTGCGCGGTTGGATGGATCAATTCGTGGGCGGGCCGGGCCTGCGCCGCGGTCGGCGCGATCCGGAGAATGTCTCGTTTGGCGAGGCGCTCGATTTTTGGCGGGTGACGGGAATCGAGCGCGATCGGTCGTTGCAACTGCGCGCCGAGATGAAACTGCCGGGCGAAGCGCTGTTGGCGTTTCGCATTGAGCCGGAACCCGACAAAAAAGACAAATGTCAATTGATACAAACGGCGCGCTTCAAACCACGCGGGCTGATCGGTTTGGCCTATTGGTATGCCGTGGTGCCGCTGCATGCGATAGTGTTTAATGGGATGCTCGACGGGATTCGGCGCACTGCGGAGGAGATGGCTGATGCTGAATGCTCGCGATCGATTGCCAATCAACCGTAAGCACAATTTTGATACCACCAAACCAAATCGAAGACAATTTCGGCTGGCTTGTTCGGCACGAGACCACGATATCGAGAAATGCTGGTTGTCATTTACCTTTGTAATTGAATGATGTCTGATCGACAGTAGAGTGATGTAACGCTTGAATATTACGAATAAATGGAAATCGGAGGAGTAAATGAATGAATGCTGATTCACAACAAATTGCAGTGCCGCTTGAGATCGATGTGGATGAGTGTGGCGGTTTGGAAGTATATTACGAAGAGCTTGGCAAACATATTGCGTTTTCTCCACAAAGCGCGGGATACGGTCGCATCACATTTGAAAAATTTGACGCATTGCGGATTTGCCGAGGTGAATATCCCCCTGTTAAATTGAGCGACTATCGATCGTTTTCATGGATTGCGATCGTAAAGAACTCAACGTGGCTGAAAGAACGGCACTCCTACGAATCAGAACATTATTCAACTTCCTACGAGTTTGGCGGCGATGTCGATGAAATGCTTCGGGATTTCAATCACTATCTTTTTACATTTCATGATGAATATATCGAGGTGATTGCGGCAGGTATTTGGATTGATGTAACGTCTGAGCCCCTTGGTAAAGAAGAACTCTCGGCAAATCATCCATTGCGTCCACTGCCCAAAGAAGCAATGGTCTCTAACATCGAAGCGCACGAGCTTGTTTGCGAGGTTCGCGCAAGTTCGCTTGATGAGTCGACCTTGCTGAAAAACGCTCAATTATGCTCGCAACCGCTCTTCGACTTTGCGTTGGTATTGGATGATGATGCCAGGGTTAGTCATCGCTTGAGTCTTCGGATGCGAGACGGGCAGCCGATTAGTGTTCTGAAATCAAGTTTGGGGCGAATTGAAGCGGAATTTCAGGGAATAGTGGATTTGACCCTTGTGCGACCTTACATCGAATCGCGGATGAAAGTTGTAAGAGAGCGCCGACGTGAGATGGGAAAGTGAGAACCAATACTCTCAAAGTTTGAGTTGCTGAGATCTGTTTCACAAATTCAACTCAATTAGGGGTTTATCAAAATTGGAAACTTTAATACGCGTCATTGGCTGTAGTATGTTTCCGTTAGCTATTTACGTGGCGAATCCCTTTCACAAAAGCTGCGACCTTCTCTGCATCTAGCGCGTTGTTCGTTCGCAAGCCCGAGCATACATCGATGCCGAATGGTTTTACTGCTCGAATGGCGTCGGCAACATTGTTTGGTTTTAAACCGCCAGCCAGGAATACCGGTTTGGGCGATCGTCGGACGAACTCGGCGCTGATTTTCCAATCGTGCGTTCGACCGGTGCCGCCTAGCTCGGCGATGGCTGCCGATGGTCGACCGCTATCGAGTAAGAATGCGTGGACGAACGAGGTGTAGTCGTGAATTAGCTCGAGCGCGCTCTCGTCTTCGACATGAATCACTTGCACGCGACGCACGTGCGGAATGCTCTTTGCGAGCGATTCGTGTACGGTAGGCTCAACATAGTTGACCACTTGTACCGTGTTAACGCCGCAGTAACGCACGTGATCCGCGATATCTTTTGCATCGGTGCGCGACGTTAATAGGAACGCAGCGACAGGCGGCGGCACGGTGCGAACGATAGTGCGAATGAGATCGTCATCGATAGGGCCGGGGCCGGACGGCATTGCACCGACGAGGCCGAGTGCATCTGCGCCTGCAGCGATAGCAAGCTGGGCTTCTTCGATGGAACTGATACAACATATCTTGATGCGTGTTCGGTTCATGTTGGTATTCGCATTAAAGGTGGCGTCAATCGGTGAACGGAATTATGGACTCCGGATGTTTAGGTGATGGCAACAGGTGAGATGCCGGTTCCACCGTTAATGATTCTATCTGCATTTTCAGTTTGTCATGACAATCTCTTCGTCGTTAAAAATTCAAGTTATTCGTTTGACTATACGCAAATATGTTATATTCTAATGTACATGGGTCGCGAGAAGATCGCTACATCGATGTTGCTAGGTTTAGGCCTCTTACCTTCCGAACCGAAGGGCCGCTGCCTTTGCGCTTAGCAATCTCGTAAGATGATTCGCATGCAAAGCCTGTCGGTCCGAGCGGATCGGCAGGCTTTTTTTATGCGCTCATCACATTTTGAACCGGCAGTACACCGGTATCGACCAACGATTTGGCCAGGTGGCCCAATTGGCAGAGGCGGTGCGCTCAGAACGCACTGGTTGTGGGTTCGAATCCCACCCTGGTCATTGGTCGCGCTGCGGTCGTAGGCAAATTGGCAAAGCCGCCGGCATGAGATGCCGGTGTATGTGGGTTCGAATCCCACCGACCGCAATATCAGAGGGCCGGGTAGCCCAAATGGCAGAGGCAGCGCAGTTAAGATGCGCTAGTTGTGGGTTCGAGTCCCACCCCGGCTAATTCTCGAAACCAAATAATTGATCGCGGACAATTTTCGAGACGGGCAGCGAAGACGCGGGTAGATTTACCCTCATTCGGGATTGGATGGGGAATATTGCCGACGCACTCGGTAATGGATGATGATAGGGTTGCGTCAGCGTCTTTGTTGCTATTTGGCATCACGATTGCATCAATCATCTGTGAAGTGTGTTTGAGAGGAGCTTCCAATGCCGCTATGCAAAACCAACTATCTCTTCGTTACCATGCTGTTGATGATGCCAATGGTCGGTTCCGGTTGCGACGCTTTCTGTGAGGCACTGGGCCTGCCCGCCGCAGTTTGCGAAAATCTGGCACCTACAACGCCAGTCGGTGGCGGTGATTTGCACGTGACGATCGATGTGCGTTTCATCGGCGTCAGCGATCAGTTTTTCGAGCGCATCGGCGTCGACTTCGATCTGAGCAGCGAGTTCGAATCGGCAGGCCTGCCCGATATCGATCCCACGGCCATGCCCATCGATCCGTTCCTGGCCAACGCGTCGGCGCTGGGTGGTAATAACGGCACGACGTACTTCGGGCCGGGCAGCATCGATCGCAATACGTTCTTCTTGCCCACAGTGCCCGCCGGCATGTTCGGCGACGAGATTCGCACGTTTCCGGGGATCGGCATTGATTTTGACATTCCGCTAAATAATACGCCGCTGGGTAACGAGTTCGAGAATACGCCGGGCGGGGCGGTGCTGGATACGTTGTTTAGCGACGCCGACGTCGCGTCGATCGAGTTCGCACAGTTAAGCGCGACGGAAGTTACGCTGCTGCTATCCGCGCTGATGGCTGATCCGGATACCGCGATATTGATAGAGCCGCAGTTGACGTTATCCAACGGGCAACCGGCGGTGTTGGTCAGCGACAATGAAACGGCACCATCTTCGGATATCGATCCGGCGTTTGTGCCGTCTTTCAATATGTTCGGCGGGTCGGGTATGACGGTGCGTTCGGGGCCGATGCTTAATATTATGCCGGTCGTGTCGGCAGACCGACAATCCGTCGCACTGACCATTCAGCCGATACGAGCGATGGTGTTTCCGTTACCGACAACGGTGTCGAGCGGCGGCACGACCAGCAGCATCGAGTTCCCCGTAATTCAGTTTGCTAATATCGACACGACAGTCAGCGTGCCGGACGGCGGCACGATATTGCTGGGCGGCTTACGGCGTTCATCGGACAACGCACAGGTGGATGGCGTACCGATCTTGAATCAGGTGCCGTATATCAATCGATTGTTTCAGAACAGCGCGACGATTCGGGATAGCCAGACGTTAATGCTGATGGTGACGCCAAGGGTGATTATTCTGGAAGAGGAAGAGCAGTAACGTCGCTGTTTTAATCACCTAACGGTGGGCTCGGTTCTACAGAAATGTTGAATTCAGGATATGCAGCTGTCAAGTTCTGCATGGCAGCAGGTGTATCGGTGCCCCATTGGTTAGAGAACGCGAATGTCCGATCTTCAAACTGAAGAAGTTCGTCTTTATCGCAAAACCAACGTCCGGCATCGAAGTTTTTGCCCTCTGCTTTTGCGTCGCGTGTGCCGGACTCAATGAATTGATCGGAGTCGAGTGTGCCTTGGCAAGACGTCCAAGCACGGTTCATGGTGCATGGGATAAGTTCCGCAATTCGTTCTGGGCTGATGCCTCGTTTTACCAATGTGGACACAATGATGAGAATTGCGCGACGTTTATACTGTCTTTCGTAAAGCTGATCGTCCACCCTGACGTCATAGCGCGTCCAGTCAGATCCACCTTCGCGCGATCGTCGTTCCTTTTGATTTTTTGCCCGTACTTGAATTTGATAGGCCGCCGCCTCGGGAAGCGGCACGACTTGCTGCACATCAAGTAGTAATCGATCTTCGAACTGATAGGGGCTGAGGCGCACACATCGAATGTCAAGATCGAAGGAATTGAGCCAAAGAACGGCAGTCGTAAGCTCCTTTGAAAAATCTGAGGAGACGAGGACTATGTTGACGTTTTGTGCGAAGTCCTCCTCCACAGGTTTAGGCCATCCCAGAAATCGCAGTATGTGGTCGGCTGGGTCCCCTTCGATGTTATTGTCTGCTTGAAATTCCTGCCGCACGTTGACCGCCTGTTCGAACGTCATCGTCGACACCATCGCCGCATAGCGTATGGCTTGCAATTCCATGTGGCCGCCGTCTTCGGTGCGTTTAAGTTCGATCACAACGAGGTTGGCGTCTTTGTCGAGCCCGAGTAGATCAATTCGTCGGCGGCTTTCATCCCAGCCGCCGTATTCTTCGCCTAGGATCAGAGTATCCGGGCAGATGACGTCGAGTTGAGCGCGCAGGATGCGTTGCAGGTCCTGCCGCTCCTTAATACCCGATTGACCAAAGCTGGTGCGAGGCAGTTTTTCCAGCTTATCCGACTGTAATTCGTAAATCGCCATAATCGATAGTATTAACCCAAGTCATTCTTCAACACAATCCGATACCTCGGCGAGCCGCTGCGCAGCTTTTCCATCGCTTCATTCACTTGTGTCAGCGCAAATTCTTCCACCATCGGCGCGATGCGGTGGCGGCCGGCGAACTCGAGCATGCGGCGAATCGCCAACGGTCCGCCCGTCGGTGAACCGCCGAGGGATTTTTCGCCGCCGATGATCGGCATCCACGTCGCTTCAAATTTCGGAATCGCGCCGACGATATGCAAGCGACCGGTCGGCTTGAGCGCTTGTATGTACATATCCCAGTCGAGCGGCACGTTAACGGTCACGATGATCATGTCGAACGAATTGGCGGCGGCTTCGAGGGCAGCTTTTTCTTTGGAGTTGATGAAATGATCGGCCCCCATCTCGCGCGCTTCGCCTTCTTTGGCGGGGCTGGTCGAAAACGCGGTCACGTCGCATCCCCACTTGTCGGCGAAGGCGACGGCCATGTGCCCGAGACCGCCGATGCCGACCACGCCCACGCGCGCCGTCGGTTTGATGTTGTTTAGCATCAACGGATTAAAGACGGTGATGCCGCCGCAAAAAAGCGGGCCGGCGGATTTTGGTTCGACGCCTTCGGGCAGCGGCAGTGCCCAAATCGCCTGGCAGCGCACGCGGTCTGCGAATCCGCCGTGTCGACCGACGATGGTGGCCATGCCGTCGTCGACTTGTTGGCAAAGATTGTGCTTGCCGTCGATGCAAAGGTCGCACGTCAGGCACGAGCGCGCCGTCCAACCGAGCCCGACGCGCTGACCGACCTTCAAGTGTTTCACCATGTCGCCGACGGCGCCGATGGTGCCGACGACTTCGTGGCCGGGCACGAAGGGGTAGGTCGTGATCTCCCAATCGTTGTTGAGCATGCTGAGATCGCTATGACAGATGCCGCAATACTCGACGTTGATCTCGACTTCATCGTGCGCGAGCGGACCGGGTTCGTATTCGAATGGTTCGAAGGACTTACCGGCAGCAGTGGCGGCGAAGGCGCGGATGGGCATGGCGGGCTCCTGTAATGCGTTGATTGGGTGGATTCGTTTGTCACATTGTAGTAGGCGTTTGCAAGACGAGCGACAAGTGGGAAATTGCTATCGCTCTGCGCTGTTGCACCGGTTTGCAACCGGTGTTTGCGGAGGGGACGCGAGTTGATTGATGATGCATGGGTGCCCCATCCTTCGCGAAAGCGAAGGTTGGGGAATTGATGATTGGATTGTAAAGGTTGAGATGTGTTTCTATTTGCGTCCGGCGATTCGTTGCCGTTTTTGTCTGAGAGTTTTGGTTGGCAGGGTTATCCCTCGAATGGAACTAATCCACTTTCTGCAATGGTTGCCGGGCCGATTCCATCTTGATTGAAAATGACGAACGGGTGGAAATCGCCCGGCTCATTTCCCGCAGTGAACCGGCCTACTCCAAACTCGTCCGACATCTTCATGACGAAGTCTCGCAGCTCAGCGACCAATCGCGGACGATCCTGACTTGGTATCTGGTTAAGTGGGAAGTCGAACTCAACCAAATCACCCAATAAGTACACATGAACGTCTCTTAGGTTGATGGTGGCTAACCTGATCTCATTCAACCTAATCAATCCAGAGTGAACATTTGTTAATTTGGCCAAATTCTGTATTGAAACGAGTTCCCAATTGACTTCCTGATTATTGGTCTTAAGAGTTGCAGTTGGGTAGTTGCTCAGTTGAATGAGGTGATTGGCGATTCGGTAGCATCGCTCGTCGTCTAAATCTTGAAGAATGACACAGATGTTTTCTAACATAAGTTCGCTTGATTTGATTGTCTATGAATGCTGATCGTAGCCGCATGTATCGCCGAGTGCCACGGGCCTGCTTGCAGCCCGTGCAAAGAGGCGGGCGTTGATATTCGTCGGCTCTATTGATCCTAATCGGCATTGCGCACTTCTAATCTTGCTTCGCCCTGTCGCGAGCGTCGCGTGTTTGATTATTTCGTGATAAACAACCTGACACTTACCGCTTCCCGACGGGCGCGGTTCTGATTGTACGCGCGGTTATTGAGCAAATGCGGGCAGGTAATTGGCCAAATATTCAAAAATTACTCTCGTCGCTTCGCGCATGGCAGGCACCGTTCGGTGGCGGGATAAACTTCCAAGCGCATCAGATCGATCTCACGGTCGCAACCGGCGCAGATGCCGTATGTGCCGCGTTCGATGCGTTCGAGTGCTGCGCGAATAGCGGCGATCTCTTCGGCGAGCCGACGGTTGGCACCTTGGGCCATGGCCTGTGATTGCAACGCATCCATGCGCGACAGGCGACCAATGCGGGCTTGATCGAGAGCGGTACCTTTGGCGGATTCTAGCGAGGCCTCCAGCGTTTCGGTGAGCGTGGCCAGTTCGTCGGCCAAGAGGGTGCGCATGCGTTGCAGATCGTCGTCGGTCATCGTTCCTTGATTGTAAACGGCATCGGCTGGGAGAGGCTAATTCTTGTGACAGCGAGCGTTGAATTGACTAGGTCAGGTAGACGAATGGCGGCGACCGCGAATAATTTTGTCAGCATACACCGGCTATTAGTCGATCCCACGGAGTGGTAGTCGCTCGCAAATTTATATTGGTCTAAGTCGTCGCTTGAGCAATGTTAACCAGTTCAAACATGATGACGTTTGGAGCATGTTGGCGAAATGGCTGCCGGTGAATCGGGATTGGGCGGCGGGGCAATTAACCCTGCGGCACGGAACACCGGTTGCAAACCGGTGCTACGGCGCAGACGACCGGTAAAGACCCGATGCCACAGCGCTGGCTGCGCCAGCGGTGAACGATGTTCTTGTAGCTTCGAGATAATCTCTATTTAGATGAATGTCTATTTGGGGAATGCGTCCGCGTCCATTGTTTTGAGGTTGCCTCTTATATGAAGTTAGCCCCCGGCCATTGGCCGGGGGCTATGTGTCGTAACGCTCGGAGGGGCTTTCGCGCCGGAGGCGTTCTTTTGCTTCGAAGATACTTCTTGCTTCGATGATGGCCCGTTGACCCATTGGCCCGCGCTGTTTCGAGGCAGATTCAAAGCGGATTCCCTACAACGGGGCTTTCCTACAACCGCTCTTCCAAGTATTCGATCACGCGGCTCATATCGATTCGATCCTGCCCGCCCGTGTCGCGGTCGCGGACCGTGACGGTGTTGTCTTCCTTGGTCTGACCATCGACGGTGAAGCAGTAGGGCGTGCCGGCTTCGTCCATGCGGGCGTAGCGCTTACCGATGCTTTGCTTGGCGTCGAACTGAGCCGGCCAGCGCTTGCGGATGTCTTGATAAAGCGGCTCGGCCAATTCGGGCAGGCCATCTTTGGCGACCAGCGGAAAGACGGCGGCTTTGATGGGCGCTAGGCGCGGGTGGAACTTCATCAACTCGGGGCTGGGGCGCGATTCGTCAACCGTGTAGGCCTCGGTGATAAACGCGAGCGTGCTGCGATCGGCACCGGCCGAGGGTTCGATGACGGTCGGCAGGAAACGTTCCTTACGATCGGTATCGAAATAGGTGAGGTCCTTGCCGCTTTTTTCCTGATGCGCGTTGAGGTCGTAGCAACCGCGATGGGCAACGCCTTCGAGTTCCTGCGGTTCGTCGGCAAAGGGGAAGCGGTATTCGATATCGGTGCAGGCCTTGCTGTAGTGAGCAAGTTCGTCGCCTTCCTGATTGCGGGGCACGAGGTTTTCACCGGCCAAACCGAGCGAGGTGTACCAGTTGATGCGCGTATCGCGCCACCATTCCCACCACATCATGGCGTCGTCGTCGTGGCAGAAGAATTCGATCTCCATCTGCTCGAACTCGCGGCTGCGGAAGGTGTAGTTACGCGGGTTGATCTCGTTGCGAAAGGCTTTACCGATCTGGGCGATGCCGAAGGGCACTTTAACGCGTGACGAGTCGCAGACGTTCTTGAAGTTGGCGAAGATGCCTTGGGCGGTTTCGGGGCGCAGGTAGGCGACGCTGCTGGAATCTTGCAGGGCACCGACGAAGGTTTGGAACATGAGGTTGAATTCGCGCGGTTCGGTAAGCGTACCGGCGTCCTTCACATGCGGGCCGACGATGCGATTGTAGAGTTCCACCGGAATCTCGAGCAGTGGCTTCTCGATAAATAGACTGCTGTCTAAAGGCGGCTTGGTCTTGAGATATTTGGCGAGCGCCTTGTGCGCTTTGGCTTGCGTTTCCTCATCTTCGGAAACGTAGGCATACATCTGCGCGTTACCATCGTCGTTAGCGGGGATGGCGACGGTGATCTGATCGGCGCGATAGCGCGACTTGGATTCTTTGCAGTCCACCATCGGATCGCTAAAGCCGCCGACATGGCCGCTGGCTTCCCAAACTTTGGGGTTCATGATGAGCGAACAATCGACGCCGACCATCTGGACTTGTTTGCCGTCGGGGCCGATGGGCGGGTTGAGGACCATGTCGCGCCACCAGGCATCTTTGATATTGCGTTTGAGTTCGACGCCAAGAGGGCCGTAGTCCCAGAAGCCGCCGATGCCGCCGTAGATTTCGCTGCTTTGAAAAATGAAGCCGCGGCGTTTACAGAGCGACGTTATTTTTTCCATCTTTTCGGTCGATTTGGCCATGGTTCCGGCGTCTTTCTTATTCGCGTTTGGTTCGTGGGGTGCGTGTTCCCCGCCCGTGTTTCTTCGTTATCCACGTTGGCCCCGGCCAATGGCCGGGGGTTAGGTGCGGAGGACTTATCAATTTCATCAGCGGACATCGGGCGTTTCGATTCGCGCGATCATCCGAACCGCGCCCGTGAGGAAGCGGTCAGCGTGGTATGGTACGGGAACTTCGATCCGCGCGAAGGGTTCGGGGCCGAGCGTCGAAGAGACGGAAATCGCGCGGGGCCGATTGGCGTGATAATTCGTATCCCCGCGCGAGCCCGCGGCCATTGGCCGGAGGGCTAAGTGTGACGGATTCGCGTGTAGATGAAGGGGCAACGCGATATGTTGATGCTGTCGGTGGCAGACACCAGTTACAAACCGGTGCCACAGCGCGATGGCTGCGCCATCGGTGATAAGGTGTTTGGGCAGCGCGATGTTGCGGAGAGGCAACGTCGTTGCGCAACCCGTTTCGGCGCGAAAGTTCGTCGTCAAACGACCGATATCGCGCGAGCGCTCATAAGCCTTTGAAACAAGCGACTTAGTAGCGTCCCGAAATACCGGCGTCCATTTTTCAAAGCTAAAGTTCGCGCGGCACGGTGCGTGCATTTCACAAAAGTGTCGCGTCAGCGGGCGTGACTTTTTGGTTTTGCACCCAATACGATAGGTGTCGTTCCAGTTTGAGGAAGACCCATGCTTGTCATCGCCGCCAACCAAACGATCGAGTTTCTGCGACCGCGCTACAAGATCGCCGTGCTCACTTTTTTCTCTTACCTCGCCCTGTGCTAGCCTTGGCCTTGCCGGTCAGCAGCTTCACTTT
This sequence comes from Planctomycetaceae bacterium, assembly GCA_006969385.1. Classification (GTDB taxonomy): domain Bacteria; phylum Planctomycetota; class Phycisphaerae; order UBA1845; family UTPLA1; genus ECT2AJA-110-A. The sequence continues at coordinate 2,594,031 of CP030884.1, forward strand.
CAATCCAATCGGGCAGGACTTGGTGCAGGTCGCGCACAACCCCTGAATCTGAAATCGATGTGCTAACGCATGAAAGCCATGCTCCGCCGCAATCAGCGTGCGCAGTTTGGCCACTTCGCGCGCGTCGAACTCGATGATGCGACCGCAGCGGCGGCAGACCATGTGATCGTGCGGGTCGCCGCCGTAGGTGTGTTCGTAGTGCACCTGCTTATTCGAGAAATGCACTTCTTTTACGATACCACAATCGACCAAGAGCTTGAGCGTGCGATAGACGGTGGCCTTGGCGACGCGTTTATCCTGCTGCCGCATCATGAGCAGCAGCTGCTCGGCCTCGAAATGTTCATCGGTGTTCATGACGGCGCGGACGATCTTCTCGCGCTCGGCGGTGTATTTGAGGCTGCGATCGCGCAGGAATTCCCGAAAGACGTTTTCGGCCGTCCGCATGAGTTCTTCGCGATCCTGAGCGTCGAGGCTGGCGGGCATGGCGTGCATCTTCGCGGGTGGGGCGGCAAGGTGCAAACGGAGCCGCGGCGTCCCCGCCGCGACACGGCACGACGGTCGTTCGTGGACGCTTGATACAAGCGGGGAATTGCTGGTCGTCGCAAGTTAGCCCCCGGCCATTGGCCGGGGGCTAAGTGTGGTGCGCGATGGCGGTGTCATCTTTATCACGGGGATAGCATGCGTCGTCACGAGGATGACCTGCTTCAACGCTCCGATTGCCTGCGAGATTACGATTCTCAGGTCGATCGTTCCCGTCGCTTTTAAATGTGCCCCGCCCGCCTACAATCTGATTGACATGGCAAATGCAAGCTTGAAAACCCTGCAGACATGGGGCGAGATGGTCAAATTCTCGCACTCGGTCTTTGCGCTGCCGTTCGCGCTGATCGCGACGTTTATGGCGGGGCGGGCGAATGAAAGCGGGTTGCCGTCGATTGCGCAGGTGCTGTTGATTCTGCTGTGCATGGTGGGCGCGCGCAGTTTTGCGATGACGTTCAATCGTCTCGCCGATGCCAAAATCGATGCGCGCAACCCGCGCACCGCGGGTCGGCCATTGCCGAGCGGGGCGATCTCGTCAGGGCAGGCGTGGGTATTCTTGTTGGCGAGCGCGGCGCTGTTTCTCGTGGGTTGTGGACTTTTTTGGACTTTTTGCGCGAATCCGTGGCCGACCTATCTGTCGCTGCCGACGCTAGGCGCGTTGGCGTTCTATTCGTATTGCAAACGGTTTACGGCGGCGGCGCATTTCGTGTTGGGGGCGGTGATTGCGTTTGCGCCGATGGCGGCGTGGATTGCGATATCACCGGAAACGCTGGGCTGGTCGGCAATCGTGTTAACGGGTTGCGTGCTTTTCTGGATCGCGGGTTTCGATATCATTTATGCCTGTCAGGACTATGAAGTTGATAAAGACGAGGGTCTTTTTTCGGTGCCCGCTAGGTTGGGGATTGCTAAGGCACTGATGGTTTCGCGCGCCTGCCATGTAGCTACGGTCAGCCTGTTAGTATTGTTTGGATGGCAGACGGGGTTGGGGTGGCTTTTTTGGGCGGCTGCCGCGTTGACGACGATGTTATTGGTTTACGAGCAGTCGCTGGTCAAGGCGAATGACCTATCGCGCGTGAATTTGGCGTTCTTTACGTTGAACGGTGTTTTGAGCTTGACGCTCGGCATTGCGACGGTGGCGGATATTTTGTTATTGGGTTGATTTGCCTTATCGAGTTTACAAGTCGTTTTGCATATCTTGGTCGTCAGAATCGGTTGAAGCGGTTTTCTAGAAGCCGCGAGACAGTCGAAATAACCTCTTTATCACGTCAGGGATCAATGGAAAATATCCCCCCACATCGTGGGGGGGATATTGTAGGCAGATTGCAGTTCATCCCGGAGGGATAGAAGGATGCCCATGCGTCATTCCCTTCGTCCCTTCAGGACGAAATCCCACATGCGGGTTCTTGTACCCACCGTTGAAACGGTGGGCTATTGTCCACCAGTCCCTAACGGGACGGATAAAGCGATTGAGTCGCCATACGTTGATTCGTGCCATTCAGTCGAACGAATCGAAGTCTTCGATAGAAGCGAAAATAGTGCATCAAAGGATGCACCCTACCTACGGCGCACACCCTCCTCGTTGCAGGGAGAGGGTTGGTGTGAGAGGGTAAATTCAGGAAAACCCTAACGCTTCGTCAGCGCGCGATTCTTCGGGGCATGACCCGCTGCCGCTTCTTTGATGAGTTGTTCGTCGGGCAGGCCGGCGCGCTTGAGCTGTTTGAGCTGCTTGCGTTGGGCCTTGGCATAGGCGAGTAGGGCGTTGCCGTTGGGGTCGATCTCCAGAATCTTCGATCGATCGCCTTTCGATAGCACATCCAGAATGCGTTGCATCGACTCTTCCTGATATTCGTATAACAGGCGTTGGTCGAGATCGTGTCGGCTGATGCGCGACCAAAAGCGTACCGACCGCAACCAGGCTTCTTCCGAGGCCATTAAATTCATACGGCGAAAGAGAAACGTGTTGGTCGAAAACGAGAGCATCGTCGCGCGGATGTGATCTTTGAGCAGCCGCGTCGGTTCGGTGTAATGACCGCGTACGACATCGCGCACGTCGGGCCAAACGTCGTTACCCAAGGCCGCGTCGGCACGCACTTCCCAATAAAAGTGACCAAACGAAACGGTCGAACGGCTGACGGCGATTTGGCGCGGCAAAAATTGATTGTGCGCGACCGTGTCGGCGGCGAGATGGGCGAGATAGCCGTAGGCGAAGGCGCGACCGGCGTCGGATTCGGCGTCTTCGAGCAGTTTGAATCCGGTTTCCCAACGATGGCACACCTGCTTGACGCGACTCATCTTTTTGGCGAGCACGATGTCGGTGGCGACATTGCCGTATTGAAAATGACGACGATGGGCCGCGATGATCGCGGCTACGCCGGCGGGTAATAGCGAGAGGTTGGCAAGCAGGTTTTGAGCGAGCGTGATGTGCGTGCCGGGGCCCCAGGCAAAAGCGGCGTCGGGTGCGAGGCAGATGATAAGAATGGCCAACAGGCCGACGGCAAGCCAGCGACGCTGGTAAGGTGGAAGGGACGAGGATGGGTTGCAGTCGTCTCGCATCGGAGAGATTTTAGCCTAGCGCGAAGCTCGCCTTCAACCGAAAGTTATGCAATCCCCGGCAATGGCCGTCGCCGTTATACTGCCCGCCATGTCCGACGAATCCAATTCAACGCCATTGGAAAATCAGAGCCACGAGACGGTGCCGTATTACGCGCCATGTGCCTACGCCAGCGGTCCGCGGCGCGTGATCGCGTTGTTGATCGATTTGTTTGTATCCGGAGTGTTGTTATGGGGCCCGTAACGACAGTGGCGTGGGAGAAAACGCCGCTCGAAGTAAAGCAGATGGAGGACGGCCCGGAAAAGCACCGCAAGATGCGCGAGTCGGTGGGTGACCTGTTCGAGCCGCTCATTTGGGCAGGCGTAGGTCTGATCGCTATTTATCAAATTCTGATCCGCAAGACGCCGATCGGCACCTTCGGGTATTTGTTGACCGGCATAAAACTCATCGGCCCCGATGGTAATTCGCCAGATTGGGGTAGTTACGGCAAGCGTGTGTTGATTTGTTTGCTGGAGATATTCTCGCTCGGCCTTGTTTATATCTTGTGCTTCAAGACCAAGAAACATCAGGCGTTGCACGATCAGTTGGCGGGCACATGGTTGATCAAACGCCGCGCCCAGCCCGAGGGGCCGGGGCGGATCATCTATAAAACGCGGTTGCTGGGCGTGTATCCCGTGACGTTGATCGATGTGGAACCGGAGCCGACAGCGATGGATTCGGACGATCCATCGACGGCCTAAAGCGCTCTTCAATTCAGTTTAGCGTCGCAAACGTCTCTCTTAGCCCCGGATGGGGCGCAGGTCGAGAGCCATGGATGGAGCGGCGCTAGCCGCGCAATCCATGGTCTAAGTTGTATCGCACGTTTGACCGCGGTAGCGGTGCAGGCGCCTTTTAAATGATGACCGCTCTAGCCGTTATGGCCCATTCGCTTCCGCTCCCAATTTAACTTGTCCTACACGCAACGTCCGACAACATCTTGCTGCCTGCCACCAACCTTCCAACCGCAATTCCTCCTTCAGTAAAATGAAGAGTCATGCAGCGGCCATTCCCCCAGTGGCCTTGATGCTGCGATCGGACCTTCATCATGACGCCGATTATCCTTCGACGATTCACATTTGTGTGTTTGCTTGCGTTTGCACTTGGTGCCGCGCCGACGACGGCGCGGGCGCAGTTTGGCGTGGCGAATTGTCCGGAAGCGTTGGACGCGGCCGTTGCCGTTGAGGTAGGCCAGCCGGTGTTGGTGCGCTTGCCCGTCGTCTCACCAGAGGGCGCGCGCGTGAGCATCTTTCAGCCGCCCATCGGTGGCTTGCTGGAGCCGATCGATGCGGATGGTCTCGATTACATCTTTATCGCGGATAGCACGTTCACCGGCATCAGCGAGTTGACCTATCGCGTGCGGCCGCCCTTTGATTGTCGGGAGAATGTGCTGTTAGGGCGAGTGCAGTTGGTCGGCGCGCCGGGGGCTATTGCGGTGGTCGAAGATGACACGGCACCATTGGCGTTTGCGCCGCAGTCGTTCGCACCGGTCGCATGTGGCTTGGGCGTCACGGCACCGTTGTTGTTGGCGACATTGTTACTAGAGGATCGCCGCCGACGGCGTGGCGGGCGGTTGAAATCTTGACAGCGGGGGCGGTGTGACTAGAGTTAGTTGTTTGGTTTGGCCCCTAGTGTAATGGCAGCACGACAGATTCTGGTTCTGTTTGTCTAGGTTCGAATCCTAGGGGGCCAGTTACAGGTTTGAGTTTGTCTTTAATCATGAATTTTATCGATGACGCAGGCACCGGTGAGCGTGCCGCGTGTCTCTGCTCTGCACCTGGCAAAACGCGAAACATGACAAAGGGTCTGACGCTGGGGTAAATGCGTTCATCAATCCCTTGACTGGGACCGCTTTGGAGTTTGTTTCGAACCTCTGCGATCCTGTCGTCGGAATTGTGTCGGCGTGAGGCCGGTTTCTTCGTGAAACAGATGGCTGAACCAGTCCGTGTTTAAAAAACCGCAGGCGATGGCCACGTCTTTGACCAGTGCATGGTTGCCACGCAAGAGACGTCGGGCTTCCTTCATTCGACAATCGAAAATGAAACGGCGCATGCGGCACCCTACTTGCGTGACGAACAGATGCGATAGATAGGCGCTGCTGGTGCCGATCCGGTCGGCGACGGCTTCGACATTGAGGTCGGGATCGCGGAAGTCCCGACGAATTAATTCAACTGCGTGGCGAACCTGCGGATGTATCTCGTCGGTATTGAGAATTGCGACGGCGGTTAGATTTTCAGACGCCGTATGCTGCTTCCGGTTGTCGCTCTTGAGCCTCAGATTCTCGAACAGAATATCCAATACTTCGAGAATGCTCTGCATCCGCGACCGCGAAATCGATTCGGGGAATGCAATTTTACAGATTCCCAGCAGCTCGCCGTGTTCGTAGAGATTAAATAGGCAGCATATGTTTCCGAACGGACAGGTGTGGGGCAACGACTGGCGCGGCGCAAGGCTCGAGTCCAAGGCGCGCAGATGTAATAAGCGGGAGCGCCGGCATGCCACGGTCATTCGGTGGGGGCGGCACGGCGGTTGTTCGGCCCAGCGTCGGATGGTTCGATTTCTCTCGAAGCGATCGACCCACGGAGGTGATACGGTGGCATTAAAACCGGTAATCCGCTGAAAGCGCGCGGCAAGGTCGTCGAGCAGGGCCTGCAGGCCGATCGACTCCGTGGCTTGCGTTCGCTCGCGTGTCCGCTGGCGGGAAAATGCGCTGGAATGGTAGTGTCGCGGTAACATCGCTCGGTCCACCAACTAAAACTCCGGAGCAATTTTCATTCCGCAGCGTGGTTTTCTGAACGAAATCGATTAAGCCTGGATTATTGGGCCAAATCTCGCGATAGGGTCGGGCATCGTATACCACTATGCCGCGAAGTTGCCGCCCGGATTTCCGCACGTCTGCCGCTTTTTCCGCAGACGACGGGTACGAAAGAGGAGATTCTGTAAGGCTTCTCACAACTAGGCCCTGCATTCAGGATTCATCGGCGTCTAGTTCAGGTCATCCTTGGGAGGAGCGTGATCTTTCCCATCAGGAAGTTCTGCCAAGGGGATCGGTGCGACGGCTTCGAATTGATCGATGAGAGCGAGCGTTTCCGTGCTGGGGTTCCAATGTCGCACGAGCGCCAGCGTTACATCGGTGAATGCAACGTTCGGGCGCTGATAGGTGATATCCCATTGCGAGACGATCACGTCCACTCCACAGGTGTCTGCGATTTGCGGCAAGTCACCTTGAAGGCTTTGCAAGATGTCATCGACCGGCCACGTACTGAATCCTTGCTTGTGGGCAAGCTGCTGCTGGGCAACACCCTGCGCTTCCAGCGCTTGCATGCGCAGTGGGTCACCGGCGTCCTTTGCTTTTTGATATTCCGCTTTCAGCGTTGCCAATTCTTTTTCGAATAGGGCGGAACGATAGTAAGCCGTTGCCACGGCGCGCGAGTCGAAGATGCCCACCCGCACACCTTGCTCGTTTTTCGGCTTTGCGGTGGGATTCTCTACCCAGCTTACCGATACCGAGCTGCCGACCAGCAATGTGACAACGGCCAATACTATCGTTCCGCGCTTGGTCATCGCGATTTTCTCCACGCCCGGAGGCGTTGCACCTCCGGGCGGTCCAACAAAACACACCTCAGCATCCGGTGCCGCTTAGCAGCAGTGCCACGAACTCGTCGATGTCGTCCATCGTGATCGACTTCGAACAATCGACATCAGCGCATGCACACTGACTCCAGCCCAGCCCCGGATTGGTGAGGCAGTCCACAAACATTTGAATGTCCCGGCCATCGATGACGTGGTTGCCGTCCATGTCGCCTTCGCATGTTGCACAGGCGTCGGGTTCGCGCGTCAGCAGTTCAAACGCCATGTTGACGGGATCGTCGCCGGTCGGGCACTGCCAGGTTTCGGATTGCCAGTTTTGGTAGTCCGGGCAATCCGATGGTGGTGCCGTCAGGTCGAAGAATGCCAACTCGCCGGCGCAGGCCGGGTTCATCGGTCCACATGGTGCTACCGGTCCCGGACTCGTGTGCCAACCCCAAAAGTGGCCTTCGAGCGTGAGGTCGGACGGTCGATGGCCGGTATAGATCGGTACGCACGTTGGATCGACCAATGGTTGCCACGTGACGCCGACGACAGCTTGGATGTCCAGCCAATACTTGAACGAGCGTACCTCGTTGAAGGCATCCGGAACGGCCGGCACGTTGCCGCCATCGCGCGGATCGGGTTCCGCGCAGATCAAACAGCACTGCGACAGATCGACAGCGTAACCATACACGTCATGCCCAAGACAATCCGCGTAACCCGTGGGAACGATGATCACCGCGTCGACCGGGGCGAAGTACACGCCCAGAACAGTCGGATCATCGCCAGCCACAGCGTCGGGCGGACACTGTGCCTCGGGCACGGCGTGATGGAAACTGATGAGCCATCCGTCCAATACGAAGGGCTCCATCGGAACCGTGAGCGGGGCGAACCGATCATCAAAATAACTGCCCCACCAGCGCACCGCTTCGATGGCTCGACCGTCGGAGACGAAGTCATCGGCGACGACGCGGTTCGGTTCCGGTGCCGGGATCGGACCGGCGGAAATAATCTCGAATGCGAGTTCGCTCTGCCCCGAAGACCACATCGGTGCGGTCGGATCGGTCTTGGAGGCGGCGAAGCATAGATTGGGCGTGGGCGGACCATCCGTCTGCCAACGCCAAATCGCTGGTGCATTGGGATCGTTCGCGCGAGCACCGATGGCCAACCAGTAAATCAAGCCTTGTTGCTGATCGAACGGGTTGGGTAGCGTGTACTCGTAGCGATAGATGGTGCAACCTTCGTTGTTGGTTAGACCCGTGTCTATTTCGGTGAGCGTGGCAAACGCAACGTTCTGATTCCAAAGCAGGTTGTTCGGCAAGCAGAACGGCATCGGTTGATTGTCGTCGTCGTAGATGGACACATCGAACGAGGCAATACCGGCGCCACGCTTTTCGTTGTTGGATGCATCGAGTTCGTAATTGCCGTACCAAACGAGCTTGGTAACGGGCGAGCCTTCGCACAGCCATTGATCGGCCAGTGTATCGGCCATGTACGTTCCCGTGATCACGTAATCGTGGGCGTGTAAGCCTGAGGTGGATGTATTCGACAACTGCTGCCACTTCACCAACTCGTCGGGAGGCGCCAAGCCGGTGTTAGAGGCTGCATCGAATCCTGCCTCACTTTCATGCGGCAACTGCGACCACTTCGGTACCAGAGGCAATGTTGGTTCGCGTGTCGTCAGGACGAATGCCAAATCCCAACCGTCCGCGATCACGGCACCTTCTTCATACGTGCTGCCGATCACCGGATTGGTGGGAAGCGTGACCCTCAGCGCATCGTCATTGAAGAAGTGCGGTCGCGTCTTCCAACCCCATGGGTTTTCCGGTTCGGCCTGTGTGGTCGGGCAGCACAAGGCCTGACAGGCGGGGATATCGGGATTGGGTCCGCCGCAGTTATTGAACCAGCATAAGAAGATTGCCAGGTCTTGCGTATCGATATCACCGTCGCAATCCATGTCGGCGTTGGCGCATTGGCCTGTCGGCGGAGCACCCACGCAAGATGCGAAGATAGACTGATCGAGCAGGTTGATGACACCATCGCCGTTGAGGTCACCGTTGCACGGACATAGCACCGGTTCGTAGATGGCCGCGATACTGATCCAATAAACCGTCGGTCCGGGTTCCTGATAGAACCACTGATCTTCGGGAATATCCAAGTCGTAGCGGAAGCAGCCATCCGGGTTTTGCATATAGTCGGGATGGAAGTCGCATGCGACCGGTCGCTCGTTCAAGTCGGCCCGCGGCACGATCCATTCGTGAATCATGGTGAGCGGATGACTCGGTTCACCGGTCGGTCCCGCAGGTTGGTCGGTCCAGATGCCGATGTGGAAGCGATCGGGTGCGATTGGCGGGGCCTCGGTGCCTTCCCAATCTTGATAGCTGCCCCACCAATGGATGTCTGCGATGGGACGAGCGTCCAGGCAATGCCAGTCGTCGGCGACGATTTGTGCGCCGCCGTATCGTGACAACTCGTCCCATCCCCAGAAGCATTCCGGATGTTCGGGCGCGCCGAGAATTGGCGGCTGTGCCCATTTCAGTTCGTGGCACGTGACTGTGGCGCAAGTAGTGCCCGGACCTTGGGGGTCGCCGCCGAGATTCAGCACGCAGTCGTTGTAGTCGGTGTCGACACAACTGCCATCCGGTAAACAGCACGCCATTGGTGGCGGTGGTTGTTCGATACGCACCTGATAATCTTCAACTTCGCCATCGACCGCGCCGCCCACGGGCGTTAAGCCACCCGTGCTGCTGAAGCGGAAGCGCGCATAGGTGGCTCCCGGTACGGCGGTCGGCGGGACGTTGATGAAGAACGAATTGAAGTTAATCGGTGCACCAGCAAGCGGCATGCTGAAGAAGACTTGGTCGCCCGCTTCGGCAAAGCTACCATCGGCACCAAAGTCGATCCAGCCATCGAGCAAGCCCGTGCCGCCCGCGAGCATGTTGTTGGTGACGTCGATGATCGCTTGTTGACCTGGGACCAACGTCGTCACAAACGTGATGCCGTCTTCGTCATCATTGGGCGGCGGGTATACGAGGTCTTGGTCGTCACCGAGGGCTGCCGGATCGGGCTGGCCATCAGGTTCGCCATCCACGCCTGCACCCAGTGCCATGTTGGGAACGATTAGATGGTTCGGGCCATTCATCGCGGCCACGGTGGCATATGGATCGGGCAGGTCGCCCCAATCGAATTCTTCTACGGGGCCGCCATCGACCCAAAGCAAATAGTCTTCGGTTTCGCCATCTTCAAAGTCGCCCTCACCCGTCCAGCCGGACCCGAGTTGCACTTCGGTAAAGGTGAAGCGCGCCCAAGCGTATCCGGCGTTGGGGCCGATTTGAATGGGCGGCGGTGGGGCCGGTCCCGGCGCGCCGGAGAGCGGCCCGACGTAACCATTGAGAATCGGGAAATCGACCAACACATGTTCCGGTGCCAGCGGCGGGCAGGTTGATGCACCGCCCCATACGCCGTCTTGGTTCCAGTCGATCAACACGTTGACGTAACCGGTCGTCTGGTTCGGCATCAGGTTATGCACTTCGATGTCGATATTCGGCCCCCAAACGGCTTGAGCGCAGACCGGTCCGAGCGGTAAGCCGGCGAATCCGGGACAGGGCACCGGGTTGCCGAAACTGTCGATGGTGAAGGGTTCGGGAACCAACAAGCCGGCGTCGCCGTCCATGAAGCATTCGTCGGCGTCATAGGGCGCAAAGATCGGGCAAAGCCCGGCATTACCGTCGGGTTCGAAGTCGGGTGGTTGGAAACCAAACCACCCGCCGAAGTTGTTATGCCGGATGTAGCTGGTTGGCGTACCAACCGTCAGGCAAGTTGGGAACGCACCGAGCGTGGGGCCCATCCACGGATAAGCGGGTGCACCTTCGGGGGCATCGCCGTAATCACGATCTTCAATCGGCCCACCGGTGTTGGTGATGACAAAGGCGAGGTCGTGCAGGAAGAACTCGGGGAAGAACGGGGTTTCAATTGGTTGCCAGTTGACTAAGTCGGACGTCCACATGGCCGGCGCACCGAACGAAATGTTCGGCGGGCTATTGAGAGAGGTTTTCCAACCTACGACCGGTCCCGGTAAACCCGGGATGCTGGCCCGGATCACCAGCCAATACATCAGCCCTTCCGTTTGAAAGAAGGGTTCTTGAATATTGGTGATGTTGACTTGGAAGAACTCGAAGTGATCGGGTGGTGGCAGTACGACTTGGAAGGCCGGGCAGTTCCAACCTTGTGGGCCGTTGCCATATTGGCGCACTTGAAATGTTGCTTGACCCGGCCCCAGTTGCCAGAGAAGGGCACCGGGCATGCCGCCGGCGTCGTCAAAGATATCGATTTCCCAAGCGGCATCGGGCACATCGCCAATAAACCCCTCGCGCCAGGAAATCCAAAAGTGAATGTCCTGAATCGGGCCGCTTTGGGTGCATTGAAAATCATCGGCAAGCCATTGATCCACGAGGCAGATGTCCCAACCCTCAGGATCGGGTTCCTGCGGAAAGTGCATCTTATGCCCGTCGCCCGGATCCCAGTCTGCCGACGCCACTGCGATCGGCATCAACGCTGAAATAATGAAAGAGCAGGAAACGACAATCGACCAGCGGAACGCCGATCGCAGTTGTGGGTTAAACATCGCACAGACCTCCTTTTCGATATCGAAAACGGAGCGGCCTTGCGCGTGAGAAGATTCGCACTACTTCGGGACTCACAAGGCCGCACCAGTCACCGCCCAGATTGGGGGGCCTTTCAACAAGGACCCAATGCACGACTCGAATCCGAGCCTCGGCGTGGTAGCACGACCACAGAATTAAATGTAGCTCAAGAAAACGCTGACGAACGGGATTTCAAAGAAACTCAAGGTAGATCGAAGCAACGCAAAGTCATGCAGTCATTACCGCAGGGAGTCAACTGTCTGTAAGTGACCTCAGCGCGGCATGCATGATTGAGGTGAAAAGGAACAGGGTCGTTGTTCAGAGAGGAGATAGCGGTGGTTGAGTGGTTAATGGACGGTATTGAACTCGAAGCGGTGCGCCTAACGATGACGACAGCAACGACTTAGCGAAATCCCCGAAACCCCGCGCTGCAAAATACCCTGCGACTGCGGCAGATTTATTCTAAATCGACCTCGAGTTAACGTAGATCGTCGCGGCGTGGCCTCGGTTATCAAAGAAGGAGAAAAAGGCGATGCTTCGAATCACGAGAAGTCGATAGGGATTCGATTTTGCCTTTGGTCTAAGGTACGCACCAGAGGCCAATTCTCAGTCGCTGCCTGTGCGCGAAACCTAGCCTGACGATATTTTTGAAAGATTCAAAATATTTCTCCACGCCAGTTTCGTAGTCCGCGTTATCCACGCCTGAACGTCGAGACGTTTATGTGAGCGCATGATCTTTTGCGACAAATGCCAAGAATTCTGAATTATCTAACGATCAGTCTCCCGTTGAAACCGGGAAATAGACTGCCGTCGAAGCAGGAAAATCGCGATTATAGACGGTTAAATTGAATTCATTTCACGGTCATCTCCACCTTTTCATACTTGGACGTTCTGCCGTCTGATCGCTCGGATTTTCGCGACCTCCGTTCCTACTGTTCACCTGCCAGCAATTCATCGCTCATTGCGGTGATGCGCGGCTGGCTGGACAGATAGGCAGACGGCTGCACGGGCAGCCGTGCGATGTTGAGCGGTTTTTGTTCGAAAGGCAGAAAGATGTCTGACCCCTTTTCTATGTTGGCAGCAATGCCCAATCTGACGGTGTTCGAGTACAGCCTCGTCGATAACATTTTCTCGATGACGGTGGCAACCATGGGTGCGGCGGCGCTGTTCTTCTTTATGGCCCGCTCCACCGTGGGTGCGGCGTATCGGCCGGCGCTAATGGTGTCGGGTATTGTGGTCGCCATTGCGTGTTATCACTACTTCATGATTCGCAACAGTTGGCAAGCCGCCTTCACGTTGTCGGGTGATGGCTATGCCGGTACCGGCGCGGCGTTCAACGACTTCTATCGCTACGCGGACTGGATTTTGACGGTGCCGCTCTTGATGGTTGAGCTGGTTGCCGTCTTGCGGCTAGCGAAGGAGAAGGCGGGTCCGCTGCTCACGAAACTCGTGATCGCCGCCGCCGCCATGATCGCACTGGGCTATCCCGGTGAAGTAATCGCGTCGCCCGAAGGTCAGACGATGCGCATCGTTTGGGGCGTGCTGTCATGTATCCCGTTTGTGTACATTCTGTACCTCCTGTGGGTCGAACTGACCAAGTCGCTTGATTTGCAACCGCCACGCGCCGTAGGACTCATCAAGTTGGCACGCACGGTGGTGATCGTGACGTGGTTGGTCTATCCGATCGCTTATTTCCTTGGCTCGACCACCTCGGCGTTAGAAGCCATGGCTGGGGGAACCCAGGGTGCCGGCGGCATCGTCGCACTGCAAGTTGGTTATGCCATCGCAGACATGTTGGCGAAGGCAGGCTTTGGTGTGCTGATCTACTTCATCGCTCGCGCGAAGACGGCGGACGATGCGGAACGCGGAATCGACACCGGTATCAATCCGGCACCAGCAATTGCGTAAACCAATCATCCACGTTTCTTGATGTCATGGCCCGCCCAGTTACCACACGTGCTGGGCGGGCCTAAGTATCCTCCGCACAAAGCACCAGTTCCCTCGATCAGAGATCTCAAGCATGCATTCAATTGCCATCATCTCGATTATCTCGCTGATCGGTTTGGTCGAAGTATCGACCGGTGCAATCTCGGCTTTGCAGGTATCGACCTTGGCACTGCTAACGGCAGTGGGCGTGGCTGTTGTCGGTGTACCGCATGGTGGTTTGGATCACCTTGAAGGGTCTAAGTTATTCGGCATGCGGGGCATCAAAGGTGTCGCATTATTCTCGTTGGCATATCTGGGCGTGGCGGCGTTGGTGGTAATCGGATGGTACGTGTTACCCCTGGCAACGATTCTGACTTTCTTTGTGCTGTCGTCATGGCACTTTGGCCTGGAGGAAGATGAGCGCACCGGCCTTAGTGTGATAGGGGCGACGGCGCGAATCGCTCGCGGTGGCATGGTGATTTGGGTGCCGGCCCTGTTTCAACCGCAGGCGATTATCGATCTGCTGGCGACCGTGATGCCGCTGTCCAATCCGGGTTTGGCAACGCAGGTCGTTGCGATGCTTACAGTCGCAGGCCCGTTGCTTATCTTATTAGCGGTTTATGACGCGGTCACATTCACCGATGGTAACAGTGCTCCATCATCTGCCCCGAAGCAAGCTTGGTTGCACCGATCGCGCTTGCTGGCTTTCGCACTGTTGTTCGCAACTGCGCATCCCTTGCTGGCGTTCGCAGTTTACTTTTGCGGCTGGCATTCCGTCCGTGGTCTCATCCATCTGTACGCAGAGAGCGGTGCAGCGTCTGCGACACAGTTTGTTGCTAGGTTGGCACCGATTTCAGGTGCTGCCCTGGTCCTGCTTGGAGGCGCGTACGTCTCTTGGAGCGGCATCGTGTCGTCAACCGATGCACTGATTCGAACAACCTTCGTGGGTTTGAGTGCTTTGGCAATTCCGCATTTGTTGTTGCATATCGCGTCTGACGCATTGTCAACGAAGCGCAGCGACGACCAAAGAATAACGACGGCCACGGTCGGGAGGATTGCAGCATGACTCAGCCAACGAATTACGATTTTGTGATCGTCGGGGGTGGGCTGCAGGCATCGCTTCTGTGCGCTGCCCTTCGCTTTCATCGACCAGCGGCTACCGTCTTGGTCGTGGAGAGAGCCGCCGAGATTTGCGGCAACCATACGTGGTCGTTTCATGCATCTGATATCCCAATGGCGTGTCAAACTTGGCTAGATGAACTGCCGATGCTGTCCTGGTCCGGATACACCGTGCAATTTCCCGAATATAGCCGCGATGTCGCGCTTGGATATCGCACGATGGAATCGACGCATGTGAGAGAACGCATCCTCTCGTGGGCGAACGCGTCAGCGAGCAACATCGGCGGACTCGACATTCGTGTACGAACGTCGGTTACGCAGGTAGGACAAGATTTTGTCGAACTCGAGGACGGTGCCACAATCCGAGGTCGTACCGTCATCGATTGTCGCGGGCGTGGCGCGTCGTCGTCCTTTAATGGTCACAAGGATTGCGGTGTTCAGTCATTCCACGGCTTCGAGCTCGCGCTGCGGCAAGATTGGCCCGATCGCAATCCGATCCTGATGGACGCGTGCGTCGATCAGCTCTCGGGGTTCCGTTTCTTATACGTCTTGCCGCTAGAGCGTCGACGCGTACTTGTGGAAGACACGTATTTCGATAACACCCCGGTCCGTCAACGCGAACTGAGTTTGCAAAGTGTGCAGGCGTACCTGCGCTATCGTGACATCGGTTCATTCGAGATTGTCCGCGAAGAGTCGGGTTGTTTGCCGATGCCTTACAGCTTAGGTGGTGGCGCGCAGTCGAACGACAACCTCGTCGGCGGCTACGCCGGGAATTGGTTTCATGCCGCGACCGGTTATTCGATGCCACTGGCCGTGCGGTTTGCCGAAGCCGTCGCAAACGGTCCCATCAACGCGATCGCGGAGCGTGTAAGCGAATTGCGGCAGCAGGTGTCGTTTCAATCATCCTTCAGCAAGTTTTTGAACCGTTTGCTCTTCACCGGCGTCGCGCCGCACCAGCGCTGGCGCATCTTTCGTCGCTTTTATCGTCGTTTGCCCGATGAGGTCATCAGTCGTTTTTATGCCCATCGTTTCACGAGGCTAGACGCGTTGCGTTTAGTTACCGGCGCGCCGCCGCGTGGATTCATGCCGCTGCGATTTCTTCGTTCCTGGGAGGCCCAATCATGTCGCGTTCCCGCAGTTTAGTTAAAGCTCGTACCGCCACCGGTGTGATGATGGGACTAGCCGAGTCCGAACTGGTAGCACAAACGCGTGTGACCGTGCAGACGGAATCCGACGTGGTGTCGCGCGCGCTGCACCAAGGGTTGTTCGGCCCACTAAATCAATTTCTCGACAACCAAGGCCGACGCATTCGGGCGGACTTGGTCACGCTTGCATATCGAACTGCGGGTGGTCGCGGTGCGGTGCCGACGGAGATTATCGATTTCATTGAGTTACTACATGGCGGCTCGCTCATTGTTGATGACATCGAAGACGATTCGGCCAATCGCAGGGGTCGACCTGCGATGTTTCGTTCCGTGGGTTTGCCGTTGGCGTTGAACACTGCCAACTGGATGTATTTCGCGGCGCTGGAACGACTGATGGAGATTTCCGACGATCCGCAGTGCCAGGCACAAGTGATGCAATCCGCGCTGGCAACTATTCGCGCCTGTCATGAAGGTCAAGCGATTGATCTGGGCACGCGTATCGATCAAATCAAGCAGGCAGAGGTGACGTCGATTGCGGAAGCGATTTCGCAAATGAAAACGGCGGGCCTTACCGCGCTTGCCGCGCGTTTGGGTGCCATCGCCGCCGGTGCGGAAGAGCGCGTCGTCGAATCTTTGTCCGCGTTCGGTTTTCAACTCGGCATGGTGCTGCAGATGAAAAACGACCTAGGAGAGGTGGCATCGTGTTTGACCGATTCGGTACGCGATGATGATTTGCGCAATGCACGGGTCACCTGGCCATGGGCGTGGGCGAGCGATATTTGCGATGACGCGGCGTATGAAGCGCTGATCCAGCGGTTGCAAAACGACATGCAGTCAACTTCCACGACGGCTGGCGCGCTACTCGACGCAATTGGCGACAGCGGGCGCAAAGCCATCACGCTACGTTTGGGCGCGGCTATGGCGATTCTCGAATGTGAGTTCGGCGGTGTTGCAGCGGATGGCTTAAACCAACTCCTCGAAAAACTGGGCAATCAAGATGCTTAAACGCTTACCCGAATCCATGTCCGTCGCACCGCCAATGCATGATCGGCTTAATGCGCCCGGCATCGACGGACCATCGGAACGACGCACGGCAGCCGTTATTGGCTCGGGTTTTGGCGGCTTGGCGGCGGCGATTCGATTGCAGGCGCTGGGATTTCAGACGACCTGTTACGAAGCGCGCGATAAGCCCGGTGGCCGCGCTTACGTTTATGAGGATGAGGGCTTTACCTTCGATGCCGGCCCGACGGTTATCACGGCGCCGCACTGCCTGGAAGAATTGTTCGCATTGAGCGGCAGATCGATGAACGACTACGTCGAGTTGCTGCCGGTATCGCCGTTTTATCGACTGCGCTGGGCCGACGGCACCGAATTCGATTACGTGGGGTCGGAGGCGGAGTTATTGACGCAAATCCGCAGGCTCAGCCCTGCTGATGTCGATGGCTATAAACGCTTCGCGGATTACACCCGTAAGGTTTTTGATAAGGGGTATGTTGAGCTTGGGGCCGCACCGTTTCTGCGCTTTCGCGACATGATTGCGGTCACACCCGACTTGATACGATTGCGTGCTCAATCCAGCGTTTACAAAACGGTGTCACGCTTCATCAAAAACGAGTATCTGCGGCAAGCGTTCAGCTTTCATCCGTTACTGGTGGGCGGCAACCCGATGGACACCAGTTCCATCTATACGCTCATACATTGGATCGAACGCGAATGGGGCGTGTTTTTCCCGAAGGGCGGCACCGGTGCGTTGATCCGCGGTTTGGTGCGACTGTTCACCGACATGGGAGGGACGTTGGAACTGAACGCGCCCGTGGCCCGCGCCGACGTCTGGCAAGATGCCGCCACGGGGCGCACGCGTCATCGCCTCAGCGCAAAGGATCAACCCAACCGCGATTTTGATGTGGTGGTATCCAACGCGGACGTGCACCACACTTATGCGAATATCTATAAACACGTGGATGGTGCCGATGCGCGTCGGCGCAAGCTGGAGCGGATGGACTGGTCGATGTCACTATTTGTGATGTATTTCGGTACCAATCGACGCTATCAGGACATCGCCCATCATACGATCTTGTTCGGTCCGCGCTTCAAGGGATTGTTGAAAGATATCTTCTACGGCAATAAGTTGCCTGAGGATTTCAGTCTCTACCTGCACGCGCCGACAATCACGGATGAAAGCTTGGCGCCGCCCGGTGGGGAAGCGTTTTACGTGCTGAGCCCCGTTCCGCACTTGGGGCGGGCCGATCTGGATTGGGAGAACATCGCTCCCCAGTATGGTGACGCGATTCTGGCAACGCTTGAGGATTACTTGCCGGAGCTGCGCTCGTCGATCGTTACGCGCCGCCACTTTACCCCGCGCGATTTTCACAGCGAACTCAATGCGTATCACGGTTCAGCCTTTTCGGTCGCTCCCAAGTTAACCCAAAGCGCGTTTTTTCGACCGCACAATCGAGATGGGAAGATTCCGGGCTTGTATATCGTTGGCGCCGGCACGCATCCGGGCGCGGGTGTGCCCGGCGTGGTGAACACAGCTAAGGCAACGGCGGCAGTGGTCGCACACGACTACGGGATGGTGCCGGCATGAGCAATCGCTTCGACGACATACCGAACGATGATGGCAGCGTGATTCGCCAGCATAGTAAGTCGTTCGCGCCGGCATCACGGTTGTTGGCGCCACGCATCCGGGCAGACGTACGGAAACTCTACGCCTGGTGTCGTTGGTGTGACGACGCGGTGGATGCCGCGCCGGATAACGCGGCCGCTTTGGCACGTATCGAAGAACTTCAGCAAGACGTGCAGCGCATCGATGCGGGACATTCACCCGCACACGGGGCGTCTGCTTGGTTGGAAGACTTGGTGCGGCGCTATCACATCCCGCTTGCCTTGGCTTCCGACTTATTGACCGGCATGCGGCGCGATGTCGAATCCCCAGTGTTGGATACCTACGACGACTTGATGGAATACGCCTATCAAGCCGCGGGTACGGTGGGCCTGATGATGTGTCGCGTGATGGGTGTTGACGACCCGCGCGCCTTCGCCCATGCCAAAGCGCTGGGTATCGCGATGCAATTGACCAACATCGCGCGCGATGTGCGCGAAGATTGGGAGATAGGACGCCGCTACCTGCCGGCGCAGTGGCTACCATTTTCGCCTACCGGTACGAAGCAGCCTTCCGAGGATGCGATTACAAAGGCCGTGCGCAAAACGCTTTCTGTCGCCGACGAGCATTACGCTATCGGTTATCGCGGCTTGTGCTACATCCCCGATGATGCCCGACTCGCCATTCGCCTGGCAGGGAAGGTTTATCAGGAAATCGGCCATCAGATTCGTCGAGAGAACGTTCCGGTTTGGCGCAAGCGCGTGTATGTCAGCAAGCCTCGGAAAGTTCTGTTGATGGTCGGTGCCTGCGGGCGCGAATGGCTTTATCGCCGCCGTCGGGGTGCTGCAGGCGAAATAGATCATATGAACCAAATACCGGCGAATAACTAGGAGAAGTGATGATAAACAAAGATGCCCATTACCTCGTTTGGCTCGGATTGTCCTTAACCATGGTCATGGCCACCACGCTCTTTGCATTGGTCGGTATCAACCCGAAAGGTGAGTCCTATCAATGGCTGCCGTGGATGTATGCCGGGGGATCCGCCGTGCTGGCGGGTATCTTCGGACTGATTGCCCGCCGTTACCACCGACAAATTGCGTCGTAGAAACGCCGTTCTGATTGCGGTACCAGTAGTTTAACGGTTGCACGGCATCGATTCAGTCTTCAACCCGATCGCAACCCTTTCGCCGCAGAAATAGTACGGCACAACAAGCTTGCGTGCCGCCAGTGTAAATATCACGGAGCGACCGACGTCCCATCCGAATGTCCAAATCGATCATAGATTGGTTCTGTCGCTTCCACGACCGCATCAACAGTCAGCGTGTTGAAGCGCGACTCGATGTCTGGGTGGTGCGGGTGTCGATCGCGAGCTTTCTGCTTCATCTGCTGATCATATCGCTGGCCCGACTTGCCCCCGGCTTACACGAACGGCTCTTGCCGACGCTGAGCCTCAATTACCTCCACGCCGTTTATACACCTTTCAGCTTCATCTTATTTTATGAAGTGTTATTGCTCGTTTTCGCAATCTCCGGTTCTCTTACCAGCTCACTGATCAAGCAATACGAAATCATCTCCTTGATCGTCGTGCGACGCGTGTTTAAGGACATCGGCGCGTTCGAGAATATCGATCATTGGTTGGATCAGACGCAGGCGCTGAAGCTCGTGTTTATCGACATGGGCGGTGCGCTCGTTATGTTCCTGTTCGTCATTCTTTTCTACCGACTGCGTAAAACGGTGCGCCGATCGAAAGATATCGTTGATCTGAAGGGGTTTATTCGTACCAAGAAGGTTTTCGCCGTGCTGTTGGGCGGCCTGCTGATCGCGCTTGCGATACTCAACTTGGCAACTTGGGGGCTCGAAGTGTTCAACTTGAATAATCCACTCATGGCCGGCCCGACTGACAAAGATGATTTCTTCTTTCCCGCTTTCTTTGAAGTGATGATCTTCGCCGATGTGTTTCTCCTGATCGTGTCGATTATCTATTACGATCAGTATCATTATGTTTTCCGCAACGCTGGCTTCCTTATCTCCACGATTCTACTGCGGGTCTCGCTGTCGACCGCCCAGCCCTACGATGTGGTCCTGGCATTGGCTGCGATGGTCTATGGCATCGGCGCACTGCTCGTATTCACTTACGCCACGCGGGTACGGGGAAACGATGATGAGGTGAACGCGGATGTGACGATCGCCAAGGATTTGTAACGTCATTATCGCTCTTGACCCAACCTCGGAACCGCTTCCGAGGCAAGCCAGTTACGTTTCCAGCGGTTAAGACGGTTGACCAAACATGCGCTGCCTTTTTGCGATTCATGGATTGACACAACGTTGCGATATGGAATGGACTAATCCGCGTTGATGAAGACATTAGATTCTCAATCAATGTGAATCGCTAATTCGCCCAGAGGCTAATCCCAAAATCTATTTCAGACTCATCGGATGCTTGCAAAACCTTCGATTTCTCTAGGAAATGCGAGCCTGCTAGCGCGGGAGGGGAAGTGTTGGGATGGGTTATCGTTCAATTTGAGGTCGACGATAGTCGCCTCCGACAATCTATTTGCTTCCGTTGTTTACTATTCCGATGGTACAGATTGGCTTTCTGGAGAAACCTTCCGTACAGCGGCCTCGGCTACCTTACGGCCACTAACCAGCGCACCATTAATCGATGGATCTTCCAGATAATCGCCACAGAGAAACACGCCGTCTTCCATGGCCGGGCGCCCCGTTGTCGATCCTGCAGTCGGCGAAACCGGCAGTGCGTGCTCGATTCGATAGACACGCAGCAACTCCCATGCGGTCACGTCATTGCCGAACCAAGCGGCCAATTCATCCCGGACGTTGCGATCGATGTCTTCGTCGTTCATCTCCGGCACGCCGATGATGCTCACCGACACCAACGCTCGATCGTCGGGGGCGTATGGCTTGGCCGCGTCACTCGGTACACACACGTGATTGACCAATCCGCGCCCCATTCCATTTAGCACCAATATCGCTTCGCGAATCGGCGAGCGCCGGGCGGCGTAATACACCGTCGTCGTACTGTTCCAAGAATAGGGTTGCGGCGCATTTAACAGTCGTGCGGTTGTACTGAAGTCGGTCGCCACGACCGCAGCTCGACATGAAATGACCTCACCAGACGCCGTCGTAACTTTATCACCGGCAACCGAAGCCACGGGCGTATTCAAACGCACCGTCCCCGCCGGAAGCTTAGCGGCCAGTTGCTCGGGAATTTTTTGCATCCCTTCTGCGGGCAATGCCGCCGAGCCGCGCGCGAACATCGAAAAGACAAAGCGAAAGAACGAGCTGGGCGTGTTCAATTCGCGTTCGAGAAACACGCCGCCGAAGAAGGGGCGAAAGAAGCGGTCGATCACGCGCTCCGACAATCCGAAACTCCGCAGGTAAGCGTGCGTCGTTATCTGTGGATCGTCACGATCGCCGTCAGCGCGCTTGAGTGCGGCGCGACGCACCTGCGCGATACGCAATGCGTCAGACAGGCTGGCGACGGGGGCCGTCAAACTCGCAAGGCTTGCCAAGGGTCGCCGCCAGGGGTCGGCAAAGCGGTATTGCCGTTGATCCAGTTGAATCAGTGCGCCGGGGTAGAAGGTCTTGAGTGCCAGTGCATCGTAATCGAGCATGGCCGCCGCTTCGGGATACGCCGTCAGATAAACCTGAAACCCGCGGTCGAGCAAAAAGCCATCGACATGGTCGGTGCGTATGCGCCCGCCAACAGCATCAGCGGTTTCCAACACCGTTACCGGTACACCGGCACGGTTGAGATGATGTGCGCATGCCAAGCCAGCCAGACCGGCACCGACGACAACGACCGGCTGTTGGGTGGCACTGGAAGACGCACTATTCTGGGATTCGTTCTTGTTCATATGGCAACGGTGGTGGAAGACCTGTTCGTAACACAATTGCAATCCGACGGCGCTGGGAATGATGTTACCAGATTCGTGCGATGGCGGGATACGCACGATGTTCAAGACTGCCGCAAACGCGAACCGTAACATGCGTCTGTATCTTAGGATGATAGCATTAATTGCTCTGCAGAAGCGCAGGCTGCTCGTGGGAGTTTCAATCGATCTACAGCCCAACCACTCCAATCTCACATTTGGTGGACGTCGGTAATTCTCGATTTTTGAGCGGAAATCAACCGTCTCGAAGACGACCCCGCGCGGGTTGGGAAGTTGCGCGAAAGCTTCTCGCATCTTCGGCAGCGATGGCGTTGTGCGCTAAACTCCTCTGCTAGGGAGCCTTTTTTCATGACGCAACAGAATGCTAGGACCGCTACTCATAACAAAGTATTCATCGATCGCATCCAGACGGCGCAGCCGGAAAAATCTCTGACGCAGGCGGCATCGGTCGAGTTGATGCGTGATTTCTGTATCGGTAAACGCGCCCAACGCTTAACACGCCATATCGCGCGGCAATCCGGCGTACGACAACGTTTTTTGTCGGCGCTCGATTATCAGGATGATCCGGAATCTGAAGTGTTGTTTCAACCGGCCACCGAACAGCCGCATGGCCCAGGCATGGGTAAACGCAATCGCGTGTTTGACTTGGCTGCCGATCGCCTAATTGAAGAGTTTGCGGATGCGTACGCGGAATCGGCGCTGGAAAAAGTGACCACCCTCGTAACGGTCTCCTGCACCCACGCGTCGGCACCGGGGCTCGAAAAACCGCTCTTTCACCATACCGGTTTGTCGCCGGCCGTTTCGCGTTGGAACCTTCGCTTCATGGGTTGTTCGGCCGGATTGGCGGCCTTGCGACTGGTGGCGGGCCTGCGGCCCGAGCAACAGGAAGCGATGGTCTGTACCTGCGAACTCTCATCGCTGCACTTTCAATACACCGAAGAAATCGATCAGATCACCGCCAATTTGCTCTTTGCCGACGGCGCGGCATTGGTATCGCTAACGGCGACGCCGAGCGGCTTGGCGGTTTTGGGCGCGCGCAGCGTTCATCTACCCACGGCTGCGGATCAGATGATCTGGATCGGCGACGACCACGGTTTGCGACTGTCTCTCGCACGGGATTTGCCGGATACCTTGGCCGAGGTGCTGCCCGCGACCGTCGATCGGTTTCTTGCCGATCACGGTCTGACGCAATCCGACATTAAGCATTGGATGGTGCATCCGGGTGGGCCGCAGATTCTGGATAGCGTGGAGTCTTCGCTCGGTTTGAATTCGAACAGTCTGGATGATTCGCGCACGGTGCTTGCCGAATGCGGCAACATGTCGTCATCAACCATCTTTTTCATTATGAATCGATTTATGCAGCGTCGGGAAGCCGGCATGGGTATGGCGTTGGCCTTCGGTCCCGGTTTAACGATCGAATTGGTATTGCTTGAGTTTGATCCCAAGTGATGCTAAGCCGTGGCCAATCCGCGTAGGTAAGGTCGTGCAAGCACTGGGAAGGCTCCCAATAATCGGATACCCAACTTGACGGCGCTGGGGTAGCGCAACGCGCGGGCGATGGACCGGCAATGCCGCATGCGGTGTCGCAGTAAATCGTGCCGGGCGCGCATCCACTGCTCTTGCTCATCACCCGATGAAGCTTCCAGAGTGGCGCACGCGTAGTCCACGACGGCCGCGCCACTTGCAATCGCCCACGCCATGCCCTCACCGGTGAACGGTTCGACGTAGCTCGCGGCATCACCGACTAGCAACACACGGTTAGACGTAGGCAGTGACTGGCTGCGGGTGAGCAGCGGCGTGCCATGCCAGCGTGCGGATTCGATTCCATCGACAGGCGGGAGCCCGCTCTGATCCAGAATTGCCGCCGCCGCATGCGCCAAGCCGCCGCACGACTTCACAAAATCGACATCGAACGCGGCCGCAAGGTTCGCCACTTGTTCTTGCTCGAGACCGACTAAGCCGAAGTAACCGCCCGCGCCGATTGCCATGTAGATAACATCGCGCTGAAAGCCATGCGGCCAGCCGGATACCGTCGCACCGGCACCGATGCGCGAACCGTTCGCCTCATGCTGTTCTGTGCCCGGGACGCCCCGGCTGAAACTGGCGGCGAGCCCATCGGCCGCGATCACGACTCGACAGGATGCCTGCACAGCACCATCAGCGGTCGTCAACAAGACGCGCGCACCATCGGCTAATTCGCCCAACCATTTGGCAGTTGTTTCTTGTTGAAACGCAGCGCCCGCTGCCTCTGCTTCGTCGATGAGCAGGCAATCGAGCTGCTCGCGCGATACTGCAATACCGGCGTCGAGCGGAACCGTGGTGGATGAGCCGAACGCGGAAAAACACGCACGACGCAACCGCCGGTTGCCGACCAACCGTTGCTGCACGTCACCAAGCCCGATGGAAGCGAGCGTTTGTAAAGCTGCACCATTGAGACAGCAGCCGCAGACCTTCCAGCGCGGAAACTTTGCCTTATCGACGAGCAGCGTGCGCGCGCCGGCAGCAGCGACCCCGCGCGCGGCAACAGCGCCGGCCGGACCCGCGCCAACGACGATGACGTCATACGATGTTTCAGTTTGATGGGATGCCATCGACAAAAATTGGTGCGTCTTACGTTGATTGATTGCGGCGCCAAATAAGCATATGCCGTTGAGGCCAGTGTTTGATTATCCTCGAATCCGAAAGGCCGGCATTGGCTGCCAACTCGATAAACTCGGGGCTGGAAAATGCCGCCCGGACGGATGCTAGTCCGTCTTCATGAACCACGGCGGATCTGCTGAGTCCGCGTGTTGCCAACCATGCCAGCAAATAGCCGAATCGTGTTCGCCTAAGGTCGTCTACGATCACGGTCTGTCGCGCCGATTCTGACATTTGCCGCAACAGTTTGACGGCGGCATCATCCTGTAGGTGATGCAGGAATAGGCCCGACGTAAGAACATCGTAGTCGCTCGGGATCTGCTGCTTGGAAATATCCAATTTGAAAAATCGCGCCCGCGAGCCCTGCCGTCGGGCTCGCAGACGCGCATAGGCGACTGCCGTCGTGCTCAGGTCGCAACCGTGTATCTCGATGGATAGTCCCGCGCGCCGCGCCCGTCGCGCGATATCCAGCGGCATATCGCCGCCACCCGTGGCGATATCGAGTACGCGTAACGGTTGCGGACCAATGGCATGCTCTCGATGGAGGATGTACCACATGGCAGCACCGGTTCGGCTGGCGTGGTAGACACGCGTCAATCCTTTCAGCGCTTGAATGTGTGACTTGCGATCCAAGCCTGGATCGTCCATCAATTCGGGCTCACGAACCCTTCTTTTCAGAAATGCGATCACGTGAGGGAGATTTTAGAAGCTAATCCGAATATCACCCAGCCTTCCATAATTGAGAGACCGCTGAGCCGAATTCGGCACTCCCGCCGTCGCTATTTCAGATACGTAGGCTCATTTTTGTTTTGGGAGTCGGACTGGTGTCTTCGCAATGCGCTCCAATCGGTGCCGAATTCGGCAGCCCAACTTGACGGGGATCTTCGGGATCGATCCGCGATCATTACAACGGCAGCGAACAAAAAGGAACGCACGCATGTATGACATACGGCGACGATTTTCGGCACGGTGATCTGTAGCCATGCGATGAATAAGAATTAGATCGCAATCCCTCGAGGACATTCGGTGACGGCGCGATCCCTATGAATGGTGGTTTCCGGAATAGGGCGATACCGATGATGACGCGGGCGATGGCAACCGGCGCACGGTGCGACTCCCCAAGATGGCGAAGCGCATGGCCGACGCGGTGAAGCTCAAAATCGAAAACCTAGTGGCGGCTTCGATCGCCGAAGCCGACGCGGATGCGTGGCGTGTGCTTCTTAAAACGCGCGAAAAGCTGGGCGACAATACCATCCTACGGCGGAGCGGGATTGCCAAGCAATACTTTCGCGCGGCCATGCGGGCGGGGCTGACGCCGTGGCCTAAGCTGTGGCAAAACCTGCGATCTTCACGCGAGACGGAATTGGTCGAGACGTACCCGATTCACGTCGTTTGCGCATGAATCGGCAACACCGAATCGGTTGCGGCGAAGCATTCCCTACAGCTCCACGACGAACACTTCGACCGGGCGACGGGCGCGCTGCAAAATGCGCTGCAGTCTGTGCCGGAATCCGGGCGCACCGATGCGAACGTCGAAGATTTGGAATGGAGAAAACCCCTGCAAATACAGGGCGAAACGATGATATTCGGGTAGGTGCAAAATCAGTCGAAAAGGTAGGTAATGGGCGGTATTGGACTCGAACCAACGACCTCTTCGGTGTGAACGAAGCGCTCTAGCCAACTGAGCTAACCGCCCTTTGAGCCCGTTAAGAATACGGCGATTACCGATAGGCCGCAAGGGAGTTGTCGGCTTGGGTGGTCGTATGCATTCGCAACCGGCGATTCGCCTAATTTCCATAGCTCGCCGTGCGGTCTTCGGCCATCACACGAATCGTGGCCGAGCCGCGGTATTCGACGTTGTTCTTGCTGATCATCAGCACCGTGATGCGATGCACGCCGGGCGTTTCGATGACCTTCACGCCGGTGGAGCGGTCGTCCATCCACACGCCGTTGTCTTTCCATAAGAAGTCGGCACCTTCCGTCACATCCGTGGGTAGCGCGACCGAGTACGTTAAAAAGTACGGCGCGGGGCCGACGGTCGGGCCGGTGATGTTGATGTCGACGTTGCGGGCGCGGCTGGTGCGCGGTTCTTGGGTGGTGCGCGGTTGCGAACGACGCGGGGTGGTATTGCGAGGTGTCGTGGTGCGGCGCGGCGTCGGCAAGCGATTGGCCAAGCGGCTGTCGTTATCGCGACGAATCCGCGGTCGATCGGCATTGTTAACGGTGCGCGGTTTCGTACGCGTGTCGGGTGCCGTCCGGGGCGTGGTCGGCGGTGCCGTTTGCGGGCGCGACGAACGACGCGTCACCGGCGGGCTGCTGTTCGTCTGACGATTGGTAGTCGACGTCGGACGCTGCGGCGTGGCGGTGCGGCGGATGGGCGTGTTGTTGGCAAGACGCGTGGCATTCGAGGCGGAAGCCGGTCGATTGGGCGTCGTGCGACGGTTGGTGTCACTGCGCGATAGATCAAACGACCGCGGCGCACGCGTTTGTTGATTGGCCGGGCGCGGCGGCGGCTCGGTCGAGACGCGCACGTTGCGACGATTCGGCGTCGAACGCGAATTCAAGCGCGAGGTTTCCGAGTTGGCGACGCGGCGATCGTTTTCGGGCAAGCGCGAATTGCGAATATCGCGATCCGGCAACGCGTCGTCGCCGCTGTTGGCGCTGGCCACGACGGTGCTGCCCAGGCCGCCGGGCGACATGCGCGCGATCAGGGTGGTGGGCGGCGTGTAATTCGTCATCGTGACTTTGCGAATCGTCTTCTGCGCGTCCTGCGGATGCAGCGGCTTGAGGCCCATCTGCTTGGCGAAAAAGCTGGCTGCCGTTTGCGGAATGCGACGGTGACCCATGTTATCGATCATGCGGCCTTCGACGTTTTTGAAACCGCGCGCCTGATACCACGCGACGGCTTCCTTCGATTCGGTCTTGCACGCCGGTAAGTCGCCATCGCCGATGAACACGCCGACCGACACCGAATCCTTATATTGCGGCACGGTTTCTTCGGTCAGCAGCTTGGCGGAGAAGTTCGACAGGCGCGTGGCGATACATGAAAAACGATGCGGATAGCGATTGGGGAAGTAGTGCGCGAGATAACCGCCGCACGACCAACTCGTCGATAGCACGTGATTAGCGTCCGCCTTGGTTGTGGCAAACACGTGATCCATAATGGCGATCACGTTCTTGCGGTCTTCGCGCACGTAGCTCCACTCTTTGGTGAGCGGATATTCCATGAACGAGTCGGACGTCTTTAACTCCGGCGCGCAGACGACGAAGCCGTAGTTATCCGCTTCTTTTTCCCATTCGCGTTCCTGCGGACGGGCGTTGTCGTAGGGTTTCATGCCGTGAAAGGTCATGACGAGCGGCCACTTGCGGCGCTCGGGATAGTACGGATGCTTGCCGTCGTTCTTCACGTAATCGACGGGCAGGTAGAGGTGATAGATCGCCCCGGTCTTGGGTTCTTTCACGCGGCGGTATTCGCCGGCACCGCGCGGCTGCGGCACGGCGCAACCGCTGGCGAGCGAGATCAGCGTCGCGAACAGCAAGAGGGTGATCCAGCGCGTATGCGTAAGGCTCATTCAGGTCGGTTCCTTTCGCGGGATAGCCGCACCACCTCTATCGGCTCGGGGTGCCAACTTGCGTACGCCGGTAAGGCGGCAAAACCCGCCGGGCGTGCTGGGCAAGCTGATAGGGCGTTGTGTATCGGGCTTAGGCATGAGCCGCAGCCCGTGGCGCAAACTTTGCGGCATCCGCGATGACAGTCATTCGAGTACCACGCCAATAGGAATGATAATCCGGTTCTGGCGGTCGATCTATGCGAAAACGCTCCGTAAATCGACTGCCCAATCTATAAGTCTAGCATTTACAAAGGATTACGGGATTATCGGTCACGGAGGGAGGTGGATTTTTTCGGATTTTGGGGGGTATTTGGGGTAGGACGTTGCGCGATGCACTCGGGCTTTGTCGAAACGTCACCGTCACGCGTCATCCCCCGGTCGCGATCGTCGCATGCGTTTAACGTCGCTGCGCTTGCGCTTTTCGGCGAGGCGGCGTTCCTTGGCGCGGCGCGAGGGTTGGGTTTTGCGGCGCTTTTTGACCGGCCGCAGGGCGTCGGTCAGTAATTCGCGAAAGCGCTCGATCGCGCCATCACGGTTGGCACCTTGCGTGCGATGGCGCCAGCAGGAGATCAGCAGCACGTCGTCTTTGGTGATGCGCGTGGACAGCGCGCGACGGAGTTTTCGCTTTTGCGTATCGGTCAACGATTGCGACGCGCCGATGTCGAAGCGCAATTGGGCCTTGGTCTCGACCTTGTTGACGTTTTGCCCACCCGGCCCGGGGCTGCGGGAAAAGGTGAATTCGATCTCGGCGGGATCGATGGTGAGGTTGGGGGGGATGTGGATCATCTTTTAGATTGTAAGCGATGGCTTGGTTATCCGCGCAATAAAGCGGTGACCGGCAAGATTCATCGCAAGCTGGGACGGGGTGGCCCATGTCGGTACTCCGACGTGGGGATATGAATGGATCATGAATCATCGCAGGATTCTGATGCAACCTGTGGATATGAATCGAGATCCCATGTTGGAGTACCAACCCGTGCTACTCGGCCTGAGGGCGCATCTAACCGAGTTTGATCTTCAATTTATCAACGGCGCTGTCAGGCGCGCCAGTTTCGTCTTGTTCACGCAATCCACACAAGCGTGCCTGCCTACCACTTCACCCGTGACCAAATCTACCACGAAATTATAGCGATCCGGTCCGCCATTTACGGTGATTGGGATTCGCCGCGAATCGCTTGCGTCATTGGTCTCACTTTGTAGTGTGAACAGGTAGCTCACCTCTGCGAGATGATGTTGGGTGTTGGATAGAATCTTCACCCGGTTGATCCCGAGGCTAACATCCGACGGGATCAATACGTATCCCTCACCCAGTTGTTGCAGTTCTTTCGCGCGCTCTTCCGCGGCGGCGCGGTTGGCGACTGCGAGGAGCCTTTCCATCGAGTCGATCTTCCCATTTTGCCGAAAACCGGCCGAACGCCAATGATCAGAAGGGTCGAACGGCGGTTGCGGGCTATTGCAGCCAAGGGAATAAAGTACGGTGACGGCAAGGATGAGTTGGAGTTTCATGATCGATATGATATCCGACGGCGGTCAATCGGGGATACATGCGTGTAAATTATCAATTATGAATGCCGAAATGGTAGGTTGAAGCCGGGTAGGGTGGGTCGTACTCGACCCACCGAAATACGCGCGACATCCGACTACTCATGGGTATGAATCGACACCCCAGGTTGGAGTACCAACCCGGGCCACTCGGCAATCTGCCGAGCAATCCAAGGTCAACACTGGTGCCATTTGTCGGATTTTCGGCAAATTCTATCAGTCGAGATCAATTTTCTTCGTTGGTTTCGCTGGCAAGCTCATCTTCCAGCGACTCGAAACCTGAAATGGATACATGTCCCAGTTTTCGCTTAGCGCGGTCAAGCTGATCGCGTATTTTTCGCCGCTTCACACGTTCCGGGAGCCCCTCCAACTCCTCCCGAATCTTCGATGCAAGAGCAATTAATTCGGGTGGGACATGGATGGCTTCCTCTATCCCTAAGCTAATTGGCAGCTCTGATTCCTGAGCTTT
The DNA here is from genome assembly GCA_006969385.1 of Planctomycetaceae bacterium. GTDB lineage: Bacteria > Planctomycetota > Phycisphaerae > UBA1845 > UTPLA1 > ECT2AJA-110-A. The sequence goes on from CP030884.1 coordinate 2,624,330, forward strand.
TGAGATCAGCTTTCTATTTGGCCCAAACACAAGATAATTTATCAAAAAATCAGCACTGAGTACGGGCGTATCTGGAATCGGACCGTCGATCCATTCCTTTAGCTCAGTTCTAATTCGAAACGCGGTCCGATCTAAGGTTAGCAACCATGCAGAATAGCCGAACGCTGAAAGCGCCTCATGGCGTCTTCGCTCGATCACACCCACGTAGTTCTCAACGTCATTTTTGACTAATAACTGCCTCTTCGATTGAGAAACTGGTTGAGTAAATTGCTCGTCGCGCGACTTTCTCCTTTCAAACCAAATTGCAGTAACGGCCTGTCGGAGTTCTTTCGGTGCCTGCTCGACTTCTCCGTTTAGGTCTTTAACCAGAATTCCGAACTCATCCAATAAGAAGTCCTTTAGATCGTCGCGTGGTCGGTTATCGCCTACAAAGTTCTCGAGCCATTGGCGGAAATTCTGTGATGAACCACCATTTGCAATGTACCTAGAATAGAGAAAAGGAACTTCGCCGACCCAGTCGCCGTTTTTGCGGTTCGCACAGGCGCGGGACTTGTTAAGGTGCGATTCAATCTCGTCAATGATCCCGTTTGTGACCCATAGCTTTAGGCCAGCATCACGAGCGGACCGCACCATCCGGGTAAATTTTTGATCGCGGTCATCTTCGCCGTACTCGCTAAGCAGCGGCAAGACAATACTAGTGTCTAACCAGATTTCGCCGTGTGAAAACATCTTTACAACGGCATCTTGAACGTCTTGCGTCTCTCTTAGAAACGCTAAGAGTGTGTACGAATCCGCTAAGTAACGCAGGTGTTTACTTATTGCTTCGTCTGGTGTTGTAATCACCTCCTGTGCTGCAGCTGCGATAAGGCTGGTCAAGAGTTTAATGTCAACTTTCCCTGCAGCGGGCCTCGTTGTGAAGTCTTGCTCAACAAAACTCTGAAGGTCTTCGAACTCCAACTGCCGGTAACTGCCAGTTTTTACAGCTGTCGCGAACGCTTCTCCAGCATTAAAAAGAAACAAGTCGATCACGCGACGTACCCGACTGTTTATGTCGCCAAAGTCGACGGCCATTAGTAGACTTTCGCCACTTGGGTTGTCCGCGACGTGCTTACTTACAATCTTCCTCGTAGTTGCCTCAAAGTTCTTTTCGTCGAGTTCAAGCTGAATGAGTTTTTCGTTGACCCTCTCGACTTCCTTGTGCGCAAGGCAATACTCGTCTGTTTTCGTGTGGTGCCGAATAGACTTCTTCGAAAGGCGTCTCAATGCAGCCTCAGTACGGCTGTCGACTTCTTCTTTTGAGTGTGTCGGCAGCAGCGTTCTCATATTCTCATATACGTCAGCCGCCGGCATTCTGTTATCTGCCGTCGTTGAACGTAATACTGAGCGGATAAGCGCATCAGTGGTCAGCTTCGTAAGACCGCGATCACGATTGTCATCTTCCCATTGAAGGCCAAGATAAAGGAGCGCGGACCGTTGCTCAGGCTCCGTCAAAATCTGAGTTTTTGTCGTCGAAACGCCCCGGTCATTAAGGAGGGGGTCGACGAACTCTTCTGCCAGTTTTTCCGCTGCGATTTCTCGTTGATCATTTGATGATTGACGATCCAAGAACCAACTACGGTCCCGGACATCTAAGGTGAGATTATAGTCTGCCAGAGCTTTCGCCTTTAGAGGATCCGCTTCCGCCCCAATCACTTGATTTGTGACATAAACTAGGATTTGGGCGTCGGGGAAATTCTCGGCTATTTGTGGCAAAAGCCTTTTAATTTTTGCATCCCAATATTCCGTCACTGAGTATTGAAAGACTATTCGCTGTATTCCATCGGCAGAAAAAAGCTCTCCGTCGCGACCGCGGTCACCGCCGGGGCTTGCTGTTGTTCTCAGTTCTGGGAATTCAGGGACCAAGAACTTGCTTGCCAAAATTTCGAAGCGTCGCCAATCGGTTGGTTGCATTCTCTCTAGTGCGAGTTCAAATCGCTCGCGGCTCATCTTGCGTCTCCAGATGTATGGTTGCTTTTTGCAAAGTTTAACCAGATAGGGTGCGGCATACTCAACCCACCCAAACAGTCGCGTCATCCGACGGTGGCTTGTTTACAACCCAGACTACGATGGCATCCGGCACGATTGGAAGTTCGTGTCGAATCAAAGGCTACACCCGCTCCCCCAACAACACCCCCAACTCCTCCAATTTCTCATCGATCTGCTTGCGGTTGCGCGCTTCCATGTTGACGCGCAGCACGCCGCGGGCGGCGTTGGGGCGGACGTTGACCCACCAATCGGGGAAGCGGTAGGTCACGCCGTCGAAGCGTTCTTCGCGTGCGTTGGAAAGTGCGAGGGATAACTCAGACAGCGCGCGTTCGGTATCGGCGCATTGAAACTCGATCTCGCCCGAGTTGCTGTAGCGCTGTAGCGGCTTTGTCAGTTCGCTTAGCGGTTGGTCGTTGGTGCCGATCAGATTGAGCACGTGGGCGAATGCCAAAAAGGCCGATTCGCAGTAACGGCTTTCGCGGAAGTAAAAGCGGCCGGCCAGATCGCCGGCGAAGACGGCTTCGTTTTCCGTCATGGCGCGCTTGATATACGCGGGGCCGATGCGTTCGCGCAGCGGCTTACCGCCGAGGCGCAGGATTTCTTCTTCGGTCACGGCGCTGGCGCGATGATCGAACACGATGGTGGCATCGGGATCGCGCGCGAGGAAGTTGCCCGCGAGCAGCGCGATCATGTAATCGGGCCGTACGGTGCGGGCGCGGTCGTCAATAAACACACAGCGCTCCGCCGAGGCGTCGAAACATACGGCGAAGTCGGCCTCTTCATCGCGCAAGACCTGACGCATCTGTTGCAGGTTGCGGCTCTTGAGCGGATTGGGCTCGTGATGAAACTCGCCTTCGTGCTCAAAGTTGAGCTTGATGATCCGCAAGTTGCGCATGCCTTTGAACAAGATGGGAATCCAGCGGGCGGCCGAACCGTTGGAGGCGTCGACGACCACTTTGATCGGTCGCGGCAGCTTGTTGCGCGCGTGTAGCACGCTGCGGATGAAGTCGGTATACGCTTCGCTCTCATCGCGCTCCAGCTTGCGCGAATTGGCGCCGGTCGAATGCACGGGCACGCGAATGGCGATGTCGCGAATGCTGCCGAGGCCGGTATCCATGCCGATGGGCGTGCCTTGCAGGCCGCAGATGCGGAAACCGTTCTCGCTGGTGGGGCGATGGCCGGCGCTCACCATGATGCCGCCGCACGCGCCGATGCGCTCGACGGCGAAGTAAAGCTGCGGCGTATCGATGATGCCGAGCGTAATAACATCAGTGCCGGTCGCGCGTACGCCTTCGATCAGCGCGCGTTCCAAGCGCGGGCTGTGGGCGCGCGGGTCGCGACCGATCACCAACGAGTTGGCATCGGGATCGGCACGGTCGTAACCGCGCAGCTTGGCACGCAGGAATTGGGCGGCGGCGTGACCGATGCGCCAGGCGGCCTCGTCGGACATGGGCGCGGGCACGGTGCCGGCGACTTCGGACGCGTGAAAGAGCGCGCCGATGCCTTCGGTCGGGTTGGCGTTGCCGACGATCTGTCCGTTGATGACCTTGGCGGGCGACGGCGTTTCGACCTTTTTGCTTTCGAGTTGCACCGGCGTTTGCGTGTGTTGATCGTCGTTGAACTGGCAGTTGTGGCATTTGGGGAAATGCGACTTGCGGCGACCACGGCAGATCGCGTTGGAAATGCGAATGTGCTCCTCGCCGGGGCAATAACGGTAGTAATCTCTGGTGTTCTGCGGCATGCCCATAAGACGTGTCATGATAGCGTTAGCCTGCTGTCGTAACCACGGGTGAAGGTTGACGTCCGACGGCATGAAAAATCACATGGCCGCCGATTTTGGTACGTTGCGGGGCGGGTTTTGTTCATGGTGGCGACGGGTAAAGAAGTCACAGTCGTTTGAAGGGGCAAATCGTGTGCAAGTGGTCGATGGAATCTGGGTAAGCTGAGGTAAAGGCGGCAGTGTAGGACGAGACGTTTATGTCACGCCATGACGGAACGCGTCTGCGGTGTCTCCGAACCGCATAGCGCCTTACCGAACCTCGGGATCGAGTCGATGACGACCGGTGGTAGGGTGTTCACGAAACGCGTTTGGATTGCAATGGTGCAGATTTAAGAAGTAGGCATCGAAAGGAATCGAAACGGTGCGGGCGCCGCACTGGTTAAACGTTCAATCGGCGCGCTCACATGCAGAGCGCGAGAAGTTGATATCATGGATGACCGCTTTGACCGTTAGTAAGAAATGATGTGGATTTTAGGTTTTCCATGTCTTTTTTTGAAATCAGTTTGTGCCAGTGATAGTGCGACGGTCTTCGCGCAACTTTAACCAATAATCGCGCCGAATAATCTTGTCGATTTGATATGCGGTAGTAGTCTAACCGCGTCAAATAGAATTGTTGTTCGTCGCTTGCTGCCCATCCTTGCTCAGTGGCGAATTGCCCATCCATTTATCCAACGGAGGAATCTTCATGTCGTCGATTTGGAAAAAAATCGTGTGGACGGCGTGCGCACTGAGCGTCGTAACGACGTTAACGCGGATCGCTGATGTGCAAGCCGCGCCGCCTTTGGGCGATCAACAACCGCGGCGCATGCTGCGTCACTTTGCGGATCATTGCGGTATCGAGCATGTCGATGTCACGCAGGACGAGATGCGTCAAGCGATCCTCAGCATGCCACGCAATACCTGGTCGTACACGACGTTGATGGACAACGGCCCAATCAATAACCGCGTTGACTTAGTCTTTGTTGGTGACGGCTACACCACGGCGGATTTGACGACGTACGAAGGTCACATCAACACCGTTGTTACCGAGCTGTTCAACGAGCATCCGTTCGACGTGTACGCGCCGTACTTCAACGTACACCGTGTGGATGTAATCTCGAATGAGTCGGGCGTGGACGAGCCGGGCTCGGGCATCTACCGCGACACGGCGCTGGATATGAGCGTCAGTGCGACGAGCCGCGGCATTTCGATCAATCTGAGCAAGGCACGCGCCGCCGCCGGCTCGGCACCCGATGAAGATCAGATTCTCGCATCGGCCAATACCACGTCTTACGGTGGCACGGGTTACTACAGCGGCGACCTCGGTACGTTTCCTGGCGGTAACGGTCTTGCCGCGCGCGTGGCGGTGCACGAGTTTGGCCACTCGTTCGGTAACCTCACGGATGAATACGTGGAAACGGCCGGCAGCACGTACACCGGCGGCGAGCCGTACTTCGCGAACGTCAGTATCTTCGACGCCTCGGAACAAACGGCACAACAGCGCAAGTGGTATCGCTGGCTCGATTTACCCAATATCGATACCTACGAAGGCGGTTACTATCGACAGTACGGTATCTATCGACCGTCGGCGTCGTCGCGCATGCGCTCGAACTATGGCGACTTTGAAGAGGTCAACAGCGAGCAGTTGATTCGCCTGACATACGAAACAGTATCGCCAATTGATGATGCGACGCCGGAGCAGCCCAACGCTTACCTTGCAGGCACGACGTTTTCGGTCACGCCGATGCAACCGGTTGGTCACAATCTCGATGTGCAGTGGGCCATTGACGGCGTGGAGGTTGCGGGTGCAACGGGCAATAGCTTTACGCCGGATTATGCGACGCTGAGCGACATCGTACATACCGTCACGGTGACAGTCGTCGATAACACCACGCTGGTGCGTGACGAAGATTTGCGCAGCAACCTGATGACGGCCACGCGCACCTGGACCGTGCAGGGCGGTTACCCGGGTACGCCGTTGAATCTGACTGCCAATGGTGATGCTGATAGCATTAATCTCGACTGGGATGACAACGCCGAGCCGGACATCGCGAACTACGTCGTCTATCGCGCAACGGCGGCGGGCGGGCCGTACACACAAATCGCAACGCCAATGGTGAGCGACTATGACGATACCTCCGCAGCGGCGGGCGTGACGTACTACTATGTCGTTTCCGCGTTTGCACGGGGCAACGAGAGCGATACGGGCAACGAAGACTTTGCCACGGCGGGCGTAAGCCTGCCGGCCGCGCCGCAGAATCTGCTGGCGACCGTCGGTGAAGAAGCCTTGTCGCTCGATTGGGACGACAACAGCGAAAGCAATCTCACGGGTTATACGCTATATCGTTCCGATACGTCGGGCGGCCCCTACGCACCCGTGACGGAAGCGTTGAGTGCAAGCAGCGATTACGTCGATGCGGGGCTTATTAACGACCAAACCTATTACTACGTCGTGAGCGCATCGGATGCGTACGGTAATGAAGGTCCGCTGAGCGCTGAAGCGGCGGGCACGCCGACGAATCTTCCGCCGGCCGCGCCGACGGGCCTCGTCGCAACGCCGGGCGATCGCAAGGCCTATCTCAGTTGGGATGCCAACACCGAGCCGGACTTCCGCGAGTACCGCATCTACTACAGCGAGGTCGCCGGCGGGCCCTACGATGAGATCGATAGCGACGACGTGACCAGTTGGGTCGTCGGCGGTTTGAACAACGGGCAACCGTACTACTTTGTCGTTGAAGCGGTCGATGAAGCGGGCGCTGTGAGCCCGTATAGCAATGAAGCCACGACGACGCCGATCGACAATGAGGCACCCGGCTTGCCGTATAACATCGCAACGACGGGCAACATCGGCACGGTGTATATCGAATGGACGCCGCCGAACGATCCGGACTTCTTTTACGTGTCGGTTTATCGTTCGAGTACCTCGGGCGGGCCGTACACGTTTATCGATTTCTCGGAAGATCCGGAATATCTCGATAGCGGTTTGACCAACGATCAGGACTATTTTTATGTGCTGACGGCTACCGACGGCGCGTTGAATGAGAGCGGCTTTACGGCGGAATTTGTCGGTCGTCCGTTGAGCGATCCGCCGCCGCCCACACCGACGAATCTAACGGCAACGGCCGGCGCGAATCAGGTTTCGCTCGATTGGAATGATGTTAATGATCCGGACTTCTATGCCTATCGCCTCTTCCGCAGCACGTCGCAGAGCGGTCCGTTCGGCGAAATTTGGTATGGCAGCACCAGCGCTCATGTTGATACCAACGTTGTCAACGGCACGCGCTACTACTACGTCGTGACGGCGGTCGATTTCTCGCTGCAAGAAAGCGCGCAGAGCAACGTGGTCAACGCGGTGCCATTTGATGCGGTGCCGCCCGCCGCGCCGCAGAACTTGGTGGGTTATCCGCTCACGCAGGGGGCGTATCTCGATTGGGATGACAACACCGAGCCGGATTTCAACTCGTATCTGGTTTACTTCGCGCTGACGGCGGGTGGTCCATACGAAGAATACGACGGCGACGATCCGAGCGAGTTTCCCGTGTACGGTTTGACCAACGGGACGACGTATTACTTCGTGGTGACGGCGTTGGATGATTTCGGCAATGAGAGCGGATTCAGTAATGAAGTATCCGTGACGCCGGAGGCCGATCCGGTTCCGATGGCTCCACGTCAGTTGGAAGCGATTCCCGATCAAAACGCCGTCGATCTCGAATGGTTGGAAAACTGGGATCCGGATATCGATTTCTACACGGTCTATCGTTCGACGACATCGGGCGGGCCGTATGCGTTCGTCGGTGTGGCACAAGGTGGCAACTACTACGACAACTCGGTCACCGGCGGCACGACGTATTTCTATGTCGTGACGGCCACCGACGATGCTGGTCAGGAGAGCGCCTACAGCAACGAAGCGGTGGTCACCCCGATCGCGCCGGTGCTGCCGCCCGACAACGTGACGGCAACGGCGGGCTTTAGTTCGATCACGGTGAGTTGGTCGCAGGTGAACAGCCCGCAATTAACAGGGTACGTCATTTATCGTTCGACGACGAGCGGTGGCCCTTACACATCGGTCGGTGCGGTGCAGGATGAATCATGGACCGACCAGAATGTCACGATCGGCACCACCTACTACTACGTCGTGACCACGCTTTACGACGGGCAAAGCGAAACCGGTTTCAGCCAAGAAGTAAGCGCTACCTTGACTGATACGGTTCCGCCGGCTCCGCCGTCAAATCTGGCGGGGACCGCCCTTAACGGTGCTGTGGATTTGAGCTGGGACGCCAACAGCGAGCCGGACTTGGCGGTGTACGTGATCTACATCGGTACGTCGGCAGGCGGGCCATATTCCGAAGTCGATAACGACGATGCGACGTCATTCTTCGTCGGGGGACTGACCAACGATGATACGTACTACTTTGTCGTGACGGCGCTCGATACCTCGGGCAATGAAAGCGGTTACAGCAACGAAGTTGCCTTGACGCCGTTCGATCCGAACCAGACCGCATCGGGTTATAACGTGCAGTCGGGCCGCGCTCAGATGTCGGGGGCAACCCTCGATGTTTCGATTAGTGCGGTGGACACAAATCACGCGTTTGTGTTGTTAAGTTACGGCACGGGTTATCAGAACGGTAATACCAATGCCAATCAGGTGATGGTGCGCGGCGACTTGCTCGATAGCGATACGCTGCGGCTCTATCGCGGTAACTCGGGTAATTCGTCGTGGGTTAGCTGGCAGGTGATCGAATGCGTGGGTGGTGAATTCACCGCCTATCGCGGCTCGGGCTCCTTCGGTAACAGTCAAGGCGCTGCGTCGTTGGCCATCGGCGCGACGGTCGATCCGGCGGCTTGTTTGGCGCTGGTGTATGCGGATACGAATTCGAACAGCCGCAATTACTTCAGCGAAGCGCATTTGACAGCGTATGTCGATTCGTCGTCAACGGTACGCGTCGAACGTGCCGATACCGGCAGCTCGAGCGTCGATTACAACTGGACGGTGGTCGAGTTCGACCCATCTAAGATCGATTCGATTCAGAGCGGTTCGTCGAGCTTTAGCGGTCCGAATGAAGGCGCACGTGCAAGTAGCTCAATTGCGTCGGTCAATCCGGCAACATCGTTGTTGTTGTTCCAATCGCGCACCGATCGCAATGGCTTGGCGTATACCGCCGTGGCCGGTCAGTTGAACGGTGCGGGCGATGCCGTGGAGTTTTATCAGCACACGGGTAGCAACGGCACGCGCTCGGTCGAATACACGGTGATCGACTTCGGTGCCGGTGCGGCCGCACAACGCGGACAGATCGATAACAGCGGCAACAAGAATTGGTCTGTTGCCGATGCGTTGCTGAGTTCGGTCGATACGGCATCCAGCGTGCATTTCCACAGCATGACGTGTAACGGCACGGGCACGGCCTATCCGCGCAGTTACAGCACGGCCGAGTTCACGTCGTCGAGCAACCTGCGCATCGAGCGGCAACGCTGGGGGCAGCAAAGTTACATCGAATGGCAGGTGGTTGAGTTACCTGCGGCGACCAAGCCGTAAACGCACTTGCGAGCATCCGGCCCGAGGGGGACGGGGCTTGAGCGCTTTACCAAGTTAGCCTTTTTGGGGAACGGGTGTTTCGACATCCGTCCCCTTTTTTCGTTCTACATGGGCAGGTCGGATTGGATGCTTTCGATGATGTCGCGGGTTTGTTGCATGTTGAAGAGAATGCCCATGACGATGAGGCCTATCGGCAGGGCATAGCGCACCAATAGAATCAACATACGCAGCCATAATGATTGCGAACGCAGGATATGGATGCCTCCGGAGGCGAGCGAACGCGCGAGTAGGATTTCGGCAATGCCGAGCGACGTGAAGACAATGGCGGCGATCAGCGCCCATTGAGCGGCGAGGCCAACCCAAAAGATATCGAACCAGTATTCCAAGATGCTAAACGCCGCGCCGGAGAGATACGCGATGGTGCGCTTCCAGCGTTGCCAGACACTAAGGCCGATGCGCTTTTCGAGAGCGGCACCGGCAGCGATGAAGACGTCGCCGCAGTCGTGGCATTGCGCGAGCGCCTTGGCGTCTTGATACACGGCGCGACCGGTCTTCGGATCGAAGTAGTAACCGGTGCGATCGGAATGACAAGCGGGGCAGGTGGGCATGGATTTGCGCTGATCCTATCCGGTGGATTCCGCAACGATGAAAAGATAGTCCCCGGTTTCGCTTTCGAATTGTCGTTGCACATCCTTGATATCACCGTTATCGATGTCGCGGCTTAGCTGTTCGCAGCCTTGGTGGAGTTCTTCGTCGTCGATCAACAGGCGAAAGCTCGAGATGCCGGCCCTTACGATGGGATCGAGATACATCGCCGGGTCGTGCTTGCCGCTGTAAAGGAAGAAGTCCTGCAAGGCGGGGTGGATCGCATACGGTTCTGTGGTGACGATCTCGAATTCGGCGTCGGTCAACGCGGCGGTCGTGGCAGCGAGCGTCGGCATCTGCTCCATCGAGCGGGCCATCATCTGCGGGAAGTAGTGATTGAGCCAATAGCCGGCCATCTGCTCGGGCGTGGCTGTGAAGATGACAAGGCGACCGTGGCTCAGGACGCGGCGAACTTCGAAGAATGCTGCGGGCAGATCGTCGAAGTGGTGCGTCGCCAAAGTGCAGATCGCGCCGGCATAGTCGCCGTTGTTAAATGGAAGGTTTGCGACATCCGCGACGCGCCAATCGATGTGCGCGTCTTTTTGATACGCGGCGGCAATCATTTTGGTCGACGCATCGACGCCGCAAATATCAACGCCGTGGTCGTGCAGGGCGATCGTATAGTTGCCGCTACCGCAGGCGACATCGAGATAGCGACCTCCGGGTTGCGGATTCAAGTGATGCAGCAGGCGTTGGGTTATATAAGGATCGGCGCGGCGCGTCGTGTCGTAGTTGATACCGATGATGTCGTAGCGGGCGGTCATTTTAGGTCACTCGTTCGCTCAGATTAGGCATGCATATGATTCAGAACGTGCATATGATACACCTAACCAGCACGACGTTCCGGAGAAATATCGATGCCCGACTACGATCAATTATCGCTCGACTTACACTCCAAGCATACCGGCAAGTTGGAAATCGTCAGTAAGGTGCCGCTAAATAGCCGCGACGATTTATCTGTCGCCTATACGCCCGGTGTCGCGAAACCTTGCACCGCCATCGCCGAAAACCCCGAACTCAGCCGCGAATTGACGATTCGCGGCAATACCGTGGCAGTCGTAAGCGACGGCACCGCTGTCTTAGGGTTAGGCAACATCGGCCCCGCCGCCGCCATGCCGGTGATGGAAGGCAAGGCGATACTCTTCAAACACTTCGCCAACGTCGATGCAATACCTTTGGTGGTCGATGCGGCAACGCCCGAAGCGTTGATTACGTTGGTACGAGCCGTCGCGCCAAGTTTCGGTGGTATCAACCTCGAAGATATTGCTGCGCCGCGCTGTTTTCAGGTGGAAGCGGCCTTGCAGGATATCGGCATTCCCGTCTTTCACGACGATCAGCACGGCACCGCCATTGTGTTGCTGGCGGCGCTGATGAATGCGGCGCAGGTGGTGGGGAAGTTGCTTTCCAATATGCGCGTTGTGATCAGCGGGGCCGGCGCCGCGGGCACCGCGATTGCCAAGCTGTTGCGCTGCGTGGGTCAGGCGACCGACGTTTGCGTGAGCGTGAAGGACGTGCTCGTGTGCGATTCAAAAGGGATCATCTCGCGCGATCGTGGCGATCTCAATCGCTACAAGACCGAATTGTTGGCATTTTCCAACTTGGAGAATCGCAGCGGTGATTTGGCTGCCGCTTTAGAAAATGCCGACGCCTTTATCGGGGTATCGAAAGGGGGTTTGCTCAAACCGGAGATGGTGCAATCGATGGCGGAGAATCCGGTCATTCTGGCAATGGCGAATCCCACGCCCGAAATCATGCCCGATGATGCCAAGGCGGCGGGTGCGGCCGTCATCGGCACCGGGCGCAGCGATTTCCCGAATCAGGTGAATAACGTATTGGCGTTTCCCGGCATCTTCCGCGGCGCGCTCGACGCCAAAGCGGAAAGGATTACCGAACGGATGAAGATGGCTGCGGTTCATGCGCTGGCGAGCGCGGTCGGTGACTTGAGCGCCGAGAAGATTCTACCCGATCCGTTGGACAAATCCGTGGCACCAACAGTAGCCGCGGCGGTCGCCAAGGCGGCGCGCAAATGACGTGGGGCACTTGCAATCGATCGAGCGCTTCCAGTTAGACCAATTCACGAATGAGTACGCTCTCTGCTGAATGGTCTGCTTCCACTGGCTATTAGCCGGTGTCAGAGCGCGGCTGTCGCTCTCAAGAACATTGGCTACGAGACAGTATCATATTCAAGTCGTGTCCGCCTGCGCGCGACGATTCTTATGTTGCCACTTTCATAAGTAACGATTCCCACTGTGTCGTAACGTGATCAAGGCCGTGTGAACTCGTGAAGTGTTCGCGGGCGCGGTGGGTGGTTTCGATGTAAGTAGCGTGTTGCCCCAAAATCGTATTCATCAAATCGGGCCATTGTTGTAGATCGGTGGATGTCGCGCCGCAGCCCGTCCTCGTAATGACATCATCGGGATCGACGGTTGATACAACCGGAATGCCGCGCGACCAGGCTTCGATAAACGTATTGGGGAAGCCTTCCCAGTCGCTGGTGCAAAGCAGCAACGCGGCGCGATCGTAATGTGTGCCGACGTCTCGATAGGGCACGAACCCATGCATGGTGACGTTGGGTTGTTGATGAAGGCCGGCGACGGCGGCGGCGATGTCGGGTGCGGGGTGGGGGTGATCGCCGACAATATCGAATTGATATTGCGAGCAGGCCTGTACAATTTTGAGCAAACGATCCACGCGCTTGGGGCGCGAGAAGCGGCCCACCCAAAGGATATGCGGCGCTTGCAAGCGCGCCGCTAACGCGTCGTCGCTAAGATCGGGCTTGGGGTCGATGCCGGCGCTGCGAATCAGTCGCGCATCGATGCGATACGTGGCTTTGATTAGTTCAACTTGCCGTCGCGTTTGGGCTACCACGGCGTTCGCGCGACGCAGGCCGTATTTAAAGAACGCGCGTTCGCGCCAGGATGTCCGATTGCCGACGCGTCTATCGCATTCGGGCTCGCTGGCCACGGCGTACACGAATTTTTTGCCACTTGTTTGCGTCCAGTGCGCCACTTGTCCCGTTTCGATGCCCGCCGTGCGCTGAATGTAGATATCCGCGTCGGCACGATGCATCGCTGCGTTGAGGCCTGTCCAACGCGGGTGAATAAAGCGCAGGCCTCTAACGCCATCACTGTAGGCGTACGCCTTAAACACGCGTATGCCGTCGTGTTCGATGCCGTCAGGTTGACCGTGATCGAGCGTGACGAAGCTGACCCGCCAACCGCGCTGGGCGAGTTCGCGCGCTATCAGCGCTCGTTGCACTTCGGCGCCGCCAATGTGTTGCACGTTCGGATCGCCGGATAGCACCGCGTAATTGTTGGGCGCGACGAAGCAGATGCTAGGGCGGTGGGAAAACATATACGTGGTAAGTTAACTCTGCGAGGTTGCGACGTGCGGCGATGCGTCGGTGGCTGTGCGATGGATGCCGAGCTTGCCGAGTATGCGGCCGCGCATCTCGGCAGGAACCACCACACGCCAGTAAATCGGGACCGTGATTAAACCTCCGACGCCCGCGCCGACGGCCATCCAAAAGCCGTCCAACCAAACGCGACTGATTGCAAATGATACCGCGAGCGGAATATTGGCGAGTAGCGGCCCCCAACCGATGCGGCGCAGGTATTGCGTAACGGGCAGTTCGCACGCGTTACAAGCGATGACGGGCATCACCACGCCGCCGGTAAGCGCGACGGGAACGGCCAAACCGATTGCCGCGCCGAGCATGCCGAGATCGAATAGCGCGATCAGCATCCACGCCAACACCACGCCGAGCACGACACCGTACCAGTCGATAACTGCAATGCGACCGTGGCGATTTTGGCCCATCAGCACCGAGTAAGCACCTTGCTGTGGGAGCATAAACAGGTGGCCGATGGCGATGACGGTCAACACGGGCTGCGCCGTAAAGCCGGGGCCCATCCACAGCGTGACGAGGTGGTCGCCCAATATGCACAGCAGCAGCACGATTGGAAGCGAAAAGTATAGGCCGATGCGCGTGGTCGTTACGAGCAAGGAACGTTGCGCCGCATGATCGGCAGCAGCATCGTAAGCGCTGCTGCGCGGGATAAACACTTGGGCGTATTGTTTCATGAAGCGCAGAGCGTGTTTGAGTAACGCCGTTTGGCGCGAATAGATCGCCAACATTGCCGGGCCGCCGAGCATGTTGAGCACCATCAGGTGGTTCACTTCGTACAAACTGCCGCGCGCCAATCCTTGTGCAACAGTCTTACCGCCGTACGTGAGTAACTGTCGGGCGGCTTTGGTATCGATGTGTTCGGGGCGCAGTCGGATTTGCGGGCAAATCCGCAAGGCCGCGATCCACTTGGATAGGTCGCCGCAAATTTCACCGACCAACACGGCGAGGGCGACGGCGATGAGGCCGTGACCGTCGCGCAAAAGCAACACGATGGCCAACAATACGCCGCCATCGCGCACCACGCGAATGAGATTGAGCACATCGAAACGTTCGCAGCCGGTGATAACGGCATTGAACACACCGCCGGGCAGTTGTAGTGCCGCGGTTAGTGACAGCAATACCACGACCCAGCGGGCGGTGCGAATCAGTTCGGGCGTGGCGTCATCGGGCAATAGGCTCGGCACCAGATAGGAACAACCGGCGGCGACGGCGAAGCCCAGTACGCACGCGCCACTGAGCATCGCCAAGCTGGTGTTGACGGTTTGGTTGAGGGCATCCCAATTCGCCAGTTCGCGGTCGCGCGCGACGTAGCGCGAGACGGAAGACGTGAGCCCCATGTGCAACCAGCGCACGAAGAAGACAAACGACCAACCGAGTACCCAAACGCCGAGCAGCGATTTGCCCAAATAATCGGACACGAGTCGCGGAATGATGAAGCCGGACGCGAGGACGAGCAGGTACCAAATCCAATTGGCGGCCACATTGCGCGCGGCGGAAGGGCGTTGCGGTGGCGGCGCGGCTGTCAGCGTTGGAGCGGTGCCGATGTTTTCAACGATTGGCGCAACGGTGGGTGCACCTGATGGTGGGTTGATTGCAGCAGGTTTGGCATGCTTCGGATTGTTGCGATCATTGCTCATTGGTACCCGTAGCGCCGGTTGAGCGCACCGGCGCATTTTTCGAAGGCGGCAAGTGCGTTGGCGTCCAATTCGGTGTGCCATTTTTCATCGAGCGCGATTTCATCGAGGCGGCTCAGGCGCATCCGATTGCCGAGAATGTGATGCGTCGCCGCCGAGATGTCATCGGCGAACTCCGTCGCATCAATTTCGAGGAATGCGGCCAACTCGCGCAGCGTGTCTTCGGTTTGATCGCATAGCGATTCATAACTTACACACTGATACTGATTTGCATCCAAACGTTGAGCGAGTCGTTCGATTTGTTCGTGGGTGCGGCGCCAGTCCTCCGCCGCGATGGTCGGCGATAAGCCTTTCTTACCGATCGTCGAGTTAACCACACCGCGACCATCCCGGACGAGATGGATAAGGCGCACATCGTAATCGCCTGTGTTTAGTAGGTGTTGCAACCGAACGGGGTCTTTGGAGCCGTCGAGAAATATCTCGGCACGTTGCAAATCGAGAGCGGCGTTGATGGCGGTGCGATTGGTGGCGCGGGCCGTGGCGATCAGGTCTTGGCAGGCGGGGATGACGGCCATCATCGCGCCGCGCACGCCTTCAAAAAGCGGACCGCGATTTCGGGCGCGCACAATGCGGTCGGTTAGGCCGCCGGTGTGCGTGCGAAACTCGGTCGGCGGGCGCTGCAAGTCGAATGTTAATCCTTCGGCCTCGACGCGTTCGCGCAACTGACGCCAGAAGTCGCAAGCCGTCAGCAACGCGCCGCACGAGCATCGATACGTCGTTAAGTCGATGCTGCCCCACTTCAGCTCGCCGACGGTCGCGATACGCGGGTGCGCGTTGAGCAGAAACGTCAGCAAGGTCGAACCGGAATAACTCGGTGCCGCGATGTAAGCGAGTTTGATCATGACGCGCCCACCTGCGCTTGCGGCGGTTCGTTGTTAAGCGCGTAGGGGGATACGGTCGGTTGTTCGGCGGCTCTGCGTTGGAACGCGATTTGTTCGTGCCGCACGCGCAGCATCACGCCCCAAACGCATAGGTAGGGTACGGCGCTTTGGGTGGGGTAAAAGCTGGACCCGGCGATAGCGGCGGACATTTCGGTGGCCACGGCGACCAGACCGATAGCGCCTACGACGCGTATCAGCGAGTCGTACGGATAACGCAGCAGTTGCCAGCCGACATACAGCAAGCCGAGGAAGCAGGCGATGCAGATACCGAGGCCGACGCCGCCGGCATCGAGCAAGACTTCCAGATACGCGCTGTGCGGATGTTGCGGCACGGCCTTCGCGCCGAGGTCCATCATGCGTTCGTAGGCGTCGGTGCGGAGGATCGTGTAGCGACCGTGGCCGACGATGGGGGACTTGGCGACTTGTTCGAGCGACGCGGGCCACAAATAGGTGGTGCGCCCCGAGGAGATTTCATCGAAGTCGCTATGGTCCACATCGCTGCCGACACCTGCCAACACGCGGTCAGCCACATCGGGCACGGCAACACCCACACCGATCGCGGCCAGTGGCAGGATGATCAACAAAATGCGATAACGCAGCATGCCCAACAACACGCCCGACGCAACGAATGCGAGAAAGCCCGCGCGCGACTTGAGTGCGAGGAACGCCGGTAGCGACGCGGCGGCGGTGAACAAGACCGCAAACTTCTCCCACGGCTTGTAAAGCACGATCACCAACAGCAACGCGCCCCATAAGGAAAACGCCGTGATCTCGGCCAGGTCGTTCGCGAACAGGCCGATGAGTTTGTCGGTCGCGCGCCGCGCGCCGCCGGTGTCGATGGTGAAGACCTTTTCGCGCAGCGTTTTAAACATCAGTAGCGAATAGCATAGCCCGCTACCGACGGCGCAAACGAGCGCCATTTTGACGCGCGTGCGTCGCAACGCGCCATCGTAAAATAGAAAACCGACGGCCAGATACTTCAGCGGGTTAATAATTGTATCGATGGCGATGTCTTTCGCGGAATATCGACCCGCATAGTCGCCGCGAAACTCTCTGATCGATACGACGGCGACGAGGCCGATGATGACGAGCATCGCGCCGTATGCCAGAAAAAGAAACACGGGCGCGGCCGTGGCTGGCGCACGCTCGGGGTCGCGCCGACGCTCAAAATACCAAGCGATGACAATGACCAGAAATAGCGCGTTCCAAGGGTTGAGGCCTTGGATGCCGAACATCATCGTCGGCATGCTCGGGTTTTGCATCAGCACGGTTACGAACAGCAGGCCGCAGAGCGACCAGAACCAACGGCGCACGGCGACCAGTGATAGCACGGCGATAAGAATGTAAAGGGCCGTGAGGCGTATCATGATGTTTTACGCGTTGTCGCCCGGCTTGCGCGCTCGGATTACGAGCGTGCTACCCAAGCGGGTGGTAACGGCGTTGGCATTTTTGAAGCGGGCGGACAGCGATTGCGAGGCTTGCGACATCATTCGCAAACGACCCAGCCGCCCCCAAGGACCGAAAGTATTGATGCGCACCTCTTCCACGACCAAACCCGCACGGCGCAGTAGGTTGGTGACTTCGCGGACCGACCATTGTCGATGGCGATAGCGGCTGTTGCCGCTGCCATTCGATTCGGCTTTACCGCGTAAAGCGTTCTTGGCGCGATGGGCTGTACGCTCGAGGCTGCGTTCGACTTGCAGCAAATGGCGAAACACGCTCTTGCGATTCGGGAACGAAATAATGAGATGACCGCCGGGCTTCAACGTTGCGACGATGCCTGCGACTGCGGCGAGTGGATCGGGGATGTATTCGATCACGCCGGAGGACACGGCAACGTCAGCGCTATCGAACGCCAGCGGCAAGCGGGTAGCATCGCCGGCGAGAAAGCGATCCTGCGGATGGGCGATGGATGCATGCCGCACCATCTCCGGCGAAAAATCCATACCGAATACGCGCATCTTATCGCGCGGTATCCCGGCAAGCACATCGCCGCTGCCGCAACCGACGTCGATGATTTGTAGCTTGCCCGTCGCGGCGTCGAGAATCGGTTGCAGTAGTTCGTGAATGTTGCGGCGGCGCATGAGCAGGTCGACGTCGGCCATGCCGCGCGGCGGCTGTTGGTAGCGCTGGCCCCAACTCGTGCTGGCGTCGTCGAAGTAGTTGCGCACGACGGTGGGTTGTTCGGCAGTGGCGGCGGGGCGGCTCATTGCTTTGCGCCTCCGTTGCCATTGGTCGGCGTGGTCGACTTCTCAAACACGCCCAAAATCATGTGCCGCAACGGCGCGACCGGTCGCGTCATTTTTTCAAACAACACGCCCAAGCGATACGCCGCCGTCGAAAACATGAGATAGTGCGGGTGATGTGGAATGTATCGCACGTTAACCGATTCGAACCCAGCGGCTTGCGCTTCCGAAGTGAGGTTGGCTAGCGTGTTAGCTCGGTAGTAAGCCGGAAACGTGTCTTCATCCGCCGTGCCCGAGGCCATGCGATTGATCATCTGACGCATGCCATGCGGCATTACGCGCGCGGCGGCGATGGGCGGGAAGTTTTGATTGACCGTCATCACGACGAGGCGACCGCCGATTTTCAGCACGCGCGCGCATTCGCGAAACGCGACGGCAGGGTATTCGAGATGTTCGGCGACATTAGCCATGCAAACGACGTCGACACTTTCGTCTTGCAGGCAGAGTTTGTGACCATCCCCGAGGATCATGGTCGTATGGTCTTGCGGCGGCCATTGACGGGCGATTTCCATATCGACGCCGATGCCGTGGGCAAAGTGTTGCGCCATTCGTCGCAGGCGCTTACCTTCGCGGCTGCAACCGATTTCGAGCAACACGCCGGTGCCATCGAATCCGCGCGTAACGGCGGCTTCGTACATGATGCCGGGCCATTGATTGCGCGGGTAATGGCGTTCGCGCAACGCTTGGCAACGCTCGAGCGTGGGGCTAACCATCGGTCGCCTCCTCGCCCGCCGGGCGCGACAGCACATCGGCGACGTATATCGGTCGCTCGGTTAATAACGACTCGGAAATCGCAAACGTGGTGGCCGTGGTGTGGATTGCATCGTCGATGCCAATCGGCGCACTACCGCCGGCGCGTATCGCGTTCACGAACGCGGCCATCTCCGCGGCATGTCCTTTGCCCGTTCCCTTAGGCGCGATGGTTTCTTTCTTACCGTTCGCGTGAATCGTCGCCTGTTTCCAATTGTCGATGATCGCGGTCGTATCTTGGCCGAAGACCTCAATCCGTTCCTTACCGGCGGCAGTATCGCCGTTGGCGATGTAGGCGAGCGTCGCGATGGAGCCGTCTTCGAGTCGCAACGTGCTTATGCAGTTGTCGTTCTGTTGACCTGCGACATGCCCGCCGATCATCTCGGCGTAAACACGTTCGATCTTCGCGCCGGCGAGAAATTGGATCAGATCGACGAAGTGACAGCCTTCGCTCGCGATACGCCAGCCACCTTCGTCGGCATCCTGATACCACGAGTCTTTGCCCAGCGCGCCGGCGTTGACGCGGCATACGATTTCGATCGGCGACGAGCGCTTCGCAAACGTCGACTGAATCGACTGCGCTAACGGGCTGAAACGACGATTGTAACCCGGCATGAGAATGCGACCGCTCGCTTGTTGTGCGGTGATCACGTCCTGCAATTCCGAGGGCGTTAGCGCCAACGGCTTTTCGACGAAGACATGCTTGCCGGCGCTAAGCGCTTTGGCGGCGAAGGCGGCATGGGTGTCGTGGCGCGTGGCGATCACTACGGCATGCACGCTGTCGTCGCGCAAGATTTCATCGAATTCGCTCGTGCAGTATTCGAAGCCATGGCGAGCCGCGGCGCTGCGAGCGCTCAGGCCGCCCGCCGAGCAAATGGCCTTCAAATGCGCGCCGTCGGCCTTCTTCATGGCTGGTATCAGCGTGGCAGTGGCAAAGTTGCCCGCGCCAATCAACGCCAGATTCACGGAACCGGCTTGTCCGTTTTGTGCTGCGGTTGATGCCAATGCCACGCGGCGCGTTAACGGTGCGTCGGTCGGATACTTAAACAGGATAGCGACGGCATCATCGCCCGCGCCGTCGTGTAGCGCTTGGTAGGCATCGGGCGCGTCGGTAAGTGGATAAACGCTCGGCTTAAGCTGTTTGGGATTGAGCGATCCGTTGCCAACGAGCCGCAGAAACTCTTCCAGGTTGCGCCCCTCGGTCCACCGCACGTAACCGATGGGATAATCGACGCCTTTTTTCTCGTAACTCGCGTCGTAACGACCCGGCCCGTAAGACCGCGACAAAATGACGTTGAGTTCTTTCTCGTAATACGTTTGCCAATCCGCCTCGACCGGCACCATGCCGACGATGACGACGTTACCGCGATCGCGCACCACCTCACCGGCCAGTGTCATCGGGTCGGCGGATTTTGTGCTGGCGGCGATGTAAGCGGCGTCCACACCGAAGCCGTTGGTCGCTTGTTCGATGGCATCGATTAAGGCGCTGTCGTTGCGATGCAAAGCCAGGTCCGCTCCGCAGTCGCGCGCTAAAGCGAGTTTTTTTTCATCGAGGTCAACACCAATAACCTTGCAGCCGGCGGCCTTCAGAATCTGCACGCCTAACAAGCCCACCAAACCCAGACCGACGACCAACACGGTATCGCCGAGCGACACGCCGGCCTGTCGCACGCCGTGCATGGCAATCGCGCCGACAGTGGCAAAGGCGGCATCGGCTGGGTCCACGCCTTCGGGCAGTTTAGCGCATAGGTTGCGCGGCACGGCGACAAACTCGGCATGACAGGCGATGCCTTCGCCCGCGCACGCAACCAAGTCGCCCACGCGTAAATCGTCGATGCCGTCGCCGACTTCTTCGACGATGCCCGCCATGCTGTAACCGAGCGGCGTGAGCGCATCGAGCCGTTCGCGCACCTTATTAAGCGATTCGGCGAGACCGACTTGCCGCACGCTGTCGATGACCTGCTTGACCTTATCGGGTCGGGCGCGGGCCTTCGCGATCAGACTCATGCGTGCTTGCGTCACCTTCATCCGCTCGGTGCCGGTGCTGACCAGCGAGTAACACGTGCGCACCACCACGCCGCCGCGCCGACAGATCGGTGCGGGCACGTCTTCGAGGCTGAGGTTGCCCGTGCGGTAATTTTGTACAACCTGTTTCACGTATGGCTCGCTGCTGCTGGCGCGCTGTGTGCGACGTCCGGTATGCGTTGATCCACAAACGTCATCTTGCCGCGCGTCGTCAATTCTATTTCGTCGCAAACGGCCACCTCAAACACGATACGCCCTGCGAGTTTTCGGTCGAGGCTTTTCTTGACGGCACTCGCGCGGGCGTCGGTCCAATCCGCCGCCGGTACGACGTGTAGCGTTGCTTTACCGGGCGTTTGTTGCAAGAACTGAAATTGCCGCACGCCATCGAACGTGCCGTCGTGCATGTTGACCGCCGTCCAACTGATTTCGGACCCATCGGCACAAATCAGCATCTCCTGCGTGCGATGCCCTTGGATGTTGCCCAGTAGCATCTGTTCGCGTCCGCAGTGCCGGCAACGGTCGCCTAAATACGTCGCAAAGTCGCCCGTGCGGTAGCGAATAAACGGCTGCACCCGATTGATAAAGCCGGTCCCGACGATTTCGCCGCGCTGGCCGACTGTTGTAACAGGCTCGCCGTCTTCATCGATCAACTCGCAATAACCGTACGTGGGCCAGACGTGATAGGCTGCATCGTGTTCGCATGCGGAAGCGAGGACGAGCTTTTCGGAATGACCGTACCAGGAGAAGTAGCGCAGGCCCGTAAGTTCCTCGGTGGCGCGACGATCTTCATAGTAAACGATTTCGCTACCGGCCAATATGCCGCGGATGTTTGAAGGCAGTGTGCGACCCGTGCGCTGCATGAAGCGCGTGAGCGCCGCGATGGATGACGGATACACGTGAAGGTAGCAATCGCCCAGCGTCGCCATCTTGTCTAAATAGCGCGCCATGTTCTCGTCGGTCATGTGAAAGTTGCTGAACTGATGGCGACGCAAGATCGGGTCGTAAGCATAACGCAGCCCGGTACGATCCGGCGCGACGATGGCACCGCGCAGAATTATTTGCGGCATATCGGGTTGGAAACCGACGCGTTGCCAGCCAGCGACGAGATAGGCGTATTCGATGGCCGAGCGCTCGCTGCCGATGTGAAATTTTAGTGGTACACCGCTGGAGCCGCCGGTCGAAACCGTATCGACACCGGGGCTATTGGCCGGTCGCGTGAGCATGTCGGTGCCATGGTCGATCAGCGTTTGCTTGTCGATCAACGGTAGGGCGCGGAGGTATTCGGGGTTTGCGATGTCGTGGGGATTGAGACCGGCGTCGTCGATGACGCGACGCCAATAGGGCGATTGGTCGTGCGCGAGTTTTAAGATGTCGCGCAGTTGGCGCGTTTGATAGGCGCGGCTTTGTTCGGCCGACCAAGTCGCGGCGTCGTTGGCGAATGCCAGTTGTTCGCGAAAGGCCTTGCCCAACCAAAACGTGGGTGGCATTACCGATAGCGCGCCGGCCAGACCGCGCTTGACGGCGGCGGGCGTCTTTTCCCACAGGTTTTTGCGCGAGAGGGCTGTCATGATTGTAGGCCCTCGGCGGTTGCGGATACCCCATCTGCTGCTTGGGGCGTGTCTGCGTTGGTTGTGTTCGTTCGTTTTCCGATCGACGCTGCAACGGGGGCCGTTGCCAACGGCAGCAGCGCCATCACGATCGGCAAGCTAAAGCGCGACGAGTGAATGATGATCAGTGCGTAGAGCGAAACAAAGGCAACGGTAAAGAGCGCGAGCCAAACGGCCGCCAGACGGTGATCAGCCGGTACCTGGAACAGGCCCACGAGCGCGAGCAGCAACACACCACCGTTGACAATGGCGTTGGCGAGTGACTTGGTTGGACTCGATGAAAAGTACCAGAATCGCACGGCACCGACGCCGAGCTTCTTGACGACCAACATCGGATCGGCCTTGAACATGTCGACTGCGACGGCACCGTAGCGTTGGTCGATGTCTTTGGGCACATCGAGGTGGCCGTTGGTTTCAAGTCGATCTAATTTGATGGGTTCGCCAGTCGATGCGAAGGAGTCCAGCGCCCGTTGCCGTCCATGCTTCATGCTGCGGTCGCAATCGTGATTTTCTTCGATCATATACGTGCCGAGCAACATATTAAAACCGGTGCCACCGGTTACGGGCGTGAACTCGTTCGTGACGATGTAGTTGCGCGCGGTCCATACGCCCGTGAGTGCGAAGCCCAAGATGGTGGCGACGACAGCGGGCTTCAACGCGGGTTGCTTTGTTAATAACGTGAATGCAACGAGGAGCAGCGGTATCGGCAGCACCACGGCTTTCGTCAGTGCCGCCAGCGCGAAGCATGCGGCGACGAGTAAGGCGTTGCCGTAGGTGGGTTGTTGCAACAGGCGGTTCGTGGACCAGATGTAGGCGACCACGGTAAGGGCTAGAAACGTATCCGAGAACGCGTTGGCACAGTAATAGATTGAGAGCGGGAAAAAGATAACCGGCAAGGCCCACGAACCGTTGACGCGTGTGCCGAACAGTTGTCGTGCGATCAGCAAGACGAATACGCAGGTTACCGCCGATGAAAGGCAGTTGACGAGCAAGACGGCGCTATCGATGTTACCGATGGCGGCGTAGAAAATCGCAAGCGCCGCGGGAAAGGCCGGTCCGCGGTAACTCGTCGGCGGGGCGTCGGGCGCGAAGGCATATATCCCGTGGTCGATGAGATTGACGGCGAGCGTGGTGTAGCCATCCGTGGACGAATGAAAGTCGCTGCGCGCAGGGCCAAGGTTGAGCCCGAGGGCGGGGATGGCAACAAAGCAAAAGAGTAGTCGTACGGCGAGGCCTGCAAGGAAAGTGACCCAAAGAGCGCGCATAAGCGACTGACTGCGCGCGGAAGCAACCGGGTTGGATGCGACCGTCACGATTGCACCGCCGTGTTGGCGATTTGTCGGTTGCGGTTGTCGGATTCGGTGGCGTTTAGATTGGGCTGATGCAGGCTGGCGAATACCTCGTCCCACTTCGATGCGACGGTCGCGACGGCGGCGAAGTTTCTTACGCGGTCGCGCGCAGCGACGCCCATGTTTTCGCAGGCGTCGGCATTGTTTAACAACGCGTCAATCTTGTCGGCGGCTTCGCTTGGTGCAGTCGCATCAATATAACTGCCGGTTTCGCCATCGACGAGCAACTCACCCAGTTCGCCGATGTTCGGCACGATGGCGGGCAGACTGGCAGCCATCGCTTCCATCATGGCGATGGAGAGGCCTTCGTTTTCTGAGGTCAGGATGTAGGCACGGGCTTGGGCTAGTAGCGTTTCGACGTCGGTTCGTTTTCCTAGAAAGGTGACAAGGTCTGTGATACCAAGCGTCGTGGCTTGCCGTTCTAATGCATTGCGCAACGGGCCGTCGCCGACGATGGCACAGCGAATGTCGGGTCGTCGTTGCTTTAACTCGGCGACGATAGCGAGCAGTCTATCGTAACGCTTAACGTCCACCAAGCGGCCAACGGCGATCAGATCGTATGGGCATTCGGCGCGCGTAACGTCGAAGTAGCGCGATGGCACGGCACCGGGAATGATGTCGATGCGCGTTGGGGCAACGCCGCGGTCGAAGAGATAATGGCGCGCTTGTTTGCCGCGTACAATGATTCGGTCGAACTGTCGCGCGAGATGATGCATCAATGATGCACGCAGGCGGCCGGGTTTAAGTTGCCGTCGCAGGAGGGCGTTTTCACTGCCTACGCCGCCGTCGACCAGTTGCACCGGACCGCCCGTCATTTGATAAATCGTGGGAATACCCAGCCAGCGTCCGATCAGCAGGCATAGCAAGGCGTTTGGCATAATGTGATAGCCCATTAGGCAACTCGGCTTCTCGCGGCGGGCCGTGCGCCAAGTGGCGAGCGCGCGGGCGGGTATGCGACCGATCCGCTGTTGCAATTTGACGCTCGGGTTACAGAAACGCACGCCGGGTCGTTCGCGGAGCGCGCGGTCGGTGACGACGAGCACTTCTTCGATGCTGTCGGCTGCTAGCAGCGGGGTGACATGCGAATCGAACCAAGCTTCGTTATAGAACGAGCCGGTGATGAGAATGCGATGGGGATTGCTACCTTGTTGGCGGAAGCGCGCCGGAATGAACCAGCGCAGGATGTTTGCGAGCTTTATGCTTAATGCGACGCTTAACAAGATCAGACGAACCAGCCAGCGAGCGAGGTGGGCATCGAGTTGGCGTTTGAAGTGCGTCATTACGTCTTCTTGTTTACGACGATCAACCGCTTCGACACCGGTTGCAAACCGGTGCCACAGCGCAGAGCTTGGTGCCACAGAGCGGAGCTTAGTGCCGCAGTACTGCGGATTCGTTGCGGCATTAGGCAATACTTAGGTACCGCCTAACAACAGGTTCGCATCGCACGATTCTATAAATGCCGCAGGACATCGGAAATTGTGTACAGATGTTTGCCACCTTTGCGTTTGGGTATTTCGTCCACCAAGTGTAATTTTACCTCGAATTGTCCGTCGGAATCATCCCGAATCTTTTGACAGCATTGCTTAAGGTAGTCGTGCCGCTCCTGCGACAGCGTGCCATCGGGCACAACGTACAAGTCGATATGATCTTCCGTCGTTTGATGAAACTGATACGACTTGAAGCCTTCCTGATAATAAAAGTAATACAGGAAGTACGTGCCGTTGATGATGCGACCGTCGGGCGTGATAAAGTTATTGCAAATGCGCCCGCGGCAACCCGTCATGAGCCGTAGGGTGCGCCCACAGGTGCAGGCACCGTCGATGGCGGCGGCTTCGTCGCCACTGCGATAGCGAAAGAGCGGCATGGCCTCATTATCGAGTGGTGTTGCGATGATGGCGCTGAGATTGTCGCCCACTTCCGAGAGCGGTGCGAACTCGATGATATTCACGTCTTCATAGATATGGTGCTTACCTTGCGCGCATTGCATCGAAATGGATAGCACCTCGCGACTGCCGTAGCGATCGTAGACATTGGCACCAAACGTCTCACCCAAAATCTTGCGGTGTTCTTCGGTCTGTTGCTCGGACGTGGTCGACACGGCGCGCACGCTGGGCCAGTCTGTCAAACCGGCATCGCGCGCGATTTCGGCGACCGTGACGCAACTGGTGGTATAACCGTGCACGTGTACCGGATTGATGCGCCGCGCGGCTTCCAATTGGGCACGCACCACGGTGGGGTCGATATGAAAGGCATCGAGAATGAAACCATTTTCCATCCATTTGCGCGCATTACGCAACAACTTGGTTTTGCGCGTCATGTGCGCGCCATGCGCCTGAATCGATAGGTAGGGCTCGCCCGGTTGCACGCCCATCCAGGCGCGCGAGCGGTATTCCATCGCCGCGTGCAGTTGACGGTAATAATTGCTCTGAAAAAAGTTGATTTGCATGCCCGTCGAGCCGCTCGACGTTTCGTGCACCATGTCGGAAGCGCTCAGGTGCGTGCTGCGCATCTGTTTCCAATTCTCGCGCATCTCGTCTTTGGTGAGGATGGGCAGTTTGGCGAGTTCGGCAAACGGGTCGGATCCGTTCGGATTCACGCCAAAGGCGTCAAAGCGTGCCGACCAATAAGGGTTGTGGTCGCGGCAGATGCGAAAGAGATGACTGAGGCGCTCGGCTTGATGCTTACGCACCTGCGCAGGTGACCACGCGTCGCGCGCCAACACATCGTTGAGCAGCGCAAAGCGTTTATCACCGACAAGCCCGAAGGCAACCGGCAACGTGACACGTCGTCGTAAGGTGGCACCGAAGTTGGTGCTCATGAATCTTCTCCCGGCGGGTCGAGCGCTTTCGTCGATCTTATCAACTCACCAACGCTAGCCAATTGGCGACATCGTCAATTAGCCCCCGGCCAATGGCCCGGGGCCGCGCTGTGGCACCGGTTTGTAACCGGTGTTTGAAACGCGCTGTGGCACCGGTTTGCGACCGGTGTTCACGCAAGCGCACCTTTCCGTCCCAACACATCGCAATAGACGGTCGCGGTTCGTTCACCCAGCGTCTGCGTCGAGTATTCGACCTCCGCGCGCTGCCGCGCGGTCTTCCCCATTTCTTCACGCAGCCCAGGCGATTCAATCAGTGCGCACAATTTGTCGGCGAGCATCTCTGCATCTTGCGGCGGCACCAGATAACCCGTCTTCCCATCCTGCACGACGCGTCGATTATCACTCACATCCGTAACGACAGTCGGTAACCCCGTGGCCATCGCTTCCAGCACCACGTTGGGCGTGCCTTCAAAGTGCGTTGCCAACACCTTGATATCGAGCATGCGGTAAAGCCGATCCACATCCCCGCGAGGCCCGAGAAAATGCACGTGCTCAGCGATGCCAAGCGATGTTGCCAATCGCTGTGCTTTACCGAAATGATGCTCGGGGCCGCTCCCGTCCTGATCGCCGGCGCAGATAAAGATGGCGTTGGGATGTCGCTCAAGAACCTTGGCCGCGGCGTTGATATAGGTCTGATGATCTTTGTTGGACCGAAAGTGCGCGATCATGCCGACGATCAGCGCTTCGCGTGGCAAGCTGAGTTCGGCACGTAATTCGTCGGAACGCCCGGGATGAAACCGTTCGATGTCGACGCCATTGGGAACCACGTGCAGCTTGTCGACGGGCACGTTTTGTTGTTCGCGTTCGAAGTCACAGCCGGCCTGCGAATTGGCGATCATGGCGTCGAAGCAGCCGTTCGTCGCGCGAGCCAGCCAGAGCTTGTGTTTCTTGCGGTTCCAATGTGGGCAGCGATTGGAACAGATCACGGCAGGCGTACCGGCCCAACGGCCCGCCAAACGACCGACCATCTCGGCATCAAACATAAATGAATGTACGACGTGAATATCGAGCCGCCTCAGTAGGTCGCGCACGCGTCGAATAAGACCGACGTCGTACTTCGAACGCTTGTCGACAATATGAAAACGCGCCTGCAACGGGCCAAGCTGTTCGGCCAGCGGATTGTTATGCGAGAGCGAAGCGACATGAACGGTGAAGCGCTTGGGATCGAGCGACTTGGCCAGTTCCACCACTTGCCGTTCGGCACCGCCCCGTTCGAGGCTGCTGGTGAGCAGTAGGACGTTGATCTTTTTCGCGAATGTTGCGGGCGATTGACGTGCTTTGGTTAGATTCTCGCCAGTGCGCGCCGAGCTGTCATCGAGTTGCTTGTGCATCGTGATGTCGGCGGTGGTGGGTGTCATGGTTTGATATACAACTCTGCAGCGTGCGTCCCTTGACGCACCACAATCGGCTCACGCGACATGAAAACGGAACTGAAGTCTTTTGGTTTCGATCACAGGGAGTCCCGGCGATGCCTTTTCTCTTTTCGCACCGGCGAGACGCCGATGCTCCCCGAAACAAATTCACTACCCAATGATCCACCCATCAATGATGGCTCGTCCGCACGCGCGCCCAATTCTCATCGCGTTCGATTGCTTTCCGCCGTAATTTAATGCCAAACCGTCGCGCCGACGCCCGCGCGACCATGCCCAGAAACACGGTATTGGTATCCAAATACCGCATTCCTAAGCGCCACGGTTCCTGTGCGACGCGATAGGCCCATTCCATGCCAACGGCTTGCCAGGCGCGCGGTGCCCGCTTGACCAAGCCCGCGTACACATCGAAGGCACCACCCACGCCGTGACAAACGGGCACATTGAGCGAATCGCCCCAGGCCGACATGAACTTTTCCTTGCGCGGGCTGGTCATCGCCACGAAGAGCATATCGGCACCCGACGTACGAATGCGTTCGGCGACGTTCGCTTCCTCGTCGGCGGCGAAATAACCGTCTTGCGCGCCGACGACTTGAGCGTTGGGGTACTCCTCAGCAAGTCGCTGCTGGACGGCGTCGACAATCTCGGGCTTGGCTCCAAGCAAGAAGACCTTGAACGAACGGCGCTGTGCCAGTGCGAAGAGTTCTAACATCAAATCGATACCGGCCACGCGTTCGGGCAGCGGCGTGCGCATAAACTTGCTGGCCCATACCACGGCCATGCCATCTGCCAGAATCAAATCGGAACCGAGCACCGCCCGGCGCAGGCCTTCGTCGCGGCGCATCTTGACGATCTTGGCGGCGTTTACCACGCCGATCATCAGCCGCTCGCGCGCATCGATGGCGCGCTCGGCCAACTCTACGACCGACGGCATCGTCAGTGCGTCGACGCGTACGTCAAACAACTGCCGCGTCGGCCAGGTCTTTATGGGTGTCATGCTTCGTTCCCCCGAACTGTTCCCCAAAACGTGTGCAACGGTCGTCGCGCCAGGCATACAGAATCCAACCCATGTGATAGGGCCGGCTTTCGGCATCGATCGCACGCGGCGGAAAAAGCAGGTTCAATCCCGGCACCCTCCAACTTGCCGAGATCGACGACATGCTTGCCTGGGCAAGCCGCGTGAGTTTGTTGGGTTCGCGACGACAGACTTTCCGCCAAATGATTTCAGCGCGTGTATCCACCAGCGATCCGTCGATCTCCGGTGCGTTAAACATCCATGAAAGGCCCGCCCGAATCGCGCTGTCGTAGTTCGTGCCGCAGGCTTCGGCGGCGGCAAACAACGCCATGGGCGCCATCGAGTCCTGATGGACGGAATAGACGGGATATCCTTCCACAATTTTACCGTTCCGCTGATCGAAATGCCACCACCATTGACCGTCGGGCCCTTGGGTGGCGGCCATGTAATCGGCGGACAGCCGCGCTGCGCTCAGCGCTTTCGAGTCGCCCACCGTCGCGCCCCAATCGGCCAGCGCCATCGTGGGGTACACCAAATCGGCGAAACAGGCGACGTGTCGGCGGATGCGGCTTACGCGTGCGGCGGGGTCTTGATGGGCATACACGCCGCAGTTTGGATTTTGAGCGTTTAGCAGTTTGTCGACCACCAGCGGGCCAAGGTCGCAATCGGATTCATTCCCAGCGGCACAGGCCGAGAGCACCCAAGCCCGTTCGACGGTCGGGTGTTCGTTGCCCAGCGGATCGAGTTGCATCAAACGCGCGCGCGCGGCATCGGCCTGCTCGTCGAGCCCAGCCGCGCGACAGACCCACCAGATCACGGCGACATCGCCGACGTTGGTGATCTCCGGCAAGCGCCGAACGAGACCATCGGTAACGTCTTCATAAGGTTGATCGTGCAGCGCGATTTCGAGCGTGTCTTCGGGTTCATTTAGTAAACCGAGCAACGCCATGCCGGTGTAGCGCACGCTTTCGCCTTCGAGCACATCCGCACCGTTAGCGCGACGCAGGCGAAAGGCGTAAATGCCCTGCTCGGGTCGATACATGCGCCGCAAAGACTGCACCGCCAAATCACGCAATAAAGAAATATCCGGCACCATATCGAATGGTATGCCTCGATGGGATTAGGCAAGGTCCGTGGATCGGTGAAAATCTGGAGTTGTATTATCGCGCCGGGGCGTTCGTTGCGGAAGGGGTTATGCGGATTAGTGGATCGAAGCTATGGATTATCGGGGCGGTCCGGAATGGAAAAGACAGAGCTTTGGCCTGTGGCCACACGAAAAAGAGCTGGGTGCGCCGGTCTCGATTGCAGAGTCGCAGGGCAACAAGTCAGCGTTTACTATATGTGGTAGAAAAACACCTGCTTTTTGGTTCGGCATGCTGACCTGTTTGGCGAGTAAAAGTAGCACGCGTGACTGAAGCTGTTGAAAACGGGGAGCCGACATGAAGGCCACCTGAAATAGTATGGAGGAACTGGAATTTGATTTGGCTATCGAATGAGGAGACCCTACACATGCCGTGGAAAAACTGCCTCACAGATTCGGAGTTTCAATTTCGTCGTAATCAGTCGTAATCAATTGCTCCTACCGTATAAGACGCAGAAGAATAACGATGATGGTTGGGGAGACAATGGTGAGGTCATGGCGTTTTATTGTTATTAGTTATGGCATGAGGTTTACCGTTTGCGGAAACTTCTGGAAGCGAATGGTCTAGATCCCGGTCAAAATAAGGATTGGTTTAAGGTACCCAAGGTTGGGAAGGGAACAGACCGCGTCGGCAACTCAATTCCATAGCTTGAAGCTGTGCGAGTGGCCAGTATTACTGCTCCGACTCGAGTTTTTCTAGTGACTTGCGGCGAGTAATCAGATTCTTCACGCCACCGCGACTGTTAAATCGCGACCCCAAGTTGGAGTACTAAAATCGGGCACCCCTATGAGGCAACGCGACGAAGTGGCCACTCATGAGCCGTTTCAGCGGTTCTTGTACACTGATATCGCGTGAGTAATCGGGCCGCAGTGCGGACCCTACTAAGAAGCTACGCGGATCAAAAAGGCTAATACAAGATGCGACACTACGACCATCGCGATCCCGAGCTTTACGTTAAGCAAATTCGTTCGATGGAGTTGCACGAACGCCTCTCATTTCTCGAAATATACGGCATCGGCAAGCGCACGATTCGGGCGCTGTACAAAATCAACGTCACGATAGCCTCGCTATTTATGAAACGCGCTACGGACGATCTAATCGACGATTTGCAGCCGTTCGGTCTGATGCCGCTTGATCAAGATAAAGCGCGACGAAAGATTGACGATTGGAAAACTGAGATTCAGCGCTTGCTTGACGAACGTGAGGGTAAGACACTTACGCCACGAGGGGAGTGGGTGTAGGCTCGCAATTGTTCGGGTTGGCATGCTGGCCCTGCAAGGCAAGTGCAGTCCAGCAGGCTCCGCACTGCACACCAATTTGCGCGCAACGCCGATTGAACATCGATACGGCCATTACGAGCTATCTATCATTCTTCGGCATGTAAATCAGCACGTCCGCGCATATCGATGGTCCGCAGTGCGGACCCTACAGTTGCTGCAAGGCAAGCATTTTACATGCACGATAAAGGCTGAGAGTGCTCCGTTTACACTGCAGAGGTCACGTTTTCAGGATGCACCGCGTATGACGGTGGATCAGGACTTCCTCACGAGTACCAACCCTGATTGACTTACGGCGCGAGGAAACCGAGCGGATCAACCGTGTTGCGGATGTTACCACCGTTGCCGCCCAGAATCGTGCCGTTCTGCACCGCCGGGCGGTTGAGGTATTCAACACCCGTCACGTTGTACGAGACGGTCGCACCGGCGCGGAGGAAGAACGTCTGATTGACGAATGCCATGGCGCGCGTGCCAAACGTTTCGGGCACCCAGAGGATATCGCCGGCAGCTAGTTGTAGATTCGGATCTTTACCGGCGCGCAGACGGTCGAGGTCCAGCTTTACGTGCACGTCTTCACCGTTGGGCATCTCGCGAATGAGCGTGCCTTCTTTCGGAAACACATCTTCGATAACGCCACCGGCAGCGGCGAGGGCTTGCAGAATCGAGACCTTGGTTCCGGGAGGGAACTCGCGCGGTCCGGGCAGATTGACGAGTCCGCCGACGAATATCGTATTGGGCTGGGCGGCGACGACTTCAACAACATCACCGGATTCGAGCGGATCGAGTGCCAACACCGAACGCAACTTTGCGGGATCGCGCAGGAAGAGGCGCACTTCTTTATCGGGAGCGTTGATGCGTCGCAGGATGACTTCGCCGGACGCGTTCTGCGCCATTCCACCGGCAGCGGCCACGGCGTGTAAAACATTGCGCTCATTGCGGCGCAGGTAAACGAGTCCCGGCAACTGCGCGGCGCCCACGACGACGACGTCGGTCGTTTTGTATTGGGCGACTTGTACGCCAACGGCCAGCGTCGGCACAAATCTTGGTACGTACGCGGCGCGAATCGCCTTCTCCGCGTCGACGATGTCGTAACCGGCAACATCGACGGGACCGACGAGCGGCAGGTTGACGGTCCCGTTGTGACCGATGCGCACGTTCACTTCGGTGGCTTCGGAAAGCGTGTCGATGCCGCTAAGACCGGTAAGCGAAACGGCAATCACATCTTCGGGGCCGAGTAGATAGGGCCGTTTGGCCGGGCTCTCGGTCGATGCGAAAACTGGTTGCGAGGTCGCCACGACGTCATGCGTCGTATCCATCGCTGCGGCATCGGCTTGACTCGTTGGATTCGCGTTGATCTCAATCGATTCATCAACGGCATCCATGTCGTCCGTTTCATCACCGGCTTCGGGATCGCTGAGATGAACGGGGCGGATGCCAAGTTGTCGTTGCGGTAGCGAACGACGAACCCATTCCCCGCGCACGGCGTCGAAGAACCATTGACCGTCACCGTTCTGTTTGGTGGCGGGGCGGCGCAGGGACTGTGCGGCGCTGCGCACTTGCACGACGGATGAATCGCGCTGAGCGGAAAGCGTGCTTCGATTGGTGGCGGCAGCGCGACTTGGCCGTTTCGTAGTTGTGTTCGAGGTCGCGACCGAGCCG
Organism: Planctomycetaceae bacterium; assembly: GCA_006969385.1. Taxonomy (GTDB): domain Bacteria; phylum Planctomycetota; class Phycisphaerae; order UBA1845; family UTPLA1; genus ECT2AJA-110-A. The sequence goes on from CP030884.1 coordinate 2,657,594, forward strand.
GAATGCCGTGACTTGTCGACGAACCGCCGACGCTGCAGTTGCTTGCCGGTTGAGGCATCGTCGAGCGTATTTAGCTCGTGCGCGAGTTGCTGAGCGCCGGCGGCGCGTTGCATTCGCACGAAGTCGTCGATGCTGATTCGTGCATCTTGGCAGCCCGTTAGCAGAGCGATGAACCCGAGGGCAATCAAAAGCAGATGGAAAGGTCGTTTGGTTGGCAAATCTTGGCGGCGCATACGTCGTCCTCACAAACGGATGTGTGCATTCACGTCCGTGTTTGAATCGTCCTAGAACAGGGCCGACTTGGGTTGTTTGGGCGGGGAATTCTCGGAGCGTGCGCGTGTGGCCGGAACTTCGACCGATAACGCGCGGATCATCGAGTTAGCCGGAGCCGCGACCCCAGTCAACTGAACTCTCGGTTAGTGGATGACAGGGTTTGTCGCTCGTGCCGAATTTGCCGTCCGAGTGCCAATCCGTTGTCACTTTGCGCGAGTTTCAGCGCCGTTCGCGGCTTTAAGGTTGAGCAGGTCAATTTTACCGGGGCTGCGGCGGTGCAGTGCCGGTAGGCGAACTTCTGCTCGACCAACACACCGGGAGGCGGCAAGATGGGAAATTTTGAATTTCAGGAACGGCTCAACCACGTCCAGGAACAGGCCCGTCAGCGCTATCGCGATATGCGCGAATCCGAGGACTCGGTCGAATCGCTGCGAGCCACCGCGCTGAACGTGGGCATACGCGTGGATACCGAATCCCGCAAGGCGAATCGCCGGCGCATGTTGCCGACGGAAGACGGCCTCGCGTTAGAGCGCATCCTGGGCCGCAACAATCTGTTTCATGCCAACTACTTCGCCATCGGTGTTCAAGCGATTCGGGCTGTGACGCGGGTTCACGTGATCAACGAGCAGGGCCAGCCCATCGGATTCGGCACGGGGTCTTTGGTCGGCGATGGAATCTTGGTGACCAACAACCACGTGTTACAGTCGGTTGCAGAGGCGCGACGCAGTTTCGTCGAGTTCGATTTTGAATACGACGAGTTGTATCGCCCCAAGCGCACGTATCACTTCGCGCTCGACCCCGATGCGATCTTCGTAACCGACCGCAAGTTGGACTTTACGTTCGTTGCCGTTCGCGCCACGGAAGCCAACGGTCAACCGCTGTCGCAATTCGGCTACATTCGGATGATCGAGGATACGGGCAAGGCGCTCATCGGCGAACCGGTCACGATCGTTCAGCATCCGAAGGGTGGTTTAAAACAAGTCGCCTTACGCGACAGCAAGGTAATCGGCCTCGCGCCTTTTGAGGACGGTGGCTTCCTGCACTACACGACCGATACCGAACCGGGGTCCTCGGGTTCGCCCGTTGTGAACGATCAGTGGCAGATGGTGGCGCTGCATCATGCCGGGGTGCCGGGTGCGACCGGCGGCTGGGTTGCGAACGAAGGCACTCGGGTGAGTAAGATTTTCGAACATCTGCGCGAAACCTACTCGATCGAAACGCGCGAGGTGATTCGGCGCTTGAAAGATGTGGACGTCGATATTGCGCTGCCGCTCGATCGCGAACATCGTGGCCGGTCGCGCGGCGCGGCAAAACGGTCGACCACCGTGCGCGTCAATGATGGTGAGGCCGAGGAAGAATCGTTTCGCATCGATCGTTGGCGCGACGTAACAGGTTATAAAAAGGATTTTCTCGGTGCCGAAGCGATGGTGCCGATGCCGTTACCAGCCGATATGACCGACTTATCCGTCGGCTCGGGTGGCGAGCATGAATTGAAGTACCATCATTTTTCGGTGGTCATGAGTCGTATGCGACGGCTTGCCTACCTGACGGCGGTAAATGTGGATGGCGCGTCGTTGGTGGATGTGCGTCGGCGCAATACGCGTTGGCGGCTCGATCCGCGCTTGCCGGGCAATTTGCAAATCGATAACCGCTGTTACAAACGCAACGATTTGGATCGCGGTCATTTGGTGCGGCGCCTGACGCCGGTATGGGGGACGGACGCCGAAGCGCGCCGTGCCGAGGAAGATACCTTTCATTACACGAACTGCGTGCCGCAACATAAGGATTTGAACCAGCGCAGCTGGCTCGACTTGGAAGATTACATTCTGGAACGCGTCGATTGGGGCAACATTCGGGCGTCGATCTTCACCGGTCCGGTCTTTCGGCCCGACGACATGATCTATCGCAACGAGTATCAGATACCGGCCGAATATTGGAAGGTGGCGGTCGCGCTGGATGCGCGCGGTCGCCTCACGGCGGCAGGTTACTTACAAACGCAAAAGCGCCTGATCGCGAACCTGGAAGCCGCCTTCGGCGATTACAAAACCTATCGCGTGCCGGTGAGTTTGATCGCCGAACTGACGGATTTGGATTTCGGCACACTGGTCGCCGCCGATCCGCGCAGCCGCCAAGAAGGCGGTGACGGGTTTACGGAAATAAAGGGATCGGAGGATATCGATTTTCTTTAACAGGAATATCTGAGTGCGATATGGGTTGCGCCGACCGATGGTTCAGGTTGATCGGTCGGCGCAATTCAATGTGTCGTTGCGTTGGTATCCTGAGTTCAACCGCGTTAGAACATGCTTAATTCAAATATAGCGGATCTGAGATTTCGCCGACTGCGGTTGCTATTCGAACGTCAACGGACTCATTGATAACGGAGTCAACTCGTTCGCTTTCCGCATTCGGGGCATACGCCCGATTCGTTGCCGCTTAAGTTATAATTGCAATGAAGGCAATGCGCCTTATGTATGAATGCTGTTGCCTCCGCCACGCTGATGCCATACCAACGAGGTCTAATGCCTCGCTCCCTTAATACACGTAAATAACCGGGCCAGCTGATTAAGGTATTCAGAAATAAGATCGGTGGGACAAAGCCAAGGACGAACAACAGATTTCCCACGCCCGGGCTCTTCCAAACGGTTCTAAAGAAGTCGCCCATCTTACCTGCTGTCATTAAATAAAACTCTGCGCCCCCGTGCAGTGCAATATAGCCGGACGCAAGAATGATGCCGGCGGCAGCATTATTTTTCATGTCGACAAATGGTATTTGCCATTTAAAGTGCGCGGCTCCAAACAAGCATCCGAGCCATGCGAAGCAGATACCGGCAAGAATTAAGCCTGTTTGCAATTCCAAGGCGGATTCAACGAGTTCGATTAATTTCTCGCCGGTCATGTTACTTCGCTCCCGTTTGGAACCATTTTTGCTGGTATTAAACAACGGGAACGAATACCTGTGCTAACTATCTAAACCCATCCGAGCTGACTTTGCGGCGTTTGCTGAGTTCGAGCAGCACGAGTAGCGCCGGGATGGCTGCGACAGCCAGCGTCGCGGCGATGCCCCAGCCAACAGCGAAAGCCAATAGCTTGAAAGACGCCAATGCGCCGCCGCTAAGCTTGGGGCTGCCGAGCAAGCCATTGATGGTATCGAATACCTTCACCGCTTCCGGATCGCGCCGCGTGGGCGAGATCACATACGTCCCGCTCACGCCGCCGCCGGCTGCATAAGTACCGACAGCTCCGCCGCCGCGCGCGATATAGCCCACCGCGCCGCCACCGTGTGCAATGCCGCCCACCGCGCCGCCGCCGGTTGCGATGCCGCCGAGGGCCCAGCCGCCAAAACAGATCAGCCCGATCGACATGCCGCCGAACGAAACGATGCCGATGGCCATGCCGCCGATCGCGATGATGCCGCGCGCCACGCCGCCTAGCGCCAACCAGCCCGTCGCCACATCACCGATCGCGATGATACCTTTGGCGTGGCCGCGGCGTTCGCCTTCGGCAGGGCCCAGCGCGACGCTGACGAGGGGTAGGCCGAAAATAATCGTTGGCGAGGTATAGCGCTTGCCGTGCAGGGCCACCGGTCCGCGCTGCAGCACTTCGACGAGGGGCTTGCCACACTCGGGGCACTTGCTCGATTCGGTGAGGCCTTTGAGCTGATAGTTGCAATTTCCGCAATACGGTTCGGCCATGACGGGCACTTTCGAAGAACGGGTACGGCCTCATCATCGACGACGGGCCGACAGAAAAACGCCACCTTAACGACGGCGGCGATTGGCAAAAGGAAAACATGTTGGCACCGCAGTGTGGCACTGCCGTCTCGGCGGTGAAAACCGGAGCGACGCCAGTTCCCAGTTTAAAATTCATTTTGCCAACCCAATAAGACTAAACGCAAAACGGCATTCCCGCTTACGCCCGCCTCGGCTATCGGCAACGCGTTATATCCATATAATACGGTATTCTGCGGCTATACGGGTCGATTCGATGAGCTGCGGGCACCTATTGCCCGGCAACGGCCCGCCGCTCGGCGCGATCCGCCGCTGAAGTCTGACAACGCCCAACTTGCATGGAGTTCTCCTTCGATGACGACTGCCCGCAATCCGTTCAACGCCGAAGCCACCATCGACACTGCCGCCGGAAAGGTGACGGTCTATCGCCTGCAAAAACTGATCGACGACGGCATGAAGGGTATCACCTCGTTGCCGTTCAGCATCAAGATATTGCTGGAGAATGTGCTGCGGCACGCGGGCGACGGTATCGTAACGGCAGACGACGTGAAGAACCTGGCGGCGTGGAATGCGCCACAACCTGCCGCTGATGAGCTGCCGTTCACGCCGGCGCGCGTGGTGTTGCAAGACTTCACCGGCGTACCGGCGGTGGTTGATTTGGCGGCCATGCGTTCGGCAATGGTGCGTTTGGGGGGCGACCCGGCGAAGATCAATCCGCTGGTGCCGGTCGATTTGGTGATCGATCACTCGGTGCAGGTCGATAAGTTCGGCGCGGCCGATTCGCTCTCGTTGAATGAAGATATCGAATTCGCGCGCAATCGCGAGCGATATGAGTTTTTGCGTTGGGGGCAAAGCGCGTTTGATGGGTTCAGCGTGGTGCCGCCGGCCACGGGCATCGTACACCAGGTCAATCTCGAATATCTGGCCAAGGGCGTGATGACGGTGCAGGTCGGTGACAAGTCGGTCGCCGTGCCGGATACGCTGGTCGGCACCGACAGCCATACCACGATGATCAACGGGCTGGGCGTGCTCGGTTGGGGCGTGGGTGGTATCGAAGCCGAGGCGTGCATGTTGGGCCAACCGATTTACATGCTTACGCCGGAAGTGATCGGCTTTAAGTTGAATGGACGTCTGCCGGAAGGCACGACGGCGACGGACTTGGTGCTAACGGTCACGCAGATGCTGCGCAAGAAGGGTGTTGTCGGTAAGTTCGTCGAGTTTTATGGCGACGGGCTGGCCGAGCTGAGCCTGCCCGATCGCGCCACAATTGCCAACATGGCACCGGAATACGGTGCCACGATGGGCTTCTTCCCAGTGGATAGCGAAACGTTGCGCTATATGGAACGCACGGGCCGCGACGCCAAGCAGATCGACCTCGTTGAGAAGTATTGTAAAGAGCAAGGCTTGTTCCGCGTGAACGGTATGCCCGACCCGGTCTTTACCGACACGTTGCATTTGGAATTGTCGACGGTCGAGCCCAGCATGGCCGGCCCCAAGCGCCCGCAGGATCGTATCCGGCTCAGCGATATGAAGTCGAGCTTTTTGAACGCGCTCGGCACGACCTACAACAAGCCCAACGCGGCGGCGGGTTCACCGGCCACGGAAATGGCTGCTGAGGGTGGTCTCGCTGCGGGCGGCGCGGCCACGGCTGTCGCCGAACCCGATGCGGTGGATATCGAAATCAACGGTCAGCAAACCACGCTGCGCCACGGTTCGGTCGTCATTGCTGCGATTACCAGTTGCACCAATACGAGCAATCCTTCCGTCATGTTGGCGGCGGGTTTGGTCGCGAAGAAGGCGGTGGAGCGCGGGGTAACCGTCAAGCCGTATGTGAAGACCAGTCTCGCGCCGGGCTCGAAGGTTGTGACCGAGTACTTGCGCTCGGCGGGCTTGGATACGTATTTGGAGAAGCTTGGCTTCTACAACGTCGGATACGGCTGCACCACTTGCATCGGTAACAGCGGGCCTTTGCCCGAGCCGGTAGCCAAGGGCATTAAAGAAGGCGACCTGATCGCTTCGAGCGTGTTGAGCGGTAACCGTAACTTCGAAGGCCGTGTTCATGCGTTGGTGAAGGCGAACTATCTTGCATCGCCGCCGCTGGTGGTGGCTTATGCCATTGCCGGACGCACCGATCTGGACCTTACCACCGAAGCGTTGGGTGAAGACAGCGATGGTAAGCCGGTGTACCTGCGCGATATCTGGCCCAGCCGCGCGGAGATTGACGAGGCCGTCGGTAAGCACATCACGCCTGCGATGTTCAAAGAACAATACGGCAATGTCTTCGACGGCAACGAAAAGTGGAACAAGATTAAGGTCAGCGGCGGCAAGGTGTACGAGTGGGATGAGAAGAGCACCTACGTGCAAGAGCCGCCTTTCTTTATGGATATCACGCCCGAGCCGGAGCCGATTCAGGGTATCAGCGGCGCGCGATGCTTGGTGTTAGTGGGCGACTCGGTAACGACCGACCACATCTCCCCGGCGGGTGCCATTCCGCTCGACAGCCCGGCGAGTAAATATCTGCAAGATAACGGTGTCGAGCCGAAAGACTTCAACAGTTATGGCTCGCGGCGCGGTAACGATCGCGTGATGACGCGCGGTACCTTCGGCAACGTGCGCTTGCGTAACAAAATGGCCCCCGGCACCGAGGGTGGCTACACCCGCTACTTGCCCAACAATGAACAAACAACGATCTACGACGCGTCTTTGAAGTATGCAAAAGACAAAACGCCGCTGATCGTGTTGGCCGGTGCGGAGTACGGTACCGGCTCGTCGCGCGACTGGGCGGCCAAGGGTACACTGCTGCTCGGCATTCGCGCCGTAATTGCGACGAGTTACGAGCGCATCCACCGTAGCAATCTCGTGTTTATGGGTGTGCTGCCGTTGCAGTTCAAGGATGGCGAAACGTACGAAAGTCACGGCCTCTCAGGCGAAGAGGTATTCGATATCGAAGGGCTGGATGACAACCTGAAACCGTTGCAAGAAGTGACGGTCGTAGCCAAGCCCGCCAACGGCGGTGACGCGAAGCGGTTTAACGCTGTGGTGCGCATCGATACGCCGGTCGAGATCGATTACTACCGCAACGGCGGCATTCTCCACACGGTCCTGCGCAAGATGTTGAAAGACGGGTAGTGTTGATCATTGATCCGCAGACGCATTGATATACGTCCGCGCATTATAGCGACAGCAGGCGCGCCCCGCGTGACATTGTTGCATTTCCTTAGGAGTAAGATGAAGACCTTGCCCACGTTACTGCGAAGATTGATCTGCGCGGTCGTTGTTGTTTCCGCCTTTGTAGCGACAGAACGCTCCCTTCGCGCCGATGAATTTGGCGACCCGAAAGCGAATGGCACGCCATCGATTGAACACATGCGGCCGGTGGGCGCGCCGATCGACGCGTTGGTCACGCGCAAGGTCACCGATCTGAAGGGCACGTTTCCGGCGACTTCCAAGCGTAGCCTCGACGGCTCACCGGCTGGGTTGATCGATGCCGGCGATCTCGATGGCGACGGCGCGGGCGATCTGGTGGTCGTATTCGACGAGATCGTCGGCGATAAAAAACAACGCGTCGTACGGGCGATTACATCAAACGGAACACCGCTATGGAGCAAAGTCGCGCCGGTGATGTTCCTCGAAGACGAAAAGACGGTCTCGATAACCCCGACCGGTTTGTATTCAATTCCGGATCTGACAGGCGATGGCCGTCGCGATATTTGCGTGGCCGGCGAGAACGATGGCGCGTTTGCGGTACTCGATAGTGCGGCGGGGCAGGTGCGCGCGGTCTTTGTTGAACGCGATCCACTGTACCACGCGCTCGGGAACGTCTTTCCGGCAACGGGTACCGACGAAGTTCATTTGGTGTTCGCATCTCTGCCGAATCATCAACGTAAAACCGAACCCGATCGAATCGGATTTAGCCTGTTGGCGTCGTCGACGTTCAAACAGATCGCCAGTTACCAACATCCCTTTAAACGCATCGCATCCGATTCGCGCTTCATCGGCGGCGGGTTCGTGACCGATGACGATGGCGAGCGTACACCGATTCTTCTGGTATGCGGTAAGTCGAAACCATCGCGGCGCAGCGGGGCGAAAAATATTATCGCGGCGATCCACGGTCGTTGGTTTACGCGCGTGCGTTACGCGCCGATCGAATTCGATATTCTGCGCCCGGGCGCGCAGGTGGCGCTGTTTGATTCGCTAGCACCGCAGGCGCGTTTTCCGACGATGGCCGTTTTGCTGCCCGGTGATGAACAAGAGCCGACGACGGTAATCGTGGTCAATCCCGATGAGGACCAGCCGCGCTGGCGGTGGACGGAGAGCGACTTGCTTGCCATGGGGCCGGACTACGGTTCGCTTAAAACACCCGCCAACCAAAGCAGTTCCACGTCATCGGCAACCTCGCAGGTTTGCGGTATTCAATACCTACCCTCGAATGCCGACCGGCCGCAGGGGGCGCTCGCGGTGGCATTCAATGGGCGCGTTCCGTACATCCATTTCATCGACTTGAAGACGGGTAAGTCGCAACAATCGACCGTCTTAGACGATTCAGGCGACGGTGGATTCATCATCGGCGACATGGCCGTATCGGAGTTTCGCGGTCGCCCGAGTTTGGTGATCGCGCTTCACCATAAGGAAGCGGCCACGATTCGGATTATGCGCGTGGTCGAGTTGGGGAATTGAATTTAAGTGAGCGGCGACCCTAATCCGCATCCATATCGAAGCACACCGCCTCACGATCGTTTCGTAAGATTAACTTCCCCTGTGCCAAGACGGGGTGGTTCCACGTTTTGCGATCGAAAACTTGTCGCACGGCCAGCTCATTAAAATCATCAGGCGTGGCATCGACCAATATAAGATCGCCGTCTTCGCCCAGAACGAGCAGTCCATCTTTCACGAGCAGCACCTGCCCCCAACCGTACTTGCCGTTTTTCCATTGACGGCTACCGTCGGCAAGATCGATGCACGTGAGAATGCCTTCGTCGAGGCCATAGGCATAACCGTCTTTACAAACGAAGTCGTTGAATTTCGTCTTCAGGCGGTTGGAAATCCAGACCTCATCGACCGACCAACCGTCGTCAGTTTGTTGAACCTTTAAGCGCCGCATGCCTAGGCCGTAGCCCATGCTGATCAGAATGTCGTTGTCCGAGAGTTGCCACGGTTGCACGACCTTGGGCTGATCCGTTTGCCACGGATAAAACCACAGCTGCTCGCCGTCTTCAATGGCGTGACTGCTAAAGCCCGTGCCGTCGAGAATGACGATCTGCCGCACGCCGCCAAGCGAAACGAGATGCGGCGAACTGTACGCATCGGCACCGCCGTCGGCGCGCCAAGCAAGTTTGCCATCGGCTTGGTGGTAAGCCGCCAAGCGTCCGTTCTTGCCGTACAGCGCGACGATGACGAGATCGTTTACCAACAGGGGTGATGACGCCGCGCCCCACATCGGCACGCCCGCGGGTGATGCTTCGGCCGTCCAGATCGGTTCGCCGGTCAACGCATCGAGACACGCCAGATGCCCTTCGGGACCATAGGTATAAAGTCGTTCGTCTAAATAGGTCGGCGTGGCGCGCGGTCCGGGGCCGCCCGAGACTTCTTCGAAGCGATTGTCGCGCGCATATACCCAGCGCTCCGCACCCGTCTCCAGGTCGTAACACACGACGCATTCTTCGCCGCCGCGTTGTTCCTGCGTATAGGCGACCGGGCCGATGACGCAAAAACTCGACCAACCGATGCCGACGGGATGCCGCCAGCGCTCCTTCATCGTCGTGATGTCATTCGCCGCAAGCATTATTGGGCCGCGATACACCCCGTCGCGCTCGGCACCGCGAAAGCCGGGCCAGTCGCGCGGCGTTAGCGAATCGGGTAGGGCGAAGCCGGCGGCTTTGGGCTTCACGCCAAGTTCCCGGTAACCGGCCAGCGCCTGCTCGGCTTCGTTATTCCAGCGCCAGTCAAACACGAGTAAGCCTTCGCCGATTTGGCCTGCCGTCTTAACGCACAACCAAGGCGCGATGGCGATAATGGAAACGGCAATCAGCCCGCGCCGGCGCGCCGCCGGCGCGACGCGCTTCGTCGCCGCCCAGTAAAACACCATAATCATGGCCGCGATCGACGCGCCCCACAGCGCGATGAAGATCCGACCGAGCGGGTCGGCCAGCAGCGCGAGCGCGGCGCTCAGGACTCCGAAGCCGACCAGGCCACGCACCTTATCCGCGCGGCGGGCGCGACTGAACCCCAGCCACCAAATCAGGATAAAGGTTGCGCCCAACATCGGCGCGGCGAAGACCGCAACCAGCCGCGTAAGCGTCGGCTCGCCCGTCAGTTGCAGCGTGATAAACACGCCCAGCGCGAGCGCCGAGACGACGACCGGCGGCCAGATGCGAATTTGGCGCCGTGCGTCGGTCGCGTCTTCGAGGGAAACAGCATTCGGTGCGGGGGCGTTTGGCGCGGCGGGGGCGTCTTCCGGCATGAGATGGGCTCCTGGGGTTGACTCAGAAGTGCCATTTTAGCGCCGGTCGCCAGCGGCCGCCGCGCTGTCCTCGAAGGAGCAAAATTCTCAAAAAAAATCGGTCCGCCGCAGACGCTTAGGCGTATCTACCATTAGAAACGCACACCACGGGCGTCGTTCGCCCATGATCGATCGCGTCTTCGGCGCAGATTTCGCCGTTTTCGGTGCGGAAATATTTCCGATAAACGGTTGATTTGGGCTGCACCGATGCGCACAATGACAGGTCCCTCGCACGGGAAGGAGTCCCGACTCCCATGCTTCGCACATCCTTCGCGCGCTACGCCGGCCAGGTGGTTTGCGGCTGCGCTATTTCTGTCATGATCGCCGGCTCGGCAGGTTGCCAAAACGGCTTCAACTTGGGCGGCTTCATGCCGTTCACCGGCGGCAATCCGTTCGGTTTGTTGATCAACACCGACACCAGCAGCGACTTGCTCGGTGTGCTGCGGCTATCGTCCGGCGAATCCGTCTTTAGCTACGGCGCGTTTCAAACCAACGGGCTGATTCAACGCGTCGATGGCTTTATCTATCGCAACGCCGTCGGGCAGGAATCGAAGGTCGAACTGTCGAACGGCTTGGTCAGCCGCGCGACGAGTTTCGACGGCTCCACGATTGAGATCACATACGACGAGGTCTCGACCGCCCGCTTGGCAGGGACGGTGAGGCTTACGTTCGCCAGCCTCGATGGCGCCGACGCCGTGCAGGAAATTCCGTTCGATGTCGATCTGCAAATGGCGGCGACCGAACTGTCGAATGAACTGCAAAATCTGCTCGGCATCAACGTCGCAACCACTACGCCGCCGGCCAACCCGATCGGCAAGGTCAAACTCGAAGACACGCGCACCAAGCCGACGGCCAAACCGGATGTCGCGGCGCAGCTTATTTTGGCGTTTGTCGCGTTCCATCAAGCCGCCTTTGCCGCGCTCGGTTACGTCATCGTTGAGATCATGGCAGGCGTGGTCGGTGCCGTCGCGAACTTGCTCGTGGGCGTCGTTGCTGCGGTAACGCAGACCCTCGTCGTCGCGCTGTTCACGCCGTTCATCTTGATGGGCGAGATTCTGCGCGTCGCGGTGTTTCAACCGGCGTTTACCGTTGATTTGAATTTTGACGTGGATGTGACGCCGCCGGATTTTCGATAAGCGCATTAGCCGCATTGTTGCTACAGACGACTGCTCGGGTTTCGTGCCAGCTCGAGCAGCATGTCCACAGTTACCGATTTCAAATCCGAGAATATTCCATCGGGTGATGGCGTATGCGCCCCGTCGCCGACCGCGATGACCCGCATGCCTGCCGCGCGTGCGGCTTCGATACCTGCCGGCGCGTCTTCGATTACAACGCATACTGACGGCGGAAGGTCTAATAGACCTGCACACTTCAAGAACACTTCCGGATCGGGCTTGGATCGTTGGATATCGTTGCCGTCGACCAATGCATCAAACAATGGCAACAGTTCTGTGCGATCGAGAATGTAGCGCGCATTGCGACTCGACGATCCGGCGGCGATCGGAATGGATTTCGTACGTAGCGCTTGGATCAGTTCGAGCGCGCCCGGCAGAACGTCTTGCGGTGTAAGCGTTTGAAGAAACGCCTGAAAGCGACGATTCTTTTCTTCCGCGAGTTTGGCTTGCGTTTGCTCGTCGAGAGATTGGCCGGCAGCCTCAAGAATGATGGTCAAGCTCGCGCGGCGACTGACGCCGAGCAGGTGTCGGTTCACGCTTCGGTCGAAGGCGATACCGGCATCGTCCATCACGCTTTGCCAGCTTTGGTAGTGCGCTTCGTCGGTGCGCACCAGCACGCCATCGACATCGAAGATCACGGCGACATTCATCGTGAGTTACCCTGCTGCATCGTTCGAGTTGTAACGCTGTTGTGCGGGTAAACCAAGTGATTTCTTCGCTCGATTATGGTTCCGGTGTATCACTCAGTTTGAATAGGGTGGCGTACGGCGGCCGATCGGGCGCGACGGGTGATCGAAATGACTGCACTGGCGCGAGGCCGACGGCTTGCAATTCGCGAAACAGATCGGGTGTGAGCGCGGGCCAAAAGCCATAGGTCTGCCGCAAGCGACGCATCTCGACCCAGTCCACACACACGTAACCGTAGTCGCGGTCGCGTAACCATTGCATCAGTTCGCTCGGTTCCAAATTGGCGGCGGCATCGGCAAACGGATTCTGGTTGAAGGTCACGCAGTAATCGACGTTGGCGTTGTAATAAAACTTGCGCGCATCGCCGACGAGCAACACCTTGGCATCGGGCCTTGCCAGTTCGTTGACAACCTCGTAGTGCGGCGTGAAGTAGTCGCGTAGCATCGATCCGTTGTCGAGACCGTTACGGACGAGTAGGGCGACCTGGTTTTTATTCATGTATTGCAGGCTCGCAGCCATGTTGATGGCAAATATCCCCCAAATCACCAGCGGTCGCACGCGCGCTAGGACTTGCCATTGCGGCCGATTCAAAAACATCGCGAGCATGAGGACGGCAGGTACGGCAAGCCCGACGGCGAAACGATCGATCAGGTGCGTGTGAAATAGCCAGACGTATAAATTGCTCACGATGAGAATACTGCAAAGTGGGATGGCGGGTGTTGTTAGATTTGGAGACTTATCATTTGAATTGTCGGCGGTTGCAGATCGCGTTTGCCCCATGATTGCAAGGAAGGCCAGACCGATGGCACTAAGGATACCCAGCGATATCAGCGTGCCTTGTTTCCATGACAACAATACCTGATCGCCAAGGCTTGCGAACCGATCGCCCATGGCGCGGGCATTGTCGGGAATCGCATGCCCTGCCTGCCAACGCGCCGCGCATTCGGCATCCCAACCTGGCGGGCTGCTTTCAAACACGTCGGACGCTAGCGGAAAAACCGGGTTGCCGGTGGCAATCAAATTCTTCAGTAACCACGGTGCAAACGAGACGGCAATGCCGATCAACAAGCATGCAAATGCGGTAGGCGTGACCTTTCGCAGCGCGATATGAAGTGCACCCATTAAAGCAACTGGTACGGCCAACATCGGCACCGCCGGATATTTACATCCACAGGCCAAGCCGACCCATGCGCCCGCGATCAACCACCAACGCGTTGCACATCTTTGATCCTGAATCCCGCACAGGTAACAGTAGAGCGCCGCCGCGCTGAACAGCAGCATGCCGTTTTCGACATACGCCAACCCGGAGAGATAAACCAGAAACGGCAACGACGCAAAGAGAATCGCGGCGGAGCGCCCGACTGTCGGTGCTATCAGTCGCCCGAGCGCGCGCATGGCAAAGACTGCCAACACGGCCAACAGCACATTCAACATCTTTGCGGTTAACGCCCCCGCAAGGGCATCGCCGCGCAGCATCATCATCCAGAGATACAACATCTCCACGTTAAATGGAAAATTGGTGTACACGTTGTGAGGCAGATATTCGATGCGACCTGCCTCAAGGTATTCCTTCGGTCCGCCCAAGTGATATTCGAGCACGTCATAACCGTTGCCCTCTTCGCCCCAAAGCAGGCCCGGTTCAAACGCAGCGACCGTCAACGCTAAGGCAAGTGGTAGCGCTATTGGCAACCACCAAAATATTTGGTTGCGGTCGATGGTGCGCGGAACGTGTTGCAAATCGGGTCGGATATAAATTACGAACAGCACGAGCCCAACAGCGACGATACTCCAACCGACAATAGCGTTGATGAAACCGAGCAGGCCAACGCCCAACACCACGAGTGCGCAACCCCCTAAGCCCAACGCCGTTGCAATGGTCCAATGACTCAATCGTTCGGTAGCATTCACGCGAATGATTCTTAAGCAAAACGCACCGAATCCCGCCGCCGCTAAAACGCCGAATAAAGCGAAGCTACCTTCAACGAGCGCGATGCGTACCACTGCAGCGTGACCGGCAAGCGCCATTCCGGCACCGGCGTCGCCGAGCGTCGAAAGTAGGTCCGGTGACCAAAGAAAGATGCATACGACGATTGCAACCAGGTAGCTCAAACCCGCCGCAATAAATGAAATATGGCGGGCGGATGTTTGGCTTCTCGCATTCTGGTCAACCATGATGTTCGTTCGTCGCATTGAAAATCATTGCTGAATAGTCCGCTACTTCTCAGTCGGTGATGTCGTTTGTTAATGGGGTGGCTGCATTCAGTTTCGGCAGTTGAATGGAAATCTCAAGACCGCCGCCGTCGGCGTTTTCGGCCCATACGCGGCCCTGATGGTAGCGAATTGCGCGATCGACAATGGAGAGGCCGATCCCTGCGCCGCCGACATTCGGTTCGCGCGCGGCGTCGATGCGAAAGAACGGCTTAAAGATATCGTCGAGTTTATCGGCAGGTACGCCGGGGCCGCGATCGCGCACGCGAATCAGGATGGACGCATCATCGGCGCGCAACTTCACCGTGACTTCGCTGCCGTCGGCCGAGTGCCGAATTGCGTTGCGCACAACATTCTCTAAGGCGTGTTGCAGCAGTTTGGCCGACCCGACAGTGCGACAGTTCTCGAACTCGGCCAATCGCACCGACTTACCGGCGCGTTGGGCTTCGAAGTTCGCATCGTCGGCGATTTCGTTCACGATCTTGCATAAGTCGAGCGGTTCGGTCTTGATATCGGGATGGTCGCCCGATTCGAGCCGCGCCAGCGTGAGCAGTTCGTCAATCAATGCATCGAGGCGACCGGCTTCGCGCTCGATGCGCGCTAGGGTTTCCGACGCCTTCTCGTCGTCGAGGCGATCGCTGAGTAATTCGATCGCCACGCGCTGGCGCGCGAGTGGCGACCGTAATTCGTGCGAGATGTCGCGCAGCAGCCGGCGCTGGGTGGTGACCAACCCTTCAATGCGCGCCGCCATACGATCGAACTCCTGCGCCAACTCGCCGATCTCGTCTTTACGGCGACCGATCTCGGGCGCGGCGCGATACTCCAAATCACCGGCGGCAAAGCGGCGAATACCAGCGCGCAACGTCTCCATCGGCTTCGCCAAGCGTCGGGCGAGGATGTACGAAACAACAGTAAGACTCACGATCGTGGGGCCCACGCGCAACAGCGTGTACCCCAACGATGGGCGCGTGCCTATGCGGCTGTCGGTCGGCATCGACGTCGACTCATCGCGCATCAATTCGGTGAATTTTTGCGCCATGTCGGGATAGATCAAAAGCAACACGAGCGCGCCAACCAGCGCCGCGATGAACACGGCGAGCAAGACGGAGAAAAAGATGCGAAAAAAAAGTCGTCCCATGAGCGGCTCGGTTGTTGGTTGGCTGCAAGCTATTCCATAATTTCCTCTCGCTTGCAGGAAGGGGGTAGGGGAGGGTTGCTCCTCCTAATCACTTCAACTTGCCGACGACGCGTGATCCTCACCATCAACTAGCGTGTAAATATAACCCACGCTGCGAATCGACTTGATGCGCTCGGTATTGAGGTGGGTATGTCCCAATTTCTTACGCAGATGGCTCACGTGCATGTCGATGCTGCGATCGAAAGGGTCCGGCTCGCGATCGAGCACGCCGCGGAACAAGTCGCCGCGCTCTACCACATTGCCGGCGTTGCGAAGAAGAATGGCGAGCAAATCGAATTCCGCCGTTGTGAGTTTGACCGATTCGCCGCCGCGCGTGACTTCGCGCGTGGCCGGAACCAACGTGACATCGCCGACGGTTAACGGCTCTCCCTGATCTTGCTGGTCGCTGGTGGCATGGCGTCGCGCGCGTTTAAGAATCGCCGCGATGCGCGCGGCCAGTTCGCGTGGGTTAAACGGCTTTGCAAGGTAGTCGTCGGCACCCAATTCGAGGCCCACGATGCGGTCTTCATCTTCACCGCGCGCCGTGAGCATCAGGATCGGCACGTCGCTATTGGTGCGGACGCGTTTGAGCACTTCGAAGCCGTCCATCTCCGGCAGCATCACGTCGAGAACGATCAGATCATTATCCGCCGATAGCGCCTGCGCCGCGCCAACGCGACCGTTGTGTACGGATGCGACGGTGTAACCCTGGTTGGTCAGGTATTCCTCAACGAGGGCGCACAGTTCGGTGTCGTCATCGATAATGAGAATGCGATCTGCCATGGTCGTTGCCCCGGTGCACGTCGTCGGCGACGCCGAATGAGGTAGTTTTGCAAACGTTATCACGCGCGCGGTGAATCCGATATCGAAAAATCAAGCGGGGCACGCGCTCGCGACGGTTCGGCGAAATCTTAATCGGTTGGTATCGAATCAGGCATGTGTTTCTGCGCTGCGATTGACAAATCGATACCAAACGCCGCTACACATCCTTCTTGATATCGTACTTCTTCACGCGATAACGCAGATTGTCGCGGCTAATGCCAAGGGCGCGGGCCGCTTTGGATTGATTCCAACCCGCCTCTTGCAGGGCCTTGATGATCATCGCTTTTTCGTAGCCCCAAAGCGACGAATCGGCGCGGGCCGTTTCCTGCACGATCTCTTCACCGACGATTTCGCGCGGCAACTGATTCGCGCCCAACGTGCCGCCATCGGCTAACAGCACGGCGCGCTCGACGATATTCTGCAATTCGCGAATATTTCCCGGCCAACGATAGCCGGTCAGCAGCGCCATCGCTTCGTCGCTGATATCCGGTTCGGGGCAACCCAGTTCGGTGGCGGAAATCTTGGCAAAGTGTTCGACCAGCGGCGGAATGTCTTCCTTCCGTTGCCGCAGCGGCGGCAGGCGAATGGGAAATACATTTAGACGGTAGTATAAATCTTCGCGAAACTCGCCGTCTTCCATCGCCTTTTGCAGGTTGCGATTGGTGGCCGCCACGATGCGCACGTCGGTCGCAATGGTGCGCGTGCCGCCCACGCGGACGAACTCTTTCTCTTGCAATACGCGCAAGAGTTTCACCTGCGTGCTGGGCGAGATATCACCGATTTCATCGAGAAAGAGCGTGCCGCCATCAGCCATTTCAAAGCGGCCCATTTTGTCAGCGTGCGCACCGGTAAATGCCCCTTTTTCGTGACCGAACAGTTCGCTTTCCAAGAGCGTTTCGGGCAGGGCGGCGCAGTTGATCGCTATAAAGGCCTTGTCCGCACGCGGGCTCGCGGAATGGATCTGCCGCGCGGTCACTTCTTTACCCGTGCCGGTTTCGCCAAGTAGCAACACCGTCGCATTGCTTCCCGCGACGCGATTGACCATATCGGTGACTTGCCGCAGCGCCGACGAACTACCGACGATAGCGGGTTGCACTTTCAGCGTGGCGCGCAGCCCGCGATTTTCGCGCACCACAGATTCGTGCTGCGTGGCGTTATGAGCGCCGGAAGCCGCCAGGTTGGCGAAAATCTGCAGCAGCGATAGATCTTCGTCGTCGTACGAATCGCCGCCGAGTTTGTTGAGCACTTCGACGACGCCGATGACTTCGCTCTTGTAAAGCAGCGGGGCGGCGATCAGGCCGCGCGTTTGAAAGCTGCTCTTGGCGTCGATGCCGCGGAAGAAGTCGCCGCTGGCATCGACGTTGGCGACGACCACCGGTTTGCCCGTTTTGGCAACGCGACCGGCAATCCCCAAGTCCGCATCGAACTCTTCACCGATCAGTGCCGGCCCACGATCGCCGACCGCCGCCATAAAGACCAACTTGTTTCGGCGCTGGTCCAGAATCAACACGCTGGATGCTTCGGATCGCAATACCACGGCGGCCGTTTGTGCGACGGCCTGCAATACGTCGTTAAGATCGAGAGAGGCGTTGATGGCGGCGGTGGCTTCCACTAGCGCCGTCACGGTGCGCGGCGGCAAGCCCCGATAAGCATCCGAGTTTGAAGAGGGTCCGATGGCCATTGGGGTTTATCGCCTAATCTTGCTGCCGCATGGCGGCGCGGTTCGGTCGCGAAAACGCGCCTGTCTGGGCGATGCCAAGGCCGTTTTCGATCATAACTCTTTATTTTGACGGTACTTTTGACCATTGGGAAAGTCAAGGGTAAATTCGCCCACCGGCGCGCCGATTTATTTCTGTGATTCCTTTTTTCCCGAGCGAACCGTGTGCGGCGGGGGCTCGTATGCGATGAGGAGCGGTGTGAACCAAGACCCGGCGGCAACAGCGAATACGGATGAGGCGCTGTTGGCTGCCTTTCTCGACGGCGATGAAGCCAGCTTCACGCTGATCGTGCGCCGCTATCAGGGGGACTTGTTCCAATTCGTGGCTCGATTCGTGAGCGATAGTGCGACGGCGGAAGACGTTGTGCAGGATACGTTCGTACAAGTGCATCATTCGGCGGCGGGGTTCGATCCGCAGCGACGGTTTCGACCGTGGCTCTTTACCATCGCCGCCAACAAGGCACGCGACTATCTCAGGTCGCGCGGGCGACGCAAAGAAGTCGCCCTGATGTCCACCAATGATGATGACGAATCGAACGGTGTTCTGGCGGTGTTATCCGACGATGGCCCCAGCCCGGTGGATCGGTTGCACGCGGCGGAACAGGCCGACATGGTACGCGCGGTGGTAACCGAATTGCCCGATCATTTGCGCGAAGTGCTGCTGCTCGGGTATTACCAACGGTTGCCGTACAAGGAAATTGCCGACATTCTCGATATACCGCTGGGGACGGTGAAAAGCCGGCTGCATGCGGCGGTGTCCAAGTTTGCGGACCTTTATCGGAAAGCGGCGGCAGAATCATCCGAACCATCGGTGGGGTCAGATTCGTAAGAGGGGTGAGGTGAACGATTTGTTCACAAGGGTGGTGATCGACGATGCCAGATGGCAACAAACGACAACTTAGTGACGTCAACAAAGACTTGCTCGGTTTGCACCTGGGCTTGCTCGATGCCGAAGAGGCCGAGCGCTTGCAGGCGCAGGCGGACGATGCCTCTTTAAAGGCAATCGACAACTTGCTCGCCCCGTTGAACAGTTATGACTGTCCGGTGCCGGCAGACCTGAGTGCGCGCATCGATGCGGCGCTAAACAAAGAACGCGTATTGAGTTTCGCCGAAGCGAACGAGGCCGACGCCATCGGCGGTGGTTCGTGGCTAACGTCGCGCGACTTGCTCGCGCTGGCGGCTGCGATCGTACTGTTTGTGGGTGTGTTCTTCCCAAGCTATCAATCGGCACGCGACCGTGCCGAGCAGATTGCCTGTCAGGGTAACTTGCGCGTACAAGGGGCGGGCTTTCACAGTTATGCCGAAGAGAACGACGGCGTGTATCCGTGGGCCGGGCAGGCGCCGGACGATGCGGCGTGGGCGCGCAACGCGCCGACCGGCCAATTCGCGCCGAGCAGTCGGCATATGTATCAATTGGTGAGGATGAAGTTCATTGTGCCGCAAGCGCTACTCGATCCCGGTGATGAAACGGTCGGTAACAATTCGGCGATTGAAGTGAACGGAATTGGTACAGTCCCGATGCCGTCATACGTCGGTTTCGATTCGCGTGGTCCGTGGCGTCGGTACGACCATTCGCCGTTGATGCCGTTGACGGCCGGTATGACACCGTTGGTGGATGAAAACCGTAATCTTCGCCGCGACGGCGTGATTTCGCAGAACTCGCCCAATCACGGCAGCGATCGCGGGCAAAACGTGTTGCGACTGGATAACAGCGTGCAGTGGACGCCGTCTTCGCGAGCTGGTCTGAATAAGAATGATGACATCTATCGCCTCAGCGACTATCGCGACGACGAATACACCGGCCTCGAGCGGCCGGGCGGTCAAACGGATGTGTTTCTCACGCCGTGATGATGGCGTGAATAGAAGCTTCGTATTGAATTGAATCGCTCAAGATTGCTAGAAGCAATTCTAAAACCCAGATCTAATTCGCCTTTCGCCCGCAATCGGTCGGTCTTTTTTGGGGGGATTGAAACCCTACCCTAGCGCTTCCCTGCAAGAGAGGGAAATCAGAGTCTCCAGTTTAAACTATATCTTCGAATTCCGATTATCCCTTCGAGTCCCGCTCATCCCTTCGCATAGCGCCGCAGTGCCGCAAGATTCAATTTGTCATAATCGCGACCTTTCTCGTCTTCCCCTTTGGGAGTTTCAAGGATGCGCATGGCATGTGCAAGACGCGGGTCGCTCAGAATATTTCGAAACCCGACCTTGCCGATGAAGCCCTTGCCGATGTGTTCGTGGCGGTCGCGCTTCTCGCCTAGATCGAATTTTGAATCGTTACAGTGAATGCACATGATACGCTGCAATCCGAAGGTGTCGTCCATTTCCTGCACCATCGCGTCGTAGGCGTCGGCATCATTTAGGTCGTAGCCGGCAGCGAACAGATGGCAGGTGTCGAGGCAAACGCCGAGCCGTTCGGGTGATTTGGTGCGCTCGATGATGCGGCCGAGATGTTCGATCTTATGGCCGATGGTCGTACCTTGGCCGGCAGTCGATTCGAGTAAAACCTGGCACTGGTAGTTTTTGGTCGCGCTGTGGACCTTGTCGAGTTCACCCGTGATCCGGCGGATTCCTTTGCTGATGCCGTCACCCAAGTGTGCGCCAGGGTGAAGCACCAATCCGTTCACACCAAGTGCTTCGCAACGATCCAATTCATCGATCACGGCATTGCGGCTTTTTTCGCGCGCGGCCTCATCGGGTGAAGCAAGGTTGATCAGATAGCTTGCGTGAGCAACGACCGGCGTGAGGCCGGTTGACTTGGCCGCCGCTTGATAGGCGCTGACTTGCTCGTCACTCAACGGTTTGGCTTTCCATTGCCGCTGGTTCTTCACGAAGATTTGCAGGCAGTCGCAGCCGATGTCGGCACCCGCCGTGAATGCGTTTTCGAGGCCGCCCGCAGCGGACATGTGCGCGCCGAAGCGCTGCTGAATGTCTTGGGGTTTGCTGGCGGTGTTTTTCTTCTTTGTCGTCGGCATGAGATAGTCCGTGTTCTTAAAGCGCACGCCTTGTTGCGTCAGATCGGATGGTTCGGCAGGTTTGTACGTCGATGGACGAATGCAGCGTCGGTGTCGCGCTTCTTGTTTGTTGGTTGGCATTAATGGCGTGTCGCTTGCGTTTTTACCGTTACCGCTTCCTTACGGGCGCGGCTCTGATGCGCTGTCGGGCTGATGCGCGTTTCCACCGGTTGCAAACCGGTGCCACAGCGCATTTGTCGAGCCGCCACAGTGCATTAGCCGAGGCCATAAATCGGGCTGAACTTCGCGCGAATATAGTTAAGGAACGGTTCCGCCGAGAGCGGCTTACCCGTCACGCGTTCGGCCAACTCGGCGGCGCGATAACGGCTACCATATTGATGGATGTTGGTGCGCAACCAGCCCAGCAGATCGTCAAACTTTCCGCTTTCGGTTTGTTGATCCAAGTTGGGAATGTCTTTGCGCACCTGTTCGAAGAACTGTGCCGCGTACAAGTTACCCAACGCATACGTGGGGAAGTAACCAAAGCCGCCAAACGACCAATGCACGTCTTGCAAACATCCATCGGCATCGTGCGCGGGCGTGATACCGAGCAAGTCATGCATCTTCTGGTTCCACGCTGCCGGCAGATCTTTCACAGCCAGCGTGCCATCGATCAAGTCGCTTTCAATTTCAAAACGCAGGATGATGTGCAGGTTATAAGTCACCTCATCTGCTTCAACGCGAATGAACGATGGCTCGACCGTATTGATCGCGCCGTAGAATTTCTCGAGTGGTACGTCGCCCAACGCATCCGGGAAGGCAATCTGGCATTGGGCGTAGTAGCGCTTCCAAAACGGCATGCTGCGGCCGATCATGTTCTCCCACATGCGCGATTGCGATTCGTGAATGCCGAGGCTGGTTGCTTCTCCGCGCGGCGTAAACAAATGCTCCGTGGGCAAGCCTTGTTCGTAAAGACCGTGGCCTGCTTCGTGTAACGTGCCGAAGGTGGCGGCGTTAAAGAAATCTTCTTCGTAACGCGTGGTTAGCCGTACATCCTGCGGGCCGGTACCGCTGCAAAACGGATGGGTGGAGATATCGATGCGGCCGCATTTGAAATCGAAGCCGATGACTTCGGCCATTTGACGGCACCAGAGTTTTTGCGTGGCTTCCGGGTAGTGTCGATGCAGAACGGACGGGTCCGGCTTCTGCGAGGCGTCGGCGATTTGTTGCACAAATTCGCTCAACGGACCGCGCAGGCTATCGAACACCGCCGTCACTTGCGATGCGCGCATGCCGGGTTCGTATTCGTCGAGCAACGCATCGTATCGCTTCTCCTCGTAGCCGATGGCATCGGCATATTCGCGGCGCAAGTCGATCAGGCGTGACAGATCTTTTTCAAACAGTTCAAACTTACGCTCTTTGCGCGCTTGGGCCCACGTTTCTTTCGCGCGGGTGGATGTGCGCGCCAATTCTTCCACCAACCGACCGGGCACCTTCACCGCTCGGTCGTACGTGCGCTTCATCTCGCGGACGTTGGTGGCGGCATCGTCGTCGTCGGTGTTGCCCTCGAGTTCGGCAAGCAACTCACCCAAGGCCGGCTCGGTCATTTTTTCGTGGCTCATTCGCGAGAGCGTGGCGATCTGTTCGCTGCGGATTTCGATACCGGCGCTGGGCATGTAGGTTTCGGCATCCCAATCGAGCAGGGCGACGCTGCTTTCGAGATGGCCCAGTTCGCGAATGTGCTTGAGAAGTTGTTCGTACTTGGTGCTCGCCGTCATGTAGGACCTCGCTGGCAGGGGTTTTGTGCTAACGAGGGGCAGTTTACAAGCGAGCTTAGCGGCTGGCCACGCCGCGCGGACTTAGCCGAAGTTGAGGAAACCCTGCTGCGGATGGTCAGATCTGGTGAAAAGATTGGGCGGCGGCGCGGGCGCGTTGCAACCGACATCCACCTGCGCGCCTTCAAACCGCTCTCGTTGTAATACTTCGGCTCGGCGCGCATCGCGCTCGTCACCCAATGAGGTCAACCCAAAACGGCGCAGGCTGACGTCAAATAGCTTGCGCGTGCTGTCCCATATTTCGCCGTCGCCGCTCATGCGATTACCGAAGCGCGGGTCATTCAATCGGCCATCGCGCATCTGACGAATGAGCGACTGCACGCGCTGCGCCTTTAGCGGCAGGGCGTCTTGAATGCGCTTTAAGAATACGGGCGCGACGCTACCGGCCAGGCGCAGCGCCGTGTAACCGGCAGTACGGGCACCCGCATCGGCGGCGCGGCGCAGCAACTCGGGAATATCGCGATCGTTAAGCGCGGGTATGACGGGCGCGAGCATCAGGCCGACGGGCAGGCCCGCGTCGACCAATTGCCGCATCGTCTCGAAGCGCACGGATGTCGGCGGGGCGTAGGGCTCAATCGCACGGCTCATCTCATCGCTGGCGAAGGGAATGGACAGGTATATTCGTGCCGCCGCAACCTTGTTTAAGCGCTGCAGCAGATCGAGATCGCGCAGAATCAATCTCCCCTTGGTGACGATCGCGACAGGATTGCGAAACTCGTAACACGCTTCCAAACATTGACGCGTCAGATGATACGTCGCCTCGATCGGTTGATAGCAGTCGGTCACGCCCGAAAAGTTGATGCTCTCGCGCCGCCAACTTTCTTCATAAGCTTAGCGCGCAACAGGTCGGCGGCATTCACTTTGGCAATCAAACGCGTATCGAAATCAGTACCCGCACCAAAGCCCAGATACTCATGCGTCGGTCGCGCGTAGCAATAGGCGCAGGCGTGCTGACAGCCGCGATAGGGATTAATCGACCAGCGAAAAGGGATGTCCGGGCTCTCGTTTTCCGAGAGGATCGACTTGGCCCGCTCTTCGTACACCTCAACGCTAACGGACGGCGGCGGGCCGAGCCACTTGCGGGCCTCGGTCGCAAACGGATTGGGCGGATTGGCAACGGGTCTGAGCGACATGCTCGCAGTATATTAGGTTTATGTTAGGTATTCAAGAGGGAGGTTCGATTTTTCTTGCGTGGGCAGCCGAGTCGTCGAGAAGGGCGTTAATCGCCGTGATTCTCTCGCCCGATGAATGCTCTGTAAGGCTCGTCCATGTGTTGAGTTGTGTGCCATCGGCAGATAGATTTGGAATCTCGCTTGCCGTAGAATGCAGCAACGTGCATCCCACCCGAGGGCCGCTCAGTGAATAATGGACTGATTTCAAAACGCCAAAGCGGCGGGTTTGCGAACGGCGCTTCGGTCTTCACAGCAATGATGTTGTTATGTTCGGTAACGGCCTGCGATACGAGCAAAGACGCATCCCGCAACGACAACGCCGCAACGACGCGGGCCACGTCGGCATCCGATCAAGCGGCGACCGATCAGGAAACGGTCAATAAGGAACCGCTGGTCGAGTCTGCCCCCGGCATGGCGGGCCGAAGCGGCCTCAACATCATCGCCTTCACGCCGCATCTCATTAGCGGTGCCGTTCCCGAAAACACGGCCGACTTTGCCCTGCTCGCCAATCATAAGATCAAAACGATCATCTCGGTTGATGGTGCCACACCCGATGTCGAAGAAGCAAAGCGCTTCGGCATGCGCTACGTGCATCTGCCCATCGGTTATCACGGCATCGAAAAGGAGCGCCAGCTGGAAATCGCGCGCGCCGTGCGCGACCTTCCCGGGCCGGTGTATCTGCATTGTCATCACGGCAAGCATCGCGGCCCGGCAGCGACGGCGTCGGCGGCCGTCGCGTTAGGCATGTTGCCGAACGAACAGGCGATTACGCTGATGCGTCACGCGGGAACATCGCCGAGCTACGCGGGGCTTTATAGGTGCGTGGAAGATTTGGGTAAGGTGCCCGACGCCGAATTGGATATCGCCCCCAACGTCTTTCCCGCAACGGC
Source organism: Planctomycetaceae bacterium (assembly GCA_006969385.1). Taxonomy (GTDB): domain Bacteria; phylum Planctomycetota; class Phycisphaerae; order UBA1845; family UTPLA1; genus ECT2AJA-110-A. The sequence goes on from CP030884.1 coordinate 2,682,728, forward strand.
ACCCGTGCCCGGCTTTGTGAAAGCCATGTCGCAAGTGTCGCACGCATACGATCATCTAGAGCAGGTGCGCGATGCCGATTGGCAAGTGCCGCAAGACCATCCCGACTTGGTGCCGTTGGCCGAGGCGGGCAAGTTGGAGAATCTGCTGCGCGCGTTGCGGGAAGACCCGGAACTTGAGCGGTATCCACCGGACTTTGCCGAAAAAATGGAAGCCGCGTGGCAATCAGCCGTCCGATTTGAGAAGTTGTTTACGGATAAGGCCGATCCCGACGATCTAAACAATGCCTTGGAGCGCGTGGGGCAATCTTGTACGGCGTGTCACACGCAGCATCGCAACCAAAGGTAGACCGCCCAGCGCCGAGTTGAATGCCAAAGAGATGTCCGTCGCGCGCTGACGCCAATTTTCGTAGGAAGGTGCCTATCTCATTTCACTTCCGTCAATGCGCAACCGTCGGCGCGTTCGTACTCTCCATCCCGGTAACGATCTTCGCCCAAGCGCCGACGTCTCAGCCGCACGGCACGAGCCAAACTCAACCAAGCGCGCCGCTAGCGCTGGACGCCGATGACAAGCCGCCGGCGCGCAAGCCTTATCCCGGTGCACGCGGTATCGGCACCAAACGCGTGCGCGATCTGCCGCTCTATGCCAGATCGTTCGAGCCATTCTGGGATCCGGATGCCAAGGTCGACTGGCTCATCTTCGGCATGCAACATCGAACGCGCTACGAAAACCGCGACGACTTTTTTCGCGCGGGGTTGGATTCCGACGAACGCTTCATGTTGCGCTCGCGCGGCTTCGTCGGTATCAAGGATATTCTCGATCCGTTCCGCTTCGGCGTGGAATTTCTCGATGCGCGGGCGTTGAGCAACGATTTTCCCGAACTCGCTTCGGACGTCGATCACGCCGACTTCCTGCAAGCCTTCGTCGAACTGTACTTCGACGACGTCGGCGGCAGCGGCCAACCCGTGAGCCTGCGATTCGGGCGGCAGGCGTTTGACCTCGGCGATCGGCGGTTGTTCGCGCGCAACCGTTGGCCTAACAATTCCAACGCCTTCGATGGTTTTCGCCTGCGCATCGGTGACGACGCCAGCGAATGGGAAGTGGAGGCCTTCGCCTTCCAACCCGTCGATCGTCGCTTTTACTCACCAAACCCAAACAACGAAGACGTCGGCTTCTACGGCGTCATCGGATACTTTCGCCATTGGTCGCCGTACGTGACGTTGGAACCGTACTACTTTGTGCTCGACGAGGATTTGGAAACGCCCGGCAGCATCGACAGCGAACGACACACGCTGGGTTTGCGCGCCTTCGGGCTGATCGGCAAGACCGGCTTCGACTACGACGTGAACACGGTCTTTCAATTCGGCGATACCGAAGCGGGCGACATCCGCGCGTTCGGCTTCGGTGCCGATGTGGGCTACCGCTTCGATCATCCCTGGCAGCCGCGGGTGGCGGCCTTGTTCAACTATGCCTCCGGCGATAACGATCCGACCGATCGCGTCGATAAGGGGTTCGATCCGCTCTTCGGCGCGCCGCACCCGTTCCTCGGTTTCTCGGATAACTTCGTCTGGTCCAATTTGATCAATCCGGCGGTTTACGTAAGCGCCCGCCCGACCGACAAATTCAAGTTCATCACGCTGTATCGATGGTATTGGCTCGATTCGGACGTCGCGTCGATCCCGCGCGCCGGCATCGTCGATCCGACCGGCACCAGCGGCAACTTCATCGGCCAGGAGTTCGACCTGCAGGTGAATTACCGCATCGATAAACACACCACGCTGGAAGCGGGTTACGCCCACTTCATGCCGGGCACCTTCACGCGCAGCGCGGGGGACGATATTACCGATAGCGATTTCTTTTATGTGCAGATGGAGATTAGTTATTAAATCTGGGGTACAGTCTAAGCCACAGTCGATTTAAGTTTGCACGAGATCAACGCCGTTAGGCTTTTGCTTAATCAAGATGAAGCGCAACTGGCCACACAGTCCGTTACTCCTCGCGTTAACGCTGCTGACCATCGCCGCAGCATGGGGCGCGTTGCAGCTCGCGCCGTTTGATCGCGACGATCGCATGTGGGATTTATCCACTGCCGACGTCCATCGACAACTCGGCATCCGGCGCGGCGGATTGGCATATGTGAAGGTGGACCTAAACGCTACCACGGGTAGCCCCGGCAAGCATCAGTATTCGCTGCTCGGTTCTGAATACCGCTCCGAACGGCGACAGCTGGTTAACCCGCAAATGCTGTCGAATCCGCCCGAGCCGAAGGATCGCGAGTCTCGCCTCAATGCCACGGCGATCGATATGACGAGTATCGACCTGCGCCTATGGCAACTCGCCGTACTGTTCGGTTTGTATCCGCTGTTGGTAACGCTTGCCGCGCTGCGGCGCTGGGCGCGACTCAAGCGCAACCCCAACGCCTGCCGCCATTGCTACTACGATCTAACGGGCAACGAATCGGGCGCGTGCCCCGAGTGCGGCAGCGCCATCCCTACGGACACGGCAACGCAATCAACGGCGTAATGATATTCACGTCGTCGATATCCACATCGCCGTCGCGATCGAGGTCGAAGATCAACCCCGTGCCCGTCGAGCCGTAGTCGTTCTGCATCGTCGCAAAGTCGGCCATATCCAGATCGTTGTCGAATTGCACATCGCCATCGCACGACGCCAGCCCGCCGACGATCAACGTGTACGGCGCGCCCGCAACCGGGCAACTCGCCTACGCCCGCCGGCTGCACGCCGATCCAATACGTGCCGGCGCTAAAGAACCCGCTGAACGAGACCGGCTCGCAAGGCCGCACCAACTCTTCAAAGACCGTCACGCCCGGGCAACCGATAGAGCTATCCACCACGCTCAAAACCATCGTGCCTTCGGCGATAAGCTGCACGCCAAGTTGATCGAAGTTCGCAAGCGTCACTTCAAACCAATCCTCGTCGCCGACATTCTGACCGTTCAGCGAATAGATACCCGTCGTGCCGCAGATGGTCTGGCCCAAACTGACCGGCGAGAACGTCGGGGGTGCCGTGGAACAACCGCGATTGACCATATCTTCATAGTTGGTGAAACACGGTAACTCGTTTTCGGGGACACCGTTATCCGGGCAGGGAATCACGCACGGGCACGTTAGGCACGGCGCGTCAGTGCCAAGCCAGTTGCCATTCAATTCGTCGCAGCCATCTTCGTCGATAAACAAGCATTCGAGTACGTCAAAACAACACGCCCCGCGCGGTTGACCGCACGCCGCCGACAATGTCGCGCACGTAGCGCCGGGTTCGAATCGTTGATTCGTGCCCACGCAGTTTTCGATGGACACGTTGCTTTCGCATGTGCCGGTCGCATCATCGCAACAGGCACCCGTCGCGCCGCCGATAAAGCCATTCAGGCACAAGGCGAAGTCATTCGAGTTGATAAACGTCTGCCCGAGTTGATCGATAACCTGAATCGATCGATTGTCACCATCGGGCGATTCGATCCACAGGAAATAACAGTTCGGTATGCCAAAGCCAAGGACCGACACCCAGCCCTGCGTGGCGATGCAAGGCTCGGGCAGCACGACGTCATACGTGTTGAGTTCTGCGTTAAGCAAGGTAAAGCCCGTCGCCGTGCGCGTGGCGACCACGCTATGCTGACACAGCACGGTTCCCGGCGCACCGGCTTCATCGGCGTAGAACGTCACCAAAAACGACGGGTCCGATTCGACGCATTCGATAAAGCCGTTGCCCATCGGCTGTAAGTCAAAGCCGAAGAATCGCAGGCTGGTAATCGGCCCGGGTACACCGCTGAAGTTTTCAAAAATCTGAAAACCGCTGCCCGCTTCGGATGTAAACGCCGACGGTTCAAAAATGATGTCGGCGACTTGCTGCGTAAAGATCGTTCCCGGCGCGCATTCCGGCAACGGCGGACAATCAAAACAAGACGTATCGGGACCGAGCCAGTTCAGGTCTTCGCTTTCGCAGTCGTCTTGCGTCAGGATGAAACAATCGGCTGCGCCAAAACAACACGCGCCGGTCGGTTCGCCGCAAAGCGGATCGATAAACTGACACGCCTGATCGATCTCGAAGCGCAGCGACGGGTCGCAATCGGCTTTAAGCACACCATCCAAACAGCCTGCACCCAAACCTTGCGAATCGTCGCAACATGCACCGACTTCGGCCCCACAGGGCGGGTTGAGATTCTCGCACATCATGTTCGCGACAAACCGTTGGCCGGAGCTGCGGCAATCGAGAATATCCACGTCATTCGTACACGTCTGCGTCGCTTCGTCGCAACACGCGCCCGTCACGCCGCCGAGTGTGCCTTGCAAACACACGGCGTGGTCGAGACTTTGCGCGACATCCGTGCAACCGACACAAACGGAGAAGTCGTCGCCCAATGTACCGGGCGGGTCGGTCCACAAAAACCAGCAACTGCTGCTGCCGAAACCGACGATCGATACAAAGCCGTTGGTGATCGTGCAGGGTGACGGCAGCGTCGCTTCGTAGACGTTCAGTTCCGCGCCGGTGCCGCCGACGATATTTGCGCCGTCATACCGAAGATTGGTCGGCGTGCGCGTTGCCGTGACGGTGTACGTGCACACGGCGGGGCCGGGGCGATTGCTCAGGTTCGGGTGAAACGAAATCTCAAACGTGTTGTCGAACTCTTCGCACTCTTCCCACATGCCGTTGGGCAGCAGGTCCAAGTCGAAGCCGTACCACGTGAGCGCGACCACACTGCCGCCGACGCCGCCGAAGTTTTCGAAACGTTGAATGCCTGCGGCGAATTCCGACGTGCCCGCACCCGCGGAACCGAACGGTGCGCTGGGCGGTTGACCAAAGATTGTATCGGTGGGGCATTCCGGCACCGGCGGACAGTCGGCACAAAGCGTATCCGGCCCAAGCCAGGTAAGCCCTTCGGTGGTGCACGCGTTTTCTTCAAGTTGTAAACAGCCGACGCCGAAACAACAGGCACCAACCGGCGCGCCGCCGCGCGGTCCGCTGCCAAGGCCGCGATTGGATGCTTGAAGGGCGACCCCCTCAACAGCTTGAGGTTCAGCTATTTGGGGCGTGTGGGAAAATTCAACTGAGCCGAGCGTGGCAGATTCTTGCGCCAGCGCTCGTTGATGCGGGAGGTACGTAAATAGACAAATTGCGGCAATGCCGACCAGCGGCAGTTGTCGAAGGGGTAGCATGGGTGGTGCTCCTGAAAATGCGTTACTTTCATGCTAACAACCTCGAATAACAAAAAGAACCCTTGCATGTCTGAAAAATCATTGCATTTTGCTGTTTGTCTGGATAGGGTGAGAGCATCTGGGTGGTGTGATATTGAATAGCTCGCTCTCGCGGAATCAACCATGTTGATTTTGCCCGCTAGCGGTGCGCGAATGTAACCTGCGAATAAGGAGTCGCATCGCATGACCCGGTATTTACCTGCACACCTCGTGTTGCTATGCATGGCGTTCTGTTCTTCCGCCTTCGCCGCCGGAACCGTCAATCTCAATTTGTTATCCCCGCAAAATGGGCAAACACTCGCGCCAGGCCAACTCGTGCAGTGGCGCATCGAAGCCGAAGTCAGCGCAGGCGACAATGCGGGTTTGGCATTGATCTTAGTCAACCTCGAACAGTCACCGTTGAACGCGGCGCTGATCGATATCCCCTTGGCCGATGGCGTGCCGCCACAACTGGCAGCTTTCGACGCGCCCGCCGGATTCTCCAACAACCCAACCGGCTATCGCGGTCTGCGCGTTGGGCCCGTCGGTGCCCGCAATCTCGAACAAATCGGCGGCGCGCAAAACACGTTCGGTGTCGCTGCCGCAACCATGGGGCAGAGTGTCGACGTCGAGCCCGGCTTGGGCCAGAGCGGCCCGCTGCTGATTGCGGAGGGTTCGTTCCGCGCGCCGTTTGTTGAAGGCGACTATCAATTCAACTTGGCCGACCCGTTGGCCAACACGCTTGTCGCAGTCAACTCACCCCCGATGCAATCGCCCACCGAATCGGCCTTCGCCTTGTTCGGCTCCGGCAGCTTCAGTTTCTCGGTCGATCCGGCCTTGTCGGTCGCTGGAGATATGAACTGCGACGGCATTGTTAACAGCGTTGATGCCGATGCCTTCGCGTTGGCTGCTGTGGCACCGACGGCGTATCAAGCAACCTATCCCGATTGCGATGCCGACGAAGGCGATGTCAATAACGACGGCCTACTCGACGGTCGCGACATACAGGGCTTCGTGCAATGCCTGATTGCGGGCGGTTGCCCATAAGCGTTGCACCAACTTCGAACAATCTAAAGAGCGTCGCGCCAAGTGCCGGACGCAGAACCACCCATTTTGAATCGACGTCATACGCGCCCCCCCCAATCCCAACAAGGGCGTGACTGACGCGACGATTCAACCAGGAGAGAGGACGAAACATGAGAGCGACAAGAGTTAAACGTCAACTGGCCGCGTGTTGTTGCGCTGCCATCGTCATCGCCATGACGGCAGCGCCTGCTTACGCCGGTGACCCCGTCCCCGGTGCTTGCTGTTTCCAAGGCAACTGTAGCGACATTCCGCAGAGCTTCTGCGTCGCAACCGGCGGCACGTTTCTCGGCGAGGGCACTACTTGCGAAGAAAACGCCGGTGAATGCACCATCGGTGCATGCTGCTTACCATCGGGTTGTACGCAGTTGCAACAGATCGACTGCGGCCTGATGAACGGTTCGTCGTTCGCACCCGGCACCGAATGCGGCGAAGGAACGTGCGGTGCCTGCTGTTTGCCGGAAGGCGACTGCTTCGTGACCGATCAGGCCGGCTGCCTCAATACCGACGGCGCGATCTACAACCCGGACGAACTCTGCGAAGGCGAAGTCTGCGGACCGCCGCCGACGGGTGCCTGTTGCGGCAAGTCGGGTTGCGTGGAAAACCAATCCGAAGCCGACTGCTTAAACGGCGGCGGCATTTGGGCCGGTCCCAACAGCGATTGCACCAGTAACGAAACCATCTGCGACGTCGGAGTGTGTTGTCTCGGTACAACTTGTGTAAACGAGATCGAAGTGAACTGCGTCAATCAAGGCGGCATCTTCACCGCCGGTGTGTTCTGTGGCGGCGAATCCTGCCCCGAACCGATCGGTGCGTGTTGTGGCGAAACCAGCTGCGTCGAAACCACCGAAGCCATTTGCTTGATGGGGCAGGATCGCGAATGGCTCGGCCCCGATACGACCTGCGAACCCGATTGCACGCCGCCGCCCGATCCGACGGGCGCCTGTTGCTTGCCCGAGTCCGGTTGTGCCGATGGCTTTACGGCTGCCGATTGTTCGAGCAACGGCGGCGTCTATCTCGGCGATAACACCATGTGCGAAGGCAACCCCGGTTGCGATATCGGCGCGTGTTGCCGCGGCACCGTGTGCGTCGAAGATTCGGCGAGTGGTTGCGGCAGCGTCGGTGGCGAGTTCCTCGGCGTGGGCACCACGTGCACACCCGACCCCTGCGGCGGCGGCCCGGTGACCGGCGCGTGTTGCCGCGCCACCGGCATCTGCGAAGACGCCGTGCTCGATATCAACTGCGCCAACCCCGGCGATACCTTCCTCGGCGCGGGCAGCACTTGTTCGCCCGGTGTTTGCGATATCGGTGCTTGCTGTTCGGCCTCGGCCGGTTGTCAACAGCTTTCGGAGAACAATTGTTTGGCCCTTGGCGATTCGGTGTTCTTCGAAGGCGTTTCCTGCGGTGAAAACCCCTGCGCTCCGGGTGCCTGTTGCGCCGGTGCCGATGGCACCTTCTGCGTCGAAAACATCGACCCGTGGAACTGCTTGCCATCGCAGGGCCGCACCTTTGTGGGTGCGGGAACCACTTGTGCGCAAGACCCGTGCGCCCCGCCCTGCGCAACCTGCCCCGGCGATACCAACGGCGACGGTCAACGCAATGGTGCCGACATGCAATCGATGGTCGACTGCCTCGTCGACTCCGGCGGCGGTGCGCCCACAAGTGGATGTGAATGTGCCGACATGAACGACGACGACACGCTCAACATGGCGGACATCAATCTCGTTGTCGACGCGCTCTTGCTCAGCACCGGCCCGTGCCCGTAACAACCGTGTTAGCGCTGAGAGCCTTTCAGCGCTGAAACGAAAAAGTAGAACCGAAAAACCCCGCGCTGCTTCATCAGCTGCGCGGGGTTTTGTTGTTTAGGCTACGTCACGGATGCCTTTGACAGTTGCGCTGTGGCACCGGCTAAAAGCCGGTGGAAAGTCGACGGAACCACACGCGTCAAAATCCGTTATTCACCCGCATACTCCGCATACGTCTTCGCCGTCTCCCACACGCGCACCTTGCGCAACTGCGCCGAGCCGAATTGATCGATCAGCTTGTCCCAAATCACCATCGTGATGTTCTCGACCGACGGATTCAGCTCCGCAAACTCAGGCACATCGGCATTGAGGTGTTTGTGATCCAACATGTCGATCACGCAGCGCTTGGTGATCGCCTCGAACTCGGGTAGCGCGATCGCACGCCCGGCATCGTCCAAACCGGGACGACCGACCGTCACCTCCACGCGATAGTTGTGCCCGTGCCCGTTCGGGTTGTTGCACTTGCCAAAATATCGACGGTTGTCTTCATCGCTCATACCTTCGACGTGTAGCCGATGCGACGCGGAGAACTCGAACGTTTGCGTGACTTCGATCATGTCGGATCGCTCTTTCTTAATGGCATACGAAAGGAATGGCGTGGTCCAAAGCTGCAGCGCAACCACCGACCACTCGGCTTTTTCTTTAAGCGCCTGCCAAAGCTGCTGAATCAGCAGTTCACCAGTGAGGTTCACGCCCGACTGACGCAGTAACTTCGCGGTCGCCGGCAGCGCCGTTTGACGCAGCAATTGATCGAGCCGTTGAATGTTGACGAGATAGCCGGTCGTTTCGTCGGGCGTGCCTTCGACCGAGATTTGTAGCACCAGATACGGCGCAATCCCCACCGCCGACGGCCAGCCACCCCAGGAATTGCTGATCGGATGCGCCCGCGCAAAGCCGTCTTCCCCATGCGCCGCCGTCGCCCAATCGCGGTCGATCGAAAACCGAATCTCCCGTGTCAACACAACGGACCGCGCTGGCCCATTAGCTTGCGACGTATCTCGGGTGCTTTGAGTGCTTGATGTTACTCCCATACCGCAAAGTGTAGCACCCACGCCCCCAGCGTGCAGCCCATGACGTGTTGATGGCGGAAATGTTGAAAGAAACCTACCGCCGCAGCGGAATCGGTCGATCGGCGGGTAACACATCCGAGTGAATTGTTGCGTAGGCGATTTCCGATGGCCCGCTCAGGGCTTCGTCGCCACCCCGCACCCGAACCTGCCAGCCGATTCGCAAATTTGCCGCAAACCCGCTTATCGTGGTCGAAAAATGGCCACGGCGCAGGCGGTAGGGCACCGACGCCACCAGCACACCATCGTTTATAACCCCCGGCGACCCAACATCATTAAACAAATCAAATGCGACCGGCTTGCCCTGTTGGCCCTGCTCGTCGTAAATCCAAGACAAGCGGAACGCATCCGCGCCTGCCGCCTCAACTTGCAAACCCACGATCGGGTTCGGGGCTGTTGCAACCAAACCACCAGCGCCGTCGATCGTCACCAAACTCCTCACGGCGTGATCGGTCAAAATAACGCCGCCCGCCCCGACCACGCCAATCCGAAATTCGCTCGTACGGTCAGCGGGTGGCGGAAACATCGGCATGTTGCGCACCACCGTCGCCGACGCATCCGCGCGCCCGACCCAGCGCCATTTGCCAAGCCGCACCGGGTCGCGCCGGTAAAGCTCGTAGCCTCCGCGCGTCCGTTGCCAAAAGCGCCCGCCCGTCAACGCCGTTCCGGCATTGATCGACACGAAATCGAACCGGCCATCCTGCGGACGTAAGCAAAAGCGCCCGCGCAGCATCGGTTGCCAATATCTCAACCATTTTCGAAGCGGATTCATGCGTGCTAACTCGGCGTCAGAATATTAAGCGTCGGGTTGGCCGTGTCGTCGACCGTCGGCGTCAGCGTGATGAGCGGCGTCGTGCCGTCGTCGTCCATCACCGTCACGACGCCGGTCGCAATCGCTTGCTGCTGTTGATTGGCAAGCATGGCCCGCGCCAATTTGAGGTCTCCATCACGATCGACCGTTGCAATCAACCGACCGAATAGGTAACGCGGGTGCGCCGAAGCGCTGCCGTCGACGCGTACCGTGTACCGATCGACGGCATCGGGAAGCGCAAAGTCGAAGTGATACACGCCGGGCAAGTTCGTGTTGTCGGTTTGCGTCAGCGCCGGATCGTCGCTCGGGCTTGCGTCCCATGTGTTATCACTTTGCAAATACTGTCCGTCACTTTGTCGTTGAATGCGCAGCGACGCGCTGAGACCTGCGGTCGGGCTGCCGGCAGTATCGACTAGAATCGCAACGATGCGATGCGTAAGCCCCTTGGTGGCAAAAGCCGTGTTCATCACGCCACCTCCTTCTGTGTTACTTCCAGCCACGGCGCATCGTAAACAATTACGCTTGCCCCGATCGTGTCCTCGGTGGCCGAAGCTGCCCGCTCTAATGTTGCCGAAATCAAGTCGCCCGCCTGCAAACTGTCGGCCGCGAGGGTGTAAACCGGAATTTCGATCAACGTTGACGCCGTGTATCCACTACCATCGTCAAAGTTGTGATCGTTGGTCTGCGTGGCTCCTAACGCCGGGATCGTATCAACGCGTTGATAGCTCATCCGCGCGATCAGGCGCGCCGTCGCGTTGGGTGTCGTGAGACTGGACGCGACCGCCGCCAATACCTTAAAGACGATCGGCTCCGTTGAATCCACCCACTGCGGCAACGGCCCAAAGCTAAGCCAAAGCTTCGTCGTTGCCGTGGAGTTAAAAGCCCAGTGATGCGATCCATCCGTACCAATCGCAAGTGACGCCGTCGCGCCGAACGGTCTGGCGGTAATGCGTCGGATCGGCCGGGCCGCTCCGGCGTATTGAATGCGCCGTTCGCTTGATTCGATTGCAATGAGATCACTGCCACTACCGACATTCAGTGGCGACGGCACCGGGTTTGGAATCGCTTGGGCTTGACCGGTTAACAACATAAGACGCTGTCCCCAAAAGAGTAGATCAAAATCGTAGCAAGCGCTGAAGCGGACTTAGCTAGCCGAGAAACTAACGCTAAATGACTGCGGAATCGCCAGAGAACTCGAAACAACGTTTAACGAATAGGTTCGCGCGTCGTTATGTGTGATACTCACGACCATTTCCCCGGCACTATCGGCGACGGCCTTTAGATGTTTATCCGTCACCAAGTCCGCGCCGAGTTGCGTGCCAGTTGAAATACTCAATCCGCCGCTGGGCGCTGTCGCGGTTAAATCGCCCAGCGACGCATCCGACAACCACAACTCTGCCATCCACTTCTGCGCGACGGCTTGCCCACCCGCATCCGTCAACGCCAGCGTTACGTCAATGACTTCGCCGGCCTGCGCGGCGATCATTTCGGAAATCGTCCAAACCGCCGCGGGAACAGATTGCCGCGCATGCCCAATCTCCGGCGTGATAGCGGTCTTCCCGTTAAGCGTGACGATTTTCGCTAGCGGCAGATGGCTGGATACGTCGACCGGGTATGCCGCCGCGATCTGCAACGCCCCTTCCGAATCGAGATACGCATAGCGCGTGGCATTATCCGGAACGGTCTGGGCCGTCGCGCCGGTGAACCGTCGTCGCACGCCCGCTAGCGTGTAGTGACAGGGATACACGCCGACCGTCAGGCTGCCTTCGTCCACCACCAAGCCTTCGGTCGCCAACGCCAGCCGACGATTTTGCCGTTGCTGCCGCCGGTTGTATTGCACTTCATAGCTGGGCGAACTCGATGGGTTTGTGCCCTTCGCGATATACGCCAGCCCGGTGGTCGCGTCGACCTGACCGTCGAGCAGGCCAACCTCGGCGTCGCTCGGATAAATTTCATTCGGCATCGTATCACTCATATCGTGGCTCTCCTGATGACGTGCGTATAGCTTGCTGCGCGCTCGGTGAAGTAGGCGTCAGGCAAGATCGGGTGATGCTTCAAATAAAAGCGACACGACGCCGTCACTCATCGCGACCGAATCGACGCGATACACGGGCCGCGGCGCGCTATTCGCGACCATCGTGATGGTCTCACCGATCGATGTTGCTCGATGCGCGCCGCGATAGGTTTGGATGGCGAATTGAATGGCCCCGAAATACATCGGTGGCGTGACAAAATCGATCGTGCCCGCCGGCTGCATGTGTTCGACCAGCAGATGCGGGCCATCCAGATGCCCACCATCTACCCCAATGTCCAGGTGTGCCGAATGCAAGTGAGACGACTCACCGTGTAATGGTGACTCACCAGCGTGAGAAAAGAACGGCAACGGACTTTCATTCAACGGCAAGCCCGTCTCGATTTTGCCCGAGCCGAAATCGCTCAGCACATCGAACGAATCGCCGGAGCTGCTTGCGCGCGAACGCACGATACCAAGGGTCAGAGGTTCCATCATGATTTCTCATTTTCAAGTATTGCGGCTACTCAAGAAGAAACGCGTCCCGTAGCCTTGCGGCACATTGGTAAAGCGAATGCGATCGATGTATGGATCGATGCCCGTCGCGGGTCGATTCGATTCGAACGTGCCGAGTGGCCCTAACAAACCGTGCACGCGCTGTCCGGGCGCCAAGCCGGTCTCAAGCCATGGATAATGCAACTCCGCTTGTAGCCCGCGTTGCATGGCTTGTGCGGAGATCGCGCGACCGTCGCGCCGCAATATCGCTTCATCGTCACGCAATGCCGAACCATCGGTGTCGAGCCATGACTGATATCTCGCATCATCGCGCACATGCGCGATGGTAGTATTCGAATGAGACGGGCCAGGTTGAGCCAATCGAACCGAAACGCGTTCGTCCGCTTCAACGCTCGCCGTCACGCGCACGCGCATTGTCTGATCGACCAATGCATACCAAAGGTTGACATTGCCGATTTCCGGTACCGTCACGTTGAGTAAATTGCTCGCGTTGAACCAGATGCCGCACTCACCGCTAAATAACTCATAATGATCGCGCAACGCATACCAATTGCTGCCATTATCAAAGCTCAACTCAACGCGAACGTCATCCGCACCAGCATTCGTCGCTTCAAACATTGGCAGCAGTTGTCGTCGTCGCTGCGTCCAGCGCCCTGAGGCAATCGTCGAAAAATCGAACGGACTGTAGCTAGCAAACGGGGCGTTGCGGGCGAATTGCTCGTTCGCATAATCGCCGCCTTCGTTGAGAACCCACTTGCGCGCCACATCGCGATGCTTATCAAACAACTGGCCGTCGCGGTGGTATTGCTGAAACCAAGTCGCATTCTGCAACGCAATACCCATCGAATCGATGTCTTCGTCCGACAGCGTGATGCTCTTGGCCGATGTACGATCGCTTGGCTCAAGATTGTCCAAGCCGGCTTCTGGGAGCCACCCGGGCATCAGTTCCGCTTGAAACGTGTACCGTCGCCGCGCACCGCGAATAATCGTGACCGGCTTAATGACCGATTCATCCCATCGAATGCGAACTTCGTCGGCACCAGCGGCCGCGACACGATCGCCATAGCGTGCAGTGCTTGGCTCGATGAGCGTCGCGCCGACATCGTCGCGAGGCACATCGCGATGCGGCAGCCGACTTGTCGGCGCCGCCCGATCGCTGCGCATAATCCACTCACGGCAAACGACTCCATTTCGGATCGTTGCGCGCCGCACGATTTGTATCTCTAAGCGTTGACACCACTCGCGCAAGACATCGAGGAGAAATCGTTCGTCGATCCATTCGTGATTCAGCTCCCGCTGAAGTACGGTTCGCAAGGCAACATCGTCGTTGGTTGGAATCGACGCTTGTTGAATCTGCCGGATCAATGCCAATGAATCAACGCCAGTAGATGCAGACCCATGAAAGTAGAGCAGGTAGGTTAAGGCATCACCCACACTCCACGGAACGTTGCTCGCGTCGGTACCATTCCCGAAAATAGGAATCTGCATCGTGCCGTCATTGTCCTGCGTGACATCAAGATGTTTGCGAGCACGGTTCGCCTTACCGTTCTCGTTGAAACAACAGGCGATACCATTGAACGGTTCCGCGACCGCAACGGAGTGAATTGATCCACCAACGCTTTCGACGTTGCTCGACCGTCGCGTGTAGCAACCACTAATAAACGACCGCTCGCATCTTGCCATCTGTTGCAGCGTATGCTCGAGCGAGATTTGAAGCCGATCCTCGGTGCTTTGGCCGCGTTGCTTCCGCGCGGCGCGGCGATACTGATGCTGCTGCGGGTAACCGTCGAAGACGACCGTCTCATCGAGCGCAATGCAAATCCGAATATTGCGATGATAACGCTGCAGCGCAGTCGTGAGCGACGTATCGGCGTCAATAGTTACTTCAACGACGGCCGTGCTCGCGACGGTAGCCAGGCTCCAATCCGCATGGATCACGTCGATCAGGGCATCGGGAACGAATTGGCCGCTGCCGATGGCCGTCTCGCGCCAAGCGCGCAGCCGCGGGGCCCAGCGATGTGGTGTGGTCGGAAGGCTCATGCGAATGGCTCTTACGGTTCGGGGTTGAGTTGCGTGAAATGAATCGTCGCGACTTGTCCGACATTGTTGCCGATGGTTAAGCGCGGTCCGTCGCGCTCGTAGCGCTCAATCAAGCAACCGGTCAGCGTACGGCCTGCGTCGTCTTCGATATCGGCAAGCGTGCGATCGACCACCAGCGTTTCGATATTCTCTTCGAGACTGTTCAATGCGCTGTTAGATATCGCTTCGATTTCGCCTACCCAGCGAATCTCGCGTGGCACGATGGCAAAGGTATCCGCGCCGCCCGATGTGTTTTCGATGCGCTCGAATCGAATCGGGTCTATCTCCAGCGACATGCGACTCAGCGGGCCGACAATCGCGTCGCCGTCGAAGGTAAGCGTCTGCGTCGGTGCTTCCCGAATCGGCCAAGCGCGATAAGAAACTTCGTGAATGGCGGTGCGTTCGTCGGATTCGATAAAACGCACTTGCGTTTCGATCAACCGCAGCCCGTTGCCGAGGCTATAGTTGGCGAGCCGACCGGCCACGACGTCTACCAATGCGTACGTACCGTTCGCGCCCGGTCCGCCGTTGCTTGCATTTTCGTTTAATCGAAGCGAACGATCGGCGACAAAAACGGAGAACCGCGCGCCGCGCACCAACTCGCGCGTTTCCGGCCCGCGCGCTTCATCCACAAACCCGACCAATGCCGCCGGCGCTTGCAAGCGCTGGATCGCCGCGCGCATCGCGGGGCGATTGCCACCGCCATACGCGGCCAGGCTTGCGAACTCGATGTCCGTACCGGGCAAGCCGCCGCGCAGTCGATCGATGATGGCGTTTTCGATATCCCCAAGCCGAGAACTCATGAGCTGCTTCCAATTAAGTCAATGATATGGGGTGTATTTATTGTCGTACTTGCTTCGGAGCGATCCACCGTTAGCAACAAATGGGATATCAAAGATTATCCAGTGTCTCACGCGACATCTTGCGCGGCGGTCCGTCCGCCTGTCCTAAAGTTCCCAGCGCCGCGTTCTCCGGCGGCATCAGCGCCGTCGGTAAATGCACCGTGCCGGACGCGATGCGCTCGAACCACCGAACGGCTTCGTTTCGTCGCCGCGTGAAATCATCGGGCACCGGCGGTTTGCGACTGTGCAATCGGTACGCTGCCAAATCGAGAACAAACGTCTTCAGCGCCGCCGCCGCTTCCGGCTCTTGCGCGAGATCGACCGGCACGGCATAACGGTTGGCGAGATAGCTATTGGCTTCACCTTCCGCGCCGAGCCGCGCTTCGTCGACCAGCGTACTGTCGGCGCTACCGGTTCCCGCGTCGTCGGTCAGCGCGATGTAAGCCGTTGTTCCGATGCGTTTTTCGATGTCGCCGTTAGTGATATAGCTCATGGGTCTCTTTCAATAGTATGTGCGACGCCGTATGATTCACCGATCCCGAATGAGAATGAGAAACGACTAACGCGCGATATCGCCTATACATGTTTGCCGCGAATAAGCTGTGGCACCGGCTCATAGCCGGTACACGCCCACGATCCATTCTCGATTGCAACTATTCGTAAGGCGGTCTCGTCGGCGCTGCCGGCGCGACCTCACCGAAGTAATCACGATGAGGTCGCGCCAATATGTCGCGCACTCGCCGCACCAATGCGGCCCAATTAGACGAAGTCCGTCCGCACGGCGTATTGCCAGTAGCCATAGGCCATGCGATAGCGCGCTCGCACGCCGAAAAGATACTTCTCGCGCCGAAAGCCCTCGTCCGAGTCGTCGGTCAGGGCGTTAAATTCGATCGGCTCGCGATCCTGGAAGATAAAGGGTCGCACAACGCCGTCGGTCTTCAACAAGTACCACTTCGACGCGTCCGCGAGCCACGGCATACTGACTACACGTGCGATGCCCTGCAGGATGTTGGAATCGTTGCCGACAATCGTCGCATTGATCGCTTCAGCGGCAGTGAACAGCATCGTTGTTGGAACAACCGCAACTAAGCCTGAAGCCGACACCATCATCGGCGTGCCCTGATCGTCGCGGTACGCCAACATCTTGCCGACAGCCGCCTTCATACCTTCCTTAAACTCCTCCACGGTCGGCGCTTCGGGAGTTGCAACGTCGTAGGTCAGCACGTTGCTTTGCGTGCCCGAATCTCCCGATTGGTGCGAGGCGTTGAAGAAGCTTACACCATCGTAGCTGTTGTTGCCGGCGGTTTCGCCATCGATCAGCAACTGCGAAATCAGATAGTCTTTATGGGTGGCGGCGCGCTCGGCGAGTTCGCCGACACGCAAGCGGATTTGCCCGGTCTGATCGTCGGAAAACTCGTCGCGATCGACCTCAAGCGTCGCCTCGTATTTCAAATTCTCAATGGAGTAACTCTCGGAGCGCAGGCCCTGAGCCAATCGCCCCTCACCCCATTCGCGCACCTGCGGCACGGTGCCGAGCCAGCGATACGTTTCGCTATCGGTGGTCGACGCCACGCGCGTCGCAAGGTCTTGATAGTAAGTTGTCGTCGCTTCAAAGCGATTGAAAAACTCGCTGCGCAGGCCCTTGGCAACCAGGCCGGTATTGATAACTGCCATTTCGAATTATCTCCTTTTTGTTTTTCGTCTATTGGGGACTGAATGCGTTCGATCGAGCTTACGGCAGTTCGAAGTAGCGAATCATGAGTACGCCATCGACGCCGGCGGTCGAACTCGCCTGACCGACGCGTGCGAGAATGCGCATGTTGGCGGGCTGATCGCGATCGCTGATCGTAAGGTTTTGGTTAGTGGCCGGGCTCAGCGTCGCAAGGTTGAAGTTGTTAATGATCGCATCGGGGTCGGAAGGATTCACGCCGACATCGAGTGCGCCGGCGTCGGGCACAGTGGCAAATCGAACCTCCACGCTGTGAATGCGAGTCGGCCGCTGCGTGATCATCACCGTCTGCAGATTGGCCTGTGAAGTCGAGCTATTTAGATCGATCGCCACACGCTTTTCGTTGCCCGCTGTCTCGAAAGGCCGAATGCGCACGATGCCCAAGTTCGTGCCGACGACGGCGATTAATGAACCGACGTAAGAGGATTGAATTTGCGGAAAGACCGAGGTCGATTCATTGTCGGCGGCCCAGGCCGGCGAGCCGATCAAAACTCGAGCGGCACCGGAAACCGGAAGGATAAAATCGCCTTGCGTATAGACGCGTACGGACAAATCGCCGTTGGCACCGCCCGAGTTGTCGATTTCTTCATAAGCGATACCGGCAAACGAATCGCCCGCCTCCAGATTACGAACGTAGCCCGTCGATCGGTCGAGTCCGACCAACGCCCCTTTGTAGATATGCTCGGAAGCGAGAACTTCAAACGAGCGCAGCTCCTGATCGACGTACCGATTCAGTTCGCGATTGGCGGTGATAGCCATATGTAGGTCTCCTTATAAGGTTCGCACAGATAACTTGATGTGTGTTTCTTTGATGACGGATCGATGGCCTGCGCCTGACCGCCGGGTCAAATGTCGATTGCCGGTTCGTCGCGCAAGGCGGCGCGGGTGTACGCCTCTTCGGAACAAAGCTTTTCGAGAAGTGCGCGGTTTGCACGCCACTCGGAGCGCGCCGCAGCCGCTTGGCTTTTTGACGGTCCAGTGGCGTCGAGCGCGTCGCGACCGACCGTCACGCCTAGATTCACCATCGTCGGCGCGTGTTGTTCCCACTGGTCGAACTCCGCCGGGTTGCGCCGTGCCAACGACAACGCCCATTCGCGCTGCGCGTAGCAAAGCTTGCCCGCCGACAGCGCCGCTTCGACGCGCGCTTCCGCGCGGCGCTCGGCTTCGGTGGCTGCCGACTGCTCCATGCGCTGCCGCGCCGTGGCGATCAACGTTTGCAGATCGGTATCGCCTTCCAGCCCGAGCGCATCGCGCAAAGCGATGAGTTCGACGGCTAGCGCGTCGGCACCGTTTTCTTTTTCTGCGGCTTCACGATTAACGACCGGCGTCATGCCGACGATGGCGGGCTTATTCGTTAGCGCTACAGAGTGCAGGGCCGCAATGCGACGGTCGTCCTTGCGCACCAGCACCACCGGCGACAGGTAGCGATACGCCTTGTCGCGCAACTGCTGTTGGGCGTTCGGCGTCCACGATACTTCGGCCCACAATCCCGGCGTCTCGTGCGGCAAGGCATGAGTGGCCGCGTCTGCTTTGGAAGCGACGGCGACTAGGCGGCGAATCCAACCCGCCGCGGGTGCCTGACCGGTCGGCGACGAATAGGAACCACCCAACGTTTGATGCTCGTAGTCGATCGGTAGCTCGGTACCGTGATCGGTAAAAGCTTGGATGATCTGTTGCATCGCGGTTTCGTCGTTGAGAAACGAGCCCGCAGCACTGGCCACGTCGCCGAACGGCACAATCAGAATATGGCTCGGCAAGGATTGTTGATCGTCGGACCGCGCGATACGCGCGGCATCTAATGCGATCGTCTTGGTATCGCTTTGATTTTCGTTGATGGGCGTGCTCGTTTTTTCACAGTCGATTGTGGCAGTCATGGTATGCTCCGTATATTTATGCATCGTTATGGTTGCTTGTTCACCGTTCCGCGTTGGCAGTAATCGGTCTGCCGTCGAGGGTGGATTCGCCCTCCTGAGCCTGCGGCAGGCCCAGCGAGGCATGGGCCCAGGTTGCCGGAATCCGCGCGCCGAGGTCGTTCACCGCGACGCTCAACACCTGTGCCAACGAATGGGGATCGAGGGATTGATCGGGAATGCGGCGGAAGAACGGCACCGGGGCGTTTGCACCAAACTGAAAACGCGTCAGTGGCGTTAACACATCACGGCGGATGGTGTTGGCTTCGCGCCGTAAGTCGTCATCGCGTAGGTCGCGGCGCACGCGATCGTGCACGGCTGCCGCACCGGCGCTGGCGCGGGTGCGCAACGTATCGGTGGTAAGCGTTTGCCCCAGCCACGCCTTGCTCATCTCGCGGTCGAAATAATGTGCGATGTTTTCGTATAGATTCGTCTCACCTGGCAGACGCGTTTGCATGATCTCGACTTCGACGGCCTTGGAGAAAATGCCGGTCGCGTCGGCGCCGAGTTGTCGCAACATGGTCAACAGTTCGCGCTTCTCTTTCTCAGTCGCCGTCGGCTGGTAACGCGCGATGCGCACCGGCATACCGAAGACTTCCGCAAATACCAGCCAGTCTTTTATCGCAAAGTGCTTCGCCAGATAGGCAATACTGGTGACGCGCGATAGACCGCCGCGCATCGGATGGGCGCTGCGCGGATGGGGTATATGCACGATGAATTTGTTGGGTGGTAGCGCGATGCCTTCGAATTGCGAGTCATCTGTCAGGATGCGCAGTTCGCCATTGCGGTCGAACATCAGACGCTCGAAATCAATCGGAATAAAATCGACGATGGCCAATCCATCGCGATTGGCTTCCCATACCAACTCCACAACAGAGATATTGCGCCCGAGCGCTAGGGCCATATGCGCCAACGCACTGTCGAACGATCCACAATCGCGCAGCGCCGCGTCGCAGTGAGCTGCCGCCTCATCGGCCAAACGCTTGTCGGGAGAATTTGCATGACGGCCCACACCCCAGCCGGGCATCTCCGCCGCCGATATCACTTCCCACGGCAAACCCGTGATGGCTAGGCGGCGGGTATTGGCGACGCTGTAGAGATGCGCGTCGCGCTCTTCCATCTGCTCGAACAGCGCCATCTGCGACGACAGCGCGCCGGTATCCGCTTCGCGAAATATCGACAGCAGCCTTTGTGGCGTCAGGCCGTCCGCCGGATAGTCGCGCCACGGTTGACCGCGATGCCGGCCCGACAACACGCCAGTGGCCGGTCGCGCCGTGGTGGAACCGCGCACGGCGTTAATGATCCGCTCTAGGACATTCATGTAACTCTCCTTGACTGCGCGCGGTTACGCTCAAAAACAAAGACAGGTGCGAGGTGATTGCGATTGCAGCAGTTGTCGTCTACCGCCTTACCAGATGCCTTGCCCGCCGAAGCGCAACGGTCGCGCGGTGATAAAATCGATATCGTGGCTTACGCGACCGCGCGACGCGGCGCGCAAACCCAACGCGGCCGCCCAGAAGCGATCGCCATGACCGTTTCCCGTGCGCTCGGCCACGTAACGCGTGACGCCTGCGGGGCTGATCAAGCGCGTGATCGATTGCCAGTCTTCGATGACGGATCGATCGTCGGGAATGCGCAACTGTTCGCATTCGGCCTTCAGTCGCAATTGCGTCGCCAGTTCCTCTTTCACGGCGGCGGTCAACACGACCGGCTCGACCTGCGTTTCACCGAAGCGATTCAACAGCCGTTCGGACAGATGCAAGCCCATGCCGCCGGCATCAATGCATGCTCGGCGCACCGCCGCGTGTTGCAGCAACTCGCCAATGATGCGTTCTTGTTCGTCGAACGCCGTTTGCGCCAGCGTGATGACGCCCGCCGTCTCGAATATTTCTTCGCGCACGCGCCAAATCCAGATGGCGGTGAGGTCGCGCAGACGACCGATATCGATGCCGATGTAAATTTGGTCATCGCGCGTGAAGTGTGCCGGCTCGACGCTCGCCTCGGGATCGACGCAGGCTTGAATCAACTCGAGCGGGAGAAACGCGCTGGCCTCGTCGAGGAATTCGCAGCAGAACTCCTGCCGCCAGGCGAACTCGTCGCCGATCGATTCGCGCACGTCGGCGGCGTTTGCGGCTAGTCCCGCGTCGACTGCTTGTTGAAGCGTTAACGTCGTCGATGCAAAGCGGGGATGATGGCGCAGGCGATAAAAGAGATTGCGCTTGCCGCGCGGCGTCGATGCAATATCCAGTTCACCGTCACCGCGCAGCAGTGTCGGAAATAATGCCGACCAGATAGCTTCATCATCACGATGCATGGCAAATTCATCGAGAAACACATCTCCGGTATAGCCGCGCGCCGTCATCGGATTCGCGGGTAGGGCGATGATGCGGACGTTGCCGGGCAATCGCACCTCCAACGACCGCCCAGCGGCAGTATCGAACAGGTTGAGGCCGACGGAGGATGCGCAGATTTGCATGGCCTGTAGATGCATGCGCACCTTGGCCATCACTTCGCGGCTTTGCCGTTCACCTGCAGATAAGATGATTTGATTGCGCCGCCGCACGAGTCCGCGAAGAATTCGGCGCAAGGAAAACGTGAAGCTCTTGCCCGTTTGCCGGGACCAACAGTTCCACGTGAAGCGCGCATTCGACTCGACGGCCGCCTTTTGATAGGGCAACAGGTTGATCAACGAATGCTGGTTGACAGGCGTGCGCGCAGTCTCGGCGGGTGGTGGGCAATCATCCATAGCAATGGACGACTTGCTCGCCGTTTCGCGAAATGTAGGGTTGTTTTTTAGCGATTAGATGCGGGAATGTGTAGGTTTATTTGAATTAACAGTTGGCCGTGGTTCTGTCCATTGGACTGAGAGTTTTCAGTTCGTTCATTGCAACTGGCCGAAAACTAGACAGAAGGACGTGGCTAGGTAAACGCATGAAGCAAATACGCCCAAGGCGTTACATCAAGTAGCCCCGGGTTGCCGCAACAGCGGCTACCCGGGGTAAGAGTATTCACCGCGATATTCAACCCCAACGGGGTTGCGGCATCTTCCACGCGAGATATGCCGCAACTCTTGCAGAGTTGAACGCGTTAACAAGACATATGACCCAAGGTAGCCGCTACGCGTCAACCCTGGGCTGAGCGGCGTAACGCCTTCGGCGTAAGGATTCGATTTGATCCCGTTCGCGAATAACAGTGGCTCGGCTCTATAGACCGCGCTATATCAGGTTCGTCATACAAAAATACTGTTGTTCAATACCTGTTCGTGACTGATTGCACTAGGGTACCGGCTAATAACTGGTGTATGTTGATAAATCATCAACGGTCGCATGCATTCGTGAAGTGGTTGAGTATCTTGGTCTTTTTCGATCAGACGGAACAAGCATCACCTGTTTAATTGAATAGCACCCGACGAATTATCCGTCAGGCACAGCTTAATCCGAAATCACCGTCAAATATTCGATGTACCGACCGCGCGCCAGTCGTTCGGGTTTGGTCGCGCCAACAGGTAAGTGAAATACCGTGCTGCCGTTGGAATAGATCGGCGAACCGTCCGGGCAAAGGTCGTAAGACAACACGTGGCCGGCGATGGTCGTTTCGTCGCCGTTGGGCGCGCGGCGAATCAACTCCCATGAATTGGGAATAAGCGGCTTATCGGCATTCTTGCCATCGGCCAAGTCGCGGCTGACTTCGATGAGGCGACCGCGAATCATCAGGCGGCGCTTGTCGGGGCCTTCGCGGCGCGGTCCGCCCGACGTGATCAACGGCTTGCGCGAAAAGAACATCGAAAACGCGTGAAAGAAATGCACGACGGCGCGCATTAGTCGAAACGGAAAGAGCAAGACATCTTTTGTCATGCGCAGAAAGTCGCGCGGCGGCTCGAGTTGGTAGGGCCGCCGAATGTAATACAGCGAGCCGTCGTCAGTGATACGCGGGGCGAGGCAATCGTACTCGGGCAACTCCAACACCGTGCTCATGCGATCGTTGGCAAGGTCGAGTTTGTAAATACCGAACGGCGCAAAGCCGTAAATGCCATCCATATGATCGCGACCGATGCCCGCGCTTTGATAGACGAGGGTTTCTTCTTCGCCCGGGACCCACGACGGTGCTTCGTCGACGGCATCGCCTTCGGTGACTTCGCGCAGTCGCGCGCCGTCGGGCTGCATGACGGCGAGGCTGGCGGAACCATCGGCATGACCGACCGACCCGGCCAGTTGACCGCTAACCGGATGCCGCGTGAGGTCGCGCAGGTGCAAGCCCTGTCGATGAACGAGGCGTTGTTCGTAGCCTTCTTTG
Organism: Planctomycetaceae bacterium; assembly: GCA_006969385.1. Lineage (GTDB taxonomy): Bacteria > Planctomycetota > Phycisphaerae > UBA1845 > UTPLA1 > ECT2AJA-110-A. Next base: position 2,706,061 of record CP030884.1, read on the forward strand.
ATGTCGTACTTGAACAACCCGCCGACGGCGTCAGTCTCGAGGCTGTAAATAATCTCGCCGCCGGTCGGTCCCTTACTGACGCCGAGAAAACGCGCGGCCTTTTGTTCGGTTGGAAACATGCCGCGCATTTGCGCCAACTCCGGTCCTTCGTCCATCGTGTTCCAAACCATTCCGCTCGACCGCCAGCCGTGCCGCTTGCGATGTTCTTCGCGGCGGTCTTCCACACCGCGTACAAAGGTGCTGTCTATCGGTTCGGGTTGTTGACCCGCGCGGCCGACGACGAGTTTTCCTTCGGCAAGATAGGCAAATGATGGTGTGGCCATGATGAGTCACGCCCCCTTTTCCTTTCATGCGACGAGAGTAGTTCACCGTCCGATTGGTAACACCTGCGATTATAACGAATCGCCACACAGAAGATAACGATTGGGGATGGAGTGATTCTGTACGGTTTATGGACATCGCGACTCTCAACGGTATTGGGGTTCGCGGTTCATACGCTCTTCGGCGCCATGGGCGTTGTTTCAATAGACTGGCGTTGAATCGCAGCGGGTACCTCAGGAAATGGTTAGTGTTGTCGATTAACGGTAAAAGCGATCCGCCACCGTGATTGAAACATGCCGCAACGCTTTCAGCGTTGGAATATTTGAGATGACTTTGCCACCTAGGGTAGCCGCCACGCGGCAACCCTAGGCTACTGGCACAACGCCGTTGGCGTTGGATACGGCGACTCATTGCATCCAATGGCAGACGCTGTAGTCGTCTTTTGTGGTGAATTGGGGTTGTTATCGAATTGTCCGCTCTTGACTGCTCTATTACCGTTTGCTCTTGATGATGCGCTCTAAAATGAGCGTTGGCGAATAAGCTGGCACTCGATTTTAATCCTGTGGGGAGGAATCGAACCTCAAGCACGCCGCGTTATGAGCGCGGTGTCGGCGCGTGACCAGCCGACGTTCCCACAGATAGTGGATATTCTCAATTCCCAATTCAACATTCTCAATAAAAAAAACGCCCGGCGCCTTTCCTTGGTCGACACCGGGCGTTTCTAAAATTTGAAGGGCGATCACCTCCTTCCTTACGTTTGAACCCAATCAAAAGCAACGACTCATATAGTGCGACGACCGGCACGTTGCCGAAACCGGCCGCCGCCGCTCTCCGGCTGAGAGTGACGACACGATAATTCGTCGCGACGCTAGACCGATCAAATTGACCAGGGCTTAACCGCTAACGCGCTGTGGCACCGGTTTGCAACCGGTGTTTCGCGCTGTGGCATCGGTTTGCAACCGGTGTTTCATTTGTTATGTCTATATCCGGGGCCGTCGCCGGTTGTATCAACCGGCGACGGTATCCCGAGGTTAAACCACTAGCTGTTCAAGCTGCCGACCATGCCGCGCACCTGGTCGGCGATGTCCCCGTTACCGAGAACGATCGTCGCCTTGGTACCACGCAGAATTTCACCGAGCAGCTCCAACTCGCGCTCCCGCGCCAGGTGCGGGTTATCCGCCAACAGCTTCGCCGTGTTCAGCTGGCTGCGGACGGTCGCCGTTTCCTCGCGCCGACGGATCAGGTTGGCTTCCGCCTGCTTCTCCGCCTCGATCACGCGGTTCATCAGCACCTTCATGTCGCCCGGCAAGATGATGTCCTTCAACCCGACGGTTAACACGTCGATACCGAGGTGCTCCGCACGCTTGACCATCGCCGTCCGCAATTCGTCGCCGATCGCGTCCTTGTTGGTCAACAGCGTTTCGAGTTTCCGCGTACCGATGGCAGCGCGCAGCGCCAATTGTGCATCGCGATACAACGCCTGCTCCGGATCCTTGGTTAGCGTTGCCGCCTTCTGCGGATCCGTTACCGCATACGTTACGAGCAAGTTCACGCGCAGCGTGACCTTGTCGTTGGTCATGATTTCCTGACCGGCCACATCTAGCACTTGCTCGCGTCGATCGATCGTTCGCACGTCCAACCGTCCCGCCGCACGCCAGTAGGCATAACGACCTTCGGTCAGCGTGGCGACGATTTGACCGTCACGCAGCAACAGGGCGGTCTGATGTGGCTCAACGTCTACGGTCAGTAAGTGCTTGCGCGCTTCGGCATGCGCCAGCACCGTCTCCAGTCGGCGGTGTTCGAGCCGAAACTCGCTCACGTCGTGCTGTTCGACGGTGATGTCCGCGGGTGCACGCCAGAAGGCGTGGCGACCCGGGCCGAGCACATACGTCAGGCGATCATTCTTCCAAACGAGTGCGCGCTCGGTATCACCGAGGTCGAGCACCATCAACTCATCGCGCACGCGTTCGTCGCGCACGATGATGTCGAGCAACGGGTGTTCGAACTTGGTGACCAACGTGTTGACGATTTGCACCGTCTTGCGATTGGTCAACAGCGACCAGAACGGAATGCGGTGCGTTCCCGGCGCGAGTAGGGCGTCAAAGTCCTTATTGCGGTAGCAGAGGCCCCGCTCGTGCTTGGCGATTTGATACTTGCGATAAAACATCGGGTCACCTCCTTTCGTGTGTTTCGTTAACCCGTTGTCGTTTTCTTTCTATGGCACCGGTTTGCAACCGGTGTGCTTTTCATCACGTCTTCAAGTGGGTCGTTGAAATTGTTTCCCCCCATCGGGCGCCGTGCCGAGCGCATCTCATTTCGACACGGCGCCCCCGACCTTCCTTTCTCGCACCATCTGGTGCAGCCTCAATTCAAACGCGGCAGCGCATCATTGCGTCGCGCGATAATCGTTATGTACGGAGCAAGCAACGATTCAACGGTTTACCCCGTCAACGTCGGCGGCGTCGGGCTTGCAGTCGAGTCAGTGACAAGGGCGTGTTTCGCGTTGCGATCGTCGCTCTCCGGCATTCAACGATGCGCCGCGATCGGCCCTGTTTGTCTCGACGGTATCCACCCGGCGGCAAAGCCGCGTCGAAGGTGTCGCGCCGGCTCGGCGACACGGTCGTGGCTGCAACACACGCCGCCTCGCCGGCACAACCGGCAAATCCAATGAATCTATTCCTCGCTCCGTCTCGTTTTCCAGAGTTCAAGTCTGGCGGCCGTTATCCGTCGGCCTGCGGTAGGGCTTGCCGTAGCAAGCCGAGTGGGTTGAGTCGGATTCGAACCGACAACACACAAGTTTTCAGCTTGTTGCTCTACCTGTTGAGCTATCAACAACGATGCTTTCTTCGAAGCCGTCACGCGGAACACGAACCGACCAGGCTTTCGCCGTCCGTTCGCGCCGCCGGCGCCGCATCGTTTGTCCCCTAGATATAGGTCTCCGGCGTCATGCGAATGTGCCATCGTTCGATGTCTTCATCCGTCATGATGTTTCGCAGCCGATATCCGTATGCCTGCGGTTTGCTCAATCGCATTGCGACGCCGTCAACATCCGCTGCAAACGCCAGTGCTGCAGCACCGTGACATCGGCTTGCATGCCGTGACGAAAAGTCTGCGCTGTGGCACCGGTTTGCAACCGGTGATTCTGTGCCGCGAGCATTGCCGTTTATCGAAGGCCGCATCACACGCATCACTTGCTCATCACCCGCAACCATCGAACACTCCCGAATATCGACAAACGTCGATACGCTTTAGGGTGCATCCCTCGATGCACCAACACTTCAAACAAATCCCTGAAGCGCTAACGATCGGCGCGCACCATCTCCGAACGTTCTTCACCGTTTGTTTAGATGAAGAAAAAAAGACAAAAAGCTAAACCAATGTCGCTTACCGCGCCCGTACGGCCCGTTGTCGAAACGTGATGCGTCGACAAAAAAAGCCCCGCAGGCGAGAGGTCGCCTCCGGGGCTGAGAGATCAGCAAAGTCGATCGCTCAACGTGGAGGGCCCTCAGAATCGGCATCCATACCGCAACCATCGGCAAAGATGGGTTGGGTTTGGCCGCGCACTAGACCATAACTGGCTATGCGCAAAGCACTTAGGAAGCCGATCGGCGCCACGAACATCGATGGCGCACCCCAGTTGTCATGGCCAAAACCATGGCTGGGCGTACTCGAGGATGTCCGTTTCACGTTCAGCATCAAAAATCATGTCCTTTCTGCAAACACGCGTTGCAGCAATTCGGGGTGCCGTTCCATGTGCCGCATTCATGAACCGATAAATCGATTCACCATGCCCGGCAAATAGTTGGAAACGGCGGCCCAAGTTTTCGTCGCGGCGAGACTGCCGCGTCGATGAAGTTATTTATACAACAAGATAAATCGAAGTCAAGCGAAATTCTATATTTTTATTCTGTTAACGTGCATGCTGGATAGATTTAGACAAGAATCTAATTAAAACTTGCGGGGATTAGCGTGCTTCCGTGTGTAAGTTTTCGATTGATTGCCCTTGAAGTGGAGCGCTTGGCGTTTGGAATCGGCGTGATCGCTGCTTTCCCGACATGGAGTGATCTTCTAAGCCGTATCGCCAAGACTCGTCTCGTGCCGCCGCCCGTATGCGCCCGATCTTGCCAGAATCCCATCCCCATGCCACGATTTCCCACATGAGTAACAAGACCGCCCAAGCCGCCGTGATGACGGGCTTTCAAGAGCCGCTCGTCGTTCAGGACTTTCCCGTTCCCGCCGACCTCGCCGCTGGCGACGTACTCGTTCGCGTTACGCTCGCGGGTGTATGCGGCACCGACGTCCATCTTCATAAAGGCGAACTGAAGGTCCCGCTGCCGCTGATCATGGGGCACGAAACCGTCGGCGTGGTGGAGGCCACCGGCGGGGCGGTGCGCGATTGGCTCGGCAACGAGCTTAACGTCGGCGATACGGTTTCGTGGACAGTTGGTATGCCGTGCGGTCAATGTAAGTATTGCCGTTTGCACAGCCTGCCCAGCCGCTGCGCCAACCGCAAGGCGTATGGCGTTAATACACCTTGCGATGCCGCGCCGCACTTCCTCGGCGGCTACGGACAATATCATCACCTGCGCGGTGGCACGGCAATCTTCAAATTAGATAAAGACCTAAATCCGGAAGCGTTGATCGGCGCGGGCTGCGCCTTGGTCACATGCGTGCACGGTTACGAGAAGATGCCGTTGCGCTGGGCCGAGTCGGTAGTTATACAAGGCGCGGGGCCCGTCGGCTTGGCCGCGTTGGCCATCGCATCCGATGCCGGTGCGCGACCCTTGATCGCCATTGGTGGTCCCAAGGATCGCCTCGAACGATGCAAGCGCTTCGGTGCCGATGTTGTGATTGATATAGAAGAAGTGAAAGATCCCGCAGAGCGGCGACAGATCGTGCTCGATCACACCAACGGTCTCGGTGCCGATATGGTGGTCGAATGCGTCGGGCGTCCAGCAGCCGTTGCCGAAGGGTGGGAACTGAATCGCGATGGCGGTCGCTATTTGGTGTTGGGGCAGTATTGCGATGCCGGGCCGACGATGCTTAACCCGCATCTGATAACGCGCAAAGAACTCGAAGTCGCCGGCTCATACGGCAGCGAACCGCGCCACTGGGCCCGCGCGCTCGACTTTTTGAAGGCTCGCACCGATCGCTTTCCGTTTCACGAGTTAATCACGCATCGATTCAAGCTCGATCAGGTGAATGAAGCGCTGGCCGAAGTCGCGTCGTGGCGCACGGGTAAGGCCGTGATTTTGCCGAATGGTTAGCGCAACAGCGCGGGCGATTTCGAATCGCCTTATTCGTCACCGATCATTTCATCATCGTCGCTAGGTTCGGACTCCGCTTCCCGCCTGTCGCGTGCACGTTGTTCGCGACGTTCGCGCATCTTCTCGCGAAATTTTCCGCGTCGCCGTTGCGGACCATCATATTCGTCATCGCCATCGCGCGGGCCACGACCAAAACCGCCCGGTCCGCGTCGTCGCGGCGGGCCAAGCTCATCGCGAAACTCGCCTTTTTTGAGTTTCTCAATCTTGCGATCCACTTCGGCTTCGACGTTCTCCGATTCGCGCGCCAGCTTTTCTCGTTCGCGCTGCAGTCGCGCCTGTTGTTCCTGCAGGCGGCGCTCAAACATTTCCAAACGTACGCGATGTCGTTGCAAGCGAATCTGCTGTTGCCGCGTCAGCATCGCGCGAATTTCGGGAAGCAGCGCGGCGCGTTCGGCGGAACCTTCGGCCGCTTTCGAAAACGCTTCCGCCTTGCGGCGCAGATCGTGTTCGATTTGAAACTCATCGATAATGCCTTGCGACATCTCAGGGTGTTCTTCGCGCAAGCGTTTGAACTCGCGCACCATCGGATAAACGCGGCCCAACGCCCGATTAAACTTGCGTGGATCATCCTGCTTCAATCGCGTGAAGCGCTCGTGCCACGCGGGAAGCCGCTCTTGCAGAATCGGCATCACTTCCGCTTCGATTTCTTCAGGGCTGGGTCGTCGATTCTCATCCCCGCCGAACCCACCGCGTCCGCGACCGAACCCACGGCGCCCTTCGCCACGCGGACCGAAGCCACGATCACCACGATCACCGCGCTCACCGCGACGAAAACCGCGCCCCCGTCGTCCATCGCGCGGCTCATCCATTTCATCATCGCTCTCGTCAAACTCGTCATCGACTTCACGATCGGGATTGCGCGGCCCGCCCAACGGGTCGCGCGGTGGCTCGGCATCATCCAACGCAGCGACATCCGCCTGCACCGACTGCGGAGTAAACCAAGCCATTCGGTAAGCGCCCACCAACAAAAGGGCGATCAAAAACGCCAGCATGATTTTGCGAGGGGTGTTCATTAGACCGATCTCGTTTGGCCATCTTCGGCCGGGGGCAGCGCCCCTTGTTGCACAGGTTCGCCAGCGGATTCGGCATCATCAACAAATGCCGCTTCAAACGTCTCGTACATCGACGCGCCCGACAGCGCCCACGAATCGCCGAAGTCGAAGTCTTCCAACTCGTCGAGTGGTTCGTCGTCAAAGTCGGTCGCCGAAGGCAATGCTTTCCAATCCGACAACGGCGTCTGGTCGGAGTTACCGGCGTCGGCGAGCAAGACGTTCCCGTTGTCTAAGCTGCCGCCGCCCGCGTTAAGGTCGAGCGTTTGCGCATAGCGCACCACGCCCACGCAAATCGCGACCATCGCCGCCGCGGCCACGGCACCATGCCAAGGTCGTTGCCACCAGCTTGGCGTGCGCGCGACATCGTCCGCAATGTTTAGCTCCGTACGCATGCTCGCTTTGATCTCATCAACCAAGCGGTCGCGCGGTGCCGGCGCTTCGTATTGCGCCAGCCAGCGTTCGTTTTCGGCGATCTCCGCCATCAAGTTGTTTTCCGTTTCACGCGTCATACGCGCAGCCCCTTTTGCGGGTGGTGGTTTCCGGATCGCGCGGGGCCTTCGTCGGCGTCCGCCGCTTCCATGATATTCCTGAGTTTTTCCAAGCCACGATGACCGCGAGCGAGCGCCGTTCCCAACGGCACGCCCGTTGCCGCCGCGATCTCTTTGAATGACATCTGCGAGTAGTGTCGCATCATGACGACCTCGCGTTCCGCTTCCGACAATTGCCCCAGCGCGACGTTCAATGCCTCGACCGCTTCGCCGTGCATCAGATCCGCATCGGCCATCGGCTCGCTGCCTTCGATCTCGTCGACCGCGTCGGTGGCGCCGTCGCCGTTATCCTTACCGGCTCGCACGATCAATGTCGGTGCCCGTTGCTTGCGGCGCACGCCATCACGCACCAAGTTGGCCGCGATGCGAAACAGCCATGCTTCGAAGCGACCGTCATGGGCGTAGCTGGCGATGTTCCGCACCAACCGCAGGAACACTTCCTGCAGCAGGTCTTCGGTCTCCTGCCGCGAGCCCGTCAGCCGGTAAAGAAAGCCGTGCAGCCGTCGCGCATAGGCATCGACCAACCGGTCGAATGCTGCCGGCTCCCCGCGCTGTGCTGCTGCAATGGTCTCGGCCAGAGCCGTCTCATCCATCGGCATTCCTTACAAATCGACAAACGCCGCAATCGGCGATTCATTGCATGATGGGGGAGGTCTGATAATGGGGAAAGGCGAAGGCGTCGGGGATTGGGGCTTGGGTCCAGAGACTTGGGTATTGGGATGTGAGGCGGTGGAAGTCTGGGTTGGGTGGGTATTCAGGGTGGTAGGTGCAAAGTTCACAATGAAAAAAGCAAAGTTGGAAGGGGCGCGTGGCTGGGGCGGGACGAGACGCGGTCATGTCGAAAGGGGCAGAAGGCGAGCGGGTTTGTCCGTAAGCCATGGAAAAATAGATAGTTACAATAACAAGCTAATTTGCGGCAAGCCCGCGTGGCCGCGAAACCGGCCATTGTCGATATGTTCCAGTGGGTTCGTAGGTCGCGTTTGGTGTCAGCCACCCTCAGATCACCAAATCCCCCAATCACAAAATCAACAAATCTCCCCGGATGTCGCAATTTTCCACTTCACACATCATAAATCACCACTTCACAAATCCCCCGATCTTGCCAAACCACGGAAATCGCAGATAATCGCGGGTCTTTCGCAAATTGCGCGAGTTGAAACGAATTCGAGGTGGATTATGCCCCGCGTTTGCTACTTTACGGGAAAAAAGACGTCAGCTGGCCGCTCCTATACCCATCGCGGTAAGGCCAAGTACCTGGGCGGTGTTGGTACGAAGGTGACCGGTATCACCAAGCGCAAGTTCAAGCCCAACATCCAACGCGTGCGCGCTTTGGTAGATGGCAAAGTGATGCGCATCAAGGTGTCGACCAAGGCCATCCGCATGGGCCTCGTGGTCAAGCCGCCAAAGCGCGACTGGAAGCCGGATAAGGCTGCGGACTAGTCGCGGTACAGTTGCGAAGTAGGGGCGGGTTGCACCCGCCACCCCGCGCGATTATCGCAGTTCCACGCGTATCAAAATTTTATCAAACCTGCCAACGGCATCGTATAACTTGCGATGCCGTTTTTTATTAGCATTGAAGCGTTGTTATTGCGTCGGGCTGGTGAAAACAGGTAAATTGCGACTGCCGGTTAATGAACTCCATTTCTCCACAACAAGGAAAGCCACGTCATGAATGAAGGATTCGATAGCGCGTCAAGACAACGCTATCGCAATAGCGGTCGCATTAGCTTCGGCCCTTCTGTCGTGTGGCTCGTCGTCTTACTTGCGGCAAGTCTGAGCGCCGCCGCGATTTTGGCCATTGCATTCATCAATGGTTTTTACTTTATTGGGATTGTGCCGCTAGTTATCAGTTTGATAGTGGGCGGCGCACACGTTGGGTTGGTGCACTTCGGCAAATGGCGCAACAAGATACTCGCGGGAGTCGTGGGGTTGCTGGCGGGTAGCTTGGCGTATCTTGGGTATTTCCAGATCGACCTCGCGTGGACGACTCAATCGGCAACTGCCATTATGCATGTCGAATGGCTGCCGGATTATATCAGTTTTCGCATGGCAACGGACGTTACCGATTCGAGCCCGTCGATACCGACGGATTCCTTTCGCGAGCCCAGCGATCATGCGTCGGTATTCAATTGGATTTTCTTTGCGATGGACTGGGCCATTTTGGCTGCTGTGCCGGCAGTCTTCGGCTATATCCGAGCGACGCGACCGTTTTGTGAGTCGTGCCAACGATGGATGACGCAGTCGATCGTGGCTTACGAACCCATCTGCGAACCGGCATTGATGGCGATGTTGGAATCGGAGAAGCTCGATGATTTGGCGGCGTTGCCGCGCACCGACTTACAACACAAGCAGCCCGCGACCATGTTGATGGTGAGTTATTGTGATCCACCGGGCAGTAGCACTGAACAACAACGGTGCGCGGTATATCTGAGTCTCAAAACGGTGCAAGACGGCGGTAACGGTGCCTTCACCAATTTCTGGCGGAATACGTTTCGCGCCGTTGTTCGCGAGCGTTCGATTAGCGACCGCGTCATCGCGGGATTACTACCCGTGATGCCGCAGTTGAGCCCGCTGGTTTCCTCAAAAATGCAAATTGCTCAGCAGCGCAGCGAACGTGACGCCATCGAAACGAAAAAGCAGGTGCGCAAGGAAACGCTCGCCGGCGAACGAATCCGGATAACCGCTTTTCCTGAAAACTCTGTTCTCACGCCGTCGAATATTAACATCAGCATGATGCTGGCGTTTATATGGTTCATCAACCTCTTGATCTCTCTTGGCATGCTGTTCGTCGGCGCTGTGGCGGTTGGCCCCAGCATCGACGCCGAGTTTGACTGGCAGATCTTTTCGTGGATTCCCGCTCCGGTCGGTTGGGGCGTCTTGGGCCTCGGCGCATTTTTGCTGGCAATGTCGCTCTACAAAGTATCTTTTCGAATGACAGCCGCGCGCGATCGATTCTTCCTAAGAAAGACAAGCGAAGTAATGGCGGATCGTACTGGGAAGGTCGTGGATGCCGACGATACTCAGGCGTTCTTCTCTGAAATCGTTCCGAGGGAAAATTTCGGCAAGGTCATGAAAGAGACGGCGACCGACTTCGGCTTTGCGCGAGCCGATGCTGAAACGGGGCGGTTTCTTTGGGAAGGCGATCGTCGTCGGATCGAATTACCCCTGCGAAGCCTAACGAGATGTGAGATATACGAGCGACGCGGCCTCGACGGCAGTGTCGAGCAATGCATGGTCATCGTTGCTGCTGATGATGGTGACACGGAGATCGAACTGCCGTTTATTCCGTATCGTGCGCCGTGGCGCTCGAATGCGGCAGCAAAGAAGGCGCTTGCCGATGAGATGCTCGCATCGATCGCAAACGCCCATAGCGTTGTGGTTGGGAAGTCAGGCCGTTTTAATTTGAGCAGCTTCGAATCAACAGATCTTGGTGTCGCTTCGCTGCGCTGACGTTACGAACTACGGCTATTATCGAAACACCCGCGCATCGTTTCTTCTATCGAATCGATCAACTCCGCGCTCTTCGCAAATGCAAAGCGAATGATCCGCTCGCCCAGGTCGCGATCTTTATAATAGAACGCACTGCCGGGGACCGTGGCGACTTTGGCTTCGCGAATGAGGAACTTGGTAAACGCCTCCGAGCCACCATCGAAGTTCCACTCGTCAAACTCAGCCAATAAATAGTACGCGCCCTCGGGCTCATACGGTGTGAAGCCGCAGTGCGACAGAATGCGCATCATTCGGTCGCGCCGGTCGGTAAACATCGCGACGAGGTCGTCATAATAATCCTGCGGTAAGGCTAAGGCGGTGACGGCGGCATGCTGAAAGGGCGTTGGTGCGCAGATCGTTAGGTAGTCGTGCACGGTGCGGATGGCGGCGGTGATCGGCTCAGCGGCCAACACATACCCCAAACGCCAACCCGTCGCGGCATAGATTTTGGATAGGCCCGCCGTCGTAATGATCAATTCGGGCCGCTCCGCAATGGCGGCGGGCATGATGTGTTCGCGACCATCGTATAACAGACGGTCATAAATCTCATCGGTAATGATGTACACGCCGTGCCGCGAGCATATATCAATAATGGTCTTCAGTTCATCGCGCGTGAACACGTGCCCCGATGGATTATGCGGCGTGTTGAGAATCAACGCCCGCGTACGCTCGTTGATCGTCGCTTCCAATTCGTCCGTCGGAAATGCAAACGTCGGTGGTCGTAGCGTCACGTAGCGCGGCACGCCTCCGGCAAAGCTGATGGCTGGTACGTAGTTTTCGTGCGCGGGTTCGACCACGATCACTTCGTCACCCGGTTCGACGAGCGACAGCAACACGGCGTTCATCCCTTCCGTGACGCCGCAGGTGATGGTGATTTCGGTCTCGGCATTTACCTCGTAGCCGAAGCGTGTCTTCATATCCGCCGACAGTGCCTCGCGCAACTCCGCCAAGCCCCATGTGACCGAATATTGGTTGTGATCGTTGTTAATGGCGTCGATCGCCGCCTGCTTGATGCGCGCGTCGGTCGCAAAGTCAGGGCGACCTTGCGCGAGATTCACGGCACCGACCTCGCGCGCGATGCGCATGTTTTCGCGAATTTGAGAGGGTGCGATATTAGTCAAACGCGTGGGCGGTTGAAATGAAAAGTTGCTCATGGGAAAGACCTTTCGTCTTCCCGGTGGTAACACATCGAGCGCGGAGATGCAAATTTATAGATCGCGTTTAATGCACCTTACAACGTCGCACCGACCAATTTCCCAATCTCCTCCATCCCCGCGTCTTCTAAATATTGCGTCATCCCCTCAACCACCCGCACCGGCGTATCGGGGTTTACGAACAACGCCGTACCGATGCTGACTGCCGATGCGCCTGCCAATATAAACTCGATCGCATCTTCCCACGTCTGAATCCCACCCATACCGATGATCGGCACGCCCGCATCGCGCGCGACCTGCGTGTACACGCGGTTGACCAACTGAATCGCCAACGGTCGAATCGCCGGACCGCTCAGGCCGCCCGTACGGTTGGCCAACACACATTTGCGCGTGCGGATGTCGATCTTCATGCCGACGAATGTGTTCACCATGCTGAGCGCATCGGCACCGCCCTCGATGGCCGCGCGGGCCGTCGTTGTAATATCCGTCACGTTGGGCGATAGCTTCACGATCAGTGCGCCGTTCTGCACGACATGCCGCGCTGCCGTCACCAACTCTTTCAATAACGGCGCATCGGTGCCAAAGGTGAGTCCATCCGATACGTTGGGGCACGACACGTTCAATTCAACGCCGTCGATGCCCGGCAAGCCATCGACGGCATCGCACACTCTCAAATAGTCATCGATTTGATAACCGGCCACGTTGACGAATACGCGCGTGCCGAGTTGCGCCGCTTCCGCCGCTTTCACGTTTAGAAATTCATCGAGGCCGACGTTCGCTAAACCGATCGCGTTCAACATGCCGCCCGGCGTTTCAACGATGCGCTGCGGCTGATTGCCTTTGCGCGGATGCACCGTCACGCTCTTGGTGGTGAATCCGCCGAGCAGGCTCAGGTCAAAGTACGGCGCGTATTCCTTGCCATAGCCACACGTGCCCGACGCGGTCAGCACGGGATTCTTCAAGGTAACGGGGCCAAGTTGAACGGATAGGTTGGGCATGTTGTGATGGAAATTTGAAATCGGCGCTCCTGCACAGTGGCGCCGATTTGAACACCACGTTCTTGTTGGGTTACACCCGTGAATGTCGTTTCGAGTCCAGGCCCCCAGCCCTGGAAGGGCAGGGACACCCTTTCATTTCGCCTGCGCCGTGGCACCGGTTTGCAACCGGTGTTTTCTCTCGTGCACCGTCGAGTCCGGTGATGCGAGTAGACCACGCAAGACGCTTTACCGATTCGTCAGTGTCGACGCCCGCAGTCGGCTGTCAAGCGGAACGGTCATTGGTTCTTTTCGCCTTCCAAACTCCGTTTGATGTGCCCACTTGATGTGATTTCAACCCCTTAAACGGGGCAATGCCCGTTTCCAGTGGTCGCCTCGCGCCGTCGGGTTAAAATCATTATTTCCCCGCGGATCGAACCGTAGATCGGGTGGCCGCGCCGTTATTCGCATAGGAGTCCGTCATGTCGCAACGCACCATGGAAGCCCATTACCGACCCAATTGGGAGCTGACCCAGGCGCGCGGGCTGTTGGGATATAACTGCGGCTACGCGGCAGAGCGCGGCAACGAATCATTTGACGAACATCAACAGTCATTGGTCTGGCGCTTATTGGGCGACACGAAAATCGACGAAAACAGCGTGGTGCTCGATGTCGGCTGCGGCATCGGCGGGCCATCGGGGTGGATGTTCGAGCGCTTCAAGCCCAAGCAACTGTTCGGGCTTGAATATCTCGGTTCGAGCGTGCAAGCGGCGGGGGAGCGCTGGCGCAATCGAGACCCGCGACCGACGTTCTTGCAAGGCGACGCCCATCGCATTCCGTTGGCGGACAATCAGGTCGACGTCATCTTCAATCTCGAATCGGCTCTGCACTATAAAGACAAACGTCAATTTATTAGCGAATGCCAACGCGTCCTCAAACCCGGCGGTCGCTTGTGCCTCGGTGATATCACCACCCGGCGCAAGTGGCTCTTTCTGCCAGTCGAGATGACCAACAGTTTGCCCAGCCAGTTTACCTCGAGCGTGTGGCTCTGGTCAGCAGCCGACTACAAGGCCGCGTTTCGCGAATTGGGCTTTAAACTGCTCAATCACGAAAACGCCGCCGCGCCCATCGCCGATTCGCTGGCAGACGGTCTCGACGAAATCAAAGGCAAGAACTTTGCCGAGACGTGGGGCAACATGCGCGGTTTTCGCGGTCGCGTCGGCTTCCTCGGCACGCTCCGGCAACTGTTGCGCCTCGGTTTGCTCGACTACGACCTATTCCAACTAGAAGTACCGGGCGGCAACGGCTAGAACCATATTCCAAAGGAACATATAAACAGAGTTTGTATGCACTTGCTGCCTCGAATGGAGAGGGCCGGGGTGAGGTTCGCTGTTGATCGGAGCAAATATCCGGTGTCACCATCGAGCGTGGACACGGAGCAGGGCAGGCACGGCGAACATGTGCCGACCTTTCAAACATGCTGAAAACCCCGTTTTTGCACTGATTTTCGGCAGAGAGACTCGAATCTGACGACGGTTTTATAACGGAACTCGCCCATCCCATTCCCTAAGATCGACGATAACAAGAGCGGGTGCTTGGCGCGCGGCGTGCGCGGAGGATGTAGCCACATGACGGTTCTATTCTGGTGGTTCGCGATCACGGCGGCGGCCGTAGGTTTCATTTTGGTGGGCAGAGGCCTTGCCGAGCAACGGCGCAATCGTGTCGACACCGGCGCGCGTAGCGGAGATAGCGACGCGTGCCCCAAGTGCGGATACGTGCTGCGCTCGACGACCGGGTTCTGTGGCCACTGTGGCCATCACATAACGGACAACGATGACTGAGTTTCAATCGCAGGATACGCAGGAGCAATTTAAGAGATGAACGAACACATACGGTACAACGCCAAGCCGCCGATCATTCGCGGTCGGCGTTGGCTCAACTGGAAAACACTATCGTTTCTCGTCGGCGTCTTTTTCTTCGTGACATTCATGATCGTGTGGTTCTACGTCCGCATGGAAGTCACTACCAACAATCTGATGTTGTTGATGAATAAGACCGGCAAAACGTTGCCCGCGGATTTGCGCGACGACTATGGCGATCAGGTCGTGCTCTACCCCGAGCTGGTGCAAGCCGTCGCGGCTAAAACGGGTGAGTCCGAATCCTACGTGCGCGATCACTACAAGGGCATACGCTACGAAGTGAATAAGGAAGGTCGCTACTTCCCCAACCCTTACACGCGCAAGGCCTTCATGGTCCCGACCACGCTGATCAAGCAAAACGAAATCGGCGTGAAGATTCGCCGCTTCGGCAAACCGTTGCCGACACCGAAGACGGTCGCGACCGAGCCGGACGAACGCGGGCCGGTCGCCGAAGTGTTGGTGCCGGGGCGCCACGATGTGAACTTGTTGGCCTATGAGGTACAGCGCTTCCCCGCCGTGCAGATTCCGCCCGGCCATGTCGGCGTCGTGACATTGCTAAGCGGTGAGAAGCCGGCCCAAGGCAATACGTACACCGTCGATCCCGGTGAGAAGGGCGTGCAGCGCGAATCGCTCGAACCGGGTTTGTATTACATCAACCCGTATCTGCAAAAGATTTTCATCGTCGATATTCGCAGCCAGAAGTACGACATGATCGGCAACGACGCGATTCACTTTCCCTCGAGCGACAGTTTCACGATCACGATCGAAGGCACGATCGAATGGGCGATCCGTCGCGATCAGGTTGCCGACGTGACGGTCGCATACGGAACGTACGGCGATGCCAATCAAATTCTGGACAAGATCATTTTGCCCAACGTACGCAGCATCGCGCGCATTCAGGGTTCTAAATTGAAGGCACGCGAGTTCATCAGCGGTAAGACGCGTACAGCGTTTCAACAGAAGCTGCTCGAACAGTTGAAGGAGAAGTGCCTGAAGCAGGGTATCGATATTCGCGCGGCGTTGGTACGCGATATCAAGCCGCCGGTCGAGATCGCTCAACTTATAAGCAAACGCGAACAGGCCGATCAGGAGATCGATCGCTCCACCAATCAGATGCAAGAAGCACAGGCTGAGGCGCGCTTGGTCGAACAGGAAGAACTGCAAGCCCAGAACGCCGCTATCGGTGAGGCTCGACGCGATGTCGTTACGATGACCAAAAAGGCCGAGCAGGAAAAGAGCGTTGCCATTACCGCGGCCAATCGCGCGTTAGAAGTTGCACGCCTTCGCCTCGAAGCCGCCGAAAAAGAAGCAACGGCCATCCGTTCGCGCGGTGAGGCCGAAGCCAAGATCGTGTTGCTCAACTACGAAGCGCGGGCTAAGCCGCTCAAAGAAGCCGTCGACGCCTTCGGTGATGGCACTGCCTATGCACAACACTTCTTCCTGCAGAAGGTCGCGCCGTCGATCAATAGCATTCTCAGCAATACCGAAGGGCCGTTTGCCGACATCTTCAAAGACTTTCAATCCATCGATTCGACACCGCGCAAGCCCATGGCGGCGGCAGTCGAAACCGACGATACGACGGAGGTGAAGCAGTGATGCTCAAGTTTCTGCGCAAATATATGTACGTCTTAATCGGAACCCTGCTGCTGTCGGTCGCCGGCATCAGCGCCATCGCGTGGACGTTCTGCCGAATCTACGTGCCCGAGGGCATGTGTGCCGTGTTGATTAAACGCACGGGTGACCTTTTGCCCGAAGGCGAATCGGTTGCGACACAATCGGGTCAGCGTGGTATTCAACAGGAAGTGCTGGGGCCGGGGCGACACTTCCGCGATCCGATTCGCTGGGATTGGAAACTCGTCGAACTGACCGAGATTCCCGCCGGCGATCCGGAAACCTGGAAATTGACGGCGGGCAACTTGTCGCGCGAAAGCCGCACGGCGCTGAGCAGCGGTCAATATGTGTTTGAGGGCGACTTCCCCAAGATCGGCGTCGTCACGCGGAAGGTTGGCAAGCGTCCGCCGATGGGGCAGGTAGTGGTGCCGCGCGACTCGGGCTACCAAGGCATTCTGGCCGAGGTGCTTACGCCCGGTACGTACAAGCTCAACCCTTACGTGTACGAAATCGAAACCTATCCGGCGACCATCATCCCGGCCGGTTTCGTTGGCGTGGTGACGAATTTGTTCGACAGCGAAATTGATTCCTCCTCGGCGGCAGTCATTCCGACGAGCAATCCAACTAACGGTATGGTCTCAAACTACCGCAGCCCCGGCGCCGATCGCGGCCAGCGCGGCATCGTACGCGACGTGTTGCAGCCCGGTATTTATTTCATCAATCCGAAGCTGCAAAAAGTGACGCTGGTAGAAATCGGCTTCAACGAATACTCACAACTGCGCATGGCCGATGGTGCCGACGAACAAATCTCGTTCCCGTCGGATACCGGCTATCTCATTCGCGTCGGCGTGACGGTGGTATGGGGAATCGACCCCGACCATGCCGCCGAGATCGTGGATAACTTCGGCAACGTCGACAAGGTGCTGGAAAAAGTCATCGTGCCCCAGTTACGCAGCATCTGCCGCAACATCGGTTCGACCTATTCCGCCCGCGATTTCATTCAGGGCGAAAAGCGCGAGCAGTTTCAACGCGATATGACCGAAGAACTGCGCCGCGTCTGCGAGGCGAAAAATGTGGAGGTGCTGCTGGCGTTGGTGCGCGATATCGAGGTACACGCACCCGCCGCGACGGGGCAGGGGGGAGAAGTCACCGAAGACTTGAAGCGCACGATCCAGCAGAGCTTCATCGCGATTGAAAGCCAGATCACGAAGGAAAAACAACGCGACGCCGCCACGGTCAAGGCGCAACTTGAAGAAGAAATTAAGAAAGTGGACATCGCCCGCGAAACCATCAAGGCCGAATCGCGCATCATGGTGGCGAACATCAAGGCGGAAGGCGAAAAGACAGCCGCCGAGATCGCCGCCAGTGCCGAGTTGGCCGTCGCGGACATACAGCAGCAAGTCGCCGAACTCGAAGCGCAGCGCGAACGAATCTTGGGACAGGCCAAGGCCGATGTCGAGCGCATGAAAAACGAGTCGGAGGCCAAGGGCTACGCCATGCTCGTCAACGCGTTCGGTTCGCCCAAGGCGTATAACCTGTTCACATTTGCGGAGAACTTTCAGCCCGAGAGCATTCGTTTGTTCTATTCGGGTGAAGGTACGTTTTGGACGGACTTATCGCGTTTCGAACAAGTCGGTGCCGCCAAGCTGCTGCAACCAGACAAAGCCGAGCGTAATTAGCGGTATCCCGTAGTTGTACATCTGTGGCACAGGCTAATAGCCTGTGGATGTATCAGCTTTTTTTTGACGCGTTCGTCTCTCCTTAAACGACCTCGTGCCCCACCCCTTAGCGCAGCGAGGGGTGGGGGACTTGCGCTGTGGCACCAGTTTGCAACCGGTGTCTGCCACGCACGACACGAATCCGCACGACGACACGCCTTACCGCCGCATAACCAATTTAATTCCCCTTCTCTCGCAATATTCGCATCGATCCCCCAGTTTGGCTTATGATTTCCGTCAAAGCACGCTGAGGAAATCAAACGCCCAACCGGGAGATCATCGATGTCATTGCGACGACTCATCCTTACCTGTTTATGCGCGGCCTACATTGCGACAGCAGTCGCGCATGCCGAAGACGCCGAACAATACTGGCCGCAATGGCGCGGGCCGCACGACACGGGCACGGCACCCAAAGCCAAGCCGCCCACCGAGTGGAGCGAATCCAAGAATATTAAATGGAAAGTGGCCATCCCCGGCAGTTCGCACGCCACGCCCATCATTTGGGGCGATCGCGTCTTCATTCAAACGGCAGTTGAAGTGAATGCCGCCAACGAAAAGAAGGAAATTCCCCAATCGGTACGAGGCAACGGTACGCCCGATGTATCCGTCTTGGCATCAATGCAGCCCGGCGAGCGGCCGCGCGGTCGAAGGGGGCGGGGACGCGGGCGCGGCGGTCGCGGTCGGCGCGAGCGCGAAAAGCCGACGGCCAATTTCAAGTTTGATATCCTCGCGCTCGATCGCGTTACCGGCAAAACGCTCTGGCAAACGACCTGCGCCGAAGAAGTGCCGCACGAATCACTGCATCGTGACAGCACGCAAGCTTCCAACTCGCCCGTGACCGACGGCACGCATGTGTATGCCTACTTCGGTACGCGCGGGCTGCACTGTCTCGATTGGAACGGCAAACTCGTGTGGTCCAAGCGCTTTGGCAAGATGAACACGCGCAACGAATTCGGCGAAGGCAGCTCGCCCACGCTGCACGGCGATACCCTCGTGATCAATTGGGATCACGAGGGCGATTCATTCATCGTGGCACTCGATAAGAAAACCGGCGCGGAAAAATGGAAGGTCGATCGCGATGAGCCGACGTCGTGGTCGACGCCGATTGTGGTTGAGGATGGCGGCAAGGCCGTCGTCATTACGTCGGCCGCCAACTTCGTGCGCGGTTACGATCTCAATACGGGCGAACTCATCTGGAAGTGCGGCGGCCTGACCAACAATATCATTTCGTCACCCGTCGCCGCCGACGGCGTGGTCTATTGCATGAGCAGCCGCCGCGGCGAAAAAGCAATGGCGATTCGGTATGCCGGTGCCAAGGGTGATATCACCGACAGCGACCGCGTGCTCTGGAGTGACGACAAAAACACACCGTACGTACCGTCGCCCTTGCTGTACGACGGCAGCCTGTACTTCACCAAGGCGCGACCGTTGGTGTTGTCGTGCGTGAACGCCCGCGATGGTAAGCCGCGCTTCGAGCCCGAACGATTGAGCGGCCTCGAAGGGATGTACGCCTCGCCCGTTGCCGCCGATGGCAAGATCTACTTCGTCGGTCGCGAAGGTAACACGGTCGTGATCAAGCACGGCAGCGAGTTCAAGGTATTAGCTAGCAACAAACTCGACGACGGCTTCGATGCCTCACCGGCACTGGCGGGCAATGAGATTTTCCTGCGCGGCCGCAAGCATCTGTATTGTATTGCGGGGTAACTTAATTCTCGTGTAACTCGATGAACCCTTTATCACGGTTTGCGTACAGTAGGGCGGGGGAAATCCCCGCCCTTTTATTTGAGAATCTCAATGCCGTTGTCCGTCTCGACATCCGATGATTTCGACTTCGCCCGTTGTAAGACGTGCAACTATCTCCTTCGAAGCCTTGAAACAGATATTTGTCCCGAATGCGGCCGCGCGTTCGACCCGAATGATCGATCAACGTACTGCATTCAACCGCGCGAACGATCGTGGCGAGACTATGCATCACCGCCCCCGACGTGGCAATTGTGGTTCGTTGTTGGTGCGGCGATGTTATACGTTTATTTGGCCAGTTTCCCGTTGGCTCCGAACTTTTTTCTTCCGTGCTTGTTACAAATCGCATTGATCGTCATGACGCCTGTTGTTTTCGTAGCCTATATAATGCGTATAGTCGCCTGCTATAAACTGCGATCGGATGACATGCCGCCGCCGAATGTGAAAAAGCGACCGAGACACAATTGGTTTGGACTGCCTTTCTTGATTGCTGTACTCGTATCTGTGCATATCTATAATTGGCCATTTGCCTTGCGGTGGTCAATCAGTAAGCCCGCATTTGAGAAGATCGTTACATCGTTATTATCCGGAGGACCGGTGCCGAAATCACCTTGTTGGGTCGGTGCTTATCACGTCAAACAAATTTATAATGGCTTAAATGAGGGTTGCATCAATTTTGTTACAGGTACGTCATTTGATGCTTGCGGAATTGAATATTCTCTTGATGACTTACCACCAAATCCTGCATTTCAAAACTTCAGTTTGATTCCAGTCAAATTAGGTGAGAATTGGCGAGAGTTTGAATGGTAAGGCAGATAAAATGCGCCGAGTTCATGCGCGCAGATCACCACGCCACTCCACAAACGCACCCGACTCATTCGCTTGCCAATATCGCTCGGCCTCAACCTCAAATGCTGTTAACCAATGACCGCTATACGCGCAGGTATCGATGCAAATCGTATGGTTCGTCACCAACGGTTCGCCGCTACGTTGTGCCGTGTGGCCGCAGAGTATCTTTTTGCCCGAGACGTGTTGCGGTCCATCGCCATAAAACTTGCGCCAGCGCATCACTTGCGAAGACTGTCGTGCGAGTGGTTCGCCGCGCTCCAGATTACCATGCACGCAAATGAATTCTTCCAACTCAACGTAATCGACGAGGTGATTCTTAATAAACGTAACGTGCTCGGTAGGCAATGCCCGCATCGACGCGAACGCCGGCGGTAGTCCATACGACGCCAACGTTTCTCGACCACCAAATCCGAGCCAGTCGTTAAATACGGCTTCATTGTCCCGCGCCTGCAACATCACTTCTTCGTGATTGCCGATCAGCGCCTGCAAAGTGCCGCGTTGGTGTCTTTCAATCAGCCAATCCAAGACGGCGCGCACATTCGGCCCACGATCGACGTAATCGCCGAGCGTAATGATCGAATCGGTCTCTCGAATGGGAATCTGTCGCTGCAGCGTTTCTAACGCCGTCCAGCAACCGTGAATATCGCCAATGACATACGTCGCCATGCCTCGCGACGTTACGAGATGATTACGGCCCTGTCATCAATGCCGTGATCATGGCCGGCACGTCTTCGATACCGACGGAGCCGTTGCTGCTGAAATCGGATGCGCACACTTCGGCGGAACTGCCCGAACCCAGCGCGGCATTCACGAAGAATTGGATGTCGTCACCATCGACCGCACCGTCGTCGTTGACATCGCCGGTTGCGCCGGGGCAGGCGGCGAGAATCGAGAGCGTGCCGCCCGCGTTGGTGATGATGGGCGTTGCCAGTGGAATGATGGATGACATCGGCACGGCAAAGCCGGGGCCGCAACTCGGGCCGCAGTGACAAATCGCCACCACGCTGTGGTTGTTGGCATCAAAGATCGGCGAACCCGACGCACCGCCAGTCGCAATCAGATCGACAGCAATGGCGACTGGGGGGCTGACGTTGCAGTCACCCGGAATGTTCACTGTCGTTACGTTACCTTCGCCATATCCCTTTACGTTGCCTTCGCTGCCCTGAAAGTTCCCAGCATGGTGAATCTCGTACAGCGGTTGACCGACGCTCGGCGGTGACGGATCGACGGTTGCCACTCCCCATGTCGCAGCTGGGTTGCCGCTCAATTGCAACAGGGCGAAGTCGAGCCCGGCATTCGAGCCGAGTAATGTCGTAACGTCATAGGTATCGACGGGCTTGGAAGTCCCGCCGCCGCAGCTGGTGCACTCGTAGTTAAACTCGACGGTCATCCCTTGAATACCGCCGGCTATACAGTGCTGGTTGGTCATGACGATGTTGGGCTCGGCCACGATCCATGCGGTGCACCATTCACCGCCGAAGCGAAGGATGCGACCAACTGGCAGGCGGTTGTCGAACTGCGGTGTGCCGACGACGCACTCAACATTATCTTTGGCGCCGCCACAACCCGGTTCGCAGCCGCCGCTTCCACCGAAGCAAATCTGCGCCGCCAATTGCCCGCACAATGCGTCCCATTGATTGTTGCAGCAAAACGGATCTTCGTTGCATACTAAATTGCAACAAGCCGCATCATTGCATCCTGGCGTGCCGTTATCAAATAAACATTCGCCCGAGCCCGGGCATTGGCCGCGTGCGTCGGTCGATGTAATAGTTGCTGTAGCGATCACCAAGACGGACAGCGTCCGCGAAAAACGAGCTGGCATATTGATTTACCCCTATCAAGAATGAGACTTACCGTCGTAAGCCATTCTCCTCCACGAAGCTATTTTACCCTTTCGATCGTGGCGGGTCGAGTAAATCGGCGTATTGCCGACCTCGCGACTCGCGATCAATTTGCCGGATTGGTCCGCCTGCGGTGTGGATTATCGCACGCTGTAGGCTTACAGCTCATTCCGAAATAGAGGCGGCTAATTGCATCGTAAAGCTGGATATTCGAGGCAAACGGAGTGGTTGCG
Source organism: Planctomycetaceae bacterium (assembly GCA_006969385.1). Taxonomy (GTDB): domain Bacteria; phylum Planctomycetota; class Phycisphaerae; order UBA1845; family UTPLA1; genus ECT2AJA-110-A. The sequence continues at coordinate 2,728,837 of CP030884.1, forward strand.
TTAAGGTTCCCGACACGTTACCTCTGTAACGCCTCGGCAATCTGCGAATTTTATTTGCCCATCGCGCCGCTGTTTCGTAAATCTTAACTGTCCGCCCGAATCTCTCGGTGCCGGTCCATTAGGGATTCTGTAAAGAGGCCAGCCTTGCGACGTACGTTCCGTGCGTCCTACCAGTAACGATCGCGCCGCGACGTATGGATCGCGCGCACCTGCCGAAGCGCGGCGAAACGAATCGCTCCGCCTGCGAGCGCAGTTCGTGACGTCATCACGCTTCCTTTACCGACTGGTTAGACAAAAGGATGGTCAACCATGTTTGGCGACATGCGCAAATGGCGGCTTCTCACTTGTTTCACATGCATCGCGTTGGTAACCGGTTGCGGTATGGATGGCGGATGCGACGGCGGCATGGATCCGTTGGGGGGCATGAACGGTGGTGATGGTGGCGACGGCGGCGATAACGGTGGCGGTGGTGAACCGGTTCCGATATCGCAATCCTTAGCGCCGGCAGCCGACGCACTCAACGCGGACGACGCATATCACTTGCTGCGCCGCGCGGCGCTTACCGGCAAACCCGATGACGTGCAACGCGCCGTTACTGACGGGCTTACGGCAACGGTCGATCGCTTGATGACGCTCCGCGACGTTCCCACGGGTATTCTGGACTTAGCGGAATCATTCGAAGACGACATGCCCAAGCGCTGGTTGGTCGAATTGCTCGAAGGCCCCAACCCCTTGCACGAACGGATGACCATGTTCTGGCACGACCGATTCGCCACGTCGCGCCGCGTGGTGGATGGCCGCGACGATCCGCTCGCCATCACGCACTTGGAAATGCTGCGCGAAAACGCGATGGGTAATTACCGCGTCTTTCTGCAGGAACTCACGCTCGATCCGCTGATGCTCGTCTGGCTCGACGGCGGCGACAGCCCCAAGGACAACCCCAACGAAAACTACACCCGCGAATTTTGGGAACTCTTCACCCTCGGTCGCGACGTGCTTTACACCGAAGATGACATTAAAGAAGGTGCTCGCGCCTTTACCGGTACGCTCCTGATTCGCAACGATAACGACCCATTGCGCCCCGTATTCGATCTCTTCAATCACGACGAAACGGATAAGAACATCTTTCCGGGCCGCGCCCAACCGGCGAACTACAACTTTGAGTCGGTGATCGACTTGACGTTGGCCCAACCCGAAGCCGCCGAATACGTGGCGCGCAACCTATTCGTCTTTTTCGTTCACCCCAATCCATCGGAACGCACGGTTCGCGAGTTGGCGGATCAGTTCGTGGCGGCCGACTTCGAGATCGCACCGATCGTGCGGACGTTGTTGATGTCGGAAGCGTTCTTCTCCGACGAGGCCCGCCATTCGCACGTCGCCACGCCGGTCGAACACTTCCTCATGTTCGCCCGCACGCTCGATATGCACATGGAATCGGAAGATTCGCAGGGCTTTATCCTGAACCGACTGCGCGACGATCTACGCGACGCCGGCCAGGAACTGATGAACCCGCCCGGCGTCGAGGGTTGGACCGAAGGCGAAGCCTGGCTCGAAGATCAATGGGTGCTCAATCGCGTGGATGCGTTGGGGCGCTTTATGGAATTCGGACCCGATCGCGAAGAAGACCTGCCGTATCACCTGTTACCGCCGCCCAACACGTGGGACGAACGCGGCGTGCGACGCGAAATCGTATTGGCCATGGCCGATGTATTTCACCTTGACCTGACGGAAGATGAAATCGACATTTACATTGAAGTGCTCGATCAAAACGGGTTTTTGGCCTTCCACCTAGCGGATGCCGACAATCAACCGCAACACGTGCGCGAAATGATTCGATTGATGGCGATGGACGATCGCTTCATCGGGTTTTAGCGCGACGCATAACTTGCCCCTACCCCGCCCACTCCCGCTGACCTCAGCGGGAGTGGGTGCTTCCCACAAAACTTGTGGAAATAAAACTGTGTCACCGGCTGTAACCGGTGAGAGAAGTGTGGCACCGGTTTGCAACCGGTGAAAAATCAAAAACCTGTGGCACCGGTTTTTAACCGGTGAAATTGCAGCAACCGGCTTAAACGACAACCTGCAAGACAACTTATTCAGACAAATTGGAGTACGATCATGTCTTCTGGATGCAGCGAATGGAATCGACTTAACCGACGCTCGTTTTTGAAAGCCGGTGGAACAACCTTGGGCGCCTTGGCCGTCGGCGATGCCATGTTTGCACGCGTGGCATCGACCTACGCCCAATCGACAGGCGGAACCGGTAACTTGTTGGTGCTGTGCGAATTGGCCGGCGGCCTCGACGCACTCAGCTTTCTGGCTCCGTTCACAAACTCGGTCTATCAAAATCGGCGCCCAAACCTCGGACTGGCTGCCGATGATGTCACAGCACTACCCGACAACGCCAACTACGGCATTAACAACCAGTTTCAGTTTTTCTCCGACCTATACGCAAGCAACGAATTGGCCATCGTGCAACAGGTAGCCTATCCCAACGGGAACGGTTCGCACTTTGAAAGCCAGGAAATCTTCAAGTTCGGCGTGCGCAACCTCAAAGCGACCGACGCGACCAACGCATCGTGGTACGAGCGCCTGCGTCGCACCTACTTCAACGAACCGTTCGGCTTCCTCGATACGCGCAGCATCGGTAACCCACAAAACTACGGTTATCCCGATAGCACCTTCCGCAATGCGGCTCAGGAAGCATTCGGACGTTTGGCCCGCATGCGGCAGGGCGGTAACGCCACCCAGCAGGCGATTCGCGAAACCTATGCCCGTATCGATCAACTCGGTGCCGACTTGCGCGAACGGACTGAAAACTTCACGTCGACCGGTGATGCGCGCGGTGAGTTTTATCGCGCCGCCCAACTCGCATCGGCCGATCTTGGTACGCAAATCATCAAGCTGCGCTACGGCGGCTTCGATACGCACGCGTCGCAGAATGATGCCAACCAGAATTTATTCCCACGCGTTAACAACGAATTCGAGCAATTCGTAAACGACATCAAAGCGCTCGGCATGTGGGATCGCACCACGGTCGTCTTCTATACCGAGTTCGGTCGTCGCAACGAAGAAAACGGTAGCCCCGGCACCGACCACGGTTACGGCAGTCATATGATTCTTGCCGGTCCCGGCGTCAACGCCGGCCTGCACGGTCAAGCCGTCACAACGGCCGATCTCAACGAGCGATCCTTGCCGTACTACGTCGACTTCCGCGCCGTTTTCTCCGATTGCATCCGCAATTGGCTCGGCTTCAATCCAGATCCGATTTTCAAAGTCGGGGGTGAAACCTTCGACGAACAAGTTGGCAGCGCGCTGTTCAGCTAGAACTGAGCCCGCGTTGGCATTTAGCGGGATTGATGCGCCCCGCCGCGTTGGGGAACGCGGCGGGGCATATTCCGCCCATAGAGCATGAGTCAATACCGCCCTTAAGTCAGGCCGCGCAATTACCAGAGCCGCGCAACGATCGGAGCCGCGCCCGTAAGGAAGCGGTCAACGCAAAAACAAACACGGCTACCTTAATACCCTCGAAGATTGAATAAGCCCAGCATATGGCGTGCGTCCCTAGACGCACCACCAAGCTCCTTCCCACGAGACGAGGCAGCTCAGGATGAGACACGCACCGACACGGACGCAAACGATCGTGGCGCTCGCGACGTTACTGGCCACGATCACCATGCCATCGCGCGCACGCGCCGCCGAAGCATTGGTCGAGGGCTTTACCGTCGAAGAATACGCCACGGGCCTCGGTAGCCCGACGTGCCTAGCCTTCGCCCCGGATGGTCGCCTCTTCGTCGGCGACCGCAACGGCACGATTCACATCGTGCAACAAGGGCTGATTCGACCGACGCCCTTCGCCACCATCGCCGTGCACGACTTTTTTGAAAGCGGACTGCTTAACATCGTGGTTTCACCCACGTTTGAGTCCGATCAATTCGTTTACGTCTTCGCCAGCGTTTCACCCGAAGAGCAGAACATCATTCGCTATCGCGTCGAAAACAATCGCGGCGTCGAGCGCACCGTGATACGCGACAATCTGCCGTCTAACGGTGCGTTTCATAACGGCGGCGGGATGGCGTTTGGCCCGGATGGCAAGCTCTATTTTTCCATTGGTGATAACGGCGTGCGCGACAACGCCCAATCGCTGACGACGTTGGCCGGCAAAATTTCACGCATCAATCCCGACGGCAGCACACCCGCGGACAATCCATTCACGACGCCGACGGGTGGGCCGCGTGCCACTTTTGCCTCCGGCTTTCGCAACGTGTTTCGCTTTTGCTTTGATGAAAGAGGTCGCTTGTTCGCGACCGATGTGGGCTCCGACGGGGCGCAGCGGCGCGAGGAGATCAATCTCGTTACCCGCGGTGGTAACTACGGCTGGCCGTTCGTCGAAGGATTTGGTGATAACGCGACGAGCGCCGACGGCATGACCGACCCGCTTTTTGCGTACGCCGAGGAGGGCTCTTCACCAACGGCGATCTTGTCGTATGCGGGTAACCACTTTCCAGAGGCGTATCGCGGCAATTTGTTCATGGTCGAGTACGCGCGCAACGACATTTTCTGTTTACCACTCAATGGCGATCGCATTCAAGCACAGGAACGTTTCGTGAGCGCGGATGGTGGGGCGGTCGACATGACCCAAGGCCCGGATGGAGCATTGTATTACTGCGAACTCGTGGGCGGGCGCGTGATGCGCATTCGCTTCGGCGACGATACCAGCCAACTCATCCCCATCGGCGGCATCGATTTCAGCGAAGAAGATAACGGGGGCGATGATGATGATGACGACATGACGCCAGATGAAATAACACCCTCGGACACGTGCGCGACGGGCTTACCGTTTTTCTTTATGCTGATGACGCTGACACTTTTATCAGTAACGCGACGGCGTTCGATCACGTTCCGCGCTTAGACTCACGTTCATTTCCCGCGAAATGGACGACGTTGCAGTCGAAAACTCCCGGGTGCCCCTGCCCCTCTGGGGCTGGGGGACTAAATCCCCCCAAGCGAACTCGAAAAGATCTAATTCCCATTCTTCCCGAACGCAAACATCAACATATCCCCAAACCGCTTAGCCCAGCTCGCTTCGTTGTGCTCGCCACCTTCAACTTCGACATATTTAAAGTCTTTATCCGCAACCAAGCCCGCTGCTTCAAACACCTTCACCAACTCGCGCGTATCGCGAATTGCCGTCGTAAACTCGTCGATCTGCCGTCCTTCTTTGGTGCCCATGTCGAGCCAGATGCGCACGCCATTCAGGCTCGAACCATCGTCCTTCAGCGACTTCACCACGGCATGCTCGTTCCACCACAGCGCCGGCGACACGACCAGACAGCGTGAGAACATCTCGGGATACTGCTTGCAAATATAGAGCGAAATCAATCCGCCCAAAGACGAACCGCCGATGCCGCGCGCTGACCGTTCGTCGCGCACGCGATAAGCCGATTCGATAAACGGGATCACTTCTTCGACCAGCATCTTGGCGTAATGTTCGCCTTTGCCGCCGACCTTGCGATTCTCGTCGCGCCCCGGCGTGTATTCGTCGGTCCGTTCGTTTGTGTTGTAAATCCCCACGATGATCAGGGGTTCGATGCGACCCTCTTCGATCAGGCGCTGCGCCGTTTCATCCGCCTGCCATTCGACGCCAAACGACGACGTGTTCGCATCGAACAAGTTCTGACCATCGTGCATGTACAGAACCGGGTAACGCGTCGACGCCGACGCGTCATAACCCGGTGGCAAGTACACAGCGACGTCGCGCGACGGTAACAAATACTTCGATTTAAACTCGCGATGAAATTCCACGGTGCCCGTAATCGTCGGCTCTTTCGGCTTCAACGGTTCGCCCGTGCCAAACAACTTCACCACCACATCTACCGTCGTTGCCTTTTTAACGGTGAACTTGCGATTATCGATGTTGCGGCCGTCCGCTGTTTTCTCCACCGTCGCCCACGTGCCGAGCGTGGTTTTGAACTCGTAATTGCCCGCCGGCAAACTCGTGACGGCAACGTAGCTGCCGTCATCCCGGCGTTCGGCCTGCAAACCATCCGCCGCCCAATTCCCCAACGCCGGATGACCACCCGCTATAAACACCAACGCATCCTTCGCTGTGGTCGGCGGCACGGCGATGTTGAACGTTACCTTAAATGTGGTCGGGTCTTGCGCGTGCACGCCGCTCATCAATGCCAAGACTGTCAATACCGAGAAAAGCCGCATCTTTCACCTCGTTTTCAGATCGACTTCGTTGCTTGAGCCGCAATTTTAGTCGAGTCGGATCAGTTTTCCACGCAGCCTCACACAAGTTTTGAACGGAAAAAAATTCTGAATCTGCGGTGGTGGGTGACTCGAATACTGCGTCGGTCGGCAGGTTACCCGCGGAACCGCCGACAGACGTTTGAAACTGAAACCAAAGAGATCATGAACGATCAGGAGACACACATGCGACGAACACTCAGCCTCTTAACGACTGCCGCCTTGATTCATTGCAGCACCGCCGCCGCCTTTGCCGGTGACCAGAAGGACATTATCGACACGGCCGTCGGTGCCGGTCAATTTAAAACGCTCGCCGCCGCCCTCCAGCAGGCGGATCTGATTGAAGCGTTGCGTGGCGACGGCCCATTTACGGTCTTTGCCCCCACTGACGCCGCCTTTGCCAAGTTGCCCAAGGGCACCGTGGAAACTCTGCTGAAGCCTGAAAACAAAGCCCGCTTGCAAGCGATCCTCACGTACCACGTGGTATCGGGGAAAGTGCTGGCCAAAGACGTCGTCAAGCTCTCAATGGCCGATACGCTCAACGGTCAGCGCATCGACATCGACACGTCAGACGGCGTGAAGGTCGATAACGCCACCGTCGTCAAAACCGATATCGAATGCTCCAACGGCGTTATCCACGTAATCGACAATGTGATCTTGCCCAGCGACAAGAACATCGTAGAAACCGCCGTTGCCGCAGGCTCCTTTAAGACACTCGCCGCCGCGCTAACTGCCGCCGATCTTGTTGACACCCTACAAGGCGAAGGCCCGTTCACCGTGTTTGCGCCGACCGATGCCGCCTTTGCGAAGCTGCCCAAGGGTACGGTCGAGTCGCTGCTCAAGCCCGAGAACAAAGACAAGCTCACCGCGATTCTCACCTACCACGTCGTTGCCGGTCGCGTTTATTCCGACCAAGCCGTGAAAGCCGGCAAAGCGAAAACGTTGCAGGGTGAATCCATTCGCATCGCCGTAAAGGGCGGCAAAGCGATGATTAACGACGCCGGCTTAGCCACGACCGACATTGATGCGACCAACGGCGTGATTCACGTCATCGATAGCGTGCTGATGCCGCCGACGTCCACCATGGTGGGTGCCGCCAATCCGATGGAACTAATCGAACTCGCCATCGACCGCGGCGTACCGCTCTTTAACGACGGTCACCAAGCCGCCTGCGCCAGTGTGTACGAAGTGACCGCGCAGAGCCTACTGACGCTGGCCGACGACAGCTTGTCGAAGCATCAGCGTATGCGGTTGCAGCGCGGTCTGCGGGAATTTCGCAACAACGACGGCCATGCCGCCAACCAAGCGTGGGCTCTGCGCTATGCTCTTGATGAGGTCTATCAATCCATGTCGCGCATGGCTCGCAATAACGAGTCGAATCGCATGCGACTGGTCATGAACGATCGCTAACCCGGTTTTCCTCCTCTTCCATGCGACGGTATCCGTGGGGGCTCTGCCGTCGCCTTTTTCAAGACCGAATCACACGACCGCCGAAATCGCGCGCCGATTTCGGCGGCTTTTTTGTTGGTAGTGCCTGAAAAACTCCGCAAACCGCAAAAGAAAAAGGTTGCCGCTGAATCCGAATGCGACCGCGCGGCGAACTTATTGCTAGACACGAGGCCGCGCGGCGGCAGAATGGTGCATCCGAGGAGTTGACATTGGAAGCCGCCCCCGTCGATCCCATACTACCGCAGGTTGCCACCGGTGATTCGCGCGCCGTGCAAACCTGTATCGACCGATACGGCGGTCTCGTTTGGTCCCTCGCCAGTCGCCAACTCGGCAACACCACCGAGGCGGAAGATGCCGTGCAGGAAATTTTCATCCAACTTTGGGAAGTGGCGGGGCGGTTCGACCCTGCTGTGGCTTCCGAGTCGACGTTTGTTGCCATGATCGCGCGCCGTCGCCTGATCGATCGCCGCCGCAAATTGGGTCGGGCACCCGATACGCGCTCGATCGAATTGGCCGACGATCCCTCGTGTGCCACCGACCCCGGCTTGGCACATATCGAAACGCGCGAGCAAGCGGCCAAAATCGAATCGGCGCTGGCACAACTATCCGACGATCAAAAGCAAGCACTCAAGCTGTCGATTCATTCCGGCTGGTCGCATAGCGAGATCGCCGAACATTTGGGCATTCCGCTCGGCACGGTAAAGACCAACATTCGCCGCGGCCTGATTAAGGTACGAGAACTTTTGGGCGCAGTAACAGACGGCACGGCCGCGGGGGCGGTGTCATGACCATGCAGCGACACGACCTACCCAACGACGAACGCCTGCGAGCGCTGCTGGCCGATCGCGCCACCGACGGTTTGTCGAATGCCGAAGCCACCGAACTGCGCGACCGACTGGGCGCTGCCGATACCGACGCCCTCGATGCGACCGCCGCCGCGTTACAACTGCATTGGCATGCCATGTCCAACGACGCCAACGAACTACCACCGGAATTGCGTGCCCGCGTTGCCGATGATGCCCAGGCACACTTCGCCGAACGATCGACTCCATCGGTCGCGCGCAACGATGCTCGCGTCATACCCATGCCGACGCAGACCGATGAAGAAACTGATGCGTCCGTCGAGATCGGTCGGGGCTTGGCGCTCGGGGGCTGGTTCGCCGCCGCTGCTGCCATCGTCATTGCCGTCATCGGTTGGATGCCGCGCGCTCAGGATGAGCCGCGCATCGCTCGCGCGCCGAGCGTGACCGAGTTAAGACAGCAATTGCTCGAAGACCGCGAAGATGTGGTGCTGCTTGCCTGGGCCGGCCTATCGCAACCCGGTTTTGAGAACGTAAAAGGCGATGTCGTTTGGAGCGACGCGGCCCAAGCTGGCTACATGCGTCTGGTCGGCATGCCCGCCAACGACCGAAGCCAGTCGCAATATCAACTTTGGATCGTCGATCCCGATGTCGATAAGCATCCGGTCGATGGTGGCGTGTTCGATATCGACAACACGACCGGCGAATTGATTATCCCGATCGACGCCAAGCTGGCCGTGCAAAACCCGGCGGCATTCGTCATCACCGAAGAACGCCCGGGCGGCGTCGTGGTTAGCGATGGCCCGCACCTCGTCATCGCCGCTGCGCAAAGCTAGGTAATTGTGTTCTCGTAGGGCGCATCCCTTGCTGTACCATTAGCACCTAGCCCCCGGCCAATGGCCGGGGCCTAAATTCACCACCGAATTCAAATCAAATTTCTCATACTCAATTCACCTCATCCAACAACGCATGAAAAGCTTCGTGCGTTATCAACACATCCGCCGTCATCGGCTTCTCCGGGGCGCAGCACGTCCCCAAATCCAATTCCCAAAACCCGACGCCGTGCCACTTGTCAAACTTATACCCAACATTCGCCGTAACGCCGACGCGTTTAAACCCGAGTTGCTCGTGCAACTGTACGCTCGCCGGGTTGGGCTGCGTAATCCCCGCGATCACCATGCGATATCCCGCGATGCGTAGCCCGCCCAACAGCACCCGATACAACGATCGCGCCACACCGCAGCGCCGAAAATCCGGATGCACGTAAACACTTGACTCCACGCTCCAATCGTACGCCGGCCGCCCCCGAAACTGCGTCGCATAGGCGTAGCCCGCCAACCGCGCACCGTCCGCGGCGACCAGCGTCAGCTTGCTATGGCTTGCATCGAGCAGTCGCCGCGCTAACTCGTCGCGCGTTGGCGGCTCGTATTCAAAAGAGATTGCGGTATCGCGCACGATGGGGGCGTAGATGTCGAGGCATCCATCGATATCAGTCTCAATTGCTGGTCGAATCGCGTATGCCATACTGAGGGTCCGCCGGTTTTCGGGAATCAAGCTCGCATGATAGCATGCGTACTCAATTGCTTAGATACGTATGACAAGCTCGACTTGCCCGAAAGGAGTCCACCCATGTCCGTCACGCTCACCTTCCTCGGCCACGCCGGTTTCACCATCACCGACGGTAGCCATACCGTCGCTATCGACCCCTGGCTGACCGGCAACCCCGTCGCCACCATGAAAGCCGACGATATCAAAGCCCAACATATCGTCATTACCCACGGTCACGCCGATCACTTCGGCGACTGCGAAGCCATCGCCCGCGCCAACGACGCGACGGTCTATTGCGCATACGAAATCATGGAGTTTCTGAACGCCAAGGGGTACGAAAAGGTGCAACCGGGCAATCCGGGAGGCAAAATCGCGGGCGATTTCGGCTGGGTGGCCTTTACCCACGCGTTTCACTCATCGAGTTTTGAAGGCCGCTACATGGGCCAGCCGATGGGAGCCGTCGTCAATATCGGCGGCGTGACGATTTACCATTGCGGCGATACCGGGCTCTTTTCAGATATGAAGTTGATCGGCGAGATTTATAAGCCCGACATCGCGCTGGTGCCCGTCGGCGATCGCTTCACGATGGGCCCCGAACTCGGCAAGATGGCCGCCGAGCTTATCAAGCCCAAGGTAGCGATTCCGATTCACTATAAAACGTTCCCCGGCATGTTGGTCGACGACATCTCCGCCTTCAAACCCAACGGCATCCAACTAAAAGTGATGGAACCCGGCGCAACCTGGGAATACGGCAGTTAAAAATAACCGGCATGCAATAGCCGGGATATGCTAAATTGGGTGCCCCTGCCCCTCTGACGCTGGGGGACATAGGGCGTTTCGCGCGACTAGAAGCTTACTGTGCCGGGTGCCCCATCCTCTGCATCAGAGCCGCGCCCGTCAGGAAGCGGTCCGCGTCGTACGTCGCGATGATGTATGGATAACTGCGGCGGCAGCACTTACCGGGTGCCCCATCCTTCACGACCGTGAAGGGCGGAGAATCGCAATCTCAACCACGAACCCCCTCAATCAACCCCGGCAACTCATCCACAAACTTCGATCGCGTCATCACCTGCGTCGCGCCTGCCGCTTGCGCCGCTTCGCGCAAGTCACCGCGCACATGCGAATAAAACGCGACCACGTCCGGCTTATTCGATAATCCCGCGACGAACTCGATCGCGCCGACGGCTTCATCGGCGTCCATATCGATCAGTGCCAACTTTAGATCGTCCGTGTTGATCGTCGTTAATCGACCCAGCCGCGTCAGCGCCCGCGCCGGCACCTCCAACGATTTACACGTGCCGGTAATCTTCGTCGAAAAAATCATGTCGGTCGAAAACACGACCACCCGTGCGCCGCCTGCACCATCGCTCATCGTTCGTTAATCTCCACACGCGCCGTCGGCACCGGGCTCGCCCGCCAGCGCCTTATACGTTTTGACGACGGCGTTTTGAAAATCCCAAAGGTTCGGCGTGCCTTGCGGGGGCCGCTCGGCATAGCGCACCAAATACGCGCCGCCTTCCATCAACTCAGCATACACCAGCCGAGGTCCGAACGCTTCAAACTCCGGATATTGCCGCAAACCGGCAGCCATGGCTTGTTTGACGAGTGGTTCGTTGAGTTCCATTTGTGGTTCGGTCTATTGCAGTATCGGCAATCCCGCATCGACGGGTTTGGCCAACAGATCGTAATCGCGATGGCCGGTGCAACGCACCGTCACGATATCACCGGGGTCGTACTCGCCGCCTTCAACGTAGACGACGCTGTCGACTTCGGGCGCTTGGCCTTCATGGCGCGCCGGATACACGCCGCATTCGCCATAATCGTCGATCATGACGTCAAAGTTCTTACCCTTGCGCGCCGCGGCCATCTCGAACGCAACGTCTTGCTGCGTCAACATCAGCTCGTCGACGCGCTCGTCGATCAGCTCCGGTGGTAAGTGGTTCTTCATGCGATGCGCCGGCGTGCCCGGTTCGTTGGAGTAGGGGAATACGCCCAACATATCAAAGCCGAAGTCGCGAATGAACTCGCGCAACTCTTCGTGATCGGCCTGCGATTCGCCGGGAAAGCCGCTGATAAACGTGGTGCGAATGCTCACGCCCGCAATGCGCTCGCGCAACTTCGCCAGCAGCGTCTCGGTTTCTTTACGCGTTACGCGCCGATACATAGCTTTCAGCATACGATCGCTAATATGCTGTAGCGGTATATCGATATATTTCGCAACCTTCTCACACGCCGCGATGGCATCGATCATCTCGTCGGTGAAGTCCGACGGGTAGGCATACATCAGGCGTATCCAATGCGCGCCGTCGAGCGTGTTCAGCGTTTTCAATAAGCCCGCCAATCCGGCGTCATAACCGATGTCCTGACCGTAGCTCGTCGTGTCTTGCCCGATCAGATTGATCTCAACCGCACCGTCGGCGATCAGTTCGTGCGCCTCGGCCATGATCTCATCGACGCTCTTACAGTGCATCGGTCCGCGAATCGAAGGGATCGTGCAGAAGGTACACTTTTGATTGCAACCTTCGCTCATGCGCAGGTAAGCGTAGTGCGCGGGCGTGAGACGCAAACGCGTTTGATCGCTACGGTTAGCCTCCGTCCATGAGCTGGCGTGATATTCGCCGAGGAATAAGACCGAATCGTCGGCCCCGCTCGGCGCACCGGCTTCAGCCAACTCGCGTCGCTTCTTACCCGTAACCGCCCGCACGATGTCGCTGCGATTGTGTACGCCTACGAGCGCGTCGATCTCGGGCACATCCTTCATCAGGCCCTGCCCATCGCGCTGCACCAAACAGCCCGCCGCCACAATGCGTTGAATATCACCCTTACGTTTGTGTTCGGCGGCTTCTTGCAGAATACCCACGGCTTCATCGCGCGAGGCGCTGAGAAAGCCGCACGTGTTCACGATCAGCACATCGCCCAGCCCGCTGCCGTCACCGACGATTGCACAACCCGCCTCCGCCAACAACCCGAGCATTTTCTCGGAATCGACGAGGTTCTTGGGGCAGCCAAGGGAAACAAAGGAAACACTGGGCATCTCGGACACGCGGACTCTCCTACTGGGGCATCAGTCAAACCTCGCATTATAACACGCCGCGTCAAATCGTAGCTGCGGCTGATTCCGGATGGATGAGGGCGATTAGGAGAAAGGGCAGAGCACTGCCGGGCTTGCAATATCAAAAGAAAAGCCCAACGGGGGCCCCCGTTGGGCTTGAAGCTTCATGGCGAATTGCATCCGATACGTGTTTGACCGGAGCCTTTCCAGCGTTAAATGGATCGCGAGATTCTTACGCCGAACGCCGCCGCCGGATCAGCGCCGCACCGCCCAATAACAGCAAGCTCAGCGTCGTCGGCTCCGGAATATACTGAATCGTATCGATCGCGCCCGAACCACCCAGCGAAAACACCACACGGTTGAAACCCTCGGCCTCGGCGTTTTCTCGAGAGAGGGTAAGCTGGCCGAGCGTGATCGGCGCAATGCGATTGGCCGAGTTGTTGCCGAATTCGATCGTCGGGTCGTAAAACGCATTGCCCACCGTGACAAATTCGTCGAACCCGACCGAATCGAGAAGCGTGCTATCCAAATAGAAGTTCACGGCACCGTCTTCGGCCACGATGCTTTCCACATCGATCAAATCGAAACCGAGACCCGTCTTTAACGAATCGAACGTGAGCGTGATTTCACCGGCGGGGCGGTCACCCTCATCATTCGGCGTCGCAAGGATTCCCGGCGCGGCCAACGCATCATCGGTTGCCAGGATCATCGAGTTGCGCAACACTTCGTTCAGCGCCGCCAGGTTGCCACCGCTCCAGGACGGTCCCAGTAAATCCGGATCGGGCGTCACACCTTCGAACAGCGTGTTGAACACGGCCGCGATATTGAACGGCTCGGTGAAGTTGTTCGCAGTGATGGAAACGCCGTGCGAAAGCTTGAGTTGATCGGCGAGAATTTCACCGTGCACGAATTCTTCAAAGTCGATCGTTCCAGCCGCGTCGGTTCGCGCCGTCATTAACCCCATGGTCAGCCCGAGTGCAATCAAACAAGATACGATGCGCTTCGTCTGAAACATAATCCCCGCCAGAAGTTCTCTATGCCGAAAAACATCCTCGATGCCCCGGCATGGTTGGTTCAAAAGTCTCGAATGCGAGCGACGTCGACCGCTCAGATCAACTTACGGATCAATACCTCGATCGTCGCCGAGCAGATGTTACTAAATAGGCGGCACTCGATACAACATTTATAGGCGGTCCAGCCCCATTTTTCGAGGTTTTCCGGGGAACGCGCGCTCTGAAATGTGGGATAACCAAATAGGTCGCGGCAGTGGGGTAACCGAAGCTTTTCATTAAGTGGGCGGGCCGTGCAGTTCTGCCGTTGGCAGCGGGCAACGCCCATCTGACCAGATTTTCAACCCCGAACTCGCTACCCAAAATGGGGCGGCGTACTTTTGAGGGTTTTGGAAACGAAATAAGCCCTGCGGCCGATCCGCAGGGCTATGAAATCCAGATTACCGTGATCGAAAAACGCCGATTAGGCCGTGCGGCGGCGGCGAATCAACGCCAGGCCACCCAAGGCCAGCAGGCTCATCGTCGCCGGTTCCGGCACGAAGGTGATCGTGTCGATCGCACCCGAGCCGCCCAACGAGAACACCACTTGGTCAAACCCGACCGCCCCGGCGTTTTGCTGAGCCAACGTCAAATCGCCGATGCCGATCGGAGCGATGCGGTTGGCCGAGTTGTTGCCGTACGCGACCGTCGCATCGAAGAATTCGTTACCCATCATCACGAATTCATCGAATCCGACCGAGTCCAGCAGGACGCCATTGAGATAGAACTCGATGGCACCCAACTCGGCGGTAATGCTTTCCACGTCGATCAGGTCAAAGCCAATGCTGGTTTGAATCGAATCGAACGTCAGCGAAATCTCGCCAGCGGGGCGGTCACCTTCATCATTCGGGTTGGCCAGAATGCCGGGTGCCGAGAGCGTATCATCGCCGGCCAGAATCAGGGCATTGCCGAGGACGGTACCTTCAGCCGCCAGATTGCCACCATTCCAGGCGGGTCCGAGCAAATCCGGATCGGGCGTGCTGCCGGCAAACTGCGTATCGAAAATCGCCGCAATGCCGAACGGTTCGCTAAAGTTATTGGCCGTAATCGATACGCCTTCGGATACCTTCAATTGGTCGGTGATGATCTCACCGTGTACGAAGCCGTTAAAATCGATCAGGCCGGCGCGCGCTGTCTTCAAACTGCCGAAGCCGACCACTGCGGCCAATGCCAATGCGGTAGTGAATTGCTTCTTCATTTTCATCTGTTTCCTTCCCCTTCGACCGTTCGCCGGTCGCCGTGTGTTACCAATCTTCCCCGCAGGGCCTGTCCCGAAGCCTTGGCGGTAATCAATTGGTATCCCGCGAAACGAGAAGGAACAAATCGAATCGGGCTTGCATTTTCGATGGATATATAGGTGCCGAGCGGCGCGTTCTTTTTGCCCGCTTATTTAGGACGCCTACGAATGTAAGGCTGATAACGCTGGTGAGCGCGCTCAAAACTCGGACCGAGCTTTTGGAAGCGAAGTAGCCCCATTACAGCCATACTTGCCGTTACCGGTCGTGGGTATAATCCGGTATATGGCGACGGCTCCTTACAAAACAGCTTCACCTAAGACGCCCCAAGTTCATGCGGGACGCGTGCTCGTTTATTACGCGTTCGATATCGGTTTCGGTATCGACCTCGATCGCGCCGAGCAGTTGGTTTCCAACGAGAGCGCGCGGAGCCACCTGCGCCGTTCGCGCCGCACGCCGCAGTATTTCGGATTTGATCCGCCGCCGCTAAAGGTCGTGCGCGATAGCGCGCCGATTGCCCTGGGTTCGTTTACAACCCGCCCCCAAATCGAGATCACGCTTTACGACTTCGGCGGGGCGTCGGTCGCGTTTGAAATCCCGATCGACGGCGCGTTGGAAGACCTGATTCCGCTTTCCAACCGGCTATACGATGAAGAAGCGTTACCGGCCATCGCGCGCGACGCCGTTGCAACACTCGGGCGCGACATCGCGGCGGCCATTAATCGTCCCGCATTGTCGGAACTGGTCGAAGATTACGCTGTCTATCAGATCAGCTCGTTAAATATCGACGGCCAATTGAGCCACGCCGCCGCCATCGACGAATACCAATCCACGCTGGCGGCAATCCTCAGCGCCGAAGACGAGGGCTTGTCGCAAGGCCAAATCAGCGAGACGTTGGCCACGCGCCTGTCCTACGGTCCCAACGACATCACGATTCTCGATTGGAACGCGGCGCTGTTGTTCGATGACGACGCCGACGATGTGCTGGCCGTGCTCGAATACACGAATGTCGAACTGCTCGAGATGCGCCTGCTCGACGATCGACTCGACGACGCGTTGGACCAAGCCTACGAATTGATGACGGCACCGCGCTGGTGGCGGTTGTTGCGACCGCGCCGATTGATGGCGCGCGTGGCGGAAATGCAACTCGACGGCGCGTTCGTGTTCGAAGGCGTCAATAACGCCGTCAAGCTGTTGGGCGATCAGTATCTAGCGCGCGTCTATCAACTCGCCTCGCAACGGCTGCACCTGAAGGATTGGGACCGCAGCGTGATTCGCAAGCTCGACACGTTGCGAGATATCTATCACAAACTCTCCGACATGCACGCGGCGCGTCGCAGCGAAACGCTCGAGTGGATTATTATTTTGCTGATCGCGTTCGAGATCGTTCTTACGCTCGGCGGCAAATGAGAAGCAAGGGTTCGTATCGATCGGATCGGATACCTGTCATTCAATTGGTTTAGAAAAAATAAATTACGCTTGAGACGTTTTTACCCGCTGAACTTGCTGGAATCCTGCCTTCAAATATGGGCTGCCGTTAATCGGTGATTGTTCAATCGAGTCTTTACGCCGAAGGCGTTACTTCAATTAGCCCCGGGTTGCCGCGAACGCGGCTACCCGGGGTTAATCTATTTATCGCGAAATTCAACCCCAACGGGGTTGCGGCATTCTTCGCGCGAGCAATTCCGCAACTCTTTCAGAGTTGAATGTCGTATCGAACCACAAAACCCAGGGTAACCGCTTCGCGTCAACCCTGGGCTAGAGGGCGTAACGCCTTCGGCGTATTCACTTCATAAACTCCCATGTCGGTACTGTTGAGTATTCGATTTTTACGATAGGCGTGCGACATTCTGCAGCTTGCTCCCTTCGCCGCCCCTTCTCCGCGCCGTTTCGTCGCGATTTGTAAACCCTATGCCGCCGGTCCGTGACTGCGGCGCTGCCCCCGCCGGTGCTTTGGCGTTCATCCTCGCCCACCTTTGCATCCTGCCCGCGGATCCGTACACTACAGCGTTTAAATATCTGCCTGACGGATGGTTACATATGCTCGAAAAAATCGTCGGCGACGGCATCACCTTTGACGACGTCCTGTTGGTTCCCGCCCGCAGCGATGTCATCCCGCGCGAAGCAGACGTTCGCACCCGGCTCACGCGCGGCATCGACCTCAACATTCCCATTCTGTCCGCCCCCATGGACACCGTCACCGAGTCCAGCTTGGCCATTGCGCTGGCGCAAGAGGGCGGCATCGGCATCATTCATAAGAACCTGACCGTTGAAGCGCAGTGCCGCGAAGTCGACAAGGTCAAACGCTCGGCCAACGGCGTTATCTTCGATCCCGTCACGCTTAGCCCCAACGATACGGTCGGGGCCGCCGCCGAAATGATGCGCCTGCAGAATATTTCCGGCGTGCCCATCGTCGAAGACGGCAACAGACTCGTCGGCATTCTCACGCGCCGCGACCTCAAGTTCCTCGATCAGTCCGATGCCGGTATCGACCGCGCCCGCAATCGACCCGTCAGCGATGTGATGACGCAGACCAACCTCGTCACCGCCCCCGCAGGCACGTCGCTCGAACAGGCCGAAGAAATTCTGCAACGCAGCAAGGTCGAAAAGCTGCTGCTCGTCGATTCGTCGTTCCGCTTGTCCGGCCTCATCACGATGCGCGATATCGATAAGAATCGGCAATTCCCCAATAGCTGTCGCGACGAGCGCGGTCGCCTGCGCGTCGGGGCTGCCGTGGGCGTGCGCGAATTCGAGCGCGTTGAAGCGCTCATCCGCAACGGTCTCGACGTCGTCGTCGTCGATTCGGCTCATGGCCACAGCGGCAACGTCATCGAAACCGTGAGCGAGGTGAAGCGCCAGTTCAATATCGAAGTGATCGCCGGCAATATCGCGACCGCCGCCGGTGCGCGCGATCTCATCGAAGCCGGTGCCGACGGCATTAAGGTCGGTATCGGCCCGGGCTCGATTTGCACCACGCGCGTGGTCTCGGGCGTGGGCATTCCGCAGGTCACGGCCATTTTCAACGTCGTGCCCGTGGCAAACGAAGCCGACGTACCGATCATTGCCGACGGCGGTATTCGTTATTCGGGCGACATTACCAAAGCCATCGCCGCCGGTGCCAACTCGGTCATGCTCGGCTCGTTATTCGCGGGTATGGACGAATCGCCGGGGCAGGTGGTCTTCTGGAAGGGCCGCCGCTTTAAGGAATACCGCGGCATGGGCTCGCTCGGCGCGATGCACAAAGGCAGCGCCGACCGCTATGCTCAAAAGGATGTGTCCGAGCGCGACAAACTCGTGCCCGAAGGCGTCGAAGGCCGCGTGCCGTATCGCGGCAAGCTGGCCGAACTTACGTATCAACTCGTCGGCGGCTTGCGCGCCGGCATGGGCTATTGCGGAGCCCCAAATATCGAGCACCTGCGCCGCGAAGCGCGCTTCGTACGCATCTCGGGTGCGGGCATGCTCGAATCGCATCCGCATAATTTGCTGATTACCGAAGAAGCCCCCAATTACGCCGTGGAGAATCCCGTTGAAATCTAACTTACTCGTCGCTGTCGTCATCGTGTCGTCGTGGCTCGCGCTGGGCTGCACACACGTAAATAATCCGTTCGTCGATTCGAGCGCAGTGATTCTGCCCGAACTCACCACGGCCAGCGCCGAAGGGTATCGCGGCGAAGCAGATGGTCAGTACATCCGGCTGCAACGCACCCGTTGGGATGGCACGATCGTCTCGCAAGAGAACGGTGCCGTGAGCCATTGGCCGCTCTGGTTTGAAGATCCGTACGAGATGCGCGGCAATCGCTCTTGCGACGGCGTCGATTACGACGCGCCGGATAACGACTTCCGTCTGAACAAGCGCGATCTTCTTCACATCGCCTATGGTCCGCCGCGTTTGCTGATCAATGCGGTCGCGTGGCCGGTTAGCGCCGTCATGATGCCGCCCGGTACGCTGATGGAAAGCGACGGTAAGGTCTCGCGCGATCTGCTGGATGGTCCCGCCGATGCGAAACGCAGTGACTCGGTCCTGCGCGAGCCGCCCTGGACCAGCGACATCAACAAACCCGAACCGGAATCGCCAATGATTTTGCTCGATGCCGGTCGATCTAACTAAGTCGTTCGATCACTAACGAAGAGGAGATCCCTATGAGTCGATTCAACAAATGCTGTCTGGCCGCCGTCACGTGCTTTGCCCTTGGTGCCTTCACCATCGGCTGCAGCCAAAACAACGCCGAATGCTGCGGCACTGGCGATAGCTGCTGCAAAGACACGGGTGCAACGGCGTGCAGTCATTGCCCTCCGGGGGAATGCAAATGCGATCACAGTCATAAGCATCAACACGGCAAGGCGATGGCCTGCAAGTGCCCGTCAGGTGAATGCAAGTGCGACCATGCCGCCGGCAAAACCTGCAGCCCCGACTGCACCGCCAAATGCTGTTCAGCCAAGAATTCTAGGAAATGTCTTCCTAACTGCATGAAGCCGTGCTGTAGGAGCGCCTGACGCATCGCCAAACATTTCGTTTCACATTCGACCGATCGGCGCTATCATCTGCGCAGATCGGTTTTTTGTCGCCGGATAACTGAAAGAGGAGACGCACTCATGGAATGCAAACGCGGAAGCAGCCCCATCGTCGTTGATGAAACGGCCGGAAAGAAGGCCTACTGCCAATGCGGGCTCAGCTCAAATCTGCCGTATTGCGACGGCTCTCATAAGCAATGCACGGAAGATGTGGGGCCGATGGTGGTGAATGTTGAAGAAGACGGTAAGAAGGCCGTCTGCCAATGCGGCAAAAGCGGCAATTTGCCTTGGTGCGATGGCAGCCATAATAAATAGTCCGCAGCGAGAGCGGGCTGCAGTCCCGCACTTCATGTTTTAATGCAAATGTTGCAACGCCGTTGTCGCAAATCGCGCTCACTGCAGAAACGGATTCGTCAGTTTCTCCTGCCCGATGGTCGTCACCGGCCCATGGCCAGAGTACACGCGCGTCTCATCGGGCAGCGTGAACAACTTCTCTTTGATGTTGCGAATCAATTCGTCGTGGTTGCTATGCGGAAAATCGGTGCGCCCAATGCTTCCCATGAATAAGGCGTCGCCGACGATCACCAAGCCCGCTTCTTCGCAATACAGGCTGCGGCTGCCCGGCGCGTGTCCCGAAGATTCCAACGCCAACCATTCGCTGCCGTCGAGCGTCAATTCGCTGCCGTGCGGCATATCGATCGTCTCGATCTCACCGACCGTAATCGGCCAGCCGAACGGTGCCGACACGTTCTCATTCGGGTCGGTCAACGCGGGTTTCGCCGCATCCGCCATGTAAACGGGCAAATCCGCGAACGCCTCCAAAATCGCCGGCACGCCCGCGATATGGTCGAGATGCCCGTGCGTGAGAATCAACGCGGCGGGCTTCAAGTCGTGAAGCTCGATATGCTCGACGATGTTGCCGGGCGTGGGCGGAAAGCCGGGATCGATTATCCAGCAAGGCCCGCCGTCCGCGCGCCATACGACGTATGCGTTTTCCTGAAACTGATTATCGACAAATGTCTCGATCTGCATGGTCGTATTACTCGCTGGTATAGCGCCGCAGCTCGCCGTTGCCCAAAATCACAACACCATCACCCACGATCGCCGCGTCGACCGGAAATGGCGATGTCGCATCGTCAAACATTAGCACGGCCGCAATGCGTTGCTTCTTTAAATCGTAGTCTATCAGAACGGGGCGATACCGTCGGCTACCGCCGGCGCCGATGGCGACTTCGATCACCCGCAGCAATTGGCGATCGATGTGTTGCCATGCCAGTTCGCGCTGGTACGTGCCAGAATAGGTTTGCTCATGATGTTGAATCGAGAATTGCAAGCGACCATCGCGATGACAGAGTGTTCCATCAGGATGGCTCGACCAAACGCCTGCTTCATCGGCCGTTTGAATTGCGTGGCGCGTCGCGCTCGCATAATGCCGCTCCCATTGCAGCATGCCGCTCATCAAAGCGTAGCCCGCATAGCGAACGTCACCGCCGAATACCTGCGCAGCCGACAAGGGCCCCGGCACCTCGAGATGTTCGATGACGATTAATTCGTCGCCCCCCGCGCGAACGGTGGTGGGACGCAGGGGTTCGTCGATGGCAATTGACCATCGACGATTCAGGTTCGGTAATAACAAGCCGACCCATCGACCGCTGTTCTTAACGACCAATACATCACCGCAGACTTCAAAGCAGTCCTCTTCCAAGCCGGTTGGAATTGCGATTGGGAGGTCGAACTGCTTAAGTAGGTTGCCGTCATTAGGGTCTAACACTGCCAACGACATCCCGTCGGAATTCTTCCTCCCGGCAACGATCACCGCATCATTCGCGCCACCTAACCAATCGACGTAACGCGTCTGCTGCCATTGCGGTTGGCCGTTTGACAAGTCGATCGCGTGAATGCGCCTCACCTCGTCGTCGGTCGTAACGATGAGCGTAGCGCCGATGCGACATGTCTTGCGAACGCGGAGCGTGTCAACCAAATCGCCGTCGCGAAAGCCATCGTCGCGCTCCTGCGGAAACCGCCACCGAGTTTCGCCGTCTTTTAACGCAATGGCGAACACGGAGAACGGATCGGTAAGAATGACCGCATCATCGAAAATTCCGATCAACTTGGGCTGGAAGGGGCAGAGCGGGGACTTCGCCCACAGGGGCTTTAGGCTCGCACTATCGAAGTGAAACAACTGGTCATTGCTATGAATCAGTAGACCGTCCCGTTCGTTAAATCGAGTGACGCCAACCAGCGTGCTGCGATCGCCAAGAATGCGACCGACGGAATACGTGAGTGGTAGTTTGAGGTGTGATTGTATGGAAGCCCGTGCGTCCGCATTTAGCGTGTCGTCAGCCGACGACGGCGTCGACGGATTTTCGTCACCGCCCGCATGCGCAGCATTTGGCCAGCCAGTGAATGCACACATCCCCAGCGTGAGCAGCATGACCCGTGCGTCTATATGACGAAGAAACATCACTGCATCATAGCGGCGAACGCGCCCTCACCGAATGATCGCCCTCAACGTTGTCAGGGGTTTGCCGAACAAGACGGCTCAAGTGGCATTGGTTCGATTCCAATGTGGGCTTGGCGCTTTAGCTATATCTCCGGGTCCTACCCGCGATTCACCCGCTCCTCAAACCACTCGGCGACCGACTCCGCGATCGCTTCGGCCATATCTTCGGGCCCCGTCCGTGAGGCACCGCTGCTGGCCACAACTTGCAAAAGGCCCAGCGATTGACCGCCATCTTGCAAGTCGAGTAGCACGACGACGTACGACTTCGAACCCGTGATCACGCCGAGGCCGCCGCGCTCGTGATACCACATCACTTCGCCGCTAATGCTGAAACCCTTGCCACCACCGGCGAATGGCGCCTTTTCACCCGTCGTCAATGCTGCTTTGAGTGCACCGGGCAACGTGTTGGAAAGCGAAGCAGGTACCAAGCTCCCCAACTTCGTGCGCGGCGCGCTCACCGTCACGTCACCGTAGGCGTTGAAGTTTGCGATGCTCGTGCCCGGCACGATGGTGATTTCCGCTTCCGCACCCTTCGCTTCCGTCAGCGTACGCTGCGCCGCGCGCAGGCAGCCCGATTGCGAAATTGTGATGGCGACCAGTAGCACCATAACAAACTTCAACGCGGGCGCGCGTCCGATTGAGTGTTTTGCCAGCATCATGTGTCCCTCTAATCCGAACAAAGACTCTTTTATTACCAACGCGAGCGGGCGACAGTGATCGCCTGCTTAATTTGCACGGGAATGTAATATCCAAATCACCGTTCGGCCAGTGGCTGCGACGGCGGCTAGGCTATGGTTTGTTAAACAATATGGCTGAACAAACGTCTCGCAGCCGATCCGAATCGCCTAGCTCTTTCACGGTGCAAATCGCCACCATCCGCTGATCGGGTTTAAACAGATACCGCGCGAGCAGGGCAGTCGATATCGCAAGCGCGCCGGGTGCAAACGGTGCCTTCTCGCGCAAGTCACTCATTGCCATCCGCCACTGTTTGGTGAGCGTCTCCAGCTCCGTCGCCTTCCCACTCGCCAAACGCCGCACCGTGCCGCGCCAAAATCCATACGCCCGCAGCGACGCCTTATCCGGTTGTCGTTGCCTCGGATTGTCCAGCAAGACCGCAATCCAATCGGTGTCGTCTAGATAGCGAACATGTCGAAACGCGGGTTTGGTAAACACACCGTTCAACTCGTCGCGCACTTTTTTATAGACTCCTGCAAGCTCAAAATTGGTCGCCGCCGCAGCCTCCTTCATACGCGCATCGATCGGCACCAACCCGTTCCCGTCTTTCTTCATAAACGCCAACGCCGCCTCGATCGACGCGTGATATGTGGACATCGGCACCGAACCATCGCAGGGTGCCGGGCAGCGCCCCATATCAAAATAGGCACACGCCTGACCGCGCGGCGTTTGCAGCAACACGTCGTAGTAGCGACACAGATCGAACCCATCTTCCAACAATCGAATCAAGTGTTCCGCATCTTTGCGGCGCAACAACGGGCCGAAGATGGCCTGCCGATCCGAATCAATCGATTTCCGCGCCTCAAACCGGGGGTAGGTCGCTTGTGGATCGACGGTAATAAACCAACAGCCCGCGAAGGGTAACAGCTTGCGATAGGTCTTCGGATACAACCCGCGCGCGATTTGCCAATAGCACAGGTAACGCTCGAATTCGTTAACCGTTCGCAGCCAGGTCACCGAACGCGCCACGCCCGTTAACTTAACGCGTTTCTTATCGAGCGGGTCTTCCGCGTCTTCAAACAGCTTCGACCGTACCATCGCCCGCAGGTTGGCCGCCACGCCCAGCATCAAAGGTCGCTCGGCATTATCCCGAAATAAAAAAACACCGTTCCCGGTTGGAACGGTGTCGATATCGTCGGGCTTGGGCGCAGCGCCCAGGTCAAGTTGTGAATCAAATTTCGGCGGCTGCATGCCGTGCAGCTTAGTCCATCGAGAAAATGGCTTCCAGCAGATTGAGCGTTTCGCCTTTTTCTTTCACGACCAATGTCGGAAGGGCACAGGTTGCCAGCAAGCGCTCCGAGTTGCTTCCCAATAGCGCCGCTGCCGTACTCGATGCGCCGCGGCTGCCGACGATCACGATGTCCATCTTCCGTGCCATCGCGGCGTGCGTCACCGCCAGCGCCGGTGACTCCGAGATCAGCACCATTTTATCGATGTCGATACCGCCAGTCGGGATGCGCGCCAGAAAATCGGTGAGTTGCTTTTGGCCGTAGTTGATCTGGTAATCGGCGGCTTCCTGAAATGTGAAACCCGCCACATCGTGTCCGCGTCCGACCGAGCGCACCGTAACCGCCACCACTTGCGGCTTGGATTCACAAGCGTTCGCAATTTCCAACGCCGTTTCCATGGCCAGTCGCGAGTGATCCGAACAATCGATGGCGACCATGATGCGGTCGAAATGGGGCTCGCAGAGTTCGGGCACGACCAACACGCTACAAGGCACTTTGCGCACGATGCGCGAAATCTTTGCACCCAGCCCCAGTTGGCTCGAGGGCAACTTGCGCCCCAAAATCGCCAGATCGAGATCCTCATCGCGCGAACAACGAAGGATGTTATCCGTCTGATCGCCGGTCAAAACGCGCGTCTCGATCTTCGCCGCCGGGTTGTCGGGCAACTGTTCGCGGACTTGTTGGTCGAACTCGGCGGCGCTCGGCTCCGGTCCGCTTCCCGGATCGTTCGGATTGGTCACATGGGCGAACACCAGTTCGTGATCGCCGCTGCGCGAAATGTGCGATGCAAACCCCAGCACGGCGCGATCCAGCCGGGTGCCCTTAAGAAATACACCGATTCGTTTGAACAATTGCATCAGTCGATACTCCAGGCCGACACGCCCACATCCCAAATAAATTTTACGGGGTCGAGACGTGTTACACCAAATAAATCGGCGATTTCGTGCGGATTGCTGCCCTACAAAACGTGCGGATCGTCCGGTATTCGAAACCGCCTACCGCCAAAACTGCCACCAGCGCTTGCCAGCAGCAGCCGCCGTCGGCAGCGCGGGCGGAGCGACGGGCAGTTGCAGCCGCCGACGCATCCATGTCGCGCGGATGTAGCGCTCCGGCGATTTGCGAAACGCCGCCCGACCGGTCTCGGTGAAAAACGCTTCAGGCGGCGGGATTTCCGAGTCGTCCCGATAAAACTTGAGCGCTTCGTCCAAACAAGCTGCGGCTTCTTCGACCAATTCGCGACTGGCGCCGGCTTCCTGCTCGCGGCCCGACGCCGAAATGATCTGCTGAAACATCGCTAACCAACAGTGGATATCGATCAGTTGCGACGGCTCGCTCGTGGCGTTGATGACCTTGCTTTGTGCGGATTGCCGGGATGGTTCGGGTCGAATGTCGAAAGCCAGCATGGTGGCGTCGCGGCAGGATTGGCAGCGCGCCGCCAGCTCAAAGAATTGCTTACCGCGCGTCAGTTGACCATCCGCCTGCAGCGGCGATTTGCCACACTTGCCGCAACTTGCAAATTGAATATACAGATAGGCTTCGGCGACGCTGTGCGCGGGAAGCGCAGCATTCGGTATGTCGTCGGCTGCCATCACGACGATTAGGGTACGTGATCGACGCGGATACTTCTAGCAGGATCGGTCGCGCGGTTTACTTGCCGCCGCCCGTCAACTGTTTCAAACCCCCGCTGATCTTGCCCCAGATCGAACCGCTCTTGTCGCCGCTGTCGTCGGACTTGTTCTCATCGTCGCTGGGCGTCGCGGCCGCCATACTGCTACCGCCGTCGGTCGATTTCGTTAGCGCCGCACCGGGGATATACACGTAGTCGTCCGCCTTGCGAAAACTTGCCAGCGGCTCGTAAGAGACGGTGCGGTTCGGCACATCTTTGATCGTTGCCTGATCGGCGACGTACGTCATATCCACGCTGACTTTGCCTTGCTCGTCGATCAACGAATCGCCGACCGGCATCAGGCCGTCGGTGGCGACCACCGCCTCGTTGTTGTTGTGCACCGACGAATCGCAACCGAACCATCCGGCTACCATCACCATCGTCAACAGACCGCAGAATACTCGCATCGATTTCATAGTCGCTTAGCTCCCCAAAACGTACGCGACGTAACTTACCAGACCCTTGCTATCTTAATCATATTACCGGTATCGCCGTCGCAACGCGCGATTTTTGACGGCTCGATTCACTTTATGGGGCTTCTCGCCGTCAGGAATCCGAGTTTGGCAGGCCTTCGCGGCGAATTTCCCGGCGCATTTTAAACAACTCGCGGAAGGCCTTCAAAATGACCCGCAAATTGGCCCCCGTCGAGTCACCCGCCGTCCTCGGGTAATGCGAGATGGCTGTCTCGCGAATGCGATACCCCTTGTATTTCGCCTTCGCCAATAGCTCGGCGCTGATCATCGCACCGTCCGACTTGAGTTCGATGTCGTCGAACAGCCGCGCCGGCAGCAGCTTAAACGCGCAGTCGATATCGCGTACCTTGAGGCCGAACAGCAAACGAATTAGGCAACGCCATCCCCAGGCGTTGAAATTTCGCATCCACGTATCCGCGCGCTTCGCTCGGTAACCAACGGCCAGGTCGGTCTTGTCCAGCAGGGCGATCAACTTATCGAGTTCGTTGATATCGAACTGACCGTCTCCGTCGCTGAAGAAGATATACTCGTATTGTGCCGTCTCGAAACCTTTGCGCAGCGCACCGCCGTAGCCGATGTTGGGTCGGTTGTGCACTGCCACCACATGCTCGGATGATTCGGCCAGGCGGTCGGCAATCTCCGCCGTGCGATCGAGGCTGCCATCGTTGACGAGAATGATCTCGAACTTTTCGGCAAAGCGCGGCGCGGCTTCCAATGCCGCGTTCGCCACGCGTTCGATGTTGGCTTCTTCGTTGTAAAACGGAAAAAATATCGACAGCGATGGCAGACGTTCGGCCACGTTAACGATCCGCCTTTGCGGCGTGGGCGACGGCACCTGCGGATGATTGCTTCACCCGTTCGGCAATGGCGCTGGTGCTTAAACCTTCGCGCATCGGCACCAACAAGATTTCACCGCCGTATGCCTCGACGATCTCATGACCCACGACGCCGCGCTTGTCGTATTCGCCGCCTTTTGCCAAGTAATCGGGATGAATCGCTTCGATGTGCGCCGTCGGCGTGTCGTCATCGAAGATCACGACGTAATCGACATCGCCCATGGCCGCCAACAGCGCCGCGCGATCCGTTTCATTCACGAACGGACGACCGTCGCCCTTGCCCAGTCGCTTTACGGATTCGTCCGAGTTCACGCCCACGACCAAGATGTCCGCATGCTCTTTGCAGTAAGCAAACGTCGCCGCGTGCCCGGCGTGCAGGATATCGAAGCAACCGTTGGTGTACGCGACCTCTTCCTTGGCGCTGCGGCGTCGTTTGAGTTCGGGCAATAGCTGTTCCAGCGTGCGTACCTTGCCCAACGCTTGATGATGTTCGAGCAGGATTTCACCGATGACTTCGTCGCGCGTAATCGGCACGCAACCGAATTTCTCGACTTCCAGCCCGCCCGCGATGTTGGCCAGCGCAATCGCCTCTTCATCATCGCAACCGGCGGCAATGCCGACGGCCAGCGCTGCCAGCACCTCATCACCCGCGCCGGTGACGTCGTAAACATCGCGCTTCCGCGTCGGGATGTGCGCGAAGTATCCATCGCGCCCGATCAATGCCGCCCCTTCCGCGTCGAGCGTGACGCAAACCCGTTGCGTCTTGGCCGACTTCAAAATATCGACCTTGTGTTTTTCAACGTCTTCGATACCCGTCAAGCGCCGGCGAATCAGGCGTTCCGTTTCCGTTCGATTGGGCGTGATGATCGACGCACCGGAATATTTGTCGTATTCATCCAAAGGCGCGGGATCGACCAGCACCGGAATCTTGGCATCGCCCGCGAGCTTGATAAGGGTGGCGGCGATCTTCGGCGTCACCACGCCCTTGTTGTAATCCTCGATGCAAACGGCGGCGCATGATGCCAGATGGCGTTTCAATTCGCCCACCACCAACTTGGCCGTTTTTTCATCAAGCGGCTCGCGCGATTCATCGTCGAATCGCATTAACTGTTGACGGTGGCGATGCTGGGCCAAACCCACGATGCGCGTTTTGCGCGTGGTGCGCCGCTGCGAACTGCGAACCAAGCCGCTGATATCGGCACCGGCCTGTTCGAGCAGTTTTGCCAGCGTTTCGCCATCTACGCCCATGCCGATCACGCCGACGCAGATCGGCGTGGCACCCAGCGCAGCCACATTGGCCGCGACCGAGCCCGCGCCGCCGAGGGCCGATTCCTCGCGCTGCATCCGCAAGACGGGGACGGGGGCCTCGGGGCTGATACGCTCCGCATCGCCGTAGAGGTAATGGTCGAGCATATAGTCGCCCAACACCAAAATGCGGCGGCCGTCGACCTGTTCGAGCCGATTTAAAAGGGATTCCCAATTCATTAACGTTGCATGCTAATTGTTGCCCCAAAGGCGGCAAGTAGCCCTGATGGAAGGCGCGGGAACACCCAACTCTGTTCCCTCTCCCTCGCATGGAGAGCGTTAGAGTGAGGGTTTCAGCCCGCGTCGCGACCAAGATCGGCAGCATTGACGCAACACGCCGGCGATTTCCGCATCCGCACCGATCTCAATATTGGTCCCGCTGGCTGACCTGAAAAATTCTCACCGCCCCGTCACATCCCCAACTCACCTGCTCGCCCGCGCTCCCAATACTGCCAAAGCCCAAAAAGCACCCCTCAATATCAAAAAAAGATCGATTTCTACCCTTGCGAAAATCGGTTTGTCCTATAAAAACTCAAGGGCGCAATATTGGCAGGCCGAACAATGATTATCGGCTGAACTTTTCGCCGGGGACCGGCGATCACTCATATTCAACCCCATTTCGCTAAGTGCAGCGAAAACAAAAAGATAGGGCTATATCGCATGAGGACGATTGCGATTGCGAACCAGAAGGGCGGATGCGGCAAAACCACCGTCTCCATAAACTTGGCAGCGTGTTTGGCCCGGGAAGGCCGTCGCACCGTTGCCGTCGATCTCGATCCTCAGTCGCACCTCGCGCTCGGCTTGGCCGTGCCCGAGGAGCAGATCGAGATCAGTGTGACCGACATTCTCGCGGAACCTTGCGGTGA
Source organism: Planctomycetaceae bacterium (assembly GCA_006969385.1). Classification (GTDB taxonomy): domain Bacteria; phylum Planctomycetota; class Phycisphaerae; order UBA1845; family UTPLA1; genus ECT2AJA-110-A. The sequence goes on from CP030884.1 coordinate 2,758,347, forward strand.
CACGCCGCCCGATTTGTCCCGCGTCACCTGGCAAATCTCCAGCAACTTCGACCTGATCCCCTCCAAGACCGATCTGTCGCGGCTTGAGCGTGAATTGGCTGCCGTGCAGGATCGCGAAGTGCGCCTGCACGCCGCTCTCGAATCCGTCCGCGACAAATACGACTACGTCATTATCGATACGCCGCCCACGCCCGGATTCCTGACCGACTCGGCCCTCTACGCCGCCGACGAAGTCATCGTGCCCGTTGATACCGGCTACTTCTCGCTGCACGGTTTGTCGAAACAACTCGATACGATTCGCCAGCGCCGCGATCAATGGCAGCGCCCGTTAACGCTGCGGATTCTCGCGAATCATTACGACGTACGCACCAAGCTGGCCCGCGAAATACTTTCCGAAATGCGCAAACGTCACGGCGATGCGATGTTCTCGACGTTTATTAACTTCAACACCAAGTTGAAGGAAAGCGCGAGTCTCGGCCAGCCCATTACCGAATACGACCCGGCCAGCAGCGGTTGTCGCGACTTTGTTAAGTTCGCCCGCGAAGTCATCGCGCTAAACGAAGCCGCTACCGCCACCAAGCCGACCATCGTTCTCGATCCCGGCACCGACAAGATCAAAGCCCAACAGCAACAAGCCAAGGCACTCACGCCCGAGCAACAGTCGCTGATGTCGCGCGCCGATCAACTTGCCGCCGACGCCAGCCAATTGCTAGCAACCAGTCAAACGCTCATCGGTCCCGGTCGCCCCTTGCACGATCAAGCGCGTGACGAAGCAAAAGCCGACAAAGCAACGCAAACGCCCGCAGCGAGTGGAAACGTGGCCGGCATAGATACAAAGGAAGCGGCCTCCCAGTCGGTGGCTTCACAACCGTCGGCTGTCGCGACCGATCCGCAACGACCGGTCCACGATCCGGCGGCAACGGCGCGCAAGATCGATCGGATCTACGGCCCGATGGCGCTGGATGACGGCTGTCTATTTGTAATTCGCGCGGGCAACGCCAGCCGCGTACAGATTGCCGGCGACTTTAATAACTGGAACCCCGACCGCACACCGCTCCAACACGTCGATCGCGATATGTTCCAAATCAAACTGCCGCTACGACCTGGCCGCTATCAATATCGATATGTCGTTGATGGTGAATGGCGTAACGATCCGGAGAACCACAACGTTGAACTCAATCCGTATGGTGAGTTGAATAATGTGGTGGAGATTGCGGGCTAGTTTTTCAAGCTGATCGGAAACATCAAAGGCCGAGTCGTAACAGAACGACTCGGCCTTTTTTGTTTTTCGTTGAATTGGTTTACTTGGATACGGCCATTTCCCGCTGCAACAATTCACTGAGCTTCCGCAGCGCCGCCGTCCAACCGCCGCGTACGATATCGCTGAGCGTATCCGGCAGATTATTGTGCACGAGTTTCACTTCGGTCTGATTCCCAATGGCCCGAAACTCAACCGTGACCCGCATGGTCTGCGGCATATGTTCGTTGCCCGGAATCTCGTAAGCCAACTGATTCGGCGGATCGAATACCACAAAATGCGCTTGCATCGGAAACTCACCGGCGCCTTCGATCGTCATCAGGTGATTAAACTTACCGCCAACTTTGCATTCGATCTCTGAATTAACTTGCTTGGTCTGATCGCATCCCCACCATTGTTCGACTTTGCTGGTTTGCACCCAGGCATCAAAAACGGCTTGTTGTGGTGCGTCATACACCCGCGTCATAGTCAAGGTTCCATTATCAAAGTGGGCGTCGGTACTCATGGCTGCTCCTCGGTTGATGAATTCTTCACGTGGTGGTGATCCAGATAATGCTCGACGGCGTCGAACTGTTGCTTCCAGAAGCGCGTGTAATAGGCAATCCAGTCGCGCGCCTGTTCGACGGTCTGCGTGTTCACGGAAACGCGCACCTCGCGACCATGCTTTTCCCGATGAATCAGGCCGGCTTTTTCGAGCACGCGCATGTGCTTGGAAATTGCCGGTTGCGACATCTCGTATCCCTGAGCCAGGGTGCTGATATTGGCGGGGCCGCGCGACAGGCGTTCGAGCATGCCGCGTCGCGTCGAATCGGCGAGGGCCGCGAATACGTCGTCGAGATTGCCAGGGCTTTGCATAACCATTGGGTTATGTTTTAATCGGCATGGAGGATGAAATCAAGTGTTTTTCCCGCTCCAAGCGTCCGATCACAGATTTTCGTTGACGGATCCGCCGAAAATACCCTATATTCCTAACAAGCGCTCGTTAGGGTGCATCAGCGAGGAGTTGTAGATGTCACTCACCGTGACCAAGAAAGACGAAGCCCGCCAAGCGGCTGCCAAGCTCTTTTGCGAGCAGGGGTATCACGCAACGAGCGTGCGCGATATCGCCGAGCGGATTGGCATTCAAGGCGGCAGCCTCTATTCACATTTCGCGTCGAAAGACGAACTGCTTTGGGCCGTCGTGAGCGATGCGGCCGATCGATTCTTTGCATCGCTTAGACCCGTCGCCGAAGCTGATGCGCCGATCCTCAACAAACTCCGCAAAGCCGTCATCGCCCATATCGAAGTCGTCACCAACGATCTCGATGCGGCGGCGGTTTATATCGTCGAATGGCGGCACCTAGGCGATGAACGTCGCCAAGAGGTAACCAAGCTGCGCGACGAATACGAAGCGCTTTGGCGCGACATGGTCGAACAAGGCATTCGCGATCGCGTGCTAGCGGCGACCGACGCCGCCAGCGTCTCGCGCTTTATCTTGTCGTCCTTGAACTACTTGTTCACGTGGTATCGACCCGACGGCCCGATGACGGCCGAAGAGGTCGGCTCGATGATGGCGGATTACATCTTGGACGGCATCAAACGCCGCACGGTGTAGGCCGCGCTGTACACAGTCGCGCTGTGGCACCGGTGAATTGATTGGGAACTGTGGCACCGGCTAATAGCCGGTGGACCAGTAACGGTGGCAGCAGCAAGTAACTGGAAGAACGTTAGGTGCATACCGTGATGCACCAACAGACAAGCAAGCAACACGGGAGACCCACATGGTTCAAACCGTACTCGGACAACGCAACGACAAACCCGGTGACCCGGGTTACGAAGAAAGCCTCGCCCGCTTCGAAGCGCGCATCGCACGCGGCGATAAGGTCGAGCCCGGCGACTGGATGCCCGACGCTTACCGTCAGCAACTCATTCGCCTGATTCACGTGCACGCCAATAGCGAGATTTGCGGGGCGCTGCCCGAGGGCACTTGGATTTGTCACGCCCCGTCGCTCAAACGCAAGATGGCATTGGTGGCCAAAGTCCAAGACGAGGTCGGCCACGGTCAATTGCTCTATCGCGCCGCCGAAACGCTCGGCAAAAGCCGCGAAGAGATGATCGACGAATTGATTTCCGGCAAAGCCAAGTATTCAAACGTGTTTCATTATCCGGCCGAGAGCTGGGCGGATGTGTGCGTGATCGCATGGCTGATCGATGCCGCCGCTATCGTCAATCAAAAGATGATGGCCGAAGGTTCGTACGGCCCGTATGCCCGCGCGTTGAAGCGCATCTGCTACGAAGAGGCTTTTCACCTCACGCACGGCTACGACATGTGCATTTCGATGGCGACCGGCACCAAACTGCAGCGCGACATGCTGCAAAACGCCATCAACCGTTGGTGGGAACCCATCATGATGTTCCACGGCCCATCGGATAAGGAATCGAAGCACACCGAGCAGTTGATGAAGTGGCGCATCAAACTCAAGACCAACGACCAACAGCGCCAAGAGTTTTTGCAGAAGTATTTGCCCAAGCTGTTCAACCTCGGCCTCACAGTTCCTGCAGAATGGAATCTCAAGCTCGATCCGCAAACCAAGGAATGGACCTATGCCGAACCGGATTGGGAAAAGTTCATCGGTGTCGTCCGCGGCGGTGGCCCCGTCAGCGCCCAACGCCTCGAAACGCGGCGCTTGTCGCACGAGCAAGGGCGATGGATTCGAGAAGCGCTAACGGCAGCGGCGCGAGGACAACGCGCGCCGATGCCGGCAGCGTGAAGTCAGTAATTAAATATGAAAAGTGCAAATTGAACTTTGCATCTTGCACTTTTCATTTTTCACTTTGTATTTTCGAGTATCACCATGACCGATACCCAATGGCCCATCTTCGAAGTCTTTCACCAACAAACGCGCGGTGAACCGCACGTGCATGTAGGTTCCGTTCATGCCGTTGATGCCGAGACGGCGTTGTTGATGGCCAAAGAACAATTCGCGCGGCGACAAGCCTGCGTCAATATTTGGGTGGTCGCGGCGGACGATATCACAGCGACGCCTTACGAAGATGCTGACATCTTCGAACACGGTACCGACAAGAGCTATCGCGAAGCCTTCGGCTATCAAACGACGAAGCGCGCCAAGGCTGTGGGTGATACTGAAGAAATCTAGTTGAGGCCCGAATCAAAAAGGCAATCGTGATTCGATGTCGAGCAAGCGATCCACAAAAAGCAGCATTGTTCTGTTTGGTGGCATCGCCGTAATTCTTGTCGTCGCGGGTATGGCCTATTTCGCTCTCTATGACAAACCGACACGAGACAAATGGGCTAAGATCGAAGTCGGCATGACTGAGGCTCGCGTAGTCGAGTTACTGGGAACGCCCAGGATGGTCCTCAAGACGGGTGTCGAATTGCAAGACCAGTACGAGATGGGTTGGGTGTGTGTGCGGCAATCGGTGACAGGCAAAGTTCTGGTTTACGCCGAGAGCATGTTGATGCTCTACATCTGGCTCGACTCTGATGGCCAAGTTCAAGAAACGTGTGTCGCAAGCAGTTAGCGCCGCAATCGAGGAAAACGATGAGCGATCTATTCAACCTTAAGAATCTACCCACCGATCTCAAACCCGCCGTGGTCGACCTGCTCTATCGACTCGCCGACGACAGCATTCTGATCGGTCATCGCAACTCGGAATGGACCGGCATCGGCCCCATTCTCGAAGAAGACATCGCCTTCTCTTCGATGGCGCAAGACAAGATGGGCCACGCCGCCGCGTATTACACGTTGTTGCATGAACTGGGTGAACAAGATCCCGATACGCTCGCCTTCATGCGCGACGCCCACGATTTCCGCTGCTGTCAGTTCGTTGCACTTGGCAACATTGCCCCCGATGCACCGGCGGAGTCTCCTGATAATTGCAATAACCCCACGCGCGATCGGCTAATGGCCCACGGCGATTGGGCGATTTCTTTTGTACGGCAATTCCTGTTCGTTCAGGCCGACGTGGTCCGCAACAGCGCGCTCGAGTCGAGCCGCTACGACCCGCTCGCCTCACTTTGCCGCAAGATTCGCGGCGAACTACGCTATCACACGATGCATGCCGAATCGACGCTGCGTCATTTGGCCCACGGCACCGACGACAGCCGCGACCGCATCAAAAAGTCGTTTGTCTATTTGTGGCCGTATGCGTTGGGGTTGTTTGAGGCGACGGCCCATGACCAAGCTTTGGCCGACGCATGCATCTGTCCGACGCAAGCCGACCTGCAGCGGGAATGGCGCGCGCGCATCGACCCAATGCTCGCTGATGCCGGTCTCACCATCGATGAATCCGTGCAGCCGAAGTTCGGTGGTCGTACCGGCAAGCACGAGCAAGCGCTCGTCGATGCGCTGGCCGACATGCAGAAAGTTTATCGCCTTGAACCAACGGCAACGTGGTAGGAGTATTTGGTGATTGGGTGATTTTTTGAAGTGGTGATTTGCTTTCGATCAGAGCCGCGCCCGTCAGGAAGCGGTCAGCGTCAAACATCGAGGAGGGGGACGGAATAGCAAGTACCCCTTACGCGTCGAAACAAAACGCGCGACCGACATTAAAAACGTGATGTTACCAACATGACCGAAACCACCGACAACCAAACCCAAATCGACGCCATCTGGAATGCGTTGCAGACCGTGACCGACCCAGAAATCCCCGTGATCTCCGTCGTCGAACTCGGCATCATTCAGGATGCCTATCTCGATAACGGCAACGCCACCGTCGAGATGTGCCCCACGTTTGCCGGTTGCCCCGCCCTCGACGTGATGCGCGATAATATTCGCCACGCCGTCCGCGCCGCCGGCTTCGATGCGGTCGATGTAAAGGTAGTCTACGATCCGCCTTGGACGACCGATCGCATCACCGATGAGGGTCGCCGCAAGCTAAAAGAATTTGGCCTGGCGCCGCCCACCCAATGCGGTGGTAGCCCTGTGACCGAAGCACTGATCAAAGATACGGCCTGCCCGTTTTGCGACTCGAAAGATACCAATCTTGAATCGATTTTCGGGCCCACGCTCTGCCGTGCCATTCACTATTGCAATAGCTGCCAACAGTCATTCGAGCAGTTCAAACCGGTATAAAGGCTCTTCTCGCGGTATGCGGTTTACAAGTTGAAGGGTTGCCAATTGGCATCGGATACGTGATCGCGACATTCGATCTGTCGCGATTTCAAGCCGTGCTCGACACTCGGAATTTCAGCCGGCACCGTTATAATTGCCCCTGTGTGTCTGATTTAGCAGCAAGAGGATTTCACCATGACCCAAGCAGCATCCGCCCCCAAGACCGAAGCAGCCAAGGCTCAGGATTTTCTCCCGCTCGACGGCGTGGACCATCTCGAATTCTACGTCGGCAATGCCCTGCAAGCCGCCCATTACTACCGTCACATGTTCGGCTTCAACATCGTCGCCAAGCGCGGTCTCGAAACCGGTGATAAGGAGAAAGCCAGCTACGTGCTGGAGCAGGGCAAGATTCGTTTCGTGCTCACGACGGCGCTGACGCCCGATCACGAAGTCGCCCGCCACTGCCAACTGCATGGCGACGGCGTGAAGGCAGTGGCGTTTCGCGTGAAGGATGTCGACAAGAGCATCGAAGAAACGCGTCGCCGTGGCGCGACCGTCGTGCAACAGCCGACGACGCTGAAAGACAACCACGGCGAGATTCGCATCGCCGCGATTCGGACTTACGGCGAAACGATTCATCGTTTCATCAGCCGGGAGAGCTACCAGGGGCACTTTGCTCCTGGCTTCATGGAAATGAACGTGCCCGCGCCGGAAGGTAGCGGCTTGGCCGCCGTCGATCATATCGTGGGTAACGTCGAGCTTGGGGCGATGAACCATTGGGCCGCGTTTTATGCCAATGTCCTCGGGTTTGAGCAATTACTGCATTTCACCGACGAAGATATCGCGACTGAATACAGCGCGCTGATGTCCAAGGTGATGCAAAATGGCACGGGTAAGATCAAGTTTCCGCTCAATGAACCGGCCGATGGTAAAAAGAAGAGTCAGATCGAAGAGTATCTCGATTTCTATAACGGCCCCGGCGTGCAGCACATTGCCATGAACACGGGCGATATTTGCAAGACCGTCGCCACGCTGCGCGATAAGGGCGTTCGCTTCTTACGCGTGCCCGATACCTATTACGAAGCCTTGGCCGATCGCGTCGGTAAGATTGACGAAGATTTCGAAACGCTCAAAGATCTCGGCATTCTGGTGGACCGCGACGAGGACGGTTACCTGCTGCAAATCTTCACCCAGCCGCTGGAAGACCGGCCGACGCTGTTCTTCGAAGTCATCGAGCGGCACGGTTCGCGCGGTTTCGGGGTGGGCAACTTCAAAGCACTCTTCGTCAGCATCGAAGAAGAACAACGCCGCCGCGGTACGCTGTAAGCAAAGCCTCAAACAGCACTTTAGGCCAAGAAAAAAGGCATTGCCCGCAAGGAGCAATGCCTTTTTCTTTTTTTGCTTCTTTCCAATCAAGATCGAGACCGTGCTTCTTTCCGAGTCTCGTTCTTGTTTAGGATTGATTTGGCCGTGCCTTAGCGGCGGCGGCGAATCAAAGCGACGGCACCCATGCCGAGCAAGGCCACGGTGGCCGGCTCCGGAATCGTGCCGTTGATGGTGATGTTGTCGAGACCAGCGGCTTCGCTGCCCGACGGGCTGCCTTCCCACGAAACGCGAATGTCGAGGGTCGAACCGGCGAGGCCGGCCAACAACGTCGAAGTGTACGTGTCGAGTGCACCAGTCGCTGCATCCGACTTGTCGAGGATGCCGGCGTCGATCGCACCGTCGATGGTCAAGCGAAGCGGATCGTTTTCCGACGGGATGGTGCCCGAATCGAGAGCGCGATAGTCGAACGGATCGATTGACTCGTCGGGGCGCGCCAAGAAGATCGTCTGATAGCCGCCGCCATCGATCTGTGCTTCGACGCGGAAACCGTCGTCCGACGACAATTCCCAGTCACCGATGGCACCCATGTCGATGTCGATGCTGTCGATGGTGATGGCGCTGGAGATATCGAAGCTCCAAACGGCGTTGTTTAGCGGGTTGCCAGCACCATCGATGTTACCGTTGCTGTCCACCAAGCCAAAGATGGCCGAGCTATTCTGACCGATCAGGCCGCGGCTATCCGTCGGGAACGCACCGCCGGTGCCGTCGCCACTAACGTCGGCAGCCGAGTCATCGGCGAGGTCAAACGGCATACCGGTAACAAACGGTTCGGCGCGACCAAAGATGTCACCACCGCTACCACCGCCGGCACCGTAATCGAACACGTTGGTCGTGCCGTTCAGATTGATGGCACCACCATCAAAATCTTCAAAACCGATTACATCGGCGTTGACCGACTGAGCCGCGATGGCGACGATCGCCGCAACGGCCACACTAAAAAAGCTCTTCATTTCATCCTCCTTCAAGATTCGTCTGTCGAGCCTAAGCTTGGGCGCCGCGCGTGTACTGATTCCGCAGCACCATTACGTACATCGATTTACTATGTTGATACTCGGGGGCGGGGGCTTCTTTTCCGCCTCGATTTGACCATGAGTCTAACCGCTCAAATTGAATTGGGGATGCCCCAATTGCTAATATTCCATTAAGGTTCCAAGCTGTCGGATTACTATGTTGATACTCGGGGGCGGGGGCTTCTTTTCCGCCTCGATTTGACCATGAGTCTAACCGCTCAAATTGAATTGGGGATGCCCCAATTGCTAATATTCCATTAAGGTTCCAAGCTGTCGGACTTGATATCGCACTATTCACAGCGCGGTCGAAATTCGGATTCGTAAACGCCTGTCAGGACCGGCTTTAGAGGGGCTGTGATTCGCACGGATTAAACTGGATACTAAAGATTTTCTTGGTGCGATTGGTCCAATTTGGCTTCGCATAGGGACCGATCGGTCAATGACCTCGGCATTGCCGCTCGATTCGGAGCCTGTTCACCAGAATAAGTCCTCGGCAGGAAACAAATCGTGTTCCTGGTATGTTCAGACTCGTACAGCTGGGGCTCAAAATAGACGCATTGATCGAACTTACCACCGAATCTGCCAGAGAGCCGATTCTCCAATAAAATAAGAAAGCGTCGCCACGGTTTTCAGAACGAGAAAAAAGCATGATCCACTACCACAAACTCGGCATCGTACCGCCCAAGCCCCATATCACGATGTACGAAGAAGGCAAGCTGCTGATGGAGCAGTGCTTTACGCGGCAAGGCTTTGAGGGCCCGTATTCCACGCTCTATTTCCGCGAGCCGCCGACAGACGAATGCGCCGTGGAGAAACTGGCCATTCCCGGGTTCTGCCCATTCGAGCCGCTCGCCGAGCAGCCGCTCTATCGTCGCCACATCCGCACGCAGGAACTCAAAGCCTCAGGAGACTTCCTCGATGCGCGCCGCGTGCTGATGTTCAACAGCGACATTCAAATGAGCATGGTCAAGCCGACCGTTTCGAGCCCGCGCTTCTTCACCAATGGTGACGGCGACGAATGTTACTTCGTTTACAAAGGTAGCGGTCGACTCGAATCGATGTTCGGCGTCTTAAGTTTTCGCGAACACGATTACATTCTCATCCCGCGCGGCACGCCGTATCGTTTCCAGTTCGACAACGCCGACAACGAACTTTTCGCCTTTGAAGGCACCGGTTGGATCGATGTGCCCAACGAATGGCGCAACAACCACGGCCAGATCACCGATTACGCGCCGTACTCGCATCGCGACTTTCGCATTCCCGAATCCTTGCTTGCCTACAGCGAAGCCACGCATGGTAAGGCGCCCCACAAACTGGTCGTGAAGCGCGACAACACGCTGACGGTGCATCAGTTCGATCATTTCCCACACGATGTTGCCGGTTGGGATGGCTCGGTGTATCCGGTGGCATTCAATATTCACGACTATCAGCCGAAGACGGCGACGGTGCATTTGCCGCCGACGATTCATATAACGTTTGCGGGTAATGAGTTCGTGATCTGCTCGTTCGTGCCGCGTAAGGTGGACTACTATGACAAGGACGGCCTCAAGGCGATTCCTTGTCCGTACGGGCATGCCAGCGTTCACATGGATGAGATTTTGTTTTACGTAGCGGGCAATTTTACTAGCCGGAAGGGAATCGATTCCGGCAGCATCAGCCTACACCCGGCCGGCATTCCGCACGGCCCGCACCCCGGCACTTATGAAGGCAGCATCGGCCACGAGCGCAGCAGTGAACTCGCCGTGATGTGCGATACCTACAAAAAGCTACACCTTACGACGGTCGCGCACGATCTGGAAGACAAGGATTACCACATGACCTGGCTGCAAAAAGAGGGCGGCTAGGGGTTACGTAATTAGCCAAATGACAAAGAGCTAAATGAGATTATTCGGACCGAACGCAAGCGGACGGATTGCGGCATCTTTCGCCGGTCCGGGTAATCTGTGGAGTTATCCGCTGCTACACTCAATCGGGGGCATTTGCTCGACGGCATCCATCTGCGTCTGCTACCAGCTTCGCAGTACGTAACCATCGTTTGCTTACGTGATTACGGCAGTTGACCGATCCTCACCGGCACAACCGGTTCCCCCGGTGTGTAAAACGTCAGGATTGGGATTGCTGTGAACCTTGCCCCCGCCATTCCGGAGATTGCCGCGCTGTCCAATGGTGAAGCTGCGCTCGCGCTTGCGCCGCCGACGGTCTTAATCGTTGACGACGACCCGGCAGCGCAAAAGCTCAGCCAGTTCGCGCTGGAGCGATTGGGCTGGCAGATCGAGCTAGCATCAACCGCGCGGGCGGCGCTAGAGTTTTGCTACGACGCGATTCCGGACCTGATCGTCCTCGACGTACAACTCCCCGACCAGAGCGGCCTTGCGGTTGCCGAGAAGATACGCAAGGCCCCCAAGACGGAACTCATACCCATCGTAATGCTCAGTGCGTGCGATTCGCCGGAAGAAATCAAGGCGGGTCTTGCCGCGGGTGCCGATGCCTATCTCACCAAGCCGATCGATCCGGAAGAACTGAGCCTGCGCGTTAAATCGCTGTCGCGCTTGCATCGAACGTGGCGCGAGTTGCAGCAAGGTCGCGGTGTCCTCGGCGAACAAACGCGCATCCTGGGGCTGTTGCTCGATCTAACGGCGGCGCTGGCGCGCACCGAAAAGCTCGACATGATTCTGCGCCATACGATCAACGCGGCCGCGGACATTACCTTTTGTCGCCGTATCTCGATCATGCTGCCGGACCGTGAGAACAATTCTCTCTACATCGCCAGCAGCTTAGGCTTAGACCAGCAAATCAAAGAGAACGTCCGCGTCAAAATCGGCGAGTCCATCGCCGGTCGCATTTTTGAATCGGGCGAGCCTATCCTGATCAACACTCAGGAAGAAGCTCGCCTACTGCTCGATGACGATGAGATGCGCATGCTGCACGGCCTGCCGATGCTTTCGACGCCGCTGTGTGCGTCGGAAAAGGTGGTCGGCGTACTCAACTTGACCGAGCGCTTTCAGGAAACGCCTTTTACATCGAATGAGATAGGCTTCTTGAATCTGCTCACCAACTACGCCGCATCAGCGATTCAAAACGTACGCACGCGTATCGCGCGCGACGAAGCACGCGATTCGGTCGTGTTCGCCCTGGCTAAACTTGCCGAGCATCGCGATGACGACACGGGTAAGCATCTCGATCGTGTCACATTATTCTGCCTGAAGCTTGCCGGTGAGCTGCGCAAAAAGCCCGCCTTCGCCACTCACATTACGCATGAGTTCATGTGGAATCTGAAGCGCGCCGCGCCGCTGCACGACATCGGTAAGGTTGCCATTCCCGACGCCATCCTACTTAAGCCCGGTCGCCTGTCCGAAGAAGAGATGGCCGTTATGCGTCGCCACACGAGCATCGGCGCGGAGACGATCCGCTCGCTGCTCGAACGCGCCCCGGACTCGGGCTTCCTAAGAATGGCCGAGGAAATTGCGGAGTGCCACCACGAATGGTTCGACGGCAGCGGCTATCCGAAGAAACTCGCGGCTGAAGACATTCCCTTGTCGGCGCGCATCGTTGCCCTTGCCGACGTATACGACGCACTCACGACCGAGCGCGTTTACAAGAACGCCATGTCGCATCGCAAGGCGGTGCAGATCATCAGCGAAGAACGCGGCACCCATTTCGACCCCGCGATTGTCGACGTGTTTCTCAAGCTCGAGCCCGAGTTCGAACGCATGTCGCGCGAAATGGCAGACGAAGGGCCCGCCAACCCCCGCGAACTCGCCCGCTCATCGAGCGAGCTGCTTGAATCCCTCGGTGCCAGCGGTCGCTAAATGAGCGGTCTTCGCTCATCAGCCGGCCAATCCCATCTTGCCACGCCCCCAATCGTCTCATAAGGTGATTTCTGGTGATTGCTGCCCTCAAAAAAGGGGCCTGCCGCCTCAGAATAGGGCAAGAATTCACGCCACGGTCCCTAACTAACGGGCGACGCACGGGTCTTAGCACATGGCAGATAGCGCGAAACCAGCCGCGGGCGACGATGCCGCCCGGCTTCAGGATGCCGAGGACGTCGCCGCCACCTTAGCGGGCGACCTGTCGGCGTTCGATCGGCTGATCGAGCGTTATCAGCGGCGTGCCGTGGCCGTGTCATACCGGCTGCTCGGCAACATTCAGGATGCTCAGGATGTCGCGCAAAACGCCTTTGTGAAGGCGTTTAAGGCGCTGGAGAACCTGAACGATCCATTGCGGTTCGGTTCGTGGCTCATGCGGATCGTCTCGAACCTGTCGCTGAACTATCGGCGCGACCGCAAGCGTCACGCGCCGCTCGCCACCAGCGAAGGCGACGTAGGCGTGCCGGAAGCCGAGATCGCGGCCTCCGATGGTCGGGCGGTCGAACGACCGAGCCTGGCGTTGGAAACGCGCGAGAACGAAGCACAAATCGGTAGGGCGTTGGATGGCCTGCCGGAGAAACAGCGGCTCGCCTTGGTGCTCTTCGCAATTGAGGGCATGAGCCAGAAGGAAGTCGCCGACGTCATGGAATGCAGCGTGGAAATGGTCAAGTGGAACGTGTTTCAGGCACGCAAAACGCTAAAGGAAACCTTAGCCCACTTGCTAGAGGAATAAATGAACGTAAGCCGCGAACAACTCGAACTGCTCATCAGCCGTGGGGCCGAAGCGCCACTGTCGGAAAGCGAACGCGCGACGGTACAGCAGGCCATTGCGACCGACGAAACGCTGGTGCGCGATCGCGCTGCGTACGTGCGGTTGAATGCGTTGTTGAGTGCTACGCGCGGATTGCCTGCGAGCGTTGACGTATCGGCAGCAACAAAGCGTGCGATTCGCGACGAGTTCGCGCAGGCTACGCTCCAAGACCATGAAACGGATTCCCGGCTACGGGAGTTGTTGGGTGATCTGCCGGCGACCGACTGGCAGGCGTTTCATCAGCGCGCCAGCGCAGCCGTTGCAGCGGAATCCGAAACGCGCCAGCCCGAGACCATTCGTTTCCCCGCCGTGCTAACGTGGGCAGCGCCCTTGGCGGCGGCAGCAATGTTGGTGTTCGCCTTTTGGGGGCCGACAAGCCCAGTTGTGCAACACGATTCCAAGACGACCGTCGCCGTTGCAGAACGTGCGTCGATCGTCGTCGTCGAAGTCGAGCGACCGACGAGCGGCGGATTGGTCGAAATCAGTTTTGACCGCACGCCGCCAGCAGCGGTTGCGGTGCAGGATGACGAACCTCTGCCGGGCGGCACGGTAATCGTAAACGGCACATGGCCCAGCAATTTGTCCAAAGCGCCGGCCCGTGCCGGCGGCGTAGCGATCGACGCGTATTACTATTGATCCGCGCCGCGTCGCGGTCGCAACAACTTAAGAATGCTTCGGTAACCCGACGTGATGCTGCGTCGGGTGCCGTCATTTAGACGTAACCTCCCAAACGGAGTGATGATCAGGATGAAATCTTCCCTCGCCCGCACGCTACTGCTGAGTTTCATCACCGCAACTGGTTTGCAGGTTCGCACCCTCAACGCCCAAGCCACGCCCAGCGCCGACGTCTCGCAAGCGCTCGATCGCAAACTCGATGCGCTCGAACTGCGCGAGCAACCCATCGCAGATGCGTTCGACCAACTCGGCGACGCCGTGGGTATCAACATCGCCGCCAGTGAAGAAGCGCTGAGCCTGCTGCCGTGGGGCGATCAGACGCGTTTGAGCAAGGTGACCATCCGCGATGCGTCCGTCCGCGAAGCGCTAATCAAAATAGCCGCACCGTTCGGTCTGGAGTTTCGCGTTGTAAACGACAGCGTGTTTGTCGATGCGTCGAAGCCGCTGATGCGGATCAACCGCCGCGCCACCTGGGATGAACTCGAACTGCTGCGCAAGTGCAACACGACGGCTTACACCAACGAAGCGCTCGACCAGCTCAACATTCGCTATCGTATTACGAGCAAAGTTGACGCGCCGGCACTTCTTGCCGAAGCCGCCGCCAAACAAGCGGGTGGCACGATTGCCAAAGTGCTCGAAGATGCCGCCGGTTCGCTCGGGTGGGTTTGGCTGCCCAACGAGGATCACATCGTCATCAAGACGGTGCAGGCTCAGATCGCGAACTACCTCTCGCGGCGCGTCACGATCAAATACACCAACGAACCGTTGGCCAACATCCTGCTCGACTTGGCCGATCGCGCCGATACGCCGATCAATTTCGAAGCCGGCATGATGCTTAAGCTGCCGCAAAACTCGGCCCAACATACGTCGCTGGCATTGCGTCAAAATTCCATTCGCCAAGGATTCGAACTGCTCAGCGCCCACACCGGCATCGAATATCGCATCGAGCGCGACGGCATTCACGTGGGCCTATCCGAAGCGATTCGCAAGAAAGACGGCACGTTCGGCTCGCTGCCGATCTCGCTGCGTTCGCCGTACGTTGGTAAGCTCACCGTCCCCAGCGAAGACGGCACGTACACGTTTGATATTCTGCTACGCGAAGACGACCTACCCGAAGACGTGCTGAACTACCGCAAGCGCATCATCGACGAATACATCGCCCGCATGCGCGCGGAGATGTCGGTGAAGAAGGCGGAAGAGACGGAATAGTCATACTTATTCCGTCGTTTGGATTGCGGCAGGTCGCGGCAACGCCGACGGCAGATAGACGGCCTTAAACTCTCGGAAAGGCGGGTTCCCACCGCCTTTTTCAATTCCGAAATCCGGGTCGCCGCATTTCATTTGCAAATTTTAATTTCCGGATCATAGTGAATAGATGGTTGCTTCATCGCATCATGAAGCAGACCTGTCCGCCGGTATGCGTTCGCATCGGTGTGGGCCGAGCCTCGCGGCAGTCGCCTCGCGTTTGTGTAAGGGTTCACCTTTTCAAGGAACATCTCTATGACCCATCGCATCAAGGGCTTCTTCGCGTTCTGTTTCGTCTGCCCGTTTGCCGTTTTGTTCGGCAGCGCCGCCGTTTATGCGGCACCCGAAGACAACACCGCCGACGCCGTCGTCGGCCAGTCGGATTTTTCATCCAACAATCCCAACCAAGGCAACGCGGCGCCCACCGAGTTCACGATCAATGAATGTCGCGGCCTGATCGTCGACCCCGTTTCCGGGAGGCTCTTCGTCGCCGATACGCTTAACAATCGCGTGGTAAGCTGGCCCGCTGCCGACACTTTCATGAATGGCGACGCCGCCGACCTCGTTTTCGGTCAGGCCGACTTCACCGGCAACATGGGCAATCGCGGCGGCGTGAATCCGACCGACAACACGCTTTTCGGGCCGCGCAGTGTGGCCGTCGATTCGGCGGGGCGGCTTTACATTGCCGATTCGCTCAACATCCGCATCCTGCGTTTCGATCCGCCCTTTACCAACGGCATGTCGGCGGTGCAGGTCTTCGGACAGGGCGGCGCTTTTAACACCAACAATCAGGCCAACGCCGCCAACGCCGATGCCAACAATCTCGGCAACCCCGACGGCATCGCCATCGATGCCGACGACAATCTGTATCTTGCCGATCGCTTTCTGCATCGCGTCTTCGTCTATCTCGACCCGGTGAATACCGACACCACGGCCGACATCGTCATTGGCCAACCCGATTTCACCTCGGTCGAGCGCAACCAAAACGACGCCACGCCCACGCCCCAGCAAAACACGCTCAACAACCCGATCGGCGTCGGCCTCGATGCCGCCGGCAACCTGTACGTTGCCGACGAAGGCAATAACCGCGTGTTGCTCTTCGAAGCGCCCTTGGCGAACAATCAGAATGCCGCGCGCGTTTACGGGCAGGCCGACTTCACCGGTGGCACTGCCAACGACCCGGCCATCAGCGCCACATCGATGAATGGTCCGGTGTACGCCGCCGTCGATCCGGTAAGCGGCAATCTATTCGTCGCCGATGCGATCAACAATCGCGTGCTCGAGTTCGCCGATCCGCGCAACGATAGCACCGCCGATCGCGTATTCGGCCAAAACGGCGATCTTACCACCAACACCGCCAACAACGGCGGCGTCAGCGCCGATAGTTTGTCCGACGTCGGCGGTGTGGCCGTCGATAGCGATGGGAATCTATATGCGGGCGATCGGCTGAACCATCGCGTGCTGCGCTACGATGCCGCCGAACCTGACCCGGGGAACGGTAATAACAATGACAACGATAACGACAACACCGGCGACTCGGACAACGACAATGACGCCGACATCGGCAACGATAACACCGGCGGTGGCGACATGACTCCAGACATACCGTGCGGCAACTGCGGCCAGGGCGGCATGATGTTAATGCCGTTTATTGGTGCGTGTTGCTATCGAAGACGGCGCAAGCAGTGCACAAGTTAATCGCGGATTTTCACCCTTAAACCCATCGCAGCGCCCACCGCACAAGGAGAGACAATATCCAGATAGCGGCTAGGACGCGGACCACGACACTGAACATGGATAGACGTAAATTTGCCGATTCACGTTGCACTGGAAACGGCAGTTCGCCGCGCCAATAGCGATTGGTATTCAATCCGAAATGGTAACGCTTATCAGAGGAATCGATTTGCAGGACATAGCCGGGAATCCGTAATACGGGTGATCGCACCGCATAAAGCGTCGCCGCAGAAATCTCGTCGTAGCGAATTACCCAATCCGCGCATTCCAATCGATTCTCGAACACTTTCAAGCGCGCCCGTCGTGCCGTGACCCAATTGGGTCCGTGTTCCAGCGCATCGCCAGCTTTGATGATGGCTTTGGTGAAGCAGGTGTAGATAGGGTCGGACATGAGTTGCTTTCCGTGCAAAGCCCTAAATCATCACCCGCCGATTATAAACCCACCATTCGATCATCAGAAAAACCAGCGCCGCCGCGACGGCATACGGCCAGACCGGGTCGTTGACCTCCGTTTCGCCCGAGACGGTTTCGATGCGTGTGCCCGATAGCGACAACTCGCTGTTGGGCGCGATGAGCGATTCGACTTCGTCCAAGATGTTGACGCAATACGTTTCGGTCGATTCTTTCGGGTCGTCAAACTTGATGTTGTACACGCCCACGCTGCGCGTATTACCAAACGTGGTGTTGAGGCGGCCTTCGACGTCGACCTCCGTCTTGGTTTGATCGGGCATGGTGACCGTCATTTTGGAAGCGCCGGCGGGCACTTGCACGGTAATCGTCTCGCCGGGCGCGATCATGCGACGCTGCGTTTCCACATCGCCGCCGGCCAGATAGTCAATGGTGTTTTGAATGTAAATCGGAAAGGCGACGTCCGTGGTGAAGTCGGTATCGAGCAAGTCAAACGCGTTGATCAGATAGCGATGACCGGGATCGGTGATCAGCGCCGTGACCACCGTGTTTTCGCCTTCGATCAACCGTGCCGCATGATCTGGCAGCGTTAGCCGTCGCCACTTCGCCACTTGCACGGTTTCCAACTCGACATAACGCAACAGCGGATGCGCCTCGCGCCAAGTAACAAAGAAATACTCGTTGATATCCTCGCCAATCTCAACGCCTTCGATTTTGGGCACGCCGTTGAAGAACACATAGTTGCCCGGCGGCAGGCGGTCGGTATCGTGCTTATCGATCACCACCAAGTCGTAGGCCGAGCGGCCTTCGATGGCGACTTCCTCTTCCGGCGCGTTTTCGTAGCCCTCGGTGCTTAGCACGCGCACATCATCGATCTGCAGCGCGTAGCCGAAGGTCCATTCGAGCGTACGAATCACCGGCTCGCGATCGGCCACGATCAACACCCGCATCGCCCGCGGTGGATCGAGCGGAGCGTGCACTTCGTTATCGAGCGGCAAGGCGTCGTCGCGACTCAGCTTAATTCGTAACACGCCGCCGGCTTCGTGTGAGAACTTAAACACAATGTTGCGACCCGATTGGCTATCGGCCGTGTCGCGCGATTCAGCGGGCTGCGTGCTGGTTTTGATGTCGGCAGGGCCCAACTCGACGGGCACCACATCGAGTAGGCGATCGTCTAAAAACAACGACGCATCGGTCGTCACCGATTGCGGCCCGAAGTTTTGCACGGTGGCAAAGACCGAGACGATACCGGGCTGATCGATCGCGCGGCGCACACCGAAGGCGGTAATACCCACGTTGTCGGTGACCTCGCCAATCTGATGGTGAATCATCTCGGCACGCGTGATGAATTCTTCGGCGGCGTCGCTAATGCGCCCATCGCCAAACAACTCGATGTCGGCCGTTTGCACCGAATCGGGAATAAACCCGGGATCATCGGCTCCTTCGACAAAGCTCGATGAATACGCGACGGCCAATTGCAACGCTTCGCCGATGCGGCTCAGACCGTCGTTGGCTTCGATACCGTCGATGCCGTTCTTTAAGCGTCGCCGATCGTTAGTAAAAGCGGTGACGACTTCGGCGCGATCGGCGAATCCGATGATCATCGCCTTCGAGCTACCGCCGAGATTATCGACAAACTCCTTGGCGGCCTGCTTTGCGTGTTCGATGCGCGCGCGACCGTCTTCCTCGATGGTCTTCATCGACGCAGATTGATCGATCACCAGCACGACGTTGCGCTCGGGCTTGCGCACAAAGTTCATGACGGGCTTGGCCAAAGCCACCAACACGGCAATTAACAATAGCATCTGCAGCAGCAGTAGAATGTTCTTGCGCAGCTTCTGAAACGGCGCGTTGACGCGTAGGTCTTGTACGGCCTTTCGCCAAAGCAAGGTCGACGGAATCGTGTGTTCCGTGCGGCGCAGCTTCAGGAAGTACAACAGCAGCAGCAACGGAATCGACGCGGCCGCCGCGATCAGGGCGGTATAGGGTGAAAGAAAACTCATTAGCGCACCAACCCTCGCCGTCGCAGATAGTTCAATACCAAACTCTCAAATGGTTGGTTGGTGATCGCCAAATGATAGGCCGCGCCGCGCTGCGTGCAGTAATCGCGTATCGACTCGCAATACGCCTGCAGCGTTGCCTTATATTTATCGAGCAGCGGCTTGGTGACCGTCACCTCGGCCACATCTTCATCTTCGATATCCACCAGCTTCAAATCGCCGGTGAGTTCGGGCTCAACTTCTTCCGGGCTCAAGATTTGCAACGCATAGATATCCATCTTGCGCCCGATCAGGAAACGAAAGCCCTCTTCGAAGCCGCCCTTATCCATAAAGTCGGACAAGATCAGCACGATACCTTTTTGCGATTGCTGCATGGCAAACTGTCGCGCCGCCGCCGCGAAATGGCTCTTACCCTCCAGCGGCATCTCTTCCAAAAACCCGATCAGTTGCGACATCATGCGGCGACCGCGCAGAGCGCGACGAAAGTCGTGCACCTTTTCGTTATACGCATACACATTCACGCGGTCGTAATTGCACAGGCCGATGTAAGCGAGGGCGGCAGCCACACGTTTGGCGTAAAGCCCCTTGCTGGGGTTGCCGTATTGCATCGATCCCGATACATCGAGCAAGACTGATACATTGAGGTCTTCTTCTTCGAGGAAGAGCTTCAGAAAGAGCTTGTCGAGCCGCGCGTAGATGTTCCAGTCGATATGCCGCAGGTCGTCGCCGATGACGTAATTGCGATAATCCGCGAACTCAGCCGATTCGCCCTTGCGCTTTGAGCGGCGCTCGCCCTTGGAACGACTGGCGTGAATCTTGCGTGAAATCAGTTCGAGCTGTTCGAGTCGGGCGAGAAAATCCGGATCGAGCAGCAGCCCTTCCTGCTTAGGGGGTTGATTCACAGGTTGGGCCGAAGGTAGCTGCGCCATGGCGGCTCCGTGGGTGCGGATGATAAACGCCCGAATAACGGGTCGCTGTATTGAGTTGGTTTCAGGGACGTCCCCTAACCCGCCGAAGATTATATAGAATGCCTGCTCAGGCCGCACAGGCGGCGTCGCCTTGCGGGCCTTCCGACCGGCCCCTTATACTAAATTGTAGAGTAATCGAGGGAGCATTCATGCCACACGACCAGCAAAACGCAGATTTTGACAACGCACAGACGCAGGGCAACACGGCCACGCTACCGGCTTCGACCAAGCCGCGGCACCTGCCGATGTATCGCGTTCTTTTGCATAACGACGATCGGAACGATTTCGAGCACGTCATCGCGACGCTGCTCGAATTGACGCCGCTTACGCGCGAAGAAGCGATCGAACGCTGCGACGAGGCCCATCATACGGGCTGCGCCCTCGTTATTGTGATTCACCGCGAGCGGGCCGAGCTGTACGAAGAGCAGCTGCGCTCCAAGAGCCTGACGGTCACCATCGAGCCCGACGAATAGTCGCGACGAGTGTTGATGGTGAGTTAGAGGTTGAAGATTTCACGACCCGCGGCGAAACGCCGCGGGTTTTTTGTTGTCTGCATATGTCACACGCTTCACGACCCACGATGTCAAGCCTGTTGAAACGCGCCGCGCGGCGGCGTTGCCCGTGTTGTGGGCACGGCCAACTTTTTGACGGTTTCTTTTCGTTGAAGCATCACTGCGAAACGTGCGATTACGATTTTGAGGCGTCGGAAGGCAGCACCTGGTTTTTCATGTACATGACCAGTGGGGCCGTGGTCGGCGTGTGCTTTTTGGTGCTGTTTTTTTGGCGACCGCCGCGCGAGGAGTTGGCGTTTGCGTCGAGCGTGATGATCGGTACGGCGGCGGTGGTGATGCTGGGTTCGCTGCCGTGGCGCAAGGCGGTGGCGATTGCGTTGGATTATTGGATTGAGCCGCCAGCACGCGATAAGGCGAATGATTGACGGGCCGGCGTCCTTTACCCGACCACCTTCCCATCTAACATGTTCACAACGCGATTTGCCCGCTCGGCCACGCGCTCATCGTGCGTGACCATCACCAGTGTGGTGCCCAGATCCCGTTGCAATTCGACGAACAAGTCGATCAACGCCGCGCCGGTTTGCGAATCGAGCGCACCCGTCGGTTCATCCGCCAATAATAAGCGCGGCTGATTGGCCAAGGCCCGCGCGACGGCGACGCGCTGTCGCTCGCCGCCGGATAACGTCGTGGGCAATGCGTTGATGCGCGCTTCCAAGCCGACGCGAGTTAGTAACTCGGCGGCGCGTTCGTTGGGCTTTACCTTCTTGCGTCCCATCATGGGCAACTGCACGTTCTCAATCGCCGTGAGGTGTGGCAACAGGTTGTGCAACTGAAAGACGAGACCGACATCGTTGGATCGATAGGCATCGGCACCCGCAGCGTCGAGCGTGCGAATATCGTGTTCGAATACATGCAACGAGCCGCCGTCGGGTCGGTCGATCGCCGTCAGCAAGTTAAGCAAGGTACTCTTGCCGCAGCCTGAAGGGCCTTTGATCGCAACGAATTCGCCCGCCGCGATTTCGAGGTCGAGCGCATCGACGGCTTTGACCCGACCGTTATCGAAATGGCGTGTGAGACCTTTGGCGTTGACGGCGAGTGCGGCGTTACTCATAGCGCAACGCCTCCGCGGGCGAGATGCGTGCCGACTTTATCGCCGGCGGCAAAGAGCCGATTACGCTTAATAAGATGGCGACGCCCAACGCTCTGGCAAAAATAAACAGTGAATAGTCGGGGTCGAGAAAGCTCTGCACATCTTGCAAAAAGCGCGTGCCTTCGGCCAAGCCAAACCCCATGGCAAACCCCAGCACGCAACCGACCGCGCCGATACCGATCGACTCGCAAATGATGATGCCCATTACGCGCTTGCGCGACCAGCCGATGGCGCGCAGGATGCCAATTTCGCGCGTGCGCTGCGAGACCGACATCCACATGGTGTTGCCGACGACCAAACAGCCGATGACCAAGGCCAGTGCCGAAATTACCCAGACCATATTGTCCGACGCGGCCAATCCCTGATCGATCTTGCCGTATTGATCGGCCCGGGCGATGACGGCGAGTTCGGGATAGGTCGTTTCGATTTGTTCGATCAAGGCGTCCGGGTCGGCGCCCTCGACTAACCGCAAGCTAAAGTTGGTAACGCCGTCCGACCAACCGCGAAACCCACGCACCAGATCAATATGCATCACCACGCCGCTGTCGAAAAAGACGACGCCGGTTTCGATCACGCCGGTGATTGTGTATGTCGCGCCCGTGATGTCGATCTCGTCGCCAACGGCAAACTTCATCCGCCGCTGAAATTCCGAACCGATCACGATTTCATCTTTGGATTCAAACGCGCGGCCTTCGACCAATGAGGTCGTCACATCGGCAAATTCGTCGGGATACAAACCGACGACGATCAGGTATTGCTCATCGAAGCGGACGATATGGGTGATGCCGGCCGTAGCGCTTTTAATCTCGGGGAAATCGGCAAACTTCTTGCGCGTCGCGGCTTCGTCGAGGTTGCTAAATAAGTCTGCCGCGATACCGGCTTGGAAGACCATCAAATCGGCCGAGTCGATGTTCAATGCGTTATCGATCGACCCACGCAAGCCGCGCGATACGGCCCCCAAGGCGACGATGGCGCTGACGCCGATGGCAACGCCGAACGCCGTCAGCAGCGTGCGGACCGGCTGGCGATAGAGGTTGCGTGCGGTAATCCGCGTCAAGCTCAGTGGGGGAGGGGTCTTCATGGCTTCTTCAATAATAGCCGCTTGGCGACCGTTCGCCTTTGGGGGCGGTGGCGGATTGACTGGCTTGAGCGTTGAGCCTGAGGAATCCGAATAATGTATCGCATAAGAAAGATCGATGTACCGCAACACATTAACATTCCAATTTCGCACGTGCCCCGCATCGTCAACGCAGATATACTTTTCGATCAGCTTTCGTTTCAACCACCCGCAAGTGAGGACGGTTATGACTCCCGCTGTAATTCGGATTCGATCATCGTATTTGGCCCCGTGTTTGCTGCTCTGTTTGGCCACGGCCTGCACGCCATCCGGCAGCTTCAAGATCACGGCCGTTCCGACGGATCGCTCCTACGAGGAAGAAATCATCCGGCATGCAGGACCATGGCAAAGCAACCGCATCGCCATGATCGATATCAGCGGCGTGCTGATGAATGGTAAGCTCAACGGGTTGTTCTCCGAAGGCGAGCACCCGGTCGCATCGACGGTCGAAAAGTTGCACAAGGCGGCCAAGGACGAGCGCGTGAAGGCGGTGGTGTTGCGCATCAATTCGCCCGGTGGCAGTGTGACGGCCAGCGACACGCTCCACCATGAAATTGCCAAGTTTCGCGAGATAACAAAAAAACCCGTCATCGCATTTTTTCAGGATGTGGCCGCCAGCGGCGCATACTTCCTCGCCTGCGCCAGCGATGAGATCATCGCCCAACGCTCGTCGGTGACTGGCTCGATCGGCGTCATCATGCAGATGGTCGATCTATCTGGCACCCTGCATCGCATCGGCGTGAGGACCGACGCGATTACGTCGGGCGACCACAAAGATGCGGGATCGCCGTTCCGCGAGATGACGCCCGAAGAACGGGCGATTTTCCAAGCGATGGTGAACGATTTCTACAACCAATTCGTCGATGCAGTGGATGCCGGACGTCCGAATTTGAATCGCTCGCAAGTTCTAAGTGCTGCTGATGGAAGGGTTTACACCGCAAAGCAGGCGCTCGATGCCGGTCTAATCGACCGGATCGCCACGTTGGATGAGGCGGTGCAAGTCGCCAAAGAGCGGGCCGGAATCGAGAAGGCACACCTCGTGCGCTATAACCGACCACTCGCGTGGGCACCCAACATGTATGCGGAATGGCAGAATTCGCCCGCTAAATCACAAGGTACAACGATTAATTTAATGAATATTAATTTGGATTCTAGGTTTACTTCGCACCCGCAGTTTATGTATATTTGGACTAGATTCTAAGGGTGCTCCATTCGGGAGCCCGTAAGTGGAGATATCTGGTTCTCCGTTGCCGCAACGGGTGGATACGCGGTTCATCGATCCCAACGAGAGGGTAGTTGAACAGCGCGAATCATTAACCCGTTAGATTCGTGGGGTTTTGGTCCGTGCCATTGCAGGTTCGATGCAAAGGATGCAAGCGACGTCTTGAGTTGGACGACGCCTTCGCGGGCGCGTACTGCCGTTGTCGCGCCTGTCGCACGTTCCAATCGGTCCCCTCTATTGAATCAAACGAAGTTCCGCTGGCTTTCGAACGCGCGGCGGCACCGCCGATGCGGTCACTCGCCTCCCGATCGGTTTCGGCAACTATCGACCTCAAACCTGCAGCGCGGCGCTTCACGTTAAACATGCCGACCGTTCGTCCTTGGGTATGGCGCGCTGCCGCGATGTTCGTGATGTCGGTAGGGCTGTCGTGGGGGGCCTTCGTCGCACTGCATACGACGGAGACGATTGCCGGCTGGCCGGTTGCCGAAGTGCAGGCGTGGGAAAGCCAAGTGCGAACGGCTCGTGCGGATATGAGTTTCATTGGTGCGCCGGTAACGGGCTCTAAGGTGGCATTCGTTTTCGTCGGTGAAGAAAATGATGCTCCCGATTTGCGGGCGACTGCGGGCATCGCGAATAGTGTGTTTCAATCATCGTCGCTGGCGGACGTCCAATTCGGATTTATCCAAACCTCTGATGATACGGGGGGGGCTGGTGAGCTTGCGTCGCTCTTGAACAGCGCGGAGCCGATTCCCATTGTGACATCCGGTCTGCAACCGCGCGACGAAATGAAACATGTCAATGCCGCGCAGGCATTCGCAGCCGTCCGTGCGTGGCAACCCGACCAGATTATGGTGGTACTCGCCGAGCCGATTCAGGATCGATACTTTTCGCAGGCCCGCGCCGAAATCATGGCTTGGAACGTGCAGGTGGATTTCTTCGCCACCGGAAGCATGCTCGATGTCGATCTGAGGGAGTATGGCGCAGAGCTTGGCAAAATCATTATGCCGACGCGGCCTGAACTCTTAGACGACCTTAGCAATCAAACGGGTATGGTTCGTTAACTCAACCGTTCGCTTGGCCGCACGCCGTTCCAAAACTACAACGAAACGCCACATTCACGCCGTTTAATGTTGTGCGATCGAATAACTTCATGTCGCCAATTGCTCAAGTTGTCAAATCAAGCACCCACCAAAAAAAGAAAGCCGCCCATTGTTGGACGGCTTGAAGACTAAACGTTTAGCGTCGAAGAAAGCAACGCAGGTTTAATCGATCCGCTATTTGTACTTGTTGTGGCATTCGCTACAGGTGTTGCCGATCTTGGAAACCAAATCCCGTGACTTGGCGGCGTCCTTTTTCTTGAGCGTGCCGGCCAATTCGACACATTGATCCGACATCTGCTTGGCCCAAGCTTTGTAGTCGGCGGCCTCGTGTTGATATTGATTGACGTTGGCGACTTCCGCCAGCAGCCAGGCGCTGTTTTCAGCGGCCTTCCAGTTGCTATCCAGAATACCATCTTTGATCTCGCCCCAGAGTTTGCCTTGGCCTTCCATCATGTGATGAACATCGGTCACGGGCACGAATTTGCCTGCCGGTGCGGGATTGGGGACGGGCGGGGTTTCCGGCGTGGGATTGGGGATCGGCGGCGTCTTGGGCGGTTCATCGCCGGCAATCAATTCGGTGCCTAGTACGAGAAGGCCGACGAGGCCGAGCAGTGCAACCAGGCAAATAACGGGTTTCATGGGGGACATCCTCCAAAAAAAGTCTTAGGAACACATCTCGATTCAGTGCGTGGATTCTATTTTAGACTAAACGCGAAGGGAAAGTGGTGCTCATGTTGCGGGATTGTATCATCAAGTTAGCTGGGGTTTAGCTGTTGTTAATGGGGGCGTTGGTTCTGGCCCCGTACCCGAGTATCCCTTCATGGATCGTTTGATACCGAATGATGCGAACCAGTAGATAAATCAGCGTCACCACGTTGCCCAACAGCGGCAAAAACACGATCCACGGCAACGACCGTCGCCAGTTTCGTTCGAGGAGGGCGATCCATACGGCGACGAAACCTAGGCCGATATACACATCGAGTAACGTGGTCGCGCCCCATGGCGTGGCGAGCATGTCTTTGAGCGCGACCAGCACGCTGCCATCCATCGACGCCCAGATGATGCACGCGATAAGGCCGATTAAGAGCAGTATCGTTGTTACCGCAAGTATTGTGCGACGCATTTTTATCTCCGAATTGAGTTCTTGTGTGAGAATTGGAACACCAAAACGACCAAGACGAAGACACACTTTATTGCCATATATTGCACGCCGCATCCGAGGCCGAAATTACCTTAGGTGATTCGTTCGCAATGAACGCGGTTGATTCTCAAATAAGGTCTTGTGTCAACCAGAGGAGTGTAGCGATGTACCGCTATTTATTTGGATCGTTGCGATCAAATAACGCCCGTGCCGTTGCCTGCGCCGACTTCAGGCTGCGATCGGCCGAGGCAGGGTCGGCCGTTGCCACGACTTCGAGATACCGTCGCAGTTCGGTGCGCTTCGTGCGCACGTGGCTCAAATCGACTTGCAAGTTGTTTTTCGCATCCTCGAACGGCGTACCGCATCGGCTGCAAAACCGCTGGTCGTTATCGGTGATCGTTTCCGTCGAGCCCGTACATAACGGATTGTGGCAGGACGGCGTTGTAGGATTTTGGGGCTGCAAGCCTTTGAAGTAAAGCAGGCGATCACCGCGCGACATGGCCTGCAACGCTGACTTGGCCATCGCTCGCCGATCGGTGTGATGCCGATTCGGTTCATCCAAATCGGCCACGCGCAACGATTGAGATTCAGAGGTGTTCACGGCAGCAAGACAATGCGGACAGCGTCCCTCATTTGTAGATTCGAATGCTCGCCCGCATGCATGACACACGATGCGCGGCCCGCCGCGCGCGCTCAGTGCCATCAACTTCCAGCCGCAACCCGCTGCGGTTAGTAGCATGAGGCCCATCAGGATGAAGGCGATATATGTAGCCATCTGCCATATTATAGAGGCAGGCGGGTGGGCAGTGGTAAGGTTTCACTTTCGGCTACTTGGGAATGGCGACCGTCAAATTTTCGTTACCGTCGGGCGTGATCAGCAAATTGTCTTCGATCCGAACGCCCCCGATATCGAGCAATTCGTCCACGCGCGGCCAGTTGATCGCGTCGCGATATTGCTCGCGGCGTCTCTTATCCGTTAACAATGCCGGAATGAAATACAAGCCGGGCTCGACTGTCACGACGAAACCGACGTCGAGCGGCAGATCGATTCGTAAGGCGGCAAGGCCGAAGCGCGTGCTGCGTTTCCGACCGGGCAAGTAGCCGCTGGCATCGCGCACGCCCAAGCCGACCAGATGGCCGAGCCCGTGCGGGAAAAAGAGCGCATGGGCGTCGCGCTCGACAAGATTGTCCACATCGCCCGTCAGGATGTTCAGCCCGACTAGACTCGCCGCCATGTCGTGCGCTGTTTCCAGATGTAACTCGCGAAACTCCTTGCCGGGCTTGCATTTCTCGACCGCCGTTTTTTGGGCGGACAATACGGCATGGTATAGCTCGCCGCGAAAACCCTCGGGCTTGCCCTTGGCGAAGTACGTGCGCGTGACGTCGGCGGTGTAACCTTCGATCTCCGCGCCGGCGTCGATCAATACCAGATCGTCTTCGCCCACCACGCGCTTACTCGGCGTGAAGTGTAAGACGGCCGCGTTGGTGCCGGTGCCGACGATCGTGTTATACCCGGGGCGATCGCCGCCGTGACGGAAGAACTCGCATTCCAACTCCACCTGAATCTGCCGCTCGGTCACGCCCGGTTTGATGTATTCAGACGCGCGTCTAAATCCGGCGACCGTCGCATCGACGGCCGCGCGGATGCGCGCTGTTTCAACATCATCTTTCGGACGCCGGACCTGCATCAACGCTTCGCGCACTTTCGCAGTCAACGCGTCGTCGCTACTGATTTTCGGCATTCGCGCGCCGAGATTGGCGACGGGGCGGGTCTGCCTCGCGGCCAGCCAGCCGTCGAACTCCGTCATCGGTCGAATCGCCTCCGACCAATCGAACGGTGGACGGCCCTCCCACACGCGCTCGGCTTCCAACACCGGCGGTCGAAACTCGACCCAACCGCTCTGCGGATCGAACGCAACCAAACAGCCCGGTTCGTCGTGATCGGCCAGATAGCGATATTCCGTGTCGGGTACAAAGCGAAACATCTGATCGGCGCCGCCCGGTACGGGGATCAACTCGCCGCCGTGGCAGAGGACGATTTCGTTGGTCAGGTTCCAGGCCTTGGCGACCCGCGCACGCCGTTCGGTTAGGTAGTTATTCATTGTTATTTCCATTTATTGTCCAATGATGTATCCGTGCGTGCGGTGCTCGGTTGCGACAACGACACGGAAAAGTCCCCCAGCCCCAGAGGGGCAGGGGCACCGGCTTCATGGTCGTCCAGAGCGACTCTGGTGATCATTGCCAGATGTTGCCGCGGCGGAGCCGCGCTGTGGCACCGGTTTGCAACCGGTGTCTGCCACCAGCGACATTAACTCTGCTCACTGTGCAATTGCCTACCGTGGATATCACCGCCGCACTTGTCAACCAATGCTCGTTGCCGCCCACGAACTGTCGATTTTTGCCCCCGGAAGCCGACAAGTTAAGATACGCCCCGACTTGATTGCCGTGGCAACCATTCCACGGCTCGAAACGCGCTGTGGTACGAAATGCGCTGTGGCACCAGTTTTCAACCGGTGTATGAAACCTGTGTAGTACCGGTTTGCAATCGGTGTCTGCCACGCAGCGCCGAACCTAAAAAACGATCCGGAAAGGACGCCTCCGACCGTGCTTAAATCGACAAACGTCAATAATCGCCTGTCATCCTTGGTTTGGTATGTTCCCGCGCTGGCCTTGTTGGCCGGTTGCGACCCCGAGGCGGGGCAAGGCAAGCGCAGTATCACCACCGACAACAACCGCAACACCACGACTGACAGGCTCCCACCGAAGAACGACCGCATGACGCCGACGCGTAACGGTGGTTCGCAGTATTCGGCCGTCACGCCGCAGAAGCGCATCCTCGGTTTGTCGGTCAACGGCGAACCCATCGAAGCGCTCATTTATGGCGACGGGGCCGACTGCGTGCTGATACTCGCAACCATTCACGGTGACGAAGACGCGGGCACGCCGTTGGTCTGGGAGCTATCCAAGCAATTGGTCGATCGACCCGAATGGCTGGCGGGGCGGCGCGTGGTCTTGATGCCGCTGACCAACCCGGACGGCATGGCCGCCCAAACGCGCGGTAACGTCAACGGTGTCGATCTCAATCGCAATTACCCGGCGCAAAACTTTCAACCCAGCCCCAAACACGGCCCCGCACCGCTTTCGGAGCCGGAAAGCAAAGCCATCGATCGCGCCCTGCGCGAGTATCGCCCCAACCGCATCGTGAGCATTCATCAACCCTTGCGCTACGGCAGCGAATGCGTCGATTACGACGGACCGGCGGAAGATTTGGCCATCGCCATGGCCCGCCACGCGCCGATCCCGGTCCGCAAGATCGGCAGTCGCCCCGGTTCGCTCGGTTCGTACGCGGGCGTAACGCTGCGTATCCCGATCATTACGCTGGAACTCCCCAAAGACGCCAAAGGCCTAGACGCCGCCACGCTCTGGGACGATTACGGCCAAATGCTGTTGGCGGCGATTAGCTTTCCGGAAACGCCGGTGGTGAACGCGGGCGGGCGTTGAGATTGTGCTCGCAGATATTCTTTGGCTTCTTGCAAGCTACTTCGAAAGAGAGAGCAACGGATTCGCCTTGGCTGACAATCGTCCGCTGTAATCTGTTGCTGAGAGTTCTCCGTGCTTTAGAAGCCACTTGATTTCCGAGTTAAGGTGCTTGTTTAACCAAAGTTCCCGCCGGTTCAATTCTGCGAGTTCTTGCCATCTGTGCGGTCGTTGTGCCAATGTTGAGGCAATCCACTTTCGAAGTGGAATTAAATTAGGTTCAGGTTGAATCAGGATTTCTTGATTAATCTTGTCACCTTTTCTCGCTAGATAACCGCCATCTGGACATGATTTCCAAACACATTCTTTCATTAAATCACGACCACGATCATGGTTTGAAAGGTGAAGTAAGAAGTACCTCGTCCGCTGGTTATCACCGAGCATTCGTATATGCGTACTCCATTTTGCATTTGCAAGGTTTTGAAAATGCATCGCGGTTGCTTCGGCCCGTTCATCTATATCTGGGAGTTGTGTAATTTCCTTCCATGTGGTATCGCCGAATACATTATCAAGCGTGTTTTCCATCGTTGCTGGTTGACGCATTGCCATGTCGAGTTCTCGCCAGATGATGTTTATGAATAACTCTACTCGCTGGAACCTCATCAATTCCGAGATGATCTTACCCGGCACCTTAAAGCCATACGGATCAATAAAGAAGAATGATGGAGCTAGTCTGTTGCCGGGCTTTTTGAAATGATCTACTAATGACTCAAGACAGGCGAAGCAGTCACCGGCGATCGTATTGATCGATACCTTTTCTGGCTTGTCTACCAGATTACTGATTTCTTTGTCGAGGGCCGCTTTGCATTCAGCATCTTTTTCAATGAATATGAAACTCACTTCGCACTTGGATAGAATTCGATCACGAGATGTATGTTTTGAGAAGGTATCTAAGGCAACAAGTGGGGACCCTAGATGTCCATCTCTATGCCGGCCTTTTCCTGCATGAGTATCAAAATAGACTAATTTTCCTGAAATAGAGCCTAGAATTGGAAACCAACCATTAAGATAATTGCGAATTATGTCGTGCTTGACCCTTTGAAGGTTTGTGTACTCGTCCCAATAGTCCTTCCTTTTTGCCATATCAATACTCTGATGCTGCCTAACAGATTGCGTAAGTTGATTGTTCGTTGTTCGCCTCGGACCATTCTGGCATCTCATCCCACGTCCGGCCCTCTAGCTCTCGGCCCGTGCGCTTTTTCTGCACGCCTCCCCATTGCTTGAAGAAGAAAGGCACATCAAATTTGACGCACCTGTCGCGAATTTGTGTGACCCATTCTGCATTCATCGGACGCGCACCCGGCCCCGACTCGCCGCCGACGATCACCCAATCGATATTCTTCAATGGCAGACGCGGAATTGGCCCGATCAATGGTTCAACAGATAGAAACTTGATTGCTGCTGGGATTTGTGCCAGCGTGCGCACGCGATCGAGTACTAGCGAATTTTCAACGCTGGTGCCTAGCCACAAGTTTGTCGGCCAATCGAGATCGGTCGCATACGCGAGAGCCAATTCAGGGCGCTTGGTCAATACTTGAAACTGATGCTGAGCATTATCAGCAATCGACCGAAACACGCGTTTGATAAACGGAAGCGGCACATCTTTATGAAATAAATCGCTCATCGAGTTAACAAACACGAGTCGTGGCTTTTTCCAGCGATAGGGGATCGATAAGGCATCTTCTTGCAGCGTCAACTTGAATCCGTTGCGGTACTGCGGCACGCCCATCGCCTTGAGCCGCTTCGCCATTCTTTCGGCATAGCAATGTTTACACCCTGGACTGATCTTTGTACATCCCGTAACCGGGTTCCAGGTTGCGTTGGTCCATTCGATCGAGGATGCCTGTGCCATGATGACTCCATCATACCTAACAAAAACCGAAATTCAAGCGAGTTGCGAGGAATCTTTGCGTTGGAAGCGATGATCGGTGCCGCCCCCAATGAAAATATCGCCATTTTGATGTGATTTGCGGCAGCAGAAACAAAAACGCCTCGGTCGAAGTCTGCGACCGAGGCGTGATGACAATACAAATTGTTCGGCGGCTAGAAGTATCGCTACCCCGTCGGTTCCGTCATCGATTTCGCATCCAACAGCTTCGCCAACTCATCCTCGGGCAGCACCTTCTTTTCCAGCGCGACTTGGCGCACCGTCTTGCCGTTGGCGAAGGCTTCTTTGGCGATGGCGGCGGCGTTGTCGTAGCCGATGACGGGCGCGAGGGACGTGCACATGGCAAGGCTTTGCTCGACGAGTTGTTCGGCGCGTTCGACGTCGGCTTCGAGGCCCATGATGCAACGGTTGGTAAACACGTGGGCCGCGTTGGAAAGCACGCGAATCGATTCGAGCAGTTCGTGAGCCATGACGGGCATGCCGACGTGCAAGTCGAACGTGCCGAGCGTCGCGCCGGTGTGGGCGATGGCGGCATCGGCACCGATGGCGAAGGCGGCGGCTTGCAGCACCATCTCGCTCATCACCGGGTTGACCTTGCCGGGCATGATGCTGCTGCCGGGTTGCGTAGCCGGAATCTTCAACTCGCCAATGCCGCAGCGCGGTCCGCTACCGAGCAACCGAATATCGTTGGCGATCTTGCTCATGCTGATGGCGATGGTGCGGATGAGGCCGGACGCTTCCACGAAGCCGTCTTTGGCGTGTTGATTTTCAAAGTGGTTGTCGGCTTCTTTGAACGGCACGCCTGTCTTGTCGGCGAGCAGTTTCGACACGCGGCTGCCGAATTCCTTATGCGTGTTGATGCCGGTGCCGACAGCCGTGCCGCCAATGGGTAATTCGCATAGGGCGGTCAGCGCGCGCTCGGCGCGTGCGATGCCAAGTTTCATCTGCGCTGCGTAACCGGAGAATTCTTGTCCTAAACGAATCGGCGTGGCATCCTGTAGGTGGGTACGGCCGATCTTGACGATGTTGTCGAACGCCTTGGCTTTGGCGTCGAGCGCTTGGGCCATGTGTTCGAGCGCGGGAAGCAGGTCTTGCTTGATCGACTCGGCCGCCGATACATGCATCGCCGTCGGGATCACATCGTTAGAACTTTGCCCCTGGTTCACATGATCGTTCGGATGCACAGGGTCTTTGCTGCCAACGACACCGCCGGCGAGTTGAATCGCTCTGTTGGCGATCACTTCGTTGGCGTTCATG
This sequence comes from Planctomycetaceae bacterium, assembly GCA_006969385.1. GTDB lineage: Bacteria > Planctomycetota > Phycisphaerae > UBA1845 > UTPLA1 > ECT2AJA-110-A. The sequence goes on from CP030884.1 coordinate 2,791,686, forward strand.
TTGGTGCTGGTGCCCGAGCCGGTCTGAAAGATGTCGCAAACGAAGTGCTCGTCGAGCTTGCCTTCGATGACGTCTTCGGCGGCCTTGGCGATCAGCTCGGTCTTGTCTTTATCAACGACGCCCAACTCACCATTCACGATGGCTGCCGATTGTTTAATCAAACCCAACGCGCGAATAAATCTGCGGCCGAAGCGATAACCGCTAATGGGAAAGTTTTCGACGGCTCGTTGCGTCGATGCGCCCCACAGCGCGTGCGCCGGAACCGTCATTTCTCCCATCGAGTCTTCTTCAATGCGTGTGTCTTGCGTCATGGTGCCAAACTCCGAAGCGGTCAAACCGCAGTGCGTGAATCAGTGGTGTTGTTGCGCGGCGATTAACGAATAAGCAGGTGCTGCGAGTGGCAGCGGTTGCGGCCCGTCAATTTTGGCCGCGTTTATCCGCGAGCATCATTCGTGTGTCGCCGCAGTGCATTCTAGCCCAGCGGGGATTGGTGCAAAGCGGTAGGGGATCGGCACGTACGCCAGCGCACCCGGCGCAAGCAGCATACCGAATCGGGGCACAGTGTTTCAATGTGAGGTGGGAATGGTTGAGAGGATTCGCGGCCACTTACCGACGCCGTCGGCGAATCACTTCACCGGCACAAACGAGCAGCAATAGGCCCGTCGCCGGCTCCGGAATCGGGGCGATCTCGAATGACGCAGCCTCTAAATTGGTCGGTGTGATGATGATCAGATCGCGGCTGAAAAAATTGAAGCTCGCGTTGCCGGAGGCGATTTCGTAGGTGCCGAATTGATCCGCGTCGGTCACTTCAAAATCGATGGCAAACCCGGCGACCACGGCGTTGACCGGCGGCACAAATGCGTCGCCCAAGATCAGAAAATCCGAGAATCGAAATTCATCGCCAATCGACGATGCATTTGACGTCCCGTCGATGGCGTCAGCGATCCAGTAGCCGTCTTTCGCGGGCCCGGCGGCTTCGGTCGCCGATTCGTTCAGCGTAAAGCTCGCCTTGGCGCCGTCGGCAATCATCTCGCGCACGAGCAACTGCGCGCTAAACAAATCGAATCCGAGCGTATCCGATTCGTCCGAAGCGAGGCGGATGTTAAACGTGAGTTGCCCCGTAGCGGTGGTCGCCGTTTGCGTTTGATAGCTCACCAACAAATCGCTAATGACCAAATCTGCGGCGCGCGCGGGCGTCGCGCCAGCGACGATCGCCAGAGCGATTGCGAAACAGAATGTGCACGCGTTGCGCAGAGTCATTGCAGCGAGGTTTTTTTGCCTTCTCTTTGCGGTTTTTTGAAGGGGAACGGCGGCGTGGCCAGTTCAAACTCGACCGGAATTCCGTCGACTAAATCGTGTTTCCCCACCAAAACTACTTAAGATAATACCGAAGGGAGGGCAGTGGAGTAAAGCGGCAGGCGCGCATTCCGGGCCTGGTAGGGCCACTTGGTTTGGCCGTCAGGGTGCGGGATTCTACACGTTCGGCTGGGGGGTTCTGGCTTGTAGCACAACGCCTACCTGATTTGTCGGAGGCGTCTTAACGTCCAATAAACGCTCGCTCAGGGGAGATTGGCACGGGTGATGCCCCAGAACGTCACCAAAATCGCCGGTTCGACAAAAATTTCTCGCCTGCCGTGAACCGGTCGAAGCGTCGCGGCGTATCTCTAGTATCCTCCTTCTTCTCATGTGCAGTAGGGGCGTTGACCGCGAGAAACTCGGTCAACGCCCCTTTCTGATTTTGAAGCACGGGTTGTTCGCCGTTTGGGCGTTACTGAATCGGCGGCTCAATCGGGCCGACGTTTTCGCCGGCCTGTTCGAGCAGGTCTTTCGCTTTGAGGATTTGCCCCTCCAGGTTGCGCACGCCGGGGTCGGTCGGTGCCACGCCTTTTTCGAGCATCGCACGACGCAGGGCGATACTGGTATCCATGCGAATGCGAATGTTGCCGTAGATCAAGTCTTCGTAAGCTTGCTTGGCTTCTGTTGACCGCACGCCCGACGCGCGAATCGGAATGCCAAGGGCGGCGGTATCCAGCACTTCAGCGGGATCGACCAAGCGATCCGTCGGCATGCCGTCGAGGTTCATGGTGAAGTCATCCGGCGACGCGGAAAGCGACGATTGTTCGTCGCCCATTTCGCCATGGTCGTGATCGTGACCGTCATGGTCGTGATCGTGGCCGTCATGATCGTGATCGTGGCCGTCATGATCGTGATCGTGGTCATCGCCACCATGATCGTGGTCGTGATCGTCGATCATCGCGTCGTCGCTTGCGTCACTGTCGGATGAATCGTCGCCGCCCGCGTCATCCATGTCGGCATCATCCGCGTTGTCATCGGCGGAAGGCGACGCGTCATCGTTGTTCTGGTCCTTCTCAGCCTTCGACGATGTGTTTGCGTTATCCGACTTCTTCACCGGGCCTTGTGCGTCGCACGCGGTGAACACGACCAATGCCAAACAGCACAAGCCGGAAAGCAGCAATTGCCAAAGATTGCGGGATATCATGGGAGGTCTCCAATGAGAGATTGATGTTGCGTGTTCGAACGTATTTTCGCGTTCAGTAGAACTCTGTATTCTCGTAGCCGCACAGCGAATTGATGAGGGCGCGGACGTATCGGTTATGTAACGGATAGCGGGCCTAGCCGAGTTATTCGCCGTCGCCGGACTCGCTGGTGGAATCCTCGGCGGCGGAATTTCCATCGGCGCTGTCCTCCTTCTTCGCCTTACCGGTCGATTGCCATTCCTTCTCTTTGCGCTCCACGATCACCTTGGTTGCGACGAGGCTCATTTCACCGCCGTCCTTGCTGCGCACACCGAACACCACGATCGGGTCGCCCGGCTTGATATCTTTGATCGTCATATTGCGACCGTTAATTTCGACCACGGTCTCGTCGGTGTAGGTGCCGGTGATCGTCTTTTCGCTGCCGTCTTTCAGGCGCATCTTCATCGAGACGACCTTCGACTTGGTGTCGATGCTCTCGGCCCAGCCCTCGCGGCGATGCACCTTGGGCTTGCCGCCATCGTTGGAGCAGCCTGCCAACATCATCCCGGATAGCAATACGCCCACGCATAGGGTTCGCACGTCGATTCTTCCTGCCAACATATCCCAAACCTCGTTGAAATAGGCGCCCTCGGCCCCATGTGGTTCCGTTCGCGCCGATGTTCAATTTCACACGGGGGCAATCTATTCAATACCGTGCCGGCTGGCAAACCGCGTGCGCCGTGCCCATTCCATCGCTTGCCCGTATCCGACGGCGTGCCTATCGTGCCAGCACGCGATGGACACGCACCCCGCCCAACCACAGATCGATGCGACGCAGCCTACCGATGGCGACGTGCCGTCGTTCGGTCCGGCGCGTTATTGGTGGCGGGCGGTGCTCGTGGCGGCCATCATCACGGTGCCGTTGAATTGGCTGCTGGGCTCGCTGCTCTGGTTGCCGTATTACAGCGGGCTGTTTGGCTTTCTCGTCGAAGGGCTCATCGCCGGGGCCGTCGCATTTCGCGTGGCCCGCGCCGCGCGGCCGGTGACCAAATGGAACCGCATGGTCGGCATCGCATTGTTGGTCGTGTTTTCGATTAACGTCTTGCTACTGTTTGAGTACCACCACTTTCGCAACAAGATTGCGCTGCCGCCCAAATTCGTAACCACCCGCAACCGCATTATCCGTCAGGAAAAGGACGAGGCCGCGCGCGTGGCAGCCGTACGCGCCGTTGAGACCCAAGCCCAGCAAGCGTTTGCGAACATGCTGGCGAACAACTTCCCACCGGCGAATGCCTACGGCTATGCCCGTTGGGCCACGGTTGCGGGCGTGGCCGACATCGAAGTGCAAGGCGAACGCGAACGCATCGAAGCGCGCCATCGCGGATGGATTTGGCCGGTCCGCACCGGCATCGGCGCGTTGCTGTTGGCGCTCGGCTTTTGGTTGGCGTTCGATGCCCTCGCGCAACGCGAGCCGGTTCGTAATGTACTATTGCCGGGTGAGCCGTTTGATGAGATTGACGATTTAGATGACGAGGAAGATGAGGCGGAGGAAGCCTAGGCTGATGCCGGATGTCGGAATTGCGTGCTCTGGAAATTCAATAGATTTAACATCGTCGGGTTTTCGTCGTCTGCCTTTTGCCGCCTTGGCACCCTCCAAATCCCCATTCTTGCTTTCCCCATCGTCGCGTTCCTATAAGTAAGTGGGGCGACGGCATGCGTCCCAATATCGACAATCGTCGTTAATGCAACCTTTCGGCGGCTACCTCGCGCCGGTGCGGTCAGCTTCCGAAAAGATCGCATGAAGCGACGAATGGCACACGAATTCGGTGGTAACGCACAGCGCGTCGCGAACGGGATGCGCTCGTTTGGCCTTTCTCCCCCAGAGGCTATGGGCGTCCGCCTGCAACGAATCTTCGCATCTTGCGGTCTGCGCGAACCGATCTGATTAGACGACGGGTAGGGCTTGTAAGACCTTTAGCGTCGCCGTCGGTCGATCGTGTAGGCAACAGCCATTGGGGGATCACATGGCTTCGGAGAAAGATGTCTTAACCACTGGCGAAGTGGCCAAGATTTGCAACGTCGCGCCGCGCACGGTTTCGAAGTGGTTCGACAGCGGCAAACTGCGCGGCTATCGCATCCCCGGTAGCAAAGATCGCCGCATTCCGCGCGAACAGCTCATCCGCTTTATGAAAGCCCACAACATGCCGCTGGAGAATATCGACAGCGGTGGCATTGCGCTACTCGCCGTCGTATCCGATACCGACTTCGGTGAGGCATTGGCGCTGGCCGTCGAGCGCGAATCCAACTATCAATTGCAACATGTGCGGTCGGCCTTTGAAGCCGGTGCCCGCGCGCAGGAAATCGGCCCCGCCGCCATCATCGTCGATACCGAGGTGTCGGGCATGTCCGGCCGCGACGCGGTGCGCGCCGTGCGCAACATCGAATCGCTGCGCGAATGTGGATTAATCGCGATGGCCGCATCATCTGACAGCGGCGCGCGTGAAGCGCTCTTGCAGGATGGCTACGACGACGTGTTGGTGAAACCCTTTAAGACGAGCCAACTGCTCGACGCGGTGAATAAGGTCTGCTTGGCGGGAAGTGGGCGGTAGTGAAGCGCGAATAGCGAAGGGCGAATTTCAGATTGAGAGAAGCGAATCGCAACAGGTGATTGAAAACCGGAGCACCATGGATGGTGATTGGCAAAGTGGGAATAGCGAGCATCAGATTTAGTTGCAAAAGAAGAAGTAAAGTAAGCATCTAAGTTTGTTAATCTGAAATTTCAAATTTGACATTATGAGTTCAAGCCGTACGGCTATTTGAGTTTCGCTCAACAGTATTCATTCCTTTCCGAATCCAAGAGGCGTTCTTGCTTTGTGACGGTCTTGCCATTGCGGATGGTACCGCGAGCAGACACGCGCTTGAGAAATATGAATCGGAGCCACCGTCGCGTTCATCCGCCGCGCGAATTTATACAAATTGTCGTGAAAAAACCTTGCATTTCGCTTTCCATCGGATAAAATATAGGATGTGAAAGGAGGGTCGTGTTTGATCTGACACACCGCCAAGAGCAGACGCTGACGGATCATCATTCTCGATATTATTCTCAGCTATCTTTCATTCCGTAGCCTGCGGGCTGCAAGCGTCCAGTCTCCTCCCATCGGTCAACATTTCTTACCGACCTGTTTCCTTCTCGACAATTGAATATCGGTTTGAATGGGCTTCGTTTGCCTTGCGCACGATGTACGCGCTATCGCAACGACTTGCGTCGGTGTTGCGCGTTGCCAAAGCAAGGTAATCGCATCTACGGAGACTCCGCGCCGTCACTTTGCGTCACTTTGCGTTGTGATGCTGACTGTTTGTCCGTGTTTCGCCTCGTAAACGCGGCGTGGACGAGCCATCGGAGATTCCGCGCCGAAACTCCGCGCCGTTACTCCGCGCTGTGGCACCGGTTTGTAACCGGTGATTCGCGGAGGTGGTTCAACGCATGGAGAACGCATACTTCGCGGAGTGGTCGTCGTCCCTCAGCCCGGGAAGGGCAGGGGCACCCGCCGTGCGGTAATCCCCCATCCCCATTGGGGGCAGGGGCACGCGCGTCGCTTATGAAACTAGGGAGGCAAACTATGTTTGAAAAAATTGGTTCGATACAACGTGATGTTTCTATTCGGCCACTCGATAAGTGCTGTAACGCATGGGCACGTCCGCTGAAACACGCGATTAGACCCCCGACGCTGCGCAATTGCCCGGCCCATCCAAACCCTGCTTCGCAGTTGGTAACCCTTTTCGGGCTTTTCACGGCCCTGTTTGGAACGGTCGCGCCTTCCTACGCCCAACCGATCGACCCCGCCACGTCCCGCGACTCATACACCGGCGGTGGTCTCACGATCGGCGCGGCCGATTTGCAGCGCATCGCCGTCGGCCTGCCGCCGCGCGGCGTGCGCCTAAACAATGACGACCGGCCAACGACCGCAGAAGCCATCACGCCAAGCTCGCCGCTTCCATCTCATGTGAACGTTAGCGCCGTCGCGTTACCACCAACCGACGCGACCCTCGGTAACCGCGCGCGCCGAGCCCGCGACACAAGCGTGTCGCTTGGCGGCGAATCGCCCACCCATCATCGCGTTCATCCCGAAAATCCGGAGAGTACCAGCACCACCCACGCGCTCGGATCGTCGCCGACGATGCCACCCCTTCCTCCCACCCCTACACCGCGCGGCGGTTCGGGCCGGGTGTTGCTGGTCGAATGCAACGGTGCCTACGGTTACGCCACCATCCAGTCGGCGATTGACGATGCCTTCGATGGAGATGTGGTCGTGGTCTTGCCGAACGATTGCACCCCCGAGGGCCGCTGGTTTGAGAATATCAACTTTCTCGGAAAAGCCATTCGCGTGCAGAGTGCCAACCCGCACGATGAAGCCGTGGTAAACGCGACGATCATCGACGGGAACGCCAACGGCACGGTGGTGACGTTTGAAAACGGCGAGGGATTGGATTCGGTATTGGATGGGGTGGTCGTGACGAATGGTGGGGACGCACCAGCGAGTGGCATCTTGATATCTATAGCCAATCCCCTAATTCGAAATTGTCACATTACGGAACACACAGTCGGCACAGGTCGTGCGATACTAAACAGTTCAGTTATCGACAGGACGCGGTTCGAAGACTGCCTTTTTGAGTCGAACGGCCTGCCAGATGGCAGCACTTTTGGAATAATATTTGCATCGCAGACTGTTGCTCCAGACTTTATTCGCTGCACATTTCGAAACAATACTGGAAGACTACTTTTTCTTGGGGGAATTGGCCTCCCGACCGATTGTGAGGGTGACGAGTGCATCGCCATAATTCGGGATTGCAGGTTTGAATCCAACAACTGTGGTACTGTCGTTTCCACTCTACATACAGCGATCGAGAACTGCGAATTCGTTGATAATTTCGGCAATCAGATTAGCGGCTCTGGTTTAGAAATTAGGAATTGTAATTTGGAAGGTGGCAGAGAAGATGCAACCGCTCTGTACACGCAGTTTACAATCATCGAAAATTGTTCCATCCGTAATTTTAATGCCGATGGTTCCATTGTACGTCTAACGAGAGACGTATTTATCGACGGGCTTGAGTTCGCGGATAATGTCTCTGCGGAAACGACGACTCTACTACTACTCACTATAACGATGGAATCAAACCTGCCGATGATAAAGCGGCTTCGAATGGTGAATAACCAAGCGAAAATTGCCCCACTCATTTTCGGTAGCGGTCTAGTGCCAACTTTTCGTGAATGTGCATTTACCGGAAATCTGACTGACGGTGTTGCGGGCGCTGTTTTGGTTTCGTCTGTTGGTCTCGGACCGGCGAAGTTGGAGCAATGCACGTTCACCTCAAATATCGTCTCGGCTAGCATTGAAGAACCAATCGCAAGCGCCGTTTATGCTGACGACTCTGTAGAATTAGACTCTTGCCTTTTCGTCGGGAATCAAACGAATGGTGATGGCGGCGCGTTAACGGGGCAGATTGTTGCCACCAACTCCACCATCATCGGTAACACCTCCAACGGCCCCACCGGCGGTGTCGAAAACGTCACGCTAGAGAATTGCATTGTGTACAACAACCGCGGGGCGGGCGGTGTTGAAGATCAAACCGCCCAACTCGCGCCGGGCACAGTGGCGAACTACTGCAACATCCAAAACTTCAGCGGCCTCTTAACTGAGCAGGGCGCGCCGCTGCCATCCGTCGGCAACTTCGACCTCGACCCGCGTTTTGTCGATCCCGGTGTTTGGGATGACATGGGCACGCCCGCCGACCCGAGTGACGATGTCTTCATTCCCGGCGACTATCACCTGCTGCCCGATAGCCTGTGCATCGACGCGGGTAATCCCGAGTTTATGCCCGATGACGACGCCACCGACATCGACGGCGAAGCGCGCCTGCAAAGCTGCCGCGTCGATATCGGTGCCGATGAATTCACACAAGACGATGTCGCCGTGCCGGGTGATTTTGATGGCGATGGCAGCGTTAGCCTTGCCGACGTACCGGAATTTTTGAGTGTTGCTCTCGGGCCCGTGGGAAGCCAAGTGTGTCAAGGCGATCTGACCGGCGACGGTCGTTTCGATGGACGCGATATCGCGGCGCTCACCGCGTTGCTCATCGGAAATTGACGGTTGTCTAGAAAGGAGGACAACGCGTCCGGCGGCCGGTCTTGTTACTACCCGTTGGGGGGCCTACCGCCGCGTTGATCGGATCGACAGCACACACTGCCTTCCCCTCGTCGAGGGTGGGCGATGCAGGACAGGGCAATCATGCCGCTTCTTCCATCATCCGCCCGTGTGTCGTACCACCCTCGATGTCTTTTTCATTTGGTGATTGATGAGCAACAGCATCGGTCGCGGTGCGCTCGGTAGTCCCCCTGCCCCAAAGGGGCAGGGACACACGCCGCGCTTTGGCACCGGTTTACAATTGGTGTTTCGCGTAGGGCTTATCGTAGGCTCGTTGATTCATTGATTTATCGAACGGCTCATGTTAGTGGTTGCGCTGACCGCTTCCTCACGGGCGCGGCTCTGAAGGAGGCGGGCACGCCTCTGACGGAGGCCGCGCGCTGTGGCACCGGTTTGCAACCGGTGGTTTGCGGAACCATCTGAAATCAAAGAGTAAACTGTGTTTTGCGAATCGGGCTTAGTCCCCCAGCCCTGGAAGGGCTGGGTCACCCATACAACGTTATGGTCTTAGCGACGTATCATTCTGCGCCGCCGTCGCATCATTCCCATACCGAATAACAACAACGGCATCATCGACATGGTGCCTGTCGCGCAGGCACCGGTACCGCAATCCGGCGTGGGTTGTGGTACTTCCGGCTCGGTTGTGGCAACCGCCCGCGCCGGCGCTCCCGGATCGACGATTGAGCCGTTCGCGGATGTGTCGCTGTCACCGCGCAAACCATCCACGAGCATGATCGTCACCATGTTCCCACTCACAGTCGCACCCGTGGTTCCGTCAAACAGGAACTCATAAAAGTGCGGATCGGGAGCGCCCGCTTCCGGGCCGAACTTCCAAAAACTCTCCAGCGTTTCGTCTGCCGGCAAGTCGGCGATCAGCGTCACTTCGGCAGTCCCCCCCACGGCGACGCCGTTGATGGTGAAGCTGATAAAGCCCAGCGGAAACTCGACGCCGTCGGGCGCATTGGCCGGGTCGGGGTTGTCGCTCACCGAAACGTCGGCGAGCGTCGTGCCATCGGGCGCAACGATCGTGAGATAGGTGCCGGCGCTGTTCGGCAGCGACGTCACGTTTGCCTGCATGCTGTCCGGCGTGCCGTCGTTGTTACCGTCACCGTTGTTCGGCGCGCCGTCTTCGGTGGCGGCGTCGACGCCGTCATCATCGGGCGTGATGTTATCGTCGTCGGGCGGATTGTTGCCGTCGTCCGGTGGATCGTCACAACCGTTGGCTTCCACGGTGATCGTGACGGTGCAGGTCGAAGCGTTACCGTCGGCGTCGGTGGCGGTCAGCGTGATGACGGTGTCACCCAAGCCGATGGTACTGCCGGCGGCGATGTCTTGTTCGACCGTCGGCGCGCCGTCGCAGTTGTCGGTCGCAGTGGCGGCGCCGGCCAAGTCGGGGACGGTCGCTTCGCAATTCGCATCGGCTTGCAAGGTTTGATCGGCAGGGCAGTTGGTGATGGTCGGCGCTTCGTCGTCGTTGACAGTGACGAGCTGCATGCACGTGGTGCTGTTACCGGCATCGTCGGTCGCCGTCCACGTGACCATCGTCTCGCCCAGCGGGAAGCTGTCCGGCGCGTCGTTGGAAAGCGTAACGGCACCACATAAATCGTCGTTGTCGGGCATGCCCAGATCAACGCCGCTGGCGGTGCACAGCCCATTATCGGTTCCAACGCTCACATCGAGCGGGCAGGTAAGCATCGGTGCTTCGATGTCGTTGACCGTGACAGTGATCTGGCAGGTGCCGGCGTTCATGGATTCGTCGGTTACGGTCCACGTAACGACGGTATCGCCCACGGGAAATGCCATCGGCGCATCGTTTACAAAGTCGAGGTCGAATTCGTCGGTGCAGTTATCATCCGCGCTCATCGGTAGCGGAACGTCGAAGTTGGTCGCAACGCAAGCACCGGCATCGGCGTCGACTTCAATATTCCCAGCACACATGACGGTGGGCGCTTCATTATCATTAACGGTCACGAGTTGCTGACAGGTGGCCGTGCGTCCGGCGGTGTCGGTGATCGTCCAAGTGACGGTTGTTTCGCCAATTGGGAATGACTCGGGCGCGTCGTTCTCGACGGTGTCGACGCCGCAGAAATCGGTTGCGACCGGCGGCGTGCCGAGCTCCACGCCATTGGCAAAACAGGCACCGGGGTCCGTTGTGGTGATTACATCGCCGGGGCAAACGATTTCGGGGTCGTTGTTATCCGGATCGCACGTTGGCGGGTCCTTTTCTATAAGATAAACGGCAAAACTGTCGTCAGTGAAACTGATACTGGCAGCCAGCATGCCACCATCAAACGCGCCGCCACCCTGGGATTTGATGCTGATGCCTGAGACTACTTTGCTATCCAACATATCGCCGGCGCCAACGACACGCTCCAAGGTTTGGTCGTTGACGGACCAGTAGAACAAGGCAGAGTTGGTGCCCGGCTCTTGCTCATCCGCACTGAAATAGACCTCGCCATCATCGATGGCAACGGCGCTAAAGGGCGAGCTAAAACCGCTGTTTAGCTGAAATGTGGTCATCGAACCAGGGATGGTCGTACCGATGGTGGCGACGGTCGACAGCGTACCGGTGGTGACGTCGAGAACGTAAACACCTGCTGCCGTCACGGGAAAGTCGCCCTGTTCGGCAATAAACGCGATGTATTGACCATCGAAGTCGAGCGCTCTGAAAAAGCTGAAGTTTCCCGTCGCGCCGGGCATGGCATCGGAATTGTCGATCAACGCCGATAGCGTGCCGGTATCGCCATCCCAATGATAAATGCCGACGGATTTAAATCCTGACGTGCCGCCACCGCGAAAGACGACGTCGCCATCTTTGATCACCGGGTTGGTGAAGTTGCCGGTGCCGGAAGGTGCGTTGTTAAACGTGCCACCTAGGCCGGGCCGCGCCGTGCCCTTGTCGGCAATCACTTGAATTGGGCTGGCCGATGACGCACGAAGGTAGACGCCTTCTCGGCGATCGTTCGCGTTGCCAAAGTTGGGAATGCGCAACCCTAAGAACGCCACCGCTGTTCCGTCGATGGATGGGCAAAGTCCCAAACTCGTAAACCGATTGCTACCCGCATTCGGAATGACGGTCGATTGATTGGCGATGACGCCCAGCGGCACACCGCTGAATTTCGAGATAATCGAAGTGCCGACATCGTTCGGATTGCTATCGCGTCCCTGAAAGACAATATTGCCACTGCTGATGTTTGGGCATTGCAATGCAGTAAACGTGCCGACGCCGCCGGGAACGCCGGTCGATCGATTGGCAACCAACGTGACGGAGCCGCCCACCGTTTTTCGAAAGATGCCGAGGTTGGTGAAGGTGCTATCGCGTCCGAAGAAAACAATCGTGTCGCCACTGATGGCGATATCAAACGCACTGTCAAAGGTGGCCGCCGTTCCGGGTATCGTCGTTGTCGAATCGAGGACGCTGGTGAAGGCAAAGCCTTGACCGCGAGCAGAGTTAGCACTCCATAACGCGGTAACCGCAAAGGACAAAATCGCAAGGGTCGTGAACAGATTCTTGCTTCGGTGCGAATACGACGATTCATGGTGAGAACTTAATAGCGACAACATGGTGACAGTTCCTTTTCAGTTTCGAGCGTTCGATTTGGCAACGTGGAGGGTGCGCTGCTGAAGGGGTTACACAGCAGCCGCGGGCGTCTCACACGCATGCAAGAAAAATTTATTCACCAGAAAAATTCGGACCCTTGTGTGAGAAGCAAGGGAACCAGGGGTAAGGCAAATAGCTCGGAAGTGTTGCGGATGCGTGTATCGGTCGCGGTGCACGCAAACGGCGTTTTTTGGTTCATCAGGGCGGATATTTGGCGTATAATGCGGCTTTTGAGGGCTGCAGCAGGCGTCATGAATACCACCCGAGCCAGTTTGCTATTGCGCGTGCGCGACCGCGACGATGCCGATGCGTGGCGTACGTTCGATGCGATCTATCGCCCGATGTTGCTGCGGTTTGCGCTGGCGAAGGGATTGGGGCACGACGCCGCCGAAGAAATCGCCCAACAGTGCATGACGGCCGTCGGCGAACACATCGGTTCGTTTGAATACGACCCGCAGAAGGGGCGCTTTAAGGCTTGGTTGCGCACAATGGCGCACAACAAGTTGAGGAATTTCTTCCGCGACCGACGCATGGCGCAAGCCGAGAGCGGTCAATTGCGCGGGCTCGAGGATGACAGCGATGCGCCCGACGAAACCTTCGACAAACTTTGGATGCAGCAGCATCTGTGGCATTGTTTGGGTGAACTGCAGCGCGACGTCGAGCCCGTCACGTATGACGCATTTGTCGCGTATGTAATCGAGCAAAAATCCGTCGAGGAAGTCTGCACGGCGATGAATATCAAGCCCAACAACTTGTACACCATCAAATGGCGCATGACGGAGAAGGTGGCCGAGCGCATGCGTTTGCTGCTCGATGGTGCAACGGATGAACTGTAATGGCCGGTGTCGATACATGTTTGAGCGACGATGCGCTGCGCGAATTTCTGGCGGGTAATCTATCACCGGATGAATCCGAGCGCATCGAAACTCATTTGCGAACATGTCAACCGTGTCGTGACCAACGCGACGCGCTTGTGAACCGACATCAAAGTTGGATCGATCTCTTGCAACAAGCGGGTGTCCCCCGCGCTTTTGGCGAACTGCAGACGAGTACCGACGATTCCGTCACCGCCATTGCCGAACTCATCCCGGGCTACCGCGTTATTGAAGAGGTCTCGCGCGGCGGGCAGGGAATTGTCTACCGCGCGACGCAGTTATCCACGCACCGCAACGTAGCGATCAAAGTCTTGCGCGAAGGGCCGTTTGCATCGCCGGACGAACGCCGTCGCTTCGAGCGCGAGATCGACCTGATCGCGGGCTTTCGTCATCCCGGCATTGTGACGGTCTTCGATTCGGGTGCGACTGCCGATGGCCGTCCGTATTGCGTGATGGATTTTGTCGATGGGGCGCGGCTGGATCGCTACTTGCAACGGCACCCGCTCGATATCGACACGATTTTGGCGTTGTTCGTTCGCATTTGCGCAGCCGTGAACTACGCCCACCAACGCGGGGTTATTCATCGCGACCTAAAACCGGGTAATGTGCTCGTTACCGATGCGGATCGTTCCGAGGGCGCGGCGCAACCGCACGTCTTGGACTTTGGTTTAGCCAAGCGAGTGAGCGCGATCGACCAAACGCAACTCACCAAAACAGGCCTCGTCGCGGGCACGCTGCCGTATTTGGCTCCGGAACAAACGCGCGGGTCGAATACGCAAGATGTTGATATTCGCAGCGATGTGTACAGCCTTGGCGTGATGCTGTTCGAAGCGCTTACCGGTACGTATCCGTACCCGGTTCGTGGTGATTTATCCGATGTCTTGCAACACATAAAAGCGACGCCGGCTTCCAAACTCATCAGCAAGCATGAAGTACATGGCGACACTACTACGGCATCGACGCCGATTGGCTCGGGATTGGCCCGACTTCGCCCGGACCGGTACGAAGAACTCGAAACCATCGTGCACAAAGCGTTGGCGAAAGAGCCCGACCGGCGCTATCAAACCGTCGGCGAACTCGCGGCTGATATCGAGCGTTTTCTGCGGCGCGAACCGATCGAAGCCAAGCGCGATAGCAGTTGGTATGTGTTGAAAAAGTTGTTCGAGCGGCGGCGCAAAACAGTGCTTGCCGGGCTTGCCTTTATCTGTTTATTGGCGGTTTCAGTGGTTGGGTTGAGCGTGTTGTACTATCGCGCCCAAACGGCCGAGGCGAAGGCCAGTCGCCGGCTCGACGACATGCGCGAGGTCTCGCGCACGTTTATCTTTAAATTGGCGGGGCAGATCAATAACCTCAGCGGTGCCACCGAAGCGCGACAAACATTGGCCGAGTCGGCGGTGAAGTACTTGAATCGCATCGCGGACGATGTCGGACCCGATGATGTGGAGATGCACAGTGAACTGGCAACGGCTTACGCACTTTTGGGCGATATCTACGGCGATACCATGCGCCCCAATCTCGGAAAGTTTGAAGAAGCTACGCAATGTCTCGAAAAGAGCCTGCAACATGCGCTGCCGGTATTGCGAGCACGGCCGAATGATCCGGTGATGCAAAAAATGTACATTCGTACCGAGAATCGCTTGGCGCGATTGTATGGCGTGTTAGGCGACCGTGCGACGCAGCAACAGCACGAGGATAAGGCGTATGCAATGGCGCAGTCGCTGGTAGAGCGTCATCCCGATAGCAACATCGGCAAGGCCGATCTGGCGGATTGTCTCGCGCTGCGCGCCGACCGAGCGCTGCGCAACGAAGCGATAGACGAAGCGATCGATTTACAGCGACAGGCGCTTGCACTGCTCGAATCTCGTGGGCCGGATACAAACGAACCGGCTTACTTGCTGCACGATCGTGCATCGTCTTATGGTGCCCTGGCGCGGGCATGCATGCAGAAGGGCGACCACGAAGCAGCGTTAGAGTTTCGTCAACAGTGTTTGGCCTATCTGCAACGAGCGGTCGAAGCCGACCCGGCTTTTCTCATCTTTCAGCGCGATTGCGCCATCGCCCACGAGCGATTGGGTGTCGCCTTGCGCGATTTGGGCCGACCGGCTGAGGCGGTGACGCATTTTAAAGAGGGTCTGAGGTTGATCGAGCCGATCGCTGCGGATAATCCGCGCGACCGGAAAGCCCGTACGACCAAGGCGTCGCTCAATTGCTATTTGGGGGAATTGGCCCTTGCCGAGAACGCTTGGGAGGATGCCAAAGCATACTTCGAGGCGTACCTAAGCATTGCGCGAGAGAATGCGCGGCTCGCCCCCGACGATTCCAAATCGCGCCGCGAACTCGGCGTCGCGCATTACAAGTTTGTCGAGTTGCATCGTCAGCGCGCCGACTCGGTTTTCGATACGCCATCAGAACAACAGGCAGAGTTGATCCAAGCCGCAGCGCATTGTCGGGATGCGCTTAAGGTCTTTAAAGAGATGGCTAACGATAAATTGTTGCCGCTTGGCGATATCGGAGTGGCGGCGATGTTGCAATCAGAACTGGATGCTCTCAATAAGCAACTCACCGCCTTCGAAAGTCATCCCAGAAATGATCTGGCTGAGAATGAGCCAATGATTTCAGGTCCGTGATTGTTCCCAAGAGTTACATCTTAACTGCACGCGTCGCGGTATACGTCGCCATGTATCGGCTCAACGCATTCTTCGGGTCGCGATCCTCAAACATATCCGTTAACTGAAACCCGGCGGCCAGCTGCCCGCCGATCTGATCCTGCAGCGTATGCCCAAACATCAACGGCTCACCGCGCTCAATGAACGACTGGCGTTCCTCATCCGTGATGTCGGTCAGCTCCGAATAGGGCAACACGTGCCGCACCTCAAGCTGGCCGCGTTCGAGTTTGATGGCATCGAAGATAAACATCGCCGGATTCGAGAAGCCCGTCATCAGGATGCCGCCGCCACGCAGCACGCGCGCACATTCCCGCCAGATCGGCAAGACCGTTTCGGCAAAGCAATTCGAACACGGGTTGAACACGATATCGAAACTGCCCTCGGCAAACGCCCTTAAGTCGGCCATGTCGCCTTCGACGGTTCGAATTTCGAGACCGTTGCGCTCGGCGACCTGTCGGTCTTGTTCGAGTTGTTTCGGTGAGTTGTCGAGAATCGTGACCTCCGCACCGGTCGCTGCGAAGATTGGCCCTTGCTGGCCGCCGCCACAGGCAAGCCCCAATATTCGGCAGGCCTTCATTTCCGGGAACCACGAGCGCGGAACCGGAATCGTCGGTGTTAGGACGACTTCCCAATCACCGGTACGGGCTCGCGCCACCGTGTCGGCATCGACCGGTTGCGTCCATTCGTTCTGGCGTTCGACGAGTTGGTCCCAGGCCTGTTGGTTGTATTGGCGTGCATCCATCACCGCAGATTAGCGTGATGGTGGAAAGATAAGAAGGGGGGGATTCGCGCCGTCAGACCTACTCGACGCAGACCACCTTGGTGACTTCGGGAATGTTATCCTTCAGCGACTGTTCGACGCCCATTTTGAGCGTAATCGCCGCAGACGGACAGCCGATGCACGCGCCCAAAAGACGCACCGTCACGATTCCGTCCTCCGCCACATCGACCAATTCGATATCGCCGCCGTCGCCTTGTACGGCCGGTCGAAGCTGACGGATGATGTCGGCAACCTGTGACCTGATGTCGTCAAGCGTCTTAGGCATCGTGCTTCCTCGAATTCACAACTACTTCATTCTAACGCATAAATGCCCACGACGCCAAATGCGAGCCGAGGCCGTAGCCGGTGCTAACCGCTGATTGCACGGCGAGTTAACAATTTATGCGAGTTTGACGAAGGCCTTTTGAAATCGCCCACGCGATTGAATCGCGGGTTGATGCTAGACTGATATAGGTCGTCGGTTTATCGGTGCTTCGGCAGTCGGCGACGTTCAAGGGAATTAACAACGTAGGAATTGAGCCGAGTCGATTTCTGTGCGTGGTGCTGGAAGACCGCCCACGACCGAATCGTCCTCAGCCCGAAAGGTACGCGATGTCCGCCAGTTCAGAACCGCAACAGACCACTGTCAATGATACGCAGACGAGAAACGATTCCTCGACGCAAAAGCGTAAGCCGCGTTGGGGACGACGCCTCTTGCTCTTGGGCGTGTTCCTGTTCGTGGGCCTGCTGGGGTTGGTCGCTGCCGCGCCGTGGATCGCGTCGCAACCGCAGGCGCGCGGTACGATTCTGAGCTACGTGAACGACGCGATTCCGGGGCAGCTAACCTGCGACGAATTATCGCTGTCGTGGTTTAGCCCGATCCACATCAACGGATTGCAGATCAAAGACGACCAGCAGCGCGACGTGTTGCAAGCGCGATCGATTAGCCTTGGCTCGGGGCTGGCAGGCATCGCGCGGGCCCCGACGCGTTTTGCCGAACTCAAGATCGAAGATCCCGACGTTATGATGTATATGGACGACGGCGATCAACCGTCACTCGTTCGAGCATTCGTGAAGCCCGATACCAAGGCCGCGCTCAAAAAAGCCGCAGACGAAGCCAACGTCGAACCGCAAAAAATTCCGGAGATCGTCGGTCGCATCGTGCTTAACAACGGTCGCGTCCGCGTGTTTCCCAAAGAGGGCAAACAACACGCCATTAACGATATCAATGTCGATGTCGACCTACAATCGCTTAACGCCATTAAAGGTACGCTCGGCTTCGTCATGGAAGGCGGCGCTATATCGGCAACAGCCAATGTCGATAACCTCGCCCCCCAAGGCACGTTGAATGCGTGCGAGGCCTCCGGCAAACTCACGGTGAATACAGATGGCGAACTCGATTTGGGCGCGATTCTCGCGATCGTGATGCCCGAGCAACCGATGGCCGGCAAAGCGAAGTTGAATATCGATGCCGATTTCCGTCCCGACGGCTCCAACGGCAAGATCGTCGCGCAACTGCGCGGGCTGCAAATGCCCGAGCGCGGCGGCAAACCACTTGACGTCGATTTGAACAGCGATATCGGTTTGAAGGGTACGCTGTTGGCGGCCAAGTTGAATCTGTCGGGCACGCCGGGCATGGCGCAAGTCGCGCTCGATGCCGATACCAATCAGGCTATGCCCGAGCTGAACGGCGAACAAATTCTCGGTGCCATCCTTGGCGGTAAGTCGATCGCGTTGCCCGAATTCAGCCTCGATGCCACATCGACCATCGACGTCGCCCGCATTGAAGAAGCGTTGCCGGGTATTTTGCAGTTTGGTGACGATGTCGCCTTGGCATCCGGTACGGTGGAACTCTCGAAGGTCGAAATTCGCGGCGGTAAATCTCCCAGCGTTGCGGCGAATGCCAAGGTCTCGAATGCGGCGCTGCGCTCCGGTACGCAAACCAATTCGCTCGCGCCGATGGATTTCGCGCTTGCCGCCAACCTGCCGGATGGCAGCGGCGTGAAGCTCGATCAACTCGACCTCACCACTGGCTTCGCCACGGTGAAAGCATCGGGCGATCCGAATGCGCTGCAATGCAACGTTGACGGCGACTTGTCGCAGGTGCAGCGCGAACTGGCCCGCTTTATGGAACTCGGCGAAGCGCAACTGAGCGGTCGCCTGACTGCCGACATCAACGTGCAGAGGCAAAGTGACGAACGATTCACCGTGTCGACGACCGTGAACGCGACGCAGGCGCGCGTGGTATCGGGTGATACCACATTGAATTTGAATCAGGGTTTAATCGAGCAGGGCGGCGCGCTCACGATGAAAGTCGGCGTACCTTCCACCTATCGTGCTGAAAACATCTACGTCGATCTCGATAAGCAAGTCGTGCTGTCGGGTAAGGGTGGTTACGGCTTCGACAAGAAATCGTTCGATGCCGATTTCGATCTTGAGAAGGGCGATCTTGGTTTCGTTGCCCAACGCGCCGGTGCCCTTGGTATGCCCGACCTGGCGCGCTTTGCCGGGCAGGTCACCGGTAAGCTGACGGTGACGGGTGATGCAACTCCGTCGCTCACGAGCAGCGGTAACCTCAATGCGATCGGCTTAATGGCAGACGGTAAACCTGTCGTACAAAACCAGCTTGCCGTCAATTGGAAGGATGTTGCGTATCAGGATGGCGGCAAACGACTGCGGGCCGCGCTGGCCAAGATCGAAAGCACAGAGGTACGTGCCGACATTGCCAATGCCGATATCGACTTGGCATCCGGCAATTCCGCCAGCGGCAAGGTCAATATCGACGCCGACTTGGCGGCGGTCTTCGCTACCGTCGGACGGCTCGGTGATATGGTGAAGCCACCAGCCATCGCCGGGCGGCTCACGATGAATGGCGATATCGCCAAAGCAGGCGAGGCGTTGCAGTTTGCAGCGAACGGTGCCATCGAACAAATGGTCGTCGGTGAAGGTCAGGCTGCCGTACGCGAGCCGCGCGTGGGCCTAAAGCTTGATGCCAAAGTCAACCCCAACAACGCAACGCTAACACTCGGTCAAAACGAACTCACTTCGGGGCTGCTTAGTGCGAAACTCTCGGGCAG
The DNA here is from genome assembly GCA_006969385.1 of Planctomycetaceae bacterium. Classification (GTDB taxonomy): domain Bacteria; phylum Planctomycetota; class Phycisphaerae; order UBA1845; family UTPLA1; genus ECT2AJA-110-A. Next base: position 2,811,345 of record CP030884.1, read on the forward strand.
CCTGCGCGATTACACCGGCGCGCTCGATGCGGACTTATCGGGTGAATACAGCACCGAATGGGCCGCGATTACGAAGCTTATTCAGGAACTCAGCCCGTCAACGGCCAAGCTCGTCTCGATTCAGGGCGGCAGCCGCAGCCAGATCAGCCTGAAAGGGCCGCTTAACAAGGCGAGCGATAAGCCGCCCTTTAAAGCCGCTGACGCTGCCTTTGCCGTCGGTTGGGATGCGGCCGACATCATGGGCATCGATCTGAGTAAGGCCAAGATAGACGTTAAGCTAAATCAGGGCGAGTTGGCGGTGCAATCGACACGCATCGCTGCCGCACAAGGCGCGATCAACCTCAACGCGCGCTACAACCTCGAACAATCGCTTTTACGCATGCCCGGTAAGACGGCGGTCTTGGATGGCGTCGTACTAACGCCCGAGTTGGCGCGCGAACTGCTCAGTCGCATCAATCCGATCTTTTATCACGTGGTTTCCGCCGAAGGTAACGTTGATCTGGGCGTCAACGATCTGGAATTGCCGTTGGCAACGCCGCCGCAGGGCGGTAAGGGCGGCGGTAAGCTCACGCTGAAAAATGCAAAGATCGAACCCGGTGGCGTCCTCGGTGAATTGGTGCAAATGGGCGTCGCCATGCAGACGGGGCAGAAGATCACCGTCCGGCTCGAAGGTGCCGATTTCGAGGTGCGCGACGGTCGCATTCACTATCGCGATTTCGCCCTGATCTTTCCACCGGATTTTGACTTGCGCTTCAAGGGATCGGTCGGTCTCAACGATTCGTTGGATTTGATCGTCTCGATCCCAATTCGCCCTGAGGTTCTCGCGCGGCTCGGCATCAAGGGGCCGGTCGTTGAATACGCCAAGCTGCTGGCGGGCACGCGCATCGACGTGCCGATGGTCGGAACCCGTGAAGATCCGAAGCTCGACTTCTCCAAGGTCGATACCGACGGCCTGATGAAAGACATCCTCAAAGGCGGTGCCGGCAAGTCGGCGCGCGACCTGATTCAAGGTGCCATCCCCGGTATCGGTGGGAAGGGCGACTCTGGCGCGAAGGGTACCGACGGTAAGGACGGCGGCGGCTCCAAAGGCAAATCGGGTCGCGGCAAGAAAGGCGACGGTAAGAAGGACGGCGAAAAGAAAAAGAAGAAGGGCATCACCGATATTATCCCCGGCATTGGCGGCTGATCGGCGCGATGTGAAGTGCGAATACGCTTTGGTGATTCCGGGTGAGCGAGATGACGAGCTAGTGGTCGCACGGGCTTCCTCATGCAATCCGACGACTCTGGTTGAACCAGCGCGCCGACATCGCAAAATGTTAAAACGTCTTGGCGTGGGTCCTGTGCCGGTGTTCCCCGATTGAATAACGCGTTGCCGGGTGTATCTAAGTTCTGCTCACTCAATTACGCATTCCCCTGTTATTTCACTTATTCGCCGATGTCTGCGTGCAGATGCCGCTGACTACACCTGAACTGGTGTATTGCGCTGGCATTTGTCCGCGTGTAATTTGAGTTTTTTGGAACTTTTCCACATCCAATTCGTTAAAATAGTACCCGTTCGGACGGTTACGATTTTGTAAGCCGCCTCAGTTGCGGAGTCCTGTGGGGGCAGGTGCGTGCCAAATTTGAGTTTGACGCTGCGCGATTGCCGGGCGTACGTCAGCAGATAGATCGTCGAATTACGTGGAAGAGCTAGTTTCGAGCCGCAGCCAGACCTTAGCGACGCTAAGGATTGTCCTTCAGCACTGGACGAGTGCTGCGGCAGTGGTGCGCGCCGATGGCTTGGTGCTCCTCAGGACCGACGCTTGGGATCGCTCCTGCCTTGCCAGTTCGGAATCAGCTCAACTGTGCGGCGGGCCCAACGGACAATCGACGGCTCGCAAAGTTTGTCTTCGCGATGCACTGCGTCAACCTGCCGTTCAATGGTACCTCGATGCCCCCCGACGACCGATTTCGATCGCGCCGATTCCAATCGAAGACGAGCTCGATCACTTTCTGGTAACGGTCCCAAGCGATGAGCAAACCGATGTTGCCGAAGGTCGATTGAACGTCGCGCTCGATTCGATGCGCGGCGGTTTATGGGATTGGGTGCATGATGGCGATGAATTTCGCATTTATCGATCGGCTCGCATTTGTGAGATTTTGGGAATAGAAGGCTACATAGCAGATGGCACCCGCGACGAATGGGCGGACCGCATTCATCCGGATGATCGTCCGGATGTCGAAGCCAAGGTCGCGGCCCATTTCAATGGCGATACGCCAATTTACCTCGCGGACTATCGTATCAAGGCAGCAAACGGCGAGTGGATTTTTATTCACGACCACGGTCGTGTCATCGAACGCCATACGGATGGGAGTCCGCGCCGTTGGGTCGGCATCTGCGCCGACGTCACCGACATGGTGGAGCTTCAGCACGCCGCTCACGGTTATAAAGCGCAGCTGGAACTCGCCCTCAACAGCTTCAAGTTAGAAATATGGGAATACGACGCCAAACGACGCATGGTATATCTGTCGCCGCAAATGGCGCGGCGCTTCGGGTTCAGTGAATCGCCTTGTCTCAAACCTGCGGACGATCTCATTTCATTTATCGAGCCTGACGATTTGGATGGCGTTCGAATGGCTTTCCAAGAGTTTGTCAACGGCAAAGAAACATTCGACGCCGAAGCGCGCATCGGTATTAAGGGCAAGCGCCGTTGGTGTCGAATCAGCGCGTCGCGCAACACGATCAGGGATGACGGCGCGTTATGGGTCGCAGGAGCGCTACAGGATATTCATGATCGCAAGCGCTACGAATTCAGTCTGATCGACGGGGAAGCGCAGTTTCGTCGCATGGCCGACGCCGCGCCGGTTTACATTTGGCTGGGCGATCATCACTCGGGTGCGTGTAACTTTTTGAATCGACATTGGCTTACGGAAACAGGTATAGCCCTCTCGCATTTGCTTTCCGAGGGTTGGCTAGATTGGGTGCACGAGGCGGACCGTAAAAAGGTTAACGAAGCCATCGAGCGCGTCTGTCGTCGTTCAAACAGCGAAGATATCGATTTTCGATTGCTTACCCATCGCCAAATCTACGCCCATGTCGTCGGCAGGATCTCGATTCGGTACGACGCGTTAAGTGAGCCGATCGGTGTCTTAATGATCGTTGTGGACGCCACACCCCTAAAGGCGGCCGAAGCGCGGTTGGGGCTCGCTCTCGATGCCGCACAGGCGGGATTGTGGGATTGGCGCATAAAAGACGATCTCGTCTTCACCATCCCGCGCACGCACCTGATGTTGGGTGAGCCGATTCCGGATGGCCCCGTCGATCTCGAGTGGTTCACCAGTCGCGTTCATGCGGATGATCGCGAACGCGTTCTCGCCGAAATATTGCGTGCCCATGCCGATCCGGATTACGAATATCGAGTTACGTTTCGCTTTCAACACCACGATGGTTCTTACCGCTGGATCGAAAGTACGGGCCGCGTGACCGAACGCGATAAAGACGGCAATCCGCTACGTATGATCGGTCTGCACATCGATATCAATGCACTCAAGCAGACCGAGTTTAAATTATCGAAAGCCATCGACGATCTCTCGATCACGCGTTCGCGCCTACAGGATATGCTCGAACACGCGCCCGCTTCCGTGGCCATGTTGGACCGCGACATGTGCTATCTCGTGGCCAGCCAACGATGGAAGGAAGATTACGATCTCGTCCAGACGCCGATCATCGGACGCTGCCATTACGATGTTTTTCCGGAGATTGGCGCAGAATGGAAAACCATCCATCAGGAGTGTCTAAAAGGTGCCGTGCGTCGCTGCGAAGAAGACCGATTCGTTCGATTAAACGGAGCCGTTCAATACCTGCGCTGGGAGGTTCGCCCTTGGTACGATCGCGCAACCGGTGAAATTGGTGGTATCGCGATGTACACCGAAGACATCACCGCGCGCAAGCGCGCCGAAGACCTCGTGCACGACGCCTACGCGCAAGAGTCGGCAATCTTTAGCGCCTCGCGCGACCCGCTCCTCATGGTCGGAGCCGACGGCCACATTAAGAAAGTAAGCAGTACCGTCGAACAGGTATTTGGGTACGGCCAGTCCGACATCATCGGGACGCCTGTCGTTCGATTGTTTGAGGATTTAGCACAGCAACTAAAAAGCCATCCTGACGGTAGCCTGGACGAAGCGCATCTCATGCGCATCGCCGGTCGCCCATTCGAGGTCACGATACGGCATCGCAGCGGTCAGCCGGTCGCAGGCGAAGTGAATATCAGCCCGGTGCAATTGCCGGGAACCGAGTCAATTCAATTTGTCGCAAGCGTTCGGGATATTTCCGACCGTAAGCGCATCGAATCCGAACGCGAGCAGCAAATCGCCGACATGTCGCGCCTGTCCCGTCTGGCGGTGGTTGACCTTATGGGTGTCGAACTGGCACACGAATTTCGCCAACCCCTCGGCGCGATACGCAACTACGTCTATTCGGCTCGTTTGAAATTGAAGCAAGAACTCGAAGCGGGCCGGGTCATGGGGCCGTTTCTCGATGAGATCGAGACGGCCGTTGCCCATATGACGTCATTGATCGAGTCCATCCGGCAATTCGGCAAAAAACCCGAGATGGAGCACCATGAAGTCACCGTGGAGGCGATTGTTGAAGGGGCATTGAACCTCGCCCTCACGCGAATACGCAGCATTGGCCTAAAGCCGAAATGCGATATATCGAAGGCCCGGCATCGGGTTCGTGGTGATATCGTGCAATTACAACAGATTGTATTAAATCTGGTCTTGAATGCCATCGACGCATTGGAAGAAGTCGACCCATCGCAGCGCGAGTTGCGTATTTACTCGGAGCCGTCCGGAGATAAGATGGTTAAGCTGGTGGTGTGCGACAGCGGTCGGGGCGTTGACCCTGCAATTATGGGAAGCCTGTTTGAACCGTTTCAGTCCACGAATCCGTCGAGCTTAGGAATGGGGCTGTCGATTAGTAAACAACTTGCAGAGGCGCACGGCGGCGAACTTCTATTGGAATGTGGCAAACCGACCACGTTTTCGCTTTATTTGCCGATTGCAACGGGGGCCGACCAATATGGCGAGTAAACAAGCAAGGCATGGCAAGCAGGTCGTTTACATCATTGACGACGATGATGACTTTCGCAGGTCGCTTAAGACGCTGTTGCAAACGGCGGATTTTCGGGTGCGGGAATTCGAATCCGCAGAAGCGTATCTCGAAGCGGAAATGAAGGAAGATTGCGGATGCATCATTCTCGATCTGCGCATGCCGGGCATGGGTGGCAAGGTGCTTCAGCGGCAACTTTTCCAAAATGGCGACCGTACGCCCATCATTCTCGTCACGGCTTATGCATCGGTTCCGGCTGCGGTCGAAGCGATGAAGCATGGCGCGATCACGGTTCTCGAAAAGCCGTTTGATCCACCCGTCTTGCTCGAAGCGGTGGCGAAGTCCCTTGAAAACGGGCCGGTGTCCGTGCGACCGCTAAACTGGGATGAGGTTACCGAAAAATATTCCTTGAGCCCCCGCCAAGTCGAGATCGCCAAGCTCATTTGCGATTCCCTTTCCAACGACCAGATCGCCGAAGAACTCGGCATTACCCCCAACACGGTCCGGATGCACATTAAGCTTCTCTATGAGAAAATGGGGGTAAAAGACCGGGTGGGCGTGGCCATGCGGCTTTTGCAGCGTTGAGCGGCCTGTGATTATTTGCCTTTCGTACCGCCGGTAACTGGAAAGCCACATGCCGGTTGGGAAAGCGTCGCAAACCAGCACAATTATTTTTCTTTCTCCTTGATTTCCATTTACCGTGGGCGTATTGTCATGATGTAGTTCCCAACGTGAGACTTCCTTTCCTTTCTCTACTCTCCGGCCCGAGAGTTGGGAGCTACATAAAAGCCACGCCGATTCGGCGTGGTTTTTTTATAGGCTATTCGGTCCGGCAGGCGTTGATTCCCGCGATTTACCAGTTACGGCCTAGGTCTAATGGTTTTCCGACCCGAAGCGCCGAATTGAATCCGGTTTTCCAACTCACTACAATCGACCTAACCTCAGCCGCTAGCTACGGTTGCGAGTTGCCTTGTCGTCTAATACCGGTATTGTGGGAAGGTGTTGTGATTTAATGGTCGAACTGCCCCAACTGGCGAGCGAGAAAAAAGAAACCGAAATCGGTAGCCATTTTGTTTCGAATTACCCGCCGTTTTCGGTTTGGTCTGCCGAGCATGTGGCCGAAGTCGAAGACAAACTCGACGCCGGGCCATTTCCCGATACCCCGCTTGGGCTTTACATGCACATCCCGTTTTGCCGCAAGCGTTGCCGCTTTTGCTATTTTCGCGTTTTCACAGATAAGAACGCCAGCGAAGTCGATGTGTATATGGATGCGCTGGCGCGTGAGGTCGACTTCTACCACGGTCGCCAAGGGCTGGCTGGGCGACAGTTCGAGTTTGTCTACTTCGGTGGCGGCACGCCGTCGTTCCTCAGTAGCCAACAACTCTTGCGACTAATCGAGCGCATCAATCAAAAATGGACATGGGACGCCGCCCGCGAAGTCACGTTTGAGTGCGAGCCGGGCACGCTCAAACACAGTAAGTTGAAAACGATTAAAGAGATCGGCGTCACGCGTCTAAGTTTAGGCGTCGAGCATTTCGACGATGAAATCCTCGAACTCAACGGTCGCGCCCATAAGTCACCGGAGGTTTTTCAAGCATACGAATGGGCACGCGATGTCGGCTTCCCGCAGATCAACATCGACCTGATCGCCGGCATGGTGGGCGAGACCGAAGATAAGTGGAAGATGGCCGTCGATAAGGCGCTCGCGATGGAACCCGACTGCGTCACCATCTACCAGATGGAGATGCCGCACAATACCGTGATCTCGCGCGAGTCCAAATCAGATGGTAAGCCCGTTCCGATCGCCGATTGGCCCACCAAGCAGCGCTGGACCAACTATGCTTTTGAACAATTCATCGCGCAGGGTTACGAAGTATCAAGCGCCTATACATTGGTAAAGCCCTCCAAACATAGCGGCTTCGTCTACCGCGATTCCCTCTGGCACGGTGCCGACCTCATCGGTACCGGCGTGGCGTCGTTCGGGCATTTCCAAGGCATGCACTATCAGAATTTGGATGGCTGGGACGATTACGTCGGTCGCCTGCAGGAAGGGCGGTCGCCCATCAATCGCGCCTTGCCCATTTCGCCGCGGCAACAGCTCATTCGCGAGATGATTTTGCAGCTGAAGACCGGCAAGATCGACGCGGGCTATTTCCGCGACAAATTCGGAGAAGAGATCGCACAGGTATTTGCCGAACCGTTCGCATCGCTGCAAGATGATGGTTACGCAGAGATCGAAGGCGACCGTATCGCATTGACGCGTGCCGGATTGCTCAATGTCGATCCGCTGCTGCATCGTTTTTTCGAGGACGCTTATCGCGATATTCGTTACACTTAGATCCCATGACGCTCAACGTTCATACCACAACCGACCCGCGCGCGGCGCTGGCTTCCTTGGCGGCCATCTTCTTCGGCCCCGGCATCTCGGAAGAGCCCGATCTACTTTCCGAAAAGGAATTGCCCGAGCCCTATAAAACGCTACTCGCGCACGATCGGCATATGACCACGGCGCTTGAAAACTACCACGGGTATCCGGTTCAGCTGGAAGTTCTCGAAACGCGGGAAGATGGCGACCAGTATCGTCGCAAAATCCTCCTGACATCCGGCCCCGGGCGGCACGTGGTGGAGGTCGGCGTGGTTCGCATCAACCTTGCCTATACTTCCGACGAGGTGCGCAATGAGATCGTCAACAAAAAAGCACCGCTTGGCGACATATTGATTCGCCACAACGTGCTGCGCGAAATTGAGCCCAAGTGGTACTTCCGCTTTAAGGGGCCGCCCGCATTGAAGGGGGCCTTCGATCGGGCTTTGCCCGAGCCGGTGTTCGGCCGGGTCGGCGTGATTCATTGCGATGGCGAACCAGCGATTGAATTGTTGGAGGTGGTTGCAAGCGACAAAGCGGTGGAAACCAGTTTCTAGCAGTTCGGCTCGATCACATTCGAGCCCGGCTTAGTCAATGCCACGTCTCGATCAGAGCCGCGCCCGTAAGGAAGCGGTAACGCTAATTGGCGAGAAAGCTCCGATCCTTTGCGAATTTGCTCCGTCTAATCGCGCAATCGCCAACTTAGTGGTACCAATCAACAGCAGCAACGCATAAACGACAACCATGACCGACTCATACGACTGCATAGTGTTAGGTGGCGGCCCGGCCGGGGCCACGGCGGCAACCTTAGTTGCCCAAGAAGGGCATAAGGTGCTGGTACTCGAACGCACCGAGTTCCCGCGTCATCACGTGGGCGAATCGCTCATGCCGCAAACCTATTGGACATTTAAACGTCTGGGCATGCTCGATAAGCTAAAAAGCTCTTCCTTCGTCACCAAAGAAAGCGTGCAATTCGTCACCGACACTGGGAAAGAATCGGTGCCGTTTTACTTTACCGACCGCGACCCCAACGAGTGGTCGCAAACCTGGCAGGTGCGGCGCGACGAATTCGACAAAATGATGCTCGACAACGCGGCCGACACGGGAGCGGAAATTCTGTATCGCGCGTCGGTTCGTGAAGTGATTTTCGATGGCGACCGAGCGGTTGGCGTGAAGGCGACCGTCAAGGGCGAAAGCAAGACCTTCATGGGCCGCGTGATTGTCGATGCCACCGGCCAGTCGGGTTTGCTCTCGCGCCAACTCGGCCTGCGCTACGCCGATAGTTGCCTGAAGAACGCCGCGATCTACAGCCACTACCGCGTGCAAGAGATGGAGCAAGGCCGCAACGCCGGTGCTACCATCATCATGCACACCAAAGATCGCAACGGCTGGTTCTGGTGGATTCCGCTGCGGCACGAAGACAACATGGTTAGCGTCGGCGTGGTTGCGCCGCCCTCATACCTTTGCACGGGCCGCGGTGACGATCCGGCGCTCACGCTCGAAGAAGAGATTGCCAATTGTCCCGGCCTCAAGAGCCGCTTGGCCGGTGCCGAACAGGTCGGCAAGGTCTATATCACGGCCGATTTCTCGTATCGATCCAAAAAAGTCGCCGGTGACGGGTGGGTGCTCGTCGGCGATGCCTTCGGCTTTCTCGACCCGGTCTATTCCTCTGGCGTAATGTTGGCCCTCAAAAGCGGTGAATACGCTGCCGATTGCATTAACGAGGGCCTCAAGGACGGTGACATTTCGGGTAACCGTCTGGGGGCGTTCGGTCCCCGTTTGGTGGCTGGGATGCAGACCATTCGCCAACTCGTCTATGCCTTTTATAATCGCGACTTTAGTATCGGAGCCTTCGTAAAGGATAACCCGCAATACGGCGATCATATCGTGCGCATTCTCATCGGCGATGTGTTCAACAGTGAAGTGGGCGAAGTATTCGATGCCATGCGCGAACGCATTGCCCTTCCGGAAGCCATTGCTCTGGAAGAAGGCGTGCCGGCCTGACGAGAATCTGCATGAAATACCTGGTCTATCTGCTCTTCTTGGCGTTGGTGCTTGCCCATCACGATTTCTGGTGGTGGGATCAACACCGCCCGTTCATTTTTGGCACGATTCCGGTGGGCTTGGCATGGCACGTCGGTATTTCGCTCGGCGCGGCGTTTGTCGGCATTCTCGGCATTCTGTTCTGCTGGCCCGTAGATGATGATGAAGAAGAAGCGCTCATCGAATCTGCCGCACCACCTTCACAATCTCAGGAGCATTCATGATTGCTCAAGCCGCCGGTAACTCCGGCATGGTCTCGCTGGTCGTGATCGTGTGTTACATGGTCATGCTGATCGCGCTGGGCTATTTCGCCAGCCGCAGCTTCAAAGGCACCAGCGCCGACTACTTCGTGGCCTCGCGCGGCATCGGTCCGTTCGTGCTGCTCATGTCGCTCTTCGGCACGACGATGACCGCGTTTGCCATCATCGGTAGCTCCGGCGAAGCGTACAACGCGGGCATCGGTGTGTATGGCAAGATGGTCTCCTGGTCGGGGATCTTCCACTCGTTCTGTTTCTTCCTCGTCGGCATCAAACTGTGGCGCTTGGGTAAACAGCACGGCTACATGACGCAGATTCAGTTCTTTCGCGACCGCTTCGAGTCGAACAACATCGGCTTGTTGCTGTTCCCGATTCTGGTCGGGCTGATCATTCCGTATCTGCTGATGGGTGTGATCGGTGGTGCGACGGCTATTGAAAAAATCACCACCGGCGCTTTTCCCGAAATGTTCGCCGCCACCAAAGGTGGCCTGCCGTTTTGGGCGGGCGGACTGATGATGTGCGTCGTGGTGTTGATCTACATCTTCTTCGGCGGTGTGCGCGGCGCGGCCTGGGCCAACGCTTTACAGACGTCGATCTTTGTCGTGCTCGGCATCGTCATGTTCGTCGTCATCGCCAACAAACTCGGCGGCCCGGCGGCGGCGACGGAGCAAGTTGCGAAGTACAACCCGTCGTATTTGAAAGTGTCGATATCCGAGGCCGATCACGAACGCTTCCTCGCGCAACAAGCCGCCTTTGAGGCGGGTGAAAGCAAAGTGCAACCGCGCGAGCCGGAAGCAATTCCACCGCTGATTTTCCTCACGTACATGTTTATCCCGTTCAGCGTGGCCATGTTCCCGCACTTGTTTCAACACTGGCTCACGGCCAAAAGTGCCTCTTCGTTCAAGCTGTCGGTCGTGATGCATCCGCTATTGATGATGCTGACGTGGTTACCGTGCGTGCTCATCGGGATATGGGCGACCTCGGCGACCATGCCGGATGGCTCTTTGGTGATTCCCATCGGCACACCGCAAAACTCGGTCTTGCCGATCATGATCGCCAAGCTGGTGAAGTCGCCGATCCTCGGCGGCTTGGTAACGGCGGGCGTGTTGGCCGCGATTATGTCCAGTCTCGACTCGCAGTTCATGTGCCTCGGTAGCATCTTCACCAACGATATCGTCGGGCACTACATCGCCCACGAGAAACTCTCCGACAATACCAAGGTCCTGCTCGGTCGCGGCTTTATTGTCGTGATCGTCGCGATTACGTATCTACTAGCGTTGCAGTTACGCGGTGCCAGCGTCTTCAAGTTGGGCGTTTGGTGCTTTACTGGTTTCGCTTCGTTGGCGCCGTTGGTGTTCGGCGCGCTGTATTGGAAACGGCTGACCAAGATGGGCGCGTACGCGACCATCCTCACGGCCGTCGCTGTCGGCGGCTACTTGTTCTGGGATGCGTCGCGCTTGGAAGGTACCAAAGAGCCGACCATCTTCGGCGTGATGCCGGTCGCGTTAATCTTCGCCGCCTCGACGATTGCGATGTTTGTCGTGTCGTTGATGACGCCCGCACCTAGCCATGCGACGTTGAAGAAGTTCTTCAAGAACCCGTAAAGGCGAGGCTGCGTCGTTCGCAAGTCGCAAGCAAGCCCGTTGGCTATAGAGCCATTAGAAACAGTTTGTCACGATTGGGTGCCACTGGTCAGCTTGCTGCCAGTGCGAACGCGGCGCAATCGTCGTCAATTTCCGAGACGTTTCACTATTTCGATAAGCAACCGCGTCCTCCTAACGAATCAATGCTAATACAGAGCTTTCTCTGACTGTTTCAGAACTCTCCGATAACCGAATAACTCAAACCATGCCGCTTACCTTCAACTACACCCGCCGCATCAGCTTCGCCGAGACCGACATGGCCGGCGTGATGCATTTCTCGAATTACTTTCGCCTGATGGAAGAAGCCGAGCATGCCATGTTTCGCGACATGGGTATGAGCGTGGTGCAACCGCGCGACGATGGCGGCATCGTGAGTTGGCCGCGCATTCGCGTCGAGTGCGAATATCGCGGGCCGATTCGCTTCGAGGAAGAGGTCACGCTCCATCTCACCATCACGCGCATCGGCAGCAAGTCGGTCAGCTATACCGCCGAATTCGAGCGGGACGGTCGCACCGCAGCCGAAGGCCAGGTAACGATGGTCTGCTGCCTGATGCGCGACGGCAGCTTCAAGTCGATCGATATCCCCGAGGATATTCGCGCCCGATTTCACAAATAGCCCGGCAACGTATCCTGCCGGGCTCCTGCGGCAATGCCACACTTCGGCTACACTCCCACACGCGCGGAAAAGGCGAAAGATCTCTGTTCCATTGTTTGCGAATGGTTCGCGCTAGGTAGGCGGCGTCCTTCGACGCGCCACTTTGATATTGAATCCAACTGGGAGGCATCCATGAAGAATATCTGGATCTATTATGTTATCGGCACCATCCTCTGCTGGGGGGCCTACGTGCCGATCATCCACCTTGGCCAATTGAAGTTCATGACGGAAGACTCGCCCGTCAAAGGCTCGTTGCGCGCTTTTATGTTCGTGGGCGTGGCTTACTTCATTATGGCCATCGTCGTTCCGTGTATTTGGATATTCGTTATGAAAAATGAGCCGGCCAAGTTCCCGACATCGGGAATGAGCTGGTCCACGTTTGCCGGCGCGTTGGGGGCGGCAGGGGCGTTGGGTGTTATCCTCGCGCTGAATTCCGGCGGCAAGCCATACACCGTGCCGCCGTTGGTGTTTGCCGGCGCGCCGATCATGAGCGTGTTTGTCGGCATGATGCTCGATCCGCCCAAGGCAATGCCGAAGTGGCCCTTCTTTGCCGGCATCGTTCTTGCCGCCGCCGGCGCTGCGTTGGTACTCGTGTTTAAACCGGCGGGCAGCCACGCCAAACCGGCCAAGCCCGATGCGCAAACCACGCAACACATCGAGGCACCGGCTGAATCTGCTGCCGGAACGTCGTCGAATACGTAACGGTCAACCGAGCGCGCGAGCGGCGCACTATGTGTTTCTGGGTTGGGATGATTTAAGCTAGCCAAGGTGACGTTTTTTTGGTGCCTGCAACCTACCGAATTTAGACGTTCGCCAAGTACTGGAACCTGCAAGTTGAATTGTGTCGGACCATGAAGAGGCAACAGCGACAACTCGATCGCGCATCGGCTGCCCGTGCCCCGGGTGCCCCTGCCCCTCTGGGGCTGGGGGACTACGGCGCGCGACGCAACCTCAGCAAAGAAGCACGCCCACACCGAAGCACCCGACTCTTCCAATCCCTCTGCATCCTCTTGGTGTCCCTAATCGTCGCGTGCCAACCTAGTCCCAAGCAAACCTCGTCCACCCAACCATTAAAAAACGACAACATTGCGAACAACAAAACTGACAAACTAACGTCAGCGGCCAACGAAACTTCGACACCCACCGACAATTGGTCGATGTACCGCGGCAACCCGCAACTCACCGGCGTCGCGGAATCCACCCTCACGCCGCCGCTAACGCAACGCTGGCGCGTTTCACCCGCGCAAGGTGAAACCGTCGCGTTCGTCGCGACGGCGGCCATTGTCGATGACCGCGTTTACATCGGTCACGACTTCGGCACCTTCTACGCCTTGAATCTCTCCGATGGCAGCATCGAATGGCAATTCGAGGCCATCGAAGAGGCGTCGATCAGCAGCTCGGCCCTCGTTCATGATGGCAAGGTTTACTTCGGTGACGGCTTTGGCGTGCTGTATTGCCTTGCTGCCGACAGCGGTAAGCTACTTTGGAAGTTCGATAGCAAAACCGAGATTGTCTCATCACCGAACATAACTGCCGAGGGTCTCATCGTCTTCGGTTCCACCGGCGGCAGCATTTATGCCCTCAAGGCCGACAGCGGCGAACAAGCATGGGAATACCGCACCGAAGATCAGGTGCAGGGCACCGTGGGCATCGCCGATGGCGTCTGCCTCATAGGCGGCTGCGATGGTCGCCTACACGTCATCGACGCCAAAACGGGTGAAGGTCGCCGCAAGATTCCGATTGATGGTCAAACCGGCGGGGCGGTCGCGATTGCCGGCACCTCGGCCTTTTTGGGCACCTTCGGCAACGAGGTCTTGGGCTTCGATTGGGCCGATGGAAAAGTTCGCTGGCGCTACCGTGACGAAGAGCGAGAGTTTCCGTTTTTCTCTTCGGCGTCCGTCGCAGACGGCACCGTCTATATCGGTGGCCGCGACAAGCGACTGCACGCCATCAACGCCGCCACCGGCGAACGTCGGTGGGTGTTTCAGGCTCGTGCCAAAATCGATAGCTCTCCGGTCATCAGCGGCCCGCTGGTGTATGTCGGCTCTCACGATGGCCGTTTGTACGCCGTCAACCGCGAATCCGGAGCGCGCACGTGGTATTTTGAGGTCGGTAGCCCGATCTCGGCGTCACCGGCGATTGCCCGGGGCGTCTTGGTCGTCGGCACCGAAGATGGGGCAATTTATTGTCTCGAACCGGGGAAGACCTGAGGTTATTCTGCTATACTGCTCGGTCATGCAGGCGGGTTTTCATCCGTCGCAATCGAATGCAAAAACGAAACCTGATGTTCGTCGACACTCGACGCAATCGTCTGACTCTTGAAAGGAGCCCGCGCTGATGAAACTGCGTAACACCTTGCTGGCCGGAGCCATCGCCGCCATTCTCGCCGCACCTGCCTTTGCACAGTCCGAAACGCTGAACGCGTACGAAAACGCAGATGTCGACAGCAGCTTCGATCTGCGCTTCGACGGCCTCGGCATCAACACGACGTCGCGCGTGATCTACACCCGCTTCAATCTCGATATCGATCCGACCGAAGGCACTGCCGGCTTTAGCAGCTACGTGCAGGAAGTCGAGCCGCTCGTGTTGCCGCTCGGCATCTCGACCGGTCGGTTGATGATCGAAATCATCAGCTCGGAAGGCACGTACAATCGCAACTTCGGCACGTTCGAAACCAACGATGTCTATCGCATCACGTTTGAGAACGACCTGAGCTTTTTCGGCTTCGAGTCGCCGGTGGAATTCCCGGCTGTTTCGACCGGCACCGTCCGCAATGTGGGCGACGAGCGTTTCATCGACATGAATTGGGAAGGCCAAGGTCAGTTCGAAAACGCCGACAACCCGTCGGAGCCGTTTGAATACAACTACACCTGCTCGGTGAACACGGTCGTCGCCAACGATTTGGCCTCGATCCCGCCGATCCCGACGACGCAGAGCTGCGCCAGCGGTGTGCTGGGCATCTTCGGTTTCGCCACGTTCGGCATGGGCTTCATGGGTATGAAGCGTACCGTGCGCCGCCGCCGCTAAGTTAGTGCGAGCGTGACAAAAATTAAAAATATCGAAGCCGCCCGTTACGCCAAGTAACGGGCGGCTTTTTTTGATTTAAGAATTCAAGTTAGTTGATCAATAATTCTCGCTGTACGAAGATGGGCTTCTTCTTTCTTGTTTACGGGAGTATGGGCCATGAAGCCATTGATTCTGTTTCCGAATAGCCCGCTGAATCCCCGGGAAGTCGAACCGGACTTTGTCAGTCAGTATGACGCAGCGAAAAGCGCTGGTTGTTTCACAGGCGTGATAGATTTCCGTATATCGAATGGGCAATTCGTTGGTAGCGTGAGGCTTTTGGGAGGCGAAGACCAATCAAACGGAACGGCCATATACCGGGGGTGGATGTTGCGCCCTAACGAGTACGAGGTCTTATTCGCATACCTGAAAGAACGCGGAATCACCTTAATCAATTCACCGCAAGCCTATGAGACATGTCATTATTTACCGACATCGTATCCATTCATCGAGCGGAATACGCCGCGTACCGCATTTCAACCTTGCAACGTTTCGATATCACGTGAGGAAATTGAAGCTATTGTTTCAGAATTCGGTGATAGCCCCCTTATTGTGAAGGACTACGTGAAGTCGCAAAAACACATGTGGAATGACGCTTGTTTCATCCCACGGGCAAGCGATCTTGATAAGGTAGAAGCGGTTACTCGGTGCTTTCTTGAATTTCAAGACGACGATTTGAATGTAGGTCTTGTCTATCGGGAATTTATTCATTTAAAACAGATCGGTCAGCATCCCAAGAGCGGTGCGCCGTTGCACTTGGAATATCGCGTCTTCTTTCTTGATGGTAATCCTGTGGCAGTGGGGCACTATTGGGAGGATTCGGCTTATCCGGATGAATCACCACCGTTGAATCAGTTCATCGAGATCGCGAAAGATATTCCGAGCCGATTCTTTACCATGGATATTGCGCAAACCGAAGCTGGAGAATGGATCATTATCGAGCTCGGTGATGGTCAAGTGTCAGGCTTACCCGGCAACATTATGGCTGCGAGTTTTTATAGTTCGCTAGTTGACGCGATGCATTTCAATGCATAAAGGAAGGGACGGAGGCCCGGGTTGGTAATCCAACCTTGGGGAATCGATTTCAATTGCCGCTAGCCGATATGACAAACGTAAGACCGCCAGTCGATGCAGATCGACTGGCGGTTTTTATTGTTGGTGACACCCTTTAGAACGTACTGAATTGAAATGTAGCGGATTTGGGATTTTGTCGACGACTTGAAACACGATTTCATTCTTCGGATTTGTGCGTTCCCGGCAATGTTCCTCAGTCATCTTCTACGCCAAAGGCGTTGCTTCAATAACCTGGGGTTGACGCGAAGCGGCTACCCCAGGAAATGGTTGGCAAAGAATCTTCGAACTCTGAAGGAGTTCCGTCTCCGCCCGGTATGCCGCAACGCCTTCAGCGTTGAATCCCTTGAGTTTACATCGCAACCCAGGGTAGCTGCTGCGCATCAACCCTGGGCTACTGGCGCAACGCCCTTGGCGTTGGAATAAGCGCATAGCGTCTCAACGCCCTGTCTGACTTACGCGCGCAAAAATTCTCTTCGAAAAAAGCTATTCCTTTAATCGACTTCATCCAAATCAATCTCACGTGCTTGATATGTAATCTCCCACGCAGCCAAAAACGCCAGGGCCTCATTCTTTGCCAAGCCGCGAACAATCTCCGCGATATCCGCATCTGAAAACGCTTGACGAAACCGGATCTCCAGCCGTCGCGGTCGAATCATCGCCGCCAGCGCGTTGCCCTTGTAGTTGTCTTCGTAGGAAATGCCCGCTGCCTTCTGATCGCGGTGCTCGTGGTTTTCGGGGAAGAAGATGATGCCGTTTGTATTTAGCACCGCCTTGGCGGCGTAGTACGGTTCCGCGCGCAGCTTGTTGATGTAATCCAAGCCGATGATAATCATTGGAACTTACCGCCAGATTTTTGAATGCGGAGGATACGCGCGCGCGATTCGATCACTTCTCGAATGACTGCGCGCCGAGATGAATTGTCAGCATCTACCGGCTATTAGCCGGTGCCACAGTGCAGCCGTCGCATTCAAACGTGAACTGCTCTAGCCGGTGCCACAGCGCAAACATCGCTCTCAATTGTCAACAGCACTAATCCACCTTGCGCTTTAAATCGAACACTTCACGTTTGTCGCTGCCGCCGTGCGGGTCGCTGAGCGTGATGACCAAACGATCGTCGGCGGCGCGATGATATTCGATGCGCGTGGGGTAATCCTTGTTCTTGTTTTCAAACGTGGCTTTGCGCTGTTTGCGATCGAGATTGGCCAACGTCAAACCGACAACACGCTTGCCGCCGGGGAAGGGGGCCATTTGAACGGCGCCGTCACTCACCTCAAACATTTCAAATTCATAAAACGCCTGCTTGCCGTCCTTCATGAGGCGGCTGTGGCTGATGACGCGACCACCCTCGGGCGTGGTGTAATACGCTTCGAACGTGCCGCCCCACATCGAACCCGACCAGGTGCCGGCCATCCAATCCATGGCGGCGATTTGCTTCTCGGCTTCTGTACTATTTGCTTTCGCGTCCGGTTTATCTGCAAGGGCCAGACTCCAAACAGACGTAAAGGCAAAGGCAACAACGAGGAGAATGTGGCGGCGTTTCATAGCATGGGTCCTTTGTGTATGGTGTCGTGGCAACGCGTAATTCAAATTACATCATCCAGTTCAAATAGGTGAGTGACGCCTACTCCCTCTCCCTCGCAGGGAGAGGGCCGGGGTGAGCGTTTTAGCCGAATGGCAAGTGCTTCGAACGCACCGATCCGTTGACGCAATAATACTTGGCCGGTCCCGTTGGTCTCAAGCATTTGGCACGCCGCCCCCAAATGAGTCCGGCGAAGCGCGCTCAACAAGTGGATCAACCCGCAATAAAGTGAGCCGAACAATCATATCGCCTTGGTAAGTGTCCGAGGGTCGAACGCGTGTATAAACGGCCCGGCCACCTATGCCACCAATGCCGACGTTACCCGCTTCTTGTCGTCGATCGCGTCGTTTTCAAAGTCGGTCACGTTCTGCAGCGTGGTGCCGTAGATACCGGCCAACGCTTCTTCGGTGAAGAATGCCTGATGGGCCGTGATGAGCACATTGGGAAACGTTAGCAAACGGGCGAACACATCATCCTGAATGATCGTGCCGCTGAGGTTCTTGAAAAACAGGTCGGCTTCTTCCTCGTATACGTCGATGCCCAACGAACCGAGGTGTCCGCTCTTCAACACGTCGATCGCCGCCCGCGCATCAATCACCCCACCGCGACTGGTGTTGATCAACATCGCGCCCGGCTTCATCTTCGCCAGCGCGTCGGCGTTGAGCAGGTGATACGTCTTCGGCGTCAGCGGACAATGCAGCGTGATGATATCCGAGGATTCGTACAACGCGTTAAGGTCGACATAATCAACGCCGATCTCCCGACATGCGGGGTTTTCCTTCACATCAAACGCCTGCACGCGGCAACCGAAGCCCGTTAAAATTTTGCAAACCACGGCGCCAATCTCACCGGTGCCGATCACGCCGACGGTCTTGCCGTTCATATCGAACCCGAGCAAACCGTCCAACTCGAAGTTCTGCTCGCGGATTCGGTTATACGCCCGGTGGTATTTGCGATTGAGCGCCAACATTAGGCCCACCGTATGTTCGGCAATCGCGTGCGGCGAATAAGCCGGCACGCGCAGTAGGGTCATGCCCAACTGTTCGGCAGTTTCGATATCGACGTGATTGAAACCCGCCGAGCGCAGCGCGATGAGGCGCACGCCGACGGCGTGCAACGCTTCCAGCGCTTCGGCACCACCGTCATCGTTGGCGAAGATGCTGACGGCGGGCGTGTCGCGTGCCAAGGTCGCAGTCGCGGGCGTCAAGCGCGCCTCGACGAAGTTAAGATCGTGGCCGTGCGTTTGGTTGTATTTATTGAGCTGATCGCGCTCGTAGGCTTTGGTGCTGAAGATCGTGAGTTTCATGATTCGACTTCCTCGTTTTCCAAATCCGACCATGTCCGATCGCGCACGATGCGCCAACCTTCAACGAACCGGCGCAGCGTAAGAACGAAGTGACCGCTAGCGTCCGGAAGTGGGTCGCGCTCAAGATGAAACCGGCCCGTGACGGTCGCTTCGTCGTCCGCGGTAACGTCGACGACCAGGTTGGAGAACGCGAGCGTTCCCATGACGGCGCGATTGGGATAGCGGCGTTGATACCGTTCGAGCGTGGCTTGCCACCCCTTGGTTACGCTATCGGGCGCTTCGAAGGTGAGTTCGTCCGATTGCCAGTAGCCCAGCATGAAATCTTCGATATCGCCCCGATTCCAGGCGGCGGTTTGGTCGTTCAGAACGTCCTTGATGTTTTGTTCGGCGGTTGAACTCGTACAACCAGTTGAAAGTAACAGTGCCATGCACCCTAGGACGAGCGTTCGTTGGTGATAAATCTTGAGCCACAGCATCAGTCAATTCCCTTCCGGATTCGTTAGGCCGTCGCGAAATGGCCGGCCCGCACCCGTAAAGTGGACCCATTTCTCGTCGATGTAAGTGGGCGATATCACCTGCGTGCCGAGCAGCATGAAGAGACACACGACCAGACCGAATAAGGCCAATCCCATGATCGCCATCGGATCGATCGTGCCGCGCGGCAGTAGAAGCAGTGTGTAAGGTGCTAGCAGAAACAGAATGGAAAGCGTTTGAATCAATCGGCGCTTTCGCCGGTGAATCGGGCATAGGCCTACCTGCACGATCGCCTTCTTGCGCACGATAAGTGCAACAATCGCATAGAGGATTACGCCGCCGAATATCAACAAGTAAAACGCCGGATGATGCCAAACCAAGTTGCGTTTTAACGACTTGCCATCGCTTGGCTGGTTGCATTTGATGCAGCGCTGCGTCGGGAATGTCAGGCTTTTCGATACGATGATCTTTTTGCCGTCGACGCGGATTGGCTGCGAGAATTCCGTTGCGTAACGCAACTGCGTCGCCTCATCCGACGACATGGGTGGAACGGCGCGTGCCATTGGCGGTTCGTCGACGGGCAAAGCGGCGGGCGGAAAGCCATCTGCCGGGCGGTTTCGTGGGTTCATTTAACGCTCTCTTAACATTGCCGGTTTTTCGTGCGTGAGATGGGCGTGATTGTAACAAATTGGTCGCCGGTTCATACAGAGGCGACGTTACTGTCTCTTGTCGCAACCGAGAGCAGACTTTAGGCTGCCGATTCACTCAATCGTTGCAATAAACTACTACACACCGCCGCTTGGGAAAGCAAGATGGATAACACTCGCCATTGCATCACGGTCTTCGGATTCGCAGCCGCAATCATCCTTGGTGGTGCGGCCAACGCTCAAGAAGACGCACCGCGCAACAATATTGGCCATACGCGCCATTTGCATCCGCACAACAAGAAACATCCGCGTAGCCACGACGCATCGCGTTTTCTCACGTCGCGCGATTCACCGATAAAGCTGCCCATGCCCGAAGAAAAAGACGCGTTCTTCTTTGTGGTCTTTGGCGATCGAACCGGCGGGCCTGATGAAGGCGTGTCGGTCCTCGCCGATGCCGTGCGCGACGTCAACTTGCTCGAGCCCGATCTCGTGATGACGGTCGGCGATTTAATTCAAGGCTACAACAAAACGCCCGAGTGGATGGCAGAGATGCGCGAGTATAAGGAGATAATGGACAACCTATTGTGTCCGTGGTTCCCGGTGGCCGGCAATCACGATATCTACTGGCGCGGCGAACGCGGTGAAAAGAAGCCAGAGGGCGAACACGAAGCCAGCTACGAAATGCACTTCGGCCCGCTCTGGTATGCATTCGAACATAAGAACTGTTGGTTCATCGCGCTGTATTCCGACGAAGGCGATCCCGCAACGGGCAACAAGAGCATTCGCGATCCCGAATGCCAAAAGATGAGCCCGGAACAATTCAACTGGCTCAAAGAAACACTCGGCAAAGCCAAAGACGCAGATCATATCTTCCTGTTTTTGCACCATCCGCGTTGGCTGGGCAACAACTATGGCGATGATTGGGATAAGGTGCATCAGGCGTTGGTCGATGCGGGCAATGTGTCCGCCGTCTTCGCCGGCCATATCCATCGTGCTCGCTACGATGCTAAGGACGGCATCGAATACGTCACGTTGGCCACGGTCGGCGGCTACCAGAACGGTGATATTCCGTCTGTTGGATTCCTGCATCACTTCGATGTCGTCACCGTGCGTAAAGACCAGATCGCGCTGGCATCGTTGCCTGTAGGTGAAGTTCAAAACGTGCGCGAGATCACCGGCACGATGCAGCAAGAGTGTTTGCAACTGGTTGAAAACGCGGCGGCGTTGGAAGGCGGCGTCGAGTTGCAACACGACGGTCGCGCCGAGGGCTTGGTAACGGCAACGATAACCAACAGCGCGTCGCGACCGATCGATGTGACGGTTATGCCGCAGTCGCCCGATTCGCGCTGGGTGTGCACGCCCGATCACAACCACGGACAAATTCAAGCGGGCGCGTCGCGCTCGTTTGCGTTCAAGGTGCGGCGACCGGCGGGCTCACTCGATCCGTCGTTCGGCACGTTGATGGTCGACATACAGATGGAATATTTGGCGCCGAGTTTTCGTTATCCGATGCCAGTTAAGTCCGTGGTGGTGCCGATGCGCGCCAACCTATCGCCGCCAAGTAGCGGTACCAACAAGGCGTTATCGTGCGACGGTCAGGACGATCATGTGAAGGTGCCGTCTTCGGGGTTGGTGGTCCCGGATGGACCGCTGACACTTGAGTGTTGGATGAAGGCCGACGAATTCGGTCGGCGTGTGGGCCTCGTTACGAAAACGGAAGGCTCCGAGTTCGGCATATTTGTCAATCGCGGCGTGCCGATGTTTTCGATTCATTTGGATGGTAGCTACGTCGAGCCCGAGGACGAAAAAATAAAGTTGGAAGCGGGGCGGTGGTATCACATCGCCGGTGACTACGACGGCGAACACGTGCGGCTATACGTTGATGGCCGGGAAGTGGCCAAGCTGCCCGGCAAGGGCAAACGCCGAACCAATGATCTGCCGTTCATTATCGGTGGCGATGTCGGTCGCAACGGTGAAGCAAATTCGTTCTTCGATGGATTGATTGACGAAGTGCGCATCTCCACGACGGCGCGTTACCGCGGCCAGTCGTTTACGCCGCAACGCCGATTCGAGCCCGACGATCAAACGGCTTTGTTGCTTCATATGGATGGTTTGGTGGGCCCGTGGTTGTACGACGAGTCACCGGCACGGCATCATGTGCAACCCGCGAATGGGGCGGTGCTCGTTGAAGTTGAATAGCACGGCTCATCGAGTGTGTTTCACGACGCAGAATATCTATCAAGCGTCAATCGAAGGAGACCACGTTCTATGTCGAAGCAGAATCGATTAGGAGAGGAATTGGATGAATTGTTTCTTCAGATCGAGTCCGACATAGTTTTGCGGCAGAACTTTATTAAGAATCTGAGGGCAGAGATGGGGGTGGCATCTACTGGTGGTGAATTTCATCAACTTGTCCTACGATTTCTCACTGATAATTCATGCAGTCTAAAAAATTCAAATAAGAAGTTACAAAAACAAATTCTTCGAACGATAAGGCAGTGTCAGTAATGCGGTGATGATCATTTTGGTTTCGCTATAACGTTTGCCGCCAGAAGTTTAAATCCTTCAGTGCATCCCGCACGAAATTGCTATGGCCCGATTGAACCACGCGTTGAAACGCGTGGCTATTATCCCGTGATCCCTCCGGGATCGATGCGATGCTGCGTATTCTCAACATTCACGACGGGCCCGCGATCAATCCTGATACTTGGCATTCTCGTTCGGTCGCTACGTTCATGCTCGGGCGTTCATTCGCCACGCCCGCCAACCGGCGCCTTAAATCTCAATACGTAAAACAGAACACCGGCGGTGCGAGGACCGCCGGTGTTCTGAACGGGGTGAGTTGGGAAGGAGGAGGATACGGTTGCGCCGCGTCGATCGTTCGACGTTAGCGTTACGCGAGCGGCGTCATCTTCTGCATGCTGCCAGATGACGTGCCGTCACGCGTGGTGTTCTTATCCGTTTGGTTATCGCTATCATCCGACGCGGGTTGCATCGGTTGAGCGTCTTCGCTGTCGATCGGTTTGATGACAGCCTTGTCGGCACGCTTGCGCGGGAACGGCGTCTTGCTCGGCGTGCGGCTGTTATCGGCAGGCGTCATTTGCATCGGTGTCATGGTGCCGGTCGTCGTCGATGCTTTCGAAGCAGGCGACTTCGCTTTCGATGACGTGTTCGACGACGGCGTCATCGTCCCTTCCGATTCGTTCCATCGAAATGTGGCCGTTGTCGTCGTCGCGCTCTGCTGGTTTGAAGTCGTCGCCTTCATCGGCGGCGTCTTCTTGTTCGACGATGCGCTCGAATTTCCGGTTGTGGCCTTCATCGACTGCGGCTTCGTGCTCGACGACCGCCGCGCGTTTTTCACCTTAGCCGGCTGTTGCGGACGCGGTGTTGCTACCTCGACCATCGGCGTGGCGTCCGTATTGCGGTTCGCGTCTGCTGGCGTAAACCACTTCTGCCAAGTCGTTTCGGCCATCTTCTGATCGGCCTCATACGACGGGTCGTAAGCGATGTCCTGAACCTCGGGCTCAGTCGTCGCTACACGGGAGTAAGACGGGTCCGAAACCGATTGCATCGGCGTCATGGGCGTCGCAGACGAACCGTCTTCGTCCGGCTTCGACGCGTTGTTCCAATCCGATTCATCCCAGTCGTCCGACCATTCATCGCTCGACTCGTCGTCGCCGTTCCAATCGTCTTGTTCGTTGGCAAACGAATTCGTCGTCGAAGCGCTCGGTTGCATCGGTGCGATGGTCTTCAAGGGCAGAATAACGCGCGACTCCGAAGTCGAATCGGGCGCGGGCTGCATCGGCGTCATTGCCGTCGTCGTGCGCGGCGGTCGGCTGTTCACGACGTTGCGGGGCGGGCCCATGCGATTCGTCGTTGGGGCACTGCTTGCGACCGGTGTCATCGACGGCACGTCGTTCGTCGTCGTCGCGAACGTGGGTTCGCTCGTGGAAGCGGACGTACTTGTTTCGGTTGGCGAATCGTTCGTCGCAAACGTCTCCGTCGGTCGAGTCCGTGGCGGTCGACTGTTCACGATCGTCGGCGCGGCCGGCTGCATTGATTCGTACGACGGGGCCGTCGGTGTCGGAGTAGGTTCGACTTGCGCCGTGCGAACCGGGAACGGTTCCGTCGGCACATTCGAAGGCGGCATGCCGCCCGACTGTGGGTTTGACAGCGTCGCCAGAATCTCCTCATCCGCCGGATGGTGCGGCGCATGGCGCGCCAGGGCTACGGCCTGCGTCGCTTTTTCGCGCACGCCCGGTAGGCGCGGGTTCATTGCCAACGCTTCGTTAAACGCCCAAGCGCTCGCGACATAGTCGCGCTCCTGCATGCGAATCACGCCGAGGTTATAGAACGCCTGATCCTGCGGCACGACCTGCGCGAAGTTCATCAGCGCCTGTTCGGTGCGACCGGCCTTGGCATGGCAGATGGCCAGATTCATGCGTGCTCGATGAAAGTTCGGCGAAATCGCCAGCGCCGCATCGAGCATCTGTTCGGCATCGTCGAGACGATCCATGCGCATGAGCGTAAAACCGAGATTGTTGCGCAGGCTCGCTTCGTCGGCACCTTTTTCGATCGCCATCTGCAGCGTGTCTTGCGCCTTATCGAGGTAGCCCAGCTTGACGTAAAGCACGGCCAACCGGTGATAGGCCAACGCCATATCGGGCTCGTTCTCGATTACGTGTTCGTATTGCTTCGTGGCACCGGCATAGTTGCCCGTGGCTTCGAGCATGCGGGCCGAGGCCAGGTGCGTTTTGGTGCTAATGCGTGGGCCTTGCGCGATACCGCTCTTGCCGCCCGGCGTACAACCGGAGGGAAGGGCCAACACGCCGCCAGCTATTGCAATGATCAAAAGTGATTTGCGTATCATGATTGGCTCCTCCGGAGATTTAGTTTCCACCGCCTGCACCACCGCCGCCTGCTCCTGCGCCCGGTCCGAGCCGGTAAGCGCTGCCGCGCGGTTCAGCTTGTTGCGCGACGCCGCGTCCATCGACCGCTTCGACCGCGTCCATGCCGCGACCGCCGGCCATACCGAAGGCCACTTGAATGGGCTTCTTACCAACCGTGTAGGTCGATAAGAACTGTCGCGCCGATGCCAAACGGGCGCCAGCCAAGCCGCTGTCGCCCAAGCTGGTGTCGTAGTTAATGGTGCCGCCGGTGTCTTGCATGATCTCAGCCAGCCGCGCGAGCTGCGCTTCGCCCGCGCCCGATAGGTGCGAGGTACCCGGCACAAAGTGCATGTCGGCAATCGCGCGCTGGGCAAGCAGGCCGTTGTCCTGGTGATAGGCGAAGAATTCCGCCAGCTCGCGCCGCGATTCGGCGGCGTCGTAGGGCGGCGTATTCATGGTGGCCGGGTCTTCCGGCTGATTGCAGCCGATCGAGATGAGCGTGACCAAGGCAAGGGTCGCGCCGGTAAAACGCTGGGAACGCATGGTGGTAACTCCGCGGCGAAAAACGAAAGCAGAAACGTGCATTGTCCTTTACGCGCGGCCTCGATTCGCATGCGTGTTTCTCGCAGGCTGGCCGCCGCTTGTCACCAAGCCGTGGGGTGCGAGCGCAGAGCGCCGGGGGACCTGTCTCGGTCTCATGCGGGCTATGCGGCTCGCGGGCTTCGGCTCAATGGCAAGTCTAAAATACGTCGAACCGGGAGGGCTGGAGAAATTAGGTGGTTTTGAACAATTATGGACGGTCCGCTAATAGGCGCGCGGGTCATATTGTTGACGACTGGTGCTTCTTAGTGTAATTTTGACACTATGAACAATATCGGAATCACCACGCCCGCCACGCTCTACAAACCCTCATTAATGCTGCTCACCGATCTGTATCAGCTCACCATGGCATATGGCTATTGGAAGTGCGGCATGGCCGATCACGAAGCCGTTTTCAGCATGTCATTTCGCCAAAATCCGTTCGACGGCGGCTACGGCATTAGCTGCGGCTTGGGATATCTGACCGGCTACCTCAACGAGTTTCATTTCGATGAAGAGGACCTGTCCTATCTCGCCTCTTTACGCGGTAATGACGACGGACCGCTGTTTGACGACGGCTTCCTGCAATATTTGCGCGAATTGCGCCTGACCTGCGATGTCGATGCCATTCCCGAAGGCACGGTGGTATTTCCGCACGAACCGTTGGTGCAGGTAACGGGTCCGATCATTCAGGCGCAAATCCTTGAGACGCCCATTCTGAACATCATCAACTATCAAACGTTGGTGGCGACCAAAGCGGCACGCGTCTGTGGGGCGGCGCGCGGTGAACCCGTGATGGAGTTCGGGCTTCGGCGCGCC
Organism: Planctomycetaceae bacterium; assembly: GCA_006969385.1. GTDB lineage: Bacteria > Planctomycetota > Phycisphaerae > UBA1845 > UTPLA1 > ECT2AJA-110-A. The sequence continues at coordinate 2,837,824 of CP030884.1, forward strand.
CAAGGCATCGATGGCGCCTTGGCCGCCAGTCGCGCGGCCTATATCGGTGGCTGCGCGGGTACGTCGAATGTATTGGCGGGTCGGCTATTTGGCATTCCGGTCAAAGGCACACACGCACATAGTTGGGTGATGAGCTTCACTGAAGAAATGGATGCTTTCGAAGCCTACGCCGAAGCCATGCCCAATAACTGCGTATTGCTGGTTGATACCTATGACTCGATCGAAGGGGTACGCAAGGCGGTGCAGGTGGGTAAACGCCTACGCGAACGCGGCCATGAGATGGCGGGCGTGCGCTTGGATTCGGGCGACTTGGCCTACCTTAGCATCGAAGCGCGACGGATTCTCGATGAAGGCGGCTTTCCCGATGCGATGATCGTGGCCAGTAACGATCTCGATGAACACATCATCGACAGCCTCAAACAGCAAGACGCGAAGATCGGCGTATGGGGCGTTGGTACGAAACTGATCACGGGCTACGACCAACCGGCACTCGGTGGTGTGTATAAGATGACGGCGGTGCGCGGACCGGATGAAGACTGGCGCTACACGCTGAAGCTCTCCGAACAGTCGATCAAGATATCCAACCCCGGCATTCTTCAGGTGCGGCGCTACCATCGCGACGGGTTATTCTTAGCCGATGCCATTTACGATGCCGCCACCAACATCGACGACGGCTGCACCATCATCGACCCGCTCGATATGACGCGCCGTAAACATATGCCCGGTGACGTTGCTCATACGGATCTGTTGGTGCCCGTTTTTCGCAAGGGTGAACAGGTCTTTGAAGTGCACGCGCTCGATAACTCGCGCGGTTGGGTGCATAAGCAACTCGCCGCGCTGCACCCGACGATCAAACGCCTCACCAATCCGCACCAATACCCCGTCGGTCTCGAACAATCGTTGTTTGAATTGAAGACCGACCTGATTCTTAAGCTGCGCGAGAAGGCGCGATGAGCTTTACGTACGACTATCCCCGACCGGCCGTGACGGTCGATTGCGTCGTCTTCGGTTTACAAGAGCAGCGCCTGCGCGTGTTGTTAATTCGCCGCGGTCGCCCACCGTTTGAGGGGCAATGGGCGCTACCCGGCGGTTTTGTCGACATGGATGAAGACTTGGAAGCTTCTGCGCGACGCGAATTGCAAGAAGAAACCGGCCTGCGCGATATATTCCTCGAGCAGCTTTACACATTCGGCATGCCCGGTCGCGACCCGCGCGGTCGAACGATATCCGTTGCTTACTATGCGCTGGTGAACACGGTGAACCATCCACCCCGCGCGGATGACGACGCGGCCGAGGCCGAATGGGTGGATGTCGATCGGGCACGCACGCTCGCCTTCGATCATGATGAGATTTTAGCCACCGCCCTCGCGCGCTTGCGCGGCAAGGTGCGCTATCAACCCATCGGGTTTGAGTTGTTACCGCGCAAGTTCACGCTCTCACAATTGCAACAGTTGTATGAAGTGATTTTGGAACGAGAGCTCGACAAACGGAACTTTCGGCGAAGGATTTTGGCGATGGATTTGTTGGTCGAACTCGATGAGAAGCAACAGGATGTTTCCCACCGCGCGGCCCGGTTGTATCGCTTCGACAAGCGCAAGTATCGAAGTTTGGAAGAAAGTGGGTTTGTGTTTGAGTTGTAATCGATAGGAACATCAACGCATCCGCATTGAATCCCACGAATTCATCCGTGATAAAAAATGTACAACCCCACCAACGCACTCATCCTCGTGGACATCCAAAACGACTTTCTCCCCGGTGGGGCGCTGGCGGTTCCGCATGGCGACGAGGTCATCTCGGTTGCCAACCAACTGATACCGCACTTCGAACTTGTTGTTGCGACGCAGGATTGGCACCCGCGCGAGCACGCCAGCTTTGCCAGCAACCATCCCGGGCAAGAAATCGGCAACGTCATCACGGTCGAAGGTCTCGACCAAATCATGTGGCCCGTGCACTGCGTACAAAACACGCCCGGTGCCGAATTCGCGGACGACTTAAACACCGACCGAGTTAGCCATATTTTCAAAAAAGGCACCGACCCGCACTTCGACAGCTACAGCGGCTTCTTTGATAACGGTCATCACACGGCCACGGGCTTGAGCGATTTTCTCAAGGCGAAGCACGTGCAGCGCGTGTTCGTGCTTGGCCTTGCCACCGACTACTGCGTCAAGTTCACCGTCCTCGACGCATTGCAACTCGGATTTGAAACGGTGCTAATCGAAGACGGCTGTCGCGGCGTAAATCTAAATGAGGGCGACGTGGCGGCGGCCATTGCAACGATGCGGCAACATGGCGCGGAAGTGCGGCAAACGGCACAAGTTTTGCAACCTGCAAGCTAACGCGATCGACAGGCTGCCAAGGGGTGTCGTAGTAAGGGCTTGCCGTAGCGGGTTTCGGCAGCGTCATGACGATCTGTCAGCCAATAAGCGGGCGGCGGCTGTCATCGTGACACAAACCAAGGCCCGAGAAAACGGGTTCAGCCGCCGAGTAGAAAGATGGCTAGAATTTCAACCGACCGACGGAACTAGAACATAAAGGAAACCGTCGCTGCGATCGGTGGAGGAACGAACATGCTGAGCTTTTTTGTTTTTGACATGAACTACTTGCTGCTTGTCATGCTGCCCGGCATGGTGCTGGCGGGTTGGGCGCAGTCGCGCCTCCGTTCAGCCTATGACCGTGGCAATCGGCAGATGGCCAGCTCCGGCCTCACGGGGGCCCAAACGGCCCAACGCATTCTAGATATGCAAGGCATCCATAATGTGCGTATCGAGCGCGAGCCAAGCTTCCTTGGCGATCATTACGATCCGCGCAACAAGGTGCTGCGTTTGAGCCCCGACGTCTACGACGGGCGGACGATTGCCTCCGTGGGGATCGCCGCTCACGAAGTGGGGCACGCGATACAAGATGCGCGGCGCTATGGCGCGCTGGTCGTTCGCAATGGGATGGTGCCGCTGGCGTCGACCGGCAGTTCCTTGTCGATGATCGTCCTGATGGCCGGTTTGTTTATCCAGTCCTCCGGCTTGTTGTTGCTGGGGGTGGGGTTGTTTTCGTTGACGGTGATCTTTCAGATCGTCAACCTGCCGGTGGAGTTCGACGCATCGCGTCGCGCCCGCGCCGTGCTGGTCGACGGTGGCATCGTCACGCCTCAGGAGGATCCGCTGGTCGGAAAGGTTCTCAATGCCGCCGCGCTCACCTATGTGGCCGCGACGGTGACCGCGATACTGCAATTGGTCTGGTTCCTGATGCAGGCTTTGGGGTCGCGTGAGTAGCCCCGCTTCCGATTTCATTCGATCGCGACAAGTGCCCTCGTAATAAAACGCGGGGGCACTTTTTTTGTATTCCGGAGGACGACGGAAATTAAGTATGGCCCCTGTCTTATGAAGTGCGTTACATGTCGAACGCTCCAAACTCATTGAGTTCCATCGTCGTGGGCTCGGTGTTTTCGTCCACCTCATCATTGCTACTTTCAACCACCTCAATCTCGTCGCCGACCATCACGAACTGTTGATGCTTCACATTCATGGGGTGCGGTATCGGCGGCAACCCGGCTAGTTCGCGCGCGCTGTTTTCAGCCGCCACTGCCGCCGGGAATCCCGAATTCACCGAATAAAATGTGGTACCGTCGGCAAGGCCGATTTCTACTATTTCGCTCGGCCCTAGCAGTCCATTGGTATCCGGGTCGGGCCAGGCGACGATCAGCCAGCGCGTTGGCGCGGTTTGATCGGGCGGCCGCGCGCTCGGGTAAAAGACGAAATCCCCCAACCGATACGCGAGAATATCTTTGGGAAGCGCGTTGAGATACGCCTGAAACGTCTGCGTGCGCTGCGGTTCCGGCAGGTCATCCGTCACGCTGGTATCAAAGTTGCCGACCACCAAATCGTAATACGCCGTTGCCGAGTTGGTCTGGATTAGCTCGCCCAGAAAGACCGTGTTGTCCATCACCAGTTCGACGACGTGTTGCGGATAACGCTTGTTTCTGTTGGCCCAATTCACGTAATTGGTCGTCAGCGTTTCGGTGTCCGGGTTAAACATGCCGAAAGCCCCCGGTCCGGTCATCGTCGCCAGCGTGGTCGAGAATATCCAAATGATGAACCCAACCCCAAGTCCAAGTGCCGCAATCGGCATCGGCAAAACGGCCAGCACGGCGCGACCCACGCTAATGCGCTGCGTCGCCTTCAATGCCTTGATCGTGCAAACCATCGTCCACGGCCCGCCGACCAACCAGCCCAAGCACGGTACCAGGCTCATCACGTTCGCGCCGGATGCATAATAAAACGCACGCTTGGTTGCGAATGCAGGTTGGTAGGGTTGGCCCGTTAACTTCAGTATGCCATGCGCGCTCATGGCCCACAGCCACAACACCAACAGCCCAAACGGCAGCGCGATCAGCGCACCTAAGGTTTGGCTCGTCACGATACTGAGAAAAAATGGCATGCCCATGGTAGGGCCCGCGCCGGGAGCGCCCGGCCCCGTCGCTGTGACCGCCGTAATGAAACCGAAGAAGATCGCCTGCAGCATCGACTGCGCAACGATCGACAGGATGGCGACCAGCAAAATCGAATACGCCGCAAAACGCAACGCGTCGCGCGTATCGCCGCGCTGCGCGCGACCCAAACCGATCTCGCTCGGTCGCATTACGGCCATGACGAGCGTCTTACGAAATGCTTTAAACCAACCCAATTCCGAACGCTGCGTCCACGGAATCTTGTGCGGCTCCGTGTCTTCGGCTTCGTACCCTTCCGCCGGCCGCATGACGGTCTCATCCATGTGGATGTGCACGCCACACCTAGCACAATCGAACTCGATCGGGTAAAGATGGCCGTCGGCGGTCGTGCCGTAGTAATCCTGATCGCAATGTGGGCAGCAAAACGCGACCTTGCCCGGCGCGAATTGCATGTCGGTCGGCTTAAAGCCGGTGCCGCACTCGGGGCAGGTGCGCGAATGCAGATTGCTAAGACTGTAGCCACACGTGAGACAACGCATGATTGCTATGTTAAGAGAGGAACGCGACCGAGCCTACCAGGAAGCTTTTTCTCAAATGAACGATGGGTGCCCCTGCCCCTCTGGGGCTTGGGGACTACCAACCCTACGCAAGCGCAACGGATTCTGAGATAGCAATTGCGCGTGAGTTATTATGATTAAAAGGAATCACGCTCGGGTGCCCCAGCCCGTCCAGCGCTGGGGGACTATAAACCATCGATTTTGCCTTCAACCTAAAACTTCATCCACATAAATCGTTTTGGTTCTAAAACTTTGCGCACTGGCCAGAACTCTCTCCCCGGCCCTCTCCCTGCGAGGGAGACGGAGTAGACGTCACCCACTTTCTCATTCATGGATAAGGTACTACGGCGCAGTTCCCACTTCCACTTCTGTCGACAACGTTGCAGATAGCGAGCCGCCCGCAAAGCCATTCACGTCGTTGGTCTCACGTTCACGAATCACTTCGATCCGCACGTTGGCACCTTGCCCGAAACCGGCCTGCGCGATTTGAGCATCCGTAATGCTCACCATGCCCGTGTCGGTGACCGGCCCGATGTTGAGCACCAACGATTCGCCCAATAGCGATTGCCGCACGACCACGCGTACCGTCAGGTCGGCTTCGACGTTGTTCCACGTCACATCGAACCCGCTGAGCGAGACCGCCGTGCCGACCGTCGGCGATGTGATGTCAAACGCGCTCGGCTCGTTGATCGTCGTCGTTTCAACGCCGCGCGTGGGTTCTACGACGCGCAGGATATACGCGCTGGCCGCCGGTACGCTCGCCGTGAACAAACTGCCGGCGCGGCTTAACTCGACACCATTGAGTTGAATCGATTGTTCGTCGGTCAGTTCGACGTTCGCGAAACCGGCGATGATCGATCCGCTAAGGATCGCATTGACGTCGGTATCCTCGCGCTCGATCGATAACGTGGCGACGGCATCATCCAGCGGCGTGCCGGTGTTCACATTGACGTTCACGTTGCACTGCGCGGCCGTGCAAACAAACAGGGCGGTTGTTACTAGGGCGGTTTTCTTCATCAGCATCACGCGACTCCTTCAATCATGGGCGCGAGAGAATGTGTTCGTTTCAGTTGCTATGCGCTGTGGCACCGGTTTAATTCCACCAGCGCTGTGGCACCGGTTTGTAATCGGTGTTTCCTTAACTACACCGTTGCACCGTTTTGCAACCGGTGCAACTCGGGTGCCCCATCCTTTCCGTCAGGAAAGGTTGGGGAATCATCACCGGATTTAATCCATTAATTAATCGTCACCGAAAACTCGCGCGACGCCGTCGTGGGTGGGCTGTCGCTATCCGTCACTTCGATCGTGAAGTTAAACGTCCCCGCAACCGACGGCGTTCCGCTGATCACGCCGGTGCGCCGATTGTTCGGCAGCGACAAGCCATTGGGCAACACGCCTTCAACAATCGAGAACGAGTACGGCTGCAACCCATCTTCGGCAACCACTTCCGCCGAATACGGAATGCCCGTGATCCCGTTGGGCAGATCGTTGGTCGTAATGCTGACGGCCAACGGCTTCACTTCAAAAAACAAATCGCGCGTAACCGTTTGCATCGGCGCGCCGCTATCGGAAACCGTCGCACGAATCACGCGACCATCATCGGGTTGCGTGGGCGTGCCGGAAAACATGCCGGTGTCGTTGTTAAACCCGATACCACCGGGCAGGCCGATCACTTGAAATGTGTACGGCGCAACGCCGCCCGTTGCGGTCAACATTTCGTCGTATTCTTCCGCCTGTCGCGCCGCCGGCAACGATCCGGCCAATTGCAACTCGGGAATAATCGTTAGCGCGAAATCGCGCGTGCCGACGCGCACGGTAAAGCCGCCTTGTCGCGCTTCGATCGCGAAGGCGAACGAGCCCGTTTCAATCGGCGTGCCCGTTAGCATGCCCGTGCTGCTGCTCAGTTGCAGCCCGGTCGGAAGGCGACCCGCGATGAGCGTAAAGTTTGCTCCGCCGTCGGCATCGCTCATGAGCGACGTGCTGTATGCGGCGGCTTCGATACCGTTGGGCAGCGTGGTCGGCAAAATCAGCAGCGGCGGCCCTTCGCAAGCGGCAGCAACGCATGCCATCAATGCCGCGCAGATCGCGGACCATCTCTGACGAACAGTCATAGGGGAATCTCCATGCAGGCGAGGCGAACGGCGTGCCGGCTGCGGCGGGCGGGCAAGGACCGTCTGCGAATAGGTATATCGGCGCGGGTCCCGGGCGTCAATGAATAGGGGGCCGAACGCAGCGCAATCGCCGGTAAATAACGGCAGGTTATAGATGGCACGGCTTTTTGTAATCGCATGCCAACTAAAGAAACCCTAAGGTGCGGAAAAAAATAAGGCCGCTGGTCCACGATGTTTCGTATGGATTGATGCGCATGCAAGTGGGATCTTGCAATCCCGCGTCAGAAACCCGTTGCCTTTGAATTGCCCGAACTATGAAACGAAGCTGCCTGATCGCGTTTATCCTCGGCATAGTGGCCGCGTTTATCGATCTGCTGAGTATCGGTCCGCTGCTGACGTTAAAGAGACCCGTAATCCGGTGGATCGTTAGTTGGCCCGCGCCCAATTTTGCGGCGTGGCTCAACCTATACAGTTTGTATCTGGTGCCGTTGCTGCTGGTACTGCTGGCAGCCATCGTCATTCGACGACGGAATATCCATCGCCCTGTCATTGTTTTTCTCAGTTTTGCGGCAGGTCTGCACCTCATGGACTGGTTCTGGACAGTCAATCAAGCTGTCCGGGGATATGGAGGCAGTTGGGCGATTGAGCTGTGGACGTTGTCTTACGACTTAGTGATCATCGGCGCAGGGCTAATTGTGCTGCTGGCGTTTCGTCGACCGCCAACGGTTCGCGGCTTTGAGCCGGTGATGGAAACTGAATCTCCGGACCGGATAAGCTCGAGCCCGGAGCCATAGCGCGACAAGTTGTTGTCGAGTGATGTTGTTTGCTAACCGTCGTAGGAATCTAACTTAAAAAGGGGAATTTATGTTTCCTATAGCTGTAATCTTGTTGATCGCTTCGACCGTTGCCGCAGGCGACGAGCCTATGCGACCGCCCGTGCTGGATTTTAAGAAGCAAGTCAATTACATCGAATGGTGGAATCAACAGCAGCGTGCCGGCAAGGAGAAGAACGCGTTCGATATCTATCAGAAGTTGACGATTGGCGTTAACGAAAACGGATCAAATGCAAAGTTTTCCGATGCTGTTAAGAAGTCCCTACGCGAACTTCGCTTAGGTGAACCTTGGGAAGTCACAGACCATCCGGAATTGGCGGCGCTCATTAAAGAGAATGAATCGCAGTTTAATCTGCTCAAGGAAGCCGTAGAGATAAAAGACTCATGGTTGATCATTCCGCCCGATGTAACCGAAGTGATCAACATGAAGCGTCCCACGCTGAGCTCGGTTCGTGTCGCGTCGAAGTTGCTTATATTCAGAAGCTGGATGAATCAAACGAATCGCAAAAACGACGTGCTGGACACCAGCATCATGGTAATCCGAGTTGCCGACCATTGGTATCAACACGGTGGTCTCATGGATCAGTTAACTGCCTTTGCAATTGAATCGTATGCGATTGAATCGTTACGTCAGGCTTGGGGCCAAAAACTGTTGAACGAAGCTGATGCGGCGAGGGTCTACGGGTTGCTCTCAAAATACAAGAGTCGTCGGTTGGACTTCGACGCCGTGTTGCTGGTTGAGTGGCTTAATGCTCTCGATACCCTGCGTTACGTTTGTCCGAACGGAACCATTAATTTTCAGCGATGGAACGAGATCTATGGTGCGCTGCCGTTTCGCGCGAAGGATGCGCGCGATAAGGTTGACCAGCATCACCTCCATTTGCGCAAGATGATTGCCGAAAAGCCGCTGCGACAGATTTACCTTGATTACATTGCTTATGTCGACAATGACCCGTTTAATCTCAAACGCAATAACTTCACCAAACTGTTAATTCCGGACTTGCGCCGGGCAATCATGATTTCGTTAAAGGCGGAATCAGAGCAAAAAGGGACGATGACGACGCTAGCGTTATTGGCTCACAAGCACAAGCACGGTCAATGGCCTGAATCGTTAGCGGCGATCGACCCCGGGTTAAAACTTGAGCGTCTCGATGAACACAAAATCGATCCAATCACTGGAAGTGAATTTGTTTACCGCGTGAGTGAGGGCAAAATGACGCTCTACTCCATCGGAGTGGACGACGAAGATAATGGCGGCGTGCATAGTCAACGCTGGGGCGAGCACCCGACCGATCGCGATTTTGTGTTTTGGCCTATTCCGGATGATAACTAGTCGCCATGTGCGACTTTGATCGGTAAGCGTAGCCCAAATAAATACAAATGTCTTTATATGCTTGCGCGCGATCTATGCGACGTCTCGCCGCGCGATCTATTGCAAAAAATCAAAAAATATTCCGCCCCTTTAAACCGCTCAAAAAACGGACATTCGCCCATTTTATTCCAAAAAACAACCAACCTGTCTAACCGGCGTTGTGTCTTACCCGCCGCACGCAGCGGGCATGACGCTCGCTACTGAAAGGCAGGTGCAACGATGTTGAAGATGAATAAACGACACGCCCTGACCCTCGCTGTTACGCTGGCCACCGCCTGCGCGGCAACGACTGCTTACGCCGGACCGAACCATCGCTTCCATCGTCGCGGTGGCAACTTCGATGTCGATATCGATATTCGAGCGCGGGTGAATGGTCATCGCGGCCAAGCCTTTCTCGACGTTCGCTACGAAGTGGAAGTTGAAGGGCGACGCCTGGCGCGACAACCGCTCGATTTGATCCTGACGATTCAGCCGCAGTTCATCGATAACTTCGGTTGCAATCACGGCCTCAACGGGCAGTGCGGACCGGCTTGCCACCAGCGCGGCATTCAGGGCCAGCGTGGCTTCCGCGGTCAACGTGGCTTCCGCGGTCAACGTGGATTCCGTGGTGATCGCGGCTTCCGACAGCGTGGGCCGTATCAGGTTGTGATCCCTCTGGATCGACCGCGAGATTTTGATCGCCGTGAAGTCGAGTTCCGCGATCGCGTCTCGCTGCAACTGCCCCGTTGGTTGGCACGCAACGCCGACAATCTGGTGATTCAGGCCAAGGTGATCAACCAGCGCAACGGTCGCATCCTCGAAGTCGAACAGGAGAGGGTACGCGAAGGTCGCTTCGGCCAGCCGCGCATCCAGCCGTACCATCCGGGCTTCGGCCACCGGGGACCGCGCGGTCGGTTCTAGGCGGAAAACATAACACCACCGAGTGATGGATTGTTACCATCCTCAAGACGGAAGGTCGGGCGCGTGTGGGCTGCGCTCGGCCTTTCCGTTTTTTTTGATTGCGCTGGGCAGTGTTTATAAATATTCGATACCCGACAGGTGATCTCGTTTAATTAATACTCAAATATTCTCCCCGCAGCGCGGGCACCGAGGGAATGACGCGCTCGTCATGCGAAACCCACACTCGGGGCACACCGTTGCGTCGGTTTCGCGCCGAAATCGTATGACGAGAAAGGCAACGACGCCCATCACTATCAAACAGGCGAGTGCACCCAAGAGAATCTGATACATTTACGATTCACCATCGGGCTCGGCGGTGGTAGGCGTAGTGCCGTCCGTGGTCGCGATCGGCTCCAAACGAAATCTTACCTGTCGTTTAGCCGTCTCTTCGCTGATGCGACAACCGGCGAAATCGATAGGTAAGAAGTAACGCACTTCGCGGGTAATCGTGGTGCCGGGTTCGTTGGTATCGCGTGCAAAGATATCGACGAACGCCCGAATCTGGTTGGCCTCCAGCGCTGCCACGCGTTCGCGCGGGCCGCTAACGTCGACGTAGATGATAAATTCCGCGTCTTCCGCGACGACGCGAAACTCCTGTTGCACCTGATCGGGAATCGACCAGCGAATCGTGATCGGCCCCTTACTCTCAACGGCCTGCAACGTTTCGATTTTGCCGGAAACCGTCACGTTCGGCGGCGTAATCTGAATCGCATTGCCTGCCACGAATAACTTCGATAGGCCGCTTAACGCGGGCTTGCCCTGAAACTCGAATGCGAAACCCGGGGTGCGTTCGGTGATATAGTCCGACGCGTTAATGACTGCTTCGAGCTGACTGCGGAATGTCTCGTTGGATGCCACGAACGACGGCACGCGGGCGCTGACGGTCTTATCCGACAGCGTGCGCGACACCTTCAAGTCGCCAAACTCCACCCGCACCGGAATGTCATCGATCTCAACGTACGAGTCGATGCGCAAGGTCTCTTCCTCGGGCGTTGCCTTCAGAATCGAGCCGGCGATACGCAGGTCGCGCACGTTGCGCAACAAATCTTCGCGCACGGAAAGTTGATAGGGTTCGCTGCGCGGGGCGCGGGATTCATCCATGCGAATTTCGAGTGTGTCGCGCGCGGCAAGTTGGGCCTTCAATTCGGTGATGCGGCGACGGCGACCGCGAATGGTAACCTTGTATTCGCGTTGCGCCGGCGGCTGCGCCAGGCCGACGTATATCTCCGGGTTTTGGCTCGTGAAGATGACCGGCACGCTCACCGGTTCGTCGGTCATAACGCCTTGGTCGGCGACGAACCAAATCAGCAACGTGATCACCACGACCACCGACGCGCTGCGCACGACGTGTCGAAAGCGATGCCACTTTGATGGTTGGTTACGTTCGCTAATCTTCGTCGTCCTTTCCGATCTTGGTGAGTTCGGTGCGCAGCGTTTGCCGCAGGCTCTCCGGCGTCAGGTTGCGCCGCATGTTGCCGTTTTCGACGAGGCTGATGATGCCGGTCTCTTCGCTGATGACCAGGATAAGCGCGTCCGATTCCTGGGAGAGCCCGATGGCGGCGCGATGGCGCGAGCCCAACGCGATGCTCACTTCTGAAGACTCGGCCAACGGAAATTGAACTGCAGCGGCCGCGACGCGCCCTTGCGCGATGATCACGCCCATGTCGTGTAATGCCGAGCCGGGCCAGAAGATCGTCGTGAGCAATTGCTTCGTGACTTCCGCGTCGAGTCGAACGCCGCTTTCCATCAGCGCGCCGAACTCGGTTGATTTCTCAAACGCGATCAGCGCGCCGATTTTATTCTTGGATAGGTATCCGGAAGCATCGACCACCTGATCAATTACACGATCCATCGCTTGGGGCGAGTCGGCAATCCACGTGGCCGCGCCCAATCGAATCAGGGCGCGTCGCAGTTCGGGCTGGAAGGCCACCAAGGCGACGAGGAACAACCCGAGCGTAAATGTCGGATATAGCGCCTGGATGCGCTCCATCTGGAAGGCGTTGGCGATCCAGTAGAGCACGAGCGTTCCGCCCATCAGCAGCAACACGAAGCCGCGCAACAATCGCGCTCCGCGTGTGCCGCGCAAGAATCGCATGATCGCCGTTACGACCGCCCCGATGAGTAGCAACTCCACCAGATCCGGCCATTGGGCGCGTTCCCAGATGTCTAAGATCGCTTGAATCAAAGTTGTTTAATTTCCGCCCGCCAAGTGTTTTGGCCACTTGCACGGCGTTGAAGCCTTCGCTAGGTTGCAATTCTAAGTTTGAAGCGGCGCGACCGCTACGGAGGCCGTCGCGATTCGCGGCTCCGCGCGGCAAACGATTCACCCTAGTATCCATCGGTTATTCACAGCGGGCGGTCGCGTCCGAATTACCGTGCAGCCGACAGAGGTCACCATGTCGAAGCCAGTGGTTTATCTGACACGTTTAATTCCCGACGCCGGTTTGGATTTGCTGGTGAAGGCGGGCTTTAGCCTCCGCATCAATCAAAAGGCCCGTGGCTTATCTGCGGAAGAACTGACCCAAGCCGCCGCCGGCGCCGACGCCGTGATCTCCCAGTTAGCGGACCCCATCAACAGCGCAGTTCTCGAAGCATGGGCACCCAAGTGCAAGGTCGTCGCGACGTGTGCCGTTGGCTACGACAACATCGACGTCAAAGCCGCCGCCAAACTCGGCATGACCGTCACGAATACGCCGGATGTGTTGACCCATGCAACGGCCGATCTCACATGGGCGTTGCTGCTGGCGACGGCGCGGCGACTGGGTGAGGGCGAACGCTTGGTGCGTGCGGGGGCTTGGCGCGGTTGGGAAATGATGCAGCTCATGGGGGCCGACGTGTTCGGCCAGTCGCTGGGCCTCATCGGTGCGGGCCGGATCGGCCAAGCCGTTGCCAAGCGCGCGTCCGGCTTTGAAATGACCGTCCGCTACGTCGCGCGCAGCGAAAAGCCGGAAATGACGGCGATAGGAGCCACGCGTGTTGATCTCGATACGCTGCTTACCACCAGCGATTTTGTTTCGCTGCATACAGCGCTAACCCCGGATACGCACCATTTGTTGAATGCAAAGGCCTTCGACAAACTCAAACCGGGGGCGATTTTGATCAACACCGCCCGCGGTTCGGTCGTCGATCAGGTCGAGATGATTGCGGCGCTGCGCGACGGTCGGCTGGCGGCTGCCGGGCTTGATGTGTTCGACGGCGAGCCCGCGATTCCGAAAGAACTGATGGAAATGGACAACGTGGTCATGTTGCCGCACATCGGTTCGGCAACGGTCCGCACACGCACGCGCATGGCCGAAATTGCCGCCAATAATGTGATCGCCGTTCTCACGGATAAGCCACCGCAAACGCCGGTGTCGGTGGGTTGATCCGGTAATCGCAGCGCTGCGGCCCGTTCGCGCAGCGTTTCATTGCGCCGATGCGGGCGCAGCGCCGCTTGGTCGCACTGAAATCCGCTTTGGCGTTGTTGGCCGGCTTTGAAATACGGTATATTGTGGGATTCGATTGGTGGGGCCGTTTGGGCGCGGCCGGGGCCATCGACAGCGAATTGTGATTTGTCGCAAAACCCGCCAAGGCAAGATGCATGCTGCGATTAAAGCTATACGAAAACGATAACACCAGCGGCCCGGCCGATCTTGAGGCGGCTTACGTCGTTGGACAGGATCGCGTGCCGATGCGCGGTGAGGTGCGCGTGGCGGATGGCGAAATGACCATCGAAACGCGCGCCCGCTCTGCCGCTGCCGTGGCCGTGCCTTGGAAGGTGCCCGGCGTCGGCACCGTCGTGCTGGAAACGCCGCGCCTACCGGAACGACAGGAGCCATACAATCTGCACGTCGAACTGGCCCGTGGTCAGATGATGCGCATCAGCCAAAAGCGCGAAGACTGGGGCTTTTACGACTTTGAAGCCGGGGCCGAACATTACGCCAAGATCAACGAAGCCCGCGCGCAACTGATCGAAGCCATGACAGCGGGGCCGGGGCCGGCGGCGGCTAAGTTGGCCAACGACGCGATTCGTCGCGGCGTGGTGGCGGGCGACGAACTCAGCCTGTTTCACGCCAACGTCTTTCTTGATCGACGCATCGCGGCGGGCAACCTCGTCAAGCGCCCGTTGGGTTGTCGGATCGACCCGGAACAAACGCAAAACGGGTGTGCCGAACGACTCGCTCAGGTCTTCGATTACGGCGTATTGCCGATCGGACAATTGGATAACGACCGATCCGGCAGAGCCGCGCGCGACCCGAATATCGAGACCTGGCTCAATCATCTGCGTCAGAAGAAAAAGACGGTTTGGGCCGAGGGCCTGCTCACGCTCGATCCGAGCGCAATGCCCAGTTGGCTTGCGCGCGCCGCGCAGGACTACCCCAAGTTCCGCGACGCCGCCCAGTTGCATATTCGCTCGATGCTCAAGGCGTATGGCCCGTACGTGCACACGTGGGAGGCCATTCGCGGCGTGCACGCGCACAACGATTATCGCTTCACATTCGAGCAAATCATGGAGCTGACGCGCATCGCGTGTTTGCTGGTCAAACAAACCTCGCCTAAGAGCACGGTCGTGATCGGCGTCACACAGCCGTGGGGCGAGTACTACGCCAACGACCCACGCACCATTCCACCGATGTTGTTCGCCGAAATGGCGCTAAGCAGCGGTATTCACTTCGATGCGTTTGCGGTTGACCTGCGCTTCGATATCACGAGCGGCAATCCGCAGATGCGCGATCTGATGCAAATCTCCAGTATGCTCGATCGCTTCGGTGCCTTCGGTAAGCCTGTGCATGTGATGTTCGCGGGCGTGCCGTCTGAACAAGCGGGCGACGGCACGAGTTGGCGCGACGGTTGGAGCGAAGCCACGCAAGCGCAATGGTGCAACGATCTGATGCGCATCGCGTTCTCAAAGCCGGCCGTCGAGTCGGTCGCATTTCAACGCTTGATCGATCGCGACGTGCCCGACGGTCTATTTAAAAAAGACGGCTCGCCAAAAGCTGCCGTGATGGAAATCATGCGGCTGCGAAAAGAGTTGGGTGTTTGAAAGAAGTTTGGCGGAAAGACTAAACCGAGTCGCACCAGCGAAACATCTAATCATCTACTCACCAACACCACCCGAAGTTGCCGCCGTTTCGCCATTCAACCGTCGTTCCAATATTTGCAATATCTCGCGCTCGAGCGCCGTATCGCGCGGCAGGTCGGTCCAAACCTGCTTCTGGTCGGCCCGCAGCCCCGCATCCGAATCGATCGGTGTTGAATTCGGCAGGTCTGTGAATTCATCGTTGGTGCGCAGGGCGATATATTCCGACGTATCGAGCCGCTGCACGCGAATCTGGCAATGCGCCACCATCTGCCCTTTGTTTTCCGTCACCCAAATCTTGCCGCTGCGTCGAAACTGATTGTTCGGCTTCAGCGTCTGATCGCCAATGCGTTCGCTGCCGCCGCGACGCGTGTACAGCGACGGGCCGGCATCGACCGTGCCCGCACTCGGCCGAGCGCGAACCGAATCAAAGTAGTTGCGCAGCGCATCACTACCTGCCTGAACGACGACCGCCGAGTCGCCGACATTCACCACTTGCGACGTCGCGCCGCTACCGCCGCGCGGTTGGGCGGGGGCCGTCAGCGGCGTCGCTTCGCTGCAACCGAGCGCGCCCAGATGCAAACATGGCACAGTAAGCAACAAACTCACAGTTCGAGTCATGCGACCGACGCGTCGCGCGATGGTGAATCGATTTCGATAGGCGGCCAACTCGTACATACCATCTCCTCGCTGCCGAAGCGTAAGCGACAAACTCGTTCGTCGGGGATCGGTCGGTTTTCGTCGAATCATAGCCGCAGCGTCGAGCCTGACCACCCGCGCGGGCTTTTGCGGTAATATGATGACAGATCATGCGCAGCCGTCACGATATTTTTTTCGATCTGATCAGCGGTCGCTCGCAAGGCCTTTTTGCGGATATCGCGCGCGGCCTGCTCACCGGCCTGTCGCTGTTGTATTCCCTCGTCATTCGGTTGCGAAACGTCTACTTCGATGCGGTGCCGGGGGCCGTGCAACGTCTGCCATCGCCCGTCATCTCCGTCGGTAACCTCACCGTCGGCGGTACGGGCAAAACGCCGATGACGATCGAAATCACCGACGCCGTTCGCCGGCGCGGTCATCGCGTGGCGATTCTCACGCGCGGCTACGTTGCCAAACACGCGCAACGCAATTCGACGGACGCTTCGCAGAGCGACGAAGCGATGCTCTTGGCGCGGCGCTGTCCACAGGCGTTGGTGGTCGTCAATCCGCGCCGGGCACAGGGCGGTCGCACGGCGCTCGAAGCCGGTTGCGATGTGCTGGTGATGGACGACGGCTTTCAACATCGCCGCCTCGGGCGCGACCTCGATATCGTCTTGGTCGATGCCACCCGTCCGTTCGGCTTCGGCGCGATGTTGCCGCGCGGTTTGCTGCGCGAACCGCGCAGCGTGTTGCGGCGTGCGAATCTGTTGATCATGACACGCAGCGATCAGGTCACCGAAAAAGAACGCAAGCTGCTGCACGGACGGCTCGAACGCCTGTCGGGTGGCTTACCTGTGATCGAAGCCGCGCACCGACCGGCGGGCTTTGTCGATTTGGCGGGGGCGGCGCTCTCGATTGGCGATCCGTCCGACATTCGCGCGGTGTTGTTTGCCGGCATTGCCAATTTTGATGGCTTTCGCCAAACCGTCGAAGCACTGGGGGTGGAGATCGCCGCTGCCTACGAATATCCGGATCATCACGAGTACACGGGCGACGAGCTGGCGGGCCTGCGCGACGTTGCCGACAACCTCGAAGCCAACGCGTTGATAACCACAGAAAAAGACGCGGTGAAGTTGGAGCATCGCTGGCGCGACGGCGCGTGTCCGCTGTTGGTGTTGCGCATGAAGATGCAGTTTGACGAAGCTGACGCGCTGATCCTCGAACAAAAAATCGACGACCTCTTAAGCCGCATCCCCAGTCGCCAAGCAATCGACGTTGCCGTTTCGCAAAGCACGTGATATTCATGATCGCTCCCGCCGACCCATCATCAAACGAAACAGAGCCGACGGCATCCGCACCGATGCAAGTACCATCATGGTTGGTCGGACTCGTTTTGCTCGCGGTCGTTTGGCACGGGGCGATCGGTTTTCTCGCGCCCGATCACGAACTCACGCCGGATGAGGCGGAGTATTTGGCGCTGGCCGAATCATTGGCGGCGGGGGAGGGGTTCGTCCTTCCAACCGGCGACTACGCCAAACGCATGCCCTTATATCCGTGGCTGTTGTCGCACCTTCGCGGCGAACAGGAATTTAGCGAGTGGCGCTCGACCATCGATCTCGTGCAAAGCGGCATGGCGGCATGGGGCACGATTGCATGGGCGTGTTGCGCCGGTTTACTGGCCGGTCGCCGCGCCGGGATTTTGGCCGGGCTTATCGCCGCGTTATATGGGCCGTTTGCGTTTCTTCAGACGCAGTACTTAACCGAGACGCTGACGATTGCATTGCTCGCCACGGCGCTCGCGATTTATCTCGCGTACGCCGTCGCCGATGGTCGGACCAGGAACACGCGCACGATGGCGCTCGTCGGCGTGTCGCTGCTCATCGGTCTCGCCACCCTCGCCCGCGCCAACATGTTGGTCGCACTGTTTCCGTTTGCCATCGACTTTGCGCTGCGCCGTCGGCTCAACGGTCGCTTCGTCGGCGCGCTGGCGTTGCTACTACCGGCGGGCCTCATGCTGGCGAGTTGGGCATATCGCAACGATCAGCAAGTCGGCAAGTTTACGCTCTCGACGATTGGCGGTTTGAACTTTTATTTGGGTAACAATCCCGATTACGCCGCCGATGCCGGCGTCGCGTCGGCTGATTACCAACGCTTCGATCGCCTGCGCGCTGATGGTCTGTCCGAAGTCGAAGCCGACCGCGCGCTGTATGCGGAAGCGTGGTCGTTCATCCGGAATCAGCCCTCCACGGCACTCGCAAACGTGGGTCGTAAGCTCGTCACGTTTATCACGCCGACAACACAGCGCTTCGGACCGGTGTTGTTCGTGTTGGTCACGGTGCTACCGGCATACGTTTTATGGTTGCGTCGTAAGAGAACTGTTGACGCCCCCAACCCGTCGAAGACCGCGCCGATATTAGCGCGCGGCGTGTGGATCGCGACGGCGCTTGCCTTGGCGTGGCTCATCTATTGGGTTTACGCGCAGCTCAGCGCGCAAGCGGCGGCGGGGGCCGGCGTTGGTATGCCACCGCCGTATATCGCGCCGCACTATCTTCTCCCGCTCGGTGCGCTGGCGCTGGTGTTGTCGCGCTTCGAATTTCAAACGCGCCGGCTGCTTGTGGGGATTTTCCTCGCTCAACTGGCTGTCGCGCTAATCTTCATTCCGCTTTCGCGCATTCGCTGGACCGTGGACGGCGTGTTGATCATCGCACTCGCCGTCGGAGTGGTTCAGTTCTGTGATTACCTGCGACAACCGATGCGCGAAGCGTGAAGGTGCATCGACGGGTGCGCCCCTCAAGCGCTGTGACGCTCTTTTCTTAACCCGGTGTATCCCCGCAAGCGCTGTGGCACCGGTTTGCAACCGGTGTGTTCGGAGTCGATAAATTTCGCGGCGAACTGCAAGGCAGCTCGGTAACTTGAGTTCCTTTATGCAGCTCGGAGTCACCACGTTTTTGAGCGGGTTCTTCGAATACTTCGCCGCGGGGACGCGGCGGCTCTGAATTTCCATTACGCCGAATGTCTGCGCGGTGCCCCACCCTTTCCAAGGGTGGGGGACAAAAGAAGCGCCGCCACAATACGTCGAGGACGCACCACCATTCCCGCAACGATGCCGACCCTGCTGACCGATTTCCGATTCCCGCTACAATCCACGTCATGGCGATTCCCAACGTTCTCGTGTTGCGTGCTCCCGGTATCAACTGCGATGAAGAAACCGTCTTCACGTGGCAGCTGGCCGGCGCGCGGGCGAAGGCCGTCCACATCAACGAATTGATCGAATCGCCGGCGCTACTCGACGATCAACAGGTGCTCACGATTCCCGGCGGCTTTAGCTTCGGTGACGACATCGCCAGCGGCAAGGTGCTCGCCAATCGCATCATCCAGCGTCTCGGCGACCATCTCACGCGCTTTGTTGAACGCGGCGGATGCGTCCTCGGAATTTGCAACGGCTTTCAAGTGTTGGTCCGTACCGGACTCGTGCCGGGCACCGATGCGCCAGCGCGGGCCACGCTCGGTTGGAACGAGAGCGGTCGCTACGAAGCGCGCTGGGTGCGCCTCAGAGCGCTCACCGATCGATCGCCATTTTTGGAGGCGGGTGCAGAGTACGAATTCCCTGTCGAGCACGCCGAAGGTCGCTTGCTGTTCGAAGACGGTGCGGCGGGTGCCGAACGTCTCAAAGCGGCGGGGCGGGTCGCGTTGGAATACATCGCGCGCGACGGCGGTGACGGCCCTGTGAGTTTCCCCGACAACCCCAATGGCAGCACTAAAAACGCCGCCGGACTGATCGATGCTTCGGGGCGCGTGCTCGGACTCATGCCGCATCCGGAGCGCTACATCGATTCGACCCAGTACCGCACGGGCCCGCTTCGCAATACTAAAAACGGTGATTTGCCCCTCGCCGACGGTCTGCGCTTCTTTCAAACCGCCGTGCGCCGCCTCGTTGCCGAAGCCTAAATCGTCGATCTCACCTGCTAATACTGCTAAGGCGATCTTTGCCGAACCAGGCGCAAAGAGGAGCAAGATTCCTTTCAAAATTGTCGCCGACCGTCGATAGAAGTGGATCATATTTTCGATATTCGCCGCCGCTCTGGTGCATGACGTGAGCGCTATCGGTCGGCCCCAATACACCCCAGACCTGCAAGGAAGCGAACATGTTTTCCCAGACCCGCATGATGGTAAGAGCCGCGATGATCGGCATCTTGTTGATCGTGGTTTCCAACGGTTGCTCGAATCAAAAACCGGCACCGTTCGAGCCTGAATCGCGCGTGCTCAGCGATAAGCACGAAGCGCCGTTCAACCCGCAGGAGCGTTACCCCGGATGGGCGTTCGACCAGCCCGAATACATGCAGCCTAACACACCGCTCGATTCCGAAATGCCGATTCGCGGTGATGACCCCAATCACTTCTTCACCAACAACTGCGTCGTGTTGATCGAGCAGCCCAGTGGCTACACCCCGGAAGAGATTCCGCGGGTCGCCGTGTATCGCTCCGACGACAACGGCTTCACTTGGAAGCGCGACGGCATGTTCGGGCGCGAGCAACAGTACTACGCGCTCGAGACCTACGCCGATGGCGACTACGGTATTCGCTTCGTCGGACCCGGGCAGCAATTGGCAGAGCGCACGCCCGCCGATCCGCAACGCGTCTATCACGTCGATACCCAACCACCGGAACTCGAGATCGAAATCAATCCCGAGAAAACCTGGTATCGCCCCGGCGACCAGATCAAGATCGCATGGGCCGCGCGCGACCCGCATCTCATCGCCAACCCGGTGCGCCTCGGCATGTTGATGGACTTCACCGGCGACATTCGTAATCTGGTCGAGCTGCAGCGCGACCTAGCGGATGAAGGCTCGATGACCTATCGGATCATGCCCGATACGGCCGGCCACGAAATCGTTTTCCGCGTGGAAGCGCTGGACCGCGCTGAGAACCTCGGCCTCGCTTATTCGCACCATCTGCAAGTCGTCGATCAGGATGCCGAGCAGATCGTGCAGAAGCGCGCTCGTCGTCCGCACGACGATCGCCTGCCCGCGCGCCAACAACCGACACGGCAGCTGGCACCGGTGCGCTCGAACCCGACGCCTGCAATGGAAACCATGACGCCGATTAGCCAAGCATCGCCGCCGACCGTTGGCCAACCGAAGACCATCGAAGCGGCGAAGAGACCCAACACGCCGACTGTGATCAGCGCCGCGTCGATGACGAATGACGAACTCGCCGTCAACGACGGTGACGATTCGGTGCAGTCGATCATGCGCCCTGAGCGCGAGCCGACGCATAAGTCGATTGCGATTCGCACGTCGGAGAAAAAGGACGACCGCGCGCCCGCGATGACGGCGGTGACGATTGCACCGCGCAAGCCGACGAACCAATCGGAAGCGGTCGCGGCCAAGGACGATCGAAAAAAGGATGAAGCGCAAATCGCCGCCGATGCGGCCCGCGCCCAAGAAATGATCGCGTCGTTCAAGACGGCCTTCGGCAAGATGGCCGATACGGTTGCGACCGCCGCCGAAGAAGCACGCAAGGAACAGGCGCTGGTGCGAGCCGAGGAAGCGGAAATAACCGAAGAAGAAACCGCGTCAACGACGGCCGTCGCAAACCGTGAAGAAGCGGACATTCATCCGTCGGATCGCGACTCCACCTCGGTCAAGGTTGTACCGGTTGCGGCACGCAGCGAATTCCACCCGGCGGCCTCGTCCTCAACCGCGCGCGGAACGTCACCGCTGGCCACGCCCGATTCGAACACGCTCGTCGCGCCGATGCCCGGCATCGTCGCCAGCGACAGCAACGCGGACGGCTCGTCCCATCCGTGGCGGTCGCTCGGCAGCAAGCCCGATGGCGGCAAGGCACCGGTTTGGTCGCTGCCTTCCGATAAACCGTCGCTGCGCGGTCGGCCCACCATCCGTGTGGTCGAACAGCCGACGCGCAGCAAAAAGGTGTATGCCGGCACGCCGACCGAAGACGAAACGCCGGTCGAGTAAACCACCGACGCCATCTAAGAGCGATGGCAAGCCTCCGAAATAAACGTCCCCTTAAGCCCCGGCCCGAAACCGCCGGGGCTTTTTATTTGCCAAATCGTCGTGGAGCCTGCACAGTCGCCTTCTGCGGTGAATTCCGCACGGCAGCGTGAACGTGGACCGGCGCTGCCGTTTGATTTTGACGGGGGAGGACAGCCGCCCGAATCCCGGCACCCCGTGTAATACCAAATCCATCACTTAGATGAAAGGCTATTCATGCAGCGCTCCATCGCTCGATTGTGTATCACCACGATCTTGGTCGCCGTTACCGCTCCGGTTATTGCGGGCGAGACCTACGACCTCACGCCCAAGTTCGAACAAGGCAAGAAGCAGTACATCGAAGAGTCATCCAAGGTCACACAAAATATCTCCGAAATGCCGATGGCCAACCAAACTTTCGACACGGTCGAAGGCGTTATCGAAACCATCACCTCGGCCACCATTGAAGGCACGACGATGTCGTTGAAGTACGACCGGCAGAAGTTCAACCTGACGGTCATGGGTCAGAAGCAGTCGTACGATTCCGACGACGACGCGGCGGGCTCGCCGATGATCAAGCCGATCTTCAAACCGATGCTCGGCAAAGAGTTCACGCTCACGCTCGATAAAGATCGCAACCCCG
The DNA here is from genome assembly GCA_006969385.1 of Planctomycetaceae bacterium. Taxonomy (GTDB): domain Bacteria; phylum Planctomycetota; class Phycisphaerae; order UBA1845; family UTPLA1; genus ECT2AJA-110-A. The sequence continues at coordinate 2,860,408 of CP030884.1, forward strand.
TTTCGGTAACCGGTATCGATGAAATCCGCGCTGATGTTGAAAAGAGCGCGGGCGGTAATCCGATGTCGGCGCAGTTGGGGCAGCAAGTCGCCGCCAACCTGACGGAAGAAGGCGTCAAGCAGGAATGGGGCAAAGGCCGCATGATGTTTGTGCCCGAAAAGCCGGTGGCCGTGGGCGATACCTGGACCAAAAACGATACGCGGACCGACGGCCCCATCGGCACCATCGAAACCAAGACGACTTATACACTCAAAGTAGTCAAAGACATGGAAGTGCGCGGCAAGACGCGCAAGACGGCCGTCATCACTTACGAATCCGAGATGAGCCCCGGTAAGGACAACGCCGCCGGTGGTGCGACGCTCAAGAGCGGCACGCGTAAAGGCACCATCCACTTCGATCTAAACACGCGCCGCGTCTTCGCGGGCAAGTATGAAGGCACGCTCGATTTGCAGGCCCAAGGGCCCGGCGGTCAGGTCCTTAATATCTCGGTGTCCATCGACGCCGAACGCGAGTGCATGTCGGTGCAGGAACGTGCTAAGCAGCGTAGCGCCGAGAAGTCGGATTCGGAATAACCATCCGCTTTTGCAAGCCGTTCACGTTCGATGCCGCGGCGAAGAAAACCGGCGGCGTCGCGCTGAATACGCTGTCGAATCGCAGAGATTAACTCCCGGCCGCGCGAGCGGTCGGGCTTTTTTCGTTTACATCAATCAGCCATTGAGGTCTTCGCCATGTTCAAATCGCACATCACCACGCTTACCATCGTCGTCGTCGCCGGTGCATCACTATCCGCCAACGCTGCTGACGTTCAGTGGGGCGGCCCCCAGCAGGATTTTAAGTTTAAGGCCAAGGGCTTGGCCGACCGCTGGCCCGAATCCGGCCCGAAGACGCTTTGGGAGCGCGATATCGGCGAGGGGTATTCCGGCATTCTGGCCGATGGCGACCGGCTCTACACGATGTATCGTTTCGACGGCAAGGAAGTTGTCATTTGTCTAAATGCGCAGAACGGCAAGACCAATTGGGAGTACCAGTACGACGCGCCGATCTCCGAAGACCACGCCCACGCCTTTAACGCCGGCCCGCGCGGCACGCCCACCATCTATCGCGATCATCTCTATACCGTGGGTTGTTCCGGCATTCTCACGTGCCTCGACCCGGCCGATGGCAAAAAGAAATGGCAACACGACCTGTGGAAGGAGATGGATGGCTCGTTCCTCAACCACGGTTATTCGTCCAGCCCGTTCGGTTACCAAGACACGATCATCGTACCCGTCGGCGGTGAGGGCCATAGCCTCGTCGCATTCGATCGTAAGACCGGCGACGTGAAGTGGAAAAAGCACGACTATCGCAATAGCTACTCAACGCCCAAACTCATCAACGTCGACGGTCAGGACCAGTTGCTGTGCTACATGGCGCAAGAGTTGGTTGCGGTGAACCCCAAAGACGGCGCGTTTCTTTGGAAATACGAGATCGGTAACCAGTGGAACCAAAACATCACGCTGCCCGTGTGGGGCAACGACAACATCCTGTTCATCTCGACCAACGGCGCGGGCAGTCGCGGGTTGAAGCTGACGCACAAGGACGGAAAGACCACGGTCGAAGAACTCTGGTCGAGTCGCAAGCCGGGCGTGCATCATAGCAATGCGGTGCGCGTCGGCAACACGGTGTACACCTCGACCGGCGGGCGCGGGCCGGGCGTGTTTTGGGCCGTCGATGTGAAGACGGGCGACGTGAAATGGCAGGAGCGCGGCTTCGATAAGGCCACGTTTATCTATGCAGACGGTCGCTTCATCATCCTTGATGAAAACGGCAATCTCGGTTTGGCCACGGCCACGCCCGAGTTCTTTCAGGTGCACAGCAAAGTGCAAGTACTAACGCCCGAAGGCCGCAGCAAATCGTGGACGCTGCCCGCCATTAACGGCACGACGCTCTACGTGCGCGACAGCGAAGAGATCAAGGCGCTCGATTTGTCGGCAGCGGGGTAAGCTAAATAAACGCCGAAAAGTCAAAACGTCGAAACGTCAAAATCGGATGCCGACGAATATGCTGCTGTTGTTTGGCGCTGGTTTGCGTTCGTTCGGCATGTCGTCTCGTGGTTGATTGCGATATGCACTGATGCATCTATGCCCCGGCGAGGCCCGACTTCTCGTTGCGGCGTTCAATCGCTACCGTCGATAGAAGTTTGTAAGTCGCTTATCGACGTTTCAAGGCACTCGAGAATCGCGCCACGCCCGATGCGGAGTTCTACACCAAAGGGATCAAAGTCCTTAAGATCCTTCATCAGGGTGACGGCAACTGATGGGAATAAGCAACCACGGTTAGTCCAGCCGCGTATGACAGTGACGCAATCACCGTCGCGCGTACAGCGCAACCATGCGCTACACTCGTCGGACAAGTCGTAGGGAAGATAAACCGACTGACCATGGTCCAAATCACTGAGGTGTTGATGCGCGGTTTGCAATAACTTTCGCAGTGCGTTTTGGGCCTTTTTCTCGCCCGTTTCAAGGTTTGGAAACCAAGCCGGATCGATCGCAAAGAAATAGCTGTCGGCATGGCATCGTTCGCCATCAAACGTCAGCATGATGTCGTCGTGCAGTGAGCCGTTCGATTTGAATTGAATCGATACACGCATCTTTACTTCCGTTTGGTAGCCGCGCATCGTTAATGATTCTGGTTAACCCTGACGATACTTCTCCCCAATCGTCGGAGCGAGATACTCTTCGAACGCGCGGCGTACGTCGTAATCGGGCTTCCACCCCCAATCTTTCGTCGCCGCTGAGTCGTCCACATCGGCGGGCCAGCTATCGACAATATTGTTACGTTGGCGATCGGGCTCAAAGGTAATCTCTGCCTGCGGGAACGCCTTTAACACCATTTCGCGCACTTCGCCCGCGCTGAGGCTAAACGAACTCACGTTATACACCCGCCGCGAAAGCTGCTTGACATCGGCGTGGGCCAAATCGACCAGCGCCTTGATAGCATCGGGCATCGCCATGAATGGTATGCGAGCGGATTGTTCGACGAAGCAGGCATACGGCTGGCCCTGCGCCGCGGCGTGTAACATTTCCGGGGCGAAGTCGCTGGTTCCACCGGCGGGCATGGTTTTGGCGCTGATCAAACCGGGGAAACGCAACCCGCGAAAGTCCACGCCGCTCGGGCTGCGGTCGGCTGCTAACTGGCGAAAATGATCCGAGTAATACCGACCGAGCTGTTCGCAATAAAGCTTGTTGCAACCGTACATGGTGGTCGGCACATTCCAATCGCGCTCGCGCACTTTGCCGGCGTCGGCCTTGGTCGCCACATCGGGCAGGCCATAGACGGCGATCGAACTGGGAAAGAGAAACTTGACCGGCGTGCCGTGCCAGCGCGCTTGTTCGGTCGCCAGCTTTAATAGGTTGAGCGTGCCGTTGACGTTGACGTCGTGGGCGACGTCGGGCGTGTATTCGGCGCGCGTGCTTAGCATGGCGGCGAGGTGATAGATCACGTGAATCTCGAACTCGCTAACGATGCGCTGCATCACGTGGTCGTCGAGAATGTCGCCCTGCATGCTGCGCAGATTGGGCCCGGTCAATGAGTCATCGAGCGGCTTTAAATCGAGCGCGACGATATCGTGCGTTTCGGAGGTGCTGAAGTACTCGATCAGACCGTGACCGATCTCGCCGTTGGCACCGGTAATCAAGATGACTGGTTTGCGCATGGTCGCGAACTCCTGAGGTTGACGCTCGGATGATACGACGAGGCGGGGCGGTTGATAAGGCCCGCAATGCACGCGTATCGAGGCGCGTTGTTAAATCGATTTTTTTTCGGTATAGATGGATGCCACGTTTACTTCGATTGTGCCGTATATTTGAATCGGCTATGCAGTCTGAGGTGCCATGCCGACCCAAGCGACACGATGTCGTGTGTTGAAGGAACGGTAACTTTTCACGAGAGCACAAAACCGTGAGACCCATGTCAAGGTCGGCATGATTCACACGTGCCAACATGCCGACCTTGAAATTCGTCGGGCATCTGGATGATACATCGCACGGTAACCAATAGAGCGACGTACAAGCTTTTCCGAGGTTAGGTCGGCATGGCACCCATGGTTGGCTAGAATTGGGCGACCAGTGGAGCAGTATGCTTACCGGATGTCACGATGAGCGTGTGCTGTATCTTTTTCAGCATCGAAACCCCTAAAAAATAAATCTTCGAGGTCTGAAACATGGTCGCTGAACTCACCGACATCGTCGCCGTCTTACGCAATACGCCCGCAACACTTACCGCGCTGCTGCATGACTTGTCACCCGCGTGGACGCATGCAAATTATGGACCCGATACGTTTAGTCCGTTCGACGTCGTCGGTCATTTGATCCACGGCGAGAAGACCGGCTGGATTCCGCGCTTGAAGATCATTTTGGAGCATGGCGAATCGAGACCGTTCGAGCCGTTCGATCGTTTTGCGATGTATGAGTTGAGTAAGGGCCGCACGCTCGCGGATTTGTTGGATGAGTTTGAACGCTGTCGGGCTGAAAACCTCGCGGTGTTGCAAGAACTGAATCTGACCGATCTCGATTTGGCGATGACGGGGATGCACCCGGCGTTGGGCGTGGTGACGGCGCGACAGCTGTTGTCGGCGTGGGTGGCACACGATCTGAATCATATTCACCAAGTTGCCAAGGCGATGGCGTATCAGTATCGCGATGAGGCGCAGCCTTTTTCAGGATATATGGGTGTGATGCGCGATTTTTAGCTAGGCCTGCGATGTATTGGTCTTGGGCATCCGATAGCTGTTTAATGAGAAGCATGGAAGTATCGACGGAAGGGCTTACTCTGTGATGCTGTGGTGGGGCAGGCCAATTTGTAGATGAGGGAGCGGTTATCGACGCAGCGATCCGGACGGTCCTGTCTGGTTTGGGGTGAAGTCGACGCTGCGCCCGTCAGCACTGGCAGCAAGCTGGCCAGTGGCACCCGGCGAGTTGATCCTTGGCACGCGGCGGTGCGGCTTGGGTTTGTGACGGTCGATCTGCTACGATGCGCGTTCGCATGACGAGAACAAGCGGGGTCGGAGCGCATCGTGTCGGAGCAACCATCATTTAATACCATTCGATATCGAAAGTACTCGACGGAGCACTCAGATCTTCCGCGGCTTAAGGACTGGCAGGTACTTTCCAATTTGGCGTTCGGTCTTTTCTCACTTGTGATCTTAATTGACCTCGTGGGAATGATGCTTAAGACGTTTCGGATGCTGAACAACCTCGGAACATTTGTTTGGTTCCTTTCGGTTTCAATCGTCGTCGCGTTGATCATCGCGCTTAATCGTCGCAGAAACCGAAAAAGGCTAGTCACCGCAGCCGATGCCCGAGTCGTTCGTCAGGCATTTGCGCCGCGTGCTCGAATATCGATCATCGGTTCCGTCGAATCGCTGGAAGATCGCTTGAATCTTGACGGAATCATGTTTGAGCCCGAGATATATAGCGCCTCGCTGATTTTCGGTAGCCTTTCCGATCCTGAGAAGTCGATGCGCTATCTGATAAACCTCCCCGGCGTCCTGTTCTTTACGCCTATGAGTCAACTGTTTGTGATATTGAACGCGGCAGTACCAGCATCATGGCACATACTGTATGGAGGGGCCATTTTGCTCTGCTTTACCGTGCCGATCCTCGAAGTGATTCGCCGCTTTATTCGTCGAAGTTATATTCGAGTTTCACCGGGGCGTTTAGAGATCATTGACTACCGATTGCTGCGTTCGGGCGTGACGGAATATGTTCACGTCGATTTGCGCACCGCTCGAATCGCGATCAATTTGATCGACGGATGGATCGTTATCTCGCGACCGCGCGATGAAGCCGTTCATATCCCGTTACTCGCGTTTCGCAAAGATCGGGATCGTTTGGTCGATTGTATTCTGGAAGCGGCGATGGCCGCACAGTTGCCGCCGCCGCTGGCTGTTGAAGAGCTATCGGGCCAAATATAGTTCAATGCTGATGCATTTAGTTGGATGGTCCGCTTCGGGTGGCTTTCCTGAGAAATGCGATTGTTTAATAGATGTATTTTGGTGACGTTTGCCAACCAACCACTAAACCGGGATCCACATTGATCTATCGCATTGAAAATTTCGCCTAGACAACCGCTTCCCGCCGTAGTGGTTGCATCCTACCGTACGTCATGCTGCGCCATAGCCACTCCGCCGGGCCGAACCGATAGCGTTTGAGCCACCATTGCGAGAGGGCGATTTGCATGGACCAGATGACGATGATGAGTAATGCTTGTTGGGTGCGGCTGAGGCTACCGACGAGGCCGAGGCCGTAGCCGTTGAAGAGCCAGGTACAGATGAGCGATTGCAATAGGTAGTTGCTAAAGGCGGTTTGACCGACGGCGGCCAACGCGGCGCGCAGGCGCGGTAGCCAAGCGTTGCGACAGATGAGCATGATGAGGCCGATCCATCCCAATGCCATGGGCAAGCTGCCCCACAGGTTGAATTGGCTGCCCGTGAACATGCTGTAGCGAATATCCCAGTCGTGCACGTTGCGATACCACACACCGGCGATGATGAGTGGCAACGCGACGGCCAAGCCGAACAAGAGTTGGCGGGAATAAAACGCAACCGATCTTTGTGCGCTAAATACGCGCCACTTGAATAGGGCCATGCCGATCAGCATCAGGCCGGTGATGCGCCACATCGAATCGATGGCGAAGAGAAACGTCTGCAGAAAGAGGGCTTGCATGACGCGCTGCGGCAGTTGGGTGAGCCAACCCGCCTGGCGTGCGGCCATTTGTTGTTGCACAAACTCGGCGGAAGGTTGCCAGTGTTCGTTGCGCAGCCCGATCAATTCGGCCTCGGGCCAGTAGGGCAAGGACAGTTGAAACAGCAGGTTAATTATGGAAGTGATTCCAATCAGTGTCAGGCCGATGACGAGTAGATACGTCGGTCGCAGGCGATGCAGCGGATATGCGATCATGCCGCAAAGGGCGTAGGTCACCAGAATATCGCCATCCCAAATCAAGTATGCGTGCGCCATTCCGAGCACCAGTAACGTGCCCATGCGCAGGTAGTGGCGACCGGCGGCGGGTAGGTTGCGCACTTCGCGGCGTTGGGCCATCAACACGATGCCCGCGCCGAAGAGCATGCTGAAGATGCTCATGAATTTGGTGTCGGCAAAGATATGGCTCAGTAGCCAGACGAGATAGTTGCTGCCGGTTAGATCGCCGTAGGCATGCGGATTGAAATAGGCGGGCATGATCATGGCGAAAGCCTGAATGTTCATCACGAGAATGCCCAGCAGCGCGAAACCGCGCAAGACGTCGAGCGAGGTGATGCGTTCGAGCTGGGTGACGGGGCCGACGGAGGTGATGGCAGGGGCGGTGGGGATATTGGCGATTGCAGGTGAGGAACGTGTGACGTCCACGGGTTGGGTCGGTGGTGTCGTGGCGGCGGGTTGGTCGGTGTGATCCGTCATGGTGCTGTAGATGGTGCGTATATGTTAAAGGGATATCGTACCGCTGTGGATAACGTTGGGGCTGGTGTTTTCGAACGAAGATAGCGAGAACGCAGGTGGCGGGCGCCATGCCGACCCAACCGTCGGGAGCCTGTACGTCTACACGTCGTAAGAGACGCCGGGCTCACACGATCGCGAGTACAACTCGAAGGTCGGCATGCTTCGGTCACGACAATCTCATTCTCAGATATTGCAATGAGCGGATAAGTGCATGTCGGCCGATACCAACCATTTGCAAGAAATTCGACATCCGCATGTCTCAAACATGCCGACCTTAGTATTTAATTAGCGCTTGAGTGATCCCGCAGAAGGTTACCTGTCTATTGGTTATTGCATTTTTGGGTTTGGGTCGGCATGGCACCCAGCACCCGGCACCCGACCTAAGTTCAATTGTGATCGGCCAGCAGAATTTCTCGGTCCTAAGTGAAAAGTCTGCAATCAACCTGTTCCACCCGCGTTGTGCTGACCAACTTGCAATTCATATCCTCCGCAGGGAGTCACGCAAATGGTAGCCAAATTCGGACGGCAACAATTTCCATACGCTTTGGGCGTCACGATTCTGCTATTGCTCCAATTGGGCGCTGATTTTGAATCGAGCGCCCGCGCGCAGCCGTCTGGAATGACGATCATGGAACGATCGATCGTGCACGATCAACGCGACCGATTCTATCTGGTGGCGCGACCGGCGAGTTACTGTCCGGGTAATCCCGCGATTGTCGTGCTACACGGCGGCTCGCTCGGTATGCGGCGCATCTTGGATCAAACCACTGCACCGAACCGTTGGTTGAGTTTGGCCGACGATTATGGACTTCTGATCTTGGCACCAAATGGTTGGAACGTCAGCGAAGCGAGCGGGGCGACGGACAATCAAAGTTGGAACGATTTGCGACCCGATATCGGCAATCCAATTTCAACCGAAGATGATGCCGGCTTCATCAATGCCATGCTCGATCGCGAAGATGCACGTTTGGGCTTTGACAATGACGCGGTTTTTGTCACTGGCTCAAGTAATGGTGGCATGATGGCCTATCGCATGTTGATCGAACACAGTGAACGCTTTGCCGCCGGGGCCGCGTTCATCGCAAATTTGCCGGAGGCTGATATACCCGATCCGACGGTGGGTCGTCCGGTGATGATCATGAATGGCGACGCGGATCCGTTGATGCTGTGGGCAGGTGGTACGGTCGGGTTCGCGGGGGCGCCGGTGCGGTCGGCGTTGGCGAGTTTGGCGTATTGGCGGCGCGTTAATGGGGTGGATAGCGGCGGCGGCAGTGCGACCATTTTACCTGATATCGATCCGACTGACGGCGCGCGGGTTTTGCGATATTTGTTTGCAACTGAGATATCAGGCAATCCCGATACAGTCCCGCGCGTGGCGTTTTACCAGATGGTAAACGGCGGTCACGCGATACCCGTATTGCCAAACGACCCGCAGGAGCCGCTACCGCCGCTGATCGGCACGCGCTGCCGCGATGTGCGCGGTGTGGATTTGGCTTGGTCGTTCTTTCAGCAACATCTTTCGATTGGTGAATCGGACTGCGATCCGTGCGCACGAGGTGATTTGAATCTCGATGGCAGCGTCGATCTAAGTGATGTTGAACCGTTCGTCGACGTGCTTCTGGCACCGCAATCGGCAACCGATGATGTGCGCTGCTTGGCGGATTTGGATGACAATGGTACGGTGAACGGACGCGATGTGGCGGTGGTGGTCGCGACGCTATTGTCGCGCTAATGATCTTCGCTTGCTTCACCCTGCCATACCACGGCCATCAAGCGCTGCCCCGTCTTCAACGGCGTATCCAAATCGGGCGGGCATTGCACGGTGCCGTCGGGTTGTTCGATGGCGATGACTTGGGCGGAGTACTTTGCGCGGAAGTCGGCCTCGCGCAGGCTCTTGCCGATGGCGTCCATCGGCACGATAAGGCGCTGAATCATGTCTTTGCGCGTGGGCGCGACGCCCATGACGAGGTTTTGCAGTTGGCCTTCCTGTTCGATCGCCGTCAGGCCGACGTGTTCTTTAAACATAGCCGCTTGCGATTCGGCCAAACCTTCGCGAATCGCCTCGAACACGCGCTCGCGGCTGAGCATGCCGACCCACGCGTTATCGTGGCGGTGTTCGATAACGGGCACGACGGAGTGGCTGCCACGGCGGAATACGTCGAGCGCTAAATACACCTCGGTGTCCGCGTCGATCGTTTCGAGGTCGGTCGTCATCATGTCGGCGGCAATGACGAAACTCGCGAGGCCCGGTTCTTCCATAAAGCGACGGATATCCGGCACTGATACAACGCCCATCAGATGGCCATCTTGCGCAACGGCAAACACCGGGCGCGTGCCGGGTTTGATGCGCTCGACCATTTCCGGCAGCGACGTTTCCGGCGAAACAGTATCATCCCATGCGGGTTCCATCAGGTCGCGCACGCGCCACGATTCGAGCAAGTGCACGATAGCATCACCGGCATGCGCGGGGGATTCGGCGGAAGTACGCACCTGTTCGTGATTGAGGCCCCAGCGCCGACCGACTACGTACGACGTCATGCAGACCAACATCAGCGGTACAATCAACCCATAACCGCCGGTCATCTCGGTCACCATGACGATGGCTGCCAGCGGCGTGCGCATCGCGGCCGCCAGCACGCCGCCCATGCCGACGGGTATCAATGCTTCGCGCAGTTGCGGCGGGAAGGTGCCGGGGAACAGCGCTTCGATCAGCGCGCCGAGAAACGCGCCCAACGCGCCGCCGATGAACACGCTCGGGCCTAGCACGCCACCGGCCGAACCGCTGCCGACGGTAAACGCCGTGGCGATACATTTGACGAGGGCCACGGCACCGAACAGCGCGGCGTAGTTCAGCCAGTCGGTGCGCGTGTGTTGGGCGATATCACCGAAGCCGCGCATGGCGTTGAGGATGAAGCTGTAATGGCCATCCATGATTTGCGGCAGCACGCACGCCAGCAGTCCAGTCAAGAGACCGCCGAGCGCGGGAATGGCCCAGCGCGGCATGCGCAAGTTGGGCACCACGCGCTTTTCGATGAGATGCAAGCACCATGCGAAGAAGATAGCGACGCATCCGCACAACGGGCCGAGCAGTGCGTAGGGGATGAGTTCCAATGCGGCGTTAAACGCGAGTTGGTCGGCACCGGCCACATCGAGAAAGGTGCCGAGTTGACCGAGGCCTTCGGCCTTGAGCGTGGCGAAGGTCGTGAAGCCGATGACCGAGGCGACGAACGAAGGCACCATCGCGTCGGATTCGAACTCTTCGTCACTATACATAAGCGATGTCGCGAAGAGCGCGCCGCCCAAGGGGCAACGGAAGATCGCGCCAACGCCGGCGGCGCAACCCGCGACGAGCAGCACGCGGCGCTCTTGCGGCGTGACTTGAAAAAACCGTCCGACCGTCGAACCGATGGCGGCGCCGAGCGCGGCGATGGGGCCCTCGGGACCCGCCGATCCTCCGGTGGAGATCACGCCGACGGCGGCCGCCCCGCGCACGGCGGGGCCGCGTAATGGGAAGTGACCCATGCCGCGGTGGAACGCGTGCGTCAGCGAATCGGTGCCGTGCTTACCGAACGAGGCCGGGCAGAACAATCGAATGAGAATGCCGGAGAGCAAACAGCCGCAGGTCGGCAGGATGAGCAGCCAGATGTTGAACTCGAACGTGATCGCATCGCCCGACATGTGGGCGTAGTGCTCGATGATGTTGTGGGTGCCCCATTTGAGACCGGCGTCGAGGACGAACGCCGCCAAGCCGCCCAAGATGCCGACGAGAATGCCGAGGCCGAACACCCGCGACCAGCGCGCCGCCGGGCGCGGCACGTTTTCGAGGGCATGCTGGATGGATCGGGTCAGTCTGCTCACGGTCGATTGATATCACCTGTATTGATGGCGTTGCATGATAAGGGGAAGGCGTAGGTGTGTAACGTGGATGCGATTTGCGTCGCGTCGAATCGGACGATGGGTATTCAGGCGCGGCGAGTGGTTCTAAGATTGCAGCGATGGCCAAAGGCGAGAATCAATTGATCGATTGGCTCAAAGCGCAGGCGGGCAAGGTCGCATGGCGCCAAGGCGATGGCGCGCAATCGATGGGTATCGGTGACGACATGGCGATCGTGCCTTGGGGTGGTTCGTCGTTGTTGATCGCGTCGGACATGCTGCTCGATGGCGTGCATTTCGATACCAAAGTGCATGCGCCCGATGAGATCGGGCGCAAGGCGCTGGCGGTGAATCTTTCTGACTGCGCGGCGATGGCGGTGCGGCCCGTGGCGTTTCTAACGAGCATCGCCTTGCCGCACCATTGGACACAGCAGCGCGCTCAGGAACTGATGCGCGGCATGGTCGAGCTTAGCGAGCGGGTAAAGTGCCCGTTGATCGGCGGCGATACCAACAGTTGGGATAAACCGTTGGCGGTGGATGTGACGGTGCTGGCGGAACCGTTTGCGACCCACGCGCCCGTGTTGCGGAGCGGGGCCAGAGTTGGTGATCGATTATTCGTCACGGGCGCGTTGGGCGGGAGTTTACACGGCCATCACATCCGGTTCCTGTCGCGCGGAGATGTTGCCGAGAGGTTGGGCGCGACGCTGGGTAGTGACTTGCATGCGATGATGGATTTGTCCGACGGTTTAGCGACGGATGCGCCGCGCATGGCGGCCGCGTCGAACGTGGGGATGGTGTTTGAGCGCGCGGCGTTGTTGTCGGTTGCTTCGGTTGCGGCGCGCGAACATGCTGCCGATGATGATGCGTTGTTACAGTCGGTGATCGGTGATGGTGAGGATTTCGAGTTGCTCTTTGCGGTCGATCCGGCGGCAGTGGAAAAAATCGCGGCGCTCGATTTCGATTGCGCCGTGACAGAGGTTGGTTGCGTGACCGACGATCGGTATGTGATGTTTGCGGACGAGAACGGTAGCCTAATTCATATGCCCGCCGGGGGGTGGCAACACTTTCGATAACGATGCACACGTTTACGCTGACATCTCAATCCGTCGAACAATCGCAAGCGCTAGGGCGACGTCTCGGCGCATTGTTGCAACCGGGCGACGTTGTCGCACTGGTCGGTCAACTCGGCGCGGGCAAGACGTATTTTGTGAAGGGCGTCGCCGTCGGCTTGGGTGTGGCCGACGATCGACAGGTCAACAGCCCCACGTTTGTGCTCGTCAACGAATACACGGGCCGCGTGCCGGTGCATCATCTCGATGTGTATCGCCTCGGCGAGCCTGAAGAGCTAACGGCCATCGGCTTCGATGAGATGTGCACATCCGGCGGTGTGGTGATCGTGGAATGGGCCGACCGCGTGCGCGAGGTAATGCCGAAGCGGACGGTGTGGGTGGAGATTACGGTGACGGGTGCGGAGGAACGGAAGATAAAGTTTGACATGAATGATGCGGAGATCATTCCGCGCGTTGGTCAACTAGCAAAGTGAATTTGGGCGTTCGGCGGCGGTTACTACGTATCAGATTGCATCGATCTGAATCACCGCTTACAACGCGGCGGTATAGCACGAAAGTAATACAGCGACCGCGTCTTTCGTGCGGTGGGTTGAGTACAACCCACCCTACGGTCGCGCTGAAGTAATCGATAATTGAGGTTTACCCCATGGCCCGCTTCGACGGACGCAAACCCAGCGAACTGCGACCCATCAAAATCAAACGCAACTTCACCAAATCGCCCGCCGGCTCGGTGATGATCGAGTGTGGTAACACGCAGGTGCTCTGCACGGCCAGCATCGAAGAAGGCCTGCCGCCGTGGCGCGAGAAGTCGGGCAAGGGCTGGCTGACGGCTGAGTATGAAATGCTACCCGCCAGCACCGGCGACCGACGCAAGCGCAATCGCGGCGGCAAGGTCGATGGGCGCACGACCGAAATCCAACGGCTGATCGGTCGTTCGCTGCGCGCGATTATGGACTTTGATAAACTCGGACCGCGTAGCATTTGGATTGATTGCGACGTGATTCAGGCCGACGGCGGCACGCGCACCACGAGCATTACTGGCGCTTATGTCGCGCTGGTCGATGCGGTGCGGTTGCTGCAAAAGAAGAAGCTGATCACGCGCAGCCCGCTGGTCGATTCGGTGGCCGCCGTCAGCGTCGGCATCTGCGATGGCAAGGTCTTACTGGACCTTTGCTACGAAGAAGATTCGACGGCTGAGGTCGATTTCAACGTCGTAATGACCGGTAAGAACCGCTTTGTCGAGGTGCAGGGTACGGCCGAGGCGGGCACGTTTGATGCGGACCAGATGGATGCGATGTTGAAATCGGCGCGGACAGGGCTGGGTCGGTTGCGTAGAATGCAAAAGCAAGCGCTGGCCCGCTAGGGGACCGGCCCGCGGCCAAGGTTGCGGATTGGGATCGGTTAGCGCTCTCGCCAAAAGAAAATCGCCGATGATACCGATGTCGTCGCGCCGATGCTCGCCCGCTTTTCAACGCAGCTTTCGAGATGTGCCTTATGCAGGATCGATCCTATTACGCAATCGATATCATTCTTTCTAAATGCGCGCCGCACGCTATAGATTCGGCGGCAACGCGGTCGCGCCCGATACGTAGCGGCGTCAATCGCATGCCATTGCGCGTCTTATTCTTATCGCTCGCGCTCGGCGTCTTCGCGATCATTAACTCCGCTTGTACCGACGCACAGATTAAGCAAATGGAGGCCGACCATAACGCGCGGGTGGCGCAGTGGGATGGCTTTTGGGCCGACGTTGCTAAAGAGATGGACAAGGGCTGGGGACTCGGCGGCGCGTCGGCTTCCGAAGATAAGGACGCCAACGACGACGGCTTCGACGATAAGCCCAATCGCCAGCGTGAGGTCGATGAAGACGACCGCCGCGATGCGCGCGATCGGGATGACGACTTCGGTTTTTCGGAAGAAGACGGCGACGGGCGCGACGACCGGCGACGGCGGCGCGACCGCGACGATGATCGCTACGAAGACGACCGCTACGAAGATGAAGACGATCCCGACGGCGGCTATGAAGAGGATGAAGCTGTTGAAGATGAGCCGTCGGAGCGCCGCCGCCGCTGGCGTCGCGGTCGCCGCCGACGCGCCGATGCGGATAAGGACGAGCGTCGCGGTCGGCGCAGCAGTGCGTTTCGCGCCGAAGACAGTTTGTTCGGTCGCGCCGAAAACAGTGAGGAAGCCGACGAGGAGTATCGCAAGCGCGCCGAAGAACGCCGTCGGCTGGCAGCCGAGCGCAAAGACGAGAAGCGCGGTTCGGGTAAATCGCGTGCTGAACTGATTAGCCGCGTCTCAGAGGGCTACACGCCGTGGACCATCGAATGCAACGCGTTTGAAGGTCGTCAACGGCAGGAATTGGCCGAGCGCGTGGCCGTCTTGCTAGCCGAAGTGCCGGAACTCGACCCCGGGTTGATCGAAGTCAAGCACGACGAAGATCGCAGCCGCGTGAACTACGGCGTATATCCGATCAAGTTTGCCGAAACCAAGACGGGTGTGTTTTCAAAGGAAGTGGACGACGCCAACGCCGTGTTGAGCGATCGCATTCGCACCGAGCTGGCGTTTATTCGAGCGCTGGCGATTCGCGATCAGTATCCGTTCATTCACGCGCGGGCAATTCCGATCATTCGCGAAATACGCGGTCCGTCGGCGTGGGATCTGCGCCGCGCGCCGGGCAAATACAGCTTGCACGTGGGCGTGACCTATGCGACGCCGAACTTGCAGGACTATCGCAAGGCGGCGTTGCAATGGGTGGAGGTTTTGCGCGATTCGGGGCACGAGGCGTACTACTACGACGATCCCGATGAACCGCGCGTCTCGATTTGCGTCGGCAGCTTCGGCCCCGATGCGATTCGCACCAAGATGGTGACCAACCCGGCGACCAATCAGGAAGAACCGATTCAGGTGTACGGCCAAGTGGTCAACGATCTGCGCAAGCAAGACCCGTCGTTCGAATACAACCTGGAAAACGGGCACAAGGTCTTCCGCAAAGTCGAAGACGATAAGGGCAAGGTCGAACGACTGCCCAACCTGTCGTTCCTGATCGAAATCCCGCGCGACGGTCAGAAGCTCAGCGATGTGAAGAAGCGCAAACCCCGCCCCGATCGTGGCCGCGGACGACGCCGACGCTAAAATGACCCGGCGGAGGTATGCCGGGTATGGATTCTGTTCAGCAGATTATAAAAACTCGTCTGTTCGTGCGCATGTGGCGCATGATCACCGGCAAGGTGGCCTGTTGCAAGTGCGGGCATTGGGAGCGGGCTCGAAATAGGCAAACACGCGAGAGCGGTGAGCGCACGTGGTACTGTGCCGGCTGCGGGGAGTTGATACGACCGGCACGGTCGGGTTTTCTTCTTGAGCTTTTTGTGTTCCTGCTCGCGCTGGGCGTAACGTTTCCACTTTTCATTCGCTTACCCGATTGGATATTTGAAAACGGTACGGCACCTATTTGGTTCGCGTTAGCCTTCTTTTCGTCCTGGTTCTTCACGTCTTTTCTGATTGCCGCCTATTGTCGAGCAAATTTCGATGATGCGACCTCGACCAAGGTGGCGGGGCCGTATGGTCACTGTCTGCAGTGTGGTTACGATTTGAACTACGCCGTAAGTGAACGCTGCCCGGAATGCGGGACATCGGCGGTGCACGTTCTGGACGCAATTAACAAAAGGCGCAGTCGAACTCCGGTGGCCGTGCATGATTGATGCGAAGTGGGGCAATTGGCGAGAGCGCATTTGGTGGGTGCTAAAAGGCCAATTGGCTTGTTGCCTTTGCGGGCACTGGGCTTCGCGCTCCAGCGCTCGTCGAAGTGTTACGCGTAGGAGAAGACGATGGTATTGTGGCGCGTGTGGGGCCTATCTTGAGAAGATTCCCACCTCTTTTGTGCCCGCGTTCCTACTCGTCTTTCTGGTGCTGGTCGTTACGCTTCCGTTGGTCGCTGTCGTCGAGTGGTTGTTAGAAAACTCAGGATTAAATAACGGGAATGCAATTACCTATATTTGGCTATTTATGACCGCCGGCATAATCCTTCTTATTCCGGCGTTCGACCCAAACTACTTCGTGACTCGCTGCGTCGAACAGCATGGGCAATGCCCGAGCTGCGATTATGATCTGAATCATGCGCCCCACGAGCGCTGTCCCGAGTGTGGAACCGATGCCCGCGACGTCATCGTTGCGATTCGCAAATGGAAGGCTCAGGAACAGAAGGGCGTTGCTAAAGATTAAGAGACAAGACCGGCTCTAATTCGCGCGAGGATGGTCAGGTTGAAGGGGGAGGCGGGTTGAGTACCACCGTACCTTACTATAGGCCGAACGCGTCGCATGCCATTCCCGAGCCGATCGGATGAAATGGCGTCGGTAGGCTTTCTTGCTTTCCGGCCAAAACCCGCGATTTCACAGCAATAAGGACCATCTTCCGAAATAATCTGGATTCTCCTTGCCTTGTGACCGTTTTTGTTGTAATTTCTGTATAGACAGAAATAGGAGAAATGGCGATGGCCGAACTCGAACCCGTCAAAGAGAAATTCATCCTCCACTGGGGCGAAATGGGCACCCGTTGGGGCATCAACCGCACCGTGGCGCAGATTCATGCGTTGCTGTATCTCTCCGATCGCCCCCTGCACGCGGAGGAGATCGCCACCACGCTGTCGGTGGCGCGCTCGAACGTGAGCAACAGCCTGCGCGAACTGCAAAGCTGGGGCATCGTGAAGATTACGCATGTGATGGGCGATCGGCGCGATCATTTCGTGTCGCTGACCGACGTCTGGGAGATGTTCCAGATCATTCTCGATGAGCGCAAACGACGCGAGATCGATCCGACACTGACGATGCTGCGAGAATGCCTCAGCGAAACCAGCAAGAAGTCGAAGGCCGATGCGCTGGTGCGCGAGCGCGTGCAATCGATGGTCGAGTTCTTCGAAACCACCAGCAATTGGTATCAGGATTTGCGTCGGTTGCCGACGGGGGCGGTGGTGAAGTTCGTCAAGATGGGCGGCAAGTTGCGCAAGATGCTGGGCGTGGCGTAAGCGACTTTTTTTGGGAGGCGCTTTCTGTGAATACAGAAATGAATGACAAAGCGGGCGCGATGTCGAGCAATGTCGATCCGCGCGTGCGAAATACACGCGGGCTCATTCTTTACGACGATCAGTGTGCTGTTTGTCGACGACTGCGCAGCAAGGTCGATCAGACGCTCACACGCAAGGGATTTGTCTTTTATTCATTGCACGAATGGCGCGAAACGTATCCCGAAACCTCGGCCGACGAGATGGCGTTGGCGTTACCCGACGGCCGCATTCTCGGCGGGGCGGATGCGTTTCTATTCCTGTGTCGCCGCGTTTGGTGGCTGTGGCCGTTTGCGGTTGTCGCTGGTTTGCCGGGCTTGCGCGCGGTCACTTGGGCTGGCTACCGTTGGTTTGCAGCGCGGCGTTATCGATTCGGATGCCATTGCGAAGGTGAGGCGGGCCAATGCAAGCTGACCAACCGGGACAACTGAGCGTCGCGGCACGGCAACGATTCGCGCGACTCGAAGGCAAGCCGCCACTGACCAGCGACTGGCTCCACACGGTGATGATTCATTACGCCGTCGCGCCTGAAGTATTGCGGCCGATCGTACCCTTCGATCTTGATACGCGCGACGACCGCGCTTACGTCAGCTTGGTGGCTTTCGATATGAAGCGACTGCGCCCAGCACGATTCGGAAGCGTCGGCGCTGCGTTGTTTTCGCCCATTGGCAACCATCCGTTTTTGAATCTGCGTACGTATGTCCGCGATGGCAACGAGACGGGTATCTACTTTCTTACCGAATATCTCTCCAATCCGATCAGCGTGCCGCTGGGGCCGCCCATCTTCGGGCTGCCGTATCGATGGGGTCGCGTCGACTATCAAAACGAACCAACGGAAGGCTTCCGCGTGCAAGGTCGCGTACGCAAGGCGTGGAACGGTCCCGCTATTGAGTATGAAGGCCAGCTCGACGGTCGCGCCGTCATGCCCGCGCCCGCCGGTTCACTCACCGAGTTTCTGATGGAGCGCTACACGGCGTTCACGTATTGGTATGGGATGCGCCGGCGCTTTCGCATTTGGCACGAACCGTGGCCGCAGGTGCCGGTGAGCATCGACATCAGGAATGATGCGTTGTTGCGTAGTGAAATGACTTGGTATGACGGTGCGGAACTGTGCGGGGCCAATTATTCACCGGGCGTTACGAATGTTTGGATGGGGCGACCACGGCTGATGAGGCGGTATCGCGCGACAAATAGCGCGACGATTGGAAGGGCGGTGTTGCGATGAACCGAGCTATTGATCGATTGACGAGTCCGACCAGCAAGTCGTCAGTGACAACGAATCAGCATGTGACGTTTACTCCTTCTCCAATGCACGCAGAAGACTGGGGTGAGGGATTCCCTCAACCGCACGAAGCTTTTAACCCAAACGATCATGATGGGCTGGGTAGTCGATCGACCCAACGACCAGCGTTGCCGTTGCGCATCGCGCTTCTCGCGTTGCCCGCGCTCGCGCTTGTTGCGATCGTCTTCATTACCAGCGACGTTCGACCTTGGCTGCGCATGTGGACGTTTGCTTTTGCGGTGTACTTTGCCTGCAAGGCGTGGGTGTTGATGGTCGCGCGCTGGAGCGGTCAGCGATTCACATTCAAACGGAGTCTACAATTTGTGTTTTGCTGGGCGGGGATGCAGCCGCAACCCTTCGCGACGTTATCAGATCGGGAAGCTCTTCAAGATGAGACCAAACCGCCGCAGGCATCGGTGATGGAAGGTCTTTGGAAACTCGTTGCCGGACTAGTGCTGTTCGCCTCCGCCGGCGCGCTGCAGCAACGTTTCGGAGATTTGGTCGCCATTTGGGCGTGCATCAGCGCGTATTGTCTCGTGCTGCACTTCGGTATTCTGCATTTCTTCGCCGCGTATTGGCAGCGCGCGGGCGTACCGGTCGAACCCATCATGCAATGGCCGGCGCGCAGCACAAGTCTCAACGACTTTTGGGCTCGGCGTTGGAATCGGGCGTTTCGCGATGTGTGTCATATTCTGATCATTCGTCCCACGCGCCGGTTACTCGGGCCGGCCGGCGCGCTGGGGCTCGTCTTTATCGCGTCTGGTGTGGTACACGAACTCATCATGTCGGTGCCGGCGTCCGGCGGCTTCGGCGGACCGTTCGCGTACTTCACGCTGCAAATCCCCGGTTGTTGGTTGGAACGTCGTGCGTCGATGAAGCGGCTGATGCGGCGACATATATGGATCGGTCGCCTTTGGACGGCGGCGTGGGTGATCTTACCGCTGCCTATGTTGGTGAACGCGACGTTCGTCGAACGGGTGCTCGTTCCGTTCTTCACAGCGACGGGAGTGATGCGATGACGATGCCGACGACCGAACAATGCGTATTCATCGGTGGGTGGTTGCACATCGCGGTGTTGATGGCTGCTGTGCAAGTACCGTTTGTGCTCGACTGGCGTAACGAACTTAAACCCCTCTCGCCATTCCTTCGGCAACTCTTTCTCGTTTACAGCGCGTTCATCCTGCTAACGATCATCGGCTTTACGTTAATCTCATTGTTGTTCGCAAATGAGATTGCCAACGGCGGCACGCTGGGTCGCGCGGTGGCAGGTTTCATCGGGTTTTTCTGGCTCGCGCGCTTGGGTGTGCAGTTCTTTGTATTTGATGCAAAGCCAATCTTGAAAACATGGTGGATGCGTCTTGGCTACCACGCGTTGACGATGTTGTTTGTTGGATTGATCCTCCTATACGCGGCGACGGCATTTTGGGTGACCGGCTGACGTGTAACTTATTGCTAGCAACATCGCCCAAAACCTCGTTGAAGCAGAATCTCGGCCAGACCGATTGATTCAACATCGTATTGACGGCATTCCGGCAGAATTCTCGGATTTCATCGATTTTTCCGGTTTCCGGTCGGAGATCGGCGTCTATTTGACGTGATCCTTGAACTTCATCGTTAAATCGAGATAGCATATCGATTTATGGAGGAGAACGTTCACCCCTTTTTTCCAAGCGAGGACTCGAATGATGGAATTTTTTATGTGCCGCACGCGCGGTTGTTTCGCGGTCGCTGCGGTCGTTATGTTGCTTGCCTCAACGGCGTTCGCACAGCCGGCCAACGATGATTGTGCCGATGCGATTGTGATCGGTGACGGTGTGCATTCGTTTAGTACGGTAGGGGCCACGACGGATGGTCCCGTCCATTCCGCGACGTGTAGTTTTGGCGGCACCACCCCCAACGATATTTGGTTTCAATACACGGCAACGTGCACCGACGATTTGACCGTAAGCACGTGCGGAACGGTTGATTACGATAGCGATATCGTCGTCTATCAAGGTTGCGACTGTAACAACCTTGTCTTCCTCGGCTGCAACGATGATGGCTCAGGATGCCCTGGGTTTTCTTCGGAACTGGTCGTGCCCGTTGTCGCCGGCAATTGCTACCTCATTCGAATCGGCAAGTGGACGACGTCTACGGGTGACGGTGGCGGAACCGTACTAGTTCAGTGCGGCCCGCCCGCACCGATCGGCGCATGCTGTTTGCCCGATGATTCCTGCTCGCAACTGCTCGACGGTGAATGCACCGGCGCGGGTGGCGTGTTCCAGGGTGTGGGCGCACCGTGTTTGCCCAACCCCTGCAGCGGTGCTTGCTGTGCGACCGATGGTTCGTGTATCACCGTGTCCGAAGCCGAGTGTGCTTCCGCCAATGGCATCTATGACGCCGGTGCCGATTGTCAGTCTGTTTCGTGTACGGCGGCGTGCTGTCAGTCTGACGGTACCTGTACCATCGTTTCGGAATTCCAATGCACGACGACGGGCGGCCAATATAACGAAGGTGCTGATTGTCAATCGGTCGATTGTACCGGTGCCTGCTGTTTGCCAAACGACGCTTGTATCGTGACGTCGCCGTTGGCCTGTGCGCAACAGAACGGTCAGTACAACGGCAATGGTTCGCCGTGTACGCCGGACCTATGTCTGACGATCGGACCGGACATTGTATATACAGACATTGACGGCATTGCGGACTACGGACCGGTTGGTGGCGTCAAGGCGTATTCGCTCGGAAGCGATACCTGCAACATCGGCGACGAGAACATGCTTTGGACCAACAACGGTACGCCCGGTTTGGCCATGAATATGTATCGTCTGCACGACGGTCAACTTATGCAGATCGGTATGAGCTGGCTCAAAGTGGCCTGTTGCGCCGCTGCACAAAATGGCTGTGGTGGTGGCCTCACGTGTAACGGCGTCGGCGGTCAGCAGCTCGGTGCCGGCTGCCTCGATAGTTACAGCGCGGGTTACAACGCGATTCAAAGTAACCTGATGCCGCGTTCCGGCATTCACGGTTACACGGCTGACTTCATCGGTCCATTAGGGGCCGGCGGGGGTGATATCACCGGTCGCCTGCAGGTTGCCGAAGCGGACTTGAGTTCGACGACCTACCCCGGTGCGCTCTATTTTGTTGAAGGGCAGTATCAGGCCACCGACGACGCAACGGCGGGCAATGCGATGAACAACGCATCTTATCGCCGCGTTACGGTTACCGGTACGCTCGATCTTTCCCTGCAAGATACCACGCAGACGGAAATCCCCGCGATCGAAGCGTGGCGCGATCATGGCGGTGGTGCCAACGTCGCCGATCCGTCAGTTGAAATCGTCAATGTCGATATTCCGCTCGAAGGTCGCTTTATCGTTGCAGGTAAAGCCGACGATCTGGGCGGCGGTCAATATCGCTACACCTACAACGTGATGAACCTGAACTCCGACTTGGCCGCCGGCGGATTCCGTGTACCGATTCCGGCGGGTGCTTCGATCAGCAATGTTGGATTCAACGATGTCGATTACCACTCGGGTGATCCGTACGACAACACAGATTGGAACTCGTCGGTAACGGCGACGGAAGTGAGTTGGAGTTCACCGGAGACGTTCAACCAGAACCAAAACAGCAACGCCTTGCGCTATGGCACGATGTACACGTTTTGGTTTACCGCAAATGTCGCGCCGGCCAATGGCAACGTCACCATTAGCTTGTTTAAGCCCTGGATGCCCAATGAACTGGATGCCAATCTCGTCGCGCCTGACACGGGCACGGCCACCTGCGGTGGCGATTTGGGTGACGTGAACACCGACGCACTGATTAACGGCAACGACGTTTCCAACTTCGTCGATTGTTTGACGACCGGCTCAACCACGGGCGGCAACTGCGCCTGTGCAGACATGAACGGCGGCGGCTTGGATATAACCGACGTGGGTGCGTTTGTGAGTGAGTTGCTGAGTCAGTAGTTGCCGGTATTCAAGGAAAGGTGGGTTGTACTCAACCCACCGATCTGCCGTCGCCTGATGGCGGTTCGGTAATAAATGTCCTGCGTATCATTTTGGTACGCGGGGCTTTATACTTTATTCATTGTCCGAGATCAAAGATTCAATCTGCCAAAACGCTTTTCTCACCGTCCAAACATCGATTTTCTCGGCGATAGGTCGGATGCACTCCCTTTAATATTTGCTACTGACCGTCGATCGCCGCCGGAACCTTACCCTTCCTTGGCAAAACCCCCTTTTACCCCGATACTCCCCGCTTTCCCGGCAGTTGGGCGGCGGTCGGTCAGGCCGTTGCCGCTCCCAGAGACGAGACGCAATGGATAGAACCCCCACGAGGATACTCTTGGCCAAGATCGGACTCGACGGACACGACCGTGGTGTCAAAGTGCTCGCGCGCGGCCTGCGCGATGCGGGTATGGAAGTGATCTACACCGGCCTCTGGCAAACGCCGGCGGCGGCGGCTAAGGCGGCGGTCGAAGAAGATGTCGACGTGTTGGGGGCGAGTTTTCACAGCGCCGCGCACCTGACGTTGGTGCCGGTTCTCATGCAAGAATTGAAGAAGCTCGGTCGCGCAGATATTCCGGTGGCGATCGGGGGCATCATTCCGCCCGACGATGTGCAAGCGATGCGCGAGGCGGGTTGCGCGTTGATCTTCGAGACCGAAGTCTCGATGGAGAAGATCGTCAGCGATATGAACGCCTTGGCGGACAAGGTGGCCGAACAGCGTCGCGCCGCCGAACAGAGCGAACAATTAGATAATTGGCTAAATGGGCTGGCGGCGGGCGACCGCGTCAGTATCGGTCGGGTGTTAACTTGGGTGGAGAATGGGGCACCTGCCGATGAGATTGCGAAGCGTTTGCCGTCGGCCAGCCATAAGATAGTGACGGTCGGCTTTACGGGCGCGCCCGGGGTCGGCAAGAGTACGCTCATCGGGCGATTGATTCGAGAATTGCGCAAGCGCGACAAGCGCGTGGCGGTATTGGCGGTCGATCCGGCCAGTCCGTTGACGGGCGGTGCTTTGTTGGGCGATCGCGCCCGCATGACGATGGCGGCGGGGGATGAGGGCGTGTTTCTGCGCTCATCGGCCAGTCGCGGTGAACTGGGCGGCATCGCACCGGCGACCGGAGCGATGATCGAGGTATTGAAGCGCACCAATATCGACGTGGTCTTGGTCGAAACGGTCGGTGCCGGTCAAAACGACGTGACGGTGCGGCAGTACGCGTCACCGTTGGCGCTGTTGTTGATGCCGGGCGCGGGTGACGATTTGCAGATGGAAAAAGCGGGTATCGTCGAAGTCGCCGAGTTGTTCGTGATTAACAAGGCCGATCTCGATGGGGCGGGCAAGCTCGAGGCCGAGATTCGCGAAACGGTGGGCAGCGACCGTCCGATCGTGCAGACGGTCGCCTCGCACGGTGAAGGCATCGATAAGTTGGCGGATGAGATTTTGGCGTTCAAGAAGTAAACGTCGAAACATCGAAACGTCGAAACGACGGAGCCGCGGCTTGTGGCCGCATGACTTGTAGGGTGCATCCCTCGACGCACCAAAAATCCACGGCAAGTAACGACAACACGAATAAGATTCAATTGATACGCCGCGACAGGATAAGCGGCGTAACCAGCAACATCAGTGGAAGATAGCAGTATGAAGATTTTGTCGTTAGTGAAATACGTACCGGAATCGACGGCCAAGATCAACGTCCTCGAAGACGGCAGCGGTATCGACCCCAAGGGCGTGAAGTTCGTGATGAACCCTTTCTGCGAGTTTGCCGTCGAATCGGCATTGCAGTTTCGCGAAAAGAATGCCGGTGCCAACGCCGAAATCACGGCGCTCACGCTCGGCCCCGACGCGGCGGTCGATGTGTTGCGAACGGCGTACGCGATGGGCGTCGATCACGCGATGCACATCTGCGATCCGCTCTTCGAGCAAGCCGACGATTTGATGGTCGCGCGCATCTTGGCAGCCGCCGTGAAGGATGGCGGCTTCGACGTCATCTTCGCGGGCAAGCATGCCATCGATTATGACCGCGGCCAGGTCGGTGCCGCGTTAGCCGAGTGCCTCGATATCCCGCACGTGGGTGCCGTCACCGATATCGAATGGTCCGGCGATTTCAAGAGTGCCACGGCCAAGCGACGCATCGAAGGTGCGGAAGAAATCGTCGAAGTGCAACTTCCCGCGCTGTTCACAATCGAAAAGGGATACGTCGAGGCGCGTTACCCATCGTTGCCGGGTCTGATGAAAGCCAAGAAGAAGCCCATCGACACCAAGACGTTCGCCGATCTTGGTTTTAGTGCCGATGATCTATCCGACGCTAAGGTCGGAACACGAATGCACGGTTATGCACCGCCGCCGCCGCGCCCACCGGGTCGCAAGATCGAAGGCGACGTCGCGGCGCAGGCCAAGGAATTGGTCCGCATTCTTCGCGAAGAAGAGAAGATGATTTAATTGGAATCGAACGAGGCCGTGAGCCATCACGGCCTCTTGTCTTTATGTTGACAGTTGCTACGAATAAAACGCTTATTCACCGGACGTCGACTTGGAGTCATTCTTTGCCGATTCCGTACCCTCAAAGTTTAGCGACGCCGAATTAATGCAGTAGCGCTGGCCGGTCGGCTGAGGGCCGTCATCGAATACATGGCCGAGATGCGCGCCGCATCGACTGCATTCCAATTCCGTCCGCACCATGCCGTAACTCGTGTCACGGTTTTCTTCGACGTGGTCTTTGGCGACGGGTTGCCAGAAACTGGGCCAGCCGGTGCCCGATTTATATTTCGTGTCGGAGCTAAACAGCTCCAATCCGCAACACACGCAGCGATAAATGCCGTCGCCCTTGTGGTCCCAGTATTTGCCGGTAAATGCCGGTTCGGTGCCTTTTTCGCGCGTCACGTGAAACTGCTCGGGCGTGAGTTGAGATTGCCACTCGCTTTCGGTTTTCTCAATTTTGTCGGACATCGCGGAAGCCTCCTCAGATTCATGGGGCTGACTCGACGTGGTTGGCTGCGACACGCTCTCGTCGGCTTGCGGTGTTGGGCCTCGATCTTGGTTATCACAGCCGCCCGGAAGGACCGAAAATGTCAGCACACTTAACACTATCAATTTGATCGAATTCGTCATAACGCAGTATAGCTCCCGTGTGGTTCGTCTGGAAATTCCGGTGCTGCCAAAGGTTATTGCCGAATTTGATTGCGTTCGTGTTAAAAACATCCGATGTTGCATGGAGTACCGATTGTACGGTTATGAAAGCCTTTGGCGGCTGTCATACCACAGGATGTTGCCATGAGCCTTAAAGCCCTAAATCGCAAGCACTTATATTGCGAGGATTGTCGCGTGGATCTTCCGCTGTATTTGCCGATACCGGGCGAAACGGGCTCGAGCTGGTGTTGCGTCGGTTGCGATGCCCGATATTTCGGGGTGTTGGATACGGACGCAGAACCGCAGGCGCTGGTGCACGTTCGACCTGCAGACGACCCCAATCCGCGCGTGATGGTCGGTCGCGAAATCGTGGCCCAGCTCTTTCGGCGGCGCGATCGAGATTATCGCGTACTCGAATCGCGCAAGAACATTCGAACCGAATGTACGGAAACGCTTACCCTGATCCTGCCCGATCGGCGTGTATCGGCGACGAGTGTCGACGCGTCGGTGGGTGGCTTGGCTTGTTTGGCTGATGACCCCGTCGAACTTGGGCAACCGCTGATGATTCGTTTTGAATCGCTGATCAATACGCCGGTTTGCACGGGTGAAGTGTCGAACTGCGAGCCGCAGGACGATCGCTATCGTATCGGCATTTCCTTTACGCGTTAGGCAATTCCGCATCCGCCTGCGGTAGATCGATTTTAAACGTCGCGCCTTGGCCTAGGGTGCTTTCGACTTCCAACGTTCCCTGCATTTGCGTCACCAAATTGCGACTGATATGCAAGCCCAAGCCGGCGCTGCCCGACTGGGCGTCTTCGGTCTTCGTGCTAAAGAACGGGTCGAAGATGCGCGGCAGGTCGTCTTCGGGGATACCGGGGCCGTTGTCGGTAACAGAAATAGTGACACGGTGATCTTGAGCGTTCGCTTCTACGGTCAACTTACCGCCGTTGGGTCTTAAGGCGTGGCGTGCGTTGATCAACAGGTTGAGCAACACCTGTTGCAAGTGACCCGCATCGGCGCGGACGGCGATGCCCGGTTCGATCTCGATGTGCGTGGCGATCTTGTCTTTCGCCCAGTCGCGGCCCGAGACTTCAATCAATTCTTCCACCAACGGTCGAACCTGCACCGTTTCAATTCGTCGCTCGCCATTGCCGCTGGTCGACAGAATGTTGTTGCACAGTCGTCGCAGTTGGTCGCCGCGGCGCACGTTGCGTTCCAGGGCTTTGCGCCACAGGGCCGGGTCGTCTTTGGTCAGTACGTATTGGCTGTAACTGAGCAACGGCGTGAGCAGATTGTTCATTTCGTGGGCGACGACGGCTGTCATGGTGCCGACGGCGGCGTAACGCTGCAGCGTTTCGAGCTGCGCGCGGAGCGACGCGAATTGTGCCTCCAGCCCCGCGAGCTTGTCGGCGAAATCCGTTTCGGAAAACGCGGTGCAGGCGTCAGGGGAATCGAGTGCGTCAGTCTTGCCGGACAAGGGAGAATCACCGAGCATAATGGGCATCATAAACAAAGTTATCCGTTCGAGTGAGTGCGGCCTGTTCGGCGCACGACTCGACCTTGTGAATAGTTGGCGGGTGAAAGATGACGTTGATGATGAGTGTTTCGGGTGTACGCGGCATCGTGGGCGAGACCATGACACCGCGTTTAGCGGCCGATTTGGGCGCGGCGTATGGCACACGCCTGAATGGCGGCATGGTAGTCTTAGCGAGAGACTCGCGCATCAGTGGTGCGATGTTGGAGAATGCCGTCTCTGCCGGTTTGCAGGCCGCCGGTTGTCGTGTGATTCGGCTGGGCATCGTGAGTACGCCCGCCGCCGGGCTGATGATCGGCGAACTGAAAGCCGCGGGCGGCATCGTCATCACGGCCAGCCATAACCCGATCCCTTGGAACGGCATTAAGTTTCTGACCGAGCGCGGTTTTGCACCGACGCCGCCGGAAGCCAAGGCCATTTTCGATATCTATCACGAATCGGCGTTTAAGTTGCGCGGTGCGGAAGCGGTGGGCGCGGGCGAGTTCAACGAGCGGGCTATCGAGATTCACGTGAACAAGGTTCTGGGCGTGATCGATGGTGACGCGATTCGGCGGCGCAAATTCAAGGTGGTCTTGGATAGCGTGAACGGCGCGGGCGGCGAAGAAGGGCGGCAACTGTTGCAAGGGCTGGGATGCGACATTGTTCATCTCAACGCCGAAGCGAATGGCCGATTCGCCCATACGCCCGAGCCCACGCGCGAGAATTTAACCGAGTTATCCGACGCCGTGGCGCGCGAAGGTGCGGATATCGGTTTCGCCCAGGATCCCGATGCGGATCGACTGGCGATTGTTGATGAGGCCGGTACCTATATCGGTGAGGAGTACACGCTGGCCTTGTGCAGTCGGCACTTGCTGGCGCAACAAGCGGGTCCGATTGCCGCCAATTTGTCAACGTCGCGTATGGTGGACGATATTGCCGCCGAGTTCGGCGGGGCGGCGCGGGTGATTCGCACGGCGGTTGGCGAAGCGAATGTTTCGGATGCGATGATGCGCGAGCAGGCGGTATTCGGCGGCGAAGGTAACGGTGGTGTGATTGATCCACGTATTGTGTATGTGCGTAACAGCATTGCCGGGATGGGGATTACACTCGATTTGTTGGCCGCCGATGGTGGGCCGCTGAGCGGCATCGTCGACAAGATTCCGGCCTATACGATGGTGAAGGAAAAGATCGAGATGGATCTTGCTGCCGTGCCGGCGTGGTTGGAGAAGATTAAGCAAGAGACCGACGGTCGCGTGCTGGATCAGGATGGGGTGCGCGTGGATTGGGATGATGGTTGGGTGCACGTGCGGCCGTCAAATACCGAGCCGATCGCGCGGGTGATTTGCGAGGCGAAAGATGAGGCCACGGCACGGGAACTGGCGGAGCGGGTGATGAAGATGCGGTAATTCGGTTTTGTGTCCGACGGATGTAATCTAGCACTGCGGCCCGGTTTCTGGTGATTGAGTCCGAATGGCTTGCGTCGTCTCGCGTTCGCACTGGCAGCAAGCTGACCAGTGGCACGCTGCAAGTTGCTTCCAAATGCTGCTGTGCAGGCAACTAGGGCCATTTCGATCGCCATCGAGTACAATCAGCACGCGCGATCCACGGATGAAACACACTGCTATGGGAGGGCTGCTGCGATTTCCCATTCGCCATCCAACTCAACCGACACGGCGCACGCGACGGAGATCGCGTCGGGCGGCGTGCTGGTAACCGCCATGGGCGGGATTCATCGCTTCGGAGTAATCGTGCTGCTATGCCTGCTGTCGGTGGGGATGTGCTTTCTGATATTCCCCCGCGTCGGCATTTGGTGGTTGGCGTACGTGTGCATGGTGCCCTGGTTGTTGGCCATAGGGTATGCCGCCAAGGCGCGGCATGCGTATGTTGGTAGCGTTCTTTTCGGTGCCGGCTACTTTGCGCTCAACGTGCATTGGCTGATGCCGATCACGATTCCCGGTTACATCACGCTGTGTATCTTCTTCGGCCTGGTCGCGCCGTTGGCGGCGCTGGGCATTCGACAGGCAAAGCGCCGCGGCGTGCCGATGGCCATCGCCGCGCCGGTCGGGTGGGTGGCGTTTGAATATTTGCGCTCCATCGGCGGGCTTGCGTTTCCCGTCGTGTTGCTCGGGCATAGCCAATATCAACAGCTCTCGATCATACAAGTCGCCGATCTCATCGGTGCGTACGGCGTGAGCTTCATGCTGATGATGGTCAACGGCGTGCTGGTCGATTTGATGACGCTGCCGATTGTGATCGATCGGCGCGAGGGTCGGCCCAAGCTCTCGATCGGCGTGTTGGCAACGGCCGTCGTGGTGAGCCTGACGCTGATATACGGCAGCGCGCAGAAAAGTGAAAAGTACTTCACCGAAGGCCCGACGGTTGCTGTGATGCAACACGATATTCTGAAGCAGGTTCCGCCGGTGCCGCGTCGGCATTTCGACCAGGGCGAACTGTTTGCGGCACATCTTGAGCTGACGCGCACGGCAGCTGGCGGGCAACCGCCACCGGCTGTGGTTTTAATGCCCGAGGCGATGGTTCCATTTGTTTATCCCAACGCCGAGTTCTTGCAATACGGCCCGGACGACTTGGCGCTGATTTACAAAGATCGTTTGGCGTACACCGAGAACAAGCGGATTGTGACGCAAATCCAGCAGCTATCGCGTCAGCAGTATGACATATTTCAGCAGCTTGCCACGACATCCGGCGTGCCGATCATTTTTGGGTCGGGCGGTTATCGAGTGGATCGCGCGTTCGATCCGCCGCGCGTGGGGGCGTTTAACTCGGCTTATCTGATTGAGCCGGGCGGGTCGGTGCCGACGGCGACGTATAGCAAGCGGCATTTGGTGCTCTTTGGCGAATACATCCCCTTTCGCTATTCGATCCCATGGATTTACAACGCACTCAATTCGCTTACACCTTTTGCCGATTACGGCGCGCATTATTCGCAGACCGCCGGTACCGATGCACCTGTGTTTGAGATTCCGTTGGATGATGCGGACATGGCCGCGCTCCGCGCTGCTACGCCGATTTGTTACGAAGAACTGATGCCGTATATCTGTCGTGACTTCGTG
This sequence comes from Planctomycetaceae bacterium, assembly GCA_006969385.1. Classification (GTDB taxonomy): domain Bacteria; phylum Planctomycetota; class Phycisphaerae; order UBA1845; family UTPLA1; genus ECT2AJA-110-A. Next base: position 2,890,853 of record CP030884.1, read on the forward strand.
CGACCGGCAGCCGGTGAAGAGAAGAAGGCCGTCGATGTGTTGCTGTGTTTGAGCAACGATGGTTGGTTCTTCCATGCGTCCGAACTCGAGCAACACTTGGCGGGCGGCGTGTTTCGGGCCGTCGAGAATCGCATCGCGATCGCGCGTAGCGTGAATACGGGTGCCAGCGCGATCATCGATCCGAACGGCCGCATCAGCACGCGTGTGGCCGCTGATGAGCGACGGTTGGAAAAGCTGGATGAGGTGGAGAAAGCCCTGCAGGATTTGCGCAATACCGGCGAGAAGTTCAAAAACTTAGAGGCATCGTCACCGAAGTTTCAGGATACCTATTCGTCAGCCAAGGGTATTGCGAAGGATCGATTGCGCCGCGCTTGGAGTTTTTTGGGCCCCGAATTTGAGTTGTATGCCAATCGCAGCGAGCGCTTGCTCGGCAATGTACGTCCCAATAATCCCGTTTGGCAAACTTCGGCTCAACTGCTGACCGAGCAGCTTGACGATGATTTGGGAATGGTACGGCGCTGGCGCAACTTGCCCTGGCAAATGCCGGGGGTGGCGACGGGACCGATTCAGCTTGATGCGCGGGTCACGCTTTACACGCGCTGGGGCGATTGGTTTGCCCAGTTGCTGGTGGCGTTGGTCGCCGTGTTGTACCTCGATCGATTGGGATTGCGTTGGCGGCGTCGTCGGCAACGTAGGCAAGCTACGGAGAGCAACGAATGACATCGATACGCGCACTCGGCGGCATTACGGTACTGATCGGCATCGCGGTCTCAGGTTGCAGCCAACCACCGGCAATGGGGGTGATCGATACCAATCAACGTCGCGCCTTTCGACAGGCTGCCGTCAAATGTCTCGAAGACGCCGCCTTCAGTCGGTCGCCGTCGTTGCGGATGCAATCGTTGGAAGCCTTCGGCAAAGTCGCGCCGAAAGAAGGCAACGAGTTGAAGGCGATTCCGCTCAACATCGAGAATGCCTATCCCGGTGCCAGTTTTGCCGCGCTCTTGGCCGCCGGCGAATCCAATAGCAAACAATTGATCGAGTTGGCACGTACGCGTTCGGAGGCGAACGATAAGAACGTGCGCGCCGCGGCGCTGTTTGCCTTGCATCAGTTCGGCGATCGGCGGCGCACGGGCGAACTCGCCGCGCTGCTGCTCGAAGATTCCGACGAGACGGTGCGGGCCAACGCGGCGTTGGTGCTGGGGCGGTTGGGTGATCCGAAAATGAAGCGGGTCTTGCGCAAGGCCTTGTCCAACGAGAAGAAACAGAAGCCGCTGTTTCAGATTCTCGAAGCGCTGGCCGCGTTGGGTGATGAAAAAGCCATCGCACGCCTGTTATTTGTTGGCCGCAGTGCCGAACCGCAGGAAGCGACCATCGCGCTGACGATGCTGGCCAACGCCCGGGTGCAAGCGGCAGAAGAACTGTTCTGGCTGCGGATGAGCGATGGCGAGTTCCCGGAAGTGCGTGCCGCCGCCGTGCGTGGCTTGGCCGTTTTGGGCAAGCGTGAAGCGCTCGACCCGGCGATTCGTTATCTGTTTTTCAACAATCCGGACCGCTCGGCCCCGAACGATCCGCCGCAGCAGCAAATCGACCGCATTCGCGGCATCGCGGCGTTGGCGTTGGAGGCGCTGGCGGATGCACGGGCGTTGAAACCGCTGCAAGAGGCCTTTGATGCGGTCGGACAGTCGGAGTACGTGCGCGTGGCCATTGCACGCGCGGCAATTCGCACAATTGATAGAATGTCGGGTCGTTAGCAACCCGAACCTTCGACCGGTAGCCCCTGATTACGATGCGGTGGATCGCCTTTCTTATTCTGATTTACGTTGCGACCGTCTTTCAAACGACGGTCGCGCCTTTTATCGCGATTCATGGGGTACGGCCCGATGTGCTGATTATCGTTGCGGTCTATTACGCATTGATGGCACAGCGCTATGACGCGTTTATTGCGGCGTGGTGCATCGGCCTGATGGTCGATCTGACGTCGATCGGTTTTGGCACTTATTCCAACGTGGGTATATGCGCGGTGGCTTACAGCATTGCCGCCATGATGATGGTGGGGCTGCGCGAGTATACCTTCCGGGCCACGCCCGTGGCGCAAGTTTTATATTGCTTTGGTGCCAAGCTGTTTGTGAGCGCGGCCGTTATCGCGCACATGTCGGTCGTTGCTGATCGGTCGGTGGCGATTGGCGGGCTGATCGCGTTGGCTGTCTGGGAGGCGGCCTACACGGCCGTCATCGCCCCTTACGTCTGCTGGGTGCTGAAACGCCTGCAGCCGGGCCTCGGACTGACGGGTAAGCATCGCCTGATGCACAATTAGGCCTTACCATCCGATCCTTCGGCCGTTGGCCTTCGTACCGCACTTATGTTTGAACGTCGCCTCAAAGTCGTCCTGACGATTCCCATTCTCGGTGGGCTGATCCTCATCGCGCGCTTGTACCGTCTGCAAATCGTGGACGGGCCGCAGTACGAAAAGCGCGCCGAGCAGTCGCTTATCGCCCCCAAACGATTCTTGCCGCCCTTGCGCGGTTCGATTTTGGATCGGCATGGCAAGGTGCTCGTTTCCGATGAGCCGACGTTTGACTTGTCGGCCCATTACGGCGCGCTGAGCGAAGACGAAGACTTTTTGAAGCAATATGCCCGCGAGATTCGCCGGCAAAGTCGTCACTATCAACGCATGTCGCGCTCGGATGCCGAAGCCGAAGCGTTGTTGCGCGTGCAGACGCTGTACGACCGGTTGGCGGAATTGACCGAGGCATCGGCGGATGAGTATTTCGCCCGGCGCGATGCCATCGTCGAAAGCGTCGAGTTTTTGCGCGATTATATCTGGCAGGCGCGCGCCGGCGAGGGTATCGAGCAGAAAAAAGAAGACATGCGTCTGCGCGAAGAGGATCGGTTTCATACGCTGATTCGCGACCTCGATCGGACGTTTCAAGCACGCATCGAAATCGAACTGGGCGACTTGTCATTCTTTCGCATCATGCCGGCGGTGCGGCGCGTATGGCAGACCGAGGATCGCTCGCTCGCGCATATGCTGGGTCGCATCGGGCAGGTTTCGAAGGAACGCTTGGAAGAAGACCCGCGTAAGACGGATTGGCTGGCGCGCTATCGCGCGGGGGATTTGGTCGGCGTCAGCGGCGTCGAATACCTAGCCGAAGATGTGTTGCGCGGCACGCGCGGCTACGAAGAAAAGAACCTCGACGGTGACATCATCGAATCGGTCGCGTCGATCGACGGTGCGCCGGTACGGTTGACGATCGATTCTGAGTTGCAGCAGCGCGTGGCGGAGATTTTAAAAGTAGCCATCGACACCGAGTCGGGACGGACCGGCGCGAGTTGCGTGATTCTCGATGTCTCTACGCGCGAAGTGTTGGCGATGGTCAGCGTGCCGGGCTTCGATCAGGATACGTTTCGCAAGCATTACGATCATTTGCGCGACGAAGCGCGTACGCGCCCCCTGCTGTTTCGCGCGATTGCCGAAGAGTATCAACCGGGGTCGATTGTGAAGCCGGTGGCGCTCCTTGCAGGTCTCAAGCACGGGGTGGTGACGGCGAATACGACGTACGACTGCGACGGCAGCTATATCGATCATTCCAAGCATTGGCATTGTTGGACGCACTGGAAGCACCTGCCCGGGCACGGTCCGATGGCGGCGACCGGCGCGATTCAGCACAGTTGCAATCTTTACTTCTACGATCTGGGCAAGCATGTGAATGCGCGACGGCTGAGCGCGTTTTATGACGATTTCATTCGCGGTCCCGGCCACGATACGAGTACCGTCGTGCGCAGTACAGGTTTATTGGAAGAGCGCGACGGCATCATTCCGACGATCGATTGGATCGAGACGCATCGCGAGCGCGGTTATACATGGGCCGATGGCTGCAACTATGCCATCGGGCAGGGGGAGATGCAGATCACACCATTGCAGGCGGCCAATATGTATGCGACGTTGGCCAATGGTTTCTACCGCGACCCGACGATTGTGATGGGCGATCAACGCGAACGACGACCGAAGCCGATCGCGGGCATCAGCCCCGACCAATGGCAGTTGGCGCGGCGCGGTTTGTATCTCTGTGTGAATGAAGAACATGGAACGGCTCACAAGAAAGCAACGCTCGATAACTTGGTAATTTGCGGTAAGACGGGTAGCGCACAATGCGTGGCTCGACCGGTGAAAACGAAATACGTGTTTAACGTCGAACAAGAGGTACCGGTCGAATCGGCACAGGCCGATGGGCTCACGCGAACGGAGACGGTACGGCTGGAAACGGTTGCGCCGACGTTGGAGCGGGCGCGCGAGCTGCTCGAGTTGCCCCACGATGCCAAGCCTGACGAATGGCGCGTGGTCGAGCGCTGGCCGCCTATTCCGGAAGGTCGCACCACACCATTGCCGCATGCTTGGTTTGCGGGGTATGCGCCGTATAAAAAGCCACGCGTGGCGATGGCATTGATCATCGAGCACGGTGGGAGCGGCGGTCAGGTCGCGGCACCGATAGGGCGGCAAGTGTTTAGCGCAATCTTGGACAGCACGCACGATTACTTGGGCGTCGGTACGCCGTCCGAGCGCATCGCCAAAGGGAACGACGCTGCCGATGATTAACTGGCGCGGCGTACCACTGCTGGGTTGGCCGGTGTTGTTGGCGGCGTTGTCTTTGACGGCGCTGGGCGTCATCGGGGTGTATTCGGCCGAGGCGGATATCGATGGGCCGCCGGTGACGACGCTGCGGCAACTTATGTTTCTTTGCATCGGTCTCTCGGGCTTTTTGTTGGTACAACTGATCGGCTATCGAGAATTGGGGCGCTGGTCGTATCCGCTGTTTGTGATCACGTTGGGGGCGCTCGCGCTGCTGTTGGTGGCGCGGTACGTGCCGATGGCGCCGTTCATCGTCGAACGGCGCAAGGCGTTTCGGTGGATCACGATCGGGCCGATGAATTTTCAGGTTTCGGAATATGCCAAGATCAGTTTTATCTTAGCGCTGGCGTATTACCTACGCTATCGAACGAATTATCGCAGTATCGTCGGATTGTTGATGCCTTTTGTGCTAACGCTGGTACCGATGGCGATGATTTTGAAGGAACCCGACCTGGGCACGAGTTTGCTGCTGTTGCCCACGCTGTTTGTGATGTTGTACGTGGCGGGCGCGCGCAATCGACACCTATCGATCATTCTGCTACTGGGCGCGATTGCGGTGCCATCGTTTTACTTTTCACCTTTGATGAATCGCTATCAGCGCGAGCGCATTCAGGCGTTGTTTCATCAGGATGAGACCGACCATCGTTGGCGCATGGATGCGGGCTATCAATTGGCGCAATCGAAGATCGCCATCGGCAGCGGCGGCATGGCGGGGCAGGGCTTCGCCGAAGGTTCTTTCTTTCGACACGACTTGTTGCCCGAGGAGCACAACGATTTCATTTTTGCCGTCCTGGCCCACCAGTGGGGCTTTCTCGGCGCGATGTTTGTCGTGCTGTTGTATCTGGTGATCATCTTCTTTGGGTTGACGATTGCGTCGGCGACCAACGATCCGCTGGGGCGTTTACTGGCCGTCGGCATTTGTGCGGTGATATGCGCGCAAACGCTGATCAACCTCGGCATGACCGTCGGCCTGATGCCGATTACGGGGATGTCGTTACCGTTCGTGAGCGCCGGCGGCAGCGGGTTGATCAGCAACTACCTGATGCTGGGCTTGCTGGTAAGCGTGGCGCGGCGGCGAACGCTGGAGATGGCACCTAAGCCGTTTGAATTCGACGAGGGGTGAACACATTTCAAACGCAGAGTTATGGTAGCGTCGTCCCGCCGGATTCAGATTACAAGTCCGCCTCTTCCAGATTCTGCGAGAGGCGAGGCACCCTATCTGCAAGTATTAAAATGGCAGCTACATTACAATCTCGATTTTGAGCAACCAACATGTCCGACAAGAACGAACAAAAACTCACCCACCTCGATGAATCCGGCGCGGCGCACATGGTCGATGTTTCCGCCAAGCCTATCACGCAACGCGCCGCAACTGCCGAAGCGATCGTGCGCATGCAGCCGGCGACGCTTGCGGCAATAACGAGCGGCGACATGCCCAAAGGCGACGTGTTCGCCGTGGCACGCATCGCCGGCATTCAGGCGGCCAAGCGCACCGACGAGTTGATTCCGTTGTGCCACGGTTTACCGCTCGATGCGGTTGAGATCGACATCGCCGCCGACGGTGCCCATGCGATTCGGATTACGGCGACGTGCCGCGTGGCGGCGCGAACGGGCGTCGAGATGGAAGCGCTGACAGCGGCGTCGGTGGCGGCGCTAACGATCTACGATATGTGTAAGGCGATCGATCGGGGCATCGAAATCGCGTCGGTCCGGCTGCTGTCGAAGTCGGGCGGTCGCTCGGGGGATTGGTCGGCAGATTCTGCACGACCGTAAAAAGCCGCCGGGGTTTGGGCCGGAAATGGATTTGACGATCCAACTGTTTCAAAATATATGAAAAACTCTGATGGTATTGTGGGCCTTAGCCGGGGGTATCTAAAATCCGACTAGCCGCGTGGCTGAGAGAAGAATTATGCCCCTGACAGAAGACATCGCTGCTCCGATTGCCGCCGACCTCGATGAGGTATTGGCCCGCTTCGATGCCGAATTGGCGTCGGACTTGCCCTTCGTGACGGAGCTGGTGGATCGCGTGCGGGGCTATCGCGGCAAGCTGCTGCGGCCCAAGTTGCTGTTGCTTTCGGCATCGGCTGCGGGGGGTATTCGCGACGAGCATCTGACGCTGGCGGCGGTCGTCGAGATGGTGCACATGGCGACACTGGTGCATGACGACGTGCTCGACGAAGCCGATGTTCGGCGGCGCAACGTGACGATTAATCGCATGAGCGGCAACGAAGCTGCCGTCATGCTGGGCGACTTCCTCATCTCGCATGCTTATCACCTTTGCAGCAGCATCGGTTCGACCGAAGCCGCGCGACGCGTGGCCGCCGTGACCAATACGGTCTGCGAAGGCGAATTGATGCAGATCCACCATCGGCGCAACTTGGAGCTGACCGAACGCGAGTACTTCGACATCATCGAACGTAAGACGGCGTCGCTCACGGCGTTGTGTTGCGAACTCGGGGCACACTGGGCGCAAGCTGAACGGTCGGTGGTCGATGCGCTATCGAGTTTTGGGCGCGATATTGGTATTGCGTTTCAGATCGTGGATGACTTGCTCGACCTGACCGGCTCGCAGGATGAAACGGGCAAGAGCGTGGGGCGCGATACGGAGATGGGCAAACTCACGTTGCCATTGATTCGCTTCCGCGCCGCTGCCGATAATGAACGCCGCGCGCAACTCGACAAAATTTTATCCAATGGCCACGAAAATAAGGCGGCGCACACCCGCGCGATGCTGGCCGAGTCGGGCTGTGTCGAGCAGGCGTTTGAGGTGGCGCGCGAGTATGTCGAACGCGCGATCGCGGCGCTGAACGGCTTACCTGAAACCGACGCTAAAAACGCGTTGACGGTCGCCGCCGAGTTTGTGGTGCAACGTCGAACGTGACGCTGGGGTCGTGCTTAGTCACAAGTAACGACCGTAGGGTGCGTCACTCGATGCACCACCTATATCGTTCTCGACGCAAATCAATTTCCGATTCATGCACTTAAACCACGCACTTTCGGGTGCCATGCCGACCTGACTGCCAGGAGTCTCTGAATTTATTCACGGTGAGAAACCGAAGCCTCATACAATCGCGCGATGGACTCGAAGGCCGGCATGCTTCACACACGACATGCTCAATCTCAGATAATGGATTCAGCGGAGTCGGATATGGCTGTGAATATAGACCGCTATCCAGCAATGACGCATTCGTGTGTCTTAAGCATGCCGACCTTTAAACGGGTCGGGCGTTTGAGATATCCCGCGCGAGGCTACCAACTGATATTGTGTTTCAATATTTGGGTTGGGTCGGCATGGCACCCCGGCCTCCGGTGCAATCGTTGCTCTTTATTGTAACGGGGTTTAGATCGCAGGTGTTCGTTCCATTACTGGGAACTCGCGCGCGAACCTGTTAGATTACCGCCATATCGATCGATCAAACGACTTCGTAACCGGGAGCCGCCGATGAGCGACCATCACGATTTAGACAGGCGTCATTTTATGAAGGCCGGTGCCGCCACCGTGGCCGGCCTTGCGGCGGGCGCATCGTACGAACGCGCCGCCCATGCGCAAGACACGAACAAGCCGGCGACGGGTGTCGGTCGCGCCAAGCCCGTGGTCATCGCCAGCGCCAACGGCATGGCCGCCGTCGAACGGGCGATGGAACAACTCAAGGCCGGTGCCGACCCGCTCGATGCGGCGATTGCCGGCGTCAACATCGTCGAAGACGATCCGGAAGACATCACCGTCGGGTTGGGCGGCTTGCCGAATGAAGACGGCGTCGTCGAACTCGATGCGAGCGTGATGCACGGGCCAATGCACAAGGCCGGTGCCGTTGCCGCGCTGCAAGGCATCAAGAACCCGTCGATGGTGGCGCGTTTAGTGATGCAACGGACGGATCATGTGTTGCTCGTGGGGCAGGGGGCGTTGCGATTCGCAAAGGCCCACGGCTTTAAAGAGCAGGAGTTGCTGACCGACAAGGCACGCAAGATTTGGTTGCGCTGGAAAGAGTCGCATTCGAAGAATGATGATTGGGTCGAGGCAGAGGAACTCGAAGGGGCGATTCCCGGTAACCCCGATGCAATTCCGTTTACTTGGGGCACGATCAATTGCTGCGCTTTGAATGCGAACGGCGATTTGGGCGGTGTGACCACGACGAGCGGGTTGTCTTACAAGATTCCCGGGCGCGTGGGCGATTCGCCGATCATCGGTGCCGGGCTCTTCGTCGATAACGACATCGGCGCGGCCGGTTCGACGGGGCGCGGCGAGGCCAATTTGCAAAACTGTTCGTCCTTTGCCATTGTCGAAGCGATGCGACACGGTCAAAGCCCCGAACAGGCGTGTCTCACCGTGTTACAGCGCATCGCCGATCACGCCGAACCGCGGTTGCGCGACGAGAAAGGCCGGGCCAAGTTCGGTTTGAAGTTTTACGCAGTGGCAAAGGATGGCACGTTCGGTTCGGCATCTATGTGGTCCGGAGGACAAATGGCCGTTCACGACGGCGCGCAAGCCCGACGCATTGAAGCGGCGTACCTTTATAAGAAGTGATTGACGGTGACGGCCCCACAATACGTTGCGAATGAGATTGCTGACGCCGACGCACCGGCGGATGAACCGATAGTGGCTGATCGGCGCGCGGCGCGGTTGCTCAGCGTACTCTTGCTGCTGGCTTTTCTCGCGGCGGCGTTGCAGTTCGTGGCCGGCGCGATGGGGGTGTTGTTCGTCGATCTGATCCAACTGATTCCCTCTCAGACCGAGGAACTTATTGCCACCACGGTCCTGCATGGCAGCGTCGCACTCGTGGCGGCCGTTCTGTATGCGTGGTCGCATCGACAGCAGCGCGTGGCACCGACATGGCCACGGCTGATGTTGGTGGTGTTGGTGGTGTACGGTGCGCTCACTGTGGATCGTGGGTTTGCCGTCATCTATCCCCGACCGGACAAGCACGTGCCGATTCTGACGCGGCATGCCGCGCGGATATGGTACCACCGACGCAGTGCGACGGGCTTCGGTTCCGGCTGTTACATCCACACGAATTCGCTCGGTTTTCGCGGGCAGGAGATTCCGCCCAAGGTCGAGGGCGAACGGCGCGTGCTAATGCTGGGCGATTCGATCACATTTGGATTTGTATTGAAGGAAGAAGAGACGATTCCACGGCAGGTCGAGCGCTTTATCAATGAGGCAACCAACGGTAACGATGTTCGCTGCATTAACGGGGGCGTGTCGGGTTACACCACGTGGCAAGAGCGCGACCTGTTTGAAAACGAGGGACTCGATACGCAGCCCGATGCCGTCGTCGTGCAATTTTGTATCAACGACATGATCGGTATCATCGGTATCGGTCGTAGCAACCCGATGGCCGACGAAATGGACTTTAGCCTTAACCAGTCCAGTCATTGGAGCGGAATTTGGCGGGCGCTGTCGTACCATGCGGCACACCGCGAGCATCAGGAATTAGCCGACCGTCAGCGCTGGGCTCAATACGATCCGACGGCCGATAGCGAAACGACGGGCCTGCACGAGATTGAAGATATCTACGACGACCCGCCGGCACCAGCCGTTAAGGCGGCGTGGGACTTATGCCTGGAAGACTTAACTGGGATCAAGCAACGGTGCGATGAGATGGGCATGCCGATGGTGTTGGTTTATTCGCCGGATACCGTCGAGTTTGGCGACGATGCAAAATATCGACAACCGTCTAATATATTGAAGGACTGGGCCGAAAAGCAGGGCGTGCCGTTTGTGGATATCACGCCGGTCTGGCAGAACGCCATCGCCAACGGCGCTCCTGCCGATGACATGTTTTACGACGCGATTCACCCCAAACCTTACGCGGCGGGATTGATGGCGCAGGCGATTGCCGATGTAGTGATGGACGCGCTGAGCGCGACGCGGCGGTGAAGCTAAAAATCAATGAAGCCGTGATATGAAATCGCGCCCGGCAGGATTCGAACCTGCGACCTACGGTTTAGGAAACCGTTGCTCTATCCTGCTGAGCTACGGGCGCACCTAACCGTTATTCTACCGGCGACACGCCATCCGCAAAGTAAACAACAAAAATAACGAGGCTCACACCGCCCGCCCGCTGCGAACGGTGCGCCCCGCAACAAAACTCACCGGCCACTGGTGAGAGTTATTCAATTGGTCGACCGGCGCGGCCCGAGTTGCGCCGGTCGTGATGGGCCGTTGATCTCGCTTACGCGTGTCGTCGACCCACAAGAAATAAGATACAACCGCGAAAAATTGGGGCCATTACAACACCGGTGCTTCTTTGTAACCCAAGGGGACGAACGACTATCATGCCCTTATGGATCTTTTCGCCGAACAACGTGAGCAGGCACTGAAGCGCGTACAGCCGTTGGCGGTGCGCATGCGCCCCACGACGCTGGATGAGTTTGCCGGTCAATCCCATTTTCTGGGGCCGGGTAAGCTGTTGCGGCGCTTGCTCGACGCGGATCGTTTGAGCAGTGCGATCTTTTACGGGCCACCGGGCACGGGAAAGACCACATTGGCGGCCATCATCGCGCAACATACATCCGCCGCGTTCGAATCGAAAAACGCCGCGGCCATCGGCGTCAAAGATGTACGCGAGGTGCTCGAACGTGCGAAAGGGCGGCTCGAAACGAGCGACCAGCGCACGGTTTTGTTTCTCGATGAGATCCATCGCTTCAATCGCGCACAGCAGGATGTGCTACTCGGTGATGTCGAAGACGGCGTGATCATTCTGATCGGCGCGACGACGGAGAACCCATTCTTCTCAGTCAACTCGGCGCTGGTCTCGCGCAGTCAGATATTTCAATTCGAGGCGTTATCGACAGATGATATTCGCGCCGTGCTGACGCGCGCATTGAACGATGTCGACAAAGGATTGGGCAGCTATGACGCGGAGATCACCGACGAGGCGCTTGAGTTTTTGGCGGAAATGTGCGACGGCGATGCGCGACGGGCGCTGACGGCGCTGGAAGTGGCGGTGTTGTCGCAAGTCGATTCGCAGCGCCAAGCTGACGAGTACGACGACAAACGCGCTAAGAAACCAACCGGCATTCGAGTCGACTTGGCCGTCGCGCAGGATTCGATTCAGCGCAAAGCCATCGCTTACGACGGCACCGGCGACCAACATTACGACGCGGCCAGCGCGCTGATCAAATCGATGCGCGGCAGCGACCCGGACGCGGCGGTCTATTGGCTCGCGATGATGCTGGAAGCGGGCGAAGACCCGCGCTTCATCGCGCGGCGGATCGCTATATGCGCCGCCGAAGATGTGGGCAATGCCGACCCGATGGCCCTGGTGTTGGCCAACGCCGCCGTGCAGACCACGCTGTTTGTGGGCTTACCGGAATGTCAGTTACCGCTGGCCCAAGCGGCGATTTATATCGCCTGCGCGCCGAAGTCCAACGCGAGCGCGCTGGCCATTTGGACGGCCGCCGAAGACGTTAAGCAAGGTCGCACCATCCCCGTGCCGCGTCATCTGCGTAGTGGTGATTACGCCAGTGCCAAGAAGCTTGGCAATGCGCAAGGCTATCAATACGCACACGATCATAAAGACGGCATGGTCGCGCAGGACTACTTGGGCGTGGAACGCACGTATTACCAACCAACGGACCGCGGCGCAGAGCAACGGATGGGGGAGTATCTGGCGAAGTTTAAACAGTTGCGCGATGGGACGGAATGAGCGTTAGTTGATATTGGAATGACGCGCGATGCTTACTTGCCGCGCTTTTTGTATCCCCAAACCCGGCTACCCAATGAGCCGGCGTCGGTCGGACGATGTTCGACTTCATCATTGGGATTCTGAGCCAGCGGCGTCGCCGCCCGCGCGAGCATGGCGTAATAACAAAACTCCTCGGCATCCTTCAAAAAGCGCAAGCTGATCACATCCGCTTGATCGGTGCCCAGCAAGATAAGCCGACGTTTGGCGAGATCAGCGATGATTTTGCGATCTGCAAGCAAGTAGCGCACTTCCAACCGGGCTTTAAGGCCGAAGCTTGAGACGCGCATGAATTTGATGCGCCCCGGGGCGACGTCGTACCAGATGCTCCAGGGAAAACGCAGTAGCACAAACGCAAGGACCGCCAGGCCTATTGCGATTGTGATGGCGTTGCCACTGTGCCAACCGTTGATGATGGCGATAAGGGGGAATAGAAAAATGATGTGATCCATTGTTACGTTGGGCGACAGTAGATAGGATGCTAATCCGGGAAACTCGCGCGTTTCGAAGGGCGTCGCGCTGACGTCTTCGGGTAACTGCCACGCGTGCGGGTCGCCCACAACAAAGAATGATGCGTCGGTGGGTGAGACCACGGGTAAGTCGGTACGCTTCTTTAGTCGTTCATACGGTCGAGACCAAAAAATAAAGGCATTGAGGTAATAGCATGGCGCTGCGGCGATGAGTGTACCGCCGATGTATGCAATCCAGATCAGCGGCAAGAGGCGGATCGAGTACAGACCAATGAGGGCGATACCACTCAACGCGAATAGCGCCATATTGTAAGCCATCGCGCTGCGGTCGTATAAGTCGACGGTCTCAGAGCGCAGTTCGATTCGACTGCAAAAGCAAATATTTTCGTTGCTAATCGGCCCGAGTTGCATGGTTGAACGACGTATCTACCAACAATTTAGCTGGCACCGATTCCTGTCACCCGAAACCGACCGCGTTGGTTCTACGAATATCGCACGCACGCTGTCATATCGCCTCATAATAATGATTGCGCTTCTGCGCTTGCCAGCCCGCGTCTTCGATGAGGCGACGGATTTCTTTTTCATCGAGGCAGTAAACTGTGCCCGCGGCGCTGACGACGTTTTCTTCCATCATCACAGAGCCCATGTCGTTGGCGCCGAAGAAGAGGGCGAGTTGTCCGATCTTGGGGCCCATGGTGACCCAGCTCGATTGGATGTTCGGAATGTTATCGAGATAGATGCGCGACAACGCCTGCATCGTGAGATACTCGTGCGCGTCGGCGAGTAGCAAGTGCTCGCCATCGTTCAACGGGCGCTCGCGCTTTGTATTTGAGCCGGGCGAATCGGAACCGACGGCATTCGCGTCATCATCCGTGTGACCAGTACGCGACGCTCCCGGCTTGCCGTTTTGAGCGTTTGCAATTGTGGCATCCCGATTCACCGGCAGCTTCTTCAACCTGCCCAACGGCGTATCTTCGGGCTGAAACGTCCAGCAGATAAACGCGCTAAAGCCACCGCCGTTACCGCGTGCCAGCGACTCATCTTGAAGTTCGCGTAACAAGCGCAGATGTTCGATGCGTTCGTCGAGGGTTTCGATGTGGCCGAACATCATGGTGCAGCTGGTCTTCATACCGAGGATGTGGCATTGCCGCATGACTTCGAGCCATTCGTGCGTCAGCGTTTTGCCTTTGCCGATGCGCTCGCGTACGCGGTCCGACAAGATTTCGCCACCACCGCCCGGTACGCTGTCGAGCCCGGCTTCCTGCAACTTGGCGAGCACGTCGTAAATCGACATGTCAAAAAGTTGATGAAACGCGAAGATTTCCGGCGGGCTGAACGCGTGGATATGGATCTGCGGATACTCGCGCTTGATGAAGCGCATCAGATCGAGATACCAATCGAACGTCAGCCCAATGCTGCCGTCCTTCGGGACCAACCCGCCTTGCATCAGAATTTGCGTGCCGCCAATGGCGACGAGTTCGTCGATCTTTTTGCCGATCTCGTCAAAGCTCAGCGTGTAACCCGTCGGTAGGTCGGTGCGCCCTGACGCCATGCCGGGCGGGTCGGCTTTGAAGTTGCAGAAGATGCATTTGGCCGTACACCAATTGGCATAGTTGATATTGCGATCGACGACATACGTGCGATATGGCTCAGGGTGCAGGCGTTGCGTAATGTTATGTGCCTGCGCGCCGAGATCGTGAATCGTCGCGTCGAGATACATCTGACGCAGGTCGCTCTCGTTGATACGTGCAGTTGTGTCGATGGTAGTCGTCATGGTAGTAATCTCGCCGCCGTTGCCATCGCAAAGAATTTGTCCATCCCCGCGCGGGCTTGCGGCGATAGCGTGTATTTTAATGTGCGGCATAGATACTTGCGGGCCAACTCAACGGGCCAGCCATGCAACGCGGCGTAACGATCGGCCAACGCTTCGGCTTGTGCCACGCCTTCGTCGCGTGCCTCTGAGAGTTGCCGTGCAAGTTCGTCGGCATGTTGCATATCTCTCTTGCCATACCAAGCGGCGAAGACAAACGGTAGCCCCGTCAGATGTTTCCACGCAGCGCCAAGGTCCACTTCAAAACCGAAGCCCGTCGGATCGGACGAAACGACCTTGTCACCGATTAGCAACACGGCGTCGACGTCTTCGAACTGTTGGGCGTCGTCAATCGACCAGGGCTTGAGCGTAAGGCTGCGACCGTACAGTTCGCGCCATAGCAATTGCACGAGAATGACGGAGGTATGCGAATCGAGATCGGCGTGCAGCGTCGTGATGCGTTCGGCAGGAATGCGCGAGAACACACGGACCGTCATCGTTTCGCCGTCGCAAGCAATGCATGCATCGGAAAGCGGCCGCAGGGCATCCCGATGTCGGAAATAATCCACGACGGGCAAGAGGGCGGCGTCGACGTCGTCTCGTAATAAGCCATCAACCAACTTGGCAGGAACATCCGGCGTCAGGTTGACCGTCGGCAATGTCGCGAGCGGTTCGTAGAGCGGCCGCGAATTTAGATAGGAGACCACTCCCAGTCGCATGGTTGCGACGGGTTGGCCGACCGGTGCCTTATTAGTAGTGGGCTGGGTCACCGCCGATCTCCCTGGGGTTGGCGAACACTTCCACTCAACCGCATTTTCAATGCTTTCCGAAACATTCATAAGAGTATAAGGGGCGTTGGATTGCCTCACTACGGCAACCGAAAACGTGCGCAGTTTCAAAATTCATGAAAACGAATGCGGCGGACGTTCGGTCGGCGATCGTGCGGTGCGCGATGAGCAATCGGCGGTCGCCGGTGCAACGAACGCTGCCAAGCAGTAGTATCAGGGGGTGCCGCGAACGATTGTTCCAAGGTCCGGTACGCGACATTCGTAAACCACGGCAGCAAATGCCGCGCAACCGCATACGCCTAGCCCTTGCCTCGCGAGCAAAGAGGAGACCCCCATGGATATCATGTCGCCCGACGACAACGCCATTCCGTTGGCATTCGTCGAACTGAGCTTCACCTTTCTGACGTTTATCTTCGATCTGGTCACGGGCGTGGTGCTGCCGGCCGTCTTAACGCCGTTGTTTCAGGCGATCTTCAGCATCTTCACGGGCGGCGACATGATGATGGGCGGCTAGCTTGCCGCATGACCACACGCCCCCGCCTGCTCATTGATAACCAACTGCCATCGTCGAATCTGTTCGAGGATGTGGCGGATGTCGCTTCGTTCGATGCGAGCGAGCTGACGCGTGACCGCCTCGTTGACGCGGAGGCCCTGATTGTCCGCAGCGTCACTCGAGTCGATGCGGACCTGCTGCAAGGCACGCGGGTCCGATTTGTGGGTACGGCAACCAGCGGCACCGACCATATTGACTTGGGGTATCTAAATGAAGCGGGTATTGCCTTTGCCGACGCCAAAGGCGCGAACGCACCGTCAGTTGCACAGTATGTGTTCGCCTGTTTGGCCTTGCACGCAGAAAAGGTAGCGCGAGCTGTCGAAGAGTTGACGCTCGGAGTCGTCGGTTTTGGTCACGTCGGTTCTTTGGTCGGCAGGATGGCGGCAGACGTGGGAATGCGCGTGCTCGCGTCCGATCCGCCGTTGGAAGCAACGGGGCAGACGGGTCCTTGGGCATCGTTACGGGAAGTGCTATCCGAGTCAGATGTGGTCACGCTTCACGTTCCGTTGGAAACGAGTGGGGCAAATCCGACGGTGGATCTGATTTCGAGCGCCGAGCTGGCGTTAATGCGGGAAGGTGCCGGTTTGATCAATCCATCGCGTGGCGGCGTGGTGAATGAGCCTGCCTTGTGTAAGGTTTTGGTTGATTCGCATTCCCGGATCGCTGCATATCTGGATGTTTGGATTGGTGAGCCAAATATTGATACGGAATTGGCGCACCTGTGTGATATCGCTACCCCACACATCGCGGGCTATTCCGTCGAGTCGAAGCAACGTGCCGTGCACATTCTGCGCGACGCATACAAGCGATACATAGGAGTGCGAATTCGTACATCGCCGCCAGGGACAAGGGCGGCCGCCCGCGAAGGCAGCCAACCTTTCAGCGGTCGAGAATTTCTCATCAACACCGCTAAATCCTTCCCAATTCGGGCGCTCTCTCAAGAATTTTTGGCGGCCATGGCCAAATGCGACCCTGCGAGGGCATTCGAATCTTGCCGCCGGAAGGTCCAAGGTCGGTCCGAATCGCACCTGCCGAAATAAGTCCGAAATGTCCTTGCATGCGACGAGTGGCCTCGCGGTCCGAGATTTGCGTTGTTTGCAGGCACACAGGGCCGGATTCAGCGGCAAAATGCGATTCGACTTACGGACAGCGTCGGTCGCGCAGCCAAAGATTAACAAATTTTTTGCAAATTAATCCGCTCCGCCGCTTGCCATAACTCCATTCCTTATATTGATTTGTGTTAATATATCGGCTCTTGGGAAATTATTTCCTAAAGCTTGATCAGTGGGGGGACATCGGGTTAATATCAATAGCAATAGACGGGAATGGTCTATCTCGTCGGACTACGCGGTATAGTGAGGTTTCCGGCTCATGATACTGCGGGGTGGCTTTCAACACTTGGGGATTAATTTGAATCCCAACTGTTAGCACTGAGATCTCGGTTTTCTTGCAAGGGATCCAAGGTCGGCATGCATCGCGGTCGCAGGGGATGTGCGATGGATGCAAGTGCGAGGCAGTTGGCTCAGTAAATTCTCGACTGAAAGTCATGGCAACAGCTTTCTCAATCCGGTGGTTTCCGGCACAGGATGAGATGGACAGTCGCCATTGGCCACTTGTGATGAGAGAAATGGTTTCTCTCTGACGACAACAAACCCTGTTAACAACCGGGAATAGTAAAATGCGAAAAGTAATTGTTTCTGCTTTGGCAGTCGCCTTTGCCGCCACGATGGCAAATGCACAGGCTACGTTCTACTTCGATGATCGCGCCAACGGTAACGCGATCGACACGCCGGCCGCTCCGTACACCAACAACCCGCTGGGTGGTGTTCGCGGTGACGCTCAGACGACCTACGTCGCTCCGGCAGTTCCGACTGCTCCGGTCAACGCCAACACGGCACAGACGCATCTTTATGTCGATTACGCTGGCGCCGCCGGCGAAGTCTTGGCTGCAGTCGGTCTCGACTACTCGATCGGCGCTCCGGGTGCCAACGAAGCTGGTCTCTCGGCTTCGAGCCTCACGATCTACAACACGGCAGCAGAAGTTGACCAAACCGGCAACGGTTTGGCCGGCAACCCGTGGAACGACACCGCAGGCAGCGGTGACACCACTGGTGGTACGATCAAGGCTGTCCGCGTTCCTGTCTCCGATGGCGGCGGTTCGCCCGCTTTCGACGCCACGCTGGGTATCCAGGCTGGCACCACCTATCGCCTCGCCACCGTCGACGTAACGGCTGAAGACTGCAACGTCGCTGGTTGCGAAGCCAACTTGGCTGTTTTCCTTAGCGTCAACAACCTGCTCGTCACGCAAGTGTCGGCTGGTGGTTCGGGTCCGGTCACCCTCAACTTCGGTTTTGATGGTGCTGGTGCCGCCGATCCTGCTGACAACAATGGTGATGTCGAAGGTGCCACGAGCGCCTTGGCTGACGCCACCATCGTGACCCGCCAGCGCGGTGACTTCAATGGTGACGGCAACTTCAACGGCTTGGACTTCGGTTCGATTCTGCCCGCTTCGAACGCTGCTTCGGTTGGCAACGCCACCCCGGCAGAAGTTCACGCTGGTGACTTCAACGGCGACGGCAACTTCAACGGTCTGGACTTCGGTTCGATCCTGCCGACGTCGAACGCCGCTTCGGTTAACTGCACGGCTTGCTAAGGCTGGCTTTGCATTGAATTTGATCTGTCTTCTCCGCCCCGCACAGGGCGGGGTGAGAGGGCAGCTAAAAAAGTTTGTTCTAGATGAAAAGTTTCTTGCTCTAAGCGCGACAAATGAGATCGGTCAAACTGGTTTGGCCAGTCGCGTTGAGAGCGGTCCTTAAAATTCTTGCCTCGGAGCAAGGAGGAGAAAAGAACGATGAAGAAAGTTTTTTGCATGATTGCAGCTATGGCTGCACTTACCCTGGCTCCTGTCGCTGCTAACGCTGCTGCGACCGTTTGGATGAGCTTTGTGGATGGCACGCCGGACGTCAACGTTCTCCAGAACGGTGGTCCTGGCCAGCAGCTGTTGCTCGAAAAGGGTGAAAGCGGCCAGTCCAGCTTCACCGTCGAAATTCGCGCTAACATCACGGCCGATCAGGGCGTGCTCGCTTCGCACAGCACCAACTTGGTCGCCAACTCGAACAACATCGAAGTAACCTCGGTCAGCTCGTTCCTGCCGGGCCCGACGGCTGCTGCTGGTGCCAACCAGATCAACGGTTTTGGCCCGGGTAACATCCTCAGCGCTTTTGGTGCTGGTGACTTCTTCTTTGGTCTGCCCACCGGCGACAACCAGTTGCTCGGCACGATCTCGTTCCGCACCGACAAGTCGATTGACGGTGCTGAAAACCCGATCATCATCGACGGCACCATTGGTAATACCCTTTGGGCGAGCCTCGGTGCTGGTGCTGTGACCAACGTCGCCTTTGGTGACGGTGCCGGCGTCAACGGCGGTCAAGCTGGTGGTTTCGGTGGTACCTTCGCCACGATCACCAACATTCCTGAGCCGGCCACGCTGAGCCTCCTCGGCCTCGGCGCTGTTGCGCTCATCCGCCGCCGCCGCTAAGTTTCGGCAACGGTGATTCATTGAACACATTCTTAGACTGTGTTCGTGAAACGTAATCAAGACTGGCGATCGAGTTCTTGCTCGGTCGCCAGTTTTTTTTCGCTAAAGTGATTTGAATGATTTTATTAAGATGAGTTTCTTTTGCCCCTAAGGAATTCGGCGAAGCTCGAGCCGAAGAGATAACCTCTGGAGTCTTGTATGTCAGTGACGCAGAACCCGGTACAGGCAAAATTGGGTTTAAAAGTAATTATGGTGCTGATTGCGTTCGTTTTGTGCGCAATCCGCGTGCCGTCAATCAGCAATGCTCAGGATGGTAATACTGAGGCACCGATCGCGGGCCTTCCGAAGGGATGGCTCAACAGCATGCGAAAGCGCTCTGCAAGTTACATCGAGTTTGCCGACGCTTCGTTCACGTTAGATGAAGGTCAGCTAGGGTTGCTGAGGATCGAACTCGACAACCGCATTTCCGATCAGTGGGATTTGGAACGCGACATGATCGAGAACCCGCCGCCCGATCCCAAAGATGCCAGTGAAGCGGAGTACAAGCGGTACGCACAAGCGATCAATGACGCTTATGAAAGAATGCCCTTGAATCCGGAGCGGGTCGCCGACTGGATGACCGATACGATCGCCGCGCCGGAGGAAGCCCGGGAAGGACGCAGCCGTTTTCTTGAGTTGTGCGAGCGTCTCGATCTATTAAATAAATCAACGGTCACGATGGCAGAGAACAAGGTCAAGCTGAGCCGGCTTTTTAAGAGTGGTCGGACTCGCAGCCTTCAATTTGACCGCGAAGGGGTTTTGGTGCCCGCGTGGCAGGTTCAGCCCGTCGAGGAACCGCAAGGTCTTCTTCTGAATCCGAACCAAAAGCCTGAGAATGGTGCAATGACTCGCGCGCGGGTGCGCGACGACTTGCCGCCACCGTTGCCTTGCATGGTTCGGGCGGAACTTTGGGCTGACTGGTCTGCCAAGAATGGGCAAGCGGCGAATGCCGAGGCGTTCAAGTTATTCCAAGTGTTTCAGTTTAAGACCTGGTGGGTATTGGCAGGCGAGTCGGAATTGTATAAGTCGCTATCGCGCGCGGATCGGAATTCGATGGTGGAACAGGCGATCGACGACGCCGGCCTGCGTCCGCAGATCGACGCGCTGATGCACGAACTCCGCTGTCGCGTGCGTGCGGTGGCGTCGAATTAGTCGGCGCGTGGTGAGATTCCGATTGGTAAACGTCATGCATAGTTGTTAAGCCCGTCGCGCTTGTACGAACCGGAGACGCCAAGGCATCGTTGGTGATGGGACAGGTGTCGCGCCAGTGCTTTCCGCCGAAAAGACGCTATGGTAAAGATCCCTGCTACCGCCACATATAGGCGTTGAAGTTACGCAAGCGGTTCTTTTCGTCGGTATCTCCAGTCGAAGAAAAAACATCGCTATAAATTCACCTAACTCCTTCGTTTTAAACCGATTGCGGGGCACTTCGGCGGTGGGATTTGCCGCACCTGCTTTAAACTCGCTGCTAATTTGCCTAGAATTATTGGTCGATGGACTTTGCATGCGTCTTATCGGCACATGCTTAATTCGGAGGCCCAACATGCTGAAGGCGTGCCTCACATTCCCGTTTCTTATCCTTTTCGTTCAACCATCAGCCTACGCTCAAACGGACTACCGCATCGATTATCGGACGAATCAACAGTCCGGTCGTTTGCTCGATGCCAATAACCGGGCGTTCGGCGGTCGTTTCAACTCGCGTGTCACCTCCGGGCGGTTCCAGTTTGACGCGGGCGTGACCGCGAACAATTTGATTCAGGGAAACGTCACCGGCCTCGGCGGATTTCAAGGGGCATCGCCAATCCCCGGCCCGAACGCGTTTCGCGTTAATTTGCCATCGGCAGGGCTGGCGGGTTTTCGAGCGCGGAGCGTCGATATCTCTCAGTTGCGCAGCGGTCGAATCGCGCCCAGCGGCGTTGCCTATTTCGATCAGAGCAACACGTTCGCCGATCTGGAGATGATTCGCGCGCAGCGCAACATTCCCGGTTCGCCGACGATGGTCTCGCCGCGTACGAATGTGAATCGTGGCGTACCGGGCGTGACCGGCAGTATGTTCGACGACGATTTAGACAATCCGCTAGATGCGCGCGGCTCGCGGATGAACAACGTACTCGTCGATCGCCGCGACAACCGGGTAGGCTCCGTTCGTCAGGTGGGGCTCGATGGTAACGAAGTAACGGCGCGCAGCGATTTTGCGAATGCGGATGTCTTTGCATCGATTGCGCAGTCGACGTTGTTTGGATCGCCCGGGCAACTGGCCAATTCGCGATTGGGGCAACCCAACGGTCAATCGACCGAATCGGTTCAGGATATCATTAATCGATCGGGTCGCGATGCGGTGTCGCGCCGGATGATGCGGGAAGACTTGCTGAATCGCTCGAACCGCATCGAGCAGGATGGGTCGGACGGCGGTTTGCAAGTGGGCCGTGATGGCCGGATCGATCCGTCAAGTGCGCAAGCAATCGGCGTTACTCAACGCACGCCTTTTGGCGATGCGCCGGAGGCGGGTGACGATCTATACGCTCGCATGATTGACGCCTTGCGGGATCGCGAGCCGACATCGGGCGGGCTCACC
The DNA here is from genome assembly GCA_006969385.1 of Planctomycetaceae bacterium. Lineage (GTDB taxonomy): Bacteria > Planctomycetota > Phycisphaerae > UBA1845 > UTPLA1 > ECT2AJA-110-A. The sequence goes on from CP030884.1 coordinate 2,912,938, forward strand.
ACCCCCCGAGAGCCCCGTGACCAACGTATCGGCGATAGGGGCAGAGTGCCGACTGCGACCTCGACGGATACGTCGCGTGGGTTCGATGCGTTGCCGCCATCGTCTGACCGAGACGCGCCGGTGATTCGTCAAGACGACCGATCAACGAACACCGATGACAGTTCGATTGCCAATGATGGTGAAGAAGCCAGCCGACGGCGGACGGCGCGGTATGACTCGATTATCGATAGTCCGATCAAGACGTTTGTGACCGGATCGCAGAGCCGCGTGAACTATCACATGTCGCTCGGTGAAGCGGCACTGCGCAACAGCGATTTCTATGCAGCGGCACGGCATTTTGAGTCCGCCATGATCGCCGATAGAGATAACCCGTTGCCGTTGCTCGGTCGCGGGCACGCGCTGGCGGCCGCGGGTGATTACATGACGGCGGTGGCGTCGATCACGATGGGTATCAAGCGCTTTCCCGAGATCGCGAAATTCGACCTCGATTTGCCGGCCTTGGTGGGTCAGAGCGACATATTTGACCAACGGCGGGCCGATTTGGAAACGCTCTTGAACGCGCGCGAGCAATACGAGCTACGATTCCTGCTCGGATATCTCGAGACCTACTCGGGGTTGGGTGCAGATGGACTGAACGATCTACAGAGGGCCGCCAAAGCCGCGCCGCCAGACAGCATCATCGCACGCTTCCCGGATATGTTGCTGGGCCGGGACCGCCCGATTACGGCTGAATGATCGGTATTGCCGGAAGAAATCACAAAATCGCTAAATTCCGCAAATTTTATCTATTTTCCGCTTGACGCAGTTCAAAAAAAGAAAGCACTGAGCGGCTCATGGCCGATCTCAGTGCTTTCCGGAGGGGAAAGAAGCCGAATTTAAGTGCCTGTATCATAAAGACTTACAGGCGATCACTCGCAGGGACTTTTGAACCCGCCGCGTAGCGATACGATATTATACCCCCATAATCGGCGCAAAGTTCGTATCAGCATCAAAAAATCGCGAAACAGTGCCATATTGTGGATATGGAATATCGGGTTATAGGACGTTTCGTGGTGTATTAGCGTGTCCGAGGGAATACCCCAACCACGCGAAATACCGTACTGGCGTCGTTTGATTTTTGCCGCGGGAAGCATCGGCGTCTCGCCGGTGGGAAATGCGAACAAGCAGCGGCGGGACGCCGATGCTCCACGACTCGATACCAATACCTGTGATTCAGGTACCTTTAATGCCCGGATCGAGGCAATCAGCGAAGCGTAGATGGCTGGATGAAACGACCAACTGTGGCCTTCGCGCCTGCTGACGGACCGGCGTTCAGCAGAACGATGCCGCTCGTAGCTAGACGTTGTTTAAATGATCTTGGATCGGATGTGCTTGTGGGGCGGAGGTTTAAGCCCTCTTTGCCGTTTTAGCTTGTAGGGATCGTCTCCGTCCCGGCGAGGCGTACTCTCGTGTCTTACCGGGGCCACGCCGATACTTCGAACGCGATGTTACCAATCGATAACGGTCGGCGCATTGACATGATCCCGAACCGATCTAAACTTCTGGATTCGGCGTTGTTATTGACCCCGTAGCTCAATTGGATAGAGCGCAGCCCTGCGAAGGCTGAGGTTGGTCGTTCGAATCGACTCGGGGTCGTTTTCTCTTCTTTCAAATCCGCCCGCTGCCTGCCCGTGGCGTCTGCATTCCGGCGGTATTTCATCTATATTTCCAATGAGATGATCACGACCAAGACCCCAACAGGCCTGGACGACATCGCCGCCCGCGTGCGTGCCGGTGAGCGACTGAGTTACGAAGACGGTGTGCTTCTATTCGAGTCGCCCGACATCTTTACGATCGGGCGCTTGGCTGACGAGGTGCGCCGCCGCCTGCACGGTCGCGCGGCCTATTACAATATCAACCGTCATATCAACTATTCGAATTACTGCGTGTTGCGCTGCAAGTTCTGCTCTTTTTATCGACCTTACCCGACGGGCAAGAACGCTGCAGGGCAGACGAAGACGGACGATGCCGCAACGCAAGCAGGTATCTCCAGCGGCGGTAGCGATATACATCTGTCTTTGTTGCACGACGCGCCGGCGGATGAATACGAGTACTCGGTGGAGGAGATTGCCGAACAGGCCAAGGCGGCGGCCGATTACGGCGCAACAGAAGTGCACATCGTCGGCGGGCTGCATCCGAAGTTGCCGTTCGAATATTATTTAGATATGTGTCGCGCCATTCGTGAAGCCGCCCCGGCATTGCACATCAAGGCGTTTACGGCGATCGAGATTATTCACTTCGGGCGCATCGCCAAGCCGCGCTTGTCGATCGCGGAAGTGCTAACACAACTGCGGGACGCGGGCTTGGGCAGCTTGCCGGGCGGCGGGGCGGAAATCTTCGACGACCGCGTACACGACGAAGCGTTTCGCAATAAGGTTGGCGAAGAGGGCTGGTTCGATGTGCATCGCAACGCGCACGACTTGGGTATTCCATCCAACGCGACGATGTTATACGGCCATATCGAACGACCGGCCGAGCGCGTAACGCATATGGTGAAGATTCGCGAACATCAGGATGAATCTTTGGCGCGCGGCAAGGCGGCCTTCAATTGCTTTATCCCGCTCTCGTTTATTCCGGATGGCAGCGAGTTCGACGATCGCCCGGGGCCGACCGGGTTGGACGATTTGAAAACGCTGGCGATCAGTCGCCTGATGCTCGACAACATCTCGCACATCAAGGCCTTTTGGATCATGCAGTCGGCGAAGCTGGCGCAGATGTCGTTATCGTGGGGCGTCGACGATATCGACGGCACCGTGGTGCAATACGATATCACCAAGCGCGAAGGCGGCAGCGGCAATCGGCATCAGGAATTGACCGTGGACGCGTTGACGCGTTTGATTCACGAAGCTGGGTTCGACCCAATCGAGCGCGAAACACTTTACCGACGCGTGCGTCGCGACGGGGCTGCGTGGTCGATTGTCGACTAGCTCGCTCGGGCGGTTGCGAAAACGGTTTACTCTCGTAAAGAATCGTCGCGTCACAAGTTTCAAAACTGCGGCAAGGCTTTGACTGACAAGGCATTACGCGTAAAATCGAACTGTTTCAATATTGGTGGTAATGCGGTGGGGAATCCCAGCATTTCGTTTCCAGACGCATCAGAGAGACACAACACGATATGGCAACGATGAACTTTGAGCTGACCGAGGACCTGGCGGCATTTCGGGATTTGGCACGGAAATTCGCGGAAGAACAAATTGCGCCACACGCGCGCAAGTGGGACGACGAAAAGTGGATTCCCGATGAGGTGATTCAGGCGATGGGGCAGGCGGGCCTGCTTGGCGTGACGGTGCCGGAGCAATTCGGCGGCTCGGGTCAGGGCCTGCTCGGTATGACGGTCATCGTCGAAGAGATCGCGCGCTGGTGCGGGGCGACGGCGCTGTTTATCGCCGCGCACTCGGGCTTGTGCACGACGCATATCCGCTTGGCCGGTAACGAACAACAACAAGCCGAATGGTTGCCCAAGCTGGCAACGGGTGAAGTGATCGGTTCGTGGTGTTTGAGCGAACCCGAATGCGGAACCGACGCCGAAGCGCTGACGACGCGGGCCGAAAAGACGGCCAACGGATGGAAACTCAACGGTAGCAAGTTTTGGATTACGAACGCCAAGCGTGCCGGTGTGTTTGTGGTGATGGCTCGTACCGAAATCGGCAAGCGCGGCGCGCGCACGATCTCTGGTTTTATTGTCGAGCGCGATCGCCCCGGCGTGATCATCGGCGAGCCGGAAGACAAGATGGGTATGCGCGCCAGCGATACGGTGCCGGTCAATTTTGAGAACTGCGAAATCCCGGAAGAAAATCTGTGCGGCAATTTGAACGAAGGCTATATCGACGCGTTGCGCGTGCTCGATCGCGGTCGCTGCACAATCGGTTCGCTGTCGGTGGGATTGGGCCGCGGCTGTTTGGAAGAAGCGATCAAGTACGCCGCCGAACGCCAAAGCATGGGCAAGCCGCTGCATGGCCATCAGGCGATTCAGTTAAAGCTGGCGGATATGGAAACGCAGGTGGAAGTGGCGCGCATTCTGGTGCGCCAAGCCGCCTGTACGCACGACGCGGGCACGCCGGATAAGCAGTTGAGTTCGATTGCCAAGCTTTACGCGTCGGAGATGGCTTCGCGCGTGGGGTGGGAGTCGATTCAAATCCACGGCGGTGCCGGATACACCAAAGATGTGTGCGTCGAGCGACTGGTGCGCGACGCCAAGTTGTGCGAAATCGGCGAAGGTTCGAGCGAGGTTCAGCGCATGTTGATCGCCCGCGGTGAGTATGCTCGTCGCGCCGCCGGTTAGGTCGATTGACTTGCTGAGAACAATCTGCCGCATTTGATTACCGCGGCAATGAAAATCAACACGCAGCGCAGTATTGCGATGAATTACAGCGGAGCCCATTAGAGATGACTCAGATGACCGACCCGTATCCGTATCTTGCCGAGGGTATTCCGTTCGGCTACGAGCTGAGCGAAGACCACATCATGCTCCGCGACAGCATTCGCGATTTTGCCCGTAACGTCGTCGCGCCGGGCGCGATGCAGCGCGATATCGATGGCGCGTTTCCGCACGATATCGTGAAGCAACTCGGCGAGATGGGTTACCTCGGCATTTGCATTCCCGAGCAATACGGCGGTGCCGGGCTCGATGCGATTGCGTCGACCATCATCGTCGAAGAGCTTTCCTATGCCGATGCGGCGTTGGGCGTGATTAACAGCGTGCAAAACTCGTTGGTGGTCGATCCGATCGTGAAGTACGGTACCGACGAACAGAAATCGCAATGGCTGCCGAAAATGGCGGCGGGCGAAGTATTGAACTGCTTCAGCCTGAGCGAAGCGGGTTCCGGTTCGGATGCGGGCGCGATGAAGTGTCGGGCCGTGCTCGAAGGCGACGAGTGGGTGATCAACGGTACTAAACTTTGGGTCACCAATGGTGCCGAGGCCGATTTGATTTTGCTGTACGTGCGCACGGAAGACACGGACAAGCGCAATGCATCGGCGTTGCTCGTGCCGAAAAACACGCCCGGTATCACAGTCGGTAAGCACGAAGATAAGCTGGGGATTCGCTCGAGCAGCACGACCGAGCTGATTTTTGACAATTGTCGCGTTCCAAAATCGGCGTTGTTGGGCGAGCGCGGGCGCGGGTTGAACATCGCGTTGCATTCGATCGACGGCGGTCGCATCGGCATTGCGGCGCAGGCGTTGGGTATCGCGCAGGCGGCGCTCGATCGTTCGATCGACTATGCCCGCGAACGCAAGCAGTTCGGCAACGCCATCGGCGACTATCAGGCGATTCAATGGAAAATCGCCGACATGGCGACACGCGTGGCCGCGTCGCGCGCGCTGATTTACAAGGGCGCCGCGCTCAAAGCCGCCGGCAAGATCAACGTGTACGTGCCGGCGATGGCGAAGGTGTTTGCCTCCGAAACGGCAACGTTCTGTGCGAACAATGCCATCCAAATCTTCGGCGGCATGGGCTATTGTCGCGAGAGCGAAGTCGAACGCTACCTACGCGATGCGAAGATCACCGAGATCTACGAAGGTACGAGCGAAATGCAACGGGTGACGATTGCGAATTCGCTGATCAAAGATCCGGAGCGGGTGCGCGACGTTTAGTGCTTTGCCAAAGCGATTATCGATGAGATGTAGGAAGCCCGCGAAGCGTTCGCGGGCTTTTCTTATGTGGTGCATGAACGCCGTTTTAATATTTGAAAGTAAAGCGGGCGATGGGATTCGAACCCACGACGTCCAGCTTGGGAAGAACAAACAGTCGGATCCCAAGCCAAGTGGTAACAACGATTAACGTATTGTTCCGCAGGTACTTACTTACTGGTTATCGACTGCGCCTGGGACTGCTTTCGGCCTGTCCTGAGCGTAGTTAGGGCGCAACTAGGGCGCAACTCTGAGCTCAAAGGAGGGGCTTGCCAGCTAATCACCTTGAAAACGTTGGCGTAGACTATTGTAGTTGTTCTTAACTTCGAACCGTGCTTCGGTGCCTAACGCCTTGAAGTGCTCGCGTCCGCAGTCGATCTTCGCTTGTTCCTTGGCGCGCAGGTCGCCGCTGAAGAGGCTTCCCTTGGTTTCTACGACGAAGTAGAGGCGGTCCTGGCCATCCACTTCGACCACCACGGCCCAGTCCGGGTTGTACGAGCCGAGCGGTGTCTCGATCTTGAACCACCCGGGCAACTTCGCATAGACCTTGACCTCCTCGGCACGCTCGAACGCCTTCGCGAAGTGCTCCTCAATATCGGAATCGTAGACGACATGCTCGTACACAGACTTCTCGCTCTTGAGCATGTTCTGGTCGAGGTAGCCCATGAGCTCCTCGCTCTCGAACAGTTCTTGCGCCCACACCTCGTTGTCGCCGATCTTCTGATACTTGATTCCATCTACAAGCAGGAGCTGAAGCTGGTCCTTGATGAACGCCGTGGCTTGCTCCATGAATTTCTGCGGATTCCGCCCAAACAATGAGAGTTTCCCACTTCGCCGCAGAATCTCGACGATCGTCCGCCGCGTGAGTTGCGTCTCGTTCTGGAGATATGTCACGATGTCTGGGATAGCGAAGTCCTTGGCGTCGTAGACGAACATCTGCTCGGTGCCGTCTTCAGCTCCAACTCCGCCTCGGTCGAGCGTCAGAGTGCCGGTCCGGAACACGAACCGGGCTTTGCTCACGGCGAGGTCGTTCTCCAACTTTTTCGCGCACTTCCGAATCAGCTCTTCGGGGTCGAAGTCGACGCGAAAAGTGGTCTTGTGCTTGATGCGGTCCCAGAGCTCTTTGAATCGCTCGTCCAGCATAACCTGCTTGTTCAACTTGACCTTCTTGGCATTATCCGCGTTACGCACATTGAGCTTGCCCGCCGCCTTCTTAAGTAGGCGGCCGATCTGCTCCTCGTGGGGCTTAAATTCTTCTGGAAGGTCCAGCTCGCCCTTTGCGAGGTCAGATCGAAGGCTGTCCTGAATCTTACCGCGAGCGTCGATGTACCCCTTCTGCTCAAGGTGCTCGACAAGCTCTGCGGACTTGTCGGTGCCGAGGTGCTTAATCTCCTCACCAGTTGCGTCCGTTACAACACGAGCAAACAAGTGACTCATGACAACACCGAAACGGATGCCCTCGTCCTCCTCGATCTCCTTCTGAAGCTTCTCAGCAAATTCCTCGTACGCCTCGTTCGCCATCACGGTGAGCGTGTTGACATCGAATCCGTAGACGCGCTCGCCGTCTTGGTTCACGGCGATACGCAACCCTCGGCCGATCTCCTGCCGCTTCTTGATCGTTGAAGCCGTCTCGTTCAGCGTGCAAATCTGGAACACGTTGGGATTGTCCCAGCCCTCTCGGAGCGCCGAGTGCGAGAAGATGAATTTTAGTGGCGTCTTCAAGTCGAGCAGTCGCTCTTTGTCTTTCATGATGAGCTGATAGGCGCTCTCGTCCGCAGCGGTCTTGCCTTCGCCACGTGACTCCTTGTACATCTCGACTGTCTGCCCCTTCACCTTTTTCTTGTCGATGGCAAAGTATCCATCGTGAACACCGTCGGCTGCTGTTTCCCGGTCAAGCCCTTCAAACAGGATGTCGTACTTCGGCTCTTTGATGGCTCGCTTGTACTCCTCCTCAAACATCTGAGCGTATGGTCCATCGACTTTGTTTCCGTCCTTGTCGTAGCTCCGGTAATTGGCGACCTTGTCGATAAAGAACAGGCTCAGTACCTTGATGCCCTGCGGCCGAAGCTGGAGCTCCTTGTCCAAGTGCTTCTCGACAGTCTTGCGGATCTGAAGCCGCTTTTCCTCCAAGTCGGCGGCGCCGCCGATCGCGTCACCAAGATGAATCACATCATCGCGACTCGTGAAGCTGATGTACTCGTTGCCTTTCTCGCAGTAGATGTTGTCGACGATGAATCCCTCGTAGACGCTCCGCTTCGTGATCTCCTCCAGATCGTCTCCTGGCTTAACCGTCTTCGTCTTCCTTTGGATGTTGCCGTTCTTCATCCGTAGGTCAACCTCGACCTTGGCTGTGAAGCGGTTCTGGCGGTTGCTGACACTGACGAGTCGAATGAACGGCTTGTTATGGCTGTCTTGAATCGTGATGCCTGCGACCTCGATCTGCTTCACGAGCTTCTGCTCGAAGGCGTCGACCGAGTCCAGCTTGTACATCATGTTGTGCTTGTCGACGTGCGTCGCCGAGTAGCGAAGCGTACAGATGGGGTTGAGCGAGCGAATCGCCGCTTGGCTCTTCGGAGTCGTGTCCACGCTCTGCGGTTCGTCAATAATCACCAAAGGGTATGTCGCCTGAATGAACTCGATCGGCTTGCTGCCGGTCATCCGGTCGTGCGGCCGGTGGATGATATTGGCCTTATCCTCCTTCTCCGGGTCGTCGAAGCTTTTCCGGAAAGCATCGATGTTGATCACCATGATCTGGATGTAGTCACTCGTGGCGAAGTTCCGCACCTGTCCGAGCTTCTGCGAGTCGTACACGAAGTAGTCGTAGCGGGCGTTGTCGTAGAGCCCACGGAAGTGCTCTTCGGTCATCTGGAGCGACTTGTAAACGCCTTCCTTGATGGCCACGGATGGCACAACGATGATGAACTTGGTGAAGCCGTACTTCTGGTTGAGCTCGAAGATCGACCTGAGATAAACGTACGTCTTACCGGTGCCTGTCTCCATCTCCACAGTGAAGTCCATGCCTGAGAGCTTCTCGGTGGGGGCGAGCCCATTGCGAAGCTGCACCTCGCGGACATTCTTGAGGATGTCCTCGTCGAGCAGACGCAGTCGGTTGCCGATGCCAAGGTCGTTGTGCTTGATCCCCGCTTGTTCGAATAGCGGGGCATCGTCGTCCTGCAGCGGCGAGACGGTGAAATTGCTGCGCCCAATTTCTTGGCCCTGGAAGACATCAACGATGCTGGCCGTCGCATCGTGTTGATAGTCGAGCTCGGCGTTGAATCTGATCTTCATTTCCGGCTCCTCAGATGCTGCGGATGTGCTCGTCGGACAGTCCGGCTTGCTTCAGGATCTGGACTGCGTTCGTCTTTACCACGTCGTCTTTGAATCCGCTGTCACGGAACACGACTCGCATAACCTCAGGCTGAAGCTCTTCCTTGAGAGCTGCTATGGCCTCTACGGTGTCAAGCTCTATTTTCTCCTCAAGACACACTACGAGGGCTCCGGCGCCTATGGAATGCACGGTCCTGCAACCGGCCTTCCGCTGTTCGATCGGGATACAAAGGTCCAGTCCCATCTTCAGAAGAAGCTCATACAGCAGGTCCTGGCGGGATCGATCGGGCTTAATGCTGTCAGTTGCTTCGTAAATGGCATCCTCAAGTCGTTGATGATCAACATCCCACTCCTTGATATTGCTCGAATCAAGGACGAAAACCCGGAAGCCACAATCCACATCGGGGCTGGAATGCGCTGCTGGTAGAAGACTCGGGACATCATCGCGAGACTTGATCGTGGCAGACACGTCACGGCTCACGCGTCGAATCCGTTCACACATGAGGTCTGAAATCGTAGAGAAACCAGCAGCGTGGGCTGCTGACTCGGCGTCACAGGGCTCCGGCAATTGCACCAGGACGTACCGACGACTTCCGCCATCCTCCAAATTCTGTCTGATGACGGCTTCTGCAGTGGTACCCGATCCAGCAAAGAAGTCGAGGACGATACCGTCTTTGTCCTCCGTATCAGACAAAGTGATCATCCGGCGAATCAACCGCGTCGGCTTGGGGTTGTTGAAGAGTCCGCCAAGATCAAGTGCCTTCAGTTCGTTACTTGCCTCATGGTTATGGCCAACCTCGTCGTATGGCCAGATGGTGATCGGGGTAACGCCCTGCTTAACGTCAGACAGGAAGCTCTTCCGCTGTGGCGTCTGACGGCCATCGTCGCCAAACCAGATCTCGTCCTCAACATCCATCCGAGCCATCGCCTGATCATTGAATCTGCGATAGGTTCCGGTCGGCGGCTGCCATCTGACACCATTCGCAAAGGTATATGCAGAAGTGTTGCTGCCACTCTTTGCATGCAGGGGCGTTGCTTTCCAAGGTCCCTTCGGGTGGCCGTCGGGATTCGAGTACGCTGCCTGCTGTTCTTCCGAGCGGGGAAGCGGACGAATCGTAAAGTGCTCTCTTGATCTCGCATAACACAAGACATGGTCATGGTTGTCAGAAAACCACTTCGCATCGTTCGCACGCGTATACTTTTTCTGCCACACGACGTTGGCAACGAAATTCTCTTCGCCGAACACCTCGTCACACAGCTTGCGAAGATTCGCCACCTCACCATCGTCGATCGTCACAAATAGAACGCCATCATCTCGAAGCAACTGCCGGGCCAGTTTCACTCGGGGATACATCATGTTCAGCCATGTGGTGTGAAACCGTCCCGAGGTCTCGGTGTTTGCTGACAACTTGAGGCCGGTGGCCCCAGATACCTGGCCTGTGTATTGCAAATATGTGTCGAGGTTGTCCGCAAACCGGTCTGGGTAGATGAACTCGCGTCCTGTGTTGTACGGCGGGTCAATGAAGATCGTCTTCACGCGTCGGTGGTACGACTTCTGAAGAAGCTTGAGAACCTCTAGATTGTCACCTTCGACAACGACATTGCCTGTGGTGTCCCAATGGGAAGAAGCGTCGACTCTAGGGCGAAGACACCCCATCGATTGAGTTTGTGCGATGCGGCGTGCGCGAGACTTGCCGTGCCATGTGAATGAGTATCGCTCATCCGCTTGCTCGATATCATCTCCGAGTAGCTCTCTCAATATGTCGAAGTCCACCGCCCAGCGCGAGCCATCCGCCTCACTGCGTTCAGTGAAGGCGTCCGGCAGAAGAGCTCGTAGCGCATCTAATGTTGAGTTAACGTTGTTGCGACTCGTGCCGTCGTCAGTTGCAGATAGGGGTTTCATGCGTACAGGGTCCTTGCTCCTCGGGTTGTCTCAATACCACCCATACTCGCGTGCAGTTGTGCTACCGCACGTGCCGTGTTCGTGCGATTGTTGTCTCAAGCGTAGATGCTCCCGGCTGTTGAGCCGGACAAAACGGAGGATGAACGTACTCCTTGTAGCCGTGCGTTCGAAGATGGCAACCCAAGGCGAGCGGCCCAACGAACCATCGGCGTTGCGCGGCCGCAATCCCCTGCGTACTTCGGGCACCTCGCGTGTCATCTGGAGTCGCCACATGTGGTTCCCTTGGTACTTGAGGCGCAAGTCGATCTGAGAACCATCGGAGACAATGAATTGCAGTGTTCGAGGTGGCGCCCCATGTGGATCTAAACCGAAGAATAATCCTTGTTCAGCTTTGAACTCTAATTCGCGGCCCATCGCTGTGACATTTCCACACTCGATCCAGCACGTATCCGCCTGGCTGGGGTCGATCTCCGCCGCATCACTTTCCAGTACGACCGCTGTGCGGCGACTCGTGGGCGCAGGCGCTGTACTTCTCCTTCGTCGAAGACGACGCCTGCTACGTGAAGCGGCCTGATACTCGGCTCTATAGTCTGCCAGCTCTTGGTCAGTGGCTGCGTGCCCCAGCCCCCATGCCTCGCGCCAAAGCCTATTCAGTTCTCGTCTATCTCCAGTACTCTCTGCTCTGAGAATGACCACCGATTCTGCATTGCCACAAAGCGCCCGTTTTGTGAGGTTTGCTGAACCGATCATCATGAATGCATCAGTGGCGTTTTGATTATGCAGATATAGCACTTTGGGGTGAAAGCGTCGGTTTGTGTCCGCGAGTGCGGCAACACGAACGGTGGCGTGTGCCCAAGCAGTGCATAGATCGATCGCACCAGGCTGTGTGACGCCGTCGTCAAGACCAAACACCCATCGCGATTGCTCGGGCGTATCTGGCAGGAAACCCAATGCGTCACGAATCCCAGCGACCGTCACATACGCCATGGCTACATCAATGCAAGTTGGCTTGATCGAGTTGGAATACGTCTGAATCAGTGCTTTGACCGACTCTGTTAGAGTACTGTCCTTCTGAATCAAGCATGCGTATTCCATATCTGTGCCTCGGGTCACGGGGACTGTTTACGGCGTGTCAGCCGTGTCGAATTCCAGCTCTTCTTGTTCATCTGCTTCGGCGTTGGGGTCACTGTCGTCGTCGGTCATCTTCGCACCAGCGTCGTCGATCGACCGAGTGGGGATGAAAGCCTGGAGGGCTTCGGAGATCCGCTTGCATCGTGACGCGAGGAATGCCTCGTAGTCGTCATCCCAGACGCCCTCCGAAAGGTCGACCAGGTGCGTATCCATCGTCGCCTGGAGGTCTGGGTTGTGGGCCTTGAACTCAGCAAGGTAGTCCGATGGCAGGCGGGTTCGGATCTTCCGCTTGTTCAGGAAGTCATCCACGATGGTGATGTTTGCGATGTGATTCATACGGCGCTTATCGATGCCGAGCTTCGTACTCGTGGCCTTCGGATAGAAGTGGTGATAGTTGCGACTGTTGGACTGCTTGAGCCAGTCATTGCCGACCTTCACGATGCCGTCATCGTCGAAGGACCGTGGCTGCTGGTAGACCAAAAGGCAGAGAATCGCTTTCACGAAGCTTCGGCTGGTACGGAAGAAACCGTGCCGGTCGATCGCCTCAGGCGAGACATCGATGGCGAACGAGGGGTCATAATCCGGCTCATCACCCTTGGCGATCGCAAGTACCTTGCGGTAGTCCTGGGCCAGCTTCGTCTCGACGGCTGACGTGTATCGGCCGGTGAGCGAGATTCTCCAAAACAGTTCGCGTAGGCGGGCGGTCTGTTCGCCGTCGGGTTTGTCGGGATGTACGTCGAAGAACGCCGCGAAGGGAATGATGAGCGAGCCGTATGGAAGAAGGCGAGATGCAGGCAATCGGTATGCGGTGCGGAAGTAGTCACACGCCGATTTGACGGCGTCGCTCACGCGTGGCCAGATGTCGCGAAACTCCTTAGTCGGCAGACGGAGGATGTCCTTCTTGCGAGCTTCACCGCAGAGCATCAGGGATGCGAGTTGAAGGATGGCGGCAGGCGGAAGAGTCTCGTAGCCGACGGCCTGGAGTTCGTCCACAAGGTCGCCGTACTGCTGGGATAGGTCGAAGCCGGACTTGTGGTCGTAGGTCTTCGCGACCATGATCTCGAAGAGCGAGAGTGGCTTACCCGTGACGTTGATTCGGGTAAAGATCTCTGTCGCGACATCGATCGGAGCGTCCTGAATTAGGATGACGGAGAAGCGGTACTCCTTGATGCGTCGGCTGTAAACGCGAAGCTGTTCGCGCCGGTCCTTTGAAAGGCCGGACAGGAAGTCGAAGTCTTCTGCGAGGACATCGACTAAGCGCACGTAACGATGTTCCTCCCCCTCGGCAGGCGCGACGTGTAGGGCGACTGGCGTCTCAGTATCGAGCTCTGCGTCAAGGTCAATACAGATACTGGAGAAGTCGTCCGACGCCCCAGACGACCGCTCGATCGTCAAGCCGTGCACTGCGGCGTACAAGCTGGTGAGCCGCTGTTGCCCGTCAAGCACCTGCTCCGCGTAGTCGCCATCAGGCGTGGCCGGGAGGTCAACGGCACCGATGTTGCGAACCGCTCGCAGCTGTTCGCGGGTCTTCCAGAGGATAAACGTGCCTATTGGGTAGCCCTTGAGAATGCTGTCGATCAGCTTCGCGGACTTCTCACGTGTCCAGACGAACTCCCGCTGGAATTGAGGAACCTTCACTGTGCCGTGCTTGATCCCGGAGAGGATCTGGTCGTATGACCGGCTTTGTGGATCTGGTTGATGCATGCGTTATTCCTACAGCGTCTGAGCAAGTGTCTTGAGCGTTGCTTCCAATGACTTGATTCTTGTATTCAACTCCACCTGACGGTTGAAGTGGGTCTCTTTCTTTATGGATGCGCGGAGTTCTGCAATCTCCTGCTCGATGCCCCGACAATCGGCAAGGCGGTCAAGCCGCTCTTTCGCCTGTGTCGGTGACGTTCCGAGCCGATACTCACCGGTTAGTCGCGCGGCCTCCAAAGCAGCAACGCGGTCAACCAAGCCGGAGTACAGAGCGAGGAAATCCGTCTGTGGGAGGGCTGGCAACGCCAGACTCTCAATAAACTGCCCGTGAATCTCGTCGGGCTCATCGCCGTCAATCCACGGCGTCAGTCGAATGTCCTCGGCGACGATGGCTCCATGCTCGGCTCGACTGAAACGCTTCTGAGCAACACTTATGGCGACGCGAGGCGGAAATGCAAGGACGAGAAAAATCGGATACGGAATCGTACGGTGGACGACCTCACAGATACGCCGAGTACGTTTGTCAGTCTTGAGGTTGACTTGGATGATCGCGATTTCGTGATACTCCCGCTCATCGTCGTCATAGCCGCTAACGGGCAGGGTTGAGGGCTTGAGCGTGTACTCCCATACGATGGTGTCGATGTCATCGGTGAATGCTCGCTTATCGGCTGCCGTCAAGGAACCGTTCTCAATGAACAGCTTCTTGAAGACCCGTTTGCCAAGCTGGCACGAGGCTGGCAACGACATGGCGGCGTAAATGGAATCCGTCACGCGTGCCCTCCAGTATCGACGATAGCCAGATAGGCGACGACCTCGAAGTCGTCGATGCCCTGGAACGAGTCCTTGGTGATAGCTGTGCCGCCACGCTTAAAGAGGCTCTGGACGCCGTGCTCTTCGGCCTTGCCGGTTATCGCCGCGATAGCTTTCGCAAGCAGCCGCTGGTAATGCGACATGTCGGTGCCGTCCTTGGTACGTCTGTTGAAGACGGCAAAAGCCGCGTCATCCGGCTGCGAGCATCCAAGCGATACTTTCTTGAATAAGTCGAGGATTCGTTTCGTGTCGGAGAAGTTGAGCATGACATCCCCGTCGTCGGAGACGTAAACAAGATAGTGCGGGGCAAGTGCGTAGGTGCTGTCAGTTCTAACGCGGGTATTTTCCGCCCTTAGGCACCAGAGTATTCCTGGGCCTGCATCTTCAATGTCAATCAGGTCATCGGTGGTGACGACGCCGTACGCACCGAGAGGCATGCGTTCAAGTCGATCCGCTTGCTCCTTCAGGTACTCGACGAGGTCCATTCGGAAGTCGTTGAGCGTGAGATCGGTGATCGAGATCCCGTTGGAGAGATCCTCCATGTCGATGACCTCGTCCTGCATCTGCTCAAACTGACGACGCCGGTACTCCAGGTCATTCATTTGGTCCGCGTCAGTTTGCTCGATTACATTCTCTTCGCCCGTTGCGGAAATATCGAGCAGCACCATGCGACCGCTTACACGAGCTTCAAGGTTGATGTACTCGTCGAGCTCCATGTTCGGCCAGAAATTTACGAGCTGAATGACCGAGTTATGTGAACCGAGCCGATCGATGCGACCAAACCGCTGGATAATCCGGACTGGGTTCCAGTGAATGTCGTAGTTAATGAGGTAGTCGCAGTCCTGAAGGTTCTGCCCCTCGCTAATGCAATCCGTAGCGATAAGGAAATCTATTTCATCCGTGAGCTGCTCGTCGATCTTGGCTCGTTCTTTTGAAATGGGTGAGAACGATGTGATGATAGACGAAAGGTCTTTACGGATGCCGGTCAGAGTTGTCTTGTTTGAGTCGCTCCGTCCCGTCACAAGTGCCGAGTGAACACCAAGCGTGGTCTTGGCCCATTCTGCGATATTCTTGTAAAGATAGTCAGCGGTGTCGGCAAAAGCCGTGAATATGATTACCTTCCGATTGCCTGAATTGAGCGGCTGCTCGACTTTGTCGCGCAGGAGGTGCTTGAGCTCATGAAGCTTGGCATCTCGCTCAGCATCAATTCTGCGAGCTTCGCGGAGCATCTTTACGAGTAGCTCTTCATCCTCCTCCAGCTCTTGACGCCACCGTATCTGGTCGACGTCCTGAATCAGTACCTTTACTTTGGCACCGATTAGGTACGGGTCGAGGTCATCATCGTCGATGTCGACATCCTCGATACTCAGTTCCTCAATTTCTTCGCCCTGGTGAGCATCGAGCCGTGAAATGAACGCGTGAACTTCAGAAAGCAATCTCTCCAGCGTGATCGCGAATGAGTTAATTGAACTTTCCATCCGCTTAAGCAAGTTGACTCGCATGAGGTGGATGAGGCTTTGTTCACGGTCAATTTGACGGAACACAGACCCGCCAGAGATTTGCTTGTCATAGCGGCGGCTGTACTCCTCTAGTTTGTGCGGAAGAACGTACTTGAGTGGCGCGTAAGCACTCAGGTTGAGCCGCCGAATCTCCCGGTTGATCTCACGGAGTTCCGGAAACTGGTCCCGCGTGTCGATGTCTGCCTTGATATTGACCGGCTTCGCTCGCTCAGGAAATTCACCGATGTCTGTCGTGTCATAGTACTTGGAGATGTGCTTCCTCGACCGAGCGATAGTCAATAGATCGAGTAGCTTGAAGTAGTCGAAGTTCAATGCGTCAAGAAGCGACTTCGTTGTGCGCTCGTCCGCGTCCCGCTTCAACCAAGCATTGAATCGTGTTTGGGCCTGGCGAAGCGTTTGTTCGATGCTAGGGATTCCGATACTGAATAACGCGTCGTCTTTGCCCTCCGTGATAAACGCGACCTGATTCTTGAGGTCATTCATCCGACTATTCACCGGCGTAGCCGAGAGCATGAGAACCTTGGTACGCACACCCGATCGAATGATGTCACGCATCAGCCGGGAGTATCGGGTAGGCCTGTCTTGACGCGGCGGGTTGTTCCGGAAATTGTGCGATTCATCGATGACTATGAGGTCGTAATTCCCCCAGTTGATCGTCTCCAAATTGATCTCGCCTGACCTGCCAGATGTGCGGCTCAAATCAGTATGGTTCAGCACGTCATAGTTGAAGCGATCCGCCGCAAATAAATTGCGACGGTCGTTGACCGTGAAGATAGTCCAGTTTTCACGCAGTTTCTTGGGACAGAGGACGAGGACACGATCGTTCCTGAGCTCGTAGTATTTGATGATTGCAAGGGCCTCAAATGTCTTCCCTAGACCAACGCTGTCCGCGATGATGCAGCCATTGTACTTTTCGATTTTGTCGATGGCTCCAAGAACTCCGTCTCGTTGGAAACGATAGAGTTTATTCCATACAAGAGTTTCGTGGATTCCGGTGCGCGTTTTTATGATTTGGTCTTCTTCGAGGTCAGCCAGGGTGTCGCGGAAAAGGTTGTAAAGAGACACGAAATACACAAGCTCGGCCGGTTTGATTTCGAAGATTTCGGCCAGCCATGTGGCGAGTAGATCATCACATGGAGTGGTGGCTCCTTCGTTCGTCCAAATAGAATCGAACCAGGCGAGGAGGCTGCTGGTCTCCTGTTCGCCGACGAAACACGTATTCATATCGTAGCCAGCGGACGGGGCGAGCCCGAGGCCAGCCGACGTGAAGGTTGAACTTCCCTGTATCACAAGGTTGCTATTCGAATTCGTGACATGGAATAAGTTCTGGGGTACCGGGACAGAGACCGTCTTGAGCTTGGCTCGATCGCGAAGCCAATCGGAAAAAGCACGTGCTGAAGCAGGGCACTCCAATGAATTGCGAGAGCGACGATCAACGTCATCACCCAGGAGATCGATAGCGTCCATGCTTGCTTCGCCGCTGCTCTTATCTCGGTTTATTGCTGAAATCAAAATGCGAGCGCTCGATACTCGGTCGAGCTGGGCTCGCAAAGCGGTGAATGCGTGGAGCGATAGCTTGGATGAAAGGAGGCACAACTTCGCAGCCGGAGACAGCGAATCACGCAATACCTCCGCGACGATTCCATGCGCCTTGTTGTCAATCAGCATGGCTACTCCCCAAACTCCTGTCGGAGCGTGCCCTAATTACTTCTGGCGGTGTGATTCAGCTTTCAGCCAGGCGTCGACCGCTTCCCGACTGAACCGCCAGTGCTTGCCGACTTTCTGGCCCGGCACCTTGCCCTCCTGTGCGAGCTTATACAGGGTCGATTTGGCCACCTGTAGGTAAGCCGCGAGTTGCTCGACCGTCATGACATCCCGCACTGCTGCCGTGTCCCGGTCCGGTGTTCCGTTGCTCGTCATGGCTGAATGATACCAGTTGTTGCTCATTCTTGCGCCTGGTCGAAGCAATCTGAGTGTCAGGCTTTTCAGAACCCGCTGCCGATTGCAGTGACGCTGCAATGAGGTCTCGGACCGACCTTCGGCACGTCATTGGCGGATTGGACGGTCGATTCGACGTGCGTCTCCTCGAGGTTGGGCCAAGGGAGCGACGCATCGCATCGCGGCCCCGATCCTCGTCTCGCTGGCTGATGTGGTGCCAGAGCCGCTTGCGAATCACCGCCACGAATAGGCCAGCCGGGTTAGTTGTTCCGCAGCGCAGAGCTCGCTCAGCGGCAGCGAAAACTTTCAGGCGACCCGCCTCACTTGGTTTTATCAGTCTCGCTCTGACGCACTGCTCGTACAGCCGGTTGACTCGTGCTGGCGACTTCAAGTCGTTGACAATCACCCGCCTCAAGTCAGGAGCAGAACGAAGTTTTGCACCACGGTCCGCAGCAGGCGGTTCTTGGTATTTTCTCCCGAAGGGAGTTATCTGGTCTTCTTTAGGGGGTGACAAAACGGTGTAGTTTCGATTCCTTTGGGGTGACAAATCGCTGCGTTGCCATGTCACATCCGCTGTGAATCTCGCCCCCGTACGGCCACCCGCACGGCCGTCCGAGACGGCCGCAAGCCATCCGATTTTCTTCAATTTGGTTCGACTTCGCTTAACGCTTCGTTCGCTTATGCCATATCGAGCCGACACTTCGCCCGACTTGCTGTAACCGCCCGATTCCACGCGCTTTTCTTTGCTCCAGAAGAATAAGCAGCTGTCGCAAGTTGCTATTGCGGTCGCAATGTCAGATTTGGAACCAGAATTCGCAAGCCACTTCAATAAACGGCGTGGCACCGGCACGTAAGGCCGACCGGTACGCATCACGTCTCCCCGGTGCAGGCGGAGATTCCGCTCGTTCCATGTCAGAAGACATGCCCGCTCCAATCGCCGAACCGACGATCGAACAGTGCGAAGCGATGCGCTCCCGATCAGAGTGGCCAACTCTTCAAGTCTGAACAGTGGTCGCTTACGGGATTTCGCAAGTCGCCGTTGTTCGAGGATTTCGACGACAGCGAGCCAAACGCGAATATCAACGAGGCGCAAGTCGCCGGAGCGGTGAGCTTTCCAACATGCCTGAAATGCTCCCATGTCGAGCAAAATGAAACCACCGTCGATCTTCTCAGCGGAATGCGACCAGCGGTATCGACTGTTACGAGTCTGCTTAGCGTGTAATTGCATGCTTCTTTCCCCTCGAATTCTGGAGAAGAAACCTGTTCATCACGCTTGACTAGCTACGACGAATCGCGCTAGTTTGAATTCACATCGAGTGCCTAATCGGGCTTAGACCCCTCCGTGGTGTAAGTGCCGTAAATCGCTCGGTTTCTTCCCCTGACATCGCAATTTGCAACCCTGACGCGGGACGTGTTCGCTCACGTCCCGGTTGTCATTTCGATGTCGTATGTGCTGAAATCGATTGAACGATTTTTGCAGCCACGACGCAAGAGCATGATCGACCTCGTAACGTCACATGCCAACGTGGATGAGCCATAACCTCTTCAGCCGGATGGGGCACGTGCCAGAAAGGAAGGTGCGTTATGGCTAAACAGAATATTCGAGGACGCAGAATGACGACAGGACCAGATCAGAATCAAGGAAACGGTACAAATGGGAATCGGCCTTGGGCTGAACTTCGGTCCGGACTGCTGAAGCTGACCATTTGGGAAAACGCAAACACCCAAGGAGTCGTCTACCACTCCTCGGTGCTTGTGCGTCTCTATCGTGATCAGCGCGAAGAATGGCAGGAAACCTCCAGTCTCGGGCGCGATGACCTGCTACGTGCGGGCAACCTGCTTCGGCGCGGTTTCGACATGATCGAATCTGAGGAGCAGCGTCGTCGCGAAACTCAGACGGACTAACTTGACTTACAAACGAGATTCTGTGCGCAACATAATCGGTTAGGTACCCAAGGATACTTGTGGCACTTTCACCCATCCGGCCACCTCTCAAGGCGAAAAGAACCCCTCGGGAATCCAACCACTCCGGCAGCGGGGTGGACCTGCCGTAGCAACCATCATCCGTCGGGGGCGGGGCCGAGTGGACCCCGACGGATGATGGCCGCAACGGCAGCGGAAAGCTTGGAATGCGCTCTGCGAAACCTTACAATTCACACATGTTCTGCACCGGCCCGCCCATGCCTAATGGGGTGGCTTGGGGCGCTTGGCCAAGCCTGATGTACGGAATCAATGAACTCCGAGCTTGGATTCACTGGGCATTCACCGCAGGAGCGAAGGTATGAAAGCTGGACTCGGCTTGAGTTTGGGCACGTTACTCGTGGCGCTGGCGTCTACGGCGAACGCGCAACTCTTTGAGTATGACGCGAGTTCGAACTCGTTGCCTGAGCAGCAAGGTTGGGAAAAAAACGGAAATGCCAATACCGCATTGGTCTTGAACAATCGTTTGTCGGTTGGCCCGACAACTAATACACAGTTTGAGTATTGGACGCGCCCGAATGCGATGATCGATTTTGACAGTCTCGGCGGCGTCCAACTCGATTTTAGCCTAGAAGTGGTAGATTCCGACTATCTGACGCTTGGATCGGTTTGGCGGACCGGTTGGCAGCTTACTCTAGGCGCAATGGACGGAAGGCTACTTCGATTGGGAATAAGTGACTCCGGCGTCATCATGTCGAAAGGGACAAACAACGAGCTTGCCGAGAGCACTGCGTTCTTGCCATTCGATACGCAACGCACGGTAATTTACAGAATCGTGATACAGAATGGACTTGGGACTCTCTATGCGGATGGAATCCCTATTCTTGAAATCACACTGACCTGTAGCAATGTTGGGGGAGCGGCTGTAGTCACCTCCTTTGGAGATGTGACTCAATACGCGGGAGGAGAATTTCTGCTCGACTGGTTACAATTAGACTCTGGAGTGGAGGTACCTGCGCCACAGATTCTCGCCCATGTCCCAATGCTTACAAGTAACGCAGTTGTCACGGGAGCCCCAGTGGAACAGCTACAGGTCCTATTCAGCCAAGCGGTCACCTTCGATCCAAGTGCGGTTGAAGTTCGAAATGGGGACAACGTCCTAATACCAGGAACAATATCCGGGTCAGGTACGCAGATTCTAAGCATCGATCTGGGAGCCAACGCGATTGTGGACGACACATACACGGTTACGGTTGGCGACTCCATTTATGCGACCAGTTCCGGGCAGCAATTACAATCGGAATATGTATTTCAGGTTTCTCAGGTTTCGAGTTCCGCAGATCTTGATTCTGACGGTGATGTCGATATCGCAGATTTCACAATGTTTCAGGCTGAATTCACTGGGCCTGTGCCTTGACTTTCCCACAAAACACCACGATGGGTCGCTTGCGGCGCTGCACGCACCGTCTGGCCTCCAGTGGCTGAAGCCCGACTCGTCGACGCTCACGATTCACCGCCCGCACGATTGCCCACAACTGCTCAAGCACGGGCCGATACGGATAGAACCCCAGTGACCAAATCATCTCCTCCAAGCGACCTCGCGGATGCTGGGTCGCCTGGTCGAGCAGGTGTGCTCGCAGTGTAAGGTATGTTTCTCGGCTTAATCGCACCAGCACGCGTCGTCGAGGACTCGGCACTCGGACTCCGTTCCGCACACGCGACTCGCGACATACTGTCGAACGGATCGCGTACGCGTCGAATTCGAGTCTCGTACGGCGAATGTCGCGGAACTGCGGCTCGCCGTCGCGACCACCGCCGAGCTGCTCGAAGAACGGGCCGCGTCCTTGTGTTGCCAACAGCACGAATCGGTCTTCGTGTCGAAGATAGTGGACGCTCGCGTGCCCGACCTTGCGTCTCCGCGACCGCGTCCACGGTGGTACGCACACGCCGTAGAGCCGGAGAAGTTTCCTATCGAGCTCAGACGGATCCCGCCCCTTTGGCAATTGTCCTGTGAAGTAGAAAACGTGCCCCGTGCTCACGTATCGAATGACCTGGCTGACAAATCCGTCCGGGCTGGCCGCCTCGAAGCGATACTCCATATGCCTCCTTGCTAAAATGATGGGACTGTTTTGGGGCACAGTCACCGAAGCCCTTGCTGCATACCCTTCGCTTCTGGCCGCATAGCGCCCACTCGCGAAAGCGCGGCTCACAGTTGGTCAGCATCCGTGCTGACACGCTGGAGCTGGAGCAGGTTCGCGGCATGAAACGCGAAACCACTGTGTTCAGATTGCATTTGCCTAATACCTGACCTTTGCAAGCTGAACCAAGAACCTTCGATGCGAGCGGCTGCCGCCGCGAGCACCTCGGTTCGCTATCGCGGGAGCTGACTTCTCTCGAAACTGGCTCCCGCGACCACAGACTGCTCCCTACTCGGGACTTGACGGCAACATGCCGACAAGTGTCCCGACAGCATGGGTACATCCCAGGTCGCTTCTTTCGTTGTCGCTGACTAATAAGAAGAGTCGAGGTCTCGGCACCACCCGAGACGCAAACGAACGGTTCGAGACTGCCTTGCCTCGCACGCGGTTTTTATGACCACGCGAAACGTCCTTCGACGTCTAATCCCGCGTCCGTGTTTCACGGACCTTCTACTCAAAGCACACTCCCAGGCACTGGCGTTTCAATCACCTGATGGACCTCTCGGCAGTCGAGCTATTCGCTTGACTTCAGAGCATCAGGCACCGCATTGTCAGTGCGGCAGCCAAAGCCTTTCCCGGATTAGTGATGCAGATCGTCCAATCGGTCACGTGGCTAGCCGGGCGTGACCCGGCCGTCACATCGTCGCCCGAAACATGGTCTCCATGTCGCGGGTTCACGCTTAGCCGTGATGAGCCGTTGCGGCTCAATGGCATGGTCGCTTTCGTCGGGCCGAACACAGAAGCACCCGATTACGTCCGACGATGGTTCTTCGCCATGGGCAGCCATTCTTGGCCATCCACTTTCTCGGCAACGTCTCCTGATTGGCGTAACTCGCAAGCCCTACGGTAACGGTCTCTCGGGCCTTTCATGGTTGAGCTCTTCACATCCAGCTTTTCGATGGCGTCGATTTGCTCGACACTCGGCTGGTACCCGAAGCTGGTCAAGCTCCGGCGCGGCCTGTTTCCAGGTCTGCGGCTCCCCACGCGAGCGAGGTTGAGCGAGGCGCGAGTCAGCGTGAGCTGTCTCGGACCATGCCCCGGTCCCCCTCGACAGGATTTGCACCTGCTTTCTGCATAACGGCCTCTGCCGGTTCGGTTGCCCGGAACCTGCGGAGGTTTGTCTCCGTCGCCCTGCGTCGCTGATCGCATCGGGTCGAACCAGAGGATTTCACGCGCGATTCGCGGCTTAAGTCTCTAGAGCCCCCGTCGAGCTGGACAAGCCCGTCTCCAGGCATCCAGCTCTACCTGGAAGACCAATAACGGCGACAACGCCGCTCCGTTTCATCGACTGGTGAGGTCGAATTCCCGGTCGGTCTTCCCATGCTGCGGGTCCAGCAGCCGTTCCACGACTCCTGATGTCCGCGAGACGAACAGCGTCTCGAGGTTGAGAATACACTGTTTGGTTACGTAAGCGCAAAGTCGGCTGTAAACCGTTGGATGCCGATACCGCGTTTGCTACGATATCGTCCAACGGAAACGCCTATCCCAAACTTCTTGAAATCTCTGAGGCGGAGACAATCCATGCCCATTCGATATGCTCTTGCTTTGTCCTTTGCCTGTGCGTCGGTTTCTCTTGCTCAGCCGCAAGTGCCGCCTGGTTTCAGTATTCGGAATATCTCGCCAACCCTTGATGGGCAGATTCCGCAGCTTACAGCAATTTCCGACCCGCTTTTCGGTGAAGGAGTGATGACGGCGACAGTAGCGAATGGTGTTGTCACACTTCGAATCATTGAACCAACTGGCTTCATTCGACCACGAGGCGTCTGGAACGAAGCCCCACTTCAAGCAACAGTGCTGCGGGTGCGACAAGACATAAATCATCAGTTTGACGGCCACATTCACGTGACGGTGGGAGAGAACGGGACTGTGCGTACGCATTACCTTACAGTTGCACCTCCGCCAAGCCAGACCGTGACTCGGCAATGGGTTCGTTCTGACCAAGTACGCTTCGATTTCGATTTCACCCCGGGAGTAGCTGGCAATCCCGATGGCGCAGTACTTCTCGATAGCAATGCAGGCGGGGGAACTCAGTTGGCAGTGATGACGGACGACTTTCTCGTAACGACTATTGAACCCAATTCTGTGCCGCCCAATCGCACCGACACCGACGCGCGAGGGTTTCAGCGCGACGTAACAGGTCTGTACGGAGGGGGCTTGTTACTCGCGGACACCGACAATAATGATCAAGTCTCCGCAATCTATGAGCTGCGTGATACGACGACGGGCGCAACATATCGAGCGATTTATGGTCCCGAGAACTGGAGCATTCGCCGATACGGCGATCTGGCGATTGCAGCAAGTGGCCCTCTTGGAGGGCGGATATTCGTCACAGAAACACTGAACGGCGAAGTTCAAGAAGTCAATGAACACGGAGTGCATTCTACTTGGGCGACAGGTTTTGTAGGGGTGGATTCGCTATCGATTAGTCCGAATGGCGAAAGCATGTACGTTGGCGACCTGAATGGAGTATGGATTATTCGGCCAGCGGGTAGCGATCCCGGTCCTGCTGTACTGTGCACGGATCCGTCAGTGCCAAGTGGTACGCCATTAACAGGGCTACCGGTTGCTTCTTTGCGTCTTATCTTGAATGAACCCATTGAGTTCCAAAATAGCGACATCTCGATATTGAATGGCGTTGGTCAAGCTGTTCCATTTGACGCTTCGGGGTCGGGTAGTCAGTTCATTATCGTTGGCCTTGGTCAGCCGCTGGCTGGCGACACATACACGGTTACCGTCCTCGACTCAGTTGTCTCGACGACAAGCGGCCTGCCTCTCGACGGTAATAATGACGGTATCGCTGGAGGCGACTACGTTTTTGCCGTCACGCACGTCAATCGCGATGCCGATCTTGATGCGGATGGAGACGTCGACATGGTCGATTTTCAGGACTTCCAACAACAGTTTACGGGACCACTGCCGTAGTCCTTCCTAGCTGTCATCCTGGAGCAACTTCATGATCTTTCGATGCGCTCGCGTGAACTCTTGGCTGTCGGGCTCAACTCGCGTTGTCGTGGCCAGGTATTCCAGTGCAGCGTGAAGAATGTCAGGGTTTTCCGTACGCACCAGCCCGACCAGAATTAGTAACTTCTGAAATGAGATTTCAAGCAGTTCGCTGATCGTCAACAAGTGGCGAGCTGAGGGGAGGCCACGTGCGGATTCAAGCATTTCGATGACTTCGATGCTGATACCGGCGTCATCAGCGAAGCCGTAAGCTGATAGCCCACGATCTTGCCGCGTTTGCTGGATAATACGTCCAAGCGCTTCGCGGCCGAAGCTGGGCAGCATCGGCGGTGCAACGAGATTGGAAACACCCTCCGGCTCATTGTCGACAATGTTGTGAGCGGCGGAGCCGTTTTGTTCGGGGTTAATCGATTTAGCTTTGGTCTTCATCTCCTTTCTCCTTCCGCGTAACTGACGGCAATGGCCGAAACGGTGTTTGAGTTGACCATGCCACAATTCAAACGCCTAGTCGAGACGCCGTTCTGAAATCGCATCAAAAAGGTGGGATCCGGTGGTGCGATGAATCTCCAACCTTCAGCGTGAGCTAGCTCGCGAGTGCGAGCAGGGCCGAAGCCCGCTGATCGACCTCGGTCCGCTCTCCTGCAAACTTGCGTTTGCCAGCAATCCGGGTCAAAGCGTCGACGATCGAAAAAATCGTCAGAGCACCTTGACTTCGAGCAACTTCCACGGCTTCCTTAGCCAAGCTTTGAGTCAGACCTTGCTTGGCGAGCAGCTTCAGCACATCGTCAGTGTCGTCGCCGAGCTTCGCCGCCATTGCTTTCTGAATGACCATCGCGAATCCGTCGCGTCGAGCGTCGCGCCTCTCGACGAGTTGCTCGATGATGTTTCGGATCTCGGAGACGGCTTCGTGGACGTTGGCCGTGTGCTTGCGGCTGAACTCGACAACCTCGACCGCATCCCAAACGATGTGATTGGCACAGACAGCCTGGAACCAGAATGTCTGAACCCCAACCGAGCGTTTGCCGACCTCGCTGTTCCAAAGGAAGAAGCCAGGAGCGAACGCCTCGCCGTTGATTTCAGTCCACCCGGTTGGGTCGACCAGGAAGCAGAACATGTCTTGCTCTCCGCAATAGAGACCCGTTCCGCCTTCGGTTCCGGGCTTGCCGGATTCCTGCGGCGGAACAAAGTCCGTTGCGAACTCGCGGACCATGCTAAGCAGGTCCACGTTGTCGAGTCGCGTGTAGCTTGCCCCGTGAATCGATCGGACAAGTTCATCTGTGCGGAAGACCTGCAGCGGCTTTTCGCCACATGGCAGAGTCTCCTCGAACACTCGGCTTGCCGTTTCCGGCGAAAGCCGATTGACCGTGTCACGATTCACACTAGCGACGGAACAGAGTTGGCCGAAAGACCAATTGTTCAAGCCGTAGCTTTCGTCAGTGCCAAGCGCCAACCCAAGTTGGCCATTCACTGGTGTTGCCGATACATCGCTCGGCTGTGTCCATCCGACCGTCGACCGACCGCACTGCTCTTGGCAATAGCGATAGAGGTCGTCGAACGAACGAAACCGTTCGTCTGGCCCACGTCGAAACAATTCGTTATGAGCTTTCATCAGATTGTTCATTGCTGATCTCCTTTCAGGGCGCAGCGCGCCCGTCAGAACCATGGGTCCGCACCACCGGCATCCCGTCGAGCCGCCAGGTTCGACGCGAGACCGGTTCGGACTCAGAGCTGTTATGGGCGGAGAACGCGATTTTGTGCTTGATGGCTGGATGACGCATCCTAAAGAGGTAGAATCGGGTGACGCGTCGAAACTACGTTGCCAGGAGACGGCTCATCATGGCGAAGCAAGACAAGAAGAAGAAAAAGGGCGTCAATGCTCGGAAAGGCCCCACTCCGTCGAAGCCACAGCCGGAGCCGAAGGCACCGTCAGACCCGTATACCCCACGCGAGTTTTTCGGCAAAGAGGACGATCTTGACGATTTCTTGGAACAGATAAAGACTGCTGATTCGCTTGCGAACACGAGCGTTCAGGGACTTGAGATTCTCTGTCGATATTCCGGGTTTGGAAAATCCGTTAACACGCTTCACCAACGAGTTATGGACACGCTGCTGGATGCTGGAGATCCGATACAGAAACCGAACGAGACACTTCGATGCCTATTGGCATTGACGCCGGATCTCTCGGCAGCCAATCGGCAAGCGGCGTTCCGAAGGGTCATTGAAGGAGCGAATCTGCTCAAAGACGCCGATGCGAAGGAGCGCTTTGCGTCCCGCATAAATCACTTTCTGGTTCAGGCAGGACACGAGGTACGTTTTGGTGACGGCCTCACAAGCCGAAGGCTCGTGATTAAGTACGGTCGGGCGAAAGCTGACCGGGGTAATCGAACCGGTTCCTTCTTCTGGAATGCATACAAGACCCGCACGGGCAGGGGTTTATCGAACGACATTGAGCTTGTACCGATCCGTCCCGAAGACGCCTAACAACCACCCGCGCAAAATTGTCGAATCTCAAGGTTGATCTTTTTGCCTTTGAAGGTATACTTCCTGTGAGAGAGTCGCAGCGGCCCCCCGAGTGTCGCATGGACTCCTCCGAACGGAGTGTGTGCGTGATTTCTGTTCCAAGTTGCGGGAAAAACATCGGATCCGGCCGATCGGTCCGCTACTCCGCATCGTTGGCACAGATCACGTAGCAATTGCAAGCGCTACGTCACACTCTCCCCAGAACTAATTGACTTCAGTTGCGACACTCGCGAACGCGAGTGCATTCATCCTGTTCTTCAGGATCTGGTCTCCTTCTGCGCATTGAAAGGACTTCACAATGGCAAACGCAGCATTATCGAAACGTGTCGTCGTTGTCACGATGGACGGCGAAGCGCGCGACTATGAGGTTTTACCCGGCACAACTGCGGCTGACCTGATTCAGGCAACCGGAACGAATCCCGACAACGTCTGGTTGGCAAACAATGACGGTATTCCGTTTGGACCGAATGACGCCGTCTATCCGAACATCAGAGCGGACGGTGAAACTCGTTTTACGCTCGTTCCCGACGCAACGGTCAGTCGGCCATGAACGGGTTGCCCCAATTACAGAAGTGGATTTGCCGTACCATCCCAATACTCAAATGGCAAACGGACTTCGCCATACCACGAGGTACTCGCCCGCTACACGTCTGTCGGGGCTGGATCGTTACGGGCGAAGTCGCTGTCGGGTTCTACAAGGTCCGTGGAGTCAAACCATATATGGGGCAGATACAGGTCGCGAAGAATCCACGCTTCGCGATTTGTGACGCGCCGAAGGCTCTTCTAAAGGGGTCACACGCCTCTTGTTTCAGTTCATCGTCGCTTGGCAGCCGTTGGCATGGCATACACCTGCATCCAAGTCCGACAAACATCGACCAGGGAATCTTGGCAGTTGAGGAGCTCATCCGTGCAACATTCCGAGCACAATAACGGACGCGTCGATACTGCAACAATACGCAGTGGTACATACACTTGGGCGAAGCAATGCAAACGGTCCGCTTCGAATCGACTATCAGAGTTGCGCACTCTTCGCACGAGAGAACCTGACAAATTTGATCCACTCGAAGCAGAGCGACTACATGGGCAGCTCGACTTGCTCAACGCTCTCATTGTTGCTCACGAACCGCTCCAGACTGAGTTTGCCATTGATTCCTGGCCGTTGGCAGAGGCCTTCCATTATGCCTGTCGTGACGATCGCGAACAGCTCGTGTTGTTGGCAGGAATCAGTATTGGACATGTACGCGTGGCCACAACCTGTCTTCCCCTGGCATGTCGAGAGCGCACGGCAACCTATGCGGCTGCCGACAAGCGCGAGCTCGCGCAATCGGTACAAGCGATCGTGAGCCAGGGCCACTTCGTAGTCGGGCTTCTGCACTCGCACCCAGGAGTTGGTGCGGAGGCGACGGTTCCAAGTTACGAAGATTTGGCGACCCATCGCACATGGGACGCTTGTTGCCCATTACTAAGTGGCATATTCAGCCGCGACGGTTATTGCCGCTTCTTTGTGGACGCGACAAAGCAACCGGACGTGAGGCTCTTCGGTACCGGATTCAAGAAGATCGCCAGTGGCTTATTCAGATACCAACACGCATAGAGAAGTAATCATGACTCGTGTCATCCAATGGCTGCGAATGCGCACACTCTTGTTGAGCCGTCACTTCGCACAGAAGGACGATGTCTTGGTGCGACGCAGTAGGCGCGTCAAGGGCGCAACGACGACGTCACGCCAACAGGGCCTTCCGTATTGGAACCAGCAGCAGCTTGAATCTAGCACAGTTGTCAATGTCGGAGCTGGTGGAGCTGGCGGCGAGCTATGCTTGGGGCAAGTTCGCAAGGGGGTTGGTTCAATCCACGTCCTAGATGGAGATGTTGTTGAAGCCACGAACCTGAATAGGCAGTTCTTCACGGCGGCGAATATCGGTGAGAACAAGGCGCGGGCTCTCGTAAAGCGGCTAGCGCGTGAGGGCTGTTGCGGCAGTCAGCTACTTGGGCACCCGCATTACTATGACGCCAGTCGCGATACATATCTCGAACAACTTCGTCCCGACGTCTTGACGGTGTCCATTGACCGGTACGTTCCGAATGCTCGCGCCTCGCTATCTCTACTGGCGACGCGGCTTCGTATTCCGACCGTCTTTCTCGCTATCAGCGACGACGCCGACTGGGGCTATGTATTCGTTCAAGAACCGGGGCTGAATAACGCTTGCTGGGGATGCGTGATTCGAGAGAACGAATCCGGCATTTCCAAGCGATGTCCCGGAACCGTCGGGGCAACCGTCGATCCGCTCAAGATGCTCGCAGGCCTAGCATTGTACGCAGTCGACAGCTTGATAATGGGTCGGCCGCGCGATTGGAATTATCGAGCGTTGTCGCTAAGTCGAAGTGATGTTCTCTTCAGCACAATGGCCCCCCGACGTCTCGATTGCCAGCTTTGCGGGAGCGCGAAACAATGAAGAGCGCTCATGATCTTAGCGACCACCCACTGGCTCAATTGTTCATGCGATATCGCTTGGCGTCGACGTCTCAAATTGCGAAATTGCTAGGAGTCTCCTTCGAAGCCGCGCGCTCTCGTTGCCGCCGCTTTGAGAAGAAGGGGATACTGTCGCGTCAGAGGATTGTCGGAGGCTTGGTTTACTGGGTCGTTTCCAAGCACGGCGGTAGGTTGCTCAACGCCCCGCCCTCCAAGACCACTCGCTCAGCTGCGACAATCTTCGTGGAGTTGGCGATCACCGAGTATTTCTCCGCGAACGCTAGTGCCCGGCTCACGCTACTAACGCCGGACGAATTCAAGGACGTCCTTCGCGACTTAGAGCGATCTACTGGAGTGTCGGATTTCGCCGTGCCTGGTTTGCAATGGCGTCGACACTTCTTTAATCACGACACTCTGCTTACGCGCGTCCTTATCGACTCATCCTTACCTTCCGGATTTGATGCTAACCGGTTGATGGATCGCATAAGAAAGAAGGCGTCGTCACTCCGAAGACGCTCACCTGGATGGCGATACTTACTCGACAACCATGGTGCTGCATTCATGCTTCTTACCCCCTCAAAGAGTCGCGTTGCAGATATCGAGGCCGCAGCGACGAAGACCGACCTGCGCGTTGCTGCATCCGCAATCCCGCTATTAGCCCACTCTTGGGGGATCAGGCATGAATCTTAACATCGCGAACTTATTGACGGCGGTCGTACTGATTGGAATTGCGTCGATCGCACTCTGGGTGATTGCCAGACGCCGCCCTCGTGCTCGTACTGCCACGTTGCGTGACCGC
The DNA here is from genome assembly GCA_006969385.1 of Planctomycetaceae bacterium. Lineage (GTDB taxonomy): Bacteria > Planctomycetota > Phycisphaerae > UBA1845 > UTPLA1 > ECT2AJA-110-A. The sequence continues at coordinate 2,943,803 of CP030884.1, forward strand.
ATATCTGAAGCTGCCCGTAGCAACGCATATTACCTTGGCGAAACGGCTAACGGCACAGCTCTTGTCGAGCACCGTGATCTAATATCGCTGTTGATTGTTGGCGACCCAAGAACGGGTAAGACCACGATGCTCCTTTCGCTGATGATCCAAGCAGTGTTGGGATATGGGCGGCGACGCGTGATAATCTTTGTTGACCTCAAGGGAACGGGACCTGAGTGCTGCCGCACGATGTGGTCGCTGGCTAATACTGTTCCCGGGTGGCGCTTCTGGTATGTCTCTCCAGAGCATGAATATAGTCACCCGTTTAACTTGATCACAAATCTGGCCTCTGCATCAAGCAACGAAGCGGATTTCGCAGAGAGTCTTTCCCTTGGCCTGAAGATAGGCGTAGGACTGGGGCACGAGTACTTCACTGGAACTGCCAAACAGGCTATTCGTGCGATACTTCGTGACCATCCTCAGGCTCGTAGTTTTCGAGCTTTCGCTAACGCACTGGCTGATCGGCCGCAAAGAGAAGCGCAAGACCTAGCCGGTTTGCGCGATGCCTGTGAAGAACTAGCGGGGATTCCTTCTCTAAATTGGATTCCACCGCATCCCGGAGCCGAACGACAAGGCCTCGACTTAGTTCGGGAACTGCAGACCGGCAATTCGCTAATCTATTTCAGGCTTGGCAGGCTGACTCATGTGAGTCGAACGCTTCTTCGCCTCGTCCGTGACGCAGCGGCTGCCGTGAATTCCAATCGCGCAACCGCAAGCCGAACCGAGGTCATTCTAATCGTTGACGAGTGTCATCGTATCGCCAATGACGAGTATCTCGTGGAACTCGCGGCGTTGGCCCGCGATCTTCTGGTTCGTCTGTGGCTCACGTGCCAGAATCTGTCACAACCGGCACGAGTGTCGCGTGCACTAGCACACGCGATGTTCTCAATGCCAAGCCTCTATTTCGGCTCAAGCGATTCCTTCACTAACGAGCTGTACCGAAACTCATCGACCGACGAGTGGCTAGTTCATACCCACTCCCCTCGCGGGTTCACAACAAGTTATCACGCAATGCCAACACTTGTTAGTCACGATCTCGAAGCGCTTGTGACCGCACCCCAACAAGGCAAATTCCTCGCCCGTTTACCGAGCAGTCGCTGGAATCCCTTGCTCACCTATGCGTGGGCGCAGTACCCACATACCGTGAGCCAGTATGAAGACTTACGAAGCAGAGGCTTCTTTGATCGGGAAGGCGAACTGCCTGGTGCAGTGTTGAATCCAAAGTTCCGGTTCTTCGACAACGGCGTCCGTCTACGTCAAGAAAATAGGACCGGGCCTCGGGCAAGCGTTACACACCCAGACACCGCGAGTGCACTTAGGGCGGCAGCTCGTCGGCAGCAATCGGAGGAGTAATCATGGATCATGAAGCAGTGCTTAAAGCCATTCGCGAAGAGGCCGAGAAGAAAGCGTCCATGCTCAGTAGCCTAGAATCAGTGTACGAGCAACTGGGTTGCATTCTATCCGAGCTTCGTGGGTGCCGCCCAAAGTCTCGAAGGAAGGCCGGGATCACCAAGGCAGAGGTTGAGGAAGTCGTCAAACAGCTCGACGTTGAAAATATGGCCTTGTCCAAGGATCAGGTGAAGGAAAAGGTGACAGAGGCTTTTAAGGCAGAAGGCCGAAACCTAAGCGGGTTACCGCTCAGGTTGAAGCAAGTGCTTGCGAAACTTTCACCTGCCGAAGAAGCGGAATTGTAATGTGGGCCAACACGACAACGGGTTGTGGTGGAACTCACCACAACCCGAAAACCGATCCGCAAGCGCGGGCCAGACAGGCATTTAGGGATTTCAGTGCGACCACCTCTGCGACCGCGTGCCGGTCGGATTGCGGTCGCATCGACGGCCCACAATCGGATGTAAAACGTTCGCCTGACTACTCGGTGGCTCGTAACTGCGCCACGCTACCGTCCGCGTCACCGCTTGACGAAAAGGCGAGCAGGCACCCATACGCAATGCGAGAGTCCGACATGAACAAGGACGCAGTTTGCCTTCTTGATGCGCTTGAGCATGTACCTGGACTTACTCATGAACAGGCAAGTGCTCTAATAGGTGATCGTTCACGAGCTATGCGAGCCCTTTCGTCGCTGCTTGTAGCAGGCATTGTGACGCAGCAAGCGTTCCAAGTCCGCCGAACTGTTATCGGCGGCCCCCTCTGCCAATTGAACGGCGATCGATTGCGCGCAGACGAGCTGCGGGCTTTGGCTGGTAAGATTCGTCACCGCTACGGTGAGGCGGCGATAGAAGACGTGTACTCACTTGGTACGTTTCGCCGTCCTCTTCAGGTAGATCATGAGATTGCGGTATCCGACGTGTTTCTTCGTTATCGAGAGCTGTGGCCAGACTGGCGCTGGGTAGGCGAAAGGCCCATGCGCGGCGTCTTGGTCCCAGATGCGACCGTAGTTTCCAATTCGGGTGAAGCAAGGGCGATTGATTTTGTTGCTGAATATCGAGAGCCAAAGCTTCAGCAAATAGTTAACTTCTATGCAAACCAAGGGCAGGCCATTGAACTTTGGTAACCGACAATTGACCAATTCCGCAGCGCTCCGGAATCAAACCTTGAGTGCATGCTTCCAAAGCGACGGGAAGCGCAACCTGCGTCGCTACGCTTGGCAAACCTCATTGGGATCCAGTTTCGGTGGTGAATCTGATTCGCAGATTCACGACCAAATAAACCAACCCAAGGAGGTGGATATGGATAGAAATCGCACAAGGCTTTTGACATTCAAACACATGGACCTGGAACCCACGGTCATCGAACTCGGTGAATCGGGTTTTTCAGTGTACCAGTTGTTTGCTGTGAGCCTAGCGTCTTCCGCGCTGAGCGTCCTCGTTGCCCTCACCTGTTTGTAAAGGTCTGGGTTCTGGGCTAGGAGCATTTGCTCCTAGCCCGTCTTTTGTTTCACAGATGGTGAGCCTGTATTCGTTGTAGCACTGCGATGGAGTCGCGGCAATGCTATTCTATGACTTGTCTAGTACGCGAATCGCTAGATCGGAACCATGTTTGCGGCCGCCGAACGAGGCCGAACGACTGGCGTTACTCGTTGCGCTGATGATGGTTGAACACTGCCCATTCGCAGATCTCGATTACCGCAGCCTCGTGCTTTCGCGCGATAACCGCGAAGCAGTCGCCCAATTGATGCGACGCGAGCTCAATATACTATCTCTTGCGTTTGCTGATGAATCCGCAATGGAAGCACGGCTTGATGAGTTACTCGGAATGCGCGTCACATGCGGGTGGTAGGAGGAACTGGTTGTGCACATGCAAGAGTCACACGACCAAGGGGTTGCCGACCCGATTCCTCCAGTTGGCCCACCCAGCCCGTGCCCGGAGCTTCTTACTGAAGAAGAAGCGATCCGGTATCTTAGGCTTGATACGATCACCGGCTTGCGGAACCCAAAGGAGACGCTTGCCCGATACCGAGCCAATGGCATGCTCCGCGGAACGCAAGTATCGAAGCGAGTGTTCTACCGTCGTGTGGAACTTGAGCGATTCCTCGAACGGCTGACTACAGAAAACCCGCGATAGAAAGCAGCGACGTGAATCACAACGTGGTGCTGACAATTCGAAACGTCACTAAGGCCGACGGTCGCCAGTATTCATATTGGCAGCTGCGTTGGTATGACGCGAATGGACGACGCCACAGCCAGAACATTGGGCGTAAGCAGGAACTTTCTAAGCGGCAGGCAAGCCGCATCCGTCAGCAGAAGCAACGCGAGCTCGACGAGAAACCCATTCGTCGGGATCTATCGCGCGTCCCGACGCTCGCCGACTTCCTCGACACCTACGTTGAGTCTCGCAGATCTGAGCTTGCTCGTGGGACGCTAGAGCTTCATGAACAGACTATTCGCTACCTGAAAGGTTACTTCGGCGGGCACCGTCGTATTGACGAGATTGCGCGCTACAACGCTAGGGAGTTCAAGACTGAACTTTCCAAGGGTAAACTCCGGGGCGTGAACAAGCGCCAGCACGCTTCGATGAAGCCAAGCACAGTCGACCTGCACATCCGCAATGCACGGACAATCTTCAACCGTGCCGTGGACGACGATCTCATCGACATGAATCCGTTCGACCGTTTGGCGGGCGGCGTTCCGCCGATTGAGAAGAATTGGCACTACCTCTCGCTTGATGAACTTTCAAAATTGCTTGTCGCGTGCCCGAGCCAAGCGTGGAAGACGCTGCTCGGCCTGTGTCGTCTGGCTGGCCTGCGACAGGGAGAGGCTCTAGCGTTGCAGTGGAGCGCCATCGACTGGGACGCCAACCGCATCTCCGTTTGGGCGATGAAGACCAAGCGTCGCCGCATCGTACCCATTGCGCCCGAGTTGTTGCCGATTCTGCGCGACGCCTTGGAGCAGGCACCAGAAGGAGAACCGGCGATCGTTACCGGCATGGCGACGCAGAATCTGTGGCGCGACTTTCGCGTCATCTGCAAGCGGGCGGGAATCAAGCCCTACGCAAAATGGTGCCACACGCTTCGGAAGAACCGTGAGAGCGACTGGATCGACTCGGGGTTTCCGTTCCACGTTGTCGTTGAGTGGATGGGGCATTCGGATGAGGTGGCCCGTCAGCACTACCTTCGGGTCAACGAAGAAGACCTCGCGGCAGCAACTCAGACCCAAATCGGCGTCGTTAGGGCGCAACTTTGGGCGCAACCCACCGATTCTGGACGTGATCAGGCCGATGAGCCTTATCCGCAAATCATTAGCTTGGAGAAGTTTAAGAAGAAAGCGGGCGATCGGATTCGAACCGACGACGTCCAGCTTGGGAAGCTGGCATTCTACCACTGAATTACGCCCGCGAACAGAAAAATTGCCTACGACCAATCATTATCAAAAGCACATCCACGAGGGTCAAGTATTGATTGGCTGGCGTCACGTTGACGGCCTAAGGCGACCACGTTCCTGAAGGAGTCGCGAGGAATCGCCGCTGGATTTACACGACGACGAGAGCCGCCTTCTTACCTTTGGGGGCAATTGCGACCACCGACATTCGGTGCACCGGGTATGGCAAGCTGCATGACTCAACCACGGGATCCGACTGTATAAATCGGTCTTGCAAAGAAAAAGGGGCCGCCCATGGTAGGCAGCCCCGTGCTTTTAATTTGATTTTCAACCAATCGCGAACGATTGACTTAACGCGGCGTCATCAACACCGCATTAATCGTCAATCGACCGTCATCACCTTACGGCGTAATCAACAGGTCAACGAACGGTTGACTGTCGGCACCATCGGCGAGGCCGCTGTTGTTGACGTCGGCGTTGTTGAGGCAGCCATTCGGGAACTGCACGGCGAACTCGACCGGGTCGAGCAACGCCAGTACGTAGGCATCGATGTCGCCGAGGTTTACCAGGCCATCGCCATTGACGTCGCCCGGAATCGAGCAGACCGGTGCATCCTGAATCAGGATGTCGAGCTGAATTGGGCGCGTGAGGTCGATGATCGGCGACGGCGTGGTTGCCACGGCACCGGTGGTGACGCGCAGCCAGCGCTGAGCCGTCGTATCGATCCAGAACCAACCGAGCGATTGCGACTGGCCGGGGTTACCCACGGCAACGGTTTCGCTGAAGTCGGGCGGGAAGACAGCGTTGGCCGACGTCGAACCCGAGTTACCCGGCTCCTGGAAGAGCGCTTCGCCTTCGAGCGGCGCGCCTTCGAAGTCGGCGATCACAAAGTCGGAACCGCCCGCACCCGCACCGACGTTGATCACGTTGTCGATGAAGATTTCGTAGGCACCGGTGCTGCGATTGGGGGACGCCGCGTTGACGGAGATGGCGAGGTGCTCAAGCACACCGCGCGTGCCATCGATGATGCCGTCACCGGTGAAGCCGGTGGCGATCGACGGGTCGAAGGTGATGGTCTGCCAGCCGGCTTGCGGACTGACGGGTTGCCCTTGCGGCGCGCCATCGACTGCAGAGGCAGTGCCGATCCATTCGAGCGAACCGGTGCCGCTACCCGGCGAACCGAGCGGGCCGGCATCGCCGGTTTCGCGAATACCGATCGACAGGAAGATGTCGCCATTGCCCTTACCCACTTCGAGACCGCTCGACGGCACGCTTTCAGACGACGTCGTCTGCGTGGCCGTGATGGTGTCGAACTGGACCAAGGCGGTGACGGGTACGGCGACCGTATCGGCACCCAACGGATCGATGCTGCCGATCGGCAATCCGTTGGCATAGACGGTTACCAACGACGCCGAGGCGCTGACGCCTTCGACGGTGACGGTGGTGTCGTCTGCCTCCAGCGGCGTGACGACGGTCGGCGGCGTGGCCGGCAACGCCGGGAAAACGGCGGGGCCGGTGTAGAGGCAGTAGTCGTCGTAGTAACCTTCGCCTCCGCCGGAAGAACCCGTACCCGAACCGATACGTGGGTTGCGTAAAACCGTGTCGGAAGTCAGCACAACGTTCTTAGCAGCCAGCAGCCCGTCGACGTAAACGTCGATTTCATGCCCTTCGGTTTCACCTTCCGGCGGGCCTTTGAAGATCATGACGAAGTTGTGCCAACCGGCCGAGCGTAGCGGGCCGTCAAACTGGTTCAAGTTGAACCAGTCGGCACCACCATTACCCACCAAACGACAGTTGTAGTGCGTTTGCGGATTGCCGGTGCCAAAGTTGGTCATACCGATTTCGGCCAGGAAGAAGTCACTGGTCAGATCGTTGGCGTCGGCGTACTGATTGATGCCGGTGCCGCCGGTCGGATCGAGAATATTGATCGAGAATACGGCGGGATCGAGATCCGTGCCCTGAATCCCGGTGAACACGCCGGGCGAGCTGCGGTAAGTGCGATCCGGCGCGAATGCCGACGACATACCACCGGTGGTCGTATTGCGGTCGTTCGAAAGGATCATCTGCGTGGCGACCGGAGCCCAAACCGCGTCGAAGGCGGCTTGACTGGCGTATTCAAAGTCGTCGCAGAATTCTTCCGTCGTCACGTTGTTGGAAACGGTTTCCGGAACCGAATCACCGCTGTCGATCGGGCCTTGCGAATAGCGGGCCACGATTTGTTGACCGGCAGTGAGTGCCGGCACGGTGACGACGAACGGCTCGATCATGGAGTCGTACGCGACCGTAGTCGGCACGGCGTCAACCAGAATGGTGACGTCGGTGGCCGTCGGGTCGATACCCGTGACCGTGACGGAGGTATCGCCGGCAGCCGGCGGATAGTAAATGGTTGGTGCAGCAAATCCGACCGTCACGGGAGCAGAGAAGTTGCTGGTCGCGCCGTTGACGGTCTGCCGCGCTTCGACGACATCGTTCGTGTTCAGCGAGGGAACCGTGACGGCAACCGTATCGCCTGCGGGAACGGCACTGCCGGCCAACACGCTATTGACGAACACTTCGACGAGCGAAGCAGTCGCGAATTGACCGGTTGCCACGCCCGTTACGGTGACTTCGGTATTGAGCGGAACGAGACCGGGTTGCACCGTCGGCGGGAAAGGTTGAGCGGCGACCACCACAGGTAATGCGAAGTCGCTGGTTTCGGCCGAGACGACCTGCGTGGCGGAGACCGAATCGTTCGGTGCCAGTGTCAGGCCGACAAAGTCGGTCTCAGGACCGGACGGCAACACGGGGCCGCCTTCGGCAACGCCGTTGATAAATAGTTGAACCGCCGTGGCCGACGGGTCATTCAATACGCGGACCGAGGTTTGATTACCAACGATCGGCGCGGAAATCGCGGGTTGCGGCGCGTTGCCGGTGTATTGCGTACGGGCCAGCATGCGCACGCGCACGGTGACGGTACTGTCGGGGAAGGTCGGGGCCGTGCCACAGGCAAAGCCGATGGCGTTGTAACCGGCCAAGGTTTCCGTCGGGTTGGTTGACGGGTAGGACCATTCGAGACGCTTACTGGTGGAACCATCAAAGCTGGCGGCCGTGCTCAGTGCCGACGCGGTGAAGGCCGACGTTGACTGGCCACGCGCGCCGGACATGTAGTTGATGCCGTCTTCGTAGTTGTGAATGGTAGCGATCACATTGCCGCCGCCGTCGAGCGCTTCGATGGCATCGAGGTACACTTCCTGAGTGCCCGTCGCATCTGCACCGCCCAAGCTGGTGAACCACATGCTTTCGATGCTGTAAACGCCCGTGCCGCCGGGGGCGACTACGCCGTCACCACCGAGCCACGGCGTGGTCAGGCCGGGAACGTCGAGCGGAATGTTGATGGTCTGCCAGACGGCGTTATTGGGGAAGATGATTTGGCCGTTGGGCGCGATTTCACCATTGGGTGCGGTGCTGCGCGATGCGGCGGGAACCATTTCCCAGTCGAGCGAACAGTTGCTGCCGTTTTCGTCGATGCAGATGTTGAAGGTGTACGTCGCGGCGGCAGGTAGTGTGCAGACTTCCGCGGAAGGAATGCTGGTATCACCCGAGATCGATTCGCGCTGCGTGGCGGTGAAGCACTCGCCCGCGACAGCCGGCGGCGCGATCGTGAAGTCAACCGGCATGCTCGGATCGGCGACGGCCAAGGTTTGGACCATCATGCCATCGCGGAAGAGCGTGACCTGATCGGCCGTGCTGAGCAGATCATCAACGGTAATCGTCGTGTCGCCTTGGATAATCGGGCTTTGCACGGTCGGCGGGAATACGGGATCTGCGACTGGGGCTTCGGCCTGTACTTCGTCGAGGTAGAACTCAATGCCTACCGACGGATCGCCCGAGAGATTGACGATGGCGAGGTGCTCGAGCACACCGCGCGTGCCGTCGAGCACGCCATCGCCGGTGAAGCCGGCAACGCCGCTGCCTTGCAGCGTCAGGCTATTGAAATCGGGGCCGGTTGAAACGTTGCCGGTGGCGAGATCGAACTCGATCGCCAAGGCGTTAAAGAACACGGGTACGGTAACGATCGGCACGGGGCGAATGTCGGGATCCGTACCCACGGTGCCGCTGACACCAACCCATTCGATGTCGCCGGTGAATCCGCCGTTTTCAAATTGCGGCACGTTGGAACCCGTTTCGCGAACACCGAGGCAGATGCCGAAGGCGCCGTTCACAAAGTCGCCGCCACCAACGTTTAGGATTCTGAATCGGACCTTCCCTTGCATGTGAATGGATGGGTTGGGCCAAACCTCGCCGTTAAAGGTTTGCAGTCGTACCCAGGCATCGGGGTCGGTCTCGTCCACCCACTGGAACGTGACTCGTAAAGAGGAGTTGCCGGAGACGGTGAAGTCATCGCTGCGAAACGCGGAGTTGGAATCGAATGTTCCGGTCGAGTTGGCCACGATAAAGGCGGCCGTCGTCGGCGCGGTTTCGGGAATGCGGAACATTTCTTGCGAGAGCTGGGGATCTTCGATCGGTAGCGATTCGAAATCGACCAGCGGAGAGAAGAACTGTGCGTCGGCGCTTCTCGCGATCATGAGCGAGAGGGCGGCGACGGCAGCGATGGTTAATCGACGGTACATGAATGACTCCTGAGAAAACACTATTGCTTGGAAAAAAAGGCCGCGTCACAGACTTGAGTCGTCTGCGGCACGGCCGTGAAAACGCTTGACTCGTAATCATGCGATACGCATGAGTTGCTATCCCCCGCTAACGGTGTCGATTTGATACGCGAGCCGAGTGTGCAGCAATGCTGGTTTGCGGTGCGGAGTGATTTGTTGCTCCTTGCCCCATTTTTGCATTGCGATCTACGACGTCGCGTATCGACACCGGATATCTACGCCCCCTTCGGACGCACCCCTCGATGGTATCATAATGATTGGCGGGACTGCAAGGATTCGAGAACGCAGAATACGCTCAGCGGTGTGTGCCGCATTGCTGGATTGCCGCTCTCGGTTGGGTTATTATGAAATATCCGCGCGCCAACACCGCCTGTGCTTCTGAGAAGTGTATTCGGACTGAAGGAGACCCGATGCCCGGCTTTCAACTTAAATCCCCGAGTACCCGCCGACTGTTGTTTGCGGCCTTGGCAGTCTCATTTTGGGCGACAGGTGCACAGGCACAGACGGTGGTGGACAATTCCGATCCCGGGTTTTCGGTCCTCACAGGTTCGTGGTCGTCGGGGGCTTTCGGCTCGCCTTGGGGGGCGGACTATCGTTTCGCCTTAACAACCGGCGGCGGGGCGACGGCAACCGTCGAATGGCGTCCGAATCTGCCGTCGAGCGGTTGGTATAACGTCGAGGTGTATTACGTTGAGGGGACCAACCGGGCCGATAACGCGCCCTACACGGTGACGCACGCTTCGGGCTCGGCCGTGGTGCCCGTAAACCAAAAAGTCAACGGCGAAACCTGGGTGTCGCTTGGCAGTTATTTCTTCGACGCCGGCACGGGCGGAGCGGTCGAGCTAGACAACGGTGCCGGGCCGAGCGTGGTAATCGCCGATGCGGTGCGATTTACCGAAGTCGGCGAGCCGCAACCGGAGTTTCGGGCTTTTTGGGCGGATGTGTTCCGCGAAGGCTTCAAGAGTCCGTCGCAGGTTGATGCGATGGTAGCACGCGCCGTTGCCGGGAACTACAACGCGATGGTCGTCGAAGTGCTGGCCTACCACGATAACGTGGGCACCGGGCACGGCGCATATTGGAACTCGAGTATCGTTCCCAAGGCGACAGACATTGTCGGTGGCTTCGACCCGTTGGCATACATGGTGCAGCAAGCACACCAGGTTGGTATCGAAGTGCACGCGTGGATGCTTCCGTTCCGCGTGTCGACGTCGTGGCCACCCTCGGGCAATACGATTCTGCAAAGCCATCCCGAGTGGATTTCCGTTGAGCGCGCCGACATCGGCACCGGGCCGCAAACGATTTCAAACTTGTATCAATTAGACCCGGGCAGCCCCGATGTGCAGGAATATTTGATATCGATCGTGCGCGAGTTGGCCAACAACTACGATATCGACGGTATTCATTGGGATTACATCCGGTTTACGCAGTCCGATGCCGGTTATCCGGCGGATAACAATTACGACAATTCGGGCTTAGAGCGTTTTCGACGCATCAGCGGCACCGGCGGCATACCTTCAACGAGTAACTCGGCGTGGAGCGACTTTCGACGACGCGAGATTACCGAGTTGGTGCGCCGCGCGAATGTCGAAGTGGCGATTGCGGACAATCCGAGGCAACCGTTGCGTCATACGGCGGCGTTGATCACGTTTGGCAACGCGCCTGCGAATTTTACGTCGTCCAGTGCCTATCTGCTGTTTCAGAATTGGGAACATTGGTTTGATGAGGGTTATTTGGATGCCGGTCTCGTGATGTGTTACTTCGACGAGAACGTGTTTCCGAATTACTTCCGCAACTGGGTCGATCGATCGATCACGTGGGTGCACGACCGACTGATCGTGACGGGGCAGGGCACCTACTTAAACACATTCGCCGACAGTCAAACGCAGATCGACTATGCCAAGGCGGCTGGTGTCGATGGAATTGCGACGTTTTCCTATGCCGTTACATCGTCGGCTGGTGTCGATTGGAGCTGGTATCCGTTCATCAGCAGCAATGCGTTTTCCGGCCCGGCAACATTACCAACGATGCCTTGGAAAGACCCGCTGCTCGCGACGCAAGGCACGATCTACGGTCGCGTGACCGACGGCGCAACCGGCGAACCGATTGACGATGCCACCGTCAACATCAATGGATTCCCGGTCAGTTTCACCGACGGCAACGGCTTCTTTACGATTACCGAAATTAGTGCGGCGGCGATGGGCTCGACGATTTCGTTCAGCGTGTCGACGCCGGGCTATGCACAGGTCGTGCGGCCCAATGTGTTGATCGAACGGGCGGGCTTTACCGAGGCGAACTTCGGCATGGGCATGTGGCTGTTCGGCGATTACGACGTCGACAGCGATGTCGATGTCGACGACTGGCTCAAGTTTGAGGCGGCTTGGACCGGCCCGGATTTGGGACCGCCGCCCGCCGGTGGTGATGTGTTTGACGACGATCTGGATTTGGATGTCGATCTGGCGGACTTCAGCACGTTACAACTGAACTTTGGGGCTTAATTCAAGGCCTTTCTCCTGATGTAAATTTGAAACGCGTTTTTGATCTGCGCTGATATTGCGCGCTTGAAACATCGCCTCGCGCGCGTGCCCGATTATCGATTTGCCTCTATAGTGCGCGGTTCATTTGCGAGTTGACGCCTAGCGATACGGCTGATCGAAGAGAGGTACGCTTCTATGCAGGTTCTTCAACGACATTTTCTAATACTCATCATGGGATCGATGGCTCTTTTGGGAGCAATCGAAAGCGCGCCGGCTGGCGAACGCGTGCGGCCGGGTGTGGAGACGTTGATCGAACAAGACTTTACGTCGCTCGCAGGAAAACGCGTGGGCTTAATCACGAACCCCACGGGCGTGACGAGCGATTTGCGCAGCACGATCGACGTGTTGCATCAGGCCAAGCAAGTCAATCTGCTGAGGCTATTCGGGCCCGAACACGGCGTGCGCGGTGAGGTACCGGCCGGTGAGAAGGTGAGCCAGTTCACCGACGCGGTGACCGGTTTGCCGGTGTTTTCGCTATACGGCAAGACGCGCAAACCGACGGCCGAGATGCTGGCCGGGCTCGATGCGATCGTGTTCGACATTCAGGATATCGGTTCGCGGTCGTACACGTATATCTCGACGTTGGCGTTGGCAATGGAAGCGGCGGCCGAGCAGGGCATTCAGGTGGTCGTGTTGGATCGGCCCAATCCGCTGAGCGGTATACGCGTGGAAGGGCGACCGCTCGATTTGGAATACAAGTCGTTCGTCGGGCATCTGCCGATCCCGTATTGCCACGGCATGACGGTGGGTGAGTTGGCGCAGATGATCAACGGCGAAGGGTGGCTGCCGGATGGCGCTCAATGTGACCTAAAAGTGATACCGATGCGCGGTTGGCAGCGGCAGATGGTATTCGGCGATACGCAATTGCCGTGGGTGCCGTCGTCGCCGCATATTCCGCGGGCGGATACGTCTTACTTCTACGCGGCAACGGGCATCATGGGCGAGTTGCATGTGATGAGTGAAGGCGTCGGTTACCCGTTGCCATTTGAGTTGGTGGGCCATCCGGATTTGACGGCACACGCATTTGCGGCCGAACTCAACAATCGCAAGCTAATCGGCGTGCATTTTCAACCGTACTACTTTCGCCCTTACTACGGCGCATTTGACGGAAAGACGTGCGGCGGCGCGCGGGTCGTGTTGACCGACCCGCATGCGGCGGCGCTGACGGAAATTCAGTTTCACGTGATGGATGTCGCGCGGCGGCAACTGCCGAAGTTGGATCTGTTCGGCGAGAATCGTACGGCGATGTTCGACAAAGTTTGCGGGACGAATCAGATTCGGGAAAAGCTCGAAGCGAAGGGCCCGGTAGACGAGGTGCTGACAGTCTGGCGTTCGGGCGTTGATGCATTTCGTAAGCAGCGGAAGCCGTATTTGCTATACGAGTAATAAGCGCGTCGCATTGGGCCGCTGAACCGGCAAAGGGTTTACGCGGTTCGGCGGCGGGCAACCATACCGATCGATAATAGACACGCATCTATCGACGATTCAGATTCAGCCATTTCTTTCAGCGGAAGCATCATGGCGTACACCTTGCTTGGCAGTTTTAGCGCACAGTTCACTTGGATCGACTGGTCGGTCGTCGCGGGTTATTTCATCTTCACGACGTGGCTGGCCACGGCGTTGGCCGGCAAGCAATCGACGATGCGCGATTTCTTTCTCGGCGGGCGCAAGCTGCCCTGGTATGCGGTAAGCGGGTCGATCATCGCGACGGAGACGAGCGCGCTGACGTTTGTGATCGTGCCGTTCATCGTGTTTAACACCGGCCCGGAAGGGAATTTGAAGTATCTGCAACTCGGTTTGTTCGGCTCTATTTTTGCACGAATCATCGTCGGGTATCTGCTCGTGCCCGCCTATTACGAACGCGAGATTTATAGCCCTTACGACTACATGGGCAATCGCCTCGGCGGTGGTGTGCGGTCGATGACGACGGTCTTGTTCGCCGTGGGCGGCATGCTCTCGCAGTCGGCGCGCGTGTACTTAACGGCCGAAGTATTGCTCGTCGTATTGAACGATCAACTTACATGGCTGAGCGATAACATCGGCTTGTTCCCCTTGGTGTGGGCGATCGTGTTGATTGCGATCGTTGCGATCGTGTGGACGCTCATCGGCGGCATTGCGACGGTCATTTGGACCGACGTGTTGCTGTTTTTGTTGTTCCTTGCGGGTGCGGTGATTGCTTTGTTCACGGTGGCGGCCAATCTCGACGGCGGCTTTCGCGAAATGATCGAAGTGGGTTGGAACGCGCGCGAGACGACGCCGATCGTCGGCGACTGGGGCAAGTTTACTTTCTTCGATTTCTCGCGCAGCCCGACGCGCGCGTTCACGATTTGGACGGCGGTGATCGCGTCGACGTGGGGCGGCATCGGGCCGTACGGTACGGATCAATTGATCGTACAGCGGCTCTTTTGTTGTAAGGGGCCGAAGGAAGCGCGTTGGGCGATCATCGGTAGCGCGGCGGGGCAGTTTGTGACGGCAACCGTTGCGTTGGTTGGCATCGGGTTGTTTGCGTATTACCAGGTCCATCCGCTGACCGGCGACGCGCTGGAATTGTTTAAGGAAAATGGCAATCGCATCTTCTTGATTTTCATCGTGGAAGTGATTCCGGTCGGTCTGAAAGGGCTGATCATCGCGGCCATTTTTGCGGCGGCCGTGTCGAGTTTGACGAGTATCTTGGCGGCGCTGAGCCAAACGGTGATGTCGGCGTTTTATCAACCGATGCGCGCGAAGGTATTGGAGCGCAATGGCGTCGCCCACGATCCCGACTCGGATCACGAAGATCGTCACGGCTTGCGTGTCGGGCGGTTGATGGTCTTGGGCTGGGGCGTGGTGTTGAGCCTTACCGCATACGTCGCGTGGTTGGTATCGAAGGAATACCGTTCGATTCTCGATCTTGGCTTGGCGCTGGCCGGTTACGTACACGGTGCTTTGTTAGCCGGCTTCTTGTTGGCGTTTCTGCCGCTAAGGGTTAACGGTCGCGGGCTATTGTTTTCAGGGCCGCTGTCGGTGTTGTGCGTATTTGCAATCGTGTGGCATGAGCCGTGGGCGCACGCGGTTTGTTGGTCGGCGGGCATGATCTTACTTGGTGCTTGGTTGACGGCCGTGCCTTTCAAGTCACCCGGCTTTGTTCCAAAGACGTTCATTCTGTTGGCGGGCATCGCTTTGATGTTGGTGATTTCGTATCACGGATATTGGAAGGGACCCTTGAATGAAGCGGGTGAGGTTACGAAGTTACGCCTGGCGTGGCCGTGGTACACACCTGTAGGTAGTTTGGTGGCGTTCACGTGGGGCTACTTGTTGGCGGGACCAGCACGCGACGACGCGAAGGCAATTCCTGCGGAGGGGGCAACCGCCGCGTGATTTAGATGACACCTGCACCCATTCACAAGTGACGGCGACTAGCGACGAGTTGCTTATCTTCACCAGCGATTAGTTGGTGCCACACTTTGTCAGTCAGTGCCAAACTCAATCAGCCGATACAATGTCGCTGACCATGCATTGGAGAATCAATCACGATCAAGCGATAGGCGATAGCGCCAAAAGACGCGGTCGACGCGTGCATTCACATGTTTCGCATAGAAACCGATCGGCCCGACCCAGGGGATGATCGACGTTCGATGACCGGCAGCGCGCAGGTCGTTGAGGCAGCGCCGCAACAACACGCGGCCGATCGATTTGCCGCGTGCGGCGGGGGTGGTGCCCATCGGGCCGAAGAATCCCCATTCGCGATTCTGACTCGAATGGGCGCTAAACGCGATAATCCGATCGTTTTCAAGCGCAAGATGCAGGGCCGCAGGAGTTTGCGCGCAGGCCAAGGCCGCTTCCAGTCGCCACGCCGGTCCGAATTGTTCACCAAAAAAATCATCCAAGAGTTTGTGGTCTTCGGTCGTCGCGCGCCGAACCGCTACGCCAATTTTTTTCAGCCGGTCTTCGTCCTCGGCGGTTTCAAATTCATAGTCGAGTGGGGCGATGAGATTGGCGCAGTCGCTGAAACGCTCAAACCCGTGGTGTTCCAGAAAGCAGAGCGCCGGCGTGTAACGCGGATCGAGACCGGGCGTGAAGTAATTACCCGGCATGGCCAATGCTTCGACCTGTTGAATGCCTACAGCGCGCCACGCGTCAATGGCCTGTTGAAGCAATATCGACGCGGCGTTTTGACGCTGGTGCGTCGCCGCCGTAGCGAATAACCCGAGCCAACCTTTGGATTCCGTCGCGCGCGTTACGGAGTGCATAAAGCCAACGGTGTTCTCGTTATCTTTGGCGAGCAGCACGCGGTAGGCATCGAGGTCGGGGCTGGGGTTGCGAAAAAGCTTTTCTTCCAGCAGGTCGATGCCGAACGTATCGTATTGAAATGCACCACGCGCGATGTCATAAATCGCCGTGAGGTCGCTCGTTTCTGCGGTAACGATTGTTATATGCACGTGTAGCCCTTAATGATTGTGATTCCGCTGTTCATCAGTAGCTTACCGAGTTTTTATCTGATACGACACGAAACGAAATAGTCTCCATTTTAATGGCTGTGCGGCAGCGTTAGTCGGGCTTGAAAGGCATGACGCTTAGACCACTTCACGAATTACTGTGCCCTCGGGTGAATTATCAGCATTCACCGGCTCTTAGCCGGTGCCATAGCGCGGCAATCGCTCTAAAACGTGGACGGGTCAATTAGCGGCGTGGTGTTTGGTGGTTTTGACCCTTGTAATCGGTTATGTTGGGTGCGTGCGTAACGAAGGAAAGCGGAGTATGGCTGCACGGGGCGACCAATCGCTAAAAGGGGAACCATGACGCATACGTGCAATGACGGAACCTGCGGCGGGGGCGATCACACGCGACCTTCGCGGCGCGACTTTCTTTATGTCGGTCTCGTGGGCGGCCTTGGCCTGACGTTGCCGGATTTTCTGCGGCAGCAAGCGTTTGCCGATCAGAAAGACTACGCATTAAAGACGCCCGTCGCCGATTCGATCATTCATATCTTTCTGCCCGGCGGCATGTCGGCGCAGGAATCGTTCGACCCGAAGCCATTCGCGCCGCCGGAATATCGCGGGCCCTATTCGGCGATCAACACCGTACTACCCGGCGTGCAATTCAGCGAACACCTGCCGCATACGGCGAAGATCGCCGACCGCATCACGGTTTGCCGCGGCATGACGCACGGCGAAGCGGCGCACGAGCGCGGCACGCACAACATGTTCACGGGTTACCGCCCGAGCGGGGCGTTGCAGTTTCCGTCGATGGGCTCGGTCGTGTCGCACGAGTTGGGGCCGGGCAGCGATTTGCCGCCGTACGTATGTGTACCGAGTATTCCGAACGAGTACGCGGGCACGGGGTATTTAAGCACGCGTTACGGCCCGTTTGCGTTGGGCTCCGATCCGGCGCAGGGCGATTTCAAGGTGCGCGATCTTTCATTGCCGGGCGATGTCGATCATCAGCGCTTCGCGCGGCGGCAGGCGTTGCTCGAAACGGTGGATAGCCATTTTCGCGCGCTCGAAAACGCGGATGTGCTCGACGCGATGGATGCGTTTTATCAGCGCGCGTACACGATGATCAGCTCGAAGCAGGCGCGCGAGGCGTTTAATCTTGCCGCAGAACCGGACGCCCTGCGCGACGCGTACGGTCGTAATGAAGCCGGGCAGCGTATGTTGTTAGCCCGGCGCTTGACGGAAGCGGGCGTGCGGTTTGTATCGCTCGTGTATGGCAGTTGGGATCATCACGCCAACATCGCGGGCGGTGCCAAGGATCAATTGCGCGCGTTTGATCAGGCATACGCGCAGCTTATTCGCGATTTGGACGAGCGCGGTCGCTTGGAGCGCACGTTGGTGATGGTGACGACGGAGTTCGGTCGCACGCCCAAGATCAACGGCGACGGCGGGCGCGATCACTGGCCGCGTGTGTTCAGCATCGCATTGGCAGGCGGCGGCGTGCAGCGCGGCTTGGTGTACGGCGCATCGGATGCGACCGGCGGCGGACCGGATCTCGACGCGCTGACCGTCGAGGATTTGGCGACGACGATTTACAACCAGTTGGGGATTGTCGCGGATAAAGAGTTAATGGCACCGGGCGGCCGACCGGTCGAAATCGTCAACGGCGGCAAGGTGATTACGGACATTCTGGCCAAGCCCGCCTGATTCGATACCGGTGATTCGCATGCGTCGCACGCTACTGCTTTCAGTTTCCATCATGCTTTGCGCGCTGGGTCATGCGGTTGCTGCCGCGCCGGAATTGCATCGTGTCGATCCGCCCGGCGGCACGCGCGGTGCGGAGTTGGATTTAACGCTGCGCGGTAAGCGGCTTGCCGATGTGCAGGAGATTCTTTTCTACGACGGCGGCATTGAGGTGTTATCGATCTCGTCGCCGGAGCCAGATGTGGCGGTGGCAAAGCTGCGGGTTACGCCGACATGTCGAATCGGTGAACACGCGTTGCGGCTGCGCACGGCCAGCGGCATCTCCGAGATGCGCACGTTTCACGTGGGGGCCTTGCCGACGGTTGCCGAGCTGGAACCGAACAGCGATTTCGCGCAACCGCAAGTGATCGAACTAAACCAAACGGTATTCGGCGTGGTCGAAAACGAAGATGTCGATCATTTCGCCGTCGCGGCGAACGCGGGACAGCGGATTAGTGCCGAGATTGAGGCGATTCGATTGGGCGAAACGATGTTCGACCCGTACGTTGCGATTTTGGACGCTCAGCGTTTCGAACTCGACGCGTGCGATGATTCGGCATTGGGCCTGCAGGATTCGGTGGTTTCAATAGTCGCGCCGGAAGACGGCACTTACATCGTGCAGGTGCGCGAAGCTGCCTACGGCGGCAGCGGCGCGTGTCGCTATCGATTGCACGTCGGAACGTTTCCGCGACCGCGCGTGACGTTTCCAATTGGCGGCAAGCCGGGCGAATCGTTGGCGGTGCGACATCTCGGTGATGCTGCCGGTGAAATTGCAGAGACTGTCGTGCTGCCGGATACGCAGGTGGAGCGTTGGCCGGTATTGGCGACCGACGAGCACGGTGCGGCACCGTCGCCGACATGGATGCGTGTGTCGAAACATACGAATGTGCTAGAGCCAACGACAGATGGCGCAAAGTTGGAAGCGGTCACACCGCCGTTGGCATTTAACGGGATTCTCACTTCGGAGAACGAGCGCGACCGATTTCAAGTTACGCTGAAAAAGGAACAGGAATACGAAATTCGCCTGTTGGCACGCAGCCATCGTTCGCCGTTGGATGGCGTCATCAATATTTTTGGCGCGGATGGCAAACATCTGAAGGGTAACGACGATTCGCAACGCGGCGTGGATAGCACGATGCGGTTTCGCGCGCCGGCGGATGGCGTGTACGACGTGCGCATTCGCGATCATCTCGGGCGCGGCGGGCCGTTGTTTGTATATCGCTTGGAGATTGACGCACCGCAGCCGAGTTTAGCACTGTCGATTGAGAAATATAACTCGCGCGCATATCAGTATCGTCAGACGATTCCGGTGGCGCAAGGTAATCGCACGGCCGCACTGTTGCGCGTTCAACGCAGCGATGTGAGTGGGGTGGTTGCGATTGAAACGGAATTGCCCGCCGGCGTTTCTTGTGATGCGCCGGAAATAATGGCCGACGTGCAACACGTGCCGGTCGTGTTTAGCGCCGCGGCGGATGCGGCCATAGCGGGCGGGCTTTATCCGTTGCGCGGTCGAATTGCGCGCGAGGGTGGCGACATCATCGGTGGGTTCGAACAAACTGTGCCGTTGGTGATCGCGCCGCCGAACGAAACGATTTACTATCAAGTGCAACTCGACCGCGTGGCGATGGCCGTGACGCAACCCGCACCCTTTAAGATCAATCTGGAGCAACCGGCAGTGCCGTTGGTGCAAGCGGGGCGGCAGGATTTGAAGGTGTCGGTCGAGCGTGTTGAAGGCTACGACGAAGCGATTGAGGCGCGCATTTTGTGGGGCCCGCCCGGCGTGTCGTTTCCCGGTTCGATCAATATTCCCAAGGGCGTGAACCAAGCGATTTATACGGTGACGGCAGCGGGCGATGCACCGCCGCGCACGTGGCCGATGGTGATCATCGCGCGCGGGCCACATGACGGTGGCGAGCGGTGGGTGTCGTCGCAACGGGTGGATTTAACGGTGACCGAGCCGTTCATTTCTGGCAGCATTCAAATGGTCGCGGCCGAACAGGGGCAAACGGCGGCGGTTATCTGCGCGCTGCAACAGAAAAAGCCGTTCGAAGGCGACGCGACGATAAGCTTGCTCAATCTACCGCCCAAGACGAAGACGGCGATCGGTAGTATCAAGGCTGCTGACGACCAAACCGTCTTTGATGTGGCCATCGAGAAAGACGCGCCGTGCGGTAAACACAAGAACATCTTTTGCGAAGCGGTTGTGATGCAAAATGGACATCCGATCGTGCATCGATTCGCATTCGGAAGCGAGTTGCGAATCGATGCGCCGCGCGTGGCAGTGGTCGAAACCAAGCCGCCCGAGGCCGCCAAGCCCGAGCAACCTGCGAAACCCGAACCGCCCAAGCCGGCACCGAAGAAACCGTTGAGTCGTCTCGAACAATTGCGCCAAGCCGCCGCGGACCGCGATCAGGCCGAAAAAGCCGACGCGGACGGCGCGAAATCCGAATCAAAATGATGTTAACCAATCTCCATCTACAAACGCGTCGAGCGACCATGAGATTTGCTACGTTTGGCGACGGACGGCAGCCAAACGTGCAGGCAACGTGGCGGATGCAACGCATTATTCTTGTCGCATTGATGCTTACGGCATGCGTTACAACCTGCGCGTTTGCTCAAGCGCAGCCGGAAGAAAACACGAAAAAGCCAGGGCGATTGGAAGTGTACCCGTCCACGGTTGAGTTAACCGGCGCGAAAGACTTTCAACACATCGTGATTCGCAGCGTCGGTGACAATGGCATCACGCGCGATGTGACAGACACCGCCACGATTGAATCGGGCGATACCAATGTCGTGTTCGTTTCCGACGGTCGCGTGCGGGCGTGGGGCAATGGCGAATCGCACTTGGCTGTTACGTACGACGGTCAAACGCTGCAAATGCCGGTGAAGGTTACCAAGGTCGAACATCAACGTGCCGTTAGCCTGCGTTTGGATGTAATTCCGACGCTTACGAGCGCGGGTTGTAACAACGGTAGCTGCCACGGCTCGGCGCGCGGGCAGGATGGTTTTCACCTTTCGCTCTTTGGCTACGATCCGAACGGCGATCATTACGCGATGACGCGCGAGTTGCCCGGTCGTCGGTTGAACTTTGCCCGGCCCGCCGAGAGTTTATTGGTGAAAAAGGCCGTCGGTCGGGCGCCGCACACGGGCGGGAAGCTGTTCGATCTGGATAGTCATTACGCGCGAACGTTGATCGAATGGATCGAGCGCGGCGCGCCGAACGATCCGGCCGATATCGCTCACGTGACGCACATCGATGTGTTCCCGCCGGACATGGTGCTGACGGCAGGCGGCGAACCGCAACGGATGATCGTGCGGTCGTATTACTCCGACGGCACTAATCGGGATGTGACAGAACTCGCGACGCTGATGAGCAATAACGATGTGTGCGCACGCGTTGATACATCGGGTCGCGTTACGCCGGGGCAGCGCGGTGAGGCGCAACTGTTGGCGCGGTTCGACGTGCATAGCGTCGGCATTCCGGTGATCGTGATTCCCGCCGATGCGCCGACGGTCTCACCGCCGCAGCCGGCCAATTACATCGATGAATTCGTGCATAAGAAGCTGGTCAACCTGCGCATCCAGCCGTCGGATGTGTGCACCGACGATGTGTTTCTGCGCCGCGCGCACATCGATCTCACCGGTATGTTGCCGACGCCCGAGGCGCATGCGGCGTTTATTGGTGACGAGCGTCCGGACAAGCGGGCTCGGTTGATCGACGAGTTGTTGCAGCGCAAAGAGTTTGTCGAATTGTGGGTGATGCAGTGGGCCGAGCGCATGCAAATCCGCTCGACGCTCGAAGTCAGCTACAAGGCGATGTTGCTTTATTACAACTGGTTGCAGGAACGGCTCGCGGCGGACATGCCGTTGAACGAGATCGTGCGCGAGTTGCTATCGGCGACGGGCGGCACGTTTACGAGCCCGGCGACCAACTTTTATCAGTTGGAACGCGACACGCTAAAACTGTCGGAGAATGTGGCGCAGTCATTTCTCGGCGCGCGGATGCAATGCGCGCAGTGTCACAACCATCCGTTCGACCGCTGGACCATGGATGATTATTACAGCTTTGCGGCGTTCTTCGCGCAAGTCGGACGCAAACCGGCCGAAGACCCGCGCGAGACGATTGTGTTTAACAATCGCAATGGTGAAGTGAACCATCCGGTCGGCAATCGCGCGATGCCGCCGCGATTTTTGGGTGGCCCCGCGCCGGATATCAAGGGACGGGATCGCCGCGTCGTGTTGGCCGAGTGGTTGACGTCCAAAGACAACGATATGTTTGCGCGGAATGTGGCGAATATGGTGTGGGCGCACTTCTTCGGGCGTGGCATTGTCGATCCTGTCGATGACGTCCGGGTGAGCAACCCGCCGTCGAATGGGCCATTGCTCGACGCGCTGGCCGAGCGGTTGGTGGCTTATAACTACGATCTGCGCAGGTTTGTGCGCGACATCTGTAACTCGCGCACCTATCAGCTGTCGGCCAAGACGAACCCGACCAATGCGGAGGATCAGCGTAACTTTTCACACGCCGCGATCCGACGCATTCGCAGCGAAGTGTTGCTCGACTGCATCAGCCAAGTGACCGGAGCGCCGAACAAGTTTAAAGGCTTGCCTTTGGGGGCCCGCGCGGTGCAGATCGCCGACGGGAACGTATCGAACTATTTCTTGACGACATTCGGGCGCGCTAAGCGCGAAACGGTTTGCACTTGCGAAGTGGTGATGGAACCGAACTTGTCGCAGGCGTTGCATTTGATCAACGGCGATTCGGTCAATCAGAAGATCGCGGAAGGCAGTCTCGTGAAGGGGCTTGTCGATGCTGGTAAACCGCCGGAGGCGATCGTCGATCACCTGTATGTTGCCTGCTTGTCGCGTGTGCCGACGGATACCGAGCGGACGAAATTACATGAGGTGTTGGCTATGGCCGAAGACAAAACGGCGGCGTTAAACGATCTGTTTTGGGCGCTGCTGAACAGCAAGGAGTTTATGTTTAATCATTGAGTTCGGGAGACGTTGCGTGTTGTTGAGGGGACGGTACAGAACCTGTGCATGGATCGTGTTGATCGGTGCAATACACTTCGCGAGTGCAATGTCGGTGCGCGCGGAAGATCGCATTACCTATCTGGATCACGTGCGACCTATCTTCGCGAGCAATTGCCTTTCCTGCCATAACCCCGACAAACGTGAAGCCGGGCTCGACCTGAGTAACTACCGTGGCGCGATGGCTGGTGGTAGCAGTGGGAAAGTGCTGGCACCGGGTAACGCTAACAGCAGCCGGTTGTTCTTGCTGATCAGCCATCAGGAAGAACCGGCGATGCCGCCGAATCAAGCACCGATCGCAAACGACTCGCTGGAGTTGGTGCGCGATTGGATCACGCAGGGTTGCCGTGATACGAAAGACAGCGCCGCGCAAACGCCGAAACAATCGACGGTTGCATTCGAGTTTGACTCGGCGGACCAGGCCGCGGTTACCACGGCGTATCCGCATGCGTTTCGGAAGCGGCCCTTTGTGCCGTCGGCGCAGCGCGGAGCAATAAACGCGCTAACGGTACATCCCGGGGTGGATTGGGTGGCGCTGGCGGGCCAGAATCAGGTTTTGGCATATGACGTGCGCAACCTCGAATTGCTTGGGGTATTGCCGTTCAAGAATGGCATGCCGCGCGTGGTGCGGTTTAGCCGAAGCGGACGATTGTTGTTGGCTGCGGGTGGCGTCGGCGCGACGTCGGGTGATGTGCGTCTATGGAATGCCGAGACAGGCGAGTTTGTCGGTACGTTCGGTGAAGCGTACGACGAGGTGTTGGCCGCGGATCTCGATGCGAGCCAGCAACGCATCGCATCGGGCGGGCCGGCAGGTGTTGTAAAGGTTCACGCAACGCGCTCGGGTGAGTTGTTAAATCGTAATGAGAAACATACCGACTGGATAACGGCGGTTGCTTACAGTCCCGACGGAATCTTGCTGGCCACGGCGGATCGCGCGGGCGGCTTGTTTGTTTGGGAGGCCGAATCGCACGCGGAGTTTTACATGCTAAAAGGGCACGCCACAGCAATTACGGATATGAGTTGGCGTGCGGATTCGAACGTGCTTGCCACATGCGATGAGAGTGGGCACGTGTTCTTATGGGAAATGCACGGCGGTAAGGAGATCAAACGTTGGAAAGCCCATGAGGGTGGGGCGCTATGCGTTGCGTTTGCGCGCGATGGTCGCATCGTGACGGGCGGTCGCGATCGGTACGTGCGGTGGTGGGACGGCAATGGTGGTAAGTTGCGCGACCTACCCGCCATGGATGACATTGTCGTGGATGCCGATGTGAACGCGGCGGGTACGCGCATCATTGCGGCGGATTTGAATGGTGTGGTGCGCGTTTTCAACGCGGAAGATGGCGCGGCGGTCGGCGATTTGCGCGCGAACCCGCCGAGTTTCGATGAGCAGCGGGCGGCGGCACAGGCGGCGTTTGAAGCAGCCGACGCGGCGTTAGTGGAGAAACAAGCGGCGTTGGCGACGGCGCAGCAAGCAGCGGCTACTGCGCTGACACAATACGACGCGGCGAACCAAACGCATGAACAGGCAAAAACGGCTACGGTTGCAGCCGAGCAGGCGCTGCAACAGGCAGATACGAACCTTGTCGCGGCCGAGACTGCGATGGCCGCGCTGGGTGATGGCGATGCGTCGGTGGCGAGCGATTTAGCCGCAACGCGCGGGTCGCTTGCTTCAGCGCGTTCATCGGCTCGGGCGGCACTCGATCATGCGAAGGCGGCTGTGACGAAGGCGGCGCAGCGGCGCGATGAGTTAAGTAGCCAGCGCGACCGAACGGCTCAGGCGGCGAGCGCGGCGGCACCAGCAGTAGAGGCGGCGACCAGTCAACGAGAAGCGGCGCAAGCGCAACTGGCAAAGTGGGCGGCCGGTGATTTGGAACCGGAGATCGATACGGCGCGCGGCGCAGCGGCTGCGGCGCAAGCCGCGTATGACGAAGCAATCGCGGCGCGCGATCAGGTACGAAATCAATTGGTTGCGGCGCGGACGGAATTGAGTTCGGCACGCGCGATGCAGGCGCTATTTCCGGAGACGATGGATCAGCGGGCCAGAGATATGGAGGCGGCGCGGCAGCGGGTCGCGCAGATGCAGGCGCAGTCAACGCAGGTACAGGAACGGTTGGTTAGCTTGAAAGCCGAGCAGACGGCATTGGCGGAGTCTATTCAGCGCCTCACAAAGATGTCTGCGAATGTGGAAGCCGAGAATACATTGCCCGCGGCCCTAGCGAAGACGCAGGAGGCGCTGGCGCTGATTGAAGCCGAATTGCAACGCACGCAGGCGAATGTTGATACGACGAACAATGAGCTTGCTGCTGCCAATGCCGCCCTAACCGCGGCGCAGGCGGCGATTGCGCAAGCGACTGAGAAGCGCGACGCGTTGCCGCAGTTGATTGCCAGTGGCGAAGCGGCGGTTGCAGCCGCAGAGAAGGCGGCGAGCGAGGCGGATGCGGCAGCCATGGAGCGCGAGACAGCTTTGGAAGCGGCGACGCGCGCGCTCGATGCATTGGTGCAGCAGCGGGACGAACAGCTGCGCGTGTGGGTGGCGTGGCGGGAGAAGGTTGTCAAATAGACTTGTTGCGAATTTAGTATCCGCAGTTCCTTTCCGATGTCATGCGATTCAAGCAGGCGCGATCGCAGCGGCGAGGTGCGGGCGCTCGGCGCGAATCTTGCGATGCAGCTTGAACAATTCGCGAAAGGCTTTGGCGATCACGCGCAGATTGGCGCCGGTTTGTTCGCCGGCGACACGCGGGTAGTGGTGAACGCCGACTTCCCCGATGCGCAATCCGGCGTAGGTGGCTTTGGCGAGCAGTTCGGTGCTGATAAGTGCGCCATTGCTTTCGAAAGTGGTTGAATCCAGCAGCGAGCGCGGTATAAGTTTAAAAGCGCAGTCGATATCGCGCACTTTTATCCCGAAGAGAGCGCGTACGAGCGTCCCCCAGCAATATGCGTTGGCCTTCCGCATAAACGGATCGGCGCGATCGATGCGGTAGCCTACGGGCATGTCGCATTCGGATAAGAGCGCAAGAAGTTTCGGCAACTCGCCGAGGTCGAACTGACCGTCACCGTCGCTGAAAAATACCCAATCCATCTTGGCTTCATCGAGACCGCGTCGAACGGCACGGCCGTATCCGAGGTTGGGATTGTTATGAACCGCGCGCACCTCAGGGTGTCGCTGGGCGAGTTGATCGGCGAGGGCACCGGTACGGTCGCGGCTGCCGTCGTTGACGAGGATGACTTCAAATCGGTTGGCGACTTGACCGGCGATATCGAGGGCGTTTTGGGTTACGCGTTTGATGTTGGCTTCTTCGTTATAGAACGGGAAGAAGATGGAAAGCGAGTTGAGTTTACGGGTTGGGGCGTTCATCTTCCGATCCTCACGGGGCTAGGGGGCTTGATAGTTCTTATACGATTCGTGCAGCATTGCGATGACTGCGTTTAACTCCAATGCAGGGTGCGTGCCAAAGTTACGATCAATAGCAATGATGGCTTTTTTTGAATTTTCCGCTTTGCGTAAATCGCGTTCGATTCGACGTTAATGCGTGGTTTAATTTGTTGACTGATCAACGATTCACTTCCTCTCTTGAATCCACTGGCGTTTAGATTTTCTTTAACCGTTCGAGTTCACACAGGGGATCCGTGCGTTATTGCACGATGGCTCATGTCAGTCGATGCGTTGTCGATGTGTGTCGTACCTGCGAGCGGCGCGCCTGTCTGCACGGTTTGGCTGTGTGTTTGCCGACAGGATTTGTTTCATGCCGCAATTCTATTGGCATGCAAACAGGTGAGATTTTCGGCTTAGTTATTGAGATTCAACGATTTATGAGTGATCCGGTTTGTGGCATTCAATTGTTGGCACGTCGTATGCATTAGATCTCTCAAGCAGCAGCTCACTGCGTGTACTTGTATGACGGCTCGCTCAACTTTTGAGAATGATCCGCCCAAACCACATCACCTGGAGATGAACATGAAAGACAGTAAACCTCTTGCAATCATGACGGGGCTGGTGGCGCTATGGATGGTCGCGCTGGCCGTACACCTCGGTTGTGACGCGACCACGAGTTTGACGCAGCCGCCGGGGCTCGTCGGCAGCGGCGCCCAGACCGTCAAGGTGACGGCCTTTCTTTCAGACAAGCCGATGTACTTTGCGCCGGATGCGTCGGCGACGCGCTCGAATTTCGTCGACGTGTCGTCGCAGGTGCCGTCGGACGCGCGGACGGCAACGTTTTCGATCCGCCCGAATCTGATCGATTTGGTCGTCGAAGACATTCCGGTGCGCGATCGTAACGGCTTCACGATTCAGTTGTCCGTGTCGGATAGCGTATCCGGCGCAGCCCAAGTCGTCGGCACGTACGACATGGTAGTCGGTCCAGACGGCGCCATCGCTACCGTGAACGACGATTCGTTCCCTGTCGGCGATCATATCGTCGATCTGATGAAGCGACGCACGTTTGTTATCGATATCGATGTTGCCGGCGACTTCGACGGTGGCGTCACGGTCGGTCAGACGGATATCGACATCACCATCGGTGGTCCGCTCGGTGGCAATACCAACTCGAACACCGACGACGACAATGGTAACGGTGACGACGGTAATGCCAACGATGACGACAACTCGAACGACGATGGCAATACCAACGACAATACCGGTGACGACAACGGCAACGACAATGCCGGAAACACCAATGACAACACCGGCGACGATAACTCGAACGATAATGCCGGTGACGACAATTCGAACGACAACGCGGGTAATACGAACGACAACACCGACGATAACACCGACGATAACACCAACGTCAACACGGATGATAATTCGAACGATAATACCGACGACAACTCGAACGATAACACCGACGACAATATGAACGACAACAGCGTCGATGGTGTGTGCCCGGACGGCTCGATCCAACTGCGGACCGAGATCGAAGGGGCCGACGATTTCGAGGTCGAAGTCGAGTATCGCGAGAATGGCGAAAGCTGCCGCCGCTTCCGTTTGGATATCAAAGGCTTTCCTCAAGGCTCGTACGACGTGTTTGCCGACGGCGTCTTGGTCGGTGCGATCTTCGCGGATTCCGAAGACGGTGAAGGTCGTCTGCGACTCGAAACCGAAGACGGCAACATGTCGGCCGATTTCCCGTTTCTGGTTGACGGCGATGTGGTCTCCATCGGCACGGTGATCGATGTCACGCTGCAGGTGCACTGCTCCGAAATCTGGAGTTGTGCCAATGGCAACGGCAACGACAACACCAATGACAATGCCGGTGATAATTCAAACGATAACACCGGTGGGAACATGAACGACAACACCGGTGACAACACCAACATGAATGGTTAGCGCGGGCTCTAGAGCTGTCTTGCAAATCCGGCGTCGTATTCCGGTCTGGGGGCGACGCAGGTGAATCCCCGGCGATGACCCGGTGCGATAGATCGCGGCGGGTCATCGCCGTGCAAGGCGGCTCCGTTTTATTTGTCTTTCCAACCGGATTGTTTCAGCGAATTCACGATAGAGGATCAGACGGTGGCCATCGACCATACCTGTGCCTTACAGTTACACCCGCAGCAGGGTGCTACCGAGATGGATCGGTTGCGACTGCGCGCTGAAGCGCAGATGTCGGCACGCTACAAAAAGCGTTGGGATAAAGGTATGGAAGAACGAACGCCGCAGATGAATGGAGTTGTAACGCGACGGTCGAGTAACGATGCGGCCGTCGAGACGTCGCAGCACGGTCGAGCGCTAACTACGTTTTTGGTTTACGGCGTGGCGTTTGTCGCGGCGTTTGCTGTGATGATGTTTTTCGTGTCGCAACCGCGCGATGGGGTGGTGGGCGTACCGGGTAACGACTCGTTTTATCATTTGAAAATGTCGGAGTTATTGCCGGACGTAGGGCTGGTGAAAACGTTTCCTTGGTTGCAGTTCAGTTACTTTCGCACCGAGGGCGACGGCTTCGTTAGCCATCATTACGGATTTCATTGCTTGTTGTATCCGTTTGTGGCTGCGTCCAAGTATTTGACGGGCGACGCGCTGGCCGGTGGGCGCTGGGCGGTTAGTACGTTTTTCGCTATCACGGTGTGCATCTTTCTTCTCATATTGCGTAAGGCGAAGGTGCCGTTGGCACCGTTGTGGTTGTTGCTATTGTTGATCTTGCCGCATCAGTTTTTTATGCGACATGGATACGTGCGGGCGATTGGCCCGGCGCTGGCCATGATGATGCTGCTGATTTATTGCCTGCTTCGACGGCGACCGGTGAAGTTGGCGATGGTCGCGGGGCTTTCGAATCACCTGTATCTCGGTGCGATCATGTACACGCCGGTGATTGTGGGGGCGTATGCGGCGGCGAGTGTGTTGGACCGCAGAGAGACGCGCAAGTTTCCGTGGTTGTTGGTTAGCGCCGCCGCGATCGGATGGGGGCTCGGCGCAATAACCTATCCATATTTCGATGGCATGGTCGAGTTTTTGAAGCTACAGGTATTCGGCACCGGGCTGTCGCCGGATATCGCAGTAGGGCGCGAGTGGAAGCCATACGACGGTGTTTGGTGGTTTGTGACCGAGCTGTGTGGGCCGTTGTTGCTGGTGACTATGTCGGTGGCGGTTGCGCGCTTTCGCTTGGGGCCGCGACTCGATGTCGATGAGTTGTTTCTGTTGTTTTTGAATCTGGGATTTTTGGTACTGACGCTCAAAGCGCGACGCTTCATCGAATATTGGCCGATGTTTGCGTTGTTGAGTGTGGCGCTGATGTCGCGACCTTTGTTTGGCACGTGGTGGGCTACGGCACAAGAAAAAGTAGGTAGGGTGAAAGCGGCACATCGGCAGCGCACGCTGGTGACGGTTGGGCTTTCAATTTGGGTGATCGTGTTTGTGGGGCTGGCGGGTTATCCGCGCTGGCTTAATGTGCGGCAGTCATCGGCGTGTAAATTCGACTTACCGGCGATTCGCGCGACGATGGATTTTGTGAAGGCCAACTCGCAGCCCGAGGAAGTGATTTTCACGACGGATTGGGATGACTTCCCGCTGTTCTTTTATCACAACGCGCAGAATTATTATGTCGTCGGGCTCGACCCAAAATTTACGCACGAGCGGCGGCCGGATTTGTGGGAGCGTTATGTGAAGCTAACGCGCGGCCGGGCACCGGTTACGACGTCGCTCAAACGCGAAGACGACAGTGGAAAGACATTTGTCGATAAGCTCGACATCAAGCTGGCCGATATTCGGTCGCATTTCCGTGCCGACTTGGTAATTACCGACGGCGACCATACCAAGCTGGCGCGACAGTTGGCGCGCGATAAAGATTTGGCGACCTTGATCTATCCCGAGAGCGACTACGCCAAATGCCGCGAGGCACCGTTTTTGGTGTTCCGGATCCGTCCGGCCAAGACCGGCGATTCGAACCCCGAGGTAACGAGCCAGTCGGCCTCCTAACGAATCCCCCCTCCTCCGCGACGAGGTCGCCGTTCACCCAATCGGCGGCCTCGTCGTTCTTTTTCCGTCCGAACGCTCCCACCGGGCAAATTCGGCACATCAATTGCAAATCTGCAATCGGAAGAGGACTAGGCCTCGCTCCGTGAATGTCCGTAAATCATTCATATAGCGGCATTTAGAGCCCGTTTCGCTAGAGGTGGCCGATCTCGATCGCATAAAGTGTGTATGGGGGCGTGTGCGTAGGTGCACGGTCCGTGTAAGGGCACACAGGCGATATCGGCAGGGCTCGTTCGATGATTGGCAACTTGATGCGTCGGATTCGGTGGTATCACTTCTATTTTCTGCTCGCCATTTTCAACGTAGTGGTGATCGCACTGACGCTGCGGTTGCACCAACAGAGTGTTGATTGGGTGCGCGACCTCCTTAGTGCGGAACATCAAGTTGACGGTCGGGTCAAGTGGTTGCAGCAAGCGCAGCGGTTTATTAGCGAACTGAATGCCCCGGGAAACAACTTGTTTCAGGCCGATACGGCGGCGGACTACACACGACAACAGCGGTTACTCGCGATTGCATCGCGGAACATGGATGACGTGATTCGTCGCGCGACGGATTTCGACTTTGATGTGACGCGCATCGCATCGGAAGTGCGGCGGCTGGAGCAGGAAGCGGCGAACATCTTTCGAATTTTTGAGCCATTGCAAACGGGTGGCAATTCTGCGACGCGGCGGGCCGAGTTAATCGTAGCGGCGGGGCCGGCGATGGCGCGCATGGATAGCCATCAACATCGCGCGCTCGAATTGATCGGCATGTTATCCAATCAAACCAACCAAGCCCGTATCGACATGATTCAACGCGCCGAGGCAGATATCCAACATCAATTCGTGGCCCAGAGTTTTGTGTTCGCCGGCATCTTTCTTATTTTGGTGGGTGTGTTCGTGTTTGGGCGTCGACTACAAGCGGCGGATCGCTTGCTGACGCTCGAGCGGCAGCGCGTAAAGGAAGCGCAGCGCGAGCGGCTTGCTGCTGTAGGTGAATTGTGTTCTTCAGTCGCGCATGGGATTCGCAATCCGCTGGCGGCGATTCGTAGCTCGGCGCAATTGGCACTGGAAATGGGCGAACTCGATGGCGATTCGCGCGAACGGATTCAGGACATCCTCGATGAAGGGCAGCGTTTGGGCGACCGCGTCACGGGCTTGTTGTCGATGGCGCGTGCCAATGCGGATGCGTTCAATGAGATCGACCTAACGCAAATTGTTGAGGTGGGCGTGAAGGGGCTTTTGCCCGAGATGGAACGTCGCGGGCTTGTTGTGGAGATGGACGTTTCGGACTCGCCGGTGCTGGTGCAGGGCGATCGCGCGCGCCTCGAGCAGGCTGTGGTCGAACTGCTTTCCAACGCCATGGAGCACAGCCCGCAGGACGGAACGATTCAGGTGCGATGCCAAATGGACGGTCAAACGGCCAAGGTGGAAATCGAGGATGACGGTGCGGGGATTCCTGCGCCGATCCGCGAACGTGTGTTCGACTTGTTTTTTACGACCAAGCCAACGGGAACCGGTATCGGGTTGGCCACGGTCAAACGAATCGCGCGGTTGCATGGCGGCGATGTGTCGCTGGCAGATGTCTCCGGTGGGGGGGCGCGATTCGTGATTGCATTGCCCAAGGCCAGCGATCTGGTGCGGTTGAAATTGACGGATGACGTAGCGGCGTAGTGACGAGCGCTAAAAGAGGACGGTGGGTTATGTCACGTGTGTTGATTATCGAAGACGAGTTGGTTCTAGCCAAGAATGTGCGCGACAAGCTGAAGGCGGACGGGTTTAAGCCGGAAATGCGTCACAACTGCGCCGACGGTCTGGCTGCGACGCGAAAGCTGCTGCCCGATGCCATATTGCTGGATATTCGCTTGCCAGATGGCGACGGGCTCGACTTGCTACCGCAATTGCTGGATGAGGTACCGTCGGCGCGCGTGATCGTGATGACGGCGCACGGCAACGAGCGCATTGCGGTAAACGCGATGAAGGCAGGGGCATATGAGTACCTGACCAAGCCGGTTGAGTTGGATGAGTTGGTATTGGTCGTGCAGCGGGCAATCGACCAGCGGCAGGTGAACGACAATCTCGACTACCTGCGTCAACAGGAAGAATCCAACAGCGGGTTGGCATCGATCGTGGGCAACTCGCCAGCGATCACGAAGACCAAGGAAGCCATCGCTCGTTTAATTCAAGGCGACGTCTTGAAACTCGACGATCCGCCGACGGTCTTGATCACTGGCGAAACGGGCACGGGCAAGGATCTTGCTGCGCGGGCGATTCATTACGACGGTCCGCGCAAGCATAAGCCGTTTATTCAGGTCAACTGCACGGCGCTGCCGGCGACGTTGTTTGAAAGCGAACTGTTCGGTCACGTGAAGGGGGCGTTTACCAGCGCGACGGGAGCCAAGCGCGGTTTATTTGAAGTGGCCGAAGGCGGCACCATCTTTCTCGATGAGATTGGCCACCTCGAACTCGATCTGCAAGCCAAGTTATTACAGGCCATCGAACATCGCGAATTCCGACCGGTCGGAGCGACGGAAACGCGGTCGATCGACGTCCACATTATCGCGGCGACGAACCGTGATTTAAACGAGGCCGTGGAAGCGGAAGAGTTCCGACGCGATTTATATCATCGGTTACGCGTAGTGCAGTTTCATCTACCACCGTTGCGCGAGCGCGTTGGCGATATCTCCGCGTTGGCGGATTACTTTCTACAAAAGCACTGCGATCGTTTTAAGACACCCCTTAAGAAGTTAAGTGCCGCGGCTCGCACAAGGATGGAGCGATATTCATGGTATGGAAACGTCCGGGAATTAAGTCACGTTCTGGAAAGCGCGATCTTGCAAACCGATGATCTGATCGACGTCAACCATATGATGTTGGGCGATCGCCAGTCCGGCGATATTTCCGAATCTCATATGGATGGTGATGTTAATCTCACCTTTGGGGATGGTCGTCAGATTGTTCTGGATTTCGAGCAAGGCTGCCCGCCGCTCGATGAAATCGAAGCAATGATCCTGTCGGCCGCATACGAGCATACCGGTGGAAATCTCAGTCGAGCGGCACGCATTCTCGGCATCACTCGAGAGGCACTCCGCTATCGGTTGAACAAAGCGGCGGAGAATGCGGATCGATGTACCAGCAGCGGATAATCAATCGGGTATTAGTTGCGTTAGCGAGTTTCGCGATAGTCGGTCGAGCCTCGGCACAAGTTGTTTCGTTTATCGATGGCATAGGTGATGCCACACCAAGACTAACGGACTTAGGAGCGGACGGTCCTTACAATTCTGAGTTTCAAAGGCTGCCCGATCTGCTTGCTATAGAACTATGTAGTTTTGAACCGGATGCGCCCCAGATCGATCGCTTTACCGGAAGCGTTGATCAAAGCGGCATGTATATTCGCATCGATGTGATGCTGGATGGCTTGATCAATCCCACAGGCGAAATCGATTTTGATAACGAACAAGCATACGCGCCCGATGCATACGGGCCGCACCCGATGGTCGGTTACATAGAATTCGACATCGATCACAATGAAGATACGGGCGGTGAGGTTGAGTATCCTGAATTTCGCTATCTTGCGACGACGGCGCGGTTTGGTGGATTACCGTCGGAGGCGCGTTTCGATGATCGCGCCGCTCGGTTCGAACAAGAGATCGACGCCAACCTAAATACACAGCCGTTTGTGGAGCGCAGTGGCGAAGAGTTTCATATCGCATTGATCGATGAGAATCCGAGTAGCGTGGATGTGATCTTCGAGCGCCCCGGTGGCGTGGTATCGATATTCGAAGCGGGCGAAACTTGGTGGGTCTCGGGTGAGTTTTTCCATCGAGCTCATGTTTATGACGATTTGATGGTGATGTGCGGCTCGGGGAACAATCGTTACGAGCCCGAGTTGATCATGCAATACACGCACGACGAATTGAGCGATATCACCACGATCTCGCTGGTTATTCCAAAGACGAACGCGGGGGCGGCGCGCTTCAAGAGTCCGTCGCAAACCGTCCAAAGCAACGACGGCTGTGACGGCAATCAATACTCGATCGAAGAAGCCGTAATGGATATGATCGTGAGTGCTTCGGTGGCCGATTTCTTCACGCGGCAACTGCCGGAGTTTCAGCTACTGGCGGCTTGGGAATATCAGAGCGCGGCACCCTCGTTGGACGTGACCAATTGGCGCGTGGCGGCGAATTTGGGAACCGCTTATCTGCCCGACCGTGTGGACGGTGCAGAAATTATCTGGTCGGATGTATATCCAAACATTATTAACGGTGACGTCAACGGCGACGCGGTCGTGGATACCGATGATGAGGCCGCGATCGGTGCCTTCATAGCGACCTACGATGGGGAAATGTTTTACGACTCCGACGGTAACGATCAGAACGGCAGCGTAGCCCTGTGGCATTTCGGGCCGTACTACTGCGTGTATGATGTGAACTATGACGGCGTAGTTAATGGTTCTGAATTGGTTGCGGATGCTTTGCCGGGTGACTTCAATCTTGACGGCTCGATCGATGGTCGCGATATCGAGGCGATTGTGACGGCGTTGATCGATCCGGTAGCCTATGCGACCGCTTATCCTACAGCGGACTTGCTCGCGATCGGTGACTTGAACAACGACGAAGCTTTCGATCTTGCTGATGTCGATGGATTCATAGCATTGCTACTGGGATCGTAATCGGTATTCTTTTACAGCGAATTGAATTTGGGTCAGGATTAGTGTTGCGACGCAATCGACCCAACCTTGATGGTCTTTTCGCGGCAATTTCTGCAGGCCCGTGCTGGTACGTGTTGAACGGGAGCGATTTCGATTCAGATGATTGGTACGATGGCCCTGTTTTTGCGTTTTTTGCAATTGCTATTTAACCTATAATTGGCTCATAATGCGGAGGCAGAATGAGGTGACAGGCTCGCCTCGGCGGACGGGAGAGCGCCCAAACCGAATGCAAATCGCACGTTACCAGGAAGGCCCACATAAGACGCATTCGGCGTTTACGCTTGTCGAATTGCTGGTCGTGCTCAGCATTATCGCGATTTTGATTGCGATTCTGATGCCGGCGCTGGGGGCCAGTCGAAGTGCGGCGAGGGACTTGGATTGCAAGTCGCGTTTGCGCAGCGTGGCGTCCGAGTTCATCATGTTTGCCGATCCGGCAGCCGGCGTGCGCCGCGGCGATAGCGACAACTTCGGAGCCGATCGATTTCGGATCGAGGATTTTCAAGAAAAGATATATCGCGTCGATGAATTCTGGTCGGGCCAGATGAATCGTCTCAACAAATTGCTCGAAGCCAAGCATCGTTAGTCTGCCCGTCGGTCGGTGGCCCGTTGAACCGGATTGCTGGTGTGCCGTGTAGTGATGGTGCGATCGGCCCACAGGAAAACGTAAGCACGGGTTTCAACAAACGGCTCGAGCGCAAGACTGAGGTCATTAACGGTTGGACGGTGCAGCGCCCGGTCTATTTATCGTCGAAGATTTTGCACGAGCCGGATGTGCCACTGGTCTTTGATGTGGACGGTAAGGTGGCCGTGGAAAACGGGCAGCTTCCTTATTACAGCGCGCCGGGAATTACCAACGACAAGGCCGTCGATCTGTTCGAGTCGGGCGATTTTTGGTTCCCGGCCAAACGACATACCGGCCAATTGAATGTGGCCTTTGTCGGCGGGCACGTGTTGGCTTCGAAGGAGCCGGTCTCGGAACCGTTTTGGCGCTGGGGATATTTGTTTCAGTAGGCGTCATTGGATCGTCTACTATTTTATAAGTTAAAGGCCACTTTCGTTCGCTTTAATCCAGCACTCATTCACTTCAATGGTAGCAGACGATCCTGCGATTGTTCAGAATTCTCCCGCTTCGAAGAAATTCAACAACTGTGCCCGGTGAGCTAAATTTTTTTCCGGGATCGAGTCCGATGAGTCTGATATGAAGATTCGTTGATTGGATAGACGTCTGCTGCGGTGTCGGAGCCCAATCTGCGTTGAAATGCCTCGCTGAAAGTAAGTTGCGAAAAGCGAAATGGCCAGATTTCATTGGTTGACCGTGGACTGGTAGTCGGCTTTTCGCCTTACAAATGTCTAAATCTACTTTTAGGTTTATGTTATGGGAGCGTCGGCAAACCGAGGGCGGCCTTATGATACCTCTTTAGCGGGGCCGGTTTGGTCTAAATCGCCTCGTAAGATGTAGTCTGACTGTCGAAGCCAGCGCCTTCGACCTGTTTGGGACCCGAATGAGATCCGAGACGCTCGAAAGATTCGCGGGGAATATAACGCTTCGGATTGCAGAGCGGGTGTTCGATCGCTTTCTCAACTCGTGCGCACAGACGGAGCGAACCCAACGGGCCGTCTTGCAACAAATCCTGCAATTGAACGCGCCGAGTGATTTTGCCACGTCATTTTCACTGTCACCCAAGTTTTCGCCGAAGCAGTTTCGACGGACCGTTCCGCTGCAAACTTACGATACGATGTTGCCGTATATCGAACGGATGAAGGCAGGGCACGCACAATCGTTGCTGGGTCCGTCGCAGCAACTGCAGATGTTTGCCCTGACGAGCGGGACGACGGCCGAGCCGAAGCATATACCGGTCACATCACTATCGCTGAAAGAGTACAAACGCGGTTGGACGATATTCGGCGTCAAGGCGTATCTCGATTGCCCGGACGCGTTGTTTCGACCGATCTTGCAGATTGCAACGCGCGCGGTTGAAGCCCATACGGTAGGCGGCATACCGTGCGGATCAACGAGCGGGCTCGCCTCTCGCACCCAGAAGTGGCTCGTGCGCCGACGGTATGCGATACCGGCGTGCGTGACGGATATTCCCGATCGATTGAGTCGTGCCTATACGATCCTGCGGTTGTCTATGGGGCAGGATGTGGCATTTGTGGTGACGGCATCGCCGGCGACGCAGGCGTTTATCGCGGGCGTGGGGGACAAGTTTGCGGAGTCTTTGATCGAAGATATTCGAATTGGCCGGATGTCCACTGCGTTTGATATTCCGGAAGAAGTACATCGAGCGCTGAGCAAGCAATTGCAACCGAACCCGACTGCGGCGGATCGACTTGCAGCGATCCATCGAGATCGCGGTCGCCTGTTGCCGCGCGATTACTGGAATCTTGAGTTTCTGGTGCATTGGACTGACGGAACGATGGGTTTGCAGGATGACGAAGTCAACGCGTGGTATGGCGATGTTCCACGGCGGGAGTTGGGGCTTATCTCCAGTGAAGGTCGGATAACGATCCCATTGCATGCGGAGCGGCGTGGCGGTGTGTTGGATGTGCAGGGAACGTTCTTTGAGTTCATTCCACTGGAGCATGCTCACGAGGACCAACCGCATACGGAGCTTGCGCAAGAAGTTGAGGTGGGGCGGTGCTACGTTCCAGTGCTAACAACGGTTGGCGGTCTGGTGCGGTATCGAACAGAAGATGTCTTGCGGGTGATCGATCGTCAGGGAGAGGCGCCAGTGCTGCGGTTTCTAAATCGTCGCAGTCAGATTGCTTCGATTGCGACCGAAACGGTGATGGAGAATGACGTCGTCGAATCGATGCGCGTTTGCATTGACGGCGGGGTGACAATGTCACGACGGTTTTTGCTTACCGTCGGGCACGACCGGTATCATTTGGTTATCGAATCGGCAGACGACCGTAAACTGTTAGGCGGTATTTCAGAGCGGTTCGATCGCGAGATGAGGCGACAGAATTCGTCTTATGAGGCGGCGAGGCGGTCGGGAGCGATGCTACCGATTGATTGTCATTGGGTTGAACGCGGTGCGGTTGAAGCGTTTGACCGAAGGCTGGAACAGCAAAACCCCCGTGGGCCGGAGCAATACAAGCGTAAACACCTTGTCCCGACTCTCGATGAAACTAAACGGGTTTTAAGTCATTTCGGACTATGTTTAGATCGGGTGCCCGCCCAGCCGGCTTAGCGATTTGACCGAAGTTGGTTAAATGTTTGCTGAGCCGGACTTCACCCTGACGGTATCGACTTCGCGGATAATCCTGCACGCGCGAGCGATTAATCAACCCGCTCGTCGCAGGAGATGAGACCCATGAGTAAAAACAGATTGAGTGAAAAGTTAATCGCCGCGCTGGTGACGGACGGTTTCGAAGAAATCGAATTGGTTTCTCCGATGGATGCGATCAGTCAGGTCGGTGGTGATTGTCACATCGTTTCGCCAAAGGCCGAGTTCGTGCTCGGTTGGACCGGCGACCAGTGGGGCGAAGAGTTTGGGATCGACGTGCATCTTGCGAAGGCAGAGCCCGAATCGTACGACGCATTGTTGCTGCCGGGCGGTGTTCTTAATCCGGATTCGTTACGCACAGACGAAGACGCCATCGCGTTCGTTAAGCACTTCTTCGATTCGGGCAAGCCCGTGGCCGCTATTTGCCACGGCTTGTGGACCCTGATCAATGCGGGCGTTGTTCGCGGGCGGACGGTGACGTCGGTTGAATCCATACGGATAGACTTGGAAAATGCCGGCGCTATATGGAAGGATGAGGAAGTGATCGTCGATAACGGACTGGTCACGAGTCGAACGCCGGACGATCTGCCTGCATTCAATGAAAAGCTCGTGGAGGTTTTCGCGGCAGGTAAGCTAGCACCGACTGAGAATACGCGTGGAACGGCGTTTGCAGCCGGGGCCGGTTAAGGTTTCCGTCGATGCGGGCGCGGCCCCCTTAACCAAGCGCGATTTACTTGATCGTGTCGTTTTCGAGGTTGTCGCCGCGGGAGAGGATATAACCGGCACCTTGGTGGGTTTTTAATAGGGTGCCGTGTTCGCCAAACTTCTTACGAATTCTGGAAATATAAACGTCGAGCACATTGCTTGTTTCGTCGTAGTCGGTATCCCAGACATTCTCGAAGATGCGGTAGCGGCTTTGCACGCGTTCGGGACGCCGGAGGAAGAATTCGACCAATGCGAATTCTCGCTTAGTGAGCGGGACGTTTTGACCGTCAACGTTGAACTGACGCGTCAGCAAGTTGAGATGGAGCGGTCCGAATTCCAGCTTTGTGGTTTCGTCGCTGGAATGTCGGCGCGTGAGCGCCCGCAAGCGGGCGACAACTTCGACGGAATCAAAAGGTTTGGCGAGATAATCGTCGGCACCGGCCTCGATGCCCTCGACGATATGGTCAACCTGATCCATGCTGGTGAGCATGAGAATCGGCGTTGCGATCTTGCGTTTGCGAAGGCTTTTGCAAACCATGGGGCCTTCGACGTCGGGAAGCATCCAGTCGAGAATGATGGCATCGTAAGCATCGCTCGATGCGGCATCTTCCCCTTCCTCGCCCTCGTGCACGACATCGACGGTCATGCCCGCGGCGGTGAGATCGGCAGCCAACTGTTCGGTTAGCTTTCTGTTGTCGTCGATCAGTAAGACTCGCATAGCACAAAAAAGATACCTCGAATTTGTGCGTTGACAAGCCTTAAATCGCCATTCTCACCGCCGAGGACGGACCCAAGACCGATTTTAGGCGTTCATACGCCTATTTAGAGACGTTAGGGTATTTTGCCGCGTGATGCTGACCGCGTTCCGTGAACGACCAAGGACACGATGAACAGCACGAGGAAGATGAAGAACAAAATTTTGGCAATCGAGGCGGCCCCAGCGGCGATTCCGCCGAATCCGAAGAGAGCTGCGACGATTGCAATCAGGAAGAATGTTATTGCCCAACCGAGCATAGTAGCCTCCTTTTGGCTAGCGTCTGTGATGGTAAATGCAGTTTAGGGAATGTCCGTCTGTTAGCATTTGCAGGTCGAGCAGAATTCGTCGATTTCTTTCTCGACCTGCTCCTTGGTCTTGCCGTAGCGCTCTTGAAGAATGCCGGCGAGTTCTTCGCGGCGACCTTCGAGGCGATCGACATCGTCGTCGGTGAGTTTGCCCCACTTTTGTTGTGCCTGACCTTTTACTTGCTTCCAGTTGCCTTTGATCTGATCCCAGTTCATGGTCGATGTCCTTTCTGACATTTTTACGCTTTCCCTTCCCTCACCAGCTAATCAAAGATTAGCGGGCCAAGATTTTCGTCACTTCACTGGTTGTCTAAAATTTTGTTAACATCGGTTCATGATGTCTTCATCCGTGGCGTGCTATATATGGCAGGTTTTTAATAGGATGGGTTATGTCCATAATTTCGGTCGGTTTCGGCGGGCCATGGGGGAAATGAATGAGTTACGTCGACCCTGGCCTTCGGCGGCGGTTTCAAAACGCGAGCACCACGCTGTCGATCATCCTGGTCATTTTCGCCGTGATGATCTTGCTAGGGTGGGCCACCCATCTTCCATTTTTAACACGCCTTAGTGAAGAGTATGTTTCGGCCAAACCCAATACTGCGGTGGGTCTTCTCTTAGCCGGGCTCGCGGCAATCCTGTATCGATTTTTAGGCAATCGCATACCCATGTTGGTGGTCGCAGGTCTCATGTTGGCGCTCGGTCTTGCGACACTGTTGCAAGACGTCGTATCGATCGATTTTGGAATCGATGAACTGTTGTTCAGCGATACGGCCGATGCCGTTGATACCGGTGCGGCAGGGCGAATGTCACCATTGGCGTCGACGGCGTTCGCCATTTTGGGCGCGAGTTACTTGGTAATGCCGCATGCCGCGAAGCTGGGGCAAATCTTGTCTGCTATCTCGGGGTTTGTCGGCTATTTTGCGTTCACAGGATATCTCTTTGGGATATCGCGCGTGTTTCGAATTGAAGCCGTTACGGCGATGTCAGCGCACGCCGCAGTAGGGTTGCTTCTGGTCGCGCCCGCGCACTGGTTTGCGCGCCCCGAACATGGTTTTGCAAGGTCGTTCATCCAGGGAGTGGCTTCCGGCAGGATCATTCGCCGCCTAATACCGGCAGCCATTTGTGTGCCGCTGCTCTGTGGCGGGTTGGTGCAGTTGGGCGAACAAATGGAGTGGTTTTCGTCTCGATTCGGCGAGACGTTGGTTACGCTCTATACGGCGGTGGCGTTCACGGGACTCGGATTTTGGTTGGTTCGCGTTTTGGAGCGTCAGCAGGATGAGCGGCGGGGCTACGAGCGATCGCTGGGGAGGACCGGGCGTGCCTTGGATCGAAAGAAGCGGGAGCTGGAGCAATTTGCGTTTACCGTATCGCACGACTTGAAATCGCCCCTCGTGTCGGTCCGAGGGTTCATCGGCTTAATGTTGAAAGATATAAAGGATGGCGATTATGCGGCTGCTGAGGATAGTGCTACGGAGGTCAGTGCCGCTGCCGCGGAGATGAATGATATCATCGACGGCATTTTAGCTTATAGCCGTGTCGGTCGAATCGAAGAGGAGGCTCAGGATGTCGATGTCGTCGAGCTGGTGGACGCGATCGTAGAATTACACGAGGGCCGGCGGGCCGAGCACGAGATCGACGTGGTCATCGATCGCACCATGCCGAATGTAAATGGGTTTAAAACGTCCCTTCGCAGGGCCTTAGAGAACCTTTATGTGAACGCCCTTCGCTATGCCGCCAAGAGCGATAAGCCCAGAATTGAAATTGGGGGGTTTTCCATTGACGACAAATGTCAGTATTATGTCAGGGACAACGGTCCCGGCATCGCTCCCGAGTACCACGATAAGGTATTCGAGTTGTTTCAACGCTTGGATGTAACCGAGCCGGGGACGGGATTGGGTTTGGCGTCGGTCGCCAAGATTGCCGAGCTTCATCAGGGTCGGGCCTACGTGGAATCGAAACCCGGACATGGAGCGACCTTCATTCTTGAGGTTGCCCGGAACGGGGCAGAATTACGAGATTAGTCGATGGAACAGTCAGATCGCCTGATTCACTTTCTATTGGTCGAAGACGACGACCGTCACGCAAAGTTAGTCATTCGCTGTCTCGATCAGCACCGCATCGGCAACTCGGTGGACCGTGTGGCTGATGGCGAGCAGGCGTTGACGTATCTCCGTAAAGAGGGTGAGTACGCAAAGGCCCGCCGGCCCGATGTCATCCTGCTCGATCTCAATTTGCCAAAAGTCGATGGGCTTGAGGTGCTTAAGACGATCAAAGCGGATGAGTCGTTGGCGTTGATCCCCGTCGTCATGTTGACCACCTCTCAGCAGGAAAGCGACCGACTGAAGGCTTACAAGTTGAATGTGAATAGTTACATTGTGAAGCCCGTGGATTTTGAGAAGTTCTTGCAGATGGTTAGTGACTGTAGCTTTTATTGGGGCGTCTGGAATCAGCCCGCCCAGTCGCCGGAGACGTCTGCCTGATGACCGACGCGGAACTAGCGATCTTGCTGGTCGAAGACAACCCAGCCCACGCAAAACTCATTCAACGGCATCTTGCCGAAGGTCGCCAAAAGTTCATGGTTCGTCACATTACGACGATCGATGAATTGAAGCCCGCGATCGAGGAAGTGAATCCGCGGGCGATTCTGCTCGACTTATCGTTACCCGATAGCCCCAAACCGTCGCAGACCGTCGAGTTGGCCGTATCGGCGGCCGACGGCGTGCCGATCATCGTGTTGACGTCGATGAGCGATTTGGACTTTGCTGTTGAGGCGGTCGATCGCGGCGCGCAAGACTATCTGGTTAAGAGCGATCTGACGCCCGATTTGTTGGTTCGCGCCATCAACTACGCAGTGCATCGGGGCCGACTACTTTCCGAACTACATCGTAGCAATAAGGAATTGCTTCACTTCGCGTACGTCGTCGCACATGAACTTCGTTCGCCATTGTCGCGCATGATGTCGGCGACCGAATGGTTGAAGACGAAGTATCAGGAAAACCTATTGCCGGAAGTGATGACGTGGATCGAAGAAAACCAGCAAGCCACGCGCGATATTGCGAGTCTGGTCTCGGAGTTGCTGTCGTTTGCCAAGGTGTCGCCGGAATCAGACGTCGATGAGTTGCGACTGAACGAGCTGGTCGACCAAGTGCGATCGAATCTCGCCGAGGAGATACTCGACTCGGGCGCCGAGATTGTTTGCGAGAACGACGGCCAATTTATTGCCAACGCGATTCTGATATTCAATATTATCAATAATCTCGTTTCCAACGCGATCAAGTATTGCGAAGACAAAGCGCCGCAAGTTGCCATTTCGATGACGGAGTGTCCGAACGGTTGGCAAATAACGGTGAAGGACAATGGAATCGGGATCGATCCTGCCGATTTCGAGCAGATCTTCTCGCTGTTTGCTCGGGCGCGAACGGGCGGGCCACGACCGGGCGTCGGCATTGGTCTTGCGTTCTGTAAGCAAGCGGTTGAAAAGCTCGGCGGTAAGATGTGGGTCGAGTCGACCATCGGTGAGGGTAGTGAGTTCCACTTTACGATTAAACGGCCAGAGGTGGAGGCGGCTTAGTTTGTTGGTACGCGAATTCTCGCGGCGTGCATGCCGGAGTTGTGGCTATTCATACGTTACTTTGTTAATGATTCCTCCTCCATCGGTTTGCGTCTCCGGGCCAAACGATATTTTTTAAGCCTGCATCACAGCGCCGCCATTTCGCTTTTAATTGATGGCTAACGCCAGTTATTGCTTGACGATTCAATTTGGTTGCCGAAGCTGGCGTACGTCTGCCATGTGAGGATGACTCAATTATTTGCATTAATAATCTTTTAGATCGCATTCAGGCGACAAAGAGTGCGCTGCGAAATAATGCCTTGCAGGAGGCATTTGTACGATGGCAACGATTTTTGAAGAACTGCGAAAAGATCATGACAAGCAACGTACGTTGGTGGATTTGGTCGTAAAGACCAAGGGCGATAGCGAGGGCCGACGCGAACTATTGGATAATTTGCGGAAGGCGCTTCAATCCCACG
This sequence comes from Planctomycetaceae bacterium, assembly GCA_006969385.1. Lineage (GTDB taxonomy): Bacteria > Planctomycetota > Phycisphaerae > UBA1845 > UTPLA1 > ECT2AJA-110-A. Next base: position 2,988,169 of record CP030884.1, read on the forward strand.
AGAGTGCGGAAGAGAAACACTTCTACGTTCCGCTGATGAAGGCCGATCTCACACAGGAAAAGGCGCGGCATAGCATCGCCGAGCACCACGAGATGGACGAACTGCTCGACGAGTTGGAGCAAACGGATTTCAGCTCGTCGGGATGGCTGGCCACTGCGGAGAAGCTGCGAGAGCGTGTGCTGCACCATCTCGATGAAGAGGAAACTGAGGTATTTCAGATGGCCGGCAAGGTGCTGACTGAAGAGCAGAAGTCAAAGCTCGGCACAAGTTACCGAGATGCGATGGACGAATCTTAACGCTCGGCGATTTCTCGTTATGCCTGAATGTGAGTTACTGACCAAGGTGGCTTTGTCGAAGCGAATGCGTTGGAAGCACCGCATGCGAGTGAATCATGTTGCTGAGCGAAGTCGTCGACAAGATGGTTGAAGAGACCGAGGGGGACGAAAAGGTCTCGCTCCGGCAACTGATGGCCACCTTGGACTCGCGCAGCTACGGACCGATGCTGTTGATCCCGGCGGTGCTCGCGGCGATTCCATTGGTCGGTGGTATCCCCGGCGTTTCGATATTGACCGGCGCGTTGATTGTGATCGTTGCGATACAAGCGGTATTCGGTCAATCCAAACCTTGGTTGCCGTCGCGGTTGTTGCAATTCTCGTTTCCGCGCGAGCGTTTGGTTCGCGGAAATAAGAAGATTCGCCCGTGGGTCAAGAGAAGCGAGTCGGTGATTCATAGTCGTTTGACCTATCTGACCGATCCGCCGTATTTCCAAGTCATCGCGGTGTGTTGCGTTTTGATGGGTATTCTCTTTTTGCCGCTGGCGTTGTTGCCGATGGCAGTCCTGATCCCTGCGATTGCGGTGGGATTTTTTTCGTTGGGCTTGATGGCGAGGGATGGCTATTTAATCGTCGCTGGGTTCGTATTGACGGTTACGGCCCTCGGATTGGTTATTTGGGCGGCATAAATCGCGATTCATGAAGCATACTTAAGAAAGAATTTAGGTTTGGGAATCGAATTGGTATTTGGCCTACAATGGTGGGTTCGGTGATCGATGCGGGCGATCGTGCTGGCCGGTACCGACAGAGGAGCAGCAAATGCGTATTTTAGCAGTAGAAGACAATCCGAAATTGGCAGCGACGCTTACGCGCGGCTTGCAGGAACACGGTTTCAACATCGACGTCGTACACTCGGGGTTCGAGGGCGAGCACCGCGCGACGGTCGATTGTTACGATATGATGTTGCTCGATGTGATGTTGCCGGATGTCGACGGCATTCGCGTTTGTCGCAACATCCGTCGGGCGGGATTCGCGGGGCCGGTATTGATGGTGTCCGCGTTGAGCGATTCGACCAGCGTGATCAATGGTTTGAATTCCGGGGCCGATGACTACATTCGTAAGCCTTTCGACTTTGACGAATTGGTCGCGCGCATTCGAACGTTGTTCCGTCGGTCCGAACCGACCGAGTCAACGGTTTTAAGTTACCACGACGTCGAGATCGATTTGTCGCGTCGTTCGGTTATGCGACAGGGTAAGCAAATCCGGCTCGCGCGGAAGGAATTTATGTTCCTCGAGCATCTGATTCGCAATGCCGACCGCGTGGTCTCGCGTACGTCATTGGCGTCGCGCGTATGGGATTTGGATCTTGCGGAAGATAGCAACGTGATCGACGTCTGCGTATCGACGTTGCGATCGAAGATCGACAAGGGGTTTGCTCCGAAGCTTATCCACACGATGATCGGCGTAGGCTACATTCTGAGTACGGAAGGCCCGCCGACCTAATAAGACTGCCGGAGAAGCGATCGAACACGGCATTTTGCCGACAGGAGGCTCAGGCAACGTGCCGATTTTCAGTTCTATGCGCATACGAGCGACCGTGAGCTTTGTGGTCGTTTTCGCGCTTATCATGGCGGTGATCGATGTCGCCATTCTGGGCATTCGGCGTGAGCAAGCCGAGACGGATTTCGACAAATGTCTGTTGGCGCAGTCGAAGTCCCTCGCCGAAGTCATAGAACTGGCGTCGGACGGCACGATCTCCTGGCACGACGGAGCCACGGTTTCGAAATACGCCCGTGCATTTCGGTGCGCCGAATTTTACCACAACATCAAATTACCGGACGGAACGGTGGTCGATAGCTCCGGCAACTTGTCCGATCTCGTTCTAAGTAAAGAACTCCCGTCACTTGCAACCCTCAAACGCACGAGCTACGTATTCGAGAATACGAGCGGTGATACGGTCGATAGGATCCTCGGTGAAGGATCGACGATGCGGATCGTTTCGTATTACCACGTGACGAAAAGCGGGCAAGTTCTCATCATTCAGGTGGGGATGGACCTCGATCCGCTCCACGCCGGTATCGAGAAGATGCAGGCGAGCGTGATTGCGTTTAGTTGTTTCTCGTTGCTGGCGGTTGCACTGACGAGTTGGTTGTTGGCCTCGCGGTTGGTGCGACCGATGAAACAGATGGCGCAGCAGGTGGGTGAGATTACACCACGCGATTTGGATCAGGAAATCGAGCTATCGGATAAGGATTCTGAAGCATCCGAGATGGCCGACACGATCAATCAGTTGCTGCATCGATTGCACGAGGCATTTCGGGCGCAGCGCGAGTTTTTGCAGCACAGCGCGCACGAATTGAGAACGCCGATTTCGGTCTTGCTCGGTGAAGCCCAGGTGCTGCGGTCGAAGCCGCGCGACTTGGCGGAGTACGAACGATACCTAGAGAACATCGACGGCGAACTCAAGTCGGTTTCGAAAGTGATCGACAGCATGCTGATGCTTGCGAACGTACGGGCTGGAACGCATCCGCGAGAATCCGAGCAAGTGTCGGTGAACAACGTCATTATCGATGTGTTAGAGTTGGCGCAACCCGTCGCCTCGCAAAAGCGAATCAAGTTAAAGCCGAAGCTCGGGATCATGCCAGATACGGACCAAGAGCCAATGGTCGAGGGCGATCCGCAACTGCTGGCCACTATGTTTTCCAATTTGGTTCGCAATGCGATTCGGTTTTCGGATATAGGGTCGGACATCGATATTGTGATTGAAGGTAAGGACGAACGCGTCGATATTTGTGTGGCCGACAGCGGGCCGGGTATTCCCGAAGAGAAGCTGGGTGAAATCTTCGATCCGTACGTTAGTATTCCGCGCGCCGGTCGAACGTCGGGAAGTTCCGGGATTGGTCTAACCATCGCGCGCAGCATTGTGCTGTTACACGGCGGTACGATCGCGGCAAAAAATCGCGAGCCGCACGGTGCGGAATTTTGTGTAACGCTTCCGATGGCAGACGAGCCTTCCGATGATGCTGCTAGAGATGGGTGATTTTTTCTAATCGGGCGGTTGGGTTTGCATACTCGCAAATCACTGGCAGGGCAATGATTTGGACCACGCCGGCGTTCATCTCATTATCAGACGGATCGATAAACGGCGTCGGCGAATATTGCCGTCATCGCCAATACTGGGTTCAACTTGCTACGTAACGGTACATGTCGCCTATTTCTAAAGAGTTATTTATTCGCTATTTAATCTAGACAGATATCGATGACCTATCTTTCTACGTGCGTCGGGTGAGGCATAGCTCTTCCAAGAAATCGAAGTATCGCCACGCCGACAGAAAATAGACGAGGAGACCGAAATGACAAAAAAACAGAGAGTTCTATCGCGTTTTGTGCTCGCACCGTTGTCTTTGGTGTTGGCAGCGGCCGGTTGTTCGGTCGAAGGTAAGTGGGCGGTCGCCGAGGTCGATCCGACGGCCGCGCGACGCGACTTTCCATTTGAAAGCCTAACCTTGCAGGACGACGGAACGTTCTATGCCGAAGCGAAAACGGAAAACGGCGTGGAGACGATGTCGGGACAATACTCGCACGACAACAAGACGTTGACGTTGCGTCCGCACGACAAAGCTCCGATTGCATACGACACGCGCTTCTTAACGGCTGACCGCATCGAACTGAGCGGTCACTGGGAAGGGCGGAAGTTGATCGCAGAGATGGAACGTCGTTCGGACTAACCAGCCTTAATGACTAGAAGCCCAATCGCCGAACTACCGGTCGAAGAAAGGTCGTACGTTCATGTGGACTATCGTACTCATCCTGGTGATCTTGTGGGTGCTGGGTATGGTCACCGCAGTCACGTTAAAGGGACTCATTCATCTACTACTGGTTATTGCCGTTATCGTGATGCTACTTAGGGTCATCCGAGGCGAGAAACCGGTCTAAAGTTTCGACTTGTATCGATGTCGCGTGAGGCGCGTTGTCTTGCTAGAAAGATGCAACTTAACCTGTTACTGAGGAGAATAAACTCATGAAACGTTATCAATTACGGAACATGCTGGTCACTTATTCGATCGCGTTGATCGCCACATTTGGCCTCGCCGCGGGCTGTGACACGGATATGGACGGCATCGTCGATCCGTCCGACAATTGTCCGGCGGCCGCCAATAACAATCAGCTCGATACGGACTTGGATGGCTCCGGCGATGCTTGCGACAACTGTCCGGAAGAATCCAATGCCGATCAAGCCGACGGTGACGGCGATGGTGTCGGCAACGTTTGCGACAACTGTCCGGAAGCTGCCAACATGAACCAGGAAGACACGGACGGTGACGGTCTGGGCGATGCTTGTGATAACTGCCCGGAAGAAGCGAATCCAAATCAAACGGATGAAGATGGCGACGGTGCTGGTGCATCGTGCGACGTTGACGATAGCAATCCGTTGATTCAATATGCGACACCAAGACGCGCAATTAGGGACAAATCATGGCGGGCGGGCGATTGAAATCGTCCGCTCGCTGTATTTTTTACTCCCCGAGGCGGAAATCGCCTTGCTAAAAAAATTGTTAGGCGTCGGTCGCCCCGGGTTTATCCCCTTCGCCCATACTATACCTAACAAGGAGGCAATCATGGCCACTCAAAAATCGAACAATCGAAAACCCATCAAATCGTCGCGCGAATCGGACTCCGACGAACCCGTCGGCTTCGACGAAATTCGCGAACAAGCACTTACTGTCGGTGGCGATATTCGGGAACTCGCGGAAACCGCCGGTCAAGCTGCGTTGGACCAAATGGACCCGGTCGAGCGGTACATCCGTGAGAAACCGTTGAAGTCCATGTTGATTGCAGCCGGCGTCGGTGCCGTCTTCGGCGCGTTTTTCACCAAACGCTAAGATCGGCGGTAGAATCATGGTGATGAACGGTCAGTCATCTCATGATGAGCGACAACCTGCTGAGCCGAATGAATCGAGCGCGACAGATCCGCTTCAAGTGATTTCCGCGCAACTTGCCGAGCTTACCTCGATCGTGACGCATCTGATCGATGTGAAGATCGAGCAAGTAAGAGAGCAAACGCGCAGGTTCATCGTCGGGACGGCGATTGCCCTCGTCGTAGGGGCGATCGCCGTCGCGGCGACGCTGCGCGGCATGCTCTACGCCTTTGAAGGTTGCAGGCTGTTGTTACAAAATCAACTTGCAGATACACCGGGGCTTGCCGAGTTGATCGTAGGCATCGGGATTGTGCTCGCAGTTGTGTTTGTGACGGCAGCGGTTGCCTTTGTCAGAGCCCGCGACAGGCGGAATCGACTTCTAAAGAAATATGGGGGCTCCGATGACGAGGCTACTTCGTCGACCCTGAAAAAGCCATTGTTTATGCAGCACAGCAAGTGGTTCGTTGACCGATTCGGTTGAAGACGTTCTGCCTGAGCCATTGGATCAGCGCAGCGGCGAAGCGCCGCAGGAGTTTGCGGAGGTTCGATCCGGCGGCGGCGAGAATCGCGTTGATGGCATCGCCGTCGAGGCCCGCCAGGAAGCAGCGATCCATTCGGTTGTCACTTTTGAGATGACCGATCTTTGGTTCGACTGCACTGCGGCGTTTGCGACGGCGTCGTTCGCAACGTGGCGTGTTTTTCTTTCTTTGACCGGCGATGTGCACGGTGACCTCGTCACCACAACCGTGACCGCGATAGCCTTTGTCGACATACGCGTCCGTCACGGCGACCCCCGTGACCTGTTCCACCGTCGCCAGTGTCTCGCCGAGTGTATGACCGTCGTACGGATTGCCTTCGAACAACCGCGCCGCGACGATCCAATTGTCGCGATTGGTCGTTGCGATCGCGATCTTTTGACCGAACTCGTAACGCTGGTGCGCTTTGCCTTTGCTGATGCATTGCACCTCGGGTTCGTGCAGGCTGTAAAGTTTGTTTTTGTCTTGTGGTTGTTGCGTGTGAATGCGTTCGGCGCGTTGCAATAACGTCTCCAAGTCCGCATCGGGTTTGTTCGACTTGCGTTTGATGTCGCGGATCAGGCGACCCACATAGGTGCGCAGCTTGCGCAAACAACGCTTCATGCGTTTGAACTGACGCGCGTGGGCGTAGCGACTCGCTTTGACCGACAGCTTTTTGCCAACCCGTATGTACGACTGACGCAAGTCGATACCGCGCGCTCGTGCCGCCGCGCCGAGCTTCTCGATCGCGCGATAGAGTAGCTTCGCGTCGGTCGGGTACGTGATATTTTTTTCTTGCACGGTCGTGTCGGCGTTCACGCGCCTGAGATCGCTCGGTCGCACCAAGCCGGCGCGTTGCGCCAAGTCGATCGTTTCCTTCAACAATGCTTCCAGCCGTTCGGCGCCGACGCGGTTGCGCCATTTGGTCATGCTGGTGGGATGGATCGGGCAGTCGTGCTGCATGTGGGTGAAGCCGCAAAAGTATTGCCAGTAAGGGTTTTCGACCCAACGTTCGACCAGCGCTTCGTCCGATTCATCGAACGCGTATTTGAGATAGTGCAGTCCGACCATCAGCCGCGTGGCCTTGGCCGGCGCGCCCATGTCGGGGCTGAAGCACTCGGCCAGCGCGACATCGAAGCGGTCCCAATCGATGGCGCGGGCCAGCTTGATGAGTTCGTGATTCGGATTGAGGAGTTGATCGAAATGCGATCGAAACAACTCGAACGTGCCACGTTCCTGCTTCTTCGGCTGCATAATACTCGTCCCTGAATTGCAAGGTTTTGACCCGAATCCGCCGGGTTACTTGCAAAGTGTACCCGCACCGCGCAGCCGATTCACGAGATAAACAAAGGCCAAAATGATTAATTCAGGGACGACTACTTCCAAGCAAGAATCTACCGAGCTATCGACCAAACAAGCCGACGGACTGGAAACACGTTTCGACCGGTGAGTTGCTTCGCCGCGAGTCCGCCGAGACCTTTCGCGCATTGAAAATGTGGAAAGGTCGAAGCAAGACGGAATGGTCGCAAACGGACGTCGTCCGCGGCGCTACGCAGCATCATCCGATACTAAGCATGCTGTGTGTTGTGGGTGGTGGTCTGGTTGGCGCAGTTGCATTGCGAAGATTTATTCAGCGCGAGCGGTGTGGATGCACGGAAGGGCGTTCGGGCAACATTATGGCGGCGGCCGGGTATAAGGCCTTTCGAACCGGGGCGACTTTGATAAAAAGTGCCTTGCTTAGCAATGTGTTAAAGCACTTGGAAATGGAAGCGGAAGCCTCGGAATAGGGCTACGTTCTTTCCTCGCGCGTGTCACCTCTCAATAAATTCCCCAATTGATTTTAGCGGCGTGAGATGGTCGCAAAGGATTTTGAACGTCGCCAGAATCGGGACGGCGAGCAACGCACCGGCAATTCCCCAGAGCCACGCCCACAAGATAAGCGCTAGAAAGATCACGACCGGGTTTAATCGCAGGCGATGGCCGACGAGCATCGGCGTTACAAGCGTGCCTTCGGTTACAGTCAGGCTGTAGTAAGTGAGCATGACCAAGAGCGTGTAGCCAATCGTTCGATCTTCGACGATTGACACGATGCCCACGACCACGACACCGGTAAGCGCTCCCAAGTACGGAACGAAATTGAGCAAGAAGGCCATCGCGCCCCAGAGTATGGGGTTGGGTAGGCCGAGGAAATACATCGCTGTGGCGATTGCCACGCCGAGACCGGCATTGATGAAGCTGATGGAGAATATATAGGTGGCGATATTGTTCTGAATTTTATGGACGATATCGACGGCTTGCTTCTTGTCCTGAAGCTTGGGGATGACGCGAACGAGTTTTCGAAGAAAGATATCGCCCGAAGCCAACAGGAAGAATAGAAACGCAAAGGTCAGAAACACGAGCATTAAGAAGCCGTGCGTTTGCATCATTAGGTAATCGAGAATGCCGTCGTTGCGAATTTTTACTTTTTGCACGCCAAACTCGTCGCGCGATGCAACGTCTTCAACCGCGTCGGATACTTCCTTAACCTTATTGAGTGGTTTTTCGAAACTTCTGAGCTGATATTCGATTTTGCGCGCGCTGCGTGGGATTTCGTTTAACCAGCGGGCAGCCGGCGTGGATAATGCGTAAAACCCGAACAGCAGAGCAAAAGTGAGAATAGCCAGTACGATCGACGCACCGACCGAATCGGGAATGCCGATTTTATTGAGGATGCGCACAGGCGGGCGTAGCATCAAACTCAATAAGATCGCGAGCACGAGCGGGATAAAGATCGACTTTGCAACGTATAGTGCGTGAAACGCGGCGATCACAAAGATCCCCGTGAGCGCGATGGAGCGAATATCGATCGGGCCTTCGAGAAAGCGCCCGCGTTGTTGCGAATGTTCCGTATCGGCGTCTGGTTTTTCTTCAGTTGTTTTGTTCGCCTCGTCGCTCACGTTCGTGCCTCAATATCATTCTAGTGCAGTGCGAATTCTCGCGAGATGCGATGAAAATTTCAAGAGGACGACGTCGCAAGGAGAGCAACGATGGTGGGGACACCCGTCGCCGCGTTATGGGTACCGGATAGGCCGTTTGGTTGACGCTCGTGTTGATGGGAACGGTTAGTCAATTGTGCGCTCATTCATCGTAGGTTAAATCAATTTTTAATTGCGGTTCATATAGTTGAAGTAAGCAATCGGTAGGCGGCCCCCCTTAGATGCAACAAAGCAAGGAGGAAACGTGTTTGAACTGTTGTCCCTTTTCGTTCTGATACTCGACATTTATGCCGTGATTCATGTGTTAGGGCGAGCGAAGCCCTTTGGGTGGCAATTGCTTTGGATACTCATCATTCTTCTGATGCCGGTGTTGGGCATGGTTATTTATTTCGTCTTCGCTCGGAACTAAGCAAGCCAAGCTAAGGTGCAATCTCCCCCAACCGCGTCACATCCGACGCGTGCCAGCCGCGCTGCGCGACATCATCGCGGAAGGTCTCCGCCTTGTTTCGAAGATACGTTCTTAATTCGGGGTCGCTGCAAGATGCTAAGGCCGTCGTAATCGACATCATGAAGGCCAGTCCGACGTTGCGGTCTCCAACGGCATAGGGGCGCAACTGGTCGTAAATCATGTCGATCATCTCTTCGATGGTTGCGGGGGTTGCGATCGCGCGTAATTCATCATCGTCATTCATTCGGTAGGGGGAAGGCGTTTGACGTGAAATGCGCTGGGTCAGCCCGGCCGTCAGCCAATGCAAGGCGTCGATTGCGGTGAACGGGTCGTTCTGACCGGAAGATAATGCGCGCGTGGCGATTTCGACAAGTTCATTCACCAGAAAGCGCACGTCCTGATCGGGTGTGCGTTGGTAACCGATGGTGAGCGCTTGTTGAAGATTTAGATCGTCGGGTGTCGTGTTACGACTCTTAGCGTAAACCAATGCGATGGTTTGACCGGCGATGATGAAGTCGCCCGGTCGGCATTTCATGACGATGATAAAATCGTGTTGGTTGGCAAGCTCCATTAGTTGGGAATCATCGACCAATTGCAGAAAGCCCGTCGATTTCGACTGGATCGTAATATGCGGTTTAGATGCGAGTTCAGCCTCCACCTGCCGAGCGCGATCGAGCTTCTTGGGTAGGGCCTGACCGACCTCTTCGGGGAAGAGCTTCTCGATCTTCGATTGCAATTCTGTGCCAATATAGGCGAGCAGATTCGACACGTGCAGCGAATAGGGAACGTGGTGAATGTAGTAGATCAATACACCGACGCAACCGATGGTGCTGGCGAGTGCAACCAGAATTGCAATCTGCGGAATAAAGACGATTTCCGTTTCCGATGAATCCACGGCAGAACGAACGCTTCGGAGTACGAAAAGGCAGTATAGAAAATTTGCAACAAAGGCACCGAGACTGATTTGATTGCCGCGGTCGCGCATAAAGTTTGTGAGAACGCGCGGGCCGAACTGCGCAGTTGCGTTACCGACGGTGGTGATGGTGATGGCAAAGGTGACGCCGGCTACGGTAATCATCGAGCCGGCCAGCGTCGCAAGAATGGTGCGTGCGGCATCGGGCGTACTTGTGTAAATGAAATTTAATTCATGCCAGCCTTCGGTATCGAAGTTGCGGTCGATCCATACGGCGGCAATCGACGCCAGAACAGCGGCAATCGACATGAGTGCCGGAAAGAACCAATAGCTCGATCGAATCGATAGCCATGACTTTCTAACAAGCGCCTGCATATTGTTTTCCCGCCTATTGGCTCGTATCGGAGGTAGTAAATCTTTACTTAGTTCGAGTTGAACTTCCCGCGAACAGGGCTCGCTATTGTCTCGCAGTGTTGATGAGAGAGAGTTCTCTCATCCTTTGTGCAATGAGTTTACAAGACACGCGGAACACCTGGCGACGAGATTAAGAATCTTAAGCCGGTATTCACGCGAGACGCAAGGGAGGTATTTGAGCATGGCTCTGGAAACCACCGCCAATTTGAACGAAAAGACCGTCGAGAAACTGAAGGAGCTGGTCAAAGTCAATATCGATAGCTACAAAGGCTTCGATCAAGCCGCCGAAACGATTGAAAACGCGCAGATCGCGGGACTGTTTCGACAGTTGTCGTCGGATCGCAAAGTTTTTGCCGAGCAACTGCGTGAATATATCGAACTCAACGATGATGAAGCGGGCGATGCCGGCAGCATCAAGGGCAAGGTTCATCGCTGGTGGTTATCGGCACGCGGCGCGATGACCGATGGAGATAACTACGCTGTTTTGGCGGAAGCCGAACGCGGCGAAGACGTCATCAAAGAACGCTACGAGGAAGTGTTGAAAGAAACCGCGGGCTCAGCGCTTAACGATCTTCTTCTCAAGCAGTACGCGTCGGTGAAGAAAGGGCACGATCAGGTACGCGATCTGCGCGACGCGACGAAAGCAGAAAAGAAATAAGTTCGATCCACCCTTTCCTGGCCTCTCCCGGCAACTCTGGCGAACCTAGAGACCGGGAGGGGCCACCTACCTTGCGAGTTTAAATTGCTTGCACGGTGGTGTGTAAGGACCAGTCGATTGTTACCCAGCTTCAACGTAACAGAAGCTTAAATCGGAAATGACGAAGTCGTTCTTTGGTTTTCGTCAGACTGTTTGTTCGCTTCGATATCTTTTCGATAGGTAAGCGGCGAAAAGTGACGCGAACCAAGGTTGTTTGTCAGAAACTCTGTGCGGTCAGTTCGACCGCGAAACATGAATGTAAGGACACTAAAGGAGGACCCCCAATGTCATCAGTGATCCGACCCGTATTTACGACTGCCGTTGCCTTGTGCTTAATGACGGCAACCACCGTGGCGGAAACGCCTTCCCCCCGAACTGCTCGGGATGCGGCCAAGCAACTCGATAAGGCAAACAAGTCGCTTGCCGAAATCGTAAAGAAGGCAGAAGACGAAACCGGCGGCAAGGCTATCGCCGTCGAACTCGTGCGCTCCTACGAGTGGCAGAATATGCAGGACGACTGGAGCCGCAATCAGTCTGGCAACAACGCATATCGCAACAGCCAAGACAATAATCAGAACAACGCCCGAAACAATAACCAGAATAGCGGCCAAAACGCGCAAACGAACGCTGCCGCTAACAACGGCCAGAATTCGCAGAATCGCGATAACGTTCGTTACAAGAAAGATCGCGACGATCACAACCGTGGGTACGGCAATGACCGCGACAAGTCGATGAACAAAGTTGACTTCCGCGTGACCTGCTTGATCGGTCACTCGCGTCTGCGTGACGTGTACGTCTGCCCGGAATCGGCGAAGGTGCTCAGTGTTGCTTCGTCGAGCCGCTACGACATCTCGAATTCTGACTACGGCTATCAGGGCTATCGCGACGCGCGCGACGACCGCAACTATGGCGATGACCGTGACTATCGCGATGGTCGCCAGACGCGCGTCAATGACGAATACATTCAACGCAATAGCTGGCCGCCGAACCGTGGCAGCACGGTTTACGACGATTATCAACGCGGTAATCGCACCGCTCGCCGTGGTAACAACGACCGCGACGATTATGGTTACGACGGTAATCGTAACGGTAGCCGCAATCGCAATTACAACAATGATGGTTACAACAACCGCCGCTATTCGCGCAATCAGAATCGCTATCAGGACTATCAATATGAACCCGGTCCGGGTCGCATGAAGTTTGCGAGCGAGATGATGAACAAGGTTGCTGTCGACATGCGAGGCCGCAATCTCGGTGACGTCGAAGACGTGGCTGTTAATCCGGACAACGGCGAAATTGTTTACATCGCATTGGCTCGTGGTGGTTTCCTCGGTTTGGGTGAAAAGCTGCACGCCGTTCCCTGCGAGCGCGTGATCGGCATGATGCCCAATCGCGTTCGTTTCGACATTCGTCGCAGCGAATTGAACGACGCGACCGGCTTCACCGGCGACCAATGGCCGACCAAGCCGCATTCGCAGTTTGCCGACGCGTCGAATACGACGTCTGCGAACAAAATTGCCAAGATCAGTGAAATACTCGGCAAAGACATCGTGAATAGCCAAGACGAAACTTTGGGTGAAGTCGAAGATGTGGTCGTCGATATCGACAAGCAACACGTCGCTTACCTTTTGATCGATTGCAACGATGCCGACGGTATGGTTGCCGTGCCTGCAGGTGCAGTGAAGCACCAGAACGGCAAGTGCACGATCAACATGCCGAAGGAAAACTTCAAGAGGCTTGCTCGCTTCGAAGAAGGTGATTATCCCAATTGGTTCAACGACCGTTGGAACGAAGGCATTCATCGCGACTTCAACGTACAGCCCTACTGGGAAAACCGCGGCAACAATACGACGCGCGTGGGTAGTGCTGCCACGTCCACCAGCATTAACGCTGATGACGATGGTGAAGAAGCTGTTGCGATGGAAGAGACCGAGTAGCAAAACTTCGTACGACGCGTAGGTTCTTTTTCCCTCTCTCCCGTTTGCTGATAGCAGGGCAGAAATGTCCTGCTATCACTTTTCTTTTTTCTCAGAAGCGAGTGATCCGATGAACGACACACCGACCCGCACCTTCAGCACGATGATTGGCCGGCAAGTCATAAGTCCACTGGGTGAGCCGTTTGCCTCATTGATGGACCTTATCTTCGATGTTCGCGACGACTGCGTTCGCTTCGCAATCTTGCGGGTCAAGGCGCACGTCGATGACATGACCGAGGGCGAGTTGCTCTCCGTGCCGTGGAATGCGGTGCGGGTGGATTCGGAAAGCGGAAATTTTGTTGTGGATCCGAATGATTTGAAGATCGGTCGGCTCGCAGCCAGCGGCGATGCACCGAGTACGCCCGTTTCCGTATCAGACCTAGTAGGGACTGGCTTCAAACGAATCCCCGTGGTGGCGCGGTTACTACCCTGAGAATAGATTGTTATCAGGGGGATCAACGGTGAGCTGCTCCCACCGTTGCGATAACAGGACTGTGGCATCGAGAGATGTCACAGTTCTTTGTCGTTTAATAGGGGGGCCAAGTTTGAGACGGTTAACGCGTTAGAGCTTGTGCTTGACGCGTCTGACGATGTTTTCTTTGGTGCGTTGCCACCAGCCGCGTTTACGCCAGTTCTTTCGAGTGATGCGCCTGGCGCGTTGCAGGTCTTCGTCGAAGTCGCTTAAGAGATCGCGCGTGAGGCGCTCGTCGTGAACGATGAGTATGACTTCGTCGTTGATGAAGAGCGAGCGATAGTCGAAGTTGGCTGAGCCAATGGCGGAGAACTCGTCGTCGACCATGATGAGTTTGGCGTGAATCATCGTGGGTTGGTATTCGTAGATCTCGATTCCCCGATCGAGCAGGCGTTCGTAGTGGGCTTGGCCGCCCAAACGGCAGAGGCGAATATCCATGTGCTCACCGGGCACGAGGATGCGTATATCAACGCCTTTTGATTTGGCGGTGATGAGGCGGCGGATCGTCGATTCATCCGGCACGAAGTATGCCGTTGTAATTGACAAGCTGGACTGTGCCGACGCAAGAAGCATGTGCAGCACGGGCGCCGCATCTCCCCATTCGAAAGACGCCGACGTGCGAATGGTTTGTATCGCCGCGGAACCGCAGTGCTCTTGGCCTTCGGTCGGCGTGAATTCAACGAGATTGGGGCGACACGTTTCGGCCCAGTTTTCGAAGAAGGCGGATCGCAATCCATCGACGGCAGGGCCTTTGATTTCGAAATGCGTTTCGCGCCATTCTTCGGGGTTACGTGCATCACCCGTCCATTCTTCGGCGATGCCGACGCCTCCGGTGTAGGCGACCGTTCCGTCACAGACCATGACCTTCCGGTGCGTACGATGATCGAGCCGCCAAGTCTTCCACATTTTGACTTCGCGAAACCACTTGACCTCGACGCCGGCACCAGACATCACGCGTATGAGTTGCTTTTTCATGGGGTGTGCGCCCACGGCGTCCAGGAGGACGTAGACGCGAACACCGGCGCGCGCACGTTCGGCGAGAGCGTTGGCGAACTTGTCCGCAATATCGCCCTGCCAATATACGAAGGTGAGAAACTCGATGGTCTCTGTGGGGTTGGCAATCGCGTCGAGCATCGCCGGAAAGATTTCGCAGCCATTGCGCAAACGCCTGATCGTGTTTTGTTCGGTGAAGGGAATCCCGAGGCCGGTCTCGAAGTATCGGCGGCTTAGCGGGTGCGTTGTCGTCATGGTCATCGCCTCGGGGCCTCATTTTGAAGCTTAGCAGTGCGTTTCGGAGGTTATTATTCCAACTGTTACGAATGACCACAACCGTAGCTGAGAGGGGCTAAATCGCGATTAAATAGCAATTAATGTGGACTGCACTTCTGGTTAAGGAGTGCAGTCAAAAATACTAGCAGTGAGGAAAGGAGATCGTGTCTTACGTCGCAAGTGTTTGCGGAGGCCGGGAACGATTCGGAATTTGTGTCAAAGCCAAAAAGGAGGCTTTATTATGTTAGGTTGGGCACTCACGTTCTTTCTGATCGCTATCGTCGCCGCAGTCTTCGGATTTGGCGGTATTGCCGCCGGTGCCGCTTCGATTGCTAAGATTCTTTTCTTCGTTTTCATCGTGTTACTGATCGGGTCGCTGATCATGCATTTTGCACGTGGGGCGAAGGCTTAACCCGTTGATTGACAGGAGCAAAACCATGAAATCCAAGCTCAAATTTTACTTTCCGGCATATCTGATCATGCTCGCGTTATTTGCCACCCAGGGCGGTTGCGAAATGTCATGCACGGCAGATGACGGCCCGCTCGAAGAAGCGGCAGAGAACGTAGAAGATGCCGCCGAAGATGTGGGCGACGCGGTCGAGGTGGACGTGGACTAGATCGTTACTTTTCCGACGCCTTTATCATAAGCACATTGCGAGTCGCCTTTAGGCGGCTCTTTTTTTATTTCATCGCAAACGGTATAAGCGGGCATGCCCGATGACCGGGTGGGAGCACCTTATCGTGAACTCTTGTTTTCTTCTTGACGCCGCCGCACTACGTCAACATCGCCGTTTCATCCTTGGAACAATGTGGTCTTTTGCGTTGATATTGATGGTCACGGCTCCGGGATTGGGGCAGGAAACGGAGACCAAGCCCGACCCGAAGGAAGCCACTCAGGACCTTGCAGCCAGCGATCAGACGGTCGAGGTCGAATCGCCGGTGCGCGACGCCGAGATAGAATCGCGACTGCAGCGCATTTTGGAATCAACGGAGCGCTTTGAAAATCCGCGGGTGCGCGTAGACAACGGCGTTGTGTTCCTAGAGGGCACGACGCCGCAGGTCGAGCATCGCGTGTGGGCAAGCGATTTGGCTCGCAAGACGCAGGATGTGGTCGCCGTCGTGAACCGCATTGAGGTGGAAGAGTCGCCCTTGTGGGACTTGGGGCCGGCATTTGCAGAGTTGCAAGACCTGTGGCGGCAGGTGATTCGTGCGCTACCGCTCTTCGGCGCGGGCTTGCTGGTACTCGGATTGACCGTGCTCCTGTCGCGATCTGCGGCTGGCATTCTGACGTCTTTTTTCACCCGCCGTACCGATAGCGAAATCCTGAAGGGAGTAATCCGCAAGATCATTATCGTCGTGATCGTGTTGCTCGGCATCTACCTCTTCCTTCGCATCTCCGGGCTGACGCGGATTGCCGTAAGCGTTATTGGCGGAACGGGTGTTGCGGGTCTTATTCTTGGTTTTGCATTTCGCGATATCGCCGAAAACTTTCTCGCGAGCATCCTCATCAGTATTCAGCGTCCGTTTCAGATTCAGGACACGATCGAAGTGGAAGGGCACCTTGGAATTGTTCAAAAGGTCACGACGCGCGGCACGATCCTGATGGATTTTGACGGCAACTTTATACAGTTGGCCAACTCGACGGTCTATAAGAACACGATCAAGAACTTCACCGCAAATCCGAAGATACGTTCCGACTTCGCGGTCGGCATCGGGTACGACGCATCGATTACCGAGGCGCAGTCCATCGCACAAAAGGTGATCAACGAACATCCCGCGGTCCTCCACGAACCCGAACCGTTGGTATTGGTCGAGCAGTTCGGGGCGTCCACGATTAATCTGCGTATCTATTTCTGGATCGATGGCCAGGAGTTTAGCGTGTTGAAGGTCAAGTCGGCCGTGATGCGGCTTACGCTGCGGGCGTTGGATGAGGCCGGTATCTCGTTGCCCGACGAAGCGCGCGAGGTGGTCTTTCCCGAGCCGGTCCCGGTGCGCATGTTGGATGCTGAATCGTCGGTAAGCCCGAGTGGTGCGAAGGCAAGTGACGAGGTATCTGTTCAGAAGAAGCGTGCACCGCAAGAGAGCGGTGCTCATGCGAACGAGGCCGAAGGTGATTTGGGGTCTGAGGTGAAGGAATTGGAAAGCCAGGCGCGCCAGTCGCGCACGTTAGAGGCGGGCGCGGATATTCTTCAGTCGAGCGGTTAATCCGCGGGAACGATCGACTGCCAATCGTCATTTCATTCATTGCCAAGAGCGTAAGAAATAAAGAAGCCCCTCGCCGCAGATTCAGCTAGGCGGTCGGTGTCTACCACCAAAATGCAATCTGCGCGCGACGGGCTCCATCACGAGGATGCTATTTTAGAATCGATAATTGGCGGCGATCTTTACTCCGTCAGGCAACTGATCGGATGCAACGCATCGAACTTTGGCACCCATCATGATGGCGTCGGAGATCACCTTATTCAGTTCGGCTTCGCCATCTTCCATGCCTCTGACCAGGTCATGCGATCCGGCGGAGTTGTCCAAATCATCCGCAACGAGCAAGGTTTCGATTCGACCTAGGGCGACAGATTCGGCCAAGTCGGCAAGCTTCGTCGAGCCGTCGCCGTGCGATTCTTTGCTTAAGACGTAAGTGCAAAATTCTTCGTCAGTCTTCGCGACGTATTCGGATGCGATCCGATAGACCTCTTTAACGTGTTCGTCATCCAGACCGTCAGAAGAGTCAGAATTGACGTGAACGTCTTCCACGAAGCCCGAGTAGGTATTGTGCTCTTTGTATAAACCGAACAGCATATCGGGGCCGGCAAACACAAGCGGGATATCGCTTTCGTACAGTTCATCGTGAACCGCATCGGCCACATGCTTGACCCAACGACGAAGCCGTTCTTCGGCGGCGTGTTCGTCCTGGCCCTGCCCGTGGAAGATGGCAGCTTGACCGCCACCTTGGGCATTGACGCTGTGCGACTGCAGTTGGTTCGAACGGTCGTCTTCGGCCGGCGGCATTCCCTCTACACCGGAATCGTCGAGGGTTTTCTTTTCAACGCCCATGCCGGTGAGCGATACAAGTTCGGCCTTGTCCTGGCTCATATTCAACACGCGAATCTGCAACATCCCATGGTTGGCCATGATTGCCGGAACGAGATAGAAACGCGAGTCGATGACGACACGCGCATCGACCTTTCTGGGTAGGTACTGGCACGTTACCGTGTCGTGCGTGGCGGAAACAACGATGGTCGAACCTTGCAAATCCCAGTCGTCATCTTGTTGAAGCGTTGCGGCGACGCCGTTGTAGATGGCTTCCGCCTTGTCTTCGTCCATTTGATCGCGGTCGTCGAGCATGTGCCTTAAGCCGGACAGGGCGTTTTCGAGACGGATGCGATTTTTCTCGCGACCCTCAGGAGACGGGCCGTCAAGCGGTAGATAGATGGATGCAACATCGTGGTCCGGGGGTACCCCACACCGGTGAGTTCCTCTCCAATTTAGGCTTAATTTATGTCGTTTTTGTCGGTTTTTCAGGGGTGACAAATGCGCTAAGCGTTTACCCCGTAGTGACTTACGGGTGTCGGGTGGAAAAGAGGCGACAAGGCGTGTTGGGCTGCCCTAGATGGTGTGATTTGGCTGGCTGGCCTGAGCGGTAACGGGCGACCGCGAGCGGGGAAGCGTTGGGCTCGTCTTGGGTCGTTTGCAACTTACTGGCAGCGGCAATTGCCGGGTTCTGTCTGGCCAGATTGCGTAGTGCAATCAAACGAGTGGCCCCAAGGTAACTGGATATTTGCCCCTCGTCTGGAACCAACTCGTTTTGGCCTGATTCGCTAAGTGGATGTGGTTTCCCGACTTAAAATTGTTTTCAAATGAAGATCTTTGAGGCTCCAGTTTTTCAGATTCTGCGCCGCCAAAACGGAGATAAGTTTCTTTTGTAAACCGCAATCGAAAATTCAGAAAAATTGAGATTTGTAAGTGTCATTTCTTGACGCATTTTTTTTTGCTTTTGTCGATTCGAAAATTCCAATGGCGAAATTTTCGTTGATCAATAATTTATCGTTCCGTTTTTGCTTCGCGATTTTTTCTGATGACAACCATCGAAGATATTTTGGTGTCTGAATTTTTGTAATGTCTTAAGTGGTATTTCAAATTCTTGATCGTTCTGAATTTTCCGAGATTTGATTTTTCCAATGTAGTTTTGAAATTTGAATTATTTCTGAATAGGTCGCGATCGTGCGCATCTTCGTGTTGAGCAATCCTGAGGCTCTTAACTCGGCAATGTTTTGCACACTATTCTATTTGCCTCCGGGCAGAGCGGCTGCTATGTTATAAGTAGTCCAACGTTATTGGGTGATGCCCTCGTCAAATGCGCCGAGCAACTCAGTCAATCCCACGCGGATTTCCCAACGATTCAATAATTTATAGATGTAGCCGTTCGAAGGTTTATTCCACGTAGAGGTTTGTGCGTTCGATCACTGGATGATCCGGCGCGTGATGGTATGGATGCTGTTTTAGTTGATAGCCATAACGTTCAATTGAAATTGAACAGTCTGTTGTTATAGCGACGTCAAATAGAAAAACGCGCTTCACATTTCACTCTTCTTTTTTTTCATTTGCGCCCGCGTTGCGCACTCAAGGAGCGTCCGACATGAAACTCACTAAAATGAAAATCGAAAACATGAATCCAGCGACTTACAACCCGCGCATTGATTTGCAGCCGGGTGATCCCATCTACGAAAAACTCAAATTGAGCATCGAGACGTTCGGGTATTTGCAGCCGATTATCGTCAATCGCAAAACCGGCCATGTGGTGGGAGGCCATCAACGCCTCAAGGTGTTGCAAGATTTAGGGCACGAATCGGTGGACGTGATCGTTGTTGATTTGCCGTTGGATCAGGAGAAGGCACTCAACCTTACGCTCAACAAAACTGTCGGCGATTGGGATGAAGCCAAACTCGTCGATCTATTACAGGAATTCGAAGGCATGCCTGACTTCGATGTCGAACTTACGGGTTTCGGTGAGGGCGAACTCAAGGATGTGGTAAGCCGTTTTCTGGACGAACATGGCGGCCTCGGTGACGACGACTTTGATGTCGATGCCGCCCTCAATGCGGATCAACCAGCGATCACCCAAGCGGGTGAGTTGATCGAATTGGACCAGCATCGACTGTTGTGCGGTGATGCGACCAGCCTTGATGATGTCGAACGATTGATGGAGGGGCAGCGCGCGACGTTGTTTGCCACTGATCCGCCGTATCTGGTCGGCTACGACGGGACCAATCATCCGACCGCCAAGAAAAAACGCCGCCGCAAAGATAAGAACAAAGATTGGTCGGAAAGCTACGGCATTACTTGGGATGATGCCGACGCCCATCCGGATCTCTACGAGAACTTCATCCGAGCGGCAATCGCCAAGGCGATTGCTCCCAATGCAGCGTGGTATTGCTGGCATGCCAGTCGACGCCAGGCGATGGTCGAGGCGGTTTGGGATAAGTTCGATGCCTTTGTGCATCAACAGATCGTGTGGGTGAAGGATCGGCCAATCCTCAATCGATCTTGGTACACCTGGCAACATGAGCCGTGCTTCTTCGGGTGGGTGCGGTCCAAGAAGCCTAAACGCGTCAGTAAGGACCATCCGTCATCGATATGGCAAATCCCGACAGTGGCGGCAGGTCAGAAGACCGATCACCCGACATCCAAGCCGGTTGAGGTCTTTGCCATCCCGATGCGTCAACACACGCGGCGGGGCGAGATCTGCTATGAGCCGTTTTGCGGATCGGGGTCGCAATTGATTGCCGCTGAAAAGCTGGATCGACGTTGCTTTGCCTTGGAGATCAGCCCTCATTATTGCGATGTGATCGTGCGCCGTTGGATCAATTGTGTCGGAACCAGTGCTGCACCGCAGGCATTGGTGGAACGCTATGGCGTGTCGAATGGATCGGCGGTGACGGTATGAGTCAAGAATTCCAACATTCAGAAGCGTCATCCAACACCGAACTGGGCACCGTCGATCTGTTGCAGCAGCTTAAGTCCGGCATGCTGAACGCCAAGCAACTCAAACCTGCCGTTCGACAGCAAGTGGTGGCCGCACTGATGGACGACGGCTATTCGACGTCGGATATGGCCAAGATCCTCATGACCAGTGATCGCACAATCGAGCGTGATCGCAAGGTGTTGCGTGAGAGCACGGTCCTCAACAATCACCCGGACCTATTACCGCAAATGGCGGGGCGGATTCAGCAGGAAGCCGAATTGTGCATGCAGCGAATTCGGCGAGCGACACGTGGCAAGGAGGTGAGCGCTGCCGTCAAGGTCGAAGGCGAGCGTTGTTGCTACCAAATGGTCAGCGATTTGCTTCAGCGTCTTCAATCGTTGGGTTACTTGCCGACGGCCAAACAGCAGGTCGAGGCGGAGTTGGTGCATCACACCGGAAATATCGCCGACTATGAGGAACTGTTGTTGGAATCGACGCGGTTGCTGGGGGTCGCCAGCGACAGTGAGAGCGCATCAGCGCAACAGGATCAATTGCAGCAAATCGCCGACGAGGTCAAGCGCGCCAAGATGCAGGAAGCGCTGATAGCAATTGAAACTGAGATACATGTCGAGCAGTCAACCTCTGACAATGAGGAAGAAGGGGAAATCCGTGAATAGTCCCTTACTCTCTATCAAACAACGCGTCTCGATCCTACGTCGCCAACTGGCGGCAGAGTCCCCGCTGCAGTTCGCCCAAATCTATCTGACGTCCACATGTCGTATTGGGTTTTCGAGCATGCATCTAGAGCTCTTTGAGTTGCTGGAGCAGATTGATCACAAGCGTGGGGCACGCATGGCGGTGGCCGCGCCGCGTGGACATGCCAAGAGCACCATCGTCGCGCTGGCCTATGTGCTCTGGTGCGCGCTCTACGACAAGGAGAAGTTTATCATCTTGGTCTCAGCAACCAAGCCGCAGGCGACAACATTGCTGAGCCATATCAAGGACCAAGTAACCGACAATGGACGCTTGTTGGCGGATTTTCCAGAGGTGTGTTCCGGTCCGCGCAAACCCTGGCGTGACAACCAGATCCAACTTGGTAATGGCGTCATGATCCGGGCCTACGGTGCCGGACAAGGCATTCGCGGGATGCGTCATAAGGATCAACGACCGGGACTTATCATCGTCGATGACTTGGAAGAGACCGACACGGTGATCGTGGAAGAACAGCGTCAGAAATTAATGGCATGGTTCAGCGGCACCTTATTGAAAGCTGGCCATCCCGACACTAACGTCATTGTCATCGGCACGATTCTGCACCATGCATCGCTACTGGCCCAGTTGGTGGACCAGCGACAACAGCGTGGTTGGAAAGGTCGTACCTACAAGGCAGTGATCGAATTCAGTCCCCGCGCCGACCTGTGGGAGCAATGGGCGAGCATCTATCACGGGCGCATCGAGCATGAAGGCCACACCGGTGAGGACGCGGCCTTGGCCTTTTTCGAATCCCATCAAGACGCAATGCTTAAAGGCACTCATGTTTTGTGGCCGGAACTGGATGATTATTACCGCTTGATGGTGATGCTCGAGTCGGAAGGGCGGGCCAGCTTTCAGGCCGAGAAGCAAAACGAGCCCCTCGATCCGGAACAGTGCCTATTTGCGGGACAAGCATTCCGGTATTGGGAGGATGATTATCGCGACGAGCAGCACCTGATGGAGTCGGTGGGGCGGGGCTATATCTTCGGGGCCTGCGATCCATCGCTCGGCACCAAGCAGGGCGACTTCAGTGCAATCATCATTTTGTATCGAGACCGCAAGGCCAAAGTCTCGTACGTTCTCGCTGCCGATATCAAACGGCGCTCTCCCGATGACACAATCCATCGCATCGTGCATTACGCACAGCGTTACCGCTTTGAAAGCTTTGCGGTGGAGGCCAATCACTTTCAGCAGGTGATGATCGACAACCTCAAGGAGAAGGCGCGTCAATCGAATGTACGCCTGCGAATCAAGTCGGTGACCAGTCGCTCGAATAAGCGCTCGCGCATCGCCAGCCTAGAGCCGGAGATCGCTCAAGGTCATCTGCGTTTTCATCGCACTCAACAATTGCTGCTGGATCAACTCAAGCAGTTCCCAGTCGGCAAGCACGACGATGGCCCAGATGCCTTGGAGATGGCGGTGGAACTGGCAAATAAGCCGCCGAATATCGTGATTGCGACACCGATGTAAGGCAAGTTGTGATCGGTGTTGAATGCTAACGTCAATGCCGTTTTTGTCACCGGAATCGTTGACTTTCGGGGTGACCGGCGCGAACATGAAGTTATAAGTGCAATCACGTAACGCGTGGAGGAACCATCGAATTTTTGCCGCCCACGGCGGCCCGACATATCAGTGACGCTAGCGCGTCAAGTTTGCTGCTTCACAGTAAACCGCCAACCTGAATCCCTCGGATTCTTGAATGTAGAAAAGCAGCACTTGAGCCCGCGCTCCCGCAAGGGAGCGTCGGCCATGTGTTGTTTTCTACGCCCCTTGGCGGGGGTTCTGTGAGCGGCCGTGGTCCGGCGCTCTTTTTTTGTGCGCCTTGGAAGGACCACGGTTCAACTCGATCGAATCACCAACCCCTTTAACCAAGGAGCTATTCTTATGTCAGGATCACCATCATCCCACAACCCCACTGTCAACGTCAATTTGCCACGCCGCGGTTCCAGCCTCGGCATCGCCTCGCTGGTCTTGGGCGTCATCGCATTCACGATTTGCTGGATACCGTTACTGGGCATGCTCGGTATTCCATTAAGCGGCCTCGGTCTGTTACTCGGCATTGTTGGATTGATTGTCGCCGCTACGCGAAAGGGCTCAGGGATCGGTTTTCCGATCGCAGGGGCGCTGACGTGCGGTATCTCGCTCGTCGTTGCGATCAGCCTGAACTACGCCATCGCGGAGGGAATCGACGAGGCTGGGAAATCGTATGCTGAGGCGAAAAAGAAAGCGGAAACTAGTGCCGCGAACAGAAGTGAAGCATCAAATCGATTACCGCAACGAGGGTCTGCATCGGAGCAAGAGACTCTCAGGTCAGATGACGAGGCCACGCAATCCAGAATTGGCAATATTCCAAACCAAGAGAATGAAAAACCCGATTTAGACGATCCAATTCCCAACAACAAAAATTCGATGGTCGGGGAAAACATACCCGAGAAATCCGAACCTGATTGGGTGCCAGCGGATCAACCGTTCGTGCGCGGTGACGTACAAATAAAAATCATCGATGTTAAGGCGGGACTAGTGCCACTGGAAGGCATTGGCGGTACGACTGGCAAAAGCCAAGAGCCGGAACTGCGAATCCAAGTCGAGGTTACCAACCAAAGCCAATCGCGGAAGATAGATTACGAAACGCTTGTCGGGCCTGACATGGGATTCAAGAAACACTGCTCCCAGTTGAAGGACAACTTTGGCAATGACTACAACCGGATCAGTTTTGGGTTTAGTACTAATGCTGCTGGCCACACTAAGAAAGCGTCAATTTACCCCGGCAAATCAATCACCGATGTCCTCGTATTCCAAACACTGATCGACACGATCGAATTCCTTGAGTTGACGCTGCCCCTGAAGAGCGTTGGTCTCGACGGGGTCGTAGTGTTTCGAATTCCGAAAGCGAGTATTAAGGAGACAGCCGAGTGAGGTTTACTGGTTGTGATGGCGGGCGGCGCTTCGTTCACTACGCTCGTAGCGTGACGCCCGCCATTAGCGAGAGTCGTAAACGATTACCATCTATCTTAGAGTTTGGACTACTACACGGTGCAGGTTAATCGAAGGCTGCCCACAAGGGGCCAAATCCAGTCGTTCTGCGAACAAGTTGATTTGAGGCATTCCCAAAACCGCAAACGACTACCAATTAACTTAGACTGTAGACTACTACATGGGGCAGCACGAGACTACTACATGGGGTAGGCACGACGTTGATGCCCACGGCGATGGCCAATCGCCGGGTACCGATATCACCCCCTGAATGTCGGTGGACCTCGTTGCTCAGCAACTACGCCCAATGGTTCCCTTAATTTTTCTTGATGTCGAATTCAATAACGCGAGGGACACCGCTACTTTCAATCTCAACAACAACGACACCCCCATTTTTCAATCCGGGGGGCAATTCCGTTACATGAGCGTCATATGCATGCTCGCCTACCTTGTTGGCTTTAACTCTCAACGACTCTTCCCCTGCCGTATTTCGAACAAGTACACGAACCGCGTTGGGGGAGCGGGCACCGTCGACGTTAATCTCGAATGCAAGTTCCGGTGCCTCGTTCGTCGCGTAGCCGAATTGCATTACCTTCACCGTGTATTCGCCAATTTCACGGGTCCCAACGACTAGCTCCTCTTTGCCATGACCATGACCGTGGTCGTCATGGCTGTGATCCCCATGCTTTTCGACTTTACCGTCTTCGTCGACGTGCCCGTCATTAGGACCATGATCGTGGCCCTCATGCTGATCCGTTGATTTCGTATTTGACGAAGTGTTCGTCGTAGTGGATTCCTTCTTGCGTTCGCACCCGCCGAGAATGAGGGTCAGGGTGACCATCGCGGAAACAGAAATTAGCGATCTATTCATGACTTGCTCCTTATGGTTGAAAAATGGTGATTTCCTTATTGCAGACACGTTTAGGTTGCTTGTGTTTTGGCCGGCCCGTGAGGCGCGCGAAATATCAGCGCATATCCAGCAGGTACAACCACAAGATTCAAAACGGTGGACGTCACCAGTCCACCCAAAACAACCACTGCGAGCGGCGCGAGCAGCTCGCTGCCGGGTTCGCCGCCCGCCCATGCAATCGGCAATAGGCCGAGCACCGCAGTCAATGCCGTCATAAGGATAGGAATCAAGCGCTCTTCCGAGCCGACAATAATCGAGTCGTACAACGATCGATTTTCTTCTTTCATCAAGTAGGTGTAATGGTTGATTAACAAGATGCCGTTTCGGACTGCAATACCGAAAAGCGTAATGAAACCGACCATGCTGGCGATAGAAATGACGGGCGCTTGGAACGGGCCACCGATACCGAAAAGCGCGAGAACGTTACGCCAGAGACTGTCTGATTCGGCCATGAAGATCGCCACAATTCCGCCGATTAACGCTAGTGGAAGGTTGAGCATGACCAAGACGGCGGCACGGGTCGAACCCAGCGACATGTTCAAGAGCAACAGCATCAAAATCACGACGCCAACGCTCATCACCATCAACGTCTTTGCCGCCGATTGTTGCGCCTCGAATTGCCCTCCATACGTCACCGAGTAGCCCGCCTCCGCGACGATCGGATCGACGCGCTCTCGAACGGATGCGACCAAATCGCCGAGATTGAATCCGTCGGCAACATTGCATGAAATCACGGCTTTTCGTTGAGCATTTTCACGGCTGATCAGGTTCGACGCTTTTTCAAGCCCGACGTCAGCGACTTCGTTGAGACGTACCAGCGTTCCTTCGCGTCCGCGCAACATGAGCGATTGCACCTGATCGATCCGGCGGCGGTGTTCAGGCGCGAGCCGGACAACGATGTCGTACACCTTGACGCCTTCGTTGACGACCGCGACACGCTCGCCAAAGATTGCGTCGCGCACTTGTTCGGCCGCATCGGCAGGCGTCAGCCCCCAGCGCGCCAATTCATCGTGGCGATAATCAATCGGGAGCGAAGTGATCATGATCTCGCGATTAGCAGCAACATCGCGTGCGGCGGGCAACTCGAGGAGCGTGGCTTCGATTTTCTTCGCGAGTTGCCGAAGCATCCGCAGGTCGTCCCCAAATACATTGATCGCAATGGCGGCGGGCGTCCCCGACATGACGTGTGACAATCGGTGTTCGATGGGCTGGCCGATGGTAGTGGTGATGCCGGGTACCGCTGCAAGTACCCCGTCAATTTTCTCCCGAACGGCGTTCCGGTCGGTCCCGATTTCGACGGTAACTTCGATTTCGCTGTTGCTGACCGGCTCGGCGTGTTCGTCGCGTTCCGCCCGTCCTGTCCGGCGAACGACCGACCGTACACCTTCGATTTCCGCCAGTCTGCGTTCGACCCCACTGGCAATCCGATCGCTTTCTTCCAGTGAGGTGCCGGGCGGCGCGAGCAAGAAAACCGTAAATGTGCCTTCGTTGAATTCGGGTAGAAAACTGGTTCCGAAGGTACTGGCGAGTAACAGACTCAACACAGTCAAAACCAATGCGATTGCCATCGTTAGCTTACGAAAACGCACCGCCCCTTGCACTGCCGGTCGATAACCCGCCTTGAGCCATCGAACCACGAACGACTCTCCTTCGGAAGCACTGAGGCGACCGCGTAGCAGGTAGCGGCACATCGCCGGAGTCAGCGTCAGGGCAACCAACAGGGACGCACCAAGGGACAAGATGTAAGTCAATCCCAATGGCCGAAAGAAGCGCCCCTCCAATCCCTCAAGAAACATCAGCGGGATAAAAACGATGACGATGATCAAAGTTGCGAACATGATGGAACTTCTGATCTCGTTGCTGGCCGCGAAGATGACCTCCGTCCGCGCTTTTCGCTCGGCCTCAGGTAGCTGTTGATTTTCGCGCAGTCGCCTGAAGACATTTTCCACGTCGATGATGCCGTCATCGACCACAACGCCGATGGCGACTGCCAGCCCGCCGAGGGTCATGACATTGATCGTCTCGCCCAACCCTGCCATCGCTAGCATCGCGACGGCGATGGAAAGCGGAATCGCGGTAAGGGTGATAAACGTCGTACGCACGTTCATCAGAAACAACACGAGGACGACAGCCACGATGATGGCGGCATCGCGGGCGACCGTCGAAACGTTGTCGATCGCGATGTTGATAAAATCCGCCTGCCGAAAAACGTGGCGGTTCATCACGACCCCAGTGGGCATTGCGTTTTCCGCGTCGTCCAACATGGCGTCAACAGCCTCGGTCAATGCAAGTGTGTTCGTTCCGGGGGCTTTCTGAATACTCAGGACGACCGCTGGGTTGCCACGTTCGGATGCCGTGCCGCGCTTAAGGGCTGGTGCGAGGATAACGTCTGCCACGCTTCCAATAGTGATTGGAACACCTTTGGCGTAATGCAGCACCGTCGAACGAATATCGTCGACACTACGAACGCGACCGGTTTGGCGCAACGGGATTTCCAGTCCGTCAACATTCAGCAAATAACCCGCCCCGGCCGTGCTGTGCGACTGCGCGGCGGCGGCGACGACGTCCTTAATAGTCAGGCCGTACAAGCGCAGCCGATCCTGATCGACGTTGACCTGATACTCCGGCAAATCACCGCCAATTGCGACCACCTGCGAGACGCCGGGAACGCTGAGCAGCCGGTTGCGTAACTCGAATTCAGCAAAGGCGCGCATCGTAATGGGGTCCGCGCCGGCATCCGGCGACCGTAGCGACACCAGCATGATCTCACCTGTGATGCTGGTGACCGGCGCTATCTGAGCATGAACATCTGGCGGGAGGCGTTCGACCGCGAGCGTCAATCGTTCCGATACCAAATACCGTGCACGATATATGTCGACGCCCCAGTCGAACTCGACCCATACGATGGATAAGCCGATGGCACTGGCGCTGCGCACTCGGCGCACGCCCGGCAAGCCGTTGACGGAGGTTTCGATGGGGAAGCTGACGTATTGCTCGACCTCGTCGGCGGCCAGCCCCGGCGATTCGCTCAGAATGACCACGGTCGGCGCATTCAGTTCGGGGAACACATCGACCGGCATTTGCGGCAATCGATAAAATGTGTAGCCCATCACTAGCACGGCGGCAACGATGACGAGGGCCGCATTATCGACGGAAAATCGTATGAGTTTTTGCAGCATGGTTCGCGCGCTCCGTTAGTCTTCTTCGCCGTGAAACGTCCCGTCGGGATGGAAATGGCCGCCCTTTTGCGCCGCGCCGGATTCCGACGACGCCAGCATGAGCGGATAAACACCGCCTAGCACCACTTCATCACCGGCGCGTACGCCACTCTTGATTTCCACCCAACGCCCGTCGGTTACGCCTACATCCGCAATGATTCGGATCACTTCATCGGGGTTCTTGGGATTGCGCCGAAACATCACATCGTTGAGGCCGTCCCGAATCACTGCGGATTCCGGAACCGCCAATACTCCGTTGGAATTTCCAGCAAGGAAAACCTCCAAGTACGCGGTAACGCCCGCTTTTGCCCAGGTTGGCAGCGAATCGGTCACCAGAAAAATTGGCACGGTGCGTTCTTCCGTATGGGCCTCGAAACCGACCGCGATTTCGCCTTCCGCAGTATCCTGCAATGAGAAACTCCCACCCTGCGGTGGGACCACACGCGCTCGCATTCCGTCGGCAAACATCGTCAGGTCGGTCTGCAACGCATCGGCGTGAAATCGCAGCGTCTTCGGATCGACGGTGTCCAACACCAAGTCGCCTTC
The DNA here is from genome assembly GCA_006969385.1 of Planctomycetaceae bacterium. GTDB lineage: Bacteria > Planctomycetota > Phycisphaerae > UBA1845 > UTPLA1 > ECT2AJA-110-A. Next base: position 3,017,395 of record CP030884.1, read on the forward strand.
CTCAGCCCACCCGCGATTCGTGATAGGCACTTGATCAACCACGCCTTCGGCTTCCGCGACGATGGTAATTCGGCGAATGGATTGCCACGGCGGAGCGCGGTTGGCGACATGGTCGTGGGTTGTTTCGGCTTCGGCGGGATCGAGTTCGTTGACGGGCACTCCGGTCAAAGACGAAGCGGTGCCCAGCATGACCTCGTAGCGCGAATGGGCCGCGTCGAATTCGACGCGGGCGGCGTCGAGCTCGGCGCGCAGACGCGGCAGCGTGTTTTTCTTATCGCTGAGTTGCGATTCCAATTCGACTTGCCGCATCTTCGCCGACGCGAGGTTTGCAATGCGCTGTTCCAGAAACGCGACCGATTGCGTCATCTCGGTCAGGTTTGCTTCCGCGACGGCGACGTCGGCATGACTGCGCTTCATGCTGTTCAGAGCATCAACCATTTCGCTTTGTACCTTGCGCCAGGCGGGCGAATCGAGATGAAACAGCGGTTGTCCTTCAGATATAACCTGATATTGCCTGATGAGCAGATCGATGCGCCCCGCGAGCATGACGTGGTATTCACGCCGCGCTTCGGGCGGCAATTCGAATCGACCCGGCAGACGAATCGTAGATTCGACTGGCCTCTGCTCTACCGTGACGAAGGTGATGCCGAGGTTGTCTCGCACCGACGGGGGAATGGCGATCCGGTCGGTCGCACCTTTCTCATCGTGGTCGTCCGCTTTGTCAGTCGCGCCGTTCCCTGCGGGACGCGTCTCGTAACAACCCGGCGTCGCGATGAACGCACCGGCGGCGAGCGTCGCGAACACGACGAACAAATACATTTCTCTCGCTTTTCCCGTCATGACTTAATTCTCCGAATCGCGCAACGTGGCCATCGTGACCCAGCGCGGCATTAACATTTGTTCCAATTGATTGGCGGCGGTGGCCCGATCCAACGTCGCTTCCAACAGATCGAGTTTGGTGTCCAGCGACGCGCGCAACGCCTCGCGCAACACCAGCACTTCGATCTCGCCGAGATCGAGCAACGTTTGGGTTTCGGCAATCTGCCGATCGACGAGGGGCGCGAGCGTGTCGGTGATCAAGTCGAGGCGCTGCGCCGCCAGCGCCGCATTGGTTCGGGCGCGAGCCAAATCGGCCATGACCGTTTGCACCGTGGCCTCCGCGCGCACGCGGGCGGCGTCCCGCGCGGCCATCGCCTCGGCGATGGCCTGTCGGTTGCGGTTCCAGAGCGGAAGAGCGAGGCCGAATGCGCCGCCCACGCGGGAAAAGCCTTCCTCCAAGGTGTAGGTCGGGCCGATGTTCAAATCCGGATATTGCTTACGAATTTCCAGCCGCAACGCCTGTTCGGCGGCTTCGTAATCGGCGCGGGCGGCCAACACCTGCGGATGACGCGTCAGCAGCGCCGCCTCCTGTTCCGCCGGTTCAAGATCGACGATGGGCAGAAACACGTCGGGCTTGAATTCGAACGGCGCATCGGGCGACAGGCCCATCGTAGCAAGCAGCGCCAATCGTTGTTGTGTCCTTTGAATTTCCAATTGCTGGATGGCAGCCCGTTGCTGCGCTAATTCGATGCCGAGCACGCGGGCGTCGGTCGATTTAAGTTCACCGACAGAAGCCAGTCGGTTCGAGGCGTCGCTCGCCTTTTCCAATCGCGCGGCGTATTCGCGACTCAATGCCAACCGTTCAGCCGTCACCGACCAAGCCAGCCATGCGGATCGCAATTCAGTCAGCAATTGCCATTCGCGCACGGCGATCCGACGCCAGGCAGCGTTGTACTCCGACCACGCCAAATCCTGGGCTACCGCCAACCGACCCGACAACGGCAGCGTCAGATTCAGGCCGACGTTGACGATCAACGGATTGTCGATGAATTCACCGCCGCTCCTTTGACGAAATCCCGCCGGGGTTCTCTCGAAACCGTTCGCATTAATTCCGGTTGTGCGTCCCGGTTCGAAACCGAAACCACCGGACCGGCCGCGATTGGCAAATCCCAAAATGCTTGCCTGTATCTGCGGGTCCGGCCACCAACCCGCCTCCCGCGCCGACGCCAACGGCACATTCGCCTCGGCCCGGATGCGGCGCAACTGCGGATTGAAAAACAGGGCAACGGCCTCCGCTTCCGCGAGCGACAAACCGTCATCGGGATCGAAGCCGCCCGCTGCGCCGGTTGCTTTCAAGGATGACAGCCGAGACAAGTAGCCGGTGATGGGTTCCGCATCCAAACGCGTCTCGCGCCATTTGGATGCGAAGGTTTCCAGTTCGAGTGGGCGCGCTTCATAGGAAACGCACCCAGCCGCCATGGCCGTCAACAGGCCGAGAAATCGGACGGATATCCGCATGATTCAACTCGATAAATGTATGAATGAATTTCACCCCGCGCGGCGCGCTATCGGCGCGCAGCGCACGAACCAACGGGACAAAGCGCCCGTCGCTACGTTTGCACGATCATGTGGGGGATCAATTGAGAAGCGGGTGGGAGGAAAGATGTATGGGGATCGGCAACCCCGGATTTATTGGTCCCGCTCGGAGGACAGAGAATTCCGCCAACAGGTCGCGGATATCGGTTGTGGCAACCAGGGAGAGCGGCGCGATGAAAGCAACCGCGGCCGAATCGATCGAAATGTTACCTTTGCGAGCCGTCGCCGTCAGGCTGCACGGATCGCTGCCGCAATCGCTTTCATGAGAACAGGGAGCGGAGGTGTCGTCATCGTGGCAGTCATCGTCGCTATTTTCGGAATGGCGGTGATGCGTCTCGCCGCGCGTGTCGCCATCGTCGCAGGCATGGCCCATCCATCCGACTAGACACAGCGTCGGGGCCGCGACGAACACCCACACGCATAACAGAATGGCAAGCCACGATATTCGCATCGCGTCAGATCATACCAACCGGCCATCGCCTGTAAAGCAACCAGATTGTAACGGTCAACGTTTTAATATATCGGTCATGACCATTCCTCGCACTTTCACGCCGGACGGCCAGATTCACTTTTGCCGGCGGATCTAATTAGCCGCAAGCCGTTAAGCACCACCAAAAGAGACGCACCCATGTCTGCTGCGATGGCCATCCAGAGGTTTGCCAATCCCGGAATTGCCAGCACAAGGAAAATCGTCTTAATGCCCAAGGAAAGAGCAATGTTCTGCTTTATTACGCCGCGTGTGCGTCGGCTGTGGCGCAAAAGCCAAGGCAGCTTTCGTAGGTCGTCAGTCATGAGGGCGATGTCGGCAGTTTCCAGGGCGGCGTCCGTTCCGCCAGCGCCCATGGCAATGCCGACGCTCGCGGCTGCCAGTGCCGGCGCATCGTTGATTCCGTCGCCAACCATTAATATGTGCTCGTGTGACTCTCGGAGCGCTTCAACCGCCTCGACCTTGTCCGCTGGTAGTAGCTCGCCACGCGGTTCAATTCCACCGCATTCTTTGGCGATCGCTTCGGCCGTTCCCTTGTTGTCCCCTGTCAGCATGATTATGCGTTCAATACCGTCGCGACGCAGGGACTTTATTGCCTCCGGGGCCTCCTCTCGCAAACCGTCGGCAAGCAGGATGACACCCAATGGGCGCTCTTCCGACGCGACGCCAACGACGGTGTGATTGCAATCCTCGTGCTCGGTCATGACTCGATGAATCTCATCGGTGCAGACGTCTTTCTCTTCGAGTAAGCGATGGTTGCCCAGAAAGTGACGAGTGCCATCAACTGTCGCCTGAGCGCCTTTACCGCGAATGGCCTGATAATCGTGGCAGGGCGGCGGCGAGATTTCTCGTTCGTTTGAGTATTTGACGATTGCTTTGGCGATGGCATGTTCGCTTCGTTGTTCAATTGCGGTTGCGAGTTTCAACAACTCACTCTCTTTCACACCTTCGAGGGGTATCACCTTTTGAACAATGGGTTTGCCGTGCGTCAACGTGCCTGTTTTATCAATAGCGATGATGCGAGTACGGCCAACAGCCTCCAGATATTCGCCGCCCTTGATGAGCACCCCGTTCCTCGCCGCGGCAGCGAGGCCACTCACGATGGAAACCGGCGTCGAAATGACCAATGCACAAGGACATGCGATGACAAGCAAGACGAGAGCGCGATAGAACCACACTGACCACGCCGCCCCGAAAATAAGTGGCGGGACAACGCACAACAAGACCGCCCCGACGACGACTGCGGGTGTGTAGTACTGAGCGAATGTCTCGACGAACTGCTCGGAGCGAGAACGGCGCGACTGCGCCTGCTCGACGAGACGAATGACGCCTGCGAGCACCGTGTTACCTGCCGCCTTCGTGATCTTGACGGTGACGGCACCGTCTTGGTTTACGGTGCCTGCGAAAACCTCGTCACCCGGTGACTTGTCAACCGGAGCTGATTCGCCGGTGATTGGGGCTTGATTGACGGACGTTGCGCCTTCGACCACATCGCCGTCGAGCGGAAACTTCTCACCCGGACGGACGACGATTCGACTCCCAACCTGTACGTCCTCAACGGCGAGTTCACGCTCCGAACCATCCTCCTGTAACACTAGGGCCCGTTCCGGACTAAGTTCCATAAGGGACTGGATTGCACGTCGAGCCCGGGTAACGCTCCACGTTTCCAGCAAGTGGGAAATGGCAAAGAGGACGGCAACTGCCGCACCTTCGAGCCATTCGCCGAGTCCGACCGCACCGATGACCGCTACCGTCATCAGCACATTCATGTCGAGGCGTAACCGGCGCAGCGATGACCATGCCTTTGGCAGGACGTAACGCCAGGCAGCGGCAATGGACAAGACGTACGCAAGCGCTGCTGGCCAAGTTGTGTGATGCACCTTGCCCGCTGGAACAAACGACAACGCCAGTCCCACAGCCATGCCGACGCCAGAAAGTATTGCCATCCACCGTGGACCGCGCGGCAAAGCTGTCTCGATCCGACGTTGCCGGTCGGATTGCTCTACTACGGAAGCTGCCATTCCGGTCGCGGCTACACGCCGAATGATCTCATTGGCACCAATCTGAGCCGGGTCATGCTCGACCGTCATCGTCGCCTGCATCAAGTTGAAGGACAGGTCATTGATGCCATATACATCGCTCAGGCACTCGCGAAGCTCCGCGATCTCATCAGGGCAATCCATCCCGTGAATGCGTAGTTCCAATGGCTTGTTAGTTGATTGGTTCATTTACTGCCTTTTTTAGCCTCCGACGGGTTCACATTCCACGCATCACGTCCGGCTTTGAAAGCTTCCCAAGCAACATAGGGGACGATCAATAAAGCGGCGACCGGATCGGCCCACCACCAACCTTGCCACTGGGCCAGACCAATGCCAACTAAGACAACAATGGTTTGGTACTCACAGATCATTGTGTCGATTGCGTCGTATTTCAGGGATGGTGATCCTGTATTCTTCCCATAGTAATATTTACCCCAAGCGAGCATTGGATTGACGAACAATGACACAACCAAAATGCCGATACCCCACCATGACATGTCCGACTTTGCGCCGCTGATGAACATACTGATTGCTTCAAAGGAAATGAAAATCACGGCAATAGCGAAAGCGGCCGAGAGAACCGCAAGGGCGACTTTCTTCCGCTTCAAGACCTGCTGTTCGCCGATTCCATCTGCTTCTCCTTTTAGCCGCCAAATCATGAACGCCGCTGAATTGCATTCGACGATACTGTCGACACCCCAACTGATTAATGCCGAACTTCCGGTTAAACAACCAGCCGTCAACGATATTGCTACCTCTGCGATATTGTAGAGCAAACTGGCGATCTCGACGTACATGCCCCGTCGAATGTCGTCAGGCCTACTGGAGTTCTCGGTCATTCTTTAGCGCTTCCGGTGCCGGTTGAGGTGTAGGAGCTTTGAGATTTCGCCAGCAAATGCATCATATCGATTGTCATGTCTTATTTCAGTATTTGGTACACGCAGGATTCGCGTGAGAAACGACACAGTGGCTTCTTTTGATATTGCCGCTCGACGTAAGTCTGCGGGCGCTGGCAGAACACGCCGCGAACGTACCGGTAGGTAACCGCCTCCTCCGAGCGTCGCCTCCCCATATCCCGAACAATCGATGAAACAATCGCCACGAGCGTCATCCAGCCGTCTTATCGTCGCGAGCCGAGCCGTCTGCACCTATGTGGTCATGGGCAGCACAGAACGACTCGACGCAATTGACTAGCATCGCGCAGTGTTCGTGAGTGCCAGAGCATCCACATCCCGAAAAACTGAGGAGGAGGCTACACAACGCCAGTGCTGCCCGTTTACCTCGCGCTAGCCGGTAATTCTTTCGATTCATGACCTTCGCTCCTCCAATTCGCATCTCCGCTGCGGCTTCATTCTTTCACGCAAGTGCACAAGGCGAATGACAGAACCCACTGACGGAGACACTTGAAACCGTGCTTCAAATCGAGTGTGTCGAACGCGAGAACTCCGAAACAGCCGGCGAACAGCTTGACTCCTCTCAGCTATCCGCTCTCCGTTTGCCGTCAGAATCGCGATTTGAAGCTTTCCAGGCTCAAGAAAACGTCGCACGTATCCGGTGACGACCAACTCCTCGCCGTCTTGAAATACATGGATGTCTCGCCAATAGCCTCGCTTTTCGGGAACTCGCTCCAATGCGAGTATCCCATCCGAGGCGAGGTCGCCCCGTTTCGGAGCACAGCCGACAACGCTTACGAACGCCAAGGAGGCGCTCGCAACAAGCAGCATGTTCACAGGCTTCATGAATCACCTCCGGCTGGGTTCGCCGCAGCCACAGTTGCCAGCTCCGTAACTGAGTCTTCCTGGTCTGGCCATTCTGTCGGTTGCTCGGTTGCAACTCGTTTTCGTCCAAACACTTGATAGAGCAGTGGCAGCACGAACAAAGTAAGTAACGTGGAGGTGAGAATCCCGCCGATGACGACCGTCGCCAGCGGTCGCTGTACTTCAGCGCCCACTCCGGTTGAAATCGCCATCGGTATGAATCCGACCGCATCCGTGATGCCGGTTGCAAGCACCGGGCGGAGCCGTTGCTTTGCCGCTGCGACCACCGCCTCACCCAACGCAAGCTCGTTTTCTCGAAACGAGCGAATCGCTGAGACAAGTATCTGGCCGTTGAGGACCGCGATGCCGGCAAGGGCAATGAAGCCTACCGCTGCACTCACGCTAAATGGCATCCCACGATGCCAAAGAGCCAACACACCGCCCACGGCCGCAAACGGAATCCCCGTGTAGATTAGCAATACGTCTCGCAGGTCTTTGAGGCTGAAATACAGCAAAAAAAACACGATGGCGAGCGTAAGCGGAACCACTAAACCAAGACGCACTCTCGCACGTTCAAGGTTCTCAAACTGACCGCCCCAATCGATAACGTATCCCGTCGGTAGTTCGAGTTCGTCGTCAACGCGTTTCTTGGCTTCCTCGACAAACGACGCCATGTCCCGACCCACGACGTTACACTGCACGCGAAGAAGCCGCCGACTCCACTCTCGGTTAATGGTTGAAACGCCTTCCACGTCACGAACCAGGGCGACGTTTTGAAGCGGAACGGTGGGGCCAATCTCCGTTGGAATAAGGGTGCCGGCCAGAAGCTCACTGTCTGCCCGATACGCATCCGGCAACCGCACGACGAGTGGGAATTTGCGTTGCCCTTCAAAGATTTCGCCGACTCTACGCGTGCCAACCGTTTCGATGAAATCGAGCACATTCTTTGCGGGTATGCCGTAGCGTCCGATTTGATTCTGGTCCACCCTGATACGAAGCGTCGGCTGGCCCGTCATTTGGTCAACGGCAATGTCCGATGCCCCGTCAATATCGAGTAGAATCTCTTGCACGCGGTTTCCCAACCGCACAAGCTCCTCGAAATCGTCGCCATAAATCTTGATGCCTAAGTCGGAGCGAATGCCCGAAATCATCTCGTTCATTCGCATCTCGATGGGCTGCGTGAACACCATGTTGAGACCCGGAAGACCGGCCACCGCTTTTTGCATCAGAGCGACAAGCTCGGCCTGGGTGCTCGCTTTCGTCCAGGTCTCACGAGGCGTGAGTGAGATGAAAATATCGGTGAGCTCAATGCCCATCGGATCGGTCGCGACCTCGGCGGTTCCAACGCGACTCCAGACGTGCCGAATTTCATCAGGGAAATTCTCAAGAAGCAGTTGCTCGATGCGGGTGTTGTAGCGAACCGACTCCTCAATCGAGACGCCAGCAAGGCGAATTGTATTGATAACCGTTGAGCCTTCACTCAATCGCGGGATGAACTCGCCGCCGAGCCTTGAAGCGAGGAACCCCGTCGCGACAAGCAATACCACGACCCCCAGAAGCACGAAGCTCCGAAGCTTCACTGCCAGTGAGAGACATGCACCGTAGACCGCGTTCAGCACGCGGGCAACGAATCCTTCCTTCTCGCTCACTTTTCGCGGAAGCAGGTAGTAGCCCATGATGGGAGAGAGGAATACCGCGACCAACAACGCCCCCAACAAGGCGAAGATGAACGTCCAGGCCATCGGACGAAACAGTTTTCCTTCGATGCCCTCCAGGGTCAGAATCGGGAAGAACACCACACAGATAATGCCCATGCCGAAGATGATGGGGCGAACGACTTGGCGACTCGACTCTAGGACCACCGACATCCGTTCATCCGCCGTAAGTGTGCGGCCGAGTTTGTGCTGTCGCGTCGCGAGCGAACGAAGATTTGCTTCGGTCATGACGACCGAGCCATCCACAATGATTCCGAAGTCGATGGCACCGAGGCTAAGCAGGCTTGCCGCGATGGAAAACTCCGCCATCCCGAGCACCGCAAAGAGCATCGCCATCGGAATCGTCACCGCTACAAGAATGCCCGCTCGGACGTTTCCAAGCAGCACAAACAGCACGACCATGACGAGAATGGCTCCCGCCGCCAGATTGTGCTCTACAGTGCCGATGACCTCTCGCACCAGTTCGGTGCGGTCATAAGCAATGTCCACCTGGACATCGTCCGGCAGTGACTTCTTGACGCTCTCCAGCCGTTCCTTCAGTGCTTCCGTCACCACCTTGCTGTTCTCGCCCATGAGCATGAACGCCAGGCCGAGCACGGCTTCTCCCTCACCTGCGGACGTGACCACGCCCCGACGGATTTCGTGACCAATCCGCACATCGGCGATGTCTCGAATACGCACCGGCGTGCCCTCATAGGCGACGAGCACGATGTTCTCAATTTCCTCGATGCTGGACACTCGGCCGAGACCATGCACGAGCCGTGACTCACCGCCTGAGACAACCTGTCCACCGCCGACGTTGTGGTTGTTCTCTTCGAGCGTGCGAAAGACATCACCGAGCGTCAGGTCGTATTTGAGAAGAGCATCCGGCGAGACCACGACATGAAATTGCTTTTCCTTGCCGCCCCAGGAGTTCACTTCCGCAACGCCGGGCACTTTGCGAAGCTCCGGTTTGACCACCCAGTCGTGAAGCGTGCGAAGTTCTTCAAGCGTGCGATTCGGGTCGCTCGAACGGAGGACGTAATGGAAAATCTCTCCCAGGCCGGTGGCAATCGGCCCAAGCTCGGGACGGCCGATGCCTTCGGGAAGCTCAACCGCTGCCAGCCGTTCCGATACGTATTGCCGGGCATCCGTAATGCTCGATTCGTCATCGAATACGGCAACGACTTGTGAAAGGCCGAACTTCGAAATAGACCGGACACTTTCCAACCCAGGCAGTCCGCCGATGGAGAGCTCCACCTGAAGCGTAATCTGTTGCTCGATTTCCTCCGCGTTCAGTGCAGGAGCCACTGTGTTTATCTGCACCTGAACCGGGGTCGTGTCGGGAAACGCGTCCACGGGGATATTGAGCAGACGCCACACGCCAACGCCCATGCAGACGGCGAAGAGCAGCATGACCAGCAGACGATTCTTGAAGGCAAACTCTACAAGACGATTCATCGCACACTCGCATTAATCATCAACGCAACCCGCACCAAGCCGCGACTTGAAAAACTCCGATTTCATGGTGAACGCACCGTCCACCACGACGGCATCCGCCAACTGAATGCCGCTCACGACTTCAACCGTCTTGCCGTTTCGCTCACCGATAACCACGCGACGCAGGTCAAAAAGGTCATCGGCCGTCCTTACGAGCACGTAGGGTTTCTGCTCAATGCGTTGCACCGACTCCTTGGGAATCCGAAGCGTCGAAATGTCTTCTCCCAGGATGACCTGCACCTCGCCGAACATGCCGTCGCGAAGCTCGCCGTCTGAATTCGGCACCTCAGCCCGGGCCTTGACGAGACGTGTCCGTTTGTCCACCCGTGAATGCACCCACGTGAGTTTGCCCACGACTTCCTCATCTCCAAGACCCTGAAAAGTGGCCCGAACGGGAAGCCCGGTCTTTACACGACTTGCCTGACCTTCGGGTACCGCAAGCTCGACCCACATCGTCGAGAGGTCAGCCAGCGTAAAGAGTGCCTTGCCCGGTTCGACGGCCTCGCCCACCACCGCAGCACGCTCAACAAGCGTGCCGGCATATGGAGCTCGCACAACAAGCAGTGATGAGCTTGATTTCGTCTCTTCGATTCGAGCGATTTCCTCGTCCGTAAATCCCAAATTCGCAAGCCGCTGCCGAGCCGTCATCCGAACAATCTTCGCCCGCTCATGCTCTGATTCGGCTTGCTGAAAGTTTTGCTCCGGTGAGATGGCCTTCGCAAGCATTTGCTTTTCGCGGTCATAGGCCAACTCCTTCAAGTGTTCGTCCATCATCGCCACCACGTAATCACGCTTGGCTTCGGCTACATCAGACGAGGCGATTTCCATTAGCACGTCTCCGGCCTCTACTACCTGGCCAACGTCAACGAGCACTCGCTGTACGACGCCCGCGGCAAGTGGTGTAATGCGAGCCAAACGGTTTTGGTTGTAACGAACCTCACCCAGCACTTTCACATGGGGAGATACCTCGCTGAGCTCCGGGTTGGCCGTTCGAATACCGGCCCTCGCAGCCGAGTCGGGCGACACCGTTCGGACCTTGAGGCTCTCACCAGGCTTTAACCCCGAAGCAAGGTGAGGCTGACAGATACCGCATTCTCTTTCGGGAACACGGTGCTCATTGCACATGAGTTCCCCGAGCTTGGCTTTCCAGAGGCGTTCTTGAGTTCCGGATGACATATGAAGCACTCGTCTTCATTGACAGCGTGCTCCCTACACCACAACCGACCCGCGTCGCGTTCCTTCGTCTCGGCTTCGCCTTGGTGCCATCGTTTCTTGATGCCGGGGTGACACGCCTCGCACTGAGACTCGGGCACACTGTGGCCGGCACACCAATCACCTTCCGCCTTGAACGCTTCCACCAATGATGGGCGACACGTTGTGCACAACGCCTCCGGCACACCGTGGCCGGAGCAGAAACCGTGCTCCTTTGTCAACTCCGGATGGCAAAACGGACAAATCGCTTCCGCCACATGATGCTTTGAACATACGCCTCCGGAGCCTGACTTACCGGCGTTCTTCTTGAGCTCCGGATGACATTTGAAGCACCCGTCTTCGTAAACATCGTGCTCTTTGCACCACAACCGGCCGGCATCGCGTTTCTTCTTCGGCGCTTCGTTTTGTTGCCAACGCTTCTTGATGCCCGGGTGGCAGGCCTCGCACTGAGACTCAGGCACACTGTGCTCGGCACACCAATCACCCTCCGCCTTGAACGCATCCACCAACGACGGGCGGCACGTGGTGCACAACGCTTCAGGCACACCGTGCCCGGAGCAAAAACCGTGCTCCTTAATGAACTCCGGGTGGCAAAACGGACAAATTGCTTCTGCCACATAATGCTCGGCACACATGTTTTTGGAAGCGGGTTCTTCGGCAAGCACTCGCCAAGAAATACCTCCGCCGAGCACGACCAATACCGTCACAGCAACTGCGTAAACGCTTCTGTATTTCATTGCTCTATCTCCTTTTCGCCCTGATGGGAGGCACTATTCAGAACAAGAACGCGGCAAGTGCGTTTCGTGCGAAGTCGCAGACAAACTGACCAAGCACGTTGTTCTCTGACGCTTGGCAGCCGCCAGTCGCCAACATCGAAACACCACCGAGTATCAACACCACTGTTCGTCTCCACTGTCTATTCATGAACCGTCTCCCGAGTTTGTCTCAGCAACGACTTCTGCAAGCGGACGCCCGACGACCTGCTCCATTTCTGGAAGCGTGCGTGCAGCCTGGCCGAGGGCTGTCACATAGTCCCGACGGCTCGACAGCAAGAACCGCTGAGCCTCCAGCACCGAAAGAAACGATGCCCGACCCAACCGATACGCTTCCTGCGAGAGCTCGAGGTTTTCCTTCGCAAGCGGAAGCGAACGGTCGCGATACATCCGCACGAGTCGCCAGTTCGTCTCCACACGGTCTAGTACCCCATGAACCTGCTGCACCAACCGACGCTCCAAGGCATCGAGCGTTTTCGTCGCCTGTTGATAGGCGTATCTTGCTTTGGCAATCTGAGCCTGGTTCTGGTCGAAGATGGGAAGCTCAAGACTGAGCGACGGACCAATCACGAAATCCGTATCGGTGTCACGCCCGGAACGCGGTTGAATTTCTGGAGCCGTGAGACCTCCGTTGGCCACCGATGCACGGGCAGTATCTGCGAGAACATCCCGACCACCTTGCGACTTCCGAGCTTCGCGTTCCAAGGACACGCCGAGCTTGACAGACTTGAATACCTTTCGATGCTCCGTGCGAAGCCTGGCCTCCGCCGCATTCACCAATTGCCGGGCAGCAGCGACGTCAAGGCGTGACGCTTTCGCCATCCGCATGAGTGCATTTTCGCTGAGGGCCCTATCCGGCACGTCCGGCAACGCATTCGCAAGTTGCAATTCCGATGCCCGATTCGATAGACCCAACAGAGTTGCGAGTTCACGAAGGGCGTTGTCCGCTGCGAGTTGAGTGGTTTCTGCCTGTAGTTCTGCCTCAATCACCGCCGTCCGAGCAAGGTTTACTTCTATCTGGGTTGATGCCCCTGCGTCCCTTCGCTCAATGGCCAATTGGGACAACCGTGTCGCAACATTCAGATTCTCTTGCACAACATCGTGCAGTTCCTTTGCTTGAACCGCTGCGAAATAGGCACGCTTCGTATCGGTTGCAAGCACGGCGGCTCGACGAGCCACGTTGAGGATGGTCGCATCGATTGAACGCTCGGCAGCCTGTTTCCGTAGCGGAATCTGCCAGAGCTCAGCAATGTTTTGGGCCAAACCCGCTTCAACATTGGCCAGGCCACCACCCGCAGGCAGACGCAACGAAACGCCGAGATTCGGGTTCGACAGCAGCCCAGCCTGCACCGCATCTGCACGGGCCATGCCCACACTGAAGAACGACGCTTGAAGCGTAGGGTTGTTGAGCAGTGCGATGGTGACCGCATCATCAACACTTAAGCCGTCGGCGAGACGTTCGTTCACTAAGGGCAAGATTTGCTCGTCCTCATCTGGCCGATACACATCGCTGACGCCGGTGGCTTCAGTGACTCGCTCCGCCACGCGTGCGTAATCCATCCGCGGTTGCACCGTGGCACAGCCGCCGAAAATGACACCAATCGCACAAGTGGACAACGCGATAACGCGTTTACGCTTCATGAGAGATTTTCCTGTCGGATTCATTTCCAGCCGAGAACAGAGGCGACATCACACCAACAAGCGGACGCGTCGAAACGGCCCGCTTGAGACACACGAGGTTGACGTGATGAATGAATCAGACCAGGAGAGGGCGGTCACTGACAGGGAAGGGGAAGCTTAGCTTCCAGAATCCGATGGGAACAGGGTCAAGGAATTCAGACCAGTAGCTATCGGCATATTCGGAAGCAAAAGGCGGAAGCGTTGCGACGTGATGCGTCGCCGAAAAATCGGGAAGCTCGGAACCGCTTGATGGCTTGGTGACCCGTGCGTTGCAGAGCTCCGCGCAGCCGTGGCACTCACAATCGGTTTCACAATCCTCGGTGCAACTCAGTTCGCAGCATGCCGTAAGCAGACCACTCTCGCAGAGGACGGGGGAGGCCCAAAGGCCCCAAGCGGCAGTGAGTAGTAGAAAAACTCGCATCAGATTGCTTGCTTAATCACTTGTTTCTTCGTTTCGTTTGAACCCAACCGTTCCATCACGGAACGAGCCAGCTCCAACCAGTACGGGTCTTCGATTCGATAATAAGCGAACTTGCCCGAAACTCGAAAATCAATCGCACCGAGCCTGCGCAACTCACGAAGCTGTTGTGAAATACCCGACATCGACATTCCTAGAACTTCGGCCAATTCGCAGACGCAAAGCTCTTGTACATCCAAGGCTTCAAGCACTCTCAGTCGGCCAGCATGACCCAAGACCTTAAATACGCCCGACGTCCGATTCAGTGTCGTCGCTGCCGAGAGATTCGCCTTGGCCCTTTCGACCGCCTGAGCGTCCACACGCTCGGCTTCACAGATTCCGTCTTTCACCGCTTCTCGATTCTTCATTTCCTAAATCATAGAAATGAATTTCGCATCGGTCAACCAGTGATTCCCTGTTCACAGCGCTCGGCTTTTACACTCGCCGAACGCGTCGTTCTACCACAGTTGGCGCGGAGTCGAGGCCGATAATTTGCTCTGTGACAGACCGTTATTGAAGTCACTAGGTAAAATCGGGTGCTTTCTGGGAATGCTGTCGTGGCAAAAGGCGAACTGCATGCTTCGCACGAGACTTTGATAGGTGCTCAACTCGCAGGAAATAGGGTCGTGATCCTATTGGGTTTTCATAGTGCATCAATCATTGAGTACCTGCCAGATGCGTAATTGACCAAATTGGTTGGTCCTATAGACCCTTGTTGGATAGATCGAAATCGCGTCACGGCTATTTGCGTGCTCAGACTGTAAGTTCGCCCAGAATGACACGATGGAGTCGGAATCACCCGATCCATCGTGCCCCCGTACGTTCGCATTGATCATCAAAACCAACCAGCGACCGGGATTCTCTTACTTATCTTCCGCATTCTTAATGTCCTTTGCGTCAAAGCCGTATCCTTGCTCATTTAAGCTCTTCACGTATTTGCCCGGGTCTTTGAGCAATTTCTTATCGCAACCTGGGCAACAGAAGTAGACCATTTCGCCGCTGGCTAGCTTCATGTGAGAAGTCGGGTTGATCTTTCCGCCCATGATCGGGCATCGAGTCTGGTAGGTATAGCTCGCCGCGAGCTTAGCCGTATATTTTTCCGGCGACGCTTTATACTTTGCCTTGCACTTTCCGCAACAGAAATACACGCGATCATCGCCTTCACCCACGTGTACGTCCTTATCGATCGATTCGCCGCTGATCGGGCAGGTCACTTGTACCCGCTCGCGTTTGGCTAGCGTGGCGAGCTGCGCCTTTGTCTTCTCAGCGTATTTTTTCGGGTCTTTATTAAACTTGCTCACGCACATCTTGCAGCAGAAGTACACCGGTCCCTCGTCGGTTATGGTGTTGACGCGAAAGTCGACCGGCTCATCCATGACCGGGCACTTGGGTAGGTCGGCGACGGGCTTTTCGCCTTTCGGTTTGGCAGTTGCGGTAGCGATACCGATCGTTGCAAGCACCATCATGGAAAGAGCCAGCGAAAGAAGTCTTTTTTTTCCATTCATGTCGTTCTCCTTTAAGAACTGGTTTCAAGTAACTTCAAGACTGAGCATCGCGACCGCCATAGCCGCCATACCCAAGTCTTCAACTAACGTAACAGTGGTCATGGGAAGGTTGAGCACACTTCCAAGACACGCACAACGTATCCGACGCTTATTCATCAACGCTGTCGCGACGCCAGCCGCGCCGATCAACATTAAGACGAGCGTCACGATGTTCGTCATCATTGGCATCCAAGCAAGCAGATACAACGCACCGAGTGCAACTTCGACAAACGGGTATATCCACGCCCACGGTGGAATGACCTTTGCTACTAAGTCGTATGTCCCATACATGTTGGCGAAGCCAGGTAAATCGAGCAGCTTGAAAAAGCCGAATACAATAAAAAAACCGGCCATGAAATGACTCATCATTGGCCGCACGGCATACGTTTGGTTTCGCATCGCAATCAGGATCGTCACACCGGCGATAAATCCGACGATCAACAGTAAGGGATAAAGGCTTTCCTTGCTCTCATCTGTAGCCGTTTCGCCAGGTGCTTTCGTTGCCTGCGTCGCATTTTCCTCATTCGAGGCCGGCTTTAAGTGATAATCACCTGCCTCTTCGACCGCTGACTTCAATCGATCGTCATCGATATCATCGCGAAGACGCACGGTCGCTTTAGGTGGAGAAAGCGTGACGTTTGCCGATTCGACTGCGTTCAATTCCTCAATCGCTGCCGTTATCTTGGTAACGCAGCTTTGGCAGTGCATTCCGCTAATATCATATTGTCTTGTCGTGGTTTTCATGGTTGCTATTTATTCCGTCCCTTTCTGAAAGTCCGGATCGGGGAGGTTTAATTTCCACTTAAGCTGCTTAATGCCGCAGTAACAGGTTGGCACCACCAGAATCGTAATCAATGCCACAGTCATGCCCCCGAATACCGGCAGCGCCATTGGCGTCATCACATCGCTGCCACGGCCCGTCGTTAATAAAACTGGTGCCAATGCGGTAAGTGTTGTAAACGTAGTCATTAACGTCGGGCGAATGCGACGCAAACCTGCATGAATGACGCGTTCTTCTATTTCCTGGTAACGCGTGATCGGTGATTTGCTGAAGACCTGATCGAGATAGGTTCCGATCACCACGCCGTCGTCCACTGCAATGCCGAACAACGCGATAAAGCCGACCCACACGGCGACGGTCAAATACATTTCGCTGCCGGGGAAGGGCCGATCCATTAATCCCATCGTGTAAAATATATTCTGGATTTGCGGCCAGAATTCGAGCAGAATAAATCCGCCGGAAAATGCCACAGGAATCGCCAGGAAGATCACGACGGTCAACGGCCATCGCTTAAATTGCAGGAAGATAAGAAACAAGTTGGTAATTAAGACCAACGGCACGAGCAAAGCCAGTCGATTCTTCGCCCGAATGTTGCGCTCGTAACTACCCGCCCAGCGCAGGTAGTAGCCTTCCGGCATATCTAGTTCGCCATTCACGAGTGCCTCATCGATAATACGTTGGCCGTTGCGCACCAACGTCGTTTCATCCACACCTTGATTGCTCATCGTGACGTAACTAACGAAGCGTGCGCCTTCGCGGCGTATGCTCATCGGGCCAGTTACGCGCTCGATCTTTGCCAATTGACTAATCGGAATTTGCGCGCCACTCGGAGTAGGTACTAGGATGCGTTCCAAGTCGGGCACTTCATCGCGCAATTCGCGGGCGTAGCGGATGCGTACCGGGTAACGGTCCAGCCCTTCGTAGGTCGTTGTGAGATTTTTTCCGCCGATAGCAACTTCGATAACCTGCTGCACATCGGCAATGTTGACACCGTGCCGTGCTATGGCTTCGCGATCAATATGAAATTCCAAATAGGGTTTGCCGCTGATGCGCACGGCATTGATGGCTTGCGCGTTATCGAGTAGTTGACGCAAAAGTTGCTCGATATCAACAGCTAACTGTTCGCAACGTTCGATACTATCGCCGTATATCTTGATACCGATCTTCGCGTTAAGTCCCGTGCTTAACATTTCCACGCGCGTGCGAATCGGTTGCAACTCGACCGAGGGCAAGACGCCCGGATAGCGGCCCGCTTGCTTAATATCCTGCCAAATCTCATCCATCGTGCGCCGGCGACGCATGCCATCGTATTTGGGATCGTCGATAATCGGCCATTCGCTTGCAGGTTTCAGGAGGATCATCGTTTCGATCATGCCGACCGGCGCTGGGTCGAGCGGCGATTCGATCCGACCCAATTTGCCGACGGCCAACTCGACTTCCGGAATCTTGGCGAACTGCACGTCCTGCTTTTGCATCACATCGAGCACGGTATTGATAGAACCGGCAGGCAAGACACTGGGCATGTAAAGGAAATCGCCTTCGTCCAGCGGCGGCATGAATTCCTGACCGATGCCTTTATCGTCGCGCAGCGCCTTTAGAGGTTGGTACTCGTCCAGCCGACCGTCAAAGCCGGGTGAAATAACGGACGCGAGCATGGTATGGCGACCGTCAAAGGTACCGGTAAGACGAAAGAAGAATATCAATGCCGCGAAACCGACTAACGCCGCCGCTCCCTTGAGCCAGTCGATTCGATCGCGTTGAGTCGTCTGACTCTTGCGAAAGACGCCGAATCCCACGCGCGTCGTATCGATGAATAGTGGCAACACAACGAAGCCACCCAACACCGCCACAACGATGCTCACCAACATGGCAGCCGACCACGCCGTCGGTTGCAAACCGATTTTCTCCAGCGGCCAGATTAACGCGCCGACGAGCGCACCCCAACCGAGCCAGATGCTCAAGCCCCAGATGACGATCGCCGTCGGCACGCACAAGAACAACAACTTGTTACGCAAGACCCAACGAATCGTCGGTTTATACAACCGATGAATGAGCCTGCTTGTCGGATTTTGCTCGATCGGACGAATGCGCTCGCGCAGCGCAACGTACGCCACCAGCGCTAGCGCCAGGCCAACGACCACAGCTGTCATCACATCCGACCAACCTAAGTAATTTTCGATGGATTGTGTAAACGCATCGACTGTACGGTGTAGCGCCTCGGCCTTATGCCAGCAAACACCAACCACAAGCCCGAGCAGTGCCGCGATGGCGAACGCCCACACGCGACCGATGCGTCGATGCTTTAACAACGCCGACGCCAATGGCGGCACTAACGTCAATGCCAGGATGACCGCGCCCACCATGCAGAACGTCTTGGTCCAGGCCAATGGCGTAAACAGTCTGGCGGCCTGCCCTTCAAGGAAGAATACCGGTAAGAACGAAATCACCGTCGTACTAATCGCCGTGAGAATGGCGGTACCGACTTCAGTCGCGGCTTCGGCGATCAATTCGCGCCGCCGTTTGCTATCGACTACTTCCAGCGTGCGCCCCTTATCGTCAGTCTCCACGCTTACGTAGTCGTCTCGATGATCGGTGAGATACTGATAGATGTTTTCCAGCATCACGATGCCCATATCAACCATGGTGCCGATGGCAATCGCAATCCCGGCCAGACTCATAATGTTGCTCGGCAATGCCAGCGCCTGCATACAAATAAACGCAAACGCTATCGCGAGCGGCAGCGTGACGGCAATCACCAAACTGCTGCGAAAGTGCAACAGAAACAACACCACTGCGATGAATGTAATCAACAACTCCTGCGACAACGCCGACGTCAGCGTGCCCATGGTCTCCTGGATCAGGTCGGTGCGATCGTAAAACGGCACGATGCGCACACCTGACGGCAAGCCGCGTTCGACCGACACCACTTTATCGTGAACGCGCTCGATGACCGTCAATGGGTTTTCGCCGAAACGCATCGTCACGCAGCCACCGACGGCTTCGGCACCGAGCTTATCCAACGCACCTCGGCGAAAATCAGGGCCGACCGACACTGTCGCGACCTGATGCAAATAAACCGGCGTGCCGTTGGCCGCGTGTATGACGGTGTTCTCGATATCGCGGATCACTGCATTTTCGCGCACGGCGCGTTCGTCGGCGCTACGCGCTTCACCACCGAGAAAGCCCACGCCGCGAATCAGGATTTCCATGCCGTTTTCTTCGATGACCTTGGCACCGACATCGATGTTCGCACGAGTGATGGCATTGACCAGCTTGGCCAGCGGCGCGCCGTACGCACGTAACGCCTCGGGATTGATATCGATCTGATACTGCCGCACATAGCCGCCGATACCGGCGACTTCGCTGACGCCTTCGACACCTTCCAACGCGAGCTTCACGTTGAAATCCTGCATACTGCGCAGGCGATCGAGCGAAATTTTGCTAAACACAAGCGGCATGCCGCTGATCGGGTCGGTGTATGGCTCTGCGTCCTTCAGCTTGGCTTTAAGCTCCGGATCGCCATCGAGCAGCGTTCGGCGCGAGGCGGCGGTAAGTTCGCCATCGGCTGTAAATCGCAAACCGGGGCGCTCCTGCGTATACCAACCATTTTCGACTGTGTACCAATACACTTGCCCTAGCGCCGTTGCATCGGGCCCCAACCGTGGCAACACGCCCGGCGGCAGTTGCCCGCTTGCCACATTGAGTCGTTCGAGCACGCGGCTGCGCGCCCAATAGAACTCGGCACGCTCCTTAAACACGACGTAGACTATTGACCAACCGAATCCGCTTGTCGCGCGAATCTCTTTAACATCGGGCACGCCCTGCAACGCGACTGTCAACGGATAGGTCACTTGTTCGTCAACATCTTTGGGGCTGCGGCCCATCCATTCGCTGAAGACGATGACTTGGTTCTCGGCGATATCGGGGAGCGCATCTTTCGGGTTCTGATCGAAGGCGCGCCATCCAAAAATGCCCAGCACACCGACCAGCACGATGGCCAGCACGGGCGTTTTTAGGAATAGGCGAATGAGGGCATTAATCATCGTTGGCCCTCTCATTCTGGTTGCTACGAATGGTCTTTTGAATCGCGGGCGGAAGTTTAGCGAGATACTCGTCGGGGTCGTCTACAAATTTCTTATCGCAGCCCCAACAGCAGAAATAGATCTTTGCCCCCTTGTATTCAATAAACACCTCTGGGTTGATCTCGCCTTCCATGACCGGGCAAATTTTTTGCTGTGTGGTCATTCTCCCATTGGCCGGATGTTTTATCTCGCTCGGTTGACCCAAATCATCGTTCGTTACCGAAATATCCGCCGCGAAACCGCGCGTGGAAAACAAACTCGGCTTACCGGCAAGCTGCATCTGGCTGTCGATGGCGAAATTTCCGCGCACGACGACAGCCTCGCCGCCGTTGAGACCGCTGAGAACCGGATACCAATCGTCTCCATCGTCGTCTTGCGCCAACGGACCAGCCGTTATTTCCACACCGCGATACACGCCCGCTGCTGATTCCACATATACCAGCGCCCGCGTGCCGGTCTGCATCACTGCACCGCGCGGCACGGCGAGAATCGGCGAGCTGTCGGTCGGCGTCGCGTATTGCGGGAGCTTTTCCACGGCCACCAATTGCATCCCGCAAATCGAACAGTTGCCCGGTTTTTCTTCCGCCGCCCACGTATGCATGGGACATGCATAGTCGCCTTTGGGTGCCGGTACAGCGCCCTTGCCGCCTGCCGCCAAACCGGCGTCGATCTCCGCCGTCAGCCACATGTCGGGCTTCAAACGCAGGTCGGGATTAGCAACGTGCATGCGCACCGCGACTGTGCGCGTGGCCGGGTCGACGCGTGGATCAACAAAAACGATTTGCCCGTTAAAGACCTCTCCTGGCAACGATTTCGTCGTCAGCCGCACCTCTTGAAACGGTTTCACCCATGGCAAATCCGATTCGTACAAATCTACCAATAGCCACAAGTGCGTTAGATCGGCAATCGAATACAGCGGATCGCCTGTCTTAACATACATGCCTTCCATTGCCTGCTTCTTGATAATGGTGCCGCCGATCGGCGCATACACCACGAGCCGCGTTTGCGGTTCGTTCGACTGTTCGATGGCGGCGATCTGCTCCGCCGTGATGCCGAGCAACTCCAACTTGCGCCGCGCTGAGGTCAACACTTGCTGATTGCTGCGCTGCATCACATTCGACTGCATACTGTTGTTGGCCGCGTTACGGTAAGCTTGCAGATACTCTTCTTGCGCCGCCAGCAAATCGGGCGAATACAAATCGACGAGGTGATCGCCCTCGTTCACCGACATGCCGGTGAAGTCGGCAAACAGCTTATCGATGCGTCCGCCCATCCACGCGCTGACCATCTTGAACCGCGTTTCGTCGTAGGTGACTCGCCCAACCGTGCGAATGCGTTTCTTCAGCAACTTGGGTTCCGCAATGACCGTCTCAACGTCGGCCAGACGGCGGGCGCGCTCACTCAGCGTGGTTTCATATTCGCCGACGTCGTCGGATTCGGCATCCCCGCTAACATCTTCGCGCTTCATGCCGCACACCGGGCAACGACTGTTAGGATCGGAGCTACCCTGATCGCCGCACTCGGGCATCGTGCAGCGATACCACTTCTTCTTTTGCTTGGAAGCGCTCCCGTCGGATTGAGCATGCGCCATATGGTTTGCCACGTTTGACATCGTCGGCTTTACGCCTGGTTCGCTCGCCCCTTCGTATTTAGCGACCAGTTCCATCCCGCAAATCGGACAGTCGCCCGCCTCGTCCTGGCGTACATCGGGATGCATGGTGCAGGTCCAGTATTCGATGGTCGGCTCCGTGCCGTTGGTCAACGATGTTGAGCTACCGCCACTGGATGCCAACCGCTCCACTGCTTGATTCATGCGGCAAGTTGCCCACAGAGCGAACACGCCAAATAAGACGATTAACGTGGCCCAGCGCACCAGCACGCCGCGCAGTTCGCGCGTAGTATTATTTGCGTTACTCATTGATCGTGCCCTCGCCTTCGGGTGTGCTGTCGCCATCCATCGTGAGTTGCATGCCGACTTCGCGTTGCAACTCCGCAAACGCCGTTTGAAAATCCACCGTCTCGCGATGACGCATTAATTCAAAGTTGAGCCAGCGCCTCCAGTTATCGATAAGCGTGAGGAAATCGGTGTTGCCCGCTTGATACGACGTGAGAGCGACCTCGTAGGTCTGCCGCGCCTGTGGAATGAGTTCTTCGTTCAATACATCGAGCGTGTGCTGCTGCGTTTCGATGCGTGACCAAACTTCGAAGATTCGAAACGCCACCAGGTTTTGTGTCGCGTGCAAGTCGCCTTCACTTGCCAATAGCCGCTGCCGAGCTTCGCGCTTTCGCGCCTCGATCCGCGGGGACCAAATCGGCAGGTTCATCTGCATGGTCAACGCCCAGTTATCGTCGCCCTGTTCGCTGCTGCGATTGACCGGCGGATCCATCGCGCCAGCGGGTACGTCGGGCTCGAACGCGCCGCGCCCGCGCACGTAACTCCACTCGACGCCGAGCGTCAGGTCGGGCCAATACCCGAGATCGGCAAGCTCAATTTGCTGTCGATCGCGCCGCACCTGTTCGCGCAACATGGCAAGTTCCGGGTTACTACCCGATGCCAACGCGATCAGTTGGTCCACATCTGGCTCGATCGTCTGTGTGTCAATCGGCGCGATGTGCGGTATAGACTGTTGAGGGGCCCGATCCATCAACTGATTCAACGCCGCCGCCGCCGCCGCACGCCTCAGGTGCAGTCGATTCTCTTGATCGCGCAATTCGGATAGTTCAGTTTGTACGCGTAGCAAATCTTGTTGCGCCACTTGATTCACGCGATAGCGTGTATCGACGACGCGTTCCAAATCCTGCAATAGTCGCCGATTTTGCTCGGTAATCTCAAGGCTGCGTTCGAGCAGATAGATTTGCCAATATGCCTTTTCCACATCGGCGATCAAGCGCACCCGCTTATGATTCAGTTGCTCCACCGCCATCCGCGCTTCGCTCGCGGCAACGTTGCCCGCCAATTCCAACTTGGTCAGCAATGGTATCGTTTGGCTCACGCCGAGCGTAAAGAAAATATCGCCCGCCGCCGTTTGAATCGGTTCGGGCCGCACGATCGAACGCAACATCGGATCGGGCAACGACGTGACTTGTGGAATGCGTTCCAACTTGGCGCGCACGTCCGCCATTGCGGCCTGCAATGCCGGATGCGTCGCTAAAGATTCGCCGATGTACCACTCCACGCTCGGTTGAGGAGGCATCGAGGTGACATCCGAGCTTTGCTGTGGATCACCGTTAGGTTGCGCCGACCGATTCGCAAGTATTGCGTCCGAGCCCGACGGTCTTGAGGATATGCGCGCATGAGAGCGATGCCAACTCGCCAACGCTGTTTCGATACTCGTTGCCGACTGCGGTTTTGAAGCGCAGCCCGCAAATATCATCAATAGACAGCACCCCGCCATTGGCAGCGCGCGATTTTGTTTTGCCAACATATGAAGCAATCCAGTTCCGGTTTCGGCAGACCGAGTCCGCCCAAATACACACCGCACACGACCGATAGAAATCGGGTGCGCCAGACATTCATTGCGCAGAATGCGCGCGAAACTGCAATGAACTATGTCAGAAGAATCACAGTGGCGAGGTGTGCCACGTCATCAGGAGGGCCATGAGACCAAAGATATGAAATCGCGGTGAGGTGCGACGCCAAATCGGCGCGCAGTTGCACCGGTTCACCGAGGTCCGCTGGTGGAGCGCCGCGCAACTGGTTGAATTCAGTCGTCGAATTCGAAACCGGCAACACGGGGGGCAAGGCAAAACAATCGCATAGGCTGATGGCAGAGCCAGCAGAAGCCGGGGTCTCACAACCGCAATTGCACTGATTGACCGGGCAGCAACAGCAGGATTCGGTCCCCGTCGCGGCGGCTAGAGGGCCAACAACAGCGGCGGGCTGCACACCCAAGGTCAACAGGATGAGTGAAAATCTCAACGTCACGGCGTGGATTATAACATAACTCCGTCAGCGACCAGCCCAAATGTGCTTTTCTGATCTTACTTTGATAAAGGCGAATTGCAGTATTCAATCATCGCCGTGTGTAACTCTCTTGTTAGCAAGCTTTTGGCGACTGTCACGCGAATGTAATTACAGAACCGGCTAGCGAGCGGTGAAACACCAATGATCGACATCCGAACGCCGTGAAAATCGTGGCCTACGCCGAGCATCGCCATCGTGACAAGATTTCTGAGGGGGGCTATTCCATCTAAGAATTAGTATATGGTCGTTTTATGCCAATATTTTAGCTGCTTTAATAGCCTCTAATGGTCTCCTCCATAGAAGCGACATTCGCACTCCTTCAAAAACCAGTAAAAGTTCTCTGGGTTGATGCCATTAAAGCGACGCAGATGACGCTTTGCCTGATTCCAAAAGTACTCGATGCCGTTAATGTGGTTCTGTTGATCGGCGAATAACTTCGAGTGATTGATGCGCCGATGATGAAAATCAGAAAAGTCCAACGCATTGTAAGATCTGAACGTGTCGGTATTGACGATGCTGTCGGGCGTCACTTTTTCTTCGATGATCGGCAACAACGTTTCAGTCTTGGCGTTGGGCACGATGGCCGTAAAGACCTTGTCGCCATGCTTCAAAAGGCCGAAAACGGCCACTATTCCAGCCGCACCTCTGCCGTGCCAGCCTTTACACGAGCCGCCAAAGTAGCTTTCATCGGCTTCGACCTCGCCGGACAGCTCATAATTTGGCTGCTTACTTGCTATCAATTGCCGCAGACGCATATAGAAGCGCCTGGTGGTCTTTACATTCACGTCCGTGAATTCTGCGGCGGCCCGCGCCGTCGATCCGACGACGAATAATTCGATCAACTTTCCCTGCAACCTGGGGCTTAGCCGGCTGCGACGCTCGTACATCCGTCCATCCTAAGCGGTTGGCTTAGATGGTACAGCCCCGAGAAAATTCTTGCTCCGAGAACAAACCCGTGTAGTTGATGCGTATTGTCTGGACGTGGCGGGAATTCACGGATCGCGCTAGCGCGTCGATCGCCAACGTGAAACTGGGGGCCGGAGGGTAAGAATCTATGTGAACTTTCAACCTACCTCATAACCACTTGCAGTACGGTGTTGTGCACACACAGAGCGCCGGGCAAGTGTAATCCCATGACGGCAAAAATCAGAATACATAGGGCGTTCAAACGTCGCGAGCGAAGAAGGGCTCACGGTGTTGGCGGGAACGGTGCGCGCTGATCGCAAGCTATCGCCCCACGCCATGGTCGGCGATGGTTGGCGGCGGCAGTGCCAAAGAGAAGGAGTAGGGCGGTATGCGGTTCGGGAATGAAACGAACATCAAGATAGCCGCCGCCCGTCCCAGTAAAGGGCGCCGACGACGAACGTGATGTGATACGAAAGAGATATCCCATTAACCAAGTATTGCCGGCAGGAAGAATGAATTCGCCAGAAATCTCAAAAGTGCGCGGGCCGATTCCAAAGATCGTGTTATGCGATCGGTCTTCACTAGCCAGAATTACGGTGTTGTCATCCGATTCAAAAACGGCGAAATCAAGAACAGCCGTCATGGAATCGGCGGGAAGATCAAAGTCAAAGCGACCGTCATATTGTACCAGAATATCTTCTGCTGGCGTGATGTCATTAAAGCTACTAGCCGAGACAGAGGTAGTCTGAGTAAACGTAGCTTGCGATGCCATGATGAAGTCAATCAGAAAACGCGTATTCGAAAGATCGTAATTGGCGGTGATGCTGCTTGGGGCGATCGCTGCTGAATGAGTGGCGTTGTAGGGGAGCGTTAGATTGGCATTACCGTCCCCGTCAATATCTGGAAAACCTCTTGTTACTCCCACGGTAATGGAGGCATTCGATAATTCGAAATTGGCCGCCTCGATGCGTGTGGCAATCGCACTAGAAAGGAGAATGCAACATGTCAGGGTAAATCGCAAGGGCAGCATGGCGGAAATTCCTCATTCAAATTCACCGGATCGGTAGTTAATCATCTTAGCAGAATGCAACCAAGGAAGTGAACATCATGAAGGCAAAAGCTTACTTTTGGATAGCGATATTTTTGGCCACCTCATGCCAATTTGCATGGGGCGATATTATTTACGTGAAGCAGGGGGCGTCTGGGACGGGGACGAGTTGGGAAACCAACGAAGCTCTCGGAAATCTATCCACTGCCCTTAATAAAGCGGTGCCAAACCAAGATCAGGTTTGGGTCGCCCAAGGTACGTATTCACCACCAGCGGGCGGGAGTTTTGTGATACCCAACAACGTGGCTGTAATCGGCGGCTTTTTGGGTACGCCGGGAACGGAGGGACAATCAAATGCGCGCGTGAGCGACGCATTGATGAATAACACGATTCTCACCGGCATTGGGGTAACGCCTCAAAGCAGGACGATTGTCACCTTACTAAATTCAGATTCTTTGACTGAGTTTTCATCCTTTCAGATCACCGGTGCAACAGAATCTGCCCTTCTGGCTACGGACAGCCAAGCAGTAATTAGCGATGTGCTGTTTCTGAATAACAACGCTACTTTTGGTAGTCTCGATGGCGCTGCCGTTACCATCTCGGGGCCGTTGAGCACTACTGACCTTCCCCCACGTTTAATACCGGTTTCTATGTTAGTCCAGCACCGCTTGCGCTTGTCCCCATATCGGGTCCAGTTGCTGAGTTAGAAATCAGCCTTTATCCGGTCAAACCAACCTGGCATTTCGATGCAGCGAATTCCCTCGGGGCCAGGTATCCCAAGGCGCTGTGTGGACGGTCGAGATTGTAATGCCGACGCCAAGCTTCGACCTTCTGCCTGGCATCGTCCAACGATAGGAACCAATTCTCATTCAAACATTCGGCACGTAGCCGACCGTTGAATGCTTCGATCAGGCCATTATCGGTGGGTTTTCCGCGCCGGCTAAATTCGAGCTTTACGCCGTGCAGGTATGCCCAATGGTCCAAACGCTTGCTCGTAAACTCGGTCCCGTTGTCAACGCGGATGTGCTGCGGTAACGAACGCACACGACCGATACGATCCAAGACCTCTGCGACGTGGCCGCCAGTCAGCCGCTGGCCGACTTCGATCGCCAAACTCTCACGCGTAAAGTCATCGACTATCGTCAATAAGCGGAATCGGCGCCCATCGAAGAGTTCGTCGGCCATGAAATCCATCGACCAACTCTCATCGGGACGACTCGATGCCGGCGGCGGCATACGCTGGGCGACGCTTCGATGACGCCTCGGCTTTTTCGACCGTATGGACAGGCCTTCCTGCTTATACAGCCGATACACCCGCTTGCGATTCACAAGCCAACCTTCGCGCCGCAGCTTGATCCAGATCCGTTGGTATCCCCAACTGATGTGGACGTTCGCCAACTCGCGAATTCGTATTCGAAGCGACACCTGTTCATTAGCCACGCTGCGGTAGCGGATCGTCGAGCGCGCAAAACGCATCGTTCGGCACACGCGCCGTTCACCCACCTTAAATGCTATCTGCGTCTTCGCTACCAGCGACCTTCGTTGAACAGGCGTCAAAGCCTTTTTCCCAGCGCATCTTGCAGCATGGCTTTATCGAGGCTCAGATCGGCGACCAGTTGCTTGAGCCGACGAACTTCATCCTCGAGTTGCTTCAATCGACGGACCTCGGCCACCCCCAGACCGGCAAACTTCTTTTTCCATCTGTAGAACGTTTGCTCGCTGATCTGCATCTTGCGGCAGACATCCGCGACCGCCGTCCCACTCTCCGCTTGCCGCAAGGCATACGCGATCTGCTCTTCTGTGAATCGTTTTCGTTTCATCCTGATCAGCCTCCGAACAGAGACCGAATTCTAACCGATTCTCTAACACTCAGTTTGGAACAGGATTCGGGTACACGCGCAAGCTCGGAACACACGCCGTTGGCGGGCGGAGCGTAGTGAGCGGAGCGAACGAAGCGGAGCCTGGCGTTGAACGCACGGTTGTAGGTGACGCGGGGAGATGGCGCCGACGCTAGTACCGACTTCCAAGCCAACGACAACGCCGACAAGTGCTACCGAGTTAAGGTGGAGCACTGGGCACCTCACTTCCAGGCGATCAACATGCCCGACGAGGCGGCGTAGCAGAGGCCACCCATCGGGCGTCAGCGATCGCGCATCATGCAACACACCCAATCACTTACACCTAGCAAGGTGTGTGCCTCCGTCGCACTTCTCAGTGCCAAAGACGAGCATCAACTGAGCAAGAATAATTGTGCCGAAATTCCTCGGGATTCCCTTGCTATATCGTCGTCCTGATGCCCTTATGTGGATAGTGAAACTGACAACGGCAACAGGCCAATGAATTAAGGAGATTCGCCATGTTGATAAAAGCTATGACCATCGCAGGAGAAGTCGACGACGTGACGATCCGACGCAGCGAACGTGGTGCGGTGATTTGCGCCAACGAAGTCGAAATCGAGTTTGAGCGTCACGCAAAGCACGAGGAACGATTCGGCATAGCGCAAAACCTCGCGGAGGTTGTTTATGGGAGCAAGCAGCGAGGTAAGCCCAATGCTACCAACAGCATGATTCACGACCTGCAGCGCGCCGTCGAGCAGGTAGCAGGCTGTTGAATCGTTGGGCTCTGAATCGAGCCGTCGGTAATTGCAAGACTGAATTCATCGATGGCGAGCAACTCTACTGGTACCCAAACCTGCCAGCGCGACGTCGCGCTGGCGATCGATAACACCTACAACTTAAGGAGCATATCTATGCCTACCAAAACCCAGTCGAACAAGAAACCATCTTCCACCAACCAGCCAAAAAGACAAAAAGAGTCGAAGCAACCCACGGAGGCTTTTCGCGCAAACCGAGGTGCGGGATCGAAGTCCAAATCAAAGTCATTGACGAAGGAAACCAAGGCCACAAAGGCACAGGCATCAAGCAAGGGAACTACCAAAGAGACCGCTGTCACCAAATCTCGCAGTGGGCTCGACTTGGCCGCTGACGTATTGGCCGAAGCGGATCAACCGCTCAATGCTAAGGCGATTACTGAACGCGTGATCGCGGCTGGTTGGCAGACGGACGGCAAGACGCCGTGGGCGACCTTGTACGCATCAATGACGCGCGAGATTGTTAAGAAGGGTAAAGCATCACGCTTTCGGAAGATGGACCGAGGCTTGTTCGCACGGGCCAGGCCTAAAGGAAGCAAGTGATGGGAAGTACTACGGTCATGCTATCACCGAAAGCGCAAGCCTGTTTGGAAGCGTTGATCGAACGCTGGGATCCGCTCGGTGAACTGCGGGCCCGCAATGGCTGCGTCGTCCCAATTACCGAATTGAGTTCACCGACGCGCCGCCGAATTCGAATTCCGGGCCCGGGTTGCTTGATCCGGCGTACCTACAAGGGACGTGTGATCAGCGTGCGCGTGTTGGAGGCCGGGTTCGAGTACGACGGAAAGCACTATCGTTCGCTCAGTGGCGTCGCGCGGGCGATCACGGGCGCCAAATGGAATGGCAATCTGTTCTTCGGCTTTGTGCGACAGCAGAAAGTGGCGGTGACTGATGGGTAGAAGGCAACGCCAAGTCAAAGGGAAAACACCTCTCGCCGAGGGACCAGTGCGGTGTGCCATCTATACGCGCAAGTCCACCAGCGAAGGACTCGACCGCGACTTCAATACCTTGGATGCTCAGCGCGAGGCCTGCGAGGCATATGTCGCCAGTCAAAAACACACGGGATGGATGGCAATGCCAGACCGATACGACGACGGCGGCTTCTCGGGCGGCAGCATGGAACGCCCAGCCTTAGAACAGTTGATGGCAGCGATCGAGGCTGGTGAGATCGATTGTGTGGTGGTCTACAAGGTGGATCGCCTCTCCCGTTCACTGCTCGACTTCGCCCGCATGATGCAACTCTTCGATGAGAAGAAAGTGCACTTCGTATCAGTGACCCAGCACTTTAATACCGCCGATTCGATGGGGCGTCTCACGCTCAATATCTTGCTCAGCTTCGCACAATTTGAACGCGAGATCATCGGCGAACGCACACGCGACAAGATTGCCGCCCAACGCAAAAAGGGCAAATGGCCTGGCGGCTGGCAGGTACTGGGTTATGACGTGGATAAGGAGCACAAGAAACTGCTCGTCAACCCAGCGGAAGCGGATCAAGTGCGCGGCATCTTCGAGCTTTACCTACGCCACGAGTCGTTGATCGAAACAGCCCGACAGGCGAACTTGCGTGGGTGGACAACCAAACGCTGGATCACTGCCAAGGGCAAACCGATGGGTGGTAAACATTTCGACAAATCGAACATGAACTACTTATTGATGAACGAGACCTACATTGGTCGCGTACGCCATCATGACACCAGCTATCCGGGGAATCATGCAGCGATTATCGAACAGGAAACGTGGGAACGAGTGCAAAAGTTGTTGCAACGAAATGCGAGGACCCGAGGGGCGATGACTCGCAACCGATATAATGCTTTGTTGAAAGGGATCCTACGTTGTAGCGCTTGCGATGCCGGAATGATCCATACGGTTTGCACGAGAGGGCAGCGTCAATATCGCTATTACATCTGTGTACAGGCCCAGAAACGGGGCCATGCCACCTGTCCCACCAAGACGGTGCAAGCGGCGTCTATCGAGCAGGAAGTGCTGACCAAGCTGGGCGATCTGCCCCTCGATCGCCGTAAGTTGAAGGATACCGGGTTGGAGGAAGCGATTCCGCTGCTCTCCGATCCGACCACACTGGGAAGTGCGGAACAGGCACGCTTGCTGCGCCTGATTGTTGAACGTGTAACTTATGACCGCGCGACCCAACGGATTGGGATTGCGTTAACCGAAGCGGCACTGGCGTGTGTCAACTCTTCCGATGGCGGGCAGGCAGCGTGACCACACGTAAAACAATAGCAATCGCCCGCCAACCCTCACGAATGAAAGGTCGCAGATCATGTTTGAGTTTGAGGTAAGACTTGATCCGGTCCAGCGTCCAGAGTTCGATCACGAAGAATCAACATCAACAGACCAACTCGAATCGATTCCGGCACTGACCAAGATGTTGGTCCTCGCCCACCATATCCAACGCGAGGTCGATCAAGTCGAAGCCACCGATTATGCTGAGATTGCGCGACAGATAGGTGTGTCGCGTGCGCGGGTAGCCCAGATCGTACGTCTCACACGTTTGGCACCCAAGATTCAGGAAGTCATTCTTAACGAACCAGATCGTATCGCTATGCTGCGCGAACGCACGATTCGCCAAATCGATATTGCTGCGGATGAATCGGCGCAGTTGCGACACTTCACCCGCTTGCTGAATGAGTCCCGGAAAACTGGCTATTAGTTCAATCGTCAGTCACGCTGCGCTCGCATCATCAAACTGTCGGCACAACACAACCTGCAATGCAACCCATCTCGCGACTTTCAGTTGCATCCGCTTCAGGACACAACTTGTCGTCACATATTGAGCCAGAATATTTTCATCGCTCTCGGTGACGGAGATCACTGTTAACCAAACGATGCTTCGGGCGAGGCCAAAAGGGAGAGGAATCGGGCAATTCGGCGCAGTTGGGGGCGACAATTCGATGTCTTGGTGCGGGAGCGTCGAAAAGGAGAGGAACAGGGTCTGAACCACAGGTTTCGTAAGTCCGCTCTTGACGCGAGGTTACGGAGAATTCGCGCAAGTCGAGATCGTTAACCAAATAGGGAGAGGATTTCAAGCAATGAAGTGAACCTCCCCGAGTAGGACTCGAACCTACAACCTAGCGGTTAACAGCCGCTCGCTCTACCGATTGAGCTATCGGGGATCGTGTCGGGAGCTTGCGCTCGCGAGCCATATATCTATACCCAAACTTCGGCGTTTGTCCACCCCGAATTTCGCTGCGTCCCCGAAGATTCCGCTTTTTGTGAGGTTGGCGGGGCATCTTATACTGCCGCCATCATGTCGGACGCATCGAACAGTCCCGATTTAAGCAAGTGGCGGCGGCTCGCCGTCGGTTGCGAGCGCATGGCTCGCCGCTTCGTGCCCGATCCGCTCGTTTTCGCCGCCGGCCTGACGGCGATCGTTTTGCTGTGTGCCATGCTGTGGCCCGGAACGGATGAACTGCGGTCGGTCACCGCGACCGACCGCATGCAAACGCTGCTCTTGATTTGGTTCGATGGTTTGTGGCAGCCCGGTATGTTGGCGTTTGCGGCGCAGATGTGCCTGATTTTGCTGGCTGGCTTCGGGTTGGCCTCCGCACCCATCGCCCGACGGTGTATCGAACGGCTGGCGGCGATGCCGACGACGTTGCCATCGGCGGTTTGCCTTGTTGCCGCGGTTTCGTGCGTGGGCTGTTGGATCAATTGGGGCTTCGGGCTGATCAGCGCCGGGCTGCTCGCCTCGGTTTTGCAACGACGGTTATTGGCAGAATGCCGGCGTGGCTCGGTTTTGGTTGCTGCCGCGTATAGCGGCATGATGATTTGGCACGGCGGGTTGTCCGGGTCGGCACCGCTCAAGGTTGCTGCTGGTGTGGTGCCGATTCGCCAAGCAGCGGAACAATCGGCAACGACCGAAGCGATTGAGGTGCCGGTGCAAGCGACGATTCTGTCGAACGGTAACTTATTGCTGACGGTCGGATTGTTTATTGGCATCCCGTTGTTTTTGAGAAGCTTGACGGGGGGCCAAGAGCGATTGCTGGATGCAGCAATGCACGGCGATGTTGAACGCAACGCCATTACTGTATCGGAAGCGCGCCATGAAGGTTCGATGGTGCAATCCGAAGACGTTGCGTCAAACTCGGGACGACCAAGCTTCAACGATCGATTGCTGCAATCACGTTGGGCGTCCACGGGCTTGGCTTGCTTGATTCTTTTTACAATCGCGCTGCGGTTTAAGCAGTTTCAATTCGATGCAATGGGCCTTGATCAGGTCAATGCAACATTCATCGGCCTTGGACTGCTACTACATGCCAATATCGCCGGGTTCCTGCGCGCGATGGGCGAGGGCGGTCGCGCGATCGTAGGAATCATTCTGTTGTTTCCGTTCTACGCAGGCATTCAAGGATTGATGCGCGACAGCGGCATGGCCGTCGCGCTGTCACAGTTTTTTATCGACGGGGGCGTAGCGCTGGGAACGCTGCTGAATGTTGATCCAAGCTGGACGTTCACCCCCGCGTGTTTCTTCAGCGCGGCGCTGGTGAATATCTTTGTGCCGTCGGGCGGTGGGCAGTGGATCGTGCAAGGACCGCTCATGTGCGGCGCGGCCGAAGGCTTGGGCGTTGGCCTGCCGCAAACGGTAATGGCGATTAGCTATGGCGATCAACTGACGAACATGATTCAGCCTTTTTGGGCGATCCCGTTGATGGGGCTGACCGGCGCGAACCCGCGGGAGTTCCTGGGGCCGTGCGTGTTGTTGATGTTGGCGGCAACGCCAATATTCATAGGGGCGTTATTACTCTTGCATTGAAGGAGTGGCTGGACGGATCCCGCTAGCAAATCCTTTTAAAAGACTCTAATTTTAGCGCTCGATCTTTGTTTTACCGCCACCTCTCTCCAGAAAATAGGCATTTCAGCAATTTGTCGATTTATGGGATCGACATCGGTCGAATTTTCTGAATTTTTTCCATGCGCCTGCTAATCTCATTTCAGTTTCAAAATGTGTTGACGAATGCTAAATGCAAAGGAGTTATTCATGTCCGCAACCAACGAAACAACGAACTGGCCCGAACTCGCCATCGGTCTGTACGACAAGCTGACGGGTCGCAATGCCGAAATCACGTACGAATTCGACAATATGGAAGTCGGCGTACCGGCCGGCGTCGGCGAGCAACCCAAACAAGCGCAATGGAAACTCAACGGTACGCTCAAGATTCGCACGCGCGACGTCTCCAAATAAGCCATGCGCAAGCGGATCGAGATCAGCGGCGAATTGGACGTCACCGGCCCACGTGGTTCACTGCAAGTGCGCGGTGCCGGTGATCGACTGACGGTTCATGCGACCGAGCTAAGCGCGCTGCTAGGGCTACGGTCGCTCGCGCCGCGCACATTAGGCAAACTCGATGCGTTGCCGGAAGAGATGACGCCACCAATCGATATTTACGTGGGAAAGCGACGCGTCATGCGGGTCGATTTGCGGGTTAACTCGTGGTTGGGGAAGATGTTTGCCGGGCATGGAAGTGTCGCGATTATGCCCGGCAACTTGGTACTGGCGATGCTCGGCGGGAACGGCAAGCGTTGATGGTCGCCTCAATGTCGCGACTGGCTACGATACGCAAAACACCAGTTAGGCCGAGATTTGAAGACGCGCCGTGTCCGTACGCCGTCGCTTCGAAACATCACGGAAGGAATCGTCGCGATCGTCCACCCTTGCTGAAACCAACGCGCTCAGCAGTTCGACCTTGGCGTCCCAGCTTTCCACTTGCATGGCTTGCATGCGTCGCTCGGCTTGCCGCGCATCGTCGCACAGGGCGGCCTCACATGCCCTCACCCATGCATCTGCCGTCGAACCCAGCGACACGAACGGTTGATACCCCAATACCTCCGGGAGCGGCGTTGAAACAACCGGCAGGCCGGCTGCTAAGTATTCGCGCAGTTTGATCGGGTTGACGGCGGCAGTTAGCGGGTTCAGCCGAAACGGAATCAGCCCCACATCCATCGCCTTTGCATACGCCGGCAACTGCTGATAAGCGCGCCGACCGAGCAAATGCACGTTCGGCAGTTGCTCGAGCTGTGTTACGTCGGTTGCCGCTTCGCCGATCAATACCATCGACCAATCGGGCCGCTGCCGCGCGACGCCAACCAACAGATCGATATCAACCCAATCCTGAATCAACCCCCAAAAGCCGAGGATCGGTCGCGGCAGATGTGCCACATCTTCGGGAATCGTAACCTCGTCGCGTTGCGCCGTCGCAAAGTGTTCGACATCCACACCGTGCGGTACGAGTTCGATGCGTCGACTGATCGGCCGCTTGGCTTCCAACAATTGCCGCGACGTCACGACAACGAGATCGCTTTGCAACGCGAGCCGTCGTTCCGCAGCCAGCATCGCTCCAACGTCGTAACCCGTGAACTGGCTAAACTCATCCACGCAGTAATACACGACGCACGACTCATCGAACTGCCCGCAGAGATAATCGACGTCCGGCGCGAACGACCACAGTTGCACCGGCCGCCGCGGCAGGTCGCGCAACACGGACCGAATCTGTCGCGTGAGTAACTGTGCGTTGATCTTTGCGACGGCGCTGTTGCCGGGCAACGGCACCACCATCGGCGTGATGACGGTCAGGTTATCGTGTACGCGGCGCGGTCCTTCTATCACTTGCCGCAGTTTGTTGGTTATCGCGGAGACATCGCGGACGGATGCCGTGGGCCGACGCGAGCCGTGATAGTTCACCCAGATCACGTGATTCTTCGCGGCCAGCCGATTCATGACCTGATGTTTGCTGGTCGGGTCGTACCAATAGTTGCTCGCGATGCAAATGATGTTCTGGTTTTCGATCATGCTTAGGGGCGAGGCGCTCGCTTCGGGCTCAAGTAAGTCGATGACAGTCGCGACGAGTTACGGCGCGACACTACTGAGTACATCGACGCATTGGGCCGCCACATCCGACCATTTACGCTGACTGCCGTATTCGGCAATGGCGGGTCGGTCCCAGTCGCGCTGCAGAGCGACCGAGATGGCATCGGCGAGAGCGTCGCGATCACCCAACAACACGAGCGCGCCGAGATCGGGACTGGTCACTTGCTCGCGATTGCCGCCGACATCGGTGGCGACGACGGGGCAGCCGCAGGCAAGCGCTTCGGCGATGCTGTTGCACCAGCCCTCGGATGTACTGACAAGCGCGAACAAATCGGCGGCGTTGAGTAGCGTTCGTAGGCAATCGGGCTCAACGCGCCCCGTGCAAATAACGGCGGGCATTGGTCCGCCGATGGCCGCATTGGTCTCGTCAATCTGTTGCCGCAAGTGCGTTTCGTAAGCGGTTTCACCGACCGATCCGCCGATCAAGACGAGTTGCACGTTGCCGCACTGCCGTCGGATCGTCGGCCAAATCTCGACCAAGCGATGGAAGCCTTTCAGTTCTTGCAAATGACCGACGCTGACGACATGGTGGGAAGCGGCGTCCCATTGGTCGGATAGCTGCGTAGATAAATCCGACGAGCAGCCACCAGTCGGTAAGTGCGTCGTGACGCCGTCAGCATGTTGTCTTTTACCCGGCTCGTAGTAGAACACGTCCGCATCAATGCCATTGGGAATCACGGTCACGTCGAGTCGCCGACCGGTGACGGTGCGTGCCAGGTCGGCCAAGGCCTGCGAAACGGCGATGAGTCGGTCGGCGCCACACAACATCTCGATAATCTGACGACGACGCGCCGGATGCCGCGCTTGGCTAACCAACTTTCCCCGAATTGTGCAAACGAACGGAATGCGGCGCTGTTGTGCCACGCGCCAAGCGCCGACACCATCGGGCCAGACGAAATGTGCGTCGATGACATCGCTCGAAGCGAGCCGCTCATTCTCATGCCAGTGCCGCGCGAATGCATCAGCGTAGAACTGCGCATCCAAATGTTTAAGCATTCCCGGTAGATAGAACATCGACGGCCAGAAGACGGGTGGCTCGGTCGTCTGAGCTGGCTCGTGACTAATGTCTGCAAAGGGTCGCCGGCGCAGCGGCGGGCAGACCGGGATCGGCGCGACGACATGCAATGGATGCATTTGATGAATGGCGGCCAACCGGCGCTGCACAAAGACGCCATACGTCGGCTGCGTCGGATTCGGGTAACACAGCGTGGTCGCCACCGGCTTCATAAAGGCGAACGATACGGGATTCTGATTGCCGGGCAACGGTTAGATTTGGATGGGGCTTGAATTAAGTCCATCGGCAGAAGGCATCACTGTGGCACCGCCGTCTCGGCGGTGAAAACAGGCGCAATCAAACCATCCCGATCAGTTCGCCGTCTCACCCATCGCGCACGCGTTCAAATATCCGCCTTGCTGCCGTGCGACCTGTTCCCAATATATCAATTGCGCTGCGGCGAACGCGGCGTCGGGGGCAGCGCGGCGGTTGTGCGGCACCATATCGGGATAGACGCGATGCTCGAGCAATCTGCGATCGATCGGTTTGTCGGCCAAGGCCCGTTCGATGATTTCGCACAGCTTGCGCTGATTGATCATGTCCGACGATCCCTTCTGCTTACCCAGGCAACTGAAATCGAAGTGATCGGCAACGACATGCACGGCGTTTTGTTCGGGCCTTGTCGGAAAGAACGCCGCAAACATGGTGACGTCGCGCTGCCGCGTGGTTTTGACATCGACCTTGTACGCCGTACGTGCACCATGGTGTGTGTAGATCGGCTGCCGCGCCTGCAATTCAGTTTTCTCGTTGATATCGCCGCGATACCCAATGACGAGCAGGTCGATGTCGTCAAACTCCAAATTGACGCGCTGTTTGCGGCGGTCCTCAAAAATAAACCCCGCCTCCGTGCGGCCCATTCGAAACGCCGCGAAGGGTTGCTGCGGCGGGAGTTGTGCCTCCCGATACGCGATAACGATCAGATCGTCACCGCGAATCGATTTGGCGGCTTGTTCGGCTTCGGCTTGCGAGACGAAGATCGACAACGAGCGCGGCATCGGCGTCTTGAGCCGTACGCGCACGTCGTACGTCGATATGCCCAGCGCATCCGCGAGCTGCTTGGCACGCGCCGGTTCCAATATGCCGACTGTCCGCACGGCAAGATGAAAGCGATCGTTCATGTCGGTCAGTTTATCCGGTCGCTGCCCGTCGCGCGTTTAGAATCTGCCGCCGATTTCCGAATCGCACTTCGAATCGCCGCAGCGAAAGGTCGTTCTTCGCAACCACGTCGTGGTGCTGTCGCAACATGCCCACACAAAGCGACCCATGCGCTCCACGCCCGAATTGCCGAGAATCCCTCCGATTCCGGCCTGAGAATCAAAAAGAGCGCATCGCAACCGTCCGAAAACACCTCGTGCCCAATACGCGGCCCAAGGTGTGCACCGCTATCCCCGTGACTTCAAACCCGCCCGAGGCCACTGCGATGCTCACCGAACGAACCTTTATCTGCTGCACCGTCTTACCGCCGTTCGCCGCGCTCTTCATTTCGGTTCCCGCCGGTCTGGCCGTCGCCGCTGTGGTGTTCGCACTGCGTCCGCGACAGGTTTGGCATCCCGTTGCCGCGTAAACTGCGTTCGCAAGACCCAAATTACGTGGCCAGCTCGATCTGTTTGGATCATCCTCGCGACCGAGCTAACATCCCTTCGTGTCCATCGCCCGCTTACTCATCGATCCACCCTTGCCCGGCGCGCAAAACATGGCGCGCGACGAAGCTTTATTGGTCGGCTGCAACCATGTCGACACGTTTCCGGCGCTACGCTTCTATCGGTGGTCGCCCGCCACGATTTCGTTGGGATACTTTCAAAGCATAGACGAATTTGAAACACTGCCGCCGCCCGCCGGCTTGCTCGATGTCGTGCGCCGCACGACCGGCGGCGGGGCGATTCTGCACGATATGGACGTGACGTATTCGCTAACGCTGCCGATTTCACATTCGCTAGTGGCGGGCAGACCAAACGATCTATACACATTGGCACATCAAGCCATCATCGCCGCCGTGAGCGAACCCGCCCGGCAATTCGGCTGTGGAGAATCGTCGTGCGGCGCATCGCCTCATCGTGGACCGTTTTTCTGCTTCGCGCGCCGCCACGCGCTCGACGTCGTCATTCCAGATGATTCGGATGCATCCGGCACGCGCAAGCTCGCCGGTTCAGCCCAACGCCGCACGCCGACGGCCATTCTCCAGCACGGTTCGATCATGCTCGCCTCGCGATTCGATCAGCAGCCGTTGGCGAGTTGGGGGGAAATTTGCGGGCACGAGATCGACTTTGATACAGCAGTGAAGCAACTCGTTGAGACCTTTTCAGCATGCTTAAATTTCAAATTTGAAATTTCAACTTGGACAGAAGATGAACTCGCGCTGGCCGCTAAGTTCGAAGCGCGTTACGTCGGCGACGCATGGACGCGCGACCGCAACCGCGAGCCGCGTTAACGCTTCTCGACCACTTCACGAATGACTGCGCTCCCGGATGATTTGTCGATATCCAACGGCTACTAGCCGGTGCCACAGCGCAGCCGTTGCTCTCAAACGCGAACTGGTCTCACAAATTGCTTGTGTGTTATAACGACGACGAATCGTCACAGTACGACGATTCTGGCGCTACTCTACTGGACCGTACGGCCAAATAAACGCGACCCCGCGTCGCAACCTAACCGTCAATTTCAACCGCCAGCAGCGTAATATCATCCGTCTGCGGTGCGTTGCGCGTGAACTGTTTGATCGACCGGCGCAGGCGTTCGACCATCTCGGCGGGGCTGTGCGATAGGTTGCTTTTAACCGCGTTGAGAAAGCGGTCTTCGGTGTAAGGTTCGCCTTTGTCGTTTTCCGCGTCGGGCACGCCGTCGGTATAGAACAGTAACGTGGTAGGCTGATCGGGTATCGCAATCGTATGTTGTTTAAAGGTAACGTCGGACTCCACACCGATCGGTAAATCCGAATCGTCAATCGTGCCGTGCATAATAAAATCAGTTTTATTTGTAATCACGATCGGCAGATGATGGCCCGCGTTGATATAGCGAAACTCGCGCGCTTCCAGATCGAGTAAACCAAAAATCGCCGTGACAAATCGATCGTCACCTGCGTTCGTGCAGATCAGTTCATTCAAACGGTCCACCACATCGGGCAAATCCGAATCTTCGTTGAGCGTAATGCGCACCGCCGCCTGCAGGTTGGCCATGAGCAGCGATGCGGGTACACCCTTGCCCGCAACATCGGCGATCACGATCACGATCTTGCCGTCTTCGCGCACAAAGAAGTCGTAATAATCGCCGGATATCTTCTGTCCCGGATCGTTCAACGCATCGATCTTTACGGTTTCGGTGCGCAGCGGTTCATCCGGAAACAAGCGCGTTTGAATTTGACGCGCCAGGCCCAGTTGCAATTCCACCCGCTCGCGCTGGCGTACTTCGTCGACCAAATGCACGGTGGCCAAACCCATCGCGCCCAAGCGCCCCAGCGCCGCGAAAAAGTCGATATCTTCGCGCGTATAGCCGCCTGTCGATGATACGCGATCGCCATAAATCACGCCGCGCACGCGCTGCAGGTATTCCATCGGCACGCACATGGCCGAACGGATGTTATTGGAGATGATGCTATGCGTCGGATCGAATTCACCATCTTCGGTGTCGTTGATCAGGATGCGCTCGGCATGGTGCAGCGTACGGTCGACGATGCTGCGGCTGATCGTGAGTTCTTCGTCGTGCTTCACTGCCGCCCCGGCAACGTCCACCCATTCGAGGTTGGTCGATTCGCCGATACACACGGCAATGCCGGCGCGCTCGAAGCGCAACTGTTCGCGACAAACGCTTAGCAATTCGCGCAACAAATCGTCGCGATCCAGCCGCCCCGTCAAACGCTCATTCAGGTCGTACAACGTTTTGAGGCGTCGCTCGGAAAGTTCAAAGTCCTGGTTGGGTCGCCACGCGCTCGTCGCTCCGGTGACGGTAGCGGCGCGCGGGGATTGCGGGATGTTGGCCTCTGCGGTGTCATCGGAGACGAGCAACTTACACGTGCCGATGCCGATCATGTCGCCCGGTTTTACGCGAATCGACTCCACGCGTTGATCGTTCACCAGCACGCCGTTCTTGCTCTTCAGATCGGTAATCCAAAGGTGGCCCGCGTCGTCGCGATGAAATCGCGCATGTCGACGAGACGTAATCGCGTCCTCGAGGGCCAAATCACAGGTCGCGTCGCGCCCGACGATGACCTCGGGCTTGCCGAGGGGCACGCGGACGCGACGACCGTCGGAATACTGAATGGTAATGACTGCCATTTATCGAATCGGGTTGCTTGAAAACCGGTTACACCACTCCCAGACTTGTCCATCCTAACGCGAGAGGCTGCGAAGTGGGTAGCGGTTCGTAAGTTGTTGTTTTTTATTGACTTATCGGTGTTTGTGTTTCGCGGTTCCGTACGGGCGGGCGGGAAACATCGCCGGTAATTCGGCAAAATTCGCCGATTGGAGGCTGTGAGAGGGGTAATCGTCGGTGTCACCTACAGTTATGGGACGGCATGCGACGATGAACCAAGGATACGGCCTTTTCGTGCGCTGCGAGCCTCGGGCTTTTGCGTCGGTTGATGGTCGAATTTACCCAGAATTGAAGGGCAGGGAGGCCCATGGCGGCGATAGACCCACTAGTTTGCGAGCGTTGTCAGCGTCCGCTGGAATCGGATGACGCGATATCCGTGATCGAGGGCGTTTGCGGCCTCTGTCGTAACACGGCTCAGTCACTGGTGCAGCCGGTCCGCGCCGACCAAATCCTGTCCAAGACGCGTGGCCAATCCAGTTCCTTCCTCGACGACTTGCCGTCGCTCAACGCGCCGATTCAAGACAAGACGCCTTGGTTGGTTGACGACGCCGAAACCGATCGCGACGAACGCGTCGCGGCCGGCTCTTTCATCAATACGTTTGACGACTCGGCGGTCACGATCAGCGCAGACGACGACGAAGCGGCTTACATTCCCGGCGACGATGATGACGGCTACGGATCTTACGTTGCGGACGACGCCGATGGCGATTACGAATCCGGTCGGCAGTATGACGAACCTTACCGCGTGCATCTCGATGATGCGGATGAGGTCGAAGAAAAATCCGCGCCACTAATTCCGCCCGGACCTTTCTCGGCGGCGAAGCGCCGCGCGGCGGCGCGCAATCCCGACCTCGATGCGATCTCTGAGATTTTTTCTCCCGAGAGTGTGCCCCCGTCAGAGTTACCGGCGCACGACGGTGATGACGACGAAGATGACTCCATCAGCCGCGTCGATATCCATCGCTTCAATCCGCCGCCGCCCAATAAAGCACCTGTTCATGGTGGCAAGCCATCGCGCCGTCGACATCGCAATCGAGCGATTCGCACTGGCGTGTTGCTAGGCACGACGCTTACGTTTGGTTTGGCGATATACGGTTTCGTGTTTAGCGATTGGCAAGACAAGATCGAACGCCTCATAGCGCGCGGTACGCCTACCACAACGACGGAGATTACCGCGCCCGCCATCGCAAGCGATACGCAGCTATTGGTGGACCCTGCGGGAGCGGAGATTTTCGTTGATGGACACAAGCTCGGCAGCGCCGATCGGCAGGGCCGGTTTGATCTAACGCCCGAAGACCTGACCAACGCGCGCGAAATCGAAGTTCGCGCCGCCGGCTTTCACACGGCCCAGCTTACGGTGGACGACATCACCGGCTCGCCGGAATCGGTCATTCGCTTGTTGCGCAAGCCGTTTAAGGTGGCCGTCGAATCGACGCCGCCCGGTGCGGACATTCTGGTCGATGGGCAACTGATCGGCCAAACGCCGGCCACGGTAACCATTGCCACCGAACAATCCAACGCCATTACTCTGCGCAAGCAAGGTTACGAAACGGTCGACCGCAACATTCCGATGCCGGCGGCGGGCGACGATCCGGTGCGGCTCGATGTGGCCTTGAACCGCACCGGCGTGATGCTGACGGTGTCGACGTTGCCGGTACCTGCCGAAGTGTGGGTGGACGGTCGTTTGCTGGGCATGACGCCCATCGAAGCAAAGCTGCCGGCGCTCTATCGCGGGCGCGAGGTCGAAGTGGTTGCACGAGCCGTTGGCTTTGACGACACGCGCGCTCAGATCGAGATTCCGTTGCAGGGTGAGGAGATGGCTGCGACGGAATTGAAGCTCACGCGCACGATGGCGCGCGTTAACGTGCGTACCGAACCGCCCGGCGGACGCGTGGTCGTTGCCGGTCGTGACTACGGGTTCGCGCCGACGATGATCGAGTTTGAGCCCTCGCAAACGGGACGATCAGTCGTGCTCGATGCGAGTAGCCGGGGTGAGTACTTCGGTCGGCGCAACATCGTCGTGCCGCCGCCCGGCGCGCCACGCGAGTTTGTCATCGATATGCAGCGCAGCGCTCAACGCGTGGTGTTCGTCGTAGCCGCCGATCGTGCGGCGGGTGCCGAACAATTCGTTTTGGTCGATGAGATGTCGCGTCTGATCGAAGACCTCGATTCGTCGCATCGCTTTGCCGTCGTGGCCGCGACCGATGAGGGCGTGGAAACCTGGCCCTACGAAGTGGCCTTCGAGAATGCCAGCGACGAACAGAAGATTCGCGCGTTCGACATGATTCGGTCGATTCGCGCTGCCGACGAGATTCCAGACGACAAGCTGCTTAATTCGGTCGCGCAGTTGGCGCCATCGGTCGTGTGGTTGTTTACCACAGTCGAACTCGAACGCGACGCGCTGGAATCATTCTCGAGCATCTTCCCTAACGACAAGCAGGTGACCATCAATGTGGTCAAATCGCGTTCGTCGAACGCGGATACGTGGCTCGGCGGCTTCGTCGCGCGGCACGGTGGGGCATTCAAGACGCTCGATACGGTGGCCGTCAGTGAAAGTTACGAATAACAACGACCGCACCCAGCCGGGCCGCAACCATGCCGATGTGCTGATATA
Source organism: Planctomycetaceae bacterium (assembly GCA_006969385.1). Lineage (GTDB taxonomy): Bacteria > Planctomycetota > Phycisphaerae > UBA1845 > UTPLA1 > ECT2AJA-110-A. Next base: position 3,061,240 of record CP030884.1, read on the forward strand.
ATCTCGGCATGCCTACGATCAAAATCCTCGGCGTTCATCCGCTAGCCGCATCGGAAGAGATTTGGGACCAATCCGTCACGCAGCGGCACGGTCTGATCGGGCTCGATTTGAATGTCGAGCGGCGCGAAACGGCCTATCACGAAGTCCGCGACGAATTGTCGCGCGTGGTGCTTTTTGAGTTGGTCGTCAAGGAGCGCGATCGCTCGATGTACATGGGCGATTTCGGTCAATCGATCAGCGGCGATAGCCTCGGCCCCAATGATGAAGTTGCCTACGGTGAAGTTTTCCTCGGCCCCGCCGGCGATCGCATTGTGGCGAATTTTCTTGATGAGATTCGCGGCGACTTAGTCCGCGTCGCCTTCTTTTTGCACGACTTCAAACCCAACCGACCATTGCTCACGTCTTACGGCCCGGTTGAACCACCTCTACTAACGGCGATGCCGCCTCGTTTGCAACGTTTGGTGCCGTACACGCCGCCACCTCCGATGTAGGCGGAGGCCGATCTCATGCGCTTAGCCATTGTCGTTCCCGATATTCGACAGCAGCAATATAGCTGCCACGGCTGCACCAATTGCTGCCGCGAATTGGTTGTGCATCTGACGGATGCGGATCGCAAGAAAATTGATCAAGCCGGTTGGGCGCAGCGTTTGGGCGCGGAGCCGTACGTGAAGTTGCACGGCGGCTACGTGTTGAATCACGCGGACGATGGGGCGTGCGTTTTCTTAACGGCGGCGGGGCGTTGTCGCATTCACGAAGAGATCGGCGGCACGGAAAAACCCATCGCCTGTCAGTTGTTCCCGTTTACGTTGGAACGCGAGGGTCCGAACGTGCGCGCCGGCCTTCGCTTCGATTGCCCGACCGTCACGCGCAACGACGGCGCGCCGTTACCGAGTCATCGCAAGGATCTCGAACGGTTAGCCACTGCCTTACACGACGCGCTGCCGGGTGCCTTGCGCGAGTCACCCGAACATGTAGCGCTAACGAAGGATATTAAGATATCGCCGGACACGGCCGATGCGCTGGTGGCGGCGTTGGATCGATTGATCGCGCGACGTTCGTTGAGTCTCCCCGCGCGGTTGTTAGCGCTTTGCGAATTGATCGGTCATTTGCAGGGCGCGCGGCTGAACAATCTCGATCAAACACAACTGAGCGAACTCGTCACGATGTTGGCGCACGATCTGGCCGAGCGCAGTGCGGAATTGTCGTCACCGCCGGAACCCAAGTCACGCTGGTTAAAGATGCTGCGGCAATCGGCCTTTGCCCATGCCGAATACGCGACCTTCGAGCAAGCCGTGATTACGGCGCGACCGTCCTTGGGGTATCGATGGGCGCAACTCAAACGGGCATTGCGCATGGGGAACGGTCGCGGCGCTATTCCGGATTTATCGTGCGGCGCGGGCAAGGGCACGTTCGAGCAATTGCGGGCGATGACTGCCGACATTGAGCGCGACGACCGCGCGCAGGTCGATCAACTTATGACGCGTTACTTGCAAGCGCGCATCACCAATCGCGGTGGGTTCGGACGCGCGTATTACAGTTGGCCTATGTTGCCCGGTTTGCACGCGACCATGTTGGCGGTCGCGTTGGTCGGTTGGTTCGCACGCTGGTCGGCGCTGCGGGCGGGCAAATCGGCTTTCGGTTTAGAGGACGTGCAGGCGGGATTACAAATTGTCGATCGGGCGGCGGGGCGAGCGCCCGAACTGGGGGCACGCACGGCGGAACTGCGCATCGGATATCTCGCGGGTGAACAAGCGCTGGCGTCGTTGGTTAGTGCGTATTCGGTGTAGGTCGATTGACGTTTTGCTGTGGCTCAGCCTTAAACTGTTCACGCCACAGCGCGAGAAATCTAAACGATCTGGCTGTGCGCTAACGTAACGCGAAGCGCGTCACCTTTATTCCTGTTTAGAGACTGTAGAAATAAAACGGGCGTGCCCATTCAATCTAATCGGCACGCCCGTGAAGTTTCATAGCAATCGGCTAAGCAATCAGCTTGCTTTCGCGGCCTTCACTTCTTCGGTAATTGCGGGTACCAACTCAAACAAGTCACCCACAATACCGTAGTCGGCAACATTGAAAATCGGCGCTTCCGGGTCGGTGTTGATCGCAACGATGCGGCGGCTGCCGCGCATGCCGGCCAAGTGCTGAATCGCGCCACTCACGCCGCACGCCATGTATAACTGCGGCGTTACGGTCTTGCCTGTTAATCCAACTTGGCGGCTGTGCGGTTGATAACCGGCGTCACAAGCCGCGCGGCTGGCACCGACGGCACCGTCCAATGCATGGGCCAAGTCATAAATGATTTTGAAGTTCTCTTCGCTCTTCAAGCTGCGACCACCCGTCACGACGATCGCGGCTTCGGTGACGTCTTTCTCATCGCCGCCGGTCTTGGCGATCTCTTTGGTGACGGAGCGACCGTCGTTGGCACCGGCTTCGAACGCGACATCGACACGCTCGGCGGAGGCGTCGCCTTCGGTCGGCGCGGCAAAGGTGTTGGGTCGCACGGACGCCATTTGGCGTTTGCCGGCGTTGAACTTCACATGATTGAAGGCCTTGCCGTTGAAAATTGGGCGGGCCGCACCCAGCGCGCCGGCGTCGTCGAGGGTGAATTCGGTACAGTCGGTGGCGAGACCGGCATCGACGCGAATGGCCGCGCGCGGGCTGAGATCGCGACCCATGAAGGAGGCGGCCATTAGGATGATTTGCGGATCGGCCTTGTCGATTTGGGCGGCGAGCGCGCGAGCGTAGAGCGGAGCGTTGTATTTGGCCAACGCATCGGCGTCGGTGAGGTAGATCGCGGCCGCACCGAGTTTGGCGAGCTTATCCGCGACGGGGGCGAGCCCACTGCCGATGAGCCCTGCGACAACCTTGCCGCCGGTTTTGTCGGCCAGTTCCTTGGCCGCTGTTAGGCTTTGCAGTGCGGCGGGCAGGAATTCACCGTCGCGTTGTTCGACGAAAACGAAGATATCTTTGGTCATGGGATCACCCCTTTTTCCACGCGATGTTGACGCACAGATGCCAAATTCAATTAAGAAACATGGGAATTTAGCACGAAGGGGCGGATTCGGCCAATCGGCGGCTTTATCTCGTTAGCAGGGGTGATCGCGTCGTGTGACGTATTCGTCAGCCCAAGCCGGCGCACGGTTGTTTAGCGCGATACCATTCTGTCGCATGCGGGTGCCCCTGCCCCTCTGGGGCTGGGGGACAATCCGAGCCGCGCCCGTTAGGAAGCGGTGGGCATGTGGACTGGCGGGGTGCTAACTACGCAAATACGAAACTTCGGACATTTCGGCACGCACAAAACCCACGTCGTTGGCGAGTTGCTAACCGTGCGCCGCTTATTGACCGTGACCGCTTCCTTACGGGCGCGGCTCTGACTGGCGCGGCTCCGATCGAAGCGAAACCTAGATCAAAATCCCCGCGATCGTGGCCGTCATCCAGCAGGCCATGGCACCGCCGATCATGGCGCGGGGGCCGAGCTGCGCGACTTCAGCGCGACGCGTGGGCGCGAGTTTGCCGATGCCGCCGATTTGAATACCGATAGAGCTGAAGTTGGCGAAGCCGCACATGGCGTAGGCCGCAATGATACCGGAGCGGGTCGACACCTGATCGGCCTTGATCATCTCGGCCAGTTCCTGATAGGCGATAAATTCGTTGACGGCGATACCCTTACCGATCAGCGCGGCGACGTTGCGCACATCACCGCCTTCGATGCCGATGACCCAGGCGACGGGGTAGAAGATCAGCCCCAGGATGCCGCCGATAGAAAGTTCCTTCATGCCCATTGCCGTTACGACTGGTTCAATCCAAGAGAGCGAGCCGAACCATCGCAAGGCCGAGTCCACCAAAAACACCAACGCCACGAAGACCAGCAGCATCGTCAACACGTTAAAGGCGAGATGCATGCCCTGCGTCGCGCCTTCGGCGATCACGTCGAGAAAGTTTTTCGATTGAAACGTGCTTTCGACGGCGCGGGCTTCTTCGTCGGGCAGTTCTTCATCGGGCGGAATCATGATCTTGGCGACCACAAACGCGCCGGGGGCGGACATCACACACGCGGCCAACAAATGCCGCGTCATACCACCCGGTTGGCCGGTGCCCAAGTCGATATCGCTCAGGATCGCGACATAGCTGCCTAACACACCTGCGGCTACCGTCGCGAAGCCGCCCGTCATCAGCGCCATCAATTCCGAGCGTGTCATCTTGGGGATGTACGGTGCTACGAGTAGCGGCGCTTCGGTTTGACCGAGGAAGATGTTGGCGGCGCCGGCCAAACTCTCGGCGCCGGTTACGCCCATGCTTTTGCGCATGATCCAGGCCATCAGCGTGACGATGCGTTGCAAAATACCGAAGTAGTAACCAATCGCCGAAAGCGTCGAGACCAATACGATGGTGGAAAATATGATGACGGCAACGTTGTTTGCCCAGTCAACTTGATTGTCCGGCGCGACGAGCATGTTGAACAAAAAGTTCGACCCCGCCTTCGCGGCTTTTAGTGCCGTGTCGACGATGCTGCCAAGGAAATCGAACGTCTTTTCACCGACCGACGTCTTGAGAATAAACAGCGCCAAGAGCCATTGCAGCCCCAAACCACCAACCACAATCTTCCACGGGAAGCGCTTGCGATTTGAAGAAACGGCCAGCGAAATCAGAATGAGCAGACCGATACCGAGGAGCCCGCGACCGATGTGTTGGAGATGCTCGGCTTCGAGGAACGCCAGCATTAGCGCTCCTCCGGCGGCGTCTTGAGCGGCTCGAAGTGTGCCTTGCAGCGCGGCTCGTAATCGTTGACGCCGCCGACCATATGAGGGGTGTTAATCTCGGTCATGCGCTGGGTGTATTCGGCGGGCTTGCCGCACTTGGTGCAGGCCGAGCGGCGAATCGTTTCTTCGTCGGCAATGGCACAGACCTGCGGCATCGGGTCGAAGGGCCGTCCCCACGCGTCAAAGGTGATGCCGGCGACGAGCACAGAGATGCCACGGTCCTTGAGCGCTTGGGCCGTTTCGACCAGCGTCATCCCGAAGAAGTGACCTTCGTCGATGGCGACGTATTGATAGGCACCGGCCTTTTCCAGAATCGCCGCGGTATCGGGCACGTTGATCGCCTCGAACCGATCGCCCGCGTGTGTGACGATTTCGTTTTCGGCATAGCGATCATCGATGCAATGCTTAAACGCGGCCACCCGCTTACCGGCGGCAGTCGCTTCGCGCAAGCGCTTGATCATGTGCTCGGTCTTGCCGCCGAACATCGAGCCGTGAACGACTTCGATGGTGGCGGCACCGTCGGCCGGTGGGGATGTGCTGCTCATGAAGAGAGATTATTGGGGGAATGGCTGTGGGGGCAAGGGAGGGGGCTTGAGGCGACGATTGCGAGAAAATCACATGGTGGGGTGGCCCGAGTCGGTACTCCGACTTGGGGGATTCGATTATCAGATGAATAAGAAGTTGGCTAATTCACGTCGACGAAGCAGTCGAATCGAGATCCCACGTTGGAGTACCAACATGGGGCACCCGGGGCACCCGCCACCCGCCCACCAAAATTATCTGGTATTTGCGACACAATGTGCTTTAGAATGGGCGGCGAAACACCTAATTTCTACGGCCGGGTGCCATGTCGATCCATAGGATCGACATGCTTTCTCGCGCGGCCCGCGTTACGCAATTGCGCGCAAGCATGCCGACGTATACATCTTCTTTAATGTTTAGGTCAATGACAGAATTAGGTGCAACACGCGGTCAGAATCAACGATGAGCGTCGGCATGGCACCCGCGCCTGTCGTGTGTGGAGAGAGTCGTGTCGAATCGATCGCAACGAAAAGGTGGTGAACGATCTGGAAATGTCCCGTCACTTGAATATGCTCGTGAATCTGATAGTGGCAAAGTTAGCGGGGGTTGGTTACCTGGTGTATTTATTCCGATCATGACTGTTGGCAATTGCGCAAGCTTAGTCGGTATTGCGTGGATTTACTTTGTTCCCCCGCTACAGTATAGCGTTTTTGTATTATTCCAAATGTTGGGTGTGAGTATAACTTTGTTTTTTGGACCAATCGGGTTACTTATTTTTCGCCCAAGTCAATGGAAGAAACGGATGTTTCGATTTTGTTGGTGGTATTGTTTTCTTTCAGTAGCGGCACTTTTGGCAGCCGGTTTGCCTCCTAATCCCTAAACATTAACAGTCGGTTAGGGTGGGCCGTACTCGACCCATCGAAAACCAGTTGACGTTGGTTAATGCGCGATCTCGATTCTGTAGGTCGGGTGCGATGTCAATCCTATTGGATCGACATCGCATTCGGGCTGATTGACCGTGACACCCAGCTTAGGGTACCAACTTGGGCCATTCGTCACATCGAATGTTTGATATTGCAATTGGCAGTTTGTACAATCTAAGTTATCGGTTTTGGTTTTGGACCGGACAAAGCTGGTGATCTGCGGGCCGTGTCCTTTTCTCTAAATTATTCAATCAGGGTTGACTTCATGGCTCGTATCATCGCAGCAATAATGACAATCGCCGTATCCATACTTTTTTTGTGTACTGGGCGTCAGACGGACGCTGATCGACACCGATCGGTCGTGCCGACGAAAGCCGATGTTGCGATTGACCGTGGCACGTCGGTCGTTAATGGCGAAGAACATTCGGGACGTATAGAGGCGTGCGTAGAGAAACTGGTCTCCGATGCGATCATCAATGCGGTCGGCCAAACCAAGTCGCCACTTCCAATGGTTCCGAGAAACCTTGTGGCGTTTTGTTTTGCGCCGAATACCCCTGACTCGGTGATGGCCGAGCTAAGAACGCGGACCGGGATTGGGCAGGAGCGTTTTTACCAGGTGCCGCGCTGGTCGGCGACCGCCACGAACGCAAACACGGGCAACGCCGGCGATCCGATTGTATTGACCTATAGCTTTCCGCCGGACGGCACGGCGATTCCCATGATTCAGGGGGTAAGCTTTCCTGCCGGCATTAACAATTTTCGCGCCTGGATAAACGGCATCTATGGCAGTGAGGCGCAATGGCTCCCGCTATTTCAGGCGACGTTTGATCGTTGGAGCGAATTGTGCGGTATCACGTTTGTTTACGAACCTAACGATGATGGCGCAACGATGAATTTCAATCCGGGGATTCTTGGTGTACGTGGCGATCTTCGCATTGGCGGTAAGGCGTTAGACGGCGACAGTGGCGTGCTGGCGTACAACAACTTTCCCGACGATGGCGACATGGTTTTCGACACGAGTGATAATTACTACGACGACACGTCCAGTCAGTCGATTCGCTTACGAAACATCATTGCTCACGAGCACGGGCACGGTATGGGCCTGTTGCACTCGTGCCCGCTTTCGAACTCGAAACTGATGGAGCCATTTATCTCGATCGCATTCGATGGCCCGCAACACGATGATATTCTGGGAGCCCAAAGTCACTATGGCGATCCCTTTGAACCAAACGACAGCACCGCGACGGCAACGATTCTTGGCAGCCTTGTCCTCGGCGTGGAGACATCTATCGGCGACCTGCCGCCGCCTAGTACTAACTCGGCATCGCGACTCAGCATCGACGACAATGGCGACTCGGACTACTTTCGCATTTCGGTGCCGGAACGATCGTTTCTGTCGATTCAGGTTGAATCGGTTGGATTGCTTTATCTAAATGGTCCACAACAGTGCGGTGGGGAAACGGCCTCGTGCTGTCCCGGCGTCAATACCAATTCGTTAGAATCCGCCGATCTCACATTAGAATTGCTTGCGTCTGATGGCGCTACCTCGTTGGTCCAGTCCGACGTCTTCGGTCCGGGTGGAACCGAGACTGCGGATTGGCTTGCCGATGCCGGCGACTTTTTCATTCAAGTCGCGGAATCGGATGTACCCGCAGCGCCACAGTTTTACCGTTTGTCCGTTACGGCAACAGCATTGCCGTCAGTAGCATTCAATTTCCCTCAAGGTGTGCCATCGACGTTGCAACTGGGTGAAACCAACGAATTCGATATTCAGATCATCACTGACGAAACGATCGTTCCGACGTCGCCGACAGTCTATGTTCGAGTCAACGGTGGGCCCTTCCAATCCACATCGCTGACTCCGACCGGTGGCGAGTTTTTTTCCTTTCAGCTACCTGCTGAAAACTGTGCTGACCTCGTTGATTTTTACTTCCGCGTTGAAACCGTCGAGAGCGGTATCGTTTATTTCCCGTTAACAGCGCCCACAACACCATATACTTCCGAAGTCGTCAGTAATCCGGATTGCCTGGACTCTATACTAATCCCGATCCCCGAGCGTAGGGACCACATTTACGACCCGGTTCGCGATGTGCTCTATATTTCTACGACTGCCGGGAACATCGAGCGATGGGATGTTGCGTCCGGCGCTGCCTTGCCTGCGATTGACATGGGCGGCGACCTTAGAGGAATTGACATCACCGATGATGGAAACGCGTTGTACGTTGCCGACTTGACCGTGTTCCTGGGTAACGCAAGCGTTAGAAAACTCGACTTAAATTCGCTCTCAGTCTCGAATTTGGTATTTCCGGTCGACGGCGGGCAACTCGGCGCTTGGGATGTGTCGATCGGTCTCAATGGTAGAGCACTTGTTACGGCAGAGTATAGCGGCAGTGGAAACACGCCCCTGCGTACGTTTGTTGTCGGCGAAGATGTCATTAGCGATCGGACGGATATTCTCAACGTAAATGAGCGGACGACTTTACGGAGATCTGGAGATCGACGCCGTATTTTGCTTCTGCAGGCTAATAGTTCGGGCGGCCCGGTCAATATTTATGACGCGGAGCACGACACGCTTTCGCGAGAATTGAGTTCGGGAATTAGCCTTAGCAATAGCGTGTCTTCGATAAGTCACGACGGCAAACACATCGCTCTGGATTTATTTAACGAGCAACGTATCACGCGCGAGACGCTGGCAACCGAGGCGGTCCTCACGAACTACGATGGCGGTCTGTATTACGATCTGACTGAAGACTTGCTTTATGCGGTCGATGATGCGGCCGATCAGCTTGCAGTATTAAATGCGAATACCAACGAAGAGCTATACCGCATCGATATCGATGAAGACGTCGGTGCGTCGGGAGTTTTCGGAAGCGGCGAGATGAGTGTTTCATCCGATCGCCAATGGCTATTCCTTTCCACTCAAGCCGGTATTCGACAAATCCGGCTGGCGCAACCAGAGTCACGATTATTGATTGTTCGAGACGCGCCGCCGCTCTTCGTCCATGCGAACCAGTCAATCGAGCTGGGCGTCAAAATTCTTAGTCAAAACGATACATTGGTCGCGGGGTCGCCTGAGATTCATTACCGCACGGACGATGGTGCCTATCAAACATCCACCCTTGCCGAAACCGGGCAGGGTGAATTTCTCGCCGAGCTTCCCGGCCTTTCGTGTGGTGAATCGATTGAGTATTACTTTAGCGCTCAAGGTGCATTGGCTGGCGTTGTTACGTTTCCACTCAACGGCGCTGGAAACCCTCTGATAATCGGTCCCAATGACGTAGCCGACTGTGGGGGATCGGTTTCGATCCCGCTCAGTACGCAAACCGACGCGGTGCATGACGGCATTCGCAATCGCATGTATTTCACCACCGTCACTGGGTTTGTGGAGGTGTTGGATCTCGACGCTGGTCGCATGCTGGACGCGATTCCAGTTGGAGCTTCACTAAGCAATCTGGATATCACTGCCGATGGTCAGTATCTATATATTTGCGAGTCGTGGAAACTGATTGACGGTGACGGCTTGATTTACAAAGTCGACATTGACTCAAGTAATGTAACACAGATCATTTTTCCGACGATTGGTTCCGAATCAAACCCGGTTGATATTGCTGTTCTTTCCAGCGGTAAGGCGATTTTCTCGACGAACTATGTGGGCTCTGGCTCGGTTTGGCTGCACGAGATCGACCTAGCAACCGATCAGGAATCCGCTCGTTTCGATATTCAAACGGTGGGAGAGCGGTCAAGGTTGGCGCGCAGCGTTGATGGCATGACGCTTCTGATCGCTGAAGGCAATAGTTCGGAGGGGGCTATAAACATCTTTGATGCTGACGCCGATGCAATCGTTGCGGACGACGCTTTGGGGTCAAATCTGACGAACTCGAGGATTACCGTTAGCCGAGATGGGGATTCCGTGGCCGTGGCGGTCGGATCAGATTTGGCGGTCCGCACCCGCAGTCTCGCAACTGTCGCCGATCTATCGGTGGCGGGCGGTGGTATCGCATTCGACCCGACGCGCGATCTCTTATACCGCTGTGATGGTGACACTGACGAAATCTTCATTCATATGAGTTCGGACTTGACGCCAATAGCGGCGTTGCCCGCCGGGGGGAATTTACCCGCAGCGGAAGGTGATTTATACATAACAAACGATGGCAGTATTCTCTTCGCGTCGGCGGGCTCGGGAATTCAAATGGTAGGCGTGCCGACCTCAGATTGTAATGACAATGGCGTCGACGACCTTACAGAGGTCGCCGAAGGCTCGGTTGCAAATTGCAACGACAATACACTGCCCGATCTTTGCGAACTTTCAATTGACTGTAATGTGAATATGGTGCCCGATGAATGCGAAGTCGATTGCAATCGTAACGGGATTACGGATGAATGCGATATCGCAAGCGGTGAATCCGCAGATTGCGATGGCGACGGGCAACCGGATGAATGTCAAATTGATAACAACGATATCGATTTATGGTTAAGCCAGCTCAGTGCCTCCCATCCAGATTTCACAGCCTTGATCCCGTCTCGATTTGACTTTGTGGATGGCGACGTTGGCAATCGAATATTTGACGGCGGAGACGATATGTACGACAACGGAAATAGGCTTAACACCAATCTTAAGTCGAGCCTTCTCTACACCAACAATTTGGTTGTTTCCGGTGATTCTGTATTCGGTCCGGGTAGCTCGTATTTTACGGCCAAGTTCGATGGCATTTTTGTCTTAGCGGCGCAGCAGATGGACATTAGTTTTTTTAGGGTAACGGGATACCTTGGTGCGGATGGGGCAGGATTTGTGGACGATGCGACCATTCCGATCTTGATTAACGAAGTTGAATTTACGCTACTGATGAAGCGAGTGTGGGGAGCCGGTGACCCGTCGGTCAATCATCTGGTTATCGTGCCCGGTAACGCTGCCGGGATATCTCATACCTACTCGAGTAGCACGAATGATGATTTAGACACTTACTCCGGGCTAGGCAATATTGATCGCCTGTTTTACATCCTCGTCGCGCGTGAAATGGGCTTGTATCTTGACGATGCAACCGCTACGGCAATTGCGACGGAGTTCATCGAGCGACTGGAACTCGCGGGGTTCGATTGTAATGCAAATGGAATTTTCGATGCCTGCGAGGCGGATTGCAACAACAACGGGTTCCCTGACGATTGCGACATCGCTGATGGCAGCAGCGTCGATCTCGATGGAAACGGGATTCCCGATGAGTGCTTGGCATTCGACGCTGGGGATATGAACTGCGATGCAACACTAGACATTCAGGATATTCCGCCATTCATAGATGCATTGATCAGTTCTGTCGGCTTTGCTGGTTGCGATATCAACCTTGCTGACATGAATAACGACGGAATTCGTGACGGTCTCGATTTGTCGCTATTCGTTGAAGAACTGCTCGGTAGTTAGGCGACCAGAAGGTGGTTCTAAATGAGATTCTCGCGTACTACTGTACCACTGTTCCGCGAACAGGGCCCACCGGCCGTTTGCCATCTATGAGCAAGTCTTTGTCGAGCGCGTGGGGATCGGTTCGCGGACTGCTTCCAACCATCTAATCGGGCGGGTGCCGCCCAACGCCGTTAACCAGATCTAGCCTCAAAATGCCGTTTTAGATAATAAAAATCGCTCCGTTCCGCCGATGATTGCCTGCGGTAAACATTGGCAAGCAGAACGGGAGCGGTGTGATGAGTATGGCCATGGAGGGCCGCCGTTGCAAGCTGAATCGACGCGACTGGCCCGCATTCTTGAATCGATTGGTCCCGCATGGCATCTGGCAATCCCTTGCGCGCGACGGCATCGCATCGCATGACCCGCGCGTGCGCTGGTCGCCGAAGTTTGTCGTGCTCGCATACATCGCGATGGGCTGGGCGGCGCAGCGAACCCTCGCCGGGCGGTTTGAAGCCGCGCGCCAATGGGTCGCCGATTTGCATCGCGCGCGACGACGCCCCGGCCACACCTACGTCGGCTTAACCAAAGCAGCCAACCGTCATGGCGCTGCGTTATTTCAATCATTCTGACGCGACGTGCGATGTACCTTTGCCGCCCGATTGAAACAGACGTGGTGCGAACACGGATGGGTCGTGTTTGCCGCCGACGGATCGCGCATCGATGCGCCGCGCACGCGCGCCAATGAAAAAGCGCTCGGTTGCGCGGGGTGCGACAAGTCGCATCCGCCATGGTGGATGACGTGGCTCGTGCATTTGCCGACGCTGTTATTGTGGGACTGGCGTCAAGGCCCCGGCACTGCGAGCGAACGCGATCACCTGCGCCAAATGCAAGCGACATTGCCGCCGCAGGCGTTGATCGTGGCCCACGGCGGCTTCGGCGGATTCGACTTCCTGAGCGATTTGGATCAAGCGGGCGTGGCTTTTCTGGTGCGCTGCGTTGGCAACACCACATTAAAAACCGAGTTAACCGACACGCAGATCGAACGCCGCGCGAATGTGGACGACGTATTTCTTTGGCCGGGCAATCGTCGCGGGCAACGACCGTTGCGATTGCGATTGATCGTGTTAAAACGCGGCACTTGGTTAACGGCGTTGCATGGCATGGGGAGACCTGGCGGTTGGCACTGTCACCGGATATTAATGCCATTGGCCTGATTGCAGGGGCCGACCGGTGGCACCCGTTTTTGGCGTAGGCAGTTACACAGAGCCGCCATTGCCACTGGCCGCTCTTTTCTTATGCGCCCAGCCGGTTAGGGTAGAGCATATGCGACGCTTCGGCGTAAGGGGGGGGCGTTGCGACGGTTGCCTAACGACCGGTCGAATTCAAGGTATGACAATAAGAGGTAACCTACCCATGCGATTGTTTCAGTCCCGTCGATTAGTCATGCTAACATTGGTATTTGCGGCGTTCCCGCTGAATGCAGGCGCGCACGAGTTCTGGATTGAACCATCAGGCTACGCGGCGAAAACCGGCGAACGTATCGGTGTCGCGCTGCGCGTGGGGGAGCACTTCAAAGGTGAGCCGGTCGAACGGAAGTCCGACCGGATCGAACGGTTTGCCGCGCTGCGGCTGAATGAAAGCCCGGTGCCAGCGGAAACCAAGATCGATGGCAAGGACGGCGACGAACCCGCCGGTCAGTTCACGCCCAAGAAACCAGGGCTCTATGCCGTCATCTACGACAGCAATCATTCCCAAATCGAATTGGCAGGTGAGAAGTTTGAAAGTTATTTGAAAGAGAAGGGGCTGGATGCCATCATCGAACGCCGCCGCCAGCGCAAGGAGAGCGACCGACCGGCCCGCGAAATCTATTCGCGCTGTGCCAAGTCGTTGATCGTGGTGACCGGCGACGCTAGCAATAAGAAACCCGCGCGCGATCGCGCCGTCGGCATGCCGCTGGAGATCGTTGCACAGTTTGACCCGTTGGCTGAGAAAACGCCGCGCGCGATGACATTCCAAATTGTGTACGATGGCAAACCATTGCAGAACGTTCAAGTGACGGCGCTCAGTCAAACACAAAAGCAGCCCGCACAAAAGAAGCGGTCGGACAAAAATGGCATGGTCACGTTTCGAGTGGGCGACGGCGGTCCGTGGCTAATCGAATGCACGCACATGCGACCCACCCCCGAACGCGACGATGCCGACTATGAGAGCTTTTGGGCGTCGTTGACGTTCGTTTTTTTGAGTGGCAACTAAACTCTCGCCCGCGACCATACCAGTCGAACGCGCGGCGTTCCACGACTTGCTACCTAGTTCCGATCCTCATGCCTAGCGGAAGCTTGGTTCGCGGTCGCGCGGATTTCGCGATACACTAGGTGGGAATACTCTTGCGGCAATAACCGCGTCGAATGTCGCCAGCCCCGGAATCGGTTCTAAGAACCCAAGGTGTCGGGCGGCAGTGACGCAACCCATAAGGCAGCGAAGGGGCGAATCATGAGCGATGGAACGATTGTAGTGGCGACGGATTTTTCGGAGGGCAGCGACCGGGCGCTGGAGTACGCGTCGACGTCGGCCAAGACGACCGGCGCGAAGCTGTTGATTGCACACGTGCGTTCGATTCCGGAGGTGGCCCATGGCGAGGGTATGCTGCACGCGGGCATGGAGTACGAAGACGAGGGGGCGTTACTACGCCGACTGCAGTCGATCGAACCTGAAATCGACGGCGTGGCGTATGAGCACCGACTGCTACGCGGCAATCCGGCGCAACAGATCATTCAACTCGCGAAAGACGAAAACGCCGCGCTGATCGTCATGGGCACGCACGGTCGCACCGGCCTGATGCGCTTACTAATGGGCAGCGTTGCCGAAGAAGTGGTGCGGCAAGCACCTTGCCCGGTGTTGACGGTTAAGATTCCGGGGAAAGATTCGTAGGCGTCTTAGAATGCCCGCCGTCTGCTTTGAGGCGATTGGCTTCAAGCAGGCAACAACGCATTCATTTCTTTCAGTTTGACGAAAACCCATAAAGACTCGGCCGTACGAAGCTCTCTGCGGTTCCGCATACTCATAATTATGGATCAACTTGCGATCAACTCACGCATCTATTCTGTCCAGGTGAATCGCAGGGTGCAGACAGCTCCTATTTCTCCTCCCAATTCGCATTGCTGTTACCGTCGAGCCCGAACGTCAATATACAAGTGCGGTCGGTGCAATTGTCGCTCACGTCCCAACCGTTCCAGTCGTACTGTGCCGCGATGCAATCGATTGATGTGATCGTCAGCCGGGTTCCTGACTTAAACGCAAGATGCAACACATCGCCATCCCAGGTTTGACTGCCGAGGCATTGCGTGTCGCATTCGTCATCCATGCAGTCCGCCGTCGGAGGGACACCGTTAAGCTCCGGGTCATGCAACCAACCAAAAACTTCCAATTTCACGTTGTATAGCCCGAGCCCCGAGTTACTGATAACAATGGTCGGCATCGGCGCGAACCTGACCGTCACATCTTTGTCAGCGTTCATCAGTACGGTACCGACGCCCGTCTCCGGCATATTGTCAAAGTCGCCGCTCATGCTGACGAACTCGATCTGATTGGTATCGTCAGATGAAGGAGGCACGGCACCCTGAAAGAGGTTTAGAATCTTTCCAGCATCATCAAAGGCGACGATTGACACCGTCTTTCCGGCGTCGACATCTATTTCGAACACACGGTTCGGATTGTTCGACGTTCGAACGAAGCGATGGGCAACGCCGAACTGCTCGCTGTAGTTGCCATCGGCGCGCAGGGTTTGTGTATCGGCGATGAATGCCCAGATTTGAGCACCAAATAAAGTAGAACCGAATCCCGCGCCTTCCCAATTCACCGTCAAACGGAAGCGGTCGCCGTTGGAATTGATGTTGTCATTGGTATTCGTGTTTTCGTTAGTGTTATCCATGGGATTCATCGTGGTGGGGCAATCACCGCCCAAAAGCACGACGACAAAAAAGGACGCCAAAGCAAATTGCCAGTTTCGTCGCGTCTGATTCATAAAGCGTCTCCTTGTAAATGTGTCGATAGCTTGCACCAATGTGAGACCTGCAATCTCGTCGATTGAACTGTGGGATTGCCGAGTGGTGTTGTTCATCCGTGATCGATCATTGGGAAATCGCGTTGCATCTAGTCGACACGGACTCACCGATCTTCGCTTGAGAGAAACATCGTAATCATATTCAACAGCCCATGTCGTATGCAAGCATTGCCCCCAAACCGCAAGCCAAGTTCGTTACTCAGCTCTTCTGCTTGAGAGACGAGGTGGCAGGAAGGGGAGGGGGCGTTGGTCGTAAAGCTGCGGAGGGTGGTACAGTTGTGATCCTGGGTGCTTCTGGCATGCCTGTAGCCAGTGCTTTCGGGCGCACAGACATGGCGAAATTATCCAAATGTAATCGACCGTATCGTAGCGTTAGAATAAGTTCGAACCGACCGATTCGACCGGGATGAAATTGCGAAAACGCCAATTTGGTCAGCCGCTGTTTATAAAGCACGCTGCGCAAAAGACGCGGGCAGTAAGCTGGCACGCGGCGCGGAAGCTTGGCGTGAGCGCCTCCGCCAGTTTTCGCGACGTACCGTTGCTTGGCCTAAAGCTGACTAAACGCCTCCAACGCCCGATCCAAATGTTCCGTCTCATGCGCCGCCGAGATTTGCACGCGCAGGCGGGCCGAACCTTCCGGCACGACAGGGTAACCGAAGCCGATGACGAACACGCCCAACTCCAGCAGACGTTTGCTGGCGGCGATGGCTTTGGAGGTTTCACCGAGAATGATGGGCGTAATGGCGCTGGGGCCTTCGACGGTCTCGAAGCCGCGGCTCTTAAGGCCTTCGCGCATGTAGTGCACGTTCTCGCGCAGCTTTTCTACGCGCTTGTTATCGCGCGTCAAAATCTCGATCGCTTTGGTCGCCGCGCCGGCCGTGGCCGAGGGCACCGCATTGGAAAATAGTTGCGGTCGCGATTTTTGTTCCATCAGTTCGATCAGCTTGCGGCTCGACGCGATATAACCGCCCGCCGCGCCGCCGAGCGCTTTACCGAGCGTGCCCGTCATGCAATCGATCTGACCGTGTACGCCGCAATGTTCGGCCACGCCCTTGCCCGTCGGCCCGCAGACGCCCACGCCGTGCGAATCGTCGACGATGAGCAGGGCGTCGTGCTCGTTGCATAGCTCGACGATCCGCGCGAGGTCGGCGATATCGCCTTCCATGCTGAACACGCCGTCGGTCACGACAAGCTTGTATTCGATATCCGACGATGCCTTCAGCAGTGCCTCCAGATTGTCCATGTCGCTGTGTTTATAGACTTTCGATTTGGATTGCTTGTTGATCTGTCGTCCGAGCCGGATGCCGTCGATGATCGACGCGTGATTGAGTTCGTCGCTGATAGCCATAACCGAGTCACCACCGGCGGCCATCAGCGTGGGCAACACCGCCTCATTGGCGTTCCAACATGACACGTACGTCGTTGCCGCTTCGCAACCCGAAAGCTTGGCGACGGCCGCTTCCAATTCACGGTGATAATCGAACGTGCCGCAGATGAACCGCACCGACGCCGTACCCGCGCCCCATTTCTTTTGGCAAGCCAACGCCGCGTCCACCACTTCAGGGTCATTGGCCAAGCCGAGATAGTCGTTCGAACACAAGACGATGACTTCGCCGATGCCTTCGATCGCCGAGACCGGCCCCATGGGGCGCGTGAGGTTTTTGATATTCTTGAACTGACCGGCGTTGGTGAGATTTGCCAATTCCTGATTGACGGCTTTCCAAAGGGACTTCATCGTGGCACCTCTGAGATGATATTCGTGCAATCGAATGACCGACGGAAGCGCATTCAGCTATTCGGGCAGCGCTCGATGACATCAAAACGCGCGTTTGGAAATAACGCAGCCACCGGCCATTGGCCGGTGGCTAAATGAAGCCTGTCAACGTGGCGGTCAACGCGTGGCGTTAAGGAAGGAATATTCGGATCGCACGATTATTCCTTACCGCCGGCTTCCTTCTGCTGCTGCGCCCAGCGTGCCTTTTGTTCGAGCGATGCGACGTTGTCGATGCGGGTTTTCATTTGGTTGAACAGCTTCAAGACGGGCTGCATCAGTTCTTTTTTCGCAGCTTCATCTTTCGGGTCGGCGGCATCGAACCGGGGTTTATTGTCAGATAAATATTCCAGCGCTTTGCGATGGCTGTATTGATAGATCTGCGCCGCCGTCGCCTTCTGTTCATCGCTGAAATCGTAGTTGTTGCACCAGACCTGATACGCCGCTTGCCATTCGTCGAGCGCCGGCGCTTCGGCAACGGGTTGGTTGCGCAGATTCGCCGGTACCTCCGGCGGCGGCGGGGAACTCACCGGCGGTTGTGCGGGCGTTTCTTTCTTGGCCGCGTCGACGTCGTCGGCTTTCGGATCGGGCTTGCGGCTCGGTTTCTCGGTCGGTTGCGGTGCGTCGCCGCCGAGCAGTTTTGCCTGCGCCGTCACCAAGTTATCCGTCATGCTCACATCTTCCATAGCAACGGGTTTCAATACCAAGCGATCCATGCGCGACAGTTCGAGCGCATCATCACCGAGCACCGGCTTGAAGAATGTCGCCATTTCGGCACGGCCTGTCTTAGCGCGACCGTCACCGACGATGGCTTCGGCTTGTTGCACGGCATACGACAAGCTCATCGGTGCGTTTTCGTGAATGCGGTAAATCTGATCCTGGTAGTACGCGCGGAAGCGTTCCTTCTGCTCGGGCGAATACTGCTTCGGATCCTGCTGCGGCAGGGCGACGGCGATGGTGGCCGTCAATCGGCGCAGGTCGGTCTGATGGTCGCGCATATAATCGCGATGCAGCAACAGCTTCGCTTCCAGCGCGACGCGCAACTTTTCGACTTCGTCGTTATTGAGCTGATAAAACTTTTTGCAAAACGCGATGCGCTCGGGCAACAGCGTTTCGCGCTCGGGCAACACCTGCTTCGACTTGTCGCCGGGGGGTGTATCCTGGGCGTGGGCGCTTGCGGTCGCGAGGGTTGCCGTCAACAGCAGGGCGACAACGAGACGGTACACGGAGTTCATCGGTATGGCTCCCAAGGGATGGTTTGCTTATTGAATTCGCAGCCGTCCGCGGCATCCGCGACGGCTTCGTTTACCTCGCTCAAATTCTCGTTCTGCGGGGCGGATTCGTCAATAAATTGGGTCGCAGCGGCGGCGAACATGGCGGGGCGGTCGATGTTTACTCGAACCGCGTACTGCTGAAAATCTTCTGGTGTTCGCCCGAGCAGAAGCGGTCCGTCATGCCTGCGATGTAGTCACACACGACGCGGTGCCGCCCAAAATCCGGAATGCGATCGCGAAAACGGACGGGTAACAACTTCGTATCTTCGAGGTACGCTTCGAACAATTCGCGAATCAGCCGCTGCGCCTTGGCGTCCATCCGCACCACGCGCTGATGCCGGTAGACGCTTTCGAACAGCATCTTTTGCAACGCCGCCAGCTTCTGATCGAACGCCGGCGAAAATCCGACAAGATCGTCTTCGCGACTGCGCGCGTCGTCACGATTCGTCACCTTCGCGGCTTTGATGCGCTTGCTGCTTTCAGCATATGCGTCTTCTGCGATCATGGCCGAGAGCGTATCGAGAATGGGCCGCCGCACGGCGTGAATCGGCGCATCGGGATAGTGCTTGCGCACGGCACCAGCAGCTTCGCGCCATAGCTCCGCTGCTTCCAACGTTTGTTCGTCGAGCAAGCCGTAGAACAAGCCATCTTCGATATCGTGCAGGCTATACGCCACGGCGTCACCGACGTTTGCAACCTGCCCTTCGAGCGAACAGTTGGGCCCGCTTCCGAGTAAGTCGCTCACTTCCATACCCGGCAAGCCCGACTCGGTCGGTCGATCGTAACGCGTGCGATGCTTGATCAGCGCTTCGCGCACTTCAAACGTGAGGTTCAATCCGCGAAAACCGGGGTAGGGGTGTTCGAGATAATCGACCACGCGCAGCGATTGCAAGTTATGCTCGAATCCGCCGTGGTCGGCCATCAGTTCGTTCAGTGTTTTCTCACCCGCATGGCCGAAGGGCGAATGACCCAAGTCGTGCGCCAATGCGATGCTGCCGGCCAGCCGTGGGTTCAACCCCAGCAAGCGCGCCAACCGTTCACTATGCGCCGTCACCTCGAGCGTGTGCGTGAGCCTTGTGCGGTAATGATCGCCTTCGGCGCTCGTGACGACGACTTGCGTTTTCTGGCCCAACCGTCGAAACGCCGTGCACGACATGATACGATGACGGTCCAGCTCGAAAGGCGAATCTTCGCCGCGCTCGCTGCGCGCATGACGGCGACCGCGCGAGGCGTTGTCATGCTCGGCATACGCGGCGAGTTCGGGGCGATGTTCTTTGGCGTTCGCAGTCATGATGGAAGGGCACCCACCCATTTGGCAGTCATTTCTCTTCGGCCTCGCGCTGCAAATCCTGCCACGCGGCACACACGGCGTTATAGGCGCGTTCCATCGCCTGCGGTATCACACGCACGTCGCCCAGCACCGCCATAAAGTTGGTGTCCCCATTCCAACGCGGCACCACATGCGTATGCAAATGGCCGGGCAAGCCCGCCCCCGCACAGCGACCGAGGTTAATGCCCACGTTAAACCCATGAGCCCCCACGGCCGCACCCAGCGCGATCCGCGCGTCGCGTACGAGTTGATTCATCTCCAACAGTTCGGCGTCGTTCAAGTCGGTCATGTCGGCCTTGTGCGCCGTCGGCGCGATCAGCAGGTGACCGTTGGTGTAAGGGAAGCGGTTCATCACCACCAACATGTCGGCCCCGCGAAACACGACACCGTTCTTCGCGTCGTGTTCCGGCGAATTGAGATAGTCGCATAGAAAGCACTCACCGCCCGCCTCGGGATCGGCCAGTGACTCGATATATTCCATGCGCCACGGAGCCCAAAGGTTGGGGTGGAATTCGTTCATAGGTGGATATGGTAATGGATGTGGAGGCGATGGCGAGGGAGGGAATGTCGGGCGTGAGTCGTGGGTCGTGAGATGTGGGTCTTGGGTCGTGAGTCTTGAGTCTTAAGACGAAGGGCTTGGGGCTTGGGGCGTGAGGCTTGATCCACGCGGCGTGCCGACAGAGCTGCGGCCTGTGGCCGCATGATCTCGAACAGTAGGGTGGGTTGTACTCAACCCACCAAAACACGCGCGACATTCGATGGTGGGTTGAGTACAACCCACCCTACGACTGACGGTGCCAACACGGGCGAATTCCGCGCGGTACGTGCCCGTCGCGTCCAGATAATGCGACGTCCTGCCGTGCCAGTGTCAGCAGCGAGGTCGGGGGAACTGCGCATAGCGACAAACGAAATGCAAATGCCGCAAAAGGAAGCACCGGCGCGACAAACGGAAGTGCAAACACCGAAAAACGAAGTGCGAATGCCACCAAAGGAAGTACCAACGGGGCAAAAGAAAGCACCGGCGCGGGAATAGGAAGTGCGCTAAGCGATAAATGAAGTGCAAACGCGGCGTTGGTCACTTCATTCACGACATACTGCAGTTCAAACGCGGCATTTATCAGGTCGATTACCGCGTGCTTCATGTCCATCGTGACGATAGCGGCGTCCATTGCGCCTTCTGACGGCCCCAGCGCGGTGGTCGCCACACCCAAAGCGACGTCGCATGGCCCGGGCGCGGTGGTGGATACACCCGTTGCGCGGGGTGCCACGGGGCAGCTTGCTGCCCGTGCAGCGAGCGCAGAGTGAATTATTTTGATTCGTGATGAGTTCGACCGTATCGACGATCTCGGTCTGGAGCCTCACATCCCTTGTGACGTTTGGTAGTGCAGGCGAGGGGATCGGTGGGAGAAGGGCAATACTTGCCGACCGTGTGCCACGGTTTTATGAACCGTGCGGAGCGGGGCAAGACGCCGGCCGTGTGCCACTGTTTTTTGACCCGTGCGAGGCGGGGGGGACCACCGAGACATCCGTGCTTGGGGTGACTGTCAACGGGCTTGTTTCAACAGATTGGACATCGCCGCGTAAGCCGATGGTCGCTGGTGGGCACTGTTCGTAGAATGCTCTGTAGAAACCCTTTCTTGTTGACAATAAGAGAATCATCAGATTGTGGACGATGTGTCGCAAGATGCATTCCGATTCGCGGCCCGGTTCGCTGGTGGCCGACAGAGCCGACCCGATTTTGCGCTTGTGTTGCGATATCGCCGCCTCCACATGCCAGCGGCTGCCGTAAAGCCTACGCGGAAATCGGCGGTGCAATTGTGCGCGATACTTTGTCTTGGGCTCGTGTTGATGCGGGCGACGCGGATTGATCGGAATAATCGTCGAACGAATCCCGAGTTGTTCGCGACTGTACCGATGATGCGCTTCGACATCGTACGCGCCGTCGGCGAACAAGCGATCGATCGGTAGATGACGTGCGGCTTGCGTGACGGCGGGAACGAAGCTGGGCGAATCCTGACACGGTCCGTAGCGCAAATGCATGCCGAATAACAAATACGATTCGTGATGCGCGACCATCGTCCACTTCGGATATCGCCGGTAACAGGTCATGCGGCCGGCGCGTTCGAGGAAGTGACGACTTACATGATGACTTTCCATACCGGTCGCATCAATGGACGCGTCATTCTTTTCTTGAATGAGGTCTACACGTCGAGCGAGATCGGCGACGGCAACGAGAAATTCTTCGAGTGCTGCTTTTTTAAAAAGCGCGCGTGTGCCTTCTGCAATGTCGTGTAATGCGGCACTCGTTCGATCTTCAGAATGCGCCGTAAATCAGATGAATCTCGCAAAATCTCCACGATACCGCGATAGTCGGTCTTGAAAAACAGCTTCAGCGCCAACATCGAGAATAACTGATGCTGCGTGAAATCCCGACGGGAGAACTTACCGGAGTAAGCCGGCAAGGACTGTTTCGACATCTTCACGGCCATCCTGGCCAACGCATTCGGTGACCGCGTCATGCTGCGTTTGGTTGACATACAAAAATAACGGCAGACCCGCCGTCACGACTTGAAGGGTTTCTACAGAGCATTCGTAGAACAGTGGCACGGTGGTGTTTCGGATTCTAGTAAGTGGATTTTTGACCGCCAGGAAGGCACACACATCACTTTCTTAGCTGCAAACCACATTCTGAACAGATGCCGGTGTCAAAACCATGTATGATATATCCGCACCGAACACAGCGACCGCTAAATCTTCGCCAGATTCGACGCCCCATTTTCAAGACAACCACTAGCAGGTATGAAATCCAGTATAACGATGCCCAAGAATGATACGGAATCACCAGTAGATCGCATATACGATCGACCCGATGCCCGTTGATGAATGCTTTATAGTTCCAAACAACTTTGTAAGGAAGAAATTTCCAAAAGGGCTTTTTGTCTCGAGACCAAGTCTGACTGAAGCCAGATTGTTCTATTACAATCACAATGCGACCGTTTTGGAGTCGCCAATGATCTCCCTGGGTTATCTTATAGGTTGCGTTCCGATTTACAGTTAAGCTAAGCAATAAACAAGCGGCAAAGAAACAGGTCGCTAATATCCACAGTATGATACTTCGCTTACTGGTCCTCATGATAAGCCTGGTCCATTGGTCGTTCCCCTGAGTGGGGGGCTATCTCGACTCACCCTACGTCAGGCGAATGCATCGCACGCACGATTGTTGGGTCGATGATCCAATCTACATGACCGGCGTATTGCACTCGGGGTATACTCCAGTTTCATTCAGCGTCAAATTGTACCCGCAGCCTTGGCAATGTCCTTTCGGAAAGCGCTGCCGCTTTGACCATAATACCCAGAAGGCGAGCCCAGCCAGACCAGTTAAAAGCCAATGAGGTATGCGGATATAGGGGCCGTTAATGGTGTTTGCGTTTGGCAAGTAATAGTAATCCTTTAGGTTTCGATCGAGATAAAACAAGATTGGTGTGGTGAAAAGCGGCCCCTCATTGGGTAGCGAAGAGAACCCGTATCGTTGCGACTTCACGGGCTCATAAAAGTACCCCCAACGATAAACTCGCAAGCGACTGTAGGATATCCTGATGCTGACGGCTTGAATAAGTGAGGCAATCCAAACGAAACACGCAAGAGCAAAGCATGTAGCAGCTAGATATGTCGTAATCCTCAAGGCCATATCAATTGCCGCCCATCTGCTGTCGCTAGCAGCAAAGGCAGGTTCTCACCTGCCCTACAAACTGGGGTGACATGCGCCCCCTACAAGGGGAGCATGCCGAATCGGGAATGGGGCGGGCATTATTGAAGCTTGGCAAGCCGTCATTCGCGTATCACATGCTTGCCTTTAAGGGCAAGCAACCCCCCCGCTCGCCTATTTGGTCATCACTTCAATCCGTTTCGGGCCGTCATCATCTTCGGCATACGGCAGAACAATAGACTGCACTGACTTTCGAACTGTCACCGACATTCCGGCTTGAAGTCGCAGATAGAATCTGTCGCCATCATTAGGAATTGAGATTTCGGCATCGTCGTTGCATTCAATGACCGAACCGATCGGATCATTCTCCCCCAACATTAACTTTGGCAAGGCGAGCGTTAGCCGATCGTGAATTATAAGTGTGACGTGTGCAGGCCAGTTGAAGATTTCATTGACTGGCTGAGTCACGACGACAGGTCGCGGTGTCTTATTGAACAGCCATTTGAACATCGAACACCCTTTACTTGCGGTCGATAGCTAATTGAGCCGCGTTTGGTGAGTTGTAATCAACCCACCGAAACTCGCGCGACATCCGATGGTGGGTTGAGTACAACCCACCCAACGTCATGCCGCATCATCGGCGTATCGATGACCCGACCTACAGGGTTTAGCGAATCCTTTCGTCGCCCGTCGCAACGGCAGGTTCTCACCTGCCCTACCAAACCCAATAAATTCCCCCTAAAACCCCTCCGGCAAGTCAAAGTCCGCCACAAACACCTGGCTCGTGCGGTCCGGTCCGCGCTTGGAAGTCCACATCATCCACTTACCGTCTGGGCTGAAGACGGGCAGGCCGTCGAAGCCCATCTTGTAGGTGATGCGGCGGTGTTTGCCCGTTTCGATGTTGAGCATGTACACCTCATAATTGTAATGACCGTGGATGCTGCTGGCGTACACGATGCTCTTGCCGTTGGGGTGCCAGAAGGGGGCCCAGCGCACGATGTTGCCGTGCGGCGTGAGTTGCTTTTCGTTCTTGCCGTCGATGTCGATGACGAAGACCTGCAAGTGATCGTCGCCTTTGCGGTCGGAACGATAGATCACGCGCTTGCCATCGGGTGAGAAGAACGGTCCGCCGTCGTAACCGGGTTGGTTGACGAGTTGACGCACGTTCTTGCCGTCGGCGTCCATGATGTATAGGTCGGGGTCGCCATCGCGATCGCTGGTAAACACGATGTGCTTGCCGTCGGGCGAGTAGGCGCATTCGGCGTCGTAACCGTCTTCGGTGGTGAGGCGCGTGGGATTGGAACCGTCGAGGTTGGCCTTGATGATGTCCATGCCGCCGGGCATATCCCAGGTGTAGCTGCTGCCGTCGCGCTGATACTTGTTGGGGTTGGGCATGTCGGGCTGCAGGTAGCTGCTGCCGAAGATGATCGACTTACCATCGGGATGGAAAAAGCCGCACGTGCACGCGCCGCCGCCGGGACTGACCTGCTTGAGCGAGTCTTTGACAGCGTGGCCCTTGGCGTCGAGCTTGAGCGTGTACATTTCGTATTGCTCTTTGTCCTTGGGGAACGCCTGAAAGATGATCATGCTTTTATCGGGGGCGAAGTAGGCCTCGCCCGATTTGTCGAGCCCCATGTCGGGCGTCGTGAGTTGGCGCACGTTGGAAAGGACCGGCGCTTCGGGGTTGTCGCCTTGCTTTTCCTGTGGCTTGATCTCCCACGGCGGTCCGGCGAGCAGGTTGGTCGAAATGGCGAAGGCAACGGCGAGTTTGAGGCTTAGCATGGCGAAAAATCTCCTTTGTTTGTTGGGCGAATTGTAAAAGCGCAGCACGCGCGCGGCCAGTCGGTTATCGCTGCCACGTTGCATCGCCGCGCCGGCTGTCTATACTCGCGTATTGTCGCGGTTGCGGTCTGTGCCTCGCGCCGTTCGCAACCAGCAAGCGGCCTGGAATGGAGTCATTTTGACAGTCAATTTGCTTTGCATCGGAGACGTCGTCGGTCGCCCCGGTCGGACGGTCGTCGCCAACGCGCTGCCGCATCTGGTGAAGCGGCACGACATTCATTGCGTCATCGCCAACGTCGAAAACGCCGCCAACGGTTCGGGCCTGACCGAGGCGTTGTATACGAAGTTTCTCAACTACGGCGTGAATCTAATGACGCTCGGCGATCATATCTATCGCCGTGCCGAGATCATGCCGGTCTTGGAAAAGTCGACGTGCATCGTGCGGCCGGCCAACTATCCATCCGAGTCGGTCGGTAAAGAAGCGGCGTTCTTTGAAATCGAAAACGGCCCGACGGTCGCCGTCATCTCGGTGATGGGGCGCTTGTTCATGCGGCCCACGCCCGATTGTCCGTATCATGCCGTCGATCGCATGATCGAACGCGTGCGCGATAAGGCGAAGATTATCATCGTCGACATGCATGCCGAAGCGACCAGCGAAAAGATCGCGATGGGTTGGCACCTGAACGGGCGCGCGTCGCTGATGTTCGGCACGCACACGCACGTGCCCACGGCCGACGAGTGCATTCTCGACGGTGGCACGGGTTATATCACGGATTTGGGAATGACAGGGCCATACGACGGTGTGTTGGGCCGTCGCAAAGATCGTGTGTTACGGTCGTTCATCACGGGGCTGCCGTCGCCGTTTGATGTGGCGACGGACGACGCGCGCTTGTGCGGCGTGTTGGTGCAAGTCGATGCGACGACAGGCAAGGCGCAACATATCGAACGCGTCATGGTGCGCGAGGCGGATGTGGCGAATTAGCGTAGCGGCGCGGAAACAATGCCGCGCGATGGATGCCACGGGGCTTCGTCGAAGCGAGAGCGCGAGCAAGCAGAGCCGCGGCCTGTGGCCGCATGATTCCGCGACGCATTGAAGCCTGTTTGCAATCGGCCTTGCGGCGTTTATTCCGATCCGCCGTTGATCATTCTTGTTTAGAATTGTTGTTGCTGTTCTTTTGTTCCCTGATAAATATGCGGCCACAGGCCGCGGCTCTGAACTCCTCTCCTCGTCCATATGTCGCCCAACGCACTTCAAATTCGCGCGTTTGAATCGCACGACACACCTGCCGTCGTCGCCGTCGTGCGTGCCGTCTTCGACGAATACGGCTTCACGTGGGAAGAGGGTGGCTACTGCGCCGACTTGTACGATCCGCAAGCGCATTACATCGAACCCGGCGGCTGGTTTTGGGTGCTCGAAAATGAAAATGGCGAGATCGTCGGCTGCGTCGGCCTCAGCCTGCATGAAGAGACCGCCGAAGTGCATCGCATGTATATTCATGCCAATGCTCGTGGGCAGGGTGGCGGCAGGCTTTTAATGGAAACGTGTATCCATCAAGCAATCGCGGCAGGTGCGACTACAATGCGTGCCTGGAGCGACGTGAAACTCGATCGGGCACATGCGTTGTATCAGCGCTTTCGCTTTGAGCGCGACGGCGAACGCATCTGCAACGACCCCGATCAAAGTCGCGAGTTTGGATTCATCAGGAGCTTACCGTGAGCAAGGGTGGTCGATCATCGGGCGGCGGACGCGGGTTATTCGACCCCACCAAGATGCGCGCCCAAAGTTCGTCCAAGCCTGCTGATGGTGGGCCGACCGACGCGGCGCTGACGGTCACGCAACTGACCGGCCTAATTCGCGGCGCGTTACAAGCGCACTTGCCTGCCAGCCTCGATGTCATCGGCGAATTGTCCAACATCAGCCGACCCGCCGCCGGTCATATGTACTTCACGCTCAAAGACAGCGGCAGCGAGATGCGTTGCGTGATGTGGCGCTCCGATGTGGCGCGGCTGAAGTTTGACGTCGCCGACGGCATGGAAGTGATCGCCACCGGCGGCGTCGATGTGTACGAACCGCGCGGCCAGGTGCAGCTGTATGTGAAGAAGCTCTCACCGCGCGGCGTGGGTGCGTTGGAGTTGGCCTTTCAACAACTCAAGGAAAAGCTGCAGGCCGAGGGCTTGTTCGACGCCGACCGTAAGCGACCGTTACCGCGCTTTCCGAAGACCATCGCCGTTATTACGAGCAGCACCGGTGCGGCGATCAAAGATGTTCTCGACACATTGCGACGGCGTTACCCCGTCGTGAAAGTGTTGACCGTCGGCGTGCGCGTGCAAGGCGAAGGTGCCGCGCGGGAGGTGGCCGATGCGATCAAGCTGGTGAACCGCGTGGCCAAGCAATACGACGGCATCGATGCGCTGATCGTGGGGCGTGGCGGTGGTTCGATCGAAGATCTGTGGGCCTTTAATGAGGAACCCGTCGCACGCGCGATTGCGGCTAGCAAGATCCCCGTCATCAGCGCCGTGGGGCACGAAACCGATTTCACCATTGCCGACTTTGTTGCCGACAAACGCGCGGCTACGCCCACGGCCGCCGCCGAATTGGCCGTACCGGTGCGCGACGAACTATTGGCTGGTATCGCAGAACTCAATCGCCGCATGCGTCGCGCCGTGCGCGAGCGTATCGATGACGACCGTCGTCGTATCGATGCCGTGGCATACACGCGCTGGTTTCGCGATCCGATCGGCCAACTGCGCCAACGCCATCAGCAGCTAGACGAGTTAGCGGGGCGCTTGCGCCTGGATGTGCATCGAGAATTAAACAGCCTGCGCCACCGTCTTGCCGCCGCCGAGAATCTACTCGTGCGCGGACGACCGTCAGTGCAACTCGCACGGCGACAAATGGAATTGCAACAAGCGCAGTTGCGTTTGACGCTCAACTTGCGTAGTCGGATAAGCCATCTGCACGAATCCATCGATCGGCAACATTATCGCTTGCGCTCGTCGTCACCGCGTCATACGATTCTGCAGCAGCAGCAACATGTTGAAGAATTGCAGCGTCGCCTTCAGTATTCGATGCGCATGAAGCTAAAACGCGAGCAACTGCGCGTCGTCACGCTCGGTGATCGCTTGGTGGCGTCCAGCCCCAATGCAGTGTTGAGACGCGGTTATACCATTACGCGCAAGCGCCGCAGTCAGGAAGTGATTCGCTCGACCAAACAACTGCGCGACGGCGATCGCGTGGTAACGCTCACAGCCGATGGAAGATTCGAAAGCCGCGTGGTGGAGTTGCAACAGGGAGAGTTGTTTGAGTGATTCGCTCTCAAAGTTGTGAGTAGTCCCCCAGCCCTAGAAGGGCAGGGGCACCCACGCTGGTACGCGCTGTGGCACCGGTTTGCAACCGGTGTTCTTCGGAGCGCGAGCTTGTAAACGCGCTAACGCGATCTAGTCCCCCGGCCCTGGAAGGGCGGGGGCACCCAGATGTAGCGTGCATCCTTTGATGCACCATCGAGATTAACGCGTGCCCAAAGAATGCAGGCTGACGCGAACATCCAAAGGAGCCAACCATGGCCAAATCCAAATTCGTTTTCGAAGAAGCGCTCGAACGCGCCGAGGAAATCGCGGCCGCGATTGAGGAGGGCGAGATCGGTCTGGAAGAATCTATCAAGCAATACGAGGAGGGCATGCAGCTAATCGACAAATGTCGAAAAGTGCTCGATCAAGCCGAATTGCGGGTGACCAAGCTCGAAAATAAGGCTGCCAACGCCGAAGACGCCGCACAGGACGACTAGGCAACGCTGGGGAGATCGCCCGAAAACACGGGCGCTCCGCCATTTATTTCAAAACTTTCGAGAACTACCGGAGACGCTGCAATTCCAGCTAGACGCTCGCGTCCGATCTCGCTATCTTCAAAGTAGATAAGGAGTTGTGAAGATTTGCCGGCAAAGTATCTCGCCCGCAATCCGAGACGGTGATGACAACGACCAACGCCACCATCCAATCCGAGTTGGCTCAGGCCGCGCGAGACTTCGACAGCCATCTGTCGGCATGGGTGGACCAATGGGCGGCAAATCGGATCGCGCCACAACTCGTTGAAGCCATGCGCTATAGCCTGCTAGTTGGCGGGAAACGCTTGCGGCCAGTGCTTGCATTATGGTCGTGCGCCGCATGCGGCAGCGATTCGAGCTCGGCCATCAGCGCTGCGTTCGCAATCGAGTGCATTCACACGTTCAGCCTGATCCACGATGATTTACCGGCCTTAGACGACGATGATTTACGTCGCGGCCAGCCGACTTGCCACAAGAAGTTCGGTGAAGCGACAGCTATTCTCGCCGGGGACGGATTGCTTACGCTCGCGTTCGAAGCGCTGGCGAGTGCTAAACTCCCCGCGGAACGCGTCGTCGCGTTAACACGCGAATTGTCCGACGCAACCGGCCCCGCAGGTATGATCGGCGGTGAATGGCTCGACTTGGATGCCGAGGGTAAGGACTTGGATGAGGATGACGTGCAGCGCATTCACACGCTCAAAACAGCACGGCTGATTCGGTCGGCTTGTCGCTTGGGAGGCACCTGCGCCGGCGCGTCGCGCGAACAACTCAACGCCTTATCGGGCTATGGTAAGTCGCTGGGGCTCGCGTTTCAGATTGCAGACGACGTTCTCGACGTCGAAGGCGATCCGGCCCGCATGGGCAAACGTACGAACAAAGACAACGCCCGCGGCAAGCCCACGTATCCGGCTGCCGTCGGCGTCGAGAAAAGTAAAACCATCATGCGCGATTTGGCGAAGGCTGCGGAAGAACACCTAAGCGTGTTCGGCCCCGAAGCCAACCGCCTGCGCGCCTTAGCGCGGTACGTTATCGAACGCGCCGCTTGAATTTTGCATCGTGCCGCTGCGGCGCGAAGGAGTGTACCGGGATGAGCGACTCAGCCCTGTTGCCGAACATCAAATCACCCGCCGACCTAAGACCTTTGTCGGTCGAACAACTCGACCAGCTTGCAGGCGAAGTGCGGCAGCGCATTATCAATGTCGTCAGTGCGTCGGGCGGTCACCTCGCCAGTAATTTGGGCGTGGTTGAATTGACGATGGCGCTGCATCGCGTTTTCGATTTCAAGCAGGACTATCTGCTTTGGGATGTCGGTCATCAGGCGTACGTTCACAAAATCCTAACGGGTCGCAACGACCGCTTTGAAACCATTCGCAAGACGGGCGGCCTCAGCGGTTTCCCGGCGCCGTCGGAAAGTGAATACGACCTGTTCAACGTCGGCCACGCGGGTACGGCGATTGCAACGGCCGTCGGCATGGCGCGCGGTTCGCAAGCACAGCAAGATGGTCGCCGCGTCGTTGCCGTGGTCGGTGATGCCAGTATCGTCAATGGTGTGGCGTTTGAAGGCTTAAATCAGGCAGGCACGCTGCGCCGCCAGTTGATGGTGATTCTCAACGACAACGCCATGAGTATCTCGTCGCCGCAGGGCGGCATGGCCGAATACCTGGCCAAGTTCCGTACCAGCAAGCTCTATGAAGATTTGAAGAAGAGCGTAAAGAAATATCTGCCGCAGGTGCCGCTACTCGGTAAACCAACATTTGAAGCGCTCGATCACCTGAAGGAAGGCTTTAAAGCCACTGTTTCACCGCACCAGATATTCGAGCAACTCGGCTTTGTATACGTCGGCCCGACCGATGGTCACGATGTCGGCCATCTCATCGAATTGCTCGACGGGTTGAAGGATGTCGATCATCCGATCTTGCTGCACGTGCACACCGAAAAAGGGCGCGGTGCAGATTTCGCTACGGCCGAGCCCACGCGCTTTCATAGCCCCAAACCGTTTAAGATTGAACGCAAAGGCGTGCAAATCGAAAGCGGCGCGCCGAGCTACACGTCCGCCTTTGCCGACGCGGCCATCGAACTCGCGAAGGACAACGACAAGATCATTGCGCTAACGGCTGCCATGCCCGACGGCACCGGCTTGTCGAAGTTTGAAAAGGTCTATCCCGATCGGTATCTCGATGGCGGCATCGCTGAAAGTGGCACGGTCGACATCGCGGCGGGCATGTGCAAGACCGGCATGCGGCCGGTCGTGGCGATTTATTCGACCTTTTTGCAACGCGCTTTTGATCAGGTCTTTCAGGAGGTCGCGCTGCAGAAGTTGCCCGTTGTGTTTTGCATGGATCGCGCCGGGCTTGTCGGTGGCGATGGTGCCGTGCACCACGGATTTCTCGATATTGCCTACCTGCGCGGCATGCCCAACATGGTGCTCATGGCGCCGGGAGATGGCGGCGAAATTATCGAGTCGCTGCGGTTGGCGCTGTCGCTCGATGTGCCTAGCGCCATTCGTTACCCGCGCGATAGCGTGCCCGCACCATTGATCAACGGCAAGACGCGACCGTTCGAGTTGGGTAAATCGCTTACACTTCGTGCCGGTCGCGACGCTACCATTTTGGCTTACGGTTCGAGCTGTATTCACGCGTTGGAAGCCGCGCGGTACCTCGTCGAAGACGGCATCGAGACGTGCGTCGTGAACGCGCGCTTCGCCAAACCCGTCGATGAAGAGATGGTGCGCGCCGCCTTCGAGCGCGGCGGACCGGTCATCACAGCAGAAGAGCATTCGCCCTATGGCGGCTTTGGTACGGCCATCCTTGAGACCGCTCAGAAGCTGCAATTGCCGACGCAACGGCTCACGCGTTTGGCGCTACCGGGTGATGAATTTGTGGCCCACGGTTCGCGCGCCCATCAATTGGCCCAATGCGGCCTGGACGCAAAAGGCATGGCCGAGGCGGTGCGTCGCGCCCTCGATGAAATGCCGGCAGCGGAATACGAGGCGGATGAGTCGGTGCGACCGGCGATTTAGACCTGTTCGCAATTAAGATTGATGGTTGCGCTGTGACACCCGCGAACAGCCGGTGAATACTGACAAAGCATCTTATTTCGCAGTCATTCAAGAAGTGGTCTAGCGGCATTCACGTTCGGGAGTTCGCGCCGATTTAAACCCTCACCCCAACCCTCTCCCTTCGAGGGAGAGGGAGCACGCGCCGCCTAGACTGTGCCGAATTCAAATGTAGCGGACTTGAGGTTTTGTCGACGCCTTGAAGCACAAATTTATACTTCGGCTCTGTACGTTCCCGTCAATGTCAGTCCTCTTCTACGCCAAGGGCGTTGTCTCAATAGCCTGGGGTTGACGCGCAGCGGCTACCCCAGGAAATCGTTGGCAAAATATCATTGAACTCTGAAGGAGTTCCGTCTCCGTACGGCATACCGCAACGCCTTCAGCGTTGAAACCCTTGAGTTTTCATCGCAACCCAGGGTAGCTGCTGCGCATCAACCCTGGGCTACTGGCGCAACGCCTTTGGCGTTGGATTGCGTGCATAGCATCTCAACGCCACCTCTGCATTATGCACGCTATAGCTTGCTAATTGGACAGTGAGAAAAGGAATCATTGGCTGTGGCACACGCGTCTCGACTGTAGTCAATGCCGAGACCGCGGTGTCAAAATGATTCTTTCTGCCGATTGAACTTATAATCGCCTAACTTTCTTCCGGTCGTCTATCTATCCTCCGGCAATGAAACGTCAATTCGATGACGCGCCCGGCGTGCGTTTCGTTGATTGCGTCATTCGATCGCGCACGTTGATCACGTTGCGGTAGTACGTCATCATCCGTTCGCACGCCATTAACTCCATCGGTTCCGACGTTGAATCTGCAGCCGATTCCAGCAAACTTACCGCCCGCTCGAATAACCCGAACTCCGCATAAACGCTCGCTGCCGTTTGCAACGCCCAGGGCTGCTCGCGCTCCGTCACCACCAACAAACGCTCGGCGGTACGTAACATGAACTTTAAATTGCGCTCCGCCGGATCAAGGCTGCGCTCGTTTTCAATCAACTGCGCCAGGTCTTCCGGCGAATCGCGAAAGCGCCGTTCGATTAACGACATATGCGCGGGCAAGCGAA
The DNA here is from genome assembly GCA_006969385.1 of Planctomycetaceae bacterium. Lineage (GTDB taxonomy): Bacteria > Planctomycetota > Phycisphaerae > UBA1845 > UTPLA1 > ECT2AJA-110-A. The sequence goes on from CP030884.1 coordinate 3,094,697, forward strand.
CGTATTCCTCGAAGTTGATAATCGCCTGCCGCTTAATCGAATACGGATGCAGGAACGTTGGCTTGGTCGCAATCATCTGATCGAGCACGCGAAATATCGCTTGCTTATCGCTATCCTGATAGGCGGCGCGCAAATCGGCCTCGAGTTGCGCGTAACGCAACTCGCGTAACTGCGCATTCGTGGCATCGCTCATATCGAATTCGCCCTGCGATAGATCGCGCAAGACCTGTTCGGCGGCGGTGCGGGCCTTAACGGGGTTACCCCGCCAAGCGACCTTCCCCTCCTTGGTCAAAACGTACATCATGGGCAGGATGTCGATATCGTCGGCCCAGTTTTCCGTCGCTACGATCTCCACATCGCAACCGAAATAGATGCCTTTCTGTTGCGTTACCTGTTCTGCAATTTCGGCGACGCTCTCCGGCTCTTCATTGGTAATCACCAACAGGATGACGTTCTGCTCCGCAAAGGCCGCCGCCATTTCGGTCAGGATCGACAGGCTATTCATCGAATCGGTGTTCCACGAGGCGAACATTTCGACCGCAATGATGTAGTCGCCCGCCTTTTCACCCGTGGGCACTGCCGGCGGCTCGTCGCCCAACCATTGGATCGGCCCCAACGTCGGCGCATCGTCGCCGATGCCCGGCGACGCATGTAAACCCGATCCACATAGACAAATCGCCGCGACGACCAACGCTGCGATGGTTCGAATGGAAATCGTCATCGATCACCCCTTTCTCGTGATGTTGCGGTGGCGCCTCGTCGGCGCTCGGCCCCTCGTGTTATCTTACCGACCATGACGCACGACGCGAAACCCGGCGGCCCGCAGACGGTGCAACTGCATATCAGCATGCCGCACGCCTGCCCGTACCTGCCGGAGCGCGATTCGACCAATTTGTTTGCCGAGACCAGCCGTCTGAGCGGTGCGGTCTATCAACAGTGGATGAACGCCGGTTTTCGCCGCAGCGGCACGCTGATTTACAAGCCGATTTGCGAGAAATGTGCGGAGTGCAGGCCCCTGCGCGTGCGCGTGGATTCGTTTGCACCCAGCCGGTCCCAGCGGCGCGTCTGGCGACGCAATCAGGATCTGGCGGTCGACGTCGGACCGCCGATTCCGACCGACGAAAAATGGAAAGTCTACTCGGCCTATTTGGACCACCAGCACGACGGCAAAATGGATCACGAGCGCGAAGACTTCGAGCGCTTCCTGTACGACTCGCCAACGAGCACGCTCGAGATGACGTTGCGCGCAAACGGCGTGTTACTCGGCGTCGGCATCATCGACGAATGCCCGGATTGTTTGAGCAGCGTGTATTTCTATTTCGCGCCCGAGGCCGCCCGACGCAGCCTTGGCGTATTCTCGGCGCTGTGCGAAATCGAAGAATGCCGTCGGCGCGGCTTGGCCTATTGGTATGCGGGCTATTACATCCGCGACTGCCGCCAGATGAATTACAAGGCACAATATCGGCCTTACGAACTGCTCGGTTCCGATTCGATTTGGCGGCCCGCGGATTCTGCCGCTTTAGATGGCGAATCGGTCGATGAATAACTTATGTTGAAGATAGAGGCGGGAATCCTGCGGCCCGATAGTAACGATAGTGGACCGTAGGCAACTTTCCGGAGACGCCCATGATGCAGCATGAAACGCTGGACATTATCAAACGCTCGGCCTCGATTCCTTCGATGCCGCTGGTGGCCACGCGTTGTTACGAAATGACGCAGAACAGCAATTGCGACTACAACCAACTGGTCGAATTGCTCAGCACCGACCCGGGGATTGCCGCCGGCGTGTTGCGCCTGGCAAACTCGCCGCTGTTCGGTGTAACGCGGCAAGTGAGTTCGCTCAAGCACGCGATTGCGCTACTGGGTGTTAAGCGGATTCGCGAATTGGTGTTGGCCCGCTACCTCGTGCAAAAAACCGAGGAAATGGCCTGCGAACATATCGACATCAGCTACTACTGGCGGCTGTCGGTAACGACGGCGATTCTTTCGTCGAAGTTTGCCGACGCCTTGTTGCCGCAGCGCCGCGACGAAGCGTTTATGGGCGGCTTGCTCGCCGATGTGGGCGTGTTGGTGTTGGCCAAGGCCATGCCCGACGAGTACGCGCAGGTTGCCAAAGGCTATCAGCCGCACGGCACCGAAGATTGGCGGCACGGCGAGTACAACCTCATGGGCGTGGGTCACGGTGAAGTCTCGGCGCTCGTGCTCGAACAATGGAACCTGCCCGAAACGATGTGCGATGCCGTGCAGCATCATCACGCCGACTTGGCGGATTTGCCCGAATCGAAAGATGCGGCGTTGCTCGCGCGCATCATCGGTAGCACCAGCGATATCGCGCGGGTGCTTGCGGAAACCACGCCGATCGACCGCGCCGTTGACGTTTGTCAAAGCGCGATGGACCGCGTCGAACTCGATTTGAAGGTCTTGGTGCGAGCGCTGGAAGGCATCGACGACGAAATCTCCAAGATGGCCGAGTTGTTGCAAGTCGATATTCTCAACAGCCGCGTCTTCAGCGTATTGTGTGCAGAGTTGATTAAGGCGTTGAAAGCAGGCAAGCAGCCGGCGAATGCGTAACGCGGCTCGTATGCTTGGCTGAGTATAGCTTTTTTTAAACTCGCGAACATCGAAAACGCACGCCAGCACGCAATCCAATATGAAAAAGAAAAGCCCTAGCGTGGCCACGCCAGGGCTTTTTCATTTGGAATCAATCAAGCATCGCGAACTGAATCGCAGCCAAGCGGCATCGATTCGTTTAACGCTTAACGCCGCTCATCAATCTTCCACGATCTTCACATTTGCGACGGCGTGGCTGCTGCGTTTTTCCGTGGCGTGAATATGACCGAAGCGGGAATGGCCCTTGGCCGGCTCGGGTAAGCGTTCGGCAACTTTGTATTCTAGTTTCGCCGGTACGCCCGGATAAAGCGTGATGGCGGAAGCACTACCTTGCGTCACCTTCACATTCACAGGGTTGTCATACAGATACTCAATTTCAATATCGAAGCTGACCTTGTCTTCCGTGTTGTGATGGGTAAAGGCCGGCACGATTTCCAGCTTGCACTTGGTCATATCGGCACCGGCGTTCGGGTTGCGGGCGTACAGCGTTGCTTCGGTACCACTCAGGCCACCTTGAGCAATCGCGTTGCCCTTCGAATCGTAGATGTTCAGCGCGCAGTCGGTGAACTTCGCGTATTCTTTTTCTGAAACGCTTACCTTCACGCGCACCGCCTTGAAGCCCTTGGCGAGTTTCAACGTCATCGTGACGTCGTCTTCGTCAGGGCTGGCATCCTTCGTGACCGTTTTGCACTCACCACTAATCTCACCGCTCAGCGTGACATGAATCGGTCGTTCGAAGACGTTCGTCAGCGTGACATCACCCTTGGCCGTTGATCCCGCAGCGGATGAGAGATCGACGATTTTCTCCGGCGTTGCATGCACCCCGTCGAAGCGCACCATCAGGTCGTAATGCGATTGGTCATCTGCACCGTTCGACGTGATGGGTAACTCCCAAATGCCGGGGCATAACTTATCGCTGATCGTGACGCTCGATTCGAGCGAGTCGCCATCGGTGTCGAGCCGCACGGGGTAGCGGCCCGTTGCTTTGGTACCATCGGGTTTGAACACGTAATACATATGGGCCGTGCTGGGCTTACCGTCGACGGCTTTGAGCGTCACATGCATCGCCGAGGCACCGGGTGGCACTTCAACGAAGTGTCGCTTCACACGCCAACCATCGACCGACTGATTTTTGAGCGTAATCGTGTAATCGTCGGCAGCGCTCGTTGTGTGCGGCACGATCACCGAATGCGTCATGTGCACCAACGGTGCGCCGTCGGCTTCACCAACGATGGTGGCCACACGCAAGCCCGGCTTGGTCAACGTGGATGTGTCGTACTTAGCCTGCACGCGCGCGACCTGTTCGCCGCGTAAATAGGTTTGTGTTTGATTGAGCTTGATCCAATCGGCATCGCAAGACAGGTTGATGCGCTTGGAAAACTTGGGGATATCGGTGGCCTCGGCACCCGGCGCGAAGATAGGCTTGAGCGTGAACGTTACATCATCCCTCGGCGGGAAACGCGTACGCCAGTAGGCTGCTTCGCCTTCACCACCCACCGCCAGCGGGCTTTCGACCGACAAATCGATGTCATACAACACATCGCCTTCGCGCGCATCGGCAATCGCGGCCAGCAATTCCACCGCCTTGGGTAACTGCGGCAGGCCCGCGCCATAATCGAGCGCTGTAAAGCCGGGGAGGGGGTTTGCCGATGCCATCAAGGCCTGCTTCACCCAATCGGCACGTGGCATGACGTCATTATCGCGCAACGTTTGGGCCATGATTGCACACAGGCCGGTCGCATAGGGCGACGCCATGCTCGTGCCTTGCCAGAAGTCGCCGCGCGCATTCCACCGCGGCACCGTCGATGTCATCATGCCGGGCGTGGCCACATCGGGCTTGCACAATTCGCCACCGCGCGAGCTGAACTGCGTAAGTTGCGCTGCGTCGATGGTTTCACCGCGCACGTCGCGGGCGGTATCGACGGCCAACAATGCGCCGACCGTAATCGCGCTGCGCGCCGCCGCCGGTGTGCCAACGCAAGAGAGGCCCGGCCCTTCGTTGCCGGCACTAGTGCAAAAGATCACGCCGGGGTTGGCCCGCAGCATGTTATTTAGCGCCTTGTCTACATCGGAATGCCCTTCGCGCAGCGAACCGATGCCGTAGCTCAGGTTACACACGACGGTGACGTTATTCTCGCGGGCGTAACGCGCCGCATAGGCAAAGGCCTTCTTCTTAGAACCCGTAGTCGTCGCGCCGCCGGCCAGAGAGTTATGCCCGATCTTGAGGCTGATGACGTAAGCACCGGGGGCGACGCCGTTGAAGCCGTCTTGCCCCTGAATTTTGTGCCCCGCGGCGATACCGGCCACGTGCGTGCCGTGGCCGCCGTCGTCGAAGTGAAAGACGACCTTGCGCTGGCCGGTGAAGATATTGAGCGCCAGCGTGATCGGTTCGCGTTGCTCTTCTTTGGCCGTGCGGGCAAAGGTGAAACGATCGTAGTTGAGCTTGTAATTTTTGAGCGGCTTTTCGTCGGAGAAATCGCGATCGAGATCTGTGTCGACGAAGCACACGGCGTCGTCATCGTTGCCGTCGTTTTGCGCGATCACGCAAACACCGAAGACATCATCGCGGTCGCCGTTATCGTTGATGTCCGAGACGGCCGAGTTTTGAAACATCTTTTCCTCGAGCGTGCCGAACCAAACGGTGGTGCCGTCGCCGCGCATCTCGGCGGCGGGGGGCGTGTAGTTCTGCGGCGCGCCGTCTTTGGCGTACCGCACGATGAACTGCTCGTTTGCGCTCCAAATCGCGCGGGCAATCTCGACATCGCCCTGACCCGAGAAGTCCTGCACGTCGATCACCTTCATCTCGCCGGTGGTCGTCGTTTGCAAGCCCAACACATCCATATCAACGCCGGTATCGAGAATCGCAATCACGATCCCGCGCCCGTCGTGCGTGGGGTTGTCTTTCAGGTATTGATCGACGGCGCTGGAGGAGAGCGAAAGCTCCGTCCAACTCGATTCGGCGTAGGAAGTCGCGTTGTTAAGCAGGCTGGCGGCAAGGGCCAGGCAAACCGGCAAAAGCAAAGATGGCGTCATGCGTCGCATTACACGCTCCTGTGAGGTTGAAGATGATCGGTGGGTATCGATACCGCTTCTATTTCCCGTCGGCGGATTAAGCGTCGCCGACGAGATGGGTATAGCCAAAACCGGGCGTGGAGTCCAGTAATGGGGTTAGGTTGTGGGGCTGTCGTGCTTAATTGCGGCGGTTGGTGGCGATAATGTGAATGCAAGCATGATCGATGTTTTTTGACCGGCTCTCGCGTACGGCTGGTTTGCGCGTAACGGTCTTGTGGCGTCAATCAAATATATACTCTGGCTTCTCCGTCTCGCAATTCACCGGGAACGAAATATGATCGTGTACGATCTTCCAGGCGCCGTCGATCTTCTTCATGCACATCGTCGTGCGTAACCAGGATGTCGCGGCGGGGTTGTCGGTCTCAACACCCTTGATGCGCGAATAGAATGACACGATCGCCATGCCGTCGTTTACATGCATGTTGATATCGCGCCGCTCGATCTCGATGGGCTTGGTGAAGTAGGGGAAGCAGCTCTCCCAAAGCCGGCGCAGACCGCCAAATCCCTCCACCTGTGCGCCGACATCGAATACGCGCACGTTATCGTCGTAGCACTTTGCGAGTGCATCGAGGTCCTTCTTGTTTAGTGCCGCATCGAAGCGTTCCAGCAAGGTCATAACTTCGGGGTTTTGATCGGCCATAGGTTTCCTTCATTGTCTTACGAAGTTGTGGGAACAGTCGGTTTTCGGATCAGAGATCATGATAATCCTTGCGCCGAGCGACGCACAATACGAAGGGATGCCGCTTGTAAACGTTATAAGGTGGTGCGGCGAAGTTCGATGCGATCTCAATCCCAATCGTCGGTTGTTTGCAGGAAACGAAACACATCGACAACCAGCACACCCACGACGACCCTGCCGTCTTTCTCAAACGCATCCAGCACTAAGCCTTCCGGTAGCCGGCTCCCCAAAACGCGTTCGAGTTCCAAGCCGAGCGTGAACAAACTGAGGCTATCCCAAGTCGGCAATGCCTCCAGCGATCCCGGCCAGTCATCACTCGCACGGATGAAAGACGGATCGATCTTTCCCGTGGCCGCAACGGCTTGTCGCACGCCCAATGCCGCCTTCGTTGCCAACGGGCAGTCGCCGATGTTGCAGGATGCTAAGAAGTCGGAATCCGATTGCGGCGCACGTTGCTCGGTAAACGCGCGAGCTTTCGTTCTTCCCGGTTGTAGAAACTTCCACATGGCGGATTCTCGTTATAGCGAGTGTACTGCGAACCTAGCGTAGAGATGCGATGCGCGGAATCCAACGCCACGGGCGTTGCGACAGTAGCCCAAGGTTGATGCGCAGCAGCTACCCTGGGCTACGGTCAGCTCAAGGCTTTCAACGCTGAAGGCGTTGCGGCATGCCGGACGGTGACGGAACTCCTTCAGAGTTCAATGATAGCTTGCCAACAATTCCTGGGGTAGCCGCTTCGCGTCAACCCCGGGCTATTGAAACGACGCCTTTGGCGTAGAAGAAGAAGACCGACGAACATTGCCGGGAATGCTCAAATCCGAACAATAGAATCGTGTTTCAAGTCGTCGACAAAATCTCAAGTCCGCTACATTTGAATTTGGCACGGTCTAGCGTGCTTCCTATGTAATACATGATCAGTCAATTCGAATTGTTCGTCGGAATATTAATACGCCGTGATCGGTCGTGCGTCACGGGACGCACCCTACGGTGTGGTGAAATGCGCCACGCTAAAACTTGCTTTATAGCTAAGCCGCGAATTACCAGTCGCCGACTACCAGCCATTTTAATCCGCATATATCGATGGCTTACGTTGGTGAGCGGAGCTACAAGAAAAAACGCCACCCGAAAGCGCGCTTCCAAGTGGCGTCCTAAATTTCACAAAATGTCAGGCTAATGATTTACGCCCCGTAAACCTTAATAATCTTATCAAGCAGTTCCAACGCATCCTTCTTGTTGCGCTGGAAGCAGTTGCGGCCGATGATCGAACCGAAGCCGCCGCCGTCGCGGATGGCCGTGATCTCATCGATGATGTCGGCATCGCTATCTTTCTTGGCGCCACCGCTGAAGATCACCACGCGGCGACCGCCAAAGCAACAGTCCGTCACGTGCTTGATGCGCTCTTGCAGCGTGCTGACCGGGATGCCCGCGCCTTCGATGGCCTTCTTGGCGGCATCTTGCTCGATGAATTCCGTCGGCGGCTTTACTTTGATGATCGTGGCACCGAGCTGCGCCGCGATGTGCGCGGCATAACCGATCACATCGATGCCGGTTTCACCCTTCTTGGAAAGCTGGCTACCGCGGGCGTAGCTCCAAATGACCATGGCCAGACCGGCGGCCTTGGCCTGCTCGGCATATTCACGCACCTTTTCATACATTTCCATGCGCAGGGCCGAGCCGGGATAGATCGTCATACCAACGCCGACGCAGCCAAGTCGCAAGGCGTCTTCGATCGACGCCGTCAGCGCCTGCCACGAATCTTCTTCGTCGGCGAGGCTGTCGTGATTGTTCGCCTTCAGAATCAGCGGGATTTCACCGGCGAAGTCGGCGGCACCGGCTTCGAGAAAACCGAGCGGGGCGGCGTACGCGTTGCAGCCGCTGTCGATGGCGAGCTGAAAGTGGTAATGCGGATTGAAGCCTTCGGGATTGGGGGCGAAGCTGCGCGCCGGGCCGTGCTCCCAACCTTGGTCGACCGGCAGGATCACCATGCGACCCGTGCCGCCGAGGCGACCGTGGTTGAGCATGCGGGCCAGATTGGTCAGCACGCCAGGGTTCTCGCTCTTGTACCAACTCAAAATCTCTCGCACGCGTTCGGTCATCGTTCCTGCTCCCAGCTTCAAAAAATCGTGGTGCCTGACAAGGGTTGGCTCACCGTTGCCGACCGTCCCAATATCACGGGGAAAAGCCGACTGGGCGGGGCCAAGGTTGGGTAACGCATTCAATCTCCCGCTACACTTCACGGGCAGCCCCGTACGGTAAATGACGGGCGCGTGGGGTCAATAGAAGGCGGCGTTGAATTGGCGGATATTCTGCTATTTTCGGTTGGGCTGGCGGGCTGCGGTTACGTAATAGTAACCCTGGGCATCGCCTTCTTAGGGGCGCGCGGGTTGCGACCCTTAAGCGGCATTCCGCTGGACGATGCGCCACTGCCCAAGCTCTCCGTGATCGTCCCAGCCTGCAACGAAGCGGCGGAAATCGAAGCTTGTCTGCGCTCGCTGGCCGCACAGGATTATCCCGATCTCGAAATCGTCGCCGTAAACGATCGCTCCACCGACGAGACCGGCGCGATCATGGACCGACTGGCTCCGGAATTACCGACGCTGCGGGTGTTGCATATCGAAGAACTGCCTTCCGGCTGGTTGGGCAAGAACCACGCCAATCATGTGGGCGCGAAAGCCGCCGACGGCGACTGGCTGCTGTTCACTGACGGCGACATCAAATTTGACGCCGGCGCGCTGCGGCGCGCCGTTACCCATGCCCGCCGCGAGGCAGTCGATCATCTCGCGGTGTTCCCAGGGCTGGTGTTCGGCGGCTTTTGGGAAACGGCGATGGTGTGCTTTTTTGCGTTCATCTTTTCGCTGCATTTCAAGCCGTGGCGGATTCGCAATCCGTTGTATCCCGATACTTATTGCGGCGTGGGCGCGTTCAACCTCGTGCGGCGCTCTGCCCATGATGCCATCGGCGGGCACGAGCCCTTGCGCATGGAAGTGGTGGATGATGTCAAAACCGGCAAGGTACTCAAGGCGCGCGGTTTCGTCAGCGACGCGTTGCCGGGCGAGCAACTGGTGCGCGTGCGTTGGCAGCACGGTTTTTGGGGCGTGATTCGCGGTTTGGAGAAAAATGCCTTCGCGGGTGCCGAGTATTCGCTTTTCAAAGGTATCGGCGGCGCGATGTTGCTGGCGACCATCGGGCTCGGACCGGTCGCGGGGGTGTTGCTGGCACCGTGGCCGTGGGCGTTACCGTTCTGGGTATGGGGTACCGTGCTGATGGCGGCGTTTGGGTATTCGGCCTATCGACTGGGGGCAAATGCATTGATCGGGCTCACGGCACCCATTGTGGCAGTGGCGTTGGCCTTTGCCGTGCTACGATCTCTCATACTAACACAAATTCGCGGCGGCGTGCGCTGGCGGGGCACGTTTTACCCACTGGCCGAGTTGAAGGCCGGGTTGGCATAGGGCGCAGCGTCCGCAATGCGACCGTGGGAATTGACTGGACGGGTGAGGGTGATATCGTCCGGTCTTGAGAGTGCGTTCACCGGTTGCAAACCGGTGCCACAGCGCAGTGTGAGATACGCCGGCTACAAACCGGTGCCACAGCGCACCGAGCCGCGCCCGTAAGGAAAAGTGGTCAGCATCCAAGTGCGCGGGCCACCACGGCATGGCACGACCGTCGTGCTGGCAAAGTATGACGACCTTTACGGCACGACACGACGACGAAAGAGCAAGCAAACATGAAACTCGCCTTTAGCAGCATCGCATGTCCGACCTGGTCGCTCGTCACCATGGTCGAAAAAGCCAAGGAATACGGCTACGCCGGCATCGAGCTGCGCGGGTTGGAGGGCCAGATGTATCTGCCCCTCGCGCCGCAGCTTGCTTCCAACCCCGGCAAAGTCGCCGATTTGATGGACGACACCGGCGTAAGCCTCGTCTGTTTGTCGACCTCGGCCGCCTTTCATCATCGCGACAAACAAACGCAAGCCAAAAGCAGCAAAGAGGTACGCGACTACATCGAGTTGGCCCAAGACCTGCGCTGCCCCTACGTGCGCGTCTTCGGTTCCGAAATCCAAAAGATGTCGTTTAGCTTGCTCGGCTACGAGCGCCGCGAAACCACACTCGCCCGCATCGTCGAAGGTCTTAAGCCGCTGGCCGACTATGCCGCCCAACGCGGCGTGACGTTGCTGATCGAGAACAACGGCGACTTCGTCGATAGCGTATCGATTTGGTACATCGTCGATGCCGTCGCGTCGCCGGGCCTGCGCTGTTGTTGGAACCCGCTCAACGCGTTGGCCAAGCGCGAGCGACCAACCGTCTCGATTCCGCGCCTCAGCGCCCGCATCGGTATGGTGCGCCTTTGCGACGGAAACTTTGAGAACGGCGGATTCTCTGGATACGCACTGCCCGGCGAAGGGAATGTAGAGTTGGCCCGCTTGGTGCAACTGCTCAAGGGTGTCGGTTATCAGGGCTACTTGTGTTTGGATTGGCCTAAGCTTTGGCAGCCCACGCTGGCCGAGCCCGATCAAGTACTCCGCGCGACGACCGCATTCATCCAGCCCATGATCGACGAGCAGCCCGTCGCATTGTCGGCTTACAAGAATGACAAGTTCGCCCCGAAGTTGAAAGCCCAAGCCGCAGGTTAGCCCGCCATGGGCGGGCGCTGTGGCACCGGTTTGCGACAGGTGTATCTGTCAGAGCCGCGCCTGTAAGGAAGCGGTCACCGCAAGGCGTCCCGAGTTGGCAGATTCGCGAGCGGATTCATCGTTGTCCGTAGGGTGCATCCCTTGATGCACCATTCGCGAATATTGGCGATCGATTTCAATTTATGTCTGCGTGATCGCGATCTCATTACGTCGTACGCCCACCGCTTCCTTACGGGCGCGGTTCTGAAGACGACGTCCGCGTTCTTTTAAAAAGAAACGTTACAAGGCCTGCAGCGCGCTCGATTTTCAGCAAGTATCGCAAATCATCACCTACTGGCATCTCACTACGTTTAATTTATAACTGCGGCCACGCTCAAATTTGGTTTCCGCCAGCAAAAGGGAGACGACCGTGCCCGCTCAACTCATCGACGGCAAAGCGCTCGCTGAACACATTCACAACGACATAACGCAACGCGTCACCGCGCTCAAAGCGCAAAGCCGCGTCGTCGGCTTGCATGCCGTACTTGTCGGTGACGATGCCGCCGCCGAATCGTACGCGCAATCGCAAGCCAAGCACGCCGGCACCGTTGGTATCGATTATCAGTTGCACAAACTGCCCGACGGCAGCGACGAAGCCGCCGTTGCAGCATTGATGCAAAAGCTCAACAACGACCCCGCCGTCAGCGGTATTATCTTGCAATTACCACTGCCCGATGGCATCGATGCCGACCGCATTCAACCCCTGATCGCGGCAAGCAAAGATGTCGAAGGGGTGGGCGCGGCGAACTTTGGCGCCTTGGCGATGGGAAGGCCCGCGCTGGCACCGTGCACGGCGGCGGCGGCCTTCGAATGTTTAAAATCGACAGGTATCGATATTTCCGGCAAGCGCGCCGTCGTCATTGGGCGCAGCAATATCGTCGGCAAGCCGTTGGCCATGTTGTTGCTTGCAGCTAACGCCACCGTAACGCAGTGTCATTCCCGCACGCGCGATTTGCCCGCCATGGTGCGCGCGGCCGAGATTGTAATGGTCTCGGTAGGCGTGCCGCGAATGGTCACAGGCGAATTCATCGCGCCGGGCGCGATCGTGGTCGACGTCGGTACCAATCGCGTGAGCGCGAACGATCCGGAAAATCCGAAGAAGAAAAAGACGGTCGGCGATGTGTTGTTTGAAGAGGCCAACGTTAAGGCGAGTCACATCACGCCCGTCCCCGGCGGCGTCGGCCCCGTGACAGTGGCGATGCTGTTGCAGAACACCGTGACGGCGGCGGAGCGGATGGCCGAATAATAGTATCGAGATCTTAGACGAGGAGGGAATCTTCAAGGCGAGAAATCGTTCTTGAGTTTTTGGACAGTTAAAGCGAAAATATGAATTTACATAATTCAACTTGACATAACTGCCCAAGTGTTAAGAGGAAACATGCGACAGGTAAGAAGTTTAACTTTGCTATTTTATTCTGTTTTCGGCCTCGTCATCATCATTGGAGTTGCGTCCCAGATTGTCAGTCTTTCGATTGGTCTTGGAGACGTTTCGATGATGACGTCTCGTGGCGGCTATCTTCTTTACTTTATTTACGAAACAAATTCTCCAAATGATAGTCAGTATTATGTCAGGCTATCACAGCCAATAGGCAGCTTTTCAGATGGTGGATTTAATTTCACGCCCCGACAAAGCGGTGGTTGGTTATATCAAGAGAAGGGTGTATGGAAGCAGGGAGCATTATGTGAATCAGTTTTAGAAATACCACATTGGGGCCTAGTTGCAATCTTTGCTGCACCGGTATTGATTTCGATGCTAGTGCGAAGGCAACTGCGCCCAATATCAGCCGATGCCTGCACTGGCTGTGGCTATTGCTTGAACGGTCTGTCTGATGGCCGGTGTCCAGAGTGTGGGAGACGTTTTGAAAAAGCGAACGATGCTATCGTATGAGTCTTGTCGGGCTAATTGTTCGTTGGCAGTGCTCAAGAACTTATCTTTGTCTTTCAAAGCAAAACTAGAGATTGAGCAATTTGGGAAGTAAGCCGTCAATTTGATTGTCTGTATCTGTCCCGTAGGGACAAAATGAAAGTACATTGCTAACTAACAAATTCTCCATCCCGTAGGGATGATGGGAACCAAACACGTCATCCAAATACATACCGTTCGTCATAGTCAATTCCATGGCGCTTCAGAAATTGAGTCAATTCCTCCTAGAAGGACTTCTTCCGATGATGCACGGCCTGTCGCTGAATGTATGCAATCGTGTCGTCAACCGCCGCGATGCCGACGCTGAAGGCCGAGTATCCTTCTTGCCAGGCGAATTCTCTTAAAGACGGCATCGTCTCATGTATCCAGCGTGAGGAACCGCCTTTGATCAGTTGTACTGCGCGGCTCAAGGAAATCGTGGCGGGCATGGAGAGTAAAAGGTGTGCGTGATCTTCGACACCTCCTATTGCGATGGCTTTGATCTTGTTATCGCGCGCGATACCACCCATGTAGGGCCAAAGTCTTTGCTGCAAGTCAGCAGTGATATATCGTCGGCGCTGCTTGGTGGAAAAAACGATGTGTTGCAGGTTACTGATGTACGTATGACCCATATTGGGGATTATACGGTCCAGGGCCGATCGGGGAATTCCCTTCGTCCCTGCCGGGACGAGAATGGAGAGAGGCGTCGGAAATCCCAGCACGATGTGCTGGGCTATTTTCATATCGTCCCTACGGGACGCAGGCAGGTAAGTCTCGCGAGGGGAAGCAGGCAGGGCAGATCGTCTATCGAAGGGACGCGGGCAGGAAGTCTATTGAGAGGACCCAGCCACGTAGTCTTTCGAGGGGATGCACGCAGGTAGTTTCTTGAGGAGACGTTAGGTAGGTCGCCTTTAAGCGGACGCAGGGAGGTAATCCATCGCGCAACATCGCAAGTTAGTCTTGTGACATCGAATCGTGGCGATTCGGCATCGAGCCGCAAGTCACCCCGCGCGCGACAAGTGCATCGTCTGCAACAACCGATTCCGAATCAAGCGCTTCTCTTTGCGAGTCGGTTCCAGCTTGAGTGCCGCCTTCAGCTTGACCGTCGCTTCGTCTGGGCGGGCCGATTGCATCAGGGCGTCGGCCAGTTGCAAATGCCGCTGCACGGTCGGCTTGAGTTCGCACGCAAACTTTAAACAGTTGATCGACTCGACCGAGCGGCCGAGCATCGCGTGACCTTTGGCGGCGCGATCGTAGGCCTCGGCAAGGCACAGCGCTGGCACGCCACCGCTGGCGCGCACGGCTTGCTTCGCGTGATCGACAAATTTATCAAAGTCGCCCAGCGCATACAGGCTTTCGGCCCAAAGATGATGGCAGCGCGCCGCATCTTCGCCGCCGACCAACGCCGCCGCCGATTGAAAGCGCTCGATAGCCACCGCATGAAAACCGGCACGGGCCCAAACCTGCCCGGCCATCAGCCATGCCGGTCCATGTTCGGGATCGACCTGCGTGGCTTTTTCCGCGTGAAACAGCGCCGACGCTCGCGGTGCCATCACCCATTCATGGTCGTCGGGATACACACAATCGACCAACATGCCGTCGCGCAGAATCGTGCCGGGCTTAAAACCCTCGGCGTCTTCCGGCTCGAAGCGCTCGCGGCGAATGCCGCGCAACACGTCTTCGGTGGCAGCCAGTGACTGCGCCCAAGCCACGTGCAACTCTGCAGATTCCAATCCCTTCAGGCTTGCTTGTCGAAAAGATTCGATCGCCAACGAATGTGCCGAGCCCGCTTGATACGCAATGCCCAACCAATAGTGATACTCGCCGTATTGCGGGCGGTTTTGAACCGCTTCGATCAGGTGCTTGCGCGCCTGCCGCGCATTGCCAAGTTGCAACAGCGCCCGGCCTTTCAGCACGAGCCGCTCTCCATCGGGCAGCAGCGGTCCCAATTCATCGATGCGCAGCAGCGCTTGCTGCGGTTGGTTTTGTTCGAGATCGTCGTAAACGCGGGCGATTTGACTGCGCGCCCGTTCGAGCAGGGCACCTCGGCGCGAGGGCGTCGCGCGTTTTTCCAATGCCGGTTGGCCCTGCGTGACCGAGTCATCCGCAAAAGCGGGCGCGGCCATCGTGCACAGGGCGGTAGCCAAAGCGAGAACCGGGCAAAACGTGCGAGATGTCATCAAAGCTCTACGCCTCCTCAAAATGGAGCGTACGACGAATGCAATGCGGGTTTCATCCCTGAGAACGCCGAGGTAACGGGTGCGTTACCGTGGGTTGGCCTGCGGCGTTCGATGCGTTCCTTCGACGGCAGTGGATGCCGCCGGATGCTTCATGAGGGGGCGGGAGCCCCATCAATCTCCTCCGGCTATCAACTTTAGCACAAGCAACAGCGGCAGGTCAAAAGGTTTTCGGAAGTCGAGGCGAAATGGTGCCGATTGCTAACCGATTAGAAGGTAAGGGGTTGTGCGTTCGGCCCGTTTGATCGGGCGGTCTGGGTGTCTATAATGAGCCGTCAGCAAGGCTTCAGGGCCGATTGGGTCTTGCCAGCTCGACGCTCCCCCTTCAGGAGTCCCACCCTTGGTCTCTCGCATCGTTCAGCCTCGCAGTCCATCTTCGACCGCAGCGCCGAAGCGTTCCCGCGTGGTGATGACCACCAAATCGGAGGAACGACCGCGTTCGGTCGCCGAGCGGATTCTCACCTTTTTAGGACCTTTCAGCCTTTCGCTGGTGATTCACGCCTGCCTGTTGATGATCCTCAGCTTGCTCACGTGGGCGGTTGGTACGGCTGGTGCCGATTCACCCGGCGAATTCACGGCGCGATTGGTCGATTCAGCAACCCACGCCGGCCGCGGTTCGTTTGAGTTTCTCGGCGACGAAAACCTGATGCGTGAAGATGCCGCCGCCTCTGCGGATCGCATCAAGAATCTCGCCGAACTGCTGGAGCAGGACGACTCGCTCAAGATGGAGGCCGCCGCCAGCGGGTCGAGCGGCATTCAGGATGTCACCAGCGATTCGCTGCGCCGCGGCGATGTCACCGGCACACAAATGTTTGCCGGCGGTGGTGGTGGTGCGGCCAGCGGCGGCGTTGGGTCGGGTTCGTTGTCGGGCGGGGGGCCGGTCGGCGGCATGTGGGGCGTGGGTGCCGATCAGCATGCCGAATCGATTGTCTATGTCATGGACCGCAGCGGCTCGATGTCCGAAGCCATCGCCAATCTCAAATACGAACTCAAGAAAGCCATCGGCGAACTAACCGAAGAACAACGCTTCAACGTGTTCTGGTTCAACGATGAAAAGCGACCGCAACGTTGGGCGAATACGCTGATGCCCGCCACGATTGAGAACAAGCGCGACGCTTTCAGGGCTATCGACGAAGTGGTGCCCGAAGGTAAGACCGACCCGATCCCCGCGGTGACGGGCGCGTTAAAGTATCGCGGTCTCGATGTGATGTTTCTGCTATCGGATGGCGACTTTGGTGAGCAAAACCTTGATGTGTTGGAGTCCATTCGCGAAGCCAATCGCGGTAAGGGCACCATCATCAATACGATTTTGTTTTTGGGACAGGGCTATTACATGGGCACCGGCGAGAACGTGCTGCAACGCATCGCACGCGAAAACGGCGGCACCTACAAGCACGTAACGGCTGACGACTTTCGCCGGTAAACTGCCGGTCCAAACTTTCAAACACAACTAGCACGACCACGGGAGAGAACCGCGGGTGATAAATCGAAAAAGCTATATTAAAAACTGCTTCGCGGTTGGCGTCGTCATGTTGCTCGCGCGCCCGGTATGGGCCCAAGCAGATGGCGCGGGCGGTGCCGAAGCGACGACCACGACCGTGACGTCGTTCCTCGATGTTGTGATTCAAGGCATCGGCTACATCGGCCCGGTGATTCTGTTGCTGTCGATCGCGATGGCCTATCTCGTCATCGAACACTTCTGGACCATTCGCACCAGCACGATGAACAACGAGGCCGAGATCCGCGAAACGCGCGACCTCATCGAGAATCGCAAGTTTCGCGAATGCGTTAAAGCCGTTTCGGATAGTCGCTCGATGTTCGGCGACGTTCTCACCATTGGCCTGCGCCACGGTCGGCACGGTTTCGAGGCCATGCAGGAAGCTGTTGAAGAGCGCGCTAACGCCTGGCGCAGCCGTTTGTTTCGTAAGGTCGAACTACTCAACATCATCGGTAACATCAGTCCGCTGCTCGGGCTGCTCGGTACGGTGACCGGCATGATTCAGGCGTTTGGTCAGATGCAGGCCACGCAAGGCGCTTACGGGCCGGAAGAGTTAGCCGGTGGTATCAGTTTGGCGCTGGTGAGTACGTTTCTTGGTCTGATCGTCGCCATCTTCGCGCTGTTCTTTTTCGGCATCTGTCGCAATCGTGTGGATTCGATGACCGTCGCGGCGCAGGCCGCCGTTATCGATACGTTGGAATATTTCCGACCGTCGCCGCAGTCGGTGGTGCCGGGCACGGGCAGTGCCAAGCGCGAAACTGCGGGCGCCGACGCGTAACCCGATTTGAACAACGGTTAAGGAACCCCCTTGGGCCGCAAGCGATCGAACCATTCCGGCGTTCCCGACGCAACGCCCATCGCGCTCAACTTGGCGCCGATGGTCGACGTCACCATGTGCCTGTTGGTGTTTTTTATTCTCGCGACACGTCTGGTCGAGCGCGAAACGAGCGCCAAGATCGATTTGCCCGTGGCACGCTCGGCGTTGGAAGTTGACAAACAGGATCTCGGCAGTCGCTTTGTGATCAACATTCAAGACGGCGAGATGTCCGGCGTCGACGGCCCGGTGTATATCGTTGATGAAAAGCAGCTCTCCCTCGACGAAGTCATGGCTCGGCTCGCCAAACAGAAATCGCTCATTCCCGATATCAACTGCGTCATTCGCGGCGACAAACATCTGCCCTACAAATACGTGCAAAAAGTCATGGCCAATTGCGCCGGGCTCGGCGTGACCAAGGTCACCTTCAGCGCAATTCCGCGCAGCCAGGGAGGGCCGGGATGAGTTCGCGCGTTTTGCCGCCAACCCGATCGTATGCGCCCAATCTCGCACCCATGGTCGATGTGACCATGGTGATTTTGATTTTCTTCATGCTCGGCGCGCGGCTGGTGGTCGAAGAAGGCGCGCTGCCGACGGAACTGCCTTCGCAAGTCGGCCCCGGTGGCGGTAGCAGCATCACCATCATTCCGACCGTGCGTATCACGCTGATCGAAACCGCCCAAGGCGGCTGTCAGATTTTTCTGATGGGTTCGGAAATCCCCGGTACGTCGTTCACGACGTTGCAGTCGATTCTGAAGCAACGCATCGATGAAGGTGCCAACGCGGAAGGGCGGGTGCTCATCGAAGCGGGGCCCGATGTGGAATACCAATACGTCGTCTCCGCGATGGATGCCTGCGTCGGCAGCGGCTTTCAGAACATTCGCTTTGCCGTCAGCGGCATCAGCGGGCAAGGTTCGCCGTGATACGTTGTATGCAAACCAATCTCATGCAGGCGTGTTCGCGAATTCGATGCCTCATGGCGTCGGTCTTTCTCTGTTGCGCCGTAGCCGCGACCGTCGCGTTCGCTGCCGACGATTCGCTCAGTAGTGACGAGCGCATTCTCGTCGCCAATCTCGTCGAACGCGGCATGCCCGAACTGTTGGAGCCACTACTCGCGGATAAGTCGCCGCTGTTGCGCATTCACTACACCCGTGCCTGTCGTACGGCGGCAGCAAAGGAAACCGACGCCGTCGCCCGAGCCGCGCTGCAGGACGACGCCGAACGCTTTTACGAACGACTCGTCGCGCTGGCCATCGAGGTCTATGAAAAGAGCAACGACGCCACCGACCGCTTTCGCGTCGCCGAATGGCAGGTCGAGTTTGGCGACTTCCTTCTCCGCGATCGCGCCGGTCGCCATCTAGACCGTTACGAATTGACGTGCGGCCTCGACTTCGAACGCGACACGGTGCTAGCCATCCTGCGCCGCTCAGCCGACGCCTATGCCGCAGGTGGAACGATCATCGACGAGATGGCGTTGGCCGCCAAGGTCGCCAACAACGACGAGTTCTTATTGACAGGCTTGGCGGGCCGAATCGAACCGCTCGCCGAGCGGCAGCGCCTTAACGAAGCGTGGTGCGCGCTGTATATCGCCATGCTATCACCGGCGGATACACCCGACCGCGAACGATGGCTTGGCGATGCGCTAACCGAGTTCGACGTGATCGTCACGAATCGCTCGACGTCGGCGCTGAAATACAACGCGCTGCTCGGCTTGGGATTGTCGCTGCGCGAACGCGGCCGCTACGAATACGCTAACACGACGTTTGAACAAGTGAGTAAGTCCACTCAAGGCCAAGGGCTCACGTTGCGCGCATTGTACGAACGGGCCAAATGTAGCTGGCTCGATGGTCGTTACCGTGAAGCTCGCGACCAGTTGCGGCAAATCGCGTCCGTGGAACTCACGACCGAGTCGCGCTTCTACGTGCAACTCGCCGATTTGGCATTCGCCTATACCTACATCCACGATGCCCGCCGACCGAACACCTCGGAAGATCGCAAGCGACAACTTGAAGGTGAGGCGGAACAGCATTTGGTAAACTTGGCCAAACGCGGCGGCGCATGGCCCGATTTGGTGCGACCGTACTTGCGCGTGTTCGGGCGCGAAAAGCGCGAGCTGAAGGACCTCAACGATCTCGAACTCTCGCTCGCCGCCACACGCATGATGGAAAGCGAGCAATTCGACGAGGCTGCCCGCGCGTGGCAGTTGCTGCTCGACCGAAGCCCGACGGGTGAAGAGCGGCATCGCGGTCGGTTCAATCTGGCCGTCTGTTACTATCAGTCGGGCAAGCTTCGACCGGCGGCGGAAATCTTTCTCGACGAAGCGGGGCGCGACGCGGACGAAGTGATCGTCGATCGCATTTACGAATACGCCTATAGCGCATGGAAGCAACTCGCGGCACAGTCGGCGGCGCCTGCGGATTATCTCGAACTGGCCCGCGCCGCCGAACTGCTGAGTCGTCGCCAGCCCGATCATTCTTTGGCCGTGGCCGCACAGTGGGTGGCGGCGTTGGCGTTAGACGAGGCCGGTCATTCCGAATCGGCGCGCACGGCTTACGAACGCATTGACGAATCGTCGCCGTACTACGCCGAAGCGCGGCGCAACATCGCGCGCAGCAAGCAGCGCGCCTACGACACGCTACTCGAAGATACGGCCGTTGTGCTGCGCAATCGTGCTGCGCGCGAGGCCAGCGAAGCGTGGCAAAACTTCGCTAGCTTTTGCGGTAAACAATTGGCGCAAGCCGACGGCTTGGATGCGAAAGAACGCCAAAAGCTGGAGGCCTGGCGCGACGATGCCGTGATCGCCGCCGCGCAATTGCTCGCCAGCGAAGATACGCGCGATTTTGAGGGTGCGCTGGCCTTGCTCGAACTGATGCCGCGCGACGCCCGTGCGTTGGGGCTGCGCATTCGTTGCCTGCAGGCGTTGGGGCGATCCAAAGATGCGCGGCAAGCTTTGCAGGATTTCGTCGAAGGCGGGGTCGACGCCAATCTCGGGTCGATCCTCTTGCAGATGTCGGCAGAGATGCAGGCCGAAATCCTCAAGCTCAGCCGCTACGGCCGCGACAGCGAAGCGCGCGAATTGGCCGGGCAGACGATACCCACACTGCGTTATCTGATTCGCTGGCTCGAGCGCAGCCCGTCGCACAAACAGCACGTACCCGTCGCACAGTTGGCACTTATCGATACGTTGCTTTACGCCGAAAAGCTGGATGAAGCCCGCGCGCTGCTAGACGACCTGATCGAGCAAAGCCCCAATTCGGGCAGCTACCTGCGCCGCGCCGCCCAATTGCGCGAACGCATGGCCAAGCGCGCCGATGGTGCCGATGCCGAGCGCTTGCGCGACGAGGCGGAAGGTTTATGGCAACGCCTGCTCGAAGATCAGTCGCTGCGAACCGCCGCGCCGGCTGTCTATTGGGAAGCGCGTTATCACTGGCTGTCACATCAACTGCGGCACAACAAGGCAGCCGAGGTATTGAAAGGCATCCGGTCGGAAAAAGCGTGGTACCCCGACTTGGGCGGCCCGCCTTGGCAAGGTCGCTTGCTTGAGTTGGAAGCCAAAGCCGCGCGGATGGCAGAGTAGCGTATCAATGGTTGCTCAGCGGAAAACGCTAACGCATGTGCATGTTGGTATGAATCTCTTTGCGCCATTTCGAAACATTCGCGGCGTGAGATGGCGAGCCTTTATCCAATTTATTTTGCCGTTGGCGTTACTCCTTTTGCTTCCGACTCGCGCAAGCGCAAATGACGACACGCCCTCCGCACAAGCCGAAGTCCTCGCCGAAGGCCGACGCATCCTTGCCAGCATCGAAGATTACACCTTCACGTTCGACCATCCCGGTTTCTATTGGATGTGCGGCGCGTTGCGGTCCTATCCAGATATCTTTGACGACGATACCTGCGCGGCTGAAACCACACCTTGGCAGTACCTGCTCGAACGCCCGAGCGACTACCGCGGTCGGCAGGTTTGTATCGAAGGCGTGATCTTGCAAGTGAAAGACGCATTTCGCATCGCCGATCGCCCCGAGTTGGGCACGCTCTATCAAATCGAATTAGGGCAATCCGGCAGCAACGCCGTCGCTACCATCGTTCTCACCGAAAAACCACCCACTTCCAGCCGCAAATCGCACATCCGATTGCCCGCGCTGTTCATCAAGGCGCGTCGCTTTCGCGCGGCCGATGGCGGCGAAGGGGCGGGGCCGTTGTTGGTGGGGCGTTCGTTCGAGATCGTGAAAGCGGCGTCCGCTGGATCGTCACAAGTCGGTAACGAGTCGGAGCGTATCTCGACCACAACTCTCCTCGTGTGGTTAGCCGGCAGCACGTTGATCATGGCGTTTGTATTCGCGGCACTACGGCGCGGATTGGGCCAACGATCGGACGCAACGCCGCTTCCGGCTGCATCGACTCGACGGGATGAGGGCGTCACCGGCACCGCCGAAGATTTCGAATGGCTCGACAAGTCCGACGATAGCTAAGGTGACCCCGTCGGATCTGCACCGGCGGTATCTCACCGCGATCTGCTTTGTGTTAAACTCAAAGCTGCTAATTGAACATCACCCTTCGAACCCATTGGTCGAAAGGCCGGATATGGAACGACTGCGCACAAAATCACTCTGTTTCCTACTAATGGCGATCCTGTTGTCCTCGCCGTTTGCGTTGCCCACTGCAGACGCCGCGCCCAACGCCGAGATCACCGTGATGCCGTTGGGTAACTTCTCGATCAAGAATGGCGTGCAAGAGTTGATGATTGCCTTGCCGCGTTATCGACCGTTACCGCCGTTGGTATTGGCGAGTTTGCAGCCCTCGGTCCAACCCTTGGCCGGCGGCAACGAAGAGGAAGACGCGCAAAACGCCGCGCCGCCGGTGCAAGTTCCCGCCACCATCAAGCTGAAAGTCGACGGTCGCGCATTGCCCGACTGGGTTTTAGCGCCAACGCCGACGGCCTATGTAATCAGCCCCGAAACGTTGCGCGGCAATTCCGGCTTTGCGGACAACATGCTCCGCATCGAAGTGCACCTGATTTCAGAAGCCACCGACGTCGTCGCCGCCAAGCTCGCCATGCCCGATCCGATGTTGCTGGCCGAGGATGGCAAGCTCACGCTCGACGGCCCGCTTAGCGAGTTTGAACGCCGCGCCGCCGGCAAGCCGCAAGTCGCCAAGTATTTCGCCGTCCAAGCGATGGAGTTTGCCGGCGATCTCACCGGCGCGCGTGCCGAATACGAAGCGCTCGCCAAGGCGGACGACCCAGACGTCGCGCGCTTCGCACGGCGCGGTCTGCGACTGCTCGGTTACCGCCTGCGCGAACGAACGCTCTCGGGTAACTTTCTCGAACACTATCGCTGGGGCCATTACCTACGCATGGCGGGCCTTTATGGAATGGCGCAAGAGGAGTTTGCCGAGTGCATGCTGCTCAACCCTAAGCACTTCGGCGGGCAATACTATGCGGGCGAGACGACGGCGATGTTGCCGCGCGGCTTGCTGGATTGGATGCTGTATTTCGATCAGGCGGGTCTCGCGATCGAAGACCAAGTGAAAACCAAGTCGCGCATCAACGTCGCGGTGGTGATCGTTACGTCGCGCAACGGCGTTAGCCTCACGCCAAGTCAGTTCACGGCCGT
This sequence comes from Planctomycetaceae bacterium, assembly GCA_006969385.1. Taxonomy (GTDB): domain Bacteria; phylum Planctomycetota; class Phycisphaerae; order UBA1845; family UTPLA1; genus ECT2AJA-110-A. The sequence continues at coordinate 3,117,794 of CP030884.1, forward strand.
GCAAGACGCGTTCATCTGCGTCGATCGATTATTGAACGTGGCCAGTCGCGGCCGTCTCGAAATCGTTAGCCATTGGCACACGATCGAATCCGCCGATTCCGATCAACTGGCATTGGTGAATGGTGGTGTGCTCGCGCCGACGAAAGGTCTCCTCCGTTCGGATGGTTGGTTCGATATCGTGGCGACAGTGCTGCCGCGGCAGAACGGCGAATCATCGGCAGACGTCGTTATTGCGGGCGGCGACGCATCCACGGCCAACGCGATGGTAGCAAACCTGTTCCACGACGGCGGCCTCGAAGCGACGGCTCGGATGTACTACCAAATCTTTCGGCGGCTTAGCCAGCACGTACCGGCATTGGCCGCGCTGCCGTCCGAGGATTCCTTGGATCGCTACGGCCTCGAACCGTCCGGCAATCTCCACACCAGCGTGTGGTCAAGCGTGCACGATCTGTGTCCGCCGCAAGCGCTGGTCGGCGTGCAAATTGCCCAGCCGCTCGTCGATGATTCCTACTTGCAGCTTTGGAACGTCGCGCCGTTGGATCCGTCGGCACTTGCATCGTGCCAAGCCGCAATCCGTGCCGACCGTTTGCCGGTAAACAAGGCAGGCAAAGATGTTGTGATCGAAGGGCACGACGTACCGCTATCGGAAATATCCCAAGCTGCGTCCAAAGGCTATCTCGCATCCACGTGGGTATACCTGCCCAAAAACACCGCCGTGCAGGCACGCTTCGATCTACGATCGATCGCGGCGTTGCGCATGCGCTGCAACGGTCTCGCAACGTATGGTGATTTCTCTGCAAACAAAACGGCGCGATCGTTGTTTACGCAGTTGAATCTCAAAGCGGGCTGGAACTTTCTCGAACTGATCGTCGAGGCAGGCACCGACGCCGATCCGAGTCTGGCGCTGTCTATTCTCGATTGGAAGAACGAGCTGATCCCCGGGCTGGCATGTGCCTATCGCGCACCTGATGGCCATCGATACGAGCCGCAATCCCCTGCGACGGTTGGCAATCACTACCAATGGGTCGATGTGCGCAACGATTGGCATCATTTGTTGCCGAACCTAACGACGATGAATTTACCGGAGTTCAAATCTTGGAGAATAGAGAGCAACGGCACCGATTACGTCGGCATCTTCTCCGATTCGGCATCGGCCGCGCCCGGTTATCGTGCGCAGTCCGACCTTGATGCTGAAAACTTCCGGGACGTTCGGTTGAACAACGTGATTGACTGGCGACGTGAATGGTGTGCCGTCGTTCAAGGATCGAACGACCGACAACTGCTGTTCGTTCGCCCCGAAGGCCTGCCTGCTATCGTATATTGCCTGCAAGAGGCGAACGATCTTCCCGCCCGTTTAAAGGGTAAATCCGTCGCCCAGCGCCTGCTCGGTTACGTCGAAGTCGACCTGCACGATTCGCGCCAGCCGCTGTTTGTCTTTGACGTCAGCCTCGGCGCGCCCGCGAAGTGGCCGACCGACGAGGAAGACCTGCTATCGCCAATTGGGCCGTACATTCCGAATGACGTGTTCTTTCCACCTGCAGAAGGCCCGCTACCGCCGGCATCGAATTGACGGAATACCCCGCGTATCGTCGATATTTCCTATAGCGCGCCACCTCGATTCGTCGCGCCGATGGGAAATCACTTGCATTCCGCGACCATCGCACAACCTGAACCGACGTGTATCGTCGCCAAACCCGACACCCTGCCGCGCATCGGTGCTGGCCGCTCCGTCTTGGTCTGCGCGGTGCACTACGTGCATGCCGACGGCATCAACTACACGGGTGGTGCGGAGAAGCACGTACTCACTGCCATTGCTTCATTGTTACATAGCGGCGCCCGCGTGGTCGTCGCCTATTCCGGTTCGGACATATATCAGGACTTAAAGCACCATCCCGCATCGTCGCGCTTGCACATACATCGCGTGGACTGGACCAACGATGTGTTTGCGGGTGACCGACGCATCACGCCCGGATGCCTTTGGCAGCGATCGCTGTGGTTGCGCGCACAACAAGTCGATACGGCGTACTTCGTACAACAAGCCGCCGGTCGCGCCTTTCGCGCGAGCGTCGTCGCCGCCCGGTTGGCCGGATTGCGCGTCGTCTGCACGCTGCGCCAAGCGCCGGAAGAATTACCCACGAAAAACACAGAACGCCTCCTCGGCGTTTTCCCACGCCCGCAACTCTGGCGGCGACGCATGCTGAGGCAACATCGCCTTCCGGCGCAATGCGCCCACGCACTCATCTACAACACGCGCACCATCGCCGACAACTACGAAAAAACATACTTGTTTGATGGGGACAAGCGCGCCGTTGTTTCAAATGGCTTGCCGCTCTCGGGCGAACCCCGGACCAACATCGGTGCTGTGCGACTGGGCTATCTCGGTCGCTTAACCGAGGCCAAAGGCGTTATCCAATTGCTCGATGCCTTTTCGCAAATCGCGACGAAGTATCCGCAGGCCACGCTGACGTATTTCGGCGATGGACCCTTGCGCGATGCGTTGCGTCGTCGCGCCGACGCCGCTGGCTTGCAGGAGCGCGTGCGCCTCACCGGTTACGTTACCGATCGCAGCGCCGTGTTCGACGCCATCGATCTATACGTGCATCCATCCCTGCGCGAAGCGTTACCGAATAGCGTACTAGAAGCGATGGCGGCAGGCGTGCCCTGCATTGCGACCGACGCGGGCGGCACGCGCGACGTGGTTAGGGATGGGCTAACCGGCCTGTTGATCGCGCCCGACGACGTAACGGCGCTAGGCAGTGCGATGCAACGAATGATCGAAGACGCCGATCTCTACCGCCGCTGCGCCGAAAACGCCGCCCGACTAATCGAACGCGAATTCAACCCGGAAGAAAACGCCGCCCGCTTGGTGCAAGCCATTCTCGGACCGCCGCGCTAACGTTCCTGTTCCCCAATCAGCCGCCGCGCCATCTCATTCGCTTCTTCGATCAATTTCTGCGGGTAGCCTTCCATCTCCAACACGCGCAGCGCATTGCGCGTTTGCGACGGTCCCTCGTGAATGCGATAGTCAAACACCAACGCAGCGCTGTCGATGCTCTCTGCAAAATGAAAGTTAGCCACTTGCCGGTCGTCCGCCAGCGCCGTTAACGCTTCATCGTGCGTTGCGACCATGTGCAGACCGCCGCCGCGCGTCAGGCTGCGCACCACGGCGACCGCCGCCGCCACGCGCTCGGCCGAATTGGTCCCGCGAAACGGTTCATCCACCAACGCCAGTATCGGCTCGTGCCGCGCCGTCGCTTCGACCATGCGCTTCACCTGGCGCACTTCGGCGAGAAAGTAGCTCTCGTGCCGCGCCAAATCGTCGCGAATGCGCAGGTCGGTCATCAACCGTAACGGCTTCAGTCGCATCGATTGCGCCGGTATCGCCGAACCGATCTGCGCCAGCACCATATTGCACGCCGTCATGCGCAGAAACGTGGATTTTCCCGACATGTTGGAGCCGGTGATGATGTACGTGCTAATCGGCGCGCCCAGTTGCACCGAATTGCTAACGGCCTCACCAGCCGGGATCAGCGGATGACGACCTTCGCGTATATCAACGACTAATGATGCATCGTCGGGTTCTACGCTGGGAAACGTCGCGCCGGGCGTTTCCCAAGCGTACGCCGCCAGCGACGCGCGCAACTCCAATTCGCCAACGGCAACAAACGCGTCGCGCAAACGCGGCCGCTGCTGCGCAACCGCGCGATCCAGCCCTAACGCCACATGCACATCCCACAGCGTGAGATAATTCACGATCGTGTGCATCAACCCGGCCAATCCCAAAAACGCAAACGGCATAACGCGTTGCAATGCGGGCAATACCGCAGGGTCGTTAGCGGCGACAAACGCATTTCGCTGTCTGACTAACGGCCCGTCAGCGGGCAACGCGTCGACGGCGTTGTTCACAAAAAACGCGAACGCCCCGACCACATCATCCAACGACAACCAAGGCCGAATGCGCGGTAAGACGTCGCTACGAAAGTGCCGCAAGATAGACACATTGACGGCAACGGCCATCAAGGCCGCGATCCATTCCCATTGCCGAATGCTGCCGTCAAACAGACGATAAATTACGATCGCCAAACCGATTGATGCGACCGCACCCCACAGTTGCGCCGCTCGCATCTTGCCGCGCTGCGGTAGGGGATCGAACCCCGCAACCGTTCCGCAGAAGTCGTCGCACTCTTTATGCAACGCCCGCATGCCAGCGGCAGCGGCGGTAAGGCGAATGCGCTCCCACGGATGATCGGCCAGCCACTGCACTGCCGCTTGCCGCGCTTCGATACTCACCCTCTCCGCCAAGGGGCGTTCCAACGCTTCCGCCAATGACCGAGCGCCCAACGGCGTCGACGTGCGGTTCAACATGCCGAACAAACTGAGCGGCGCGCCGAAGACATCGATATCGACGATCTCTTGTGCGCTTAAGGGAAACGTTTGCGACTTGTCGTCCGATTTAATCAAGAATTGCGTAATAGATTCGCGTGCGGCTTTGGGTCGCTCGCCCGAAATGAGGATATCGACGCCGCCCGCCAAGCGCGTGGCCGACTCTTCCAGCACGATTTCCGTCAGCGTTGCCAGTTGCAGCCGCTGCCGCACGCACGTGTGCAAGCGCACTGCGATCAGAAAGCCAACCAGACCGACACCGATGAGCAACCCGCCCACGAGGTAATCTTCCGACACGGCGGCATACGCGCCGATGGGCATCATCACAAACGTGAGAAAACGCACCCACGACCAGACGAAGCTCGCACGCTGTGCGGCGGAGAGCACCGATCGGTTCTCGGTCAAGCGCTCGTTGAGCCACGTCTGTTTGGATTGATGATCGGCGGATTGACGTGGTGGGGCATCGTCCATGATTACTCGCGTGGGCGTTCGATCATTGCGGTCGCGTCGAATCCTGCGGCCGCGCGTTCATTTACAGAAAACGAATGCGCATCGATCGAAGCACGAATCCCAAGCGTGCGCTATTCATCGATGAAAACAAGCTCGGAAAACGGCACTTCCACTTCCAGCGCGCCGATGCTGACGGCCGCCTTCTGCTTGTCGATGCGCACCCGCACGATTTTTCCGGGGTCGTCAAACTTCTTCACGCGCACCGCATCGCCGGGTTGCAGTCGCACGATGCGTTCGAGCCAACGATCTGCCTCGGCCAGCTTCGCTTCCATCTCGCGCGTTTTATCGAGCGCGGCCAACGTTTCGCGCGCGGCTTGCTGACGTGCTTGTTCGGCGTCGCGCCGCGCCTGTTCGGCCGCACGGCGTGCATCGAGCGTACCGGCAATCGCCTTGTTCAACGCGCGACCCCGTCGCGTCAGGTTCTTCTTAGCGGCACTGACGAGTTTTTTCGGCATGCCGAGGCGCGACGCGATGGCGATGGCATTGCTATTACCCGGTTCGCCGATACGCAAATGATACGTCGGGCTCAACGTTTCGATATCGAATTCAACGCTGGCGTTATCGACGCGCTCCGCCTCAAAACCGATCGCCTTAAGCGCGCCAAGGTGCGTCGTAATCATCGCCACACAACCGCTCTTAAGCAGCTCATCGATAATCGCCTTGCCAATCGCCGCGCCTTCGTCCGGGTCGGTCCCGGCACCCAACTCATCCATCAACACCAACATGTTCTTACGCGCGCGCCGCAAAATATCGAGAATGCGCTCCATGTGCGCGCTAAACGTACTCAAACTCTGCTGCAAACTTTGTTCGTCACCGACATCGATCCAAATGCCGTTAAACACCGGCAACGTCGAGCCCGCCGCCGCCGGAATCGGCAAACCCGCCTGCGTCATCAACGACAGCAAGCCGACTGTCTTCAAAGCCGCCGTCTTGCCGCCCGTATTTGGGCCGGTGATCAGCATGATGTCGAAATCTTCGCCCAGTCGCGCGTCGATTGGCACGACAGTTCGCGCCTTCCCTTTCACCGGCTCGACATAATCCGGCGACTGGGCATCTTCGTACATCTCGACCAACACCGGATTGCGCGCGTGCGACAGATTAACGCGACCGTTTTCGTTCAATTTAGCCAACCGCATATTGAAACGATCGGCAAACTTCACCTTGGCATTGAGCAAGTCTAACACGGCCAACGCATCGAGCGTTTCGATCAACGGCTCGCGATTGAGGTGAATCAAATGCGTCAATTCCCACAGGATGCGCCCAATCTCGTCGCGCTCCTGCTGCACCAACGCCAGCCGTCGATTGTTGAGTTCGACCGCTTGCGAGGGTTCGACGAACAGCGTCTGCCCGCTGTCGCTGGTGCGATGCACGATGCCGGGCACGCGACCGCGCTGATCGGCACGCAACGGCAGCACCATGCGGTCGGCATGAAACGTCGCTTCCGGATATTGCAGATACTTGGTGATCGAAGGCTGCTTGATGAGTTTGTCGAACAGGTTGCGCTGCTCGTCGCGCAGGTTATTGATCTCGTTGCGAATGCGCAGAAGTCGCTCCGATGCCTCGTCGCGCACCTCGCCGCGCGAATCGATGATTTTGGTAATGCGATCGCGAATCACCTGCAAGTCGCCGACGCGACTGCGCAGATGTTTTAGCGTTTCAAACTTTTCTTCGGCGGCCTCCAGCCACGCTCGAATGTTCGCTGCGCCATTTAGCGTATCGGCGATCTCGCCGAACTCGGCAGGTTCCAGCTTGTGGGGCGGCACGGCCCGGCGGACCAGATCGCGTACGTCGCGCACGCCGCCGAAAGGCGCAACGCCCGCATCGGCGACAAACGCGCCCATTTCTTCGGTTTGCTGCAACCAATGGGCGACCTGCTTGTACTTTTTGGACGGCCACACGCGCAGCGCCAGCTTGCGGCCCAGCGCGCAACTCGCGTAGCGCGCCAGCCATTGGCGTACCCGCTCGAAATCGAGTTTTTCCAGCGTATGGTCATCCATCGTCGCGGCATGATACCGCCGCCAACGCAAAGCGCGAATCTGCCGCTTTTATTAAAAGCTCTGCGCTGTGGCACCGGTTTGCAACCGGTGTTCTGCCGGGAGGGTTAATAAAAGAGTTCGGGATTAATATTACCCGTTCGTGATTTAGCCCCCGGCCATTGGCCGGAGGCTATGTGTGCGATCAATGCAACTTCACCTTCGTCGATGGCTGACAGCTACCAATCCCGCCAATCCGGCACGTAATGTGGCCCGTTCCCACCGTCACCGACAGATCCAATCTGAAATCGCTCGGAGGTGATCTTTGCTTGCGCCGCGCCATACGAATCCACGTGACCGTCAACATGCACGGCATGCGTGCGCCGCTGATGTCGAAACGACGTCGTCGGACTGCCGTTCGGTGTCCAACCGAACCCCTGATAAAGCACCGGCGGATCGAGCAGGGCGCTGTTGCGCGGTAACGAACCACCCAGATCGATCGCCGCATCGGCAAACGCGAACACCCGTGCCGCGTCGCGCACCGTAGACGCTTGTTGCCAAGGCCGATTGCCAATGGCGAACGACCAACCGGGCGTGTGCGCGGGCGACAAGTAGTAACCGTTGTAACCGTAGGTGCTCGTGACTTGCTGCGCCGCGCCCTGCGGTTGATACGATCCCCAAGGTTGTTGGGGGCATTCCATCACACCGTCGGCATCGAGCGGTACTTGAAGATAGGGCCAGACGAACCCCTTCGTGTGATCGACCTCTAACGCTGCGTTGGTACCCCACCAATAAACGGGCGGTCCGGTCCCAACCGTGGCATTCGATGTATAAGCGGCGGGCATCATGCGGCCCTCGTAGTCGTGGGCATACATCAAGAGACCTTGGCCGAGTTGCTTCAAGCGCGCGGCACAAACGGCGGACTTACTCTGACCGCGCGCGGCGGAGAGGGCGGGTATCAAGACCGAGATTAACAAGGCGATGATGGCCAACGCGACGAGCAGTTCGATCAACGTAAAGCCACGCCTCGTTCGACGACTGCGACGCGTAGCAAGGTTGCCGCGCAGTTCCGCGTTGCCACCGGTTGCAAACCGGTGCCACAGCGCAGCGCGACCACCGGATTCAAATCGGTGTGCCAGCACTCGGGTGCCCCTGCCCCTCCGGAACTGGGAGACATTAAGAACGCGCGGGACATTCCTCGTTGTCACCCGATGCGTGAAGCCAACCCGGGTGCCCCTGCCCCTCTGGGGCTGGGGGACTAACCCCGCACGCGCTCGGACCAGTTGACCGTCCAGTCGCATCACGGCGTTCCCCCGATCAACAATGCCGTCAACGCCGCGACATCGCGCCCGTCAAACACACCATCCGTGTTCAAATCGTGCCGCGCCAACTCAGCAGCGCAAAATGTACCGACATCAGCGTGTAACAACGCATCCACAAAGCACGGCACATCCAACAGGTCGAGCTGCCCATCCGGCCCAGCGCCCGCGCCGCAAAAGTCGCCCGGCACACTAATCTCAAACATGCCGCTCGCACCGATGCTGTAAAGCCGCCCGTCGCACACGGCGGGGCTGCTACCAAACCCGCTTGCACTGTCGACTACAAAACCGGCGTCGCTCGGTAACAACGTAACATTCAAAATACTCAGGTTCGTGTACGCTCCGAAAAACGGAAAACCATCGGGAATCGTGCCGACGTAAAGATAATCGCCACTCAGCACGGGTTGATGCGTCCAACCGCCGACGGAAAGCGCGAAGCCGCTATCGACGGCAGTGTCCCAGGCTAGCGACGCGCTCGCACCGAGATCGTCAAACGCTTGCACCTTCGGCGTCGAACCGAATCCATCGAGCCCGGCACTGAGATAGATTCGTTCGTTGTTACCGACAATCGGAATCGCATTGGAGCGTTCGCAGGCAACGCTCCAGGCCAACGAACCATCGGTCGCATCGAGCTTCACCAAGTTGGAGTTGTTTCCACTACCGTTAATGTCGTAACTCGCGGCATACACAAAGCCATCATTGATCGTGACACCGCCGAAGAAGCCTTCATTGGCTACCCCGATACTCGACAGTTGAAACCGCCACGCCAAACGATTGCCGGCACTAGCCGATGGATCGTAGGCGGAGATATGACCGTTCGTGATACTCGGCGCGTCGGTCGGCGCGTTGATTCCGGCCAACACCACCAAGCCGTTGTCGGTCAACGTTGGCGTTGCACCGCTCGCACCGCCGATTGATTCGGTCCAAATGATCTCGCCCGGTTGATACGGATTTTCAACCGCACCGAATGCCGAAGCGTTAATGCAATACAAGCTGGCCGATTGGCCGAAGCCATCGAAGTCGGTGATGAAAATGCGCCGTTGATTATTTGGGCCGACGATCAGCGCAGAGGCGTTTACGACGGTCCGTAGTAATGACGTTTCCCAAACCATCGATCCATCGTCAGCGTCGATGGCATATAGATTTGCGCCGCTGCCAATGATCACAGTGCGATGTATCACATCGACGGCGGGGGCGGACCACGAGTCGAATTGCCCGCGTGCCAAGGGTGTTTCAAAAACGACGTCGCCACATGTCGCATCAATCGCGACCAATTTACTGGCCGTAAAGATGCCATTCGTTAGCTGCTTGGCATAGCCATACACGCGCCCGTCAAACACGGCAGGGGCGGATGGACCTTCAAAAATAAACGGGTCGCCGGTGAGGTCGGTGGTGGCGCTCCATGTTGATTGCAAATGGGCGGGGGCGCCGACGGCCGCTGAGGACCGCCGGACATCCCCTCCGTATTGTGGCCAATCCGCATAGGCGGTGATTGGAATGAGAATGCCCAACACCAACACCGCTGCGAACAACGAGACGGTAACCAATAATGAACCTGGTTGCGCGAACCGCCGCGAATCACCGGTTACAAACCGGTGCCACAGCGCAGGGAGAACACCTGTTAGAAACCGGTGCCACAGCGCGCTGGTGCCCCAGCCCTTCCAAGGCTGGGGGACTAACGACCTAGCGCGCAGACCAGCACGCCGGGTGCCCCTTCCCCTCCGGGGCTGGGCGACTAACCCTATTCGTGCATCGTCGCCAACCTTCTGTTGTCGGATTGACCGTGATAACAACATCGCAGACCTACCAACCCATCCGGCGACGCCGAACCATCAAACCACCCAGCGCCAACATCAACATCGTGGTCGGCTCCGGCACGTTCACGATCGCGTCGATTTCACTATTGATGCCCGCACCCACCGGCACGCTGATGCGCACAAATGAAATGCTCGCCAAGCCGCTGCCGGCCAAGTCAACGCCGGTTCCGCCAGCCGACGTACCGTAAAGCGCCAACGCACTCTGATAATCGAGCCCGAGGAAATCATTGATCGTTAGGCTCGGATCCATCGGTTGGAAAAAATCGGTCGGCGTGCTGCCGTTTGGATTGAAGTTCGCGTCGGTACCGAAGATGCCGGCGTCGGTGAACCCTTGCGTCGGAAACAGCGAATCGGCCTGTGCGGCAAGCTCGACGAAGTTCACGCCATCGGCGCTCACTTCGATGGTGCCGGGCTCTGCGTTCGAGCCCGTGATATTGCCGACGGTAAAGTCGCTAGTCGTAAAGAAGGTGTTACCGAACACGATGAAGTCGATGCCGAACGGATTCGTCGGGTCATCGACAATGGGTTGATCGAAGCCCAGCGTGAGATGACCGCCTTCACCGATGCTGATGATCTCGTCGGTTCCGAACGGTGTATTAAACATCGTGACCGATCCGGGAAAGCCGGCCACTTCGCCGGTTACACGCTCGGGCGCGCCGAGGGCGACCGTCGGATCGGAAATGAAACTCGCCGGCGCGCCGATGCCCGCGTCATAGCTGGCAACGCTACTAGCGAACGGACTAGCGAACGCGACGGTCGCCGAGACCAACGTCGCCGCGCTACCGACAGCCAAAGATAGACAAACAAGACGAACAGAAAAAAACGACTTGCCTAACATGGCATGCTCCTTTCGCGTTGGTTCTCCGCCAACGCCAAAAAGAAAAAGACCTCCGCGCCGCCACCGATTCGTTGGGCGCAAAGGTCTTTGCCGACAAGTCGCGTCGTATTTTGGGCCGCAAGGCGACCGCTACGAAAGCGCGATCATCGTGCACCCATGTCCCGAGGTGACGCGAATGAAACTAGGGGTGTCGGCAGGTCTTCTGGCTTCCGGATCAACCTTGTGCCGCGCCTTCTCCTCGCGTTACTGAGCGAGAATGGCATCGTGCGGCAGTCGTCCCCGGTTACAGCGGCGGGACCGCGACGGATTTGCACCGTCTTCCCTCTTGTAAGCCTCCCAACGGCGGGAGACCGACACCTGAAATATACAGTTGTCAATTTGCGAGTTTGCAACTCGCTTTCGCCGAAAGGATCGCGGCGCGGCTAATCGCTGTCAAGAAGATTTCTAACGCCCGCAGGCAAAACGCCGTTTTGGCGTTAGTCCACAGAGAATATTAAGAACCAAATCTCACGAACACTCGAACAGCGCAGGGAGGAGAACCCAGAAAGCTCCGGTTCGCAGCGTCAGCAGCTAACCGGAGCGTGTCCTTGCTATCGAGAAGTTAGCGTTGAAGGAATGACTCAGAGCTTGCGTTCGAGGCGCAGAACGAAGCGTTACTTCGCAACCACCGGCTTAATCACAACCGCATCGCCTTGCGCGACGCACTTGCCCGCCCCCGATCGACTTTGCGACAAATGAATGATCGCGTTGGCGCCGCGCCGCGCGGCTTGGGCCTTGAGCGCCCGAATCGCATCGTTAGGCGTGCGGTAACCTTCAACAAAGACGGCTTCGATTTGTTGCTTGATCTCGTAGCCCGTCACGATGCCCGTCGAACTGGTGGCCACGATACCGGCGGCGTCGGCCTTTTCGGCCTCCAAATCCGCTTCACTCGTTCCGGCATAGGCTTGCAGCCGTGGGTGCAGCTCCGCGGGCTTTCGTCGCCGTCGTACGCCGCGCAGCATCCGCTGCACCGCCAACAGCACCAGCAAGATACCGACCACGCCCAGTACGACGTAGGTGTTGTTCTGCAGCCAGTTGAGCAGCGCTTCCATAGAACGACCGATCATACGGCCAACGCGGCGGGGGACCAATCGCCCGACACCGGCGCGCCTTACTTTGCGCGCTGGCGGAATCGGACGTCCTGCGAATACGCAATCCGTTTGGAAATGCGTAACGCCCCAAAATGCCTAAACCCGTGACGGCCAAACGCGGATTTCTCAAGCCGCTAAATCTCAGCCTTGAATCCGTGCCGTGTTGATTCATATCAACATGAGAAGCCCGCCACGATAGTGGGGCGTTTCACAACCCGTGCGGCCACAGGCCGCTACCGCCGATTGCCGGTCCACGGCACTCGGTCTTGTTATTCACAACTCGGTCCCCCTTCGGGTCGGCGCGGAAAGCCGACCTGAATTGCCCCGCGCGGGCGGCCCCTTGGCACGCCCGCGAACGTGTGGCGCCGCAAGCGACTGTGAAAGGTCGTTTGCGGCGTTTTTTTTACCTTGAGGCCTTGAAGAATCCGGCAGTTGCGGCTTTAATTCGCGGTCCCTCTTAAGTCGAACCAGCCCAGTGGGTTGGATCACCTTGGCCCCCATCGTCTAGTGGCCTAGGACACCGGCTTTTCATGCCGGCGACAGGGGTTCGACTCCCCTTGGGGGTGCCATAACGACCCTGCTATCTGAAATTTCAGGTAGCAGGGTTTTTTAATTTCAATGCATCTTTACGGTCCGATGCGCGCTTGGCATTGTCTCACGCGTTCATTCTTGGTCGTATCCGCCGCAACTCGTACCTTTACCTTGGGCTTGCCGAGCGAATTTCTAGTCTGAATGTAAGTTGTTTTATTGCAATAGCTTAACGCAATCTCAAAATACTCACCGGTCGAGTGCCCCATTTCTTGAGTCGCCGTTTCAGTTCTGTTACACTCGATTCCATCGGAAGAGGGAAAAGTGGTGTTCTTTGCCTTGCACATTCGTGCCATTGCTTCCGTCGTGGGAATCTGAAACCTGCATTGCGAATCCGGGAGGGGATCTTCGCATTTGTTTTCTAGCTTCTTAAACGAAGTCATTCGTTATACGGCTGATCTCGAAGCGGCGAGATTGGGCGATTGCTGTCCATTTTCCGCTTCGGAATAACAAACATTTTTTCTTTTGGAGGAGTAGTTTTTATGTTGAAGACAGAGGTCTCTAACTGTATCTACGCACGGTCACGCACCGTGCGCACCTTAGCGGCGGCGGCGATTGCAGTCGTTTGTTCGCTCGGCCTGCAATCGCAGGCGTTAGCTCAGACGTGTACGCACACGTTAACCATGTTCGACACGTTTGGTGATGGCTGGAACGACAGCGGCAACGACAACACGATCGAGATCTTCGTCAATGGCGGCTCGGTTGGTGTTTTCTCGCTCGCCACTGGTACGAGCGGCTCTGAGACTTTCATGGCTGCAACCGGCGACGTGATCACGACGACTTACATTCCCACAGATACATTCGAAGATGAAAACAGCTGGGAAATCCGCGATGCCTTCGGAAACCTGGTCTGCGAAGACCTCGGCGGTGCAACTGGCCCCGATCAAGCGGCCATGCGCGCTTGCGGCGCCGGCAACTGCCCAGCCGTGGGCAGCCCCGAAGCATGCTGCTTCGCTGATGGTTCGTGTATGGACCTCGAAGCGACCGCTTGCGCGACGGCCGGCGGTACCGGTCAAGGCTTGGGCACGTCCTGTGCGACGTTCTCCTGTCCGCAACCTACGGCCCCCAACGATGACTGTACCGGCGCAATTGCGCTGAGCATCCCCGGCCTTGTTACTGGCACTACCGTAGATCAAGGTGGCGAAACGCTCGGTACCTGCGGTACGACCGACGGCACGGGTGGCGGCGTTTGGTACAGCGTTATCGGTGACGGCACCACGCTGACCGCGACGACCTGTAACCCCGGCACCAACTACGATACCAAGTTGCGCGTCTACACCGACGGTTGCGTCACGCTGACCTGCGTGGGCGGTAACGACGACGGCAGCCCGACGGGCATGAGCCCAGATCCCGCTTGTGTGATTCCGGAAACCGGCTCGACTGCCAACCGCGCTTCGACCGTTTCCTGGTGTGCCGTAAGCGGCGTCGAGTATCTCATTCTGGTTCACGGCTTTGGGGCAGCGGAGGGCGATTTCGAACTGACGATTTCGTCGGACGGCATCGCCTGCGTTCAAGCTTGCTGTTTTGATGACGGCACCTGTCAAGACCTCGGTACGGGTGAATGTGGCACGGCCGGCGGTACGCCGCAGGGTCCGGGCACGGACTGTGCTTCTGTTTCATGTCCGCAACCCGAAGCTTGTTGTCTGCCGAACGGCACCTGTCAGGATATCCTCACTGCCGACTGTACCGGCCTTGGCGGTACGCCGCAGGGTGCCGGTCGCTTCTGTGTCGACGTCACTTGTCCGGCCCCGAGTTGCGACTGTGGCACGGTAATCAACACCTTCCCTTACACGGAAGATTTTGAAGCAGATGAGCCGAACTGCGCCCCCGGTGCGGGAACCACTGGTTGCGGGTTGGTTTGTGCATTGGTTGGCGATTGGGAAAACCGCGCCAATGGCCTCTTTGACGATACCGACTTCCTTACCGATCAAGGTGGCACCACATCCGGTGGCACTGGCCCGTCCGTCGATGCAACGCTGGGCACGGCCACCGGCAACTATGCATTCATCGAGACGTCCGGCAACTGTGGCTCGGGCGTGGCCCAGATGATTAGCCCCTGCTTCGACCTGACCGGCACCGGTGCGCCGGCGTTTAGCTTTGCCTATCACATGTTCGGTGACGATACTGGAACGCTCACCGTTGAGGTGACCAGTGATTCCTGCCAGAACCTCACGCAGGAATTCACGATTTCCGGCCAGCAGAGCGTTGACGGCACCGACTGGCAGACGGCCATCGTTGATCTGACGGCCTATCGCGGTTTGCCTGAAGTACGCATCCTTATCACTGCAACAGGTGGCGGCGGTTTCGAAAGTGATATCGCTGTCGACGACCTGGTCGTCTTTGACGATGGTTCGACGGGTGCATGCTGCACGGCCGCCGGTTGTTCGGACGGTGTCTCCCTTACGGCGTGCGCCGGCTTGGGCGGTATCTATCAGGGCGACAACTCGACCTGTGCCATGACCGACTGTATCGGTGCATGTTGTGACGATGTCGGCAATTGTACGGAAGTGACCGAGCCTGCTTGTGACGCCGCTGGCGGCACGTTCCAAGGCACGGCTGCCGACTGCGCCACCACCAACTGTCCGGTGAACGGCGCCGATGACTGTATCGATCCGCTTCCGGAAGCGTTTGATGGTGCCAACCCTGTTGATCTAACGGGTGCCACGACGAGCGGTCTGCTGGCCCCGACGTGTGCCTTCCCGGTTGCTCCGGTGGACAACATCAACAACGACCGCTTCTATCAGTACACCGCAACGTGTACCGGTCGCTTGTTCGTTGACACGTGCGGAAATGCGTTCGATAGCCGCTTGGCGATCTACGATGCGGATTGTGCGGCCATCTTCGGTGGTGCTGCTCCGCTCGAGTGCAACGACGATCACGGTTCGGCAGCAGAAGGCGATACGGGCAACACCTGTCCCAACGGCCTATCTGCATCGTTGGCCATCGATGCCACTATGGGTACGACTTACGTCATTCGCGTTGGTTCGTTTACCGGTGCGGCCACGACGGGCATGTTCGACCTCAACATCGCCTGTGTTGCGGGTGCTGAGTGCGACAGCTGCACGGGTGACGTCAACGGTGACTCGTTCATCGACGGTAATGACATTCAGACGTTCGTCGATTGCTACACCACCGAATTTGGTGCTGCACCGTCGGCCGCATGTGCCTGTGCCGATGTTGTTGACGATCAGTTGATCGACATGAACGACTTGTCGGCGCTGATTACGGCCTTGCTCAGCAAGCCCAACATCTGTGATCCGGGTGCCTGCTGCTTCTTCGATGGTGCCACCATGTGTACCGTGACGAGCCAGCTGGTCTGTGACGCCTTGGGTGGTGACTTCACCGCCGGTGGTGATTGTTCGGGCGATCCGTGCCCGGTCGGTCGCTGCTGCAGCACGGACGGCCTCACGTGTAACGACGTCTCGGAGGTTGAATGTGCCGCCATCGGCGGTATCTGGGATGGTGCACTGAGTTGTGCCACCGATCCATGTCCGATTCCGCCGCCCAATGACACCTGTGACACTGCCATCGAAGTGTTCTGCGGCGATCTGTTGATCGGTGAGTCGACCGTTGATGCAACGGACGATTACGACCCGACCGCTGCTGGCTGTACCGGCTTCCAAGCGATCGGTGGTGACGTCGTTTATGTCTTCAACTCGGCCGTTGACCAGCAGGTCAACGTTTCGATGCTGAACATCAGCTACGACGCATCGCTCTACGTGGTGACGGATTGTGACGACCTCAGCACGTGTGTTGCAGGTTCCGACTCCTTCGGTCTCCCGTCGGAAGATGTCAGCTTTATGGCAACTGCCGGTACCACGTACTTCATCATTGCCGACGGATTCACCATCGAGGGCACCTACGACCTTAGCGTCACGTGTGTTGTCGCCGGTGGCCCGGAAGCCTGTTGTTTTGCCGATGGTTCGTGTTTGGACCAGACGCCGGGCGACTGTGCGATGAATGGTGGTACGAGTCAGGGCATTGGCACGACCTGTGCCACGACGAGCTGCCCGCAGCCGCCGCCCGCTAACGACGATTGCGATAACGCGATTGCCGTGACCACGGGTCCGAACGCCGGTCAGGCCAATAACGATTCGGCTGGTGCCGACCTCATCGAAGCCAGTTGCCAAGCAACCTCGAACGGTGACGTTTGGTTTGTCTGGACGGCCGACTGTGACGGTAACGCCACCATCGACACCGAAGGTAGCGTTCTCACGACCAGCAACGACACCGTCTTGTCGATCTACTCGACCTCGTGCGGTGGCGCTGAAGTGGCGTGTGACGATGATGACGGTTCGGGCTTGCTCTCGACCGTGACCTTCCCTGTCTTAACGGGTGAAGTGTACTACATTCGCGTTGCCGGCTTCAGTGGCAACACGGGTGACGTCAACATCAACATCGCCTGTGCTTCGACCTCAATGGAAGCTTGTTGCTTCCCGGATGGTTCGTGTACGGACGAAATGGTCGGTGATTGTGCCGGTCTTGGTGGTGTCGGTCAGGGTGGTGGCACCGATTGTGCGAGCACCAGTTGCCCGCTTCCGCCGCCTGCCAACGACGACTGTGCGAATGCTACGGATGTTACCTCGACACCTCTGACAGACGTTGTGAGCCTTGCAGACGCCACGGATGATGCCAATATCGATCCGAGCTGCGACTCGAGTTTCTCTTGCGGCGTCGGTCCGGCTAACAACGGTATCTGGTACACCTATACCGCAGCCTCTGCCGGCGACCTTTCAGTCTCCGTCTCCGGTGCGGATACGGTGATCACCTTCTGGGTGGGGGCCGATTGCAACTCGCTCACGCAGATCAGTTGTTCAGATCCACAGTCGGATACCGTATCGTTGCTAATGGGTGAGACAGTGTACATCGCCATCTCGAATTGGAGCTGCAGCAGCGAACCTAGTGGTGACGTGACGGTCGATATTGACTTCACTGCCGCCGGCGGTCCTGAGGCATGCTGTTTCCCGGATGGTTCGTGTTCGGACCAAACGCCGGGTGACTGTGCGATGATGGGTGGTACCAACCAAGGTATTGGCACCGATTGTCTCGGCGTAAGCTGCCCGCAGCCACCGCCCGCCAATGACGATTGTGCGAACGCCGAAGCGATTAGCATCGGTGGCATCGCCATGGGCAACACCGATGGTGCGACGCCTGACGGTCTCGGCTTCTGCGGGACGTCCGCTGGTACCAACGGAGCCGTCTGGTACTCGGTCATTGGTGATGGTACGACGCTGACGGCCGATCTCTGTGGATCGCCCTTCGACTCGAAGATTCAGATCTACGAAGATGGCTGTGGCACGCTCACTTGCGTCACGGGCGAAGATGATGACTTCCCCAATTGCGGTGAAAATGATCCTTCGGTCGATTGGTGTGCCGCAATGGGTGTTGAATACCTGATCGCGGTGCAGGGCTTTAGTACCTCTACGGGCGACTATACGTTGACCGTGACGTCTGATGCCACGCCTTGTCCGTAATTTGAAGGTGATCAGATGCAACTGAGTGGTTGCAGACGATCGTTCAAATACTGAGTCGATAATCTGGGTGCTGTCGCAGTCTGCGGCAGCACCCTTTTTTTTCACCCTCAAACTTTCGTTTGCAGTACACATCCGGGATTCTGACGTCCCTCAGAAAACGAAGCGAAAATTACCGATTCTAAATATTTTTGTTGCAAGAGATTTGATCGCGGTATTAAGATTTGGATAGTGAAGTGGGGGTCGCTCTGCGTTCTGCTATGCGGCTCGGTTTTCCGGGTGGGAAATCATTTCGTTCTGGCGCTCGTGCAGCCGAATTGTATTTTGCAAAGCAAGAACTGACCTCATTCGATCAATTGGATCAGATTGAACCGTTTGGCATGTCGGGGCTCGTCAAATGTGTCTACGCTTTGGTCATCTCCTCTCATGCCTATTGACTGGTATCGTCATCTTTGAGGAAGGCGCACATGCTCGGTTGGAAAGACCCTTCAGCGAAATGAGCAGTTCGTTAGGCGTAAACTATTACTGCCCAACGGTACCGCCCGACAACGCACCCTACGGTCGTGGCTTGGCATTGGTGGATTTAGACAACGACCTCGATGCCGACCTGGTCTTACTTGGGGCAAGCAACCATATCGTGGGCGTGTACGAAAACGACGGTGGTACCTTTATCGATCGCAGCGCGACGACGGCCATTCCACCGTTACCCACTGCATCGGGTGTTGTCGCGTTCGACTACGACGGCGATGACGACCTCGATCTGCTGGTTACGCAGTGGAATCTGCCCAATATTCTGCTGCGCAACGATGGGAATTTCCTGTTTATGAACGTGAGCTACGAAACGGGCCTTACCTACATTGGCGAGTCTACGGGGCCCGCCGTGGCAGACTACGATGGCGACGGTTGGGTCGATTTGTTTCTCACCCTCTACGGTGAGCCGAATCGGCTGTTCCGAAATGACAGCGGCCAGGGTTTCATCGACGTGACAGACTCGGTGGGTTTATCGGGTACGTACAATAGCCTGCAAGCTTCATTCTTCGACTTCGATCTCGATGGTGATAAAGACATTTACGTATCCAACGATCAGCGCACACCAACCAATACCCACGAATACAATCGTCTATTTGAAAACGTCGGTGGCCAATTCGTCGAGATTTCCGAAGCGTCGGGCACCGATATCCGCCTGTTATCGATGAACGTTGGCATCGGCGATTTGGATCGCAACGGCTATCCCGATATCTATTGCACCAACGGCACCGTGGAGGCCATCAATCAGTACATCCCAAATATGCTTTTGATGAACAACGGCGATCAAACCTTCACTCGCGAAGAGGCCGCCGCGGGGGTCGACTCATATCGATTCGGGTGGGGTGGCCAATTCTTCGACTTCGACAACAATGGCTTCCTCGATCTGTACGTCTGCAATCAGATCGGAAAAAATCGTTTGTATGTGAATTCGGGTACATGGCCGCTGGTCGACATGGCACCGACCTATCGCGTGGATGTCACGCCGGATTCGCGCTGTGTGGCCGTCGCCGATATTGATAGCGACGGCGATTTGGACATGGTCGTGCAGGTGTATAACAGCACCACGCGCGTTTTCATCAATCAGGAAGGCAACGCCAGCACCAATCGCTATATTCGAATCGTGCCGGTCGGCCTAACGCCCAACCGTCATTCCATCGGTGCACGCGTCGAACTTCGCACGGGGAATGACTGGCAATCGACGGAGATCATCGCCGGCAGTACTTACAAAACGCAGAGCGAATTGGTGGCCCATTTCGGTTTGGGTACCGCGCAAACCGCGGATGAGATTATCGTAACATGGCCGGACGGCGCGACGCGACGATTGTTGGCCATTAACGGCAATCAACAACTTCAAGTCCTGCACCCCAGCCTGATGGGGGATGCCAATAACGATGGCGATGTCAATCTAAGTGACATCACATCGTTCTATCAGCAAGTTCTGAACGGAGCCGCAGGGCCCGATATTTCTGCGATCGACTTTTCGGGTGACGGCCAACTCGACAGTCGCGACATCGCCGGTTTCGTCGACCGCCTCCTTCAGTAAAGCGCCGTTTTTTCTATCGGGCTAGTGCGACATGATCCATACGACCGCCGCACCGATCGCCGAGCCCAAAAGGCCGATCCATGCGCGCGAGATTCCGTAACGCCCGGCGATCTCAGCGGCGGTGGTTTGTTCCAACCGAACGCAAAGGCTTTCCACCCGCGCGTTGAGCCGCTCGATATCGCGTGCTTGCTCGGCGACCCGCACCGGCAACCCGTTTACGCTTTTTTCAAGTCCGCGAATCGACAGATTCAGCGTCGCCACCAATTCGGATACGCCACGCAACAGGCCATCGTGTTTCTCGGTGATCTGCTGTTCGGCACGCACCGTCGTCTCGAGTGATCCGATGGCGCGCGACAGCGCGCCAAGTCGCAATTCGAGATTGTCTAACTTGCTATCGAGTCTATCTTTGGTATCCATCCAATTTTCCTTGATTTCCGAAAACGAAGCTCGCGCCCACCGCGAACCAGCATGATTCGCCGGCGCGGTGAATTCGTCGCGATTCAAGGGCTTGCCGAGCGCTTCGGTCACCCCCGCACCGCAGATTGGCGGGGGGCAACGCCGGCCTCATGCCGACAAACTCGCCGAATCGGTTACCATCACGGGCGTTGCAATTTCAATTGGAGATTTCATGGCCGCTTCAGCCATCAACGAAACAACCGTCACCGTCGAACAGATCGTTGCTGCCACGGGCGGAACGTTGGCAGGGCAGATAGATAAGTCGATATCGATCCGAACGATCGCCAGCCTTGCCGACGCCCAAGCGACCGACATCTCGTGGGTCGATAGCAAAAAGTGGCTCGCGACCGCGCAAGAATCCAAGGCCGCCATCATCATCGGCGCGCGCAGCGTGTTAGGCAGCGATCATCCGAAAGCGCTATTGGTCGAAGACACGCAGGCCGCCGTTGCAAATGTGTTGGAGCTTTTCGCACCACCGGCAGACCAGCCCGCCGTTGGCGTTCATCCGTCGGCGGCTGTCGATGAAACAGCCAACGTCGCCGCCACTGCCCGCATCGGGGCCCACGTGCGCATTGGGCCCGGCGCTGTCGTCGGTGAACATGCCATCGTCCACGCCGGTGTATCGATTGGCGCTTACACCCAAGTAGGCGCCGCGTGCGAATTGTTCGGCGGCGTCGTTATTTACGAACGGTGTACCCTCGGCGCACGGGTAAGAATCCACGCGAACGCCGTCATCGGTGCCGATGGGTTTGGATACATTTTTCGCGACGGTCAGCACCGTAAGCTCAAGCACATCGGCACTGTCGTTATAGAAGACGACGTCGAGATCGGTGCCAATACGACCATTGACCGGGCCAAGGTGGGTGAAACCCGCGTGGGTCGCGGTACCAAGATTGATAACCTCGTAATGGTCGCTCATAATGTTCAGATTGGCCCCGCCTGCATCATTGTGGGGCACGTTGGATTATCGGGCAGTGTGCGCTTGGGCGCGGGCTGCGTACTGGGGGGGCACGTGGGAGTGGCGGATGGCATATATCTGGCCGATGGAACCCAAGTGTCGGCTAAGTCCGGGATTATGAACGACTTCGAAACACCGGGCACGCGGATATTCGGTATTCCGGCACAGGAACATACCGCCGCCAAGCGCGAGTTGTTGCAGGTGCGACGCCTGCCCAAGGCACTAAAGCGTATCAGCGAATTGGAAAAGAAGGTCGCCGAACTTGAAGGCGCAGCAAACGATCGAGAAACCGGCTGAGATTCGTGGTCGCGGGTTGTTCACCGGCCAAGAGGTGAGTCTGCGCTTTAAACCTGCCGCGCCCGATTCCGGCGTCACGTTCGTTCGTCTCGATACCGACACGCCTTGCCGCATCAGCGCCCACGTCAATAACGTCACCAAACGCCTGCGGCGCACTGCGCTGCGCAATGGCACTCATGCCGTTGAGACGGTCGAACATTGCATGGCCGCCCTGCACGGCCTCGGTATCGACAACGTCGAAATCGAGATGTTCGGGGGCGAGTTGCCTGGCGGCGACGGCAGCAGTCAGTTGTTTGTCGATGCCATCACCGAAGCGGGCATTACCGATCAAAACAGCGAACGCAAACCGCTCGTCATCGAAGATACGATTCGCGTCTCGGAAGGCAACGCCGAACTGATCGCAGTGCCCAGCGATAACGACGCGCTCGATGTGTTATACGACCTCGACTACGGTCCCGATTCGGATATTCCGCGTCAATTCCTCGGTGTGCGAATCTCGGAAGAGACCTTTCGCAATGAAATCGCCACGGCGCGCACGTTCTTGCTTGAAAAAGAAGCGCTGCAATTCAAGGCCGCCGGCATGGGGCAACACCTTACTTACGAAGACGTCGTCGTCATCGGTAAGAACGGTGTGATCGATAACGAGTTTCGCTTTCCCGATGAATGCGTGCGCCACAAAATTCTCGATCTGATCGGCGACATCTATCTGGCCGGTCGGCCCATTCACGGCAAGATCATCGCCACCCGCAGCGGCCACGCGCTCAATCACGAATTGGTGCGGCGTTTGTTGGCCGCGCTCAAGCGCAAGGAAAAGAGCATTCGCGCCGGCAGCGGCGTGGCAACGTTCGATGCGCGCCAACTGCATCGCATTTTGCCGCATCGCTATCCGTTCTTGTTGATCGATCGCGTCGTGGATATCGAAGACGAAAAACGCGCCATCGGTATCAAAAACGTGTCGATCAACGAACCGTTCTTCCAGGGGCATTACCCGTCGCAGCCGATCATGCCGGGCGTGCTGATTATCGAGGCCATGGCACAGTTGGCCGGCATATTGCTCTCGCAAAAACTGGAGCACGCCGGAAAGGTCGCCGTGCTGCTGTCGATGGACAACGTGAAATTCCGCCGTCAAGTGGTGCCGGGCGATCAGTTGATCCTCGAAGTCGAAACCATCCGCGTGCGGGCGCGTACGGGGCACGTCCGCTGCGTGGCAACGGTCAACGAAGCCTTGGTCGCTCAGGCTGAAATCAAATTCATGATGGTCGATGCCGAACCGCTTTAGGGCGGTAATATCCGCAGGCGGCGGTCGCAACGTCATGTCGCGCAGATGCTTTCGATTCGGGCACTTCCCATAGCGGAAATATTCTCATCGGTCCGAAAACTTCCCTCTGGAATCATCCGCAACAACCCGTTAGCATGATTGGGTGAGTAAGCGAGTGCTGCGCGCGGCCCGGCGCATCGTAATGGCCGCACGCAAATGGGAAGAGAATATGAGTGATATCGCCGCCACCGCGACCATCGATCCGCGGGCCCAGTTAGGCAACAACCTGACCATCGCACCGGGCTGTTACATCGGGCCCGACGTCACCATTGGCGACAACTGCATCCTGATGCCGAACACCACGATCATCGGGAACACGCAGATCGGCAGCCACAACATCTTTTATCCATCCACCGTCATCGGCGCCGCCCCGCAGGATTTGAAATTCAAAGGCGGTAACACCAAGCTCGTCATCGGCGATCACAACATCTTTCGCGAATGCGTAACGGCACACCTCGGCACCGAAATCGGTGGGGGCCTCACCTCGATCGGCAGCCACAATCAATTTCAAGTCGGTTCGCATATCGCCCACGACGTCATCATCGGCAGCCATTGCATCTTGAGTAATCAAGTGCAGATCGCCGGTCACGTGCAGATCGAAGATCATGTGGTCGTCAGCGGTTTGGCCGGCGTTCAACAGTTCGTCACGCTGGGCGCATATAGCTTCATCGCCGGTGCGGCGCGCTGCACGGCTGATACGCCGCCGTACGTAATCTTCGGACACGACGGCGTGGTTGCAGGTGTAAACGTCAAAGGTCTGTCGCGCTGGGGTTTTTCGGAAGTCACGATTCAACAGTTGCGCGAACTCTGCAAGCTGCTCTTCCCCAAACGCAACACACCGCCATCGGATTATCGCATCCGCAATCTCTACGGCATGTTCGCCTCGCGCTCGAAGAACAACACGGCCGCGGCCGCGACCTTGGCCAAGCGCATTCGCGAGGCCGATGCGCGCTCGTTTACCGACGAACATTGCCAGTATCTGCTCAGCTTCATGAAGCGCTCGATGCACGGCGGCGTACACGGTCGCTATCTCGAATCGCATCGCCGCGATAACAGCAGCCCGCCGCCCGAGTTTTATCGTCGGCTGGCAGGGGCCGAAGGTGCGGCCAAGGACGATCGCTCCGCATCCGCCGCCCGCGCGCTTGACGGAGGCTCCAACAATTGAGCGACGCGCCGATCCCCGTTGCAGTCGTCGGCGTCGGCCATATGGGTCGGCATCATGCCCGGTTGTATCACGAATTGCCGCAGGCCGAACTGGTCGCGATTATCGACAAAAATCTAAATAGAGCCGAGGAAATGGCCGCCGGTTATGCCGGTGCCAAGGCGCTCGCGTCGATCGACGAGTTACCCGACCGCGTCCGCGCCGTGTCCATCGCCGTGCCGACGGTATTTCACCGTGACATTGCCGTCGCTTTGCTCGAACGCGGCATCGACGTGCTGATCGAAAAGCCGATCGCCGCCACCGTCGAAGAAGCCGAAGCCATCGTCGCGACTGCCGAGCGCAACGAGCGCATCGCCGCCGTCGGCCATACCGAGCGCTTCAATCCGGTCGTTCGCGCGATTTCGCGTTTGGATATCTCTCCCAAATACATCGAGTCGCAGCGCATCAGCCCGTTTCGCTTTCGCTCGGCGGATATCGGCGTTGTGGCCGACATGATGATCCACGATATCGATATCATCTTGCACCTGGTCAAGTCGGAAGTGACCGATGTGCGCGCCGTGGGCGTAAACGTGCTGGGCCCGCACGAAGACGTGGCCAACGCGCGCATTGAGTTTGCCAACGGCGCCGTCGCCACGCTTGCCGGGTCTCGATTAGCGTTGAAGACCGACCGTCGGCTGCGCGTGTTTAGCGAAACGGCGTATCTGTCGGTCGATTATCAAAACAAGCAAGGAATCGCCGTCACGCGCGATGCGAATATCGATATCATCTCGATGGCGCGCGAACGCAAAGTTGACGATTTGGCCGAACTGGCCAACCTCGATTTCGGCGAAATGGTGAAGGTCGAACCGTTGCACATCGACGATATCGAACCGTTGCGGGCGCAGTTGGAATCGTTTCTCGATAGTGTGCGCACGCGCACGCCGCCCGAAGTAACGGCAGCCGACGGCATGGCGGCGGTGCGGCTGGCCACGCGCATCGTGGAAGCGGTTAAGACGCACAATTGGTCGGTTTGATTTAATCGATGAATTTGGTTGATGGTTTGAGCCCTTCCCTAACCCCTCCCTGCAAGGGAGGGGAAGTAAGCTGACAACATGCCGAAATTCGATACGCCCATTCAATTCGAGCCCATCCTTAAAGCCAAGACATGGGGCGGTCGCAAACTGGCGACGCGGCTCGGCCGCAAACTTCCTTCCGACGGTCCGTTTGGTGAGTCGTGGGAGATTTGCGGTTTGCCGGGCAACGTGTCATGCGTGCAAGGCGGGCGATGCGATGGCCAATTATTGACGGAACTGATCGATAGCGCTCCGGATGCCTTGCTGGGTAATGCCGCAAACGTAGAAAGCAGCGCATTCCCGTTGCTAATCAAGTATCTCGACGCGAATGAAGCCCTAAGCGTGCAAGCCCATCCGCGACCACCGGCCATCGATGTGAAGGATGAGGCGTGGTACATCGTCGATGCCGACGAAGGGGCGGTGGTCTACATTGGCCTGCGACAGGGCGTTGATTTGAAGGCGTTGCAAACAGCGGCGCAGCGCGGTGACGATCCCGCAACGTATCTTAATACGTATCCTGCACGGCCCGGCGACTGCTTCTGCTTACCCAGCGGCGTGGTACACGCGTTGGGGGCGGGCATACTCGTTGCGGAAGTGCAAACGCCGTCGGATACCACGTATCGCCTTTACGATTGGGGCCGCCTCGATCAAAGCACGAATCAGCCGCGCGAATTGCACGTCGACCAAGTGCTTGCCAATGTGCGCGACGACGTCGTTGAAACCGACATCGTACGACCACGGCAAACGATAGAAGCGGATGGGCTGTTACAAACGCGCCTCTGCGCGAACAGTCGCTTTACCATCAACGAAGTTCGAATCGATCAACCGCGGACGACATTGCCGTTGTCGTCGGATGTGTTTCAGATTCTGATGGTTGTGGGCTTGGACGGCGAGCGCGCGACCTTTGGAAATGACGGTACGCCGCTGCGCTTCGGCGATGTGCTGCTGGTGCCGGCTGCGTGCCAAGAAATGACGATCGCGACGGATGGATCGGCGAAGCTGCTTTTGGTGCAACCGGTTGTTTGACCGATTTGTTAAGCGACTTGTGGTACCGTTCGTCTGATCGTTTTGAAAGAACTCATTCAGCGTTGAATTTGCGATTTGCATTCGTTCGGAGGGTGGCCGCTATACGGCAACCCTCGGCTACTGGCGTAACGCCTTTGGCGTAGAAGTCCCGTATGCGGGAATTACGATGCGCGGTTCGAACGAAACGAAGGCTTAGACCAGTTCACGTTTGAGAGCGACGGCCGTGCTGTGGCACCGGCTCATAGCAGGTGGATGCTAAGAAAGCGGCCGGAGTCCCAGTCATTCGTGAACTGGTCTCAACCGCAAAGAGCGAAGAAAATTCCAAGAACGCCAAGTCTGCATTGAAAGTAAAATCGAAGAACGAAAGGTCTAAATATCCGTCGTCGAACGCTTATCAATTTGCTCATCGCTTGTGCTTGCGCAATCGTCGTCGTTTGGCTGATGGCGGGCGGTTGGAACGAAGTTTACTTGCGCGTTGGTAAAGCGCGGTTGAGCTTTCAACGCGGCGGCGTAGCCGTTTGGTGGGATGTGCAGCCGCTGCCCATGACGGCCTATACCGTGAAGCCCGTGGGGCCGTTTGTGCAGGCCCCGTTATGGGTGGAGCACACGCGCGGCGGCAAGCGCGGATTGCTTGTTCCGTATTGGGCGATGTTGTTACCGATGCTTGCGGTGTGCGCTTGGTTGATGCGACCGCGGCCCGCCGTCTCGGTCAATGCGTGTGTTGACTGCGGATATAACCTGCGCGGAAATGAAAGCGGAACCTGTCCGGAGTGCGGTGCGGTTGTTCCGATTGAAGATCGAGTTACTGCCGACGCCGAGTGACGAGCGGCGGCCATGTCGCTGCGATTTCTTGATGAATGTCTCAGTATCTGAACGCAAGGTCTAAAGCCTCGTTCGGCACCAAGAATATTCAATGCGAGGCAAGCCTGAGGCTAATGATATATTACATCAATTGGCAATTAATCGTGATTCAGTCTAACAGACTCCGGAGTACCGGCTTGTTGGAAAGGCTCTATCCGAATTCGCGGGTCACAACTTAAGGCGGGGCCATTAAAGCAAATACGCCGAAGGCGTTACACCAACTGGCCCCGGGTTGCGGCACCAGTGGCTACCCGGGGTAAGCGTATCCAGAACGACCTTCAACCCCAACGGGGTTGCGGCATCTCACTTCC
This sequence comes from Planctomycetaceae bacterium, assembly GCA_006969385.1. GTDB lineage: Bacteria > Planctomycetota > Phycisphaerae > UBA1845 > UTPLA1 > ECT2AJA-110-A. The sequence goes on from CP030884.1 coordinate 3,145,335, forward strand.
GATCATCGGTCGACGGCGCATCATGACCTTCAGCCACCGCATCATCGTGGTCGCTTTCGGTCGGCTTCGCAGTACCCCACCCAAGCTTCCGCTTCACGCGCTGCATCAGGCCGTTCGCCAAATCCCCGCCGTCGCGCTTAACACGCCGCAATAGACGTCGCGCCCAGACCAACTCGGTGCCGAGAATGGCCAAACCGGCAGGGATGACGACGAACGCGGGACCCGGCAGGATCAGCAGGGCGATACCGACCAGCAACACAATGGTGCCGACGATGATGATCGCGAAGCGCACGATAATATGCCGACGAACGTCGCGCGATTCGGTCGCATACGGTAACGTCGGAATCGATTCGTCCAACGGTTGCTCGTCATGGGAGGGCGCGGCGTAAAGGCCGTCCGCGTTCGAGATGGAATGGTCGTTCGACATGGGCATCATTTTTACTTTACAGTGTAGGTCTGGAATATTTGGCTGGCGAAGTCGTGGTCGGAGGTAAATTTCGACTAAACGTCGGCTAAGTGAGGATAAAACGATGAAATACACCTGCGAATTGACGATTAACGCCCCGCGCGAGCGGGTGATCGAATTGTTCGATAACCCCGACAACATGAAGAAATGGCAGCCCGATCTCGTCAGCTTTAAGCATTTATCCGGCACGCCCGGCCAACCGGGTGCCAAAAGCGAACTCGTTTACAACATGAACGGTCGCAAATGCGAAATGGTCGAGACGGTCACCGAGCGTGCGCTACCGGACCGATTCTGCGGTACGTATGACGCCAAGGGCTGTCATAACATTATCGAAAATCGCTTCGAGGAAATCGGTGGGCAAACGCGCTGGACGATGGTCAGCGATTTTCGATTCTCGGGGATGATGCGCATCCTTGGGCTACTAATGCGCGGGTCGTTTCCCAAATACTCGCGCAAGATGATGAACAACTTCAAAGCGTTCGTCGAACGCGGCGGCTAATCGGCAGATTTTTATTTCCGTTTAATCGAGCTCCGTGGTAGGATCGGTCGCGTCATGGATGACGCTCTCATCAACAAAACGATGGATCGTAACGACCTCGCGCGGCCCGCTTGTCGGCGAATACTTACCGAGCTGTTCGGCCTGATGCGCCGCATGCAGCGCGTCGTTCCCGTCACGAATGCTTCATCGATAGATAACGCACCGCGTTCGATGCGAACGGCAGACGTCCAACCTGCGGATCATTCCGTAGTCGGTACGCCAACAGTCGCAGCCAACGCACGCAATTCACATACCCTTGCCTCGGGGTCGATGGGCGGCCCATCGTCGGGCGTTGTCGCCGAACGCGCGACACCCGCCACCAGCGTTGCATCATCGTTCACCAACCGCCAACCCCTTCGGCCGGTCAACGGCAACGAGTCGTTTGCGACAAATTCACAAGCGTTGACCTACTCGTCGTGGTACGGTCGCTTGGCGGGTTGGCCGGGGGCGTGGGAGCACATCAACCGGGGGATGGCGTATCAGCCGTATCCCGGCAATCCGGACGAACTCAAGGTGCCTTGGTTTCTGCTATGGGAAATCGCGTGGCTGGTGGCCAATACGCCGCTACGGCCCGGCAGCCGCGTGCTTGATATGGGTGGGGCGGGCTCGCTCTTTTCGTGTTTCCTGGCGGCGCGCGGTCATGACGTGGTGTCGATCGATATCGACGCCGACCTGTGCCGTCGCGCCGACGCGCTGGGCACTGCCATGAACTGGCGGATGCGCGGTGAGGTGATGGACATGGCCGAGTTGGACTTTCCTGATGGCCACTTCGATCACATCTTCAGCGTTTGCGTCTTCGAGCATCTGCCCGTCTCCGGTCGGGTCCGTTGCAACGAGCATATCCGCCGCGTGTTGAAGCCCGGCGGAACGGCATCGTACACGTTCGATTACGCCAATCCGCAGGCGTTTGGCCGCTTGGCAACGCCCGAAGACGTGAACTGGCAATTTGTGGAGCCGTCGGGCCTGTCGTGGCGCGGTCAGCCGCGTTTTGAGGATAACGGCCTGCGCTATTTGAGTTGCCCGCAGTCGTTTGGGTTCGGTCGCTTTACCGAGTCGGCGGCCCGCATTCATGCGTTTGTAACGGGCAGCATGGAGCGGGCGCAAGTGTTGGCCAACGAGACGGATTACACCTTTGGTGCCTTGTTCTTGAAGAAGGCGGATGGATGAAACGGGTGCGGCAAACATTCCCGGGCGTGCCCGCAGGATTTGCGTTTTTTTCTGTTGCCGAATCTGCCCACGGGTCGATGTACCTAGTAGTGCAATCCATCCACACGTAAAAACCGCTCAATAACGGACGAGTCATGCCGAAAGCGAAGCCTCAACGCCATCAGCACCGCCACTATAAGACCTTGATCGCGCTCGTCTTTTGCATGACGGCCGGTACGTTTCTGCTGTATGGCGTGGCGACGATTTCGCCGGTCACGCCGCTGCGTAGCCATGCACCGCGCGACTGGAATCGGATCAGCATTCGGGCAGTCGAGCCAGGGGCCGAGCGGGGGTTTTATCACTACCGCGTGGATGAAAACGGCCGCACGTTTAAGAGCAACGCATGGAGCTATCAGCAGGTCCAACGCGGTGCCCCGACGACGATCCATATCATCCTCACGACCAGCCGTGACGATTTGCGGGTAACGTCCGATCAGGCCAACAGCCTCGCGATCCTGATTTCCAACCTCCGCATGGAATACGAAATCGCCGAAGCCAATGTCGATGTCGAATCCGACACGCGCGGCTTTGCCGATTACAGCCCACGCGGTCAGCGCCGCCGCCGCACGTAACCGGCAGTTCAGACAAACCGAACATTGCAAGCACCCCAACGTCGTTTAACGGCGTTGGGGTTTTTTATTGGGGAGAGATCCGTGCGGGCCTAAGCGTGGTCGGCCTGGTCCCGATCGTCGACCGGCGCGGAAAGCCGCACCTGAAAGCTCAACTGTTCCAACTGAACGGCGAGATCGACGGACGAGACCGGCACTTCGGCGGCGAGGTCGAGATTAACCGGCGCGAAGTTGAAGATGCCGCGAATACCGGCGGCGACCAGCCGGTCGGCAACATCCTGAGCGGCGTCGGCGGGCACGGCATTGATGGCCAAGCGGATATCGCGCTCGCGGACGGTCTGGTTGAGGTCGGTCAGCGGTTGAATCTTCAGCTCGCGATTGGCGGGTACGGGCGTGCCGATCTTCTTCGGGTCGGAATCGAAGACGGCCACCAATTGAAAGCCCTTCTTGGCAAAGCCGCGATAAGCGCTGAGTGCAGCGCCGAGGTTGCCGGCCCCGACCAGAAGGATGTTCCACGTCTGATCGGTTCCGAGGATGTGCCGGATCGTGCTAATGAGTTCGCCGACGTCGTAGCCAATGCCGGGCTGGCCGAACTGGCCGAAGTACGCCAAGTCCTTACGGATTTGCGAGTCGGTTAGCCGCAAGGCCTTGCCCAAATCCTTGGACGAGACGGTCTTCTTCTCCTCCATCCAAAGCATCTCGAGTTGGCGCAGATAGAGACTGAGCCGGCGGATCGTCGGAGCTGGGATATGCTGGTCGTTTTTGGTCACCACGGGCTCCGGATCGACCGAGATTGCGGATTGCTTCGGAGGCTCGGATGTTATCGGTTGCCCGGGGCCATCACAAGCGGTGCGCTCGCAAAGTCCGTTCCGACAGGCACTTCGCGGCTTTGGTCTGCTTGACAGTGCGCGGCGGTGTTTGCTAGCCTCTATGCTTACGTCGAAATGCCCTCCCGACGTGTATTTGCCAAACGGCAAAAGATTTCCGATTCTATCGGTTCGAAGGTGGTGTTGTGCCGGTGCAAGGTACGGCCTTCGTTCACGCTGATTTAGCCGATCGTGGGGTACTGATGCGGTCCGTCTCGCTTTGCCATTTGCTTTTCTCCGCCGTCGTCGTGTGCGCACTGACCGTCGTCGACGCCGTCGCGCAGAATGACAACCTCGCGCAATACCTCAGCAAAGACGCATTGACGGTCGAAGATCAAGCGCAGATGGATGTCGAAATCGCTGACCGCGTATCGAGCCTGCGCGATGCGAAGGAATCGTCCGACCGACGGCAAGCCGCCCGCGAACGGTTGATCCAAACCGCCCTGATCAACAACGCCAAAGAAGCCCCGCTTAGCTACTACGCCGAACGCGTGAACTTTTATCTGAAGCCTTTACTGGTCGGTGACAAGCAAGCGCTGGCCGACGATGCGGCGTTGGTGTTGCGCGGATTGAAGCATCCCAAATCGGTGCCGTCGTTTGTGATCGGGCTTTCGTCCAAGTTTACGACTACGCAGTACCAATGCGCGGCCGGCATTCGCGAATTGCAACCGGCAATCGTCAGCAATCCGCCGCTGTGCAAAGACGCGCTCGATGGTTTAGCCCGCTGCGGTGCCAAGGCGACTCATCCGGCATTGCTGCGCGCGATTTACCGCGCAGCCAACTTCGCCGATGCGTCGAACGATTTCGCCTTGGGCGACGAACAGACCGAGGCATACGCCGACATCTTTGCGGCCCGAATCAAGAAGCTGAACCAAGGTGCGACGGACGAAATCAACGACATGGCCGGTGTTCGAGCGATCGCCAAGACTGCCGCCCAGGCGGATTTGAACACCAAGAAAAAGTTAGTGACCTCGCTGGCCGCTTATTATCAACTAATCGCGGAGCGCTACTCCGATCGCGACGTGTCGGACGAATCGATCGAGACCATTCGTGAGTTGGCCGTCGCGGTGGAAGACGTGCTGATTGGCGTGATGCGCTCGGTCGAAATGTCGCCGCCATCGCAGACCTACAAAGATCGCCTCAAAACGCGCCGCGATGGTGACTCGGTGCGGGCGGTGCGCGAGACCGCCGCCGCCATGGCCGAAGCGTTGAAGGCCGAGCCGTTCAACCTACCGTAGGCCCTCTGAGCCTCGGGCGTCCGAGCGCCCCTCTCAATTTTCATCTCGAATTGCCGCCAACTGGCCAGCACCAATAGAACGAACGTATTGCGGGCGATGGCGTGAGGCGTCCTCGCATTTCCCTCAGGCCTGCGCGTCCGAAAAACGCCGATCCGCCGATTTCGTGAGCTTCTCGGCGAGCCCAAATCACAGGGCCGCTCCGATTCGCCAATCCCATCGAAATCCGTGATAAAAGCGTCTTTATCCCGTTTTCCACCATACCGCCGCGCGGGTATTCCGCCGCGCAGAGGGTGTAGGATCAGGATTTTCGCCGCTTGGGAGCCATAGCCGCCGCTCATGACCATATTTGACTGTCATCAAGCACACCCCGCCCATTCACCGGCGCGGACCATGCGGCTATTTATCGCGCTGAGTGTCGCTCTCGTGGCGATGGCTTCCGCGGTGCGGGCGGGCGATTTGTTGCAGGCCGTGCCGGCCAATTCGCTGGGCTTTTTCTACTCACCGAGCCTGACCCAACTGGAAGCCGGGCTCGGCAAACTGCGACAGCAGGCGTTTCCGGCGGCTGGCTGGCGCTTGGACGCGGCGGCACTGGAATCCGTCTTTGGGCTGGCCGCCGGCACCATCGACGCGGACCGCCCGGTGCTGGTGATGTTCGATGAGCCCGACGACCTGCGCAATCTGGTTCGCGCGGATGGCGTTACCTCGGAATCGACCCATTGGCCGGTAGTGGGGTTCTTTCCCCAGACGACCAAAAACTTCGTGGTCAGCGGCGACGGCGCGGCGAGTTACGGTTCGTACAACGGCCCCTTCGGTCGGTTGGGGGCGCTGACGTTTGGTGAAATGGCGTTTGTCACGTCGCCCGTAAAATCCCGTAGTTTACGCTATGTCGGTCGCGCGTTGGATAAAGACGCCGCCCGTATGTCGCTTTCGACTAGCGCCAGAACGCGGCTCGAATCGAACCACCTCAGCTTTCACGTTTCCCTGACCGACCTGCGCAGCAATTACATGCAGCAGGTGAAGGCGATTGCGGCGTTGGTCAAACTGAACGCGGTGCAACAAGTCTCCGATCCCGACCGTTACGGTGAAGCCTTCGCCTTGGTGAACTGGATGGGCGACGGCGCAGTCGATGCCATCGAGCAAATGAATGGCCTAACCTTGTCGTTAATGTTAGGCGAAGACCGAATCAGCCTCAGCCATCTGCACACGTTCGATGCCGGCGGGTGGATGGGCGATTACCTTGGCAACGTGCGTCGCGCCGCATTCGAACGCTTCGAGATTATCGCAGATCGGCCATTCTTGATGGCCGCTAGTATCGATTGGAACGTGCCGCCCGACCGTGCTTTCACCGCCAACCTAGTCAAGGTGGCGCTGAATGCTTCCGGCAAATCCAGCCGCAATCAAGGCGACGAACCGTATCTCTCCCTGCGCGATACAAAAGCAGTCTGCGAACGCATGATCGGCCAGGAATTCTGTGCGACGGTCAGCACCGATGGTGATGCTTCGATCCGCATTCTGGGTACGTCGGTCGTTCCGAACGCCGAAGATTTCTATCCGATTCACCGCCGTGTGCAGGAAGCCACCAACCGATTGATGGCCAACGTGATTCCCGGCTCGAACGCATTTGACAAAGGCGAGGTCCAAACGCGTAACGGTCGTCAGGTTTACACGGTGGCGTTTACGGGCCCGGAAATTCCCGAAGAGGTGCGTCGTAACGTCGAAGTCGTGTACGGCAAAGATGCGATGTACCAGGAGTTTTGTCTGCCGCCGAATCACGTGGTGTATTCCGTGGCACCCCTGGATGTGGGGTTTGCCGGATTGGCCCAGCCGGGAGCGGCGTGCTTGAAGGACAGCGCCGCTGTGCGACAAGCCATCGCCCGCATGCCAAAGCAAGCCAACGTGATCGCTTTGGTTGATGTGAGCCGCTTTGCCGATGCGATTCCGCGCTTCGTGCGCGCCAGTCAAACCGCCACGCTGGAAGGGTCGAAACTCCTCGACCTACCGCCGGTCGGCACGGCGGGCAACGACGAGTTCGGGCCGTTGTTGTGTTGGTCGGCAACCGCCGAAGCTCAAACGCTCGCGGGTGAGTTTGTGATTTCGCACGACGATCTGCGCCAATCGACGCAGATTGCCATGAATATTGGCACGGCGCTAACCCAAATCAAACCGGCGGCTCCATCGCAGGCGCAGCCTTAATCGATCGCTTAATCTCTGTGTGCTTCCTTGACGCAAGCGCGGCGGGGACCCAATATCCCATGTTCGCAAGGGTGGACGGGCAATCGACGATTATCGTGCGACCGACGCCACGAGTTCGTTATTCACAACGGGACGACACCTTAGGTTTACTCGACATGAGAAGGAGACTCAAAACGATGACAGTTTTTAAACGTGCCCTGATGTCGCTATTGGGCCTGGCGATGCTGACGACAGGCAGCAGCGCCTTCGCCGCCAACAATGCCGACGTCGCGAAGATGTTGCCCAAGGATTGTTGGGCGTTCGTCGCTGTTCGCTCGATCAATGCGATTCAGGAACGGGCGAACTTGCTCACGGAACTGGACCTGGGCGTTGGGCCGCTGCCGCCGATCGCGCCGATGGCACAGGCGCAGTCGGGCTTGGGCGAAACCCTCGATTTGGATCGCCCGATCGTGGTCGTCGCGCTGGATGTGAAGCAGTTCGGCAAGGCCGGCGAAGACATGCCGGAGGACCCGACCAACGCGCTGTTGGCCTTTATTCCGGCGACGGATAGCGCCGCCATGATCGGCAAAGTGGCCGGCGAAGAAGGCGATGGCCCGGTGCGCAAGGTCATGATGATGGGCCAGCAGCTATTCGCCGCGCCGATGAATGACTACGTGGTCTTCGGCCGCAGCGAAAAGTCGGTCAAAGCGGGCGTGATGAAGAGCAACACCGGTCTCGAACTGAACAAGGCCCAAGTAGACTGTCTCAACGCGTGCGATGTTTACTTTAGCGCCGCCGTGAACAAGGGTTTCAAGGCCTATCAGCAAGAAGCGATGGGCATGTTGCAGATGGTGATGGCCGCCAGCGATCCGTCCGGCGAAAGCGCCAAGGCACTCGAAAAGCAACTCAACGAATTGGCTTATATCGACGTCGGTATCGCGCTGAGCAACGACGGTTTCTCGATGCATTCGGTCATCGTGCCGCAGAAGGAAACGGATCTCGAAAAGCTCTTCGGCGACATGAAGAACGTCGATAAGTCGCTGCTCTCGGCATTGCCGAAAGAGACGTACCTCTTCGCGGCCAGCGGCACCACGCCGTATAGCGTGCATCAGGAAAAGTTCGGCAACCAAAACATGGTGTCGCAGTTCTTCAAGCAAATGCAAGCCGCCGGCGGCACCGTCGAAACCAACGAAGCGGCCGTTAAGGCATTGGACGCCGAAGTGCAGAAGCTGCAACGCTCGGTCGACGCCTTCGCGATGAACATGGCGGCGTTGGATGGCGGCGATGGCGGTTATCTCGGCGCCAGCATGATTTTGGAAAGCCGCGAGCCCAAGGCATGCCTCGATAGCATGCGTGCCATTTACACGAACATCTGGAAGCTATCGGATGAGGAAGACCTGAAAAAAGCCAAGTCGATGTTGGTGCACAAGCCCGACGCCGAAACCATCGAAGGTGGCAAGGTCGATACCATCATGCTGAAGATGGAAGAGTTTGCGACCGAAACCGACATGTCTGAAGAAGACAAGAAGATGTTTAAGAAGCTGCTCGGCAGCGAAGTAACCATTCGCTTCGGTGTCGTCGGCGATAATCATCTGCTCGTCACGTTCGGCGGCGGTGAAAGTCGCTACGCCAACACGGCCAAGGTCATCAAGTCGGGCGGTGCCAATCTGCTCGGCGATCCGGGCATTACGTCGTCGATGAGCAAGATGCCGTCGCCGCGTTCGATGGAAGGCTTCATTTCGGTCGAGAACATCCTGCGCATCGCCAAGACGATTTCGACGGCCATGGGCGAGCCGGACAACATCCCCTTCGAGATTCCGGATATCAACGCGCCGATCGGTATGGATTCTTCGATGGTCGATAACGCGTTCCGCTTCGATCTGATCGTGCCCATGAAGCTCGTCAGGAGCATCAAGCAAGCGATCGACGAACAGGCCAAGCGCGAAATGGAAGCGTTCGATGAGGAAGAAGAAGACATCGACGAGCCGGTACCAGTCGAAGAAGAGTAATCGCTTAGCGAACTCCTCTTGAAAAAAAAGAATACCGGCGTCGGTGGAGCAGCAACGCTTACCGACGCCGGTTTTTTAATTTGCCTATCGAACCCGTCGCTATGACATCGGCTTGGCGCGCAAATCGTACGCCGCGATGTCCTTGCGATCGCGCATATAGAGGATGCCGTCGATCAGCGTGGGAGCCGTCCAGGTGCGACCTTCGCTGACTTTGGTCGTGCTGATGGTTTCGAGCCCGTCGCTGTTGGGCTTGGCCAGCGATAGGTTGCCGTTTTCATCGAGCACGATCAGGTGGTCGTTAACGGCGAGGCATTTGATCTTCGGCATGTCGCGCTCGCGCCAAACGATTTCACCCGTCTTGATATCGAATGCCACCATAAAGGGCTTGCGACCGCCACCGGGGCCGTACATGCGGTCGCCGATGCGCACGGCGTTGTTCAGACCGCCGCCCAGCTTCTTGTTTTGCCAGACGTCTTCGTATTTGATCTTGTCGCCTTTGCGCTTGAGCTTGATGACTTTGCCACCGAGTTCGTCGCCGCCCGTTACGATGAAAATGCAATCGTCCGGCAAAACGACCGGCGTGTTGATGGCCGTGCCGAATTGATTCTTGTATTCAAAGCGCCAATGCACTTTGCCATCATTCGGCGACATGCCAAGTACTTCATCGCCGCAGAATACGACGAGATGATCGAGACCGTCGACGGTGACGAGCGTCGGCGATGAGTAGGTGATCTCGTTATCGCCGGTCTGCCAGCGCACCTCGCCGGTTTTCTGATCGAGCGCGACGACGGCGTGGCCTTTGGTCCCGGCCAAGGCAATCACGGTGTCTTTATAAGCAATCGGGCTGGAGGCATAACCGAAGTAAACGAACGAACCCCAGCCGTCGTTGTAAAGGTCTTTTTTCCACAGCAACTTGCCGGTTTTTGCGTCGAGGCAGTGCATCTTGTTGGTAAAGCCGATGGTGTAGAGCCGGCCATCGACGAGCAGGGGCGAAGCCGCCGGGCCTTCGCCGAACTCGGTCGACTGCTTCTGCTCTTTCATCTTGGGCTTGCCGTTTTCGTCCTTGTTTTCGTCGTCTTCGACCATCTTGGTAAGAAACGGCGCATCGTAGGCGTATTCCCATTCGGTTTTGCCCGTTAGCGCGTTGAGGGCGATGACGATTTCTTTGCCGTCGGTGCTGCGATACATGGTGTAGATGGTTTGACCGTCGCCGACGATGGTGGAATAACCATCACCGAGCGAGCGCTGCCAAATTTTGGGCGGACCGGCCTCGGGCCATTTTTTGAGAAGCGGTTTGGTGTTCGTCAACGCAAAGTTGCGCTCGGGCCCACCCCATTGCGGCCAAACATCGGCGGCGAATAGGTGGGGCGTGACGAGGCCGGCCAACAAGGCGGCGGCGAGTAGGTGACGAATGCGCATGATGATGCTCCTTTATTCGAAGAGTAGATTTCGTTTTTTTGGCATTCGAAGGCGAGCGACATGCCCGCAGGATGTATGGAAATCCTAGGGGATTGGGGTGGGATTGTCAGGTTTTGGGGTTGTAACGGGGATTTAAGTGAAAGGAAGCGTGTAAGGGTCTGGTAGGTCAGGTGACAACCTGACAACGGGCGCAGAGGTGGCGAGGGAATCATCAAAACGGATGGGCCGTAACGCGGCGTGGCACGAACGCATGGTGTGTTCGACATCGCCGGTGGCAGAGGCAGGTTTTCACCTGCGCTACGGTGCGTTGCCGCATTCGGGGCATGCTTTGCTTTCAATTTGGCGCGTGTCGTATCCGCAATGTACGCACAGGCCCTTGGCCTTTCGCGCCGCAAACGTCAAATATCTTTTGATAGTCAGGTATGCAAGAACGAAGGCCGCAAACACCGCCCCGTTTAGCAGCAGCGCGAGATACCCGATGCGCCGTGTACCTTCCGTTGAATAAACAAAATAGAACGGAGTCGAATCGAAGGCGTTGGTATCGGCCGTGCGAATAAAGACTTCTGAAAATGGCAGCCGGGTTCGCATGGGCCAACCGGTAAAGGACCCATTGGGACTTTGGAATGGGATCAGATGAACGCTGACGATTGGTTTGTTCTTCAGTTCCGGATTGTTTGCGATCTGCTTGCTTGCGTACCGCGCGACGGATTCTAAGTAGCGTTTGGATGCCGGATCATCGAGCAGCCCTTGGGCGTCGGCCTCGAACTCGGGTTCGTACGGCGGGATGCCGACCAAGCCGTTGATGAAAACGGTGTATCCGACGCAAGCTATCTCGGGATAGACCTTGGCTCGGGTTACGAACAAGTGCGTTGCGACGGAAAGCGCGAGGCCGATACCTAGGGAGGCGATGATGGCGTATCTATCCGGCAGCCAAGCGATCATTCATCCACCTTATCGAAAGACCATCGTAACTGTGTGGGCCTATTTAAATCAAGCCGGCGGTAGGTCAGGTGATAACCTGACGATGAGCGCAGGGTTGGCGTTAGATCGAGCAAGAACTGATGGGCCGTAAGGCGATGCGGCGGGAATGCTTTTCGTTTTCGATATCGCCGGTGGCAGAGGCAGGTTTTCACCTGCCCTACGGCTACGGTGTTTGTGAGGGCCGCCTGCAAGGCTACGAGTTGGCGCTATGAAGGTGTAATGATAACCGGTTGCAGAACAGGCGAATCAACAACAAATAAGTCGCAACGATACTACCCCAACCGTTCCCGCAAAATCCCCTTTAACGTCTTCGCGCGGTAGGCGAAAATCCGCTTCACATCGCGCGCGACGAAAAACGTGTTGACCAGCACCCCGCCGAGGGGTTTGTAAATGACTTCGTCTTCCATCAGCGTGCCGCTGTTCATTTCGGTGAAGCGATGTTCGTGATGCCAAAGGCGGTAGGGGCCCTTGATTTGGGTGTCGACGAATTTGTGGGGCGGGTCCCAATCGAGGATTTCAGTGCGCCAACGAATCGGGATGCCGCGCAGCCGCAGCTTGTATTCGATGAGCGCCCCGCTGTGCATGTCGATGGGCTTGGGCGTTAGCACCACAAAGTTCAGCCACGGCGGCGTGATGTCTTGCAGATTGTGGGCGTCGCTAAAGAACGAGAACACGTCTTCGATGTCGTACGGCAAGAACGTGCGGGCGTAGAGCCGAGAGCCACCGCGCGGGCCGGGGTTTTTGCCAATCGTAAGGGAGTCTTCCATTTGGGCGGTGATGGCCGATCGGTTGGTCGGTCTTGTCGCGGTGGCAATCATCGTGAGTTCCTTGACATCAGGGACATATTCAAAGGGATGGTAGCCGCGGTCTTCAGATTCGCGTTCGCAAGAATTGAATTTGTTCCCATATTTAGCCCGATGGCCAATGGCCTAGGGCTAATCTGTTCGACGAGCAACGTTTGTTTTTAAAATCTAACGTCCACGAAGAATGCCCCAGGCCAATGGCCACGGCGCTAAGTGTCGCGATAAAGCGATGCGAGTGGTAGGTCAGGTGATAACCTGACAGCGAGCGCAGGGGTGACGATAGGACAAACAGAAGAGATGGGCCGTACGGCGATGTGGCGCGAGTGCGGTTGGTCAGGTGAGAACCTGACGTCGGGCGCAGGGGCGGCGTTATGAAACGAAAAAGACGGGCCGCATGGCGATGAGGCGCGAGCGCTCTGGATGTTTAACACCGCTGGTGGCAGAGGCAGGTTTTCACCTTCCCTACGACGGGTTGCAACGAAATCGGCGCGCGTCGCCGATTTCTTGACGGCTCTGCTACAATCTCTGCGTTCAGACTTTTCATTATCAGGAGTTATCAACATGCGACCTTGCGTCCGAGTTCTGTCGGCTGCGGCTACTACGCTTGTCATTTCACTTCCCACGACGGCGTTCGCGGCTGATGCGTTGATGCCGACCGACTGGCCGCAATGGCGCGGTCCGGGGCGGGATTGTCGCGTGCCCGAATCGCCCAAGTGGCCCGACGATCTCGATGGGCTGGAGCAAGCGTGGCGTATTGACATGGCGGGGCCTAGCTATTCGGGGCCGATCGTTGCGGGCAATCGTGTGTTCGTGACGGAGACGGTGGACAAGAAGAAAGAAATCGTTCGCGCGCTCGATCGCAAGACGGGCAAAGAGTTATGGCAGGTGGAGTGGCTCGGCTCAATGACGGTGCCATTCTTCGCGGCGCGCAACGGCAGTTGGATTCGTTCGACGCCGGCAACAGATGGCAAGTCGCTCTTCGTAGCGGGCATACAAGATGTGTTGGTGTGTTTGGATGTAACCAACGGCAGCGAACGCTGGCGGGTGGATTTCAAGGAGCGCTACGGCACCAGCAATCCGGACTTCGGCTGCGTCTGCTCACCGATGGTGCGCGGTGATTTTGTTTACATGCAAGCGGGCGGCTCATTTGTGAAGTTGAACAAGAACGATGGCTCGACGGTATGGCGCACACTCAATGATGGTGGTGGCATGTATGGCAGCGCGTTTTCGTCGCCGATCTTCGATGAGATCGTCGGTAAGCCGCAAGTGATCGTGCAAACGCGCGAGAAGCTGGCTGGTGTCGATGATGCGGATGGAAAAGTGCTCTGGGAACAGAAGGTGCCGGCGTTTCGCGGCATGAACATCCTCACGCCCACAGTCTTTAACGACGGCATCTTCACCAGCACGCATCGTAACGCGAGCTATTTCTATCAGGTGAAGAAGGATAGCGGCAAGGGTTTTAACGTCGAAGAAACCTGGTCGGATAAGGCCAAAGGCTACATGTCGTCGCCGGTGGTGGTGGGGAATTACGCGTATCTGCACCTCGGGAACGGTCGTATCTCGTGTTTCGATCTGCGCAGCGGCGAAGAACAATGGCGCACCAAGAAGTTCGGCGATTACATGAGCATGGCGGTTCAACGCGATAAAATTCTCGGCCTCGACATGCGCGGCGGCTTGGTCTTGTTCAAGGCGAATCCGACGGAATTCGAGTTGCTCGATAAGAAAAAGGTCTCCGACGAAGAATGCTGGTCGCATATCGCCGTTAGCGGTAACGATACTTTCGTGCGCGAACTCAATGCCATCTCGGCATGGCGCTGGAACGCGAAGGGCGAATAAGCGAAAGGACGCGAGCTTAGCAATCCAATCTACGACGACAACATTTAGCCCCCGGCCATTGGCCGGGGGCTATTTTGTTGGTAGAGGCAAGCTTGTTATCTAAATACGTCGCCCACGAAAAAAGCCCCCGGCCATTGGCCGTGGGGCTAAGTGTAATATTACTTCCGTTCGTATCGCGATTTAAACCGCTAGCACACCAGCTTAATAGCGATAGCCGTCCGGCTTGTACGGGCCGTCGACCGGAATGCCGAGGTACTCGGATTGCTCCGGCGTCAGCTTGGTGAGCTTCACGCCGAGTTGGTCGAGGTGCAGACGAGCGACCTTCTCATCGAGGTGCTTCGGCAAGACGTACACCTTCTTGTCGTAGTTATCGTGGTTCTGATGCAGTTCGATCTGCGCGATCACCTGGTTGGTGAAGCTGTTGCTCATCACGAAGCTCGGATGGCCGGTGGCGCAACCGAGGTTGAGCAAGCGACCTTCGGCGAGAATGATCACGCCGTGCGGCTTCACATCACCGTCAGCGGCGAAGCGGAACTCATCGACTTGCGACTTGATGTTGTTGCGCTCGACCTTGCCGCTCTTTTCGAGCTTGAACAGGCCGGCCATGTCGATCTCGTTATCGAAGTGACCGATGTTGCCGACGATGGCGCCGTGCTTCATCTTCTTCATGTGATCGACGGTGATGATGTCCTTGTTACCCGTCGTCGTGATGAAGATGTCGGCCGTTGCAACGACGTCTTCGATCGTCTTAACTTCGTAACCTTCCATTGCGGCCTGCAACGCGCAAATCGGATCGATTTCGGTCACGATCACGCGGGCGCCTTGGCCAGCGAGCGACTGGGCACAACCTTTGCCGACGTCGCCATAACCGAGCACCACGGCAACCTTGCCACCGATCATGACGTCGGTGGCGCGGTTGATACCGTCGATCAGCGAGTGACGGCAACCGTAAACGTTGTCGAACTTGCTCTTGGTGACGGCGTCGTTGACGTTGATCGCCGGGAAGAGCAGCGTGCCCGATTCGGCCATTTGGGCGAGGCGGTGTACGCCGGTCGTGGTTTCTTCGCTGACACCGATGATGCCTTCGGAGAGTTTGGTCCACTTGCCGGGGTTGGCGTCGAGTTCGCTCTTGATGGTTTCGAGAATGATGCGCCACTCGTCGGGTTCGGTGGCTTCGTTGTACGAAGGCACGTTGCCGGCGGCTTCAAATTCGCGCGCCTTGTGCACCAGCAACGTGGCGTCGCCACCGTCGTCGAGGATGATCGTGGGGCCGTCGGCATCGGGCCAGGTGAGGCACTGCACCGTGCACAACCAGTATTCGTCGAGGGTTTCACCCTTCCATGCGAATACGGGTACCCCTTTGGGGTTATTGACCGTGCCCTTGGGGCCGACGACGACGGCGGCGGCGGCGTGATCCTGCGTCGAGAAGATGTTGCACGAGGCCCAGCGCACGTCGGCACCGAGTTCGACCAGCGTTTCGATTAAGACAGCCGTCTGAATCGTCATGTGCAGCGAACCGCTGATGCGGGCGCCGGCCAGCGGGTTCTTGCCGGCAAATTCTTTGCGCAGCGCCATCAGGCCGGGCATTTCCTGCTCGGCGAGCAGAATTTCTTTGCGACCGTAGTCGGCGAGTTTGAGATCGGCGACTTTGTAGTCGAGCTTGGTAGCGGGGGCAGTTGCCATAAAGTGCTTACTCCTTTGAGTGTGGTTGGCGTCGCGGTGCGACGCATCAATTCAGTGTTTCAATTCGATCTATTTTTTCCCCGTGATTGCAAACAACGGGGGGGATTCAATTCGACCGGTCTGGGCTTGCGCGGTTTG
The DNA here is from genome assembly GCA_006969385.1 of Planctomycetaceae bacterium. Lineage (GTDB taxonomy): Bacteria > Planctomycetota > Phycisphaerae > UBA1845 > UTPLA1 > ECT2AJA-110-A. The sequence goes on from CP030884.1 coordinate 3,161,259, forward strand.
CAACGGTTGATAGCGCACGTCGCGAAAACCGATGTCGGTCAACATCTTCTTCAGTTCGTTCGGAACAAAGCCCCACCAAACGTCTTGCATGCGTTGGAAGAACGCCTGATTTTCGTGGGCCTCCTGTTCTACGATCAGGAACTGACCGCCGCGCCGCAAGACGCGACGGAACTCCGCCAGTGCCGGTTGCTGCTCTTTCACGTGATGCAACACCAGGAAAGACATGGCCAGGTCGACGCTGCCGGAGGGAATCGGCAATTTGCCCAACTCGCCGCGATGAAACTCGACGTTCTGCGCGCCGGTTTCGGCGATGCGCTGGCGACCGCACTCAAGCATGGACTCTGCCGGATCGACCGCGATGACGCGGGCGAAGTTAGCGGCCAGTTGCGGCAGCAGGTAGCCGGTCCCCGAGCCAACGTCGGCCACCACCCATTCGCGCGGCAACAACGACAAAAATGCTTCCAACGAGAACACCCCGCCGAACGCTTCGATGCGCAGTTCATCCCAACGGCGACCGAGGCGATTAAAGAAACCGGTCGAGCCGCCGCCGCGCGTGACGAGCACTTGTTGAAAGCGCTGCTCGATGCTGTCGGGCAACGGCTGTCGTCCCAGCCAACGCACCATGAAGCCTTGTACGTCGTCTTCGGAAATGCTGGCGTGATCGGGCGGCGCCACGGCGGAATACAATGTTGATGTGCCATGCCGTCGGTCGCGAATCAGCGACGCTTCGCGCAACACCCGCAGGTGCCGCGAGATCGTCGATTGCGGCTGATGCAGGATCTCCACCAGTTCCGAGACGTTGAGTTCCTCCCGCGCCAGCAGTTGCAGAATCTTCTGGCGCGTGACGTCGGAAAGAGCGCGGAGCAGCTCCGCGTTCTGGTTCACGTCAATCGGGATTGAGGGCAGCATATCCATCTATTCGGATATTAGGATATGGTGTCTTAACCGTCAACGAAAATACGTGGTTATTATCGGCAACATTGACATTTCACGACTTTCGGTGACGACGAGCGCTGCACTTCCGGTGGCTTGATTTTCGACGGCAGGCGGCGTTTGATGCGCGCAACGTCCGAAGGAGCGAACACTTATGCGAATTGCCTATTTCGATTGTTTCAGCGGGGCCGCCGGCGACATGATTTTGGCGGCCCTGATCGCCGCCGGGGCGGATCGCTCGCGCGTAGATGCCGAATTGCAGAAACTCAACGTGCCCGGCTGGTCGCTGCGGGTGGCGGACGTCAGAAAGCAGGGCTTCGCGGCCGTTAAGGTGGACGTCGATTTCGACGAGCAAAAGGCCCACCGGCACCTGCACCATATCGACAAGATCATCAACGAGAGTGCGTTGGGCAGCGCAGTCAAGACTCGGGCAATCGCCATATTCACGCGCTTGGCCGCAGCCGAGGCCAAGGTGCACGGCACGACGATTGAGAAGGTGCACTTCCACGAAGTGGGCACGATTGATGCGATCGTGGATATCCTGGGCGCGTGCATTGCGTTGGAACTTTTGGACATTGAGCAAGTGCATTGCTCGGCGATCCCCACTGGCAGCGGGACGGTCAAATGCGATCATGGCGTCATGCCGGTGCCCGCGCCGGCCACGGCGGAATTGCTGGTCGGCGTGCCGTTGGCGGCGTGCAACGAAACGGGCGAACTGATTACGCCGACGGGCGCGGCGATTCTGACGCAATTAGCTGATGGGCGTTTTGGGCCGATGCCAGAGATGAAGATTGCGGCGATGGGCTATGGCGCGGGTACGCGCGACGGCAAGACGCGACCGAACGTGTTGCGGGTAATGCTAGGCGATACATCGAAGAGCGCTCCATACGAGACCGACACGGTCGTGGAGTTGGCGGCGAATTTGGATGATTGCACGGGTGAGGAAGTCGGCTTCGTAATGGAGCAACTGTTGGCGGCGGGTGCGTTGGATGTATGGACGTCGCCGATATCCATGAAGAAGTCGCGCCCGGGCGTGTTATTGAGCGTGTTGGCGCGACCAGACGATGCGGCGGCGTTGGAAGATGTGATTCTGAGGCAAACGACGAGCTTTGGCGTGCGTCGTACGACGGCTACGCGCAGCAAGTTGGCGCGCGAGCACGTGACAGTCGAGACGCCGTTCGGTTCGATTCGCGTGAAGGTCGGCAAGCGGAATTCGGATGTCATCAAGGCGATGCCCGAGTATGATGACTGTCGCGCGGCGGCCCAGCAGCACGGCGTGGCCCTCCGCGAGGTGATGCAAGCCGCGTTGGCGGCGCTGAAGAACTGATCGGATTCGGCACGGATGCTGATGTTGACGTTTGTCTATTTATTGCGTTCCCGCGCGGCCGCGCCGGCCTGTTTGGTGCTCGCGCTGACAAGCACCGCCGTCGCAGGTGCCCCGATTAAGAGTGCCGCAATACCGGGTGCCCAAGCCCATCGAGGGCTGGGGGACAATCCCCTCAAGCGAACGGGAACTAAAGCAAATTCAGCGCTGAGGGCCACTCAGGCGGGTGCCCCTGCCCCTCTGGGGCTGGGGGACTATTCCCGCGCACGCTATTTCAATTCCACCATCTTACGCACCACCCATCCCCTTGCCGCCTTCGAAGGCATGAGTACGGGCAAGGCGTTGCTCGCGTTGGGGGCCGTCCTGTTCATCATCACCATCCTCAACATCAACGCTCGTCGCAAGCGACTGGGCCAAACGCCCAAACGCAAAGACGCCGAACGGTTAGACCGCAAAGCCGAAGCGCTGCGCCGCGAATTGGAAGCACTGGTCGTCGAACTTTCCGAGTTTTCGCGCCAGGCCAACGGTCAGATCGACACGCGTTTTGCCAAGTTGGAACATTCGATTCGCGATGCGGATGAGCGCATTGCAGAATTGACGGCGCTTCTGGAAGCAGCCGGTATCGCAGTGCCGCAGCGAAAAAGGCCAACTCAGTTAAGCGGCAACGCGACAACTGAAAACGCGGATGACCTCACTCCCTCTCCCGCGCAGGGAAAGGGCCGGGGTAAGGGTTTCAACATAAGCGTGGGAGACGCACCAGCGCGCGGTCAACGTCCGCCGCAGAACGGTGGGTTGAGTACAACCCACCCTACGGGCAGCGGTGATGAGGGAGCAGTTCCAATCGAAGCCGAGCATTCCGAAGATGCCGACATCGACGATTCGATCATGGCCGCCAATCAGGAAGCGGCGGCGGGCGTGCGCGGCGGGCGCAAAGCCCAACGAGTTGCGGATAGTGCGCAACAGCAGGAGTTAACATCATCGCTGAATCGCGACGAGCAGATTTGCGCGTTGATCGATAACGGGTTGGCACCCGCCGATGTGGCGGAGCGATTGAATTGTTCGATCGGTGAAGTCGAATTGGTGTTGAATCTGCGTGGACGCGGATAAGCTGCACGAGCGGTTTTGATGTGAAAGAGCCGCCAGCATTCATTACGCGACAGCAGGCGCTTGTTTGGTTTCATTCAAATCAACGTCGCGACGATCATGCACACACATGCAGCCGCCGCTGCGACTGTGCGGACGTGATTCCAGAAAACCCATTTTCGAAGATAGGTTTGCCAGAAATCGTGCGCCTCGATCGATTCGGCGTCGAGTTTTTCGAGTCGATTGTTCAGCGGCACGTTGCGGACCATCGTGACGCCGATCGTACCGAGGTTGTACAGCAACGCTGCAATAACGACGGCAGCATGATCAGGCACGTCGTGACCCACGATGGGTACCAACGCCAGAATAAGCAGAGCGATACCCGTCCCAAAAAACGCTGTAAAGAACCAGGGGTTCAGCACCGTGACGTTAATCGCCTGCATCGCGCGAATGCCGTCGGCCGGTTTAAGACGAGTTAATGCTTGCATCACAAACGTCGAAAACGCAAAGAAGATGCCGGCTACGAGACCGGTGCCGATGATGGAGGCGATTAACAGAGTGTTTTTGACGATCATGTTGTTTGGATTAGTTATCGAGGCTGTGCTATTTCTTAACTCCAACCGCGCTTGCCAAACCTATACCCGTCGCAAACGACATACCAATTGTCGTCAATTCGGTGCAAGTAAAGAAAACGTCTGCGTTTTGGATACAGTTCGGTCAAATCCTCAAGTTTAAATGGGATACCGTTCGGCATGAACACGAGCCCGTTAATTGCCAAGTCAGATTCAGAAGTTACCAGTAGCTTCCCGCCACCTTTTAGGTCATCGATCCGAATGATTCGAAATGATCCAACTGATACAGGGGTTTTTGATTTGCCAGTTTCTCCCGATTTTCGACAGAGTTCCATCAGTTCAGGTTTGTGTTGTCTTACCTCGTGATTGAATGCGAACAAGTTTTCCGAAATTCCCATCGCAAGCATTGCAGGGATTGTCAGTAATCCCAGATAGATCAGCGGTTTCCCGGGGTTTTTCTCAGTCGCCATGTCAGCCTGTATCCGAACAAACCAAGCCAACAATCCAAAAATCGGAATTATCGAGATAGCCAGAATCGTGTGATGGATATCAACGCGTCGCATGCCGTGGAATGCAGATTCGATGGTATTCAATGGTAACGTCATCAAAAAGGCGACGAGCGGCATCAGCGAAAAAAGTAATAAGCCGATTATTGTTCGCTTTACTGACACACGCTTATTCGATTCCGCGACTTGGTCGAAGGTCTTGTTGTCGGCAACGTCTCTTTTCATGTGCTTTGTTATCTGTAAAACAACGCCCGCGCCTTCTCCATGTCCACGCCTTTTTGATAACGCTGATATTGCGCCGCCGCCGAATCGGTGAAGCCGCGGTCGAGGTCGCCGATGAGTAGGGCGTCCATAATGCCGTTGATCGTGTAAGCCTCGGGCGGCAGGTTGCCGCGCGTGAACAGAATCGAATGAAAGCCGGCGTCAATGAGCGGCATGTGTAAGACGACGGCCGAGCGCGAACACAGATAGAATATGCCGCGAATCTCATTGAGTTTGCAGGGGTGCGCCGCCGCAATCGGGTCCACGTATTCATCGAGCAAAATATTTTCACCCGCGTAGCCGAGGATAACGCTGTCGCCGCCGAACTGCAGACTGCGACCATCGGCGTTGATGGTGCGCTCGATATGACACAGCGCATCGCGCACGGGTGCTTGCATCGCATCGAGCGTGCGATCGCCGTGCCACGCGAGCGCTAACACATAAACGTCGAAAGGTTGGGTAATGCCCCGCGCGGCCCAGTGTTCGGTAGGGCGGCTGGTTTTCTTAAAGACCGAGCGACGTAGTATATGCGAATTGACATTACCTCGGTCGGTCAATATTCGCTTCCACTTCGCCGCGTTTGGAAAGTGCGTGTCGACGCCATACAGCGCGCCCCAGACCAAGTTGGTGTCAGGCTGGTCGGCTTTGCGAAATTGATCGTTGGCGTTTTCCGGTGATGACAACAATGCGGTATGAACCGTGACGGTCAAGTAACCATCGCGTCGAATGCGATCGATCAGCAATGTTTCAAATTCGCGCGCTTGGCGGGATTGCCGGGCCGCCAACTCGACGGAGAACGGCTGCGACGAGTCACCGGACTCTTCGACCGTCTGTTCATCGTTGCTCTCTTTCTGAAAGGAAAACAGCACGACGATCGCGACCAACAGTATCGCGACAGCGATAACGCCCTGCTGCGCTCGTCTCATTCGATTTGCCGCAAGATTCTTTTCTATGGCTTCGAGTTTGTCGGGTTCATTGGGTGTCAATGGATGGTCTCTGTTTGGTGAGGCAGACGGTGATTAAAGAACCGCTTATGCGAATGAGTTGATGATTGCGCGTTATTCACTTTCGGATAACAAGGCATCATATTCGAGAGACTATTAAATCGTAATTGCACCGCATTACACATTTGGGTGTACCCTCTGGCCCTTGATTCGGCACCATAGACGGTGATTTTGGTTGCTAAGTAATTATAAATCCGATCTTTGGGTTTTTTTTCTTGAATGCGGCGCGTGCGAACATACACTGCATGTTGTTTCGGGCGAAAAGATCGCAGCGGGCTTACGTAGTTTTTTGCAATTCGGGAGGGGTGATCCCAACGGTGACAGCCGGACTTCCCAAAATTGTGGTCGCAGAGCCGTACTCGGAAACGGCGCTGAACAGGCTGCGCGAAGTCGGCCATGTCGTGGTCCTCCCCGAATCCTCCCCCGAAGCACTTCTTGCAGAAATTGACAACGCCCGAGCGCTGTTGGTCCGGGCCAAGGCGCATGTGACCGCTCGCATTATCGATGCGGCTTCCGAGTTACGGGTCATCGCCCGCGCCAGCCCGACGGTCGATCATATCGACCTGCGCGCGGCTCGGCGCAAGAGCATCTCGGTGGTGTATTCGCCCAATGCCGCTGTTGAGTCATCCGCAGAGTTTGTCGTGGGCTTGTTGCTGACGCATCGTCGGCGCATTCCGTTTCTCGATTTGCAAATGCGCGGCGGTAAGTTTGAGAACCTGCGTCGACCGATGGGTTACCGCCTCGGCCTTAGCACGGTCGGCTTTCTCGGCATGGATGCGGTGGGGCAGCGCGTTGCAGAAGTGTTGCATAACAGCTTTGCGCCGGACCTTATCGCATTGCCGCTCGATGATTCGACTGCCTTGCCAAGTTATGTAACACAAGTAGACGAAGCAACACTGCTCGCTCGCTCCGATGTGCTCTGTATCTTTGTAAGCACGACGCGCAAGTACAAACACTTTATCAATGCCGAGCGCCTGGCAAAGATGCGCTCTTCCGCGCTAATTATCAACACATCCAAAGGCGCGATCATCGACACGACGGCGCTGGCCGCCGCGCTCGAAGCGCGCCAGGTTGGCGGCGCAGCGCTCGATGTGTTCGAGAACGAACCCCTGCCCGGTAACCATCCGATTCGCAAGGCGCCGAATTGTTTGCTCACGCCCCATGTCGCCGGGGCCACGCTCGATGCCGTCGAAGGCCGCTACGACGTGGCCGACGACGTCATTCGCATCCTGCGCGGCGAAGCACCGAGCTATCCGGCTGACCTACCCACGGACTGATTCGTCCCCGCGATTCAATCACACATATGCGTTTAACGCGCTTAAACCTGCCTTTGAACCGGGCGGCTGAACCTGACAAAAGCCGATGGCGTATCGACCTCGGTACTGGTGTCGTTTGATTTCTGCCACGGGGAGCGTCGGCGTCTCGCAGGTGGGAAAAGCGAATAAGCGCCGCCGGGACGGCGATGCTCCCCAATGGATATCACTACTTCGACCTCCGGGTCACTTGACGGGGTCAGAGGGCGCTCCTATCGTCAAATTCTAAAAAACAGGGGCGGGGCACTCCCGCCAACACGGAAATACGCCCGCAAGATCAGGCAACCAAGGAGTTTGCAGCAATGCCGGTAAAAGTTGGTGTTAACGGTTTCGGACGAATCGGTCGGTTGGTGACGCGTGCCATGCTCGCACGCAAGGGTGAATTCGATCTGGTCGGTATCAACGATGTCGGCTCGACGCCTAAAACCCATGCCCACCTCTTCAAATACGACAGCGTGCACGGCAGGTTTAATGGCACGGTCGAGCACGATGAAAACAGCATCGTCGTCAACGGCGATCGCGTGCGCGTGATGACCGAGCGCAACCCGGCGAAGCTGCCGTGGGGCGAACTCGGTGCCGACATTGTGATCGAGTCGACGGGCGTGTTTACCAAGCGCTCCAGCGGCGACAAGCCGGGTTACGACGATCACATAAAAGCCGGTGCGAAGAAGGTCATCCTGTCGGCACCCGCCAAAGACGCGATCGATGCCACGGTCGTGTTGGGCGTGAACGACGATACACTCAAGGCCGATCATAAATTTGTGAGCAACGGCAGCTGCACGACGAACTGCTTGGCGCCGTTGGTGAAGGTGTTGGTCGATAACCCCGGCGTGTTCGGTAAGAAGATCAACGGCTTCATGACGACGATTCACGCTTACACGAACGATCAGCGCATTCTCGATCAAGTGCACGGCGACGACTTGCTCCGCGCCCGCGCCGCGGCGGTGAACATCATCCCGTCGTCAACGGGGGCGGCCAAGGCGATCGGATTGGTCGTACCGAGCGACAACGTGTCACTCGATGGTTTCGCGTTCCGCGTGCCGGTGACCGACGGCAGTGTGGTCGATCTGACGGTAACGCTGGAAAAAGACGTGGACGTGGCGACGGTGAACAAGCTCTTTGCCGACGCGGCCGCCGGCCCGATGAAGGGCATATTGCAATACAACGAGGAATCGTTGGTCAGCAGCGATATTGTCGGTAATCCGCATAGCTCGATCTTCGACAGTACCCGCACGATGGCGTCGGGCAAGCTGCTCAAGTTGGTGAGCTGGTACGATAACGAATGGGGCTTCTCTAATCGCGTTGGCGATCTGGCGTTGCGTCTGGCCAAGCTGATGTAAGTCGAAAACGTGGTTGTCGTCACGATAACCACGGGATTATTGCACCTGTTGCAATTGAAACCGCGCCGATCGTCGGCGCGGTTTTTTTATGAGCCGAACTATCCGGACGGAAGGAGCCAAATTGATGATTTGCGTGTGCAAGATGCAATTTCCAATTGGACAATGTAATTAGCGAACCGATACGGATATCTGAGGCGGCCCGATCCGTATGTCCGGTTCGTAATAGGGATTCAGGGTTCAAATTGGTGTGGAGCGATTGCCGGTCGAGGCACGTCCCGGAAAGGGAACGATGATGTGTCATTTTCTAAAGACAGGTCGACAATTTTGGGTCGACGACGAGGCCGCCACAGCCACCGAGTATGCGGTGATGCTGGCGATGATTGTGTTGGCGTGTATGGCTGCGGTGGCGCTACTGGGAAGCAAGGTGTCCGATATTTTTGCGAATACCAAGACCGAGTTTGATACTTATTACCCTTAAACGAAGGACTTTTCGGCGTCGCAAGAAGGCGCGATCGGCAACACTTGGCAGTGACGTTATTAACGCGCCTGTACCCGCCACTGGCGGGTTTTTTTATGATCGCAGGTGGTGGTTCCTGCGTGTCGACTGATACAAAATCGGCCTTATCGCGTCGAATTTAACGTTTTCGCAGCCGCCAAAGGGTGATAGTCGGAATTTACTTGACCGTCTGGGTCCCGATAACGGTATAATGCCGGAATCACGGTGTGGGGCCGCCTCGTGCGGAGCTGTGATGTCCGGGAAAGAGCATATCGTTTTGGTCGTTCGGACGTGCCTAATGGCGCGTTACACGAGCAACGACCGATTGGTTAAGACGTCGAACGCAACGGATGTGCAAACGTACTTTGGGGGTGGGCTTGGATGAGCCGAGCCCGGCGCAAATTGCGTTCGACGATGATGGTATGGAGACCCGCCATGAAAAAACAAATCGCAAGCCATCGCCGCCCCATTGGCAGCCCGCATACAGTCGAGCCGCCGGTTTTCCCCCATTTTGGTTTTCGCGATCCGGAACAAAGCGGCCCGATCAACCATCGCGTGTATTCGCGCCGCAACCGAGCCCATACGGTGTATCTGATCGATCGCGAGGAGAATAACGTGTTGCGTTGTCGTTCGCAGGATATCGGCGACGGCGGGTTATTTGGAACGTGCCCGATCGGCTACGGCCTTGCCGTGGGGCAACGATATGAAGTGCGCATCGGCGGCGAAGATTCCGCCGTCGCATCGCCCGAACAGATGCCCACGCTCGGCTTCGCCTCGGTCACGCGGGTGGAAATGAACCTTGCCACTCAGGACAATCATCGCATCGGGTTCGCGGTTAAGTTTGATGTACCGCAGTTGTTACCCGTTTAAGCAAGCGAACATGATTGATAAAAAAAGCCGATGGCGAATCGAAGATTCGCCATCGGCTTTTCTGTTATTGGTTGGCCTTGTGCTTAGTCGCTAAAGACGGTTTCTTTGACAACTTCTTCAATGGTTGTGATGCCGTCGTACAAGGCGAGCATGCCGCTTTCGCGTAGCGTGCGCATGCCGTTGCGGCAAGCGGCGTCGTGCAATACGGCGGTGGAAGCGCCTTGCATAATCAGGTCGCGAATTTCATCGTTGAAGACCATGATTTCGTACAGACCGACGCGACCGCGATAACCCGAGCTGTTGCAATAGTCGCAGCCGGCACCGTAGTAGAAGATTTTGTCTTCGATGTCGGCGGGTTTAAGGCCGAGTTCGTACAACTGTTCTTCGCGCGGCTCGTAGGCCTCTTTGCAATTGGTACAAACGCGGCGGGCCAAACGCTGTGCGATAATCGCTTCGACGGTTGCAGTGATCAGGAAGGGCTCGATACCGATGTCGAGCAAACGCGCAACGGCCGACGGGGCGTCGTTGGTGTGCAGCGTGGTGAACACCAAGTGGCCCGTGAGCGATGCCTGCACGGCGATCTGGGCGGTTTCCGCGTCGCGCACTTCACCGACCAGGATCACGTCGGGGTCCTGACGTAGAAAGCTACGCAGACAGCGGGCAAAGGTCATGCCCTGGCCCGGATTGACCTGACATTGAATGATGCCGTCGATGTCGTATTCGACCGGATCTTCGGCCGTCAGAATCTTCAGCTTCGGGTCGTTGAGCGTGTTTAACGCCGCATACAGCGTGGTCGTTTTACCCGAGCCGGTCGGCCCCGTGTTGATCAAAATGCCGTTAGGACGCTGAATGAGTTGGCGGAAAACGTTCCCATCGTCTTCGCGCAGGCCCAACTTGTCCAAGTCGAGATTCACGTTGCTGCGGTCGAGAATACGCAATACGACCGACTCGCCGAACATCGTCGGCAACACAGCGACACGAAGGTCCACCGGGCGTCCGCCGACGGTTAGCGCGATGCGACCGTCCTGCGGCATGCGGCGTTCGGCAATGTCGAGGTCGGCCATAACCTTCAAGCGGCTGGCAATCGCCATCGCCAGAAAGCGGGGCGGCGGCCGCATTTCATACAACACACCGTCGATGCGGTAGCGCAGCTTGTATTCATCTTCGAACGGCTCGAAGTGAATATCGGAGGCCTTATCGCGAATGGCCTGCAACAGCACGAGGTTTAGCAACTGCTTGACCGGGTTGCTGTCGGTCAGTTCGCGTAGCTCTTCGAGGTCGAGCGATTCGCCGCGGCCTTCGAACTTAGCGAGATCATCGTCGTCGCCCATTTCGTCGAGCAGGTCGTTGATCGACTGGCTTTGTTCTTCGGGGTAGTAACGGTTTAGCGCCGCGGTAATTTGATCGTCGGATGCGATGAGCGGGCGAATGCTCATGCCCAGCAGTTTGCGAAGGTCATCCGTCGCTTGAAAGTTATCCGGAGAGGCCGTTGCGATTTCGAGCGTTTTGGTATCCGGATCGTGATTGACGGGAATGATACGATACGTATTGGCCATCTGGTTGGGGAGAAGCTTGATGACCTCTTGCCCGATATCGATGGCATCGAGATTGACCGGCTCCATGCCGATCTGTGCGGCGAGGGCCATCTGCAAGTCGGCGGGCTCGATGTAACCCAAGTCGATCAGGATTTGACCGAGCGGACCGCGCTTGGACTTTTGAATGGCAAGCCCCTCGTGAACCTGTCGACGGTTCAGCTTGTCCATCTTGATCAGGATGCGGCCGAGGGGGCGGCCTTTGTAATTGCCTCCCCCTTTACCGGCTTTTGGTGCAACGGCGGACATCGATTCGATCTCCCAAAATCCCAAACGCGACCGTGCGGTTCACGCGGCGCGTGTTACATCATACGTTTTATTCGTCGCCCGCGTCGTCGATAAAGGCGCCGACTTCGTTGACGAGCGCGTCACCGGCTTCATGCAACTTGCCGGCTTTTTCCAGTTTTTCCTGCAGTTCGGCAGGTTGTCGACCGCGGTCGAGCATGTCGGCCGCTTCGATCAGGCCGCGCTCGTAAAGCGACCAGAGGTGCTCGTCGAGCAACTGCATACCGTACTTCTTACCGGTTTGAATGGCAGAGTCGATACGGAACGTCTTGTTTTCGCGAATGAGGTTGGCGATAGCGGGCGTGACCACGAGAAACTCGTAAGCGGCAACCATGCCGGAGGGTTTGCGCGGCATGAGCGCCTGCGACAGAATCGCAATCAAAGAAGTCGATAGCTGCACGCGAATCTGATCCTGCTGTTCGTGGGGGAACGCGTCGATGATACGGTTGACGGTACCCTGACAACCGGTGGTGTGCAGCGTGGAGTACACCAAGTGGCCGGTTTCGGCGGCGAGAATAGCGTTGGAAATGGTTTCCAAGTCGCGCATTTCACCGACGAGAATCACGTCCGGGTCGGAACGCAATACGCGCCGCAACGCTTCGGCAAAGCTGTGTACGTCGTTGCCGACTTCGCGCTGATTGATCAGGCTCTTCTTGTGTATGTGGTAGTATTCGATCGGGTCTTCGATCGTCACGATGTGGCGGTCGAGTTCGCTGTTGATGTAGTTCAACATCGACGCCAGCGTGGTGGTCTTACCCGAACCAGTCGGGCCGGTCACCAGAAACAATCCGCGCGGGCGGCGGCAGAGGGCGCGACAAATTTTCGGCAAACCGATCTGCTCGAACGTGAGGAAGCGGCTGGGAATCAGACGCAGCACGAGGCTAATATTGCCCTTTTGGCGAAAGATCGATACGCGAAAACGACCGTGATCGCCGAATGCGAAACCGAAGTCGGTTCCACCTTCTTCCTGTAGTTCCTGCTGGTTGCGGTCGGGCGTGATCGACTTCATCAGCGCGATGCAGTCTTCGGGTTCCAACACCTTGGTTTCGAGTTGTCGCAGTCGGCCACCCAAACGCAACACCGGCGGGCGACCCACCGACAAGTGAATATCCGATGCGCCGCGCTTGATGCACGTTTCCAAAATGCGGTCAATATGAACGGTAGCCATCTTGCTGCTTAATCTCCCACCAGTCGCTCCGGGGCGACAACAACTTGCCAATCGTGCTCAATGGTCGCCCAGCGCCGCGTGCGGCAACGAACGATTGCGAAACTATGCCTCGATTTCAGACTGAGCCAGCCGCGCCAGATCTTCCAGCGTGGTAATGCCCTTCAATATTTTGCGTTGTCCGTCTTGCAACAGCGTGTTCATGCCGGTGGCGCGCGCCACGCGGCGGATATCGGAAATACCGGCACGGTTAAACGCCAACTCGCGCAATTCCGAATTCATCAACAAGAGTTCGAATATGCCCTGACGACCGCGATAACCGGAATGGCCGCAGTGCGAACAACCGATCGCCTTATAGACCGTATGGCCTTCGAGCATTTCGTCGGTCATGCCGCAAACGCGCATCAGCGACGGGTCGGGGCTTTCGTCGGGTCGGCGACACTCCATGCATAGCTTACGTACAAGACGTTGGGCCATGATCGCCTGAATACTGGATGCCACCAGGAAGGGCTTAATGCCGAGGTCGATCAAACGCGTAAGAGCGCTGGCGGCGTCGTTGGTGTGCAACGTGGAGAACACCAAGTGACCGGTCAGTGCGGCCTGAATGGCGATTTCGCCGACTTCCAAGTCTCGAATTTCACCGACCAGAATGATGTTCGGTGCTTGACGCAACATCGACTTGAGCACCTTACCGAACGTGAGACCGATGTCTTCGCGAATTTGGCATTGGTTCATGCCGGGGAAGACGTATTCGACCGGATCTTCGGCAGTGATGATCTTTTTGTCCGGGCGGTTCAGTTCCTGCAACGCCGCATAAAGTGTGGTCGTCTTACCCGAACCCGTGGGGCCGGTGACCAGAAAGATGCCGTTGGGGCGTTTGATAACGCGCAGGAAGCGCTCGTAATCTTCGTCCTCAAAGCCGAGTTGCTGCACACCCACGGCGGCGGCATCGCCGCGCAGAATACGCAAGACGATCGATTCACCGTGCACGCCGGGACAGCAACTCACACGGAAGTCGATCTGCTTGCCCCCGATCTTGAGCTTAATACGACCGTCCTGTGGGATGCGTTTCTCGGCGATATCGACGCCGGCCATAATTTTCATACGCGTAGTGACGGCGTTTTGCAAACGCTTCGGAATGTTCTCGCGTTCGATGCACACGCCGTCGATGCGATAGCGCACGCGCACGCGATCGGACATCGGTTCCACGTGAATATCCGACGCACGCGTTCGCACGGCTTCCGAGATCATCATGTTTAACAGTTTGATGATCGGAGCGTCGGAATCCTGATCGGCGTCTTCCTTTTCTTTGGCATCCTGGTCGAGTGAGGCGTCGACGGAGGCGTCCAGCGATTTGGAAAGTTCGTCGATGGATGCTTCGGGGCTGTCGACCGCTTTGTCGATGTATTCGCGAATGCGCGCCGGCGGGCACACGACCGGCACCACGTCACCCACCCCGATGCGGAAGCGCAGCATATCGATCGTGTCGAGATCGAGCGGGTCACCGATGGCGACTTTCAACACGCCGTCTTCGTGCGAAATCGGAACGATCTGATATTGCTTCAGCAATTTATCATCGAGCATCGACCTTGCGTCGGGGCTGACGGTGCTGCCGGTGACTTCGAGATATTCCATGCCGTGTTGTTCGGCGAGTGCTTTATAAACGTTGCGATCGTCGGCCATTTCCAGCTCGAGGAGCGCTTCGCCGATGCGTTTGTTATTATTGAGGCCGTATTCGGCGGCTTTGTCGGCGTCGGCTTTGGAAAGAACGTTCCATTCCTGCAGGATTTCGCCGAGTTTCAGTCGTTTGCGTGCCATGGAGGGCCTTCCAGTCTGCTGGAGAGGGTAACAGCGTGTCTTGCAATCGGGTCTGCTAGGGTCAATGCATCTAAGTCGCCGCTCATTGGCGCTTGGGTGTGGCAAGCGGGGCAGGGCCGACCGCCAGCGTCATCAGCTAAGGTAGGAGATCACTGATAGGGGTCAGCAGACCTTCCAGTCCCGACCCAGTGTATACTAGGCCGCGTAAGGGCAGCAAGTAAACGCGGCTCAGGCTGATAATCGGTGCTGGGCAGCCCAGTTACGCGCGGGCCGATGCGGTGAGGCTGAGCGGATCGCGCTGACCCGCCTCGAATTGACGAAGGGCAAGCGCCGCGATCATTGCGGCGTTATCGGTGCAGAACTTCATCGGCGTGAGGTGCAGCATTCGGCCGGCCTTCTCACAGGCGACCGTCAGGCGCTCGCGCAGCATCGAATTGGCCGCCACGCCGCCACCGACCACGATGGTATCGACGCCAACCTGTTCTGCGGCGCGGAGCGTCTTGCGGACGAGCACATCGACCACGGCGGCAGAGAAAGACGCGCAGATATCGGCAACCTGAGACTCGGATAATTTTTCCAACCCGCCGGACGTCTTACCCGGACCATGCACCTGATAGAGCACGGCCGTCTTGAGGCCGCTGAATGAAAAATCGAGGCTGTCGCGCTGAGGCAGGGCGCGCGGGAAATCGTGCGTTGATGGGTTGCCGTTTTTCGCAACGCGATCGACGGCGGGCCCACCCGGAAAGCCGAGGTCGAGAATCGCCGCAATCTTATCGAAGGCTTCGCCGGCGGCGTCGTCGATGGTCGCGCCCAGCAGCGCGATATCCAGATAGTCGCGCACGTGAAACAGGGAGGTATGACCGCCGCTGACGACGAGAGCGACGGCGGGCCATGGGGCCGCGTCGAGCGTAATGGCGGCGCTGGTGCAATGGGCGTGAATGTGGTTCACGCCGATAAGCGGTTTTTCCCATGCCCAAGCGAGCGTGCGCGCGCCCGTAACACCGATGAGCAGGGCACCGATCAGGCCGGGGCGATTGGTCACGGCGATGGCATCGATCTCGTCGCGCGACAGGCCTGTGCTGGCGAGCGCTTCGGCAACGAGCAGGTCTAGTTTTTCCAGATGCGCGCGCGAGGCGATTTCCGGCACGACGCCGCCATACTTTTCGTGCAAATCGAGTTGGGCCGCGATCAGGTTGCAATGAACCTCGTAGCGCGGCCCGTCGTTGGAGACGATGGCGACCGACGTTTCGTCGCAGGATGTTTCGATACCCAGAATGCAGGCCATGTTGATTCAGTTCGTTGTGGGTGCCGGAGTTTGCAGGAAGCTAACCGCATCTTTTAAGCAGCGGTCCAGCTCGACGAGTTTCTTCAGGCTGAGTTCGTCGTCCGCACCCGCGGGTTCGCGCGCCGACATGCGCCAGGCGTCGCGCCATTGGCGACGTTCGGCATCGGTTAAGTCCACCGGGCGATCGGGAATGACACCCCATTCGTCTTCGGGCCCGTCGTCGGCATGGCGATGAATGCACACGCCGTTGGGCAGGTAGTAGTAGCGCGTGGTGAGTTTGATCGCGCCGCCGGTGTCGCCGAGCGGGATGACTTCCTGCACGCTGCCTTTGCCGAAGGTGCGCGCGCCGAAGATCGTCGCGCGTTTATGGTCGCGCAAACTGCCGGAGATGATTTCCGAAGCACTCGCGCTGGCGCTATTAACCAGCACGGCCAAGCGCACGTTGGGCAACGTGCCTTCGGCTTTGGCAAACCACTGTTGCGGGGGCGAATTGCGGCCGGCGGTTTTAACGATGAGCCCGTCGGCGAGGAACATGTCTGCGATTTCCCAAGCGCTGTCGAGCAGACCGCCGGAGTTTTCGCGCAGGTCCAACACTAGCCCCTTTAAGCCCTTGCTGATAAGCGGTCGCACCACGGCAGCGAGCTGTTCGTCGATGTCCGGCGTGAATTTCACCAACCGTACATAGCCGATCTGGTCGGTCGGGCTCAACACGTAATCCCAAGCGCCGTCGGTCGTGCGGCGCCAACCGCGAATCGGTTCCAGCGAGATATCGGCGCGCGTGAGCTCGACGGTCAGCGTTTGCGTCGTGCCGGTTTCGGCGTCGGTGCGTTCGATTTGCAACTCGACTTCGCTCCCGATCACGCCGTTGAGCATGTTGTTCACGGATTCGACGGGCGGGATGTCGATGAGCTTAACGCCGTCGATGGCGACGATGATATCGCCCGGCCAGAGCCCCGCAGCCATCGCAGGCGAATCCGCCGCGCGGTTGAGGATTTCCAACCCGTTGTCGGCACCGCAGACTTCCACGCCAATGCCGCCATAATGGCCGGCCACTTTAGATTGAAAGGCGACGTATTGTTCGGGATTGAGATAAACGGCATAGGGGTCGTTGAGTTCGGCGACCATCGCGTTGATGGCGGCGTCGACGGCGGCGTCGGCGATTTGCTGGTCGTCCACTGCGCGCACGGCGTGCTGTTCGATGGTCGTGCGGGCGGCGACGATCGGCCCGAAGGAACGCAACAGCGCATCGCGGTTGGCGATAGTCTGCGGCAGTTGCCACATCACCAGTGCGATGATGAAGACGATGAATATCCACGCGATGTTGCGTTTTGGCATGTGCCGTTACTCGATGCGAAGTCGAACCGCGCCGATGGTAGCGGTGCCGATCGATACGTGTGAGTTCTTGTTATACATCGGGCTACCAACGCATCTTATTTTCCCGACGAGCATGTGATTCTCAAAGCGGTTTCGATTGCGGTCAATGCAACGCCTAAGGCCCTGTTTGTTGAATGCGAACCGCTCGCCTGTCTTGCCGGTATAAGGGTTCGTGTGCAGAAATTTGGACTGCGGTGACAAATTTGCCTTGCGGAAGCCGTCGAATTCGTTGAAGTTGTGCACCGAAGCGCTCATAATCCAATGTAGTTGGTACGATTTTGCGGCCACGCCAGGGAGGAATTCGGCCATGAGCGATATGTTCAGCGCCCATTGCGACGAATATCACCTGTCTTCGCGCCTGTTTCTCAAGCTCGATCTGGGCATGGAACGAGAAACCGTCCTCCATTTTTTTGACAGCATCAAGCGCGAATTTCCACGGATGCGTCGTCTGCGTCGCCGGGAAGATACGGCGTTGGTGCTCGAGGACGAAGAGGGCGTTGGCAGCAACCGCACGTGGCTGCGGCTCGATGAAAACTCCTTGCGGCTGGGTCATCACAATCCCGAATCGCGCGAATCGATCGAGCGTTACGCCCGCGTGGTCTTCGATCGCGCGCCGTATCACCTGACGCTCGGCGATCTCGATTACGATCATTTGGAAGTCGTTTTGGGCTTCGATCTGGAATACCGGGGCAATCACGATCAACTGATCGCCGAAACGCTGTTTGCCGAGGGGCCGTTGGCCGCATTCTTATTAAACGGCCCGGCGTACGGCGTGATCGACAGTCAGCCGTTCCTCGGTATCGCGCTGAATGAAGATTGCGATACGCAGGCGTATCTGGAAATCAAAAGTCGTACCACCACCTTCGAAGTGCGCACCGGCACGTTCGAGCCGCAACCGCTCACAGTCTTTCTCACGCTGCGCCGCTTCTGGGGTTTTCGCGAATCCGAATCGCTCTTGGATGCGCACACCAACCTGCTTCAGCTTGGGTACGAACTGGCGGAAAGCAAGGTCGTACCGTTGGTGGTGCAGCCGTTGGCGCAGGCGATTGCCTCGCGACCTTAGCTATTTGATACCCACGCTTCGCACGCGCCGGTCGATGGATCGTCGGCGCAACGTCGGCTTACCCGCGATTGTTCAAGTCGAACGATTCACTCCCTAACCTGCCAGCGAGACCGATTCAGTCGTGACGGTAAACCCCGGCTTTCCACGGCAAGTCAATCCGCAGTTGGTGCTGCTGGCCGTGGTGCTTGCGCTGCCGATTGCCGGGCTAGGTGGTTGCCTCGCCGCCGACCGACAGGGCAACGTCGACACGCTGTGGGATGAGGCCGTCGATCTGGAGATCGCCCGCGGTTTGACCCGTTCGCCACTGACCGGCGGCGAGCCGCTCGATCCGTCGCAGTTTCGCTTGCCGATGTATGTCACGGCGGCGCCGGGCTGGTTGGGGGCCGACGTCGACGTGTCGCTCTCGCGCGGGATCAGTATTGTGGCGGGCATGCTGACGATTTTGGCGGCGGCGCTGTTGGCGGCACTTTTGTTTGACGCGTGGACCGGCGTCTTGGCGGCACTCTTGCTGGCGCTCTCGCCATACTTCCTTTCTTTTATGCGCATCGCGATGACCGAGGGCGATATCTTCGCGGCGCTATTAACGACCGTCGCGCTGTTGGTGTACGTAATCTATTTGCGCAGGCCGACAGTAGCTTGGTGGTGTGCTTCGGCAGTGACGCTGGGGCTGGCGCTTGCGTCAAAGTTCTTCTGCATCTTCTTAATTCCCGTTTTTGGTGTGTTGAGTCGCACGACCTATTCGGAGCCGACGTTTTTATTCAGTCGCGATCCGAACGATGTGAAGCGCTTGCGACGCATCATCGCGTTGGGCTACCTGGCCGTCGGCATGACGCTCGGTTTTGCCGTGCTGCGCGATACCAAGCTCACGGTCGAAGGTGCCGACGTGATTCACACGATCTGTCGCTACGCGGCCGTTATCGCATGGATCATCGTCATCGGCATATGGGGCGTGGCTCTCGGCTTCGCGCTCAGTCGCTCCGTCATCGATACGTCGTTATCGGGGCGGTTCTATGCGCTGGTCGGCGTGGCGGGGGTGACGTTCTTCGCTTTGTTACCGGTGCATGCATTACAACCGGTGATATTGAAAGAGATCGTGGTGCGCACCATCACATGGGATGGCCGCGTGCCGCTGGCGCTATGGAGCGATCACCTGCGGCTATATGCGGGCATTGTCTCGATCAAGGCAACGATACCGGTCGGCGTGTTCACGGTGTTGGCGATTCTGAATGCGATGACCAGCGAAGTGTTCGAAGGGCGTTGGCGGCCCTGCCTGTTTGCTGTGGTGTTCTACATCCCGATGCTGTGCTTTTTGCCGTTGCGGCAGACGTTTTATTTGATGCCAATTTATCCGGCGCTGATGATTTTGACGGCAGCGATGATGGTCTCATTCGGTCGCTGGGCGTGGGGATTGGGGCAGCCCTACGGCATTGTGGCCGTGATTATCTTGCTAGTAATTGTTGGCAACTTGGGGCTCGATTCGCGGCGCGTCGCCCCGAATTATCAGATATACGGTTACGAAATGATCGGCGATCGGTGGCTGGGGGCCGAGGCGCGCGGCTATCGCAATCTGATTCAAACGCCCAGCGACGGCGTCGAATCGCTGGTGCGCTGGTGCCTCGATCATGCCGAATCGGATGCGGCAGTCGTCAGTTATTTATGGGAAGATCGCATCATTCAAGAGGTGTTTAGGGACCGCCCACCGCCGTTTCGCTTTGTCGCGCGCGGGGTGACGGAGCATTCCGACGCGTTGCCCGATATGCCTTCGCTGCTCGATGCGGATTACGTGCTGCTGCACATCAATAATCTGCTAGGCTATGGCGACCGCGCGCCCGACCATCCGCCTTTGGAGCTGCTGCAGCTGGGGTTTGAGAAGGTGCATACCGTGCGGCGCGGAGCGCTGGAAGTGGGTTGGGTGTACCGTCATAAGCGCTGATCGGGGTGAAAATCGGCGATTGGCGGGAGGTTTCGCAAAAAAATGGTCGAATTTGTTGGGAAAATCGTCGGGAAGGGCCGGAAAAACTGACGAAAAACAAAGTAAGGCCGATGAGGCGTGTGTGTCATACGCCGGCCAGCAACATTCGCGGCGCAGCGCGCCAAGACCCACACATATTTAAGAAGGAGTCGCCATGGCAGCACGGAAGACCACCAAAACCACCGCCAAGAAACCCGCCAGCAAGACGATGACCAAGTCGGCGTTGATCAATCATCTGGCCCACGAGAACGAAATGACCCGCAAGGAAGTCATCGCATTCATGGATTCGCTGGTCGATACGGCATACAGCCAAGCCAAGAACGGCTTTACCTTTCCCGGCATCGGCAAGCTCGTGCTCGTTAAGCGCAAGGCGCGCATGGGTCGCAACCCGGCCACCGGCGAATCGATCAAGATTCCGGCGAAGAAAGTCGTGAAGTTCCGAGTCGCGAAAGCGGCGAAGGATGCGATCCTGCCGACCAAATAAGCGGCCGATCGTAGTACGCGCAACAACCATTGCCCCCGTCAATCGAACCGTCGTGCACAAGCGTGCGCGGCGGTTTTTTCGTTGTCGATTTGACGCGATCGAATACGACAATTGTCTTCAATTGCGACGAACCGACGATAAATTTGCAAACTTTTTTCGCAGTATTTTTTGTTACCGGTTATGCCGTTGCAGCGGCAGATTAGTGTCGGGCAATTGATATAAGTCGTTCTAATCGCTGGGGTTACGATTCGGCTGTTATTGATCGATGTGGCCCCTCACGCGGATTCTCGGTATTTGGCCCTCAACCTTCGTCGGATTCGTTACTTAACCACCCTCAAAGCCATGCCGACGAGCCTGTTAGCCCCGGGTATTGGACCACGAGGGTAATCGATTACTTTTCCATTTGAGGGAATGACAAGATGGCTACGAACAATGCAAACTTCACCAAGGCGAGCTTCCAGGCTGACATCAAGCGCAAGCAGGCTTTCTTCAACCGCTGCATGCGACGGTTCAAGGTCGCCAACACGGTCGGCGAAAAGAACTTCCTGAAGAACGAAGCCAAGCGCATCTGCACCGAGCTCAAGACCTGCCAGAAGAAGTGGACCAGCTGCAAGTTCGGCGCCGCCGCCTGGATCTGCAAGGGCTTCAACATGGTGACCTTCAACTCGGCCGCCAAGAAGAACACCCGCACCACGGCCCGCAAGAGCAGCACCACCTCGGCTTCGCGCAAGGGCTCGGCCCGTCGCAGCACGCGCCGCAGCAGCACCGCCGGTCGTCGCACGACCCGCAGCTCGGTGTCGCGCCGCACCCGCGCCACCACCGGCAGCAAGAGCCGCCGCACCAGCACGCGCGGTCGCCGCACGAGCGCCCGCCGCGCCGTCGCTTGCTAAGCAAGCCGACGCGACAAACCACCATGAGCCCTGCTGCCAACGTTTGAGATGGAGGCAGCTCAAGCGTTGGCCGGGGCGTAGAGAAACAAAACCGCGATGCGAATGAGGGAAAGCCCCTCAGCCGCGTCGCGGTTTTTTTTTGCAGTATGGTTGATGATTCGTTGGAATCTAGATTTAGGCTGGCGTATTAGCCGCAGCGCCACATTCCGGACAAATGGATGACGTGTTGCCGCGTTGCAAATAGCCACAGAGTACGCATCGGCAAAGGCGTCTTCGTTGTATGCGACGAAGCCGATGGCAGCAGTGCATGCCCAGAGGAATCGAGAAAAGACCAGCAATGACGAATAAGAACCAAACGCGCGAACAAAAGACATTACGCTTTAGCATTGCAGACTGATAAACCGAGACCGTCGCGGGCGTTGGGCCTAGGGAAATTGCAAACGAAAACGCGGACCGAGGGTGAGCCGCAAGATCAGGAGCTTTCATTACGTATGTCACCGTATCGCCATCTCTGATCACATCACAGGTTCGCTCTGGGGCACTGTCAGGGTTTTTAAGAAACGTTGCGAAATAACAACCTCGTGATCCCGCCACCCATAAAGTACCTACTTCATTCGACCAGATTTTTGCCGGCCCCCGCATCGTAGAACCGCTTTTGCCAAGCTCGACAACTGTCAAAGCGACCAGCGGAACCGCAAGGGTCAGCTTAACGAGTAACCAGATTAGACGGGCTAATTGTCGTTTAGGTGCCATTGGAAGCCTCCCGAAATAACCCAAGTCTTTAGACAGGATAATCCCTAGGCAGTTGATCCTCCAAGATTCGATTTCCCTCGTCATATGAGAATGGATCCGTTGTATTTCGTCGAGATTAAACGTGCCACAACCTCCCGGTTGCGAGCATTCTGTCATCATTGCGTTGAGAATAAGCACCTGCAGCTCATTCGTTCTTCATTTTTAGATTACAGTCAGTTAGGATCGAGCAGTGCGACAACACAGGTGCAAATTCGAAATCTCGTGGGCCAGCGAATGGCACCTGCGTATTCGAATCGATACTGATAACACGCGGACGCAAGCGACCTTTATCCGCGAAGTGTTCCGCGTCTTTAAACCGACCACGCTTGAGGGCTTGATCAATATCATTCCCGGTTACCAGACTGTGATGTTGGAAATCGCGCCGGACGGTCGCAACGAAGCCGATATCGAGTCGATCGTGCGGCGGATGCTTGATGACTTAAATTTCGAGCAAACGAATGTTAAAACGCGACTGGTTGAGATTCCGGTCTGTTATGACGAAGCGCTTGGACCCGATCTGGCGGATGTCGCGCGGCTCAACCAGATTGATATTCCCACCGTCATTCGGCTGCACACGTCGGCGACTTATCACGTGCACTTCATCGGCTTCGCGCCTGGTTTTGGCTATCTAACGGGCTTGCCGGAGGCATTAGCGACGCCGCGGCTTGATACGCCGCGTATCCGTGTGCCTGCCGGTAGCGTTGGCATTGCCGGCACTCAAACGGGTGTGTATCCGACGCAATCAGCAGGCGGGTGGCGCTTGATCGGTCGCACGCCGCGCGTGATGTTTGACCCGGCGCGCTGCCACCCCTTGTCTTCAGAAAACCCATCGACGTTTTTACCGGGTGATCGCGTGCGTTTTGTCGCCATCGACCGCGACGAGTACGAGCGTCAAACGCGAGGGGTCGTACAAGCATGACGAACGCCCCGATGATGCGCGTGATCGAGCCGGGAATGCTGACGAGCGTTCAGGATAACGGGCGACCTGGCTTCGCCGACATCGGTGCGGTTGCGGGCGGGGCGGCAGACAAGCTGTCGTATCGCGTTGGTAATCGATTGCTTGGTAACGAATCTTTTGCGGCGGCGCTGGAGATGACACTGGTAGGCGGGACGTTTGAGTTCACGCACGATACTGCCGTCGTTGTGACCGGTGGCGCGACGACGATGACGATCGAGGGTGATTCGACGCTCGAGTTCGCGGCTTGGACACCATCGACGATATGTGCTGGCGAGCAGTTACGCGTGGGGCCGTTGCAAGCAGGGGCGCGGGCGTATCTCTGTGTGGCGGGTGGGATCCATGTGCCGGACGTGATGTATAGCCGGTCCACGCATTTAACGGCTGGGTTCGGAGGTTACCAAGGTCGATCGTTGCGTGCAGGTGACGAACTGCCGATTGGCTCCGCGACAAAAGAACATTCCAGATCGAACGCAACAAAGGCCAGCCAATGGTTAGACGACGAACGCATCGAGCGCATCAGATCTCATTGTGTTTCTGTGTTAGCGCGGCGTGCGCTACGAGTCGTGGACGGTCCGCATCAAGCGTCATTCAAGCAGGCTTATCTGGACGCGTTCTGGAAAAGAAAATTCCAAATTTCAAATCAATCCAATCGCGCGGGCTTACGGCTAGAGCCGCAACCGGTTGACACTAGCGAGGAGGAGGACCGAGATTCGCTCGGTCGATCTGCATCGGCGGGCAAAATGCCAAGCGAGGGTATGATGCAAGGTGCAGTGCAAGTGCCCGAAGATGGTCAGCCGATTGTGCTCATGGTCGATCATCCCACCACAGGCGGCTATCCGGTGATCGCGACGGTCGCTTCGGTCGATCACCCGGTGCTGGGCCAACTGCGACCGCGCGAGCAAGTGAGCTTCGAGCGAATCAGCCGCGACGAGGCAAGGCAGTTATATCAGGACCTGCAAGCAGAGATCGAGCGGGCGTTGTCGTCGGTGTGAGTGTGCACGTTTAACGGCAGGGTCGTGCGAGGTTTTTGGGCGTATGAGTGAGCGAGCAGCACAATCATGGTGGCGCGAGGTGGATGGCAAAGCCTGGCGCGCGCTCACCGCATCTGGCACCGGTTGGATGCTCGATGCCATGGATGTCATGCTCTATGTGATGGCAATAGACGCAATTGGGGCGGAGTTTGATTTATCCAAAGCGGAATCTGGTCTGGTGGCGTCGGCAACGCTACTTGCGTCGGCGTTTGGTGGCGTTGTCAGCGGCGCGTTGGCGGATCGATTCGGTCGCGTGCGAATGCTGATGATCGCAATGTTGATCTACTCGGTATTTACAGGGCTGACGGCGACGGCGCAGAGCTTTGAACAACTCATTTTTTGGCGCGCGCTCGTGGGGTTGGGTATGGGCGGTGAGTGGTCTGCCGGTGCCGTGTTAGTGGCCGAAAGTTGGCCGGCGCAACATCGCGGTAAGGCGATCGGGCTCATGCAATCGGGCTGGGCGATCGGTTATATGTTGGCCGCGCTGATAGCGGCAACGATTTTGCCGACGTTCGGTTGGCGCGCGATGTTTTTGGTGGGCGTGGCACCGGCATTGTTAACGATTTGGATCCGCCGCCATGTGCCGGAACCACAAGTTTGGCAGCGGGCTAACGAAGCAGCCGCAAGTGCGCCGGGCCAGGTGGAGATCGTTATTCAAGCCGCCGCTGTTAGCGCGCATGATCATCACCACTATCACAACATCGACCTTGTTGTTTGCCTATTGGGGCCTGTTTACATGGGTGCCGAACTACCTGGCGAGTTCGGATGAAGGCGGTGCGGGGCTGGGCGTGGTGAAATCGGCGGCCTGGATCATTCCCATGCAGATCGGTGCGTTTTTCGGCTACGTGAGCTTCGGCTTCTTTTCTGATCGATTCGGTCGCAAGCCGACGTTTATCGCGTTCGTGTTGGGCGCTGCGTTGATTGTGCCGATTTACGGTTTCAGTGCACGCGATCAATGGACGTTGATGTTGTTGGGGCCGCTCGTCGGCTTTCTCGGGCACGGCTACTTCAGTTTGTTCGGCGCTTTGTTGGCCGAATTGTTCCCCGCAGCTGTACGCGGAACGGCACAAGGATTCTGCTACAATATTGGTCGGGCAGCGAGCGCTATGGCACCTTGGATGATCGGCGGCATCGCCGAGACGCGCGGTTTCGGTTATGCGCTGTCGTTAACGGCGGTGTTCTTTGTGATCGGAGCAGGCCTGGTACTCTTATTGCCGGAAACGCGCGGGAAGGTGATCGATTGACGCAACGGAGCATCGATATCAACTGCGATGTCGGCGAGGCCGACGATGTCGCGGGCATGGCAGTGGAAGCCGAGATGTTTCGGTTTATTTCATCAGCCAATATCGCGTGCGGAGGTCATGCGGGCAATCGTAGTAGCATGGAGCGGTGCGTTACCGCGGCACTCGCGCATGGCGTCGCGATCGGTGCGCATCCGAGTTATCCAGACCGGACTAACTTTGGTCGCGTGGCGATGAATATGTCCGTTGCCGAGTTGGACACCTTGATCGCGCGGCAAATTGAAGATATGGATCATATGGTCACGCGCTTGGGTGGCAGCTTACGTCATGTGAAGCCGCACGGCGCGTTGTACCATCGTGTGATGCGCGATTCGGAATTGGCGCGGCGATTTGCCCAAACGGTAGGCAATGTCGCACCAGATGTGATGCTCGTGGGGATGGCGGGCGCGCCGGCACTGGAGATTTGGCGCGATATGGGATGGCGCGTGGCAGCAGAGGCATTTGCGGATCGTCGATACGAACCGGATGGATCGCTGCGCGACCGGCGCTTTGACGGGGCAGTCATTCATCAACCGGAAGAGGCGGCGGCGCAGGCTTTGAGTATCGTCCGCGATCGGTCCGTTGTCAGTGCCGATGGTGGGGTGCTTTCGATTGATGCCGACACGATTTGTATTCACAGCGATTCGCCGAATGCGAATGAGATCGCTCGGCATGTGTGCATGGTGCTTTCGCTATCGGGAATGACGGTGCAGGCGCCTATGCGAGATGGCCCGTCGTAGGTCATTAAGACTTGACATACGCAATCGCGCTAGGCTGGACGGGCTTTGTGATAAACCCACTAACTCATTTAACGTGTGATCTGCGTCAGCAGTGACGGGCTCCGCATATGAGCCATCATGGTTCTGGTTGCGTCAAACATGGCGGTTCCGTTGCGCCGCCACTTATCGATAAGTGCTTGCAGGTTTTCAATGTCTGAAAAGGTCGGCATCTTTTGCAGAAGATCGTCGTCGGGCTCGGGTATATTGCTGGTAATCGAGCGCAGTGCGACCGGCACGCCCGTGGCGACTAACCGCACGGCTGCCGAATGAATCACACGGCTGGTGTTGATCCACAACACGGGCGAGTCGGGCGTCTCGCGCAACAGGGCTGCGTACGGTGTCGCGATCACGTCGATGTTGAGACTAGCAAGTACGTCGCGCACGCGTGCGGCGATGACCGAGGGGCCGAGGTGCTGGCGTACGCGTGCGACGAGGCCGGCGCGCACCTCGTCACTTTGAATCGACGTCTGCAGCGTGCGCTCGGCGTCGCGCAAAACCTGATCGGCATGGTCATCGGTATAAGAATCGATGCGGTCGCCAATGATCGTCGCGCAGGCGCGCCACAGCGCGCGATGGCTGCCGAGGTTGAGGCCGACGTGTTCCGCTTCGGGCACCTGCAGTGGCCCGGCCACGACGATGCGGTCTATGGAAATCGCCGCCGGTTCAGCGGCAACGTCGCATGTTGGAACGTAGGTTGCAACACGATGTTGATCGACGCCCGCGGAGACCGCCGCCGCTCGCTGCGCGATCGACCGAAGCCACCACTTAATATTCTTCGAATCTTGCTTGAGTAAGTTCGCCGGTATGTCACCGCCGTGCGAGATAACAATGTGAATCGGTGCGTCAGGCAGCACGACGGACAAATCCTGCGGACCGCAATCGATCAATACGAATTGCGTCGGTCGCATAGCGTGAAACTGCGTTTGCACGAAATTCGGATGCAAATCCTCGGGCCGATCAGGGACCGAGCAGAATGTTTCACATGAATCATCATCGTTGGCGGCTGCTTCGAGTTGCCGCGCGATGAAGTGTGCTTCGGGTGCGAGCGAGTTACTCACGATCGCAACGCGGGAGATTGCGGTCGACAGCGCCCACGCTTCCGCTTGTCGTTGACCGGAGTTTGAAGCAGGCGTCATCTGCAAGGCTTGCATCTCTGCTTGAATGACCCGCATCTGGGCGGCGTCGATCCAGGGCAACGCTAAGGTGCGCTCAGGTGGCAGATAACCCGGACAAGCGGCAAGAAAACGCCGCAGTTGTTCCCAAGCGGCAGGGCCGACGCACAATACGAGCCGACCTTCGCGACCGGCGACCGTAAAGTCGTACAACATTAGCGCCGCTTTCGCGCGCCAAGCGTCCGGCTCCACCACAAACAGCGCCTGATGCGGTCGCAGTTTCGCGAGCAACGCCGACGCCATCGAACCATCGCCGATCATCGGCAATAGCACGTTGCCCATGCCCGCGTCAAACTTTCCCAATAGCGCGTCGGCGGTCACGAATGGTGTCGTCGTGGGGCCGAGCCATTGCAACGCCGTACCAGCAGCGGCGCGCAGACAATACGTCGGCGTGCCGTCGCGGCCGGTTACCTTATCGAGATTGGGTGGCAGGTTCGCCGATTGAATCGCGGCGATGGCATTGGTTAAAGTTTCGGGGAGGGCGGCCAGGTTGGCTTGCAGCAGACGTTCCGCATGCGGCTCGACGGTGATGGCCGATTGAACTTCGGAAAGGGCGGCATCCATGCCATGCATCATCATGCTAAGAGCGTTCTCTTTAAATGGATTAGCACGATCGCCGATTGGCAAATCGCATCACAAAACAAGTTGGTTTACTGCAACGCGCCAAAGAACCAGCGCTGCGTGGCAATCGCCGCTAGGCCGAGCAGAAATACGCCGTACACCACCAGCGTGAGCATCACGCGACCGCGACCGATCTTCGGTGCGTATTGCTTTTCCCACGCGTGATCGTCATCGACGGTGCCTACGGTCTTGTCTTTGTCGGCCATATGGTGATTCACCTGCTTGCGAAGCGGTCACGCATGCGCAAGACGCTTAGTTATCTTCGTGCCCGTTGCCGATGCGAATCTTGTAAGCGCTGCTAAAGGCCTTGTCGAACGAATAGACGTTATCGAAGTCTTCCTCGTTATCATCGGGCTGCTTTTGCAAGACACCCTTATTGACGAGGCCGAAGACCATGCGGCCGAAATCGCGTGTGCTCGTGATGCCCCAGCTATGCAACACCGCCGGTGCCATCAGGCCCCATTGCTCCATGGCATAGTCGCGCAGGCCCCAACACAAGTCACGGCCCGTGACGTGGCGATTGAGTTGCGACATCACCGCATGCACGCCGCCCATGGCATCGATCGCCTGTAGCACCGGCTCGGGCAGGCGTTCGTCATCGACCAACATCGGCAGGTCGAGCGGTTCGACTTGGTTTTCCATCAGGAAGTGAGCCAGCCGTTCGATACGCGGATCGGCCGCGCCGTGAATCTTGTTGGATGTGAAATCCAGACCTTCGCGCAGAAAGTCGAATGCCGGCGGGGCGTAGCGACCGAGTTCTTCAATCGTGAGTTTCAATTTTTCGCTTTCCACAGCCATCTGTCAGTACTTTATCAGATTCGGAACCGAATCCCCAAACGCCTCCCTGCGTACACGTCTATTCTACGCCGCATTGTACCCGACTGCCGGGCTAAATACCGTCACTAAACGAGCCGCCGCCCGAATCGTTGCCGCCATTGCCCTTATCACCGCCTTTTTTGCCGCCTTTGCCCTTGCCCTTGCGACCGCGACCCCCGCGACGGCGGCGTTTGCGCGGCTTTTCTTCACTGCTTTCAGCGGTACCGGCACCTTGGGCGTCGGCATCGGTGCTGGGCGCATCGGCGTCCTGCGGCGGTCGTGATGTCGGTGACATTTCGTCGGATGGTGGGGCGCCGGTCTGAGGCGGCGCGTCAGATTTGGCGTCTTCACGGGTCTGGCGCTCGGCGTCGCCCGTATTGGGGCGGCGCTTGCGCGGTGGGCGGGCGTCGTCGCGCTTGCCGCCATCGCGTTGATCGTCGTCGCGTCGCCGTCGGCTGCGCGGTCGTTTCTCATCGCGATTCTCGGGGCCGTCGCCTTCGGGTTTGTCCGGGCGCTTCGGTTTGGGCAGTCCGCGTTCGAGCACGGCTTCGAGGCCGAGCGTTTCGCGCTCGTTGTTGTCGTCGTATTCAATGACGAGCAACTGGGTGAGCACTTGTCGATCGCGCACGGTGCCAACGCCGCGTTCGGTGCGTACGCGGCTGCCGTTGCGCGGCAGTTTCTTATTGAGTTCTTCGTAGCCCTCGTGTTCGTAACGAAGGCAGCAGCGCAACCGACCGCAACGGCCCGAGACCTTACTGGGGTCGAGCGTGGCCTTCTGCAATTTTGCCATCTTCATGTTGACCTGCCGCAGCTTCTTCAGAAAGTTGCGACAGCAGCACTCGCGCCCGCAAATTTCATAATCGGCAACCAGCCGCGCTTCGTCGCGTGCGCCGACTTGGTGCATTTCGATACGCGTGTGGTATTCGGCGGCCAGCAGCTTGACGAGATCGCGAAAATCCACGCGGTCTTCCGACATGAAATGAAAGATGATCCGTTCGCCGCCGAGCAAATGCTCGCAGCAAACGAACTTCATATCGAGCTGCATCTCAGCGGCTTTCTCGCGTGCGTAAATCAGCTTGCGCGCCGCATCCTGATTCAGGTGCATCGCTTCGTCGACGTCTTGCGGCGTGGCGGCGCGCAGAATCTTGCCGGCTTTGAGCGTCATAAACTCCGGACCGCTGGCTTTAACGTAATTCAACATCTGCTTGCGGTCGACGGATTTGTCGCAGCCGGTGCAGGTCAGGCTGACCTGCTCGCCCAGCTCCATGCCGCGGTTGGTTTGAATGACGACTTGACCGCCGCAGTTAAAGACTTGCCCGGGGGAGTAGCGAAACTCGCCGATGTAACCCATCAGGCCGTAGCGCACGGCACAAGTGGGGTAAATCTTCTCCATGCCGTTGCCGCAGCGCCCACTGGTGCTGCAGCCGCTTTTCTGTACCGGAAAGCGCGGCCCATTCCATTGGCCCTCGGGGTTCCCGAGGACATCCAGTTCCATCACCATGATGACTCACTTCCTGCAAATATGCGTTAAGACCGGGCGACGGCAGTAGCGGCGGCAGTGGCTCAGGTTGCCGTCAAGGTGGGTCGCGCCAAGAAGTGCGGACCCGGCTTAGCGTCGCGCGCCGGTCATTAGCCGTCGCCGATTCTAACCGAATCGGTAGCCGGTGGTTAAACGCAAAATATGCCCGCCGATGATGAAGAACGCTTGCGGGTGCCCCATCCTTCGCGCCAGCGCAGGGTGGGGAATCGCCACCGCGCATAGCCGCGTACGGCTCACCACGATATCATTCAATTCGATCCTCACACACTAGCGCGGCCGCAGCCACGTGCATGCATGGGCCCCATTTTGGATGATGTAAATGACCACGCCGGGGGCACCCAGCTTTCAACTCACCGACTTCATCAGCCTCGACGATCTGCAGTCGCTACAGGACCGTTTTGCCCAGCTCACGGGCATCAGCACCAGCATTCGCGATGAAAACGGCAACGCCCTCACCAGCCCGACCAACAAGCCCGAATTCTGCGCGTTGATTCAAAGCACCGAGCCCGGTTTGTTGGCCTGCCGCGCCTCGCATCGCGAAGCCGCCGACATGGTGCGCAGCGGCGACGCGCCCTGCTTGGCACATTGCCACGCGGGCTTGCACCAATCCGTCGCGCCGATCGTGGTGCGCGACCATCATGTCGGCACCATCATCGTCGGCGATCGACCGCGGCATCAGCTCACGCAATTGTCCATCGAAGGGTTGTCGCAAACGACCGGCATTCCCGCAGCCGACATCGCCACCGCCGCCGAAGACCTGAAGCCCTGGTCCGACAACCGCATGACGGCGGCCACCGCGTTCATTCAGGAATTGGCGAATACCATCGCGCGGCTTTGCTATAACGCCTATCAGTTGAAGTGTCGCGTCGAAGATTTGGCGGCCTTGCACGATGTGGCCCAACATCTGGCCGGCCGCACCGAGTTGCAGGCGATCCTCGATACCGCCGTGCGCCAGTTGGTTTCCACCATGGAACTGAAAGCGGCGGGGCTGCGCCTGCTCAACGAAGAAAACGGCATCCTGCAGATGGCCGCGGTTTGCAACTTGTCGGAAGAGTATCTCAGCAAGAAGGCCATCCTCGCCAGCGAAAGCGAGATCGATTCGGCGGCGTTGGAAGGCAAAACGCTCTACATCCGCGACCTGGCCACCGACCCGCGCAACTTCTATCAGGAAAAGGCGCGCGAGGAAGGCATCGGCAGCGTGCTGGTGGTGCCGTTGATCTCGGACGGTCAACCCATCGGCGTGATGCGCGCCTACATGGGCGGCATCTACGAGTTCTCGCCGTTCGATGTGGCGCTGGCCGAGGCCATCGCCTCGCAGGTGGCCTCGGCGATCGTCAACGCGCGCTTGCGCCGTGACGCGGCCGAAGCCGAACGGCTGGATCGTCAGCTCAAGCTGGCGCGCGACGTGCAGCGGCGCATGTTCCCCAGCGAGATGCCACAGCATCATTCCTACGAGTTCGGTAGCGTGTACGAACCGCACTCCGATGTTGGCGGCGACTTTTACGATTTCGTCGATCTGCCCTCGGGCGATATCGGTTTCGCCATTGCCGACGTGGTGGGTAAGGGCGTACCCGCGTCGCTGATCATGAGCAGCGCCCGCTCGGCGCTGCGCGCGAATCTGATTCCCGCCGAGAACCTCAGCCAACTGATGAGCGCCGTCAACAAACGCATCTGCGAAGACACGCTGCTGAGCGAATTCGTGACGCTCTTCTTCGGCCAACTCTCGCGCGACGGACGCACGCTGCACTACTGCAACGCCGGCCACGAACCGCTCATTCGCTATCGCGACGGCGCGTTCGACCTGCTCGACGTCGGCGGCTTGGTGCTGGGCATCGACGAAACCGCCGAATACGAAGCGGGCCAAACCGAAGTGCGACCCAACGACTTGTACGTGCTCGTGACGGATGGCGTGGTGGAAGCGAGCAACTACGACGGTGAAACCTACGGCCGCACGCGCTTTCTCGAATCGATCGAACGCCACAGCACGCTGCAAGGCGAACCCGCCCCGCACCGTTGGTGGCCAAGCAAATCATGTGGGATGTGCGCCGCTTTGTGGGGCTCAAACCGTTGGATGACGATCTGACGGTGGTGGTGGTGCGGGTGCGGTAGTAAGTGAGTCGTGAGTCTCGTGGCTTGAGTCTCGTGGCTTGAGTCTCGTGGCTTGAGTCTCGTGGCTTGAGGCATGGGGTTTGGGGCTTGCGGCGTGGGGCATGAGGTGCAGTAGTTGGTACGTGAGGCGTGAGGCGATTCATGCACGCCTTCGTCAAAGCCACGGCCTGTGGCCGTATGACATCTCGCGCCGGGGTGCCATGCCGACCCAACCGCAACCATGATATGCGTCGATGAATGGTTAACCTTGCGTGAGACCCTCCGATGACAAAGCAACCTTGAGGGTCGGCATGCCCAACGTGTGCAAATGCTGCCATCGACGATAGCGAATTACGCCGACCACGATGTATTAGGGCGCCGAAGGCCGTAACCTTTATGGACGCACGGGAAGCATGCCGACCTTGGCGTTGGGCTAGCGGTCGGGTGGTCCCGCGCCAACGGGCTGGTGCATCGACGTACGGCTTCAGCGCGGTTGGGTCGGCATGGCACCCGCGCTTGCTGGAACTACCGCCGAGTTATCTTGGGCCGCAGTTCAACGAACTGTTCGTTTCTGGACCCTAAAAAATCGACTGCCTTATTTTATCGTATCGGAATTGGCGCAGGCATTGTGCGCTAAGCGGTATGGGCGCCTTGACTAGTTCCCAAGTAACACATCGACGAACACCGGTAAATCGCCACCGTTGCGGTCGCCGTCGTTATTTAGGTCGGCGAGTTGAATGTAGCAACCAGAGAAGCTGCTCGGCCGAACCAGGGCGTCAACGAATAACGGCACATCAAGAAGGTCAGTAGATAAATCACAGTTCAAATCGCCCAACTCAAAATCGGGGCAGTTGTCAGGTATTCCGTTGCCGTCAAGATCGTCACTTGTACCGTCGGCGATGTCGCATTCATCGGGGATGCCGTTTTCGTTACAGTCCGTTTCGCACGAATCGAGTGCGACATTTTCATTACAATCGGTTGCCGCCAGATTGAGCCTTTGAATAAACTCCAGCCCGATCGCTGTGGCGGTTTCGTCGTCTAAGTAAAGACCGCCTTCCTGTGCTACCAAAATATAGAAGAGGCGATCGATGCCATCGAGCTGATAGAAACTGTCATCGTCGTTATTCGTATTCGTCGAGACAATTCGAAATACCTGCTCACCATCGCCGGGGACAATCACCAAATGATTTACAGACGGGACCCCGGCACCCCAAACGCGTTTTACGAATAGCGTAAATTCCGAGTTGTTGACGGTAATCGGGATGGTCGCGTCATCGACAAAGCCGTTTCCATCGGCACCGAGTCCACCATCAATCTCAAAGAGGCTGATATCCATGCCTAACACAGCCAATGCAAAAATGCCGTCGAATTTGGCAGTGAAATAGAGACTTCCGGGTCCAAACGCTTCATCGCCATGGGCGATCGTGTTGTTGGTATATTCAATGTCGTTCATTCGATTGGTATCCAGCCGATTCCCGTTGTCGTACATGTTGTTGCCGCCGTCGAGGATGCGCGTTCCAACAGCTCCGTCGCTAAAATCGAACCGCGACGGAACGAGTGACGTGATATCTGGGTGGTAGAACGTGAGTTGGTTTAACCACTGCGAAATATCGTCAGGGTCGAGTTGGCATTCGTCGAGTTGACCGTTGGCATCACAATCGCTTGCGGTGCCGTCTGTTAAGTCGCATTCGTCCGCGATTCCATTGTTGTTGCAATCTTCTTCGCATTCATCGGGGATCATGTTCTGATTGCAGTCGTTTTCCAGTTCGCAGCTATCTGGTCTTAAGTTTCCGTTGCAATCGATTGCAAGCCCTTCAGCAAGCTCTTCCACGTCGTCAATTCCGTTGTTATTGCAATCGCCAGCCGGAACTGCAACCATTTGCAAGCGACTGTCAGTCTTAGCAAACAATAAGCGACCATCATCGCTGACATGCAGTTGCCCATTTGAGGGCGGTATGTCCGCTCCTGCCGGTAGTGGGCTTACTTGATCGAACGTAATGGTCGAATAGATTCTGATTTGATCCGCCAGGTCATCACAGCGATAAAGTAGGTTGCGGACTGGGTCGTAGGCGATTGCCCCGCGCGGGCCGACCAAGTCTGCAATGTCCGTCAGCATACGATCGCGAATCGTCATGTCTAAATTGTCGGTCGTTGCGAGTTGATTTCCGTCACGGCTTACCGCGATATCCGAAATATCGCCGAACGTGGGCACCTGATCGGATGCAATGATTCCGTCGAGGTCGGGATCGTAGACTCTAACCCAGTCGGGATTGGACGACCCGTCAACAATCAGCAATGTACCTCGGTCGGCGCTGCGCTCGACGTAGGCCGGTGAGTCGAATTCAGGCAAGTCGAAACGCACCGATTGCTGATCGGTGGTGAGATCGATCTGGCGTAGAGGTACGTCCCATTGCGCAAATGTCGAGAAAATAGCGATGTTGTTATCCAGCACGACCAAATCAAATGGCGCGCTTTCAGTTTGAGAAGGCGAATAGGTTATTTCAATCCAAGTATTCGTCGCGAGATTCAACTTATAGACCGTGCCTAAACCACTTGCCGGCATCATGCGCTCGCAGATATAAAGAAATTGATAGTCGGGCGTGATATCCATGCCGCGCAGCGATTGACCGATTGGGATGGGGTCAAGCAAGCGGCCCGTTGCCAAGTCCAGCCGTTCCAAATAGCCGGTCGACGTGGTCATATACACGCGATTACGGGAACTGTCGTGCACAACATCCATGGAAAGATCCAGCGGCAGCCTGAGCGGATTTCTGCAATCGAGTGGGCTGTTCGGCGTAAACGCATATGGGCTGGCTGCACCGGTAGAAGGAAAGACCACCTCTCCCGCAGCTTCACCTTCGGCCGTAAAGTAAAATTGAATGACTTCTCCGCATTGCACGCCGGGTAAGGTCGTTGAATATTCACCGCCACCAATATCGATCAGCGGCAATGATTGGAACTCACCGGCCCCAACGCGAACATGAATCGTCGCCGATCCAGGAACCAGAGCGTCATTGTGTTCGAGTATTCGAACGTTATAGGGAAGCGGGCTATTTGGTTTGACGATCAGTGGCAATTCGTCACGTATGACCAGAATGCGCGATTCGGGTCGATTCATACGAATCTGTTGAACGCCATCTTCCATTGATAAAAATAACCACTGGCGATCTGCGGTGATGCTTAATTCGCCACGATCGAATCTTCGAGCGAAGTCAACGTCCGCGCCGATGTCAACACGGTAGAGTTCTTCATTCGTGTTTGCGTTGACGACAGCAACTTCATCTGCGTCATCATCAACTCCGTAAAATAGGTCTTCATTTGGGTCGTAGAGAATACCGCCGCGGTAACCCGTTACGATAGTTTCGGTGGCCAATGATTCGCGTAGCATGCGGACGCCGTTACGGAGATTGAGGGCAACCCGTTGACCATTACGATTGACGGAAGAAACCGAATCTCCCACGCTCTCGCCAGCACTATATTCGCCTGAAATAATATCGCGTTCCGCATCGTAGATATTCACCGGGCCGCTTGAGCTACTTCCTTGCAACATGACAATACGTCGTCGATCGCCTGATCTTCTAAAGGTCGTGCGCTTTCGAACGCTCGTAATATCGTTCCGCGGTGTGATCACATCCTGACCGACCGTGAACGATCTGAAGCCTACCGCGGTGCCGCTACCCGCATAGTCGGTCGAGACCAAGCTACGGCCATTTGTTCCAATCGCAACATCCCATGGCCCCAGTTCCGATCCTGTGATAGTAAATGGCAGGTCCGTGACGTCGCCGCTGTTCAGATCAACTTTGCGCAGATTGGCCGTGGTTCCGGCCACCGAGATATCGCAAACGTACAATGCGTCGTTCGCCTCGGTAATATCCATTCCAAACAGTACGCCGCCGATGTTCCAGCTTGGCAGCGACGTGCCGGTGGAGATATCCCAGCGCTCGATCGTGCCGCCCTCGGTACTGATGTATAGAACATTTCTTAGCGAATCGTAAACTTGGTCGCTACCTTCAAAAACCGGAATCAGCAACGTGTCTACGCAATCCGGAAAACTCGTGATGGTTGCCATGAACGGCGCAGTCGGCGCAGTCTCCGGCGCGAAATGTATGCCACTTTCAAGTGTCTCCACCGTCACGTAAAATTCGATGGTGTCTTCGCAGTAGTCGGCAGGCAGTTGCCCCGTATATAAATCATCGCCGTTTTCGATCAGCGGCGCACTTTGATAAGTATCGCCGTTGATACTGAAGAAGAGCGTTGCCGACCCGGGAACGATGGTCTGCTCCGTCACTATCTGCACGAAGAACTCGTTGGCGTCGTCCAGTTGAAGACTCGATGGTACACCGTTCGGGAATGCAATGGTCACGTCCGGAATTTCATTCGTGGCCACCGTCAGACGGTAGAACTGAGGCATGGTCGGTGCGTCGGATTCTCCCACCACAACATAGTAGTCGCCCGCATCGACAACAACGTCGAGTGCTTCATCCCCACCTGCAACAGACTGGTCTGAGTCAAACAATAAAGTCGAACCATCCGCCGCAAATAATGCCAGATCGAGATCGGCCGATACTTGCGAGTTGGTCGGGTCGCCCGAACAACAGGCCATCGATGTGCTGGGGCATGTTTGCATTCCAGTCGAGTAAGCGATGCCTCGTGCTTCTACCGCGACCCTTAAGAGCGATCGTTCCGCCATGCTGATCAGAAAGTAATCACGATCGCCATCACCATCGATACTCAATTGGGACGCCGAATTGGTGCTCGGCGGCGGTATGTCGCCCAGTGTGACGGTCGCGCCTTGGTTGATTGGGCTAATTTGTGTCGCCGCTAAGGCGGTGTCGTTCGGCTCAAACGGATCACCGTAATGACTTTGCGCTCCCAAGATGTCGTCGTGCTGTGGCCCGTCATACGCAAGCGACACAAACGGTTCCATCAACTTGGTATTGTTCTGTGGACACGAGTGCAGAAGTCCCATCCCGTGCCCGTGTTCGTGTGCGATTGTATTTCTCAACCAAAGTGAGTCGTCGCTCATGTCTTCATAGAAACTATCGCCGGTATCAAACACCATATCACCGTCATCGGGAAAGGTGTTATATGCGACCACGCTATTGGTGCCGTCCAGCGGTTTGCCGCCGATACGTACATCGCCGCGCACACCTAAAACTCCCGCGTTTAGGTTCATCGCGGCGCCGTCATCGTTGGGCTCGTAAACAAATGTGATGCCGCAGACGATACTCCAGCGATCAAATGCGGCCTGAAAAATCGGAAGCCATTGCGCTTCACTGCCGTACAGCCCGTTCATCCAAGCATGAAAGTCGTTAACGCCTGCCGGAAAGTTCACCTCGGCAATCGCCGGTATCTCTGTCCCATCGGGTGGAAAGCTATACGTCAGTACGATCGGGTCGCCCGCCATGCCTGTATTCATGTTCGTGGCTGTGGTCGACCAGCGTGGCACTTGAAAGAATCGCTCTTGCCCGAGACCGAGTTGAATTCGAGTGTTTGCCATTACGTGGTCGGGCGTTCCAGGGGCAAAGCAGAATGCGACACGGCTCTTAGCAATCGTCGGTGCAACCGATTTTGGCGATTCCGGCGTTTCTGCCAAGACACCTACAACGATGTCCTCGACCTGCTTCTCAATTGTGGTGCGATTCGACCCGCGGTCTTCAACATTTGATATACCGTTTCCTGAGTTATGGAAATCGACAACTGGGTTTGAATCCCCAGATGTCGAAGCGGTCTGAGTAGGTAAGCTGAAAATAATTACGATTGGTAGGCTTGCGAAGATTGCTGCGATTAGGCGCGGCATGGAGACTGCCTCGATTAAAAAAAATTTAATGTGTGGGCACGGCCTAAAGATCATCTGCGTTGCCCGGTCCCTCAACAATACAGACGTGTCGATTGTACGAATCGCCACATCGGTTTGCAATGAATCGGTCCTCCCCCCTTGTAAACGCGCTGAGTGTGAATGGATGATAGTTTGATTGCGTAGTTATTTCTACGAGTGATTAAGCAAGTTAAGGAGGATATTCGCCGGCGATGTTGCAACAGTTCAGACCTAGATGCGTCGCAACAATGAAAAAAGCCGCTTCCCCAGTCGGGAATGCGGCTCTCAATTCATTCAGAAAATTGCG
Organism: Planctomycetaceae bacterium; assembly: GCA_006969385.1. GTDB lineage: Bacteria > Planctomycetota > Phycisphaerae > UBA1845 > UTPLA1 > ECT2AJA-110-A. Next base: position 3,200,091 of record CP030884.1, read on the forward strand.
GCGCTACGCCAATTAGGGTTTCGCAGTTAATCTAGGCTCTCGTTGTCGCACCCTTACGGCTCTTCTTACCCGGGCGCTTGGTTGTTACCCGCGCGCTCTTCGACTTCGGTGGGGCGTCAGCCCCGGCGGACTTTTTTTTGGCTGCCGCCTTGGTCTTGGTGGTGCCGCGCATCGCCTTGGTGGTTGCCTTGGCCTTTTTCTTCGCCGTCGTCGCTTTGGCAGCGGGCTTCCTCTTGGCCGGCTTGCGCGTGGCGGCCGTGCCGATCAGGGCGCGACTGGTCGTCTTCTTTTTCTTGCCCTTCGTCTTGGCTTCGACCTGATCCATGATCACGGCCTGTGCCGCGGCCAATCGCGCGATCGGCACGCGGTAGGGCGAGCAGCTTACATAGTCCATGCCCGCGCGGTGGCAGAAGTGTACGCTCGGCGCGTCGCCGCCGTGCTCGCCGCAGATACCAATCTTCAGATCGGGCTTGGCGCCGCGGCTGGCGTCGATGGCGTGTTGTACCAACATGCCCACGCCTTCGAAGTCGATCGTCTGGAACGGATCGGCGTCGAAGATGCCCGTCTTATCGCGATCGACATAATCGGGCAGGAAGCGACCGGCATCGTCGCGCGAAAGGCCCATGACCGTCTGCGTCAGGTCGTTGGTGCCGAAGCTGAAGAAGTCGGCGACCTCGGCGACCTGTGCCGCCGTTAGCGCGGCGCGCGGCGTTTCGATCATGGTGCCGACCATGTACTTCAACTTGAGGCCGCTGCGTGCGATGATCTCGTCGGCGACCTCGCGCGTGCGATCCGTCAGGATTTGCAACTCGCGGGCGTCGATGCACAACGGGATCATGATCTCGGGCGCGACCTTCACATTGCGCCGGCGACACTCCACGGCGGCTTCGATGATCGCCGTCACCTGCATCTCGAGAATTTCGGGATAGGTGATCGCCAAACGACAACCGCGATGGCCCAACATCGGATTGGATTCGGCGAGTTCTTCCACGCGCGACGTCACCGTGGCGACCGGCACGCCGAGGTGATCGGCGAGTTCTTTTTGCTTGTCGAGTTCGTGCGGCACAAACTCGTGCAGCGGCGGATCGACGAGGCGAATGGTCACGGGGCGACCGTCCATCGCTTCGAAGATGCCGATGAAGTCCTGCCGTTGGAAGGGCAGTAGCTTGTCGAGGGCGCTGCGGCGCGACTCGGTATCGGAAGCGAGGATCATTTCCTGAATCGCGCGGCGACGTTCTTCGGTGTCGAAGAACATGTGCTCGGTGCGGCAGAGGCCGATGCCTTCGGCACCCATCTTGACGGCGTTTTCGCTGTCGTAAGGCGTATCGGCATTGGTGCGCACCTTGAGCTTACGCTTGGCGTCGCACCATTTCATCAGTTCGTAATATTCTTCGGGCAGCGTCGGCGTTACGAGCGGCAGCTCGCCTTCGTAAATCGTGCCTTCCGAACCGTCGAGGGTGAGGTAGTCACCTTCGCCCAGCGTTTTGCCGCCGATAGAGAGTTGCTTGTTCGGCTCGTTAATTTTGAGGGCACCCGCGCCGACGATGCAGCACTTACCCCAACCGCGCGCGACGACGGCCGCGTGCGACGTCTTGCCGCCGGTGGCCGTGAGAATGCCCTTGCTCGCGTGCATGCCGCCGACATCTTCGGGGCTGGTTTCTTTGCGAACGAGGATGACTTGCTTGCCATCGGCGGCCCATTGTTCGGCCGTGGCGGCGTTGAAGACGATCTGACCGCTGGCCGAACCGGGTACGGCGTTGATGCCGCTGCCGATCCTCTTGCTCGCCAGTTCCTTCTTATCGAAGTCGGGATCGATGATCGGATAGAAGAGACGCTCGACATCGGCCGCCTTGATGCGGGCGATGGCGTCTTCCTTCTTTATGACCGGTTTCAAGGCGGCGGCGCCGTAACGCTTGGTGAGCAGCTTTTTCTTTACGAGGCGATTCGACTCGGCCTTGGTGAGCAGCGGCTTGGTCGCTTGCTCGACGGCGATGCGGAACGTCGCGCTAGGGGCGCGCTTGCCGGTGCGGCATTGCAGCATATAAAGCTTGCCGCGTTCGACGGTGAACTCGAGGTCCTGCATATCCTTATAATGCGTTTCGAGCATCACGCGCACGGCGGAGAGTTGGTCGTAGGCATCGGGGTCGAGCGTCTTGAGTTCGTCGAGGGCGATCGGCGTGCGGATACCGGCGACGACGTCTTCGCCCTGAGCGTTCATCAGCAAGTCGCCGTAGAAGACGTTTTCACCGCTGCTCGGGTCGCGCGTGAAGCAGACGCCCGTGCCGCTCTTCTCGCCCATGTTGCCGAAGACCATCTGCTGCACGTTTACGCCGGTGCCCGGCAGGCCGTGAATCTTCTCGACTTCGCGATACTTGATCGCCTTGTCGGCCATCCACGAACCGAAAACGGCGTTGATCGCGCCGCTGAGTTGATCCCAAGGGTTCTGCGGGAAGTCTTCGCCGGTTTGCTCGCGGAAGAACTCCTTAAATTCGCCGCACAACGTTTGCAATGCTTCGGTCGACAGCTCGGCGTCGATCTCAACGCCTTCGCTCTCTTTCATTTTCTCGAGCTTGTGTTCGAGCACGTCTTTGGACAGGCCGACGACGACGGTCGAAAACATCTGGATGAAGCGGCGATACGAATCCCAAGCGAAGCGCGGGTTGTCGGTCGCTTTGGCGAGGCCTTCGACCGAGACGTCGTTGAGGCCGAGGTTGAGCACGGTCTCCATCATGCCCGGCATCGACACGGCCGCGCCGGAACGCACCGAAACGAGCAAGGGGTTCTTGGCGTCGCCCAACTTCTTCTTACAAGCGCGCTCGAGCTTCTTGAGGTTATCCTTGATTTGCTTTTCGAGACCCGACGGCCATTTGCGATCGACCTCGTAATACATCGCGCATGCTTCGGTGGTGATGGTGAAGCCGGCGGGCACGGGCAAGCCGATGTTGGTCATCTCCGCGAGGCCGGCACCTTTGCCGCCGAGTAGCGCTTTCTGATCGGTGCGTCCTTCGCCTTTGCCGTTGCCGAAAAAGTAAACGTATTTCTTAGCCATGCCGTCGTTGCTCCTTGCAGCTTTTGTTGATCATCCCTGCACCCGCCGTGTGGTGGTTTATCGAAATTGCCGTCATACCACGTGGGGCGAATGTGGGATTGGTACGTTCTGGCGTAGCGCCTGTTCGCGCGCAATGTCGAATTAAACGGTCACAAACCGGCGCGCGAATTCCTCAAACGCTTGCAACCGAAGACCGACGGGAGCGGTCTTGCAAAATGCTTTTAGCAAGCCACACAAGGTAGGTCGCAACGGCGTAACTGTCAATCAAAATGCGGGTGCGCCGCGCTCGTCGTGCAGTTCTCGAAACGCCAGCGGGAACCAAGGTGTGAATCGCTGCGGTGTGGTGCGTAATTCCTCGGCCACGGCGGCGGGGGATTTCCAACCGAACGCGTCGATTTCTTTGGGATTTGGTCGCGGGGGGCCATCAAAGCGGCCCGTGAGGATATGCAGAAACTCACGCTCGGTCAGACCGCTGGCGGTATCGTGAGCATCGTAGATGAGGGTTCTTTGCACGGAGAGCGGGCAGGTGAAGCCGAACTCTTCGGCCAGACGGCGCTCGGCGGCGTCGGTCACTGTTTCACCGGGGCGCGGATGGCCGCAGCAGGTGTTGGACCAGAGCCCGCCAAAATGGTATTTCACCCGCGCCCGCCGTTGCAGCAGCAACGCGCCCGCTTTGTTATAGACAAATATCGAAAAAGCTCGATGCAACTGACCGCCGTTTTGATGGGCAGCGAGTTTTTCAGCCGTGCCGATCTCGCGGTCGTTTTCGTCGACGAGGATGACGTGTTCGGTCATAGCGGAATAATAGGCGTTTGGCTCAGATTCAGATAATTCGAGCGGCTAAGCGGGTTGATCGGGTAGAATTATCGCGATGGATGAGATTCGAGACATGCTCGCCGAGGCGGACCGGTCGCGCAACGCCGGATTGCTGCAACGGGCGCGCCATCTGCTGGCGACAGCTCAGGGGCAACTTCAAGCGACGAGCGAACCCGAACTGCGCGTACTCGTTTTGCAGAAGCTGGCAAGGGTTCATCGTGATTTGAACAATCTGCCCGAGGCATTGCAGTGCTATGAGGCGGCGGTTGCGGCATGTCGCGGATTGAATCGAGCCGCGCAACTGGCCAACCTGATCCGCCACGTCGGCGATGTACTCGTCGACGACGGCCGTCTTGACGAAGCAAAGCTAATGTACGCTGAAGCGCTCGCGACAATTCAGAATAGCGACGAGCGGCAGCCGCTGATACTGGCCAATTGCCTGCGCTCGTGTGCGTTACTGTTCGAAAAAACAGGCCGGGAATCGGAGGCCATCCCCATGTGGCGGGAAGCTCGGACCATTTATTCGCAATGCGCGATTGAAGAAGGCGTCGCGGAGTGCGACCGGCATCTTGAAGAGTTTTAGAAAAAGGGCCCGATCGTTACTAACGACCGGGCCCTTCGACGTGGTCAAGACTCTTAGACTTACTTCAGTTCAACCGACCAGTATGCGTTATCCAAAAACGCCTTCCAACTCGCGTAGCGATTGTCCGCCAGTTTGATGGAAATGGACGGATTGCGCTTGGGCTTGGCCGGCGGTCGAATCAAATGCATGTTCGCTTGCTTGGGCGTGCGACCACCCTTCTTGATATTGCACTTGACGCAGGCGCACACGATATTTTCCCACGTGGCCGGGCCGCCTTGGCTGCGCGGCACCACGTGGTCGAGCGACAACTCACTGGTTGGAAACTTATTGCCGCAATACTGACAGCGATTGTTGTCGCGCGCGAACAAGTTGCGACGGTTGAACTTCACCTGCTGACGGGGCAAGCGATCGTACACCGCCAACCGAATAATCCGCGGCACGGCGATATCGAAACGCACCGTCTTGATCCAATCATGTTCGTCGGGTTCAAATTCGCGCGCAAGCTGGCTGAGATCGCACCACTCGGCAAAGTCGTACGAGATATATTGACCGTTATCAACGTGCACGACTTCGGCGAGCTCTTTGAAGAGCATACTGAAGGCGCGCCGGACGTTAACGATCCGAAGTGCGAGGTAGTTCCGGTTCAAAACCAGAACGTTCAAAGATGTCGACTGCGGCTGGGCAATCACTGGAGATTCCCTCCCGCCGGTCGGGCGCGTTCGCAATCCGTTGCCGTCGAAAATGCGAATGCGGCCTCTCCGGGCAATCCATTCGATTTCTTTCGCCACGACCGTATTACGATTATGCATAATAATATGGGGCGAATGGGCGAGTCGCAAGCGAAGGGCGTTTTAAGGGTTTGTTAAGAGGAGGTTATCGGGAATTTGTGGGGAGGCTTGTGGCTTGCGGAGCGGGGAAAGTGAAAAGTGAACGAGGCAAAGTTGAAGTCGAGGGGGATGCGAACGTTGGAAGTTGGAATCATGTCGAATTCGTAGGGGCACGCGATCTCTGGGTTTATTGTTACTTGAGGTCGCGTAAGAAAGTAAGCAAAAAACGACATTTGTATTAAACAGTCGACCCGTCGATAAAAAATGTCCGCGGACGATCAGTTCTTCCTTGTGACGGCCGAGCCGCGGCCTGTGGCCGCATGTTCATTTAGCGTTCGAAGGCAAGCCGCTCAACTGACGCGCACGCTGTCAATTCGCATAACGCGCGCTATCAATCCGCTTTCCTCACGCCCATGCCCTCAAACCGCCATCTGAATCCCACGTCCACACTCCGGGCAGCGCCCGCAATCCAGACTGGCACGCAAATCGAACCCGCAGCCCAGGCAAATGCCCGGTCGGGTCTTGCGTAGGAACAGCGAAACGAGAAAGCCCGCCAATAACCCGCTGGCACCGAGCAGCACTTGCTCGTTGGCGTGGTCTTCCAAAAACACGATGCCCGGCACCGCAAAGAACAACGCGATCACGCCCGTCATCAGGCCGACCAGCACCCGTCGATACTTGCGGTCGATATTCTGAAACAACCGTCGCGGTCGGCGAAAGTTCGCAATCGTGACGACGAACGAACTGGCCAAAATGCAAAACCCGAACGCCAACCCCGCGTCGATCGACTCCATCAGCGACTCGCTCAGCGGCACGTTGTTCTGCATCAGGCGATAGACGAACAAACCGATGATGCCAATAAACGGTAGGGCGGTGCCGATGGTGAAGCGGATCATGGTTGGCCTCCATCTACGTTCTTGTCATGCAATTCGGCTATATCAGATGGATCGAATTTAGCCGAAGTCTTAATCGCTTGCTCTTGTTCTAACAAATCTTGGGTAATCGGGCTGAATATGGTGGCTGGCTGTTGACCGGGGCGATAGGGAACAGTTACCGGCATCGTGAATGGTCGCATATTAAGATTTACCGCGGCCCCCCAAACTATACCACCGACAGGTAGCGTTGCTGGTGGAGGCGTAGGCGTCACTAAGCGGGCTAATCTTGCGAACGGCTCAAACCGCTTCACCCGTGCTCCAACCCGTCCACTCAGCCCGAACGTTACTCCGCTCAGCAACATCGCAAACCCCGCCGCTAAACCACCAAGGCCCCACGCCATTCGTTGCCGCAATTTGCGCAGACCAACGGGGCAATTCTGCGTTATCAACGTGCCGTCGGACCTTTGATACGCTCTGATACATGTCGCGCCTTCTCGGTTAGCAAGAATCGCGTTTGCCTCGTCATCGCTCATGCCGATGAGGTTGTACACGTTCTTTTCGCATTGACCGCACAAGCGCACGCGCTCGTCACCTTGCATCGCATTCCATTCGACGCTACACGGAGCAGCGATCGTGAGATGAGTAAGCGGTGTATTGCGGCTGCTATGCTTCATGGGGTGTCCCTCGCGTCAAACGAAATGGGATACTCGGGAATTTCCGTGTCATCGGTCGTGTTTGGGGATCGCAGTTTGAATTTGCCGTCTTTGTCTTTGTAAAAGGGATCGACCGGAATCTTGGATTGTCCCAAAGGTTGCCTGGTCATTCGTCCTGCTAGTTTTCTTAACCTTGCACGTTCACTTGCTGTCAACGGCGTAGCGGGAGCGGCGGAACCCCTGACAACGCCACATCCAAATAAAGGCGGCGGAGGTGGATTGACGATCCTTGCCAGCCGTGCGAACGGCTCAAACCGCTTCACCCGCGCGCCGAAGCGCCCGCTCAGCCCAAACGTCACGCTACTTAACAGCATCACAAACCCTGCCGCCAAGCCACCAAGGCCCCACGCCATCCGCTGCCGCATCTTGCGCAGGCCGACGGGGCAATTCTGCGTCATCAACGTGCCGTCGGACCGTTGGTAAGCCTGAATGCAGGCTTTTCCTTCATGCTGCGTCAACAATTCGGCGGCTTCGTCATCGTCCATGCCGATGAGGTTGTAAACGTTCTTCTCGCATTGGCCGCAATACCGCACGCGGTCATCGCCTTCCATCGCGCTCCATTCGACGCTGCAAGGGGCGGCGATGCGGGCATTCTGCAATATGTTCAATGAAGTTTGCATACACGGACCCTTGCAATTTGAGCATTGATAATGTCTAGGTCGGACGGCGGAGTCATAACAAGATCGAATGTATAAACGGTATTCTGGGGTGTACGAAACTGATACCGCATGAATTTCTTTAAATCCTCCATGCCCTCAAACGGCTGCATCGAGCAGCGCAAATGCGATTGACACCACATCGGATGAGCATCTGCGCGATTCAGGCTGACAGCAAGTAAGACGGCGAAGGAAACGCCGAGCCAACCCATCGTCCACGCGAGATGTCGCCGCCGTTGCCGAAGTCCGTCGATTCCGTCAGTAACGATTGCGGTCCTCGATGCAAAACCCATGTCGTCATCACAATAACCATCTTGGATATCATTTTGATGTTGCACTTCATTCATCCGTGGCATCTTCCGTCGTTTCAGTGCTACCACCGCTATTCAACGGTACGTTGGTGATGCAAATATCCCCGGCAATCAACATCGGCGGCGGCGCTGGCGCAACTCGATCATATAGCCACTTAAACGGCTGCATATACGTCAACTGCGGTTGCCCGTACCATTCGCGATTTCGCCCCCGCGAAAGCGTCGCCGTCAGCAACACCGCAAACAGTCCGATCACCGCCGCCAGCCCGCGCCGCAACGTCCGTCGCGCCGCCGCAAGGCCGCGCGGGCAGTCTTCGCTAATCAGTGTGCCGTCGGTTCGTTGGTACAGTCGGACACACAGGTTGCCTTCGTGCTTAAGAATGATCGCCTCAGCACCTTCCGTCGGCAGGTTGGTCACGTTGTAAACATTCTTCTCGCAACTGCCGCAAAACCGCACGCGCTCGTCGCCGGTCATGTCGTTCCAATCGGCGTCGCAGGGCGACGCGATGCGGGCGTTGGCGAGAATGTTCAAGCTGCGATTAGTTTTCGCCATTGTCATCATCTACTCCGCAACTTGGGGTGTCCTTAGACAAAATCGGGCCCGGGCCTATTCGCCCCGCAATTATGCCAGTTCGCAGCATGGGTGGGTCGAGGCGATCGTTCAACCACTTGAAGGGCTGCAAGTAGGCAAGCCGGGCTGATCGTTGTGACGAATTAATTCCGCGCAGCACAGTCGACGAAAGCAACACCGCAAACAACCCAATCAGCGCCCCCAGTCCGCGCCGCAACGTCCGTCGCGCTGCCGCCAATCCGCGCGGGCAATCTTCGCTGATCAGCGTGCCGTCGGTTCGTTGGTACAGCCGGACACACAGGTTGCCTTCGTGCTCAAGAATGATCGCCTCGGCTTCTTCCGTCGGCAGGTCGGTTAGGTTGTAAACGTTTTTTTCGCAGCTACCGCAAAAGCGCACGCGCTGGTCGCCAGTCATCTCGTTCCAATCGGCTGAGCAGGGCGACGCGATGCGGGCGTTGGCGAGAATCGGTAGGGCGGTGGCGGACATGTCGGTTGCTCCCGTGATCTGGCAAGGTTCGGCGGACTCACATCTTAAACGGGCGGCGCGGCGAAATGGTTCCAAATCGACCATTAAAAGCGATAAAAACGTCCGGCTGCTTCGCGACGGGGACTTCCGAGCAAGTTATGATACCGTACGCGTAAGTAGTGGTATCGATTTGGGGGAGCATCGCCGTCCCGGCGGTGCTTATTCGCTTTCCCACCGGCGAGACGCCGATGCTCCCCGTAGCAGAAATCAAACGGCACCAGAACCTACGCGTTGATTCGGAGCGGCATAAATGCCGTTTCGCGACCTCGAATGATACACACGCGAAAATGCACCCGCGCCAAAGATCGGCGCGCGAGTCACCCTCGCGTCGTTGCAATGAACGATTCATCGTCGGCCAGACCACCGACGACCAACGGCAGGATGCCAACAGTTTCCGTATGAACCAACCCAAGACGCCGAATTCATCACGAACGCATCAATCCTTCTTCGCTCGCATACGCATTCGCAGCCTGATCGCCCGCAGCCTACCGGTTTTCCTGTTGACCGCATGGTTGATCGGCCCGTTGGCTTTGCGCGCCCAGAACGATGCGCAACTCGAACCCACGCCGGCGAATGACGCCGCCACGGCAGAGGCCGTCACGACCGACGAAGGTCCGCCGGAGCCTGCTCAGCCGACGACCCAGCAGGTCAAGGCTGCCGAAGCCGCCGCCGCGCGCAAGCCGCAAACGGTCGACCGCTTCGCGCTCAATGAATTCATCGAACTTTACAAGCGCGGTGACGCCGAATCGCGCAAGCAGTTGGCCGGATATCTCGATGCCAGCAAGTTGGCCGGTGCCGACCAGGCGAAGGTCGGCGAGTTGGCGTACAAGCTGGCGGAATTCATTGACCGTCGCAAATTGGTGAATGCCGAGCTGCTGGCGCTGATGGAAACCGGCGAGCCTCAGGCCGAGCATTGCTTACTGCGCGGAGCGCCATTGGTTCAGGCCGATGCACTGGCGACGAGCCAACCGACGACGACCTCCGCACCGGCTGAACCCAAGCCGCCGGAAGAGATTTGCCTGATCCGCTTTATGAAGCAGGCCGACGGCCTCTGGCGCTTCGGGCCCGATACGGTCGTGCGCATTCCGTTGTTGGTGGTCGAAGCGAGCCCGAAGCCGCCGACCGGTACAGATACCACGGCATCCACCGACGGCACCAAGCCGGTCGTGACGCAGCCGCCGCCCGCAGGCGACAAGCCGGCAGTCGTTCCCGAACGGCCGCCAGTGCCGAAAGAGTTCGCGACAGTGCAAGCGACCATGCGCACGTTCTTTCGCACGTTCGATCCCAAGCTGGCGGATAAGTTCACGCCCGCGGATTGTCTGAACTTAGCAGATCGAGCACTGACCCCGCAGGATGCCTGGGCCAAGTCGCTCGCACGCGGCGTAAAGTTTGTTCTCGATCGATCGATCTTCGTTCAAATCGCAAGTTTGCCGGATAACCCCGATATACCGTCTCCGTATTTTTATACGTCCGTTGCAAATAAAGAGGGCGAAGAGGCTGGCGCGATTCGCTTCGAGCGCATGCCCGATGGTCGTTGGTTAATCTCCGACGGAACGCTGGATCAGTTGAAAGACATGATTCGCGCCGTCTTTGACGAACCGCCGAAGGTTCCGACCGCGCAGGAACTTTCGCTCTTTACCATGCCCGAGATTTACATTTTGGTGTACGTGCCCGATTGGGCCACGCAGCTCTGGTGGTTCCTGGAACTCTGGCAATGGATCGGAGTGCTGGCGATCATCGTCTTCGGCGTCTTGGCCGACCGCTTAGCGCGGATTTTGTTGCGCGGCGTATCGCGCATGCTGTTCAATCGCCTGTCGAAGCATACGTCGATCGAACTGCGACAAACGTCGTTCCGGCCCATCGGCATCGTGCTAATGGGTTACGTCTGGCTGTCGTTGTTCCCGCTTCTCTGGACGCCCGCGTGGTTTGGCACGTTGCTCACCACCACGTCGTACCTCGTGATGGTGCTGGCGGCTATTTGGTCGACCTATCGCATTATCGACATCATCTCGTCGATCGCGTCGGTCGTCTTGGATCGCCGCACGTCGACGTTTGACGATCTGCTCGTTCCGTTCCTGCGCAAGTTTCTCAAAATCGTCGTCACGATCATCGGCATCGTATATTTCTTCGGCCGCATCTACCCCGACGACGTCGACGCGCTGCTCGGCGGTCTGGGTTTGGGTGGTTTGGCCTTCGCGCTGGCCGCTCAGGATACGATCAAGAACGTCTTCGGTTCCATCACGGTCATGCTGGACCGACCCTTTGAAATCGGCGATTGGATCAAGCTCGAAGGCGTCGAGGGGATGGTCGAATCGGTCGGCTTCCGCAGCACGCGCGTGCGTACGTTTTCCAATTCGCTCATCAGCGTGCCCAACGGCAAGTTGATCGAAGCCGTCGTCGATAACTTCGGTCGTCGGCAGTATCGCCGGCTCTCGTGCAAACTGAATGTGACGTATTCGACCACGCCCGAACAGTTGGAAGCCTTTTGCGAAGGTATTCGCGAGTTGATTCGTCGCCATCCGTACACGCGCAAGGATTTGTATCACGTCTATTTCAACGAGTTCGGCGCGCATTCGCTCGATATTCTCGTTTACATGTTCTTCGAAGCGCCGGATTGGGCGACCGAATTGCGCGAACGGCATCGTCTGCTGACGGATATTTTGCGCCTATCGAAACGCATCGGCGTGGACTTTGCCTTCCCCACGCAAACGCTACACCTGCACAACGCCGATGAAGCGCCGCCGGTCGATCCGCATATACCGCCGCGCGCCGCCAACCTTGCGGCGGATATCATCGGTCGCTCCGAAGCCGCCGCCATCGCCAAGATCACGGTCCCGCCGCCGGATTCAATCCAGCCGGTCGCCATCGCCACCGACCCGCAGCCGGTGGACGAAGATTACATCAAACAGCGGTTGGGGATCGTGGATGAGCCACCGCCGGAGAAGAAAAAGGGCGGCTGAACCGTTTTCTAGGATATGGAGATGACGGCGAAATTGAGTGATAGATGGCGGCGCTTGCGGCAGCAGTTCGCAGTGGCGCTGATTCTATTTTCACTATGGAACATTTTTATCACGTTCGTCGTTACCTTCACACCGGCTGGCCAACTGCTCGCTGATTTAGAAGGCCTGATCGCAATACTGTTGGGTTGTTGGGGTATAATCGGACTGATTCGATATAGTCGGTCCAAGTTGCGATTCGCGGCTCTTTTGTTGTTATTACCTCTGGTGCCGGCTTTTTACATGTTGGCGTCCCGGTTTTCCCGCCTACTCGGGCGGTTGGAGTAGGTTAACGAGATTTGCGCAACGCAAGTCGGACGAATGCGACAACACTCATCGCAGCGTCGCGGGTCGCCGATGCCACCAAGCATCCCACGTATAAAGTGCCAATGCCGACCAAATAACGGCAAAGGTAATCCAATCGTGATTGCTGTCGGGTTCGTCGTAGTAGTAAACGGCAAAGATGAACTGCAAACTCGGCGCGATGTATTGCAGCAGCCCGATGACCGACAGCGGTAAGCGCCGCGCCGCGTTGGAAAACCACCACAACGGAATGGCTGTGATCACACCGCCGGCCATCAGTAGCGCATCCATGCCGCGCGATTGTTGCGAGAACACGAGCGTGCCCTGAGCGTTCTGATAAATCAGATAGGCGATCGCCAACGGCGTAAGGAATGCCGTTTCGATCAATAAACCCGGCAGGGCGGCTACGTTGGCCGTCTTACGGATGAGACCGTAGAACGCAAACGAAAACGCCAGCAACAGGGCGATGCGCGGCGGGTTGTGCGTGGCAATCGTGAAGTATACGACGGCGACTGCAGCCATAGCGACGCATATAACCTGAACGCGCCGCATGCCCTCACGTAAGACCAACGCTCCGATAGCAATGGTGACTAACGGATTAATGTAATAGCCAAGGCTTGCCTGCTTCACCTGATCGTTGGTGACGGCATAGATAAACGTGTACCAATTGGTCGCGATCAGGACCGTCGACATGCACAGCATTTTGACTGTGCGCGGGTCGCGAAAAACGGCCCGCACTTCGCTCCAGCGTCGCTGCAAACGCAAGACCAATGCCAGAAACACCAGTGCCCAGATCATGCGATGGGCCAGCACCTCTTCCGGTGCGACATCCTTAACGGCCTTGAAATACACCACGCACACGCCCCAGGCGCTGTAGCAGGCGAAGCCATAAAAAAGGCCCAGTCGATATTCGCGTGCGTCGTTGGTGGTCGTCATTGTGGGTTACTGCGTCGCGTTGTTTGAACCGTTCGCCGGTCGTATCTTCGCGGTCGGTTACCATAACGCCGAATGGTGACGGCGTGGATAGCTCGTAGGCGAGCGGTGTGAAGCGGCAACTAGTGGCGTGGTTAGGTATGTCACTGATTATCCTCTCAAGTCAAGCCAGAGGTAATGCGCGTGAACCCGTTGCCGCTTTTCCGCATTGCAGCGTCCCACGGCTGCCCTACAATCGAACCGCGACATCATCACACAGAGGAACTTTTTGCCAGTGGCCATTCACCCGACCGCCATCATCGATAAACAGGCACACGTACCCGCATCCGCCGATGTCGGTCCCTACGCCGTCATCGAGGGGCCTGTGCGCTTAGGTGAACGCGTCAAAGTTTACGCCCATGCCTTTGTCTGCGGCTGGACCGAAATCGGCGACGATTGCGAGATTCACCCGCACACCACGATCGGTCATCTGCCCCAGGATTTTCATTTCACCGGCGAACGCTCGTATTGTCGCATCGGTGCCGGCACGATTTTGCGCGAGGGCGTCAGCGTACATTGCGGCAGCCAGCCCGAATCGGAAACGTGCATCGGTGCGCAGTGTTTTCTCATGGGCAATTCCCACGTGGCCCACAATTCGATCCTTGGCGATCATGTGAAGATGATGAACGGGGTCTTACTCGCCGGACATGTCGAAGTTGGCGATCACGCGATCCTAAGCGGCAACCTGGCCGTGCATCAGTTCGCACGCATCGGCGGTTACGCGATGGTCAGCGGTGTCAATCGTATTTCCAGCGATATCCTTCCTTTTATGACCATCGGCAATCATGGCTTATGCGTCGGATACAACAGCATCGGACTGCGCCGCAGCGGTCAATTCACCAAGGCGGAAATCGACGAGGTGAGACGTGCCTATCGCACGCTCTACCGTACCGAACACACATTCTCGCGTGCCATGGAGACGCTACGGGGGCAGGTGCGGGAGCGCACCGGTAAAGAAATTCTGGCATTCTACGACGCCAAAGGGAAACGGCCCTTCGTCAAAGGGCCCGATTGGAAGTCCAGGCCCTTGGCGGATTCCGACGGCACCGGATAATAGCCGCTGTGTCTTTTATGAAACATATTCTGGGGCCGCGCAGCGCCTTCGATGGTGGGCTCTTCCTTCCCGATCGTAAGTCGCTGCTCGCGCGCCGTCCGATTCAAACACTCCATCCCGATGGTCCCTTGCAAGTTCCGCTCACAGTCCGCGCCGATTTGCGCACCGAATGCATCGTCGACGTCGGCGATACCGTCGTGCGCGGGCAGGCGCTTGCGCGCGCGCTGCAAAGCGATGCCATCAACGCCCACGCACCCGCGGCCGGCAAGGTGACGGCGATCGGGCGCGTGTGGACGGCCAACGATGGATTTCTCCCGTCGGTCACCATCGAGCCGGACGGCACCGACCAACGCACGCCGCGCCACCAAGGCTGGGACGAAGAATCGCTGATCACGCAGTTGGCCGAACACGGCGTGATGTGTTCCGAACCGCGCGCGCCGTTGCACGTCGTGATGCGCAAAGCCATCGAAAGTGGCGTAACGACATTGATCGTCAACGCGATGGAGACCGAGCCGTATCTGTGTTCCGATCTGCGTACGCTGGTCGAACACCCCAGCCGCACGATCGATGCCATTTGCGACTTGGCCGACGCGCTGTGCGTTTCGAACGCCATTTTGGCGGTTCCGTTTCGGCATCGGCGCGTGGTGCGCAGATTGCGCCGCGAAGTGGTCGGTCGCCATGTCACGATAGAGGCGTTGGCCAATCCGTACCCGCAATGTCATCCGGTGATGTTGACCAAGGCGGTGCTCGACATCGAAGTGCCCGTCGGCGGTTCGCCGTTGGATTGCAGCGTTGTGGTGTTGCCGTTGGGTTCGGTTCGACAGGCCGCCGACGCATTGCTGGCAGACGAACCGGTAACCGATGCGCTGATCACGGTGGCGGGCGATGCGATCGAACACATCGGTACCTATCGCGTTGCCGTCGGAACGCCGTTCTCCGATTTGGCCCGCCGATTGGATATCCGCGCCCCCGTGCGGCAAGTCGTAGTCGGTGGACCATTAACGGGCGTGGCTATGGGGTATCGCGATGCCGTCGTCACGTCGACGATGAACGGCCTTCTCTACTTTGCCCACCGTGAGGATGTGCGCCCCGTTCCCTGTATTCGTTGCGGTTGGTGTATCGAAGATTGCCCGGTCGGCATCGATCCGCAAGCGCTGATGAAACTCGAAATTGTCGATCAACCGTCGAGCCAGTCTGCTACCGATTTGAAGGCGTGTATCGAGTGCGGGCTGTGTAGCCACGTTTGTCCGTCGCGCTTGCCGGTGGCGGAGAGCATCTATCGCGCGCGTGTCCGGGTGCATAGCCGAACCGGGGATGCATCGTGATGCCGATCAAATCATGGCTGGCTGTCGATGCGCCGCTGCGCTCGGATGCACCGCATCGCCGTGCGGGCGGAACGCATCGACACATCCTGCGCACCTGGATGCTTGCCGGGGCATTGGTCGGCGTTTCGGGGGCCGCATTTCACGGTTGGCGCGCCTTGCTCATCCTGGCGTTGACCGTTGTTTCGACCTTTGCCGTCGATCTATCGTTCGTATTGGCAACGCGGCGGGCATCGAGCGGCCGCTTGTCGCGCACATTCCTCGTTGGATTGATCGCCGGGCTCACCTTGCCCGTGGATGTCGAACTCTACGTACCGGTGGTCTGCGGCGCGCTCTCTGCCTTTGTCGGCAACATCATCTTCGGCGGTTGGTTACACCCCGCGTTGGTCGGCCGCGTCTTGGTGCAGTTCATTTTTTTAAACCACGCGAGCCTGGCCGTCATGGGCGGTGCCGTGCTGCTGCCGGCGTATATCTTCACGGGGGACGCGACGGCCAGCGTGTCGACGCGCTATTACGATGGTTGGCTCGATTTTGAAGGTGAGGGCGCACAGGCGATTGAGCTGCAGTCTCCGCAACGGGCACTACGGGCATTTGCAGAGGGTAAAATCCCGCCCGACGGCGATGATTATTTTGAGCCCCTGTTGCGCGATGTGTTACCGCCGTGGCCCGATGCCGTGCTTGGAGCAGTGCCTGGCGGCATCGGCGAAACCAGCCTCACGATGATCCTGATCGTCGGCTTCTTTCTGATTTACCGCGGTTATTTGAAGTGGCAATTGCCCGCCAGCATTTTCCTGGCCGCCTTCGTGACGGTCGCGATCCTGCCGGTCGGTCTTGCTGATGGCTATCGCTGGTTTCCCGTTTTTGCGGTTGAGAACGGGCGGGCAGTGGGACTGGCGTATTGCGTGTACCACCTTGCCGCCGGGCAGTTGGGGCTGGTGGCATTCCTGATTGCAGGCGATATGCATTCATCGCCGATGCGCGTACAGGGTCAAATACTCTTCGGCATTGGGATCGGTTCCATCACGATCTTCATGCGTCTCTACGGCGTGGTCGAGTGCGAAGCGTACTGGGCCGTTCTCATTATGAACACGGCCGCTACCTCAATCGATCGCCTCACCCGTCGGCGCACATTGGGCACCCAGCCACCGCGCGAGCAAGCCGCACTGGCTTAAGCGCAACGTATCTTCAGTTGCGGCCCTTCGTTGGTGGCTTGCTGGTCGGCCGCATCGTTCCCTTGCTCGCCCGTCTCGGTGGGTGTTTTTGTTTCGACGGCGGCAGCGGTTGACGGTACTGGCGGTGCTTGCCGCGTGCGCACGCGCGTGCACAGACGCATGAACCGCTTGAGGTTGGATTGCACCGTTTCGATTTCCGCTCCGTCGATTAGGGCATCTTCGATCGCGATGGCAATCTCGCTCAAGGCGCCAAAACCGCATGCTCCCGTCGAGGCCTTTAACGCGCGGATTTGGATTTCGCTCTCCTTGGTATCGTTCTTGCAAATCGCGGTGGTCAGACTTCGCAATCGCTGGGGCAAATCGGCGACGAACATGTCGATGACGTCGCGCATCGCCGGGTCGCCCTCGAACTCGCTGTAAATCGGTTCGCCACGCAGATTGCGAATCGCTCCTGCAAGGCCATCTTTGGTATAGGGTTTTCCGACGAAGCCATCACAGCCCGCCACCGTGCACTGCTCGCGCACTTCCGGACGCGTCATACCGGTGACGGCGATGATCGTCCCCGCGTAGCCTTTATCGCGCAACGTTTTGATCGCGGTCAGCCCGTTCATCACGGGCATTTCCATGTCCATCAGAACCGCATCGTAAACATTCTGCATCGCCATATCGATGCCCATCTCACCGTTGGGAGCATGGTCGACCTGAGCGTTGAGTGCTTGCAGGTGCGTGCGAGCGAGCTGCTCGAATAGCGGATCGTCTTCGACCACGAGTACGCGCAGTGAATCGGCTTCCGCCGTCAATAGCGACGCATCGATCGGTTCTTCGAATCGCAAGACAACTTCGTGAATACTACCGTCGATGTGACGGCAACTCGAGACTGTGCCGGATACGTCTTCCCATGCATTGAACAGTGTGGTCAAGCGCAACATGATCGAAGTATTGGCATGAAAGAAGCCACCGAATAAGAAGGCGATTTCGGTTTCGCTAACGTAGCGTGTCGCCACCAGATAGGCGTTCTGCTGGCTGTCGTTTGCATGCGGAATATGAAGTGCCGCCGTCTTGCGATACGAATACCTTCCCGGCGGCAAGCCATTTTCGATGGCGTCGAGCTTGTCCAGCAAACCCTTCATTCTGCCCGCTTGCAGCTTGAAAGTGCGAATGAGCTTCGTCGTGTCGAGCTTGGTCGGAAACGTCTTAAGTTGGTCGGCGGTGCAGTCCGTCATGCATCGGCGCTGGCTTTCATTAAAGCGAACATGGTGGTTGAAACCGCGCGCTCCAAGGCTGACGCGAACCTAACTAAAATAAAATCCAATCTTAGGGTTGGTGAGACCGATAGCCGAATTGTTGATTGGGGTGGTTGGTTTAGGTTGTATCGTTTGGGTCGAGTGCACCAGTCGTCGCGTATGCAGCGGCTGGTAGGAATCCACATATTAATACTTATAGAAATGCATTCGGCCTGGTCTGGAACAAGCTCTATCGTTCCAATAACTGAAATAACACGTTGTCGTGAAAATGTTGTGCCTTCGTAAGTCCGAGATGGTCTTCGAAAAAGAACGTCACCTGATCCCAAGCGACCGGGGACTGCAAACGCGGTTCGTATGGCCGGCCGTGGCGTTCGTCCATCAGGGCGCTATAACGTGCGACCGTTCCGTCGCCCGGTGCCGTTTTACAAACTGAAACACGTCCGGTTCTCGAATTGACCGTCAAGGCCGAAGGTGTTTCGAGGGCATCGCCCGCGTAAAGTACCAATCGCAGGTGGGCCGGTGGCGTCGCGGGTTTATCGAGTGCCGCAGTAAATTGTCGGGCATTGCGCAAGCACTTCGCGAGATGGGCGGTGGCGATGCCCCGGCGTTCGCTGGCTTGGCTCACTTCGGGAAGTAATACTTTAAGCGTCTCATCCTGCTTCGGATCGTACATACCCCATTGATACTTTTCCCACACTTTAGGATCGGTCAGGTCCACTACGCGGCTGCCGTCTGCACCATTTTCATAGATCGTACCGTGCCGCGCGCGGGGCATAAGTTCGTACACGGCCGGCATGGTGCCCAAAATCGCTGCCGCATAAGGACTGACCACTGGTGCGGGATGCGTCCCTTCGATGAGTTGCTTCAACGCTAAAACGCTACCGGCATTCGGCGTGCCCACCATAATCGCCTGACCCACGTATTTGGCCCCGGCCCAAGTCAATTCGGGCATTGAACCATCAAGCGGTAACGGGGCGTCGCCGTAGCGTAGGAAGTAGCGCGTGAGCAATCCACCCATCGAATGGGCGACGATGTTGAACTTGACGTCGTAATCGCCGGGGCCGAATTCCCGCTCGAATTGGTTTTGTACGAAGGCACGCTTTTCTTTGATGTAACGCATCAGCCGGGCCGCGTTTTCGGCATTACTCCGACGCCAGTCGTATCCGAATTGGAAGCAGGTAAAGTGCTTATCTCCATAGTCGATCGCGCCTACCTCGGCTAGCTGTTGATCGCGAAACCCACCCACGCCCAACGTGTGGAGTAAGCTGTGGTAAGCGTTGAGTTCGAGTGGCAGCCCCAAGACCTTCAGCTTGACCCGGTCCAAGGCACCGTTGGGAATGACGTCGTCGGTTAACTCATTTAAGTCTCCGCCCACCATGGGAAGGGCGATCAACTGCGCGCCATCTGACGTTAATGGATCGGCATACGTGCCGCTAAACGCGCCCCAGACGATACGCCCCGTATCTTGCTGTACCAGGTTGGAGCCCAGAATGCCGGGAATCACGATCACTGGGCGACGCCGCGACGATTCGGAGCGTGCCGCGTCGCCGTAAATAGCTGCAACGTCAGCTGGGCGATGCTGTTCGAGGCATCCCGTTGAGAGCGATAAGAGGCCAAGCACGAAGCCCCCTCGACCGAAAGCGAGACTCGCGCGGGTGGAAATGCACTGCATTAGATTTCATCCAAATTCCAGAGGTGGTGGCTGTAGGGTTAAGATAGGCAGGCCAGATTGATCGCACAAGCGGACCACCTTCTGAACCGATGACTAAGGAAGGGGCTCTGCCGCCCGAATACCGCCGCAACCGATTTGCCCACGCGGCAAGCGTTCGTCGTATAATATCGGTGTCTCCGCACTCCTTTGAATGAAGGGAACTATTGCTGATGCGACCCAAGAGCATTCTCGTGACCGGCGGTGCCGGCTTTATCGGTTCGAATCTGTGCCTGCGACTGTATCGCGAAGGACACCATGTTATCTGTGTGGACAACTGCTTCACCGGTGACTTGCGCAACTTCGGCGACGCCTATCGAGAGATGGTGCTCAGCGGACGCTTCGAGTTCATCCGGCACGACGTGACCGAGCCGATCACGATCGAAGTGGATGAGATATACCATCTGGCCTGCCCGGCCAGCCCGGTTCACTATCAGTACAACCCGGTGAAGACCATCAAGACCAACGTGATGGGCACCTATCACATGTTGGGGTTAGCCAAACGGGTGGACGCCAAAATTTTGCTGGCCAGTACGTCGGAAGTGTACGGCGATCCACAGGTGCACCCGCAAGTCGAAGAGTACTGGGGCAACGTCAATCCGATCGGCATCCGCAGTTGCTACGACGAAGGCAAACGCGTCGCCGAAACGCTGATGTTTGACTACCACCGTCAACACGATTTGAAGATTCGCGTGGCGCGTATCTTCAACACCTACGGCCCCAATATGGCCATCGACGACGGTCGCGTGATGAGCAACTTTATCTGTCAGGCGTTACGCGGCGAAGCGCTCACCGTGTACGGCGAAGGCCAGCAAACGCGCAGCTTCTGCTTCGTTTCCGATCTAGTGGATGGATTGTGGAGGTTGATGAACGGCGATCAGACCGGCCCGATCAATCTCGGCAACGACCGCGAAATCACGATGCTCGAATTGATTAAAGCGACTGAGGTGGCAGTGGGATCGAGTTTGGAAATCGTGCATAAGCCGTTGCCGCAAGACGATCCGGTTCGTCGTCGGCCCGATCTTTCCAAGGCGCGCAACCTGCTCGGTTACGCACCGAAGGTCTCGCTCGAAGACGGCATCACTCAAACCGTAGCTTACTTTCAAAAGAGACTAAAGGAGCTAGACGAGAACCCAGGGCCGGTTCGTTCGCGCCGCGCGCCGGTGCACGCTCAATAGAGCGGCAATCGGATACCAGACTAGAAAAAAACACCCGCCACGATATCGATCGTGGCGGGTGTTTTTGTTAAAACGAATTTGGTCGTGACGTTTTAGTTTGTGATGCGCGTGTTCGGCTCGGGCCAGAAGTTATAGCCGACGCCGCGAATGAACCGCGTATCGACGAATCGATTTTCGGCGTGCCCGTCAAAGAAGCCCAGCGAATACTTCGACAGCTTGCGGTGCCAGCCGATGAAGAGGTTTTGGTAAACGCTCGTTCCGGGGCCTTCTGGGGGAAGTGCCTCATACATCAGCGGGTTGATGGATGCTTCGGCAAAAATTGGGAAAGTGGATGCGTTACCACCGATCTTGCGGGCCAGCACTTCAGCACCCTGACGCGTGGTTTCGTCGATATCGCCGAAGTTCACGCCGTCGTTGATGGGCGGGCCAAATGCCCAGTACCAACTGAGCGCATAGCTATTACCGTTAACTTCCCAAGACGGAAACGGATCATCGAGGTCGACGGTACCGCCGCCACTACCGACGACGCCGGTCAAACTCCATTTATCGCTAGGGCAGGTGAAAACATCGATACGTTCCTTGCCGGTCGGATCGCCGGGCGTGGTGTTTGAGTCGCCACCGGGAGCGATGAACTTGTTGTAGGGGCGAATTTCTTTCGGGTAAACATAAGTGTCGGAATTGGGGAACATCTCGTTTTCATTCGGATGTTGCCAACCGCCGTAGATATACTCCGACACCCATGTGGCGCTGCGCTGTTGATTGTTGAATCCAACCTGAAAGCCCATGTGCCAAGGCATATCCAGCTTGCCACCCTGATCGTCGATATAAAGCGACGTGGTTTGGTTGATCGAACGAAGGTTCGACAAACAATACGCTACGTTGGCTTCTTCTTTGGCAAGCGATAACGCCGGCAACAAAATAGAAATCAACAAAGCAATAATCGCGATCACGACCAAGAGTTCGATCAGCGTAAAGGCCGACCGTCGTTTACTTCCAATCATAAGTACTCCTTACTCATAGGGCCGAACACCTCGGCGCTAGGAACCCACTTTAATCCCACAATTCGGGCATTCGCCCGGCGAGCCATCCATTTTTTTTCTGGCTACGAACTTTTCACATTTCGGACACGCGATTGCCAAAATCGCTTTACCACCGGGGCAATCCGGGCAGTCGTATTCTGTAGGCGGCATAAGATCGGCACTTCCGCCGGCACGCGTTCGACCGGTGCGTGGCGTGAAGGATTCCATCTTGACCTGATCGGGCGGTAGCTGGACATGCGCATTATTGCCGACGCATACCAGATCAATCATCCGTGCGTCTTCCGGTAGCTCGCGACCCGCATCATCCAGCGCTGTCGTATTGCCCGAAGTCAAATTATAGACGGCCACACCGCCCGCAATGACTAATAGGACAACTGCCAAGATCACCTTGTTCTTCGAGTTCAATGAATTACCCCACTGCCGAAGCGGAGCCGACGGCCCCGCGGAGGCGATTAGGCTGGTCCCACTTAAACCAGCGACATTATTATACCGATCTTTCGCTCCGATGCTGTCGAGTTTGACACGCCGGGCCGAAAAATACCTCTCACTGCGGCTATTCTAGCCTCATTTCGTCGGAAATATAGCGTTCTCGGTCCAAATCCGCGCTGTGCAATTTTCCCCCATCGAGACACCGATTAGCCGGGAAATCGCAACCATAAAACCTTTTTTCAAGGTAGCCCGTCCATCGTCCGCTTTCAGGATCGAGCTCAAATCACCTCAAATCGGCTCCTTTCATCCGCCCTGCGAGGGCTACTAGCCACAGGTCTTTCAAACCGCGATTTTCTGTGATTTTCCATCGGGGCGGAATCGCGTGTGAGATAAGCAGCACCGAAGTGTAAGCATTTAGAGCGGTCGGCTATCTCGCAAATCGGAATCGAGCCGGCCTGACGTCAACTTGGCGACCGTATCTAAATCAGTCGAAAGGGATCTCGATGGCCAAAACCCTCAATGCAATTCAATGCTTGCTTCTGCCCATATTGGTATTTGTCTTCGTCGGAGCTGACTGCAGTTCGATGCCGACTCTCGATATTCCGAATTCCGAAGGCGAACTGATTGCTCAGCAGTTGGGCTATGCCATCGCGGGCTTTACGGTCGAAGACGACGCGGATGCGAAGCTGATCCGTCGCGATCAGGCGTTGACCGCCAAGCCCTGTCCGACCAGCGGCACGCGCACCCCGCAGGCGGATGGCTCGATGCTCTTTTCGGGCTGCGAAGTCTTTCCAGGGTTCGTATTGGACGGTCAGTTGTTGGCCACGGAAACTGACGAGATGACGCGGTTGGAAGCGGACGACCTAAGAATTACGCAGACGGGATTTATGGCGTTCATCAGCGGCTTTATCGATGTGCAGCGCAATTCCGATGGCTCGACGGTGTTCACCGCCAACTTCGACAGCAGTTCGACGTTGGATGGGGAAACGGATATCACCAATCTAGTTGGCCAGCTCACGGTCGCCACCGATGGATCGATGATAGGCGGGTTTGCCATGCCCGAGCGCTGCGAAGGTACGCTGGATTGTGCGAGTGCATGTCGCCTGACGGGGCTTAATATTTTTGAATTGATCGCGTCGCCTTCCGGTTTTGGCGCGGCGTTCGCGGCTGCCTGTGATGCCAACACCAACACCGATTGCGGATTCGGCACGATTCAGATGCTGCTGATCAACGGCGCTTTCGAGCCGGTACATATCCTCGCGCCGGAAGAAACGCAAAGCGACGCCACGCTACTGCAACCGGGTGGCAGTCGGGCGGTCTGCGTATTCTTTCAAGAGGGTGAAGTGATTAACTTCCGCGGCTTCGCCGATAGCGGTGGCTTTTCGCTGCTGGCGTGTCCGTTTACGGAGTTTCCAACGATCATGCCGCTGGAAGGGCAGATTCAGTTCTTGGAAGAGCCGTTCGGCTTGCAATGCAATGGATCGGCGTTTGATTGATGGCGCGCCCCAAATCCAAAAAGCTCGTTTGAATACGAGTTTCAGGATCAGTGTGTCAAATTGCACGAAGGATCTGGGATTGGCCAGAGTTTTAAGATCGCGGAAAGGAAACTGACGAGTAACAGTCTGGGCGATTGGAACTACCAACTGCGGCTAGAACGCAGAATACCTTCGCTACAAACGCGCTTTTGCATTAAATTTCAACGAAACCTCGGATTGCGGCAGTCGTAGCAGATTCATCCGAGGCAATATGTCTACGCCTTGTCCGGCGAGTTACTAGCATTGTGGTTATTCGAGAACGCTAGTGTTTAATTTACTTGAAAAAAGGACTTTACATGGGCCTGGCAAAAAAAGGTACGAGCAAGATCGTTGTAAATGGCATTTCATACCGTTGGGTAGTTGCACCCGATTCCGGATTCATGGATGTTATATTTGAAGAGATCAGTGGAAACGGACAACGGGTGTCCGTTGGCGTATGCTATTGTATTGGTGAAGTTACACCTAAATGGGTTCGAAAGATGATCTTGCTTGCACTAAGCCACGGTTGGGAGCCCAAGAAGCCAGGCAAGCAGATGAGTTTTTGGTTCGATGGTCAAAAGCTAAGTTAGTCGACAGTCAGTTGATCAGATTAACAGGGTGCGCTAACTCATGCGTCAACAGCCGCCCCTAAACCCCCAGCGCCTCCGCCGTCTTTGCCCCAATATCCGCCGGTGACTCGGCCACATGAATCCCCGCCGCCTTCAGTGCGGCGATCTTGCTCTCGGCGGTACCTTCGCCACCCGAAATAATCGCGCCGGCGTGGCCCATGCGCTTACCCGGAGGGGCGGTGCGACCCGCGATAAAGGAGATCACCGGCTTGGTGACGTTTTCTTTGATATAGGCCGCGGCGTTTTCTTCGTCGTTGCCACCGATCTCACCGATCAGAATGATCGCGTCGGTGTTGGCGTCGTTTTGGAACATTTCCAGCAGTTCGATGTAGTTAAGGCCCTTGACCGGGTCACCGCCGATGCCGACGCAGGTGCTTTGGGCGATGTTGCGACTGCTGCATTGCCAGACGGCTTCATAGGTCAGCGTGCCACTGCGCGAGATGATGCCGACCGACTTCTTACCGCTTGCGGCGGGCGTGTGGATGTAGCCCGGCATGATGCCGATCTTGGCTTCGCCCGGCGTGATCACACCTGGGCAGTTGCCCCCGATCAGCTTGCAGCCCTTGTCTTCGATGTGCTTCTTGGCCTTCACCATATCGAGCGTCGGCACGCCTTCGGTGATCAGAATGATCAGCTTCACGCCCGCATCGGCCGCTTCCATGATGCTGCCCGCCGCGAACGGTGCGGGGACGAACACCAACGAGCAATTGGCACCGGTTTCTTTGACCGCCTCTTGGGCGGTGTTGAAAACAGGCAGACCATGCTCGCTTTTCTGACCGCCTTTTTTAGGCACCACGCCGCCAACGAACGTCGTGCCATATTCGATGCACTGCGTGGTGTGAAAGCTGCCGGCCTTGCCGGTGATGCCGTGAGTGATAACGCGGGTGTCTTTATTAACGAGAATGCTCATAGCGGCGGTTCCAAATTCGAATGACGGAGGGCATTGGCCATCTACGGCTCGCCTCCGAGGGGTTTTCTGCTGTCGGCGGCATTCTAATGCGCGAACGAGCAGGGGCAATATCTGAGAGCTGGCGAATGGCGAAGAGCAAAGGGCGAAGAGCGAATTTTGAAGTCGGACTTGGGAATTGCGAAATGGTCGCTCGGCAACCTTCGCAGCTTGGTCTGAGTTACTGACATGCGCGGGTTTTGACGTACCATACGCGTTATGCCTGAGACTGCTTTTTTGAAGTGCATTCGAACCGGCTGCGGCGCGACGTATGGCCTGACCGAGCCGCGTTATGCCTGTGATTCGTGCGGGGCGCTGCTCGACGTGGCGTACGACTGGGAACGGCTGATCGTGCCCGGCAGCCTGCAATTCTTCGCCGAGCGTTGGGCGACGCGCAACGAGCCGCTGGATTTCTCCGGCGTGTGGCGCTTTCGCGAACTAATGCCGTTCGCGCCGACCGACCAGATGGTCACGATCGGCGAAGGTCAAACGCTGCTGCAGCAGGTCGATGTGAAACGGCTCGACCTACCGTTGGCCGATGGTCAGTTGCATCTGCAATACGAAGGCATGAACCCGTCGGGCAGCTTCAAAGACAACGGCATGACGGCGGCGTTTACGATGGCGCGCATGCTGGGCAAGCGACGCGTAGGCTGTGCGTCGACTGGCAACACTAGCGCGTCGTTGGCGCTCTATGCGTCGCTCACGCGCACCAATGACGGCGTACCCATGCAAGGCATCGTCTTTATCGGCGCGGGCAAGATCGCCTATGGCAAGTTGTCGCAAGCGTTGGATTACGGCGCGCTGACGTTGCAAATCGATGGCGATTTTGACGCCTGCTTGGCGCGCATTCGCGAAGCGGCGGATCGGCTGGGCCTTTACCTAATGAACTCGGTCAATCCGTTTCGGCTCGAAGGCCAGAAGGCGATTATGTATCGCGTGTTGGAAGGCCTCGGCTGGGACCCGCCCGATTGGATCATTTGTCCTGGCGGTAACCTTGGTAACTCCAGCGCGTTTGGTAAAGCGTTTATGGAGTTGCATCAACTCGGTTTGATCCCACGCATACCGCGGTTGGCCATCATCAACGCCGCCGGTGCCAATACGCTGCAATCGTTGGTCAACGATAAGGGGTTGGGCTGGAATGACGGCGCTTGGGATGACACGCTGGCCGCCGAGTTTTATCTCGATATGGCCAAGCGTAATCAACGGGCCAACACCGTTGCGACAGCGATTGAGATCGGTCGGCCTGTCAATCTGCCCAAGGCGCTGCGGGCGCTCGATGTAATGAACGGCATTGTTTGTGACGTGACCGATGACGAGATCCTCGACGAAAAGGCGCGCATCGGTCGTTGCGGCTACGGTTGCGAACCGGCCAGTGGCGCGTCGTTGGCGGGATTACGCAAACTCATTGACAACGGCACCATCGGCAAAGATGAGCGCGTCGTTTGCATACTCACGGGGCACCAGTTGAAGGACCCGGACGTGACTGTCGGCTATCACATGAGCGCCGCCCAGGAGAAGCCTGCCGAGAGCGGCAAAGCCGCGGAGATTGCGGCTCAGCAAAGATGTTGGGCGAACGCGCCGGTGCGGGTGCCGGATGATTTGAACGCGATTTGCACGGCGATTGAAGGCGCTTGATTGGGCCGCATCAGGTGCCCCACCCTTTCCAAGGGTGGGCGACAACGAACGCGCAAAGCACGCCATACCGCTTCATCGTCAAGGACGGACGGGTGGCTGAGATGGGTGCCCCAGCCCTTTTAGCGCTTTGGGACTTCGACGCCTAGGCAGGCGGTTACGGCATGGGGAGCCCCAGCCCTTCTAGGGCTGGGGGACATAGACGCCGAAGCAGGCCGCTGCGGAAACCATCAAGGAGGAAACATGCCCATCAAACTCGCCATTAGCGGTGCCGCCGGACGTATGGGGCGGCGCATCATCGCGCTCGCGCACGAAGACGATCATCTGCAGGTCACGTCCGCCCTCGAGCACGCCGAAAGTAAGTACCTCGGTGAAGATGTCGGCCTGCTTGCCGGTGTCGGTAACATCAATGTGCTTGTCGGTATGTCAGTTGACGGCGATTGGGACGTACTGATCGATTTCTCCACACCTGCGGGCACGATGACGTATTTAGACGCCTGTCTGCAAACCGGCCGTCGCCTCGTGACGGGTACGACCGGGCTCGATGCCGATCAAGGTGACCGTATCGCTTCGGCGGCGCGCGAGATTCCGATCGTAAGTGCCGCCAATATGAGCGTGGGCGTGAACGTCTTGTTGCGCGCCGTCAAGATGATGGCGGCCACGCTCGATGCGAGTTTTGACGTCGAAATCAGCGAGACCCACCACCGTTTTAAGGTCGACGCCCCCAGCGGTACGGCCATTGCGCTACGCGACGCCGTCGTCGAAGGGCGCACGGTGCACGACGGTCCCGATGCAACCGTGGTTTACGGTCGCGAAGGGCAAATCGGTCCGCGACCGGCTGGTGAGATCGGCATGCACGCGCTGCGCGTGGGGGATACCGTCGGCGAGCATACAGTGCATTTCGGTAGCCTTGGTGAGACGCTTACGCTGGGGCACAGCGCCCATTCGCGCGACACGTTTGCCACCGGCGCCCTGCGAGCGGCGCAGTGGTTGGCGGGTAAAGATGCGGGGCTGTATTCGATGCAGGATGTGTTGTTTGACGGGTAGGATTTGGTGATCTATTGATCGGGTGATTTGGTGATGGGGTGATTTGGCGATCGGATGATCTAGCCCTGCCGTTTGGCTTATTCTTCATCAATCACGGCAACCTGTTCCTGTGCCGTTAATTTATTCAGCCGTGCCCGCGCGGGTTCGTGATTGGGAATGATGTTTAGCACCAACTGATAACTTTGCTTCGCCTCATCAAAGCGCTGCTCTTCTTCGAGTTGCATGCCATAGTAATAGCTGGCGTGCCCGAGATTGGTGCGGGCGATCTCGAAGTTCGGTTTAAGTTCCATCGCCTTGCGGAACGACTCGACGGCGGCTTCGGCTTCGTGGCGCGCGAGCAGGGCACTGCCAAGATTGTTATACGCATCGGCATAATCGGGGTTGATGCGAATCGCTTCCCGATAGTGGCCGATGGCCGTGTTCAAATCGCCCTGTTTCTTGAGCGCGAGCCCCAGGTTGTGGTGGGCGTCGGCATATTCGTTCTCGATTTCCAGGGCTTCGCGAAACTTCGCAATCGCATCGTCCATGCGGCCCATCTCGAAGTAAGCACCGCCGAGATTGTTGATCGCCATATGATCGCGCTCGTTGCGTTCCAACGCGATTTCGTAATGCTCGATAGCCTTATTCAAATCGCCCGCTTGGGCATAGGCCGCGCCCAGGTCGCTGTAGATGCTGTGATAGTTGGGCTTGAGTTCCAACACGCGCTGATAATGCGGAATCGCTTCCTGCGGTCGGCCCAAATCCGCGAGCGCGCCGGCTTTGTTCACGTGGGCATCCGGATTGTCGGCCCAGACCTTGAGCGCTTCGTCGGCGTGATGCAGCGCCTCGGCGGGCTTGTTTTTGCGCAGCAAGCACATGGCCATGTTGTTGTGCGCTTCGCCGTAGTCGGGCCAAAGCTTGAGCGCGTGTTCGAGATGGTCAATGGCCTCGTCAAATTCGCCGACGCGCGCCAACGCCAGCGACAGATTGCTGCGTACTCGCGGATTGTGCGGCGCCTGCGCGACGACGTCTTGCCACATGGCCAGTTCGCTATGGAACAATGCGTTGCGTTGAAACGTCAGCGCGCCCAATCCAATGGCCACCAAGAGCGCGGCACCAAATCCGACTCTGCGCAATAGCCATTGTGTGCCATCGGGTTTTTCGCGCGCTACGCGTTGAATTAAGCAGTAACCACCGACGACGAGAAGCGCGACGACGCCCGCTAACGATAGATACATTCGATGTTCAAAGGCCACGCTGTTGAGCGGTCGAATGCTGGATGTCGGGGCCAGAATCAAGAAGAACCACAACCCGCAAAAGCCCAACGCAGGGCGTCGCTTAAGGCCATAGGCGGTCGCCCCGAGCAACAGCAAGATGCCCAGCGCTGCCGGCACGATGCGGCTTGCCGTCGTGGCGACCGGCCACCAATAATCGAAGCATTGGCCCACGGGAATGATGCTGAGCTTCAGATAATGCAAGATCACGCCGGGTTGCGTGGCGGCATACATGATCGGAGGAATACCGCCCAAACCCTTAGGTGGCGCGCTGGCCGTGGCAGGTAACTTGTTGACGGCGTTGATCATGTTCGGCAAAAAGCCGCCGTCCGCCATGAACAGCAACGTACATGCCAGCCCGGCATACAACGCCCAACGTCGCTTTGCGATCTCGCGAAAATTCGTCGACAGAAACACGCGATCAAACAGCAACACCATCAACGGAGCGGTGCACATCACGGCCTTACACAACATGCCGCCCAAGCATGCAAGAAGCGCCAGCACATACCACAGTTTCGATCGATCGCCGGTCACGCCGCGCAGCAAGAGGTAGATCGTGAGCAAATAAAACATGCCCATCATCGACTCGCAGCGTTGAATGATGTACGTAACACTCGCGGTTTGGAGCGGATGCAACGTCCAGAATAGGGCAATTAAGAATGCCAAAGGCGCAGCCGCAGAACCGAAGTAATGCGCCCAGCGCGGTAATAATAAGACGCGTCGCACAATACCAAACAGCGCTAAGCCCGCCGCCAGGTGAATTATCAGATTGAATATGTGATAACCGAGCGGGTTGTTGCCGCCGAGTTGATAATTCAACGCGACAGTCAAACTCACCAACGGTCGCTTCAAACGATCGCCCAGCCACGCACCGCTCATGACGGGCTCGTGCACGCTGGGATTGTTCTTAATGCGAATGATGTCGTCGAGCAGCATCACGCCGTCGAAGCTGTTGCTATAGGCCAGTGTGCCGCCGACGAGCAGCAGGGTGACAAGCAGCCACGTTTGGCGCGGGGAGCTGTATTGCGCAATCGAACGCGTTGTCGCATTGCTGTCTATCGTCACCAGATCGTCCGTTTGCAATTGTGCTACATCAATTCGACTCGACGATTGCCGGTTCCGGTCGGCAAATTTTGCGCGTGCAGATTTCTTTCGCGACTTGGTGCGCGCCATAACAGCCCCTTTGGTTATTCGGTCCTGATATCAAAATCGACCGCTGGGGGCTGTAACTGAAGGCCGGAAGTGCGTTGGAATTACGTGCTAAGTGCCGCACGGCGCTGAGAATGCGATTGGCTCGTCGATAGTGGCGCGAAAAGATCGGAAAGGCCGTAGATGCTCGGCAACATATCGGGGTTTGCGAGGTCGCTGGTTTGCGTTTGGCGCGTGAATATCAACTCGCTCAGGAAGCGCCGCGTCCGCTCTGCACGGTCACTATCGATGTCATCGTGCAGCGTCATCGAATCCACGCCGTCAAATTCGTACATCACATCGAGCCCCGTCGAAATGCCGACGCCAACACTGTGCGTGGGTTGGCCGGCGCAGAGCGCTTCGAGCAGGGCGGTCGAGTTGATGCCGACCACAGCAGATGCGTGTTGCAACCACGGATGAATGCTCAGATCGCGGCGCACGCTGACATTCGCGTGAGGCGTTAGCCAGACATCGGAAAAGTGTGGGTGCGGGCGCACGACAAAGTGCTTGTGCGGAAAGCGCGTGGCGAGCGCCGAGACGAAGGCGTCCATGCTCTGGTATGGCGATGCCAACGAAATATTGACATCGCGAATATCTTGCAGCGGGACGAAGATGTACTCGCCATCGATATCGGGGCGTGGTGCGGCGCGCTCAGCGCGATAGCTGCGTAACCATTCATCGAGGCGCGGATCGAGGGGGCGTTGGGTGAGATCGAACGTGCGAATCGAGCTGCGCGCGTTGGTGCCTTCGTAATCGAAGTAAACGGTCTTGGACTGAGGGAACCAGCCAAGTTCGACGAACCGCACAGGGATCTTTCGCTCGCCGGCCAAGCGGCATACTTCCATGTCGATTTGCGTCGCGCCGCTCCAAAGGATGATGGCCTGCGGTCGAATCGCATCCAAATCGCTTGCCAACTTGCGTGCATCGGGGCGAAAAACGACTTCGAACGCGTCGCCCTCCACGCCCCGCGCGCCGACATCGTTACACAACAGCGTCGTCGAAATACCCGTGTGCGCTAATGTGTTCGCCAACATCGCCATCGTGCCCGCCGTATTCGGGCAACGACAGAAGCCGAGTAGGATACGTTCGTATTGCGGCACAAACGTTGGTCGCGTCGCATCCATCTGGCGCTTCGCCTCGTGTTGATGGTTATTCATGAATGTACCCCAACGCATGCAAGCGTTCGCGCACGGCGGCGGATTCTTGTTCGGTGTCCAAAGCTCGCGTGCGGCTCGCATTGCCGGTTGACGCCAACATCGCGTCGAGCCGCGTCGTCATGGCTGCCAACACCTCAGGCTCCGTCGAAGATCGATCGTGATGCTCGTGCGGATCGAGCATCAAGTCGTACAGCTCGATGCGACCGTCCTCGTGGCGGATCAATTTGAATCGTTCGTTACGAATGCTTTGAATTTCCGGCCCTGCAAACATCTTGCGAGCGGTCGCGTCGCCTTCAAACAATTGCCGCGGAGATGCTTCGGCGTAACTGACGATGTCGGCGCGATGCGTGCTATCGAATAGATCAACACCCGGTGTTATGGTTGGTATCTCAACGCCCCAAAGCTTCGCCAGCGTCGGTAGCAGATCGATATGTCGCGCAAGTTGATGATTCGAGCTATCTGCCCGCACCTTGCCCGGCCATGAAATCACCAGCGGCACGCGTATCACGCTGTCATAAACGTGCCAACCGTGCCCGCGCTGGCCGTGTTGATACAGGCATTCTCCGTGGTCGGCAGTTATGACAAACGCGGCATTATTGACGGACCGATGTCGCTCGATGATCGACAGCAAACCACGCATACACTGTTGATCGACTTTTTCGTAAACGTCGCGCGCGTACGACGCCGCATGAGGCAGGTTTTGATCGAGGTGATAATCGTGCAGGTCAAAATAATGCAGCCAGCAAAACACCGGATCGCGCCCGGCGTCTGCTAGAAAACGCTCGAACGCGTCGTGTATCGGCGCGCACGGTTGCCAACAGCCACCCCGCGTCGACGAAACGCCGTCGTCGATATCGCGATATAGGTCGAAGCCGCGTTGCAGGCCCGTATCGCTGTTGAGAATGAACGCCGACGGGAATCCGGCAGTGGAGTAACCCGCTTGCTGGGCGAGCTGCGCGATCGTCGGCAACGATTCGTTACACAGTTGCCCCAACAGCAGCCGAACGCCCGTATCCAGCGGGTAATGGCCCGTCATCAAACTCGCGATCGACGGCGTCGTGAACGGTGCATGACTCACGCATTGCGAAAAGATCGTGCCGCGCGACAAGAGCGCGTCGAGCGTCGGCGTCATCCGCGCCAGTCGATTGAACGCACCGACATAATCGGGCCGTAAGCAGTCGATGGTGATGAGATACACATCGGGCGTGGTCATAGCGCGGCGGCTTCCTTCGTGTGGCCAGTATGTTGCGTGGGTATCGGCGCTGTGGTTATCTCGCCGACGGCCTCTTCGCCGATTGCGTCATCTGCGTATAACGCGAACACCGTGATGCCGTTTGCTTCAAAGTAAGGCCGATGCGACAGCAGGTACGTCTCGTTCATCTTCGAACTCAATATCACCGCGTCGATATTGTGATCGACCGCCTCGTCGCGTCCGACGATCGGCCATCCCCACAGTTGCGTGCCGTGCAGCCTGGCGTCGTCGTCAATGATGCATCGGATATCGAGTTCGCAATCCGCCAACGCAGCTGCCAACGTGCGTGTATGTCGCCCCGCGCCGTAAATGGCGACGCGTTTATGCCTGCGTTGCTTGACTATTTCAACGGTCGCCTGAAACCGTCGCCTTGCGTTTTCGTCGGCGGCATTAGATACGGCGGCGGCGCGCATCGAGATCGGGCGGTCGACGGGCCAGGGAATGGCGGGACGTTCGATGAGGATCCGCAACATAGCTTCGAGTTGATCCAGTCTAGGGGCAGGGTCGAAGGCTGTCATCGCTGCAGCCTGTGCTCGTGCCGCAATCTCCGTTCGGTCATTCGGATGTTGTGCGAGATGATGTAAATGATCTGCAGCTTGGTCGGTTTCGCCAACATCAAACAACAATGCTGTCTCATTATCGCGGACCAGATCGACGCCGGCGGCGGCACCGCGCGAAAGCACCGGCACGCAGCCATGTCGCATGGCTTCCATCAATTGCATGCTCTGACCTTCGTAAGCCGACGCCAGTAGCAAGACCTGTTGCGAACACCAAAACGGCCCCATCTCATTAGGCGGCAAAGGTTCGTGAATCTCGATCACGCGCTGTTGCACGCTTTCGTTTAGGTGATCGGCCCGCTGCTTCAGCTTGGGCAGCAATGGTCCGCAACCCACCAGCGTAAGAACGAAATCGCAACCGCGGCGCGACAATTTTTCCGCAATGGTTACCAAGTCGCTCGCGCGCTTGGCCGCGTCTTCAAAGCGACCGGCGTAGGCGATTCGCAGCGGACCGCGAGTCGTTACGACATGCCTTACCGAGGCGTCATCCGAATCCATCGATAGGGGGCACGGCAGATGATGCGTCTGAAGTACGTCGATCTCGCGATGTGCACCGCGTTCGGTAAGGCGTCGATAGCCTTCTGCCGTGTTGCTGATCAGCGCACCGCAGATGGGCAGAAAATGCTTTAGCATCTTATATTCATACGCGTGATTCAGGTGATTCCAACCGACGCAGCGAACATCCTGAGGTCGATGCAGCGATAGCGCTGCGACGTGTTCGTAACTCTGTTCGATCGTGCTGGGAAAGAAGACTGCCGGCAATGCGCGGGCGTACGCTCGCTGAACGGCCTGCCACTGCGTTGCATTATCAATGGCAGGTAAAACCTGAATGTCGATGTCATACGCGTGTGCAACTTCCTCCACATTCAACGATTGGTATTCCGCGTTCGCCTCATGCGCGAGAACCTGCACAGTCCAGCCGCGACGCGCCAAGTGCGACGCCGTGTTCAATGCCCATGTCGTCATGCCATTCGGCACCAGACCGTGCGGTAAGCAAAATGCCAGCGTCCAGTCGTTCATGTTGCGGCCACCTCCGCGTTCGATTGGGCATGATCCGCTCGACCACCTAAATCGCCCAACGAAACAACATGAACGCCCGGTTGCGCACCGCGCCCGACGAGGCGATTGATAATGGGCGTCCCCTCGTTGGGCGTCACGATTACCAGCGTGTTTCGTGTCAAGTTCGGCCACGCAACCGGAAAGACGCGCGGCATGCCGACGACTTTGAAGATGGCGGCGTGCGCACGATCGTCCGCAACGAACAATCGATAGCGCGCCAAGCGCTCGTCGTGTCGCATCAGATCGAGCAGCGTAAGGCCGTTAACGCCCAATCCGTAGATAACGAGATTTTGGATGTTCGAACGTGCCGCAACCAGGTCGAGCAAAGACTGATAGCGCATATCGTGTTTTGTTAGCACTGCACCGGTTTCATTGGCGTCAGCAGCACTTGAAAAAAGTATTTCCCCGGCTGCCTCGCGCGGCGGCATATTCCAAACACGGTTCACAAACTTCAAGAACCGTTCGATGTAACATGCGTGCGTAAAGTCCGTCTCTATAGTCTCACGGGCCGCATTTGCCATCGCAGCCAATTGCGCCGGTTGATTGCTCAATGCTTCCAGTCGGTCTGTCGCCGCCGTCACATCTCCAATCGGAAACACGTAACCATTCTCACCATCCGCAATCACTTCGCGTGTGCCGCTGACCACGTCCGAGACGACCGGCACACCACCGTGAGCCATGGCTTCGAGCAGCGCCACGTTCATACCTTCCAAGCGCGACGCGAGCAGAAACACGTCGGCCCATCGATACCACGCATTCATATCTGACGGTTCGACAGCGTCGATACGCCGGATGGAGCCACCGCGACGATTCAACTTCGGTTCCAGCGATTCGATCAGATGGTCAACCATCCCCACGTGTGGACCGTCACCAACCAGCACCAACTCAAACGCGACGCCACGTTCCGCGAGTAACCACGCAATCGCCAACACATCCGTGATGCGCTTGATGCCTTGTTCGATACGTCCGGCATATAGCAAGCGCAACGATCGATCTTCAAGCGCTTCGCGTTCGACCATCGGCGGTACTTCCACGCCATGTGCCATAGATGCGATATCCGCCAACCGCGCGGGCAACTTATCGGCGAGCACCTGCGCGCAGCGTTGGCTCACTGCGAGGTATTGGCTGACGATCGGCTCGAAGCGGGTGAGGTAATCGTAATCCTGCGGGTTATCACCGTGGCACACGGCGAGCACGCGCACGGCATCGCGATGCCGCCGCACCAACTCGGCGGCAAGGCGGTAAGAGGAATCGTTAAAATTCGGCAGCAACACCATCGGAAGGTGCGCGGCAAAGGCCTCGACGCATTTCTTAAAGCCGTCATCAATCGCCGGCAACTCAACCACGTCCACGAGCGGATGCCGTTGAAGCGCTTCCGGAACGTCGATCATGCGATGACCAGCGAGGGGTCGGTGGAAAAATAGCGTCACCGGCTGCTCGCGGTCGGCGGCCCACTGGGCGACCCGCATCGCCCATGACGTCACTCCGCCGATGGTGCGGCCGTGGGGCAGTGAAATGGCGATGCGATAGGGCACGTCGGGTTCCAATCTTCGGGCGCAAAATCGGCGCTGGCGCGGGCGGCACCGTCATACTCTGTTATCGGTCTTATGCATGCGAGTCTCAAGGGGCGGCGCGGTGGAGCCCGATAATGTCAATGAAAGCCCGCACAAATCGCCATTCACGCGACCCAACCGATGCGACACCCCGAGATGAGGCACCCATGACCGGGCCGACCCGCGACCAGATTTTGCAGCTATTCGCCGAAGGGCGACAACCCGGATTCGTCGAGTTCGCGACCACCTATTTGGCGGCCGAACCCGGCGACGCGGAAGTGAGGCTCGCGCTCGTTCGCGCGCTAACGGAGTTCGGTCTGTTGCAGCGCGCCCACGCCACGGCGCTTGGCTTCGACGCGGCGATTCAGAGCCAGCCCGACTTCCAACAGCTCTTGCAGCAACTGTCGCATCCCCAAAACAACGGCCGCGCCGATCTTACACATTATGAAACCAGGTTCCGCTCAAACCATGCCTTATTAACCCAACGGGTAAGTTGGGCGAAGCCGATTGTGGATGCTTGGCAAGACATCGTTGACCGCTACGAGTTACACATCACGCGGTCCGGTCAATTCGAGATTTTCGACTGCCGCGAACAACGATGGCGACCTTGCTTTGGGTTACACAGGCCGGAAGAAACGCACGAGTCGATTCGCCGTACCGTCGAAAACCGCGTCATTACGCCAATCATCATCGAGGGTCTCGCACTGGGGCAGCACGTACCCTTATACGTCAACGCCACGCGCCACACGGTGCATACCTCCTCACCCTACATCTTCGTAGTCGAAACGGACTTGCATGCGTGGGTGTTGGCGTTGGCGCTCGGTGATTGGTCGCAAGTGTTTAACGAAGAGCGCGTCGTTTTTTGCGGCGGCGAAACGGCTTACGCCCAGCTCGATGAAGCCATCGCCGCGCGACCTTCTGCACCTATCCCGAGTTCGGTGATCCGGCCGCCCAGTTGGCAGACGCCGACCGAAGGCGGCGGTGCTCAGGCGCGCGTGGTACAACTTAAAGCCGATAACGAAGCACGCGTAAGAGACGCCCGCGCGGCGGCGGAAGCCAAGTACGAAGATCGCGACCGACCCTATTGGGCACAGCGGTATCAACAAGCGCTGCGGGACGACGGTCCCCCATTGCGGGTACTCGCCGTCACCAGCCGCTTTACAACGGTCTTGAAATATGCCACGCGCGACGCGCTTCGCGCCTTGGAATCTGCTGGTTGCCAAACGCGTTTGTTTATCGAGCCCGACGATCATAGCTATGTCGCGCCGACCGAAGTGCTGAAGAGCTTCGTCGAATACGAGCCCGATCTGTTGTTGTTGATCGATCACACGCGCGCGACGCAGGCCGTTTGGGCCATCGAGAATATTCCCGTGTTAAGTTGGGTGCAGGATCGCTTGCCCTGGCTCTTCGATCGCAGCGCCGGCCTCGCCTTGGGCAAACTCGACTTTCTGATGGGGCATAGCAAGCGCGAGCTGACCGAGCAATTCGGTTATGCGGCGGAGCGATTCTATAGCTGCAACATGGCTACGGATGTCGCACTGCTGACAGACGAAAGCGAGTTACAAAACCCCGCGCGTTACGACTGCGAAGTCGCCTTTGCCAGCCACGCGTCGGAAACGCCGGAAGCCTTCACACAGTCGCGATTGGTCGCCTGCGATAACGATGCCACGCGCAGTTACGTCACCAATATTGCGGCGGAGCTGACGCGACGGTTTGACGCAGGCGTACTCAATGGTGCGATTAACTTCCGTCAGCTGCTTGCGACGGTTGCACAACAGACGGGCATCACGCTGCGCGGCGACATCTGCTCGACCTTGATTGCCGAATTCGCGCGACCCTTAACGGAGCGGTTGATCAGACAGCAAACCATGCGTTGGGCGGCAACGTGGGCCGATGCAGCGGGTGCACGATTTCATGTATATGGGCGCGGCTGGGAGCAACATCCCGAGTTTGCAAGATTTGCAAAGGGCGAAATCCCACACGGACCGGCGCTCGGTGCGGCGTTCCGTCGTGCCAAGGTCAATCTGCACGCCGGTTGTAACCACGCCTTGCATCAACGCGTGCTCGACGGCTTGGGGGCCGGGGGCTTTTTTCTATTACGACGACATGCCGCCGACAGCGCGAGTGGCCTAGCTCGGGCTGTGGTGAACCACGTACACGAAAACGGGCTTGTGCCGCCGGCGGAATTTCTCGCAACGGACCTGCCGCAACCTTGGAATTCGATCTATCTGCACATCTGTCGCGACAAGGGCACCGACCCGAGCGAACCGCTGCAACTTAACGAACGCAACTGGGCGCGTCTCAATCGCATCGCGCTGGCCTGTGAAGAAAAGGCACCCGATCAACTGTGGCCCGAATTGAATGAGGTGACATTCGGAAGCCAAGCCGAGTTTGTCGAGCGGCTCGAATGGATCATGGCCAAGCCCGACCGCCGCCGAAGCATCGTCGAATCGATGCGACAGCCCGTCTTGAAGTACTTCAGTTACGACGCTCTGATGAATAAGACCTTGTCGTGGATGTTGGAAGTGCTCCGCTCAAACGGTGATTCACCACGAGCGACGTCGCCGATGCTATCGGAAGCAAACGCGTGATCGATCGTCAATGGCCTCAGTCAGAGTACCTCGTGAACCATCGGCATCGGTTCGTCTTGTGCCCAATTCCCAAAGTCGCATCGAGCAGCCTGAAGCAATGGTTCATTTCGACCTTAGATGCTACGGACCTGCCTGCCGACGCATCGGGTCGACCGCATCTTGCGTTGGCAGAATGGTCGCGCGGGCAAGACAAGACCAACATAGACGGATATCGCTTCGTCGCGTTCGTGCGCGAACCCGCACGACGGTTGGTATCGGCGTACCTGCAAAAGGTCGTCGTTCGGTGGGACGTTCCGGAATCTCCCGGCCGCGCGGTCGTGCAACAGGTTCAGCGACGATCGGCTCATAAGATTGATTACGAACGGGGTATCACCTTTCGCGAGTTCGTAAAGGCCGTTTGCGAACGACCCGAGGCGGAGATGGATGTGCATTGGCGACCGCAGCATACGTTTCTGCCAAGCGCTTTTCCGCGCGCGAATATCGATCTATTGGGTCGCGTCGAAAACTTTGAAGACGATTTGATGCGAATCAACGAAACGATCAGTTTGCAAACGACAACTGAGTTCAGCGCTTTGCGGCTCGATTATCAAGAAGACATCATGATTGGCGCGGCCGATTGGTCGGCGGAGCGCCTGCGCGAGCGCGGTGCGTTTCCCGCGTGGCGTTCCTTTCTCGATGCGGCCCTGGTCGCGCAAATCTGTGATTTTTATGCGGCGGACTACCAAGCTTTCGGATACGCGACGCCGACTATTGAGCCGAGCATGGCGCGTGCTGACTAAGCCTTTGCGCGGCGTGCGCAAAGCGAGTCCGAACCATCCGGACTGTTTTCAAGTTCGTCGCCGTCGCAAATCGCGCTTTTTGGCATCGCCACCGCATGATTTTAGGAACCCCCGGTTCGGGATCACGTCATTCATCGCTTTCGTAAACCCTGTCGCAATCTATAATAACGACGTGAGGCCTCCGGGATTGGTGCCGCGGTAAATGGCCGCCACCGTGACCGTGGGCCCCGCAATTAGACATGCAGCAAAGTACGACAACGTGTTGGCATAGATGGAGTCAAGACCATGAAACGAAGCGTGATAGTGGGGGCCAAGCGTAGCCCGATGGGGCGATTTTTGGGAACGCTGAGCCCGTTGACCGCGCCTGAAATAGCGGCGCAGGTCGCCAAAGATCTGATCGAAGAAGTGGGTTGCCCCGTGGGTGATGTTGATTGGGCCTTGGTTGGCCAGGTACTGCAAGCCGGCGTCGGTCAAAACCCCGCACGCCAAGTCGCCTTGAAGGCAGGCTTACCGCCGACCATTACCGCCGTCACGGTGAATCAAGTTTGCGGTAGCGGTTTGCGCGCCGCGATGAATGCGGATAACAACATCCGCTTGGGCGAAGCACACATCATTTTGACCGGCGGTATGGAGAGCATGAGCAACGCGCCGCACTACGTGCGGCGTCATCGCACGGGCGAGAAGTTTGGCCATGCGACGCTCGAAGATGGCATGCTTTACGATGGTCTGACGTGCCCATTCGAAGGGTGGGCCATGGGTTGCGCGGCGGACTACACGGCAGATAAGTACGGCGTTAGTCGCGAAGATCAGGACCGTTTCGCCGTGCAAAGTCATCATCGCGCCGCCAAGGCTGCCGGCGAAAACATGTTTAAGGATTTTGTGACGCCGATCGAAGT
The DNA here is from genome assembly GCA_006969385.1 of Planctomycetaceae bacterium. Taxonomy (GTDB): domain Bacteria; phylum Planctomycetota; class Phycisphaerae; order UBA1845; family UTPLA1; genus ECT2AJA-110-A. Next base: position 3,240,489 of record CP030884.1, read on the forward strand.
TCCCGGTCGCAAAGGCCCGACCGTGCTAAGCGCCGACGAAACCATCCGCGCCGATGTGAGCATGGATGACTTGGCGAAGTTGCGACCGGCCTTTGGGAAAGAGGGGACCGTCACTGCCGGCAATGCGTCGCAGCTATCGGATGGTGCCGCGATGGCTCTGATCGCATGCGAGGATGATGCGGCCCAGCGCGGATGGAAACCGCGAGCCCGTATCCTGTCGCACACCACTTTCGGTGTTGAGCCTAAGGAATTGTTCATCGCACCTGTCGGTGCGGTGCGCGAAGCCGTCGATAAGGCGGACCTGAAACTGAGCGACATCGACCTTTTCGAGATCAACGAGGCTTTTGCCTCTCAGATGGTCGCGTGTATGCGACAACTCGAACTGACCGAGGATCGGGTGAATATTTTTGGCGGCGGAATCGCGCTGGGGCACCCGATCGGGGCCAGCGGCACGCGCATCCTGGTTACGCTACTTAACGCTTTGGAACGGCAGGACTTGCGCTACGGCGTGGCGTCGCTCTGCCTCGGCGGCGGCAACGCGGTGGCGATGGTGGTCGAGCGGCTCAAATAGAGCCTCAACAGGTACGAAAAAAAAGTTGTAAAAATTAAAAAAACGGAGGGTGCCGCCGTGGCAGGAGCACCTTCCGTTTTTTTGATAGGCATTTGCGTTAGCAAACACCAAAGGTTGGTTGGCTTCGTCGCACCGTTGCGTCAAAGCCGAATGTTGTTGGCTACTAGCGTCGCTTCTTCTTCGAAGCTCTGCGCTTCGACTTCTTCTTAGAAGTCTTCTTCTTCGAAGTTTTCTTCCGTTTTTTGGAAGCTTTCTTCTTGGAAGCTTTCTTCTTTTTCTTCGAAGCTTTCTTCCTCGTAGCCTTCTTACGACTGGCCTTCTTCTTGGAGGCCTTCTTCTTGGTGCCGCTCTTCTTGCGTTTCGCCATAAGCGTCACCTCCTTTCTGAAAAAAAGTCTAGACGAGGCCAAGAACTTGTCAACAAAAAAACTTGACCACGGTACCTATTTTTCTTATTCGGCAACTTTTGTCTAAATCATGATATAAAGCGCTCATGAACGCGCTTCAAACATCAAATTCTTACTCGATCGACGCCGTCATCTTCGATTTAGACGGCACGCTAGTTGATTCCGTCGGTGATATCGCCAACGCGGTTAACTTTGCATTGCAACAACTCGGCTTATCGACGGTCAGTCAGGATCATGTGCGCGGTTGGATTGGTGCGGGGCTACCGGTGCTATGTCAACGCGCTGCCGATCACTCGGGTATCGCCGATCGTTGGGCCGACATCGAGCAACATGCGCGACCGTATTATCAGAAGCATTGCGCCGATATGACGCGCGTCTTCGATGGCGTTGCCGAGCTGCTCGACTACGGCCGAGAGAGCGACCTTCCGATGTCGGTGTTGTCGAATAAGCCGCACGACATGGTGGTCGCCGTCCTGGATGCGCTTGAACTTGGCGACTACTTCGTATTGGCCAAGGGCTACCTCGATGAGACCACCAAAAAGCCAAATGCCGGGCCGGCGCTTGAGCTTTGTCGCGCGATGAACACGCCGCCCGAACGCGTCGCGTTGGTCGGCGATTCGGTGATCGATATTGAGACGGCGCGCAATGCCGGCATGATCTCAATGGCGGTCGCATGGGGGTTTGAAGAGGTCGATTCGTTAAGGTCGCGCGAGCCCGATTTAATGGTCAATTCATGCGGCGAACTGATCGAACGACTGACGGCGTCGCGTGCGGTTTGATACTGATAAATAAGGGTGAAATGAAAAGTTCGTATGACGACTAAGGGATGTTTATCGATGCGCTGGTTACGTCGTGCTTGCCGTTAACGCGCGTGAACATGGCGTCATGAGCAAGTCGTCCAAGTGCTCGCGCGATCGAATTTAACACGCCGAATTTAAGGTTGCCAAATCACGCGCGTTGCGTCGAAGACGGGGCCTTCCGAACAGCACAACCCGTAGCGCCAACCGTCCTCGGCGGTGACGTCTTTGACCGGCACGACACACGACTGACAGGTGCCCATGCCGCAGCCCATCACGCGCTCGAGCGCCACCTCACAAGCGACCTCGCGCTGCGCACAGAGAGCGGCGATCGCTTCCAACATCGGATTGGGTCCGCATGCGTAGACGGCATACGATTGGTCCGGCGCGCGATCAAAAATCACCTGCAGCGCGTCGGTCACGCGACCGCGCATGCCCAAGCTACCGTCCTCGGTGGTAACGACGGCGTCGATACCGACGTCGGCGAACGGAGCAAGGCAATCGTTGGGTGTTCCATCGGTATGGGGCGCGGATTTGACGGCCATCGGAATGAGATTTTTATTGCGTGCGCCGAAGATCGCGCATGCGGGGCGCGATTCGTTTGCTAAGCGCTCACCAAACCAACGAATGGGGGGCAGTCCGATACCACCCGCGATTAAAATTGCTTTGCAATCATTTGGTGGTAGGGCGAAGCTGCTTCCCAATGGTCCAATGATGTCGACCGTATCGCCAATTTTTAGTTGCGATAACCAACGCGTACCCGGTCCGATGACGTGTCCTAACACATTTAACAGCACGCCGTCGTTGGTTTGTCGTAAACCACCAATGCTGAACGGTCGGCGTAACATCGGAGTAATTGTTTGTTGATCGTTATCGCGACAAAGAATTTGTAGAAACTGTCCGGGCAGCGCGCTGGCAAACTGCGCTGCGCGCAAAACAACTTCAAAGTGATCACGACAAGGTTGCGTTACTTTAAGGACTTGGGTTTGCATCGGGCCGCGCATGTGATTCATGCTTGCGTTATACGTAACAGGATAAATGATGACAATTGCGCATTAGTGCGCATAAAAAACCTCCGGTAAGTGATTGATGTCACCTACCGGAGGAGCGCCACGGCTAAAAGTAGCCAGTATCGAGGGCAAATCGCCTATATCTTTATCGTTCGGAATTCCCCAATTCCTCATGACAATTTAGTAGCGCGCAGGGGGCAAGTCAAACCTTAGAATTGCCTAAGAAAAAAGGCAAGTTCGATTGTAAGTGCTTTTATATGTTGCGTTTAAAGAAAATCACTGCCGGTGCGATTCCTAACCCCTTGAGGAGTAAGGGGATAGGTGTGGTGTTGTGAATTATAGGCCTAAATTTGCCAAATTGGGTCAAATAGCCCAACGTTGCCGATTTACTATCGGCGGAAATGGCTGGAAATTGGGGTGACCGATACGGTAGGCCGATTTAGCGACAGATTTCACGGTCTCGGCCTCGAGGGTGGGGGGATGGCCACAGTTGCCCCCGATTGGTTCCTTGCTGGCGAGCGAATTCGTCTCTATCCTGTTCGTATTAAGAGAGTTACAGCAGCCCTTTGGGGCCATTTAGGGTGCCTTGGCCATGTTTGACGCACTTCAAGATCGATTTAGCGACGTATTCCGCCAACTGCGCGGGCGGGGCCGGATTTCGGAAGAAAATATTCGCGAGGTGATGCGCGACGTACGCACGGCCCTACTCGAGGCTGACGTGCATCTCGATGTTGTGAAAGATTTCACAAAGTCAGTCACGGAAAAGGCCCTCGGCGAAGAGGTCATTAAGACCCTCAAGCCCGACGAGTTGATGATCAAGATCGTCCACGATGAGTTGATCAAGCTCATGGGGCCGGTCGATTCGCGCATTCCCTGGGTGGCGAACCCACCGACGATCATCTTGATGGCGGGTCTGCAGGGTTCGGGTAAGACGACGACCTGCGCCAAGCTCGCCAAATACTGCTTGGCCAAAGGCAAGAAGCCGCTGATGGTCGCGGCCGACTTGAAGCGACCTGCCGCTATCGATCAGCTCGAAACGTTGGGCGAACAACTCGGCGTGCCGGTACATGCCGAGCGCGATCATCAGAACCCGGTAAAGGTGTGCCGCAACGGTGTAACAGCCGCCAAGAAGCAACTGCTCGACGTCGTGATCCTCGATACCGCCGGGCGCTTGTCGATCGACGAAGAGTTGATGAAGGAAGTCGCGCAGATTGCGGGTGCCACCACGCCGCACCAGATCTACCTTGTACTCGACGCGATGACCGGGCAAGACGCGGTCAACACGGCCAAGCACTTTAATGAGCGCCTCGAACTCGACGGCGTGATCATGACGAAGTTCGACTCGGACACGCGCGGTGGTGCGATCCTGTCGGTCAAGAACATCGTCAAGAAGCCGATCAAGTTTATCGGTGTGGGTGAGAAACTCGATCGGCTGGAAGAATTTCATCCCGACCGCATGGCGGGGCGCATCCTCGGGATGGGCGATGTCGTTTCGCTGGTCGAACAGGCCCAGCAGCAGGTCACGGCGGAAGAAGCGGCCACGCTCGAAAAGAAGATGGCCAAGGGGCAGCTATCGCTCGACGATTTCATCGGTCAGATGGACAAGATGATGGGCGGTCGCTCGATGAAGGACATGCTCAAGATGATTCCGGGCGTCGGCAAGATGATGCGCGACGCGGATATGAACATCGATGAGAGCGAAATCCGCCGTATGAAGGCAATCGTGCATTCGATGACGCCCAAGGAAAAGGCCGATCCGAAGATGATCGATGCATCGCGTCGTCGTCGCATTGCTCGGGGCAGCGGCACGGCGACCGACGAAGTCAGCGGCCTGTGCAAGCAGTTCCTGCAAGCGCGCGACATGATGAAGGCGATGGCCGGCATGAGCGTGATGGACCGCATGAAGATGGCCCCGCAAATGGCGCAGGCCGGCATGATGGGTGGCATGCCTAAGTTGGCGAAGGGCAAGACATCGCGACCAAAGTTCAAGCCCAACAAGCGCGACAAGCGCAAACAGCGCAAGCGGAAGAGTCGGTAATGGCGGATGGTGGCGATTCACGTCACGGTCGCGTGACGATGGCTCTGTGTATCGCGGCGGTCGGGTTCGCTTTCGTTTCAAATCTGCAAGTCAGTGTTGGTCATTGGCTCGGTTGGCGGGGTGATGGTACAGGTGTCGCATCTCCGAGCACCGCTAAGGCGATGCAATCAGGCGTCATTTGGAAGACGCCAATCACCGGAATCGGGCATTCCTCACCTATTGTCTTTGGCAATCGCGTTTTTGTTACAACTGCTGTCGACGGGGTGGGAAGTGCTGCCAGAGCGACGCACTTAACGATAGTTGCGACGGTGGGTCTTGGTTTTGGTGTGGCCGCATGGATCTTGGCGGATGTTTGTGTGCGGTCGCGGCGAACCCGGCGGGATGCCGAGACTGACACGCCGACGCACCAATCGAAAATGCGAGCGAGATTCGTTGCGCTCCGACTAACCGTCGTTGTTTTTACTGCCGTTGCCGCTGGTTCTCTTGCCCATTGGTACGTTCGACCCACCGATCAGACCCTTCGATTTGTGATGTGTCTCGATCTCAATTCAGGGGCGATCCTTTGGCGCACCGAGTGTGCGACGGGGCCGTTGTTGGGCGCGACGCGGTTGACATCGGCAGCGTCGGCTACCCCTGTAACCGATGGTGAGAATGTTTTTGCGTGTTTTGGCACAGCAGGAACGTATTGCCTCGACTATGAAGGCAAAATTCGTTGGCGGAATGAGGATGGCGTACCAGATATCCTTTACAAAGCTGCCAGTTCACCGGTGATTTGGAATGACCTGCTGATTTTGACACACGATACCGATTCACGGTCGTTCACGGTTGCGCTAGACAAGGAAACGGGGACGAGAAAGTGGATTTCCGATCGGAAACTGGTTGGGCGCGGTCGTCGACGGCGAATGGATGCCTATTCGACGCCGATCATCGTAGAGCGGAACGATCAAGTTTATCTGATTCACGATAGCTATCGGCAGCTATGTTGCTACGAAGTTAAGAGCGGGCGCAAAGTTTGGTGCATACCTACCGATGCTGAGCAGGTTGTGACTTCGCCTGTGGAATCGGATGGCATCGTTGTCTTTTCGGGGGAATGTAACCATCCGATTCACCTCACAGCCGTGCGGTTAAACCTTGACGGAGGTAGTGAGCCTGAGCAACTGTGGCAGACAACCAAACAGGTTCCTGTGGTGTGCTCGCCAGTAATTCTTAATGGCCTACTCTTCACCGTTTCAAAGAGTGGAATTGCGACATGTAGAGACCTAAGAACCGGTAAAGTATTTTCTCGCTTGCGGCTACCCGGTCGTTATTATGCCTCTGCAACGATCATCGGTAATGAACTGTATCTGAGCAACCTGGACGGCTTAACGACTCGGCTCACGGCAGATCGGGACATGACTCCGATTGGCGAATTTGATCTTGGTGAAGGCATGTATGCTTCAATCGCTGTGACCGATCATTATTATCTCTTTCGTAGCCTCAGTACCTTGGTTTGCGTTGGGCGGTCTGATGAGCGACCGCTAGTGCAATCGGTCGACTAAAACCAGCAATCGGTCGTGGCATGTTTAAGATTGGATTACTTCTTGTATTGGCGGTGAGCGTATTCTCGGGCTGTCGTGCAGAAGCCGTCGCCATAATTGAGGACACGACGTCTACAAATTTGACTGCTACGGAGTTGAATACTCGGGACTCGTGGTCTGATGATAAGCGGCGCGAGAGACTCCTAAATTATGCGCGCGATCCGGTCTCACTGCTTAATGACGCACAGGTTGCAGCCCAACGGGTTCAAACCGCACGCCTTACTTTCTTCCGACAGGAACGCCTCGGATTGTGGCAGCGTTTAGCACCGCTAGAGGAAATTGCCGCGCGCTATCGCGCCGAGCCACACAGCGTCCAATTCGAGTGGGTAACGGAGGATACCCCGCTCTCGGCATGCGCATACGTCGCGGGGCAAAACGACGACAAGGTGTTGCTATTGAATCGAAAGGGTCTGTTCGGCGGTCCGGGTTCCGTCACGGCCCTCAATCCGGAACTGGCCGTCGTATTCAAACAGGCAAAGTTGCCGATTACCGATTTCGGACCGCGCGAAGTGTTGGTGAAGCTCTTAGATCGGATCGAAGCCGTAAAGCCGCCGTCGGAGATGTTTATTCAGCTAGTAGGGGCGGGCCGCGTGGGGCCGCGCAATTCAGATTGTTATCAACTAAAACTGCACTTTCCCAAGTCGGATCCATTCGAAGCCAAGCTTGTGGACTTGTTCCTTCATCGCGATTCGCTATTGGTGGCGGGCGTGCGCGTATGGCTGACCAGCGAACGATTTCGCGACGATGCGACGACGCTGGATGCGTTGTATTGGTTTGTCGACTACGAAACGCGTGTGACGTTCGATGACGCAGATTTCGAATTAAGCACTGGGTCGCGCTAGCTCACCGACGCAGGCACGCGTCTTACCAAATTCACGATACATTCGATCAATCGATCGCGATTGATCGGTTTCGTTTCAAACTCGTCGCAACCGGCCGCGAGGCATTTGTCCCGATCGTCAGCTCGGGCGTGAGCGGTGAGTGCGACAATCGGGATCGTGCATCCTTTCTCACGAAGGTCGCGCGTGGCCTGATAGCCATCGAGGACGGGCATCTGCATGTCCATCAGGATGAGGTGCGGGGTCAGCCCGACGTCGCCTGCGGGGTAAATCTTATTGACGCATTCCAGTCCGTTGACGGCCGTATGAACGTCGGCGCCGCGCTTCGAAAGTATGTGAGTAAGCAGGCGTCGATTGTCCGGGCCGTCTTCGACGAGCAGAATCTGCATGCCTTTTAACGGCATATCGACCGTAGTATCAAACCGGGCGGACGGTGTCGAAAGCTTGCGGTCGCGTTGATGGACAACGGCTTCGTCAGCGTTAACCGAAATGCAGGGGAGCATCACGCGCAGGTGCGTGCCCTTGCCCAAGGCTGAGGAGACCAGCGACAGGTCACCGCCCATTTGTTTCGCAAGCTTTTGACTGATGCTCAGACCCAGCCCGGTACCACCGAAGCGTCGCGTGACCGAAGCGTCGCCTTGCGAAAATGGCCTAAACATATTGACGGCAGCATCTCGATTCATGCCGATACCGGTGTCGATGACATCGATGTGCAAATCATCGTCGACCACGGTTGCTTCAACGCGCACTTCTCCACATTCGGTGAACTTAATTGCGTTGCCGACGAGGTTCATGACGATTTGCTTCAATCGCAACGGGTCGGACATGATTCGTTCGGGAATCGCATCGTCGCATTTGACTGAGGTGGATACGTTCTTTGCTTCGGCGGGAATGCGCAAGGTTTCCACGACATCTCTCACAAGTTGCTGTGGATTAGTGGGGACGGATTCAACGACGTAGGCGCCCGCTTCCAGTTTCGAGATATCGAGTACCTGATTGATCAGGTCAAGCAGGTGCCGACCGTTGCGGCGAATCGTGGACAGCATCTCAGTTTGGCCGTCATCGGATGCCGACTCGGTGAGAATGTCGGTGAAGCCAAGAATGGCCGTTAGCGGTGTGCGCAGCTCGTGGCTCATGTTGGCCAGAAATTCACTTTTTGCCTTGGCGGCGGATTCCGCTTCTGCCTGAGCGGCCCGCAGTTTCTTGTCTGCTTCTACGCGATTGGTAATGTCGCTTTGAATTGCTATGAAATTAGTGACTCGCTTGTTCTTATCGCGAATCGGTTGTATGTCCATCTCAAGCCAGTACAGGGTACCATCTTTAGTGTAGTTTAGAATTTCGGTCTTGATAGGCTCGCCGCGCTCGAGGGCCTTTTTGATCGCGCGCTTGGTTTCGATACTGGTCTCCGGGCCTTGGAGCACGTCCGCGGGGCGCTTGCCGAGAACATCGACGGCCTCATAACCGGTGATTCGCGTAAAGCCTTCGTTGACCCATTCGATTTTTTCGTTTGCATCGGTTATGACGACTGCGTTGCTGGTTGCGCGGGCCACGAGCGAGAGTTTCTTAAAGTGATCTCGATCCAAGTGTTCGCTGGTACAGTTGATATGACTGATAACGGCGTGCCGTTCGCCTTTGTATTCAAGACCACGGATATTGACAGTGAACCACCGTAATTCGTTAGGTGAGTGGCAGGCGTATTCGCGCCGATAGTCGTTTCGTTCCCCGATCAGGATCTTTCGCAGCGCATCTGAAATGGCGGCCGCCTCATGCGCGCAGTGGCCGACGGCAGCGTCGCAGACTGACAGGTAATTCCCTCCGGGCAGCAGGCTGGCAGCGTTCATCCCGTCGTTAGCTTCAGCAAACCTTAGCCAACTATGATTGACGGTGACGATCTCTCCAAACTGATTGACGATGGCGATATGAGCGGGATGGGCATCCAGAACTGCATTGACGAAGTCGGCACCGCGTTCGCCTTGATGCTGAATTGGACTTGTTGTTTTCGACATATTCCCGACCGATCGTCCAAAGGTTGAGTTAACCTATTCATTGATCGGTGATACGACATGGCGTGTCGATATCGGCCCGGGTTGAATATATGGCGAAGTCCGTAAATAGTGGCGTCCAACACGATTACTTGCGGGCAACCCGTCGGCAGCTAGGATGACAATTTGAAATCGAAGGAGACACCGATCGAATGGCTTCCGATAATCCAAGCAAGGTTGCGATCCTACGCACCAGCCCGCGAACCATCCTCGAGGACTACCACAAGCTTCTCAATCTGGCGGACTACCAAGGTACGGTCGCCAAAGACGCCGATACCGCGCTGAAGATCAACATCAGTTGGCACTTTTTCTTCCCCGGCAGCAGCACCACGCCTTGGCAGCTAGAGGGTGTGATTCGGGCAATGAAGAAGGACGGTTACGACCCCGACCTGATTCACGGTTGCCATAACCGTACGGTCGTGATCGATGCCCATCTGGGGGAGCGGGAGAATAAGCAGGTCAACGTGACCGACGCCCACGGGTTGCGCAACGTGCACCTATACGAAGGTGAAGAGTGGATTCACATCAGCGATGCCGTAGGCGATCTGACGAAGGAATTTCTTTGCCTGAATGAGGTCTATCCCGACGGTTTCTTTATTCCCAAGCGCTTTATCGGTGAGAACATCATTCATTTGCCAACCGTGAAGACGCACATCTTCACGACAACGACGGGCGCGATGAAGAATGCGTTTGGCGGATTGTTAAACGAACACCGGCACTGGACGCACCCGGTGATTCACGAAACGCTGGTCGATTTGTTGATGATTCAGAAGAAGATTCATCGCGGCGTGTTTGCGGTGATGGACGGCACCTTCGCCGGCGACGGCCCCGGCCCGCGCTGCATGATTCCGCACGAAAAAAACGTGATATTGGCAAGCAACGATCAGGTCGCCATCGATGCGGTCGCCGCGAAGCTAATGGGTATGGATCCGCTCAGCATCAAGTTTATTCGCTTGGCACACGAAAAGGGCCTCGGCTGTGGCGATCCGAACGAGATCGAGATCGTCGGCGATGTGGATGCCGCTGCCGAAAATTGGAACTTCGTCGGCCCGTTTAAGAAGATGACCTTCGCATCGCGTATGCAGCATAAGATTTACTGGGGGCCGCTAAAGAAACCCATCGAATGGTCGCTCAAGACCGTGCTCGCGCCGTGGGCGTACATGGCCAGCGTGATCTACCACGATAGCTTCTGGTACCCGATGAAGGCGAAGAAGATGATGAAGCAGGTGCTCGACGGTCAGTGGGGCCGGCTGTTCCGCAATTGGGAAAAGCTCACGCCCGACGAGCGCGGCTTTACTACAGTGGGTGACGACCCGGCCGAACTGAAACGCACGGGCTTCAAGGCGTTTGTGAAGTCGCTCGGAATTTTGGGTACGTGTTTCACCGAAGCGCCGGAGTTTCACGCGCGGCGCAGGCGTGCGGTGCAGAAGCGCGAATCGGCTTCCGGTCAAACCTAGTCGCGCGCTTCCGGATGGACGGCGATTTTCTCCCGGTCGCTCTGCTGATAGATCGCTTCAGCCCGCGCCATTACGTCTTGATACGAGGGCAACGCCTTCGCAACAGTCGGCGGCGTGCCCGGCACGCGCGTGGCGAATTCGCGAAGATAGCGTGCGTCGTATTCTTCCACAGGCAATCCCATCTGCGGTAGGCTCGCGGATTTGCGAGCGTAAATATCGATCAAACGATGATCGCCTTCACTAATCGTGGCGACTTGTTCGAAGTCGGGGCCGAATGACCGAGCCACGCCAAGTCGCTTTTCGATGACGATGACGGTGACATCATCCTTATACGAATCGAACAATGCGAGGCTTTGTTGCGGCGTCATGTCGCAAAACGCCAAACAACGCCGGCCGCAGTAATAGGTGGCGGGCAGTAGTTCCAACCCGCCGAAATCGTGAAACGTAAAGACGACGGCATCTTCGGGAACAAACTTTTGCACATACCAGCCCATTGTACGATAGCCGCGGTTGGGTCGAGCGGCACCCCATGTTGCGTTTACGCCAGTGGCGGCAGCTAGGCGGTTCTCGCCGAGGTTGCTATCGATGGTGCCGATTAGCAGGCTGAGCGTCGTTAGACCGATGCAGGCAAAGGTGAGTTTCTTACCGCCGAGCAAGATGAGTCGCGGCAGCAACACAACTGCCGTTAGCAAGACCAACGCGAGAGACGCTTGCGACAGGTAAGGACTGATGCGACCCGGCGGCGGTTGAAAACACATCAGCGCGAAATACGGCATCGCAAACAGCAGCGGCCACCACCACAAGGCCGTCGCGCGCAATCGCACGGTGAAGGCCGACTTCGCCGCGACGATAAACCCGATGGCGACGAACGCGGCCATGGTCCAACCGAAATGGCCGAGCCATGCCTGCAAAAGTTCGAGCGGGGCGTTCCAGCCGCGAAACGCCGTGTCGGTGATTTCGGCCTTATAGGTGAAGCGCCCCAGCGGGCCGCCGCCGAAGCGCAAATGCATGCCGACCGTGATTGCGAGCGCACCAACGGGTGGCAGCCACAAGCCGGTTCTTTGTACGAGTTGAAAAATTGCGCGTTTGTTCCAGTTCGCCGTCGCGCCGATCCAATGTAACCAGACGATCGGCAATGCATAAACGAACAAATGCGACCAAAGGTAAAGCGCGAAGGATGTGCCGGCGACCCACGCGCGCAAACCCGTCGGCTTGTCTAAATAGCGCGACAGCATGAGTAGCGACAGCACGGCACAGAACACGCCGAGCGATTCGTAGCCCCACGGATAGCGTGCGTCGGCGACGAAGGGAGGAAACACGGCGACCCAAACGGCGGCAGCCCACGGGGCGATGTGAATGACAGTGGTGCGCACATTTTCGCTGCGCCGTGCTATCTCCATTGGTTGTCTTTGTTCTCGTGCGCAAACTTCTGGTCGCTGGTGAGTGCAACCCTCACCCCAGCCCTCTCCCTGCAAGGGAGAGGGAGTGGATCGCGCCGTAGCTGATGAATCTTGCAACGCTTGGGCGTTTGCGTGTAAATCTTTCGTCGCAACCAAGCGCCGAACGATAAAGAACGTGACGACGGGCAGTGCCGAACCGGCAAGGATCAGCGGCAACCGCCAGAGCGTTTCCGTCATCGGTAGGTTGAGTGCCGTCACGACGACGGCCGTCAGCTTGGTCAGCGCCGGATGCAGCGGGCCGTAGTTGATTTGGAAACACCAGTACCAGCCCCAGTTAAAGGTGCAGTCGTACGCCAGCCGCACGTGGTCGTTGCTGTCGAGCGGGGTGTTGGTCCCGATCGTGCGCAGTAACACGGCGACGACGACGATGGCTAGCATGCCCGTGAGAAAGCCCCCCGTAATCCGGAATGGGGTTTCGTGGCGATGGCTCGCTGAACTCGGTTCCACATGCTCTGGCGAGGAGTTGGCGTCAGGCTTTGTAGCATCGTTGGCCGGTGATGAATTTCTGGCCGTAGGGCGGGTTGTACTCAACCCACCTGCGCTCGGGCGGGGTGTTAGATCGACATTCATACGTGATTCATCGGTCGAAATCGCAGCGGCGCTGGACGGCCACCGAAGAGGGTGAATCAGCTTTGAAGCAATCAGCGCGAGAGAATCATCCTGTAGGTCGGGTCATCGACCCGACACGCACGGGCGCGACGATCCAATTGCAACCATCAACGTGAGTTTCCGATTCCAGCGACATCGCCCGTGGTACAAATGCTCTCCGTGAAATGTCGGGTCGATGACCCGACCTACGACGGTGCGACGAAGAAAATGACGATTTCGCCACCGCAATCGGCTCTGTCGACGACCGAAAATGCGATAAAAACCTGGCTGTAATCCGTTTTTAGGGCCTCGATCGCCGAATCAAAAAAATCTTTCCAAATTCCGCGGCAGACGTGACCGCCTCACAGGTACTTCCTTTTGAAACACCCATTGCGCTCGGCGGGGTCGGGCGCATTCGTCTGGTGTTGAAGCCATTATCACAGAAGGAGTGTTCGTATGTTTCGGTCCAGTGGCGCTGTGCGCCGTCATAAATGGTCGTTGACCATCGTCGTTCTTTGCATCGGTTCAATAAGCGTTGGCGGCAGTCTTGTCGCGTGTAACACGCAGGTTCCCAACGCGTTGCTATGTCCCAGCGATCAGGATTCATTCGCCACCATGAACGAATCTGCTTATGCCGTCGTAATGGAATTTCGCGTCGGCCCCAATCCAGAAGATCTCATCTATATCGAGCTTGGTACGGCCTTCGCGATCGGCGAGCGACTGATGGCCACCAATGCGCACGTGACGGAAGTATTCAGAACGAACACGACAGCGCCGATGGAAAACGTCTTCGCCGTGCGATCCGGCACCGGCGATGTCGTCACCTTGCTTCGCGCGCTGACCCATCCCGATTATGACGGCAATCCGGGCACGTCGCCCGACGTCGGGCTCTTCACGACGCAAGAAGCGCTACCGGCGTGGTTGCCGCTTGCCAGCGAATTTGAGGTCAGCGATCTGGCGACGGGTGACCGTTTGCTGCTGACCGGTTTCCCCGGCGAAGTAAACGACGTGATTCCGATCATTCCGGGCGTCACGGTTCCGCAAGCGACGTCGCTTAGCGGGCCGATTACGGCGTTACGTTCGCACGACGATACGCAGGCCGTCGATGCGTCAAATATCGATGTGATTCAACATCAGATTCCGACGACACCGGGTACCAGCGGCTCGCCGTTGGTGCGCTGTGGTGAAGTTGTTGGCGTACACAATTCGGGTATCACGCAAAAGGTCTTGCAGGCCGGTCCCAACGGCACGATTACCGAAGCCAACATCCCTTCGGCCGGTAGCAATTTCGGCGTACACGTGCGCTACATCCAGGAAATGGTCACGTTGTTCAATAACCAATCGATTCAAGGTTTTGAATTGCCGCCCGCGTTCACCGGCCAGGGCGGTCAACCCAATCAGGGCGGCGGCGTGGCGCAGTTCGCGGGTAACTATGCCGGCAATATCACGCAGCCGGCGACGGCGGCTCATTCGTTTACCTATACCGTCAACCAGGATGGTACGGTCACCGGCACGAGCACGTGGCCGAACACCGGCAACTTTACGTTGACGGGGCAAGTCGATGCGGCGGGCAACATCGCCATCACCGACGACGCACAGGCGCGGCTCGGCTTTAATACCGGCATCTACGCCGGCCAAATCGCCCAAAACGGTGCAGTCATGGGTTCGTACTTTGAAGGTGACACAAACAACTTCATCGCCAATTGGTCGGCGAGCCGGTGATGGTATGGCGCTGACGCGTGAGACAGTCGGAATGAGCCGTATGGTCCACTCCGTCTTGTAGTTTGGCGTTGGACCACGCGAGTGAATCAATCACGTCGAGCTGTATTGATAATGAAACAAAGCAAGTCGCGTTCGCGCGGCTTGCTTTTTTATTGAATCGTACGGACACAAGTAGACCGATGGACCTTTAAGCAGAAGCAGAAGCAGAAGCAGGAGCAGGAGCTTCCAGGGACATTCGCATAGGCTCTTATAGAATCACGATTGACTGTGACCCAGCACGAAAGGCTTAGAAACACCGGCTTGTTCGATGGGGCGCGTCAAAACCCCGAAATATAATTCCTCAAGGGGAGCGCTCGAAGCAGATACGCCGAAGACGTTACGCCTTCGAGCCCCGGGTTGCCGCAACAGCGGCTACCCGGGGTAAACACAGTCATCGCGACCTTCAACCCCAACGGGGTTGCGGCATTCTCGACCGGTACATGCCGCAACTCTTTCAGAGTTGAATCCGGTAACGGATTGATAAACCCAGGGTAGCCGCTACGCGTCAACCCTGGGCTAATGGGTGTAACGCCTTCGGCGTAAAGATTCGATTTGACTACTAATCGATCGACTGTCGTTCAGTGTTTTAGGCTGAGATGTACAACCGCCCATGCGGAGTTTCAGCAGGTTCGTCGCGCGCAATCATTCCTTACGAAGACATCTTGACGGTCATTCTCAGTACCGGACGGAGCGCAGTCGGGAGCCATGAATGAAGCGGCGGTATCCATTCGAATTTCGGTAGAGTTGGTGTCGCGCATTAAATCGAGGACGCGATGCAGATTTCTAGAACGCCTATCGCCGCCCTAATCCGGCGACAGAATCCGCTCTAACTTGCGCAGCGCTTCGCCTTCTAACTGTCGGACTCGTTCGCGCGTGAGGCCGATGCGCTCGCCGATTTGTTTGAGCGTGAGCGGTTCTTCGTCGGTCAGGCCGTAGCGCAGACGCAGAATGGTGCTTTCGCGTTCGTCGAGAGCGTCGAGCAGTTTCTCGATCATCTCGGCTTCGGCCTGACTAAAGACGGCCTCTTCGGGAGACTGCGAACGATCGTCGGGCAAGATGTCGGAAAGCGACATGGAGCCGTCGGGCGATTCGGTTTGTGTGGGGGCGCTGAACGCGCGCACGGCCAGCTTGATGATGCGCACCTTCTTTTCGGGAAGTTCCATCTTCTTGGCGACTTCCTGAATCGATGGCGTGCGGCCGAGTTCTTCTTCGAGCTTGCGATGCACCTGCTTCCAGCGACCGATCATTTCGACCATGTAGGCGGGAATGTGCACCGGCTGCACGGTGTTGATCAGCGCGCGTTTGATGGACTGCTTGATCCACCAACTGGAGTACGTGCTGAAGCGCGAGCCCATGTCGGGGTCGAAGCCTTCGACGGCGCGGAGCAAACCGAGGTTACCCTCTTCGATCAGGTCGGACAGCGGCATGCCGCGCTTGGAATACGCTTTTGCGATGCTGACGACGAGGCGCAGGTTCGAGCGAATCATCAACTCGCGCGCTTCGTTACCCGCGCGTTCGAGGTCTTCCTTCTCGGGGAGCGTGATTTCACCGCGCGCAAAGCGATTGGACGCGGCGCTGCCGCGATGGATGGCCCGGGCCAGGTCTTTTTCCTGTTGGGCCGTAAGCAAATCGCATTCGTTGATCTGCTTGAGATAGTGCTGTAATCCGGGTTCGACGGCTATGACAACACTCCTTGTTGGGGGTAGCCGACGTCTGTGCCGGCACCCGGTTGGCACGCGAATCACCTTGTCATCGGCAATTCACGGCGGGCGATTTGCCTCCGAATCGTAAGACGAATCGCCGCGCAAAAACGGCTGCTGTCGTCGCGTTGATTCCCGGACTCGATACGAAACACAGCCTCAGTCGGTTTGTCCTTCGGCCCCCCAAAAGACAGCACCCAAATTTTAGCCGCAGGGCGATGGCCGCTCCAGCATTTTTGAGTTCGTCGGATACACGATGTCGGGATTGCGAGTTGACGGTAATTTGATGCTTGCCCGGTGTAACGGTTGTCCAAGGTGTGGGGAGTTGCTGGGATGATTTGGTTGGCGGTAGGGTTTTTGAATCAGGTAGTGTCGCTCGCGGTGTCCCCCAGCCCCAGAGGGGCAGGGGCACCCAAATAATTCACACTTAGCCCCCGGCCATTGGCCGAGGGCTAACCTGCGGCGACCAGAATGCATTTCTATCCCCCGGCCTTCGAGAAGCTAAATCGCCTCGGGGCGAAGCTTCTGTTCGATAAAAAAGCGGCATCGATGGGCCGTTTAAGGCGTCGATGCCGCGTACATGCGATTGAGTTGTTTGCGCTTCGAGGCGAGAATTGTCCCCAGCCCCGGAGGGGAAGGGCACCCTACTAAGGCGAACTCGATGCAAGGGGGGACCCGCCGACGTTATTTATGGTTCGTGATTCCCCACCCTTCACTGCTGTGAAGGATGGGGCACCCAAATCAGAGGAATCCGATGCACCCAAGCGATGGGCACCCGAAACTTATTTAGTCGTCGCCGTCGGATCCGGCGGCTTCGTCAGCGTCGCCTTTCTTTTCGTCGTCGCCCGACGCTTCGGCAGCGGCGGCGCCTTCGGCAGGCTTGTCGCCACCTTCCTGATTGTTCAACAGAACGGTCGCCGAAATCATGTCGGTGGTTTCTTCACCGGCACCGTGCAGACCGCCGCGGCGCGCCTTCGGTTGGCCGGCCGGCTTGCTGCCGCCTTCGCCACCTTCGTCGCCCGACGCCCAATCGGCGCGCTTCTTGGAGAGACCGATCTTGCGATCCTGAGTATCGACGCGCAGGATCTTCACTTCGATATCCTGGCCGATTTCGACGGCGTGGTGCGGATCATCCACATGATCGTCTGACAATTCAGAGACGTGCAGCAGGCCCTCGAGATCTTCTTCCAGTTCGACGAACACGCCGAAGTTGGTGATCTTGGTGACCTTGCCCTGCACGATCATGCCGGGGATGTAGCGTTCCGGCACGGCATGCAACCACGGGTCTTCCGTGAGCTGCTTGAGGCCGAGCGCGATGCGCGACTTCTCTTGATCCACACTTAGGACGACGCACTTCACTTCGTCGCCCTTCTTGATGAGTTCCGACGGATGGCTGATCTTCTTGGTCCAGCTCATGTCGGAGACGTGCAAGAGGCCGTCGATGCCTTGTTCGATTTCGATGAACGCCCCGTAGTTCGTCAGGTTGCGGACCGTGCCGGTGACGACGGTGTTGGGCGGATACTTCTCGGCAACCAGCGTCCACGGGTTGGTTTCGGTCTGCTTGATACCGAGCGAGATTTCCTGCTTGTCTTTATCGATTTCGAGCACGACGACTTCGATCTCATCACCGAGGTTGAGCATTTCGGACGGGTGATTGATGCGTCGCGTCCACGACATTTCGGAGATGTGGACGAGACCTTCGATGCCGCTTTCGAGTTTGATGAAGGCGCCGTAGGGCGTGATATTGACAACTTCGCCCTTGATCTTGCTTTGGACCGGGTACTTGCTTTCGACCTGTTCCCACGGGTTTTCGGTGGTCTGCTTGAGGCCGAGCGCGATCTTCTCTTTTTCCATATCAAAGCTGAGCACTTTGACGTTGATCTTGTCGTCGATCTTCACCATTTCGCTCGGATGGCCGATGCGATCCCAACTCATGTCGGTGATGTGCAACAGACCGTCGATGCCGCCGAGATCGATAAACGCGCCGAAGTCGGCGATGTTCTTGACGGTACCCTCGCGAATCTGGCCGACCTCCAGCTCTTTCATGAGCTTTTCCTTGGCGGCGGCGCGTTCGGTTTCGATGAGCTTGCGGCGCGAGATGACGATGTTGCGACGCGACTCATCGATCTTGAGGATGACGGCTTCGATCGTTTTACCGATGAAGTGGCTGACATCGCCGGGGCGACGGGTATCGACCTGTGAAGCGGGCAGGAAGACCGGTACGCCGATATCGACGAGCAAGCCGCCCTTGATCTTGCGCATCACCTTACCGGATACGCGATCGCCTTCGGCGCATTCGTTGAGCAGGCGTTCCCAACCGCGGATGCGATCGGCTTTGCGCTTGGAGAGGGCGAGGCCGCCCGAATCGGTTTCGAGTGCTTCGAGCAACACTTCGATTTCATCGCCGGGATCGATTTCGGATTTGTCGTCCCACTCGTCGAGGTTGACGTAGCCTTCGCTCTTAAGGCCGACGTCGACGACAACTTCATTACCGCTGATGCCGAGAATTTTGCCCTTCAGGATCGACTCGGGCTTGAGTTCGGCGACGGAAGAATCGACGTTCTTATCCATCGCCGCTTCAAAGTCGTCACCCAGCGCAGCGGCTAACTCGCGATCGAGTTCCTCATCCGAAACATCAATCAGCTCTAATGTTTGCTCATCCAATTTGGTCATAAAAAGAAAACTTTCAAGAAGACGCCGATCATCACAGAAACCGTCGCTGCCGACGGCGGATCATGGCGACGATGGCGGAGGTATCTCGCCGGATGGTTTAGACGATCGTCTATCCCGCGAGCGCGCCGGGCCATCGCACCCGGTGCCTGCACCCAATCAGAATCCGACGACGAACCGTTCGCGGTCGGAAAATTTCGACAATATTTTGCCGAGAAACCTGATAATCTAACTCAGTATTATCGACACGGCAAATGCTGCGGTTGTGTTAAGCCGCTGCGGCCCCCCGTCATTTTCTGCCGGCCCAGCCCCAACTCGATAATGCGTCGGTCCGCACCGTTTGCTGCATATTTGGGGCAGGGGTTAGGCGTTTCTAGACGCTGAATTGCAAAGTCCGACGTCAGCGTCGGGCCGCTTCACGCGCGAAAAATGCGCCCGCGATTCTCGCATTCGATATCGCCGACCGGGCGCAGGTCGACCGCACATCTACCGTGCCGGACGCGGATATCCCTATTTGCAATGCTGAAAACGGCGGTTTTGGCCGATATCAAGTCAGGTGGCCGTGGGGCAGTGTCTGCGGCGGATATTATCGGCTTTCTGGTACGGGCAAACGGGGTTGGTGGTCGTTGAATAACGAATAACGCACGTCCCGACTGAGTTGCCGCCGGGAGGCAGGTCGTCGCGCGTCCGACTGGGGAACGCCGGCGATCCAATGCAGACAATCAGGCCAACAGGCTTCGCCGCGCAGGCCGTGTTCTGATAGACACGCAGCGATGCGGCTTTTGAGGGTCAAAGCAGGTGAGTGCAGCACCAAAATCGAACGCGACCGAGCCACGCAGGTATTCGGTGCAGCTAAGGCCGTTGAAGGGGAACGCCGACCGTCCGCCGCGCGATTTGCCGCGCTCGCTGACGGTGCTGGGTTCGGGCGAAGGTTGCGATGTGATCTTGTCGTCGAGCCACGTGGGCGAGGCGCACACGGCCATCATTCGTCAGAGCGCCGGAATCTATTTGTGCGACCTCGGCGCCCCGAGCGGCACCAAGCTCAACGGTCGCTCCGTGCGTTGGGCGCGGGTGGATGCGGATGACGAAATCGGCGTCGGCCCGTTTAAGTTTTCGGCGCTCGTCAGCGGCCCGGACGGCGCGATGTCCGCCTCGGCCCCGATGTTCAGCCTGCGCAACGATCAGGTCATCGGAACCGTCAAGAGCATCGACCCGGTATTGGTCATCGGTAGCGATCCCGGTTGCGACGTGGTTTTGGAGGCCGAGTGCATTCTCGACCGTCATTGCCTGATCGCGTGGACGGTGGACGGACCGGTGTTGCGCGATCTGTCCGGTCGCGACCTTACGCGGCTGAACGGTCAGCGCGTGCATTCGGAACGGTTGCGCGACGGCGATGCAGTGGGGCTCGGCCCCTATGAATTGTTGTTTGAAGTGAAGGTCAATGATGTCCCCAAAACCCCGGTGCTTATGAGTATGTCGCGCGAATCAAATGCGGAAAAGGCGATCTTGGGTGGTGGGCTCAAGGGCCTGGTGGCCGGTCGATTGCCCAAGGGCGAAATCGACGGCTTTGAGGACCTCTGGCCGTCGGCACACGACAA
This sequence comes from Planctomycetaceae bacterium, assembly GCA_006969385.1. Lineage (GTDB taxonomy): Bacteria > Planctomycetota > Phycisphaerae > UBA1845 > UTPLA1 > ECT2AJA-110-A. The sequence goes on from CP030884.1 coordinate 3,261,003, forward strand.
GCCCCGCAAGCCGCAGGCCGAAAACGGCAAGCCTGCTGCGAGCGAATCTCGGCCTGCAACGACGCCAACAGCAAACATGCCTCAAGCCACGCAAGGCGACATGTCCAAACGCGATCCCGATCAATTGATTCAGAAGAAAAAAGACGAACTTCGATCGCGCGTGGCGGCGGCTCAGAGCGCGCTGGACGAACGGGCTCAGCGGTACCGCGCGGATTTTGAGAAAGAGCGCCAGGCGCTGGAAGAACGGCGTGCGCAATTGCAGTCGCAAGCGCGGGCCCTGTTGCAGGCGGCGCACGAAAAGAAACTGAATTATGTGCACGGCAGCGATAGCGAGCGCGACGCGTTTGACGATGAGAGCGGTCCGATGCTCGACGCTCGTCAAAATCTCGTGGCCAGCGACGACCTACCGCCCGAAGTTATCGAGTTGCTCGAAGAAGAAAAACGCATCGACAATCTGCTGAGTGGCCACGTTGAATTGGCCAGCATGGCCGAGTTCAACAGCAAGGAAACGCAACTCGAATCGAGCGTGCCGCTCGACGAAGCGGCCGAAGCGGCGTTGAATTCGTTGGAAGAAAAGGTCGCCGAGTTGGTGGCCGTCGCCAAATCGGAGCGCAAAGAACTCGAGCGCGGCGAACAGATGATGGAAACGCTGCGCTTCGAGACCGAGCGGCAGCGCTCGGGCCTGACGCGTCGGCAGCAGAAGCTCAGCGCACGCGAGTCGGCGCTCGAGAAACGCTTCAGAAGCCTCACGGCCTCGCGCGAAAGCATTCGCAAGGAACGTGCCCCGCTTTTGGCCCGCCTGCGCGAGTTGGATAACGAAGAATCCGCGATTCGTTCGCGCTTGACCGAGAGCGAACGGCTCAATCAGGAGTTGATCGCCGAGTCGGAACAGCTCGACATCGCTCAGGAAACCCTCGAAACGCGCGAACGCGAATTGCTACACAAGCTGGAAATGGAACGGCAGCGCTTGCAACGACGCCAGACCGAGTTGCGCCGCAAGGCCGCGCGGCTCGTCAAGGCTGCCCGCGAGAAGCGGCTCAAGGTCGAGCAGGAAGTTGCGGCACGGCAGGCCGAATTGGAAGCCAAGGAAGCCGAACTACGCGCCCGCCGCATGGAATTGGAAGAATCGGCGCGCGGCGAATTGCAACGCACCGCCTCGGAACTCGAATCGGTCCTCAATATTCGCCTCGGCGATATCGAAGCCGATTTGCAAGCGCGGTCGGCAGATTTGGAAGAGCGGCTTAACACGCTATCGGGGCGGGGCGAATCGATGAAATCGCTCTCGAAACGCTCGGGCGTAACGCTGGAAGACCCGCTGCGCAAGATGGCCGCTGAATTGTCGACCTATCGCCTTGTCGAAGAGACCCTCGGCGAAGGCGAATCCTCGCTCGACAGCATCGAAGAAGAAATTATGTCACTCGGCGATCAAGCGCGCATGGCGCAGGCCGAGTCGAATCAGACCCAACATGCCGACTGCGCCGTCGATCAGGAGGATTCCGACGACGCGGCGGTGAAATCGCCGAGCGCGACCGCAACGGACGCGACCGGCGACCACGCTAGCTAAGGCTGCTCGTCCTCTCGGAGTGTGCACCGGTTCGCACCGCCTCGATGCGGGGAGAATGGACTCGAACCCGTGAGGATCAGGTGAATCGGAGCTGAATACATGCCTCAAGACACTCGCCGTGGAGGCTCTTCCGCCCAATCCGCCGCTGCGGATCGGGATCAACTGCACGTGCCGTCCGATCGCTTGCCGCTTGACGATCCGCCGATTCCGGCGACCGACGAGCAGGCATTGTCGCGTATCGACGCGGCCGCCGACGACTTGTCGGAGGCCTGGTCGCTTCTCGATCAGGCGGCGCGGGGCGGTCGCGCGGAAATTTCCAGCACGGGCGGACTTAACAGCGAATCTTCGGTAGAATCGGGTAGCGAAACGGATCGGTCGCGCGCAACTGGGGATGCGGCACCGGGTCAGACCGCTTCGCAGCCGACCCGCCAATATGAGCGTGCGAACGTTTCGCGTTCGGGCGCTGCACACCAGAACGATGATGCCCAGCGAACGGCGGCGGAGCCCGCCGGAGAATTCGGCAATATGGATCAATCCAACTCCGCAACCAATACGCACACCGTCGACGCTCAAACCGGCGGCAACGGTGGTACGCCGCCGCAGGGTGACGGGCTGAAGCAGGAACTCGAACAGGCCCGCGACGAACTGAAGCGCATTCGCGAACGGACGGCCTATCAAAATCGCATGCAAGGCTCGATCGGCGCGCAATCGCGCTATCTCGATAAGCGCGCCGCCGAACTGCGCGATCGCGTGGTGCAGGCGCAGCAGGCGCTGGACGAACGTGCCGAGCGCGTGCGACAGGAACTTGCCGAAGAGCGCGAACAACTCAAGGCGTATCGCGATAAGTTGCAGGCCAAGGCCAACGAGCTAATCGAATCGACCAAGTCGCATAACGAGCGACTGGCCCGGCAACGTTCGGAGTTGAAGGAAAAAGAAGCCGAACTGCTCGAAGCAAAGGAAAATCTGCGCAAAGAGATCGAGCATCAGCGGGTCTCGCTGGAAGAATCGCGGCGCAAATTCGAATACGAAAAGGATGACTACCTCGCCGAGGCGCGGCGTAAGGCGGACGCCGAAGCGCAAAAGCGTTTGCGCGAGTTGGAAGTCGCCAATCTCGAAAAGCTGGAAAAGCTGACAGCCGATTCGCAATCGCAAACCGAAACGCGGTTGCTCGAGTTGGAGGAAGCGCGCCTGCGCGATAAGGAGCAGTTGGAAGAAGAAACGCGTGCCGTGCTCGAAGCGCGCTTGCAGGAACTCGAAGAGGCCAAGGCCGAAGATATCGAAGCCCTACGGGCCGAGATCGAAAGCGAAGCCCACGCCAACGTGCGTCAATTGGAAGCGGCGTCGCTGGCAAGACAGAAAGAGCTGGATCAACGCGAGGCCGAACTGCGTCAACGGCAGGCCGAACTCGATGCGGCGGCCGATCGGCGCATGCGCGAGTTGGAAGAACAACGCCGCGAAGAACTCGATCGGTTGCAGGCGGAATCCGAAGAGGCAACCACGGCACGGCAGCGCGAGATCGAAGCGGAACTGACAGAGCGTCGCGCCGAAATTGAAAGGATCGAGGCCCGCGTCACACAACGCGAAGCGCAGCTCGACGAAGAAATTCAGGAGAAGGCCTCGGTTCGCCTGCGCGAGATCGAAGCGCAAGCGGCGGCGCGCATCCGCGAGATGGAAAACCGCACGGCGGCACGCGTGGCCGATGTGGACGAACTCAGCGAATCGCTGCGCGAAAAAGAACTCGCTCTCGAAACCGAGTATGCCGCCCGCACCGAAGAGTTGCGCCGCGAGATGGAAGCTTCCGCCGAGCGGCGGCGGCAGGAGCTCGACCAGCGCGAAAAAGCCTTGCGCGAGCGCGAAACGCAACTCAATAAGGACATCACCGAGCGCTGGGATTCGTTGCAGCAGAAGCTCGACGAGCGCGAGCGAGCCGTCAAAGAAAAGCAGCAGGAACTCGAAGCGCGCGAAGCCGAATTCGACGCCGAGCGCTCGCAGCGGCTGGCAGCGTTGCAGGCCGAATTAGACAATCGTCGCGATGCGCTGGAGAGCGAAGCCAAGGCGCACTTCGATGAGATCGATGCCGAGCTGACCGAGCGGCGCGTACGGTTGGAAGATGACGAGCGCACGCGAATCGAGAAGCTCGAGGCCGAGTTGGCCGACCGACGCGAGGAGTTCGAGAACGAGATTGCGGCACAACGCGACGAAATCGAATCGCTGCAGGCGCGGCTGGCCGAGCGCGAAGCGGAAATTGAAGGCGAAGTCGAACGCCGCCTGCGCGAAATCGAAGAAGCCTCCGACGAACGGCAATCCGACCTGATTGCCCAGTCGCTGCGCATGCGCGAGCGCGAGGCCGAACTCGAACGCAAGCACGAAGAAGCGCAAGCGCGGTTGGTGGCGGATTTGGAACGCCGTCGCGCAGCGCTCAAGGCCGAGGCGGACGCCGAACTCGACCGCCGCATGAAAGAGGTGCGCGAACAAGCTGCCATTCGACTGCGCGAAGTGGAAGCGCGGGAACAACTACTCGAATCGCGCGAAGATGCGGCCAAGAAGGCGACGGCGGAAAAGGTTCACAAGATCGAAGCGGCGGCGCTCGAACGACAGAAGCAAATCGACACCGAAGAGGCCGAGATCATCAAGCAGCGCGCCGAAGTGACCGAGCGCGAAGCGGCGCTGTCCGAACGCGAGGAAGACCTGACGCGCAAGCTCGAGGCGCGCGGCGCAAGCCTCGAAGAGCGCGAATCGGTCATCCAAAAACGCGAGCAAACGCTCGACGAACGCGCCGAACTACTCGCCACGCGCGAACGCACAGTCAGCGAACGCGAGGAAGAGATCGGTCAGCTCGACGGTAAGTCCGAGCAGATGGCGTCGGCGTTGGAAAACCGCGAGCGGCGGCTGCACGAATGGCAAACACGGCTCGAAAAGGCCGAAGCGGCGCTGAACGAAGACAAGCAGGCGATTCGGCGCGATCGCGAAGAAGCCGATGGCATCGCGCAGACGAATAGCAAGGCTTCTCTCGATTTGGCCGCGCGCGAAGAACGGTTGCAAGCGGCGCAGGCCGAGGCGGAAAAACTCAAGGCCGATCTCGAAGCGCAAATTGTCGCGACGGAACAGCGCGAAAAGGAACTGGCCGAAGCGACGCAGGAACTCGAAGCGCGCAGCCGCGAAATCGAAGAGCGGCGGCAGTCGGTCGAAGCACGCAGCAAAGACCTCGAAGACCGATTGCCCATTGCGGAAGACCTGCAGGCACGCGCCGGTGAACTCGACGAACGCGAAGCCGCGTTGGCGGGCCGCATCGCCGAAACCGTGCGCCGCGAGCAAACTCATAAAGAAGCTGCCGCCGAATTGGATGCGCGCCGCGTCGAAGTAGATCGCAAGGCGCAAGCGGTCGAAGAACAGTCGATCAAGGCCGAGGCCAAAGAGCGCGAGTTGGCCACGCTGCGAGAAACGCTTGACGCTCGCCGCAGCGAGTTGGATAAGGCGCAGGCTAAGCACGACGGTGCGTCGGAAGAACTCGCCACGCTGCGGGTTAAGCTGGAAGCGCGCGAGAACGATCTTAATCAGCGTGAGTCACGCCTCGAAGAGCGCATCGAAGCAGCCGCCAAGGCCGAACGGCAGGCGGAAGAGGGCGAAACGCACCTCGCGCAGGAATGGGAAACGCTCAACGAAGACCGCGCGGCGCTCGAACGGGAAAAGGCGGACTACGAAGAGCGTATAGCGCTATTAGAGCGCGATTCGGCGGCGACGCAGCAGTATCGCCAAGAACTCGATGCGGAGCGCGATGCGCTGGAGGCGCGTCAGGCCGAACTCGACGAGCAGGCCAAGAAGCAGGCAGCCGAGCGGGCGGTATTTGAAGAACAGAAGAACGCGTTGGTCCAAGATAACGACGCGTTTGCTCAGTATCGCAGTGAATTGGATGCCGAACGCGACGAACTCGAAGCGCAGCGGGCCAAATTGGAAGAAGATATTGCGGCGTTCGAGCGCGAACGCGAAGAAGCGCGTCAGCAGCAACAAGGCCGGCTCGACGAACTCAACGCAGCGCTGAGCGGCAACGAACACGAAATCGCGGGCATCCGTCAGACCGTCGATGCCGAACGCGAACAGTTGGAAGCCGACCGGGCCGAGTTGTCGGAACAAACCGCGCAATTGCAAGCGTTGCGCGACGAACTCGAGCAGCGTCAATCGCAGGTCGAAGCCGAATGGTCGAAGCTCGAGTCCGATCGACTGGCGTTTCGAGATAAACGCCGCGCGCTCAAGAAGCAGAAGAAAGAACTCGACGAAGCCCGCCAGGAAACGGCGGAGGCCCGACAGCGGCTGGCCGAACGAATCGAAGAAACGCGCGAGTTGCGCCGACGGTTGGCGTCGAAGATCGAGCGCTATCAGCAGCGCAAATCGCGCATGGTCGCCGAAGTGCAAAAGCTGGAGCGGCGGCGCAAGAGCGTGGACGAAGAGCGCGAAGCGTTGCGGCGCGATCGCGATCAACTCGAACAATCCCGGCTCGACTTGTCCGAGAACGCGCAGGCCGAACTCGATTTAGACGAGCGTCAAAAAGAGTTGGAAGCGTTGCTGACCAAGCAACGCGAAGAGTTGGAAACGGCCCGGCGCGCGTCCGACGAGGCGATTGCGCTGGAACGCGACCAACTGCACGAGCGCGAACGCGAACTGGAAGAACAGTACGCCAAACTGCGCGAAGATCTCGAAAACGAGCGCATGGAGTACGAGCAAGAGGCGCTTACGGAAATTCGCGCACAAGTGACCGCCGAATTGGAAGAGCGCCTGGCCGCCGCCGATTCGCGCGAAAAAGAAATCGAAGCGTTGGCCGAGTCGCGCATGGCCGAGATCGAGGCGGATATCGCCAAACGCTTGGAATCGTTGGAGGCTGACATGCGGTCGCGCCGCGCGGCGCTCGATGCAGAAGCCGCCCAACGCAGCGAAGAGATCGAGGGCGAACTGCAACAAATGCAAAGCAAGCTCGATAGCGAGCGCAAGCAACTGAAGCAGCGTCAAACGCAGCTCGAAAAAGAGGTCGCCCAACGCGAGAAAGAAGTCGAGCGCGAACTCAAGAGCCATCGCACCAAACTCAAAGAAGAACAGAAGTCGCTGGAGAAAAAGAAGAGCGAACTCGCGCAGGAAGAACAGCAGCTTGAACGCAAGAAGGAATCGCTCGAAGAACTCATCACGTCGGTCGATGAATTCCATCCCGACGACGTCGCGGCACAGGCGGAAGAGTTGGCCAACGCGGCTGACGACAAGCCCATTCGTCGTACCAAACCCGTCTCGGTCAACGCGCTGCTCGAGCAGATGCAGGGGCGGCGTTTCCGGCCGGTCGCGACGACGATGTGGGGCTTGGTGCTCGGCGCGCTGGTGGCGGCGGCGGTGATGTTCGGTCAGTCGGATTCGTATGCGGTGCGCGGCCGCATTGCGTTGGAGCCGCCCGGCGACGGCGAGTCGGTATCGGCGGCGGCACACGTCAACGCGATCGAGAATGCGGACTTGCTGACGCGTGCCGGTGAGGCGACGCCGGTCGGTGAGGCCACGCTGAACCTGGTCGAGCTATGGAAACGCGGACAACTCGACGCGCGGCCATCGGAAGACGGTAAGTCGGTCGAACTCATTGCGCAAGTGTCGAATCCCGAGTTGATCGAACCGGTCGAACGCGGCCTGAATAAGCTCGCCGAGTTGTACATCGATTCACAGTTGCAAACGGCAGCCGCCAAGGCCGAGCGCGATCGCGAGATCAATGTGTTGGCGTCCAACCTGAAGCAAAGCAAGTCGGAACTCACGACGATGAGCCAGCGCCTCGACGCGTTGGTGCAGGCGTTTAATGAAGCCGCGGCCATCGGTGATGCCGCGACGGTAAGCGATCTGCGTAATTTGGAAGGCGAAGCAGAACAACGGTTGGCGGTCGCACAACAAACATTGAAAGACTTTGAAGCGCGCGGCATGCCGCGCGGTCGCGTCGTGCCGACGCCCGAGCAAATCGATGCGTCGATTGCCGGTGATGAGGAGTTGGTGCAGGTGCGCAGCGAACGCGAAACAAAGGCCATCTCGGCACACGAAGCGCTGGTAGCTGCCGCTGCTGAAGTGCAGAAGCCGCTCGAAGTCATGCAGAAGGACGCGACTGAACTGAAAGCGCGCGTTGCCGAACTGCTGCGGTCGGCAAGCAGCGATGACATTCGTCGCGATATGGAGTCGATCGCACTCAACGTTGAGGATTTCGTTCAGCAGATCACCAAGTTTGAGACCGAATGGAATCGTTTGGCACCGCTCATTTCGTCGTGGGAGCCCGGCGATGACGTATCGCTGGTGTTGGAGTATCAAGCCAAGGCAGAGGCGATTGTGCGAACGCTCTACGATGAAGGCCGCGTGTTGCTACGCGACATCATTGTGGCGAAGGATGACCTCGACAATCGCGGTTCAAACATGACGCAGCGTCGCAATTTGCAAACGCAACTTGGGGCAAGCTTGAACGCGTTCAATGATAGTTGGCCGGAGTTCCTGGCAACGGCACAAACGGTGGTCGCCGCGAACAACGACGTCTTGAGAGGCCTATGTGAAACGGTGCGCAACTTTGGGCCCCGCGTGGATGAAGGTCTCGAACACCATCGACAGATCGTGGAAGCCAAGCTGCAGGAAGAACGCAGTCAGCGCTGGTTTGCTGAAAAGAACGACCTCGAAGCCAAGGTATTGCAGGCGACCGAAACGCGCGACGCGCTGGCGCGGCAGGTTCGGCTGGCATTGGAATCCGATTCGGCCGCGAAGGGTGACACCATCGTCGAGTTGAAGCGCTGGGGCGAAGAGATCGACGAGCAGCGCCGCGTGGTCAACTCGTTGGCAAACGAAGTGCACGCTCAGGAATTGGCGCTGGCCGAGAAGCGCGACCGCGAAGCGAATCGACCGACGGGTGCGAAGGCATATGCGGCCGTCGACACCGAAGAGCCCAAGCTGCTCAACACGGCGCAGATGCCGCTGGCATTGGGTCTGGGCGGGGCGATGTCGGTCTTGTTCGTCAGCCTGAATTGGTTTCTCACCAAGCCGAGGCGGCACAGTCGCAGGGCGGCGCAAGGCTGAAAACATTGTTAACTCTCCAGTCGTTTTCCGGGTGAGGTACTAATGTTCTCGGCGATTTGATATTGTTTGCGATCGACTGACATAGCGATGAATAACTGATTGGCGACCGCGACGATTCGATTGTGGCAGCGGCAAATAGCCAGTTTTCAGTCGCCATTTTCGCTTAACGCCTGTGTGTCGATGTACTAGCGAGGGCATTCAGCGATCGGCTGCGGTTGGAACTAACGGTGCAATTCACCGGCTATTAGCCGCTGCCACAGCGTCCATGGCCTCCAAGGTTTAGCCACAAACGTCGTCTACGCCGAGTTACCTTGAAGTTGAAGCGTACAGCATCAACGTTCTCGCTTACATGCGGCTATCTCCTACTCATGCCTAACACCAATCTCCCGCATGCCCAAACCCATTCGCGTCATGATGCTCATCACCGACTTGCAGCGCGGCGGCACGCCGTTGCGCACGGTCAAGCTGGCTGCCGCGCTGCGCGATCATGATGTGCTGCCGATTGTCGGCTCGCTCGCGCCACGCGGACCGTTGCATGACGAACTCGACGCCTTGGGTATCTCGTCGTTTCATTGCGATGCGACCGGGCCGCGTAGCGTGCTCGCGTTTAAACGCCTCGCACGCGTTATCGAGTCGCTCGATCCGACGTTCTGCATGCGAGCTTATTCCACGCCAACATCGCCGCGCGCGTGGTCGGTCGCCTCGATCGCGCGCGACCGATCGTCACGAGCAGCGTCACCATCGAGATCGAACGCAAATGGCACAATTGGGTTGAAGGACTCACGGCGCATCGTTCGGATATGCACGTCGCTAACTCTTCGGCGGTGCGCACGCATTTGTTGAACATCGGATTCGATCCGCAGCGTACGGTTGTCATTCGCAACGGGTTGGATATCGATCGGATTGGAAACACAGCGCCGATCAATCTCGAAGCGGAAGGCTTGTCCGCGGATCGACCATTGATCGTGTGGGCCGGCCGCATGGACAAGGTGAAGAACCTTTGCGTCGTTATTCAAACGGCGGTGCAGTTGCGGAAGCTCGGCGCGCAGTTTGTGTTGATCGGCGACGGCTCCGAGCGGCCGAACGTGGAAGCCTGGATCGCGACGCATAGCCTTCAACACGTCGTGCGATTGGTCGGCTGGCGCGACGACGTGTGGGCATGGTTGCGGGCGGCGACGTGTTTGCTTTTCCCGTCGCGGACGGAGGGCGCGCCCAATGTGGTGCTGGAAGCAATAGCCGCCGGTTGCCCCGTGGTGGCGAGCCGCATTCCGGCCCACGAAGCCATTATCGCCGACGGCGCGACGGGCCATTTGGTGGCTCCGAACGATGTCGCCGGATTTGCCTCGCAGGTCGAACGCGTGATTACTGACCGAGTGCTATCGCGTCGAATGGCGGCTGTCGCTCGGGAGAACTTGTGTCACGAGCACGATTTGTCGGCGATTTCGGCGCAGTGGGCCGAGCTGTATCGATCGCTGGTGGGGTAGTGCCGAATCGCTTATCGGGCGGCACGATTCGCGTCGGTAATATTTTTCCTGAACGCTAATAAATGCCAGTCAAAAGGTTAGCGCACTTTGCCGGCTGCGCGGGCGATTTTTGCGCGCAAAATCGCTTGCATTGGGTGGGGGATTGTGTAGTGTATTCCCACGAAGTAGGGAGAAATGATCGCCGATGTCGTTCGTGACCACACATGATATTCACAGGCCACTACGAGCACACGATCGACGCCAAAAATCGTTTGGCGATTCCCCGCAAGTACCGCAATCGGCTCGATGCCGAGACCGACGGCACGGCGCTGGTGCTCGCACCAGGGCGTCCGATGGATCGGCTCTGGCTCTACACCGAACGCGAGTTCGAGCGGTTGGCCTCCCGAACAAAATCGACGCTGATCCCCAGCGAGGACCAGTTGTTTTTCGACCAGATATTTTTCCCGCTGGCCGAGTATCTCGATCTGGACAGTCAGGGTCGGGTGCTCATTCCCGACAAGATGCTCGACATGACCAAGCTGCCGCGCGAGGTCATGGTGTGCGGGGTGCGCGATCACATCGAGGTGCGTTCGCGCGAGGCGTTCAATGCCGAGATGCAGTCGGCGATGGACAAGTTCAGTGAGTATCAACTGCGCGCCCAAGCCTCTTACGGCGACGACGCGCGTTGAGTTTCTTTTGGCGGCTAACCGGTCGTGTCGACCGGTTTAGGTACCTGACCGATGGTCGATGCGTGATCGACCGGCGGGCAGGGAATTCGAGTGTGGCGATGGGAGGGAGGACCGGCTGAGATTCCTTCCCATCCGCCATCTTTTATCAACAAGATTCGTTCCCACGGAGGGGAAAGTAACGGCGAGTATCACGCGGGCGCAAGGCACGGATGCCGATGCGTGCGCGGGATCGGATTTTCGACCATCTCCTTTTGGTTCGATACCAGGTATCGGATCGGATGAATCGCGACTCGTTTTCGCCGTCGAGTCGTGACGCGGTGAGAAGGGCCCGAGCCCAGTGCTCGCTCATCTCAGTCAGACACGGATGTCAAAGCGCGAGAACGCCGCCGACCTTCACGGATGAAGGTGGCGGCGTTTTTTTGCGTGAGCTTGAATTCCCCTCACGATTGATTTCGACCGAGAGGAGCATCGCCGTCCCGGCGGTGCGTCTTTTGTTCCTCCACCGGCGAGATGCAGATGCTCCCCCAAAAAGATACCGATCACCAAACCAGGACTATTTGTTAGCTTGAGGCATCGTCCGCGTCGAACGTGTTTTTCTTATCCGATTTGATATACGACTGGCGCGCGGCGGCGTAGTCGGTCGCGTTTTCTGGGAGGCCTTCCAGCGGTGTGCTGCCATCGAGTTGCCAGCCTTCGGCCACGCGCTGATGCAGCTTGCACAAGATCGGAATGCACCATCCACAGCCGGTGCCGGCACCGAGGCAGTCGGACATTTGCGAAGGACGCTGCAAGCGTTCGCGCCGGGCAAAGTGATAAAGCTTGCGCAGCGAGACGTGGTAGCAGTAGCAGATTTTGTCGTCGGGTCCCATATTTTGCTCGTTGCCACATCTTATCGCGCGGATCGCGCTTTGGACGGCATTACAAGCCCTTTCCGATAACCCATTCTCGCACCATTCGGACCTTTACCCGCAGTTTCGGCAAGTCGATATCGAGCATAGGTATCGATTCGTTCGGACAACGGGCCGATGCCGGGAATAACGCCTCGCCAGCGAACCCTTGGAGGTACGGAACCGATGCGAAGCAAGCTTAATTTCATGACCGCCGTCTCGGCCGTCGCTATTTTCGTTACGACATCAACTGCAACGGCCCAGGATATCGGCGTCGGCAGTTTTTTTCAGGGTTTGTTTCGCGGAGCCGAATTTGCGGGCAATCCGCAATTTCTGTCGGCTCCCCAAGGCGGACCGCTCTTTAACTTCAATCAATTCGAACAACGGGTGGAGTTCAACCAGGCAGGCGATGGTTACACTTACGAGTTCTTCCGATTCTTCGGTCCCGATTCGTTTAACAACGATACGTTTCTCGACCTAGGACCGCTCGATATCTCCCTATTCCCGGATCCGGCATTGGGCCAGGGCCAGCAAGTTGGTATCCACGGTCGTGTGGGTTACACAACTCGCTTCATCCCCGAAATCTTCATCGAAACTGAGACCGGCCAGCGTGCCTTTACCAACCAGTTTCAGACCGGTGCGAATATTTTTAACATCGAGCCCATCGGTTACGCCATCGACCTGAGCACCGGTATTCAGGACTTCTCATACACCGGAAATATCCTGATCGATCAGTCGACCAAGATCAACATACTCGGTTTCTACGATGCCGAGTTTCGCTTGGTCAATAACGGTGAGATGACCACCGACGGCGTTTTTGTTTCTGACGAAGTGGTAACCGATTTCGATACCGGCCCGATCAACGTGTCAGGTCATATCGTGCTCGACATCATCGCCGGCATCTTCAGCAACAACGGCAATGCTTCCACGGCGGCACCCTTTGCCATCGGCAGCGGCGCGGCGCAACGCACGCAAACGCCTGATGAGTTGCTCGCCCGTATGGAAGCCGGCGAAACGCTGACCGACGAAGAAATCGAAGCGTTGGTGCAAGACATGTTTGTCACGGCCATCGCCTCCGACCCGCTCGGTTTCGTCTTCAATGGTTTGCCCAGCGAGATTCCCGGCTTTGAAGGCCTCAATCTTCAACTGACCGGCACGCCGACTAGCGACGACATCACGATCGAGACGGACGCGGAAACCGTACCCGAGCCCGGCATGGTGATGATGTTCGGCATTCTGGGCGTCGTGGGCTGTCTGATGAATCCGCGCATGCGTCGCAAATATCTCGCAGCGTAACGCTTCGTCGTCGCACAGAGCCACCGGTTGGAAATCGCGGACGTTGCCGAATAGACTTTAAGAGGCGGCGCAGTAGCGACATGGTTCCCCAGACCATGCGTGCAAACGGCGTGCCGTCGGCGTTGCCGCCCGCGAAAAGGACCGGACTCGAATGAATATCGATGAGATACGCCGCGCGATGCCCATCACGCGGCATTATAACTTTATGAACCATGCGGCGGTCGCGCCCGTTTGCGGGCGCGGTGCCGATGCGATGCGACGCTATCTCGATGAAGCGTCGGAACATGCGTACGCGCGCGGCGGGTTGTACCCCGAATCAAAACGCGTGCGACAGGTTTCCGCCAAGCTGCTGAACTGTCATCCGGAAGAAGTGACGTTCGTTAAGAACACGAGCGAAGGCTTGTCGTACGTTGCCAATGGTTTGCAATGGTCGCGCGGCGATAACGTGGTGACGGCGGGCGTCGAGTTCCCGGCGAACATTTATCCGTGGATGCACCTCAAACCGCAGGGCGTGCAGCTAAAGATGGTGCCGGAAGATAACGGCCGCGTTCCAATCGAACGCATCGCCGAGTTGATCGATGACCGAACACGCGTGGTCACGATTTCGGCGGTTCAGTTTGGTAGTGGCTTCCGAACGGACTTGGCGGCGCTGGGCACGATCTGTCAGCAGCGCGGCGTGCTATTTTGCGTCGATGGTATTCAAGCAGTGGGGTGCGTGCCGATCGATGTACGCGCGATGAAAATCGACTTTCTCAGCGCCGACGGTCACAAATGGCTACTGAGCCCCGAAGGCATCGGCCTGTTTTACTGTCGCCACGAATTGCTCGGCCTGCTGCGACCGTCGAGCGTGGGTTGGTTGGGCGTGAAGAATCCGATGGATTTCGGAACGTACAAGCTCGACTTCCGCGACGATGCACGGCGCTTCGACGGCGGCAGTTACAACCTCGCGGGGATATGGGCGTTGGGCGCGACGATCGATTGGATGTTGGAGATCGGCGTCGACAAGATTTGGGAACGCATTTCGATGCTGACGGAGCGCTTGGTTAAGGGCGTGAAGGCGAAAGGCTATCGCATCGTCAGCCCGCGCGAGGCGCATGAAACCAGTGGCATCGTGACCTTCGTGTCATCGCAGCACGATCACGAAAAGATCGTCAACCACCTGCTGAAAGAGTACAAGACGGTGATCGCCGCGCGGTTGGGACGCTTGCGCGTGAGCCCGCACTTCTACAATACCGAAGACGAAGTCGATCAGTTGATCGATCATTTGCCAGCGAATTAGAACCGGCAGAATGAAATCGTGTGGCGACCTTAACTTATTACGTCGTCGACCTCGCGATTGCGCAATGTGTGCCATCGATTTAGATGATGGGTGGCGACAGTATGTCATGAATATCCCGTCAGGGATCAACCGACAGTAGCCCAGCGTTTCAACGCTGGGATTGTTGAGTTGGTATCCGCATTCATCCCGGAGGGATAGAAGGATTCACGCGTGTGGTTCCCATCGTCCTTAACAGGACGAGACATTTGTCAAATCATTATTCAACCACCCTTGAAAGGGTGGGCTATTGTCCATCGATCCCTACCGGGATGCGAACGCCGCAACTGCGACGCGTAGTCTAACCACCAGTTCGATGGGAGTTGGCCAACCGGCGAAAGGGGCGTCGAACAAGAATCAATCGCGTATCATTAATCGCGCGACTGACTCCCGTGTTATCTATCCTAAATCGGGCGATTGCTAAATCGCTCTCCGATTTTAGCGCAGGGCTGCCCTGCACCTGCAGGCACTCTGCGGGTATCCTTATCAAACATGATTCCCGCGTGGCTCGTTACAACCCTTTCCATCATCAACTACATCGCGGTCGCCTTGGCAATCGCGCATGTGCTGCGCTATCGACGCGATCCGCGCGGCATGTTTGCGTGGGTGCTGATTCTCTTCTTCCTGCCACTGGTGGGGCTTTTTCTTTTTCTCACGGTCGGCAATATGCCGGTGAAGCGGCGCGTGAAGCGCTTCGAAAAGCGCACCGGCAAGATCGCCTCCGCCCTAGCGCGGCAAACAGCAGTGGTGCGCGAGCAATTCGACGAACGTCAGAGCGATGAACTCGACGAGGACATGCAACGGTTGATCGAGTTCGCCTACACGGTAACCGGCAGCGTCGTGTCGAGTGGAAATCAGGTGATTCTGAGCCACGATGCCGAAAAGACGTTCCTGGAAAAGCAACTGATTATCAATTCGGCCAAGTCGAGCGTGCATTTGCAGTATTACATTTACGCCGATGACGAAACGGGCCGCGCGCTGAGCCAACTATTGATCGACCGCGCTAAGGCGGGGGTGGAGGTGCGCCTGCTCCTCGATGCGGTGGGCTGCTGGCGCTTGCCGCGCCGTCATGTGAATTGGCTCAAGGACAACGGCGTGCAGATTGCGTTCTTTATGCCGTGGAGGCCCACGCGGCGGCGCCTTCAGCTGAACTGTCGCAACCATCGCAAGCTCGTGGTCGCCGACGGAAAGCGCGCCATCACCGGTAGCAGCAACATCGCCAACGAATACCTCGGTTCGCACCCGCAACTGGGGCCGTGGGAAGATACCAATCTCTTCATCAAGGGGCCGGCGGTTACGAAGCTGCAAGAAGTCTTTGCCGAAGACTGGGTGGCTTCCACCAAGGAAGAGTTGACGACCGATCGATACTTTCCCGATCCCGAGGCCGTGGGCAACCAAGCCGTGCAGATTGTGGCGAGCGGTCCGACGGATGTGGTGCCGGTGATGCATCAGTTGTTATATGCGGCGTTATCCAATGCGCGGCATGCGGTCTCGTTTATCACGCCATACTTCGTGCCCGATCAGGCGATGATGCTAGCGCTGACGTCGGCGGCGTATCGCGGCGTGCGCGTGCGGATGCTGGTACCGTCGCGCACCGATCATCCGGTGGTGTTGTGGGCGGGGCGCAGCAACTATCAGGAATTGCTCGATGCCGGTGTGGAGATTTTAGAGTATCCGCATGGAATGTTGCATTCGAAGACGGTGGCAATCGACGGTCGCTGGGGAATGATTGGCTCGGCCAACATGGATGTGCGCAGCTTCCGCATCAACTTTGAGCTGACGACGCTCTTATACGATGACGTGGCGGCGAATACGTTGAAGAAAGACTTCCAACGATTGGCGCAGGATTCGATCGCGATCACCAGCGAGTCGGTCGAGAGTTGGTCATTGAAGGAGCAGATTTATGCGGGGCTGGCACGAATGACGAGCCCGATGATGTGATGGGCGGTGGGTCGAGTACGACCCACCCTACGGGTGGCCTAGCGAAAAAGCGCCGCGCTCCAAACTTAAAACGCACCCCACTGCGTCGGCAGGGGTTTCTTCACGCGAATATTCCAGAGCATGTTGACCTGTTGCCGCCAATTTTTGAATTGGGCGATGGCATCGCAGGCGTCGCACGCATCGTCGTCGGCCTGGGCGGCCAGTTTCACCAACAGGTCGGTGGTCGACGTGGACATGAAGGTATCCACGGTCGTGATATCGATCTGGTAGAGCGCTCGCAGCAGGTTCTTATCCACGTTTTTGAGGTCTTGAAATGAGATAAGCTGCCGCGAGGCGGCCTCCAACGGTGCCATTCTGCGCGTGTGCCAGTCGGTACGTTCGGGGGCGTCGATTTGGGTGCTCATATTAACAGTTTAATCGGCATTTTGGATTTGTGCACGAGATAACTGTTTTTTAACCGTCGCCTATAGGGGGCCGTTTGATGGATTTTTAGGCGAGATGCCGGCTATTTACTACGCAAATTTGCGATGTGCGAGAGTGCATGAAAAATCCCACGGCCGTCGAGGCGAGCGACGACCGTGGGGGCATTAAAGTAAATATGAGATGTGATCGGGTGGGCGACACCGCTTAGATGGCAGTGCCGAGTTAGCTAAGTTGCACGCCTGCGCCGCTTAGGCCGAGCGGCGTCGTCGTCGCATCAGCAGGCCGAGGCCGCCGAGCAGGCTGAGGGCGGCGGTGGTCGGTTCGGGCACGAACTCGATGGACGTGTCAAACACCAGCGTCGAGAGCACCTTGCGGCGTTCGGCAAAGAACAGGTCGAAGTCGTAGGTTTGGCCGGGCGTGAGGCCGAGCGTATCGAGATCGAGGCTGGCCGTTTGCGGCGGATGCACACCGCCGAGGTCGATGACTTTCTGACCGTCGATGAAAATGATCAGGTCGTCGTCGGCTTCGACGTTAAACGTGAGGCCGGGCTGATAGGTAAACGCGGTGTTGAGTTCGAGCGTGAAGTAATAGTTGTGGGCCGCGTTTTCGTTGCCGAACAATTGCGAATCGATCGGGAAGAAGCTGGGCGCGTTGAAGGTGTACACACCACCGGGGCCCGCTTGGTTGTTGTCGAGCACGAGATCGATCGTCGTGGTCAGGTTCACGCCGGGCGTGTCGTTGTACCACTGGTTGTAGTTGGCCGCGCCGCTGGTCGTCGCAGTTCCGGCACCGCCGATGTAAACCGGTTTGCCGTCGGCACCGAGCGTGTCGGCGACGTAGTCGCGATCGTCACCGAGATCGACCTGGAAGTCGGGATGCGATTCCATAAAGTCGCGCACAGTGGCGCTAAGTTTGATGGTGTCGGCGTTGACCGTGGTTGCGGCACTGGCGGCGGCAGCGAGGGTCAAGATGCTTAGACAGAGGTAGCGTTTCATCGGAACGAACTCCTTGCGTGTTGGCTTGAGACATACCACAGCAACCGTCGACGGCGATCGTGTTGACGCGGTGCGACGATGGGTGATTGCTAAACGCGATAATGCAAGTTGCTTGCCAACAGTCATTCGATGCGTTGCGACTGGGCCGGGGGCGAATAACAATGTTGTTTGGCGAGGTTGCGTGGCGATGCGGTTCTTGAGTAAGTCCGATTTGGCCGTTCGGAAAGGGCTATGGGATTGTGGCCGATCGGCCACATCTGTGCTTTTTCGTTGACTTTTTTCAACATCGACGTTGAATGGCAGCCACACGCAGTTGGGTAATGCGGCCTTGCTGCCTAATTAAATTGAAGGAATGCCGATGTCTGCAAAGTCACCAGCGCACCGTCAGGTTGCAACAGCCTCATCACCATATCAAAACACATGCCGCCGCTTCGGCTTTGGGTTCGTGTTTGTCGCCTCGCTGGCCGCATTGACAGGCATGGCGTGCCCGTTTGATCCGACACCGACGCAAACGCCGGCTGATGTGGTCGGCGAGAATGCCTTTCGCGACATCACGGCCGATATGGGAGCGCTGGCCCAGATGGGCGGTTGGGGTGGTATGGCCATTTTCGATTGCGATAACGACGGCGATTTGGATATCCTCGCGCTCGATGGGCCGGGGACGGGCAATAAGTTGTTGATGAATGACGGCTCGGGGAACTTCGCCAACAGCGCGGCCGCGACAGGCATTGAGATGACTGCGGATAACTGTACGACCGCGGGCGTAGGAGATTTCAATAACGACGGTTGGATGGATGTCATCATCGGTCGCCAGCGCATCGATGTGCCCGACGGCGCGGCAGTCGGCCCGGTGCTGATGCTCAATCAAGGCACGGATGGCGACGGGAATGTGTCGTTCGCGGCAGTTGATGGCGACACGAGTGGATTCACGCCCGATGATCCGACGATGGCGTTCGGTATCGGCGATTTGGATAACGACGGCCTCCTCGATATCGTCGTCGGCAATTACGACATGGCGGCGGCCAGCCTGCTATTGGTACCCATTTACGAATCGCAGCCGAATGAGCTGTGGCGCTGCACCGGCATCAATAATGAGGGTGTGCCGCAATATGAATTGGTGGCCAATGCTGGTATCGATGGCACCGCCCAACGCGGTTGGTCGCCGGATACCGAAGGCGACATGTTTATCCCCGGTACGCTGGTGCTGCATCTGAGTGATGTCGATGGTGACGGCTTGCTGGATATTTTCGATTGCCACGATATTCCGGGCGGCATTGATTACTTTCACAACAATGGCGATATGACGTTCACCCGCTTACAGAGCGATATCCTCAATAAGCATGGCGGCTGGATGGGGATGACGAGCGGTGATATCGACGAAGACGGTGATATCGATTACTTCATCACCAACGTCGGCAGCGATTTTTCCAATACGTTTGTACCCAACACGCTGGGGAATGCACACAACGCGCCGGACGGTGCCTTCTTTCACAAACTGCTGCGCAATGACGGTGGCGTTCTGGTTGATATCACGGCTACGACGCCGGTCGAAGCCAACGGACCGTTGATGCCCGGCAATCCGCGCGGCGGGATGAATCTGGAAGCGTTCGAGTTTGGGTTCGGTACGACGTTCATCGATGCGGACAATCGCGGCCTACTCGATCTTTATTGGATCGGCGATCTGATGTCGGTGGTCAGTGATAGTTTGATCTTGCATTCCGGCGGTGTCGGTCGCTTTATGCACAACACGGGTGACGGTGGATTTTTGGAGCAGACTGCAACTCGAGGTTTGTTTGATATTCCGGCGGAGCGCCCGCTGTTGTCGGGGCAGCACGAAGCGGGGCGCGCGCTGGCCGCTTGCGATCTGAATGGTGATGGCTGCCAAGACGTCGTGATGACAAACGGTATGATGCTGGGCGGTCGAGCACCGGGCTTGCGTGTGCTGCTCAATCCGGCGACCGACAGTCATTGGCTCACGGTGCGGTTACGCGGTGACGCGAGCAATCGAGCGGGCATCGGGGCCAAGGTAACGGTGACGGTGGGCGCGCGGACGCTGGTGCGCGAGGTGTTGTCGTCGAATAGCGCGTTTATGGGGCAGCAGCCCGAGGCGCATTTCGGGTTGGGCGCCGCCGATTCGATCGATTTGTTGCGGGTCGATTGGCCGTCGGGGGCGGTCACGGAGCAGACTGACGTAGCGGTGGACCAAATGTTGCTGGTCGAGGAATAGACACGTTAAGTGACTGGATTGATTTCCGGAGCGATGCTCTGGCGAGAACAGACATACCATTGATTTCACCTATCCCTGTTTTTTCCTCGATGGTTGGTCACAGCGGTTGCGGCGGGTATCATCCGCGCCAGTGTTTTTGAATCGCTGCCGGATGTGTACCGGTCTAAAAATTCCCTGGAAAAGGAGCTGTCCGATGCGGAAATATCTACTTGCTGCGACCGTTGTGTTGCTGTCGTGCCAATTCGCCATTGCCGAAACGGCCGAAGACGTCATGAAGAAGATTGCCGAGAGAACCAAAAAGCACAAAACCATTCAGTACAAGATGAAGCAAACGTCGAAGCTCGATCACATGGGGCAGGGCTCCACGACCGAGACTGTGGGTGATTACAAGTATCTTCGTAAAGACGACAAAACGTTCGTACATGCTGACATGACGACCAAGATGGACGCCGGCATGATGAAGACCTCGTCGAAGTCCAAAATGGTGGTCGACGGTGAATTCATGTGGGTGCACACCGACTCGGTGACCGAGGTCAACGGCCAAAAGATGCCGCAGGAAAGCGTCATGAAGAACAAGATCGACAATAAATTGCTCGATCCCGCTTCGATGGAAGGCATGAAGAACTACGAGTTAAAGCTGCTGCCGGAGGAAAAGGTCGATGGCAAAGACGCGTGGGTGATTGAAGGCACGCCCAAAGACGCGACGATGAAGACCCAGCAAGGTCGCGTTGTCTCGTGGTACGACCAAAAGACGGGGCTGCCGATCAAAATGATCGGCTATACGCCGGACGGTAAGGAAATGAGCACCACCACGTTCAGCGATGTTAAAGTCGATGAAAAGCTGAGCTCCGAACTCTTCACATTTGAACCGCCCGCCGGTGTGCAGGTGATGGATATGACCAAGATGGGTGGGTAAGCCCCGTCGTTCACAATCATTGCGGATGCCACTTCGGGCGAGCCCTCGGGCGCAGAATTTCACCAACAGACGCCGATCTTCGGCGTCTGTTTTTGTTTTCGCGCGGCATGTTTTCGAGGTCGCGGGGGCAGTCGTCGATTTGCCGGATTGATTCCTTCCCTGGAAGGCCTGCGCGGCCCGATTCGGTGTTTACAGGTGCCGGAAGTTGGGATAGTCTACCAGTAGTTTCCCCCGGGGCTGACCGATGGCGAACCTTGGTTCGGTGGCGGTCGGAGGGCGTTCCGCACGCGGCAGAGCGTTCTAGCCCAGAGGAAATACTGCGCAGCCGCGTCTTTTCAGCAGCAGGCGACTTGGCCCCGATCCAGTGGGCCGATTTCGTGCTGTGAATGCAGCTGCACCAGGCACGAACGTAAAGTCGCTGTCCATAACCCGGTAGTGTAATGGCAGCACAGCAGTTTTTGGTACTGCTTGTCAAGGTTCGAATCCTTGCCGGGTTGTGTCTGTCGACGCTTTTTCGTCAATTGCAGGAGAACGATGCCTTATGGCGTCCAGCGCTAACAGTTCCGGAACTGCGGACGGTCAACGCGATCTGGCGGCGATTATTCTCGCCGCCGGTAAATCCACGCGCATGAAAACCGAGAAGCCCAAGGTGCTGCATGAGTTGTGCGGTCGCCCGATGCTCGGCCATGTGATCGGGGCCTGTCGCGCCGCCGGCATCCAGAAGTTCTTCATCATCGTCGGCTTCGCCAAAGAGCAGATTATTCGCGCTTACGAGGGCGAGCCCGGCGTGCATTTCGTCGAACAGGCCGAACAGAAGGGCACCGGTCACGCCGTGGCCATGTGTACCGATGCGTTTAAAGGCTTCAAAGGTGATGCGATCGTGATCGCCGGTGATATGCCGATGATTCGCCCGGAAACGTTACGGTCGCTCGTGCAAAGCCACCGCGCCGCCGCGGCGCAGGCATCGTTGGCGACAACGGTGCTGGAAGACCCGACCAGCTACGGTCGCATCGTCCGCAATAGCGCCGGCGATTTTGAAAAAATCGTCGAGCATCGCGACTGCACCGAAGATCAGCTCGGCATTTGTGAAGTCAACCCGAGCTATTACTGCTTCGATGCGATTTCGCTTTTTGAAACACTCCCCAAGATTCAGCCCAACAACGCCAAGGGTGAATATTACATCACTGACGTGTTGGAAATTCTTTTGAAAGAAGGCAAGAAGGTGCGCGCCGCAACGACGGTGCCCGCCGAAGATGCCGTCGGCATCAATTCGCGCGCCGACTTGGCCGATGTCACGGCGATTATGCAGAACCGCATCCATCAGTATTGGATGAGCGAAGGCGTCACCATCGAAGCGCCGCAAAGTACGCGCATTGATGCGGATGTGTCGATCGGCGTCGAGACGGTGATTCGCCCGTTCACTTTTTTAGAAGGTGATGCGTCGATCGGTGCCAACTGTACGGTGGGACCGTTTGCGTTCGTTCGCCATGGTTCCACGGTGGATGATGGTGCGGTCGTCGGGCCGACGGTGTTAAACGCGTTTGACGCGGCCAGTCAGGCACCGCGCAGCGAGAGCCCGATTCGACGACGCGAGACGGCGGAAGTTGTAAGGCAACCGCCGGTGCAAGGATAAGCGTGGTCGATTGTCCGGCCGTATTCGCAACGGAAATCGGCAAATAATATTTTGGGTGTGACCACGGAGCGTAGTTACACGGGACAAGTAACCGGCAGGGGCTCGCACGACGCGGGCGCGGCCAACGTAGGCGGATAACTCGATGAGCGCGTTCAACGGCGAGTTAAAGGTGTTCAGCGGTCGGGCCAACCCGGCGCTGACCGAAGAGATATGCAACTATCTCGATATCCGCCCGGGCCGGGTGCATGCCGAGACGTTTCCCGATGGCGAGTTGTTCGTCAAATTGCACGAAGACGTGCGCGGCCGCGATGTGTTTGTGGTGCAGTCGACGTGCCGACCGGTGAACGACAATTTGCTGGAGTTGTTGATCTTTATCGATTGCTTGCGACGTGCTTCGGCCAAGCGGATCACGGCGGTGTTGCCGTACTTCGGTTATGCCCGGCAGGATCGCAAAGACGAAGGTCGCGTGCCGATTACCGCCAAGCTGGTGAGCAACATCATTACCAAGGCGGGTGCCGATCGCGTATTGACGATGGACTTGCACGCGGCCCAGATTCAGGGCTTTTTCGATATTCCGGTCGATCACCTCGAAGGCGGCCCGGTCTTTACCAAGCACTTCGAGAAGCTCGACCCGAAAGAGACGGTGCTCGTCAGCCCCGATGTCGGTAACGTCAAACGGGCGCGCGGCTTTGCCGAAGGCATCGGTTGCGATCTGGCAATTATCGACAAACGTCGAATTTCCGGCAGCACGGCCGTCTCCAATACCATCATCGGTAACGTCGAAGGCCGCGACGTTTTGATGATCGACGACATGATCGCCACGGCGGGCACGTTATGCGAGGCCGCCAAGTTGGTGAAGGAACGCGGTGCCCGCACGGTGCGCGGTGCCGCCACGCACGCCGTGTTTGCCGGGCCGGCGTTCGATCGGCTTGAGAAAACGCCGTTTACCGAGTTGGTTGTGGCCAACACGATTCCGGTGAGCAATGAGGCGCGCGAGCGCTTGCCGCATCTGAAGGTTCTAAGTGTGGCGGATATTTTGGGCGAAGCGATCGCCCGCATCCACACGCATAAATCGATAAGCAGTTTGTTTGTGAAAGCAGAGTAGTAACGAGGATTCACTGCGATGGAAATTCCGAATGTAACGATCGAAGCGCGCAAGTGTAAGGGATCGCGCGCCGCCGCCCGGCTCCGCCGCGACGGCAAACTCCCCGGTGTGCTGTACGGCCACGGTCGGGACCCGTTTTCGCTGACGATGGCCACCCGCGTGGTCGAAGACCTGATCGAGGATGGCGTTCACGTGGTGAATCTTTCGCTCGACGGCAAAAGCCAGGCCTGTCAGCTCAAGGATGCCCAATGGGATCACTTGGGCCGCGACCTGTTGCACATCGACTTGCTGCGCGTCGATCTCAACGAACGCGTACACGTCACCGTGCCGCTCGAATACCACGGTACGGCCGCCGGTCAGTCCGAAGGCGGTCAGGTTTACCACGAAATGACCGAGATCGAAATCGACTGCGTCGTGTCGGCCATTCCCGATTTCATCCGTGTCGATGTCGACGGCATGAAGTTGGACGACACGCTTCACGTTAGCGATCTGAAGCTGCCGGCCGATGTTAAGCCGCTGGCCGACGAAGACGCGGTGGTGGCCACCTGTAAGATTCCGACCGTCAGCGAAGAAGAAGAACCGGTCGAAGGCGAAGAGGCGGAAGTCACCGAACCCGAAGTCATCGGCAAGGGCAAGGCCGAGGAAGAAGATTCGGACGACTAGTCGTGTGGCTGTGGCGCTGGTTGACTGGCAAACGGGATGTGCAGGCGGGACCGCAAGCGATGAAGTTGATCGTCGGCCTTGGCAATCCCGGACCGGAGTACGTCGAAACGCGGCATAACGTCGGCTTTAAGGCTGCGGATGTGTTGAACGAGCGGTGGCAACTCGGCAGTTGGCGCAACAAGTTTTCCGGCCTCTATGAAAAGGGGCTAATCTGCGACCAGCAGGTTGTCGTGTTGAAACCGATGACCTACATGAACCTGAGCGGCAAGAGCGTGTTGGCCGCGGTTCAGTTTTTCGATGTCGCGCCGGAAAATATGATGGTCTTGTCCGACGACGTCGATCTGCCGCTGGGGCGCTTGCGGTTGCGGGGCTCCGGCTCGGCGGGCGGCCAGAAAGGCTTGGGCGACATCCTCAAGCGGCTCGGCTCGCAAGAAGTACCGCGCGTACGAATCGGCATCGGCCGACCGGCGCGCGGCAGCGTGTCCGACTTTGTGTTGGGCCGCTTCGCCAAGGATGAGGTCGATGACGCCGAGCGCGCCGTGCAGCGTGCCGCCGATGCTGTTGAGTATTGGCTGCGGCACGGGCTCGACAAGGCCATGGGTGAATTCAACCGCGCGGATGCCGTAAACGGTGCCGACGCGTAGCGAGATCAGTGGCAAGGATAAGAGACGAACGCCAAAGGAATGATGGTAGTGATGCGCCGCATGGCTCAAGGCAGCGTAGCGGCCAATTGGAGTAACCGATTGTGATTCTATACGAAGGCATGTTTTTGTTGGATCCGGCGCTGGCGTCGGACATGGAAGCCGCGGAAGCGGAATTGAATCGACTGTTCGAGCGCGCCGGTGCCGAGTTGGTTGGCAAGCGCAGCTGGGACGAGCGCAAGTTGGCGTACCCGATCAAGAAGTTTCGCCGCGGGCTGTACATCCTGACGTACTTCAAGGCCGACCCCAACAAGATCGTGGGTCTCGAACGCGACGTACAACTGAGCGATCGTGTCTTGCGCGTGCTGATCCTGAATCGCGAAACGATGACGGATGAGGCGGTGCAGAAGTCGCTGGCGGCCGATCCGCCCAAGTTGGCCCCGCGCCGCGAAGATCGCGATGACCGTGGAGATCGCGGCGACCGAGGGGACCGGGGAGAACGTGGTGGCCGTGGCGGTCGCGGCGAAAGAGGCGAGCGGAGCGATCGACGCGATCGCGACGACCGCGACCGTGAGTCCGGTGATGAATCGAAGCGTGACGGCGATGCGCCGGTAACGGCGTCAGCCGGTGCGGATTCGGACGAATAGGAACCAGCGGCGTCTTGGCGGGCGTTGCAGCGCGGAATTGAAAGGACAACAGCATGGCCAGCTTCAACAAAGTCATTCTCGCAGGCAACCTCACGCGCGATCCGCAGTTATCGACGCTGCCTTCGGGCACGCCGGTGGTCGAATTGGGCATTGCGTGCAATCGCAGGTGGAAGGGTAAGGACGGATCTTCCAATGAGGAAGTCACCTACGTCGATGTCCGCAGCTACGGTCGCCAAGCCGAAGTCATCAATCAGTATTTCAACAAAGGCAAGCCCATTCTGATCGAAGGTCGTTTGAAGTTCGATCAATGGGAAGGCAAAGACGGCGGCAAGCGCAGCAAGCTCTACGTCGTGATGGAAAGCTTCAGCTTCGTCGGCAGCGCCGGTGGTGGCGGCGGCGGAAGTGGCGGCGGGCGCGATGAGCCCGGCCATAGTGATGAAATGCCGCCCGTAAGTGCCGGTGCCGATGGCGGAATGGATGATATTCCCTTCTAGTCCGCATCGAATTGCGATGCACGCGGCTGGAAGAAACAGTATTCGGAAAAAGTCGATGCTCGGTATTGGATGATCGAATTTACCGAGCGTAGTTAGAAAGGTAGAACAACAAAGATGGCAGCAAAACGACGCGGTGGCAGAGTCAACAAATGCCGATTCACTCGGGACAATACCATCGACGAAATCGATTACAAGGATTTGGCGATGTTGCAGAAGATGGTGACGTCGCAAGGCAAGCTCTTCGCCCGCAAGCGCAGCGGCAACTGCGCCAAGGCCCAGCGCAGAGTTCGGCAAGCCCTTAAGCGGGCACGTTTTATCGGCTTGATGCCGTTTACCGGCTAAACGCCGCGGATTGAGGAGCTTCGAGAAAAATGAAACTGCTACTTCGAAAAGATATCGATAGCCTGGGCCTTTGTGGCGATGTGGTCGAAGTCTCGACCGGCTATGCGCGCAACTACTTGCTGCCGCAGCATCTCGCACTCGAGCCCACCAAGGCAAACCTGAAGGCGATCGAAGAAGACAAGAAGATCGCCGCCGCCGCGCGCGAGCGCAAGCGCAAGATGTTGCAGGATACCTGCAAGCGGCTCGAGGGCGTCGAAGTCAACATTAGCGCCGCCTGTACGCCGGAAGGCCACCTCTACGGGTCGGTCGGTCCGCGCGAAATCTCCAGTGCCCTCCTTGCGGAAGGCCACTCGGTGCACGCCGATCAGATCAAGATGACGGCCAACATCAAGGAAGTCGGTACATTCCAGGTTCCGATAGTGTTCGCCGACGACATTCGCACCGAAGCGAAGGTCTGGGTGGTGCGTGAGAAGACGTTGGGCGAAGAAGAGGAAGAAGCAATGGCAGGTGAGACGGAGGTCACCGATGACGCAGATCAAGCCACCGCAGGGACCGCGGAAGACCAACCAGCAGGCTCAGACGAGCCCGCCGGCGCTAACTGAGGCCTCGCTCGCCGGTCGCATTCCGCCGCAAGACCTAGAGGCGGAGATGAGTCTGCTCGGCGCGTTGCTGATCGACCGTGAGGCGATCGGCCTCACCGTGCAAATCATCGGGCGCGATCGCTCCGATATGTTCTACCGACAAGACCACCGTCTCATTTACGAGACGGTGGTCGATCTTTACGACGCGGCCAAGCCGATCGACTTGGTCGTCGTGGAAGATGAATTGCGCCGGCGCAACATCCTCGAAGAGGTGGGCGGGCGCGATTACCTCATCGACCTGCACGAATCCGTGCCGTCGGCCGCCAACGCTGAATACTACGCCAACATCGTGCGCGATAAGGCGATGTTGCGCGATCTGATTTTGGCGACCGGCCAAATCATGAGCGAAGCCTACGACGATTCCGACGCGGCTTCGGAAATCATGGATCGCGCCGAGCAAAAGCTGTTCGAAGTCACCGAGCAGCGCGTCAGCCAGCATGCGGTGCCTATCAAGGACTTCCTGCAGGAAGCCTGGGCCTACATCGAAGACCCCGATCTACACAGCGGTATCCCAACGGGCTTTACCGAGTTCGACCACATGACTGGCGGTTTGCAGTTCGGCGACTTGATCATCATCGCCGCGCGCCCGAGTATGGGTAAGACGGCGTTCGCCCTGTCGATGTTTGAAAGCATCGGCATCGACGAAAACCAACGTAACGGGTTTGCCAGCGTGTTCTTTTCGTTGGAAATGGGCAAACTGCAAATCGCCCAGCGTCTGCTGTGCGCCCGCGCCCGCGTGGATATGAGCCGGATGCGCCGCGGCACGCTGAGCGAAGAGGAAATGCTCAAGCTGCGCGCCGCCCACGAGCAAATCCGTGATAAGCCGATTTTTATCGACGACACGCCCGGCATGTCGGTGATGGAAATTCGTGCCAAAGCGCGCCGCCTCAAGTTGCAGCACGATATTCAAGTGATCTTTATCGACTATTTGCAGCTCATGCAGGATCCATCCAATCGCGAGAGCCGCCAGCAGGAGATCGCCGCCATCAGTCGGGGTTTGAAAGCGTTGGGGCGCGAGTTGAACGTTCCGATCGTCGCCTTGGCGCAGTTAAATCGGCAAGTCGAAGGGCGCGGCGGCAATCGACCGCGCATGAGCGATTTGCGCGAGAGTGGGGCGATCGAACAGGATGCCGATGTGGTGGCGTTGTTGCATCGCGAAGAGTATTACGCGGATAAGGGTTCGCCCGACGCATTGAACGATCTGCGCGGTAAGGCAGAATTGATTTTAGACAAACAGCGAAATGGCCCGACCGGAATCATCGATCTGCACTTCACCAAAGAGTGCGCGCGATTTGATAATGCATCGGCGGGTTATATCGATGAGCCGCCGGCGGGCTATCGCGATGTGCCGCCACCGCTACCTCCGGGTAACCCGCCACCACCGAGCGGCAACGGCAACGGTCATTCGGGGCCTTCGTTTCCCATCGATGATGAAGAGGCGCCTTTTTAGTCGATGAGTGTAAGCTGCCAGCCGATGGTGCAGCGATAAGAATCCGTCTACATCAGAGCCGCGCCCGTAAGGAAGCGGTCAGCGCGCGATGTCGCGTGCGGATAACGCTTGTTAACAGATGCTTGCCGCACGTCCATCACACCGGTTGCAAACCAGTGCCACAGCGCAGATTTTATACGGTACCGATGCGCCACTGCGCAGATGCGCGACATCGCGCAACAAAAAAGCCGTCGGACTCCGTCCGACGGCCGGTTGATGTTGGATGGCGATAGGTTGAGGAGATCGATGCGATCAGGCGCCGATGCCGAGCAGGCTATTGAGGATGGCGCTGACGCTGGGGGCCGAGAAGCCGAAAAGCGACAGAATCGTGAACGACGCATCCACGAAGTTCTGAGCGATATCGACAAACGGCATCAACAGTGCGGTGAACAAATCATTGCTCATACGCAAACTCCTTTCTGGGCGTTCGGGATCGCCCGCGTGTGGGTCGCTCCCGTGGCGACCGCATTGGAAAGATTCTTCCCAATTCGCTTGATCGGCGCTCGCCCAAGCGGAAGTTGAGCCCGTGGCCGATAATCAAAAACAACTCAATACTGAAACGAACGACCGACAAAATGCGAAAAGCGGCCGCCGAGTCGATGGCCGGTAATGTCATTCTGCATCGACTGCGATTCGCTTTTCGGGTACGACTTGGACCATGACTGCGAACGCGTCCAACTGGGGCAAACAGCCGCGTCGATTGCTC
This sequence comes from Planctomycetaceae bacterium, assembly GCA_006969385.1. Classification (GTDB taxonomy): domain Bacteria; phylum Planctomycetota; class Phycisphaerae; order UBA1845; family UTPLA1; genus ECT2AJA-110-A. Next base: position 3,290,145 of record CP030884.1, read on the forward strand.
GAACTCGACGAGGCGTGGTCGGCAATTTCCGCCGAACTCGCGCCAAGTGCCATCGAGTCTGTGCCGCTGGGGCAGGCGGTCGGTCGCACGCTCGCGCGGGCGGTTTATGCGGCGAGCGATTTTCCGCCGTTCGATAAGGCGATGATGGACGGATTCGCCGTGCGTGCCGCCGATTGCGGCGCGGCGGGCGCAAATCTGAAAATCATCGGGTTGCGACAGGCGGGTGAGAATCAAGACATTGCGCTAAATATAGGTGAGGCGTTGCGCATCAATACCGGCGCGATGTTGCCAAATGGTGCCGACGCCGTCGCACGCATCGAAGATTGCACGGTTTCCGACGACGGCAGCGACGTTTCAATCGATGTTGCGATCAACGCGGGCAAGCACGTCGCACCGCGCGGTTCGGATTATGCGGGTGGAGCGTTGCTGTTGCCCAAGCCGTTGGAGATCAATGCCGCGCGCCTGGCGGCATTGGCAACCGCCGGCGTGTCTGATGTCGACGTCTATCGACAAGCCGAGGTCGCGATTCTCACGACGGGTAATGAGACGGTTTCAATCGGCGCACCGCGCGCGGCGGGGCAGATTGTAGATAGCAATGGGCCGATGCTGACGGCGCTGGTCGAGCGCTTCGGTGCGACGCCGCGACCGCTCGGTATCGTGCCGGATGATGACGCCAAGCTAAAAGCGGCATTGCAAGATTCGTTATCGAGTGATGTCGTCTTAATCGCTGGCGGCATGTCGATGGGCACGCACGATTTGGTTCCAACAGTTGCGGAAGACTTGGGGGTGCGCTGGGTGTTTCACGGCGTGCGTATGCGCCCCGGTAAACCGGTCGCTTACGGTCGCGGCCCCGATGGCCAACAAGTCTTCGGCTTGCCGGGAAACCCCGTGAGCGCGTTCGTATGCGCAACCGTCTTCGCGCAGATGGCGATTCGCGCATTGCACGGTCATCCGATTCGACCGCCAAAGATGCTGCGGGCGCACAACGCACGGCGGTTAGACCCCAAGGGCGATGACCGACCAGCGTTTCTGCCGGCGCTGATTTGGCAGGATGCGAAGGGTAAGCACTGGGCCGATGCTTGTGCTTGGCGCGGGTCGGGCGATCCGTTTGGGTTGGTGATGGCGAATGGGTTGATGTTGCGGCGCGATCCAACGGGTGTGCTAGCGGCAGGGGATCGAATTGAGGTAGTTCTCGTTCGATAAGCCTGTAACGTTAGTCGGTATAAGACCCTTCCACGCTGATCTGAGCGAAGAAAAATGTGGCTGGAGCATTGTCATTCGAGCGCTCCTGCTTCTGTTTTTTAAGTTTGAACCGATACCCAATGCCATCTCGTTCAACATGAGCAATTTGATGTCATGATTTTAAACGCACACTTTGCTATACAGGTGCCGCGTCGCGTGACATTTGGTAAACGCCGTCCGAATCACCCACCACGAAGACGATGTCGCCAGCGGCAAAGGCCTCATCCGCTTTCGGTCGAATCCGCGTTTGACCGTCGGCATGCTTGATGGCGAGGAACGCGATAGAGGCGTGCGTACGACCATAGTCTTTAAGCGTCTTGCCCACCAGCGTCGATGCGGGGGCAACCTTGACTTCGCCGAGTTTATAACCGCTCGCTTCATCGCGCGATTGATCGATGAATTCCGTTAGGTGCGGGCGCGTCAGCCGATTGGCAATATCGTCACCGCCACGCAGAAGCGGTGAGACGACATGCGATGCCCCGGCGCGGTGAATCTTGTGGACGGCGTCTTCGGCATCGGCGCGCGAGACGATCAGAATATCGGGATTGAGTTCGCGGGCTCCCAAGGTGATGACAATATTGAGCGAATCGGAATCGACGGCACAGACAATGCCGCGGGCACGCTGTATCCCCGCTTCCAGCAACGTGGCATCGGCGCTGGCTTCTCCCTGCACGCAAAGATAATCCCGCGCGATGCATTCCTTTATCGCATCGTCATCGTTTTCAATGACCACGAATGGTACGGACTGCTCGGTCAGCCGTTCGCAGACCGTCTTTCCGACACGACCGAAACCGCAGATGACAAAATGGTTGTTGATGCGATCGACTTTGCGTTGCATTCTGAAACTCCAGGCGGATTGATAGGCGATGGCAGATTTTACGACCTCACCGAAGGCATACGTCGCAGTTCCGATGCCGAAGATCAGCAGGATGGCCGTGAAGCGTTCGCCCGCTTCGCAAAGACCGTAATCGCCGTAGCCAACGGTCGTGATGGTGATGACGGTGAAGTAAAGCGAACGCCAAAAGCCCCAGTCTTCCTGAATAATCATGAAGCCGCAGGTGCCGAAGGTGAGAACGGCGACGAGGGCCAGTAGTGCGCGCAGAAGGCGGACTTGCTCGGGTTGGTGCTGACGATTGAGCTTTAAGAAGTCCATGCGTTATGCCGGATGAAAAGGGGGCAGTCGTTTGAGGTCCTACCGACATCGATCATGTCGGGTGAACGGTCCTGGTCCACGAGTTCGGACAGTCTGATGACCGGTAATAATGTGATTCTGACGACAACCGATCTTCGGTTCGACTACTAAGGGCTTCGACTAGGCAGCCATGAATCTGCCTGCGCGCGACCGCCCACGTTGTTTGCGCACCAGATTCGGCACTCTGCGGCTGAAATGTGGCAATATTTGACACAGGGCGTTTTAGCTTCGTATGATCTGGATATGGCTACCCGAGAAACGATGAACGTATCCCTGCCGCCCGAGCAGGAACAATTTGTACGCTCCCAAGTGGCGTCCGGGCGATATCGTTCGGCGAGCGAGGTCATGCGCGATGGCCTGCGCATGTTGGAAGCGGCCGAACACAAGCGACTGTTGGAGAAGTGGCTGTACGACGATTTGTCGGAGGCGGAAAAGGCATTGTTGCCGCCGGAATTGATCGAAAAGGCCCGGTCGCATTTTGACGCGCTGCTGGCAGAAGCTCGCGAAGATATGAGGGCGGGGCGGGTGATGGGGAGTGAGGAAGCCAAGCAGCGCATTCGTCAAGCCGCAAAGCGAAAACGGTAATGGGTTTTCAGCTCACCGAAACGGCGACGAAAGATCTGGCGGAGATCTATGCGTACGTTGCTGACGCCGATGGTGAAGATCGCGCTGAAGCGATACTTGAAAAGTTCTTCAGTGTATTCGAGTTGCTTGCCGTAACGCCGTCAATGGGATGGCTACGAGAGCAATTGACTGGCGATGACTGTCGTTGGTGGGTCGTGGATAAATTTCTGGTGATATACAGTTCAAATGAAGGTGATGATGTATTGATCATGCGCGTTATACATGGGGCGCGTGATATTGAGCATGTACTATCTCAATAAGTGTCTTAATCAGCGGTGACTCGTCGTGCTGCAAGATAGCTACCGTCAATTATCTCAATCTTTGAGTGAGTTGAGCTAATGCGGGCCTGTTTTGCGCTAATCGCAATCTCAAATCCAGATGGAAGCGCTAGGTATTCACGGATATTCGGCCAACGAATCATTGCTTCGTAAACTGAGATCAAACTCAGACTATCTGGATTATTCAAATCTAATTTTGTATCTAGATTACCGCAATACCATCCACTTGCCGTGCCAGATCGGGCGTCACGCGAGAGAATGATGCGGTTTGTGTCAGGAGACAAGTCATTACCTACTATAAGGCTGGACCGGACGTTACAGTATTCAGGTGAATGATCGGGAAAAATACTCTTAACAACGTCAGATTGAACGCGGGTTAGCCACATCGATTCTGAGACGCCTCGTACCCACGTAATTGGCATCGAACGATAATCCGGCTCATGAATGATAAGTCGATCGTTGATCAAAACAGACTTCAGTAATGTGGGGCCGAATTCGATAGTATCGTCGTCGCGATAAATCGCTCCGTTCTCCACATCCTGTTCTAAAAATTGGCTGAGCATTTCCACGTCAGACTCGGGAATCTCGGGTTTCGACTCAATGCAGAATTGCGGATGTGCATTCGATGTATGGTTAGTTGTCTTTTGTCGCATCAGTCCGCCACTGCCCCCGTACAACTCGACCCGCTACCCGCCGTGCAACCGTAGCAATGATTGCCAATGCATATCTCGCGTCGCGCTAAGGCTGCCGCGTCAAAATCACGCACGTGGGTCGGTAAACCGTCGCCGACGGTGATCTCCAGCATCTGATTGAAATCGCAATCGTATAGCTGGCCGTCCCAGCCGATGCTGATGGTGCTGCGGCACATGACTTGTTTGGCCGCCTCGGGGTTGTATGCGTTGGAGAGCTTCTGCATATACGGGCCGTAGTTGCCGCTTTCGATAAGGAAATCGAGGAATCGGCTGATAGGGATGTTGGTGATCGTGTACAGGCTGTTGAACTCAATACCGTGGCGGCGGCGCAGCTCGCGTTTGTAATCGGCTTCGATACCGGCCTGCTTGGGCGGCAGAAACGCGCCAGTCGGGTTGTAAACGAGGTTGAGCGTCAGTCCGCTATCCGGCATGCCATAGCCAACGGCGTTGAGGTTTTTCAAGGCGCGAATCGAACGCTCGAAGACGTGATCGCCGCGTTGGGCGTCGGTTTGGCTTTCCAGGTAATACGGCAGACTGGCGGTGACTTCGATGTTGCGGTCGGCCAGAAATTGACACATGTCTTCATAGCCTTGCGCGACCAAGATCGTCAGATTACTACGGTCGATCACGCGGCGACCGCGCGCGACGATTTGGTCGACCAGCCAGCGAAAATCGGGGTTCATCTCCGGCGCGCCGCCGGTGAGATCAACGACCTGTGCGTTGGTTTGATCGAGCGCGGCAAGGCAAAGTTCCATCGTCTCACGCGTCATGATCTCGGTGCGATCGGGTCCGGCGTCGACATGACAGTGCTTGCACACTTGGTTACACATCTTGCCGACGTTGATCTGAAACGTCTCGATGCCGGTGGCCGTGAGCGGGTGCAGATCGGCAGCAGCCAAGCGCTCACCAAAGGCGGGCACGGCGGCATCGCTTTCGAGCACCCGGCGCTGGGCGTCGATAACGGCGAGAGGGTGGTTGCGTTTGAGGAGGGACTGGTTCATTTTGATTTCGTTACTGGCTTAACGACGTATCATTCTTTAGGTCGGTTAAATTTAGAATTGAGAATGGTGAATTGAGAAATGGTTCGTCTGCAGCGCAGGCAACGTTGATGCCTGCCCACAGTTTCTAAATTCTAAATTCAACATTCTCAATTTTCCGCTACATGCTTATCCCTTCCGCCTTCTTCCGCATCTGCACGCCGTGCACCAATGCCGCGCCGCCTTTGATGGCGGCAGCCACGTGCACCGCCTCGGTCATCTGCTCCAGGTTCGATCCCTTTTCGAGGCACCCCTGAGTATATGCGTCGATACAGTACGGACATTGCACGGCGTGCGAAACGGCCAACGCGATCAGGGCTTTTTCGCGTTCGGAAAGGGCACCATCCTCGAACACCGCCCCGTAATAGGCGTTAAATTTTTGCCACAATTCGGGGGCGTCCTTGCCGATCTCGCCAAAGCGCGGCAGGTCGGCATCGTCGTAGTAATGAACCATGGGGGGGGGCCTCGTTGGGGTGAAGTTTTACGCGGTCGGATTATACCAAAGGAGCAAGCAGCGTTCAGTTACATAGACCAGAATATTCGATGTCTTGGGTGGCCGATGGGTAATAGAAATCAATCTTATGCGAGAAAGGCGTCAATTCCTTGACTTGTGGACGCTGCGAACACGGCTTCCGTGAGGCTTGGAATACCGTTGAATTTTCAACTCTGAAAGAGATGCGGCAAGATTCCGTCATGCACCGATGAAGCACGACCGGATTAGTTGCCGAAAGCGTTTTCGCGCCCCCGGGCACTGGCAGCAAGCTGACCAGTGGCACACTGAGCACTGATAGCAAGCTGACTGGTAGCACACACTACGCACTGGCGGCAAGCTGACCGATAGCACACAGCGCACAGGCGGCGAACTGATCAGCGGCACGCTTTACATACGATGCTGATTCTACTTGCGAAACGGTCTCAATGTTAAGTGTCACCGCTTCATCGATGTCTGCGCTTCTTATTTATCTGACAGCGTGTTCGTTTCTCAACGGCACTTACCGCGACGACAACACCGTGTACCAATCTTCGTACTGGCCCGCGTTGCGCACCCGCATCTTCAGGCGAATGCCCTTCTTGAGATTGTCCGGCGTTAAGAGCGACTCAAACTCGGCGATGTTTTGAATAACCCGATCGTTGGCGGACACGATCACCTGTCCGGGCCGTAAGTCGGCAAGGTAAGCATCGCCGGTCGGGTATGCACGCGTTACGACGACGCCGTTGATGATTTCATCCGGCAAGTCGTAGCGCTTCGACAATTCCGGCGTGACGGTCGACGCTTCCATGCCGATGTTGCGAAACACGCGCCGGGGGCCGGTGCTGCGCTTGGGCTGCAAGCTGCGGCTCTGTTGGCGGGCATCGCTTAGGTCTTTCATTTCCTCCATTTTGTCGCTTGGCTTGTCCGAATCCTCAGCCCACCATGGCTTGCCCGATTCGGATTCTGGTGCCGGTGCAAAGTCGCGTAAGCGTCCCTTCGGCCGGAAGTTGCGCGGCTGCGCGCCGATGCGCGTTGGTAACACGACTTCGATACCCTTGCGCCAAACGGTGATATCGACCGTATTGCCGGGTTCGATGGCGGCGATCATGTGTTGCAGTTTCTCACGGGTGCGCACGATGCGTTCGCCCACGCGCACCACGATATCTTCGGGCTGCATACCGGCCAGCATCGCCGGCGAATTTCTGCCGACGCCTTTGATCAACACGCCATAGGCACGGTCGTAGTTGTAGGCCCGCGCTTCCTGCGGCGTGATCTGTTCGATGTGCACGCCGAGGTAACCGCGAACGATTTCGCGACCCGTCTTTAACTTCTCAACAATGCGTTTGATCGTGTTGGACGGAATGGCAAAGGCCACGCCCTGATTGGCGCCCGACTCGGTTGCGATGGCCGTGTTGAGGCCGATGACTTCACCTTTGGTGTTGATCAGCGGGCCGCCCGAGTTGCCGGGGTTGATGGCGGCGTCGGTTTGCAGCCAATCCTGATAGTCGATGTTCACCTCGACATCGCTGCGCCCGATGGCGCTGATGATGCCGTGCGTCACGCTATGACCCAAACGAAACGGGCTACCGATCGCCAGCACCAAGTGGCCGACTTTAACGTCATCGGAGTTGCCAAAGCGTGCGGGTTGCAAGTTCTCCGCGTTGATGCGCACCACGGCAAGGTCGGTCTTCGGATCGGTGCCGACGACGTCCGCCCGCAGCTTGCGACCATCGGCAAGCGTCACGCGCACCACATCGCTATCCGCCACCACATGATTGTTCGTTACGATGAAACCGGCGGCGTCGAAAATGACACCGCTGCCGGTGCCGCGCGACGGGGGAATTTGCACGTCGTTTTCTTCGAGCAGTTCGCGCACGCGGTCGTCAATCGTGGCCGCCGATAGTGCGTCGATATACACGACCGACGATTTGTTGGCTTCGGAGATTAGCGCGAACCCGCGCGAGATTTGGGCCAACGGTTCCAAGTCCATCGACATCGTGTCGGAAATGTGATCGAACTCGGCGTCGAGTTTGGCGCTTTCGATGGCGTAGGCGGTCTTACCGATTAGGTTGAGGCGATCGACCCCAGCGGCCAACAGGACGACGACGACAGAGAGCAACGCAACGTTAAACAGCGCTTTGCGGACGGGCATGCGGCATCCTCCGGATGAGGTAGCAATTCTTGCCGGTGTAAACTTGCGGAATGGGTATTCGGTCGGAATGCCCGAGCGGATTCCCCTCTTCGCACATCGGTTGTTACCGGCAGCGGCTCGATCTTGGGCTTGGCCGGCGGTCGAAAACCATCAAATAATGATAGCGATACGCCGCCCGTAAGTTTCAAAGGTTCGTTTTTTGCCGCTGAGCGGGTCGAATTGTGGTGCCGGATTTCGTACGGGCATAAAAAAGGGCGAAAGCATCGGCGGCGGCTCCATCACACCGACCGACGCAATCGCCGTCTTTTTTTGCGTTGTTGGCTCGCCCAATGCCGAGTAGCAGGAGCTAGGCCACCGAGGGAACCTTGGGGACGACTGCCGGAGGCGCTGCAACCGTCGGCTCGGTTGCGGGTGCGTCAGCAGAAAGGGCGGCATCCTTGCCGCCGACGCGTAAATGCTCCTCCTGGCATTCAATGATGGCTTGCAGCGGGCGGGTGAGCGGGCCGGCTCCGGTTTGCCAAGTCACATCCGCTTGGTCGTTCAGGTAATTCGTGATGCGGCGGCAGGCCAGCAGCACGGTGGTGTGATTTTTGTTGCCCATGAGCCGGGCGATTTCGGGGAAGCTCAGGCTCGTGTGCTTGCGGGCCAAGTACATCGCCACATTGCGCGCCAACGCAATCGTGCGGCTCTTCTTGGACGTGTGCAGGTCGGCCGGCGTAATTCCAAAGTACGTTGCTACGCTCTGCTCGATATCGCTGACGGTCAGGATCTTGTCCGTTTGCGTCAAGTGCTCGTCGAGTGCCTGGCGGGCCAGATCGGTCGTAATCGGCGACTTGGTCAGCGAACCGTAGGCCAGCAGCTTGAGCAGGCAGCCTTCGAGTTCGCGTACGTTGGCGTTGATGCGCGAGGCGATGTATTCGAGTACGGCGTCAGGCACTTGGTGCGACGTCTTGGCCACGCGTTGACGCAGGATCTCGACGCGGGTTTGTTGATCGGGGCGTTCGATGCGGACGACCATGCCGGCGACGATGCGGCTCACGAGCGAGTCGGTCAGGTCGCCGATCAGCTTCGGATGCGAGTCCGACGCGAGTACGATCTGCTTAGACGAGCCGCAAATGGCCTCAAACGTGTGGAAGAACTCTTCCTGCGTGGCCTTCTTGTTGGCGATGAACTGCATGTCGTCGAGCAGCAGCACATCGACGTCGCGGTAACGATGCCGGAACGCGTCGAGCTTGCGTTCGCGCAGGGCATAGAGGAATTCGTTGGTGAACTCTTCGCCGCTGGCGTATTTCCAACGAACGTCCGGCTTCGATTTGGAAAGGGCGTTGGCAATGCCCTGCAGCAGGTGCGTCTTGCCGAGACCGCACGAGCTGTAGAAAAACACCGGGCTGGTGTCGAGCATGGTGCCTTCGACGAGATTGCGGGCAATCGAATACGCCAGTCGGTTGTTGCTCCCGACCACAAAGTCGTCAAGGCGACCGCGCAACGTCCGGGTCTGCGGCTGATAGGCGGCGCCGTTGCCACCATCTTCCTTGAGGCCACGCTCGGACTGTTTGCCGATGAAGTCTGCCTGTGAATTGAGCTGGCTCTTGCGCAGATTGCGGAACAACACGGGATCGATGGCAAAAGCCACCTTCATCGGCTGGCCGAACACGTGCTGGGCCGCCTGGTGGACGGCATCCACGAAGTGGTCTTCGATGTAGCCGCTGATGAAGAGGTTCGGAACACCCACCTTGACGACCCCGTCGGTGTATTCGATGCGTGACGAATTGCGGAACCAGACCTTATACTGCTGGCTGCCAATGATGCTTTCGATGGCGGCATGCATACGGTCGTGAATTTGCACTTGGTTGAATTGAACGTTTGCAGGCACAGCGCGCTCCTTCTGCGCAACGCGAGCAGTCGCGATGATCGATTACGGATGAATAATGGATTCCACGCCCAAACAGGACTTCGGTCGGGAGGCTGGAGTAAACTGTTTCACCGCTTGAAGTCCGCCGCTTAAGTGACTCGGCAGGGGTGAAAGCCCAACGCCTCGCTCGAATGACCGAGGACGGAATATAAAAAGTCGTCGGCGACCGGTCAATCAGGAAATCATTAACAATCCGACCAGAATTAACGTTTGTTTAAGCTCTATATGAACTTAGCGCTAAAAAATAATTTTCTGTCCACACGTCACTGACATGGGTCGGCCCACCGTTAGGGATAGCAAAGCTGCTATATGGCGAAATGTAAATATTTATTAAATATAGGTTAAGGATTGGTTTTGAAGTGGATCATTGCATGTCTCCGCTCGCGGGCCGTGAAGCCGACAGCTTCGTAAAGTCGCAGGGCAGGCGCGTTTTTTCCATCGACCGCCAATGTTAGGGTGTCACAGCGGTGGCGCCGGGCGGTCTCAATCCCGCGTTGAAGCAGTGCTTGACCGATGCCGCGACCGCGGTGCTCCGGGTGAACGCCGAGATAAACCAGTTCCATCGTGGCGCGTTGCGGCAAGCGCGCTAGCAGGATACATCCCAGCAAATCTTGCGCGTCCGTTAAGAGCCACCAGTTGCGGGGGGCGAATTCGCCCGCGGCTTTATGGCCCGCGATGACATCATCGATGTCACGGCGACCGGCGAGCGCGCTACAGTCGAGGCTGCCTTCGTAACTGGCGGCGATGAGGTCGCGAAAGGCCGCATGTTGTTGGTCATCGTATGGATGCCATTGCCATGTGGGTGGTGCGGTGACTTTCGCGTGCGACGCTTCGGGCTGATTCAAATCGCACTTCATGTATTGCAGCGTTGCGATGGATTCGAATTGCGCATCTTGGGCGGCCGTGGCCGTCGTACGATCGTTTTCGGTCAGTAATAATTGAACCAGTTGCACATCCTCATCGAATAACGTCGTTGAGATTTGCGCGAGTGCATCGGAGATGGCGGCGCGATCGGGGCGCGGTGGATGTGCGACCAGCAACATGGCGGTGCGACCGGGAGAGGGGATTGCCAGCGCGCTCCAGTGCAGCCGTTGACCGGCAGCGATAACCCATAATCGATCGAGCGACCAATTGAGGCGCTCGGCATAACGCAGGAAGGCGGTGACCTGACGATCCCTTTCCAACGCGGGCATGCTTGCCGGCGTAACGGCGAGGCGCAGCGCGGCGATGCGTTCGTCGGGTTGTGCGCGGCGTATCGTTAATCCGGTAAGCACAAAGTGATCTTCCTCACGTCGAAGATGCGTTGCAAGTATGCGTCATTTCCTGCCAGGCGTTAAAGACGGCGTCGACCGACGGCGGTTGACCATCATACGCGGGGCCGACGCAGCGCGCGTCGGGCGGTGCCCAAATGTTCGGGTTGGTCGCTTGGAAAATCACAAGCGTGCGGCAGCCGAGTGCATTTGCCAGATGAGCTGGGCCGCTGTCGTTACCGATGAAGAATGGAACGCATTGAAGGGATTCGACGAATTGATCGAGTCGCTCGAACGTTTGCAGCGCTGCCGATCGTTCGAGCCGGAGAATGTCCTCGGCAGGCCAGGTTTCGAGTTCGACCGGGCCGAGGGTGGCCGTAACACGCCAACCAGCGCTCCGGATTCGGTCGATCAATTCACAGATCCGGTCCAGCGGCCAGCATTTGGCCTTGCCGCCGCCGCCGGCGTGGATGAGCACGTGGCGTTCGTCGTCATCGAATGAACGCTGCTGCCGCAACCATGTGGGGGCCGTGGGGGTAACCGCGAGTCCTTGGGCGGCGAGTCGATCGGCCCATTGCCGCAGGATGTGATTTTCTGGGGGCCGGTCGCGCGGATCGATGCGGAGCAATCGGTAATCGATTCCTTGACCCGAGTTGAGATTCGTGCCGAGGCAATCGACGACCATAGGCGGGCCATCCAGTCCCGTCGCGAACTCATCCAGTGCAGCATCGGCTTGGTCACCGAAAAGACTGCGGGCGGTGGGGCGGTCGAGGTCGATCGCCTCGACCTGCGCGGCCGTGGCGAGCAAGCCGTGGTAGCTGCGGCGACAGACGACCCGCGCTGGACAATCGAATTTGTCGAGCAAGGCTTGCAGCAGGTGCAGCGTCAAAACGAAGTCGCCCAGCGCGCCGCCGTGAATCAGAATCAGGCCGCCCGGTTTCATGATCGCCCAGCATTGGAAAGTTGGTGGCGGCGATAGGCGAGGATATTGCTAACCAGCCGCTCGGTCGAAGGGACGTCGAGCCCAACGCGCTGCCAGATATGGTGGCGGTCGAGCGCGGCCGACAAATCGAACGGACATGCCAACACACGCAGATCATTATCGACGAAACGCGCTAACAGCGGCGGCACACTGCTGCCGGTTAACAACGACGCGCCGGCCGCCGACGTGTTAAGCTTTTCGAGCGCCGATCCGCCGGGGAATGCGCCGGTGATCAGCGGATGGGTGGCATCGACGACCGACTGCTTACCGATGTCGATGCGATTCATCAATTGCAGCACGGCGGCGTTACCGTCTTTTTGACCGTCGGTAGATTCGATGAGAATGAAGCCGCCCGCCTCGGCGTAAGCGCGCAATTGCTCGATTTGTTGGTCGGTCATTTCGGGTTGACCGCGCACGGCGACGAACAGCATGTCGGCTTTCTTGATGTCGTCGATGTCGTCTTCGCGCTGCGGGGGGATGTTCATTACACGCACGCCGCTCAGTTGTTCGATGCGCGCCGCTTGTCGCTCCCACAAACGGAAATGGCCGCGCCAATCACCGCGATACGCAAAGCGTCTTACGGTCAGGTTGCCGAGGTAGGCCTTGCGCGGCGTGGCGTTGTGCGGTTGGGGCAAGACGCGGGGAAGGTCGGGATAGGGCGGTGCCGCGTAGGTGCGTAGGTTCGCGATAAGTTGAAACAGGCGTTCGTATTGCGTTTGGCGTTGATGCCACGCGCCGGCGATGTCTTTCTCAAACAGCACGGCCAGCAAGCGCGGACCATCGGCCGCGGCGGAAACAGGAATTCGCAAGCCGGGCTTATTCAGATTGAACTGACAGGAAAACAGCGGATGGCTTTCGGATAATTCGCGCAGGGGCCAAGGGGTAGCCTCCAGTATTTTCTCGATCTCCTTGCGCGCGGCGGCAGCGAACTTGCGCGAGCTAAGGTCCGCGTGAAACACCAGCGTACCACCGTCTGCGATGTATTGCGTGAGGCGGTCGCGCACGTCGGGATCGAGGCCGAAGGTTTCGGTGCCGCTGATGAGCAGGAAGGGTGCGTGTTTCAATACGGGCAACGTGGCGTTGGCTGGTACATATTGCCAGCGATGCAAGCGCTCGAACGTGCCGTTGAGATAGCTCGTGATGCCGTGCAAGTCGCGAAAGTAAAAGTTCCAGTCGTCGTTTGCGCTGCCGTGGGAAAGTTTTTGAAAGAGGATCGGCGCTTGGCCGTGCACGAGAAAGATCAGTGCGAACGAATCGGCAATGACATCTTCTCCCCACTTGCGAGCGCTGACGCTTCCGACGCTATCGCGATACCAGTCGCGATTGCCGATCGATGCCTCACCGCTGGCCAAGCCCAATCGTTCGATGCCGAACAGCTCGTAGCCTTTGTTGGCTTCGGGGTCGTAGGGATTGAGATCGAGATACTCATTGCCCGCGCGAATGGCGGCGAAGATTTTTTCGATCTGTTTGCGCGCCACTTTGTTCGGTTGGCATCCGGCTAGCGGGCGATACACGCGATCGGCGCGCGCGTATAGGCGGTCGAGCACGATGTAGAGGCTGTTACAACCCGCGACCGTCATCGACGACGTCGGCCTCGATGCGCCCGGTACATACGACCAACCGCCGCTGGGGCTTTGGGATTTGAGCCAGAAGTCTTCGATGCGTTCCCAACGGCTGCGGTTCACTTCGGCACCGGCCAAGTTGCCGCGCCACAGGCCGAGATGGGCGAATTGCGTGTTCGACGAATCGCCATCACCCAAGTCGAAGCCGTAATCATATGCGCCGCTCGGTTGCATTTCGCGCTCGAGCCAATTCATATCCAGTTCGAGTAGGCGCTTGTAGGTGCGTTGGCTCGCCGGGCTCAGTCGCCGTTGCAATAGCAGGTGCGACCAGATACTGGCGCGCAACGCGCGGACGTAGGTGCCCGATTCCGGTAATGGGTGCAGCGCGAGCGCATCGACACAACGTTTGAGCCGCGGCTCGCTCAATTCGAGATCGCTGTTGAGCAGTGCCAAGCACGCCAAGGCGGTACGCCCGCCATAGTGGATGTACGCTTCTTCCTTGTTGGCAAATCCGCCGCGCGCCCAGTTGGTGATGTAGCGTTCGGTGATGCGCTCTTGGCCGCCGTCGCTGGTTTCGATGATCACGATACCGCCGCGTCGTCGGGTCACGGTGCCACGCACGGTCTTTTGTTGCCCACCGGGCTGCTGGTAGGTGATCTCGTCGACCATGCGGATTTGCTGTAGCAACGCTTCGCGGCCTTTTTGAATGGCGGCGTCGACGGCGGGGGCGGTGACGTCGGCGGAAAGGGGCTTGGTTGTTATGACGAGCGCTGCGATGGCGACGAGCGTACGCCGCCACGTCGCCCGTGCACCCACGCTGCCTAACGCATACGAGTTTTCGCAACGCTTGGCGTGCGATTGAGACAAAAGACTGAATTGACGCGTGGCGTTGTTCGACACGATCACTTTCATATTAAAAGGGATCAGCAGGCCCAGCGGGTAGGTTCTCTGTCATTATAGGTGTGCGCGGGTCGCCACCGGAACGGTAATTACGTGAATTCGCGCGTACTGGACGGATTAACCGCCGACTTTGGCACCGGCGAGTTCGGCGAGGGCTTGGGTGCAATGGGCGATATCATCGAGCGTGTTGAAGATGCCAAAGCTGAGCCGCACGGTGCCGCCGGCGCTGGTGGTGCCGAGGGTTTCGTGCACGAAGGGGGCGCAGTGAATGCCCGGCCGCGTGAGAATGCCGAATTCGGTTTCGAGCAGAGCGGCTAGCTCGGCGGGTTCGAGGCCGTCGATGGCGACGCTGAAGACACTTACGCGGGCCGATGGGTCGGTAGGCCCGAAGACGCGCAGGCTGTCGATGCCTTGGGTTTGGTTGATGAATGCGTGCGAAAGCTCAAGGTCGTGGGCACGAACGGCGTCGATGGTTTTATCTTCGAGCCACTTAAGCGATGCGACCCAACCGGCAATGCCTAACGCGTTGTGGCTGCCGGGCTCAAATTTGTCTGGTAGGAAGTCGGGCTGCACAGGTTCGTCACTGACCGAGCCGGTGCCGCCTTGAATGTGCGGCGTGAGTTTGTTTTCGAGGCCGGGACGAATATACAGCGCGCCGGTGCCGAGCGGCGCGAGCATTGCTTTGTGACCGGGAAAGGCGAGCAGGTCGACGTTCATGGCTTGCACATCGATTGGCACGTGACCGACCGTCTGCGCCGCATCGACGAGTAGCGGGATATTTTTTTCGCGACACGCTGCGCCGACACGCGCGATATCCTGCAATATGCCGGTCACGTTGCTGGCGTGTATCAGGCATGCGAGCGCGGTGTTTTCGGTCAACGCGTTGTTGAAGGCTTCTACGTCGACGACGCCCGTCGTTGGGTCGGCATCGATCCACGTAACGCGAATATCGTGCGTTTGCATCAACGCATGCAATGGGCGCAGCACGGAGTTATGCTCCATACGCGAAGCAACGACATGCGCGCCGGGGCGTAGCAAGCCGTGGATAGCCATGTTGAGCGCGCCGCTGCAGTTGAACGCGTACACAATGGTCTCGCTCGATTCGGCGTTGATGAGCCGCGCGATGCGGCGTCGGCCTTCGGCGAGCAACTCGCCGGTTTCCATCGCTTCGCGGTACGCACCGCGCCCGGCCGAGGCGCCGAGATCGTTGGCGTAGGCGTTGACGGCCTCCATCACGCAGGGTGGCTTGGGAAAGCTGGTGGCGGCGTTGTCGGTGTAGATTCGTTGGGTATACATGCGTTATGGTCTTTGAGGGTCGCTCGTGTTTGCTAATATTGTATCTCAGGCGGCGGACAATCGCAGCCCGCGTGACGGTTTCAAAAGAAGGAAAACACGATGGCAAAGGGGATGGTGAACCCGGATGACGGCAAGCCGCGCTGCCAATGGGCGGCGACAGATGCTTTGCTGGCGACGTATCACGATCGCCAATGGGGCAAGGCGATTCGCACGGATGCGGGGCATCTGGAGCGGCTGACGCAGGAGGTGTTTCAGTGCGGGTTGTCGTGGAAAATCGTGTTGGTGAAAAGCCCGGCGCTGCACGAGGCGTTTGCCGGGTTCGAGCCGGAACGGGTGGCAAGATTTGGTAAGCGGGAGCTGAATCGGCTAGTCAACGACGCACGCATTATCCGCAATCGCCGCAAGATCGAAGCGACGATTCACAACGCGGCCGTGATGGTCGCGCTGGCCAACGAGCATGGCAGCTACCGTAAATGGCTGAATAAACAGCCTGCGAAATCAGAGGCTGAGATTGCGGCGTTGTACCCGCTGTTTAAGAAGACGTTCAAGTTTATGGGGCCTGAAACGACCAAGTGTTACTTGATGGGGTGCGGCAAAATACCACCGTTTCACGAGCCGCATTGCTATATGGCGACTGAATGAGGCGGTGTTTGGCTACGCATCAAGCGTTGTCGAATCAAGCGGGGATATCAGAATTTTCAGGAAATAGACAAAAGTCACAGGCTGTGGGGCGGGGAAAAAAGTCGCAGATTTTGCCGATTTTTGTGGAGATTGCTCATGTTGCGGACTTGCACGATCCGATGATACTTACGATACTTATCCGTAAGGGATCTCAACCGACAACAACACATCTGTGTGTTACGGGCTAGCAGGAAGCTGCGGTACCCGCGGCTTTTAGCGTTTGTCGATTCGTACCGAAACGAAGGAGCGTTTCTTACCCGAGTTCGGACCAGGATGGTCTTTGCCACCGGCATTCGTGTGGAATGCCAGCACGCTATACGCACATCGTCAGATTTAACCGTCTTGCGATCCGAGCTTATTCGGAGCCAATTGCCATGGAAGAGAAATCACGACAAGAAATCATCATGCGCGCGAAAATCACATACGCCGAACACAGTACCAATCTGTCGCTGCGCGCCTGGGTCAATCGCGAACTGGCCGAGCTGGGCATGAGCCCGATCACAGCGAGCGAATCGGAGATGCACAATTTGACCGATTTGCCGAGAATGTTTCAGGATGTGTAAATAAACAAGGCGCGAACGTTTGTCGCGCCTTTGGGGTGGTTATTCATCTCGCAATTTAGCGGAGCCTACCAACGTTCCGCGATGCTCTTACCCTGCATAAACAACAGTAGATAATCGCGACCGCCCGCTTTGCTGTCGGTGCCGCTCATGTTGAAGCCGCCGAACGGTTGTACGTCGACCAATGCGCCCGTGCACTTACGGTTGAGGTAGAGATTGCCCACGTGGAATTCGTGGCGGGCACGCTCGAGTTCGTGGCGATCGTTGCTGTAGATCGCCCCGGTCAGGCCGTACTCGGTGCCGTTGGCGATATCGAGCAGTTCGTCGATGCCTTTGCCTTTGATCACGGCGAGCACGGGGCCGAAGATTTCTTCCTGCGCGATGCGATCGTTGGGCTTGATGCCGTCGAAGATGGTCGGCGGAATGAAGTAGCCGCCGGTCGGTACTTTCGTCGAGCCCAAGACCATCGTGCCTTCTTTGTTGCCGATTTCGATGTAGCTGTTGATCTTTTCGTACGCTTTCTTGTCGATTACGGCACCCATGTTGGGGTTCGACTCGCCAGTGGGGTTGTCGACGACGAGTTTCTTGGCGCGTTCGACGACCATGTCGAGCAGGGGTTGATGCACTTTTTCATCAACGATCAGACGGCTGCAGGCAGAGCATTTTTGCCCTTGAAAACCGAAGGCGGCGGCAACCACGCCATCAGCGGCATCTTCGAGATTGGCGTTTTCGGTGACGACGATGCAGTCTTTACCGCCCATTTCCAAGATGGTGCGCTTGAGCCAGATCTGGCCCTTCTGAATCTTCGCGGCTTTTTCGAAGATGCTGACGCCGACGTCGCGCGAACCGGTGAACGCGATAAAGCGCGTGCGCGGATGTTCGACGATGGTGTCGCCAATTTCGCCGCCGCTACCGGGCACGAAGTTGAGTACGCCCGGCGGCAACATACATTCTTCCATCACTTCGACGAACTTGGCGGCGATGACCGGCGCCGTGCTGGCCGGCTTTAGCACGACGGTGTTGCCGCTGACGATGGCGGCGGTGGTCATACCGAGCATGATGGCAAGTGGGAAATTCCAAGGCGGGATGATCGCGCCGACGCCGAGCGGAATGTAGCGCAACTCGTTTTCTTCACCTTCAAAGGGCGTGACGGGTTGGGCACCGCCGAGGCGCATCATTTCGCGACCGTAGAACTCGAGGAAGTCGATGGCTTCGCAGGTATCGGCGTAGGCTTCGAGCCAGGGTTTGGATTCTTCGAAGACCATCCAGGCGGAGAATTCGTAGATGCGGCGGCGGATGATGGCGGCGGCGCGGAAGAGATAGCGAGCGCGCACGTCGGGATCGACATGCGACCAGCTTTTGAAGGCTTCGTCGGCGGCGGCGATGGCTTGTTGGGCATGGTCGCTGTTGGCTTTGGCGACGCGACCAATGATTTGGTCGGTGTTGGCAGGATTGATCGAGTCGATTTTTTTATCGGTGTCGATTTGCTTGCCGCCGATGCGGAGCGGATAGCTGCGACCGAGTTCGCTTTCGACCTGCTTAAGGGCGGCGAGCATTTTTTGGCGCGGGATATCCTGATCGAAGTCGACGTAGCTTTCTGGCGAATATGGAATCTGCATAGCGATCCTCCGTTTGCGATGCGGACGTTGAGCCGATTTTTTCCATGCGGTCGGTATGGGTTTCCGGGTCCGCATATGTGGAACGTCAGTCTAAAGCAAAACAGGGGGCGGTGGCCAATTCAATTGGAATCTGCGGCTGCCTTGGGGCAATCTTGCTGTCAGACCGCAAGTCTTGCGGCCCAGCAGCGAGTCGACGTCCCGAAATACCTATACCTGTAACACACTTCCTGAATGAATTGACCCGATTTAATCCAATAACACGTACCCGTCTGAAGCGCAGGAACATCTCCGCTTATGCCGCTGACCGAAGAACATCATCGTTCGATGCAAAACAACCAGCAGAGACGCGGTCTGCGCCGGCAGTACATGTTCTTTGCGGTTTTGTTGGCGGTGGTGCCGATGTTTGCGTTCAGTTCGTTTGTCTTGATGCGCGTATCGACGACGATGAAGCAGTACGCCGTCAAAGAAGCAGACGATACGATCGAAGCGCTGCGGTTATCCATCGAGCAAAATTTGGATGTGTTCAAGACGGACGTGCTGACGATCGCGCAGTATCCGCCGCTGGCGGGGCTTTACCGCGCCGAGCGGCACGGCGGCGTCGATCCGATCGATAATTCCACGGCAGAGCACTGGACTGCGCGCTTGACGAAGCTGTTTTCCGATTATGAGTTTTTGCATCGCGGTGTGTTGCAAGTGCGTTGGCTCGATGCCAACGGCATGGAACGGTTGCGCGTGGATCGAGGAGAGACGGGTCCGTATGCGGTGGCGGCGCATCGATTGCAGGATAAGTCGGATCGCGCGTATTTTACCCGCGTAAAAGATTTGCCACCGGGGCGCGTCTACGTTTCATCGATCGACTTGAATATCGAACGGGGCGAAGTGCAGGTGGACGTGCCGGTAGTGAGATTTGCCGCGCCGGTGTATTTCGATGGAGTCTTCTTCGGAGCGATCGTCGTCAATGTCGAACCTTTGGAACTGGTTGAGCAATTGGCCTCCGCGGATCCCGACGGCGAACTGTTTCTTGCCGATTTCAATGGCGACTATATGTATCACGACGATCCGTCGAAGCGCTGGGGGCAGCAGCTCGAGACGGGGGAATGCCTGTTTGCCGATTGGAACATGCTGCGCGATAAGAAGGTCATGAATCGGCTAGTGGCCGGTGGCGGTGACATTGCCCGCTTTGAACAGACGCAGGACGATCGCAACCTATCATTGGCATCAATTTCTCTCGGCAATGGCGAATATTGGATATTGGGGATCGATACGGGCCGAAACTTGCTGTTCACCGAGAGTAAGGCTTTTCAAGCCATGTTGCTGATCGGTACGTTGGTGATCGGTGCTTTGGCGGCGCTGGTGGCGGCGTTTGTTTCGCGACAGTGGGCGCGGCCGATTCAGGAATTGGCGGAAATGACCAAGCGTGTCCAAGAAGGTGACTACACCGCACGCGTGAAGGTTACGCGGCTCGATGAAATCGGTGCGCTGGAATTTGCGTTTAACGAAATGGTGCAGGGGATCGAGGCCGGTGCCCAGGCCGTGCAGGAGCGGCGCGTTGCAGAGGCGGCCAACGAAGCGAAGAGCAACTTTCTGGCGAATATGAGCCACGAAATTCGCACGCCCATGACGGCGATCATCGGCTATTCGGAATTGCTCGAAGATCCCGATTTGTCGGATGAAGATCGATTCCAGCACGTCCACGCGATTCGACGCAGCGGCAACCATCTGGTCGATCTCATCAATGATATTCTCGACCTGTCGAAGATCGAAGCGGGCAAGATCGAGCTGGAATCGATCGAGTGTGATCCGGTCGAGTTGATCGACGACGTGATCACCGTAATGCGGCCCAAGGCGCGCATGCAGGGTACGACGTTGGATTGCCGATGCGAAACGCCGGTGCCGCGCACGCTGATGACCGACCCAACACGTCTGCGCCAGATTGTCTTCAATTTGGTGGGTAACGCCGTGAAGTTCACCAGCGAAGGAACGGTGACGGCGCGCCTTTCCCTAGCTGAATCGGGTCCAACTACGAAGTCGCTAATCGTAGATATAGCGGACACGGGCATCGGCATGAAGCCGGAGGCGGCGGCCAAGTTATTCGCCCCATTCTCGCAGGCGGACTCATCAACGACTCGACAATTCGGCGGCACCGGTTTGGGCCTGTCGATTTCACGGCGACTTGCCGAAGCGATGGGCGGGAGTGTGACGCTGTTGAAGACCGAAGAGGGCATAGGTTCGACGTTCCGGTTGTCGATCCCGGTGAAAACAGGGTCGAATACGACAACTTATCGCGTGGGAGAGGTCGATCGCGCGCAGCGTCAGGCTGGGGCAATTGCGGCAACGCCGAATGCGAACGAAACCGAGACCAAACTGGATTGCGATGTATTGTTGATCGAAGATGGTCTCGATAATCAAAGGTTATTTAAGCACATTCTGACGAGGGCCGGGGCGCGGGTTTCGCTCGCGGAAAACGGTAAAGAAGGCTTGGCCGCCGCACTGGAGCGCAAAAACGCGGGCGGTCAGTTCGATGTGATTCTCACGGATATGCAAATGCCGGTGATGGATGGTTTCGAAGCCACGCGACGCATGCGCGATGCCGGCATCTCGGCGCCGATTGTGGCGTTGACGGCTAATGCGATGAAGGAAGATCGCGAGAAGTGCCTGGCGGCCGGTTGTACCGACTTTCTGGCGAAGCCGATTGAGCGAAGTAAGCTGCTAAAGCTGGTTGCTAAATACTCAACGGTAACCGCTTCATACACGATCTAAGAGCAGTTTTTACTCCAGTCTAGCGAAGCGAATATCCTTCGCAGCCCCGGAGGGGCGCAGGTTGAAAGCCATGGATGGAGCGGCGTTAGCCAGACAATCCATGGATCATGTTGCATTCCGTATTAAACCGCGGCAGCGGTGTAGGTACCTACGCCCCTTGCCGGGGCTTAATGGTTTTGCTCTCGATTACCCAGGATTGCGCTCCGACCGCTAACGCGGTCTACGCTACATCCGGGGCTGTCAGCCCGTCAGCCCTGCCGGGCTTTCAGACGTAACAGAGCAAAGGTGATCAAAAAAGTTGCCGCTACATGCAAATGAAAAAGTCTCTAGGAGTTCAATCGCATTCCGAGGCTGCAATCAAGCCGACTAGGAATCTACGGAAGTTTTGGGTGCGCATGGTCCGCATTGGTAGAGCCACACGGACAAGCCAGTTGCAATCAGCAAGCCCGTGTTGCGCGCGATGACTCCCCAACCGGCTTTGCTGCCACCTTTACCGGTGCAGCCGCAATCGATCGACAGGCCCAGATGGATGGCGGAATAGAACACGGCACAAATGAAGAACAGCAGCATACCAGCCATGAGAATGGCACCGGCCTTGCGCGTTTTGGGAAACAGCAGGGCGAGGGCGGCATACACTTCGATGAAGGGCAGGATGATGGCCGGAATGTTGCTATAGGCCGCGTCCAGAATTTTGTAGTTGCCGATTTGCACCGCGAACTGCCGCGCGTTGACCGGCCCGATTTTGCCGTAGGCGGCGTAGAGAAAAAAGCCCGCGACAACCAATGCGAAAACGTGCGACAGGATGTTGCGGACGGAGTAAGCGCGGGTATCGTTGGGCTTAACAGCAGCGTAGTCGAGCGTTGATGTGTTTGGGTTCGTGGTCACGATGGTTCGTCCTTTTTATCGTCGATGATCGATCGGTCTATCGGGATCGATTGGTTTTTTGTTGTCCCCCAGCCCCAGAGGGCAGTGGCACCCGGGGCGTCTTGTTGTCCCCCAGCCCTGGAAGGGCAGGGGCACCCAAATCTTGGGCACCCGGTCGCGTCTGCTACTCAGTTTGGCCCGCGAATCGGTCGGGCTCGGCCATGACTTCTTCCCATCCGTTGACGTAGATATAGATGTTCTGATAGTCGAACTCGGCCATGACTTTGGCAACATTGTGGCTCGCTTCGCAGGAACCGCCACCGCAGTAAACGATAATGGGCTTGCCCGGTCCCGGTAATACACCGACGGCCATGAGGTTTTCGATGTTTTCGTAGATGGCGCTGGAAGGCAGCAGGTGAGCGCCCTTCAAGTGGCCGTCGTCAAACTCGTATTCCTCGCGCGCGTCGACAAAATGGGCGGTGCCGTTGATGAGGTGGTCCACCACCATGTCGAGTTTGGCGACGGGGAAGCCGCCCGAGAATTCGGGCTCGTCGTTTGAGACTGCCGCGTCTGCAGTTAGAGATGCATCGGTTGCGCCTGATGAGTCGCTCACTTCCGCATCGTTATCAGTCACTTTTTCCGATGCGTCGCCGCTCGTTCCGGGTTGATTACGATCCGCCCCGGTCTTCGCGATTGCGTCGCTCGTCTGCTGCTTGACCCACGCCATCTTTTGGGGCGGCGCAGCTTTGGTAGGTGACCACGTGTCGTACCACATGGCCTTGGCAGCGACGCCGGTGATGACGCTGACGATTAGGATGACGATAACGCCGAAAATGTGTTTCATTGCGATCTCGCTTTTCGAATTCGAAGGGCGCGATGCCCTGTTGAATGCACGCCTTTTCCTGACTGTTATATCCTACCCTCAACACGTGCAATACGCGTCCTGCGGCTGTAACTTGGCGGTAACGCGATAGCGACGCTATCGTTCAGTCGGTTTTTCGCGGTGTTGGCTGCCGTGTCGGCACCAACGCATTTTTCGTGGGCATGGTTTATGAGACTGTTTGGATTGATTTTGTCGCTGGTTGTGTTGTTCGCGCTACCGTTCCTGCTGTTTGGGGAGTTGTTTACCGTCACGCCGGGCGGAAACGAGGCGGTCGAGCGGTTGGAATCGTACGGGCATTGGTCGTGGGCCATGGGTGTGGGGCTGATCGTCGGCGACTTGGTGCTGCCGATCCCGGCGACGGCGGTGATGGCGGCGATGGGAATTATGTATGGGCCGGTCGGCGGTGGGCTATTGGCGGGCGGCGCGTCCTTTTTGGCGGGTGCGATTGCGTTTGTCGCAACACGCCGCTTTGGTCGCGGGTTGGCATTGAAGCTTGCGGGTGAAGATGAGTTAGCGCGTTCGGAACGATTCTTTGCGCGGGCGGGCGGCTACGCCGTGGCGCTCTCGCGCGGGTTGCCGGTGTTGCCGGAAGTGACGGCGTGCTTAGCAGGATTATCGCGCATGCGGCGGCGCATTTTTTATCCGGCGTTGGCGCTGGGCAGCTTCGCGACGGGCTTCGCGTATGCCGGATTGGGCTACGCCGGGCGCGAGAGTCCGACGGTGTCCTTATTGCTCGGCGCGGTGATACCGGTAGCGCTGTGGCCGTTGGTGAAACGGATGGTGCGCGATAAGCCGGCGGATGCGTCGGATGATTCGGTAATGTCCGAGGATTGATGGCGGATGGTTTGGCTTTGTGATCGAGCAGAATTTAATACGAATCGAATTCATGCAATGCTGTAAAATCTAATTCGCGTCGCTATCCCCTTGTGCCACGACGGTCGGCACGTTGCGATACACGCGCCAGTCATCATTCGACCATGCCAAGGGTAAGCGGCTGAGGTCGCCCGTGTGTTGGCGGGCATCGACGACGATGTAGTCCGGCTGATAATTTTCGGCAAGCGCTTCGGCGCGGTTCGCATCGAGCGTTCGGTAGCTCGCAAAGCATTGTTCCATACTGGTGAATTCGATTCCGGCGACATCGACGAGTCGCTCGTACCAGCGCAACGTGTCGGCGGGTAGGATGGGCATGCATTTCCAGTCGATCACAATCGCGCGGCCGGTCTGAACGCGAAACGCGTTTAGATCGGGCGGTATCACGAAACGCGTACCCGTCGGCGTGGATCGGCACCACTCAAAGAGCGCGCGGTCGGGTTCGTCGGGTTGCGGACCGAAGTGATCTTTACGCTGCACGCCGGCGCGAAACGTAAAGGCAAGAATGAATGCGAGCGCGCCGACGGGCAGTGCGGCTCGGGCAAAGCGCGGGATAGCCCAATCGCCGCGTCGCTTAAGTCTGAGTTGCGACAGAACGGCCAGTGACGTCGCGCCGACTGCACCGATGCATAAGGCCAATTGCAGCTTTCCGATGCCGCTAAAGCATATAGCAGCCAGCGCGGTAACGACTATGACACCATTTGCCAACCTAACGTCATCGCCAGCCGTCAACCACCGGTAGCATAAACCGACGATCACTACGGTACTCCAACTGCGAAGACCGTATGCACTGACGCCGGCGAGATGCAGGCCAAAGGTTGTACCGATGAGGAGCAGCGCGACGATTCGCGCGTGAGTCGTATGGTGATGAAACATGCGGACAACGGCGCCAGCAGTCAGCAAGACTGCGATCGTGACGAGAAACGGTGCCATGCGCCACGGGAACAACAATGCAATCAGATCGCTTGCGAGTATCGCGTTGCATGTGATCCCACCGACGACGATTGCCGACACGATGGCGACGATGTGTCGTGCGTGTTTGCTCACGTTTTGCGGCGGTGCAATTAAACATGCCAAGATCGCCATAGCGATCACTGCGATGAAGCGCAGCACGCGTTCGCCTTCCCACGTGAGCGGGCGCGAATGGTAGGGCATGTATAAGTCGTGCAGAATCCACTGTGCGGCCGCGGCGGCGGCCTGTTGTTCGGCGGTGCGCGATTCGAGCGCGAACGGCAAATGAAAGAAGACGGCAAGGCCGAGCGGCGCGATCAGCCATAGGGCCCAACGAATTTTCAACTGGCGGCCTTGCATCAAGATAAGCAGGCCGACAATCGCAACGGCCCATACCATGTAATTGATATGAAACAAGGCGGCGATGCCGAGGATGAGGCCGGCGGCGCGATGACGACCGACAGCGATAAGCGTTAACCCCGCGAACAGGCCGACGGCACCGACAGTGGCCGGCTGAAAGATCATGTTGATCAGGTTGGTCAGGCCCATGTAAGGGCGCGGCACGATGACCAACAGAAACACGGCAAGTGCTGTAACAGCGATGGGACGGTCAAACCAATGTCGCGCCAAGGCGAACAGGCAGGCGACGACAACGATGGCGGCGGTGATGTTGGCCAGCGCAAAGACGATCGGCAACGATCCGAGCCGCGCCATGCCGACGATGAGCGGCGTGAACGTGATGTGATGGGCGCGCGTTTGGCACGTGAACCAATCGTTGGCAAGGAACGACGGGTCGAGCGCGTGCAGGCCGTGGACGAGGTATTGGTAATGGTTACTCACGCCGTAGGCGATACCGACGCAAAGGCCAAAGGCGACGCCGAGCGCGATGATGGTGAGCCAGGTCGCGATGGTGGTTAGTTTGGATGGCCGCGTGGGTAGGGGCATGTCCCCCAGCCCCGGAGATGCAGGGGCACCCGATGCGACTGTGCCGTCGTCTGTAATTGTCGGTGCGTGCAGTTGCTTGGCGTAGTCCCCCAACCCTGGAAGGGCAGGGGCACCCATATCAGGGGCACACAGTGCGTTATCAGCCGGCTTACTCTCGCGGACCTCATGGTCCATATTGTGTTGCGTAATGCCGTGGTTGTGATCGATCGGTTCCGCGAAGTCGGTGGGCTTGCTCGATGACATGATGCGCGCGGGAATGATCACGTTTGGCGAATCGTATCGCCGGTTCTAGGCGTTTGTCTAATTCTTGACGGCCATGATGCCTTGGTTGACGCAAAAGCGACCGAGCGTTTGACCGTAGCGATCGAGATGTCGCAGCAGAGGATGCAACGCGCGGATTTGAAATGGAAACAAATGGAATCCGCGGCGATCGACGATGCGCACGGGCTCGCGGTCGAACCAACCGTGAAACTCCGTCCAGCCGGGCCAGTTTTCGATGCCTTTATACGGGCGCCAGTCGAAGCGATTCGCCAGCGCGCAAAGCCAATACCACGTGCGGTTGTTCGATGTAATCGCGACCAAGCCGCCGGGGCGACAGACGCGAATGAGTTCGTGTACGGCCCGGCCCGGGTCGTGCGTGTGTTCGATGCATTCGGAGCTGATCACGACATCGAAGCTGCCATCGGGAAATTGCAGATCGAGCACATCGCCGACGACGGTTTTGGCATTGCATTTGTCGCTGACTTGAGACAACAAGCGCGGACCGATGTCTAGGGCGGTGACGTCGGCACCGCGGCGGCAGGCGGCGCGGCTGAACCAGCCGGTGCCGCAGCCCGCATCGAGCAGTTGCCGTCCGTGCAAATCCACATCTTTAAGGAAGACATCGAAGATGACGTGAAGGCGCCGTTCGAGGTCGTACATATTCATGACGGCGTCGAATTCGTCGGCGATGCTGTCGTAGAACAATTCGCGCGGCGGGTGGACCGTCGCATCTTGCCGTGATGGGATCGGTCGCTCGGCGGGAATCACCGGCGTCGGGAGTGCGGGCGTGTTGAGCGGGACGGTCAATTCCGATTGGGTGGCGGGGGTATCGATGGCCAAAACAACGCGCCTCCGTGCGGACGATGAATGCGGGCAGGTGATTTTCTGGGCGCGCAATGACACGACGCACCTGTACCTGAGATATCGGAAGGAAATCGGGTGGAATCAAAGAAAGGTGCGGCACGCGGACCGGCGCGAGCAAATCGACGGGCAAGAATTGCGCTGATGTAGGACGCCGTCCACGATGTAGTACACCATGCACACGGAATAGGTGCGTGGCCTTTTCTCCCTCTCCCTCGCAGGGAGGTAGTGGTATCGATTGGGGGGAGCATCGCTGTCCCGGCGGTGTTTATTCGCTTCTCCCACCGGCGAGACGCCGATGCTCCCCGCCGCAGAAATCTAACGACATCAGGACACTCAGGGAGAGGGTTTAAGCTAAAACACAGGAACTACGAGCATCGAAAATTTTTGGGTAGCCCCAATAGTCGCTTGGGTTAAACGAGAAGCATTGGTGCTATTCTATTGATTCGCTTCCAGCCATTGGGCTTCTTCGGCGCTGAGAGCGTGGCGGTCTTTAATTGCCTTGAACTTCTCAACGGCTTCTTTCTTCCATTCCGCCGCGTTTTTCTTTTGCTCGGCCGGGAATTTGTCGGCACCATCCACGAGGGTCGTAAGCACCGACGCAGTGATCGACATGAGGTTGGTGTTGTCGGCGTTCTTCTCTTCCAAGCTCCGACAGAGTTTGAGGGCGGCGTCGAGTTGGTCGAAGGCTTCCTTTCCCTTGTCCATCTTCAATAGACACTTGGCATATTCGATGCGCGTACGAATGAGGCCGGGCGGATCGCGCGGCGGCTCTCGGTCGAATATCGACAGCGCCGTTTTAAAGCCGAACTCGGCCAGCGTGGTCGAACCGGCGGCGGTGTGGCCGCGCGCCTGCAGCATCAGGGCGTAGGCGGTTAACGGTGATTCCGAGCCCGTCTTTGCTTCCGTGATTTGCAGGGCCATATCGCAATGCGGCAGTGCTTCATCGGCTTTGCCTTGGGCGAGTAGCGCGCGTGCCAAAGAAGCGTGGCCGTTAATCAGTTGTTCGTCACCGGCACCTTTGATGCGTTTGATATCGTCGATCGCTTGTTGAAGGACCCGCACGGCTTCGTCGTACTTGCCTGCGTCGACAAGCGCCGATCCGTACGCCACGGCCTGTACGGCGGGGTCCGCATTCTTCGTATCGGTGTTTTCTTCCCGCATCCAATCGACAAGCACCTTCATGTATTTAACCGAGGGTTCGATCAGGCTGGCTTGTCGGGCCGAGGCGGCCAGGTCGCGAACGGATGCGATGGCTTGTTGCTTGAAACCCGCTTCGTAAGCGCGCTTGGCATCGGCGAGCGTCTTATCCATCTGCGCGATGCCTTTGTCGATTTGGCCGTTGGCAACGTATGCCGAACCGAGCAGCGCCGAACGTTGCACGACGTCAAAGCGATCGGTCGCGGAATCCGACTGTTCGCGCGACAGGATCTTTTCGTATAAAGCGATCGACTTATCGAGTTGGCCGCTGCGATAGTAGTCGTATGCCAAGTTCGATTCTTCCAGCAGCAACCACGGGTGATCGGCGCTGAGATTTTTTCCGAAGATTTCCAATGCCTTTTGACGCATCGGAATGGCTTCGGCGACCGTTTCCGGAAGACGGCCATACATCCAGCCGAGGTTGCTGTACGAAACGCCCAAATTGAGGTCGTCGGGGGGAAGTCGTTTCTTGCGAATGGCCAAGGCTTTCAGTTTGGCATTAACGGCTTGCGGCACTTTACCGAGTTGAAACAGAATCGTGCCAAGGTTATCGATGCTCTCGGCCGCTTCGGCGGAATCGCCGGTGGTCGCCTGTAGAATCGTGACGGCGCTGCTGAGCGCGTCGGCGGCATCTTCCAGCTTTTTGCGATCCGACGCGCTGCGATTGGCCTGATGCATCAGCGACCATCCGAGCTTGTCGCGCGCCTTCGCGTATTGCGGATGGTTAGTGCCGTAAACGCGGGCGGCTACGGCGACGGCACGTTCGATGGTGGCGGTGGAGATTTCATAGTCCGCCAGGTTGAGATGGGCATCGCCTTTTTCGAGGATGATAGTGGCAGCGAGCGGCAAAAAGGCGGGCGGCAGTTCGGCGAGTTTCGTCAGCGCACTATCGGCCAGTGCGATCGCATCGGCGTAATTGCCGTCATCGACAAGTTTCACGCTCTTCGCGGTATCCATCGCGAGTTGGCCGGCGATGTCAGGCTTTGATTTGGCCGCCTCAAGAAAGATGTTGAGCACGTTGGCGGTAATGACCAGATAGTTACGGTCGTTCACGAGACCCAATAGCTTGGTACGGGCGGGCTCAAGTTTGGATCGTGCGTCATCGAGCTTGCCGGCATCGATGTCTTTCTGCACGGCTTCGATCTGGTTTTTTAGGTCATCGAATTCGGCGCGCTGGGCGTCGTCGAGCGGCTTACCTTCTTTGTTCACGAGTGGGGCGTCTTTGAGCGGAATCTTCTCGATCGGTTCAAACAGCTCGGCGTGAGTACGCTTACCCGACACATCGGCTTGCGCGAACACGGCAGGCGAAGCGATGGCTGCGCTTAAAAGCAAGATCAAACACGAACGAAATGCAGTCGGATAAAACACGAGAACGCCCCTCGGTTTGGTGATGATTGGAATCTTTGAAGACCTACGCATCCACTAGGGAATACGCAGTCTTAGACTTATCCTAACGGTCGGAAAGTTAACGGCCAACCGAGACCACCGTAACGGTTGTTGTAATGCATTTAGCGCTGAATATCGGCGAGCATCGATTCGAGTTGGCCGATGATGCGCCCCGCTATGCGGCGTTTGCTACCGGCCGGCCACGATTGCCAATCGTCGCCTTGGCGAAGGAACTCCACGGTGGCTTCGCCGGCATGAAGGTTGTCGGGGCCGTTGAGCACGATGGCGTCGGCGCGTTTATTTTTTAACTTCGCTTCGGCCTTGCGGCGACCGTCGTGGTCTTCAAGGGCGAAGGCAATGTTGATGCGATCTTGCTTGATACGACCGAGGGTGGCGGCGATGTCGGGCGTGGGCCGTAACTCGACAACGGTGCGGCCTTGCTGCTTCGGCAGTTTTTTTGCGGCGCGTTTCTCCGGGCGATAGTCGCAGACGGCGGCGGCGAAGATGGCGGCGTCGGCATCGGCGTAAGCAGCCTTGGCGGCGGCCAGCATTTCCGCGCCGGTGGTGACGCGCACGACGGTCGCGCGGGGCGGGTCTTTAAGGCAAACGGGGCCACAGATGAGCGTTACGCGGTGACCGCGGGCGACGGCGGCGCGGGCGAGAGCATCACCCATCTTGCCGGAGGACGGATTGCTAATGAAGCGTACGGAATCGAGAAACTCGCGCGTCGGGCCGGACGTGATGACGATGTGGTAACGCGGTTTGCGAGGGCGGGGCGGCATGGTGGCGTGTTGCTACTTTGCGTCAACGTGCTTCGGCGGATGGGCCAACATCATCTCCGCCGCGCGCGCGACGATGTCCGCCGGTTCGGGCATGCGGCCCTTGCCGATGGTGCGGCACGCCAGCCAGCCTTCGCCGGGTTGCATGGTTTCGTAACCGTGTTCGCCAAGGGCGGCGAGGTTGCGTTGCACAATCGGATTATCCCACATGCGCGTGTTCATGGCGGGCACGAGCAAGACCGGCGAGTTTTTGGCCAGCAGCAACGTCGACACGACATCATCGCCGAGACCGGCGTTGAGCTTACCGATGGTATTGGCCGTAGCCGGCGCGACGATAACAAGGTCGGCATCTTCGGTAAGCCGCAAATGCTGGGGGTCGTGCTCTTCGGAATCCTGCCAAACGCTGGTCATGACGGCGCGACCGCTCAACGCTTCAAACGTGAGCGGCGTGATAAAGCGCTGGGCGGCTTCGGTCATTGCGACGGTCGTGTGCACACCACGCTGCACCAGCGCCGAGACGACGCTGGCGACCTTGTACGACGCGATGCCGCCGCAAACGCAAACCAACACGCGATAGCCGTTGAGAGACGGGTTGTTGCCGTCGTTACTCATCGGCGGCGCCGGCCATCTCCGCATCCTTGTAGCCGATTTTGCCTTCGTGGATTTCCTGCACGACGATTTCCAGCGGCGTCATGTCGCCGGGTTCGATCATCGGGCGGGCACCGAGCAGCAGTTCGCGCCAGCGCTTTTGAATCAGGGCCGTCAGGCGGAACCGACCGCCGACTTTGTTAATCAGGTCTTCGTCTTTCAATAGTTCGATCATCGAAATGCTTCTCCGAGGTTAAAAATACCAATGTCTATTTTATCTTAGGGGGCCGCGACGCCGCGGGCGAGTTGCTGGCGCACCAGCGTTTCGATCCGCGTTATCGATCGATCCAACACGTCATTTTCCACGAATGCATCAAACGCGCCGGACTGGCGGGCCAGTTCGACTTCGCTGGCCGCCTTGCTGAGGCGCTCTTCGATGGATTGCGCCGAGTCGGTGCCGCGCTCGGTGAGCCGCTTCTTCTGCGTGTCCGGCGCGAGCATGATGAATACGGCCAACGAGTCCGTCAGCTTCTCGCGCACCTGTATGCAGCCATGCACATCGATATCCAAAATGATGATGCGACCATCGGCCAGCGCTTCTTCGACAGAAAGCAAGCGCGTGCCGTAGAAGTGGCCGTACACCTCCGCCCATTCGAGCAGTTCATCATTATCGCGCATGCGGACAAACTCGTCGCGATCGACAAAATGGTAATCGCGCTCGGGCACTTCCTTCGGACGCGGCGGACGTGTCGTAACCGACACGCTGAATTCCGCCGGCAACCGATCGCACAGGCGATGGCAGATCGTCGATTTACCGGCACCGCTGGGGCCGCTGACGACCAAAACCAGGCCGCGTTGAGTTGTCGAATCCGAATCGGGCATGCGCTATCGAGTCTTTCCCTTACTGCTACTCTACGTTCTGCACCTGTTCTTTGATGCGGTCAATGGCCGCTTTGATCGCGACGGTCGCCTGACCGATGACGACATTGTTGGCCTTGCTGCCGATGGTGTTGGCTTCGCGCAAGAGTTCCTGCGTGAGGAAGTCCAGCTTGCGACCCGTTTCTTCGGGGGCCGCGCACAACGCGTCAAATTGCTCCAAATGGCTATGGATGCGCGAAATCTCTTCGCTGATATCGCAACGCTCGGCGTAAATCGCGACTTCGCGGGCGATAGCATCTTCGTGTGGCGCCAGCGAGCCGCCTTCCACGCCGCCCATGAGTTGGCCCAAGCGCGAGGTCAATCGCTTACGGTAATCATCGGCCACGGTGGGGGCCAATTTCGCTATATCGGCGACCTTGCCGCGAATCTCCTGACAGTGCGACTGCAAATCGCGCAGGATGGATTCGCCCTCTTTGGCACGCATCGACAGCAACTGATCGACGGCGGTGTTCATCACGCCTTTGACGATTTCAAACTGAGCCGCGAGGCGCGCTTCGTCGATATTCGGCGGTAACAACACACCGGGAATATTCAGAAGCGCTACCATATCGACCGTGATGCCCGCACCGTAATCGGCGGAGATGTCTTTCAAGCGCCGCACATACTCCTTGACCAACGGCTCGTTGATTTCATAGGCCGATGCCGGGTTTTCGTCGCGCACGCGAAGCGAAAACATCACGCTGCCGCGGCCCATGCGCTCGCGCAGCAAACGATCGATCTCGGCCTCAAAGCGTTGGAACGACTCGGGCACTTTGATCGACGCCTTGAAATAGCGGTTGTTGACGCTGCGAATTTCAACGCGATACGTCACACCGTTGTCGGTGGTGCGTCCTTCGCCAAAACCGGTCATGCTGTGAATCAAGCGAAGCACTCCGACGGTGGCCGCGGGGCGACCCGATATACCGATGGCTGCGTGCGGCGCGGCGCAAATTGTGATGCGAAACCGAGTTCGCGCTGCCGCCGTAACGTTCAAATCCGCGTGCTGGATATACGACGAAAGGCGTTCCGACTCAACCGGTCGAACGCCCTCGTAAGAAAAAACAGGTTAGTGAGGCGCTTAGCTGCCGGTCGATTCCGAGCCGGCTTCGTCGTCCATCGAAGCGTCGTCGGTATCTTCATCGGTAACGGCGGTATCATCGCCGGCCGCGGTGATCGTGCCGCGATTGGGCGTGGCAATCGCTTCTTCGGGCGTGAAGACGAAGTTGCCCACGATGCACAAGACCAAAAACAACGAAACCAAACCGACAGTGAGCCACGTAAGGAAGTCACCAGTCTTGGTACCGAAGGCCGAGTGTCCGCCCACGCCGCCGAACGCGCCCGACAGGCCCGAACCGCGATTTTTTTGCAGCAGGATCAGACAAATCAGAATGAACGCCGTGCCGGTGATGCTTAGACCGACCAGAATGCCAAAGAAATTCAACGCCAACATTGGATGTGTCGTCCTCGTGGTGAAATGTTGCGTGCCTAAGCCGCTGAGGCGGCTGCCGCTTCGATAATCTTCAGAAAATCGTCCGCCTTTAGGCTGGCCCCGCCGACCAGCGCCCCATCCACATCGGGGCAGGCCATCAGTTCGGCGGCGTTGCCGGGCTTTACACTACCGCCGTATTGTATCCGAATTTCGTCAGCCCGCGCGGGGTCGAATTGGGCCGCCAAACGGCTGCGAATATGGGCGTGAGCGGCTTGAGCCTGCTCGGGTGTGGCCACGCGGCCGGTGCCGATGGCCCAGACGGGCTCGTAGGCGATCACCAGCCGGTCGCAATCGGCGGCGGACAGCGTCGCGAGGCTGCCGGAGAGCTGCTCGCTCAGGACTGCCTCGGTCTGGTTGGCGTCGCGCTGTTCGAGCAATTCGCCGACGCAGACGATGGCCGTGAGGCCGCGATCGATGACGGCGCGGGCCTTGGCGGCGATCATTTGGTTGGATTCACCCCAGATGCGACCGGAATCGTCGGTCGGGCCGATGGTGTTGCGGCGCTCGCTGTGACCCAAAATCACGTAGGTGCAGCCGGTTTCTTTGACCATGTCGGGGGAAAGTTCGCCCGTGAATGCGCCGGAGGCTTCGTGCCAGCAGTTTTGGGAACCGAGGCGGACAGGCGACCCATCCACGGCCTTGGCCATCGGAAAGAGATAAATCGACGGGGGGCAGATGGCCACATCGGCGGCGCAATCGCTCGGCACGCCCGCCACGAGCCCCGCAGCCAAGTCGCGGGCGGCGGGCAAGTCGAGATTCATCTTCCAGTTGCCGGCGACAAAGGGCCTGCGCATCGGTCTGCTCCGGTTAGGGCTGTTCTGCGGTCAATGCCGCCGAAAATCGAAAGCCCCGCATTGTCGCAGGAATTGGGGTTTGGGCAAGTGTGGGCAGAGTAGAATCGCCGGTTGCAAACCAGTGCCACAGTGGGGAGGGAAAAATCAGAGCCGCGCCCGTGAGGAAGTGGTCACTGGGATTAGCAAAAGGGAGGGTGGGGATAAACGCGGTAATGTTCGCGGAGCATGTTGGATGATCGACCGTCTCGCAAAAAAGTAGTGATCATTTGTTTTGGTGGCGTCGCGGGAATCACCGGTTGCAGACCGGTGCCACAGCGCAGAAGACTTCACCCGGTTATAAATCGGTGCCACACCGCGCGCTACGCGTACGCCCGTTCCGCCTTGGGGTACGACCCCAGAATATGCACTGTCGGGCAGTGACGGCGGATGTCTTCTAGGGTGGCTTTGACGGGGGCGTCGTCGGCGTGGCCTTCTAGGTCGACGAAAAAGTTGTATTCGTCGTTGCCCGCCGCGCTAGGGCGTGAGGTGATCATGCTCATGTTGACGCCGTTGCTCTTGAAGGCAAGCAGCACTTCTACGAGGGCACCGGCCTTGTCGGCCGTGACGAACATAATGCTCGTCTGATCTTTGCCCGTGGGTTTGCACGAATCTTTGGCGAGCACGAAGAAGCGCGTGGCGTTGCGCGGGTTGTCTTCGATGTTGGCGGCGAGGATTTGCAGGCCGTAGAGCTGGGCGGCGAGGCGGCTGCCGATGGCGGCGGCGCGTGGGCTCTTCGACGCGATCTCGGCGGCGCGGCTAGTGGAATCGGCGGCGACCACCTTCTCACCGAGGCCGGTTTCTGCAAGCCAGCGCTGCACCTGCTTAAACGCTTCGGGTTTGCTGTGCACCGTCTCGATTTCTTCCATGCGACACTGCGCCATCAGGTTGAGATGGATCGGGATTTGCAACTCGTTGCAAATTGCCACGCGGCTTTCGACGAACGCGTCGAGCGTATCGAGCACGACGCCGCCGGTGGTGTTGTTTTCGACGGGCACGACGCCGTAGTCGACATGACCGCGCGCCATGGCATCGAAGACGCCGTGAATGTTGACGAAGGGTTCGTATTCGACGCTGCTGCCGAACTTGCTGGTGGCGGCTTCATGCGAATATGAACCGCGCGGCCCGAGGTAACCCACGCGCGGTGGTCGTTCCAAGGCGAAAGAGGCCGACATCAACTCGCGATAAATCGCGAGCAGCGATTCATCGGAGATCGGGCCTTTCGAGAGCGTGCGAATTTTATCGAGGATGACCCTTTCGCGATCGGGCGCGAAGACAGCGGCACCGCAGGCGTTCTTAAGTTTACCAATTTCGACTGCGGCTTGGGCGCGCTGGTTGAGCAGGTCGACGATTTGCTCGTCGAGTTGATCGATGGTTTGGCGCCAGTCGTCGAGGGTTTTCATCAGATGAACCCTCGGCTACGCCGATTGAAGGATCGGCAATTTCACAGCGCTGTCGTCCTCAGCATCAAACTCTGGCACCTCACCGGCGACCACGTTGAGCGGGATCGATGCGGGCAGGGCGTGGGCGGCGGATTCGCCCTGGACCGAACGCAGCGGGATTTTGTTCATCGGCGGTAGGCTGCGGCGGCGGATTTTGCTGAAGCGCAGGCGTACGGCCCAAAGGGCGGTGCGGCGGGCGGTTTGAATGAGGCCACCCATACCGAGCAACTGCCACACGCCGTCGGCCAGATAAAGCTTGGTCTTGGGTCGGACCAAGGCCCACAGGAAGCGACCGGGGTTATAGAAATACGCGTAGCCCAAGAGAATATTGATCTGCTTGATCCACGGTTTGTCGTGGTTGGAGGCGATGACGTAGTTGCCGCCGAGCATGTGTTCCTCGATGCGCACCTTACCGACCGACTCGTAGGCCATGCCCGATGTATACGTTCCGCTAAATAGCTTGGAGCCGGTGGCAGGCACGAGCATAAGGATTTGCATGCTGGGCGCGCCGGCCTTGCGCAGAATCTTGACCTGATTGAGCAGACCGTAAGGCTTGGGGCCGCGGCTGATGAGCGGCTGCTCGTCGTGGTGCATCATCATCGGCATCGGGTGAATGCCGTGTTCTTTCAAGAGGCCGAACGCTTCGGTGGTTTTGTTGACGCTTTGGCCCTTCTTCACCAGCGTGGCCGTCATGTCTTCGACGCCCATCCACAGGGCGCGGGCACCCGCCTTGCGTACGGTGCCCAAGTGATCTTTGAGTTTGAGCGTGTCGTGGACCGTCACTTCGGTGGCCCAGCGGAAGCGGCGCTTCTTATCGAGATCGCGCCGTGCCTTGGCCAGCGTTTCGACGATTTCGAGCGTGCGTTTTTCGGTGTTGAAGAAGTTATCGTCGGCACCGAAGAAGTAACGAATGCCGAACTCGCGATCGATGCCGCGCATCTCTTCGAGAATGCGGGCACCACTCTTTACGCGGTGCTTGCGTTGGTTGTATGCCGGAATGGGGCAGTATTCGCAGGCGAATTTGCAACCGAACGTAAGCACGAGCGAGCTCAGCGGGCTGTACTTGCGCACCATGTCGGCGGGCAGCGGCTTGCTGGCAAGCGTTTCGTTTTTGCTCGGCGCTTCGAGCAGGCGGTAGCCGTGGATCGGGCTTGGCAGTTCGTCGAGATCGCCAACGAGGCGTTGAATGCCCGTGTCGATGAGCTCTTCGGCGACATCGGGTTGCGAGCCTTTGGCATACACCAAGCCGGGAATGTGATCGAGAGCGCCGGCATCGCGCGTGCGTTGGAACGTGGCGCGAATCGACTCACCCGCGGCGCGCTCCTCGAGCAGGGCGTCGAGCAATTCGAGCAAGACGTATTCTTCACCGGTGACGGCGACATCGGCGGCCCAGGGGGTGGTGGGGTCAATGCCGAAGGCGTCCCAGGGTTCGTAGATCACCTTTGGGCCGCCCACCATCACGAGCGGTCGTTGCGATGGCTCAATGCGACAGACGTCTTTGATCAGCTCGACGCAGGCGGCGTTGTGCAGTTGCATGCTGGAGATCATGAAGATATCCGGCAGGCGACCATCGAGTTTCATTTTTGACGGGCGGAAATTGCGATTCCACTGTTGCAGCACGATGCGGGTCTTCTCGAAGCCGGCGTCGACCAGGGCCGAACCGACGGCGCGCACGCCGGCGGGGGCCATTTTCATATCCGCATATATGAACGGCAGCATGCGCGTGCGATGGTCGAAAGCGCACGCGATCACGGTAGTCAGATCGTGCTGAGCCGCGCGGTCGCGCAGGCGCTGACGCAGGGCCAGCATCTGGCCGGGCGGAGCAGTTCGTCACCTTTGGAGCGATAGGGGAGTTCCAAGGGTTGTGCCTTCCTTTAGGAATCGATTTGCCGGGGCGGTGTGCCGAACGAGAGCCAAAAAAGGGGGCGACCGCTGTTGCAAGGCCGTCCGTGACGCTGACAGCTACCGCGTGGGCAAATGGGATAATTCTCGTACGATTTCCACGCCGGTGGGATTGTAACCCATGATGTCAAGGGCGGCTACGGGAAAATGGGTTGGAATGGGGGTAGATGGCACCGGCTTGAGGTTTGAGGTTGCATGCGGGGCAGTTGGACGATTGTGAATTTCGTGCGGTCGGGGTGGGTGGTTGGCTGATTCACAGAACGTGTGGGTGGATGTCGCTAGCATGTAGGAAACGACAAGAATCGAAATCGATAACGAGGAGATGTGCGATGAGCGACTTGGCAACTAAGAAATGCGTGCCGTGCGAAGGTGGTGTGCCGCCGTTGGGGGCGGACAAGATTAAGGAGTTGTTGGCTCAACTCGACGGTTGGCAGATCGAGCAAGGATATCACCTGACGCGGGCGTTTGCCTTTCCCGATTTTGTGACGGCGCTGGAATTCACCAACAAGGTCGGCGCGTTGGCCGAGGAAGAGGCGCACCATCCGGATATTCATTTGTCGTATGGGCGGGTAAAGATCGAGTTGTGGACGCACAAGATCAAAGGGCTGACGGAGAGCGATTTTATTTTGGCGGCGAAGATCGATCGGTTGCGGGGTTGAGGGCACAACGCCTTCAGCGGAGAAGATGCAAATAAATATCGGTTACCCAGGGTAGCCGCTGCGCGTCAACCCTGGGCTTTTGGGTGGAACGCCGTCGGCGTATAGGCGAGTTTCGCATATGCGATTTTAATTAGATCGCGTCAACCCTCCTCCGGCTCCCGAAACAACACCACGCTGCTCGTAAATCCATGGATAAACGTCTTGTTCCCCACGGGGCCGATTTCGCCCATGGCGAAGAAGCCCGCGACGGCGCAGTCTTTGGTGAAGTCGTTGACGACGCTGATGTCGTGGTGCGGGCCGGGGAAAAAGTTTTGGCCGCGACCGTTGCAACTGAAGAGGAGCGCGCCTTTGGGTTGGGTAGGCAGTTTCTCCATGCGCTTTTCCATCAGATTGCACATGTCGGCGTCGGCGCTGGCGGCGTCGCGCAGGTGGAATTGAATCGTCTGGCCGGGGCGAATCAGCGCCGCGACGGCGATGGAGGTTTCTTCGACCACTCCCATCAGGTTGCGAATCAAAAAATCGCCGGGGCCAAAGTCGCCCTTGGTTTCGTCGACCACGCTACCGATGTGCAGCCGCCCTTGTTGAATCAGCTTCTTGTCATCGGCGTCGGCGGATTCAAAGACGGCCTTGAGCACGTGCATGGCGGGCATACCGCGCAGTTCCTGAATGACGTTGCTTTCGGCTTTGGTCACGACGAACGGTTCGCCGATGGGGCGGCAGCCTTGCGATACGACTGTGTCGAGTTGCACGGGGCCAACGAGCGAGACGCCGACCATGCCCTGGCGCAGCACTTGGTCGTTCATGAAGATGCGATTCTGCCCGGGTTGCGTGCCGCCGGAGGCGAGACCGCCGACAACCTTGCTGCCGGGGTAAAGCTGATCGAGCACGCCGAGTGAATGTTCGAGGGCGGGGCCGAACGAGAACGGTTCGGGCAAGATGATGAAATCGGCGGCGGCGTCTTCCTCGATGCCGATGCGGTCGCGCCATTGGTCGGCCGTGTCGAACTGATTGACATCGTCGAGGTCGACCAAAAACGGGAACACTTGTACGCCGTCAAACTTAGCCGTCCAGACGGCGATGGCGGGCGAGTTCTCGATTTCGTGATTGGGGCCGATGATGCTCTCGCCGGTGCAACCGATCAGGTTGCGCGGTCGGACCGTGTCGAGGACTTTTTCGAGCAGGGCGTCGTACTGATCTTCGTGATGGGGCGAGACGAAGATGGTGGCGAAATCGGGGCGCTCGCTGCCGAGGCCTTCGGAGATTTCGCCAATGATGCGATCGAGATCGCGTTGGGTGGTGATGGCGGAATGAAATTCCATGCGTCGTAGCTTTCCTCTTAGTTACTGCCTGTTCGTCGCAATGTAACGCAGGCGGCGGCTGGGCTCTACGCGCTACGAATCACAGGGGCGGAAGGTCGCTGGGGCAGGCCGCGATGCTTGGTGATGAAACGCAACAGGCTCTGGAAATGATAGAACCCAGCCGCGGAGAGTGCCTTGCGGCTGGCGCGTTGGTGGGCGTGTATGCACGAGACATCGGGGTAGTAGGCGACGCGGCGACCGGCCTGCCACACGCGATAACATAGGTCCACGTCTTCAAAATACATGAAGAATCGTTCGTCGAATGGGCCTTCGGCGGGCCAGTCGGCGCGGCGCAGAAACATGGCGGCACCGATGCCCCAGTCGACGTCGGCGGGGGCGTCGCGATTGAGGTCTTCGTAAAGATATTCGCGGAAGAAACCGGGCGTTCGACGAATGCCGCGAAAAGGCGAGCGCGCATAGAGCACGACGGGCATCGTGTAGAAACGCCGAACGGATGGTTGCAGTTCGCCATCGGGGTAGCGGATTTTCGGTAAGACGATGCCGATGAAAGCATCGCGCGCGAGATGATCGGCGGCGCGATCGATGGTATCGGGTTGTACGCGCACATCGGGATTGGCAATAAAGATGGTGTCGCCGCGCGCTTGTTGAAATGCCAGGTTGATGCCAGCACCGAAGCCGGGGTTGTCGGCCTCGATGATTTTTACTTCGACGTTTGCGCACTCGGATAGCGTTAGCGTTTCATCGGGCGAGTTGTTGCAAACGATGACTTCGATGGCATCGTTGCCCGGATGTTCGCGCAGGCTGGTAAGCAAACCGGCCAGCTCGTCGCCGCTGCGGTAATTGACCGTTAAGACGCTGATCACGCGGCGGGCCCTCGCGGGTCGGGGTCGAGGGCGGACGATGCTTTGCGAACGTGTAGCGAAAACCAGTCTTTAATCAAGCGAGATTCAATCTCGTCGTCGCTGACGCGGGCGATGCGTTCAATGTGTGCGCGTTTTTCTTCGATGTGCACACGCGCGGCCTTGCCGGCCTTGCGACCAGCGGCGTAGGCACGCCAGACGCCTTGGCGCATTTTGTTCATGCCTTGCAAGGTTAAGAAGGCGCGGCGCGCTTGGACATGGCGGCGGCGCGAAGCGAGCGACATGTTGGCTTGCCAGACGATCTCGGCATTGCGGGCGGAATTGAAATGGTAATTCCAGCCGCGCGGCGAATACGATGCGCTGAGATGGTGGTAGCAAATCGACTGCGGCGCGAAGCGACAGGTATAGCCCGCCCAGGCCAGCCGCAGGCCCAAGTCGACGTCTTCGTAGTAACTGGTGAAGGCTTCATCGAGCAGGCCGACTTCGTCGAGCGCTGCGCGGCGGTAAAAGGCCGACGCACCGCACGCGGACAAGCACGAATTCGGAAGCTGCGCGGCAAATTCGCGCGGCTTGCCGTGACCGCGCTTTAGGGCACCGCCGACGACGGAATAAACGTCGCCTGCCGAGTCAATCGCGTGCGGCGGCTCGGCGAGCAAGACGAGCGACGCAACGGAGCCGACTTGCGCATCCTCGAAGGCGGCGATCGCGTGAGCGAACCAATCCGGCGCGACAGTGGTGTCGTTGTTCAGCAGCGCGACGAATGGTCGCGTGCTTTGACGAATGCCGACGTTGCAGGTGCCCGCAAAGCCGAGGTTGATTTTGTTGACGTGTAGTCTTGTTTCGGCAAAGTCGGTGCGGATGATGTCGACGCCGTCGTCAGACGAGCCATCATCGACGACAAGTACCTCAAAGCGGCGGTCGGTCTGCGCGCGCAGGCTTTGCAGGAGCGGCGATAGAAAGCGGGCACCGTTGTAGTTGGGAATGATGATGGTCGCCAAAACGTCGGACATAAAGCTGGCGGCGATCCTTGATGCGAGCGGATACGGTTAGCGTACGAACACGGTGGGGACTATAACCCGCAGGCCGGGCGCTGTCGCTTTTTCGTGCTACTATAGTCATCAATATGCACCAGACCAACGTCGAAATCGATCCGCGCGATGCGAATACGGCGACCCGTAAGAAGGCGGTTTATATTGCGATTGCCGCCAGCGTGTCGGTGGCTGTGGTGCAACTCATTATCGGTTGGCTGTGGCACCTCGAGAGTTTGATAGCCGAAGGGATACACACGTTTCTGGACGGTATCGATTCGGTCATCGTGTTGATCACGATTTTTCTGGCGGCCAAACCGGCCGATCGCGAGCATCAATTCGGGCATGGCAAGTTTGAAGCATTGGGCGCGGGCATCGAAGGCTTGTTCGTCTTAGGGGCGGGCATCGGCATCGCCTATCGCGCCGTGAATCGATTGATCGAGGGTGCGGCACCCGAGACGATTCGGATCGAGACCTGCGCGATTCTGGTGGTGATGGCGATCTTTTATTACGGCGTCTCGATTTACTTAAAGCGGATCGCGGAGGAGACGGGTTCGCCGGCGGTCTTTGCCGAGGCGATGCACCTGCGCACGCATATCTATATCAACGGTGGTTTGGCCTTGGGTTTGTTGGCCGGGGCGCTGGGCGATTGGCCGTTGGCCGATACGTTGTTAGCGCTGGGCGTGGCGGTCTGTTTGTTGGGCATTGCGTGGCAGGTCTTGCGCGAAGTGTGGTCGCAAATGATGGACCTGTCGCTGCCGCGCAAGGAGTTAGATGCGATCGCGGAAATGGTCGAGCCGTTCGGCGAACGCTTTATCGAAGTGCACGGCCTGCGCACGCGCAAGGCGGGCGTGGAACGGCATATCGAGATGCACCTCGTCGTGTCGCCCGATACGAAGGTCGCCAGCGCCCATGAGTTAAGCCATGAGATTGAGGAAGTCATCGTGGATAAGTGGCCCGCCGCACACGTGACGGTGCACATGGAGCCGCTCAATCAGCAGCACGACGAATCGGGCACACTGTTCGACGGCGAACCCAAGGTTCGGACCGACGACGATTCGCCGTTGGAGCGGGAATTTTTGCATTAGCGGTAGTTAATTGGTTTATAATTTACACGGGTACTTTGAGAATATCGGAAGTGCAAGATGAACCCGAACTATTCGGTACCTGAGTTAGCCTACCCAGAATTGGCACGCGACCAGCGCGTGTTGACATGGTTAACCTGTATCTTGCTGCTGATGCCTTTTGTCATGCCCCTATGCCATAAGATTTTCTCCGTAGGCGGGGAGGTCATCCTCGTCTTGTTTCTCTTTTGGGTCATTACGTTTCTTTGTGCCGCAATTCTTTTGGGCACCATCGCCGAGCAACTACGCTACGGACCGATGGCGGTGCTGGCCATGGCGGTGACTGCTTGGCTTCCACTGGTCGGGTTCATTCCGATTGCCTACATACTGATCAACATGAACCGGCGTTGGAAGGAACTCGGGTTGCGCCCCGGAGTCTTCGGGGTCGGTGCCGAACAGGTTGCCCAAATCCGCCAGTGGCCGCGGTGTGCTGCGTGCGGCTATGACTTGCGGGGAAATACATCGGGAATCTGTCCGGAGTGTGGATTAAAGCGGAATATGGAATCCGATCACGCTGTGCAATACGTTTGTGTGCATATCAGCATCAAACGAACGCGATTTGAATCATGCTTGAATGTTAACGCGGCGGGCTTCCAAGACGCATGAGCAGCAGCCGATTATTACATTAAATCGTGTCAATAATCCGAAATTCGTTTCAACCAGCCCCGTTAATAAAATATGACCGGCGTTGTGCGATTGATTATGAGATCAATCGGTCGCGACTTTATCGTTAGCCATCATGCTTACAACGACCCAAAAGAAGGTGACCAACTACCACCGCTTGGCGCGCGACCAACGGTTGTTGGCGTGGCTGACGATGGCCTTTCTCGGCGCGCATGCCGTCGTCCTGTTTGCGGATATGTTGCCGCAACCTATCGCTGAGGTCGCCATCAGTGCCGCCGCCGTTATTTGGGTAAGTGGGTACCTTGCCTGCGCTGTGGTCGTGGGCGTCATCACGAATCAATTGCAAATGAAACCGGGCATCTTAGTGCTGGTCGCCGTCCTCGCGTTCGTACCGTTCGTTAGCCTGCTGCCGATCATCGCGGTACAGGCACGGTTGAATCGATTTTGGAAATCGCTGGGGCTGCGGCCGACCATTTTCGGCGTCGATCCGGCGTTGGCGGAAGGCCTGCAATACGGCACGCGCTGCGCGGCGTGCGGTTACGATTTGACGGGGAACGAAAGCGGCGTGTGTCCGGAGTGTGGGCTTGCGATTGGAACGCGGTCGACATGTTAGCAACGCTACCGAGACATGAGCTTCCGGGTGCGGGCACAGCCCAGCGCGTGATGACCCAAACGTTGATGGCTCAGATTATTGCGATTATCACTACTTGGATCGTCGGTGCCAGTTCGATGCCCATGACACCCAGTGCGTTGGATTCGGTATTGGGCACGGTGATGGTTCTAACGAATGGCGCGTTGTCTTTATTTGTCGTTTTGTGCTACTTCGTTATGACAGGCCTCACGATCTATCACCTTTCCAATATAAGAATCAACATGCAACTGCGCGTGTTGTGTTTGCCGATTTGTATGGTTCCTTTTCTACATTGGGTCGTGGCTATTCTGATTTGGGTGGCATTGAATCGCGAATGGCGGAGCTTGGGTGTGCGCGTGGGTTGGTGGGGACCGCACGCCGCCGATGTCGACCGCCTGCGCGCGGGCGAATTATGCTTTGGTTGTGGTTACGATCTGCGGGGTAATGTAACGGGCGTGTGTCCGGAGTGTGGGCGTGAAGTTGGATTGC
This sequence comes from Planctomycetaceae bacterium, assembly GCA_006969385.1. Lineage (GTDB taxonomy): Bacteria > Planctomycetota > Phycisphaerae > UBA1845 > UTPLA1 > ECT2AJA-110-A. The sequence goes on from CP030884.1 coordinate 3,334,259, forward strand.
GCTCGGCATGATTGAACAACTCGACATCGTGGTGCGCTCCGACCTGCCGCACCGGCATCGACGGTTGGTGCGCTGTCTGATCGGATGGCTTGCCACGGTGTTGTTGATCGCCTTGGCCAACGCCGCCGTCGTGTGGGGACGCGGCACGTTGCCCGATGACTTGCTTATCTGGGTGTTGTGGTTCGGCCAGTTCGGCTGGTTGTTATTGCTCTACCTATTTGCGGCGACGATCTACGACACGGGTCATTTGCTTATGCCCTGCACGAAGAAGCACCCGCTGGCATTTATCTTGCTGATGTTGTGTTTCGTGCCGATTCTTCAAATTGCAATCGGCCTTGCCGTGTGTATTTGGGTTGCGCGCGAATGTCGAAAGCTTGGCATCGCGACGACCTGGCGTGGGTTACCGGAATCGGCAGTCGCGCGCTTGGTGAGCATCAATTATTGTCGCGGCTGCTGTTACGATCTGACGGGTAATAAGAGCGGCGTTTGTTCGGAGTGCGGCAAGGCCATCGAGGCGGCACCATCATGATTGAGCGGTTGAGTCGCAGCGAACGCTGGATTATCGCGGAACGGCAGCGGTGGTTGAGTTATATTTTGGTGGCGACCGGGCTTGTTTTATTGTTGATGGTAATTTTATCTCTCATTGTACTAAGTGTTGATAAGAGCGTTCGGAATATCGATATCTTGCAAGTGGCGATGGCGTTTCCGGTCGTGCTTCCTTTTCTGTACTTGCCACTCATCTACTGCTTCATCGGAATCTCCGTTCGCTACCATGTTTCAGCGAAACTCACTTGGTGGTTGGTCGTTTTTATTGTCCTAATACCAGTGTTGCAGCTTTTTGCGGGTGTTGTTCTGTGTTTCATCTTGTTGCGCGACTGGCGACAACAGGATCTGGACGTGCGTTGGTATGGGCCGACGACGGCGGCATTGCGCGCGATGGAAATTCGCAATTTGTGTCATCAATGCGAATATGATCTAACGGGCAATGAAAGCGGCGTGTGCCCGGAGTGCGGCAGTCGCGTGAAGGAGCGCTCGCAATGACGGCGTCACTACAGGGTATGGAGCGATGGACGACAGCGATTCGTCATCGCCGCTTGGCCCGTATAGCGATCCTCAATTGCTGTTATCTACTGTTTATGAAGGTCTTGATTGCATCCAGCGGATACGGGCCGGGATTTCATCGGATAAGTGTTTTTCACGCGCTAGGCGATTCATTAACGATCCTTATACCCTTTTGCTGGTTGGCGTCGGCATACCTGATCAATCAGCTCGCCTGCGAAATCCTGCCCCGGCGGTCGCTGGCGTTGTTTACCGTCGCGATGGTCGGCTGCATTCCATTAGTTCAAGTTGTTCCTGCCATTTATGTTTGCTATCGGATGAGATGGCATTGGGCGGAGCTAGGAGTTGCATCGGCGTGGCTAGCACCGGCGCGGCGGTGCTTGAAATGGTTGAAGCAAGATGGGGTGTGTTTCGGTTGCGGATACGATATACAAGGGAATCGCTCGGGCTTGTGTCCGGAGTGTGGGTCGCCCATCGCAACGAAGCATCTGCACGAAACGAGCGCGACTGGGCTACAATCTTAGCAGTTTTCATCGTTGTTTAGACCGAGTCGCGCGTGCATGCTTAAAGCCTTCTATACCGACATCTTCGAATTGCCGCTGCCACCCGGCCACCGCTTTCCGATGGCGAAGTATCGCATGCTACGCGAGCGCGTTGAAGGATTGGCGACCGAAGGCTTGGCGGAATTGCGGCTGCCGCGAGCGGCGGACGATGCGAATTTGCGGCGCGTGCACGATGACGATTACTTGCAGCGCGTGACGACAGGTACCCTGTCCGCAAGCGAGGTGCGGCAGTTGGGCTTCCCGTGGAGCCCGGGGTTGGTCGAGCGCTCGCGGCGCAGCGTCGGCGCGACCGTCGATGCTGCGTTGGCGGCGTTGGACGACGGTGTGGCCGTCAATCTCGCGGGGGGCACGCACCACGCGTTCGCCGATCGCGGTCGCGGGTTTTGCGTGTTTAATGATGCCGTGGTGGCGGCGCGGGCGTTACAAGCCGAAGGCTGGGCGCGGCGCGTGTTGATTCTCGATCTCGATGTGCATCAAGGCGACGGCACAGCGGCGCTGACGCGCGGCGACGATAACATTTTCGCTTGCTCGTTACACGGTGAGAATAATTATCCGTTTCGGAAGGAAGCGGGTGACTTGGATGTCGCGTTGGCTGACGGTACGGATGACGACGGCTACCTGACGGCGCTGTCGCGCGCAATGGACGAATGCTTCGCACGATTCGAGCCGGACCTGTGCGTTTATTTGGCCGGTGCCGATCCGCACGAGGGCGATCGGTTAGGACGGATGAAGTTAACAATGGACGGCCTACGCCGGCGCGATGAGATGGTGTTCGATACGTGCACGCAACGCGGCTTGCCGGTGGCCGTGGCCATGGCGGGTGGGTACGGCCACGATGTTACGACGACGGTGGATGTGCATTTTCAAACGGCGCGATTAGCTGCAGAGGTTGTGCGGCGGAAGTTGGGGTATCGGTTGTCGGCAGTAACGGGGGAATAGTCCCCCAGCCCCTGAGGGGCAGGGGCACCCGCGCGCTGTGGCATCGGTTTGTAACCGGTGAATCTGTGGGGTTCTATCGCGATTGAGATTGCCAAAAAGTCGGCCACTAAAATCCAGTATGTTCGATGAAGCCGAATACACCTGTGACGCATGTGGCGAGACGATCGTTGTGCCGCTCGATCCGTCGGCCGGTCGGCGACAGCAATACGTTGAGGATTGCCCGGTCTGTTGTCATCCCAACGTGATCGAGGTCTCGTTTGATGATGACGGGCATGCGGATTTGGATAGTCGGCCCGAGTCGGATCGGTTTTAGATAAATTATGCGATTTTCGCGAACTTCTATTTTCCATAAGACATGCAATGGATAATGCACGCATCGGCAGTCAAGTAATGGTGAACGATTGAAGTAGTAATCGAACCAAGATTGCGGCATTCTGATCCCTAGCGGGATTAGGAACGCATCGTCCGCTCGGCTATAGATTCATCTCTTAAATGGTCGCGGCGGGATACGCTTCCGGGATTGCGGCTCTCACCTCCCAATCCATGCCGCAACTCTTTCAGAGTTGAATGCGTGTTCGAATCAAATAACCCAGGGTAGCCGCTTCGCGTCAACCCTGGGCTAAGTGGCGTAACGCCTTCGGCGTGAGAATTCAATTTAAATTGTTGTTGAATCTGATAGGTTGAGCTTATGCGGATCGGTCGCTCATTGTCTTTTTTTATCCAGATGTTCACATTGCGAGTTGAACTTGATTACTTCGAAACGATTTGCGTGACGGACGATTGAGGTCCAAGTACACATCTCAGATCAACACCAAATAAAAAAAACGCCGGCATCGAAACACATCGATGCCGGCGTTTGATTTTTTATCGTTTTCGTTGGCGGGCCGCTTATTTACGACCGGCCAGGATCGCCATAATGCCCAGCACGATCGACACGAGAATCAATCCGCCGAAGACGGACACGTGCACGATGCCGCTGCTGATGACGTCCATAATCGTGGACGGCCATACGCCTTGTAATACCGACGCGGTCGCGAGGCCGAGCATGGCCATTGCCAAAATGCCGAGGCCCATCATCACATTCATCGGCGTCGCGCCGGGCATGGTGCCGACGTTGGCCGTGCGGGCCGCCATCGTGGGGGCCGCTGAGACTGCCGGGCCGGTGATCGCCTCTTCGTCTTCGATGGTGGCAATGCCGACGTCTTCGGTAATCGTGTCGGCTTCAAACGAGTCGACTTCGACTTCCGTATCGGCGGCTTCGGTGGGCGAAATAACGTCGAGTAGTTCGGCACCGAGGCTGGTGTCGTCGCTTTCCTGCGTGAGGTCGAGTAGGCCGCTGCCGCTGCCGACGGCGTCGAATTCGGCCAAGCCGGAGGAAATTTGCGTTTCCCCGAGTGGGTCAGATTCGATACCCAGTTCGTCTTCATCGAAGACTGCAATGCCGCCGCCGATGCCGGAATCTTCCTTCGGCTTCGCTGCGGTGACTTGCGTATCTTCCTTGGCTGGTTGCTTCGGCTTTTGGCCGGCGTCGGAGGGTTCCAAACTGATGATGCTGGAACCGGACAGACCGAGGTCGGGCATCTCGTCGAGATTGACCGGTTCGGCTTCGTCGCTTTCTTCCTCGTCCGTCGGTTGCAGCGAGGGCGCTGCGCCGGTGTCGCCACCGGTATCTCCGAGTAGGTCGATCTCGGACGTGAATTCGTCCGTGTCGCCGCCGATGCTGCTGGCCATGGTTTCGCTGGCGTCATCGGCGGGCATGGCGGGTAAGTCTTCGGGAATGTCGTCGATCGTGAGTTCGGAGCCGGTATCGTCGGCGAATGAGATCGAACCGCCCGTGTCGTCGCCGGCGTCGCTGCCGAGTTCGGGCAAATCTTCGGCAGCGGGGCTTTCATCGATCGCGCCGAGCGCCATCGACGAGTCGGCCAGGCTCGACAGGGCGGAGGCGAACGATTCTTCGTTGTCGTCGAGCGAGATCGCGTCGGGGCTATCGCCGGCATCATCATCGGCGCTAAGGTCGACGATGCTGCTGCCTTCGCTGGCGGCGGCCTCGACTTCGTTGCGCTTCAGATAGATCTTTCCGGCGTCGCGGTATTCGCGAATCTTGCCATCGGCGACGAGATCCGAAATGCGACCTTCGGTCAGGTCGTATTCCGCCACTGCTTCTTCGATCGAAAGATATTCCTTGGCCATGGTTTGCGTGCTTTCGCTTGTGTTACCGCTGCCGCACTGGGCGGCAGCCATCGGTTAGCCGGCCGGCGTCATACGCATATCGCGCCGATCGGAGTCGTCGTTCTTCTTCCCACCATCTTCGAATAGCTCGACGGCACCGGGCACATCGGTGTAGATCACCCCACCGTTGTTGGCACCCGCAACGCCGCCGTTTTTCACGCGCGACTGAATGCGTCGTTGATCATCCAGCATGCGCTTTATTTCCTGCGGGCCGGGGGCCGCGTTCTTGTAATCTTCCAAGTACCGGTCGTATAGGAACGACCGAGCGGCTACGAGCTTTAAGCGACTGTCGTTGGGCTGATACTGATAGACCCAAACGTTGTTGCTATCCACGTCGAGCATGAATAACCCGTAGCTGTCTTCATCGAGCTGGCCGGTGAAGGCGAAAATCCCGCGGGCACCCACCATCGATGAATTTTGTGCGTTGGCCGGTTGGATCAGCGTGGAGCCGGGTTGTCCGACGATCAGCGCGGTCGCGATGATGGCCAGCAAAATCGCAATGATCCAAAAAACCGTTTGCTTACTCTGTGGAGCAGGCTGCGCAATCACAGCCGCCTTGGCGTGCGGTCGATGCATGGTAGGTCCCCGTGTTGTGGTGTGACGTCCTTCCCCCAAAGGTAAGCCAGCAACGTCTAATTATACGTTCGGCAGGTCCAAACTCAAGATTTACACAGGTTTGCGTCAGCCGTAGCGGGCGGTGGCGATGGTTTGCGGACCGACTATATTGCAGGCATGAGGCGGGGTCCGCAATCGCATTTATCGAATCATATTGAGACGCGACCGATCGCCGCTCCGGTCGATGTACGGGCGTTTCGGCGTCGCTGGGCCGATTTGCGGGGGGCGGTACTGTTGGAGTCCGTCGCCGAGGATGCCTTTTTCGGGCGGTATTCGATCTATGCCGCCGAGCCGATAACGACCCTAAATTCTGAAGACTTGCGGACGCTGGGCGGTTACGCGGCGTGGGCGGCACGGCTGCGCGCGGCCTTGCCGAATGGGTCGACGGATGTCGTTGAGTTACCTTTCGTCGGTGGTTGGATCGGTGCCTTGGCGTATGAGGCGGGGCAATGGATCGAGCCGACGGCGCACTGGCGGCATATGCATCCGTGGATGGCGCTGGGCATGTGGCGACTGTACGACGGGGCGGTGGTGCACGACAAAAAGGAAGATCGCTGGTGGGTGACGGCGGTCGAGGTGGAAGGGGCGTCAGGCGGCGCGGCAAAGCGACTTGATGCACTGTCGGCGCAAGTCGAGGCGTTGGGGGCGCGGGTTGAGTCGTTCGGCGCTGACGACCAAGGCGCCGATGCGGTTTCGGACGGACCTGCGGGGGATGCTGGCGCGACGACGGGGGAATGGAACTACAGCGAAGCGGAATACCTCGCGAAAGTCGCGCGGGTAATCGAATATTTGCATGCGGGCGACATCTATCAAGCCAATCTGTCGCGCCGCTTGCGCATGCACATCGACCGCGCGGTCGGCGACGTGTATTTAGACTTGTGTCGCGCCAACCCGGCGGCATTTGCGGCGCTGGTGCGCATCGACGACGACGAGGGGCCGGCGCGTTCGGCGATACTCTCGTCGTCACCGGAACTGCTGCTCGATGTTGCGGCAGATGGCGGTTTAATATCACGACCGATCAAGGGCACGCGACCGCGCACGGGTGATGCTGCGCTTGATGAACAAGCGTCCTTAGAATTAGACACCAGCATCAAGGAACGGGCCGAACTGAATATGATCATCGACTTGGTGCGGAACGACCTGGGCCGCGTGGCGCAGTATGGTTCGGTCGTGGTGCGCGAAGCAGGCCGCATCGAATACCATCCGACGGTGATTCACCGGACGGCTACGGTGGAAGCGAAACTGCGCGACGAACTCGATGGCTTCGATGCCTTGGCCGGCATGTTTCCGGGCGGCTCAGTGACGGGCGCGCCGAAGGTGCGAGCGATGCAGATTATTCAAGAGTTAGAGCCGGACGCCCGTGGGGCGTATTGTGGCGCGATCGGATTCGTTAATGTGGACGGTGCAATGCGGTTCAATTTACCCATTCGCACCATGATGATGCACGAAGGAAGCGTTGAGTTGAGCGTGGGTAGTGGAATCGTCGCGGACTCGACGCCCGAGAGTGAATTAGACGAGTTGTATGCCAAGGCGCGCGGGATGTTGCGGGCGCTGGGGATTGATGCGAGCGCGCGCGTTGAGGCGTGATGCGCTCGGATTGTTTGGTCCCCCAGCCCAAGAGGGGCAGGAGCACCCCGAGCAGGGTGACTTGCGCTGTGGCACCGGTTTGTAACCGGTGAGTGTGTCACGTTGTGGCACTGATTTTTTAACCGGTGTTTCTCGATGGTACCAGGGGCGTTACTTACATGGTTACGAGCCCGCAACAACTGACGCTGACCGCTTCCATACGGGCGCGGCTCTGATGTATGGTGAATATTGAACTATGTCTAAATTCGTTTGGTTGAATGGTGAATTGATCGCGGCAGCGGATGCGCGGATCAGCGTGCACGACGCGGGCTTTACCCATGCGGCGGGGTTGTTCGAGACCATGCGCGGCATGAACGGTCGCGTGTTGTACCTCGGCGAACATCTCGAACGATTGCAAACCTCAGCCAATGCGTTGGGCTTGGGTGTGCAGGTCGATGCCGATGCAATTGCCGCCGGCATCGATGCGTTGTTGAAGGCGAATGAACTCACGGAAGCACGGTTGCGCTTGGTGGCCACGCCGGGGCACATTCCGCGACCCGGTGCCGACGAGGCGGCGGAGTTGACGCCAACGTGTTTGATCACCGCCGGGCCGTTGGCGGCGTATCCGCCCGAGCTATATCAAAACGGCATGCGCGTGTGCATCTGTCCGTATCGGCAAAACGCGAAGGACCCGCTCGCAGGGCACAAAACGCTCGCCTATTTGCCGCGGCTGTTGTCGATGAAAGCGGCCGCGGAGCGACGGTGTAACGAAGCGCTGTGGTTTAACACGGACCTACGCTTGGCCGAGGGTTCGGTGTGCAACGTGTTTATCGTTGAGGGCGAATCGCTCATCACGCCGCCGCTCGGTACGCCGGTGTTGCCGGGGGTAACGCGGGCCAAGATCATCGAGATCGCAAAGGCCAATGATGTTGCAGTGAGCGAAGGGGAGATCATCATCGAACGATTGCTGGCGGCGACCGAAGTGTTCCTGACGGGTAGCGTGCTACAAGTGATGCCGGTGACGGCGATCGAGAAGCACATGGTCGGCAAGGGCACACCCGGTGAGTTGACCAAACGTATGGCGGATTGGTATCAAGCGGAGATCGAACGCGAAAGCGCTGGGCATGGCCAAACAGACTAAGCGAAAAACGAATCGAACATACACGATTGCCAGTTTGAATGCGGCGATGGAAGCCATCGCGCCGACATGGGCTGCCGCTGACTGGGATAACGTCGGCTTACTCATCGGTAGTGCCGCTTGGCCGCTGACGCATTTGATGTTAACGATCGATATGACGGCGGCAGTTCTGGACGAAGCGCTCAAGAGCAAGGTCGATGCGATCTTGTGCTATCACCCGGTGGTATTTAAGGCGACCAAGCGCTTGCTTGTCAGCGATCAAAGTCAGGAAGGCATGGCCGCCGCGCTGTTGAGCGAACGGATCGCCGTGTACTCGCCCCACACGGCGCTCGATGCGGCACCGGGCGGCACCAATGAAACGTTAGCGACGATGGCTGGTGCAACAAATCTGCGCCCGTTCCGCACGGCCTTAAAGCCGGTGCGCGAATGCAAACTCGTTACGTTTGTGCCGCACGATCAACTCGATATCGTCTCGGAAGCCTTGTTTGCGGCGGGCGCGGGACGGATCGGTGATTATGAAAAGTGCAGCTATCGCCTCGATGGCAACGGCACGTTTTTCGGCACCGATAGCACCAACCCCACCGTCGGCCGGCGCGGCCAACTCGAGACCGTTGCCGAAATGCGCTTGGAGGTAGTCGTACCGCTGCGTGCTTTGCCGCAAGCGGTGGCGGCGCTGATCGCTGCGCATCCGTATGAAGAACCGGCCTACGATGTGTATCCGTTGCAGGCGACGCCGCAAATGGGTGTGGGGCAGGGGCGCATCGGCGACTTGCCGCCGAAGACGACGGCGGGGGCAGTGTATGACGCCTTGGCGCGGAAGTTGAAGGCACCGCACGCGCTGATGGTTGGCAATGCGCGACAGAAGGTGCGCCGCGCGTTCGTATGCGTTGGCTCGGCGGGGACGATGCCGTTGGCGACGGACGAGGGTGGTTGTGGCGTCGGCGATCTAGTCATCACGGGTGAGATAAGACATCACGACGCGTTGACGTATCAGCGCCGCGGCGCGACGGCGATTGCGTTGGGGCATTGGACGAGCGAACGACCGGCGCTGAAGCCGTTGGAGACGATGATCAAGACGGCGCTGCCGGGTTTAACGACGATGTTGTCGAAGAAAGATGCGGAGCCGTTTGGGTTGGGTTAGTCGCGTGCGATTCTGGCGATGTCCCCCAGCCCTGGAAGGGCAGGGGCACCCTGCGCTGTGGCACCTGTTTGTAATCGGTGAGTCTTTCGCGCTGTGGCACCGGTTTGTAACCGGTGGGGGCTGGAGAAACGCGCAACCTTGCAGATACCGTCTTGATGCGGTACGGAGTCGTCCCCCCGCCCCGGAGGCGTAGGGGCAGCCCGCGTGGGGTACCCGTTACGGCCAATTAGAAGATTCACGTGACGTTTTTTCAACTAGCCAATTACTGGGAAGCGGCGCTGTGGGTGGTGATTGCGTTGGCATTCGTCGCGGCAGCATCGTGGCGACCCAAAGCGCGGCGGCGTTGCCTCATCCTCGCATTTTTCTTTGCCGCGTTTGGCGGTTCGGATGTGGTGGAAGCGCAATACGGACAATGGTGGGATCCGTGGTGGCTGTTCGCATGGAAGGCCGTCTGCGTGCTTTACTTTGCGTTCGCACTTTGGCGTTATTGGCGGCAACAGGGGAGTGCAAAAAGCGCGCAATCCACATCCAGCCCTGACGAACATCAATCTTAAAAAGCATTTTACTCGCATTTTGATCACCCGATACACTGGTCGTGAAATTCGGTGCGTACGGTTAGAATAGCGGTATGGCCGATGCCGATTCATCCACGTTCGATTCGCAACGCACATCGGGTAGCCATATCGACGAGTTCGCGCCCTACAACGATCTTCGTCGTCACGCACACGACGACTTGGTGCATCTGGCGGAAGACTTGGGTTTGCAACCCGACGATAACGCGTCGTCCGACGCGTTGCGCGCACTGATCGCCGCACGGATTGAGCTGTTGCGTGCCACGCCGATTGACGTGTTGCGCGAATTGGTCGTATGGGGCGGTCGCGCGGCACCAGCGGAAGCGACGCGCATGAGTTTGGCGCGAGAAATACGGTCGCTGCGCCGCTTCGATTACGATACGCTTTCACACGATGGCTTGGTCGCGTTGGCACAGTTGCGCGGCATTGCGGTCGATCCGAAAGATCACGCCGAGAAGATTATCAATCGTCTGAATGAGGCGGGCGGCTTCTGGGGCAAGGTGGATCGACAGCGCCGCAAAGTGATCGGTCGTTTTCTGGAGAAAATGATCGACGGCGTCGATGACGACGATGCCCAGGTCGCACGCGCTCAAGCCGAGTCGGCGGCCCGCGCGAAAAACGCCTGCGACGGGAGATCGAATCCCACGGCGTGGTGGGTGGTATCGCCAATCGCTTGCGCGGCGCGGCGGATTCGTATATCGAAACCAAGCTCGACGAAATCGAATTGCGCATCGATGCCAAGCTGGCGGAGATCGATCGGCGGCTGGCCGAATGGCGCGATCGCGAGATCGCCAACCGTTTAAAGATATTGCGGTTGACGTTGGCCTTTACGTTGGTTGTGGCGCTACTCAGCCTCGGATATAACTACTTGAAGTCCGAGGCGCAGCCATCGCGCGATAAGCCTGCAGAGAACGTCGCGCGGCAAGTTAGCGACCGCAACGACTGACCTTGCGAAGAAATGTGCGGGTCCTTGTGTTTGGCCCCGCAGTGAGAATCGACTTGCAATCGTCCATACGTTTGCAACGCATTTGAAGAACGACGGCGCTCGCATCATGTTTGAAAAACTCACGCCCCGCATGGAAAAGATCATTCGCATGTCGCAGCAAATCGCGCGCGAATACGATCAGGAACACGTCGGCACCGAGCACTTGCTGCTGGCGATTCTGCGCGAGGGATCTTCCTTGGGAGCCGAAATCCTGCAGGATTCCGGTGTGGACATGGCCAAGACCAAGGCGGCCATCGACCGATTCATGCAGGCCAGCATGGAAGACACGTGGGTGTTCGGTCGCCTGCCGGGCACGCCGCACTTTCGCAACGTGATGGCCACGGCCATCGAAGAAGCGCGACAGCTCGAAAGCAAGTACGTCTGCGCCGAGCATTTGCTGCTGGCGCTGGCGCGCGAAGAGGGCAGCGTGGCCTCGACGGCGTTGGCCGAGTTGGGCCTGCGCGCGGGGGCGATTCGGGCGAGCATCAGCAAGCGGATGACGGGCAACTCGCCCGAGACGTGCGGCGTGGATGATGAGGATTAGGGCCACGTGATCGACCCTCGACGCGTTGGTCGGCATAACAATTCAGAATCATGTGGGTGCAAGCCGTAGGTCGGGTCATCGACCCGACAGCCCACCGACAATTATCCTTGTTCCGTTTCCGATTCTTTGGCATTTTGCACGACTTGGTGTGATCAATCGTGTTCGCGTAACACCGCGTCGGGTCGATGACCCGACCTACCTCCGTTCGATCAGCCGCCCGCGCGTGAAGGCCACTGGCGGATCTGCTTGCGTGAATGGTCGCCCGTTATTTCGTTTCATTTTGGCGAGGCCTTGACTATGCCGACGCCCCATTGCGGACATTGCCAATACAACCTGACCGGCATCGAGGACAATCGCTGCCCCGAATGCGGCTGGTTGTTTATCGAGGCAGGCGTGAAAATCGTCGGCGAGCGTAACCGCGGTCGGCGCGAGCACATTTGGCTGGCGGTAATCTTGGGCGGGTTTTTGTTGGTGGGCATTTCGGTTTCTTATGCGATGATGGCAAGAGCGCGCATGCAGGCGGCCGTCGCGCGCCAGAAAGCCGTGACCGCGCGGCAGCAGGCTTTGGCAGCGCAGCAGCTGCAATACTACGAAGAAGAAACAGCTAAAAATGTCCCAGAAGAATTGAGAGATGGTTTCCGTTGAATGGTGAATCCAAATCGATATCGTGACGAGACGCCGCAAGCCGATAAGCAAATTATGACGGGTCGTCGCCCCGATGAATAACTAGTCGCAGATCGCTCCGCTCACCAGCAAACTGGTAAACAAGCACACGTCACCATCATCGGTCGAACCATCCAGATTTAGATCGCCGCAGGCACAATTGCCGGCGCCGCCGCTCAAGAGACAATCGACCAGCGCTTGCACATCCTTGCCTGAAACGTCGCCATCTTCGTTGACATCGCCGGGACAGCTACTGCATCCGGTGGACTCCACGAGTTGACCGACATAGATGCCGTTGAAACCATTTTCGACACCCATGAACAGGGCGATCTGACCGGCGTCGTTCATCGTCATGGGGCCGCCAGTCGTAGGGCTCGTCGATCCACGTATCGAGGCCGATGTGATGGTTTCAAAGCGCGTTGCGCAAGGTCCTATCCTAACCAATTTTTTTTCACCGCGGCGGGCAACCAACGCGAGGCTGCCATCAGGCTTTCTTGCCCAAACGCCCCGATTGTTGGATGTCGTCACGCTCGGCCCACTAAGTATCGCCGACACAGCCGCGTCTCCAATCGAATTGATTGAGAAACCGAGCAATAGATCGAACACCGTATCCGGCTCAGTTCCGACCGCCTCGTCACCCAGACGTGCAACAATCTCAAGGCCATTGGCGTTAGCGCACAGAATCGCTTCGTTATTTGTACCGTTAACACCTGCACCCACGAGTCCAGCGACGAAGAATACCTCGCCCAAATCATTGAAAAGGATGTCCTCCTGCAAATCGATTTGAATGAGAACGGTACCGTTTTCTGTACTCACGGCGTCGCCATCTTGCGCGATCACAGTCAGGCCGTTGTCGGTTTCGACAATGATGGCAGTGTCATTCGCAGCGGTAACATCATCACCGAATATCCGTGCTTGAAACGCGACCTGACCATGGTTGTTCAAGGCGATTACCTGAGAGAAGACACTCGTTAAAGAGCCAGCTGGGCCGATCCCGGTGATTAAATCCGTTGGATTGGCGGCAATGCGCAAATTGCCCGCTGTCCCCGCAATGACGGCCAATCTGTTGGTGAAACTGCCGTCACTCGCGGTGATCTCGGCCCTGAATGCGGTCTCTCCAGATGAATTCAGCGGAAATTGGATGAGCGTATCCGGAATGTCCTCAATCGTGATGTCAGGTGTCGTTGATTCGACCAATGTCCGCGTACGTGCGAGGACGGTCAGGTTATCGACGGGGCCGCCGAGAATGGCAGTGGGTCCGTTCATCGCGTCAACCCCGGTGCCGACAAGCTCGGCTCTGAACAAGACCACGTTTTGATCGTTTTGTGAAACGAAGCGCGGCATGAGTCCGTAGTTTACATCCGGCAAGATCGGACAGGGATGATTCTGCAACGCAATAGGCGTGAGGTTTAACCCATCCGCAACAAAGATACCGTACGTGCCGTCCCATGATTCGCCGACAAGCTGTTTGGGGCTAACGGTCGCTATACGTCCGGATGCGTTGATCGACGTCGTTCCGAAGCCATCGAGAATGAAGAGTGCTTCCGGCGGATGGGTGCCGGGGATAATGTCGCTCTCACGAAGCAGGTATGTCGCGTCAAAACCCTCGCCGCGATAGTACCCGCGCAGATTTCCTGCACCGACGCCTGGACCGGAAAAGATAACGCCCGAGGCCACATCGCCGTTGACATTAAGACTCTCTGAACCAGACGCGGAAAATGTGAGTTCGGGTGACGGACCCGGTGTGCCTTGCAGGATGCGTGCTTCCAACCGTACGTCGCTGGCGGACGCTGTAGTGACACTCATCAACAAGACTAGCAGACAGGTCACGCATGTAGCGCCCAGTGGGTACGCTACGCTTCGGGCGATTTTACATGTCATTTTGTAACTCCGATCACCAACTTTAGACTCCCGAAAACGTACCTATGGTCGCGATCTCTAGCTAAAAATGCAAGCAAATCGGTAACCGCTGCAGCAAGTTTGACTTATTCCCCCATTTTTTGCATGCAGTATTGAATTCGAGCCGACTTGTCGGACCGAAAGAACGCTTCACCGGCGATGCAACTGGCGCATCAATCAGGACGATCAAGGCACGCTTATCCGGTGTTTCCCGACTGTTCGTTAGATTTCTGCGATGGTACTCATTAATCCTAGGTCGCCGCACCGGAAATTGTCGTACCGCGCTAAGCTTCCCTAACGTGCGAATAGACCGATCGTTAACCCTAATGAATTCTCCATTACTCGCGTGTCTATGCCCACTCAACTCGTTTGGTTCAAACGCGATTTACGGTTGCTCGATCACAAGCCGCTGGTGCAAGCGGCGGGGCGGGGGCCCTGCTTGTGCGTGTATGTGTACGAACCCGAGTTGATCCATTCGCCCGAATACGACGGTTCGCACCATGTGTTTATCAACGAATCGCTGCGCGAGCTGGAAATCGGTCTGCGTGCGCGCGGCGGCATGCTGACGCTGTTGCACGGCCGCATCCCGGATGTGTTCGCCGATTTGCATCGGGTATATCCTTTTGAAGCGATTTGGGCACACGAAGAAACGGGAAATAAGGTCACGTTCGCTCGCGATTTACGCCTGCACGAGTGGTGTCGGTCACAGGGCGTGGCTTTTCACGAGTTGCCGCAAAACGGCGTGATCCGCCGCCTGAAGAATCGGGATGGTTGGTCGGGCAAATGGCAACAGCGTATGCGCGGGCAACCGTTGCCCGCGCCGGAGCGCATTGCGTGCGTGCCCGACGTGAAACGCGGTCGTTCTCTTGACGAGCGCGACGTCGGCATCGAACCGAGTACCAAACTCGGCGTGCAACAGGGCGGGGAATCGCGTGCGCTCGAAGTCTTGCGATCGTTCCTGCACGAGCGCGGCGCGAATTATCGAAAAGACATGTCCAGCCCGGTGAGCGGGTGGGACGGGTGCAGTCGGCTCAGCCCCTATCTGGCGTGGGGCAATATCTCGATTCGCACCGTGCATCGGGCGGCGGCAGAGCGGGCACGCGAACTGCGCGAGCAACGCAAGGCGGGCGAAAAAATTAACGGCCCATGGCTTTCTTCGCTAACGTCATTCCAAGGCCGCTTACGTTGGCATTGCCATTTCATGCAAAAGCTCGAAGACGAACCGCGGATCGAATTTGAGAACATGAATCGCGCTTACGATGGCTTGCGCGAGAACGATTTCAACGAAGCATATTTTGACGCGTGGTGCAGCGGGCAAACGGGCTACCCGATGGTCGATGCGTGCATGCGCTGTTTGCATCAGACCGGCTGGATCAACTTTCGCATGCGCGCGATGCTCGCCTCGTTTGCGGCGTATCACCTCTGGCTGCATTGGCGCCGACCGGCAGTGTTTTTGGCGCGCCACTTCTTAGATTTCGAACCGGGTATTCACTTCAGTCAGTTTCAAATGCAGTCGGGCGTGACGGGCATCAACACGGTGCGCATCTATTCTCCCATCAAGCAGGTGAAGGATCAGGATCCGACGGGTGTGTTTATCAAGAGGTACTGCCCGGAATTGGAAGGTGTGCCCGATGAGTACTTGCCCGAGCCCCATACCATGCCCCCATTGGTGCAACAGTGGGCCGGCTGTGTAATCGGCAAGGATTATCCGAGCCCCATCGTCGATCATAAAACGGCGTATCAAGCGGCGCGCGATCGGGTATACGCGTTCAAACGCAAGCCGGAGGTGCGGGCGGCGGCAGAGAAGGTTTATCAAAAACACGGAAGTCGTCGCCGCCCGATGAGCCGTCGTACATGAGCCAGCCAAAACCCACCAGCAAAATCTGCGTCGCGTGCGGTCGCACTATCGAATGGCGCAAGAAATGGGAACGCGATTGGGACAACGTGAAATACTGCTCGCAGCGTTGTCGACGAGCGGGCGTAAAAGATGTGGACCACGAACTAGAGCGGGCGATTTTGGATTTATTGGCAGCGCGGCAGGCGGGTGCGACCATCTGCCCTAGCGAAGCGGCCCGCGAGGTTGGCGATGCGCGGCAGGTCGATTGGCGAACCTTAATGGAGCCAACCCGGCAGGCGGCCCGACGGCTGGTGGCGGCAGGGAAGATCGAGATTACCCAAAAAGGTCGCGTGGTGGACCCGTCCACAGCCAAGGGTCCGATTCGATTGCGACGACGGTAGCGCACTGCGCATTTTCATGCGCGCGAAAACGTCGTTTTCACGTATGATGGTGGCCATCAACCAGATACAGTTGGCTCGTCGCCCTTAGGCGCGGCCCTCTTGGCAAGTCAAAATGGAGAACCACCGATGGACGCCGTTATCCCGTTTATACCGTTACTGCCGTTTCCCGTTTTTGGTATCAGCCTTTGCGGCAGCGGCATGCTGATGATGTTGCCGCTGATGATGATCGGCAGCCGCGGCATCGCGAAACGTTATCGCCGACGCAGCCGACGATAACGTTCGCCACGTCGGTAAACGTTTACCCGTGATAGAAGGTTTCGCGGACGACTTTGCCGTCCTTCCATCGCTGCAAAGCGACCTGCATCTGTTTCACGCGTTCGCCGCCTTTGGGCGTAAGGTCAAAGGTCCATTCGACGGCGGAATGATCGCCGTCGACAACCACGGCGCCGACCGTCGCGCCGTGGAATTCAACGCCGTTAACGAAGGCTTCTTCGTACTCGCGATTGGCGGCTTTGCCGACGCGTTCGTCCATTCCGTTTTCGCTCATGATCACGTCGTCCGCATAATATTTGTCAAAGGTTTCGAGAATCTTACCGGCTTTGATACCGTCGATGATGGATTGCACGTGAGGGCGAATGTCCATGATTGTCTCCTATTGGGCGTCGGTGTTCGTTGTGTTGGTTAGGGTTTGGTTCGCACTTTTGTTTGACTAGGTCTAGGTAAGGTGTCTCGTTGAGTGTCCGAACGCCCGCGCGAAATGTACTATTTGTTACGATTCCTCTTTAAAGTTGCGCAGGCAGATCGCAGTTGCTTGCGCGATAAACTGACTTACGGCTTCGTGTTGTTCATCCGCTCCCGAAACATCGGTGACGGGCAGTAAAGCCATTGGTACCGACCCCTCACGGTCGATCCAAGCCCCGGTTGCCAGTTCATCCCAGTTTAGTCCGTCAGTTGCGGGATGTTTCTGCCACGGGCTGACGTACCAATATCCCGCGTCATTCAAGTTATCGGGCGGCGTGATGCCGATGCCGATGGTGGCCGTCATCGCGGCGGAGTCGTCCGCCTTTACCACGCTCAACAGCGCATGATCGAAATGGTGCGGCCAAGTGCGGGGGGCACTCGCCTTGGGCAAAGCTTGTCGCAGCGTTTGCAACATGGCGTCGGTGTTCGCGTAAAGCCGCGCGATCGCATCGAAGGCGGCTTGATCTTTGCTGTCGAACGTCGTGCCGTTGGCAATCGGATGGTGCGGCAAATCGGGGGCGGGCACCGAAGGTTGTAGGCGCGGTCCACCGATCCGGGTGGCTTCCGTCTCTATCCACCGCATACCGTCTGCAAGCGATTGCCCCGCTAGGTCGAGCGTTGCTATCACGGTTGAGTCATCGGTTTGCAAATCAAGTTGTAAAGTTCGAGCATGCAAACGTGCTTTGAATGAAGGCATCGTTTTGGATATTATCGATTCAAATCCACCTTCATTGATAGAACCGAACCAGCCAAGATTGGTATGGCTATCGTCGGGTTGCGGTTGGCTCCAGCTCTTGCCGACTTCGCTGACGATCTGCGCAGCGAAATGCAACTGTCGCCACGCGTCGATGTAACCGCCCGGTAGCGAAAGAGATTGCCAGTCAGTTTTTGAGATTGCCGCCTTGAGCGTGGCTGCATCGGACATGATTGGCCTTTGCGTGAAATGGTGGGGGCTGATGGTTGCTTGGCGAGATAGCACCATGGTAGTCGATCAATGTCAACATCTAAATTGGTTGTATTGGCCGATGGATTGGCGTCGCGCGTGTCGAGTCAACTAATTTTGTTGCAACGACTATGATCCATTGAGATTGAAGTTTGGTACGGGCAATTTGAAAAAGGGAGATGACCTTGCAACGCGGCTTGATGTGGTTTCGGCGGGATTTGCGTTTACACGACAATCGTGCACTGGCGGAAGCGGCGCGCGCCTGCGACGAAGTGTATCTGGTGTTTTGCTTCGACACCGAGATTCTGGACAAGCTTGAGGATAAAGCCGATCGGCGCGTGGACTTTATTCATCAATCGATCACCGAGATGCAGAAGTCGCTGAGCCGCAACAAAGCTGATTTAATCGTTAAGTACGGCAAGGCGCGCGACGAGATTCCGGAACTGGCGCGCAAGCTAAAAGTCAAATCCGTATTCGCCAATCACGACTACGAACCCAAGGCGTTGGAACGCGACGCGGCAGTCGCCAAAGCGTTGCAAAAAGACGACATCGCATTCTGCTCGTTTAAAGATCATGTCGTGTTCGAAAAGGATGAAGTGCTAACCGGTAGCGGCGGGCCGTATAAGGTTTATACCCCTTACAGCCGAGCCTGGCGCAAGCGGCTAGGGGCCGACGACTACGAAGATCTGACGGTCGATATCAAGGCCGACCAATTTCCTGCACTACCGAAGAGCATTAAGAGCGACGATTGGTCGCTGAAGACAATGGGATTCAAGGAGACGGATTTGCAATGGCCGGGGGCACTTCCGAAGCTCGCAAGATGCTCGATGAATTTCTGGAACGCATCGATGCATACAAAGACAAGCGCGACTTACGCGCCGTGAAGGGCACCAGCCGCTTGTCGGTGCATCTACGCTTCGGCACACTCAGCATTCGCGAATGTGTGCGGGCGGCGATCGACAATAAAAGTGAAGGTGCCCAAGGCTGGGTCAACGAACTCATTTGGCGCGAGTTCTACAACATGATCTTGCATCACTTTCCTCATACTGAAGAAGATGCATTCAATGAAAACTTCAACGACTTGCGCTGGCGCGAAAGCGAAGACGATTTACAGGCATGGTGCGATGGACGCACGGGCTACCCCATTGTCGATGCCGGCATGCGCGAACTCAATACCACGGGATACATGCACAACCGCGTGCGCATGATCGTGGCGTCATTTTTAACCAAAGATCTGCGCATTCATTGGAAGCACGGTGAGCGCTATTTCGCGCGCAAGCTGTTGGACTTCGACTTGTCGCAAAACCTGGGCGGTTGGCAATGGGCGGCCAGCACCGGCACCGATGCGCAACCCTACTTCCGCATTTTCAACCCGGTGCGACAGTCGGAGCGCTTCGACCCCGATGGTGAGTACGTCCGCCACTTTGTGCCGGAGTTAAAAGACGTGAAAGGCAAGGCGATTCACGCGCCGTGGGAGAAACCGTCATTGTTCAAAGAGCAAACCGGCGATGAGATCGGCGACGAGTATCCTGAACCGATTGTGGATCATTCCGAAGCGCGCGATGCGGCGTTGAAGATGTTTAAGGATGCGAAGGGGTGAGGTGCCGGCGCGCCGTAATTCACGGCAGCAATCGAATCTGCACGTTCACAAATTCAAAGTCGTCCAAGTCTCCGCCGCAGCTGCGGGCGCGAATCTTGAAGCGGTTCGTGCCTTCGACCAACCAGTCGGGCGAAAACGCAGCGCGATACTCGCCGAAACTGCCATCGCGTGGGGAAGATGAAAGCCAATCGTCGACCAGCCGCGAGTTGATGCGCACCTGATGCGGACATTGAACACCTTTGACCAACATCACGATCTCGGCACGTGAAAAATTGGGCGGCAGTTGCGAGCGCTTGATATCGAAACTCGCACGGTAGGTGCGACCTTCCGAGCGCTTTTGAAATTGGCTGTTGATTCGACCTTCAAATCGGTCGTTGCCCAGGTGATGTACGTCGGGTTCGTCTTCCAGTGCGATCACCAATTCGGTCACGCGCGACAGCGCGAAGTTGACGGTCAACGTTTGCCCTTGCACGCGCCGCAGCGGGATGTTGACCGACTCGGGCACGAAGCCATCGGCGCTGGCGCTGAGCGCAAAGTGTTCCGGCACGCCCGCGGGCACGTCGAGCGCGTATCCGCCCGCCTCATCCGCTTCGACGACGACGGACGCGTCTTCGGGCAAGGTCAGACGGACCTGCGCGGTAGCCATGCCACTGCCATCGTCGGCGTTCACGACGCGACCGACGATGCGACCGAGGCCTTCAAGGATTGCTTGCTTATCCGTTGCGTCGTTGGGCATGTTTAGTGCCAACGACATCGCCGCCGATGGGAGGTCGGTCACGTTCGATGGTTCGTTTATTCCAGTGTCCACAATAGATGAATCCGTTGCAGAATAGTGTGAATCAATCGGCGCGGCGTCATTCGTCACCCAGCTACCCGCGGAACTGGGTTCGATATCTTTCAGTCGCGTCGAGTCGTTGCTCGGCTCGGTCAATAGCAACGACAATGCAGGTAGTGCGCTCGGCGCATCGGAAATTGTCGTATCGGCCACTGCCAGCGCGGGCTCATCATTTGTATTGGCGGCAGCCTGCTTCGATGTTGTGCCCGGTAACTCGACGTCGGGAAGCTTGAGCGAACTTACTGCCAACGGTGTCGCCATGTTGTTGGTTGCCGGCAATGCAAGTGCTACGGAAGCATGGTCGTCATTCGGTACGAGTGGCGAAATGTCAGTCGCGTCGGTCTCGGTTATTTCGGCGGGACCGCTATTGATCTCTGATTCAACCAATTTCCATTCAGACGTATTCGCTGTCGCCATGGCGGGCAGTGCGAGGTCGTGGTCGGAAACACGGGCAAGGGTGATTGGCGCGACAGCTTCACTTTCATTTGGTTCGCCGATGGGTTCGCTTGCGGGCAGTGAGATGTCGGTTGTTGCAAGCGACGGCGACGCGGATAAGTCGCTTGCGGCGATTGGCAACGTTGGAGCAGACGGTGAGGCGACGCCCGCCGCAGTTTGACTGGTCACCTCAACAGTCTGAATTGACGACTGATCATTGGCCATGCGCTCCGAAAGGGGTGTAGAAGGCGAAGGCTCGATCTGCGAGATTGCCGTTTCGACATCGGCAGTGTTGAGCGCCAATGGCGGCGTTGCGGCCTCGTCGCTCGCAAGCGCGTAGGTCATTGGTTTCAAAGCTGCTTCTGTTGTGTTGGCTGCCGGCTGGGCAGTCGGTGTTTGAATCTCGGTTGCTATTGCATTCGGTGTGGCCGACGGTGGAAGTGGCATGGTTGGGTGAGATGGTGTCTGCTGACTGGTCGCAACGTCAAGAGACGCGTCGGTGGAATGTATCTCGAAACTCGTAGCGATCTGTTGCGACTCGCTCGGCGACGAGTTCGATTCCGTCGGAGTAAACTCGCGTCGTGGGGGTAGCGTTACTTCAGCTTGGGCCAATTGCGGCGCTGCTTCCGTCGGCATTTCAAACGCAAATGTCGGGGCATCGACAAATGCGCCGCGCACTTGCTGGCCGATCTCGCCCGCGTTGGCGGTGGACGTGAGTGTGACGTGCATACCGCTGCTTTTGCCGAGCGACGATGCAAGCGTGGTCGTTACCTTCAACAGATTAAATGCCAGCATCAACAACAAATGCACGAATAACGACAGCGCCAAACAGCGCGCGAGCAGGCTGACTTGCCGGTCGCGAAAATCGCGGATCAACGCGAGAAACAAGAGCGACAAAAGTAAGGCAAACGCGGCCCACAACAGATTCGGCCCGATTTGCCGCCACAGCGCCGCCCAATCGATCGTGCCACGCTCGAAGGTAACATCTCGGAACACTTCACGCGATACGGCTCGGTAAAGCGCTGCACCGCCATCGCCTTGTTCGATCGAGCGATACGTCAGTTCAAATCCGGCGAGGCCGAGATAGGGATCGAGTTCATCGCGTTTGCTGTTGATCGTCTTGTCCAGCGGTTCAACGGCGCCGTAACCATCGATGAGAATGCGCAGGCGGTAGATGTCGAAGCCACCGCAACCCGCATCACGATCGGAGGCGAAGTAAAGAAAATCACCGACGGGGCTGAGGCATGGGCCGAGTTCGGCGGCAGGCGTGTTGGCAACGTCGATCGATGTAGGCGGTGCCGTCGATTTCAGCGTGGTAGCGAATAAGTCGAACGAAGTTGGAGTTGCGGATTGGTCGCCTTCTGATTCGACTCGTGATGTGTCCGTACTAACAATTCGGTCTGGATCGAATGCAACAGCATGCCTTCGATTCGAGGAGAAATAGAGCGTGTTATTGACTGCCAGCGTCGGGCTGAGATCGTCGCCTCCTGAGCTTGCGTGTGCCAGCAGTTCTGGCTGGCTCCAACGGTCGCCGTCGCGACGACTCACAAATAGGTCAAATCCGCCTTTGACGCCCGGGCGATCGGATGCGAACAGCAACGTTTGACCATCGGGTGAAAGGGCGACGTCGCGTTCGATATGCGCGCTGTTAATCGTATCCAACGGCACGGGCCGGTTCCACTGCTCACCCACGCGTCGTCGTTCGTAGACGTCGGCATCGGTTCCGGCCCCCTGCACATAAACCAGCACCTGTCGATCGGCATCAAACGCGTACTCGGTTGCGCCATCGGTGAGTTGCAACAGCGCTTCGGCATCGGTGGGTTCATCCCAAACGATGTCGCGTACTTGCACGGCATCGATGGGGCGGCGAATGTTGCGCGCATCGGTAATGTAGCTGCGCTCGCGCGGCCAAACGCGCCACGCCACCACGCTGCCGCCGCCGATTAACAGCGCGACGATCGCGATCGCCAACCATCGCCAACCGCGCTTCGTCATCCGCCGGCACCTACCAAGACCGTATCGAGATAGGGTTCCTGAATGCCGGCTTGCTTGCAGATATCCAACGGCTGCACGATATGTTCGTATCGTGCCTGACGATCGCCGCGAATCGTAATCTTCTGTTCGGGGTTGTCCTGCAGCGCGTCATCGATCAGCGTCGATAGCTGCGCGGCGTCGTGCGGTTGACCGCCGACGATCATCGTACCGTCGGCCGTGACGTTGATGATGATCTCGCGCATCGCGCCGGAGATGGGGCCCGCCGCGGCCGCTTGCGGTAACGCGATTTGCAATTCGCGCTCTTCTTCCTGAAATGTCGTCGCAACCAGAAAAAAGATGAGCAATAGGAAGACCATATCGATCATGGGTGTGAGTTCGATCGATGGCGATGCACTGGCGTCGGCGCGTTTGATGAGCACTACGCACCTCCGCTGATTTCGGCCACGCTGCCGACGGTCATCGCGTTGCGACCATTCCCGCCGTCCGATGCCGCTGCTTGAGGTGTCGATGTAGTAGTGTTATTGGTTCGTGAAACGTTAGCGGGCAACGCTTGTTGATAAGCGTGCTCGTCCAAGAAATCGACGGTGAGGCGATCCATCTCGCTAACGAGTCCATCGATGCGCGCGGTTAAGTAGTGATAGCCGATCAGCACAGGGATTGCGACCAACAATCCCGCTGCCGTCGTAATCATGGCTTCGTAAATGCCCTCGGCGAGTAACTCGGTCTTGCCGAGCGCTTCACCGGAGATGGCCACGGTTTGAAACGCATCGATCATACCGAAGATGGTGCCAAGCAGCCCCAGTAGCGGACAGATCGATGCGATGACGGTGAGCACGCGCACGTTTTTGCGCAGCGTTAGCAGCGACCTTTCGCCTGCATCTTGCACGTGCTTTTCCATTAGTTCGGGCGTGGCATTGAGCCGTTTGATACCGGCGGCGAGAATGGGGCCCAGCGGCGATTTCGAATCGTGGCAGTACGCCAGCGCCGCGGTACGATCGCGCGTGGGGCTGCGCATAATCTCGTGAAGTCCGTCCAAAAAATCGGGCGGGATGATCGTCGCCTTGCCCAGGCTGCTAACGCGTTCGACGAACACGCCGAGCGCGAACAGCGAACAAATGAAGATCGGAATCATCATGGGGCCGCCTTTGACGACGAAATCCCAAATCGTATTGATCGCGACTTCGGAGGCGGCAGCGTCATTTGCCTGAGCCAACATCGATGTTATGAATAATTCGCTAAACATGGTTCAGATTTCCTTTTAACGTGCAACCGTTTGGTTGCCGCAGCGAAGCGTTTGGTCGCGTTGCAATTTCGTTATGTCGCACCAAGTACAACCGCTTGATTGCCGTGGCTCTTAATTAGCTACCGGGAATGCGCCGCTGTGATAGCGCAGTCAACCGTTCTTGCGCGGGGGCGGCCCATTTGGATTCGGCAAAACGCTGGGTGACGGCGGCGAACTGTTCGCGCGCGGCACCGACGCGTTGCAAGCGTTCGAGACAGCGACCCGCCTCAAACAACGCCGCCGCGCTCCATTCCGGATAAGCGTAGAGAATGTCCGTCTTGAGCAACTCACCAACGGCCGCTTCGTACTGCCGCTGCGCGAACAGACATTGCCCGATTTGAAACTGTGCGCGGGCGGCCGTCGGGCCTTGGTGCGTTTTCGTGACGTCGCGATAGTGTTTCAAAGCATCTTCCGCTTTACCCTGATTCTCTAACGACCACGCCAAGCCGAAGCGTGCCTGATACGTCAACGGATGTTCGGAATAATCGGTAAGAAACGTATTGAAGTGCTGTGCGGCATCGGGCCAGCGTTGCAGATTCAGATGACAATCTGCCAGGCGTAAGCGGGCGGTGCTTGCATATTCGCCATTAGGTTCAGTGGTCAGAGCGGCATCGAAGTGCGCGGCCGCTGTCTCCCATTGTTGCAAGGCGTACGCGGATTCACCGGCAAGATATTGCGCCGTGTTGGCATACGAACTATTGGGGAATCGTTGCAACAGCGTTTGCAACGCCTGACCGGCAGGCGCGAATTGCTGTAGTTCAAAATATGCCCGGCTCTTCTGATATAGCGCTCGATCAAACGCCAAGTCTGGTGGTAGTTGCTTTAATTCGTTTGCAGCGACGAGTTGATCGAGATAGGCCAGCGACCGCTCGTAGTCCCCGCTCTGCCCGGCAAGCTCCGCCAGCGCCATAAGGGCGTGAAACTTTAGCGGATTGCCCTCCGCCGTTTCGACGATTTGCTGTAAGACGCGGGTCGCGCGTTCGTTATCGTCGAGTTTGCGCAGGCAATAGGCGAAGTCGAATAAGACTGTGGCGCGCAAGTCATCATCGATCGATTCGATGTTGATATCTGCGAAGGCATCGACTGCTCGTTGATAGCGTTCGGCGCGGGCCAACGCGATAACGCGATTTGCGTGCAGGTGACCGAGCGTTGCCGCCGGCAACTTCACCGTATCGTCATCGACTGCCTTCAAAAACGCACGGATCGCTTCTGCGGCGTCGCCGTATTGCTCTGCCCGCAGGAGCGCATCGGATTGACGGCAGACGGCGGCCGCGCGTTGGTTGAGGTCGTCGGAAGCTTCCGCCGCTTCGGCATAGTAGCGCGCGGCCATTTCCGGTTTGCCGAGTTTAAGGCCGAGCGCGGCGAGATGTTCGCGTGCGGGGGCGTGCAGGCGCTGGGCGCTTCGATTTTTCAGCACATTTCCGAAAGACCGAGCGGCATCTTCGAAGCGCTCCAACGCGAGCAGACATTGACCGCGCTCGAAGATGGCTTGCGGCGCGTGCGGGCTATCGGCGTCACGTTCCAACAGTGCGTTAAACCGTTCGATGGCCGACGCGAACTCGGTGAGCCGCATCTGCGCGAGGCCGAGTTTGATGAGCCCGTCGTCGATACCGGTCTTTGGTTTGTCGGCGACAAATCTTGCGAGCCACGTTTGTGCGTTTTGCCAGTCGCGCTTTGCAAAGTAGATATCACCGACGGCATAGATCGACGCGGGCGTGTGGTCGGCGTCGGTTAGCTCGGTCAACGCCGTGAGTGCGGGTTCGTATTGTTGCAATCGATAGTGGGCCAACCCTAAACGACGCCGCGCGGCGGTGGCGCGATCGTCGGTCGCGTATTTCGATAAGAAAGTGCGATATGCGGCGGTCGCATCGGCGAATTCGTCTGTCAAGAAGGCATTTTCGGCTCGAATAAAGATTAAATCGGCGGGTAGCTCGTCGGCAGTCGTGCCCGTTCGAGTCTGCCACTGGGCAATGTAGTCGCTGCTGGTTTGAAATTGCGACTGGCGATGCGTCACGATCGCGCACAGTCGCAATGCTTCAGGAACAAACGTGGCGTTCTCGTGCTTGGCTAGCACGATTTTGAGCGACGAAAGTGCCTCGTCCAATCGATCGAGTCGTACCAACGCCACGGCGCGTTCAAAACGCAGGTCGCCGATGAGATCGCTGTCCGAATATCGCTCGATGGCGTCGGCAAGGACGTCCACGGCGCGGTCGTTTCGATCGAGCTGTGCCAACGTTTTCGCGAGCCAGTAGACATCGCTCGCGCTGCGGCCATCGTCGTCGTTGTAGAGCGTTTCGAAATCGACTAACGCGTCGGCAAACGAGTTACGTTGAAAGTTGATGCGACCGCGCAATTGCAGGGCAAAATCGCGGTCGATTGCCTCGGGATGCTTCAAGGCGAGGTTGACGGCGTGCAGCGCGCTCGCCAAATCGTCAGCTTGCCAGGCTAGTAAAGCCAAACCCTGCTGAGCGCGGGCGGCGAGTGGTGGGGCGGCATTTATCAGTTCGCCAAACGCCGCGCGTGCCTCGTCGGTCTGACCTTGCCGAGCGTAGGCTTCGGCCAGCGTCAAGCGCACATGTGCAACGTGGGATGCGGGTACGTCGAAGCGCAATGCGTTTTTGAGCGCTTTGATGGCTGCGCGATCCTTACCCAAGTTGGCTTGCGCCATTCCGGCATAGGCACAGACCAAGCCGGCTGATGGCGATTGAACGTAGCGCGCCATGAACGCTTCGGCGTTGTCGGCGCATGCTCCGAAGTGGCCCGCGCGATATAACGCTTCGATGCCCAATGCGGCCGCGTCGTCGGCGAGTGGATGATCGGCAAAGACCTCGCGATGGTCCGCAATGATCTGTGCGGCGGTCGTGTATTCGACCGCGGCCAATTTGCATTGCGCCAGCATAACGGCGACATCGGCTCTGAACGCGAAATCGTCCGCGTCGAGTAATTCCGCCAACAGCTCGGTCGCAGCCGCCAACTTTTCCTGTCGCACGAGCGCGACGGCCAGACCGTATTGGGCTTGTTGTCGACGCTCGCCTTTCGGATCGGTCGCCAACACGCGTCGATACTCCGCTTCAGCCAAATCGTAAAGCTTGCGATTGAGCAGGCCGTTGGCGACCTTGATTGAAGCAGGGTTCGTGTCGTCGGCGCTTGATAATGGACACAGCAATCCAACGACGACCATCAACGGCAGGCCGATACGGCGAAATATCACAGTCATGGTCGATTCCAAAAATGAGTTTGAGAATGATCGAAGCACGTAGCGCTTAGCTGTGCTGATCCTGTAAAACCGAACACGCGTTCACGCTATGTTTTCTTTACAAATGGCGGTGCTGATGCACTCTGGCAATTTCTTTTCTTTAGCTACGCTGACTCTTTCATCGTGGTTCGAAGAAAAAGTGATGCTATTCCGAGTGCAGCTTTGCAAAAACCCGTCGAACAAAAAACACGTGCAACAGGAATGCCGCAGGCCGTTCACGCTGCGTGTACGGCCTGCATCATCATTGAACGTTTCATAGGTTGCCCGGCTTGACGGCGTCGCGCATTAGCCGTCGGCCAATTCGTCCATCTCATCGTCGAGTTCTTCGATCTCTGCTTCCGCTTCGGCGGCGGCGTCGTAAAGCTCCGCGGCTTGCGCTTCGATATCAGCTTGAGCGGCGCGCAATTCGGCCAGCTTCTGATCGAGTTCCACAATCCGACGGTCGGCATTGGCTTGTTGGCGCGCTGCTTTGACTTCCTCGTAATGCTCGCGCAGTGCGTCCGCGCGCGCCTGCATTTGGTCGGCCTTGGCTTCTAAATCGCGCGCGCGGCGCTTGACCTGCTCTTGCGCCTTGCGGAGATGCGCGCGGACCGACGCATATTCGCGCGCGACTTGCGCTTCGCGCTGCGCGCGTTCGGCGGCCTCTTTGGCTTTCAGGGCACCCGGCAGGCGGGCATTTGCGTAAGCCGACGGCCACGCGCCGGGGGCGGTCGAGCGCAGACTCGTGCGCTGGCCGTCTTTTGGAGCGATCATGTCAATAAAGTCTTTAAAAGTCTTTTGGATCAACTCGTTGCCGTGCACCGTGATGCGATCGTCGTCGGGAGCCACCAAAACGGGCACGTCATCGCGAACCATTAACGTTCGCAGGTCTTCCATTTGCGCGGGGTCAATCTTATAGGTCTTCGTGTGATCCATACCCTTGCCGCCGAGCATGAGTACGAAGCGCTCGAACACTTCGTGTTGTTCGGCGGTGCCGATGAGTTCGATGCCATCGGGGCGCGGCCGCATCAAGACCGGCACGTCGCTGCGCTTCATCAGGTTGTTCAGGGCTTCGCGCTTGCCGTCGGGAAGTTGGTAGCGGCGCGTCAGTTGATGTTGATTTGCGTATAGCGCGGCGGTCGGCTGCGGTGTCAACGGGGACGCGGCGGCACGCCAGTCTTTTGGTTCTTTGAGATGCAACCCGGGTGCAGGTTGCGGAAGGCGAGCAGCCCGTTGGTTAAGCGAAGCCGACAAATGCTCGACTTGTTCCGTTAGCCGCGCAAGTTGTGCTTCGAGACGCGCCATGCGTTCGTTTTCATCGTGCGAAGTGCGGCGCACCTTGTGTGCTCGACCGCCACCTGCGTGCGCATGAGCGTGGTCGTGTTCATCCTCGTGATCGTGATCGTCATAAACCGCTACCGCCACTGCCGGCGCGGCGGGCGACTTGGGTGCCACGACGACTTGGCCGCTTCCGGTTCTCGCGACGACCACCGACGTTGCGTCGGGCACTTCGGCCACAACAAACTCGTCCGCGTCGGGCGCAGGGCTTACCGAGACGGCGGTTTGCGAATGGGCCGGGACCGTCACCCACGCAGCGAGCAAGAGGGCGGGCACACACAAGAAGCCGAACGACGAAGAGCGGGGTGTGTTTCGATGCGTCATAATCATGGTTAACCTCCGCGCAATTCGCTGCGCTTGCGGGGACAAAATGCCCACGGCCGACGCGGGCGTGGGCGTGTATTGCTTTGTGGTAAGAAACTGTTGCGTTTGAATCAGGGCGGTGGCGTAAGCGCGGCGCGACTTGGGGGCCAGCCAGGTGACCCACATGTCGCAAGCGTTTTCCGCTTCGTCAGCAATCCGGCGGCGCATCCACCAAACCAGCGGATGCCACCAATACAACGCGCCGAGTAATTCGTTGAACCAATGGGTCCAATGATCGCGACGCTTGAGGTGAGCAAGTTCGTGCAGGATCACCACGCGGCGCGAATCGGCGTCGAGTTCGGCCCAAAGTTCTTCGGGAATGATCAATCGCGGTCGCGGATAGCAAAGGATCAACGGTGAAACGCGCTGTCCGACGAGGTGGGCGGTTGGTGCGCAGCGCAGCCCGATCAAATCCGCACATTCATCGACGAGCGATTGCACGGCATGCGGGGCGGGACGGGCGCGCTTCAGACTGCGCGTGAACCGTATGCTGGCGAGACTGCGCCATGCGATGATGACGATGGTCAGTGTTAGCCACAGTTGCCAAGGCAAACGCGGCAACGCGGATAGCTGATTCGACCAGTTCTGGACGAGCGCAACGGCAGGGTCGAAGGGTTTTTGCAGGGTCGCGAGCCATCCGGTTGACGGGGCATCATCGTGTAACGGCGACGCAACTGGTTTTATATGATCAACGGCTGCGGCGTTGTCGTTAAGTGGTAACGTGGCCGCACGAATTGTTGCATTAACAGAATTGGGGAGATTCGCTACGGGGAGAAGCTCATTTTCATTCGCGCGCGGCGATGTTGTCTTATGAGCGAATCGTGTTTTGTCACCACTCGCAGGTTCTTCGCAGGGCTTAACACTTAGACTCTTGGCTGTAACCGGTTTTTGAATAGTGGGTGACGATTGCCCGACCGAACCAACCATCGAAGATGAGACATGCGACGGTTGGCGTGACGATCGGGCAATCGTCGTGGGTGGAGTGGGGTCTTGTGCTCGTTCGATCGAAGTCAACGCTTCGACACGAACGGTTATGTTATCGTTACGCTCAGACGCCTTGGCGTCCAAGCAGATATTCGTTGTGAGCAAAGATTCGGATCGTTGCCAGTCGTGCTCCCAGTCTGAATGCAGTGCTGCATCATACGAAACAAATTCGACTGGATGGATTCGATCTTGCCGCGAACGTTCAGCATGTTCAACGGGGTGATGTCTTTCGGCTAACGATGAATCTACAAAAAATTCTTCCGACGCGGATGCGATGCGCTCGTTACGCAATGTTACATTTTCTGAATGGTCCGATGCCGTTGGCAACGGTGGCAATAACAACCCGATCGCCAGCCAACTGAGTGCACCCAACCAGATCACATGACGCGTGGCGGGGCGACGCGCCATCAATTGAACGGCGAGCCAAGCGAGCAACGCGACCGGCACCAACGCCAGCCCGTTGCGCCATAAGGCATCGATCCACCATTCAAATGAAGCGAACATCGGTTTGGTGCCTCTCTCCTGGTGTTTCGCGATCGTGCTATGCACACATCGCTCACTGTTACGAACCAAACAGTTAACGGCTCCCAAGTCGATTAAGACCGGTTAGCTTGCTTTATCATCCAACTCGTCAATGAGTTTTTGCAGCGCTTCGATGTCGTCGCGATTCAACTGTTGCGACTTGAGCAGTTGCAGCACCATCGGGCCGGCCGCGCCGTCGTACAGTTCTTCGACCAACGATTTGATGCGATCCTTGCGGACGCGATTGCGCGTGACGGTCGCGCGATAGACGTAGGCCATGCCCGTCTTGTCGCTGCGGACCAAGCCTTTTTGTTCCATGCGGGTCATGAAGGTGAGCACCGTGGTATACGCCCAGTCCTTACCGCGCTCGGTTAAGGCATCGAGCACCTGCCGCACGGTGGCCGGACCGATGTCCCACATCGCGCGTAGCACGTCGAGTTCGGCGGGGCTGAGATCGAGGGGTTTCTTACCCACGGGCGTATCCTCCACTACAGTTGTCGTAGGCTACTACATCTGTCGGAGGGTTGCAAGGTTTTTCTCCGCTTTTTTCCGAATGACGGATTTTTCAGTAGCGAAGCGTCGGCACGAACGTGTGGATACTTGCTAAAACGCGGCGTCACGTCGGGTATCACGTTTAGATTTTCGCCACCTGCGCGAAAATATTTTCGGTAGCAGGCTGGTTTTCGTCGGTCGGCCTCGATCGGTTTCAAAATAGGTAAGC
The DNA here is from genome assembly GCA_006969385.1 of Planctomycetaceae bacterium. Classification (GTDB taxonomy): domain Bacteria; phylum Planctomycetota; class Phycisphaerae; order UBA1845; family UTPLA1; genus ECT2AJA-110-A. The sequence goes on from CP030884.1 coordinate 3,365,404, forward strand.
TTTGCGGGTCGGGCTGGATGAAATCGGCGGTTTTCGTTCAAATATGGGTATGCACGCGTTTTTGGCTACATCCGAATCGGCAGGGGGCTGGGAGTTAACCCCACAGAATATGTGGATTCCGTTTGCGATCATCGCCGTGCCGCCCGTGATACTGATGGTCTGGTTTTTCTGGGCCGACAAGCGGCTGCGCGAACGACGTGCGCGCCGCGCGAGCAAATAGGGAATCCACTTAACGGGTAAACGGCAGTCACTTTGCGCGATCGTGATCGGATTAAATGGTTGCGCAGTCGCGGCTGCCGTTTGATCGCACGGGTCGCGTAGCTGCCGCGCCGCCTGTGCGGGGCGTCTTTGGAATCCATACCATGCAAATCGCATTTGACGGCGTCTCGAAATCCTTCGGTAGCGGTGCGCGGCGTGTCATCGCTGTCAACGACGTGAGTTTCGAAGCCACGGGCGGGACCGTGTTCGGCATTCTGGGTCCCAACGGCGCCGGCAAGACCACCATGATTCGCATGCTGCTCGATGTGTTTCGGCCTGACACCGGACGTATTAGCACCGACGGCGTTGAGAACGGCAATCGTTCGTTATCGTTTCGACAGCGCGTGGCCTATTTGCCCGAAGAGCGCGGTCTCTATCAGAAACGCAAAATCTCGGACGTGATTCATTACATTGGCGCACTGCGCGGTATGGATCGTGAGCAAATACGCACGCGCATGATGCCGCTCCTGGAGAGGTTCGATCTCGTCGATTCGATCAAAAAGAAGGTGTCGACGCTATCGAAGGGCATGTCGCAAAAGCTGCAGATTATTCTCAGCGTCATACACAACCCCGATATGCTGATCTTCGACGAGCCCTTTAGCGGGCTCGACCCGGTCAACGTACGGCTGGTGCGCGAACTCGTACGCGAGCATCGCGATCGCGGCAAACTCGTATGCCTTTCAACGCACATGATGGCCGAGGTCGAAGCGCTGTGCGATCGTGTGATGATGATCGATCACGGACGGCGCGTGTTGTACGGCGCGTTGGATGAGGTGCGCCGCACGAATACCGATTTTCAAGCGAGCGTGAATAAGGACTGCGATCCGACGGGCCTACCCTGCGTGGTGCGCGTGGTGAAGGATGTTGATATGAACCACGTGTACTTGAAGGATGGGGCAACGCTTAACGATTTAATGCGCGAATTGGCGGCCGCCAAGCGACCGGTCCGGCGCCTCGTCGAAGGCATGCGTCCGATTGAAGACATCTTCATTTCGGTGGCGGGTAGCGCAGCCGATCGCGACGCCACACCGCCGACGAAGCAGGCGGACGCCGCGGAGCGCAGTCTATGACGGGCACGATCGCCAAATACGAGTTTCTGTTCACGATCAAGCGGCCGGGCTATTTAATTTTGACGTTTGGGCTGCCCGTGATCCTTGGGATGTATGCCGGTTTTATTTCGTTGATATCCGTCGCCACGGCCGGCGCGATGGCGAGCGGTCTATCGGCGCAAATTGGCGTGGTCGATAAGACTGGCCTGATCGAAACAGCCGAACGGGCGGCGGTCGAGCAAAAGGAACAAAAGGAGGCTGCGGAACAAACGGCCAAGCAGTCGGGTAGAAGTAATAAGATCCCGCAACTCGACGCGCTCGAAGCCATGGTGCGCGAAGTCATTCCTGACGCTCAAAGATACGACACCTTAAAGGCGGGTCGCGTAGCGTTGGAAGCCGGTGAGATCGACGGTTTGGTGCTCGTGCCGGAGGACTACCTGCAAAATCGCACGCTCGATTATTACACGCGCACCTGGCAAATGTTTAAGGGCCTCTCAGCACCGCAGCAGGTGCGGCGACAGTTGTACGTCGGCGTGCTCGAACGGGCGGAGCTGACCGCTGAAGAACGCGCGATGATCGAAAGCCGCGGCAAAGGCGAAGGCTTAACCGAAACGGCGTACTACGAACTGGGGCCGGATGGCAAGTTCCTCAAGGTCGACACGCTCTCGCGTACCGTGAGTTTCGTGCTGCCCGCCGCCGTGGCCGGCATCCTGATTGTGGCGCTGTTGATTAACGCGGGTTTCTTGCTGGCGGGCGTGGCGGAAGAGAAAGAGAACAAGGTCTTTGAAGTATTGTTCTCGATGGTGCGCGTCGATCACCTGTTAATGGGCAAAGTATTGGGCTTGAGCGCCGCCGCGTTGCTGCAATTGGTGATATGGGGCGCGATGATCTTGCCGCTCCCGTTTCTAACGTTTCTTGTTATCGATCAGGTCGTCGATTTCGAATGGCACGCGACGTCGTTATTGCTCGCCGCACTGTTCTTTATTCTGGGATTCTTATTCTACGGCTCGCTCTTCGTCGGTATCGGCGCGTTGGGCAATAACGTGAAGGAATCGCAGCAGTATTCGACCATCATCGCGCTGCTGCCGGTGATTCCGATGGTTGCGTTTATGAGCCTGCTCAACAGCCCCAACGGAATCGTGGCGAGGGCGCTGGCATGGTTTCCGCCCACGAGCGCCCCGGCGATGATGTTGCGGCTGGCCACACGCGAAGTGCCGCTGTGGGACGCCGCCGTGGCGGCGTTGTTGTTGATTGTAGGGATTTGGATATCCGTCAAAATCGCCGCGCGCATGCTTCTCGTTGGCGGCATGATGCGCGGTCAATCACTTAATCCGCTGAAGATGTTGCGCTTATTATTGAATCGTTAAAGCCCCATCGATATCGAGGCGTTAGTCGTCGTTCTTACCTTCGACCTCCGCAATCGTCTTGATCGTTCCGTCTTCCAACCGCGTGCGAACGCGCAGGCCATTTCGTTTGAGATGATCATTGGCTTCAAGCACGACGACGCCATTCGGTGCGCACGCCACGCCGATCGGGGCCCAAGGCGCTTCGCTTTTCAGGAGCGTTGTGACCAATCCATTCCGCGTAACTTTGATGACGCGCCGCCCCGCGTGATAGGCGATGAATGTCGTACCGTTTTCCGACACCGCCAACCCGTAGAGGCGGTTGATGGTTGTCTCAGGGCCGGAAGTCTCCGGCGGATTGAGCGGTTTGGCATCGAGGAGTCCGGTAGCGAGCGTCGATACGGTTCCCGTTCGATCGATCCGACGTAATCGATCGCGATCGAGTAGATAGAGCGATTGATCGGGCCCGGCAGTCATGTCGGTGATCTGGCGAAAAGTAGCCAGTGCCTTGGGGCCATCTCGATACAAAGCCCCGGTCGTGCTGCCCGCGAACACTCGCACGGTGCCCTTTGGAGATCGGTGATGAATCACGGCGCGCCATTTACCGTCTGCACCTCGAACGGAGAACGGAAACAGCGTGCTACCGTCTTGGCGCTGCACAAAACCGGTTCCAGAAAACTGGGCTCGATCGCGCGGGGCCTCGATGATCGTCTCGCGCGTGCCGTCCGGTTTGATTCGATTGAGTTCAATTGGCGGAACACCGGGTTCATTAAGTTCCCGTTCGTAATAAAACGTTCCATTCCCGTCGAGTTGGATGCTATGTGTCCAGGTGTCGCGGACAAAGGCGCTACGATTGCCCGACGGATCGACCTTCCAAATCGTGGTGTTCACGATATCTGTGAAGTAAATCGTACCGGTGTTGTCGACGACGACACCGCTGCCGGGATGTGCCGATGCAAACGAAGTGGCAATAGCGAGCGCGACCGCGCCGGCGGTGATGCGAATACACAGATTGGGATAGCCCCGTGTTGCATTCATCATCGCTCCTCCAACACCACAGCTCTAATTGAACCATCTATGTACCGGAGAAACGAAATCTACGGGAGCGATTTTCGGATTTTGCTTCAAGAATGCTCACTTGCCGATCGTCCCTACGCCACGCCGATCCGCTGCTTCACTTCCGGGTCGGTTTTGGCTTCGCGCACGTTGAAGTACCGCGCTTCCGGATGGTGCGCTACGATCGCGCTGGTGCTTTGCTCGGGTTCGAGTTGATATTCTTCGCTGAGCGTGATGCCGATGCGTTCGGGTTCCAGCAGCGGCCAGAGTTTTTCCTGATCGCCCAGTTCCGGGCACGCCGGGTAACCAAAGCTGTATCGACTGCCCTGATAACCTTGTTGGAAGAGCTTGCGCATCTCGCGGGCATCGCTGCCGGCAATACCGAGTTCCATGCGGATTTGCTTGTGCATGTATTCGGCGAGCGCTTCGGCGCATTCAACGCCCAGACCGTGCAGGTGCAAGTAATCGCGATATTGATCGGCCTTGAACCACTCTTGCGCCACTTCGGTCGCCGCGCGGCCCACCGTCACGATCTGGAAGGCCGCCACATCGATTTCGCCCGACGACACCGGTCGCCAAAAGTCAGACAAACACCAGAACGGCTTCTTGTGTTGCCGCGGGAAGTTGAAGCGCATGATCTCACGCCGCTCGAAAGACTTGGCATCGATCGCGCCCGCCTCGGTCGGTGGTTCGTAAAGAATCAGATCATCGCCTTCGCTATTGCAAGGCCAGTAACCGTACACCGCTTGCGGCTTAAGGATGTTTTCGGCACGGCAGCGCGCGACGAGGTCGTTCAGAATCGGTCGCACCTCACGCTTCACATAATCGGCGTACTCGTTGGCACCGCGGCGATTCTTCTTGTATTGCCACTGCACCTGGAAAAGCATGACCTCGTTGATGTAACCGAGCACGCTCTGCAGATCGATGCGTTCGATCACGCGCGAACCCCAGAAAGGCGGCGCGGGGATCGGGTTATTCGTCGCAACATCGCTGCGCTCGGGAACCTCAATTTGCGGTATGGCAACGCCGCCATCATTGCTCGTCGGTTTGGCGGCGGCCTTCTTATCTTGCTTCGGCGCTTCGACCAACGACTCACCGGCGGCGAGTTTATCCATCAGACGCAAACCTTCGAATGCATCCTTGGCGTAAGCCACGTCACCGTGATAAAGCTCGCGCAAATCGTGTTCGACATAATTGCGCGTGAGCGCCGCACCACCCAGAATCACCGGTATCTTCAAGCCGCGTTCGTTGAGCACCTGCAAGTCATCGCGCATGACGACCGTCGATTTCACCAACAACCCCGATAGGCCGACAGCGTTCGGTTTATACCGATCCCAAGCTTCAATGATATTGTTGATCGGCTGCTTGATGCCAAGGTTGTGCACCTTGTAACCGTTGTTGGTCAGGATGATATCGACGAGGTTCTTACCGATGTCGTGTACGTCGCCTTTCACCGTTGCGAGCACGATGACGCCTTTTTCTTCGCCCTCGATCCGTTCCATATGCGGTTCGAGATGCGCAACGGCGGCTTTCATGGTTTCGGCCGAGCTAAGCACAAATGGCAACTGCATCTTGCCTGCGCCAAACAAGTCGCCGACGACCTTCATCCCATTGAGCAGGAACGTGTTGATAATGTGTAGCGGTTCGTACTGTTGCATCGCTTCGTCGAGATCTTCACCGATGCCGATGCGATTGCCGTCGATGATGCGCTGCTTGAGGCGTTCTTCGATGGGCAGATTCTCGATCGATTCCTTCTCGTCGAACTCGCTGCTATCGCTAAAGAGCGACATGAAATGCGTGAGCGGGTCGAAACCCTCGCGCCGTCGGTCGTATATCAAATCGAGTGCCGCATCCCAGCGTTCGTCGCTGATCTTGTTGCGCGGCAGAATCTTACTGACGTGCACGATCGCACCCGTCAGCCCGCGGTCGCGCGCTTCGGAGAGAAAAACCGAGTTCAATACGGCCCGCGCCGCCGGGTCGAGGCCAAAGCTGATATTGGAAAGCCCCAAGAGCGAACCGCACTTGGGGAATTCCTTCATGATCATCTCGATGCCGTCGAGCGTTTCCAAACCGAGTCGACGATCGGCGTCGTTGCCCGTCGTAATCGGAAACGTGAGGCAGTCGAAAAGGATGTCTTCTTCGTCGATGCCGTATTTATTGGTGAGCAAGTCGTGTATGCGGCGGGCGATCTCTATCTTGCGCTGCCCGGTCTTGGCCATTGCCTCTTCCGGGTCTTCGTCAATCGTGAGCGCGACTACCGCCGCACCGAATTTGCGCAGCAGCGGGCACACCTTTTCGAGTTTCTCTTCGCCGTCTTCAAGGTTGACCGAGTTAATGATGTTCTTGCCGCCGGCCAGCTTGAGCCCGGCTTCCAACACATCCGGCTCGGTCGAATCCAACATCAGCGGCACCGTCACGTCTTTGGCATAACGCGCGGCAAGCTTGGCCATATCGGGTGCGCCGTCGCGCCCGACGTAGTCCACGCAAAGATCGAGCACATGCGAACCTTCCTTGACTTGTTCGCGGCCCATCTCGACGAGACCATCGATGTCGTCTTCGAGAAGCAGACGCTTGAATTTGCGGCTACCATTGGTGTTGCTGCGCTCACCCACGATCAGAAAGCTGTTGTCTTGTACCAACGTGCAGTTTTGATACAGGCTCGACACGCTGGCCTGATGAATCGGCGCGCGTTTCTTCGGCTTGAGATCCTTAACCGCTTCGTGAATCGCCTTGATATGCGCGGGTGTGGTTCCGCAGCAACCGCCCACGATGTTTACGCCGTCGGCTTCGACAAACTCGCGCGCCCACTTGGCAAGTTCTTCGGGCGTCAACGCGTAGTGCGTTTTACCATCGACCAGTTCCGGCAATCCAGCGTTGGGCACCACGCTGATAAAGCGATCGCAGTAGTGGCCCAAGTGTTGCACGTGTTCGGACATTTCCTGCGGGCCGGTCGCACAGTTCATGCCGATGACCTGCACTTGCGGAAACGCTTCGAGCGCCGTCATCGCCGCGCCGATCTCGGTGCCGACGAGCATCGTGCCCGTCACTTCGATCGTCACTTGTACGATGATGGGCAGCTTCTTGCCGCGCTCTTCCATCGCGATGGTCGCACCGTTAATGGCCGACTTGGCTTGCAAAATATCCTGACAGGTTTCGATGATGAATGCGTCTGCGCCGCCGTCGATCAGACCGCGCGCTTGTTCGGCGTAACTATCTTCGAGCACGTCGTAAGGCGCGTGGCCGAGGGAGGGCAATTTGGTTCCGGGGCCCATAGAGCCCAACACGAAGCGCGGCTTTTCCGGTGTCGAATATTTATCCGCCACGCGCCGCGCCAATTCGGCGGATTGCTTATTAAGCGAATACGTTTCGTCGGTCAGATCGAACTCCGCCAGTACGATCTTGTTGGCACCGAACGTATTGGTCTCCAAACAATCGGCCCCGACTTCCATAAAGCTCGCGTGAATTTGCTCCATCACGTCGGGTCGCGTTTCGGTGATGATCTCGGGACAGTTTTCACAGTTCCGATAATCTTCTTCAAGCGTCAGGTCGTATTCGTAAACGCTCGTTCCCATCGCACCGTCGATGATCAGAATGCGGTGGCGCAGGGCATCCAGAAACGGGCTGTCAAAGCTGAAGTCGGGTTTGGCCAAGGCAAAAACTCCTTTTGGAGTATGGTACGACAGAAAATCGGTTGATGGTAGCAAATCTCAAGGGCCATCCGCCAAAAATCGACGGATAGGGGTCGCTAGGGGGATGTTATATCCATTTATTCGGATTTACAAATGAATCAGATAGAGATTTGACGTAATTCGGCTGAACTTCAGGGGGCTTCGATCTGAAAATTTCGAGGGGGTGTGACGGAAAAATTGGGGCCGCGCCTATTCGGTGCCCGCCGCCAACCTCGGCTCCAAATGATGATGCACCTGGCGCGAGCCGCGGTTGGTCTTCACGATGTGCTTGTAGAGTTCGCCGCGCACGAAGCGGCGGGTGACACAGTCGGCGTGGCCGCCGGTCCAGCCGAGGCTGGCGTGTTGGCGGGTGCGGCCGATATTGACGACGCGTCCCGAATCGGAACCCGGGCCGCGCAGGCCGACGAGGCCGGCCGAATCGTCAAAGCTGCCGTCGATCGTGCCCAGTGTTCGGACCGGTCCCTGCAAGACCGGGTCGCTGGTCGTGTGGTAAACGTAAATCTTGCCCTTCATGTTCTTGAGGGCTTTCGTCACGTCGTAGCGGCTCGACAGGCTGGAACCGACCATGATGTAGTTGTTGACTTTATGCGGCGGTTTCACGTTTTCGATGGCCCAAATGCCCACGCCGGTCCCGGCGGATAGGGCGATGATGTTGGCGTCGCGCTTGGGATGGGTTCTTAGGTAACGGGTAATGTCGCGACCGAGCGATTCACCCGAGCCGCGCGCGATAAAGCGCAGCGTTTGATCGAGCGCCGGGTTGAGCGTGAGCGACCAGCGGTGGTTGCTGACCGCACCCTGGTAACCGCGATCTTCGAGACCGGCGGGCACGCCAATGGCACCGAAGCCCCAGTTGCCGGCGCCGTCGATGTACCAAGTGCGGCCGAACTCTTCCTTTGGATCGGAGCAGCCACCTGCGACGGCGGCGAACCCCGCAACGATTGCGACGAGGCAAAGGGTGTGTACGAATCGGGAATGGCCAAGCGCGGCTGTTGCGCGGGTCGAATCGGTAAACATAGGACGTGCTTCTCTATATCTGGTGCCGAAATGGCTGCTGAACACTGAGTTTGACCGCTCCGCCGTCGGTCAATCTATGGCTGAAATGGTAGCAATTTTTGCCGATCCGTCCAGCAGGAGGGGCGGGATATGGGGCTTTTGCGTGGTGATCGGGATTCCCAATCGCCGTCCTGCACTTAGCCCTCCGGCCATTGGCCGAGGGCTGCTCGGGAGGTGACGTGCGGCATATCGAAAGATTCCCCAACCTTCGCCGGCGCGAAGGATGGGGCACCCGATAAAGGATGTCATCCCCAGCGAAGGATCGGACACCTGGTAAGATATTCCGAAGCCGCGCGTACCGATCAGAGCCGCGCCCGTGAGGAAGCGGTCACGGTGCTTTTGTCGTTGGGATTTTGCCCCATAAGCGTGCGCTGAGTTTCGAATTGCCTCCGCGAAACACCGGTTGCAAACCGGTGCCACAGCGCTGAGGCTGCGCCTCATCGATTTGTTTAATCTCAGCCGCTATCGCTAGGGTGAACTCCGCGGTGCAGTGCGGTTTTATTCCGTCGGCGGAGATGTGCGGTTTCGTACCGTCGGCGGCGCTTTGTAGTCCTATTCCGTTGTCGATACGTCCGCGAGGCGCTTCTTAAGGTTAGCGAGTACTTGCAACGCTTCGATCGGCGTGGTTTCGTCGATGCGAACGTCGGCGAGTTCATCGAGCAGCGCTTGCAATTGCGGATGCATCGCCGCAGCCGGGGTGGCGGGTTCGTCGCTTCCAAACAATAGCATTTGATCCGGATCGTGATCGCCGGAGTTGGCGGCCACAGCCGCGCGCTGTTCGAGTTGCGCCAGGATCGTTTCACTGCGCCGCGTCACGCTCTTCGGGAGGCCAGCCATTTCCGCCACATGCACCCCGTAACTTCGATTGGCGACGCCGGGAATGATCTTGTGCAGGAAGGCAATCTCGCGACCGCTACCGTCGGGGCGCAGGGCTTCACTAACGGCCACGTTAAAGTTGCGCACGTGCGACAACCGCTCTGCCAAGTCGGTCAACTCGTGATAGTGCGTCGCAAACAGCGTGCGGCAGCCGATGCGCTTGGCAACGTATTCGGTAATGGCCCACGCAAGCGATAAGCCATCGTAGGTACTCGTGCCGCGCCCGATCTCATCGAGAATGACGAGCGACTGCGCCGTGGCGTTATGAAGAATGCGCGCCGTCTCGACCATTTCGACCATAAAGGTGGAGTGACCCCGCGCCAGTTCATCGCTGGCACCCACACGCGCAAAGATCCGATCCACAGGGCTCAGCCGCATCGACTGCGCCGGCACAAAGCTGCCGGTTTGGGCCAACAACGTCAGTAGCGCAACCTGACGAATGTACGTCGACTTACCCGCCATATTGGGGCCGGTGAGTATCAACAACCGCGCATCGTCGGCGGCGAGAGCACAATCATTGGGCACAAAGCGCTCGGCCAACGTGCGATCCAGCACCGGGTGGCGGCCTTCGATGATGTCGAGCGTGAGATCGTTATCGCTCTCGATTAACTCGGGCACGACGTAGCCGCGCTGCCGCGCCAGTTCGGCAAAGCCCGCCAACACATCGAGATTGGCCAACGCATCGGCGGCTTGCTGCATGGGCCCGAGTTGGGCTGTGACCTCTTCGCGCAGGGCGGTAAACAGATCCTGCTCGCGCGCCTTCGCGCGATCGGCGGCGGTCAAAACTTCGTTTTCGTGATCTTTGAGTTCGCTGGTGATGTAGCGCTCGGCGTTGCGGACCGTCTGCTTGCGCGTGTAACGATCGGGCACGCGCTCGCGATGTTGGTGCGTGACTTCGATGTAATAACCAAAGACCGAGTTGTATCCGATCTTGAGATTGGGAATGCCCGTCTTCTCGGCTTCGGCGGCTTGGTATTCCGCCAGCCAAGCCGCGCCGTCGCGTTCGATGCCGCGCAGGCGATCGAGTTCGGCATCGACGCCGCTGGTAATGTAGCCACCATCGCGCTGAATGGGCGGTGCTTCTTCGATCAGCGTGGCGCAAATCGTCGCACCGATGGTTGCCATGCCGTCGAGTGACTGGCGGATCGATTCCAAGAGGTCTGATTCGTTCTGTTGCACGGGCGCGGCGATCGCATCGCGTAGCGTGTCGAGAGCCTGAAGCGTATCACCCAGCGCCCGCAAATCGCGCGGTGACACGCGGCCCACACCGAGGCGACCGAGGATGCGCTCGACGTCACCAAACTCGCGCAACAATGTGCGGATGCGTTTGAGCCGTTCCGGTTGATCGCGCAAATCGGCCACGGCGCGTTGTCGCGCGCGAATCGCTGCGGCTTTGCGCAACGGAAAACACAACCATTCGCGCAAGCGCCGCGCGCCCATCGGGTTGGCCGTTTCATCGACGGCGGCCAACAGCGTGCCCGCGCGGCTGCCATCACGCAGGGCGGTCTCTACTTCGAGCGACCGCAACGTGACCTGATCGAGCATCAGGCATTGGCTCGATTGGGCAGGCAGAATCTTGGCGATGTGCGCCAGGCTGCTGCGTTGCGTCTCGCCGAGATAGTCGAGCACCGCACCCGCCGCGCGGAGGGATGCATCGAAACTGTCGAAGCCGAAACCTGCGAGCGAGCTAACGCCGAAATGATCGGTCAACGTCTTCTCGGCGTGGCGTTTTTCGAACGTGTGGGCGGCACGGGGCGAAACGACGGTGCGCAAATGCGCTGCCAGTTCGGCGTCTAGCGGGCACGCCTGCGCATCATCGAGTTCGGGGATCAACACTTCGGCAGCACCAACGCGCGCTAAATGATCTTCAAGCGCAGCGCGTTCGATCATCTCCGCAGCAAAGCGACCGCTGGCGAGTTCGAGCGTGGCAATGCCAAGTTGCCCGGCGCTCCAACTAGCAGTACGCGGACAGAGTGCAACCAACACGTTGGCTCGGGTAGCTTGCAGCAATGCATCGTCGGTAAGCGTGCCGGGCGTGATAATGCGCTGCACGGCGCGTTTGACGACACCCTTGGCAGTCTTGGGGTCTTCGATTTGCTCGCTGATGGCGACCTTGAAGCCCGCCTTTACGAGGCGGGCGATGTAGCCTTCGGCGGCGTGATAGGGCACACCCGCCATCGGGATGGGGTCGTCGCCGCTCTTGTTGCGGGCAGTGAGCGTAAGGCCGAGTGCCTTAGCGACCACGGCGGCGTCGTCGTAGAACACCTCATAAAAATCGCCCATGCGAAAGAGCAGCAGGGCGTCGCCGACCTCGACCTTTTGGTCGAGATACTGCTGCATCGCGGGCGTGGGGCCGGCGGCTTTCTTCGCAGGTTTCTTGGCAGCGCGCGCGGGTTTGCTTGTGCGGTTGCTCTTGCTGGGTTTTTTGGTGGTGTCGGTGGCCAAAAACTGCTCCGGTGCAGGTCGATACCAACGGTCAAGATGTTGGCATTAACGCGACGTCTCTGCCTGATGCCTCAGCATCCAAGCCGGATATGCGCGTTACGTCGAGCGTCCTAATTTACCCCAGATCATATGCGAAGCCGGGGTTTTGTGGTTGAATGCGACTACAACGTCATGAGGCAAAAATCACAGCATGAATATCAGCATTCTCAGTACCGGCGGCACGATCGAGAAGACCTACGACGAGACCGACGGCTCGATGCGCAACGTCAAGTCGGTGCTCGACGACATCTTGCTGCGGTTGCGCCTGTTCGACCTGAATATTCGCCACACCAATCTGATGTCGAAGGATTCGCTGCATCTGACCGACGAAGATCGCGGCATCATTTTGGCGGCAGTCAAGTATGCGATGGGGCAGGCCGACGCGATTATCGTTGTGCATGGCACCGATACGCTGAGCACCACCGGCGAGTTGTTGGTGGCCCAACTGCCCGACATCACCAAGCCGGTCATTCTGACGGGCGCGATGCGGCCATACGAGTTTCGCGATACCGACGCGCTTCAGAATTTGACCGAGTCGCTGTTGGCCTGCCGCTTGGTGTCGCCGGGGGTTTACGTCGCCATGCACAATCGGGTGCTACAGTTTCCGGGGGTCACGAAAGATCGCAAGCGGCTCACGTTTGTGAAAGATGCAGATGAATAGACGCGATACCCAAAATTCCCCACCCTTGCGGGGAGGGGTGAGGGGAGGGTTGCATTGCGTAGAGAATTCCGAATAACCGCGAGTGAGCAAGAAAGCCGAACATGAGTGAAGGGATCGACATTGGGTTCACTATATGCCCGTGCCGAGACTGTTATTAACGCGCAGTCCCAGTTTCCAACAATTTCGACGTTTCGACATTTTGACGTTTAGCCGTATCCCATGATCGTATTACAAAGTACCGCCGCCGTGATGAGCCAAGCCCGGCACGTGCGCATCAATGATGCCGCGATTCGTACATGGGCGCGCACCACGCCCGATGTGCAGCCCGCCGCCGCTTTCAAACGCGAATTATTCGCCGAATTGCCACCGCAGCGCGATGCACTGGCGAATCTGGTACTGCTCATTTCGGCGCTCAACTTTTCCTTTTGGGGCGATGAACCGCTCAGCATCCAATGGCGCGGTCAAACCTACACCGGTTTCACGGCCATGTTGATTTCGATCATGATGGCGGCCAAACATGATGCGTCTTGGTCCAAGCCGGAATATTGGGTGTCGGCGCCGCTCGACGAGCTGGAGCAAGTCATTCAGGGCCGACATCAACTGCCGTTGATGGATAAACGCATTCAAATCGTGCGCGAGACCGGCCAAACGCTGATCGATCGCTTCGACGGCAAGTTCACGTTCGCGCTGGACTCGATCAACGAGCGCGCGTGGCCCTTGGCGGTGCTATTGATGACGAACTTCGATTCGTTTCGCGACGTCGCGTCCTACGGCAACACGCCGGTGTACTTTTTGAAGCGCGCGCAGATTTGCGCGTTGGATTTGTCGCTGGCATACGAAGCCAACGGTCACTCCGGCCTGGTCGGTGTTGAAACGCTGACGGCCTTTGCGGATTACCGTATTCCGCAAGCGCTGCGGCATTTGGGCGTGCTCGAACTGGATGACGATCTCGAAGCACGGATCGAAGCCGGCGACGAACTGGCCAAAGACTGTACCGAAGAGATTGAGATTCGCGCCGCCAGTATCCGCGCAGTTGATATGATGCTGAGCGAACTGCATCACGTGGATCGTCGGGGCTGGACGTGGGAGATCGACGCGGCATTATGGGAATTGGCACGCAGCGACGCCGTGTCGGTCGAGCATCATCGCACGCGCACGGTGTTTTATTGACTCCTGGTTTTGCGCCAGGGGTTCATTCACCGTATCATGTGACCGAAAGATCGAGAGACGGGGCTTCCCCACTGAGGTGATGCAAATGACGAATCGAATCGGGCTAATCATTGGAGTTGCTTTACTTGTCGCAGCCACGCCGTGGGGCTGTGATGAATCGAGTCCGTCGTCGTCCGAGCGCGCTACATCATCGTCCAATTCCGAGCCGGAAAACCGAGTCGCCCAGAAGGGCGACGACGATTCGGACACATCGACCGTTGAGCGCGAACCGTCTGCTTCGACGACGGGCGGCGCGGACGTCGCTACAGAGCCGGAAATGCGTGAATCGGCGGGTGATAAATCGAACGCAACGGATGTGGCAGGCGTTCCGATGATCCCGCTCGACCAAATTCCGGAGCAACGGCGACCGCAATTTGAGTTTGCGCAACAGCAGGTTCGTGCAGCGCCTGATAGCATCGATCGCATCTGCGACTTGGGTTTGCACTATTTGGCGTTCGGATTCAATGACGAGGCCGTGACGTGCTTTTCCATCGCGATCGAGCAACAACCGATGGCGATGCGATTTCATTATTTTCGTGCGCTGGCATTCGAAGCGTTGGATTTAGCAGCGAAGGCTCGGGAGGACTTCGAACGGGCGCTGGAGTTAAACCCGGATTACGTACCGGCATACGTACGATTGGGAATGCTCATACAAGAGAATGATCCGAAACGCGCCGCCGCACTTTTCGAGCAGGCGACGCGGCGCGATGCGAATGACGCGGTGGCCTGGTTCGGTCGCGGGCAGGTTGCGAAGCGGGAGGGTAAGACGGACGAGGCGATCGCCCACTGGCAAAAAGCGATTGCTTTGCAACCGGATTATGCCGACGCTCAGTCAGCGCTGGCGGCTGTGTACGAGGGGCAAGGTAAAGAGGATTTGGCTCAAAAGCATCGCCGGCGCGCCGAGCTCGGCGGCAAGCCGGTTGTTCAAAACGACCCACTGGCGTTTCAAGTAACTCGACGAACGCGCGATCAGGATTCGATCGCGCTCGAAGCGGTGGAGATGGCGCGCAAGGGCAATCCAATCGCGGCGGCTCGTTATTTGGAGGCGGCTCAATTTCACGGAATCGAATCCGAGTCGATTCGGCTTGCGCTTGGCGGCTTCTATTTGGATGCCGGCAAAACCGATGAAGCGATCGGCCAGTTTTTGTCGGCGATGAGGTCGTACCCGGATTCTGTCGACGTCAAGTTGGCACTTGCACGCGCGTATGCAGAGAGTGGGATGGCGTCACGCAGCTTTACGTTATTCGACGAGATGATCTCGGCCGATTCCGAATCCGCCAAGGTTCTGATGGAACGTGGCCGACTGTATGCACGCGAAGGTGAGCCGCAAAAGGCGCTCGCCGATTTGCGTAAGGCAGCGGATTTAGCTCCGAACGATGCCGCGGTCCGGTTCGACCTGATCGAGTTGTTGTTGCTGATGAATGATATCGATGGTGCCGAGCAGGCTTTGCAACAGACTCCGAAAGAAGCGAACACGGCAGGGAGACGGTTGTTATTTGAGGGAGCGGTGGCAGCGCGTCGCGGTGAGACGAGTTCGGCAGAAGCAAAATGGCGGGCGGCCATCGAGACGGAGCCGACCTTGGTGATGGCCTACCAAAGCCTCGCACAGTCCATGCAGCAACGCGGGAACGTCGCCGCGGCGTTAGAGGTTCTGCTGGCCGGTATCGAACTCGTCCCGGCCGCGGCGGACTTGCAAAATAATGCCGCATGGATTCTTTCTACGGCGACCGATCAGAATCAGCGCGACGGCAAACTCGCATTGGAGCTAGCGACGCGCGCGTGTGCCCTAACGGGAAATCGTCGGCATAACTTCGTGGGAACCTTGGCCGCCGCTCATGCGGAGGCCGGTGATTTTGATGAAGCGGCGCGCCTCGCTGAGAATGCCGCGCGGCTGGCGGAGGCTGCCGGTCTAACAGAGGTCGCCGAACAGCATCGCGCACGTATGAAGCTTTACAGCAAAAAACAGGCGTGGAGACAATAGGCGGATTAACCAAATAGGTTCAGACAGACTGTCAGTCTACGCGTTTTGGGTGAGTTGAGTATCGACCAGAGGCAGACGATCGGTAAGTGATTACTGCAGCGCTGCAACGAATAGATGCACGTCTCGTCCATCGACGTTGAAGTCGCCGTTCATGTCGGCAATTCCGTTAGCGGTTCCTTGCAATAAGGCTTCCACGAAACCGGCGATATCTGAATTTGTTACCGCGCCGTTGCCGTCGAAATCACCAAGCCGAGCGGGTGGGTATATTTGATAAGTCGCGTTGGCGGGCGCATTGGTTAGCGTTCGAGTGGTGCCGCCGGGCCACGTGACAACGACCTCATCGACGATCGCAGCGTTGTTGACACCGAAATGAAGGATCAGTTCGTTTTGACTCATGTAATTGCTGCCAGCTACCACATGAGCCATTTGCCAGATCGTGCCGACGCGAATACGCGCGGTTGCGTTGAGAGCATAACGACCGACCTCACCGACGACATCGAGTCGGAGCCAGTTCTTTTGGTTTCCGTGCTGATTGATATAGAGCTTGGTCGGTTCCTGATAGTTGCCGACCAGCAGATCGAGATCACCATCCAGATCGACATCTGCGTGTGCAACGGCATACGATTCACCCAGCGCCGCCAATCCCATCGTCTGGGCCAGATCGTTGCACGGAAATGAGCCATTATGAACGTAGAGATTATTGGCCCCCGGGCCGGGCACGCGATTACAAACATATAGATCGAGCCAGGCGTTATTGTCGTAGTCGATGAAGGTGGCACCCCATCCTTCGGCGATGGTGCGCGTCCCGGACGGCACTTCAGCGCGGGTGTAGCCGTCCACGCCATTATGCAAGAGCAACGCATGGCCACCGCCGCCACCGGGCACAAACGGAATATTAGTAATGTAGATATCCAGAAATCCGTTTCGAATAAAATCGCCCAAGGCAATAGACATGGAGTCGACTTCGCAAGCATCGGCACCGGTTTGGGCCGTTACATCGACGAACGTGCCGCCGACGTTTTCATAGAGACGGCTTTCCTGATCGAGGGTCGGCTGGGCAGTGCAAAAGGCCTTCATGCCGATGATGTAAAGGTCGGGATCGGCATCGCCGTCGTAATCGAAGAAGGTGGCTTGAAACGATGAAAGCGTGGTGACGTCAACGCCGTCCAGTATGCTTCTTTCTTCGAACTGCTTGTTCCCGAGGTTGCGATACAAAAGCGTCGGCGTGATGTCGCCGCCGATATTGTCGATCCGGTTGGCGACGATCAGGTCGGGATAGCCGTCGAGATCGTAATCCCCCCACGAACAACCGTGCGTGTAATAGTTGCCGCCCCCCACGCCGGCCGTGGCCGTGACATCGTTAAACACGAAGTTGCCGAGGTTTTCGAAGAGTTGGTTTTCGCCAGGTCGGGATATGTATAAATCTTGGTCGCCATCGAGGTCGTAATCCGCTGCGGTTACGCCATTGCTGTGACCTTGGCCGGCCACGCCAAGATTGATACTGCGATCGGTGAAGTGACCCATACCGTCGTTTTCAAACAGGCCCACTCCACCGCCGCCCAGCGTTACAACATCCGGGTCACCGTCGTCGTCGAGATCGATGAATCCGATGCCGAATCCGAAAGACTGGGGGTTGTCAGCGGTATAGACGAGGCCTCGCTGCAGAGCTTCCTCGGTGAACGGCACAGGACCGCCCGCGCGCAGCGATGGCGTGATCAGGATAAGCGTAAGGGCGACGACCATAGCTCGCGTCGTTCGCAGATTGCCGCTGACTGAACAAATTGTGGTAGACATCGAAACTTGCATCGTGCGTATCCGATGGGGAATTGTTTATTGCTCGCCGACCGCAGGGGCCGACCGTTGAACGCCGGGTCCTTCCGATTCTACGCTATCACTGTCCAACAGTTGAGCGATCATCGGGAGTTTCTAATAAAAGAGCGGACCAACACAAAATGCTGGTCCGCTCCGGAGAAATCAAACTAAGTGCGATAAGGTATATCGCTTAGCGGCGGCGGCGGACGAGGCCGACGACACCGAGACCCAGCAACAGAGCCGTGCTCGGTTC
Organism: Planctomycetaceae bacterium; assembly: GCA_006969385.1. Classification (GTDB taxonomy): domain Bacteria; phylum Planctomycetota; class Phycisphaerae; order UBA1845; family UTPLA1; genus ECT2AJA-110-A. Next base: position 3,383,128 of record CP030884.1, read on the forward strand.
CGGGATGAGATTGATGAAGTACTCACCACCCTGCAGACCGGTCGTCGAGGTCGTGGTAGCACCAAAATCGGGGCCAAACACGGTGTTGAATTCACCAACAGCGACATAGTACGTGCCGGCGTCGAGGATTTCAGTCACGCTGCTGTAGGGGTTCGACGGGAAGTTGATGTCGTCATTGTTCGCAATCAACTGACCGAGCGAGTTGTAAAGACCGATTTCACTGTCGTCGAGACGATCTTCGAACGGAATCGAGAGCGTCTTGCTCGTCGTGATTTCGATGCGGGTGCCATCGGCGGCTACGTCGAAGCTGTACCAGTCAACAACACCAGCGGTCAGGTTGCCGGTGAACTTATTCAACGCGTCATACGTGCCGAGGTCGGTCGAGGCCGGCGGCGTCGGGGGAACGAATTCGTTGAACGTCAAGTCGATGTTCGTCCACTGAGCGTCGGTGCCACCAGCGGGGGCATCGAGGAACGACTCGCGGAAATCGAACGTCCACATACCGGCCGGGTCGCCACCACCAAACGCACCGGAAGAACCGGTGAAGTTGGTGAGGTCAGGATACGTCTGACCCGAACCCAACGTGATCTGGCCGCTGCCGAGCGGGCCGGAAACGTCCACGCGCAGCTCGCTACCCAAGTGGCGGTTTCGAACATAGCGTTGGTGACGATGCCGTCCCAATCGATGTTGCCCAGCGTATAACCGCCGGTGAGATTGCAGCTAACCGTGGTGCCGTTGGCAACGTCATCGCTGTCAACGTTCATAAAACTGCACACTTCCGGCTGTGCCTGTGCCGTGGACGACCACGCCAACAGGGCAGCCACACCCAAACTCAAGATACCTTTGCGAAAGCTCATATGCCTTCTCCTCCATCTTCCCGCCCAAATGATCAGAATGGGCAAATCATGATGCTTGTTTGTCGTAACAGCCTATCACGCAAACGCTGCGCGCGTTGTTCGACAAACCCGAATTACACCGTCAAATTGAGGGCTGGATGCGACGACCGATCGGTCGCTGCCGAGGACGCTATTTTCCCCTAATGCATCTTCCCCATTTGGACTGGGGTCAAGATTAATCAAATATTGATGGAGAAACAAGATAAAAAGCAAAAACCGGGACCCAATTGGCGAAAATTTTTCTGAAACGTGCTAGAGGATGTGATTTTCAACTAGCCTCGCCCCGACCAGACGACTTTATCGGGCAGCGCCGGGAGCCAAATCAGCCTCCATGGCTTGAAATAGTGGAATCGTAACCGGGATACGAATCACCGGAATGATGATTATTCGGTTACATCGCCGCATGCGGGTCGCCGCAAGGCTTGCAAAGAACAAATGAACCGGCAGCTCCGCATGGAACTGCCGGTCTGTTAGGTCATGTGGACTAAATTTACGTCTGAGATTAGCGACGCTTGCGGACCAGCGTGATGCAAGCGGCCACGCCAAGCAGTGCTAACGATGTGGGCTCGGGTATTACGCGGTACTGACCGATCAGCGTGGCGGTTGGGATGTCCGCATCCGCGTCCGCGGGAAAGTACACGTTGCCGCTTACGCTTCCGGCGAGCAACTGGTTGTACGTCGCGGCCAAGATATTCCAGGTACCCGAACCGGAGAATGCTCGCGTTCCAGCCGTGAATGTCGAGTTCGCGTCATTCGTGTAGCTGAACACGTTGAGACCGGCATTGTTGCTGAAGCGGAACAAGTCCGGTGTGTTATCAGACGTATTGTTAAAATGCGTCAGGTTACCGGATACCAGCGTATCGCCGAGGCCGCTGCCGGGCGCGCCGAAAATATTGGCCAGGTAGAAGCCGATGTTGTCGCTACCGGAAATGGTAGCTGCCGAAAGCCCGGCCGTTGACGTAATCGTAATTTGGTTCGGCGTGCTGAGGTCAACATCCAACACGATTTCTGCTCGAGCGGTCGACGTCATCATCGCAGTGGCAAGAGCAATGCCGAAAGCGATCATTCTTCGAAAGCACATATGCCTTCTCCTCACAAAATCCCGCCCAGAAACACCTGGGCGGACGTGTTTTGGCCATCAGACCGAGTCACCACGCACCGGCGGCGCGTGGATGGCTGACGGATCCAAGTGCATTGAGAAAGTAGAGGCAAGATGCCGCGACTGAATAGCCACGCAGACGTGCAATTCCCCCTCGCACGCATGTTGCCTAATATAGACAATGCGCTAGATTATCAATTTGCTATTCTGAGTGCAATAGAAAAAACATCGTTCGTGCCAAAATATACAAATCGGTGGTGCGGACGCATTAGCATGCCGAAAGCCTGTAAAACTGCCCTAAAACGCGCGGCGACCTTCAATCGCGTCCTGCAGCACGGCCCGCGTCGCGTATTCGATCTGCGAGCCACTGGGCAATCCACGGGCCAGTCTCGTGACGCTGACGCCATCGATTCCCGTTAGTTCGCTCTTAATATGCAGCGCCGTGCCTTCACCTTCGATGGTCGGGTTGGTGGCAATAATCACTTCGGTGACGCCGCCGGCGCGGACGCGGTCGAGCAAGGCGGCAATCGTCAGGTCGCCCGGTTCGACGCCGTCGAGCGGGGCGATGTGACCCAGCAGCACGTGATAGACGCCACGAATGAGGCCCGTCGCTTCCAGCAGCAGCAGGTCTTTCGGTTGTTCGACGACGAACACCTTGCTGTGATCGCGACGGCAGTCGGCACAAATCGGGCACGGGTCTTGCTCGGTCAGGTTAAAACACTTGCCGCAATGCTTGACCATCGATTTGACGTCGCGAATGGCATCGGCAAGGGCCAAGGCGCTTTTCTTGTCGGACTTCAGAATATGAAACGCCAAGCGTTCGGCGCTGCGCGGACCGATCCCCGGCAGGCGGGCGAATTCTTCCATCAGGCGATCGAGGGAGCGGGGCGTCATGGGTTCACGGGTAAAGTGGTCGATGCCGATTCAGTTCGACGTATCTTCAGCCTTTGAAAATGTGATGGGCAATTTGTGATTTGAGATAATTGGTGATCGGGTGATTTAGTGATCGGTCGCTTCTGCGAAATGTTGCCCGCCGAGTATTGCAAAATTGTGTTTCGAGTCGCCCGAGTGTGAAATCTTCAACTTTGCATTTCGCACTTTTAACTTTGCATTCACGACTTCAGTAGCCAAACTACACCAGTCGATTCCAATTGCAGTGCCTCAAGACCCACGACTCAGGTCTCAAGGCTCATGGCTCAAGCCGCAAGCCTCAAGTCCCAAACCGCATTTATCCTTGCCCGCCCAGCATCTTATCCAACCCCGGCGGCAGACCCATCTCGCCCGTCATGCTCGTCAATTCTTCTTTCATCGCCTCGGCGGCTTTGGTCTGAGCAGCGACAAACGCCGCTTTCACGAGGTCTTCGATCATCTCTACATCACCGCCGGCGATCGTCTGCGGATCGATCTTGACGCCGACGACTTCCAACTTGCCGTTGACCGTCGCGGTAACGGCGCCGCCGCCGCTCTCGGCCTCGAAGCGGGTGGCGGCGACCTTCGCCTGCATCTCCTTCATTTTGGATTGCATTTCCTGAGCTTTTTTAAGCATGTTGGCCATGTCGCCGATTTTTCCGAACATTCGTCACTCCGTGGGGAATATTGGTAATTGGTCGCCGCGTAAATCAGCCGCATGTGCACATCACTCCAGCACAATACAAGCCAATCTCAACGCAACGCGAGATTCTAATCATCGTCGTCGCTGTCGTCTGCGGGCGGCGTGCCAATCGGCTGCTCGCGCCGCACTTCGACGATTTGGCCGCCAAACAAATCGAGCGCGGCCCGCACCAGCGGTTCTTCCTCAGCCGCTCGGATGTCATCCAGCGTGGTACGCGGCACCGACACGCTGCGCGCCGGCGTTCGACGTTCCCGATCATCTTTGCCGACCGACGATCCACCATTCCGACCAGCTGTATCAGACGTGGCTTCGCCATTTGGCGGCCTACCGACCGCGTTGTCATCTTTTCGATCAGCGTTTTTTTGAGAGCCTGAGCCCGGTGCCGCGTTCGCCGCCGGTCGACTCGCCGCCTCAGGCTTGGCCGGTTCGCGGCGCGAGGCCGCGGGTGTGCTAACGCTTCTTGCTACTGCGCTTGGCGGCGCGTTTTTTTTTGTGACCGGGGCACTCGCAGAGGGCGGCGGTGCGGCAGGTCGTGCCGCCGCAGCAGGGGCTCCACCCTGCACAACAGCCAGCAATGATTCGATCGATGAGAAGTTCGACGCCTCGGCCAAGCGTACGACAGCGGCTTCCACCAACGCCCGCCCACTTCCCGAAGACTTCACCGCTCGGCGCAGTTCTTCCAGCACCGTGATCATGTGCACCCAGGCACCACCGTCGAACTGTTGCGCCTGTTCGAAAATCGTATCGCGCAAGCCCGCAGGCACGTCGATCAGCTCGGTCTCTTTGCCGCACGTGCGCATGATCATCAGGTCGCGCACTTGGGCGATCATCAGGCTGCACCAGCGGTCGGGCGTCACGCCTTCGGAGAAAATGTCGTCGATCACGCGCAGGGCATCGGCGGGATTGTTGCTCGCCACGGCGTCGATCAACTCGGCGTTGCGCTCGTCGTGGGCGGCGGGGAAAATGCTATCGACCAGATCGCCGGTAATGCCCTTGTCGGATAGCGACATGACCTGATCGAGCAGGCTCAGCGCGTCGCGCATCGAACCGTTGGCCAACCGCGCCAAACGCTTGGCGGCGGCTTCGTCGATCTTGATCTTTTCGTCTTTGCAAATGGTGCGCAATTGCTCGGCGATTTGCTCGGGCGGATGCTCTTGAAATCAAACTGCTGCACGCGGCTGCGGATGGTCGCCGGCACCTTATGCGTTTCGGTGGTCGCGAAGATGAATTTCACATGGCTGGGCGGTTCTTCCAGCGTTTTAAGCAGCGCGTTAAACGCGCCGGTGCTGAGCATGTGCACTTCGTCGATGATGTAAATCTTGAAACGCGAGCGCGTGGGGCGGTAGATCGCGTTGTTGCGCAACTCGCGAATATCGTCCACGCCCGTGTTGCTGGCGGCGTCGATTTCGATCACATCGACGTCGTCGCCTTTGGAGACCGCCACGCAGGAATCGCACTCGCCGCACGGTTTGACGGTCGGCCCGTCGGCCTGATGGCAGTTGAGCGCCTTGGCCAGAATGCGCGCCATGCTGGTCTTACCCACGCCGCGCGTGCCACAGAACAGATAGCCATGATGAATGCGATCGTGCTCGATGGCGTTGCGCAGCGTTTGCGTAATGGCGTCCTGACCGACGACTTCGTCGAAATCGCGGCTGCGGTATTTGCGGGCAAGGACGGTGTAAGACACGGGATCGAGGCTCCGGTCGGGGCGTTGAAGTTCAATCGCTACTCTTTGATGGTCGCGAAGGCATTATAAGGCGGCGACGAACCGTCACCAGAGACGACACCGTGATTCACAATTCACAAGCGATTGGCTATTCGTTGTAAGCCTGTGTTGACAAAAGCAGAGGCCCACGCCTAATCAGAAGCGCTCGCGTTAACTAAACCAGACGGATTGTCAAAGCCTCACGAAGCGTTAGGCTCGGGCGGAATATCAAACGTGCGCGCACTATCGATTGTGCGTAATCTCAGAGCCGCGCGACGTATCAGGCGTGCGCGGAACATCGGAGCCGCGCCCGTAAGGAAGCGGTCACCGTAAGCCGTCGCGGGAAGCGTCGGCAAGACCATCAAACATCACATCGGGCGTCACACTTGATCTTCCGTTACAAGCTCGATCGGAAAACCCGCTGCTGCCGAACGCCACCGCCGATGAGTTAGTCTGCGCACAATGTACGCCGCAACAAGCAATACGATCCAATAGAAGGCAACATTTGCAACAAACATCGACATGCGTCGCGGATGGCTACCATCGGCGGCGATGGGAATTGCAATTTGCCGAAAATCGTAATCGCCCGATGCTGGATTGGGTTTAAATTCGTCCAACAAGATTTCTTCAGCTTGTTGCCATGAGGGCAATGGAAAACCGGATTCCTTTGCTCTGCGATACGTAACCAGCATCACGTCGTATTCTGCATGGTTGGCGAAGAAGGGTGTAACGCGAGCTTTGAGATTTGAATAAAAGCGGATGTGCTCGGGCATGTTCAGCGTCTCCGGACAAACCACACTAATTCCGATTCCGCTGGTATCCGGCAGCGCTTGTGTGCCAACAATTTCATCGAGACAAATCGTGCCAGCGAAAGGCGTTTGCGGCCCCCTGGGCCCCGAGCGAGAGACCCAGTAGCGTTCGGATTGAAACGCAAGGCCAATAGCAAGTGGCAAAGCCAAAAGCCATGCAGCAAGGCCCGGCAGCTTTCTTTTACTTCTGGGTTGATTCGTTATGGAGGGAGCAACCGACATGCCATGCTCCGGGAAGGGGGAAGGCTCGCCCAATCGGGCGTCAGCCGAATCCGGTCCGGCTGGCCACGCACACGGTCTGACGAGGGTGGGCTGCTTGGTTTCCCACCTGACCCGATGCCCATGCCCGAGCGTTGCATGGGGCCGAACCGGATTCGACTGACGCCGCGCGGGCGCCATTGCGGAACGCCGGAGTATAAGGGGGATGGTGGAATCGGGCTAGGTGGCACTCAGGTAGTGCCGGGCCGACTTACTGCCTGATCGTGACGAATCGAAGGACAATCTGTAGGGTGCATCCCTTGATGCATCGACCTCGCTTCGCCGATTCCAATTTTTGGAAATGTTGGCGACAGCGTGGTTATCAAAACATACAAGATTTGATTCGGAAGGATCTCCGCCATGCGCTTTCTTGGTCTTGTGTTCGTCACGATTGGCCTCCTCGTCACAGGCTGTGTCGATCCGAAGACATCATCGACAGATGCAGCGAATGAAGCGCCCACCTTCCCCGCCGCCTGGCTCGGCACTTGGTCGGGCACCGCCACTGTCACATTGCCGGATGGCAAGCAACCGTTTAAGACCGAGATGACACTCACCATCGAACCGCTGCCCGATAGTGACGGCGTCTCGTGGGCCATTGATTACCATCAGGAAGCCGGTGTTCGCGCTTACGAGTTGCTACCCGAACAGGCGCAACCCGGCCGTTATCAACTCGATGAGAAAAACGGCATCGTTATTCCCAACGCACTCGTCGGCGACACGCTTTACAGCAGCTTCACCGTAGGCAAGGCGCAACTGATTACGCGCACGCGGCGCATGGCAAATGAGACGCTGCTGTTTGAAATCATGACCTTCCCGGCGGCGGATTCCGCTACGACGAGCAATCAGAATGGTGTACCCGCCGTCGGTACACGCGCGCTGAAGTCGATACAGAGGGCTACGCTGCGTCGCACACCAGAAAATTAGCCGAACTGAAATCGGTTCGGGCCAAACTTACAAATCGTGCGCACTTCCGCGCGCCGCCAGCGCCTCCGCCACCCATTCCAGCACATGTTTCGGATGACTAGCGGTATGGTGTTCGATCTGATGCCGACAACTAAAGCCCGTGACGGCAATCCGCGCTGTCTGCGCGGCTTCGATGGCGGGGAACAAGCGCTCAGCGCCCATTGCGGCAGCGACTTCATAGTGTTCGCGTTCGTGACCGAAAGCACCGGCCATGCCGCAGCAACTACTGTTAATCTCTTCGGCGCGACCATCGGCGATCATCTTCAGCAACTGCACCGATGCATCGGTTTCGTGCATTGCCTTTTGGTGACAGTGACCGTGCAACAGATAGCGAATTTCGGAATCGTCCCCATTGCCATTGTTCGCGCTCACAGTATCCATAAACGAATTGTCGCTGTTGTCTAACTGCTCGACCAAAAATGCATCAACCGGCGTAATCGTCTCAGCAATTTGCCGCGCTGCCTCGTTATGGACCAATTGCGGCAACTCATCTTTCAAGGCCGACCAACAACTGGGCTCGCTCGCAATGATCGGAACACCATCGCTCACATACGGGCCCAAAATCTCGGCGACCTGCGTGAGCCGTCGTTGGGCGTCATCGAGCAGGCCTTGGCTAATGGCGGGGCGACCGCAGCACATCGGCGGTGGCACAATCACCTGCCAGCCCAACTGTTCGAGAATCGTCACCAACGCCTTACCCACGTTGGGCGTGATGCAATCCGTCCACGTATCGACGAAGTACACCACGCGCCGATCCGAGCCCGCGCCATCGCGTACAGGTCGATTCGCAAACCAACTTCGAAATGTCTGGCTCGCCAAACGCGGCGGCGGCACGCGCCGATCGATGCCGACGAAGAAGTCCGCCAGTTGACGACCGATGCCCATCTGCGCCAACGCATTCGCCGCCCACGGCCAATGGGACGCGGCTCGCAGCAAATCGGGCGTCGCCGCGATCAGTCGCGCGCGTAGCGGCGCACCCACTCGTCGGTGTTTTTGAAATTGCCACTCTGCTTTGAGCCGCGCCATATCCACGCCCGTCGGGCATTCCGTCTTGCACGCCTTGCAACTGATGCAGAGGTCCATCGCTTCATCCAGCACCGGGTCGCTCAAGTCCTTGATCAATCGGCTGTCGGTCAACGCATGCCGCAGGGCATTGGCGCGACCGCGCGTGGTGTGGCGTTCGTCACGCGTGGCGATATACGACGGACACATCACGCCCGCCTGCGATTGCCGGCATTGGCCCACGCCGCTGCACATGCGCGCCAAGCCCAACATGCCGTCGTGCTTGGAAAAATCGAGTGTTGTCTCGCGCGGCGCTGGCGTCGCCAATGTTCCGTAGCCGCGCCGCAAGTTCGTATTCATCTTTGGCGCGTTGACGATCTTGCCGGGGTTGAGAATGCCATGCGGATCGAAGGTACGTTTGATCTCGGCAAACGATGCCATCAACTCGGGGCCGTAGGTCTTGGCCAACCATTCGGAGCGCAGCCAACCGTCACCGTGTTCGCCCGTCATCGCGCCGCCGAATTCCAGCGTGAGCGAACTGACGCGATCCGCCACCCGATGCATGCGGTCCAGATCGCGCGGTTCGCCCAGATTCAGCACCGGCCGCACGTGTAAGCAGCCCACGCTGGCGTGCGCATAATAGCCCGCCTGTTCCACACCTTCTTCCCTCAGAATCCGCGCAAAGCGCTCGATGTAATCGCGCAAGCGCGCGGGCGGCACCGCCGAGTCTTCAACGAACGCATAAGACTGATTCGCACCGGGTTTCGACATTAACAGGCCCAAACCGGCATTGCGCATATGCCAGACGGTCGCCTGCTCCGCCTTGTCGGTGACAGTGGTGATATGAATGGCGCGCGTATCTTGCCGAGCGGTTTGCGTGACTGCTGCCAAACGCTCATTTAATTGAGCTTCATCGTCGGCAGTGCATTCCACTACTAGTAGAGCTTCAGTTGCGAGCGGGGCGAAATCGGCGTCGGTCTGAAACGCGCTGCTTGCGCGCGACGCGTCGAGAATGAGCTTGTCGACCAACTCCACTGCGGCGGGTTGGTTTTCCAACAAGGCGGGCACCGCTGCCAACGATGCGAGCAAGTCATCGAAGGCCAGCACCACCAGTCCTTTGCGCGCCGGCAGCGGCAACAAATTCAACGTCGCCTTGGTCACGATGCCCAACGTGCCTTCGCTGCCGCAAATCACGGCTTCGGTATTGATCGAATCATCTTCTACTTTCAATCGGTCCAGACCGTAGCCGCCGTTGCTGCGCAGTACCTTCGGAAAGCGCTGATCGATGAGTTCGCGTTGACGCTTAACGGTACGTTTGAGCAGTTGCTCGGCTTGGGTTTGCAGTGGATTGGCGGTTTCTTTGTTGCGATGGGTACCGAAGTGTGCCAGCTTGCCATCGCCCAGCACCACATCGAGGCCCAACACATGATCGACGGTGCGACCCGTCGACACCGAATGTGCCCCGCAAGAATTATTCGCGATCATGCCGCCTATGGTGGCGCGGCTGCTCGTGGCAACATCAGGCGCAAAGTATAGACCGTGCGGTGCCAACGCCGCATTCAAATGATCGAGTACCACGCCGGGTTCGACCACCGCGGTTCGCCGTTCGGCATCGATATCCAGGATGCGATTGAGATAACGCGAGCAGTCCAGTTGCATCCCATGATTGACCGCGCCACCTGTCAGCCCGGTGCCGCCGCCACGCGCCGTGATCGGTACGCGCTGCTCAATGGCGACCTGCACGGCCTTGCGCACATCGCCTGCGGTCCGCGGCAGCAACACCAGGTCGGGCGCGCGTTCGTAGATGCTGGCGTCGGTACTATAGAGCGCGCGATGCAAACGATCGGCATGCACATCGCCGAGGAAACCGCCCTTTAGCGCAGTCAGCACGGCGTTCAAGTCAAAGCCTTCAGCGCCGGTGGGCGCGGTGTTCAGTTCGGGGTTCATAGCCCTGAAATTATAACGGCAAGGCACCTCTGCGCCCGCGCGCGGATTGATCGTTGGTGGTTTGTTTGGGTAAGGCGCGCGACTCCCGTTTGATTGCATCAATCGATTTCAAAAATTGCGATCAGTCACCGCGGTTGCCAGCGAATCGAAGGGCGTTAGCAGCGGCGATCGCTCACCAGCACGGCTGGGCAAAACGAATCTAAGTCACCTTGCAGATAGAATCGTGGCACCGCCGTCCCGGCGGTGAACACAGGCGAGACGCCTGTGCCACAGCCAGTAATTCTTTTTGCGTGTCTACTTATTAGAAGACTCGGCCGCGTCTATTGTGCCGATCCCACACTTCGCCAAGAATCTCGCGAGTGACCGCACCCAAGCCAGACAGACAATACCTCAACGCGCTCGACCGCCTCATGTTGGCGGTGCACGATGGGTTGGTGGCCGTGGGGCATTATGGCTTTGTGTGTCAAACGCACGTTTGGCTCAGTGGGCGCGTTAACATGCCTGCTTTGCAGCGCGCGCTGGCCAATTTCAACCAACGCTTCCCCGTCATAACGGCGCGGCTCCGCGCGTCAATTCTAGGAAAACCCTGTTGGCAGTTCCGGCCCGACGCCGCGCCGTCAATCATCGAAACAGATATGCCTGCCTCCGACCCGACCACAGTTTGGCAATTTGCCGAAGCCCTGTGCCATCAACCGTTACAGGTGCGCGAGGTCGATCCGCTGCAGTTTCACCTGTTGCATCTGCCCGACGGTCGCGATGTGTTGGTCATGCTATTCTCGCACGCGTTAATGGACGGCAAAGCGCCGGAGCACGTGCTCAAGCAGTTAAATCAATGCGGAAATGATGAGCTGCCGATTCCTGTTTCGATACCACGCTCTCACGACGACGAATTAACTACTCACCTTCGTAAAGCGCCGAAACTCAAGCGCGTGCGACTCGCTTTTCGACGCTTATTCCACGAAATCCGTTTCTCACGCCGCGCGGCAACACTCACGGCATGCCCGCGCAGGTGGAGCGGTGAGCGGTTTCGAATTTACGTGCACCAACTCGATGAAACCGATACTGCTGCTGCCGTGCAGCGCGTGCGCCGGTTGTGTGGCTTTCCCAATCTATCGCCCGCCGTCTTGGCTGCTGTTTTTAGGGCGCTCGATGCCTTAGGCCCCGGCGTCCAAGATAGCAGACTTCGCTTTCGAACCGATATCCCGCTCAACTTGCGCCCGCCCGGCAGCAGTGAGCCGTTGTTTCGCAATTTCATGAGTTTTATCAAAATGGGGGCCACGCGCGAGGACTTGCGAAACGCCGACGAGCTGGTGCGCAAGCTCAACGCGGACATGCGTAACGAAATTCGACGCGGCATCGATCTCGGCGGGCTCGAGATGATCGATGCCGTCGCGCCCTTTTCTTGGCTGGTGAAGCCGACGTTGCGCCTTAGTGCAGGCAAAGTGCCGTCGCTCGGCTTCGGCTTTCTCGGGCCGGTCCTGCCCGACTTGAAGTCGCTGCTCGATGTGAAAATCGACTGGCTCTATACGATGAACATGGCCGTCAGTCCGCCCGGCATCACGCTACAGGCCCATCAATTCGGCCCGCGGCTCAATCTTGTGCTCACGTATATCGATGCAGTGGTAAATGAAGCTGAGGCGCGACAATTTTGCCAGCATGTCACCGACGAATTGGTGGGGCGTGACGGTCAGGATCAAGCCTGAGTAAGATGGTGAATTGAATATTCGAAACCGTTTCGAGCGCGGTGTCCAGCGTTTCAATGAGGGTAGCGCCTACTCTTTTATCGGGAAGGACGTACGCTCGCGCGCATTAACTGGGAAAGGACTGGAATGAGGGACACCCTTTACAGAAATTTTGTCGCGGTCTTGGGGAAGCATACGATATTCTGCGACCGAGACGCATTGGCTTAGTTAACGGGCATCGTCCAAATCGAGAGTGCACGACTTTGGAAAGAAGGCGGTTAAAGAGATTACGCCAAGGGCGTTTCACCCACTAGCCCCGGGTTGCCGCATCAGCGGCTACCCGGGGGGCGCGGTTTCAATATCATAATAAACCCCAACGGGGGTTGCGTCTTTCTCCGCCCGTTTGATGTCGCAACTCTTTCAGAGTTGAATGCGTCAACGATATACCTAACCCAGGGTAGCCGCTACGCGTCAACCCTGGGCTAAGCGGCGTAACGCCTTCGGCGTAAAGACCCGTGGCCAGCTAGCGAATAGCGGGGCTCTGCTTTCTAAGTGGACAGGCAAAAGAATAATCGACTGTGGCACAGCCGTTTCACCTGCTTTCACTGTCGAGACGGCAGTGCCACAACGATTCTTTTTCCAAAGGGCTTAGACTACGTGTAAGTAGGGTCTTCGCGAAAAGCAGAATCGCTAAATGGCTCAGAAATTGCGATCAACGACATTTTGACACCAAGAAACAAGCCATGTCATACGACCTAACCGAACAACAACTCAACATTCGCGGCGAAGCCGAAGCCTTTGCCGCCGAACACCTCGCAGCAACCGAATTCAACGCCACCTTTGACCGCAGCGGTTGGCGTGCTTGCGCGCAATTCGGTGCGATGGGCGTCACGATTCCGACGGAGTTCGGCGGGCGCGGCGCGGGTTTGGAAGAATTCGTCGCCATGTTCGACGGCCTCGGTTATGCCGCACCCCATCGCCTCGGGTTGTTCATTGCGATCAACGCACATGTTTTCGGCAGCGTTGAAACACTCTTCAAGGCCGGTACCGACGAGCAGAAGCAACGCTTTCTTAAGAAGCTCGCCACGGGCGAGTGGGTTGCCGCGCACAGCGTGACCGAACCCGATGGCGGCTCCGACATTGGCAATATGAAGACCGTCGCGCGCGCCGTCGACGGCGGTTGGGTCATTAACGGAATCAAGAAATATACCACTTGCGGGGCCGGTGCCAATTTACATATTGTCTATGCGCGCATGGACGACCCCGAACGCTATCGTCTCAGTTGCTTCTTGATCGAGCCCAACACCCCCGGCATGACGGTGCGAGCGCTACCGGCTTCGGGCTTGGATGGTTCCGGCCTATCGGAGGTGACCTACGACAACGTGCGCGTGCCTTCGGAAAATCTACTCGGCAAAGCCGGTGCCGGTGCCATGTTGTTTCAGGGTTCCATCGAACGAGAGCGTGCCTGCATCTTCGGCTTCGTCATCGGCGCGATGCGTCGGCAAGTCGAGCTGGCAACCGAGTATGCCCGGCAACGCGTGGTAAGCGGCAAGCCCATTGCCGCGTATCAGGCGATTTCGCATCGCATCGCCGAGATGCGCGTGCGGCTCGATGCAGCCCAAATGCTACTCTATCGCGCAGCGGCATTGAAAGCAGCGGGAAAGCGCGCCCCAGTCGAATCGGCCGTGGCGAAGCTCTATGTGAGCGAAGCGTTTCTCGAAAATAGCCTGGCGCTCAGTCGCGTGCACGGCGGTAACGGCTTCCTGAAAGAAAACGGCATCGAACGATTCGTGCGCGACGCCCTCGGTACGATCATTTTCAGCGGCACGAGCGACATTCAACGCAACATTATCGCGGCCCAGATGGGCGTTCGAGAATAGGCCGTTTCTTGTAATTCGGTCGATGCAGGCGAAGCGGGTATAATGCCGCCGGTAAACACCGAAACGGTGGAAGGGAGAATGCATGAGCACCGAAGGCCCCGATCAATCCACGCCCAAATCAACCGGCGAACAGCCGGCCGCTGCCGATACGCCGAGCGAACCGTCGCCCAGTCCGCAGGCACAGCCCGCGCCGACGCCGGCCAAAGCCGGGGGCGACAAACTTGCCAAGGATACGTCCGCCTCCGATGCGTTTGGTTCGTCGGCGGAGCCAAGGAAAACGGAAGCAAAGGCTGCACCGACGAAGAAGGAAGAGAGCGGAAGTAACTGGCGCGAGATCGTCTCGAAGATCTTCGGCATCCTGCTATGGCCCTTCATCTTCGTGTTTCGCCCGCTCATTTTTCGCGTGACCAAAGAGCACGGTAACCCCAAGGTGCACTTCACGAGCTTCTCGTCTTTGTTTTATTTGTGGCCGGTGATGGTCGTCGGTTGGCTTGGCATTTTGCTGGATGACATTATCCGGCCCGAAGTGCTGGGCTGGGCGTGGATCACCACGTTATTGCTCGTCATGATTACCATCGCGACTGATATCGACCGAAATAAACTGATCGGTCTGGCGCTAATTGTGGGTCTTTGCTGGGCGGTCGGATTCATTTTACAGAGCAATCAGGATATCCCTGTTTTGTCCGGCATCTATGGATTTTTCGCCAAGCAGGAAGTGCAATTCAACGCAGGTATGGCCAGCGTCATCAGTATCATCATCTTCCTAATCGAACTCGGCGTCATCGGATATGCTTGGATCGATGGTCGCTATGAAATCACCACCCGCGAAATCACCCACCGCAAGATGCTGCGTACCAGCGATTCGTTGCCGCGCGCGGCCAAGCGCATCAAGCAGGACTGGCGCGACATTGCCGAACTGATCATCGGCCTCGGCGCGGGTGATGTGATCGTGCTCGATACTCAAAAAAATATCATCATGCGCATTCCGAATGTGCCGTTCCTTTGGTTTTTCCGCCACGATGTTGATCATGTCCTCGAAGTCATCGCCACCACCGACGTGCATGAAATCGCCGCCGCGCTCGAAGAAGAGGAGTTTTAGCGAACCCGCCGCGCCTGCACGACGTTATCTCTGGTAACGAAAAGGAGTGCGCACCATGCATGCCGCCGAGCGCCTTTGCCAAGGTTGTCGCCATCAGAACCGCCCGGCGGCGCGGTTCTGCGCCAACTGCGGTGCCGATTTATCATCGGCCGTCATGGCGGACGCGGCCCAACCGGCACCGACCGCTGTCGTACAAACGAACGATGAGGCTGGGCAGCCGGCGCGCGAACGGGTCGGCAGGAGCAGTCCTGTTAGGCTCTTCATCTTTCTTTTCGTCGTTTTCGCAATCGCAGCCGGTGGCGTCTTTTGGAAGGCACTCCGCAAGCCGTCGCAGGTCATCAAGCTCGATCGCGGCCCCGCGGCTACAGTCGAATTGCAACACCACGCACAACACGATGATCGCGACATATACGCAAGCGAAAATGACGATCTAACCGACCGCTGGATTCGGCGCGTCGCGCGCGGCGCGAAAGATCCGTACACCGTTAAGCAAACCGTGCAGCGTCTGTTGAAGGTCGTTCGGAGAGATCCGCCCGCTGGTGATGCTCATCTGCGATTCGAAGCGCGCTACGAAGTGCCCGAGGCCAACGTGCACGCGTTGGAGATCGCGCTGAAGTCCATCGATGGCGAATTGACCTTTTTCTATCGCGATAATCGCTTCACCGTCGAAGCCGCAGGAGATATTCATACCGTCCTGCGCCGCGTGGTATCGCTGCTCGACGGTTACACGATTATGAAACAAGTGCGCAGTGATGGTGATGAGTATTAGACGTGCCAATGAGATTGTTGCGGGAACGCTAGCACGACGCGCGAGCGGCGGTTGCGTCAGCCATAATTGAACAAGAGGGTACCCTCTTCACCGAAGCTAAATGACCTTGAACAATGTAGATTTGAGCCTGACGGCTGTAGCGTGACGCCGTTTAATAGCCGGTGAAAGCTGACGAATCAACTTGGGTTGCAGTCATTCATGACGCGGCCAAGGCACGATCCACACTCTGTATCCCGGTAGGGATCAACCGAAAGTAGCCCAGCGTTTCAACGCTGGGTGAGTTTCGTTTTCTCCTTCTTTCGATTTCATCCCGGAGGGATCGAAGGAACCGCTCACGTCGTTCCCATCGTCCTTAGCAGGACGAGATATTGCGATCCGGTCCATACAACCACCGTTGAAACGGTGGGCTATTTTCAATCGATCCCTGCCGGGATCGGAAAGCGGCTAACACATTAGCAAATTAAGACGTCTACCCACGCCACATAGGCGAGCGGTTCAAGACTTATTGAAAACGTTACACCGTTATTAGAAGTAGGCCGCCACGTTCGTCGCAAACATTCTGGACGCCTTACGTCGTCGCCACTCTCCGTCGGTCACATACATAGATCTGATGCCCGTGATGCCCCGGTAAAATGATCAGCTTGCCGCCCAGCGCGCCAACAAAATCTTCGAGCAGCCCGCAGACGCCCGTCCATTCCTCGCCTTCCATGCGGCAATCCTGAAAATTAAAAACCACGGTGCGCGGAAATGTTTGGTCTGCCGCTTGTCTTAAGAGCATCAACAGCCCGGCAAGCGTAGCGATCGAGCAGCCTTTGCGTCGCGCGCGAAAGAGCAAATCACCGGCGGCCGTCGCGCGAAAATCCCAGCGATGGAGCAGGTACTCACTCTCGGCCAAGGCGGCGCGCCGAGCAGCATTTATAGGGGCGGCTGTATGCCGGTCATGTTGGATTGGCTTCATGATGGTGTTCGGCTACGACTTCGTGGCGAAGTAGGAGTGCCCCATTCGGCAAAGCCGCATGGGATGGGTGACGGTGTAACGATTGGCAAGATACTTGCCATCAGTAGCGCCAAATCGGCGACGTTGTTTCAGTCCCGCTAAAATCCCGCTGGTTAGCCGACGATTTGTATCGAATCGAAAAGAGAAAGCTTATGCCCCGCATACGCGCGAATAATCGGACGAACTCAACCATAACATGGGCAACTGTGCGCAGCGTTGTCGCGCAAATCGTTCCCACATCAACCTATTGCGTCGCGCTGTTGATACTGTTCGCGCTCGGCGGATGCAACGGCACACCGTTATTTCAATTGCCCGACCCGGCGGTGCGCGTGATCGCGTTTGGCGATTCGACCACGGACGGACCGTCCGACAAACAATACACCGAGTTTCTGCAGGAGAATCCGTCGATCGATCCCGCCGCGATCGCCAATGCCGGGATGGGTGGCGAAACGACGACCGACGGTTTGCCGCGCTTACAACAATTGCTCGACAGTGGGTTGTTTCCCAACGCCGAAATAGTGATCATCTGGGAGGGCGGTAACGACCTGATCGACTTCATTCAACAGCGCGATCCGTTTATTGCCGTACCACCCGACTCGCCGCTATTTCTGTTTGGCCCGCAACTCGATGACCTGCTCGCGCAGGTGCAAGCCAATCTCGCGCAAATGATCAATGCATCGCGCAACGCCGGCGCAACTCCCATTTTAGTGACGTACTACTTCATCCCGGAAAATCCGATCGATTGCGGCTTGTCGGCGTTGCCGACGCTGCTACCCGCGCAGGCCGTTACCGCGAATGGTTACGTCGAACGATTGAATACCGTGATACGTGAGGTGGGGGCGAGTGAAACCGTCGCCGTCGTGGATGTTGCCACGCTCGATGCTGCGCTGCGCGGCGATATCGCCAACTACACCGACTGCAATCACCTGAGCGCAAACGGTAACGCGCTCGCGGCTGAGATGATCGGTGATGCGGTGATTGCCGAACTGAACAACTAACGATCGTTACTGCGCGACTTCTGGCCGAAGCCCGCGTTTTCTCGCAGCAATTTGAAGAACCGACTCAGACGACTCTCGCGCCGATCGTCGATCTCCTGGCGGCCGTACTGTGCGGCGTAGAACCAGTCCGTGTATTCGGGCAGGTCGCGCAGATCATCCGTCGTGGCCGCCAGCCGTTGGGCAAACTCGCGCGGCGTAGACGAGTTCGGCTTTACATGCCCCTTGCTCGCGAGCAGCACCAACAAGCGATCGTAAAAGCGGGCCATCGGCTGGCGCGGCACCACGCGTTCGTGTGCCACCGGCTTGCCAAAGCGCTCGCGCACCAGCAGCGACAAAATGATGATCACGCGTAATAGCAGCACCAACCCAACGACGAAGAGCAACAGCACAAACCAATAACCGGCGCGTTGCCACCACGTTAGCCCGCTCGGGCCATAAAAAAAGCTGGTGAACAATTCGCCGAAACTGCGCGGGGCGGTTTCTTCCTGCGTGAAGTTAGCCAACCACAGCCGCACTTCGTCGTAAATCGTTTTGCGCGTTTCGCGGTCGAACGAGACGATCCAGGTGGACCAACGGAATTTTAAGAAGTCGATCGCGCGCACCGTGCGCGCCCAAAAGGAGTTGTCCAAACCGCCGTCGCGCACGGTTGATGCCGGCGTCGGATCGAACGTGGTCCAGCCCTTGTTCGGCAGAAACACCTCAACCCATGCGTGCGCGTCTTTCTGCCGGAAGCGATAGTACTCGCCGGCGACGTTTAACTCGCCGCCCTGATACCCACTAACCAAGCGCGCTGGAATATCCAACGCCTGACACATCAGCACCATGGATGACGCAAAGTATTCGCAATGGCCGCGCTTGCTGTCGAAGAGGAAGTATTCGACCCAATCGCGATCGCTCGGCACGCGCTGCATGCGCAGCGTGTATTCGTACTCGGATGATCGAAGGTGCGCTTCGATTGCGCGGGCAATCCGCTCGTGTTGGTTGATATCGCTCGGATCGCCGACATTGATGGCGAACTCGCGCGCGAATCGTTTAACGGATTCGGTAAATTTCGATTCGCCCTCGCTACGGTCGCTTTCGTAATCTTTTAGCCACGCGGCCAAATCCGGATTGCGCTCGTTGGCCGATTGCACGATGTAATGCGCTGCGCCGCGCGAGTTATCCGATTCGAGAATGAAATCCCGCTTGTCGAGCTTGACCACGCGCAGATCGTCCGAGCCGATGTAAATTGGCGCGTAGAGGGCATAAATTTTGCCGTTGCCGCGCGTTTCGAGCCAGACTTTCTGCGTGATTAACTCGGTGCCGTCGGGAAGCGCGCGACCGAAGAACGACCTCGGCCGCCTGAGCTTCGTCGGCGGCACGATGCGCGGGGCGGTGATCGGTGTGCGCCGCCATTCACCGTTGTAGTAGCGTGTAAACGTCTGCGCCCGCATGTACGGCTCAAACGATTCATCGACGATGAGCCGACCGCCGCGCTCGAACTGCACCTTCATCACGGGAGTGGGGTCTTCGAAGATGGCCGTTTGATCGAGATCGACGACATCGCCGATACCGGTCATCGCGCCCGGCACCAAATCGTGCATCCGACCGAAAATGCCACCGTACAGCCCGCGCGGCATCAGCACGAAGATAAACGCCGCGATGAGCAACATATACAACGCGTTCACCAGAACGACGCGTGAAAGGCCGCGCCCGACCAGCCGCTTGACTGTCGCCGGTGCGGTCGACACGTGGCCGTTGGTTCCATCCGTTGTTCGACGCACGAGCCGTTGTTGTCGCTCGGCGATTTGGGCTTCCATGCGCACCGTGTGAAACACAATCAACCAGCCCAATCCGAACGTGAGGTCGATCAATATAACAATCGCGAACAGCAGACTGGCACTCACGAGCGCGCCGATCGCCATCAACAAAAAGCCGATGACGGTAATCAGTCCCGCGTCGCGATACGAGGTGCATTCGTAGAACTTGCAGCACGCCAACAACGCAACGAAATGGGCCAAGTCGATAATGTGCACCGACGGCTCTTCGTGGGGGCCGAACATCTCCCACAAGAGAAACAGGAGCGCGGTCAATACGAAGATGTTGATAGCAACCGAGGGTAGCGGCTTGCCGCCCGAGCGGGAAAACCAAACCAAACTTCCAACCGCCAGCGCGCAGGCCAGTGCCATCAGGCCCCACGATTGCTCGACTTCCATCGTCGGCAACATATTCAAAACTGCCAGGCAGATCAGCGTGATATGTAAACCGCCCAACGGCTTCATAGTAGCGCCGCCTTTGCCGCAACAGGTGCGGCGTTGACCGGGCATTCGACTCGCTCACTTGTAGCATTCAGATTCGGCAACCGGATAAACTTGTCAAACAAGCGCGCCCCCGGAATCAAAACGCGAACCGTTCCCAATGCCCGCTCGATCGCCGCAACGGCCTGATTGACGTCGTCGTCTTCGGCGCAGGCAAAGTAGAAACAGGCACCGTGCCAACGGGCGGGCCACGGATGACTGCGAACATGCGGCGCTAGCCCGTCGTGATGCTCGCCGGCGCGCAGGGCCAACTCGCGCAGCAAACGCGGTCGATGCGACCGCCCTGCCCCCGGCGGAAGGATTACAAGCGGATCGCCGTTACAAATCAGGCCGACGCTGGCACCTTGTTCCAGGACGGCACACACAAACGTCGCGGCGGCGGATAGCACCTGTTCGAGATGACCGGCAGGATCGTCGTCGCCTGCGATGCGGCGCGAATCCACGACGCACCAATATTGTTGCGTCGCCGTCGCGGCCGTTTCGCGAA
Organism: Planctomycetaceae bacterium; assembly: GCA_006969385.1. Lineage (GTDB taxonomy): Bacteria > Planctomycetota > Phycisphaerae > UBA1845 > UTPLA1 > ECT2AJA-110-A. Next base: position 3,403,628 of record CP030884.1, read on the forward strand.
TCATCAACTGGCCGGTGCGGGCGCTGCGACGCCAATGTATCTTGCGCAAGCTGTCGCCATGACGATATTCGCGAATGCCGAAGTATTCCTCTTCGCCACGCTGTCGCCCGAGATTGCTCGAGTTGCTTGAGGTTTCCAGCGCGCGGGCGAACGTGCGCGGATCGGCACGCAGGCTGCCGAGCATGGGGTAGATCACCATTTCGCGCTCGTCAATGAGCCGCCGCCATTTCACCAGCAAATTGAACGGAAATCCGCTCATCACGCGAAACGATGAAAACGTCAACCGACCGCGATAGTCGCATAGATAAGGAATATTGATGGTCTGCGTCTCGCCCGGTCCCAGCGCCGTGATAAAACCCTGCGGGCTCGGGATCGATGCGCTGCTGTGGGCTTCGTCTTCGATGATGAGCGCGCGGGCCGTGATCCAACGGTGTTTGTTGGTAATCACGTAACGCAAGTCGAATTGTTGGCCGACGACGGCCGCGTCGGGCGCGATGCGCCGAATGCTGATAAAACGCAAGCAGCGCCAGCCCAATAAGAAGTTCACCAGAAACGCGCCGACGCACAGACCGAACAGCATCAGCAACAGGTTAACGTCAGCATCGACGGCCGTGAGTCCGATGAGCGTCGTGCCCAATAAAAAGCCTAGCCCGCTGAGCGTCGGACGAATGCCCGTCGTCATGCGGGTCGGTCGGGTCAGCCATGCTTGAAGGCGTTGCAAGAGCATCATGAGCGTGGCTTGCGGCTAACTGGGGGCGGGCGTCGATTCGAGAATTTCCAACAGCACCTGATCGCTCGACACGGCACCGCCATCGTGCAGGTAAGACTTGCTCACCAAGCGGTGCGAAAAGCAGGGGAGTACCAGCGTCTTTACGTCATCGGGAATGGCGTAATCGCGACCGTCGAGTAATGCCATGGCACGCACGGCTCGCAACAGCGCGAGCGCGCCGCGCGGCGAGACGCCGACCTGAATCGCATCGTGATGGCGCGTGGCTTGTACCACATCCTGCAAGTAATCGAGCAGAACGTCATCGACGCGAACCAGATCGGCTTGCTTTTGCAACTCGATGATATCGTTGCCGTGCATCGTCGGTCTTAGCGCTTCGAGCAAGTTACGGTCGGGCTGTTCGAGCAGGATCTGACGTTCGAATTCGCGCGACGGGTATCCGATATTGATGCGCAGAATGAATCGGTCGAGTTGGTTCTCGGGCAGGAAGTACGTGCCTTCAAATTCGTGCGGGTTTTGCGTCGCGATCACCATAAACGGTTTTTCGAGCGGGCGCGTCTGGCCTTCGACGCTGACCTGCGTTTCGTTCATGGCTTCGAGCAAGGCCGACTGGGTGCGCGGCGTGGTGCGGTTGATTTCGTCGGCCAATACGATGTTGGCAAAGATCGGGCCGGGTTTGAAATCGAAGCTGCCGCTTTTCTCGTTGTAGACGCTGACGCCCAAAATGTCGGACGGCAACAAGTCGGGCGTCATCTGCACGCGCGAAAATTGGCAATCGATGCTGCGCGCGACGGAGCGCGCCAGGACCGTTTTACCGACCCCGGGTACGTCTTCGACCAATACGTGGCCCCGCGCCAACAGGCCGATCAGCATCTGATCGATCGCATCGGACTTACCGATAAAGACCGACGCGATGTTATCGCGTAGGGCGCGCAGTTTCTTAAGCGGTTCGGTTTGGGTCTCGGCGGCAGTCGTCGTCATGGTCCCGTCTTCGACACTTCGGTCGGTAAGGTGCCAACTCATTTAGCGGCGTATGCCTTGCTAGTTGCTCCGACCGGGCTCGGTGTTGTGGAACGACGCCACAAAACGAAGCTCTACTTCACCAGCGGGAGCAAACCCTTCTAGTCCGATTGTAACGGATTTCGCCCACGGTCACATGCCGCTTTTTTGTAAGGTAAGGCTCGGTCTAGGGCGCGCGTGTCGGGCTCCACAAATCGAGCGTTACCCAGAGGATTTGCACGCCAAACGCCGAACCAAATATCGCACCGCCGGCGAGTACCGAGTACACGCCGATCTCGGACCAGCGCGCCAGCCACCAACCACCGAAGTCGAGCAGCAATGCGAGCATGGGCAGCGGCAAAATCGCATTGCGAATGGTCGTCGGCCCGCGCGCGCCGGCAAATAGCATGGCGACGACCAGCGTGAACATTGGGATCGATAACATATGAATGTGCGAGATCAGAATCAGCCGCGGCATATCGTATTGCGGCTTTAACGTTTGCCTGCCTTTTTCGACTTTGGTATCGCTGGCTAGGTACGGTTTCATCTGTTCGTATTCGGGCGAGAATTCATCGGGGCCGAAGGGGGCTTCGCGCGAGATATCCGTGCCGGTGCTGACGGCGTGGCAGCGCATGCATTGTTTGATCAGTACGCGCCGCGGCGTTTTGCCGTTTTCATGTTTTTCGTCGAGGCCCTCTTCCGAGCCGCCGTCTTTGAGCCAGGCTTCCAGCGTTTCAAACTGGGCGTCGGTTTCGATATATTGCCGCATGCTGGTGCGCACCTGCGTCAACATGCGCGACGGCAGCACGGTTTCTTCGTTGACGTTGATCGTCAGCCCAGCATAGACCGCCTTAACGTCGTCGACACTTAGGCCTTCCTTACCGTCGGCGAGTTGATGTTTCTCGTAGAGATTCGCCAGGGCGATGAGATAGCCCGTGCCGATGATCGCCAGAAAGGCCGTCAACATGACGCGCACAGCCAACGGCCAATCGGAAGGTCGCCAGATCGTTGCCGAATTGAAATGCAATTTACTCATGACTGATTTCGGGTCTTCACCTGCACAATCGCCGACATCGTGGTGGTAACTTGCTTGTAGGCTTCGTCAAGCGGCATAAACAGCTTCGCGCCGGCGGCCCGTTCGTGGCCACCACCGCCATACATGCGGGCCACTTCGGATACATCGACGATGCGTTTGCTGCGAAAGCTCACTCGAATGGGGCCGTCGCCTTCGTAGGGTTCAACGAACAGCAAGGCGGCCACCACGCTGCCGATGCGCTGCGGCTCGTTGATCAATTCTTCCGTCATCTTACCCGTTGCGCCGACGCGTTTGAGCATCTCACGGTCGATTCTGATCGCCGCCAGCTTACCATCCGCCAGCAACTCAAAACTTTGTAAGACCTCACCCAACAAACGTAACCGCGGTGCCGGGTCGCTCATATAAAGCTCTTCGTACAGCTCGTTGGGCTTCACGCCGCATGCGACGAGCGCGCCGGCGGCTTCGTAACAACGGGCGTCGGCATTGGAGAAGCGAAACCAGCCCGTGTCGGTCGCCATACCGGCGTATAGCAAATGCGCTAGATCGACGTCGATGTGCCAGCCGCTCTCGCGACAGAGCCGGTAAATCATTTCGCAACACGCGCCCGACGTGTCATCGACCCACGCTTCCTGCACGACGCCCTCGCGCGTCTTGTGATGGTCGATCGCCAGGCGCGGTGTGTCACTCGCCGTCCATATCTCCGCTATCGCGCCGATTTGTATCGCCGCGCAGGTATCGACGACGACGAGTAGATCCGCCGCCTGCATCACGTCGCCGGCGGTCGCCACATCCCAAACGCGCATCTGATCCATATCCGGCAGAAAGCGATAGCGCGGCAAGACCGGCTCATGTAAATAGACATCCGCCTGTTTACCGAGGGCTTGCAACGCCCGCCGCAAGCCCGCCGCCGAACCCAACGCGTCACCATCAGCGCGCGCGTGTGTCGTAATCACAATGCGCTCTGCGGCTTGCAAGCGCGCCGCCGATTCATTCACGTCAATGCGCTTCGGTTCGTTCACCGGCCAGCCTTTCCACGGTAATTGCTTCGCGCACCACTTCGATATCCACGCCGATCTGCGCCGTCAGCGCCTCGCGCGACTCGAAGCGCCGTTGGGCACGCACAAACGTATGAAACTCCAACCGTACGCGCCGGTCGTATAAGTCGTCGGATTCATCCAGCAGGAACGCTTCGACCACTAACGACGTGCCGCCCAGCGTCGGTCGCAACCCCACGCTGATCGCCGCCGTGCGCCGCCGGTCGCCCAAATCGGCCACGCCCGCATACACGCCTTCGCCGGGAATGATCTGCCCGCTGAAATCGAGATTGATTGTCGGATAACCGAGCTTGCGCCCTTCGGCCGCCCCGTGCACGACCTGCCCGAACATCGTGAACGGTCGGCCCATGCATTCGTTTGCCAGACGCACGTTGCCCGCCGTAAGCGCCACGCGAATCGCGCTGCTGCTGACGGTCAAGTTGGCGTCGTCGGCGGTGCGCAATTGATAAGGTTCGACGACAGCGACCTGAAACCCGCCCTTGGCCGAATGCTCGCGCAGCGTATCGATGTTGCCCTCGCGACCGCGGCCAAATCCGAAGTCGGGGCCTTCAACAATGTACGACGGGTGAATTTGTTTGACCAAGACGTCGCGCACGAAATCATCCGCCGACAGCGCCAGCAGCGGCTTATTGGTGGACAAACGAATCACGGCATCAGCGCCCGATGCTGCCAACAGGCGCGCCTTTTCCGCGAAAGGCGTAATCAGTTTCGGAGCGGCATCGGGCCGGAGCAGCTTGAGCGGGTGCGGATCGAACGTCATCGCCAACACGGCCGCGCTGGACACGCGTGCCAACGCCCGGGCCTTTCGCAGAATGCGTTGGTGCCCGCGATGCACGCCGTCAAAATTGCCGACGGTCAGCACGGCACCGCGCCAATGATCGGCAACGGCGTCAACGCCTTCGATGATGGTGGGGTTCGCATCCTCCATATGGTGGGGGATGATAGTAGATTTGGCGGAAGTGGGCGACGCGTGCGGGTTCAGGCTGGTACAATGACTCGATCGAGGATCAGATGATGGAGATTATGGATTACAACGGCACCGGCATCTGGAGTGCGGACGAGATTGTTCGTCGCTACCAGTCGTACGCGCAACAATTCGGTATTGATCCGCCGCGCGATATTCAGCCGGAGATTACGGAGAGAGTAGGGCGTCGTAGGGTGTATCCCGTGATGGGTCAAATTATCGACGGTATCCGCGCCGGAGATGTGGCCTGCGCGCAGATCGGTGTCGAATTCATCGGCGAGGATCAGGGCTTTGCGTTCGGCTTGATTTTAAAAGAAGGCGCCGCGCGAGCATTGCGGCAGTTTGACGGATTAACGCCCGATCAAGTCGCGACCATCCGTAAGCGCATCGTCGGCATGCTGGCGACGGGCGTCGTCCCGCGCGAGTTTGAATCGTATAAACGTCTGCTGCGAAAAGTCGGCGTCGGCGAATATGCAAGCGCGATCAAAGCGGCGGAACCAAAGAACAATTACGCCGCCCGCGGCAAGCGTTATCTTGAGCGACATGTTTTAATGGTTGAACAAGGTTAGATTTTCGCGAAAACCCTTGCAGCTATTGCCGCTTCATCGTTTAAAAACCAGCCGATACCCCCTTTAATCAAGTGATTCAAAATTGTCGGCACGTTGTTGCGCGGCTTTCTGCCTTCAATCCCGACCTACCGCTTTGAGTCAACTCCGTGCCCGCGCCATTGCCGCGTTTATCGCTGACGGGGCGTAATAGCGTTTTTTGTCGCGCAACGACAGTCGAAAATTCCGGACTCGAAACGTGCGAAATCGCACGCACGCCCCGTTCATTTCGTGCCCGAGTCGCGTTTCGGTTAAGTTTTCAAAAATCCCGCCGAAAACTGGAGCGTCGCACTTTTCGGCTGCCTAATATCGATTGTGGACGTTCGTCCGGTATTGAATGAAATACCAGTGTTGAGTATCATAGTAAGTCACATCGAAAGTAAATGGTCGTCGTTTAATGCATCGGTGCAGCGGCGATTCCCAACCCATACCTCAGAGGGAGTTAGAACATGAAACTCAATGGAATCTCGTGCTGGGTGACGGCAGCGACCGTCCTAACGGCGGCCTCCGTGTCGCAAGCCGTCGACCAGATGATCATCGGCGTGCCCGGCAGCATCTACGTTGACAACATCAACGGCCCGGTCGGTCTCGACTTCGCCCCCGATGGCACCCTCTACGTCGGTCGCGACCTGACGTTCTCCGGCGGTGACAGCACGACGCCCACGCGCATCCACAAGGTGGACATCGGCGGCGGCACCTTCGCCGAGTTCGGTGGCGTGCTCGACGATCCGGATGAAGTTCTGGTCGACGTCAACGGTCTCTACAGCGGCACGCCGGGTTCGGTGCTAGTTGCCGGTAAGGTCGGCTTGGCGGGTCCCGGGTTCATTCAGGCGATTGCCCCCGATGGCACCACCACGCTGGTCACGCAAACCGCCTCTAACGATTTCAACATCAACGGGCTTGGCATTTTGAGCGATGACACGCTCGTCGCCGGTTCCAACGAAGGTGATTACTTCCAATACAACACCGGCACCAACATGCTCGATCCGTTCTTCTTCATGGACATCACGACGGGCAGCGTTGCGGTGGACGGCCAAGACAATATCTACTCGGTGGTCGGTCAGGCGATCTTCCAAGGCGGCATGCTTGTCCCCAGCGCCAACCCCGGCGACATTCTCCGCTACAACCAGGTCACCGGCATGGTGGAAAACTTTGCCGATCTGAACCTGGACGTTTCGTCGGGCAGCGCGCCGCTGGCATTCGGCCCGGGCGATGCCTTCTGGGGTTCGGACCTTTACACCTTCAACCGCGGCACGGGCGAGTTTCTCCGCGTTGACTCGATGGGTAACGCCACGGTCATTGGTAGCGGTTGGGACCAAGGCTTGGTCGCCGACCTTGAGTTCGGCCCCGACGGCGCCTTGTACGCGTCGTTGCTGCAAGATAACCAAGTGATTCGGTTCATCCCCGAACCGTCGAGCGTCTTGCTGCTCGGCCTCGGTGCCGTCGGCCTCATCCGACGCCGCCGTGCGTAAGTCAGCACGAGGTTGCGATCAATCATTTAAGCGTTCGCTTCATCGATTGATGGACCGTTCATTCGACTCAAGATTCGCGAGATTGATCGACTGATAGAATGCTTGCCTGCTAATTCAAATTTGAGATTTCAAATTTGAAATTGCGAGCTAGAGATTAGGAAGCCCGGATCATGCTGATCCGGGCTTCTTTTTCAAGATATTTTGTTGTTTTCGTACATTTCCAAGGTCGGCAATCCAAGCTCTCGAAAAAGATTGAACAAAGATGTCGCGTCGCCGGGCGATTGCCAAGACTCATGATTGCGGGCAACAAGCCATTTATGATCGTCGTCGACCAGCCACCGCATACCCTTCCAACAATATGCATCGTGAATCGACGGGTGGGATTCGGGATATTGATGGCGATTGACTTGGCCCAACATTACGACCGCATACCGCTCGTGATATCGGCCGGCAACCATAACTGTGATACGACCGCAATATTTGTACCAGTTCAGCTTCTTACGTTGATATCCGCGCGGGAGCAGTAATTGATTCATCCCGCGAATCATGACGCGCTCGAAAGTAAGCATTTCCATCGCTCGTTACAACTCCAACACCTCCACCGCCTTCTCCTTGTAGCCCGACCCGATGCTCATGCATTCAATCCCGCCTTTGCGGCAGCGTTTTTCGCGATGGATGTGGCCGCAGAACATATGGCTGACTTTTTCAAATTCGAGCAGCACCTCGCCCAGCATTTCGCTGCCGTGGAAGGCGGTCGCAAATTCCCAGTTGGGCAACACGCTGTGCGGCACCAGTTCGGCAAAAGGCAAGTGGTGTAGAATCGCAACGATTTGTTCCGCGCGCGTGCTGGCTTGTTGCAAGTGGTCGCGCAACTTTTCGGCGAGCATGCTCGTAAACGCCACGTCACTCATCGGCAGCTTGACGCGCACACCGTCCATCCAGCGCGTGGTGATCGCGCGGGCGTCGTCGGTCACGTCTTCTTCGACCGTCAACAGGCCGCCGAAGTTCCCCAGCCGCGCCGCCGCGCCGGGCGCGACCTTTTCCTGATAAAACCGTAGCGGAATCTGCAGCGCCGAAGGTCGAAAGCTGAAATCGTACCAGCCCATGTTGCCGACGAACGCAGTTTCGCCGAGATAGAACGGCGCGGCGTCGAGATAATGCACGCCATTCCGCGCGAAGATTTCCGCCAGTTCGGTGCGGTAGCGCTCCAACGAGTCGGCACCGCCCGTGGTCCAGATATCGTGGTTGCCGGCGATGGCCAGCTTGTGTCCCTCGAAGCCGTCGAATAATGCAAACACGTCGTCGAAGTATTTGGGATCGTCGGCAGCGATATCGCCCGCGAAAATGAGAACATCTCCACCGATATCGCACACGCGCTCGGCCAGCGCCCGCGTCGGCTTGCGGCTACGCGCCACGTTGTAATGAAGGTCCGAAGTAATCAAAATTCGCATGCGAGGCATCTTTCCCAAGCTTGTCGCCAAGTCGGTAACGCCGTTTTAGCAGTTGTCGTCAGAGCAACCGACAGCGGCGCGATCAATCAGTCGGCGTCAAATCTATCAAGTTGTTAGAAAGAATATATTCAGCGATCGCCTTCGCGGCCACCCGGTTACCGTCGGCGTTGTAATGTAAATCATCCACAAAACACAACGGCCGCTCGTCGGTTGCCTGAAAAACGGGCAACAGATTGACGACCGTCACGCCATCCGCGGCGCCGCGGCGCGTTATTTCCTCGAAGAACGCAAATCGATAGGGCTCGGTACCGTCGTACTCCTTGTTGATGCGGCCGAGATCGCGCGGGGCCTCGCTCGGGTCGTAGTGAAACCCGAACGGTAGAAATACCAACAAGAACTTTGAGCCGATCGACTTACAGCGCTCGTCGATGGCGCGCAGTTGCCGCCAGACGTCGTCGTAGTATGGTTTGAGCCTTGCCGGCGAGTAACGCATGGGGAAGAAATGACTCGTTTCAATCTTACCGTCGATTTCGACCTTAAAGCCCTTGTAGTCGTAACGTTGAATCTGCGTTTCATCCGCCGTTTCCAGCCCTAGCGCTTCTCCCAAAGATTGCACCGGATGAAAAACGCGCGTCGCGCGCAACAACTGCAAACTGATCGACTGTTCCCACGGTTTCTCATCCAGCTTCGTCCACGACTCGGGATAAGGAAAATAAAGATCGTCCCAAGTGCCGGTATTCTCCTGCACGTACTGGTGGTTGTTGGCAATCTCGTTGGCATGGATCGGGAGGATGGTTAACTGCGGACGATAGTGTCGCACAATGTCTTCAAACTGCTGACGTTCAAGGAGGGGGGCATAGCTAATCAGCCCGGCGTTCAGGACGGCCACCGATGCGGGCGTGGACGCACGTTCGCGCAACATGGCTTCCAAGTGGCCCGGAATACTGTCTCGTTCATTGACCATGAACCCGAACGTGTAGGAATCGCCCAACACGGCGATGCGCACGTCCTTCTCTAAAAAGCCGGCCCGCGAGTAGGGCGTTCGCAGACCATCTTTGTTCGTACGAATCGTCACGTGGGCGTAGCGGGCGTGATCCCAGACCATGTCGGTTTCGGGCAACAATACGTGATGCAGCGTTCTCGATGCCAATCCGCATTCGGGTAGCGTTGGCACATCAGCACTGGGCAGCATCAACTTTCCGACCAGTTCGAGCATCGCAAAAAATAGGATGGCGCTGATGCCGCCAATCGTCAGCACGGGCTTCCAAAGCCGCTTGCAATGAGCCAGGAAATAGACCAAGCCAAGACCGAAAAACCAGTATCCGAGATAGACAAGCCGCAACTGCGGGTCGGTCACTACGGCGCGAACAAATCCTCGGTTATCTGAGGGCGTTTGCCAATGCGATATTGCAACGAGCAGAGCACCGATGATCGACAAGATCAGATAGCCGACGAGCCAACGACGCGCCCGCCGTTGGTGGAGCGACGATTCCCGCGTTGAAGTGGGCGCGTCGGTCGCTCCTGATTCGGGTTTTGTACTTGCCGTCATGGCTCACTCAAAATCTGTAAAGGCTGCTTGAGATAACGGCGATGGCACGCGGGGCACAAATCGAACCGAAACGAGCGATAGACCTGATCTTCGATATCATCGGGCGTGGCGCGGGCCAATTCGCGCATGATCGATTGCATCTCCGCCCGATGGTCTTTTTCCAAATCCTCCTTACTGAATTCGAGCGCGCCCGTCGCCGCAAAGGTCTCGATCTTTAACACGAAATGATCCGACCCATCCCGACGCAGATCGCGCTGACAGCCATCGCAACGATACTTAATCATACGGTTGCGAATCTCCTATTGCTTACTCGTGACATAGCGAAGCGCCGCTCGTTTTAACAGCCCGTCTTCTTGCAGAAATTTCAAAATCGCCTCCGCCGCGACGCGATGCCCCAGCCGCGTCGGATGGGTATCGTCGACATACATCAGCACCGCATTTTCCGGATTGCGCTCGTACTGCTCGAAGTAAATCTGCGAAACATCCAGAAACGGCACCTTCATTTTCTCGAAGAAAGCGGCCCAACGTTCCTGCGGATCGAGCGAGATATCGGGAAAAATAAACTGCTGCTGAATCGGGAACAAAACCACAGCCAACGGTAGCGATCGTTCCTCGCAATAAGCGATCAGTTCGCGCTGTGTTTCAAAAACCCGATCCCACGCGTCTTCCACCATCTTGGCCGGCGGCTCTTCCAACAGACGCATAAGGTCCATGTGTTGCAGCGCTTCGGCCGCGTCGCGTTCGTTTACGCCACCGTACTTGCGGCGACGGGCCCAATCGAAAACCAACCGCGCTATGGCCGACCAGTGTGGATCGCGACCGAGGAACAGATACTCCGGATATAGCTCTTCATCGCGACCGTGCCGGGCGTCGTATTGCTCGGTAATATCGTTAAAACAAAGTTGCTGCACGATCAGGTCGGGCTTAAATTCACCCTCGGTTTCGCGTAATTGATCGAGCGTTTGGGCGATATCGTATCCCGTTACACCCGCGTTCAGCACATGAAAATCGGGTAAGCCGTCGATTGTTTTTAACTCGTCGTCGATCAATTCGGCGAAGCATTTTTCCGATTCGATGGCCCAACCAAACGTCAGCGAATCGCCAATAAACATGATGCGCGGTCGCGGCGGCAGCTTGCGATTCCATTCATCCTCTGGAACGCGAAAGCCATACCGATCGATGTAGATCGGCGACTTCAGCACCATCCTCGACTTGGGCAGCATGGCCCAACCGCGCGTTTCATGGGGACGAAAGATACCTTCGCGTTTCAACGCGGGCGGGAATATCACATTCAGGACGCAGTCAACGCTACCCAACAGAACGAACGGCAACAGCATCAATACCAATTGCGGTGGTAATGCGCGAAACGCGCGACGACGCAGCAAGATACCGCCCAGCAACGCAATCAGGCCGACGGCACCGTGATAAATCGTCGATCGAAACAACGGACCGTAGTGATCCGCCGTTAATGTGTATAACGTACCGTTGCCGGTATCCGCCAACGCGGAAAGCGCGGCAATGCCGAGGCCGTACATACCCAGCAGAATCAACAACGCCGCCACCACGCGACGGTGGGCAGCACGCTTCTGGTCAGGTTGCGACGGCTTCACGCGTGGGGCTCCAATACCTACAAGTTTGGCGGCGGTGGAAAAAATCGGCCTAGTCGGCGCCATCACCTAACGGTGAGGGCGGAGCGCCTTGCGCTTGCGCCGCCGGTTCGACCGATTGCCACAGCAACTCGGCGATATCCATCTGCCCGACGTTGGATGCATCTTTCGCCGCTAAACCGTCGATCAGCATGCGCTGACAGAACGGGCAACTCGACGCGATGGTATCCGGCTTGGTGGCCAGTAGTTGCTCGGTACGGAGAATGTTCACGCGCTCGCCGCCTTCTTCCTCTTCCTTAAACATCTGCGCGCCGCCGGCACCACAACACATACCTCGATCGCGCGTTTCGGCGGGTTCCAATACTTTCAAACCGGGGATCGAACGCAGCGTTTCGCGCGGCGGCTCGTAAACGTCGTTGTAGCGACCGAGATAACAGGAATCGTGATAGGCGACCTTTTTATTGATCGTGTTTTTCGGTTGCAGCTTGCCTTCCTTCACCAGCTTTGACAAGAAGACCGAGTGGTGCACGACGTTAAATTTGGCATCGAAGTCGGGATACTCGTGCGCCAGCGTGTTAAAGCAGTGCGGGCAGCTCGTGACGATCGTCTTGGGCTGATAGTTGTTGAGCGTTTCGGCATTCATCTGCGCCAACATTTGGAACAGAAATTCATTGCCCGCCCGCCGCGCCGGGTCGCCCGTGCATTGTTCTTCCTCGCCCAAAATCGCGAAATTGACATTTGCCTTTTTCAACAGGCTCGCCGTGGCACGAGCGATCTTGCGCGCTCGATCGTCGTAAGACGCCGAGCAGCCGACCCAAAACAATACATCGGCGTCGGGATTGTCCGCCATAAACGGAACGTCAAGCCCCTTGGCCCACGCCGCGCGATCCGACGCCGGAAAACTCCACGGGTTGCTGTTGGTCTCCAAGCCGCGGAACATGTTTTGCAACTCGGCCGGAAACTCCGCCTTTTCCTGCACCAAGTGGCGACGCATATCGACGATCTTATCGACGTAAGAAATGAACACAGGACATTCCTGCTCGCAGGCGCCGCAGGTGGTGCATGCCCATAATACTTCGGGCTTGATCACGCCCGGCACGAGATCGATCTCGTGCGCGTGGCCATTTCCATTCCCATTTCCGTTTTCGCCGTCACCGTTTGAAGCGGCCTTGCCATTTGCGCCGGCGATCAACGCATCTTGATGTTGGTAGGCGAAGTCGCGCAAGTCCATCGTGAGCTGCTTAGGCGATAGCAGCTTGCCCGTCATATTGGCGGGGCACTGATCGGTGCAGCGGCCACACTCGGTGCACGTGTAAAAGTCCATGATGGCTTTGGCACCGAAGTGATCGATCTTGGCGGCACCCAACGGTTCCTCGCGTTCGAGACGGCCCTCGATATCTTCGGTCGTCGGCAACTTCCCGATCGGTCCGATGTTCGAGAAAAATACGTTCGGAAACGACGTGATTTCGTGAAACTGCTTGCAGTAGGGCAAGTAATTTAGAAACAGCAAAATCAACGTGATGTGACCGAAGAAGCCGACTCGTTGCAGGGTCTCGAATTTCGCTTTTGCTTCCGACGTTAATTCAGCCGTGCCTAAGTCAGGATTGAGAAACGAAGCTAAGCCTGTCCCAAGCGGCTCCCACATGCTCCCGTGGCCGGCCAAGGCGACCGAAGCGCCGTCGTAAAGCACATCCGATACCATCAATAGCGTAATAATCGCGAGAACCAGGTAACCTTCAAAACCGACCGTCATACGCTTCATGCCGCCCTTGAGCCGCACGACAAAAAAAGTGCCTACGCCGAGCAGTACGGCGATAACGAGAATGTCTTTAACGAGCACGTACGCATTACCGAGCAGCGTACCGTTTTCGCCTTGGTCGAATATCCAAAAGCCGAAGTTCGGATCGTCCACAAAGCCGCGGGCAAACAGAATCAGCGCCCGCAAGCCCATCACCACGCCGCCGACGTAAATCAGGATGTGCGCGATGCCGACCCATCGATAGCGCGGCATGCGGCCTTGCCCGATGGCAAACTTCAGCATCTTGTTGAAACGGGCACCGAAGTTATCCGTCGGCAAGTCGTTACCACCGATGAACATCAGCTTCCAACGCTTGCGGGCCGAATAGGCAAACGTACCCACCAATACCACAATCAGAATCGCCGTTGCGACCGGGTTCATACACTCCACCTCAATCGTTCGCGCTAATGATTACCAAGCGAACGCATAAGTCCTGTCGTTCAATCGATTTGCATATGGTATCGGTGTCAAAAAGAGCCTGCAAACAAGCGCTCGCCACCGACGGGAAGAATTCGGACGGCGTCTTCGGCGAATCTTGCGTGAAACCGATCAATCGCAGGTTTCAATCGAGGTGAAAAGTGTGTGCGGAACCGCTTGCTGGTTGCATCAGGGAACACCCGCCGTAATGGTTGGGTTCCACATGCCCAGCCCGCGCATAACCGGTTCGTAGTAAATCCACACCGCAACCACCGTGCCGAGGACGGTCAGCGAAAGCAAGGCCAGCTTGATATAAAGGATCGAAGTATCGAAGCGCCGTAACGCGTCGACGTTGTCTTTGAATCGATCCAAAAGGTTACAACGCGATTGAATACTGCCATGTCGCCAACTGGGCGCGTCTTTCGGGATGCCGTTCAGCTCGGCGATGCGCGACAGCGTGCGCCCGAATAGGTTGGTCGCACCGATGCACAATCCTTCGCGCTGTTTCGCACCGTGCACCGGACAGAGTCGCGCCTGGCACTGTCGGATATCCGGCGTAATGCAGCGGACACCGTATAGGTCGGCCTGCCGTTCGAAGCGCCGGCTGAGCCAACTAAAGCCGAACAACCACATGCCGAGCAGCGTGACGAGCGCGATCAGTTGCACGATCGCCTGATCGATTTGTTCGCCGTTGGTTTGAAAGAATTTGGTGTAGAGGATACTGGCCAGAATCATCGCGCCGCCAGCGGCGTACATCGAGACGATGGCGAATATGCCGAAGAACGGAAGGTGCCAATGTCGCACATGGCCGGCCTCATGACCGAAGACCGCCTCGATCTCTTCCTCTTCCATGCTTTCCAGCAGCGCGTCCGAAACGAGGATGTACCGAATCGGCGCGACGAAGCCCATGACCGCCGCGTTTACGGCCATGCCGTGCGTGTGCCACAACAGGATTTCGCGATAACGCAGACCAATGCGATCGCAGATCCGCTCAAATCGCTTGCGCAACGGTCCATCCGGTAACGGCTCGGTCGCCCAAATATAGCGCAGCATGACCGGCGCGAGCGCCAGCACCACAAACGACACGGTACCCAGCATGCAACTCACGATCAGCATACGCGTGGTCGGGTCCTTGGGCAGCGGAATCAGGCCATCACCCGGACCATCCGCATAGGCGTACAGAAAGTGCTTGGCCGTTACGATGATGCACATCGGCACAGCCAGAATCAGCACCTGGTGCCGCATCTTGTCGAACAGGAACGCGAAGAGGCCGGTGCCTTCCGCGACGGGGCGTTTCTTGGCCGAGCGGAGCGCCGACATAGCGTCGTTATCGCGTTTGGGCGGTACGTCGCGAATTTTTTCGGGTTCCTGCGCATCGGGCTCGCGCATGGAATCGATGCGCAGCAGCTTTTCGGCGCGATACGACATGGCCCAGCCGATCGTGATGCCGGCCATCATCGGTGCCAGCAACACCAACTCGGGTAACAAAGGGAAGCGGTCCAAATCCCATGCTTCCCGCACCACACGCGCCCACGGCGTGAAAATCATGCTCGTCACCAGAAAACCGGCAACCGTCACCATGCACATGTGTTGAAAGAAGGAGAGTTCATCGGCGGCCGCGTCGTGCCCGCGGTCGGTGCCGTCGAGTCGATAAAGCGTGCGCGTCGCCCCGATGCCCGCCATCAGCGCGATAACCGGCAATTGCAGCAGCACGATTCCCAGCGTCGCGGCGACGGTATTGGCCGTGGCGAAGGGAATCAGGCTGAAGCCTTCCGGCGGGAGCTTCTCGCTAAGCACCAGCGCAAACGCCATGATGATGACAAAATACATCGGACCTCACGGGCAGAGTTATTCGGACCTGTCCTACGCTCGGGGTATTCTAGAGCCGGGCAGGCCCTTAACAACCGGGCAGGCAATATCCTCGGCGGATCGACGTTTCTCCCGCAGGTTATGTCGGATATCCTGAAGGTCTGATGCAGCACGATCACAGTGCCCAGACGGCGCTTCACCGATCGAAAGGAGCTTGCTCATGAAATCGACACGTATATTGCAGCTATTGCTGGTGGCCGTCTTCGGCTTTGGACTAACCCTCGACGCGGTCCACGCTCAGCCCGAAAAACCGGGCGAAAAGGAGCAACGCGGCGAGCGCCCCAATCGCCCCCGTCGCGAACGACCACGATCCGATCGACCGCGCTACAAGTCTGCCGACGAGCGCATGAAGATGATCGAAGCCAAACTCGAACTGGACGAGGCCCAACGCGCCCAAATCGAAGAGGTCCTGCGCGTCGGTGATGAGAAGATGCAAGCGGTGCGCGAAAAGATGCGTCCCTCCGCAGAAGAGATGGAAGAAATGAAAGCACTGCGTCAGCAGTGGCGCGACGCGCGCGACTCGGGCGATGAGGAAGCGATGGACGCGGCACGCGAAGCCCAGCGTGCCTTCGGCGAGCGGCGCAGGGAACGTATGGAAGCGTCTCGCGCCACCATGCTGGCGGAAGAAGCGAAAATGCACGATGGCATTCGCGCTCAATTGCGCGACAACCAAGTCGAAGCCTTCGAGACGGTCTGGTCGGACATCACCGAATACACGGAACGCCTGCAAGATCGCGGCGCGCGGAATGCCCGCGGTATGGACGCCCGCCGCATGCGGCGCATCGTCGATGGCCTAAAGGGGTTAACACCGGCGCAGAACAAACAGATCGACGACATCTTCACCGAACACCGCAAGAAGCAGCGCGAAGCGCGCCGCGAAAAGGGCGACCGCCGAGGTGATAAGGAAGGCGAAGCCGATCCGAAGGGCGAACCCAAGCGCGGAAAGAAAGGTCGACGCGGGGAGCGCGGTCGTCCCGGCGGTGCAGAAGTTGACGCACTGGCCGATGCGGTGATGATGGTTCTCAACGAAGAACAAGCCGCCGAGTTTCAGGCCGAACTCGACAAAGCCAAGGCCAAGCGCGAGCGCCGCGCGGACGGCAAAGGTCGCGGCAAGGGCGGTCGTGAACGCGACCGTCGCCCGCCACCGCCGCCCGGTGACGACGAGTAAGTTGGCTGAGTAGCTCATCACGCCGACCGATGGATTGGTGACATTAATCTTTTGTTAACGTTAGACCTCGGTCGGCAATAGTCCCACCGAGGTTTTCTTTTCGCGAAACGGAAGGCGCGACGGCAGAAAGGCATCGTCTATCGGTCGTGCAGTGCCGGCGATGGTCGTGTCATTGCTAAGACGGATAACGTATGAGGTGGAAAGGCAAAATCATATCCAGCGTGAACCGCATCGGTTCGATATTCACCTTAACGGATGAAGGAAGCGACACGTTGGGAATTGCCGAGCCTGCCGTCGGTAAGCCGCAGGAGCGCATCATGATCGCCAATGGATACTTGGTTGACTGGCCGGATACATTCGAGCGCCGCGAAAACACGGGCCTACTCGCGGGCGCGTCAAAGTCGTTACCGGCAGCCGGCCTAACAGTGCCGGATGGTGTTGCTATCGGACAATCCCACCTCCGTACCGATACGGTCCTGCCGTTGGCAAGCTCGATCGCACGCGACGCGTCCGAAACGGTTGACGCCTAACGCGACGCGACGACGGAACCCAATCCTAAGACGAGCATCAACGCTATCGCGCATTGCGTGCGTGGAATCAGCGCATCCGTGTCGGGAATCCAGTTGACTCCTATCTCGTCATTACGACCACGCAGTCCAATTTTTCGCGTATTCCGGGCCGCGCCGTTACCGGGCATTGATTCGCAACGGCCCGAGATGATATCCTCTTGGTAGCGAGGGATCGCTGTGGACCGGGTCGGCCACATTCATAGCATGCCGATGGATTGGCGGGGGAAGACGATGTCACACACATCCGCCACGCGCCGGTTGGGTAGCATCCTGGCCGCTCCGTTTTATCTCGCATTTCTCGCGCTCTCCGCGCTCTTCGTCGGGTTATATACCCTGATCTGCGCCGCCGTCGCGGGGCGGCCGCGGAATGACGGTGATGGCGACGCGACGGTCGCGCGGGCGAGTTGGCCGCAGGTCGCGGTCGATGGCGTGACGGTCGCGCTGGCGTATCTTGTAGCCGATGTGTTGCGCGTCACGCTGCGGGAGAACACGGGCTGGCCCGAACGGTTGGAAGGTTATGGTAGCACGCTGACAACGCACTTGGTGGTGTTGGGTGTGATCACGCTGGCGTGGATGATTATCTTGCAGCGGTTGGGTTGGTACCAGCACGCGATGCATTCGCTACGCGCGCGGCTGCGCACGATCTTGACCGCCACGGTCTTGCTCACGCTAACGCTGGCGACGACGGCGCTGCTGTTTGCACGCGAAGTGTATCCGCGGGCGCAGATCGGTTTCTTCTTAGTAGTCTTGCCGGTGATGTCGGCAGTGATGCGCGGGCTGGTCGATTGGTGGCAGCAGGGGCAGCGCGGCGGGCGTTCGAGGTTGGAACCGAAGCGGGCGTGGTGAGATAATTGTGAGCTAACTCGATCGCTCTGTTTCTCAATATGTAATTTGGTATTGGAACCGGGTGAATCACTCGCAGCGCAATCGAAAAGTCCAAATCAGATTTTTTAAAGGCTCAAGATCCATCACTGCTTCGATTCGACCACTTTCTTGATGTCGTTCAAGTCCTGCTGAATCATCTTCTTCATCGCGCCCTTGAATAGCATTCCCATCGGCGCGGCGACGACTTTAGCAACCAAGGTTTGCGGCTGGGATTCGTGCGACATCGTCAAGCGGCTGCCGGCTCCCTCGTCGCTGACGCGCAGGGTACTGATGTAATGGCAGCCGCAGCTTTCGGCATGGGCTTGGTAATAGTCGTTCTCGACGGCTTCGGTGATCCACATCGTTTCCGTCGCTTCTTTGCCGAACATCTTGCGGGTTTCTTTCCACTTGAGGCCGACGAGACCGGCGGCGGGCCGATCGAGCACTTCGACTTTCTAAATGCCGTTGATGTTGACCGCCGCGTTTTCGATGTCGCAGATCGTACTCCAAACCGCAGCCTTGGGGGCGTTGATGTCGACGTGTACTTGCAGCGCCATGATGTATCTCCCACGGAATCCTGAACGTCATAAATCATAATGGGGTTTGAATGTTCGAGGCAATTGATTGGGCTGGGAAAATAATTTTGCCCATGCATTTGGTGCTAGAGTCTTCGCGATCGTATGCGAGGAGGTCCGTGGCAAGCGATCTAAGGCGAACTTCTCGTTCCAACCTAGGTGCCAACATATTGGCTTGTGCGAGCGAGACCACTTCACGAATGACTGGGATTGTGCATGATTTGTTAGCAATCACCGGATCGTAGCCGGTGCCACAGCGCAGCCGCGGCGCTCAACCGTCAACTTGCCTTGGTTTGCGCTTATTCAATCGGTCGACCCGGTTGCCTCACGCCGGCAAAGTCAAAAAGCTCCGAGACCATGGACTGGACGCGGAGCTTTCTTTTAAACGATGCAACTCAATGTGGCGCGGCTATTCGCACGCGTCGCCGGCAAGCAGGAGATTGGTGAATAGAAACACATCCCAACCAAGATCGACCCCGCCGTTACCGTCCATATCTGCGCAACCACATGCCATCGTCGGCCCAGGCAGATTAGCGCCGCACTGCACGAAGCCCTGAATATCGCGACCATCGCGCATCCCGTCGCCGTTAATATCGCCAAGACACGCACAACTGGTAGCGCACGGATTCTCGGCAAAACCAGATGCGATATCGCAGTCATCCGGAATGCCGTTGCCGTCGCAATCGGTCGCGATGCCGTCGTTTATCTCATCCAAGTCATTTAGGCCGTTGTAGTTGCAATCGAGCAGTGATTGACCGCAAAGCCCGACGTTGTCCTGCACGATCTGTAGGTCGTCGGGCGTGACCTGTCCGTCGCCATCAACGTCGGTGGGGGGAACGGCTGGCGCGAAGGGTCCACCTTGACCAAGATCAGCCGTGACGAGGCTGACATCGACAATGTCGATGCAATCATCGTTGTTAACATCCCCGGCGATGAGCGACGGCAACGCAACGTTTAGCCCATCACCAGCCGGAATATCGACGACGCGACTTAGGTGCCGAGCGTATTTTACTTTGGCACGCAGCGGCACGCCGATACTAATGTTTCCGTCGATACGATCGGGTCGCCGGATGACGAGTTTTCCGAATTCCGACAATCGATCCATATACTCGTCGAGAATCACGCCGGAATTGACGTCGTTTCGATCCACCAAGGTCACCATCGCATCACCTTGGTCTTCCGCCTGCCACGACTGAAAACTCGGCGGCGCAATGGGAATGTTAATGCGGGTATGCCGATCGACCGACTTCGCGAATTGAGCCAGTTCGTTTGGGAAGCGCGCTACCTGCGTCCATAAAAACTGATCGCGTTCGCTAAGATCGTTGAAGCCGTCGTACATGTTCGCGCCCACAAAAACGGTGGCAAACAGAAACGCCTCAGAAACGGCCTGCATGTTTTCTGAGGCGTTTGCAAATCGATCCGCAGTATCCGGTAGCAAGAACGGCAGTGCTGATAGGTCACTCGCGAGATTTTCGCACGACTGCCTCATAAGATCGAACGGAAGCGGGTCGATGACAAAGCCACTTTGCATTTGGCCGCAGATTTGAAACAACGCTTGTTGCATACCCTCAAGATTCATTCGAATTTGGTCCAGAATCGGATCGGGTTCCAACAAGGCGACCGTGTTAACTTCGTCGATCAACCCCTGCAGGGCGTCGCCCGCGCTGCAATAGCGCGGTCCCATCTCCTGCATGTTGAATATGAAGTTTGCATTAATAGGCGGCGGTGAGCCGGCACCCTCTTCGACGATTTCGAGCCCGTTCTTTATCGCTTGGAACGTTTGTGAGAAATTGGTCGCTAACTGGAACGTCTCACCGCGATCATCGGAATTGATCGTGTCTTCGTGCACCCCGAATGACCCCGCGAGACCGTTTCCGAAGAATATTGGAAAGTCGGGTGGCGGGCCGATCGGTCCCTCGATGACCACATCATCCGGTGGCCACGTTTGCCGCACCAGTGTCCATCCCGGTGGTAACGTTCGGAATTTCGTCCAGTTCACGAGCGGAATGCAGCGTCGTCCACCAAACAACCTGCCGAAGGCACTTTTGTACACATAAAGGTCGATACGGTAGAAACAATCGAGACCGGTATAGCAGCACCAGCGGTAGTAACAGTCTCCGGCAGGGTGAAACCAAGCGCCGTAGAACGGATTGATCGGCACGTAGCGCGTACGGATGCGAATCGTCCAGTAGATTCCGTTGGGCACACGATCCCCGTAGCAGTCGATATAGATATCTTCACCGGGAATGGTGGTCGGGCCACCGGTGCCGCCGTCCCAGATGCCGGTAACGAAGCTAAGTGGCGTCGGACTGGCCGGGCGCGTTAAGAAAAACGCGACAGTCGCACCCGACGGTATGCATGGGCTACCCCAGTCGATGGTTAACATCGTGTTGACGCCGTCATCGATGGTGTTGATGGTCGGCGGCCCACAACCGGGCGCGTGCACCGTGAGTGGATCGATCGTGATCGGCTCGATACCGGTCAGCACCAACGATGTGGTCGATGCGGATGAGGGGCTCGAGTTTTCGACGGTAACGATGTAGTGAAACTCCCCACAATCCGCGCCGAATACCTGATCGAACGGGAATAGTTGTGGTCCGCCTCCAGCGGGTGTGGCGGTGAAGCTGGTCGTGCTCGCAGCGGCGACCACCGCATTGCCATAGCGTTCGGGGCCTTGGTTGCAATCCAACTGAAACTTGAAGTTGCCTTCGTACGGCCCGGCGTGGTCGAACTCGACGCGATCGGGAAAGATCGTTGGTGTCCAAGCGCCAGGGCCCACGTCGCGCGCGGCCTGTATGCCCGCGAAGAAGAGCGTGACTTTGGGCGTGCTGACAAATGACGCCACGCTGCCGCGATAGGTCCATGTGGCCGGCGTCTGCGTCAGGCCATGATGCGCCGCTGCTGTGTTGGCGTTGTTGTTACCCGTTCGCGATGCGAGTTCGCCGGTCACGATCGCGTTACTGCCGGCGCATCCCCAAAGCCATTCGGCCCCATGAATGCTGTCGTTGTCCAGTGTTTTAACCCCGAACGCCTGCATCACGTTGTCGGCCTTGGTGCGCGTATCGGGGAGGCCCGGGCCACCGGCAGGGGGCGGGCCGGACGGTAATCCGTGATCGCAAAAGTCTTCACCTTCAAACGTGGCGTCACCGTGGTTGATGAGATACAAGTCTCCCAACCCTAAAACGTGACCCCATTCATGCAGGATGAAATAACAAAAGGCCGCTTGCGCCGCAGGTGTGCTCCAGTCGTTGTGCCGATCCGGATCGATGCGAATCAGTGCGGTATTTAGCGTCGTGCCGTTAACGGTGAGCGACGTCGCATTCGCACCGCCGCCGGGAATGTTGATGAAGCGAATAATCACATCGGCCGCTGCCATGTTTGGCGCTTCTGCAAAGCCGATGCGCAACCAAAGCGCCCATTTGTCCAACTCCGGCTGCACGAGCGCCTTTAAGTTTGCAAAGCACGCGGCATCGCAACTGGCCAATGGCAGCGTATTGCGATCCAACCACCATGTGATGGTGCCGTTATCCGGCTTGTTCCAGGAATAAAGGAAGTCATTCGCACCGGCGGGGCCGGTGTTGACGCCCGGGCGATTCAGTCGTCCCCCAAAAAACGTGAAGTTGTATGCGAATGCAGTGGGGATGCTACTGCAGGTGATAAGAATCGTTATCGTTATGGTAAGGACGACATGCCCCCACCGTGCGGTGTTTTTTTGCGATGTTTGGGATCTCATGGCGTTATCCTTTACGGCAGCAGCACGAGTGGCTGCTTCCGAGATTTATTCTTCTGGCGATTCGTTGTTTCCATCAGGCTCAGTTGATTCCGCGCTGTCGGCGTCGGATGCGGGTTTGCTTTTGTCAGCCGACTGTATGCGTTTGCGTTTGGCTTCTTCGATGATTTGCAGTTGCAGCCGCACCTTTTGCTGATATTCCTGCTCCGCCTTGGCCACATCGGCGGCAGTCGCATGCGGTGCCCAACGCGTCGTCTTGCCGTTGGCAAGAATGGGGGTTGTCCACTCAAACCCCATTGGAACGTAATCTTCGTCGAGGTTGCCGAGATAACTTGGCTCGACAGCCCGTGTCTTTTGCATCAAAGCCGCAATCGCCATCAATACATCTTCGTATGCTTTACTTGGAGCGCGCTTGATCGTGGGCAGCGCGCGTACGTCACCCGCCGCGTTGCGAAGCAACATCAAAGGCGGATTGGTGCAGGTCGGCCCGGGTTTGTCTTCGAGTTCGAGCGGGATTGCGAGAATATCTTTGGCGATCAATAACTTAAATACGGCGGCGGTATCTTCTTCGAGCTTCTCGATCTCGAAGCGCCGTTCGTTTATCAATCCCCGCTCGTCGCGACGTATATCGACGATAATGAGCCGGCCTGCGTCGGAGAGGTAATATTCCCGACCGCCGAATAACGGAGAAATCTGGCGTAACACCACCGCTGCATGTTGGCCGTCGACATCGGTGCCGAAGAACCGCTCGGTCACCGTCGGCTCGGGTTCTTCGGCGGTGGCCTGCCCGCCGATCATCATGAGAAGAGACACACAACCAAACGCGAGTCTTTGCTTGTTCGATAGTCGATCCATACAACACCTCCGCGAGATAAGAAATGAAACGTCGCGCAACCAAAGATCGGCACATGGCGTACCGATCCGTCACGCGGTATCTACACGTTCGATCCAACGATCGACGCGTACGCGACAGGCTGAATTAGGTAGGGCGTCGATCGAAGACGTATCAATGAATGCCGATCGCGCCAATGACGCGCGGTTGGCATAAAGTCTTGAGAGAGGCGTAGCGTGCAACCCAGCACCGCGCGACGGCACGGCAGTCGCGGCTCGTCAACATCAATTGCTTGCGTCACACGCTAACCATGATGACGCAACGGACCTTGGTTTGGCTAGTGGAATCGTCGGAAATCTAAAAAAATTTGGGGAATCGCGCATTTCAACAAACGCACGCCGGTTGACTGGTAGTGCACTTTTAAGCGACGGTGCCGTCAATTAGACAATCTGAGGTTATCCGCGGCGGCAGCGCGGCGGCGGTAGATGATGCTGTTGGTGTCGTTGTCGTTTTTGAGGGGCGCGTTCTTATTTTTCTAATTCTTATCTCTAAGTGGATATGCAAAAAGCATCATCGGCTATGGCACTGGCGTCATTCCTGCTTTCAGCGCTGAGACGGCGCTGCCACAACGATATTTTCTGCTGAAGGATTTATCTCTATCTCTATCTCTATCCCTAACCTTAATCCTTTTCATTATTTTTGTTCTTGTTCTTCTTGTCTTGGATGGTGGCGAACCTTATTTGGTTAGGTAAATCTGTTCGTTGCAGGTGTTCTTTGTTGTTGGGTTATTGCCTTTTATTTGATTGATGATGGTGGTGGCCTTTTTGGGTGCTGAGTTTTTCTGAGTTTTGCTCCTTTGAGCGGGCGTTCTTCATGGGGTTGCGACTGACGGAGGCGCAAACGTGCGCAAACGCGCGCAAATTTGGTTGCCGACGGCCTTGGTGGGCGGTCTTCTGCTTATTGGTTGGGCTTGCTCGGATGACCGGACGGGATTGTGGTTATTGGGGGTGGGGGAGGGGCTTTTTGACGCACCGATACGGGCTGGGTTAGCTGGTTGGGGGGGGATTTTTGATGCGCTCGTGGGCACTGGCTGCAAGCGGGCCAGTGGCACCCGGCGGTTTTCGGCTTATTGGTTGGGCTTGCTCGGGTGACCGCGTGGGGGTGTGGCTATTGGGACTGGGGGAGGGGCTTTTGACGCACCGATACGGGCTGGGTTGGCTGGTTGGGGGGATTCGATGCGCTCGGGGCACTGGCTGCAAGCGGGCCAGTGGCACGCATACTTCGTGATCTGGCAATTCTAACCGCCGGTTGGGCACAATTGACTACGCTCGTGATTTCTGCTTGCCATCGCTTTTATTATGAAGCACAATCTGTATTGATACGTTATTAGATTGTTTTTTGAATCGAGGATAACTGTGCCCGACGAAAATAAAATCAAGTCCTTTTTTGATGAACTAGAAGCCTTAAGAAAACGTACATCACGATTTCGAAGGGTGGCGCTGCATGTACACTCACCTGATAGCTGGGATTGGGGTAAAGATGGTGACAAAGAACTTAATGATAGATCAAGGTACTTTGCAGATGGAGGTGCAGATGAATTTATTGGCCACCTAAATCAATATTATGATATGGTCGCTATCACTGATCATATGAAAGCTGGTTACGCATGCAGCTTGTCTAAGGCGACTCTGGGAAATCCATCGTTTGTATGCCTTCCCGGCATGGAGGTAAATATTCGCCCTGAAGCGTCCCTCTCTCTTAGTCGCCTTCATCTCCTTGCGATTCTTCCAGAAGGTGTCAGTGTCGAAAGATTTAGTCGGCTGTTTCATGGAAATGAAGGAATCGGCGACGACGAACACAGGACTGGGCAAGAAGAGGTTAGAGACATCTCAGTGAAAGAATGGGTGAAGCGAGTACATGAGGAGAACGGAATTTGTGTAGCTGCACATGTTAATTCATCACAAGGAGCAAGACGATTATTCCGTCAAGCTGGAAAGAGCGTCATAAAGCTACTTGCGGACGACCCGAGTATTCAGGATCGTCAAGAAAAGGAGCTGTCCAAGGAGCTTCGTGAGTATCTTCTTGATGTAGAGTTCGATGCAATTGAAGTAGCGAAGGCTGCGGATGAAAGGCATTACCGTTGGGAATCGCCGGCGGACGGCACGAATAAGCGAGTTCCCGTCACTATGCAACTTGATTCACATTGTATCGAGGATTTGAATAAGCCGGAACGTACAACATGGATCAAAATGACGTCGCTCGGCTTAGATGGATTGAAGAACGCACTTAAGTTTCCCGAAACTCGAATTAGGTTTAAAGACGAATTGCCGACACCCCCAAGCCCACAACTGCTTGGCCTCCAGATTGTAGGCGACGAGGGATCACTCTTCGAAGATGAATCGATTGCTTTTGCCGAAAATCTTAATTGCATAATCGGGCCTCGTGGTGCCGGTAAATCAACTATAGTTGAGGCGATCCGTTACTTGTTTGGCTACAACCGAACACTTGGCGAGTTAGAGACGTCGAACAAACTTGCAGACCGTATTCGGGGTATGCAGGAGGCCAATCTAACTGGCTGCTTGATTCGAGCAGCGTACAAAATACAAACAGGCGAAGTTCGCGTCTTGGAAGCCACGTATGACAAAAATGAAGATTATTCGACGCGAGTTCTGGGAAGTGACGGGACGGTAATCGACGTTTATGACATCGAGCTTTCAGGTGAATATCCTCTCCGTTTATTTGGCTGGAGTGAAATCGAGACGTTAGGGCGAGATAAGGGACGTCAGAGAGACTTGCTAGATAGGTTGATTCATGATTTTACTGAACCGAAATCAGAGCGTCTGAAAATAAGAAGCGAACTTAAGAGTAACAGACAAGAGATTTCCGGAATCACACTGCGTCTTGAACAGTTACTCGAGACAGAGAACTCAATAATTACACGATATTGCGAGTACAAGGCTGATTTCGATAAGTTGAATACAGATGAGGTCAAAGAGAAATTTCGCAAATTAGATTTAGCGAAGCTCAAACAGCGTTTTATGAATGTGGTCAAAAAGAATATTGAGCAGTTTCTTGAAAAACTCCGAAATGTCGACATCCAGGAACTCAAGAGTGGTTTGGAGCAAATAATCGAGGAGTCACCGGAAGAAATTAATCAGTGGTGGCATTCCGAGGGCATAAAGGTAATTGATTTAAATGAGAATTCGGTCGAGATTTCCAAACAGCTTGAGGTGATTAGCGCGACGCTCGGTAATCTAGATGAACTTGTGAAATCACAGATATCTGCGATATCGCGAGAGATTGACGCTGTCGAGCAAGAGATACGTAGCTCTTTTTCTGATGACACCAATATGCAAAAGATAGCGGACTTGCGAGCGAATGCGGAGAGACGGCTGCAGAGAGCCTCACGGGTACGTAACGAATATTTGAATACTTGGAACTCACTAAAGGCGTTAATGGAGAGCAGAAAAGCGAAGACAAAGGAACTCACAGAAAAACAAAACGAAATAACCGGCATTCGAGCGAACAATAATCAGAGAATTGAGGCGATCTTAAATAAACACTTTGGTTCCGGTATGAAAGTCGCATTAGCGCAGCGCGCTGGCGGCGACAAGGCTGCGTTTATTGAGGCGATGCAACGAACTAAGATTCCCCAAGCTTTTTCGGCGAGATTTCGCGTTAACGAAATACCGGAAATATTGGCAGACAATTTCAATCCGGTTTCGTTGGTGCAAAAGTTAGTAGCAGGAGACGATGGGGCCTTCGTAGGTCTTACGCGGCATGATAGGAATGATAAGTCAATTTCTCAGGATGAAGCGAAAAAAGGAATTGAGAAATGGACGGTGACGTCGAGAAATGAGATGGCAGATGTTACAGTTCTTGCAAAGAGCCGAAAGGAGTTCGAGGAACTTCTATCCCTTCAAGAAGTTGAATGGGACGATGAAGAGAGCATCCTTCTTGATGGTCGCCCCGTGGGAGAACTTTCGCCGGGGCAGCGATCAAGTGCTATGCTTCCGTTAATTGCGCTGGCGGAAACAACGCCACTAGTGATTGATCAGCCGGAAGACAATCTTGACAATCGACTTATTGGCAATGTTCTATCCGGGATATTGGCATCGCTAAAGGAAAAGCGGCAGATTATCGTATGCACCCATAATCCAAATATTGTTGTATCCGGCGATGCGGAGCAGGTAGTTGTTCTTGACGCTGTAAGTAATCGGAAAGCTAAGGTTGATAGGCATGGCTCGATTGACAATGGCGACATCGTACAAAGTGTAATAGAAATAATGGAGGGAGGTAGAGAAGCATTCAATGTTCGACAAAGGCGATACGGAATTTAATTTCTGACAATAGGTGGCGGCCTCATAATACATAGAAACATGAGTTCACCGGCAACCAACATGACAAGTGATTTGTCGCGTCGGGGACGACGCGGCTCTGAATGATTGGCTGCGCCAATCGTGCTAACGACTGACACGGCCCAGCTAGATAATGCCACCGCACCGAGCTAACTCGCCAACCCAATCACACCCTCCGATCCAACTTCCGATACTGAATCGCCTCGGCCAAATGCTTCGCATCAATCTGCTTAACGCCGTCGAGGTCGGCGATGGTGCGGCTTAGGCGGAGGACTTTGTCGTGGGCGCGGGCGCTGAGGCCTAGTTCGGTCATGGCTTGTTTGAGCATTTGCTCACCGGCGGTGTCGAGGGGGCAGAACAGTCGCACTTGGCGCGGGCCCATGCGACCGTTGAGGGTGTTGGTGCTGGGGCCGAAGCGTTCTTTTTGTATGTGGCGGGCCGTGACGACTTGTTCGCGCATGGTTGCGCTGGTGGTGCCGGGCTTTTGCGTGCGCAAGTCGCTAAACGGTACGGCTTGCACGGAAACATGTATATCGATGCGGTCGATCAACGGGCCGCTGATGCGATTGAAGTAGCGCTCGATCTGCGGTTGGCTGCATTTGCACGGCGTGCGCGGGTCGGAATAGTAACCGCAGGGGCAGGGGTTCATGGCGGCGACGAGCATGAACTCGGCGGGGAAGCACACGCTGCTGTGGCTGCGGGCGATGGTGACGCGACCATCTTCGAGCGGTTGGCGCAATGTTTCGAGAATGGTGCGGGCGAACTCGGGGAATTCGTCTAGGAACAACACGCCGTGATGGGCAAGCGAGACTTCGCCGGCTTGGGGGACACTGCCGCCGCCGACGAGGGCGGGGCCGCTGGCCGAGTGGTGCGGGCTGCGCACAGGGCGCGTGGCGAGCAGCGATGAACCGGGCGGGAGCTTGCCGCTGGCCGACCAGATGCGCGTGGTTTCGAGCGATTCGTCGAGCGTAAGCGGCGGCAGGATGGTGGGCAGGCACTTGGCCATCAGCGTTTTGCCGCTGCCGGGCGGGCCGAGCATGAGGATGTTGTGTCCGCCCGCCGCGGCGACGGTAAGGGCGCGTTTGCAGAATTCCTGGCCGCGGACGTCGGAGAAGTCGACGTCGTATTTAGATGCTTGTGTAAATGTGCTGTTGAGGTCGCAAGCCGCGGGTTCGATCTCGAGTTCTTCAGTCAGAAAGCCGACGGCCTCGGTGAGGGACGCGACGGGGATGACATCGATGTTGTCGACAACGGCGGCTTCGTTGACGTTGTCGCGCGGGGCGATGATGCCGGCAAGACCTTTGTCGCGCGCGAGGATGGCCATGCTGAGCACGCCCTTGATGGGGCGAACGCGACCATCGAGCGCGAGTTCACCGGCGATCATGTACTGCTGCGCACGGTCGGGGATGGCGTTGTTGGCGCAGAAGATTTGACCGAGTGCGATGGGGAGGTCGAGCGCGGGGCCTTCCTTGCGCAGGTCGGCCGGGGCAAGGTTGATAAGCGTGCGATGGGCGGGCGGTTGATAGCCGCAGTTGTAAATGGCGGTGCGGATGCGCTCGCGGCTTTCCTTAATGCCGGCGTCGGGCAGGCCGACGATTTGGGCTTCGGCGAAACCCATGCTGCCGACGTTGACTTCGACTTCGCAGGGCAGGGCCTCGATGCCGACGAGGGTGAAACTGTGGAGGTGGGCGAGCATGGGGGGAATGGTACGTGAAAAATGCTAGGTGAAAAATGGGGGAAAGGGGGGATTTGTGAAGTGGTGATTTGGTGATTTGTGAAGTGGGGCCTGGGGCGTGAGGCTTGAGATAGTCGTGGGACTTGGGTCGTGAGTCGTGAGGCCTGGAGGATTGAGAGTCGTAGGGGGAATTGCCTAGACTTTTTACAGGGAAGTCAACCTACGCTTTGATTCTGAAAAGTGGGGAGCGAGATGGATGACGACGCGACGAAGTTTTGTAGAACGTGCGATTATTCGCTGCAGGGGTTGAGCGAATTGCGCTGCCCGGAATGCGGGCGGGCGTTCGAGCCTAGTGATCCTCGGTCGTATGCGGCGCGACCTTGGCGGGTGCGGCGGTGGCGGCTAGGCGTCAAGGTGGGCGTGGTCGTGTCGTTCATGTCAATTTTGTTTTTGTTCAATTTTGGGGTTAGTTGGTCTGATGCACGTTATTCGTGTGCGAGCTGCGCGGCGCGCAGGCAGGTGAAGGAAGCAGCATTTTTAGGAATCCCGATTCGACATGATGTTGCGCTCGATGAAGGGGCAATTTCAAAATTTGTACAGGCATACGAAGACTCGACGTGCTTGCATGTTTGGGAAGGTGCATCGGGAGAATTTCGCGAATTGAATGGTGGCGCGCGCTGGCAGGGGCGCGGTCGTGAACGTCACGGTTGGAGTCGTATGATTGACTCAAATTCGTCAATTTATGCACCGCAGTATCTGGAGCGAAAGGCCGCTTCCGACGACGAATTTGCGCCAAGATTGATTATTCTAATTCGCGCCGACTACTTCAATCGTTCCGATCCACTTTGTCAGGAGATTTTTAATGAGTTGGTGGACATGGCCGATGACGTCTTGCAGGGTTCACCTCCCGTTGACAATGATTCGACAATCGGCGCGAAGTCGGAATAGCAGCGCGGTTCATGGCGAAGCTGCTAAATCTACATTAGAAGTTGGTTCGATGATGACGCCTGACCTGAAGCCGCGCAACACGAACTCGCGAACCACTTAATGCAAATTAAACGTCACCTTGATGCGAATTTTGATGGCGATGCGGCCAGGGGTGAGGGGTTGTTGGGCGTCGGAATCACCAGAACCGCTGCCCACTTCGACAAACGAATTCGAGACGCTACTTTCCCATGAATTCAGCGGGCTTTGAATTTCCACGATGGCGATCGGCGAACCGACGCTACCGTCGAGGGCGGCGGCCATGGCGTTGGCTTTGTGCTTGGCGGCCTTGAGGGCTTTTACGCGCGTGTCATCTTGTAACTCGATGCGATTGGATACGTCGAGGCTGACGTTGTCGACACTGACGTATTTTATTTTGGCGAGACCGATCCAAAGGTCGCGATACTTGCGGAAATCGAGCACCTTAAAAGAGATATCGGTAGTGGCGAAGTAACCGTCGCGGATGCGCTCGCGATCGACCCACCGAAAGTCTTCGTCAAAGCGCATGTCGGCCGTTTGGATGTCGTTCTGATCGATCTCGATGTCTTTGATGAATGTCAACACTTCGCCGACGATGCGCGTGTGTTCGCGCGCGACGGTTTCGAGGTCAACCCCTTTGTTGCGGACGGTAATGGACCAGCGTAGCGTGTCGGGCGTGACTTGTGAGACGGCGGTGCCGTAAACGGTGATATGCGGTTGCGCGATTTCCGTTTGTTGCGCTAGCAAGGGTGATGCTGCGAACGACAAAATGGCGGCGACGATAAGTGTGTTGATCGGCTTCATACGAGGTTTCCTTTCAAGGTGATTCGCCTAAGAGCTTTAATGATTTAACGTTGTGCGGCTCAAGATTGCCATGCTGAGAGAGGCGGTCAACCCACACGTTAGTTATTGCTTCATCTCTCGTGTACAGCTATTACACCCGTCAACCGCATCGTTTTCGTATTATGAACGAAAGTACGAGCCGGGCATTTCTAAGGTGCATCAATGAGCGTCATCGTGGAAATTGATTCTGTCGAAACCCCGTCGGTTGGCTAGGTCCCCGCGGGTGGCTATTACAGGTTCTGCGAGAGGCAGAAATTGCGGTCTGTGTACCGATAACCGAACGGATAGGAGGTTTAACATCGTCCAAAGGAGGCATTAACGCGAAACGCCCTTGGATACACCCGATGCTACTAGGTCGAACGCCAATTCTGGCTTCGCCTTTTTCAGGCTGGGTAGATGACCACAGAGACTCCACAACCAGATGGAACTCGACCGGCGGGCTTAGTCGGTGTATTCGCGTGCTGCGTTGTTTGGCGAATGAGTCTTTTGATCACGTTGCTGACTTTATATCTTCCAACGGTCAGTTGGGCCGGGGCGACTGAAACAGCGGGCGCGTTCGGGCAAACATCGACGGCGACTATCGTGCTGTTTGTTGCGGGAGGATTTCTGCTTTTTGGGTTGGGGCTGTTTGTCGGGCGATTGCGCCGAGCAGATGACGGGCAAGAAGCGGATACAAAGACTCCTCTCGGCGAGCAAACCGAAACGCAACTGGCCATCCGCACGATTTTTGATTCCGCTTCACTGACCGCGATCATTACCGTTGGCCTGGATGGGAAGTTCCAGATGTTCAGCCGTGCCGCCGAGAAAATGTTTGGGTATCGGGCCGAAGAGGTGATTGGCAAACACGGGCCGGAGCTTTTGCGTTCGACTGTGGATGTCGTGCGGCGGATGCAGGAACTCAACCTTCCGATCGATAACGGTGAGGATCCGCTTCAGCGATATTTGGACTATCTCTTTAAGGTCGGGCACGACGATTCTGAAGTGCATTATCACCGCAAGGACGGCAGCACCTTCGTCGGTAATCTGAAAGTGTCGGTGATTCGGGATGACGAGGGCCTTGCCCACGGATTGCTCGGAATCGTTACCGACATTTCTGCGCAGAAGGAATTCGAGCGTCAGGTCCTGGAATCGCGCCAGTTACTGCAAACGATTCTCGACATTTTGCCGCAGCGCGTGTTTTGGAAGGATAAAGACTCCAATTACCTCGGGGCCAATAGGGCGTTTCTGGAGGACTGCAATACCAAAGACATCATCGGTAAGTGCGATTACGACATGCCGTGGTCGCGGGAGGAATCGGAATTCTTCCGAGAGTGCGACCGGCGCGTCATGGACGCCGACCTACCAGAGATCGATATCATCGAACCGCAAACGCAAGCAGATGGAAGCACGCTCAGGCTGTCCACGTGCAAAGTGCCGCTGCACGACGTCAATGGAAAGGTAGTCGGAATCCTCGGCACCTATATGGATGTGACGGCTGCGAAGCAGGCCGAAGCGCAACTCAAAGAAGCGAAAGAGCTGGCCGAGGCATCCAATCTGGCCAAGAGCGAGTTTTTGGCCAACATGAGTCACGAGATTCGAACGCCTATGACGGCGATTTTGGGTTATACCGACTGTTTGCTAAACGACGCGGAGTACGCTGAATCCAAGCAAAAGCGGATGGAGGCGCTGCGTACCGTTCGGCGAAACGGCAAGCATTTGCTTACCCTCATCAACGATATTCTCGATCTGTCGAAGATCGAAGCGGGCAAGATGACGGTGGAGCACGTGCCGACATCGCCGGCGGAAATCGTCTGCGAAGTTGAGTCGATGATGCGGGTGCGGGCACAAGAAAAGTCGCTACCGTTAGAGATCGCGTTAACGTCGCCCATTCCGAAGGAAATCAAGACGGACCCGACCCGCGTTAAACAGATGTTGATCAACCTGATCGGTAACGCGATCAAATTCACTGAAAGCGGTTCCGTTAGGCTAGCAGCCGAGATCGAAGGCGCGCTCGAGGATGCTACCCTGGTGTTTCGTATTTCCGATAGCGGTATTGGAATGACGCCGGAACAATGCGAGTCGATTTTCGACGCGTTTTCGCAGGCGGACACGTCAACGACGCGACGCTTTGGCGGTACGGGTTTGGGTTTGGCGATCAGCCGCCGCTTTGCTCGGTTGTTGAATGGCGAGATTGAGGTCGAGAGCGAACTCGGTCGCGGCAGCACATTCACGGTTCGTCTTCAGATCGGCAATATTGTCAATGCGCCGATGGTCGAATCGCTGCGGTTGGCGCCCGAGGAGATTGCAACAGAGCTTAATGAGTCGGATGCTTCCACGACGAAGGAGAACTCGGAAAAGACGGCAGACTTAACAGGCATGCGCGTATTGCTTGCCGAAGACGGCCCGGACAATCAACGGCTGATCGGTTTTTTCCTGCGGCACGCCGGGGCGGAAGTCGAGATTGCGGAGAACGGCAAGCAGGCGCGCGAGCTTGCGTTGACTTCCATGTCGGGATCTCGCAAATACGACGTTGTTCTGATGGACATGCAAATGCCGATACTCGATGGCTACGACGCCACGCGCGAGCTTCGGCAGGCCGGTTACGACAAGCCCATCATTGCGCTGACCGCACACGCTATGGCCAGCGATCGTCAGCTAAGTCTCGACGCCGGTTGCGACGACTTTGCCAGCAAACCGATCGACCGGTCCGCGTTGGTTGCGCTGATCGCGCAGTGGGGGCGTTCGACCGTCTCGTCGTCTTGATACCGGCGTCGTCCTTATTCAACCACATATGCAAGCTGGTATGGCGATAAACGACCAGATCACGCCGGCGCGGAAAGTCGCAACTTATTGACACGTCCGTTTCGATTTTTGATAGGTTGCGTTAGCGACAGCTTATTGCATTTCAATTACCATGGATCGCGCCACACGTTTAGAGGGGCGAGCGGGATCATGGGGCAATGAGCCAAATGACAAACGGCAGGTTGGTGCTCGAAGACGGCACCGAGTTTCGGGGAAAGTTGTTCGGCCATCGCGCCGCCTGTCATGGCGAGGTGGTTTTTTCGACCGGTATGGTGGGCTATGCCGAGTCGCTGACCGACCCGTCTTATCGTGGGCAAATTCTTACGTTTACCTTTCCGAGCATTGGTAACTACGGCGTTCCCGATCCCGGTCGCGACGACTGGGGTTTGAACGACGCATTCGAGTCGAACCGCATCCATGCGACGGCGGTGGTTGTGGCGGCGCATGCCGACGACGCGACGCATTGGTCGGCGGGGCGTTCGTTTAGCAAATGGTTGCAAGCCAAGGAAGTGCCGGGCATCTCCGGCGTCGATACGCGGGCGCTGACGCAACATTTAAGAGATAAGGGCTCGATGCGGGCGGCATTGGTTGCGGATGGTGAAGCGCCCGTCTTCAAAGATGACAAGCCGCGCGACCTGGTCGCCGAGGTAAGCCTGCCCGAGCCGCGTGAGTACGGTCACGATGGGCCGCGGCTGGTGTTGCTCGATACCGGTGTGAAGGAAAATATTATTCGATCGTTGGTAATGGCCGGAGCACGCGTGTTGCGCGTGCCGCATAACTTCGATTTCTTTGGCGAAGATTTCGACGGGTTGTTTCTCGCCAATGGGCCGGGCGATCCGAAAGATGCCACGGCCAGCATCGACTTGGTGCGGCAGGCATTAAAGGAACGCATTCCACTGTTCGGAATCTGTCTCGGGCATCAGTTGTTGTCGCTGGCTGCGGGAGCGCAAACGTACAAATTGAAATTCGGCCATCGCGGGCATAACCAGCCGTGCGTGGAAGTCGGTACGCGACGCTGTTTTATTACTTCGCAGAATCATGGTTACGCCGTGGATGGACGCACGCTGCCCGATGGTTGGCGCGAATGGTTCGTGAATGCCAACGATGGATCGAACGAAGGCATCCGTCACGATTATTTACCCGTTCGCAGCGTACAGTTTCATCCGGAAGCGTCGCCAGGCCCGCGCGACACGATGCATTTATTCAAGCTGTTTGTGGAGATGGTGCGATGACGGCAAGCGGCACGATATCCACCACGACGGCGAAAGGCGGCGCGGCACCGATCAAGGTGCAATCGGCGCTAATCCTCGGCAGCAGCGCGCTGACGATCGGTCAGGCGGGTGAGTTTGACTATTCCGGTTCGCAGGCAATTAAAGCTTTGCGCGAAGAAGGCATTCGTACGGTCCTGATCAACCCCAACATCGCCACCGTGCAAACGTCCGACGGTCTGGCCGACGAGGTTTACTTTCTGCCCGTCACGCCGGAATACGTCGAGCGCGTGATCGAAAAAGAAAAGCCCGATGCAATCTTACTGAGCTTTGGCGGTCAAACAGCACTCAACTGCGGCTTGGCGTTACAAGATAGCGGCGTGTTGGCCAAGCACGGTGTGCGCGTGTTGGGCACGAACACGGAGGCGATTCGCACGACGGAAGATCGCGGTATCTTTCGCGATGCGATGACCGGCATGGGGCTGAAGGTGGCGACCAGCATCACGGCCACCAGCGTGAAAGAGGGCCTGCGCGCGGCGGAACAGATCGGCTATCCGGTGATGATGCGCTCTGCGTTTTCGCTGGGCGGGCTGGGTTCTGGCTATTGCGCTGATGAGAAGCAACTGGGCGAGCGCATGCGGGCGGCGTTTGCGCAGGTGCCGCAGGTGTTAATCGAAGAATGGCTCGGCGGTTGGAAGGAAGTTGAGTACGAAGTGGTGCGCGACAGCGCCGACAACTGCATTACCGTCTGCAATATGGAGAACCTTGACGCCCTTGGGATTCACACGGGCGAGTCGTTTGTGGTCGCGCCATCGCAAACGCTTAGCGATGTGCAGTACCACGAGTTGCGCACAATCGCGATTAAGGCGGTGCGCGGTTTGGGCATCGTGGGTGAGTGCAATATTCAATATGCGCTCGATCCGCACTCGAACGATTATCGCATTATCGAAATCAACGCGCGGCTCTCGCGCAGTTCGGCATTGGCGAGTAAGGCGACGGGTTATCCGTTGGCGTTTGTCGCGGCCAAGCTGGCGCTAGGCTATGCGCTGCCGGAGATTCCCAACAAGATTACCGGCGTGACGGGGGCGTGTTTCGAGCCGGCGTTGGATTACTTTGTGATCAAAGCGCCGCGTTGGGATTTTCAGAAGTTTCAGGGTGTATCGACGCGGCTCGGTTCGGGGATGAAGTCGGTCGGCGAAGTGATGGCGATCGGACGCGGCTTCGAAGAAACGCTTCAAAAAGCCATTCGCATGCAGGACGTGGGCGAGTGGGGTCTTTTGCCACGGTCGGATTCGTCGTTCGGCGATTTAGATGATGAGCTGTCGATTGCAAGCGACCGGCGCATGTTGGCAATCGGGCGCGCGTTTCAGGAAGGCTACACGGTGCACCGCGTGGCCGAACTCACGCGCATCGATCAGTGGTTTCTTAAACGCATGAAGGGCTTGGTCACGGTTCAGCGCGAGCTGGAAGGCGTGCCTGTGGGCGAAGTGTTGACGCCGGAGCTGCTATCAAAGGCCAAGCGTCTCGGCTTTTGCGATGCGCAGATTGCCGCGTTTACGGGTCGTGACGAAGACGACATTCGTCTAAATCGGCGCGAGCACGGTATTCGACCGGTGGTGAAGCAGATCGATACGCTGGCGGCGGAGTATCCGGCGCAGACCAACTATTTATATTTGACGTATCACGGCAGCGTCGATGACTTCGAATATGGAAAGGGACCGGCACCGGTGTTGGTATTGGGGTCGGGGGCGTATCGCATCGGTAGTTCGGTCGAGTTCGATTGGTGTTGTGTGACGGCGGTGCGCATGTTGCGGCAGCGCGGTTTGACGACGTTGATGCTCAATTGCAATCCGGAAACCGTTAGCACCGATTACGACGAATGCGATCGATTGTATTTCGATGAGATTTCTTATGAGACAGTGCTGGAGCTGGCGAACTTAGAGCGCTTGCGCGGCGTAGTCGTCTCGTTTGGTGGGCAAACGCCTAATTCCTTGGTGCCCAAGTTGCACAAGGCGGGCTTACCGGTCATGGGCACGCCGGCCGAATCGATCGATCGCGCGGAAAGCCGCGATCGCTTTTCGGCGCTGTGCGACGAATTGGGTATTAAGCAACCGGCGTGGTGCGAGGCGTCGTCGCTTGAGAATGCGATGGCGTTTGCAGATCGGGCCGGGTATCCGGTGTTGGTGCGGCCGAGTTATGTGCTCTCGGGTGCGGCGATGGCGGTCGTGCAGGATCACGATGCGCTGCAGAACGTGTTGCAAAAAGCAGCGGCGGTGTCGCCGGATCATCCGGTGGTGATCAGCAAGTTTGTCGAGGGCGCGAAAGAGATCGAGATCGACGGCGTCGCGGCCGATGGTGAGATCGTGGCGTATGCGATCAGCGAACACGTTGAGAATGCGGGCGTGCATTCGGGCGATGCCACGTTGGTCTTGCCGCCGCAGCGGACGTATGTGGAGACGATTCGCCGCGCGCGCATGATCGCGCGACGTTTGGCGGCGGCGTTGAAGATTTCGGGGCCGTTTAACTTGCAGTTATTGGCGAAGAACAATCGCTTGATGGTGATCGAATGCAACGTGCGCTCGTCGCGGTCGTTTCCGTTTGCGTCGAAGGTGTTGGATATTAATCTGGTCGAGTTGGCGACGCGGGCGATTTTGGGCGAGCGGGTGTCGGTGCAAGTGCCGTCGGTGTTGGAACTCGATTACGTAGGCGTGAAGGCGCCGCAGTTTTCGTTTAGTCGATTAAAGGGTGTCGATCCGATCCTGGGGATCGAGATGGCGAGCACCGGCGAAGTGGGGTGCATCGGCGCCGATATGGACGACGCGCTGCTGAAGGCGATGCTGTCGGTCGGCTTTCGCGCGCCGGTGCGAGGGGCGCTGTTGAGTACCGGCACGATCGACCAGAAGGCCGAGTTTCTCGACGAAGCGCGACTGTTGTCTAAATTGGGCGTACAGCTGTATGCGACGGGCGGCACGGCAGCGTTCTTGGAGAAGGCGGGCATCGCGGCGACCGAAGTCGCCTGGCCGTTGGACGCGGGCGCGCCGAATGCGACCGAGTTGATCGAAGGCGGCACGCTCGATTTGGTGGTGAACATTCCAAAAGACGCCAGTGCGCGCGAGCTGGAGAATGACTATCGCATTCGGCGCGCGGCCATCGATTGCAGCGTGCCGCTGATCACGAATATTCAGCTCGCGCGGCAGTTTGTACGCAGCCTCGCTGCCTTTGGCGAGCGGGGGCTGCCGATCAAGAGTTGGCGCGAATACCGCGGTGGCGGGGCGAAGGCGGTGGATGAGACGCCGTTATTGTTTTGATCTCAGGCTGTAATGAAATCGCCTTACAACAACCCCTTCAACGTCGCCACCACATAGTCAATTTCCTTTTCCGTCAGCGCATTATGAAACGGTAACGCAATCGTCCGCGCTGCGACGCGTTCGCAGACGGGGAAGTCGCCTTCCTTATAGCCAAACATCTCTTTGTAAAACGGTTGCACGTGGATCGGCGCGAAGTAGTTGCTGCAACCGACGCCTTTTTCGCGCAGGTTCATGATGATGTGGTTGCGTTGGTCTTCGGTGTAGTCGTCCGTGAGTTTGATGACGAAGACAAACCAACTGCGGGCGCCGGCTTCGTCATGGCGCTGCACTTCGATACGCGGTTCGTCTTTGAGACGTTCGAGATACATCACGGCCACGCGGTCGCGCTTGGCGAGGATTTCATCGATGCGGCGCACTTGTTCGACGCCGATGGCGGCGGAAATATCGCTGAGGCGATAGTTGTAGCCGAGGCGCTCGTGCGAGAGCCATCCCATTCCCGTGTCGCGACCTTGGTTGCGCATCGAACTGCACAAGCGCGCGATCTCATCGTCGTCGGTGACGATCATGCCGCCTTCGCCGGTGGTGATCTGCTTGTTGGGGTAGAAGCCGAAAATGCCGGCGTCGCCGAAGGAACCGGCCATGCGACCTTTGCGGCTGCTGCCGAGGGCTTCGCAACAATCTTCGATAATGCGGAGGCTGTGCTTTTTGGCGATGGCCTCGAATTTTTCCATCTCGGCAACTTCGCCAAATACGTCCACGGGAATGAGCATACGCGTTTTGGAGGTCACGGCCGCTTCGGTGGCGGCGACGTCGAGATTCCACGTGTGCGGGTCGATATCGACGAGCACCGGCTTGGCGTTTTCAAAAATAACGCAATTGGTGGAAGCGATGAAAGAAAAGGGGGTGCTAATGACTTCGTCGCCGGCTTGCACGCCCATGGCGCGCACGAGCAGATGCAGGCCGCAGGTGCCGCTGGAAACAGCGACGCCGTGCTTCACGCCGACGTAATCGGCCATGGCGCGCTCGAATTCCTCGATTTTCGGCCCCAGTGAGAGCCTGCCCGACTGCAAGACCTCTGTGACGGCATTGATTTCAGCCTGTGAAATGTCGGGTCCGGACAACGAAACCTGCATGGGTGCTCCTCGGGCGGGAATGGCGATCTACTCGGGCTTATCGACCGTCGATTCGGGAGGGATTGACTCCGGTTTGACGATCATAATTCTCTTTTTGAAACCGTCTTAGAAAAAGAGGAAGTTCCTTGACAGGGCATATCAGCCCCGAAATAATCTCTTCGACTTCGACGTAATTTAGGTGAAGTCTGGAAGATTCACCAGCCACGGAACGACGGCGGCGTTTTGGCGACCGCCGAATTTTTGAGCCTGACATTGTGAAATACTTCACGAAGTCGCGAATCCCAAGGCAGGAATAGTTTGTCGTCCGAACCCGCCAATTCTACCACCAACGACGCGGCTGAATCCGGCGCGACGCCTGCGCCGATGACCACGTCGTTGATGGCACGCCTGTGGATTGTACCGGCGATTGTGGTGGCCGTGATGATCGGCGTCGCTATGGTGGTAATTCTGTTTGGTGCGTCTTCGGTTAGTAAGAAAGCCTCTTTCAAAGAACTCCTCGCGCAAATCGAAAGTGATTCGGGTGCGCGTTCGTTGAGCGGCACGGTGCTCTCGCCGCGCGCCAAGCAAACGTGGCAGGCCGCTCAGGAACTTGCCGTTCGCATCAAGAAGAACGATCTAACAGATGAAGATCGGCAGGCAGCGCTGGCCGGTCTCGGTAAGGTCGTACGCGGTTTGAAGGGTGCGGGTTCGACGGCGGGTGGTGACCCGCGCGCTGTCGAAGCGAGCATGGCGTTAAGGCAGTTCTTGGTGGTTGCGCTGGCACGGTTGAAGGTACCGGAGGCGATCGAACCGATTGCCGGATTGCTCGACGAAGACGACGCCGACCTGCGACGCATCGCGTTGCAAGGTTTGGCGGAAATGCACGACGTTGATGGCGTGCAGGCGCGCTTGCCGGCGATGTATCCGTTACTGGAGCCGGGGCAACCCACGGAAGTGCGAATGGTCGCGGCCTTATCCGTGGCTGCGGTGGCCAAGCGGTTTGACGAGGTTGCGATTCGCCAACTGAGTCGGATGTCGGCGGACGATGTCGAAGTTCGACTGGCGAAGGCCACGGCGCTCGCGAATCTGGGCAGCACCAGTTCGAAACTCACATTGCTCAACATGCTCGATCGCCAGTTTTGGCAGGGGCTGAATATCGATATCGGCCAGAGCAGCGGCGCGACGCGGAAATTGTCGGAGCGGGAAATTGCGCAACGCATTTGCGGAATCGCTCCGGTTGCCGCGCGTTTGCAACATCCCGACATCAACGAGATGCTTGAAGATTTGGCTGCAAACGATCCCTCGGTTCAAGTGCGCGAAGCCGTGCGGCAAGCGCTGGATGATGCGGCGGCAGCCGATGAGGCAACCGTGGGGCACGTGGGGTAGTCGCATCCGTAAGCGGTTGCACCTACACTGCGATCGCGCGATATTTCGGGCTCGGGCCCGGGTGAATGAAAAGGTAGCAATATGCCAACCAAAGATGTCGTCACCAAAGTATGGATCGATCCGGGATGTATCGTGTGCGACGCATGCGAGACGACCAGTCCCGATGTGTTCGAGGTCCAACACGAAAACGATACGTGCATCATTCGGCCCGCAGCGCTCGATGCTGAGTTTACCAAGCCGCGCACCGGCGAAATCATCGAAGCCGCCGAAGAGTGTCCGGTCGACGTCATCAAGTTCGAGACCACTCAGGTTGAGGTGACGGAGGAAGAAGCCGCCGCCGCCGAAAAAGCAGCAGCGGACGGTGGTGGCAAGGCCGCTGCGGGGGCGGCCGCGGGCGAGGCGCCCGCGAAGAAAGAGCCGCCCAAGCCCAAAGAAGTCGACCCTGCGATTCAGGCGTTACTCGCCGCGACCACGGTACGCGGTGGACACGTCGTGATGAATCGTGGCACCGAAGGCTTGCCTGAGAATTTGCAGGGCAAAGCGACGATGGCGGCCGATGCGGCAACGCTGCCGCCCGATGCACGCCATACCAAGGTGATGGATAAGGCGCGACCGGATAAGAAGCAGAAGAGCGACGATATGTCGCGGCGCGACCTCATGCTGATTGCCGGGTGGGGCTCGTTGGGGTTCGTGACGTTGGCAGGTGGCCCGTTGGCGTTTGCTCGCTTCATGGCACCAAACGTTCTCGAAGTTGAAGACCCCAAGGTGCGCTGCGGCCCGCTCAGCAAATATGTGGCGCTGGCACCGGGTGAAGTCAATGAAGACTATAAACCGGTGAAGCCCAGCGGTTTTTGGATCATCCGTCAGGAAGATCGCATCGCGGCGCTGTCGATCATTTGTACGCACCTCGGTTGCATTCCGTCGTGGTTGCCGAACGATCGCAAGTTCAAGTGCCCCTGCCATGGTAGCGGTTTCAAGCAGAACGGCACCAACTTTGAAGGCCCGGCACCGCGACCGTTGGAGCGTTTCAAGATTTACCTCGAAGGCGATGAAGTGATCGTCGATCGTTCGAAGAAATTCCTGGCGATGGGCCCGACGGATATCGGCGTGTGGAACGATCCCGAGGCGTATATCCCGGTTTAGGCTTGATGGTTGAACTCAGCGAGGCCGCCTTCGATGCGATGCGGCCTCGATGCACATAGCGAAAGCGATAACGAGCGAATTCATGAGCGTATTTGGAAACATCGGTAAGTACATCACCGAGAGCCAGGTTTGGGGCTCGGTCTTTCGGCACGGCATTCCGCGCGATCGACGCACGCGGGCGATGGCGGTGTTGAGTAACGTCTTTCTGCACTTGCACCCGGTGGCGGTGCGCAAGAGCGGCATTCGCCTCTCGTTTACGTGGTGTATGGGAGGGCTAACGTTTTTCCTGTTCCTCGCGGAAACGATCACCGGCGTGTTGCTGATGTTTTACTACCGACCGGTGGTGGAATATGCGTATGGCGACATCATCAGTTTGCGCTCGCATGTCACGCTCGGTTTGTTGCGTGAAATCCATCGTTGGGGCGCTCACGCGATGGTGATCGCGATTTGGCTGCACATGCTGCGGGTGTTTTTAACCGGCAGCTATAAGCCGCCGCGCGAATTCAACTGGGGTGTGGGTGTTATCCTGCTGGTGCTAACGCTGTTGCTGTCGTTTACCGGCTATCTACTGCCGTGGGATCAGTTGGCGATTTGGGCCATTACCGTCGGTTCCAACATGGCCCGCGCGACGCCGTTTTTAGGGCATGAAGGTCCGGGGGCGCAGTTACTGATGATCGGCGACGTGCCGCTGATGCACGCCGGTTCGGACGCCCGCTTTCTATTGTTGGCGGGAACGTCCGTCGGGCCGAACGCTTTGCTGCGTTTCTATGTATTGCACTGCATCTTTATTCCGCTGGTCGTGTTGGTGTTGATTGCCGTGCACTTCTGGCGCATTCGCAAGGACGGCGGTATTTCCGGTCCGTTATAAGCGACGGTCGGCGGCGCTGTTGAAAGCTGTGAAACCAAGGCTGGTGGTGGGGCGGTCTTCACTACCATACCCATAGGCGATGAAGAACATGATGTTTGACATGCTGGCATCCGGAGGCGGCGGCCCCAGTTCGGGGCTGAGCGCCATGATCAAGGATGTACTCAACGCGAGCAGCGTCCCTGAGATTTTCGTACCGATTATGACGGTACTGACGATCGTCTTTTTGGTGACGTATCGCAGTTGGACCAAGCCCAAGGTTGCGGCCGGTTTGGGTTTGTTGTTCGTTGCATTTTATCTGTGGTCGGCGACCGATCCGAACTTCCTGAAGATCATCGTCAAGCCCGACAACGTGCCGATTACGATCATGTTGGTGGCGACGGCGTTGGTCACGTGGGTGGCGTTTCGACAGGCGGCGATCAACGATGCACGCCTCGAGCGCGGTGAACCGTTGATCGAGAGCGGTGCCGACGACAAGGTGCTCGTCTGGCCCGATTTGGTTTATACCGAGTTGATTTGTCTGGTGTTGTGTTCGGTGGCGCTGGTTGTGTGGGCCATTTTGCTGAAGGCCCCGCTCGAACCGCCGGCGAACCCGACGAACATTCCCAACCCGTCGAAGGCACCATGGTACTTCCTGGGTTTGCAGGAACTGCTGGTGTATTTCGATCCGTGGATCGCCGGCGTGTTGTTGCCGACGTTTATCGTCATCGGGCTGCTGGCGTTGCCGTATCTCGATAAGAACCCGCTTGGTAACGGTTACTACACATTCAAGCAGCGTAAGTTTGTCATTTGGATGTACATGTTCGGTTGGGTCGTGCTTTGGATCGTGTTGATCGTACTTGGTACGTTCTTGCGTGGACCCAACTGGAACATCTTCGGCCCGTACGAAGCGTGGGATCCGCACCGCCCGGCGGCGTTGTTGAACATCAACGTGTCGGATGTGTTCTGGGTCGTGTTGCCCGAAAAGACCGGGCTGTGGAAGCCGGGCTTGCCGACGGACGATATCGGCCCGATTCCGGCGTATCTGATTCGCGAAGCGCCGGGTTTGGCGCTGTTGGGTGGCTACTTCTTCGTGCTGCCGGTGGTTTTGGCCAGCACGATTTTCCGCAAAATCTATCGCGATATCGGCTTCATCCGCTACGTCATCTTCTGGACGATCATGAGCTGGATGTTCATC
The DNA here is from genome assembly GCA_006969385.1 of Planctomycetaceae bacterium. GTDB lineage: Bacteria > Planctomycetota > Phycisphaerae > UBA1845 > UTPLA1 > ECT2AJA-110-A. Next base: position 3,447,734 of record CP030884.1, read on the forward strand.
GTGCCGGTCAAGATGGTTTTGCGCTGGTTGTTTAACCTAAAGTACTTTGTATCGATCACCGAGTGGTTCCTGAATATCTGATCGCGTTCTTGGCGCGTAAGCGCGCCTGCTTCGCGGCAAGAAACTGAGAGCATCATGCCGGTTACTGAAAATACCCTGTGGAACATGCGACGGCTGAATTTGGTCTTCGGCGTTTCGGCGCTGTTGGGCCTGATCTCGTTCTTCTGGATGATGAAGCACGATATCGAGCGCCCATGGCGCGAAATGCAGACGCAGTTTTTTAACGCGCGCTCGTCGCTGTATCACCTCACGGCGGTCACCTACGAAACGCCGGAAAAAAAGGCCGAGTATCAGAAGCTGAAGGATGATGTCGAGCAAGCCAAGGCCGCGCTTGAGCAAGACGTCGTCGCGGACGAATTGGCGGCGCTAAATAAGCGGCTCAACACCCTCGAGGGTGAGCTGCAAGGTGTTTCGCTTTCGTTCGGTAACACCAATGCCAAGTTGGGGGTTCAAGTCTTCCATCTGCAGGAAGCCACCGGCATTCAGGGCAAGTCGGGCGCGGCGCTGGCGGCGGTGCAGGAAGAATACGATCGGCTGGAAGCTCGCGTCGACGAGTTGAAGGCGAAGAAGGAAGACCTCGAAGACACGATCAAGGGCATCAAGGCGCAGATCAAAGAAATCCGCGCACCGTTGGTCGCTGCCAAGCGCAACTTGCAGGACTTTGAGAAAGGCCTCAATGATGCACGCAGCGCGGCGCGGCGCTTTGGGCCGGGTGTGGTGCGCACGCTGTTGAACGCGCCGATTCTCGATTACGCACCGCCCAAAGGCGTGCCCGGTCGGCAGGAAGTGAAGAACCTGTTTATGAAGGATCTTCGCTTCGATATGAACTTCACCGATACGTATCTCATCGATCGCTGCACGACGTGTCATATCGCGATCGATAAGCCCGAGTTCACGCGCGACAATCTCGTCGATCAGGCCCAGCAAGCGATGATGGTTGAAAAGGTCGTCGAGGTGATCAAGCGCGAAAACGAAAAGCTGCTGCAGGAGTTGGATCGCAAGCTTGCCGATGTCGATGCGACGATGAACGACGGCAAGGCTCAGTTCATCAATGCCTTTGTACACGCCACCAATAAGTGGTTGAAAGCATCTAATCGTCCCACCATCAAAACCGAGATGGTGCAGCGTGCTTTCGAGGATACGACGCCCGATCGCGGCACGATTCAATCGGAAATCGAAAAGCAAGTGCGCGGTATTTTGGCCGCCGCGCCGCCGACGGTGGGCGACGATCGTCCGCTACGTTGGGACGAAATGACCGAGGAAGAGCAGGAGCGCTACTTTAAGTCGCTGATGGCGTCGATGAACTGCTATCTCGAAAACAACGACGAGCAGTCGCGCCCGCAGATCGAATTCGGTAAGGTGCTGGAAGCGCACCCGCGGCTTGATCTGTTTGTCTCGCCGACCTCGCCGCACCCGATGAACAAGATGGGCTGCACGGTCTGCCACGAGGGTTCGGGTCAGGAAACCGACTTCATCATGGCGGTGCATACGCCCAACTCTAAAGAGCAGCGGAAAGAGTGGGATAAGAAGTACGTCGTGAAAGAGCTTGGCATCCCGCTGACCGATTCGCATATTGCGGAAGAGTTTTGGGAACGACCGATGCTCAAGTCGGAGCACGTGTCCGCCAGTTGCCGCAAGTGTCATGAGCAGCTTTACGATTTGGAGAACTACAAGACCGCATCGCTGCCCGAAGCGCACAACGTGGTGGAAGGTCGCGACCTGTATGCCAAGGTCGGCTGCATTAACTGTCACAACATTGACGGCATGAGCGACTATCGCAAGGTCGGCCCCGATCTGACGTACGTGGCCAGCAAACTGGATACACCGTTTCTCGAACGTTGGATCGAGTATCCAAACGAGTTTCGACCGTCCACGCGCATGCCGCACTTCTTCAAGCAGGAGAACAACTTGGTGCCGCCGTCGGTCGGAAGCGCCGCCGAGGGCGATTCGGACACCTACAACGAATTCGACCCGACGCCGATCTTGCGCACGGAGACCGAAATCCAGGCGATTACGGAGTACTTGGAAGTCTTCTCCAAGACGTGGGAGCCGGAGGTATTGCCCGAAGGTTTGGAAGGCGACGCCGAGCGCGGCGAACAATTATTCACGCAGATCGGCTGTTTGGCCTGTCACGTGAATCTCGATGCGACCGATCCGCTCGACGATGATGGTCGCACTTTCGCTGAAACGTGGCTCGTCAAAGACATCGCAATGGAAAAAGCGTGGTCCAAGATCGAGCAGATGCGCAAGGAAGGCGTCGCGCCGGAAGTCGATCAGTACGAAGAGATCATCGAAGCCGAGATGGAACCGGCCAAGGCCGACTTTGAGGCGATGTCGAAGAACGATCGCGTGCGGTATGCGTCGCGCCAATTCACGCGTAACAAGCGCCAAAAGGCATTGCTCGAAAGCAAGACCGAAGCATTCCTGGCTGAGAACGATTTGAAGCCGGCACCGCATACCGATGTGGCCGATCCGTTCAAGCTCTACGTGCCGCCGGAGTTCACGCGACAGGGGCCGGAATTGTCGGGCATGGGTTCCAAGCTGATTCCCGAAGTCGGCAACGACGCGCAGGCACAGCGAGGGATGCAGTGGCTGTATAACTGGTTGAAGCATCCGCGGCATTATGCCGAAGGCACGCTGATGCCGAAGATGTTCCGCGATAATTACTACCAACTCGAAGACGCGGAAACGCAAAAGTTAAAGAACGACCAGGATATGCTCGATGTGGCGGCGTATTTGCTGACGCTGCGCAACGATGAGTTTGATCAGACGCCGATTGCGGACGACGAGGAACATCGCGACATGCGCGAACGGCTTATTCGCGATCTGCTGGGCGGCCAGAACACGGCGACGGTCGTGGAAATGATCGTCAATGATGAGAAGCCGTCCGATGTATCGCCGTATGGACCGCTGACCGAGTCGATTGTGAATCAAACGTATCGTTCGTTTGGCGGTGGCGATGAAGGTCGCCAGCACGTGGCGGCCTTGCTGGATGAAAAGGCACCGACGCTCGAACAGCGGCGCAAGTTGTTCCTCGGTATGAAGATGGTCAGCCATTACGGCTGTTACGCTTGCCACACGATTGCCGGCTTTGAGGACGCTTCGCGACCGAGTATCGATATGTCGCAGTGGGCGCAGAAGTTTATCAGCCAACTCGACTTTGCGTTTTTCTCGCCGATCTTCGAATACGAGCGCGAAGAAAAGCCGGAGGTGTTCGAGCATCTCCATCGCGAAGACGATCCGGCGTTTTCCCATTTGGTCCGTGATACGGCGCAGGAAGCGGAAGATTTGATCGCCCACGCGAAGGATGAAAATTCGTTTGCGGGCAATCCCGAGCAGCACATTCTGCACAATCATGCGACGTATGCGCATTACAAGATTCGCAACCCGCGCATCTGGGATCGCAACAAACCGCGCAAGCCGTACGAGAAGTCGAAGATGCCGAACTACTTCTTCACTGCTGAAGAAGCGGAGGCACTAACGGCATACGTCTTGTCGCGGCGCGAAGCCAACGTGCGGGAAAGCGTGCAGATCAACTACGACGATACGCCGATCGGACGCGTGGCGCGCGGTCGGGAAGTATCGCGACAGTTGAACTGTATCGGTTGTCACACGATTGAAGGCAATGACACGGCCACGATACATCAGTATTACTCTACGGATACCTCGCTATCGGATACCAATCCGATTAGCCAGCGCTTCAAGCCGCCGCTCTTGTGGGGCGAAGGCGCGAAGATTCAGAACGATTGGTTGTTTACGTTCCTGAACAACGTCGAGATGTTGCGACCGTGGTTGAATGTGCGGATGCCGAGTTTCTATCTCAGCACCGAGGATACGACGGCATTGGTCGAGTATTTCGCCGGTCTGGCGCAGGTCGAGTCCGAACATTTGGATGACGCCCTGCTGCCGGTGGTGAAATACATGCAGCAGGTGAAGTCGGGCGAAATGCCCGATGCCGATCCGCATTGGTTCTTCCGCGACAATCTCGAAGATCAGGCCGAGTTCCTGAAGGAATACGCGCTGCGACACGATCAGGCGACGCGGTACGACTTCGATGATTCGCAGGCCGAGAATCGCGAAGAGCGTGCCGAAGCGCTGACGTTCGGGTTCGAGAAGGCCACGGAGCGCGCTCAGTTCCTGGAAGATGTTTACGACATTCCCTATCCGTTTACGGATAAAGAGACCCATACGATCAGCGACGAAGAACGCTATAAGCTGGGCGAGCAGTTCTTCTATGATCTGAAATGTCTAGCCTGTCACGTGGCGGGTGATCCATCGCAGCCGGGTACGACGACGGAGATTAAGGCACCAAACTTCGCGCTGACGTTTAAGCGTCTGCGTTACGAATGGGCGGTGCAGTGGCTCTACAACCCGAAAGCGCTGCAGCCGGGCACTAACATGCCGCAAATCTTCCCGGGGAACAAATCCTTCTTCCAGGATTATCCGGAGGAAACCCGGAAGGAAAAAGAGGCATTGTACGGGGCTACGGCGGCCGAGCAGGCGAAGCTACTGGTTGATTATTTGTTCACGCTGGGCGCTCGGGGCGACACGGCGATTCAACCGGGGGCTGTGGAAGCCCAGCAGAAGGCCAAGGAGGCCGCCGAGCAGGAAGGCGATTTGGATATCGACTTCGGCGGCGGCGATGAGGAAGAAGCGCTCGATATTGAGTTTTAGCGGTCCGGGATCGGCTCGCTAACCGCTAACAGTTGTGCCACAATGGTGTCCGTAACGGATGTGAGATGCTATCGCCGACAACGGTACTGGCATACGGTAACCATGCATCGCGACGATCAAGATCGTTCGGTGCCGGACACTTTTTATCAGAACAGGAGAATGTGATGCTTAAATCTCTCAAACACATCGCGGTGATGATGTTGACGGTCGCGTTGATCAGCAACGTGGCTCTGGCCGACGGCAAGAAGGGTACGGCTTCGATTAAGGGTAAGGTCACCAGCGGCAAACCGCTGAAGATGGCGCTGATCAAGATGAATGCGGACCCGACCTGCAACAAGTTGAATGAAGATAAGAAGCCGCCGGTCGTCGATCCGGGCAAGCTGATTTATTCGAAGCAGGGCAATGCCGTTCCGGACGTATTCGTTTGGATCAGCAAAGGCGCCGACAAGTTCGATGCGCCCGACGAAGCCGTGGTCATCGACCAAAAAGACTGCATGTATGTGCCGCACGTAACAGGCATGATCGCCGGCCAGAAGATGGATATTAAGAACAGCGACCCGCTCAACCATAACGTGCACTCGCTGGCAAAGAAGAATCCGCAGTTTAACTTCGCTCAGGCACAGCCGATGACGAAGACGCTGGAAGGCAACGACACGTTTACGCGGACGGAAGAAGCGATCAAGATCAAGTGCGACGTGCACAGTTGGATGTCGTGTTACGTGTTCGTTTTGGACAATCCCTTCTTCGATACGACGAAGGGCCATACCAATTCGGAAGACAAGGACGCATGGGGTACCTATGAGATCAAGGAAGTACCCGCTGGCAAATATACCGTCTCGATCTGGCATGAAGAACTGGGCGAGATGAACCAGAAAGTGGAAGTAAAGGACGGCGAAGCGTTGGAACTGAACTTCGAATTCGACAAGAAGGCGCAGGCCCCGCGCGAATTCAAGGAAGTCACCTTCGCCCGCAAGATCGAAACGGCCCCCACGACGACGAAAGCTCCGGCTAAGTCGTGCTGCGCCAAGCAGGCTGATGACGCGTCGGCCAAGTAATTTGAATTGACCGATGCTCGACCGAGCGCTAACGGGTAGGTCGAGTATCTCAACTATTATGCATCGTCCGTGCGCCCGAAGTGGGCGCGTGGTACGGTGCAAATCTTGCTTTCGTTCGTTGGGAGATTGCGAACATGCAATTGTTGGGACAGGCGACGGATATCGCGCCTTACGCAAACTGGATGCCGCCGATGCTGTCGGAGCACGGCGGGCAGATCGATAATCTGATTTCGGTCCTGCACATCTTCATGGCGATATTGTTTGTCGCGTGGGGCGCGTTCTTGACCTACACCGTGATTCGGTTCCGCGCCCGCGCGGGGCATAAGGCCGATTATCATCCGGTGAAGGGCAAGGCGTCGAAGTACGCGGAAATCGGTATCGGGCTGTTCGAGGTGTTCCTGTTGCTTGGCCTCTCGATGCCGGTATGGGCGGCTTACAAGAACAACCCGCCCAAGGCCGATGATCGTGTCGAAGTGCGCGCCATCGGCGAGCAGTTCCAATGGAACTTCCACTATCCCGGCCCCGATGGGGTATTTGGTCGCACCAATGCGAAGTTCATCGACGCGGCAAGCAATACGGTCGGTCTCGATCCGGACGATCCGGCGGGTAAGGACGACATCCAAACCATCGGCGAGATGCACATTCCGGTTGGCAAGCCGATCTACGTGCGCGTCAGCTCGAAGGATGTGATCCATTCGTTCGCCATTCCGACGATGCGCGTCAAGCAGGACTGCATCCCCGGCATGGAAATCCCGATTTGGTTTACGGCCAAGGAAGACGCCACGACCGAGCGCGTGAAAAGAGAGATGATCCAGGAGTTCCCGGTCGCCGATGTGGACTGGTATCGCCTACGACACCACGTTGCCGTCCAGGATTATCAGGACGAAAGCGGCCAGGTCATTCTGAAAGAGGGCGAAGGCATCGGCCTGTCGCGCGAAGCCGGCGAGAAGAAACTCAAAACGCTGCGCGACGTCACCGACACGATCAAAATGCAGCCGCGCAACCCGCTGGAAATTATCTGCGCGCAGCTATGCGGCAACAGTCACTTCAAGATGAAGGCGCAGGTATTCACGTACGACGCTGCCGGTTATCAGGAGTGGATGGATAACGCGGTGCCGAAGGAAGTGGAAATCGACTTCGGTGGATTCTAAGCAGCGTAGCTACTCAAAAGAGAGATTCATCCCGTCGGGCACGGCGTTCGGCGGGCAAGTTTGATAGATTCCGAACATTCGCGGCTTTTTCCGTATGGACGGTCGAAATGTTCAGCCTCAGGACCTGACGGATTATGAGTGATCACAGTCACGATCTTCCTTTCTGGAAAAAGTACATCTTCTCCGTCGATCACAAGATGATCGGCATTCAATACACCGTGACGGCGTTGGTGTTTCTTGCCATCGGCTTCGGCATGATGTTGGTGATGCGCTATCAGTTGGCGTATCCCAATCAACCGATTCCGGTGATCGGGCAATTCCTCGGTGAGCCGATCGTGGCGGCGGTCGAAAACCCCGACACGGGCGAAACCGGCTACGTGCTAACCGGCGACGGGTATAACTCGTTCGGCGCGATGCACGGCACCATCATGGTCTTCCTCGCGATCGTCCCGTTGGCCGTGGGTGGCTTTGGTAACTTCGTGCTACCGTTGCAATGCGGCGCGCCCGATATGGCGTTTCCGCGGCTCAACATGGCGAGCTACTGGACGTATTTGCCCGGCGGCATCCTGATGATGTTCGGCTTCTTCGTGAAAGGGGGGGCGGCCAATAGCGGGTGGACGTCTTATCCACCGTTGGCAACGATCGCAACCACGGGGCAGACGATTTGGCTGTTGGGCATGGTGATTCTGATCACCTCGTCGTTGCTCGGTTCGGTAAACTTTATTGTGACGGTGGTGCAATTGCGGGCCAAAGGGCTTTCGTTTTTCCGCTTGCCGTTCTTTGCCTGGGCGCAGTTGGTTACGGCGTTCCTGCTGCTGCTGGCGTTTCCGCCATTGGAAGCGGCGGGCGTCTTGCAACTCATGGATCGCGTCGCGGGTACGTCCTTCTTCGATCCGGGTGGTTTGATCGTTTCGGGTGTAGAACAGAACACCGCCGGTGGTGGTAGCCCGCTCTTGTGGCAGCATTTGTTCTGGTTTCTGGCCCACCCCGAAGTGTACGTGTTGATTCTGCCCGGTCTCGGCATCATCTCCGAAGTAATCGCCAACAACACGCGCAAGCCGCTGTGGGGTTATAAGTCGCTGGTGTATTCGGCGATCTTCCTCGGCTTCATGTCGTTTATCGTGTGGGCCCACCACATGTTTATGACGGGCATGGGCACCACGCTCAGCACGTTTTTCCAAGCGACGACGATGATCATTTCCGTACCGTCGGTCATCATTCTGACGTGTCTGATCATCAGCCTGTGGGGCGCGTCGATTCGCTTTACCGTGCCGATGCTGTTTGCGTTGGCGTTCCTGCCGATGTTCGGTATCGGTGGGTTGACCGGCTTGCCGCTGGGGCTAACCGCGTCGGATATTCACCTGCACGATACGTACTACGTGATCGGCCACTTCCATTACGTCGTGGCCCCCGGCACGATCTTCGCGATGTTTGCCGGCATCTATTACTGGTTCCCGAAGGCAACGGGTCGCAAGATGAACGAATGGCTAGGTCGTATTCACTTCGCCGGTTCGTTCGTGTTTATCAACGCCGTCTTTATGCCGTTCTTCTTCATGGGCATGGCGTCGGTATTGCGTCGTCAGTTCGACCAAACCGAAACGCTGCACGGTGCCGCCGTGCAAGGCCTCAGCGTGATGTCGACGTGGGGGGCCTTCGGTCTGGCCGCGTTCCAGTTGCCGTTCGTGTTTAACTTTTTCTGGAGCATCTTTGCCGGTGAGCGCGTCGGTGCGAACCCGTGGCATGCTACGACATTGGAATGGTCGGCCCCATCGCCGCCACCGCACGGTAACTTCCTGAGCGAGCCGGTGGTGGCTTGCGGTCCGTATGAATACAGCGTGCCGGGCGAGGCGGAGGACTACACGATGCAGTCGCCGCCCCCCGCAACGGCATAGTGTGGGTTTGACGCAGCGAGTGTGAAGATTACCGCCCTCAACCATGGGGCGATCGGGATCGACGCGTGAAAGCCGCGTTTGATCCAGCGGAACAACTTTGAGGAGAATGCAACTTGTCCGCCGCAGCAACTGAGATTCCTTACGATATGGAGCCGCATCCGCTCACGCGGATGTATAACGGCAAGTTCGGGATATGGCTGTTTTTGGCCTCCGAAATCATGCTGTTCGGCGCGCTGTTCTCTTCTTACGTGTTGCTACGCGTGGGGGCGCCGGAAGGCACCTGGCCGATCATCGGCGCGCCGACGGTGTTGGGGCACGAGATTCTGAATGTGCCGCTGGCCGCGTTGAACACGGTAATTCTGATATCCTCGTCGGTCACCATGCTGATGTCGTGGTACTACCTGAAGGAAAACAAGTTCAGCCGCGGGCAGTTTTTCCTGCTCATGACGGTCCTGTTGAGTTGCGGCTTTTTGGTCGTGAAATATTTCGAGTACAACTCGAAGCTGCATCACTATCTCGTCGAGTTCGACGCACCGTTGGTCGTGGACGGCGAGCAAGTCTCTTACAGCCGCACCTACCCGACAGCCGAAGGCGAGCGCACGGTGCATTACCTGCACGGTCATATCACCGAGACGGTGAAGGACGAAGACGGCTACGTCGAGTATTACAAGTTTGCCGCCGATGCGCGCAAGCCCGATCACGGTCACGCACACGATGACGGTGCCGACCACGGGGATTCTCATGCCGGGGCGCACCCGGAGATCGAACTGCGTCCGAGCGATTATCGACGCATGTCTAATTGGGGCCCGGCGGGTAGCACATTCACCGGCATTTATTTCACGCTGACGGGGCTGCACGGATTGCACATCGTCGGCGGCGTGGTGGTGATGGTGTACTTCCTGCTAACCGGCGGCTCGATGTGGAAGAAACTGCCCGACAAGTATGCGAACCGCATCGAATGCACGGGTTTGTATTGGCACTTTGTGGACCTCGTCTGGATCTTCCTGTTTCCGGTCCTATACCTGCTTTAGAGGAGCAATCGATGGCTGCAAATGCGGAAGCACATCAAGCCGAGTTGAAGAAATACCTCATGGTTTTCGGGGCCCTGCTGGTGCTGACGGCCGTGACGGTGGGCGTTTCCTATATTCCGTGGCTGGCGGCCAACCACGTGCTGGCGATTGCGGTTGCCTTGCTCGTCGCCGGCGTGAAGGGGTCGTTGGTCGCATGCTATTTCATGCACTTGCTGGACGAACGCGGCATGATTTTTTGGATTCTCGCCCTGTGCGTCCTATTCTTTATTACGCTGTTGTTGTTGCCGGTGGTGACTTCGTCCGAGGTGGTGGCGGGGCATGCGGATAAGCTTTACGGCGTAGGAAAGTAGGCATCATGTCGCTCAAGGCCTTCCATCTCGTTTTTGTCGTTGTTGTGCTGCTGATTTCGGTGGGCGTGGGTGCCTGGGGCGTGCGGGTGCAACAGATCGACGGTCAGGGATGGCCTATGCAATTGGGGGTCGCCGCGTTCGCGTTGGCGGCGATCACTGCCGTGTACGGCGTTTGGTTTCTGAAAAAACTGAAGCACGTGAGTTATGCATAATCTCGCCAAAAATTTGACGGCCGGCGCGGTCGCTCGCGCCGCGATGCTGTTGAGCGCGGTGTTGGCAATGATGCCCAGCGTGGCCCACGCATGTTCGGTTTGTCAGGGCGATCCGAATAGCAATTTGGTAAAGGGTGCCGAAGCGGGCGTGCTGTTCATGGTCATTGTGACCTACGTGCTGCTGCTCGGTATGGCCGCTCTCGTCGCCAGCTGGTTTATTCGCCAAAATCGTCGCCTACGCCGCGTGCAACTCGAAGGCGGTGAATCCGGCTCTGATTCCGAGCCATCTCATTCCTAAACGGCAGTAATGCCATTGTTTGCTGAAACGCTCATGTCCGCCGTCGAACTCAACTACGCATGCAACGCACCGCAGCAGCGCGTTCCGTCGCGCAAATTGTATGGGTTCGCGTGCTTCATGGTCGCGGCAACCTTGGGCCTCATCGCGGCCGGCGGAATGATCACGAGCACCGGTAGCGGTTTATCGGTGCCGGATTGGCCCACGACCTACGGCGAAAACATGTTCACGTTCCCGTTCAGCAAGTGGACGGGCGGCATCTTCTACGAGCACAGCCATCGTTTGATCGCTTCGACCGTGGGCTTCCTCACGATTATCCTCGCGGTTTGGCTACACCTTGCACGGCCGTCGCGGTTTCTCAAAATTCTCGGCTGGTGCGCGTTGGCGGCGGTCATCGTGCAGGGCGTCTTGGGCGGCCTCACGGTTCTGTATTTGTTACCAACTTGGATTTCGGTAATGCACGGTTGCGTGGCGCAATCGTTTTTGTGCATTTTGGTAACGATTGCGGTATCGCTGGGGCGAATGCGGCGATCGGCTTCCGTTTCGCCTTACGCCAATACGAAGTCGACGTCGCCGCGTTGGGCGCTGGCCTTGGCGTTGGTTGTATTCGGTCAACTCGTTGCCGGCGCGATCATGCGTCATACCGAGTCGGGACTTGCCGTGCCCGATTTTCCGGCGATGTACGGAAGCTATTTGCCAAGCCTCACTGAAGATTCGTTGGCGCGCTACAACGAAAGCCGAGCATTCGATTATCAGATGGAGCCGGTGACCCGGGCGCAGGTGATGTATCACCTGGTACATCGCTTCGGTGCGGTGTTGGTGGTTGCGATGATGTTGGTTGCGATGTGGCGCTATCGCGCGAAGGCAACCGGAAGTTCGCGCTTGGCCCGCGCCGCTAAGTTGATTACCGTTTTGGTGGTCGTGCAAGCCGGGCTCGGCATTGCCACCGTTCTGCTACGCAAGCCGCCGCTGTTTGCCACGGCCCATGTGGTCGTCGGTGCTGCGACATTGGCGGCGTCTTGGCGGTTGTTCCTGCACGCACGGTTCGAGCGCGGCGTAACGACCGACGCGGCTTCGGCTACTGCAACACTACCGCATCGTCACCCAATGGCGATGCCGACTGTTGCGCAAAAGAAACTGGCGGGGGCAGCTTCGTAATGAGCACGGCACCCGCAAATTCGACGGCCTTCGCGCCTGTTGCCGGCAACGCATGGGTCGCACGGCTGAGCGATTACAAAGAGCTGACGAAGCTGCGCCTGAGCCTGCTCGTGCTGGTGGTTACAGCAGCGGGCTACGCGTTGGGTGCCGACGGCACCGCGTCAATTTGGGGCATGCTGCACGCCGTTGCCGGTACGGCGCTGGTCGCCTTTGCTGCCAACGCCCTCAACCAAGTTATCGAGCGACGCTTCGACCTGTTGATGCCGCGTACCCAGAACCGACCGGTGGCGGCGGGGCGGATCGGCGTCGGGGAAGCCACGATTTTCAGTTGGGCATGCGCCGTCATCGGAACGGTCTATCTGGCGGTGGCGGCCAATGCGTTAGCGGCGGGTTTGGCGGCGCTAACGTTCCTGATTTACATATTTGTATACACGCCGATGAAGCGGCGAACGTGGACCAATACGCTAGTTGGCGCTGTTCCCGGTGCACTGCCGCCGTTGATCGGCTATGTCGCGGCGGGTGGAAGCTCGTGGCTGATCGCGGGAACACTATTTGCAATTTTGTATCTGTGGCAGATGCCGCACTTTTATGCAATTGCCTGGATGTATCGCGACGACTACGCAGCCGGCGGTTATCGCATGTTGTCGGTCGTCGATCCGTCCGGGCGCGCCGTCGCGCGACAGTCGGTGTATTACGTTTTGGCACTGATGGTGGCCGCCGCCTTTCCGGTGGCTTTCGTCGGTAAGCCGAATCTGTTTGTGCTTATCTCGTCATCGTTGGCGGTTTGTTTTGTGACCTGCGTTTTGCAGTTTGCCAGCAAGCCGGAACGCACGTCGGCACGCTACGTGCTCTTGGCATCGATTGCCTATCTGGCTGCCCTGATGGTGGCGCTGCTCGTCACGTTCTGATCATGTCGAATATTGTTGCCGTTAACGGGTTGTCTTTCCGCTACGGCGATCGGCTTGCGCTCGATGATATTTCGCTTTCGGTAACGCGCGGCTCGATGTTTGCGTTGCTCGGCCCCAACGGCAGCGGCAAGACGACTTTTTTTCGCATACTCGCCACGCTATTAACGCCGCAAGACGGTACGGCGACAATTGACGGCTTCGACGTGGTGAAAGATTGTGCGGCGGTGCGTCGGCGCATCGGTATCGTGTTTCAATCGCCCAGCCTCGACATCCATTTGAGCGTTGCAGAGAACCTACGCCATTCGGGTCATTTGTATGGCTTGCGCGGCGGCGACCTTCAACAGCGGATCGACGCCGCGCTCGCAGCGGTGACGCTAGCAGATCGGCGCGGCGAGCGTGTCAAGGCGCTGTCGGGCGGCATGCGACGACGGGCCGAGATTGCACGCGTTTTGTTGCACCGCCCGCAGTTGCTGATACTCGACGAACCCAGCACGGGCCTCGACCCGGCGGCGCGGGCCGAACTGTGGCGACATTTGGGCCGCGTGCAGGCCGAAAGCGACGCGACAATTTTGGTGACGACGCACTTGATGGACGAAGCGGAGCGTTGCGACCGGGTGGCGATTTTTGACCGAGGTAAGTTGGTGATTACCGGCACGCCCGACGAGTTGAAGTCGCGCATCGGCGGTGATTGCGTCACGATTCGCGGTGGGGACCTCAAACAGTTGGCAGCGGATATCGACGCGGCAAACTTCGGACCGGCGCGCGCGTTGGATAAGGCGCTGCGCATCGAAACGACATCGGCGACGAAACTGGCGGCGGATTTAATGCAGCGCTTCGGCGAACGTATTAGCGAATTGACCATCGGTCGCCCAACGCTCGACGATGTGTTTATTCACGAAACGGGTCACGTGTTTGAAACAAGCAGTGAATCCACTTCGAGCAAACAGAAAGGGCGGCGCTGATGCATGCTGAGGGTAGCGACGTAATAGCGACCGACCTGCTGTGGCTACCCACGTGGACGCTGTGCAAGCGCGAGATCACGCGTTTCCTGCGGCAGCGCGGTCGCATCGTCGGTGCGGTCGGTACGCCGCTGATCTTTTGGCTTATGTTCGGCGGCGGGTTGTATAAGTCGTTTCAACTCGACGGCGTCGAGGGTTCCTATTTGGAGTTCACCTTCCCTGGTGCGATTGCGGCGATTTTGTTGTTCACGGCAATCTTCTCGATGATCACGGTGATCGACGATCGCGATAACGGCTTTATGCAAGGCGTGCTGGTCGCGCCGGTCTCGCGCGCGGCCATTGTGTTGGGCAAGGTGATGGGGGCGTCGGCGTTGGCCGTGGGACAGGCGGTGGTGTTTTTGTTGTTCGCACCCTTGGCGGGGTTGCGGCCGGGCGTTGCTGACGTGGTGGTCACGATCGGCGCGATGGTCGTTTTGGCCGTGGGTGTTTGCGGATTGGGTTTTTGGATCGCGTGGCGGATGGAAACGACGCAGGGCTTTCACGCGATTATGAATCTGGTGTTGATGCCGATGTTGGCTCTGAGCGGGGCGTTTTTCCCGATAACGGGGGCCGCACGGATCGTCGGATGGCTGATGACTATAAATCCTATGACGTACGGAGTGGCCCTGTTGCGCTGCTCGTTTGGCGGCGTGGCCGAAGATACGGCCAGCCGGATTCATTGGACGTTGGCGTTGGGCGTGTCCGTCGGCTTTGCCGCGTTGATGGTGGTGCTGTCATTGATCACGGCGCGGCGCGAAGCGCGACAGGCGGCCGTATGAAACAGAAATAAACAAATGACGATATCTGATTCTCAAAACGCGGAGCCGACCACCCGGCGACCGAGGTCGGCGCACGATGAACTGCAACCCAGTCGTTGGTTCTGGTTGCTGATGTTCGGCACAATGGTTTTCGTGGGCGGGTTGGCGTACTTACAGTATTCGCGGGTGGATGCGGCGCGCAATCAGGTCGGTGCGCCCGTCGGCACATTGCAGGTGTTGGCCGAACTGCCCGAGTTCACGTTGACCAACCAACACGGTGAAAAGGTAACGCGCGCCGATCTGGCGGGCGATGTGCTGATTATCAATTTTATCTTTACCGAATGCGGCGGGCCGTGCCCGTTGATGACCGACCGCATGCGCGAAATCAATCGCGAACTGGTGCGGCAGAATATCCCGCGCACGCGCACGGTGAGTTTTTCGGTCGATCCGACGACCGATACGCCGAAGGTGTTGACCGAATACGCGGAGTTTAAGCAGGCCGATGCGTACGACGACTGGTTGTTTTTAACGGGCAACGAAAAGACGATCTACCAGATTTGCAAGGCGGTGTTCTTGCCGATCGCAAAGGGCACCGACGAACATTCGATTATGCACTCGCCGCGGTTTCTGCTGATCGACCAGAAAGGGCGGTTGCGCGGGTATTACGAAGGCGTCGCCGATGAGGAAATCGAAGCGCGCTTTAACGGCCAGATCGTCGATGCCCCGATGAATCCCGACAAGATGGAAGCGCTGTTGAAAGACGTGATGACGCTGTTGCGCGAGGAGACGCGCCGTCGATGAGCGTACAGGACTTGCCGCATTTGAACGCAGCACTAAACACGCTGGCGGCGATGCTCATCTTTATGGGCTGGGTGTTTATCAAAAACGATCAAAAAACGGCCCATCGCAACGCGATGATATTGGCCGTGCTCGTGTCGGCGGCGTTTCTCACGAGCTATCTGATTTTTCATTACCACGTCGGCTCGGTGAAGTACACCGGCTCGGGCTTGGTCAAATATGTTTATTACACCGTGCTGTTAACGCACGTGGTGCTGGCGGCGGCGGTGCCGGTATTGGTGATCATCACAGTTTATCGCGCTGCACGTAAGCAGTTTGATAAACACAAGCGCATCGCACGCTGGACGTTGCCGATTTGGATGTACGTCTCGGTGACGGGCGTGGTAGTGTATTTGATGCTGCGCAGTGTGAATGCGTACGGTTAGGTCGCCCGTTTATTTCGCTTCGATACCTTCTTGCGTTTGGCCTTCTTCTTCTTGCCAGCTTTCGCGTTTGTCTTTTTGTCATGCTCAAACGCCGACGGGCACAACTCCGTCAGTGTGCATTGATCGCACAGCGGCTTGCGCGCATTGCAAATGGCGCGGCCATGCAGGATGAACATATGACCGACATCGGTCCAGCGGTCCTGCGGAAACACTTCCATCAGGTCGCGCTCGATCTTGACGGCGTCTTTGGTATCGCGCGAAGACCATGTCAGATCGAATCGATGGGCGAGCCGACCGATGTGCGTGTCGACGACGAAGCCTTCATTCTTTTCAAACCAGGTGCCGAGGATGACGTTGGCGGTTTTGCGGGCAACGCCGGGGAGCGTTAGCAAATCGTCCATGTTGTCGGGCACGTCGCCGTCAAAATCGCGGACCAGTACCTGCCCCGCACCGATGATGTTCTTCGCTTTGTTGCGATAGAAGCCGGTGGATTGAATGAGCAATTCCAACTCGGCTGGTTCGGCTTCCGCGAAGGCCTCGGCGCTGTTATAGCGATTGAAAAGTGCGGGCGTGACCATGTTGACGCGTTCGTCGGTGCATTGGGCAGAAAGGATGGTAGCGACGAGCAGTTGCAGGGCCGATTCGTGGTCTAACGCACATTCGGGGTTGGGGTAAAGGGTCTCCAGCTCATTGAGAATCTTCAGCGCGCGGTCTTTTTTCTTGGTGAGGGATTCTTTGGGTTTGCGCGTGCCCTTCTTTTGAGCGCCGGTCTTTTTCTTTTGGCGTTTTTAGATGACGGCATGTTGGGCTGCGCTCTTTGATATCAAATCAAGGGTTGAATTTTACTTGTGTGTAATCGCTGGTGGCCACACCGGTTGCAAATCGGTGCCACAGCGCTTTGCTGCGCAAAGCTACTAGGAGACAACCATCAATTGGATGCGGGTGGTGTTGAGGTTGCACGGTCTGGGGCGGCGGTCGTGTTGTTACTCGCGATGGTGTCGCGCAAGGGGCCGCTCCACGCGAGGCCGATTAGGGTCAGGCTGACCAAGGCCAGGTTCACCTTGGAAACAAAGACGGCGCTCTCGTGAAACTCGTCAAAGGCAGCGCGGATTTCGGCGTCCGAATTGGCACCGGCAACGTCGTCTTGCATCGCAAGGATTTGGGGCGATAGGAACTGGACGCTGTAAACAAGAAAGCCCGTCGCCACGCCTACCATCAAGAAACGCAGCATCGGGCCGCCTTTTCGTCGCGCCAAGACCGTGACGCAACCGGTGCCGATTAACAGAACCACGGCGCAACTCAACTGGACCTTATCAAACTTGCTGAAGGTCGGAGCCATGACACGGCCGGCGATGGCGTTGGGTTGGGCCAGCTTTTCTTCGGCGTTCAACACGCTAAACGTGCTTTGGGCGGCGATGGCGACGAGAATCATGCCGCCGAGCCAAACGCCGGCGGCCAGCACGGCAAGGGTATGCAGCAAGCGCGTCATATCGTGTTATGCCCCCAGGTTTTTTGACCGTCGGACCAGATTTCTTTTTTCCAAATTGGAACATCCACTTTTAGCGTGTCGATGATGTAGCGCACGGCATCGAGCCCGTCCTTACGGTGGGCGCTGACGACGACGACGCTGACGGAAGGTTCGCCCAGCGGTACGCGCCCGAGGCGATGCACGATCGCCGCGTCGACGATGTCGTACTTTTCACCGGCACGGCGGCGAATTGCGGCCATCTGTTCGAGGGCCATGTCGTCGTACGCTTCGTAGTCTAGCGCGCTGAGGTTGCGGCCCTCCGATGTTTCGGCGCGCACCACGCCGTCGAAGGTGCTGACCGCACCGCAGCCGTCGGTGCGCATTTCGACCATGAGCGGGCTGATGTCGATCGGTTCGCGCACCAGTTGCACGCGCGGCAGATTGCCGCCGCCCGAGACCGGGGGAATCACGGCGACTTCATCGTTTTCGCGCAGCGTGCGGTCGAGGGCGCAGTATTCCTTGTTGACGGCTAGGCGAATGCCGAGGGCATCGCCCAACTGTGGATAGTTTTCAGCCAGAATCCCGGCCACACCACCGACGGTGATGTTGCGCGGCACTTCGAGCGATAGCTCGGTCTCGCCCGCCAATTCGCGTGCGGGCCCGAAAAATTTGATATTGATGCGCGGCATGTTGATGACTCGCGCGAGCTTTGAAACTCGTGTCAGTTGCTTATCAATGTGGCCACGAACAGGGCCACGTCATCGCTGTTTAAGCTCGCATCGCGATTTAAGTCTGCGCACAGACAATCGTCAACCGGGCCGACACCCGTGATGAGACAGTCGATAAACGCCTGAATCTCACTGCCGTTGGACGGCGCATTGCATGCCGCGCCCAGCGTCGCGTTGGTAAAAATCGCCGTACGCGTGTCATTGTTCTGACCAGAGGTGGTCGCCAGCCCCAGGAAACGGGTGCCGCCACCCGAGTTCACGGTCACCGGGTCGAGCGAGGTCCAGTTGACGCCATCCTGAGAGAACGCTCCTTGGACGATATTGGTGCCGGTGCGGGTCATGCGCACCCAAATTGGTGGCGTCGCGTTTTCATCGACCAGTTGGACCGAGGTACCCCCGTTAGTGCCGCCGCGCACGCTGTAAACTAGTCCGTCATTGGGGCTGAGCCCGAGAAAGGCGTTGGCGGCGGCGCTGCTGAAGCTGGTGCGGTACATCACGCCCGCGCGACCGTCATTGTCGGTGGCATCGAAGTTGTCGATGCGCGCAACCACTTCGATCGCGCTGGTGGCCTCGATGGGTTGATAGACAAAATGAAAACTATCGGCGCCGAATGCGGGGCTGCTACCGATGCGATTGCCGGAGGCGGTCACCGTGAAGCTGTTGGCGGGCGTAAAGGATGCAAAGCCGGGCAGGCCGATGCCGCCGACGTCGGTGTTTTCCCACGGACTCGGAATCGCGGGCAGCGTTGTGATCGTGATTTCGTCAAACACCTCGAACTCGCCATCATTCGCCGTTAAGCGCAAGACGTATTCACCCGCGATATCGAAACTGACGGTGGTGGCCGGATCGGCATCATCGAGAAACGTCGCCGTTCCGGGGCCGGCGATCTGCGTCCACAGAATGGTCAGCGTTCGATCGGCGGGTAAACCGTCGTCATTGACGCTACCGGCGAGTTGTAATTCAAGCGGATCGGTTTGCAGGATCACATCATTGCCGGCGCTGACGATCGGCGCGCTGTTGACCGGGCGCACATCGACGGACGAAAAGACTGCCGTTGCGATATTGCCGTTGCCCGAACCCACG
Source organism: Planctomycetaceae bacterium (assembly GCA_006969385.1). GTDB lineage: Bacteria > Planctomycetota > Phycisphaerae > UBA1845 > UTPLA1 > ECT2AJA-110-A. Next base: position 3,466,778 of record CP030884.1, read on the forward strand.
AGCATGCCCATGGGAACGATCGACGCGCCGGTGTTGGCGGTGCCGCTACCGAGATCGATCCATGTCGTGCCGTCCGTCGAATAGGCAGCTTCGCCGCCGTTGGTGCCGGTGCGGCGCAGGCGAAGCCAAACGGGTAGCGTGATGCCCGCGTCAGCGAAGATCGTGTTGCTTCCGCCGCCGCTGCCGCTGCGGTTGGAGAAGATCAGGCCTGCCGACGGTGACCAACCGAGAAAGAGGTTGGCGTTGTTGCTGCCGAGTCCGCTGCGCCACGTGAGCCCGGCTTCCGCGTCGTTGTCGGTGGCGTCGAACGAATCAAGCCGCGCCACGATTTCGATCGGGCTACCATCGATTTGCTGATAGACGAAGTGCATCGTATCGCCGAAGTTCTCGATGCCGTTGCCGCTGCCGTTGACCGTAAATGTGCTGGAGGGTTGATCCAGTAGCGCCCAACCTTGAGCAGCGGGGCTGCCGACATCATCGTTTAACCACGGTGCGGGTAGCGGATCGAACACGGAGACGGTCGTTTCGTCGGAGACGACCGCGGCGCTGTCATCGGCGGTGAGTTGTAAGGTGTAGTCACCGGCAATGGCGAAGGTGGCCTCGGTATTCGCGCTGGTGTCGTTATCAAAGGTGACGGCACCGGGGCCGGTCACGACGCTCCATTGAGTGGTGAAGGTGGGCGTGGGTTGGCCGTCGTCGGCGGTCTGGCCTTCCAATTGGATGCGATAGTCGGTGTTTTGCACGACCAGGTCGCGACCGGCATCGACGGAAGGGGCGTAGTTGGTAAACGGCAACTCGCCAAAGTAAAGGTCCATCACTTCCCAATGATCGAGCGGTCGATCGTAGATGCGAACTTCATCCATCAAGCCTTGAAAGCGGCGGGTGGCGGCGAAGGGCTGCCCCAAGCGCATGCGGCTGGTGAAGTCGAAGTTGTTGTAATTGGGATTGCGGGTAAAGCGTTCGCGCACGCCGTCAATATACAGCTCAGTAAAGCCGTTGATATCCCAGCTTGCGACGAGGTGATGCCATTGACCATCGGCATAGGAATTGGCCGACGTCAATGCGATGTCGTTGGTGCCGCCTTCGATGAAGAACGAGATGCGCTCATCGTCAAGAATGTTGAGATGGCATTCGTTCTGGGAGCCGCCGCCGTTGGCGTTGGGGTCCCCGCTGGAGGTGGCGTAGAAGATCATGCCGCTGTCAGTGAAATCGACGGATGTATTAATCCAAACCGAAACGGCACCGGCGGCGCTGCCCAGCAGGCCGGTAGGCAATTCGACAAAGTCATCGTTGCCATCGAAGGACAACGCCTGCCCGTTGATCCCACCACCGACGGCAAGCGGGCCGTTCTGCAGCGTGCCGTCATTACTGTTGCCGCTGCTGTCGGTCGCAATCGCGGCGACATCGTCATTTAGGGAGTAGTAGGCCAGCGGGCCAGTGGGCGCTGGCAAACCGGCATCTTCAAAACCACTGTATAAACAGATTTGCGCACCCAGCCCAAAGCCGACGCGACCGGGCATCTCGCGGTCGCGCAACCTTCTTAAGACGCCGTTGCGCGTTTCGTCCACCAGCACGCGATGATCGACGCCGGCAAAGGTAAAGGCCGATTCACCGATGATGGCGGAAAACGATCCTTCGTCGTTGACGAACATCGGTTGATCCAACGGCAATACGTTGACGGGGTAAATGAGACCGCCGATGAGTTCGGTTCGACCGCCATTGCGCGTGACGATGGGGGTGCCGACTTTTTCCGTTTTGAGGCCGAGGATCCAAAGATCGGATCCCTCGTTAGTGATCTTGGTGACCGGGTTCTCCGGGTTGATCTGTCGCATCCAAACCTGTTGCCCGTTGGCGGTATGCCAGGGGCCGCCGACCACGTCTTCGACAAAAAGCTGGCCGGTGCCGCTACCGTTGTATTCACTATAACTGCCGTTGCGCAGCACCAGCGTGCGGGCGGCGGTGTGCCGCACACCGAGCGCTGTGCCGGCGTTTATGTCCGCCTTTTGCATCACGATCGTCGGCGTTGTTCCGGCGGCGATGTCGAAGACCGGATCGCCCAACGCTTGCAAGTTGGCGGTGGCTTCGATGGCCGATTCGAAGAAATGCATGCGATAGACAGCGCCGCGTACGATCACGGTGCTGTCGATATCGTATCGACCGCCGGGGAAATAGACGGTTGTCGCGCCAGAGTCGATGGCGGCTTGCACGGCGGCAGCGTCATCGAGGCCGTCGTTGGGATTAGCGCCGAATGTTTCGACGTTGGTCCAGGTAGCGGGGGGATCGAGGGGACGGTGGGTGTATCTTGTATGGGCAGTCCGAGCGAGGCTTTGGGCGTCTGAAATAAACTGACGGCGCGCGGTTCGATGTATTCACCGGCAATGCTGGTGCCCGGCAGCACAGTACCGCGTTCGCTCAGGACGGCTTGATAGCCGGTCGTGCTGATGTTCCGCAGGTAGAGTTGTGCCTCATTCTCGATTGCCACATTGGACGGGTCACCGCCGTTGAAGACGCCATCGATGATGGCGACGATGCCCCAGCGAAAGTCGTTGGCCGTGGCTTTGTTATTGCGCAAAACGGGCACGCTATTGGTGCTGGTAAGCCCGCGAAACTGCATCAGGTTCCAAGTGTTGTTGATGCCGACGACGTTTTGATTGAGCAGCGTGATGTTCTCGAACGTCATGCTGTATTCGGTGCCGCCCATTGCAATGCCGGTGTCGAATCCTTCGACGGTGAGGTAGCGAATCATACCGGGGCCTTTATCGCTGCCGGACATGTTGAGACCGGTTACGCCGGTACCGTCGCCGGAACGGATGGTGACGTTTTCACTGCCACCGGTGTTGTTTTGATGCAGCAACAGGCCGACGGCCCCGGGTTGCCGCTGCCCGTCTCAATGGTGAGATCGTTGACGTACACGCGAAATTGATTGGCGCTGAAGCCGCCGCTCTCGCGGGTGGATACCACGCGCTTGGGATTGTCCGGGTCGTCGTAGCCGGGGGCGTTGTCGATCAGGCGAATGATGGTGCCGCTGGTGCTTTGCCCCTGCAGCGTAATGCGCGCTTCGGGAAAGGCGACGGTATTGCTGACCAGATAGACGCCATCGGGTAGATAGACTGTCTTGCCGGTTGTACCCGCGATGCGGGCTGCGGCCAGCGCATCGTTCAAGGCGGTGGTGTCATCGGCCATGCCGTTGCCGACGGCACCGTACAGCGGATCGGTCGCATCGATGATGCGGGCGTCTGCGGGATACTCGATCGATTGTGCGACAGCGGTGGGAGAAAGGGCGAAACAAGCTAATACGACAACTGCGGCCAGAGATGGGCGCGCAGACATTGCTGCTCGATACATCTTTTTGCTCCTCAATCCCCCCGGATTATTGTCGATGACATTTCGATTGTAGGCGTACCGTTGAAAGAAGCGTGCCGTCATTCGTCGAGCGGATCGGTGCAGGGATCGAATTGTTAATGAAAAAACAGGGCGGCGGGCTAATTCGATACATCGCGTGTCGTGTTATGTTCGCAAACGTGCCTCAGGCAGAGGTTCGGATTGGTGATCTCAATTTCCGCGCGGCGCGAGATTTCCGCAGCGTGATCGAACAATAAAAAAAGCAACGCCCAAGTGGGCGTTGCTGTGCATGCAATAATACGATTTGTGTGCCGCGTTCTTTAGACGCCGAACACGTTCAGGTTATTGAAGAAATCGGCCAAGCCACCGAACACGGCGGTCAGCAAGCCGCTTACAAAACCAAACAGCGAATCGACGAAATTGGTGAAGCTTCCACCGAGATTCAACATGCGCTTGTCTCCTGCTATTAGCGAGGTTCACGTCATGTCGTGCCGTTGTCGCCGGGCGGTGAGATTCCGCGGGCCGTCGCGACGGGCTCGACATCTCCATCAGAAGATATCGGTTCGCGGCGACAGGCGACGTTGATCGTGGAATCGCTTCTCGGACGCTGTTAGCCGGCGACCTTCTTGGCAGCCTCGATAACGGCGTCGTAATTCGGTTCTTCGGCGATTTCTGGGACGTATTCAACGTAGGCGATCTTGTCATCGGGGCCGACGACGAAGACGGCGCGGCAGCTAATGCGGTGGTCGGGAATAAGCGTGCCGTACTTTTCGGCGAACTCACCCAGCTTGGCGTCGCTGAGCGCCATCATGCGATCGCCGATGTTCTCGGCGCCGCAGAAGCGCTTCTGGGCGACGGGCAGGTCGAAGCTGATGGTGAAAAAGTTGACGTTGGTCAGATCGGCGGCCTGTTCGTTGAACTTCTTGGTTTGGATCGCGCAAACGGGGGTGTCGAGCGACGGCACCACGCTGTAGATACGCGGCTTACCAGCATGCTCGGAGAGTTTGTAATCGCTGACGAGGTCTTTGCGCAGCGTGGCGTCGGGGGCGGCGTCGCCGACTTTGAGTTCGGGGCCGGCGAGTTTCTGCGGATTGCCTTTGAGGGTGCATTGGCGGCTCATGGGTTTGCTCCTTTATCTCTGGATGATCGTCAAGGTGTTTTATCTGGTTCAAAGCGTCATGCTAATGGTCGTGGGGTTGGGGTCAATCCCGCCCCCAGCAGTACTTCAAATTGCGTGAAACGCGTTGATCCGTCTCGGTAAATATAGGCTGGTTGACGCTTGAAGATCGAACTACACCCCGTTGCATAAGGAGCATCTGGATGTCGAATAGCCACACGCTCGAGCTGACCGATGATAATTTTGAGGCCCAAGTCCTGCAGGCCGATGTACCAGTGCTCGTCGATTTCTTCGGGACGCATTGTCCGCCGTGCCGCATGCTGGAACCGGTTATTCACGAAATCGCTGCCGAATTCGCGGGGCGGGCGCGGGTAGGGACCGTCAGCGTGGAAGAGCAGCCGAGGCTCGCTGTGGATTATGGAGTGGGCGGCGTGCCGACGGTTATCGTGTTTAAAGGCGGGCAGGTAGCCACCACGTTCACCGGAATCGTGGCGAAGGAAAGGCTGGCTGCGGCGTTGGATGCGGCTCAATAAGGGCTGGTAGATGATTTTGTTGAAGAATCTGTGAAGGCAACGGTGTGCAAGTGAATGACGTACTCTCATGTCAGCATTCGTAAAGCGGACGCTCTTTTGACTTCGCTGCCGGGCAGTTCTAGAATCCGCCCGCGAATCGGGAGACGGGGCCTGACCGAGGCCCGCCCGAACGCGCGAGGTTGCCGTAAGGCGTTATTGGTTGGAGGTTTGCGACATGGCTGGTGCGGATACACTCGAATTTACGGATGCCAATTTTGAGTCGGAAGTGCTCGGTTCCGATCAGCCGGTGTTGGTCGATTTTTGGGCCGATTGGTGCATGCCCTGCCGGGCGTTGGCACCGACCATCGACGAGCTGGCGACGGATTACAGCGGTAAGGCCAAGGTGGGCAAGCTGAACACCGAGAACAATCAGGACACGGCGGTGAAATACGGCATTCAGTCGATCCCGACGGTGCTGGTCTTCAAGGGTGGTGAAGTGGTGCAGAAGTTTGTGGGCATCACCCCCAAGGACGAGTTCGCCGCCGCCCTCGATGGGGCTGCGGGCTAAGCCGTCGAGCAATTTAGAGCACGCAAAAGCCGTCACTGCGGAAGGCAGGGCGGCTTTTTTATTTGACATGGACGCCCGGCGCGGGCGACGCGTGAGCCGGTACACTCAGGGCATGCCTGCGATCGATCTGGCAAATCAGATAACTTTGGCCGTTGGCCTGCTTCTGTTGGCGGTCGGCGGGGTGCGCGTGTTGCGACAACGGCAGTGGTCGGACGCAATCACGCTACCGCCGTGCGATCTGGAAGGGCTGCAAGGTCTCGACGCGGCCCTGGTCGCGTGGCTATTTATGTTTCTGCCCACGGTCGTGGTGTCGGTGTTGGGCAGTCTCGACGTGACAGCGTTAACGGGCGATGTGCCGGAGGCGCAACGCAAGGCTGTGGTCTCGGCCTTGGCAATAGCCATTTCCGGAACGATCAATCTCTGCGCGATCATTTTCATCGGACGGGCCAAGATCAAGGGCGGCCTGCGGTCGTGGGGGCTGACCGGCCAACCGTTGGTGCGGCAAGCGGGTTGGGCGCTGCTGATCGTGTTTATGATATGCCCGCTGCTGTTTGGGCTGATGTATCTGGTGATTATGGTGTACGGGTTAGTGTCAGGAACCCAGTTGCCCGAGCACGAAGCGCTGACGATTCTACGCGCGCCGTCCACGCCGATGTGGTTGATCGTGATGACGGTAGTTAACGCGGTGGTCATCGCGCCGCTGGTGGAAGAGTTGGTCTTGCGCGGGGTATTGTTGCCGGTGGTTGCGAAGGGGCTTCGGTCATCATGGCAGGGGATCGTGGTGACGGCGCTGTTATTCGGCATGATTCATTACAGCGTGCCGCAGACGGTTCCGTCATTAACCTTGTTCGGGATTATTTTGGGATATGCTTACGCGAAGTCGGGCTCACTGGTGCTGCCGATTTTGATTCACGCGATCTTTAATTTACGGACGGTCCTGTTTACGTTGCTGGGTGCGGGGGAGATGTAGCGGCGGTGATTAAACCCATATGCAGATTTGCCGTCCTCACATGCCGCCAAAGCACTTATCGTTCATACGCCGAAGGAATCGACTAAGGTTGTTTGACGTTGACAGTCAGCGTGCCGCGTCACCTTCCGTCGCGAGGTTGCCGTGCATGCGTACCGCAACGCCCGACAGACCTTCCAAACTGATGTTGAAGGCACCAATGCCGTTGTGGCAGCGGGCGCAGACGAAATCGAGGGTGATCGCGGCGCGATCCAACTCGTCGCGAGCCACTTCGCTACCCGCTTCGTTGAACATCGTTTCGAACGTGGATTCGTCGGTATTGATGCGGAAGATGTGCGACCGCGTATCGCCCATGCGCCCCAAGTCACCGACGACTTCCGCACTGGCTGACGAAAAGCGCTTACCGGCAAAGGGCATGTGACAACTCTCGCAGGAGAGCTCTTCAACATAATCGCCAGTGGTAAAGACCATGCCGTCGTGCAATGCCATGTTGATATCGGTATGGCAGGCCGTGCATTCGTTACGAATGGCGTTGGGGCGATCGTAGGTCGTTGAGACGTGCGGGTCGTGGCAAAACGTACAGCGAAAATCGGCATGGCCGCCGCTGGCGCGCATCTCGGCGTATTGTGCCTGAGGCAGAATGAAGCCGTCGGCCGCGGGAATGGTGGCACCATCGGAACCGAAGGGCTGAACGTGGCAGGTATTACACGAACTCGCCCCGGTGGGGTCGACGAATAAATCGCGCGCGCTCGGATTGGGGGCATGATTGGAACCGGGGCCATGGCAGGCTTCACATTGCACGCCCGCTTCGAAAAAGGTACCCGCCATACCGGGTCGACTGTCCTGGAAGGTGGGGGCTTCTGCGTCTTGTTCCTGAGCGCCGGTGGTGAACGCCGCGAACTGGGCAAAGTCGAAAGGAAGCGGATCGACTTGGTCGGCGGCGAACTCGGCGAAGCCCGACGTGGTGCCGTTGGCAGGGAAGTCGAGATTCCATTGCGTGAGCGCACCCGTCTCGCCCGTCGTAAGTTGGAAACCATCGGTGTCGACGAACAAGGCACCTTTGCTGTGACCGCCGATGACAAAGGCGATGTCGTTGTAATCGAAGCCGTCCGGTGCGGCCGGCACGCCTGCTTGTGTTGCTTCAATCGGATAGGTCGGCGGTTGACCCTCGATGCGCGATAGGGCCGACGCATGGCCGTGCAGCAAGTGATCTTCGGCGTAACCCGGATGACAAGCATTGCACGCGGCGGAACCGATGTAGGCGGCACCGTCATTGGTCGGGTCGGACGAATTGAAGTAAATCCCGAACGAGCCGGTGGGAGAGAAGCGATCGCACTGCGCGCCGGTCAACGCGAAGCCGCACAGCATACAGATAACGACCGAGGCGACGGCACCCGCCCAAACACGCTGTCGCACGAAACCGCTTGGTTGACTATGTGGTCCGTTCTTGACCTTCTTCATGTTCATCTTCACCGACAGATTATAACAAAAAAAGAAGCGCGTTTTCCGTTGAAAACGCGCTTCGAGAAATCGGGGTTACCGTCGCTTGCCCGTGAGTCGTCGCCTAGAGCGACTCATCATCGAGCAGGTCTTCGGCTTCGTCGAGTATGCGGCGGGTGTAATCCGGGTTGTGCACACCCAAGCTGCCGTCGGCCTGAACATACTTCAGGAAGAAGCGAATCTTCTTGATGTTGTCGGGGATTTCAGATTGATCGGCTTCCGAAGGACCGCCGGTGGCCGAGTATTCCCAAGCTGCCGCACCGCTCAACGCGCCGCCTTCGGTGAACGTCATCGCGAAGCCATTCAGGCGCGTCTCGATATCATCAAGCCGATCCTGAATTTCGGTCTGCAAGGTTGCCTGAGCGGCGACGGCCGATTCGATCGTCGGGTGACAACCGCTGGCGGCACAACCACCGTTGTTGACTTCCATGCTGTGGCCGGCAATGGCCGGAGCGAACTCATCCTGGAAGTCCTGACGGAACATATGGCAAGACGCGCACTGTTCGGTGGCCAACGCATGCACCGAGAAGGTACTCGGTACCAGCGGTGACCGATTTTCGTCGGCATCAGGCAGGGCCATTTCGCCCACGTACATATTGGATTGCACGCTGTTGTGCGGACCGCGGCTGGTAGCTTCCCATGTGCGACCGCGACCGTGGTGACATTGACCGCAGATGTTGAAGCGATCGGGGTTGGTGGTGGCGTCGATGGTATTAGTCGGAATCGGGCTGGCGACTTCGGGGAAGCGCAATTGGTAGTCGCGTCCGTCTTCCGGTTCGACCGCGAAGTTGCCGGTGCGTGCGTGCGGATCGTGACAGACGGCACAGGTAATACCGTTCTGATCGGCGACGGCAACGCCCATCAAGGCGTCGTTCTCGACGGTTTGGCCTTCGAGGATCGCCATGTAATAGAAGTCACCCGAGTGACACTTACCGCAAGCGTTGAGATAGAAGCCGCCTTCTTCGAAGCGATCGGAGATACTCTTGGCTGCGTGGGCAGACATTTCCCATTCTTCGAAGTTGGGATGGCGCTCGCCGGTGTGACAATCGCCACAGATGTTGGCGGCGATGCTAGTCGGCGGTCGCAGGCTTTCATCGTTGACGTTGCTGGCATGATCGCCCGAGGGGCCGTGACAGGCTTCGCAGCCGACGCCGGCCAAGGAATTCGTGGTGGCGCGATCGACGAAACCACCTTCTTCGCCGAAGCCGACCGTGTGGCAAGCCAAGCACGTGTCGTTCTCGCCTTGGCCGATCGCTTCCAACGTTTCGAGCGCGCCGGCGTGTAAGGTGGACAACCAGTTATCGTGTACGTTCGAGTGACACTCGGCGCAGCGCTCGGAGCCGACGAAGCGACCGGTCAAGCCGCTGTCGCCCGTGGGCGTCGGCATCGTGGGACCCAGCGGACATTCAGCGCCGATCATTCCGAAGGTGACGACGAAGACCCCGAGTAGTGCGAAAGCTGTGGCATGTTTCGATAAGAATGTCTTCCGTGAAGTATTCATGACTACCTCCACCAATCCTTTCGGTGCGCTTTGAGCGCGACTGCATGCGTTTCGAAACGCGCGAGAGATGTGTTGTTGTTGGCCGAACGAATCATCGAAGTTCCCGATGTTTACTGGACTTCATTTCAACAATTTCATTGCGAATTGACAAGCCGTATTTTCGATATGTCGCACGAAATTTTGTTCTCGTTTTTATTCGCATGTGTTTGGTGCGACATGGCTTTCACCTTTACGTTCGAGCATACTTTTTTAGAGAGTGCAAGATTCATGCCGACGATTTTGCTGGCTGATGGGCTAGAACAATCGAGTCTTTTGCAGCGCACACCAGAGCGGGCTAATGCTGCGGGAAAATTCTCCGCAGAAGATATTTTTCCACATTCTTCCGGCCTGTGTCGGGCATGTCGCGTGTGGATATCGCGTAGTGCCAAGTCTGTTGGCCGATTTGAACGCTTATGCTTGGCGCTGATTGCGTAAGTTTCCAAGGCGGGCCATTAAGATCACACAGCATGCGGTGGTTGGATCGGATTGTTTGGTTAAAAAAAGTTTGCGGAGTTCTGCGCGGCGGCGCACCGAACCAAGTGTTTGAGCGTGTTTATTCGCGCGACCGGCGACAATATCCGCAACTGGCGCGGTTAGGCAGTTAGTTGCAAAACCGATAGAATCGCGGTTACGGGGAGAAAAAATTCTTCCGATGACCCTCTCATGACTGATTGCAGCACGATGATTCTTAAAACCGAGGTGCTTCAAAAGCGAATTCGCTACCTTGTGCGCACCCTTTGCACTTTGGCTGCGCCTATCTTGCGACTGCGCAATGTGCCGGCGCTGTCTTTGATAGCCCTGTCATTCTGCGTGGCGTCAGCTTATGCCGATGACCCCGACAACTGCCTGATGTGTCACCAATACCGCGGGCTGGGGCGGGTCGATCAAGAGACCGACGAATTCAAGCTGTACTTCGTCGATCCGGAGTATGGGCACCATGCCAAGGGGCCGCACGCGCGACTGGCGTGTACCGATTGTCATGTCGCATCCGAAGTCAGCGTGGTGCCGCACCAGCCGACGACGCCGGTGAACTGCACGCAAACGTGCCACTTGAGCGACCCGGGTGGATTAGAACGCATCTTCAGCCACGAAGCCTCAGCACGTTGGCTGGACGACAGCGCGCATTCGTCAGAGGTGTTGCGCCAACTCAACTTTACCGGCGGGCCGCTGTTGCACGAGGGGCAATCGAATTGTCTCTATTGCCACGATGAGCCGTTGTTTCGCGACCCAGTGGCGGTGATCCCCGAGATGTCGCGATTGAACGAACGTACCTTCGATCGCTGCGATAGCTGTCACTCACAATCGGTGCCGGTCGATGTGCGCTATTACATCAATCACATCGCGTCGCGCTTACAACCGGCGCGCGGTTCGCTCGACATGGCGCAGGTGTGTGCGGTCTGTCATAGCGATCCGCTGGTGAACGAACAGCACGACATGTCGGATGCGGTGGCGAGTTTTGTGCGCAGCTTTCACGGTAAGGCGGCGCTGCTCGGTGATAACTCAACGGCCGATTGTTTATCTTGCCACGTGATGCCCGGTGAAAACGCACACCTCATGTTGGGGCCGGATAATCCAAACTCGTCGGTTAATGTGGCGCATGTGGCGGATTCTTGTCGCAGCGTGCAATGCCATCCGGGGGCGGATTTACAAATCGCGTCGACGGCGGTGCATCTCGATATCCCCACGGCGGGCGGCTCTGCCGAGTTCCTGCTGGCGGCGTTCTTTATCATTGCAACTTTGTTGACGTTCGGGCCGGCGGCGTTGCTGGTGTTGCTTGATTTGGTGCAAATCATCATCGGCCGCGGTCACCACGATGCCGACGAGGAGAAAGCGCTCGCGCGGCGCGTGTTGGCCACGCCGGAAGGGCGTCGCAAACTTACCCGCTTTACGGTGAAGCAACGCGTCGAGCACTGGCTGCTGGCGATATCCTTTACACTCTTGGTCTTAACCGGCTTCCCGATGAAGTTTGCCGATCGCGATTGGGCCTCGGCGTTAATCAACATGTTTGGCGGACTTAGTCTCGCCCGGCACATTCACCATTGGAGCGGTGTGGTGCTGATCGTGGGCTTTGCGCAGCACGTGGTGGTGGTCCTGCTCGACTTCTGGCGCAAATGGCGTACACCACGACCAGACGGCACGCGGCCTGGCGCTTGGCAAACCTGGAACGACCTGCCGATGTGGATCACGGTCGAAGATGCCAAAAAGACGCTGCACTTGTTGCTCTACCTGCTGTTTCTCAAGAAAGAACGTCCCACGTTTGGCCGCTTCAGCCCCACGGAGAAGTTCGAGTATCTGGGGGTGTTTTGGGGAACGGTGTTACTCGGTATCACCGGCATCCTGTTGTGGGGCATGCAACTTAGTTCGCAGTTCTTTAGTGGTCGTGCATTGAATCTGGCAACCATCGCCCATACGTATGAGGCGTTTTTGGCAGTCATTCATGTGGGCATCTTGCACATCTACAACGTGGTCTTCGCGCCGAAGGTGTTTCCGCTATCGCGTGCCACGCTAAGTGGCGAAACGCCGGTGGACAAGTTGGCCGAGGAACACAGCGAATTGGTCGACGAAGTGGCGTCAGAATTGGGTATCACCAAAGCGGCAACGTAACACGCAATGACGAAACCGAAGTTTACCATCCACTCACTCGTCGACCTGGTTTGGCGCGGCTTGCGCGGTACGGCCCGGATGATCCGCGTTGCAATTCCGCGGCTGTACGGTTTGGCGTTGCTACTGTTTATTTGCTGGCTGACGTTTCTGTCGATTCGATACCTCGTGCGCTCCTTGTTGGTTCCCTCGCAAACGCCGGAGCAGATCGTGGGGATTCCGAGGCGTATGGAGCCCGAACTGTTGACCACCGAGCGCGCCGATTGGAAGGCGATTACCGCCGCCGAAACACCGCGCATGCCGCCGGCGCACTACCATCGCGTTGACAGTTGGATCGATCCCGACCGCTTCAACGACTGTTCGCGCAGCGGTTGTCATGGGCCTTTGCCGCACGCAAAGAACAAGGCGGTGCGCGCCTTTCTCAATATGCATGCCACCAGCATCCATTGCGGCGTGTGTCATATGGAAACGGACGATCATCCGCTCAGGATGACGTGGTATGATTTAGATACCGGTTCGGCGCAACAACCGCCGGCGATTTTGACGCTCTACGAGCGCCTGCACGATATCAAACCGGATGAGAAAGATGCAGACGTTCTGAAACAGCAGCATCGGGAACTCGTCGCGCTGATGCAACGCACCGCCAAAGACATGCCCGAGGCCAAGGCCTTGCGACAATTGGTCGAACACTTCGAAGCGGTGCGTCCGGGTAGCCGGACCTATGACCGCTTGCTCGAGGAAACGCGGGCGATCATTCCGCGTTATTTCCGCGGAGAATATGGTGCGAAGTTGGCCCTCAAAGCCGAAGATGGTGCGCCGATGTTGGGCCATCCCGATACAACGGAAGCCGTGGCGAAATTTTTGGCGGAGGGGGATCAACTCGCGCTCGACGATCGCGAACAACTTTTGGCGAAAGTGCATCTGCTGCGCCGCGCGCAGGCATACACATGCACTGAGTGTCATCGCGCCGATGCATCGCTGGTGCCGTTGGCGCAATTGGGATATCCGCCGGCCCGCATCGAGGCGCTGAGCGATCCGATCGTTTTCGAGATGATCGAGAATATCGATGCCGGTCGTTCGTTTGAGATGCCTCAATTCCTCGCACCCACATCCGATGATTGATCGATGATGCCGCGCATACTAATTTTGCTCATTCTGATCGCATGCCCGGTCGCGACCGCCCAGCCGCAGGATGCGCCATTTGTGGGCAAGGCAACGACAGAATACCAGCAAGGTGTGCCGAAGCCGTTGCGCATGCCGACCGATGTGGCCGTGGGCTCGGATGGCAAGGTGTTTATCGCTGATGGTGTGAATAACCGCGTAGTTGTTTTCGATGGTGACGGCAAGTTCATCGAATCGATCGAACAAGTCGGTAAGGAAAGTCTGTCGCGTCCTGTCGGTGTGGCGCTCGGGCCATCCGGCGCGCTGTGGATCGCGGATACCGGGAATGGTCGGGTTTTACAACGCAATACCGATGGATCGCTGGGTACTGTTCTGTCGCCGACGCCTGCCAGTAATGAGACATCTGTCGATATAACCGATGTGGTGATTGATGCGGGCGGCAGGAACGCCTGGCTCATCGATAACGATCATCATCGCTTGGTACGAATCGATCTGGCGTCCCAAGCGCAGACGGTGGTCGGGCGTTACGGTGAATCGGTCGGGCAGCTCAACTATCCCCTAACGTTGGTGTTCGATGAGCGCGGCGATGCGTATGTGCTCGAGTCGATCAATGCGCGCATCAGCATTTTCTCGCCTGACGGGGCACCGCGCCGCACGATTTCGCGTTATGGCATCGAACCGGGCGAGTTGTATCGACCGACCGGGATCGCCATCGATCGAGAAGGCCTGCTGTGGGTGGCCGACGCCACCATGGGGGCGATTCAGATCTTCCGCACTGACGGTCGCTTGCTCGATATCCTGCGCAACGCCGACGGCAGCGTGATGCGGTTCGAGCATTGCATGGGCATCGCGTTCGATTTCGATGGGCATCTATACGTGACCGAGTTACAAGCCGATCGCGTTCGCAAAGTTGAGATTACGCGCAGTGCCGAGACTGCGCCGGCACGCGCACCGCGTTCGAGCAGACGTCCGCAACTGGTCGGTCGCCGGGCGCGCAGTTGCACCATCTGTCATATCGAATGGTTCGAGAATTACAACGATACATCGGGCCAAACGCTGGTCGAGCCGTTACCCGAGCTGGCGAATGACCCGATCGTCAGTCGCAGCAAGATGTGTTTGAGTTGTCACGACGGCAGCGTCGGAGATTCGCGTGCCCGCGTGTGGCAGGATCATGGCCATCGAACCGGTATTGTACCGCCGAGCGACATGAAGGTGCCCGATGCATTGCCATTGGTGAATGGTACGATTAAGTGTCGCACGTGCCACTCGGCGCATACCTCCGGCCAATTCAACGCCGATTTTGCCAAGGCGATTTTTCTGCGCACCGATCAATCCGTGGGGTCGCTTTGTACCAGTTGCCACACACCGAGCCACGCCGGGATGGAGCACGGCTCGCACCCCATGGGATCGATGAAGGTTGACGTGCCGGTTGAACTCGTCAATGCCGGCGCGCGGGTGGAGCGCGATGCAACGCAGATAACCTGCGTCGTTTGTCATACGTCGCACGGTTCGCCATACGACAACTTGCTGGTGCTGCCCGCTACTGAAAACACGTTGTGTACCTCATGTCATGCGGCGCTCACGCCGGAATCCTTTGACGCCGGTATGCACGCATCGCATCCACTCACACCGAGCCTTAATCCGCAGCATCAACAAGCCGTCGCCAACCTCGGGATGCGCTTGGGCGAAGACGAACAACTGATCTGCCTTTCCTGCCACGATATGCATCATGCCAAAGGTAAACAGTACCTTTTGCCGCTGGATATGGCCAATGGTGAGCTATGCCTCGGTTGTCATACCAACATGAAAAGCGTGACCCAAACGACCCACGATCTGCGGCGCTCACGGCCGGAGGTGGCGAATCGCGCGGGCGTCACGCCGACGAGCGGCGGTCCGTGTAGCAGTTGCCATATGTTTCATCAAGCCGCGCGCACGCCGGAAACATTCGCATTCGACAAAGCCGGGCAGTGCCTGTCCTGTCATCAGGCCGATCGCTGCGCAAGTAATAAGCTGCTAGGCGAACGCAACCATCCGGGTGAGTCTTGCCTCGATTGCCACGATCCGCATACCAACGCGTTCGACCATTTCATGCGCGGTCAACCTGCCGAGGTTTGTTCGAGTTGTCATGCCGATCAGGCGCAGTTAGTTGGTGGTGGCCACGACGCCGCGCGCCAACGCAGCGCGTGGCCCGAAGTTGCGGCCATGACGGAGGACCGCTGCCTGGCTTGTCACCGACCGCACAGCACGGTCAAACAGCAAGGGATGCGAGTAGAGCCGTGCGGGCGTTCAGGCCCGATGGGCGATGATGTGTGCATTGCCTGTCATACCGATGCCGATTGGGATGCGCCGAGTCATGTGGCGATGATGCATCCGCGCAGCGTAAAGATTCAGCAAGTAACGCACGGGCTTCCGACCCATCGCGATAGCACCGGCGAAACGTTGGGTTGCCGCACCTGTCACAATCCGCACGCGCCGCCCAGCCGCGCGGGGGCGCTGTTGCGGGTGGATGCCAACGCCACGGCGACCAGTTTGTGTTTCAAGTGTCATACCGATATGAGCGGCGTGGCCTACACCGGTCATGGTGCGGAGGCGCTCACGCATGCCGGGCTCGATGCCGATTCGTGCTTGCCGTGCCATTCGGTGCATGCCAACCCGGCGCTGGTGGACGAGCGGCTGATGGCACCACGCGCGTGGTGGGCAACGACGACGGTGAACGATCCGACGACGATGTCGGGCGATGACGCGCGTTGTACCAGTTGCCATCGCAGTGGCGGACCGGCGGCACCCGCGCGCATCGCATCGCACCCGGTGGTGCCGATGAGACAAGTGAACCAGTCCGATTCGGCGGGTTATCTGCCGCTGTTCGATGGGCAGGGCGAACATTCGGAAACCGGCGCGATAACTTGTCGCACGTGCCACGCACCGCACGGCCAAATCCCGGAGGCAGGCGAGCAGAAGCTGGCGGGATTGACCGACGCCGAACGGCGGGCGCAGCGCTTGATGTTACGGCCCTTTAACGCCCCCAACGTCTGTTCGACGTGTCACGGCATGGACGCGTTGCGCCGCTTCCTATACTTTCACGATTCCGAAAAACGGGGTGGTTCGTTGGCGAGCGGGCGAATCGGGAGCCGCAACCTCGTACCGTGAGCGCGTCAATGCGTTTAATAGTCATCGACGGTCCGAAGTTTCACACAACACGACGAAGCCCTCGTTCGACCAAAGAGGACAATCGTCTAATTAAAGCGATTTTTGAAAGGACAATTCCAATGAAAGCGAATTCGTTTTTAACGAGCCTTTTGCTTTGCAGCGCGTTGGCCCTAACGGGCTGTCGCGAAGAAGGTCCGCGGCCCGCACCGTCGGAAGCCACCGCGCGAGACACGAAGGAACCCGCCACGGCTCGAAGCAGGATCAGGCGGATGACGAAGAAGCGCTGAAAGAGTTTCTTAGCGGCAACAAGAAAACCGCCGCGCAGCCCGCAGCCGGCACCGACGCCCTGCCGCCCGGACATCCGCCCATCGATATGGGCCGCGGCGCGCGCAAAGCGCAAGGCAATGCGGCCGGCCCATCACAAAAAGCGAACCTGCCGCCGTTGGAATACGAGGCACCGGCAGGTTGGAAAGAGAACCCGCCCTCGCGCATGTTTCGCGCCGCGGAGTTCGATATCCCGAGCGCGACGGAAGGCGGCGAAAACGCACAGATGATCGTCTATTACTTCGGCCCCGGTCAGGGCGGCGGCGTGGAAGACAATCTCGCGCGCTGGAAGGGGATGTTCACCACCGAAGACGGCCAACCGGTCGGCGACGATGCCGTTGCAATCGAAAAGATGGAAACCAACGGCCTGACCGTGACGACTATCGATGTGAAGGGTCATTATTCCGACATGATGTCGCGCCCCAATCAGGCCGGTCCGACCAACGAGGCCTATCGCTTGCTCGGTGCGATTGTGGAAACGCAGGACGGCAAGTGGTTCTTTAAGGGCGTCGGCCCCGCGCCGACGATGGACGCGAACCGTGATGCGTTTATGGCAATGCTAAAGACCATGAATCGACCGTAAGGCGACTTACATTAGACCATTTCACGAATGCCTGTGTGCCCGGATGATTTGTCAGCGTCCACCGGCAAATAGCCGGTGCCACAACGCAGCGGGCGCTATCAAACGTGCACTGGTGTAGGCACCCCCAACGAATTTGTACCGAGAGTGCGACGAGGCATTAGTTGGCATTAAGAAAAGAGCGGCGTCGCGCAGACGCCGCTCTTTTATTTTGCAAATCCGATGTAGAAGTTAAGCCAATCACGCATGCGCTATCGAGCGCGGGCAAGCTTGTAGTCCGCGTTCGGATTGCGCTGTGCCGGGTCGAGATCGAAGCGATCGAGGTTCATCACCTTCGTCCAAGCGGCAACGAAGTCGTTGACAAACTTCTCTTCGGCATCGGACGAGGCATACACTTCGGCAATCGCGCGCAATTGCGAGTTCGATCCGAATATTAGATCCACGCGCGTGGCCGTCCATTTCTTTTCGCCCGATTTGCGATCGTGGCCGTTAAAGACCATGCGATCGTCGGATACCGGCTTCCATTCAACACCCATGTCGAGCAGATTCACAAAGAAGTCGTTGCTCAGCGTACCGGGCTGGTCGGTGAAGACGCCGTGCATTGCGCTCGAATGGTTGGCACTCAACGTGCGCATGCCGGCGACCAATACGGTCATTTCCGGAGCCGTTAACTCCAACAACTGTGCGCGATCGACAAGCTTTTCTTCCGGTCGTCGTTGGTCGTAGCTGTCGCCGTCAAAGTTGCGGAAGCCGTCCGACTTGGGTTCGAGAAATGCGACCGAGTCGACTTCCGTCATATCCTGCGTCGCGTCGGTGCGACCCGGAGTGAACGGCACGCTGACAGTGTGGCCCGCCTGCTTGGCCGCTTCTTCCACGGCCGCGCAACCGCCAAGCACGATCATATCGGCGAGCGATACTTGCTTATCACCCGATTGCTCGTTGTTGAAATCGCGCTGAATGCTTTCTAGTTTTGATAGCACCTTCGACAGTTGCGCCGGTTCGTTGACGGCCCAATCTTTCATCGGTGCCAAGCGAATGCGAGCGCCGTTGGCACCACCGCGCTTGTCGGAACCGCGATAGGTCGAGGCCGACGCCCAAGCGGTCTTGACGAGTTCCGGAATTGATAAGCCGGAAGCGAGAATCTTCTTCTTTAGGTTAGCAATATCATTGGCATTGATCAACGCGTGATCGACGGCGGGAACCGGGTCTTGCCAGATGCGCGGCTCAGGTACTTCCGGGCCGAGGCAGCGCGAGTAGGGGCCCATATCGCGATGCGTCAGCTTATACCACGCTTCCGCAAACGCTTTCTCGAATTCTTTCGGGTTATCGCGGAAGCGCTTGGAAATCTTGGCGTATGCCGGATCCGTTTTGAGTGAGAGGTCTGTCGTGAACATCATCGGCGGATGGGTCTTCAGTTCGTCGTGAGCGTCGGGAATCAGATTGCTCGCCGACGGGTCTTTTGGTTTCCACTGATGAGCGCCGGCCGGGCTTTTGGTGAGTTCCCATTCGTAGTCGAAGAGGTTCCTGAAGTATTCGTGCGACCAGCGCGTTGGCGTCGAGGTCCACGCACCTTCGAGCCCGCTGGTGATCGTGTCGCCAGCCTTACCGCTGCCATGTGCGTTCTTCCAGCCCAGACCTTGCATTTCGATCGGCGCGCCTTCGGGCTCGGCACCGACATTGGTGGCTGCCGCCGCGCCGTGCGCTTTACCGAAGGTATGACCACCGGCGATCAGCGCGACGGTTTCTTCGTCGTTCATCGCCACGCGGCCAAAAGTCGTTCGAATATCGTGGGCGGCGGCGATCGGATCGGGCTCGCCGTTGGGGCCTTCGGGGTTGACGTAAATCAAACCCATCTGCACGGCGGCCAACGGATTGGCCAAGTCACGGTCGCCGCTGTAACGCTGGTCGGCCAGCCATTCGTTTTCCGGTCCCCAATAAATATCGTTCTGCGGTTCCCATACATCCTCGCGGCCGCCGGCAAAGCCGACGGTTTCAAAGCCCATCTGCTCGAGGGCGCAGTTGCCTGTGAGTACCATCAGGTCGGCCCAGGAGATCTTGTTGCCATACTTTTGCTTGATGGGCCAGAGCAGGCGGCGGGCCTTGTCGAGGTTAGCGTTATCCGGCCAACTATTGAGCGGAGCAAAACGCTGGGTGCCGTCCGAAGCGCCGCCGCGACCGTCGGATACGCGATAGGTGCCGGCGCTGTGCCATGCCATGCGAATGAACAGCGGGCCGTAGTTACCAAAGTCGGCCGGCCACCAGTCCTGCGAGTCGGTGAGCAGCGCCTTGATGTCATTCTTTACGGCGTCGAGGTCGAGTTTCTTAAATTCTTCCGCGTAATTGAAATCGGCACCCATCGGGTTGGCTTTGGCCGAGTTCTGATGCAGGATCGACAGGTTTAGCATCTCCGGCCACCAGTCGGTTGCCATCATCGCGCCGGCAGACGTTGGCTTCATTGCCGAGCTGGCACCGGTAACCGGGCATTTGCCCGTCATCGCGCTGCTGCCGTCGTTCATTTCGTAGCTGGGGCCCTTGTCGGCAAAGACCGCTGTCGTGCACAGCAACATGGTTGCCAACGTCAAACTCAATGTGGGATTGGAATCATTCATCAATTTCCTCCTAATAAATTATGTCGCGAAGCGAGACCGAAAGCATCGCTTGTCGAATGAAACAGTTGCGAAAAAAGAAGGGTTGTTTCGGCGAACGCGGCGCACCACCCTGACGGGATTGTAGCGCGAGCGCGCGGGGCGGCAATATCAATGGAGACGCGAACGCGTCAGGGAGTTCGCGCGGTCGAGACGGCATCGGGTCGGCCGTTGGCGTGTGAGATGACGGGCCGATCTCTATTGCAGAGTTTGCAACAATTGGATTCCCAAATAGCCCAATGCGATGCCGATGACGAAGCCCAACGCGCCGAGCCGAGCCAGTCGCCCGCGCGATGAACAGCCACGTTTGGTCGTGGAGGACGTTCCGGATGCCTGTGTGGGGTTGTTAAAATAGGGGTTCGTACCGCTTCAAAACGAAGCGGTGCGAATGCCCTCACGCAAGCCCGAATGGCCTAGCCCCAATAGATCAACCCCGTATCGAAGCGGTGCGGCAAGTCGCCATGTTTCGGCAATACGCGCACGGCGTAACCGTGCCGACCGCTGCGTTCGCACGGCAAGGCACCTTCATACCAAAAGCCATGACCGTCGGCGGGTTGGTCGCAGGTCATCGTGCGGCTGCGGCCTTCGACGAGATCGCCGTGCGGCCCTAACGGGCCGCCGTACAGCTCGACCGACACGCTATCGGCGCTGATATCGCCGAGGTTCACACGTGCCCGAATCGCAATCTCGCTGCCGACGCGCACTTCGTCTTCGGCACGCTTCTGCACTTCTTCGACGCGCACGGCGCTCCACTTTTGGGCGAGGTCGCGCTTCCAGTGCGATAAGCGCTTGGCACGCTCGTATTTGTTTTCGTGCAAGGCGCGGCGACGTTCGGCCGTTGGCACGTACAGCAGCTTGGCGTATTCCTTCAACATGCGCGCCGTTGAGAAGCGCGGTGAAATCGTCGCCATCGAACTCTTCATGCGGCTGATCCAACGACGCGGCAATTGATCGGCCCCGCGATCGTAGAACAGCGGCACGATCTCTTTTTCGAGCATCTCGTAAATGGTTTCGCCGGTCAGATGATCGCGGAAACCCGGATCGTCGTAGGGCGGCTCGTCGATCGCCCAGCCGTTTTCACCATCGTAGGCTTCGGGCCACCACCCATCGAGCACAGAGAAGTTCAAGCCGCCGTTGGGGCAAACCTTCATGCCGCTGGTACCCGATGCTTCGCGCGGTTTGATCGGATTGTTGAGCCAGACATCCACGCCTTGCACCAACATGCGACCGACCGTCATGTCGTAGTTTTCGATGAAGACGATGCGCCTGCGGAACTCGGGGCGATTCACGTATCCGAGGATGTTCTTGATGATCTCTTTGCCGTTGTCGTCGCGCGGGTGCGCCTTGCCGGAGAAGATGATTTGCACGGGGCGATCGGTGCTGCCGAGGATTTTCAACAAGCGCGTGGGGTCGCGGAAGATCAGGTCGCCGCGCTTGTAGGGCGCGAAGCGACGGGCAAAGCCGATGGTCAGCGCTTCGGGGTCGAGACATTCTTCGGCAGCTTTGATCTCTGCCGGCGGGGCGGCGCGGCGGCGGAGCTGATCGCGCAGGCGGCGGCGGGCAAAGGCGACCAATGCCAAGCGCCGTCGTTCGTGCACGCGCCACAGTTCGACATCGGGAATGTCGTCAACGCGTTCCCATGTGTTTGGATTATCCACACTGTCGGCGCGGCCGGTGCCGAGATAGCTGTCGAGTAGGTGGGCCATTTCCGGCGCGATCCAGGTCTCGGTATGAATGCCGTTGGTCACGCTGGCGATCGGCACTTCTTCTTTCGGCGCGCCGGGCCAAACATTGTGCCACATCTTGCGCGATACGTGGCCGTGCAAGGCGCTCACGCCGTTGGCCGCGCCGGCCAATCGTAAGGCCAAAACGGCCATCGAGAATTTCTCGGCCGAATTATCCGCCTGAATTTTGCCGAGCGCTTCGAACTCATCCATGGAAAGATTCAAATTGCGCACGTAGGGCTCGATGTATTTTTCGAGCAACGCGCGCGGAAAGTGGTCGATGCCGGCGGGCACCGGCGTATGCGTGGTAAAGACGTTGCTCGTCATCACGGCTTCGCGCGCTTCGCCGAAGTCGAGCTTGTGTTCCGTCATCACCTGACGAATGCGCTCGACGGCCAGAAACGCCGCATGGCCCTCGTTCATATGGCAGACGGTCGGTCGCTTGTTGATAGCGTCGAGCGCGCGAATGCCACCAATGCCGAGCAAGACCTCTTGCCGGATGCGCATTTCTTCGTCACCGGCATAGAGGCGCGAGGTGAGCGCGCGATCGTCGGGAGAGTTTTCGGCCATGTCCGCGTCGAGCAGATAGAGCGGCACGCGACCGACTTGGGCACGCCAGATTTGAGCCTTGACGGTACGCGCTCCGATTTGCACTTCGATGGTCGGCTGCTTGCCGTCTGGGCCGAATTCCTGATGCAACGGAGCCTGGAAGAAGTCGAGCGCGGGGTAATCTTCGAGCTGCCAACCGTCGGTGGCCAAGCGCTGCTGAAAGTATCCATCGCGGTAGAGCAAACCGACGCCGACCAATGGGATGCCCAAGTCGCTGGCGCTCTTCAAGTGATCACCCGCCAGAATGCCGAGACCACCGGAGTAAATCGGCAAGGCTTCGTGCAGGCCGAACTCCATCGAGAAGTAGGCGATGCGTTCGTCTTTCAAGCCGGGAAACTTGGCGTCGAACCAGCTTTCGCGCGTCATGTAGTGGTTGAACAAATCCATGGTGCGCTCGAGCGCGGCCAAATAGCCCGAGTCGCGCGCCGCCTGATCGAGCCGCGACTGCGAGACGTGGGCCAGTAGCCGTACCGGGTTGCCGACGACGTCGTCCCACAAATCCGGATCGAGCCGACGAAACAACTCGCGCGCGGGTTCGTTCCAGCTATACCACAGGTTGTGGGCCAACTCGCGCAGTGGGGCGAGGGCGTCTGGAATGGCAGGCACGACGGTGTAGGTACGCAGTTTCAACATCAGTGATCTATGCTCCGCGCTGGGTGTACCAGCGAATCGTCTCGGTTAGGCCATCTTCGATGCTCACGCTGGGTTCGTACCCGATGAGCTGCTGTGCTTTGGATATATCGGCAAGCGAGTGCTTGATATCGCCCGCGCGCTGCGGCACATATTCGGGCTGTACGTGCTTGCCCAGCGCTTCGTTGATCATAGCGATGATGCGGTTGACGCTGATGGCAGTACCGCAGGCGATGTTCATCACCTGACCCGACGCGTCGTCGCCGGCCGTCGCCGCTTTTAGATTGGCGTTCACCACGTTCTTGATGAAGGTGAAATCGCGCGTTTGCTCGCCGTCGCCATATACCGTCGGCGGGCGGTCTTCGTTGATGGCCGTGATGAAGGCCGGAATAGCGGCGGCGTATTGGCTTTTCGGATTTTGCCGTGGGCCGAAGACGTTGAAATATCGCAGGGCGATGGTCGACAAGCCAAAGCACGTCGCGAATACGTTGCAGTAATGTTCGCCCGTTAACTTCTGCACCGCATAGGGGCTTAGCGGTTGGCTGGCCATCGATTCGACCTTGGGCTGTACTTGCGTCTCACCATAGGCCGAACTGCTGGCGGCATAAACGACGCGACGAACACCGGCGTCGCGCGCGGCCATCAGCAATCCAAAGGTACCGTCGATGTTGGCCGCGTGGCTGGGGTAAGGTTGGTCGATCGAACGCGGAACGGAGGGCACGGCGGCCTGGTGGAAGATCACGTCGACGCCATGGCAAACGCGTTGGCAGGTTGCGGCATCGATAATGCTGCCTTCGACGACATCGATCTTGTCGCCATGGTGGGCGATGTTGGCGCGATTGCCGGAGCTAAAGTCGTCTATCACGCGCACGGCATAGCCCGCACCTAGTAGACCATCCACCAGATGAGAGCCAATAAAGCCGGCACCGCCGGTGACCAAAGCGAGTTTCATACTGCGCCTCCCGCGCTGATAGAGCGTAGCACCGAAGCGCGTATGCTTCGCTCCGATAACGTAAGCGAACCGCCAGCCCGGCAGCACGCCAGATCCTGTCGTTTATGTCGTCTCTCGAGTGGAATGGGGTCACCTGTGATTTGCTGCCGACATCGCATGGCATTTTATTCGGACGCAGCAAGACGTCACGGGGTTGTCCGGGCTGAAACAGTTGCAAGCGCGGGACAGCGGCGGTTGGACATCGATTAGATCGTCTCAACCTCGACCCCGACGACCGGAATGCCGTGGGACTTGGCGAGTTGCAGCGTCTTTTCACGCTCGATGATGAGCGTCTTGCCCGCTTCGATGGCGAGGCCACCGGCCTTGTGCTGGGCCAGTTTTTCAATGGTGTTGGGGCCAATGGTGGGAACGTCGAAGCGCATGTCCTGGTTGGGCTTGCCCAATTTGATCAGCAGCCAACCGCCGCCGGGGCAGAGGTCACCCGCCCGCTCGATCATGCGGTCGGTGCCTTCGATGGCTTCGACGGCAATGACGTCTTTGTCCTTCACGGCAATGGCCTGACCAATGTCGAGGCGACCGAGTTCGCGCACCAGCGGCAGACCGAAGGCGAGGTCGGCCTCGCCGCGCGGTGAGAGGCGATTGGGCGTGAGGGTGCCGACGTCGGCCATGGCTTCCGGGCAATATTGGGTCGAATCCACGAAATCGATTCCTCGTTCGCGCATGTGCTCGACGACGGCCAGAAAGAGGCTGTCATTACGGCGGTCGCGCGCCTTTTTAAACCAGACGCGCAGGCTAGCCCAATCGGGGCGATAGGCCAACATCAGGCCCAAGCGCGACATGCCCATCGGCCGGCTCTTGCGGACGCGACCGGCCATGACGACTTCGCGGACGCCTTCGCGAACCAGGCAGCGCGTCCATCTGCCCAGCCGAGCGACACCGGCTTCGTAGAAGCGGTCGGCGAGTGATTCGAGGATGGGGTCGTAATTGTGTTTGAGGCCGACGACCACTAAATGACGACCGGCCCGCTTGGCCCCGCGCGCGACCATGATGGGGAATTGGCCTTCGCCGGCGATGAGGCCGAGGGGGGAGGTGGAGGTCGAAGTGGCGGTCATGGTGGAGAATTGTACGGCGGGGGTGGAATTGAGAATGGCGAGAAGCGAAGGGCGAAAGGCGGAATGCAAAATGAAAAATGCAAAATGCAAATTTGGCACATTCAAGTAGCGAAGTTTTTAGTACAGAGTGAGCATTGCGGATGAGGTTCAATTAAATGGTATGAAATTGAGGGTGTATCGAATCTTAAGTCGATGCGTCAGAGCTGTGGCCTGTGGCCGCATGATTGTCTGCGCTTTGAAACGAGCCCTTTAGATTCGCCTGTTGTGCAAACGTGTGTTACGGCGTTGCACGTAATCTTAAAATGGTACGTCACCGCATTCCCGTTTACAGTCTCGATCATGTCCGAGCACGTGAATCAACTTCCACTTTCGGCACCGCGGTATTGTGATGTACCGTTCGCGCCATACCGCTTCGTGCCGGGGCGGCATCCGCATCCGACGGCGCATCCGGAGGGGCACAGCTTTTTGCCCCCCGGCGAGAGCGAGCCGGCGGTGCCGTTTGTGCCGCCGGCGCGATGGTGGGAGAGCACGGCCTATCTGGAAGGCGTCGATTGCTATAACCACGGATTTTGGTGGGAGGCGCACGAGGCATGGGAGGGTCTTTGGCACGTGGTGCCCAATCCATCGTCGCAGCGCAGCTTTTTGCAGGGGGCGATTCAAGTGTCGGCGCTGCACCTGCAAGCGTTTCTCGGCAAGCGCAACGGAATCATTCGGCTGCACGAAAGCAGCCAGCGGCACTTCGCCAACGTCAAGGTTCCGGACGATGGTATGTTCATGGGCGTGAATTTAGATGATTGGCTAAAACAGGTGGCGGCCTACACCGAAGCATTGCTGAGTCGCGAGCCGATTGCTCATGTGCCCGACCAATACCCGTATCTGAAATTGTCGAGATGAATACAATTGGAGAATCGCATTTCGCAAATGGCCGTCGGCTAGGGCGCGCGGCCAGTCGATCTGCAGAATGATTGCCGTTGGTTCGCGCCATTCTCCAGCGGCCCGCTTTACGGTGAAGCCGAGAAAGCACCCGTGGTGGTCGCTCCACGTTAGCCCCGTGGGGTGATGGAACGGTGCCGGGCCGCAATCGATTTCGCGACCGGTGAAGTCGCCGTTAGCCGAGTATTCGCGGATGACGCCGCGGCGGGGGGTGGGTTTGTAACGGTCGCCATAGATATACAGGTTACCGTCGTGGTAGGCGACGCCCTGGCCGGCACCCAGCAAGGGGTCGCTGAGCGTCCGCTGGGGCTGCAAGCGATGCGTTACAAGGGCCGGGCCTGACGAGGCATCGGCTTTTTCAATGTTATGCGACGTTTGGATTGACTGTGCGTTAACAAACACAATGAAAGCGATCGATCGGATAAAGCCGGTGTCGAGCAGCAACATATCGGGTGCATCCAAACTCGGTGGAAACTGATTACCGAATGAGTCTTGAGCCGTCCATCGTAATAAAAACCGCACGATCGCCCAAAGAAAATGTTTGACCGACCGATCTTATGCTCGGTAAAATATGGTGAAGAAAAAGTTTATTACGACGGATTGTGGCCTTTGGGGTCATCAAAGCACATGGTTATTGCAGAATTTTCGACAGCTTCGGTGGTTCGGTGTTCGCGGCTCGTTGAGCGGCGCGAGAAACTGTCCATTGGTTGCTGCGATTTCATGTCAAAAGTCTTCAACGAGTGAGGCGGCTTTCTAACCGTCTCGGCTGATGGCGATGGTTTCTAATCGCCGGTCGGCCTTGTCCCGCGACATGTCATTTGTTTCGTCCGATTTTTGTGGTATCGGACAAAAGCGTTGGGCATTCGCGGACTCGATCGGTCCTCAGATGCGAATTTTGATTCGCCGATGAACTCGATGACCTTTCGTTCAATTGGCTCGTTTGAAACTTGGAGTAAATACACGCTATGTCTTCTCATGTTGCCGAACCCGTGCGGATCGATCCGACGGTCGTTCTCGATGAACTCAAGAAACATATTCTGGTCGATGGTTTCGAGATCGTGATCGATCTCGAACGCAGCAAGGGCTGCACGCTTTACGACGCACACGGCGATCGTGAAATCATCGACATGTACAGCTTTTACGCGTCGATGCCGATCGGCTTTAACCATCCTTACTTCGATAAGGAGGAAGTCCGCAACGAATTGGCCGATGCCGCCACCATTAAGATTGCCAATTCCGATGTGTACTCGGTGCAGATGGCCGAGTTTGTGAAGACGTTCGATCGCGTGATGGGCTTTCCGCAGCTGCCGCGTTACTTCTTTATCGAAGGCGGCGCGCTCGCCGTTGAAAACGCGATGAAAGCCGCGATGGACTGGAAGGTGCGCAAGAACATCGCCGCCGGTCGCGGTGAAATCGGAACAGAAATCTTGCACTTCGAGAACGCCTTCCACGGTCGCACCGGTTACACGATGTCGGTAACCAATACCGATCCGAACAAGGTGAAGTACTTCGCCAAGTTCGATTGGCCGCGCGTAAGCACGCCGAACATCGATTTCTCGCTGGACGAACCCGAGCGCACCAAGGCCGCCGAGGCCGCCGAAAAGAAGGCCGAAGCCGAGATCATGAAGGCGCTGGCGGATCGACCGCATCGAATATGCGCGATCTTGCTCGAACCGGTTCAGGGGGAAGGCGGCGACCGCCACTTCCGGCATGAATGGATGCAAACGCTGCGTCGGATTTGCGATGAAAACGAACTGCTGCTGATCTTCGATGAAGTGCAATGCGGCATGGGCGTGACCGGCGCGCGCTGGGCGTTTGAAACGTTGTGTACCGTTCCCGATTTGCTATGTTTCGGTAAGAAGGCACAAGTCTGCGGCGTGATGGCCGGACCCAAGCTCGACGAAGTGCCGGAGAACGTGTTTCGCACGCCGAGTCGCATCAACAGCACGTGGGGCGGCAATTACACCGATATGGTGCGCTCCAAGCATTTCCTGAACATCATCGAGCAGGAAAACCTGATCGAGAATGCGAAGGTCGTGGGCGACTACTTCGGCGAGCAGCTTCGCAAGCTGCACGATGAAGAACCCATGATCGAAGAGACGCGCGGCTCGGGCTTGTTGCAGGCGTTTAGCCTGAAAGACGGCACGTTCCGCGATCACTTCTGGAAGGGCTGTTTTGAGGTCGGCCTGCTGGTGGTGCGTAGCGGTCCGCGATCGATTCGATTCAGACCGGTTTTGGATACGACCAAAGACGTGATAGACGAAGTCATGCGGCTGATGCGCGAGCAAATCCGTCGCGTGCATGCGGAAGGATATTGAGAAGTACGAACCTTGGAGGAGGGGGTGATCACGCGCCCGATTGGATTGGAATAATCGATCGATCGCGGGCGTTTGTGATCAACAAAATGGGGTGAACTGCCATCAATGGGTGGGGCGGTTTGCCTCAGGCGGCGTGCGCTGACTCGGCTTCGGCTCGGGGGGGCACGCCGCTTCTTTTTTTACCAAGAGTAGGGCGGTCGCGCGGGTGTTTGACTTCTTGATTCGGCTGCAGGCTGAAGTTTGCGCTGTGGCACCGGTTTGGAACCGGTGTATCCGGAGGCAGGACTGCGATGCCCGTTTGCAGCCAATGATTTCGCGCGGCGTTGCCAACTATTCACCGATACCCGAACATACCAGAGGTTCACGGTCGTCGATTGTTCGACAAGACACGTCCGGATCGCGGCGGATGCCCCAACCAGTGCGCGACGGATAACAACGTCTCGCATGGCCGAGTTATTTTCAAACACAGCGCGCACAAAAACACGCGCAACGATACGCAGGAGCAGCACGATGTCAGAAACGCAGGCAATTCTCGATCGCTTGGGCATTGAAAAGGTCAACCCTGGCGTCTTTAACGGCGAATGGATGGGCAGCGATAAACAGCTCGACTCGTTCAGCCCCATCAACGGTGAGTTGATCGCGTCCGTCACGCAAGCGACCGAGGCCGAATACGACCAAACCATGGCCGCTGCCCAGCGCGCGTTTGAAAACTGGCGCACCGTGCCCGCACCCAAGCGTGGTGAAGTGGTGCGACAACTCGGTAACGCGTTGCGCGAACACAAGGCCGACCTCGGCGCGCTCGTCACGATGGAGATGGGCAAGATTCGCGCCGAAGGCGAAGGCGAAGTGCAGGAGATGATCGACATCTGCGATTTCGCGGTGGGTTTGTCGCGTCAACTTTATGGTTTGACGATGCACTCCGAGCGACCGTCGCACCGCATGTATGAGCAGTGGCATCCGCTCGGTGTCGTAGGCGTGATCAGCGCGTTTAACTTCCCCGTGGCCGTCTGGTCGTGGAACTCGGCGCTGGCGGCAGTCTGCGGTAACAGCACGCTTTGGAAACCATCGAGCAAGACGCCGTTGACGGCGATTGCAACGACGAAGATCGCGCAACAAGTGTGCAAGGCCAACGGTGTCGATCCGGCGATATTCAGCCTCGTCATCGGGCGCGGTTCGACGATCGGCGAGAAACTGATTAATGACCGCAATATTCCGCTGGTTTCTGCGACGGGTTCATGCCGCATGGGCTATCGCATCGGCGAAGTCGTGCACCAGCGCTTGGGTAAGACGATTCTCGAACTGGGCGGCAACAACGCCATCATCGTCACGTCGTACGCGGATATGGACATGGCGATTCGCGCGATTCTGTTTGGTGCTGTGGGCACGGCCGGTCAACGCTGCACCAGTACCCGTCGCATCATCGCGCACGAGTCGATTCGCAAAGAGCTAACGGATCGGTTGGTGAAGGCGTATGGCCACGTGAAGATCGGCGACCCGCTTAAGGAAGGCACGCTGATGGGACCATTGATCGACGAAGGTGCGGTCAAAGATTTCCAGAACGCGATCGAAGCCGTGAAGAAAGCCGGCGGCGAGGTGTTGTGCGGCGGCGAGGTGCTCAGCGGCGGCGACTACCCCGGTGGTTGCTACGTCACGCCCTGTATCGCCAACGCTAAGAACGAATACCAGATCGTACAGGACGAAACCTTCGCGCCGATTCTTTACATGATGGGCTATGGTAGTAGCAGCAAGCCCGCCGACGCGGCAACGCTCGAAAAAGAAACGCGCGAAGCGATCGCCATCCACAACGGCGTGCCGCAAGGCCTCAGCAGCGCCATCTTCAGCCATCACGTGATCGAAGCGGAGATGTTCCTCTCGGCGGCGGGCAGTGACTGTGGCATCGCCAATGTCAACATCGGCACCAGCGGCGCCGAAATCGGCGGCGCGTTCGGTGGTGAAAAAGAAACCGGCGGCGGTCGTGAGTCGGGCAGCGACGCTTGGAAAGCCTACATGCGACGGCAGACGAACACGATCAATTGGGGCACGGCATTGCCGTTGGCGCAGGGGATTAAGTTTGGGGATTAGGGGGAGAGTTTCGAATTGAGAATGGGCGCGGTTAAACAACTTCGGGCCCCACGTGGGTTTGACCGGCTGTTCCCGAGCACATTCAAAATGTGGTCGATTCATTAACGACGGATCGATGGTAGATTCCAATGTGGGGCCGGTGATGAATCCATCGATTGTAAAGTCAGAGTTTAGTGAGCCACCGCCGCGAAATGATCGAACGAACAGAGCCGTTGTATCTCGCGAGTTTCGGAGTTTGGGGATTAAGGATGAAGATTTGTGGGAGATCGGTGTTGATTCGCACTTAGAGCGCCGCAGTATTTGGGAAAGGCTCTTTAAGCAGTCGCGTCAAGAGATGATAATAGACTTGTTCGGCACAGTTTTGATATGGCTGCAGAATCGGGATAACAAGAAGAAAGGACTCAAGGCAAAGGACTTTGGAGAGGGGATATATTACGCAGTTGTTTCACCTGACAAAGCATTTGAGTATTGGAAAAAGCTGTTTGCCCGAACCACTTATACTGGTCTTTATCCGTTTCTCTTTGGTTCTTTCCGCCTTGACAGTCTCGGGTTAGACGAACCTTATCTCACCATGTGCCCCACCAAAACGTTGGAGGCCGGTCTTGCTATCGATATTGACGCCTGGGTCGAAGATACGTGGCGCGATGAGTCCGTATCAATAAGCTATGAGTTAGGCGTGTGGCCGGATAAACCTTTGATACAAAAAGAGTTGTTTCCCGTCAGCCTGTTCTCAAACGACAAGGCGGCAATCGCGATCGTATTGGTCCCAGGCTCGAATAGTTGGGAAGCTGTTTCAAATATTTCCCTCGGGGGAAATAATCCAACCACAGAATATTACGTTGGTATGCTCAAGAGATGGCACGAGCGCTACGGGGCGGAGTTGGTTTCATTGGATTCGTCGAATCTCGATCTAGTCGTATCAAGACGCCCGGAAACACGTGAAGAAGCAATCAGTGTGACTCGCGAGATGATTGTGTTCTGTTGTGATATCGTCGGAAACGACGAACGACACCTCGAATCGATCAGTGAACTTGCCGCCCACGTGATGCATAATGACATCTGGTACTTTTGGTGGGATTGACGAAAACGGGAAGCTATCTTGACCGACAAGCTGCCATATCACCATCCGCCGCGGCGGAATCAACGCTCTAATCGTATTGCCGTGATCGAGATTTTTGAGCGGGCAGGCATCGACCCAAACGACATTGGAGAGATCGGAGTCAACCCAAGTGTAGTGAGTCACGAGGGTATGCCTATTGAGTTGTCAGACGATTCGCAAGCAGCCGGTTCGTTCGATCCTTCGGAGTTTGGGGAAGGTATCTACTATTCCGCCGTCGCCCCCGATCGCGCAATGGATACTTGGCGATTGTTACGACGCGACGCGTTCGAGTCCGGCTTGTATCCAATACTGTACGCTGGTCATAGCAAGAGTGACCTACCCGATTGGCTGCCATTTCTCGCTCGTGACCCTCGTGAGGGATTGCAGGCTGGTATTTCGTACAACATCGAGCAGCGCGTGGCAGAGGTTGAAGGGCGCCATCGTGATGACGGGTTGAAGTATCACGGCGCTTGGCCGGACCAGCCGCAGGTGTGCCATCAGTCCGTCTTCATTCATGGTTACTCTGACGACATCGATATGGTTCCGGCGATCGCGCTTTTGCCCGGTCGCAACGGATGGGAGGCGCTTTCCAATTTTCAACTCGGCGGCAACCAACCGTCGGCAGCGGAATTCATCGCATTCACCAAATACTGGCACGCTCAACATGGGGCGGAGGTGTTGGGCCTTTGGTCTGATCGCATGGAACTTTACGTTGAGACGCCACCTACCAACCGAGACATTGCACTCGATGTAGCCAGAGAAATGATCGCGTTCTGTTGGACGATGCTCGACCAAGAGTTGCCGGATGGTCGACTGATGACATCTGTGCAGGACGTTGCAGCTTCTGCAATTAACAGCACGATTTGGCGATTTTTCTGGGATTGAAGTCTGCTTTATGATGTACAATTCTTTCATTGATGCGAGATATCGCTAGAATCTCGCTCATGATCCAATTCGCCAATCAAAAAACAGAAGCCAAAAACGTCCTCGGCGGTCCGCTCGCTGTTTGTGGCACCGATCCGATGACCGGGTACTTCCGCGATGGTTGCTGCAATACCGATGCGACCGACGCGGGTTCGCATACGGTCTGCGTCAAGGTGACGAGCGAGTTTCTCGAATTCAGCGCGTCGCGCGGTAACGATTTGTCAACGCCCAACCCGATGTATGGTTTTCCCGGTCTCAAACCCGGCGATCGCTGGTGCCTGTGCGCGGCGCGCTGGTTAGAAGCGTTCGAAGCGGGTGTCGCGCCGTCGGTGGTGTTGGAAGCGACGCACGAGAAGGCGTTGGAGATCATTGACTTGGAAGACCTTCAACAATATGCAATTGCAGGTTGACGAAGGGCGATGACATCTTCGGGTTGGAGAGAAAAATGTTCAATGTCGGTATTGTTCAGTCACGACGGTTGGTAGTGTTTTGGGTTAACTTAATATTTGTCACATTTTTTGCGACGCTGGTCGGATGTAGCCAGGCGACAACTGATCCGCATGTGATGATCATGCAGGTGCATGAACTCGAAGAGCAAACGCCGACTGTCGAGATGATCGCGACGTTACTCAATCTTCACGAACATCGCTATAAGTTGTTATCAAAAGGTGCTGATTCCCGTGTCCGGTTTACCTACAAAACATTTATAAATGGAAAATGTGAAATCACTCGGAACTTCGAAAATATCTCGACGGATTTAACGCGTGGTGAAGAGTTGCCTATCCGTATTGGGGCAGCATACGGAAATCCCCCCAAGAAAATCGCCAGTGTTGGTTTGTTAAAACTGACGATCATGGATTTGGGCACTACTGGACGGACCCCAATATTCCAGATGCTAATTTGGTACAACGTTCGGGCCAGGGATCAGTTGGTTTAGGAGAGTCCGCATTAATCCTTGGCAGGGCTTACTTCAAATCCGGCTTCCAAGTAAACGAGGATTCGTTCTTCGACAATTGTTTATTTGGAGTGGGCTTTTTCGTGACGGTTGAACGTCTCGATGGTGTTGAATCCGGTCTAGATGACTTCGCCGACGAGGCGGACCAATAACGACAATTACCGCGAAAACCAGCCCCTGCCGAACTGCATCAATTCCCCTTTGGAATCGCGATTCACAGCCCGATTGCTTGATTCCATCTCGGATTAAACTAAGGTATTCGCCAGCGGGGGAGTTCCGCATGGAGTAATATCGCATGAACGTTTGTGTCATCGGCACCGGCTACGTCGGGTTGGTTGCGGGTACGTGTTTTGCCGATGGCGGCAATCACGTGATCTGCGTGGACAAGGATGCGTCCAAAGTCGAACGCCTGAAAAAGGGCGAAGTGCCCATCTATGAGCCCGGCCTCGCCGAGGTGATTCAACGCAGCGTCAAAGCGGGGCGGTTGGAATTCACTACCGACCTCGACGAATCGGTGCGCAAGTCGCTGGTGGTTTTCATCGCCGTGGGCACGCCCCAAGATGACGACGGCAGCGCCGATCTTTCCGCCGTCATTGCCGTCGCCGGTGCCATCGGCAAAGCCATGGACGGTTATCGCATCGTCGTCACCAAAAGCACCGTGCCCGTAGGCACGCATAAAAAGGTCGAAGCGGCGATCACCGCCGTGACCGATCATCCCGTCGATGTGGTCAGCAATCCCGAATTTATGAAAGAAGGCGCTGCAGTCGAAGACTTCACCAAGCCCGACCGCGTGGTGATTGGCACGAATAATCCCGCCGTCGTCGAGATTATCAAGCAGCTATATGCACCTTTCATGCGCAAGCGCGAGCGTTTGTTGGTGATGGACCCGGCCAGCGCCGAGATGACCAAGTACGCGGCCAATACGCTATTAGCGACCAAAGTTTCGTTTATGAACGAAGTCGCCACGCTCTGCGAAAAGTATGGCGCCGACGTCGAGACGGTGCGTATTGGTGTGGGCAGCGATTCGCGCATCGGGCATCCGTTTTTGTTCCCCGGCGTGGGTTATGGCGGTTCTTGTTTTCCGAAAGACGTTTCGGCGTTTGTTTACATGGGCCGGGAAGTCGGCGCGCCGGCGGTGGTGGCCGAAGCGGTGCAGGAGCGCAACCGCATGCAGCGCAAGGGTTTTGCCGACCGCATCGTCGAATATTACGGCGATAAATTGCAGGGCAAGACGATTGCCGCCTGGGGTTTGGCATTTAAAGGCCGCACCGATGATATCCGTGAAGCGCCCGCCATCGATGTGATTCGCTTATTGCGCGACAAAGGTGCAACGATTCGCGCTCACGACCCCGAAGCCATGCCTAACACCAAAGCCGAGTTGGGCGATAAGGGCATTAGCTATCACGACAATGCCTACGACGCCTTGCAAGGGGCCGACATGCTAGTCGTGTTCACCGACTGGCCCGAGTTTCGTACGCCCAGCTTCGACAAAATCAAGGCCGGTTTGGCCAAGCCCGTGATCTTTGACGGTCGCAACCTTTACGATCCGCCCTTTGTAGCCAAGCAGGGCATCGAATATCACAGCGTGGGCCGGCCTTCGGTGAAGCCGCAATGAGCGGCGCGCGACCGCGAACGATCTTCGTAACGGGTGGGGCCGGCTTTATCGGTTCGCACCTGTGCGAGACGCTGTTGGAGCGGGGCGACTCGGTAATCGCCTACGACAGCTTCGATCCTTTTTATGATGAAGCCGTCAAGCGGCGGAATATTGACGCGTGTCTAAAAAACGAGAATTATCGCCTCGTCGAAGGCGATATCCGCGACGCGGCCATGGTGAAGGCGGTGCTACCGCAGGAATGCGATGCCGTCGTGCACTTGGCGGCGCGGGCGGGCGTGCGTCCTTCGATTGCCGATCCGCTGTTGTATCAGGATGTAAACGTCAACGGCACGAATGTAATGCTGGAGGCCGCGCGCGAACGCGATGTACGTTCGTTTATTTTCGCTAGCAGTTCCAGCGTTTACGGCAATAACGAAAAGGTGCCGTTCTCGGAAAGCGATGTGGTTGATCATCCGATTTCGCCCTACGCCGCCACCAAGAAAGCGGGCGAGTTGATCTGCCATACGTATCATCATCTCTTCAAGATGAACATCACGTGCTTGCGGTTTTTCACCGTGTACGGTGCACGGCAGCGGCCCGATTTGGCTATTCACAAGTTCACGCGACTGATCGAAAAGGGCAAACCGATCCCCGTCTTCGGCGACGGCAGCATGATGCGCGACCATACGTATATCGATGACATCATTCGCGGCGTGGTGGCGGCGATTGATCGCTGTGAAGGCTATGCGATTTACAACCTGGGCGAATCGGAGCCGGTCTCGCTCAGCGATTTGATCTCGTCAATCGAAGCGGCGCTGGGCAAGAAGGCAATCATCGACCGCAAGCCGGTGCCGCCGGGCGATGTGAACAAGACGTATGCCGACGTATCGCTGGCCCGCGCCGAATTGGGTTACGAACCTTCGACGCATTTGGCAGAAGGATTGGAGCGGTTTGTGGCGTGGTATCGTGGGCAGTGTTGATGCGACGGCGTCGGTTGCTTCGAAATGGCGTCTAGCACATCGATTGATGGGGCAAGGGCTTCGTTTGGTGTAACGAGAACGCGGAATCAATAAACACGCGACAACAGAGCTGCGGCCTGTGGCCGCATGTTATTACTGCATCGCAAATTCACGTCGACCAACAAACTTTAGGTAATATCAGCGAGTCTTCGGTGCGTAAGCGACTTCGAAAGAAAAAGTTTCTCGGCGAATTTCGCATTTATGGCGCAAACGTACGATGCGATCTCGTCGATACCACGCATGATGCTTGGTTAGATTCGTTTGTCGATTGTATCGAGGCAAACGGCTGCTTCGTTGGTGGTGGCTGCACCGATGAGGATTTTGAAGGATTCGTCGAACTTGGTAAGGGGGCTGAACGAGCGAAACGCCGCTTGGATGCGATTAACCGTTGGCTCGAGCAGTCAGTTAGTGTTAGAAATATCAAAATTGGAAGACTTGTGGACGCAGATCACGGTGACTTTGACGATTGAGTGATGGCGCGTCGAGGGACGCACCCTACTATGTTTGGATTTTGTGTAGTGCCTGTAGGGTGCATCCCTTGATACACCACGATTGCCAAGCCAAATTGATTGACGCGCGAATCAGAAGCGGTGCCTGTGGTCGCACGAGAAACACCCATGCTCGACCTTACCCAACAACGCATACTCGTTACCGGCGGCGCTGGCTTTCTTGGCCGCTTCGTGTGCGAGCAACTACGCGCGGCGGGCGTGTCCGACGACAACATCCTTGTGCCACACCGCAAGGACTACGACCTCACCAGCGAAGCCGCCGTCGTGCGTCTATACGCCGAGTTGCAACCGACCGTCGTGATTCATCTTGCTGCCGAAGTCGGCGGCATCGGTGCCAATCGCGATAACCCCGGTCGTTTTTTCTATGCCAACATGGCGATGGGCCTGCACCTGATCGAGCACGCGCGGCGCAGCAACATCGCGAAGTTCGTGCAGGTAGGCACCGTGTGTTCGTATCCAAAACATACGCCGGTGCCGTTTAAAGAAGATGATCTGTGGGACGGTTATCCCGAAGAAACCAACGCGCCCTACGGCGTGGCGAAAAAAGCGTTGCTGGTGATGCTGCAATCGTATCGCGCGCAATATGGGCTGAACGGAATCTACTTATTGCCCGCCAACCTATACGGCCCCGGCGATAATTTCGACGTAGCCAGTAGCCATGTTATCCCAGCGCTGATTCGCCGCTTCAGCGAAGCCAAACGCAACAACCTGCCGAGCGTCACCGTGTGGGGCACGGGCAAGGCCAGCCGCGAGTTCCTTTACGTCGAAGACTGCGCCCGCGCGATCGTGGCGGCGACGCAGCGCTATAACGAGCCCGAGCCGGTCAACATCGGCACCGGCCGGGAAATCACGATTGCCGACTTGGTCGAGAAGATCAAAGCGACAACGGGCTTCACCGGCACGATCGAATGGGATACCACCAAGCCCGACGGCCAACCGCGGCGGGTGTTGGATACCAGCCTTGCGCAATCTGCGTTTGGTTTTGAAGCGCTGGTTGATTTAGAGGAAGGGCTGCGGCGGACAGTGGAATGGTATGACGCCAAAGCCTCTTCTGAATAATCGCACAGGTAAAAGAGAAAGCGCGACGCCGTTCCTAAGAACCGCGTCGCGCTTTCGATTTATGTACTCGTCGCCGGCGAAGTTTTTCGCGGCGAGCGTGGACTTCATGTTGCCGCCCGTAACTTGCAGGTTTTGGTCACGCGCGAGTTCTGGCGGTGACCGCTTCCTTACTTACGGGCGCGGCTCTGTCAGATGCCGATTCGGCTCTGACTGAGGGCTTACATGCCCATACCGCCGGGCATGCCGCCGCCCTTCTTCTTTTCTTCCTTGATTTCGCTGACGGCACAGTCGGTCGTCAACAGCAGGGCAGCGATGGAGGCGGCGTTTTGCAGGGCGACGCGCTCGACCTTGGCCGGCACGATGACGCCCATTTCAATCATGTCGCCGTATTCGTTGGTAAGCGCGTTAAAGCCGAAGTTGGCCTTCTTGTCTTCGAAGACCTTCTGAGCGACGACGCTACCGTCGAGGCCCGCGTTTTCGGCGATGACTTTGATCGGGGCCCACAAGGCGCGACGCACGATATCGACGCCGGTCTTTTGGTCGCCCTTGAGCTTCTTCTCTTCCTTATCGAGCACCGAAGCGAGGGCACGCAGCGGGGCGACACCGCCACCGGGCAGGATGCCTTCTTCAACGGCGGCGCGACAGGCGTGCAGCGCGTCTTCGACGCGGGCCTTCTTTTCCTTCATTTCGACTTCGGTCGCCGCACCGACGCGTAAAATGGCGACGCCACCGGCCAACTTGGCCAGGCGCTCTTCGAGCTTTTCGCGATCGTAGTCGCTGGTGGTGCGATCGGCTTCGACCTTGATCTGGTCGATGCGTGCCTTGATGTCGGCAGCCTTGCCGGCACCTTGGATGATCGTGGTGTTATCTTTGTCGACCACGATGCGCTTGGCTTGGCCGAGATCGTTAACGTCGATGCCTTCGAGCGTGACGCCGGTTTCTTCGAAGATCGGCGTGGCGCCGGTCATGATGGCGAGGTCTTGCAGCATGGCCTTGCGGCGATCGCCGAAGCCGGGGGCCTTGACGGCGGCGACTTGCAACATGCCGCGCAGCTTGTTGATGACGAGCGTGGCGAGGGCTTCGCCTTCGACGTCTTCGGCGATGATGAGCAGCGGACGACCGGCCTTGGCGACCTTCTCGAGGATCGGCACCAAATCCTTCACCGACGAAATCTTCTTTTCGTGGATGAGGATGAAGGGCTTGTCGAGCTGAACTTCCATCTCGGCCGTGTCGGTAACGAAGTGCGGCGAGAGGTAGCCCTTATCGAACTGCATACCTTCGACGAGATCGACGATTGTTTCGAGCGTTTGGCCTTCTTCGACCGTGATGACGCCGTCTTTGCCGACCTTGTCCATGGCTTCGGCAATCTTCTTGCCGATTTCGGCGTCATGGTTGGCGGCGCAGGTGCCGACTTGGGCGATCTGCTTGCTTTCCTTCACCGGCTTGGCCATGCGCTTGTATTCTTCGACGATGGCATCCACGCCGGCATCGATGCCGCGCTTGAGTTCCATCGGGTTGGCACCGGCGGCGACGTTCTTCAAGCCTTCGCTGAAGATCGACTCGACATACACGGTGGCGGTGGTGGTGCCATCGCCTGCGTCGTTGGACGTCTTGCTGGCGACTTCCTTCACCATTTGCGCGC
The DNA here is from genome assembly GCA_006969385.1 of Planctomycetaceae bacterium. Taxonomy (GTDB): domain Bacteria; phylum Planctomycetota; class Phycisphaerae; order UBA1845; family UTPLA1; genus ECT2AJA-110-A. The sequence goes on from CP030884.1 coordinate 3,505,904, forward strand.
CCATATCTTCGTAGGCGTCGTCGAGTTCGATTTCTTTGGCGACGGTTACGCCGTCTTTGGTGACCGTGGGGCTGCCGAACGACTTTTCGATTACGACGTTGCGACCGCAGGGGCCCATGGTGACTTTGACGGCGCGGGCCAACTGGTTGACGCCGTTGCGGATGGCCTCGCGGGCCTCCATGTCGAATGCAATTTTCTTAGCTGCCATTGGATGCGTATCTCCTGATGATTCTTTGTTTAATGTTTTGAAGGCTTACGCAGGGAAGTCGTCATCGCTGATACCTTCGAAGGTATCTTCCTGCCAGACCTTGCCTTTTTCTTTGACCTGCAACTCGGCCGTTTCGATCGCGCCGGCATCGACGAACAACATGTCGTCGACCAAGTCCGCCGCGATGATGTCGGACGTGCGAATCTCAATACGAAAGCCACTGTCTTCGATGCGCGTGTACGCCAGCGGATAAATATGCAGGGCGTCTTCGTTGCCGGGGAATGTCAGCACCAAGCGGGCGGACGATCCGAATCGAACGGCTTCATCGAGGGCGGTCGCAAAGAGAGACGGTTTCATGCAAGGCCTTTCGGGTTGAACGACTACTGCGAGGCGGGGCGGCGGTATGGCGTGGGCCAAGGCTGCCGCATCCGCGAAACTGCGAAGGGCCTAGCTTAGCCGACGATGGCGAGAATGTCCGACTCATCCATGATGAGGAACTCTTCGCCGTCGATCTTCACTTCGGTGCCGGCGTAGCTGGTGAAGAGCACTTCGTCACCTTTGCTGACCTGCATCTTGGAGCGCTCGCCGCTGGAGAGCAGGCGACCTTCGCCGATGGCTTCGATCTTGCCGCGCTTCGGCTTTTCCTTGGCGCTTTCGGGCAGCACGATGCCGCCGGCCGTGACGTCGTTGGCTTCGATGCGCTTTACAACCACTTTGTCACCAATCGGGCGAATCTTGACGCGGCTCTTGGTAGCTGGCATTTGCAAACTCCTTTAACGTTTACGTGTCGTTGTTGCGTCGTCTCATTCGGCCGACGCGGTCTATTTGATTTAATCGCAGCGCCGCCTTGGCGATGCGAACGAAAGCTACGCGAATCCGACGCTTAGTTGCGATTTCCGACGTCGGGCAATTCCATTTGGTAGACGCGCTGCGCGATCCGCGCGATCATTTCGGGTAATAACGCCTGCCCCTGATCGGTTTCGATCACGCTAAACACATCGAGCTTCATCGCGTCGGTCAGCAGCCGCGGCTGCGACTGTTCGCAGACGTACAGGCAGGGGACCGTCAGACCCATGCGTCGCAGGCGCCGCAAGGTATCGAGGCCGCCCGCCACGGGCAGCGTGTCGTCGAGCACCATCACGTGGATCGAATCCCGCGCCGTCAGCCCCACGACTTGCTCGTCGCTTTCCGACCAATGCAAGGCCAGCGGCCACGGCGAGAGACGCTCGGGCAGCGCGTTGGCCCATTCGCTGGCGGGGTTGCGGGCGATGAGCAAATTCAGATGGCTGCGGGCAAAGGTCACGATGGAACCGCTCCAAACGAAACCGGCGGGCCGTGCCGAACGGGCAGGCGCACACTCTTCGACGATGCGGATATGCAACGTTCGTGCCAATCGCCCAGATTCGACCGAGTCTGCGATTTGGCGACTGTAAGTATCTGCCAATGCTTGGGATAGGTGACAGTGCTTAAACATTACCGAAAGTCGAACGGGATCCCCATTGCTGACTTGGTGGCACTGCAAGCGGTATCAGTTCGCTAGGAATGACAGATTGGCACGGGCGGGCGACCTTAGTTCCGCTATCATGCCCGGTAGCCAGTCAAACCATTTCAAATGGGGCCGATTGTCGCTTCCGGGCCGAGGGCCGATACCCCATCCTCAGGAGTCCACCGCCGTGAAAGCATCCGATCTGTTTGTGAAATGTCTGGAAGCCGAGGGCGTCGAGTACATCTTCGGCGTACCGGGCGAAGAAAACGCCGACATGATGATCTCGTTGGCCGATTCCGACATCAAATTCATCCTATGCCGCCACGAACAGGCCGCCGCCTTCATGGCCGACGTCTACGGTCGGCTGACCGGCCGCGCGGGCGTCTGTTTGGCAACGCTCGGACCCGGCGCGACCAACCTCGTGACCGGCGTCGGCAACGGCAACATGGATCGTTCGCCGATGGTGGTGCTCACCGGGCAGGGCAGCACGCAGCGACTGCACAAAGAATCGCACCAGGCGATGAACGTGGTCGACATGTATAAGCCGCTGACCAAATGGGCCGAGACGGTGCAGCACCCCGACAACATTCCCGAGATGGTGCGCAAGGCGTTTAAGTTGGCCGAGTTTGAGAAACCGGGCGCGTGTTTGGTTGAACTGCCGGAGGACATCGCCGGATCGGAAACCGACAAGACGCCGATCCCGCCAACGCCCACGCGCCGACCCGGCCCCGACCCAAAGGCGCTCGTCGATGCGGTCGAGTTGATCGAGTCGGCCAAGAAGCCGGTGGTGCTGGCGGGCAACGGTTGTGTCCGCAAACGCAGCGCCGAACAACTATGCCGCTTCGTCACGCGCACCGGCATCGGCGTGGTGAATACATTTATGGGCAAAGGGGCGGTGCCGCGCAGCAGCGAGCATTGCTTGTTCACCATCGGCTTGCAATCGCGCGATCATGTCTCTTGCATCATGGACGAAGCCGATTTGGTGATTGCGATTGGCTATGACCTCGTCGAATACGATCCGATGCGCTGGAACCAGGGCAACGCCAAGAAGATTCTGCATATCGACTTCTTACCGGCGGAAGTGGACGAGAACTATCGCGTGGCGGTTGAATTGGTGGGCGACATCGCCAATTGTTTACATGGTTTGCTCGAATCACTCGGAGATACGGATACGCCGCGCTTCGAGATCGGTAAGCATCAACGCCGTCGCGAAGAGATGATCGCAGATTTTTCGGCGCACGATGATGACGATACCAAGGGAATTATCAAGCCGCAGAAGGCGCTCGCCGATTGTCGGGCGGTTTTAGCACCGTGCGATATTCTGTTGTCGGATGTCGGTGCCCATAAGATGTGGGTGGCACGGCATTACCATTGCGACGAGCCGAACACATGCCTGATACCGAACGGCTTTTGCTCGATGGGCTTCGCGCTGCCGGGGGCGCTGGCGGCCAAGCTGGTCTATCCCGGCCGACGCGTGATCGCCGTCTGCGGTGACGCCGGATTCCTGATGAACATACAAGACTTCGAAACGGCGGTACGTTACGACCTGCCCTTTGTGTGTTTGGTCTGGGAAGATAAGGAATATGGACTGATTTCGTGGAAGCAGGAAACGCACTTCGGCAAACATACCGATCTGGCGTTTAACAATCCTGATTTTGTGAAGCTGGCCGAGAGCTTCGGCGGCTATGGCGCGCGGGTGGAGAACTCGGTCGACTTGAAACCAGCTTTAGATGCGGCCTTTGACAGCGGCAAGCCGTCCATCGTCGCCATGCCGGTGGATTACTCGGAGAATATGAAGCTGACGAAGCGATTGGGAGAATTAACGTGCACGCTTTAGGGGGGGATTGAGAATGGCGAATAGCGAAGTGCGAATGCAGAAAGTGAAGAATGTAAAATGCAAAGTGCGAAGTGAAAAATGCAGAGTGCAGAACGCCAAATTCGATGTGCAAAGTGCATAAGACATCAATTAGATTGCGGCGTGTGACAATCACGGCGTTCACGGCCATATGAGAATGCGTTCGAGCATCGCGCGTGACAATCAGAGCCGCGGCCTGTGGCCGCATGGATTGCGATGCACAATTGACTCTTAAACGTTGCAAGTCGAATTGCTAAAACACTGATCATTGAGGCGAGGCAGCTATTCTAAGATTCTTGACACATCCCGCGTCGCGTTCGGTGTTGGCGAAAGAGTTCGCCATCGCGCTGTGGTCTATTGGTTGGGGAGCCGTGTTCGGATTGATTTTTGGCCGAATGGGGTTTGGTGACTTTTTTCCTATCGTGATAGCGGTGGTGGCATGGCATTGGGTCGGCGTCGCTTTCCTGAGTAGGCCGATCCGAACGATGGGCGAGCGCGCTTTGCTGACAGGCGTTGCGGCATTATGCGTGATGCCAATCTTTCTTTTTTGCTACGGATATTTTGGACGCACTCTGAGCGATCAACCTTGGCCGACGTTCGTGCAAACTTGCAGTGCCGCTACTGTCGGATATTGGTTGATGACCTTCGCGACGTTTGTCGGTTGGCAGGTAATGTCGAGAAAACTGGGGACGATTGAATACGATCGGCGCTGTCTAAGTTGTGGCAACGATATGAACGGCAACCCCGCGAGCGCTTGTCCGAAGTGTGGCACGCTGGTGCAGTTCGATCAGAATGTGGAGACGAAAGAGGCAAAGCCAATCGATTTGGTATCGTTTGATGCTGATTCGAATTAATCACCGATGCTGAGTGGCAAGATGAAGTCTGAAAAACTGAATTGTCGGGTCAAAGTTCAGAGCTGCGGCCTGTGGCCGCATTAACTGAATCTTATTCGCAAATGTGGAATCTGCTGGCGGTCTTGAATTTGCCGGTGGCGGTGTCAGGCTCTCGCCTGACCTACGATAAATCGAAGGGCATCTTAAATGCTTAATGAAACCTACCCCTACTATCTCGCCAACCAACCCGTCGCTGCCAATACCGATTTGGAGGTGACGAACAAATACACCGGCGAAGTCGCCACACGTGTGGCGATGGCTGATGCCGCGACGATTGATAAGGCGATCGGCGCGGCGCACGATGCGCGCCATGCCATGCGCAAGATGCCGTCGTACGCGCGGGCCGATGTGTTGCGTCATCTTGCCCAGCGCATGGAGGAACGTCACGAAGAACTGGCTAAGGCGCTGTGCATCGAAGCGGGTAAGCCCATCAAAGATTCGCGCGGTGAAGTGACGCGCGGCATCGACACGTTTAACATCGCAGCCGAAGAAGCCGTGCGCATCTACGGTGAATATCAACCCTTGGATATCTCTAAGCGCGCCGAGGGCTACGAAGGCATCTGGAAGCGCGTGCCCATCGGCGTGTGTTCGTTTATCTCGCCGTTTAACTTTCCGATCAACTTGGCTGCGCACAAGATCGCGCCGGCCATCGCGGCCGGCTGCCCCTTCGTGTTAAAGCCGGCCAGTAAGACGCCCATTGGCGCGTTGATCATGGGCGAGATACTCGCCGAGACGGATTTACCGAAAGGGGCGTTCAGCATTCTGCCATGCCGCCGCGACGGTGCCGATCTGTTTACGACCGACGAACGGTTTAAGCTGCTCTCATTTACCGGCTCGCCCGATGTGGGCTGGGCGCTGAAGGCCAAGGCGGGCAAGAAGCCGGTGGTGCTGGAGTTGGGCGGTAACGCCGCGTGCGTGGTCGATAAAGACGCCGATCAGGACTTCGCCGTCGAGCGCATGATGATCGGTGCGTTTTATCAGTCGGGCCAGTCTTGCATCGGCGTGCAGCGCGTGCTGATTCACGAGAACATTTATGAATCTTTTAAGGGGAAGCTCGTCGCGGCTGCTAAGCAGTTGAAGGTCGGCGACCCGCTCGAGGAAGACACGTTCATCGGACCTTTGATCGATGAGAAGGAGGCTAAGCGTTTGGAAGAATGGACCGACGCGGCCGTGAAGGGCGGTGCCAAAGTGCTATGCGGTGGTAAGCGCGACGGTGCGTTCTACGATGCCACGTTTATCGAAAACGCTCCCAAAGATGCGGCGGTAACGTGTGAAGAAGCCTTCGGCCCCATTGCCACCGTCGAGCCGTTCAATAATTTCAAACAAGCCTGCGACATCGTCAACGATAGCGTCTTCGGTCTGCAAGCGGGCGTGTTCACCAACAACATGCAAAACGCCTTCTACGCCTTCAACGAACTCGATGTCGGCGGCGTGGTGATTAACGATATTCCATCATTCCGCGTCGACAGCATGCCCTACGGCGGCGTCAAAGACAGCGGCCTCGGTCGCGAGGGCATTCGCTTTGCCATTGAAGATATGACGGAGTTGCGCTTGATGGTAATGAATCGGATGGGGCAAAAGCCTGAATAAACGTCGAAACATCTATAAGTCGGAAAGTCAAAACGGCAGACCGTCAATAACCTCAACAACGTCGAAATTGCGAGATATACAGGGATGTAATTCACAAAACCGTCGGGTGCCCCATCCTTCGCGTTAGCGAAGGTTGGGGAATGATGCAACTGGTGCCTTCAATCTACTGGTGGCACCGTCAGGCTCTCGCCTGACCTACAATGTCGTGCGTTTATCCGCCTTGCGTACTCCACTCGCGCGCGAACGTCTCATTGAACGCTTTCAAACAATCATCACATTCATCGACGCGCCAATTCGGCTCGCCTTCGCGGCGCTTGTCCAAATTGAACCAGATCGCCGCCTTTACTTGTGGAATCCGCGATAGATAGGCGTGTGCGTCACGTATCCATTTAGCTTTCTGCCCCGGTTTACCCGGAGCGCAACCGAACTCCGAGATGATGATGGGTTTCGATGGGTATTTTTCCAGCAGTTCGCCCAACGGTTTCTCGTAAATCTCGGCGAAGCTTTGCCAACGATGCCACTCGGAATGATGATCGCCGAAGTTGTAGCCATCGAGCGAGACCCAATCGACATACCGATCGCCCGGATAATACAGGTGCATATCGTTTTCGGCAGTGCGGGGAATGCTGACGACGTTGGGCGACCAGACCCATTCGACATTGCCCGCTTGTTCTGCGTCGAAGATGGTCTTGATGCGTTGCCACGCGGTGACAAACGCGAGCGGGTCTTCCGACCAACTGAACCAGTTGCCGTTCATCTCGAAGCCAAATCGCAACAGCACGCGACGGCCATCGGCGGCGGCGGCCCGCGCCCAATCGCGAAAGAACGCGTCGTATCGGCCTGCGTTGATGTCGGGCAGACACCGACGTCCATCGCGATCGCCCCACATCCACAACTCTAACGAGATCATCGGCGTCGCGCCGACGGCGCGAATGATATCGATGCCATATTTCGGAAAAGGGCGCCCCAAGTCGCGATAAAACATGACGTATTGCGGTCGCGATGCAAATTGTTCGAGTTCTTTAGCCAGGTTGCGCTCGAATCGTCGGCCCCAGTAGATTTGATATACGCCCCATGCGAGCGGTTCTTTTCGTTGACCGCGCGCTGGGGTGTATGTTGGTTTATTGAGGGAGGGCGGCCCAGAGTTCGGTCGATCACCCATCCAGGCCGTCGCCGCAATAAAAAGCGGCGTCGCAAGCAACAAGAATGCAACCAGTCGGTGTTTCATCTCTATTGCAGTCTGTCGTTATGGCCGTTGAAGCAAACATTCGTTGCAACAAAACTGACATTGGCAGCAAGCGTTTCGATTTCGTTGCGGTCAGGCGACTTCGAGAACATTTCCCACCGTCGTCCGCGAGCAGGCGACGCAGTGCAATGACTTGCCGATGATGCGGCGATGGGTATCGAGCGCGATCTCGGGGGCGTTGTTGTGTTCGCTGAGATGCGCGAGGGCTAACCATTGCAAGCGTCGACCGTGGCGGGCGTTGAAGCCGGCGGCGTCGTCGTTGGAAAGGTGGCCGTTATCGCCGGCGATGCGCTGCTTGAGAAACTGCGGATAGGGGCCGTTCCAGAGCATGTCGTCGTCGTAGTTGCTTTCGAGATAGGCGGCATCCACGCCGGCCAATGCATCGGCCAGCGCTGCGAACGGATGCCCGAGGTCGGTGAAGATGCCCAGCCGCTTGCCGTCGTGTTCGACGATAAAGCAAGAGCCATCGGCCGCGTCGTGCGGCGTGGGAATGGCGTGAATGGTCGCGTCGCCGATGGTGAAGCTGGCACCGCGCTCGAAGCGATGCACACGATGCAGTTTGCCGACTTTGGCACGGGCGGCGCGCATGGTTCGATCGGTGGCGTAAACCGGTATGTTGAACTTGCGATGCAACGGGCCAACGCCGGAGATGTGATCGCTGTGTTCGTGGGAGAGAATTACCGCGTCGCAATCGGCGGCGCTGCGACCGTGCTGTGCGAGGCGCTCGGCGATGCGTTTGGCGCTGATACCGGCGTCAAACAACAGACGCGTGTCGCCCGCTTCGACGTAGATGGCGTTACCGCAGGAGCCGGATTGCAGCGAAAACGTAAGCATTTGGCGGAAGTGTATCGCGTTGCGAACGAAGGTGGAAGCGAAATCACCAAATCTCAATATTGAAACCGAGCCGCGATGGGCATGCGCCGGCCCACGCCGAAGGCGCGGCTGGTGACTTTGAGACCCGTGGCCATTTGTTTGCGCTTGTATTCGTTTTGATCGACCTTGCGGGCGATGTCGCGAACGGTTTCCAGATCGAAGCCGTCGGCCACGATTTCGTCGACCGACATCTCTAGCTCGATATAGCGCCGCAGGATGCCATCGAGCACGTCGTATGGCGGTAGCGATTGTTGGTCGTGTTGATCCGGGCGGAGTTCGGCGGATGGCGGTTTGGTGATCGTCGATTCGGGGATGATTTCGCGACCGGCACGTTCGTTCATCCATCGCGCCAGGTCGTACACCATGATCTTCGGTACATCGCTGATGACGGCCAGGCCGCCGCACATATCGCCGTACAGCGTGCAGTAGCCGACGGACAATTCGCTCTTATTGCCGGTCGTCAGCAAGAGTCGACCGAATTTGTTGGACAGACTCATCAGCAACAATCCGCGCACGCGTGCCTGCATGTTTTCTTCGGTAACGTCGGGTGGTCGCTCGCCGAAGTGGGGCGTGAGCGTTTCTTCGGCGGCGGCGTGAATTTCGCGAATGGCGATTTCCTGAAACTCAACGCCGAGTTGCTTCGCCAAAGATTCGGCATCGCTAACGCTATGATCGCTGCTATAGCGCGACGGTAGCGCAACGCCGAGAACCTTATCGGCACCCAACGCTTCGACGGCGATGGCGCAGGTGACAGCCGAATCGATGCCGCCGGACAGGCCGATGACGACGTTCTCGAATCCGCATTTGCGTACGTAATCGCGCGTGCCCAACACCAATGCATCGTTAACCGACGCGAGCGCTTCGGGGTAATCGGCGATCAACTTCTCGTCGCTATCGAGGTCGGCCAACAGTATATCGGTCTCGAAGGCGCGGGCGCGGTTGGTGAGCGTACCATCGGCGGCGACGACGAAACTGCCGCCGTCGAAGATGAGTTCATCGTTACCGCCGACTTGGTTGCAGAGCATGACGGGGCAGCCGGCCTTGCGCGCATGGCCCGCGAGCATCTTTTGACGAAACGCTTGCTTATCGATCACGAACGGTGAGGCCGAGAGATTCACGATGAGATCGACGCCACGCTGCGCGATCTCATCGATCGGTCGGCGATGATAGCGGCGACCGCTGAAGCATTCGTCGTCGGTCCAGAGGTCTTCGCAGATGGTGATGGCGATACGTCGGCTTTTGCCGGCGAGCGGCACGTCGACGACGGTGCATTCCTTAGCTGGTTCGAAGTAACGGTGTTCGTCGAAGACGTCGTAGGTGGGCAGCAGCGATTTATGCGCGACGGCGATGCGCTTGCCGCCGTGCAGCAAGGCGGCGGCGTTGTGCAGGGGCACGCCGTCGGGCGACGCATTGGTGTCGACGAAGCCGACGAGCGCGGCAGCCTTACCGTTGAGTTTCAGCGCGAGATGTTCGAGGGCGGCAATATTGCGGCGCACGAAACTCGGCTTGAGCAGCAGATCCTTCGGTGGATAACCGGTAATGGCAAGCTCGTTGAATATGACGAGGTCGGCACCTTGTGCGTCGGCTTGTGCGTATGCGTGAATGGTCTTGTGGGTGTTTCCGTCGATGTCGCCGACGGTGGCGTTGAGCTGCGCGAGTGCGATCTTCATACGGCAGGATTATAGCGATGGCGGTTAGGTTGCGGCAGGTGGCAGCGTTGAAAAAGTTGTTGATGATGTGGGCGCGGTAATTTGGTTGTGTTTGTGTGGATGAGTTTATTGATGGGTTTGATTGGGAAAATTTTCACGATGGTTGGGTGATGGTATTTTTTGCTGGCGGTGTTGTCTTGCATGCGGCCACAGGCCGCGGCTCCGCCGGGTCGCGCGTTGACTCGAGTTAAGGGAAATAAAAAGGCGGCGTTCAAAATTGAACGCCGCCCATTCGCCCTTTCAAAGCAAGGGGATTTTTCGACGAATCGCAAGAGCTTTGCCGGATAAAGCGGCGACATATTTTCGACGTTTCGACGTTTCGACGTTTCGACGTTTCGACGTTTCCTACTTTCCTACCTTTAACTCGTCCATGCGATTCAAGACCGCCTTCCAACTTGGGCGCGTGCGGACGGTGCCGGGAAAGATTTCGCGCACCACGCCTTTTTTATCGATCAGATAGGTCGTGGTACGGTCGTAGCGCTGCGTTTGTTCGCGCCCGATATCGGCCACGATGAAGAAGGGCGGCTTACCGTCGAATTTCGTTAGAAATTTGGCGTGGCTTTCGAGGTCTTTGTCCTCTTGGGCGATGGCGATGGCAATCGTATCGCGGGCGGCAAACTCGTCGTACATGTTTTGCAACTGAACCAGTTGCGTCGCGCAGTACGGTCACCAGAAGGCACGGTACGTCGAGACAATGATGTTCTTTTTGCCGAGGTATTGGCTGAGATCGACTTCGGTTCCGTCGGCTTGCGGCAACTTGAATGAGACGGCTTTGTCGCCGAGTTCGAGTTCGTTGCCGATGCCCCAAGTGGACGGGCTTTCGTCGATACGGGTCGGCGTTGCGTCTTTCGTCAGTGCAATGGCCATACGACGACGGATGTACCAAACGTCGGTGTTGTCTGCGTCGGTTACGTAACCGATCAGGTTGACGGCGAAGCGTTCGTCCTTCGACGGCGCCTTCGTGATCTTGAACTCGAAGGACGTTTCGCGCCCCTCCATCATCTTTTCTTCGGGTGGTCGCAAAAAGCCGTTGCGGCTTTGTTTGCGAATGCCTTCGAGACGGGGCCCCTGCATCTCCACGCATTCGGGGGCGTCGACTTGCAGAATAAAGTTCGGGGCTTCGCCCGCGTTGCCCGTCCAGCCGTCCTTGAGATCGACGCTGACGAAGAGCCGCATCGTCTTACCGACGTCACGGTCGGGGCTGTCAATCCGCATATCCATCTTGACGACGTCCGGCGGTAGGGCAGTGCCTGCGAGCGTCACGCTAAGCGCAATGGGTAAAAGCAGGTTCATAGGCGAATATCCTCTTTTCAGTTTAATAGCATCGTGAGTATGACGGCGGTGTATTCCCGCGTGCGCCAACTTTCTTGCGGCATCATGCGAAAAACCGCGTCAATTTGCAATTATTTGGATGGTCCGGCACGGATTGCGAGCCTGTCGCTGCTAATCTCGATCCTCATGCGACGTTTCGTAGCGTTCGCCGAATTCGGGTAGAAAGCCGCGCGGCGGGACGATCTCGCCCTGCACGACATCCACTCGTTTTCGGCCCATCATAACTTGATGTTGGTCATCAGGATTGCCGCAATCGGGGGCGAGACGCTCCGGCGCGGCTTGTCCTTGATCCGATCGCGATTCACAGGCGCGTGCGCCCATGATGCATCCGATGGTCGCGGCCCAACCGATGCCGACGAGTCCGACGATGGCCGCGACCCAGCGTTGGCTGCGCAGCTTCATCCGCTCGCGCCACGGGCAATCACGCGTGATGACGGTGCCATCTTGTCGTCGATAAAGCCGCACGCATTGTGGGCCGTTCGGGCGTTGCAACAGATCGGTCACTTCGCGCCGCGTCATCGCGCTGAGGTTGTACACATCGAGATCGCAATGTTCGCAATGGCGTTTCTGTGCGTTGCCGGTCATCTCGTGCCAATTGGCCGGGCACGGTGACGCGATGTCGATATTGTTCAGTACATCGAGTTTGACGTCTTGGTTCTTCACGGTTTGCGCCCCTTACTTTTTTCTCTTTTATCGCCCGCTAGCGATGAAGCGCGGAGCGTGCGATTTCCGTTCCATCGATTTTTCAGGTCGCGCGAGCGGTTGCGTCCGATGGGGCTTATCCGTGATACTTCCGGACGATGCGGCGGAAAATTCGCCTCAAGGTGATTCAATTGCTTTGGAAACGCAGCGATGAAGCCCGGTTTGAAAATCGGAACCGAACGCGAACTCAGTTTTACCGTCACGGAGGACATGTGTCCGGCCTTCGACGGCGTGGTGGTGCATCGTGTGTGCGCGACGTGGACGCTGGTGCATTATTTTGAAGTGGCCGGTCGCAAAATGCTGGTGGATTTTCTCGCCGACGGTGAAGAAGGCGTCGGCAGCCATGCGTCTTGCGATCATCGCGCGCCGGCACCGATCGGCGAGACGGTGCGGGTGGTAGCGACGTGTTGCGCCGTTAATGAGCGCGAACTCGTTTGCGACTGCGTTGCTTACGTGGGCGAAAAGAAGATTGCAACTGGGCAGACGGGCCAACGCGTGTTTCCCAAAAAAGTCTTGAAACGCCTGCTCGGGGATGCATGATAGATGGCCGCGCCTGATAATTATTCGAGCCCGGCGCGTTGCGTGCGAGTTATCAATATCGCTTCCCATTGAGGGCGCAGCCCGATGCCGACCCATTTGCGACGCAGCACGATGCCGCTGACGATTCGGATACTTGCCTGTTGGTTGACGGTGGCGGTGGTCGCGCTGGCGACGTGCAACTGCGTGGCGCTTTCCACGCCCGATCAAACGCAATTTGTGTCGATCGACGACTTAAAAGCAGTCGACGAACCCGTCGCACGCATCTATGCCGCGCCGATACCCCATCTCGAACACATCGCCGTGCACTGTTGGTTTGCAATTAAGCCTGCTGGTGGTGATTTCGATCGATGGGAACTCTGGCAGACGGCCGGTGGACCCTACGGACACGTGCGGCACAACCTGATGCCCATCGAAGGCGACGTGGGCGCGGGCGGCACGTTTGTCATACGCGAATGGCGCGGCGCGACGGCGACGACGCTGATCGAGACGATCATCAACGAATCGCCGTGCTATCCGTGTCGCGCTGACTACCGTGCGTATCCCGGACCCAATAGCAATACGTACGTGCAATGGATGCTGGACCGGGCGGGGGTAGATTATCGATTGCCCTGTGCGGCGGTGGGCGCGGGCTATAGATGTGGAGATTAGGTTCTTTTGCTGCTATTTAATTTGTCGCGAGTTAGCGTTGCGAGATCGATCGAATCGTCGACTTTCGCGACTTGAACGGCAGCCGCGCTTCGATGGCACGTAACTTATCCATCTCTACAGTGCGCCGGTACAGTGACGCCAGATTACGCAAGCAATCGAGTTGCCCATCGGCATGCTCGTATTCGGCGTGGTCGTATATCGCGAGCGCCGTAATCAAGCGCGTTTCGGCCAACGGATAGTCGCCATCGAGATAAGCGAGGTAGCCCAGGCGGTTGAGAATGTATGCATGATTAGTCGTGTTGGGGCCGAGCAGCCGCACAAACGCTTTTTGGCACGATTGATAGTTCGCCTTGGCCGCTTCGTAGTCGCCTGCCGCTTCCAGCGTAAAGGCGAGTTGCAAGGCTACGATTTGCGTATCAGGATGGTCGCATCCCAAGTGTTGAGTTAAACGAACGACGGCGTCGCGCGAGAGGGAAATCGCTTTTCGCAGGTCACAATCGAGTACACATAGCCGAGCTTGATTCGCTATTAGGATTGCTTCGTCGGCGGGTGAACTACGGTCATCTTCTTTCGCCAGCATTTGGGCGTGGTCGGCATACTTGGTCGCCGTCAGAGCGTCGCCACTGAGGCTGGCGGTGATGGCGGCGTTGTTTAATACGATACTGCTTTCGGGTATTACCTCAAACCTGATCAAATCGGTGCGAAGAGGAAGTTCCGGGCGTAGATCGTAGAAGAACTGATTGAATTCGTCGCGCGCTGCTGCCAAGCGACCGTTCGCCAAGGCCTTAACACCGACATTCTTCTCTCCACGATAGCGCGGGTTCAGCATCGGGTCGACCACGAGCGTGCCGGAATATTGAGCCCGTCGATACCACGGTTCATAATTGCCGACAGCTCGGTGTGCCTCGGAGAATAAGACCTCGCGCGTGATCTGAACATCTTGCACGTAAACGCTATCACGTCTCACTACTGGGTTTGTTGTAACTGAATTGCGAATTAGCTCTTCCGACCGCTTGATCGCCGGTAGCGCCAATCGAAAGCTACCTTGACGAATGCGCGTGCCGGCCAACTCGTCTGCCAAGACCAACTCTTGAGGCGCGATGTCGTCGTACACTTCCAATGCCGCTTCTTGTACGAGAGCCGCTTCGGAGAGATAGCCATCGAGTACAAGGTTGTCGGCATGCTGGCGCAACTGCGAAGCCAATCGAGGCGTCGAGGAATGTTTGTCGATGACGCTTTCAAAGGCAGGTAACGCTTTAATCGTTGCAACCCATTGCCGTGCCAAGTGATGTCCATCCGCGACATGTCCTTGGGCGTGTAACACGACCGCTAGCCGCAGTTTGATGAATTCGGCAGCTCGATCGTAATTGGTGCCGAGCTTCAGACGCTGGCGTAGTAATGCCTCGGCGTCGGCGAGATTGCCTGCGAGTAGCTCAAGCTGCGCCGCCATCACCAGCGCATTGCGATGCACATCGCCACCGGCAACCCATCTCTTTGCGTTTTCGCAATACGCCTTTGCAAATCGTCGCGCCTTTTCGATGTCGCCCTCAGCGGCAAGTCGCTGTACTGTATCTCGCTGCATCCGGAGATCGATGTCGTTCGCAAAGCGGGTTAGGTCATATTCGGAGAGCTTGTTCGTCGGTGGATATCTGAAGTCCACATCCAATTCGAGCTGTCCAAACGACGGACGCGTGGGTACAAGCATCGCGCAAGCTGCCGTGCAAATGAGCGCGACCATGCGTCGTGATACAACACCGTACAACCGTTGAATGAAAAAATGCATGACGCCTCCCGAGGTATCGAAACGCCATGCATTATATCATTTGAAGCATTAGCTATAAGAAAAAAGCTGATGATTTCTCAATTCGTGGGTAGCGGCATTGAAATCAACGCCGCCGCCGCGCCAAGGCCATCAACGGTAACAACATCAGCGTCATCATCGGCATCGATGCGCCGCACAAGCTGCCGCCCGGCATCATGTCGCCGCCGTCGGTTTCATCTTCGTCGTCGCCATCACCGTCCGTGTCTGTGTCACCATCTTCGTCACTGGTAATGGTCACGGCATCGCTGGTCATGGCGGCGTTGCCGTTGCCGGCGCCGTCAGTGGCGGAGCTTTCGTTAATGGTAATCGATACCGAACCGCCGCCGCTGACGCCTGTGACGATCACGCGATAGATCGTGCTGCTGTCGGCTTCGATGGCAATCGACTCGTGCGCCGTGCCGTCGTGGTTAATCGTGATGTCATCGCTGGTGAGACCGGTGACGGCTTGTGCAAACGTGACGGTGAAGATCAAGCGGCCAAACGCGTCGACGGTCTTCGGCGTGGTAATCGAAGTAATCGACGGGGCGGTGTTGTCGATGGTGACGGTATTGCTCGCCGCCACGCTCGCGTTGGTGTTGCCCGCCGTATCACTGGCCGCGCCCGCTTTGACGGTGACTTTAACGGTGCCGTCTCCGTCGACGCCGGTGACGTTGACGCGATAGGTCGTGCCCGATTGTTGCGTGATGCTGACGCCGTCATTGGTTGTGCCGTTGGTTTCCACGTCGACATCCGCCGCGGCGTCAAAGCCCGTGACCGTTTCGCTGAATACCACGTTAAACGATACGGTGTTGGCATTGGTCGGACTCGATGTAACGGCCGTGACCGAGCTGATAGTGGGGCGGGTCTTGTCGATTTCGTATGGCGTATTGGCCGTCACTTCACCATTGCCCGTGCCCGTGCCGCCGAGTTTGACCGACGTGCCGTTCTGAATCGTATCATCATCGAGGGCCTTGAGGTCGATGGTGCCGTCACCGCTGCCGGTATTTAAGACGACTGCGAAGACTGTGTTACTGCTAATCGAATTGGCCGAGACGATACTGGTGCCCGAAAGACTGCCGGTGGTGATCAGCTCGAAGTCGGCGGTGCCGACGCCCGTGACCGGTTCGCTATAGGTTACGACGAAGGTAACTTGTCCGTCGTTGGTAATCGTGTCATTTTGCCGCGTGATGGAATCGACGACGGGCATCGTGGTGATGGTGCCGAACACATTGTCATCATCACCGCTCGATGAGATATCATCGGTCGCACTGTTGGCGTCGCCGCCGGTGCCAAAGGTCGTATTGAATTCTTCGACGGTCGCGCCGGCATGCACGTAGATGGCGCCGCCTTTGCCTTCGCCGTCGCCCGCATCGACACTGTTATTGCCGGCGCCGCCGGTGCCGCCTGTTGCCGTATTCGAGTTAAATGTGCAATCCGTAAGTTGAACGGTCGCACCCGTTCTCACGAATAACGCGCCGCCAAGCCCGGCACCACCGCCACCGCCACCGGCGAGGTCGAAATCGACGGTTACATCGCGTCCATTACCGCCGTGCGTGCCGCCAGCCCCGCCGGCGCCAAGGGTGGCTGATACGCTGGATGATCGCCCGGCTCCGCCGCCACCGCCGCCGAATCCGCCAGCGCCGCCATCGCCGGTTTGGCTACAACCGCCACCGCCGCCACCGCCGCCGGCACCGAACATTCCATCTCCGCCATTGGCACCCGAGCCGCAGGGCGTGGCGCCGCCACCACCTCCGCCGCCTCCGCCGTCTCCCGTTCCATCACTTCCGGCGAGCCCACTTGTGCCGGAGACGCCACCACCATTGCCGCCCGAGCCGCTGAGCGCGCCGCCGCTGCCACCCGCCGCGCCGGATGAGGTCGTGCTGGTCGTACCGACCGCCGCCCAGCCACCGCCACCGTGCCCGCCGTTGAATCCATTCGTGCCGCCCTCGCCACCCTCACCGCCGGTCGCGTTGCACGATGCGAAGGTCACATTGCTGAGCCCGAGGTCGGCGCTCGAATTCACGAAGATTGCGCCGCCGGTTCCGGCACCACCACCGCCGCCCGCACCATTGGAGGAACTCGATCCGCCGTCACCACCCGCTGCCAAACCATTGGAGAGCGTGATATGGCTGATGGATACGCTACCGCTATCGATGAAGAAGATCCGAAACGCATCGTTACCATCGATGGTCAACGACGACTCGCCGGTCCCTTCGATATCGATGTTGCTGGTAATGCTCGGCAAGTCCGCCGTTAGCGTGATGGTGCCGGTTACGCTGAACGCGATCGTATCGTCTTCACCGTTGCTATTCGCTTCATCGATAGCATCGCGCAGGGAGATACCGCCGGTGCCGACGCCGTCGTTTTCGTCGACGAGCGTGTTCACCGTAATTGTGGCAGCGCGGGCCGCGCTTGCCGCCGTCAACGCAAAACAAAACACACCGATCTGCATCATCATTCGCGGCAAATTCGTATTGGCAAGACGCATCGTGCAAGCTCCGGTTGGTTCGTTTAAAAGTCGAGTTTAGGCCCGAGAAATCCAGGCGCGCGGCGCGCGACGATTCGCAGCACCATTACTTCCAGTCAATGTCGGTTTGATTCGGCAACAGGGTCATCAATTGACCGTCGCGTTGGCGTAAGCGCGCTTTTCTCGGTCGGCCCAGATGCGATTATGAGGACCGTCGCGCACGATTTGCCCGCGTGGCCCAACCGTCGGCGGGCGGTTACGATCTCGGGCTTAATCCCAATCAACTGCCTGCAACGGAGATACGACACCATGGCCGACCAATTCATCCTGACCAAACACGAAGGGCACGTCGCGATTTTGACGCTCAACCGGCCCGATGTGCTGAACGCCCTCAACATCCCGCTGATGGACGAGTTGATCACCACGTTCGAGAAACTCGATAACGACCCCAGCGTGCACTGCTTTGTATTGACAGGTAACGCCAAGGCCTTCGCCGCCGGGGCGGATATCAAGGAAATGGCCGAGGCCTCGGTCGTGGATATGTACGAGCGCAACAACCTTGCCCGTTGGGAGCGCATCAAGAAAGTGCGCAAGCCCATCATCGCGGCTGTCAGCGGCTTCTGCTTGGGCGGCGGTTGCGAGTTGGCCATGCACTGCGACATGATCGTCGCGGGCGAAGGCGCGCAGTTCGGTCAGCCCGAGATCAACATCGGCGTAATTCCCGGCGCGGGTGGTACGCAGCGCTTGGGCAAAGCCGCCGGAAAGTTCCGCGCGATGGAATTGATCCTGACGGGCCGCTTCTTCAACGCCGCCGAAGCGCTGGAGATCGGCCTGGCGACCAAGGTCGTGCCCGACGATGTGTATCTCGAAGAAGCCGTCGCACTGGCGCAGAAGATCGCCAAGAACTCACCAATGGCGGTGCGCTTTGCAAAAGAGGCGGTGCTCAAAGCGTTTGAATCGCCGTTGTCGGAAGGCTTGGATTACGAGCGCAAGATGTTCTACATGCTCTTCGGCACGGAAGACCAAAAAGAGGGCATGGCGGCGTTTGTCGAGAAGCGCAAGCCGGAGTTTAAGGGGAAGTAGAAAAGCAATTTTGGTTGAGTCTGACTCACTGAAGACGAATCATGTAGGTGCGGGCGGTGCTGGCGTTACGGTCAAAGTATATTTTTGCATTCCGCAACGGCTGGCGTCTCTTTTTCAGGCTCGACTCGGAGATATGGTGTTCAGGAAATGCCTCGCCGTGATCGGTCTGACATATACGACGCCGGTTGCTCGGCGTAATCGTCTCGATAAGCAAAGATCGGAGATGGCGAATGTTCCTTTGATTAAGCGAATGAGGTTTGAGATCAGTTTGGCAGTAAGGATTGCCAAGCACTATGCCACGGGCCGGCTTCGCTTCGGATTCTTCATATTCTGGATTACTACCGTAACTTTCTTCGCGCTTGCATGGGCCGAGTTAGAGGCCGAATTAAGTTCTTCGAGTTTATTGCTCAAGGCTATCGAAAATCTGTTTCTGAGAATTGGCTTGACGGCCAACCCGAAGGTGATATTTCTTGCCTGGCTCCTGTCTCCATTGGCATTCGGAACAATTACCTCTTGGTTGATCTGTAAATTGCAAGACCGCCGCCGCATCCCCTTCGGCTTTTGTCGCAAATGCCGTTATGATCTGCGAGGCTCGGATAACGCAGTTTGCCCCGAATGTGGCACGCCGCGCGTGCCGACCAAAACAAACGAACGCCCCTGAAACCGTCAGCGCTACGGAGTGAATCATGTCCTTCGAAACCCTCACCGTCACCGACGACCACAACGTTCGCACCATCACGCTCAATCGTCCCGATGCGATGAACGGCATCAACGAACAGATGACCGGCGAGTTGGCCAAGGCGCTCAAAGGCGTGGCCAAAGAAAAGGCGCTGCGCTGCCTGCTGCTGACTGGTGCGGGCAAGGCGTTTTGCGTGGGGCAAGACTTGAAGGAGGCAGTCGGTGGTGACGGGCCAATGGATTTCGCCAAGCGACTGCGCACCGGCTACAACCCGGTCGTGCAAAGCCTGATGTCGTTGAAGATTCCGACGATTGCGGCTGTGAATGGGGCGGCGGCGGGTGCCGGTTGGAGCCTGGCGCTGGCTTGCGATTTCCGTATTGCCGCCAATTCGGCTAAATTCGTCGCCGCGTTCAGCAACATCGGTCTGGTGCCCGACAGCGCCATGACTTGGACGTTGCCGCGCCTCGTGGGCTACGCCAAGGCGCTGGAAATCGCGTTTTTCAGCGAGGCCATTACGGCCGACGACGCCTTAGCAATGGGCTTGGTCAATCGGGTGGTCGAAACCGAATCCATCGGCGCTGCGGCAAATGAATTTGCTGCTAAACTGGCAGGTCGCGCTACTCGTGGTCTGATGTTGACCAAGCAGGCGTTTGTTAGGGGCATGCAACAGGATGTCGCGGCCCAACTCGAATACGAAGCGATGCTGCAATCCGTAGCAGGTCGCAGCAAGGACTACGCCGAAGGCGTACAGGCGTTTATCGACAAGCGGAAACCGGAGTTTGCAGGTGAGTGATCGATTATTTGGGGTCGTCGGTTCGGGAACCATGGGGGCGGGCATTGCCCACGCCGCCGCACAAGCGGGCTTTATCGTTAAAACGCTGGATACCGATCCGGCCTTAGTGAAGATTGCCTACGACGGCATCGCCAACCGGCTCAACAGCCGTGTCGAGCGCGGCAAACTGCCCAAGCACGAGCGCGACGCGATTCTCGCGCGGCTGCACATTGCCGAAGGTTTTGCCGATTTCGCCGACGCCGAAGTGGTGGTCGAAGCCGTTCCGGAAAAGATTGATCTCAAAAAGCAGATCTTCACCGAGTTGGAAAAGGTTGTTTCCGAACGCACCTTATTGGCGAGCAATACATCCAGTTTGTCGATCGAGAAACTCGCCGATGCGGTGCAGCGCAAAGATCGATTCCTGGGAATGCACTTTTTCAACCCGGCGCCGATCATGAAGTTGGTCGAACTGGTTCGCGGCCCGGAAACCAGCGACCAAGCAGTGGTCGATGGTCGCGCCGTCTGCGCCAAGCTCGACAAGGTTGCCGTCAAAGTCAAAGACTCGCCCGGTTTCATCGGTAATCGCGTGAATCGACCGTTTTATTTGGAAGCGCTGAGCTTGCTCGAACAGGGCGAAGCGGGCGTGGCTGAGATCGACGCTGCCATGCGCGACGTGGGCGAGTTCAAGATGGGTCCGTTCGAACTGCTCGACCTGATCGGTATGGACATCAACCTGAAGGTCACGCAAACCGTCTTCGAAGATTTCGGCAAGCCGGTGCGCTTCACGCCTTCGCCGGTGCAGGAAAAACTGGTCGCCGATGGGCATCTCGGTCGCAAGACGGGCCGCGGCTTCTACGATCACAGCGGCTCGGAACCCAAGGTGGCATTCGACGCCCAAGTAAAAGATGCATCCGGCTGGCAACCGTCGGACGCGTTAAAGGCTTTTGCCGAAGTGCTCGATAAACCTGCCGATCGTAAGACGTGGCTTTATGCCCGCATCTTTATCGCGGTGATGAATGAAGCAGCGTTAGCGGCCGATTCGATCGCTATCCCGCGCGATGTGAACCTCGCCATGGAACTCGGCTTTAACTATCCCGAAGGACCACTCGCAACGGCCGATTACGTTGGCCTCGATATCATTCAGAAGCTGCTGGCCGAGTTTTACGAGCAATCGGGCCAATCCGAACGCTACGCACCCAATCGCTTGCTGAATGAGCACGTGGAAAAGGACGAGCTGGGTGAGAAGTCGGCGCACGGGTTTTTGTATCACGCGCTGTAGGCCGGATTGGACAAGCCGCATCCGTATAAAGCAATACAGGTATTCGTGAAGTCAACCGCAAAATCGGTTGGCTTTTTTTTATCTAATGACGATGACCGATATCCGTCAGCCAATATTTGTGTACCACACCAATCGATAGCCGCAGGCGGGAGGCGCAGCCTCCTCCGCGCTGTGGCACCGGTTTGCAACCGGTGTCTGCCACCAGCAGCATGGATTCTTTGATAGATCAGAATTGTTTGGTATGGATGCACTGATTTAACCAAGTCCAGACTTGCCATTATTATCTCAGTCTAAAGAGAAAACCAAAAGACTGTATTCAAGCTTCCTCTTGACTAGCACTGCTTAACATAGGAACCCACCATGCGACAAGCCGTTATCGTCGAAGCCATACGCACGCCTGTCGGTCGTTACCGTGGCGGTCTCGCGCACGTTCGTCCCGATGATTTGGGCGCGCTCGTCATTAAGGAAGTCGTTGCGCGTACCAAGCTCGACGCCACGTTGATCGACGACTGCTACTGGGGCGCCGCCAACCAGGCGGGTGAAGACAATCGCAACGCCGCGCGTATGGCCGTGCTGCTGGCGGGACTGCCCGATTCGGTGCCCGGCACCACTGTTAATCGATTATGCGCCTCGGGTTTGGAAGCCGTCGCCATCGCCGCGCGCATGATCGAGGCCGATCACGGTGACGTCTTTATCGCCGGTGGCGCCGAAAGTATGAGCCGCGCGCCGCTGGTTCTACCCAAGCCCGGTGAACCATGGGTGCGCGGCAATCAAACCATGTACGACACCACGCTCGGTTGGCGCATGACCAACCCGGCGCTGGCCAAGATGCACTATCCATACAACATGGGCGAAACGGCGGAGAACGTCGCCGAGAAATATGAAATCTCGCGCGACGATCAAGATGCCTTCGCGCTCGAAAGCCAAATGCGCTGCAAGGCCGCCGTCGAAGCGGGGCGGTTGGCCGAAGAGCTCATTTCCGTCACCGTCGACCTTGGGCGCGGCAAAACGGCAGTCGTCGATAAAGACGAACACCCGCGTCCGGATTCGTCGCTCGAAGCGCTCGCCAAACTGCGCCCCGCCTTTCGCGAAAACGGCACCGTGACGGCAGGCAACAGCTCGGGCTTAAACGATGGTGCCGCGGCGCTGCTGATGATGGAAGCCGAGACGGCGAAGAAGCTCGGCCTCAAGCCGTTGGCCTTCGTGCGCCACTCGGCTTCCGCTGGTGTCGAACCGTGGTGCATGGGGCTCGGCCCGATCCCGTCCACCAAGAAAGCCCTTGCCCGCGCCGGTTGGAACATCGGCGATCTCGATCTGATCGAACTGAACGAGGCCTTCGCGGCACAGTCGCTGGCGTGCATCCGCGAACTCGGTCTCGATGCTGCCCGTGTCAACGTCAACGGCGGTGCTATTGCTATCGGTCACCCCCTCGGCTGTAGCGGTGCGAGGCTCGCTACGACGCTGGTGCGCGAAATGAACCGGCGCGATGCCAAGCGCGGCCTCGCAACGCTCTGCGTAGGCGTGGGGCAAGGCCTGGCAGTCTTGTTTGAACGACCGTAGCGAACTTGGCCGATCTAAATGTCTGCGTGTTGAGGGCTCGTCAACGCGACGAGGCATGTCCCCCAGCCCCAGAGGGGCAGGGGCACACGATGCGGTGTTGTTTGAGAGACCGTAGCGTGTAAGGGTTGGCTGGCCGATACTTAGAGTATGCGTGTTAGCAATTGGTCAACGCGACGAAGCATGTCCCCCAGCCCCAGAGGGGCCGGGGCACCCGCAAATGCTCCCTCTCCAAGCTTCAGTGGGGCAGGGGCACCCGCTCTTACTCCCTCTCCCTGCCAGGGAGAGGGCCGGGGTGAGGGTAGCGCTACGCGAGCAGGCGTCACAAAGACCCGAGCGCAAGAAGTTCAGCACGAAACGACGCTGGGATTTTTTCATTATCAACCTGCTTCAAGAAATCCAAGCAGTGGCCATTGGCTAATCTTGTTGAGTCTCGCGTTGCTCTGCGCAGGCTGCACCCAAGCGGTACGCCAGCCCGTCGAAATCACCGCAAAAACCAACGCCCAACAAGCAAACACCATCGATTGGTCGCCGCTTAGTCTTACGCTGCAGCGCGTATTGGATGGGGAAAGCGTTAAGGTCGAACCCTTGCGCGCGGCGCGCGATGAACTCACGCGTTTGTTTGCCCAGTTGGCGATTGTCGGTCCGAACTCGACGCCCGACCAATTCAAGCGTCGCGCCGAACGGCTTGCCTATTGGCTAAACGCTCACACGGCCGCCACGCTCTTTTCATTGGCTTTGCTCGCCGAAGATAACCAAGCGCCGGAGCAAGTACCGCCAGGGTTTGACGAGCGCTTCACATTTGAAGTGGATGGCTCATTCCGCAGTCGCGCCGAGTTGGCGACTGCCGCGCGCGGCGTGTTAGCCGATGACTGGCGGGTGGAACTCGCACTGCCCACCGTCACCGAAAAAGGCCCATCGCTCCCGTCGCGCATTTACCTCGCCGAGATGCTCGATTCCCAACTCGACCGAGCGGTTCGGGTTGCCTTCGCGTCGCCACGCGTGGTGCGCGTGAATCATGGCGAGATCAAGCAGATCGAATTTTGGCCGGGGCTGTGGCGGTTGCGACCGCGGTTGATTTCCGATTACGAAACCAGCCTCAACACCACCGATGCAACCATGTTAAATGTGGTGCTGGCCTGGACCGAAACCAGCTTCGATCGCATTACGCTCAACAGCGCCGTGGGTTATGTCGAAGTGCCCATGCCGCAAACCCGCAAAGTCGCCTGGCAGTCATTTGAAGCGACGGATCTGATTGACGCTGCGCTGGGCGGCTAATTTCCACAAATTCACGCGCCCCATACACCCCAAAAACGCCTTATCTGCCAACGGAAAAACGTTTATTTACGCTCGGATGTTTCCTCGCCTTGTGAAAACCGCGTCACCCGCGATAGGATGCCGCGCTTTACCCCGGATTTGTTCGTTGTGTTTTGAGATGAGCAATGCGAACGGGGTAGGTAACGGCAGTGGCGGCGATGCGGGTTTGCGGCGCGGCAGGCCCCATGCCAAGTCAAACGCGGCACGCGGTGGGGGAGCCCCAAGATGGGATTTGTCGATCTCGAGAATCTGGCGAAATACATCGAATTTCCGGATGCGGCGATGGAGGTGCTCGGCCAGCCGCAGCGTCAAACGATCATGTCGCTTCGTCTGAAGCTTTCCGAGACCGAGAGCATTTCGGCCAAGGCATACGTCGTCTATCACAGCCTGTTGCGCGGCCCGGCCAAGGGCGGCATTCGCATGGCGCCCGACGTCACGCTCGAACACACGGCTCACCTTGCCGAGTTGATGACGTGGAAGACGGCTCTGATGAAGCTGCCCTTCGGCGGCGGCAAGAGCGGCATCGCCATCGATCCTCAACCGCTCACACATTTCATCAAGGCATCGTTCCTGCGCGACTGGATCATGCAGACGCGGCTCGATCTGGAGAAGGGCATTTACGTGCCCGCGCCGGACATGGGGACCGGGCCGTCGGATATGGCCGTCATCTTTGGCGAAACGCACATTCCCGAATGCGTGACGGGTAAACCTATCGGCGTCGGCGGCTTGCCGGGTCGCTTGGAAGCGACGGGCCGCGGCGTAGCGACGACGTCGCGCTTGGCAGCCGAGCAGATTTTGCAACGCCCGCTTAACGAATTGACGGTCGCCATTCAGGGCTTTGGTAACGTGGGTTCGTTCGCGGCGTTGTTCTGCCACGAGATGGGTTTCAAGGTCGTGGCGGTCAATGATATTCGGGGCGGCATTCACAATCCCGAAGGCTTCGACGTTCCCCGATTAATGCGGCACGTCGCGGAAACGCGCTCGGTCGTGGGATTCCCCGGTGATTCGATCAGTGGCGAAGAACTTTTGCACTTGCCGGTCGATGTGTTGATCCCCGCGGCCATGGGCGATGTGATTCATCAGAAGAACGCCAATCAAATTCAAGCCAAGATCATCGTCGAAGCCGCCAACGGGCCGGTTACGCAAGAAGCGGACGCCATACTGAACGACCGCGGGGTGCAAACCGTGCCCGATATTTTGGCGAACGCGGGCGGCGTGTCGGCGTCATACGTCGAATGGCACCACAGTAAGAGCGGCGGCATGACGACGAAGCAGCAGGTGCTCGACAACCTCGATGCGCTGATGACCGACGCGTGGAACCGCACGCGCGCGGCGCAAGAGCGCTGCAAGTGCGACCTACGCACGGCGGCCCAGTTGGTCTCGGCGGAGGAGTTGATTTCGTCGCTGCGCGATCGCAATTGGATTTGATGGGATTCGTGATCGCTTGCCTTCGCAAAAAAATCCGCTGACGCCAGAAACATGCCGACGGACGACCGCGTCGGTGCAACGACATCAACACCATGCGTCGGCATGGCACCCAAAACTGCCGGTGGTAATGATCTTATGGATGAGATGCCCCATCGTACTGCTTCTGTTGACCGTCACGATCAGCCAAGCGCCGACGCATCATCAGTTAATGTCGATCTTCACAACCAACCGATTCCGTTCCTGCGTGCCGCCATCGCCGGTATTCTAATGGGCCTCGCGAATCTCGTGCCCGGCATTAGCGGCGGCACCATGATATTGATCATGGGGTTGTACGACCGCTTTATCGGGGCGGTGGCCGATGCTACGCGGTTGAAATTTAGCAAATCGTCTATTTTATTGCTGGGTATCATCGGCATCTTCGCCGTCGGCGCGATCGGCGGCCTCTCGGGCAGCATTGCCGAACTGGTATTGAACCAACGCGTGCTGATGTATTCGCTGTTCATCGGGATGACGCTCGGTGGTGGGCCGCTGCTTTACAAGATGGCGAAGCCGTGGACGGCGTCGACATTCGTCGCGCTGCTTGCCGGTATCGCGTTGATGTTCGTCATCGCCTTTATTGGTGGCGATACCGAAAAACCGACGGCCGAAGAAAAACAAGCACGCAAGGAAAAGATCGAGCGCGGCGAATACGAACTGAAACCCGCGTATGGGCTCGACATCGGCGCAGGTGTTCTCGGTATGAGCGCAATGGTTCTACCGGGGATTTCGGGTGCTTATATGCTGCTGATACTGGGGCGCTACGAGCAAATCCTGTCGGCGATTTCGATCGGTAAGGATTATGTCTTCAGCTTCGGCAAGAGTGGCGATATCACGGCGTTTTATATCATCATCCCCGTCGGTATCGGCGTCGTGATCAGCCTCATCGGCGTGACCAACCTTTTAAAGTGGCTGCTAAAACACTACGAACGCCCGACCATCGGATTCCTGCTCGGCATCGTAATCGGATCGGCGCTGACGCTTTTGCGCGTGGTCGCGCCGGAATCGACGCAGGATTACGCGATTGGGGCCGGCGCGCTCGTCGGTGGGCTCGTCGCGACGGTTATGCTCGAACGCATCAGCGGCGCGACGAAAGATGTTGCGTCACCGACCGACGAGACGACGGCCGCCGCGTGATCTAAACTGCGTTCATGGCACTCCGTTCGCTAACTGCCCGCTGTCCGGCAAAGGTCAATCTCACGTTGCGCATTGTCGGTCGCCGTGACGACGGCTTTCACGAACTCGAATCGTGGGTCGCGCAAGTCGGGCTCTATGACGAACTCACAGTTGAAGCCGCAGATGAGGTGTCGCTGACGGTCAATCCGGTTGGCACCGCACCAGCCGATGAAACCAATCTCGTCATGAAGGCGGCCGAGTTGTTGGCTGCAGCTACGCAAACCGACTTCGGTGCGGCAATCACATTACAAAAGGAAATCCCTGCTGGTGCCGGTTTAGGCGGCGGCAGCTCGAACGCTGCCGGCGCGTTGCGATTGTTAAACGAGCTGTGGCAAACGCAGCTTGATGACAAATCACTATTGGCACTCGCCATTAAATTGGGCTCCGATGTGCCGCTTTTTCTGCACAAACGCCAAGTCATCATGCGCGGTCGTGGTGAGTTTGTTGAAGAACACGCGCGACCTTGGCATGGGTGGGCGGTGCTAATCTTGCCCGCAATTGAAGTGCCGACGGCGGCTGTCTATCAGACGTTTGCGCAACAACGGAGAGGCAAGAGCGGCCATACAGGCCGCTCGATACTCGATCTGCAAAATCCGCCAACATCTGCCGCCGAATTGATGCCGCAGCTCTTTAATGACCTCGAATCAGCGGCGTTTGCGGTAGAACCGCAACTCGTTGAGATTCATCAGCAAGCTAATCAACTAGATGGGCGAGTGGTGCGTATGACGGGCAGCGGCAGCGCGTTTTTTAGTTTGTTCGATACCGAAGCTGAAGCGATGGTTTGGGCGCAGGCCGCGCGCGATCGCGTTGCAAACGCGACCCGCTTGGTGGTCGTGCCGGTCTTGGCGTAACAACTTTATTTGACGCGATTTTTGTTTTGCGAGACGCCGTCAATTCCCCTAGGGTATCGCGGAATTCGTTTGGCGAGACCGATCGTCCTGTTTTTTTGGGGAATGCGATGCACCCGTTGGAAGTTACCGAAGTCCGCGTCAAGTTGCTCGATGGCGACGTCGATAAGCTGCTCGCGTTTTGCACGATCACGCTCAACGGGTGTTTCGTCGTGCGCGATCTTAAGATTATCGATGGCCCCGACGGACCCTTCGTGGCAATGCCATCGCGCAAGCTCGGCGACCGATGTCCTGACTGCCGCGAGAAGAATCCGTTTCGCGCCCGCTATTGCAGCGAATGCGGTCGCCAGCTGAGCAGCCAACGCGCGCCGAAAGATGGTGACGGTTACGCCAAGCTGTTTGCCGATATCGCCCACCCGATCTCAGTGGAATGTCGCCAGATGATCGAACAGGTCGTGATGAAGGCGTACGAAACCGAGCGGCTTACGGCGGCATCGTCGGAGGACGAGGACGTTATCGTGGCGGAAGATCGGCTGCCCGAACCAACGGTCGCGAAGCGCGGTCGGGCGGATTCCGCGCAGACGCGGGTGGTTCCGGCAGAGCCTGCGCCCGAGAATGTCGCGCCGGAAGCAGGTCCGGGGGCGGATTTTGCCGCCGGAATTCTATAACCGACAGTTGAATTTCAGCTTGCCGGTTTAGATAATAGATATCGCGAGTTTTTCGGCGGCGCAGGGTGTAGGGAAGCAGGCGCGTCAGCCACGTCCTTATCAATCATTATTGCTCATCGCTCGGGCCTGAGGCTGCACGATTCCGTTGAATTCCGGAATGGTGTGAGCTTATTGGTTTGCGTCGCCGTGCGCGACCGCACCTGAGGAGGCGTTTATGTTGCAGGCCCGACTTCAGACCGGGGCGTTTTTGTTGTTGTTTGCCGTAACGAGTTTGCTGGCCACGGCACTGTATGCTGATGGACCGGCGTTGTTGCGCGAATATATTGAGATTCCCGTTGATATATCGAGTGATAGCGATCGCGATGAGCCGACCGGCGCGCCGCGCGGACTCGTTTGCCCCGGCCCATTCACCGCAACGCATACGACCACGCCCTTCGATCAGGGCGGTGCATCCGTCTTCGCGCAGGGTGGTTTCCTAGAGGGCGAATGGGCGGCGGCAACCTACGTCGTTCCCGCCGATCGTTTTCCGTTGATTTTGGAAGTCGGCGAAATCTTGTTGGCCTCGCCGACCATCACGGCTCCGTCGCAAACGCAATACACCGTCGGTGTTTGGCAAGGTAATCCGGCTACCGGCACGATGGTCGCACAGTTCTCGTCGAACGGTACGGATATTCCGCACGCCGATCATCCGATCGGTCAGAACGTGGCGTTGCGGATTCAATTTCAGGTCGATCCCGGTGATCCGGACCAGGTCGTGATCAGCAACGATGGGAGCAATAGTTTTACCGTGGGTTTCCGCATCGATTCGCATAACAACCAGCTGTTTGGAACTTGTGGCATTGCCTGTAACGAGCCCTTGGGCCTCTTGTGTACCGGTAACAACATGATGCCCTCGACCGATACTGACGGTCAGGCGCAACCGACAAACAATTGGCTATTTGCCATTAACTGTCCCGGGCTTAGCGCGGGCTGGTATAACTTTGCACAATTGTCGGGCTTGGGCCTTACGCTGTCGGGTGACTGGATGATTCAGGCATCGTATAGATGCATCAATGAGCCGACCGGTGCGTGTTGTTTAACGGCCTCTTGCATCGAGCAGACTGAAACTGCCTGCGATGCGTTGAGTGGTCTTTTTCAGGGTGGTGGCACGGCATGTATGACCACCAACTGCCCTGTGGTGGGCGCGTGCTGTCAGGAAAATGGCGACTGTTCGCTGCAGCCGACTGCGATGGCGTGTGCGATGGCGGGCGGCACGTATCAGGGCGACTTCGTTCCCTGCGATCCAAACCCGTGCCCGCAGCCGGGTGCATGTTGTTTGACCAACGGAACCTGCCTCGACTTATCCGAAGCAACCTGCAATAGCTTGGCCTTTGACTTCCGAGGTGAAGGCACTGCGTGTGTTAACGGCGGCTTCTGTCCGATCGGTGCGTGCTGTTTGCCGGATGGATCCTGTACCGATGGCTTGGGCGCTGACGAATGCACCGCTCTAAGTGGCACGTATCAAGGTGACGGTGCGATGTGCTTTGGTGTTACCTGTCCGCAGCCGACGGGGGCTTGCTGTGTCGCGTCGAGCGGCACTTGCATCGGTGGTCAGACGCAAGCGAACTGCATGATTATTCCCACCGCCACTTGGGCCGGCCCGCAGAGTTTCTGCCCCGACGCATGTAACACCGACCCGTGCGATGGCGTTACGCTAGGTGATTACAACGGCGACACGCTCATCGACGGCGACGACTTGGCGTTGTTCACCGCCGCGATGGTGAGTGGAAGCCCCAATCAGTTGGAATTGTGTGCGGGCGACTTCGATGGCAGCCAGCAACTCGATACCGGTGATATCGCCGGGATGGTCGCGACGCTCTTGCCCTAAGCTCGATTACAATTGAATGTAGGAACCACCGCCGCAGCCTGTTATGGGTTGCGGCGGTTTTTTTATGACTGGTCGATCAGTGAGCGCGGGCGTAGCGATCCAGCTGATTGAGCGTCGCGCGAAAATCCTTCGGCGGTTCGGCCTCCGCGCTGACGATGTCGCCGCTTTCAGGATGCGCGAACGTGACGCGTTGCAGATGTAACGACGGTCGTTGAATGAGCGGCCGTTCGGGGCGGCGCTTGCTCTTGCGGTAACCCTTTTTAAACGACGAAAGATATAATTCGCGTCCGCCGCCGGTGAGCGGATCGACGGCCAACGGCATTTGATTGTCGCCGAGATGCTTGCGCACTTGCAATGGTGTGCGCTGTCGCGGTGAGCATTCCAACAGCGCAAAGCCGACAAAACCGTCCAGCTTTTTCCAATCGGTCTGATGCTCGTCGTAATCACCGACGCCGAACAAGCCGCTATCGCGCACGGCGCGGTCGTCGATCTTTGATTGCAACACGCCTTCTTCGGTGAACATCGAAATACCGACAATGCACTGATAATAGACGCGGGCATCGCCGTTATCGAAAGCCGATACGAGCTTTTCCGCGATCGATTCGCTGCGCGCATACAGCGCGAGCCCACTGACTTCCATCTCAAGCGGGTATATCTGATGCAAATCGCCCGGTTCGCCGTCAAACATGTCAAACACGCCCGGCACATCGAAGATACCCTCGCGCGGCCAGACGCCGGCGGGCTTATTGACGAGCACCATGGCGTCGTCGGTATGAACGATCTCGGGCTTCGCCGGTTTGGGGGCGCGATGTTGCGCGGATGTCGGTTTCATAAAGATGTTTTGCTTCAGTCTAAGTGTGTTGCGAAAAGTTGCATTACTCGAGGCGATCTTAAATCACTTCACGAATGACTGCGACCTTGGATAGTTGTTTAGCCTCCACCGGCTACTAGCCGGTGTCACAGCGCAACCGTCGTTCTTAGTGGTGAACAGGTCTAGCGTTCGTACGCCACGCGCTCCGGAATCTTGGGAATCACGTGTACGTATCGAAGTTCGCTCTTATCGATCATCGGCTCTACAAGCACATTGTAGATCAAGCGATGCTCGGGTTCGCGGCTGATATCGATGATGCGCCCGACTGCAATGGGCAAGGGAAAGCCAAGCCCATTGTCCGGTGCCGTCACGACGATATCGCCCAACCTAAGTCGAGGGATATCGCTTTCGGTTGCGTCGGTATCGATATCACCATAGCGCACATTCTCGATGATCATGCGCCCGTGCCCGGCACCCGATAGCGAATACTCGTAAGGCATGCTGACCGATTCTCCGTCGCGCACGCCGACGACGCGAACGCTGATGGGGGGCGACTCGGTATCGGTGAGCAACCGTACGCGCGACACGTAGGGCGATACAAACTCAATGCGCCCCAGCAAGACTTCCTGCGCGATGACGGCTTCACCGCCGCCGATGACCGGCGCCGTCTCGCTGCCGCGATCGAGGAACAACTTGCTAACCACCCAGTCCTTGCGGCTGACACCGAGTTCGGCACCGCGTTCGATGACGGCGGCGTCGCGCTCGGCGGCGATATCCCACGCGACCACGTGCGCCTTGAGCGCCGCAGGCACGCCCAAATCGCGCACGACTTGTAACTGTTGTAACTCGCTGCGCAATTGCTCCACCTGCATCGTGCGCGCGGCGACGATGCGCTGCAGCGCGATCAGTTGGTCATCGTTTTGAGGCGTGGCAACTTCATCGGGCAGGGCTTGGCGCGCCTGAAAGGTCAGAAAGCGAGCGATATCCTGCAACGGCGTCAGCAGTTGGGTCGTGTGCTTGGGGTAGTTCGCCGCCCGCGCCGGCAGCAGCATGGCCAGCACCGACAGCAGGAACAAACACCAAAAGACGGACCGTTTGGTAGGTCGAAAGTTTGTCCAGTACATCGCACGTATCTTAATGAAGTCGTGCCGGGCCGAAAGATTCCGGTAAAGACACTGTTAATGCCCCGACCAAGTTTTCACTGCCACGACGCGACGGTCGCTCGTGCCGCATAGCGAAGCGGTGCCGATTGTAACGACTGGCGAAGTTGTGTGATTGTAACTCCTTTTTTGACAATAGTTTGCGGGTATTGCATAGTTTCACTGAACGGGCTGAGCAAGG
The DNA here is from genome assembly GCA_006969385.1 of Planctomycetaceae bacterium. GTDB lineage: Bacteria > Planctomycetota > Phycisphaerae > UBA1845 > UTPLA1 > ECT2AJA-110-A. The sequence goes on from CP030884.1 coordinate 3,538,116, forward strand.
AAGCAACCAGCCACACACGACCGTCCCGCTTTTTTGTGGACCGGGGAGATCGGGAGCCGCCACCCGCATCTCCCCACTTTTCTTTTTACGCATTTGGCGATTCGCAGTTCGTGGGGCGGTAACCCGCTTGCACTTGGCGCGAGTTCGTTAGAATCCCGCGTGATGAAGCAGCGTCTTAAAAATGCCCTCGGCTATTCGGCCTACCTTGGCATCCGCTCTGTCAGTTTTGTCTGTTGGCTCTTTCCGCCGCAGGCGGCGATAGCGTTTGCGTATGGCTTGGGCAATTTCTGGTTTTCGTTTCCGCATCATCCGTGGGCCGTCTGGCTGGCCGATCTCACCAAGGTGGGGCGCAAGCTGAAGGGCCGCTTTCAAGCGCATCGCCTGCGCGCCGAAGAACACATCCGCTACGGCTATCCCGATTTGCCCGACGAACAGATCAGCGCGATTGCGCGCGGCAGCATGCAGCAACTTTGTTTGATGGTGATCGAACTCATTATGACGCCACGCTTGATCACGCGCTGGGCATGGCACGATTACGTGAGCCTGCGCAATTTGGGCGATGCCATTCGCGTGCTTAGCCAAAAGAAGAAGGGCTGCATTCTGATCACCGGCCATTACGGCAATATCGAAGTGCTCGGCACCACGCTCGCGATGATCGGATTCGACATGACGGCCGTGATGCGACCGTTGGATAGCCCGTATATCAACAAGCTGCTCAAGAATCGTCGCCGCTTTAGTGGTTTGAAATTGCTCGATAAGAAGGGGGCCACGATCCACGCGCCGGAGATTCTGCAATCGGGCGGGGCGTTGGCTTTTATCGCCGATCAAAACGCCGGCCGCAAAGGAGTATTCGTTGACTTCTTCGGGCGCAAGGCCTCGACGTATAAATCGATTGCGTTGTTGGCGATGCAATTCGAAGTGCCCGTCGTCGTCGGTTGCGCCCGTCGTACGGGTAAGTGGTTCAACTACGAGATGCATGTGAACCGCGTGATTTTGCCGGAGGAATGGGCGGACAAGGACGACCCGTTGCTGTGGATCACCGAGGAATATACGACGGCGTTGGAAGGCTTGATCCGCGAAGCGCCGGAGCAATACCTTTGGATTCACCGCCGCTGGAAAACGCGGCCGAAAGGCGAAGTCGCCGACGCGGCGTAGCCATGAATGGGTGCCGCTCTATCGCGTGCCCCAGCCCTTGCAGGGCTGGGGGACAACGACGAAGCACGCGAACGCTACACCATCGGGTGCCCCTGCCCTTCCAGGGCTGGGGGACTACCAAACTCCAGCACGGAGGTATCTTTCTAACGAAGCTTCTACGATATGCAAAGTCATGATGCGGCAGAATTGGAATCTGGAATTGTCGCATGATCGAGGCGTTACTTTGGTTACGTCGCCGCGGGGACGCGGCGGCTCCGAGTGGCGTTTCCATCTATGCAATCAGCATGCGGCGTTATCCTCTGGGGCTGGGGAACGATTGCCACCGTGACGCTTGGGTGCCCCTGCCCCGCTGGGGCTGGGGGACAAAACCCACCGTGACGACCTGCGTCGCAAGCCCTATCATCCGAATGAAACGTAGTAACCCGTTCGATTGAACCGCAAGCACCCGAGAGGTCACTATGGCGGACGCATCCCGCATCGAAAAGTTTCAACAACTCGTCGCAGCCGACCCCAACGATGAACTCGCACAATTCAGCCTTGGCAACGCCTTGTTCGAAGCCGAGCGTTTCGAAGAGGCCGGTCCGTGCTTTCAAAAGGTGCTTGCCATCAACACGCGCAACTCGAAGGCGTACGAGATGCTGGGTCGCGTGCAGATGAAGACCGGCCATAACGACTTGGCCGTGCAAACGCTGATCAACGGCTATCGCAACGCCGATCGCGCGGGCGACGTCAAACCGAAAGAGGCGATGGGCGAATTGCTAAAAGAACTCGGCGAAGAACCGCCCGCGCCGGCCAAGGCCGCCGCCGCCGCGGGCGTTGCCGCCGACGGCACGTTTACTTGTCGCCGCTGCAGCGGCAACGGTCCCAAGCTTGCGAAGCAACCGTTCAAAGGTGAGCTCGGTGAGACCATTTACGATACGGTCTGCCAAAGCTGCTGGACCGAATGGGTGGGCCAGGGCACCAAGGTGATCAACGAACTGCGCCTGCCGATGTACGACCCGAAAGCGCAAGAGCTTTACGACGGTCATATGAAAGAGTTTTTGTTGATTGAGTAGGGCCTGGTACTCACTCTCCGTTGCAGGGAGAGGGTTAGAGTCAGGGTTTATTCACGCACTGATATGGGCGTGGTGAGCTGGTTGGGATGAGGAGGTAGGGTGGGTTGTACTCAACCCACCGAAACACCTCGCAATCAACGCCATACCAAACCCATATCTCAATCACTCACCAACCCACTCCACAACCTCGTCAAAATTCGGCGGCTTTGATGCCGCCTTACAAACACAACCCCAATCCGGCTCATACAATTTCTCTCGTACAAATCGTGCAAAACTCGAAAATTCCCATTGATGCGGGCAACGGACATGGCCATGTCGCACGGGGTTGTAATGAATGTAATCGCAGAGCTTGATGTATGCCGCCTCGTCGCGTACCTGATGCTCCCACAACCGTCGCTGCCAAACACCGCGTTCGCCTCGGCTTTGTTTTGATGCACTGCGCCCCGCTTCGCTACCGCCGCCGCGCAGATAGGCCCGCGTCGCCCGCGTTTTGATCAGCCGCCATCGCGTCGAGAAATCCGCATCACCTTCGGGCATTGTCATGATGCAATGCAAATGATCGGGTAGCAAAACGATGGCATTCAAAACGAACGGTCGCTCGCGTCGTGTTAAATTGATCGCACGATGCAGGGCGTCGCGCATTGATGGCGAGGTCAAGATCGGCCGCCGTCGTTCCGCAACGAGTGTAAAGAAAAACGTGCCGCCCGGCACAAACGCTCGCGTATAATTCGGCATGCCGGTAGATTAACGAAAGCGACCGAAGGGATCGAGGTCGCTCGCTGACCAACGTTGACGGTGTTTCGGTGGGTCGAGTACGACCCACCCTACGGCTTGAATTTCTCGCGGTGTTGATTAGGGATGTATCGACGATTCGCCAATCAGAATCGAGACCCCAGGTTGGAGTACCAACCCGGGGCACCCGGCTTAGGATGTAGCCGGCGCCTCAATCGGCGTCGGAGTTGATCAACATGGACGTTAATGAAATTGCATTTTCAGACGGCTCGATAGAGGCTGTGTCCAGCAATCGGAGTTTCTGCGACGTATTGTTCGTCGACTGGCGGGGAGTGAAATGGCGACTTCGTTTTGAAGATGTCCTAGCAATCGAAAATCTGAGCATCGAGGGAGAAGATCTCGGGGGTTAGAAATTGGACAAGATGATGCCTATGTTTCGCGCATCCGACAACTGGTAGGCGAACCGGTGTTAAGCGTTACGGTATTTGATTTCTATTGTGCGTGGGATAATGACTCACCACGCCTGCGAGTGGTTGCTTCAAGTTGCAAGGCTGAAGAAATAATGGGAAGTGATACAGCAGGTGAAGGGAATGACCAAAACGATGGGGAAAGCTAAGGTAGGCGCCACAAGTGTTTCGGTGGGTTGAGTACAACCCACCCTACGGCGGACCGCGGGGTCATCATGAATTTGCGAGTCGGTTTAATAATTCGGTGATCGTGTGTCGATGAAGATCGTCGGTGTTTCGGTGGGTTGAGTACAACCCACCCTACGGTTGCTAAGACCCTCACCCCGGCCCTCTCCCTGCAATGGAGAGGGAGTAGATGTCACCCACATCTTTAATGTGGATGGCGTACTACCGTTGCCGCGCTTCGGTGTTGCCGAACACATGCAAATTCAAAAGCGTCGCCAGGTCTTCGCAGGCGCGTTGGCCGCGGACGCTGGTGCCGTGTTGGTCCAGCTTGGGGGAATAAACGGCGATGCCCATGCGGCCGGGGACGACGGCCATGAAGCCGCCGCCGACACCGCTCTTGGCGGGGATGCCGACGCGATGCACCCACGTGCCCGACGATTCGTACAGGCCGCAGGTCAACATGATCGTTAACACGTCGCGCAGGCTGCGGCGCGAATAAACTTCGCGACCCGAGCGCGGTTGCACGCCGCCGTTGGCCAACGTCGCCGCCATCAGGGCCAACTGCGGAGCGGTGACCGAGACCGAGCATTGTTGGAAGTATAAATCGAGCGTTTCGTCGATGTTGGCCTCTAACATTTTAAAGTTGCGCATCAGGTAGGCAATCGATCGATTGCGGTCGCCGGTGCTCTTTTCCGAGATAAACACCTGCATGTTCACGATGGGTTTTTCGTCGAGTAGACATGCGAATAGCGCGAGCAAGCGATTCAGCCGATCCGTCGGCGTCGCGCCGGGGATCATCGACGCAATCGCAATCGCGCCGGCGTTGACCATCGGATTCATGGGGCGATTGGTTTTGCGGTCGAGCACGATGGCGCTAAACGGGTTGCCCGTCGGCTCGACGCCGACGGATTGCAAGACGCGTTCGCGCCCTAAGAGGTCGAGCACGAGCCCATAGACAAACGGATTGGCAATCGATTGCAAGGTAAAGCGACGGTCGATCGAACCAACGTTGTAGGTGTGACCGTTGGTCGTAACGACGCTAATGGCGAAGTCGTGCGGGTCGGCGTTGGCCAACTCGGGGATGTATGTGGGCAACTCGCCTTCATGGTTGTTGCGATGGCGCAGGTGAATTTCGTTGATGGCGGCGAGGATGCGCACTTCGGCGTCGCCATCGGGCAGCGATACGCCGCGAAAGCTCGAATCCAATTCGCCCGGAATGGGAGCATTGTGCGATGGGTTCATGCTAAGCGTCCTTTCCCTCTGCCTGATTGCTGGATTGACCGTTGCCGCGCGGTTGCATCACGTTGGCCGTGGTCGTCGACGGCGGCATGGCGTGGAATACGTCGGTCACGTTCGATTCCAACTGTGCCGGTTGGCGTTTTTCCGTGTTGGGCGATTCGTCTTGCCCCGCAAACATGGCGCGATCGTCGAGCATGGCGTCGAACAAGTGCATGCCGAAGTTTTGCGATAGGTCTTCGCACACGCGAATGCCGCGCACGCTGTTACCACGATCGTCGAGCGGCGGCGAATAGACGGCGATGCCCAAGTGATTCGGCACGACCGCCAGAATGCCGCCGGACACGCCGCTCTTGGCCGGCAGGCCGACGGTGTAGGCCCACTCGCCGGCATAGTCGTACATGCCGCAGGTGTACATCACGGTGAGGATGTCGCGAATGTATTGGTGCTCGACGGCGCGCACGCCCGTCATCGGGTTAACGCCGCCGTTGGCCAGCGTGGCCGCCATCACGGCAAGGTCGCGGCACGTTACGATGACTGAGCATTGTTGAAAGTAAAGGTCGAGGATTTCTTCGACGTTCGATTCGATGACGCCGAAGTTGAGCATGAGATAAGCCATGGCGCGATTGCGATGGCCGGTGGTACGTTCGGACATGAAGACCGACATATCGACATGGATATCGCGCCCGGCGTATTTCTTGAACATATCCAGAATATGATTCAAGCGCGCCGTGGGGCCATCGCCGCTGAGTAAACTCGTGGTGGCAATCGCGCCGGCATTGACGCACGGGTTATGTGGGCGGTTGGCGAGGTCGAGTTTGATGATGCTATTGAAGGCATCGCCGGTCGGTTCGACGCCGACTTTTTCCTGCACGGCATCGCGCCCGCGATCTTCTAGCGCTCGCCCATACACAAACGGCTTCGACATACTTTGAATGGTGAACGGAATCGATGCGTCGCCGACTTCGTAGACCTGGCCGTCGGTGGTGGCGACGCAGATGCCGAACTCGCGCGGGTTGGCGCGGGCCAGCTCGGGAATGTAGTCGGCCACGGCACCATCGCTGAGGTCGCGGTACTTCAGGTGTAACTCGTTCAAGGCCGCGAGTATGCGAAATTGGGCCGTGCCTTCGGGGACGGAAATGGTGCGATGGGTTGCATCACTCATAGGCGAACCACCTCGTGGGATCGATAGCTTTTGCGGCGCTCGATGAGTACGCCGCCATGCATTAACAGTGTAACCAACACCCGTCGGTTCGACGCTGCCTTTCACCAAACATTCACAAGGCCAATGTGCATCGGACGGCCTAGGTATTGCGGCGAGATAAGGCGATTTGGTTTGAGGCGAAGATGCGGAAAGTGGCTTGCGGTTGCGGATTTGGGGGCGGCTGGCTATGTTTCGGTCCCATATGGATGCGGCACGGCGGATATATGCAAGCTTCGTCATGAGACCGCCCGGTGTCGGTTCCATATATGACTCGTTCATTTCATCCACTTTTCGGAGGCCACCTCGCGCTATGTTACGCCGCACCATTTTCCAATGCACCGTGTTGTTGACGATCGTTTGTGTTTCGCTGGCCTGTGGCGACCCCAACGCGAGTGGTGGTCGAAAGGGAAAAACGGGAGACCCCATGCTCGATAAGTACGCGACGGTTCGGCTGACGACGGATATGGGCAAGCTGGCGCCGCACGAACGCAAGATGATTCCGATTCTGATTAAAGCGTCGGAACACATGGATGATGCGTTTTGGATGCAGGCGTACGGCGATAAGGATGCGCTGATGGCGAGCATCGACGATAAGAACAAGCGGCGCTTCGCCGAGATCAACTACGGACCGTGGGATCGGTTGGATAACAACGAGCCGTTTATCGATGGCGTCGGAGCAAAGCCGTCGGGGGCGAATTTTTATCCGCAGGATATGACCAAGGCGGAGTTTGAGGCGCATCTCGCGCAGCATCCCGAAGATGCCGATCAGTTCACGAGCTTGTACACGATGATTCGCCGTGATGAAAACGGCAAGCTGCAAGCGATTCCGTATAGCCAGTTCTTTAAGGAGCAATGTCAGGGTGCGGCGGCGTTGCTGAATGAAGCGGCCGAGCTGGCAAAGGATGATGGGCTGCGGTTCTATCTGCGCACGCGGGCGTTGGCGTTGATCACGAATAACTATCGACCGAGCGATATGCAGTGGATGGACATGAAGAACAACGGCATCGATGTGGTGATCGGCCCGATCGAGAACTACGAAGATCAGATGTTTGCGCATAAGGCGGCGTTTGAGGCGTACGTGTTGGTGAAGGATAAGGATTGGTCCAAGCGACTGGAGAAATATGCGGCGCTGTTGCCCGGTTTGCAGCGCGATTTGCCTGTTGATGCGAAGTATAAGCAAGAGAGCCCGGGGACGGATTCGGATTTGAACGCGTATGACGTGGTTTATTACGCGGGCGACTGTAACGCGGGCAGCAAGACGATCGCGATCAACTTGCCCAACGACGAGCAGGTGCAACTCAAGAAGGGCACCCGGCGATTGCAACTCAAGAATGCCATGCGGGCCAAGTTTGACAAGATTCTGGAGCCGATTGCAGACGTGTTAATCGCGAAGGATCAGCGCAAGCATATCACGTTTGACGCGTTTTTCGGAAACACGATGTTTCACGAAGTTGCCCACGGGCTCGGTATCAAGAACACCATCAACGGTCGCGGCACGGTGCGCAGCGCTCTCAAAGAGTTGGGCTCGGCGCTGGAAGAGGGCAAGGCCGACATCCTTGGCCTATATATGGTGACCAAGCTGCGCGAGCAGGGCGAACTGACAGAAGGGCAGCTCGAAGATAATTACGTTACGTTTATGGCCGGCATCTTCCGCAGCGTGCGCTTCGGCGCCGCCAGCGCCCACGGTCGCGCCAACATGCTGCGCTTCAACTACTTCAAAGACGCCGGTGCCTTTTCGCGCGACGGCGACGGTCGCTATCGCGTGAATATGGAGAAGATGAAGCAGGCCATGACGAGCCTGTCGCAGAAGATTTTGCAACTGCAAGGCGACGGCGACTACGACGGCGTGAAAGCACTGATGGCCGAGAAGGGCAACGTAGGACCGCAGTTGCAGGAAGATTTGGATCGATTGGAAAGCGCGGGGATACCGGTGGATGTGGTGTTTGAGCAGGGGATGAGTGTATTGCGGTAGGGATGGGAAATAGAAAATGGTGAATATTGGATTTTAGTAGCCCGAGTGGTTGTGCGTCCAAAAATGAGGTTGGGCATATCCGACTTCATGCAGCCACCTCATGGAGAATACGCCTTTGTCATTCAATACCTGTTAGGCACATTATGATCAAACCAGATCGACTAAATCGATACCTAGAGGATTATTTTGCCGCAACCGGGGAGCCAACCAACGAATTTGTTTGCCCGATTACCCTAACGCGGGTGCATAAGCAAGACCTTATCGATGGTCATATTCTCAATAGGGCAATCAAGTCTGCCTCTCGGAAGACAGTTTTACAAAATCGGGATGTTGATAATTTCTTTGGTACTGTAGTCGAGCCGAGCTTTATTGAGTTCCTTAACAATCCGATCAGTAAAACAGTAGACATTGTTAAGCGAAGTCGACACGTGAGAGTCGTACTTTCAGACGGGAGCAGAGTCAAGGCGTTTCACGCTAAGTCAAGAAGCGGACAGAAAGCAGCTGGTCGATATCCTTGCGCGGAGTTTCTCATTGATGGAGAGAGTATTGGTCTGTTTTTAAGAGCTGAACGCAGTGAATTAGAAGGGGGCGTTCCAGTTGGCGTAGAGATAACGCTCAATTATTATCCGGCTCATTGGCTCGCCTCGATGTTGAAGTCAGCATATTTAGCTGTATTTAGTGTCCTCGGATACCTAGGGGTTAACAACGCACTCGCGGATACAATTCGAAGTGCCATGTCTAACTATTTTCGTGATAAGGGCGGCCGTCTCGAGACAGAGCGTTACTTCAGTGAGTTTTCGGGATCGTGCAAGCTGTTGGGGTTTGGAGAGATTCCGACCGACCTCGAACAGGATTACCAACCGATCAGTTTCGACTCATTGGAAGACAATCGATTCATTTTTCATTACATTAACGACCAGTTTTTGTTCGCGATTTCGGTGATTTTCAGGATCAACGGGAAAACTCTGGCGGCTACGATACCTCAGACGTTAGACCATTGCGACTCCGGTATCGCTTGGCAAGCATATCGACGATTCTTGGAGATGGACGATGGTTTAAACCGGACTTCTCGATTAGCTGAATTTACTGGAAGCAGCTGGAACGTCGAAGAAAATGGAACGCGATGCCACATTTGTTAAATGATCAAAATGCGTTTTCGACCATTAGGACAGAAGAAATTTAGACCATTTATTCTTACATAATCCATTACAGAGTTTCTCGTTGCTGACAATTGGTGGGCATAAATCAATTTGACCGATTGATGGCTTCCGAAATCGAGCCCATAAGATTGATAACGATGAACCGATTCTGAAACTGCTTAAGTTCCCGCCATTTGATTCGGCAAGGTGAATACTTAAGGCTTTAAACGTGTTGACTTTTCTTGGTTGCTCAACCGATCCAACAACTCCCCACTCGCCTTATCTTCACGCTTTAACTTGTCGATGAACGCTTCAGCTTCCACTCGCCGATCCTGCTCGACCAACAACTCAACCATCGCTCGCAGCGCGGCCTGGGTGTATTGATCATCCGTGCCGCGTTGTACGATTAGTAAGTCGATATTGCGGCGGATCGTCTCTTCGGCGGCTTCGGGTTGGCCGAGTTTGGCGATGGCTTGTGCGTGGCGCACTTGTGGAACCAGCACGCGGAAATCGTTGGCGCCGTATTGATTCACGCGAAAGTCGGCGACCGTTTTAAAGGTAGTAGCCGCGTCGGCGTAGTCACCGTGGTCGAGCAGGGAGTAGGCGAGGTTATAGAGCGTCGAGATATATCCGGGGTGGTCGATGCCGAGTTTGACGCGTTCGATGCGCTCGGCTTCGCGTAACGCTTCGACCGACGGGCCGTACTGGCCGGCGTTGTAGTATGCCATGCCGACGTTGTTGAGCAGCGTTGCCAGCGTCGGATGGTCGGGGCCGAGCGCCGCGCGGGCCGTGGTGGCGGCGGCGCTAAAACCTTCGGCCGCACCGAGATAGTCGCCGCGCAACTGCCGCATCTGGGCGATGTTATTTTCGATAATGGCCACGTTGCCGTGCTGCGGTCCGTGCAGGCGTACGGTGATGTCGCGCGCTTGCTCGTAGGCTTGTTCGGCTTCTTCGAGGCGCTCGGTATGGCGTAAGGTTTGGCCGAGATTATTTAGCGTGCGTGCGTAAGTGCTCTCATATTCGGGCCCTGCATCTTTGAAAATGACGATGGACTTGCGTATCCAGGGCTCGGCCTCGTCGTAGCGCTTCACTTTTATCAACGCCCAGCCGAGGCGACCGGCGGCGGTGGCGTATTCGACGTCGTGATTTTCTTCAATGGCGGCTTGCCGTTCGAGGGCGTGCTGAAACATGGGTATTGCTTCGTCATAGCGACCCAAGCGGATGACCACCCCTGCATAATCGCGCATCGCCCGCAGGGTATAGCTGTCTTTCTCATCAGGATCTTCGGCGACGCGCAGGTCGAGGGCTTTCTTCAAATGACGCTCGGCATCCTGAAAACGCCCGAGCCCTTCGTAACAGTTGCCCAAGACGGAATGTAATGTCGCTTCGATAGAAGGATCGTCGGCGGCGTATTTTTCGACGTTGGCCGCTTCGCGATCGATCATTTCGATGACCGTCATATCGCGTTTACCGGCATCGGCTTCCGCCATCGGATTGGCCGAGCGGATCATTCGACCGAGAAAGCTATTCACGATGTTAAGCCGCTGGTTTTGTAATTCGACGTCATCCTTTGCTATGCGGAGTTGTTCGTTGGCAGCGACGGCGTTGTCGCGCTGCTCGGTTGCCTGCATCAAGCCATAGCTCGTACCTACGACGGCGGCGATCAGTAATACGAAGACCGCCACGAGCGCCGCGACCAAGGCGCGGTGCCGCTGGGTGAACTTGCGCATGCGATACGAGACGCTCGGCGGACGCGCGATGATGGGCTCGTTATCGAGATAGCGTTGCAAATCGGCGGCGAACTGCGCGGCCGATTGGTAGCGTTGCTCTTTTTCTTTCTCTAGGGCTTTGGCAAGAATGGTTTCCAAATCGCCACGGCCGGTCGTATCGAACGTGCTTAATCTCGTGGGCGCTTCATCGCGAATGATGCGCGCCGCTTCGGCGATGGGTTTGCCTTTAACGGCGTGGGGCAGGTTGTTGGTCAGCAGCTCAAAGGCGACCACGCCGAGGCCGTACACATCGCTGCGCGTATCGATGGCGGCGGGGTCACCGCTGACTTGCTCGGGGCTCATGTAGGCGACCGTGCCGACAAGTTGTCCCATGTTGGTTTGCAGCGTGGTCGTGCGCACATCGGCGTCGGTTACGCGTGCGATACCGAAGTCGAGCACTTTGGGTTGACCGGCCACGTTCACGAGCACGTTGGCGGGCTTTAGATCGCGATGAATGACGCCTTGTTGATGTGCGTGTTGCACGGCATTGCAAACGCGGATCAATAAGGCGACCCGTTGGTCGGTGTCGAGGCGTTCGCGTTCGGCGTATTCACCCAGCGGTGCACCGTCGACGAGTTCCATGGCAAAGAAGGGGACGGCCTGCCCGTTCAGGTTGGCCGCGCCCGCTTCGTAGATTTGAGCGATGCCTTCGTGCTGCAAACGCCCGAGGATTTGCGCTTCGTATTCGATGCGGCGGGCGAGCGTGCGCGACATGGCCGTATCCTGCACGACTTTGAGGGCGACCATGCGGTTGGGGCTTTGCTGCTGGGCCCGATAGACGATGCCCATACCGCCGCGCCCGAGCACGTCGATGATTTCGTAGGGGCCGATCTGCGTAGGCATCGTCGGCGCGGCCGTCTCATACAGCGCCTGCGGCAGGCCGTCTTCGAGAACGGGTTGATCGACGACGGCATCGCATTCGTCGCGCGCCAAGAGATCGTCGAGTTCGGCGCGGAGGTCGGCGTCGTCACCGCAAATCGAATCGAGGTAGTCGTTGCGGTCCTGCGTGGGCAGGTCGATCGCTTTGGCGAAGAGTTCAGAAATACGCGCGTGGCGTTCGGCGTCGTTCATCACTCGGCCTTTTCCAATTCGCGTTGTAGCCATGCGCGGGCCAGCCGCCAATCACCCTTGACCGTTCCGGGCGATACATCCAAGACGGCGGCCACTTCTTCGACCGTCATGCCGGCGAAGAAACGCATCTCGACGACGCGCGCTTGGCGTTCGTTAAGGGCCGCCAGCTTTTGCATTGCCACTTCGAGCGCTTCGACATCGGCCTCGGTTTCCTGCGGATGGTCGGAGGCCAAGTCGATGCTGATGTGCGTGGGGGCAGAGCGCTTGGCGGCTTTGTTCTTGCGGGCGTGGTCGATCAGGATGCGGCGAATGGCTTGTGCGGCGACGGCCATAAAGTGGGCGCGATTTTGCCAGTCGGCGTCCGTTTGGTTTACGAGTTTGAGATAGGCTTCGTGGACGAGGGCCGTCGGTTGGAGCGTGTGGTTGGGGCGCTCCTGTTTGAAGAACGATCCGGCCAACGCGCGCAATTCGTCGTAGACCAACGGCAAGAGGTCACCTGCTGCGGCGCGATCGCCGGCGCGCAGGCGTTGCAGTTGTTGGGTGACGGGTTGTTCGGGTTGGTCGGTCATTCAGTTCTTATCTTACGGCTTGGTCGCGTCTCACGATCGTGGGCTCGTTGCTGGTGGTTTTAGTCCCCCAGCCCCAGAGGGGCAGGGGCACCCTCTGCGCTGTGGCACCGGTTTGCAACCGGTGTTGATTCGCGTACCAAGCCTACGCCCATAAATCCTTGCCGGACCACCATTTTCGGCGATTTTCCGAAAAATTTGAAGTTTCTTTGTCCCGGCCGCTATCCGGCTTCGCGTTGTGTGGTGGCGGGTTTGAAAGGCCCGCAGGCCGCCCGGGTGGGGTGGCAGCGACAACAACCCCCGAATGAACGGCCCGCATGCCGCCATTCGATGGACCTTGCAACAGCAGCAGGAGACGAACGATGACCATGAAATCCTTGAAAATGAGCATGTTGAGCCTGATGTTGGCCGCCAGTCTGATCGGCTGCGAGACGATGGCCCCGGCACCCGTTGTATTGCAACCCGATCTTAACGATGACACGCCAATCGTGCCCCAGATCAATGACGACAACGACGGCGTCGAGATCGACGACGGCACCGACAACGACCCGAACAATCAGGATGACAACAACGATCAACCGGCCTCCAACACGTGGTCGCAACTGACGCAGCCTTGCGGCGGCACGCGCACCGACGCGTTCTGGTTCGACGATCGCGACAACGGTTATATCGGCTGCGGCACCAATGCCAACGGTTTTGGCCTATTCGTAACGACCGACGGCGGCGTAACATGGAACGAGGAATTGAATTTTCAGGAAGTGCGCATCAACGACATCTTCCGCGCTGCCGATGGCAAGCTTTACGCCACGGGCACGGACACCGCCGGCGGCTTTGAAGTTTTCGAGATCGACGAGTCGGGTGCGCAGCGTCAACTCGTGGGCCTCTACACCGCCAGCAACAGCGCCTTCACCGCCGTCTCGCAAGGCGAGAACATCGCCGTAACCGACGACGGTCAGATGTTCGTCGATAGCCTGACGGGCACGCAAACGGCCTATCGCGATACGGGTGAGGCGAACTTCACCGAACTCAATGGGTTCCTCAGCGGCGGACAACCGTCGGAGCAGATGTCGCGCGTGATCGCGTTCAACAATCGCTTCTGGGGCGTCGGCAGCGTGATCAACATGCCGGGCACCGTGTATTACCCGACAGGTAACAACACCGACAAGTACGAGATGAACAAGATCGAATTGCAGCCGAGCAACATGGATGGCGAGTTGCACGACATCTACCTGTGGAGCGAAACCAGCGGCATCGTTTGCGGCTTCGATCAGTCGTTGCGATTCCCGCTGATCTACACGCTGAGCGGCGACCCGAGCGACATCAATAGCTGGACCAAGATCAACCTCGCCGATTCGGGTATCACCTATCAGGGTGGGGCGTGGAAGATGTCCGTCATCGGTGATGTGGTGGTGCTGGTGGGGCAGACGTTCCCGACGAATGATGGCTTTGTCGTCTTCAGTGCGGACCGCGGGCAGACGTGGAATGATATTTCACCGGTCTTCGGTGACGGCAGTTTCGCGGCGAACCTGATGACGAACGTGAAATTCTTCAGCGACGCCACGATCCTGGTATGTGCCGAAGGCGGTGAGATGTGGCGGTATAACCCGTAAGGCGATTGCTTGGCCGACACCGGTTGCAAACCGGTGCCACAGCGCTCTGACAGAGCCGCGCCCGTAAGGAAGCGGTACACGTACGACGTCGCGAGATTCCTCGTATGAGCGCGCGACGACCCACAACCAACATGTTCCAAGGCCGGGCACCAGAGAGGTGGCCGAAGCAGGCACGCAGTGATGAACTGCGTGCCTGTTTTTTTTGGCTGCAACGATGTTCTTTCAATTCGTTGATTGCCGATTTCCCAACCTTTCCTGGCGGAAAGGATGGGGCACCCCATGCAGGATCGCCGGTTGCAAACCGGTGCCACAGCGCTCTGACAGAGCCGCGCCCGTGAGGAAGCGGTAAGCGTGAGACGTCGCAGGATGCATGGACTGAGCGCGCCGCCGGGTGCCTCATCCTTCGCGTCAGCGAAGGGTGGGGAATCTCGCGAAGCGCGATCTATATCAATGTCCGTCCGCAATCCTCTAAATGCCACCTAAACATCCAGAAAATTTCAAATACAATACCCGCCAATGAACAACGACTACCCAGTCATCATCATCGGCGGCGGTCATGCTGGGACCGAGGCGGCGTGGGCGGCGGCCAAGTTAGGCGTGCCGACGTTGCTGGTCACGATGGAGCGGGCGGCGCTGGGGCGGATGAGTTGCAACCCGGCCATCGGCGGCATCGGCAAGGGGCAGATGGTGCGCGAAATCGACGCGCTGGGCGGGATGATGGGCCTTGCGACCGACATCGGTGGCATTCAGTTCCGCATGTTGAATCGCCGCAAGGGGCCGGCCGTGTGGGCACCGCGGGCGCAATGCGATCGCAAGCTTTATGCGGGGGCGGTGCAGGATCTTATTAGCAACGTACCGGGGCTCGACATTGTCGAGGGCTGTGTCGAACGCATCGATTCGCAAGATGACGGCGTAGGTCGTAAGCGCGTGACCGGCGTAACGTTGCAAGACGGTCGCGCGTATGCGTGCCGCGCCGTGGTCGTTACGACGGGCACGTTCCTGCGCGCGCTGATGCATACCGGCGAGGCCAAGGCTGAAGGTGGCCGTGTTGGTGAAGGCAGTGCCGTCGGCTTGAGTGGCAATTTAGAAGCACTCGGTTTGGAGTTAGGGCGCCTCAAGACCGGCACGCCGCCGCGCATCGCGCGCGATACGATCAACTACGATGGTCTCGAAGTGCAGCCGGCCGACGATGTGCCGCTGCCGTTTTCGTTTATGAACGAGCGCATCGATCAACCGCAGATCGATTGTTGGATTACGTACACCAACGAAGAGACGCACAAGCTGATTAATGACAATCTGCATCGCGCCCCGATGTTTACGGGTCAGATCGAAGCGATGGGCCCGCGCTATTGTCCGAGCATCGAAGACAAGGTCGTGCGCTTTGCCGACAAGCCGCGTCATCAGATCTTCCTAGAGCCCGAAGGGTACGATAGCGATCGGATTTATTGCAACGGTATCAGCACGTCGTTGCCGCAAGATGTGCAAGAGCCGATGGTGCGCACGATTCCGGGGATGGAGAACGCGCGCATCGCGCAACTCGGTTACGCCGTTGAATACGACTATGTACCGCCGCAACAGACGGCGGCAACGCTTGAGACCAAGCGCGTGAGTGGTTTGTACTTGGCCGGTCAGATCAATGGCACCAGCGGTTACGAAGAAGCGGCGGGCCAGGGGCTGGTCGCCGGTGTTAATGCGGCGCAGGCGGTGTTGGGGCGTGAACCATTGGTGATGGGGCGCGATCAGAGTTATATCGCCGTGATGATCGATGATTTGGTGACCAAGGGAACGATCGAACCGTATCGCATGTTTACCTCGCGCGCGGAGTATCGTTTGGTCTTGCGGGCCGACAACGCGGATGAACGCTTGACGCCGCTCGGGCGCGCGTTGGGCTTGGTCGATGATGTGCGCTGGGAGCGCTTTAGCGCCAAGCAGCGTGCGATCGCGTCGTTCGATAGCTGGGCGAAGCAAACCAAAATCGACGGTCGCTCGGTGTTGGCGTGGTTCGGGCGGACGGACCGCGATCATGATGTAGAGACGAATCTCGATTTGGAACCGTGGTATCGGGAGATGTTGGAAGTGAGCGGCGATGCGTCCGGTCGCGTGGTTGCTGACCGAGGCGGTGAAGAAGTTTCATCGAACGCCGTTACCTACACGCGCGCCTTGCTTGCCGAAGCCGCCGAGGCGGTGCGCATCCGCACGCGCTACGCCGGTTATATCGAACGCCAAACGCGCGAGATCGAACGTTTCCGCCGCATGGAGGAAAAGCGCATTCCCGAGGCGTTCGACTATCACGCCGTCAGCCAACTGCGCCACGAAGCGCGCGAAAAACTCTCTGCCGTGAACCCGCGCAGCATCGGTCAAGCCCAACGCATCGCGGGGATTAGCCCGGCGGATATCGCGGTGTTGTTGGTGTCGCTGAAGGCGCGGCGGGGGAAGGTGGATGGGTAGGGTGGTGTTGTACTCAACCCACCACAACGAGAGGACTTAAGGACCGTAGAACGTTCATTTAAGGCTAATCGCGTGCGGATAATCTAAACCCCTTGATCCTGAGGAAGGTGACAGATAATAAAACGAGATGAGGCTACTCTTGGCGTCCTAGATGAACTTGCGACATTCGGACGGACCATTAACGACACGAGGATTGAAACCGCCGCAGAGTTTCACAAAGTTGAAAGTCAAGCCGACCCTGTTCATGGCCGGTACTTACTTTCAAAATGGATCACCGGTGCCGGATCGCTGACAGGCTACGTGATCTACAAAGATGGTGTTCCGGATCGTGAAGCGAATATCGAGTTGAGTAGATTGACAAGAAAGCTTGGAGAGTTGATTCGCCCAATGGGTTATGTACGTGGTGAGGAAAAGGAGACCGAACAGTAGAAGTAGGAGATTGTGACAGCTCATTTTGGTGACGGCTAACGAGTCGTCTAGAATGTTTCATGATTGAGTTACCGTTTAAAAATATTCGTTTGAATGGAAATCGAAATGCATCGCGGGCTCGAATGATCACCAAGAGGCCAATTTGTGAACTCACTGAAATCGATGGGATCGCTTTATGAATAAATCGCTCGATTTTTTTGTCGAGGTATTGATAACCAAGCCCGCGGAATCACATCGACAATTTGCTGGCTTGCGTGGCTTCGTAACCGGGAAGTCTCCGCGTAAGGATGGTAAATGGTCTTACGTGATTGCGTTCAACGACCACGAACATTGTTACATGTTCGACCAGGAAGAATTGGAGGCGACCGGGCGGTGCTTTCGTGAAGAAGACTTCTTCGATGGCAGCTCGATTAAGGTTAGGGTTGATCCGAAAACGGGCGAGGGTGAGTTCGTTGAGTAGATTCTGAGACTTTAATTTGATTTAACGCGAAACCCACTCTTCGTCATCTAACTCGTCATAATCACCAGTCGCGGCAACCTTTGCAGGCATAGTTCTAAGGAACGAAATGAGCTCTTTCATTCGAGAGACAAAGAGTGAAGATGATGTCGAAAGGTAACTACTGATTTCAATGCGATGACTTGAATGCAGGAAATGGTAAATCGGGTCTTTGAGGCCGACCGGCGAATAATCGCTATTGTCTTCGACGAATAAGTCGGCCCAACTCAACCCGACTTTATGGACGCTAATTCCATCGAATACAAGCTCGCCATCAAATCTTGTCGTGATAGCGGTTGCAAGCCCTTTGCCGCTTAGTCTGACATCAACGTATAAATTACATGCAGCATTATTCACTTCTTTCTCCAGCGTACCTCAGGTGGGTGGCATGTTTGCCCTCCAAGGCAATCATGCTATTCAATGGTGACGCATGTGCAATGCCCCTGCTAATCGCGTTTACTTCCGCTTCCGCATGCTCACCTTGAAGGGTGAGCATGGCACCCCACAAACGTGAGCAACCCCGCAATGATCGCTGCGAAAGATATGCCTGGCCCACGCGCTCTAAGCCGGTCGCACGCACTTCACATTTAAATGCCAAGGCTCACTATCTTCGCCCCCTTGCACGCGGCGAATATCGACAAACCCGCAGGCGCGCAGCAGCTCCGTCAGCGACGCTTCCGTATACCCCCAACGGTGGGCGTCTTCACCGTCGCCGCCGCGGCATTCGGCGCGCCAGCCGTAGAGGCTTTTGATGGCGTGTTCGAAGTTGCGTTCGGGGTCGTCGTCCCAACTGGTGACTTCGCCGAGGATTTGTCGTGCGTGAAAGAGAAGGTCGGGCACGATCAGGTGCACGAGGCCGCCGGGCTTTAATGCGTCGCGCCATGCTAGCAACGTGCGGCGCGCATCGCCGGGGTCGAGATGTTCGAGCGTGTGGCGGCAATAGATTTCGTCGATACTACCGGCAGGCCAATGTGAGAGATCCCATGCAGGTGCAATGACATCGGTGCCTTTGTCGGGGCGGGCATCGACGCCGATGTAACCGCGACGGCGGCTTTCACCGCAACCGATGTTGAGGCGGATCGGCTCACTCGCGACGGTTGGTGAAGAGTGGAGTTGCGTCATGATGGTTTACTCAACAACGGCTGCGTATTACTTTTTGACCCGACGCTGATCGCAACGCACCTACTACCTCATCCACATTAATTGTGTGGGTTCCGACACTTTGCGCGGCGGCTGAAACCCTCACCCCAGCCCTCTCCCTGCGAGGGAGAGGGAGTAGACGTTACCCACATTTCTAATGTGGATGGCGCACGACAGTTAACGCTTATCGTTCATCGCCACCTTCGTTTGGGCCGTCCACACCTTCTTCGCCGAGCACATCTTTCAACCATTGATTCAGTTTTTGGTTGCGTCGCACCACGTCGCCCAAGCTGCCGGCTTGAATCGTCTTACGCACTTCTTCGCGCGCCGCCTTGGCTGCTGCCGGATCGACGACCGACTGTCGCTGTTGATACGTTTGCTTTTGCTGTGGCTTGGTCACGGTAATGGTGGCACCGCCGGAGGCGTTCGGTTCGGCGCGATAGGTGTTGCCGCCTTGGTCGTCGTTGTCGTCGCTAAGCAAGTTGGGCAAATCGCGACGTCCGCCGGTCGGTTGCGTGTTTGCAACGCCGGCCGTCGCGCCGGACTTGGTCGGCGCCGGGGCGGCGCGATGCATGCGGTCGTCCGCCGGCGGCGTGGCTGCGGCTTGGGCGCGGCGCTCGCTTAGATCGTCATCGTCGAGCATCGCGCGAATTCCGTTTAACTCTTGCGGGACGGTGCGGAACAGATCATCGACCTGGCTCAATCGGCCGCGCAAACGATCCATCTTGGCGTCCATCGTTCCGTAAAGCTGACGAATGATGCCGACCAACTGGCCGACGCGTTCGGTGTGGCGCTTGAGCGTCGTGAGCTTGTCATCCGCCTCTTGCCGGGCCAAGTCTAGGGCCTTCTTGTTACCCTCGGCCTTGTTGCCCGCTTCGGTCAGGTTTTTGACGATCGACGCCACCTTGCGCGACATTTCGGAAAGCGCTGTCGCTTGCTGTCGAGCCTCTTCGACGAGTTGTTGCGGCAATGCCAGCAGGTTTTCGGCTTTGAGTTGCGTGTCTTTGGCGGCCTTGAGGATTTCGGCGGCGCGTTTTTCCGATTCGCGTCTTGCGCGGTCAGCAGCTTCGTACACGGCGGCCGTTTCTTCGCGGGCGTTGAGAATTTCGCCACGGGCGTCGGTGATCTGACTGCGGACCGACTCGGCTTCTTCGTTCACCTGATTGCGTAACGCACCGATATCGCCGCGAATGTCTTCCGCCATCTTGCCGGCATTCTTTAAGAGCGCTTCGCTCTGTTCGCGGAAGCGGTCGGACGCGCCTTGCGCTTGCGTCATCATTTTCTCGGCGGATGCGTTGATATCTTCGCGAGCGCGGTCGGCTTCTTCGGCGACTTCGGCGCGCAGTTCGTTGACTTCGCCGCGAATTTCTTCGGCCATCGTTTCGGCGTTGTGCAGCAGTGTTTCGGCTTGTTCGCGGAAGCGCTCGGAGGACGTCTGCGCCTGAATCATCATGGTGGAGGCCGACTGATTGAGTTTGTCGGCGCCGTTCTGGGCTTGGGTCAACATGTCTTCGGCATGTCGTCGCAGCGCCGCCGTTCCCGCTTGCACTTGGTCGAGCAGTTTGCTGGCGTTCTCGCGCATTTGTTCGGCGCTTTGTTCGACTTGCTGACGCACGGCCGTGAGCCGCTTGACGTTTGCATCGGCTTCATCCTGAGCGTTCTTGCGCAGGCTTTCGACTTGCATCGTGATGCGGTCGCCGGTCTTGACGAGCTTGTCGGTCGTTTCTTTGGAGATGTGTTTGACTTCATCGCCCACGCTGCCGATTTCGCGTCGTACGGCGTCGGCACGTTCGGTCATCTGCGTTAGGCATTGACGCACTTCTTCGAGCGACGACTTGCTTTGCATGCGAATGCGCCGGATGGCGTCTTCGGCTTTCTCGACGTTGTCCGACGCTTCGGTGCGCGTTTTGTCGAGACGTGCCGCAAGCTGTGCCGATTCGCTTTCGGTCTTCTTGCGCACGTCATCGGCCCGCGCGATCGCCTTGGCCAAGACTTCAGCGAGTTCCTTGCCGATGGCCGTCATGCGGCTGCGCGCCGATTCGTTGATCTGCCGCAGTTCGTTTTGGAAGCGGCCGGTGGTGCTGTCGGCGGTTTCGGTCAGTTTTTCGAGTTGCGACTGGCTGGCGGCAACGGCCTGACGCTGCTTTTCGATCATCGCCTCGGATTCGTCGCGCAGGTTGGCGGCGACTTCTTCCAATCGATTGCGGCAATCGGTGCTCTGCGTGTCGGCACGATCGAGCGCTTGTTTGAGTTCGTCGAGAATGCGTTCGGCTTCCGACTCGGTGGTGGTGAGATGGCCGCGCAGGGATTCGATGCGTTCGGTGACCGACGCGTCGTGATCGCCGAGCAGTTGATCGAGTTTGGCGCGGGCCGACTTGAAGCGCTGTTCGAAATCGAGCTTCACGGCCAATGCGTCTTGCGAGAGTTTCGCGACGGCACCGCGATTGGTTTCGATGTCTTCTTCGAGCGCCGCCCGTGCCTTCGACAGTTCGTCGTGGCTGCGGTTGACGACGGCTTCGAGTTCGGCGCGCGTTTTTTCGGTGAGCGTGCGTGCCGATTCGAGTTCGCTGCGCACATCGCCCAAGGTTTGCGTGCCGCGTTCTTTGGTTTCATTCCAAGCCTTTTCGGCGAGGCGCGATTGTTCGGCGACTTCTTCGCGCAACTTGCCGAGCAACGCTTCGCAGGTGCGGCGGGTTTCGTCGAGAATATCGCGCGTTTGTTGGTTGATGCCGTCGGCTTGGCGGCGACCCTTTTCGGCGTCGGCGAGCAGCGTGTTTTGCACATCGGCCAACGCCTTGGTGGCGGAGGCGACCTTCGCTTCCGCGTCGTTGGCCAGCGCGATCAGGTTTTGGTGCGCCTTGCCCATCTTGGCGCTCATCTCGGTGACGAACGCGTCGGCGTTTTGACAGGCTTGTTCCGACCGTGCGACGGTGCGGTTGCGCACGCCGTGAATGGTGGTGATGACCTCGGCGGCTTCGGTCTTGAGGCCGCTGATGATCTCGTCGCTGTGCTTGGCCACATCGTTCGAGCGGGCGGTCGCTTTGCGCGTGGCGTCGTCGAGCGTAATTTGGGCTTTCTCGAAATCGCTGCGCTGTTGCGACAGCATTTCGATCATGCGCTGCTGCGATGCTTCGCTCTTTTGTTGCATCTCGGCGAACAGCGTCTGCAACTTGTCGATCAATTCGCCGCTCTGATCCTTGGCCGAGCTGAGGAAGTCGCGCGTTTGCCCCTCGAGCCGCTTGGATAGATCGGCGGCGTCGGCGATGGCTTTGCTGACGCGCCGCTCGGATTCCTGCTGTTGGCGCAGCGCCGTTTGATGGATTTCGGAAGCTTGTCGTCGCAATTCGCGGACGGCATCGAGTTCGTCGCGACCTTCGCGCAGGATATCTTCGACGCGGTCTTTTTGGTTCTTCGAGAGGTTCGTGAATTCGTCGAGCATCGCCGCCGTGCGGGCCTCGATGTCGGCGCGGTTCTTTTCGGCTTGCGTGACGGCCTGCGCGGCGCGGCCTTCGATGGCTTGGGCCGATGTTTCAGCGCGTTTCAGCAATTCATCGAGTTGCGATTGCGATGACCGCGTTTCGGCTTTGATCTGGTCGAGCGCGCGGCGGGCGTCGGAAATTTCGCCGGGTTTGGGTGATTCTTTGGAGCTACTGCTCGATTCGATGCGGGTCAGGCTGGCTTCGAGTTGCTGCAGCCGTTGCGTGAGATTGGCGACGGCCTCTTTCGAGACCGATGGCATCGCGGGAGCGCCCAAAGCACCGACGGTTGCCGACATCGGTTTGGGCGCTTCACTTTCCGCACGCGCCGCCGGTGCAACGTGAGGTTCTTCCGGGACCCCTAAAGCTTGGCGGGCGAAGGCACCGTGCGGCTTGGGGCGGTCGCGCAAGGCGTCGAGCGACATCATTTGCTGGACGACTTCGTCGACGAGTTCTTCGGTGATCTTGCCGCTGCCGGCGCTGAAACCGGCGAGCAAGGCGTTATCGCAAATCTGGTTGATCAGGCGCGGAATGCCTTCGCTGTGACGGTAGACTGCTTCGATGCCTTTGCGGCTAAAGAGCGGCTCTTTGATAGCGGCCCCGGCGATCGACAGGCGATGATAGATGTAACCGGCGGTTAGCGGTTCGTTGAGGGCGCGCAGGTGGAACGTGCGGAAGACGCGTTGAAACGTCTGCCGCAGCGATGGGTGGCGGAAGGCCTCCTGTAATTCGGGTTGGCCTAGCAGAAGTACCTGAAGCAATTTGGCGTCGTCGGCTTCCAAGTTGCCGAGCATACGCAGTTCTTCGAGGGCTTCGAGCGGCAGGTTTTGCGCTTCGTCGATAACGACCACGGCCAATCGGTCGCGGGCGTATTGTTCGAGCAGAAATTCTTCCAGTTTATGAGTGAGTTCGGCGGAGCTTTCGGCCTCAGCGGTTTCGATTTCAAACTCGCGACATATGGCTTCGAGAAGTTCCGGGCCATTGAGTCGCGTGTTGGTGATGACGGCGGTGCGCACGTTGGCGTGCAGGCGGTTGAGCAGCAGCCGCGATAGCAGCGTCTTACCTGCACCGACCTCCCCCGTTACCAGTACAAAGCCCTTGCGTTCTTCGACGGCGTACAACAACGATGCCAGCGCCTCTTCGTGATCGGGCGAGTTAAAGAAGAAGCGGGGATCGGGCGTGTTGTTGAAGGGCGGTAGTTTTAGCCCGAAATGTTCGCAATACATGCGCGGCGACTCCGAAGAACGCGGTGGTAGGTCGAGCGGCAAGTTTTGCGCGGCGCATGTCATGGTCGGCGCAGCACACGAGCGCTCGTTGACTATCGATGCATGAATTATCGGAATGCGATGTAAAGCGGCTTGATGATCGATGCGGATTGCTGACGCGAATGATGCGACGGGATCGATGTTATTTCGGGTCGCGCAACATCTGCCGATATTTTCGGAGGCGTCCCAGAATATCAAAGGTCACATATGATCGATGAGTAGGTTGCCCGTTCGCCGTCTTTATCAGCCAACTTCCCAAAACTCATTTATTCAGCCCCCCACGGGTGCACCCGATAAGCCCTTCGAGTGAATCCGCAGATGCGGTCTCGCGCTGCGGACGGACGATCATGCGAAAGGACTTCGCCATGCAAATCTACGGACGGTACACGGATGCCCCGCGACCACGACTGCGTTGGTCGGGCGTGTTGTTTCAAGTTTGTCTGGTCATCCTCATCTTCTGTGGCCTGTTTCTAATCGGCTGCGGGCCGAGCGATGCGGAGATCAACTCGTTCGTACACGACTACGAGGCGGAGGTCACGGGCACCGACTACATCGTGCAGCCCCCCGATCGGCTCGAAATCGCGTCGCCCAATGCGCCGGAGGTCGACGGTGAAGATGCTCGCGTTAATCCCGACGGCAAAATATCGCTCAAACTCATTGGCGATATCAAAGTGGCCGGGCTGACGCCGGTCGAAATCGCACGCAAACTCGAAACGAACTTACGCAAATATTACCAACGGCCCGTCGTTAGCGTGACGGTCGTCGAACGAAATAGCAAACGAATCTACGTCTTTGGAGAGGTTGCCGCGCCAGGTCCACGGGTTTACACCGGTCGCGATACGGTGCTATCCGTCTTGGGCGCTGCGCAACCGACATTTGCCGCATGGGCCGACCGAACGCATGTGATTCGACCGAGCCACGAAGATGGCAAACGCCGCATCATGATCGTGAACGCGAACGACATCATGAAGCGCGGTCAACTCGAGCATAACTTTCACTTACTCGAAGGCGATATTCTATACGTGCCCCCGACACCATTGGCTTACGTGGGCCAGAAGCTGACCGAATTGTTCCAGCCGGTGCAACCGGCAGGTGCGGCAATCAATACGTCGGGTATTGCCTTTGACGCATCGCAGCGCTTCGAGCGCAACCGTTAGGCGTTTTTTGTTTCCGCTGCGGCTTGCGGAAGCAAGTCGCCGTTAAGGATTCATGCATTATGCAACAGTTCTCGCAAAGCCATCTCGATGAGTTTTCCGTCAACGACGTGCGGCATACGCTGCGCGAAATCTGGCGCGTGGTTCGCGCCCGTCGTTGGCTGTTTATCTTTCCGACATTCAGCCTGATGGGGTTGGCCTTTGTCGGCTCGTTGTTTATCCCGCGCGATTACGAAGGCGCCGCCCTCGTGCGCAGCGAAGCTGATCCAATTTTCTCCATCGTCAACAAGTCGACCTGGGCGCAGCCGCTGGCCGACGTGAAGGCGCGGATGATCGAGGAAGTGCGCAAGCCGGAAATGATCGAGTCGGTCCTGCGCGATCAGGGTTGGTTCGATGGGCTGCCACGACTGGGGACGGTCGGCTCGCGCCGGAAGGTGTGACGCGCAAGAAGCAGATGGTTGCTCAGGTTGAAGCGGGCCTGTCCGCCAAGTTGATTTCCGATTCCGACAACGTGCAGATCACGAAGATATCCCTACGCCATCCCAATAAGAAGATGGTGCCCGCTGTGCTGGAAGGCTTACGGGCTCGGTATATTCCGAAGGCGACCGACTTGGCAGTCAACGCCTTGCAGGACGCCCATGCGTTCTTGATGTCCGAAGCGGATCAATCGCGCGAAAAGATCGCCGCGTTGCAACAGCGCTTGCTCGAGTTTGAGGTGAAATACCCGAGCATCAACCCGGAGCAACCGGACGTCACGCAGGCGGAAGAGTCGCGACTGATCTTTGAGAAGATCGATCTCGAGCGAGACATTAGCAACTTCAAGGCGACTAAGCTCGAACTGCAGCGCAAGCTAGCCGTGGCGGAATCTCCGGATTCGCCGACTAAGCCGACGGTAAAGCAAACAGCTCCGAACCCCAGGTATGCGGGGCTGGCCCAGGAGATCGAACGCATCACCGCCGAGATTCAGCAAGGGCTTACGATCAAGGAAATGACGGCGTCTCACCCGGAGATCGTGCGACTTAACGATTTGCTCGACATGCGCAAGGCGGAGCTGGAAAACACGCCGCCGACGGTCGCGATCAACGACGTGCCCGAGGAATTGATCAAGGTCCAACACGCGGCGAAGCTGACAGAAGCCGATCTCGGCTCGGTTCAGAATCAGCTCACCAACACCGAAGCGCGACTGGCCGTCGTGACCGGACGTTTGGCGGAAATCGAACGCAGCCGCACGTTGGCACTCGAACATCGTCACCTGTATCACAAAACCAAGGCCGAGATTCGACGTTTGGAATCGGAATTGCGCGATTGGCAAGATCACATCGCGCCGGTCGCACAGGTGCTGTATCTCGAAAACATGAATCGTGCGGTTCGCTTCGAAGCGATGCAGGATGCATGGGTTACGCGCACACCGATTACGCCGAAGGTCTCGTTGGTCATGTTGGTCTGCGTGGGATTGGGCGTGGCGGTCGGCATTTTGAGCGTCGTCATCGCCGAACTTATCGATCACTCGTATCGCACGGCAAAGCAATTGACGACTTCGCTCGGCATTCCCGTGATCGAGAGCATTGATGAGATCATTACCGCCGGTGCGTCGCGGCAACGACTGTTGCGGCGCATGGTAATTCTGCCGCTGGCAGGCATGCTGGTGGTGGCAGGGGCGGTTACTGCTGGTGCCGTGGCGTACGGTAGCTTGCAGCAGCCCGAGAAGTATCAACAGTTAACGCAATCCACCACCGAGCTGTTCGACAGCTTGGTCGGGGGCGAATAGGTCGCCTGTTAGTCGAAAGGAATACGCATCATGGGTCGCATTGCCGAAGCACTCAAACGCGCCGAAGTCGAACGAGCGCAAGCGCATCAGCGCAACGCCACCTCTGTACCGCGCGTGATCGTCGATCCCGAAACGGCCGACGTTCGTTCGATCCTGCCGGATCGCAGCATGTTTCGCGCGATTGGGCGCGCCGATAGCAACGTTGCAAGCGAGCCGCTCCTTCGCAAGGGTATGACCACGCAACAGTTGGCACCGACGCCGCCGTGGGATGTGCATGGAACCGTCGTGACGGCGATCGACCGTAGCTCGATCATCACCGAAGAATACCGTGCGGCGCGCACGTGGCTCCTGCGGCGCAACACAACCGGCAAGCGCAACGCTATTGCGGTCACCAGTAGCGTGCCCAAAGAAGGTAAAAGTGTTACCACTGCCAATCTTGCCGTGGTGATGGCTGAAGTGCGGCACCTGAACGTCTTGGCGATCGACTGCGACTTTCGTCAGTCGAGTCTGGCACGGCTTTATAAAATGCCGAACTCACCGGGCTTGTCGGACGTGCTGGCGGGCCGATGCTCCCTCGACGATGCCATCGAAGCGACGCCGTTGGGGAATTTGTCGCTGCTGCCGGCGGGAACTTGTCACGATCTGAACCCGACCGAGCTGCTGAATTCGCGGGGGGCCGCCGCCGTTTTCGACGAATTACGCGAGAGGTTTCATTACATTTTCGTCGATACTCCACCGGTACAGGCTTTGTCGGATGTGGGCGCAATCGGTGCGCTTTGCACCGGCGTGGTGTTGGTGGTGCGGATGAACAAGACGGCCGCCCACTTGGTGCGTCAGTCGTTGCACTGGCTGCAATCGAACAAGCTCAATGTCCTCGGATGTATTGCCGCCGACTGCCGAGCCAAAGGCTCGCGCTACGAATATGAAGACAGCGACGAGGTCTAAGTCGGACGCGTCGTCGGGAATTTCTGCATCCGCTATTTATCTACCGGAACCGGGCGTGCCCGCGCCGGCGTATCACATCGAGCCACTTCGAGCCGAATCGCAGCGCGATTGGCAAGAGTTCGTCGTCAGCCATGACGATGCAACGCTCTTTCACGACCTTGCCTGGCAGCGGGCGGTCCAAGCGTGCTTTCCGCATCGCGCCCATTATTTGCTTGCACGCCGCGGTACAGCAGTTGCGGGCATCCTTCCACTGTTCGAGATTCGCAGCCATTTTTCACCCACGTTTCTCTTAAGTATGCCGTACGCCACGTACGGTGGTATCGCGGCTACGGATGGTGCTGTTGCGAACGCTCTGTTCGACGCCGCGTGCGTATTACGCGAGAAGTTGGCGGCCGCCAGCATTCAGTTGCGCAGCGAGCGGGCGATGATTCGCGACTTGCCCGTGCAGCAAACGCACGCGGCGTTCCGTAAACCCTTGCCCAATTGCGAAGCTGATGTTCCCGCTGTGTATCCGCGCAAAGCGCGTGCCGCAGCGCGCCAAGCAGGGCAGCGCTATCCGTTGGTCGTCGAGAACGACGCAGGCAACCTGCGCGACGTTTGGTGGCTCTATGCCAGATCGATGCGCCGGCTGGGCTCGCCAAACTATCCGTTAAATTTCTTTCAGGCGCTGCATCGTGGTTTTGGTAATCGCTGTGTCGTGCAACTTTTGCGCCTCGAAGGGCGACCGGTGGCGGGATTGATCTCATTCGTGTTCAAAGACGCCATCATGCCGTATTTCGTGGGCGTGGATGAGCGCGTGAAGCTATACGGTCTGACGCATTATCTGTATCAGCAGTGCATGTTGGCGGGCGTACGGCGGGGCTGCAGCGTTTTCGACTTCGGTCGCACGAGGTACGACAACAAAGGCCCGTTTGATTTCAAAAGGCACTGCGGCTTTGAGCCGACACCATTGGAGTATCAAACCTTTGTTCCGAACGGGGCGCGACAGCCGGAGTTATCTCCCACGTCCGCCCGCTGGCAGCTGGCTCGGCGCGTTTGGCGCTACCTGCCCTTGTCGATTACTCGGCCCGTCGGAGCGTGGGCCGCCCGGTCCATTCCGGGATAGACCTTCGGGATGCAGTGGGGGAACCTGCCATCGTGAACCAGCGACGCAATATTCTCTATCTGACCAACCGTCTGCCGTATCCGCCCGACAAAGGCGATCGCATTCGCACCTTCCATCAAATCGATCGATTGGCACTGTCGCACAACGTGTATTGCGCCACCTTCGTTGAAAACGAACGGGATGCGCTGCGCGTTCGTCATCTGCGGCGTTGGTGTCGCGGCGTGATCGCTGTGAACTGGAATCGACGATGGGCGACGGTTAAAGCGGGGCTGTCGCTGCTTAGCGGGCGCACGTTCACGCAAGGTGCATACGCCAGTACCGAGATGACGGATCGCATCGCGCGGTTGTCGCAAAAGGTATCCTTCGACTCGGTAATATGCTTCTCGTCGATCATGGCGCCGTTTCTCGATGCGATCGATGGAACACCGCGCTGCATATTGGATTTGTGCGATGTCGATAGCGGCAAATGGGCCGATTACGCTCAACGCGCCGCGTGGCCCAAGTCGTGGGTGTACGGCATGGAAGCCCGTCGGCTGCGCAAGTACGAAATGAAGATATCACGCTTTGCCGACGTGACGACGGTCATCACGCAGGGTGAGAAACAACTGCTTAATGCAAGCGATGATGCCAAGGTGCGCGTCGTTCCCAACGGCGTGCATCCGGCGTCTGTCGGCTTGAAGCTCGCGTCGCGCTGCGGCCCGGTCGTGTCATTTCTCGGATCGATGAACTACGCGCCCAATGCGCAGGCTGTCGAATGGTTTGCGGAAAAGGTCTGGCCCGTGGTATATCGCGAGCATCCACAAGCACAGTTTTTGATCGTCGGTCGCGAGCCGACGCGCGCCGTGCGCCGCTTGGATGGTCGAAACGGTATGCAAGTGACCGGCGGCGTGAAGGATACGCTTCCCTACGTCGATCGCAGCCGAATCTGCGTCGCGCCCTTGCAGATCGCGCGCGGCTTGCCCAACAAGATTTTGGAAGCGATGGCTGCCGGACGACCCGTAGTTGCGACACCGAAAGCGGCGGCCTGCGTCAACGCAGAGCACGGTCGGCATCTGCTGATCGGCGGTGACGCATCGGAGTTTGCGCGACACGTCTGCGATTTACTCAGCAACGATGAGATGGTGGCGAAACTGGCCGATGCGGGGCGGTCCTTCGTCAGCCATCATTACGATTGGCAGACCATACTCGATGACTTTGAGGCCATCGTGACGGAGCGCGATGTTGCGCTTAAGCGCGACGCGATGATCGTGCGCACGCAACTGGCAGCCGGCATTCTGCCGGCGTCGGTCGTATTGCCCGATTCAGTGCAGGCGCTAATCGACCATCAACGCGGGGCGTCGAACGACAGCCAGATGATCTAAGGTGGGTCACGCCTGTACGCGAGGGATCAGGCTCAGACGCCCGCAAGTCGTCAGCGCACACGCATGTAATGCGGGCTTATCTTGCTCGTAACGCACAAGTATCTAATTGAGAATGCCTAGCAGCTACTTGAGGCGCAATTTTTGCGCGGTTGCGTAGGCCGCTCGATCGTCGCAATCGTTTCAGTCACTGACCGAAACGCTCGATAACTTATGAGACCTCTGTGTGGCATCGCGCGACCGGCGCGGGGCCATCGTCGAGGCGTAGCGACGACCGAGTGAAGGACGGATGGCGACGCAACCTTTAGATCGAAGCCTGCGAACACTGACGTCATTGCCGAGTGCGGCATCGACGCCGGGGCGACGTGCGCATCACGATCAAATCAAGCCGCTCGACGGCGACCTGCGCCGCGTACTGATCATTGCCAGTCGCTTTCCGCCGTTGGCGTCGGTGGGTGCCATTCGCATCCGAAAATTTGTGAAGTATCTGGGGGACTTCGGGTGGGAGCCTGTGGTGTTGACCGGCCCAGTTCCGAGCGTGACCGAAGCCACGGAAGACGCACGACGCTTGCTCGATAACGAAGGTCTAAGCGATGTGCCCGAGCACGTTGCCGTTCATCGCTTGCACGAAGGCGTCGATGAGTGGCCGGCGGCGTGGGGCGATCGATGGGGCGGTAGATTTGCACCGTTAACGCGCTATGTCGGTTGGTCGCACGAACGCTGGCGCGACGGATTAACGTGGCGCTTCGAGCGCGTGCAACAACGATTATCGTTTCCCGACCGCGGCGTATGGCGCACGATGGCAGCCGTGCGGTTGGCCAAGGCGCTGCATCGCCAACATCGGTTTGAAGCGATTTTTTCGACGGGTATGCCGTTTAGCGATCACCTTATTGGTATGGCTGTGCGTCGTGCGTTGAAACTGCCGTGGGTTGCCGATTTTCGCGATCCGTGGGTCGAGTACATCCATTGGCAACAATGGGGCGGTCGCTGGGGATCGATGGCCACACATCAGGCCGAACGTGCCGTGTTGCGCAAGGCCACGCGCGTGATCAGCGTTAACGAGCACATGACGGCGCGCTTTCAAATTCGCTATCCAAACTTAGACAAACTGAAGTTTTCTACGGTTGAGAACGGCTTCGACCCGAGCGATTACGGCACCGCCACTGAGCGTCGGCGCAACGCGAAGTTTACGATGCAATATGCCGGTTCGTTGTACGGCGCGCGAAGTCCCGAGAATCTCATTAAGGCGTTCGAACGATTCTGTTCGCGCTGCGAACGCGCGCGCGGCGAAGCGGAGCTGGTGTTCGTGGGGCGCGTGGGGCCGTTTCTCGATCGCATTTGCAATGCGGGATCGAAGAACGTGCGTTACGGCGGCATGCTCGGTCACGGGGCGACTTGTCGCGCGATGCGCCGGGCCGATGCAAACGTCGTGCTGCTGCCCAAGGTGGCCGGTAGCGAAAAAGACACGACCGCAAAAGTATACGAATGTCTTGGTAGCGGACGGCCGATTTTAGCCGCCGTGCCGCTCAACGGTTCGGCCGCCGACCTGCTGGCCGACCGACCGCAGGTATTCCTTCATGACCCGGAGGATATCGACGGTCTGAGCCATACGATCGAATGCATGTTCAAGCGTTGGATCGATAACGATCTTCCCGATGTGCCCGTCGGTGCCGATCTGCACGATCGCACGCGCCGCGCGGCAACCGAAAAACTCGCCGATATTCTGAACCAATGTTGCCCATGCGGCATACCGGAGGCGGCGAGATGACATCCATACTCGAAAAAACCAGTTTTGATACGTGGCCCGGCAAGCTCGTGCGCAAATTGCGACGGCGCTATAACGATCGGGTCGCGACGATCCTCACCTACCATAGCATCGCGCGGCACACGACGGTCTTTAACGAGCGCGACCAGCTTTGTCATTCGCCTACGGCGTTGGAACGGGAGGTCGATTATCTCGCGGATAATTTCAATGTGATGCGCCTGTCGGATTTGATTGCGTGTATCGAACGCAATGAGATGCCGCGCCGTGCCGTCGTGTTGACGTTTGATGATGGTTATGCGGATAACCTGAGCATCGCGCAGCCCATTTTGTTTCGGCGACGGCTGCCGATGACCATTTTTCCGGTCACGAGCGTAATTGGCAATCGCGATTTGCTTTGGCAACACAAGCTCGCTTGGCTGGTGCGCGAACGCGCTGAAGAACGCGTGTGGATCGCGCTGCAAGCAGAAGGCTGGGATGTTCCGGCGGTCGGCGAAGCGGATTTGGAAACGTTTGTACGGCAAAACTATCGCGCCGACGTGCCTGATATTCTCGAAGCTGTGATCCGCACGATGGGAACAACTTCCGAAGCGTTGGCCGCAAAGTATCGACCTTACTTGGAAGTCGACGATCTCGCGCAGGCCGATCCGGAGTTTGTCGAATTCGGCAACCACACCGACACGCACCCGGTGTTGTCAGCGTTGGCCGATGGTCAACAAATGGTTGAGATCGGTGCGGCTTCGCGCAAATTGCACGAATGGACGGGCCGCGCGCCGACCAGTTTCGCGTATCCTTTTGGATTGAAAGCGCATTATACGGCGCGCACCAAAGATCATATTCGCGCGACCGGTCATAAGGCGATATTGGATATGCGCCGGCGCATGAACGTGTGGCCGATGGATGCAATGGAACTCAGCCGCAAGCCGGGGGCCGTTGCAACGCAGGAAGACTTCGAGCGCTCGGTGGAAGATTGGCCCGCCAACAGCAGCGGCGCGCCACCGATGCAGCGCGAATAGGGTTGTAAATGAATCCGCGTCGCCAAATCATCGCGCCGTTCGTCGGTGAGTTTGGCTGGGAAGTCATGAATTGGCAGGCCCGGCTGCGTTGGATGATCGAGCGGCGTAGCGCCGAACGCGTCGTCATCGTCGCGCCGCCGGATCGCCGGTCGTTCTTTTTCGATCTGCTCTCAAAAGATAATCGTATCGCCTTTTGCCCATGTCGCACGCCGGAGATGCCGGGCCATGCCAGTGAAGATTATCGTGTTGATGATAACGGCTATCGTGTCGATCGAGATCAAGTGCGACAATTGTTGATTCAGTTTACCCGTGCAGCTTGTCGTCAGAATGGGTTGCCAATTGACGATGCGGAAATCGTGACGCCGCCGTTGGATGGTACGGTGTTTCCGACGCGGGCTGCCTATCAGTCTTTCGTGTCATTGCGGCGCGATGTGCCAATAAATAACGATGTGTTGCTCATCCCGCGCAAGCGCGCCGTCGCAATGGAGCGCAATCAGCCGCAGGATTGGTGGGATTCGCTTACCGCACACCTGGCGGACAACGGTCTTAAAGTCGCAGTGATGCAACCGCGGCTCGATTTAGCGATTGATCAGTTGTCATCTTCCCGCTTGGCCGTTGGCGCTTCGACCGGCGGGTTACATTTAGCGAGCCTATGTGAGTGCCCGCATTACGTTTGGGGGCCTGGCGAAAACGAACGTTGGACGGCGCAGCGCATCAGCAATCGTCAGCGTTACGAAACGGTGTGGAATCCGCTCGGCACAGCTAGCCGTTATGATGCGTTGGGTTGGCAGCCGGATGTTGCGACGGTTGCGGCAGGTGTATTGACGACGTTGGATAAACTAGCCAAGCCTGCAAGCGTGACGGCGCCCGTTGGCCGATGGCGTTGGCGCGCGCGGCGGATGTTGGCAAAAGCGATCGAGCCCGCGCCGCATGAGCTGCCGCTACCTTGGCGCGTGCGAGAGTATGCACGGATGCATTTGATTTAGGAGTGCTTGGTGGCAGCGCCGCGTATCTTACTGGTGAGCTACCACTATCCGCCGTGGGGCGGCAGTGGCGTGCAACGCCCGGCGGCGCTAGCGCGATGTTGGGCGCGGGCCGGTGCCCGCGTGCACGTGCTGACGGCCAACCATCAGCATTATCCGCTGATCGATCGTTCGCTCGACGATGGTGGGGAGGCGGGCGTAACCACTCATCGCGTGTGCGGGTTCGATCCCGGTGGCATTGCGTCGCGATTGATGCCGTTCGGTGGATCGCAGCCTGACGGTGTGGGCTTTCGAATGCAGCAGCGCGTCTATTGGCGGGCGGAACGATATGCGGATCGGTATGCGGATTTGGGTGGTGAGTCCTGGTGGGTGCCGGCCGCCATCCGCGCGGCAATTCGCATCATCAATCGGTTCAATATCGACGTCGTCGTGACCACGTCGCCGCCGCATGCGGTGCAATTGGTCGGTGCGGCGTTGCAAGAAAAGACCGGGCTTCCGTGGATTGCTGATTTACGCGATCCCGTGGTCGATAACTTCGCGTTTGCACCTGACAATGATCGCATGCGCGATAAGTGGTTGCAGCTTGAAATCAAAACGGTGACGAAGGCGGATCATGTCGTGGTCACGTGCGACGATTATGCAACGCTTCTCGCGCAAAAGTATCGACTGGCGCAGCCAAAGCTGACGTGTATTACCAATGGATATGAAGATTCGGCGCGCGTTATCGTGACGAATCGACCAGATCGCAAAGCATTTACGATGGCGCACGTGGGGGCATTTTACCACGCACAATCACCGCAAGCGTTGTTACAAGCTTGCAGAAGCCTGCGACAAAGTAACGAGTCGTTTCGCAGAGATTTTCAATTGAGACTCGTGGGCAGCATCGCGCGGCATTTGGACGACGCCTTTCACGGAGATGATGATGCGTTCGTCGAACGCACGGGATACGTCGATCGCGCCGAAGCCGCGACGGCGATGGATGCTGCCGATGCATTATTTTTCATGACGCCGGCCCATTCGCATGGGCGGTATTGCTATCCGGGCAAGATATTCGAATATCTCGCCACGGACCGGCCGATTCTGGCGTTGGTGCATCGCGGGGCATCGATTGAAACACTTTTACGCCATGCCGGTGGGGCGACGATTGCGTATCACGACGAGCCCGATTCGCTGGAAGACGCGTTGCGCAAGATATTTAACCGTTGGCAAACGTCGTCGGTGGATGCAAATCGTGACGCGGCATTCGTCATTCAATTCGCGCAATCGAATCTGGCGAATCGCTATTTGGCGCTGATCACCCAAACGATCTGCGCTCGCCAACATGGTCCGGCTCACGCTGATGCCGCATCTACGATCACGCTGGTAGGGGGCTAAGGCATTGCGAATCCTCTGGCACATGCCGACTTTGCAACCATCGAGCTGCGGCTTGTCGCGTCGCGCGTTTGGCTTTGCCGAGGGATTGCAGCATGCCGGGCATTCGGTCGAGTTCCTCGTGGCGGCGGATAAGACGACGTTTGAAAACGGCGACAAGTTTGCGGAATTGCCGATTCACGTTGTACGCGTTAATCGAAAAGCGCCGCCGCATTGGTCGCTGCAAGCGCGCCGTCGTTTATCCGCTGCCGAACAAATCCTGCTCCAGACGAATCGTACCTTCGACTTATTCATTTCCTGCCAACCCGAGGCAATCACGATTGCGAAGAAGTTGTGGCCGTCCATTCCACGCTTGTTTGTGTGCGGTGGCGTGACGATTCTGCATGACAGCGCGGATGCGCAGCGACGTCAGGGTGTTAGCATCGCCACCCGATTCGCGTTTCACATGGATCGAACGCTCAAGCGACGTAACGAGCGCTCCGCATTTCAATCGGCGGACGCGGTGGTATTCGACAGTCAATCCACGCGCGGTCGCGTGATCGAGGAATATGGGCTCGATCCATCGAAGGGCCACGCGATCTATGCGGCAGTTGATAGCGAACAGTTTCGACCGCCCTCCGAAAGCGAGCGCGCGGCGGCGCGACAGCAATTTGGACTTGCCGAGCGCGATTTTTGTCTGGCATGGACCGGCCGTATGAGCCCGGAGAAGAATCTCGGCGTGTTGATCGACGCAGTGACTCAATTGCCAAACGACTTCAAGCTATTGCTGGTCGGTGACGGTCCAACCGAAGCTGCAGTTCGAAGCCAGGTTGCCGAAACTGGCGTAGGCGAGCGCGTACTGATGCCCGGCCCCATGTCGGACGTGCGGCTTGCGCTGCGGGCGGCTGATGCGTTCGTCTTTCCGTCGGTCTCGGAGTCGCTGGGTCTGTCGCTGATCGAAGCGATGAGTCTGGGGCTTCCGTCTATCGCACTGCAAGCCGACGAGCGCCGTATTCGGAATGCCAGTGCCGAAATACTCGACAACGGCAGTTGTGGCGTATTGGTAAATGCGAATTCGCCAGCGGCGTTCGCTGCAGCGATTCAATCACTGGCAAGCGATCCTCATCGTCGCGCAAAATTCGCGCGAGCAGCTCGAGCGCGGGCGGCGGCAGAATTTGCGTGGACCGGCGGACAATTGCGGTTTAATGATTTGGTTGAGCGTCTGGCCTGCCGATTTATAGGAACGGGCAAGCGCGTGCAACGTACCACCTTGCCCGTTCTGGGATCCTAACGCGGCTTCAGCACGCGGCGCCACGCGCTTCGATACATGCCGCACGAACGTGAATCCTGCTTGCGGAGTCGACCGAGCGAGGATGTCGATGCGATTTATTATCTATGCGTCGGTGCTGTTCGCAGTGCTGCCGTTGGTTTTCTACCGACCTTTCTTCGGGCTGTGCGTCTATTACGTCGTGTCGATTTTGCAACCGAAGGTGTTGTGTTGGCGCGATGACTTTCAGGACGCCTTGTTGGTCGGGGTGCCGCTGGTGATCGGCGCGATCGCGATCGGAACGGTGCGGCGCGAGATATGGGCGGAACGCGACGACGACTCGGGCGGGCTGCGTCGCTTGCAAACACAAGTTAAACGCGACCCATTAGTCGCCCCCCATTGGCTCATTGGCGTATTTGCCATTCTCGTCATCTACGTCGCGGGCACGCGCTATCTCGTCGATATTCCGCCGATCCACACGAGCTATCAGTTCAAGGGGTTGTGCAAGATCTTGTTGGTCACGGCGCTGCTGACGGGCATGGTTTCGGATTATCGCCGACTCAAGATTTTCTTCATCGTCATTGCCTTTTCCGCCGGTTTCTGGGCCATTAAAGGTGGCGTTAAGATCTTGCTGATCGGCCCGCACCAGGTGTACGGTAAGTCGTACGATAACAACTTGTTCGCCCTGATCAGCGTGATGGCGTTGCCGTTGGTGTTTTACGGCACAGCGCTGGTGCGCAAGACCAAGTGGCGACCGGTGTTTTTGATATGTGCCGGTTTGATTTGTTTGGGGATCATCGGCTCGCGTTCGCGTGCTGGGTTCGTCGCATTTGCCGTCGTCTTGTGCATGATGGCGTGGGGTAGCCGTTATCGATTCCGCGCGTTGATCGGTGTCGGCATCGTTGCTTTAACGGCGGTGGCCTTCCTCGGTCCCGAAATCATCGAACGTGTCGAATCGATCATCGGCTATCGCGAAGATAAGTCGGCTTATTCGCGTTTCTATACGTGGACGGTTGCACGCGTTTTATTCGAACAGAACCCGTTGATCGGTGTTGGGTTTGGTAACTTCGAGTTGGCGAAGGATGCCGTATTCGGTGGTCGCAAGGCTGCACACAGTATTTATCTATCCAACCTCGCCGAGCTGGGCATCTTCGGCCACCCGCTTTGGTTGTGCTTGATTTTCGGCACTATGATTAGTTTGATGCGGTTCATTCGGCGCGCCAAGCGACTACCGCCGGGCTTGGGTTGGCCGTATAGCCTCGGTCGCGCGTTGCTGCTGAGCATGTTGGGCTACGCCATTCACGGTGCGTTTCACAATGAAGAGTACCTCGAGTTGATGTTCGCGCTCGTCGGTTTGACGGTGGCGTTGCAAGTGGTGACCGAGCGCGAGCTGGCGAAGACACGATTGCTTTCCGAAGCCGAAGACCTTGCGGAATCTGAGATTCAGAGAAAGAAGGCGCAGAAGGACGATGTGTCCAAGGCCCGCAAACGACGCCGTGAGCCGAGGGCGACGGC
This sequence comes from Planctomycetaceae bacterium, assembly GCA_006969385.1. Taxonomy (GTDB): domain Bacteria; phylum Planctomycetota; class Phycisphaerae; order UBA1845; family UTPLA1; genus ECT2AJA-110-A. The sequence continues at coordinate 3,575,734 of CP030884.1, forward strand.
TGCACCGATCACAATCGGATCGCTGATCCGCGCGACGCGCGAACGTCCGTCCATGTAAGCAGCGCGGTAGTACCCCATCCATATAAGAAAAGTGGGTGACGTCTACTCCCGGTCCCACGCAGGGAAAGGGCCGGGATGAGGGTTTAAGCCAGACGGTCGACGCGACGAACCCACAAACTAAGCGTGGACGCGGCAGTAGGGTGCGTCTCAGGCTCCAAGCCCCAGGTTGAGATTTCGCAACATCGGCGCGTCATCGTGTTGTTTATTCGCCACACGAGCGTATAAGCGATACTTGTAATACTGACCTCATTCGTGTTGATGGTCCTTTAAGAACGCCGTTTCTTATCAGCTAATCGAAGTATTCGCGTTGTAGCCAACAACGCGTCAATTCCCGGCACGTTGATTGGATTGAAATCCGGCTCAGCAATCTCTTTGACTTCAACTCAAAGGTACGAGCCATGGATTCCGTTGGATCTGTTCAACTTTCACAAGTCAATGTCGGCACGCTGACCGGTCGCGGGGCGACCGGCCTCGATACGGCGCAAGTAAGCGGCAGCGTGTCGCGCACCGATCAGTATTCGTCGACGTCGCTGAGCATGATCAGCCAGAATACGCGGCCGCAGGGTCCGATGGAGTTCGGTACACTGGCGCTGGCGGCGATGCTGTTCGGCCAGGACGACGATGACTCGAAAAAGGATCCGCTGCGCGCCTTAATCGGCCTCGCTCTGTTGGGGCAACTACAGCAGCAATCGCAACAAACGCAGTTCCTCCAGATCGATTCGCAGTATCTGCAAAGCAGCCAAAGCATGACGCTGAATTCTTCTGCGAGTTCGGTCTCGACGGCAGTTAACGGCGCGAATGGCACCGTCGGCGGTCAGTTGGATGTGACGGGATAGTTGTTATGGACGTTGCGCGCTGTTAAGTGTTCGCTGAACGTAGTGCGTCCCTTGTAGGTCAGGAGAAAGCCTGACGACGCTTCCAGCGACACAACTTTATCAATAGCACTATGGAGTTGGTTTCAGCCACAAGGGCGTTGTCGACGCAGCAACATATCATCGCGCGCAAGATGTCAGGCTATAACCTGACCTACGGGCATATTGAATCTATATCTTGAAGCCTCACTGAATCGAAAGAAAAAAGGCCGCAACGTTGATGACGTTGCGGTCCTCTTAATATCGATCGGATTTCGAGGCTACTTCTTGGCCGCACCGTAGAGTTCGTCCACCTTGCTCCAGTTCACGACATTCCACCATGCCGTGATGTAATCGGGGCGACGATTTTGATAATTAAGATAGTAGGCATGTTCCCAGACATCGAGGCCGAGAATGGGTGTGTTGCCCTGCATCAACGGTGAGTCCTGGTTGGACGTGCTGCAAATTCCGAGCTTCCCGTCCTTTTCAACGCACAGCCAAGCCCAACCGCTGCCAAAGCGCGTGGCCGCCGCAGTGGCGAACTTTTCTTTGAATGCGTTGAAGTCGCCAAAGGTCGATTTAATACTGTCGCCGACAGCGCCCGACGGCTCACCGCCGGCCTTGGGCCCCATGATTTGCCAAAACAGATTGTGATTGACGTAACCGCCGCCGTTGTTGATCACAGCTTGGCGAATCGTTTCCGGCACGCCGTTGATGTTGCGCAAGATATCTTCGGCACTCTTGCCGGCCAGATCGGCATGGCCTTCAAGCGCATTGTTCAATTTGGTCGTGTAACCCGCATGGTGTTTGTCGTGATGGATTTCCATCGTGCGAGCGTCGATATGTGGTTCGAGAGCGTCAAAAGCGTATGGTAGATCGGGCAATTCAAAGGCCATGGGGTTATCTCCTATTCATTCAGCGCTGAAAAGAATGGCAGAAAATGTGTTTCGTACGTTGGGAATGTAGGGGCGGACCTCTCTAGGGTCAACTAAAGTACCTTTAATTGCGCCTCACGGAAAGTTGGTCGTCGGTCGGGGCGGATTGAATACCGTGTGATCGATAAATTGACCACCCAAGTTGACTGAGGTCTAAGAAAGTCAACGCTTGGCATCCTGATGAAACATTTTAGTGGGTTCTGTGTTGCGAAACATCTAGCCGTTCGGTCCGCATTTTTATCCGAAGAAAGACCGTTCGGCTCAATTACATCGCTTGCCGTCTCGCAGTGGAACCGCGTCGGTATCGTCAAAAAACGTTTCGAAGGGTCGCCATTGGTCCATGCCATCACGCCAATACAAGGTCCCTGGTTCCAACTGACCGTTTGCGCGGCGTTCGTACAGTTCCGCTTCGGTGCACTGGGTCTTTTTTCCCGACGGTGTTTGCAAGTGTATCATCATCGCACCTCACTTTCGGGAGTTTAGGCGTTGTCCTCGAAAATGAGGCATTCTATGATTATTCAGCTTTAGGTTGGTATGAAGCGTGCTACGCATCCGGAAAATGCGACAGCCATCATGCTGATGACGCCTCCTTTGCGACCGTGCGTAGATCCTTTGTATCGAGTTCCTTCATATCGCGCAACCAAATCGAAAACGCCGCGCCGCTGGTACCGGGCCGCTCGAATTGCTGCTCGAAGCCGAGATTCTCGACTTGGGCGGGCGTGATACGTCCCGGCGGCGTGTGAAAATCGACCCGCAACGCTTGCGGTTGATGCGTGATGATCTTGCAGAATCGGTCCCCGTTGGCGGTGCTGATTTCGACGAACACTTTGCGGTTCCAGTCGACTTTGGCGTTGGGAATGAGCTTTTGCAGTTGGCCAACTAAAAGCGTCAGCGTTAATGGCTCCCATTTCTTCTTGCGGCCCGGCTTCATGATTTTTTGCGACAGGTGCCACGCCTTGCCGTCCGTCTTCCACGGTTCGGCGTCTCTCTTCTCACCAGCCAAATCGGTGATGTGCTTCCAATATTTGTCCCAGGCGTCTTTGAGGAACTTCTTAAAGGCCGCGCTTCGTACCTCGGGCTTATCGTGTACGAGAATGCGCACATTTTGATAACCACCGAACCCGCGACGCACCTTCACGCGCGGTTCGTTGCTGTACGCATGTACGTCTTCGCGATCGTTCAACGTACCCAATCCCAGCGCGGCTTGCAGTTTCTTGCTTTGAAACGTGCGGTCGGGCAGGCGGAAGTTTAAGTCGAGCTGCCAGCGACCGCCGGTGAGCGCGTGAAAGAACCAGGGCGTGGCCGATTGATTTAAGCCGTCTGGTGCTGCGGCGATGATCTCGACGCGCGCCCGATCATTCCAATCAGTGGGCTTGAGTTTTCCCTTGCCGAGCTTTTCGATCTGATCCACGACATAACTCAGTGCGGCGGCGTCCCATTCGATTTCCTGATTATCGCGGCTGAGTTTGCGTTCGGTATGCCAACGCTTGCCGTCGCGCTCCCAAGGCATACGAATGTCTTCATCCTGCGTCGGCAGAATCGGTGCCGAGCGTGCCGCCAGTGCCGCCTTCGCGGCGGCTTTAGCGTCGAACACGTCGCGCTCGCGATGCGGGCCGGCGTCGAGCGTCTTTTTCAGTAGCCGCCCCGTTTGCGATGCTTTCTCTGTCACTACATGCTCGGGCGGACCCTCGGCGATAATCGTGCCGCCGGCCGCGCCGGCTTCGGGGCCGATGTCCATGATCCAATCGGCCGTCTTAATGACATCGAGATTGTGCTCGATGCAAATCACGGTGTTGCCCATGTCGACGAGGCGATGTAACACATCCAGTAACTTGCGCAAGTCGTCGAAGTGCAGTCCCGTCGTCGGCTCATCCAGAATATAAACCGTCTTACCCGTGCTGGGCCGACCGAGTTCACTGGCGAGTTTGACGCGTTGCGCCTCACCCCCCGACAGCGTCGGCGCGCTCTGCCCCAGTGGTAGATAGCCTAGTCCGACATCGACGAGCATTTGGAGTAAGCGCTGCACCTTGGGCACGTTCTCGAAAAGCTCCAGCGCTTGATCGGCAGACATCTCCAAGACGTCGGCAATGCTCTTGCCTTTGAACTTTATTTCCAGCGTTTCGCGCTGATAGCGTCGGCCACTACAGGTTTCGCACGGCACCCACACATCGGGCAGGAAGTGCATTTCGTGACAAACCTGACCGAGCCCCTCGCAATCATCGCAGCGACCACCGGGGCGATTGAAGCTAAACCGATTGACGGTGTATCCGCGCACTTTGCTTTCAGGGAGCTTGGCATAGACAGCGCGCACCAGATCGAAGATGCCGGTGTAAGTGGCGGCGTTTGAGGACGGCGTTAAGCCGATAGGCTGCTGGTCGACGTTGATGACTTTATCGACTTGCTCGATACCGAGAATGGCCTTGTGCAGGCCCGGGCGCATATCGGCGCGATGCAAACGCGCGGCCAGAGCGGGATAGAGAATCTCATTGATTAGCGATGACTTTCCGCTACCCGATACACCCGTCACGCAGACAAATCGACCGAGCGGAAAGCGGGCGTCGATACCCTTTAAGTTGTTTTGCCGCGCGCCCTTAACGATCAAAGTTGGCCGTGCGGGGGACTCGTGATCTGATTTAGCTGGTTGTTTGTCGGGTTCGAGCAAATCGTCGATGGGGCGGCGATTGGTCGGCACGGCGATGGCTTCGCGACCGCTCAGGTATTTGCCGGTAAGCGACTGCTTGGCTCTCTTGACGAGCTTCGGATTGCCCTCCGCAACCAATTGACCGCCGCCAACGCCCGCCGCCGGGCCGAAGTCGAGCAAATGATCGGCGCTATTCAACACTTCGGCGTCGTGTTCGACCATCAATAGTGTATTGCCCAGATCGCGCAGCCGATGTAAAGCATCGATCAATCTCTGATTGTCGCGCGGATGCAAACCGATGGTCGGCTCATCCAGCACATACAACACGCCGGTCAAGCCGCTGCCGATTTGCGATGCCAGGCGAATGCGTTGTGCTTCACCGCCGGAAAGCGTCGGCGCGCCCCGCAATAGCGATAGATATCCGAGGCCGACATCGACCAGAAAACGCAAGCGCGATTTGATTTCGTGCAGCAACTCACCCGCGATCTGCGTCGCGCGCTTGCTTAGCTTCAAGCCATTAAAGAATGCTTGCGCCTCCGCGAGCGACATATCGCATACACTGCCGATCGTCTGATCGCCCAGCCGTACCGAAGCCGCCGTCAATTGAATGCGAATGCCTTGGCAAGTACGACAGGGTACATCGGTCACCAAGTCGCGTAGCCACGTTCGATATTGCCACGAGTTGCGCGTGGCTTCGTCGATAGCCGGGAAGAAGCCTTTCCATTGAAAACGCATGCCTTTGAACTTGTTCGCCGGTTGCGGAGTGAGCCATTCGTCGCCGAGACCGAATAGCAGCTTGGCGCGATGTGGTTGTTCTAAATCTCCAACCGGCATCTTCGGATCGAAGCCGATTGCCTCCGCCAGCGCCAGCACCATGCCCTTTAATAATGGCTTGATCTCAAAGTTATCCCAACCGGCCACGCCGCCGTCGAGCACCGACGCATCGGGATCGACGAAGATCGCATCGGCGCTGGCGCCGCGCTGCACACCCAAACCTTCGCACGCTTCGCACCAACCGACGCGCGAATTGAAACTGAAATGGTGGGGCGTCAGCTCGTCAAAACTGCGCTGACAGTTCTGGCAAGAGAAATGCTGCGAATAACGCACCGCCGGTTGCTCGCTGCCGTCTTCGTTCAAGGCAATCACGACCATTACGCCTTTACCGAGCGACAGACAATGCTCGACCGAGTCCGCGATGCGGCTGCGGTTCTTGCTGCGTGTGACGGCGCGATCGACAACCAACTCGACCACGTGATGCCGGCGCGCATCGATCTTGGGCATCTCGGCCAATTCGTGAATCGCGCCATCGATTCGCGCGCGCACGTAGCCTTGCGTCGCGCAGCGTTCGAGCAGAGCGGTCCAGGTTTCGCCGGGCGTGGGCATCACCGGCGAGCAGAGCAGCAGCTTGGTGCCGTCGGGCAAACTCATCAGCTTATCGACGATCTCTTCGCTGGTTTGCGTGCCAACGGGTAACGCGCAATCGGGGCAATACGGCTGGCCGATTCGCGCCCATAACACGCGCATGTAATCGTATATCTCGGTGACGGTGCCCACGGTCGAGCGCGGGCTCTTGCTGGTCGATTTTTGCTCGATGGCAATCGCGGGCGAAAGCCCGTGCACATGATCGACCTTGGGCTTGTTGAATTGGCCCAAAAATTGCCGCGCGTAGGCCGAGAGTGATTCGACGTAGCGCCGCTGCCCCTCGACATAGACGGTGTCCATCGCGAAGCTCGATTTGCCGCTGCCCGAGGGTCCGGAACAAACTGAGATCTTTCCGCGCGGCACGGTTACATCGAGGTTCTTTAAGTTGTGTTCGCGCGCCCCAATGACGCGCAGGTCTTGCGACGTTGAAAATGAAGCCACCGGCGCGCTTTTGGATTTCCCCTTGCTGTTTCGATTTGATCGCCCGCGCGAGCCCGCATCTTGTTTACGATTGCGTGACGACGCAGAGTTACCGCTATGTTTCTCAAACAGTTCTCGCAGCGCCGCACCCGTAAATGACGCCTTGTTATTGGCGACATCTTCCGGCGTGCCCGCGACGATCACTTCGCCGCCACCCGCACCCCCTTCGGGGCCGAGATCGATCAGCCAATCTGCCGTCTTGACGACATCGAGATTGTGTTCGATCACGATTACGCTGTTGCCCGCGTCGACGAAGCCATGCAAGACAGCTAGCAATCGTCGGATATCTTCGAAGTGCAAGCCCGTGGTCGGTTCGTCGAGCAGGTAAAGCGTGCGACCCGTGCTGCGCTTGACCAGTTCGCGTGCCAGCTTGATGCGTTGCGCTTCACCGCCGGATAGCGTGGTGCTGGCTTGGCCCAGCTTGAGGTAATCGAGCCCCACATCGTGCAGCGTTGCGAGCATCCCTTTCACACGCGGGATGGCATCGAAGTGTTGCAGCGCCTCTTGCACGTCCATCTCGAGAATGTCGTGAATATTCTTGCCGCGATAATGGATTTGCAGCGTTTCGTGATTGAAACGGCGACCTTCGCAAACGGGGCAGCGCGTCCAAACGTCGGCGAGAAAGTCCATCTCGATTTTGTTTTGACCATTGCCTTCGCAGGCCTCGCAGCGACCGCCGCCGCGTTCGCCGGTCGCAACATTGAAACTAAAGCGCGACTTGGCGTAACCGCGCACCTTGCTGTCGGGCAGTTTTGCGAATAAGTCGCGGATTTCGTCAAAGACCTTGATATACGTCGCAGGGTTACTGCGCGGCGTGCGACCGATGGGTGATTGATCGATGTCGATGACCTTATCGAGATGTTCGATCCCGTCGATGCCGTCGTGCTTACCGGGCGCGGCTTTCTCGGCACCGTTGAGATCGCGCGCCAGCGCTTCACGCAGAATGTCATTGACCAGCGAACTCTTTCCGCTGCCGGAGACGCCCGTCACGCAGACGAAGCGGCCGAGCGGGATGTCGACGTCGATGTTCTTGAGATTGTTGTGTGCCGCACCGCGCACGCGCAGCCAGGCGTCGGTCAGCGCCGGTGACGGCAGCGTGGTGACAGCTTGCGGCGTCTTCGCGTTCGCAGGCGTCGAAGCGGTTCGCGTGGTGGTGCGCTTCTTTCGCTTGGTTGCCTTGCGTTTGAATTTTTTCTTAGTCGTGGTCGGCATCAGATTTTTGGATTTCGGAAGACCCGGGTTTTATCATTCTCGCGGCAGCGCAATTGTCTTCTAGATCCCCGCCTCGGTTAGCAACCGTTCAAGATCATCAGAGATGTTCAGCTCGGCGGCCCATTTTCTCATATAGTCAAAATCAAGGCCCGTTCGTTGGGTACGGACAACAGATAATGCGTTTTCCCATTGCTTCTGCGACTGCGTCGTGATCCGCCATTCCAGTTTCATCAGCACGATATCCTCGGGCGTGACCGTCCAAATCATGTTTTGTTCGTCATCGACCACCGTGGTTCTTTTCCGCGCAAGCACTTGACGATAGTAAGGCGTGTCTTTCAGAACGGTCAGATCCACCTTCAGTGCCGTTTGCATACTGATCAGATTCGCCATGCCGCCGCCGCGGCTTGCTGCTATCAAAGCGTCGTCGCTTCGGTAATAGTCCGGCGGTAAGTGTTTGATGACCTCCCGCATCTGCGCTTCAGTGGCGTTACAACAAATGTCGACGTCCAAGCTCGAAAGCGGCTCGCCATGAATGCTACTGGCGATCGAGCCTGTAATGGCGTACCCCACGCCTGCTTTTTCCAACGCGGACATCACGCCGCGTGCGGCGTTGAGAAAATCCTTATCCATCCTCACCTTCCGCGCGTTGCCGCTTTCGTCGCTGCATGGCCAAGCTCGTATTCATCAACCGCATCGTCGCCTTGGCCCGTTCTTCCGTCGTCATGGCCTCCGCCATGAACTGTTGAATCAGGCGGTCGCGCTCGGCATCCGTCAGCGCGTTGAGCCGTTCGTTCATTAGTTGAATCGTGCGCTTTGCGCGTTTGATGGTTTCCGGGTCGGTCATGGTTCAGTTCAGATGGTGCATCGAGGGATGCACCCTACTACATCATTCATCCTTTTAGTGCGTGGCATTTACATCTTCTCCCTCCCAGGGAGAGGTCCGGGGTAAGGGCTTTTGGCCAAGAGGCAGCAACGATGAATCCACAAATTAGTTGGGATTGCAATTCTGCGTCTAGGCGTCGCGTCACGAGATATACTCCGCAACGACAAAGGGTTGAGATTTGCGTGCTTGCATCTATCTCCGCTTCTTCTTGCTACTTCTTTTGGTTGTGGACTTCTTCGTCTTAGTCTTGCGCGCGACGGTTCGTTTCGCAACGGCTGTCGTTGTTCGCGTACCCGCCTTACGGCGCGATTTCTTGAACACCGCCGTACTGGAGTCAACCTTCCGCCGGAGGGGTATCTCGATCTCACGCTTACCCGAAAGATACTGCCCCGTCAGTGATTCGCTCGCGCCGGTGATGTCATCGTATTGACCTTCGGCGACGACGACCCCGCCGCGCACACCGGGGCCGGGGCCGAAATCGACGATGTAATCCGCCGCGCGCATCGTGTCTTCATCGTGTTCTACGACGACCACGGTATTACCCATATCGCGCAGGCGTTCGAGGCTCTCGAGTAGTTTCAAATTATCGCGCGGGTGCAGACCGATCGACGGTTCGTCGAGAATATACATCACGCCCACCAAGCCCGAACCGATTTGTCCGGCCAAACGGATGCGTTGCAATTCACCGCCGCTTAGCGTTGGTGCGGTGCGATCCAATGCCAAGTAATGCAAACCGACGTTTAAAAGAAACTCCAGCCGCGTGCGCACTTCTTTGAGCACATCTTCGGCAATGACTTGCTGCACATCCGTCAACGTTAGATTCGCGAGCAATTCATGCGCTTCACCGATCGACATGGTGCCGATCTCGTTGATGTTGGGGCCGTTCTTGTTCTTCCCGACGGGCAGCCTTACCGCGGCCGCTTGCTTGTTGATGCGCGCGCCGCCGCAGTCGGGGCAGGGGCCGCGCCGCATAAACTTTTCGTAGTATTCGCGCACAAACGCGGCGTTGGCTTTCTTGTACTTCTCGCGCAATTCGGCAATGACGCCCTCGAAGGTGCCGCCGTGTTTATAGACTTGCCCATAACTTCGCCACGTATACGTGATATGCCGATCACCGGTGCCGAACAATATTGCATGGCGACCTTCTTCGGGTACATCCTTCCACGGCTTGCTCAGATCGATCCCGAGCGCATCCGCCACGCCTTGATAGATGTGCCGGCGCCAGCGACCGATCTTGGTACGCATCGGCGCGACGCAGGGTGCCCAGAACGTCTTTTTCGGATCGAGCACGAGCAGTCCCGGATCGAAATCGAAGCGCTCGCCCAGGCCATCGCAGGTCATGCACATACCCTGCGGTGAATTAAACGAAAATAGCTGCGGCGTAGGCTCGTCAAAGGCCAGACTGCAATGCGTGCAGGCATATTTGGACGAATAGATTTTCTCCGTCGCGCCGGTCTTGGACGACTGGCCCGCATCGTCGAGTGCGACCATGAGTGTGCCGCTGCCCAGTCCGAGCCCATTCTGAATCGCTTCGACCAAGCGCGAACGAATATCCGACGTCACGCGCACGCGATCGATCACAACTTCAATATCGTGGCGGCGATTTTTTTGAAGGGCGGGCCGTTCGCGTAGTGAGACAATCTCACCATCCACGCGCGCTCGCACGTAGCCATCGCGGCGCAGGTCGTCGAACAGATCGCGAAACTCACCTTTCTGCTTGCGGGCGACGGGCGCGAGCAGTAACACCCGCGCGCCGTCATTCTTGGCTTTGTCGCCATACGCCGAGTCGGGACCGAACTCCGTCAGAATGCCACCCACGATTTGATCGACGGTTTGGGCGGTAATGGGGCGATCGCAATTGGTGCAATGTTGCGTGCCGATGCGAGCGAATAGCACGCGCAGAAAGTCGTGAATGGCCGTGATTGTGCCGACCGTCGAGCGCGGATTCCAACCGGTCGTCTTCTGCTGAATCGCAATCGCGGGGGAGAGGCCGGTGATGAGATCGCAATCCGGCTTTTCCATCTGCCCCATGAACTGGCGGGCGTAGGAAGAGAGCGACTCGATATAACGCCGCTGGCCTTCGGCATAGAGCGTATCGAACGCCAGCGAGCTTTTGCCGCTGCCGGAAACGCCGGTAAAGCAAATAAGCTGGTTCCGCGGCAACCGTAACGAGACGGATTGCAGGTTGTGCACGCGGGCGTTCTTGATGTCGATATATTCGGGTTCCATTAGGGAATGGGATTGTAGGCACGAGGGTGAATAAACGTCAAAACGTCGAAGGGTGGAACGGAAAAAACGGCGGCGTGGTGAATCATCGCGACGGTGGTCCCGCGCGTTGTTGGGGTGCTTGAATCTAGCAACCATGAAGCGGCGAAATATTTAGTTGATGCTTGATATGACCGGTTGGGCGTGTGGACTGTCGGGAAACTGCAAATATCAGACCGGCGAAAGCTCGACAAGTGGAAACTATAAGTTTGCAGTGATCGTTAAGCCCATGAGCGCTTAGGAACGACGAGAAATCCAAATCTCCATGTCCCGATTACCTCTAACCGCAAAGACGTCGGTACCGTGATTTCAACTTTGATCACCGAAGTCGCAAATCACAAACTAGAGACCGAGTACCTCAAAACCTAAGTCTTAGTTCGATTCACGAATGAGTACGCTCTCTGCTGAATTACCTACAACCACCGGCTATTATCAGGTCCCACGGCGCAGTCGTCGCTCTCAAACGTGAACCGATCTAATCTTCAAATCTCAAATCTCAAATCTCAAATCTCAAATTTCAAATCTCAAATCTCAAATTTCGGATTTGGATATTAAACCATCCGCATCTATGTCTGTTGCTTAATCGACGTCTGCGCCGCCGCTACGACTTCTTCGATCACGTCGTGAATATCGCGATCGTTGATCTTCACGCCCGCCGCTTGCGCGTGGCCGCCGCCGCCAAATTGTTGGGCTAACTCAACTACCCGCACATCACCTTCGCCGCGTAAGTTGATACGAATCGTGCCCTTATGCCCTTCGGTGAACAGCAGCGCCATATGCACGCCTTTCAGCGCCATCGGTACGCCGACCTGATCGTCGATATCTTCGGCCTTGGCGCCGGCTTCCAGAAAATCCGCGTGAGTGAGAAAGCTGTACGCGAGTTGGCCATCGGCGGTGAGTTTGGTGTTGTCGTATACCTTGCGCAGAATTTCGAAATCGCTGCGCGCTTGCGAGCGGCACAACTGCTCGCCGACCAAGCCGACGTCTGCACCCGCCGCCAGAAGGTCCGCGGCGACTTGCATCGAAGCCGGCGTCGTCGACGGCAAACTAAAGCCCGCCGTATCGCCGTGAATGCCGGCGTACAGCAACGTCGCCACTGGCGACGAAATGCTCCAACCCAAGTGCGTCAACATCCGACCGACCATTTCACAGGTACTCGTTGCGTCGCCGTCTATCCAGTTGTCGGTCGCGAAGCCGTCGTTGGTGATGTGGTGGTCGATGTTCAGACTCAGCCCCGGCGCGACGATGTCGAAGCCCTCAAGGTTCACGCGCCGCGATGCCGCGGTGTCGAGAATGATGACGCCGTCGAAACCGGCGTCTGTTGACCATGCGTCAACTCTGGGCGTGTCGGGAGCCAGTTCGAGCAGGAATTCGAGCTTCTTCGCTACGGTGACTGCCGGTAGACCGACCGTCGCATCAATGCCGCGCTCGCGCATGGCGGTTGCGAGGCCGAGCGCACTGCCGATCGCGTCGGAGTCGGGCGTGACATGGGCCACTAGCAATGGTCGTCGAAGCGCATGGAATCGGCTCAACCAAGATTCAGTCGGCAGTGACAGGGCGGCAAGGCTGCTGGTCACGGAGCGTTCTCCATCATGACATGTTGAACATAATCAATTCGGGTGAGTTGAGGATAGACGTTGGCCGCAGCCGTCGCCAGTCGACGAGGCGAATTAAAAGCGGCCAGGGTTCGGGTGCGTGGTGGGGGGCACACGCGGGGATTCCGAGACCCTGGCCACTCATCAATCCTATCTTTTGATTCGTCTGATTCAAGGAAAATGGAATAAATGAGTGCGGTGCACCATTTTGTGCGCAAGTATTTGAAAATGATTAGCTTGTGAGAATAAGATGTGAAAAAATTTTGTTGCGCCGTGCTACACGAAAAATTGCGCAATCCCTGCGATAATCGCGCAGAAAATGACCGAACCGAAGACAATTGCGGCGGGCCAGCGGTGTGCATAGAGGTAGGCGAGCTGCTGGAGATACTCGAATTGCTGGCGCATACCGAGTTTGCTGGTGCCTGCGTGGCGATCGCTGAATTGAATTGCGACTTCACGCGTCCGTTGAATCTGGCCGCGCACGACAATCTCCAAGCCGATTTTGTAACCCAAAGGGGTTAGCCCTTTTTCACAGGCGCGGTTAAAGATTGAGTCGGTCGTGCAAAAGAACCCAGCCATCGGGTCGCGCAAGTCCGTCAACGGCCGCGCGAGCCATGTGGCGATATTCGAGTTGAGGGCCCGCAGCGCGCCCCAGCCTTCTTCGATGCCCGCGCCTTCCACATAACGCGATCCAACACAAAAGTCGACTTCACCCTTAGCAACAGGCGCGACCAGATCGGGCACGCGCTCCGGTGGGTGGGATAGATCGGCGTCCATACACACGAGCACATTAGCACGTACGGCTTTGAAACCGGCGACCACTGCCGACGACAGGCCACGTTCGGTTTCGCGCACGATGATTCGGATCGGAAATCGCAGCGCCAGTTCGGCGACGGCTTCAATCGTGCCGTCGCGGCTGTTGTCGTCGACGACGATGAGTTCGGCATCGATGTTGCGGGCGGCCAGCCCCGTAAACAACCGTTCGCAAAGCTCCGGGATGTTGGCCGCTTCGCGATAGGTGGGGACCACGATCGACACCTGCGGCGTTCGATTTTCCGCGTGCGAATTGACTGCGTCAGTCGACTTGGCGGGTGACTTGGCGCTCACGGTTGAAATTCCATTGGCTGTCGTCGTCATCGAACCGATCCCACGCATACGTTGGTGCCGCTGCTTCTTCTTTAAACTTGATCGGATCGTCGCGGGGCCGTCGAAATCTTCGGCTTCACGGTGGCAAGCATTCGTCGCCACGGCAGATATTATGCGACCCATCAAACCGCATTTGCGACCGGTAACGGGTATGGGCGACGGGGCGCGTAACGCCGGATAAACTTTGCCGCTTCCATGACCACCGACCAAATGGGACAACTCTTCGCGCTGCTGGCGGCGCTAACGTGGGGCCTATCGCTGTCGTTCTTTCGACGCAGTGGCGAGAGCGTCAATCCGTTGGCCCTGAATCTCTTCAAGAACACGGTGGCGATCATCTTCTTCGTGTTGGCGCTGATCTTTCTCAACACGTTGCAGCCGGACGTGCATCCGCTCGATCTGACGTACCACTTTCGCGATCAGCCCATAGAGAATCTGATGATTCTCGTCGTCAGTGGCATCGTCGGGATTGCCATCGCCGATACGCTTCTATTTTACAGTCTAAATGCCGTCGGCGTCAGTTTGTTCGTTATCGTCGAATGCGCTTACAGCCCGGTGACGCTGTTGTTTGCCTACTGGTTGCTGTCGGAGGAGTTGCAAGCGGCCCACATCGTCGGCGGTGCGCTGATTCTGGTTGGAATCGCAATAACGGCGGGCGAAGGTCGCACACCCGACAGAAGCATGCGCGATATTGTGATCGGTCTGAGCTACGGCTTTCTGTATATCGCGTTTATGGCTGCGGGTATTGTGTATTGCAAGCCGGTTTTTCAAATCGATGGTTTTCCGCTGCTCGAAGCGACGACGATTCGATTGATTGCGGGAACGGTGGCGTTGTTCCTTATGATGTTGGCTTCCCCACGACGAAAGAATTTGATCAAGGTATTTCGGCCGACCAAGACGTGGTGGCTGACCATTCCCGGCTCGTTTTTAGGCGGCACGCTGGCAATGTGGTTTTGGATCGCGGGCTTCAAATATACTGAGACGGGAGTGGCGGCAATTTTGAATCAGACGTCCGTCATCTTTGCGATCATCTTCGCGTACTTCCTGCTGGGCGAACGCATGACCTATCGCCGTTGGGCGGCGGTGGTGCTGGCCATGTCGGGCGTGTTGATTATGTCGATGCTAAGTGGGAAGAAACTGCCGGCGAAGCCAACGAAAGAGAAAATTACGGCGGCAACTATTCGTACGTCTTCATCACCGCCTGATAGCGAGCGGTACTGTCTTTCAGGCCGCCGCGGCGATTGCGCAGCAGCCACACGGCTTGATGCAAGTCGATAATAGCCTGCATATCTTTCTTGAGTTTCGTCGCGGCCCGCTTTTTCTTTGCGGTCGTTGAATTACTAGGCTGGTGAGATCGATGCAGGCAGCGTTCGCAGGTGTGCCGCATGACCATCAGCGTGAGTTTCCATTCATCGGCTAGCACGCGATCGACGTCGCGCATCTGCTTGCCATGTTTAGACAGGTAGTCGATCGCTGCCAGCATCGCGTCGATTTGTTGGCGCGTCGGCGGTGATTTCACGGGGTCGAATTGCACGCCGTCGATGAGCATGGAAAAGAAGATGCTGCGGTTATGAATCTTCTTGCGGGCCTTCTGATGCACGCGACCGGCCTCGATCCACGCGTCGCCGACACCCGCTTCCCCTCCGAATACCTCGCGATCGAGCATCGGCCCCAGCGGCTCGGCACTGCGATGTTGGGCCGCGCACCAACTTTGCGCCGCGCCCCAGGCAAAACCGGGCAGGCTGACGGGCAAGACCTGATGGTGACCGAAGTCGCCCCAATCCGTCATTAACAAACCGTTGGCGCCGTGGCGGCGTCCGGATGCGGCGGCGCGGCGAATGTTGGCCAACATGTTGTCGGTGCGCCCGGATACGCTGCACCACGACGACGTGCCAGGGCAAACGTAAAACTCGAGCCCGCAGCGGCGTATGTACTCGCATTCTTTTTCGTACCGATGGTCGGCTTCGTATCCCCAGACCAGCGGAATCATGTCGTCGGGCAGTTCGGATACCAACTCGGGATTGCGCAATAACCAGTCCGACCAAAACTGCATGCGGCGACCGTGGCCGCGGACGAGTTTGTCCAGCTTCTTGAGATAATCCAAATATACGCGTCCCTGACCTTTGCGGGCGCAGGCGCGTTTGCTGCGGCCTTGGCCGAGTTCCCATGGTTCGTCGCAACCGACGTTGAATTGTCTGCTGCGGAAATTCGGCAGAAGTTGATCGTAAAGGTCGCGCATCAGCCGAATCGAACCGGCGTCGGTGGGGCAAAGGGTCGTCGGGCGCGAGCGGATTTCACCCCACGGTGTTTCCCACGGCTCCAATGTTTCGGATAGCTGGCGATACGGCTCGTGTTTGAGCCAGCGTTCCATATGGCCCAGCGAATTTTGATTGGGAACCAGTTCGATGCCGAGCAGGTGACAGAATTCGTCGAGGTCGCGCACTTCCGCTGGTGATAGGGCCGACGAACCGCGCCAAACGCGCTCGTGGCCCTGATAGCGGAACGTATGCTCCATGTACAACTGAACTTGGTTGTATTTCCAACCGGCGAACAACTCTATCAGCGACTTGAGTGTCGCTTGCGTCGGTACGCGGTCGCGACTGATATCGATCATCACGCCGCGCACCGGGAAATCGGGCCAGTCTTCAATGCTCAATGCGGGGACGGTCGGCGCGTCGATGGCCACCAATTGACGCAGCGTCGCACAGGCGTTGCGCACACCGGCCAAGTGGTTCGCACAAATCTCCGCCCGGTCGGCCCTCAATCGCAACGTGTACCAATCGGCACCGTAGGTGGCGTCTCGCTTCTCGATGGTCACGCGATAGTCGGCACGGTCTGGGCGACTGACCGGCGTCAGTGGCGGCGCGCAAACGACATGCTTGCTCGGGCGCAACATGATGGCGGCGCAGGCGGTGGCTTCGGTCCAATTGCCCGCATCGATCGGCATGGCGGGCGTAATTGGAAGCGCCACGCGCGCCGTGGTCATGCGCAACCGTCGCGGCTGCGGCCAGAGAAACCGTCGAATGTCGGTAGCGGATTTCAAGATACCATCCGTGGCTTGAGGGAGCTTAAGCGTGCGTGGTAATTGCAGACGTTTGGGCGTTGACGGTCGAGCGGTCGGAATCATTCGCGGTAAACGGTGCCGTACCGCTCGGCAATTGACCGCGCAGGCTCATGATGCCGACGTAGAAAAAACCGCCGGCAAACAGCGACATAAAGAACAGGCCGACCCAAATTTCCATCATGAAGGCATAGAACATGCACACCATCATGTAACCGGCCAGGCCGACTTCGATAAGCGATTGCAACCGTTTCGGATCGATGCCGCTGCTAAGCTTGCCGCGCCACGACGTATCGCGATCGTCGGAAACGCCGAACTTGGGCGTGCGCACGAATTCGGATTGATGGCCGAGAAAGCCCTCCAGCGCCGCCCGCGCGTTGTTAAGCGAAATGCCAACACCCACGCCCATAAGCAGCGGCAGGTACTTAACGCTATCCCACCAGTCGCGCCGCAGTTCGCGTTGCGACGAAACGTAAAATGTGCTGGCCGACAAGGTTGCCAGCAATACTAACGAAACGTCGATCGCCACTTGTACGGCGAGCATGTCGTTGAAGATCGTGACTTTGGCGACCAGCGCGGGGAATAACAGAAACGTGAGGGCCAGAATGAAGAAGTAACTCACGCAACTGGTCAGGTGAAAGAACGCTTCCAGTTTCACGCGCCAGGGCTGATCGCTCTTGAGAATCGTCGGCAGCAACTTGCGACAGGTCTGCGCGCCGCCCTTGGCCCAGCGATGTTGCTGGCTCTTAAAGGCGTTCATCTCGGGCGGCAGTTCGGCGGGGCAGTCCACCTGCGGCAGGAACAAAAACTTCCAGCCTTTAAGTTGCGCGCGATACGAGAGGTCGAGGTCTTCCGTCAGCGTGTCGTGTTGCCAGCCGCCGGCGTCTTCGATGCACGACGCACGCCAAGCGCCCGCCGTGCCGTTAAAGCTCATGAAGCGGCCGCTGCGGTTGCGCGCGCCGTGTTCGATGACGAAGTGGCCGTCCAGCAGAATGGCCTGCGCTTCGGTTAGTAACGAATGACAGCGGTTGATATGCCCCCAACGGGCCTGGACCATGCCGACGTTGGGATCGTCAAAGTGGCCGACGAGTTGGCGGAGGATATCCGGCGGCGGCACAAAGTCAGCATCAAACACAGCGACGATTTCACCGCGCGCTACTTTGAGACCTTCCTGCAGTGCGCCGGCCTTATAGCCCGAGCGATCGGTGCGGTGAAGCAATTGCACATCGTGGCCCAACGCCCGCATCTGCGCGCAGGTATGTCGCACGATATCAATCGACTCATCGGTCGAGTCGTCGAGCACTTGAATCTTAAGACGGTCACTGGGGTAATCGAGTTTGCACGCAGCTTCGATAATGCGCCGCGCCACGTAGCGCTCGTTGAACATGGGCAACTGCACAGTCACAACCGGAAGTTCGGTCGGCGGCTCCGTTGCTTCCACGGCGTTGCGTCGGTACTTGTAATAGAGATAGACGAGCGCATAACGATGCAGGCCGTAAACGGCCAGCAACCCGCAAACGAGCAAGTGCAGCATCACCAATGTGGTTTGTATCGCTTCGAAACTGCCCATGTCGACGTTTGACTTGCCCCTGCGCCGTGGTTCACAACTGCCGCATCGAAAAGAACTTATCTCTACTCGTATCGGCCATAATGATACCACAGGCGGCGAAGAAACTCGACGCCCTCAGATTGTATTTATCAGAATGCACCGAGCGAGCCGCGATGACAGGGGCCATAATTGCGGACCGTGACGATGCGGGGTGCAAATTAGGCCATGAATATTGCGGAGAGCAAGGCCGAGATCGGGGCGGTGATGAGGCCTTGGATCGTGCTGAACAACAGGCTCGGCAGGCCGTTGGCGAAGGTTTGCCCCGTCTGACCGACGAAGGTCTGACATTGCGACAACTGGAACAGCGGAGCGGCGGCCATGAGTACCGCCAGACGCCGCATGGCGCGGTGGTAGCGTAGCGTGCGATTCGATTTCATATCGATGATCCTGCTAATCGGGAATGGCTTTTCGTTTGGTGACGGAAATTACGCGGCGAACTCAAATCAAAAGAACGGCGAGCGATTGCCGCCGAAGATGATCTGAATGATGTCTGATTCGGGCAGCAGCGTAACGATGGTCGAATTGATCGAGCCGACCAGCAGGTTGAACGTGCTCGACGCCAACGAACCGAGGAACGCCGCCGACAGATCCTCAAACGCACAAGCCGTGGTTTGCAACAAGGGCATGGCCGCGCAGAGCACGATCATCTTGCGGCGAAACCGAACCATACGAACATTGCGATTCATATCCAAACTCCGATTGCGAGGCAGCACGCCTGGAAAGTTTCCGTGACAGTAGTCGGTGGCGATCTTAGAAACGGTGTAGTGTAGGTTACCTGCAATTGCCCTGCAACCGCCGCGGCAGGTCGTCGGTCCGGTTACAACCCCTTGGCCGCACTTCGGTTACAATTATTTACCATGCCCGCAACGATGCCTGCCGCCGATTCCAATTCGCTCGATGCCGGTCGCACGACGCGAATCCGTCGCAATCTGTTGCGCTGGTACGACGCCCATCAGCGCGATCTACCGTGGCGAAAAAAGCCCCAACCTTACACGACGTGGATCAGCGAGATCATGCTGCAGCAGACGCAAGTCGCCACGGTGCTGCCATATTACCGCCGTTTTTTGAAGGCGTTCCCGACGGTGCGGGCGCTGGCCGCTGCGCCGAGTGGCGACGTATTACAGCATTGGGCGGGCTTGGGGTATTACTCGCGCGCGCGAAATTTGCATAGCGCGGCGCAGGTCGTCTGTCAGGCGTTCGATGGACGCTTTCCCGATTCATACGAGGGGCTGCGCGGTCTGCCGGGCATTGGCGATTACACCGCCGGCGCGATCGCGTCTATCTGTTTCGGTGAGCGCCAACCGGCCGTCGATGGGAACGTGTTGCGCGTGGTCGCGCGGCTGACTAATTGTGATGAGCCGATCAACACGCCGGCGGGTAAAGCGCTCATTCGCGCCGCCACGGTAGAGATGCTGCCGCACAAGCGCGTGGGCGATTTCAATCAGGCGTTGATGGAATTGGGCGCGCGGGTGTGCCGACCCGGAAGCGCGGCAGATTGCGACAATTGTCCGGTGCGCAATCAGTGTGCAGCGCTGGCGTCGAAGCGCGTCGAAGCGTTGCCGGTGAAGAACAGGAAAACCGCGCCGCGCGAACAGGATTGGGTCGTCGTAGCGCTGCAACATCAAGATGCGTTTTTATTTCGTCGCCGCCCGACCAACGGGCTGTGGGGCGGAATGTGGGAATTGCCTACGGCGATAGTGCAAGAGGGACGCGCCGATCAGGCGGCAAGCGCGTTCGTGCGCGAGCTACACGCGGGTCGTCAACCGACACGACGCAGTACTGGGCCGCGCGCGTTCGGTAGCGTCACGCATCAACTGACGCATCGACGGATCACCTTTCACGGATTTCATCTTCGCACGAGGCATCGTTCCGACTTGGGCGGCATCGCCGAAGCACAGTGGGCAACGCTCGACGACGCCCGCGCCATGGGGATTTCAACGGCGATGCAGAAGGTGCTCGACCTGTTGGAAAAGGGGGCCGGTGAGGCCGAATAGGATGTCCTTAGAGATTGCGGGCCTCTTTATAATTCGCAGTGGCGGCCCGAATGCCGTACGATTTTCAGATCGAGTTACAAACATCAACCGGAGAATTCAGATGTCCGACGTACCCCCCGTTCCCCAGCAGCAGCAACATATGCCGCACTATCAACCGCAATACGGCCCGACCGAGCCGCAGACCAGCAAGCTGGCGATTGCCGCCTTTATCTGCGGGTTGGTGTTTTGTATTCCGATTCTGACGCCGCTGGCCGCGGTTACATTGGGTGTGATTGCGTTAATCGTGATCGCCAGCAGCAACGGCCGTACCAAGGGCAACGGGTTCGCGCTGAGCGGGATCATTTTGGGGCTGCTGGTGGGCGTCGGTCAGATTTGGATGGCGACGTCGGCGTTTGGCTTGGTTACCGAAATGGCATCGGGACCGGCGCGGCGGGTGATGAAGGGCCTGGAAGACAAGGCTTACAGCCAGGTACGAAACGTGCTCGCGACAGGCGCCGATCAGGTGACGGACGAGCAACTCGATGCGTTTCGATCGATCGTGGAAGAGAATTGCGGCAAGCTTATCAGTGTCGGCTTCGACTGGTACGGACAAGGCTTAATGGCCAGCCCGCAAGCAGGCAACATGACAAACCCGTTTGCGCCGAACATGAACGCGGCGCAGGTTTTCCCGATTTCATTAGAGTTCGAGAATGGCACGTTTATCGGCGCGATCGACTTGGTGCCCAATCCGAACCCGCCGACCAATCCCAACTTTTCCAACATTTTCAAAGTGTCGAACGTCTCGATCATCATCAATTCCAACCCGGTGCGGATGATCCCGGTGCCTGCCACCAATGCGCCTAATGGCGCGCCGGATACAGATAGTTCGGTAGATGACGAATCCGAAACTGCTAGCGAAGCCTGACGAGCGGTTTCGCGCGGTCCATTCGATTTCTGGTTGGTGTGGAGACATACGGCACCGACCAGCGTTTTATCATCGCGGGTGGGAATCCTTTCCGGCGCGGGGTCAATTAAGACTTGTTCGATGCTGTTAGCGAATCGTCTTAAGGCATGAGGCAGGGCCAATCTCATACGCCGAAGGCGTTACATCATCCAGCCCAGGGTTGCCGCGTATGCGGCTACCCTGGGTTCAAATGTCCAATTTGAAATTTCAACTCTGAAAGAGTTGCGTCACGTCGCGCGATTAGTCGTCGACGCTCGCATTCGACTACCCAAGCGGCACAGCTCATCTTTACCATCAGGTTACGCCGACGGCCATACCCTCGCGTTGCCGCGCACCCCTCACATCGCTACATTGCCGCTCATGGCGTCGGCACCCAACTCGACTTCCTCGCGCTTTCTCGGTTCGGCCCGTTTGCTGGCGTTCTGCACCTTATGCTCGCGCTTCACAGGCCTCGCCCGCGATATGGTGATGAATCGCGTGTACGGGCAGGGCTGGGAACAAGACGCGTTTAACTACGGCTTTCTGATTCCCAACTTATTTCGACGCTTGTTCGGTGAAGGCGCGCTCTCGGCGGTCTTCGTACCCGTCTTCACCGACGTGCTCGATCGCGAGGGCAAACCTGCGGCGTGGGTACTGTTGGGCCGCATCACCGGCTTGATGTCGCTGGCCTTGGTGGTGCTGGTGATCCTGTTGGAATTGACGGCGCTGGGCATTGCCACCTTCATGCCCGACGTGAGTCGGTTGCACATCGGCCTGACGGCGTTAATGACGCCCTTCATGATCGGCGTGTGTTTGGTCGCGCTGTTTTCCAGCATTCTCAATTGCCTCAACCATTTCACCATACCCGGCTTGCTGCCGATCGTATTGAACATGTTGATCATTACCGGCGCGTGGGTGGTGGGGCCGCTGTTGGGTGATGAACTCGACGAACAGGTGTACGGCGTGGGCGCGTGCGTCTTGGCGGCGAGTATTTTTCAAATTGCCATCATTCTGCCGGTGTTACGCAAGCATGGGGTGCGCTTTCGGCTGTCGCTCGATCGTAAGGACAAAGACGTCAAACGCATTCTGCGCATGTTTATCCCCGTGGTGTTGGGGCAGGGCGTGTTGTTGTTTAACTCGTTCTTCGATACGCAGATTTGCACCAGCCTCACGCGCTCCCCCGACGAAGGGCCGACCATGTCGATTATGGGCCGCGTGGTGGATATACCGTTGGAGCCCGGCGCGCTCTCGGCCGTCAACAACGCCCAACGGTTGTATCAATTCCCGCTCGGTGTGCTGGCGATTTCGTTGGCAACGGCGGCGTTTCCGACGTTTAGCTTGTTCGCCAGCCGCAAGGACATGGACGGTCTGCGCGCTTCGATCGCTCAAGCCTTGCGCCTCGCGATTTTTGTGGGCCTGCCTTCGGGCGTAATGCTGATCATCCTCGGGCAACCCATTGTCGCGCTATTGTTTGAGCACGGTCGCTTCGGCCCCGAAGACACGGTGCGCGCGGCGGAGATTCTGGTGCTCTACGGTTGTGGCATGACATTTTATTGCTGCCAACACATCCTGTTGCGCGGCTTTTATAGCTTGGGCGATACCATGACGCCGATGAAAATCGGCTGCGGGCTGGTGGCGTTTAATTTAGCGTTGAATCTCGGGCTTATTTGGTTTCTGCGCGAACGCATTTTTGGGTTGAGTACGGCGATAACATCCTTGTTGCACGTGGGCATTAGCGTGTGGCTCTTGCGCAATCGCCTCGGCGGCCAGATGGGCGCGCGCAAAATCGCAGCGGCCACCTTCCGCAGTGTCATCGCCACGACTGCCGCCGGTGCCGCCGCATGGATGATCTTCAGCATGGTGCGCGATACGTCGCTGAGCGACATCGATATCTGGTTGATCTCGGCGCTACCGTTGACGGATATGTTGCACGTGTTCGCACCTTTGCTGGCGGCAGTGGCGGCGTTTTTCGCGGTGGGGCTGGCGCTGCGGATGGAGGAGTTTCGGTGGTTGTTTCGGCGGGGGGTAGAAATAACTTAAAGGCAAGAGCACTTCTATGTTAAGATCATGTTTCTCGTAGATATAGAGACACGGACGAAAATGACTCCAAAGTTTCAACTATATAAGCGCATTAGATGGCCATTACTATTCCTAATCTTGGTTCCATTATTCTACTTGTCCGCCGCAATATTCGTTCATTCAGATAAGCTGGCGCGATTGGATTCAGCAAGCGAGCGAGTTGGGCAGCTTGAATCTAACATCATCGAACAACTCAGGATTCTTATACCCTTAAAAATTGAAGACAGCGTTCCTGAATTTCTCGAAGAAACGCTTAATCCCTTACGCGAGGCTGCGCGAGTTGCAGCAGTGCAAAATCCCTCAATTCCCTCTGAGTTTCAACCCTACGAACAGAATAAGCTCGTTTCGGATTACGCGGCAAGCACAGTTACACAAGAAGTAGTCATGGATGCAATGGAACTGAAATCGAGACGCAAGGCGATAGCCAGCCTGCGGTCGAGCGTGAAGGACTGGTACACCTGTATCGCAATTGTTGCGCTGTCGTTTCTACTTTTGTTTTCCCCGGCACGACGCTGGATTTTCAAGCTGCTTATTCGGCCATTCCCGGAAGGTTTCTGCAAAGCATGCTTTTACAACCTTGAAGGCAACCAATCCGGCGTCTGCCCCGAATGCGGCACGGCAGTCGCTACCGAAAGCCCGTCGCCCGCATGACCGAGGACGTCAATCCCGAAACCTACGCCAACAAGACGCGGTTACAGCGCATACGCTGGTCACGCGTGACGCCGGTGACTGTGGTGGGTTTGCTCTTGTCGCTCGCCATGCTGTTGGCGGCGGTGGTGTCGCTGCAGCGATATCTGCAAGCCGACGAGCAACTGACGATTCGCACTGGCGGCAAGCGGAGGCTAACGCCAGTAGAGGAATGGACCATGCGTTTTCCGAAATCAGCACTGGTCGATCAGCGCGAACGGGCGCTGAATCAACTCATCATCTTTGCCGTCGGTGCATCTATCGCATTCGTCGCGACGGTTTGGCTGGTTCGCCGTCGCATTGCCGCGCAGCCCCAATTGATAGACGCACTAGTCGAGCCGCTGCCCGATCACATCTGCAAGAACTGCGGCTACGACCTGCGCGGTAGCGAATCGGAGCGGTGTTCGGAATGTGGCGAGAAAATGACCTTCTCAAACAGCCTCGGTTCCGACAGTGCTGAAGTAATAGCTGGAACCCGACCGGGTTAAAACAAGAACTGATTGATTCAGCCTCAGCGGGGCGCAGGCCGGGAGTGAGCGATGTAGCAGCGCGAGCTGCGCAATTCTTGATGCTGGCCAAGTGCGAGTTAATCCGCGGCAGCAATGTAGTAGTCGCCTTATCGCCCACCCATCTATTCGCTATCATGCCCCTCACGATGCCCACTGCCGCCGACATCACCGTCGATCCGCTCAAGCTGCCCGAGCCGGTCGATTTGCGCGCGCTGTTCGAGCGCGAAGCACCGTTGGAGTTGGAAATCGGCAGTCATAAAGGCACGTTCCTGGTGCGGCGAGCCAAGGAACATCCGGAGCTGAACTTCATCGGCATCGAATGGGCCAACAAATACCACCAGTACGCTGCCGACCGTATGGCGCGCTGGGGGTTGACCAATGTGCGCATGATGCGCTGCGACGGTCGCCACTTCGTGATTCATCAAGTCGCCGACGCGTGCATCGACGCGCTGCACATCTACCATCCCGACCCGTGGCCAAAGAAACGCCACCACAAGCGCCGCCTGATTCAACCGGAATTCATGGACGCGGCGCTACGCATCATGAAACCCAACGCGCGGTTGTCGATCCAAACGGATCACGCGGGCTATTTCGAACACATGCAGGAAGTCATTTTGCCACGCACCGATCTAAAGCAAGTCGATTTCGTCGACGAAGCCTACGGCACTGTCGGTGATGACATTAAGACGAATTTTGAGATTAAGTATGAACGCGAAGGGCGGATGTTTTATCGGTTTGCGTTTCGTAAGATTTAGTGATTGAGTGAATTGGAGAATTAGTGATCTAGTATTTTGGAGATATAAAGAACAGGTGACTCGTGGGCCAGCCGCCCTGTCAGCATTGAGCGAATCGGATTTAGAAGTCAAATCAACATTAAGCCCCAATCGTTTATTCGCTATGTATTTCAAATCAGAAATTTGAAATTCTATCGACTGGGCAACGCACGATCACATCAAAGAAATTTCAACAACAATGAGTTTATCGCGACCACATCACCTTTGCCCTAAGCCCCAAGCCCCAAGACTCGCGTAACACGACACATGCCTCAGATCACCAACTCACTCAATCGCTCAATCACAAAATAAATCAGCTTTCCGGCAGCTCAATCCACTGATCTTGCACCGGCGATTCATACGCGGCCATACTGTCAAATAGCTTTTCGATCTCATTCTCGACCAAAATCATCTCGCGATATTGCGGCTTTAAGAGCCCACTCGCACAGGCATGATCGAGAAACGTAAAGAACGCGTCGTAGTAGCCAGCGACATTCAAAAACGCGCACGGGCAGCGATGGATGCCGAGTTGGGCCCAGGTGATCACCTCCATGATCTCTTCCATCGTGCCGTAGCCGCCGGGTAGGGCGACGAACGCATCGGCCCGCTCGGCCATTTGCTTCTTGCGTTCGTGCATACTGTTGACGACGACCAACTCGGTCACACCGCGATGAGCCACTTCGCGTTTTTCGAGACCATGCGGGATGATGCCGACAACACGACCGCCGCCCGCCAGCGTCGCATCTGCGACGGTTCCCATCAAGCCGACGTTGCCGCCGCCGTAGATCAGCGTGCTGCCGCGCGCGGCGATGGCGCTTCCCAAATCGCGCGCCGCATCGACGAAGGCGGCGTCGCTACCGCTGCTGCTGGCACAAAAGACGACGATGTTTTTTAGGTCGCTCGGCATAGCCGCAAGGCTACGAAAGCAACGCGCTTAGGGCAAGGGACATACGCGACAACGAGCTAGCGCACCGCAGGTATCCGAAACGACGGTTGGGTATGGCGAAGATTTATTGGCGAGCTAGCTGGCTGTTACTTGTTCACAGCACAACGATTCGCGACCGAGCCAGCGATGTTGAATGCCCGTCATGAGCAACGCACAGTCGAAGTCGACCGAATCGGGCGGGAAGGTTGCCGGGTCTTGGAAGAAGCTCGAATACACTTCGCGAACAGTTAGCGCCTGGCAACGCCACGTCGTGCAGTCGAGTTCGAGCCCTTCAAATGTTCCGGAGCGCCCGGTCGGCGAATACCCGAGCGCGCCCGCTTCAAAAAAGCGGGAGGCATCCTCTAACGAATCAAACACCGATGTGGTAGGCCATTCGTTGGTTTGATCGCCTTCAACCAAGACGCGTGTCGCGCCGTCGGTGCTTTGCAGGTCGATGCGATAATGATCGCCCGATTCCTCGATGTCGAAGCGGGCGCGATGGTGCAGACCGGGAAACAGACGACCGCCGACCCAGTGATTGAGCATCGAATCCGTATCTCGGCGCGGGATATACACGCCTGTTCGCGGGGTGCCACGATCCTCCCATTCAACGGCGACACGATGGGCCGCGTTTTCGCTACCCATCCCCAATGATGCCGGGAGAAACGCTGGGCGAATGTGCTTCAGCCGAATCAGACAGATGCCGCCAATGGCAAAGCCATCGAACAACTGTGGTCGAAACGGAGGCGGCAAGATCGACTGCATCGCGTCGGGGCGTAAGCGAAAGTTCACCAAGATGCGTCGATCGATAAGGCCTTGAACGGTTGGAATCCGCATGAAATTATCACCATCTTGGATAATCGAACCGTCGCGTGACAGCGCTTCTCGCTGCCGACTTGGGTGAACTTGGCCGGCATTCAAGCCCCTAAGCATTTTACAGCTTGCACGACGCGGCTGTGCTAAAATAACTTTCAATAATTCAAGGAACTTGCCATGCCCCAGCTTCGCCCGCGCGTTACCGCCGATGATTTCTCCGATAACACCGACCCGGTGCTGTATCCGCGTTTAAATGCGGCCCAGATCGATCAATTCCGACGGTTCGCCCGCGCCCATGTCTATGCAAATGGTGACACCATCTTCGAGCAAGGCGTGCGCAATGCGCCTCTCATATTTATCGAGGCCGGACAGGTCACGATCCTGGATCGGCAACCGGAGTTCGATGTTCATTTCGCCAACGTGCCGCCCGGAACCTTTGTCGGTGATATCAGCATGTTCACCGGCGAGCCGACGGTGGCGGCGGCGTTGGCCGATGGCGAAACGCGGGCGCTCATCATCGAACGATCGGATTTGCATCGATTGGCAGCGGCCCATCCGGAAGTCGGCAACATTCTGCTGAGTACGTTCATGGCGCGGCGGGCGTGGTTAGAGGGCCACGGCTACGGTCAAATCCAACTCATCGGCTCGCGCTGGTCGACGGAAACGTCGGCCCTGCGCGAGTTTTTGGCGCGCAACCAAGTACCGTTTCGCTGGCTCGATCCCGAGCGCGATGCATCGTGCCGGGCGTTGCTCGATAGTTTGGGTTTAGGATCGGCGGAATTACCCGTCGTGCTGCGCGCAACGGAAGTGATCCGCAAACCGACCATCGAGATGGTGGCGACCGAGCTGGGATTGCGCGGCGAATTGAAAGAACTTTACGACTTGGCCGTCATCGGTGCCGGGCCGGCCGGGCTGGCGGCGGGCGTGTATGGCGCGTCCGAGGGTCTGACCACAGTGATCATCGAAGCGCAGAATCCGGGCGGTCAGGCGGGCACCAGTTCGCGCATCGAAAATTATCTTGGCTTTGCGACGGGCATATCGGGTAATGAGCTAACGCGGCAAGCGCTGATTCAGGCGCGCAAATTCGGGGCGACGCTTACGACCGGCTCGGTGCAACAGATTGGCTGTAACGGCAACTCGAAGGTGTTGCATTTGGATGACGGGCGCGAGATTTTGGCCAAGGCGTTGATCGTGGCGACCGGGGCGCGCTATCGCCGCTTGGGTGTGGCCAATTTGGAACGATTCGAAGGTACCTCAGTGATGTACGCGGCGACGCAAACCGAGGCCGCGACCTGCGAAAACGAAGCGGTGGTCGTCGTCGGCGGTGCCAATTCGGCGGGGCAGGCGGCGGTGTTCTTATCGAGTCGCTGTCGGCGCGTATTCATGGTGGTGCGACGGGCGTCGCTTTCCGAAACCATGTCGAGTTATCTCATCGAGCGTATACAAAGCACATCTAATATCGAATTAGTTTTGAAAAATACGATCGTCGATGCGACCGGCGATGAGCGATTGACGGGTGTAATGGTTGAGTCATCAGACGGCGAACGGCGTATGCTTGCGGCCACCCACGCCTTTGTGATGATCGGTGCCGAGCCTTGCACGGGCTGGTTGGGTGACAAGGTCGGTCTCGACGAGCGCGGCTTTGTGGTGACCGGCAACGATGCGGCGGGCCACGATGCGTTTGATGCGCATTGGTCGCAGGAACGCGCGCCGTTCCTTTTGGAGACGACGCGTCCGGGGATTTTTGCGGTCGGTGATGTGCGTGCGGGTTCCATCAAGCGCGTGGCATCGGCTGTGGGCGAGGGCAGCATGGCCGTGAAGTTTGTGCACGAGGCCATGGCGACGGTTGATTCCTGATGCGGAATGATGATTCTCCAGAGTCAATTGCGGCAAATCTTGATCCGCTTTGTCCCAAGTGCGATTACAACCTGCGCGACCTG
Source organism: Planctomycetaceae bacterium (assembly GCA_006969385.1). GTDB lineage: Bacteria > Planctomycetota > Phycisphaerae > UBA1845 > UTPLA1 > ECT2AJA-110-A. Next base: position 3,604,536 of record CP030884.1, read on the forward strand.
CAAGAGACGCGCTGCCCGGAGTGTGGGGCCGCGTTTACCTGGGAAGCGGCCCGCGCTCAGGCAGAGGAGCAGCACGCGTTTCATTTTGAATTTCAAGCGCGGCGGCGACCGGTACGAAGTTATTTGAGAACGACGGCGGCGGTTCTGCGGCCAGTGCGCTTTTGGAGCGCGTTTCCGGTGGGCTTAACGCTTCGACCGGGTCCGCTCATCATTCAACTGCTCGCAACGATTATCCTTGGCGGCGGTGTGTTGTTTCTCGCGCGCCATCTGCTGATGTGTATCGAGTTTTCGTACTTGATGAATGTTTGGGTGTTCCCCGCTCCCAGAATTGACGAATCGTTGCCTATTCTGTTTGAGCAATTCATGCCGTTACTGATATTTGTGGCGTTTTATTGCGGGTGCCTGCTGCTGGGTAATCGGGGTGGTCGAATTTGGAAATCCGATGCCGCAGGCCTGCTTCGCGTACTGGGTTACGCGTTCATGAGCTTGCTGCTCTATGCCGTAATGGCGACAGTGTTTTCCAAGGCGCTGGCCTTTGTTGAAGACTACTTCTTTATTGGTCTGCAGGCAATTCATCCCGATCATCTGTCCACATACGCAGCATTGATTGCATTTATCGTGAATGTTCGACACGGATTATCGCGGCAGCTTGAGGTTAAGCGCCCTTGGGCGGTGTCAATCGCGGCGCTCGCTGCAAGCATCTCCGCCATTCACCTGCTGATTTATCTCTCGGCAACCCTCTCCGGTTCCTACGACTGGAATTCCAATATCGTTATTCGATGGTTTACCCATGTGATGGATCCGTATTGGTTCTTGTATTGAGCCTCGGAATTAGCCGGTAAAAACGGTATTGCCATCCACAAAGCACAATTGGTTCCCAAACAGATCACGAATGTAAAACGACCGTTCGCCCCAAGGCCGAGTGGCGATCGCGCCGGCGGGGGCGTCGTGCACATTGCCGTCAGCGAACGTCGCACCCGCAGCTTTACATGCTTCGTAGGTGGCTTCCAAATCGTCGACGGTGAAATAGAGATGGTCCGGGTTTGGTTCAAACGTCTCATCATCACCATCTGCCTTGGCATCGAAACACGCGAGAATGACGCCGCCGCAATTGAAGTAATGTCGCCCCGGCGACACGCGCTTGCCGGCGCTGCCAAGAATATGTGTGTAGAAAGCGGTCGCTCGTTCGATGTCGTTTACGGGCAGGATGACGCGGAATAGTTTGGCGGGCATGATTGAAGGATTTCCTATTTTGGTACTATAAGATTGGGCGAGGTTAATTCACAATCCTCCGGTACCGTGGGGCTCTTCGCATCCAAAGCGAGCGTATAAACGTTTTTTAGCCTGACTTAGTACACATGCAAAAAGCATCATCGGCTGTGGTACGGGCACCTCGCCGGTATTCACCGCCGAGACGGCGGTGCCACGCCGAGTCGCACTGCCGATGGACTCAGGCGGGTAAACGGTGCCGCGCCTTATGTGGCGGAGATCGTCAATATGACGGATGGAGCGCAGCCCCTCAACCATTTTTTGCCCGTCACTTATCGCTTCGTCAATCTCAAAACGGCAACTCCTCCTGCCCGCTATCCCGCTCCTCACGTTCTTGCCGACGGCGTTTAGGAGGCGGCGTGCGTTTTTGCAGGCTGCCGTGTTGAATCAGCCTGAGCGCATCGCGCCGCAGGATGTCCGCCTCGCTCGGCTTCGCTAAATCGATATAGTCGCGCTTGTGATAGATCGGTTCGCCGGTGCCCGCCACACTCGCGGCATTAAGCGACACGCGCTGCACACCCGCTGCCGCCATTTCCGGTAAGCGCGCCGTTAGCCGATCAATCACACCGGTTAGGGCGTTGTCGATACCGCGCGCGTTGGTCGCGGCCACAGCGGCGCGGGCGGCGATCAGATCCACGGCCTCGTCGATCAATTCCAACTCGATACCGTGCGCTTCAAACAAACGCTGTTTTCGGTGCAGGCACGAACCCTCCGCTTTGCGCAAGATTTCCGCCAGTTCGCCTTGCGACAGCGATCGCAACGTTGCGACGGTGGGAAAGCGTCCGATGAATTCGGGAATCATGCCGAATTTTTCCAAATCAGCGGCACTCAACTGATCCAGCGCGCAAGCGGGGCGCTGCGATGCGGCGTTCGACTCGTGCAGACCGGCACGCGCATCGTGAGGGCTTGCCGTTTCGCGTCCACTTGCTTCGGCAGATCGCGCGGCAGCTTCATCACCATTCGCATCAACCCCAAACCCGATGCGCCGCACCTTGCCAATGCGCTTTTGAATAATTCCATCCAAGCCCACAAACGCGCCGGCGCAAATGAAGAGAAGTTTCGACGGGTCGATATCAAACACCGCATCGCGCGTGCGCACGGTCAGCGGCGTGCCATCGAGAATCGACAGCAGCGCGGATTGCACGCCTTCGCCGGATACATCGCGACTGTTCCCGGTGCCTTGGCGGCGGATTTTGTCAATCTCGTCGATAAACACGATGCCGCGATGGGCGAGTTTCATGTCGCCCTTGGTACGCGCCACCAGATTGAGAAAAATCGACTCGACATGATCGCCGACGTAACCGGCTTCCACGAGGTTAGCCGCGCTGAAATAGCTGAACGGCGCGCCGACGATTTTGGCCAGCGTTTCGACCAGATACGTCTTGCCGGTGCCGGTCGGACCGATCAACAGCACGTGCGGTCGCCCGAAGGCATACGCCTCGGTCTCGTAGCGCTCGCGATGGGCCAGGCCCAGGTAGTGCTGATAGACCGCCGTGGCGAGGGCGCGCTTGGCGGCGTCTTGGCCAATGATGAAGCGGTCGAGGCGTGCGACGATTTGGCTGGGCGACTCGAAAACGGCCTGCATGGCAAAACCCCCGTTCGGTGCAATATCGGGGAGCCAAAATAGCAAGTCGCCGGCGGCGGGGAAGTGGTGAAATTCTTCACGAACCTGCAGAGGCAGCCTTAAGTTTCGGTCCCAGCGGAAGAACGGGCTCGAAAAAATTGTGGCGAGAATTTTGGGGGGGGGCGTCGGCGGCTTGTGATGCAGGCGAGTGAAAGTAGGTGTGATTTAGTCGGGCGTTTTGGCGGATGTGTGACCGTCCAACGGTAGGGGCCTGCCATCCTCGCCAAACGACACCGTCACGGGTGTGAATGAGCCATCGACGAACGAGAGTTGCCAGCCCGTCTCCGTTTTCTCCACCAGGTAATCGCCGGGAGCGTCGAGCTTATTGCGATTGCTCACCAGTCGATGGTCGACTGCCCAAGTGGTACGCAGGTGCCCCTGATACGTCGCAATGAAATCGGTGGCGTCAGGCTCTTCGGCTAGTGCTTCGATCGCGCGCCAGTGCTCATTTGCCAACACGCGCGCGAGGAATCTGGGTTCTTTGGTAATCTCGACCGGCACAACCTCTAGCCGTAGATAAACCGCCGCAGCCAGGGCTCCACCCAATGCCACCGACAGGGGGACGCGTTTTCTAAGAAACGTCTGCCATTTCATGCTTCGGCGTTCGGCGCGCACCGCAAACAGCAAACACACGAGCACACCCAGCAGCGCACCGTACGAGCCGCCAATCTGCCATGCCGCCTTCGGCGCATGCACCGTGGCGATACCCGGTCGGGTCGACACCTGCTCGATTAACAGGTCCTCGCGCATTTGGCTGGGGCTAAACCGACCGTGCAGGTGGGTGAATACGCAGCCATCCCACATGGCACCGGTTACCGCCGGCAGGGCGACGCGATAATGTCGGCGATGATGCTTGGCCTGAAATACTGGTGGCGTCTCAATTTGAAAATCGATATCGCGCTCCAGCCCGAGATAGTCGTCTTTTTGTTTCATGATGTCGCAATACCATGCCGTCATGTTCGATGCCGCCGCTTGTTGGTCGGCCACCACATACAGATCGAGCCGTATTCCGATGTCGTCGGTACCGGTGAGACGCATGGGGTAAATCGGTTGCCGCGTGGGAAATTCGATACGCAAAGGATGTTGCGTGACTGTGCCGTCGATATCGCTGCGCAACTTGGCGGCGAGAAAGCACCAGCCGTCGCGTAGATAATCTTTGATGACTGCATCGGCGCGAGCGTGCGAGCGAAAACCGTTTTCTTCTAACCACGTGTTAATCGCTTTGACAGTGTCCCCAGTTATCACGGTGACGTCATATACGCCGGCGCGTTTCGATTGCAGCTCGATGGCGGCACTTTTATTGAGCGCGCGGGCTGGCCCTAACGTCGGTATTGCAAGCGCGGCGACAAATAACGCGCCAATGAGTAGGGCGCAAACGGTTAGGCCTCGTCTCAATCGATGCGGCCTCCCGGTCGATTTTAGCCAAAGTTGCTGCAACGCGATGATTGCGATCGCGGCATATAGGGAGAGCGACGGGATTAGGACACCGGAGCGATCTGTTATGAACTTGGGCCGAAACATCTCACCCAACGGCTGCAGGCAGTGTTTCGGCGCCGCTTCGATCGCTGTGGGATTGGCAGGCAACGGCAACAACCAGCCGAACGATTCACCCGCGCCGTTGATGTCGGATTGCACGATGAGTGTTTGCTTGGCGTCGCGAAAGGCGATGAAAGCGCGTTGTGCCGCGATGCCCGGCTCGGCGGCGACGTTTACACGCGCGAAGAATTTTCCGTCGGCGAAGGTGGGATGGGGCGCGATGGTCGTGAATAAGAGAATTGTTATTGAAAGCAGTAATGCATGGCGAATCGACGTCATGGGTGACCCTTCGCGTTTTGGCAGTTATATGATGATTCGCCATATCGGGGCAAAAGTTTCACGCACGCCTCCGCTCCTACATGACGTCAAGCATTTAACGTCTGCCAACACCCATTTCGTTCCATTATTCTTCGGATTTCTTCGCCGCCTCATACACCCGTACGTAATCGATTTCCATCCGCTGCGGAAAAATCGAATCGTCGATACCCTTTACGCCGCCCCACATGCCGCCGACGGCGATGTTGAGCTTCAGGTTGTGCGGATTATCGAAGGGCCAAGCTTCTTCGCCGCTGCCCTCGTTGGCAAACGTCATGTACTTCACGCGGTCGATGTAAAAGTCGATGCGCTCGGGGTGCCATTCGATGCCGTACACGTGAAAGGTTTCCCACGGCTTATCGAGTTCCCATGCCGACGACTGATGCGTATTGATCGTGTGGTTGTATTTGAGCGTATGCACGCTGCCGTGAATCACGTGTGGGTCGTAGCCCACGTTTTCCATGATGTCGATTTCACCGCAGAGCGGCCAGCGCACCTTGCCGATACGGTCGGCCAACATCCAAATCGCAGGCCACATGCCGCGACCGGTCGGCAGTTTGGCGCGCACATCGATACGACCGTAGCGGAAGGGCTTGGCGGAATACAAACTGGCCGAGGAGTAATCGGCAGTCTTGCCGTTGGGCGCCTTCGATTTTTCTTTGATGGCTTCGATGATCAGATGGCCGTCTTTGACGTAAGCGTTTTTCTTGTGGTCGGTGTAGTGCTGTGCTTCGCGGTTGCGCAGGAGATAACCGGTTTCGTATTTCCATTTTTGGGGATCGGGCTTGCCGTCTCGATCGAACTCGTCGGCCCAGACGAGTTTCCATGGGGCATCGTCGGGTAAGTGGGAGCCGTCAGTTGGTCGCCAACCGGATAACAATGCGTGAAACGCACGTTGATCGGCGCGCGGGCTTAGCATCATCTCATTTAGAACGGCCGTTTGCGTTTTTAAAGTTTCTTCAAACTTCTTAAGGTCAAACGAGGCTTCATCGTCGGTCGTTTTTCCATCTCTGTTGAGATCGCGTGGATCAAAATGCCTGAATCGAATCCGCTCGATGTTGTAGGCCGTTTTCTCTGACAGGTGAACGACGCGCATTGAAGTTGGTCCGGATGGGAGAATGACCTTTGCATAAACATATTGCCAGTTATTCCAGCCGCCCGTATTGGGTACGTCAATTTCCACTGTGTTTTCGGCTTTGATTGATCGCGTGGATACTTTGACACGCGAATTGAAAAACTCCAACCGAAACTTTCCACCACTTTGCTCCGAGGCTACGCGTGCTTCGATGCGATAGGTCGCATGGTCGGCCACGTTAAGCGAATAACGCACCCATTCGTCGCCAGTCATCCACCCCAGATAAAAATCGCCACCCGAACGCGCGATATCGACACCCGCGCCTTTGCGTACTTCACCGTTGGCGTTGCGATTGTCGGCCTCGTGATAGGCCACGCCTTCACCACCTTTGTCGAACCAGTGCATCTGTACGGTGCCGGGAATGCTGATGGAGTGCTCGAAGAAGGGACTGGATGCAGTTTTGTCGTCAGCATGTGTCGTAAGTGCGGCGAGGCAGAGCGAAGTTACAACGGGAACGAGTAGTGATTTCGGATGCATCAAGGTACCTCGATGTTTAAAAGTCACATTCAGGGGCTCAGCCAGCGAGTTCCGTGACTTCAGCCACTTGTTAATTTGGTCTATCAAATTCACGGAGTATAGCCAAATCAACGCCTAAGTTGTTGGCGCTGAAACAGTTGCAAATCGAAGGCTATAATCCTCGGCGGTGGGAAGTGATTGGATATGCCCGCAGTTTCGAACCCGTTTCGGTCGATCTACGTATAGGCAAGATGCGGACAATAACGCTCCGTGTCGCTGAGGAACTATCACACGTGGTTGCCTTCTGGACGCTTATCGCGGGGATCGCCTTCTACGGCCTATTGGCCTCGGTCGAATTTGAGATCGCGCGGCTGCTGCCCAAGCCCAAGCCGCCAGAGCGTCGCTGCACCGTTTGCAATTACGAGCTTACGCGAAACATCTCCGGCCGCTGCCCGGAATGTCGCATGGTCTGCGAAATGGACCCCACCTGCCGCGAACTGCGCCCGCAGATCCGTGAAGCCCGCCTGTTACACGCACGGCGTAAGCGAAAGATGACGGCGGCGAACAACCTTCCAGAATAATTATCCAGCGCCTAAGTCTTTAGTGCCCGTCGTGCGATTCGAATGCACACGCCCGCCAACACGACATTAATCAGCGTGAAGATGAGAAAGACGATAACGCCACCCGACTGGGCGGCGGTTTCGTGTTGCGGAGTGAGTGCCGCAAAATCGACGGCCGCGATGCGATGTAGCTCGCGCAGTTTAAGAACCGCGAAGACGTAAGCGGATAAGGCCAACATCGATAGTGCATTCGGGCGTAACTTGGCGGTGGTAAACGAGCCGCGCATCGATGCGACCGTGCCCAAGCACGCCAACAATAGTGCTATGCCGCCAACCGTGTATTGCGTTGGCACCCAATCTTGCAAAACGCCGGGCAGCTTTGTCGCATCGACATATGGGATATTCGTAAATGCCAACAGCGCAGCCGAGATGATTAATGCGACCAGTGATATCACATTGAGGCGGCGGTTTGCTTGGCTTAAGGCGTCATGCGCGCTCCTTTCACGCTTGGCCCATAGCTGCCAGCGCACCAGTTGCGGCATGATAGCGAGTGTCAGCGCGACCCACATCGCCAAACGGGGCAGCACCTCAAACGAGCGATACACCCAGCGGCTTTCGACGTAAAACGACTCCCAACGGGCGCGATCCAAACTGAGCAGATGGTTCTCCGTCCACGACCAGGCAACAAATAAGAAACAACCCGCCACGATAGCGAGAATGGCCGCACGCCAGTGCCGTTGCATGCGCTCGAAGCGACCGGTCTTCACGACGTAGGCCAGATAAAACGCGGCGATGAGCACCGGCACGATCGCCATCCAGCGATGTGAGAGCAGCAGGTTGGCGGTGTAAAAGCGATGTTGATAGAGGATTTGGATGAACAACAACGGGGCGACGCCGGCTGTGATCGCGGCGCTGATGGCGAAGGGCATCCAATCGCGTAGCAGGGCATTGATGGGGTCGGCGTTGGTTGGAGTTGTTAGAGATTCGGCGGCGTGCTCGTGGTCGGGACCCTTACCCTGGCCCTCTCCCTGCGAGGGAGACGGAGCAGACGTGCGCGCCATCGAAAACAGCAAATAAACGCCACCGCCCAAGACGTACGCCATAAACACAAAGTGCACGAACAGCGTGAGGATATACAGCACCAGATACACCCACGTGGCCATCGGCAGGCTGGTGATGTCGCTACTGGCAAGCATCAGTGTTCACCTTTACCGGCGGAGACCAAGGCGATACCCGCTTCGGTTCCTGCATCATCGAGCCAGCGCTGAATCTCGGACAACACCACCGGGTTATTGATGGTATCGGTTTGGTAGCTGTCCGCATCGTGCGCCCAACTGAGGTATTGCACCAAGGCTTCGACTTCGGCGGCGTTGCCGGCGAACGGCGGCATGAAGGGCTTCGTATGTTGCAACTTGGCGATGTTCATCCGTTTTTGCTCGACCGACCAGGTGCCCGTCAGGTGCGTCAAACCATTCACGCCGGCAACGGTATGACAAACCGAGCATTGCATGCGATAAACCTGAGCGCCCATGCGCAACGTATCGTCGGGCAAGGCATCGGCGTTGCGCAGCGGATACGGATCGACGCTCAGGCAACCGTCTTCGCGCAAGGTCGCGATTTCATCGGGGCGAATGCTGTTGGAATAAAGATACTCGCGAATGGTGAAGGGTTTGCGCACCCCTTCGCGTACGAATTCACCGGCGGCCGTTGCGCCGAAGGCCAAGGCCAGGAGCAGTGCCGCCGTTGCGCCGTTAATGAACAACCGCGTGCGAATCAGACCGATCAACGCATATAAGCCGATCAACAAACTTGCGGACAACGCCAAGCCCATGAACAGCGTCATGGCGGCGCTACCGCCCAAGACCCAACTGCGACTGTCGTCGGGGATGACGGCCAAAAACCAAATACCCAATAGCGGCATCAACGTCATCGGCGCCAATAACCAGGCGGCATGGTTCTGCAACGAGCGCCGCGCGGCGCGATCCACGCCTTTCATAGTCGTAATAACCAAGCACGCCACCAGCGACGCGATCGTGAGCGCCGTGATCGTGCGAAAGATCAGGCTGGGCCAAAAGCTCGGGTTAAAAAAGCCCGACCAGACAGTGCGTTCGGTCGTCCAGCCGCCGGGCGTTAGTTGCCACGACAGGATGCCGTTGATCCAAAACAAGCTGAACCATGCGGCGATCGAGTAGAGTCCGAGCAGCGTGAAACGCGATTTATCGTCGAGCCGTTTGCCGTAGCGATAGAAGGCGTAACCGGCGACGACTTCGAGGCAGAAGAAGGTCCACTCCGTCGCCCATATCCAGTGATATTCCGTGACCATCACGCCGATGGTGCGCGGACTGATTTGAATGGTCGTGAACCACATGGCCACGCCCGTCAGCGCGCCGAGCACGAAGCTTACCAATACCAGCACTTTGAAATAGCCATCGAGAAAGCGGCGCGCATGCGGATTGCGCCCCGTCGTGGCCAGCCATTGAAAGAACAGCATAAGAAAGCCGCCACCGATGGCGAACTGGGCGAGAAAGACATGCACGATGCCGACACCGCCGATGACCATGCCCTTGATGGCGGGATCGAATTCGTTGACAGGAAAGGCTTGAAACTCCATGCTGCCCCCTTCGGTTCAGAGCACGTTACGGGATTTTAGAGGCAATGAGCGAGGCTGTCTGGCGCGGCACGTCATTGATGGTTGCCAGCACGTTTGCGTGTCTTCATGACGGTAAAATCAGAATGGTTGAAACTCAAGCACAGAAAACATTCATCACCGTAACAAGTTTCACTCGATGACCGACCAAACCCGCCGCCATACCACCCACATCGCCACACCGGTTTTTGCCGAGTCGGTCGAAACGTTGCGCGCCATGATCATCGACGCAATCGATGCCGGCGCAACGCTGATCGAATTGCGGCTTGACCTGATGTGGGAAATCGACGACGAAGATGTGCGGTTGGCGATTGAAAATTTTCCCGCCCATATGCGATTTATCCTCACCTGTCGATCCGCGGCTGAGGGCGGCGCCGGAACACTTAGCGATCGCGAACGCGTCGAGCGAATAGCCCTGCTCGCCGATGCGGTCGATTTCTTGGACGTTGAACTGGCCACTTGGCGCGTGCCGGATGCCCGCTCCGTTATAAAGGCGGCGCTCGCACGGCTGTCGAGCACACGCACGACCCAGCCTTCGGAGGCTTCGGTGCTCGGCCCGCAGTCGGGGTTGATATTGTCGATGCACGACTTTAAGGGTCGGCCCAAGTCGCTCTTGAGCGATGTATTGGCCTGTGCGGAAGAACCGGCATGCACCATCATCAAGGTGGTTTGGCAGCCGACATCGGTGCGGGCCTGCTTCGAGGCGTTCGAACTATTGCGTGGCAGTGCCAAGCCGATGATCGCCTTGTGTTTGGGCGAGTTGGGGCAGCTCTCGCGCTTGTGGGCACCGCGCTTCGGTGCGTTTGCCTCGTTTTTCGCGCTGGATGCACAACATGCCTCCGCACCGGGGCAACTTACGATTACCGCAGCGCGCGACGGCTATCGGTGGGACGCCTTTTCATCGGAAACGAACTTGTTCGGTGTGATCGGTCATCCGGTCTCGCATTCGCTTAGCCCCAAGCTGCACAATTCTGTGTTTACCGCCGAATCGATTGATGCCGCGTATGGTCGTTTCGATGTCGCGCCGTCCTACGAAGCCTTTAAGGCGTTGATGGTGGATATCGAAGCCCAGCCTTGGTTGGGCGTGCGCGGTTTCAGCGTGACCGCGCCGCATAAAGAACATGCGCTCCGGTACTTGAAGGAAGTGAGCGGCGATATCGATCCGCTGGCGGCGAGGATCGGTGCGGTCAACACGCTCCGATTCGATGTGGAAAAAGGTTGGCGGGGCACCAACACCGACGCACCGGGTGCGTGGCAGGCGCTGTCGTCGGCGCTGTCCGACAAGGGATGCGATGTAACCGAACTCAACCGAGCGTTGGTCCTCGGCGCCGGTGGCGCGGCACGGGCAATCGTCTCGGTACTGATCGCAAACAACATCGACGTAACGGTGGCGAATCGTGACGAACTGCGCGCACAATCGCTCGTCGATGCCGTCGGCGGCCGCGCGTGCCCTTGGGATCGGCGCACCGAACAGCCATTCGACCTGCTCGTGAATGGCACGCCGGTCGGCCAGGTGCCGGACGAGGAGGCTTGCCCCTGGCCGGCGGACGTGCCGATGAAAAAAGATGCGGTCGTCTTCGACACGGTTTATCGACCGCATGAGACCAAGCTCTTGCAACGCGCGGAAGGTGCCGGTGCCCTCGTTATCCCCGGGCTTTCGATGTTGGTAGCGCAGGCGGAGTTGCAGTTTGCCGAATGGTGGGGCCGAGCGCCCGCAACGGGCGTTTACGACCGCGCCGCCGCGCAAGTGCTGGCGTCGATTGACTGATTTGTCAAGGGATCAACGGCGGTGTGGGGGACGCGGAAGATTTGACCCTGCTGGTGCTTGGTGGCAATATGCGGAAACGAAGGTAGCGGCTAGAATCGTCGTTGCTGAACCAAACGTTCATTTGTTATTAACGGCTCACGCATGAAGCTGCTATTTACGTCGGACCTACATGGAAGTGAGAGCCAATACGAAAGGCTCGTGACGGTCGTGCAAACCGAAGCGCCCGACGTCATTGTTCTCGGTGGCGATATGCTGCCCGATGATCCGACGTCCGATCCCAAGTCGCTCGGCAAGGGTCAGCCGAAATTCGTTGCCAGCCAATTCAAGAGCTACGTCCATCGCATGCGCCAAGCGGCCCATTGCGATCAGGTCTTGGTGATTTTTGGCAATCACGATTGGGCCAGCAATGTCCCGGCGATGCAACAGCTTGAGACCGACGGCTTGGTCACGGTGCTGAATCTCGATCGCGTTCATACCATCGACGGCCTGAATTTCGTCGGGTATTGGCACACACCGCCGACGCCGTGGTTTGTGAAAGATTTTGAACGGCTGGATGTGCCCGGCGATGAGCCGCCTCTGATGGGCGGTGCCCGTTGGGATACCAACTTCAAGCGCATGAAGCAGCAGGGCGGTCGCACGATCTTCGAGGGGTATCCCACGATGCAGGAAGAGGTCGAAGGCTTTACGCCGCCGGCCGCGCCTTGGGTCTTCGTGGCGCACACGCCCCCGCATGCATCCAAGCTGGATCAGGCCGCCGGCAATTATTCGTGGGGCTCGAAGGCGGTGCGTCAAGCCATTGAAAAGCACCAGCCGCTGGTCTCGTTGCACGGGCACATTCACGATTCGCCCGATGTCAGCGGCGAATTTTCCGAGACGATCGGCAACACCACGGCTGTCAATCCGGGGCAGTTGGTGCGCACGTTGTGCTATGCCGTTGTTGAGATAGATCCCGCAAGTCAATCCGTCACCAGTCTTCGTCACGGACGTCAATCTTGAATATCTTTCTGATCGGTTGCAGAGGAAGCGGCAAAACCACTGTCGGGCGCATGTTGGCGCGACGGCTGGGCAGAGAGTTTGTCGACCTCGACGAGACGGTGATCGAAATGACGGGCCGATCGATCAAACAGATATTCGCCGAAGAGGGCGAAGAGGGTTTTCGACGGCGCGAGCGCGAAGCCGTGCAAAAAGTGCGGCGCTTAAAAGAACACATCATTGCGCTCGGTGGCGGTACGCTCACGATGCGCGAAAATCATTCGTCGCTGCGGCGCACGGGTCGCTTTGTTTGGTTGCGCACCCCGGCGGCGGTGGCTTGGTCGCGCGTCGCGCGCGATCCGCAAACCTCGGCCAATCGACCCGACCTCACGCCGGTCGGCGGCTTGGCCGAATTGGAAGCGGTCTTGGCCGAGCGCGAACCGCAGTTTGAAGATGTGGCGCATCACATTGTGGACACGGTCTCGGATACGCCGGAAGAAATCGCCGAGGCGATCGAGCTTTGGTTTGTGGCCAGTGACGCCCGTCGTTAACGCGACCGATTCTTTTTAAGCCAGCCATTCTCATCGGAGCCGACGCCTCGTGTCCCTGCAAATCGTTGGAACAATCGGTGCGGGGCTTTTCGGCGCGATCATCGGCAGCTTTCTCAACGTCGTGATCTATCGCTTACCGCGCGATCTTTCGATCGGTAATCCGCGCTGGTCGATGTGCCCCTCGTGCGGCACGCGTATCCGCGCCTACGACAACATTCCCATTCTCGGATGGTTGTGGTTGCGCGGTCGTTGTCGCGCTTGCCGCGCGGCGATTTCACCCATGTATCCATTGGTCGAAGGGTTGACGGCGCTATCGTTCATTACGGTGTGGGATGCGCTGTTCGTCGGGCAAGTGCACGGCGCGTGGGCAAGTTTGCAGCAAGATTGGCCGTTGCTCGTCGCCGCGTGGACATTGGTTGCCGTGTTAATGTCCGTGTCGGTGATGGATATCGACGCTTACATGCTCGATGTGCGACCGTTGTGGCTCAGCATGGGCGTCGGGGCCCTCATGCTGACGCTTTGGTTCGTGAGTCGCGGCGACGACGTAATGCCGCGCTTCTTTTCGACGGTGACCGGTGATCGATCGAGGGGCGTGTCGGTAGGCGGTTTGGTGCCGTTGCCGCCATCCCTGTGTTTGGTCGGAGCGGTCATGGGCGTCGTATGGGTGTTGACCGAGGTTGTGCGAAAGATGGTCGCGCGCCCGGCGATGGAGGACGACCCCGCCGTCGAAACGCAAGCGCCCGAAGCTGCAGCGCCAGAAGCCGACACCGAATCGAAGCACGAGCCGCGGTTTCGACCAGTGCCCGTTTTGTTGCTTGCGTTGGCATTGGTCGGGCTGATGGCATGGGTGATCGCCGACGGCATGGGGTGGATTGAATCGAGCGACGCGAATGGGTTGGGCACCATCGTGCGCGGCGTGCCTGTTTGCGTCATCCTGATGGCGGCGATCGTGCTCTCGTCGCTGACCCATCGACCGGTCGACGACGAGATCATCGAAGAGATCGAAGCCGAACGAGCCACGGCGCGCTCGATGGTATTGCGCGAATTCGCGGGTCTGCTGCCGGCCGTCATCGCGGGCGGCGCGCTGTTCGCCATGATGAAGGCGAACGGGCAACTGGGCCTGCCGCTCGATGCGCTGCCGATGGTGGGCAACCTAAGCGGTGCGGCGCTACACGCGGCAGGTGGTTTGTGCTGGGCGATCGCGGCCATTGTCGGCGGTGCGGCGGTCGGATGGTCCGTGCGAATCGGCGGAACGCTGCTGTTCGGCAAAGAGGCCTTTGGCTCGGGCGATATCTACATTCTCGCCGCCATCGGTGCCGGGTTTGGCTTCTGGGCAGCGTTCTTCGCGTTGTTTTTAGGCGTGCTGCTAGCGTTAATTGGCGTGGTGATCAGCCTGTTCGGCAAGACGTCGCGGGCGATTCCGTTCGGTCCGTGGCTCAGTTTGGGCGCGCTACTCTACTTGTGGCTGGCCCCCGACCTGTTGGCGTACTTTCAACCGGCGGTCGCCACGTTGTGGGACATGATCATTGGCCGCTTTCCGTAACCGTCATCACCACAAACGGAAAATATGTGAATTGTGTCAGGCGTTTAAACATTCTTCGCGCAACTGCAAACCAGCGGCACAAAACTGACGTAGAAATCTGTGACATCTGTCCGATTCCGTACAATTTGCGCGAATCGTATTGACCTGCGGATGCGCATTTGGTATCAGTTCACGTTACGGCGAATTTTTTGACCCGAATACGCCGTTTAAACATCGATAGCTTCGTCAACCTTGGAGGACTCGCCATGACCAGGACGGTAAAGGGCACGCTTCGTGTCTCGATGCTCGCATTTCTCATCACCCCCTTCTTGCTCGTCGGCTGCGGCCCGGACGAAAAAGATCTCAAAATCGAAGACCTGACGGCGGAAAACGATCAGCTCAAGCGCGAATTGAGCGACCGCGACCGCCAATTGCAGGAGGCCCTCGCCCGCGAAAACGAGGCCCGTGCGACGGTTGACGAACTCAATCGTGAACTCGCTCGCGCGCGCTCCGATCTGGCGTCGGCCCGCACGGCTTCGAACAACCAGCCCGTCACCCAGATGCGCAGCAACGATGTGGCGGTGAAGGGTGATGACGGTTGGATCAGCACGCCGTCGTTCGACATGATCTCGATTCCGGGTGAAATTCTGTTCAACTCAGGCAAAGCCGATCTGTCGCGCAACGGTAAGGCGCGCTTGGCGCAAGTCGCCTCGGATATTCGCAGCCGCTTCGGCGATCGCGATATCTTCGTGTTCGGCCACACCGACAACGACCCGATCCGCAAGAGTTCGTGGAAGGACAACTGGGAGCTGGGTTCGGCCCGCGCACTGAACGTCATTCGCGAACTGCAGCAGCGCGGCGTTCCGGGTGACAATCTCATCCAAGCCAACTGTGGTGAGTATCGCCCGACGGCAGCCAACTCGCGCTCGACCAAGAAGCAGAACCGCCGCGTCGAGTTTTACGCAGTCCGCAAGGGCGGCGTGTTGTCGGCCGCACGCTAACTAAACGGCTGCTTGCAGTCGCACGACCTCTATGCGCAGATCGTGCAACTGTGGAATTGACAGATCACTTCAAGGTGGTTAACTCAAAACGACCGTCGGGCGCTGATTCGTTTCCGCCCGTCCGGTCGTTTTTTATTGTCGCCCAAAGGGGGCCATCGTGATCGGCGTTTTAAACATGGCGGGCGCGCAGACGACTGCCCTGCAAGCGGCCCTCGCAAAGGCGGACGTTCAGTTCCAATTGGTCGACGCGCCGGCGGATATCGACAACGCCCGCAAATTGATCATTCCCGATGCCGCTTCGTTTACCCGATTGGTCGCGGCAGTGCGCGATCGCGGTCTGGTCGGCCATCTGATTCGGCGTTTAGAAGACGGGCTTGCGACGCTGGCGATTGGTGCCGGGTTGCATCTGTTGTTCGACGTATCGTACGAAGAGCATCAACACGTGGGCTTGGGCGTCGTTCACGGAAAAGTGACGCATTTCGACTTCGGCCAACATCCGGCGGCGCGCCACTTCAGCGCTCCCCATCAAGGGTGGAACCAAGTTCACGCCGCGCTGGATAATCCACTGCTTCATGGGATCGAAGAAGGCAGCTACTTCTATTTCGATCATGCGGCCCATGCCGAGCCGCTCGACGTGCGGCACATTGCCGCCCGCACCAATCACGGCGTCGATTTTGCCAGCATCGTCCGCCGCGACGCCATCTTCGGCGTCGAATTTCTGCCCGAAAAATCCGACCGGGCCGGCATCCAGTTACTGGCCAATTTCGCCCGCCTGTAGGCCCCGGCAGCCGGTTTCACCCTTTTCGGCAGGGGTCGCGTTCTAAGGTGGGCGCTGATTTATACTGGCGAACGGCCCCCCGTGTAATACACTTTGGATGGCAGTGAAGGGAGACAAGCGCCGTATGCCGAACGCCGGCACATGCCCCAAATGCAGCAAGGGAAACGTCGCACTTGCCGAGTTCTGCGCCGGGTGCGGATTTCCGCTGGGCAATTCCCAGGCGACGGTGGGACGCGTGCCGCATCCGAATCCGTTGCCGGTGCCGGATGGGTTTCGCAAAGTTGCCGCCGCCGCAGATTTGTTTTTCGGCGTCCACTCGGCCTGGGGCGGCAAACGTTTGTTGGCGACCGAGAACCTCGGCATTACGTTATTGAACGTGGGCTACGGCCTGCAGGAGATGGCGGTAAAGATCGAAGGGTTCGACGGCGCGGGCGGCCGGTTGTTCGAGATCGAACGGCGCTTGGCGCTGTTGCAGCGGGGGCAACGGGTCGAAATAGAGGTGCCTTCATACGAGATTCCCGATCCGCCCGATGCCGTGGACGTACGGTTGGTGCGGGCCGAATACGCGTAAGATGCGATACGGGTTCAGACCTCGCGATTGCGAGGAGAAAGGGTGAGAACCATGGAATGGCTAATCGGTGGTGGCGTACTGCTCGTTTTCGGGTTGTACATCGTATTTAGTGGTTTGTTTACCGTCGAACAGCAGACGAATGCGATCGTCGAGCGCTTCGGCAAGTTCAACAAGATTTGCGGGCCGGGGCTGAACTTTAAGGTGCCGCTTATCGACACGGTGGCCGGTCGCGTGACGCACCGCGTGCGTGAGCTGGAGGTCGACGTCGAAACCAAAACGTCGGACGACGTCTTTGTAAACCTGGTGATCGCGGTGCAGTTCTTCGTGCGCGAAGATCGCGACACGGTTTATGCGGCGCATTACCGCCTGATGAACCCGCGCGAGCAGATGCGCTCGTACGTGTTCGATACGGTGCGTGCCCTCGTGCCCGAGATGGAAGTCGATAACGTCTTTTCAGAAAAAGAGAAGATCGCATCGGCTGTGAAGGAACGCCTCGAACACACGATGCAGGAATTCGGCTACACGATTCTGCAATCGCTGGTGAACGACATCCAACCCGACGCCAAGGTTAAAGAAGCGATGAACCACGTGAACGCGACGGCCCGCATGCGCGAAGCGGCCAAGAACGAAGCGGAAGCGCGGAAGATTCGCACTATTGCCGAAGCCGAGGCCGAAGCCCGCGCCAAGGAATTGCAGGGTGTCGGTATCGCCCGCCAACGGTTGGCGATCGCCAACGGTTTGAAGGAATCGGTCGAAGCCTGTGCCGAAGCCGGCATTTCGCCCGAAGAAGCCACCAAGATGGTGTTGCTAACGCAGCACTACGATACGGTGACCTCGGTCGGCGCGCACAGCAAGAGCACGATCATGATGGTGCCGTACACGCCCGATGGTATGAGCCAGGTCGGCGACCAGATCACGCAAGCGCTGTTGATCAATGAGGAGGCGCGAAAGCCGCCGACGCCGAAGAAAACCGACGACGACGACCACGGTCGGCAACATCGCGGTCGGCATACCACATAAGAGGGCCTTGGCCCTATAACACATCAAAGCCTTTCCAGCCGGGCAACGCGCTCGGCTTTTTTAATACCCAAATAACGACAATACCGGACGCGCAGCGGTTGCGCAGCACAAGCGCAGAAATTTGTATTTAAGACGTCCGTCTATTTGTCCGAACGTCCGTTTTCCCTTCGCCCCAACGCGCCCACCTTGCCGATACAAAACCTGCCCGCGAGGGTTTTGAACTTCTGAAGCTTATTCAAACGATGGTTTTGCTCGAGTCGATCGGGCCGCATGAGGTGCAACGACGATATGTGTTGGCGTACGTTTCATTATGCGAGAATCTTGATCGCCGTCGGCTTGATCGCCGGCTGCAATAAGCCCGAACCCACTGTCACGGTGAACGATCCACCCGGCAAGAACGAAGACGCGAACCAGGTGGTGAAGTTCATGTCGCATCAACGCGATCAGGGCATGATCGACGATATGGCCATAACGGATATTCACTTCCGCGGCGCGTCGCACTTTCTGTCCGGTGCGGGTGAGGCCCGCCTCGAACGATACGCCGAACTGCTCGCGACGACGGGCGGCGAACTGCATTACGACACGCGGTTGACGGACATGACCTTGGTCAACGCACGGTTGCAGAACGCGCGCGACTTCCTCAATCAGGCGCGCATCGGCAGCCAGCCCATTCAACTCGTGTTGGGCAAGCCCCAAGGTCGCGGGATGGACGCGACCGAATCGATCGCCGGCCAAGGCGTTGCGAAGCAGCCTGAAAAACGCGAAAGCGCTTACCGGTTAAGCAATGATGTCGCCAACTAGGAGCGGGGCCTTGCATAGAAGCCAAAAACAATCGAGCCGTTTGATGCCTTGGGCGTTGCCGCTCTTGATGCTGTCGGTCGTCGCCTGCACGCAAACGGACTGGGGCGATTGGTCGCTGCTAACGGGCAAGAACCGTGCGCGCGACGGCAAGCCCGATCCCGAGTCGCTTCCCGAAGCGCCGCCGCCGAAGATCAATGCCGAAACCCATATCGCCTCGGGCGTCATGCTCGAAAAGCAAGGCGATCTAATCGGCGCGCAGAAGCAATACGAAAAGGCGTTGGAACTCAAGCCCAACTCGCTCGATGCGATCAACCGACTGGGCAAGGTGTGCTGTCAGCTCAAACAATACGATGAGGCCGCCGAGGCGTTTCGGCGCGCCTTGGATATGGACCCCGATTCCGCCGCTGTACGGAATAACTTGGGTTACAACTTGATGGCGCAAGGCAATTTCAGCGAAGCCGAGCAGCAGTTTCGCGCCGCCATGCGGATCGACCCCGACTTCGAACGCGCCCGTGTGAACCTGGGCGTCGTGCTGGTGAAGCAACAGCGCTTGGCCGACGCGACGACGGAGTTTCTGAAGGTGCTGCCGCGGCACACGGCGTATTACAACGTCGGCGTGATCTGCTTGGGCGAAGGCCAAACGGCCAAGGCACGCAGCGCGTTTCAACAGGCGTTGGCCATCAAGCCCGACTTCGAACCGGCACGCAAACAGCTTGCCGGTATGCAGTCAGGCTCGACGGTGGCCGGCGCGACCGCATCGAAGAATACGAAGCCGATGCAGCGTTCGGCATCGACGAATCGGTAAGTCGCGATGATTCGCCGTCGCGACCGGGTCGGTGCGGCACACGTCGCCGCACGCAAGCATAAAACTATCGCCAGTAGTAAATGGTTCGACATACATGATCGTTCGTTTCGTTTTCCCGTGGGACGAATTTCGTAACTGGGCAATATCCTGCTATCGCGACGGCATCGTACCGTTAGGGCATCGCGCGCAAATGCGTTGGCAACATCTGTCCGGCTTTTTGCCGGCGTTGCCATGGCGGGTGGCGCTGCCCGTGGTGATTGCGCTGATCGCCTTTGCGAATGCGCGCAGCGTGCTGTCGCCATCGGCCGTGGGGCAGTCCTTCGCGTCGCCTCAAGCACCGATGCCCGTGCAGTTTGCGCCGCCGTCGAATCAACGCGAGTATGCCTGGATCAACGGTGCGGAGCGTGCCGAGCTAAAGCCATTGTGCGATCGAATCGCGCCGGGGGCGGGTTGGCGGCGCTTATCGTTGCCATCCGGCAGCTTCGGCGATTGGCTGCGCCACCTTCCGATGCAATCTTCTGACGTATTGGTACGCGATTTCCGCAAACGGCCTGTGGACGATGCGGCGCAGGATCGAAGCGCGGGGTGTTTCGCGCTGCATCCGAACACAAATCAACTAGGGCCCGCCGCGATGATGGTGCGGCTGCGTGCCGAGTATCTGTGGGCCGCGCAAGCCGGCGGGGCGGCGTCGTTCCATTTCAACACCGGCCAACGGATGGACTGGCTTGAATGGTCGCGCGGAATGAGGGCGTCGTTCGAAACCGGCACGCTGCGGTTCGTTCAAATGGGCAAGGAAGACACCTCGCGGTCGAGTTATTGCGCCTATCTGGAATCGCTTTTCCAACATACCGGTTCGCAAAGCTTGCTGGACGATACGCGCCCCGTAACCGACGGCACGATTTCGGTCGGCGACATCTTAATTCGCTCGCATGCCGGTGACGAACATGCCGCGATGATTGTGGATTTGGCCGTGGATGCAAACGGACAGATCGCCGTCATGTTGGCCCAGGGTAGCGCGCCCGCAGCGACGCTGCACCTGTGTGCCAATGAAACCGGCAGCCCGTGGCACGTGGTCTATCGCGATGGTGTGTTTGACCTCGGCCCGAACGGTCGCATGCATCTATCAACGCTGCGGCGTTGGCATTGAGTATTGTGCGCGGGATATGAATAGAGAGTTTGAGTCCGTCTCCGCAACGTCAAGTGTTTTCATAAAACATGTGTGCAAGAAGAAAGCCTTCGATCATGTGGGGATCGAAGGCTTTCTTTGTTTTGAGTTGGCCAAGCTGGCAGGGCGATTAGGGGCCTGCTTCGGTGCACCAAGCATTCGGAGCTGAAACCCTCCCCTAGCCCTTCCCTGCAAGGGAGGGAGATAGATTGCAGATTTCCGTACGGTCGGCTGTTTAAGCCGCTGATTCACTAATGCGCCGCGTGAATCGCGTGACCGAACATGGCTTCGGCCGCTTCGCCGATCGTTTCGCTGGTGGCCGGGTGCGGGTGAATCGCGACGGCCACATCTTCGGCGACGGCGGCCATCTCCATCGCCAGCACGCCTTCGGCAATCAAATCGCCCGCGTGCGCACCCACGATGCCGACGCCGAGCACGCGTTGCGTGTCTTTGTCGAAAACCATTTTCGTAAGACCGTCGGTGCGGCCCATGGCCATGGCGCGACCGGATGCGGCCCACGGGAATTTGGTGACGGTGAAATTCAGCCCCTGATCCTTCGCTTCCTGCTCGGTCACGCCGCACCATGCCACCTCCGGGTCGGTATAAACGACGGCCGGAATGCAAGCGTTATCAAACTCGGCCGGCTTACCCGCGATCACATCGACGGCGACCTTGGCTTCGCGCATGGCCTTGTGCGCGAGCATCGGATTACCGGCCACGTCACCGATGGCAAAGATGCGCTTGTCGGTCGTGCGCAGTTGCTTATCGACCTTCACGAAGCCCATGTCGTCGAGTTCGACCTTGGTCTGTTCGAGGCCGATGTCTTTGGTGTTCGGGCTGCGCCCGATGCTGACCAAGATGCGATCGACGATTTCTTTGTGCTCCTTGCCGTTGACCTCAAAGACCGTCTCGATGGCGTTGCCTTTCTTGGTCGCGCTCTTGAACATCGCGCTGGTATGAATCGCACCGACTTGCTTCTTAAGCTTCGCGACCAACGGCTTGGCCAAGTCGGGATCGAGACCGTTCAGGATGCCGGGTAATGCTTCGACGACCGTCACCTTGCTGCCGAGCGTGGCATACACTTGGCCGAGTTCGAGACCGATGTAGCCTCCGCCGATGACCATCAGGCGCTCGGGCACCGATTCGAGCTTGAGTGCGTCGGCAGCGTCCCAACACAATTCGCGCGGCAAGACCTTCTCGGGCAGGTTCTTCGCGCTGGAGCCACTGGCGAGAATGCAATGCTTGAATTTCAGACGACCGGCATCTTCGCCTTCGATGCGAACTTCTTTTGAGCTTTCGAAGAAGGCTTTGCCGGAGAAGTACTCGACCTTGCGCCCCTTGAGCAGCATCTTCACGCCGCCGGAGAGCTTGCGGATGACGCCGTTCTTCCAATCGCGCAGTTTCTTGATGTCGGTCTTGGGTTCGCCGAAGCTGACACCGAAGCTCGATGCATGGGCGGCTTCGTCGATGATCTTGGCGACGTGTAGTAGCGCCTTGCTGGGGATACAACCTTCGCGCAAACAGACGCCGCCGGGCACTTCGGCCATCTCTACGATGGCGGTGGCCAAACCCGCATCCGCCGCCGCGATGGCGGCGACGTAACCACCGGGGCCGCCGCCGATGACGACCACATCGAACTCCTGCTTCAACTCTCCAACAACCATCCGTCACTCCTCGCGCTGGGTGCAATATGTGTGATTCCGCGGGGCGGTTGGCCGCCGCGTGATGTTCGTCTTGTCCGGCGGCATTGTAGGTAGATTCGAGCGGATCGGCTAGGGAAGTCGGCTCGCCCAAAATCCGGTGGTTTAAGGGTTTAGCGGGGTTTCGCGCATTCGTTTCTGTCGAGCGCGGCGCCGACGATCGGGGGTTGTAAAGCGCATGCTTCGTCAGCAACATCTCGCGCAATTCGCAACCCAACGCTACCGATTCGCAAAAAAGAATGCGTTCGGCTTAAACATCTGTCGCACTTCACACATTTACTACATGCGCGGACCACGAGGCCCGGCGGAATCGTTTGCATGACTCGACGCGTCGACACCGAGAACAACCCGAAGTTGACGGTGCGTCCGACCGTCAGGCCGCCGCCCGCCCCCGCGCGGATCGATGAATTGCGCCGACGCATGATCGGTCTGGCGGTGAAATTGCTTTGGAACAAGGCGGATGCTGAAGAACTCGCGCAAGAGACGCTACGCATCGCACTGACGAAGAAGATTGACTTGCATGATGATGGGGCAAGTGCTTGGTGTTTGAGAACGGTTGCCAACCTCTGCATGAACCAGCGCCGTCGCCAACGACCGGAGCCGTTGGGCGATTGGGTTGGCGAACATGGCGGCATGACGCCCGCCAAACAAGCGGAAACGACCGAACGATTGGAGCGCTTGCGGGATTGCGTTGCACGGTTACCACCGCAACAACGGCTGTCGCTCACATTGCGTTGGATGGAAGAGCAAAGTTATGCCGACGTGGCGCAGGTGATGGAACTCAGTGAATCGGCGGTACGAGCGCACGTACATCAGGCACGGCGGGCGCTCGGCGAACTGATGAAAGACGACGAATGAGCTGGAATTGTGCGGACATTGAGGAGCGTCTTGATGACTATCTCGATGGTGAGATGTCACCGGACTATGCGACGCGGTTTGATGCGCACTTGAATTCGTGCGCGGCATGTGCGGCGTATGTTGCGAGTGAACGACTGTTGATCGGCGATCTTGGACAACTCGGACGTTTCGCAGATCGACTCGCCCAGTTTGAATCGAAGAAACAGGGGGTTTCATCGTCGCGTGGCAATCTCGTTTGGTTAAGAAATGGTGGGATCGCTGCCGCAGTAGCGATCGCGATAACTGCAGGATATTTGATTCCGATGAACCAACCGAATCGTGACAAATACGACGCGACGAGTGAGATACCTCGGCCTAGTGCACGGATATCCCGGCAACCGGTTCGTCTCGCGCTTGCAGATGACTCGCGGTTAGTCGTACCGGTACCGACCGACAATGAGAAAATGCACATCTTCTGGATGTACGATGTGGTACAAGATGATGCGAACGCTGCTGCGCCGACTTCGCCCGATGGTAATTATCAAATCAGTCAGCCCCAAGCGACACAGAAAGGACAACCATGACACCAACGTTGATTATCTCGATCTTAATTTTCAGCCACGGTTACGCGCTGCGCCAAGCAAGTCCACAGCAAGCGTCTCAGCCTGCCGCACAGCGTCAGGAACGTCCACCCGAGTCTGTTCAGGTGTACAGGATCGAACATGCGCATCTCGATAACGTTGCGGAAGTCCTGAGGTTGCTCGCGCGGGTGACATCCGTTCCCGACAACCGAACCAACTCGCTATTTGTTCGCGGCTCGAAAGAGGACTTCGAAATCGTCGAACGTATTATCGAAAGTCTCGATCGCCCCACGGAGGATACATCCGATTCATTGCGAGTGGTCGAAATCAAAAACCGCGACACCAATGATCTTGCCAGAAGGTTATCCGAACTTTATCGCAGCGACCTGCGGGTGTCTGCCGATATCCAAGGTCATCGCTTAGTCATGCGCGGAAATCAGGCGGATCTCGATGCCGCCGAAAACGTACTAGCGAAACTCGACCGACCATTACCGTCGGCGACGGTTCACTTTGCCTTCTTTCAACTGAGCGATACCGGCGCTCAATCGCAAGTCATCGGCCCGCTCCCGCCGGATCTGCAAGATGTTGCCCAAGAGCTATTGCGCTTCGGCTCGCCAAGGCTGATCGGTCGCACGATGACGGCGTCGGTCGAGAATGAGGAATTCCAAGTAGCCGGCCAAGTCGCCGAGGAGTCGATGGTCGAAGTCAACTGCCGGCTTACTTCTGCCGCGAAAGACGGTGCGGTCGTTATGCAGATTCGGGCCGAATTGGCGTTGGAAAAACCCGACGAAGACGACGGTGACGAAGGGGAAAAAAACCGACGTCAACCGCGTCGACCACGACGCGATTTTTCCATCGCTACGACGGTACTCGCGCCGCGTGGTGACTACGTGATTCTCGGCGGGGCACCACACGGGTTCGAGCCGGGGCAGTCGGTAGTGCTGGTGGTGCATGTGCCGAAGTAATCGTGATGCGTGATGAACGTGGGATGTCCCCCAGCCCCGGAGGGGGACGGGGTACCCGCTTGTCACCAGCCCGAGTGGGGCATGAGGCACCAGAAAATTCCGCTCTGTCGCGCTAACCACATTGCGTGAAAAAATAAAAGCCGTCGCGATGGGCGACGGCTTTTTTCATTTACTCATCAATCTGATGCGGAATCGCCGACCGCCTCAATGCACTTTGAGCAATTCGACTTCAAACACCAACGTCGCGCCGCCGGGAATCGTCGGCGGGGCACCGCGGCTGCCGTAGCCGAGGTCCGACGGAATCACCAACATCGCCTTGCCGCCCGGCTTCATCATACCGACGCCTTCGGTCCAGCCCGCGATCACCTGATTGAGACCAAACGTCGCCGGTTGACCGCGATCGACCGACGAGTCGAACTTGGTGCCGTCGGTCAGCCAGCCGGTGTAATGCACGGTCACCTGCGATGAGGGCTTGGGCGAATTGCCTTCGCCGGCGGCGGTTTCGATCATGACGAGGCCGGAGCCGGTTTCGTTGGCATCGCTGGTGTCGACATTCTTGCTTTGCAGAAACGATTGTGCCTGGGCATCGAGTGGCATAGAGCCGTCCTTTCGGGTTTGTGTCGTCGCAATGAGTTTCCGGTAGGGGTTCTAAGGAAGTGGGCTACGCAAGTCAACCGGATCGGGTTATGATTCCACGCACCGTGATGTTGTCCATATTTGGACGCTGTCACGGCTTTGCGCGAGTGGCGGAATTGGCAGACGCGCTGGATTTAGGTTCCTGTGCCGAGAGGCGTGTGGGTTCGACTCCCACCTCGCGCATTTTTTATGATTGCTTTGGTTTAATGGTCGTGACTGATGCGCGATGGTCGCGGTGGAGCAATGGCCGCGACGGAATTGGTATATCGTTCGTGGGTTGCCCTTTCTTGTATCGATTTACTTCAACAGCCTGCCTGGGAGATTTTGACGAATCGTCTCACCTCAATTGCTGCTCATATCTTTAACAGTCTGAAATTTCTAGAAGATGTGTGCCTTTCTAACGGTGGTCGATTGCAGAGAATCTCAAATCTGAGATTTCAAATCTCGAGTATTGAGTTTTGGCTCTGAAATCTCAAATTTCAAATCTGGAATCTGACATCCTGACTATCTCTCCTGTCCAGCCGCAGGCCGTTGGATCATGTCCTTCCGCGTCGTTCAATAATCTCTGATTGCGGTTAAACTTCGCACTGTCATGTAAGCGACCAAATTTCCGCTCAATGGGAGCGATTGACGACCATGCGTGCGTATCAAATTCAAGACCAATTCGGCCTCCCCAATCTCAAACTCGTCGAGCGCGCCGACCCCACGCCGGGACCGCATCAGGTGGTAATCAAACTCAGCGCCGCGTCGCTCAATTATCGCGATTGGCTCATGGTCAACGGTCATTACAACCCGAAGCAACCGTTGCCGTTGATTCCACTGTCCGATGGCGTGGGTGTGGTCGAAACCGTCGGCAGCCATGTTTCCTCCGTAGCCATTGGTGGTCGTGTCGCCGGCATTTTCGCGCAGAACTGGTTAGCGGGTGAACCCGATCAGTCCGTTTTGCAACATACGGTTGGCGGCCCGCTCGATGGCATGCTTGCCGAGCGCGTGGTGCTGAACGAAACAGGTGTGGTTTCAGTGCCGGCGCATCTGACCGATGAAGAAGCGGCAACGCTTCCCTGTGCGGCCGTGACGGCTTGGTCGGCATTGTTCGAGCGCCGCGCGGTGCGGCCCGGCGACACGGTGTTAATCCAAGGAACCGGCGGTGTGTCGATCTTTGCGCTGCAGTTTGCCAAGCACGCAGGTTGCCGCGTGGCGGTGATTTCGAGTAATGATGAGCGCTTGGAACGTTGCAAGCAGCTCGGTGCCGACTTCACGCATAACTACCGGTCCCACCCCAATTGGGATAAGGCCATGCGCGATTGGACCAACGGCGTCGGTGTCGATCGCGTCATCGAAGTCGGCGGCCAGGAAACGTTCGGTCGTTCCCTCAAAGCCGTGCGGCATAGCGGTGTGATCGCAATGATCGGCATTTTGTCCGGTAATCGTGGCGACATCGATTTGGTGCCGATCCTGATGCGCCGCATCGACGTACAAGGCATATTCGTGGGCTCGCGTGCGACGTTTATCGAGATGAACCGCGCCATCACGGATGCAC
This sequence comes from Planctomycetaceae bacterium, assembly GCA_006969385.1. Classification (GTDB taxonomy): domain Bacteria; phylum Planctomycetota; class Phycisphaerae; order UBA1845; family UTPLA1; genus ECT2AJA-110-A. The sequence continues at coordinate 3,631,291 of CP030884.1, forward strand.
AGTTAAGGCCGATGATCGATCATGTCACGACGTTTGAAGATGCGCCGGCGGCGTTCGAACAGCTATCGCGCGGCGGCCACTTCGGTAAATTGGTGATCAAGATCGGCTAAGTGTGGCCGCTTGCAAAGGATGATTGCGTTATGAAAGTTCTCGTCACCGGCGGATGCGGCTACATCGGCAGCCACACGGTTCGTGCGTTGGTTAACAGCGGCCACGACGTGTTGGTATTGGATAATCTCGTCAACGGCCATCGTCGCGCGATCGATGAAAACGTCGGCTTCGTAGCGGGAGATTTAGAAGACCGCACGCTATTGGCCGAGTTGTTCGAGGCCGAGAAGTTTGACGCCGTCGTGCACTTTGCCGCGTTTATCGAAGTCGGTGAATCGGTGATCGACCCGCTCAAGTTTTATCAAAATAACATCTCCAATACGCTCAATTTATTGCAAGCGATGCAAACGTATGGCGTCAAGAAGATGGTCTTTAGCTCTACCTGCGCCGTGTACGGTACACCCGACACGATGCCGTTGACGGAAGAGTTACCCTGTAATCCCGTTAGCCCCTACGCGCGGGCCAAGTATGCCATCGAATGGGCGCTGGAAGATTGCAATACGGCTTGGGAATTGGGTTACACCGCACTGCGCTATTTCAACGCCGCCGGTGCCGCATCCGACGGCAAGATCGGCGAAGATCATTCGCCCGAATCGCATCTGATACCGATCGTTTTGCAAGTGGCCTTAGGGCAGCGCGAACAAGTGAAGATCTTCGGCACCGATTACGATACGCCCGACGGTAGCTGCCTGCGCGATTACATTCATGTGGAAGACTTGGCCGATGCCCACGTGAAAGCGTTGGAGGTATTAGCGCCCGGCCAAAAACGTATCTACAACGCGGGCACCGGAACGCCGACGAGCGTGCGCGAACTCATCGAGGTGGCACGCAAAGTAACGGGGCATGCCATTCCCGCCGTTGAAGAAGGCCGTCGCGCCGGCGATGTGCCCGAGCTTTACGCCAACGCGTCTAAGATTCGCGATGACCTCGGTTGGCAACCGCGCTATGCGAAGCTCGAAGACATCGTTGCCAGTGCTTGGAAATGGCATCAAGCGCATCCGAAGGGTTACGACGACCGGCGGTAGGGTTAGAGAGATTTAGTTTTGACTGTGGCTCAGCCTAATAGGCTGAGAATTAGCGCTGCTCAACAATATCACTGAACGATCTTCTGCGAAAATCGTAATCTGGTTTAGGTTTCGCGCAAGCGAAAGCGCTGTGGCACCGGTTTGCAACCGGTGTTCTGCGGCGTTGTTTTGGGAATTGTCGCACGCTTACGCGGTAACCATCCAGTGAAAGGGTAGCGGTGACCGGTTCCTTACGGGCGCGGCGCTGATCAGAGCAACGTTTACCGTAAGTGATTTGGGATAAGCCGCACACTTATGCGAGTGTACGTTCATAGCGTGCACAATACAGACTTAGCGCTGGGTGCCCCATCCTACGCGTGAGCGAAGGGTGGGGAATCTATGACGAATGTAGTCTTAACCCGCTGCCCGTTTCCTCACAAGAAAACTGCGCAACAACCAGTACCAAATCAACAGCGGTAACCACCGACCGATTAGCAATATCGCCGTCAACACGAGCTTCGCTACCGGCGGTAAGTAAGGTGTTAACCCCGTCGCATAGCCGTTGCTATTCGCCGCCGCAATCGAATCGAACACGATGCCGTATTCCGCAGCATCCACGATTGCTAACATTACCGCGATGGATAAGGCATTAAAGGCCAGCCAAGTCATAACTGCGATGAGAACACGCCATGCCGATGGCAACGCGGGATAAGCGGCCTTCGATTTGCGCCCGACCATTCCCACGAACAAGAAGATCAGGAACGTAATGCGCAACCCCCCGCCTGTACCGGCGAGCCCGCCGCCGCCGAGCATATTGCCGAACATCAATGCCACCGACGACCAACTCAGTGTGCCTTGGCTCACCGGCACGCCGCTCATACCCGCCGAGCGCGCCGTGGCCGATGTATAAACCGCCGCCTGCCAGCGCGCGGGGCCGTCCATTTCTTGCAACGCGGGTTGTTGCTGATCGATCTCAAATGGAAATGCGGGGCGATTCGATGCAAACGGGCCTGTCGGATGCTCAACCCAGACGAGTCCAACCGTCGTAATCGCGAGCATTTGGAAAGCGAGCAACGCCTCGATGGTCGGAAAATTGCCGCGCAATGGTGTGCCCGATGTTTCGACTTCAGTCGGCGCGCGTTGCAATAATGCGATTGCGACGGGGATTCCCAACGAACCGATAACGGACAAGGCGGTAATGACCAGAAATACTAACGGCGCGTCGAGGTAGTTCGCCAAACCCGCTGGCGAAAGCGTCACGCCGCCGTTCCATAACGCCGAACTGCTATGCAAAAGGCTCCACCAAACGCGCGACAGCGTCGTCGGTGTGTCGCTAGCGTTCCATGCGGGGAATAACACGGCGGCACCGACAAGTTGAAGTAGTATGGCAATAGAAAGCACGCGCCGCACCGTCGGCGGTCGCGCGAGGAACGGGCGAACCAGCGCCAACGCAATGATCGCAAAACATACACCGCTCAATTGCAACAGCGCCCACAACAACAATTGACCGAACGGTTGCAGGTCGCCTTGAATATCGAGGGCCGTTGCGCCCTGCAAACATGCGACGCTCATCGCGGTTTGCACGCACGCGCTGATATGTCCAAACGCATCGTACTTGTAATCCGGCACGCCGGGATTGGTGGCGCAAGGGAGCGCGAGCATGCCGCCGATGACGATTGCGCAGACAAACCAAAACGGCGCGAGCCGGCGCATCAGCGCGATAGGTGAGGCGATTTGTTCTTCGCAAAACGCCATCAGCGCCATTATGAACGACAGGACTCGGCAGCCCACGGCAAAAAATACGAAGGCGAGCAAGCCAACGGTGACGTCGCCTCGCACGGCGGCGATTGCAACAGCGCCGCCCATTGCGGCCAACATTAGGCCTGCATTGCAAAAGGCGGGTGTTACAAGAAGCGGTTTATCGCGATTTTGCCGCGACGAAATCAATTGAAATATTGCCAAACTGAACAGCGGCACGTGCAGCGCGACGACGGCGACGGACGGTGCGAGCAAAACACCGTCGCCGTCACGGTAGAGATTGGTACCGACGGCCAACGCCAGGGCGGCGCCCAGCGCGTATGAGCGTGCGTGTGCCGCCGATGTAGTTTCGCAATTCGTTGCCTGCTGGGATGCCATGACCGAAAAGCTACGGCGGAATGCGGAGGTTGGCAATTCGGCGTGAGCGCTCTGGCGACGTTGAACGCACACGCTGATTAGGAAAACACGCGGTCAAATCATTGTGGCGATTCGACCCTACTCCGATGGCGCTTTATCACGTTTCGCCTTCGCAGGCCGCTCTGCCTCCAACCCCTTCAACGAATTCACCATCTCCGGCAAGAACTCGCATTTATCCGAGCGCGTTCTGCGTGCTTGTTCGAACAACCAGCGCTTAGCATCCGCGCGCGCCGGCTTCTCGCCGTTGCCCTTCCAGTATTCGAGAATTTTGTCGAACCCCGACGTGCGCGCGCAGTACCACGGCTGCGTTTTGCGCGATAGCTTCTTATGCGTCCACCAACTCCAACCGATGTTGTTCGCCTCCAGAAACGCCGTCGATTTGCGATTGTGATCGTAGGGCGGCCGCACTTCGCCGGTTTCGCCGTGCCATAGAGGAATGTTGTACTTCTGTCGCAACTTCTCCCAGCCGGTCATTTTCTCGTCCATGCTTGCCGTCGGTGGATAGCAATGAAACGCGATGACCAGATGCGGGTCCCAATCGAGCGGTTCCAACATCTCGAAATTCTGTGCCCAGTCGTCACCTTCCACGAAGATGATCCCATTCTTATCGACCGTGCGGATTTCGCGCGTCAATTTGATATAAAGCTCGCGTAACGGTGCCGTGTCGATGCCGTCGTAGCGCCGCAGGAGTGGTTCGTTTAGTAAGTCGTACCCAACGATGATCTCGCGCCCCGCATAACGCCGCACGATCTTCATCCAAAGGTCGATACACTGCGGCCAGTACTTGTCTTTCTCCGTCCACAGCCGCGCTTCGCCGTCGCTATCGGAAATGTTCTCCGCGTTCTGACCACCGGGCGCGCCGTGCATATCCCAGATCACACCCATGTCGTGCACTTCACACCAGCCAACGAGTCGGTCAAGAATCTTGAAGTGAGCCTCGTTGTAAACGTAGGGCGGTGCATCGGGTTGACCCGCGCGCGGTTGTAGCATCGACGCCAGCAGCGGGATTCGCACGGTGTTCGAGCCCCAGGCTTTCATCGCGGCGATGTCATCTTCGATGAGAAAGTTCTCGTAATACAACCGCCAAAACTCGGCGGCGTCTTCTTTGCCGATCAGTTCCTCGATGGCCGCCTCAAACTGCCGCGGTCGATCCAACTTGCGAATGCCCCACATATACCCTTCGGGCAAGAGCCAACCGCCGATACCAAAGCCGCGCAAGATGACCGGCTCGCCGGTTTTTCGTTCGACGATGTTTTGGCCCTTGGTGGTGTATTTGGCGAAGGCGGATGCATTAGATTGCGTAAGCGCGACGAACAATGTGAAGGTGACGATGGGGCGGAAGTGAATCATCGTGTCGGGCTCCTGCTTTATGACGCGCCTGGTGGTCTTGGGCTCCTTGAGGAAATTGCTCCGACAAGGGTATCAGAACGTTGCGGTAGGTGTTGCTGAAAAACAGTTTCAATGCGTTAGGAGCTTGCCTTGGCCGGATTCATACCGTCGCGTCAATGACTCCATCGTCGAATTGGTTCGCCGGATGGTAGGTCAGGTGATAACCTGACTCTGCCACCGACAATGCCATTTAAGTAGAGAGATAAAGTCATTGCGTAGGGACGAAAGAGCAAAGTCCAACACCTACGAATACCGAAGCGCTACCCATTCATTCACAGGCACCCATAGTCAGGTTTTCACCTGACCTACCAAGCGCTATCCGTTAAACTACCGGCACCATGGTCCACCTCGACCCCAGTCGTGATTCTGCGTTTCTCGGTGCCGGGCTTGGCGATCGTATTCGGCGCTTGCGGCGCGATCGTGGGATGACGCAGGTCGATCTCTCGCGCGCGGCCAACGTCAACCAAGGCCATCTATCCAGCATCGAGCGCGGTCAGCGTTCGCCCAGCCCCAACACGCTCAAGGCCATCGCGGTTGCGCTGGGCGTGCCCGACAGCGTGCTGATCGGCGACGGCGACAATCACGACGCACCGCGCACGCTCGATACGCGCATGCTGCCGCTGTTCGGTTCGATCCCCAACGGTCCGCCGGCCGAAACGCAGGAGCAACTCGAGATGTTCCCGGTGTTGCGGCATTTGTGGCATCCGGATCGATATTGCTTGCGCTGCGAATTTGACAGCATGGAGCCGACGTTGAAGCGGGGGGATTTAATCCTCGTCGAGTATCGCCCCAACGTGGAACCCGAGTTTGTGCAGGGTCGCATCTGCGCGTGTTTGGTCGATGGGCGGCCCACGCTCAAACGCGTGAGCGTCGAGTATCGCGATAACGATATGCTCGTGATTCTGCGCGGTGACAACCCCGCCACGCCCCCGATGGTGGTCGACAGTTCGCACGAGTTTTCGATCCAAGGCGTGGCCGTCTGCCTCGTCGCCCGCGAGTTGTAGGGCGGGTCATTGCTTCGACGAATCACCTGAGAAGATCGGCATCGGGGCAATGATCGTAGGTCGGGTCATCGACCCGACAGACCACGCGAATTTCTAGATCGCGAGTGCCCTTCGTTTTGGTGGGAACCTAACGAAGGCGAATAGCTGATGAGCGGCCACACAAAACCTCGGTCGGAGCGCCGGACGAGCCATTTCAGTGCCGCCGCCTGTCTGTGGGCATCGATCTAGGCCCTAAATCCTTGAAAAATTTGAGCTTAGCGATAATGCAATAATTTATTGCAATATATTGACGCCTGTACGGGCGAGCGGTATCCTGCTGTTTGTTAGGTTTTTATTCGGTTTCAGGAGGTTGCCATGACCGACCGATCTTCTCAGCATATCGACCGATCCGCCGCGCCCGAAACAGTCCGCGTGACGGTGATTCGCGAGACCGGCGTCACGCCCATGTCCAGCCGCAAGCACGAAGTGTGTTGGGATTTCGGCGTGCCGCCGCGCGAAACACCTTTCGAGGTGGTGCGCGATCTCGACATCACCGTCGGCCCCGGTCGCATCGTGTTGCTGCACGGTCCGTCGGGGGCGGGTAAGTCGTCGGTGTTGGCCGCCTTGGTAGAGCAGGTGCCGGATGCGGTGCAAGTCGAACGCATGCGTATCGCGTCGGACCGTAGCCTGATCGATGCCATCGCGCCACGCCGTTCGTCGCGCATGGCGATGGAAATTTTGACGGCCTGCGGTTTGGGCGAGCCGCGCCTTTGGATACGGCGTTTTGCCGATTTGTCGGATGGCGAACGTTTTCGAGCGCTGTTAGCCAAAGCCATCGGTGCCGCCATCGGTCGCGCGAAGCCGCCGGTGATTATCTGTGACGAATTCACGGCGATCTTGCATCGTCGCGCGGCAAAGGCGATTGCGTTTAATTTGCGCAAGTTGACCACGCGGTACGGCTTGACGTTGGTGTTGGCCTCGACGCACGAGGACATTATTCCCGATTTGCAACCCGATCAGCGCATCGATCTTGGGGAGCAACCGCCGTCAGCTACGATTAAGCGCCCGCGTTCCTTACCAGCGCATGCACAACGCAAGCTCGTTATCGAACGGGGCAGCGTGCGACATTATCACGAGTTCAGCGCGATGCATTATCGACATCGCGATGGGCTGGGCTTTGTCGATAAGGTGTTTCTGCTGCGCGAGTCAAAAAATGGCGATCCGCTTGGCATTCTTGTATTCGCCCACGCGCCGCTCGAGTTATCGTTGCGCAATCGCGCGACTGAGGGTCGCTTCGTGCGCAATGCGCGACGCTTGAATAAGGAATTGCGCATTTTGCGGCGCTTGGTGATGCATCCCGATGTGCGGGGCTGCGGGTTCGGGCATTATTTTGTTGAGAAAACGTTGCCGCAGGTGGGTGTACGTTTTGTGGAATGTTTGGCGGCGATGGGCTCGATCAATCCCGTGTTTGAAAGGGCGGGCATGTCCAAGATCGGTCAGTGCCCGCTACCCAAAGGGCGACTGCAACTGCTGGAGCGCATGAAGCGCAACGGTGTGGACCCGTTTGACGCAACGTTTGCCGACCAGATCGCGCAACATACGCACGTCCGTAAGTTGGTGAAACGCACGATTAATGACTGGGTCGAAGCGCAATATGGCGAGGCGCGCTATCAGGTTGACAAGAAAACTTCGACACAACTTGCCGAGACGTTCCGACAGTGCCTGGGTAAGCCGCCGATGTATTACCTATGGGATCGCAAGGGCACGTACCCGGTAACGGATCTCTCAAAGGCCAACCCCGATGGCCCCGGCGTTAAGCGAACAAGCGAGCCCACTGTGCCGGGCAAACGCGGCATCGACGAGAAGCGGCGGCATCGGCCGGAGGCGTCTGGCGAAATTCGCTCGACACGAACGCGTAAGCACGATCCTCATTGATTGAGATTCACGACTAATCTCAAAGGTTTTTTTGTACATTTCGACATATTGGTGTTGTCGTTTCCAACCCTCCCCTACCCCCTCCGTGCAAGGGAGGGGGATTAAGAGGCCGGCTTCTCGTGTTTCGCGTTACCGGCTTCGTGTTCTTGCGCCGCTGCGAGTTATTGAAATTGGGTCGATCATTTGGGGCGGGCCGTTTGATTGTTGTTAAGTTTCTTCGCCAGATGATTACGGACACGACATTCCAGCCAGCAGCCTATCGACGAATGCGCAAACGTCGCTAGATTCGATCCCGAGCGTTCCGTCTATATCGGCGCAGTCGCAGTTATCATCGGGCGCGGTGTAACACGCGATAAACGATTGAATGTCGCCGCCGTTTACCATGCCGTCGTCATTTAGGTCGCCGGGGCAGGCGCAGTCGGGCGTTGCGTCGACTTCCAATTCGATCGCATAGACCGCAATGGCCTGACGGTCGGGCACCATCGCCCAGCCGGTGATGTGTTCGATCGAAATCGAGTCGTGCGTGAACGAAACATCCCAAGACTCGGGACCACCGCCGGTGATTAGGCCGGTGCCTTCCTGCCCGACCAGCGTTAGGTTTGCAATGCGTAGGTCCGGTCCAAAATCCAGATCGCCGAGCATTAGTTTGTAGTTCGTGTTTATGCCAGAGTGGACGGTCATATTGGCCGAGTCGAACCCGATGCGTAGCTCGTTTTCGGAGATGTCGACGAACACCGCTACGTAACCGGATTCACCGAAGTCATAGGCGACGCCTCTGAACTCTTCGCCTGGGTGCGCGACGGTAGCCATGTTGGTATCGAGCAGATTGCTGCTTGACCCTATTTTGAAAAGGCCCGTGATTTCGTCACCGACGAGATCGGCATGGACGCTGGTCGATGAAACTGCGAGGAAAAAGAGCGTTACGAGCGAGATTCTGGTCATAGCTTGGTTCCTAAGGTTCGGGTGGGGTTATGTTGCCCGTCGAAACTTGAGAGAGGGTTGGTTCATCGATGATGCTCGATCAAATAGACACGACGCAATCGGTACTTGCGTCGCAGCGATCGACCGCCGAGTAAGAGCAATGGTGCGGCAAGCGCAAACAGATTCACCGTGCCCATCGCTCCGCACATCGTCATGTTGCCCAGGTCAATGTCATTGCTTGCGGCTGCACCGTTGTTAGCGGGTGGGTTGGCGTTGTCGTTGTTTGTCGGTGCGTTCTGATTTGGAACGCTTGGTTGAGGCGAATTCGCATCGGGCGATGGTACAGATGTGTCGGGGGTCGTACCGATCACAGCCAACACGATTGCCTCGCTGACCGTGACAACGCTTCCGCCGTCGCACGCGGGGATGCTTATCTGCACGTCATAAACATCGACATCGCCGAGTTGCGCGTCTGCAATTGTTAACGCGTCGGTGGTCGCGCCGGAGATGTCGCCACCGTTCGCAAGGGGCTCGCCGTTACGTCGCCATTGATAAGCCAGGTCCAGGCCGCTGCCCGTGCGAGCGCGCACGCTCAACGTGATGGTCTCGCCTTCGTCGGCAACGGTGCTCGCGGGCTGTTGCAAAATCTGCGGCGGTAGAAATGACGTTGACGGGTTGAGGTGTACCCCGAGAAGGTCAGGTTCTATGCCTGACACGGCGAGGTCCATGCGATCGTCGTTATCGAAGTCGGCGATGGCGGCGTAATAGGGAACCTGAACCGAGCCGAACAGCCTCGGCTGCATAAAGGTGCCGTCGCCATTGCCGAGTAGCAATGCGAGATCACCGCTATCTTCATTGGGCGTCACGATATCGACGTGGCCATCACCATCGAGGTCACCGACCGCGAGCGCCTCGGGGCTATCACCGGCCGCGAAACTTAATGGCGTTTGCAATGTGCCGTCACCATTGCCGATGAACACAGCCACGGCATCGGTCGTGCCCGACGGCGTAACGACGTCGAGTAGTCCGTCGCCGTTGAGATCGATCACGGCGACGTCAAGCGGGTCACCGCCGACGGGGAATTTCGCGGGCGCACCGAACGCGCCGTTACCGTCGCCTAACATGATGACGACATCGTCAGCACCGTTGTCGACCGCAATCACATCGACGAAACCGTCGTTGTTCAAGTCTTCAACCTCGAGCGAATAGAGGGCGGCATCGGCATCGTATTGAACATGTCCGACGAACGCGCCGTTGCCGGTATCCAGGAACACCGATACCGAACGAGCGTTTCGGTTGGTTGCGATCAAATCGTGGTGGCCATTCATGTTGACGTCGGCCACGGCAACTGCGGTCGTGCCATCGCCGGCGGGATAGTCGATGGCGTTTTGAAAGGTGCCGTCACCGTTACCGAGCAGAACGGATACGACATCGCCCGCGAATGCTGCAACGGCAATGTCGGGGAATGAATCGTTGTTAAGTTGAGCGATCCTTGGAAAGTTTGGAGCAATCGCCACGGGATATTGGGTGGCGGGAAAAAAGTGACCATCGCCCTGATTCACGAGCACACTGACGGTGTTTGAAAACGAGTCGGCCGTTACGACATCGGGAAAGCCGTCGTCGTTGATGTCGCCGGCGACCAACGTGAAAGCGTCGTCGCCGGTGGGATAGGTATCGAGTGATGTAAGGTTTAGCTGGCATTGTGCGAGCGCTGGTTGCGCGTTCGTAAATAGGGTAATGGCGACGAGTGCGAGACATTGGAGCGTATGTTTCATGATTCGGTTCCTTTCGCGTTCTTACAGGAAGCGGCGGGTCGCAGGGTCCGCAAGCAAGGTCAGCAGGTGGAGACCCTCGTTTCATCCCGCTATTGAGAGCGATAGAATGCGGTCCGTGGAATGCATGACGCCCGCATTTGCCGCAGGGTTTCCGTACAATGAGGTAGTGCGACAAAGGCAGCGCTGTGGGACCACAACGTAGAGATTTTTTTGATGGATGAATCCAAGATCGAAGTGACGCGTATCCTGCAGGCCATCAACGCGGGCGATGAAAAGTCGTCGGAGGCGCTGTTGCCGATTGTTTATGACGAGTTGCGGCGGCTCGCGGCTGTGCAGATGGGCCGAGAAAAACCGGGCCAAACACTGCAAGCGACGGCACTCGTGCACGAGGCGTATCTGCGGTTGATCGGCGGGCAAGATATGGAGTGGAGCAATCGCGGCCACTTCTTTGGGGCCGCCGCTCAGGCGATGCGGCGCATTCTGGTTGAGAACGCGCGGCGTCGAAATCGAATCAAACGCGGTGGCGATCGCGTTCGGGTGGAGCTGACGGACGTTGCCGACGAGCAAAATGCCGGCGAGATGGATTTTGTGGTCCTCGATGAGGCGCTACGGCGCATGGAAGAGGAGGACCCGCGCATGGCGCGCGTCGTCATGCTGCGTTTTTTCGCCGGGTTGAGCGTCAATGACACGGCCGAGGCGATGGGCGTCTCGCCGATGACGGTCAAACGCGACTGGGCCTGCGCGAAGGCGTGGCTCTACGACGAGATGAATGCGGAGTAGGCGGGCTTGGGCCGGTCATGTTGGCGCTTGCCTGTTTGGGATCGCCCATCGATCGCAGGCGTGGCAAAGTTCGTCGCCGTTCCACATCGCGCTACCGGGAGTGAACCATTGGCCGCCGGCAATCTAAGTCGTGTGAAGTCGCTGTTTAACGAAGCGCTCGCTATGCCGCCGGAGACGCGCGACGCATGGCTGCGCGATCAGTGTGGCGACGATGCCGCGTTGTTGCAGAAAGTCACGCGCATGCTGGCAGCGCACGACGGCGAATCGCAATTTATGGAGAACGCGTCGATTTCGCTTTCCAGCATGTCGACGGCGGATATGCCGGACGTCATCGGCAACTACCGCATCATTCAGCAAATCGGCGAAGGCGGAATGGGCGTCGTGTACGTGGCCGAACAGTCAGCGCCGATTCGTCGGCGCGTCGCGCTAAAGCTCATCAAGCTCGGCATGGATACCAAGTCGGTCGTCGCGCGCTTTAATGCGGAGCGGCAGGCGTTGGCATTGCTCGATCATCCCAACGTGGCGCGGGTTTACGAGGCGGGCGCGACCAAGACGGGCAGGCCGTACTTCGTCATGGAATACGTGCCGGGCGCGCCGATTACGAAGTTCTGCGATGCGCATCAACTTACGCTCGACGTTCGCCTCGATTTGTTCGTGCAGGTTTGCAACGCGATTCAGCACGCCCATCAAAAAGGGATCATTCATCGCGACATTAAGCCGTCGAACGTGCTCGTCGTGCGCGACGACGGCAAGCCTGCGCCCAAGGTGATCGACTTCGGCGTGGCGAAGGCGACGGATCAACGACTGACCGAGCAAACGCTGTTTACCGAACACGGCGTGATGATCGGCACGCCGTCGTACATGAGCCCGGAGCAGGCGGAGCTGTCGGCGATCGGCGTCGATGCCCGGTCCGATGTGTATTCGCTGGGCATCCTGCTTTACGAAATGATCGTCGGCGTGTTGCCGTTTGAGACGACGGACCTGCGTCGCGCGGCGTTGGCCGAAATGCAACGCATCATTCGCGAGGTGGAACCGTCGCGCCCGAGTACGCGCTTCAAGTCGCTCGGTGCCGATTCGGGTTCGATTTGCGAAACGCGGCGCATCGATCGAAACACGCTGCAACGGATGCTGTCGGGCGATCTCGACTGGATCACGATGAAGGCGATCGATAAGGACCCGTCGCGTCGATATGCGTCGGCATCGGAGTTGGCCGCCGACATCCTGCGGCACCTGCATCACGAACCCGTTATTGCGTCGCCTCCGAGTGCGATCTATAGGCTGCGCAAGTTCGCACGGCGACACCGCGGCGGCGTGGTTGCCGGAATGCTCGTGTTGAGCACGCTGATTGCCGGTGTAGTCGGTACATCCATCGGATGGCAGCGCGCCGCAGAAGCCGAGACAGTTGCCGAAGCCCGCGCCGAAGAGGCCAAACGACAGGCCGAACTCGCGAACGCGGTGAATGAATTCTTGAACAAAGAATTGCTCGGTGCCGTATCGCCGTCGCTGGAAGCGGGGCGGGGGCGAGATGTTTTGCTGCGCGATGTGGTGGACGTCGCATCGGAGCGCATCGCGACCTCCAGCGCGGATGGCGGACGATTTCACGATAAGCCGTTGGTCGAGGCGAGCATTCGCGAAACGCTGGGCGTCGCGTATATGAAGCTTGGCGAGTACGGCGCGTCGGAGCCGCATTTGCAACGGACGTACGACCTGATGACTGCGTTGCGCGAAGCGGATGACAAAGAACGCATCCGCGCGGTTGATAACCTTGCCAATTTGTACCAGATATCCGGTCGACATCGCGACGCCGAACGGCTGCATCGCGACGCACTGGAAGCGGCGACGCGCGAGTTGGGGGCCGAATCGCCGCAAACGCTGGTTGTGAAGAACAACCTGGCGGCGGTGCTCCATTTGCAAGGGAAGTATCCGGAGGCGGCAACGCTGTTTGCCGAAGCGCTCGCAGCGCGCAAGCGCGTACTCGGCTTGGAACATAAGGATACGATTACCACGGCGAGCAATCTGGCCAGCGCTTATTCGCGCAATAACCAACTCGACGAAGCCGAAGCGCTGTTGCGCGAATGGTTGGCCGTTGCTCGACGAACGCTGCCAGAGGGCGATCTTAACACGAGTTATTTTTTAAAGAATCTCGGCGAAGTGCTTGCCCGCAAGGGCAACGCGGCGGAGGCGCGGAAGATGATGGCTGAAGCGCTCGACGTACGGCGAAATCTGTTAGGTGAAGAACACCCGATTACGCAGGCGTCGTTGCACGACTTGGCCGTGTTGTCGTCGATGGAGGGAAAGCATGAGGAAGCGGCGAAGTTGTTTCAGCAAGTTAGCGATGTGCGTGCGCGGATTCTAGGTGAAGATCATGCCGATACGCTGAGCGCGACATCGAATCTTGCGAATGAATACGTCGCGCTCGGTCGCGCCGTGGAGGCCGAACGACTGTTGATTGAGTCGTTGAAGGCGGCGGAAGACCGATACGGCGTCGAACATAGCATCACGATGCGCGTTATGTATCTGCTGGGGTGGCTATATACCGAGCGGCAGCGTTACGACGAAGCCACGGAAATCAATCTGCGGCTGATCGAAACGCAACGCAATACGCTGGGGGATCGTCATCCGCAAACGCTTGGGACGCTCGAAACGATTGCCAAGGCGCAATTTGAGCAATTAGATTATGCGGCGGCGGAAGAAAATTATCGCGAGTTATTTGAAACGCTGCGCGATAGCCTCGGTCGCGAGAATCCCGCCACGATTCGAATCAGCAATAGTCTCGCGTCAGTACACATTGCGCAGGAAAACGTTGACGCGGCCAGGCCTTTGATGACTGATAATATTCGAATTCAGTTGGAATTGGCGACGCAAGAATCGGCGACGGCGGCGCAAAAGACGCTATGTGCGAAGCTACTGCTTGACGTTGAGCCCGTCGATCTGCGCGACCCGGAAAGGGCGGTATTGCTCGCGCGCGAAGCGAGCGCGCTTCTCGATCAAGAAGACGCCGACGCGTGGTCGTTGGTTGCCCGAGCTGAGTTTAGCAATGGTAATCAGCCGGCAGCCGTCGAAGCGCAGCAACAAGCGATTCTGCATCTTCCTGAGGATGTATCGATGACAAGACGTGCGACATTTGAGAATCAACTCGCAACGTATTCGAAAGGTTGAGCCGACCGGGTTTTATCTCCTCGATTCCGAATAGTCGATACAGTTAATATTATCGCGATTGCTAGCCCAATTCAGAAATGACTGCGACCTTGGATGGTTTGTTAGCATACACCGGCTATTAGCAGGCGCCACAACGCAAACATCGCTTTCAATTGTGAACAGGTGTTAGGGCATAATTAACTACTTCGACTTGGTTACTGCGTGTTCTCAAAGAAACGAGACAGCATCGAACGGCTGGCAAATATCTGATCGATAACTCAACGATGACAACGCAGCTAGCGCGAGAATCAACGACGAGATAGATATCGCAGCGGCCGGATTCGAACCGTCGGTATTAGTTTGCCACTGCCGGACGGTTTAGACACGTGTCGCTTTCAGATTCTCATCCACCTTTCCATGGATAAATGGGCGGTGAAGTTCGGATAATCCCGTTCGGACGTGCGGCCTAGTAACGAGTTTACAGTTTCTTCCCCGAGGGCTGTCGATAACGATGGCCCGCCCACGCTAAGTGGATACAAAAAAAGTCATTGGCTGTGGCACAGGCGTCTCGTACGTATTCGACGTCGAGACGGCGGTGCCATAACGATTCTTTTTGCCAAGAGCGTTAGTCGTTCTAAATTGGCTGCAAAGGAAACGCGTGCGGTCGCGAACATCCGCGCATGGATGTTCGTATCAGGCGACCTCGTACGGATATGGCGCTGCGAATGGGCCGATAGCTTTTTGTTATAGAATGACAGTTAGGTTCAATTCGATTTCGCTTGCGTGCCACGCTCCGCTGATGTCAGTGAATTCAGGTCTAGTTCACGCCACCTGGCGGCTTCATCGGGCTTAGACCAGGCAACGTACAAGTCGACCACGCGTTCGTGGGCGTTTTTCAGGCAGTTGGCGCCGGCGACTTGCGGAATGGAAACGCGTTGGCGATGGAGAGCCCGCAAGCTATCCAGTAAAAGCGGCTCCGCTTCATCAAACGCGCCAATTGCCACCAATGCAGAGCCGAGTTCGCTTCACGCTCGGTTGGTGAGCCAATGGTCGTTACCTGATCGAGGTCGAGATCGACGCGGGCACCATCTCGCTTGCGCTTCGCCGCCGCCTTGGCGCGGGCGTGGTCGTGAAGAATTTATCACATCGCCGTCGCTGCCACGGCCATGAAATGAGACTTGTTGGTCGGCGCGCCGTTCTGCGCTTCAACCAACGTTGAAAACGACTTCAACTTCCGCACGCACGTGCATCAACGCGGCTTGCTCGGCATTGGCCGACCGGCTTTGGTGAACACGCTGGACGTCGAGGGCAGTGCATCGAAGTCGACTGCCGGCGATTGGCGCGCCAACTCCGACCGTCGCATTTAGACAGATATCGAAACCGTCACCGGTGCACTCGATACACTCGACCGCGTGCGGCTCGTGAGCTTTGAATACACCGACGAGTATCAGCATACCTACGCTGGCGTTGGCGACGGTCGCTACTTGAATGTCATCGCGCAAGAGTTCGCCGAAGTATTCTCCGGTCACGTTCGCAGTAGCGGCGAACACCTACCCGATGGATCGACGATCCTACAGGTGGAGACCTACCCGCTCACGATCTACTCGGCCGCCGCCATACAGGAATTGCGGCACCAAACCGACAAGCGTCTCGCCCAATAAAACGCGGAGATCGAATTGTTATGTATGCAAAACGACGAACTGGCCGCGCGACTTGTCAAGATCGAAGAGATGCTGTCTCAGAGCAATCACGGCAAATAAGGGTGATCGTTAGCGCGATCATCGATTACAAAAAGACAGGAATATCCAAGATGAAAAAGCAACACATTCAACGCCTGATCTCAGGCAGCATCGCATTGATCATTGGGTCCTCAGTCGCACTCGCCAACGATTTCGAAATCACCAGCTACACCATCGACGGTGGCGGCGGTTACAGCGCCGGCGGCAGCTTCGAACTCGAAGGCACCATCGGCCAACCCGATGCGGGCTTCATGTCCGGCGGCGCCTTCAATTTGGAAGGCGGCTTTTGGCCCCGGACAAAGTTGCCCGCTTGTGCTTGTCTAGGTGATAGGAATGGCGACGGGACACGGGACGGTGGTGACATTCAGCAGTTTACTCTGTGCCTAATTAACAGCGGTTCTTGCCAATGCGCGGATGTGAACGAGACCGGCGGCGTCACGATCGACGATCTAGACGAATTCGTCAGTACCTTGCTCTCGGGAAGCGGATGTTCGAAACACTCATGCTCTAAAGAATTGAACGTTACGGGGTAGGCGCTTGCGTCTGCCCCGTTTCTTTGTCAAAAAATTCGACGATTCAAAACGAAAGCCGCGAACTCGAGGATCTCCTCGACGACGATGGCGACGGCATTCCGGCGGCGCACGACAACTGTCTTGTTAGGCCGAAAAGCGATCGGGTCGACTGAACAGGCTTCGCGCCTGTTCCATCGTCAATGAATCCCGACGCACTGTTCCCTACAGCACCGACAACCACACTTCAATGTCGCGACCATTGGCGGCGCCGTCGCCGTTGAGGTCGCTCAATGCCTGGCGGACGGCGTCGGTGTCGTTACCCAGTACCACATCGATGAACAGCGTGACGTCATCCATGTCGACGTCCATATCCAAATCGACATCGCCGAGCAGGGCCGTCGTCACGCTGGTGTTGGTGATGGCCAGCTCGTCGATCAGGCCGCGACCGTACGCTGCGACGGTTGCCGTAGCGGGATCGATAGAGAACGATGCGCCTTCTCCCGTGACAGTGGCGTTTATCGTTGCAACGCGTTCCCACATCAACTCGGAAGCAAAGCCTGCTTCGATGGTCGAACCCCCCAACGCCGCGATCGTACCCGAGCCGTCGTCGCTGCCCGTCGCTTCAAGGTTTAGGTCGGGATGCGTCGACAACGCACCGACACTGACGCCGCCTTGGTATCGAATGTCGAGATAGGCCGATGTCACGCCGCCGGTCAGCAAGCCGCCGTCATTTATCCATACCTCGACGACGTAATTCTGGCCGGTCATCAGCATCCTTTCTGCCGACGGCGGCAGCGTCGCCGAATCGGAGGCCGACGCCGTCAGCCGCGGTATCAAACGAATATCGATATCATCCGCTTCCGTCGGTAAGGGTTGCGGATTGCTCAACGCGCATGGCGGATAGGCAATGGCGAAGTCGGTTGCGGATCGTTGCCAGCCGCTGGCGAACCACGAAAGATCGCCGGGGCCGACGACGCCGTCGCAATCGAAGTCGAGCAGCGCGTCGGCCGGCGGCACGGATTCCATCCATGCGTCGAGCAGGTCGAACAGATCGTTTACGCCGATGAAATTGTCGTCCGTTAGGTCGTAGCTAATCTGTGGAAGGGATGGCAACGCATTCGCGCTACCCAAGGCGACGAAGCTATTGGCGACATTGCCGTCTTGCGTCGATACGCCGTTAAAGCCCGCCGTGAGATTGACGCTCAGCGGATTGGGCCCTGCCAGGAATTCGATCCAACCGATGCGCACCCAATTGGGTTCGACACCCAAAGAATCCATACCGAGGTACGCACCGCCAAACTCGCCCACGCCGCCAAAGGCCGGGTTGCCCAGCGCGAAGAAATCGAAGTCGTCTTCATGGAAGACGGTCGGCACATTGAGATTGCCACTGAGTACGATGTTGACGTAGGCGCTCATCATGCCGCCGGTATCCATGCCGACGTCCGACGCCCAGATTTCCACATAAGTCGTTGCACCCAAGCGAACGGACGAAACCGATTCCGGTAAGCTCGCGGCCATCGGGCTGTTGCCCGCCGGATCGGTCGATCGAATAACCGGCGTGATGCGCACTTCGGATTCGCAATCATCCGGCACGTCGTTCGCGTTGGTGTCGGTGCTGCCGCCGCCATCTATGTCGCAACTATCCAATATGCCGTTGGCGTTACAGTCTTCAGCCGCGCCCACGAACAAATCGCATAGGTCGATCTCGCCGTTGCCGTCGCAGTCGGTCGTACCGCCGCTTTCGCACGCATCGAGAATGCCGTTGCTATTGCAATCGTTGCCGTCGAGCTGGCAGCTATCGGGAATCGCGTCGTTGTTGCAGTCGTTGGGCCCGCCGATCTCGCAGCTATCGACGATGCCGTTGTCATTGCAGTCGTCGGTGGCTAACTGGCATTCATCCGGTATCAGATCGCCGTTGCAATCGGAGGCACCGTTGAACAGCGCGCAGAAATCGCTTTCGCCATCGTCGTCGCAGTCGCTGTCACCGCCGAATTGGCATTCATCGGGCACGCCGTTGGCGTCGCAGTCATCGGCCGTCATGTCGGCGATATCGCATTCGTCGAGGATGCCGTTTTGGTTGCAGTCGTTGACGAGTAACGGTGCGCCACCCGGAACCCATGTGGGATCATTATTCTCAACTGAGTTGCTAAATCCGAGTGTGCCGTTGAGGCCATTAGGACCTGAATCAATAGCTGACTGACCAGCAGCGCTATCGAATCGCCAGTGTCCAATTAGTCCCGGCTCGTCGCCGATCAACGAACGATTGTAGCTGTCCGCGATTTCTTCTTGCGATCGCGGGTAATCCCAAATTCTTACTTCGTCGAGTTCACCGCGGAAGTATTCATCCGGGTCACTCGCTGGCAGCCCACTTCCAAAGTACAAGTCATTGAAGATATCACCGAGCGGCCCCGCATCACCAGTTGCGCTAGATACCATTTGGCCATCGACAAAGAAACTGACGATGCCGTCAATACCAGCGGTACCGGCGAAATGATGCCATTCACCGACGTAAGCGTCGGAAAGTTGCGTATCAAATGCATTTACACGACCGTTGAACAGATTCGCGAGCCGATTCCCGGATGTGTTAGTTGTCGCTGAAAGTACGTAGCTTCCACCATTGCGAACTAAACGGGTACTCCTTGATTGTACGCCATCTAACCGAGCCCAAACTTCAACCGTTATTTCGTCAGGCTCTAATTCTGGATTGGCTAGCACACGAACAAGGTCATTGACGCCGTCAAAATACAATGCTCCGCCTGAAACAAGAGTTATCTCACACGAATCCAAGACATCGTTGCTATTGCAATCGATACAGCTCAAATCACCCATTGGGCAGTTCGCGATATCGCACGCATCGGGGATACCGTTTCCGTCGCAGTCATCCTGACAATCGTCGGGAATGCCGTTGCTATCGCAGTCGTTCATATCCCACTGGCACTCATCGGGAATGGCGTCGTTATTGCAATCGGCGGCACCGTTAAGCAGTTCGCAGTAATCGCTCTCGCCATCGTTGTCGCAATCGCTGTCACCACCCGGTTGACAATCATCAGGTATGCCATCGGCGTCGCAGTCGCTCGCCGTCATCGCGGCAATTTCGCAATCGTCGAGGATGCCGTTTTGGTTACAGTCGTTGAGCGGTAGGTCGGCCGTTTCGCTGATATATATCGGGTCGCGACTGTCGCCGAAGATATTGAAGTTCTGCCCCAATCGTCCGAAGTTTCCGGCGGGTGACGCGTCGAGCAATTGTTGGCCGCTGCCTTCGTCACAGCGCCACAGTGCGACCAGACCATTTTCGCTACCGTTGAGACGCTGACCGAGACTCGACTGAATTTGCGCCTCGGTGCGCGCCAATGACCAAATGCGAATATCATCGAGGTCGCCGGCAAACGCCTGGCCGGTGCCGACTGTGCCGCCAAGTGTGACGTAATGCGGCGTTTGCACGGTCATGGGGGTCACCACCGTCATCGTCGAACCGATCTCGACCCCGTCGACAAACAGTCTCATTTCGTCGGCATTGTCGTCAAATACCGCGGCAATATGGTGATACACCGACCAATCGTATTGACCTATCGATGCCACGAGTCGTGCAGTTGCTCCGGCGTCGCCGTCCAGGCCAAACTCAATGTTGTTCGAACTCACACGAAGGAAATACGGGTCTTGACCGGATGAGTCGTCGCCCTTGATTAGGAGCAATTGCGATCCACCTGCCGGATTATCCATTCGCGCCCACAATTCGATAGTCAAACTCGACGTGATGGACAGACTTGCCGAATTTGGAATGAAAACGTAGTCGGAGTTATCGAAGCGAAGGGCGAATTGCTCGGTCAAAATATCGCAGCTATCGGGAATGCCGTTGCCGTTGCAATCGGCACAACTTGCATCCTCCACCGGGCAGCTCGCTAAATCGCACTCGTCGGGAATGCCGTTGCCGTTGCAGTCATTGCCCGCTAGTTCGCAGACATCGAGAACATCGTTGCTATTGCAATCGGCGCAGGAGAGGTCGCCTTTGGTGCAGTTGGCGAGATCGCATACATCCGGAATCTGGTTGCCATCGCAATCGGGATCGCAATCATCGGGCACACCGTTGGCGTTGCAGTCGTTCTGATCCAACTGGCAATCGTCGGGAATACCGTCGGCATTGCAGTCCGCCGCACCGTTCGCGATAGCGCACAAATCCGTCTCGCCGTCGTTATCGCAATCATCGGTGGGGACCGTCTCGCACTCGTCGGGGATGCCGTTGGCGTTGCAGTCGTCGACGGTCATGTCGGCGATATCGCATTCGTCGAGAACGCCGTTTTCGTTGCAGTCGGTCGTGCCGAGTATCTCGATGGTGTAGAAGGCGCGGTCTTGACCGTTGTAGTTGTTCGGGTCGTACGCGAAATCGACGATGCTACCTTCGTTCAATACAACTGGTACATCAAACGTCGTGCCCACGCCATCGGTCTGAGCCAGCGCGAAGGTCCATACTTCGACGCCATCGACAA
Source organism: Planctomycetaceae bacterium (assembly GCA_006969385.1). GTDB lineage: Bacteria > Planctomycetota > Phycisphaerae > UBA1845 > UTPLA1 > ECT2AJA-110-A. The sequence continues at coordinate 3,652,234 of CP030884.1, forward strand.
AGATGCGCGCCACCGACCCATCGCAACCACCACAACCGCCCGCGTTCGCAGGAATTTTCGCGACAAAGCCGGTCAGGCGTGTCGCGCCGTCATATTCCGCCATCCAACGACGGCTGGCCCAATGAAAATCCGGCTGTCTACCGTTAGGTGCATTTGCGTTAGGGGACGCCGTATCTGCGGTAAGCCCGGTAAAGAATCCGCCGGAACCCTGTTGTACTTGCCACGCCGCCTCACCGGCAAAATCAGGACTGCTCGTCAAATACTGCCCCATGAGCGCAAACGTATCTGACGTAAACGGCGTGACGTAATAGCCGTAGTACCAATTATCCTGTCCTTGCACGCGCGAAAATTCTGCTACCGAATCGGCGACCAACGTAAACAACTCGCAACCATCCAAGACGCCGTTCATATTGCAGTCGGCGCAACTATTGTCACCCATCGGACAGTCGGCCGCATCGCAGGCATCGGGGATCATGTTGCCGTCGCAATCCGGATCGCATTCGTCGGGCACGCCGTTACCGTCGCAGTCGTTGAATAGCAGTTGGCATTCGTCAGGGATTATATCTCCATTGCAATCGCCCGAGCCGTTAAACACCGCGCACAAATCGCTTTCGCCGTTGTTGTCGCAATCGTCGAGGCCGCCGGCTTCGCACTCATCGGGGATTCCATTGCCGTTGCAATCATCGATCGACATGTCGGCGATTTCGCATGCGTCGAGGACTCCGTTTTGGTTACAGTCATTACCGGGAAGCGGTACGCCGACGCTGAGCCAGGTGGGGTCATCGGTTTCGGCGTTGGCGGTAAGCCCGATGGTGCCGTCTAGGCCATTGGGGGTGCTGTCGAAGATGCTCTGACCGCTGCCGGTATCGAATCGATAATGGGCGATCAGGCCGGGTTGGTTGGAGTTGATACTGCGGTTGTAGTTGTTGGCGATTTCGGTTGCGCTGCGGGCGTAGTTCCAGATGCGCACGTCGTCGATATCACCACGGATGAACTCGGTGCTTCCGAAGGTCGCACCGCCGATCGTCAGGTTACTCGAACTGTGGTCGAGCGGGCCGGCATCGGTTTGAACGTTCGCCACTAACTGTCCATCGACGTACAGCCGAACGTCACCATCATCAAAGATGCCGGCAAAGTGGTGCCACTCATTCAGATAAGCACTATGTTGCTGGGTATCGAAAACTATTTCATTTGCAAAGAAGTGGATGGTTGGATCCAAATTGGATGTCGTCGCAGATAGGAGATATCCGGGCTGAAAATTGCCCGCTTTTCGCAACAATCGGGCCAGTCGCGGTTGAATACCATCTAAGCGGGTCCACAATTCAATGGTCAGCGCATCGGGCTTCAGCAGGTTGTCGTCCAGAACGCGAACGAGGTCATTGGTTCCGTCAAAGCGCAAGGACGCGCCGGCGCGACCGTCGATCTCGCACACATCCAAGACGCCGTCGCCGTTGCAATCTGCACAAGTTAGATCGCCCATCGGGCAATTGGCGATTTCCAGCTCGTCTGGAATCTGGTTGTCATTGCAATCAAGTTCGCAATCGTCCGGAATGTTATTGGCATTGACATCGTTATTGGCAAGTTGGCACTCGTCGGGAATCCCGTCGGCGTTGCAGTCGTTGCCGTCGAGTTGGCATTCGTCGGGGATGCCGTCGCTGTTGCAGTCGAGGCTTTGCGTGCAGCCCAGGGCGGGACCGTTAAAGCAAAAGCTCAGAATATCGTGGTTTTGAAAGTCGCTACCCGTGGCCGCGACGAAGCCGACCCACGCGCGACCGTCGGCCAAGCCCAAGGTGCTGGCGATATCGACCGTGACCGACAGGATCGGCGTCAGGCCACCATTAAAATAAATATTTAACTCGCCGTTTTGGTACACGATATAAACGTCGTATGTCGCTCCATTGGAAAGCGTGACGCCCGCAGGCGCCCAACCCAGCGATGTACCGGAAAGATAGCTGTTGGCGTTAAGCCCGTTGGTATGCACGCTGATGTGGTTGTCACCAAAGTCACCCGAGTTTGCCCACGTATCGAACTCAACGGCGAGACTGGACGTGATACCGGTATAGCCCATCTCCAAGCCCTCGCCGCCGAGCGCGCCGAGGCCTTCGTTTTGTATTACAAAGGCAAGGCCATCGGCACCGGCGGCAGAAGGGTTCAGGCTGAAGGTAAATTCTGCTTCGAATCGATCTCCGATTAGTTGTTTGTCCGTACCCCATGCGCCGCCAGTCGTGAATTGTTCGAGATTCACCAAACTGATGCGGCCATCGACTGCCTCGCCATCACCGACGAAGGTGAAACCGCTCACGCCGGCGGGCGACACGTACACACGATTCGAATCGATCAGATCGCAAACATCGGCAATGCCGTTGGCGTTGCAGTCATTCATCGAATCGACCGCAAATTGATACGCGAAGTCGCCACCCTCTACGCTATCGCCGCTCGGCAACGGATCGGTGATGCCGCCTTCGCCCGGGTAGTCACCATCGAGGCTGAGCCCGGCGGCGTTTCGCACTTGATCCGTAATGGTTAGTTCGTACGCGTCGTCCGGACGCAAGCTACCGATGGTCAGCGTGGCCGATCGATCGTTGCTGTTATAAGTAACGTTTGAAATCGCGAGCGGCACATCGTCGCCGTCGTTAAAGACGCCATCACCGTTGCTGCGAATTAGCGACATATTCGCCGGTATCAGCGTGCCCGCGTCCATTTCATCGTCGAAATACACGACGATATTCGTGAAGCCCAATGTGGTCGTGCAGCCGTTAAAGCCGATACTGGTTTGCGTAATGCGCGGCGGCGTATTGTCCACACCGAAGAGATTGATATACACGCCGCCGGGGTTGCCATCTCCATCGGCGTCGACGTGCGCGAACCCCTGATCGATAACGCTCTGCACCGACATCTCGATCAACGGCGCATCGGACGCGATCCGTGCCGCGTTGTTGCGCGAGCCGGTATACCCATTGCCCGTGCTGTCGATCAGATCGTTGGTCGTTCCGTCCAACCGGTGATACACCAGCAAGTTGGGTTCATCGCCAACCAATGGCGTGTGCATCGTGCGTTGAATATCGGCTTGACTGCGAGCCGTATCCCAAATGCGCATTTCATCAAAAGAGGCGTCGGCCCAATCGTAGGCACCTGCCCAACGCGTGTAGCCGCTGAGTGCGATTTGATAAACCGACGACGCATTAGCCGGGACACAGGCCGTTGGCAGTGAGCCGATCAATTCGCCATCGACATATAGCTTCATGCCACTCGTAAGCGAAGAGGTGGCCGCCAAATGATACCAACGGTTAACCGTCAAGACGTCGTCGACGACAATTTGCGTTTGCACGGCGTTTTCATTAACGCACCCAAAGCGCACTTCGTCGCCCGCACCGTGACTCAGCCAAAACCCCGGCACGTTGCGGGCGTTCTGGCCGATGTCAAACAACGCGCCGTACGAATGGCTACCTGTGGTCGGCAGCGAATACCAGTAGGTCCAACCTTCCATCGTGAACTCGGTAAGGTTTAGATACGCCGCTAAATCGAGCGATAGCTGATCGTTGGTGAATCGCATCATCTGGCCCGGGCCGGAGACAGTTGTCCCTTTGCCATAGACGACCACGGCATAATTGCCGTCAACCAGACTGGCCCCGGGAACGAGCCGCGCGCGCGTGCTGCCGTTTTCCATCGCGATCGAAGCGAGCGGTACCGGAGTATCATCCGGCCCCGGTGTCGGATCGGACGAACCCAACCGATACAGCCGAATCGAATCGGTCGGTGCCGTTACGGGAGCGGAAAAATCGACGTAGATATCCGGTGCGCTGCCGCTGACCGTCGAGCCGCCGGTGGGCGTGGACGCCACGATCGTTGTTTGCGCGTTCGCCGAACTGCAAATGATGATGGGGATAACAAACCACACCGCTCGGGTGAAAAGCTTCAGCATAATCCTCTCCGGAAGGGAATTGTTGCAAACCGAAAGTTCCACGGCATTACACCATGGTGGGACCGCTAATTCAAGAAACCGTTTTAGGGGAAATCCCCGCTCGTGCACCAATAACCGCGAATTCGGACACCATGTCGGGGTTCTCGGATTCTGCCGAACGTTCGGAATTCAAGAGCGGTCGTTGTGGTGTCAGTCGATTGGCGGACGAAAACGTAACGAAAAAAATCGGAGCGTGGACGCGCATGGGGGCTTTGATGGATTGATTGGGTCACGTGGTTTGTGATCGGGATCGAAATGCCGTGTCGTATCAGTTGGATATGCGAGTCGAGTACGAACGAGAGTAAGGATTTACGACGCGGAAATGATATTGCAATCGTTGCAACGTCGCGCTGAGTTAATCTCATAAATAGTAGAAGCGATATTCAGATGGCAACGGATGGTGCCCGTTGTTCAGATGCGATGCGTGTAACCCGCGACGACCAAACGGCGTGCGTAGTACTTGTCGATCAAAACGGGAGCGGATGGGAATCGAACCCACCAGGCGACGCCATGCGCCGCCTCAACGGCTTTGAAGACCGCGGAGCCCACCAGGAACCCTGACGCCCCCAATAAAATGCTTCAACCACATGTAGCAGCGAAGCTGGGATACTTTGCCATGGTTGCACGCGGTTTGCAAGATTCTGTCGCGCCGCGTGCGACACGCGGGCGTGCTGGCGTATGATAGATTGTTATGAAGGTCGTAGCCGCGCTTCTGCTCTTGCTTGCCGCCGCCTGCCAGTTCTTCGCATTAAATTTTGATGTCTTCATACACGTCTGTCCGCACTATACGCTTTCGAAAGAAGCGCCTAACGATCCTTACCAACTCGGTATCGATACGCCGGCTTGGTGCGATCGGAGTCCGCTGCAGGTTCAAGGTGTTGTTCGATATACCGTTACCGACAGTTGCGGATTGGTGGCTGAGCTAGCCGATGGTCGGTGGATATTCGGTGATGCGGAGTGTGGTCTTCAGATCTATGGCGACAGAGCCCAGTTTGAAGCCAATCTTGGCGCCGAGCTTGCATCGATACACCTCACACGCGTGTCGCGATTTGACGATACGGCGCTATTTTGGAGTCAAGCCATTGCGGCGGCGTTATGGGTCTGCTTTGTGTTTGTAGTGGTTACCTTATGGCGGCGGTCAAAGATCAGTGCGGACGGCGAATTATCCCAAACACTTTCCTGTCGTTCATGTGGCCATCTGCTGAAGCCGCTTGGTGAGGTTTGCCCGGAGTGTGGCGTACCGCTTCGATATCCAACGGGGTTGAACGTTTTGCAGAAGGCGATTCCGTTTATCATCGCTGGTGTTCTTCTTTATGCATTCATGCGAGATGCGTTTTGACCTGAAATGAGGGGAACGTCCCACATTGAGACTGAGTAAGTCGGGGTTGCAAGGCATTTGACACATGCGGTTTGCCTCACCTTGCCCATCCTCATCACCTCGCTACACTTCCCCTCATGGATAAAACCGCACTACACAGCACCCACAAGCGGCTGGGCGCTCGGCTGATCGATTTCGGCGGCTGGGAGATGCCGGTGATGTATCGCGGCATTGCCGACGAGCATCATCATACCCGCACCGTCAGCAGCATCTTTGATGTTTCCCATATGGGGCGTCTTTATTTTAAGGGCGACGACGCCGAGAAGCTGCTCGACCGCGTGTGTACGCGCAACATCGCCAAGCTTAAGGTCGGGCGCTCGGGTTACAGCCATGTTTGTAATGAGCGCGGCGGCGTCATCGATGATGTGATCGTCTCGCGCTTTGAAGACAAGCTGCTGATGGTCTGCAACGCAAGCAATCGCGCGAAGATGCTGGCCCATCTCAATGCGCAATCCGCTGGCATGAAGGTCAAGATCGACGATCAGACCAAAGGCACCGTCATGATGGCGGTGCAGGGGCCGGCGACGATGGAGTTGTTTGCCAACGCGCTGGAGAAAAGCCCAATTAAGATCGGCGACATGGGACGCTACGGGTTTGTGACGGGCTCGTACATGGGCGTGAATTTTTCGATCTTCCGCAGCGGCTATACCGGCGAAGACGGCGTTGAGGCGGTGGTGTCGAACATGGTTGGCGTGTTGGTGTGGGATCGTTTGACAGCCGATGGTGGCGAGAAGCGACCGACGGTGAAGCCGGCGGGCTTGGGCGCGCGCGATACGTTGCGCCTGGAAGCGGGCATGCCGCTCTACGGACATGAGTTGAATGAAGACATCGATCCGCTCTCGGCCGGTTGCGGCTGGTGCGTCGATTTGGAAAAAGAATTCCTCGGCGTGGAGGCGCTGCGCAAGATCAAAGAAGGGGGGCCGCGGCGCAAGATCACGGGATTGGTGCTCGACGGTAAGCGCATCGCGCGACAAGGCTCGAAGATTCTCAGCGGCGATACCGAAATCGGCGAGGTCACGAGCGGCACCATGAGCCCGACGCTGGAACAGTCGATTGCGATGGGATTCGTCGATGCCGAACATAGCGAGATCGATAAGACGTTGACGATCGACATTCGAGGCACCACGGTGGATGCGAAGGTTGTGCCGCTGCCGTTTTACAAGCGCGAAAAATAATTTGAGCCAGCAAAAACAGAGCCGCGCCCGTCAGGAAGCGGTCAACGTAAGACGTCGTGGGATTGTTAATTCGCAGCGCTAATGCGGTTGTGAAAGAGCGTGAGAAAACACCGGTTGCAAACCGGTGCCACAGCGCAGAAGGCCTACGCCATTTAGCCCTCGGCCAATGGCCGGGGGCTAAGTGTGAGCAGATCGAGGCCGGGAGCCCGTCGTAAGCACGGCGCGAACCACACATGTTTCACGCCGCAAGCTCGCGCGATAGGATTGGCGACAATACCGGCGTGCGATGCAACGCACGCATCGATGTATACCAAAGGAGATAACCGTGGGCGTACCAACGGATCGCAAATATTTGAAGTCGCATGAATGGCACAAACTTGACGGCGATGTCTGCACCATCGGCATCACGCAATTCGCCGCCGATGAGTTGACCGACATCACGTTTGTCGAACTGCCCGATACCGGAAAAGAATTCAGCGCCGGCGATAGCTTCGGCGTCGTCGAATCCGTTAAGTCGACCAGCGACCTATACACCGGCGTGAGCGGCACGGTGACCGAGATCAACGACAAACTTGGCGATGAACCCGAGTTGGTGAATAACGACGCGTTCGAGGGCGGCTGGATGATCAAAATCAAGGTCAGCAACGCGGGCGAGTTGGAAAAGTTGTTGGATGCGGCGGCGTATGAGGCGCAGCTAGACGGATAAGGAAAGGCGTTTGCGATGACGACCTCGGGCCCCGTCAGTCATGCGCCCGTTGCCGCGCTAAACCGAAGCCTCGATCTCAAATACGTGGGCGATAGCACCTATGTCGGTCGCTATCAGGGGTATCCGCTCGGCATTACCTACACGGTCGATGCGGAATACCTCAACGCCGACGGTCAACCCGTCTATTCCATTCAAGCGCTGGTTCAATTGCGTTACGTCGGCGCGCCCGAAGATTTCGCGCTCGACGGTCAGGATATTGAAGACATCCCCGAATCACCATTGCGCGACATGATCGCCGACCGATCGGCGCGCATCAGTCTTGAAGAAAACATCGCTTGGCTCACGATCACCGACGCGACAGCGGAAGCGTTGGAGGCCGGTTTGCAATCGTGGCTCGACACGACGGTCGGCATCATTGAATCCATCGGCGGTCGCCACAATCGCGAGATCTGTCACTACTGCAACGCCAGGCGCGCTATCGAACTGAACTGGGTGGAGGCACGCGTCGCGCAGGTTTGCGACGCGTGTTTGAATGCGAAGCTCGAAGAAGCGCGCTTGGAAGGGCGCGCCACGGCCAAGGGCGTTGCCAAACTTTTCGTTTGGGCACCGACGGCATGCTTGGTGGGCGCGGCGTTGTGGGTGGCGCTTTGGCAACTCGATCAGTGGATTCTGTCGTTCTTTGTTTCCCGGCCGGGCAAGTCGATCAGCGTGCCCGACATCGTCATATTTGCGCAAATCGCGATCTTTGCCGGCACCTTCGGTGGTGCGACCGGTTGGGTGGTGGGTCGTGCCAAGGGTGCGGGCAAAGTCCCGGCAGCCATCGCCGGCGCGCTCGCGGGTTTGGTGGCGGCATTTGCCGGAACCCTGGCTCAGATTTGGTGGTTTGTTTATAGCGAATTTGGCTTGTATGCCGACTTCGCCAATTGCTTAAGGTTGTTTCCCGAATTCTTCTTTTCCAACAGCAGGGCAGAGGGCGACGTCGACGGCATGCTGCACTTCGGCACTACTTTAGGCGGCACGATTGTGGCGTCATGCGTGGCTGGCGCGCTGGCCGGTGGGCGCGAGGCGCTGGAGGCTTAAGCCGCTTTGATTGTGTTTCGAACAGGCAACCATCGCGCAACGTAAACTTCCGACGGAGCGTCATCCGAGTGCTTGAAAATCCCTAGTGCCAAACGATGAATGTATTTCTGCGGTATTGGGCACATTCGATGAAGACGGTTCGATTAAGCGCGGCAAGTCGCCGATTCTGTCGAAATTTGCCAATAAAAGACAGAAAGACCTGCGTCGGCACTTTGGTCGACGCTTGCAGGTCCGTTATAATTCGGTCTGCACGGGCAGTCTCTCGCAATCCAGTTTGAATATACGGAGAAAAATCATGAGCCCAAGTCGCCCAATTTGTTGTATTGCATTCACGCTAACCACTTTGCTAATTGCATCGATGCTTACTCCTGCGACTTCACACGCCTGCGGCGGTTTCTTCTGCGGCGGCGTGCCGATCGTGCAGAACGCCGAGCAGATCATCTTCCGACAGGACGGCAATCAGGTAGCAGCGATCGTGCGCATTCAATATTCCGGCCCGGCGGAAGATTTCTCCTGGGTCGTGCCGGTGCCCGGCATTCCCGATGTCGATACCTCTTCCGAAATGCTGTTCACCAATCTCGAACGCATCACGCGTCCTTCGTTTCGATTGGAAATCGAAGGTGACGGTTGTGATTCAGATATCGTGAACGATCTCGCTGGGGCTTTTCCCGCACCGCAGTCCGGCGTTCCCGGTCAGGACGCCGTCACCGTTCTCGAAGAAAAGCCGGTGGGTCCGTTCAACGTGCGCATCGTGGCCAGCGACGATCCGGAAGCAATGGCCAACTGGCTTATCGAAAACAACTACGACCTCAATGACCGTGGCCGCGAATTGTTGGCACCCTATATCGCAGCGGGCATGAACTTCGTCGCGTTGCGATTGCAAAAAGACAAAGACACCGGCGATCTGGTGCCGCTGCGTATGGTGTATAACACGTCGCGGCCCATGGTGCCGATTCGCCTGACGGCGGTCGCGGCCGATCCGGACATGGGGGTGCTCGTCTATCTCGTCGGCCCGGCGCAGGCAATTCCGACGAATTATCCGGCCGTCGAAATCAACTACGCGCGCTTGAATTGGTTTCAATCGTTCAGCGGCTATCAGCAATATCAAACGTTGGTAACGGCGGCGATGGATGAAGTGGGTGGCCTTGGCTTTGCGACCGATTTTGCCGGCCCGGCCAATGACGTCGTCGCGTCCATGCCTGCAGTCAGCGTGTTGGAAGATGCCGTGAACGCGGCGGCGGCACAGTTGTTACCGCAGCAAGGGATCGCCGAGCTATTCCGAACCGGCTTGCCTCAAACGGACTTGCTCAACATCGCAACCGACCTGTTGCCGTTACCGCCGGATGAACCGCAATCGACGTACGTCGATCCGCTACGACTGTCGTTTTTATTCAGCGGGCTGCAACTGGCCGCGGCGCGTAGCAGCATGATCAACGCCGTCCGTGCCGACATCATCATGCCCTATGTCGAAGGCCTGCGCGCTTTGGGCGACAACGCCTACCTCACGCGGCTTTATACCACACTAAGCCCCGAAGAGATGACGCTCGATCCGACTTTTGGTTACAAGTCGGATCTTCCGCCGCAAGCGGCCCAGCGCCGCGCGATCTATCAACGCAATTGCGTCTTGGGTGAATTACAGTGGCAGATTGTTCTCGGTGAAGGGACGGGTCGCGATGGTGAGGTCATCGCCAGCGGGTTCGGTCGTCCGGATCCGTTTGCACCGTTGCCGGTGGCGCTCTCCGAGCAAGCGGCAGCGCGTTCGTCGCGCATGATCACAGAGAACGTCGACCCCATGGTGGTGGCCACCGGCGACACGCCGTTTGCCGTAATCACGCCGATGGAGACGCTCTGCGGTATCTTGGGTTTCCCAATGTTATTGACGGGTAGCCTGCTGGTTTGTGGGCGTTCGAGTCGGCGTCGATGATGAGAACAAATAGAAGTCGGGCGCCGTCAGCGGTGTTAAGTCTAATTGAAAATGGAATGGATCATGAAAAAGAAACTTCTCTTTGCGTTGCTAATCGGCGGCTTGGTTACGGGTGGTGGCTATTCACTGCTCACTGCTGACGATCAGACGAAACCTAATGAGGCGGCGGCATCCAAAGAAACCAAGATTCGGCGCTTGCTCGATACCATGCAGGCGGGCGACATGGGCAAGCAGGTGATGGATCGCATGACCGCCTCCTTCCGCCGGATGCCCAATCTGCCGGCCGGGTTTATCGACGAGTTTCAGAAATCGGTCGATCCCCAGGAGTTGGTCGATTTGACCGTGCCGATTTATGACAAATATCTGACCGAGCAGGACGTCGAAGGCCTGATCGAGTTTTACAACTCGCCGGTGGGTAAGAAGTTTGTCAGCGTGCAGGGCGCTATCATGCAAGAGGCGATGACGGCGGGCGAGCAATGGGGCCAGCGCAAGGCGATGGAAGTCGCTCGCAAATTGAAAGCCGACCAGCAAAAAGAAAATCAGCAAGACCAAAAGCCAGACTGATCGCTCAAATACACGGAGGTAAATCCAGTGCCCAAGCGCGCATTGTTGTTGATCGACATACAAAACGACTACTTCGACGATGGCAAATGGCCATTGGTTGGCATCGACGCCGCCGCCGAGCGTTCGGCGCGTTTGTTGGCAGCGGCGCGCAAGGCCGGCGATCTGGTTGTGCACGTTCGGCACGAGTTTCCCAGCGATGATGCGCCGTTCTTCACCCCCAACTCGCCCGGCGCGAAAATTCACGAAAAGGTGCAACCCACAAACGATGAGCCGGTCGTGTTAAAGCATCAGGTCAACGCGTTTCATCAAACCGATCTGAAAGAACTGCTCGATCGACACGGTGTGCAAGAGCTGGTCGTGTGCGGCGCGATGAGCCATATGTGTGTCGACGCGGCCACCCGCGCGGCGAGCGATCTCGGCTATCAGGTAACGCTTATTCACGACGCCTGCGCCACGCGCGATAGCGAATTTAACGGCGTGACGGTGCCCGCCGCCCAAGTGCACGCGGCGTTTATGGGGGCGTTGGGCTTTGCCTACGCGAAACCGATGACGGCAGACGATTATCTCGCGCAAAACGGGTAGTTTGATGATGGGGAAGGGGGCTCGGTAACATTCGTCCTACGAGTCCTCAATATACCTGCGCGCAGCTTCCAACGCCGCCGCTTTATTCGTTATCTCATTTTGCAACTGTCGATAGTACACCTTAAACAGCGCATCCTTAAACGCTGGTCCCGGTCGCAATCCCGCTTTGATAAGATCGTCGCCAGTGACCAACGGTGGCGGCGCGACTTCATCCGATGGAATTGCCGCTGCTCGCCTTCGAATCTCGTCCACGCGACGCTTATCGCCACCGTCGACCTGATGCAGCGCGGCGGTCAATTGCATCAGTTCCTCGAAACCATCCTGCGCCATTAGCAGCTTTAAGTCGGCGAGCGTTAACGCATCGGGGGCATCCAACGCGTGCTGTTGTCTCACCAACCACGCCACGCGATCCGTCGTGAAGTTACTGCATCGCAGCGCCGTGCAGGCGTCGGCGGCGACTGCCGCGTCTTTACGGTGCAATAGCGCAGCCAGCGCGAGTTCAAACGACCGGCTTTCGCTCGGTAATAACGACAACACGTTGACCCGCCGCGACCATTCTTCTCGCAGAGCGGCAGCGCCGTCCCAAAGGAAGTCCAACGCGCTGCATTCGGCTAACCATTGCGCCGCCCGCGCGCAACGTGGACCGGTCAGCATCGCTTCGAGTTCCATGCGGATGCGCTCGGGGCTGATGCGCGGCAGCTTCGACGCGGCCGCGCGCATCGCGTCCCACGTCTTGGCCTCAATCTCAAATCCAAACCGCGCGGCAAATTTGATGGCGCGCAACACGCGCAGGTGGTCTTCCTCGAAACGCTCGTCGGCAGTGCCGATCGCGCGAATCAATCCAGCTTGTAAATCGGCCTGCCCACCGACGAAGTCGTGGACGTGTTCCGCGATGGGGTCAAAGAACATCCCGTTGATCGTGAAGTCGCGCCGCTGCGCATCTTCTTCCGGCGTGCTAAACGCGACCTCGGTGGGGCGGCGACCATCGGCGTAGGCGCCGTCGGTGCGAAACGTGGCGACTTCGATATCGTGGCCCGCCTGCCGCACCAATATCACGCCGAACTGCGCTCCCACGGCGCGCGTGCGTTTGAAAAGCGAAATGACCTCATCCGGTGTGGCGGCAGTCGCGACGTCAAAATCCTTTGGCGAACGCCCCAACTGCATATCGCGCACGCAGCCGCCGGCCCAATACGTGGTGAAGCCCGCCTTCTGCAAACGACGCGTTACATCCAGCGCCGTCGCGCGGGCCGTCGGGCGAGGTCGTCGGTTTGTTTTGTCCGCGTGGCTCATGCGTTGGGTTGACCGTACAAGGCGATGGTCATGCGATTCCAGGTGCGCGTATCGATGCGCGACCAATTTCCCGGCAGCGCGTCCGGCAAATCTGCTTCGCTTCCGCTGCGCCAGGTCAGCAGCGCGTCATCGGTCACCGGCATCGTCTCTGCCAGCGCGGCGAGTGTGCGCAGTATCATCGAATGCGGATCAGTTTGACGGCTCAACACATATGGTGGATCGAAGAAGACCAAGCCGAACCCGTTGTCGCCGGGCGTCCGCAGGCTTGCGCTGCCCACCGCCCGCTGTACGACCGTACATTGCCGTTCGATGCCGAGCGTTTCGATGTTCTTCCGCAAGCACTCGATCGCCGGTTTGCCCTGATCGACGAACGTGCAATGCGCGGCACCGCGCGAGATTGCTTCGATCCCGTGCGTGCCGCCGCCGCAGAATAGGTCGCAGACGTTGATCGCCGGCAACTGGCCCGGCAGCGCCAGCCGCGCCCCCAGCCAATCGAAAAGTGATGCCTTCACCCGATCGAGAATCGGCCGCGTATCCAACCCCGCCGGTGTTTGCAATTGTCTGCCCCGTAATGTTCCAGCGATCACCCGCATGGTTGGAAGTGTAATTGAACTTAGCGAATTGATCAGCAGATGCAGGAATAGACCAGTTTCAATGCTCGGCCCAAATTGACCACCATCGGCGGCAAATCTAGAATCGTCGCCAATGTTCAAATACGTACGCATGTCAAATCGGGCAGTCGGCTTTTTGGGTTTGGCTGGATGCATCGCGCTCGTCGCCGGTTGCGGTTCGACCGAGGCCGAGTTGCTGATCAAGGATCGGCCCATGCGCACCGATGCGGCGACGGGCCTGCCGTATTACACGCTCTACGCGGGCGATGCGCCGACACTCTCGTTTCGAGCCAAGTTCGGCTATTGCGATTACGCGATCATGTACGACGAGTTGAACGAATCCTACGAAGATTGCGGGCCCGATGTAAACGGCGTTTACGAATGGAAGTACAAATTTCCCAAAGCGACCGATCCCGGCGTGCTGATGCGAATCACGGCAACGGGCTATTTCATCGACGGCATTCAGGATATCAAGCCCTACAACGGTAAGTTGCTCAAATCGGGTCGTCGCGGTGAGCCCGAAGATGCCTTGATCGCGCAAGATTCGATCTTCGTGAAGGTATATAGCTCGACCATTCGCATCCCGGTGAATTTCGGCGAACGCTCGCCCATCTGGAAATCCGCCAAGATGTACATCTACGGACCCGGCGCCACGCGGCGTATCGTCGAGTTCGGTCGCCTCGGTTACGACGGCGAGTTCCGCGTCGAAGGCCCCGACGCGAATAACGGTTACGTCGCCATCTACGAACCGACGCGCCGCGAAATCAATCCGACGGGCGAAACGAAAATCGAGCTGGTCCTCGGTGATGACGACGCCAACATCCACACGATCGAGTCGGTCATTCGACCGCCGGCGGCGGCACTCGCGGCACCCGAATCCGCGCCTGCGACCGACGAAGCGATGGACGACGCGCTATGAAAAAAATCCCCTCTGTTAAGGGCACGCGCGACCTCTATCCCGACGACTATCGCCCGATCAAACGCATCTTCGATGCGTGGCGCGAAACGTCTATCCTGCACGGCTTCGAAGAGTTCGACGGGCCGACGCTCGAATTTTTAGAACTGTATCAGGAGAAAAGCGGCGACGAATTGGTGGGGCAGTTGTTTCGACTGACCGATCAGGGCGGTCGCGAACTGGCGCTGCGCCCCGAGATGACACCCACGCTCGCGCGCATGGTCGCCGCCAAGATCAACGCATTGGCCAAGCCCATCAAGTGGTTTTGCATTCCCAATTTGTTTCGCGGTGAAAACGTGCAGCGCGGTCGCCTGCGCGAGTTTTTTCAGTGGAACGTGGACGTCATCGGTTCCAATTCGCCGGTGGCCGACGCCGAGGTAATGTTGGTCGGCATCGAAGCGCTGCGGCGTCTCGGGCTTACCGAAAAAGACTTTCGGGTACACATCAGCAATCGCCAGCTCATCGCGGCCATGTTCACAGCGGCGGGGTTGAACGAGGCGGAGCTGCCTAAGGCTTACGCATTGCTCGACAAGGCCGCCAAAGTCAAAGGCGATGCGTTGGGCGGCGATTGGGATAAGCAGTTTGGCGAGCGTTTGGCATTCGAACAATTGATGGGCTGGTTAGAGATCGATTCGATCGCCTCGTTGCGGGAAACGCTCCAGTCCTCGCTTGTTGAGACCGATGCCGTGAACGACGCGTTGGCGCAAACGCAGGCCGTTCTGCAGGCGCTCGCTTCCTTCGGCGTCGAAGAGTATTGCAAGCTCGATCTCAAAATTGTGCGCGGCCTTGCCTATTACACCGGCCCGGTGTTCGAGTTTTTCGATACCTCGCAAAACGAACGCGCCATTTGCGGCGGCGGCCGCTATGACGACTTGCTCGGCAAGCTTGGCAAACAACAGGAGCCCGCCATCGGTTTCGGCATGGGCGATGTCGTGTTGGCGTTGCTTCTCGAAGAGAAGGGATTACTAGACGAAGACGCATCCGTCGGGGGCGTGGTCGTGATCGATGCGGTCGATGGCTTGCGCGACGAGGTCATGCGCATCGCGGCGACTTTGCGGCGCGCGGGCATCCTCACGTCCTTCGGCTATCAACAACAAGCGCTCGGCAGGCAACTTAAGCAAGCCGACAAGCGCGGGTGTCACGCGGCGGTGATTCTCGGCGACGAAACCAAACAGGGCGGTGAGTGCCAAATCAAGTATCTATCCGACGGCAGCGCCGCGACCATACCCGTCAGTGCGCTGCTCGATGCGCCGAAGACCGCCCTAAAGCTTGACGATCGTTAAATCCCATGGCCGTGAAGCGCAGCCATTACGAAAACGCTTTCGAAGCGTACCTCAATCATCGCGGCGTATCCTTCGTCTCGGTCGAAGACGTGCGACATTTCGCCCCGTCGGGCACGGGTCTGAAATTGTTTGACTACATCGTGTATCCATCCGGCACGCCGGCTTGTCTCGTGGATGTGAAGGGGCGTAAGTCGTTCGCGGCGGCTAAAACGGGCGAGCCGCGCGAAAAATCCTGGGTCACCCGGGCGGATATCGAAGGGCTAACGGAATGGGGCGAGATCTTCGGCACTGCCGATTTTCAGCCGACGTTTGTGTTCGCCTACTGGCTTTCGGACGTTGATGCGAACGCGTCCGATACGGCGGGCGACTTTGCCTATGCGGGCAGGGCCTACAGCTTCTGGCTCGTCGCGCTGGCCGATTACTGCCGCCATTACAAGCCGCTTTCCGAACGTTGGGACACCGTCACGGTGCCGCGCGACGCCTTCGCGACGATCAGCACGCCGTTGGACGCGATCTGGCTGCCCGCACCATGTTAAATCGGGTCGAGGCAGTGTTTTGGAACGATCGCTGCCCTAGAATCGGCAAAGGTTTACGTGCGCGGTCGCCTCGGATTATCATGGTGGCTAGTTACCGCAGTATGTCCCTCTAATTGGTGAGCTGAATCATGCAACGAGTGTTACAACTGGCCCTTTTCATCATTCTGTGCTGCGGAGCGACCGCTTGGGCACAGGTGGAAATCGGGGATATTCCGTACGGCAACATCGAATATTTGGAGCCCAAGCGGCCTTTGTGGGAATACATCTCCGCCGGCGGCTTCATTTTGGCGGTGCTGGCACTCGGATTTATGTCGAGCCGCCGCGTAAAGGACGCCTAGAATCGACTGACGTTCGCTGCCGGACAATTCGATCCCTCGCTCAGGAAAGTTTTCTATGTCGCGCAAATCGCTTATTACGATGCTGGTCGGTGCCAACCTGCTGCTGTTGTCGGTGCTGATTGTGGCTCACACGGAACCGAAAAAGGCCCACGCACAAGTCGCGCCCGCCGCGCAGAAGTATGTGATGGTGGCCGGCGAAATCAACGATGGCGCGGATGCGCTGTATATCATCGATCTTTCCCGGCGTGCATTACATGTATTCGTACCGAACCGCGTGATGAACGATCGACGCATGATCTATGCCGGCGCGCGCGATCTGGCCCGCGATTTTCGCGGTGGCCGTTAACCGAAATCAAGCTCAACTGAGGAACGAATCAGATGCATAAAGACCAATTTACTATCGGCCTGCTCTCGATTACGGGCTTGATTCTGCTAATCGCGGTGATTGTGACGACCTTTTCACCTCAGCCCAGTTACGGCTTCGGCCAAGTCGACCGCGGCGGTGACTACATCATGGTCACCGGGCAGTTCACGCAGAACAGTGAAGTTGTTTATATCACCGACGCCGCCGCCCAGCGCATCATCATGTATAGCTACGAAGCCACGCAAAAGGTTTTGGTCATGTGGGACGGCGAAGATCTGAAGAAACGCTTCTAGCGGGGTAGCCATCCGTCAAAGAGAATATGAAAAGCCCCGCGTTATCACCGGATAACGCGGGGCTTTTTTGGTTGATGCAAGTTCTAAACCGGCGCCTACTCTTCTTCTTCGGCGGCTGCGGCGGCTTCTTCGAGGGCGCGCTGGGTTGCTTTGGTCAGCGTGGCGGCGTCGAGAATCAACGTCTGCTGCGCTTCGCGCATTTCGCGCTGCGAGAAATCGTCGGGATCGGGGACTTGAAACGTGACCAAACCGACCGGCTTACCGTCGGCGCCGAACACCGGCATACCGGGCTCCTGGTCAACCCCCGAGCGACCGACCCACATTTCGCGGGGCTTTTCGACCTGTCCGGCGATACGACCTTCCGATAGCACAACGGCGCGACCGTAATATTTGTGGAGGCGCGCGACCACGAGGATTTCGCTGCCCAGTTCGGCCTTGGCGGCTTTGTCGAAGTCGACGAAACCGGGCTTATCCTTCATCTTGTCGAAGTCCTTGATGCGCAGCCACGATAAATCGAGTTCCGCGTCGGTCGCGATCAACTCCGCCTCCACGCCGACGGTATCGTCGCCGTGAAGCACCTTGATATCCGACGGCGTGACCATCGCGTTGACGACGCGCAGGTAGCGCGACGTGCCGAGTTGCAAGCTCGAACAAACGATCAGGCCCTTGTTGTCGATGGCCAGCGCGTTGATTTCGCGTTCGACGTCCTGCGGTCCTTGTGGCGTTTCAAACTTGGCGACGTATTTGATCGTCACCAGCGACTGCTTGGACGACTCAATTACGCTCTTATATACCTTGCTGTCGATGGTGGCGTTGACCGCGTTGACGCCAATAAAGATTGGCATCAACAGCAGCGCCCAGCGCGCGGGTCGGGAAAAGTTCAACATACGAGGGAATTCTCCGTTGGGTTGTATTTAGGGGCGGCTGACACACGTTTGCAGACCGCACGCTAAAGACGATTCGATTGATTTAAGATTCTGACTTGGCGGGGTCGTTTACCTTCGGCGACCACTCCGGTTCGAAGAACTGGAACCGCGTTTGAATGCCGCGCAAGACCTTGAAACGCACGCGTTCGGGCTGATCCTTGCCGATCTTTTCCATCGAGCGCCGAAAGCTGCCGCGGCCCTTCACGATCATGCCGTTGATTTCCTGTATCAAATCGCCCACGCGTAGCCCGGCTTCCGCCGCCCAACTGCCGCGCTCGATCGATTCGATGATGACGCCCTTGGTGTTCTCGTCCCACTGGTTCTCGTCGCGGTCGAAGAACGTCACGTTGCGCACCGTCATTTCGAAGTCGCGATCGGTCAGCCGCCGCGCTTCGGTCGGCTCCCAACGCGTGCGCTCGGTGGTGACGGTGATCTCTTTGGTTTCGCCTTTGCGTAGGACGGTTAACTTGGCAGCGCCGTCGATATCGAGGCGTTTGACTTGTCGCTGAAACAAGCTCGCGTCCTGCATACCGCGCAACTGAAATGGGTCGCCATTCAGCGCGATGATGATATCGCCGACTTGCAAATCCGATTCGGCGGCCGTGGTGCGGGGATAGACGCGCGTGATGCGAAAGCCCGTCTGCTCGGGGTGGCCCAGTTGCTGCGCCAACTCCTGCACGATCGGTTGCGTTGCGACGCCGATCCATGCCTTGCGAATACTACGCGGTGGATCTTCCGGATCGACCGGTCGGGGCTTGATTACGGTGAGGTGATTCTTACCCCAGCGGTCGAACTCGATCAGCAAATATTCCGGCAGTTCTTCGCGATCCTGAATCTCGGTGTACGTTTCGATGAGATCGGCGAGCGATGCGATGGTGACGTCGCCTACGCGTCGAATGATATCGCCCGGCTGCAGGGGCGGTTCGGCGATTTGCGCCGGGCTGCCCGAACGCGTGCCGCTGACCATCGCGCCGGTCGTATCTGGCAAGCGCCGCTCCAGTGCCATGCGTGGGGTAATCTCGGCGGCGGTGACGCCCCAACCGCGCAAGACCGTTTCCGAACCGATGTCCTTATCCAGCTTTTCGGTGGTAACGCTGAGTTCGAGCGTTTCGTCGCCGCGCTTAATCGTGAGGCCGATGGTCGAGCCGATTTCCGAATCCGCAATGCGTTTGAGCAACGGTGGGATTTGTTCCGTAAAGCGTACGGTCAGCGGCTCACCATTGAATCGTAGTACCAAGTCGCCCGGCTCGACGCCGGCCTTGGCGGCGGGGCTACCTTCGATAACCGAGTTGATCAGCACGCCATGCTCGAAGCCGGTCTTGCGGATTGATTTAAAACTCACGCCGATGGCACTGCGAGGCACTTCGCCATGCGCGATCAAATCGTCAACAACCTGTCGCGCCAAATCGCTCGGAATGGCGAAGCCGATGCCGTTACCGCCGAGTTCGTTTACGCCGATGATCTCGCCCTTGAGATTCACGAGCGGGCCGCCGCTATTGCCGGGTTGTATGAGGGCGTCGTGTTGAATCCAACGCGTAAATAAACCCGTACGTTGACCGGCGTCGAGTTGCATCGCATCAATGTCGGCACCGTCCCCGGCAAACACGCGTTCGGTATTGGACACGATGCCGAGCGTCACCGAGCGCGACAGCGACAGCGGCGATCCCATTGCCATAACGTAGTCGCCGACTTCGATTTCGCTCGACGATCCGAAGCGCGCCACGGCCAACGGCGTGCCCGGGCTTTTCAATTCCGACAGATCGAGCTTGATGACGGCCAGATCGGTCAACGCGTCTTCGCCGATCAGTTCCGCCGTTACTTCCTGCTTGTCGGCGAGCGTGCAACGAAAGCGCTTGCCTTGGTTGGTGACGTGTTGATTGGTAACGACGTAGCCATCCTTGCTGATGATCGTGCCGCTACCGCTGGACGCGCCTTTGCGTTCCTTGCCGCCCCAATAGTTGACGGTCGACACGTGAATATGCACCAGCGCGGGGAAGACCTGATCGCGTGCCGATTCGATCAGTGCGCGCAGGTCTTCGCGAAGCCGGTCGGATCGCTCCGGGCTGACGGGCTCTTCGGCGCGAACCATTGGCAAAACGACGGACAGGCTCAGCAGGGCGATGATGGTGTGGCTGACGACGGTCGCGGGGCGACGCATATAAATCCCTCTGCAATTGAAAGTGAGACGACCATGAAGGTGGATTTCTGCAGGTCATCGCAATTCTCAGGGGCCATGGGGCGTTATGCAAGTTATCCGGGCGTTAGCAGGCGAACCGGCAGGCCACGAGCCGATGAACCGGTAAGGCTCGTTTTTCGTCCTCTCAACGCGGGGTCTGAATAGAAATTCACCATCAGGCGTGAGAACGGGTTGAGAAACGACGATAGGTTTAATAGAGTCCTAATAGGCAATTCCCGAGGAATACGTATGGTGCGATCAAAACTATCGTGGGGCGGCTCTTTTCGCGCGTGTATTGCCGCCGCCCTCGTGCTGCTCGGCGGCGTCGGCTGTCAGGAAGAAGACGGCGGGGCCTTGCGCATGATCTTCGATGACACGGTCGCCGGCGATACGGCCTTTGCACCCTGCGGCACCCCTGAAGATGAACTGCGTGCCACGCGCGAGTTGCTCACGCAAATCAATCGCGAACGAACCCGCCGCGGCATCGATTCGCTCAAGCGCAACGACACGCTCGACAAAATCGCGGCGTTTTATGCGTGCCGCATGATCGACGGCAACTTTTTCTCTCACCGTGACCCGTTCGATCGCTCGCGCATCGACACCCGCGCACAGGACTTCGGCTATGCCTTCCAAAAGGTCGGCGAGAACCTCGCCGCCGGCCAATGGTCGGTCGAGCAGGTCATGCGCGAATGGATGAATTCGGAAGGTCACCGCAACAACATTCTTGACCCAACTTATACCGAAGTCGGTCTCTCCGTCCGCCTCGGCGGGAAGCACGGAATCTATTGGGTGCAGGAATTCGGTCGCCCGTTGAACGAGCGCCCCATCGATCTGGTTGCGGCCGAAACGACCGACGCCGATCAAGGCGGCGGTAGCGGCGAAAGCCCCTCCGATAATCTCAGCCCCGCCGATTTCGAAGAGGCGTGGTACCTCGACGAATATTAATCCCCGCTTGGCCAACTCCCTTGGTATCAATTCACAGCTACCGTACATGAAATCAGTGGGCGGTGCGTTGCAATGATCTCTGCCGATCCGGGCATATATGCTCGCCGACGGCGATGTGTCGTCGCATTGTGTTCGGGAGATCAGCGATGACTGCAGAATCCACGTTACCCACCAGCCCGTCAAACCCTCCCAAGCTAAGCAAAACGCTATCGATCGTCAGCTGGACGCTGCAACTCGTTGCGGCCGGCATTCTCTTGCAAACGCTCTATTTCAAGTTCACCGGAGCCGACGTTTCGGTTTACATTTTCGAGCAGGTGGGGATGGAACCCTAGGGCAGAATCGGGTCTGGTGTTGCGGAATTGGTTGCTGGTGTATTATTGCTCGTTCCGACGACCGTCCCGCTCGGGGCTCTCTTGGCGCTGGCCGTAATGGCCGGCGCAATTATGAGCCATCTGACCGTGCTTGGGATGGTCGTAAAAAATGATGGCGGCGAACTGTTCGGACTGGCGGTGGTGGTGTTTCTCGCCTCCGTGGCAATCCTCGCGATTCGACGGAATCAGCTAATGGAGTTGCTGAGAACCGTGGGCGTCATCCGACAATAAAACTAGGAGATTGCCGCCACATGAGCCTGGAGGCCCGAGACGACTATAAGACCGTGCGTGCGCTGGCTGCTTCGGCGGATCACGCGCTGGATCAGCTCGATCGCTTTGTGGCGGGGTTGTCCGACGAAGAATACACGGCTTGCCCGCCGCCCTCGACATCCTGCATCGGGGGGCATGTGCGGCACACGCTCGATCATTACGCCACGCTGCTAAAAAACGCCACGGCCACGCACCTCGATTACGACGATCGCGAGCGCGGCGGAGCGATCGAAAACGAAACGGCGGCGGCCCGCGGCCAGATCGCAGACTTGCGCGGCAGCCTTAAGCGACTCGCCGAAGATGTTAGCGGTGGCATGACGCTCAAAGCCGTGATCGCAGCCGATGGCAACGGCGTTGATGTTCCCACCAGTTTTCAACGCGAATTGTTATTCGTCTTTAGCCATACCGTGCATCACTGCGCGTTGATGGCAATCATCGCCAAGTTGCAGGGTGCCAACGTGCCCGAAGATTTCGGCTACGCCCCGGCCACGCTGCATTTTCTGAGCAACGCATAACCCGCCATGTGCACGGTCAGTCTGATTCGAGTACCGCCCACCGGTCGCGCGGCGGGCGGCTATGTGCGGCTGGCCAGCAATCGCGACGAATCGCGCAAAAGACCACCGGCATTGCCGCCGCAGATTCGTCGCGCGGGCGAACGGCAAATCGTCATGCCCGTCGATCCGACCTCCGACGGTACATGGATCGCCGTAAACGACGCCGGTATTGCGGCGACGCTGCTCAACATATATCCCAAACCCGGCGACCCAGTGGCCCGCGCGAAGGATCCGAACCTGCGCAGCCGTGGCGAGATTATACCGAGCTTGCTCGCCCATTCGACGATTGCGGCGGTCCGTAACGCGATGAATGAATTAGACGTTCGTCAATATCCGGGGTTTCGTTTGGTCATCACGGACGGGGAGCGTTTGCTCACCTGTCGCAGCGAAGACGGTGAACTCAGCGAAACGCTCGCACGCTGGGACGGTCAACCGATGATGTGGGCGTCGTCGGGCTTGGGCGACGAAATCGTCGACGGCCCGCGCCGCGCGCTGTTCGATAGAACGCTCGCATTAAAAGCGTCCGCTACGGCTCAGGATGAATACCACTGCGCCGACGATCGTGAAGCGTCGCATTTGGCCGTTTGTATGTCGCGACCGGATGCGCGTACCGTGAGTTATACGTTTGTCGAGATCACGGAAGCTCGGGTCGAACTCGCCTATTTCGATGCGCCGCCGAATGCGGATGGTGCGTGGCATCGGAAAGAACTTCCAAACGCAGCCACCTCCCGATGATCCTCCTCAAAGTCATGGCCTGGATGATGGTTACGGAGGATGGCACCTGCATCACCGTCGGCCTGATGATTAACCGCGGCGATCTCTCGTGGCCGGTGGGGTTGGTCTGCTGCTACGTCGGCATCGTGTTCGGCGACTTTCTTTTGTGGGCATTCGGTGCGTTCGTTGCGCGGCGTATGTTGGATCGACCGTGGATGCAACGGCGCTTACCGCCCGAGAAACTCGACAAATACGCCGTTTGGTTTGAGAAGCGCGGCTGGGCGGCGGTTATCGCCGCGCGCTTTATGCCGGGCACGCGATTTCCGGTATACGTCGCGGCGGGCATGCTGGGGCGGCGCGCGTGGCAGTTTTTGGTATGGGCATCGATCGCGGCGATTTTTTGGACGCCGCTTTTGGTGGGGTTGGCCGCAATTTTTGGCGAGCCGATTCGCAAGCCGATGGAAGAGTATCTTGGCTCGGGCTGGTTGGCACTACTGGCGGCGGCGCTGGTCATCTGGCTGACGATCCGCCTCATCTCCAACCTCGTCACCGAACGCGGCCGCGCTCGGCTTATAGCCCGCACCAGCAAGATATGGCGTTGGGAATTCTGGCCGCCATGGTTGGCTTACTTGCCGTTGGTGCCCTACGTCGGCTATCTGGCGCTGCGTTATCGCGGCATCATGACGCCGACCGTCACCGACCCGGGCATTGAGCCCTACGGCGGCATCGTTGGTGAATCGAAGATCGAGATATTGAACAAGCTGCCGTCGGAGTACGTGCTGGCCGCACGCTTGATTCCCCAAGGCGATATCGATGAACGTCTAAAATGTTTCGATGACATTCTCGCGCGCGAAGCGTGGGACTATCCGCTGATTATCAAGCCCGACTTCGGTTGTCGCGGCGCGAGCGTGCGCCTGGTGCGCGATCGCGGTCAGGCACGGCAATCTCTAACGGTTGATGTGCCGATGATGGTGCAGGTATTTCATCCCGGCCCCGGCGAATTGGGCGTGTTTTATTATCGCATGCCGGAAGAGGAGAACGGTCACATCCTCGGCATCACGGAAAAACTCTTCCCCGAAGTCGTCGGCGATGGTCTCTCGTCGATCGAGCAACTGATTTATCGCCATCCGCGGCTGCGCATGCAAGCCGATACGTTTCTCGAACGCTTGGGCGCAGACCGCGCGGAGCACGTGTTGAAGACCGGCGAAAGATTGCCGCTCGTGATGGCGGGCAATCATTGCCAAGGAACGCTTTTTCACGACGGCGCGCGTTTTGTTACGCCGGAGTTCACCGCGAAGATCGATGAGATCGCCAAGGCGTTCGAGGGCTTTTATTTCGGCCGTTTTGATCTGCGTTTTAGCGATGAAGATGCCGTCAAGGCTGGTCGCGAATTCGCCATTCTCGAACTTAACGGCCTCTCGTCAGAATCGACCAACATTTACGACCCGCGCTGGTCGATCTTGCGCTCGTATGGCCTGCTGATGAAACAATGGCGCATCATGTTCGCCATCGGTGCCCAGAATTTGCGGCGCGGCCATAAGAAAGCCCCGATGCGCGACGTGTGGCGGCATATTCGTGCACACCGCAAACGCTGGAACGTGCCGGCATTGGCCGATTGATGCAATTCGCGACAGCCGCCGTCCGTAATGCCGATTTTGCCAGACCGCAGCGCTGGCATTTCGTACTTACAGTCCTTTATCATGCTGAGCAATTGGGGGATAAAGGAGTTTGCTATGCACCGGTCCCCCCGTCCCCACGCCACCGTCTTTTCCATCGCAATTTTAACGATCAGTTTGCAGGCATCTGTTGGCGTTGCGCAGACCGTGCTGCCGTCCGGCTTTGAAGAACGCACCATCGTCAGCGGCCTGCAAGACCCAGCCACGATGGCCTTCGCACCCGATGGTCGGTTGTTTATCGGTGAACGAATTCAAGGCCGGCTGCGCGTGGCCGTGCGCGACCACGGTACCAACACCTGGACACTACTGCCCACGCCCTTTGCCACTTTCGATGTGCCGACCGACGGCAACGGCACGCCCATGCGCCATCGCTCATCCGGCATTCGCGGCTTTGCGTTCGATCCCGATTTTCTCACCAACGGCTACGTGTATGTGTTCTATATGAAAGATCAGCCGCGACACAATCGCGTGGTGCGCATACAGGCGAGCGCTGCCGATCCGAACGTCGCCGATGTCGGCGAGACCGTGTTGCTGGATATGCCGTTCGCCGCCGGTGATTCGAGCGGCAGTCACACTGGCGGTGCAGTCATCTTCGGCGACGATGGCATGGTGTATATCACGACCGGCGACGGTTGGAACGGCGGCGCTAACGTGCAGAGTTTGTCGACATTTACGGGCAAGGTGTATCGCATCGCGCCGGATGGTTCGATCCCGGCCGACAATCCGTTTTACAACACCGCAACCGGCGACCTGCGCGCGATCTATGCGCTGGGCTTGCGCAACCCGTATTCCGCGTCGCGCCATCCGATCACGGGGCAAATCTACATCAATGATGTGGCCGGGTCGGGAAAAACGGCGATCTACGAGTTGGCCGCCGCCGCCAACTACGGTCACGACGGCTACAACGGTATTGGCACCGACACCGATGCGTGGGCGTTTTCGACAGACGGCGGTAGCGACGCCCGCGTGATCAGCGGCGGCGTCTGGGTGCCGGTAGACTGCGATGTGTTGCCACCGGAGATGGCGGGGAATTACGTAGTCTCGCACTTCGGCTCGAATGGTAACGCGACCGGTTCGATCTCGACGATGGTCTCAAATGAAATTAGCACCGTGAGCGACTTTGCCACCAACATCGGTGACGGCGGTCGCAAGCCGTTGTATGTCACGGTTGGACCGGAAGGGCATCTCTATTACCTCGGCTCGAACTACGAAAACGCCGACGGTCGCGTCTATGAGATATACCCAACCGGCTCGACCAGTAGTGACACAAATAACAACTTCATCCCCGATGCCTGCGACGGCCTACTTGGCGATCTGAATTGCGATGGCATCGTGAATGCGGCGGACATCGCGCCGTTTACGCTGGCGTTGACGGATGCGGCGGCCTACGCAGCGACCTATGCAACCTGCGACGCCATGTGGGTGGACTATTCGGGCGATGCCTTACTGGGTGTTGAAGATGTGGCCGGATTCGTTGCGGATTTATTGCAGTAACCAACCTGGCATCTTGGGCTGTAGCAAGCGCATGGGGACGGGGAAGTTTCGACAATCTTCCCCTAAAATATGCTCATGCGAGTGGCCTATCTCACAGCCGGTGCCGGCGGTATGTATTGCGGTAGCTGCTTGCGCGATAACGCGCTGGCCGGTGCGCTGCGTCGTCGCGGCCACGATGTGCTGCTGATGCCTGTTTATTCGCCGATTCGCACCGACGAAACCGACGTTAGCGAAAATGGCGTGCTCTACGGCGGCATCAATGTCTATCTGCAATACCGTTGGCCGTGGATCAGTAAGTTGCCGAATGGGCTAACGAAACTCTTGGATCGCCCGGCCTTGTTACGTCTCGCCATGCGCGGCGCCGGATCTACCGATCCGAAGCTGGCGGCCAATCTGATGCTCGCGCTGCTCGAGGGTGAAAGCGGTCCGCAAAAAGTCGAACTCGATAAACTGACGGACTATCTGCAACGCGTTGATGCATCGCTAGTGCATTTGCCCAACGCCTTTTTCGTTGGGCTGGCATCTGCGATTAAGCGGCGCGTTAACATTCCAGTCGTTTGTACGCTGACGGGTGAAGATATACTGCTCAATACGCTCGACGAAGCGCAACGGAAGCGCGTGTTGGACCTCCTCCGAAAAAAGGCGCGCGATGTGGATGGCTTCATCGGTGTCACCAAGTACTACGGTAACTACGCCCGCGAACACTTTGATGTCGATGTCGATCGATTGCGCCATATACCGTTGGGGATTTCGATTGAGCCGAACCAGCCCAAAGCTATGACTCCGCAGGAAAAGCCGTTCACCATTGGCTACTTGGCGCGCATCTGTCCGGAAAAAGGCCTACACAATCTCGTCGATGCGTTTGAAATCTTGTTGGCCGAAGGTCGCGACTGTCGGTTGAAGATCGCCGGTTATCTCGGCAAGGGCGATCAAGTATATTTTCAACAACTGCGCGCGCGAATCGAGTCGGGTTCGCTTGCGGGTCGCGTGGAATATCTAGGCGAAGTCGATCGCGCGGGGAAGTTCAAATTCCTGCAGGAGATTGACGTCTTCTCGGTGCCGACCGACTATGCCGAAGCGAAGGGGCTTTACATTTTGGAAGCGCTCTCGCAGGGCGTGCCTGTCGTGCAGCCCGAGCACGGTTCGTTTCCGGAGTTGGTCGAAGCCAGCGGCGGTGGGCTATTACACCGTCCCGGCGATGCCCGCGAATTGGCAGCGCGATTGGCTGAGTTGATGGACGACCCCGAAAAGCGACAGCACTTAGGACACACTGGTCGCGAGGCCGTGCATGCGGAGTTCACCGACGAGCGCATGGCCGAACGCGTTTGGGATTACTTCACGGAGATTCACGCCAAACACACGGGACGTCCGACCGACGAATCGATGAAAGCAGTTACCACATGAGCACGTTCACGGCTGCAAACATTCGCAAGCAATACAAGATGGGCGATCAAACGCTCGACGTGTTGACCGACATCAGTTTTGACATTCGAAGCGGTGAGTCCGTTGCCATCATGGGTCCGTCGGGTTGTGGCAAGAGTACGTTGCTCAACATTCTCGGCGCGTTGGAAAAGCCGGACGGCGGTCAGGTGAAGCTGGGCGAGACCGATCCGTTTGCGCTCAACGAGCGCGCGGTGGCGCAGTTTCGCAATCGCAACATCGGCTTCATCTTTCAGGAACATCATCTGTTGCCGCAGTGCACGGTTCTGGAAAACGTGTTGATACCAACGTTGGTGAATGGTGACCCGCAAGCCGAGGAAGGCCGCGCCCGGGAGTTGCTCGACCGCGTCGGGTTGTCGCAGCGGATCGAACATCGACCGGCAGAGTTATCCGGCGGCGAGCGGCAGCGGGTTGCCATTGCCCGCGCATTGATCAACGAGCCCGACGTGTTGCTGGCCGATGAGCCGACGGGCAATCTTGACGAACAAACCGCCGATGGCATTGCAGATTTGCTGCGCGATGTGCAGCGCGACGCGCAAACGATATTAATCGTCGTCACGCACAGCGCGGAGATCGCATCGCGATTCGGCAGGCAATGGCGACTGGCCGAAGGTCGCATGCAGGAGCTAGCTGGCGCGACGAGTTAGCGCTGTGTTCTGCGCTGTGGCACCGGTTTCCAACCGGTGTGAAAAAGGCGCTGTGGCGCCGGTTCTTAACGGGTGTTTGTCGCGCAGTGGCGCCGGTTCTTAACCGGTGTGACTCGATAAGTTCTCTGCAGCATTGATTCTCTAACCGGTGAAACAATAAGGAAACCGTGAAACGCAACGATCTGGTCAAACGAAGCCTGCTCTATTATCTACGCGGGCATTTCTTTCTCGCGCTCAGCGCCGCTACTGGCGTGGCCGTGTTGACGGGCGCGCTGATCGTGGGCGACTCGATGCGCGGCAGCTTGCGCGAGCAAGCGCTAAACCGGCTGGGGCCAGTCTCGATTGCTCTGCAGGCGGGGCGTTACGTCGGTGAGAATTTGCCGCAGCGCATGGCGTTTCCCGACGCTGCCAAGATTACTCGCGAGAAAATTGCTGCTAGCATCATGCTCGACGGCGGCATCGAACACGCGACCACACGCGCGCGGTCCAACCGCGTTTCGATCGTCGGTGTCGACGATCAGTGGCGCGACTTGTTTCCCGATGCGGCTTCGATCCCATCCAGCGGTAACAACGCGGCTGTTAACGAATCGCTGGCCAGCCAGCTTGGTATCAAAGCAGGCGACGACGTACTGCTGCGCATCGCCGCCCAATCCGACATTCCCGCCGAATCGCTGCTAGGCCGACCCGAAGCGGCCACGCGCACCGCCCGCTTGCAGGTGACGAAGATCCTACCCGACGACGGTGTGGGTGGATTCAGTTTAGCGGGCACGCATACGGCACCGTTCAATGTGTTGGTCCCGTTAAGTACGCTGCAGCGATTGGTCGAGCAGGACGATCGCATCAACACGCTGGTGATTGCGACAGAAGCGGCGAGTGACGCCAACGCGAATGCGATCGATGCCGTGCAGGATGCGCTCAAGCAAGGCGCAACCCTGCGCGACTACGGCGTGCGAATACGCATCGATGAATCGCGCGGCGTGTTGGCGCTGGAAGCGGATAGTTTGCTGCTGGAACCGCCCGTCGAACAGGCCGCGCTCGCCGCCGCAGAATCGCTGCAACTTCGCCAAGTCCCCGTCATCACCTATCTCGCCAACAGCATTTGCAAAGCGCCCTGCGATAATGAGAACGAAGAGGCGATTCCCTATTCGATGGTCGCGGGAATGGATATCGCCGCGCGTGCGTCCTTCGGTAATGGTGAAGCAGTTGAGTTGACTGCCGACGACGTCGCTCTCAACCGGTGGGCCGCTGATGAACTGAACGCCAACATCGGCGACGAGATCGAACTCGAATATTACGTCTCCGAACGCTTCGGAGCGTTACGCACCGAGTCGGCCACGTTCAAGCTCAAGCAGGTCGTTCCCTTGGAAGGCTGGGCCGCCGATCCGAATCTAATGCCCGCGTATCCCGGTATCAGCGATGCGAAAACGCTGGGCGAATGGGATCCGCCCCCGAGTTACAAGATCGACCTCAGTCGTATTCGAACTCAGGACGAAGCGTATTGGGAAGCACACAAGGGCACGCCCAAGGCCTTTATCAATATTGAAGCGGCGCAAGGGAGTTTTGTGGGGACGGGTCGGCGCTTCGGCGAACTGACGGCGATTTATTACGCGCCTTTAGATGGTAAGTCACTGGAAGCAACGCGCGAGGCATTGAGTGCGGCGCTATTGAAGCGACTCGACCCGGAACAGATGGGATTGGTCGTGCGCGACGTACACGCGGCGGCGCTTACGTCCGCGACGGGAAGCACCGATTTCAGCGGGCTGTTTATCGCGTTCAGCTTCTTCGCGATTTTTTCGGCGCTCTTGCTCGTGGCCTTGTCGTTTCGGCTAACCATCGAACGTCGCGCCAAGCAAGTTGGCCTGTTGTATGCCTTGGGATTCGACGCCAAAAGCCTGCGAAAGTTGCTAACAACGGAAGGTCTATGCGTCGGGGCAATCGGCACCCTCATCGGCATTCCGCTCGGCATCGGCTACGCCTATCTCATGATCGCCGGGTTGCGCACGCTTTGGGCCGCGGCAGTGCAGGCACCCTTCCTGCGCGTGTTTGTCGAACCGCTCACCATCACCATCGGCATAGTGGGTGGCTTACTAATCACTTGGCTCACGCTGCGCTACGCCGTGCGCGGTTTAACGAAGCAGTCACCGCGTGCGCTTTTGGCGGGTCGCGTTGAAGCGGCTGCGGGGCAATCGCGGCAACGCTCGCGGCGCTTTACGTGGGTTGCTATCGCCATGCTTGTGCTAGGGGCTGGTATCATCGCCGTTGCCATCGCGAGCGAGGCGTTAACCGCCACGATTGCATTTTTCGTTGGCGGGTTTGCGTTGCTCGCCGCCGGGTTGGCTTTGATGACCGATCGCATCGGGCGCGGTCGCTCCAAACGGGGCGTCTTCGGCAAAGGCATGCGCGGCTTCGCGTCGGTCGGCGTCGGCAATATCGCGCGCCATCGCGGACGTAGCTTGTCGACGGTCGCGCTTATCGCGTTCGCCACATTCGTCATCATCGCCGTTGGCGCGAGCCGGCACAGTGCGAGTGGCGACATGCTCGGCAGCGGGGCGGGCGGTTATCGTTTACTCGGGCAGGCGGCGGCACCGATGGTTTACTCGCTGGGGACAAACGACGGCCGCGAAAGCCTTGCGCTGTCGCAAGAAACCAATCGCATGCTTGCCGATGCGCAAGTTGCCATGATGCGACGCAAACCCGGCGACGATGCCAGTTGCTTGAATCTTTACGCCGTTCAGCGCCCCGTCATCCTGGGCGTCGGCGACGCATTCATCGGGCGCGGCGGCTTTACGTTTGCAAGCGCGCTGAGCGGCGACGATGCCGAATCCGCCAATCCATGGTTGTTGCTCAATCGCGAGTTTGACGACGACGCTGTCCCGGCAATCGGCGACATGAATACGTTGATGTGGCTGCTCAAGTTGGGAATCGGCGACGACCTGAAGATAACGGACGACAACGGTAACGAACGTAAGCTACGCATCGTCGGCATGTTGAGCGGCAGCGTATTGCAAAGTCAATTGATGATCGCCGAAGATCGATTCACTGAACTGTTCCCCTCGATCAATGGCTATGACACGATGTTGATCGACGTCCAAAAAGATCGAGCCGACCCGCTGACGGCGGCGTTGGAAGAGGATCTTACGGATTACGGTCTGGATATCGAAAGCACGTTGGATATATTGGATCGATACCGTGCAGTTGAGAACACGTATATGAGCGCGTTCCAGTCGCTCGGCGGGTTGGGTCTGCTGATCGGTACGCTGGGGCTCGGGGCCGTGATGCTGCGTAACGTTAATGAGCGACGCGGCGAGTTGGCCTTATTGCGGGCGCTCGGCTGTTCCGGAAAGATGCTAGGCGTGATGGTCTTGTCGGAAAATGTCGTGCTGCTGCTCGCTGGTATCGCAATCGGCGCGGTGTCCGCTCTTGTCGCCACACTACCCAATGCGTTGTCGACGGCGGCGCAAATCGATTGGCCCGCGTTAAGTCTCACGCTGGCCGCCGTTTTGTTGACGGGGCTGGTCGCTAATATCTTCGCCGTACGCGCCGCACTGCAAGCACGTATCATTGGCGCGCTGCGCAGCGAGTAGGCGACGCAGACCCGCGCACGCTACACTCTTTATTCAATGATGAAAGTGAGTCGACCATGAATCGCCGATGTCTCATTACCGTTGTAATGCTCGCCTTCACCGGCAGCGCCGCTGCTGCCGATCGATGGCTCAACTGGCGCGGCCCGAATATGGATGGCAGCGTTGACGCCAAGGGTTTACCGCTTAATTGGAGCGAAGACAATAACGTCATCTGGAAAACGCCGATGCCGCATTGGGCGGGCTCGTCACCGATCGTCGTTGACGGTCGCATTTACCTCACGGCACCTGTGCGCGACGCGGGCGAATCCAAAAGCGACGACAAGGGTAAACGCTTGCCCGGTTATCCGACCAAAGAAGACGATGAGGGCGGCAAGCACATCAATCTGATTTGCTACGACGCAAGCGACGGCAAGGAACTCTGGCAGCGCAACATCAGTGTCGGCAATACGTTTCTCGCCAAGCACAACCTTGCATCACCATCACCGGTTAGCGACGGAACACACATCATCGCGGCCAGCGGCGGCG
This sequence comes from Planctomycetaceae bacterium, assembly GCA_006969385.1. Classification (GTDB taxonomy): domain Bacteria; phylum Planctomycetota; class Phycisphaerae; order UBA1845; family UTPLA1; genus ECT2AJA-110-A. The sequence continues at coordinate 3,684,596 of CP030884.1, forward strand.
GCGTCGTGATCTGTTGCGACCGCGACGGTAAGGAACAATGGAAGTACGACCTGCAGCAGCAGCACGGCGAATTCGGAATCTATTGGGGTTACGCATCCTCGCCGATGGTCTATCGCGATACGGTCATTCTGCAAGTATTGCAAGGTTCCAGCACCGACAACCCATCATTCTTGATCGCGCTCAATATCAAAACGGGCGAACGGCGTTGGTATCAGGAACGCAAGACCGACGCCACCAGGGAATGCCCCGATGCCTACACCACACCCGTGATCCTGCGGCACGACGGCAAGGATCAACTCATCATCTCCGGTGCCGATTGGGTGACGGCCCACGATCCGCGGATGGGCAAAGAAATTTGGCGGGCCAAGGGGCTCAATCCGGAGCAGCGCGGTAACTTCCGGATTTGCGGTACGCCGGTGCCGATGGATAACGGCGTTGTCGTTGCGACCAGTCGCGAACACCCGATCATCGCCGTGCGCGCCGGCGGCAAAGGCGACGTGACCGCGACGCATACGGTTTGGACGCTCGACGACAAGCGCGGCCCCGACGTGCCATCGGCGGCAACCGACGGCGCGTATCTCTACCTCGTCAACGACAAGGGCATCGCGATGTGCGTCGATGGTAAGACCGGCGAAAAAGTGTGGGGGCCGGAGCGACTGCTAAGCGGACCGATCAGCGCGTCGCCGTTGGTCGCCGACGGTCGCGTCTATATCACCAACGAAGACTGCGAAACGGTCGTGTTTGCCACGGGGCCGAAATATAAGCAACTTGCGACCAACAAGCTCGAAGGCGGTTACACGCTGTCGAGCTTGGCTGTCAGTGGTAAGCGGATGTACCTCCGAGCGGGCAAGTTTTTGTATTGCCTTGGTGAACAGTAGGGTCCGTCGCGCGGGCTTGCGCTGCGTGAATAGTAGGGTCCGCTGTGCGGACCAATTGCTGATTTCGCAACGCAACCCGAGGCAACGTCTACGGTTACTTAGTCGATCGTGCGCGCAAGCGTTGGTCCGCATAGCGGACCCTACTTGCGACGTCAACTTGCAACCCGATCAATCAACGCGCTCGCTTTTCCGCAGGTCGATACATACCAAGCGCTTCAGATTGCGCATATAAAGCCGACCATTCGCCAGTGTCGGCACCGTCCAGCACTGTTCGCCACGACCGCCTTTTTGTTCGAAGACCGTCGTCGTGCCGGTGGGCTCAAATTCCTTCGGTGATGCCTTCGCGATTTTCAATACGCCATTTTGATTGAGCGTAATCAGGTGCTTGTCGGCGAAAACAATCGTACCGTGCTGGTTTTCCTTGCCGCGCTCTTCCCAATCAATATCACCGCTATTGAAATCGACACACTTCAACGACCGCTGATCGAACGTAAATAACTTACCGCGATACAGCACGGGGGTTTGAAATTTATTCTTCAGCTTCTTGCTCGTGTAAACTTCTTTGGGATCGAGCCGATCGCCATCTTTGCTTAATTTAAACAAGCCGCAGCCGGTGCTGTAACCCGAGCTTAGGAATAAGTGTCCGTCGTGATAAATCGGGGTGGCGGCATTCACCTTGTAGCTGGTCTCCCACGGAATCGTCGCGGCTTCCTTACCGTTTTCGGCATGCGCGATAACCGCCGAGCCACCGAGGAAACCGACGACATACCGCGTGCCTTCAAATGTAAACGGATAGGGCGTCGAGTAACCCGAATTGGCGTCATCGCCGATCGCCCAAATCGGTTCGCCCGTTTGTTTGTTCAACGCTTTCATACCGCCGCCGCTGCCGCCGACGGTGATGATCGCTTTATCGCCTTCGATCAGTACCGAACCGCTGTATCCCCATGTTGGCACGGCATCGTACTTACGCGTCCAAACCGTGCTGCCGTCGTCGACCTTATAGCAGCCGACCGTGCCGAGCGCACCTAGCACGTAAACGTGGTCGCCATCAACCGTGGGCGTGGAACGCGCGCCGTCTCCCCAACCGTTTTCATAAAGTGTTTCAAACCCAACGGCCCACTTTTCGCTACCGCCGTTGGCATCGAAACAGAAAAGCATCTGCTTGCCGTCGCGCACGCCGCACGTGAACAGCCTGCCATCGGCAACGGAGATGCCGCTGTAACCGGCACCGATGTCCTTCGACCAAACCGGTGTCAGTTCGCCGTCCCAACTCGTCTTGAAACCGGTTTCGCTGCTGTGGCCGTCGTAGTTCGGCCCGCGCCAATGGGGCCAATCGGCGGCCGACGCCACCGTTGCCGATGACAGGGCGACTGCGTAGAAGATTGCCAGAAAGTTGCGTCGTGTAAATCGAATGCTCATGATAAACTCGCTTTGCGAAAAGGCGTGCCGATGTGAATCAACGTGACTAGCGGGTATCGTAGCTTGCCACCGCGCGGCGTTCAATCTACGGCAGCCGAGCACCATCCACATTAAACCGTGGCTCGGGCTTCTCGAAAGCGGTAGGACTATTGCAATTGGGCTGCGAGTCTTGCACGGGTGCTGCGAATCTTGCTCCCTCTCCCTCGCAGGGAGAGGGCTGGGGTGAGGGTTGCCGTTAGCGCGTGATCATCCCACGCCCCCAAACCTGGGGTCCGGGCAATACGCTTGCAAAACTATCCGAATGAGAGAATCGCCATGCAATTTGCATCCGAACGCCAACAAATAATCGACATCGGTCGTCGCATGTCGGCAGCAGGGCTGGTGACGGCGACCGACGGCAATATTTCAGTTCGCGTTGCCGAAGATCGCTTTCTCATCTCCGCCAGCGCTACGCAAGTCGGCAGCCTCACGCTCGACGATCTAGTCGTAATCGACGTTGAAGGCACCGTCGTCGACGGCGACCGGCGGGCGTCGAGCGAACGGTGGATGCACCTGACGGCTTATCAAACGCGGCCCGACGTCAACGCAGTGATTCACGCCCATCCGCCGCATTGCATCGCGCTGAGCTTGGCTGGCCTGACGTTTCCGCCGGATGTATTCCCCGACGCCGTGCTCGCCTTTGAGTCAATCCCCACGACCGACTACGCCACGCCCGGAACCAAAGAAGGCGCAGGTGTTATCACCGACAAGATCGTCAACCGCGATGCCGTGATTCTGAAAAAGCATGGCGCGCTAACGGTGGGTGAACATCTGGATGCCGCTTGGCTAAAGACGGAAAAGCTGGAGCAAGTTGTGCGCATGTATATCATGGCGCGGCAGTTGGCCGGTGGTGACTTGCCACGGTTGACGGACGATCAAATGGCAAAGCTGCTCGAAGTGCGGCGCACGTATGGCATTGGCAAAAAGAATTAACGCCGCCAGTCCGCATTGCCTGGTGATCTTAATCAATTATCGCATCGTCGGGATGAACACTAGGGAATCGCAATAGCGATTACGCCAATACCGCTTCTGCATCGGGCGGTAACGATCCCCGTTCGGTTTCATTCACCGTAAACGGACACGTCTCTTTGATGCGTTTTTGCAAGCCCGACATGATGACGAACATCGCCGGCACAAAGTAAAGCGCGATCAACGTGCAGCCCGCCACGCCGCCGGCAATCGCCACCGCCAATGGTGGCCAGAATTGCCCGCCATCGATCAGCAACGGTATAAACCCGGCAATCGTTGTCAGCGTTGTCGACAGCACGTGTCGCGTCGATTTGGTCACTTCCTTACGAATCGCCAACGCATCGCCTTTGCGGGCCGCTTCGTTCGACCGCAACCCGGCCAATACGACGATCGAATCATTCACCGCGATGCCGACCAACCCCATCGTGCCGACGATCGCCATGAATCCGAATGGAAAGCCGAATAGCCAGATCGACAGCAAGCCCAAGCCGATGGCGAGGATACCCACGAAGCCGATAATCACCGCCATACGAAACGAGTTGAAGCTCAACACCAGCGTCGTAATCATGACTGCAACCAACAACGCCACCGAAGCCATCAGGTTGGAAATCGCCCGCGACCGCTCGGCCGTTTCGCCGCCCAACGACATTCGATATCCCGCGGACAATGCAAATCCCTGTTTCTCCAAGGTTCCGTTGATATCCGCCAGCACGGTCGAAGCCAAGGCACCCGCGCGCACGTAGCCGCGAATCGTGTTCACCCGCGCCCCGTCGCGCCGCGGCAATGAGGCCAATTCGGGGACGACTTTCACCTCGCCGAGTGCCGTCAACGGTATGTAATCGAGTGGCTCGGCATCCGTCGCGGCTTCGGTGCGTGCGACCAGGTTCGTCGATTTGATGCGGTCCAACTGGCTGCGGGTGTTATTGCCAAGTCGCACGCGCACCGGCATTTCCTCGGTCGTTTCCAGAATCGAACCGCCAACGGCACCTTCGGTTTGCGCCGCCAGTTGCTGAGCGATTTCGACGTTGCGCAAGCCGGCCATCCGCGCTTGTTCGTCGTCGATATCGATCCAAAGTTTCGGCTGCCCGTCTTGCAACGTCGCTTCAGTTTGCACGACTTGGGCGTGATTGGCTAAAACCGTGCGCACTTCATCGCCGAGATCGCGCAGTCGATCCAAATCGGGCCCGAAGAGGCGAATTTCAATCGGCGCGTTGAACGGTGGCCCTTGCTCTAGCTTGCGCGCAATGAACTGCGCCTGCGGTAGGGCACGGTCGAGTAGATCCTGAGCGTCGTTGACCGTCTGCGTATCACCCTCGGCGTCGCGCATTTGCACCAGCGCGTTCGCGTAGAAGGGCGAACCGTCGCGCCCACCGAGCAGGTTGTAATAAAACTTCGGCGCACTCGTGCCCACAAACCAATGCACGGCGACGATGTCTTCGTGCTTCAATAGTTCTTCGCGCGCCTGTCGCGTGATATCCAGCGTGCGCGCGAGCGACGCCTGCGGCGGCAAGCGGGGGTCGAGTTGAAACTGATCGCGATCGCCTTGCGGAAAGAACTGCTCCGGCAATTCGCGCGCCTTGACGAAACCAAACAGGGGCAGCGCCAACGCGATCAAGATTCCCAATACCGGATAACGCACGATAGTATCCAGCGACCAACGATATGCAGGCGCCAACACGTTACCCGCAATGCCGTTACGCAAAAATCCACCATGCTTGGAAGCATCGAGGCGACCTTCAAAAAAGCCCGTCAATGCCGGAATGATCGTCAACGCCAACCCGAACGAACAAATCACCGCCAATATCACGCCCAGACCGATGCTGCCGACAAACTCGCCCGCGTTGCCCGGCATTAACACAATCGGCGCGAATGCCAACACCGTCGTGAGCGTCGAGCCTAACAGCGGCGCAGCCAGGTAACGCACGGTTGCCGAAATCGCCTTGGCGGGCGACATGCCTTCGCGCAGGTGCTGCTTCGTTTCATCGACGGTCACAATCGCGTTGTCGATCAACAAGCCGAGTGCAATGATCAAACCGGTCACCGACATCTGATGCAGCGGTAGCCCGATGAAGTTCATGATCGTGAGCACCATGAAACTCACCAGCGGCAGGGCGGAGCCTACCAGAATCGCCGCGCGCCAGCCCATCATGAAAAAGATGACGCCGATCACGCACAACATGCCGAGTATCAGATTTTGGCCGAGACCTTGCAGCCGCGCCGACACATAGGTGCTTTGATCGAAGATCACGGGCAGCGAAACACCGTCGGGCAGCAGGGCCGCAAAGCGATCGAGTTCGGCGTGTACGCCGGGCGTCCACTTATCGATCTGTTGCCCATCTTCCATGCGAATCGCAAGCGTGACGGCGGGCTTACCGTTAATGATAGAGAGATTCGTCGGCGGTTCCTGAATCGCGCGATATACCTGGGCCACATCGCCCACGCGCAGCAGCGCGTCGTCGCGATTGTTGCGCAGCGGCACGTCGGCGATGTCCTTCACGCGCTGCAATTCGCCGGATACTTCCAACAAATAATCCGCCGTATCGCTGCGCAACAATCCCGCCGCGACCTTGGCATCGCTTTGTCGCAACGCATCGGCAACATCGCTGACGGTCAGATCGAGGGACGCCAAGCGCGCCGCGTCGATCTCCACGCGGATTTCTTCATCAGGATCGCCGTAGATATCGACCTCTTTGGTACCGGGCAAGGATTCGAGCGTGTCTTCGAGATCTTCCGCCATGCGCCGCAGGATGCGCAGGTTAGGGTCGTCGGGGCGATCCCACTGTAAGGCGGCGATTACCGTGTACGCCGTAATAGTCCACTCGTCGAACTCGGGTTTGCTCGTACCCGCGGGCAGGGATGGTTCGGCATCGGCAATCTTGTCGCGCACGCGCGACCAAACCGTGTCGGTGTCATAGACCGAGTCTTTCAGCTCGATCGTCATCACCGAGATACCGTTGCGCGAATCGGAGTTGACATGCAGGATCTCTTCGACTTCGCGAACCGTTTCTTCCAGTTTCTCGGTTACCAACGTTTCCACGCGCTCGGCATCTGCACCGGGGTAACGTGTGATCACGCGACCGATGCGTTCGCTCAGCGTCGGGTCTTCCGCCGTCGGCAATACCATCAACGCCGATAAGCCACCGACCAATATCACGCCGATGGCCAATACCAACAGTCGCGGTTGGCGATAAAACAAGTTGGTGATCGAATAGTTCATTAGGTGGAGCTCGACATGATGGCGCGCGTGGCGTTTACGATTACCGCGAATTCAATAGATCACTACTTGACGGAAACAACCTGACCGGGGCTCAGTCGATGTACCGCACTAACGACAATTCGGTCGCCGTCATTTAGCAGCCCTTCGACAAATGCGCGTTCCCCATCGCTATAAATCATTTCGAGGTCGCGCTTTTCAACGACGGATCGCGCCGAATCATCTTTAGATACGACGGCATAGCACGCCCACAAACCGCGCGAAGACCGCACCAAACTATCGAGTGGCACCCAAAAACCTTGGGCACTAACGGAGCGGCGGCTGCGCAGAAAGCCCACTTCCCCCGACACGACCGATTCCGCGGCATCGTTTTTCAGAGTCACGATCACCTTCCGCGTGCGTGTGCGATCGTCCACTTCGGCGATAATCGACTGAATTTCGCCGTTACGAACCCGATCGCGAATGATTACGGTTTGCTTGTCACCAACGGCAAGGCCGGCGGCAACTTCAACGGGCACGCCCACATGCAATTCGAGTTGGTCCGCCTCGACCAGCCGCGCCAACACCTGTCCCGCATTCACCACGGCGCCCTCGTCGATCAGGCGGCGTGTGATGCGACCGGCAAACGGTGCGGGCAGCGCGCTTTTATTTATACTGACGTCGATATTCTCCAGCTCGGCCGTCCAGGCGGCGACGGCTGCGCGCTGGGCGGCGATCTGTTCCTTGCGGGTGCCGGCTTCCAATTCGTTGAGGCGTTCGCGCGCCGCTTGCAATTCGGCGGCGGCTTCCGCGGCATCGTTGCGGGCGTCGTTGCGCTCTTTGAGCGTTGCCACGCCGCGCTGGTGCAAATCGTTCTTGCGTTGGCGTTCTTCGTCGAACCGTTGATAAGCCGCATCGGCGGCCGTCACCATCGCTCGCGCTTCCGCGATATCTTCAGCGCGTGGTCCGGCAACCATTTCATCGAGCTGTGCCTGCGCCTGTTCGAGTTGTGCCGCCGCTTTGACGCGCTGCGTTTGTAGTAGCGCCGTATCGAGTTGGGCGATCGCCTGACCGGCGGCGACGGCATCGCCTTCGTCGACGGCGATCGACTCGACCTTGCCGTTGAGTTCAAAGCTTAGGTCGGTAATGCGGCGCGCTTCCACGCGACCGGTGAAGTCCACTTGTGTTTGATAATGGTCCGCCGCGGCAACGGTAATTGTCTCGACGAGTAGCGGATTTTCTTTCGGTGGTGGTGAAACGGACGCGCCAGTATCGCTGCCAAGCAACTGTTGGCGCTGTGTCCAAACCAACACGGCGGTGCCGACCAGCGCGACGACGACCATACGGCGACGCGTCAAAAAATGACGGAGCGTCAATTTGTTGCCAAAAAAAGACGAACTAGACGGTGATCGCGGCGCGCTCATCGGCGAATACCTCTCCAAGAATGCGGTCTCTGGTCGAATCGTAGTCCCACTCGTGAGAAAGCGGCCGCCAGTTCCAGCCGTCGAGATAAGCCTGTTGCATGCGACGCAGGCTCGTGGTTGCATCGGTGATGCCGAGTTGGTCCATGCATGTCGGCGTTTTGCCGACGATGCGCGAACCGAAGGTCATGCCCCAAATGCCGAATGCAATCTCGGACGCCTGCCGTGGCGGTGGGATTTCCAGGTCGCCGGCTTCGATGCCGCCCTTGATCGTTCCGCACACAGCCGCGACGCAGCGACCGTCAACTGCTTGCATGGCTTCCTGATTGGATTCCGACGCTTTGCAGGCGATGGACTGCACGTAGAGGACTTCTTCGGTGGCGATGTAATCGGGATAGCGTCGGGCGAAGATTTCGTCAGCCGCGCCGATCGCCGTCATCCGCTCGCGCGGACGGCCGTCAAACGTGACGGCCCGCTCGAACAACTCGACGCGCTTCAACTTAGTCTGAATGGCGAGGGCGGTAAGCAAATCTTCCTTGCAACGGAAGTGCTGATAGACGGTGCCTTTAGAGTATTCGATCTCCGCGGCAATGCGATCCATACTGAGGCCGAGATAGCCCTTGTCCAGCAACAAACGACGAGCGACATCGAGAATGAGTCTTTCCCGATCGCGAATCTCGCGTTGTTTGCGTGAGAGCGTTGCCATCTGTCCAAAATATAGCACAGAATCCAATTTTTGACCAACCGTCAAAAAATAATTTCGCCCAAATCGTTCGAGACCTGTGACTTTAAGTCAGGCTTGTCACGATTGTTTATCGGTCGGGCGCGCCGGATCGCTCTCCGTCTTTTCAGTTTGGGGCGATCCATTCGTCGAATTTCGCACGCAAATCGCGGTGATTTTGGTATCGTGTAGTGGATAGAATCGAGGTACTACCTGGGCCCGACCCCGTTCTATCTTTCCTCGCTCATGGGGTTGGGCCCTTTTTTTCTTCTTGAATCTTCCAAACTCCAACACGGCAATCTTCGCGAGCATCTTGAATCAACTCGCGATCTCGGTATCTTTAGAAGTGGTCGGAGTAGTTCGGTTTCCTATTTTTTTATCACTCGTAACGGTGCTGTCGCGTTCTAGAAAACGAGATAGCGAATGATCCAATTACATTTCATTTAGGAGTTAGATTGTAATGAACATGGATGACTTTAATCAGCCACAGGCGCAAGCTGCCCAATGGCTCCGAACCTCTCAACGAATCGTGGCATTCACGGGAGCAGGCATCAGTGCCGAAAGCGGCATCCCAACATTTCGTGATAGCGACGGTTTCTGGCGTGAGTTTCCGCCGGAGCAATTCGCTCATTGGCGCGGATTGATCCGCACTGCGTTTACGAACCCAGTGCGCCTCGCAGCATTCGTACGTGCGGTGATTGAGCCATTGAGTGTCGCGCGTCCTAACGATGGGCATTTGGCCTTACGAAAACTAGAACAACATCGCAAGTTAATCGTCGTCACGCAAAACATCGATGGATTGCATCAAACAGCCGGTAACGGTTGTGTGCTGGAGGTTCACGGCAGCTTGTCTGAAATTACGAGCCTGTCCGGTAAGCGGCGGCGAATACTCACAACGGCACAAATCGCCCACATTACCCGACGGCTTCATCGTATTCAGCGGCGGCCGTTTGCGCTTTCACGCCTGTTGTTGGCGATTCGCCCTATGCTCGGTGCTGGGCTGCGCGGCATGTGGCGACCCAATGTGGTACTCTTTGGCGAAGGTTTGGCTGAGCCGGCATGGAGCAATGCTGTTACCGCCGTTGAAAATTGCGATTGCCTTTTGACGATCGGCACATCGGGTTTGGTTTATCCTGCAGCGATGTTACCGGCAAAGGCCGAAGCATCGGGTGCAAAGGTCATTCATATCGATCCGACCGAGGGCGGCACGGGGTTGTGGCTACGAGGCAACGCTGGCGCCGTGTTACCACCGCTTATTCACGCCGCCTTTGAGGCGGATATCAATGGAGTGAATTAATGACCGAAAGCAACGGATTGCAATTCTTAAGCCAACTCGAACGACCGGCGCTCGTCGCGATGATTCACGTGCAGGCTCTACCGGGCACCCCGCGCGGGGAACTGGGTGTTTCCGAGATTTGTCGCCAAGCCGTCAAGGAAGCGGCGTTGTACGAAGAGGCCGGCGTCGATGCCATCGCCATCGAGAACATGCACGACGTGCCGTACCTGCGCCGCGCTGTCGGCCCCGAGATTGTTGCCAGCATGACGGCGGTCGCGCTCGCCGTGCGCGACGCGACGACGCTGCCACTGGGCGTGCAGATATTGGCCGGTGCAAACCATGCGGCGCTCGCCGTTGCGCAAGCGGCGGGGGCCGAGTTCATTCGTTGCGAAGGATTCGTGTTTGGGCACGTCGCCGATGAAGGCATGATGGACGAGGCCGACGCGGGGCTGTTGTTGCGCTACCGTCGCGCGATCGGTGCTGAAGACATTGCCATTCTGGCGGACATCAAGAAGAAACACGCTGCCCACGCGCTAACGAGCGACGTATCGCTCGGTGAGACGGCCAAAGCCGCGACGTACTTCGGCGCCGACGGCGTGATCGTTACGGGGAGCGCGACGGGGGCAGCGGCGGCAGTGAGCGATCTGCAAGCTGCCGTTGGTGCGATCGACGAGCCCGTATTCGTTGGCAGCGGCATTACGGTCGAAAACGTATCAACATTCCCGGAAGCCGACGGGTTGATCGTGGGCAGTTACTTGAAGCGTGACGGCGATTGGCGTGCCGAGCCCGATGCGGCGCGGGTGGAGTCGTTGGTTAAGGCAGTAGGGCAGTTGCGGCGGTAAGGATAATTTGCGTTTAATGCAAAGGAAGCGATACGGCGTGCAGTGTTACGCCGTAGGCGCTTTGTCTCGCTTACCAAACTCCGGCAACACCAGTAGCAAACTGAACAGCAAGCCCAGCACCATCAACGGCCCGCGTATCACGGACGCGTCGATGTATAGCGTCAGCCACGCCGTCGCATAAAGCAGTAGCCACATCTTCAGACGCTTTTTCCAATGTTTGTGCACCAAACCACCGATGGTGCCGCAGAGCAGGGCGGGGATCATGGCCAGCAGCGAGATAATGACGGGGCTCGACAGCAGCATGGGGCGTAATATAGCATGACTGTCAAAGCTTGAGAAAGCGATTTGAAAGACACGAGCCGCAACGCATCACTTAATTGATGCGTGACGAATTGACCGAAGGCAACGGCAGGATGTGCCGCCCGTCGCCAGATTCGACTCACGCGGATTGACATCCACGAGCGTCAAACATCGCAAAGGAGAACCCACGATGAAAATCAGCATCACCTACTGCGTACAATGAAACTACAAACCTCAGGCGACCGGTCTGGTTGCCGAGTTAGAAGCGAAGTTCGGTGCCGACAAAATCGAGGCCGATCTGATCGAAGGATCGGGCGGTCAGTTCGAGATCGAGCTGGACGGCAAAAAGATTTACAGCAAGAAAGAGACGGGCTCTTTTCCGCGCTATCAGGAAATCCCGACGAAGATTGAGATGATGGCGGCGGGGATGTAGGGAAAGATATCCCTTTTCGTAAGGCTACTTTTTTCGCCAGGCAAAGAGCCGAGCCAAGCGTCGTACATTATTAATTAGTCGTCCCTGAATTAATCATTTTGGCCTTTGTTTATCTCGTGAATCGGCTGCGCGGTGCGGGTACACTTTGCAAGTAACCCGGCGGATTCGGGTCAAAACCTTGCAATTCAGGGACGAGTATTATGCAGCCGAAGAAGCAGGAACGTGGCACGTTCGAGTTGTTTCGATCGCATTTCGATCAACTCCTCAATCCGAATCACGAACTCATCAAGCTGGCCCGCGCCATCGATTGGGACCGCTTCGATGTCGCGCTGGCCGAGTGCTTCAGCCCCGACATGGGCGCGCCGGCCAAGGCCACGCGGCTGATGGTCGGACTGCACTATCTCAAATACGCGTTCGATGAATCGGACGAAGCGCTGGTCGAACGTTGGGTCGAAAACCCTTACTGGCAATACTTTTGCGGCTTCACCCACATGCAGCACGACTGCCCGATCCATCCCACCAGCATGACCAAATGGCGCAACCGCGTCGGCGCCGAACGGCTGGAAGCATTGTTGAAGGAAACGATCGACTTGGCGCAACGCGCCGGCTTGGTGCGACCGAGCGATCTCAGGCGCGTGAACGCCGACACGACCGTGCAAGAAAAAAATATCACGTACCCGACCGACGCGAAGCTACTCTATCGCGCGATCGAGAAGCTCGGCGCGGCGGCACGAGCGCGCGGTATCGACTTGCGTCAGTCGTACATACGGGTTGGCAAAAAGCTGTCGGTCAAAGCGAGTCGCTACGCCCACGCGCGTCAGTTCAAACGCATGAAGCGTTGTTTGCGCAAGCTGCGCACCTATGTGGGTCGCCTGATCCGCGACATCAAACGCAAGTCGAACAAACCCGATGCGGACTTGGAGACGTTATTGCAACGCGCCGAACGCATTCACACGCAACAACCACAAGACAAAAACAAACTTTACAGCCTGCACGAACCCGAGGTGCAATGCATCAGCAAAGGCAAAGCGCACCAGCGTTACGAGTTCGGTCAAAAGATCGCGATCGCAACGACCAATCGCGACAATTGGATCGTCGCGGCGCGGTTGTTCGAAGGCAATCCGTACGACGGTCATACACTCGGCGAGACACTGGCGACGGTGGAACAGGTCACGGGGGTCGCCGTGACGGACGCGTATGTCGACAAAGGCTATCGCGGTCACGGTTGTGGTGACGAGGTCACCGTGCACATCGCCGGTCAAAGAAAGAAAAACACGCCACGTTGCGAACGACGCCGTCGCAAACGCCGCAGTGCAGTCGAACCAAAGATCGGTCATCTCAAAAGTGACAACCGAATGGATCGCTGCTTCCTGGCGGGCCTCGACGGCGATGCCATCAACGCGATTCTCGCCGCCGCCGGATCGAACCTCCGCAAACTCCTGCGGCGCTTCGCCGCTGCGCTGATCCAATGGCTCAGGCAGAACGTCTTCAACCGAATCGGTCAACGAACCACTTGCTGTGCTGCATAAACAATGGCTTTTTCAGGGTCGACTAATTACTGCGCTTTTAGACGCATCGAAAAGAAGCCGAGCTATTGATGATATCCAGCGAAAGCCCACAGGTGGCCACCTGTGGGCTTTCGCTGGTTTCGCCGCAGCGTTAAATCCTGTTTTCAAGCGCTAGCCCGATGCATTCCGCTGCACTAGCGAAAGCTATTACCTACGCGTAGCTATGCAGCCCCACGATATAGAAGTTCACTACCCACCAGTTAAACTGCATCACGACGAACCCGATCACGCTTAAGACCGCCGTCCAAAGCGCGCGGCGCTTGGTAACGAAGCGCATGTGAATCAGAATCGCGTAAATGAGCCATGTGTTGAGTGCGAACACCTCTTTCGGGTCCCATCCCCAGGGCCGCCCCCACGAATAATCCGCCCACACGGCACCCAGCACGATTCCGACAAACAATGCAACCGTGGCCGTGTAGAGCAGCACGCGTTGGCACAAATCGAAGTCTTTCAATACGCCGGTGATGCTCGTGTCCGTACGCTTGTCGAACTCGTGCGATTCGTAAGGGCTCGTTCCACCACCGCTTCCGGATGCGACGGGTTCAATCGGTGCGCCCGCCATTGCCAGTTGCGAATGCATCGCGCCACCGGCCGTCATCCACTTCGGCGTCGCCTTACTCGCGATCACCGCAAATGCAACCAGTGCCAGCATCTTGCCTGCCGCCACGAATCCGATCATCGCTGCGATGAAGAGCGCCGGGCCAAACTCCTCGAACAATCCGAGGCGGGCGCAAATCAAACACGCCGCCAGACCGATCTGCGCGCCGATGGTGGCCCGCGCGACAATCGACCCCTTTCGGTATGCCTCCACAAACAGGTAACAATTCGCCACGGCATACGCCAGCGTAATCACGGCGTAGCTCGCGATGATCAGCACGGTATGAATGCGCAACATGGCGTCATCCAAAATCGGCATCATCGTTTGCAGATCGTTGTTGACCTTATCGGGAATAACTTCCGGCAGGCTTAGCGCGAAGAAGCCGAGCAAGCCCCCCGCGAATAAGAACACGCGCTTGGGCCAAAACACTTCGAGCAACAACGCCAGCAGCGTGCCGCAGGCCGTCGAAAAGACAATCGCCTCGTACATATTGGCGACCGGAATGCGATCGAGCACATTCCATCGCATCTGAATATCCCAAATGTGCAACGCCAACGCGAGCGTCAGCAACCCCAACCCGCTCAACCGCGCCCAACGATAGTTTGTCGCAAGCGCGAAAATGCCGAGGAAGAACGTAACGATATAAACGCCCCAGCTATAACGAATCAGCCCCATGCGGCGATAGTTCAACTCCGCCTCGCGCGTTTCCTTCGACGGGTAAAAGCCCGCCGGCGCGAACGTCGGCAGCACCTTGGCGATCTCGGCCACGTGCTTGTTTATCGCTTCGGCATCGCGCTCGCGCCACGCCGTTTTAAGGGCAATCAGCGGCCCCACAAACGCACGGCCTTGCTCCGCAGTGATGCCCGCCGCGCGCACCTTGCCCGGCTCGGTCAGATCGACCGGCGACAGCCACGGCGTTTCCTTATCCCCATTCGGCACGGGCACGACGGTGAATTCATCGCCCATCTTGCTGAAGGTGAACCGTGCCGCGTTCATGCGATTCATCGCCGTGTTTTTGCGCGTTTCAAACTGAATCGAATCGAGTCGGTTGCGCACTTCGGGCTGGCTTAAGAAGTCGAAGCTCACGCGCCGCTCGCTCAGCATGCGTTGGGCTTCTTCGTCGCTCACTTGAATCGGGTGCTTGGTGAGGTCTTTGATGATGCCGCGATCTTTAATATAAATGATGTTGCGATCGACGTAGGCATCGGCGTTGAACATGATTTCCAGCGCCGACACGACCGGATCGAGCCCGAGCAGCGACTCATCGCCGTACATGGTGCGGATCGAACGCCGCGCCCACGAATCGACTGTGGTAAATCGCCAAGCGCGATTGTTCAACATGCCGATGCGACCGATAGCTTCGATATCGATGTCTTTTTCGATGGCTTTCAGCGCAGCGATCGGATCGTTGTCGGTTGCATCATCTGCAATGAGCGGCGTGCTGCCGATGAACAGACTCGTAAGAAAAGCGAGAATCAAACCGGGCGTCGTTGATGTCACGGGCGCTCGTCCTTTCTGCTTGCGAACGTTCTGCTTGCCGCCGCGCTGACCGCGATGGCCTTGGTCGGGCAACTTACCGGCGGGTTGTGCCAGCGCCGCCAGATTGCGCTTGCGTCGTTTGATAAGTATCGGCTTTACCGAAAAGGCATACGTCATGCCCAAACTGATCAACGTGCACGCGATCAGCATCGTCCAGACGCCGTGCCGATTGCCGACGCCCAGACCCGTCCACGACTTACCATCCTGCGCGGCCGTGTTTTGGAAGAACGTCCAACCGCCGATGCGAAACGTGTTGTTCAGATACGCGCGGCCTTCGTTCGGACGCATCGTTTGCGGATCGATGTAACGGAAGTGACTCGTCCACTCGCGCGGTTGCTGACGACCGGGGTAATACTGCGTGTCGAGCCGTTCGAGTCGCATGCGCGTGGGCAGCGCCAGTTCTTCGCGACCGAAGACCAACTGAAATTGTTTGCCATTGGGCAGAAAGACCGACGTCGGATCGCGGCCGTTCAAGTCGGAATGCGCACCGTTGTACGCGTTAAACGGAATCCAGCGTCGCTCTTCCCATTTGCCATCGACATCGCTGAAGCAAACGCGTACGGCGGCGTTGTTGCGACCGACTTCCATCAAAGACCGTCGATACTTCTCCGGGATCACGACGGGGCGGCGCACCATTCTGGGGCGCAAGACGTAACTATCGACGTTAAGTGTCACGCCTTCCGCCGCCGCGATCGGCTGGCCGATTTCGAGTTGCTGCACATTGCGCTGACCACCGGGAGCGGTATGGATTAACAACGGTGCGATGTTCTCGCCGGCAGCGATCACGAACCGGTCAGTGCTTGTGTCGGTATAACGAATCACAATGTTGTCATCGATCAGATCGCGCTCGGTGCTGATGAGCTTGCCTTCGCGGTCGCGATCTTGATTCAGTTGCGGAAAGCGCTCCATCACCGAACGCTCGTATGCTTGTTCGCCGCCTTCGACCCATATCCGCGCGATCGACGTCCGCGCGTTCTCAAAGCCTTGCGTCATCAAAGGCCAATCCGGCCGCAACTCGGTCACGCTCAATTTGTAATCGGTGCCGTCGACAGTCACCGTTTGACCTTCTTGCACGTCAAACGTCTGGCGCACGCCCGCGTCTTTGACTTCGACTTCCAACACGTGTCGCCCATCGACCGAGCGCGTAAGCTGCTCCGGCAAACGCTCGGCATCCCCCAACCATTCGAACGTGACCGAGATACCGTCGGAACTGGCCAATTGCGAGCGACTTGGCACTGTGCCGAACAGATAGCCGCTGTGCGCGTGCCCGTCGTGATCGAGCCGCACATCCATCACCGGGGCGAGCATGTCGCCGCCGGCGACCGGCACGGTTTCAAAATCGCAGTAGGGCAGATAGCCATCGATGCTGACGGTGAAGCCGAGGTCTTTGGCGGCCAAATCGTTGGCGGCCAACACGTCAAACGGCATGCGCCAATTTTCCAGCCATTCGATCGCATTGGTGCGAAACGACGTTACCAAGTTGCCGTCGATATCCCGCACGGGCTCGTCTTCGAGCGCTACGAATCGTTCGCGATACAGCGGTAACTCCGGCATCGCCAACGGCAACGGTGGTTCGGAATCATTCGGCCCCGCGAGAATCAGCCCCGTGGTATTGTTGTGATAAAAGCGATCGACTTCGTTGGCGGGTTCGTAACGGAGTGTGATGTCGTTGGTGATCTTGGCGAATTGCAAAAAGTCTTCGCGTTCGTTCGCGCTACTCGGATCGCGCGGCATCACAATCTCGGTTTGCTTGCCGTCGGATAGCGTGGCCAGGATCGTTACACGCGCGGCGGTCTCGATGCCATGATGTTCGACATCGGTGACTTCCAGCCGCACGCGTCCACCCAGCATGGGCATGTTGCGATCCCAGACTTCTCCCTCTTCCGCAACCATCAATCCGATCGTCGCATCGTTCCAATCGCGCATGTTTGGGCTCAGACGCGAGTTGGCAATGATGCGCAGCGTCGGCGGGCGTAGCAGAAAATCGCCTTCGATCTTCTTACCAAAATACAACACCGACCCGGCGCAAAGCATCAACAAACCCGCGTGCACCGTCAGCACGCCGAGGTTGATCCAATTTAGGCGAATGCGGCTCACCGTCACGACAGTTAGGTTTATGCAAAACAGCAGGATCAGCAGGAAGAAGACCCAGTGATTGAAATATTGAAACTCGTTCAACTCGAAGTACTGTCGCGCCTGCGGAATGGCCGAACCGATCGCGCTGTACACAAAAATCAGCACTAAAAGCCAGATGCCCAGCCAAATGCTGTCGAACATCCTGAACAGTTTGACAAACGGGCGTAACGGTAGGGGCGTCGTGTCTTTCATGAGTCCTATACGGGATCGCAAGCAGCCAATCTCCGGCGGCGGCGAGGTTCCTAAATGCCGCTCGTCGGTAGCTTTCCGTTTACGGGTATTGTAGAGCAAGACCGATCTCATGCCCGCTCGAGTGGCACAAGATCGGTCGATTTTTCAATGGGATTGAAAGGTCGCGCAGCCCCATCTGAGCCTCGGGAATACGCACGGCAGGCCCGAAGAATCAACGGGCGTATTCGACCGCACGTACTTCGCGCAACAGCGTGACCTTGATTTCGCCGGGGTACGTCATATCGGCCTCGATTTTCTTGGCCACGTCGCGCGCGATTTTCATCGCTGAATCGTCGGACACCTGGTTGGCATCGACGATCACGCGCACCTCGCGACCCGCCTGAATCGCGTAGGCCATCTTCACGCCGTTAAAGCCGGTGGCGATGTCCTCCAGTTCGCGCAGCCGCTTGATGTAGCGTTCCAGCGATTCGCGCCGGCTGCCGGGGCGGGCGGCACTGATCGCGTCGGCTGCCATCACAATGGGTGTGTAGGGGCTGGTGGACGGCACATCGCCGTGGTGACCGGCAACGGCATTCAGCACTTCGGGCCGCTCGTTGAGCTTGCGACAAATCTCTTCGCCGATTTGCGGGTGGGTGCCCTCGGTATCTTGCGGCACGGCTTTGCCGATATCGTGTAACAGACCGCAGCGTCGCGCCAGCGTGCCGTTGAGGCCCAACTCGTCTGCCATGATCTGGCAGAGATAGGCGACTTCGATCGAGTGTCGCAAGACGTTTTGACCGTAGCTGGTGCGGTAGTGCAGCTTTCCGAGCAACTCGATCAGACGGCGATGCAGGCCCTGCACATTGGCTTCCATCGCCCCCTTCTTGCCGTACTCCATCACTTCCTTTTCGACGTTCTTGGTGATCTCTTCGACCACCTCTTCAATGCGCGTGGGATGGATGCGACCATCGCTGATCAGCTTGGTTAGCGCCTGCCGACCGATTTCTTTACGCACCGGATCGAAACAGGAGAGAATGATCACGCCGGGCGTGTCGTCGACGATGATGTCGACGCCGGTGGCTTTCTCAAACGCCCGAATATTGCGGCCTTCGCGACCGATCACGCGGCCCTTGAGTTCGTCGTTGGGAATCGGCACGGTGCCAACCGTCGCTTCGGAGGTGTGCGACGCGGCATAGCGTTGCACGGCGGTGATGACGATATCGCGCGACTTGGCCTCGGCCTCGTCTTGGGCTTCCGTGATGGCTTTTGAGACGATCTCTGAACATTCGTGTTCGAGTTCGTTTTCCAGCTTGGTGAAGAGCTGCCGCTTGGCCTCATCCATATTGAGATTGGTGATCTTGAGCAGCTCGTTCCGCTGCGTTACGAGCAGCGCATCGATCTCTTCGCTCTTCTTTCCGATCTCTGCCGTCTGTTCCTTGATGCGCGCCTCGGCTTTTTCGATGTTGGTCTCTTTCAGGCCCAGCATGTCGAGTTTTTGATCGAGTTGATCTTCGCGCTTCTTCAGGCGCTTTTCCTCTTCGCGTAACTCGGCACGTTCAGCGGCCGCTTCCTTTTCAAACTTCTCCTGTCGCGCCAGGTACTCGGCCTTGGCTTCGACTTCGGCGGACTTGACGATTTCGTTTTTGCGGCTTTCCGCTTCCCTGATGATGCTTTCGGCTTCGTTTTTCGCACCGGCACGCTTCTGATTATCCAGAAACGTCTTCACGACCCAGCCGCCGATGAGACCCACGACCAAGGCCCCGAGGGCCGGCCCGATCCAACTCGTGCCTTCCGCCATGATCCATGCAAGCATGATGAATCCACCCTTTGCCCATGCAGCTTGGAAATCGGCCCGACCGTTCGCGCGTTTTGTCGCGAAGTTCGCCGTGCCGCACTGCCATGCTGCGTTGATCTATGTTGCACTTTCGATTCGAAGCGCTGCGGAATGCAGCCAAGAGAGGGCGGGATCTGGAGGCCTTGCGCTGCTTGGTGTCAGTCGTGGAGGATGTTTCTGCCGCCTACCTGCGTTATTCGTCGCAGTGGGCGTGACGCCCAGCGGGACCGGCCTCCGGCAGCCATGACCATGAAGGGTACATGTTGCCCGGCGGTGCCGTACCGCTCATAGGATCAGAAACCATGCCGCACGCCGCCACCGGCGACCATGCGGTACCACTGATGCATAGGGGCGTCGCGATGATCGACCGCGATGCGTACGCAACTGCCGCGCCTACACCCGTAGCCGCGACCACCAGAAGCATTAAAAGCAAGACGAAGCTCATATCCAGCCCGACCCGTTCGTGGCTTGCGCCGCGTTTCGAAAGTCGGCTCTATCCCAAGACGCGATCATCGATTTGTATGAACGCGCGACACGGAAAATGCCGCAGATTCAGGCCCATCGACCGTTAACGTCCGGATCACATAACCTTAGCGGGAGCACACACTTACCCGCGTTTCTGGAGTATAATTCGGCATAAACCGGCGTCAAGAAGATATTTACGGAGATTTAACATCGACTGGCATGAGAAACGCAGGCTCCCGAAATTCAAAATCACAACTTGGCGTCCATCTGTGGATTCGTCCGCAAATCGGGCGCGGTTCGTGAGCCTCGCGTCGGGATGCCGGTTTTTCTCTATGATGTAGCCGTTAACGTCGCCCCGCGCGGCGATATCCGCGCCGTAAGGCCATCAATACCAAGGGTTGCACCGCATGCGAATGCACAAGTCGATTCCGCTCCTCGTCCTCGTATCCGCCGGCCTGCTGACCGCCGCCGCCCCTGCTCGGGGCCAGGGCAGCATGCCCAAGGTCACGGCCTCGGCCCTCGCCAACCAGACGGCAGCCGTCGCCGGCACCGAGTTGAAGCTGCTCGTCAAACTGGAGATACCGGACGACGTCCACATTTATTGGCGCAGCCCAGGCGGGACCGGCCTGCCCACTAAGATCGAATGGTCCGGCCCCGAAGGCGTGCGCTTCGGCCGCACCCAATTCCCCGCGCCGCAACTCAAATACGACGAGACGCTCAAGGAAAACTCGTACGTGATCACCGGCACGGCGATGTTCGTGACACCGGTATCGATCGCAAAGGGCGTGAACGCCGACGCGCTCAATCTGAAGGCCACTGTGAGTTGGCTGGCATGCCGCAAAGGCCAATGTGTACCCGACGGCGCCGAACTGTCGGTCACGATGCCCGTTGCAACGTCGGCGCAACCGGCAAATGCCGACGCGTTTGAAGAAGCCGAGTGGAGCCTGCCGGTTGCGATGGCCAAGGCGGAGAATGCGAAGATCAGCGGCAAGTCGGATGCGAAAGCGCTCAAGGCCGGCGCGACATTCACGGCCACGCTGGAGGCCGACATCGAGAAGCATCACCATATGCAATCGCACAAGCCGCTCGAAGATTATCTGGTGCCGGCGATTGTATTTCTCGAACCAACGCCCGGCTTTGAGTATGATGATGTCGATTATCCCAAAGGCAAAATTCGCAATGACAAGATGCTCGGCAAGCTCAGCGAGTACGCCGGTAAGACCGAGTTCCGAATCCCCGTCAAAGTAACCGACGAATACGACCCCGCGCGCACCGACGCCGTGCGCGGCGTGCTGCAATATCAGATTTGCAACGACTCGGGCACGTGCTTTCCACCGCAGGCGGTTGAGTTCGAGATACCTGTCGGAGATGGCAAAGGTGGCTCTGCCGCAACTAGCACTAACGGATCGACTGATAAACCAGCAGGTCAAGACGCGGGAGCAAAAATCGAGGATGAATCAGATGAGGCGCCGGTCGCCGCCGCTGATACTGCTAACTCAGGCGGCAGTTGGCTGACCCGTAGTCAGAACTATTTGATTTCATTCGGGTACGGCGGCGTGTTAGTGATGGCCTTTATCGGCGGGCTGATCCTCAACCTGATGCCATGTGTATTGCCGGTCATCTCCCTCAAAGTGATGTCGTTCGTCAAGCAAGCCGGTGAAGATCGAGGCCGCATTTTGGCATTGGGGCTGGCATACTGTGTCGGCATTATGGTATTCTTTTCTGTTCTTGCTGGGCTCTATTATTACAACAGTCAAGGCTGGGGGCAGTTGTTTCAAAATCCAATTGTCGTGTTGATCTTGGCGGCGGTGGTGGCAGCGTTCGCATTGAGTTTGTTTGGTGTCTTCGCGGTCTTTACGCCACGGATCATCAATGAACTCGGTCAGAAAGCGGAAGAACGGGAGGGCTTGCCGTCCGCCTTTTTTACCGGTTTGTTGGCGACGTTTCTAGGCACCGCCTGCACAGCGCCCTTCCTAAGTGCCGCGATTGGCGCTGCTAGTAAGTATCCGGCGTTTCAAGGTGCGATGATCTTTATGGCCGTTGGTTTGGGAATGATGTTTCCTTTCCTAATTCTCTCGGCAAACCCGACGCTCTTAAGATTCGTTCCTAAGCCCGGCAAATGGATGGGGACGTTTGAGGCTGTGATGGGGTTTCTATTGTTGGCTACCGTCGTGTGGCTGCTAAATCCTATACCGGCACAATTGGGCTCCACCGGCCTCATTTTGGGGTTGATATTCATCCTTGCTGTTTGTTTCGCCGCGTGGATTCGCGGTAAAGCACAATTCTCCGCCAATAAGGCGCGAAAGCTAACCTTAAATGTTTGCGCACTGGGGGCCATCGCAATAGGGTGGCTCGTGCCATTTCAGGTTCTCGCAACCGTCGGTGCATTGCAAGATAAAGAAAAATTGCGCAAAGAGTTTTATAAAAAAGGAGTCATTGCTGAAATCCAAGCGAATGCGAAGGACGGCAAACTCATGTGGCCGCTTCCGACCATGCCAAAAGATGAGATCTTTTGGGTGCCTTACGATCAGGAATTGATCGACGCCTTTGTGAATGGCGGGTACGCGGTCTTTGTGGACTTTACGGCCGAGTGGTGTGCCAACTGTAAAACGTTTGAAAGAACCTCTATCGAAATTGATCAGACGATAGACCTGCTCAATAAGAACAAGGTCGTCACATTCAAGGCGGATTACACCAACCGGGAATGGTATCTGACGAAGGTGTTGCGAAAACACGGTCGGGACGGCGTGCCGATGTATCTCGTTTACTCGCCGTTTGATACCGAAACGCCCGAAGTTCTGCCGGAGTTGCTTACACCGGCGGCCATGGCGAGCGCCCTGAAAAGCGCGGGCCCGAGTAAGCCAGGGGATGCTGTGATTGGCGTCGAGACCGCATCAGCCCAGTGAGGCTTAAACTGCGTCAAGTTGAAAACCTCTCCATCCCCGACCAAAATCCCTTCCATGGCAACTGACTCCATTCCCGATCCCGCCGCCGGTCGCGGTCCCGACAAACTCCTGGCCATCGGCGTTTACGGTGAGACCGTGGCGGCGTATCGCTATGTGGTGATGTCGGAAAAGACGGACAATGCTGAGCACCGTCGCGAGTTTGAGGCGATGGCCGACGAGGAGCAGGAACACAAGGAACGGCTACAAAAACTCGTTGAACAACTTTATCCCGGCCAGCAATTCGTGCTCACGCAAGACGACAAGGACTTGGTGGTAACGGGCCCGCGGCTGCTGGATATCCGCAACGAGCGCGACTTCCTCGAAGCGATGGAGATGGTGCTGAGCACCGAACGCAAGACGGCCAAGTTCTACGCCAACTACGGTAAGTTCATGCCTGACGCCGGCGTGCAGGCGCTGTTTAAGGAACTGGCCGAAGAGGGCGTGGAACACTATCAGCGGCTCAAAGCACTCGCGCGCGAAGTCGGCGTGACGGAGTTTGAGGCGTAGTAAAAGTCGAAACGTCAAAACGTCGAAATTTCAAAACTGCAATACTTCAATACGTCAGTACTGCGCGCTGCCGTCTGCATAACGCGACGATTCAGAGCTGCGGCCTGTGGCCGCATGAAAACGACCGCGCGCGGCCCAAACAAAAGAAAGACCTCGCACTTTTCTGCGATTCCGTCCGGATTTCGGCTACTTAACACGCCGTACCTTTTCATGCCGCCTCGGCTCGCTATATTCCCCATAGATTGATCGAAAAACCGGGCGGCGATTGCCTTGCCGCTAAGTTCGCGTAGAGGATGCTATGTCACAAAATCAAATTTCCGCCACGCCGGGCGTTGCCGAGAAACTGCCGGGCGTCAAAAACGTAATCGCTGTCGGTGCCGGCAAGGGCGGCGTCGGTAAGTCCACCATTTCGGTGCTGTCGGCCATGGGTTTGGCCAAGCGGGGCGCACGCGTCGGCCTAATGGACGCCGACGTCTACGGTCCGTCCATACCGAAGATGATGGGTCTCGACGCCGAAAAGCCGTCCGTGCGCGACGATCGCATCCTGCCGATCGAATCGCACGGTATCGGTGTGATGTCGATGGGCTTCATGGTCGAACCCGAACGCGCCGTTATTTGGCGCGGCCCGATGATTCACGGCGTCGTCAAACAATTCCTCGAACAAGTCGAATGGGGCGAACTCGATTACCTCATCGTCGACTTACCGCCGGGCACCGGCGACGTGCCGTTGACGCTGGCGCAAGCATTGCCGATGACTGGCGCTGTCGTCGTATGTACGCCGCAGGAAGTCGCGCTGCTCGATGCGGTCAAGGCGCTGCGCATGTATCAACAGCTCAACGTCGACATCCTCGGCATCGTTGAAAACATGAGCTACTTCGTCGCGCCCGATACGGGTAACACCTACGATCTGTTCGGTCGCGGCGGCGCTTCGAAAGCGGCGCAACGGCTGGATGTCCCGCTGCTTGGGGAAATCCCGATCAATATTTCTCTGCGCGAAAGTGGCGACCGCGGCACGCCGGCCGATGCGTTCGACAAAACCGACGACGCCACCCGCGCGGCTATCCTACACTTCACCGAACAACTGGCCGCGCAGATCGAGAAGAAGAACAGCGGCAGTTTGAATGATCTGGAGTTGCGGATTACGTAGGGGATGGTTGGTGTTGGTTGTTAATAGATTCGGCACTGGTTTGAGAGCGTCTCCCTCGTCGTTTCATTCAGCCTATCGCATGCTAACTTCATGCGATTCGAGCGAAAGCCCATTTATTGATTTTATGATTCTTAATGGGTGATCATGGAATCATCCGCCTAAGCGACGTGATGAATACATACGCGCAGACGAAGTTTGCATCTTCGTCCCGGCAGGGACTGGCTGAAAATAGCCCGCCGTTTCAACGGTGTGGGTAAGGGCTGATTAGCTGATCTTTCGTCCTGTTAAGGACGACGGGAATAACGCTCGCGATTCCTTCTATCCCTCCGGGATGAAAAAGGGATTGCGTACGCCAGCACCCCCCACGATGTGGGGGGCTATTGTCCGCTGATCCCTCCGGGATAAGGTGCATGTGTTGTCGATCTGCAAAATCTTACCAACTTATACGGATTCCAGTTTCATCTTGCGCGGCATCGGAATGAAATGTTCAGCAACGCCGTGAGTCATTTGTACCTCGGCGGCATGCAGCCCCCCCCCAGCCTTAAGCGCGAATTGAAACTGGAATCCGTATTAGATATGGAATCACTGCATTCAACATAGCCTTCCACGCAAGTCTGCGATAAGCGTTTTCAGCATAGGATCGAATGACCCGCAAGAGTGAAAAATCCTACCACATCCACCCTGCCACCGCATCGAGGACGTCTGATGCCGCCTGCCCCGTACCGTATGGATTGACGACCGACGTCAATTGATCGCGAAAATCGCCATCTTCCGCGCGACTAATCGCTTGCAGGATGGCGTCCGCATCAAACGGCACGTCAATGACATTCTCGGCGCGTGCGCGACCCGCCTGCCGCAGTCCGATGTTGACGACCGGGCATTGCAGGCTGGCGGCTTCGATGATGCCGCTACTCGAATTGCCGATCAGGCAGCGGGTTCGATTTAGACATTCATAGAAAATATCGGGCTCGACCGATGGTACGAGGCGCCTATTCGGTCGATCTTTGGCAAACGTTGCCAACGCTTTCGCGACGACGTCGCTACCGACATCACAATTCACGCCGAGAATCAAAACGCTGCCGTCGAGCGCTTTCAACGCCGTAATCACGATCTCAACCTGCGTTGCCGCCGTCAATTCCGAGCGCGTTTCGGGATGAAACAGGACGGTGTAGAAGTCGTCGTCGCGCCGCAACCCCGTCGCAGCCTCAAACATCTCATCGCTCGGCAACCGTCGGTTCGCAATCGCATCGAGTGCCAACGCGCCGACGCATCGAATTCGATCCGCCGGAATCCCCATGCCTTCCAGCCGCTGCGCGTGTGCGGGTAGCGCGGGTAGGTGATAGCCGGCCAATTGCGAGATCGCGTTGCGAAATTTATCGTCGTACGCGCCGTGCGTTTCGTCGCCGCCGTGCAAGTGGGCGACGCGTCGGTTTAGCATCACGGCCGCCATCGTCGCCGTAAGCATTTCCGACCGATCGCCCAAAACAAAGAGCAAATCCACAAAGTGTTCGCGCAAGCCCTCGGCGTATCGTACGAGCGTCGCGCCGGCGATCTCAACACTCGACGCGTGATCGGCGTCTGCTACGGTGAGGTCCACGACTTCCGCGCCTGGCAGATCGTGAAACATCGCGATCGTTCGACCGAAGCGTTCGGAGCCGTGCGTGCCGCCGACGAAGCAAGTGACTGCATGGTCACGCCGCAACGCTTCAACGATCAGAGGGCGATAGATTCCCGCGTCCGCACGGGTGGTGGAAATGATGCCGAGATGGCGCGGCGTGGGCATGATGCGAGTCATACCAGCGCCGTACGCGTCGAACAAGACAGCGCGCCTGCCCACACCGAGAATCGGCGAAGAGCAGAAATGCGTTGAGGTTAGTCTGGCAAGTCCGCTCCCTTGCAGGGAGGGCTTAGGGGAGGGTTGCACTCGTAATCCGAAATCGAAATGCCCTCAGCTAGCAAGATTGCAAATCATCGAGTCACTTAATTCGACTCGGGCTGAACGCGTGCCGGCGCGGCCTCGGGGTTCTCAGCCAGATCGCGCAAACGCGGCAATTGCTCTTTCAATACGTCGGCCTGCGGCGACTCGGGAAAGTCGCGCATCAACTGTTCGGCCAGATTGACGGCCTCAACGTACCGACCCTGCCGGGCGTATTCCATGATTTGGCTTTCCAGCCGCAAGCGCAGGCTGATTTCGGAGTTTTTCTCGAGCGTTGGTAGCTGCATCCGCAACGCTTCGGATTCTTCGCAATTCGGGAAGCGCTGAATAAACGTCTTGGCGGCGGCCAGCGCTTCTTCCCAACGCTTACGCGTGGCGTACCGCTGCGCTTCGGCATACATGCGCCGCCGCTGTTCGCCTTCGAACTGTTGATATTCCTTTTCGATTCGTACCAAGAGTTGTCGCGCTTCGGGCGAATCCGGATGGCGATCGTGCAGTTGCTGGGCCACTTCCCGCGCTCGGCCCCATGCGGAAATCGCGATCAAATCCGTGACTTGTTCGCGACAGGTCTCGACATCATCGTACTCGCGCTTCTCGCGCGACGATTCGACGAAGTCCAGCAGCGCCACGGCACGCGGTTCATTGGGGAAGCGCTGTGCCAATTGCTGCGCTGCCTCGCGCGCATGGGCGAAATCGCCCGCGTGCGTCAATTCCCGAATGCGCGCTTCGCCAGTTTGAATTTCCGCGTCGGTCAGCCGCGTGCGTTTCTCGATGCGCTGCGCTTCGGTCAGCATCGACGTATCGCGAATGTCTTCGAGTAACTTCACCATATCGCGCCACGGTATATCCGCCGCGCCGCCGTCGCGCGGCGACTCCGATGATTGCTTATCGAGCGCAGAGCGATCGAAGATTTGGGTGCCATCGAGTTGGCGCAGTGCCGGCAGTTCAACTTGCTCGTATCGATGCTGTTCCAGCCGGGTGATCGCGGCGTGCAAATCGCGCAGAATGCGGAGCAGCGCGCTCAGCCCGACGAACAGACCGCCACACACAATCGCCGCGGCGACGTACAGGATAAACAGCCCCGTGCGCGTCAGCAATTCGCCGTCGGGCGCGGCGCGGCCTGCAATTTGTGCGCCGCCGCCCGCCATCACCAAAATCAACACGACCAATCCCATCCAACGCAAGATCGTAGCGGTCACGCTGCGGCGGGGTGGTTGCGGCGGTTTCGTCTGGGAAGACGATTCTGGCATGCTTCAACTCGTCCTGCTTGGTGATGATGTTTACTGGGTGGGTGGTGTGCTGCTCGCGCGCAGCTCTCTTTATTATTGAACGCTCGGGTTCCTTATTCAAGAAAATTTCCATCCCCGATCTTGAAGCCGCCGTCGAAACATGGTGCGGCCCAAACAAGGGTCCGGTAGCATTCCGAAGCATGAACTCTCCAGACCCACTGCCGCTTCCGCTGATGAATAGCCCCCTCAACGCCACGGTCGAATTGCCCGGCAGCAAGTCGCTCACCAATCGCGTTTTGCTGCTGGCCGCGTTGGCCGACGGCACGTCGCGTTTCGATAACGTGTTAATTGCCGACGACACACGTCTGATGGTGCAGGCCCTGCGCTCATTGGGCGTCAGCGTGCAGTGTGACGAAATCAACGGCAAAGCAATCGTGCAAGGTTGCTCGGGGCTATGGCCCAACGATGAGGCCGTACTCGATGCGGGACATGCCGGCACGGTCGCGCGATTTATGACGGCGGCCTGTTGTATCGGTCGTGGCCAATATCGCATCGACGGTAGCCCGCGCATGCGCGAGCGGCCGCTGCGCCCATTGATTGCCGCCCTGCGTGAGTTGGGGGCGTATGTGAATTGCGAAGGTCAGGAAGGGCACCTGCCGCTGGCTATCGCCGGACGTGGATTGCGCGGCAAGACGGTCACGATTCCCGGCGTGATCTCGAGCCAGTTTATTTCGGCGCTCCTGCTCGTTGCGCCGTTGGCTCAGGGCGATGTGTTGCTGGCCTTAGAAGAGCCGCCACCCAGCAAGCCGTACATCGGGTTAACCTTAAAGGCCATGGAATCATTCGGCGTCGGCGTGGCCGAACACGACATGCAAAAGTTCATCGTGCCCGCACCGCAGGCGTATCGTGCGACGAAGATGGCCATCGAGCCCGACGCGTCGGCGGCTTCCTACTTCTGGGGCGCGGCGGCGTTGGCGGGCGGTCGTGTGGAAGTGCGTGGCTTGAGCAAAGCGAGTTGGCAAGGGGATGTCGGCTTCGCTGGTGTTCTTGGCGAGATGGGCTGCCGGATTGAATACGTGGACGACGCGATCGCCGTTACAGGGCCGGAGGATGGCAAGCTGCGCGGCGTGGATGTCGACCTGGAAGCCATGCCCGATGTTGCGCAAACGCTAGCTGTTATCGCCGCCTTTGCTGAGGGTCCGACCGTGATGCGCAACGTCGGCAATCTGCGCGTGAAAGAGACCGACCGATTAACGGCTGTGGTCAACGAACTCGGCAAGATGAACGTGAGGGCGACTGTCGAAGATGAGCGCGATTTACACGTGACACCGCCAAGCGATGGGGCGGTGCGGGCCGGGCGCATTGCAACTTATAACGATCATCGCATGGCCATGAGTTTCACATTGGCGTCAACGCGGTTGGAAAACATGGAAATCGAAGATCCGCAATGCGTAAGCAAAACGCTGCCCGATTTCTTCGATCGATGGCAGCGTTTGTGGAATCCAAAATAAGACGCGCCGAGTGTTGAGGCGGCAACCCTACCGGTAGTTTTGTGATCGAAGCATCACAAGCGCACAGCATGGGTGCTCGTCAGTCAGGTTGCGGAACCCTCAAGCGAGGTGTTACTCCGCTTAGCGCCCCTTGCACTCGAAGCGTCTAATATCAACGTACCTTACCGATTGCGAAATGCAAAAATATTTTTTGGAATCGCGCAAGTCGCGCAAATTTTTCGCATTACGCGTTCAAGGCGTGATCAAGGTGTCGATAGCGGCCTGCTTCTCGGTGGGGCTCGCCTCGGCGGCATAGCCGGTCCAACCGGGTTTTAGCTTCTTTGCAATCGCCACGAGCGCGGCTTCATTCGTTGCTGGCCGTGTCGTCGCACCTGACGTATCTACCGCATAAATCTTGCTGAGCTCTTGATGCACCTGCAATAGCACAAACCGAGGGTCGAATATCGATAGGTTTGCCGGAACGGTGTCTTCGCTCATTGCCTTTTTCAGCATGGCGTTGATCAGTTCGGCACGACGCGTGTTGATGCGATTGTCGAGAGCTTGCAAAGGTGGAATGCCGCCTTCGATGCCGGCCGCCAGTGTACGAAGTGATGCGGCGGCCGATTCGATGTTCTTGAATGCATCGATGTCTTCAACGCTGGATAGCTGCTCGATGAATCGCGGCACGATATTGCTAATGACGGCTTGGGCACGCGGCGTCAGGGCATTCGTGCCGTTGCCCTGCACAGTCGCCAAATGTTCCAAGGCGGTCTCGGATTGGTTGGTCGCGAATGCCAATTCGACGATTTTTCCGTCGAGCGCAGCCGTCGCTTCCGTGTCATCGACGTTCACCAAATTGGCTGCTTCGAGATAAGCGCCCAGCGCCGCCGCGGGTTCGTTTTTCGCGACGAGCAACTCTGCCAATTGGATGTTGATTCGATACTTCTGTGCATCGCTAAGCGCCTGCATCGATGCACGCTGGGCCTTCAATAGTCGAATCAACCCGATACGTCGCGCCCGCGTGGTAACGTCGTCGTGCGCTTCGTAGGTTGTCGTTAAGGCCAATTGAGCTTCCACGGGCAGGCGCTCGAAGACATTCTTTGCCGCAAGCCAAGTAGCCTCTTGCACCTGTGTATTCGATTCGACTTCCGGGTTCGATCGTCGCGCAAGGCGCGAGAAATCGCTCTCGATGGTGGCGATGCGCCCCATGGCCGTGATGGTCGCCGTGCGGACGGTTTGATTGCCGTCTTGCAACAACGCGCGCAGTCGCTCGATCGTCGGCTCGCCATCGATATTCGCCAGCGCGGCAATCGCTTGCACGCGTATTGATTCTTCGAACTTAGCTTCCGTCGCCTCGATCAATAACGGGCGAAACGCCTCAGCACCAATACGGCCCATAGCTTCCAACAATGCGATGTGCGTGCCGATGGGAGCGTCTTTAACATGAACGTATGCGGCAATGATGGCGTCGACCACGCGCTGCGTGGCGTCGGGCTCCAAGTTGCCCTTACGCGCCAACTGGCTGAGCGCGGAAATCGCTGCCGACAGGCTGCCATCCGGATCGCTCGCCACATAGTCGAGCAGTGGGGCTATCGCCGCCGGGTCGTCCAGCCGCCCCAGCGCGTTTATGATCGCGTTGCGACACTTCAAACTCTCTTCCGTCGCCATCGCTTCCAGCAATACCGGCAGCGCCTGCTTGATACGAAGGTTGCCGATGAGCGTGGCCGCGCGCGCGCGAACGTTTTTGTTGCTATCGCCAAGACGCCGCAATAACTCTTCCCGCGCGGGCTGCGGTACTTCTTTCTGATCGATCACCATCGCGTCGATCAAGTCGAAACCCAGCAACCGAAGTTCGAGCATGGGCGCTTTCAACAGACTCACCAAGCGCGCCGCCCGCTCTGCTTCAGACGCGGCCAGATAAAACTCACGGTGGGTATCCACGAGCCTTGTCATCAACTCGGCGTTGCGTTTTCTAGCTTTCTGTAACTGCGCGAGTCGGCGTTGGGCAACCTCGGCCAACCACTGCGTCTCAGGCAATGTGCGATTGGCCTTCCACCATTCCTTTGCTTCGGCAACATCATCAAACGGTATCGCCGCAAGTTGGCCAAACTGCGAAACCGCTTCGTTCGCGAGTTTGGAATCGTCGTGGTCGAGCATGTCGGCAACGATAGTGGCCGTACCGATCGATTCATCGGCTTGCACCGAGGCGCGCAGCACCATGCGCTGTTGCTCAACGCTGCCATCCGCATCGTTGAGCTGTCGTCGGCACTCCGCATGTAACAACGTCGTAGGATAGCGCCGCAACACATCTATCAAACCCGCGTCCGTCGCTGCCTTTGCATTGGGAATGCCACTCAGCAGCGCGGGAAGCAACTCCGGCGGTGCGGCCGTCGCGTTGCCCAACGCTGAGATGACTGCCTCCCGCGCGTGTGGCTTTTCAGAATCGACCAGTGCCGCCGCAAGCAGGGGGTAAGCCTCGTCCGGCCCCAACTGCAACAATTGGGCCGCGGCCGCCTCCCGTTCTTCCGCGGTGGCGGCGGTGCGGAGCGCTTCAGCCAGCGCCGCGCCCGAGGACCCACGCTCAACCGGCTGCGATTCCGAGGCAGGTGGCGGGTTCGCATTGGCGAAACTGGCACCGCCAGCGAGGCCCAGCGCCAGCGTCAGGCAGACCGCACAGGCCTGAATCGCCCCGGTAAAATCCTGTCGAAATATATATAAGTATCTTTTTTTCAATGCTTTACGGTAACCTAAGTGTTCGTTGTTCGGTGCGGTGTCCCGTCCTCTTTTCTTCGGCTCGTCAAGCGCTCTTAACGCCATAATGTAACGTGATATACAAACGCGTGCGGCCGCGCTGCGAATAAATCCCCGCGCCGCAAAACTTTACCAATCGTGACCCCGACCGACCGACATTTGGCAAATACCTGCCAGAATCACGGTTGACGTCATTTTGGGACGTGTAGAATTGAGTATGAACCGACATCCTTCGGGTGCAACTGTGCAACCCGACGGTGAATAACCGATGGGTCCAATAGTGACGGTCGGTGCAGCCACGACCGTGGCCGTTTGCAACCCGCCGCTGCGGAACGGGTAGCAATAACTGGAAACGGACGTTCGGACGCGAGCACCAATGGTGGGCTCGCCCCCAACGAGGTGCATAACGCTATGACGCGAGAGAACGATTACAAACAAACCCATCAGGCGTGGATGCTGCGCTTGCTGCTGGCGGCCGGCATCGCCATGTTGGCCACCGATCCGAGCTTCGCTCAGGACAAAGACGGCAAGCAAAATGCGGACGGCACGCCGGCAACGGCTCAAACCCATCCCGAGAGCCCGATGCTCTGGGACACCGAAGCGATGATGAATCAGGCGGTCGATCAGATTTCGCGCCGCTACAACCTGAACGATCAACAGAAGGAATACACCCGCTTGCTATTGGTCAGCCGCGTGCGGGCGTTTCTCGACGAGCACGAAATGGAAGTGCGTCAGTTGCTGCAGGAATCAATCGAGATGCGCACCGGCCAGCGACCTGCAGATGCCGTCGCGCTACAAGTTTGGGCCAATCGCGCCTTGCCGCTTTATCAGGAAGCTTCCAAGGCGATTTTGGAAGGCAACGAAGAGTGGTCCGTCATTCTCGACGAAGAGCAAAAAAAGATTCACGACCGCGACATGGCGACGATGCAGCGCAGCTTCAAGAACGCCACCGAAACGATGGGCACGTGGCAGGAAGGCAAGGGCAAACTGCCGACCGTCGCGGGTGGTAAGAAGGTGGAGCAGAACGCCCGCACGGTTAACGCGAACGGCGACGATCAAACCATGGGAGCCGTCTCGACCGATCCGCAGCCAACGCGCGTGATCAAGTTGGAAGACAACTGGCTGGCGTACGTGAACGCGTTCATCAATACCTATTCGCTGGAAGGCAAGGACGAAGTCAGCGCCCGCGACAAGATTTTGAAGGACATGTACGCCCAGGCGCGCAAGTATCGCGAATTGAACAAGCGTCAGTTCGACAAGTTGGAAACGCGCCAGAGAGGTGCCGCCAAGGATAGGACGATTCGCATTCACGACGTGCTCAAGCAAAAGAAGCAACTCGAGTTGCCGATTCGCGAGATGTTTGTGAAGCTCGATAAGCGCCTGCGTCGCTTGCCGACGGCCGAGCAATTCGCCAACGCCGACGCGGATCAAAAGAAGAAGCTCGAAGAGTATTACAAGGCGCTGGCGGGTGACGCCGTTACCGATGAGGCGGCCACGCGGCGTTCCAAGAAGTCAGACGAACCGGATGCATCGAAGACCGACGCTCCGAAGAAAGACGCAGAGTCGGATAAGGCCGAGCCTAAAGCGGAGCCGCCCAAGAAGGATGAACCCGCCCCCGCTAAGGAAGGCGACAAGCCGGCCGTTGAAGAAAAGGCCCCGGAAAAGCCCAAGGCTGAGGCGGGCGAGAAAAAGACCGACGAAGAGGCAGTGGCGTAACTTCTCAGCTAACTCGCTAATTCGGAACGAAAACGCTCGCTATATGCGGGCGTTTTTTATGCATTAGACATTTGTCTTCGTCATATATTGATCGATGCGGTTGTAAAACTCGTGCGCCACCGCCTGCTCGGCGACGATGACTTCATCGGCGCCGTTCTTGAGGGCTTTGAATCCGCTCGATGTATAACGCGTGGACGCGATGATATGAATCTCGGGCCGCAGGCAATGGGCCACGGCGGTCGCCTCGATCGCATCTGCTTCATCGGGGATCGACAGCGCCAGCACCTGTGCCGACATCACGCCGGCGGCGCGCAATACGGATTCATCGGCGACGGAACCGTGATAGATTTCAACGCCCAGTGCCGCCTGCGTTTCGCACGTGTGCGGGTTCATTTCGATAACGCAAAACGGCAGACCGCGTTGCGTGAGATACTCGGCAATGAACCGACCGCCCACGCCAAAGCCGGCGATGATGACATGATCCTGCACGGTAAGCCTCCGGATGTTTAAGACGATGGTATGGTAAGTTGTTCCCGCGAATCATGTAAGCAGCGCGGGGCGCAACGCCTTCAGCATTGAAGCGACGCGGGGCAAGCCTGCGACCCAGCGTTGCCGCGTGTTTACGCAACAGCCATCACCAACCAAAATAGCCCGCCAATGCCGGACGCCCCTCGTCCATCTCGTCGCCGTGGCGGTCCGCCGATTGTCTCGGGGATCGTCAATCTCTATAAGCCGCGCTGGGAGAGTTCGGCGCAGTATGTGTACAAGCTGCGCGGCGTGTATGGCGAGCGCAAGGTCGGCCATGCGGGCACGCTCGATCCGTTTGCCGACGGCGTGGTGATCGGTTGCATCGGGCGCGGCACGAAGCTCGTCGAACAAATCATGACGCTGCCTAAGCGCTATCACACGACGCTGCAATTGGGCGTAACCAATGGCAGCTTCGATCCCGAACAGCCCTTCGAGCCGGTCGAAGGCGCGACGCCTTGCACGAGTAAGGATTTGGAAGCTGTCTTAACAAATATGCGAGGTGAGATCGATCAGGCACCACCGGCGTTTAGCGCGGTCAAAATCGACGGGCGACCGTCGTATCGCATGGCGCGCAAGGGTGACGACGGTGATCGTCCGATGAAGCGCGTGATGATTTATCGCAATGAGATCGTGCGCTTCGAATGGCCGCACGTGGAGTTGGAGATTACCTGCGGTCGCGGTACGTATATTCGCGCGATCGCGCGCGATATCGGTAAGGCGTTGGGCTGTGGGGCCGTCTGCGAAACGCTTACGCGTACTGCGGTGGGACCGTTTCGGGTGGAAAAGTCGCTACGGTTGGGGCAATTAGGAGAGGATGACGCAGGTAAGCCGGGACGCGTCTTTGGCGGTGTGGTGCGTGTAGTCGATGAGCAGGATCGCGACGACGACGATACACAAGACGTGGCGAAGTTCTTATTGAGCGTGGAAGCGGCGAAAGAGAAGATGGCGGCATATCGGGTTGACGATGAGTGCCATTGAGAGGGCAAAACGGGCTTGTGTGAAACGTGCTTGTGCATCAGCCGAAGGCTGATGTCAGAGCCGCGCCCGTCAGGAAGCGGTGCGTATCTGAAGTCGCGGGGTCTTTCGGCATGACACGACGATGCCCGATTGAATACTCTCGGAAGAAACTTGAACCATGATGGCGCATGATTGTATTGCTTTGTGCTCCCGCGACGTCCTGCGCACACCGCTTCCTGACTGGCGCGGCTCTGATCGTGCCATGGCTTCGATGTTATACCGCTCAGTGAATGCGTATTAGCGCGGAAGATGTATCGCACCCGTGCGGCGCGTGTAGCTGATTTGGGTTTCGTTAAACAACGCGCGGCCTTCGTCACGCAGGCGCGGTGCGTGGTCGGCCAGATAGGCGTCGAGTGCCGCGCGCGAGGCGAATTCGTACTGCACCGCGTACGCCCGCGTGCCGTCGTTGGTATCGACCTGCACCAAACGGCCGCGCTCGGCACCGGCAGCGACGACGTCGGCGATGTGTTGATTGAGAATCCAATCGACCCAGCCTTGCTCGACGGCGGCGTCGTGGATGGTGGCGGTGACTTCGTAAAGGTGCATTACTAAAGCCGCCCCTTCCCCCGTGCCGCATACTCCCGCAACGCCGCCAGCAGATCGATAAAATCCTGCGGGTACGGCGCTTCCAGCGTGATCGGCTCTTGCTCGATCGGATGCTTAAACGTCAATCGACAGGCGTGCAGCATCTGCCGCTTCCAAATCAAATCCGGTGAATCGCTGGGTCGCCCCGTGATGTGTTGCATGCCGATGTTGCGACCGCCGTAGAACGGGTCGCCGACGATCGGGTGTTTGATGTGCGACATGTGAATGCGCAGTTGATGCGTGCGGCCGGTCTTGGGGTAGAGCTCGATGAGCGAAAAGCCGCTGAAGCGCTCGAGCACTTTGTAGCGCGTAACAGCGTTTTTGTGCAAGCGTTTCTCGAACTTGCTGCCCAAACGCTCGGCAAAACCCGTGGCGATGTAACGATCGTGGACCGTGGGGTGTTGGCCGATGGGTACATCGATAATGTCTTCATCAAACTCGGGCGCGCCGTGCACGACGGCGTGATAGACCTTCTCGGTGGTGCGGTCTTCAAACTGGCGGCTGATGCGCCAATGGGCTTCGTCGGTCTTGGCGATCACCATCAGGCCGGTGGTGTTTTTATCGAGCCGATGCACGATACCGGGGCGAAAGGGATCGTCGGTCTGGGCCAACTCCTTGGAATAAAACGCGACCGCATTGGCGACGGTGCCGCCTTGGGTGCGATTGGCCGGGTGCGCGATCATGTTGATGGGCTTGTTGATCGCGATGATGTAGTCGTCTTCGTACACGATATCGAGCGGGATATCTTCGGGTACGACATCGTAGGGTTCGGGCGGTTGAAACGTGATCTCGATCACATCGCCACCTTCCATCTCGTAGCTGTTCTTGGTGGGCTTACCGTTGACGAGCACTTCGCCGCTTTTGATCAGCTTTTGAATGATGCTGCGCGAGGCTTTCTTGAAACGCGAAACGAGATATTTATCTAGCCGCGCCCCCGGCAACTTGCGCCGCACGGTAATACGCGCCTTGCGCACGCCTTCGCCGTTGTCGAAGGTTTCGAGCACTTCGAGATCGCTCTCGGGCAGGGGGTCGTGATGGGGTGGGCGTGCCATGCGGGTATGGTTTGGGGGAATGGTGGAATTGGCAAGGCGGGGGCGGATTGGAGGATGAGAGGATGGAGTGGAGCACTAATGAACGCATCAGCGCTGTTCGCGTCGATTTATTGGTGGCAGGAATCGTAGGGCAGGTGATAACCTGCCTCTGCCACCGGCGATGGAAAGATCATCTCAGAACGTTCGCTATTCAACATATCCGTCAGATGTACGGGGGCGATTCTTTGTCGCGGTGGGCTATAAAGGTTTCAATATGCTCGGCTTGCTGATGTTTCTAGGACTCGCTGGCGTTGGCTTCTTGGTGATCGCTTTTCAGCCGACACAAGAAGGCGGTCGTTGTGCCCAATGCGGTTACTCGAAGAACGGGACCGCGTCGGGCGTTTGTCCTGAATGTGGCAAGGCACATCAGGCTGGCGAAACCCATCGTCGATTTAAAGTGTCGCGACTGATGCTATTGATATCTCTCGCGTTTTTCTTATCGATTGGTTGCATTTATTTGGATAGGCGAGTTTACGCACCGGCACATGGTCCGGCAGTTGAACAAACCTGTGGCTCAGACGACTCAGTCTGCGCAGTGACCGGTGTAGGGCAGGTGAAAACCTGCCTCCGCCACCAGCGACGTCTTGCAACGCCGCTAACCAAAAGCCCTTTGGAGTCTTATCATTCCTACGGTTCCCAAACAACCTTGCCCGTTCGATCGATCCATGCGTATAGCGGAGCAACGTTCTTCTTGTACCAAACGACCCGCGCAAGGCAGCCTTCGAACGGAGCGGGGGCACCGGGGCGCGGCATGGCAAAGGCGCGCGTGCCGTCTTTTTTGATATAGCCGCTGAAGTCTCCTGCTGTTACGGGTGCGAGACCGCCAACGAACGGACCAGCCGAATCGAATTGATAATCTATAACCAGTGATCCACTACGATCGATAAACCCCCACTTTGCATCTTTTTGCACCGACGCCATGCCTTCAGAAAAATCGTGGCCCATTTCCACCATTGTTTTCAGCAGTTCCTCGCCATCTTGCTTTACATAGTTGGCTTTTTGATCGATGGTAACGACCAGACCGCGACCATTACTGAAGGAGTTCGTGAGAACGTACTTGAACGCGATTTTGGTGGCGCCGGTTTTATCGATGTAGCCCATCTTGCCATCTTGCTTGGCGGGAATAAGACCCGCGGCTGGCTTACCGAGCTGTTGATAGTGCGGCTGTATCACCCATTCGCCATCGCGGTCAATTAATCCCCAAGCGGTACTTGGGGGCTTCGATTCCGCCTTCATTGTGGCGGCAGCGGCGTGGCCTTCATTGAACTCGCTGACACTGGCGAACTTTCGCGGGATGACGAGTTGCCCATCGCGATTAACAAAACCCATACTGCCAAACTCGCCGATCGCGGCTCGACCTTCGTACATCGGTCGGATACCAGTCGTGAGTGTTGGCTTTAGGGCGTATTCACCTTCGGTATTGATGAGGCCGGTTTTGCCATTCACGATCACAGCGGCGCGGCCATCGGAGAATGGTGCGGCGCTGTCAAATTGCAAGGGAATTTTGATGTCGCCGTTGCAATCAATAAAGCCCATCTTGCCGCCTTGGTAGATCGTGAAAAGCTCGGCAGTCGGCGCATCGGCGGATTCGTTCGGTGCGAAGCAGAGAGCGAGGTGGATGCAGATGGCAAGCGTCATATGGATTCTCCGGTTTGTACGAGATTGTACCAAATCGAGACGCGTGTAGGGCAGGTGAAAACCTGCCTCTGCCACCAGCCGATTTAACCTAGCGCGAGAACAGTTCGGGCGTCGCGCGACAGGCACTCCGGTTTCGACAAGCTCCTAAAGGCCGTTAAATTCGTTTCGGTAGTTTCGTCGCGCGCTGGCAGGTTCTCACCTGCCCTACAAACCCCGCTTCGACCTTGGCGCTTGGGCCACCTACAATCCCAGCATGCCAACCAGACCTTCCAGTCGGCGGCGATACGAGCAGTATCGCCGCCAGATCAAGCATCGACATGCCGAGGCGCGCAAGAAGCCCGAGAACGGCGACGGTATCGACGCCCCCGCACGCGCCGATGCCGTACAGACCGGCGAAGTGAAATCGACCCATCGCAGCCGCTCGTTTAACGAGTTGTTCAAGTGCTTTTGGGGCTATCTCGACGGTCATCATCGCACGGTGTATGCGTTTTTGTTTACCGTCAGCGTGTCGACGGTGCTGGGGCTGATCCCGCTCTACGGTACCAAGCTCGTGGTCGACAACGTGTTGGGCGAGCGCGCTTTGCCGGAAGGCTTATCGCAATGGATCACGCTGCCGAGCGATCGCAGCGGCCTGCTCGCTGCAATTGCCATCGGCATGGTTACGCTCTCGGCGGTTTCGTTGGGGATTAACTTGTGGGGGCGCTGGCAGGCGACGCGCGTGAGCAAGCGCGTGGCCGTCGATGCGCGGCGGCAATTGTTCGATCACGTGGTGCGCTTACCGTTGCATCGGATTTACAAGATTAAGAGTGGTGGCGTGGCCAGCATTCTGCGCGAAGACGCGGGCGGTATCGGCGATCTCGTGTTTTCGATGATGTATAACCCGTGGCGGGCAATCATTCAGTTATTCGGCTCGCTGTTTGTATTGATCTTCGTCGATTGGCGTATGTTGCTCGGTTCGCTGGCGCTGATTCCAATCGTGTGGTACACGCATCGCACGTGGGTAGGGCGGATTCGTCCATTTTGGCGCGACATTCGCACCACGCGGCAGTCGATCGATAGCCAGGCGGCCGAATCGTTCGGCGGCATTCGCGTGATTCGCGGTTTTGCGCGCGATCGTACGGAGACGTCGCGCTTTACCGGCGGCAACCACTTCATGGCGCGGCAGGAATTGTTCGCTTGGTGGTGGATGCGCGGCGTCGATGCGGCGTGGGGCATTCTGATTCCGTTGGCGACGGCGTTGCTATTGTGGTATGGCGGCTCGCGCGTGTTGGCGGATCAGGAATTGGTGAAGCAAGGGCTGCTGGCGGCATCCAAGGCTTTTACGGTCGGTGACCTGGTCGTCTTTCTCGCGTATCTGACGGCGTTGCTCGATCCGATCGCCACCTTGGCCCAAAGCGCGACCACGCTGCAAAACGGGTTGGCGGGTTTGGATCGTACGCTGGATCTGATGGCCGAACCGTTGGATATGGAGTCGAGTGACTCGACAAAGATGCTCGATCGGTCGCAAGTGAAGGGGCATATCACGCTGGAGAGTGTTTCCTTCACCTACCCGGCGGGCAAGGCACCCGTGATTAAAGACGTTTGTCTGGATGTGCCACCGGGCAGTACCGTTGCGCTGGTCGGCCCGAGCGGTGCGGGCAAGACGACGCTCTGCAATCTCATTGCGCGCTTCTACGACCCACAGGAGGGAACCGTGCGGCTGGACGGCACCGATCTGCGCGATATCGACGCGGAAAGTTATCGTCGGCTCCTTGGCATAGTCGAGCAGGATACTTTCTTGTTTGACGGCACCATCGGCGAAAACATCGGTTACGGTCGGCGCGATGCCACGCGTGAGGCAATCATAGCTGCCGCCAAGCTAGCCAACGCACATGATTTCATCAAAGATTTGGAGCACGGTTACGACACGCTGATTGGCGAACGCGGCGTACGGCTAAGTGGGGGGCAGCGTCAGCGCTTAACGATCGCGCGCGCGATTCTGGCCGATCCAAAGGTTTTGATCCTCGACGAAGCCACCAGCAATCTCGACTCGGAAAGCGAACGCACGATTCAACACTGCTTGCACACGCTCATGCAAGGCCGCACCAGTTTTGTGATCGCGCATCGCCTTAGCACCATCGCCGCGGCGGACCATATCGTCGTGATCGAAAACGGCGGCATTGTCGAGCAGGGCAGCCACGAAGAGTTGATGGCCAGCAGCGGTCGCTATCGATATATGGTGGACCTGCAAACGCGACCGGTGGAGGTCGAAGCGGAAGAAGCAACGGTCGGCGCGGAATAGGGCGTCGATGAGCGCTCAATTCAAAGCGACGTGTCCTTGTTTTGTCGCAATGTCATCCCGATTGATTGCCGAGCGAAGGTCGCGAACCAAAGCAATTCACGACACATGGCTACCACGACACATTTCCACCGTGACACTTTGCCGCCGGCCAATGGCCGGTGGCCTCGTCGCGCAGCGCGAAATCCGAGCAACTGCATCGAGAAATGATCGTTCTGGCCGATATCGCTCTGAATAAAGACAGAATCCTGCGATCTCATTTCAAAAAGTAGCTTTTTCCTTTCGATATTAATCCAATTTGGATAGGCTCAATAAGGTTCCGTAACCGTCCGCAAATCGCGACAGGTATATCTGTGTTATTCTGTTCGATTGCAATAGGTGGGTTCGCCTGCCGTTGTGCCGGTTGTTCCTCGCCAATTGCGTTCGTCTAAGTTGAGGGATCGTTATGCGCTTGCTTATTTGTTACGTCGCGGTGCTCTCAATCGCGTCGGTGTCGGCATTCGGTGAGTCATTCACGAACTGGGAAAATCCGCATGTTCACCCGCTCGACAATACGCCCGACGGCAACCGCCTCTTGGCAGTAAATCTGCCCGATGCACAGCTCGAAGTCTTCGATATATCGAACGGCACGCCGATGCGACAATTCTCCGTGCCGGTCGGTATCGATCCCGTCAGCGTAAGGGCGCGCAGCAATACCGAAGCGTGGGTCGTTAATCACATCTCCGACTCAGTCAGCATTGTCGACCTCACGACAGGGCATGTGGTGCACACGCTCGATACTGACGACGAACCTGCGGACGTGATATTCTCAGAGACATCGGCCCGCGCCTTCGTTTCGTGTTCGCAAACCAACACAGTTCTGGTTTGGGATTTGAACGCACTCGATGCGCCGCCGCAGCGGTTGAACATCATCGGCGAAGACCCGCGCGCGTTGGCATTCAGCGAAGCCCGCGACGAAGTCTATCTCGCTGTTTTTGAGTCGGGTAACAACACCACGATTCTCGGTGGGGGTAGCCAGATGGGCGGCGGCTTTCCGCCCAATGTCGTGAATAATAATAGCGGCCCGCATAACGGCACCAATCCGCCGCCCAACGATGGCAATAACTTCACGCCCGCGCAAAATCCAGCCAATCCCAATCCACCCGCCGTCGGCATGATCGTCAAGAAGAACGATGCCGGTCAGTGGATGGACGACAACAACGGCAACTGGACCGATCTCGTTAGTGGTGCCAACGCCAACGCTTCGGGCCGACCGCAAGGGTGGGACCTATACGATCATGACCTTGCCATTATCGATGCGGGCACGTTAGACATTTCCTACGCGACCGGCCTGATGAACATCTGTATGTCGCTGGCCGTGCATCCGACGACTCAAGAAGTAACGGTCATCGGTACCGATGCGACGAACGAAGTGCGCTTCGAGCCCGTTTTGCGCGGTCGATTTTTGCGGGTCAACATGGCGCGCGTATCACCGGCGGGCGCGAGCACGCTGGGCGTGCAAGACTTGAATCAGCATCTTACCTATGGCGCGACGGTGCCGTTCGTGCCGATCCCGCAAGAAGAGCGCGATAAGTCGCTGGGCGATCCGCGTGCGATTGTGTGGATGGCCGACGGCACGCGCGGTTATGTCGCGGGTATGGGTTCCAACAATGTGGTGATGATTGATAGCAGCGGCACGCGGTTGAATAAAACGCTCGACCCGCTGCAAACCACGATCGAAGTCGGTGAAGGCCCGACGGGGTTGGCGCTCAACGAGCGCGATGGCGTGTTGTATGTGTTGAATAAGTTCTCGTCGACGCTTTCCGTAGTTGACTTGGCGACGGAAACCGAGGTGGACCAAATCGCGATTCACGATGCCACGCCGACGGCGGTTAAGGTCGGACGCAAGCACTTGTACGACACGCATCGCAACTCGGGTCTCGGTCATATTGCCTGTGCCTCGTGTCATGTCGATGCACGAATGGACCGACTCGCGTGGGATTTGGGTGCGCCCGATGGTGAGATGAAAGCGTTCGATCAGAACTGTCTAATTGCGAATAACTGTGAAGATTGGCACCCGATGAAGGGGCCGATGACCACGCAGACGATGCAACACATCATTGGCATGGAACCGCTGCACTGGCGCGGCGATCGCTTCGGTATCGAAGAATTCGCCGAAGCGTTTCTGGTGTTGCAAGGTGCCGACGAAGCGCTACCTACCGAGGGGCCGGTCGACGAGATGCAGGACTTTGAAGACTTTCTCGCGTCGATTTACTTCCCGCCCAATCCGTATCGCAAATTCGATAACAGCTTGCCGACCGATCTACCGTTGCCCGGCCATTTCACGACCGGACGCTTCGGCCCTGCGGGGCAACCGTTGCCGAACGGCAATGCACAAGCTGGTTTGTTTGAGTATCGCACGGGTGGTTTGGATGGTGGTTTGCAATGCGTGACGTGCCACACCATGCCGACGGGCGCGGGTGCTGATGGTGCGTTGGTTGGTTTCCCACCGACGTTTCAACCCTTGCCGCCGGGGCCCGAAGGTGAGCGGCACCTCACGATTGTCTCCATCGACGGCTCAACCAACGTGAGCATGAAGACGCCGCATCTGCGCAATCAGTACGACAAAGTCGGTTTTGAAACCACGCAACAAATGAACACGGC
This sequence comes from Planctomycetaceae bacterium, assembly GCA_006969385.1. Lineage (GTDB taxonomy): Bacteria > Planctomycetota > Phycisphaerae > UBA1845 > UTPLA1 > ECT2AJA-110-A. The sequence continues at coordinate 3,727,899 of CP030884.1, forward strand.
GGGCTTCGGCTTCTTGCACGACGGCAGCGTCGATTCGATCGCGCGCTTCGTGAACGAGCCGGTGTTTAGCCTCGCGTCCGATCAGGAAACGGCCGACATGGTTGCGTTTATGTTGGCATTCGCGGGTTCGGATTTGCCCGATGGTTCGCCGACCAATCCGCTTGAGCCGCCCGGTCCGCCCAGCCAGGACACGCATGCGGCCGTGGGTACCCAAACGACGCTGGTCGATATCGCGACGGCATCCGCAGCGCAAATTGCGTTGATGAATGACATGATGCTGGAAGCCGACCTCGGTCGCGTCGGATTAATCGTGAAGGCGCGCGTGGGCGGCGTGTTGCGCGGGGCACGCTATGACGGTGCGGGAATTTTTCAAACCGACCGCGCAGGTGAAACGATTACGACGGTCGATTTGCAAGCCCTGGCCGCGCCCGGCAGCGAGCAAACCTGGACCGTCGTCGTCGCGGGTGCGGAAACGCGCTTGGGTGTGGATCGTGACGAAGACGGCTTTTTCGATCGCGATGAAATCGACAATTGTAGTGATCCGGCCGATCCGCTCAGCGTGCCGGGGGCCAAGGGCGATCTAAATAGCGACAATGTCGTGGATATTGATGACATCGATGGCTTTTCGTCGGCGCTGTTGAGCGATAATCCGACGGCCTTCGAACAGGATCGCGCCGATACCAATTGCGACGGCACGCTCAACGGTGCGGATATCGCGTCGTTTATGGGATTGTTGCTGCAATAACAATAAGATCGAATCAACAGCGCATGACGTAAAACACATATAGCCCTCGGCCAATGGCCGGGGGCTAATTTTGTTAATGCGTGACATGAGATTTATTTGCGTGGCCTTCGAGGGACGCAGGTAGCAGCATGCCATCCGCATACGATTTGCTACCCACGCGTCGTCGCCGCTATCAATGCCGAATCGACAACGCCCACGTCGAACCTTCCGGTCGTTGCAACCACAACCCTCCCTTGCCGGCGGTGCTGGTGCCAAACGTCGCCAACCCACGGTTACCGTCGTTGACGAAATAATTCTTGCCCCAGAAGTGTGCGGTGTTGTCGTTTTGCTGCAACAGAATATTGCGCGAGCTGCTGCCGCGTTTGAGCCACATGCCCGCCGCGCCTTGGCTGGAGCGACCGAGCACGGCGACGTCACGCTGATAGTCCGCCTCGACCGTGAACTGGCTCGCCCACATCTGCCCCGTGTTGTCGGCTTGCTGCACGATCAACGGGTTGGACGTGCTGCCGCGCTTGAGCCAGATGCCGGCGCGACCGTCGTTGGTGGTGCCCAGCGTTAGCACTTCGTTGCCGAACTTATCGACCAAGCCGATGCGGTTGGCCGTAATGTTCTCACCGACGAGATTGGCGTTGGCCATGCCCATTGTGATCGAAAGCAGGCCACCGGCAGCGATCAGACCGGCAACGGCGTAGCTCACGGCCATGCGGCGTTCGAGTTTTTGGATGCGACGCTGAAGTGTTTCGATGTCGGACATTGCTTTTCTTCCCCCCGGAGTTTCGTTTGGTGTGTTTGGGCGCGGTGACGCCCGTATTCGTTTGTCGGTTACGGGCTACAAGGCCTAGAGCCTACTTTGATTGGCAGGGTAGAGGAGATTCAAACGTTCCGCCATCGACGGCCCAGCCCTCGAAATATGGGCCCTTTGCGGTTCAAATGCGGACATGCGTTGGGAAAAAGCCGCCGAAAAATTGATGTCGATGGACGACGCCGTCTGGCAACGCCACGCCAACCCGTGGAGTGTTTGGACGCGCGTCGCGATCACGCCGTTTCTGTTTCTCGCCGTTTGGAGTTACGTGTGGATCGGCTGGTGGGCGTTGGTGCCATGCGCGGTCGTCGCACTGTTTACCTGGCTAAACCCGCGCGTCTTTCCGGTGCCCAAGAGCACGAACAACTGGGCCAGCAAGGGCGTGATGGGGGAGCGCGTATTTATCAATCGAAGTACGGTGCCGATCCCGCGGCATCATGCCGTCGCCGCGCAAGTGTTAACGGCGCTGGCAGCCATTTTTCTGGGCTCGTCGATTTATGGATTCGTCGTCGCCGATTTTTGGGCGGCATTCCTCGGATTCCACGCGGCGATTATTTGCAAGATTTGGTTCGTCGATCGCATGGTCTGGTTGTTCGAGGATATGAAAGATCACGAGGCGTACGAGGGTTGGCTACGGTGAGTGAGCGCCCGACAGAGCCGCGCACGTCAGGAAGCAGTGGGCGTGGTTGGTCGCAGAGTTGTTGATTGCGAAGTAGAATCCGAGCAGCGATTTAATGATATCTTAGGAATTCGAGTTTAGGCGGAACGGAAATGTACGACGGCATTCGATTAGACGAGAGCTACGACGCTGATTACCGCTCGCCTAATCTGCACAGAGAGTTATTCGTCGTAACGTCAGAGAAAATGTACGAACCACTTCGGTACCATCGTCCCCTTCAGGTAGCGATCCTATCTTTGCTCGCCGATGAGGAGGCGCGAATAAATGCCATTCGAAAGGTTCTTTCCATCACGACAGCCGGTGGTAAGCAGCGTAGGTATTGCAAGATTCACTTAATCGAAGACGGCTCGACATTAAGCAAGCAAATAATCGAGGAGTGCTTGTCGGTCATTAACGGTGAATTTCCGATTTTGGCGGAGGAGCGTCGGGCCTATTATGCGTACCTTGATTACGCGGTTTTCGATGATTCGCGCTTAATCGATTGTGCCCAAACTGCCACATGCCTTCGAAAAAGTGAAAGCGGTTGGGAGAGGCCTTAGTTGAATTTCGCTTTCATTCGTAGCGTGTAGTCAGATTCGGAGCCAGACGCCGAAGTCTGCCGCGTTTCCTACAGAGCTAGTCCCGCCAGGAAGCATTATACGCGGTTCGTCGCTGGGTAATTGATACGGGAAGCACCCACACACCTTGCCGCAATATCCCATCGAATTTACCCTTGCCGCTAAGTCGTCGGGTCGATGACCCGACCTACGGAATGACATTGATTCGAACACGACCAATAGGGAGCCCGTCCCATGAAACTTTGCTACTTCTACGAATCCGCCGAAACCCGCGCGCGCGATTTGCAACGACGCATGCCCGTCGAGGGGCGAATCGGTATTCTGATCGACGGTCAGATCGTCGACATCACCGAGAAGGCCGCCCACCATCACGATTTGCATGACCCGCAATATCTGGGCGTGCATACCGCCGCGATTGCGGGCCTGCCCGAATGGGAAGCGTTTCGCAAGGAACTGGCGGGTATGACCAACGAAGGCGGCGTCGATCCGGAGAGCGTGTTCTTCGGCCCTTGCGTGTTGCGACCCTCGCAGTATCTCGACTTCTACGCATTCGAGCAGCACGTGATGACCATGCGCAAGAAGCGTGGTCTCGACTTCATCGTGCCCGAATGGTACGAGATGCCGTGCTATTACAACTCCAACGCGACGGCCTTTTCCGGCGACGGTATGAAGGTGTTCTTCCCCAAAGGCGAAGGCAAGATCGACTACGAATGCGAGATGGCCTGCATCATCGGCAAGCCCATCCGCAACGCCACGCCTGAACAAGCCGCCGACGCCATCGTGGGTTACACAGTACTCAACGACCTATCCAGCCGCGAGCGACAAACCCGCGTGATGCCCGTCAACATGGGCCCGGCACCGGGCAAAGATTTCGGCAACGTGATGGGTAAGTATCTTGTCACCAAAGATGAGATTCCTAACCTCGACGAGTGCGGCATGCGCGCGTACGTCAACGGCGAGCAATGGACCGATGGCAAGTACGGCGGCGTGCAGCATCGCTTCGAAGCCATGGTCGCCTTCGCCAGCACCAGCCGCTGGTTCTACCCCGGCGATATCCTCGGCAGCGGCACCGTCGGCACCGGCTGCGGCGCGGAGCTGGGCAAGTTCCTCAACCCCGGCGATAAGATCAAGGTCGAGATCGATCATATGGATTTTGTCGAGAATGAAGTGGCGCACGATTCTTGAGAAATTGAGAATTGGGAATGAGGAATTGAGAAAGAGGAATCGTGAGAGGCGAGAGGCGAGGGGCGTGAGGCGACAGGCAAAGCGGCAAAGAGCAAAGGGCAAAGAGCAAAGAGTGGAAAGCGAACTGCGTAGCGGATCGAGTGAAGCTCAAGAAGCCCCATCGAAAGTAACGCGATAACGCTCACGATTTTCGATTCTGCGCGCAAAGTTCAGAGCTGCGGTCTGTGGCCGCATGAATGTAAACACAAAACCGACGGGGTTTGTATTCTTGAGCGTGAGATGAATGAGTTTACATGAGTAGCTTGTGGACTTGGGAGATCATGGCCGCCACATTGGCCTTGTTTGTATCGTGCGTTATTGGCTGGCGGTCCGGACGGCGTCGCAACCGCATGTCGGGTGTTTATTTCTGGGTAGCCATGCTCCTAATGAGCGGCACGCTCGTGACTGGCGGTTTATTGCTTGACTCATACCTGAGTTGGAAGCGGCTGGATGATGTAATTGCAGCGTTTCTTGACAAGGCTGACCCAGCTGATGTGAAAACGACCGAATCGTTCGACGATACCTATTACGAAATTTCAAATCCCGGTGCTGGAATAATTAATATTGGTTGGAAGCGTCGCCCTTTCGTCGTCGAATTCCATCAGATAAACGGCCTGTTCCATGGCGTGCTGATCAGCTTGATCGCATGTGTTGTTCGTTATCTCTCAATTCGGCGAATGGGTGATAGGCTTCTTCTCGGCCATTGTTATCATTGCGGTTACGACCTGACAGGGAATCAATCCGGCGTATGCACCGAATGTGGTCAAGCTGTACTTGAAACCGTTAGGGGCGAGGTGCGCTCGACATAGATCTTTCGTGACAGCTTCCGTTAGATTTGTAAGTTTCCATCAGTCTGAATTCAGAGGCACTGGCGTGCGACGTCACCACCAACTGCACGCATTCGCTCCACCGTCTCACTCAACCCACACTCCAAACTAAACACCCGATCCAACAAAGCCGCCGCCGCTTCGTGGCCCTCACCAAGCTGGCCCACGACGGCCACGCACGGCACGTGCGCTGCTTGCGCCGCGCGGGCGACGGCTCCGACGACCTTGCCCATCACGGACTGCCCATCGAGGCGACCCTCGCCCGTGATGATCAAGTCTGCATCCGTCGCATGTTCGTTCAGGCCCACCAAGCGCGCGACCACATCGACGCCGGGTACCAACTCCGCATTGCAAAACGACAACAATGGTAGGGCGACGCCACCCGCCGCGCCGGTGCCCGGTTGCTGCACCACGGCCAGCCCCGTCAGATGCTCCAGTTTGGCCACCCAATGCTGCAAGCCTTTTTCGAGTCGTTCGACAGCCGCCGCGTCGGCACCTTTTTGCGGCCCGAACACGCGCGCGGCACCTTGCGGGCCCGTCGCCACGTTTAACACATCGCACAAGATTTCAATCGGCGTCGTCGCCAGTGCTTCCGGCGGGTCGTGCCATTGCAGCCGCTCGACATCGATGAGTTGTCCGCCACCGACGCCTTCCGGAAGCACGTTGCCTTTGCAATCGATCAATTGCAAACCCAGCGCCTGCATCATGCCCGCGCCGCCATCGACGGTCGCGCTACCGCCGAGGCAGAGCATGATTTTTTCCACGCCGGCGTCTAGCGCCGCGCGCATGACCAGCCCGAGCCCAAAGGTCGTAGCGCGCAGCGGATCGCGTTCGTCGTCGCTTAGCAGTTGATAGCCCGAGACTTCCGCCAATTCGATCACGGCCGTGGTCGCGTCGTCGATTAAACCAACCTTCACGTCGATCGGTCGCCCAAGCGGGTCGGTCGCCCGCACCGTTCGCAACAAGCCGTCGCACTTATCGACGATGATCGCGCGCGTGCCTTCACCGCCATCGGCCATTGGTAATGCAATCAAATCTGCATCCGGCAGGGCGGCGCGCAATCCCGCGGCCAAGGCGTCAGCAGCATCTTGTGCGCAAACGGCACCCTTAAAGCTATCCGGTGCGATGATGATGCGTGGTCCGCTCACTGCGCCCGCAGGCCCAGCTCGAACCGTACCAGTCGATTGCGACGCACGCGTAAGATTTGTACTGGAATGATATCACCGGGATCGACCTGATCGACCAAATGCCCCAGCCCTTCCAGGTCGGTCACACCCCAGCCGCCAAATTGCGTGATGACGTCGCCCACGACAAGTCGCTCCCGATCCGCCTCGCTGCCATTCTTGACGCTATCGACGATCAACCCAATCGACCGTTGCACGCCGAGGCGTTGCAAATCGCCTTTGTTCATGGGGCGAACCGTCATGCCGAAGAAGCGCTCCATCTGCGCCACGGCATCGCCGACGGGGATCGCGCGCAGCGGCACCTCGACGCTCACCTTGTCGCCCGATTCGCGACGAATGTCTAATTTCAGCGACTGCCCCGGCGGCGTGCGCGCCAGCAGGCTAAACGCTTCGACGAAGTTGGGCGTCGGTTGATTGTCGATGGCCGTGATGACGTCGCCCGTTTGAATACCGGCTTGTGCGGCAGGCGTGCCATTGTCGACCCGCAAGACGCGCACACCTTCGTTCAACGCGCCGCGCACCTGACCGTCAAAGTGCAAGCCAAAGTCCACGCGCCGCACCCGTTCGATGTCGAGCATTTGCGGTAATAGTTCGCGCAATTGATTCACGGGAATCGCAAAGCCAATGTTCTGCGCATCGCCGCGAATCGCGGTGTTGATGCCGATCAGTTCACCGAGAATGTTCAACATCGGCCCGCCCGAATTGCCGGGGTTAATCGACGCATCGCTTTGAATCAATCCGCGATAGACGTGATCGGCATCGAATGCCAACTCGCGATCGATGGCACTCACGACGCCCGTCGTGACCGTGTGTTGATACCCCAGCGGATTACCAATGACGATCACGGGTTCACCCTGCATCAAGTCGTCGCTGCGGCCCAGCTTCAAATGCGGCAACGGTCGATTGGCGTTCACTTTGAGAACGGCCAAGTCGCGCCGTCGATCGATGGCAACTTCTTCGGCGTCGAGTTCGGTGCCGTCGGCAAAGGTTGCCTTCACTTCCGTCGCGCGATCGACGACGTGTGCGTTGGTCACAATATAGCCGTCACTGTGAATCAAAAAGCCAGAGCCCACGCTGTTGGTACGATACTGTCGCGGCGCCGTTGGCATGTCGAAGATTTCATCAAACAAGCTGCCGAAGCCCGGCGAGCGACGCACGGTAACCACCTGCGTCGTGGATAGGTTCACCACAGCAGGGCTGGCCTCGCGAAAGACGCGCACGACCGGCGTCATTCGTGAGGCCTGGCTGGTTGTCATACTCGCCGTGCCTTCGTTAACCGGCACCATACGATCCTGAGCGGCAGCCGGCAGCGACGTAGCGAGCGCGAGCAGTATGCAAACAACGAATCTAGAAACGGATTGACTCATGTATCGTCCTCTTTTGTCAGAATGCGAAACAGCATTTTAGCCAACTCGGAGAAACGGAAAAAACACCGCTAACATTCACTATTCTAAGCGCGTCGTCGCCGCGCTGACAGTCATTTGATACATCGATTCGCACGCCCGGTCGCAGGTGGCCAGCCCTTGAATACACGAGAGTGCGCATCGTGTTAACATGCCAACTTATCTTAGACCATTGCGACAAAGCATTTTGAAGACGACAGGAGTGAACGATGTTCGGCATATCTCAGTTTTCTAAATTCGAGCGCGGGGTAGCGGGTATGACGGCCTTTGTCATCTTCTGTCTTCCATCGGTGCTTAAAGCCCAATCCGATTCCGAAACTACCAGCAGTAAGAGGCTCACTGTCGCGACGCGCCACGTTCCACCCTTTGCCATCAAAGCCGACGACGGCACCTGGTCCGGCATCACCATACAGTTGTGGGCCAACTTGGCGAAAGAGTTGGAGATCGAATACGAATTGCGCGAATCCGGTATTGCCGAGATGATCGAGGGCCTGCAAGACGGCACCTACGATGCAGCCGCCGCAGCGTTGACGATGACGGCAGAGCGCGAAGAGCAAATTGACTTCACCCATCCCTACTTCAACGGCGGGCTAGGCATCGCCGTCTCTGCCGAACCGGCGGGGTTTAGCGCCTTTCTCGGTCGCTTGTTTACGCTGCGCTTCGCGCAGGCGGTGGCCGCGCTGGGCGTGTTGCTACTCGTCGTCGGCGTTTTGGTCTGGGTCGTCGAACGCAAACGCAACAAAGAAATGTTCGGCGGCGGCGTTGCGAAAGGGCTGGGCTCCGGCTTTTGGTGGTCGGCCGTGACCATGACGACCGTGGGGTATGGCGATAAAGCGCCGGTGACGGTGGCGGGTCGCCTGATCGGCCTCGTTTGGATGTTCGCCAGCATCATCGTGATCTCCAGCTTTACCGCCGCGATTGCTTCGGCGCTGACGGTCTCGCAACTCGAATCGAGCATTAACGGCCCCGAAGACCTGCCGGGCCGTACCGTCGCAACCGTGACGGACTCGACCGGCGCGACGTATTTGAAAGACAACCGCATTCGCATGCGCAGCTTCGAGTCTCCCAAAGCCGCATTGGAAGCGCTCGCCGCCGAAAAAGTCGATGCAGTGGTGTATGACGCACCGATCCTGCGTTACCTCGTCAATAACGAACTCGACTTACCCTTGCGCGTGCTGTCGGGCGACTTCCAACCGGCGGGCTATGCGATTGCACTTCCCAAAGACAGCAAGCTGCGCGAACCGATCAATCAGGGCGTACTGCGCATGGTCGCCGCGCCGGAATGGCAGGATTTGACATTCCGCTACCTCGGTCAGTAGCCGCCGCCGCTAATTTAAACATAATCGCAGTATGCATTGGAAAGTGCGTGCCAACTTGCTGCGCTGCCTGGCGGCCATGCCCGGCGGTCATCGCGTCTACGTGGCGTTGCAGCGGCAATTCGGAAGGTTTCGAGACCCGAAATATATCCGCCGCAAGTTGAAACGCCAGGCAGACCTCGCGCGGTTGGCCGTTGAGCACGGAGTGGAACTCGAAGGCGCACACGTCATGGAGTTGGGTACCGGCTGGGTGCCGGCGATGGCGTTTGGTTTTTACCTTTGTGGGGCGGAGCGTGTTTCGACGTTTGATTTGAATCGATATGTGCGCTCCGACGCGCTCCGTCTTGTGATCGAGCAAATCAAGGTTGAAGCTGGGAATGAAGACATCTGGGCAGATCTCGTCGGCATCGAGAAATTATACAGTCGAATGAAGCTCACGAGCGCTTCCAAGATTGTTTGGAATTGGTTCAATGGCTTGCCGAATCAATCGCTTTCAAATTTCAAATTCATTAATATCGAATACGTCGCGCCCGGCGACGCCAGAAGCTCAGGCCTAGCCGCCGAATCCATCGACATCCACTGTTCGACCAACACCTTTGAACATATTCCGCGCGAAGATTTGCTTTCCATACTTGTCGAAGCCAGGCGCATACTTATACCCAATGGTCTTGCCATCCACTACGTCGATCCGACCGACCACTTCGCCCATACCGACCAGACCCAATCGCCGGTGCGATTCCTTAATCTCACGCAGCGCGATATCGAACGGTATTATCGCAATCGCTATACGTATCAGAATCTCTTGTTCGATCGGGATTATCGAGAAATATTCGAGGAAGCGGGTTTGGAAATCGTCGACGTGAGATTCAAACTCGACGAGCGCTCGCTCGACGCGCTCAAGACTACTCCGCCGACACTACCCGGTTTCGAAAACCGCAGTATCGAAGAACTCAGTCGCCGCAATTTGATCTATCTCGCACGGAAAAGAGGCGATACCAGCCAGGTCAATCGGTAGAATGACTCGTTGTGGCTCCGTCGTCTCGGCGGCGAATACGGGCGTGACGCCTGTGCCACAGTCAACGATTCTTTTGGCGTGTACACAAAGTAAATGGTTTCCCCTCCCTTGCAGGGAGGGGTTAGGGAAGGGTTGCACGACTGAGAGAATTGCAAGTCGCTCGTTATGCCCAACAACCCAAACTTGTTCTCGCGGAAGATATTAACAATAAATCGCAACTTCAATTCTAAAGACACACTCACACCCTACGGCACGACCGCATTCAAAAACGCCTGCACATCGCGCCCATCGAGCAACCCGTCATTATTCAAATCGCTCGCGGTCTGTCGTTCGCTATCGGTGTCGATGCCGAGCAACACATCCGCAAGTAGCGCCGCATCGACAGCATCAACGTCACCGTCGCCATCGATATCGCCCACCACGACCGTATTTGGCTCGACCGTCGCGAATTGCTGCCCCGTCAGCGCTTCAAAATTCGGCGTCGCGCCCAGATTGGCAACACCGCCGCCGAGACCGGGTAACACCTGATTGCTAACGGCGCCGCTACCTTGCATGATGAATGCGACGACTTTAAACGGTGCGTCATTCGCCATGCCCAGATCGGCGTAGGGCACCTTCATCTCAAATCCATTGCTTGCCGTCGCGGCATTCGCAGCGCTGCTGTCGGTGACGCCCATCGCGTTCGTATTTTTCAACGCCACTTGCAATCCGTTCGGGTTGTTGCCGCCGGTTAAGAATCCATCGCCATCGTTGACCGTGCCGTTACCGCGATAGACCTTTGTGGCCGAGTTACCCGTTGGCAGCGAATATTGATCGACGTAGATGTTGCCGCCAAAAGCGTTGATAAACAGCATCTCATCGGGCGCGAAATCGGTATCAAATTGCGTACCCGTCAACTGATCGGGACCGGCCGGCGGCGGATTGAGCCCGTTCATATCGAGGACGTTCTGACCGCCAGTCGTCGTATCAAACAACACGGCCAGACCGGTACCGTCGGTTGCGAGGTTGCCCGTCAACGCAATGCGTAATCCGTCCGCTTCGTATTTCACGAACAGTTGATTGAGTTCGGAAATGTTATCACCCAGACCCGTCGCGTTGTCTTGTGTTGCTACCAAATCGGCGGGGGAGAAGCGATTCTGAATTTCAAATCCGCTCAATGCGTTTGCATCCGGCATCGGTGGCTCAACGTTGACGGCCAAGATGCGATAGCCGTAACCGCCGATGGTTAGCGCATAGCTACTTTTATTCGCATTCGTAAGCTGCGATAATGATGCTCCCGACAAAACATCGACAACCGTCGAATTACCACCAACGACTGTGACTTCGCCCAAATTGAGCGCCACATTCCGCGGTTGGCCGCTCAGGTTGATCGTCACCAACAGCGTTTCTTCGCTAGCCTCATGCCGTAAGAAAGACCAAACCTGCGACGCGCTCGCGGGAACCGGGAAATAGTCGCCGCGGCGCAAGGCCACATGATTGTGTCGCGCGGCAATCAATTCCCTATACGTTTCCAAAAGCGAGCCCGGCACGTTGTTTTGTTCTTCAACCGAGCGACCGTCGTTGTCGGAGGAGAATGGATTGTTATACGCCTGACTATTCAATATCCAATAGTTGCTCATAGGCGGCCCGGCGACAGCGTTCCATTTGAACGGCTCGCGAAATGGAATGTCGTTGGCATCGCTGCCGTAGTTGGCCTTTACGCCCGTCATACCGATCTCATCACCGTGATAAATCATCGGCGTGAAAGGTGCCGTCAACAAAACTGCGGCGGCGGCTTTGCCTTTGTTCAAGCTGGTGCCAATGACCGAGCTGAGTCGGTCCACATCATGATCGCCAATGATGCCCATGAAATTCTTACTTGTGGGCAGGGCGGCGAGCGTTGCTTGCGTTTGGCTATACAAATTGGACGCGTTTTCGAACTTCAACGCGTCGCGCGCCGCGAACTCCCAAGGCTTCGTCATGCTGGCGTCGAAGGCGGGCAACAGATTCGCGCCGGTCGATCCCCAGTCAGCTTGTTCGGCGAAGATAAACACATCTGGCTTTACGCTGCGCAGCGCATCACGCCACGCGACCCACCAGTCGAGGTTGTATCCCCAACCGTTCGGCCCATTCGGATATTGCGCCCACACGTGGTCGAGACGATAGCCGTCGATACCGTCGGAAGGGTCGCCGTCGCCATTGGGGTCGAGCCAATATTGCGACCAACTCGTCACTAAATCGCTCGCGTTCTGATTATCGAGGTTCCAATGAATAAACCCGACGCTCGCGCCGTTCCAACTGTTGTAAACGCTGCCCAGGTAATTGGTGTTGAAAAAATTCTCGAACGCCAGCCAATTATCGAATTGACTGCTCGGATTCCCCGCAGCGCTTTGATACCACGTGGTGTTATGACTGATGCCGTAAACCACAAAATCGATAAACACCTTGATGCCACGCTGATGGGCCGCATCGACGAAATTGAGAAACTCCGCCTCGGTGCCGAAGCGATCGTTCACCTGATCGCCGGGGCCGTGTTGGTAACCGTGATACGCCGGCGACGGAAAGATTGGATTCATCCACACCGCCGTCACGCCTAGCTCTTCAAGATAGTCCAACGAAGCCGTCATGCCGTTGAAATCACCAAAGCGCTGCGCATCGTTGTCCGAATCGCGCCATGCAATTGGCATGAAGTGATAAAAGATATCGTCTCCGATCGGACGGCCGTTAAGCGGTTGGGCGGAGGCAACGTCAAAGATGCTTACGGCAAGTGTGACGACCAACGTAAGCAAAATCTTGTGTCGAAGCGTAGGAATAAATGGCACGTTATCGCTTTCGTTTAGGGTATATGGCTTTTGCACTTCGATATTGGCGCTAAGGCCGTGGGATATTGTAGCAAAACGATTTACTAAATGAAAACCAAGCGGCGTGGCAGATAGTCGTGATCTCCGTACGTCCCCTCACAGAACTCAAAAAAGTTAAGACGCGATTACGCCAAACTAAAGCGGCAGTTACAGAAAATAGTGTCACTCCTCCTTAAACGAGACCGCGAAGATCGCAAAATCGGTGCGTATGTAGAGCATGCCGTTCGCATAGGCCATCGGTGATTCGACACGAATCTGACTGTCAGGATTGTCGTAGAGTTTGAGTTCTGCCTCCGGCTGCCATCCATTACTGGAGACCTTGCCAACCTTCAGCACGCCTTCGCGATCTGCCAAAGCGACGATGCGATTTCCCGCTCGAATCGGGAACGCATCCGTTTTTGATTTCCACGCCAATTCGCCATCTTTTAAGGATAAACCTGCGAGTTTTCTGGTCTGCACGCCGATCAGTAGGTCATTCATGCGGGCCAAGGGGCTGATGGTGCCAGCGATTCGCTCGGATACCCATAACTTCTTTACCTTCCATCCGTTGGCCGTCAAAGAGACTTTGAGAAGTACTGAGCGTTCGGCAGCAGAGATGAAAATGCGATCCTGGTCCAGCGGCATCGGCGTCCAAGAGCTGGTGGTACCGACATCGATCGACCATAGCTCCGCACCATTGGTCGGGCTCACGGAAAATACGCGACCGTCTCCCTGACTGATAACCTGAGGCACGCCTGCAAACTTCGCCAAGGCGGGTGAGCGGTAATCATTCCCGTCGCCCGCCACCTGCCACAACACCTCGCCGCTCTCGATGGTTAGCGCGACCAGTGAGCGACCATCGCCTAGTACGCCTTTGCCGCCGGCCTGAACGATAACGCGATCGTCTAAGAGCAATGGAGACGTTGCAAAACCATAATGCGGCGTTTTGGAACCGAAGTCCCAGGCTAAGTTGCGGGTCCAGACTTCCGTGCCATCCTTGGCATTCAAGCAAACAAGCTTGCCATATGCGCTAATTGCGAAAACGAAGCGGTCGTTGATGGCAGGCGTCGATAAGGGCCCGTCGATCGACCCGTCGTGCCCCTTATATTTCTTGCCAAGGCGGCGACCCCAAACTTCTTTTCCGTTGTCGGCATTAAGTAGAACTGCAGTATCTGAGGCGCCGTCATTCATCAGACAGACAAGGTTTTTCCCCCGAATGGCAACTGCCGAGTAACCGCTCCCGATGTCGCGTTTCCATTCCAATCGCGGTACGAGGCGTTGGTTAGCAGGAATCACCCAATCCTCGCGCGCCGCATTTTGACGCTCCGGCCCGCCTAACCATTGGTTCCAATCATTGGCGGCATAGCCGAATTGCTGGACTGCAACGATCGACCATACCGCCAGCTTGAATGAGATGTGCAAATTCACCAAAGCCCCCTTCACCGCATCACATCTAGAGCACGCGCGGACAATACCGTAAGAGACGCGAGTGAAGGTTCGATGGAGAGGGCGATTCGGATTCGAAATTAGGGAGAATTTGGTAAACGCAATTGGCGGTTCGATTTAAAGCAACAACTATGCAGACAGTGAGTCGCAATACTTAAAAAAACATTTCAACCGTGAGGGGCGGATCGAAGATTCAAAAACAACGGTCAATGTCCGGCACCTACCCTAAGTTTAAGTTGATACCGCGAATGCTACACTCAAACGCCATACGGCCGCCGACAAAGGCCTGCACGCCGCACGTGTAACACCGCAGGCGCGGGTCGGTGACTTTGGCAATCAGAATCACGCGGTTGGGGGGAAACACCGAGTCGCGAAACTTCCCATCGTTGATCGCGCCGAAGCCCATGACGTCCTTGCAATCTTTGTAGAGCATCTTCTGCGAGAAAGAGCAGAGCTGAGCGGCGGATTCGATCATAAGAACGCCCGGAAAAATCGCCTTGCTCGGCATATGACCGCGGCACCACCATTCGTCGTCGCGAATATCTCGGAAGGCCGCGAAGATTTGGTTTTCCTCATCGCAAAGCGGAATGCCGTCCAGCATCGCCATTTCGTGTGCCTGCGGTAGCAATTGATAAATCGCCTCGCGTGTGTAAGCCAACTCGTCGCAGTTGATGGATTGTGGGTCGCAATAGGCGGCAGGTGGCATAACGGGCTCCGCAAGGGATCGATGGGAGATAGGGCGTGGTAACTCGACTGCAAAGGCAATAAAAGAAGGGCGGCAAAGGCCCGCCCTTGGCTTCCGTTGGTTAGTTTGGCGCATCGCAAGGTGCGAACACCTAAGATCGCGTGCTTACGGCTGTGACGATCGTACTTCCAGAATGACCTTGCGGACCTCCTGAGCGGCATTTTTGATGTCTTGCATCGCCTTGCGGACGCGTGTACCTGCCGCCTTGTTACCACCCTCAGCCTTGGCGACATCCTCGGCACAGGACTCGACCAGTCGCTTGAGTTGTTCGTAAGCCTCCATAGGGGTATCTCCTTGATATTGGGTAGGTCGGCCTCGTGTTCTGAGCCGATCGGATTCTCTTACTTACGTCGGAAGTCTAGCAAGCCGCTTAACAGCACGCAAACGGGGTTTTTTACAAAAATTCTTGCCTCAGCAAGAATTGCGCGACTTCGGTGCCGCGTCAAAGGGCGGCGTAGAACCTGCTGAGTTGCAATTTCGCCGTGATTTGGTAGCCTAACCGATTCGAAAAAGCCGAACGGAGCCCGAAGATCATGCATTACGCACATCGAATCAGCCATCGCAAACGAGCCCGCAAGCAGGGATTTCGCGCTCGCATGCGCCGTCCGGGCGGACGAAAACTGATCGCCCGCAAGCGCCGCCGCGGTCGCCGCGTCAATGTAAAAGGTTTATAGGTAAAGACTTGCGGGCTTTTTTCTATGTCGCGACGCCAGCGGTGGCGCGATTCGCAACGCCCGCACGTTAGAACTTCGGTCGCTCCACGATCGAAGGTACCGGCCATTTTTCAAACGCCTTCATCGGGTCGGTGAACCCGATCGGTCGCGGAACGGCATACAACTCGCCATACGTGTACCCGCACGATCCCCCCTCAAATCCTGCCAATGACCGCACGTAATGAATCACCCGCTCAAGTCGTTCGCCCGGAAACTGGGACCGATAACATGAGATCGCAGCCAATTTCTTATCGAACGTAGTCGTGATATCGGCCACAAACTGACTCGCAAAGCTCTCCATTTGGGCCGAACGGGAGATCGGTCGGTAGATCAGATGATCGACCGGATGGGGCTCGGTATCGTTAAATCGCTCGTTCCACTTCGTAAGCTGCGAATAGAAGCGTGTCGCCTCGGTAATGAGCTGCGCTTGGTAATGATCGGGTGATGCAGCGAC
The DNA here is from genome assembly GCA_006969385.1 of Planctomycetaceae bacterium. Taxonomy (GTDB): domain Bacteria; phylum Planctomycetota; class Phycisphaerae; order UBA1845; family UTPLA1; genus ECT2AJA-110-A. The sequence continues at coordinate 3,743,828 of CP030884.1, forward strand.
CGTGCGACCAGCGATGCCGACCAACACGCGCGGTTTATATTTGCGAATCACGCTTGCGAGTGCGAAACGCGGCTCGGGACCGTCCATGAGCACGCGATTGGTCAGCCCCAGCATTTCGCACACCTGCACGCCCAAGACGTCTGCGGCCGCCAGCATCTCTTTATGTCGTGTGTCAGGGTCGCCATGGGGCGTCGGCTCGCCGTTCGTCATGTGCACCATGCCGACGCGATAACCCTGCTCGACCAAACTGGCGATCAGGCCACCGCAGCCGATTTCCAAATCGTCCGGATGCGGGGCGGTAAATATAATGTCAAGTTGATCGGCCTGGGCCATGGTTATCCCCTTCGTGCTACGCAGCGGCATTCATCCACTGCCGATGCCGGTGCTTATGAGTCACGGAATATAGGTACGGCACGAGGTCGGGACAACACGTGCGGCCGCCGTGCGCGATCATCACGCTCGAAAAGCTTGCCAACGTGCATCATAGGCTGGCTGGCCTACAATCCCGGCATGGGCGATAAGCATGGGCGTTCGCTGCCTTATTAGACGACGAATCGAGCGAGGAGCAACACGAATATGGCCAAAGCAATCTGGAACGGTCAAGTATTGGCCGAGAGCGATCAGACGGTGGTGGTGGACAACAATCACTATTTCCCGCCGGATGCGATCAATACCGAATTCCTCAAAGATAGCGACACCACGTCGGTCTGCCCGTGGAAGGGCCAGGCGTCGTACTACAACATCGTGGTGGACGGCGAAGTGAACGTCGACGCGGCCTGGACGTATCCCGACACCAAGCCCGAAGCGAAGAATATCGAAAAGTACGTCGCATTCTGGAAGGGTGTTGCGGTCGAGGCGTAACGCATGCGCCCGTCAGTAGCCGTCCGCCAAAAGTTATTGCCGTAAATTGGCAGGGTTGACCGTCCTGCGTAGAATCGCCGTATGGCGTCGGGAATCCCGGTCTCAACTCGCAAGCATCAATCGACGCGGCTTAAGCGCGCTTGCACACTCCTTGTTGCGATCTCCTTTCTGCTAATCCTTGGGTGTATCGAACCGTTACCGGCCAGCAATCGCGCACGCATCCAGCACGAAGAGCCGTCCGTACGCATCAAGGCAATTGTCGAAGCGGGCCGCCTGCGTGACGACAAGGCCGTGCCGCTGATCGTGGATCGCCTCGAAGACGAGGACGAAGGCGTTCGGCTGTATGCGATTATCGCGCTCGAAAAAATCACCGGCGAGCGATTCGGATACGACTACGGCGATTCGATGTCCGAGCGGGCCGGCGCTGTGGAGCGTTGGCGCAATTTTGTGCGGCGGCGCGTGGCGCAATCGAACGAACCCGGAAAAAACGTGATCCCCCAACCGAGTGGTGGTGCGGAAGGGCTACCGGGTTCACCATGATCCCGGCATAATGCCGATCAAGAGTTGGCAGATGGCAAGCGATTACCCCATATCATTGAACATCATGAGCAGCCCGCGCAGCTTGCCCGTGGTGCGCGCCGCGGTCGAACAGATGGCGGCGATGGAAGGCTTTTCCAAGAAGGATTGCCACGGTCTGGTGCTGGCCATCGATGAAGCGCTCGCCAACGTCATCAAGCACGGCTACGAGAATCGCCACGATCAACCGATCACGATCAGCATGGAGCCGCAAACGGCGCCGGATGGTCGCTGTGGGATTTCGGTGGTGGTGCGCGATCGCGGTAAGCAGGTCGATCCGTCCGCTATCTCCGGGCGCGACCTCGATGATGTCCGCCCCGGTGGACTGGGCGTGCACCTTATCAAAGCGTTGATGGACGAAGCCGAGTATAGCTGCCCGGCAGAGGGCGGTATGATGTTGCGCATGGTGAAATACGCCACGCCCGAAGCAGCGGAATCCTAATCGGGTCGTCAGGCAGAGGTTTTTGTTGGTATGGCGGATCGTTCCGGCGACAGTCTGGTGAAAGAGGTCAAACGCATCGACAAGAATGCTGTCGTCGTGTTGTCCGGTGAAGTCGACCTGCATCAATCGCCGGCGTTGCACTCAACTTTGCTCGAAATCGCCAAGGAGCGACCTCCGAAGTTTATTCTCGATCTGAATGATGTCGGCTACATCGATTCGTCCGGCGTGGGGACGTTCGTCGATGTCTTTCGCCGCGTGAATAGTTACAAAGGCCAGATGATGCTCGTCGGCCTCAACGATCGCGTGCGCAGCGTTTTCGAAATCACCAAGCTGGATCGCTTCTTTACGATCTGCGATACGGAAGAACAAGCGCTCAACGGTTAACACCGCCACGCGTTTGATCATGTCTTAGAGGTCTATGTCCACCAGCCCAAGCCAATCATCGACGGCAAATCCGATCGAACGGTTCATTCGCGCGATCGGCCAGTTTGTATTGGCGCGCTGGGCGGGCGTGCTGCAGCTCATTCGATTCTTCGGTGGCGCTGTCGGCTTGGTGTTCGATACGTTTTCGTGGGCGTTGCGCGGTATTTACGCACCCGAAGCGCGCATGAGTTGGGCCAATCTTACGACGCAAATGGTGCGTGTGGGCATCCTTAGCATTCCCATCGTCATGCTCGTGCAGGTCTTCATCGGGATCATCCTCGCGCTGCAGATGGCACCCACGCTGGAAAGCTACGGTCAGATCGAACGCGTGGCGGACATCGTGGTGATCGCTGTGTTCCGCGAGTTGGGGCCGTTGTTGACGGGCGTGGTGCTGTCTGGCTTTGCCGGCGCGAGTATCGCGGCCGAGTTGGGTACCATGGTCGAAGGCGAAGAAATCAAAGCGCTCAAGGCAATCGCGCTGAACCCGATTCGCTTCCTCGTCGTGCCGCGCGTGATTGCGACCGTCGTGATGCTGACGATGTTGACGGTGCTCGCCGACGTCATCGGTGTGTTCGGCGGCTTTCTAACTTCGGTCGGCATTCTCGGCATCGAGCCCGAGACGTATATCAATTACACGACGGGGGCCGTATTTCCGAAGGATTTTATCACGGGCTTGGTGAAGGCGTGCGTGTTCGGTTTGATGATCGCCATCATCGCCTGCTATGAAGGTTTAAACACCCGCGGCGGCGCGGAAGGCGTCGGCCGCGCCACGACGAACACGGTCTGGAAGAGTATCGTGGCGCTGATTTCGTCGGACGTGATATTTACGGCGCTGTTTTACTTTTACGGGATTTAGATTGGTTTGCATTTTGGTTGGCTTGCGTCTGCTTGGTTGACTCATGAACAATTGGCAACCTCAGCGTTACAATGCCGGTCGATTGACGGTGTCGGTCGCAACGCACGGCGAATTTTCAGCGATTGAAGATATTAGCGTAAACTATATCAATGCCGCATCACCCCAACATGCTAATTCTTGGTTATTCCGAAGCCGCAATGTATATGCGACAAGCCGATGCGGCGCATGTGCGTGCCATCATTGCGATTGCCGGTCAACGCGAATATACCATCGATACAAATAACGTTGAGCACCAGCTAGTCCTTCACTTCGACGACACCGAAACGCCGACCGACGATGATCTATTGGGTCAGGCACGCTTGGCTATGCGGAAACGCGCCGCAGGTCAGTTTGGTATTCGGATGAACCCGCCGACGCGTGCAGATGTGGATGCCATCATCGCATTTGCAAGACAAACTCAATCGGTAAACGGCACACTGCTATGCCATTGTCATGCCAGTGTCAGTCGATCTCCCGCCGTCGCGCTGATATGCCTAACCACGTGGCGCGGACCCGGTAGCGAGTTGGATTGCACGGCCGACATACGCCGCGCGCGACCGGCTGCCGTGCCGCACGTTGGGTTAATTCGTATGGCGGATGAAGCATTGGGGCGCGGTGGGGCGTTGCTGCGTGCGCTCGAGCTGGACGAATCAGCATGAGTTTGACTGGCTGTGCCAAAAAAAGGGGTTGGTCCGTTTTTAATTGGGAATCGCGTTTTTCCTCGGTACAATATTGCTATGCATAAACCGCTGGTCGCCAACACAAACACCAATGCCGGCTATCACGGCCTGCGCATGTCTGCGGACGAATATCTAGCGTTGCCGGAAGATCCATGCGCGCGTTACGAACTGATCGACGGAGTGATCTGCATGTCGCCTAGTCCGATTTTTCGTCATCAAGTCTTGTTGACGGAGCTCAGTCGCCAACTTGGTGATTACCTGCTCGCTAATCCCAATGGGCTTGTAGCAGTGGAGGTCGACGTCAGGCTGGGTGACGATCTGGTTTACCGTCCCGACTTGGTATTCCTTAGCCACGAGAAGGCGGCGCGCTGCAACCCTTATATCACCGAAGTGCCCGACTTGATTATGGAGATTCTCTCGCCGAGTTCGCATCGAATGGATCAGGAAACCAAGCGCGGCGATTATGAAAAGGCTGGGGTTAGAGAATACTGGATCGTCAATCCCGATGATCTGACGATTAGCGTACTCGTTTTGCGTGACGGACAGTATCGAGCGAATAAAACGGGTGACGCTGGGCCGTGTTCGGTCGTGCTGCCCGGTTTCGCGCTCGATATCGAGCGTTTGAAGAGTCTATTTGCGCGCGACTGACTGCAAATGAACCTCAAGACTACAGTTAAGAAATATTGGTCTGAGCCTAGACGCAGGGAACTTGTCGCAATTCTCTAACACTGCCCAAGGCGTCAATTTATGGAGCAAAGTATGGGGCGTGTCATTTCGTTTCTGGTGTTTATCCTTCTCTTAATGGCTCAAGTCGGTTGCGATCCGGCATCTCCTTCAAATCACGCATCCCAAAGTGGTAAGGGGAAGGATGCCCCGGTGAACAGAGCCGAGTCTGCGAAGGGCGGCAACGGCGACCTATACGGAGGCAGGCACTCACACATCGATTCGACCGAGGTGAAATCTTGGCATTTCGAAATTTTAGGGATCGCTCGTTCATATCAATATTTTACGCTCGTCTCCCCGCAAGCGTCTTGGGCGCCAACGATGTGCAGAGCAGCGCCGCCTGTACCAGCAACTTACAGTGCGAGTACCGATGGCAGCACTCACGGTGACAAACTGTATTACTTGTACGTCAAGGACTTCAATCATTATGTCGGACTAACCGACGCCGAAATGCTGGCTGTCGAACCACCCGTTGGGCAAACTATTGTGAAGGAATCGTGGCAACCGGTGGCAGTAGATGGCGCACATTCGCAAGCGATTTTGGACAAAAATGACACCGTCGCCAAAATGTCATGGGATTTTCGCAAAGGCGAGCACCCGCCGGCGGCCGAGCGCGACGGCGCATACTATCAGCCCGGCAAGAAAGGACCGCTGTTTGTGATGCAATTCTTGGGGCGCGGCGCCCCTAACACGGATCGCGGATGGATTTATGCCACATTGACACCCGACGGCAAAGAGATCACCGCAATCGGGCGTATCGACTCGTGCATGGAATGCCATCGCACCGCGCCGCATGGCCGTCTTTTCGGTCTTACGCCGTCCCTACGCGGCACGGACTTTGAACCGTAGGCCCTCCGCCCGGTATCATGGTTGGTGTCAGGAGACGCCAGCATGAAACGAATTGCCTTGACGATATTGCTCGTAACGATGGTCGCGCCGGCCACCTTGTTGGCACAGGCCGTTGGGCAACGCACGTCGGTCGGTTATCTCAACAGCGGCTACTCGCTCGGCTATCGCGGCTTCGGCGGTTACGGCTACGGGTTTACCAATCGATTTTGGGGCGGCACGTATGGTGATCTCCTTTATCAGCAGCCCACGCAATATCTCGATTACCAAAAGCCCGTGTACCGCGGCAATGTTTCATCGGCGGAGATCGCACAGCAGATGTACAAGGCGTCATACGATGCGTTTGGCGGGCGGCTGCACCGTACCGATGCGTGGGCCGCGCGCGTGATGAACGCGCGACAACGCGAAGGGCTACCGACGAATGCGATTTCGATAGCGCCGGTCAATGAGTCACTTTGGTTGGCAAACCGCGACGAGCCTGCAAACACCAAGTTCGTTCCTCTAACCGAGAATCAGGCGGAAACGGAATCTGATCCGTACTCCACGCATCCGCCGATTGAGAATGACGATGCGACGCAGGCTGCGAACGAATCGCAAATGCAATCGAAACCGCCCGATGCGACGTCGCAAGTCGAACTTCGAGACATAGTTGATACCGACGTGGATGATTCCCATCCCGCCGCCATCCTGGTACGTCCGAATACGCCTGCATCCAGCGAACCCACCACGCCGCAACTTCAATCCAACGCCACGCTCGCCGGTATGGCCGTGGGGCGCGGCGATGCGGCTTTTCACCGAGCTGCATATGCGGAGGCTCGTGAACACTACCTCCGCGCGACGGTCGCCTTGCCGGATGAGGCCGGTCCGCACATCGCACACGGCTTGGCGTGCTTTGCATTGGGCGATTACGCAGCTGCGGCGCGATCGTTACGCACGGGCTTCGATCGCGCCCCCGACTTGGCCCATGCTGATATTGACTTGCGCGATTTGTATGGCAAGCCGTCCGATTTTGAGCGGCAGGTTCGTTCACTCGATGAGCATCTTATTGCGCGTCCCAACCATGCGGAGGCTTGGTTTGTAAAGGGCTTTGTCAGTCACTACATCGCGAAGGATGCGGCGGCGCGCTCGGCGTTTCAAAGGTATCGAACGCTGGTGTCGGAAGATCTATTGGCGGATGGGTTCATCGATCGCGTCTTAGCAGTAGAGGTTGCCGATCGCGCGGGAGATTAATCCGTTTGTCTAAAAAAACAGCCAACGCCTCAATCCTTCAACAAAGCCAATAACGCGTCGCCTTCCACCTTGGTCGGATACCGCTGCAATGCGATCTGCTCGTTTAGCGTGCATGCGCCGCTATCCAAATTAAAGGTCCACAAATGCCACGGGCACACAACGACGCAGCCATCTTCCAGTTCGCCCGCCGAAAGATTGCCACCCGCATGCGGGCAACTGTTATCGATTACCACAAAGCGATCCGGATCGGCCAGATGAAACACAGCCAGCTCGCGGTCGCCGATCTCAATAAACTTGCGCCGCCCCGGTGGACAGTCGGCGACCTTTAGCAATTCGACCCAGTGTTCGTCGGCCATCACTCACCGTCGTGCGAAGGTTGATAACAGCATTGCGTGCAAACAAAAACGGCGTTCGGTGCGCAAAGCACAGAACGCCGCCATGATAACAAAACGAGTGAGTAACCACCCGGCGCAGGCCGAATGTGAGATAAGCGAAAGCCGAACTTAGTCGATGACGTAACGCGACAATCGCAGCGGTCGATGCGTGTATGTGATCAGATGAAAATCGTCGACTGCCATCTGCCAGTCGTAGCGGAAGGCACGGCGCGTCGAGCGGGCGTAATCGGCCTTGGTTTGAGCGACGCCATCGGCGCAGCCCATCGAAGGCACCGTCAAAGCGCCACAGAACAAAGTAAACAGCAAGAGAGCTTTGATCTTTTTCATCACGTTTCCTTATGTCGTTCCTCGTCGCGGGGACAAAGAGGCGGGTCGTGCGTCGGGCAGGTTTGCTCCGGAGCAGTCGAACGCAGCTGGCAAAGCCGGAGGCGATACCTAGTTCCCCTGCTCCTTACATCAAGAGTTTATCACGGGCAGTGAAAGCGGGTCAATCTTTTGCTCGGACGGACCTGCGGGCGTCAAAGCCGCGGGGGGCGGCGGCGCGAGAGTCGCCAATGCCGATAACCACTCGACATACCGATATTCGACGCCGTGGGCGGCTGCGATTGCCTGCAGCCGGGTCAACGCTGTTTCGTAAATCTCGTTGGGCCATCCGTCCGATTCGGACTCGCAGAAAAAAATCCGACAACCCAGCGGGCGCTCGGCGCGGGCGGTGCATATGCCGTCGATTTGATACGGGCAACTCCCCGTGGCAGGATCGACGGGTAGCAATGCGCCGGCGCGACCGGCGGCGAAATGGCTCAGCTCGGCCGTGGAAACGTAGAGCCGATGGCCGTATGCATGAAAGTTGCAGCAAAGGCCGCGGTTGGTGCAGCGGGGTTGGTGGGCGGCGATTTGGCGATCGACGTCGTCGTACAGCGCGCGGACGTCGGCCTGCAGTGCTGAGTTGTCGAGATGTAGCGCGGCATTGGTGCCGATGTCGTCGCTCATGACGGCAGGTCGTCCCAATCGCGCGCGTTTAGGCGCACGCGAATTTGAACCAAGTCGTGCGTTTTGCCGCGGTTCATACCGGGGCAACCGTCGGCGGCAGAGTCCCAGGCTTCGGGCGATTCGAGCAGGTCATCCCAAAACGGCCACGTGCGGCATTGCAATGGGCGCACCGGGTAGATGCTGCACGCGCGTTTGCCGTCGGGCGTGGTTTTTAAAAAGCAGCAGTCGCCGTTATTGGGATCTTCGGTAAGCGAGTAGCCGCTGTTGTAAACGCGGCGCAGGTGCTCTTTGGTGAGGCCGCGACCGGGCCGACCGATGAACGCGGCAATCGCATCGATTTCTTTTTGGTTGACGAAAACGTAGCCGGGTGCGCCGGTGCAGCAGTTACCGCACTGCGTGCATTTGAATTTCAGACCGTCGGCATACCAAGGGCCCGCTTCGGCGGCACGTTTTTTTGAAGTGCGTTTTTTCGGGGGCAAGGTGTCCGCCTTTGTCGCGCGCCGACGCTTATTCGTCTTCCTGATCGAGTACGTGCTCGTGATGATCGATCATCTCTTCATCGTTTAAGCAGCCGGACATCGAAGCGCATCCGAATCCAAAGAAACACGCGACGACGATAAAGCGAAGTAAGCTCGAACGGAATTGAGATTGGTGACGCATGTAAATCCATCCTGCGGCGAACCTACGGCGCTAACTGTTGGCCGGTTGCGTGGTCGGCTCCGGCGCGTCTTCCTGATTGCTGTTGCGGGCGGGCGACTCGTCGCCGTCGCTGTCGTCGGCCGGTTGGGACGTCGCCTTCTCGCGCGCGCGACGTGCGGCTTCGAGGCGTTCCTGAAGCGACTGCTCCGCACGCATTTGTCGTTCTTCGCGACGCTTGCGGGCTTGTTCGCGCGCTTCCTGCTGCTTTTTCATCTGCTGACTGGTCGGACGGCCCACCGGCTTCGCGTCGGGCGTTTCGGGCTCGGGTTCGTCCGGCGGCTTGGGCCCACCGATGATGATCGGCTTGGCTGGTTCGGTCGTGCTGACGGTGACGCGCATCGTGTGGGCCTCGCCCGATTCGAGCGACATTTGGCCCATCGATTCCGATTCCATATCGGCCGACATTTCGCGGACGCGCCGCAGTTCAAATTCGATCAAGCGCCCCTGGGTAATGTTGAACCGATACTTGCCTTCAACGGCGGAGCGATCGAGTTCGAATGCTTTACCGCCGGGGTCGTTCTTAACCTGTCGCTGGCGCGGCTTGGGCATAATCGGCTTGCCGTTTTCGTGCACGGTGCCGCTGTTGGTCGTTTCGTTGTCGGCTTCATCGTTCTCCGCTTCCTTTTCCAGCGCAATCGTGCCGGCGATCTGAACCTCCGCAATGAGATCGTTGCCGTTATTTTCGACGTGGCGCAGGGAAAGGTCGTAGCGCGTGACCGAATCGCCAAAGTTGCGAATCGGCACGCGTCGTTCGCGCTGCCAATGATCGCCAATGGCAACTGGCTGACGCGGCAGAATCAAGGTACCTAAATCGTCCAAGATGCGCTGCAAGTTTTCCGGTTCGATGTCCGCGCGTTGGCTGGTGCGCGATAGTTTTTCGCGTGTGGTCGGCCCCAATCGATCGCTGCCGTATTGGACCTGGACATTCAAAAACTCGCCGGTCCAACCGTTTTGCTGGAACTCAACGATCGCGCCGGGCACGCGACCCAACCGACGCAGCTTACGCACCGGATAAGTTTCCTTGAGCGAATCAAACGACGCCGACTTACCCATCACCGATTCCTCGATTTGGAAGCGGTCGTATTCCCAGATGGCTTTGTAAAACCTTCGCCCACCGCCGGGCGTTCCCGGCGCGCCTTGGGTGGCTTGCATGGTTTGTTTAACGACCGTGCGGTCGCGCGCCGTCGCCTTAAACGTCATCAGGCCGGGCACGCCGCCACGGTCGATGAACTCATTTTGGAACACGAAATAGAGCGGAACGCGCGAATCGAATTTATAGCGAATGCGATACTGCTTGCCGTTCTCGGTCTCGATCACGTCTTCCACGCCGTAGTCGACCGCATCCTGCACGGGTTCCGAACGAACCTCGGAAAATCGCAACGACGCTTTACCGCGGCTGGCCCTTTTCTTGTTCCGTCGCTCGGCTCGACGACGGGCGGCGGCGGCCCGCCGCGCGCGGGCTTCCTGTAAGCGACGTGTGCGATCGGCGGCGACTTCGCGCGTGGGGCGTGACGTTGCCCCGCGGCGCCGCGCGCCAACAGATGGGCTGCGAACGTTGAGCTTATCGTCGGGAGCCTGCCCACGGCCGGCGTTGATGACCCGGCGGCCGGTCGGCTGCGATGTTTGCGTGGTTGGCTGCCGCGCTGGCGCGGGCTGCCGATCGACGGCGGGCTTGCCCTTGTTGGGCGGGGCCTTTTCTTCGTCGGCAAGGGCCGATGCGGAGAGCAAATTCATGCCCGCTGAGATCGCAAATCCGGCGAGAACGGCGAACAGCAACCAGCGACCGACGGTCAGCGCCGGGTGGTTGCGTTTACGAGTTGTGTCTAGCTGTTTTCGATTCATACCACGGCCTTTCGCATTCTATGCCGGGATGAACGAGAGAAAAGGAGGGGATTCTCGAAAATGGGCTTAGCCGCTGATGCTGTCGATGGTGACCCGCAGCATGTTTTGGCGGTGGCCCTTGTGCAGCCGATAACCCTTGCGCCGCTTGAACTTCACGATTTCGAGCTTGGGGCCCTTCACCGCACCGTCCAGCGTGGCCGTGACCTTGGCACCATCGACTAAAGGCTGACCGAGCTTGCGATCGTCGCCGTCGCCGATCATCAGCACCCGATCGAATTCGACGGTCTTGGCACCCTCGGCGAGATCCCGCTTTTCGATGTGGATCGTGTCGCCTTTTTTGACCATGTACTGCTTGCCGCCGTCTTCTACTACTGCATACATCGCTTTATCTCGTTTAATCCGTCGGTGGACTTCTGATTACCGCAACTTGCCGCTGCAATCGCGCCAGAATCCCGTAATATGAGGGCAAAAGGAGGAATTGGCAAGGGGCGGTCGCAACCGATCGCGCGCCGGACTCCTGCGGGGCGAGCCCGCACGCAATGGCCGGATTCGACTACAATCCGACGAACCTAGTGAATTCATGGATATCGTCGGCGGCTAGGCCGATTCTATCCCCGAATCCGACCGCTTCGATATAGGATTTCGACCCTTGCTGATTATTCCGTATAAGACCGACGCCCCCGAACGCCGCTACCCCTGGGTCAACAAGGCCCTCATCGCGGTCAATATTCTGGTCTTCCTGATCGCCAACCCGTCGATGCGGGGCGGCACGTTGGGCGGCTTGGCCCAGCAAATCCTCGGCTGGGGCACACTGAACACTTACAACTTGCAACTGCACCAGTTTCTTTCGTATCAGTTCCTACACGGCGATGCGTTCCATATTCTCGGCAACATTCTGTTCCTGTGGGTTTTCGGGAATGCCGTCAACGCCAAGATGGGCAACGCGGCATACCTGCTGTTCTATCTGGCGGCGGGCATATTTGCGGGGATCGGCTTCACGGCAACCTCCAACGGTAGCTGCATAGGCGCCAGCGGATCGATCGCGGGCGTGACGACGGCGTTTCTCGTGCTGTTCCCCGATAGCCGTATCACGATCTTCTATTGGTTTTGGTTTTATGTGGGCACGGTGCCGATTCGCGCGCTGCTGCTGATCACGATCAAAATTATCCTCTGGGACAACATCGTCTCGATGGCCATCGCCCCCGGCATGAGTTCGGTGGCTTACTCCGCACACATCGCAGGCTACATCTACGGCTTCTTCCTTTGCTTGGTTCTGTTAGCCTTGCGGGCGTTGCCGCGCGATCAGTATGACGTGCTGGCGATGCTCAAGCGGTATCGACAGCGCGCGGAGTATCGCGCCGCGATGGCAGGGCAGCCACAGTTCGGAGCCGTCGGCGCGCAACCGGCGACCGTGTTCCGCGGCAGGCCGGTACAAGCCGAGCCCATCGACGAAGACATCATCGAACTTCGTAAGGAGATTGCCGAAGCTTTGGCCACGGGCGACGGCGATACGGCGGTCGAGAAATACGAAGCGCTGGTGCATCGCGACAACGAGCAAGTGCTCTCGCGCCGCAACATGCTGGATATTGCCAATCGCCTGAAAACGCTGGAGCGCATCCCGCAGGCCGTCTCGGCATACGAAAAGTTTTTGAAGGCCTATCCGACGGACGGCGAAGCGCCGCAGGTGCGGATGATGCTGGGTATTCTTTACACCAAGTATTTGCAGCAGCATGAGGCCGCCGAACAGTTGTTGCGCGAGTGCAGCGAACAATTCACCGACCCGGCCATGCAGGAGCGGGCCCAACAATGGCTGGCGGCCGCGTTGGAAGCCCTCGGTCGCGGGCCGGAGACCGAACCGGCGGTCAAGCCGACGTAAACGGGTCCCTCACGCGCGGCCTAATGGATGCAACGGTAACGACATCGTTTTGGGGAGCATCGGCGTCTCGCCGGTGAGAAATCAGATAATGCACCGCCGGGACGGCGATGCTCCGCGTGGTCATAACCCATCACCGCCAAATCCTGCCGCGCGCTTTTTAATGGAAATTCAGGGCCGGATCGGGTTAGATAATTTGTTTGCAGCTTGTTGAGCAATTTATCAAAAGGACGGAGTTCGATATTCCATGTTGCGAGAAGAGCGGATCGAGATGACCTTCGAACGGTCGCACGTGCAGGAGCCGTTGGTGTACGGCATGGCGCGGCGCTGGCCCGACGTCTATTTCAACATTCATAACCTGAGCGTCGGCCCCCACGAAGCGCGCATCGTGATTTCACTGGTCGGGGAAGTGCCGGACCTGCGCGCCGTGCGCGAACACTTCGCCGGGCTGGGCGTGCAGTTACGCTTGGTCGAAGAACTCAAGTACAAAGGCAAGGTGCCCACATTGCCGAAACGCGTCGCGTTGCCGAGTGCGGTCGCGGAAGACGTGAACAAGAAGGTTTGGATCACGATCGTCGGTTCGCTGCGGTCGCAATCATTTATGTGGACCATCTCGCGCCGCTACGACGTGTTGTATCGCATCACGCAATCGGTCACGGGCGATCCCGTGAGCATCATGTCGTTGCAAATTCAGGGTAAGCCCGCCGAAGTCGACGGTGTGATCGCGTATCTGCGCGAGCAGGGCATCAACGTCGAGATCGGCGAAACTCCCAAGGTGCCGGTATTCCAACCGGCCGGGTCGTAAGGCATGTTCGATCGCAAGCACCCATACGTGAAGGGCCACGCGACGTCGGCGGGATTCGCCGGCGCGATTATGCTGATGTATTGGTACTTCACGACGCCGTTATTTTATGAAGGAGAGGCGCTCAAGAATGCGGCGACCAATCTTTTTTTTGGCATGCTGATAGGAGGCGGAGCAGCTCTACTCTTGGTTGCTGCCGTCTGCTCGACCGGTCGGCTAGTTGCGATTCTGGCTGATTCGATCGTTTCGTTTGCCTGCGGCGCGATTATGATTTTTTATGCAGTGGTTTGGTCCTTCGATGGACTCGGTTTTCAAAACCTGCTTTTTCTAGTACTAGGTTTTATGCTCTGCCGTAACGGCTTGGCCTGCTTCGATATGTATCGTCGACTGATCATCACCGCTCCGGATGCAAATGCTCCGACCGCAAAGTCGACGCCATCGCAGGTACCGCCCGCACCGCATCCGGCAAGCAAGGCATCGTCCGCATTACCGAAAGATGGCGAACCACCGCCGCCAGAAGGGTATTTGGCGGCGTTGTCGAAGGAGAAGGACGACTAAAAGGGTCAACGATGCGCTGTGGCTCAGCCTAATAGGCTGAGAAGTACTGGCTATTAGCCGATACCACAGCGTGATCATCGCGGTGAATACGTGCCTGCGCTACCTTTTGACGCCGACTGTTCAACATCGATCTACTTGAGTCGCACCGGTAATCCCGCGCGCCCACGCCACGCTTATGACCCACGCAGAAGACAGCAAACCTGCCGTACAACTCGACGATCGTTACTCCCGTCAGATGCTGTTCGCGCCGATTGGGAAGGCCGGTCAGCAGCGCATCGCAGCGGGGCGCGTCGTGTTGGTCGGCTGCGGGGCATTGGGTACGGCCAGCGCGAACCTGCTCGCACGCGCGGGCGTTGGGCATCTTCGCCTCATCGATCGCGACTACGTCGAGTTGCACAACCTGCAACGTCAAACCCTCTTCGACGAAACCGACGCACACGAGGGTCGGCCCAAAGCCACAGCCGCCGCCGCGTTGCTCTCGAAAATCAACTCCAGCATCGAGATCGAACCGCACGTGGCCGATGTGCATTCGGGCAATATAGAGAAGCTCATTGCCGACGCCGATGTGATCGTCGATGGCACCGACAACTTTGAAACGCGCTATCTCATTAACGATGTCGCCGTGAAGACCGGCACGCCGTGGGTGTATGGCGCGTGCGTCGGCGATCAGGGGATGGCCCTCGGCATCGTGCCGGGGCGAACGCCGTGCTTGCGTTGCATCTTTGACGCACCGCCGCCGGCCGGAAGCAGCCCGACCTGTGATACCGCAGGCGTATTGGCTTCGGCCGCACAAATGGTGGCTGCTGTGCAGGTAGCCGAAGCGCTGAAAGTGCTGCTCGGGAAGCGCGACGAACTCACGGGCCGCATGATGCAGTGCCATATTTGGACGGGCGAATACAGCACGTTTGATATGGCGGCAGCACGCGTGGGTGAGGGCTGCGATTGTTGCGGCGCGCGAGAGTTTCGCTACCTCGATGGTGCCGATACCGGGCGTACCGCTGCCCTCTGCGGCCGCGATGCCGTGCAGGTGCGGCCCGCGTCCGATACTCAACTCGATCTGGAAGCGCTGGCACAACGGATCGCGCCGATCGCGAAGGCCGCGCCGACTGTCAACCGATATTTGTTACGCTTTGCTGTGGACGCATTCGGTGTGACCGTCTTTCGCGACGGTCGGGCCATCATCAAAGGGGCGACGACGCCCGAAGAAGGTAGAACCATCTATGCGAAATACATTGGCTCTTAGCCGTCGATTCCTGGCACGCGGATTGTTCGCCGTCGCGCTTCTGATTGTGCTTCCGGTCGGCTGTACCGAGTTTGTGCATTGGGGCCACGTGAGCGACCGCGATAACACGTGGGGCGTGGGCAACGTGGAGATCGCGCAGCAGCAGTCGGACGGCGGTTGGCGCGTGATCGGCGGTTCGGACGGAAAAGGCCGATATGAGGTGTTTAAATCGCGCGTGGAGGGCGGTGGCAAGATTCGCATGCGCAAGACGGGCTATTACGATGTCGTGATGGAAGAGGCCGAGTTCCTGCAAACGCATCAGGTGCTGATGCAATCGGGCGATAATGACAGCGGTTTGGACTCATCACGCCCGCCGGGTTGGTAATCGCGCGCGGAAAATCGGATATTGCATGGGTGTGGTAAGCCGTTGGTCCTTGAGGGATTGAACGTGGACGCTGTATCGATTGCGGTGTTGCTGCTCGCCGGTTTTGGCGGTTTAACGATCCTGCGGATGATGGCGGCGTTGCGCGAAGCGATGGTGCTACATCAGGAACTCGAGCGCGAGCGGGCCGAGCGTCGCCGCCAGCGCCAGGCGGCGATGATGGCAGTGGCGACCGGCGTATAACGACCGATTTTGGTTTAATTGTATAAGTTTTGTCCCATCAAAGAGTTGCGGCGGATTTGATTGACGCCGCAGGTCCAAAAGCCTAAAGTTTATACGGTGGTTCGGCGCTGTTTGCCGGGCACTTGGCACATCTTTTTGGATAGGTCTGGTGCGACATGTCTGATACCCCTAAACGGCTGGATCGCGTAAGAAATCTCGCGGCCGTCGCGCGTTTGTTCGGCATCGTAGGGATGGGCGGCTTGCTGATTCTGGCGTCGATGCGTGCCTTCAAAGCGGAAGACGCGTTGCCCTCTTGGGTGGATCGCGTCGATGCGATTTTGGTGTTGGTTTGCGCGGCGGTGCTCTCGGCCAGTTTACTGATGTTTGTGTGGGCGATCTTGCACACGATGCTAAAGATCGAGGCGGATACGTTTCGCCAGTACGACGTCAGCCGCGACATTGCGGATTTGCTCAAGAAGCAGGAAAACGAAATTCGCATGATGGCGGAAAGCGCGCAACTGTCCGACGTGGTACGGTCCGTTACCCATCGCGGACGCGAACGAACGGCACTGCGATTGGCGATTAACGAAGAGATTATTCGCGGCGATTGGGAAGCAGCCTATGCGCTGGTCGAGTTGCTCGAGTCGCGCCATGGTTATCGCAACGAGGCGGCGCGCTTACGAGCCGAAGTCGATCAATCGCGGCAGGAAGATATCGATAGCCGTTTGAATGATTCGATCAGTCAGGTGCGCGAGCTGATGGCCAAGCGCGATTGGGATAGCGCGCGGCGCATGATGGATCGGCTGATGGCGAGCAACGGTCAGAACGCCGAAGTGAACGCGCTGCCCGATGAATTCAAGCGCACGTGGAACGATCATAAGCGTCGCTTGCTGAAGGAATGGGATCAGTGCATCCAACGCAACGACGTCGATCGCGGCATTACGATTCTGAAGGACCTCGATCATTACCTAACGCCCTCGGAAGCCGCCGCATTGGAAGAATCCGCTCGGGGCGTGTTTAAGGCCAAGTTGCAAAACCTCGGCGTTCAGTTCTCGTTGGCTGTGACGGAGCACAACTGGTCGCAGGCGATCGATATCGGAAAGCAAATTCAGCACGAGTTTCCGAATTCGCGCATGGCCAGTGAGGTGCGCTCGCGCTTCCACGTGTTGGAACAGCGCGTGGGCGAGGGCTAATATTTTGTTCGTAATCGCCGAGTTAGCGGTTACACTTCGGGTAACGTGCGGGCGAGCGTTTGCACGATAGACCATAAAACGAGTTCACACCGGACGACACGGAGGTCTTCTGATGTATCGAAACCCATCTGCTCGATTCCTTTGCTTGGCTTCAGTGTTTGCGCTGTGCCTGAGCGTTGCCTGCGAAAACAGTCAACGCCGTGGTGCCGTGGTCGACGCCGATTTGGGGCCTCCCGACAGCGGCGTGCCGAATTACTCCACTTATCGCTATCACTATCCCGCGACGCCGCCGGTGCTCGACGCCGATGAGTTGAAGCGGCTCGTCGATCGTCATCGCAATCAGGTGGTGGTCTTGGCGTTTTGGGCGAGTTGGTCGGGTGAGAGTCGCGCCGAAATCGAAAAGCTCGCCGAGCTGACGGAACAGCATCGCGAGAAGGGCCTGCGCGTGATCGCGTGTACCTTTGACGAGCCCGAGGTCTGGGGCAGCAAGGTCGTGCCGATGTTGCAAGCGGCGGGTGCGAACTATCCGTGCGTCGTGTTGCCGTCCGGCGCGCGACCGGGCATGCGCGATTGGCTCGGCAGCCAATGGTCCAATGACGTGCCCGCACGGTTCGTCGTCGATCGCATGGGCCGCACGATAACGCGGTCGAATAGCGAACAAACGGTTTTGGCGGCGCTCGGTACATGGGGCACGCCGCGCGAATCGACGCAACCGCGCTATGCGCGAGCAAACACGCGTCGCGCCACGCCGAGCTACCGCGCGCCTGAAACCACGATGGCAACGAGTACGACGTCGGGCAGTGGCGACACGCTGTATCTCGATGCGAGCAGCGCGTCGCGTCGCAGCGATACGCGTTACATCGATTCGCCTACGGCGGCGCGTCGCGGAGATACCTACACGCGCCGCACGACCACGCGCACCGAGCGCAGCTCGGTGACGTCGGTGGCGGGTCGCGACAACGCCGCCGCCGTTACGGTGCAAGCCAAGCTAATCAACGTCGCAACGGGCACGTCGGAATCTTTGCCCGTGGGCGCGTGCGGCTTGGAAGATCCGGATTGTTTGGCGGCGACGGTATCGGCGGCTGCGGCGGCGCGCATGAAGCAGCGCCGAAACCCGCGCATCGCCGTGTTGCCGTTCGAGCGGGTGAATGAGCCGGGCGATCCGTTGGGATTGGAAACGGCCCTACGCGTGCGTGACGGTCTGCGCGGCGCCGGCTTCTATGATCTGATCAGCCCCAAGCGGGCCGAATCGCTCTTCGAAGACGCCGGCCTGAGCCCGATGCGGGTGGATTTCGATCCGGGCACGATTCGCGGCAAGGTGCGGGCCGACTTCGTTATCATCGGTTGGATTCGCGGCAGTGCTGGCGAAACGCGTTACTTCGCCGGTGACGGCGTCGGTGGTGACGATACGTTCACGACGCCAAGTCGCGACGCGGCGATCTATGATGAGTATTGATATTGATTGATCGCCACGATCGTGTGGATTAACGGGTCCCAAGATCATAACATCGCACAAAACAAGAAGGCCGGTTGGTGAGCGTGCTCGCCAACCGGCCTTTTCAATTTGTCACTTCGATATCTTCGCGTTATTTGATCTCGAGCAGTTCGACTTCAAAGATCAGCGTTTCGTTAGGGCCGATGCCGGCACCGGGGGCACCGCGTTCGCCGTAGCCCAGCTTGCCGGGGATCATCAGAATACGCTTGCCGCCGACCTTCATGCCGCCGACGCCTTCGGTCCAACCGGCAATTACGCGGTTGAGCGGGAAGGTAGCGGGTTGGCCGCGATCGAGCGACGAATCGAACTTCTTGCCGTTGGTCAACCAACCGGTGTAGTGCACGGTGACTTGGTCGGTCTTCTCGGGCGATTCGCCTTTGCCTTCGACCACATCGACGAATTTCAGTCCCGTGTCGCTGGTCTTGCACTTGTCACTGGCCAGTAGGTCCTTGGCTTCCTGACAGCGCGCGGCGGCCTTGGCGATTTTTTCCTGGGCGGCCTCGGCACGCTTGGCCATTTCTTCGCACTTCTTTTTCGCCATTTTGGCATACTTGTCGTAGTCGTCATCCGACTCTTCAACGATGGAGACCTTCTTGATCAGCACGGTATCGACGGGCACGTTGGCCATCGCGTTCTTGCTACCGGTCGGTACCTTCTTGATGTTGTCCACAACGTCCATGCCATCGATGACTGAGCCGAAAACGGCATAGCCGGCGCCGTCGCCTTGGCGCTGGCTGAGGCGGTCGTTATCGACCACGTTGATGAAAAACTGCGACGTGGCCGAATCGGGTTTACCGCCGAGGCGGGCCATGGCGATGGTGCCGCGGTCGTTCTTCAGGCCGTTGTCCCATTCGTTCGCGATGCCCGGCCTGGTGTCTTTCTTGTTCATGTCTGCGGTGAAGCCGCCACCTTGAATCATGAAGTTGCTGATGACGCGATGGAAGATGGTGCCGTCGTAGAAACCGTCGCTGGTGTAAGCGAGGAAGTTTTCGGTGGACACGGGGGCGTTCGCTTTGTCGAGCATCAGCACGATATCGCCCATCGACGTTTCCATTTTGACGATCGCAAAGTCCATTTTGTCGTCTTTCTTCTTGTCATCGTCGGCCATGGTGGCGGTGGTTGCGGTGACCGCAATGAGGGCGGCCAGCATCAGGTTGATTCGGTTTCGGAACATCAGATTACCTCACTTACGAGTCGTGATTGCGGATTAACGATACCCTTGGTAACGAAGGAAAATACCCTAGAGAACGAACTCGGGGCTGTCAATTTCAGACGTTGGGGGAGATGCGGCGGAGATCGGCGACAAATTCGGACGCCGCGTGTTCGATGGCCGCCTGCCAGTCGGCGGCTTCATTCTCTTTCTGGTACGCGTAAATGACGGATCGTCCGGCGGCGACGAGGGCACCGAGGCCGTCGGGCCGCAGATACGGCTGGAAATCTTCAGCCGTACCGCCCTGCGCGCCGTAGCCGGGAATGAGCAGCCAGGATTGCGGCAACGCCGCGCGCAGCCGGGCCGCGTCTTGGCGGTCGCGGGTCGCGACGACGGCGCCGATCGCGCCAAGGTAATTGTCGTTGCCGAGCGCGGCGCGATTCCAGTTGGTTATTTCGGCGGCCAACGCTTCGTGCACCTTGCGTCCGTCGGACAGATGTAAGTCTTGCAACTGTGCCGCCGACGGGTTGGACGTGCGCACCAGCACAAAGACGCCGCGTTGGTGGGCGTTGGCGACTTCCGCGAACGGCTCGACGCCATCCCAGCCGAAGTAGCCGTTGATCGTGATCGCGTCGGCGGCGTCGTCGCCTGCGAGGTGCGCTTGCGCGTACTGGGCCGCCGTGTGGCCGACGTCGCCGCGTTTGATATCGCCAATAACGAAGAGCGACCGATCGCGCGCATAGCGAATCAGCTTCTGATAGAGCGCGACGCCGTCGGCGCCGAACACCTCAAAATAAGCGATGTTGAATTTGACGATGCCCACGTGCGGCTGCGCGGCGTCGACCACGGCGCGACAGAATCGATCGATGGCATCCAACGGGTTGGCTGCGCTGTTTTGCAACGTTGACGGAAGGCGATCGAACACCGGGTCGATGTTGACGACGCCGAAGGTCTGGGTGCGTTGAATGGTCTGCGTGAGGCGTTCGGTGTAGGCGATCATGTTGAGATTCAGCTGCGGTGAACGATTGCTCGTCGTCTTTTTTGAACAAGGATCGTGGCTTGCCTTGAATCGGGAGAACACCAGTTATTAGACCAGTTCACGAATGACTGCGCCCGCTGGATGATTAGTCAGCAGGCACCGTCTATTAGCCGGTGCCACAGCGCAACCGGTACACATAATCGTGAAATGGTCTAGCCGGAACCACCGTAAAACCTCGCGTCCAAGGTTCGTTGTTTATGAGAATCACGCGGATTCGGAATATATCGAAAAAGGTAGGTATCGGCGAGCGGGCGGGTTTAGCGATGATCGGCTGAATCGCCTGTTTTTTCCGAACCGTTGGGTTTGGTGGCGGGTCGCCCATCGAGTGTGGGTTTGCCGCGTGCGGCGCGTTCTTCCGCTTCGTATTCGGCGACCATTTTGTGCAGAATCGGCAGGATGGCGGCGCGATGCAATTCGCGCAATAGCGGATATTCCTGCATCATTTCGATCGGTTCGATGCGAGCCAGGGCCGCTTCGAAGTCCTCCTCGGTCGATTCGACCGGCGCGCCGCGGCGACCGCGCTCGACAAAGCAAGTCGTATATTCGACGGTGTCGTTTTGCCGGGAGCGCGTATGAATCATCACGGTCCGACCGCCGGTGGGGTCGGCATAGACTTCGTGGACCTCAAGCACGCCGTCGGCTTCCACGCGTTTGGCGCTGATCGGCAGGGCGTTGTTCCAATCGACGGGCGGCGCGTTTTCGTTAGCGGCGTCGATGCCTTCCAATTCGGCACCGAGTGTCGAACGCAAGTGGTCGGCCATCTTTTGGATTTCGCCGGCGTTGCTAATGCGTTCCAGCAGCTCGGCCTTTTCGCGAACGTCGCTGAGCGAATGACCGTTGGCATTGCGCGAGTCGCGCAACATGCGCTGCGCCATCGAGCCGACTAACTCAGCGCTCGGTTCAACGGCAAATTTTCGTTGCACGGTTGCTTCGGGTTCGACGGGGGGGAGCGCTTGGGCGTCGATCACTTCGCCGGTCAGCATCGGCTGTGCGGCGTTGAGCGTGACATCGCGCAGGCCGGTGCTCCACAAATGCAGCAGGCCGCCGAGCAGCAAAACATGCACCGCCACCGCCAACCACAGCGACCAGCGGCGTGCTTTGCGATTGCCGGGTTGTCGTTCGATCTGATCCAAACGCATCGCTCGATCACGTCCTTCGCTCAACATTATAAGCGATGAAACGATGGCGATCTTTTGTCGAAAAAACTGCAGTAACCGTCCGAAAATGGGGGACCTGTTGTTTTTAGTCCGGCGGTCAGTCGCCCGGCTGCGCGTCGGGGTCGGGCTCTAACCGCAGCACGCGGCCCAGGTGCATGCGAAACACGACCTGCGGAGCTAGGTCCGTCCGCATCGAAAAGCCGAAGGGGGCGTCGCGGCCCATCACGTACACGGGCTGACCGTCGAGCAGGCAGCGAATGACGGCGAAAAACTGACCGCCGACGTCGAAGAGGGCGGCGAGTTCGGCGCGATCGATTTTGGCATCGGGCGAAACGCGATTGACAATAAGACGCACGTCTTTTTCAACGTCGTACGGTTGATCGTCGACGGCGACGGGTTCGTCGGCGTCGCGCACCTGCGCCACGCCCAGCGTGAGCATAAAACGTGTGCCGAGGTGCAACTCGAACGCTTCGTCAAAGGCAAAGCCTTCATCGGGGTAATAGTTCGGCTCGGTCTGGCCGACGACCGCGATGTAGTTTTCGGCGCCGGTGCCCGCGCGATCGGCACTGAAGCGAAACACAATCGTCGCGCCGTCTCCGTCGAGCGGAGATCGATCGAAGACCTGGTATTCACCGAGGCGCGCGGGCGTCGTTTCGCGAAAGTGGTCGCGCAGGAAATCGAGGGCGCGATCGTGCCACCAATCGATGGTCTCAGCG
Source organism: Planctomycetaceae bacterium (assembly GCA_006969385.1). Classification (GTDB taxonomy): domain Bacteria; phylum Planctomycetota; class Phycisphaerae; order UBA1845; family UTPLA1; genus ECT2AJA-110-A. Next base: position 3,766,239 of record CP030884.1, read on the forward strand.
GATGGAGCGGGGGCTTGTTCGGACATCTCTTGCAAGCCTAGTCATGTTACGGCCAATCGTCGAGTTTTATCGGGGTGATCGGTTCGCACGTTCTATGCCGCTGGCCAAATGACCGGCTTGCGGGGAAGATGCCCCGACGAATCGATTTTGCGTGTTCGCAATTTATCCTCTGCGTTTGGAGTTTGCCGTCGTTGTCGCAGGAGCCGTCAGAATCTGAGCAGCACGGCCCGGGGAATAGGAAGTCCTTCGGGTTGAAGTGTCCGCGCTGCCGCACGCGCTACCCCGGTGGCGATGAGATCGTCGGCAAGCGGCTCCGCTGCCCGACGTGCCATCACGTGTGGCGCGATCAGCGACCGGCGCTGCGCGACGCGAAGCGCGCCCTCGAACAAGTCGCCGATCACTGGGCCGAACTCGACACCACGGCCATCGCCGAAGTCGATCACGCGTCCACCTTCGGGCAGCTTTCCAAAAGCTGCGCAAGCGCGAAACGTTTCCGCCCAGCGATTGGATCGGTAAGCGCGTGGGGCGTTACACGATCAAAGCCGTGCTGGGCCAGGGCGCGATGGGGTACGTGTACGAAGGTTTCGATACCGACTTGCAACGCAGCGTGGCGATAAAGTTGTTGCCCCGCGCGCACGGGTTGGGTCAAAACGAGACCATCGGGGAGAAGCTGTTTTTGCAAGAGGCGCGGCTGGCGGCGAAGCTGCAACACTCGAACGTTGTTACGGTTTATGACTTCGGTGAAGAACAGGGTTACCGATACTTCGCGATGGAATTGGTGCGCGGCGCGACGTTGCTCGATTTGGTGAAAGCGCAGGGGCCACTGCCGGTCACGCAGGGGTGTTACATCATCGCCCATGCGGCGCGGGCGCTGGCGGCGGGACATCAGGTCGGCATCATTCACCGCGACGTTAAGCCCGGGAACATTATGTTGAACGAGTCGGGCGTTGTGAAGTTGACCGACTTTGGTTTGGCCGAGTCAAAAAGCGGTGATGATGAGGACATTACCGAAGGGATCTCGCTGGGTACGCCCGGTTGGATTTCTCCGGAAGTTGCCAATCGACAGCCCGCGTTGAAAGAAAGCGATATCTACGGTTTGGGATTGACGCTGTATTTCGCCTTGACGGGCAAGCGGTTTATCAACGGTTCGTCGCGCAGCGATCTGATTCGCAAACAACGCGCGGCGAAGGAAGTGGATATCGCTCAGTTGCCGACGGATTGGCCAGCGCGGTTGCGACAGATTTTGGTGCAATGTTTGCATGTCGATCCGCAGGATCGGTATCACGATGCCAACCTGCTGGCGGCGGATTTAGTGCGGGCAATTCGGCCCGACTCGCGCGATCAGACAGTCACGCTCGATATGAGTTCGACGGATGTTAAAGTGCCGCCGCAAGCGACGGAGCCCAAGCCCGCCGGCAATGGTTGGATTTTGCCGACGGTGATGACGGGGGTTTTGGTAGCGCTGATTGCCATCGCCGCATGGGCGCTGGGGTGGTTAGGTTGAGCAATGGTTGGGTGCCCCTTCGCAACGGGGGCTGCGGGACTAAATCATCCCGTCGGTCACCTTTGTATGGGTGCCCCTGCCCCTCTGGGGCTGGGGGACTAACGACGTATCGCGGTCACATCGACTACTCAAGCAAAACATAAGTCTGAGAATCTTCTTTAACGCTGTCTATTTAGTTGAATCACTTCCATATGGGCGAACTTGTCATGTCGCGACTTTACGCCAAAGGCGTTACACCCATTAGCCCAGGGTTGACGCGCAGCGGCTACCCTGGGATTCGTGGTTTGTAAAAGCATTCAACTCTGAAGGAGTTGCGGCATGTTTCGGGCGGATGATGGCGCAACCCCGTTGGGGTTGAACGCAGCAATGATTACTTTTACCCCGGGTAGCCGCTGGCGCGGTAACCCGGGGCTAGCTTGCGTAACGCCTTCGGCGTAGTTACTTTGCCAAACCTCTACATCAAAATTTGCTATTTGGCCTCGATGTGGTTCTTTAGGGGCAAGCTGGTATTACGAGGCGACTATGCTGAGAAACAGTGAATAATTAAATCAAATGGTTTGCGACTCATACACCTGCCGCGCGGGTGCCCCTGCCCCTCTGGGGCTGGGGGACTAACGACGAATCGCGGACACATCAAGCGCTCGACAACGACTTACACACCAGCCGCCACCGGCGTCAGCTTCGGCTTGCGCCCCACGATAAACACGATCAACATTAACAAGAACGCACCCGCAGCCGTTCCGGCGTAGACCGTCAACGAACCGAGTTGATCGTGCAGTTTGGGATAATGCCGAATCAACACATAGTTTAAAACGTCGGTCGACAAGATACCGACGACGGCCACCACCAACGCATAGGGCATCTGCGTCCACACGTGTTTACCCAAATCGCACTCGCTGGCGATGGATGACATCACGGTCGTGTCGCTTATCGGCGAACAGTGATCGCCAAAGACTGCACCGGTCAAGACGGCACCGATAGTCGCGTAGAACAACGGCAATGCTTGGTCTTCGGGCATATTGCCGTACAACCTTGCGGCAATGGCGACGACGGCGGGGCAAAGGATGCCCATCGTGCCCCAACTGGTGCCCGTCGAAAACGCTACGATGGCGGCGGCGATAAATGTTACGGCGGGCAGCAGCACGCTATCGAAGGTGCCGTTGGCTTCCATGGTGCGCAGCGTGTCGGCGGCGACTTGGCTAAGTTGCAAGTCCTTAGAGCCTTGCGACAAACCCCACGCGAGCGTTAGCACGACGCAGGCCGCAAACATGCGTTGCATACCGTTCATCATGCCGCTCATGGCATGATCGAGGCTGCAGGCGCGCGACAGCAACGTTAGCGCTAACGCAATCAACGTGCCGATGATAGCGGCATAGAGAAGCGCGTCATCGGCGGCGGCGGCGTTAAGAATTTTGCCAAGGCTTTCCACGATGCCGCTGCTATTGGAAAAACTCAGCCCATCGCGCACGTTATCCGAGAGGCCTTGATAGCCCGTGATGAACAGCAGTGCGATGGTGGCGATGACCATGCTGCCGATAGGAATCACGCCCAACCACCAACGGCGACCGACGGCGTCGCGGTCGGTATCATTTTCATTCTCGTTTTGCTCATTCGCATCCGCTGCGGCATTTAAGGCTTTGGCTTCCGCTGTTTTCATCGAGCCGAAATCGCGCCCGGTGAGTGCGATCAAAAAAACGAATACGAGGGCAAGCCATGCGTAGGTGCGATAAGGCAGCGAAGCCCAAAACGCATAGTTGCCGGTCATTTCGGCGAGAAACGCGGGACGTTCGCCATCGAGCGCGTCGATCCCGCTTTGAATAAATCCGATCTCGGCGACCAGCCACGTACCGATGAAGACCGACGCCACCGGCGCGGCGGTCGAGTCGACGATATAGGCCAACTTCTCGCGGCTGATTTTCAAGCGATCGAAGACGGGACGCATGCTGGGGCCGACGATCATGGCGTTGGCGTAGTCATCGATAAACACGATCAAACCGGCAAACCACGCGCCGAGCTGACCGCGCGAGCGCGTGCTGAGATGACGCGTCACGCGCGCGACCATGGCGCGCGTGCCGCCGCTGGCTTCAACGGTACCAATCATGGCGCCGATGAAGATGGTGAAGATAAGGATTTTGAGTTTGTTGAAATCGACCTTGCCGTTGTCGACGGGGGCGAGCACTTCGAAGAGATATTTATCGACGGCATAGGTGAAGATCGCGATCGGGTCGGCGGTGCCTTGCAACCACAACATCATGGCGGCGGCGGTGAGAATGCCGAGCGGCAGCGCGATGAGAACTTGCCGCGTGAGAATGGCGATGATGATAGCGACGAGGGCGGGGGCGAGAACCCAGAGACCGTAGGCGTCTTGGGGGGATTGGGTTAGTCCTGCAGCGGATGAATCGTCCGCGGCGCTGATTGCGGTAGCGGTCGAGTCGATTGCATCAGTTGTGTTCTCGTTAGCTGTATTCGTTCCGGATGTGTTTCCTTGCGATGCCTCATTCGGTGGGGGTGCGCCATCTTCATCCCGAGTGGCACAGTATCGCGCGCGACGTCAGAGCCGTCGCCTGTGGCGACGGAATTGGTGCGATTGCCGATGGCCTTGTCAATCTCCGCTGCATCCGACTTATCGCTGGCAATTCCCGTATCCGCCGTTTCGGGAGCAAGCATGTCATTGAACAGACGGCATCGAGGATTGAGCGTTCGCTTGTTTCGTTGCCGTTCTGTGGCTGCGCCAGTGCGACCGTGCTAACGATCATTAGGCCGAGCATGACCACGAGGCCTGTCGCATACTGATGACGCGCTGGGCGTTGATTTTGTAATAACGAATATCGGCGTGAACGTCTTCGCATGACGGGTCATTCCATGAGTGAAAAGTTAAGAAATGACTGTAGCGAAGCGGTGGGGCGAGGTCAATGAAATGGGGGACGATCCATATTTGCAACCACATCATCGGAACAGGCTGAAAATCCAGGATGAGATTGTCGGGGCAAAGAATTCCGCCGTTAATGGGCCACGAAGCTCTGCCAACTTAAATTCGACGTAGAGGTGCTGCGTATAGCAACAAAGCAGTAGCAAGCCGATGCAGCAAGCAAACGAGGCCACCCATAGTGCGAGACATTCTGCCTTGGTCCTGCTAAAGGTAAAAAGAACGGTTGCCACGAGCAAAACGACGCCGACCAGTGCCGCAATTTCGATGTAGTCCGATGCAATAAAGTCCCAACGCTGACCGTGTCCGTAAGGTCGCATCACGATGAGGAGAGACCGAGCGAGACCCCAAACGCCGATTGGAACAGCTAACAGAAAACGACGCCAAACTAACTGAACGCCATTGTGTGGATTGGTATCAAACGGGCTGCATGATGTCTTGCGCCGGATAGAGATATAGATGCCCGTACAAAGGACGAATAATCCGAGGCCCGACATGGCGAGGCAAGAAAAGCCGCGTGCGAGTATAAATCGCACGGCGGACTCAGGTCCGATGGCATCCCATTGCTTGCGTACCTTGGCGGAATCGGAATTCCAGCGATTATGGCCGTCGCAAAAGTCATTAAACACATCTGGTTCGAACTGTTCATTTGCCCAAATCCAAAAGATCGTAGCCTCGTCGTTGGCTGCTAGTAGATCATTTACATCTTCTAATGAATAAGATGGGAGGCACGCGGGCTCTTCGGCGAGTGCCTCACCGAATTCATAATCTCGAAAAACGGCAAATGCGTTCTGTCGGCGACGGTCCGGCCAATGCGCCTTGCCTAACTGGTAAAGCAAATCGAAGTATTCGGCAATCTCATGTTCATTGCCCGAACGAATCGACTGGGTTATCGCATCGTTGAAGCCCGCTCGAATTCTCCAATCGATAGTATTGAAACAATCATTATAGTTGTAGTCGGCGATCTGAGTGGCATGGAGTTCTGACAGTCCCAGCTCGATGGAATATTGATAGAGCCATAAGGCGGCTTCTGGTTGATGATCCCAGTCCGGGCGAAACGCCGCCTCTTCAAGACATGCATAGACGGACGGCCAGTTATCAACGAGATGGTGAAGTTTTGCTTCAGCCAGCCATAACGCTCCGTTCTTCGGATAGGCATTCTGCGTGGCCGCGACAAAGGCGTACACCTTTGCAAGCCGTTCGGGTGCCATTAAGGGATGCTTGCCTTCAGCTTCGTGGTAATGGTTATCCGTTCGCATGACCAGTTGAATCGCAGCCCATGATTGAAATGGGTGATCCGCGAACAGTTCGATCGGTGGTACAACTTCCCAACGGTGATCCGCCGCCAGTTGTAACAGACACCAATCCGGATCATTTAGAGCGCGTACGTTTCTCTCATCCTCATTACGCAGCGGCAAGACGACGTTTGGAATCATTCGCATATTGCAGCCCCTCGTTTGACCGCGAATGTTGAACTCGCCGTATTGAATGTCGTACAAGAGCCGCACCAGCGACAAACCAACGCTTCGATTGTTCGCGGGGATAAGAAACACAACGAGCAGCGCCAGCGCGAAACCTAGCAGCAGGCTTGTGCCATTGCGTTTGAATGGGGTGGCAGCGTCCATCGGTGGCCCTCGGCGATGGAGGAATTTTAGGGCGCGGCTAAGTGTCTAATGCGGGCGTCGACGCGTCGCAGTTGGCAGTGGGGTGTCCGGTTAAGCAGGGGTGTATTAAGCAAGAAACGCTTCGGCGGTACGCCGCACCCTTCACCGCTAGACAAAGCATCATCCCGCTGCTTCAATCATGTTTTATGCAAATCGACCGGATTCCCCCGACGACCAACGAACACGGCGTTGCCCATGCGGTGATCGAAATTCCGCGCGGTCGGCGCAGCAAGTTTGAATTTGACCGACAGTTCGGCGCGTTCAAACTTGACCGCTATTTGTACTCCGCCGCGCATTATCCCGGCGACTATGGCTTTGTGCCGAACACACTCGCCGACGACGGTGACGCGCTCGATATCCTCGTGATGGTGAGCGAACCGACCTTTCCCGGATGCGTGATTGCGGCGCGGTTGCTTGGCGTGTTTCAAATGACCGACGGCGGTCGCGCCGATGATAAACTGCTGTCGGTGCCGAATCGCGATCCGCTTTATCAATCCTATGAGGATTTGGCTGATGTTCCGCCGCACTTTCTGATCGAAGTTGAACACTTCTTTTCCACCTATAAGCAGTTGGAAGGAAAAGAAGTGAAGACGGGCTCGTGGCAACCGCGGTCGGTTGCGCTCGATGTGCTGCAGCGGTCTATTGCGGCACATGGCGAAGCGGCAAATGATTAGGCTGCGCTAGGTTTATGGAAATCCTCCTTTGGCTGGGCTTCATTGTTTTCGTGATGGCGATGCTTGCCATCGATCTCGGGCTGTTCAATCGAAAAGGCCATGTGGTATCGATCGTCGAGGCGCTGACCTGGACGTCGGTTTGGGTGTTGCTCGCGCTGGGCTTCAACGTGCTCATATACTTTATCTACGAGCATCATTGGCTCGGTATCGGCACGACGGCGTCGTTGAACGGGCGCGATGCGGCATTGCAATTTTTCACCGGCTACGTGATTGAGAAGTCGTTAAGCCTCGACAATATCTTTGTCATCGCCGTGATCTTCAGGCACTTTCGCGTGCCCGCGGCGTTGCAGCATCGCGTTTTGTTTTACGGCATTCTCGGCGCACTGGTGATGCGGGGTCTCATGATCGGGGCGGGGGCTTCGCTACTGCATCATTTCAGTTGGATTATGTATGTGTTCGGTGCATTATTGATTGTGACGGCGATCAAGATGCTGACGTCGCGGCCCGAGCATATCGATCCGTCCAATCATTTTTTGGTGCGCTTTGCCAAGCGGTTTTTTCCGTTAAGCCCCGACTTCGATGGCGAGCACTTCTTTACGCAGTATCAGGGCCGCCGCGCGATGACGCCGCTGTTCGTGGTGTTGATCGTGATCGAAAGCACCGACGTGCTGTTCGCAGTCGATTCCATTCCAGCGATCTTCGCCGTCACGCGCGAACCGTTTCTGGTGTTTACGTCGAACATTTTCGCTATTCTTGGGTTGCGCACGCTCTATTTCGTGCTCGCGGGCGTCATGGATCGTTTCCGCTATCTCAAGATGAGCCTCGTGTTTTTGTTGGCCTACATCGGCGTCAAAATGCTGATCAGCCATCATTATCCCATTCCGCCGTTGGTCTCGCTGGCCATTATCGGTGGGATTCTCGCCGTCGGCGTGATCGGTTCGTTGGTCGCCGGTCATCGCGATGAGGCGGCATTGCCGGAGTTGGAAACGCATACCGCGCCGATCAAAACCACGAATTGGCGCGCCGTGCGACGCTGGATTGCCCTGGTCGGCGCGGCGGTCTTTTTGTTGATTGGAATAGCGTACCTGATTCTACCCGGCTCGGCCCTGCCACCGATCGCGGCGGGGATCTTGCTGTTTAGTACCGAGTTGCTGTGGTTGCGAAAGATGTTTGATGAGTATCGGCGGGGTGGGAAGGGGGATGCGACCTCATCGAGTTGGCACGACCATACTAGCTAAGCAATTCGAATTATTTTGCCCTTTTGTCCCGTGAATTCCTCAAGATTTTCCAGGATTTCATTGACGATTAAATCTGCATCCTTCGTCGAAACTCCACCGGAAAAAGTAATCTGCATACCGGGTGGTTCCGGTGAAAATGAAATTAGGAAGTTTTCTACGAGAATATCGCAGCCATTTGGCTCGACAAGCGTCGATTCAAATGACTTTGGGCGCAAGACGAGCGAGTAGTCTGAAACGCTGATGTCAAATTCGTCATCGTCTAATTGTCGAATCAAGTACTGCAAGGCAATCGCTCGTTTTCAATTCACATGACATAGAGGTAGAGACTAGTGCGTCGACAAAAGCTTCCGGTTTCATTGTTTTAGAATGCAAATGTAAGGCCGTCGATGTCATCGTTCGCCTCACGCAAAATTGCGAGTATCTTCGCCCCGCGTGGCGATTTCTCGAATTCGATCCAACCTTGCAACGCAACTCGGATGTTCTCGCCTTCGAGCATGGTGGGGCAATCCCATAACGCGTCTAGATTCCTGCCGTAGTAATCAGGAAAATCGAGGCATTTAGCGATGGCGTCGTGAAAACCGCTTTCGTCTAAATTAGTGCAATCCAAAACGCGTTGCTGTTGCATCATGCGCCTAACTCATTATCAGATCGGTACTGTACGCTTCAGAATAAACGTCTACCCCACCGCTTCCCCATCCAACCAATTCGCCCCTGCTGCTACATCAACCTTAACCGGCACCTCCAACGGTATCGCGCTCGACATACAATCCCTGATCATCGCCACTTCTTTCTTCAGTGCCTTCTTCGGGCATTCGAACACCAATTCGTCGTGCACCTGAATCAGCATTTTGCTCGGTCGGTTTTCTGCTTCGATTTGGCGATCGAGTTTGACCATGGCGGCTTTGATGAGGTCGGCGGCGGAGCCTTGGATGACGGTGTTGGCGGCGAAGCGCTCGGCTTGTTGTTTGGCGGTGCGATTGCGCGAGTTGATATCACGAATGGCGCGGCGGCGACCGAGGATGGTTTCGACAAAGCCATGCTGGCGGGCGTGTTCTACGCACGAATCGAGAAACGCGCGAATCGTGGGGTAGGTTTTGAAATACGCCTCAATAAAATCGCGTGCTTCGGCTTGTGTCATGCTGGTTGAACGCGCGAGACCGAACGCTGTTTGGCCGTAAACGATGCCGAAGTTGACTGTCTTAGCGCGGGCGCGCTGTTCCTTGGTGACATCTTCGATATCGATACCGGCCAATTGTGCCGCAACGGTCGCGTGAATATCGCGATCGTTTTCGAAGGCGTCGCGCAGGGCCTCGTCACCGCTGAAATGGGCCAGTACGCGCAGTTCGATTTGCGAATAGTCGGCCTTGATCAAAACGGACCTGTCGTCGCTGGGCACAAACGCACGACGAATACGACTGCCCAACTCAGTGCGAATGGGAATGTTCTGCAGATTCGGCTCGCTGCACGAGAGGCGACCGGTGATGGCGCCGATTTGATGAAAGCTGGGATGAATACGTCCGGTGCGGTTACTGACCATCTCGGGCAGGGCGTCGACATACGTACTTTTTAATTTAGACAATTCGCGATATTCGAGTATGAGCCCCGGCAGGGCGATGGCCGATTCGTTGGCGAGGGTTTCCAGCACTTCGGCATCGGTCGAGCGCGTGGTCTTGGTGCGCTTCACCACGCGCAGGCCGAGTTCGTCGAAGAGAATCTCTGCCAATTGCTTGGTCGAGTTGATGTTAAAGGGGCGACCGGCTTCGGTGTGAATGTCCTTCTCCAGCTTTACCAGGCGGTCGGCAATGCTGTTGCTGATCTCGGCCAAGACGCCAACATCGAGCGCCACGCCGCGCTGTTCCATCTTGGCTAGCACATCGACCAGTGGCATTTCGACTTCGCGGAAGAGTTTTTCACCGGGCGAACCGTTGATTTGTTTTTCGAGCAACTCGTACAGTCGCCAGGAAATGTCGGCGTCTTCGACGGCGTAATCGACGGTCCGCGTCGTTTCTATCTCGGCAAACGTAATCTGGTTCTTGCCTTTCCCCAGCAGTTCGTGCGTTTCGATCTTAGTATAACCAAGCAGATCGCGCGCCATGGCGTCGATACCGTGCGAGCGGCGATCAGAGAGGGCGATGGCGCCGGCGATCATGGTATCGAAGTCGATGCCGCGTACATTTATACCGAAGGCGCGCAGGATGAAGACGTCGTATTTGAGATTCTGACCGCGCTTGGCGATTTTTTCGTCGACGAAGATCGGCCCGAGCGTGTCGCGTACCAAGTCTTTATCGAGCGTTTTGCCGATGCCACGCACGGGGATGTAATAGCCCTCGCCAGCCTGCCAACTGATACTGATCCCGCACAAGTCGGCGTCCGCCGGGTTTAAGCCCGTCGTTTCGGTGTCGAAGGCGAAGGCCTTTTGTTTCTTAAGTTTCTTAACGAACGCCGTCAGCTTGGTTTTGGTATCGATCAGTTCGTAGTTGACCATCGATGAATCAAACGAGCCGGCGCTGCTCGTCGGCGCGGCCGCTTCGTCGTCATTACCGAATAGAAAGCCGGTTTGACCGCGCGGCGTGCCCGTTTTGCCGCTATCACTTTCCGCGGCGGCAGCTTTTGCCTCGCGCGGCGCATCGGGGTTTACGTCGCCGCCGACACGTTCGACCAACCGGCGCAGGCCCAGTTCGTTGAGGATCGGTACGGCAGCTTTAGCGTCGATCCTATCTGCTGCCGCTGCGTCGAGATCGAATTCAAAATCGACATCCGTCTTGAGCGTGACGAGTTGTCGCACGACGTCGGCGCGTTCTTTGAATTCCAAAATATTCTCGCGCAGCTTGGGCGTGAGTTCGTCGGCGGCGTCGATGATCGCCGCGACGGAGCCGTACTTTTCAAGGAGTTGTGCCGCCTTCTTGGGGCCAACGCCGTTGGCTCCCTTAATGTTGTCGGTGCTGTCACCCATTAGCATTTGCGCTTCAATGGCCAGCTCGGGGCCAAAGCCCTTAGCCTTGCGCATGGACTCAGCGCTGATGACCTCGCTCTTCATCGGGTCGTACATAAATGTATGTTCGTCGAGCAGTTGATCGAGATCTTTATCGCGGCTGACCAGATACACATCGAGATCGTCACCCGCTCGCCGCCGCGCGATGGTGGCCATCAGGTCGTCGGCCTCGTAGCCTTCCAGTTGCAAAATCGGGATGTTCATACTGCGCACGATGCTGATGATGCGCTCGATCTGCGGGGCCATGTCCTCTGGCGAGGCGTCGCGGTTGCCTTTGTACTCGGGGTCGATTTGCGTCCGAAAGACGGTGCGGTCGTCGACGTCGAGCGTCATCGCCAGGTAATCCGGTTGGCGATCGCGCAGCAGGTTGAGCAGCATCTGGGTGAACACGTGCACGGCGCGCGTGGGCTCACCGGTGGGCGAGGTCAGATTGCCGAAGGGGGCATAGTAGGCGCGGTAAATCTGGGCGTGACCGTCGATGAGATAGAGCGATTTGGCTGCCATACGTCGGGTTGTGTTCCGGTTGGGGCTGGTTGTCAATTCGGACGTTTTGTTCACATCCGCACTGGCAGCAACCTGACCAGGGGCACCCAGCGGAAGATTCGAGCAAGCTAACCGGCTGTACCTAATGACGGAGACGGCAAGCTAATCCTTGGCACACAGGGGTGGCGCGATAATCGGTCAGGGTTTTGCCTGCGGCGGGATAAGATCGGACCCGAGGCGAAATCCCTTTTTTATCGCTCTGGGGGGCGTTTTTGAGGGGGTAGTGGGCACCGGTTCGTTGACATTCCCCTTTGATTTGCAGATACTTAGGTACTGTTGCGTCCTGAATCTGCCGCGCCCGGTGCGCGACGGACCCGCCTGACGCAGCCCCAACGCACAGCCGCAATCCAACCGATGAATCGTTCGCGTCTGGACCAGCCGGCTGCGTTTAAGTGTCAAGATTTGCAAGCCGTCGCGCAGTAACGGAAAAAGCGCAATCCATTTGAGGAGTGTTTGTTATGGCAGGTGTATCTCCATCTCGCGGAGGTTCCAACGCGTCCACGATCGGCATGGTCGTTTCGATTGTGGTCGCCGTGATTCTGGCCGGTGTGCTCATCTGGCTGTTCACGATGCAAGAGGGCCTGCGGACGGCGGCGCAAAATGCGGAGCAACAGAAGAACCGCATCGCGCGACCCGGCGAAGACAACAAGCTCAAGTCGAAGTTCCCCGAAATGGGGTTGGCGACCGACAGCGTCGCGGGCACTGCCATCAAGGGCACCGAGCAGTTGATCCAAAGTCTTGCGGGCGATGGCACGCTTACAGCAGGTGTGGCACAGGGAGCTTACAAAGATACGCTCAAGACGATTCAGGATGCCAAGAAGGTCAAGAACCCCGAGCAGTACAGCGCAGCCGAAGGTGCCACGGCAATCATTAAGAATTTGCATGAAGAATATGCCACGGCGATCGACCGCGTGAATCAACTTAGCAGCGAATTGAAAGATAAAGAAGATGCGCTGCAAGCGGCGCGTGATGCCAACAAAGAACTAAGCGATAAGTTCGACAGCTACATTGCCAGGATCGATAAGCAGGTTGAAGAAATCCTGCTGGCCAAGACCAAGCTGGAAGAGAACAAGAACGCCGAACTAGCCTCGTCGCGTGATATGTTGGACCGTCAGCGCGACGACTTGAATGCCACCAAGCGCGCGGCTCTCGACATGAAGGAAGAAATTCAGAAATACTATCGCCAAAGCGAAGCGGTGTTGGCGTCACAGTCCGATGCACTCGGCACGCTAAAGGGCCCGATCAATCCCAACGCTCGACCGTTGGCCAAAGCCAAGCGCGCTTTCGGCCAAATTCTGAAGATTCTTCCGGGCGATCCGCTCATGTACATTGACGTGGGCCGCAAGGACGGCGTCGATTTGGGACAAACGTTTAGCGTTTATTCGGCCAACGAAGTGATCCCCGAATCGGGTCGCGGTAAGGCCACCATCGAAGTGGTCAGCGTCAACCGCAGCACGGCCGAATGCCGCATCGTGGCGGCACCTTCGCCCGACGATCCGATTTTGCAGGGCGATAAGGTCAACAACATCATCCTGTCGCGCGACAAGGGCAAGCAGCAGACGTTCGTCGTGGTCGGCGATTTCGATGTGGACTTCGATGGCGATGTGGACCCGCGCGGTCGCGAGATGATCGTGCGACACATCGAACGCCTCGGCGGTAAGGTCGAGCAGGAAGTCACGCCCTTCACCAGCTATGTCGTGATCGGTGCCGAACCCCGCGGTCAAAGCGTGGTCAACGGTATCGGGCGACCGCGCTTCGGTTCGGATGAGGCCGATGCCTTGTTGGCCAAGGAAGTCGACAAGAAGGATGCAAAGAAAGACGACAAGACCGACGAAGCTGCCGAAGAGAAAGATCCCGACTTTGATGATTTCGGTTGGGGTGGCGACGACAGTTCGAGTTCGTCCGACGACAAAGACAAGGAGAAGGACGACGGCGATAAAGATAAGGATGACGACAAAGACAGCGACGACGACGGCTGGGGCGGCGACGATGACGGCTGGGGCGGTGGCTCCGACGACGACTCGGGCGATAAGGACAAGGATGACGACAAAAAAGACGACGAAGATTCCGATTCCGATGACGATGACGATTGGGGCGGCGACGACGATTGGCGTCGCTACGATGGCGGCGATGGCGGTACCGGCGGCTCGGGCGTCTTCACGATTGATCGCAAGCCGGAAGTGAACCCGACGGTGCCGACGCTGAAGAAGCGCTACAGCAACGAAGCCGACCGTTACCGCGACGCGCTGTATCGCGCCAATGCGTTTTCGGTGCCGCTGCTCACGCAAGAGCAATTCTTCAACTACATCGGTATCGAAGGTACCCGCAAGGACGTACGTCGTCTGGAAGGTTGATCCTTGGCGAATGGCGACACGTCGCCAATCGACGAATGAAATCAAAGAGACCGCGTCGTGCCTGTCATGACGCGGTCTTTTTTTATAGTTTTCGGCGCGATGCAAGGCTGATCGCGTCGGCCTACACTCCCGCAAGACGATTGGATTTGGAACACGCGAATTACACGCCGCGGTAGGAGCACGCCAGCATGTCGACGACCCAACCCATTGCCTACGAAGCGCAAATCGAAAAATTAGAGCAAACGGTTGCTCCGCATATCGAGGCCGTCGGCAACCATCCGTTGTTTGCGCGGCTCGCGTCGATCGAAGACATCCGCTGTTTGCTCGAGCACCACGTCTATGCCGTCTGGGATTTCATGTGTTTGCTCAAATCGCTGCAGCAAGTCGTGACGTGCACGCGCGTGCCGTGGGTTCCCGTCGGCGACGCGTCGGTGCGGCGGCTGATCAACGAGATATGCCTCGATGAAGAAAGCGACGAGTTGCCGGATGGGCGCTGCTTTAGTCATCTTGAGATGTATCGGTTGGCCATGGCCGAAGCGCGCGCCGACGATGGGGTGATCGAGATTTTTTAAACCAAATCGCCGGCGGCGTTGCAGTCGATGATGCCCTCGCGATCGCAAACGTACCGGCACCGGCGGCGATATTCGTTCGAAAAACCTTCGACGCAAGCAACACCGGCAAGCCGCATTGCGTGGCAGCTTACTTTTCCGTCGGTCGCGAAGAGGCGATTCCCGCGATGTTTACCAGCATCGTCGCGAACGTCGCGCGGGCGCAGCCCGGCTTAGCGACGTTGCGGCTTTATCTCGACCGCCATATCGAACTCGATGGCGACAAGCACGGACCGTTGGCGATGCGGATGTTAGCGCAACTGTGCGGCGACGATGAACGCAATTGGCAGGAAGCGACCGAGTCCGCGTTGGCGGCGTTGGATGCACGCGTGAAGTTGTGGGATGGCGTTCTCGCTGCGTTGTCGTAATACTTCATCACTCACTTTTATTGTGAGTGCGTGGTTTCTGCGATTTACTTAAAACCCTCACCCCGGCCCTCTCGCTGTGAGGGAGAGGGAGTACACGTCGCGCTATATTTAAAGTGAGTGGCTTAACTCGGCTATTTCGCTGCCAGCCCGCGCTGCGTAACGAGATACGTCGCATAGCTGCCCAGCCAGTGACCGCCTTCGTAGGATTGTTCGTTTAACGCGGCGATGCCCGCATCGCGATGCGTTTTGGCAACGGCTCGAATGCCGGGCAAGCGCGGGTCGCCCTTCGGCAAGCCCGCGGCGATACCCTCCAGCATCCAGGCGCGCGACAGATTCAACCCATCTAAATGCACCAGATGTCCATCGCTGCGATCCGTAACCACGGCGACAGGTAGCCAGTCGGTCGAGCCGTCAACGGGCAAGCCGGGTAGGAATGCGCCCAACCACGCGGCGAATTCGACCGGCGACAGGATGCGTCGCATCACATCGGCTTCGGCAATCGCCGGCGAAAGAAAGTCATGTCCGCTGGGTTCGAATGCAAGGTTTGCCCCGCGATCGCGCAGGTAGTAATGCCGCGCGCGCTCGTTTACCAGTTGCAGAACCTCTCGATTCCCGCGCACCTGGGCCCAATCGTGAATCAATCCCAATGCGAACGCCGTTTGACTGTGCGTGCCGCAGCGTACAGGGTGCGAAAGCTTGGGTAGCCAACTGGTAAGGCGCACGACCACAACTTCTTCCAACGGTCGCAACGATTCGGCCCATCGTTGCGCATCGGCGTCTTCCCATTGATGCAACTCGGCGGACAGTTGCAGCAACCAAGCCAAACCGTACGGCCGCTCAAAACTTTTGCGGCCTTCGGCTTGAATGTACGCCACTTCGGCGGCAACTTTTTCGGCCGTGAAACTCTTCGCTAATGCGGCGCGGACGCGGTCGGCGAAGGGTGCATCGGGGTAAAGTCGAATCAGACGCACGAGCATCCAGTGACCGTGCACGGCGGAGTGCCAATCGAAACAACCGTAGAAGACCGGCGTGAGGTCGCGCGGCGGCTTGGCGTCGTCGTCGCCCTGCATCACGTGGCTGATTTTGTTGGGGTATTCGCGATGGACGCATTCGAGGGCCATTTCGGCGAAGCGCGTGACGGTGGCGAGGTCGGAGTGGGGGTTTGTAGTCGGGGTTTTTTCTTGTGCGTAGTTGGGGGATGCTGCGGTGAGTATCAGAGTTATGAAGATACCGAGGCGAAGGCTCGGGTGTAACGCGGAAAGGCGAGCGATGAAGAAAAGACGAGTTGGCGATCTTCTCGTTTGATGAGCGTGGTCGGATTTGCGCGCGAAATTCATTCTATCCCTCCGGGATGAAAGGTGATCGTCCATCCCATACCTCCAGCGTTGAAACGCTGGGCTATTGTCCGTTGATCCCTAGCGGGATAAGGAGTTCGCATCGTAGCTGGCCTTAAAGTTAAATACTACAACATTGAATCGCCACGAATGATCGAACCGAATTTCACCGGCAGCATCTGAAGGGGTAAGGCCGCCGCTCACGATTCATTCTGCATTTGATAGATTTGAGGAAAAAGGTCACGGAAAAGCGACGCATTCGCACGCATGCCTTGAAGGGCAAGCGTGGCACCCATCAGCAAGAACCTCATAGCCCGGCACACATTACCCAGCCTGCGACACTTCTGGATCATCAATTCAAAGCGAAAAGACTCAAACGTGCGTCATAAGTCGACCATCACTACATCTCGTCCGTTGCGACGTCCTCTTCAACATCGTCGGTCGGTTCGCGATACGTGTCGGAGCGGCCTTCGCTGAGCTTACCCTTGGATATCTCGCGCAACAGCATCGTCGCGTAACAGCCCGACGGCAGAAAGAAGCTGAGTTCGACAAACAAGCCGCCGTCGTCTCGACCATCGGATACGTGGAGGTCAGTTGGAAAGAACCGTAGCGGCCGGCGCGAGCCGCGCGCATTGACTTGGCGCAGATTGGAGAAATCGCCCAGCTTCACGCCTTCACGGTCGAGCACTTCTTGTTCCCAGGTGCCGGGCGTGCCTTCGGCGCGCGTCATCTTTTTGCCAAACAGCGGCCCGGTCGGTGAGATTTCTTTAGCGGAGGCGCGGGCATTTTCGGCGGCCTCGTCTTCCACGCGAAACACGCTGCCGGTCTCGTGTTTGTAAGCCAAATCGCCCACGTAGAGCTTACCCAACTCTTCGATGCGTCGCGCCAACACTTGGTTAAACAGGTACGACTGATACGCGTTGACGTAGAAGCGTTTGAGTTTGTTATCGATGGCGAAGATGGCGCGTTTGGGGTTGCCCTTCGACTTGGCCATTGCCCGCGCGGCGCGGGCGTTGTCGCGAAACGCATGCGGCCACGTGCGCGCGGCTTCGTCGTACTTGCCTTTCTCGTAAAGCTGGCGCGCTTGCAGAACCTTGCCCGTATCGGCGTCGGTCGGCTTGCCCAGCATCAAATCTATCAGCGTCTGCGCATCCTGCTGCAATACGGCGCGGCCCAATTCCCAGGTGTCACCGCGCAAACCGAAGCGCTGCGATCCGAAGTAATTCGGCACACCGTTGTCGGCAAGCAGCCCGGCAACGCGCCGCACATCATCCAGCCGATCCGGATCGACATCGCGCATGCGAATCGTGAAGTGGTTGCCGCGCAGATGGCCGACCTTGAGTTTGTTCGTGTGATGGCTGACATCGAGGATAGCGATGCGTGGAATCTCGAGCTTCTTGATCCGCTCGGCATCCGCGTGTTCGAGGCTTAGCGTTTGTACGGTCACGCCGCGTGCGTCTTTCATGCCGGCCAAACCGATATGTCGCGGCCCGACGCCGAGCGCCTTGGCGATATCCTGTACGGCCCGCATGGTGGAGAGCCCGCGTTTTTCGATACGAAAATACACGTGGGAACCTTCGCCGCTGGGCTCGTAAGCGGGCACTTCTTCGACGATGAAATCTTCGTACGAGCGTTTGATGGTGGCCGCAACGCCGGGGATATCGGGCGTCAGGTAGGGTAAATCGATGATCGAGGCGGATGTCGGTGTGGTCATGGGCTGGCTAAGGTTTACAAAAAGTTGACCCTGTTTTGGGCCGAAGGTACTATTTAAGTAGGGTTGGGTGTTCAGGAATGGTTCCGCATTCCGCCCGTCCCGCAGGCTGCTGCCAAAGTCCGCTCTCGAACTGAACTCGGAAGTCTCGAGCGGCCTTCGTCAACCGCCTGAATCGAAAATCCGCGACATTCAGGTACATTCGTTATGCGCGAAGAAGCGCTCGAACGTTGCCAACAGGCAATCGGCATCCGGTTCAACGATGTTGCATTGCTTGAATCGGCGCTTACCCACGCCTCTATCGCCAATTCGCGGCTGGAAAGCAACGAACGGCTCGAGTTCCTTGGCGACTCTATCCTCGGTATGGTCGTTTGTCGATATTTGTACGACCACTATCCCGACTATCTCGAAGGCGAACTGACCAAGATCAAGTCCGCCGTCGTCTCGGGAAAAACCTGCGCCAAAGTCTCGGAAGATTTGGGGATGGCCGAATGCCTCTTTCTTGGCAATGGTATTTCGGGACGTTCGCGCTTGCCGACGTCGGTCATGGCCGCCGTCTTTGAAGCATTGGTCGCTGCGATCGCCCTCGATCAGGGCGTGGAGCGTGCCAGCGAGTTTATTCTCGAATTGGTCGTGCCGCATATCGAAAGCGCCGCCATCAGCGAGCATAAGCACAATTTCAAATCGCAGTTGCAGCAATACAGCCAGAAGGAATTGGGCTATACGCCGACGTACGAATTGCTCGACGAAAAGGGGCCCGATCATAGCAAGTGCTTTGAGGTTGCCGTGCGCGTCGGCCATCGACGCTTCGGCGGCGCGTGGGGGCCGAGCAAGAAAGAAGCCGAGCAAAAGGCGGCGCTACTGGCACTGCGCGAGTTGAATCTGGTCGAAGCGGAAGTGCTGACGCATTGATGAAGCGTCGCGCTAGGCCTGCTGACGATTGAGAGCGACGGTCGCACCGTGGCACCGGCTAACTACGGTGAATACCGGCAAATCATGCACTTTCATTCGTTAGCCTAGCCAAATCGATAAGTAACGAATCGTGTCGCGAACATCGCTGTCAAACCGCATGGCCGGGTAAGCGCAAGTCGCGGGCGTCGAGCAGCGCGTTAAACGCAAAGCCCGCTTGTTCGATATTTTCACGAGCCCCTTCGAGGCGATCCACGACGGCGACGATTTTTTCGACCTTTCCGCCGGCTTCGGCAATGGCCTTGGCCGCTTCCAACACCTGACCGCCCGTCGTGGCGATGTCTTCCACCAGTAGCACGGTATCGCCTGCTTCCAACGCACCCTCGAACGGTTTCGACGTGCCGTAGTCTTTCTTCTGGTTGCGAACGATGATGAAGGGCAAGTCACCTGCCATCGCCGTCGCGGCAGCCAGCGCGACGCCGCCGAGTTCGGCACCGGCAATGCGTTTGGTCTCGGGCGTGATGAACTCAGCCAAGCGACGACCGACTTCTGCCAAAATGCGCGGCTGCGTTTCAAATAGATATTTATCAATATAGAAACTGCTCTTGCGACCGCTGCGCAGCGTGAACTCGCCTTCGAGAAGACTGGCGGCGCGGATTTGTTCGGCCAACTCGGCTTTGGTGATGCTCATACGTTGATCTCCGGCTCGCGCCGCGGCGTAGTGCGATGTTTGCGTTTGAGCGGCGCGATGATGTCTTTTAAGAATGCGGTCACTTGTTGCGGTGCTAGACCGACGTAACGCTCGTGTTTCAAGACGCCGGCCAAATTGATTCCGGCAAACGCCGAGTCGCCGGCGAGTCGATCCAGCAGGTCGTTGCGGCGACCGTGAGTTTTGACTTCTTGCGCGGCGGCTTGCGAGTGCACGCGGATGCGTTCGTGCAATTCCTGGCGGTCGCCGCCGGCGGCAGCAGCTTCCATCAAAATGTCTTCGGTCACCATAAACGGCAACTCGGCATCAATGCGGGCCTTCATAATTTCGGGATACACGACCAAGCCGCGCGCTACACGCGTCATGATTTGCAGAATGCCGTCGGTCGCGAGGAAGGCCTCGGGAATGAGCAAGCGCTTGTTGCTCGAATCATCGAGCGTGCGTTCGAGCCATTGCTCGGCGGCGTTTTGATAGGCCGATTGGGTGAGCGATAAGAGGAACCGCGCCAAGCCCGTCGCACGTTCGCACAACATCGGGTTGCGCTTGTAGGCCATGGCCGAGCTGCCGATTTGCGACTTGCCGAAGGGCTCTTCCATTTCCTTGAGATTGGCAAGCAGGCGTAGATCGTTGGCCAACTTATGCGATCCGGCGGCGATGTTGGCGAGGGCCGACAGCACGTCGGCATCGACTTTCCGCGAATAGGTTTGGCCTGTCACGGGCTCGCATTGTTGAAAGCCCAGCTTGCGGGCGACGCGCTTTTCGAGTTCGAGAACCCTCTTTGCGTTACCATCGAACAGTTTTAGAAAGCTCGCCTGCGTACCCGTCGCCCCGCGGATACCGCGAAGCCGCAGTTGGTCGAGCAGTTCGTCGATGCGCTGCAGGTCGCGAACAAAATCCCAACACCAAAGGCTCACGCGTTTGCCGACGGTCGTGAGTTGGGCCGGTTGATAGTGCGTAAAGCCGAGGCACGGCATTTTGTGCAGTTCTTTAGCGCGATCCGCCAATGCATCGACGACGGTAATCAGCCACTGCTGCACGATACACAGCGCCTCGCGCATGATGATCAGATCCGCGTTGTCGACCACATCCATGCTGGTCGCGCCGAGATGCAATATGCCGCGTGCCTTGGGTGCCAAATCACCGTAGGCGTGCAGGTGCGCCATCACGTCGTGACGGAGTTTTTGTTCGTGGACGGCGACGGCCGCCAAATCGATGTTGCCGATTTGCGCTTTGAGTTGACGCAGTTGCGTCGTCGTGATCGGCAGGCCCATTTCGTGTTGGGCCTCCGCCAGCGCCAGCCAGATGGTGCGCCAGGTATAGGCGCGTCGCGTCGGAGAAAACAGCGACGCCATCGCGCGCGAGGCGTTGCGCGTGACCAATGGCGAGCGATAGGTGTCGTCGATCGGCGGTGGCGCGATCGTGGGATTGCGGGTGCTGCCGCGCCGCGGTTGCCGACGCGTTTTTTTCTTAGCCATTGAGCCTCAACAGGTCGAGTAGGAACGCACGATAGTCCGCCTCGAATCGATCGAGGTCGTCGGTGATATATGCCCGAAACACTGCCTCGCCGGGGCTAATCTGCGGTTGCCCACTCACCCGGTTGGCGTTCATGACGGCTTCGGCGCGGCTGCGCAGCTCGTCGCTGCCGAGGTCGTTCAGCAGATTGCGGAAGCCGCTGCGATATTGGCTGGGTGCGCTGTCGTCGAGCAGGAATAACACGAGCGACCATTCCTGTGCGTAATAGCTACGCACATGATTCGTGTCGCCGTGCACGGCGGCCCCTGCGTTGGTCTCCAGGATGTCGCGCAACGGAATCAACGCGTCGCGCACCAACGCCTCGCGTAAAAACGGCGATCGCAGCGTATTGCGGCGGGGATCGAACCGGGGCACGCCATTGATAAAGTCGAACGATTCAAAATAGCACGCCAACCCCTCATTGATCCATGCCGGGATGCGACTGCGACCGGTCACTTCGAGGTATTGGTGCAAACCTTCGTGGGCGAGGATCGAGAGCGTGCCACGTTGCGAGGAATAGTGCGACACGGTAATACCGCGCTCGGAGTAGCCGCCGCGTCTAATGCGTTTGTACGTCGCAAAGCGCGCCGGCGAAAATTCTTTGGTGAAGCGCTCCCAATCGCTGCGGGCACAAAACAGATACGTATCGAGTTTCTGGCCGGGTGGGCTCGCGGTCGGCAACAACTTCTGGTATTCGTCGAAACAGCTTTCCAGAAATCGCGGTAACGCCCGCACGAATTGATCGCGCGTGCAGGTGGTGTACAAAACGTAATTCGGCGACGAAATCTTGCGGCCCGTGGTGCGACCGTAGGTCCAGTCGGCTTCCGCGGTTTCGACCGGCTCGGGGGCCGTCGAGAAAATGGTGTTCGATTGGCTGCATCCGTGCGGCAACAACAGGGCAGGCAACCACAAGAAGAGACAAAGCAAACGGGGTCGATACGGCAGTGGGCGTCTTCCATGAACCATGGCAGGTATGCTAGAAACACCCGCGCGATCTGGCAATCTCGGGCCGCGACTCGCATGCAAACCGATCGGAGGCGTTGCCCTGTTGTCGACGCGTGAGCGGTAGGGGCCTATCATCAAACCTGCGACGCGCAGTAGGGCGTGTCGACAGCAAGAAGGGGCGCAACCACATGTCCGACGTGGAAAAAGTAGTCATCATCGGGTCCGGACCGGCCGGTTGGACGGCCGCCATTTACGCCGCGCGGGCCAATCTCAATCCGCTTGTGTTTCCCGGTCGAGCGACCGGCAAAGATTTGGTGCCTGGCGGGCAGTTGATGCTGACGACCGACGTTGAGAATTACCCCGGCTTTCCCGATGGCGTGACCGGCCCGGACATGATGCAGTTGTTCGCGGCGCAGGCGTTTCGCTTCGGTACGCGTGCCGTGACGGATAATGGTATCAAGAGCGGCGAAGAATTGGATAAAAAGACACCGCTGTGGAGTGCCACCTTTCAAAACGTGGCGTCGGTGGATTTGTCGCAGCGACCGTTTGTCGTTAAGGGCGATAAAGACTTTGAGGTCAAGGCGCACGCCGTCATCATTGCAACCGGGGCCAAGGCCAATTGGCTGGGTCTCGAAAACGAGCAGCGGTTGGCCCAGTCCGGCGGCGGTGTCAGCGCGTGTGCTGTTTGTGACGGGGCGCTGCCGATGTTTCGCGATAAGCCGCTGGCCGTGGTCGGTGGTGGCGATTCGGCGGTCGAAGAAGCGACTTACCTTACGAAGTTCGCTTCAAAGGTGTACATGATTCATCGACGCGACGAACTGCGGGCTAGCAAAATCATGGCCGATCGGGCGCTCAACAATAAGAAAATCGAGATGGTCTGGGATTCGGAAGTCACCGACGTGCTGGGCGACGACGTCATTACTGGCGTCAAGGTCCACAACAAAAAGACCAATGAAGATTCGGAGCTGGCCGTCAACGGTTTGTTTATCGCCATCGGTCACACGCCGATCACCGGCTTCTTAAACGATCAGCTCGATACGGACGATAATGGTTATCTCATTTTGGATGACAAGTATCGTTCGACCACCAAGATCGACGGCTGTTTTGCCGCGGGCGACGTGGTCGATAGCACCTATCGGCAGGCGGTGACGGCGGCGGGGATGGGTTGCAAGGCCGCGATCGACGCGGAACGCTGGCTGGCCGACCAGGGGATTGATTAAAGCCGAGCCAAGCGTGGGTTTTGTTGCCATTGCATGCAACGACGCAGTAATTTCCAAATGTGACCAGCACGCTGCTTGCTCGATTCAATAATTCTGAACTAAGCCATTATCACGCACGAAAAAAGCCCCGGTCAGGCCTGACCGGGGCTTTTCTATGTTTACGTGAAGTGTTGCCGAGCGAGCAAGACTGCTAGCCCGGCGTTGCGTTTAGCGGCGAACCGCTTTGCGACGGCGACGCATCACCATGATGCCGAGCAGCGTAAACGGCATCGCCGAGACACCGCCGAAGAACGGACACATCATGCCGCCCGGTGGCATCGGGTTCGGGCCCGGCGTCGGCGTGCCGGGCGTACCCGGTTCCGGATCGCAAACATCGCCCAAGCCATCGCCATCGGCATCGGCCTGATCGGGGTTGGCCAGCGTCGGACAGTTATCGACACAATCGGCAACACCATCGCCATCGTTATCGATATCCGGCAGGTTACATCCGCATTGGCCGGGTACCGTCTTGTTCGGATCGAACGGACAACCGTCGGCGTTGTTCGGAACGCCGTCGCCATCGTCGTCGCCGGCTGGCGGGTTGAACACCGTACAGTCCGGAACGCCGTCCCCATCGCCATCGCGATCGGAGGTACCACAACCGCAGACGCCCGGAAGCACCTTACCCGGGTCGGTCGGGCAGCCGTCGCAGACGTCGCCGACGCCGTCGCCATCGAAATCGTTCTGATTCACGTTGGCAATCGTCGGACAGTTGTCGCACGCGTCGGGTGTGCCGTCTCCATCGGAGTCGACCACTACCGGATTGAAAACATCGGGGCACGCGTCGCACACGTTGCCAACGCCATCGGCATCGGCATCGGCCTGATCGATGTTGGTGATGTTCGGACAATTGTCGCAAGCGTCACCGAAGGCATCTGCATCCGAGTTCAACTGATTGGCGTTGGCATCGTCCGGACAGTTGTCGCACGCATCCGCAACGCCGTCGGAGTCGATATCCGACTGCGACGGGTTGGGAACACCGGCGCAGTTATCGTCACAGTTGACGGTATTGCCGCCGACGCAGGGGTTATCACCCGGCGTACCGCTGCCGTCACCGTCTTCGTCGATACCGTCACCGTCCACATCCGGGTCACACACGTCACCAATGCCGTCATTGTCGAAGTCGGCCTGATCGATGTTCGTGATAAACGGACAGTTATCACAAGCGTCGCCAAGGCTGTCGCCGTCATTGTTCGGCTGAACGCCGCCGACCAGCGGGTTGGGAACCCCCGGGCAGTTATCAACATCATCGTCAACACCGTCACCATCGTCGTCAGGCGGGTTGACCATTATGTCGACGGTTTCGGTGCCCGAAATTCCGGTATCCGGATTCAGGACCGTCACCGTAACGGCGAACGTGCCTGGGTTATCGAATGTGTGATTCACGACCGCACCGGTGCCGGAACCGCCGTCACCGAAGTTCCAATTAAAGGTGAGGCCCGGATTCGGCAACCCCGATTCGTCGCGCGTTTCCGACGCATTGAAAATGACGTTCAACGGCGCACGATTGCCCGGGTTCGTCATGTTTCCAGCGATACCGTCGGGGAATTCAACTTCCACTTGCGGGAACAGTTGGATCGCGACTTGGCCACCCAAGATGCTGATCGGGAAGCTATACGTCGAGAAACCAGCCGTCAGGAATCGGAACTGATCCGGAATTTGGCCGTCATCATCAAAGAAGCTGTGCACGCGATAGTCGACGCCCGATCCATTACCGGGATCATCCGCAAGGATGAGCGTGGTCGAACTCGGTACCGAGAGCACTTCGTAGAAGCCGGGGTTCGGGCCGGACACCACGCGCACCAAATCGCCACGCTTGAACGTGACGGCGACAAATCGGTTCGGGTCAGCCGGATCTAATTCGAGCATGAATACGCCGCCTGCATTCGACACGGTCGCGTTGCTGCCGACGATGGCGCTCGAGTTGATGGTGAACGACACTTCATTGTCGTCGGACGAGTAATTTACGCCCGTCGTTGCCAAGTTCGCTTGCACGCCCGAGTGCTGACCTTCAACTTCCCAGGTTTCCGCCCCGGGAATCGAGTCATCCACACAAGTCAGCGTCCAAAGTTCCTGTTTGGCGGTGGTCTGATCGACTGCCTTGCCGTCAACCGTACCCCGACCGCGATTGTTGCTGTCAACGAACGTATCGGAGAACAACGGATCGACTACGCCGTCCTGACCGGGGGCCGGGATCGCTTTGGCGTAGAAGAAGTAATCGCCGTCGTCGAGCTGCGACAAGTCGATGACGACGAAGTCGCGCGACACGCCACCGACGGCGGGGGCCTTCGTCTTGATCGGGGCAAGATTACCGTTGCCATCGTAGCCTTCGTTATCGTCGTCTACGAAGAATTGGTAACGCGTGCCGCCGAACAAGTCGAAAGCCGTGTATTCGAGCTGATAGCGCGGCGGGTTATCAAACGAAATTCCGCCGGGCGGTGTGGTAATCTCGACAGTCGGGATCACGCGCGGCCGCCACGTGAACGTGACGAGCGACTCATTCGGGAACGTCTCGATGTCCTCAATAGCGATTCCGCTCAGCCCAGCAGAGCCGGTGCTGTACCAGCGAGCGCTCGGATTCGTGTCTTCATCATTCCATCGGAACTGACCGGAGTTCCCCGGAAAGGGGTCACCACCGTCGCCGTTGTTGAACTCGAGGTTGTTGAGACCGTCGGCTTGCACGATCTGATAAGCCGAGTGCGACCCGAGGCGTTGCTGCAGCGGGAAGCCTTCCGAGTTGCCTTCCAGCCCCAACGGTGAGGGGAAGCCCTGCTCGGTGAAGTCGGTATGCATGATCATCAGACCATCACCCGGCAATATGCGCGAGAAGTTGATGCGGAAGGGCGACGGCGGATTTACGCGCGTCAAGCGCCAGAAGTAGAACCTTTCGGCAGGTACAGACGGGTTCTGGTAGTAGAACGCCGAATCGTCCGCGTTAAATGCAAAATCGGGCACGCGGATCACCTGTGGCTCAAACGGTTGCAGCACTTCGCGCAGGTTGGTGACTTCGATCCAGGGATCGTGATCGGTACCCAATCGCGGAATGCCCTCGCCAACTTCCTTCAGGAACGGCGCCGGGTGCACGTACCCACCGGACATGATGTCCCAGATACCGACGGCTTCATTCGAGATACCGTTGATATAGACGTCGTAATCGTACAGGTCGGGGTAGCCTTCCCAAACGTGCAGGAATTCGTGGGCCATCAATTCCTTACCGAACGTTTCGGTATCTGCCACGACGCCGACTTCACCGCTTTGACCCAAACCGGTCGTAAAGTCGGAGAAGAGGATCGGGGACAGCGGATTGTCGGCCGATTCGAGAATATTGATGGGCAAGTCCATGCCGGGTGCGGGCAACTGGAACAGACCGCGACCGCCCGGCGCCAAACCATCTTGGTAGAGGCCCGGCGGGATCAACACCGTCGAGAAGAGAAAGTTACGGATGAAGTATTCCGCCTCGCCGGTCATCTTATCGATCTGCACCACTCGCCCGCCGTCATTGACGTCGCTACCGATCAGCAGTTGCAAGGCGGGGTCATATGTCAAACCGCGAATGTCGCTGCCGATCAGATCCAAGGGACCGATTTCGGTGCCGACACCGGTGGTGGTATCGATCGAAATCAGCACTTGGCTTCCGGCTGCGCCGGCGACACCAAAGAGGATGCCTTGATCGGTATCGAATGCAAGACCTTGGACGTTGGTGAAGCCCAGCGGGCCCGCCAACGCGTTCTCCGTATTGCCTGCCAAATCGATCGTGATGATCGTGTCGGTCGCAAGATCGGAACCAAGAATCAAACCCGTACCGGGATCGAACGCCAAACCGCGAACGTCATCGGCCGTCACGTCAAAGACCGGCGTGATCGTCGGTTCGAATCCGCTGAAGTCGATTTCCAGCAACTCGTCGGTTTCGACATTGACACCAAAGATCAGGTTGTCAGCACCGACGGTCAAACCGAAGACATTGGGCAAGCCTTCATCCAGAAGGGCAACGCCGCCACCAGTAAGCACGTCTTGCAACACGAGTGATTCATTGCCGGGTTCAGAGGCAAGTATAATTGTGCCAGTATCGGTTTCAACGGCTCCCAAGCCTTCGAGGAGTTGCTGCAAGCGCGCGGCAACCGGCGTGACATGGTTGTCCCAGTCCACGGTGCGGTCCAAGGCTTCCACCGTGTCTTCTGTAAGACGCACACGGCTAAACGGATAATTGCTGCCGCCACCACCATCGTTCGGCGTTCCGGGATCGAGGTCAATCGCGTAATTCTCAGTTTCGGCGTTGCGAACTTCACCGAGGTCGATCAGACCGTCCATGTTCCAGTCGCGCGGGAATACTTGCATCGGCTGCGTCATTGGGAGGTTGACCGAAGCCAACCATTCGATGGTGACTTGGTTACCACCGTCGAATCCATTGGTGCCGTGAATGTTGAAGGAGCCCGGTCCTGCGGGCGGAAGAATTCCATCAGGACCGCCGGCACCACCTGGATCGCCACCACCAATATCTTCGCCGGTGTACAAACTATTTGCGGTTGATGTAATTTCACCAAAGCGCAGGTCACCACCATACGTAGATCCGCCGGGCGTGCGTGCGTGATAGATCGATGACGGCAAGTCCTGCCATTCGCTGGGGCCGTCATAAGTGATCGGCATGTCGTCGCCGCCGTCGCCGGTTAAGAGATCGGGAAGAACATCTTCGTCTAATGGGTCGGTCGGCGCGCCGCTGTTGCGGCCGTCCACACTACCATCGCCAAATGACTGGCGATCGACGCACAGCACAAGCTGATTGTGACATGGCGATTCGTCGCAGACACCTTCCAAGCTACCGGCAAAGTCGAAATCATCGGGTTGCGGAGGCGTGCTGTTATCGGGGCAGAATGCCATTTCGACGAACATACCACCCGGCATCGGGAAGCCGCCCGGAACGTTCGCGTTGTCCAGCCCTTGGCTGCATTCCGGCGGTTCCATTTCAGACGGCAGCATGGTCTCAGCGACGGTGCACGGATCGTCACAATTCATATCAGACCCGCGCCAAGAGCCACCCATATCTTCGCAATCTTCGAGGGTGCTGGTCTGGCAAGTCGGATCGCCCATGGGTGGCGTACCGGGTATGCAGCAGCGGCCCATCAATTCGTCAGGATCCATTCGCTCGCTAGGTTCGGTGAGCGTCATATCAAAACAACGCTGACCGGTGCGGGCTGTCGTACCGCCGACATTGGGCTCGAACGTCTTGATATCGTTTGGGTTGGGCAAATCACCAAATGAAGGATCTTCCGGGTTGTATTCAACAATGTTCGGGATGTTCGGAATGGGGTTACCCATCTGCACGCTGGGTGGCCATGCCGGCGGCGCAGGCGGTGCCGGAATATCTGCAGCAGCCACTCCTGCGACGATATGCTTCTCAAACCAAAAGTTTTCCCACCAAGCGATGTAATCCCAAACCGGATACTGGCCACCGCCTAAAACACTTGCTTGAAGATATTCAATGTCAACGGCGCCTGGATTACTGATCAGGCCGCCATCCGGTGGTGGTGTGCGAAGACCACCCGCGCCTCGAAAGGCCGCGTCACCGGGAACCTGAACCAGTTTGAGCGACTCAATCTCATCATTATTGATCCAGGCATCGGGACCGTCGTAACGGAAATTGCCAAAGCGGCCTAAAAAGCCCGACGGCGGCGGTGCACCTTGTGGTGAAGGAATACCCTGCATGAAGGTTGGGCTCGTCGGGTCCGTATCGATGTTGTCGGGCACACCATCGCTTTCGTCACCATCGATGATACCGTTCATATTGGCGTCAACCGCAGGCATACCGTCGGCGGTGGTGTCGTCCACCACCGGGTCACCCAACGTACCCGGGTAATTGCGCATGATGTAATCGAGCGCCCATTCACGCGAGCCTAAATCGAGGCCCGGCGTCATGGGGTCATCGACGACCGGGTTGCGATAACTCGGGTCGAGACGAATCCATCGACCCGCCGGCGTGGTCGCAGCCGGATTGTAAATTCTCAAATAGTCCTCGAATGGTTCGGGGAAGTCCCACTCACCATCGGCATCACCAAGCGCACCATTCTGCGGCGCGAATTCAGCGCTTTCCGGTTCGCATACCTCGCCGCCCGAGATGATTTCATTGCGGAAACATGGCTGGCCAAAAGGTGTTGCGTTAGCGTCGACATCCCAACCATCCATCGTGCTTTCAAGCAGCGCGTCGTATCGGCCGTCACCATCAAGGTCGCGAAAGCGCTCGCCAGGCGTCCAGACCGGATTCATCTGCGCATCGAAATCCACGAGGCCGGGAGTGGCAACAGTTAAGGTTGGGGGAAAGCCGGGCGTTGCGGTTCCAGGTAAGTCACCGTTGTAGTCGATCAGAATAAGTTGATCCTGACCGGCCGGTACGGTTTCACCCGCGAATTCGTCGTAGCGACCGTTGTTGTTGAGGTCTGCAAAAGGAAGCACCAATCCGCCAATCGAGGTCGCAGCTTCGTCGACCTCAAAATCCCCTAACGGCAACACGGGCCAAGGAATATCAACCCAGCCGTAAACATCACCGCTGACGTTTACTTGGCCGTAGCTGATCTCGTGCCAGTATTCGGCGAATGAATCGATCTCATCGATTTGGCGGAAGTCAAAGTAATGGTTGCGCGCGCCTTGCGGGTTCGGAAGCACGGGTAATGGTTCGCCATCTCCGGTCGCGCTGCGCAGCGACTTAATCGGATTGGCGAGCATCACGACGAACTTGCGCTCTTGTGCGTCGCTTCGTTGCGCGAACACGCTCAAGGTTACGGCGGCCATGGCCGTTAGCGCGATGAGCGTTCGACGAGTTCTCGACTGATTGAGTGTGAAATCCATTACAACCGTCCTCCATCGGGATCGATGCTGCTTGCGTCGCAGATTATTCGTGTGTCGGGGAATCATTCGCATCCGACACGAAGTAGTTGGCATATCAAGTGACGTTAATGTCGAGCAGTGCAAGGGGCGAGATATTGGTCGGCATGTCGTAACCGGTCTTATTAGAGGCCGAGAAAACGATTGTTGAGTTACGCGACCGTTCGTTCAATTGTGCCAGCAAACATCTCGACTCCGGGCAAAGTTCCACCCTTGCCAGACCCTTCGCCCGCGCAATCAGCGGCAAAAGGGACGAATCACGGCAGCCAAGCCGCATTGAAATACGGAGATGGCGCGCCGCTGCTCGGGTAATATGGTAGGCATTCCCACCTGTCCAACCGGGAACTCCCCCCACGAGAACAGGCATTGCTCGATTATACCACGGATCCCCACCCGTCCCCAAAGGTTGCGGGCGAATTCATCAACTCAGTTATAAGTACCTAGGCGACCGGATCGATTGCAGTCAACATCCGGAGCATCCCTAATTTAGCCCGCAAGCAGGGGAGCGATTAGACGCCTGCCGTCGGCTGGGAACGCCCGAGTTTGATATACGTGTCCGAATATTGATCTTCCAAGTAGCCGCGGCGCGGGCCAGAGCGAATGTGATCCCACGGCAGGACCTCGCCAAAACTGCGTTCCCGGTGGGCGTACCAGTCCGGATCGATGCCGGTCTGCTCAAAAGCGACGCGCCACGTCTGATAATTGAACTGCTCATCCCAGCCGTCAAACCGGGCACCGGCGTGGTATGCCGCCACGATCGTGGCACCAAGCCGTCGGTCGCCGCGCGACAGCACGGCTTCGAGGATGGAGCGTTGCGGGTCGTGCGTTTTAATCGCGACGGTCGGGTGTCGGCCTTCTCGAACCCGGGCCGCGAGCCGGCTGCGAGCTTCCTTGAAATACTCAACGCGCGGTTGGGCGGCCCATTGGAAGGGGGTATATGGCTTGGGCACGAGCCAGCTCACGCTGGCGTTGACCTTGGCAGGGCCTTTGCCAAGTTTCTTGCGGGCGTCGGCCATGTCCACCGAAACATCGTGGATGCATTCGACGTCTTGCCATGATTCGCCGGGGAAGCCGACCATGAAATAGCACTTCAAACGACGCCAACCCGCCTTGTACACTTCGGTGATGCCGTCGAGCAGGTTGCCGTCGGTGACTTTCTTGCGAATGGCTTGCCGCATGACATCGCGGGCGGCTTCCACGGCAATAGTAAGGCCGCTCTTGCGGACCGAGTTGGCCATCCACGGGATGTTTTGCAGCATCTTATCCACGCGTAACGACGGCATCGAGATGCTCACCATGCGGTCGGCGAATTGCTCGTTAATGCGGGCGGCGAGTTCTTTCAGATGTGGGTAATCGGCGGTGGACAGGCTCAACAAGCCCAACTCGGTTTGACCGGTCGACCAGAACTGTTCTTCCGCGATTTCTAGTATTTTTTCGACCGATCGTACGCCGACGGGTCGCTTGGTATAACCCGCATGGCAGAACCGGCAACGCTGCGGACAACCGCGCATGACTTCAACGGCCATGCGATCGTGCACGGTATCGATAAAGGGTACCAAGGGCTTGGTCGGGAAGGGTGCATGTTCGAAATCGAGCGTCTGGCAACGCTCGATTTCATCGGGCAGCCCTTCGATCCGGGGCGTAACATTTGCGATGGTGCCGTCGGCGTCGTAAGAGACGTCGTAAAGTGATGGCGCGTATATCCAAGGAAATGCACGGGCGAAGTGGGCGATCATCTCGCGCCGGCGCACGCCGTTGCGCTTCATGTCTTGGTATTTTTCCAAAATAGCGGCCATCGAGGCTTCGCCGTCACCAATTACAACCAGATCGACAAACTCGGCCACGGGCTCGGGGTTGTCTGCCTGCGGACCGCCGGCAATGACGAGTGGATGCGAGTCGTCGCGGTCGGCGGTACGCAGCGGGATGCCTGCCAAATCGAGAAGCTGAAGCAGGTTGGTGAAGCCGAGTTCGTATTGCAGCGACACGGCAAACAAATCCGCCTCGCCGGCGGGGCGGCGGTTATCCCATGTAAAGAGCGGTATTCGGTTGCGGCGCATCAGCGCTTCGGCATCCACCCATGGTGAATAAACCCGTTCGGCACACACGCCGGGCGTGTGATTGCAGAGCCAGTAAATGATCTGGGAGCCGAGGTGCGACATGCCGATCGTGTAAGCGTCCGGAAATGCGACGGCTACTTTGACCTCGGCCGCTTCCCAGTCACCCGGCTGCGGCAATTGATTGATCTCGCCGCCAATGTACTGCGCGGGCTGCTCGACAAACGGCAGGATTTGTTCGCTGATTTGTTTGCGTAATGCGTCGTGTGGCAAAGTTTCTCTCGCAATTTCGTTAGTTCGCGACTTTTAGCTTTTGGGGCTCATTATAACTGCAATTGCCGAATGCCTATGCGGGCATAAAGGCGACACATGGCGACGGATATATTGAACGCAGACACCGCTCCGAGGTTCTCGGTCGCGGGAAATGCCGAAACGAGCGTCCGGATTGAGGCGGCCCAGCAAAATGGACCTTTGTTTCCGGACTGGAATAGACTTAGCGACCGAAAGTCCTGTGGAGAGCCGGACTTGGGAATCCGTGCATTGCTTGACCCGCGCGCTGCGGGGCGGATAGGATGAGCACGGGGGAAAACCTACCGATACTCCACGCTTAAGACGCAAGCGCCGTTGCCCTACACGGCATGATTCGCGTCGGAGGAATATCTAAAAATGAATCGTCGAATGACCTATTCGAAAATGATGGCTTTCGCGCTCTGCGCATCGGTAACGATGTTTGCGGCGGTCGGAATGATTTGTCCGCCCACTGGCGAAGACCTTCCGCCGGATCCCATGGTGTTGCCGGGTAACCGCGCGCCGCGTTTGATCATTACGGCGGTCAATACGCCCGAAGGTGACATGACGGCGGAGCAGGGCGACTTGGTGACGATAGAATTCACCGGTGAAGACTCGGAGGATCGCGCCAACGTCAGCATCTTTGCGTCGACGTCGATCAATCCCGACACGGGAACGATGTTGCCGATTCTGGTGAACTTCCCGGTTGGGCCAGGTGAGGCATCGGGCACGGCGTTCTGGCCGACCAATGCCGTCGCTCCAGGAACGTATTTTATTTTCGGTTCTATCGATGATGGTACGTTCGATGCGGCGACCGGCGAAGGTAATCCGGCCATTCGCGTTACGAACGGCCAGCCGATTCTGATTACCGCTCCCGGTGTTGGTGAAGAAAATGCACCGCCGGAAGTCGAAGTGCAACTCCCGTCGTCGGACGTCGGTTTGACCAACAACGACATTTTGACGGTTCGATTCTCACCGAACGATCCCGATCTCGGCGAAGATGTTCTGACCGCTCGAATCTTTTTCGATACGGATCGCAACCCGAATAATGACGCATCGAATCCGCCAATTGAGGTGGTCGATCCGATCTTGCTGGACGCGGGTGATTTTGACCCGGTCACCGATCCGGATGTCGATGTTGAAATCACCATCAATTTGAATGAAATCCCGATCAATCGTGAGACGGATGAGTTCGGTCGCTCCTTGCCGTACTTCGTACGCGTTGAAATTAGCGACGGCGAAGCCGAACCCGTAAGCGATTATGCAGTGGGTACGGTCAGCATTTTGGCAGCGCCGTCGGATGTGGTGGACTTGCTGCAGTTGGGCCGCGTGATCGCCGGCGCTGTCTGGCAGGGCTTTGACGGTAACCCGATCAATCCGGCTTTGGGTAGCCGCACCGGTTCCTCGTTTACCACTTTAGGTGATGTTGATGGTGATGGCTTGTCCGAGTTTGCGATTGTGTCGGAATCGGCCAGCCCGAACGGAAATGCGGGTGTCGGTGAAGTGGCCATCGTGTACGGTCGCGAGCGACGCCTGAGCACGAACTTGATCGGCATTTTGCCGTTTGGTACCGGTCGTTACGCCGGTGTGAACAGCATCAATACCATCGGTTCATTCGTACCCTTCCCGCCGACCGATCCGCGTTTCCGCCAGTTTTTTAATACGCGCGGTCATCAGATTGCGATGCAGGCTGCCGGCGCGACCACCTTCGGTGTAACATCTGTTGCACGTGTGGACGACATCACGTTTGACGGAACACAGGAATTGCTCATCGGCTTCCCGCTGGGATCAAACATGAACGATGAGGAGGACCTCGATCCGTGCGATACATGTCAGGTAGATGAAGAAGTTCGAGCACCGATCACGTGTTTCGAGACGATTTTCCGACCGAGCGGTGCAGACGACGCATTGGAAGCGGATGTCGAGCGACTGTCGAACAACCCGCTCGACTCGCAGTCCGATGGAACCATCGCCGCGAATTCCTGGGCTCCATTTAACCCCGCTGGTGGTAACGCTGCGATTCCATTCAACGTCGATTTCGAACTCGATACGAATCAACGAATTCTTGACTTCGGTTCACTAACGCTGACGATCGAGGGTTGTCGTCAGGACGAGATGGACGTGAATTTCACGATTGAGATTCAACTCGAAAATCAATTCGGCCCGTCTCAAATAATTCCGATACAAGGTCCGCAGTTCGCTGCGTCGAACATGGGCGGCGGCGGAATGGACGAAGAGGATGGCTGCTTTGTTACAACCTTCAACTACATGATTGAGGATTTGCCGGTCGCAGCGGGCGAGGCGCTTCCGCCTTCAATGTTTGACGGCCAGTTCCTGATGTTCGTGCGACCGTCGGCCGGCGTGGAAGAATTTGCGATTACGGCGACGGCTGCCGCCTCGATTGCGAATCCTCTGGAAGAGCGACCGTTTAAAACGGCGTACCCGAGCGATTCGATCGTCAATACGAACTCGATTTATCCGCCGGTATTTTCCGATACGGGATCGACGGAGGCCGGTTTGAATCCGTTTATCTTTGAGACGCTCGGTGTTGCGTGTCCGCCTCGGAATCGAAGCGTGAACCCGTTATCCTTGCCGAATTTCGGTGCCGAAGACGGACGGTTCTGTTTCGAGCTTGACGTGCCGGGAGCGACCATCGGTTGTTTCGATAATGAAGGCGACGAAGACGGGCTGAATGAAGAGCAGTACACGTCGGGTCTTGTTTACGTCGATGCGTTTGACGACATGTTGCTGACGCTCGATACCGATGGCTCCTTTAACGAGGGGGCCGGTGGTCGCATACTGCCAAATCAGATCGTCTTTGGTCAGCCGGATACGCCGCGGTTGAGGGGCGCGCGCTTCCGAGGTGCCTGGTATCAGCCCGAGCAAATCTACGATCCGCTGTCGCTGTACGGCTACACGGTCGACGCGATGCCGAACTTCGACGATGACAACTTCGAAACATCGACCATCGAAATGCTCGTGTCGGCTCCCGGTGGTGGCGAATTCTTTCAAACCGCGCCGTCCAGCCTGACGACCGATCTCGGTGGCACTTACTCGAATGATCCGGGCGATATCAGTGCTGTCACCAGCCTGTCGGCCGACTTCGATTTCGGTCTTCAGTTCAGCAATGTAACAGACGTATCTGCGTTCGTGATCGGAACCGCGCAAAATGGTGCGGTCATGCAAGTCGGGCTTGCCGATCCGGTGTCGGGTGATTTTATCCTAGGTACGGTGCGTGAAGTCCTGCTGTGGGGCGGTGCCGCGCCCGCTGCTGACGAAGATGAAGCACCGTTCCTGCCGCCGGGTAGTTTGATCGGCGACCAAGTTAACTTTGCCGTGAATGTTCCCCTTCCCGCTGCAGCTCGACCCTTATTGCTTAGCAGTGCAGGTACCTTGCGAATCGACATTCGCGATGACTGTGCAGTGCGATTCTCGAGCTTCGATCTATTGGATGCGAGCGTCGCAATGGAAGGCTTGCTGATCGATTCCGGATACGTTCTGGTTTACGAAGGTGCAAACTACACCAGCAATATTATCGAAGACTTCTTCTGCGCCGGTTCGACCGATGGTGATGGGGAGGGCGAAGAAGATCGCCCGATGTCGTGGCCCTCGTTCCGTTGTACCAGCGATCAAACCACGCGTGCGCCGTGTGGCCCGCCGACCATCACGTTGATTGAGGGCGAATCGGCCGGCGACGCACTGGGTTTCGCTCGCTTTGCCGGCGACCTAAACCTCGACGGTGTCGCGGACTTCGCCTTGGGGGCACCGGGAAGCGATAACGATCCCGTTAACCCATTCCTTGATTGCAGCCCCGAGTTGGCTCCGTTGGACAACAACGGTAAGGCTTACATCATCTTTGGTACGCCGTTTCTGAATCCCGCCGCGCCCAACGGCCCGTGCGATATTCCCGAACGTGTGGAGATTCGCGGTAGCCACGCCGGCGACCAATTCGGTCGATTGCAAGGTGCGGCCGGCGACGTCAACAACGACGGTAACACCGACGTTTACGTCGGGGCCGAGTTCTACGACCTGACGAACTCCTCCACCGACCCGGTCGGCGGTTTGCCCGGTTTCAATCCGCTACCCGACGCCGGCTTCGTCGGCATCCTCTTCGGCGGTGGTATCGACCAGAACGGTGCGCTCTCGATTCGTCCGGAACGCATCGGTAGCCAGAATTTCCCGGGCTGTATCTTCGTCGGTGGTTCGGCGGGTGCCCGCCTCGGTGGCGGAACGCCGGGTAACACGACGCGCTTTGCGGCTCAGGGTGGCCAACACGGCGTAAGCAATGCGGGCGACTTCAACCGCGATGGTGCCGATGACCTCTTGATTACCGCTCCGGGTCAGGAATGGCCGGCAGCGCAGATCGAATTCTTCGGCCCCGTTTCCGATGGCGATACCGTCACGATTAACGGCGGCATGCGGCTCGCTCCCGACGGCGTTAGCTTGGTGCCGATTATCGTCACGTTTGAATTCAACCTTACTGGCGGCGTTGCAAACGGTAACGTGCCGGTACCGGTAGCGTTGAATACGGCGGAAGCCGCCCAGCGTGCCTTGATCGATGTATTGACGTCGTTCGATGCAGAAGAGATTGGCGTTTCGTCGATCGTTGCTCGGAACAACTTCCCGGCACCGTTGCCCGATACGCCCACGATCACCTTCCTGCGACGCACCTACACGGCTAACGCCGGTTGGGCGGTCGATACCGGTGCAAACATCGTAACGACCGAGTCGCGCCGACAGGGTGTGGCCTATCTGGTCTTCGGTGACGAAGAGTTGCTGGACGGCAACATCTTCCAGTTGCCGCAGGACTTGAACCGCCGCAACAACCAGGGTCAGCGCGTGCTGCGTGGTATCGTCTTTGTCTCGGCCTTCGAGAAGAATAGCGGCATGGGCGACAACACGCCGGACGAAGCACCGATCGAAGCGGTCTCGCTCGCCGGTGACGTCGATGGCGACGGCTTTGTCGATATTCTGCTGGGGGCTCCGCAGGCCGACCTCATCAACGTGGTCGCCCCGAACGAGCGTCGTCAGTCGGCCGGTGAAGCCTACCTGATTTACGGTAACGCGTTCGGCCTGAACAGCCCGCTGCGACCGTAAGCGTTCACCGGAAATCTGCTCAACCTGAAAACGAGAATAACGCCGGTCCTTGGGGGCCGGCGTTTTTTTTATTGAACCGGTACCTCGGAGGCGGGCATAATAAAGGGGTGATTTGATATCGGTCGGATGGTGTCATGCATAGCGAATACAAAGGAGGTTTATGATGCCCGATGTTTTAGATGCCCCGGTTGAAACGGCCCCGCCCATCATCAAACCGGCGCAGCCGCGGCGAAAGACCCGTCCGCAAGCGACGACGAAGCCCAAAGCTCAACCACCCTATGCGGTGGTGCTGCATAACGACGACGTCAACGGTGTCGATTTTGTGGTGCGCACGCTTCGCAAGGTGTTTCGATACGGGCTGGTGAAGGCGATCAAGTTGACGATGCAGGCGCACTTCTACGGCAAGGCCGTCGTCTGGAGCGGGATGAAAGAACACGCCGAGTTCAAGGCGGATCAACTGCGCTCGTGCGGTCCGGACCCCATGATGGTGCACAAGGGCGCGGCGGCGCTTGGTGTGACGATTGAGGCGCAGGCGGGGTAAAGAGAATTTGCGTTGGACATGCCGTTCTTGGGCGGCGAAATTCAGTCAGTTGGTGGCGGATAGGGTGCGCCGCGCAACGCTTCTAAGACTGCGGTCAATTCATCTAATTCAAGACCATAAAGATCGGTGCCTATCAGGCTGTTGAGTTGTTCAACTTGAGGCAAGACGCGTGCGGCAGCAGGGCCGATGTGGCCAAGCAAATCAAGAATGCTGAAGTCGATTTCAATGGGACCGCATCGAATATCCGAATTTGTTATGAGGTGCTCTATAATGGTGTCCAATGCCATAGCGGCCTTTGGCCCATAGCTGCTTAGCGCGTCCGCAACGCGATTGCATCGACCGTAGGACTGCATCATGTCGGGATCGTATTCCTCGAATGTCGCCAGCAATTCGGCCAGACGCGGTATGACGATGTTGGGGCATTCTGCGATATCGCCAAGTGACGAAATCGCGTTGCCTTGGATGATCGGATTTTTGTGATGGGTCAATTCCATTAGCCGATCGGTAGCACTCGTTAGGCCTTTGGCAACACCGCCCAATGCGACCACAAACGCAATCACTTTGTTCTTGTCTTGGTCAAAGGTGCCATCGATAAGTTCCCGAAGGCAGCCTGCCCGAATTCGGCGACAGTCGGGCCCAAGTTTGTTAATTAGGCCGCACAAATCATCCGGATATTTGTAGGGTTGGTCGCGTTCAATAAATCGCGCGAGTACGGCTCTCATAAGATCATCTGAATGACGCAGGACCGCCGCAGTCGCGTCCTCTGACCTCGGCCCACTTCCGCCAAGCACTTCATGTCGTTCGATCTGGCTGAGCAACATCTCGCCCAGTTCGACGTATCTTTCCGGCGCTTCGAGGATAATTTCATAAGCAATATGGGCTTCAAAATTGTTATTTAGCGCTTTACGAAACCGCGCGGGCGAAAACTGTTCGATTCGTTTTCGCTCGGTAACGTTGCCAGGCATTTGAGGGTCAGAATAGGTCACTGCGCGAATCTCAGGTCGTAAAGTCTATGGCATCAAGGAACCGGCCATCAGACTCGATTTTTATTCGGAGGATTCATGTCAGTTCTAAGGCGACAAGACGAATCCCTAATACCCCAACGCCATCCCATCCTTGCGCGACTCCGTCGCGCCGGCGTAGTGGCCTGTTTGCGGGTCGCGCAAGATGGCTTGGTAGCCGCCGAAGGATGCGTCTTCGATCGCGATTTTGTGCCCCTTGGCTTCCAATGCCTGGCGAATCGACGCGGGCAAGGCGGCTTCGACATGTACCGTGCCGCCATCGGTCATCGTGGTGCCCGTGGGTTGGGAGGAACCGAGATGCCGGAAGCGGGCCGCGTCGCCGGCTTGTTGCAGGTCCATTTCGAAATCGAGCAGGTTGATCAGCACTTGTGCATGACCCTGCGGTTGCATCGTGCCGCCCATCACGCCGAAGGCGAGCCACGGCTTACCGTCGCGCATGGCAAAGGCGGGGATGATCGTGTGAAACGGACGTTTGCCCGGCTTGAGTGCATTGGGATGATTGGGATCGAGATTGAATAGTGCGCCGCGGTTTTGCATGGCGAAACCACCGACGACGTAACCCGAACCAAATCCGTAGTAGTTACTTTGAATCAGCGAGACCATGTTGCCGTCGGCGTCGGCGGTGCAAAGATACGTGGTGTCACCATGCTCGATACGCGGGTCGCCGGGCGGGTCTTGTTGGGCGGCCTTGTTCATGTCGATAAGTGCGGCGCGCTGCTTGGCATAGGCTTTGGAGGCGAGCTGCGCGATCGGCACGTCGGTGAATTTGGGATCGGCATAGTAGCGGGCGCGATCGGCGAAGGCGAGCTTTTTGGCTTCAATTAATACATGCCAATAATCGGGCGAGGCTCGACCGAGTTTCTTCAAGTCGAAGTTTTCCAGGATGTTTAACATCTGAATGGCGGCGAGGCCCTGACCGTTGGGCGGCAGTTCGTAAAGCGTGACGCCGCGGTAGGTGGTGCTGATGGGCTCGATCCACTCGGAACGAAACGTAGCCAGGTCTTTGGTGGTAATAAATCCGCTGTGTTGACGCGCGAGGGCGGCGATCTGCTTGGCAGTCGGGCTGTTGTAGAAACCATCGCGTCCGTGTTGTGCGATGCGCTGATAGGTTTCAGCAAGCGCGGGGTTTTTAAACAACGCGCCTTCACTAGGCGGCTTGCCGTTTGGCAGGAATGATTCCGCCAAGCCGGGTAAGTCCTTCAGTTTGGTGCCGTTTTGCCAATACCCCGCGATGACGCGCGGCACGATGGCACCGTTCCGCGCGGCATCGATCGATGGCTGCATGATGCGCGCGAGTGGCAACTTGCCGAAGCGCTGATGCAAGCTGGTCCAACCGTCGACACAACCTGGCACGGTCCACGATTGCGGCGAGCGCAGCGGAATGGTGCCGTCGGGTTCGGGCTTTATTTTGTCGATGGTCATCGACGCCGGTGCCGGGCCGCTGGCGTTGAGGCCGTAGAGCTTTTGCGTTTTGGCGTCCCAAACAATCGCGAACAAGTCGCCGCCGATGCCGCAGCTCATTGGCTCGACGACGCCCAGCGCTGCGTTGACGGCGATGGCCGCATCGACGGCGGAGCCGCCGGCTTTTAAGACGTCGAGTCCGATGGTAACGGCCAAAGGATGCGCGGCGGCGACCATACCGTTTTGACCGTAGGCGACGGAGCGTCGGTGGGCGGAGGCGGGGATTGTTTCCGCGTGCGCGTGGTGTGCAGTCGGCATGACGAATAACCAAACGATTAGATGTTTGATGTATGGTTGCAAGAATTGGCTCCGGCGGCGTCGTTGATCAGTCGTTTGGTTTATCCGAATGTTTGCGTGATTTGCTCGCCGAATGGTCCGCACAGCGGGACCCTACAATTGGCGATCACGCGATTTAATCAGTTGGCCATCTTTTCGACGTTTCATTAATTCGATGTTTCGACTTTTTGACGTTTTGACGTTTGTCTCACTGATGCGCCTGCGCCGCCGCGGCATCGATGGCGTCATTGATCTTGCGCATGAGATCGAGATAGTCGGCCTCACCGCGAATCATGGCTTTGATTTTGTCGTTTTTGGCGACCTTCGATTCGAGGTCGGCGAGTTGGTGTTTTTCTTCGACTTCGATGGGCTTGCCTGCGCGCGACTTGGATTCGATCTGTTGCGAAAACTCGCGGTATTCCTTGAGCAAGCCGTTGGCTTCGGCATCGTCTTGTACGGCCTTTACGGCGGCGACGAACTGCGTCATCTTGGGGTGTTCGGCGATCTTCTTGCCTAAGGCGGCGGCATCGGAGATGATGTCATCCATGATTTAAGCACCTTTTACAGGTTTAAGGTTGCAACGCGGCGCGCGCGCCGCCACACTTCACTCATCAAACACGCTCGCCAGCACGGACGCCGGTCGATGATTACATCCTCGCGCCTGCAACCGGCGCTGGCAAGCACGGAGGCAATATGCCAACCAGATTTTCCGAACGCATTATTGATTACATGAAGAAACCGGGCTATCAGCCGATGCGCCCGAAGAAACTGGCCCGCGCCTTGGGCATCGCCTCGGGGCAGATGGGCGATTTTCACGATGCCGTCGATGCGCTGCGGCGCATGGGCCGCGTGGTGCTGGGTAGTAACAGCGCCATCACGCTGCCGGACACGCGCAATCAAATCGTAGGCACCTATCGCGGCAACCCGCGCGGCTTCGGCTTTGTGGTGCCTAGCGAAGACACGGCCCACGGCGATTTGTATATCCCCGAAGGCGAGAGCGGCGGGGCGATCACGGGCGACACGGTGCGATGCCGCGTGTTTCGGCGCGGGAAGCGCGACGGCAAGATGAGCTTCGGCGGCAGCGTATTGGAGATTGTCGAACGCGGGCACAGTCAGTTTGTGGGTCAGTTACAAAAAGACGGCGAGCAATGGTACGTCGAGCCGGACGGAAAGATCCTCGGTGGGCCGATTTTTATTGGCGATCCGGGGGCGAAGTCGGCCCAACCGGAAGATCATGTCGTGGTTGAGATCACGCGCTATCCGCAGGGTAATAAACCGGCGCAGGGCGTCATCGTCGAGCGGTTGGGGCCGCACTCAGAACCGGGTGTGGATTTGGTAAGCGTGTGTCGACAGTTTCATTTGCCCGATACGTTTCCGGAAGAGGTGCTCGACGAAACGCGCCGCTTAGCGCGCGAGTTTGACGTCGACACAGAAGCCAAGCGGCGCGAAGTGATCGACGATCGCACGATCATTACGATCGATCCGGATGATGCGCGAGACTTCGATGATGCGATTTCACTGGAAAAACTCGACGCCGGAGTAGAGGCCAAACGCAAGCGCGCGAAGAAGAGCAAAGGCAAGCGCAAGGGGCCGGCCGTCTGGGAGTTGGGCGTGCACATTGCCGATGTGAGCCACTTCGTAAAGCCGGGCTCGGAACTCGATAAGGAAGCCTACAAACGCGGCACCAGTGTGTATCTACCGGGTAAGGTGATTCCGATGTTGCCCGAGATCCTGTCGAACGGGTTGTGCAGTTTGCAAGAAGCCGAGCCGCGCTTGTGTAAGAGTGCGTTTATTCGATACGACGCGGCGGGGCGGGTGGTTTCGGCACGCTTTGCCAATACGGTGATCAAGAGCGACAAGCGACTTACGTATGGTGAGGCGACGGCGATTCTGGATGGCAAGACCAGCGGCTTTCCCAAGGCTGCAGTCGAGTTGGTTCAGCGCATGAACGAACTGGCCATCGCCATTCGCAAACGGCGTCTTAGTGACGGCATGATCGTCTTGAACTTGCCCGATGTCGATTTAATTCTGAACGAAAACGGTGAGGTGACGGGGGCCGAGCCTGAAGATACCAGCTTTAGCCATACGATCATCGAAATGTTTATGGTCGAGGCGAACGAGGCAGTGGCGCGGCATCTGAAGAAATTGAAAACGCCGTATTTGCGGCGCATCCATCCCGATCCGGATGAGGCGTCGCTGGAGGCAATGGCCAAGTTTGTGCGGGCCGTCGGGATCGATTTGCCCTACGACATCGAACCGCAGGATATCCAGGAGTTATTGACCGAGTTGCGAGCGCGCCCGGAAGGCTACGCCGTTAATCTGGCAGTGCTGAAGTCGATGCAGATGGCGGAGTATTCGGCGAAAGAGATTGGCCATTTTGCATTGGCGAGTGATAACTATTCGCACTTCACCAGCCCGATTCGGCGCTATCCCGATTTGATGATCCATCGGCTGCTCGATCTCGACTTTGCCGGTCAGTTGCCAATGAAGAAGGGCGCGAAGAAAGCGTTGAAGGGCTGGCATTCAAAGGAATCGCTCTTCGATGCGGGCAATCACCTGTCGTACCTATCGCGCCGCGCCGAAAGCGCCGAGCGCGAACTCAAGAGCGTCAAGATTTTGAAGCTGCTGCAGGATCAGATCGGCGAGGACTTTGAAGGCGTGGTTACGGGCGTGACCAGCTTCGGTTTATTCGTGCAGCATCCAAAATATCTGCTCGACGGATTGCTGCGTATCGAAGATCTGGGTGACGATTGGTGGGAAGTTAACGTGAAAGGTGGACGCATCGAGGGCGAACGCAGCGGCATCACGTTTCGCTTGGGCAGCAAGCTGAGGGTGCGGATCGCCGAGATCGACGTGCCGAATCGCGAGATGAAGTTGGTGCCCGTAAATGTTGATGGTGACGCTGAGGATTCAGCCGATCAGCCGCGACCGTTCAAGCGGAAAGGGCGCGGTCGAAAGAGCAAAGTGGATTCAGGCCGAGGTCGTGGTGCGAAATCCGAGCGCGGGAGTAAGCGTGGGGCGAAGTCGGCGAAGGGGAAACGCGGTTCGTCGAAGCCGCGTGCCAAAGGGAAGAAGGCGAAGACAAAGAAAAAATCGAAGCATCGCAAGGGGCAATCGCGACCGCGGTAGGATTGGCGTGCTTGTGATCTCGGGTGCCCCATCCTTCGGTACTCCGAAGGTTGGGGGACTTTTTCGGCTGGCTATTCGTTCTCTAGGTAGCGTTTGTGATTCCCCAACCTTTCTTGCAGAAAGGATGGGGAACCCGTGGCGTGCTTGTGATCTCGGATGCCGCACCCTTTGTGCGACAATGGGTGGGGGGAGATTCGTAATAGTTAGATAAATATGAGACGAGTTTACTTGCCACAGTGATTCCCCACCCTTCGCTAGCGCGAAGGATGGGGCAGCCGTTGTTGGTTGAAAATTCAACGTTCGTGTACCGGTCTACATGACCTGGTGGCAACCCTCACCCCAGGCCTCTCCCGTCGAGGGAGTGGGAGCAGGAATGCACCGCGTTAGTAATGGAGCGAAAACGCACTAAGAAAGTTCGCGCTAGTC
Source organism: Planctomycetaceae bacterium (assembly GCA_006969385.1). Lineage (GTDB taxonomy): Bacteria > Planctomycetota > Phycisphaerae > UBA1845 > UTPLA1 > ECT2AJA-110-A. The sequence continues at coordinate 3,810,656 of CP030884.1, forward strand.
ATAGCTTACGAGGAAATAATGACATTGCGCAAAACAAAACCGCCGACGCAAATCCGTCGGCGGTTATCGCAAGATTCCTTAAACGCATGATACAACGCTAGTTTGTACGCAACAACGCTCGTCTGCACGCGACAAAGTTCTTCGTTATTCCCCGCGATCACACCTGAATCTTCGGCCCTTCATCCTCCGGGCCAGGGCCGCCCGGTCCGCCCATGCCACCGCCGCGAACGGTCTCGACGTATGCCAAACGCAGTTGATGAACGGTCTTCGAGAGGATTTCGTTTTCCTGCTCGTCGAGGTTGCCTTTGGTCTTTTGTTCGAGCACATCGAGCATGTCGATGAAGTGCTTGGCCATATCGAGGTTGGCAGGAATGGCTTGGCCACCGGGGCCTTGCATACCCCCTAGACCAGCGACGGCCTGCATGGCGAGGGTTTGCACGATTTCGAGGAACGACGCTTCGCCGAGGCCGGGGCCGCCTTGCTGAGCCGCTTGTTCGACTTCTTCGGCGAGCCGCTCTTTCTCGGCGGCGGCTTGCGATTTCCAATCGTCGTCAATGTGAATTTTCGGTTGCTCGTCGCTCATAAACGCGGCGCTGCCTTTCAGTTCGTCGTTTCGTGGTGGTCTTACTCACGGGGAGTGTAGGTGATCGCGCAGTAAGTCTCAAATCAGCAATGCTGGCCGCCGATCAACGCTTCTGAAACACTGATTGGCCGTCGATCCAAGTAGCGCTTACGGCGCCCGAGCCGTGAATCACATTGGCCGCGGCTTCGTCGGGGGCCGCATCGTCCCGGTCGATTGCGACCAGATCGGCGCGCTTGCAGAGTTCGATCGCGCCGATTTGGTCCGACATCTGTAGCCCGCGCGCGGCGTTAATCGTGCCACAGCGCAGCAGCAAAGACGGATCGCACGTGGGTTCCTGTGCCGCGACGAAGCGTAACTCGTCAAGCACGGAAAGCGTTTCGTTACTCGCCAGAGAATCGGTGCCGATGCAAACGTTTACGCCCGCCTCGATGAAACGTTGCCAAGGATGATCGCGATGGCCGAAGTAATCGTGTGCCCGCGGACACCAAACGACAGACGCATCCGAAGCGGCGACGCGTTGAATGTCGGCGTCACCCGCATAATTCAAATGAGCGAGTAGAGCACCGCCGCCGCTGTCGAGCGCTTTCGTTTGCGTGTACCACGCGTCGATGTCGGTCGGTTGCTGGTCGCCGGTGGCAAGGCCGCGACTTTCCAATATGGCTTGTAACGTGCCGCCGTGACCGCGCAGCCAGTCGGATTCTTCCTGCGTTTCGAGCAAATGTATCGTGAGCGGTATTTGGCGGTCGCGGGCCAAATCCATACATGCGGCGATTTCGGTGAGGCGTACGGTGTAGGGCGCGTGTGGCGAGATGCCAAGTGTTAATCGATTGGCGAACAGAGATGTGTCTTTATTCAGATTGGTTTGCAAACGCTTAAACATCGCGACGAGTTCTTCAAACGCACTCGGCGGTTGCGACGCGCCGGAGATCAATTCGAGGAAGCACACTTTGCGAATTGGTGAGCTGCGCAGCGTTTCAATCGAAGCACCGGTCCGCGTGATATCGCCGACTGTCGTCACGCCTGCGGCGAGGCACATCTCGACAGCGCGATGAATGCCCTGGGCTTCGCGCTCTTCAGCGCCCGACTCGCGACGGATCGGAATCAGCTTATCAAACCAATCCCACAGCGGCGCACGCTGCAGTTGGCCGTGATAGCAGGTGAGTTCGAGATGCGTATGCGCGTTGACAAAGCCGGGCATCAGGATGGCGCGATCTTGATGATCGATTTGTACGTCGGGCGGTGCCACGCCGCGCACCGCATCGAGTGCGCCGTAGGCGGAAATCGCGCCGTGGCGGACCAGCACGGCACCGTCGCGAATCGGTTCACTGGTGATCGGCAGCAGCCAATCGGCGGATATGATGCATGGCGCGGTGGTCGACACGAGGCTATTTCTTCACGCCCATCCACAGGCCATCACCGATGGGAATGATAACGGCATCGATGTGCGGGTCGGCGGCGATTTTGTCGTTGAAGGCCTTCATCGCAGGCGCTTCGGGGTCGGTCGGGTTCTCGTCGAACAACTGGCCGAAGGCAAAGGCATTGTCGGCCATAATCAGACCGCCGGTACGGACGATACGAAGACATTCGTCTAAGTAAAGCGGATAGTTGGGTTTGTCGGCGTCTAAAAAGGCCGCGTCGGCCGAGTCGGCCGGTAGCGTCCGTAAGACGTCGGCACCCTTGCCTTCGTGTACCGTGATGCGGTCGGCGACGTCACTGCGCGCGATCCAGTCGCGCGCGAAATCGGCGTGCTTACTCAACGCTTCGATGGTGTGCACGTGACCGTCCGCGGGCAGGGCGCGGGCCATGTTGATGGCGGAGTAACCCGCGAGCGTGCCGACTTCGACGACGGTCTTCGCGTTGGCGGCGGTCAACAAGATACGCATCAATGCGGCTTGCTCGGCGGAGATTCGGATCGGCGGAATCTCCGCGGTGGCAGCCGCGGCATTGAGGTCGCGCAGAAAGGCATCTTCGGGAATCGTCCGCGCGGCGATGTATTGAAAGTGATCGGTCGTAATGCGGGTGGATTCGGCGGACATGTTTAAGTGGTAGGCTTGGTCGCAAGCGGATTCGGGCCTGCCCGTGTTATCTTGCAATGTGCTCTAGTTGTTGAGTTTGCTGGCTTTTTTGACGATTACCGCTTCCTTACGGGCGCGGCTCTGATTCGGCGCGGCTCTGATCAAACTATTGCACGTTTACTCGGAAATGCTTCAGCGCTGCCGCGTCGTCCTTGAAAAACTTAAACAGCTTATCCAAACTCGTGATCTTAAAGACCTTCATCAGGTCTTTCTTGAGCGAGCAAACAACTAGTTCACCGCCGGCGGCCTTCACCTTTTTGTGCAGGTTGATGATGACGCCCAATGTTTGCGAGCCGAGAAAGCGCACGTTGGCAAAGTCGAGAATCAGCTTCGTACGATTTTGTTTCTCAACGAGTGCGTACAGCTCGGTGCCGATCATTTCAATCTGGCGCGAGTCGAGAATCGAGTTGTCCTGAAACGTCACGACGGCAACGCCGGCATAATCGGTCACGAGTAATCTGGAATCCACGGTCGCACTCCTGCGTGATGTTGATACCGGTTGTTTTCCGGAGTTGGTGCCGTATCCTAATCCGAATATTCAGCCTTGGCGAGAAACGGCGGAAAGGCAGCGCGAGTGAGCAAACTTCCCAACATATTGGCAGTTGAAACGTCCGGACGGCGCGGGTCGTTGGCGTTGGCCGTCGGTGATGAACAGATCGACGAGATCGGGTTCGCAACCGACCGCGAGCGGGCGCGGGATTTGTTGCCATGTGCCGACGAATTGGTCAAAAGAACGGTGTCGCGCCGGTTGACATCGATCAGGTCTACATCAGCAACGGCCCCGGCAGCTTTACCGGCCTGCGCATTGCCGTCACGTTCGCTCGGCACATGGCGTTGGCAACGGGGGCGAAGGTGCGGGCGGTACCGACGCTCGACGTCATCGCCGCCAACGCACTGTCGATGGCGACGCCGCCGGGTTGCGTGATCCCGATGCTGGATGCAAAAAAGGATCAGGTCTTTGGCGCGGTGTATGTGTTGACGGATGGCGAATATCAATGCGTCGTGCCCGCGCAGATGGTGGAGCCGGTGGCGTTGGTCGAGTCGTTGCTGTCGGCGGGGCAGTTTCAATCTTGCGTGTTGCTGGGCGAGGGGCTTAACCATCATCGGGCGAAGTTCGATGACTTGGTCCGAGCCGAGCGCGTGATCGTCGGCGCGGAGCCCTTCTGGTGGCCGCATGCGTCGCGCGTGATCGAGATCGGTCGGAGATTGGTCGAGCGCGACGGGTTTACGGATGCCATTTGTTTAGTGCCGGATTATGTCCGCCGACCGGAGGCGGAAGAGATTTGGGAAAAGCGGTTTGGGAAGTGAGTGACTGCCCTAGTTCTAAAAGAAACCACGGGCTCAGTCGTTTATGTGAATTAATTCTCTAAGTGATCTGAACCCTTGGATTCCTCACCCTTTACTATCGTGAAGGATGGGGCACCCAACGCTGTGGCACCGGTTTGTAACCGGTGTAGTTGGTGAGCGACGGTTCACTTTAGTTGGTATCGTTGGTAACGGAGATTGGGCTATGTCCCTCAGCCCCGTAGGACCTGGGGGCACCCGCGAAACATCTCTTCGCGCACATGTTACAGAGTCGGTTGCAGTCCCCCAGCCCTGGAAGGGCAGGGGCACCCAGTTGTCGCACTTCCTTAGCCTCGGAAGAGTCGGGGTAGGGGCACCCATTATTTACTCGCCCGCGCCCGAGCGTAACCACGTGCGGATGCGGTCGCGCGTTTCATTCCAATCGCGCGCTAGGCGCCGCTTTAAAAACGCTCCATATAACAGATCGATCGATTCGGCCAGATGGCGAATTTGTTCTAGCCGTTCCTCTGCGGCGACGCGACCGTGAGATTGGCCGTTACCATTTCCATTTCCATTGGAATGCCCGTTACCGTTCGTTGATTCGTCATCTTCCTGCTTCGGTAAACTCGCACCGCTAACGTTGAATGTCTCGGCCTGCAGCGTGAATTCGTATTGCTGGCCGTGGCGTGAAAGAATCAATCCCGCCTTGCGCGGCAACTTGCCAGACTGAATCGCGCGGCGTGCTTCGGGCAAGCGCGTGGGCCCATCGCAGGTGATCGTTTCCTTGCCGGTTTCCGCCCACGGGCATTCGAGCGTAAGTTGCTTCACGATCACGACGGCGGCATCGGACTCGTCAGGCAGGCCGACATGATCTTCCTCTTCCGATAGGTGATACCACAACCATAAGAGCAATTCGTTACCGAGCCAGTCACGCGCTTCGGGATCGTGCGACGTCCAATAGGCGATGTTGTGCCCGTTGCCGTCGGGATGCGGGATAAACGCCGACGGCTCCAGATTCTCAAACATGCGCTGCAGGCCATTTTCTTCGGCCCAATCGGCGGCGATTTGACCAGCTGTCATTGGCTCCAAAGTTTTGCCGAACGTCGTTTTGAATAACGGATGTAGGCGCTCGTGTACCGAGGGCGTGGTGGCGGCGGCGTAGAGCACGCTTTCGCGCGTGTCGATCAACACCGGGCATTGGCGTTGTTTGCGATAGCGACCATCGCTGATTTCGCGATCGACGCGCTCGTTGGCGGCCTCGCGCGCTTCGCGTTTGATGCGCGCCAGCCGACCGCGCCCGCCTTGGCCGTTGCCTTGGCTGGCTTGATAGAGTGCGTCAAATTCCATTTGGTAATACGCGCGCACCAGATCGGGCGGCGGCTTATGCGAATCGATGCGCATGCCCAGATGCAAACAATCGAGCAGGATATTTTTCTCCAGATCGAAGTCGTTATCGAGCAGATGCCGACCGCCGATCCAGCCGCTCTCTTCGCGATCTGCCGTTAATACGCGCTGTGATCCGATACGATATTCGCGCAGTTTTTCGAGTAGGTTGTCGTCGAGCCGCTTGGGCGCGCCGCCCTTAACGCGAAAACGTGAGAAGCTGACCTGTCCGGAGATAAAAGCCATAACGAGCGTGCCTCGTGCATGCGGTGTTGAGAATTCCTGCGAAACCTTCGAAAGGTAGCCGGACAGCACGCGGCGTCAACGTGTGAAACGGTGTGATTTGATGTTGAAAGAGTGGTCTTACTGGAGTCGTTGTCAAGCTCGATTGCGAGCATGGAATTCACAGCGAATGTGATTTAGTATTCGCGGAGTGTGAAATCTGTTTCGGTTTCGCAAATGAGTTGTCTTCCAGGGTAAAGTCCAAACTCCGAATTGAAACATTCGGTTCGTGAGAAACTGCTTAATAATTGCTAGAGCCGCCAGTTAATGCAAACGGCTCGATGAAAGGTCCGTCGTCCATGAAATCGCTCGCATACATCCCGCTTTTCGGCGTCATCCTCATCATCTACAACATCATCATGTTCACGGGCGACGCGTCGGTGACGGTCGCAAAGCCGCTGGTCGAGGCGAAGCTGATCTCCGGTGCAGAGTGGAAGATGACGACGGGCGAATTGCTGATTGTGATCGGTATCTTTGTATTGTTTATCGAGATGTTTAAAGCAACGCGCACGAGCACTGCTAGCATTCTGGATCATGGGTTGTCGATGCTGGTATTTGTGGTGTTCGTGATCGAGTTTTTGGTGGTCGAGGGCGCGGGGAATTCGACGTTTTTGATTTTGGGATTGATGTCGCTGGTCGATGTGGTGGCCGGCTTCTCGATCACGATCGTTTCGGCGCGGCGCGACTTAGCCGTGGGGGCGGCGATTCAGTAATCGTATTCGTTGCATAATAGACGCTGCCAAGCGACGGGTAATCTATAGGGGCCGTCATGATCCTCGACTGGCTGGATAGTTTGGCGCTGACCATCGGCCCGGGTTTGGCGTGTTTTGTATTTGGCATTGGGATCGTCCTTGGATTACCGATTCTATATCTGTTGACGGCTGGGGGCTTCTCCTACGTTCAGATTGTCCTCGGCGAATGGCGTCTTATGCGGATGATGCGGCGGCATAATCGTTCGATGAGTCCGGACGATTTGCTGGCAAAATTGAATAATCGAAACGGCTCAATCATCATCGAGCGTCCTTATCTCGGGTGGGGCATCAGCCGAATTTGGTGGACACCGGATGATATCGCTGTTCTTGCGCCGGCGGAGCCAAGAACCGTCGAAGATTTCGACTACGACCTTACAAACATCACGAGCGAGCCGTTTACCGAATGGGCGGTTGAGAATTATTTGTCCGAACGGACAGGTAAAGCATGGCTCGTTTCAGTATTCAAATCCGAAGGTCTCGCACGCAGATTTGCGAAGCGATTTCCGAGATTGAAGATGGTGAAAGTGGAATCGGGGTTGATTCAATTGATATCGTAAACGCGTGAATCAGGTTCGTCGCTCGCGTTTAAGCTCTCTAGGTGTTGGTTCAATTGGCCGGTATGAATTAAAGGGCCCTTTTTGGTTACAACCGTAATTGACACGTTGGAGCCCTATCTTGGGATCAGTGGTGCCTGCTGTTTCGGAACATTCTTTGTTTTTATCTGTGTGGCTATCCCGTTTTTCACGATGTTCGGGCTGCTTCTAGGTATGTTGCAATACTATCTCGATGACGGGCCTGAACGTTCGCGCCGCGAACAGCGCAACTTAAGGATCGTACGGCAATCCGGCAGGGTCGTTGACTTTGCGTATGTAGCGAAAGAGCTAGAGCATAAACGCGGCACGATGCTGGTCGAAAATTTCGAACGAATATGGTGGACGCCGGATGATGTGCAGGTGCTCAGCCGTGAAAACCCGGATTTGAATGAAGAAACTCAAATTGCCCCAAACAGCAGAAGAGTATTACGCTTAATGGTTTGGATTTTCGAGCATTACACATCTCCCGATACTGGAACGGCGCTGCTCATCGATGATCGTCGATCAACGCGAAAAATCGAGAGACTACTTCGGGACGTATGGCCAGCGGTTCCTCGAATCAACGTTACTTCGTGGTCATTTTTTATCGAAGCGGAACTCGAGTTAGAAGAAAACGAGAACGAGGCGATTCCCAATTCAACGAATTGTGATGACTGTTAGCGCCTACTTATGCAACAACGCCAGCGCCTCCGCCCGCGTGGCCGGGCTGGTCTTACAGACGCCGCGCATGGCGGAGGTCACCATTACGCTGCCCGGTTTTTTCACGCCGCGGCAAGTCATGCAGGTATGCACGGCTTCGATCACGACGGCCGCGCCTTGGGCCGAGAGTTCGTGCATCAGAATGTCCGCAATTTGCGTCGTCAGCCGCTCCTGCACCTGCGGTCGCTGGGCAAACACATCAACGGCGCGGGCGAGTTTGGATAAGCCGACGACCTTTCCATTGGGCAGATAGGCGATATGGGCTTTGCCCTCGAACGGCATCAGATGGTGCTCGCACATCGAGTTAAAGGCGATATCGCGCAGGATTACCATCTCTTCATACTTTTCGGTAAAGACGGTTTTTAACACCTCGCGCGGATCGCGCCGCATGCCTTGGAAAATTTCCTCGTACATCCGCGCCACACGCGCGGGGGTATCCTGCAGGCCTTCGCGATCGGGATCGTCACCGACGGCGATCAGAATTTCGCGCACGGCTTTTTCAATGCGGGCTTTATCGACTTTGAAGTTGGGATCGGTGGCTGTCGTCATGGTGTGTTTGTGTACGCGTTACGATTCTTCTTGTACGGTGCATCCCTCGATGCACCACGGTGTCGATGGCAATGGTTGGTGCATCAAGGGACGCACCCTGCTAATCCAAATCCGTCTTATCAGAGCCGCGCCCGTCAGGAAGCGATCATCTTTAGGGCTTAGCACGGGGCGGTTGATACGCATTGATTTGCTAGCCAATGATAGCGATTGGTGCGACCATTTCTTATCTTATTAGCTTCGTTTCGCTCGGTACTCTTGCATCGCCGGTGGCAACCCTCAACCCGACCGTTGAGGCTCCCGCCTTGGTCGTCTTCACTCTTCGAGGGAGAGGGAGTATTACGCCCTCAACTCAAGCTTCTGTGCCGTCAGCATCTTCCGGAAGCGTTCCTGAAACTCCTGTATCTCTTTTTCTTCCAACGTGCGATCTTCGTGTCCGATCTGGGTGCGCAATGTCAGGCTGCGCTTGCCCTGCGGCACGCTGCCGCCTTCGTACGCTTCCACAAACGCGACCCGCCGCAACAACGGATGATCAAAGCCATCTACGGCCTCGCGAATGTTCGCAAACCGCAGGCCGGCATCGGCCAGCACGCTAAAGTCTAGCGCGACCTGCGGGAAGCGCGGCACGCTCGGCAATTTTTCATGATGACCGAGCAGGTCGCAGATAGATTCAAGTTCGATTTCCGCCACGACGAAGGCCCAGCTCTTCAGGCGTTCGTCAATCCGATTCATCAACTCGGGATCGATCACGCTTACCCGGCCCATCTCGCGATCTTTCAGCGAGACCACGGCCACGCGGGCATCATCTTCCCAAGCATGGGCGGCGTCTGTCTCGGCATAAACGGGCGTCATCTCAAACGTGGTGCCCGTCCAACCGGCCAGCAGCGTGTGCATCTGCCCCCACAACTCAAAGGCGGCCTTCTTGCCTTGCTTGGCGATCAACACACCGAGCCGACGATGCTGCGCCGTTTCGACGGCGTCTTTTTCCGGATCGAACGCTGTGCCGATTTCGACGATGCGGAAGCTATCCATATGGTGGCGGTTGCGTTCGGCAAAGCGGAGTAAGCCCGGCACCAACGAGCGCCGCAATTTTGCACAGTTCTCGGCCGAGGGATTGGACAGCGTGATACACTCGCCCGGCTCAATAGCGATTTGCTTGAGCCATTCGTCGTCGTACCAGATGTAGCCGTGCACTTCGTTGCAGTTGCCCGCGCCGCAAAAGTAGTCGAGCGTTTCTTCTTCGAGCACCAATTCGGACGACTCGGGGAAGTGACGTGTCGAGACCGTCGGCAAGGATGGCTCGATGCTGTTGTAACCGACGCAGCGGGCGATCTCTTCGATCAAGTCGGCCTCAATCTCAACGTCCTTCGTCGCGCGAAACGTTGGCGGTGTGACCTTCAACGCATCGCCGTCGGCGACGCATTGGAACTCCAAGGCCTCTAATATCTCGATCATCTGTTCGCGCGACACGTCTTTACCGATGAACTTTTGTGCGAACGGCACGTCGAGGCGAATCGGCTTCGGCTCGTTCGGTCGTGGATATGCATCGCTGAGCGTGCTTTCCAGCTGCACACCGGGCAGCGATTTCTTCGCGAGGTAATGAAACCGCGCAATGCCCGTTACGGTGTTTTCCGGATCGAGCGATTTTTCAAAGCGCGAGCTGGCTTCGGTGCGATGGCCCATCGCCGTGGCGGCGCGGCGCACCGTCGGCGCATCGAAGTTGGCGGATTCGAGCAAAATGCTGTCGGTCTTTACGCTCACTTCGGTATCGGCACCGCCCATGATGCCGGCCATGCCGATGTTTTTGCGATTGGTCTGAATCATCAACGTGCCTTCGGGCAGCGTGCGTTCGATATCGTCGAGCGTGGTGAAATTGGTGCCCGCCTCGGCGACGGCGATTTGGAAATTGGGCACCTTGGCACCGTCGTAGGCGTGCATGGGCTGACCCAGCTCGAGCATGATGTAGTTGGTCAGATCGACAAGCAGATCGATGGGTCGCATACCGCAATGGGCCAGACGAATCTGCATCTCCAACGGCGCGGGCTGCGGCTTCAGGCCGGTCATGAGCAACGCACTGAAGCGGGCGCACAGCATGGGGTCGTCGATCTCTATCGCGATTTCGGGCTTGGTGTTGTGCAACTGATCGAGCGGCGTGATGGGGTACGTTTCCAGCGGCAGCTTGAGCATAGCGGCCATCTCGCGCGCGATGCCATAATGCCCCCAACAGTCGGGCCGATGGGTAACCGACTTGTTGTCGATCTCGATGAGCCAGTCCTCGAACAAATCGGGATTGATAACGGCACCCGGCTCGTATTCGGGCGGCAGGAAGATCGCGTTGGCACCGACCTGCACCAGACCAATGCCCTGACCGGCAACGATAATACCTTCGGCCTTGCGGCCTTTGGGGTCGGTGGTGCCGACTTCATGCTCAGCCACCGTCGCGCCGGGCGGAGCGAACAGCACGAGGTCGCCAACCGTGAGATCGGGAGCGGAACTGAGCGTCTCGTAGCTACGGTCCGCGGTAAGCGTGACGGCCTGCAGCTTCTTTTCACCCTCGACCGGGCCGATGGCATCGATGCGAGCGGCGACCAGCCCGGCGAAGTTGGGCATCACGTGCTCGACGCCTTCGACCTCCGCCGTGGTCACGGTGAACTGCAACGCCAGCTCGCGCGGGTCGATATCGGCAGGGATATCGACGAAGTCTTTAAGCCAATTGAGCGAAATTATCATGCAAACACCCGCAAGTCCGGGCCTCCGTGCGCGAAATCGAGCCACCCTCGTGGCGGCTAGGCGGGCATTGTAGGGGGTTTGCGGTGGGTGACAAAAGAGCAGTTCGGAGCGGGGGGGCGGCGAGCGTCCGCCATTCATTTACTCCTCGGATTGTCTCTTTGTCCCTAAGAGTTCGAGAGCGGCCACGGCCTTATCGAGGAAGTCTTCTATCGCTGATTCGCGATGTAGCGTGATTTGGTTTTCACCCATCTGTCCCTTGATGGTCTTAAAATGTGACCACCAAAATTCGGCCTCAAAACTGCCAAACCTCCTTGTGTCCGTTTCGTCTTCTTGATCGTCGTTGATTTTGCAAGTGAGCGTGTAGTTTTCCAAGCTCCACCGGCCGGTATAGTAAAATGGGTCGGTAGGCTCCTCATTAGGTTTCCAATATGTTCGCGCTAACTTCACGGTTCCGTCCGCTAGAAATTGGTATCGCATAACTGAGTATTGTTGCGACCGGTCATGGATTGCGTACCAGACATCGATTATCTGCTCACGTGTGGGAGGTGCTGCAATTGACTTGTTATGTACCACAACGCCGTTGGCGATGAAATTCCGATGTGGCTTCACCGACAAATCGAAGACGTGGCATAGCTTGGGCACTAATCGAATGTTTTCGATTGGTTGTTGACCTGAAGTTGTCTGAATCCTACCACCCGTCGCAAGCGACCCTGCCCGCGTCCACCCGTTGGGCGTCTTTACAGGATGCCAAGCCGTGACGCATAAGGGTTGGCCGACGCTGTCATTCTCGATCTCAAGATATCCCAACGCTATTGACTTCTTTACACCAGTTACGCAACTTTCCACTTGGCGACCAGCCGAGTCTTGGGAATAGACGGTCTGGCCGACTTGAATTTGCTCGACGGGGACTTTGCCGTCGGGCGTGTCGATCAGGGTTCCCTCTTTGACACAACAACCAAGGGAACTTACGAGGGGTAGGAGCATCATCCAGATCAGTCGCGGCCCATTATCTACGACACGAACATGTAATGGTTGTTTCGCGTTGTGTAATCGCATACTGCCTCCAAATGCCAGAAGATTGTCTACTTGCGGATAAATCTCAGATGTTGAGGCACAGCCGGAATCTTCGGCTACCCGTATAATGAAGCGCAGAAAGGCGCTAAATGGTTCAACGCATTCAAAAAATCCTCGCCGCCGCCGGTTACGGTTCTCGCCGGGCCTGTGAAGAGTTGGTCGAAGACGGCAACGTCGAGATCGATGGCCGCATCGTGTCCCAACTGCCGATTCTCGTCGATCCGGCCAAGTCAAAGATTACGGTCAATGGCAAGCCGGTGCGGGCCGAGAAGTACGTTTACTTTTTGCTCAACAAACCGAAGGGCTACTACTGCACCAATGCCGACCCCGAAGGCCGGCGGCGGGCGGTCGACTTAATGGTCGGCGTGCGCGAGCGGGTCTATCCGGTGGGGCGGCTCGATGCCGATTCGATGGGCCTGCTCATCATGACCAACGATGGCGAGTTATCGCAAAAGCTGACGCACCCGAAGTACGGCGCGCCGAAGACGTATCGTGTTGAGGTCAAGGGCAAGCCCACCAACGAGCAACTTGCCTCCTTGCGCAAAGGCATCTGGATGGCCGAGGGCAAGACGCGACCGGCCGAGGTTGAGACGATTCACTCCAGCCGCGACAAGACGGTGCTCGAAATCACTTTGCGCGAAGGGCGCAACCGTGAGATCCGGCGCATGCTGGCGCAGTCGGGCCATAAGGTAAAGCGGCTTACGCGCATCAAGATCGGTCGCCTGTCGGTCAAGCACGTTCCGTTGGGCGGGTTCCGAGCGTTAACGGCCAAGGAAATCGAGTACCTAAACAAATTGGCTGACCAGAGTAAGACGGAATCGACCGAGCGCGCGAAAGCAAATAAGAAACGCGGCAAGACGGGCGCGTCGGGAGGTACATCAAGCTCCGGTCAAACCAATAAACGGCCCGGCAAGAAAACACCGTCGAAGAAGACGGGATCGCGCGGCGGCGCGGGCAAACAGCACGTCGGGGCTAACGAAGGTCGAGGCGCGAAGCCGCGCTCCGGTCAGGGCGTGAACAAACCGCAAGAACGCGAAACGGCGCTACCGCCGGGCGGCGGTCGCAAGAAGCGGCGGATTATTATGCCGAACGATTGAGTTTGGGCATTCGGCAACGATCGAAACCCTTGTCCATCAGGCGAAATTTAATCTGAGCGTGGTAAAGCCAACCAACGCATTTACCCCCGGGCCAATGGCCGGGGGCTATGTGGTTCGCCCTATGGCGGTGTCGATTCTGCCAAGCCCAGCATCTTCAACACTTCCCGCGCCACATTCTGCGGCGCGCCCGTTTTGACCAGCGGGTTAATCGTCGCCTTCAAGTCCGCCCGCACCGCATCGAGCTTGCCGCGATTTTGTAACCAATCCAATGCCCGCCGCGCGATCGGGTCGGTGCTGGTGTAGTACGGCATGAATTCCGGCACCATCTCGCGGCCCGCGATGATGTTGGGGATCGATAGATACGGCGTGCGAATCAGATGGCGACCGATGAGCTGATACAACATGCGGTTGGTGTTGTACATCACGATCATCGGCGTGTTCCAATAGGCAACTTCCAACGTGACGGTGCCCGACGTGGCAAGCACGAGATCGGCGGCACAGATGGCGTCGGCGCGTTGTTGATCGCCTTCGATCAAGCGCGGCCGCGCCGACTCGTCGATTGTGTTGATGAGTCGATGAATGGGTTCGCGCACCGACTCTCCGGCAACGACGATGACGGCTTGCAGTTTTGCGAAGTGCTGGTGCAGCGCGGCGAGCACTTCCAATTGCCCGGGCAAGATTTCGGAAATCTCATGCCCGCGCGAACCGGGCAGAATCGTGATGAGCGGATCGGCATCGCCGCGTAGTTGTTGCATTGCATTGGCGTCAGGCGTGATTTGACTGAGGCGGTCGAAACTCGGGTGGCCGACGTACGTCGCGTCGATGCCCGCCTTTTGGAAGTAGCGCACCTCAAAGGGCCAGATGCATGCGAGCCGATTCACGCGCGCCCGCACGCGCTTGTTACGCCAGTTCGGCGGCCCCCACGCCCATGTCTGCGGCGCGATAAAGAACATGACCGGCACGCCGGCCTTTTGACAGCGCTTGGCCATCGGCAGATGCAGCGCCGGTGAGTCGGAGGTCAGGGCAAGGTCGTAATGGTGTTCCGCCAAGTGACTCGACACCCGCCGCATCAGTTTCAGTGCCCACGGTATCTTCTTGAACGCCGCCACGGCCATCGCCGATTCCGCCGTCAGGTCTTCGAGGCATTCGCAGCCGGCGGCCCGCATCTGCGGACCAGCAAAGCCACGAAACTCGACCTGCGGATGCGCGGCGTGCACCGCTCGGATGACGGCGGCGACGTGCTCGTCGGCGCTTTGTTCGGCGACGGAGACGAAGACAGATTTGGACGGCGTTTCGCTCATGCGGCAGCAGAGCATGGCCTCAGAAGGCGGGCTCGGCAAGGCGTCCCATAAATTCGGCGGCGATGGATTGGGAGGGTGATTGGAATCGATTGGCGGCTTCCGTGGATGACCGGGCAACCGCACCCTTCGCAAGTCGCGGACAAGGGCAATCGGCAAACAATCGGTGGCGACCGGCGATCCTTCCAGTTTTGGGCATGTTCAAAGTAGGTGGTGCATCACGGGATGCACCCTACCGATCGGGGCGACCTTTGACCGAGGGAGTAGCGACCGGCACGAGGCGGTTTTGCGCGGGGTCGGGTAGAAATCCACCGCGAAATCGACGCAGCGTTCTGAGCCCGATACGGCTCTCGGCATGTCATCTGCCTTGACGATATTTGCCCAACGCCGTACCTTTTAAGATTCGTCGCGCAATTTTGCGCAAATTCTTTGTTCACCCCGAGATAGGAGGTGTCTTTTGGCGTCGGATTTGGTCCGCGAACTCATCGATTGCGGGATTCACTTTGGGCACAAGGCTAGCCGCTGGAACCCGAAGATGGGCCGCTACATCTTTGGGAAGCGGAATTCCATTCACATTATCGATATCCGTCACACTGTGAAAGGCTTGCTTCGAGCGAAGAAATTCGTGACGGCCGTCGTTGCGGGCGGACAGGACATCCTGTTCGTCGGAACCAAACGACAGGCCCGCGATGCCGTGGCAAAGCATGCCGATCGCGTAGGAATGCACTACGTGAACGAGCGGTGGCTGGGCGGTACCCTCACCAACTTTAAAACGATTCGTTCGCGCCTCGGCCGGCTCGAGCATTTGGAAGAACTCGAAAAGTCCGGCGATTTGAAGAAGTACGGGAAGAAGGAACAATCCCGCGCGAATCGCGAACGCGAAAAGATTGAGCGCAACCTTGGCGGCATCCGGAACATGCACAAGCTGCCCGGCGCCTTGATGATCATCGACATCAAGCGCGAGCACATCGCCGTCAAAGAAGCAGCCAAGCTCGGCATCCCCACGATCTGTCTGGTCGATACCGACAGCGATCCGGATGGTGCCGACATTCTGATCCCGGGTAATGACGACGCCATGCGCGGCATCGAACTGATCATGATGCAACTGGCCGATGCCGTTGAAGTCGGCAAGCGCACGCGCAAGGTCGAAAAGGACGACGGCGGCGAACAATCCGCCGGTGGTCCGGGGCATCGACGCCGCTCGCGGCGCGCCTCGACGTCGCAGATGGCCGAACAACAGGCCGCCGACGACAAGCCGAGCCCCACGGGTGATGGTGAGTCGGCCTCCGGCTCGGTCCCAAAGCCCACGATTGAAGCGGTCGAGCAAGCCTCGTCAGCATCAAACGGCTAATTCCCACGTTTATTTCAGCGTCGCCGCCGCACGGGCGGCGACGCTTTCATTCCACCCGTAGCAATCGACGTAAAACCGCTTAGAATGGCGGTCGAGATAGCGGTGCGCTGCAACGCACCGGAAAACTGACGAATCACAGCACTTAGCAACCGGCAGCAGGGAGAGATTTCGAGTATGGCAGCAATTACCGCCCAGCAGGTACAGAAGCTTCGCGAGAAGACCGGCCTGGCCATGATGGATGTGAAGAAGGCCCTCGTGGAAGCGTCGGGCGATGAAGGCGGGGCGTTGGATATCCTGCGCAAGAAGTTCGCCGACAAGATGGTGGAGCGCGGCGATCGCGAAGTCGCCAACGGTCGCATCGGCGTCTATGCCGACGACAAGTGCGCGGCCATGTGCGAACTGCGCTGCGAGACGGACTTCGTGGCCACCAATAATGACTTTAAGGCGATTGCCGACGCGTTGGCCAAGCAGTGCGCGACGTCGGGCATCACCGATCCGGACGCGATCAAGAAGTCGAACATGGAAAGCGGTCAGTCGGTGCAGGAATTTATGACCGACGCGTTCGGTAAGATCAAGGAAAACATCCAGATCAAGCGATTTGCGCGGCTCGAAGGTCCGGGCGCGGTGTACGTGCACCACAACGGTCAGTCGGCCGCCGCCATTACGGGCACGGCGGCTCCGGGCGATGCCGGTCGGAAGATTTGTATGCACATCACCTCGGCTGTCGTGTTGGATGGCCGCGTGCGTGAAGACGTCGATGCGTCGGTTGCCGCCGAAGCCAAGGCGAAGGCCGCCGAAGAAGCCGCCGGTAAGCCGCAGGAAATCATCGATAAGATCGTCGCGGGCAAAATGGATAAGTGGTATGCCGAGCGCGTGCTCGTCGAGCAGCCGTTCGTGATGGATGACAAAAAGAGCGTCGGTGAGTTCGGCAAGGAAAACGGATTTGAAATCACCGGCTACCAGAAGTTTGAAGTGGGTGAGATAACTGAATAGACATTTTTCAAGCCGCTTACGGGCGGCTTTTTTTATGCGCGGTGGCGCATATCAGAGCCGCGCCCATCAGGAAGCGGTAACCGTCGAGCATTGCGGGGTGGTTGATACTCTGAGAATACACCGGCTTCGAACCGGTGCCACAAAGATCAGAGCCGCGCCCGTAAGGAAGTGGTCAGCACAAGAAGTAGCGGGGTGTTTGATACCTGGAGAGATCACCGGTTACAAACCGGTGCCACAGCGCAGAGTTGAAAAACCACCGGTTACAAACCGGTACCACAGCGCAGAGTTGAAAAACCACCGGTTACAAACCGGTGCCACAGCGCAGCAGGACGCAGCAGCGCGACGAATAACGAAATAGACATTAACATGACGACCATGGCGAAAAAGAAAACCAGCAGCAAATCGGGCAAGCCGCACTTCGAGCGTGTGCTACTCAAAGTTTCGGGCGAAGGGCTGGGCAAGCCCGGTGAGACTGGCATCGACGGCGAAGCGTTGCAGCGCATTGCCGAGGAGATCGTCAGCGTCGCCGAGATCGGCGTTGAAGTTGCCGTCGTCGTCGGCGGTGGCAACTTCCTGCGCGGTGCGACGGTCGCGTCCGAATCGCGCATTCAGGAGGCGACGGCGCACTACATGGGCATGCTCGCCACCGTCATCAACGCGTTGGCGTTACAAGATGTGATCGAAGACATGGGCCAGCCGGTGCGGGTGCAGTCATCAATTAGCATTCACAGCGCGTGCGAAACATTCATTCGCCGACGCTGCATTCGCCATCTGGAAAAAGGTCGCGTCGTGATTCTGGCGGCGGGCACCGGTCGGCCGTTTGTGACGACAGATACGGCGGCAGCTTTGGCGGCTGTCGAATTGCACGCCGATGTACTCTGTAAGGCTACCAAGGTCGATGGCGTGTACACCGCCGACCCCATGAAAGACAAAGACGCGAAATTGCTCACGTCGCTGGGGTATAATGAAGTGATCGATAACCGCCTAAAGGTGATGGACGTATCGGCGGTCGATATGTGCCAACGCCACGCGGTGCCGATTTTGGTATTCAACCTGATGCATGCCGGCAACATGAAGAAGGCAGTGATGGGCAAGCGGGTCGGCACGCGGATTGATGAATAGGTTTTATGACTTCTGATTCTGCAAAGTCTCTGTTTGATTTCGCGCCCGCCGACTTGGGTGAATCTCTCAAAGAACAAGGCGAACCCGCCTACCGCAGCAAGCAAATCCTGCAATGGGCCTACGAGCGCGGCGTGTCGTCTTATGACGAGATGACCAATCTCTCCAAGCCTTTGCGCGAAAAGCTTAAAGACTCGCTAACGTTTTATCAGAGCACGACCATTCGTCGCGCCGCGTCGGAAGACGGCACGGTCAAGCTGTTGGTGCGTTGGCCCGATCAAACCACCAGCGAATGCGTGATGATTCCGACCGATACACACAAGACGGCGTGTATCAGTTCGCAAGTCGGCTGCCCGGTCGGCTGTCGTTTTTGCGCCAGCGGACTCGACGGATTGCAACGAAATCTGACGGCAGGTGAGATTGTCGAACAGGCGATGCTGGCCCGGCGCGAAGCCGAGGCGGCGGGTGGTCGCCTGAGTAATATCGTGTTCATGGGCTTGGGCGAGCCGTTTGCGAATTATGACAACGTCGTGCGCGCGATTCGCACGATCAATGCCGATTGGGGCATGAACATCGGTGCGCGGAAGATCACGGTCAGCACGGTGGGCGTGCCCAAGGGCATTCGCAAACTGGCGGACGAGGGGTTGCAGCTCAATCTCGCGCTGTCGTTGCATGCGCCGGACGACGATTTGCGTGCCGAACTCATTCCCTGGGCCGAACGCATCACGATCAAAGAGTTGATCGACGCCTGTCGGTACTACTTCCTGCAAACCGGTCGCGAGATCACGCTCGAATACACTTTGCTAGCGGGCATCAACGACACGCCCGCACAGGCGACCAAGCTGGCCCACTTTGCCCAGAAGGTGCGCTGCAATGTCAATCTACTGCGTTACAACCCGGTGGACACGTTGCCGTATGAGCGACCGAAGGCGAATGATGCGTTTCTGTTTCAAAAGCGGCTCAAGAGCTTAGGCGTGAATGCGCATCTGCGGAAGAGTCGCGGTCGGGATATCGACGCCGCCTGCGGGCAGTTGCGCCGTCGCGAGATGCAGGGCGACCACACAACGCCTGACGTGTCGTTGCCGCTGTTGGATGGATGATCGCGCCCGGCACGCTGGTGCCCACAGTTGCGCGCGATATTCATGCGGCCACAGGCCGCGGCTCTGCCAAATTCAAGTTTCTTTCTTATCTTTGTATCCAAGAAACGCAGGCTAAGAGATATTGCGCCGACGGGTTAATTCGCGCAGGAAGGCCGCACGATTTCGATAATGGCGCGGCCGGAGTTTGCGTTAAAATAGCCCGCGATGGATACGCGCCATTTCCATAAACATCTTTTCGACCGCGCGCGTGCGTTGTTCGGTGAAGAACGCATGATCGTGCTCGCCGTTTCGGGCGGTGCCGATTCGATGGCGCTGCTGCACGGGTTGGCACGCGTCAACGAGTTGCGCAATTGCAAGTGGCAGTTGCACGTAGCGCATCTGGATCACGGTGTGCCGCATAATGCCACGGCCATGTGCGACTTCGTCGGCGAACAGGCGCAAGTGCTCGACCTGCAATTTCATCGAGCGTTTATCGATGTGCCGCGTCTTTCTCGTGATACCGGTGAGTCGATCGAAGAAGCAGGCCGCAAAGCGCGTTATCGATTCCTGGCGACAATCTGTGAACAAGTCGGTGCCAAGCGGTTGGTAACCGCCCACCATGCCGAAGATCAGGCCGAGACCGTCTTGTTTCGACTGCTGCGAGGCACAGGGTTGCGCGGGTTGCGCGGCATGCGTGCCGAACGGCCCCTGTTCGACGGTACCGACGTGATGTTGGTGCGACCGATGCTGGGGCTGCGCCGCGCCGATGGCGTTGCGTACCTTCAAACGCGCCAGATCTCGTTTATGCATGACGACACCAACGACGACATTACTGCCGGTCGCCGCAATTATATTCGGCATGTGCTGATGCCCGACATTGCCAAGCACGTGAATCCGCAAGCGGTGACGGCGCTGGGGCGACTTGCCGGACAGCAAGCCGTTGCATGGGATTACCTGCAACAACAAGTCGACGACGCTTGGCAAGACGTATGCACCGAACAGAACAAGACGCATGTCAGCCTCGACGCCACGCATCTGTCCGATTTACACCCTTGGCTGATCGCCACGCTGTTGCACCGTGCGGCGATCGATGTCGCGGCCGCCGAAAAGACGATCGACGCCGATGCGATCGAGCGTTGCCGTCAGTTGCTGCGGGACGCCCAACCGCGCACCGTCGAACTCGGCGGAGCTGCCACGGCGCAGCGCCGCGGACGCTTTATCGAACTCCATCGGGCGGGCGACCCATCCGATTCCGAATCGACGATTGACGTTGCAAAAACTGGCGCCGCGAGTTCGAGCGCGTGAAGAACAACAAACGCAACTTGACGATGATCTTCATCGTGGCGGCGTTGTTGCGCGTGGTTCTACTTGCTTACGCCGCGCTGCATCCGCAACGGTTCGACTTTCCCGATTCGCATCGTTACGTCACGGTCGCACGGAACATCGCCGCCGGTAACGGGCCAATTCAGGCGCGCGATGTGTTGGCGGGCACCGACCCGGCATATCCCGGCATGTTGGCCGTCGGCATTTATTTCGGCTGCAACTCCGATGCGGATATCATGAATGTTGGGCGGGTGATTAATGCAGTTGCGGCCTTGGTTGCCGTGTGGTTCTGCTTTGCCATCGGGCGGCAACTGTTTAACGAACGCGTGGGCTTGTTGGCTGCGGCCTGGTGTGCGATTGATCCAATCCTGCTTTATTTCAACGCCTTGGTGCTTACCGAGTTACCGTATATCGCGCTATTGCTGGGCGCACTGCATGCCATCTTGCGCTATCGCGAAACGCAACAAACGCAGTGGGCCTGGTTGGCGGGAGCGTTGATGGGCTTGGGCGCTCTGACGCGGAGCAGTGGTTTGTTTTTGTTCGTTCCGTACCTGCTATTAATATTTTTCTTACCGCCTGCCACGACAGCTCAGCGCGACCAGCAACGATTGCGACGACAGCGGGCGGCGGCGTTGTTTGTTTTCGGCATGATGCTCGTTCTGTTTCCGACGATTTATCGCAACTATCAGTTGTTCGGCACCTTTGTTCCCGTGCGGACTGGCAGCGGGGCGAGCTTGCTCGAGTCGCTCGGTCCGTGGGCCGATGGCGGGCCGGGCATGGAAAAAATTGAGTACCCTTCGGTTGCCACCAACGCCAACGAAGTGCAACGTGATGCCGCGTATCGCAAAGCGGCGTTATCTTGGGCCCGCGAACATCCCGCAGAAGCGCTACAGCTTGCCTGGACGAAACTCATCCGAACGTGGTCGATCACGATGAACGCGCCCGGTTATCAATCGGGGCTGTATGCGGTGATTTGTTGGCTTTCGGTTTTTCCGATTTTTGTGCTGGCGGCAGTTGGCGCTCTGTCTCAATGGCGGCGTTGGTGGCTTTTGGCGTTCTTGCTCGCCCCCGCCGCGTACTTTACCCTCGTGCACGTGGTATTCGTGGGCTCGGTGCGTTACCGATTGCCGGCGATGCCCTTGATCTTCATCCTGGCGGCGACGGCGTTAGACCGTTGGTTGCAACGCAGGGATGATCTGCAATCGGTCGAGTCAGCGTGACCAGACGTTTGCGTCGTCAATCTCATTCGCTACGCGATTTGCGCGAGTTTGTGACCAACCGTAGCGCGGTTCGGTTTCCGACGTCGATCGCGCGGCGGCGCATCGGTCTGATTCTCTTTGCGGTTTTCTGCTTTTTCTTCGCCGCCTACACGATTAGCACCACGAGTGAGTCGATTCGCGCGCGCGCCGTACGCGTGCTTAAGAAGCTTACGCCCGGCGGCGTTGAAATCGAAGTGGGGCGCGCGTCGTTTAAGATGTTTGAAGGCATCACCCTGCACGATGTGCATATCTACCTTCCTTACGATAAGGAGATCGACGAAGACGCGATCGATCGGTCCGATCGTGAGGTCTTTGCCGTCGAAAAGTTGCAACTGGAACACGACCCGTGGCGCCTGTTGATCGGGGATTTGCGCATCGAGCGTGTGTTGGCCGTTAAGCCAACGATCGTACTGAGCTACAATCTCGAATCCGGCAAACGCAATTGGGAACTGCTTTATAAGCGTCGGAGACGCGAGCGGACCCGCATGCCGTTTCGTCCGGTCGTGACGATTCGCTCGGCCGAGGCCGTGGTGGTGGCTGTACACGAAGACGGCACCAGAGAGCAACACGTCGAGAAGCTCGATGCCGATGTGCGGCCTAGCAAACAAAGCGATTCGGGCTACAACATTGAGATTCGGCGCTACTCCAACCCCATCGGTCGCGCATCGGTCCACTTCGACCCGGTCGCCGGCGTTGTGTCGAACTCGCCGTTTTTCCCGACGTCGACAGTGCGCACGCAATTGCCCGCCGTCGCGCAAGAGTTATTCGATTCGCTGGCCTTGGAAGGGGACGTACGGCTCAGTCGCTACGTATTCGATCGCGAGACCGACGCACAACGCGACATGCGTATCAAGTTTGAGAACGTCACGTGCATCATTCCACTGTGGCTAACGGCCGGTTTGCAAAAGCCGGGACCTAACGACGACAAAGATGCGGACTTGCTCGAACCGTTGGTGACGTTGCGCGAGCTTAAGGGCAAAGTCGAACTGATTGCCGAAGATATTCTGGTTGACGTCAAAGGCACGATGAACGGCGTGCCTTGTCTTATTTATGGCAAGTTGGTGCGCGGCGGTGGCGACATCACGACGCTCGGGATGGACCTTCACATCGACGCCGACGAATTTGCCGCCTTTGAAGGTAAAGCGCGCAATCGTATTCTGGCCGACGCCCGCTTTCCCAATGAACTCCGCAGCTTCCTGGAAGATTTCGACCCGCACGGCAATATGGACATTAGCTTGCACCTGCTGCGCGATGCGAACTCGCCCGGCACGTTGCGCGTGAACGGCGTGATCGATCTCCACGGCATCGACGGCGCGGCGCGGTGGTTTCCGTTTCGGTTATATAACATCACGGGGAAGACGCGTTTCGACGGTTGGGATATCTATATCGAAGATATTCGCGGCAATCACGGCGTCGGCAACGCGTCCGTCAACGGTTACGTTAATAACCGAACGGATTACTCCGCGTTCACGCTCGATATTCGCTCGACGGGGATTCCGCTCGATACGCATCTTTTCGGTGCCATGCCCGATCGTTACCAGAGCGTTTGGCGGCGCTTCATGCCATACGGTTCGGCCGACGTACGCGTGCGCTTGGATCGCGAAGGGGGCCCCAAACCGGGGCCGCGGCCGCACCTCGATATCGTCATCACAGCAGATTTGCGCGACGCCGTAGCTATCTTTCGACCTTGGCCACGACGCATCACCGATATCGACGGTCGGCTGGAAATCGAGAACGACCGCATTCGGATTAACAACTTCACGGCCCGTGCCGATGGTGCGCCGATTCTTTTGGACGGTTACACGATTCTGGAGCCGGATCGACCGACCGAAATCGAGTTGCGCATCGAAGCCAGCGAGCTGCCGATAGATGACGAAATTGCGACGGCATTCGGCGAGTCGCTGGCGAGTTTCAGTCCGCGTGGCAAGGCAAACATCATTGGCCGATTGTTCGAGAACGGAAGTACGGATGATTTGGAGTGGGATCTGGATGTGCAATTTACCGGCAACCAGATTCGATACGAGAATTTCCCGTACACGCTTAGCGACGTAACGGCGGATTGCCGTGTCGAGACCAAACGCGTGCAGGTGCGCGAACTGCGCGGCGTAAATGGTGATTCGAATATCACGGCCAATGCAAGCTGGGATCGCAGTGGTGTCGAGCAAGATGTGACGGTCGATGTGTCGTCGCCATCGTTGGCGCTGACGACGGAGTTGTATAACGCGTTACCCCAAACGGTGCGCGACGTTTGGAAAATGCTCTCACCGGCGGGACGCGTGCGCGTGAGCAGCCGTCAGCACTTTATCGGTGAAGGCGATACCCAACGGCATCGGCATGATACTGAGATTCAACTGTTGGGGAATACTGCGAAATTCAGTGCGTTTCCTTTGCCGCTGTCCGAGTTGCGCGGGACCGTACAAGTCGATAACGACGGCGTTGATATTCGAAATGTGTCTGGTCGGCTCGGCAACGGCGCGCTGCGGCTCAGCGGACGCATCGACTACATCGGGGAAACGCTCAATGGATCGTTGGCGATCGATTTAAAGAACATTGCGTTCGATCGCGCGTTTATAAATGCTTGTCCGCCCGATTTGCGCGAATGGTTGCGCGGAGCCGCACCGGCAGGGGCGCTGTCGGCTTCGATTGCAAATTTGCGTTTCAGTCGCGACGCGAATGGTCGTTTTAGCTGGGATATCGTCGGCAAGATCGACCTGCACGACTTCACCGGCCAGCTCGGTGTTGAGCTAAGCAAGGCCAACGGCGTGATAGAAGGCAGTTGCCGCATCGATTCTGACGGCAGCGTGTTGATCGATACCAACCTCAATGTATCGAAGGTGCAATTGGGCGGCTGGACAATGACGGGCGCGAAAGGGCACTTGGTATCCCGTCCGGAAGACGGCGTGCTCATTCTCGAAAGCGTGTTCGGAAGTGTGTACGGTGGCGAAGCCACGGGCAATGCCATCGTTGCCTTTGATGAAGATGAAACGGCGTACGAAGCCGAGATCATTTTCCGCGACGTGCAGTTAGAGCAGATCGTTGCCGAGCAGACAGCAGGTCAGCGACCCGAATCGAAGATTGACGAAGAAGAGGAGGAACGAGACCGCGCGCAAGGGTTGGTCGTTGGCGAATTCAAGTTACAAGGGCTTTCCGGGCCCAACGGCTTCCGCGAAGGCGCCGGAACGGTACAAATCCGCGAGGCACAAGTGTGGAAGTTGCCGGTCATGTTGCTTATTTTTCAAGTGCTGGCATTGGCGCCAGACGAAAATGTGTTTCATGATGGGCGCTTGGACTTATATCTAATAGACGATTTGCTCTACTTGCGCAAGATCGATTTGCAGGGCAACGCGTTGTCGTTTGTGGGCGGCGGCAAGGTAAATCTCGATACACGCGACATTGACCTGCGGCTGCTGGCAGCGAGCCCCGTGCGATTGAACGTTCCAATTCTCACCGAAATCCTCGAAGGTGTGGCGCGCGAAGCCAGTGAGATCGCCGTGAACGGCACGTTGGATGATCCAAATGTCGAGCCGCAGCCATTTAACAAAACGCGCGATGTGATCGAAACGCTATTTCCAAAGCTGCCCGTCCCACAAGAGCGTCGCTCCGGTCGATAACACCTCAATTAACCAGATACGTAAAAATGGAGGAAGCGGACCCGGGAGATTCTCCCACGTCCGCTCCACTCCGTTCCCCACCAGGCCAGGGCCTGGACCTGGTTCTGTCAAATTCTGTTACCGCTATTCGCTTAGAACAGCGACAGAATTCGAGCCGATTGCTGATTGGCCACGCCCAGCAGCGCGGTTTGCGACTGCAGCAGTACGTTTTGTCGCGATAGCTCTGCAGTTGCCGTCGCAAAGTCCACATCGTTAATCGAGCCGCGGGCCGATTCGAGTGCGACCTTGGTGGAGTTCAAGGCGTTAATCGACGAGTTGACCTGAAAGCGCTGGAAGCCCCCGATGCGGCCGCGCTGATTGGCAACCTGATTGATGGCCTGCTTGGCGATCAACACCGCGTTGTTGGCGTTAGATGACAAGTCATTAGAGCCACCGCTGCGCAATTCGCTCAGGAAGCCCACCGTGCCATCGCCCAATTCGTTCGCGAAAAGAGCGTTGATGCCAATCGTCGATTGCGTATTGCTCGCCGTTCCCAACTGGAACGTCAAGCCGCCATCGGAGATATCGATCGTGCCGACCGAACCCGAGGTGGTGTTACCCGTTTCCGTCAGCGTGAACTGACCGCTGGTGCCGTTACTATTGAAGTTCACTTGCAGACCATCGACGAATGCGTTCTGGCCGTTGACGGTAACGACGGCGTCGGTACCGGTGGTCTGCTGCACGCCGGTGGCAAAGTCCGAGTCACCGCTGATGTAGCTGGCGGCGACGAATGCGTCGGAGCCGAATTCGCGGCTTTGCAGCGTGAGGTCGGAACCGTTGACGGCGGCCGATACGCCCGTTTCAGACGCGGCGGCAATGATCTTGTCGCGGATGTCCGTAATCGTGTCGCTGGCGGCGACGGTAATCGTCGCCGTACCGGCGGTACCGGTAACACTGAACTCGGCGGCGCTAATGCCCGTCAGGCTACTCGCGAGCGTTGCAGATGCAACGGTACCTGCGGATTCGACGTTGACCGAGAAGCTTTGGCTCGTGTTGGTGCTCGGACGTGAAAACAGCTTCACGTCATTCAGGAGCGTCGGCGATGATGCCGTGGCGCGGATCGCCTGCTGACCGTCGAGCAGACGTTTACCGTTAAACGTGGTTGTCCCCACGATGCGGTTAATGCTATCAATCGCGTTGTCGATCTGCGCCTGATTAGCGGAGATTTCGGCAGCGCTCAAACCACCCGAGCTGGTGCTCTGCGCGGCCAGCGATTCGATTTCGCTGAGCAGGTCGCCGATTTCACCCAATGCCGAATCGGCAACGTCCAATACGGAATTGGCGCGCTGACCGTTATTGATGGCCGCATCCACGGCCGTCAATTCGGCGCTCAGGCTTTGCACGGCGATGAGGCCCGCCGGATCGTCAGATCCCTTGTTAATGTTGAAACCGGTCGAGAGCTTGGTGAGCGTATTCGACTGGTCGTTGGAGGTGCTGTTCAAAATGTTGAGCAGCGACAGCGTGTTCACATTGTTGACAGTAAGGCCCATGACTCTTTCCCTTCTTACAGGTGAGGAACATTTCCACCCGCACCAGCAATACTGCTAACAGCAGCCATCACCGTTTTCAGTGCAGGCAGACGTCATTTCGCCCAACTGCCGGGAAAGACTAAGATATAACCTCGATTTGATGGATATTTCTGAGGGGCGGTAAAAGCTGATATAAGCTATTTGTCTAAATGCATTTACAAGTCACGTCCGCAAGTGCGATCGTCCGCTTTTGGGCTGTTGGCAGAATTACGCGGGCTTCGTCCGTTTTGCGACGCGCGATAATGCGTTAACAAGCGCGGTTGATACGGTGAGGTTCAAGAGTTGATAGGGTTTGCTTAGCAAAACGCCTGGCGTTTGGAGACGGATGCATCGCGATTAAGACGATGTTGATGTGGTCGTCGGCGTCTTTTTCGGGCGTCGCTGGCTTTGCAGGATTTCTTCACCGTAGCGTGCCAGCTGATCGCGCGAGCGTGGGCCGAGAAAGCGCCATTCGTCATTCTCTTTGCCAATTAAAAGAAAGGCCTGATTATCGCGCGTCTTGGTCGTGGGCGCGAAATTTTCCAGATCGTACTCGACGACGAGTAGATACTGTTCGCGCTTCTCATCTTCGCCAGTGGGCAACTCGCGCAGCGCCAGAATGCGTGCGCTACTGAGCACGTTAAACATCGACTCGAAGCGTTCGGGCGAAACTTCCTGAGCGTTGTCACTCGTATACAGAAGGCGAAATTCCGAATACTTGGCTTCGGCGCACACGCGGAAGAAACGGTCGATAAAACGGTTCAAATCGATATTGGTGGAGCGGATTTCTTCGGGAAAGTCAAAATCGGGCCGCATGGATGGATCGACGATCACGCCCGAGGGGAAAATCTCGTCGATGTTGTAAACATTTTGATCCTGCCGGGTGACGACATAAACCGCCGTCAACAGACCGGCGGCTAGAATCGTCATCAGAATCAACGGAGTTTTGCTGCGACCTCGATTCGCCATGGTTAGTAGGGTATCGCGTGATGATGTTTTAGGACAGTGCGAAATCGCCAATGGCCTTAGTATCGTTCGCGACCGGCCCGCTGTATGTCGCGCATATCTTGCTTCTTTTTGGCGTCCTGGCGTTTGTCGTGCAGCTTTTTGCCCACGGCCAAGCCCAATAACACCTTGGCGCGGCCGGCGTCGTTGAAATAGACCTTGAGGGGGATGACCGTCTGGCCCTTGATCTTGACCTTGGCGAACAGCTTTTGGATTTCGCGTTTATGAAGCAGCAATTCCTTTACGCGCTTGGGCTCGTGGTTGAAACGGTTGCCTTGTTCGTAGGGCTGGATTTGAAAGTTGTGCAGAAACGCCGCGTTGTCGGTGATGCGGGCGTAGGATTCCTGCAGGCTGGCGCTTCCCAAGCGCAGGCTTTTGACCTCGGTTCCGCGCAGCACGATTCCGGCTTCCAGGGTCTCCAAAATATGAAATTCGTGTCGGGCTTTGCGATTTTCGAGCGTGGGGGCTCCTGCTTTGGACTTGCCGTCTTTTTTCTTAACTGACTTACTCATAAGGAGTTACCGATATAATCGCTCAAAATCTGCGTCGGGATAATTGATATGTAACCGGACAACGACCGTAAAGTATAATATGGCGAGAGCAATGAACACGGAAGCGGACAACGGGCGTCTGACGCCTTCCGAGGAAAAAGAACTGATCTCGCGCGCCCAGCGCGGGTGTCAGACCAGTGCGCGCGAACTGATCGCTGCACACCAGGATCGTTTGCATGCGTTTATTTGGCGCATGGTCCGCAACGACCACGACGCGGAAGAGATTTGTCAGGATGCGTTCCTGCGCGCCTTCCAATCATTGGATAAGTTTGACTTCCAATATCGTTTCAGCACGTGGCTTTTCACCATCGGTTATCGCATCTGCCTGAACCTTTTGCGCAAACGCAAGGACTTCTCGGGCGATATGGATTTTTCGATTGTTGAGACAGATGGCCGCAGCCGCGCTGAATCTGATGTGTATGAAGAGGTAGCCAACAGTGACGAAGCTCGCCGACTGAAGGAATTGATCTGGGAGTCGGTGGAGGATCTCACGCCGCAGCAACGGGCAACGGTTTTGCTTTTCTACAAGGAAGGCATGAGTTGCCAGGATATTGGAACGGTACTCGAGATACCGGCGGCAACGGTCAAAAGTCACTTACATCGTGCACGTGCACGGTTGAAAGGCATGTTGGAACGTCACCTGGTGGAGGATTGGTCGCAAGTCCGATTTGGGATGTGCGGCTAACGAACAGGGGTAGGCATAGTGTTGATGACATGTCGACATGTAGGACAGCTTCGCGATAACTATCTGGACGGCGAATTATCGTCGAGCCTGACGGCCGAGATTCATGCGCACTTGTTGCAGTGTTCGGCCTGTCGAGAACAGATGGAGATGCTGCGCGCCTGCGGCGATGTGATCGCCAAAGATAACGAAGTGCCGGCGCTCGATGAAGGCTTTGCGAGCCGCGTAATGGCTTCGCTGCCAACGCGCGAGCTGGCCGAGCCGGTCGTGGCGACGACCATCGAGTTCGAACAGGTCACCGCAACGCAGCGCATGCTCAAGGCGGCGTGGATGCCGGCCTTGGCGGCGATGTTGTTCCTGACGGTATTGATTTGGCCGACGACGAATGTCGATCCAAAGCGGTCGACAGGTCCGGGTGTCGTGGCCGGTACGAGCGTGACGGCCGCCGATCTTGGTACACGACAGATGGCAGAGCCGGCCTTGGATTCGATCAACTCCACCCGCTTGGCGTTACGGGACGTTAGCGACGTGGTGTCGTTGTCGGTCGAGCAGGTTGGTGAGTCGTTGCAGCAGGGCCTTAATGATAAGGCACCGACAACGGAAGATTCCGCTTTCTCGGTTCTCGATATCTTGTTCGCACCGATGGAAATGGCGCTCACACCGGACGATCGGCCGGCCGAATCGAAGGAAGACGACATCGTTCGATTCTAAGTCTCGCGATGCAACGCGAATCTCTGAAAAAATGACAAAGCTCGATCGGCCCATTGGCTGGTCGAGCTTTTTTGTTTCTACTGCTCGGCGTTCGGCTTGGTTTTTTTAAAGGATGTTTCATTATGCAATTGGTCAGGATGACGGCATTGCAAGTTTCAGCGCTCACGTTTGTGATCTCGCTGGGATATCGGGTGCAAGTGCACGCCGAGTCGCCCGATTTGGCGCGGCTGGCACCCAACGATGCGGAGTTCTACGCGGAGTTTCGCGGGCTAAGCGATTTGCACGATCGCTTTGAATCGATGGGCGTTTGGCAGGCGTTGCGCGGTTACGCCGAAGGCGACACCGGTGAGAGCGATCGTTGGCAACGACAGACCGAAGCGTCGTTGGGGATGACCAGCGACGAGTTGATCGACACGCTACTTGGGAATCGCGCCGCTATCTTCGCCAAGACACCGTCCGACTGGCAGGATGGCGTGGTGATTGCCGAACTCAAATCGGCGGCGGATGTGGCTCGAATGTTGAAACGCTGGGGCGTGGAGACGAAGGCCGCGGCCGACACGATCACCGAGCATCAGATCGGCAAGTCACTGACGTGCGCGACCATGAGCAACCTCATGATTCTCGGTCGCGCCGACAGCGAAGACCGTGGCTATAAGCGTGCCTTGACCTTGCTGCGCGAGCAGTCGCGTGCGCACCTCGCGGGCCGCACGGATTTTGCGGCGTTGCGCAGCCACCTTTCAGATACGCCGGCAGGCGTGGTATATGCGAAATGGCCGCCGTCTCATCCGTACTCGATCCTCGGCTGCCAAACCTTGATGGCCGGTTTCTATTTCGATCAGACGATTACGCGATGTCGGCTGGTGGGACACCTTCAAGATAAGGATTTCACGCCTCAGATTTTACCGAAGCGATTTTGGGCGCATCGACCGAACAACGAAGTCGCGTTTGTCGCCGCGCACATGCGAAATCCCGACGGCATGCTGGCATCTTCGACGCCGTCGATTTACACCAACGGTTTGTTGGGTGGATTGCTGAACAGCTTCGTGCCGTCGTCGGCGGATGGTACACCTCTCGCTGAGAGCATTGGGCCGCAGTTCAGCTTATCGTCCCTAACACGAAAAGATAAAAGCGAGCCGCTTTTACCAGATACGGCGTGCGTCTTTTCCTCTAAAGCGCCGCAGCAAGCAGTGCAACACCTGGAGCCGGTGTTATTGCTTCTGGGTAACCTTATCCGAATGATGGCGCCCGCCGAGGCTTCGACGACCGACGCAGTCGTGATTGAACGCAGGGAGATCGACGAAAGACGGGTGGCGTTGTTGCCGTGGGGGCGTTTGTTGGCGCTGCGCAAGGACTTTGCTTTCTTGAGCCCGATCGTTCTCGCTTGGTCCACCGACCGCGATGTTGTCGGTCTGGCCACGTCGACGCGCGCTCTAACGGGTTGCCTCGACTCGGTTAAGAACGACAGCGAGCGCTCGCGCGCCAAGACGAGCGACGTATGGAATCGCTTCGATGGGCGCGAGAACGGCGTGGTCGAGTGCGCTTACCTACGCGGCACGGCGTGGTCGAAAATTCTCGCGTCGTGGCTGGCCTATGCCGAGGAGCATTATCCGCAATTGGCGAATGATGGCTGGTGGCAGGTTTGGGCCGCCGATCGCATGATGCGCGAAGCGCAGTTGGGCTTGGGCTTGGTCAAATCCGACACGCAGCAAGCGGCTGCCGAGATTCGCGAAATTGCCGTCAACTCACCCGCACGCGGCAAACTTCGCATCGGTGACGCGATCGTTGGTGCCGCCGGTCGTGCGCTCGATTCGGACCGCCCGGCGCGCAGCGTCGCGCAACGGTATCACGACCGTGGGGCTTCGACGAACTTTCCGTTGATCGTGTTGCGCGAGGGCGAGCGCCTGCGAATCGACTTGCGCGTACCGCCATCGCCCGACCTGCGCCTTGCCAATTTCAAGCCTATCACGTCGATTCGGAAGATCGGCGAGCTACTCGGCGGTATTAAGACGATTGCCTATATGCGCTATCGCGCACAACCGGGTTGGCTCGATGCCGAGGTGATGGTGGATTGGGCGGAAGGGGATTAGCCTGCATCGCGCAATCGCTTCCGTGCCAAACGCACGGCCTCTTTAGAGGCATCGCAACCGTAGTATCGACGCTGTTGTTGGTGTGCGGCCACGAGTGTGGTACCGCTGCCGCAGAAAAAATCCGCCACCAAATCGCCGGGATTGCTGGACGCGGCGAGGATTCGGTCGAGCAGGGCCAAAGGCTTCTGCGTGGGCCAACCGCAGCGCTCGCGTGCGACGGTCGAGAGAAACGGAATATCCCAAACGTCGCTGATCAACGGTCCGTCCGGGTCGAAATACAAGCGGCCTTTTTTAGTCGTTTTGTAAGGTCGTCCGGTTTCTTCGTCATAGTTCAATCCGTCGGTGCGGAAGGTACCGCCGCGCTGCGGATGAAATGTGTGTTTGCCGCTGGATTTGGCGTACACGAGGATCGTGTCGTGCTTGCGTGCGAACCAACGCTTAGCCGCGCCGCCGGTGCGATAGTGCCAAATGATCTCGTTGAGAAAGTTGCGGTCACCAAAGATCGTATCGAGCAGCACGCGCACGTAATGGGCGGCGCGATAGTCGAGTTGGACGTATAGCGTGCCGCTTCCCGGCAACAATCGATGGCATTCGACCAAGCGCGGCTGCAAGAAGGCGAGATACGTTTTGATGCCGCCGGTCCAATTATCGGTGTAGGCATTGGCCGTTTTTTTCTTGGTCTTATCGCGCGCGGCGGCAGTGCGCGTGGTGTTCGAGAAAAACGGCGGGTCGATGTAGATTAGATCGCAGTACCCGTCTGGTAGCTGCTGCATCAAGTCGAGGTTGTCACCACAGGCGATGGTATTGTCGGCGATTGCAGATTTCGCACGCGCCTTACGCTCCGGGGCGTTTTTTCTTTTCGATGGCGAGGATTTTTGTAGCGCTTGCTTCTTTTTTGTTACGGCCAAAATTTAGGTTCCTGTCGCAGGAAACGCATTATTCGTGCGAGGCTGTGCAAATTGCGCCGCCCTTGCAATAATCGACATGGTTGCAGGTTCACCGATTTTGTAAAGGCACGACATCATGTTAGACGAGCACGGTATCGACCAACAGCACTTTAACGAACTGATCAAGTTAGCCCGGGCGGAGGATTTGGGCGAGGCGGGCGATCTGACGTCGCTATTGATGGACGAAGCACTATTCACAACCCGCGGCACGTGGGAAATTGTATCGCGCGAGTCCGGTCGATTTGCAGGCGCGGCCGTTGTGAAGCCGCTGGTGCATGGCTTGGCACCCGAGGTCGACGTCGTTTGGATCGAAGAGAATGCCGACCACCGCGCGATCAAAAAAGGCGATGCGGTCGTTCGGTTAACGGGCTCCGTCGGACAGATGCTGGCGGCCGAGCGCGTGATTTTGAACTTTTTGCAACACTTGTCGGGCGTGGCAACGATGACGCATCGTTTCGTTGAGGCTATCAAGGGAACGCATTGCAAGATTTACGACACGCGTAAGACCACGCCGGGATTTCGCAGCCTCGATAAGTATGCTGTGCGATGCGGCGGCGGACACAACCATCGCAGCGGTCTGCACGATGCAGTGTTGATTAAGGATAACCACGTGGCACGCATTCCGACCGAGCGTTTGGCACATGCGATCATGACGCTGCTGAATGGATTAGATCGCTTGCCGTCTGAGCCGGCGTTCGTTGAAGTAGAATGCGACGATTTGGCTCAGTTCGCCGAACTGCTGAAGGTCGTCGGTATCGACGTCATCCTACTCGATAACTTCAGCAATACGGACATGGCTACTGCCGTCGGCATGCGCGACGATGCGGGCTTGCGCGGCAAGGTCGAATTGGAGGCCAGTGGCGGCATCAATCTCGAAACGGTGCGTGGTGTTGCCGAAACGGGTGTCGATCGCATTGCCGTCGGTGCGATTACCCATTCGGCGACCGCCTTGGATTTGGGGTTGGATTTCATCGAATGAGCGCCGATGAATCGCATCAACTGAACGCCGAAGCACTGCGCGCCGCGCTGTCGCCGCAGCGCGTCGGGCGCACCGTGCAAGTTTACGGCGAACTCGATAGCACCAATACATTTGTCTTAAATGTGGTGGCAACTCGCGGCGCAGCGGTCGACGGGCTGGTTGTATTTGCCGAGCGTCAAACTGCCGGTCGAGGGCGCTTGGGGCGGCAGTGGGAATGCCCGATGGGGGCTGGATTGACGTTTAGCATTCTGCTGGTCGAAGACGCGGCGACGCTATCGGCATCAGCATGGATGATGCTCGCGGGCGTGGTTACGGTTCGAGCCGTATCGGCTGCAACGGATGTGGAACCGGCCTTGCGCTGGCCCAATGATGTGTACGTGGACGGTCGCAAGCTGGCCGGCATTTTGGTGGAGGGGCGAACGTTGGCCAACGGGAAGGTCGCGCTCGCCATCGGTATCGGCATCAATTGTCTGCAACAGCCTGGGCATTTTTCACCCGATGTGCGCGACCGTGCGGTCTCGCTGGATATGTTGAGCGCGACGGCCGTGGACCGTCAGCGTTTGGCGGTGCAATTGTTACGCGAGTTAGATGCGGCAATTGCGCGACATGACTTGCAGGACGAGCAAGCGCTTGCCGAAAGTTGGCGGTCGCATAGCGTAGACGTCGGCGCGCATGTGACACTGCAATATCAAAGCGATTCATTCAGCGGGCGAATCCTGGATGTGCATCCGCGCGAAGGTTTGCTGTTGCAACTCGACGATGGTGGTCGGCGTCTCTTCGATCCGATCTATACGTCGCGCATAGCGTGATCGCTGGTTTCCATGTCACACGTACCGATGCAAATCGAACCGGTTAGATTCAGCGATGACTATGCTTCGAAAGTGCGCTGGTGGTTACCGCCGCAACCGCGTGGAGTGGTGGTTTACTTTCACGGCATACAGTCTCACGGCGGGTGGTATGAAGCATCGGGCTCGGCGTTGGCCGAGGCCGGTTTTGCGGTTTGCATGCCCGACCGGCGCGGCAGCGGTTTGAGCGCTGAACCGC
This sequence comes from Planctomycetaceae bacterium, assembly GCA_006969385.1. Classification (GTDB taxonomy): domain Bacteria; phylum Planctomycetota; class Phycisphaerae; order UBA1845; family UTPLA1; genus ECT2AJA-110-A. Next base: position 3,845,340 of record CP030884.1, read on the forward strand.
GCGGGCATATCGAGAATCTCAATCGCCTGACCGAAGACATGCGGGATATCGTGAAAATTGCCTTGCTCAAGACGGGCCAGCATCGCGTGCACGTCGTCGGTGTAAGTTGGGGTGGTAAACAGGCCGTTTGGCTGGCCCAAAACATGCCCGAGACGGTGGCGTCGATCTCGTTGGTTTGCCCCGGTATCTTTCCGAAGCTCGATCTGCCGACATCGGAGAAGTTCAGGGTGGCGATGGCGATGGTGAACGATCGTCGCAAGCACTTCGACATTCCGCTCAACGATCCGACGTATTTCACGGACAACCCTGAGCGGCAGGCGATTGTACGGGATGACGATCTGAAATTGACGCAGGTGAGCGCGAGTTTTCTGTTGACCTCGCGTCGGTTGGATCGCGCGATTCGCGGATTTGAACGCTCGCGCTACGACGGCGGCGTCCACCTGTTTCTAGCGGGGACGGATAAGATCATCGATAACCCAAAAACGCGAATCTGGTATGATGCCCTGCCGTCGCGGATGAAGAAGCTGAGGGAGTTTCCGCAGGGCGGTCACACGCTGGAGTTCGACAGCGAGCCGCAGGCGTTCATTCATGAGCTGGTGAATTTCATCGCAACTGCGGAAACGAAATAACGAATCGCCAAGCGCACGTAATTTGCGATAGGGGTGCCCCTGCCCCTATGGGGATGGGGGACTAAATCAGACCAGCGACCTGACGAACAAGAGAAATTCATCCTAATAAGGAACAGATACCCAACATGGCCAAACGTCGCTTTCTCGTCACCGGGGCATTGCCCTATTCGAACAACAAGCTGCATGTCGGGCACATCACCGGCGCGTATCTTCCGGCGGATATCTACGTGCGCTACCTGCGCTCGCGTGGTGACGATGTACGGTTTATCTGTGGTAGTGACGACAACGGCGTGGCGATTGAGATTTCGGCGCGCAAAGAGAATAGCACGCCCGCAGCCTTGGCGGATAAGTATAACACCCTGCAAAGGGCGGCCTTTGAAGGTCTCGGCATTCATTTCGATATTTACGGCGGCACACATCATCCCGATTTTGTGGAGATGCATGAAAAGCTCAGCCAGGATTTTTTTACATCGATTCACAATAACGGCCACTTCGTTAAGAAGACGACCGAGCAACTGTATGACCCGGAAGCGAGGCAGTTTCTGCCCGATCGCTTTGTGAAGGGCACGTGCTATCACAAACTCGAGGACGGGTCGGATTGTGCCAACCCCGATGCGACGGGCGACCAGTGCGAGCGCTGCGGTAACACGATTGATCCGCTCCAACTGATCAACCCGCTCAGTACGATTACCTCGACGACGCCCGAACGGCGCGAGACCACCCATTGGTATCTCAAGCTCGATAAGTTCCAGGGCATGTTGGCGGATTGGTTCAGCATTTCCTCGCTAGATTGGCGATCCATCGTAACAAACTTTTCGATGGGCGCGATTAAGCGTGGGCTACCCGAGCGTGCGATGACGCGCGATCTGACCTGGGGCGTACCGGTGCCATTGGATGATCCCGACGCCGAAGGCAAGGTGTTGTATGTCTGGTTCGACGCACCCATCGGTTACGTCAGCTTCACGGCGCGCTATTGCGAGAACAACGGCGGCGTGTGGCAAGACTATAAAGACTGGTGGCAGGATCCCGATTGCAAGATCGTGCACTTCATCGGTGAAGATAACATCGTCTTTCACGCGCTGATTTGGCCTGCGATGTTGTTAGGCACGCAATACACCGCCGAGGAGATGGAAAAGCTGGGGAGTAACTATCGGCCGCGCACGGAAAAGGGTTATTACCAACTGCCGCACAACGTGGTGGCGAATGCGTTTTTGAATATCAAGTTTCCGGGTAAGGACGAAGAAAAGATCAGCAAGTCGCGCGGCACGGCGGTTTGGATCGATGAGTATCTTAAGACCTTCGATCCCGATCCGTTGCGCTACTACCTAACGGCCAATGCGCCCGAAAGCCAACGTACCGTCTGGAGTTTTGAAGACTTCGTTGAACGTAATAACAATGAGCTGATTGCGACGCTCGGTAATTTCGTCAATCGCTGGCAGAAGATCGTGAAGGAGCATTTTGATCGAAAGGTGCCGTCGAACGAACGCGCCGAAGATATGGAACGCGAGTTGCTGGAGACGGTTCGCGCCTTGCCGGAGGCCGTTGGTGAAGATATCGAGGCCACGCGCTTCAAATCGGCGCTCAATCGCGTGATGGACGGCTTCCGCGCGTGCAATCGATATATCGATACGCGCGAACCGTGGAAAACGCGCAAGAGCGATCTCGAACTCTGCGCCGCCACGGTGCATTGCTGCATTCAAGCCGTACGTACGCTGGGCGTGTTGATCGAGCCGTTCCTTCCGTTCGCTTCGGAGAAGATTCGCGTGTCAATGAAGGTGCCGGTGGAACAATGGACCTGGATGCACGCGACCGAGGAATTGCCCGTCGGTCACGAACTCGGCCCGGTGCCGGAAGTGTTGTTCAAGAAGCTGGATATGAAGGATTTTGAGGTTTAATTAGACGCGGATATTCCGGCGTTAGGTTTACGGCTTCGAATTGATGTTGCTTGAGGTATTGGTCTCTACGCCTTATCTAGCCCGCGGCCATTGGCCGTGGGCTAAGATTCTTAACGAGGCGACGCTATTATTGACGGAATGCGTTTGTTGGCGGTTACGCTCTCGTTTGATTGAATCGCCAGCGCCGCCTACGCCGCGACGCGGGTCTTTTCCACGTGCTCGATATACGCGTTGAGCATGCGTTCCCAACCCTCGACAAACTCCTCCGTTTCGTAACGCAAAATATCGCCGAGCAACACGTGATCGCGATTTTCGATGGCGTCGCGAATGTCCTTCAGTTTGCCGCCCAAATCGCGCAGCCAATCGAAGATATGCCGATCGGCAATGACGAGTTCTTCAAAGTTAAACTGCAACAACGCGCCGCTGTTGATCATGGCTTCGTGCGCTTGCGACCAAATCTCGACGCAATCGATCAACCGTTGCATTCCGGGGCCGAGGCTGCCCGACGCCAAATCTTCGGCGGCCTGCAACGCGCTTGCCTTCGATTCTGCCAAGACTGAAAGGGACGCGTTCAACGTCGTCACCACGATTTCAGCCGGATTACCCGAGCGGCATTCGATGCGCTGATACTCGGTCGCGGGGCGATTTAATATTTGCGTGATTTGTTCGGAGTGGATGGTGCGCCCGTCGCACGCGATTTCCAGCAAGATCGATCCCTTATCCGGGATCGCGCCTTTGACGGCATCCACCACAACGCCGACGGTCGCGTTGCCGGCGATTTCGTTCAGCGCGACTTCATTACCGTTAAGAAAGGCCTGCATGGGCAGCTTCTCCGCACCCGCCGCGCTGCCATACGCGCAGGCATTTGAGTTGGTTTGCTTACAAGTACGAGGCGATCAGCGCCCCGAACAACACGTTCAATATCCAGATAGCAAAAGCGCCGAGTACGACCGTCATAAATGCCATGCGCGCGACTTGCGGCCAATCGAAATCGTGTGTGAGTGCGACGGCCGCTTGGCCGAACGGATCGCCCGGTTTCCAGGTGGGCTTGGCCCGTACCAATCGACCGTGACCGATCTTGTGGGGTGGTTTGGAATCGGTACGCTCCGGCATGTCGTTTTGCCGGGTGATTGCGGCGGCGGGCGACCGTCGAACGATGAGGTCTTCGGTCTGGCTGAAGTCGTCGGCGACCGGGCACGGATCGAGCATGTGGTCGACGTCTTGCGGTTCATCGAACAGCGTCGGCTCGTCGTGCGAATCGTTGATTCCAAACTTGGATTGCGGTGCGATTGCCACGATAATCACCTCGGGGCGGTCGAACGATCATCCGCCTTATCCGGAATTATCGACCGATAACCGGACAATCTTGACCGATGGACCGCTGCGATAACGTTCGGCAGGGCCGAAGTTTGGAGTCAATCGTGATCGACAAGTGGTGGCGGGAATGAAGACAGGTGTCGCGATTGTCGGCTGTGGCGTCGTGGGGGCGCAGGTCGTGCGGATTCTGGCCGAGAAACGCGCGGATATTGCCGGTCGCGCGGGCGTCGAGGTCGCGATTCGGCACGTGATTGTGCGCGACGCGGTGAAACCACGCCCCGAAATTCCCGCCGAGGTAACCGTTTCTTCAGATTACCGAGCGGCTATCGCGGATGACCAAACGCATATCGTAGTGGAATTGATCGGCGGCACCGAAGTCGCCCGCGACGTGGTTTTGGCGGCACTCAACGCGGGTAAGTCGGTCGTCTCGGCCAACAAGGCGCTGGTCGCCGCCCACGGGCCGGAACTGTTCGCCGCCGCGCGGGCCAACGGCGTTTGCCTCGTATTCGAAGGGGCGGTCGGCGGCGGCATACCCGTGCTCGATGCTCTGCGGCGCGGGCTGGTGGCAAACGACATCGAAGCGATATACGCCATACTCAATGGCACATGCAACTTCATTCTTACGCAAATGGTGGACGAGCGGCTCACGTTTGAAAGCGCGCTGAAGCAGGCGCAGAAACTGGGCTTTGCCGAAGCCGACCCGACGCTCGATATCGATGGTTCCGATACCGTGCAGAAGCTGGCGATTCTGATTCTGCTCGCCATGCGGCAAAAGGTGAACGTTGCCGACATTCCGACGGTCGGTATCGAAGCCGTGGAGTTGACCGACCTGATTGCCGGTCGCGAGTTGGGCTACGTGTGCAAGCTCTTGGCCATTGCGAAGACGACCGCCGACGGTGTGTTGGCGAGTGTGCGACCGACGTTTATCGCAGACCATCACCCGCTAGCGAAAATCGATGGCCCGTTCAACGCCGTAAGCTTCTACGGCGATGCCGTCGGACATGTGTTGCTCGCCGGTCGCGGTGCCGGCGGCGGGCCGACGGCCAGCGCCGTGGTTGCCGACATTGTCGACGTGGCGAGCGGCAACGCGCAACGAAGTTTTGATGCGACGTTCAGCCAGATGGATTTGGCGACTACGCAGCCGGTGCTGTCCGGCGATCGTTGGCAGTCGCCGTATTACCTGCGCGTCAACATCGAAGACAAGCCCGGCGGTGTTGCCGATGTATCACGCATTCTGGCTGACGAGCAGGTGAGCATCGCGTCGCTGGTGCAGCATGTGCCCGCTGAAAAAACGAGCACCGAGAGCGTGCCGGTCGTCATCATGACGCATGTAACAAGTGACGATGCCGTGCGGCGGGCGGTGCAAAAAATCAGCGCCTTGGCTTCAGTGCAGAGCACGCCGATTTGCATACCCGTTGTCGATGAGCATGAGGAATTTAACGGGACGGCGTAGTTGCTAGCGCACAAGCAGACGGTCGTAATGTTCGCGCAACTGCTTCATTTCCGCTTGCCAGGAGAAGTTTTCGGCGACGTGCGCGGAACCGAGTCGGTTGGGTTCTTTTTTCTGAACCATATCTGCCAATGCCGCTTGGGCTTCGTCGAATGTGCGAGCCTGAACTGTGTGTGGAAACGATTCGCTGTAAATCACGTAGCGACCGCGCGCGAGGGCTTCGAGCACCATGGCGGAGAGGCTGTCGTGTTCGCAGATGCGAATTAAGACATTTACCTTTTTATACAATGCGTCCATGTCGGTGACTTCGCCGAGAAACTGTATGTTAGATGGCGTCGCGCCGAGCCCCGTTCCGTCGTTGGCGGCGACGTAAAACGTGACATCGCTGAAGGCTGCCGCTAGCTGTTTCATGAGATCGAAACGGTAAAAGTCTTCTGCTCCGGTCGGCAGATAAACTAGAGCCGCCGGCGCGGCTGACAGCGGCATGATCGGCGCGGACACGCTGGGCGGTAATAAGCGGACCACTTGCGTACGCACCCCCAAGCCGGCCAACTCCGCCGCGAGTTGCGGACTGTCGGCCAAATGCAACTCGATTAGGTCGAATAGCTCGCTGGGTGGTTGACCGTGTTCTTCGACGTGCTCGCACAATCGCAACACATCGCTGCCGATCCAATGTGCGACAATCGGCACGCCGTAACGCTGGGCCGTCTCAAAAAACTGTTGCGTGTTCTTCGACCGACAGTCGAGCATCACCTGATGCAGGATATCCGTTCGCCGCCAACGCAGGCGGCGTCGCCAATCGAAGCGGCCGGGGTTTTGCATGGGTTTATCGGCATGCGTCGGGCGACCGTTCACGGCGGGCAAGGTGCGCGACAGCAGCCGCACCCAGCGCGGTGAACCGCGAAGCAGAATGCGCGGTCGGCTCGCCATCAGAGCTTATCCTCGGTCGTCATGCGACCTGGAATTGGCTGGGCGGCAGCCGGATTGCCCACGGCGACGCAGTCCGGCGGCAGCTTGCCCATGGCCGTTGATGTGGTGCCGACCCAGGTTCGATCGCCAACGGTCGTTCCCGGTAATACAACGGCGTTTAGGCCGATGGCACACTTGGTACCGATGACGATGGGCCCGCTGATCAGCGCCTGATCTTCCAACGCGGCGTAACTCGTAAACGCGTACGCATGATGATCGGATTCATCTTCGACGTTGCGATAGTGATGCGACACGGAAAAAATGCGCGCGCCGGAACCGACGCCGCTGTCATCGCCGATTTGCAAGCCGCCATGTCCGACGAGATAGGCAAAGGGCGATGCGTGAATGCGCTTGCCCAGCGTGACCTCGCCGATTGCACCTTGGTAGGCGTCGTTGGTTTTGAAACTGACCTTGCGGCGCTCGGTATTGGCCGGCCCGGCGAGAATGGTGACATAGCGATCGATGCAGGCGCGATCGTCGATGGACACGAATTGCGGATTGACGATGTGGATGCCGACTTGCAGCGTCACGCCTTGGCCAAGGTGCTTCATCCGCTTTTGGTAGTACCGGTAACGCAACCGATTGCCGAGCGTGCCGGGCCAATGATGCACGAGGATCGACCATGCGGCGGGTAGCAGCTTGAAACAGATTGAAAAGAATCCCGGGGCTTTCATTTGGATTGCATTACACACTCAATTCAAATCGTTTGCTCGGTTGCAATCGTTGATATGCTACTTATCGACGCAACAGCGGGCAAAACGTGCTCATGTATGGCGAAAGCGCTGGAACCGAGGGGCAGCGTCCGAGTAGCCCCGAAGTTATTGGGCGAAACGATGACCGTACGGTTACATCGGCGTCGCAGACAAGCAATTGTCGCGTGCAACGCGAAACGCGGATGGCATATTGCTGCGTGCCGATATAGTCTGGCATGCGGCACATCGGGTGCGATCCGGCAGCAGGTGAGAGATTGAGAATTTTGAGCGACGCATGACGGGTGAGATCGAAATCAGCAAACGGTTGGTGCTGATCAACTCCGTTAGTTCGCTGGCGGCGCGGCTGATCAACGTCGGCGTATTGGTGTGGCTCAACCAATACCTGCTGCGTGAGATTTCGCCGGAAGAGTACGCCCTGTATCCGGTTGTGATGTCGGTCATTATTTTTGTGCCTTTGGCAACGTCGGTTTTGACCTCCGGCGTGGCGCGCTATTGCGTTGAAGCCAAGGCTCAATCCGATAACGATCGCGTGACGGCCATTGTGTCCACCATCATGCCGCTGCTGCTGGCGATTAGTTCATTGCTGCTCGTTCTGGGCGCGATCTTTACCTGGCAAATCGACGCGGTCTTGAAAATTCCGTCAGACCGATTATTTGACGCGCAACTTATGATGGGATTGCTCGTCGTTTCATTGGTGGTGCGCCTGCCGTTGATTCCTCTTAGCGCGGGATTCTTCGTCACGCAGAAGATGGTGCTGGCAAACTTGATTCGTGTGGCGTCGGAGTTTTTCCGTATCGCAGTTTTGTTTGCCTTGTTGTTCGGCGTTTCCACGCGCGTGATTTGGGTCGTCGTGGCAGCCGTTGCGGCCGATTGTTTGCGCGGTGCCGTCACGCAGTATTGGTCGCGCAAATTGGTGCCCGAGTTACGGTTTCGCATACGTGCCATTCGGTGGGAACTGGCGCGCGAGTTGATTTCGTTCGGCGCGTGGCGCTTTCTCAGTCAACTGGCCGAGCGATTACGGTCCCATGCCGACGTGCTGATTCTCAATCAATTGGCAACGCCGGTGGACGTCGCCAGCTATCACGTTGGGTCGTTGCCGCGACGACAGTTGGGCGACACGATCGCGCAAAGCTCGATGGCGATGGTGCCACCTTTAACCGCATTGCACGCACAGCAAAAGATTGGGGCGTTACGACATGCGTATCTGCGCGGCGGTCGGCTCGCGCTGTGGTTGGCTATGCTGGTGGCGGTGCCTGCCATGGTGTTCTGCCGCGAGATCGTACACCTTTATCTGGATGGCAAGTATCCGGCGGCGGCGACGGTGATGGTATTGCTGTTAGCGGCGTTTCCGATCGGGTATGGCCATTTTATGTTGCCGCGTATGGTGACGGCGACTGCTAGTGTTAAGGCATTCGCCTTGCGAACCATCGTGGCGCAGACCTGCAACATCGGTTTAACGCTATACCTTGTCGGTGCGTTGGAAATGGGAGCGGCTGGTTCGGCGCTGTCGACACTACTCGTGACGGTCATCTTGAATCCGATTTTGATCTGGCCGCTAGGAATGCGCATCGCCCAAGTCACGTTTGGCGTATGGATGCGCCGCACGATGCTACCGGGTTTGGTTCCGAGCATAGTCGCCGTTGCCGTTTGCTTTTTGATGCAGCATTGGTGGGGGGCGCAAACCTGGTTCGATTTGGGTGTGTGCGTTGCGGTCAGCATGATGGTTTACAGCTTGGTTGTGTTGGTGGTCCTTCCCGCAGAGGATCGAAAAGACATGTCTCGGTTGCTCGACATCGTTCGCAAACGTTGGCCCAAGCGAAATAGCGGATCGACTTAGTCAAGGCGACGTGCGAAAAAAAGGAATGATAAAGAAAATTACGCGCCAACTTGATCGATTGCGTATCCAACGCGATCTGAGGCGGTTTCATTGGAGAAACGTGCAGGTCGGCCTCGTCATATCGACAGGCCGCACGGGCACAAACTTCGTGCAGACGCTTTTCTCGCAAATATTGACGGGAGTCGATGCGCGACATGAACCACGTCCCGATTTGTTTGACCTAGGCACGCGGCGCATGCGGGGTGAGGTGTCGGACGCGGACGCGGCGCGCGAGTTACGCCTGCAACGGCTGGAGATTCGTAAGGAGTTGGCCCAACGCGATGTTAATCGCTACGTCGAATCTAACAATAACATGGCGTATCTGCTACCGCAGATTTTTGATCTGTGGCCGCAGGCGAAGTTTATCCATATCGTGCGTAACGGTCGCGATTTTGTGCGGTCGTCGTTTTCGAAGAAGGTGGTTTCACGCTCGACCAATCAACTCGATGCGATGTTTATGACAGACGACGACAAGCGACGCCGCCTACAGGCCGGCGACTTGCCTGGCGATCCATACTGTGATCGTTGGGCGGAGATCTCGCGCTTCGAAAAACTCGCGTGGTATTGGATGACGAAGGATCGATTGATCTGCGATGCGCTGGAGGGCCATCCTGCAGCAATACGAATTCGGTTTGAAGACTTGTTTGACTCTGCAAAGGGCGTGGACTGCCTGCTGCAAATGTTGGCGCATCTGGAATTGACGGACGCATTAAAGGTCGAGCAAGGCGAGATAGCCCGCTTAATGGGCAAGCGTGTGAATGAGTCGTCGAGCTATTTGTTGCCGGGCCCGTCGGAATGGTCAGCCGAGCAACAGCAGCAGTTCAATGACATCGCCGGTCCACACATGCGACGATTGGAATATGACGTATAACGTGACGTCGATAACGGATAGTGCGGGTGATTATTCCGCTAAGAATCTCCGCGCGATCCAACCCGCCACACCGATCCATGCGACACCAAGCACAACCACTGTGGCGAAATCGACGGGCGTTCGGTCTGCATCGCTTTCCAAATAGACCAATTCCTTGATGGACGCCGCCCGTTCCTGGCGTTCGTCGAGTGCCGCCAACTCGGCGTGGCCACACTCGTATTCGACGGCCCGCAGGATAAGCTTCGCCTCAAATTCGTCGATGCCCAGCCGGGTGGCGAACGCCACGAAGCGCTTTCGCTGCCGCCAGTTCAGCGGCGCATCTTCCATCTCGGTCTTGGCCATTTCCCGAAACAACTGCTTGGAAAATGACCGATCGATCGACCTCGCGTGCTGCACGCGGTCGTCGTTTGGGCCCTGAGAATCCTGAAAATGGGGGAATTGTCCCGACATCGATGCTGTGCCCCTCGCAATCGACGGTATCAACCTCGATATGCCGATTCAATGGTGGCGACGGGCAGGTCCAAGCGGGTCCGGTAGTGATGGCAATGCGGCGACGATGATGATGCGTGCGCCTTGTGGGAATTGTCATAAGGTCCTATTATTCCGCGATTAATGAAAGATTCGATGTTCAAAAAATGTTGGCTGATTGATGAATAAACGCCCCCAATACTCGAAGGCATTCAAGGCGCTGGGCGTAGAAACGCCGGTTCTCAAGGCTCTACAAGCGATGGAGTACGAGACCCCGTCGCCGATTCAGGCCGAGTTAATCCCACACGTACTGAGCGGTCGCGATGTTCTGGGCCAAGCCCGTACCGGTACGGGCAAGACCGCGTCGTTTGGCATTCCAATCGTGCAGCAGGTCGATCCGCAAGGTCGCATGCAGGCGCTGATTCTGACGCCCACGCGCGAATTGGCAGCGCAGGTGCTGGGTGAGATTCGTCGTTTGGCGAAGTTTACCGAGTTGCACGCCGTGCCCGTGTACGGCGGTACAAAGATTGCGGCGCAGATTCGCGACCTCGGTCGCAAGCCGCACATCGCAGTAGGCACGCCCGGGCGCGTGATGGACATGATGCAGCGCAACGTGCTCAACCTCGACGACGTGCGGTTTATCGTGCTCGACGAGGTCGACCGCATGCTGGATATCGGTTTCCGCGAAGATATTCGTCGGATTCTAGGCGATATCAAACACGAGCATCAGACCGTGTTCGTCTCGGCCACGCTCGAAGGGGAAGTGTCGCGCCTTGCCAAACGGTTCATGAAAGACCCGGTCGAGCTCAACGTCTCGAAGGACGAGATCACGGTTACGGATATCGCGCAAAGCTATCTCGTCGTAGAGCCGCAGAAAAAGATCTCGACGATCACAAAGATTCTGAAAAATGAAGGCCCCAAGCTGGCGATCGTCTTCACGCGCACGAAACATGGGGCGCGCAAGCTTGCCAAGCAGTTGCACGCCAATGGCTTTACCGCCAAGGAAATTCACGGCGACTTGGTGCAGCAAAAGCGCGAGCGCGTGATGGAGCGCTTCCGCAAGCATCACATTCCGTTGTTGGTGGCGACCGATCTGGCCGCGCGCGGGATCGACGTGCAGGGCATCACCCACATCATCAATTTCGATATTCCGGAAGACCCCGAAGTGTACGTCCATCGCATCGGCCGCACGGCGCGCATGGGTGCCAAGGGCATTGCGATTTCATTGGTCACCCCCGAGCAAGGGCCGATTCTGACGAAGATCGAAATGCTGATCAACAAGGAAATCCAACGCTACGATTTGGATGGGGCTGCGGACGCGGAAGTGGATCGATCGGCACCGCGCAAGAAGAAAAAAAAGAAAACCGCCACGCCGCGGAGGCAGGATGCATCGCCTTCGGGCAATGCGTCGAGGGCCGCTCAGAAGAAACAGGGCAAAGTCGAAGACAAGCGCGCGAATGCGGAGGAAGCACCTGCGGCAGGCGATCAATCCCCGCAGCGACCGAAGCGACGCCCCTTGTTTGTGAAGCTGCCGCCACGTCGACCGCGTTAAGAACAGGTCTCGTCGGCGTCTTTGTTGGGGATCGACATCTTCGGGTCCCAACGCGTTTGCAATTCGTGCGCGACGCCGACCAAGTCGCAGAGCTTACCGACCACGAAATCCACCAATTCTTCGATGGTGCTGGGGCGCAAATAGAAGCCCGGCGACGCGGGGCAGATAATGCCCCCGGCGCGACTGATGCGCAACATGTTCTCCAAATCGATCGGCGAAGCCGGCATTTCGCGCGTTAATAAGATCAACTTGCGCGCTTCTTTCAGATGAACCGCCGCAGCGCGCGAGACCAAGTTTCCACCCAGCCCCGCCGCGACTTCACCGAGCGTGTTGTTGCTGCAAGGGCAGATGATCATCGCGTCGGTCAGAAAGGACCCCGACGCGAGCGAGTCGCCCACATCGCGATAGGGATGCATGGTCAGTTGCGGTGCCAACTCAGGGCCGACGAGCGATTCGGGCGTCGGGTTTTCAATCGCCAGCTCGTCCAAAAATAATCGACGACCGTAGGGCGACATGACAACGTGCACGTCGCAGCCATGCGCGGCGAGCACTTCCATCAGGCGTTGGGCGTAGGGGGCGCCACTTGCACCCGTAACGGCGACGACGATTCGTTTGGACATCTGCGCTTCTCCGCAGTGGCGTTACAGTTTGCGGGCGTCGATCAACGTTCGCAGGCTGACCAGCCGCGCACGGGCTTCGCTCGCCCAACAACTCTCCGGAAAGCGATTGGCCAATTCTTCAAACACCGCCAACGCCTCGGCCAGCTTTCTTTCGGATTCTAGAACGTCGGCCAGAAAATATGCGGCCATGGCACCGGCGGGTTTCTTTTTCAGATCCTGGTTGAGCTGTTCGAGTTGGCGAATGCGGCTGGGAATGGCCGATTCCGCCTGCGCCCGCAGCACGCGGGCGAATTCCGCTGCCGCCGAATCCGGAAACCGATCGACGATCATCGACAGGTTATCGGTGTACCGCGGATGATGCGGGTCGGCTTTCAGCAGGTTTTGCAGCGGCGTCGAATTGGATACGTCGCCTGCCGGCATGGTGGTTGCCGTCGCTTCTGTCGGTGCCGGTGCACAAGCTCGTACGAGTTCGGCAAGGCGGGCGGCCTCAACCAGAAACGGTTCCGTCGCAATGCCCAGGCTTTCCGCGGGCGTGCGGCGTTCGAAGACCGATGAAATCACGCCGGTATCGTTCGAGTTTCCAAGTCGAATCAACTCGCGCGGTGAAAACGCCTGTTGCACGTGATCGAGCCGTTGCAATGCTTTATCGACGTCACCGGCAACGGCGTCGAGATAGGCCAGACGATAAATCGCGGGCACCGCCAAGCGCGACTGCGGCGAATAGGATGCGACGGCCTCCCAAACGCGGCGCGACGACATCACCGGCGGCAGCGTGCGGACTTTGGCGATGTGTTCCGCGGCAAGCAAGCTTTCGTCGAGGCGCGCGTCGACGGCGCGGCCCTTTAGCAACAACACATTGCCCACGTAATGTGAATCGGGGAACTGCTCGATAAAACGATCGCAGCGTTCGATCGCGTAAAGCCGCTCGGCTTCAAAGTCGACACGCAAAGCACGCTCGGCCTTCGCCATTTCGGTCGCGCGCAAATCTTCAAAACCGACGTCGGAAGATTGCTGCCACCTCTCCACTACAATTGCTTCGACCGCTTTGCCAAGATCGACCGCGGCGAACACAGAACTCGGCGCGATTCCGATGTCGCGCTCGAGTATGCGATATTCCAATTCGTGTCGACCGACACTCGTGTGAAACATGATCACGGGAATCGCGAACAAAACTGCCAACAAAGGCGGGATGCCGCCGGGCCGGAAGTTGATAAACCGCGCGACGGCCAATGCAAATGCCGAAATCACACACGACGCGAGCAGCGCCAATACCCACGGCGCGTAGAGCAGCGCTTGATTGCGCGTGGAGGCAAATTGGACGTCCTGTGGTCGCCACGACGCTCCGATGAAATACGCGCCGATCGGAAGCAACGCGATCAAGGCCGACGCATAGCGAAAGCGAAACCGGAACGGCCCCATGCAGGCTAACAGGCAACCCACCTGTATCGCAATGCCCAACCACGGCATCGCGGCCAGAAACACAATCATGGCGCAAAACGGAACCGACGACGGCAGGCGATACAAGATAGAGATCAGAATCGGGATCGAACACAGCGAGGCGAGTTGCAAACCCATGATGACGGCATGAATCGGCACCGCCTGCACGGGAATGGGGTTGGTGAGAAAATCGACCAGCGTGATCGGGTTGCCATCCGCCCCGGTGAAGGACCGTAAGAAAAGATCGCGAAAGGCGGGGTGCTCCCACGGTGTGTAACTGCCTGTGCGTAACCAAAAGGTAAAGCAACACAAGCAGCCGAAGAGAATGCCGAGCAGCACGAGCATGAGCGCCGCGCGCACGCGATATTTGGTACTGGCGCGCGACCAGACGTCAATGATCTCGGGCTGATCCTCAACGATATGCGTGACCGCATTGGAAGTGGGTACGGCTGTCATGGCTTGGCGCCAAGATACACAGCCGCCACGCCCATCGTCAAAGAGTGATGCCGCACATGGCCGAATCCCGCCGCCGTCAGGGCTTCTTCCATGCCGCGTTCGTTCTTAAATGTCGAGACCGATTCGGGCAGGTAGCGATACGCACCGCTGCGGTCGCCGCTGATGACGGCTGCCGCACGAGGCAGAATGTTGTGGAAGTAGAATCGATAGAGCCCGCCGAGAATCGCCGAACGCGGCGTGGTGAACTCCAAAATACACACGCGGCCCTTCGGTCGCAGAACGCGAAACATCTCGCCCAAGCCCGCGTCCAAATCCTGAAAGTTGCGCACGCCGAACGCGCAGCTGATGATATCGAAGTGAGCGTTAGGAAAAGGTAGATGCAACGCATCGGCCTGACACCAACCGATCTTTGACGGCCGCGCCACGGCACCGGCCAACATGCCGGCGGAGAAATCGCTGCCGGTCACGCTCTTGGGATTGGCAGCCGCAAACGCACGAGCGAAATCGCCGGTGCCGCACGCCAAGTCCAACACTTCATCGGTGGGCTGAACGTTCGACAAACGGACGGCTTTCTTGCGCCACGACGCGTCGATCCCCAACGACATCACGCGATTTACGCGCTCGTACGTCGGCGCGATGTTGTCGAACATCGCGCGCACGCGCGTGGCCTTGTCGGGCTGCTCGTGGGGTGCCGCGAGGCGATGGTCGTCCCAAAGGACGGCAGTGGAATCGTCGCTCATATTGGGAATTGTAGCCGCAACGCGATTTAAGGGGGGCGGCATGAATTTTGAAAGCTTCGCCTCAGAGCATAATCATGGCGATGCCGGAAAACAGCGCGAACAGGAAGCCCGACAGAAACAACGCCTCCGGCCAATTACGATCGAACGTGACCTTATAAATGATGCCGCCGCACAATTGCAGTACGGCAATGCCCGACATGAATAGCCCCCAACTCGAGGACCACTTCACGATTACCGGCAGGAAAATAAACAGCACGTACATGCCGATGCCGCCGTAAAGGCAAACCTGATTGACGAGTATCGCTTGGCGATCCGCCTTGTCGATGGGGGCTTCCGAACGAGCGGCGGCGCGGGCTTCGGCAACCGAGAACGGCGTACCGCACTCGGGGCAGATGCGCGAACGAAGCGTGCGCAGGTCGTACCCGCACTCGGGGCACAGGTGCGGCACGGTATCTGGCACCGGCGGATGGTGGGAGGCATAGTTGCCCGCAGCATTGTAAGAATCCGACGCTTCGACCGGGTCGTTCTCACCAGCCAGCGGCAGTGGCTCGAGTTCGATCTCGAAGGGCGTCGATTTGTCAGGCACGTCGTTCATGCTGTTAGCCGAGGCCGTATTCGCTCCAGCGCTGATCCACCATTTGCTTTACGTCGTCACTCATTTTAAGGATCTCGGGCCACTCGCGGACAACGCCTTCGCCCGGAATTTTGCGGGTCGCGTCGATACCGATCTTGCTGCCGGCACCGCAGAACGGGGCGGCGTGATCGAGAATATCAAGCGGGCCTTCGACTACAAACGTGTCGCGGCGCGGGTCGACATTGGCACCCACCTGAAACATCACCTCTTGTTCGTCGTGTACGTTCACGTCTTCGTCGACGATGATGATGAACTTGGAGAGCATCATCTGACCGGCGCTCCAGATGGCACTTGCGACCTTGCGGGCCTGGTAGGGGTATTCCTTGCGAATTTTGACAAACACAAAATTGTGGAACGCTCCCCAGCGCGGCAGGTGATAGTCGATGGCGTCGGGAATGATCGTTTGAAGCAGCGGCAGGAATACGCGCTCGGTGGCCTTACCCATGTAGTAATCTTCCATTGGCGGCAGGCCGACGATGGTCGTCGGGTAAATCGGATTCTCGCGATGTGTGATGGCCGTGATGCGAATCGTCGGGAATTGATCGGCCAGACTGTAGAAACCGGTGTGATCGCCAAACGGTCCTTCGCGCGCTGTTTCGGTCGCGCTGACGTATCCCTCGATCACGATCTCTGCGTTGGCGGGCACATTGATCGGCACCGTCTTCGCTGGGCACAGTTGAATACCGCCGCCGTTGAGAAAACCGGCAAACAGCAATTCGCTCACTGCCGGCGGTAACGGGCACGTCGCGGCGTAGGGCAAAACGCTTTCACCGCCGAAGGCAATGGCGACGGGCATGTCCTTACCTTCCCGCGCCCACATACGCTGATGCCGCGCCCCATCGTGATGCACGTGACAATGAAACAGCGCCGTCTTGGGCCCCGTCACCTGAATGCGATACATGCCGATATTCGGCTCGCTGCCGTCGGGGGCGTTGGTATAGATGCCGGCGAGCGTGATGTAGCGACCGATCCAGTCGGAGTCACTCGCGGGCGTTTTCGGATGGCCGACCATCACCTGGTCGTCGGTGCCACCGTCGAACGGCCAGCATTGCAGAATGGGCAGCTTGGTAAGATCGGCGTCGTCGGTGTGTACGATTTCCTGACAGATGCCGCGTTTCACCTGCTTGGGCGGATAGCTCGCGATCTTGGCCAGCTCAGGCAACATCTTCATTTTTTCCATCAGCGAGGTGGGCGGCTCGGGCTTGATCAGCTTTTGCACACGATCCGCCAAGGCCTCAAAGCTCTCGCAGCCCAAAGCCATCCGCATGCGCTCGTAGCTGCCAAACAAATTGATGGCCAACGGAATATCGCTGCCCTTTACCTGCTCGAATAGTAGGGCGTGGCCACCTGTCGTACCGTGCACCGGGTCGGTCGCCGGCGCGGCGCTGGCGGCCTCGGGTGCGGGCGACTTGGAGACGCGATCCGCGATTTCGGTGATTTCCAAAACAGGATTCACCGGCGTCTTGACGCGTTTGAGTTGACCGGCAGCGTCGAGTGCTTCGATAAACGTTCTCAGATCACGGTAGGGCACGGTGGTCTCCGACGGATGTATCCGTAATGGTGGATCAAATGGCGCTCGCAGCGCGTTCGCGGTGGCCGGTTAATCGCAGCCTGATCTGCTGGTGTTATAGCCGCTGGATCGGCAGGCGACGAGCGCGAAAAACCCTATATTCCTTGCCAGAACGCGGTTTTGGCCATAGTATCCGCGACTCTGTTACGAGCAATCAACGACCTGCGTCTGTCAGGCAACGAATTCCCCCAATATGGTGCGTCCGAGGAGTGTAAGGTGGCACAAGCAAATATGAACGGTCAAGCAAACTATGTATTCACGTCCGAGTCGGTGAGTATGGGCCACCCGGATAAGGTCGCCGACCAAATTTCGGATACCGTCCTCGACGCTTTGCTCTCCAAAGACCCCGATGCACGCGTGGCCTGCGAAACGTTTGTGACGACCGGCCTCGTGGTGGTGGGCGGTGAAGTCACCGTGCACAACAAGGCTGCCGAACTAGAGTTGGGCAACATCGAAGACCGCGTACGCGGCACCATTGCCGACATCGGTTATACCGATCCGGATTGCCAGTTCGATCACAAGAGCTGCGCCGTTATCCGCACGATCCATAGCCAGTCGGCGGATATTTCGATGGGCGTCACCAAGACGAAGAAAAAAGCCCAAGGTGCCGGCGACCAGGGCATTATGTTCGGCTTTGCATGTAAAGAAACAAAAGCCCTGATGCCGCTGCCGATTCATCTGTCGCATCGCTTGGTCGAAAAAATGGCCGACGTTCGTCGCGACGGCACGCTCAGTTGGTTGCGGCCCGATAGTAAGTCACAAGTGTCGATCGAATACGACGGCCATAAGCCGGTGCGCGTGACCAGCGTCGTTATCTCCACGCAGCATCAGGAAAAGAAGGACCTGCTCGGACGCGACGGCAACGTGAACGACAAGTTCCGCAAGGCGATCATCGACAAGATCATTAAGCCGGTCATCACCGACGAAGCACCGGAGCTGTGGAGCAACAAGATAAAGTTCCACATCAACCCGACGGGGCGTTTCGTGATCGGTGGTCCGCACGGTGATGCGGGACTGACCGGTCGCAAGATCATCGTCGATACCTACGGCGGGCGCGGTTCGCACGGTGGTGGCGCGTTCAGCGGGAAGGACCCGTCGAAGGTGGACCGCTCGGCGGCGTACATGGCGCGGCACATCGCGAAGAACATCGTGGCGGCTGGGCTGGCCGATATCTGCCAGTTGCAGCTGTCGTACGCCATCGGCGTGGCCGAACCGATCAGCGTCAACGTTCGCACCGAAGGCACCAACAAAATTAGCGAACGCAATATTGAGAAACTGGTTCGCGATCACTTCGATCTGACGCCGGCGGGCATCATCAAGTATCTCAACCTCAAGCGCCCCATCTATCGCCAAACCGCCGCCCACGGGCACTTCGGCCGCACGGGTTCGGCGTTCACGTGGGAAAAGACGAACATGGCCGCCAAGTTGAAGGCCGCTGCGAAGTAAGCGGGACGCAAAGCATCAGTTAAAAACAAATGGCCGCGTTGGCAGTTTGCACTGCCAACGCGGCTCTTTCTTTATCAACGAAGTCTGGTGATTTGCTTACGACTTCTGCCGGTGCAGCGACGGATCGACCACGGCCGCCATTTGGTCGCTGTTGGGCAACCTGTCGGTACCGAGGAACTCGACAATCGACGGAACGACATCCTGTGGTGACTTGACGAGCGTAGGGTAATCCACCTCTAACACATCGAATGCCTTGTTATTCTTCAAAAAGTTTAGGGCAACCAAGCGATGTTGTTTCAGGCCGCGCAGCAGATCCTCTTCCGTGAGTTTGGCACCCTCTGTTCCCAAGCGGTCGATCATTTTGTATTGCGAAGCGGCGATCTCCTCGACCGGTCGCTGCATAAAGACCACCTTGTATTTGTGGCGCTGCGGCATATGTGGTAACAACATCGTGACGGCTTTGATCGCCTGCTGGTCGAGGCCTTCTTCATCGAGAAGCTTGGGCTTTTTGGCGATCTGCTTGATCTCTTCCCATTCGTAGTAACCCTTCGGATTATCCGTGTCGGCTTCGCGTTCGCCGTCGGTCGCGATGGGCATGCCGCCCGCCTCCAACATCTGCATCATTAGTGACGTACCGGAGCGCGGTAAACCTGAAACGAGGACGAATTCCTTGCCGGATGGCTTGTGCTCGTTCTTGTCGGGTAACGGTCGTTCCTCGTTCAGAATGCGAACGCGTTCCTTGACGTTCGGAATTTCAGGCAGGTCGAACGTGATGAATGACCGTTTGCCGCTGGGCTGCGCGATGTCGGAGCGGCGGTCGCGAATCTTGCGAATGGCGCGGCTGTGTTCCTGCGCTTTTTCCGGGTTCGGCAACTCGGTGCTATATAGTGCTTTTAGCCAGCGATGGGCGTTGAGCATGTTGGGCCGGAATTTCAGTGCCGTCTGAAAGGCGACTTCGGCGCGTTCCGGATCGCCCGAGCGCGCCAAGGCCACACCCAAATTGAAATGGGCCATCGGCGAACGGTGGATACGACTAACGGCATTGAGTGCGGCGTCCGCCGTTTTCTCATTGTCGCCTGCGCGGCGATACACCGTAGACAAACCTTGCCATGCAAGCGAGCTATCTTCGTGGATTTCGATCGCTTTAAGATACGCGCGCTCGGCGTCTTTGAAACGCGCCATGCGTAGATACAAGTCGCCCAATTGAATATGCAGACCGGGCGTCCGGGCGGAGTATTTTTCCGTTTCGTTAAAGATGTCCAACGCCTTGTCGAACTGATTCAAGCCCAACAAAGCGCGGGCTTTGATCAACATCATCTTGCCGGGAATCTTGCCACCCTCGGCGTAGGCTTTGTCGATGATAATCTCGGCTTGTTTGTAATAGCCGGCTTGCTGGCAACAGTTGGCCAGCAAATCGAGAAAGCGATTCTCCCACGGTCGTCGGTCGACGATTTCACGTGCCAATTCGAGTGCTTCGTCGTTGCGACGCAACCAAAGCAACTGCCGGGCGAGGTTGTACTTCGCTTCGATGTCCGCGTTGGCGGCGGCTTTTTCCTTGTCGGTTCCGGGGTCTTCGATATACCCCAGCGCGACGAACTGATTCATCAATTCTTCAGAATCCTGCTGTCCGAGCGCAGTGCCGGGCGGATGCATGCCGGAATCCCCCGGAACGTCTTCCCACGAATCGATCTTCTTAATCTCCGGCGACTGCTCGAATATCTCAACGAGCGGTCGACCGTCCATGTCGTTTCCAATGGGTAATCCAAAAAGACTAAGCACGGTCGGGCAGATGTCGATCAGGCTCGCACCGAAAATCAGGTCGTCTTTCTTAATGCCTGGGCCGTTGACGGCAATCATGCCGAACTCGCGGTGCCATACCGCCGGGCCTGCGGGTTCGCGCGGCATATAGTCAGGGCGCATGTGCCGCGATTGAAATCCGTGATCGGAACAGATTATGGTGATGCAATCGGGGCCGGCCAGATCGAGCAGACGTTCGAGCATCATGTCGTGGAACTTATACGCTCCAACGACGACGTCTTTATACATCTCGAAGTCTTCATCCTTGATCTTGGGCATCTTGGGCGGATGGTATTGCATAAACGCGTGGGAAAAGTGATCGATGGCGTCGTAGTAGATCGCCATGAAATCCCACGGCTCGGTTTCCATGATGGCCGTGCCGACCGCGTGGATCGTGGCGCAGTCGCTTAAGACTTTCGCAAACGTTGTCAGCCGCTTGTCCTCGGCTTGGTTGATTTTGGCCGCGTTCGGAATGAACGGCAGGATGTGGGCTTCGGTGAGTTCCTGCGGCATGACGCGAAAGCGGCCCAAAAACTGCGTGCGGTCCGCCGGATGAATCGTCCCCGGCGACACCTTCCAACCCTTTCCGGGAATAAACTGAACACCCGTGAAGTGATTGGTCGCGATGCAGCCGTTGATCGGTTCCGCCGGATGGCTTGCCCACCAACCAACGACATTACTGCGGTACCCCTCTTGCGAAAGGATATTCCAGAGGGCCTTTACCTTGCGCGAGGTGCTGGTGTAGGGGCGTACACCACCATTAACCGGGTCGGGCTCGATGAAACCGTGAATGCCATGCTTGTCGGCGAATTTACCGGTGGCGGCGGAGTTCCATAGCATCGGGGAGAGGATGGGCTCTAACGTGGCGAGATTGCCCATCACGCCGCCGTTGATGAACTTTTCCAACGTCGGCAATTCGCCTGCTTCCAGCAGTGGGTTGATGTGTTCCCAGTCCGCCGCGTCCCAGCCGATCAGTAATACCTTCGGTTTAGCCATGTTGCCCCGCAGTTGATTATCGCTACCGGTTCATACGCCAGTGGTAGCACTTCTATTGCTCGCCGCCAGTCGCGAATTGTCCGTGTGAATCATCGGTTTGCAACCATCGGCAAAATGGTAGCACGTTTGAGATTTCGGACTGACGAAATATCTGAAGTACGAGCTGTCGATGGCAACAAAAAAACCGCCGCCGATAACGATCGGCGGCGGTTGAATTTCTATCCGCAAGAATCACGCAATTAGTGTTGCCGATTCCGACGTATTAGGCGGAGCGGCGGCGGCGCCAGCCCAGCAGGCCGGTGGCACCGAGTGCGAGCAAGCCGAGCGAACCCGGTTCCGGAATCGCACCAGCGTTGATCGCCGTGTTGGGCTGATCTTCGTAAGCGAAGTCAACCAGCGTAAAGAGGTGCGTCGGCACACCCGTGCGGTTTTCGACGCGAATCCAACCGTAGTGCGTGTTGCCACCGATGTCGAATTCGACACCTATGATGCCCTGCTGACCCTGTACAGCAAACTGACTCGAACCACCATTGTTGGCGTAGCTTACGAAGGCGAGGGTCCCGGCGGGCAGGAAGCTCAACGCGCCGTCGATTGCGGCACCGACCGGAATGTTATATGCGTAGGGGTAGCCGAAGGCGCCGGTAAAGCCGGCGATGCCGGCATTGCTGTTGGCGACCGTGGTAGCGGTGGTGCCGGTACCAACAATGTTGTTACCCTGAGCGACGAAGCCTGCACCAGCAACCGGATAGCTGCCGCCACCGATGGTGGTCGCAGAGTTTACCGGGTTCGACAGGAAGATGTCGTTGACGCCATCGCCGTCGAGGTCGATGTTACCAGCAGCGCCGGCAAGGTCGATGTTAAGCACACCGGAGTGTACGATCGCGGCGTCGGCAACTTCACCAGCACCAAATGCCGCAGCACCAGCAGCGGCGTAACCAGCCCAGCGGGCCTTGTCGAGAATGTTCTTCTTCTGTCGTCGTGCATTAGCCATTCTTTTCCTTCTCCTATGTGTAATTCTTGCGGATGACCAGACACACCCGGTCGAGCACAGTCTGGTCGCTCCCCCTCGGATATGTTTACATTTAACACCAATATTATGATTTATGTCTTTTGAAATCAACGATTTATGATGCAGAAATTAAACACCATTTTTCGGTCGCTGGATGCGTTGACAGTCCGAGTCTCGCTCTCAACGTCCAAATGCCTACCTGAGGGGCCGTGTCACCATTATTTCCAGACTTTACAAGCGGAGAAATAGTTATAAGTGTTTACTGCTTACGGGTTTGTGATCGAATCACTAAGGTCGGCGACCTACGTGCTGCAACGTAAGCGTCCGAGAAATAGTCTCTTCAGTCAGGCACGGCGTTTAATATCCAGCTTTGTTCGGCTGCTCAGATCATTTCTATTGATTAATGCCCGCCAGAGCTGTGGGGGCGACGCACTGACGGGTTCATTCCCCAAGCCTTAAAAGGGATGGGGTACCAAGCCCGGTGTGGCACCGGTTTGTAACCGGTGGTAATCGTCTCTTGTGGCACCGGTTTGCAACCGGTGGAAATTCAGATCAATTTGCCTTGAATCGAATCGCCGTACCGCCGCTGGTCGCGAGTTTCATTTTCATCGAGTCGCCCCGCTTGACCTGTTTCGATTCGATTGCGACCTCGTACGGTTCGGTTTCCCAGTTGGCATTGTCGCCATCGCGATATATCTGAGCCGTATACGATCGACCTTTTTCGAGGAAGGACAAATCTAACGTTAGCTCGCGTGCATTTTCGTCAGTGATGGCACCGACAAACCAATCATCGCTATTGCGATCTTGTCGCGCGATCATCACGTAATCGCCGATTTGGCTGTCGATGACTTTGGTCACAGCCCAATCGGTGGGCACGTCCTTGATAAACTGAAAGACATCGAGTCGCTTTTCATAGTTCTCGGGCAGGTCAGCCGCCATATGCAACGGGCTGTACAAAATGACGTAGAGCGCGAGTTGCTTCGCGACGGTCGTACTCACGCGATTGCCGGGTTGATACTCTCCGAACGTCACACCGAAGATGCCGGGCGTGAAATCCATCGGCCCCCCGAGCAAACGCGTAAATGGCAAGATCGTCGTGTGGTCGGGTTTGTTTTGTGTCGCTTCGCCGCCCCACGCGTTGAATTCCTGACCGCACGCGCCTTCGCGCGTCATCATGTTGGGATAGGTGCGGCGAATACCGGTCGCCTTAATCGGTTCGTGCACATCGAGCATGATCTGATACTTGGCGGCGAGTTCAACGATTTTGCGATAGTGTCGCACCATGTATTGACCGTGATGCCATTCTTTGTGCTTGGTGCCGTCCTTGTCGGTGCGGAGGATGTTTTGCGCGTGTGCGACGTAGCCGGTTTTGACGGCGCGCACGCCCAAGCGTTGATACAGCTTGAAAGCGTCTTCGACTTGTCGTTCGTAGTTTTCGACGGCGCCGCCGGTTTCGTGATGGCCGATGAGGCGCACGCCTTTATCGCGCGCATACTTGGCCAGCATCTCGATATCGAAGTCGGGATAGGCCGTAGTGAAGTTAAACTTCTCGCCGTTTTCGATCCAGTTGCCATCCCAGCCGGTGTTCCAACCCTCCACCAGCACGCCGTCGAAACCATGCTCGGCGGCAAAGTCGATATAGCGCTTGGTGTTGTCGTTGGTCGCACCGTGCTTGGGCCCCGAGCCCCAGGTGGCCTTACCCAAGTGCATTTCCCACCAGATGCCGACGTACTTGCCGGGTTTGATCCAACTGACGTCGTCAAGTTTATTGGGCTCGTTCAGATTGAGAATTAGGGGCGATTCGATCAAGCCGCCGGGCGTCTCGCTGATTTGAATCGTGCGCCACGGCGATTGAATCGGCAGCGTGCCGCGCACCTTGACGCCGTCGGACCACGGCACGAGATCCGCTTCAAACGTGTTGTTTTCGCGTCGATGCAGCGCCATGCTGGCGAAGTCGGTCAGCGCCGCTTCGTGCAAGCTGATGTAAAGCTTGTCGCTCGCTTTAAACGTGATCGGTGTGTGGACCTTCTCGGTTTTCTGTAAGGGTGAATCGGTATAGCGATATTCGTATCGATTGTACTGATAGGCCGGAATCCACCAGCAGCGATGGTTGTCGGTCATGGTGAACTCGGTGAGTTCGTTCATCAGTTCGATATCCGACAGTCCTTCTTGCTTGGGAATGCGATACCGAAAGCCGACGCCGTCGTTGAATACGCGAAACACCCATTCGATGCGCGTTGATGGCTTATCCTTCTTCGCGAGCGTTACCACCAACTGCCGATGATAATCGCGCACGTCCTTGCATTCGCCCCAGACCTGCCGCCAAGTTTCATCGACCGTCGTGAACTGGTGCGAGTCGATTACCAAGTCCT
Source organism: Planctomycetaceae bacterium (assembly GCA_006969385.1). Taxonomy (GTDB): domain Bacteria; phylum Planctomycetota; class Phycisphaerae; order UBA1845; family UTPLA1; genus ECT2AJA-110-A. Next base: position 3,870,157 of record CP030884.1, read on the forward strand.
TATCGAAACCGGGGCCGTTGCGCAGTTGCACGCCCAGCCGCGACGGCGCGATGACCAGATCGGTGGCGCGACGCACTTCGTAGTACGGAACGCCCTCGCGCATGGTGAGCGAGAGCGTGATCGATTTGTCGGGCGATTGAACATCGATGGCGGCGGCATTCGGTGTCATCAGGAAGCAAAAACTCGTGCCGGTGACCAACAGGAAGGGAATGGCGTTTTTCACGATCGTGGTGATCCAATTCGTACGTTAGGGGCGGCGCGTATCGCAGCGAGCCCGCGACTTTGGGTTCTCAGTGACGAACGAGAGGCAGGGAGCATGCGCGAACTACAGCGCGCCGTCAAAACCCTGCTGCAGCGCGGCGAAATCGACGAGATCCACATCGTCGTCGAGATCGCCGTCGAAACCGTCGCGGCAGGATTGTTGCGTTTGGGGCGGGGTGGGATCGATGGGAAGGTCGGGGCCGGTAAAGCACTCTTCAAACGAGGTGTAGTCATCCACATCAATGTCGCCGTCACAATCGGCATCGCCGGGGCGGCAATAAATCAGGCGGAAATATTCGGTCGGCTGACCGGAGATGGAGTTTTCGTAGTTTACACCAACTCCCGACGGCGTGATGGTGGGCGTGCGACCGAACATGCTGCCATTCTCGGTAACGGCAACGGCCACGATGCGCGCGTCGTCGGTCCAACTCGATGGGCGTGGCATGTTCAGCGGCGTATTGTCGCCGCGCGGTTGGCGGATCGTGATGCGGAAAGGTTCGTTCACGAATGAAAGGTAGTGCGGAGCGCCGCCCGCCAAGGGTTGACCGTAGAGCACCGTGACGACGCCGCCCGTGACGCGACCATCTTTTTCCATCAGGAAACCGTCGGGCGCGATCAGGTTGCCGCCGCGGAACCAGGGCGAATTGGTGAGGTTGGCGGAGACCGTGGTGCCGTCGGCAAAGGTGGTGACGGTCTGGCCGGCGGTAGGGAAATTATCAAACGACGTCATGCCCTTACCGACGAGCGGTGCGATGTTGTGCTTCTGAAACACATCGAGCACGTTGACCCAGTCGAGGTCGCCCATCGGCAAGCTGTAGGAAAGCGAATAACCGAGCGATAGGTAGTAAGTAAGTGCCGGTAGATCGTTGGCCATGAACGGCCCGCCGAGATTGTGGGCGTTGAAGTATAAGTTTTCGTGCGCCCACAACGGAGCCATCGGGTAGATCGAGAAATTGTTTTCCGGGTAGCTGAAGAAGCCGATCGTGTACGACAAACAAAAGCCTGCTTCGTGATGCGAAAGCCGATCGAAGCCACCCTCCGACATGATGGGCAAAAACGAGGCACTGCGCTCGGCCAGCTCGACCATGTGTTGGTGATACGACGTTGCGTCGGCACAACTAGGATGGGCGCTGTAGCGGGGTTGGTTGCGGGCGCCGACTTGGTCTTCAAAAAGAAAGTCGCACGGAATGGTTTGGCTGAACTCGGTGCGCGTTTGATCTTGACGGGCGATGACATCGGGATCGCATGGGCTCACGACGTAGCCGAAGTTAGGGCCGTAGTTTTCGGTGATCGGATCGTTATTGCGATCTCGTAAGGCGACGCTGTCGGTTAACGATGCCCAACTCGGCGCATTGGGGTTCCACCAGGTGGGGTTGGTGTACGGCATCACCAGGTGCCCTTGGTTGCGGGCGATATTGACCATATTTGCCAAGGCAGCTTGCGAACCGAGGCTGGCGCGCGGCGGCAGGTAATCGGGGTAGTGATTATCAAAACCAATCGGCCAAAACGAGACGATGTGCAGCAGGTTGTTGGCCGGGACATTCGGCAGGTAGGCAAGGAATGTGGAGAACGTCCAGTTACCCTGCAGGAAGTCGGTCTTGAACAAGACCGAACCGGCTAGTTTTTCGTAAAGCGTGGTGCCGAGTTTTTCCTCGAGCGTCGGCATGGTGTCGTGGCCGCTGCGCGTCCAGTAGGTATCCATCGCCTCTTCGAGCGTGGACCCGATGCTGAACACCATCGTCGGCGACGTCCACGTTGCACCCGGCGCGACGTCCGTCGTGAAGTCGTGATGGAATTTGTTCGAGCCGCCATTGGCACCATCGCGGAAGATGTACCAAAACGCCGACTTGAGCGCTGCGGTCGGTTCGTGAATCCCGTACAGCGCGAGGCTGCCGGTGGTGAGGTCGGCATAACCAAAATCGGCGAACATCTGGCCGGGGTAGCTATGACCGTAATCGCGCTCGGCAAAGAACGGGGGCAGCAACCGCATGCCTTCCATGATGGGCATGTACATCGCTTCAATGGTGCTGCGCTGCACCGCGAACTGCACCGGATAGGCAATGAGCGTAATGCGCAGGCCGGAGGTGTTTTCCACTGTCAGCTTGGTATCGCATTCGGGGCCATCGGTCGCGGTGAAGGTCAGCGTGATATCCGCCTGCGGCGCCACGTTCGAGTCGTAATTCAGCGTCAGCACTTTTTCGGTATCGTTCCAACTGTAAGAAAAGGTGCGATTGCCATTGGCTGGCGAAAAGTTGGCGCCATCAAGCGAAGAGCCATCGCTGAATTGCATGAAGAACGGACCGAAGAGATTGCCGGTCGATACCTGTTGATTCGTGGTTTTGTCGGTGATGTAAAGCAACCGACCGTCGGATTTGCGCAAGGCCATTTCGTAGTAATCGTCGTTCCAGAATCGAACGCGATCGGGTTGGCTTTCATCGAAGGTGATGGCGGCCGATGCGGTGCTAACCGTCAAGGCGATCAGACACATCAAGCCGAATCGGATGCTGCCGCTCAGCATTCTCATGGCAATAAATACCTTTCAGAACGGCACGACGGATCGAATCCGCCGTGCCGCTGGTGTTGCAATCGGTGCAATAGATTTGTGATAGAACGCCGAAACGCGAACGGTTTACGGCGCGAGCAACGCGGCGACAAACCCGGCGATGTCGGCACCGTTGAGCAGATCGTCGTCGGCGAAGTCGCCATTGAGCGGATCGCAGCCGGGGTAGTTCGCGGCGTAGCCAGCCGGATCGACCAAGGCTTCGGCCATTGCCGGTACGTCGGCGAGGTTCACGCTGCCGTCGCAGTTCATATCGCCCAGCGGTTGAGCGGTGCTGACCGTGAAGCTGAACGAGCCGTTGCTGGCCGTGTCGACCGTAGCGGCGACGACGGGCGACAAAGCCGGCGCGGTTTCGGCAGAAACCAACACGTTGGCAATCGCGTTCTCGAGTTGAAACGTGTAAGTGCCGGTCGTTGCCGGGGCGTTAAACGTACCGCTGAGAATGGTTTGCGGACCGCTTTGGCCGACGCCGGCTTGCACGTTGGCATCCTGACCGATCGATGCGCCGGCGACGCCGAACGTGTTCTGACCGCCACCGATTTGACGCAAGAACAACGCACCAGGTGCGCCGCGCTGCACACCGATGTAACCGGTGGTCGCGCCGCCTTCGGCGGGGTTGGAAATGCCCAACGGTCGGCTGAACTGCGCCATCGTACTGTCGATGCTGCCTTCGTTGCCGGGTGCGATGTCCACGACATCGGGATTGCTGTTGGATGCCATCAAGTCGGTCGAGACCAAGGCCAACCCTGCATTGTCACCGGACGAAACCTCGACGGTGATGGTCCAGTCGATCGCCGCCCCGGGCGCGACGTTCTGGCCCGCCTGCGACGAGTCGAGGTTGAGGGTGACGATTTGAGCCGTCGCCGTGGAAGCCGCGAAGGCAAGTGCCAGGATGGCAAAAGCGAATTTACGCATGAGTATCACTCCTGAATATCCGTCGCCGGGGCGACGTGTTTTCGACCAGTCGGTCAATCTTATGTTATTTGGGACCGAAAGTCCCGCCTTTCTCACAAACCGTCATTTAGTTGCCCGGACCATCGATGAGCGACTCGAAAGCGCTCAGGTCCGCGTCGTCGATCATGCCGTCCTTGAACAGGTCGAGCTGCTCGCACTCCATCGGGAACACCGGATCGGGCGTGCGACCGCCGCATTGCTGCAGCAGGGCGATATCGATGAGATCATTATCGCCATCGCAGTCGCCATCGCCATCGACGGTGCCGAGACAGATGCGGGCCGCGCGGGATTCGAAGTTCCGCACGCCGCCGACCAGCTCGAGGTTATCAAACGTAACATCGTACGTCACGCCCGGGTTGCCGTTGGCGAAGGTGCCCGCAATGTTGAACTGCGTCAGGTTCGACAGGTTGAGTCCGGGCACCGAGCCGGGGGCGTCTTCCTGCAAGAAATCGCTCAAATTTTTGCTCAGCGTCCAAGTACCCGGACCAGGGATGTCGAAATCCCAGACGCGTACCGTGCCGTCGCCGTCGTAGAGGATCGCGATGATACGATCCGCAGCGTTGGCGGGATTGACGGTGACATCGAGCACGATCTCGGCAGCGCCGCCGGCATTGACCGCCGACGGGAAGATGAAGAAGCATCCGCCAAAGTCGGTCGAGGCGACGGTGAAGTCATCCGCGCCCGCAGTGAAATCGGCTGCGTCCCAAGTGCCGTAGGAACCGGTCGGCGTGAAGTTCGAGAAGTCGGAGATCACCGCACCGGCACCCGGACCGGAGAACGGATCGGTGAAGTTGACCGGCGCCTCGCCGGGATTCACGACTTGGTTGCCGTCGATCGAACTGTTGCGCATCGAGGGCAGACTCTGGTTGGAAGCCGGGCCGAGGCGGTCGCCGATGATGGCGGACAACTGTACCACACGCGGGAAGTCGGCAGCACTGAGGCCGAGATCGGCCAGCGGGATCGCCAACTCGACACCGCTATCGGCCGATTCCGCTTGGGCCGCGACGGTGGCGGTGGCATCCATGAAGCACATAAAGGTGTCGTCGGTGCAACTGGTAATGCCGTCGACGTTTTGATTGTTGAATGCCATCTGCAGGTTGTTTGGGTTGACCGCATCGATGCCCGTCAAGGTCGCACTGCCGCCATCGAGATCACTGCGACCGCGGAAGGCGAAGGTGTCGTTCACGAGATCGAAGTAATCGATGAAGGCCGTCGGTGACGGATCGTAACTGAGGTTGATGCCGTAGGCGTAATCGTATTCGGCATCGCGATCGCTCAGAAACGTGCCGTTGTTGAGTATGTCGACCGGACCGTTCGGCAATTGGTTTCCGTTGAAGCCGATGATCGGTCGCACGCCGGGCAACACGCCGTTGGCACGCAGTTCTTCCCAGGTGATATCGAGAATGTCGTAATCGGTTTGCAACTGCATGAATGAAACGTTGGCGAAGTCGAAGCCGGGAATGCCGCCGGCCAGCACTTCGTTGCCCGCGTTCAAATTGGCCGTCAGCGTGAAGCTGCCGGGCGGAACGTTGAAGAATGCCCAGCGCAATTGCGTGTCATCGGTATCGGCCAGCACCAACAATATGGTGCCGCCCGCTGCGCCGCCGGGGCCCACGGTGCCGGCACCCAACGTGACATCGAGTTCGAACGAGGTGGCATCGCTCAGGTTGACGTTAGGACTGATATCGACCGCACCGCCACCGAAGCCGCCGGTTGTGCTTTCTTCGATGCGTAAGCCGTCCGGGACCAAGGTGATGGTAGCCGTATCCCACGCGACATAGGTATTCACCGGCAACAGGTCAAAATCGGAAACCGGAATCACCGGGAATGCCGACGCGTCGGGCGTGAAATTCAACGTGTGATCGCCGTCGTCGCCGTCGGTCAACGCGAGGTTATCAAACGTCACATCAAACGCGACACCCGGGTCGCCGCTACCGAAGCCGCCCGTGATTTGCAGGAAGCTAATATCGCTCAGGTCGAGGCCCGGAACTGAACCTTGGCTCCCAACGAGCGATGGCGCATCGACGGGTACGACATCGGTAAAGGTGCCGGGGCCGGCCATCGGAATGAGATACACATATTCCGTGCCGTCACCGTCCGCGAGGATAATGCCGAATCGCGGAGCCTGATTGGGCAGGTTCACGGTGTAGCTGACTTCCAGATTTTCGGCGGCACCGGCATCGATGTTGGGCGAGATGTTGAAAACACCACCGCCAAAGTCGAGGCTTTCGATACGAAGGTCGTCAGCACCCGATGTGATGGTCGCAAACTCCCATTGCAAGTAGGTGCTGTCGAACATGAAGTTTGAGAAATCGGTAATCACGGCACCACCGCCACCGACGTTGGCATCGGTATCGATGAATAGGTTGATCGACTTACTGTCGGCTGCAAGGTTGCCGGTCATGCCGAGGTACAGGTAGTTATCGTCGAAGTCGGCGTAGAGCGCGTTTAGCTCGGACCCTTCTTGCACGGGCGTTTGCGAATCGGCCAGTTGCACCTGATCGCCGCCCGACGTGGGGCAGGTTTGCGTGAGCAGCGGCGCGCCGCCGGTGTAGTCGGCCGGGTTGATGTTGCCATCGAGAATGGCACCGGCACCCAGCGTCGAAAGCGTGCTGAGATCGACCGAGAAGCAGCTTGCCACCACACTCAAGTCGGGTCGCAAGCCGAGCGTGTCGGGCGTCAGACAATTGGGGCCGGTGTAAGAAGGCAACGCTTGATTGACGAACGTGCCGTAGCCATCGGAGACGGCGGTTTCCTGTAGTTCGTCACCGTCCATCGTAATGACGAGCATGCGGATGATGTCGTTGGGGTTCACTTGCACGTTGCCGATGGTGCCGAGCGGGATGGCGATTTCGATGCCTTTGGTGGCCGTGGCCGCTCCGCTCGCGTCGGAATCGGTGACGCCGAGGACATTGGTGTTATCCATCCCGCCGCGCACGGGGCCGCCGGGGAAGGTGTTTTCGATGGTCTCGTTGCCGTCATTCAACGGCGTCGATGCAATCAGCGTGCGCGAGGCGAAGATCGGCAACGGCGGGTCGTTGGGGTTATCCGGCGTGGGGTCACACGATACGCGACCGATGGCCGGATCGAAGACGCATTCGTTGGCAGCGTTGGCGGTACCGATCTGAAAGTCAAACAAACGGTACTCGTGCACGTCTAACGTGCCGCCGGGGCTCGCGTCGAACGCCAATGCATAGTCCCAACCTGAGAACGTCGGGTCGCCGCAATTCGGAAGCAACGTTCCCGAATTTGGCACGACCGTGTACGTGTCGTCGGTCGTGTCGTTGGGTGTGCCGTTGTCATTGATGACGACTTCGCGACCGGCAAGTTGCAACATGAACGCCGGTCCACCGACGCCTTCGGTTTTCAATTCGGTTTGTCCCAAATCGAAATCGCCGGGCGTATCCATCAGCACGATGAACGGGCTGCCGACCTGAACGAGGTTACCCGCAATACCGATGTAAAGGTTGACGTTGTCGACGGCCAGATACAAAGCGTCGAGTTCGCTACCTTGCGATACGACGGGCGTGGACGTGGTGGCCGTCACGTCACCGACGGCGGTGTAGTTGGTTTGCAAGCCGACCTTCTTGGAATTGGCGAAATCCGCCGGAATGTTCTCGCCATCGAGTGTGCCGGGCGGCGCCGCCAGCAACCAACTCGGCGTTGCAATCAGCAACGCAAACGTTGCGACCAATGACTTCATGCTTCGGACTCCTTTGATGAATGATGATTGGTTTGGTGTCCGGGGTAAGAAATTGGCAGTCCCCGTTTTCCCCGTCGTGTTTTTGTTTGCACAGTCGATTTGCTGGGATGTTTGATCTTGGATACTCGGGACCCTTCGATTAGCTGTTTCAGTTTCCGAAACTGTTTGACGAATCACCGATCTTGAACCCTGCTGTCCGCCCATCCGGGAATTCCTGATTTAATCGTTGATTAAGTTATAGCGTGGATGCTATATTATTGCCCGAGGAAAAGCAATGGTTTTGGCAGGAATCTTCATTACAGGATTCCGTCAATTGTGAGATTTGCAGTTTGCCACGCAGGACAGCTCTGCTGCGAGCTGGTATGAAACTGTTTCGCCAACATGAGGGCGATAGGTAACCGATGAGCAGACCCGCCAAATACGAGTACGTCATGTCGGTGATTCGACGCCGCATCGACGAGGGTGACTACCTCATCCGCCCGATTCCCGGTGAGCGTAAGATCGCCGAAGAAACGGGCGTCAGCTACATGACGGCGCGCCGGGCGGTGTCCGAACTCGTGAAGCAAAACGTTTTGGTGCGCAACGCCAACGGTATGCTGGAAGCTGGCAAGCCGTCGACGCGTGAGAGCGCCCAGCTCAAGGTCGTACTGCTCTATCCAAGTTTTCCGTCGCCACACCTTTCGCAATTACGCTGGATCGTCGGCGATGCGTTTCGCGATCGCGACTTCGTCATGCGGCCGGTGCAATACGTGCACTGGAATGACCCGGTTGTAAACGATGCGATTCAAAATGCCGACGGCGTCATCGTGATCCCCACGGCCGACCGCATCCCCGACTCGGTGTTGAAGACATTCGAGAAGCGCAAGGTCGTGGTACTCGACGGCGATCTGAGCGAAGAAGGCATACCGTCGATTCAGTTGTTTCCCGATTCACATGTGCTGCGCGTGCTCGATCATTTGGCGCAACTGGGTCACAAGCGCATCGATTGTGTGAACGCGCAGAATCGCAATCGCGAGATTGACCGGCGCATCGCGCTGTGGCGCGGTTGGCTTAAGCAGCATCGATTTGAAGGCGAACTATTGGAGCGCGCGGCACCGTCCTTTACCGACCCGACGCCTGCCGCGTACGAATTGATCGTGGATACACTGCGCGCCGGCGAAATGAATGCCACGGCGCTGGTGTGCACGACGTATCCTGCGGCCATCGCTGCCATTCGAGCATTGTGGGAACACAAGATTACGGCCGGCACGATCGTGTCGGTCTGTGCGATCAATCTGGAAAACCACGCAAGGTATCACTGCCCGTCAATCACGGGGTTAGAAATGCCCGACTTAACCGAGGTGCTGAACCGCTGTTTGGATTGGTTTGGCAATCGTGAATCGTGGGTGGGCTCCTGTCGGGTACAACCGCGCAGCGCGTGTTTTTATGCGGGCGAATCGACGGGTGTGATGACGACGCCGTTGCATTCGTAGGCGACTTTTTCAAACCCTAACATGGGAATCGATATATCGTGCGAACCCACTTCTCAACGCCCGCCCGTCGGTGGGTTGCTGTCGCAGGCCTTTATCTGAGCGTGGCGAGTGCCGGTCTAGCGCAACCCTTCGCCAACGATATCAATCGCTGGACCGCGCAGGACGCGCTGGCCGCGCCGCCCGCTGACGCGGTGTTGTTCGTCGGTAGCTCCAGTATTCGCAGGTGGGAACAGCTTTCGCGCGACTTTGCCGATTACGTCGTGATTCAACGCGGCTTTGGCGGTGCGCAGTTCGACGATGTAAACACGTACGTCAACGATATCGTGATACCCTACGCGCCGACGGCGATTGTGATCTGGGCGGGTACAAACGATATCGCCGCCGGGTCGAGTGGGTTCGAGGTGTTTTCCGATTATCAAACCTTTGCCAACGTGGTGTTAGGCGCTTTGCCTAATACCCAGATCATCTATTTGGGCATCATGCCGACGCCGGGGCGGTATCCGAATCTGCCCGAGGAAACCACGGCGAACAATGCGATCAGCGCCGTCGCGGCCAACAATCCGAACCTACATTACATCGATCTGCCTGCGGCGTTCTTCGCGTTGAATCCACCCGATGATCCGACGTTTACCGGCAAATTCGTCGATCCGATCCATCTCAATCGCCCAGGTTACGAATTGTGGACGAGCGTGATTCGACCGGCAGTGGAATCGATCATCGCACCGAACAAAATGTTTACGCCGAACCCGCAAACGCCGGTGCCGGGACGACGGGTCTATTTCGACTTCGGACCGAGCAATAGCGAAGACGGCGATCCGACGACGAGCCCGGACGTTAACGGCAACCATTGGAACAATTGGCATCCTGCGACGGGCGGCGTTGCGATCAACGCGGGGGAGCGCATCACGAATCTGATCGACGATCAGGGGGGCGCGACTGGGATCGATCTGATGATTGCGGGCGGGTTTCTTTCCAATGGTAAGCTCAATGGTGGCTTGTTAGCGCCCGATGCGATATTGCTCGACACGCTTGCGATCGCGACGGCGACGCAGGACTACTTCTTTTGCGGCGGAGATGGCATCGAGGGCGGGGGCGATGATGATGCGCCCGGCGGATTCTATTTGAGCGGTCTCGATCCGGCGCTGTCGTATCAAATGCGTTTCTTTGCGTCGCGTGATTCGGGCGCCACGCGCATCACGGAGTATCAAGTGTTCGGTCGCAATTCCGCCAGCGTGACGGTGCAAAGCTCGGGGCTAAACATCGGCAGCGATGGGGCGTACGACGGCAACGATGATACGACGGGGATTGTGCGTGGCGTTCGACCCGATGCATTCGGGCAAATTTTCGTCGACGTCGTGCTGCTCGAAGGCAACTTTGCCTATATCAATGCGATGGAGATGTTGGTGACGCTGCCCGGCGATGCCAACGATGATTTCGTGATCGACGGTTCAGATGTCACCGCATTTTTGGATTGCCTGATCGGGCCGGACAATCCCGCGACGACCGAGTGCGAACGCGTTTTCGATTTTGATGTCGACGGTGACATCGACGTGGCGGACCTGCGAGCGTTTGCGGTGGCGGCGAGTTAATGGTTAGCCGTGCATAGCACTTCGAAGGCGAAAATATTCGCTAGCTTGCTCGGTGGACTATGGCGTGCGAAACGCCGACGCGGCGTTGAAATGTTGTGTGCGATATCCAACGCCAAAGGCGTTGCGCCAGTAGCCCAGGGTTGATGCGCAGCAGCTACCCTGGGTTGCGATGTCAACTCAAGGGTTTCAACGCTGAAGGCGTTGCGGCATACCGGACGGGGACAGAACTCCTTCAGAGTTCAATGATATTTTGCCAACGATTTCCTGGGGTAGCCGCTGCGCGTCAACCCCAGGCTATTGAAACAACGCCTTTGGCGTAGAAGAGGAACCGACGAGCATTGCAGGGAAAGCACCAGTCCGATTCATCAAATCGTACTTCAAGTAGTCAACCAAATCTCAAATCCGCTACATCTGAACTTGGCACGGTTTAGAGCAAATTTCATTCGCGTATAGCGGGCCTTAGTCGATAGGCGTCAGTCTCTTAATCGACGATACCGGATTCGCGCGCCCGATCGGCATGGGTGACAGCTCGAAAGTAGAATTGATATTTCGATCCCGGTAGGGATCGACTGACAATAGCCCACCGTTTTCAACGGTGGTTGTGCGGGTGAGCCAGCGCGTCTTTCGTCCTGTAAGGACGAAGGGAATATCGCGTGGCATTCCTGCTATCCCTCCGGGATGCAATGCGTTACGGACAACTTGTCCCCCCACGATGTGGGGGGCTATTTTCCGTTGATCCCTCCGGGATACATCGAATATCCGTCATCCCGCGGTTTTCGCGTCATGCCGCTAAGCGAGATGATTCGGTCAAATCTGGTTACTCGGACCGCGACGCTGGTTTGAAAAATGCTGTAGCTATTGTGAGGTGTAATTCAGACTACAACGCAGCCAAGTGGCGATCGATCAGCCGCAGGCCAAATTCCTTGTAAATAAGGCAATACCGTCCGCAATATCGGCTCTTTTGTTCAAATTTCCGCCATTCTGACGCTTCCGCGATACAATTTACATAAAATCGCGCCTCACCAGACGGCACTTGCCGTGTCTGCGTTGGTGCAGGTGTTTTGGCTCAGCGCCAATTCGTAAGAAATTCGTCACCGAACGTTGCATCGGTTTTGTCGCACAATTGCCGAGCCGCGTCGGTTCCCTCGCCATGACTTATAAAAGGATGGTATCCATGAGTTGCAAAAACTACTTGTTCGCTTCGTTTGCACTGCTGGCCTCGTTGACCGTTCTGACGGGTAGCAATTGCGTGTCGTTCGGCTTCGGCCCCTCGGGTTTTCCCATCGGCGGCGTCGGTGGCGGAGGCGTGATCATCGGCGATGACTTCGGTCCGCCCATTCTCGTCACGGTCATCAACAACACACCGTTTGAAGTCGATCCGGGCATCGAAGCGGAGGATATAGACTTCGGTGTGCAGTTTATCGATTTCGGCGTAACGCTGCCGGGCGACGTGTTGTCGGCGGAATTGTTTTGCGAAGAGGCGATCACCCTCACGAGCACCGACGCGATTCAATTCGGTGTATTCGGCGACACCATTCTCAACCCGTTGCCGATCTTTGAGTTGGATTTCGACTACTTCTGCGGAGAAGAGGTGACGTTCGAGTTTGTCGGAACCGGGCCGACGTTCGATGTGTTTGTCGATGCGGATGGGTTTCAGATTTATTAACGCAGGCTAGGAAAGCGCTGGGCACGCTAGAACCTATCCAAATTGACTGTCGTCCACAGCGTTAAAAAAAGGGGGCGAACCATCGTTCGATCCCTTTTCTTGTGGTTGGTTTGAAATCTCGGGACTGCTTCGAAAGCACTTTACGCGTGACCAGCTACTAGCGGCGGCGACGAATCAACGCCAAAGTCCCGAGACCAAGCAAACTAAGCGTGGACGGCTCGGGAACGAAGGAAAGAAACGTTCCGCCAAAAGAGCCGATATCCGCTCCGTTCGTACCTTGGCCATCGCCAAACCGCACCGAGTCAACGGCGGTACCGGCAAGCGTTGCCCAAGTGGTCGCGCCGATGGTTCCCTCAATCACTAGCAATTCGGGGAAAAAACCTAGATCCCAATCGAATAAAAAGGAAATGGTGCCAAGCAGTTGATTGTCACCGGTGGGAAGGCCGAAGAAGAAGTCGCCCATGCCATAGGCGGTTAAGATGTTGCCGGGGCCGAAACCCTCGATTTGATTTGCGCCTGCCAAAGCAGTTGGACCGGGAAGATTTGATGTCGCTTCGGTAACGCGGACTGCCCCCGAATCTGCGAACAAGTTCGTACTCATGGAAGCCAAGACGCCTTGGTCGGCCGTAATGTTTGCCATCACGTTGACCGTCAGCCTCGAAGTGTCAAAAAAAACTGAGTCAACGACAAGTCGTTGTCCCGGTGCGCCATTTTGAACAGCCACCATATCTGGAGTGCCGTCGACGAACTCCATCCATACGGTCGCGGCCGCATCGGCGCGGGTGGCAGCAATCGAAACAAGGGCGATGGAAAGTGATAAGCAAATTGCACGGGTCATCGTTATCTTCTCCTGAGTTTTGTCGCAGTCGTATTGATCTAACATCTCAATTGTCCCGCCACTCTTTTGCAAAATTTCAAATGCTTTTCGGATATTGTGGGCTGCAGCAACGTTTAAAACCTCTGCCTACGAAGCAGAGCTACCGCCCCGACGCAGAGCAGGCTAAGTGTCGATGGTTCGGGATCCGGAATGATGTTGAGAAACGTTCCACCAAACGAGCCAATGTTTGCACCGTTGGTTGCCGGTCCTGTACCAAATTCAACCGAGTCAACTGCGGTGCCGGCCAATGTTGCCCAAGTCGTGGCACCGATGGCTCCGTCCACAACAATTTCCCCACCGAAATCGTCAAGTTCCCAATCGATGAAAAATGTGATGGTGCCAAGCAACTGATCGTTGCCAGTGGGCAGGCCGAAGAAAAAATCACCCATGCCGTACGCAGTAAGGATGTTGCCGGGCCCGAATCCTTCTATCTGATTCGCGCCCGCCGCCGCCGTGGGCCCCGGTAGGTTTGATGTCGCTTCCGTCACGCGAATCGAACTCGTGTTCGCGACCAAATTGGTGCTCATTGACGCCAGATTGCCCTGATCGTCTGTGATGTTGGCCATCAAGTTTACAGTCATGGTCGCCGGGCCGAGTTCATCATCTGCAAAAATGGTCAATTGGTTTCCGGGTGAACCGTCTTGAAGGACTTCCAAGATAGGTGAGCCCGCGACAAATTCCATCCAGACGGAGGCAGCCGCGTCGGCGCGGGTGGCAGCAATCGAAACAAGGGCGATGGAAAGTGATAAGCAAATTGCACGATTCATAGGGTTGTTCCTCCCAACCATCGTCGCAATTGCGAAAACACATTTGGAGCAATTGATCTCATCGCGAACACAAAGTTCGTAAGCCGAATTTGATAGCTTCGACCAATCAAACGCCGCGACGAAATTTAACTGCGTCGGCGGCGGATCAATGCTAACGTACCGACGCCGAGTAGGCTGATAGACGAGGGTTCGGGAATATCGACGATGGTAAACAACGTGCCGCCGAACGAATTGATGACAGCCCCGTTCGTGCCTAGCCCATCACCGAAAACCACCGGGTCCACCGCGGTTCCCGCCAGCGTCGCCCATGTGGTTGCGCCTATGGTTCCACCCACAGAAATATCGAAATCAGTCTGGTTGTTACCCCAATCGATAAAGAAAGAGATGGTGCCAAGAAGTTGATTGTCACCGGTCGGTAAACCGAAAAAGAAGTCGCCCATACCGTAAGCAGTAAGAATGTTGCCCGGCCCGAAGCCTTCAATTTGATTTGCCCCGGCAGCAGCGGTCGGTCCGGGTAGGTTTGACGTCGCTGCCGTGACTCGGATATCAGACGAACTTGTGACGAGATTGGTACTCATAGAGGCGAGGTTGCCCTGATCATCTGAAATATTCGCCATAAGATTGACGGTGATGTTAATTATGCCGCCGCCTTCGTCCGTGAGGATTAATCGACTCCCTGGCGCACCGTTCTGTAGGACTTGCAGGTCATTTCCGGTTCCGTCAACAAATTCCATCCATACCGTCGCGCCGGCGTCGGCATGGTTCGGCGCGAATGCAAATGCAATCGCAACAAGTAAAGCCAGCATGTAAATTGCGCGTTTCATGGATTCTGTTCCTTACTTGTTTGGCGTGCGAGCCTAGCGATGAGGTTGTAGATAGACCGACGGATTCTCCAGCGCTTTCCTGACCGCGATTTTACGGCTCGACAGTTTCGAATGCAAAGAAATTGGCACCTCGCCCTGACCGGCTCAAAAAGTAGGAATTTCTCATTGTCACCACGATCCGTCGCTATACTCTGCGCATCATGACGAATATTTCATCACCAACTGATGGGGCTGCCACCGCAGCAAGCGCGGCAGTGCCGACGGGTCGTTACAAAACACTCGCGTGGTCGGGTTTGGCGCTCAGCGCGCTGGGTGGCATCGCATACTTCGCTGTCATCGGCGGCTTGTTGATGCGCGCGAACGCCGTACCGTTTGCGGTCGTTACCGGCATCGGCCTGCTGCTGACGACCGTCGCGATCTTTCAACGACCCGGCAAGCTCACGATTTTGACGGCGGTTCCGAGTTATATGCTCGGGCTCGGCTTTATTCTCTCGGTTTTCGTGTTAATGAAATTGCCCGCGCCGCAGCAGGGATTGGCCGTCGGCAACGTGCCGCCGCCGTTGACGTTGCCGAATCAGGATGGTCAACCGATATCGCTGGCGGACTATCGCGGCAAGGGGCCGGTGCTGCTCGTCTTTTATCGCGGTCATTGGTGACCGTATTGCATCGTTGAGCTCCGAGGTCTCGGAGACATACAAACCCAACTCGCAAAGAAGAACGGGACGATCTTGGCAATCGCGGCGGATAAGGTCGCGGACGCCAAAAAAGTTCACGTTCAGAATGACCTGCCCTTTGACATTCTGTCCGACCCGGATGCGAATGTGATTGAAACGTACGGCCTGTTATTTCGCGAGCCGTTTCGCAAGATCAATATCGCTTTGCCCGCCAATGTGCTGATCGACAGCAGCGGGACGGTCGTTTGGAAGCGCGTGTCCGACGCGGTACAGGACCGCGTTGACCCCGCCGAATTGGAACGGGTCATCCGAGAAACGTTGGATTCATAACACGGGTGCCCATAATCTGTTGAGCGAATTCCGCCGCCCGAATCTACGCACGTGCCGCACCGTAGCGACCGATTTTTTCATGACGCTACCCTTGCTTGACACCTTTTCGATTCAGGGGTAGTTTTTCCTAACTCGGCACGTCGCGGCGCGGCGTCCGGTAAATGTTCAGGGGCTGTAGCTCAATTGGTCAGAGCGCCGGCCTGTCACGCCGGAGGTTGCGGGTTCGAGTCCCGTCAGCCTCGTTTTCCCCTGACACAATTCAAGTTGTCTGAGGCACGACTGCGGTCGCTGTCTGCGCCGCCATTGCCGGCGCATCGGTCGAACCCGGTTAAGTCGCCGAACTCCATAAGCTTACGAAGATTGCTCGATGTTCCCGGAAGGCGGGACCGGTAGCGGTTTGCGCCCGTTGCGATAATTCACGCGGAACGAGCCAAGCGTTTGGCCAGTGATTAGCCGATTTCATGCGTGAGGAGCCCGCCGCATGCAGTCATGGCGATGGTATTACAACCGCCTGATGTCGATGACGCCCGCCGAGATTGGCTGGCGGGTTCGCAACGCGCTGCGCGATCGGTTGGACCGTGTACTGCTGGCGCGGTACCAGCGCCGCGTCGCCGAGCGCGCCGCCGCGTTGGTGGGCTGTAACTGGTCCGACGCCGTGTATCAGCCGAGTGAACACCTGACCAGCCGGGCTGGTGACGCCATTCCGTCGGAATGGGTTGAGCGCTTGGTGCGCGAGGCCGATGCGATCGTGGCCCATCGGATTCGCCTATTCGGCACCGAGCCGACGGATGTGGGCGATCCGATCCGCTGGAATTACGAACACCATAAGCAGGCACCAACGCCGACGGATTTCATCGGTCAGGTGGATTACCGCGATTATGCACAAGTCGGCGATTGCAAGTGGGTCTGGGAACTGAGCCGCCATCATCATTTGGTAGTGCTGGGGCGGGCTTACGCGCTGACGGGTGACAAGCGTTATGCCGCCGAAGTCGTTTCACAGATCAAGTCATGGATAGACGCGTCGCCCTACGGCACAGGCATGAACTGGCGCAGCCCGTTGGAGCTGGGCATTCGGTTGATCAACTGGGCGTGGGCGATCGATTTGATCAAGAATGCCGACGTGCTCGATGGGGAAACGAGTGGCGCGATTGCAGCGGTGGCCGAAACGCATATTTGGGAAGTCGCCCGCAAGTATTCCAAGCACTCATCCGCCAACAACCATCTCATCGGTGAAGCGGCCGGCGTTTACATCGGCGCGGCCTTCTTTAGTCATGCACCGCACGCGGCGGAATATCGCGCCGAGGCCAAGCGACTATTGATAGTAGAGATGGATGAGCAGGTCGATACCGATGGCATTCATAAAGAACTGGCGTTGGGCTATCACTTGTTCGTGTTGCAGTTCTTCTTGTTAGCGTGGCACGCCGGGCACCGCTCGGGCGATCCGTTTCCGCGCGCATATTCCAACAAGCTGCTGAAGGTGGCCGACTTCCTCGATACCTGGTTGTCCGCCGGTGCAGAGGGCGTGCATTTTGGTGATGCCGATGATGGCTACGTATTGGACCTCGGCGGGTTACGCGGTGACGCGGCGGGGTGGGTTGCTGCGACGCGGGCGTTATTGGCAAAGGATGGAAGCGACACGTCGCTTGAACACGAGCAGTGTTACTGGCTAACCGGGCTATGTTCACAAGATAAAAACAACGAACCGTCCGAAGCTAAACGCGACACGCTTGCGTCGATTCATTTTGAAGAAGCCGGCCTAAGTCTGCTGCAAACGCGCATTGGTAGAGAAGGTAAACCCTTCGCCGTCACGTTTGATAGCGGTCCCTTGGGATACAAATCGATCGCTGCCCACGGCCACGCCGACGCGTTGAGCTTCACCGTGCGTTACAACGGCGCGGCATTCTTGGTCGATCCGGGAACGTACGACTACTTCACCTACGACCAATGGCGCAACTACTTTCGCAGTACCCAGGCGCACAACACCGCCGAAATTGACGGTCGGGATCAATCCGAAATGCTCGGCAAGTTCTTATGGGGCGATAGGGCGAAGGCGAAGATGGTGGATTGGCGCATCACCGACAACGCGAGCATGGTGATTGCCGAACACGACGGCTATCGGCGTTTGACCGACCCGGTGACGCATCGACGCCAGCTCGAATTGAACCATCGAACCGGCGAGTTGGTCGTCAGCGATACATTCGAATGCAACGGTTCGCATAACGTGGTGCTCCGTTTTCACTGCGCGCCGGACTGCGAAATCGAGCCAATCGCTCAAGATGATCGGACGTTACATTTCGTACGACCCGAAGGAACGCTGCGCTTGTCATTGCCGGACCAAGCCGACATCGCCGTTTCATGCGGTAAAACGGACCCCATTGCGGGTTGGTTTAGCCCGGCCTATCACCAGAAGCGACCGGCAAGCGTCGTCTCCGCCGACTTTAAAATTTATGGAACTCAAACGGTCCGAACACTGGTACAGATATGGGAACCATGAGAAAATAGGCAGATGACTCTTCAGGTTCGTCTGCCGTAGAATCGACCGACTCGGCCAGCACCCGACAACAAACTAATGCAGCAGTCGTAGATGCTCACACAGGCAACCCGGGGGATATGGGGACGTGAAGCAGCTCGAACAGGGCATCATTCTAGCCGGCGTCCATCAGTGGCGTCCGTCGATCTTCGAAGGTTGGATTCCGCGCACGCTGATTCCGATCGCAAACCGTCCGTTGGTGGATTACGGTTTGGATTGGTTCTCGCGCGGCGGATTGCAACGCGTCGAGATTTGCGCGAACAGCGATACGCATGCCCTGCGTTCCAACCTCGATGGCAAACCGCTGCCGCAATCCATCAAGATCGATTTCTACGAAGATGTATTTCCGCGCGGGCCCGCCGGTTGTATTGCCGACGCGCTCAAGCATGCCACGTATGACGATGTCGTGGTCTTAGACGGCACCGTCATTCCGACCGATATCGATATCGACGCACTGATCGAAACGCATCAGGGCAGCGGTGCGGCGCTTACCGTCGCCGTGGTCGACGCGGTCGAGTCGCACAACGGCAATAACGGTAACGGTCAGCAAACGCCGGTCGGTTGTGTTCCGACGGGCATTTATGTGTTCAATCGCGCCGCCATCGAGCGCATCCCCGCCAAGGGCTACGAAGATATCAAAGAGATGCTAATCCCGCGTTTGCATGAGGCGGGACTAAACGTTGGCATGTATCGGCTGCGGTCGGCGCCGATCCGCGTGTCCAACGCCAACGCTTGTTTCGTGGCCACGCGCTATGCGTTGCGACAGATGTACGAGCAATGCGTGCCGCCGACGGGTTATCAATTCGTTAACAGTGCGTTGGTTCACGACAGCGCCGACGTGGCAGCGACGGCCAGGCTCGAAGGCCCGTGCCTGATTGGGCCGAATGCCCGCGTCGAAGCGGGTGCAACCGTGATCGGGCCGACGACGCTCGGCGGTCACTCGCATATCGGAGCCGGGGCCATCGTGTGTCGTTCGTTACTTTGGGAGCGCGTGGAAGTCGGCCCCGACGCATTTTTAGACAGATGTATTTTGACGCACGGCGCCGCCATCGAGCGCGCCGACCGTGCAGCGCAGCGCATCGTACACCAGACCCGGCACAGTGCCGCCCGTCGCAAGCGGAGTTCGTCGCTATGAGTTCCAACAACGGCAACAACGGTAACGGCAGGTCCAATACCACGCCGCAGGTTCAGCCCGCACGCGAGGAACGCACGGCTCCCTACGGCGTCGACCTGTTCATGGGGCCGAAGCCCAGCCCGCAACCGTCGTACGGCATTGATCTGCGCGCTATTTGGCGCTATCGCTGGTCGATGTTGCTGCTGTTCGTGATGGGCGTGGCGGCGGCGACCACAGTCGTGTGGACCAAGGTCGAACCGCACTATGCATCGAAGGCCGTGATTCACGTGGCGTCGTACGTGCCACGCGTGATCTACAAGACCGACGACAACGGCAAGATGCCGCTTTACGGTGCATACCTCAATACGCAAGTGTCGTTGATCCAAAGCCCGGATGTGATGCAGGAAGTCGTCGCGCGGCCCGATGTGCAGCAGACCGACTGGTATCAGGCGTCTTCGGCGGCCACATCTGGCGATTTGGCCGCCGCCGGTGAACGCTTGGCGCGACAACTCATCGTGCGCGAGCGGCGCGGTACTGAACTGGTGGACGTTTCACTCGAAACGCTCGACCCGCGCGAATCGCAAATCATCGTGAACGCGGTGGTCGAAGAGTACAAGAAGTATTGGGACGCCAATCAGGAATCTTCGGACATCAAGCGTCGCGCGACGTTGCGCAAGCAGCGCGAACAACTCGACACCGAAATCGGCACGCTCTTTGCGCGACGCTACGAACTGACCGAGCAATTGGGTAGCGATATTCACGAAGATGTTCGCACGCAAAAGCACGCCCGCTTGGCTCAACTGCGTATCCAATTGCAAACCCTCGAATCGGATAAGGCCATGCGTTCGGTCGTGCGGCCGGTGAACGAGGTAGCCAACGGCGAAACACTGTCGTCGGCAGCAGCGCCGCTCGTGTTTCGCGAAGACGAAGTCTGGCAAACGCAGTTCGCGACGTACGAAGACGCGCGACGGCGATTGACGTTGGCCAAGCAGCAGTTTGGCAGCGGCCATCCGAAGTATCTGGAGATTGCCGCCGATCTCGACAGCGCTCGCCGCGCGTTAAAGATGACCGAAGCACGGTTGATGCCGTCGGGCACGCAGGCGAACGATTTCGCCAACGAAATTGAAAAACTGCGCGAAGATCAACTGGCCGCCGCGGTGAGCGAATTGCAAGGCGAGTTGGCACAGACCGATCGCTTAATGGCGGAATTGGCCCGCACCGAAGAACGCTACAAAGAACGCAAGCTGGTTCAAAAGGAACTCGACGACCGATTGCATGCGCTCGAATTGGAACGCAACGCACCCGAACGCGTGACGATTCAGTCGGCGGGGCAGTTGCGACGCAAGCCGTCCACCGACCGTCGCGGTCTTTATACGGCGTGCGGCATTGCCTTGTCGTTCCTCGGCGCGTTTGGTGCGGGTTTCGTCCGCAGCCGTTCGGACCGCAAGATTCATAGCTATCAGGATGTATCCGATGCGGTGCCGAACGGGGTGCCGTTTCTCGGTCAGTTGCCGCGTGCCCGCGATGCGTTGGGCGAAGGTGAAGACACGCTGCTCGGTCGTGCGATTCGCGAAAACATGCGCATCGTTCGCACCATGCTGTTGCAGAAGCTCGGTAACCATGGTGGGTCGGTCGTGATTACGAGCCCAGAAGCCAGCTCGGGTAAGACGACGGTCTCAATTCTGTTGGCGCGCAGCTTGGCGGCGATGGGCAAGCGTACGCTGCTAGTCGATGCCGACCTGTTGCACCCGTCCGCATCGCGCTATTTTGAATTGATCGACCAGCGCGGTTTGTGCTGCGTGGTTGGCGGTGAATTAAGCGACGAAGACGCCATCATTCCGACCGACAACGAAAATTTGTTTATTCTGCCGACCGGCGAACGACACGCGCGCGGCAATCGCGATGTGCTCGCCAATGGTGCGTTCGCCGCCGCTTTGCAACGATGGAAGTCGCAGTTCGATTATGTGCTGATCGACAGTCCGCCCGTGTTGGCCATGGCCGACGCGCGCATCGCGGCCGGTCAGGCAGACGGCGTGGTGATGGTGATGCGCGCCGAAGGGTCGCGCCGCGAAGAGATTGTGGAGGCGTTCGCCGGCTTATCGGCATGCGGCGCGCGGCTCTTGGGCACCATGCTCGTGGGCGTGCGACACGGAACCGCCTACTACCCATACGATTATCACCGACGGCATCTCGATACGTCGGAGTTGTTGGCGTAAGCCATTGACGCATGGATCCATGAGGGGGGAACCATGTACTTTAAGACCATCATTTTAGACAGCGTGATACATGCTGCCGGAGCCGCCGCGCCGACGTCGATTCTGACGTTGCCGCTGGGCACGCGCAGCATGCTCGGGCACCTTTGCGATCGCGCCGCCGAAGTCGGCTGCAGCGACTTCGTAATCGTTGCGCGCGACGAACGTGTGCTGCCGGCGCTACGCGCCCTGGCCGAACGCAACGAACACGACGTGACGGTCGAACTGGCCAACGGCTATCTGCCGGGCGTTGCGCAGTTGGAACCATCGGACCGCGTGTTGTTGATAGACCCGCGTTTTTGGCCCACGGCGGGGTTCGATTTTGCGATGTTGGCACGCGAAGCCAAGACCTTTCCCGGTGCCCTGAATGTGGTGGCGATGGGGGGCGATGCGACCGACGCGCACGAGCGGATCGTGAAAGATCACGATGGTCGCATTCGGCGGGTGCAGCGATTTTACAATCAGGTCACGCAGGTTACGCGCCCCGTTGGGGCCGTATCGTATTCGTGCTTTCCCGCCGCGGCCTTGGCGGATGTGTCTATCAGCGAGATCGCCAATGTTCCGGCGGCAATGGCCGCGCGCGGCATTTTGTCGCGCGATATTCCGGTGCATTGCGATTCGATCGATGCGACGCGCCCCGCCGATTATTTGGCGTTATGCGAATGGAAGATTCAGCAGGCCGTCCGCGCGGCAACGCCGCCGGAATATTCCCGGCTATCGAACAACGAAGCGCTCGTCGGTCGCGGTGCCGTGGTGCATGAGACGGCGAGATTGGTCGGCCCCGTGATCGTTCAGCCAAACGCACATATCGCGGCCAATGCCACGATCATCGGTCCGGCTATTGTCGGGCGTTCGGCACGCATTGAAGCCAATGCTTTGGTTGCGCAAGCGATGATCGGCGAAGGGGCGACCGTTCGCGCCGGTGCGGCCGTGCGACATCGCTTGTTTGAATTAGGTGATGAAGCGCAACCGTCCGGCGGCTTTGAAGATGCCGAGATCGAAACGTTCGCGCCCGTTGTCGCTGAGACCGAAAAGCCGCGTGCGAAGTTGTATCGCGCCAAACGCGCCGTCGATATCTTGGCCAGCGGCTTGGGGCTTTTGGTGCTGTCGCCGGTGTTAGCGCTCATCGCGCTACTGATAAAACTCGATTCGCGTGGACCGGTGTTCTTTGTCCACCAGCGCGAAGGATTGTTCGGTCGCGTGTTTGGTTGTCTCAAATTTCGCACCATGCGTAGCGACGCCCATGCGTTGCAGCGGCAAATGCTGACGGAAAACGATCTCGACGGTCCGCACTTTAAGATCGCACGCGACCCGCGCATTACGCGTTTGGGTAGCTTTTTGCGCAAGACCAATCTCGACGAGTTGCCGCAGCTCTGGAATGTTTTCGTCGGGCACATGAGCCTCGTCGGACCGCGACCGAGCCCGTTTCGCGAGAATCAGATTTGCGTGCCATGGCGCCGCGCCCGTCTGTCGGTGCGGCCGGGCATCACCGGCATTTGGCAAATTTGCCGGCACGAGCGCGAGGACGGCGACTTTCAACAGTGGATTTATTACGACCTGCTCTACGTGCGCAATATGAGCTTGATGCTCGATGCGAAGATTTTGCTGGCGACGTTTTGGGCGCTGGTCGGCGGCAATGAGATCGACTCGGCCGATTTGGTCGCGCCGCGCGAGCATGGTGTACCGGTCGATTGGGAACGGTCGAGCGATGATGTGGCGTCGGTGGAGCTGCTGGCGGAACCGGTGGCGGTTTAGATTGCCAAATGGAGTCGTTGTCTAAGGGAGTTGATCAAGCGACGGTCGGTTCGTTTTGTGCGGCAGATCGAGTTGCTACCGCTTTTCACATTTGCGAGCGCGCCGGTGGGTCGAGTACGACCCACCCTACAACGGAGTTAATACTCGCTGCCCCACGACTCATTGTCCCAACACCTCATCCATAAACCCGCGCACAATCTCCACGTAATCCGCATCCTGAAAAATCCCCAGCCCATGTATTCCTTCGACGACAACGAGTTGCTTGGGTTCAGGTGTGGCGTCGACCAACTCAACGACGCCTTCAAACGGCGTCATGCCGTCTTCCATCGATTGCAGATATAGGCTCGGCACCGAGATGCGCGGGGCGTTGGCGATGGGGTCGAGGGCGTCGGGCACGAGCGACGCGGCGTTGGGGCCGGGCGTGATGCCCATGAACAAATAGCCGAGATCGACGACGACTTCCTGTTGCACGGTGCCCTCAACGATCATACCGACGATATCCGGCGCGGCGTCGGCGGCTTGCGCCATGCACGGCATGGTGCCGAGAGATAATCCAAACAACACGATCCGGTCGGTGGCGGGGCGGCCCGAGTTCCGCACCCAATCCAGCGCGACGTTGGCGTCGTCGAGCACGGTCGCGAGCGTTGCGATGCCGGTGCTTTCGCCCGATCCCTGATAGTCGTAGATGAATACGTTGCAACCGAGATCGTGAAACAACGCCACCTGCGGCAACGGCCACGAGCGGCTGAACACGGCTCCGGGGTTGATGAGCACGGTGCCGCGCGGGTTGTCATTCGGCACGAACCAACCGATCAGCGTTTCACCGTTGGCGGCCGCTAGTTCCACGATTTCAAATTCGAGACCGTAGAAGCCGGGATCGGGCAAAACGATGCGGATGACGGGCATCGGGTTCAGCTGATCTTCGGGGCCGATAGCGATGCAAGAGGGCAATGTGAGCCCGAGAAGTGCAATCAAACGCAAGCGAGTCGTTGAATAGGAAAAGCGCATCGTTCAGTACTGGGTTTATCTGCCAATCGGGCAGGTAAAGGTCGTTGGTTAAATGCTAACCCGCTTTGACCGCGGCGATGGCCGCGTCGAGCTTTTCGTGTACGTCAAAGAAGCCGCCCAGCTTGGTCGTCTCGAGAACGCCCACGACAAATGCCGTAGGCCTTGCTAAAAGCATCGGCAGGTTCAACGAATTACACCGCGCTTTAATCTGCACCAAATCGGCCAGCCCAGATGAGGTAATCATATCGACTTCGTGTAAGTCAACGACGAGCCCGACAACTTCGCCGTCCAGGGCTTTGCGCACATGACGCACCAGGTCGGCTTCGTCGGTCAGCGTGCCGCTGATCTCGAAGATGTGCACACCGTCCTGAACTTTCTTTTCGATACGTATCGTCATGGTCGTGGTGTCCGGCTAACGGGC
This sequence comes from Planctomycetaceae bacterium, assembly GCA_006969385.1. Taxonomy (GTDB): domain Bacteria; phylum Planctomycetota; class Phycisphaerae; order UBA1845; family UTPLA1; genus ECT2AJA-110-A. The sequence goes on from CP030884.1 coordinate 3,894,914, forward strand.
GGTTGTCGTGGATCGTTTGAAGCGTTTATTCGCCGTTGGCGTTGGATTCATTGCGTTCGTTGAGTTTTTTGCCGCGTTCGGCTTGTTGCTGGTTGGATACTTCGGCGCGGCCTTCTTTCCAACCTTGTTTGTAACCGACCTGATAGCTTTCTTCCGCCGCCCATAGCCAGAGCCAATATGCGCCGTCATCGCTCCATGCGCTTTTGGCATCACGGCGGCCATCCGTGCGACCGAGGTCGAAGTTTTTCGACGAGACCATCATGCGTTGATTGTCGGACGGCCCGCTGTTGTTGTCGCTACAGCCACCGAGCACGGCACCGCTGATACAAACCGTGGCGAGCATGAGAAACCACAGCTTTCCTGCCTGATACACCCGTCGAATCACTTGGATCCCCCCGACTTAGGCGGCAGATACAGGCCGCGCTCGCACGCCACCACAAACGTTTCGGCCGTCGATTTGAGTTGCTCCCAATTGTCGCGGATGCGGTCGGCCTCTGCGGGCGATATCGCGCCGTCGTCGGCAATCGATTCGCTGACTTCGCGCAGCAATTGGCTAAATCGGTTCACAACCTGCTGCGTCGATTTAAGTAAGTCGCCGTCGATATCGAGCGATTCCTCTTCCGGGTTATACGTAAAGAAGCCGCCCGCTTCGTGGCAGAGCCAATTCACGACCGGCACGTGGCCGGTCGCTTCCACAATTTCGCGCAGGCGGTCGAGCGGGTTACGCGTGCCGCTGGTATCGGGATCTTTGGGGTCGTTATCCTGACACCACTTGTAGATCAGTGCCTGGCTCAGCCGCAGTTTGGCGGCCAATGCCTTGACGCCGATTTGATCGACTGCTTCTTTGAGAACTTCGTGCGATTTCATCGAATTGGGATCACTCCACGGTTCGAGCAACGAGGCGACCGGCTCACGAGGCCGATGCGACCGACGCCGACTTCCCGACCAATTATAATCGAAGCGGATTTCTTCGCTGGCAGGAGGGCGACTTGAGCGACATTCCCGGATTTCAGACCAAGGCCGAGATAAAGGCGCTGCTCGATGGCCACGCCGCCGCCCCGCGCAAACGGTACGGTCAGTGCTTCCTGATCGATCGCAATCTGATGGAGCGGGTGCTGGCAACGGCAGACGTTTCGTCGCGCGACTGGGTATTGGAAGTGGGCTGCGGCACCGGCAGCCTGACGGGGGAGTTGCTGCGCCGCGCGGGTCGGGTGGTGGGTGTCGAGATCGACAACGCGTTGCAGGTCATTCTGGCGGAGCGCTACGGGCAGGTCGATCACTTTGCGCTGATCGCGGAAGACGTGTTGGCGAAGAAATCGGCGTTGGCACCGGCAGTGATTGATGCGATGGCCGTCGCACGCGCGGCCGTTGACGGGCGCGGCATGTTGGTTGCGAACTTGCCATACGATGTCGCGACGTCGTTATTGATCGAGTTGTTGCTGGGCGATTTCGGCATCGAGCGCTTTGTCTTTACAGTGCAATTGGAAATGGCCGAGCGTTTACGCGCGGACGCCGATACCGACGCTTATGGTGCCGTTAGCGTGATCGCGCAAACGTTGGCGCGGGTTGAGATCGTGACCAAGCTGCCACCGCAGGCGTTTTGGCCGGCCCCCAAGGTGCACTCGGCGATTGTGAAGATGGAGCGCGTGTCGCGCGCCGCGTCGCCAATCGACGACCCGCGCGGTTTTGCAAAATTCGTGCGCACGGTGTTTCAAAGTCGGCGCAAGGGGTTGTTGGGAACGTTGAAGCGGATGGGGCAGGCTGGATCTGTGGACTTCTCTGGTAATTTAGAGGAGCTGCTGACTGAGATGGACATTTCGCCGCAGATTCGACCGGAGGCCGTGTCGTTGGAAACCTGGTGGCGTCTCATGCGGAAAATGTGATTGCCTCGTGCTCATTGTTCGTCGCTTACGCGCCTCGTCTTGGAATGTTTAAGAGGTTTCACAACGATGCCAAATACAATCATGCGGATCGAATCTGCAACTGGCCGCCGGTTTATTGAGTTCGTCGATCTCGGTAGCGGAGATGCTGAATTGGTCAACGTCGAGATCGTCGGCGCGGGCAGCGCGTTCGCAGACGAGTTAGAGGAATCGAATTCATTAAACAACACATATCAGGATCGTCAGTCATTTAAGAGTTGCTTCTTTGAAAAAAATCAGATTAAGGGGATTCACCAATTCTTGATCGCGGTCGCTGAGGACATTGCCACCGAACGATTGATTTGCATATCGTCGCAAAATGGTTTTGATTTGGAGATGACGTTGAAGCGCCGGTCGGAGTTGATTACGGGGCCGACCAACAATACGTTGACCGTCGTGCTATGCCATTCGACGACGAGGGTGGAAATTGTGCTGCTGGTAGATGCGACGGTCTTGGACGAGGCGAACAGGCAGTTTCGCCGGTGGGACCGGTGATTGGCTTCGCTTAGTTAACCGTCGCTTGTTCCGTCAGAATCGTGACGTTGTTGTTCAGCACCTGAGCAAAGCCGCCTTTGATGCTGATGTTCTTCGACTGGCCACCGGCTTCGTCGATGCGCAGGTTGCCGGCACCCAGTTCGCACACCAGCGGGGCGCGATGGTCGAGAATACCCACCAAGCCGTCGTGGGCGGGGACGATCACTTGGGTGGCCTTGGTTTCGAGCACTTTCTGCTCGGGCGTGATGACGGTACAGGTGAGCTGCTTATCCATAGTTCCGGATTCTGGCTGAGGCTTGCGGGGTGGTCAAGGGCCGCAGTCGCGACATGTACCGGTATCGTTTGACTCCGACCACGGGGAGCATCGCCGTCCCGGCGGTGCCTAATCGCGTATCTCACCGGCGGGACGCCGATGCTCCCCCCAAAATCCCAAAACAGCACCGGCGACAGGTACCGGTAACGGGGCCGTGCGGGCCGGTTTTGGCCCCCGGGCCGGTCGCAAATCGCCGATGTTGGGGTAGCATGCCGAGCGACGATGGAAGCCTGCGACGGCAAGCATTATCTGAACCACCTAGCGAGAATCTCATGCTGAAAGTCATCTGCGTCTGCGGCGCCCGGCCCAATTTTATGAAGATCGCCCCCCTGATGGAGGCCTTTAACGCGTCGCCCAAGATCGAGCCGCTACTGGTGCATACCGGCCAGCATTACGACGAGCGCATGAGTAAGCTGTTTTTCGTCGATCTGGGTATTCCCGAACCGGATATGAACCTCGAGGTCGGCTCCGGCTCGCACGCCGTGCAGACGTCCGAAATCATGAAACGCTTCGAGCCGGTCGTGGTCGAGCACAAGCCCGACTGGGTGATCGTGGTGGGCGATGTGAACAGCACGATCGCCTGCGCGCTGGTGGCGACCAAGTTGGGCGTGAAGGTGGCGCACGTCGAAGCCGGCCTGCGCAGTTTCGATCGCGACATGCCGGAAGAGATCAACCGCTTGTTGACGGATTCGATCAGCGATTTGTTGCTCGTGAGCGAAGCCAGCGGCATGGAGAATCTGAAGAAAGAAGGCGTGGCCGCTGAGAAAGTGAAGTTCGTCGGTAACGTGATGATCGATACGCTGACGAAGAATCGCGCCAAGGCCAGTGAGTCGAAGATTCTCGACGAGATGGGGCTAACGCCCAAACAATACGGCGTGATTACGCTGCATCGACCGAGCAATGTGGATGATAAGGAGAATCTCAGCTCGATTCTCGATGCGTTTGACGAGATCGGTCGCGATATGAAGCTGGTCTTTCCGATGCATCCGCGCACGCGTAAGAATATCGAAAACATGGGCCTCGCGTCACGGGTGGAGAGTATGTCGCAGTTGCTGAGGCCCGAACCTTTAGGATATCTCGACTTCTTGAAGTTAACATCCGAGTCTGCCTTGGTATTGACCGACTCGGGCGGTATTCAGGAAGAAACGACGATTCTGAAAGTGCCGTGCCTAACGTTGCGCAAGAACACCGAGCGACCGGCAACGATCACGCACGGTACCAATCGTTTGGTCGATCCGAATAAGGATTCGATTCTGAAGGCTTATCGCGAACAGATGCAGCGCAAAATGGAAGACTGCGGCACGCCCGAGCTATGGGACGGCGCGGCGGCCAAGCGGATTTGTGCGGTGTTTGAGGAATTGGCGTAGGAAGCAATAACAAATTTGAGATTTGAAATATCGGTATGGTGTTGGCGTTGAAACAGAATTGTGCTGGCGGTGTCAGTTGAAATTATCAATTGCCCAAGTGATGAATGATCGCGATCAAATACTCGTCCACGTACTAGGCATCCTTCGCGATTGGGACCCAATCGGCGTTGGCCAGAGCGCGGCGGATGACGAGTATCGACGCTACGCCATCAAAATCGTTCGGAAGCTCGATCAAGGCTGCGATTTTTTCAAAATGGTGAAGTGGTTGCGAGGCGTACGCACAATTGGAATGGGATTGCCGGCAGACGACGATCACGATCAACTGATTGCCGGAAAGCTATTGGAAATAGAAAAGTGATCGAAGCGATAGAAAAGCCGGATGGCTATCCCACCAGCGTCGTTTGCTGATTATCAGAAAGCAAATCGAAGAACTTGTCCTGCGAAACCACTTGATCCGTCGGCACCATCGTGATGACGTTCCATGGGCAGACTTGAGCGCAGAGCTTACAGCCGATGCACACCTGCAAGTCGATCGTGCAAATACCCATCTCGTAACCCGGATGCTTCGGGTCTTTGATCTTGTCGATGCAATCGACCGGGCAGACGGTGACACAAGCATCGCAGCCGGTGCACAGGTCTTCGTCGAGGACGGCGAGTTGCTTGGGAAGCTTCTTAGCCATGAGCCTTTAAAAAGCGGGATCAAATCGAGTATTGCAGCGACATCCGAATCGCTTTGCCTAAATGGAAGATAGGTGATGCACCGCGATTAGGCAAGGCCGTGTGGTTTGCCGTTGGCCGACGCTTCTTTGCGAAAAAGGTCCTTGGGCACGAAATCGGTGACGGTCGGCTTCGCCTTTTCAGAGGACCGAGCGCGGCGCTTTTCGCGCAGGGCGCGGACATGGGCCGATAGCTCGATTTCAGGTTTTTCACTCAGCGCTTGCTCGGCTGAAATTCGCTCGGCGATGAGCTGATCGGTGAGTCCGGCGACGAGTTCGTCCACTGTCGCGAGAATGGCACCCTTGGCTTCCATCTGGCGGAAGGCGTGTTCGCCGTCGGTGGGTGACCAGAAACCGCTGGCATCGCGAGCGACGACCACGCGGAAATTGCGTGCCAACAGGCCCAGCGTGAGCGACTTCACCGAGTGGGTCGCCGCCACGCCGCTGATGATCCAGTAGTGGGGTCGTTGGGCGTTGATCAGGCGATCGGCTTTGGGGTTCGACAAAAAGTCGGCATCGCGCTTGGTGAAAATGATTTGCTGATAACGTCGAAAGGAGTCGGCCGGCAGGTCGAAGGTGTTATCGCCTTGCACCAACACGCGGCGCGGCATCAACGTGCAGGGTACTTTTTGTTGACCGCGGCTGCGATCGATACAGTGGGGCGGCAAACCTCTTTGAAACTCGGACGCACGATGGGCTTCCAAACTGGAGATAACGGGGACGGCGTGGGTGCGGGCCCACTGCATCAATGATTGAATCGCCGGCAACATGGTCGCGCGATTGGAGACCGGAAAGGCTCCGTTCGGCAACAGAAAATCTGCCTGCGTATTGAGATCAACGATTACCCGTTTCAGCGATTCCCGCCGGTCGGACATTGCTATTCCCCGTCGTTTGCGCACGTCAATTTTTCAGAGGCCGACAAACGGCGCCCGGCAAGAATTCACAAGGCACAGCAGTCCGCACAGCCCGCTAACGAGGCCACGCGGCAGCGTTTGTCTGAAGATAACTCCCCCAATGCGTGCAGGCGTTTTCACACCTGCTGACAATGGTATGCCAGCGGATGTGTCCTGACGAGTGTGATTTGCGCGAATTTTGCGCTGCTGCCGCAAAGGAAAGGATGCCGGCCTGCATTCTCGGTGGTGAGACGTAACGGCCTATAAACAATAAGCTTGGGTTACTACGGCGATCTAAAAGTGCTAGTTCCTATGGATGCTACGGGTCCGAAATAAAGATTTCTGAGGTTGGCTTGCTAACGGCTATGATTTTAATGAGTCCCATTTATTGGGCGACGGTTATCTTGCGGCAGGGTCATATACGATAATAATGTCGGGTAAATGATCGAAGCGACGCACTCCACAATTCGGCTAAGTCGTTTAGGCGGCGGCAATAAGCGACGCCGACCGGTTGCCGGTCTCGTCGTACTAATCGGCTGCCTGACCGTCGGGATGACCGGGTGTAACCGTAGCGATTGGAATTGGGATCTGGACTGGTGGCGCGCTCAGGATCGGCGCGTGGAGCCGGCAGATCGGCAGACAGCCGATTCGCAACCGAACGAAACGAACACGGCGACCGTGTCGCGCTCCTCCAAGCCAACATCCCCGACCGGCGAGCCCGTCTCAAACGACGGGCGCGGCGGCGACGGCAGCGGTCGTTCCGGAACCGGCAGTTGACCACATGGCGGACACATTGATCGCGCTGAGTTGATCGAGATAGTCGCGCAGCTCACGCTCCGAAAAACCTTCCAAAAACTCCCGCCGTGCCGACCGATTGAGTTTCATAATTTGCTCGATAAGTTCGCGCTTATTCATCCGCGTACATCTCCTGCGCAACCGGCGAGATTTTGCTGGGACATATCGTGTGGGTCCGGCGTTGACGACGCCGCAATGTGCTATCGGCGAGGGAACAAGCGGTACTTAAGGATGAACTTCTCGCGTAAAAAGGAGCTTTGATACCTGCGGACCTGCCGCTTGGTTGGCAGCGCAAAAGTTGAACGCGCGACCGCTCGTTGGCAGCGTCGAGCGCGTGGGTCGCGGCTGCTGGCTGCGCGAGGGCGGCGAATGCTGCCGATGATAAACGGCGTTTGGTCTTTGTTGCGGCGGCGTCTATTATGAATCAAACGAAAGGCTGCGGCTTTGGCACAGAATGAGCAATATCTAATCGACGTCGAGGACACGGATGTCAGCGACGACGTCTCCGCCGAAAATCGAGCGGCCGTCGTCGGAATGCCAACGGCGGAAGCGCGCGGCACCGGCCCCCGGCATGCGGTCAAAGATCGCGCGGCGCGGCAGTTCGATAAATGGGCCCATTCCTACGATCGTTCGATCGTGCAGCACTTGCTTTTTCAACCGTCCTATCAGTTGTTTTTGGAAGAGCTATACCGTTGGCGCAAGGACATCGCCGAGCCGTTCGATCTGTTGGATATCGGATGCGGCACGGGCACCTGGACGGCGATGGTCGCCGGCAGCGAAATGAACTCGCGCTTGGTGATGGGGCTCGATTACGCCTGGAGCATGTGCAAGGTGGCGCATGCCAAGGCCGAGACCATCGGCGCAGGGGCACCCGAGTTTTTGCAGGGCGACTCGGAACATCTGCCGTTTGCCGATCAATCGTTTGACGCGGTGACGTGCAGCAACTCGTTACACCATTACCCGCATCAGCAGGAAACCATCCACGAGATGTATCGCGTGCTGCGCCCCGGCGGTCGGCTGATGCTGATCGACGGTTTTCGCGATAACGCCATCGGCTGGACGCTGTTCGACGTCTTTATCACCAAGGCCGAGAGCACGCCCGAAGCCAAGGTTTACCACGTGCCGTGGACCGAAATGCGCGAGATGTTTGAAAAGGCCGGCTTCCGCAAGGTCACCCAACGTAAGCAGGGCATTTGGGTCCCGATCATGATTACGATTGGGGTGGTGTAGTTACGACGACTTAAGAATTCGTCATTTTCTGAATGGTCCTTTTTTTCGCCGAACCGTCATCTTACGGTATTACCTGCGCGGTTCTTCTTCCTTGCCGACTGCAAGACTTGATTCGCGCCCGCTAGACTTGTCGACGCATCGAAAAGGCTTGCGGATGCGTTTATTTGTCTGTTGTCCGGCGTCGGTCATTCCTACTCTGCAAATACGCCGAAGGCGTTACAGCCATCAGCCCAGGGTTGCCGCGCTAGCGGCTACCCTGGGTAGTAGCGTTGAATTTAGGGTGCATTCAACTCTGAAAGAGTTGCGCCACCGCGGGCCGGAATCGGACGCAACCCCGGTGGGGTTGAACAGCATGAGGTAATATCTACCCAGGGTAGCCGCAGTAGCGGCAACCCTGGGCTAGTGGTCGCAACGCCTTCAGCGTAGAAACCGCGCCCTAATCGCTCGCCAAACATGTTTGGTGCGGAATTTTCTCGCGATTGCCGGTCCAAATTGGTAGGATAGACGTCTTCGTTATATGCTCTGCCGTCAAGAAAAATGTCACTCGCCGCCGGACTTGATGCTATGACCTCGCACGCCATCAAGAACGATACGCCGAGTTCAACCGGCAATGGTTCGCAAACCGACGATCTGCGGGCCGTGCTGGAAGTCTCGCGCAAACTTGCCGCCACCACCGAGCTGCCGCCGCTGCTCGAGATGGTCGAATCGGCCGCGCGCTCCGTTTTGTGTTGCGATCGGGCCACCGTCTTTCTCTTTGATGCGACTGCCAACGAGTTGTATAGCCAGGTTGCGACCGGCGTGCAGGAGATTCGCTTTCCGGCCACGCACGGCATCGCCGGTGAGGCGGTGCGCACGGGCGATGTCATCATCGTGCCCGACGCCTATGCCGATGCGCGCTTCAATCCTGAGATTGATAAGAAAACGGGCTACCGTACGCGCAACATGATCACCATTCCGATGCTGGGCATCGATGGCGAGGTCGTGGGCGTGTTGCAGATGCTCAACAAGTTTGACGGCGAATTTGACGACTGGGATAAGGAACTGGCGCGCACGTTCGGCGCGCAGGTCGGCGTGGCGTTGCAGCGTCAGTTGCTCTTGGAGCATTACGCCGAGAAGCAAAAGCTGCAGCACGACCTGAGTGTGGCGCGCGATATCCAGCAAGGCTTGATCCCCAAAGAGGGCGCCAGCGCCGAAGGATTCGAGATTGCCGGTTGGAATCGACCTGCCGATGAAACCGGCGGCGATTGTTACGACTATTCGGAAAACGATGATGGCTCGTTGGCGATCACGATTGCCGACGCGACGGGCCACGGCATCGGCCCGGCGCTGATGATCGCGGAATGTCGGGCGCTGTTCCGCGCGGCGTCGTCGATTACGCGCGATGTGAAAGAGATCACGACCAAAGTGAATGATCTTTTGTGCGACGATTTGCCGGACGACCGTTTTGTGACGGCGTTTTTCGGCATCGTCTGCCCGAAAACAAAATCGATCACCTACCTAAGCGCGGGCCATGGGCCGATCATTTTGTATCGCAAGGCGACCGACACGATTGAAGAGTTGCCCGCCAACGGATTCCCGCTTGGCATCATGCCCGACGCCCCGTGGCCGGAGCCCGATGTGTTTGAGATGCAGCCGGGTGATATGTTGGTCGTCGTGACCGACGGCTTCTTCGAATGGAAAAACGCCCAACGCGAACAATACGGCACGCATCGTTTGTGCGAGGCGATTCGCCGGGCGCGTCATCTACCGTGTAGCGAATTGATCGAGACGCTGCATCGCCAAGTGCGCGAGTTTGTCGGTGATATGGTGCAGGATGATGATCTGACGGCGCTGGTGGTGAAGAAGTTGTAGATCGACGTCAGTGCCGTAGGGTCCGCATCGCGGACCAATTTTGCTTTGAATCAACTATGACTCGCGAGAAAATCGTTCGAACATACGCGATTTGTGTTTTATCGTTGGTTGGCTTGGGCGCGATCGGTAGTGCCGGATATCTCTACTTTCAATTCCGCGTGGACGATCAGATTCGCAACTGCAACGAAAGATTGCGAACCCTTTACGACGTGGCGCTGAAAGCGGATCGAACATTGATTCAATCTAAAGCTGGGCTGCTCGCGGCGAACAATAATCATTCAATCGACTGTTCAGGTTGCGGGCGCGCTTTCGAATACAGACCAATCGCTGGCAAGGTCAATTTGGATGGCGAATCTGTCGATGGCGTCATCATGTATCGGATGATCGCATGGTGCCCCGAGCCATGCCATACGAATGGCCGTGTCGTTCTCTTTGAAAACGGTAATCATGATTTGTTGCCGGAAGCGTATTTTCAGGAGTGCGTAGAGCGATCTCATTACGGTGAATTGCGCCGCGATGCGGCCGATGGTGGGGCGGCCTATTGAGCGTTGGTTTGTCGTTACAATGACCGACCGTCGCATGAATTGGTCCGCGATGCGGACCCTACGGGGTTCATTTAATTTATACAAATGTGTTGTTTAGGGTTGGTCCGCACAGCGGACCCTACAAGAGAATGACGCGCTAACTCGCGTCGCCAGCCACCGCTCCATCCAACAAAAAATACGTCACCGTCGCCGCGGCGACGGTGCGGCGATTGGTGTCGTAAATGCGCACGTCGACGGGGCAGAGCGTGCGACCGAATTTGATGACGCGCGCTTCGACGATGGCGTCGGTGAAGCACGCGGCTAAATATCGAATGTGCAAGTCCGATGTCGTCAGGTGTTTGTCGGCGCCGATGCCGCCCCAGATGGCGAGACAGGCCACGCTATCCGCCGCCGTTGCGAGCAGCCCGCCGTGATACGCACCGTACGCGCCGACGAAGCGCTTATCGAGCGGCACGATGGTTTGGCAATAACCGTGGGCCAACTCGCGCACGTCGAAGCGTAGATTTTGCACGACGGGGATGGGGGCGATGCGTTGCAGGATGGCGTCGCGCTCGGCGGCGCTGATGGGCGCGGGCGGGTCATGGGGTAGCAAGGTCTTCGTCCTTATCGAGCTTGGGTTCGGGGTGAATGGCCGTTTCGATGTCGGCACCGCTGAGGTGTTCGCCGATCCAACGGGCCTTGCGCCCGACGACGGCGAGAAAGTTGGTGCCGTCCAATCCGGCGATGGTGCCCGAGCGCATGATGGGTCGCAGCGCCTGCGCGATGATGGCTTCGATCATGAGGTGCGGAATCGCGTTGAGTTCGGCCTTGGTCAGCACGATCACCTGCTCGTAGCCTTTGAGGAACGCGATTAACCGATCCATGTCGACTTCGTTTTGCCAGGTGGTCAGATCGCGACCGCCGGTGATCATCGAAAACTGCAAGCAGCCGTTGGCCACATCCATTACGCGCGGGCGAATGCGCGCCGAATCGAAGTCGAGCACGGCGCATACGTCGCTGCCTTCGAAGATCAGGTTGCCGGGGTGCCAGTCGGAATGCACGATCTGTCGCTGCCAGTGTGAGACGCCGATCTCTTCGGCGGCGGCGGCGGCGGCACGGTATTGCGCCTCGGCGCGGCTGAGGATTTGCGGCGTTTTTTCAAACGCGGAGGCGTCCGGCGGTTTGTCTTTTAGCAGCAGCCGGCGAATCGTGGTGATCGCTTCGTGCACCATCTCGGAATTGTGATAGTGGCCGGGCGGCGGATCCCAGGGGGATTCAAACTCGGCGACCAACTTGTGATAGAGGCCGAGTGTGCGACCCGCACTGAAGGTGGCGTCGATGCTTTGGTCGTAGCGATTGCCGCGAATGAATTCGTAGACTTCGTAGATGCTGTCTTCGTAGGTCAACATCGACAGGCCGTCGTCCGTGGTGGACATCAGCCGCGGCAATGGGAAGTGATGCTTCAGCAAGTGGATTTGTAGCGAGTGGGCAAAGGCGACGCGCACGGGGTCGTCGCGCTCGGGCCGGCGCTTGAGCAGAAACTTGCCGCGGTCGGTCCGAATCACGGCCTTGGGCGATTCGTGCGAACCGCGCTCGAACGCGCGGACTTCCGTCACCGTGCCAATGTCGTAATGACCGAGCACCTGATCGACTTCGCGTCGCAAAAGTGTGGAGCGTTTGCCTCCCATCGTGATTATTGTATCGTGCCAGCCGAGCAGGGCGAAAACGGCGGCGGTCGTTGGCGCCAATTGATTAAAATTGCACGAGACGATCCTCCTTGACGACGGGAGCTTTTTCACATGTCCGAACACTTTATTGGTCTGATCGGCGGCACCGGTTTGGGTCACGCGTTGGCCGACCGACTGGAAGGGGATGCCGTTGCCGTCGAGACGCCGTTCGGCGCGCCGAGCGCGCCGATATTGGTGGGCGCGCTCGACGGCGTGAGGATCGCATTCCTTCCGCGCCACGGTAAGGACCATTCCTATCCGCCGTCGGCGGTGCCGTATCGGGCGAATATCTTTGCATTAAAGAAGCTGGGCGTGACGCACATCATCGCGAGCGGCGCGACGGGTTCGCTGCGCGAAGAAATACGCCCCGGCGATTTGGTGATTCCCGATCAGGTGATCGATAAGACGTATCGGCGGCGCTCGTCGTTTTTCGATGAGGCCGGCGCCGCGGTGCATGTCGAGTTTCACGCGCCGTTTTGCCCGCACCTGCGCAGCTTGTTATTGAACGCGGGCAAGGCAGTCGAGGGCACGCCGCCGACGGATGGCGGAACGTACGTATGTATGGAAGGGCCGGCGTTTTCGACAGAGGCCGAGTCGCGCATGCATCGCGCGTGGGGCGGCGATTTGATCGGCATGACGTGCATGCCCGAGGCGAAGCTAGCGCGCGAAGCCGAAATGTGTTTCGGGTTGGTGGCCTTGCCGACGGATTACGATTGTTGGCGACCGCACCCGGAAGGTATGGACGCACGCGAGTTGCTTAAGGAAATCATGGGCAATTTGGAGGAAGCGACGCGCCGCAGCGTGGCGCTGATCGAGGCGGCGCTGAAGCAGATAACCAAGGTGCCGATGGATTGCGCCTGTCGCAAGGCGTTGGACTTGGCGGTATGGACGCGACCGGACGCGATTACAGATTCGGTGAAGCGAAAGATGGCGCCCGTGTTGCAGCGTCGATTGAACTTGGCCTAAGGACTTTTTAATGTGACGGATTCGCCACGAGCTGAAACTGACCAAGCGTATGTAGCGGGTTACGACCGATTGATCCTGTTCATCGGCTCGTTAGCGCATACCGGCTTTGTGCCGTTTGCGTCGGGCACGGTGGCGGTCGCCCTGTGGGGTGTGCCGCTGGCGATCTTGCTGCTGAAGATTTGGCAGGTGACGGTGCCGGTTTATGTGGCGATCTGTATTGGCCTGACGCTGTTTTCGATTTGGGTCGCGGGCGAAGCCGACCGCGTGCTGAACGAAAAAGACAGCCGCAAAAACGTTATCGATGAAATCCCCGGCTACCTAATTGCATTGATCGGCCTGCCGGCGTCGGGGCCAATCTTAATCGTCGCGTTTTTTTTGGAACGCGTGATCGACATTGCGAAGATTTGGCCGGCTAACCTGATCGAGCGGCATTTGCCCGGTGGCTGGGGCGTGGTGTTGGATGATGTGATGGCCGGCATTTACACTGCCGCGCTACTACACGCGTTGGCGTACTTCGCGCCGACGTGGTTTAACGCGTTGGCCATGTTGGATTAACGCTCTCTGTTGCAATTGAAATCCATATGCCCGTCATCGCCCGTCCCAATCGCAACTGTATCATCGGCTTGACCACTGCCGCATTGGCCGGCGCGGCCGCGTTGGTTGCGTTCAATGCCGGCGGCGATGTCGTCGGCCATCTGCTGCTGACGGTCGTGATTTCGGTGGCGATGTGGATGGCGTGCGATCCGTTTGCGGATGCGGCGCAGTGGATCGGCAAACGATTGGGTATACCCGGCTCGGTACGCGGCGCGACGTTGGATGCGATTGCCAGTTCGATGCCGGAATTGTCGGTCGGCGTGTTGTTCGTTTACGAGTTTGACGACTTCGGTGCGTCGGTGGCCACATGTGCCGGTAGTGCCGTTTACAACATGATTCTGATACCCGCACTGTGCGCGTTGGCCATTTCTTTCCACCGTAAGGATCGGCCATACATCGGTGTGGGTCGCGATGTGCTGTTTCGCGACGGCATGTGGTTCCTCCTGTCGGAAACGGTATTGATTTTACTATTATTTTTCGGTCGGTTTGAATGGTGGGCCGCAGTGTTGCTGCTAGCCTTATACGTGGGTTATCTGGTGCACTTATATCGCGATGCGAACCGTCATCGTCGTCAGGTTCGCGCCGAGCGCGCTGAGTTACTGGCCAACGGCGCGACTGATGACGACGACAACGACGACGAAGGCGAAGCGCAGGTGAATGTACTGGGCGGTGCGTTACGCCTCCCGCTCAACGGTATCGTGGCGGTGGTAACCATCCTGATCACCACGGGAATCGTCGTGTATGCGTCGCACCATCTGGTCGAGTCGTGTCAGGCATTGAGCAAAGCGCTCGATGTGCCCAGTTTCTTCATTGCCGTCATTGTGGTGGCGGCCGCGTCGAGCATGCCCGACACGATGTTATCGCTAGCGGCCGCTTTGCGCGGCGATGACGCGGGGGCGGTTTCGAACGCGTTCGGCAGTAATACGTTCGATGTCAACATCTGCCTGTCACTTCCGATTTTGATCTACGTCATTCGAAACAACGGTGCGGGCATCAAACTGGAACAATCCGGCGGTATTCTGGCATTGGGTAGTTTGTTGTGGGTGCTATCAGCACTGACGCTTTACGTCATCGGTCAGAAATATCGCGTGGGCCGACCGCGCGCATTTGTGTTGATTGTTTTATATCTCGTCTTCATCGGTTACGCCGTGCTCGGTTCGCTGGGCATGGTGCCGGGTATCAAGTAATCAACTCTTTGATGACACAGCGATGAATTGGCTTTTGGTTACTCCCTCTCCCTCGCCGGGAGAGGGCTGGGGTGAGGGTCTTGGCCGTGCCAAATTCAAATGTAGCGGATTTGAGATTCGTTGGATGAGTTGAAGCGCGATAGAATTCTCCGAACTAATTTGTTCCCGGCAATATTCGTCGGTCCTTTTCTATCTACGCCAAAGGCGTTGCTTCAATAGCCTGGGGTTGACGCGAAGCGGCTACCCCAGGCTATGATTGGTGTCATGACGTCGAACTCTGAAGGAGTTCCGCCCCCGTCGATATAAAAATGCCGCAACGCTTTCAGCGTTGAAAGCCTCGAATTTACATTGCAACCCAGGGTAACTGCTGCGCATCAATCCTGGGCTACTGGCGCTACGCCTTTGGCGTTGTATTCATCGCATGGCATTTCAACGCTACGTCTGCATTACGCACGCAATAAGCCTCAACGGTAAGCGTCATGTCTCAATGACAACGTCGTCGCACCTTCGCCCATCGCAAAAAAAAGCGTTCGTCACGCGGTTGTTCTCCGTGACGAACGCAAAAAGGTCGGGCGGTCTTACCGTCAACGTGCCGTTCGATTGCACATTCTTTGAACCCTAGCTAAAAAAGTGGGCACCGCTCGGGCAGGCCGAACCGCTACGTGATAATGCCGCAGTTCGTTCGGCTGATCAGACACCGATTGATTCCCAAGGGTTCAAACGCATATCGGTTCAAGGAATGATCAGCATCGGTCTCGAACACGACAGCAAAACACCCGTCTGCCTACATTGTATTTCGGCAATACGGGCCTTGGCAACGGAATAGTTTGAATATCGCGCTTAGCTAGCGCAAGTTTTAAATGGAAATTAGGGACGGGAGGCTTGACATTTGAAAAACGCGATTATTCGTCGCGTTCGTCGTCTTCTTTTTCGGGCTTGGGGCGCTTTTCGGCCACCAACTGTCGGAATTCTTCCGGCGTGCGTTTGCCGAACCGTTTGGTGAGTTCCTCGTATGTTTCGCGGGCCTTGTCGGTCATGCCGTTGGCCTCGCACATGCTAATCGTTTGCAACTTGTCTTCGATCCAGCGGCACTTGCGTTCGTCGTTGATCATCCGCCAGATTTTCTTGTCGTTGCGAAGCGATTCCATCTGGGTCGCACAGTCCTGACCGGTGGGGCAGTTAGGAAAACGCTTGGCGACGCGGCGATACGCTTTGTAGAGATCGTAATACCGTGCCGGATCTTCGGACGCGACGCGCTCCAACACGCGAATGCGAGGCAACCGACCGGACGCCTCTTTTTCCTGAATTTGCGCCTGTGCCGTCGGGTCTTTCTCCAGCTTCTCTTCGATTTCGCGCGCAAGACGCGCAATGTTCGGATAATTATGCTGAATGTTGAGGCCGGCAAACAGGTTGGCATAGATCGAGCGCGTGGCGCGGGCCAATTCGAGCGCCTCGATGTATTTTTGTTGCTTGGCGAGTTCGATCGCTTTCTGTATCTCGCCCATGCCTTGGCTATGAATTTGCGTTAGCGCCTGGAACGCGGATTGCCCCACACCCGTGAGGCCGACCATCCCGATGGCGGCTTTGAACTTGGTCTTGGCTTGGATGATTTTATTCTCGGCCAGTAGCTGTTGGCCTTCCGCGAAGTACTCGGCGGCGCGCGCCTGTCGCGCGGCCTCCTGGCGGGCTTCGTCCTGCGGGTCATCCGCCGGCGGGAAGGGCTGCGCAGAAGCGACCGAGCCAATGCCGATGATGGCCACAGCGCAGATCGATAACAAAAAAACGGCGAGAGGTGTTACCCTAACGCCGTCGGTGTCTTTGAAAGTCATAATTCGCTTTCCCGTCATGCGAACGTCGGCGAAGCGAAGTCGAAAGACGTCAGCCGCACCGTAGTTGGCGGCACGACCGAGTCAGGGGTAATTACTTCGACGAGCGGCTGTTGGCCGGTCGCGTTTCGAAGATCGACTGCGTGCGCAGGATGCGCCACTCACCCGGGAACACGTGATAGGCGTGTACCTGCAGTTCGTACTGACGCATTTCGTAATCGACGAAGCTGAACGGTACCAAACCGTTGGTGGACCATTGCTCGTACGGCACGTAAAGGCCGCGCGATTGGGCATACTGCGACAGATCGCGATACGTCGTGCGGAAAATGTGCTCGGTGGTTTCTTCCACCTGGCTGCTGAACAGGTATCGCATGTTATCGCTGAAGCGATACGAGAAATCCCGCTCGCCACGGAAGCGGAATTGGGTGACCAATCCGCGATCCGTCAGCAAATCGCACGGGGCCGATGTCAGTTCCGTCACCAACGCGCCGCCGCTCTGGACAGTTACGAGGTGATTGAGACCCACAACCCAAATGTCCGCCTGAAAGTTGCTGTACTCGATGTGCTTATCCAAGTAAATATGGAACAGCTCGGGGTGCAGCGCGCGGCGGTACAGAAAGAAATTGAGGTCTGTACTGCGCTGTTTTGTCAAACCTAACTCTGGCAAGGTCGAATCCTTATTGCTTTTCATTGCCAATCCATCTAGCGGCGAAGGTCAAATATGTCGTACTCTCGGTACGGTCCCTGCGAATCTCCGAGATTATATCTGAGGGGCTTCTGACGATTCAACGAAATAATTGTTCATTTTTTCACGAAGCCCTTGCAGGCGGCGATCATTCGCCTAACCTGCTAGAGGCTAATAGATTACGGGCGTCGCCGGTTTGGAGTTCGCGCCGCATTACAGATGTTTACGAAGTCGATTCGCCCGTATCACAGGTGACCTGCGTAACTCGGTTTTCAGGCGTTTGTTAAGCGCCAAATCCGCTCATCGCAAAGTTTTAGTAAACAGCTATCGAGGATCACGCCCAAGATGTCGTCGCCGATTGCCCAGATTCGTCAAATCCGCATCGCTGCCGACGCGCCGCTGGCCGTCATCGCCGGTCCTTGCGTGATCGAATCGCTCGATCATTGTTTGAAGGTCGGCGCAGCCGCTCAGGCCGTTTGCGATAAGTTGGGCCTGCCGTACATCTTCAAATGCAGTTTCGACAAGGCGAACCGCACGAGCATCGACAGCTATCGCGGTCCGGGCTTGGATGAGGGGCTCAAGGTGCTGGCTGGCGTGCGGGAGCGTTTGGGCGTGCCGGTACTCACCGATATTCACGAACCCGGCCAAGCGGCAACGGCGGCGGAGGTCTGTGAAATTCTCCAGATTCCCGCCTTTTTGTGCCGTCAGACCGATTTGTTGGTCGCGGCGGGCAAGACGGGTGTGTGCGTCAACATCAAGAAGGGGCAGTTCCTCAGTGCCGACCAAATGGAGCACCCGGTCGCCAAGGTTCGCGCCCAAGGGGCCGACAACATTTTGCTGACCGACCGGGGCACGTTTTTTGGCTACGGGCGCCTCGTGAACGACTTGGCGGGATTCCCAATCATGCGGCAATGGGGGCCGGTCGTGATGGACGCCACCCATAGCTGCCAGGTACCGGGCGGGGGTGGCCATGTGACGGGCGGAATGCGGGAGATGGTGCCGACGCTGGCCTACGCCGGCATGTCCGCCGGGGCCGACGCGTTATTCGTCGAAGTGCACGACGACCCGCCTGCGGCCAAGTCCGATGCGGCGACGGTATATCCGCTAGACCGGCTGGAGCGACTGCTCGCGACCTGCTCGAATATCAGGGGCTTGGTGCGGAATTCCGATAAATGAACGTTGGCGGGCGGTGGAATTGGCCGGATTGGTCAGCCCCCGTCGCGATTGAATCGATGAATTTAAGGCGTGAAATTGACGCCGCCGAGTCGCTTTTCTAGCATGAGCGATTCGCGCGAGCACAGGCCGCGCTCGGATTGCCAAAGGAATAACGCATGCTCGATAAGCAACTGCTGGATATTTTGGTGTGCCCCTCGTGTCGGGCCAAGGTTGAGCTGAAAGAGCGTGCGGAGGGTGATGGCGAGGGCATCGATGGGTGGCTCGCATGCACCGGCTGTGATTTGATTTACCCCATTCGCAACGGCATCCCGGTGATGCTCATCGACGAGGCGAAAAAGAAAACCGCCGAAGCCGCCCAGTAACCGCAGAGGAGTCGCCCCGTCGCTGACCGTATGATCGCCATTATCTCGGATATTCATGGAAATCTCGAAGCCCTTAAGACGGTTCTCGGGGATATCGAAGAGCGCAAGATCGAAACGATCTATTGTCTCGGCGATATCATTGGCTACGGTCCGGACCCGGCGGAATGCCTCGATCTCGTCGCCGAGCGCGCGAAAATGAGCCTCGCCGGCAACCACGACCATGCGGTTTTCTATGAGCCGGTGAACTTCAACCCGCCCGCCGAGCGTGCGGCGTTTTGGACGCGGCTACGGCTGGATGAAGAAGAAGACGAGCATCGCCGCAATCAGCGCTGGCGCTTCTTAGGTGGTCTCAATCCGCGCGAGGCGGAGGGCGACTTTCTATTCGTGCACGGTTCGCCCCGCAAACCCATCAATGAGTATTTGTTTCCGGACGACGTTTACACGGCCCCGCAAAAGCTGTTGGCCAACTTCGATCGGATGGAGTGTCTGACCTGTTTCTGCGGTCACACCCACGTGCCGGGGGTGTTCGTCGACGATCCTTATTTCGAGACGCCCGACGAAATGGGCGATTCGCAGCGGTACGCCATCGGCGATGAGAAAATCATCGTGAATGTCGGGTCGGTCGGCCAGCCGCGCGATCGCGACCCGCGCGCGGCATACGTTATCCTACATGAAGACGAGGTTGAGTTTATCCGGGTGTCGTATAACATCGACGTGACGGCGAACAAGATACGCGAAAACTCTCAGCTCGATGACTTTCTAGGCGCGCGCTTGTACGAAGGAAAATAGCCGCCGAGCCTCAGATTTAAGATGGCCGGCGCTCGCCGGAGACAACCTGTCCGACCCCCGCGCGTCGTGTTATTCCTTACCCTTTTATGGACGAACAAACCAAACGACTGTTTTTGGCATCCGGATTGTGTCTGGCAGTGCTGCTGATCTGGACGCGCTTTTTCATGCCGCCGCCACCGCCGCCGGAGGAGGGTGGCACCCCGGCGACCACGGCTTCGAGTCGCACGACGCCTTTGGCCGATGGCCGGCCGGATGCAACGACGCAGAATGCGCGCGATGGGAGCGACAACGGTCCGGCAACGTTGATCGGGCCGAACACGTATGCCGAGGGTGATGTCGATGCGGCACCTGTAACGGCCCTGCTCGGGTCGGATGTTCCCAGCGAAGACAATCCATTTTTGATGCAGGTCGATGTGACGTCGCTGCAAGCGGCGGTTCGTAAGATCACGCTCACGCAGCATCGCGCACGAGTTGCCAAGAAGGACGAGGAAACGCCGCCGCCGTACGAGTTGCTGCGACCGATCGCCGATGTGCGGGATAACGTCACGCATCATTCGTTTGCCGTCCAGTCGCTGAATCTGTTGGATGCGAAAAAAGAAGTCGATCTGCGCGATTTGAATTGGCGCATGGGAGAGGTGGTTCGCGATGCGGGTGCCGATGGCAACGCGCATCAGGTCGCGCTGAGCGCGACAGTTTTCGACGACGGCATGCCGGTCATCGAGCTAACGCGCACGTTTACGCTGCCGCCGCAATCTCGACAGTTGCTGGTCGAGTGGGAAGTTAAATCGGTAACCCCTAAGGCGATGAAGCTCGCGATTGTCGAAGACGGCCCGATGGGGTTCGAGCAGGCGGATTCGCGCTTCGATCAGCCGCGCGTGATGACGGCGCTGGTGGATGCCGATGGCGATATCGATCTCTCGCCCGCCTATATTCGTAGCGAACTGTACAAGGCCGAAAACCATCGTATGCGGTTTATCGAAGGCGACGATCGGATTCTCTGGTCGGCCGTTGGGAATAAGTACTTCACCTGCATCGTATATCCGGTGCCGAGCAAAGCCGAAACGGGCTACGCCGATTATCTCGGCCGCGTGGTTGCCAAATCGCAGTTACCGGTTGCCGAGGCCGACGGTGATGTTACGTTCGAGCAGTGGATCGTGCCGCCGGGCGGGTTGGCCGCGCGGCAAACCTTTAACGCCAAGTTTGAAATCTATTGCGGTGCTAAGCGCGATAAGGTATTCGAGGCCATGCCGACGGCGATGGCACGCAACTATGCGTTGGTGAAAGCGCCCGATGGCTCGGCGTGTACGTTCGATGCCTTGGCGGCGTTGATGCGCTGGCTGTTGGCCAAGGTCCACGGATTTTTGGGTAACTATGGCATCGCCATTATTGTTTTGGTCATCATCGTGCGCACGATTCTGCATCCGGTAACGAAGAAAAGTCAGCTCAACATGCTGAAGATGCAGAAGAACTCCAAGCGCTTGCAGCCGAAGATCAAAGCGCTGCAAAAGCAATACAAGAATGACAAGCAGAAGCTTCAGGAAGAAACCATGAAGCTTTATCGCGAAGAAGGGATTAACCCGGCCAGTACGGTGCTGGGTTGTTTGCCGATGCTCTTGCAGACGCCGGTGTGGATCGCGCTGTACACGACGTTGAACACCGACGTGTCGATACGGCATCAACCTTTCTTTGGCTACATTCGCGATTTGTCTTCGCCGGATGTGCTCGTCGACTTTGCCGGGTCGTTCACGATTCCGTTAATCGGCGCGGTGATGGGACCGATCAGCGCGTTGCACCTGCTTCCAATTCTAATGTCGATCGTGATGATCATGCAGATGAAGCTGTCGCAAAAGATGGCGGCGGCCAACAAGGAAAAAGAAGAGGCTGATAAGAAAGCCAACCAGACGGAAGAGCCCGCCGAGCCCGAAGAAGAAAACCCCATGGCCGAAGCCATGGAAAAGAACCAAAAGATGATGATTTACATCATGCCGGTTTTCGGTCTGATGTTCTACAACATGCCGAGCGGATTGTGTTTGTACATCCTCTCTAACAGCTTGCTCGGGATGGGCGAATTGCAATACATCCGCAAGCAATTGCGCGAGATGGAAGAGCGCGGCGAGCTGATGCCGAAGAAGAAGCAGCGCGATCCGAACAAGCCCAAGGGTAAAATCGCGATGTTCCTCGAAGAAGCGCAGAAGCGTGCCGAGGAAGCGCGCAAGGCCCAAGGCGGTGGCGGCGGCATCAGCGCTAAGCACATGCCCGGCAAGCAAAAGCGGAAGAAGAAGCCGCGCTTCTAATTCGGATAACGGTTGTATGTGGCGAACTTGCGGTGAAACCGGCTAGTTGGTTTTTGCAGGGTGAAAGGCCGCTTTGGAGCGAGTCGCTCGGATGTGCTCGCGATTAAGACGGGGTGGCCGATACGCATTGCCACGGCCAATGAATTGCCATCCTTTCGCGAGTCCAACGAAGCACGCATTAGGGACGTTATCCCCTAGCCGCACGCCCATCGATCGATTGGACGCTACCATCCCATCATGAGCGGTGAGAATCAACACGACCAACAGGCAACCGATAAACCGATCGGCGTGACCGACGATGCATCTCGTGTCGGTGACGAGGCGACCAACAACGAACAGGACACCGCCATCGGCAAGCGTCCGTTTTGTCGCGGCACGGGCTATACCTATCAGGTGGTCGGCTTCTTTCTCGCTTTTTCTACGTGTTGCGTGTGGCCGGCGGCGTACTGGTGGCAGGATGCGTCCGACGTGCGTGTGGTGACGGCGGAGACGGTTGAAGCCGTTTCGACGACGGAGAATGTGCTGACCACCATCGGTGTGGCGCTGACGTTTCTGGGTGGGATGGGTTTGATCGTCGTCGGACTCGGCTTGCAGCAGGATCGATTTCGCACGGGGCGGTGGGCGCTGTTCGTTACGACGGTGCCGATGGTGTATCAGTGGGCGTACTTCGTCCTGTCGATTTTGCAGTATCCGACGGTCGCACGCATCGTCATGGGCGGAACGCTGGCATTGATGTGGACGGCGATGTTTGTGCTCGCCGGCGTCAGTGCCGACGAGCTACGCAAAGATCCGCCTACGCCGTCTGAACTAGGGTGGACATCGATCGATGAGGATGATCTGCAAAAAGTACTTTCGCTTCGCTCACGAGATAGAACGAACCGGTAACGCAGATCAAATCTTCACGCGTGACAGCCTTTTCCGCGATTTCAAAAGCGTCTTCGAGCGAGGTGGCGACCTGGGCCATGCGACCGGCCACTTCGGAGAACTTGGCGGCCAGATCGGCCGGGTCCATCGCACGCGGTGAATTGATCTTGGTGAAGATAATCTTATCGGCACCGAGCTGAATCAGCTTCAACATGCCTTCGACGTCTTTGTCGGCACAGCAACCGAAGATCACGACCATCGAATCGTACGGCACGTTTTGGCCGATCGCGCGCATCAGCGCTTCGATGCTGGCGGCGTTGTGCGCGCCGTCGCCCAAGACGCGGGGCTCTTCGCAGATCATTTCCATGCGACCGGGCAGGCTGACGTTGCGAAGACCGCTAACGCATTTTTCATCGTCGATGGCAACGCCTTGCTTGCGCAGCTCGTCAAGCACGCCGATGGCGACGCCGCAGTTGATGGCCTGATGCTCGCCGACCAGCGGCACGAGCAGATGATCGAAGTGGCACGTAGGCGTCGTTACGCAGATGCGGGCCTGCGGGCCGGCCTCGCGCGAGGCTTCAAAGCGATAGCTGTAGCGGATATCTTCGCCGGCGAACTTGATATCCGCCGAGCGGGCCTCCGCCGCTTCTTTGAGCACTTTTTTAACGCTATCTTCCTGTGGTGCAGAGACGATCGGCACGCCTTGTTTGAAGATGCCCGCCTTTTCGGCGGCGATCTTATCGAGCGTGTCACCGAGTTGGGCCATGTGATCGAGGCTAATGGCCGTGATCGCACAGACGATCGGGTTCACCAACGAGGTGGCATCGTAGCGACCGCCCAAGCCGGTCTCGAAGACGGTGATGTCCACCTTCTCCTCCGCGAACCAAAGCATCGCGGCGGCGGTGAGGATTTCGAAGTAGGTCGGCTTTGCATCGCCGTAGGATTTGGATACCTCGGCGATTTTGGCAATCATCGCCGTGAATCGGGCCTTCGGAATCGGCTCGCCATTGAGGGCGATGCGTTCGCGCACGTCCATCACGTGCGGCGACGTGTACGTGCCGGTCTTGAGGCCGTTGTTGGCTAGCATCTCGGTCAGCATCGCGGCCGTGGAGCCCTTGCCCTTGGTGCCGGCGATGTGAACGGCTTTGAACTCGTTTTGCGGATTGCCGAGGTCTTTTAACAACCGCGTGATACGGTCGAGCGTTTTCTGACCACGATCGCGACGGCGCGGCGGGCGGCGCTCGTAATTGGTTTGCGACGCCAAATAATCGAGCGCGGCGGTATAGGTTTTGATGCCTTTTTCACGCGGTTTTGACGACTTGGGGCTCGCGGCGGTGCGCCGAGAAACCTTGGTCTCCGTCGCTTTTTTCACCTTTTTGGTGCCACGCTTGGCAGCAGTGGTACGCGATTTAGCCGGCGATGATTTGGTTTTTGAGGTGGATTTTGAACCGCTGCGAGAGGTGCTGCGGGTGGATGACTTCTTTTTTGATTTGGTTTTTGCTTTTGCCATTTGAAGTCTCATGGTAGCCAGCCGCAGATTACGATTCAATACTGGTGGAATTCGGCGGATTTGACTACGGGTGTGAAATTGGCCCTAAGTTGCGATGAAAGCAGGTGTTGCGGAAGAAAAAAAGCACTATCGCGATACCGAACATTAACAAAACATGGCGATGTTGTCCACCCGGATTTCCTTTATTTTTCTCGGACCATCCGGTCAATCCTGCCGCTTTTATCCACGCGTTATCCACCATCACTCGAACGGCTGTGAACAACAGGCGATCACTCGCCGTTCTTGTACGTTTTAAAAGTCGCTTCGGTTCGACCTGTTCGGGGATGCAGCCGTATAAAATGCGGTTTCCGGCCGTCATGGGCGCGATGCTTTGGCGTGCACGATCGCGGCCCGGTTGTGTTCGATGCCGTCGATCACGTAATATGCTCCGGTTTAGTAGTTGCGTGAAAGGGACTTCTACGCGTGAGTGATGCGCCGTCAACCAGGATCGTTCGCTGCTGCCACTGTCGGGGCATGATGCGCGTCGCCGCGCGGGCGTTGTCCGTTTTTTGTCCGCATTGCCAAAAGCGCGTAACGCTGGAGAGCCTGCGGATCGTCGGTTCCCACCCCGGTAAGACGCTGGCCACGTGCGGCGATATTTTTGTCGAGCCGGCCTCCCAACTAAACCTTGAGATTACGGCGAACAATGTGGTGGTGCGCGGTCGCGTTAACGGCGCGGTAAACGCCAACGGCCGATTGCAGGTGGCGTCGACGGGGCGGGTATTCGGCAACGTGCGGGCGGCGCGAATAGTGGTTGAAGAGGGTGGCGTGATACAAGGGCGCTGTGAGATGACGCCGAGTTTTCCCGTTAAGAAGACTGAAGAAACCGAACGGCAGGAAACGGCACCGCCGGAACCGGAAGAGCTGGTGCCGGTCGATACCACACCGCGGCAAATCCGCCCGATCCATTTCGATTGATTAATTTTTTAAACAATTTAGACAGATGTGTTGGAAATATCGCGGGCGTTTTTCGACCGTTTCGCATCTTTTTCGGCTTGTACCGGATCGTGGAAGCCGGTTTTTAGACAAATGAACGCGACGATTGCGCCGAACTTTTCTTTGTCGTAATGGTATTCATCGAGGCGGACCGTTTTTTCGGAGCCGTCCTGCTCGTAGTCGATATCGATCCAGCCTTTTTTGGTGAAATGGTCGTGTCGCAACGCTTTCATTTCGTCGAATGGAATCGGCCGACGATGTCGAATGGACAGGCCGTTCTCGCTTACTTCCGCATGCGATTTGGCCGCATAGATGATGAAGCAAACGATGCCCAAGCCGATGGCGGTGATGATTACCCCGAAGACCTTTTGCCAGAGAATGCTCGTTTCGGTTTGATTGCCGGGAATGGCTTCCGCCAACGCGAAGCGGTTGCGCTTGGTTTCGAACTCAAGCAACAGCGCGGGGCCGAAGTAATAAATCGTCGTGCCACTTTCAAACGACGGTGGCCCGCCAAAGGTCTTATCCAGATAAGAGAGTTGTTCGTCGCGCGACTTGCCTTCGATTGCTTTACTAACTTCAGCAACCTTGTCGGTCGTAACGGCAGGATAGACGGTTGCCTTGGCTGCCTGGTCGCGCACCTCGGGGTCGAACTGCGTGGCAACGAATTCGTCAAAGTTCTTATTCGCGTAGCCAGTCAAACCGTCGTAGGCGAACCAGAGGCCCATGAACAAAAACATGCCTGCGAGGATGCCGTTCCTAACCAAGCGCTCGGTGCCGGGGCCACTGGAAACAGTCATGATTCGTCGTTCCTCTCGTTGTTGGCCCTGCAAGCGACCGACGTCATAAAGCGAAGGCTATTTCTTGAAATCGGCGGCCGACTTGTTGAACTGCGATACGGTGGTGCCCAACAAAACGAACGCACGCTGTGGGTTTTCGGCAATGCGGGCATAGCGATCCGCGGCGTTCGGACCGCGGTCGGCAATTTCGAGCGTGCGCGTGTTGCCATCCGTAAGTTTGACGGTCACGCGGCGCCAGGGTTGATCCAGACCGAGCGCTTCGATCTCGGCATCATCGTAGCTCACGTAGCGTTCGCAATTCAGCGCGGCCAACGCTTCGATCGTTGGCGTAAGCATAGGTGTCGCGACTTCAAACGTGGGCTCGTCGAGAAGCTTCCACGCGCCGTCATCGCTGCCGGAACGTTCAAATGTAATATCGGCATCGCCGGAGAAACCGATGGAGACGACATCGGCCGCGGCGAAATCGAAGATGGCCGTCGTGAGAAATTCTTTATCGAGTTCGCTGATCGTGCGTTCTTCCAGCTCGTAAATAAACGCGCCGTCATCCGTCAAAAGGTAGCGGCTACCACCTTGACGCACGGCGGTGAAGGCGATCGTTTCGCCGTCGGCTTCCGGTGTGCCAGTCAGGTTGATGACCATCGAATACTGCGGTGCATCGAGGCCGAATGCTCCGAGATCGTCGGCGCGACCGACAACGCGCATGGCCGTGAGATTCGCGAATGACGCGAGCATGGCTTCGATATTGGCCTTATTGCCGTCGCCGGTAATTGGGGCCGTCATTTGCCAACGATCGTCTTGCTTGGTCAGCGTGAGTTGCGTGTTGCCGCGACGCAGGTCGAATGACGACACGGCGCTCGCGTCAAAGCTGAGCACGGCCCGACTGTTGAATGAAATCGGATCGACCAGAATCTTGTTTGCTTCGGCCACGGGCACGACCGCGACGGTTTCGTCGGACGCGTTTTGAATATAGACGCCTGTCTTACTCGGTGTTTCCGCGCCGATCAGAATCGTGGTGGTGCCTTGGCTGCCCAGATTGAGGTCGATCGTCGCACGGGGCGAGCCTAGACCGTGCTTTGGCAGCGTGCCGTCTTCGAAACCTTCGGCCTTGATATTCTTCAACACGCGCAGGAAGTCATCCACGGCGCTGCGTTCGGCAAAGACCGGATCGGTCGTGTCTTCACCGATGGCCCAGTCGGAGCCGTTGCGCTGTAAGACAATCGAGTCGCCGGGCGTGGTGTACTCGATGCGCGAAACCAACGGTTGGTTGAACTGCACCACGCGTTTATCGCGCAGGTCGTTGGCGCTGGGGGCGAGATTCTTGAAGGTGGATTCGCTGACTTGAAAAACAGTCACGAGGTCTGAAGTATCGTCTGAGACGAGATGGGCAAAGACGTTGTTCTCGACTTTGGCACCGATGGCTAAGGTGATCGTACGTTCCTTCGTCGTGGGCGGACCAGCATCATCCGCGTTGTCGTCAGCGCTCGATTTTTCCTCTTCTTGGATGGTCGCTTTGACGGTTAGGCGAGGCGGGGCCAGACCATAGGGGCGGAGCGTGGCGGGGTTGTCTTCGATAAAGTCCACGACAAATAAGTTGGCCAATGCCGACGCCGCGCGGTTAAGCGTCGGCAAATCGGCGCGGGCGCGGAAGGGGGCTTCGATGTTCCAACCGCCATCTTCTTTAACGGCGAGATAGTTGATCTCGCCGGATACTTCTAACCGAACGATATCGGCGGCGCGGAAGTTCATCAGGCGCTTGCTGCGATATTCGGGCAGCTTTTTGTCGAACTGTTGATGTACATCGCCCTTAACGAGATAGACAGCGTCGGAGCCGACCTTTTTGATGTATGTCTTGTCGGACAGTTGTTGTCGCGCACCGATCTTTAGCAGGTGCGTGTTATCCTCGTTGTCGGTCAACTTGACGACGGCGAGCGGCGCATCGAGCGACGTCAGATCGTTACCGGGCGGGTCGTCTTTCGGGCCGTAGGCTTTGTCGTATTGGAGGTCGAGAATCTTGCGGACGTCGGATTCGACTTGGCTGCCCTGTGCGGCGGTCGCGATCGGCGCCGTCATCCTCCAATCGTTATCATTAACCCGCGCGAACGCGCGGGCCGGTTCTGAATCGAGTTTGATTTCGTACGCCTTAATGTCGTTGAATGTCAGGTCGATCAACTTACGCGATTGGGCGACGTTTTGATTGCCTTGCTCGCCGCTACTTTGCAGGAAGTAAAGACCACCGACGGCGGCCAGCAGACAAATCAGCAGGATGATGGTTGTTTTGGCGTTCATTGGATTGCGTCACTCCAATACTTGGAAATAACGTTTGGGGTTCGGTTGAGTTAACGACGCCGCATGAACCAGAGGAACAAGCCCGGTGCGAGCACGACGGCAGGCCAGATGGCCCAGAAAAACGCCTGAATGTAACCGCGCGAGCCGGTCGGAATGCGTTCGATGCGCGGCACGGGAACGGGCCCGCGACCGATCAATTCGGGCGTATCGTTGAGCCAGTAGATGCTGTTGAGCAGCAAGTCGAGATTCTCCAAGGGTTCCGATTCGGAGCGGAATTGTTCGAGGCTGACGGGCACCTTGTTATTGAGATATTGATCGGCGAAACATGCCGCCAAGCCGGCGACGATCACGCGCGTGGTGCGGTCGTCGCTGGCGGGTTTTTCGCAAGCCACCATCAACTTGAACGGACCGCGCTGCAGCGGACGACCGAGATTCAAGGCACCGTCGCCACGACTGCTGTTAACTTCGTTGGCGATCTGGATGAACGAGTCAATATCGGCGGAGATGTACTCCTCGCGATCGGGAATTTCCAGCAATGTTGTATGTGTGGTGTCCGATGTGGCCGGTTGCGTCGTGGCGTCGTCGTTTGTGGTGGTTTCACTGTCGTCAAGCACCAAGACTGGCGCGGCGGAATCGGCCAGCGAGCGCGTGCCTTGCATGGGGCTGGTCACCGGGTGATCAGCGTAACCGATGAGCGGCATGTAGCTGAAGCGCAAGGCATTGATGAAAAACGCATTGGCCGTGCGCGGGTCGGGCGTGACGTTCATTACGCGTACGCCGTTGTCGATGCGTACGTTAAACGTCGATTCGAGTAACGGGTTGTAACCGTAGGGCGATGCCATCAGGCCGCGACCGAACGGCGCGTTGGTGATGGTCCATGACGCGAGGAATATACCGCGGCCACCGTCGTCGAGAATTTTTTGAACGATCTCACGCTCGGCATCGCCAAACATCGGCGAGGGTTGCTGTTGCCGATTGAACGGATTCGGCGGTTGCGGCGGCGCGGGTGGTAGAAAGATGTGGATCGTATCCAGATCGTTATCGATTTCGGGTGGGTCTTTACTTTCCGCGAGGTTCCATTGCTCGACGTTGAAGTTCGCGTCTTCGAGCGTCGTCGTTACCTTCGAAAGACTTGCCAGCGGCAAGCTGCTGCGCGCGGGCGGTGGTGAGAAGGGCGACTGTTGCTGCGGCGCTGCGGGCTCGTAGGCGACGAGCACGACGTTGGCGAAGGCCTTGTCCGACGTTATGGACAAGATGTTGCTGCAAAGCGCGCTATCGCCGTTGAAGGTGCGTTCGGTTTCGGCTGGGTCGTCATCTTGCAATCCGGGGATTGCCGGACGCGCGGGCCAAATGGTCTCGAAGCCGACGACGCGCAATTGATCGCCGCATTCGATGACGACGGCGTTATCGTCTTTCAACTGATCGGCAACGTCTGCGAGCTTGAGTTCGGGCAGGTCTTCGAACTTGGCTTTGACTTGATTCAAGTCATCCACCAACTTGCCGAAGAGGCCGCCTTCGCGCGAGTCTTGCAACAAACTACCCGATGCGGGATCGACCGACGAAAGGCTATCGGCGAGGCCGGCCAAAATGTTGGTGCAGTCTTGTACGTAGCCTTCGAGCGCGTCGACATTGCGTCGCGCTTTGGTCAGCGCGAGGGCGAGATCATCCTTCTGCCCCGAATCGATCACGCCTAAGACTTCGAGGCGAATCTTGGAAAGGCTGCGGCCCATATCTTGTAGGATGCCGGCAACTTCTACTTGCATCATCACATCTTGCGAGAATACACGGCTGGGCACTTGCGTCGTCCAGTTCTCGTGTTCCTGCACGATTGGGAACGCCGTAGAGAAGCGGTCCACGCGCGCGACCAAATCTTCCAATGCCGCGCCGGTGGTGATGCACGCGTCGGCATAACCCTTCAATGCTTTCTTCACGTCGGAAGGCGGATCGCTACCGGCGGGGCCGACTTGTGCACGCAGGTTGTTGATAACATCACGCAAGTCCGTCGACACACCGCGTAGCAATGCGATGTATTCCGAATCGGGTTTGCTGGTCTCACTGGCGAGTTGCGTGAGGCGGCCCATTAGATCGGATATCTGACTAAAGCCGCCCGCCAGCGTTTCGACGGTGCCTTGCGCGCGGGTGACGGCTTCACCGTACTTCGGGATGCCGGTCTTGGGCGTCAGTTCGGCGATTTCTTCCGCGGCCTCCTGCGACGCTTCTTTCAACTTGTCTAAGGCGAGGCTGACTTGGGTGAACAGCGGGAAACCGCCCAACCAGCTTTCGTTATTCGCCAGAATGGCCTGTGCTTCGGTGTAACGCGTAACCAAGTCCGCCTCGGCACGACCGCGCACGCGCTCGAAATCTTCCAACGCAATCTTATGAGCATCGGCTTCGCTGCTGAGATTCTTATTGATCTCGGCGACGAGCGATTCGCGTTGGCGATCGCTGGTGACGTGTTGATAAGAAACCTTGCCAGAGAAACGGCTGAGTTCGGCGCAGTAATCCAGCATGCGCGCGATGCGCTCTTGCTGGGCCTTGTCGCCTTCATCGGGTTCGTACAGCAGCGAGAGCTTGACGTCTTTCTCCAGACTGCCGAGCACGTTCTTGGTGCGATCGCTTAGGCCGTAGTTGCCGACGCTGGCGAGGTCGCTGCGATAGGACTTGATCGATGCGATCAGGTTGACCGCAATCAAGAGGCCGACGGCCAAAACGACCGACAGCAACACGTTGGCGCCAATGGCAAAGCGCTGAGAAGAACCGACGTTGGTGGCGCGATTGGAATCTTTTACCGCCATCGTTTGGACTCCATGACTTTGACGCACAAGAACAAAAAGAAGGCGGTCGAGCTTACGAAAAACACGATCGCCTTGGTATCGAAGATGCCCTTGGAGAAGTCTTTGAAGTGGTGCAGGATGTTGATGTAGCTCAGCGTGTTGCGCCAAGCGCCGCCTTGGATCATGGCGAGATAATCGACGGCATACGAGAACAACGCGAGGATCGCAATGGCCAGTACGGCGGCGATGAGTTGATGCCGCGTGAGGCTGCTCGCGAAAAGGCCAACGCTGGCATACAGCGCGCCGAGCAATAGTAGACCGAGATAACCGTAGGCGGTTGCGAGTAGGTCGGGCTTGCTGAACATCGCTAACGCGACGACGTACACGAGCGTGGACAAGATCAACGCAACGTAGAACAAAAACGTGCCGAAGAATTTGCCCAGCACGACCTCCGCATCACTGACCGGAGCCGTCATGAGCGTTTCGACGGTGCCCGAAGCGTATTCGTCGGAGATCATGCGCATGGTGATCAGCGGCAACGCCAGGATCAGCAGCCACGACATATGATCGAAGAGCGGCCGCATGGTGGCTTCGCCGCCTTCGGTTAACGTTTCAAACGTGAAAAGCATGCCGGTGACCAACAGGAACAGCACGCCCACGACGTAGGCGATGAACGACAAGAAGATTGCCGCTAGTTCCCGCTCGGTCAGTGCTTTAATGCGATCGATCATGAACGCACCTCCGCTGCTTTGCGTTGCGCGGCTTGTTCCGCGGTAATGCGCACAAAGAATTCCTCCAGCGTGCCGGCTTCGAGCCGCAGTTCACGCATCGACCATTTGTTTTCAGTGGCCAGCTTGTAAATCGCCTCGCGCGGGTCGGCATTCTTATTGGTTTCGATGATGAATCGATGCCAGCCGTTGTCCGATTCGCGTGCGACCTCTTTCACACCATTTATAGCTTTGACGGCCTTTTCGATGGCCGCCGCATCGCCGGTGAGTTCGGCGATCAGACGCGACCCTTCGCGAATGCGCGTTTTGAGTTCGTCGGGTGAGCCCGAGGCGACGATGCTACCGCCGGCGATGATAATGGTGCGCTGACAAGTTGCTTCGACTTCGGGAAGGATGTGGCTGCTTAAGAGAACCGTATGACGCTTAGCCAGTTCCTGAATGAGATTGCGCGTTTCGCGAATCTGTGTCGGGTCGAGCCCGACGGTGGGTTCGTCGAGGATGAGCACCTTGGGGTCGTGCAACAGCGCATCGGCCAAGCCTACGCGCTGCTTCATCCCCTTTGATAGTTGATGAATGGGACGGTTGATGAATTCGCCGAGCCAACACAAGTCGGCCACGCGCTTGATGGCGGCGGCGCGTTCGCTACGACTGAGCCCGCGAATCTTGCCGCGAAAGTTCAGATACTCGCGCGCCCGCAAGTGAATATCGAGAGGCGTACTTTCGGGCAAGTACCCGATGACGCGCCGCACCTGCATGCTTTCGGTGAACACATCGTGCCCGCCGACCGACGCCGAACCGGAAGTGGCCGGCATGAAGCAGGTGATCATGCGCATGGTGGTGGTTTTACCGGCGCCGTTGGGCCCCAGAAAGCCGACGATTTCGCCTTCATCGATGTGGAACGAGATACCGTTCACGGCGACCCGATCGCCGTAGGCTTTGGTAAGATTTTTGACCTGAATCATAGACGTCTTCGCCTCGTCGCCGCGCCGGAATCATGACCGGTAGGGTGCGGGTCGAGCGCCTGCTGGTTTGCGGCGTTGACCCGTTCGACGGGGGCCAGCACATGCGCCATCGAGAGCGCTGGCCCGGTCTCCATCCCGATTGCCGGCTGTGTATACGATATTTCTAGTCGTCTTTTGGCGTCATCCTAGTGGTTCCGCGCAAGTTAGCCACTGGAAAGACCTTACGGCGAGCCGGCCAGCGGGAAGAACCGGTCGGACTCCCCGGTGTGAAATCTTTTCGCGTTTTCTATCTAAAGCGGCGGAGGGCGTCAAGTCTCACGAGGGGCTGTGATTTTTGGTAAGGGTCGATGGTGGCAGGATTTGAGTGGGATGGCCGGGTTGCCAAATTTTGAGAGGCGGTTGAAACTTTCGCCCTTACGCCCCGCGTCGCTTCGATGGGCATTCAATTTCGACGCACCAATCTCTATGTCAGATCAAAAGTTTCGTTTGCAGATCGCCCGGCGGGCGGCGCAGTTGATGTATGCGCGCGATGAGAAGGAGTATTACACGGCTAAACGCAAGGCGGCGCGGGAATTCGGACTGCGCGGTCGAATCAAGCCGAGCGATTTGCCGTCGAACCGCGAAATCCGCGATGAGATTCAGGCGCTGGCCGAGTTTTACGAAGGTGACGAGCGGCGGCGACGATTGGGCGCGATGCGAATCGAAGCATTGCGGCATCTTCGGCGGCTGCAGGTTTTTCATGCACATCTGATCGGTAGCGTTTTGACCGGCCACGTGCGGGCGGGCTCGGATATTGACTTGCATGTGTTCACCGACACGCTGTCGGCGCTGACAGCCTTGCTCGATGAACACGGATTGTATTTCACGGTCGAGCGCAAGCGCGTCTTAAAATTTGGCGAAGAGCGGCACTTCGTGCACGTGCATGTGGTCGGGGAGATTCCTGTCGAACTGACGGTTTACCCGCTGGAGAAGGTCAACTATCCATTCAAGAGTTCGATCACCGGCAAGCGCATCGAGCGTGTAGATGTGGCGGGGTTGGAAGCGTTGATTGCGCACGAGCATCCCGAGATCGACATCGAAGCGGAGCTGATGCGCGCGACGGACTTTCTGAGTGCGTTCGATTTGTATCGCTCGTTGTTGTTGCCTTTAGAAGCGGTGCAGCAGGATCCGCGTTGGCATCCGGAAGGTGATGCGCTCTATCACAGCTTGCAGGTCTTCGAGTTGGCGCGCGAGGCGCTGCCGTACGATGAGGAGTTTATGACGGCGGCGTTGCTGCACGATGTTGGAAAGGCGATCGATCCGCACGACCACGTGGAAGCGGGCCTGTTAGCGCTGGAGGGGTTTATTTCAGATCGTATCGCATTCCTGATTCGGCATCATATGGATGCGCACCTGATCGAGGAAGGCACATTGGGCTTTCGAGCGCATCAACGGTTGCGGTCAAGCGAGTGGTATGAAGATTTGGTGTTGTTTGGCGAGTGCGATCGCGCTGGACGCCTACCGGGAGCGACGGTCGATGAGGTTGAGGATGTGTTGGCGTTTTTGAAAGGGTTGAATGAGTGAGGGTGGGGCAAAATTCTTCCTCTATTCGTTGTCGCTAATCTCGGTTACTCGCGCGGGCGCGGCGCGCGGGTGCCATGCCGCCCCAACCGAATTGACGTTGTTTTTCAATAAATCGGTTGCTCGCCTGGGGTCATGACAGAGCGAGACCCATGCCTAGGTCGGCATGCTTTGAGCGCAAAGAGCTACCGACTCATGATTTGAATCGGCTGGCTTAGTGTAGGGATTCAATCACTAACTTAGTCTGAAGCGTTCGCGCGATTCGGGCATGCCGACCTGATAGTTTGTTGGGGGTTATGAATGCTCACGCAAAGGGTTACCTATTCATCGACGGATCAAGTTATGTCGTTTGGGGCGGCATGGCACCAGACAGGTCGTGGATATCACGCGTTTCTATTACATGGTTGGCCTGGGTCGATTGTGACATTTACGTTCTTTTAGCTCGCGGTGAGTGACCGTTAATTTCTCACCGTTAGGGTAAGATTCATCGCCATGGACAAATTTCCTTTCATAGAGCCACCGTATTGGGAAGTCGCCGCGCGTTTTGGTTTGGCCATTGTCTTGGGCGGCATCATCGGTTGGGAACGTGAATACAAGGACCGCCCGGCGGGGTTGCGCACGCACTTGTTGGTGTCGCTGGGCTCGGCCGCGTTGTCGATCGTCGCAGTGACGCTGTTGGCGGCGCTGCCTTGGGATCCGGATGCGCCGCACATCGATCCGTTGCGTATCGTCGAGGCAGTCATCGGCGGCGTCGGTTTTTTGGGGGCCGGCGCGATCATTCAAAGTCGCGGTGAAGTGCAGGGCCTGACGACGGCCGCCAGCGTATGGGTCGTCGCGGCGATCGGAATTTGCTGCGGTTTGGGAATGTATGTTATCGCCACGACGTTGGCGGTGATGGGGTTGATCACGTTGACGGTGGTGCGGTATGGAGTGAAGAAGGCGGGTTACAAGGATGGGGATGAGGATGAAGAGAGTGAGTCTTGAGGCTTGGGTCATGGGGCTTGAGGCTTTGGATTTGGGAGTTTGCCTTTTCCGGGTAACAAATTTAATGGCTAATTAACGTCCTTTTTTTTGGTCTGATCGATTGAGTCTGCCGGTCAAAGTACGTATCGTTATAAGTTGAATAGTATCGTCGGTCTGGCGAATTTTGTGGCCGTCGGAATCGCTAAGCAATACGAATCGAATAGCATGAAACGATAATTTTATGAACTCTCGGGCATTTCATTTTTCCTTTCATTGCTGACTGCGTTTGTTGTCTCAAGCACTGCGACTGCTGCAGAGGTAACGGTAATTGATTCGAGTCTTAGTGTGGGCGTGAGCGGCAGCTTTCCGCAGGTGACGGCAGCATCCTTCGATGATGTGATGTCTCCCTTTATGGACAGTCATCAAGCGAGCCTCGAGCGTTCCTCTTCGGCTGCTACCTATCAACTCGCGTGGGGACAGGATGCACGCTTCATGATCGAGAGTGTCTTGAGGGCCGACTCGGTTAATGGTAATGCGTGGAACGCGAGTGCTGGCGGCAGCATTGATCTGAGTGTCACCGAGGATGTGCTGGTGCAGTATCGAGCGCGCATTGATGCGACATTGCCGGCCGACCAAATGCGCGCGAGTTTGATTTTGGGTGTACTTGATCCTTCCGTCTCCGAGACGATTCTGAGTGTTAGCGAAATTCATGACACAACCTTCGGCGTAGGCTTTCAAAGATTGGAGGCTGAGGGCCAATTCATGCTGCCCGCCAACCGAGTTTGGGATTTCCGTTACGATATGAGCATCCGCGCGCAATCGTCGTCCGCAGGCTTTCAAGGCACGGGGTCCGGCTTCGTCGAATTTCTCATCATTCCTGAGCCACAAGCCGTGCTGCTTCTTTTGATTGGCTTGAGCACAAGGCGCTGCCGTCGCGCATGATGTTAGCTTTTGCAGGTTAGTTGAGATCGGGCTACCCATTCATTAATCAATGCGACGGTGACGATTCCGCTTAATCCCGCTACCCTCCCCGCATGAAAACCCCTTGGCACCTGCTGATTCTGGCCACGCTCATCGGTGGTATGACGCCGTTTGCGGCGAAGGTGGCGCTCAATGAGATGCCGCCGCTGACGGTGGCGTGGATGCGGTTCGGTTTGGCGGGGATTCTGCATTTGGGCACGTTGCGGGTGCGTAAGAAGAAGCTCGATTTCTCGCGGCGCGACTGGCTGGCGCTGGCGGCGTTGGGGCTGATCTGCGTGCCGATCAATCAGTTCTTTTTTCTGGTCGGCATCGATAAAGGGACCGCGTCGCACGCGGGGTTATTCTACGCGATGGGGCCGGTGTTGGTGTTTTGGACATCGGTGCTCTTGCGCAAGTCGCGCTTCGACGGCGAGATGCTGGTGGCGGCGCTGTTGGCGATGGCGGGGGCGTTTGTGTTGCTCTGGCCGTGGGGTAAGTCGCTCAAGTTTGAGAGCGCGACGGGCGACGCGCTGCTCTTCGGCGCGATCGTGAGTTGGGCGTTCTTTATCGTCCTCAGTCGCGGCTTGATCGATAAACTCGGCGCGCTGCGCACGCTGACGGCGACGTTTCTGCTCGGCTCGTTGTTGCATACGCCGTTGATTTTGTTCGACATCGGTGAGTTCGCGCCCGCGACGTATTCGATGAACGCATGGTTGGGGTTCGGATTCATTACGGTGGTGACATCGTTTTTGAATTACCTGATGATCTATTTGGTCTTGGCCCGTTATGAAGCGACGCGCGCGATGATTGTGTTGAACGGGTCATTTTTGGTGACGGCATTGTTAGGCTGGCGTTTTTTGGGGAGCATATCGGTTGGGAGTTCTTGGGAGGGGCGTTACTCATCTCGACGGCGATCGGCTTGGATGCGCATCGGGCTTGGCGAGCGCGGTTGGTGAAGGGGTGACCATGGTCGCGCACTGGGTCGGTGTCCCCCAGCCCTAGAAGGGCAGGGGCACCCACGTGCTGTGGCACCGGTTTGTAATCGGTGTATGGTCGGTGTGCGATCCGGCGTCGCATTATTGGGGTAACGATAATACTGGCTGGAAGTTTCACAATTTTGGCAGTTGCCGCGCGCATTCATGTTCCCCCCGCTAGGTTACCGTGACCGCTTCCTTACGGGCGCGGCTCTGATAGGAACGGCACTGAATTGATGGTTCCGCGCTGTGGCACCGGTTTGTAACCGGTGATTCTTGTAGGGTGCATCCCTTGATGCACCAATTCTCTGATCATGGATTCGAATAAATTGGACATCATCATCGTCGGCGGCGGGGCGGCGGGTTTGGCGGCCGCGATCTTTAGCAAGCGGCGCTTGCCCGAGCGGTCGATTGTGATCCTCGATGGCGCAAAGAAACTCGGCGCAAAAATTCTGGTTGCGGGCGGTGGACGCTGCAACGTCACCAATGTGCGTTTCACGCCGCAGGATTATTGCGGCGGTTCGCGCAATGCGATCAAAAAGGTGCTGCGTGCTTTGCCGGTCGATGAGACGATCGACTTTTTCAAAGAAATCGGCGTCGAGATGCACGAAGAGGCGCACGGCAAGCTGTTTCCCAATTCCAACAAGGCGCGGACGGTGCTCGATGCATTGGTAAACGAGGCGCAGCGGTTGCGCGTGGAGATGCGGACAGATCACCGGGTCGACAGTATTACGAAACATACGGATGGCTTCGTCGTGACGGCAGCGGGTCAAGAATTGGCATGTCGAACCGTGGTGTTGGCGACGGGCGGGAAGTCATTACCGAAGACGGGCAGCGACGGTTTCGGTTATGAGTTGGCGCGGGGATTGGGTCATCGATTGATCGACGACACGCCTTCGCTGGTGCCGCTGCTGACGGAGCTAGGTCGATTTAGACAGTTGTCTGGGATCGCGCAGGACGTCGAGTTGACGCTCAAGGTCGAAGGCGCGAAGCCGGTGCGGATGACGGGGGCGCTGTTGTGGACGCACTTCGGTATCAGTGGGCCAGTCGTTCTCGACATATCGCGACATTGGCATCGGGCGGTGTTGGAAAAGAAATCGGTAAGCCTAACGGCGAATCTGATGCCGGGGTACGCGTTTAAGGATGTCGAGCAATGGTTGATCGACGCGGCGGCGACGGGCGGGCGGCAACGCATCAAGACGGTGTTGGCCGAGCGCTTCCCGGAGCGCTTGTCGGAGGCGGTGCTGGCAGAAGCAGGTATTGCGGCGGATTTAATTGTCGGGCAGGTGAACAAAGAAGCCAGACGCACCGTGGTACATTTATTGACGGCGCTACCCTTGGGGATCACGGGTAGTCGCGGTTACGCCTACGCCGAAGTGACGGCGGGCGGTGTGCCGTTGGAAGAGATCGACGCGGCAACGATGCAGTCGCGCGTGTGCCAGGGTTTGTTTTTGGTGGGTGAAATCCTCGACGTCGATGGTCGCATCGGCGGGTATAATTTTCAGTGGGCCTGGGCAGGGGGGAAGGTGGTGGCGGAAGGATTGACGCGGTTGTTCGATGCCGTTGATCGCGAATAACGACCGTGGGGGCATCGGTGCATCGAGGGATGCACCTAACGAGAACGACCGGTTACAAACCGGTGCCACAGCGCAGAGTCATCAGGTTCCGCGGCGCAAAGCCATCAAGAGGCGTTGCGTGAAGCCATCCGGTGCCTTAGCGCGCGGTCATTTAAAGGTAGCTATCGAAACAAACGGGTTCACAAAGGTAAGTAACCTACTGTTTCTCCGAACTCTCCACTTTCATCACCAGATTGGCGACCTCGCGAACAGTGGTAACGCCTTCGCCAATCATGTCGGCGGCGCGATGCAGGAGGGTGGTATGATCCCGCGCGGCAAGGCGGCGGCGCAAATCATGTTCGGCGACGCGTTTCACGATGGCGTCCTGGTCGTCGTGATTGACCGACCATATCTCGAACAGGCCGGTGCGACCGATGAAGCCGAGCTCGTCACAAACGACGCAACCCTTCGGGCGATGCAATTGGTCGGGGCAGGTCAAATCGTGAGCCGTAAACCAATCGCGTTCCCAGCTTTCGGGTTCTTCGGCGACGGCACACACGCTACAAAGCTTGCGCACCAAGCGCTGCGCGACGATCAAACTGACGGATGCGGCAATTTCGTGATTGGCCACGCCCCAATGTCGCAATCGTGTAATGGCCGAGGCGGGATCTTCGCTGTGCATGGTGCCCAGCAGCACGTGGCCAGTGATGCCGGCACTGACGGCGGTACGGGCGGATTCGGCATCGCGCAATTCGCCCACGACAAGATAGTCGGGATCGAGTCGCAACATTGACTTGATACCGGCGGCAAAGGTGAGACCTTGTTTGTCGTTGACCTGCATTTGCGTAAGACCGTCAATTTGATATTCGACGGGGTCTTCGAGCGTGACGATGGCGCGATGGCTGCGATTGAGTTGATCGAGGATCGCGTACAGCGTTGTCGTCTTTCCGCTGCCGGTGGCGCCAGTGATGAGCAACAGTCCGTGCGTGTTGTTGATCCAGTCAACAAGTTGATCGCGCTGTCGCGCCGATACGCCCAATTGTTCGATAGTCCGCTGCTGGCGTTCGTTACGCAACATGCGTAGCGCCAATTTCTCACCAGTGACGGTGGGCGCGGCAACCACGCGGACATCAAACGGTTCGCGCCGGTCGTGCATACTGATGCGGTTCTCGACGGGCATGTGCAAGCGCACGGGGTCGATGCGGGCGAGCGTTTTGGTTTGGTTGACGAGGCGCTTGCCCTGCTCGGCGTTGAGCGGCATGGCGTCGATCAGATTACCGTCGATGCGAAAGCGAACGCGATAGGAGGCTTCCTCCTGATCGAGGTGGACGTCGGTGGCGCGCACGCGATAGGCGTCTTCGAGTAAGGCGCGAGCCAGCGGCGCGTCAGCGTTTTCGATAAGGCTGGGATCGGCGGATGCCTGTGCCAGCAACTGAGCCAGCTCGGATGTAAGCGCTGCTTTTTTCGATTGAGACGGCGTATCGACGGACGTGCCCCGCATGGTGGCGGGTTGCGTATCGGTTTCTCCCGAAAGTTCGGGCATGTGATGTCCTCCCTTTTTAGGATCACGAACGGGTAATCAGGATAGATGTTAACGTTCCGGTATAAACGAATTGTAAGCAGTGAGGCCGAGTTTTTCAGATATTCTAAAATCGCACGCTACCTTCGTGGCAAAATAGTCAATTGTCGCGATTGCCAAGCCAACCTTTGCTGTAAAACCACCAAAGCATGCTGCTGACCAGCGCGGCCATAATCGCCAGCAGTGTTGGATATCCGTAGGGGTTCTTTAGTTCGGGCATCTTCTCAAAGTTCATGCCGTAGATACCGGCGAGAAATGTGATCGGTATGAAGATCGACGCCATGATCGTGAGCACTTTCATGACTTCGTTTTGACGGTTGCCGATGCTGCTTAGATATACATCCATCAGGCCGCCGCAGAGTTCGCGAAACGTTTCGATGGCATCCATGATTTGCACGGCGTGGTCGTAACAATCACGCAGGTGCAACTTCGTGTGTTCGGTGACGAGCGCAAACTCGTCGCGGATCATGCTGTTGATGAGTTCGCGCTGGGGCCAGATGCCGCGGCGAATGGCGAGCAGGTCGCGCTTGATGCCATGGACTTCGTGCAAGAGCGCCGGTCGCGGTTTTTCGACGATGGCATCTTCGAGCGTTTCGAGCAAGTAACCGTAGTGTTCGAGGATGGGGTAATACGCGTCGATAACGGCGTCGATGATGGCGTACGTAAGATAGCTGCTGCCCGAGCGGCGGAAGATGGGGCCGTCCATGCGGATGCGTTCGCGCACCGGTTCGAAGACATCGCCGGGGCGCTCCTGAAACGTGAGCACGTAGTTGCTACCGAGAAAGATGCTGACCTGTTCGGGTTCGATGCGATCGTCGGTCAGCTTCATCATGCGGGTAATACACAAGAGATTGCTGTCGTGCGTTTCGACTTTGGGGCGTTGCGGCACGTTGACGACGGCTTCGAGGGCGAGCGGCGTTATCTTAAACAGCTCGGCAAACTCGCGCAGCGTTTTCTCATCGCCGAGGCCGTGGACGTCGATCCAGCAAATGGTCTCATCATCGAGCAGCGCGTGGGCGTCGGCCGCGTTCTCGCAGTCGATTTCCTGCAACATGCCCGGTTTGTATTTCATCACGCGAATGGCAGGGCGCTGGGCGGCATCGCCGAAGACGAGCGTGCCGGGCATGGAACCGACGGGTGGATGGCGCTTCTTGAACATGCGGGGAAAGAATAGCGGGATTTAGACGCGTGGCAAACATGAAGAAGTTTGAGCCGTGGCATGGGGATGTCGCTGACGGATGCGCTGTGGCACCGGTTTGCAACCGGTGTATGGGTGAGGGGGCATTCCTCCACATCACGATGTTCGATCTGAAAATATTGCGCAGACCGGGATCGGCATAGAGGCATGTGGCGCAGCTGAATCGTTAGAAGAGAGCTAATTGCATTGCCGAAAGATGCCGCGGCGTTTTGCGCGGACCGCTTCCTGACGGGCGCGGCTCTGATGATCGGCTAATCGTTGCCCGAGGTGATGTGCGCAACGTGCTTAGTTCAACTCGACTACGACGGTGTTCGACAAATCGCTCGTCTTACCATTCGCATCTTCAAATACGGCCACGATGTAGTTGAGTCCGCCGTGGGTGACGTCGGTGCGTGTGAGCGTGACGGGGATATCGACAGTGCCTCCAGCGCCGACGGTGCCGCTAAGTTCCGTCACTTTGATCGCCGTGTTGGCTTCAAACGGGTCGAGATCGAAACCGTTACCGGGAACGCCAGCGGTGTAGAGCGCACCCTCGACGATCAATAAGCGAACGATCGCGCCGGCGGGACCGCTGACGCGTACGGTTTGATTTGCATTGTTCGTGTCGGACGGTGTCGAGAGGCCAACCACTTCGATTTGCGGGCGCGGC
The DNA here is from genome assembly GCA_006969385.1 of Planctomycetaceae bacterium. Classification (GTDB taxonomy): domain Bacteria; phylum Planctomycetota; class Phycisphaerae; order UBA1845; family UTPLA1; genus ECT2AJA-110-A. The sequence goes on from CP030884.1 coordinate 3,936,958, forward strand.
AGGGCCGTGGGCATCGCGTCGATGATGCCGCCGGTGACACTGCCCGGTTCGCGGAAGAGTTGTCGCTTCCACGAGGCACCGTCGTCGAATACGACCGTCATGGTGGTGCCGACGAGTTCGAGCCCCGAAATACTGCCGGAATCGTTCGGTCCGGGCGGCGCGGAGCCGTTGATCGATGTCGGATCGACGTCGACCGAGAAGGCGAACAACTGACCCGTGTTGAAGTTATCGAATCGAATCACCAACTGATCGAAGCCGCCGTCGTGGGGGCAGCGGAATTCGTGACCGACCAGACCGACGCCGGGATTGGTGTTGACTTGGAAGGCCTTAAAGGCCGAGTCGCCGGCATTGCCCGTCGGGTCAAACACGATGTCGGGGAACAGTGCCGTCGAGAAGTCGTACGTGACGCGCACGATCTTGCGACCGGCGAGGTCGGTGTTGGTGATTTTGAACGAGTTTTGCGAATAGGTGCTGCTGCCGATGAGGCTGCTACCCGGATCGATTTCGATAAACGCACGCGCCGCGTGGCCATTGCCGGGCGTTGCCAGATAGCGGAAGGCCGACGTTAGCGTGCGCTGGCTGCCCGCCGTGGTAACGACGATATCGACGAGGTCGTTTGGAATGTTGGCAACGGCGGGCACGATGCCGCGAATGCGGTTGGTACTAACGCTTGTTATGGTGGCGCTAACGCCGCCGATATCGACGGTCGTATTGCCGAGGTTGCCGAAGCCGGTGCCGCCGATGACGAACGTGTGGCCGCCGGTGGCCGGTGCGCGCCACGGATGCACGTCGAACACGTTAAAGCCGGCGGTGCCGTTTTGCGGGGTGGCGACGCTGACTTTGTTATCGTTGTAGTTGCCGCCAATCAGCGCGCCGCCGGGGCCGGTGACGATGTTGAGGCTATCCATCACCACGTTGAGCTGTTCGCTGTTGGTAACGCTGCGGCCATCGGCGGCAAGGTCGATACGTGTGGTGTAACCGTTCCATTTTTGCACGATCAGCGCACCGCGCATGGCACCATTGAAGGCGTTGGCGCGATATTCGACGATACCGTTGGTCGAGGGTTGCAACTCGAGCAAGGCTTGCGCGAACGTATCGCCAATCGAACCGCCGTTAAGGTTGTGGTATACGTTTTGGCGGTTGTCGCAGCGACCGCGGTTGCGGTTGGGGCTGCCGTAGTAACGATCCTCTTCGACCAGCAGGAGTTCGTCACCGTCGGAAGCGTCAGTGCCGGTGTCGGTGGTGGCGGAGAGCGACCCGGGGCCGAACGTCGGATTGGGGCCGTTGTCGGTGGCATAGATCCGATTGTTGGTGGTATAGACCAAGCTCAGCGCGTTGCGCAAACCCGGTGCCCATACGCTGACATCGCGACCGCCCAGTTGATCGACAATATTGCCGAAGACCTGGTCCATATTGAGATTGCCGGTGGCAGGATCGATGTAGGTAACGGCACCGTCGAAGTCGGGTCGCCACACTTCGGCTTTCAGAATTGCCGCCGATAGCGGTGATTCGGGTACGTCGCCGATGTTGCAATTGGGCACGCCGGCGTTGGTGTTACCACCGCTGCAAATCAGCAGGTTGCCGAAGTTATCAACCGTCATGCCGTTAACGCTGTGATCGTGATTGGAGACCGGAAGGCCGGTGATAAGCGGTTCGGCCACATTGAAGTTGGGGCCGGTGAGTACCGAGACTTGCCCCGAGTACGGCGAGAAGCCTTCGAAACATGCGCCGCCGTTGGCGAATAGTTCGCCGTGGGCGACGTAAAGCTTGACGGTACCGGGCGCATCGAACGGGCTAGTGGTGATGCCGAGGATGCCCTTGTTGGACAGGGTCGTTAGCGTGTTGATCACTTGGGTATTCGTAACGTTGTAATTGTCGTCGAACGTGTAGGCTTCGATCTTGCCGTTGATGTTGGCGACGTAGAGACGACCGTCGGCACCCCATGTAAGGGCCGTGGGTTTGGCGATCGCGGCGGCGTCGGCGAGCGCGAAGATTGTCGGTACGGGACCGGAGGTGGTGTACAAAAATTGCTTGACGTTGCTGACGCCGTTGGGTGTTTCAACGGTGAAGTCGATGATGCCGTCGCCCGGTGGCGAAATGAAGTCGATGCGGCTGGGCGTGATCGTGAGGTCGGCGCCGGTGATATCCTGCGCGCCCCAATGCACGACGACTTGATCGGCGGGGAAGAAGCCGAGGCCTGTTAGCGTGATGAGATTGCCGCCGGCATCAATGCCTTCGTCGGGGGCCGTGTTGATGATCGGTCGCAGGCCGGTTTGATCGTGGCTCAGCGCGGCAATCGAAATATCGATGATGGCACCGCCGCCGAGTTGCCATGCGAGCGCCAACGGTGCATCGGCGATGTCGTTGACGGCAAAGCGCGCTTCGAGCGTGTGGGCGCCGGTCGTCAGGTTGATCGGACCGCTGACGAGATTGCCGTCCACCCACAGGCGCGATTCGGTACCGCCGCCGCTATAGAAGGTGTAGTTACCCGCCTGTGTAACGTTAACGGTGGTATTGATGCGGGCAAGCACGTTGCCGGTGTAAGGCGAGTTACCCAGCGTAGCGTTGTCATCGTTGATGTAAAGCGTGCTGACCACTTCGCCAAAGTTTGCGGTAGCGGGCGGATTGTCGATCAGCGTTTGCGGATTGCCGCTGTAATAGCGCACCAGCGCACCGGGCACGGCGTCGGGGCCAACGACGCGGAAGGTTTCTTCCAACGCGAGCTGTTCCGGTGGAATGTTGTCATCGTAGATGGTCAGCCGCACCGTGTGTTCGCCGACAGGGAAGGTGTGCGTCGTATCCATCGTGGTCGCGAATATCTGACCGTTCTGAGTCCACTCGAACGCTTCCAATTCATGACCGAGTTCGTGGGTATGCGAATCGCGACCCAGCAGCGTCACGGGTTCGCTACCGTTCTGGTCGTAGTCGACGGTGACCGGATCGACATCGATGACGACGTGCAGGAACGGATGGCCGGTTTCTTCACCGCCGATTCCGCTGAGCGACACGTGTTGCGGCGGGAAGTTGCCTCGAAATTCGACGTCAACGTTGTTGGCGATGGGCGTATTCGGTGCGAACAGCAAGCTGCCTTGCAGGTTAGCGCCGGGAGCCAAGTCGATATCGACGGGATGAATGACATCGCCAGCCGCGCCGGTTAAATCGAGGCCGGGCAGGCTGAGCGTGAAATCTTCGCCGCCGCCGTCGTTCACTTGAAACGCAATCGACGAGATGTTGATCGGTTCGCTGCCGTCGTTGGTGAGCGTGAGCGTTTGAACGAAGCCGGCTTGCCCCAGCGGCACGTGGCCCCAGGATACAAACGTCGGATCGAGCGTTAGTTCGCCCGCGCTGAGTTGCACGACTTCGATCGCCGAAATTTTCGGGTTCTGCGCGACCTTCGCCAGTGCGATGACGATATCGCCGTCGAGCACTTGCAAGTCATATGTTTGAACCGTCGCGGTGCGGAAGCCCGCGACGGCGGCGATATCAAAGTTATCGAGTACGAGGTTTCCATTCACGAACACATCGAAGACGCGCACGCCGGGGTTTTGCGCGCCGGACCAAATCTCGGCGAAGTGCATCCGCACGCGATACGTGCCCGGATCGACCGGAAGCGTGAACACGAGGTTTTGCGTACTGCTTTCGATGAAGCGCTCGGATTGATAGAGCGTGTCGTTTTCGGTATTAGCAATGGCGGCGGTGCTGGTGAACGATCCGCCGCTATTGTAGAAGCCGGCATCGGACGACCAAAAGTTGCCGTCGCCATCGGTGTAATCCGGGCCGCCGGCGTTTAGGCGATAAATGACGAATTCGTCGTTGCTGCCGGTGTCTTCGATCAACGTGACGGTGACGCTGTCGGTTGCTGCGGGGCCGGGAATCGGTTGATGGCTGGTATCGGCAAAGAACACCGTCACGGTGTAAGTGCCGGGAGGCAGCGGGCCGAGCGTGGTCGAACCGTTGAGGTTCATGCTCATCGTGGGCGCTTCGTCGTCGAGTTGGATATGTACGTGATTGACGGTGCTTAAATCACCCGTCGATGCCCACGACACGTCGATCGTGTCGCCAACGATCGTGCTGTTGTTGGCGGGGGTGGTGATGGTGATCGTCGGCGGCGTGGTAACCACTTCTTCGGTTGTAAACGACACGCTGTCGGTTGCTTCGGGATTGGTAAGCTCGCCATCGCCGCTATCCACGAGCGTTACCGTAAGCGTGTGATTGCCGGGCGCGACGTTATTGAAGGTGAGCGAACCCGTTAGATTGAGGCTCATCTGCATCGGTTCGTCATCGAGCTGCACGTGCACATGGTCGACGCTGCTGAGGTCGCCGCTGGTCTGCCATTGTGCGATAAAGCTGGTGCCCATCAGTGTTGCGCCGTTGTTCGGCGCGAGAATGTTAACCGTCGGTGGCAAGGGTGCGGCGTCGCCGAGGATTTCGATGCCGGAGACTTTGGGGTTTTCAAAGTTATGAATGAACTCAATGTTGAGCGTGCCGTCGGTGACCGTCGTTTCAAACTCGTGCACATCGGCCGTGAGCGGGCCGACTTCCGCGACGATGTCGTAATCAGTAAGCACGGTGGCACCTTCGATGGCCACATTCATCACGCGCCGCGCGGGTTGCGTCCAATACGTTTCGGCAAAGTGCAAACGCACGGTATAGCTGCCTGCTGCGACCGGGAACTCGAACATCATCTCAGGAGCCGACGATGAATCCCAACGGCAGGAACGATACAAGGGGTCGTTGTCGGTGCCGGCGATCTCGGTGCCGCTATTAACGACTGAGCTATTGCCGATGTTGTAATAACCGGCGTCGGATTCCCAGGTATTGCCAAGGTTGTCGGTGTAGGTGGGGCCGCCAACGTTGATGCGATACAAGGCATCGTCACTGCCGGGCTGCGGCACGAGCGTGACCGTGACGACCTTCGTCGCTTCCGGGTTGAGCAGCGGGGCTTGGCCGACATCCACCAATGAAACGGTGATCGTGTAAGTGCCCGGCAAGAGGGGCAACGCGACCATGCCGTTGAGCGGCAGCAGCGTTTGTGGGTTTTCTTCGTCGAGTTGTACGTGTACGTGCGCTGCGTCGGTGAGGTCGCCCGAGCTGTTCCACGAGACCATGATTTCGTCGCCGGTGATGGTGGCACCGTTGAATGGCGAAGTAAGCGTGAGCGTCGGCGGTTCGATCGGATTGCCGGTCGACGTGAAGCCGACGCTGTCATATGCCTCAACATTGGGCAGATTTTGATGGTTGGCATCAACGATGTTGATCTCAAAGGTATGCGAGCCGGGGGCCACGCCGGTGAACGTAAAGCTGCCGGTCAGGTCGGGCCGCATGATGATGCCGCCGTTATCGAGCCGCAGGTGCACGTGGTTGGCGTCGGTCAGATCGCCCGTGGTTTGCCATTGCACGGTGATGGCGTTGCCGTTGATCGATTCGCCTTCAGTTGGTGAGGTGATGTTGATTGTGGGCGGATCGGGCGTGTTGTCGACGGTAATGAATCCAACGGTATCAAACGCTTCGGCGTTGGGCAGGTCTTGATGATTGGCATCGACGAGATTGACTTCAATCGTATGCGCACCGGCCGCAACACCGCTAAAAGTGTACGAACCGCTGAGTGTGGGTCGCATGATGATGCCGCCGTTGTCGAGGCGCAAGTGAACGTGATTGGCGTTTACCAAATTGCCGGATGATTGCCACTGCACGGTGACTTCGTCGACGTCGATCGATGCGCCTTCAGTCGGCGCGAGGATCGTGACGGTCGCCGGAAGGGGCGGTGCAGCGTCGGTCGTGAAGGTGACGACCGCAGACGCTTCGGGGTTGGGCAGGTTTTGATGAACCGCATCGACGAGGTTTACCTGCAATGTGTGTGCACCAGCAGCGAGATCGGTGAACGTATAGCTGCTGTCGAGATTCATCTGCATCACAACGGGCCGATCATCGAGTTGCAGATGCACGTGGTTGACCTGCGACAAGTCGCCGGTGGATACCCATTGAACGGTGACGGCCGAATCGGAGATGACCTGACCTTCGGTCGGGCTGATCACGTCGATGGTCGGCGGCGTCGGTTGCACCGGGGTATCGCTCAGGATTTCGATGGCCGAAACCTTTGGGTTCTCGAAGTCGTGCAGAAACTCGACATTCAACACGCCGTCGGACACGGTTGTTTCAAACTCGCGAATATCCGCGGTGAATGCGCCGACTTCCGCAACAAGGTCGAGGCCGCTGATGACATTGGTGCCTTCGATGGCGACGCCAAAAACGCGGCGATTCGGCTGCGTCCAGTAGATCTCGGCAAAGTGCAGGCGCACGGTGTACTCGCCGTTGGTGACCGGGAACGAATACACCATTTCGCTGCCGGACGCCGAATCCCACCGACCGGTCTGGTAAATCGTATCGATTTCGGTGTTGGCAATTTGCGTAGCCGCGTGAACCTGCTCTTTTTTGCCGGTGTTGTAGAAGCCCATGTCGGACATCCACAAGTGGCCGTTCTGATCGACATAGTTCGGGCCGCCGGCATTGACGCGATAGTAAGCGGTGACCGGCGCGTTGAGTGCGATCTGCGTGATGCAGGTTACGCTGCAACCGTTGTTGTCGGTGACGTCAACGCTATAGAAGCCGTCTTGATCGATCGTGACGCTGTTGTTGGTTTCACCGCTGTGCGGCCAGAAGTAAGACTCGTAACCGGGCGTGGCAGTCAGTAGCACATCGGTCTGCTGATAGGTGGGTGCGATCACAAGGGAGGGCGGCAGGGCCGAGTTGGTATCGATCGTGATTTGATCGGCACCTCCAAAACCATCGCTGACGGTCACGATGAATTGATCGACTGGCTCGTCGACGTCGGCGGCTTGATAACAAAGCGTGACTTGCCCGCCGACGCTTCCGTTTACGAAACTTGCCGTGCCGAATTCGGGTGGCGTGGCGATCGACCAAATCAGATTCTCGGTATCACCCAGATTCGGGTCGACGGCTTCGAGTTGAATCGCGTTGCGCGCGCTGGGGCACGTATCGCAGAAAACATTGTTGAGTAGCGCAATATCGCCCGTCGTGATCTGCGGGGCGAAGTTACACGGGGTGCCCATGAGAATGCCGACGAAGCCGGGGATGTCGTCGACCGTGATGAGATCGTCGGCGGCGCACGGATCGCCGGGCGAACCGATATCGGCGGCGTCGAGTTCGTCCGCCGTCGGTGTTTGCGGATTCACAATCAGCTCGATGAAGCTCGGGATATCCGCGCCGTTGGTTTCGCCGTCACCGTTGGTATCGCCCGGTTCGAATGCGCCACACGAGGCGGCGCACATCAGGACGAGCGCGCAGCACAAGCGCGCGGTGGTCGACCACGTATTGATTAAATGATCTCTAAGCGGCATTCGTTCCCCGTCACGAAAAGGCCACAAGTCTGCGCGGATTGTCCCCCACAAACCGCACCGATTATACTCAGCCGAAATTGCGATTAGAAGCCTCATTATCGGTTGGGCGGGGTATTTCGTTGCTTATCGCCCGTTCGCCGAATCCGCCAGCGGGAGGTCTTATGTTTCCGAATTCGAAGCCAAGCCGGTTGCCTTGTTTAATGCCGATCGGTCGCCGATTTATTGCGTTTTTTGCGGTCTTGGTGCCGATGGCCGTTTTCGGCTGTGGCGATGGCGCGTCCTCATTTCCGAATCTGATCGGGGACGTGGTGATTGAAGGCCGCGTCCGAGATAGCAGCGGCTTCGGGATTCCGGGCGTAATTGTGGCGGCCAGCGGCGTGCGCGAGGCCGGCGTGACGGACCCGGCGGGTCGTTATCAATTGGCGGTTCCGGGCGGTTGGTCGGGGACGATTCGGCCGCAAAAACAAGATTTTGTGTTTTCGCCAACGGAAAAACTGATGGATGCCGCAGGGCAAGATGGCGTCGATTTCGTAGCAACGATGCGCTCGACGCCCACGACATACAATGGCCATCAAGTCGATTTATGCGGCGACCCGAATTCGAGTGAAAGCGCCGCTACGTCTGAGTTGATTATCGAAGCGCCGCCGGTCGTGCGTATTTCCAACGGTGGCTCGTCGGCGCAGGTGCGCTTGGATGGTTCGGGAAGCCGCTTGCCCGATGGCAGTCGCATCGAATGGCGCAATGGCGGCGTGCCGATTGCGTTTGATTTGACGGCAACCGTCGATTTGCCAGTGGGCCGTCATGATGTGGAGTTGGTGTCGATTCAGCCGAACGGCACGGAGCGCTCGCGGTCGGTAATTATCAACGTGATTACGGAAGGGCCGCAGACGATTTACGTCGATGCGGATCATCCGTCGGCAAACGATGGTAATACGGGCACGGCCGACACACCGCTGGCCACGATACAAGCGGGCGTGGATAAGGCGCGAGCGGGTGATGTCGTCGTGGTGCGCTCGGGAACATATTACCGAAATCATCCGTCGGTGAATCGACCGGTGGTGCTGATGGAGAATCGACACGGTACGGCGGAGCAGCCGATCACGATCACCGCCGATACGGGCGCGATGCCGCGCGTGACGGGCATGCGACCGGGGGCGGAACGCGGTAATACGGGCTGGCGCATCGTCGATTCGTCGTGGATTGTGATCAACGGTTTTCGGTTTGAGAACTTGAACGGTGTCGGGTTGGATATCGAAGCGAGTTCACCGGGGGCGACGCATCATATCGACGTGTTGGAATGCAGTGCCGAGCGCTGCAGCCAAGGACCGAACACATTTGTCGGTGCGCTGCGCGCCGTGGGGCCGGTGCGGAACGTCTCGTTCAAGAACTGTATGATCTCCAATAGCAGTAGCGGCATCGTGTTGCGCGAAGCGCCGGTGCAAACGCGCGAAACGGCAGCCGTGCCGCCCAAGGCGGGCAACAACGCGCCGGGTGCGCCGGGCGGGCGGTACAGCAGCGACTTGGCCGAGTCGGCCTGGGCCGATTGGTGCGGGTGGGATCAGATCGCGCCGAAACATTGTGTTATCGAGAATTGTCTGAGCTTTAACAACCGCCAAGTGCCCGAACATAGCGATGGCTTCGGCACGCGCTACGCGACGCACTGCATCATCAAAGACAACATCGCTTTCGGTAATGCCGACGACAACTTCGACCTGCTGGGCGGCACGCACTTAACGGTGACAGGTAATATTGCGTTTAACGGCAATCCGGAAAACACGGAGGCGGGCGACGGCAATGGGATAAAGGTCGGTGTGCGCGGCGGCTTGGATTGTTTGGTCGCATTTAACATTTCGTTCGACAACCGCCGCATGGGGTTGGACATGGGCGATACCGAGCGCGGGCGCGTGTTTCATAACACGATCGTAAATAATGGTGCCGGCCATCCGAACGGATTCGGCATGTGGTTCGAGGGCGGGCGCTCAAGTGCGGGCCATCAGGTGATGTTTAACATCTTGCAGGGCAACGGGCTAAACACGTCGCGCGGTGATTACGGCGCGGCGCGGCACGTGAGCTTCGCGGCCAGCGATTACAACAGCATGAGCGATAGCCACAGCCATAACTTCGCCGGTCCGAGCGGTAGCCACGATCGCGTGGGGGACAATGTTGAATTTGTCGCCGGGGATGCCGCGGTAAGCCCCGTCTTTGTTGAGGGGATGTCGATTGCACAACGCATCAATCTGGTGCGGCAGCAAGTGCGCAACAAATTTATGCTCGCGCCGGGCAGCCCCTTACGCGGATCGGCGACGGTGGTTGGTGGCGTGAATGACGGCGTGACGAGGCCGGGGGGAAATTGGGGCGCGGTGCAGGAGTAATACCGATTCCACTTTCATATTGCGCCGCATCGGAATGGGGCTCAAAGGAACGCCGTGAGTCATTTGCGTCTCAGCGGAATGCAGTCTTCCCTGCCTAAAGCGCGGTTTGAAACTGGAATCCGTATAATCTACATTTTTTGGGGTGCGCTCGAATCTCATTCCCTTCGTCCCGCTGGGACGCGATAACTTCAATTGTCATGAACACCCAGCAGTGAACTGCTGGGCTATTGTCGATGCTTCCCTACCGGGATGCGAAGATTTTTCTTTCGGTACGCCGCGATCATTCTTTCGTTCACGTCAATCCAATGCTTAAAGCAATGGGTGGGGAGCGATGATGGACGCCGGCTGGGGGGACGGCGCGGACGCCCATGCATCGCATCCCCATCATTAAAAAGGAGAAGCGTTGCGGCGCCACCCGCGCAACGATCATCGAATTGCTAGCCGACAGTTGCCTGGGTACATATCCGCCGTCTGTTTCGGAGCGCGTTGGAGGCGCACGCGCCGAACACTTGCCGCCTTGGGCCGCGGCACGACGGACCGACGTCAATCCGCAAAGGCATGGGCAGATTCGTTGCCCTGCAGATCCGCCCATTGCACTGCGATGAGGATGACCGAGAAGGCCAACACCCCCGCAGGTAGGGCGAAGTCGTAACTCGTGGTGAGCGAACTGATAGCTGCACCGACGCCGTTGGTCGGGTGGGCCGCAAGAATCGCTAAGGCAGCCGTAATGAGACAGCCGCCGTGAAGGCCGGTGACGAGCACCGTCGTCTGACGGTACATCGTGAGGCCGAGTGCCATGCATAGGCCGGCACCGCAAATCGCGCTACCGATGCGTATCTCGAGCACCGGCGTGAGATCGACCACCACGATCAACGTCGCGAGAAAGCCGATGACGCCGAAAAAGCCGAGCGCTGCGCGTTTCTCGAAGAGCCACGCACAAATCGGTAGCACCAATAACACGGAAATGCTTAAGACGATCGGTGGAATGGGTAAGGCATCGCGAAAGGCGCTGTCATGCGACGCGAACGCCAAAAGGCCCGCCAGTACGATCGTGTCGAGCAAGATCAGCAAGCGCACGATGCGCCAGCCGAAGAAGCCATACACGCAACCGGCCAGCGCGAGTAAAACCGCAAACCCGGTACCCAGATGGGCAAAATATTGAGTGATGTATTGCACGGGTCTTCCTCTCGTTGCGCCGCCAGATGCAAGCGAGGTTCACCATGCCTCCTAATCCTTACACGTTGAATAAAACTTACGATCCAGAATCGTCGCCGTCCGAGGAAGGCAGGATTTTTTTCGGGAAACGCGCTTCCTTGGCCTGCCATATCAGACCCACGATCCAAAGCCCGAGAACAACGTAAGCGGGGACGTGCGGTTGGGCGAAGATCGCATCGCGCATATCGGGCCATTTGCAGCAAATCAGGGTGCAGCCCGCCAGCACGGATAGGTTGGCCCCGAGAAAGCCGAGCCAAAGGATGGCAAACGTTTGCAGCGCCCAATAGGCAAGCGCCGCGCCGAGGACAGCGGCGGAGATGGGCAGTATCCACGCGAAGAAATCGAAATCGCGCACCGTCGCGGCGATGTTCTCACCGATACGCGACAGTTGCGTGCGCCAATCGGGGTTCTGATTGTTTTGCTGTTGTTCCGGCGTGGGCAATTGAATGCGTGCCTTCTCAACGTCGACGGGCCCGTTCATTTGCTCGGGCTGCGGCAGGTACGAGCTGAGATCGCCGCGACCGAGCTGCAGCGTTAGACCGATTGCAAATAGTACGACGACCGAGCCGGTGGCGAGCCAGAGTTTGTATGTTTTGTAAGCCAGTGCCGTAGAGGCGATGGACGTTATGGCAATCGTGATTGGGCCGGGCAGGCCGAACGCGTTAGACAGGTAATACCCGACGTAGCCGCCGAACAGCAGCGCGAAGGCCATTACGATTTGGCGCTCGAACTTACCACCGCGAAAGACGAGACCGATTCCGAGACCGACCGCGAAGAGGGCACCGACGATCACTTCAGGCGTGGCCGCGATGGGCGGCACGCAGTGCTCCATCAGTTGGCGGAACGCCTCGATCCAACGTTCGCTTGCGTTTTCGGTGGTCGTTTGTGCGAGCAACATTCCATTGATCCAATCGTGGGGCCGACGCCGGCCCCGCGTGGGAGATTATATGGTAAACGCAGGAGATGGCTGCGGCTCTCGCCGTGGATATTGCCTTGACGACCGAATGTCGGCGGCGACGCAGTTACCCGGATTAGTGCGTGCCCGCCGCATAATTGGGGCCGGCCGTCTGGATCGAATCGCTGAACGAGCGGATATCGACGAACGGGCGATTGATGTCGATGCGACCGTAATGGTCGTAAAGCCGCCGCAAGAGGGCGAGTTTTTGCCCGGCCGAGTTCTCGACCCCCATCTCTTCATGCGGCGCACGGCCCCACCAAATGCGCGAACCGGGGCGGTCCGTTGCGATGACCAGATGCGGCTGTGTCTGCGTGATGCGACCCTGATAATTCTCCACGTTGATGCTGGCGACCTGATCGCGATAAGGCTGGCGCAGCAACATGCGGGTGAGTTCGAGCCCGGTTTGCAAATCTTCGCCGGGCCAGTAATGGCCCACGACGGGCTCGGGGGCCTCAACGCCGCGAATGAGAATGCCCACGGGCGGCGACCATTGACTGACGCGATATTGCCCCGGCAGACGGATGCCTTCGTCATCGACGCGATAGAAGTACTCGCCCCAACTCACGAATGCGCGCGGATAGCGGAACGTGCAGTTGACGCTGATGCGGCCGTTGGGGCGCACGATGACGCGATTGACCTTCTTGATCCAAGCGATCTCATCGACCGAGCGCGGACCGGTTTGGCTGAGCGTGCTCGCGATGCGCTGGGCCAGCGAATCGTCTAGCACGCGGTCGTTGGCCGTAAGCGCGATAGCACTTTCGAGGCCGCGAAAGACCGAGTCGTAGGAATCGGCCTGCAAAAAGGGCGGCACGTCCTCCCAATCAATCCAGAGTTCCACCCGCTCGAAATGCGTTAGACGATGAACGTGGCTGCGCAGACTGTAAAGCCCCCATATGCAACCGGCACCGACGGCGCTGACGAGCAACGCCACCAGCGCCGCCCGCCGAACGGGGCGATAGTCTTCCGATGCCAGTCGCGCGACAATCTCAAACGCGGCGGGCGGGTCGGACGCCTTCTTCTTGTTTCGTTTCTTTTTAGCCGCCGGCAACGGTCGGACTTCCTCCCAGGCGATTGGCTGTTATTGCTGCGCGACGTTACTGGCCTTTGAGCGCGGCAAAGCGCCGGTCGATGGCCATGTTGACGATGCGCAGGCATAAATCCGCCATCTCGATGCCGGCATGGGCTGCGGCCTTGGGAAGCAGCGAATGGGACGTCAGGCCGGGAATCACGTTGATTTCCAGCAGGCGTGCATCGCCGATTTGATCGTCCACACGCCAATCGACGCGGGAAAAATCGCGACAGCCGAGCAATTTGTGCGCCGCCAAGCTCCAATCGACGATGCGGCGCTGCAGGTCATCGGGCAGATCGATGTCGAATCCGTACTCTGTATCTTCATCGACATATTTGGCCTCATAATCGTAGAAGTCCCGCTTGGTGCGGATTTCGATCATGGGAAGCGCCGTTTCGCCGAGGATGGAGACCGTGATTTCCTTGCCGGGCACGAACTGCTCGATCAGGCATTGGTCGTATTTTTCGAGTGTGAGTTCGAGAGCGGGCCGCAACTGAGTGACGTCGCGGACAATGTGACAATAGAGGCTGCTGCCCTCAGCAACGGGTTTGACGACGACGGGCAGATTCCAGGCAGCCATCGCTTCGCGGATGTTGCCTTTGGTGACGACGGCGTAGCGGGCCGTGGGGATGCCGGCCTCCAGGAATTTGGCTTTGGCGGCGGCTTTGTTCATGGCGAGTGCGCAACAGTCAGGCCCCGAGCCAGTGTAGGCGAGACCGCGCTGGTGGAGAATGCGCTGAACCTGCCCGTCTTCGCCGAACGTACCGTGCAAAGCGATGAAGACGCAGTCGACATCGCGGGCAAGGGCACCGAGATCGTCCGGCGCGATGTCATCGACGGCGACGTCATGGCCGCGACTGAGCAGGGCGTCAGCGACGGCACGGCCGCTATTCAGGCTGACGTCGCGTTCGCCACCGGGCCCGCCGGCAAGAACGGTGATCGTGAGTTTGTCGGTAGCGCGCCGCGACCGAATCGAGGGTTGGGCGGCGTTGGTATTGGTGTGGGCGTCCATGCTATGCAGCTTCCTCGCGCCTCCGAGCGCGGTGGCGTATGGCGGTTACCAAATCTTGACTTCGGGCTCGAGTTCGACACCAGAGCTTTCAAATACGCGCGTGCGAATCGTTTGGATCAATTCGCGCACGTCGCGCGCCGATCCACCACGATCGGCCATGGCGAAGTTGGCGTGTTGCTCGCTGACGAAAGCACTACCGATGCGAAAACCCTTGAGGCCCGCGCGGTCGATGATGCGCCCGGCCGAGTCACCTTCGGGATTGCGAAAGATGCAACCGGCACTGTGGCCCGACATGGCGGGTTGGGTTTGCTGTTTGTAATCCCAAATCTCGCGGTAGCGTTGCTTGAGCGCGTCGGAGTCGGTCGGCGCAAGCTCGAATCGAACGCCGACAACAAACCGTTCGCCGATGTCGCTTTGGCGATAGGCAAACCCCATGCGGTCGTGTTCGATCGTTTCGATGTCGCCGTTACTGTTCATCAGTTCGACGCTGCGCACGGCCATGGCGATGTCGCCATACTTTCCGCCGCAGTTCATCGCGATGCCGCCGCCGACGGTGCCGGGGATGCCGGCGAGTTGTTCGAGACCGGCCATGCCGGCGCGCACGGCGGCGCGGGTGAGTTCGGTCATATCGACGCCGCCACCGGCATATCCGGCGTCGATGTCGAAAGAAGCAAAGTCCCCTTGGTCGAGGCGCAACACGACACCGCGCACACCTTCGTCGGGTACGAGCAGATTGGCACCGAGGCCGAAGATGCGCAGTGGCATGTCGGCGGCGCGGGCCGCGCGAATGACGGCCCGGAGTTCGTCGACGTTGCGGGGACGAATGAGATACTCCGCCGGGCCGCCGAGGCGAAACCACGTGAGCGGCGCCAGCGGCACATCGCGCGCGACGATCTCAGGCGGCAAGTCGGTGAAGCAGGTCATCGGTAACTTTCCACACATCACCAGCCCCCATGGTAAGGATCACATCCTCGGGTTGGGCGTGCGTTTTCAGATAAGCGGCGATTTCGGGCAACGTCGGAATGTAATCGGCGTTGCCGCCGTGGGCATGGACGCGGTCGACCAAGTCCTGAGCGCAGACGGCGTCGCGCATGGTTTCGGAATCGCGCACGAAGTAAATCTCGGGGATCAGCAAGCGATCGGCGAGGCCGAAGCTCTTGGCGAAGTCATTCAACAGAAAACGCGTGCGCGAATGCTGGTGCGGTTGAAACACCACCCACAGGCGCCGACCGACGTAGCGTTCTTTGACGGCTTTGAGCGTGGCTTGAATTTCGGTGGGGTGATGACCGTAGTCATCGAGCAGCGTGATGCCGCGCACTTCGCCGACGTGCGTCATGCGACGCTTGGCACCTTCAAACGTGTTGAGAGCGGCGGCGATCTGCTGCGTTTCGACGCCGGCGCGGTGTGCCAGGGCCGTTGCCACCAACGCGTTGGCGGCTTGATGGCGACCGATTAAGCCGCCGAGTTGGGCGCGGAACAAATGCTCCCCATTGAAGATCACATCGAATTCGTAGTTGCCATTCTTATGGATCGGGTCGGCGGCTTGCCAGATAACGCCTTTACCGAAACCGAACGTTTGCACTTTGCAGCGCACCTCCGAAATGACTTCGGCAACGTGGCGGTCTTCACCGTTGGCGATCAGCAGGCCGTCTTCGGGAACGAGCGAAGCGAAACCGCGAAAGGCTTCGATGATGCCGTTGATGCTGTCGAAGCAGTCGAGATGGTCTTCTTCGATATTGAGAATCGCCGCGTGCTTGGGCGAGAGATTCAAGAAGGAATGATCGAACTCGCAAGCTTCGACGACCATGTCGGGGCCGTTACCCACGCCCGAGCCGCCGCCTAGCTGCGGCACGTGCGCGCCGACCACGAACGTTGGATCGTGACCGGCCTGGCGCAGGATGTATGAAAGTAGTGCGGTCGTGGTGCTCTTACCGTGCGTGCCCGCTATGGCATACGACGTGCGGTAGCGCATCACCTGGCCGAGCATTTGCGAATACTTGATGCAGGGGATGGTGCGGCGGCGCGCTTCAACGAGTTCGGGGTTCTCAGGTTTGATCGCGGCCGAGTACACCACGAGGTCGCAATCGGAAGCGATGTTCATCGGTGCTTGGCCGATGCGAACCGTCGCGCCCATTTCTTCGAGCGGGGTTTGACCGTTGAACTCGCGCAGGTCGGAACCGCTGACGATCGCACCGCTGCGAATCAATACGCCGCCGAGACTGGACATGCCGCAGCCGCCGATGCCGATGAGGTGGATGCGTTTGGCAGCGAAGGGGCTGGACCAATGTTCCTGATGGCGACGACCGTTTTGCCGGGCGAATAGCTTGGAGATGCCATTGGATTTTTGTTGGGAATCGCTCGGAATGGATGTCGACATGCGGGAGCCACCTCCGTGTGGGGCAAGATGCTAATTGAGCGGTTGGCTTCGTCCGTAGCGTGCCGAGGGCGACGCGAATTCCGCTCGATTTTGCAGGAAACCATCCTATGCGGTTACGAACCGCACGGGCAAGGGGTTCAGTGGCGCAGGAATTGCGTGAGCCCTCTGTTAGACGTCGTAATTCACAAGTGCCGCCTGCATCGAATATCGGGAAGGCGTGCGCATGCGCTTGAACCTGTGAATTGTTCGCGGCCAAACCGCGCGATGTTAGTCGAGTTCGTCATCATCCTCGCCATCGGCCATGGCGATCAGGCGCGTGGCGATGAGGTGGGCGGCGTCGTGGCGACCGGCGGCGCCGGCAATGTCGGCCATGCGTTCGCGGCGATGTTCGGAAGTGATCAGGCTTTCCAATTCGCGTTGCAGTTTCTTGGCGTTCTTGCGCGCGTCGTTTACGTCTTCGACAACGATCGCCCCATTTTGCTCGCTCAGGATGCGGGCGTTATCGAATTGATGCTTGGCGCGGTCGTGCGGATACGGCATCAGGATCGATGCACGACCGACGGCAGTGATTTCGGCGAGTGTTGAGGCACCGGCGCGCGAAATGATGATGTCGGCCGCGCCGATGCATTGGGCCATCTTTTCGGTGAAGGCGAGCACTTTGGCGTCGACGCGCTCCTCGGCGTAACGCTTCTTGCAAACTTCCAAATCGTTATCGCCGGTCAGATGCAACAACTGCCAGCCGCGCTGGCTGCGCCAGAACTCGCACAACTCCAAGACTGCCATGTTGATAGACCACGCACCTTGCGAGGCGCCGGTGACCAGCACGGTTTTCTTACGCGGGTCGAGCCCCATGGCGCGCACGGCCTTAGCGCGGTCGATGTTGGCGAACTCGGGACGTACGGGGCAACCGGTGCAACTGATTTTGCGCGAGCGACCGATTAGATCGATCGTGTCATACCATTGCACGAAGATGCGATCGACTTTGGGTGCGAGGTATTGATTGGCGCGGCCCGGCGTGGCGTCGGGGTTAAAGAGCGCTGTGGGAATTTTCAAATCGCTACCGGCAACGATGGCCGGGCCCGCGGCGTAGCCACCGAGGCCGAGGATCATGGCGGGCGGTCGATTTTTAAATGACGCTTTGGCTTTGGCGATGCTTTTGCGCCAAGCGGCGAAAAAGCCGATGGCTTTGAGCGGGTTGGTGCTGAACGGTTTGACGTCTTGTTCGACGAGCGAATAACCGCGCGGCTCGGTGAGGCGTTTGTCGATGGGGCGCGGCGTGCCGTAAACGAAGATTTCGAACTCGGGGCGTTTGCGCAACAATTCGTCGGCGACGACCAGGCCGGGATAGAGATGACCTCCGGTACCGCCGCCGGCAAGGACGAACAATGGACGTTCAGAATCGCTCACAGGGATATTCGCTCCTCCACCCGGTAGGTTGTTGCCCGCAATTGCCGCACCGCCAAAAGGATGTTAGCGGATGAGGCCGGGGGCTTCAAAGCAGGCGTGTTGTAGGAGTGTTGCCGTGTTAGACGCCGTGATGGATGGAGAAGTTGCCTAGGTTGCCGGAGCGATGATGGGTGGTGCCGGGTTGCTTTCGCCGTTCGGCGCAGATGGTTCATTTACAGGGTAGCTTGACGGATGGGCGCGGGCGACGTTGGCCAACATGCCGACGAGCACGCTGAAGAAGATGACGCCGGTACCGCCGGCTGAAATGAGTGGCAGGCTGATGCCTTTCGTCGGAACCGAGACGGTGACGACGGCGATATTGATGGCGGCTTGCAGGCCGATGGTGAGCGTTGCGCCAAGGGCAAACAAACGACCGAACGCGTCCGGGGCGTTTTGCGCCGCGAGGCGACCTTGCCACACCACGACGGCAAAAAGCCCGATGACACCGAGACCACCGACGATGCCGAGTTCTTCGCAGATAACGGCGAAGATGAAGTCGGTGCGCGCTTCGGGGAGGTGGCCATATTTTTGCACGCCCGCGCCGAGGCCGCAGCCCCACCAGTCACCCGATGCGATGCTCATCAGCGATTGCAAGGGTTGGTAGCCGGCACCTTGCGGGTCGGCTTCGGGATCGAGAAAGGCGGTGAGCCGTTTCATGCGGTGGGATCGATCGTAGATGAGATAGATAAAGCCGGCGATGGCGGGCATGCTCACAAGGCCCAAGTGCCAAAGCCTTGCACCGGCCGCGATCAACATGCCAAAGCCAACGGCACCCAGCAACACGGCGGTGCCGAAGTCCTCGATACCGACGAGGCCGACGAATATCCCGATGAGCAGGCACATCGGTAGGAAACCGAACCAGAACTTACGCACGCGTGCGCCCAGAGCCCCACAGATGGCAGCCAGCAACATGACCAAACTGAGCTTCGCAATTTCTGACGGTTGAAATCCGAGGCCGATGCTCGATGGCCCGACGGGCAGCCAGCGGCGGGCACCGTTGCGCACTTCGCCGAACTGCGGCATCAACACCATGACGAGCAACGCGATTGACGCGAGGCCGAGGAACAAGGCCGGCTGGATGACGCTGCGACGGCGTAGGTTCCAGCTTTGATACGGGCAAAGCGAGACCATCAACATGGTGATGAGCGCGACGAATGAAAACAGGGCTTGGCGCAGCGGCGGGCTTTTAAGAAAGCCGTTAGCGAAGGGGCCTTCGGTAAGGCTTTCGGTCGCGGAGAAGACCATCACGACGCCCAGCGCCAGCAATGCGGCAGCGGTGATGAGTATGGCGGAGCTTTGCGCCGAAGGTTGGCTGTGTAAGCGAATCAAACGAGTCCCCTATGTGCAAATCTTGCTGCTACTTTGGATATCGGCGGCACGGCTCATCGAAGTTTGGTGATGGCCAAAGCGATGACGGCAAAAACCGCGCCCAAGAGCCAAAAGCGCGTGACGACCTGCGTTTCCTTCCAGCCTTTCACGTGAAAATGGTGATGGATCGGCGCGATCAGAAACAATCGTTTGCCCTTAGTCGCTTTGAAGTAGCTCACCTGCAGAATGACGGACATGGCTTCGATCACGAAGACACCGCCGACGATCAGCAGCATGAGTTCTTGGCGCAAGACGATGGCGACGTAGCCGATCAATCCGCCAAGCGGTAACGAACCCGTATCGCCCATGAAAACCTGCGCCGGGGCGGCGTTATACCACAGGAATCCCAACACGGAACCGAGCATCGCCCCGCATAAGACAGCCAACTCGCCGGACTGGGGGATGTGCGAGTATTGCAAATATTCGGCCACGCGCAAGTCGCCAACAGCGAACGACAGCAGCATGAAAACGAAGCAGCACATGGCCACGCAGCCGGAGGCGAGACCGTCCATACCGTCGGTAAGGTTGACGGCGTTAGATGTGCCCGTCACGACGAAGATCGTAGCGATGATGAACAGCCACCAAGGCAGTAGGAACGGATCTTCGAGATTGCCCTTGATGAACGGGATGGAAAAGATGCGGTAATACTCGATCCCGGGTCCTTCGATGTTGCGGTCGCCGTGGTAAAGAATGAAAAAGCCGAGCACGACGCCAAGGCCGATTTGGAAGAGGATTTTTTGATAGAACTTGAGGCCGTCGCGCGAGTTGTCCTTGCCTTTGAGCAGCAGCTTGTAACGGTCGTCAATAAAGCCCAGCGCGCCGAGCCAGACCATGCAGAAACCGGCGAGGTGGATGTAGAAAACGGTGAGATCGGCGAGCAGCAAGACACCCGTGGCAACGCCGCCGAGAATCAGCAGGCCGCCCATGGTGGGCACGTTTGCTTTGTGGGCCGTGAGTTCGTTGAGCGCCTTGTGCTCGAAGTCGGGAATATCGCCGCATTTCTTCTTCACCAAGGCGCGAATCGTTAGCGGGCCCAGCAACAGCACGAATAAAAACGAAAGCAGAATCGCGATGGTCGCGCGAAAGAGCGGGTTTTGATACCCGTAGTGCAAATCCGATTCGTTGAGATATTCGAGCAGGTGAAAAAGCAATGCGAGCTTCCTTGGTTGGCACGTGTTGCCGCAACCGACGGTCCCCTTTGTGGTGATATCGGCGTTAGGTGACGGTCGCCATGTGTTCGCGATCCCAGGCTTCGATGGTTGGTATTAACTTCTCCAACGCAACGCCGCGCGATGCCTTTAGCAACACGCGATCGCCGCGCTGCAACAGTTGCGGGAGTTTTTGCTGCAAGATCTCGACTGTCGGAAAGCTGTAGATGCGTTTGCGCGTGCCGGCGGTGCGCACGGCGCCATCGGCGGTATGGCGCGCGAACGCGCCGACGGTAATGATGACGGCAGCCGACGACCGACCGGCCGCTTCGCCGACGGCCTCGTGACAGCGGCCGGCGGCGGTGCCGAGTTCGCGCATGTCGCCCAAGATGAACACCTTGCGGCCGAACGTGCTATCCTGATCGATGGCTTCAAAGGCAACTCGCATGCTGCCGGGGTTGGCGTTGTAGGCATCGTTGATTACGCAGATCGATTCGAACTCGACGCGGTTGAGCCGCATCGGTGGAGGGCTGGCTTTCTCCAACGCGCGGGCCATCGTGTCGTGTTCGAGGCGGAAGGCCGTGCCGATGGTGATGGCGGCCAAGGCATTGTGCACGTTGTGCTGCCCCATCAGCGGGACGCGATAGCGAAAGCGATCATTGATCACGAAAGATTGATGATCTTCGTGATGTTCGAGTTGGCTGATGCGCAACGGCGCGTCGGGGCCCATGCCGTACTGAATCGCGCGACAACCCGGCGGCAAGCGACGCGGCGCGAACGGCGCGGCTTGTTCGCTTAGCACGACGGTCGCACGACCGGTAAGGTTGGGGAGGAACGAGAATTCTTCTGCGGCGACGCCTTCGAGGCTACCGAAGCCTTCGAGATGTTCCTCTGCGATCGAGGTCACGATGGCGTAATCGGGGCAGGCGATGCGCGAGAGGGCGGCTACTTCGCCGGGCGCGTTGGTGCCGATTTCTGTGATCACGTATTGATCGGTCGGGGCGGCGGCGAGCAAGGTTAATGAGACACCGATGGCGTTATTGAAACTCTTCTCGGCGGCCGTGCCTTTCAAACGCGCTTTCAATACGGCGTGTACCAGGTCTTTGGTCGTGGTTTTGCCGTTGCTGCCCAAGACGGCAATGACCTGTGCGGCCAACGAGCGCCGGTACCAGGCTGCCAATTTGCCCAGTGCCGCCAACGCATCGTTGACGAGCAGCACGCGGCCATCCCTGTGTTGCGATGCGATGTCGTTGCGATCCACGACGACGGCGGCTGCGCCTTTTTCCAAGGCGGTTTCGACAAAATTGTGGCCGTCAAAGTTGGGGCCGCGTATGGCGAAGAACAGCGCACCGGGCATTAGCGTGCGCGTGTCGGTGGAGACCGATTTGGCGCGGGCATCGCTGGCCGGGCCGGCGGGCTTGGCTCGCAGGATATCGCAAATTTCCAACAAACCGACGGGACGCATGTTATCTCCGGCTCAGCGCCGCGCGGGCGACTTCGGTATCGTCAAAATGAATCTTCTCGCGACCGATGATCTGGTAGTCTTCGTGTCCCTTACCGGCGATGACCAACGCATCGTGCGGTCGGAGTTGTTCGATGGCGTGGTGAATGGCGGCGGCGCGGTCGGGTTCGGTCGAGCCGCGGGAGCGATCGTCGGCGGATAGACCGGCTTCGATATCGCGCAGGATGGCGAGCGGATCTTCGGTGCGCGGGTTATCGCTGGTAATCACGTAGCGGTCGGCCAACTCAGCAACGACGCGCGCCATCTTGGAGCGTTTTCCGCGATCGCGATCACCACCGCAGCCGAAGACGCACCAGAGTTTGCCGTCGGTCAGCGGGCGCAACGATGACAGCACGTTTCGCAATGCGTCGTCGGTATGGGCGTAATCGACGAAGACAAACGGGCCGTCGTCGCCGTGCGAGTCGACGCGTTGCAAGCGACCCGGAACGTGTGCGAGTCGTTGAAGGCCCGCCTTGATGGCCGCGATGTCGATACCCAGTTCGTGCGCGGCGGTGATAGCGGCCAGGGCATTGCTGACGTTGTGCGGACCGGCAAGTTGCAAGTCAAACTCGCCCTGCAAGCGCTCGCCGGTGATGGTGAATTGTGAACCGCTTAGATCGGCGCGAGTGATTTCGGCTTGCACGTCGGCGGGTTGATGGAGGCCGAAGCGCACCACGCGAGCTTTGGTCGTTTGCGCCATTGCGTTCGCGTGTGGATCGTCGGCATTCACGATGGCGACGGCTTCGGGTTTGAGCAGCTCAAACAACCGCCGTTTGGCGATGAGGTAATTCTCCATCGTGCCGTGATAATCGAGATGATCCTGCGTGAGGTTACTGAAGATCGCCACTGCAAAGCCGATACCGTCCACGCGATGTTGATCGAGGCTGTGCGACGAAACTTCCAGCACGGCATGGCGCGCGCCGGCGGCGTGGGCGGTCATCAGGTGTTGCACAATTTGCACCGCATCGGGCGTGGTGAGCGGCGCGGGTAAACGCTGTGCGACGAGGTCGTAATGAATCGTGCCGAGCAGCGCGCACGGCTGGGCCGCACTGCGAATGATGCTTTGCAGCATGAAGGCGATCGTGCTCTTACCGTTGGTGCCCGTGATGCCGGCGATTTTGTATCCGGCAGCGACGGCTTCGGGCAGGCCATACAGCGTGGCCGCCATGCGGGAGGCCGTGGCGCGGGCGTCGGTTACGCTGACGGTGGTCGTGGTCGAATCCGCGATGGCCGTTGGCTGCTCGCTGATGATGGCGACGGCACCGCGGCGGGTGGCGTCGTTGATGAAGGCCGTGCCGTCCGCTTCGGTGCCGCGAATGGCGATAAACGTCGAGCCGGGACTGGCACGGCGAGAATCTATACAAATGTCGTGAATGAGCCGATCTTCGCCGGTGATGGGCGTGCCGGCGCCGAGGCAGCGGCCGACGAGTTCGCTTAATGGCATCGAGCGCGGTGGCCGCGCATGCTCGATTCCGTTCTCGCATGCTTCCGTTGTCATAGAATTTGCATCTTATGTTGGCGAGTGTCTTGGCGAAATGCCGGCGACCAACATTACTATCCCCCGAGAGCGAATGGGTTCGTTGAATCTTGCAGTAATTGAACCGCAATCTGTGAATATGTGTTTTACGCTGTGAGTTATGCCGGGTAATTCACAGATCGCGCCGCGCCTTGTGAATTTCGCACGCCATCAATCGAACACTTCTTCGGACATCACGGTATGTTCGATGCGGCTTCCATCCCGATCGGGCGGTATGCCGAGGTACGTGACGGCACGTTTCACGATGTTGTAAACGACCGGGGCGGCGACTTGACCGCCGTAATAACCGATCGACGCATCGGGGCGACGCACGGCGACGTATACAACGAGCTGCGGATCGGCGGCGGGCACGCCGGCGACGAACGAACTGACGTAGGCGCGATCTTCATAACCGCGACCGTCGCTGCGGGCGATTTGGGCGGTACCGGTCTTGCCGAAGACCTGATGGGTGGTGGGGGCCTGATCGGCGCGCGAGGAGCGATTGACGACCTCGACGAGGATGTGCCGCATCTTAGCGAGCGTGTCTTGCGAAAGGATTGGTTCGTCGGATTGGGCCGGGGCCATGTCGCGCAAGACGCGACCATTGGCATCGACGATGCCGCGAATGACGTAAGGTGTAACCAACTTGCCGCCATTGCAAAAGACGGCGAACGCGCGGACGAGTTGCAGCGGCGTGACGGCGATTTCCTGCCCCATGGGAAGGCTCGTCGTTGTAAAATCGTTCCAACGCACCAAGGGCCGCAGCAGACCATCGCTTTCACCGATGAGGCCGACGTCGGTCGCGCCGCCAAATCCGAAGCGGCGAATGTATTCATTCAAGCGCCGATGACCGAGACGAATGCCCAGCTTGCCCATACCGATGTTGCTGGACTTGATCAGGATTTCTTCAAACGTCAGAAACTCATACGGATGGTGGTCGCGCAGCGTGCGGCGGCCTTCCGTCCATTCGCCGCCCTCACAGTCGAACATTTCACCTATGCGGGTTTCGTTTTCTTCGAGCGCGGCAGCGGCGACGAAGGGTTTAAACGTGCTGCCCGGTTCGTAGGGATCGGTGATCGCGCGATTGCGATAGCGCTCGGCGGGATAATCGCGGTAGTGATTCGGATCGAAGCCGGGATGATTGGCCATTGCCAGAATCATGCCGGTTTGCGGATGCATCACGATGGCGATGCCGCTCTCGGCGTCGAAGCGATTGACACCATCGGCCAATTCGCGTTCGACGAACGCTTGCATTTCGGCGTCGATGGTAAGGGAGACGTGATAGCCATCGCGCGCCGGACGGTAACCATCTTCGGCAAGCCAAAATGCTTGGCGCTTGCTATCACGAACAATCGTCTTGGAACCGTTTTCGCCTGCGAGCCAATGTTCGCACTGATGTTCGATACCGCTTACACCGGCACCATCCATCGAGACGAAGCCGACCAACGAGCCGGCCAACGGCCCCATCGGATAGGTGCGGTAAGGTTCGGTAAAGATGCCGAGGCCGTAGATATCGGCAGCGCGGATTTCGCGTGCCTCTTCCTCGGTGATGCCGCGCTTGATGACGAAGAAGCGGCGGTCGCCGGCGGCCATCAAATCGGGAATGATCTCTTCGGCATTGAGGTCAAGGATGTTCGCGAGGATGAGGGCGGCTTCTTGCTTGTCTTTGAGAATCTTAGGGTCGGCAAAAACGCTGCGGCGCAGGGTGGTGGCGGCGATGATGCGACCGCGATGATCGACGATCAGACCGCGACGGGCTTTGATCGGAATATCGGCGCTGGTTTGCTTGTGCACGCGGGCGGCAAGGCGCGGACCGTGTACGGCGTTGATAAAAATGAGGCGACCGCACAATACTGCTAGGACCAGCAGCAACAGGCCAAGCAGCCAGCGGGCGCGGATTGAAGTGGCGCGATCCTGCGCGGAATCCATCGTCCTTATCCTCCTTGATAAGGATGCGTTATCCTCTCTGGATTCTACCCGCAAGTTGCGAGCGTTGCGAGTGGAAAATGCGAATTATATAAACCGCTAAATCAACGAGCGAATCCCTGCGGTAGACCGTCGTTGTTCGGTATCGACCGGCTGTTTGCTGATGCCACAGCGCAGGCTTCGCGAGGAATCGTCAATTGCCAAGTCTCGAAGCGGGCGGATTGGCTGTTGGTGCCAAATCGATACCCAAGGCGGCAGCGCGATCGCGAATGGCCTGAGGTTCGCGCATCTGTGCCAGCTCGATTTCAATCGACCAAAGTGATTGTTCGAGTTTGATCGACTGGCTGTGTAATCCTTGGATGCGATGAGCCGACCGCGCGCCGGCACCGCGGATCAGGACCAGGCTTAGGCCCAGCACCATGAGAATCAGCAATATCAGTAACGCGCGGGGTACGGTCATCTTGTTGCTTGCATGCCGTTATTCGGCAAGTTCGCGGGAAAACGTCACCGAGTTATTCGACGGAGCGGCCGATCGAGGTGCTGAACTCGACGCACTGGTCGGTTCGGTTTCGAGAATCGGCAAGCGAATTTTGATACCCGGCTTGAGCGTGTTCTTATCCGGCAGGATGTCTTTGTTGATCTTGTAAATTTTGAGGTAGTGTCGTGTGCTGCCGAGTTCGCGTTGCGAAATGCCGCTGAGCGTGTCTCGATCCTTCACCTGATACCAAATGAAATCGCGATTGTCGGTCGACGTGTGGTCGATAAGACGCTTATCTTCCGGGCGCGGCTCGGTCTTGGGAAGCGGCACGCGCGGTGTACGGTCGTCGATGCGTGTCGGCTGCTTCATGGCCACCTTCACGGCGGCTACATCTGTGACCGGCACGAATGCGACCGTGTCCTGCGCGTTAAGGCCCGGAATCTTCAGGATGTCGCCGGCGCGGACGGAGTTGACCGACTCGAGCACCTCGCGATTGACATCGAAGATGGCGTTGATGCGAGCGGGCGTCGAGCGACCAAAATACTTGGATGCGATCTTACTAATGCTTTCGCCGGCTTTGACTTCGTGCGTGGCGATGATCTTCGGACGCATTTCGACCGGCGGCGTTTTGGGTTGCAGATCAACGGGCGTGGTGTTGTCCGTTTTGATCAGGTCCTCTTCCGGATCGGCTTCGATCGGCAGCACGAGGCTCGCTTCGGGCGTGCGACGGGTGGCGATGGCCACAGCTTCCTCGAGCGAGATCGTGTCTTCACCCGGTTGCGGGCCGAAGTCGTTTTCGCGCGAGAGGTCGACTTCGGTTTCCGGCAGCCTCGCCATGTTTAGCCGTTGCACGACCGTGTCGGGCAACGGGGGGACGTCATCGTTGATGCCGGGGATGGGCTGACCGACCGGCTCTTCCTCTTCGAGCATGATCGGGCCCGAACTGCGCGTGTGGTAGTTGGGGCGGATCGACTTGAGCGCCGGCTCGACCGGGAAGGCACCGTCACCAGCCAGTGGCTGACGCGCGGCGGGGATTTCCACTTCGCTATTGCCCGGACGGGCATCGGCGATGGTCAGCCCATTGGGCGCGACCGTCTTGGCACCTTTCTCCGACAAGATGATGGCGAAGAGAATGATGAATGTCAGACCGACAAGAAGACCGACTTTCGTTTCCTTGGTCACTGGGATGTACCTCCGTGTACGGCGAGAATCGTAGATCAGACGCCGACGAGGTTCAAGGGTCCGCTAATAATTCCTGTTCCATGACCCTTAGTTTGGCGGAACGGCTTCGCGGATTGGCGGCACATTCCGCCTCGCTCGGGGCTAATGGTTTCTTCGTCAGGATGCGGCATTTTCCTTCACGCGCCGCTTCCTTATATGCGGACTTTACCAGCCGATCCTCCCCACTGTGGAAGCTGATGATGGCCAGCCGACCGCCGGGGCGCAGGTGCTGCGGGGCGGTGGCCAGCAGCGCTTCGAGGGCGGCGAGTTCCTGATTGACCTCCATCCGCAGGGCCATAAACACGCGGGTAGCGGGGTGAATCTTCTTGTGACCGCCGCCGCCGGGCACCGTCGAAGCGACCACCCGCGCGAGAGCCATGGTGCTGTTGATGCGCATTTGGCGGCGGGCCTGCACAATGCGTTTGGCGATTTTGCGACTGTGCTTTTCTTGCGCGAGGTTCCAAAAGAGATCGGCGAGTTTGCCTTCGGGCCAGGCGTTGACGATGTCGGCGGCCGTGAGCTTGAGGCGATCATCGAGCCGCATATCGAGCGGGCCTTCGCGATCGAAACTCAGGCCGCGCTCGGCGTCGTCGAGTTGGCTGCTGCTGATGCCGAGGTCGGCAAGGATGAAGTCGGCCTTCTCGATTTCGAGGGATTCGAAAGCAGCGGGCAGGTCGGCAAAGTTGCTGCGGTAAAGCATAAGCCGGTCAGCGTGGGAGGCGTGACGCTGTTCGACGTACGCGAGATTGTCGGCATCGACATCGAGACCGATCACGCGGGCGTCCGGGCAGCGCTCCAGCATCATGCCGATGTGGCCGCCGCGCCCGGCAGTGCAGTCAACCAGTATCGCGCCGTCGTGGGTCGGAAGGTAGGCGGCGATTTCGTCGACGAGAATTGGGATGTGACCGGGATCTACAGACATTACGAGCCTGTTATGGCGCGAATGGGGGGAGTTGGCAAGTGTGAGATGCGGGTGGATTAAACGTCGATGGCCGCGACGCGTTGTTTGATATCGCTGGCCAATGCTCTTAACGACGCGGCGGGGTATAAGCCGACAAACCATTCGCGTTGTGCGGCGATGCGATTTTGACGCACACCGGCTTGCAGGTCGTCGATTTTCTTTTGCGTGGTGGCGCGTTCGTCGGCCAAGATTTGCTCGAGGTCGGCGTTAGCGCGACGGATGTCGTCATAGGCCTCTCGCCGGGCGGCGCGATTCTTGCGGTCGTTGATGGCGAACAGGCGCGAGCGTTCGATGGCGGCGGTGCGTTGGGCGAGAAGCGTGGCGTGTTGCGCCGCTTGCGGGTCGGTCAGAAAACGCTGCGGATTAAAACGGAGGTCGCGCAATTTCAATTGTGCCGCGCGGAGGTGATCCTTCGCGTCATCGATCATCGGCAACGGTAACCGCAAGGTGGCGGAGGCGCAGGTGTAAGCGGGCGGTTCGATATTCCATAGCTTCGCGAGCAAGCCGTCCGTCACGGCGTCGTACTTGGCACCACCGATGCCGTGCACAAACAGGTCGCACTCGAACAGGCGGTAGTATGCTGTTTGAGCGATCGCGCGCGGGCGCAGTTGCCAATCGCCGAGCAAAGCGCCAATTCCAGCGGCTGGATTGCGGACGAGATCCTCGATTGCGCCCGTTCCAATGCGTTGATCTTCGGCGAATATCTGGATCGCATCGTCCTTCGTTGCTACCCATAGCCGTCGCCGCACGTGGCAGCTGTTGAGTAACCAAAACGGCAGCTCAATGCGGTCATCGCGCGCATCGAGGTCTGGCATCGGATGGCGTGTGCCGTGCATACGGCGCAGACGTCGATAGTCAGCGAGTGCCGCGTTGTAGGCGGCGCGAAACGCGTTCGCATTGCGAAGGATTTCAACGGTGAACGCAGCCGCGGCATCAGAGCGCGGCTGTGCGAAATCAAAGATGTCGGTGATGCGATGATAGGTCGGGACGGTGATGCCGAGATGGGTGTCTAGCGCTGTCATGCCCGCCTGCCAGCGGCTGACGTAGTCGCGCTGTTCGCATTGCAAAAATGCGTCGCGAAACTCGTCAAGAAGCGCTTCATCCGCGCCGCATGATTCGTGCAGGGCGGCGAACAAGTTGTCGTATGCTTGCGGTGCAACGTCTGTCATGCACTCATACGGCTCTGCGGCGGTGGTACCTTCGAGGCGATGGTTGCGTTGCGTGAGTTCGCCCGCCTGCTTTGTCGGGTACGCAATCGAAAAAGACGCCGGCGCATCGGCATCGACGACGAGCATCTCTTGCTTGGTGTGTAGGCGGTTTGCGAGTGCGGCGACGAGCGCGTTTTTGATCCACACGCCGGGATGGAAGAATTTCGGCTGATGGCCCGAGGCAATGATCGGTTGATCGCTAGGCTGCGACCACTCGCCAAACGGGCGGTTGCAAATCTCAAACTCGTAGCTACGCCGTCGGCGCACGTTCTCTTCCAGCAAACGCGGCCACTCGTCGAGCGCGGGCCATATCAATAACTCACCGTTCCGTGCGGGTGCGGCCAATCGATCGATTTGCTGATGCGTCGAGTTGGGGGCGGTCACCGAGGGCATACCAGATGCAGGAGTTTTTTAACGACTGTCTAAATTGCGGTCACCGACAACGCCGCGTACGTCTAACTCTCGTCGAGGCTCATGCACGGGCTCTGTTTGGCACCGACTCGGCGCACTGCGTTGACGCGCTGTCGTTCGCAATCGAATACGTCGAGGTAATGTTGTTCGCGCGCCTCGGGGTTGTCGAGCATGCCGCCGAAGTGGCGATTGGGGTCGTTATAGATGAGCGCGACAGGCAACTCGGTAATGCGTAGCCCATGATGATGGGCCTGTACCCAAAACTGCATCGGGAAGGCATATCCCGGAATCGTGAGCGTGAGTTTCTCGAGCGCTTCGACGCGATATGCCTTAAAACCGCAGAACGAATCGGTCAGCGACAAGCCCAACTCGCGATTGATCATCTGCGTTATTCGTTGATTGATACTGCGGCGATCGTCGGGCGCTTCGGTATTGCCCGGAAGCGTTTTCAAGTACCGCGAGCCGGAGATGACGTCGATATCGCCGCGCGCGGCGCGTTCGAGGAACATCGGAATAAACTCGGGTTCGTGTTGGTCGTCGCAGTCGATGGTAATCAGCCAGTCGTAATCGTGTACCGACGCGTAATTGAACGCGTCAATGAGGCTCTGGCCGTAGCCGCGATTTTCCGGATGCGTAATTACGGCGACATCGGGATCGGCGGCGAGGAGACGGGGCGTCTCGTCGGTCGAGCCGTCGTCGATGGCCAAGACGTCGCAGCCGATTTCTTTGATGCGTTGCAATACTGCGGGGATGTAGCCGGCTTCGTTGAAGATGGGGATCGCGATAAGGGTCTTCATAGGAGGGGATCGCCTCGCGTTGCTTACGCCGCTGGGGCCGTGCCTGCGATTGGTTCGCATCCGCGTGCGAGCCGTTGGTCGAGATTGTAGTCATCGTCGGCAGCAGAAACGAATGGCGGCGCAAGTGTTTTTCTGCTTTGGGCTTATAACGGTTTTTTCTGTCAGCCGCAGGCTGCCGTCGCGAACTCGGCCAGACTGGTAAATGTGAGATCGGGCGTAACCGGCTTGCTTGGCGATTTGGTGGCACCGCCGGTGGCACGACCGTGGCGGCGGTCGATCCAGACGCTGGAGATTCCGAGCGCTTGGGCGGGTACGTGGTCGTGATAGAGGCTTTGGGCCACATGTACGAGTTGCGTGCGGTCGATGGACTGCGCGGCGAGCCAGTCAAAGGCGGCCCGGAAATGACCGTGGTCGGGTTTGTAGGTGCCGGTGTCTTCGGCGGTGATGACGGCATCGAATTCGACGCCGAGTTGTTGGTTGGACGCGGCGAACGATGCGCGATCGATGTTGGAGAGGATGACGAGGCGAAAGTTCTGCTTGAGTTGTGTCAAGGCGGCGGCTGAATCGTCAAAGGCGGGCCAGTTGGGGACCGACGTTCCGAGAGCGTCTTCTTGGTCGGGTGTGGTAACGACGCCGAGCGCCCTGCCGAGTTCGCGCATCGATTGGCGTAAGACGTCTGGATAAGGCAGCGAAGGATCGGCGGTTTGTACAAGCGGCTCGGCCACGGCAAAGGCGGCGAGCAGGCCTTCGTCGGCGATATCGAGTTCGTGTTCGTCGGCCCAGGGGCGCAGCACGTTGAGAATGCCGGTTTCCCAGTCGATGAGCGTGCCGTAACAGTCGAAGCTGAGGACGGATGTCTGGTTGAAGTCGATGGTGGTCACAGTGTTTTTGGTCGTTGAGCCTGGTGATGTTTGTGGATTATAAAATATTGCGTTGATATGGTGGGTCAAGGGTGGGTGTGTTGAGGGCAAATTGGCGGCGTTCAGTGGTGATTGGAAGAGTTTCCCTCGTCCTTAACAGGACGCGAAGATTGTTTTTGATCGCCAAACGCAGCAGTGAACTGCTGGGCAATTATCGTTCGGCCCCTACCGGGGGCGGATGGTTTGGGAGCTGCGTTGAGGTTGCATCTAGATTTGCGGTCTCTTGAAGAGGAATTGAAAATTATGCGGCGTTAAGATCAAAGTTGGTGGGTGGGTAAGTAAGCGGTTTCGTGGATGGGAAATTAAGCTGCGTGAATAGCAAAGTTGGTGGGTGGGTATGTAAGCGAGGCGGTGGATAGGTAGATAATGGGCATTGGAATCAAAGTTGCGAATGTGGCGAATGATTCATGGGGGGAATTAGCCATTTTCGTTGTATCTCATACCTCAAATCTCAAATCCGAAATTTCAAATCTCAAATTTCAGATTGCAAATTTTTATTCCAGACTCTCAGGTCTCGAGTCCTAAATTTTAGGCCCCAAGCCCCAAGCCCCACGCCTCACACTCCAAGCCCCAAGCCTTTACCGCGGCCCGTTGACGATCAAGAATTTGACGGACTGCTT
This sequence comes from Planctomycetaceae bacterium, assembly GCA_006969385.1. Taxonomy (GTDB): domain Bacteria; phylum Planctomycetota; class Phycisphaerae; order UBA1845; family UTPLA1; genus ECT2AJA-110-A. Next base: position 3,968,840 of record CP030884.1, read on the forward strand.
CAGCCATTGTCGTTCTTTCTTCTCAAGTGCAACCCCAAGTTTGAAAGATTTTTCATCGCTGCGAACCACCACGTCATCCCCTTCGACGACGACCTCCACGATCTTGTCATTCGCGATCGTGCGTGACCATTGGCCGACGGCGAAGCTGCGGGTGTGTTTGAGGCTGGTCGCGCTGATGGCGACCTCTTCGCGGCTGAGCAGGAAAACGATGCCGGGCAAGATCACATATAAAACGGCGACGACAGGGGCGGCGTAAATGATGGGGTGCCACCAAGCCGCGCCGGCTTTATCCGTAAGCGAATCGAGCCAATTGCGCAGGTAATATGCCGTGCCACCGAGTGAGGCACCGTAGAGAACGAGCAGAAAAAGCAGGCCGGTGATGCCTTCGCGGATCATCGACTTCGAAGGCCTCGGAATTCGAATCAGCGTGGCATTGGGTTGTTCGATTACCTCGAACCGCTCGCCGCCAGCTTGGGTGGGCCAGGTAGTCGATTCGCCCAAGCGTTGGCTGCGTTGTTTAAGCGATTGATCGAGTTCGTTAGGGCTGCGAACGCTCGGCTCGTTGCTGGTGGCGTCGTGCAGGTCGATGCCGATCGTGCCCGCAATCTGCTCGGCCACCGCCCGTGCAGCTCGATAGCCAAATCGATCGCATACGTCGATCTCCTGTTGCGGACCGAGCAGGCGAATCATGTACGTGGGGTGGCTTCCGCCGTCATCGGTCGCGCGGCGCTCGGATACCTGTAGGAAGAGTTCGACGTGATCGAAATCCTTAAATGAAACGCGCTCGCGTTTCCAGGCGAGCCATTGGCCATATTTAATGCGAACGATGCTCTTGAACGGATCGACGATGACGACGTGGCCGGACAGCGTGAGTAGCAATCCGAGAACGGCAAAGGCAAACGGAATTGCCGCACAGATCGCGGCTAGAACGCGCGGCCAGAAGGAGAAGTCGTCACCCCCAGCAAATGCGACGTACAGTAGGCCGCCGGTCATGACCAGCCCGAATGCGAGAAATCCGAGCCCGACCAAAATGGCCATGCCGCCGTAGCGATAGGTGAGTTTCTTGTTTGTTGATCTTGGTGGGCTGCTCATGCTCTGGAGAGTAAGTGGTTACGTTCATCGACGATCAGTTTTCGATGATCAGCGTAACGGGCGAGCGAAGCAATGGCACTTATAGGTTTATCAGGAATTTATAAATGGCGGGCGAGCTTATCGAGGTGCGACTCTCATCAAAGCCGATTGTAATCATCGCATACAGCTTTGAGGGGCCTTAAGCCAATCGATGAACAATACCATTGGACCGTTAGCTCAAAGTCGCGGTTCGCCTAATCGCCTAATCGCCCGGCAGCATCACCCAAACCGAGGGACGACCGCAGTTACAGTGAACCGCGCGGGAGAGCAGGCCGAGGCAGCACCAAGACAGTGGCAACGCCATTCGCACGGCGTGATAGGCCCCGCGACCGAGGTTGGGCTGCATCGTCGCACGCAGGCGATTTTCGACCGACGGCACCGGGTGAAATATCGCTTCGACGCCGGTCGGTCGCGCGGGCTCATCTTCCTGCAGTCGATCGAGTTTGCGGATGACGGCCTCGAGTTCGTTGCGACTGACGCCGTTTTGCAATACATGCCGGTCGGCTTCGTACACGCCACGGCGACTGATGGTCGGTAATAACAGCAGTCCGACGAACGACCACAGCGTGAAGCAAAGGCCGATCGACACGATGCCGGCAACCGAACTGACAGCGCCACCCATAGCGTAGGTGCAGATGGTTAGCCCCATCAGGTTCCAGCCAAGTGCAACCATTAGGCCGCGGGTACGCGTGCCCGTGGTTCGTAGGGCCATCCGGCGCCGCAATTGAATGTCGAGCTCTTTGGGTGTGAGTACGCGAATCCAGTTTGCCGGAATGACCAGTGTTTCGAAGCCCGGTAGTCCGGTGAAGCCACCGACAAAGCCGGGATCGGTTGACTCGACTGCAATGTACGATTGATTGCTAACGGCTGGTGCCAATTCGGTGGGGAGAGCGGGATAGTCGCGCAGTCGCGCGGCCAGCCGCGCGAGGGGCAATTGGAACTGGGCGAAGCCCAACATCATCAGGCCCGCCGCACCTGCAAAACCGATCGCACCGAACAATCGACCGGCAGTGAGCAATAACATTCCAGAAGCAAGCATCACGGCGAAATGAATCGCGACGCCTCGAAGCCACTGGATAAAAAACTGGCCAAAGGTGGTCGTGCTGCGGCCAAATTTTCTTGGCAAGATAAAGCCGCCAACGATGTCGCCGGGGATACTGAGAATGAGGTAGCAGGCGAGCAAAGCGGCAAAGACCGTCAAGGGGGATGCTGCCTCAAGGCCAAGCATGCTAATGATTGCCGGACCGCCCCCAATGCCAAGTAGAACTGTCGCCAGCACCACGAAGAAACCGACGTTGGAGATTCCCAACCAGAGACGAGCGCGCGCATAGGTCATGAGCGGGCGAGCATCCGAGATAGGTCGCGAATTGGGATGGGAACTGAGTTGCGTCACAGCAGGCTCCTTTTATGCAGAGAATTTAGCCCGCGCTTGGCAGGTTTGGTGTATGGATTTCATGTTTTTTGAAAATGGTTGTAACCTGCGACTGGAGCCAATTTAGGCTGGCGGCGGTCCGGGCGGCGGCAAACCCTTATGATTCCCCATGCTGGTGGGCGAATCTCGCTGATGAATTGGCCAGTTGAAAAATGAGGAGAATGCAATCGTGACGCACAGTGCGAAGTATTTCGGATGCTGTTTGATGGGCTTGGGCTTGTTGCTGGGTGGATGCAGTTCAGACAAACCGGAGGCCGAAGTGACGCCGCCGACGGCCACCGGCCCGAATGAAAAGGTCGTATCTTTCAAGGTGACGGGCATGACGTGCTCGAATTGCGAGGGGCATATCAACGAGAAGCTGGCGAGTCTCGATAACGTCAAAGTGGCGCGGGCATCGCGCAAGAAGGATTTGGTTTGGTTACTCGTCGATGGTGATGCACCGACAGAGGACACGGTTGCCGCCGCCGTCGATGAGGTCGCCAAAGAGCAGGGCGGCAAGTACCAACTGGTTGGCAAGGGCTAACGCGCTGAAGCGATCTGCAAACGCGTGTGCCACATTGCTAACTGCGACTTACAGGAAAACGAAAAAAGGAAATTCGATTTATGTCGATTTCATCAGAAACACGTAGCCCGTTTGGCACCGTTACAGCGATTGCCATTCGCACGACCAAAAACGGCCCGATGCAGGAGTTGGATCGGGCGACGGGCGTACAGAATCAGGGCTTGGCGGAGGATTTGCCGTGCACGACCGAGCGCGGTCTGTCGCTGATCTCGCAGCACCAATGGGAGACGGTGCAAGCGGAAATGGGCAAGGAGCTTCCGTGGCACACGCGCCGCGCCAATGTGTTGGTGGATGCCGGCACGTTGGAGCCGTTGACGGGTAAGCGGCTGCGGATCGGCCAGTTGGAAATGGAAGTGCTGGATGAGACGACGCCTTGTGGGTTGATGGATAAGATCGAGCCGGGCCTGCGGGAGGTACTTAAGTCGGAATTTCGTGGCGGCGTGTTGGGGCGGATTTGTGTGGGTGGGGAGATTCGGGTGGGGGATCAGATTGAGGTGATTGGGGAGGCTGATTGCAAGGACAAATAGCGTAATCCGTGTGGCGCGTTATGCGGTGCGGTGATGAGCAAACTTTATTGTGCCTTTGTTGAAATCCGACCGCGGTTTGCGTCGTTTCTGGACCCGCGTGAGATCGCTGGGGCGTTTGTTCGTTGTTATTGCACTGCCGATAGTGAAAGCCACGCGACGGAACAGATCAGCTCCGCCTTGGACGGTGAGAAGTTGGATATCGTCGATGTCGAATGGTGCTGCGACATTGATCGGACAGATTGGGAGAATCCCGATGATGCAGAGGCGACGCGGTACGCAGAAGAGGCGCGACAATCTGGTGACGTGGTATGTGGAGAATACCATTGCTGGGGCGATGATAGCTAGGTTGTTGCGAGCCCGCCAACGCAACCGATATTCAAACTTGACGCTTTGTGTTTTCAAGAAATCTGATTCGTTTGAAGCTTCTGATTCCGATCTTTCAACAATAACCTCCCGATTTTGACTAATCTCAAATGCGTTACATGCTTTAAATATGAACGCAAACTTGAACAACGAAAACAACGAACAATCTCCACGAATCGTCATCGCCGGCGGCAGCGGTTTTCTTGGGATCAACCTCGCCCGTTATCTAAGCGAGCGCGGCTATCGCGTGGACATTCTCTCGCGCAGCGCGCCACCGAACGGCCCGTGGCGGCATGTGGCATGGGATGGTCGCACCCATGGCGCATGGCGGAGCTGTTTGGATGGTGCCGCCGGCATGGTCAACTTGTGCGGTCGAACCGTTGATTGTCGCAAAACGCCGGAGAATTGCGATGCGATTCTTCGATCACGCGTGGAATCGACCCGTGCGTTAGGCGTTGCGTTGCGACAAATAAAAACGCCGCCGCCCGTGTGGGTGCAGATGAGTACCGCTCATATCTACGGCGATCCGGCCAGTGTCGTTTGCGATGAAGACTCGGCATTCGGTTATGGATTGGCACCGACCGTCGGCAGCGCGTGGGAACGCGCGTTTTCGGAAAGTGTGCTGCCCGATCAACGATCGGTAGTTCTTCGCACCAGTTTCGTGCTGGGGCGCGACGGCGGGGCGTTTCCGAAGATGCGCATGCTGGCGAGGTTAGGGCTCGGCGGCAAAGCCGGTCACGGCCGACAGGGTATCAGTTGGATACACGAGCGCGATATGAATCGGCTCTTCGAGTTTGCCTTAACAACCGATGAAATGCGCGGCGTGTATCTTGCGACGGCCCCCAACCCTGTGTCCAATGACGCGTTCATGCGATTCCTTCGGAAGCATGTGCGGCGACCGCTCGGTTTGCCGGCGGCGGGATGGATGATTCGGTTTGGAGCACGCTGGGTGATGAATACCGATCCGGAATTAATTTTGCTTGGGCGGTACTGTCGTTCGACGAGGTTGGGAAATATCGGTTTTACCTTCGAGTACGAACAGGTGGACGATGCGATTAAGGCTTTGGTGAAGGCGTGAGGTCGCGAGTGCCAACCCGATTGCTCAACCGGGATTGAGGTGCTGTACGATGTGAAATTATTGCCGGTGAAGGGCCCATCTACCGATGGCGATCCCAAGACCCAGTTCTACCTCGTTACTTGCGCGCAGAAATTTGGTGTTCTTTAAAGGATGCAGCCTTCTTCCGTTGGGGCGCTGGTCTGTGGTGCTATTTTGCCTAAAAGGGCTCGTGTAGTCGGTTTAATTATTACAAACTGGAAATACTCGGCTCTTGACGCACAATACTCGGGTATGGATCGCATCGAAACTGGCTCCCCCTATGAAAGCACTCGGCGTGCTCCGATAGCTGCTCCGCTCGACGAGCAGAATCGCCTAAGCAGTGTGCTGCGGCGTATACATCGCCGCGAACCCGGCGTCGTCGTTCGCATTTTCGTGTCGGTGATTTCAGCAGCGCTGTTGGCGGCGGCCGCATTTGTCGGCGCTTGGCTGTACGCGGTGTATTTGCGTTATTACGGGTCTTCTGGACGATCGTATGTCAGGGTACGGGATGAGTATCTGGCCGTCAGTTTCTCGCTGGCCGGACTGATCTGGTCGGCGTTTCTCTACTGGACGTGGCGCTATTTCTCCAACAAGGCATCCTTCGTGCCGACGGCTATTGGGTCGATCGTGATCGGCATCGGCGCGATCTTGGTGACGGTGCTGATCGATCGATTCGTGCGCGGTGAAGAAGAGTATCTCATCGCCGCGTTGTGGCTCGTCGCCGGAGCGGCCGTCGTTTGGATATGGATGGGCTATGTCGAACGCTGGCGCGCGGGACGGCCGGTCGTGACCGATGAGGGAACGGTCAACGTTGCGTGCCCCGCTTGTGGATATTCGATGGTAGGCCTGCGCGAGTTACGCTGTCCGGAATGCGGCGCGGCGTTTGCGTTGGATGAGATTATTCGCTTGCAGAATTATGACGGTGTAAAAGTCGAGCGACATCGAATGGTCGGAGCGAATGAAACTGACGGCGCGTGAATCAACGCAAGCATTGCCATCTTTTGTTTATGTTGGCTAGGCGTTAAAAGACAATGGCGACCGGTGTGTGTTAACTCGCCCGCTCGCGAATGTACCGTCGGCCTAAGTTGATGATCTTCTGAATCAACTTTTCGTACGATAAGCCGCCCGCCTTGGCCGATTCGCAGAAGTCTTCGTCGTACGCCAGGTCGGGGTTGGGGTTGGGTTCGAGGAGATAGACCTTGCCTTTTTCGGTGACGCGAAAGTCCATGCGGGCGTAACCGTTGAGGCCGAGGATGCGATAGACGCGGCGTGCCATGCGGCGGATGCGGTCTTCGATTTCCTTGGGCACGTCTTTGGCAACGTCGGTATAGATGCCACGCTTTTCCTGGTAGTCTTCATCCCACTTTACGCGATTGGTGGCGATGCGATGGCTGCCGGGGGCGAGCTTTTCAAACTTCATCTCCCACAGCGGCAGGGTTTCAATGCGTCGGTTACCGATGACGCCGACGTAGATTTCGCGACCGTCGATGTACGCTTCTGCAACGGCGTCGGAACCGATCTGTTCGTGAATGTAAGCCACGCGTTCGAGCAGCTTTTCATCACTGTTGACGATCGACGCCTGCGAAATACCGACGGAACCGTGCTCGGTAGCCGACTTCACAATTAGTGGGTACTTCAGCTTCTTTTTGATACGTACTTTCTTGCGACCGCGGGGAAAGACTTCGAAATCGGGCACCGGCACGCGATGGTATTTGAGCACCTTGCGCATCGTCACTTTGCGATCGGCCAATAGAAGGCCCGCCGGGTTGCAGCCGGTGAACGGTTGCTGAATGAGTTCGAGATAACCGAGCAGGTAGGGCACGTAGATGCCTTCTCCACGAAACTCTTCGAGCAGGTTGAAAACGACGTGCGGCTTCCAGGTGAACAACTCGCGCCGAATGGCCGTCATGTCTTCGGGGGCATGCAGCGTGTGGGTCTTGTGGCCCAGATGATCGAGCGCTGTCAGCACGTCGTATTCGGTTTTGATGGGTTGGATTTCCTGCGGAGAAAGCCCGTCCAATGAGTCGGGTACTTCGATATCCTGATGCGTCAGAACTAAAACACGCAGGCTGCTCATATTGCCAGTCGGTGCTCGCTGCTATGCAGGTAGTTGGTCACCTGCATGGTCAGGAGAATGGCCAGCTCGATCTTGAGCTCCTCCGCCGGCCGTTTCACGCGGAGATTCAGTTCGCGACTGCGCGCGATCATGTCTTTCAACACCTGATCGACGGTGTACGCATATTCGCCGGTCCAGATCGCCACGCGGTTGCGCAGCGACGGGCCGATTCTGCGCAGAAACGACGCCGCCGTCGGCAGGTTCTCGCTGTCTGTGGCGTTGGCGAACAGCTTGCGCAAGTCGCTATCAAAAAAATCGGGATATTCACTGCCGTAACGTTTGCGTTTTTCTAAATAATGCTCGCGCAGCGTGGTTTTGATGCGACTTATCGGGTCAATTTTCATGCGTGTGCGGACCAAGGGGCTTTTTTTGCGGATCGATTGCATCAGCTCGTCCATATATTCGAGCTTGCGAAAGGCCCCCCAATTGCGATAGCGCCGCCGCCAGGGCGAGCCGGGGCGGAGCCAAACGGCGAAGGTTTCGGCAAAATCTTCGCAGGGATGGCTTTGGGCGTACCACCAGTCGAGATGCAGCACATAGTCGCGGCTGAACGGCTTGGGGCTGTAATAAGTGGGGTAGGGTTTGGCCGCCTTGCCGAAGTGTTTGCGAAAACCGGCGCGGCGATCGAGACGATAGGCCGCTTCGATGGCATGGCCGATCTCATGACGCAAGAGCATGAGGCACATGCGCTTAGTGCCGCCCTCGACTTCGTACATCATGCGCTCTTCGAGCCGCATCAAGCGCTTGCTGGCGAGATAAAACGGAATCGCCACGCCCGGTACGCCTTCGGGGCTGAACCATTCGCTGCTGAGCCAAAAGTGTGGGTTAAAACGCAGACCGCGCTCGCGCAATTCGCCTTGCACCTGCTCGGTCAGATCGCGCAGCCAACTGCCCTCAATGGTGAGACCGGTCAGGTCGCAGAAGCGCAGGTCGAGCAGTTGTTCGTCGTTGAGGCCTTCCCATGCGGGCGGCTTTTTGCCATTGCGGCGGACTTGCAGTTTGGTAAAGGTGCTGGCCATCTTCCCCGTGGTGGCTGGTTATGCTTCAGAGATCTTGGGTGCCCCTGCCCCTCTGGGGCTGGGGGACTAACTGTCACACGCGACATCACCAAGTGCGTTGGCATTCTTGGTTCAATGCGACATTCTATACCCTACGACAAAGCGGCGGGTATCGTCCAGCGAATTCTCACTTGGCGTTTGGTATAATAAGTGGTTGAGTTTTTCTTAGAAAGCGAGATTGGAAGGGCGATAGATGTTGGTTCGACGAAGCGTGATCTTTTCATTCGTGATAGGCGTGATACCTGCGCTGGCTCGTGCAGCCAATTTCACGATTTCGGATTCCTCATTTGTCATCGGGATTCCAGGCGAAGCCGCTGCTGGCTTCTTTGATGTCGAACTCCCTTTTTCGGATTCTCATGCGACCGGTGTCGGTGATTCTGCTGTTTCCGCGTCCTATGAATTCACCCAGCAAAGATTGCTGTTTGAAACCTTCATCGCCAGTGCTGACGACGGACCGACCAACTCGACGAGTGCGGGGACTGGAATTTCATTTGACCTCTCAACGACGGATGAACTCACCATCGAATATGAAGGTCGTTTCGACTTCGATTTGCCCGTGGACTCGATGACTGCCTTGTTTGATCTTGGTGCTGTTGATGACAATGACCCGCTATTTGTTATTGCGGATGAGACCAATATTCACAACACTTTCTTTGGGACTGGTCCACGGTCTTTTGAAATCGCTGGGCAATTCACCATTCCTGCAAACACTACCATTTACTTCGCCACCATTTTTCAAATAACCACTTCTCCTTCGTCGGCTGGTAGCATCGGTACAGGGACCGGTTCGCTCGAACTACGCTTCATCCCCGAACCGACTTCGGCAATGTTCGCTCTAGTCGTCGCAACATTCTCCTTGGCAAAGCGCCGCAGATCGTCGTTGTCGGTCTGAGACAGTCTCAACCGCGCTGACAGCCTCCGCCCGATCCGCTATAAAACGTCCCGTGAGCGATACGAACACAACCACCTCGGCTTGGACCATCGGCAAGCTGCTCGATTGGACGCGTGGGCACTTTGATGCCAAGGGCGTGGAGGATGCGCGGCTGTGTGCCGAGTTGCTGCTGGCCCACGCGCTGGGTTGCGAGAAGATTCATCTGTACGCCCGCTTCCATGAGGAACCGACTGCCGAACAGCGGACGGCGTTTCGCGAGCTGGTCAAAAAGGCCGCCGAGCATTACCCGATTGCCTATCTCATCGGTCGGCGCGAGTTTTATTCGCTTGATTTTGACGTCACGCCCGCCGTGTTGATTCCACGACCGGAGACCGAGCAGATCGTCGAGTTGGTGCTGGATCGATGTAAGCAAATCGACGCCGCGCGGATTGATGTGCTCGACCTCGGGACGGGCAGCGGGTGTTTGGCGATCACGCTGGCGAAACGCGAGCCGCGGATTCGTGTGATGGCAACTGATGTTTCGGCGCCGGCGCTGGCAGTGTCGCAAACAAACGCCAACAAGCACGGTGTTACCGAACGCGTTGAATGTATCGAGTCGGACATCTTTTCGTCGCTCAACGGTCAGGCCGCGTCCGGCTTCGATTTTATCGTGTCAAACCCGCCGTATGTCGCGTTGCGCGAACGAGAAACATTGCCGCGTAACGTGCGCGACTACGAGCCCGAATCGGCCTTGTTTGCCGGTGAGGACGGGCTTGATTTTTATCGCGCGCTGGCAGCGCCTTTGGGGGATTATTTGCGACCCGGCGGTCATTGCTTTTTAGAGATTGGTGAAGATCAAACCGACGAGGTGACGAGGCTCATGACGAAGGACGATCGCGTCGCATCGGTGGCTGCGCATAAGGATTTGGCCGGCACCCCGCGTGTTTTGGAGTTTGAACGGTCGGCATGATGAAGGACTCGGGGGCGTCCGCCATTCAACGCATATTGATCGTCAAACCGAGTTCGCCGGGCGATATCATTCACGCGCTGCCCGTGGCGCGGGCCCTCCGCTCGGCACTCCCCAACGCCCACATCTCATGGTTGGTGGCGACGAGTTTTGCCAACCTGCTCCAATGCGAAACATCGATCAATGAAATCATTAAATTCGACCGAAAGCGTTACGGTCGGTTCGGCCGTAGCTTGAGCGCGTCCGGCGCGTTCCTGGGATTTCTAAACGAACTGCGTGGGCGGCGCTTCGATACGGTGCTGGATCTGCAGGGCCTATTTCGCAGCGGTTTGTTCACGTTTGCGACGGGGGCGCAGCGGCGCGTGGGTTTTGCTGATGCGCGCGAGTTGGCGGGCATGTTTTACAACGTGCGCGTCGATGTGCCAGACGCGGAGGTTCATGCGGTCGAGCGGAACTTGTTGTTCCTGAAGGCGTTGGGGATCGAGCTTGGTGGTACAGAATCTGAGTCACTGAAGCAACGGGCTACTGAGTCGGCTGGTTCGAGGTCATTGGAGCGGGGTGATGATCTTGGGACAGGGAGTACATCAACGCCGAGGAATCACCGGTTGCAAACCGGTGCCACAGTGCAAGCGGTAGAGAAACATCGGTTACAAACCGATGACACAGCGCGGTCGGAAAGGAATCACCGGTTACAAACCGGTGCCACAGCGCTGGCAGGGCGAGCCAGCTTCGATATGGGCATTCGCTTGATGATGACGACAACGCCACGGTCGCGAATATTTTGCAATCTAACGGAGTTGTCTCAGGGGCGCGATACGTTGTCTTGGTGCCGGCGACGCGCTGGGAAACCAAGCAATGGGATGCCGCGCGGTTCGGCGCCTTGGCGGAGCGGATATTCGAACGGTTTGGGTTGAAGAGCGTGCTTGTGGGAGGGGCGAGTGATATCGCGCGGGGTGACGAAGCGGCGCAGTCGTCAGACGGTCACGCGATCAATCTCTGTGGGAAGACCACATTGCGACAGTTGGCGGCCATGATCGACGGCGCGGCGTTGGTCGTAACGGCCGATTCTACGCCGATGCATATGGCGGCGGCCCACGACGTGCCGTTGGTTGCGCTTTTTGGCCCCACCAGCCTGGTGCGGACGGGGCCGTTTGGCCATTTGGACGACGTGTTGCGGCTCGATTTGGAATGCGCGCCGTGCTATCTACGTAAGTTGCGGCAGTGCCCGCATCAGCATCGGTGCATGGCGGATTTGACGGTCGATCGCGTCTTCGCGGAAGTCGTTGCGCGATTGCCATAAGAAAACACGACCCGTCGAATGGCGACGGGTCGTGCTCGCATGATTGTCTTACACCAATCACAACCGTTGATTCGATTAGCGTATTTATCGGCTCGACATACCCGAGCGTGACCGCTTCCTGACGGGCGCGGCTCTGATCAGACTGATGCCCCCGACCAGCCTGCCACCGGGTCGCCTGCAAACCGAGATTCGAAACTGGCACGAAATACGCCGCGTTAGTCGTCGCGGGTGTAGGTCAATTCCAGTTCTTTATACCACTGCCCGGGGCCGGCCTGCTTGTACATTTCTGAGACCATCTTGTCCTTTCCCATGAACTTATGGACCGACTTGGCGCGCGACGGCTGACGCGTCATAGGATCTACGAAGTCACTGTATAGGACGAAGCCATTCTCCTTGTCGTCCCATTGGCCGTGTTCCATCCAAATGCCGGTGCTCATGCTGTCGATCCAGGTCGACACGTATTGCTTCTTGACGTTGTCGTAGCCCATCATGCTTTCGCCCTTGAAGTTCTGCTTGACCATCTTGCCGGATGCGTCGGGCATTTCGATGACGCCTTCAAAGGTTTGGCGAACGTAGCGACCGTTGAATACCAGATCGCATTCCGATTCCGCCTTGGAAATATTGGGTTCACCGCCGGGCTGCATCCAATGCTTGGTGACGACTTCCCATTCGCCGACGAACATCTTGAGTCGATTGTGATGCTCGTTGAGCTTCATCGACTCTTCCCAGTTTTTCATCATGTCGGCATTGTGCTCGGGCGACATCTCGGCATGCTTGTGATCGCCATGCTCGTGCATATGGTCGGCATGGTCGTGGTTGTGATCGGGCTGAGCCCAACTGGATACCGCCGTGGTGCCGATGAGAACGGCAGCCGTTAGGGCGCACAGAACAACGAGGCCGCGCAGGGCAACGGCACGCAGAGATTGCTTCTGAAACATGGGTGATCTCCTTCAACGTTAAGAAAAACTTGGGTCGGGGGCTCGAACGTGGCCTCCGATTTTAAACCGAACTAAATCCGAACATTACCCGTCCCCGCTGCGGATGTCAACTTATTGGGTGCATGTGCCTCACGGACGGACGCCAGAGTGAATGACGAATTGGGCGTCACCTTCCCGCGGGCACCAGCAACATCAACAGCATTTGCGACTGCCTAGATCGTCATCATGGGGTAAATAAAGTGCTAACTCGGACGCTAACTACAACCTATACAACCAGATAGCGATTTGTGCCGATGTATCAAAGTCGGGATTCGACCGTCCCTCGGCGATGCCTTTTTCCAGGATGCTCTGACCATGTTCTTTGCCGCAGCCGCTGCCAATCAACCGAGTTACATCTGGGTCGCACCGTTCGCGATTCTCTTGCTGTGTATCGCGATTCTTCCGCTGATCCACAAAACCGAACATTGGTGGCACCAAAATAGGAACAAGCTGCTGGTGGCAGTCGTCCTCGGACTCATCACGCTGACGTATTACTCGTTTCGCGAATTCGGCACCGGCATCCACGATCCGTGGCTGGGCGAAACGCTCAAGTCCGCCGGCGTAGCGATGGTAGAACATGTCGAGGAAGTTATCGACGAAGTGGTCGACGACCACGACGCGGATGCAGCGCAGCACGCGACCGACGACCACTTGACGGGCGCGGACAAGCACGACGATCACGCGGACGCGGCGCACGGTGACGAACACCACGGTGAAGACGAACATGCCGCGGCACACTTTGAAACCGCGCCGGGCTTCGGCACGGCCATCGGCGTGCTCGGCAACGCGCTGATGGAATACATCCCGTTTATCTCGCTGCTTTTTAGTTTGTACGTTATCTCCGGCGGTATCTCGGTGCGTGGCGATATCGAAGCGACGCCGATGACGAACACCACGTTCCTAGCGATCGGCGGTTCGATCGCCAGCCTGATCGGTACGACGGGCGCCTCGATGGTGTTGATCCGGCCGCTCCTGAAGACCAATTCGGAACGGCGCTTTAAGGTGCACACGGTCATCTTCTTCATCTTTATCGTGAGCAATATCGGCGGCACGCTATTGCCGATCGGCGACCCGCCGCTGTTTCTGGGTTATCTGAAAGGCGTGCCGTTCTTGTGGACGCTGAATCTCTGGCTCGAATGGCTCGTGATGGTCATCGTACTTTTGGTGATCTATTTCATCTGGGATACCCGGATGTATAAGAAGGAGAGCGTGCGCGATATCGTGCGCGACGAAACGCAAATCCAACCGTTGAGTATCAAGGGCAAGATCAACTTTCTGTTTCTCGCCGGTGTGGTATTCGCGACGGGAACGTTGGCGCCGGGCAAAGATTTCATGGGCACCGGTTGGGAACCGTTCATGTTCTGCCGCGAGTTGGTGCAGTGTTTCTTCGTCGTACTCTCGCTGATCTTCACGTCGGGCGGGCTGCGCAAAGAGAACAATTTCAATTACGTCGCCATTCTCGAAGTGGCTTGTTTGTTTATCGGGATCTTCATCTGTATGCAGGTGCCGATCGAAATTCTGCACATCATCGGCGGCCAACTCGGCATCAACACGCCGACGAAGTTCTTCTGGGCGACGGGCTTGCTCAGTAGCTGCCTCGATAACGCACCGACGTATGTGGTGTTCTTCGAAACGGCGAAGACGTTGCCGATTGCGGACGGTACCGCCACCGAGTTGGTGATGTCGTTTAAAGACGGCAGCACGATATATATACCGTATTTGATCGCGATCAGCCTCGGTGCGGTCTTCATGGGTGCCAACACTTATATCGGCAACGGCCCGAACTTTATGGTCAAGAGCATCGCCGAATACGAAGGCGTCAAGATGCCGAGCTTCTTCGGTTACATGCTGTTCAGCGGCGTGATCTTGATTCCGCTGTTTGTGGTGGTGACGCTAGTGTTCTTGTTGTAGGGCGTGTTCTCATCCTGGCGCCTGAATGACCCCAGGTGCGGTTGGCGGGGGTGCCATGCCGACCCAACCGAGGCGGTGTTCTGCGTTTACAAAATGTAAAGACCGGGCGCGATCACCCAAACGCTCGGCCAACGCCAAGGTCGGCATGCTTTCGGCGCGAAGATGTTGCATTTAGATTCAGCGGGGTGTTGCGGGATGGTTGGCATTGGCCAATAGAGTGGAATGTAGGTTTTCGCGCGTCTCGAGCATGCCGACCTTTGAACGGGTTTGGGGTTTGGATGGTGGCTCGCAGGGTAGCAGATATACAGGCATATTGTGTTGATTTGGTTGGGTCGGCATGGCGCCCGGCGCCAATCGAGCATGCCGACCTATGAGTGGGTTTGGTAATTGGATGGTAACGCGCAAGATGACCGATCTACAGACATGTTTTGTTGATTTGGTTGGGTCGGCATGGCACCCCCGCAAACAGTCTACCGTAGATCAAAAACATCGAAACACGCCTAAGCTACCCCTATGAACACGAGCAAGTCGTCACAGCCAGGAAATCATGAGTCACCACCTGTCGGTGCACAACGCTTCCAGATGGAGACGCGCATCGCCGCGCCGCCGGAGACTGTCTTTCGCTTTCACGAAAGCCCCGATGCGCTGACGCAGTTGATACCGCCGTGGGAGAACATGCGCGTGGCGAAGGCACCGGGGTCGCTCGAACCGGGCAGCGTCGTTGTCTTGAAGGGGCGCGTGGCGGGCATTATTCCCGTGAAGTGGGTAGCGCTGCATACGGCGTACGAGCCGCCGCACCTTTTCGTGGATCGACAAGAGAGCGGACCGTTTGCGTATTGGTTGCATCATCATCGCTTCATCGACGACGGCGCAGGCGGCACGCTGTTGCGCGACGAGGTCGATTACAAACTGCCGCTGGGGCCGATCGGGCAACTGTTCGGCGGTGGGTTTGTGCGGGCCAAACTCGACAAGATGTTTCGCTTTCGACACGAGGTAACGAAACGGTTGGTGGAATCGGGGGACTGGGGCGAGTAACGCTACAAGCAATCGTAAGCCGTAATCGATCCGCAAGAGGCCTTGTCCTTGTTATGCCGAATAGGTAGCAATAGGCCCGAAGACAAAATCGAAGCTAGGTGATGGCGGTAGCCTATCTCGGTCACAGGGAGCATCACCGTCCCGGCTGAGCGTTTCAATATTATCACCGGCGAGACGCCGATGCTCCCCCGAACGATACGAACTATTGAATCCCTTGGCGCGTTGCATTGATTTGTATCTGCGGCCATTATCTCGCCCTATGGACAAACTCAAACTCGAAGAATTCGAATATCACATCCGCGTGCGGCCCATCACCATGGACGACTACGACAAGCTGGTCGCCATGCAGCAGGCGTGCTTTCCCGGCATGCCCACGTGGAGCCGCGATAACATCGCTTCTCAGGTCGAGGTCTTTCCCGATGGCCAACTCTGCGTCGACTACGACGGTGAAATCGTCGCCTCGTCGAGCAGCCTGATCGTCGACTTCGATCATTACGACTCGTGGCACGATTGGCGCGAGATCGCCGACGGCGGCAACATTCGCAATCACGATCCGGAGGGCGATACGCTCTACGGCATCGAGATCATGGTGCATCCCGAGTATCGCGGCATGAAGCTGGCGCGACGACTGTACGACGCGCGCAAGGAACTGGCGCGCAAGATGAACGTGCAGCGCGTTATCATCGGCGGTCGCATCCCGGGGTACGACAAGCATGCCGACGATATGACGGCGCGCGAATACGTCGAGCGCGTGATGCGGCGGCAATTGTTCGATCCGGTATTGACGGCCCAACTTGCAAACGGTTTTGTGTTGCAGCGGCTGATTCCGAATTACATGCCGTCGGATAGTGATTCGCACGGCTATGCGACGTTCCTCGAATGGACCAATCTCGACTACGTCGAAGACACGTCGCGGCGTTTTTCGGCCGTCTCGATGGCGCGCATCAGTGTGGTGCAGTACCACATGCGCAGCGTCAAGTCGTTTGACGAATTCGCGCAGGCGTCGACGTTCTTCGTGGATACCGCCAGCGATTACAAGTCGGATTTTGTCGTTTTTCCCGAACTGTTTACCACGCAGCTCATGTCGTTCATGGAACCGGGCAATCCGGCGCAATCGGCGCGCAAGCTGGCCGAGTTTACGCCGCAATATCTAGATCTGTTCCACGACATGAGCGTGCAGCACAACATCAACATCATCGGCGGCTCGCAATTTACCATCGAGAACGAGCGGCTGTATAACATCGCCTATCTCTTCCGCCGCAACGGCACCATCGAAAAGCAATACAAGATTCATATCACGCCCGCCGAGCGCAAGTGGTGGGGCGTTGAGCCCGGTGACTCGGTGCGCGTGTTCGATACCGACCGCGGTAAGATCGCGATCCTGATCTGTTACGACATCGAGTTCCCCGAGCTAGCCCGCATCGCTGCCGCCAAGGGCGCGAAAATCATCTTCGTGCCGTTCAACACCGACGAGCGGTACGGTTACCTGCGCGTGCGCTGTTGCGCCCAAGCCCGCGCGATTGAGAACCAAATGTACGTCGCCATCGCCGGCGTCACGGGCAACCTGCCGTTTGTCGAAGCGGCGGATATTCACTACGCCCAATCGGGCATTTATACGCCCAGCGATATCCCCTTCGCCCGCGATGCCATCGCATCGGAATGCACGCCCAATATCGAGACCGTCATCATCCACGATGTCGATATCGAACTGCTCAAACGCAATCGCAAAGCTGGCACGGTGCGACCGTGGAACGATCGGCGGACGAATATGTACAAAGTGTCGTATAACGATCCGGAGACGGGGGTGATGGAGATATAACGCGAAGCTGCTTCATGATAACTCGTATGCGCGATTTATCATAAAGCGTTTCATCAATTGAACTTGGCGGTGCGAGTTGTGCTACGGACTGGAAAGCAGCAACTCTATTAAGTCCGGAAGGTCGCGTCCGTTGGTCGTACCGTCAGCGTTTAAGTCGTAGGCGCAGCTCGGGTTTTCGCTAAGAAGCGAGGAAACGAATGCATCGATGCTGACGGCGGCCCGTTCGAAATCGTCGGGCAATCCGTTACCGTCGCAGTCTTCGCAACCATCGAAGATGCCGTTTTGGTTAAGGTCGCCATCGATCGCGTAAACGAATACCGAGTCAAGGGATGACATGGTAGTTTGGGGCGAGGTGGTAAAAAATCCGCCCCTAAGCCCGGCGTTGGACGCCACGGCCAGAAAGCGATCCGACACATCCATCGCCGAACCGAATTCGTCAGCGAATTGCCCGTTGGGGCCATGAATTTCGGAGATCAAATCCCATGTGACGCCACGGCGTTGATAGACGTCGACGCGCCCCATACCACTGCGCGGTGCGGCCACAAACGCGCGATCATCAGTGGCCTCAATCGAAAATGTTTGAGCTTGAGAACCGGACTGATAGACATCGAACTCGCGACGAATCTCTCCTGCTGTTTCGACCAGATATCCAATGCGATCGGGAAAGCCGCTAAGAGAAACACCGCAACCCATAAATATGCCGCGACTGGTGGCAGCAAGTGCCGGTGGATAGGAGACAAGTTGCGGAACGAAGAGCGTCCCCGATTCATTAAACAGATTGACCGGGCCGGCAAAGGGCGTAAACCTGTCATACACCAATCCCAGTGGCGGTCCTTGGAAAGCTGGCGTGGACGTCAGCATGAAGATTTCAGAATCGTTAACGGCAAGGCTTTCCCTCAAAATGGTCGTTGGATCGACGATGTCGAGACCAAAGCGGCCAACTTCGACATATTGACCGTTGAGCCACCAATACCAACTTAGTGCGCCGGGCGACGGGGCGAAGGCGTACAGGTCAATTCCCAGCGCGTGCATGGCCGGTCTTTCAAAAGATAAAAAGTCGCCCGCCTCAAGAATCGTCTGCACCAATTGCCATGACGTGCCATCATGCGTGAAGACGTGAATTTTGTTGGCAGGTTCCGATGGCGTCGGTCCTTGACGAACGATCACGCGACCGTTAGTCGCCGCCACGACATAGCCAAATTGACGTCGTGTAGTTGCCATTTCGGGCGCTGTAAGTACGCCGTCAAGCTGCCAATTAGCACCATCAAAGCGGTAGATGAATACGCTACCTGGTTCAGTAGCGGGATTGGTGGCCGCCGTCGCACCGACGATGAGAAGATCCTCGTCAAGTGCTATTGAGCAACCAAACAAGATATCGCCGGCATCCATCGGTGGCGTGATGCGGGCGATTTGACCGATGTTGCGCTGCCTATCGCAGGCATCTGGCACACCATTCTGGTTGCAATCATCGGCCACCATCCCGTCGCCATCGGGATCGAGCGCATCGAGATCGCATGAATCGACGACGCCGTTGCCATCGCAATCCGGTTCGCAGCGATCAGGTAAGGCATTGTTATTACAGTCTTCCGCGATAGCGCCGTCACCGTCGGGATCGGTCGGATCAACGTCACAAACGTCGAGTATTCCATTGGCGTCACAATCCAATTCCGCAAGTTGATCCCCATCGGGGATGCCGTCTTGATTGCAATCCGTCTGGCAGTTATCGAGAACACCGTCTCGGTCGACATCTGCTGCCCCGTCATTTATCTGGCAGGCATCGAGTGTGTCGTTGCCGTCGCAATCGGTCGCCCGGCGGGCATAGAATAACGCGCCGTCGGACTCGGAATCGGCAATCACGATCTGATTGCCAGATACATCAAAAATTCCTGACAGAC
Source organism: Planctomycetaceae bacterium (assembly GCA_006969385.1). Classification (GTDB taxonomy): domain Bacteria; phylum Planctomycetota; class Phycisphaerae; order UBA1845; family UTPLA1; genus ECT2AJA-110-A. The sequence goes on from CP030884.1 coordinate 3,987,900, forward strand.
CCTCCAGCCCTGCAAGCGGAACCAGTTCCGGTGCACCGGGCGGGCCCGTAAGTTCGATGATTTGAGGCGTACCGCTCACGCTAGCTTGGGCAAAGAGACGCCCCCGGTCACTCGTATAGGGGCCTTGGATAGACACGTTTGAGCTATTGCCGACAGATTCTACCGGCTGCCAGCTTGAGCCGACGCGGTCGATAACTAGTAGTTGCCCAGCCACAGCGATGGCGCGATCACATGTGTTGCCCATGGATGCCACGCCTGAAGAATTTTGCCCAATAGGGACTGGAGCTATTAGCGCTTGATAGGTCACGCGCCATGTTGATTGGCTATATTCTCGAACGACCAGCCTCCAAAATTGTTGGCCAGTATCGGATCGAGTCCGTTCCGTCGACGTGATTGTACCGCAATCGATGTCACTGAAGTCTGTAGGCATTGCGGTTATGTTTTCTTGCGCCAAATTCTGAGTAACCGTCCATTCATCGCCAATCAATTCGTAACAGAGCATTTGTGTTCGGAATATGTGGTTTGACGTGAAGCCAGTGACGATCAGACGCTTGCCATCGAAAAGAATATTGGTGCCGAATTCGAATTGCCCTTGGACATCCGCGAGCATCGAATGCTCCAGCCATATGCCTTGATCGGGGGAAAAACGGTAGAGCCAGACCGCGCCATCGCGATTGCCGGGAACCGCTGGCACATTGAACCACGGCGCTCCGACCACCAACCAATCGCCTGCCCTTACCATGGTCTGTCCGAATCGTGTAATTGTTCCAATGTTGGGACCAAAAATGGTCTGGGCATGCGTCCATTCGCCATTGATCAAGCGAAAGTAATCCACGCTACCAACGGTTTGACCTTCAGAATCGCGCCCGGAGATTGAACTCACCAATAATTCGTCGCCATCGAGCTGCAGAGCATGCGGGTAAGATTCGCCGGTGCCCGGCGTCGTGTACGAAATCGCCGTGATGGTCCCGAAGGTGTCATTTTCGCACACGTCCAGCACGAGATTGCTGTTGCAGTCGTTGCCAATGAGTTCGTCGCCATCGGGAATGCCGTTTTCATTGCAGTCGGTCGGCCCTGCCCAAATTGTGGATGGCACGGCAACTAGACTTGCCAGCAACACACCGATAGCGATTGTCATGATTGGTTGAATTTTCATCAGTGGCACCGCCCGAAAAGAGACCTTGTTCGTCGATATATGGATATGGTAACAATAATCGAAACCCATTAAAAGCTACGGTCATCCCGAACTGCTCGTTTCTTAGTGCCTGTGCCGTCGAATGACACAGCATACGTAGCATACGCTGCTTCGATGGCGATGTAAGTTTCGATTGGGACGCCGATTTGAACAAAATTGCAGATTGTTAGGCGAAAAACTTGCCCAACCTCCTCTCCACCAAACCCGGTCGTCGCTTTTTGTTTGCCACGTTGTATTTCAGCGAAGGCGCGCCGATTGGGTATATCTGGTGGTCGGTACCGACGAAGTTGCGCGCCGCGGGCGTGCCGGTGGCGGAGATCACGGCGCTGACGGCGCTGGTGGCGTTGCCGTGGATGTTTAAGTTTCTCTGGGCGCCTTTGGTGGATACCTGGCGCGGTCCGCGCTTTGGGTATCGCGCTTGGATCATGGCGGCGCAGCTTGGCATGGGGCTGGCGTTGTTGCCGCTGTTGCGCGTGAACTTGGCGGATTCGTTATCACTCGCGCGCGGATTATTATTGATTCATGCGTTTTGTGCGGCCACGCAAGACGTGGCGGTCGATGCATTCTGCATCGGCTCCATCGCCGAACGCGAGCACGGCAGCATCAACGGTTGGATGCAGTTCGGCATGTTGCTTGGGCGCAGCGTGTTCGGCGGGGCGATTCTGTATGTCGAGCGCTTCGTCGGCGAGTCATTCACGTTGGTGATGATGATCGGTTGCATTTGGTTTTCTGGCGTGCTCGTGTGTTTTGCGAAAGAGCCGCAGCCAGCGCGCGACGCATCCCGGTCAGGCGGGGTGGGCAGATTCTTCACGACCTTACGGGCAGTATTTGCAAAGCGCAGTACGTGGCTGGCGTTGTTGTTTGCCGCCACGGGCGGCGCGGCGTTTGAGTCGGTCGGTAGCGTGGTGCGACCGTTGTTGATCGACTGGGGGCTCGATCAGGATGCCGTGGGATTATTCTCGGCGGGTCCGATCGTCATCAGCATGGCGGCGGGGGCGCTCGCCGGAGGATATCTGGCCGATCGCATGGGGCATCGCCGAATGGTGCTACTGATTGGCGTTGCGCTGGCGCTGTCGGTGATGAGTTTGGCCGCAGTGATTTGGAAGGGCGAGCCATCGCTGCAGGTGTTGCAAGGCATCATCGTGTTGTGCCACCTGTTGACGGGAGCGTTTACCGCGGGCACTTATGCGTTGTTTATGGATATCACCGACCCGGCATTGGGAGGTACGCAATTTAGCACGTTCATGAGCGCGACGAACCTTTGCGAGATTTGGGCCGGCGCGTGGACGGGGCATTTGGTCAGTTCGCACGGGTACGCGTTGCCTTTTGCAGTGATGAGTGCGGTGGGCGTTTTGGCATTGATGTTTGTGCCGCGATCAACTCGGGTTGAACGCGAGAGGGGGGTTGAGGCGTCGAGATGAGGTGATGTCTTTAGAATCAAGCTGCGTTGGTATCGATAAAGCAGGATTGCCGACAGTAGACTATCAAAATTTTTGTTTGATCCATCCGGCCAATCAGATTTACGATGCGAATGAATGCCGCGTGTTGCTGGTCGTTTCCTTCGGCCCGACGCCAATGCCTGTGCTCGCGAACGCTTTGGGAGAGTGAATAATGGTCTCGACTCGAATCATCTTCGGCTTCTTACTATTGATCGTGACGATGGGAATGAGTGCGTGTCCGCAAACCATGAACATGAGCGGCGGGTTGAACAACGCGGGCGGTACGACCGGCGGAATGAACACTGGCGGCGGCATGATGACAACCATGCCGGGCGCGACCATGTCGGCCGAAGAGTTGCAAATCGCAGCCGACGCGCTGACCGCGATCAACGCGCGCCGCACGACTCGCGGGCTGGCAGCGCTGACGAGCTTCGCGGCCGGGGCGCAAGTCGCGTACGACCATTGTCTCGCGATGGAAGCCGGCAACTTCTTCGATCATGTCGATCCGAACACGGGCACCGACCCGGCCACGCGCGCTCAAACGGCTGGCATCACGCACGATCCGCAAGGCGCGATCGACCCGACCAGCGGCAACCCGTTCGTTGGGGAAAACCTCTACGCCGCTTTTAACGCCGGCCTCACCGGTCAGGATGCGGTCGATAGCTGGCTTACGTCACCCGGTCACCTGACACAGATCGATGCACCGTTGCCGGTGACAGGCGCGCAAACGATGCCGTCGTGGACGCATTGTGGGATCGGCGTGCGAAAAGATGGTAACCGGATATGGGTGACCGCGATGTTCTTTCGGAATCCCAGTTGAGGCGCGGTTTCGGCGCCGAAGATCACGAGCGCTGGTGTCGAAGGAATAGAGTAATGCGATGAGATTGCACTCATTCGTCCTAGGCATGCTATCGATAAGCGGCATCACGCGTTGGTTAAACCAATCCCGCGACCTCAAGCGATATACAAAAAAACGCCTCGTCATAAAGCATGACGAGGCGTTCAAAGATTCATGTGTTGGTCGCAAACTTAGCGGCGACGACGCAGCATCAGGCCGCCGATGGCGAGCAGGGCCAGCGAGGCCGGCTCGGGAACGAGGCTAAGCGAGATGTTGTCGAACGATACGCCGCCACCACCGGAGCTAAGGTCCGACGGGCCACCGAGGCGGACGATATCCATACCGCCGGCAGCATTGAATTCGATCGGAACAACAGCCGTGGCGTTGATGTTGCCATCACCGTTGAGATCGAGCGAGAAAGACGCTTCGGTCGCGGAAATGTCAACCGAGAAGGTGTGCCAACCCATCACCGGCGAGTTCGTGATCGGCATGCCCGCGTCATCGACCAAGCTGTCGAACGCTACCCAGCTTGGGTTGCCTGCGTTGCCGAAAAGTACGACGCGGAAGGCGTAGTGGGCCGGATTGTTATACATGCCCATTTCGATAATGTTCGCGCCTGCAGCCGTGCGAATGCCGGCCGTCGTGCGCTTGTTGGCGCTCGAGGCGTCATCATAAATATCTGCGGAGAACGACAGGAACTCAGCGCCGGTGGGCGTGACCGACGGGAACGAGAAGCTATTCGTATTCGCGCCCGTAAAGCTGCCGCCTGTACCGGGGTGCAACAAAGACTGGCCCGGATTACCGAATGCGTTGTCGAGCGTGCCATCGCCGAGGTTCCACGTTCCGCCGAGTGCCGCAGTGTCGGCGTACGACTCAAAATCTTCGTCCAAAATGACCTGTGCATTGGCGACCAGTGGCATACTCGCCATGACCGTCAGTGCAAACAAAATGCTGAACTTTTTCATGTTCTCCCTCCAAGTGAATTTATTACGATTTGAGCCAGTCGCACGGCTATACAGCTGTAGAACTCCTCTACCGCCGACAGTCGCGCGCTGAAATTCATCCCTTATCAACGTCAAATTTATCAAAATGAGGGGACGCGATCAACGAATGGGATCGCATTTTTGAAAAAAAATGGGGCCTCGTCGGGGTTCTGGGCAACCTATGCCGGTCAGCCGGGGTTCGAAACAGCCAGATATGCCGCGAGGAGCGCGGTCATTTGATTAGCGCGGTATCCGCTTTGGTTTTACAGGTCTTGGTCAAACAGGCACCGTTTCCAGCCGTGCCAGGGGGGCGCGGCCTAAATCGGTCTGCTTCATCGGCATCCATGCCACGCCGAACCGTTGAATGGAGATATCGGTCTTTTTGGGGCGGATCGTAACACGTTCAAAGGTCGGATCGAATTCGGTCGATTCCAACTCGGCGGTTTGGGTCTCAAAATCGGCCTCGAGGTCTTTGAGTTGCTCCTGCAACGCTTCGAGTGATTCCTGCGCCCGACCGATGTCACCGCGCTCGCGGGCAACCCGACCCGCGCCGCGCAGGGCGGTGGTGGCCTTACTAACGCTTGCCTTCTTGCGACCGAACAGCGCCCCGAGGATGGTCGAGCCAATAGAGATCGCGGTTTGCAAGCCTTGTTGCGTCGCTTGGGAACGCTCCCGTTCGACGCGTTGTTGCGCCGTCAGTATTCGCGCCTCGAGCGCGGCGATTTTGGGCGCGAACGAATCGCGCAATTTCTCAATCTCCACATCGCGCGCTTCACGCAACAGATGGCGCACTTGCAACGCGAAGGCCGCTTCGTCTGCATTTAGTTCGGAATAGGTCTTCGTATCTTTATGCCAACACACATAACCATCGGCCACGCGATAGGCGTGCTTGGTAAGCTGCTTTAGCCATGTCTTGTAACTGGCATCGCGCAGGGCGCTGGCGGGCATGTCGGCGTAGTCGGCGTCAACTTCCGGTTGTAGTTCGCAATCAAGATGGGGCGTGATCAACTGCACGGCAGCGCCCCAGGCGTCGCGACCCATTTCGTCATTGAGTGGGGCGATGAAACCTGTTTCGGTCCAGCAGTCCACGCCTGCCCGGCTTAGCGCATAGTGCAGCCGCATCGTTCCGAATAACAGCGGTGTGTAGATCACGCGATCATTACCGCCGAGCGGCTCGCTGATGGATAGAAATGCCTGCTCGACATGATCGGGTAACACGGGCGGTTCGGATGGGGCAGCGTCCGGTTTGGTGTTCTTTGCCATCGCGGTGGCGACCATCTCGGCGGCCTTTGCATCGGCAGCTGGTTGCGCTTCCTTCGCATCAGTGGCGATTGACTCTTTGGATTTCTGGCCATTCGTTAGTGCTTCTATTTGCGGACGCGTCATCGGGCCGCGCAGATAAGACATGGCCCAACGCGTGTGAAACAGTACCGGCTCGTCTTCGTGAATGTTGTGCATCAGGAAAACACGCTTACCCAAACCACTAAGTTGTCGTTCGAGTTTGGCGGTATCCACGTTGCCGCCGGCCGATGAAAGACCGTCCATCAGACGCAGCTTGTCGCGCTCGGTCTGCAAGCGCCCGATCAGCCAAGTACCGGTATTGGACAGCCCCTTGTAATCCAGATCGACGGGGTTTTGCGTCGCAAGCACAACGCCCACGCCAAACGCACGCGCCTGTTTGAGCAGCGTAAGCATCGGCTGCTTGCTGGGTGGGTTTTTGCTGGGCGGGAAGTAGCCCATGATCTCATCCATGTACACGATCGCGCGCAGACTGCCGGTGCCCGATTGTGTTCGCATCCATGCGATGACTTCATTCAGCAGTAACGTCACAAAGAACATGCGCTGCTCGTCGTTGAGATGCGCGATCGACAGGATCGATAAACGCGGGCGACCATCAGGGGCGCTGAGCAGTCGCGCCATTTCCAATGGCTCACCTTCGCGCCACGTTGCAAAGCCCGGTGATGCCAACAAGTTGTTCAGCGCCATCGCCAGCTCGAAACGATCTTTGCGCGGATACATCGATTCCAGATCGAGCACGCCCAGCGTCTCGAAACCGGGGTCCTGAATGCGGCGAATTAGCGTGGCCAAATCGAGATCGCGACCGGCGGCCCAGGCGTTTTGCAGGATGTTGGCCAGCAGCACAGCCTCGCGGCTCATGCGGATATCCGCGTCGATCCCGATCAAGCCCAGCAAGCCACCGACCAGAGCACCGATACGACTTTGTAAGGCTTCCGGATCTTCAAGGATGGCAGCGGGCGGAACCGCAAAGGACCGAATGACGGACAGTTGATGACCGGCGGAACTTCCCGGCGTCCAAACGCGCATATCGCACGCGTCGCTCAAGCGTCGTATCCGTTCCGGCGTTAGGCCCCAACCAGCGAGCCCTTCGCGCCATTGCTTGGCCGTGGCCGCCGCGAATTCGTCGGGCGTTTGACCGGCGCGGGTGGCGGCTCCCTCGTCGATCCAAGGTCGAAAGTCCTGCGGCGCTAACTCGGGAAAGCGCAGCATCAGGTTGGGCATATCGCCCTTGGGGTCGATGATGATCGCCGGTATGCCGTCCAGCGCGGCCTCTTCCAGCAGCGAGACGCAAAGGCCTGTCTTACCGCTGCCCGTCATCCCGACGCAGAGGGCATGCGTGGTAAGGTCGCGCGCGTCGTACAAGATGAGATTGTCAAGAATTTGCCGCGCTTCGCCGTCGTATTCCTTACCCAAATAGAACGACGCGAGTTTTTCGTAGTCTTGCATGCTGCTGGGTCTCCATGCCTACCACTGATTGTCAGGACCGGCATATTAGAGTGCAGGCGGTGATTCGGGCAAAGAGATTGTCGCGTTAGTGCGCAAGCGGCCCGTTGCGCAAGTGAATTGAATGCTCTGCGTCAAATGGCATCGATCTGAGACCGCAGCGATATGGTGCTGGCCTCACGCCAGTGAAACTTGAATGCTCTTCGGCTTGAATTCGCCGACTCACTACGCCTCGCTTTCTGTTGCTAGGCCGTATGAACCTCGTTACCCAGCAACGTAGGGGGGGATTTGATCACACGTCAGCTAAACGTCAGCTAACAGTGGCCGATTCGTTTTACCGATGCCCCTTTCACATCCACCTGCCGCATCCGCGTTATTCCCCTAAAATACCCCCATGCGAATTCTCCTTGCCAATCCGCGCGGTTTTTGTGCTGGTGTCGATCGGGCGATCAAGATCGTCGATATGTGTCTCGACGTCTTCGGGCCGCCGGTCTACGTGCGGCGCGAGATCGTGCACAACAGCCATGTTGTTAAAGATTTTCGGGCGAAGGGCGTCATCTTCGTCGACGAACTCGAGCCGGTGCCGCCCAAGAGCGTGACGGTATTGAGCGCTCACGGTGTCGCGCCGGAGGTGTTCGCTCAGGCGCAGGCCAAAGAGCTGAAACTCATCGACGCAACCTGCCCGCTGGTGACCAAAGTGCATTTAGAAGTGCATAGATTTGTAAGGGAAGGCTACCACATCGTGCTGATCGGCCACGATGGTCACGACGAAGTGATCGGCACCATGGGCGAGGCACCCGAGCATACGACGCTGGTCGAAGACGAACAGCAGGCCCGGTCGGTCGATCTATCTGCCCACGAAAAGCTGATGGTGCTGACGCAAACCACGCTGGGCGTCGAGGATACGCAAGGCATCATTAATATCCTCAAAGAACGCTATCCGCAGCTCGATTTGCCCCCGACGGATGACGTCTGTTACGCCACTCAGAACCGTCAGGACGCGGTGAAGGCGCTGGTCGAGGCCGGGATGGACTTTTTGTTGGTGGTGGGGTCCAGCAATTCCAGTAATGCGGCGCGCTTGGTGGAGGTCGGCGAGGCGCGCGGCGTGCGCGGCTTCCTGATCGACGGGATCGAGCAGATCGACGAAGCCTGGCTTGCAGGCGTAACCTGCGTGGGCGTGACAGCCGGGGCCAGCACGCCCGAACACGTGATCCAGCAGGTGCTCGAATATCTGAAGCAGCGCGGCGGGACGGGCGTTGAAACAATCACGACTGTCGAGGAGAATACCGTGTTTCAGGTGCCCCTGACGTTGCGGCGCGAAGTCGAGCTGCGCGCGGCGGCCCAACCACAAAATTAACGACGAAGGCGCGGCCAGCGGGCGCGCCTTGTGCCCTGCGCCGCCGTCCGGCCGGGCGGTGAGCCACACCCGATTATGACCGACTCTCAACAGCCTCCATCCGACGCGGCTAGCTCCGCGGCTCGTCAGGCATTGACCACGGCGACCAACAGCGCCCGCAGCGGTGCGCGCATGGCCGTGGGCACGTTGTTCGCGGGTGCCAACGTCTTGCTCGACCTCGGTGTGCGCGTGGCGCGCAGCTTCCCGGAAGAAGCCACGACCAACGGGCGCGAAATTCAACTCGAAACCCCCGACGGGGAAATGACCGCCGTCGCGCTAACGGCAACTTCCGTTGCATCGGGTGACGTGCGACCGATGGGCTGGTGGTTACCCGATGGTAGTGCGCCGCAAGTTGGCGACGACGCCATGAATGCGGCGCTCAAACAAGTTGGGCGGTCGCTGTTCGTTGTGCAAACGGATGACGGACCCGCAGTCGCGACGACCGGTCGCGCCGTCGTCGGTGCCGATGCCTTGGGTCCGGGCGATAGCAAACCCCTGATCGCGTTCGCGCCGGCGGTTTTGCCCGAGCAACTGGGCGATGCGGCGTTTCGCAAGGCGCACGGCGTGAAGTATTGCTACGTCGCCGGCGCGATGGCCAACGGCATCGGCTCGGTGGAAATCGTCGAAGCCATGAGCCGCGCCGGTATGTTGGGCTTCTTCGGCGCGGCAGGGTTGCCGTTGGCGCAGGTTGAAGCGGCCATCGATCGGATACAAGCGTCACTCGGCGATCAACCCTACGGCTTCAATCTCATTCATAGTCCGAACGAACCGCAACTGGAAGCGGGCGTGGTCGATCTATATCTGCGCCGCGGCGTGCATTTGGTCAGCGCTTCGGCCTACCTCGATTTAACGCTGCCGTTGGTGAAGTATCGCGTGGCGGGTATTCACCGTGATGCTGATGGGCGCGTGGTGTGCCCGAACAAAGTGGTCGGCAAAGTCTCGCGCGTGGAAGTGGCGCGCAAGTTTATGTCGCCTCCACCGGCAGGCATGTTGGATAAGCTCGTCGCCGCCGGGTTTATCACGGCCGAGCAGGCGCGGCTGGCGCGCACGGTTCCGATTGCCAATGACATTACCGTCGAAGCAGATAGCGGCGGCCATACGGATAACCGACCGGCGCTATCGTTGTTCCCCGGCATGGTGGCGCTGCGTGACGAGATTCAGCGCGATTTGCAATACGTCGAACCGCCGCGTTTGGGATTGGCAGGCGGCATCGCCACCCCCGCATCGGTGGCTGCGGCGTTTAGCATGGGCGCGGCCTATGTATTGACGGGCAGTATCAATCAAGCCTGCGTCGAAGCAGGCACATCCGACACGGTGCGGCAGATGTTGGCCGAAGCAGGCCAGGCAGATGTGATCATGGCACCAGCGGCGGACATGTTTGAGATGGGCGTGAAGGTGCAAGTGCTGAAGCGCGGCACGATGTTCCCGATGCGGGCACGGAAGTTATACGACTGGTATCGCGAGTGCGACAGTTTGGAAACGATGCCGACCGCCGCGCGAGCTTCGTTGGAGCGCGATTACTTGAGATGCACCGTCGAGGAGGCATGGGCTTCAACGCGACGCTTCTTTGAAACGCGCGATCCGGCGCAGATCGAGCGTGCCGAGAAAGACGCCAAGCACAAAATGGCGTTGGTGTTTCGATCGTACCTGGGCCAGTCGTCCAACTGGGCCAATAGCGGCGAGCCGTCGCGCCGCGTGGATTATCAAGTGTGGTGCGGCCCGGCGATGGGTGCGTTTAACGAATGGTCGGCGGGTTCGTTTTTGGCACATACGGAAAATCGACGCGTTGAGATTGTGGGTCGCAATCTGATGATGGGCGCGAGCGTCTTGATGCGGGCGGCGGCGCTGCGAGCGCAGGGCGTGCCACTTAGCCCGACGGCGACGGCATTTGCGCCGCATACAGCGGAAGAATTAGATTCACTTGTAAATGGTGCCGACGGCGCGGGAGTGGCGTAGTTTTGTCGATCACGGATGAGCAAACCAAGCAAACGGCCACGCCCATCGCGATTGTGGGTATGGGCTGCGTCTTTCCCGGCGCGCGAAACCTGACCGAGTTTTGGCGCGTGATTCGCGAGGGTCGCGACTGCATCACCGAAGTACCGCAGACGCATTGGAAGGCGTCGGACTATCTCGATGCCGATCCGAAAGCGCCGGACATGACGTATTGCGCGCGGGGCGGTTTTTTGCCCACGCTCGACTTTGATCCGACCGAGTTCGGCATTCCGCCGACGATTTTGGAAGCCACCGACACGTCGCAACTGATTAGTTTAATCGCGGCCAAGGCGGCGATGGATGATGCGGGCTATGGCGACGATCAAAAGGACTTCCGTCGCGAGCGCGTGAGCGTCGTCGTCGGCGTGACGGGCACGCAGGAATTGGTCTTACCGTTGTCCGGTCGCTTGGGCCATCCGATTTGGCGTAAGGCACTGGCCGATGCGGGCGTGACGGGCGCGAAGGCCGATGAGATCGTCGCGCGCATCGCCGATGGTTACGTTCCGTGGCAGGAGAATTCGTTCCCCGGTTTGCTCGGTAATGTGGTTGCGGGACGCATTTCAAATCGTCTCAATCTGCAAGGCACCAATTGCGTCGTTGATGCCGCTTGTGCCAGTTCGCTCAGCGCGATCCACATGGCGATGCTCGAATTGGAGACGGGTCGTTGCGATATGGCCGTCGCCGGCGGCGCCGATACGCTCAACGACATCTTCATGTACATGTGCTTCAGCAAGACGCCGGCGCTCTCGCCCACGGGCGATGCGCGACCGTTTTCCGATCAGGCCGACGGCACGGTCTTGGGCGAAGGCGTCGGCTATTTGGTCTTGAAGCGCTTGCCTGATGCCGAGCGCGATGGCGATCGGATTTACAGCGTGATTCGCGCCATCGGTACGTCGAGTGATGGTCGATCGCAGAGCATTTATGCACCGCATGCCGCCGGGCAGGAGCGTTGTTTGCGCGACGCGTACGGACGTGCGGGCATTGATCCTTCCACGATCGGTCTACTCGAAGCGCATGGCACGGGCACCAAGGTCGGCGACCTGACCGAAATGACATCATTAGGACAAGTCTTCGATAACGCGCGCCAGGAAACCGGTTGGTGCGCTGTCGGCTCGGTGAAGTCGCAGATCGGTCACACGAAGGCCGCCGCCGGCGTGGCGGGTCTAATGAAAGCGGCGCTGGCGATTTATCACCGCACGCTGCCGCCGACGATTAAGGTCGATGCGCCCAATCCAAAGATGGATTTGGTCAACGGCGCGTTTCACGTGTCGCGGGCGGCGCGGCCCTGGTTGCCAAGTGGCGACGCACCGCGGCGGGCGGGCATTAGCGCATTCGGTTTCGGTGGCAGCAATTATCACGCGGTCTTGGATGAACATCCGTCGGCGCAGGGTGCAGTCGCGTGGGACGGAAGCGTGCAGATTGTCGCGTTCGCGGCGGCAAGTCGCGCAGAGTTGATTGCACAACTCGACGCATGGATTGCGCGCAAAGACGAATTTGCTAAAGATCGTGAGCAGTTGGCCTTTGCGGCGCAGGAAACACGCCGGGCCTTCGATGCAACAGCCGCCGAACGATTGATGGTGGTCATCGACGTTGAAGGCAATGCGATTTCAGCGGTGCAGGCCGCTCGCCAATCGCTGCAAGACGGTGCAACGCCAAAAAGTTGCACCGTGCGCGACGCGTATTACGGCACCGGCACGCCGTCGGGCGGCTTGGCCATGCTGTTCCCCGGTCAAGGTAGCCAATATGTGAACATGGGCCGCGACTTGGCGTGCGTGTTCCCGGAGATGCTTGCCACGCTGCACGAAGCGGAAGCCGCCAGCGAATATGGCGCGGACCGCCTTTACGAATCGATATATCCGAAGCCAAGTTTCGATGCCGATGCCACCGAGCGCGAGCAACAGCGCCTCACACGCACCGATATGGCGCAACCGGCGCTCGGTGCGATTGGGTTGGGTATGTATCGCGTGTTACAACGCTTCGGTGTGCGCCCCGACGCAGTCGCCGGTCACAGTTATGGCGAGTTGCCGGCATTGGCGGCAGCAGGGCGCTTCGATGCCGCCACATTTTTTGGCCTCTCGCGTTTGCGTGGGCGCCTGATGGCTGACGGCGACGGTGGTCGCGGTGCCATGTTGGCGGTAAAGGCCGATCGAGCGGATGTAGAGAAGCTGGTCGCCGAGCGCGGTATCGATTTGGTCGTTGCCAATCACAACAGCCCCAAGCAAACGATACTATCCGGCGCGCGCGAGCAAATCAGTACCGCCATTGAGGCGTACAAGGCGGCTAGCATCGCGTGCACACCATTGAATGTGTCGGGTGCATTCCATAGCCCATTGATGCAGGCGGCCATGGCTCCGTTCGCTAATGCACTTGCTAACGCGGCGACTCAGGCAGGAAACATTCCTGTCTATGCCAACGTCACGGCCCAACGCTACGGCGACGCTGCCGACGAGCTGCGCGATTTATTGGCGCGGCAATTGGTGAGCCCGGTCGAGTTCGTCGGACAAATCGAACGTATGAGAGCCGATGGTATATCGACATTTGTCGAAGTCGGGCCGCGTCGGGTCTTAACGCAATTGGTCGGCGAGATTTTAGGCGGCGACGCGTCAGCGATGGCACTCGATGCCTCCAGCGGTCGCAAGTCGGGCGTGCGCGATCTGGCGGCGGCGTTGTGCCAGTTGGCAGCCGAAGGCCGACCGGTCGACTTGCGACAGTGGGAACGACCGATGGTTGAGCCGCGCAAGCGTCGAATGACTGTAGCAATCAACGGTGCCAATCTGCGCACGACGCCTGCAAAAGAGATCGACCGTGTCGAGATGCCCGTTATTTCGCAGTCGCAAGATGTCCGACCATCGACGGCGAGCAGCGCGAAAGTAGAACCAGATGTTTCGCAGAAGTTGAAAAGCCCCGTTGGCCCGCGCAGTGGTCAAGCAGCGGATGGCCATGGCGGAAATCAATCGGCTCCGTCTTCCGCCGCATCAAGCTCGAACACTGCGGCAACGCGCCCCGTAGTACCCCAGCATTCGTCATCTCCGCCGCAACAAGGCGCGAGCGACAAATTAAGAAATCGATCATCCTCACAGTCAGCAACCAGCGGTTCATTTGTCACAAACCAGCCGCGGAATCATCACACTATGACGAGTTATCACGAACCTCATGCGGATACCCCGCAAAGCAATGTGCCCAACCAAGCACTCCCCGACGCCATTCGCCTCGTGCAACAAGGCATTGCGGCTATGCAGGATTTGCAACGCCAAACCGCCGAAGCGCACCAGCGTTTCCTCGAAGGCCAGGAACAAGCACAGCGCAGTTTCCAAATGCTGATCGAACAACAGCAGTCGCTCTTGCGCGGCGCGCCGGCATTGCCTGCTTCTGTTGCACAAAAACCCACGCAACTCGAGCAACGCATCGAACGAGTGCCGGCAATGCGTGCGCAAGCCATGAAGCAAACCGCTACGCATATCGACACGTCGCGGGCATCACAATCGCCAGCCGCGCAGTACCCGGCACCGACAAGGTCGTTGGCTGAAGAATCTGCCGTCACAGCCGAACTGACCCCGCCGTCGCCAGCGCCGACACCGGCTGAGCCTTTGCAAAACGCATCGGTCGCGGCAAGTGCAGTGCCGATTGCAGAACCCGCTGCGCCGCTTGCCCAAACGACACAGCACGCAGCGCCCGCCAAGTCTGCCGGTATTTCGCGAGCGGAGATTGAGAAACGCGTCACCGACGTCGTCTGTGACAAAACCGGCTACCCGGCTGAAATGATCGAGATGGGCATGGACATCGAGGCCGACTTGGGCGTCGATTCGATTAAGCGCGTGGAAATCGTGGCGGCTTTGGAGGAATCGATTCCAGAGTTCGACGGCATCAAGCCCGACTACATGGGGCAAATCCGCACGCTCGCGCACATAGTCGATTTTGTGGAAGAGGGTGTGGGCGTTCGTGAAGAGGCGGGCACCGATGCGTCAGGAGCGACGCCGAGTCACGGTGCGGGCGAAGCGATAATCGCATCTGGCTTGGGCGTTTCAGGTAGCTACGCCATCTCGCCAAGTGAAGTTTCGATTAGCGCCAGTGATAGTCAGTCGAGCGCTAGCGCCACCGATATGCCGGCAAGCGAAGCTAATGCGAAAACTGGCGATGCCAAACGCGAGCGCTTCGTCGGCACGTTAATGGAAGTTGTCGCCGATCTCACTGGCTACCCGCAGGACATGCTCGAATTGCCGATGGATATGGAAGCGGATCTCGGTATCGACTCGATCAAACGCGTCGAAATTCTCGCCGCCGTCGAAGGCCGCATGCCCGACATGCCGACCGTGCAACCCGAATACATGGGCAGCCTGCGCACGCTAGCGCAAATCGTGGATTACTGCGTGGGTGAATCCAAACAAACGGATGCGGCGGAAGCGACAAGCGATCAATCATCAGCGACGTCGGCCGAACCGCGCGGGGTGGATGAAGTGTCGTCCGACCATGCGGAAGAAGCAGCTTCACAAGCTGCCGAAGATTACGACCCGCGTCGCCGCGTGGTGCATGCTGTACCGATTCCCGCGCCGCAGAAGTCTGCGCTGCCCATCCCCGCAGATGCGGAGGTTTGGGTGACCGACGACGGCAACGGATTGTCAAAGGCGTTGGTCGCCGCGCTGGAAGCGCGCGGCCATGCGGCACGCCTCGTTTCGTTAGATCCCACCTTTGCCGCTGGCGACAGTCGCGTCGGCGGTCTGATCCTCGTTGCACCGCAAACCTTGGCGGCTGACGGATTATGGAGTGCATCGAGTGAGAGCTTTCTGAAGAATGCCTTCGCGATGACCCAAGCATTGGGCGATTCATTGTTGAAATGCTCTGCCGACGGTGGGGCCATCTTGGCGACCGTCTCGCGTATGGACGGGCGCTTTGGCTTGGCGGGCGGCGATTTTGATGCGGTGTTGGGCGGACTGCCGGGCTTACCCAAAACAGCCATGCGTGAATGGCAACGGGTAACCTGCCGGGCGTTTGACGTCGCCGCACCAATCGGTGATGTCGCACAAGTCGCCGACCAAGTGCTTAACGGATTCGATAAGTCGATGCCGATCGAAATGGGCGTCGCCGATGACGGCGGTTGGGTCAGCCTCGATGTCGAA
This sequence comes from Planctomycetaceae bacterium, assembly GCA_006969385.1. Lineage (GTDB taxonomy): Bacteria > Planctomycetota > Phycisphaerae > UBA1845 > UTPLA1 > ECT2AJA-110-A. The sequence goes on from CP030884.1 coordinate 4,003,599, forward strand.
CAGGCGACGGTAAGTGACGGGCAACCGGCACTACGTGCTGGCGATACATTGCTGGTCACGGGCGGCGCGCGCGGGGTGACGGCGGAATGTGCGGTGGCACTCGCGCGACAATATCGACCGCGATTGGTGTTGATGGGACGTACGGCCATTGATGGTGAAGAACCTGATTGGCTCGCGGGGTTGAGCGATGAACGCGAAATCAAGCAGGCGATTAAAAAAGACGCCCAAGCACGCGGCGAGAAACTCACGCCGCAGGAATTGAAGCGCGCCGCGCGGCAAGTGGCCGGCCGCAGTGAAATCAGGGCCAATCTCGAACGTATGCGTTCCGCCGGTGCCGAAGTGCATTACGTCGCTGTGGATATTTGCGATGCCGCGTCGGTCGCGCGTGCGATCGGCGACGTGCAGCGCGACCACGGGCCGATTCGCGGATTGATTCACGGTGCCGGTCGCATCGAAGACAAATTGATTCGCAACAAAACTGCCGACCAATTCGCCGCCGTCCTCGATACCAAGGTGGCCGGTTTGCGGCATGTGTTGACGCAGCTCGAATTGGATGATCTTCGTGCCGCCGTCATGTTCTCTAGTGTGAGCGGGCGCTGCGGCAACATGGGCCAGGTCGATTATGCGATGGCCAACGAAGCGCTCAACAAGATCGCTCAATCGCTCAGCCGACGGCTGCCGGCCGCACGCGTAACCTCGCTCAACTGGGGGCCGTGGGATGGCGGCATGGTCACGCCGGCGCTGAAGCGCGAATTTGAAAACCACGGTGTGGATTTGATTCCGATGGAGGCCGGCGCGCAAATCGTGGTGGATGAATTGGCGAACGTGGACGAACCGACGGTTGAAGTCGTGATCGGATACTCGTTCGACATGCCCGCGATCGAAGCCAAGCCGACCAGCGTGGCGGCGCCGATGCGAATCGCGTTCGAGCGCGATGTGGACGTGGCGTCGCACCCGGTGTTGGCGGCGCACGTGATGAACGATCGAGCCGTGTTGCCGGCCGCACTGATGATCGAATGGATGGCGCATGCGGCCACGACCTCACAGCCCGGCCTGCGCTTCGCGGGGATCGATCGGTTTCGCTTGTTGAAGGGCGTCGTAATGGATGGTAACGCGGTGCGGTTGCGCTTTGCCGTCGGATCGGCGGCGCGCAGCGGCGATACGTTTGACGTGCCCGTCGAACTGCGCGGCGTGCGTGCCGATGGCGGCGAAACGCTTCATGCCCGCGCGACGGTTGTCCTTACGTCGTCGATGCCGACGAAGATGTCGTTTGACACGCCAACGGACTTGCTGGAAGGCGGCTTCCGATTCGATGAGGCAAAAATATACGGGCGTCTATTATTCCACGGCGCGGGCCTGCAGGCGATCGAGCGTGTGGTGGGTAGCAGCGATAGCGGCTTACTTGCATCGTTGACGCTCGATGCCGCCCCCGCGACTTGGATGACAGAGCCCGTGCGCAGCGATTGGCTTACCCAGCCGTTAGCAATCGATGCCGCCTTCCAAGCGGCGATTTTGTGGTGTCGCGAACGCCGTGACGCGCCGTCGTTGCCGGCAGCGCTGGATGGCTATCGACAATACGTGGAACGCTTCCCGACGCAGGGCGTGTCCGTCGCGCTGCAAGTCACCAAGGTCGAACGGCATCAGATGGTGTGTAACATCGCTTTCGTCGCGGGCGGCCAATTGCTCGCGCGCATCACGGGCTATCAATGCACGGTCGATGCCAATTTGGCGACGGCGTTTGAGCGCAATCGGCTGATTCGGTCGGCAGGTTCGTAATGCAGCGCGAAAGGCCCGAGCTTGAGATCGCCGTCGTCGGCCTGGGCGGTGTGTTTCCCGGCGCGACGAGCCCGGCGCAATTTTGGGATAATATTGTTGCCGGGCGCAGTTGCGTGCGGCCGGTGCCCGAGGATCGCTGGATTGTCGACCCAGGGAAAGTGGTCGCCCCAATGGGTGGGCCGGATCGCGTGCCACATTCGATAGGCGGCTACGTCGATAACTTCAGTCTCGATGTGAGTGGGCTTGGCATCCACCTCGCCGCTGAGTTTCTTCAACAACTCGATCCACTTTATTTATTCGGTTTGCATGCCGCCGGTCAGGCATTAAACGATGCCAATCTCGACGCCGAATTGCGCCGTCGCGCCGGTGTGGTGATGGCGGCAATTGCCTTGCCAAGCGATGGTACCAACGCGATCACGCGGTCCATGTTTGGCACGCAAATTGAGCGGCAACTATTCGGCGATCGATACTCACCACTCAATTCCTCAGCGTCCTCTGCCGTCAACGGGCAAGTCTGCGGCTTGCCCGCCGCCTTGATCGCGCGCGGTTTGGGATTGGGCGGTGGTGCCTACACGCTCGATGCCGCATGTGCTTCGTCGCTGTATGCCGTCAAGCTGGCGTGCGACGAACTCGCCAGCGGTCGGCGCGACGTCATGGTTGCGGGTGGTTTGTCGTGTCCCGATCCGCTTTACACGCAGATGGGTTTCACCCAATTGCAGGCGCTGTCGCCAACGGGCGTCTGTGCGCCGTTCGATGCGACGAGCAACGGGCTGATCGTCGGCGAAGGCGCGGGCGCGCTGGTCTTGAAGCGACTCGACGATGCCGTGACGGCGAATGATCGCATTTACGCCGTCATTCGCGGTATCGGTGTATCGAACGACATCGGCGGCAGTTTGCTGGCACCCGACAGTGAAGGTCAGCTGCGCGCCATGCGCGCCGCCTATGAGATGGCCGGTTGGCGACCCGATGAAATCGATTTGATCGAATGCCACGGGACCGGCACGCCGCGCGGTGATGCTTCCGAGGTTCGCAGCTTGTTGAAATTATGGGCAGGCGCGCCGCAACGCGCGCGCCCGTGCGCCATCGGTTCGGTCAAGTCGATGATTGGCCATTTGCTGACGGCCGCTGGGGCTGCGGGCTTGATCAAAACGATTATGGCATTGCAACAGCGGGTGTTGCCACCATCGGCGAATTACAGCGACTGTGGCGCTGTGATTCCATTGCGCGGTTCGCCGTTTTCGGTGCAAACGCGAGCGGAGGCATGGCCGCAACCAGCGCCCGTTGTAAATCGTAAGGCGGCGGTGAGTGCCTTCGGGTTTGGTGGAATTAACGGCCATGTTCTGATGGAGGAATGGCCCGACGCAGCAGGAACGTCGTCTACGCGGGTTGCCGCGACCAAAGGCGGTCGAGTTGAAGTTACAGATCGTGAAGGCGATGAACCGATCGCGATTGTCGGGATCGATGCGCGTTTCGGAGCACTCGTTGGTATTGATGCATTCGCTGCCGCGGTCTTGTCGGGCGAAACCGAATCAAGGGGCAACGGAAACGGGACAGCAGGGCATTATCAACAGAACGACGGCGTAATTGCCGCGCCCATACCCGCGTGCATTTGCCAACTTCCCGTCGCCGTCGGGGAATTTAAGATTCCGCCCAATGAAATCCTCTCGGTATTACCGCAGCAATTATTGATGTTGCAAAGTGCAGCGGCGGCGTTGGATGATGCGGGTATGCCGCGACGAGAGGCGCGACCGCACCTCGGGGCCATCATCGGCATGGCCTTCGACATGGAGACGACGAACTTTCATTTACGGTGGTGGCTGCGCGAGGTCGCGCCGCAATGGGCGGCGCAGTTAAATGTGCCCGCAGCTGAACGAGGGGCGTGGGTCGAGCGGTTAATTGAGAGCGTGCACGACGCGCTCAATGCGCCGGGTGTGGTTGGCAACCTCGGCGGCATGATTGCCAGCCGCGTGGCGCGTGAGATCGGCAGCGGCGGCCCGAGCTTTGGTGTGTCGTCGGGTGCGACGTCGGCATTGCACGCACTCGACATCGCCGTGCGTGCCTTGCGGCGTAAGGAAATAGACGCCTGTCTGGTTGGTGGTGTCGATTTCGCCGCGGCGGCTCGGTTACGCGGCGTCATTACCGACGAGGCGATTGACAAAGCAGCGCATCGACATCCGTTGGACGCGCAAGCGGGCCCAACATGTTTCGGCGACGGCGCAGGTGCCATGATCGTCAAGCGCTTGTCGGACGCACAACGCGAGGGCGACCGAATTTACGCGGTCGTTCATGATTTGCGGCATGCTTCGGCGATTGACTCAAACGACTACACGAACGGTGACGGTTCAAACGTATCGAGAGCGGTACATGACGCGTTTCAAGATGCATTGAACGCGAGCGAATCTGTTGGATGTTCGCTCGGCCTGCTTGAAATCGCGGCGGAATGTGATGACTGGAAAACGACGAAAGTTAAGCACTTCGTTAGCCGTTTGATCGAAGATGGTCGATTCGATACCGATCGATGCGTCAATTTAAGTAACGTTGCCGGAACGGTCGGTACGCCCGGGGCGGCGACAGGCATGGCTTCATTACTCTCGTCCGTGCTCGCGTTGGCACACAAACGACTGCCTGTCGCACGGCGATTCGGAGCGCTGTGGCCGCAAGCTCCAGAATCATCAATACGTATCAACGTTCCGATTGCGCCGCAATATTGGTATCACGACCTTGCCGACGGGCCGCGCGGGGCTGGCGTGATCGTGGCCAACGGTAACGGTGGGGCAAGTGTAGCGATACTCGCCGAACATCAAACGGAGGCCGTTCGTCGGGAATTTGTACCGATGCAACTCGGTCGAGAATCAATGCCAGCGGTCTTTTCTCTGGCGGCCAATGATGTTGGTGAGTTAATTCGAGAGGTGGACGCTCTTCACGCCGATCTTGCTGCGGGCGACGTCGAACTAACCGCAGTCGCCGCCAAGTGGGCGACGAAATCTATCGGTCGTAGCGTGTGCAACCATCGATTGTCGTTTCTTGCTAAGGATCATCTCGAAGCTTCTCGTCGAATTGAATTAGTGCGACAGCATTTGGGCGAGCAACCCGCCAATCCAATCGACGGTCGGGACGGCATTTATTTTGTGCCAGCCTCGTTTGCTATCGCGGGCAAGACGGCGTTGGTCTTCCCGGGTTCGGGCAATCAGTATCTCGGCATGGGGCGTGCGTTACACGCGGCGCTTGCACCGTTGATGGCGAGGATTGAAGGCAAGTACGAACGACTTGCGACCGAGTTGATGGCGCGCTGGGTGATGCCGTGGCGCAGTGACTGGCGCGACGATTGGCGTGGCGACGCGAAACAGACGTTGGCCGAAGACATGCGGCGCGTCATCTTTGCGCAAGTCACGTTCGGCATGGTCATGCACGACCTGCTCGGCGAACTCGGGATTCGCCCCGACGCGGTAATCGGGTATAGCTTGGGCGAATCGACCAGTTTATTCGCGACGCGCGCCTGGCCCGACGACGAAGAAATGCTGCGGCGCATGATGGCGTCGAGTTTGTTTAAGGACGATCTTTACGACGCGCGGTATGCGCTGCAACGTGCCTGGCATCTTACCCCGTCTCAGGCGGCGGCCTGGCAAACGGCGATTCTGCCGCGTCCTGCCGATGAAGTGCGACCTGCCCTCGAAGGGCTTTTCTATGCGCGCTTGATGATCGTTAACACGCCGAGCGAATGCGTTGTCGGCGGCATGCCCGACGAAATCGCTACGGCCGCAAAGCGACTCGCTTGTCGGGCGATTCCCGTAGAGGATGTGCCGACCGTGCACATCGATGCGGTGCGTGAGGTTGAAGATGCGTACCGCGTACTGCACGTCATGGATACGGAACGACCGAGCGGCATCGACTTATACAGCTGTCATTTGGGGCGACGCTACGACGTCACACAGCAAATGGCAGCCGAATCGATCACGGCGCAAGCGTTGCACGGTTTTGATTTCACGAAAGTCATCGAATCGGCTTATGCCGATGGCGTGCGACGATTCTTGGAGGTTGGGCCACAGGCGTCTTGCACGAGGATGATTCGCAGAACGCTGGGCGCTCGGTCGGCATTGGTGGTTTCGGCAAGCGGTCGACCGGAAGAAGAGCTGGAAGCGATTGCAAATTTCCTTGCCGCCTGTTGCGCGTACGGATTGCCGGTCAGGTTGGACAAGGTGTTTAAGGAATCTGCGACGCGTCACAAGCTCGTAACGAATCATGCTGGCAAAACAGTCGTTGTGCCGGTTGGCATGGCGGTGCCCGATCTGAGTGATCTCCCTTACGTTGGTGTTCGTTCGGACGGTGACGCGAGTGAACCATTCGATGTAGTTACCGAGAGTGATGAGAGTGTTGAGCAAATGGCGGATTGCCGCGACGCGTTGGATTTCGGTACCTGCGACGCTCCAATTACGGACGACAACAACGACGCTGCCGAGCTTCCAAACTCCAATGACGCCGTTGCGGTCGCGGCGCAGTATTTCGAAGCCGAACGTTCATCCTATCAAGACGACGATTCTGACATGACGCTAACCGACGATATGCAATCGATCTTGGCTGCCGGTCGCGCGACGGCGGCGGCACACGAACGTTACTTCGCATTTGCGGAAGCGGCGCGCGAAGGGTTGACGGCGGCAGCGCAAGTGCAAGCCGAGTTGATGCAACAGGCGCTGGCGAGCGGGCAGATGATTGACTTAGGGGCATTGGCGGCGGAGGTGTCTGAACCTGATTCGGTATCGTCCCGATCTACGAGCCCTACGCAGAAAAGTGTCCCCCAGCCCCAGAGGGGCAGGGGCACTCATGGCGCGATCACCCATGGCACGGTCACTAATGGCGCGGTCACCCTTGGAGCGCGCACACTCACCGAAGGTGCGAACGGCACGTCTGCGATTGGCGTGGACATAGATAACGCGGATACGAGCTTCGATTCGGGTCGTGAAGTCCATCGCAACGATGACGGCGCGCGTTCCGCCGAGCCGCCCACTGTTGGTGGCAGTGCATCCCAGATCGAGCCGATGTTCCCGCGCGAACTGTGCATGGAATTCGCCGTCGGCAAACTGGCCAACGTGCTGGGCCCCATGTTTGCCGATGTCGATAGCTATCCGGTGCGCGTGCGCTTGCCCGATTGGCCGCTGATGTTGGTCGATCGCATTATGACGGTCGAAGGTGAAATGGGCTCGCTCACGGGCGGACGCATCGTCACCGAACACGACGTGCACGACGGCGCGTGGTATCTCGATGGCAACTGCGCTCCGGTTTGCGTCACGGTCGAAGCGGGCCAAGCGGATTTGTTCTTATCCAGTTATCTCGGTATCGACTTGGCCGTCAAAGGCACGCGCGCGTATCGGTTGCTCGATGCCACGGTCACATTCCATCGTCATTTGCCGCGGCCGGGAGAGACGATTCATTACGACATCCACATCGATCGCTTCGTGCGGCAGGGTGAAACGTATTTATTCTTCTTCCGCTTCGATGGCACCATCAATGGCGAAACGGTGCTGACAATGCGCGACGGCTGCGCTGGCTTTTTCACCGATGCGGAAATCGAAAATTCCGGCGGCATTATTCTCACCAAAGCGGACACAGCTCCGACAGCCGGAAAGCGCGACGAGAGCTTCGTCGAAATTGTGCCGATGCAGGTCGAAAGCTACGACGACGAGCAAGTCGCGGCGTTACGGCAGGGCGATTTGGCAGCCTGTTTCGGTCCGATGTTTGCGGATTTGGGTTTGCGGGATCCGTTAAACCTGCCCGATGGGCGCATGAAGCTTTTCGACCGCGTGCTAGAACTCGATCCGACAGGCGGACGTTTCGGCTTGGGCCGCATTCGCGCCGAGGCGGATATCCATCCCGACGATTGGTTTCTGACGTGTCATTTCATCGACGACATGACCATGCCGGGCACGTTGATGTACGAATGCTGCGTGCACGCGTTGCGGTTCTTCTTGTTGCGCATGGGTTGGGTCGGTGAAGCGGCGGGTGTTTCGTATGAGCCGCTACATAATTTAAGCAGCGCGCTCAAGTGTCGCGGGCCGGTGACGCAAGCAACCAAGAAGGTCATCTACGAAGTCGATATCAAAGAGATTGGTTACAACCCCAAGCCTTATGTCATTGCCGATGCACTCATGCTTGGTGATGGTCGCAAGATTGTGCGCATGACGGATATGTCGTTGGAGATTCAGGGCTTGTCGCGCGCGGCGATTGAGGCGGTTTGGGATCGTCGCGCGCATGGCGATGTCCCCCAGCCCCAAAGGGGCAGGGGCACCGTCGGTGAGAAACGTCGAAACGTCGAAACATCGAAACGTCAAAATCTTCCTACTGACGACACGGCAAAAGCGGATACGCACGCGCTCAATGCTGAAGCCGCGCGGCTCGTGCTTTATGACAAGCAGTCGATCATCGAGTTTTCCAATGGTCGCCCGAGTTTGGCGTTCGGCGAGCCCTATACCGTGTTCGATTCCGAGCGCGTGATCGCGCGGTTGCCGGGGCCGCCGTTTCAATTCTTGGATCGCGTGGTAGCCGTCGATGCCGAGCCGTTTGTGCTCAAGCCGACGGGTTGGATCGAAACCGAGTACGACGTACCGCCGGATGCGTGGTATTTCGCGGCCAATCGCCAACCGACGATGCCGTTTGCTGTCATTCTGGAGGCGGCGTTGCAACCTTGCGGCTGGTTGGCGGCGTATTGTGGTTCGGCCCTGCGCAGCAAGACCGATTTGAGTTTTCGCAATCTGGGTGGCACGGCCACGCTGCATCGCGAGATTTATCCCGACGTCGGCACCCTGACGGTCCGTGTGCGCATGACGAACGTTAATGAAGCGGGCGGCATGATCATTCAGGATTATGACATGCAACTGTCCGATGCGCGGGGCGTGGTGTATGAGGGCGTTACGCACTTTGGATTCTTCTCAAAGGCTGCGCTAGCGCAACAGGTCGGTGTGCGCGATGCGGGTGAGCGCCGCTACACGCCCAGCGCTGATGAGTTGGGAGCCGCGCGGCAATTTGAGTTCGATATCTTGCCTCCGATTCTGCCGCAAGATGCCGCAGGAATCGTCTGCGAGCATCCCGGCGCGCAGCGCGGCTTGTATCAACCGGCCAAGGCGTTCCTGATGCTTGAGCGTGTCGATGCGCTAACGACGACTGGCGGGCCCAACGGCCTGGGCTTTGTCCGTGGCTCAACAGGCGTGAATCCGGAGGCATGGTTCTTCAAGGCGCACTTCTATCAAGACCCGGTCTGGCCCGGATCGCTGGGGTTGGAATCGTTCCTGCAATTGCTCAAGGCGTATGCGCTCGAACGCTGGGGCGCGGCCTTTGCCCAGAGCCATTCCTTCGAAGCGATCGCGGCGGGCGTCGAGCAAACCTGGGTGTATCGCGGGCAGGTCATCCCGAAGAACCAGCGCGTGGATGTGGAGGCCGTCATCACGCGCGTGGACGACGGCGCGGAGCCGCTGGTGATGGCCGATGGATTTCTCGTGGTCGATGGGATACCGATATACGAGATGAAGGACTTCGCGGTGCGGTTGGTGCGACGGTGATGGTATCTCGATAGGCAAATCGACGATCAACGGAATTTGCTCGACATCCATCAAGGCTGAGTTTATTTTTTGTTCAGTTGAGTCAATTGAGTTGCTGCAATGTGAGGCATTCACATGAAACAATCGGGCCTGCAACCATTTCCTTGGCTTCTAATTGTCGCCTTATCATTCGTAGTAGTATTTTCTACCGGCTGTCGCATGAATGACCCGAATTACAATGGGAAGATGCGATACTCGATGGCTACGATACGCGCACGTAATTTTTTAAAGGATCAAGTTGGGGTTGCCAATGAGAGACCACTAGAAGATTACGATTTAATGGTGTTCAATCGACAGCATTATGATTTCGAGACGCGGGAATGTCACAACTTAACACTCTACGATTTCTTGAAGAACGACAGTAGTGCAGAAGGCCCCGAACGATTTGTCATTGCATACGATAAATTCGATCGAATGACATACCTGCGGGATAACCTGCGTTCCAATGAAAATATCGAAAGTTGGGATGAATTTCAGCGGAAAACGCAGACGGGTCCCTACGTCCGCCTGATCGAATAACGCAAGCCGCCAACAATGCAAATCCCCTTCACCAAAATGCACGGCCTCGGCAACGACTACGTGTATATCAACACATTCGAGGTTGACCTCAGCGATGTCGACGTGCCCGAATTGGCCCGTCGTGTGAGCGACCGACATCGCGGCATCGGCTCCGATGGCCTCATTCTCATTGCGCCGCCCGCCGGTGGCGTTGACGCCGATGTGCGGATGGAGATGTACAACGCCGATGGTTCGCGCGGTGAGATGTGCGGCAATGGGATTCGTTGTGTGGCGAAGTATGCGCTGGATCGCGGTCTGTCGGCGCGAAAGGAACCAGTCCCCCAGCCCCAGAGGGGCAGGGCACCCGCGTCGACGGCCCGGGTGGAGACCCGAGTGACAAATTGAATGACCTACGGACCAAAACCCTCACCCCAGCCCTTTCCCTTTCCAAGGGAGAGGGAACTGCAACGCGTTCCCTCGCTGTGCAAACCGATCGCGGCGTGTTAATGGTCGATGCGTTTGCGGGCGACGACGGCACCGTCGAGCGCGTGCGGGTGAATATGGGCTCGCCGATTTTGGTTCCGAGCGAGATTCCGACGACGCTGGGTGATGGGTCGCGTTGCGTGGCCGTGCCGATCCAAGTTGGTGAACAAAGCTATTCGACAACGTGCGTATCGATGGGCAATCCACATGCGGTCACGTTCATAGACGATGTGGCTGAGTTTGATCTTGAAAGAATCGGCCCGCTCGTCGAGCGCCACGCGGCGTTTCCCAACCGCGTGAATTTTCACGTCGTCGAAGTCCATTCATCAAACGAAGCAACCATGCGCACCTGGGAGCGCGGCAGCGGCATCACGCAAGCCTGCGGCACTGGCGCGTGCGCGGTGTTGGTGGCGGGGGTTTTGGAAAATCGCTTAGCGCGCAGCGCGACGCTCCATTTACCCGGCGGCGATCTCTTGATCGAATGGCCTGCCGACGATGCCTCCGTCTTGATGACGGGACCGGCGGAAGAGGTGTTTAGCGGCGTGTGTGAGATTTCGTTATAAGCGAGCACGCGTGAACATCGATTTCGAGCATGTAGCGATTCTTTGCACAAACCGTGCTGTGGTACCGGCTAACAGCCAATACGATTTAGCCGATTACGCTGCACCCTACTAGGCCGTCATTCGGTCCGGGCTGAGCTGCAGTCTATCGTAGATCGATGTAGTCCCTAGCATATCCGTAAGTCGGAGTAAACCATGAGCGCCACGAAACCCACCTGGAAAATCGAAGGCGTGCAACCTACGCTGCCGGTACACGACATTAACGTCGGCATCGATTTCTATGGTCGCCTCGGTTTTGTAATCGAATGGCAATACCCTGACGACCAACCCACTGCCGCCGGCTTGCGCTTAGGTGGCCAGTGCATCATGCTGATGCAGTGCGAGCCGAAGGAACGCGGCAATCTTTATTATCAGGTGAATGATGTCGATGCGTGCTTTGCCCACATCGAACGCTCACAGTGTTGGACCGTCGCGCAGGCCTTGCGCGATGCCGGGCAGGGCGGTGCCGATTGGCCGCCCGAGCGCGCCGCGCAGCCGCCGTCGCCGCCGGTGCGGACCGATTACGGCATGATCGATTTCAGCCTCGTCGACCCGTGGGGCAACCTGTTAACGTTTGGCCGACTGTCAGACGAATTCGCTAATGATCACAAACATTCGTAACATACCCCCCATGACGGCAATGCCCATTCATCGCGTCGGCATCGGGACCGACCTGCATCGCTTGCAATCCGGTGGCGGTCTTCGCTTGGGCGGTGTGGATATTCCCTGCGATAAATCGTTTGTCGCGCATAGCGACGGCGATGTGATTTGTCATGCTGTGATCGATGCGTTGTGCGGTGCAGCGGGGATGGCGGATATCGGCGAGCAGTTTCCCGATACCGACCCGCAATGGCGCGACGCCGACAGCATTTTATTGCTTAAGACAGTGGTCGAACGCATGCGGGCTTTGGGGTATGCTGTCGTCAATATCGATGTGGTGGTGCACGCCGAGCGACCCAAGTTATCCGGCTTCAAAACCGAAATCGCCGCACGATTAGCAGGGGCGCTGGGCGTTGGCGAAGGTGCGGTGAGCGTGAAGGCCAAAACCGGCGAAGGTATGGATGCCGTCGGTCGCGGTGAGGCGATCGCCGCGACGGTGATTGCCGGATTGACCATGGTTGCAGAACAGGAATGAGAGACGTCGCATGACGCTGCGGGTGTTCAATACGCTGTCGGGAGAGAAGGAACTCTTCGAACCGTTGGAGCCGGGCAAGGTCGGCATGTACCTCTGCGGGCCGACGGTCTATAAGCCCGCCCACATCGGGCACGCGGTCGGGCCGATTGTTTTCGACGTCGTCAAGCGATACCTATCTTTCAAGGGGTTCAAAGTTTCCTGGGTGGTCAACATCACCGACGTCGAAGATAAACTGATTGCCGAAGCCCAAAACCAAGGCCGCGACATGCTGGACTTGGCGCGCGAACTGGAAACGCGCTACATCACAGACATCTCGGCGCTCGGCGTGCGCGGTATCGACCATATGCCGCGCGCCAGCGAGCACATCGGCGAAATCATCGAACAGACGCAGGAACTCATTAAGAACGGTTACGCCTACGAAGCCGATGGCGACGTTTATTTCGACGTATCCAAAGACGAAGACTACGGTAAATTGACCAATCGCAAAGCCGAAGAGCAGGAAAGCGGCACGCGCGAAGGCTTGGTGTCGACGAGCAAGCGCAATCCCGGCGATTTCGCGCTGTGGAAGCACGCGAAGGATAGCGAGCCTGACTCGGCCAAGTACGATTCGCCCTGGGGCAAGGGGCGGCCCGGCTGGCATATCGAATGTTCGGCGATGGCGATGAAGTATCTCGGCGCGACGTTCGACATCCATGGTGGCGGCATGGATTTAAAATTCCCACACCATGAAAACGAGTTGGCGCAAGCCGAATCGGCGAATAGTCAACCGTTCTCGAAGTACTGGATGCACCACGGGCTCACGCGTTTCAATACGAAGAAGATTTCCAAGAGCGACCCGGAGATGGCCAAAATCATGGCCTCGCTGCAGATCAAATCGTTGTTGGAAAAGCATGATCCGCAGCTGTTGCGATTCCTGATTCTCAAGGCGCACTACCGATCGCCGATCGATTTTTCGGATGAGGCTTTGGCCGCCGCCAAGACAGGGTTGGATACTTTCACGCGTTTGTTCGAGCGCATTGAACGGATATGCCATGTAGATCCGTACGCCAATGAAACCACGGCCGAAAAGCTGCGCGGCGAAGAAATGGACGACGCGGCCAAGGCGCTGTTTGAAACCGTTTTGCAACAGCGCGTGCGATTTCTAGAAGTGATGGACGACGATTTCAACACGGCGCAGGCCATTGCGGTGTTGTTCGATATTGCCAATGCGATCAACAAATTCTTCGAAGCAACCCGGTTGGAAACCAACGGCCATGAAGCGCAAGCCAAGTTGGCGCTGGGCGCGTGCGGCACACTAACGAGTCTCGGTCGAATTCTAGGGCTGTTTGAAAGCAAGCCCGCGGGACCGAAGGCGGGCGGCGACGGCAAGACGCCGGCGCTGGTCGACCTGTTGGTCGAGGTGCGCAAGCAGGTGCGCGAGGCAAAGCAATACGCCATCGGCGATCATATCAGGGATGAGCTGACGAAACTCGGTATCACGCTCGAGGATAGCAAGGACGGCACGCGGTGGCGCATGGAGTAAGACAGCCTCAGAAAATCGCGCGCTATGTACTCGGTATCGACCCCGGGCTGGATCGAACGGGTTACGCCGTCATTGATGTCGGCGGTCCGCGCGTGCTCGATGCCGGACTGATTCGTAGCAGTAGTGAGCAGCCGCTCGAACGCCGCCTGGTCGAGATCGAAGCCGGGCTGAACGATCTTCTCGAAGAACACCCCGTCGAATTGGTCGCCGTCGAACAGTTATACGCGCACTACAAGCATCCGCGCACGGCGATTCTCATGGGCCATGCGCGCGGCGTGGTGCTGCTGGCCGCGGCGCGGCGCAAGATCGCCTTGCAAAGTCTGCCCGCCACCCGCGTAAAGAAATCGCTCACTGGCAACGGCCATGCCAGCAAGCTGCAAATGCAGCGCGCCATCGCTCACGTATTACAACTCGACGCATTGCCCGAACCGGCGGACGTTGCCGATGCTCTTGCAATTGCGTTATGTGCCATCGCCACGCAACGAGATGAAGCGCAACTATCCAATGCGTCGGAGGGTGCGGCATGATCGTGCGCATCCAAGGCGTGCTGGCGGATTTCAGCGACGAAGGTGCGATCGTCGAGCGCGACGGTTTGTCCTACGAAGTGTTGATTCCCGCGTACGCGCGCGTCGGCCTTATGACAGGGCTCGGCAGTTCGGTGTCGTTACACACGCTGCAATACTTTGAAGGCAATGCGACGGGGGGCAACCTGACACCGCGGCTCATCGGCTTTCCGCAAGTCGAAGACAAGGCGTTTTTTCGGTTGTTTACGAGCGTAAAGAACATGGGTATGCGCAAGGCACTGAAAGCCTTGGCGTTGCCGGTCGGCCAAATCGCCGCTGCCATTGAAAACGGTGACGCGAAAACGCTGACGCAGTTGCCCGGCATCGGCAAACGCATGGCCGAACAGATCGTCGCGGAGCTGAAAGGGAAAGCAACGGCCCACGCCTTGGCCCAAGCGGCGCAACCGGCGGTGCGGGAAACGGCGTTCACGAACGACCAGCGCGATGCGATTGAAATTCTGGTCGCATGGGGCGATAGTCGGAACGATGCGGAGCGCTGGGTGCAGCGCGCGGCGCAGCAAAACGGAAAACTCGGCGGCCCGGATGAATGGGTCGCGGCGGCGTATCGCATCAAGAGTGGGTGATAAACGTCAAAACGTCAGAACGTCAAAACGTCGAAACATCAAAAAAACAATGCCTGAATGATAAGACGCGAATTGGCTATATATCATTCAGAGCTGCGGCGTCCCGCCGCGTCGATACGAGTATAGCAGCATAAACGCAGCGGCGAACCAACATGACGCGCGAACGAATTATCTCCGGCGAACAACGCGACGAACGCGAGGAGCAGTCCAACTGGGCGTTGCGACCGCGCAGTCTCGATGAATGGGTGGGGCAGCGCGCGACGATCGAGCAACTCAAGATTGCGCTCGATGCCGCCAAGCAGCGCGGCGAACCGCTCGAACACGTGTTGATGGATGGCCCGCCGGGGCTCGGTAAGACCACGCTCGCGCACGTCATCGCCGAAGAGTTGGGCGTGGCCGATGGCATTCGCGTGACCAGCGGCCCGGCCATCGTGAAGCAGGGCGAGTTGATGAGCACGCTCACCAATCTGCGCGAAGGCGATATCCTCTTCGTCGATGAAATTCATCGGCTCAACAAGGTCGTCGAGGAGTTTCTCTATCCCGCGATGGAAGATTTTCGCGTGGATTACACCATCGAAGGCGGCGTCGGCGGGCGCACGGTTAACTTCAAACTTGCCCGCTTCACATTGATCGGTGCCACCACACGCGCCGGCATGCTCACGGCGGCCATGCGCGATCGCTTCGGTCTGCGATATCACCTCGATTTTTACGATCCGCCCGAGTTGGAAGAGATCATTCGTCGTTCGGCCGCGCGGTTAGGCGTCGAATACGACGAAGATGCCCTGCACGCCATCGCCGAGCGCGCCCGCGGCACGCCGCGCGTGGCCAATCGCCTGCTCAAGCGCATGCGCGATTACGCCCAAGTGCGCGCACAAGGGCGCATCACGAAGATCGTGGTCGACCAAGCGCTCAAAATTGAAGAAATCGACCACGCGGGGTTAGATCGTCTGGATCGTTCGTATCTGGCGGCTCTGATCGAAACGTACAAGGGCGGCCCAGCCGGTATCGAAGCTATCGCCGCGACGATGGGGCAAGCACGCGACACGCTGGAAGACATGGTCGAACCGTTCCTACTGCAGCGGCGGCTCATCACGCGCACCCGCCAAGGCCGCTGCGCCACGCGCGCGGCGTACGAGCATTTGGGGCTGACGGTGCCGACGGATGTCGAGAAGAAGAATTCGGATGATCAGGAGAGTTTGTTTTAATCTTCCTTCGCCTACCCATTTGAATTTTTATCGCTCAGCCCCTCGGTTGATATGATAAGCCGCATTGTTCGAGTTCTTGATTGATCGGATGATCCACGCGATCGATCCAATCGATCGATTCTTCCGGCGACATATCGGTTGCCACATCAACGATCTCCAGAAATTCCGCCGGCACCCAGCTCAACAGGAAACTGTAATGTTTCCGCGTTCCGCTTTCCTCAATAAAAGTCACCCAAGTATCCCAGCCCGGTACATTCGCATAATTGACGAAGCCCTCACTTTCGGTTTCTTCCATACCATTTCGCATATTGATGTCTGGGTACGTCACCAATAATCGACCGCCGGCAAGGGATTGTGCGGGCATAATCGACCGGTCATTGAGGAAAAACCGCCGCGCTTCTATCACCTTGTTGACCAATTCAACGCGGCTAGCAATATCGAGTTCGGCGTAGGCCAAATTTGATGAGCGAAATGATGTTTTCGGATTCCACGGTTTCGGTATGCGCGTACACCATGCAATGGCTTCGGCTAATGAAACCCGAAATTCGTTTGTCACGAGCATGATATGGCCCTCCGGCTATCCTGAAACTGCTGGATCGGGATTGGCCCATGCTATCCTATCGAATGGCCGCAAGCGAATTCGCAAGCGCTGCTATCTCTGTGTGTTCTTCCAATTGGCGTATCAAGGCCGTCGGCAACCCGTCATGGCCGAGCCGTGCGCCCATGATCTGTCCCGCCATTGATGCAATCGTGTCGGTGTCACCACCGCAAGCGATGAGTTCCTTTAACACGCCTTCGAATCCGATCTCATCGAGTTTCGTCGTGCCAAGAATCGCAAGTGCTACCGAATCTGCGGCGTAACCGCTGCTGCCAAATTTGAGAGCGAATTCTGCGGCAGTTGAGCAGTGATGCTCGACAACATTGTGCAGTCGATCGCGCGTGACGCTATCGGGCAGTTGTCGATGCACGTGCGCCACTAGCTCTGTCATTGGCAATTCACCATTCGCAGCGCTCTGAACGGCAAGCGCAACTGCCAACGCGGCGGCGTATGCTTCCTCATGTTGATGCGTAATGCGGGCGATATCGCGGAGTAATCGCCGTTGATCGAAGTTGTTTAGATCGAGGAAAAAGGCGACCGGTGCGATCCGCATCGCTGCGCCGTTTCCCGCCGCACGCTCGCCCTTCGCCCCTGTCAACGCCCAATGATGACCGGCGGTGAGTTCTTGCAACGCCTTAAACGTACTCGCGCCAAGGCCCGTCAGACGACGTTCGCGAAACCAACGGGCCATCGCCGCCGCAATGATAGCGGGCTCCACCCGACCGGTGGCAATGATGCCTTCGCAAGTCGCAAGCGTGAGCTGCGTGTCATCGGTCAGGCGCGGCGCGACGGTGAACTCGACTTCGCGAGGGGCCGATTGCCCTTCATAACAACTGCCAAAGCCATCGCCGATCGCACCGCCCAGCAGGCAACCCGCGATTTGATCGAGCCTGTCCGGTCTGGCTTTCATCGTTTATGCCACCGCGCGTTCTTCATTACGGCTCCATGCGGCCACAGGCCGCGGCTCCGTCGTTGGTTCGCCTCGGCACCGCCATCACGCCTTGCCGCAACACTGCTTATATTTCTTCCCGCTACCGCACGGGCAGGGCGAGTTGCGGCCGACCTTGGGAACGTCGCGTTTGATTTGCTCGACCTTTTGCTCTTGGTTCTGAGCGCGCATGGCCGCGTCGCGATCGCGCGAAACGCCGGAGAAACCGAGGTTTGTCGACGCATCGTGACGAGCGGCAGCGTTACCGTAACGGTTGCGCATTTGCTCGTTGCCGCTTAACCGCGCGCGGAAGATGATGCCGGTGACCTTGTCTTCGATGCCCGCAAGCATTTCGTTGAAGATCGCCGTGCCTTCCTTTTTGTAGGCGATCTTCGGATCCTGCTCGGCATACCCGCGATAGCCGATGGTCTCCTTGAGCAGATCGATCGCGTGCATGTGTTCTTTCCATGCCTGATCGTAAATCTGGATGAGGACGTATCGTTCGAGGCGCGTCAGTTCGTCGCGCAACAGCGCGCGGCCAAAGGTGATCAGCGCATCCTCTGTCGAGTCCACCTCGTCGAAAATCGATTCATCGAAAGCGGGGCCGAAGCGTTCGCGCGCCCATTCGATCAGCTTGGCTTTGTCGCTGCCGCCGTTGCGGCTAATGGCTTGCTCGACTTCGCTGCGCAGATGCCCGTTGTTGAGATATTCCTTGTTAAGTTTGAATAGCTCGTCGGCAACTTCACCGATGGGACGTTTCTGCACGTTGTCGACTGTCCAGCCGAGCCCGAATTTCTGATTGGCCCATTGCACGAGGGCATCGGCGGCGTAGGCGCTCTCGAAGTTCCCCTCCTTTACGGTGCGTTCGAGAATCCACTCGACCGGATAGGTTTCTTCGCGCTGCTTGTAGGCCTTGCGAATCGCATCGCGCAGGCGATCGACCAGTTCTTCCGATTCGAGGTCTTCGAAACCGGTGTAATCGAGATCGAGCCCGAACTTCTGATGGGCCCAGCCAATCATCACCTTCTTGCCGAAGGATTCGTCCATGAACTTTTCGATCGGTCGCAGGTCGTAGTCGTCGTACTTGGCTTCCGCCGCTTCGACCAGATGATCCTGCACTTCTTCGACAGACATTTCTTTGAGCTGATTCTGCGAGAGCTTGGAATCGAAGCGTTGCGACGCCCACTTCTGCAGACCGCGAATATCCCACTGGCCTTCAGGTACTTCGGGGCCCATGTATTCCCCGACCTGAATGGCGATCTGGGCGCGGGCTTCGTCCTTGGCGTTGGCGCGAATGATCTTCTCGGTGCCGAGTTGATTGTGGATGTCGATGCTCTTCGGGTCGAGCGCGCATTCGAGTTCGCTGCGCGTCCATTCGCACACGCATTCGTGCGGGTAATACTTGGCGAGGAACTTTTCGGCGGCGGTGTCGATGGTGTTATCGATCATGCGCCAGATTAGTTCGACCATCACTTCCGATTTACCGGGGCGCGATGCGGAGAGAATCTTCTGCCGTTCTTCGTAGAAGATTTTGCGCTGATGGTCCATCACCTCGTCGTATTCGAGCAGATTCTTTCGAATCCCAAAGTTGCGTTCTTCGACCTTCTTCTGCGCGCCTTCAATGCTGCGGCTCACCTGCTTGTGTTCGATCGACATGCCGTCTTCAAAGCCGAAGCGCTCGAGGAATTTCAGCATGCGCTCGCCCATGAAGTTCTTCATGAGCGTATCGCTGAGCGACAGGAAGAAGCGGCTTGAGCCGGGGTCGCCCTGACGACCTGAGCGACCGCGCAACTGGTTATCGATGCGGCGCGACTCGTGCCGTTCGGTGCCGACGATGTGCAAACCACAGGGCACGTTGAGCGAACAAACTTTGCGGCCCATTTCCGGGAAGCGCGGATCGACTTTGGGCTTCCAACAGTGGGCGCAGTTCGTCTTCGGGTCGTAGTCGGGGCAGCTGATGCAGCACTTGGTGCCGATCACGCCGCTTTCGTGCCAACCGTATTTGCTCGGATCGCTCGCACCTTCGGGCGGACCGAGATCGCCTATGCACTTTTCGTGAACGACGCCGGGCGCTAGTTTGATGTCGGTACCGCGGCCCGCCATGTTGGTCGCGATGGTGACGTTGCCCATCGGCGTTTTGTCTTTACCGCGCGTGGGGATGTAGGTTTGACCCGCCTTGGTAACGATTTCGGCTTCGCGCGCGTGCTGCTTGGCGTTGAGCACTTCATGTTCGATGCCGTAGCGTTTGGTTAGCGCACGCGAGAGTTTCTCCGAATCTTCAATCGAAATGGTACCGACGAGTACCGGTCGGCCGCGCGCGAGGTCGCCCATGCAACGGTCGTAGGCGGCGGTCAGCACTGCCGGATCGGCTTCCTTATTGGAGCGCCATTCTTCCAGCGCTTTGTCGATTACATCCGTCGATTCGCCGGTCTTTTGCAACACGCCACGGAGATTCTTTAGCAGCGGCTCCATCACGAACGGATCGCTGGTGCGACCGGCCGAATGGATGTCGTGAATCTCTTCGACGATCGCGTTGAACTTGTCTTCGATCGTCTTGTAAATACGGTCGTTATGGTCCTGCCGATTGACGGGGCGGTTGGTCGGAATCGCCACCACATCTAGCTTGTAGATCTTCATGAACTCGTCGGCTTCGGTCATGGCGGTACCCGTCATGCCCGCTAGGTTGCCGTAGAGTTTGAAGAAGTTTTGCAGCGTGATCGTGGCAAGCGTTTGCGTCTCTTCTTTGACCTTGACGCTTTCCTTCGCTTCGACAGCCTGGTGTAAACCGTCCGACCATTGCCGACCGTGCATTAAACGACCGGTGAACGAGTCGACAATGATGACTTCGCCATCTTTAACGACGTAATCGACATCGTGTTCGTACACGACGTGAGCGCGGACGGCGTTTTCGATCAGGTGGGGCCATTCCATGTTGGCACCAACGTAAAGCGAACCGACACCGAGTTGTTCCTGCGCGATCGTGATACCGTCGTGCGTAATCGCGACGCTTTTGCGCTCTTTAGCGACGACGTAAATCATCTGGTGGCCGATGGCCTCGGCTTCTTCTTCGTTAATCCATTCGGGGTCGTTTTTAAATTTGGCGAGCGCGTCGTTAAACTTGGGGTGCTCGGTAAAGCCTTTGGGGGGGCTGTCTCCCCATTCCTTCAGCCGCGCTTGGGTAGCACGCTGGGCCTCTTGCTGCTTGTTAATCAACACACGCGCGACGGCGTCGGCGGTACGGTAGCGCGTGACGTCATCTTCGGCGGGGCCGCTGATGATGAGCGGCGTCCGCGCTTCGTCGATCAAAATCGAGTCCACTTCGTCCACCACGGTGAAGTCGAGCCGACCCTGCACCTGGTCTTCCAGCCGCGTCTTCATGTTGTCGCGCAGGTAGTCGAAACCGAACTCGCTGTTGGTGCCGTAGGTGATGTCGCAACCGTAAGCGGCGCGGCGAATGCCCTCGTGGCCACCGGGATCGACCTGCCCTTGAATGTAGCCGACGGTCATGCCGACTAACTCGAAGATTGGCTGTGCGAATTCGGCGTCGCGTTTAACGAGGTAGTCGTTGACGGTAACGATGTGGGCCTTTTTGCCCTGAAGGACTTTCAGATATGCGGCCGGGTGACAAACAATCGTCTTGCCTTCGCCGGTTTTCATTTCGGCGATGGTGCCGTGGTAAAGCACCTGCGCCCCGATCAACTGACAATCAAAGTGGCGGTGCTTTTTGGCCCGGCGCGAGGCTTCGCGAATAACGGCGAACGCTTCGGGCAACAGTTCTTCCGGATCGGTCCCGTCGGCCAGCTTTTCGCGCAGGCGATCGGAATGCTCGCGCAGGTCAGCCGAAAGCTCTACGCGCATCTTCTGCAACGCACTTTCGCGTTCTTCGGGTTCGAGATCTTCGGCGACGCGCTTGGCTCGGTCGGCAAAGCGCGCGTCGTAATCGCCGCGCAGCTCGGCCTCGAACCGTCCGGATTCGAGCGCGATTTCTTGATACTTCTTGACGATACGATCGTTGCGGGTTCCGAATACCTTGCGGAAGCCCGTGCCGACGCTGGAGAGAATGCCCATGATGTTGCCCTTGGCTGCATTTAGAACGGGAGCACGCGCAATCGTGCATCACCGAGTTGGATTATCTGAATACGAAACGTGAAAACGCGACTAGACGGCGCTGCGATGGAGAAATTTAAGAGCTAGCGCGATCGGCTGCCGCTGCAACGGGCAACCTGAAGATATGCGTGCTGTCGTGGTCGTAACGTGTCGGTCGCTTGTTTGCGAACACGCAAGGGTGTTGCGAAATGGACCGTCGCAACTTTGCCTACGTTGCGCCGCAATAGCAAGATGCATAACACGAAAATGGCGAGACTCACGCCCGCAACCGGCATATCGAGTTGCGGTACCGGCGTGACGGAGCGCACCATCGCCGTCGTCGATACCTGCCAGGCATCGATCGGTCCCTGCGAGAGCAGGGCGGCTTCGGCAGCGAGTAATGCGGCCAATAAGGCCAATTGCCGCGCGCGTTGTCGATCTCTCACCGGTTTCACCATTGTGTAGATGATATCGGCAGAAGTGGGCAGCGGCAATTTAGATTTGCGGGGTCTGTTTAGAGCTTCTGATAGGACGATACCGGGCTCAATCGGCGTTGCTGCCGACGAATTCGCTCTGAATCAGCGGGGGGGCCTTAAACGCAAAGTCCTTTGCCGGCTGCACCGCTCTGGCCTCGCGCTCGCGGCCGATGGCCCGTTGCTCGACGCTGCGGGGTAGGCGACGCCCGACCTCTCCCGCCCGATAGGCTTCCTTCACGGCTCCGCGCAGGGCGAGCGTCATCATGTAAAACGTGGCAACGCTCGACGCGGCAGCAATCACAAACGGCGACACACGCCCGGCGTAGGTATTGATGGCCCAGACCGTGATGAACACGGCGCAGGCACTACCCACGAAGCCGAGCAGGGTTCGCTTGGCAAAGATGATGCGATAGCGTTGCACGTACGTACACTCCCTCGGGTGACCTTCATCCAAGAAATCGGTGTTTCCCCGTCCAAACGGTACGATTTGGGCTCGAAATTCTTGTCGGTGCCGATGCGGATGCTAAAAAACGCCCCCTTTATGGGCCACGTCGAGGGACAGCCAGGATGTCAATGCTCGTCTGCAGACCGTAGTAGCGGGTCAAGAACTCGACGAGCGACGTCCGAAAATCGTCACCGGCGGTGGGCATTGCGGATATATTCGTGGACAAGTTACCTCGCCAAACCGGAATTTACGTGTCTAATATGCTGGAGAGGCGGGGAATCGGCCCGTCCCGGTAACGTCCTCGCGACGATCAATCGGCATTATCCGGATTGGCGGAAGGACTCTTCGAACGCGTGCCAAACCGCGACTGTGCCCTAGAGAGGTAACCATGAATACGCTCACGATCATATTCGACATCATCTTTTTCATCCTCCAGATTATCTTTTTCTTCGTCTAACGAAAACCAAGCCAGCGCACGATTTAACGACGACGGGTGCTGCGGCGCGGTTGCGCGTCTGCTGCGGCACCCTGCTTCTTTTTTACATTACGCTCGCTAACATGACGGTTCTGAATGCGATCCGTGCGGGCGTTGCCGCGCGATAGTCGTTTCTACGTTGACGCAATACGCAAATGAGGGCGCGGCATGTTCGACCTTGGCACCTTTCGGCATCAATTCAAATACAACGATTGGGCCAACGATCAAGTCTTTACCGCCGCGTCGCGACTAAGGGACGCGGCGCTGGACAAGCCGTTCGAGATGGGACGCGGGTCGCTGCGCAAAACGCTCATTCACATCTACGCGGGCGAGTTGGTTTGGTTGCGCCGATGGAAGGGAAATATCGACACCAAATGGCTCAATGAAGATGAGCCGCAAGGTGTGGGCACGCTCGGGGCCGCGCTCAAGACCACGTCTTCCGAGCGCAATGCGTTCCTCGATTCGCTAAAGGTCGAAGACTTGCCGCGCAATCAACGCTACTTGGATAGCAAAGGCTCGTACTACACGGCACCATTGGGCAGCATGATTCACCAACTGATTTTCCACTCGGCCCATCACCGGGCGCAGGCCGTCAACATGGTGCGCAACGTCGACGGCGGCATCATCGAACTCGATTACATGGCCAAGATTCGCGAGGCCGAGTAAGTGCCGCGCAAGGCGTCGAGTAAACGAGCGGCGACGCCGAAGCGCGATTGCAGCCCCGCAGTGTTGGTCGAGATGTTAAACGCCGCTTACCGCGCCGATGGTTGGCACGGTCCGACGCTGCGCGGCACGATCGCCCGCGTGAAGCTGGCCGACGCCGTGGCGCGGCCCAACCCCAAAAAGCACAATATCGCCGAGATCGCCTTGCATTGCGCGTATTGGAAGTACGTCGGCATTCGACGATTGACGGGCGCGCAGCGCGGTGGATTCGCGCTGAAGGGTAGCAACTGGTTCGCCTTCGGCGACGATAAATCAGACGCCGATTGGCGCGACGCGCGCACGTTGCTAGATGAGACGCACGATAGGTTGATTGAGACTGTCAGCGGCTTGAGCGCGAAGGACCTCGTAAAGGTGCCGCAAGGCGCGAAGGTCACGAATCTGAAGATGATTTACGGCCTCGCCGCCCACGACGCCTACCATGCGGGGCAGATTCGGTGGTTGCGCGGGCGGTGACGCACAGAATTACTATTGGAAAGTATGTTTGTGAAGCCTGAGCCGGAGATTCAGTTGACCCGTCTTGTACCTGTCATCGAGTTGTCGCCGTGGGATTATCAAACGGCGCAGCGTCCTGCACCGGAAGGGTCAGTCGAAGATTTACCGCACGAGTGGCACCGATTCTGGCAGGTGTCCCTTCAAGATGCAGGGATTACTGCGCCGGCCCCTTATCCAAATGCCGGTTCGTTCTTTATCAAAGTTGAAGATATAACGGAGCCGTCGCTGATTAACAATTTGGTTCGCCGCGCGTTTGAGTCGGAGGGACTCTCATTACAATACGCTGATATTGATACAATCGACGAGATGCTAGCTCCGTTTTCCGGCGGATATGTCCTGGAAGCAGGGGGGAGTTCGGTAGCGCCGCAATGCTGTGGCGGGTTGGCCGACTTTTCTCACTGGCGAGATTTCGCCCGTTGGACAAGCGAAGATTGGTGTATGATTTGGATCGGCCATCCATGCATTTACGGCCGTCGAATCGGCGATTCGTTTGAGATTTCTCCGTTGACTGATGAAATGGCCAAGCCGGAAGACATCAAAACGGCATTTGCCGTGTCGGTTCGGTCGTTACAATCGGCAGTGTTGGATGCTGAAACTATCGTGCTTGACCTTCGGAAGCGAATCATCGCCGCACTCGATAGTCAGTCCGGTGACAGCCGTCGTAATAAGCTAATTGCAAAAACGCTGACGAGAACAGCCAATCACGAAGATGATGAGTGAGTTGGCTGACAGGCGGGGCAGGTGAGTTGATTGAATGCGGTTAACGTAACCAATTGCGAAACTCCGTTTTTCGAATGAGTAAACCGACGAGGTGGAGCAATTGATATCTCTTGACCGCTATCGCGGCTGCTGGCTCGGCCTTGCCGTTGGCGATGCTCTCGGCACTGCGCTCGAATTCACCACGCCGGGCTCCTTTGAGCCGCTAACCGACATCGTGGGCGGCGGTCCATTTGGCTTAAAAGCCGGGCAATGGACCGACGATACGGCGATGGCGATGTGTTTGGCCGAAAGCCTCGTAGAGTGTCGCGGTTTCGATGCCTGCGATCAGATGCAGCGCTACATCCGCTGGTGGCGCGAAGGTGTGCACAGCCCGACTGGCCGTTGTTTTGATATCGGTAATGCAACGAGTGCGTCGCTGGCCCGGTTTGAAAAAGACGGCGAACCATTCGCTGGTTCCGACGATCCCTACTCCGCCGGCAACGGTTCTATTATGCGCTTGTGTCCGATTCCGATGTTTGCCGCGCGGCGACCGCAGGATTTATCGCAATTCGCGGTGGACAGCTCGCGCACGACGCACGGTACACGGCTGTGCTTAGATGCGTGTCGTTTGTTCGCCAACCTGATCGCCGGCGCGCTGAATGGTGTGACAAAAGCAGAGTTACTCGCGCCAAGTTTCGATATCACGGGCAACAAACTCACGACAGTGAGCTTGGCCGACGAGATCAAAGCGATCCGAGCGGGCAGTTACAAAGAAAAGCAGCCGCCGACCATTCGCGGCACGGGCTTCGTTGTGCAATCTCTGGAAGCCGCGCTGTGGGCGTTTTACTCAACCGAAACTTTCAAAGCCGGCGCGCTGGCTGCCGTTAATCTCGGCGACGATGCCGATACCACCGGCGCGGTGTACGGGCAACTCGCCGGCGCGTATTACGGCGTCGATGCGATTCCCATCGCATGGCGTGAAAAGGTTGAAAACGCGGGCTTTCCGATGGTGATGGCGGATCGGATTTATGAAATGACAAACGATGCGCGGCAGCCCAACTGAGAAGAACCCAATTGGGTTGACTGAATCATGCGGCAGCGCCGTCTCGGCGGTGAAACAA
The DNA here is from genome assembly GCA_006969385.1 of Planctomycetaceae bacterium. Taxonomy (GTDB): domain Bacteria; phylum Planctomycetota; class Phycisphaerae; order UBA1845; family UTPLA1; genus ECT2AJA-110-A. The sequence continues at coordinate 4,029,593 of CP030884.1, forward strand.
TGCTGGTAATGCCGTCAAGGCGGTTGAAACAGGCGCGCCGCCAGATTCACCATTTATGGAAATTCTCAGTACGCCATTCATAGTGGATGCCGCCTTCGTTGGCGACGAGTCAGAATCCGTGGGCGCTATTCCGGCGGAAAATTTTTGCGAAACCTACATCACGAGGGTATGATCCTGCTAGATCGCTAGGGGTGTCGCGCGGGCAAGCGCCGCGCGGCTGAGAGTCGGCATCGGGCCGTCACCCTTTGAACCTGATCACCGCAGCGTCGTCGATGTCGCGAGGTGCGTAGGGAAGCGGAATATGTCTTTAACTAGATGCTCCTTTCTTACCATTAACTTCGCCCATCGACACCGAATATCAGTACGCGTTGTGAGCCCGTATAGCGGATTGTTCGATTCCGGTAAAGTGGTCGGGTAATAACCATGCTGCTGCTAGTTAGTGACATTCATGCAGATTTCGAGGAGGCAGATGCATTGGTCGCAATGTCGCACGCTGCAGACCTTGTTGTAGTGGCTGGCGATATTGCCAACGTTCATCGCGGCATGCGTGAGACAATCGACATCCTCAAGGTGATTGATAAACCCACGGTGCTGGTCCCGGGTAATAATGAGACCTTCGACGATCTGCAAGCGGCGTGTCGTTCATGGTCAAGCGCGACCGTATTGCACGGCAGCGGTTGCGAGATAAATGGTCGCCAGTACTTCGGAATCGGCGGCGGCATTCCCGTCACGCCGTTTGGCGCTTGGAGTTTTGACTTCACTGAGGAACAAGCTGCGGAATTGCTGAATGACATGCCGAGAGGAGCGGTATTGGTTAGTCACTCACCACCTAAGGGATATTGCGATCAATCATCCACAGGACGTTCGCTTGGTAGCACGGCGATATTGACTGCGATCGAGCAGAAGAATCCCGAACTCGTAGTTTGCGGTCATATACATGGTAGCGGTGGGCAGATGACTACCGTCGGAAATACCACGATCATCAACGCGGGGCCTGAAGGAGTGACATACGAGTTTGCTTAAGCAGTCGTTCGAGCACGCTTGATGCGTTGCTTCATGATTCACTGATACTAATTGGAGTTAAAGTGAAGAACCAAAAACGAAACAGCTATTGTGCGATATTCGTTAGCGGACTCGCCCTTTTCATCCTTGGCTTTCGCGCGACGGGCTGCGTTCGGCATCAGCCGACCATCGCGTCGACTGCCGATCTTATAGAACTCGACGAGCAGTTTATCACGGATCACCATGGCTATATCGTCGACGATCATTACTTGATTCTTGAGGTTCATGGTCGGTCCGATGCCTATCGGGTGATCCCGGCTTCGCAATCTTGGGGGTCACGAGCAAATGGGGTTCTCATCGATCTAATCGTTGTTGACCTGCGCGATGGGACGTACGAACGAGTCTTCGGACGGCCGACCTCAATTACCAGTTGGCGCGGTTTTGTCGATGGCAAGGAAATCAAGCTGGAAGGCCACCTCGTTATTGAAGCACACACGACGGATACCAATGGTGACGATTCGCTCGACTACCGAGATGAAAAGCACTTGCTGGCCTACGATTTCAAAATGAAGAAACTCTCCGACCTCGCGCCGGCGGGATATCGATACGCGCAGTCGTTTCCACGCGCCGGCAAGTTGATACTATCGCTAAGGTCGCGTGATTTCGGTCATGCCGCGATTTACGAGTATGATCCCAGCACTAGACAAGGGCGTTTTGTCGCCAAGCGGATAGAAATATCTTCCGACGAGTGAATCGTAATGCCCTGAATTAAGTTAACAAGAATAGGTTTGAACACAGGACCCTACGCATAACCATCTTGCCGCTGCCTGAGCATTAACGCATCGCGCGGCATCGAAAGAAGAAGAAACGGAGCAAATGAACACCATGACCCAATTAGAAGCCGCTAAAAAAGGTATCGTGACGCCCGAAATGCTGCGCGTCGCCGTTCGTGAAAACCAAACCCCCGAATTCATCCGCGACGAAGTCGCCCGCGGCCGCCTCGTGATTCCGGCCAATGTTCGACACCTCGCGGGCAGTGGCGGTGCGGAGATCGGTGCTTCTTGGAAAGAAAAGCGCGATGGCGAGTTAAAGGCGATTGCGAACGGTATCCAAAATGGTGGTAAGTTGGAATTAAGAACTGCCCATGGAGAAAGCGGAGAAGAAGTTGCCCGCGGTCAAGAGTCCAACGGCAATGGTAACGGCGCGAGCCATTCTCAATTCGCCATTCTCAATTCTCAATTCAACTCTCCCACCGGCCATCCCGGTCATCGACCCGATGCAGCGCTGTGGGTAAACCAGACCGTCACGCAGCGCTGGTCGGTCATCAACGATCCTGAATATGCCAAAGGCGACGCCACGCCCAAGCGGCTCGATCCGATGGGCATCGGTCGCATGATCAGCACCAAGATCAACGCCAACATCGGTGCCAGCCCCGTCTCGTCGGGGACCCACGAAGAGGTCGAAAAGCTCAAGTGGGCCCAGAAGTACGGCGCCGATACGCTGATGGATCTCAGCACCGGCGGCAATTTAGACGAATGTCGTCAAGCGATCATCGACAACAGCACCATCCCGATCGGCACCGTCCCCATCTACAGCATGATCATCGGTCGCAGCATCGAAGATCTCGATTACGACACGATTTTGAAAGTCGTCGAACATCAAGCGCAACAAGGCGTCGATTACTTCACGATCCATGCGGGCATTCTCAAAGAAAATCTGCATCTGATTAAGAAACGCATCACGGGCCTCGTCTCGCGCGGCGGCTCGCTGTTGGCCAAGTGGATGCTCACGCACAACAAGCAAAACCCGATGTACGACCTGTTCGACGAGATCAGCGCCATCATGCGTCAATACGACGTCACGTATTCCCTCGGCGACGGCGTGCGACCGGGGTGCTTGCGCGACGCGGGTGATGCGGCGCAGATTGCCGAACTCGAAGTGCTGGGCGAACTCACGCAACGCGCGCGCGAGGCTGGCGTGCAAGTGATGGTCGAAGGCCCCGGCCACGTGCCGATGCATGAGATCGCCTGGAACATGCAAGTGCAACAGCGTGTGTGCGACGACGCGCCTTTTTATGTGCTGGGCCCGTTGGTGACCGACGTCTTCCCCGGTTACGACCATATCACCAGTTGCATCGGCGCGACCGAAGCGGCGCGGGCGGGGGCAGCGATGCTCTGCTACGTCACGCCCAAAGAACACGTCGGCCTGCCCAAAGCGCAAGACGTCAAGGAAGGCTGCATCGCCTACAAAATCGCCGCCCACGCGGGCGATGTGGCGCGCAACATTCCCGGCGCGATTCAATGGGATGACGACATGAGCCGCGCGCGTGCAGCGCTCAATTGGCCCAAGCAGTTTGAAATCGCGTTTGACGGTGAAACAGCCCGCGCGTTGCACGATGAAGATCTTGACGTCGATACCGACTTTTGCGCGATGTGCGGCCACGACTGGTGCAGCATGCGCATCAGTAAGGAAATCACCGACTGGGCCAGCGGCAAGGCCGACGGTTTCGTGCCGCAAAGCAAAGCCGCCAAGAGCCCCGGCCTAACGGAAGAGCAGCGCATCCTGCTCGCCCAACGCGCCGCCGCCGAGGGCCTCGACGTCAAACCGGAAGACCTTACGCCCGAACAAATCCGCATGCTGGCGCACAAGGGTGCGAAGCTGGATTGCCACAGCGACGTCGCCGACGCGGACGCGGCGCAGCAGGTGCAAAGGGAATATGTGCAGGTTGGGTTGAAATGACAGAATGACGGTTAACGTTGCATTCGGGATCGAGGGCAGGCGCTTTATACTTGGGTCGTTATGACGGCGCTTGCGGCCACTCGTGCTTGAGCATGCTGTATAGCATCGAGTCAAACCAAGCGTCATCGACCTTCACGTTTTCGCGCAGGCGTCCCTCGCAACGAAAGCCGAGCTCCTCAGTCAGGGTTATCGCTTCGACATCGCGCGCGTCGACTTGCGCTTCGACACGGTGCATCCGCATCGGGCCGAATGCCAACTCCGTTATCGTTCGGACCGTTTCGGCAACATGGCCGCAGGCCCAATCGGTCGGTGGCATCAGCGCGTGTAGCCGAATGTACCGATCGATCGGGTGGTAATCGAACAGGCTGGCGGTGCCGATGAGACAATTCGATGACCGCAAAACGACACCCCATACGAAGAACGTCTGATTGGCAAAGCCGCGATGGGTATGCTTGACCCAATCGGCGGCTGTACATTCATCGAGCCACTCGGGCGGTGCGCTATATCTTAGGGTGGCAGGGTCGCGGTGAAGCGCAAAGAGCTGATCGGCATCGTCGAACTGCAATCTTCTTAGCGTGAGCCGCTCGGACTCAATGGTGGGCAGCAATTTGGTGTCGAAAACTCGGTGCATGCTTAATCTTTGGGGTTCATCTGATGGCGATCGTGTCTGCCGCCCGTGTTGACTTAGCCTACATCGGCAGGCGAATTGCCTATACTACGACTCTTCAATCGGAAAGCTAGACGAATTCATAACGACGATAGAGGTTGGTAACTGCGTAGGACTGGCACGCAAAGACCGATTCCGCTGAACATTGTTGAGAAATTTTACATTTTGCTACTGAGTTGATTGACTGGAACTTCAGTATTTCCTAATCTCGTTGTTTCGCGGAGTGTTGTTTTTGAGCTTGGACGTTGGAGTACTCGCGGAGATGTTCTCGTTTCTATCAAAGCTAGACCCGCGCGATAAGCTCGTGGCGGCATCGCGGCAAACGAATCGACAAGCATTTATCGAAATTCTGTGTTTCGCGGAGATATGGATACCAACTGCCAACAAAGAAAAGGGGTTAGATGCATCCACTGCGACTGATGAGCAGATAATCGATCATTTAGAGAATGCCGTCAGGTCGATGGATGCAGCTGAAGAATCTCAACCATTGGTCTATGAGGACAACGGTCGTCGCAGATTGCCATTCTTTAGCAAAAGAAAGTATCTTCAGACATTTGCCGGGGAGTATTCAAAAAAAAGAAACATGATCGAGGCCGTTCATTTTATTTCCGTCGAGGGACTCGTGTTGGGCGGGTTCATGGAGGCGTGCGACGAATTTGTACTAAATGATTCGACCAATACTGAGTTTTGCTTGTCGGAACGTGATAAACATCTACTTGGTTCGATTTGGAATGCGGCAAGAGACGCTGGGGTTTAATTAAGCGTTCTGCATACCGACAAGCTCAGACGTGGTGCTTCTCCGTGTCGAAAAGTGATGCAGTGAAGCGGATTTAGTGTCTTGCTCCCTCCCTCCATCTACCTTGGCGGATTCACCACTTCCCGGCTAAACTACTGTAAATAAAGGCTTTGCCCGGTGCCGCCCGTGCTGTTGGGCGGGCCGACTTAACCCTGCGAATTCCTAACCGGAGCGACCGCACCGCTATGCCTACCGATGTCATGAAGCCCGTCTCGTTGGCCAGCAACACCGATACCTTCGCCAGCCGCCACCTCGGTCCGTCCGCCGACGATGTGAAAGCCATGCTGGCAACCCTCGGTTTCGACAACATGAACGACTTCATCGCGAAGGTCGTGCCCGCCGACATTCGCCTGAAGAAGCCGCTCAAGCTGCCCGATGCGCTGACCGAACGCGAGATGATCGACGAGCTGGTCGAGATCGCCAGCGAGAATGAGGTCTTTCGCTCGCTGATCGGCATGGGCTATCACGACACGCTCACGCCCGCCATCATTCAACGTAATATTTTTGAAAATCCCGGTTGGTACACGCAGTACACGCCGTATCAGGCCGAGATCGCGCAGGGCCGGCTCGAGGCACTGCTCAACTTTCAAACCATGGTCGGCGATATGACCGGCTTGGAGGTGGCCAACGCCTCGCTCCTCGACGAAGCCACCGCCGCCGCCGAAGCCATGGGCATGTGCCATCGTGCGGTAAAGGGCGATCGCAATCGGTTCCTTATCGCCGATGACTGCCACCCGCAAACGATAGCCGTGGTTAATACGCGCGCCGAGCCGTTGGGCATCGACGTCGAAACCATCGACGCCGAGTCGGTCGGCAACATCGGCGAAGATGTGTTCGCGGTGCTCGTGCAATACCCCGCCACCGACGGTCGTCTGATCGACTACTCCGGTTTGGTCGAAAAAGCCCACGCCGCTGGCGCGCTGGTGATCTACGCGACCGACCTGTTGGCGCTCACGCTCTTTAAGACGCCGGGCGAGTTCGGTGCCGATGTCGCCATCGGTAACTCGCAGCGCTTCGGCGTGCCGCTCGGCTACGGTGGTCCACACGCCGCCTTCATTGCTGCCAGGGACGAACATAAGCGGCAATTGCCGGGTCGGCTGGTCGGCGTATCGAAAGATGCGCAAGGTAACTCGGCCTATCGCCTCGCCATTCAAACGCGCGAACAACACATTCGCCGTGAAAAGGCCACGAGTAACATATGCACTGCCCAAGTGCTGCTCGCAATCATGGCCAGCATGTACGCCGTTTATCACGGCCCCGAAGGCCTCAAGCGCATCGCCAAACGCGTGCACGGTTGGGCGGTGATTCTTGCGGAAGCATTGAGCGAGGCTGGTGAAGAGGTCTTGAGCGATCGATTCTTCGATACGCTGCGGGTGCGGCCCACGACGCATTCCGTTAATGACGTGATGGCCGCCGCCGCCGAAGTCGGTATCAACCTGCGCGAGTTTGGCGATGGCACGATTGGTATCGCGCTCGACGAAAAAACCGACGGCGAAGAAATCGCCGCGCTGATTGAATGTTTCGGTGGTCGCGTTTCTGAAATCACCGCCGATTCATTGGAACAGGGTAGCGAAGCCTCGGCCCGCTCGGTGTTGGCGCGCTCGTCTGCCTTCCTCGATCACCCGGTGTTCAATAGCTATCAATCCGAAACCGAGATGCTGCGTTACATCTATCGTTTGCAACAGCGCGACTTGTCGTTGGCAACGTCGATGATTCCGCTCGGCAGTTGCACGATGAAACTCAACGCGACGACCGAGATGCTGCCGGTTACCTGGCCGCACTTTGGCGCGTTGCATCCGTTCTGCCCCGACGATCAAGCGGGCGGCTATATGGCGCTGTTCGAAACGCTATCCGATTGGCTGGGCGAAATCACCGGCCTGCCGGGCGTTTCCTTACAACCCAATGCCGGCGCTCAAGGCGAATACGCGGGTCTATTGGCGATTCGGGGGTATCACCGGGCGAACGGGGCGACTCAAAGAGACGTGTGTCTAATTCCGATGTCAGCCCACGGCACCAATGCGGCCAGCGCCGTGATGGCGGGCATGCGCGTGGTGCCCGTCGAGATCGACAAGGCCGGCGCGATCGATGTCGAAGACTTGCGTAATAAGGCCGAGCAACATCGCGACGCGCTGTCGGCATTGATGCTGACGTATCCGTCCACGGCGGGCGTCTTCGAAGAGGGCGTGCGCGACATTTGTGCGTTGATTCACGAACACGGTGGCCAGGTGTATATGGATGGTGCCAACATGAACGCGCAAGTCGGGCTCTGTCGCCCCGGCGATATGGGCGTCGATGTATGCCACCTGAATCTGCACAAGACCTTCTGCATTCCGCACGGCGGCGGTGGCCCGGGCATGGGCCCCATCTGTGTGAAACCGCATCTCGAACCGTTCCTGCCCGGCCATCCTTTGGATGAGGTTGCCGAAAACGGCGTCGGCGCCATCTCGGCCGCACCGTATGGCAGCCCCAGCATCTTGCCGATCAGCTTTGCCTACATCGGCATGATGGGCGAAGCCGGTCTGAAGCGTGCTTCCGAAATCGCCGTGCTCAACGCCAACTACATGGCCGCGCGGCTGGCCGATCACTATGAGTTGATCTATGCCGGCAAACACGGCTTCAACGCGCACGAGTTCATTATCGATTGTCGTGGCTTTGATAAATCCGCCGGCATCAAAATCGACGATATCGCCAAGCGACTGATCGATTACGGCTTCCATGCGCCGACCATGTCGTGGCCGGTGATGGGCACGCTGATGATCGAGCCGACGGAGAGCGAATCGAAGGCCGAACTGGATCGCTTCTGCGATGCCATGATTGCCATTCGCAGCGAAATCCGCGCCATCGAAGAAGGCAAGGCCGATCGCGAAGATAACGCGCTCAAACACGCGCCGCACACGGCCGAGATGACCACCGCCGACGACTGGCCCCATGCCTATTCGCGCCAACAAGCCGCCTTCCCGCTCGACTGGGTACGCGGTCGCAAGTTCTGGCCCGCCGTCGCCCGCGTGGATAATGTCTGGGGCGATCGGAACCTGTTCTGCACGTGTCCGGATATGGAAGATATGGCGAGTTAAGCATTTGCGATGCATTTGAAAAATGGGCTTCCGCTCATGGCCGAGCCAGCCAAATCAGAGCGGAGCCCTCTTATCAGAGCCGCGCCCGTAAGGAAGCAGTCAGCGTCACACGTCGCGGGGTGCTACAGCAAGCCGCGCGACCGATTAGCAAGAGACCCCCTGCAAACCGTTGCCACAGTGCGGCAGATACCGGTTGCAAACCGGTTCCACAGCGCAGAGCTGATCGCGTGCCGAATGCGGCGCGCGACCAACGCCGGATCATCATCGCGATTGCAAAATTTCTTCCAACTTATGCCGTGACGACTATCCACCTTTGTCGCACAATTTCGTTGGAGGCCACCTGCGGCTCCCACGTTTGGATTGTGAACCATACGAGAGAGGTGCCATTTGTACGCTGCCATCCCTAACCGACTCGTTAAACTCTCCGTTGCCATCGCCGCCTTCGGCCTTTTCGCCGTCGGCTGCGCCCAACCCCAAGCCCCGCGCGTGATGCGCACCAGCGGCGACGCCAAACTCTTCTCCGGCATGGGGAACCATCGCCGCGCGGTAACGACTGCCGACCCGCTGGCGCAGCAGTTCTTCGATCAGGGCCTTACCTGGGCCTATGCGTTTAATCACGACGAAGCGATCCGTTCCTTTACCGAAGCGGCGCGGCTCGATCCGAATTGCGGCATGGCTTGGTGGGGTATCGCGCTGTGCAACGGTCCGCACATCAACAAGCCCGACCTGCCCGAAGAACGCGCAGCGGCCGCGTGGTCGGCTTTGCAAAAGGCCGTCGCGCTACAGAAGACACTGACGCCCGTCGAGAGCGATTTGATATACGCGTTGGAGTCGCGCTACAGCAGCAATTTCAAAACCAACCGTGCGGTGCTCGACTACGCCTATGCCAAAATAATGGAGCAGCTATGGCGCTACTACCCTGATGACGACGACGTTGGCACATTGTACGCCGAATCATTGATGAATTTGCACCCATGGGACCTATGGACGCATGCGGGCGATCCCAAGGAAGATACCGAAGAGATTCTCGCGGTGCTCGAACGCGTGATGCAACTCAATCCCAACAACCCCGGTGCCAATCACCTTTACATCCACGCCGTGGAAGCGGCGCAGCCCGAACGCGGGCTCGAATCGGCCCGTCGCCTCTGCAATATGGTGCCGGGCAGCGGTCACCTGCTGCACATGCCCTCGCATATTTATGTGCTGACGGGCCGGTGGGACGAAGCGGCCGCCCAAAACCGCAAAGCCATCAAATCCGATACGGCTTACCGCACTATAGTGCCGCGCCAGGGCTTCTATTCGATTTACATGCAACACAACGATCACATGCTCAGCTTCGCCTCGATGATGAGCGGTCGTTATGCCGAAGCGTTGGAAGCGGCGACCAACGCCATGCCGCCCGCCGACAATAAGGAGATGGCTTCGTTCGTCGATCCGTGGCTCAGCGTGCGCTACGACGTGCACAAGCGTTTCGGTCGCTGGGACGACATGCTCGCCGAGCCCGAACCGGCGGCGCACCTTCCGATCACGAACACGTGGTATCACTTCCATCGCGGTATCGCCCACGCGGCCAAGGGCGAAGTCGCCGACGCCCGGCGCGAACAACGACTGTTCCGCGAGCATCGCAACAAAGTCGCGCCGGACGCATTGATGGGCATCAACAAGGTGCACAAACTATTCGATATCGCCGATGTGTTTCTCGAAGGTGAAATCGCTTACCGGCAGGGAAATATCGACGACGCCGTCGTCCAACTAAGAAAAGCCATCCAACTTGAAGACGCGCTGATCTATATGGAACCGCCCGAGTGGGTGCAGCCGGTACGGCATACGCTCGGTGCGGTATTGCTTAGCGCCAAGCGCCATGAAGAAGCCGCCGAGGCGTATCGTCAAGATCTAGAAAATTGGCCCGGCAACGGTTGGTCGCTCTACGGCTTGCAGCGCTGCATGGAAATGGCCGGCGACGACAACGCGGCCCAACAGTACGCACGGCAGTTTCAACGAGCATGGGCTACAGCGGATACGCCGATCGGCTCGAGTTGTAAGTGTATTCCGAATACATAGGCGACAATTTTGTGGCTGCCTGCCTAGGCGTTATCATAAGAGCCTATGTTGGAGATTAAGCCGAGAGGTGAACATTTTAGGCACGCGGGTGAACTGCAGTCGAACTACGATGGCTTTGATCCGCGGTCATCGGAGTTCGATGAGCGACAGGTCCTGATCGACTTGCGCGATTGCGAATTTGTTCGCCCGCCGGCCGCTCTTTGGGCGCTCACTTTCTTGGCGTTGGCCAGCAAACGGGGGGCCGATTGTGAGCTATTGGTCCCGCTGAACTTCGGTGTGGCAAGCTATTTAGCCGGGCTGGGGCTGTATGCGGAACTGAAGAAGTTTGGAATTCGTGTGGATGATCGCGATCTGGGGGCCAACGCGGGTGAAAATGTGGTCTTACCCATTACAAGCTTCTTCACGACATCAGACGCGACGGAAGTAAATAATCGCGTATTTGAATCTTTGCAGAATAATGAGCGCGGTGGGGCCGATCTAATCTCGACGGTCACGGAGTTATTCGGAGAACTCAGCTTTAACGCGGTTCAGCATAGTGAATCGGAGGTTGGTGCGTTCGCGTGCATCCAGTTCTTTCGCTTTTCCACAGGAACGACGTTTACGTGTGCGGTTGCCGACGGTGGCATCGGTGTATTTGAGAGCTTGCGGAAAAATCCCACGCATCGATCCCGTATCAATTATGATTGGGATGCGTTGGAGCTAGCTGTTCGTGAACGTGTTAGTGGGACGGACGATCCTCACCGTGGAATTGGGCTCTATGGCGTAAGCGAAGATGTGCGACAGCCCGGTCGTACCTTACGTTTGCATTCGGGCATAGGTTCGCTCGAAATCAATGAGGAGCTGGAGATGTCGGCCCGTAGGACGCGATTGTTCCCGGGAACCCTCGCATACTTGTCGATTCCTGTATAGTGCGATACATGGTCGTCAAACTTAACGAGTTCTTTAGTTCTCCCACGCTTATCAGCAGAGAATCCGCGCGCGCCTTGCAAGATCTCGTAAGATCGGGTGGTAACGATTCGCACACTTGTCCTCAGGCAAACGCTAGCGACATGGGCGATACGATTAGTTTTGAAGGTATAAGAGGTATCGCTCCGTCTTTCATCGATGAGTTGATTCGGATTGTAATTTCACTACGGAATGAGGCCGGTTGCGATCTCGGTATTGGTTATCGCCTTCGTTTGGTGCATATGCCGACCCGTCTGAGTAGCAAGTATCTTGCGATTGCGCGCAGTCATCAACTCGATTTGAAAGAAGTCGAGGATAGAGTTTGGGAATTCACCCCGATTCCCACGTAGACTTCAACTATCTTGACGCCACTGTCAAACGAGGCACTGACCATGTACATCGATCTTGCCGATACCGAACATTCCTGGCGGGCCATGCACAGGCTGTATCTGAGCTTCGTGCAACCGCGACCAATCGCGTTTGCGTCGACCATTGATGCCGACGGTCGTCCCAATCTCGCGCCGTATTCGTTTTACAACATGATGTCGGCCAATCCGCCGGTGATTGTGTTCAGCCCGGCGCTCAATCGCCATTCGCAAAAGAAAGATACGCTCGTCAATATCGAAGCCACCAAAGAATTTGTTATTGCGACTGTGACGGAGCCGATTGCCGAACGCATGAACATCTGTAGCGCAGAGTTCGAGCACGGTCAAAGCGAATTTGAAAAGAGCGGTCTTACGCCGGTGCCTGCGAAAAAGGTTAAGGCGTTTCTCGTGAAAGAAAGTCCGGTCAACATCGAATGTCGACTGCGGCAAGTGATTTCGCTCGGTGACGGTCCCGGCGCGGGGCAGGTGGTCTTCGGTGATGTGATCGCCGTACACGTGAATGATGATGTGATCGCCGCCGATGATATGATCTGTGATGCGGACAAGTTGGAGGCGCTGGGGCGCATGGGCGGGCATCAATACGCGCGCTCAACCAATCATTTCGAACTGGAATCACAACGCGACCCGGCGGCGCTGGCGGAACAGGGGCCGGCGAAGATTCGCGAGTAGCAGTGGCTTTCTCTGGCATCGGCAATGCGAACGGATTCGCGATAGCGAACGTACATTAGCTGACTCGGTGACGCCCTGACCGAAATAAATCGATTCGTTAAGCCAAGTCATATTTGACCGCAAGTGCGTTAATTACACCCAACATGGATCGGGCCTTGGATCACGAACAGGAACAAGCTGGCAATGTGATTGATTCGGTAGTCGATCCGAATGCTGGGAAAGGCACAGTCGCTGATACGTCGCAACTAACCTATGACGTTCCTGCTGAAGAGAACGCAACGATCGAACCGCGAGCCGGGCTAGTCGAAGTCGTCCTCGCGCCGTGGCGTCACATCTTCAGGCCCGCACGCGCGGCGATGGTCATGGTACGCGGGTCGTCGCTCTCGATTTTAACGGCAAGCGTGTTTGCTACCGTCGTCTTATATGTCGCTGCGTTATCGTGGGACGTAGTGGGCCGCGTACTTGAAACGGTTTGGGTCGGATCGGATCCGTCGCTCGTCATCAATGACATCAGCGACGTATTGATGGGATATTCGGAAGCCGAGTTGGCTGAGATACTCGGTGCGCTCGTGGTTTCGTTGATCATGGCTTGGATCGCATTCACGCTCGTGCAGTTACCGATCGTGCACAGTCGGCGAAAAGGCAGGGACAGTTTCGATCGGGCGGCCCGTGCGATCCTGGCATGCTCGGGAAGCTTGCTAATTTTCTTCCTGATCATCGCCGTCATCATTACGATCGAAAATTGGACTTGGTCGATTCGGTGGGCAGATTACAGCCGCACATTTTGGGGTGTCTTCCTCGATTTTTGTCTGCCGTTTCTTGGTATGTCGGGCGCGGTCTATGTGGTGTGGATGACGGATCAGGCCGCTCGCGCCGTCTGCCCACCGATACCTACCGACGATGTTATTCGGCATTGCGAATCGTGCAGCTACGATTTAGCCCACGTTCCGGAATCGGGTCGATGCCCCGAATGCGGCGGCCCCACGGTCGTCTCGATTGATCCGACGCATACGCGTTCCGGAATAGTATGGGAAACGTCTCCTACGGCGCCTTCATGGATTGTGACCGTGCGCGAGTGCATATTTCGACCGACCGCTTTTTATCAACGTCTGCAAATGCAAACGGACGATTCGCTTGCGTGGCGGTTTGCGCGATTGAACCACGTTTTCGTCGGAATCGCCAACGCCGTCGTCATTTCAACCACCTTAACGTTGTTCGAGAACGAGCGATTATCGACCATTATTATGACGCTATTAGCAGGATCGCTAATGACCACGATAGCCGCTTACGCATGGCATCGCGGAATCGGTGCTTTGGCGTTTTTGTCGACCATCTTTCGCAATGTCGCGCCCGATTTCTTTCGCGTTCGCAAAGTCTGGCTCTACGAATCCGCGATGGTCTGGCCCGTATGGGCCGTACAAATGTTCGTCGCGTTCCTTTTCTATGTGGGCGATGGCTTTCTTGTCGAATGGCTAGTCAATTCGAACCTAACCTATGCACGCGTGTTGCTGCCGACATTTATACTGGGCGAGATCGGATTGATGCTCGCCATTTGCGGCTGGCGTTACGGTATGGCTGTTAAACTCACGCGCTGGAGCAACTTCTAAACGTTACCGCAGCGTATAAAATTGAGTAGGATTTTGGGTGCGAAACGCAATTGAATTGATGTTTCTTTATGGTCGGGATTCAATGAGTAATCGTGTTAACGATCCGAAACACTCTTCAATCGCAAATGCCGTTATCGCGCCGTGGCGACACTTGTTTCGGCAGGGTCGCGCAGCAAACATCATTGCACAATCAGGTTTAAAGGGGGCCGTCATATCGTCTTTGTTCAATTGGTTTGTCGCCAGTTGTATGTTAGAGATATTCTTCTTGGCACCAATTCTCTTCAATTGGCAATGGGCGGATACTTACGGTTGGCCGATCGAAAACTGGCACCTTGCGATCATCCCCATTCCCGTCCTTATCGGTGGGAGTGCTTTTGTTCTGGTGCTGATTCTGGCTCAGCTTCCTCTCGTGTATGTCACTAAGGAATTTAGGAGTTCAACTTTTCGGGCGTGGTCGTCGATCATCGCGTGCGAAGCTGGTTTGTGCTTATTCGTCGCACTTATTTTGTGTTTCGTGCACCTATGGGCCTACCTTGATGATATCGCCGTTTACAATCCGCAATTGCGTGACGATTGCGAAGTTATTCAACTCGGGGGCATCTCTATTTTGATCATGACACTTTGTTGGGTGTTTGCCAGTCTCGACCGAGTGGGCAGGGTATTGTTAGCCGCAACTGAGAAGCCGATCAACTCGGTACATTGCGAAGCCTGTGGGTACAATCTTGATTCAATTGCGTTGACCGGTCGTTGTCCGGAATGTGGGGCTGACGCAGCCATATCATTAGACGATCAATGCTGTCGAACTGGTGTTGCCTGGGAGGCCACTCTCGCATTATATGAGTTTCCTCTGACGAATCTGCAATTGGTATTCCGGCCCAGCGGATTCTACCGCAAGCTACGAATGAGGGCTGATATCACTGCGGCATTGAGTTTTGCAAGTCTTAACTACTTCTTCGCCGGTGTCGCGTGCTCCGTCGTACCCATTGTATTGGTGCGCATGACCACGCTCCATCTATCGGCATGGCAAGAGGCTGTGCGAATACTCTTAGTTGGCGTCGTAGGTCTTATTTTGTTCTGGATTTACCATCGCCTTATAGGCGCAGTTGCCGGAATTGTGGCGAACCTTAGCGGGATCGTTCCCGACTTCGAGCGAGTCAGAAAAATATGGCTATACGAATCCGCCTTTGTCTGGGTTGTCTTGGTTGTCCAAGTAATCGGCCTCTCACTACTTCTGATTTATCCAAGTTGGTTTAGCGACACCGTCGCATTCTACCTGCCTGCTTTTGTGCGAGATGATTTAATACCGTTGATGACGGGAGCGTTTATCTTCCTTTCGCTTTTAGCGCTGTATCGATACTATCGTGCGATAAAGATAACCCGCTGGAGCAACTTCTAACCCACCATGCCCGATCGCATCGATAGCCCGAAGAATCCGCGTATCAAAGCGATGCTTCGTTTGCGCAACAACCGCGAACGGAAGAAGACGGGCTTGATATTGATCGATGGGGTCCGCGAAGTCGCGCGGGCGCTTGCCGCCGGTGTCGAACTTCAAGAAGTGTTTGCGTGTCGGGATTGGTGCGATGACGAAGAAGCGCGGAACGGTTTGGCAGCGCTGCGCGCCGCAGGGTACGCCGTCACCGAGTTATCGCCGACGGCAGCGAAAGCCTTGGCCTATGGCGAGCGCCGCTCCGGCATTATCGCTATTGCGCGGCGACCGCAGCGAACTCTGGCAGATTTGTCGCTTGGCGCGGCACCTTTCGTGGCAATCCTCGAAGCAATCGAAAAGCCGGGGAATCTTGGCGCGATGTTGCGCACCGCCGACGCCGCCGGTGTCGACTCGGTGGTATTGATGGATTCGGCCTGTGACCCGTTCGGCCCCAACGTCATTCGGGCCAGCGTCGGCAACATCTTTCGAAGCTTCGTCGCAGAGGCAACCGCGGAAGAATCGATGGCGTGGTTGCAGGAGCATAAAATGCAGGTCGTCATCTCGACACCGACGGCCGACAAAACGTACGACGAAGTCAACTGGCGCTTGCCGACGGCAGTTGTGCTCGGTAGCGAAGCGCACGGTGTATCGTCACGTTGGGAGGAACCTCAGTTCGCCTGCGAACACGTGCGGCTCCCCATGCACGGTCAGGCCGACAGCCTCAACGTATCAACCACCGCCGCCGTTCTGTTCTACGAAGCCGTGCGGCAGCGACGGGCGGAGCCTAAGCGGGCCTAAAGGTCGCCCCGGTGCGGTCGAACTGCTATAATCAGTTGTTGAAGAGGAGATAACCGATGCCGACATTCCCATTTGGTTCAGGTGATTTGCCATCTTCGGTTCAGGAAGTGCGCGACGAATTCGATCGCTTGTTGGATCGCGTGTGGCACGGCGGGTTGAACACCGCACCGCTAGACGGTCAGGATTGGGCGCCGCGCATGGATGTTTACGAGCATCCGGATAGCTACCATATTCGGCTCGAAGTTCCCGGCGTCAGCGCGAAAGACGTGGACGTTTCGATTCACGAAAACACCCTAACGATTCGCGGCACCAAGGGTCTGCCCGATGCCGCGCCTGATACCGTGCGGCGGCTGCGCTCGGAATGCCGATACGGCTCGTTCCTGCGTCGGTACGATTTTGACGAGCAGGTGCGCGACGAAGCGATTTCTGCAAACTTTAAGGACGGCATTCTAAGCGTGCACGTCCCCAAACAGCCCGAGCCACAGGGCCGGCGCATTCAGGTCAATGAAGTCGAATAAGCGCTGCGGGCAACTCGTATCGAGGCGGCGCATCACCGGGTTGCGTGCATAATGCCCCGCATGACGGTCTTCTATTCCGGGCGTGTTCAGGGTGTGGGTTTTCGTTACACGACCCAGCAAATCGCTCGCGACCTTGCGGTTACCGGATTCGTCCGTAACCTATCCGACGGTCGGGTAGAAATGGTGGCTGAGGGGGAACGCGATGAGATCGACCGGCTACTCGCTCGGGTCGATTCGGCCATGAAGGGCAACATCGCTGCAGTCGATCGCGAAGAATCGGCAGCGACCGACGAATTCTCCGAGTTCGCGATTCGACGATAAGGTACGGGCGGTTCATCATCCGAATTTCCCAATTATCGGGGCCGCAAAGCCGGTTTGGTTGCCTTTTCGGCGTCCAAAATGGGGCTTGATGGTCGATAATAATGAAATGCCGGGTATAATCGGGTGGTCGGGCGACAACGCATATTTGCCTTCCCCTCGCCGGCAGACTTCCTTTCCACACGGGTCCCAATGCCATCCATGTTGCATGGGTGATCCAATATCACATTAGACGAAAACGATTCGAGCGGAGCATATGGCTCAACCAGGTAGAAATCGAAACAACGGCAATCGCAACAACAATAACAACCGCAACCGGCGTCCGTCGAAATCGGGCCAGGGCGGTCGCAGCAATAGCAACCGTCCGGGTGGTGGCGGCGGAGGAGGAGGCGGTAGCAACCGTTCCCGCAGCGGCGGCGGTGGTGGTACCGGTGGAAATCGTCAAGGCGGCAACCGAAGCGGATTCGGTCGCCCGCAGAATCGCTCCGGCAATCGCCCGCAAGGCCAGGGTTCGCAACGACGCAATTTCAATGGCCCCCAACAGGGCCGCCAAGCCGAGCCGGCGGTGCTCACCGTCGATCAGGATGCTGAAATATCGGGCTTGATCGAAATCATGGATGACGGTCGCGGTTATCTGCGCGATCCGGAAAAGAACTACGCATCTCAACAATCCAACCCTCAGATCCCGCGCGACACGTTGAAGTCGCTGCGCTTGCGCGGTGGCGAATTTGTTGAGGGCTTCCTCGGCAAGCAGGGGCGCAACCGTCAGATGCTGCCGGATAAACCCTTCGTTGCCCAAATCGATCGCATCGCCGGGCTCGACGCGGCCAACTATGCGGGCATCACGCCGTTCGAAGAACTCGAAGTCGTGCACCCGATCGAGCAGCTCAAGTTTGAGACCGACGGCGGCCCGATGACGACGCGCATCGTCGATCTGTTCGCACCGATCGGTAAAGGGCAGCGTGCGTTGATCGTCGCGCCGCCGCGCACCGGTAAGACGGTGCTTTTGCAACACATGTCGGCGGGTATTCGCAAGAACTATCCCGATGCCAAGCTCATGATGTTGCTGATCGACGAGCGCCCGGAAGAAGTGACGGAAATGCGGCGCGAGGTCTGCGCCGACGGTTCCGGCTGGCACGATAACAATCCCGAAGTCGTTTACAGCAGCAACGATCATGACGCACCGAACCACGCGCGTATTGCAAACCTGATGATTCAGAAGGCGCAGCGCTGCGTCGAGGCCGGGCAGGACGTGATCATCTTGCTCGACTCGCTTACGCGTTTGGGCCGGGCGCATAACACCCTCGTCGGCAACAGCGGTCGCACGATGACCGGCGGTCTCGACATCCGCGCGATGGAAGTGCCCAAGCGCTTGTTCGGCGCGGCAAGGAAAATTGACGGCGGCGGCAGCCTCACGATCATTGCGACCGTTCTCGTCGAAACCGGCAGCCGCATGGATGAATTTATTTTTCAAGAGTTTAAAGGCACCGGCAATATGGAGTTGGTACTGTCGCGCGATTTGGCCAATCTGCGGCTGTATCCCGCCTGTAATCTGGCTGCTTCGGGCACGCGCAAAGAAGAAATGATCCTCGGCGATGTGAACTACGAAAAAATCTCGCGCATTCGCCGCCGCCTGATGAACATGCCGCCTGTCAAACAGATGGAAACGATTTTGGATGAGTTGGCGAAGTTTCCGAATAATGAGGCGTATTTGAAGAATTTGGCATAATAGCAGGAACCGGATGAACCACTGAGTAAGTACGATGGCATCATCAGTCTCAATAAGTGCAAAAGAATTTGAAAAGCTCGCTGCCGAACTCGGGCCCAGCGAATTGGTGCGCGGAGAGGTAGTGAAAATGTCCCCCGGTGGATTTGAACACAGTCGCCTTACATTTAGATTTGCGTACCTGCTTGGCCGATGGGCCGACGATTATTCTGCCGGTCGCGTCGTAACGAATGAAATGGGCGTGATTGTCGCGCAAGACCCGGATACCGTTCGCGGTGCCGATGTGGCGTTTTATTCGTACGAGCGCCTTCCTAAGACAACGAATCCATCCGGTTTTCTGGACGTACCGCCGACACTGGTCGTAGAGATCGTCGGCAAAGGTTCGGGGTGGAACGAACTGTTAGAAAAGGTCGGCGAATATTTGCAGATGGGTGTCGATTTGGTTTGGGTACTGGATCCGTCGTCGCGTCGATTGCATGCGTTCCGAAAAGACGCCGAGCCGGAAGTCTTAGAGGCTGCCAATCAGATATCCGGCGAGCCTTATCTGCCGAATTTCAGTCTCAACATATCAGACTTGTTCGACGATTAATTGCTACGCTCGATGCGCCAATTGTCAATAAAAGAATAAAGAGCGCCGTCACTCCATCGGCGTCGGTTGCTCAAACCCGCTTGTGTGTGTCGGTGCTTGCGGCTTGCGCTTACCGATCATGTGAACAATCGAACCCAATCCGATCAACAAGCAGATGGTCGCGCCGCCCAACAATCCCAAAATAACATTCAGGCTGGGCCGCTCCTTGCCGACATGCAGCGCCATGATGTTGTCGAAATCCGCCTGAGGAAAACGCGTTTTCAGGTCTTTTCGGGTATCGCTTCCCAACGATCCGTAACCCGTCAGGATAATTCCTTCGAGGCTTTCGGCGTTCCAATACGCGTCCATCTCCGCGTCGGTGATGTCGTTTAGACACACGATCAATGGAAACGACTTTGGCGAAAACTTATAAT
This sequence comes from Planctomycetaceae bacterium, assembly GCA_006969385.1. GTDB lineage: Bacteria > Planctomycetota > Phycisphaerae > UBA1845 > UTPLA1 > ECT2AJA-110-A. The sequence continues at coordinate 4,049,327 of CP030884.1, forward strand.
CTTCAGCGACGATCATTTCGCCGGTTTCCGCGTCTGTCGTAGCGTCTTTCATTACAGTTGAAATGGCATCTTGAATCGTGGTGGCGGGGATGTACGCACTCTTCGTGTCACCAGTCGAGACCACGCCTCGTTCGGATAACGCAAACTCCGTCAACACGACGTTGGCATTATCTCCGAAGCCGTTGGCGACCAGTTCGGTCATCGTGAGTGAATTCGGCTCCACCCTCGTCGTGCTATACGTGTTGTATTCGGTGTACGCAATAAATGAGAAGCCGGCTGCGCCGACCAACATTGCGAGAGTGAGTCTCAGCCCCATGTTTTTTTGCCTCTGTCCAGTTGAGCGCAAAGACGATCTACGAGCGGCATTGAATTGATGCGGGTGGCCCCAGGATCCGCGTCGAACTGAACCGATCCTTCGCCCCGGTAACCGACCGTTCGCGAACTTAACCTAAACCGAACGCCGATTCAATTATCTTCCGCACATCAACATCGCGCACGCGTTCTCCCGTGACCAAGCCCTCGTGGCTCGCCACCAACGCGCCATACTGCTCCGCCGACTCGGCCACCGCCCCGTGACTGCCCTTCACCATCGTCGCATCCACCGGCGTCTGCTTTGTTTCCATGTTGATGAACATTTCGACCGGGTCGTAGCCCGGCTTCGAATGAATATCGACCGTGCGCGCGAAGGGCGGTGCCTTTGCATCGTCGTGCCACCAGTAATACGCCAGCCAGCTATCGGGCTCGCACGCGAGCACCACCTCACCGCTACGCGGATGGTTTAGCCCAAGCTTGCCGCGCTCGTCGCCGTACAGTGAATGCGCGATACCATCGACACCTTCAAAGATTCCGGCGGCCGCGTCGATTTCCGTTTCGTCCTGCACGTACACATGTGCAAATTGATGATCGACGACGGCAAAGGCCTTGCTCTCGCGCAGATTGAGGTATTCGTGACCGTCGCGTTCGTTGATTTTTGCAAGGCCGGCATCGCGCAACATCCGGTTCGGATAAATCACGCGCGATACGTCGGTCATGGCGTATTCGCTAACCACCAAGTACGCGACATCGGTGATACCAAGTGCGTTGACGCCGTCGATCAGGCGACCGATTTGTTCGTCGGCCTCGCGGCAGGCTTGTATCTGCTGCTCGCTATTGGGGCCGTGCTTTTGTGCTTGATAATCGAGATGCGGGAAGTAAACGTAATTGAACCGCGGTCGTTCGCGCTGAAGCAGCCACAGGGCGGCGTTGACGGTCCATTCTGTCGATTTGATATTCGCAAGCGGGCCCCAAAAATTCATCAACGGAAAGTGGCCCAAGTCGGCGAGCAGCTTTTCGTATAAACCGTCGGGCTTGCTGTAACACCATAACTCGGTGCGACCGTCTTCATGATGAATCGGCTCGGGCGTGACGATGTAATCGGCGGCGGCGTCTTTGATGTTCTGCGGAATCCATGCGGCTTGCGAAATACCCTTGTCGGCCAGCGCGTTCCAAACCTGTGGCGCTTCGATCAAGCCGTTGCGGCCCACCCATAGTTCCACCTCACCGCGCTCGCGATGATAGAAACCGTTGCCGATGATGCCGTGTTGTTCCGGTCCGACGCCAGTCAGCATCGATGCCTGTACCGGCGATGTTACGCACGGGAACGTCGGTTCCAACTCTGCAACAGCACCGGCGGAACGAGCGAGCGCCGATAGGCGCGGCATGTATTCGAGATCACGGGTACGTAAGCCGGGAATGGAAACTAAAAAGAGATGTTGATGCGGCATAATGACGATGAGCCTGATCGATGAATGATTGCAGTTATTCGTTAATTACTAGCGTTAGCTCAAACACACCGATTGCAAGCCGGTGCCACAGCGCACGGTAGGGTGCATCCTTCGATGCACCAATAACCGGCCGGCGCGCTTGCAAATCCCAACGCTTTGCTAATCACCATACCCGTACTTCTTGAGCAATTCCTTCTGCTCGGCGGGCGGCATGGCGGCGTAGGTATCGGGTTCCATGCTCCAACTGCTGCGGCCTTGCGTCAGCGTGCGCAGCTTGGTGGCATATTGAAACATCTCGGCCAGCGGCACGGTCGCGTGAATCACGCGATCGGGCCCGCGCATTTCGGTATCCTGAATCAACCCGCGCCGCGCGCTGAGATCGCCGCTTACCGGGCCGAAGTAATCGTCCGGCACCGTCACTTCGAGTTTCATCATCGGTTCGAGCATGACCGGCCCGGCCTTTTCGATTGCTTCTTCAAACGCCGCCCGCGCCGCGTTTTCAAAGGCCAAGTCGGTGCTCATGCTCTCGTGCTCGGCGGCATGCAGCAGCGTGGCGCGCACATTTAGCAGCGGATAACCCGCCAACGGGCCGACGAAAAGACAGTCTTTAATTCCTTGCTTGATGGCCGCCAAAAACTCTCGCTTCAGGCTGATTTCCTCGGGCAACTCATTGCGAAACTCATAGGTCTCCGCACCAGTCTCTGGCACAAACGCTTCCACGCGCAACTTGACAGTCGCCTTCTGCGGTCCGCTCGCCGTTGTCAATTCAAACGTGCGCTCGTGTTCGGCCTTGCCGGTAATCGTTTCGCGATACGCGACCAACGGCTTGCCGACATTGATTCCGACGTTGAAGTCGTTCTCAAGTTTCTTCGCCAGCACTTCGAGGTGTAACTCACCCATACCGCTCAGGATTACTTGGCCGGTATCTTCGTTCATGCGATGTTTAAACGTCGGGTCTTGTTTCTCAAGCTTAATGAGCGCGTCCGCCAGCGCGTCTTTGTCCTTGGTATTCTTCGGTTCGACGGAAACCGCCATGACGGGCTGCGGAAACTCGATGCGTCCAAGCAAGATCGGATCGTTCGGATCGCAAACCGTATCGCCCGTGAGTGCGTCCTTAAAACCCGTCACCGCGACGATATCGCCGGGCACCGCACGGTCGATCGCTTCCCGCCGCTTGGCGAACATCCGATATAGTCGGCTGATGTTCTCCTTCTTGCCGGTGTTATGGATATAAGCGCGCTGGCTGGATTTCAGAATGCCGCTGTACACGCGCAGATAATAAAGATCGAGCGGCTTTTCCGCGACGATCTTGAAGATGTACGCGGCCAAAGGGTCTTTCTCGCTCGGCTTGCGCGTCAGCGCGGTTTGATCTTCCGTAGACTTCACGCCGGGAACCGGCGGTACGTCGAGCGGTGAAGGCAGATAATCAACCACACCATCCAGTAATCGTTGCACGCCGATGCGTTTCAAGCTGCTGCCGCAGAAGCAGGGCTGCGCCTTGTTCGCAATCGTGCCTTTGCGCAGTGCGCGCTTTACGTCTTCGTCCGGAATCTCCGCATCTTCGAGATACTTTTCCATCAGCGCATCGTCGAATTCGGCGGCCTTTTCGATCATGTTGCGCCGCCAATATTCCGCGTCGTCCTGCAACTCGCTCGGGATATCGCCCTCTTCGACCTTCTCACCCTGGTCGCCCATGAAGCGATAGGCGCGCATGCCGAAGAGATCGATCACGCCTTCAAACGACGAATCGGCACCGATCGGTATTTGCACCGGTATCGGATTGGCGTGCAGCCGACGCACGATCGATTCGACCGACGCGTTAAAGTCGGCGCCGATCTTGTCCATCTTGTTTAGGAAGCAGATGCGCGGCACGTTGTATTTGGTCGCTTGCCGCCAAACGGTTTCCGATTGCGCTTCGACGCCTTCTTTGGAGTCGAACACAATAATCGCGCCGTCGAGCACGCGCAGGCAACGTTCGACTTCAGCCGTGAAGTCAACGTGCCCCGGCGTATCGATCAAGTTGATGGTGTAATCGCGCCACGGACAGGTGACGGCCGCGCTAAAAATCGTGATGCCGCGCTGTTGCTCTTGTGTATCAAAATCCGTGGCCGTTGTGCCATCGTCGACGTCACCCATCTTGTGGGTCTTGCCGGTGTAAAACAGGATGCGTTCGGTGGTCGTTGTCTTGCCCGCGTCGATGTGGGCCGCCACGCCGATATTGCGAATACGGCTCAACGGCGATGTGTCGGTAGGGTCGGTTTCTTCCTTTGTTTCGGCGGTCGCGGGCATCGGGGCACTCCTGAAGCAAATGCTCAAAAAATTTGCGGTCAAGTTCGGTAGGATATGAGCGACAGCAGCGACGAACAAGCCGCCGCCCCTATTCTTTCAGAACATCGGACGATGCTTGTTTTGTCGCGACGGATCGCCGGTCGAGATGGCAAAAAGCTGTGCGATAAAATGCTGTGTGGCAAGAAGGTGTGCGGCAGGAAGCTCGCTGGCAAAAAGCTGTCTGGTAAGTTTCCCCTTCCTTGCAGGGAGGGGCTAGGTGAGGGTTGCATTTCTAAGTGGACTTTCAATGTCTCCACGCGAGCAAGAATGTAAATCGAATCTGGGGTAGCTCTTATTGGAGAGTTGCGAACGAATTTCCCATGCCGCTGTTCGTACCGACCGCAATTAGTATCGCAATGTAGGTTCAAAAATACCCACGATTTTCGAACAGCCACGTTTGACCCGCCCGCGTCATCACTGATCTTGGCACCAACAGTGTCAGGAACCCAAGTTTTCGCCATCGGGCGACATGCCAAATGGGTTGGCAGTCGTCGGCGAACGGAGGCATTTGTGATGTGCGTGAACAAGATGCAGCAACGAATGGTGCGAGATTTCCGATTTAGTCGGGTGACGATGGTCGCCGCGCTGTCGGCCGCGCTCCTGACCGGCTGTACGCCCGACGCATCGGGCCTTGGGGGCGGTGGTACGCCGCCGGACCCTTGCTCGCGGAACTTTGACCTGGGCTCGACCAACATCGATTCCGATCCGGATTCGGCGGGCCTGCAGATGGAAGACCCATTGGCCAATCATACGTTCCGGGTGTATTGGTCCTATCTCTACATCGGCAACCACGATTGGGAAGGAATCCATGTCGGTCCATACCCATTCGTGACCCGCGTACGAATTTGGGACAACGGTGAACTCGTCTTCGAGGTCGAATTTGATGGCGAAGTAAAGCCCGGTGATTTCGAGTCCGACTCGATCCTGATCGAGGGCGGTCTCCCCGCTGGGGACTACGACGCTCAGATCGCCATCGACACCGAAGGCACGGTGCCCGAATGCGATGGTTTGCCTAACGCATTGGATAACGTCCGCGACTTCACTTTCAGCGTGCAGCCGCAACCGATCGACGATCTGCAGGACGCTGTCAATGAAGCACGCGAACCGGCGCAAGTGCCTTCTTTCTAACCACCGATTTATTCGCTCGCCCAACGCGCCGCTCCGTTCCTCTCGAACGGAGCGGCCGGGGCGGGGCAGGCCCGACGGGGCTCGCGGGCTCTGCTGAGAAAAACTTGCGACACAACCACCAGGCTCCGCCTTTGGCGGGGCCTTTTTGCTGGCGTACTCGCCAAAAACCGATGCACACCCAAAAAAATTTCGGAAATCTCCAAAATTCCTTGCCCCTTTCGGCGGCAGATGTCGCGTTCTGATTGCGTATGGAATTGCTGAGGCGGCTTGGTGACAGGTCGGCCCCAACTTGGCTCGTGACACCGGCGACAGGCAAGTCGCTTGAGCAATGCGACGAAAGGCAGACGACATGGTTGGCAGAATGATCGACACGATGCGAGAAAAATTGCCGGGAGGCGGCTCGGGTGATATCTGCGGCTTCTGCTACGGCATGAGCACGCGCCGCGCCGTGGTGACCCGTTTTGCCGGCTATTGCGAGTCGATTTATGCCCGCTCCTTCGTTTCGGATGTCGTCGGTGGCGTGGTCAGCGTAGTGCAATCCACCCGCGACGAGCGTGCGCTGCGGAAATACGAGCGTGGAAACTCGGGCAACTAGCCGCGCGAACGATCCTCCTATCAACGGTCAAGACCGACCAGCATCGGAACCATCGAAAAACCGTTCTCCCGATTCAAAATCTAATTTTTTAACTCGCGCGGCATATTCCTAACTCTTGAGGGTACCTCCTGTCGAGTGAATTCAGCCAACCAACGGCATCGACGCCAGGGCTGTGATTTTCACTTTTTTGAACAGGACGACGCAGGTCGTAAACAGGTGCCGCATGCCCATAAATCGCTCCTATCTTGCTAAAAACGAGGATTTCTCCACCGTCGCCCGCTCGTTGGTTGGCTGGAATTTGGACGAATATCCGATGCAAATACTGGACCTTGCTGATTCTCGGCCTATGCTCGATTGTTCAGCCGCACAAACTGATGCAACCCGTTTTCCGCCGCCCAGCGCGGCAAGACGCGGAGCCGCAGCAGCCATGACCCAAACACTACGCTTAGCCATCACGACCGCCATGCTCTGGGCCTGCGCCGGCATGGAATGCGACGAAACCGACTCGGTTCAGGCACCGTTCTTTCCGGCACCGATCGCCTGCGGTTGCGCCGACGAAGCCGCCGCCACGATCGACGCGGACATCAGCGATGCCGAAGCGGCCTTGGCCGAAGACATCTGGCGCGCCCTCAACGATCACCGCTCGGCGCTGGGACTGCGCGAGTTGAATTGGTACGCACCGGCCGCCGACGTCGCGCGCGGCCATTCCGATGCCATGTTGCGCCGCGGATTTTTCGATCACGTCGATCCGTGCACCTGCCTCGACCAATCGGCCCGCGCCGCTACGGCTGGCATCCAACACGATTTTGAGAACCTCTATTCGCCCGAATCGAATACGCCGTTCGTCGGCGAGGTGATCTACCGTGCTACCCGCATTGACGATCTCGATGGCGACCACATCGTCAACGTATGGGCCGAATCCCCCGAACACCGCGTGCATGTTGAGGCACCGTTGGAGTTCCCGGGGTTTTATCAATTGCCGAGTTGGACGCATGTGGGTATCGGCGTACGCATCGAAGGCGACGACACCTATGTGACGGCGATGTTTTTTAAGAACCCGACGACGGGGGCGTAACGAGCTTTTTCATCCGAGCTACGTTATACGTTCGTCAACAACTCAATCTCATTTTTCACACCCGTTACGACCGATTCGTATCCCATCAGTTTACCCGTCACGCGCAGTCCGAATGCCTTAAACGACTTCAACACCGCCGCCTTTCTGCGCAATAGGTAGCACATTCCTAGTTTCTGATTTGTGTCGTAATGCGCCAGCATTTCGATCGCCGACCGTAGGGTGCGCAGTGAGACGTTAAAAAACGGCGGATCGCAGAAGATCACATCAAACCGTTGCGGCAGGTGCGTGGGGCGGTTGATATCCCATCGAATGGATCCCGGTAGCTGGGCGAAGCGCTCGTCGATATCGAGGATGGCCGGCGTTTTGCCCGAATCAATCAATGCCGCGCCCAGCGTCGGCGCGCACAAGACACAAATCGAGTCGAACGGCTGCAACCATTCGACCAACAACGCGCGCGTCGCGTCGTCGAAGAAATATTGCTCGTTGGCGTGAACTTCTAACATGAAACCGTGATGATAACCGGAGGGAATCCGTTTAAGTTACATATCGGAGGCCTCCGATGACCGACCAACAATCCTCGCACGACGTGTTTCTCTTCAAGCTACTCGCCGGTATCGGCATAATGCTGACAATCATTTTGCTGCCTTACGTGGTCCTAAATATGTTTAAAAAAATGCTACAGGAATCGAACTCATCACGACTTACCCCCAACGGGGTTGCGGCGTTCTTCGCACGAGCCATGTCGCAACTCTTTCAGAGTTGAATGTCGTAACGAATCATGCAACCCACGGTAGCCGCTACGCGTCAACCCTGGGCTAATTGGCGTAACGCCTTCGGCGTAAGGAATCGGTCTGAAGCCTTAGCATAAGAATAGCCGCTCAGCTGCATTGGGTAAGCTATATTGGTTTCGTCGTACGCGATCTTTACTTGTGCTTGACATGCTTTCATCATTAGCCAACCAACTGACGAATCGATGTCTACTTCTTCTCCTGACCCCACAACTGCACCAACTCGACCAACATTCTTACGGCCGTTTCCATCTCTTCCAAACACGCCCATTCCAACGGTGAGTGAAAATTGTGCATGCCTGCCGAAAGGTTAGGCGTTGGCAAACCCATTTCCGTCAGCCGCGCGCCGTCGGTGCCGCCGCGAATCGAGGCAATCGTCGGCTCGACGCCGATCTTGCGAAACGCCGCTTCAGCCAGCGCCTTCGCGCGCGGTTCCTTATTCAACCCTTCGATCATATTGCGATACTGCTGCTTGATCTCTATCTTCACTTCGCAACCCGGGTGGGCGGCTTCCGTCTCTTGCGCGATGCGACGCAGCAGGGCGGCGTGGCTTTCGAGTTCGGCGGTATCAAAACTGCGCAGAATGATTCGCAGTGTCGACTCGGCCGTGTTGCCGTCGAATTGATACAGATGCAAGAACCCATCGCGGCCGTCGGTCACTTCGGGGCACAGCGTGTCCACCGGCATCTTGCTCATAAACGTAGCAGCTGGGCGCATCGAGTTGAGCATGCGCCCTTTGGCGTAACCCGGATGGATGTTCTTTCCGAGGATCGTGACGACGGCCATGTCCGCGGAAAACGTTTCGCATTCGAGCGATCCCTGACCCTCGCCGTCGAGCGTATACGCAACGTCGGCGGCGATCTTTTTCAAATCGAGCTTGTCCGTACCGCGCCCGATTTCTTCATCGCACGTAAACAACACCCGAATCGGCCCGTGCTTAATCTCCGGCTTTGCCATCAACTCTGCCGCGAGCGTCATGATGATCGCGATGCCGGCCTTGTCGTCGGCGCCGAGTAACGTCGTACCGTCGGTCGTCACGATCGTCTTGCCCTTGTTGGCGGCCAATTCGGGATTGTCCTTGGCCACGATCACTTTGCTCGGATCGCCCGGCAGCGTGATGTCTTTACCGTCGTAATTTTCATGCACGATCGGCTTCACGTTGGTGCCCGAGTACTCGTGCGACGTATCCATGTGCGAACAGAAGCACACTGTCGGCGCGCCGTCGACATTGCCCGGCACTGTTGCCATCACGATGCAATGTTCGTCGATGGATACATCTTGCAGGCCGAGTTCCTCCAATTCGGCTTTGAGCATCTTGGCCAAATCCCACTGTCCGGGCGACGACGGATAGTCGGTGGTGTGTTCGTTGGCCGTGGTGGCGACCCTTGCATAACGACAAAATCGATCCAATAAGGCGGACATGCCGACCTCCGGATGGTGAAGAATTTCAAAGATTGTTGAGCGATGCTAGGTGCGACGGATCACGTAACCAATCGCGAAACAGGTTATTCTAGACCAGTTCACGTTTGATAGCGACGGCTACGCTGTGGCAACGGCTAATAGCCGGTGGATACTGATTAATCATCGGGGAGCGCGCTCATTCGTGAGTTGATCTAGACAATCGCCCGCGCTGCGCTGAGTAGTGGCATAGCGCGGGCGTTTGTTGGGCTCGGTATCGCACGTGGGGTCGCGCGATGAGTATGATTGAGGATACGGACTACCGTAAACTAGAATCGCTGACGTGTGGCTTCGGCAACTTTTTCCAGTGCCACGGCGTAGGCCGCGATGCGTAGCGTCAGGTTCCGTTCGGTCGCCGTTTGATACACGCGCTTCCACGCCTTGACCATGCGGCGCTCGAGTTCGGAATTGACGGTCAGCAAATCCCAATGGAACTGCTGCAGGTTCTGCACCCACTCGAAGTAGGACACCGTCACGCCACCGGCATTGACAAGAATATCGGGAAGCACGTGCTTGCCGCGCTTGCGCAACATTTCATCCGCGCGCGGCGTAACGGGTGAGTTCGCGGCTTCGACGATGATCTTCGCCTGCACGTCGTCCGCATTGTTGCGATGCACGACACCGCCGAGCGCGGCTGGTATCAGAATATCGCAGTCGATTGTTAACAACTCATCGTTGGGCAGCGACTTGGCACCTGCAAAGCCGACGACGGTTTTTTCAGTCTTCACGTGGGCGACGAGTTTCTTCATATCGAGACCGGCAGGGTTATGGATGCCACCGTGTACGTCCGAAACGGCGACGATCTTGGCACCTTGCTCGTCCAACAGGCGCGCCGTCCACGAGCCCACATTGCCAAAGCCCTGAATGGCAACGCGCGTTTGCTTGATATCGATGCCGAATGCCTTGCACGCTTCGCGCGTGATGATCATGGTGCCGCGGCCCGTTGCTTCTTCGCGACCTTCGCTGCCCCCGAGATTGATGGGTTTGCCGGTTACGATAGCCGGCGTGTAGCCGTGCTTCTTACCGTACTCGTCCATGATCCACGCCATCACCTGGGCGTTGGTGTTCATATCGGGGGCGGGGATATCGCGATACACGCCGAGCGCCATATCGATCTTGGAGGTCAATCCGCGCGTAAGCGCCTGCAGTTCCTTGCGCGACATGTTCGATGGATCGCACGTGACACCGCCTTTGGCGCCGCCAAACGGCACATCGACGAGCGCCGTTTTCCAAGTCATCAGCGCCGCGAGCGATCGAACTTCGTTTAGGTCAACTTCCGGGTGAAAGCGCAGGCCGCCCTTGTAAGGTCCACGCACGCCGTTGTGTTGCACGCGATAGCCGTGGAAGAGTTCGAGGTGGCCATCGTCCATGCGCACCGGGATTTGCACGATCAGTTCGCGATAGGGCGTGCGCAGCAGCATGCGGATGTCGTCTTCGAGCTTCATCTCTTCGGCGGCAATCAGAAATTGCTCGTCGGTGATGCGATTGAAGTTAAGATGCTTGCCCGAGGGTTTGAAATCGTGCGCCGGCGGATGTTTGGCCTGCGCCGGATTGCTGACGATCTTCACCTTCGACTTACCGCGCGTTTTGGTCATGGACATCTGCTGTTACCCCCGGCCTGTCGTTGATTGGTTCTGTACTCATTATCGAAGGTCGGCCCTGGGTGCTTAAACGGCGTGTAAAGACGGACGGTAGGGCGGAGACGGCACCATGAAGTCCGGGAAAACTTGACCGATTTACAGCTAAGGGCATAAGGTTCAATAGGGTCGTTGAGAGCGTATGACTGGATATGCGTATATCGGACAGGCTCCCGCAAATAGGGTCCGGATTGATCTGGATAAAGGAAGTCGATCAGTGATTCTGGCAAAAAAACGTATTCGTGGAACAACGTTCAAGCGCGTTATCGTTTCGATGATTGCGCTACTCGGTCTGTGTTTAATGTCTAAACTGCTTTATCACATTCATCTTCAGTCCAGACGGTCGCGTCTGCGGGATGAAATTCATGCATCTGCCTATTGCGCATCCAAACTGCGTGCGATCGGCCAGGCCTGCTACATATATGCGCAGGACGATGGCTATTTTCCAACCCAATTGTCCCTATTGGTTGAAGATGATCTAATTAAAGAACACGATCTCCGATGTTCAACAATGGAAGATGCCGGGACGAGTTATCAATACGTTCCTGGTAGTGCGCTTGACTCGTCGGTTGAGCGCATCTTGTGCTTCGAGGAAGGTGAGGCCCATGGACAGGGTAGATATGTTTTATTTCAAGATGGTCATGTTGACTTCATTGACTCGATAAAATTCAAGCGCCTGGCTCGCGAACAGGGCATGGATCATACTCCCATAATCGAATGATTCGCATACCCTTTGGTAAGCAATGAATCACGGGTAACATCAGAAATGATGTCCAGCAGCATTGACCACGTTCAACAACTCGCCGATCTACTGCGCAAAAGCGACAACATCGTCGCTTTCACCGGCGCGGGCATTAGCACCGAAAGCGGCATTCCCGATTTCCGCAGCCCCGGGGGCGTGTGGTCGAAGTATCAGCCCGTCGAGTTTGACGATTTTCTGCGCCATGCCGAGGCGCGGCGCCAGTATTGGACCATCCGGCGCGAGAGCGTGCCTCAGATGCTCGCGGCCAAACCCAACGCCGGCCACCATGCATTGGTCGAATTGGAGCAGCGCGGCAAACTCCAAGCGGTCGTCACGCAGAATATCGACGAGTTGCACCAGCGCGCCGGCAGCACGCGCGTCCTAGAGTTACACGGCACGGCGATGCAGGTGCAATGCCTCGAATGCGACAAGCGCTGGACGGCCGCCGAATTGCAGCCGCGCTTGGAAGCCGACGAACTCGAACTCATTTGCGACGCTTGCGACGGCATCATGAAATCGATGACCGTCTCGTTCGGGCAGGCGTTATCGGCAGACGTTCTAATGGATTCGATGCAACGCGCGCGGGAGTGCGACCTGATGATCGCCATCGGGTCGAGCCTGGTGGTTTATCCCGCCAACGAGGTGCCGGCGACCGCGAAACGCAACGGTGCGAAGCTCGTCATCCTCAATCGCGAGAAAACGCCCCTCGATTCGTACGGCGATCTCGTGATACGCGGGGAGATTGGGCAGACGTTATCCGCTGCCGTTACACAGTTGTCGTGATGGGCAACGCGTTGAGCAAAACGCCTCGGCGGCTTGCCAATCAGCGGATTGCCAATCAGAGCCGCTGCGTCCCCGCGGCGACGAATCCGAAGAATTCCCTCAACGATCTCTCGTTGCCAAGCCGCGAACGCAATAAGAAAGGTCTCGGATCAAGACCCAGCTCACGGTTGTGGCATAAAAGCAACGCTTGTTTGCGGCTGATGTTCACCTATTCGGTTCTTCATTCGCCCACCACATCTTCCAACGCTGAAATGCTGATCACGCTGGCCGCGATCACGAGCAGACGCTTACGATTGGGCTGAATGCCGTGGGCGTGCGCATCGCAGATGTATTTGTCTTTGGTCACGTGGCCCTCGCGGCCATCGCGAATATCGGCGTCGGTCAGGATGAAGGCGTGGGGTTCTAGTTCGGCGAGCCGTCCGAGGAATGTAATCGGCCCGGCGGTATCGAGAACGACCTCTTTGCCGATAAGCGCGCGGATAAACGGCGATGCGGCGGGGGAATCGGGGTTCGGCGACGGTTCTTGCATGGCGAATTTGGCCCTTCCGGTCGTATAATGGTTGATGGATTATATCTTCACGAGCGGTATTGCCGACGCTCGTTCGAACGGTGTTGCCGCCAGGCAACCTAAGAATCTCAAGAAGGGGTTCCAGATGTCGAATTGGATCGAGAAATCGAGCGTATTGCTCTTCATCGCCGTCGTGGGCGGTTTGTTGTGGTGGGAAAGCCAATCAACGGTCGTCGCCGCGCCGGTCGACGAGCCGGCCCGCGACGGCTTTGCGAGTCTGCAGCCGGAGGACCAGCCCAAGGGTAAGGACGACCGCGACAAGTCCAAGGATAAGAAGGACAAAAAGAAAGGCGACAAGGAGAAGGACGAAGAGGAATGGGAAGACTACGTTCCCGAAGAAGAGCCGCAGGATCAGGGCAAGTACGCGCCCAAGATTCGTCGGTTGACCAAGGAAGAGATTAGCCGCATTCGCTTCATGGAAATGAACGCCATGCGCAACGTGAACGACGTCGAGAGCATTTCCGTCGACTTGTCGCGCAACCTGGCCCAAGACTTCCTGCTCGAAATGTCCGGCCACGAGGACTTTCGCGATGAAGCGACGCAGCGCGAGTTCATGACGCTCACGCCCGCCCAAAAGGTTCACTACATTGCCAAATACACCGGGCCCAAGTTTGCCGATCGTGTCGAGATTAGGACCGACCCCGAGATCTTCAGCGAGTTTCGTCGCAATGTGCTGCCCTTTATTTTGCGTGGCTGCGCCACCGGCGGCTGCCACAATTCGTTAAGCAAAGAGGCTTACGGTTTCCGACTGTTCAATGACCCCAAGCGCTCGCCCGCCACGATGTACGCCAATTTCATCGTGCTGAATGACTTCGCCAACGAGTCGGGCATGCTGATCAATCGCAACGCGCCGCAAAATTCTCTGCTGGCGAACTATTTGTTGGAAGCCGATCAGGTGTCGGTCGAAAATCGCCATCCAGGGGATGTGAAGTATCGACCGCCCTTTAAGAACCGAAAGAATCCGAGGTTCAAGCGCATTCTCGATTGGATGGGCAGCCTGAAGATTCCGGCCGAGGATTACGGCGTGCGTTTGTTGCCCAAATACGAGCCGGAAAAATCGATCTTCGACGACGACGAGAAAGAGGGTGACAAACCCGACGAAAAAGGAGACGATGCGGACAAGAAAGAGGACGGCTCCGATAAGCCGTCGCGCAATCCTCCGGATTAGCGCAACGAATTTGCCTGCACCTTAACCCTCAATCGACGGTCGAATTTCCTTGACGAAGAGCCTGATACTCGTAGGCATCGCCGGCGTGCTGGCCACCATTGTGATGGTTATCTGGCGCCGCGTGCGCGAAGATTCCCGCGTCGGTCGATTCGCCGGAAAATACAACCTCAGAGCTTTGGATCGTGGCCGTGCGCGCATGCGACGCGAATTACAAGAGACGGCGTTGGCCCAGATCGGTCACAGCCGCCGCTTTCGCTACATCTATGAGGCGCCCAACGGTGTGCGCGTCGCGTCATATGTGTTTGAGACCGGGACCGAGTCGAATCGGGCGATGCATTCGTGGCGCGTCGCTGTGATCGATGTCGAACATCTGGCGCGCTACGCCATCCTTACCTGCGAACCGGTCTTGCTTGCGTCCGGGCGACTGCGCCGGTTAACGCCGATCGAAGGGCTCTCCGCCCGCGATGACGATACGCCGCGTTCGCCCCACGATTTTCTAACGGATGACGACGAATACTGGACGGGCATTCTCAGTAACGAATTGCGACAGTTCTTCACGCAGCAATCGCGCGACCGCACCTGGGAGTTACTGCCGGGGCGCCTCGTCGCGTACGAAGCCGGCGCGTTCACGGAAAATGAAGTGGTTGCTATCGCCGACCAGATGGCGCGCTGCGCTCAGTTGTTGGAGGATGCTTCCGATTCGTTGGCGACCGAATCGTTGTCCGTCGTGGCGGCTGGCTGAGACGTTGCGGGTGGGGTTTCTTTTTCTGGGGCCGGTTCCGTGCCGAGCCACTTGAGCGTTCGTAGCAGCCCCGCACCGATCTGGCTTTGCTCGTCCTTTTCTTCCGGCGGCGGCAACAATGCCGTCGGAACCGGGTCGGAAATCGTTAAGGAACCATACTGACCGCTGAGATCCTTACCGGTTTCGGCTTCTCTCACCGGCGACGATTTCATATTGGCCGCCAACGCATCGATATCGAGATTACTGACCGCGCCGGTGATGTTGCCGCTGGTAATCTGCTTCACGAAGTTTGCCCCTGCCGGCCCCACGGCCCGTTCGTAAATCGCTAACTGTTGTTCGGCCAGTTGCTTCTGCTTCTCGAGTTCGAGTAGGCGCTGTTGCTGCGCTTCGCGTTCCCGTTGCAGCGCAAGCTCCTTTTCTTCGATCCGTTTCTCATGCTGCTCGAGTCGATCCTGCGTCTGTTGCCACGCACTGGAAAAAGTCTGCACGCCATATGCGACCAATCCCAACGGCAAAAGACCCAGCAGAACCACCAGCGCGAGCCGTCGATGCTTTCGAAGCGCCTTGGTGATCAAATAAACGCCGCTGCCCGTTCGCACCGAAATCGGTTCGTCGTTGAGATAACGCTGAATATCCGCCATTAGCGCATCGACCGATTGGTAGCGTTCGTCCTTCGATTTCTCCAACGCTTTCATCACGATCGCGCATACTTCCGAATCGAGCCCCGCATTCTGTAAGTGCGACTCGTTCGCCTCGGTCCGCGCGATGTGATTCAGCAGTTGCCCCATCGACGACTTCGTGTCGTACGGCATCTGATTGGTCAGCAGTTCGTACAACACGACGCCGAGCGAATACACATCCGTGCGCACGTCGATCCCGCTCGGGTCGCCGGCAGCTTGTTCGGGCGACATATACGCGGGCGTGCCGATGATCTGCGCCGTCAGCGATGTCGTCATATCTCCAAACGTACCTTGCTTCGCCAAACCGAAATCCAGCAGGTTGGGCTTGCCATCCGACTGCACCAAAATGTTCGACGGTTTCATATCCCGATGGATCACGCCGCGCTGATGCGCGTGCCGCATTGCTTCGCAGATTTTGATAAACAGCGTTAGCTTTTGACGCACCGTCGGATGGGTTTTCGCCGCCCATTCGTCGAGCGGCATACCGCGCACGTATTCCATCGCGTAATACATGCGACCGTCGAAGGTGCCGCTGTCGTAAATCGGAATGATGTTGGGGTGCCGCAACTGCGCCGATAGCGCTATCTCGCGCTCGAAGCGCTTGCGCGACTGGCTCGTCGCAAACGGACCTTCGAGCAATACCTTTAGCGCGACCTGCCGGCGCGTGTTCGATTGAATCGCCTTGAACACCACGCCCATGCCGCCGCGACCGATCGCACGTTGCATCTCATAGCCGTCGATCTTCGGCAACGGTATGTCGCGCAAGTCGTCGCCGTTGTTACGACCGGGTAAATCCGCCGGCAGCGTGTCGTTATTCAACGGGTCGCGCCCGGACGAACCGCCGATACCGCGCAAGAGGTCCAGCCCACCGAGATGATCGCGCAAGTCCTCCGCGAACTCCGCATGCTCGGAGATGAACTCGTGCTCCGTCAGATCCTCACCGCTCTCGCGTCGATCGAAAAACTCGTTAATGAGCCGTCCGACTGCCTCGTCGCGGGCGTCATCCTCGGGGGAGCTGGCGGGTTGTTCGTTCCATTTTGCCATGCGTGGCGCGATTCTCTCTCACTTTCGGGGGCGGCCTTTTCTCTCGCCGCCCGGCAATTCACAGCCTCGGTAGATCGCCATTTTTCTTCATTTCTGGCCATCTACCTATAAGTAGTAGCCTATCACAATATGGTTCCCCCCAAATTACAAAATATCCCGATGATTTGACTCGCATTCAGAGCGCCGGGTTTCGATAATGATCGAAAATCGCTATTATATAAGAAGTTACGGAAATTGAAGTATCGTGGCTCCGCCCTGTGCGTGCCCGATTTGAGGCCGAATCGATGGAAGACGTCCACCAAACGCAGATTCTGATCGACAAGGCGCGCGACGGTGACGACACCGCCGCCCGGCGGTTGATCGTGATGTACCACCCGCGCCTGCGGGCTCGCCTGCTGCGCCAGATGGACGCCGTCATGAAGTCGAAAATCGAGCCGGAAGACATTTTGCAGCAGGTCTATCTGGAAGCGTTTCGGGCCATCGAGCAGTTCACCTACCAGGGCAGCGATTCGTTCTTGCGTTGGATGTACGCCATTCTCGATCGCAAATTGATCGACGAGCACCGTGCCATGCGCGCCGAACGCCGCGACGTCCGCCGCGAAGTCAACATCGCGCCGTCGAACAACAACCGCACGACGTACGTCGATCTGCTCGCCCGCGCCATGGCCGGTAGCGCCACGCCCAGCCAAGTTGTGCGGAAAGACGAAGCGCTCAGTGTTATCAGCGCCTGCGTCGCCACCTTGCCCGAGCATTATCGCGAAGTGATTCGCATGCGCTTCCTCGAAGGTCGGCCCGTCGCCGATGTTGCCGAACATCTCGACCGTAGCATCGGCTCGGTCCACATGATCTGCCATCGCGCGTTGAAGCAGTTGCGCGATCAGGCGGAGAAGTTGGGCGTATCGCAAGACGACTGACGACGACGGCTACTGATACGCCGGAAAATCGGTGTATCCCTCCGGCCCATCTGCCGACCAAACCTTCGGGCTCGCGTCTTCGGCCAACGGCCAATCGTTTTTAAACCGCGCGACCAAATCCGGATTGGTAATGTAAGGTCGACCGTACGCGATCAGGTCGGCATGACTGTTGCGAATCGCCGCTTCGCCCGAAGCTTGGTCGTATCCACAATTCGCGATGATCGGCCCGTCGAAGACCTTGCGAAACTCGGGCAGTGTCATCGGTTCGCCCAACTCGTGAAAGCCGAACGCCAAGCCGTCCATCACGTGTAAATAGGCAAGGCCGAATTTGTTTACCTCGCGCGCGTAGTAGGTGTACGCCTCGCGATAGTCCGGCGAGCCCATATCGTTGTACATGCCGTTGGGCGAGAAGCGCACGCCCACGCGCTGGGCGGGAAATACCGACGTGACGGCCGTCAGCACTTCCTTCAAAAACCGAAAGCGATTTTCCAAGCTGCCGCCGTATTTATCGGTGCGCTGATTGGTCTTACTTTGCAGAAATGTATCGATGAGATACCCATTCGCCGCATGCACTTCGACGCCGTCAAATCCCGCCGCCTTGGCGCGCTCCGCCGCGAGCTTGTAGTCGTTCACGATTTCTGGAATTTCATTTGTCTCTAACGCGCGCGGCGTTTCGTGCGGCAGCTTGCCTTCCGGCGTGTGAATGTATTCTTCATTGATCGCAAGCGCCGACGGCGCGACGGCGGGCTTGCCGCCATGAAACGCGCTGTGCGACGCCCGTCCGCAGTGCCACAGTTGTAGAAACATCGGCGTACCCGCGTCGTGAACGGCCTTCGTAACGAGCTTCCAACCTTCGACCATGCCGTCGGTGTAAATCCCCGGCGTGTTGACCCAGCCGTTGGCCTGTTCGCTGATCACGGTCGCCTCAGAAATCAGCAAACCGCCGCCCGCCCGCTGCGTATAGTATTCGGTCATTAGTTGGTTGGCGGTGCGTTCCTTCCCGGCGCGGGCACGCGTCATGGGGGCCAGCACCACGCGGTTTTTCAACGTGAGGTCGTGCAGTTTAAACTCGTTCAGCAGCGGGGAATCCTGGCTCATCGGTGTGGGCTCCGAAGGTGATGAAGAAGTCACCGCGAACGCGCGGCGACTGTGATAAGCCGGAGTATAGCGATGCGTTTGGTAGGAATCCGCGGCGCCGAAAACGCCATTAAAGTCGGCGATAATCGGTGACTGTCTCAGGGTGTTGTTGGCTGTTCGCTCCCTCTCCCTCGCAGGGAGAGGGCCGGGGTGAGGTTTTCACGTCATGAGGGCAGGCATCGAAAAGGCGTGAGCGGTTCGCCAAATGTGCATAAATCCTGACGCCAGAATCTGACGTGGCTGAGACGGTGGAATGTCTTCACAAAGATTTCACAACGCGGCGGCTCCGTTATCGACTCGGCTTTTGGCCACGCGTAGAATACCCGTTTGATTCATGGCCCAACGCGAAGGAGTGCGGACATGGCAGCCGGCAATCTCGGAATTCAATCCATTCACAGCATCGACATCGCCGTGCGCCGGGCCGAGCCCTGGGCCGACTTCTTCACGCGCGGCTTCGGTTTTCAAAACATCGGCGTCAGCACCGGCGAGGCGGTCGAACGCACCGGCACGCGGCGTCATCTGCTGCAATGCGGCGGCGTGCGCATCACGCTCGCCGAAGCCGTACACGGTGGCTCCGATGTGCGCCGCTTTCTCGATCGTCATCCCGACGGCATCGCGCGCTTGCGTTTACAAGTCGAGGATGTGGCCGCCGTCGAAGCGCGCCTCATCGAACGACACGCCACGCTACTCGATGGTATCGAACGCAGCGAGATCGACGGCGTCTTATGGCGCGAGTTAGCGCTGGCCACGCCCGTCGGTGACGTCGATATCAGTTTCGTCGATATCGAAAACGGCGCGGCGCCGCTGCTCCCTGATATGGAAGCCGTCGCGCCGTTCGATGCTTCCGCAAACGCGGCGACCATCGCGGGTATCGATCACGTCGCCGCCAACGTGCGCACGCTGATGCCGGTCATCGCCTTTTACGAACACGTGCTAGGCCTGCAGCGCTTTTGGGATGTGCAGTTTCATACCGAAGATCTGCGCCCCGGCGTGGGCACCGGCCTCAAGTCGATCGTGATGTGGGATGACGCCAGCGGCCTCAAGCTCGCCACGAACGAACCGCTGCGGCCGCGCTACCACGAATCGCAAGTCGCCGCCGCCCTCGATGGTCATCGCGGTGCCGGTCTGCATCAATTGGCGTTCGCCGTCGACGATATCAAGACAGCCGTCGATATTCTGCAGGCCGCCGACTTCGAAATGCTGCCCATGCCCGCCGCCTATTACCACGACCTACCCGCCCGCCTCGATAAACAGGGCATCAAAAACCTGCCGTTGAGCACCGACGACCTGCGCGAGCGCCACATCCTCATCGACGGCGACGCCCAGGGATATCTCCTCCAAGCCTTTTGCCGCAACCCACTCCACCGGGCCAGCGACCATGAATCGGGACCGTTGTTGTTTGAGCTGATTCAACGACAAGGCGCGAAGGGGTTTGGGGAAGGGAACTTCCGGTCGCTGTTTGAGGCGATGACGAAGGAGGGGTAGGGGCTGGATGTCATTAACTGACAGTAAGAATTAAGAAAATAGTTTTGATTTGATCATCCCGCGAAACCTCGGATTTGCTGGCGCAGCTCTGTCGACCGCATTTGTCAAAAAATCGCAATTAGCAAAAGAAAACATTAAAATACGGGCTATAGCGTCTCGGACGTTGGAATAGGCGGCCGATCGGATGTCGGGAATGCATATGAAGAAGCTTGTAAAGATTGCGAATGAACATCGAGCTTGGCTTGAGAAGAACGGCAGCAGGATTTACGAGCGTGACCGCGCCTTCTTGATCGAGGATTTGGCCGATGGATCTGCGAAGGCGATCAAGAACATTCCTCAATCGCTCAATACCATGGGGCTATATCATGGAACACTTGGTGTGGTCCAAATTCTCGACGGCGACCAATCGGGATGGGAGCACTTGTCGGCTTCGATCGGTTACTACGGTTGGGGGATCGATATTCGCGTTAAGAGCTACTTAAAGTTGCGAAGGCTCGGGGAGCCGACGATCGGCGTCGCCAATCGTGCGCCGCTGCTGGCCTGCGTGGCGAGCGTAAGCAGCGCTTGGACGGACCGGCTGGTTGCACCGTTGAGAGAGCTGCAAACAGACGACGAGTACCTCGCGATGACGAAGCGCGATGCACGACAGTTCGAACTATTCGTACTCGAAATATTCGAAAAATCGCGTAACGGTAATGATTCTCTACCAGCAATGGCAGATTCGCCGTACCGGTCGCTCATTGAAGCGTGGGAGTCCGACGAATTACAAACACGCCTACTCCAACTTTGCGACTATCATTGCGACCGGATCGAACAGAAGACCGGCAATGAGTTCACGCCGGAATTCAGTTATCCTCCATTCGATCTGCTACCGTGCGGATATATGCTAGTTCAGCGAGTTCGCGAAAGGCTGCATCTCGAAACACCCGTTTTGCAACACCCTCTCGTCGAGATGTTAACCCCACCAAGATATGATATTGCGAGTCAAATCGACGCCGCGCTGGAAGCGCAATTGAAGCGGCTTTATTCGGTCAATTTCGATTGAGTTGGCCTTAAATTTGCCCCGTAGTGTAGGAAATGAGTAATAATAACAAGTAGCCACCGGTGTCCATCATGCCTCCCAAGCTTACAAAACAACAACGGCAGGAAATCGATGAAATCATGGCTCCGATCGACGCCGCCGCGCGGTTGCGTGGCGGCGGCAATCTCAACCTCCTCGAGTTCATACAAGCTCACGTCGATCACGATATTAGCGCCAGCGTTGCCGCTACCCGTGAGGTACACACGGATCTACCAGCGGAAGCTTTAGATTTACAAGTTCGATGCGAGCACGTTGACGCCGTGCACTCCGATTTCAACTGGATCGATCGTGGATTGGCTCGGCGCTTTTCCCTGAATAGCGCGCGTGAGTTGCAGGATTTTGTGAGTATGCATGTTCGCTTTCGACTCGCGCTGGACGGCGACCCTAAACAGGGCGATGCCATTTATCATTATCAGAATATCTCAGAAATCCTTAGAGCGCTCGCCATCCGGGATATTGCGCTGGCGCAGACATTCGCGGAACGCGGGGCATTCCCTATCGCTAACAAAGGTCCATTTCACAGAATCTACAACAGCGTCGTCGCTCTATTGCGAAACGACTGGCAAACATTCAACTCAATAAGGGGCAGCTTGATACGGAAGTCGTCCCCCAAATGGGTTAGGGCCATCGGTGAGTGCTTAGAGGGTATCGGGGACAAAAATGCCGCCCAGATCGCTGCCGCCATTGAGGTAATCTTATCGAGCCATTCACGCACCGATGTGGTGAGCGACTTGCACAAGGCTATCTGCTTTGAGGCGCACGGCTTTTACACGCTTGCCCATTTCGTCGATCCACAATTGGTTTCGAATTTCGATGTATCTCAGCGCGGTCCTTGGGATGAGGAGTTGCACGACGTAGCCTTCGCGAGCGATAATGCCTACGAATTCGACTATGACTTGAGTTTTGTGTCACAGGAATTTCACGATGTAATCGTTAATTTAGCGATTCCGCCATGGTGGGACGGTTAGAAGAACGGCATCGTCGGCCCTTGAAGATCGCCGTGCTTGGCTTGCCTTCAGGTTGCAACGCCAGCTGGCATCGCGGCAATGAACCGCCGGGAAGTTTACGTCGTCAATATTCCAGTGTGGAAACACCTGCGATCCTCAGTCGCTGACATTGACTAACACTCAATTTTTATTTTCGAAAGACCTAAGACTTCTGGTTGCCATTCAAAGTCGCTTAAGGGCTAAGTGATGAACATTGCAAAATCGAGTAGGTGCGCTTGGTACGCATTGATTGCACTCCAATCTGTATATGGCCAACAATCCCAACCGCCAGCTTGGAATCAATGGGGAGGCCCGCAACGAAATTTCGTGGTCGATACTGACGGTTTAGCGGAGAGCTGGCCGCAAGACGGACCGCCGGTGCTTTGGAAACGCCCGTTGGGTCATGGTCACTCCGGGATCGTCGGCGACAAAGACCGTATTTACACAATGTATCGCTCGGAACGACAGGCAAGTGACGAATCCGTGATTGCGCTGGATGCTAAGACAGGAAAAACAATCTGGGAGAAACGTTACTCGGCCGCTTTACCGAAACCGGTCGACACCGATGGCAAAGGCCCCAACTCGACGCCGTTGATCGTCGGTAAGAATGTATATGCGATTGGAACCAATGCAGTCGTGCGTTGCTTCGACAAGGAGACCGGCAAGTTGATATGGACGCGCGATCTTTGCCGTGAGTTTAATAGCCCGGCTTTAGGCGGCTACGGATATTCGGTTAGCCCGCTGGCATATAAAGACCTACTGATCGTGCCTTTGGGCTATCGTCCGCCGCCGACGGCGGACGGTGATGATACGAATGACGAGCCTTCGTCGAAGAACGCGAATTGTAGCGTGATCGCACTGCGTTTGAGTGACGGCAAACTGGTATGGGAAAGTTCGGATTACGTCGTTTGGCAATCGTCGCCGTCAATGATTCGATTTCGCGGCCAGGATCAGATCGTCGTACTGATGACGGATGCGGTCGCCGCGCTGAATCCGCTGACGGGAGTGGAGATATGGAGGCTGACATTTGAAGACAGTTCGTTGCATTGCATGACGCCTTGGTGGAACGGGAAAAACTTACTGGTCTTTGCTTCCGGTGGCTCGGGTGAGGGACGCGCGATCGAGTTATTTCATGAAAACGGCAAAACCGTCGCACGCGAACGCTGGGCCAATCATAAGATGATCAGCATGATTTACATTGGTGTGGAAATAGATAACACGCTCTTTATGCCGGGTAATTCCCGTTTTTATGGATTCAATTTAACCTCCGGCGAACGCAAGTGGATCGAGCGCGGCTTCGATTCGCCGTCCTGCCTCTTCGCCGATGGCAAACTGCTTATTTTGGATCGCAACGGTGTGCTGACGATTGCACGACCCAAGGCAGATGGTCTTGAGGTGTTGTCGCAATGCCAAGCGATGCAAAGAGACGCATTGACTTGTCCGACGCTGATCGGGCAAACGCTGTATATTCGCGACCGTGAAAGTGTGGTGGCGTTGGACCTTGGTACTCGCTAGCCGTTGGATCACGCGATAACAGAGCGGCCGTTAGAACGGTCATCTGCCAATGCAAAAAAACGTTCGGCGTTTCGCGGTAATTCAACCCGGAGTATCATTCCGCAAGACGACAACGAATGGAGGTTTCGCGGTTGGCGGACGACGTACCAAGCCACTGACGACCGGGTGCTGGGTGCCCCGTGTTTATACGCCAACGTGGGTGCACGATTCGGTTTTAGTATCGAGCCTGGGGGGCGGTTACCAATTCTACCGGATCGGCGGGGACCAAAAGCCGACCCGGGCGCGTGCCGTGCCTACCCATGAACGCAAGCATGCCGTCGCAAATAAACAACCGAAATATCCTTAGATGTAAGATAGCCACCAACCACATCCGCGTGCGTTCATTCCAGTATAATTGTGGCATCCCATCCCTCTAAAGAGCGGCCACACCGCTACTTCCCAATACAATACAAAAACCGCTCCGACCGAATGAACAACTCTCCATCGCTCGCAGCCGGTGTTGACGAAAACGCGCTCTCGTCATCTTCAAATGGCGGATTGTGCGAGACGAGTTTGAAGGTATCGCCCGCTTCGATGACGTAGCTTTCGCCGTTGCGGGTGAATTGAATGATCTTGTTGCCGACGGCGATCGGTGAACTGTAATCGGCGTTGGGAAAGCCGCCGGTCGGTCCGCCTTTGCGGGGCAAGCGCTCGCGATACACGTACTCGCCATCCTTCAACGACGCGGCGAAGTAGATGCCGTTGCTGAGCCAATACATCCGTTCGCCCACGATCACGGGCGTGACGATGCCGGCGCGCACGCTCGACTGCCAAACCTTGCGGTCTTTGCCGTCTTCGAGTTTTGGATCACATCGCAGCGCCAAGGCATGGCCCGCGCGGCTGCCCATGAGAAACGCGACGCCGTCGTTGACCAAGATGCCGCCACAGGCCGAATCATCTAGCGGCGACGGGGCCCTCCAAAACACCTCACCATTTTTTGGGTTGAGGCTTAGCACCTCGAAAGGTACGTGCACCAAGACTTGTTGCTTGCCGCCCGTTTCAACGTCGGTCGGCGTGGCCCAACAGTTGGTGAACTTCTTATCTTTGACCGACCATCGGATGCTGCCGGTACGCTTATCGACGCCGACGAATTGGTTGCCGAGGATACCGGCGTCCACGACCAATACGTCATCGAGCACGATCGGGCTGGAACCATCGCCCCAGCGCGCCGGATCGGATTGTTGACCGAGGTCGGTCTGCCATTTCTGCTTGCCGTCTTTATCAAACGCGATCAGGCCCGAGCGACCGAACACCACGTAGATCGTGTCGCCATCGACGGCGGGCGTACTGCTTGCATAACCATGTTGGGTGATGAAGCCGGAATACGGATCGATATTGCCGTTGGAAGGCACCGACGCTCGCCAAATCTCTTTGCCGGTCTTGCGATCGAAGGCGAGCAGGTGCCGCACCAAATCCTTCGGGTCGCCGGGGTTTTCCATATCGATGCCGTAGCCGGTGTATGCCGTTAGGAAAACGCGGTCGCCGACTACGACCGGCGAGGATACGCCGCTGCCGGGTAACTCGGTGCGCCACTTCAGATTTTTGGCGGAAGACCATTCAAAGGGCGGGGCGCTACCTTCGACATGGCCCGCGCCCTGCGGGCCGCGAAAGCGCGTCCAATCGGCGGCGGATGTCAACTGGGCCGCGGTAAGCAAGCAAGAAATGGCGAATATGGCGACGGGTTTCATACGAAGATCCTCTCCAAACGTGATCGTCCGAGCGCACCCACAGCGCTCTGGTGACTGAATCCTAGGTGGTTTTCGATAAAAGCTGCGGGGCGGATTCAATTCACGATCATGAATTTTCATCCGCGGTGCCCGACTGCGCGGTGGACAGTGCCGGCGCCCAACGCGGAATCGCATATTCATCGATCACCTTGCCGGCCGCGTCGATTTGTTTCGTCGTCAGTGCGTCCGCCGTTACGTCGATCACGGTGAAGCTATACGTGCCGCCGATGGCGACATCGAGTTGTTTCATTTCCGCAGAGCGCGGTTCGTATAGCTTGGCACCGCCCGCGCCGGTGGTGATGTAGACAACGCCTTTGCCCGGTTCGACTATCTCCTGGCCGACGAGCGGATGCGTGCGTTCGTAAAGATGATCGTGACCGTTAAGGACGAGGTTGACGCGATGCTTTTCGAGACAGGGTACGAAGTTATCCCAAAGTTTGCGCGTCGGCCCGTAGTGGGCATTGCTCCAAACGGGATGATGAAAAACGATAATCTTCCAACGCGGGCTATCGTCGCTTAGCACTTCGTCGAGCCACGGCACGATGCGTTGGTCGATCTCCGATTTTGACAGATTGCTATCCAACGCGACGAAGCGCACACAACCGTAGTCGAACCAGTAATGTCGCTCCGGCGTTTGACCGGCGGGGCCGTTGCGCGGCAGAACGAAATCGTCAAACAGAGGGCCACCCTGATTGGAATGGTAATCGTGATTGCCGACCGTCGGATAGAACGGGCTCGCGGGCAGCAACTCGGCGTACGGTTGATAAAACTTCAGCGGATAGTCGGACGCTTCACCATCGGGATAGATCAGGTCGCCGGTATGCACGATCAATCGCGGCTTGTATTCGTTCATACGCGCGGCGACTTGGTTTTGCGCTTCGTTGCCCATTCCGCTATCGCCGAACGCGATAAAGGAGAAGGCGGTCGGCGGATCGGCCGCAGGGTCGGGGGCGGTTCGCACGCGATGTTCGACCAACGTTTTCTTGTCGCGATCGAGAATGCGATAGGTGATTTCCGAATCGGGCTTTGCTTCGGTGACTGTGGCCGTCTGGCGACCGGCGCTGTCTTGTTCGATCTTGGTCGGCAGTTTGTCGTTTGAATCCGAGTAAACGGCTTCGATGGATTGACCGCTATTGAGCGGTGCGGTCCACACGACGGAAAAGCCGGTGGGGCTCATCATCTGCACCATCGGCCCGCGCGAAATCGGTTCGCTACTGCGGCTGTCGCGACAACCGCCCACGGCGAGCAGGGCGAGCGTGATGGCCCACGGGAGTTTTAATCGGATTGCGTTCATGACAAAGGAGTCTAGCATGTAATACGACAATGCTGTAGATGGTCGCGACGAGGGAATCGCAATCGGCAACTTGGCGGCAGAGGAAATCGCGAACAAGGCATCAACGCGCCGCGAATCGGTGCAGGAGATCGGCAGTATGAGCGAAGAAATGACCACAGACGCGCAAAAACTCGCACCCAATGCGAAGCCCACCGGCAAGGGCCCGGTTATCGTCGGTTTGTTGGTGTTGATGGCGATCGCCGGCGTGTACGTTTATCTGCAACAAGGCAATATGTTCACGCGTTCGGGGACGGTCGTCTTCGTCGATGCGGAAAAACGCGTGGCCGAACTCGAGTGGCGCGAAGGCAACGGCCCGGCGAAGTCGAAGGAGGGTATCGTGCATCCCGATTGCAAAATCACGATCGACGGCAAGGCCGGAACGATCGAAGATATTCAAATCGGCGACAAGGTCACGGCGCGCTTGGAATATCGCAGCTACAAGGACGACCAAGGCAAGAAAGTGCGCGAGTGGATCGTGCACGAAGCGAACATCACGCGCTAATCAGATTTAACTCAAGAAAGAAGCCCGCCGTTGCACGCGGGTACCTTTCGAATGATTGTGCGGCAGATTCGCCTTACATATCCATCGGTCGCGGAATGCCATATTCCTCGCGCAGTTTGATGATGTTCTTCACCAAATCGGATCGGCCTTCGTTCATTGCCATGTTGATCAACTTTTCAATGTAATACGGCATAAACTCGTCGGCGTTGAAGACGATCTGCGTGCGCCTGCCGGAGCGTTCCGTCGACGTGCTCGAACTGTACGCCTGATCGACCGCGATATCACTGCGTTGGTCGTACCACGACTTGTTGGCTTCGTAGCCTTCGACCTGCACCAGAAACGCCTGCGCCTCGGCCTTTGCTTCGGCCTTGAATTCCGCCGATTTCCCGGCACCTTGCATGATAAAAAATGCGGCTAAAGCCACGACGGCCAATCCGTAAAGGATTTTCTTAGCGTCCATTACCGTTCCCTTCAAATCCATTCGGCATTTGCGTGGATGTGCTGAAACCGTTCCAGCCCGAGCGGCAATGATATCGACTCGCCAAACAGGCTGTCAATTAACGGTATCGTGACAGCGAATCTTGGGGTTGGTCAGAGAAAAAATGCGGGGGAATTTAGCCTACCGTCCAGCCAAGCTCGGTTGCGGGATTTGCTGCAACACGCGGCGATAGAATGCGTCGATCTCGCCGATGTTGGCCTGATTGAGTTCGTTTTGCAGAAACTCCGCCTTTAACTCGCGGAACTTTTGCGATTTGATGCGGTTGACGATCACGGGTTGCGCTTCGACAAACGGCGTGGTAACGCCGCCGGTCACTTCGCCGCATTTCACGATAAAGAATGAATCTTCGGTCTCGATAATTTCGCTAACGCCGCCGCGCGGCAGCTCGAAGAAGCGCTTAGACGGTTTTTCCCAACGACCGGCCAATGGTTCGCGAATGATGCCCCAATCACCCCCGTCTTCGGCTTTGAATTTGGAGTACTGCCGCGCGACATCGGCAAAGGGCCGACCCGCACGCAGTGCCGCCTTGGCCTCTTGTGCGGTGGCGCGCGCCTGTCGGCGGGCGAGTGCAATGGCTTGGTTGCGGTCCATCACACGCGAACGATCTAAGAACGCGGCCGCCGGAATATCGATCATCAGCAACTGTCGCTGTTCTTCCGTCGTGAATTGTTCGCGATTGCTGTCGTAGTAACGGCGGATTTGTTTGCGCGTCGGGTCGGGGATCATGGGCGCCAAGCGGTCGCGCAAATACGTCTCGACGATTAGCCCGCGCCGCAATTGGGCCCGCACTTCATCGCGCTTGCGCCCCGATTGTACCAATGCATTGGCGTAGGCCGTTTCGCGACCATCGAATTCGCGCCCGATGCGTTCGCGCTCCATTTTGTCCACGGCGAGATCGATCTGCGTTTCCATCTCGGGCGTGACCTGAGCGGAAGCGCGGCGATAGATCAGATGATTGGCGACCTGTTCGACGAGGCTTTCGCGCACGAGTTCGGCGGCCGCATCGACGTAGCGGCTGGGCGGCATTTCGCGCGACCAAGCCGTCAGTTGCGGTCGAATCGGGTCGAGCACCTGATCGGGCGTGATGAATTGATCGAGTACTTCCAGCGTGTCGGCGGCGACGACGCGACGGTCGTTCGACGGCGTAGCGGGCGTTGTATCGCGGTCGGGTTGAGCGCTGTCGGTCAGGTGCACCGATTGCTCGTGTTTCATGCGCTCGCGATAGGCCGTGAGGGCGTCGGCGGCCTTGCCCGACTTATCGCCGGAAGATGAATTGCTTCCCTGCGACCAACCCGTCGAGTCACCGCAACCGGCGAGGATCCATACCGTCAAAACCGCGAGTAATCGTTTGCCGTTAAGCATGCGATTATTGTAAATCGGGAGTTGCCGACTGCAATTCGTCAGCCTGTGGTTTGACATAGAACCATCGCGCTCCGAAGCTACTACCAAGGTGGGCGCGGCGTGCGTTTGCCTGTTGCCATCATTTAACAGAACCCTACATCGCCGATCCAACGAGCCCTCATGTCCCGGTCGTCTTCCTCGCCCACCATTGCCGTGCTGCTGCCGTGTTACAACGAAGCGGCGACGATCGAGAAGGTCGTGCGCGACTTTCAACAGGCCTTGCCCGAGGCGACGGTTTACGTTTTTGACAACAACAGCAACGACGGTACGGGGGAGATCGCGGAAAAAGCTGGGGCCGTGGTGTTTACCGAAAAGCGTCAGGGCAAGGGCTTCGTCGTCGAGTCGATGTTTGAGCAGGTCGAAGCGGATTGTTATTTGATGGCCGACGGCGACGACACGTATCCGGCCAAGCGGGCCCGCGAGATGATCGCGCCGGTGCTGGATGGAACGGCGGATATGGTCGTGGGGCGACGCATCGCCCGTGATCGGGACGCGGCGTATCGGCGTTTTCACGTGTTTGGAAATTGGCTCGTTTGCAAGCTGATCAATGTGATTTTCGGCGCGAATTTGGGCGACATCATGAGCGGCTACCGTGCGTTCAGCCGCGAGGTGGCGTTGAATCTGCCGATTATGGCCTACGGCTTCGACATCGAAACCGAGATGACGGTGCAGGCGCTGTATCGCAAGTGGGTGATCGAAGAAGTGGACATCATCTACGGCGAACGGCCGGAAGGCAGCGAGTCGAAACTCAGCACGTTTCGCGACGGTTTTCGCGTGCTGTTTCGCATTTTGAATCTGTTTCGCTCGTACAAGCCGCTGACGTTCTTCGGCGGCATGGGCATTTTGTTTTTCGTGATGGCGATCGCAACGGGGACCGTGGTTTACCTGACCGAATGGTCGCCGGGCACGGCATGGCGCACAGCGCTGATTGTAATGGCGGCCACCTTGGTCGCCATGAGTTTAATCGCGGCCAGCATCGGCTTGATCGTACAGTTGGTGAACTTTCGATTCTTGGAACTGGATTCGGTGTTGCGACGGCATCGTCGCCGGATGGAAAAGACACAAGCATCGCGCACTGATAAGGAGCAATCGTGAGCAATGAAGCGCTACATGCACGACTGCAGCAAGCCTCGGAGGCGGCGTGCCGCGAGCTCGGCATTGATGCGGTCACGCCAGAGCGCTTGGATGACGCGCTCGGCAATAGCGTCGATCCGCAGCGTCTGATCGATAGCTTGGCCGAGGCCTGGCGCACCTCGAACGACGTAGCAAAAAAGATCTTGGCCGAACATGGGTTTGGTTCGTTGCTCGCGCGGTTGCAGGTCGACGCCAATGCGGCCGGTGGGGCGACTGAAGCCTTTCCGGCATTGAGCGAACGCAAGCATTACGACATGGCCGACGGTCGTATTCGCGTGCTCGGGCTGAACCCGGCGTTTGACGATGCGGTCAACGTAACGCCCACGATTCAGGAATCGGTGCAAACACCTTTCGATGCGTTTCGGGCGCAGGCGAGAAGCGATTCGCTGGGCGTGTTGTATCGCAAGGAGCCCTTGGCTTATGCGCGGGACTGGTTGGCGACCAGCGGCAAGCAGATTGCGGCCTGGGTCAACGAGCAGTTTGGCAAAGCCGGCCCGAAACATGTGGTGAACAGCGGTATCGGTGCCAACGAAATGTTCAACTATTTCGTGGCGTCCCTGGCGAATGAGCGCACCGGCGCTGTGCCGCAATGGCACTTGGTGAACTCGCCGCGCGAAATGGCGAATCTGCCGAAGGATGCGAACGTCGATAACACGCTGTTCATGGAGTTTTCGCGCAGCGGCATCACCGAAGAGACGGTGAAGCTGCACGAATGCACGCCCGCAAACGCCAAGCGAATCGTATTCTCGAACTCGGGCACCTTGCGCGAGTTGGGCCTGCGCGATGGCAATATGGTGCTCGAATTGCCGAGCGAAGTATCCGGGCGCTACGGTCGCAACAAAACGCCGATCCTGATGGCCCCCTTGTTTGTGTGCGGCATGGACGTCGACGCGTATTGGCAGCAGATCGAAGCCGCAGCGCAGTCGTTTGACTTAACCGCGACCGACGCGTTGCCCGCCGTCATGGCGCGGTTCATTCGCTTGCAGCAACTGCAACGCGGCGTGAACCATATTTACCTCGGCAGCAATGACGAGCGGCTGCGCTTTGCCGCCGATGAGTTTTGCCAATATTGGAACGAGGGCGTCAATCGGGACGGCAACGACATCACCATGTCGCGCTATCTGGGGCTGCCGCGCGATTCGCACATGAACCTTGAGGCGATTCTCGGTACGGCGGAACACAAGCTCGCGATCTTCTTGCTGCGCACGGGTAATTTCGCCGGTCACGACATGCTGCTGCCGCAAGCACATCCGATCGACCCGGCGCATAAGGGTTTGTCGCCGTCGGATGTCGATACGATTTTGGCATTAGCAAACATTCAGCGGTGCTCGGAAAAGATGCCCACGATGGTGATCGCCGTGCGCGAGCCGGACTTGCAGGCGTCGGCGTGGCTGGGGCAGCTGTGGGCCGACACCACGCTGGTGTATTCGCGGTTGATCGGCGTCGATCCGGGCAACAACCCGGAGGTGAAGGCCGTCCGTACCCGCGCGGCCGGTTGGCTGGCGGATAAAGCGGCTGCCATGAAACTGCTGGACGGGTTTCAATAAAAAATCACAAAGTGGCTCGTAAGCTGTGAAAATCACGGGTGGATGTTAACGCGTTCTTAACATTTAAGCTGGTTGCCAGCCATCGCGCACCTGATACGCTTCCGCATGCGGAGTGGACGCGCGGTGATTCGAGCGGTTTACTTCGCCACGGACGGCGGGGCACGACGCATTGAACACGGGCAGGGTACCGATTCATCGGTGAACTGGCTCGAACTTCAGGGTTGATACCATCCACAATTTGCTCACACTGGCTCAGGCAGCGACGACAGCCCCCGCCGGCGAGACCATTGCGCCTATTTTTCTGTGGGCGATCCTATTCCTCGCCGTCGGAATGCTGCTATGGGACACGATCGAGGTCGGTCGCAACGACGCGGCCAATATCGTGAACGCTGTGTTCGGCGCGCGCATTATGAGCCGCGAACGTGCGGTGCTGCTGGCCGGGGCGGGCGTGATTCTCGGTGCGACGCTCTCATCGGGCGTCATGGATACCGCCCGTAAAGGGATTTTCAATCCCGAAGTCTTCACGCTCTACCAGCAAGTGCTCGTGATTTACGTATCGGTGTATATCGTCGACACGATTTTGCTGTACGGCTATTCGGCGTTTGGGATGCCGGTCAGCACGACGATGACGCTCGTGTTTGAGCTGCTCGGCGCCTCATATTTTTTGGGCTTGGTGACGGGCGTTGAGCCGGTGCGATGGACCAGCGCCGGTGGGGTCGTCAACGGCATTATTTGGTCGATCATTCTGTCGGCGGTGATCGGTTTCGTGTTGATGAAGATCGCGCGGTGGGCAATCGGCAAGGACAGCACCGACCTGAATCGTTTGCGGCGGCACGGAACATGGATCGGCGGGGGGCTGCTGGCTGCCCTGACCTATTTTATGGTCGTCAAGGGTATGAAGGCCGTTCCGGCCGTTGGCGACTTTAAGAAGTGGATTCACGAAGCCGGCATGGTCGATCTCAGTGCGCTCGGATTGTCGGAGCAGGCCGCCCTCGGTGAATTCGGATTCTTTCTCGGCGCGTGGCTTATCTGGTCCATTCTCGTGCGCGTTTACCTCGAAATTGGCAAAGAGCGCTCGGCGCGCCGGTTGTTCCCAATTCTGACGGTTATCGGCATGGTCGCGATGGCGTTTGCGTTTGGGCAAAACGACTTGGCGAATTGTGCCGCGCCGGGGTTGGCGGCAGTTAAGTTACGCGGCGCCTATCTCGAAGGTCTGCCGCTCGATTCCACCAATGAAATGAAGCTGCAAACATGGGCACTGTTTGGCTGTGGCGTGCTACTCGTGTTGGGTATGTCGACCAAGCACGCGCAGCGCGTGACTCGAGCCGAAGTAAATACCGGCAGCGCCGGTTCGGTTGTGCGTATTTGGTCGCCGCGATGGTGCCTGGCGTTGGCGCGCATTCTGCTTGCGGTGACCGGCCATCGCGAGCAAAAGCATCCGCCCCTCGCGCCGCGTTTGATGACGCTCGAAGGTAAGACGATGCACTACGACCCGTTGCGCGGGGCGTTGATCATGAGTGTGGCGGCATCCGTCATTGCGACAGCGTCGGCATTGAAACTGCCGGTGTCGACGACATACGTTGCGTTTGCGGCGGTGTTATCGACGGGCGCGGCCGACCGCATCTTCGCGGCGGGTGATGCGTCGCAAAAGCTGGGTCGGTTTATTTGGGTCGTCTTCAGTTGGTTTATGGCGGCGGTTATCGCGTCGCTGGCCGCAGGCTTGGTGGCCGTCACGATTTATAAGGCGGAGGAACTGCTCGGCCTCGGGGTCGTTGCGGTCCTCGGATTCTTGGGGCTTAACTTTTTCATCCGCATGACGGTTAAGAAGCGTTCGGACCAGCAGGAATCGCGCATGAAGGCCGAGACGGCGGCCCGGCGCGGCTCCGATCACGCCGAGGATGACGACGACGAATAGCATGCGAACGATTGGTGCAATGCCTCCGCTCGTGTTCTAATTCGCGTATGCAAACGGCAGCGATATTTGTCATTTCCGATTCGCGCAGCGCAGGTGCCGCCGATGATCGCAGCGGGCCGATGCTGCGAGCCTGGCTGGCGGACCACCACATCGATCTGGTAGTGGATGCTGTCATTCCCGACGAACAAGACGATATTCGCGCGGCCGTGCAGTCGGCCGTCGCGCGTTGCGATCTCATCATGACGACGGGGGGGACCGGCGTCGGGCCGCGCGATGTTACGCCGGAGGCCATCAATCCGCTTATTGATAAGGCATTGCCCGGGTTCGGCGAAATTCTGCGCGTTGGCAGTTACGAGAAGACGCCGCTGTCGATCATATCGCGCGGCGGGGCGGGCGTGATTCGTAATTCTCTGGTCGTGATGTTGCCCGGCAGCCCCAAGGGCGTTCGGGATGGTCTCGAACTGCTTGGGGCAGCGATAAAACACACCCTCAAGGTGCTCTCGCAAGAAAAAGTGAATTGCCAGCAAGAAAACCCACCGACGTCATAACATGTGGTTAGCCGCGACAATTCGTCGCGATCTGCCAACCTACCTTGAAATGCTAACGGCCCAGGAATTGTGATACGTGTTTCCGATTCGCGACAATCTGCCGACACAACACCCGTCTTACATCACGGTCACGTTGATCGTGGTGAATGCGATCGTCTTTTTGACGACGGGCATGGGGCGCAACGAGGTGGTGTCGCTCGAGTACGGCTTTACACCGGCGCAACTGGTTGAGCCGTCCGAACAGTTCGAGCAAGACGTCGCCACGAGTATCGTCAACCGCATAGAACAGCAGTTGAGGGCGAACAACGCGCGCATCACGCGCCGCGATGTCGAAACGCTCAACGCGTATGTGGCGCAGCAGACGGAGGCGGCCACGGCGCAATCGCCCTATCTCAAGCTCTTTACGTGTATGTTTCTGCACGGTGGCTGGTTCCATTTGGTCGGCAACATGTTGTTCCTGTGGATATTCGGGAACAACATCGAAGATCGCCTGGGCCCGATTCTGTTTCCATTGTTCTATTTGGGCACGGGCGTGGTTGCGACATTGACGCATGCCTATTTTGCGGGCGATTACGTGCCGCTGATTGGCGCGAGCGGCGCTGTCAGCGGCGTGATGGGGGCGTACTTCTTGTTGCACCCGTCGGCACGCGTGCTGGCCATCGTGCCGATCGGCTATTACCCGATGACGGTTAGTTTGCCCGCTTGGATTTACATGATTTTCTATCTGGTGATTCAGAACTTGTATCCGGCGACGTTCTCCGTCGGCAGCGGCGGCGTGGCCTATTGGGCGCACATTGGCGGGTTTGTGGCGGGGCTGGCCACGATTCGATTGTTACCGCATCGCAAGCTTAAGCCGCAGGCGGTTCTCGATGACGATGACGCAGATTTGGTGATTCGCTAGCCGAAATCGGCATAAACGCGGTCGCTATCGATACCGACGACGAGGTGACGAAACCATGTGCCGCCGCGCGGTCGGGTCGGCATCTTGACGTGAAACCAGATTTCCAAAACGGCGGGGCTGCGCTCGTGGCGTGCGAGGTAGGCGCGCATCTGGTAATAGCCGCCCTCGTCGTCCTGAAGAAAATCGTCAACGCGCCGCATCAATGCGGTTAGAAATTCGCACTTCTGTTTGAGCGCGTAAGCGCGTTCGTCTTCACCGGCAATGGCGACGAGATGTTCGGCCTCGTGCTTGTCGACGTGTTCGAGCTGGGTCAATGCGGCGGCGAGATCATCCCGATAAACGTCGGCGCTGCCTTCCATGCCGAAGATAACGCGATCGGGATTGAGCGTTTGGGTGGACATGATGCTAGGTTAGTTGACGTGCCCGTATGTAATCTGCCGCCGCATCGTGCAATTGGCGCATCGCATGACCTGTTGCTGCTTCGTAGCGACTAAGGTCGAGCACGGAATATGCGGGCCGTCGCGCAGGTCGGGGAAAATCGGCGGTGCTGCAGGGCTCAATCGGGCAATCGATGTGCGCGAGGTCTAACAAAACCTGCGCGAACTCGAACCACGTGCAATCGCCTGCGTTGGTGACATGGACCACGCCGGTCGTTTTTGCTTCCATCAATCGAATGATTGCGGTGGCTAAGTCCGGCGCAAACGTTGGTGCGCCGCGTTGATCGTTGACAACTCTCTTTAACTTGCCTTCTCTCGCCAAACGCAGAATGGCTTGCGGAAAAGAGGGCCCATCCGGCCCATACACCCACGCCGTACGCACAATCGTGGCTGAGAGATGTTCTTCTAAAACCTGTTCTTCGCCGATCAGTTTTGAACGACCGTACGCCGAAAGGGCATTCGGTGGGCCCGTTACTGCATCGACGGGGATAGGCGCGCGGGCGGAACCGTCAAATACGTAGTCGGTCGAAAGATGAATCAGTCCCGCGCCGACCTTTGCCGCGGCCGCGGCGATGTTGCCGGCACCGGCGCCATTCACTGCTATCGCTAACGGTTCATTGGTTTCACAATCATCGACCTTGGTGTAGGCGGCGCAATTGATGACCCAGTCAGGCTGGTGAGATTCGACGGCCGCAATCGCTGCCGCGCGGTCGGTGATATCGAGATCGATCTTTGCGAGCGCAATGCAGTCAATGTTCGGCCTTTCGCCAAGCTGAGCGCAGAGCGGTGTTCCCAGTAAGCCTGCTGCTCCGGTTACCAGAACACGCTGTCGTTTTGATGCTGCGTCTGTTCGATCCATTTATGACAGCTTAACATGAATGCGGTGGGGCTCCACTGAAGCGGATTCAGACTTGCCGATTGAGGCAGTGATGCATGGCGTTGGTTCGCGACTTGAAGGGACTTCAAGCAAATCAATGTTGTCGGTCGAGCGCAGCCCTGTCCTAACCGCGCCCTGAAAGGGATGGGAAATCATTTACCGCGCTTCCGCAAGGGGAAGGACCGGATGGATTTAACATGGTTGCAGTTAATTACGCCGGTACATCGGCAGGCGGGTAAATCGTCCGCAAGGCAGTCACGATCATGCGCGTCGCGCTCGATTTGTTGAGCGTGTAGAAGTGAATGCCGGGGGCGCCGCGCTGAAGCAGGTCAAATGACTGGGCCGTCGCGTAGGCGACGCCAAGGGAAACGACATCCTCGGGATGGTCCTTGTACCGTTCCATCTCGGTGATGAGCTTTTGCGGTAGCGACGTGCCGCACATGTCGGTGAAGCGCTTGATTTGTTCGACGTTGGTGATGGGCATGATGCCGGGAATGATCGGTATGCCGATGCCCGCCTTGCGCGCTCGGGCGACAAAATCAAAGTAGTGTTGATTATCGAAGAACAGCTGCGTGACGAGAAACTGTGCGCCGGCGTCGACTTTCTTCCTTAAATTTTCAAAGTCGCGGTCGAGATCGCGCTCCCCGGAAGGGCTGATGCATTCAATATGTCCTTCCGGATAGCAAGCGCCGCCGACGCAGAAGCGGTTTGACTCCCGCACGAATTCCGTCAGCTCATTGGCGTAAGCGAAGCCGTCTGCCGGTGCGACGAATGCCTCCTCACCCTTGGGTGGATCGCCGCGCAAGGCCAGCACGTTTTCAACGCCCGCCTCGTGTAGGCGATGTAAGATCGATGAGATCTCTTCACGCGACGAACCGACGCACGTGAGGTGCGCCATGGCTGTTAGCCCGTGATGACGCTGGATTTCGCCAACCAAATCGATCGTGCGATCGCGCGTGCTGCCACCGGCCCCGTAGGTGACTGAGACGAACGTCGGCCGCAAGTCGCGCAAGCCGCGAATGGTATCGCGCAACGACTCGAGCCCTTTTTCCGTCTTGGGCGGAAAGAACTCGAAGGAAAAACACGGGCGTCCGGTGGAAAGCAAATCGCGAATATGCATGTTGGTGTTGTTTAAGCGGTTGGAGCGGGCAGTTGGCCGCCGCCGACTATCGGTCGGCGGCCACGATTGACCACAAGATTTGCGTCTAAGAATCCTTCTTATCCGGCTGTTCTTTGTCGCCGTCTTTGTCCTTTTCTTTTTCTTCTTTGCGCTGCTTGGCCAATGGTGAGTCGGCGGGAATTTCCTTCGCCAATTGTTTTTCGAGGCTGGCCACGAGGTCTTCATCGAGCGGCTTGGTGCGCGGGCCGAAGCGGTCGATCACCTTACCGTCGCGGTCGATGAGAAACTTGCCGAAGTTCCACTTGATGCTACCGCCGTGATTGTGATCGGCCTTCTTATCGGTAAGGTACTTGTAGAGATCGCACTGATCCTTGCCCTTGACCGAAATCTTGCTGAACATCGGAAACGTCACGCCATAGTTCTTGCGGCAGAATTGCTTGATCTCTTCATCGCTGCCGGGTTCCTGCCCCAGAAAGTTGTTGGCGGGGAAGCCCAAGATTTCGAAACCTCTGTCGTGATACTTGTCGTAGAGCTTTTGCAGTTCATCGTATTGCGGCGTTAGACCACACTTGGAGGCGACGTTAACCATCAAAATCACGTTGCCGTGATACTGACGCAGGTCCTGTTCTTTGCCCTCGATATCATCCATCTTAAATTGCAGCGCAGGCATGGCGATTTTCTTTTCCTTCTTGGGCGTTTCGTCTTTTTGTTCTTCCTTAGGGGCGGGCTTTTCCGGATTGGCACAGGCCGGCAGCGCGATCAGGCACGCCACTAGGCAACTGCTGTAAACACGTTGGCGAAGAATCTGCCACTGCATGATGTTCCCTTTCTTGTTGGTATTCGATTGCATTCTGCGAGGCGGTAACGTCAGCGTCAATGCGATGAGGTTTTGACACCCGGCGGCGATCAGCCTTACGCTTTAATTTATGTCTGTTACGGCGATCATCCCCGCGCGGTATGCATCAACTCGGTTGCCCGGTAAGCCTCTACTGGCTGAAACGGGCAAGCCGCTGGTTCAACACGTTTACGAACGCGTGGCCGCGGTCGCCGGTGTCGACCGGGTCTTGGTCGCGACCGACGACGAACGGATTGTAGCCGCGGTAGAGTCCTTTTCCGGCGAGGTCGTCCTTACCCGTGCCGATCATCCGACAGGTACCGACCGCATCGCGGAGGTTGCGGCGAATCTCGATGCCGAACTCGTTTTAAACGTACAGGGCGACGAGCCGGAGATCGACGGGGATCACCTGCAGGCGTTGATCGATCGTATGAATGCGGGGGCCGAGATGGGGACGTTGGCGTGCCCATTTCCCGAAGACGCCGACCCGGCCGATCCCAACGCGGTAAAGGTAGTGGTGGATCGTAGGGGGCGGGCGATGTATTTCTCTCGCGCGCTGGTGCCGTATCCGCGTGATCCGCAAGATGCGGTGCGACCGTTGTTGCACATCGGTGTCTATGCTTACCGTCGTGCATTTTTGTTGAAGTTTGCCACGTGGCCCGTCACGCCGATGGAGCGCTGCGAAAAGCTCGAACAGTTGCGGGCACTAGAAACTGGCGTGGCGATTGAAGTCGTGACGGTATCGCACGCCGCGCCGGGGATCGACACGCCCGCTGATTATGCAGCGTTCGTTAAGCGGTTGGCGGCAAATAGATAAGTGTCGAGCGAGACGGTCGCTATAGGATTAAATAAAATCCACTAGATTTTGCCACCACGATGTGGCGGGGCTATTTCCGGTGATCCCTTTGGGATCAAGAGCAAATCTTAACTATCGGCAATCGTGTCAGGGCATATACGAACCACGCAAGGCTATTCTCATGCCAATGTCCTGCGCCTTCGATAAAAAATTGCATTCATCAATCCAGCAACCGTGCCGGACGCAGGCCGACGGTCGGGTGTCGATAGTTGAGATCGGCGCTGCGTCGCAGCAGCGTCGGAGCTGCGATAAATGGCTCGCCAAAATCGCCGCCACGAATAATGCGATAACCGCGCTCGCCCCAGCCGGTCAATCGTCGGCCCGTGATCGGGTCGACGGGATGATCGAACTTCGCGAAGGCATCGTCGCACCATTCGGCGACGTTGCCGGTCATGCCGACGATGCCGAATGCATTGCTTTCGAGCCGATCGACGGATTTGTGAACATTTTGATGGGACGCGGACTGCGAGATTTGATCGCTGCCGATCGGTAAGTTCGGCGCGCAAGCGGCTTGCCACTGTGCTTCGGAAGGCAAGACGCACCCCAATTGCCAGAGCACTTCAAACGCCTCGGTCCACGAAATGTTTTCGACTGGATGGAGCAAAGTGACGTCGTTGGCACCCGCATATTCCGGGTAGAAGCGGCTGGGGTTGTTGAGCCGATACTCCTGCCATTGACCCTGCGTCATTTCATACTTGGAAAGGAAGTACGGTGCCATCGGAAGGTCGTTGAGAAATTGGTACTCCATCGCGGTGAGATAGTCGGACCGCAGCGGATACGTTTCCGGCATATCGATGAACGGCGGGCAAGTCATCACGGCCGGATTTCCCGGCATGAGTACGAACACCAAGGCGCTGCGCTCGGTTATGATCAATCGACCTTCGCTATCGCGTTTTGGGATGTCTCCGGTTTGCAGAAAAGCGAATTCCCACAGACCCGATTGCGGATCGGGGCCCAACGGTACCAAGCCAATTTGCTCCCTGATTCGTAAACCGCGATACATCGGACACCGCGACGTATCGGCGATCGATGCAATCGCGTTCTTCCATTCCGATTGGTGGTTCAAAATCGATTGTTCGTAAACCGTCTTGGCAAAACGCAAGCGCCGACGGACGCGGGATGTATCGCCAATGACGGGTTCGAAGAACTCGCTGAGTTCGTTGACGAGTTCGACAAGCACTTCGTGTTCGATCAGATCCGCGGGATCGTCAAAGCGGCAAATGTGATCGCGCGGTATTTGGTAAAATAGCCAGGTGCTTTGATCGTTTAAGTGCCAGATTTCGGCTTCGATTTCCTCCTGCCGAATCTCGTCTTGCGGTGTTAAAGTTTTTTTGGATTCGAGCGCGCGCAATTCGTTCTCCAATTCGCGAATGCGCATCTTGATCTCGAATCTTTCTTCCGACTGACGGGAAACCTCTAAGTTACTCTGCTTGTATAAGTTCTTCTCGCTGGCGCGCTCGTGCAGTTCATCCAACTGTGCGCGGTAGAGTTGCAAGCGCGCACGGAACGTCTCGGCTCGATCCAACCAATGTTCCATCGGCAAGATGTTGGCTGGGATCGCGGGATACAATCGATCCGCTTCCGCTTTCATGCGCGCCAGCTCTCGTACGTCGGCCAGGCGTCGAAAATCCGCTAATCGTTCCTGTGCCAGGCGCGACGAGCGGGTGGTTAGAACCAATGCCAGCAGCATGATGGTGAAGACCGCACCAAGGCTGTATGCCAGCGAGCGATTGCGGCGGGCGAATTTTCGAATGCGATAACCGGCGCTGGCGGGGCGGGCCTGAATCGGTTCGTGATTGAGGAATCGTCGAATGTCGGAGGCGAGATCGGCGGCCGACTGGTAGCGGCGCTCGGGCTCTTTCTCCAGCGACTTAAGGATGATCGTCTCGACATCGCCGCGCAAATCGCGATCCAACAAGCTTAGCCGCGTCGGTTCCTCATTTTGAATGGCCGCGATGGCTTGCGGGATCGAACGCCGATTGACGGAAAACGGATGGCGACCGGTCAGGATGCGATAACTCAACACGCCCAAGGCGTACACATCGCTACGCGCATCGATGGCTCCCGGTTGATCCGCCACCTGCTCGGGGCTCATGAACGGCAACGTGCCGACCATCTTGCGCGCTTCGGTCACCATCGTACCCGCGCCGGCGTTGGCTTCGGTCACGCGCGCCACACCGAAGTCGAGAATTTTCGGCTGACCGTCGCGGGCGACGAGAATATTGCTGGGCTTCAAATCGCGATGGACGATTTTCTTCTGATGGGCGTGATCGACGGCGTCGCAGACCTTGGCGATCAACATGAGACGGTCGCGCAGGTCGAGTTTTTGTTCGTCGCAGTAATCCGTCAATGGCAGGCCGTCGACCAGTTCCATCGCGAAGAATGGCTGCGGTCCATAACCGAAGTCGTCCATGCCCGCTTCGTAGATTTGGGCGATTCCGATGTGATGCAGGCGACCCAATACTTGCGCTTCGCGCTCGAAGCGGCGCAGCATCGCGCCGGACACCATGGTGGCGCGAAGTACCTTTAGGGCGACTTCGCGCTCGGGGCGTACTTGCCGCGCCCGATAGACAATTCCCATGCCGCCGCGGCCCAATACCTCGACCACTTGGAAGTCACCGATTCTTTCGGGCCCGCTGCGACTGGCCTTTTCAGCATCGTCGACTTGTCGCATCACATCCGCGATCAGCGAGCGATCGATATCTGGCGGATGGCTGGCCATGGTGCGGTTACTCAGGAGTCGGATTGGGAGGGTAACGGGCGCGAGAAACTAAAGAAGCGGGAACCGGTTCCCATGATGGTTTCGAGTTTGCGCAAAGCGCGAATTCTCAACAGATGAACGGCCCCGGAGGTACGGCCCATTTCCTTGGCAATCTCGCTGACCGAATGACCGTCCAGAAAGTGCTGCTTGATGACGGTACGGTAGTCGGTCGGCAGGCGTTCGATTTCGCTTTCGAGCAAGGCGCGCACTTCGTTCATCGCTGCATGGCGCGAGGGCGTGGCACCGCCTGCCTGGAAGAGACCGAATAATGCTTCGGGCGATTCGTCGGACGACGTACGTTCGACGCGTTTATCGGGGTGTGGCCGTTTGGCTCGTTCGAGTGCCTGAATCGCGTCGCGGAGATTGTTGTTTGCGATGCGTCGCAACCATCTGCGAAACGACGGGCCATTACCTGTGAAGCGATCGATCTGCTCGAACGCTTCGAAGTACGTGACCTGCATAACGTCGTTGGGTTCGAGAACGGATTGCCATTTTGGGTTGATTTGCAATCCCGCCCGCACGATGGGACCGTGCCGAAGCAACAGTTCCCCCAACGCTTCCTTGTCGCCGCCTTTGGCCGCAACGAGCAGGCTTTCATCCGTCCTTGCATCCATCACATCAGTTTAGCACGACGGCGAAA
Organism: Planctomycetaceae bacterium; assembly: GCA_006969385.1. Classification (GTDB taxonomy): domain Bacteria; phylum Planctomycetota; class Phycisphaerae; order UBA1845; family UTPLA1; genus ECT2AJA-110-A. Next base: position 4,092,016 of record CP030884.1, read on the forward strand.
AAATCGCCCCCTGTTAGGTCGCTTATTCGCGTTCCGCACTGATCAACAGCACGTCTTCGACAGGCGTCTCACCGTTTAGTTCGACTGCGGCAATGGCGTCGACAACACCGAGCCCTTCGACGACTTCGGCAAAGACGGTAAAGCCGCCGTTTTGATTGTCCAAGTTCTCCGAGTTGTCGTCGAGATTGAAGAAGAACTGCGACGTTGCCGAGTCAGGATCGCCGCCGAGCTTGGCCATCGCGACGGTACCGCGCAGGTTGCTGCGGTCGGGGCTGAACTCATTCACGATCGGATCGCGCAAGCCATCCTGTCGGACCATGCCGGGCAAGAACCCGCCGCCCTGTACGACAAAGTCGGGCACGACGCGGTGGAAGATCGTGCCGTCGTAGAAGTCGTCTTCCACGTATTGCAAAAAATTCTCGGTGGTGACGGGGGCGTCGTCCACGAGTTCGATCACGATCTCGCCAAGTGATGTGGTAAGGCGCACGCGGTTTTCGGTGACGACGCGAATGCCGGCTGCGAGCGTTGCCGTGTTACCATCCGGATTTCTGATTTCAATCGTGTAGTTGCCCAGTGCCGCTCCGCTGAGATCAAACGTCGCCAAGAGATTGGTCATGGAGATAAACGTGGTTGTCGTGGCCTCTATGCGGTTCGTGCCTTGCACCAACGTCGCGACGGCGCCGTCTTCAAAGTTCTCACCCTCGATAGCCACATCGGTCACGACCGAGTCGACCTCGCCGATCTCGGTATCCGAGCTACGCACAAAGGGCTCGCTGCCTGTGACATCCACGACCTGCGTTGCGGTGGCTGTGTTACCGAGCGAATCGCGTACGGTCAGCGTGACCGTGTAATCGTCGGGCACGGCATACAGGTGCGAAACGGATACACCTTGTTCTTCATCGCTGCCGTCGCCGAAGTCCCAGGTAAAGGTGAGTTGATTGGATGCTTCTTCGCCGTCCAGCGTGCCTTCGCCGACGAAGTTAAAGCGCAGGCGATTGTTGGTATCTTCCGTCGCGGTAAACGAGACGCCCGGCGTACTGTTGACCAAAACGATCAGCGACGCGGTTCCCGTCACACCATCATTGTCGGTTACGGTCAGCCGAACGGGGTAACGTCCGGCGCGTGCGTATTCGTGATCGACCGTCACGCCGGTATCGGTCGCGCCGTCGCCGAATTCCCATCGGTAGGATGCGATGGTGCCGTCCGGGTCGCTGCTGGAGGCAGCGTTGAACCGCTTGGTTAACGAGATGGGATTGTCATCGTCACCGACGACGTCGGTGCTGGTGAAGCGTGCCGTCGGCGCCCGATTGTTGGCGGCGACGGATACGGGCAACTCGGCAATGGCGAGTAACGATGCGGGCTCTTCGAGAATCGGATCGCCCGCCGAAAAGAGATAGGCTCGCACGGTATAGGTGCCGTCATCCGCGAATTGATGCGAGACGACTTTTTGTGTCGAAATGGCGCGGGCGGTTAGCGCGCTGCCGTCGCCAAATTCCCACGAGATGCGAACGGCGTCCGGATAGTTGCGCAGATCGACATCGAAGCGCATGCGTCGCGCCGACGCGTCGATGTATTCGGCCAACAAGGCGGGCGGCGTGCGCCCGTCAGTGCTGGTGCCGGGGCCGATGGCATCGCAGCCCTCGACGTTCATGCCCATCCAGACCGTAAGTGCGAGCCCGAGGAACGCTAACGATTTGCGTGTCATGAACAGTCCCCTCCGCGGGTTGGCTGTTGTGAAAAGGTTACTGACCGAGGTTTGCCGATCGTTGGCGACGGTGCCACTGGGGCCCGGGTCGAGAGGCTCGGCGTATCCAATGGTATGCAACGTGGGGCGACCATGTCAGCAAGGGGGGCAGATTGGAATGGAGACGAAAGCCGCGTATCGGACACGCGTTTTGGCGATCGAAAGCTGGTGGGCGATGACCACAACGCTTTCCGACCAATATGGCCGGACGCGATCGGGGCATGAGCGTGGTAAAGCTTTATCTTGTATAGATTTACGGAATGGCGACAGAGTCTAAATTATGGAAAGAAGGGGCGACGAATTGACGTAAGTCCTTATTCTACATTCCCAGCTAAATCAGCCCAATAACCGACAGCACGAGTCCGTGATATCTATCAGATGACCATCAAATATAGCGTTACGGAGAATTTTGCAACACGCAGAATCAGCCGCGACGATCCTTCACACACCCACTCATGAATCCAGCGATGGACCGGGCTTTTCGATCCTTACGTGCGCGGCACGTCATCCCGTTTCGCGCCGTTGTCGAGCATGGAAAAGTTGCCGCGCACGATCTTGCGCTGGTTCGCCGACGGCCGTCCACCGTGAGGGCTGGGTGATTAATCAGGAATGCGTTTCAAGAGCCAATCGAGTAGTTCGGCCGCGCTTGTGAGCATTCCAACGACTGAGAGCGAAACCCGATTTGGGTGTCGGCGATTGGTTCTAATCAATTACATACAACGACACATGCTCCAGCGCGAACGACCGCTCACCGTCTTCGCGGAAGCGGATGCGGACGTATTGCTTGCGCATCCGGGTTTCGAGACGGACGACTTCGCCTTCGCCGTAATCTTCGTGGCGCACGCGGCAGCCGGGGTAAAAGCCGTCCACGTATTGCGATTCGATATCCATCTGATTGAAGCGCCCCAGATGCGCGAGGCTGCGGTCTTTTTCGTCGACGAATTCGCGCGTGACGATTTCGTCCTCGGGCAGTTGACCCAAAAAGTGCGACATCAACGTGCGTTCGGTAACGCCGCGCACCATGCGATACATGGCCCAACTGAGTGTGAGCCGTTTCATGGCGCGGGTCATGCCGACAAAAGCAAGACGGCGCTCTTCTTCGATACCGCCGAGACGATCTTCAGCGGCGCGTTGGTGGGGCAGCATGCCCTCTTCGAGGCCGATCATAAAGACAATCGGAAATTCGAGACCCTTGGCCGCGTGTAGCGTCATCAGTGTAACGGCGCCGCGCTCGTCATCGATCATGTCCTGATCGCTGACGAGGCTGATCTGTTGCAACCACTCGGTTAAGCTTCCCTCGGGATTCTCAAGGTCGTAATCACCGGCGGCGTTGACGAGTTCGTACACGTTATCGAGCGCGTCGTTTTCGATCTCGCCGCCTTGTTTGTTGAACTCGGCTTCCAAACCACTGCGTTCGATGACGGCTTGCACGATGCGCTTTACCGGGCGCTCGGGCAGATCGCGCAGGCCGCGAATGAGTTCGGCAAACGCGCCAACCTTCTTGCGAGCCGTCTTGAGGGTGCTGATGGTCTCGGCAGCTTGCACCGCGGCGTCGACGGTGATGCCGTTGACGCGGGCATAGTCGGCCACGCGTTCGAGCGTGACTTTGCCGATGCCGCGCGTGGGCGTGTTGATGGCGCGCATGAGGGCGGTTTCGTCGGCCGGGTTGGAAATGAGGCGCAGGTAAGAAAGCGTGTCTTTGATCTCCTTGCGAGCATAAAATTCCACGCCGCGCGCAATCTGATAAGGGATGTGCTTTCGTCGCAGCGCGTCTTCCGCCACGCGGCTCAGTGCGTTGATGCGATAAAAGATTGCAACGTCGCCCGGTTGGCCGCCCTCGCTGATGTATTGTTCGATCGCCTCGGCAATCTTCTCGGCTTCGATGTTGGCCGATTCGCAGGTCCAAAGTTCGACGCTCGCGCCAAACTCGTCGGTCGTCCACAGCTTCTTATGCTTGCGATGTTCGTTGTGGGAAATCAGCTCCGAAGCGGCCGACAGGATGGCACCGCTGCTGCGGAAGTTTTGTTCCAGCCGCACGACTTTGGCGTCTTCATAGTCGGCCTCAAAGTCGAGGATGTTTTGCAAATCGGCACCGCGCCATGCGTAGATGGACTGATCCGGATCGCCGGTGGCGCATAGGTTGCGATGGGCGCGGGCTAGGTGGGTAGCGATGAGATATTGCGCGTGGTTGGTATCTTGGTATTCGTCGATTAGCAAATAGCGAAATCGATCGGATAGCGCTAGCCGCACGCCTTTGTTGTCTTCGAGCAGGCGTGCCGTGCGCATCAGCAAGTCATCAAAATCGCACGCGTTTTGGTCTTCGAGCATGCTTTGGTAGTGCTCGTAAATCTTGGCCACGGCCTTGCCGCTGAAGTCATAGGCCTCGGTGCTGGCGTATTCGCTGGGTGTTTTGAGATTCTGCTTGGCCTGGCTGATGCGCTCCTGCATGGCACGCGGCGACCAGTTGTCGGCGTTCAAGTCGGATTTGGATATCGCTTGCTTCACCAGCGCGCGGCTGTCGGCCTGATCGAAGATCGTGAAGTTGCCTTGCAGGCCGACTTCGGCGGCGTAGGTGCGCAGCAACCGCGCGCAGAGCGCGTGAAACGTGCAAATCCACATATGACGACCGACACCGAGTGCGGTAATGCGCTCGCGCATCTCGCCGGCGGCTTTGTTGGTAAACGTAATCGCCAGAATTTCGTCGGCGCGGGCAACCATACGTGCCAGGTACGCCGCCCGGCGCGTAATCACGCGTGTTTTGCCCGACCCCGCACCGGCTAACACCAACAGCGGTCCGTCCGTGTGTTGCACCGCCTCGGCTTGGGCGTCGGTCAATCCATCCATGAGTTCCGCAGTAGACATACGCGTATGGTATAGAGGGGCGCGGTTGGTTGGGCAACCGGTGCGTGTCGTCGAGGATGGGTATCGAGTTATTTCATTCCCGGGGGCATCGCCGTCTCGGCAGTGTGTATTCTCTTTTCTAATAGTCCAAACGCCGATGCTCGCACAGGCGATTCCCGTTATCCGTTGACTAAAGTTGTTGCGAAGAATTGGTCGCACGGATGCACACGTAGCCATTAACACCCGCGTGAACGGCTGTGGTCACCGAAGCATGTGGCGAATTAACCGGGATTTCGTGGCATTGGTCGGCATTCGCCGTTATCATTAGAAGCAGTCAGTTGTAAATCCTCTGGCCGTCAGCTCGCTCTCGTACAACGTGGAGTTCCACATGGTCCGGCGAAGCCGAATGCGCCTGTTTCAATTTTCCATTGCTATCTCGATCCTGCTGTCGATCGTCGCGCTCGCGCTACCTGTAGTTCGTGCCGACGACAAGCCGCCTCCGGTCGGCAGCCGCCCGGTGGATTTGTGGCCGCCCAAAGAACGCGATCCGAATCAGCAACCCGTCACGCGTTATAAAAAGGATGGTTGGGTTTATTCGGCCTTTCGTGGCAACCCGCAAGACGGCGTTCCATGGGAGCTGGTGGTTTCGCCCGATCCGGAAAATGACCAAGGTTGGCAACAGGGCAATCCGCAACAAGGGCTTCCGCCGTATCCCGTGTTAAGCGACGAGCAACAGACGCAGTTGCGCATTCAGATGCGGCAAAAAAAGAAAAAGTCGAATCAGACGCTCGTGCCGGTAAGCATTCCCGTCATCAAACTGCCCGAATTCGTCTGGCGCAGCCGCTTCCCTGAAGACTTCACACGCGTCGTCGGCGTCCATTATCACGAATACGTCTCCGAAGATTACGCCCAGATTTTATTTACGATTCACAAAGTCCCGCCGGATGGCCCCGACGGCAAGCCGCCCGCCGAACACAATGGCAAGTTCGGAACACGGATCGAAGCGACGCTCATGATGCCGGTGCTCTGGCACCTGGATCAGACGATCGTCGTGCGCGACGACAACATGCAAATCCCCAACAAGACACAACGCGAACCCGTCACTCAGTCGCGCATCGATCACGAATGGGGCCATGCAGATGTGTCGCGCAAGGTGTTCGTCCGCGGCTTGCAAGGGCCGCAGGATTGGAATCCCGAAGTGCTGACGGGGCGACGCATGCGGATGGCGTATTACTGGAAGCGCGACTTGATCGGCCGCCAATGGGATGGCTATCAAAAGGGCGAAGAAAAACTGCGTACATTGCGAACGACGATCGCGTTGGTACCGCCCACGCGCTGGTCGAAGTTGTTGCCGATCCCGCCCGAACGCGTCACGCAGCGACACATCGATAAGTTCAACGAAGAAATCGTCGAAGTCGGCCCGATTCTTTCAGCGCTGGACAAAAAAGCGCAAGACGAATTCCACGCGCATCACGGCTCGTTTGGTCAGTGATTGCCGCGCCAGTTGTTTAAGTCTTCGATAATCTTGGCCGCGCGTTTTTCAATCGCGGCGTAGTTTTCATTTTTCATGTCGTCGTCGGTGAACAGCGACCGTACGAAGCCGACGCCGACCGCACCCGCATTGAGAATGTGGATGAAATTCTCCGGCGTCGCGCCCGAGGTCGGAAAGATCCTAAGCGTGGGCAATGGCCCCATGATAGAGCGCACATATTCCGCCACGTTGCCGCTTGCCGGGAAATATTTGATCAGGTCGGCACCGGCGCGCTGGGCCATCACCATTTCGTTGGGCGTTACGCATCCGGGGATCATGACGGCGCCCAGACGCTGAGCTTCGGCGATGATCTCCGGATCGGCGATGGGAGAGACGAGAAATTTCGCACCGGCCTCGACGGCTTGCTGCGCGTCTTCGATGGTCAGCACGGTACCCGCACCGATCGTGAGATCGGCGTCGGCGGAGAATTCCGCAATCAATCCGAATGCGTCGGGCGTGGTCAGCGTGAACTCGAGCAGCCGAAAACCACCGGCCTGGGCCGCGCGCATCGCCGCGTGAGCGCTGGCGCGACTATTGCTGCGCATAATGGCGCTAACGCGGTGGTCGAGGATGATTTGCAGCGTTTGTTCTTTGTTGAGCATGGTCATGGTCCGTTATTAAAGCACCTGTACGACTGGATGGCGAGAGGGCCCCAACGGCGATCCGTCGAAATAGACAGAAGGCTAAATCCGAGCGCGCTACGATGCCGTCGCGGCTTACGGCAGCCGACCTCGACGGCACCCTGTGTCGGTGTCCCTTATGCGGTGCTCCCTTCCGAGTCCGTCCGCGAAACGGGCCTCTCCATTTCGCTTATGGGACTGCGCCGTTGCTTTACTCCCTGCCGCCCCGGCGTCTACAATGTTGGTCCCAGAGGGATTAAGAAGATTTTTCGCGTCTAAACCTACCCAAGGAAGATATCAAGGAGGGGCTTTGATGAAAGCTCGAAAGTTGTTTTGTTCGTTAATTGCGTGCGCGCTGTTCGCTGCAGTCAGCGCGCAGGCGTCGGCACAGGTCACGATTGATTTTGAAGAATTTCAAACCGGCGAGATCGTCAGCCAAATTAACACGAGCGCTGGACCGATCACAGTGTTTGGTACAAACCCGTTTGGATCAACCATCGGTGACAACACAGCCGTCATTTTTGACTCAGCCAATCCGACTGGCGGTGACGTTGACTTGGGTACGCCAAACGGTGTCGCAGTCCCAGGCGGCCCCGGTGTCGGTGATGCCGGTGAAAGCGGCCCGTTTATCAATGACCAAGCGATGGGCAATGTGCTAATCATCGCAGCCAATGTGAACGACACAAACCCCGCCGACGGGTTCGTCGACGATCCGAACGACACGAACAACCCGGATACAGCAATCGATTTTGACTTCTCGGCCATCGGGACGGTTTCCGTCAATTCGATGAAGGTGCTCGATATCGAAGATTTCGGCAATTTCCGAAACGTCACATTTTTTGATGAGAACAACAACCAAATCGGCATTCAAGTACCGATCCCCACCGTCGGTGATAACGGTGTGACGACGATGAACTTTACCGGTGCAACGGGTGTGGCACGCATGTTGGTCATGCTCGAAGGCTCTGGAGCGATCGACGATATTGTCTTTACGGCAGGGCCACCGATGAATGGCGCTTGTTGCTTGATCGAACAAAGTCAATTGACCTGTCAGGATGGACTAACCGAATTGGAATGCACCGAGCAATTCGACGGTACCTTCCTCGGTGTCGGTTCGACCTGTATGGACGATTCCGATGGCGACGGTGTAACCGACTGTTTCGACTTGTGCCCCGAAACCGAAACGGACGCGGAGGTCGATGACAACGGTTGCCAAATCATCACGCTCGACGCGGGTGGTCCGTATGTGATGCCCTGTATGGTCGGCGGCAGCGAAATGATTGAGTTCATGCTCGACGGTTCGTTTAGCGGACAATTGCCGCCGGGTGCCACGTTGCAGTTCATGTGGTTCACGTCGTGCCCGCCGGGAACCTCGTTTGCTGATGAAAACGCGCTCGATACGACCTTTACCTTCGATACGTCCGTGACCGGCTGTCCGCTCAGTTGCACTGTCATTCTCACGGCCGAGGTAGTTACGACTGGCGACGGCACACCGTTCCCGGGCGCGGGAACGCCCACGCCGGATGAAGAGCCGGTGCTGCTGCCGCCCGCCGCCGAAATGGGCGCATGCTGTAACCGCATGCAGGGTGGCTGTACCGAAACGACGGAAGCCGCCTGTTTGCAGGCCGGTGGTGAATTCTTCGCCGGTGAAGACTGCATGGGTGATGCCGATGCCGATGGCGTCAGCGACGTTTGCGATTTGTGCCCGGATACGCCCGCCGGCGTGGCGGTTGACGTCAACGGTTGTCAGGAAATCACGCTCGATCCAGGTGGTCCTTACGTCGAACAATGCGAAGAAAACGGCAGTGAGATGATCGTGATTCCGCTGTCGGGTTCGTTCACCGGCCAAGTTCCGATGGGCGCCACGCTCACCACGACGTGGAGCACGAACTGCGCTGGTGCGACGATCGCCGATCCCAATGCATTGATGACGACGCTGACGATCGATACGTCGGTTGCCGGTTGTCCGGTCAACTGTATGGTCACGCTTTCGGGAACGATTACGACTGGCCCGGGTAACGACCCTGTTCCCGGTACGCCCGATCCCGATCCGCAAGACGAGCCGGTAACGCTTATGCCCGATGATATGGGGGCATGTTGTGATCGCACTGCCGGCGGCTGTACGGTCTTGACGATGTCAGAATGTGAAGCAGCGGGCGGCAGTTTCGTCTTAGGGGCAAGCTGCGCGGGCGATGGTGACGAAGACGGTGTCGCGGATGCATGCGATCTGTGTCCCGAAACGGAGCCCGAGTCGACCGTTGACGCCAATGGTTGTTCGCCGATTACGCTCGATCCCGGTGGCCCTTATGAAGAACCGTGCGACACCGGAGCGGGAGAAATCATTGTGATTCCGCTTTCGGGTTCGTTCTCTGGTCAGGTGCCAGATGGCGCGATGTTATCGATCATGTGGACCACCGATTGCCCGGGTGCCGTGATTGCCGATCCGACATCCTTGATGACCACGTTGACGATCGATACGGCGGTGGCCGGCTGTCCGCTAACTTGTATGGTGTCGTTGACTGGCATGGTGACCACCGATCCGGGTGGTGACCCGGTGCCGGGTACGCCCGATCCGACGCCGGGTGATACACCGGTGACGTTGTTCGTTGACTGTAACGACAACGATGTCGACGATGCCGACGATATCGCCAACGGCACCAGCACCGATTGCAACGCCAACGGCATTCCCGACGAATGCGAAAACCTAGCCGATTGTAACGAGAATGGCGTGCCGGATATCTGCGACATCGATCCGAACGATCCGGACGGCGACGGCAGCAGCAGCGACGATTGCAACAACAACGAAACGCCCGACGAGTGCGAAATCGACGAAAATAGCACGGCACCGGGCGGCCCGTTCTTCTGCACCGAAAACTGCGACCCCGATTGCAACAACAACGGCGTTCCGGACGAATGCGATATCGACAACGGCACCAGCCAGGATTGCAACGAAAATGGTGTTCCGGACGAATGTGATATTGAAGACGGCACCAGCCCCGACTGTAACAGCAACGGCACGCCGGATGAGTGCGAGATCGATATGAACAGCCTCGCTCCGGGTGGTCCGTACTTCTGTATTGCCGACTGTGCGGCGGACTGTAACACCAACGGTATTCCCGATGAGTGTGACATCGATCCGTCCGACCCCGATGGCAACGGTGAAGTGAGTGCCGACTGTCAGCCGAACGGCATTCCGGACGAATGCGACGTTGCAACCGGCGATCCGGACGGCAATGGCGAAGTCAGTGAAGACACCGACGGCAATGGCATTCCCGATGAATGCGAAGAGCCGGGTGGTCCGCAGCCGGTGCCCGCCCAGGCATGCTGTTTGATGAACGGTGACTGTATCTTGGTCATGCCGGACGAATGTGGACCGATGGGCGGCATGGCTCAGGGTGACGGTACGACCTGTGAATCGGTCGATTGCTGTGACGAAAGCGCGATTGGCTTCAACATCCTGTTTAGTTTGCTGTTCCACGCACCCGTTTGTGGTGGCGTCTGTGGTATCACGGCCATCGGCACCTTTGCCGGTATGGTGATGATGCGACGCAATCGCCGCCGCCGACGCTCGGCGCGTTAAGCGTTGGGGGGACGCACGATGCACGTGTGCTCTGGTTAGTTTGAATAAGTGATTCAGCCGCGTTTGCGCTCACCGCAAACGCGGCTTTTTTCTGCGCTGAAGTAATCGTGGAAAGTAAAGCATGATCACGACCATAAAACACCAGTTGCAAACGCGTGCACAGAATTAGAGCCGCGCCCGTCAGGAAGCGGTAGGCGTTGAATGTTGCGGGGGCCAACGGTGAGTCACGCGATACCCACCACAAAACACCGGTCGCAAACCAGTGCCACAACGCAAAATTTACAGCCGCAGGACGTTGGCGACGACGACGCTAACAACATCGATGATCGCCGTGCTGAATAGATTCTGCAGCTCAAAATTGAGCGCGCCGATGGGGTCGGGGAAGCAGCCGGTTAGCTGAAACACCGGCGCGGCGGCCATGACGGCCAGCCAGCGGCGCCGCCGGGCGACGCCGACGAACATTCGGTTGGAGCGTTTGTTTCGGGAAGATCGTTTCATGCTGGTGCCTCCAATCCCCGCTTAGGCGAGCCCAAAAAAGCCGAACAGGTTATTGAAGAAACCGGCGATGACCGTCTGCACGACGATGGCCGACGTGAACACCACGTTTTCGCCGACCACACCGCGCAGGTCGCGGTCGGTAATGCAACCGGTCATAAAAAACACCGTCAGCATGACCAATAGGCCGTGCATGACGGTGTATCGCAATCTTGAGGCCTTCCACATGATCCACTCACCTCCCTGATTAAGGATCGTGACGGAGTTACGAGGTAAGGCCGTATGTTAGCTGCGGATCGAAACTTATGCCACAAACATTTGGGCGGTTTCGTAAACGGCTTTTACCACGGTGGTGGTGGTCGTATTGGTGGTATCCGTGGCGGCGCCGCTAATCGACAGGAAGAAGGCGTCGATGATGCTGGTCAACAGGCCGGTAAGCGACGATTGCACACCCGTCAGGATCGACGAGCGGACTTCCGGGTCGCAGCCGGACAGGTTGATCTGCATGGCAGCGCCACCCATCAGCAAAGGGAACCACTTGCTTGCCTTCAGAATAAGGGGTTTGCGTCGCTGTTTCATGGCACTGTCTCCTAGTTGGGGAGCGGAAAATTCGCGCAAGCGGCCCGTGCCTCAGGGGGGCGGGCCCTCACTTGCTTCTCGAAATCTACGATACGTTTCAATCGTCACAAACGCGCGCGGCCCGAAAACCCAAATTCGGCCTTGCGCAGTTATGACCTCCTACCCATCGGATGACGGCGGGTCTCAGATAAGTTGCAGTCGAAATCCGCTATGGGGGGGAGCCGTGGGCGATTTTATCAATCCGTGGGCCCAATCTGCAGGTGATTTCGTACGGAATCGTGTCGAGCCGACGGGCAAGCGATTCCACGCTTTGCGCGCTGGCGTGATCGTCCGAAACCAGGGTGACCTCGCTGCCGAGCCGGCAGCCGTCGAGATCGGTTAGGTCCACCGCGAGTTGATCCATGCTGATGCGGCCGATGACCGGGGCCGGGCCGGCTGCCGTCTGAATCGTCGCGTTGTTGGACAGCGCCCGCGCGAAACCGTCGAAGTAGCCGACCGGCACGATGCCGAGGCGCGTGCGGCGCCGGGTGGTGAAGGTCTGGCCGTAACCGACGCAGTGATTGGCGGGCAATTCCTTAATCAACGTGATGTGTGAGGTGAGCCGCAAGATGGGGCGCAAATCGGCAATGCTGCGCCAATCGTCGGCACCGGCGTAGCCGTACATGGCGAGGCCGGGTCGAATCATGTCGAAGTGCGCGTCCGGCATCGTGAGCGTGGCGGCGCTATTGGCGAGGTGGAAGGCGCAGTCGTCACCGACCAGCGGCTTAAGCTCCTCGCGCAGATTTCGGAACGTTGCGAGTTGTTGATCCGCCAACTCGCGAAGTTGTAGATCGGCCGTTGCGAAGTGCGAATAGACGCCGGTGAGTCGCGTGTTGTTGCAGTCAAGGATTTGTTTCGCGAGAGACGCCGCATCATCCGGCAAGACGCCCATGCGGCCCATGCCGCTGTCGATCTTGAGTTGAACCGCAATTGGTCCGCTCGATGCATGCGTGCGAACTGCTTGTAGCCCCGCATCATCAACGATTGTAAGCGTTAATCGCAACTCACTCGCGGCGGTGAGACGTTGGTGGCGTTCGTCGGCGTCACCGACTGCCAGAACGTTGCCGAGCACGAGTACCTCAGATTGCCAACCGAGCTGCCGCAACTCGACGGCCTCTTTCATCGTGGCCACCGCCGCACATTCGATGCCCAACTCCATGAGAATGGGCGCGACGACAGCGACGCCGTGACCGTAGGCGTCGGCCTTGAGCGGCGCGCAGAACTTTACACCGTCGGCGCAGCAAGCCCGCAGGGCCGCGACGTTATGCCGCAGACGGTCGGTATCGATATGGGCGAGTATGTCGGAACGCATGGTAATCTCGTCGGATTATCTTACTGCGTTATTTGATGGCACGCATTCAACTCTGAATAACGTGCGGCATGGATCGAGCGGATGATGTCGAAACCCTGTTGGGTTTGGATTTCGTAGTGAATACGCAAACCCCGGGTAGCCGCAGGTGCGGCAACGCGGGGCTATTTGGCGTAACGCCTTCCGCGTATTTGCTTTATTCGTCCTCACCACAGATTCAGTCGTTTTCAATGTCGGAAATGCCCTTTGAAAAAGCCGGTACGTCTGAGCCGATTAGACGGAGCTAAAGTGAATCGTGAATTTGATCTAGGGTTCGACTGCGCAAAAGAAATGGCCCCCGGTATCGGGCGATACCGTGGGGGCCAATAGCAGTTTGGTGGTTGGTTTTTTTGATCAGGAAGACTGTCGGTTTCCGTCCGTTAGAACCCAATCACTGGACCGACGCCCAATCCGCACCCAATTCCCCAGCCAACGCCAATCCCGATGCCGATGCGTCGTCCGCGATCCCGATCGACCGACTCATCTTCCGTGTCGAATACCAGACCGTCACTCGCGCGCACGAGCTTGGCTACCAGTTCGAGGTCGTCGTCATCGCCAACCCACACCTTGGGCACCGACGTCGAGATGCGGTCTTCAAACTCAAGTTCGTCTTCATCGCGGTCGGTGGGTTGCAAAAGTTCGATTTCCATTACCAGCGGCGCGCCGTTTTCATCGACGACGGGGCGATCATCTTCCACCAGTTCCAGCACCAATAAATACCAGTCGTTGCCGATCTGACCTTCGATCTCAACTTCGTATTCGATGGAAATTTGCCAATCGGGACCGGCATGTAGCAAATCGGCGTCGAGCGAGTCGATCTTCGCCTTCACGCTGCGATCGCGTACCTTGCGTCGGTCGCCGGCGCGGCGCTGGTCATTACGTTTTTCAAAGCTGCGGAAGCGCGGATTTTCCACGGGCTCGCCATCGACTGTCACGCTGAGCGGCTGATTGGGCTGGGCCGTTGGACGTGTGGTTGGGTTTAACCGAACTTGAGGTGGATCGGCGGGTGTTTCGACGGGTTGCATGCTCTCCTGAGCATTCGATGAAGCGACAAATAGCAATGTGGCGGCGAGTGCCGTCACCAACGTGAATGGTGTGCGCATATCGCATCTCCTAAGAAAAATGAGGATGAATGAAAACCGTCCAATTGGACACGGCGGGGATCGGGTGGGTTAGGAAAATATGAAGATTTTGGATATCTGCGGTGTTACTGCATTCGGTAGCAGGGCCGATCGGCGGCAGATTCAGCAAATAAATTTGTCGGTTTGGCGTCGAACATCCCACTTAAACCAAATTGGTTGTGTGGGTGCTTCAGCTTTGCGATCTGGCTGAAACCCTCACCCAAGCCCTTTTTCCTGCTAGGGAGAGGGAATAGGCTTAACCTATTCTTTTAATGTGGATCAGGGATTAGCACGCGACCTGCGCCATCTTGCACACTTCTTCCAAATGTTGCTTTTCGACCGGCATAATTGAGAGCCGTTGGCCGCGTTGCAACACGAGCATGCCTTCGAGGCTTGGGTTGGCCTTCAAATCGGGAAGGCCGACGATTTCGTCAAACTTCTCAACGAACTCGAAATCGACCAACACCCAGCGCGGTTCGTCGGTGCTGCTTTTCTCGTCGTAGTATTTGCTCTTTTTGTCGAACTGCGTGGCATCGGAATAGGGCTTGCTCGCGACGCGTGCGATGCCGGCGACGCCGCTGGGCTTGGCGTTGGAATGGTAATACAGGGCCAGATCGCCAACGCGCATGTCGTCCCGCATATAGTTGCGCGCCTGATAGTTGCGCACGCCATCCCAGGGCGTCACGCCGTCGCGCTGCAGATCATCGATCGAATAGGCGTCGGCTTCAGACTTGATAAGCCAGTACTGCAACTGTTTCGTTTGGTGCTTCGCCATTTTCTTTGCCATGATTACCTAAGCAAGTTTTTAGTCGATTGGAATGTCGATATTCGTGCGGCGCATACTGACAACACTTAAGAGTCAATTCGATCCCGCAATTTCAAATATTGTCCGCACAATAAGCCGCTTTGCTAACCTGGCGCGATGAGCGGCACCAGGATTCTTGCTGCACAACTGCGTTTCCTACGCTATCATAGCCGCCCGGATGAGCCCGCCAGCGGTCGGCGGCTCGTTTTCAGCAAATGATGCCACGACGCATCGCGGCAATCGCGCGATCATCGTATCGGTAAGGAGCGAACGTGACCGGTCTCAACACCTCATCGGTCAGTGGAGATTCCACGGGCTTGCAGGGCGATATCACCGCGCTCGGAGAAAAACCCAGTCAGGAATTCGCCTTGTTCTTTAAGACTTGGTTGCGTCAGGGCCGCAAAATTTCCGCAGCCACGCCCAGCAGCTATTTCCTGTCGAAAGAAGTTTGTAGCGTTGTGGATTGGGATAAGCCGGGCACCATCATCGAGTTGGGGGCCGGTACCGGGCCGATCACCGAATACATCCTCAAGCGTCTTCGGCCACATCACAAATTCGTTTCGATCGAGCGCGATAGGGCATTCTTTGACGTGCTGAAGCGCCGTTTTCCGAACGCGCCGCTAATTCATGGCGATGCGACGGATCTTGATAAAACGCTGGCGGGCTTGGGAATCGAAAAGGCCGACTACGTTTTGAGCGGCTTGCCGACGCCGTCGCTACCGACCGAGTCGTTCGATCGCCTCAAACGCTGGATGGATCGCAACGTATTCGATCACGGCGGCGTGTTTTCACAGTTGACGGTCGTGCCGTTGTATTTTTGGCCTTTCTATCGCCGCCATTTCCTGGATGTGAAATATAAGTTCATCGGGCTCAATATTCCGCCCGGCGGTGTCTACAAGTGTCGCGGCGTGCGGCAGGATTCGCTCTTGGCGAACGAGGCGGCGGCGTAAAAAACGAACAGCCCGCGACAGACGTCGTGGGCTATCAAATCAGAGTCATTCCGTTAATCGATCCGTCGAAGTCTATTCGCCGGTCTTCTGAATGCGACGCTTGGCCTTGCGATTGTTGCGCCGATTGCGGTCGGAGGGCTTTTCATAATAGGCTGTGCGCTTCATCTCGCGCAGCACGCCTTCACGCTCGCACATCTTCTTGAGACGACGCATCATTTGCTGAACCGGTTCACCTGGACGAGGCTTAACTTTGACCATAAGCGGATGAAATCCTCCAAAAGCACGATTTACGGAATCACTCGAACCCCGAAATATACCCCAAACGCCCGATCACGGCAAATAACCGTGAATTGGAGAGCGGCAGGGGGGATTTTGCCGGTCTTGGCGGAGGGCTGGACCGGCTGCAATTGGATCGAGGCACGTCGCGAAGCGGCAAGCCCTAAGTGCTGCGAATTATTCCATTCCATATTCGATCAAAAATATCTTTGAGCCGACGCCCGACCATGCTGCGCGGCATTTCAGACCGATGCTTAATTCGCGGCGGATGTACCGATACAATTTGAATATTCGCGATGCCTGCGGCACCATAGTCAGTTGGGGAATTATGACGTCTGAATTCGACATGCCAGGTTCGCCAAGCGTCGATCGCGCCCAGCCGGCTACGGCGCTGGAGCGCCTGGAAGAATACCTCACGCTTTATCCGCATCTTTCCGACCGCATCATGCGTCAGTTTCTCGTCATGCTGCACGAACGCGGCGAGCTATGCATAGACGACGTTTACTCCGAAGCGCGCGAAGCAGCCGGTAGCGCATTGGAGGCCGCACCCACCGATTCGGACAATCATAACGTCGCCGATTTTCCGCGCGGCGATCAGGCAGAGCGCGACTCGGTGCAATCGATCACGCGCCGTGCCGTCGGCAAGCATCTCACCAGCAAAGAAGTCGATAACGTCGTCAACTTAGCGCTCAAGCGCGAAGAAGCGGACAAACTGCGCGCGATCGTATCGCTGGGGTCGGTCTCGTTTCGACTGCTGGCCGATACCGTGCGGCGGTTCTGTGCGTTGCCGGTGGGCGAAATGCAGCTCGCCCCCGATGAGGCCATGGGGATTCGTGTCGGGTTGATTCGCCACTTGGTGAGCGACCAACTCGAGTTCATCGCCATTGCCAAACGCTTTCTGCGCATTCGAGATTTCGAGGGAATTATCAATCGAACCATCGGTGCGGAATCCGGTATGGGGCGGGTCGGCGGCAAGGCGGCGGGCATGTACTTGGCCGCCACGATTATTGGCGGTCGTCGCCACCACGCGACGAAGCCGGAGCAGGATTTGCTGCCGGCTGAGCCTACTAACGACTACCAACCTTCGGCCGACCCGGCGGCGAAGTATCCCGTCGCCATTCCCGAGTCGTTCTACATGCGCTCGGATGTGATCGAAGACTTTCTCGCGTTCAACGGTCTCGGCGAGTATCAAAATCAAAAGTATAAACTGCCGGAAGAGATTCATAACGAGTACCGATTAATCAAATCGGTGTTTCGCAACGCCGATTTTCCGTCGGGCATCGTCGAACAGTTGCGCGAGCTGCTGGTAAAGGTCGGCGACGCGCCGTTGATCGTGCGCAGCAGTAGTCTGCTTGAAGATCGGTTGGGCACGGCGTTTAGCGGAAAATATGCCAGCTTGTTTGTCGCCAATCAGGGCAGCGAAGAACAGCGTCTGCAGGCACTGCTCGGTGCCGTTGCGGAGGTGTACGCCAGCGTCTTAGGCCCCGACCCGCTCATGTATCGCCGCGCTCATGATCTGCTCGACTACGAAGAAGACATGGCGGTGCTAATTCAGAAGGTGGTCGGCACACGCAGCGGCCCCTATTTCGCGCCGGTTTTCGCGGGCGTGGCTTTTTCGCGAAACGAGTATCGCTGGAGCCCGCGCATCAAGCGGGAAGACGGGCTTGTGCGTCTGGTGATGGGATTGGGCACGCGCGCCGTCGATCGCGTGGCGGGGGAATCCCCCCGGCTGGTTGCGCTGGGCGTACCGACATTGCGGCATGAATCGACGACGACCGAGATTATGTGCAATTCGCAACGCACACTCGATGTGATCAACGTTGAGAAAAATAAGCTCGAATCGATCAAGGTGCAGGAGTTTATGAAACACGGCGGCAATATGCCGCTGCTCGATCGATGCCTATCGATTCGCAAAGAGCGGTTACTCGTGCCGCCGATGGGAACGTATTTTGATGCCGACCCGCGCGATTTGTATATCACGTTTGACAAGCTATTGAGCGAGGGCATCTTTACCGAGCAAATTCGTTACATCATGCGGAAGCTCGAAAAGGCTTACGGTTTCCCCGTGGATGTCGAGTTCGCCCACGACGGCGAAACGTTATACATATTGCAGTGCCGTACGCTCAGCGAAGGCAAAGCATTCTCGCCGCAGGAAATCCCCAGTGATGTCGAACGCGACCGTATCGTTTTTAACGCGAACAAGTTTGTACGCTCGGGTCGGCTCGATGACATCGAGTACATCGTTTTTGTGCCGCCGCGCGCATACGACGAGTTAGAAACACGCGAACAGCGCGTCGAAGTGGCCCGGGCCGTGGGCCGTCTGAATCACGCTTTGGCGAATCGACGCTTTATCCTGATCGGCCCCGGGCGCTGGGGCAGCAACGATCTGCGTCTGGGCGTTCCGGTAACGTATGCCGACATCAACAAGGCGCGGATGCTCATTGAAGTGGCAGTTGAAAAGGGTGGGTACGTTCCGGAAGTCTCATTCGGAACGCACTTTTTCCAGGATTTGATCGAAGCGAATATTCTGTATCTTCCGCTCTATCCCGATTCCGAAGGGGCGGTCTTTAACGAAGATATTCTCTATCAAGCCGACAATCACCTGACGAAGTTCATTGAAAAACCCACGGAAGCGACATCGATTATTCGGGTCGTGCATCTGCCAAGTATCGCGCCTTGGCACGAAAAGATGCGCATTCTAATGAACGGCGACGAGGGCCGGGCGCTCGCGCTACTTGCAAGCGGCTCCTAAACAAGCCAAAGACTTCCGATATTACCAAAGTCGGCCACCGCCGTGTTAGGGCGTGCCCAGCAATGCCGCCACAAACATGGCGATATCTTGTGCGTTGTTGACCGTATCTTCGGTCATGTCCGCCCGCAACGCGGCGTCGGGCGTTGCCGCAGCGGGGTCAAGCAATACGGCGACGAACAACGGCACGTCGGGCATATCGACGCTGCCGCTAATGTCCATATCACCCAGCACGAATGCCGGCGGCGGGGCGTCATCGGGTACCAGCGCGGCAATATCTACCGTCGTGGGCGTTCCCGGTCGGAACAAGCCGAGCGTGACATTGCCGGCAACGGGCGGCGCGTTTGCAACGAAACGTACGTTGTAGCCGGTGCCCCAACGAATCGCATTGGCATTGGGATCGGTGGCGAAAGGCGTGGTTGCGAACGTGATGTCGTCCGCGTTAACCGTCGGTGTCCAATCCGTACCGGAGTAGGCAACACCGTAAACGTGACCGTCACCATCGCGATAGTGCACGTCGTGGAAACCTGTGCTGGCAATTTCGACGTCGGCCCCGAAGGGTATGAGGACCGATCCGCAAGAGCGATGCGAATAAGAGTTGTACACGAAATATTCGTAATCCCACGATCCATTGCCGAGGTCGGTGACCTTGCATGCGACGTAAAACGCGCCATCGTTGGGAACGATGGCGAGGGATATTTCCACCGTCGGGTCCAGCGTCTGCCAGGCGTAAAGTGCCGGCAATTCGCGGACAGTCGAGCCGATTACCTGAAGGTCGAAAGAGCCGTCCGGGCCACCGGTAATGACCTCAAACTCTCGATACGATGAATTATTGAGTTGCGTGCCGTGCACGATGTCGTCGGGCGTAATGTAGAGGCCTTCGACAAAGTAGCGCGCCGTTGGGTTCAGTGCGGGATCGATATCGTCGTCGTTTAGCACAAGGCGCTTGAAATACTTGTCGCTGCGGAAGTCGAACTGCGAATTGTACGGGCTTGGGGTGCCGGGGACGTTTGCCCCCGTGGACGCATTGATGTCGCGGCGGGGACCGGTGCGAAAATGGTTGCCGTTTAGGTTCGCGCCATACGGATCCGAACAACCGGGATAGAGAACCTGATTGCTCGGGCCCGGATTGCAGAACCCGGTATTGCATGCGTCTTCGTTCAACGACGCGAAGCCGTGCTTCACCCACGACATCCCCAATTGCTCAAAGCGACCATTCGCTATGCGGTAAGCTTGCTGACCGATCACGGGATGAACACCGCTTAGCGCCCAACTGATTTCGGTATCGCCAAGATTGCAGGATGTCGTGCCGATGGAGTAAGCCGTGATCGGATCGCTCGGGCTGTTCTTGCCCCAATTATAGAATTCGGTCGGCGTCCCCAGATCACCCATGAGTTCACCGACGATGAGGTCGGTTCCTCCTAAGGCCGTTGCTGTCGGAACGAGTGAAAGGCCGGTACAAGCCGCGAAAAGCGTCACCCGGACGATGGAACTAACAATGTTGGTCGTCATCTAAGACGTCCCCCGAGTGCGGACATTTACGCTCACCATAAGAGCGTGCTTACGCACCGCAATGCTCAATGAGTTTTGGAATGAAGTGAATCTCTTGCAGACGGGGCACCCGAAATCCGAAAGGCGTGAACTCCTCTTTTCGAATAGTCGAGCCCCGTATTCCCACTTGGGTTAATTGTAGAGGGTCATGAGTTGTGGTTACAAGTGCAATAAGCGCATTTGGGGTGAACCATTTTCATGGTTATTTGTTTGGTGTGTATCAGGTCACAGCGTCGCAGGTCGCGTGGACATTCGGCGTCCGAAAAGTCTTGTTTTGTCTAAATTTCGGTTAGGCGAACTTTCACGTTGCGACGGAGGTCGCAGTAAGGGACGGCTTGATATGGTTCAATAATCCGTTGCCGATCGATTATTAGGTTCCGAACGTGCATTAATCGTCGCCCTTCCGGTGCGCGGTACCCGTGGATGTGCGGTGTCGGGCAAATCTTTACGGTTTGTAACGGGAAATCCTTGATGAGTAAGACGAAGCTTTGACTGGACGGTTCTAAAACATCCGGGAATTTGCACTTACGGTGAGGGGGGAATTCGGGCTCACCCGTAAGAGACAAGAGGGAATTCTCGCGAAGAACGCGGATAGTTGTCGCGTTTCCACATTTCAATCGCTCAAATTAATTTTTTTCAGAAAAATTCCTTGCATTATGGGCCGCCATTTCGTAAAAAGGGGCTCAATGGGAAAGAGTAAACGCACTTCCTGCGCGGAGAATCTCGGTTTTCCGGGCGTATGTGCAGGAATGTGAAACGGAATAGAGGGGAATTTGATGCTTTCTCGCAAACCTATCGCGGCCTTCACCATGGTTGCATTTTCAGCGGTATCTCTCGCGGTTCAGTCGGTTCACGCGGCTGGCTGGGCGGGTTTCGCTGCCGAAGGGTCGAACAACGCGTTTGGCTGGTCGAGCGTCGATGATTTCGACCCGACGATGGCAGGCCATATTGGCTCCGATGGAGCGTTGATGGGCACGCCGTCCATCAACGAAAATGGGTTCTTTTTCCTGAATCCCAATTTCGTCGTTGATTCAAACGACGTCGAGATTAACTCGGTTAACGAGTGGGGCGTGTCAATATCCGGCACGAATGTTGGGAGCATTACGATTCCGGATGTTCCCGGCGGTTCAAACCCCGATCTGATCACAGACATCATTATTAGAGAATCTGGCACTTACGTGTCGGACAATCCCCAAGCGGATTTCAACCTACAGACGTCGATTACGGTTACGCAGGTTGCGCCGGCTCCACCGCTGCCGTTCCTTCCCTTCGAGACCAAATCCGTTTTTCTGGCGAGTTACAACTTCTATCCCGACGGAACTTGGGATGTGGAGTTGATTTATGAGGCGGATAAGTCGGCTATTCTTTCGCCGACTGGTTTCGATACTTTCCGCCTCGACTTGACGAATTTGTTCCAGCTAACGCCCACGGGTGTTGCAAACGGTTCTTCGATTACCAAGACGCGCGCCGATGTCATTATTCCTGAGCCTGCAACTTCGTTGCTCCTGATTTTTGGTGCAGTTGCGGCCATGCGTCGCCGTCGTTAATCGTTTTGACTTCAGAGATAGCTAATCGGTTGGTTTCTTGGCAAACTGATGCCGAACCAACGGTTCGAAACCCGACTTGCCGCGTTTATCGTTTCGATAATCGACCGCACCACTGGAAGAGGAGAAGAGAGAAGATGAAGAAGTTTTTCACCGCAATGATCGCAGTCTTGGCTTCGGCCTCATTGGCACAAGCTCAGATTCCGTTCTCGAGCGCGACGGTTCCCGGATATAACGCGGCTGCTGCCGGTTTCACTTATTCCGGAACGGCCTTTGGCGCATTTGGTGCTCCGATCAATGTAGCCACCAACGGGACGTTTACGTCGCTGACGTTTTCCAACGCGGCGTTTTTCACTTCAACAACCGGCAACCCCTCTGCCACCGGCGATCTTGAAATCGACTTGGTAATGCAGCCTGGTATTACGGTTGGCGGCGTCATCGTCGCTCTGTCGGGCAACTGGCAGGTGAGCGGTGAAGGTGCGACCGCCGACATCGGTGCCAGCTGGACCGCGACCGACATGGATTTCAACATTCCAGTTTCCGCGCAAACTCAGAACAACCCCGGCTTTGTCAATTCGGCTGGTGTGGACTTCCCGATCGTTTTCGGTCAGGGGCCGGCTTCCGGTTCATTTACCGGCTTCGCCGCGACGCCAATCGGCGGCCTGTTCGCTGGTGACAATATTCGCATCGACCTCAACGCATTCGCCGAATCATTGGTCGCGCCCGGTGGTGCTCCGGATGCGTCCGCACAAGCGAATCTTTTGGCATCCGCTCTTACCATCGATGTGTTCCTCATCCCAGAGCCTGCGACCATCAGCCTGCTAGGTTTGGGTGCAGTCGCATTGATTCGACGCCGTCGCTAAAGCACATATCACTGAGAGCCCGCGATGGGGACAGGGATAGAGGTACGCACAAAAGAAGTGATTGTTGATGTGTGGAGCTTAATGCTTCCTTGGTCAATCAAAAGGTGCGACAGATAATGTAAGAATTGGGGGTCGAACTCATTTATGGTATGGGTTCGGCCCTATTCTTTACCCAGTCTTGTAACCCCCCTTGTGTGCTCGTTCGGCGGCTCAAGCGGTCTTCAAATCTCGATTCGTATCAAATCAGCATCTGCGGCGTTGTCTGCATTTGCTGCAACGATTCGAATAAGATCAAGATTGCGTTAACTCTTTGCCATCTGCGTGACGATTTTGTTAGTGTAGCTAAGGGAGTTGCGCACTTAGGTTGATTCCAACCTTCGATTTGTGACACGTTGCAACGGTCGAATGCTGTCCCACATTGCCTTGCTGTTGAAAACGGAGTCGCAGTCATTCGTCAAATCCGATGATATCTTTGTGGTGATTGTGCACAGTCATTCGGAAAAAGGCTATGGAATACGAGTTACTTTCGGCGAGTTTACCAAGGGTGCTTTCCGGAGTTAGAGATTGGTGATGATCCGTAGCAAGAAAAAAGATCATTGCAAAACGTCGCGTGCTTTTGAAGGACGGTTGCGGTTTGCCGTAATAGTCTGTTGCATCGTTGGCTTGGGTATTCCCGTCTCCACTGCAAATGCGGGCACCGTTGCCGGAGGTGATATACCGCCGGAATTGCGAACGGCCGACATGCCGGACAGTTGGCTCGTTGTTTATAACACGAACAGTTTCGATAGCATTATCTGGGCTAATTGGTATTCGGTACAATGGGGTATTCCGTCGTCGCACATGTTTGGGCATCCCATGCCGCTAACCGAACACTTGAATACGCTAGAAGAAGTTCAATCCCAAGTCATTAATCCCGTTCGCAACTATCTCGATACGCATCCCAACGTTAAGTCGAAGGTCATGGGCATTATCGTCGGCTACCGTGTTCCGGGGCATTATGCGACGCCGCCATTCGGCGGTCCCGGTGGGTTTTCCGTTGCCGATGCATTCAAAGATCTGACGGACGATACCAATCCGCCTGCACTGCAGAAAGGGGTCAACAACGCTTTCAATCCGTGGTTTGCAACACCGCGCGGCGTATTGCCCGCCGGTGGGCGTTTAACCAAGAGCGACTTGCCCGAGCATCGCTATTTTGCCGCGCGGATCGATGCACCATCGATAGAAGTCGCGTTTGCGATGACCGCCCGCGCGAAGCTGATTTCGAGCCCGGCCATGTCAATGGCCGGACAATGCGCCTATTACGACTATCTGGACCCGACGGGATTGCCCGTGGACAATTGGAGCTTGCTTGTCGACGCTCAGCTTTCGCCTTATTTGGTGGGCGTAAACTGGTGCGAGTTCGACTCGGATGTCGATGTGGTTACCAACGCTGCCTTTCGCTTCGGCACTCACGCGCTGACCGGCTGGAATGATGGGCGCTTGTATGGCGATGCGCTCGGCGCCAAGGTCTTGGCTTTCAACTACAACAGCTACGGCGCTACCACGGTGCGAAGTACGACCGGGGAGGGCGGGCGGTATGTCCCCAATGCGCTTTCCGGAGGTTATGCCGCCGCGATCGGTGCGACGGGTGAGCCGCTTTGCTGTTTGGGGCCGATGCCGGAAATCCTTATGGCATGCCTGCAGGAGGGTTGGACGTTGGGTGAATCGTACTTCATTGCATCGACGTTTGACGATTGGATGTGGACGCTCGTCGGCGATCCGCTGTTGCGCGTGCCGAGCTGGTTTTCTCAAGTGGTTCCACTTATTCCCGGCGATTTAGATGGTAACGGTCGGGTCGATGGACGCGACCTGAATCTTTTCTCGAATACGTATCTGTCCAACGGAAACATCCCGGGCGATTGGGGGCCTGCCGATTTATCACAGGACGGCGTGATCGATGACGACGACGCGTTTCTTATGGTCGCACCATTGCTGTACCCGGGCGAATCGCCAGAGACGGTATTACGGGCAACCGGCGATCTGAATGGTGACGATCTCATTAACGGATTGGACTTGTCGTTATTTGTCGAGTTGATGCTAGCACCTGATTCGGAAGTTCCGCTTCGGCAAAGATGGGGGGCGGATATGAATCGGGACGGTCAAAACGACCTCGCAGATCTTCCATTTTTTGTACAAAAGCTCATTTATCATTCTCCCAAAAGATGCGCCACCACCAACAATTCCTGATCTATTTCCGTTAAAATGTGACGCATGGATCGATTGTTGAATGCGAAAACATGCACGGTCGGAATGCGCGGATTGCTCGGTTTTTTGGTTGCGTTCTTCACGCCCTTTGGCGGTGCGGTTTTCGCCGCCGAAGCGCAAGCGATTCAATCCACGACCTATCATCCGAGGTTGCGAATACCGACGGCGGTTGTGTTCGATAAGATCGGAGCACCCACGCTGTCTCCGGTCCTCGCGCGTCCGCCATTCCCCGAGCCGGCAGCCCAAATCTTCCAAATCGCCAACGCGACCACCGAGTTGTCGTTCTCGGCGTCGACGACCGACGACTTAGGCTGGCGGCACGATCGATACGATCAGCTATACAAAGGTGTCCCGGTCTTTAGCGGTCAATTGATCGTTCATTATGACGATACGGGGCGCTTGCGTTCGGTGAATGGTAGATATTATCCAATACCGGAACACTTCGAGACTGTACCCGCCATTTCGGAAGCTATTGCGAAACAGGCCAGCCGTCGATTGCTTGCGAGCGACGACGCGCACGTACTCGAATGCAAACTCGTCGTGGTCGATCCCGGCTGGTACGGTGATCCGCCTATCGGTCCGCGGCTGGCATATTATTTGCACGTCGCCAGTAATAAGGACTTCCTTGAGATTGGGGTGTTCATCGACGCACAAACCGGCGCGACGCTCGACCGTTGGGATATGCTTTGCACGCTCAAGCAGCGAGAAGTGTATAGCGGCGTAGGTCAAACCGCATATCCCGGTGCGCCGGCGCGCTTCGAAGGCGCGCCATCCACGGGTAACAGCGAAGTCGACGCAGTGTATGACTACGCGGGCGATACGTACGATTTTTTCCTCTTTGGTTTCAATCGAGACGGACCGGACGGAATCGGTGGGCCGGTGCGTGGCACTGCCGAAGCAGACGACATCGGCGGAATCGGCTGCCCCAATGCTGGTTGGAGTTTCAATCTGCAATTGATGATCTTCTGCAACGGCACGGCCAGCGATGACATCGTCGCGCACGAATGGGTGCACGCCCTAACGCAAAGCACCGCCAACCTGCTCTATCAAAACCAATCCGGTCAACTCAACGAGAGCTTCTCCGACGTGTTTGGCGAATTGGTTGACCTCTATAACGGTGGCGCGGCTTTTGTGGGAACAAGCGGCACAACGCCGTGGGAGACGCACGCCTCCGGGCCGGGCAATGATACCATTAATGGTCTGCGTAATGACTCGTGCACCTCAACCGCAGGCAACGTGCGTTGGTTGGTTGCCGAAGATGCGTTCGGTTTCATGCAGCCGCTGCGCGACATGTGGCAGCCAAACTGCTTCATGCACCCGGCCAGTGCCACCGACCCGTTTCAGGATTGTGCGTTGATTGACAGCGGCGGTGTGCATTCGGGTAGCGGCATTGTTAATCACGCGTTTGCGATGCTCTGCGACGGCAAGTCTTTCAATGGGCAAACGATTGCGGCGATCGGCCCGATCAAGGCGGGGGCGATTTGGTATCGCGCGTTGACCGTCTATCTGACGGTGGGCTCGGATTTTAGCGATGCCAATTGGGCGTTTATTCAATCGGCCGAGGACCTCGTCGGTTCTGATCCGCAGGATCCGCGAACGGGCATGCCGTCGGGCGCTCCGGTCACGCTGGACGATGTGCAGCAGGTCGTCAACGCATTGAACGCCGTTGAATTGACCGACACGGATAGTTGCGGCGCGACCCGCCCCATGTTGTCGCAAATGCTTCCCACCAATTGTTCGAATCAGCAGATCGTATTCGCCGATGATTTCGAATCGGGCGCGAATGGATGGTCGGTTGCAAACAGCCTTCCACCAACGCCATACGATTGGGTGCAGGTTTCGAATCTTCCCTTCGGTCGGCCCGGCACGGCTTGGTTTATTGACAATCCGAACATCGGTGATTGCAGCACCGTCGACGAGAGCGCGACCCACGATCTGATTAGCCCGTCGTTCGTTTATCCGGTCGATGCGGAAACGTTAACGTTGGAGTTCACCCATTTCGCTGAAGTCGAGCCGCGCTTCGATGGCGGCATTGTCGAACTGTCCGTGAATAGTGGTCCGTTTGTTCAAGTGCCCACGGCGGCCTTTCGCAATAACGCCTACAACACGTCGCTCTTTACGGCGAACGAGCAAAGCAATACGTCGCCGCTTGCCGGTCGCGTAGCATTCAGCGGCGTCGGTGGTGACTGGGGCGTTACGACGGTCGAATTGGCCGGGTTGGCTGCGCCGGGCGATTCGCTGCAGGTGCGATTTCGATTTTCTAAGGATAAATGCTCTGGCTTCACCGGTTGGTGGATCGATGATCTGCGCGTTTTTGCCTGCGCCGGTCTCGATTGCAACGAAAATGGTATCGATGACGAAATCGATCGACTCGATGGCCCCGCCGATCGCGTGCTGATGGCGCACGAGCTGAATCGACTCGCATCCGCCAACTATAGCGACAGCGATCCGCACCCGTTGTTTGGGGCGTCGGAGATTGCCGAAGAGTTTCAGTTGCTATTTCCGGCGGTAATTCAGCGCGTCAGGTTTTGGGGCGGTTACGAAGATGACGTCCCAGTCGCGACGGATGATTTTACGATTCGCGTTTACGAATACGACAACGGCATCCCCGGCATGCTGCTCTACGAAGTCAGCGGGCCACCGGCGAGTCGCATTGCGACCGGCGCTATATTCTTCCGCAACGATGAATACCTTTATGAGTTCACGCTGGCCGCGCCGCTTTCGCTAGCCGCCGGGCATTATCTGATTTCGATTGCGAACAACACTGTCGGAAGCACCACGACCTGGTTGTGGGCGCGGGCGTGGGCCGGTGATATCCCCGGCGCGGCCTTTCGTGTGACGAGCTGCCCGGATTGGTGCCGGATCGATCCTTTTAATATGGCGTTGGAAGTGTACGGCGAACGGATCGGCTATCCGTTCGGTGATATGGATCGCAATGAATTAGTTAATCTGAGCGATATCGGATTGTTTGTTCAGGAAGTTTTGACCGCAGAAGATGCCGTTGACGGCGATTGTTTAGCAGACATGAACTCGGACCGAGAGTTAAATGGCATCGATGTGTCGGCGTTTTCCGCCGCGTTGGCGCCGTGATGAAATTGAAGCTGTCACGACGCGCTAATTCAACGACGGGTCCGGAAACAAAGGTTCGTCCAAACGCCCCGGAATCTCCGCCAACAGGTAACTGATCGCCGCTAGCGTGGCGACGCAGTCGGTTAGATCTTTGGGATCGACTTTATCGAGCGTATCCGCATGGGTGTGGTGATAATCAAAATACGTCGAACCTTCGACAATCAAACCCATCAACGGTAGCTCACCGTGCTTGATGTGTGAGATATCCGCACCCGACCAGCCGCTTTTGATCTTCGTAAGGCCGGGTCGATTCATTAGCGCGAAGAAGTGGGCCAAATTCTCTTCCGCGATCTTGCCCTTGGCCGGATCGATGTGTTGCACGCTAAAGCCCTGCGGCTGAAACACGCCCGAATCGCTTTCGATCGCCGCTACATGGTTGGCCAGTTCGTTTGCATGATCGAGCGCGTATTGCTTCGCGCCCTCCTGACCGTTTTCTTCGTTGGTCCAAAGCACCACGCGTATCGTGCGTCGCGGTCGCAGCTTGAGTTTGCGCAACACGTTGATCGCTTCCATCGCCATCACGCAACCACCGCCGTCGTCGTGGGCGCCGTGGCCAACATCCCAGGCATCGATGTGCCCACTGATGATGACGATCTCTTCGGGCTTCTCGCGACCGACGTATTCGGCAATGACGTTTGCGGACGGCACCATGCCGTGATTCTTGGCGTCCATTTTGAGCGTGATCGTGACTTCTTGCCCCTGGTCGGTAAGGCGCTGAATCATGTCGGCGTCTTCCGTTGAGATAGCCGCGGCCGGAATCTTGGGAATGTCGTCCTGGTAACCGGTGGAGCCCGTGTGGGGTGAGCGTAAGCTGCGTGCCGTTACCGATCGCACCAAACATCCGACCGCACCTTTTTCGGCGGCTAACGCTGGGCCACCGTAGCGAAAACGGACGGTATGGCCGTAGCAGGCACCGCGCTCTTCGGTGTATTCGGGCATCGGATTATTGAAGAGGACAAACTTGCCCTTCATTTGGTCGGACGCTTTGGCAAAGCTTTCTTCGTCGTGCACCACCACCACTGGTGCGGTGATGCCTTCGGGTGGCGTGCCGACCGACATGCCGAGGCCGAGCATGTGGATGTCGAACTTGCGCGGCGATTCCATGCGGGCCCATTCCTTGCCACGCGTCCATTTTGGAATCATGACTTTCTCACGGCGGCAGTTCTCCTGACCGTCTTTTTTCATGGACGCGATAGCCCAATCGATGGCCTCTTCGAGGCCGGGCGAGCCACTCAGCCGAAAGCCGATGCCGTCGCACAGCTCGTGCATTTTCTGCCAAGCTTCATTACCCTTGAGGGTTTCACGCATGATACGTTGGGTGGTGGCACCGTATTGTTGCTCGAGTTTTTGACGTACGGTCGCGATTTGCTGGTCTTCGGCGCTGCCGACGGCGGGGAAAAGCACGAGCGTCAATAACGTTGAAATACGAAACAGTGCGGTCATAGTCGAATAGCTCCTCATTCGCGATGGCGGAATTGTAACCCGATGGTGGTGACGCGACCAAGCAGCAGCACGCGCTATGGTCGTAGGGGGGATGCTCTAGTTCCAAAGGTGGCAAATATTGATGATCGATTCAGGTTCTCACGTAAAACTCGGACTATTTCTGACGGCGGCTGTCGCAATGATGTTTGCCCCCATGGCGGCGGCGCAATCGCGACCTTGCTGCGGTCCGGATGCGTGCCATCCGATGTTGCCGGGCGGCGACGAATTTGGCTGGCCGACGGTCGAAGAAGGCGGCGATGCAGGGCAAGCGTCGAGCACAGCGGAGGATTCGGCGGATAGCAAGTCGGACAAATCTTGGGATGTTCAGAACCCGCCGTACGCCTTTCGCGATGTCGACATCGACGTCGACGAAGGCACGTGGATGAACCTCGATCTGAGCCCAGATGGGAAAACGATCGTGTTCGATCTGCTGGGCGATATCTACCGCATCCCGGTTGAAGGCGGCGACGCAACAGCGCTGACGAGCGGCATCGCGTGGGATATGCAGCCGCGCTTCAGCCCGGATGGTAAGCGCATCGCGTTCACCAGCGACCGGGGCGGCGGGGATAACATCTGGACGATGTCAGTTGACGGCGACGATTTTCAGCAAGTGACCAAAGAGAGTTTTCGATTGCTCAACAGCCCGGTATGGACGCCGGATGGCAATTTCATCGCAGCCCGCAAGCACTTTACCTCGCGTCGCAGTTTGGGAGCGGGCGAGATATGGCTGTATCACGTCAGCGGCGGCGATGGTTTGCAGATGACCGAGAAGCCGAACAAGCAGAAGGATGTGGGCGAGCCGATCTTTTCGCCCGACGGTAAGTATCTGTATTACAGTCGCGATGCGACGGCCGGCGGCACCTTCGAATACAGCAAAGATCCGAACGATGAGATTTACGCCGTGTTTCGCGTCGATCGTGAGACTGGCGCTACGGAGAAGTATATCAAAGGACCGGGTGGTGCCGTGCGTCCAACGCCGTCGCCCGACGGAAAACATATCGCCTTCGTGCGGCGCGTGCGCTATCAGGCGAACTTGTTTTTGAAAGACATCGAAAGCGGTCGCGAATGGTCGATCTATGACGACCTTACGCGCGACATGCAAGAAACGTGGGCGATTCACGGTGTGTACCCGAGCATGGCGTGGACGCCGGATTCCAAGTCGATCGTCTTTTACGCAAAGGGAAAGATGCGACGCATCGATATCGAAAGCGGCGACGTGCGCGAGATTCCGTTTCGCGTGCGCGATACGCGGCAGGTTGCCGACGCCTTACGCTACAAGGTTGAGGTCGCACCCGACGAGGTGAAAGCGCGCGTGTTACGCTGGGCGCAGGTGACGCCGGATGGCAAGCGCGTGGTCTATCAGGCATTCGGCAAGCTATGGGTGAAGTCGTTGCCGGATGGTGAGCCGACGCGGCTGTGTGCCGATGCCGATGAGTTCGAGCTTTATCCGTCGCTCACGCCCGACGGTAAGCAGGTGGTCTATGCCACGTGGAACGACGCGGCGCTCGGTGCGATCAGAATCGTGCCCATCGGCGGCGGGGCCAGCCGTAAGCTCACGGATAATCCGGGTCATTACGTCGAAACGGCGGTATCGTCGGATGGGAAGACCATCGTGTTTCGCAAAACGCGCGGCGGATATCTACGGTCGGAACTATACGACGACGAGATGGGTCTCTATCACATGCCGATTGATGGGGGCGAGCCGACGTTGATCGCGCGCAGCGGCAGTCACCCGCATTTTATTCAGGATTCCAATCGCCTTTACTTTCAGCGGGATACGCGCGATGGTGATTCCGATAAGCGACAGTTGCTCAGCATCGATCTCAATGGCAGTAATGAACGCGTTGAGGCCACGAGCGAAAACGCGCTGCGTTATCGCGTGTCGCCCGACGGCAAACGACTGGCCTTTACCGAACGCTTTAACGTGCGCCTGACTGAGTTTCCGCGCACCGGCAAACCGTTGTCGGTGAGCCCGAAGATGAAATCGGTCCCGTTGGCGACGGTCTCAATCGATGCGGGTGAGTTCGCACACTTTTCCCCCGATGGGAAGAACCTGCACTGGACGCTCGGTGGCGATCTTTACACGGTGCCGGTGAACGATGCCCTGCTGTCGATTACCGACCCGAGTAGCTCCGCTTGGGAAGTGCCCGAAAGCGGCGTTAACATCGCCCCGACAATGCCAGCCGACAAACCGAGCGGCGTCGCCGCGTTTGTTGGTGCCCGCATCATCACGATGCGCGGCGATGAGGTGATCGAAAACGGCACGCTGGTGATCGAGAATAATCGTCTCGTGGCGATCGGCGCGAAAGACGACGTTGAGGTTCCGGCCGACGCGAAAGTCCACAAGTTGGATGGTCGCACGATCATGCCCGGCCTGGTCGACGTTCACGATCATGGGCCGTACGCGACGCAGGGGATTCACCCGCAGGCGAATTGGTCGCATTATGCAAAGCTGGCCTTCGGCGTCACGACGATTCACGACCCGTCGCACGATACCAACAGCATTTTTGGTGCCGCCGAGTTGCAGCGCATCGGGGCGATCACCGGTCCGCGCATTTTCTCGACCGGCACCATTCTCTACGGCGCGAAGGCACCCTTTAAGGCCGAGATCGACAGCGTCGACGATGCACGTTCGCACCTCCGTCGCATGAAAGCCGTGGGGGCGGTGAGCGTGAAGAGTTATAACCAACCGCGGCGCGATCAGCGGCAGCAAGTCGTCGCCGCAGCGCGCGAATTAGAAATGATGGTCGTGCCCGAAGGCGGCTCGCTGTTGCAACACAATCTCACGATGGTGGTGGATGGCCATACCGGCGTGGAACATTCGATTCCAATTGCCGACGCCTATGAGGATGTCGCGCAATTGTGGTCGGCGACCAAGGTCGGTTACACACCCACGCTGACGGTCGGCTACGGCGGGCTCTATGGTGAGCATTACTGGTATCAACATCAAAACGTCTGGGAGAACGAACGGTTGATGACGTTCACGCCGCGCTTTGTGATCGACCCGCGCGCCCGACGGCGCCGCATGGTGCCGGATAACGAATTCAATCACATCAGCAACGCGACGCTATGTAAGAAGCTGCTAGACCGGGGGGTGCGCGTCAACCTCGGCGCGCACGGCCAATTGGCGGGACTGGCGCATCATTGGGAATTATGGATGTTTGCCCAGGGCGGCATGACGCCGTTGGAAGTGATTCGCTGCGGCACGCTGTTTCCCGCGTGGTACGTAGGGCTCGACGGGGATGTGGGTTCGCTGGAGGCGGGTAAGCTGGCGGACTTCGTCATATTGGATGCCAACCCGTTGGAAGATATACGCAACACCAGTTCGATTGAATGGGTGGTGCAAAACGGGCGCGTGTACGACGCGGCGACGATGAATCAGCTCTATCCGGACGAGGTGCAACGACCAAGCTTTTTCTGGGAGCGTAACTGATGAATCGCACGGAAGCGTGGGACTTGGTTTGCGAGTTTGTTACGTCCGAATCGCTGCGCACCCACATGTTGTGTGTCGAGGCGTCGATGCGGCATTACGCTGCGAAGAACGGGACCGACGAGGAGTTGTGGGGCGTCGTCGGCTTGCTACACGATTTTGACTACGAACGTTGGCCGGAACCGCCGGCACACACGCGCGAAGGCGCTAAGATTCTGCGGGAGCGCGGCGTCGATGAGGAAATCGTCGGGGCAGTGCTGTCACACGCGGACTGGAATCACGATGAATACCCATTGGATCGGGCTTTGCGAAAAACGCTGTTCGCCGTCGATGAGTTAAGCGGTTTCATATACGCCGTGGCCTTGGTACGACCGCAGAAAATTGACGGCATGACGCCGAAATCCGTGAAGAAAAAGTTGAAGACGCCCGCCTTTGCCGCCGCCGTGAGCCGCGACGATGTGAACAAAGGGGCGGAATTGCTTGAGTTACCATTGGATGAGCATATCGCCAACTGCATCGAAGGATTGCAGGCGGCGCGCGAACGCATCGGCTTATAGAGTGAGCCCTGCTTGCGCTTGGAAGAAGTGGGATTTGGAGTGGAGTATGATTCGCATTTGTTGTGTTGGTTTGTGCGCTTTGTCGTTGAGCTTGACGGTAACGGCGTCCGCGTATGCAGACGAGATGCATTTCCCGGAAGACCGTCCATTCGATATCACGCATATTCGCCTTGAGATCGACGTCGACCTCGACGCCCAAACGGCCGAGTCGGTGGCGACGATTGCAGGCAGTGCGCTGCGTCCGATCGATTCGATCACCCTCGATGCGGTTGATTTCAAGGATGTCGAGGTACGCGTGCGTGCCGCCTCGGGCGATGTACTCACCCCAGATTTCGATTACGACCAGAAGAAGCTCATCGTGCCGTTCGGTCGTACGCTGCAGCGCAACCAGCAAATTGAAATCGGCGTGAAGTATCGACTGCACGATCCCGAGCGTGGTCTGCATTTCTTTAAGCCCTCGGAAGAAGACCCGCAGGCGCCCTATCAACTTTGGTCGCAGGGCCAGTCAACCAGCAATCGTTATTGGATTCCCTGCTTCGACCATCCGAATGAGATGCAAACCACGGAGATCATCTGCACAACCAAGAAGCCATACATTGCCGTGAGCAATGGGGAACTGATCGAAACGCGCGACCTCGACGACGGTCGTCGCACGTTTCACTGGAAGCTCGACAAGCCGCACGTCGTATATTTAGTCACGTTGGTCGTGGGCGACTTTGTGACGAAGACCGAGACCTGGAACGGCATCCCGGTGACGTATTACGTGCGCAAGGAATTCGAAGATCAAATGGGCAATTCCTTCGAGAACACGACCAAGATGCTGGACTTTTTCAGCGCGAAAATCGGAGTTAGCTATCCGTGGCCGAAGTACGATCAGCTTTGTTGCTACCAGTTCGGCGGCGGTATGGAGAATACCAGTTCGACCACGTTAGGTGAATCGACGCTGCATGACGACCGAGCGCATCTCGATACGAGCAGCGACGGGCTGGTCGCGCACGAACTGGCGCATCAGTGGTTCGGCGATTTGCTAACCTGTAACGATTGGGCGCACCTCTGGCTGAATGAGGGCTTCGCGACGTACTTTGAAGCGCTCTGGGACGAACATCACAACGGCGATGCCGATTTTGCATACAACTTGATGCGCAAAGGCGATCGTGCGAAGAGCGGCGGCAAGGACAAGCCCATCGTCGATCGCATGTACGACTCGCCCGGCAGTC
Organism: Planctomycetaceae bacterium; assembly: GCA_006969385.1. Taxonomy (GTDB): domain Bacteria; phylum Planctomycetota; class Phycisphaerae; order UBA1845; family UTPLA1; genus ECT2AJA-110-A. The sequence continues at coordinate 4,126,711 of CP030884.1, forward strand.
AGTTCGATTCGCGGGCCTATCCAAAAGGCGCGTGGGTCGTTCATATGCTGCGACGCCGTCTCGGTGACGACGTTTTCTGGGCCGGCATCAACGCGTATGTGAAGGAGTTTGGTCACCGCACGGTCGAGACCAGTGATTTGCGGCGGGTGATGGAGCGCGTGTCTGGGCACAGCCTGTCGCGCTTTTTTTACGACTGGACGGCACGTCCCGGTCACCCGGACGTGAATGTCGCGTACGAATGGCTGCCCGAGGATAAGCTGGTCAAGTTAACGATTAAGCAGACGCAGAAGGATGAGGCGTTTCACTTTGCTTTTCGCATCGACTTTGTCACGAGCGCGCCGGGCGAAGCGTATCAGGCGCGCACGTTCAACCAGTACATCGACCAAAAAGAGACGGTTGTGTACTTTTCATTATCAGCAGCACCGCAGGCGGTGCGCATCGATCCTGCCATGGCCGTGCTGATGGAGCTTTCCGAAGACAAACCGCGGCGCATGTGGCTAGCGCAACTGCACGACGCCAACCCGGTACTGCAAATAAGGGCTATGCAGCATCTTGAGAAAGACAGCGACGCGCGACTGGTTGAAGAGCTGCGCGTGTTGCTGCACGGCGACGCCTATTGGGCGGTTCGCTCCGAGGCGGCGCGCGTGCTGGGCGAGTTTGACGAACCCGATGCGCGCGCGGCGCTATTGGCGGCGGTCGAGGTGGAGCATCCGAAGGTATTGGCCGCGGTTCTAAGGGCGATGGGAGACCTGACGGCAGACGACGACGTTATTCGAGTCCTCGCGCGCTTCGTCGACAACGAGCACGATAGTTACAAGGTACAGGAAGCAGCTATCGAGTCGTACGCAAAGCATGCAGATCGCGGAGATGAAGATGCGCTGCGTCGGCTGCGCGTGTGCCTGCAACGGGATTCGCATCGCGAGATGGTTCGCACGGCGGCGTTGCGCGGTTTGGCGAAGCTCGGTACAGCGGCAACCATTGACGAACTGCAAGATTGGTTAGAGCCCCAGCAGGATTCGGACGTACGGCGCGGCGCGATCGAGGCCATCGGTGACCTTGCGGAGGAATTTGAAAAGAATGACGCAGTGCTAAAGGCGGCAGGTGATGCCTTGCGACCGTTCTTAACGGGCAAGCATCGTCGGTTAAAGCGGTCCGCGATTTTTGCGGCGTCCTCGACCGACGGCCTTACGCGCTTGCTCAAGTCCGAACTAAAGGAACTGTCGGATAGCGATGACCGTCGCGTTCAGTGGGCCGCCAAGCAGGCGCTCAGAGGACTCGATGATGACCAAGACGGCAGCGAAGAACTCGAGCGCCTCGAAGAAGAGCTAAAACAACTGCGCGAGAAGAACGAGCAATTGCACGATCGCATTCGCCGTTTAGAGGCGAAAGAAGAGGAAAAGATCGAGGCCGTCGCCAGCGAGGCGTAGCGCTGGTTATCGATGCACGCCGTCACGTAGCTTGCTGCGAACGTCGAGACGCATGCGCATCTTCCAAGTTAGCAATGATATGCAACGCATCGGTTTCGGTGAATAACCCGACGAGTCGGTTGCATTCGATCACCGGCAAGCAGCCGATGCGGTGTTTTGCAAGTTGAATCATCGCGTCGCGCGCCGAGGCATCGTGATCGATGGTTACCGGCGCCGGCGTCATAATGTCGATCACCTCCGTCGCGCCGATATAGACGCGCCCTTCGCTTTCGGCGCGGGCGTCTTCAGATTGATCGACGCCGCACGCTCGGCGAATATCGCGGTCGGACAGAATCCCGATCAACGTTCCATCACTTAATACCGGCAGATGGCGAATGCCTGCGTTGTGCATTTGACGCGCGACCTGGTGAATCGTGTCGCGCGGTCCGGCAGTCATGACGTCGCAATGCATGTAGACTGAGACACGCGTTTGGAAAGCGTCGCTGTTAGCGAACTCGCGGACGGCGGATTGCAGCAGGTCGCTGCTCGTCACGACGCCGAGGACCCGTTCGCCATATAGCACCGGCAGGGCATGGAAGCGACCGCTGACCATCGCGCGCGCAGCGGCGTGAACGGTGGCATCGGCGTCGATGTAAAGGGCCGGGCGCGACATGATCTCGCGCACTTGACGCGGATGGTTGTACGCCTTTGGCATAGTGCTACCACCGCGGTCGGGGGATAGCTTCCAACCGACGGCGACGAGCAAGTCGCGATCGGAAATCATGCCGACGGGGCGGCGCGCATCGATTACGGGCAGGTGGCGGATGTGGTGTTCTTCCATCAGCATGATGGCTTTATCGAGCGGGTCATGCGGATGGACCGAAATGACGTTGGTCTGAGCGATTTTTCCGACGCGCATCGCACACCTCCTTGCGTTGTGGAGATGCCATAGTGCCTTGCTACTTAATTCTTGCAGGCAACGTGCCAGAGGCAAGCGGAAAGCGAAATTTGGTACAAAGATGTTGTCGTGGTCTGCCAAGGGATGCGGGCGTCAGCGTAAACCGCGATGGAGAAGAAAGGTTGATTTTGGTTAACCAAGACCTTATCGGTTCTCGCGTGGCGATGGCTGCGTACTTTCGAGCAAGGCAGCGTGGAATTTCAGTTGGGCGGCTTGGCGCGAGAATTCAAACAAAATTGGTACAGATTGAAGTTGCGACTAAAGTAGTTGAATTGATCCGGTGCCAAATTGCCCGGATAATTGGGAAGCAAATAACCCGCGCGTAGGAGATGCCGACAGGCCCCGCATCCTTGAAAATACAGGACAACAATCAAAGCGTCGTCGCCGAACGGGCCGTACTGGTCGGCCTGATCCTTCCAAACTCGGATCATGGTGCAACGCGTTACGACCCGCTGGCCGAACTGGCGGGGCTTACGGCGGCGGCCGGGGCGGACGTCGTTGGACGCGTCGTGCAGAAGCGCGGCCAGATTTGTGCCAGCACTTACATCGGTCGCGGCAAGGTCAACGAACTAGCGGAATACGCCGCCGCGAAAGAGGCGGATGTCGTCATTTTCGACAACGAGTTGGCTCCATCGCAAATCCGCGAGGTCGAACGCATTATCGAGCATCGCGTGATCGATCGCACCGAGTTGATTCTCGATATTTTCGCCAGCCGCGCGCGCACGCATTCGGCGCGGCTACAGGTCGAACTCGCCCAACTCGAGTATACCGCGCCGCGACTGCGCGGTATGTGGAGCCACTTGGAGCGTATCGCTGGTGCCGGTGGCGGTACGACGGCCGGTGCTGTGGGGGGTGTGGGTACGCGCGGTCCGGGCGAACGGCAAATCGAGATCGACCGACGGCTGGTGCAGAAGCGCGTAACGTTTCTGAAGAGCCAACTGGCCAACATCGACAAACGCAAGATTCGCGAGGTCAAAAGCCGCAGCGACTATTACACGATCAGCCTCGTCGGCTATACCAATGCCGGTAAGAGTACGCTGATGAACGCGCTAACCAACGCCGACACGTTGGTCGAAGACAAGCTGTTTGCCACGCTCGATACCAAGACGCGCAAATGGAATCTCGGCGGCGGGCAGGTCGCGCTTTTGTCCGATACCGTAGGATTCGTGCGCAACTTGCCGCACCAATTGGTGGCGTCGTTTCGCGCCACGCTGGAAGAGACGGTGCATGCCGATTTGTTACTGCACGTTGTCGACGCCAGTAGCCACGACGCGCCGGGGCAGATCAAAGCCGTCGAACGAGTGCTCGACGACATCGGCTGCCACGACACGCCGCGCTTGAACGTATTGAACAAGGTCGACGCGCTCGACGACGAATCGTCGATTCACATTTTGCGCGCCAATCATGAAGATGCCGTGGAAATCTCCGCGCTGACCGGAAAAGGGATTGACGAACTGACGGAGCGCATCCTCGATCGCGTGCGTGGGCGTTATGCTCGTGTGATGTTGGAAGCCTCTGCGACCAACGGACGGTTGCTCTCTTATCTCAGCCAATATGCGCACATTCTCGATCGGTCCTATACGGATGGCACCATGCGGCTCGACGTGCGGCTGCCCACGCAGGAACTGCCGCGCGTGCTCAATTTAGGGGCCACCGTTATATCGTCCGAATAATAGTCGCCCCTATGCACGAGGATGACTGCGCGTCATTCCGGTACCCATCGCACACTCAAGCCACCGATAGCACGATTCGACTAATAAGATGCGGATACAGGTCCGTCGCGCTGCGGTCCGCGCAAACCATCGACCGCTGTGCATTCAACCGAAGAGGTGGGTATGCGTACCACAACGAAACTCGGCCCCGAAGATACCGTTCGCACGCTCGAAGAAGCGGTCGGCGCCCGTTCGGAAATCGCCCTCGAGCCCGAGTTGATTGACGACGTGACGATCAGCGGTCGGCTGTTGTCGCTCGATTCCGAAGCGATGCTCATTGAAATGACGGGTCAACCGCCCTTGGCGTTAGAGAAACTGGTCGGGCAGCGCTGCATCGGCTTCGTGTATCACGACCGCAAGTACACGGTCTCGACCACGGTAACGGGCATCGTGAAGTGGGGCAGCTCCAACGCGCTGAGCCTGCAGCGCCCCGATTGGTTGGGTGTTTCGAATCGCCGCCGATTCTTACGGTCAAAGTTGGCACCGTCGTCGTCGGTGTGTCTCGAATGGAAAGACAGCGGCGTGGCGCACAAGCAGAGCGTGAACCTACTCAACATTAGCGCCGACGGCATGGCGTGTCGCGTGAGCGATGCGATCGCCGGGCTGATCGATCGCCGTCATCGGCTGCAGGTGACATTCGACCTGCCGACCAGCGAACGCTCCATCAGTCTCGGAGCGCGCATCACCAACAAAACGCCCGCCAGCGAGGGGTGCTCGATATTGGGTTTGCAGTTTGTGACATCCACTCAGGATGCGGCGGCCATTCGCGACCTGCGCGTGGCGATCGAACAAATCTCCAGCGCGGAAGAGACGGTGAGTCTATGAATCAGGCAACGGCAGAGTTGGAAGTCGCATCGCACGAAAGCATGCTGAGTTGGGCGGCCGAACGGCACGTCGATGTCAATGTAACGCAGTGCATCGATGGCGAATGGCAAACGTTTCGGGCCATCTTCGGTAGCTTCGACGCGGAAAAGAACACGATCGTGCTGCAGGAAGTAGCCGACAAACAGAGCCCCCAAGCGGCATTGCAACCCGACGTGGAAGTCGGCGTTGCATTCCGGCGCGGCCATAAAAAGTGCTTGTTTACGACCAAAATCACCGGGCAAGAGGGCGACACACTCTTGTTACACGAGCCCGCATCAGTGCGTGCAGTGCAACGCCGCGCCTATCAACGCGTCAACATTCCGTCGCATCGATTCATTCCGGTGAAGGTTTGGGAAGGCGGCTTGCCGAATAGCGGTGAGGTCTGCTTCCCGGTTTGTTCGGGACGCGTTGCGAACATTTCCATGGGCGGCGTGTTGGTGGACGTGCGCTCCGATCAGAATCCGCGTCTTCAGGACGGCGATATGGTCGGCATCGAGATCATCCGCCGGCCCGATGTGAAGCCGCTGCTATTGGAAGGCCAGTTCCGTCATTGCGTAACCGAAGACGTCGAACGCATTTCCTTGGGGTTCCAATTTTTGGGACTCGAACACGACCTGCCCGGACGATCAAGCCTGTCGGAAGTTGCGGAATACGTGCGCGGCGTGCGGCGGGGCCTGTAAACAACATAGGATATTCGTGTGCGATGTTATTGCGAGTTCGTGCCTTGGGGGCTTATGCCGGGTTCCAAGTAATCGATTAACTGCTTCGTGCTGCGCTCTGCTTTATTTTGTGTTGAAGCTTCTCGGATAGTCAGAAAGCCTTACCCAAGCCCTCTTCCTTCGAGGGAGAGGGAGTATGCGCTACCAATTCTTAAGATCGTCGAAAGCGTACTTTGGTTCGTTCCACTTTCGTTTCGAGGTTGGTCTTGCTGGAACTGCGCATTTAGACAGGCGTTATTGAGTGCGATTTGATGTCGCACCGTCAAACCTGCATGCGTCGCGCAAAGAGATGCGATTCCGTAATTTATATAAACGTCTAAATATAGCTCGGCGCATAAAAGAAGGGTCCGAGCTCGCCGTTACTCGGACCCTCCAAGCCAGGCTGTCCCGCCAATCGGCGGAAGACCCACAGCCTCGTATATGACTATCGGTCGTAGATTCGATCCGCTTGAGGCGATCTTCGTGACATGAGGGGCGGTGCTTCTGTTATCGGGCTTATCCTAAAGCGCCGTGCTCAATTACGCGTGCGCGGCTTCCTGAACGCGCAATCGTTGCAAGACAAACGGCTTAATCTGCGCGGCCAGTTCTTCCGCCGGGCGACCGCCATACGTTTGTAGGCTACCGAAAACGTTGTGGCCTGTGGGACGATGACGCAGCGTCGGCACGATCGCCTCTGGGGGCAGTGACTCGTATATATCCGCTTCGAGATCGCCCTCGAGTTCGACATCGATATCCGACCACGCAAACGAATCGTGACCGAACGCCCCGGTCTGCAGGTCGATCGCGTCGGCGGTTACGTGGATACGCGTCCCGCCGGGCCAACATGCCAATGCCAACCAGCGCAGCGCCGCGAGTACGAGCATCAAACCAACCAGCGCGATGGAGAATGCGCAAATCAGAAATGACAGATAGACGATGGTTTGATAATCCGGCCCGGGCCAGATGGAGCGACCCAGCCAGATGCAGCCACCACCGACAGCGGCGCGCCAAACGAATCGCACGAACGCCTGTAGCCGGTCGAGGGGGATGACGAGTGGTGGTGTTGACTTGTCTCTTCCGGCCGATACGTCGGCGTTAGTGGATGTTGGGACGTGAGGCAATTGATGGGGAGACGGCTTTGCTGGTTCGCCGGGGGTCTGCGAATTAACAGTCGGCACCGACTCAATTGAATCGGGGCCCTGCGATTCACGTCGATTCGTTTCCTTCGGTTTTCGTGTGCGCCGCGCCATAGCCTGCATGGTAACAGGTTTGGCGCGGTTTGACGTAACCCGTTAACGACGTCGGCGCAACCGGCGCGTCGCAAGGAACGCTGCCGGCGCGATCATTGCCGCCTCGACCATCCCGAATCCGCAGATTCCGCCCATCATCGGCGGAGGCGGCGCAGGTGCCGAGGGGGCAGTGACGGTGACTTGGAAATTGCAACTATCCGAGCTGCCGCTGTTGTTGAAGGCGAGGATATCGACCGTTCGCGTGCCGATGGGGAAACGCGTTCCCGATGGGGGTGTCGCCATGACGGTGATATCACCGAAACCTCCGACGGCAGCCGGCAACTCGAAGTTCACGATTGCGCCAGCGTTATCGCTTGCCTGAACCGTGATGGGAGCGGGGCACGGGGCCAGGCCAACAACGGTCTCGCACGCATCCCCTATGCCGTTAACGTTGATATCCGACTGATCGGCATTGGCGCGATTGACACAGTTATCAAATGAATCGAAGACGCCGTCGCCATCGGTATCCACTGGGTTGTTGTTGGTCGGATTGTTGTCGATGGGGTCGGGGTCGTTGTCCATCTCCTCTGCAATACGAGCGCGTAATCCCCACGCGATTAATGTACCCGCATCAAACGTTTCATTATCGAGGATGTGGAGACGCCAAACTCCGGCGATAAGTTCGCCGTTAAACTGCTGCAGCGCATTGGCCGGGCTAAAGGACGGCGGAGACGAGAGATTGTCTTCGCATTGATCCTGGATGCTTCCACCGGTTCCGCTGTCATCGAGTAGAACATCGATGTTATTCGCATCGCAATTCGCGCTGCCCAATCGATCGATGATGATGACGCTCGTACCGGTATCGACGTGAGTCAGCGTGACCGTTAGGTCGCCGATCCAGGAGTGTAGCAATTCGATGTTGATGTCCAAATCCTGAATCGCTCCCCCTTGGTTCACGAGGAATTGGGTCGTGAGCCCCGGATTGGGCAATTGGGGACTGATCGGGCGATCTGGAATTGCAGTGGGCGTCCCGGTGAAATCTGCCGAGAAGGTACCCACTTCCAGTTGATGCACACGAATAACTTCGGTTCCCGCCGTGAGATTTTGAAACACGATTTCCGCCGTGTAGGTGCCGTTCGGTAGATCGTTCAGGTCATTAGAGTGTGTGATTTGAAACGTGCGGAACTGATTGGGGGCGGCAGCAAAAGTGCCGGCAATATCGCTCGTGCCGCCGTTCAGCAGTAAACCGAAGTTGTTTCGAATGGTGACGTTGTAATCGACTGCACCGGTGCCAATTTTACGAACCGACCATGCCGTTAACGGATTTGTGAACGGGCCGCCGGTTAGGCCGCTGTGACTGACGGGCAATGCGGGCGATACTTCAATATCGAGCACGGACGGTGCCGTGGTTACCAAATCAAAACGATAATTGGCCAGCGTACAGCGCATACGGTTGACCTGTTCGGGTGTGAACTCAAGCAGACAAATGTCGTCGCTGTAGTTCATGTAATTAAAGATAGGGTCGTCCGATCCACAAGAAGCCGTTTGCTCGCAGCCGTAACGTTCAAAGTCCTGAGATTCCGTATCGCAGATAAGATCGCCGGTGGTGTAACAGCCAGGCATGGCTCCGGTACTGCAGGAAAAGTTATTGCCCCAGACGTGATAGAGCCCGAGATAGTGACCGACTTCGTGAATGAGAGTGCGTCCGAGATCATAAGGTGGGCCGTCGGATCCCATGCCACCAAATGACCCAAAGTGAACGACAACACGGTCGCGGGGTTGGCCAACGATTGGCTCTTCTGCCGGAAACGCTTCGACATAGCCCAACAAGCCCTGAGGGTCCAGATCGAGCGAATAGACATTCATATAACGGGTCGTATCCCAGGCCAACGTTTCCCAATAGGCCCCGTTCTCAATGAACCACTGATTATTTATCGTACGAGTGATGCCGTCGGTCGGGTTTCCATCGGGGTCGGTCTCGGCCAGAAAGAATTCGATCTCGGCATTTGCACTTCCGGCGGCATGGCTTCCTGCGCGTGCGAGGAATGCGTCGTTCAATATATCGATCTGCGCTTCAATTTCCGACGTCGGAAGATTGCCCTCGCCGCTTGTGTTTTGAATAACATGCACGACCACAGGGATGCCGATGCGCCCGACCGTCGGTGCGTAGGTGGCAAGGACCGACGTACCAAAGGCATCGCAGTCACCCAACGCGCCGCCGCGCGGCGCGCTATTCGCGGAATGTCGCGCACCACAACGACTGCCAAAATTTTTATACTCGTCGGATTGGTAATAATCGAAGCGGGAATCGTACACCATTCCTGCCACCTCGATTTTTCCGCCGTCGAGACGCGTAATCTTGCGCGATGCGCCGTGTCCTTTTTTATCTGTTTGAGCGACGACCGCATCTACGGCGAAAGTACTCGCACTGGCGAGTGCTGCAATGGTTGCAAGCGCGATTCTCATTCTCAGATGTTTCATTTTCATTCCCTACAGCCCACTAGTTGCTTAGGACGGCTCAGGCATGACTGTCGATTGGCGTCCCAAAAGGCTAGTGGTGTGCAAATGTGTTTTGAAAGATTCTCTAATCAGTAGTCCGACCGACCGTTGCATGTTAACACAACCCTCGAAAAAATTCGCAATGAAAAACCCGGGAATTTTGTTTTCTTAACGCGTGGGGTCTTTCCACTCGGGAATCATCCCACATAATGAGGAAGTCACCATTCTAATGGAGTAAACGATGAAAGATGTCGACGCGCGCACCGCCGCAGAAAAGTGGATCAACGACCCGGCAATTGCAGATGCCGACAAGGCTGAAATCGAAGCGTTGGACGCCCAAGGCGCTCAGGGTGAGGCCGAGCTGACCGACCGGTTTTACAAGTCGCTCGATTTCGGCACCGGCGGCCTGCGTGGTGTGATCGGGGCCGGTTTGAACCGGATGAACGTTTACACGGTCGGGGCGGCCGCGCAAGGCCTGGCGAATTACATAAAGCGGCAGGGCGAACCTGCGATGGCCGCCGGCGTTGCGATTGCGTATGACTGTCGGCGTATGAGCCCCGAATTCGCGCTGCGAACGGCCCTCGTGATGAGCGGCAACGGCATTAACGCCTTTTTATTTCCGCAGCTTCGCCCGACGCCCACACTGTCATTTGCAGTACGCCATTTCGGGTGTATCGCGGGGGTGGTGGTCACGGCGTCCCACAACCCGCCCGAGTACAACGGCTTCAAGGTTTACTGGCGCGACGGAGCGCAGGTCGTTCCGCCACACGATCGCGGCATCATCGAAGAAGTTCGCAAGGTCGGCGGATTTGCGAATGTGAATGCCGACGACGAACGAACGGCGCGAGCCAACCGTCGGCTCAAGGACATCGGCCCCGAGGTAGACGCAGCGTATCTGCAGGTGGTTACTGACGACTGTCTGATTCCGGATTTGATTCGCGAACACGGCGGCGACGTCAAGATCGTGTTCTCGTCGCTGCATGGCACCGGCGGTGCGATGGTGCCAGCCGCGTTGCAGCAGCGCGGCTTTACCAACGTGATCGAAGTGGCGGAGCAGGCCGAGCCCGATGGCGAGTTCCCGACTGTTGCCTCACCGAATCCCGAAGAGGCTGCCGCCTGGGAAATCCCGCTGCGTTACGCGCGCGAGCACCAGGCCGACTTGGTCATCGCGACCGACCCCGATGCCGATCGCGTTGGTGCGGCCGTGCCCGATGAGAATGGTGAGTACCAACTGCTGACCGGCAACCGGATTGCGGCGTTGCTCACGGATTACATCTGCGCCGCCCGCAAACAGGTGGAACAGATGCCCGCGCATGGCGTGGTGTTAAGCACAGTCGTCAGCAGCGATCAGATGAAGGACATCGCGCGGGCGCACGGCTGCGAAGTGATCGAAACGCTGACGGGTTTCAAGTGGATCGCGGAACAAATCGCCAAGTTCGATGCGCCGGATGACGACCGCACGTTTTTATTTGGCGCGGAAGAAAGCTACGGCTATCTGCCGTCGTCCAAGGTGCGCGATAAGGACGCGGTGGCCAGCGCCACCTTTCTGGCCGATGCCCTGATCTTCGCGCGCACGCAAGGCAAGAGTCTGTGGCAGTGGTTAAACGCGCTGTACGCGCAACATGGCTTCTTCGAGGAGTTCACGAAGAGCATCACACTCAAAGGCAAGAGCGGTGCCGATCAGATTCGCAACATCATGTCAACCATTCGTATCGATCCGCCCAAGGAACTAGCCGGTCAACCGGTCGAGCGGATCGCCGACCTCAGCACCGGCGAGGTGCGCGATGTGAAGACCGGTGCGGTTGTCGATCAGTATCGCTTGCCCGCCGCCGACGTGGTGATGTTGACCGGCGACGGTTGTAAGCTGATCGCCCGCCCGAGCGGAACCGAACCGAAGATCAAGTTCTACGTGTTGGTGCGCTCGGATGAGAAAGACATCGCCCGCGCGAAAGCCGACGCTCAGGCGCGGATCGAATCCATCACGGCGACGGTGGTTGAGTTTGTCGAGCGGGTGACAGGGGCGGAGTGAGGGGGAGGGCGTGAGGCTTGGAGCGTGGGGCTTGAGTCGGGGGACTTGGGTCGTGAGTCTTGCATCGTGCGTCGTGCGTCTTGAGACTTGAGTCTTGGGTCGTGAGGGGTAAGGTGGGTCGTACTCGACCCACCGAAACACCGGCGACGTAAGACGACACTTGGGTGCCATGCCGACCCAACCGATGGAATGTTGTAACGCTTGACGAGGCAACTTTGCGTGCGACCATCCAATCGTGCAGCCAATGCGTAGGTCGGCATGCCCATGGCGCGTGTCCGTGCTAAACGAAGTCCGCAACCGATACCGACACCTTTTCACTACCCCACGTAAATTGTACCCCGAAAGATAAACGGTTCTCGCGAAGCATGCGGACCCTCGCCTTTGTCTCGTGGTTGGGTGATGCCACGCGAAGTGAACATTGCTCAAGGGTATCAGCGTCGCATAGTTGGGTCGGTCGGGGTGCCATGCCGACCCAAACGAAAGAATGCTGTGACACCGATAGAAGCAGCTTTCAGGGCGACCATCCAATTGCGCGATAAACGACAAGGTCGGCATGTCCAAGGCTTGCGACCACGCCGAGCACTGACGATGATCAACAGGGAACCCACTTAACTCACCGGTAATATCCCGCTTTGGTGCAAAGAGGATTCGCGCAGGAAGCATGTCGACCTTGGTGTTGGGTTCGCGTTTGTAACGTCCCGCACATGGCTGCCGGTGCTTTGACGGTAAAGTGCAACGCGTTTGGGTCGGCATGGCACCCAAGGTCCGCGAGGTTCATGCGTGAGGCATGCCGACCTTCGTGTTGGGTTCACAACTGTGTGGTCCCGTGCAAGGCTTGGATTGGTTAGACGATTAGGTGGAACGCGGTTGGGTCGGCATGGCACCCCACGTACGCGCGGTTCATGCGTGAAGCATGCCGACCTTGGTGCTGGGTTCGCGTTTGTATGGTCCCGCGCATGGCTGCCCGTGCTTCGACATATCAACGCGGCGCGGTTGGGTCGGCATGGCACCCCAGTTGGGGCGGAGTTGTTTCCGCGCGGGCGAGCTGTTTGAGTTCGTCGATGGTCGCGATGATGCGGCGCTATTCGCGATTGCCCGACGTACCGGTCGCGCTCTCGGCATCATCATTTGCCGACGATTCGGGATTGCGGCGGTCGCCGCGGCCGGCACCCGGCGGCATGGGGTTGTGTCGCACGACGATGCGGCCGCAATCGGGGCATTCGGTGACGCCCGCTTTATCGACGTCTTCGTTTAACAGCACCCAAGTCGGCTCTGTCCTGGGCTCGTCGGAATCTTTCTGCCAATAACACGCTTCAGCGCGATAGCCGGTCTTCTTATCTGTATGGGGTGATAAGACCGGAAACGTGTCGCTTTCCTGCGGCTTGTATTCAAAGGTCTTACCGGTTTCGGCGCAGATGCACACGATGGGCGGCGTATCCAGCTTGACCGGCTCGGCGGCATAGAACGTGTTGTACGCAAACACGCCCGCGACACCTAACAGCACCAGCGACAAAATAATGCCAAATGGCCCGCTCAACGGTCCGCCGCTTTTGGATTTACTCGAATCGGCGGGCGCAGGTTGATTGGCTTGGATATCTTGGTCGGTCACGGAAGTCTCCCCTGTTGAGGCGTGTTTCACCGATGCAGATGCTACCGGAACGCTCAGCGTGTATCCAGCGGCGCGTGTTAGCGCAAGATGAAGTTTGTTAGACCTATATCAATAGTGCTCGCTCGGCCAGAATCCAGCCGTCGGTACCATCGGCGAGGCGAATGCGATACCAGAGGCGCTGATCGGGGTCGGGCCGTTGCTCGATTAGTTCGAATTCGACGCCCGCCGTGAGGGGTTCGTCGATCCGCCGCTGATAGCCGGTGCCGTTGCCCTTGAGCAGTTCGGTTTGGCCGCGCGCGACGACGCCCGCCGCTGGATTCTCGAATCGCTCCGCCGCCACCCAAAACGCGCGGCCTGCCACCAACGCGAGGAGCAGGCAAAGCGCGAGCAACGCCGTCGGCACGCTCACGGGTTGACGCCACCGCGCGATACGCAAGGTCAGCAGCAACCAAAACCCGACGTACGCGGCGTAGGCGAGGTACTTCCAGACGCTCGGGGCAAGCCAGCGGTCGTAGGTGAGAAGCGAAGCGAATATCTTGCGCTCGGTGGGCGGTTCGATTTGCAGGGTGACCTGACGCCGCGCTTGGCTGAGGTTTTGTTGAATATCCGCCGCGTTGGGTTCGATCAGCAGCGCTCGGCGGTAATAGACGATTGCCTTGGCGTAGTCGCCCAAGCGGTAGGCGGCGTTACCGGCGTTGAACAACACCCCGGCGTTTTGCACATCCTGGTCGAGCACGGATTCGTATTTCTTGAGTGCGTCGGAAAACAGCGTGCGCGCCTTTAAGCGATTGGGTGCCTGCATGGCAACGGCCTGGTCGTAGGCCTCTTGGGCTTGTGCTAGGAGCGTAGATCGCGACGCGGTATCTTCGGCCATGACGGCATGCGGCAAGCACAACAGCATGGCCAACATTACCAGCCATCTTCGTTGCGCATGGATTGCAACGCGATTGCCTGTCTTCGCCAAACCACCCAACATGTTATAACCGTGCAGTTGCATGCTCATTTTTTGGATACCGCCCGATCGATTGATTTGAGTGTGTTGCGGATATCGGCAACGTCGAATGACGCTTCTGTTGCACCGCCCGCATACTGCGCGGTTTCTAAGTCGTTTACGAGTTTGTCAAAGCGTTGAATCGCATCCGACGGTACGTCGTGTTGTTGCAACAGCCTGATCGCATCGCCACGCGCGACGGCGGCGCGCGGTGCGCCGCTGACGTCTGCGACAAATCCCAACATGGCGTGCAACGCACCCGCCGCCGATCGATCGGCGGTTAATCGGCGTTCGGCCTCCTGCAAGGCGCGGCTGCGCCGCTTGCGTTCTTCCATCTGCGCGCCGCCGCAACGAGCCCGAATGAACACGACGACGCCCACGAACAACAACGGGCAGGCGGCGAGCAACACACGATCGATCGTGGTGATCGCAATGCCCTGCGAGACGAGCAAGCCGTCGATATTCGTACGGTTAGCCAGCAGGCCGTCGTCCACTTGCGTGAGCTCCGTGGGGCCATTGCTATCGCCATTGCCTTCGGGGGTGATCGGAACGGATATACGCTCGGCCGCGCGCACGGCGAGAGGGATCGGATCGGTCCAGACCGTGTCGTACTGTTCGCGCTCGGGATCGAAATACGCCAGCGGCAGCGACGGGATTTCCTTAACGTCTTCATGCCGAGGGCGAATGGTCATGGAAAAGGTCTTCATGTTGCCGTTGACCACCCCGGCCAATGAGTCGTCGGTGATCTCGAAGTTTTCCGTAAGCGGCGCGACTTCGGAAAGCTTGGGCGCGGCGATGCCGTCGAGCGGGCTGTTGCCGGTTAGTCGAAGATTGAGCGTAATCGGGTCGCCCACAGCCGCCGAACGCGGCGCGGCCGATGCCTGCATGGTGAACTGTCCGATCGCGTTACGGTAATACGGCGGACGACCGGCCAGCGGCACGGCCTTGACGACGATATCGTCAACGTCGGGTTGGGCTTGTAAACGTCGCGGCGGGCGGGCGTGATCCCAATCGAACACCGTGCGGCGCAAGAGTGTCGGATACAACGCTTCGATGCGGATGTCGCCGACGGCGAGCTGTCCGGGGCGGCTCGGATAATGCGTCGTCGTAAAGGTGTAGCGATAGTAATCGACGGCCTTGCCTTGGTCGTTTTTCCGCGTTGCTTCTTTGACTGCCGGCGGCACGCGTTGTCGAATGAGGTCGGTGAAGATACCGAAATCGCTGGTACTGGCCTGCACGCGTTGCAACATGTATCCCGCTTCCGCGCGCCCGATGCCGCGTTGTTCGTACACGCGCAACCAGATGTGCAGCTTGAGTTCGACGGCTTCGCCGACAAATAGGGTTTTGCGCGGCGCTTCTACTTCGACCATGAGGTCTTTGGTCTCGGCCGATTCTGTAATCTTCACGCGGAAAGGATTGCTGCGCAGTTCGCGACCGTTGTCTTTCAGGACGAACGGGCCGATGGTGACGATGCCGGTTTTGTGTGGCGTCAAAACGAATTGATAGGTATAGCTGATATCGCTGAAACGTCTGCCTCTGGAGTCCATCTCAAAGTGTTGGCTCTTGCTCGGCCCACCACGTAGCGTTAGGTCGTAGTCGTCCGAGGTGGGTGGTTCCGGTGTGGAAGCCTGATTGGGGTTGGAAACCACCACGGAGATGACGACGATTTCGTCCATCGAGGCGGAGCGAACGTTGGGCGTGGCGGTGATGCTCTGCGCGGCAGCGCTGGCGTGCCATGCGAGAAGCGCGAACAGGAACGCGAGCCCGGTCGCGGTGGATCGATGCGCAAGTTGACGGAACAAATCTCGCACTACCAATCCTTCTCCACGTTGCGCGAACTTTGACGATTCTCGCGGGCGCGGCGCTGAGCTTGGCGCCGCATGGCTTCCTTATCGCGCGCTTCCTGCAATAGTCGTAGGGCGCGCTCGCGGCTGACGCGTTCGTTCTGTTCGGCCGCCGTTTCCTGCGGTTCGGTTTCGTCGGCCGGTTGGCTCGTCGCCATGGCTTGCTGGTCGCCTTCGGCCTGCTCGCCTTCTTTTTGGTCCTGCGCTTCGGCTTCCTGCTCGGCGGCGCGTTCCTGCTTGATGTTTTCGAGCGCCTCTTGCAACTGGCGTTGCAGTTGTTCGAGCTGCTCCTTGCTCATATCGGCGGTCGGGTCGGATGTATCCGACTCGTTATCGTTGCCGTTTTGGTTTTGATCTTCACCCGCTTCGCGCTTCTTGAGTTCTTCTTCGAGCCGCTCCAGTTCGCGCTCGAGTTCCTCTTGCAGCGCTTCCATATCCATCTCGTCGCTTCCGCCGGTTTGCGATTGGGACGTATCTGAAGCTTGCGACGGTTGCGACTGACTGTCGTCGTTCGATTCGCCTTGTTCACTATTGGAGGATTGCTGATTCTGCTGCTGCTCGCCCGATTGCTGTTGTTGATCGGACGACTGTTGCGAATCCTGCTGCTGTTGATCTTGGCCTTGGCCGGATTGTTGCTGTTGGTCTTGGTTGTCCGACTGTTCCTGCTTCTGATCGTCGGAGGGTTGTTGTTGTTGCTGTTGTTGTTGCTTGAGCTGTTCGGCGATCTTCTTAACGAACGCTTGCTGCCGTCGCGCCCGGTCGAGGTTGGCCTTTGCATCCGCGTCGTTCGGGTTCACGAGCAACGCGTCTTCGTAGAAGTCAATCGCGCGTTGCAGGCCTGAGGTGATTTTTTCGGGGGAGACGTTTTTGGGGTCTTCCGGTTGAGCCAACGCCTGCGCGTGAGCGCAGCGGCCGAGATTGTATTTGGTGGCGGCTTCCAACTCGGACGCGTCGGGCCGCAGGGAATTCTGTAGGGCTGTGGTTGCCTCGTCATATTGCTGTAGGTGATACAGCGCGACGCCGCGGTTGTACTGCGCTTGGGCACTGTTGGGCATGAGCGACAGCGCTTGATCGTAGGCTTCCAACGCGGCGGTGGGCTCACCCTCTTGCAAGAGCCGGTTGCCTTCGCGAATCCAATGCGGCCCGGTCCAATCGTCGCGATCCGCCGCTTCGGCGCGCACGATCGCGAACGAAACCAGCAGGCCAAACAAGATGTACGTTACCCGTTTGTTCATGTTAGCTATGCCGACTTCAGTCTCGGCGGTTCACACAACTTATTCAGCAATTCATTTCTCAAATAATTTATTTGGTTCACGCGTTTATCCGGCAACCAGTCCGTCCCATCAGTGCAACGTTTAACTATCCACTGCCCGTCGCGACGATGCTGTCTGCCGCCGCCGGCAAAGGGTCGGCGCGTTTGCGCGGCGGTACCAGAAACTCCAACGTTAACAGCACCAAGGCCGCAATCGCAAACCAGAAAAATTGCGGCTTGCGCTGGTCCACTTTTTTCTCGTCGTCCTGACTCGTCATTTGCGCCTTGAGGCGATTCTCAAACAACCATTCGAGCGTGCGCTGGTCGTTGTTGACGAGGCCACTCTTGTAATACT
Organism: Planctomycetaceae bacterium; assembly: GCA_006969385.1. Taxonomy (GTDB): domain Bacteria; phylum Planctomycetota; class Phycisphaerae; order UBA1845; family UTPLA1; genus ECT2AJA-110-A. Next base: position 4,144,157 of record CP030884.1, read on the forward strand.
CACCGCCGCCCGCGCGGGCGATCGCCGTTAGGTGTTGCGGGTTCAGTTTCGACCAGACCTGCTGCTGTTGATACATCACGTAGTCGCGGCGGTTACGCGCACTCTTGGGGACCAACGCGCCGCGGTCGTCGTCACCGATGCCGATGCAATAGACAGTTATTTCATCTTTCGCCGCCAGCCGCGCTTCTTCGAGAGCGTCGCCCGTATGGTCTTCACCGTCGGTGATGACCACCAATGCGCGGGCGGTCGTGAGGCGCGGGCCGAAAGCCAGCCGCGCGTTATGAATCGCGTGGGCGATATCGGTGCCGCCCAGCGGGGCGCTATGCGTGCCGACTTCGTTGAGAATCAGCCGAAAGAATTCGTAGTCGTCGGTCAATGGGCAAACCATCTCCGATTTACCCGCAAACGTAACCAAGCCGATGTTGGCACCGCCCAAATCGCCGAGCAGTTGATCGATATCATCCTTGGCGCGATCGAGCCGCGGCATACCCGCGTCGTTCGCCAACATGCTGCGCGACACGTCGAGGCAGATAATGAGATCGAGCCGTTTCTTTTGGGCATCGATCGGCTGCGAACCCCAGCGCGGCCCGGTCAACGCGACGACGAGCAGCGTTAACGCCAGTACGCGGAGAATGGTGCGTAGCGTTTGTCGCCCGGTGCTACGCTGAGGGGCAAGGAATGACGCCATACCGCGGTCGGCAAATGCACGCAGGGATCGCTTACGCATCGCGTGCGCATAGAACAGTAGCAAGCCGGCGGCGAGGGCCAGACTCAGCCAAGTGAAACGCGGGAAATAGTCGAAGTACTGTTCCATTCCTCGGTTTAGTGAGCCGTCGCGTTAAAGGGCGTGACGCAGCCGCGTTGCGGACAAGAGTACGTCCACACCGAGCAGAATCAACGCCACCATCAACACCGGCGGCAACTCGTAGCCGCGCAGCGGTATCCAACGATACGCCAACTCCTCAAATAGATAGTAGCTTTCCTCGTCGATCTTGGTTCGCTCGAGTTTGTCGATGACTTGATAGACATCGCGCAGCGCATCCGTGTCGGTGGCGCGAAAGAAGCGCCCGCCGGTGATGTCGGCCACCTGCCGCAGCGTGTCTTCGTCAAACGGCACGCGCACCTTCCGATCACCGAATAGGCTGCGCACGGTTTGAAATCGGGGGGCCGCACCGATCGTGTATATCTTGATATCCAACGCCTTTGCCGCTTGCGCCGCTTCAATCGGCGTATAGTCACCGCGGTTTTGCAACCCGTCGGTCAACAGAATGATGGCCCGGCTCTTAATATTGAACGACTCATCCTTCGCGATGCGCCGACCGATGTTACGAATGCGCTCGATACCCAGCAGCAACGCATCACCGATGGCGGTACCGTCTTCCGCTCGGTTGCGCGGCACTTCGACTTCATCTAACGCGCGCATCAGATGGCTATGGTCGCGGGTGAGCGGGCACACCGTATCGGGGAACGCGGCAAAGACCGTGAGGCCGATCAGGTCGCCGGTGCGTCCTTCGAGTTGTTCGCCATCGCCTTCGATAAAGCCGCGCACGACATTTTTGACTGCTGCGAGGCGCGTTTGCATACGGCCGGTTTTGGTATCGGGCATGTCGCGGTTGTCCGTCATCGACGAGGAGCGGTCGAGCACCAGTTCGAGCGCGACGCCTTCGGTCGTAACTTTCTCAACCTCATCCGCGCGCCGCGGTCGCGCGATGGCAAGCACGATCGCGATCACGGCAAGGCTTCGCAGGATCGGCAGGATAACGCGCGCGCGGACGGCCCAAGAGCCATTGCCCGCGGCGCTGACCAGCGTATCGGTTTGCGAATAACGTAGCGTCGCGCGGCGGCTCGCTCGCAGCCAATCCCACCAGATGAGGAAGATAACCGGCGGAGCGGCCAGCAATGCCCAAGGCCAGTAGAAGGTCTCCAGCAAATTCATGCATGGACCTCCCGTCGATCGTGCGTTGCCGCGTCTTCGGCGAGCGCGCGTTGCTGCGCTAAGCGCCGCGCGGCTTCGCGCGCGGCGTGCGTGCGCTCCACGAATTCACGCGCCGTTTTCTGCACCCAGCTGACCTCATCTTCCGATGGAATTTGCGCAGCGTATTTCACGGGATCGCAGGCGTCGATAAACGCGCGTATCAGTTCACGCTGGGTTTCCGAAAAGCGCGGATCGTGCATTAGCGAACGCACAAATTCTTCGCTCGTTTGTTCGCCCGCATTGAAACCGAACTCGCGCTCGATGTAGCCGCGCAAGATTGCATTGACGCCGAAGTAATAGTCTTTGATCCGCCCCGCATCAATGAGGTGGTTGTTTTCCAATCGGCGAAACTCGCGCAGCGCCCATTCGTACGCGGGTAACGGTGGAGGCGGCGTTGGGGCTACGGCTTCCTTCTTTGCCGGCCAATAGCGCCGCGCGAGTAGGCTTAAAAAAATAAGGCCGATGATGCCGAGGGCGACGTACCCAACGATGCGCCATTCGATCGGAATTGCCATCGACACGGGGCCGCGTACGTCCGCCAGGCCTTCTTCGACTTGCAGCGGCAACTCGGGCGTATTCAGTTGCTGGGCGACGGCATCCTGCGCCGAACCGGGCACGTTGCGATCGTCGTAAAACGGAATCGGTATTGACGGCACGGCATATTCGCCCGGAAAGTGCGCGACCAACGTGATCGCCAACTCGAGACACGCGGCGGGCGGCGAGCAATTGGATTCGTTGCGTTTTACCTCGATGACTTCAAACACGCCGAGAATGTCCGACGGTTGCGGTGGGGCGACTTGCACGCCTTCGACCGTTTCAATGCGCAGAATGATATCGAACGGATCGCCGGCGACGACTGATGTCGTTGGAGGATTGATTTCAACGCGAACCGGCCCGCTTTGGGCGACGACTGGCTTCGGCTGCGTCGTGGTAGAGTCGCCGTTATCGCTTGGCTGCGCGTATAGAAGCGACGCGCTCGCAAAGGCGATTGCCAATGCGAACCATCGCGCGATGCGCGGCGAGAAGCGATTGGGTTGGCGGCCGATTGGTGCGATCATCCCGTGCGTAAGCGTGCCTCTCGTTTGCGAAAATACGCCGTTAGCGGTTCGACGATCGACTCGCCCGTCGTGATGCGAATCGCGTCAGAACGCAGCCGCTTAAACAGTGTATCGCGCTGAGCGGCCCGATCTAACGCCGCGCGAGCGAAACGTCGTCGGAAGGATCGACTGCTCGTGTCGATCAATAACCGGCGACCGGTCTCGTTGTCAATCCAATCGACGAGGCCCATGGCGGGGATATCGGCCTCGCGCGGGTCGCTTACGACGATTGGCACGATGTCGTGCCGACGCCGCGCGATTCGCAGCTCGGTCTCGAAATTCTCGCTCAAAAAATCCGAGATGATAAAGATGACCGACCGTCGCCGTAGCGTGTGATTGACTTGTCGCAAGGCAGCGGCCAAATCGGTGCCGCGACTGCGCGCCGTTACAGTAAGCAACTCGCGAATGATACGTAACACGTGCCGCGAACCTTTGGCCGCCGGGATGTGTTGTTCGATTTCGTCGGAGAAGGCGATCAGGCCGATCTTGTCGTTGTTGCGCGTCGCGCTAAACGCCAACGTCGCGCCGATTTCGGTAACCAACTCGCGCTTGAGTTGGCCGCGCGTGCCGAATGCCTGCGACCCGCTAACGTCGACGAGTAACATGACCGTCAGCTCGCGTTCTTCGCGGTAGCGTTTGATGAACGGCTTGCCCTGGCGTGCGGTGACATTCCAATCGATCGAGCGAATATCGTCGCCGGGCGCATACTCGCGCACTTCCTCAAATTCCATTCCCTGACCTTTGAAGGCGGAATGGTAATGACCGGCAAACACGTCACTGGCGATGTGCGACGTGCGAATCTCGATCTTGCGGATTTTTTTGAGTAGTTCTTGTGGCGTCATTTTCGCAAAACGACGTTTCTTACGGTACGGGAACGTGCGAAAGGATCGCTTCGACCATGTCGTCGCTCGTTTTTTCTTCGGCTTCCGCTTCGTAGGTCACGATCACGCGGTGCCGCAATACCTCGCGGGCGACATCTTTCACGTCTTGCGGTGTGACGAACCCGCGACCGGCAAGGAACGCCCGCGCTTTTGCGCCGAGCGTCAGCATGATGGAGGCGCGCGGCGAAGCGCCGTACTGCACGAGGTGGGCGATATCGAGGCCAAACTTCTTCGGGTCGCGCGTGGCGATCACGAGCGATACGATGAAGTCTTTGATCTTGTCATCGATGTAAATATCGTCCACGACTTGGCGGGCGCGAATAATATCGTCGGGGCTCATGACCGGCTCGACCGTAAGCGCGTCGCTCGTTCTGGCCATACGGTCGAGAATGAGCCGCTCCTCTTCGGGCGTGGGGTAGTTCACCAGCACCTTCAGCATGAAGCGATCGACCTGCGCCTCGGGCAGCGGGTACGTGCCTTCCTGCTCGATCGGGTTTTGCGTGGCCATCACGAGAAACGGCACGGGTAAGGCGAACGTTTCGTCGCCGATGGTGACCTGATGTTCCTGCATCGATTCGAGCAGGGCGCTTTGCACCTTGGCGGGGGCTCGGTTGATTTCGTCGGCAAGTATCAGGTTCGCGAAGATCGGCCCTTTCTTGACGCGAAACGCTTGCGTTTGAGGTTCGTACACGAGGGTGCCGACGAGGTCGGCCGGTAATAGGTCGGGCGTGAACTGCACGCGTTGAAAGCTCGTCTGCAGAGCCCGCGCCAGCGTCGACACAGTCCGCGTTTTGGCCAAGCCGGGCACGCCTTCGAGCAGGATATGACCGCCCGCAAGAATGCCGACGATCAGGCTGTCGATCATGGCTTGCTGGCCGACGATTACGCGGCCGATCTCCTCGCGCAACCGGGCAAACGGCGCGCTGGCCGACTGTACGGCATCACCGATATTTTTTATGTCGAGTTGCGTCACAGACGTCGTCCTTCTCGATTCAGTCAACTTGATATTCCATTTGTAACGAGCCTCGATTCTCGTCAAGAACCGGGTGTTCATCAAGCCAAACGAACGACAGCCGCGAGCTTTACAGGTGCCGTCATTATCTGACGTCCCACGGTCGTCGATTGGTGAGCTATGTTCGCTGCGACTGCGTCAGGTAACTTGACGCTCGCTTGAAATCAAGCGATTTCGTATTTGTATCGATGGTGGGCTAACTTGGGGGGCGGATTACCACAACCACGCCATCCGACTCGCCATCTGCCGTGACGGCCCGCAATCGATGTCGTCCGATTGGCAACTCGAAGCGCGGCTCGGTGTCGGTGCCCGCGAATACGTCGTTGATGAACCACGTAACCGGCGTAGCGCGATTGACCTGTGCATGCACGGCGGTGCGGCCATTGATCGCGACGAAGCGCGAATCGCGCGGCGGGCTGAGGATGCGTAGCGGTGCTTGTTCGTCGGCCTCGAATTGAATGGGATTGGTCACGAGCCAGTCGGGGCAGGTCGGTGACTTGGAGGTGCAACGCTGCTTTATCGCGGGTGTTTCAAACAAGTTACGTAGCAATGGTTCCGCAGCGATCTTGCCAACGAAACTTGAATGGGCCGCACCACTGAAACGACCAACCCAAACGCCCAGTGCGTAGCGCCCGTTATGTCCGATGGCCCAGGCGTCGCGCCGCGCCGAGCTGGTTCCCGTTTTCCACATATACCAACCGTGCGTGGCGAGCGTCGCGCGGCGCGCCTCGGGGCGCTCGCGTTCGATGTTGGATAACGTATGGTTAATCGCCGCGCATGTTTGGCTGGAAAAGACCGCTGTGCCTACCATTGTCGGTTCATCAACGAAAAGTCGCGGCGGAACGTAGGTGCCACTGCGCGCAAACACGGCGTATGCACTTACCAAATCCAGCAAGCGCGCTTCGGCACCACCCGTGACCAGGCTTAGGCCGGCGCGCTGCACGGTCGCCCGCGTGTAACGAATCCCGCATTGACTAAGGGTGTGCGCGCACGCGTCGAGACCGAGATGTTGCGCGATGGCTAGCGCCGGGATATTGAGCGAGCGACGCAGGGCGGCGGCGACTGTGACTTCGCCGAGATAGTCGTGGCTGTAGTTGCGCGGTCGCCATTCGGCGAAAGTCGTTTGACGATCTGTAACTATTATCGACGGATGGAGGCGTTGGCGCTCGAACGCTGTTGCGTAAATGAAGGGCTTCAACGTTGAGCCCGGGCTGCGAAATGCAAGTACGCCGTCGATGTTGCCCGTTTGTCGATCGTGTTGGTTGGCATTGCCGACCCATGCGACGATAGACGCGTCTCGCACATCGATGACGACGACGGCGATATCGCTATCTTCGGGTAAGTTGCTTAGATGCTCGGCAACGGCTCGCTCGACGATATTCTGGATGGCGAGGTCAATGGTTGTCTTGCCGCCGCTTGGTCGCCTTGCTAATGCTGCTGTTGTAACGAAATCAGGTATGCGGGTGCGATCCCAGGGTCGGAGCTTAATCGACGATTGACTTGCTGCTGTTGCCTCGTCTTCAGTTAAGTATCCTTCATTTCGCATGCGGATGATTGCGTAGTTGCGGCGAATGCGAGTGCGATCGGCGTGACGGTCGGGGCGCAACCGTTCGGGCGACTGTGGAATGGCTGCAAGCAAGGCGGCTTCGGCGACGGTCAAATTGACGGCGGATTTATTGAAGTAGGTGCGGGCGGCGGCTTCGGCGCCGCGCACATTGCCGCCGTAGGGTGCGATGTTCAAATAGAGCGCGAGCAGTTCGTCTTTGGTGAAATGATTCTCAAGCTGAATCGCGCGAAACGCCTCGGCCGTCTTGGCCGACCAGGTGCGCGGCTGCGGGTTTAACATACGCGCAATCTGCATCGGTAACGTACTCGCTCCGGAAACGACTTTGCCATGCGTTAGGTTCTGCCAAGCGGCGCGCCCGATAGCAATCGGATCGACGCCATAATGGAAATAAAAGCGTTCGTCTTCGAGCGCGAGCGTTGCATGCTTAAGATGCGGCGACAGCGCATCGCTGGCGACCGGCAAGCGCCACTGTTGCTCGCTGCCGGTTGCGATGTATAGCGTGTTTCCGTGGCGGTCGGTTACGACCGGGCTGGCCGGGAAGTGCCGAATGGCAGCGATTGGCAATGGCCAGATGGCATCGGCAATAAGGAACGCGAGCACACATAGTCCAATGCAAGCACCACACGCCAATGCCTTGCGCCGCGCCCATCGTCGCCAACGAGTCGGTAGCCGTGCTGTTGCTGTGTCATTGCTCATTTCGTGAGTAATTGAGATTTGATCAATACCATTGACACTCACCCCAGCCGTTCAGGCTCCCGCCTTGGTCGCCTTCAATCTGGAAGGGAGAGGGAGCGAATGCAACCACTACACGGGAGCAAACGCAACCTACCGCCTCAAGGTTGTCGGCGCATCAAGATGCCTTACTGCGTCACCGTGATGCGACCGCCGCCGTGGCGGCTGGCGAGGCTGCCGTCGTACATGCAGTTGGCTTCGATCGGCGGCAGCGTGAAATCGCCGCGACCGACGACGCGCAAGTGATATTCAAAGGTGGCCGGTTGATTGGTGATGGAAGCAAACACCAATACCCGGTCGTCTTCAAACTGCACCGAGTCGGTCGCGAGCGTGCCCGCTGTGTATTCGACAGCCGACGTCGCCAGCGCCGGATTCTCTGCCTCGGTTGCTCCCGGCAAGGCATCGATAATGGCGATGTTGGGCAGCACCTCACCGGCGGCCAGGCCTACGGCGGAAACGGTCAATTGCACGCGAATGAGATCGCCGACCTTGATTGCACTTGGATCGACCGGCTTACCGTCAGCAGTGAGCCATTGCCGCCGAATTTTTAGACCATTGTCGAAATAAGGTTGCTCTATCGGTTCAGACGCTAAACCGCGATGGGTGCACGTGACAAAGTAGGAACCCGTGCCTTCAGAGGAGACCGTGACCTCGTCGCCACTGGTAACAGCCTTCATTGGCGTTGGCGTATTGTTATCAAAGTCGATCGGCTCTGCATCGCCAATAGCCAACTGGCCGGAAAATACCGCGTCTTGCGGTTGGCGACGGTAGTAGCGTGCCAACGCGCTCAGACAGGTCGCGTTTTCCAACGTCGAATGCCAGCGCGATTGCTCGCGCGCGGCAAGCAGTTGAGCGACGACCTGATGCTCGGGTTCGTCGTCGTGGTTGAAATCGAGCAAGGCATCGAGCAAGACCGCCTGCTGCCGAATGGGAGACGTGATCCGTCCGGCTCCCAACGCCCGGCTGGTCATAATGTTTAACACGCCGTCTGATAGCAACTGTGCCGCGCGGTCGCGATGACCGGTGCTCAACCATGCCCGTGCGAGATAACAACGCCCTTCGAGGTCGAGCTGGTCCGCGTCGTCGCTCAGGTTGGCCATCATGCCCAACGGTGCCGCATCGAGTTGGGTGAGAACGAATGCGATGGCGGGCAGCAGGGTCAAGCGGTGAGACTGATCGTTTTCATCGTTGCTTTCTGCCATGCGTTTGGCAGCGCGCGCTAGGTAACGTTCGACGCCATCGAGCAATTCGTTATTGATCTCGAAGCCTGCGGTCTTGGCGGCGAGTAAAACTTGAGTCGCATACGTCGTGCCCCACAAGTTCGGCTCGGGATTATTCGGCCAGAACGCCAGCCCGCCGCCGGTCGTTTGCATCGACCAGATGCGGACGAGGCCTGCGTGTATACGATTGTCGATATCCGCTCGCTCGTCATCGGTGGTTTCGATTATCTCCCGGGCACAGATAAGACCGTGCACGCGGCTCGACGTTTGCTCGAGGCAGCCGTGGGGATAATCGAGCAACGCTTCGTAGGCCGGCATCAACTCCGCGGCGGGCGTGGGTTGCACTTGGATGCGCGTTTTCAACGTACCATCGAGAAAACCGCCGGGGTTGGGCATTTGCCACGACTCGCCCGCCGGAACGCGCTGGGTGTACGAAACGGTGCGAATCGACGTCAACGGCCGCACCGGAATCATGCCGGTCGATTCCGCCGTTTCGAACTCATTGTTATCTGCAGACTTCCAACGCGCCGTAACGCGGATCGATGCGCGACCGGGCTGGGTTGCGATCAACTTCAGCCAGACGGTCTGCGACGAATCGGCGGCGATGGTGAACGTCTCAGTTTCAACTTCGGCCACCTCAACGCCATCAGCCGCGATAATGTCGATTTCGATCTCGTGTTCCGCGTCGGATTGGTTAAAGATTTTGACCGGCACCCAGGCTTCGTCGCCGGGCGATAAAAAGCGCGGCCATTGTGCCTCGACCATCAACGGTGCGGACAGTACGACCGGCATCTCGTTAGAAGCATACCGATCGCCGTGAACTGCCAATGCCATCACGCGTAAGCGCCCTTGTGTCGGTGGGGCGATGAATGCGAAACTCACTTCACCGTTTTCGTCTACGGGCAGCGCTTTTTGCCATGCAACGAAGCCGGCTTGGCGTTCCATCGAGACCAGCGAGCGCATCAGTGCGTCGTCCGACAAGCCATCGGCGTTAAAATCGTCATCGCCCGCGCCGATCTGATTCGTCGACAGTGGGCGAACGTAATCCGGCAACAATCGATTGAAGATATCAAAGTGCTCGATGGTCGCGGCTCGTGGTGCAAAGAAGTGCGCCAACGGGTCCGGCGTTTTGAAGGCAGTCGGCAATAACAGCCCTTCGTCAACGGCAAAAACATGGACGACGGTCGGGCTTGATGATTCGTCGTCTGGGGTGGTGACGCGTGCCTTAATGGTGACTTCAGAACCCGGGCGCGCATCAACGGGGGCATCTAATTCCAAAGTCAGCGCGCGCTGGTTGAAGTCAACTGGAACGCGGGTGATGCCGCGGGCCCGCAACGGTTTCCACTTCGTCGCTTCCAGGTTGAGCGGACGAATGACGCTCGCCGTCAGAAACGCGTCGCGCCGTAAATCATCCGGGATCGGTACCTCGATCGTTTCGGTGTTACCGGTCATCTTCAGCGCTTGCGACCAGATCACGCGGTCGGTTTCCAAGGCGACGAGTAACGTACCTTTCATACCGGCACGTACCGTCGCCGTGGCCGTATCGCCGGGGAGGTAATTCGAGTCGTCAAGCTTGAGTTCGACTTGCTCGGGAAGTGCGACGGCAAACGACTCGTCGTGGGCATCGCGATGGCGAACGTACAAGGCCCACTCGGCCGTTAACCCCGATTCGGGCTCGGTCAGGCGAAGCTGATACTGGCCGGGTGTGCTGAGCGCGACCGGCACCGTGCCACTCGACGCGGGATCATGTTGGTTGAGGTTCTGGGTTGCAACTTCGATGCGTCGCTCGGTGCTTTCCCAACGCATGCCACTGCCCGTATCTCGAATGGCCCAGTCGTATTCGATGCGTTCGACCAACAACGCGATCGGCTTACCGTCGGCCCATTCGCCTTGGCCGGTCACTTGTGCCCATTGTACTTCGATGGTCTCGCCAGATGGTGCGGCGTTACCGATCGGCAGGCGCATACCGAGATGTCGATCGGCAGGATCAGAACCGAAACTGAGCCGCTGCGACACCGATCGACTGCCGGGTTCGGTGACAGTGACGGCGACGCGCGCTTCCCAGAGCCCGGGGCCCGACGCCGCCGGGATGTTCACGGTTGCATGACCCGCATCGTCGAGCGTGGTGCTGATTTCCTCAATCACCTGCTCGTCTTCGATCTTCAACGGCTCAAACACAAAGCCTTCAAACATGGAAGGTTTAAACGCTCTCCGTACGTATTGACCGCTGACCGTTGCTGGTAGTGCCGCCGCCGGTTTGCCGAATAGATACTGCGCGTCGATGTCGATCTGCGGTTTCTCTTTGCCTAGGAACGTTGGCTTCGCGCTGGCGGCTGCGACTTCGAGGCGCACCGGCAGGATGCTTTCCACCAACGCCGTCGCGGTCCCCAAATCTTTTTGGGTTCCCGGAATGCTGACGCTAAATGTGTATCGACCAAGCTGCGCCGACGGCGGTGTCGGAACATCGAGATGAAAAAAGCCACCGAGTGATTCGTCGGGCCTAATGGTTTCGCTCACCAACGTCTTGCCGTCCGGTCGCTTGGCCGTGATCGAAATCGGAAACGGCGGCGGGGCAACACCGGTTTGGTCGCGAAGGATGCCCGTGAGATGAATCACATCGCCGGGGCGATAAGCGCCGCGTTCTGTGTAAACGAAGGCGTCGTAGGTTTCGACGGGTGGACGTCCGGCAAGGTCGTTTTGCTCGGGGCTCCAGTTGTCGCGGTCGAGCAGAAGATAACTTAGATCGTGGTCTTTTTCTGCGACGATCACCCAAGCGTCGCCCTCGGTGCCCGAGCCCGTTGGAAGTTCCAACAGCGCTCGGCCCTGTTCGTCGGTCGTTGCTTCGGCAAGCAATTGGTTGGTGTAGGAATAGGCCCGCAGCTTGACGGCATCGACGGTGGTGCTGTTGGCAATGGATGTTACCCAGCAGAACACGCCGTCTTTCTGCATGCGCGCCGCGATGGCCAAATCACTGACCGCGATAACGGCTGAGTCATTATGCCAGTAACTCTGGTCGCCCTTAATGCTAACGTGATAAATCCCCGGTTGCCGTTCGATCAACTCGCCAAGGTTTAGCACCGATTTGGCCAGCTCGTTTTTATTCGCGGAGACGGTCAGTTTCTTCGATAAGATCTCTTTCCCGGTCGTATCCGCATCACCGCCGTGCAGGTGTGCAACTAGATTATTCGGATACAGTCGCGTCACGGTCGCGGTGAGGTCGTTGTAATTGACCGTTTCAACATCGAGCAGCATGTGGCCCGCCGGGCTCAAGACGCCGCGGCCCGTCGTCAGTCGGAGTTGCGGGTCGCGGTCGGGAATTTGCACCGTCTTAGTGATGTTCTCTTTCGTGATGGTGCCGTTGCGGGCGACCAATCCGGGTTCAACCGTGATGGCGTAACGCTTGCCGCACTCAAACGGTCCTTCGATCGAAAGACTGTCGTAATAGATCGACGTGCGGATGCCGGCGACCGGCGGTGAGATACTGACCTGCGGAATGGCGGCGTTGCGCTTGAGGCGATTGTTGAAGTTGAGCCGGATCGTGGCCTCGTCGGCGAAGTCGTGCGGATGGGCGTAAACGTATTCAACGTCAAGCAGTTCATGGCAGGTTAATTGCTGCTCGTAGCTAACGCCCAACGATAAATCACCGTCGGCGGGTGTTAGCCGTTCGGCGATGGTTAACATCGCGCTGGTCGCCGTAGGCCGATCGAAGCGCACGGAATGCGTTTTGGTGTTTTGCCGCGTGAGCAGCGTGGATTTAAGGGGCTGCTGATTTCCGAGGTCGCGCACTTGCAGCGCTTGTTCTAACGCGGTGCCATTGACCGGCTGGTTAAAGGTGATCTCCACATTAACGTGGCTCTTATCCGACGAGGCGATGCCGCACTGCAGCACCTTGAGCGACTCTGTTGTGAACGTGGCCGTTCGCTCGCCGATCAATCGCGCGCCGAGCGCGCGCTCGCAGGCAGGCGTCGGCTTTAAGGCGTATTGGCGACCGGCTTCGAGTTGTTCCTCTAGCTGATATTCGATGCGGTCGGTGGCGGCGAAGGTCCAGCGGCCTTTGCGCGGCGGATCGAGTTGAAACGGCGGTTCACCCAGCGGTTGGCCCACGCGTTCGGCGGGCACGATTTGACGGTCGAACACCAAGGCGAGACGGTCGGCCAAATCCGCCGGGCCATCGGGGATTTGTCGAGCGATCTCGACCTCTAACGGGCCGGCTTCGCTGCGGCTGAGCTGTAACGCGAGGGCTCCGGTCAGTGCGCCGGCCAGAAAGATTCCGCAACCAAAGAGAATGTTTCGCCGCATCGTTCGCTCCTTGAACTGTGGCAGCCGTCCGTGGTAAGAGATGTCGCTAGCGAGCATACGCCCACGACGCCCAAAGGTTCACCACGAATATCAGCATATCGCGCGTCATATTCGTGTCCACAGAATTTCGCGGGCAGGGTATCATGCCCGTCATGTCCCATGTTCCACCCCCCGTCAGCAAGTTGGATATCGCCCGCAACTGGTTACCGAGATACACCGGCATGCCGATTGACGACTTTGGCGACTATGTGTTGCTGACCAACTTCAGCAACTATGTCGATCGCTTTGCGGCGCAGTTTGGCTGCGATGTTGAAGGCGAAAATCGCCCCATGCAGGCGGCGACCAACAGCGCCGGCCTCAGCATCGTGAACTTTGGTATCGGCAGCCCCAATGCAGCAATCATCATGGACCTATTGATCGCGCGCCAACCAAAGGGCGTGCTGTTTCTAGGCAAATGCGGCGGATTGAAGACGACGACCGAAATCGGGCACTTTATTCTGCCGATCGCGGCCATTCGCGGGGAGGGAACCAGCGACGACTATTTCCCGCCGGAGGTCCCGGCGCTGCCGAGTTTCAAACTGCATAAATTTGTATCCGACAAGATTTGCGAACGCGGCTTCGACTATCGCACGGGCGTTGTCTTTACGACCAACCGGCGCGTGTGGGAGCATGACGAAGCGTTTAAGACGCGGCTGCAACGCGTGACGGCGATTGCGATCGATATGGAGACGGCGACGATCTTTATGGTGGGCCATAGCAACGAGATTTCACGCGGGGCGTTATTGCTCGTCTCCGATGTGCCGATCACGCCGGAAGGCGTGAAGACCGAGGAAAGCGACGCCGCCGTCACGCGGAATTGGGCCGATTTGCACCTGCAGATTGGCATCGATGCGATGACGCATATCGGGTCCCACGGCGAACAGATCAAGCACTTCCAGTATTAAGCTCGATATAACTAGAGCGTCGCGAGGTTCGCGTGCAGACGCGCGCGATAGATACCGCTGACATCAATCAGAGCCGCGCCCGTGAGGAAGCGGTATCGGTTGGATTGTTCCGGATGGCTTCGACTGCTGACAAATTTCAGCAATTCGGCCCCTGCCACGACAACAGCATTACCCGATTGTTCGAGCCCAACTTGGAATCGCATTGCACAACGCCACCTGCCAACCTGAAAGCAAACCAAGCGTTCCAGATTGGGCATTTTATCTTCTGCTGGCGTTCATGATTGCAATTCTGACGGGCGTGTGGTCAATGGGTGACTGGCTGGTGCTATCACCCGATTCGTTTCGCTACCTGCGCGGCGCACGTAGCTTGGCGGAAGACGGCACATTTGGTTTCGGGCGATTGTTATTGCCCCCCGGCTTTTCGTGCTTGCTCTATCTCGTCATGACACCCGATGGCCTGCCGCTTCTCGAAGCGCGCCTGCTGTTGATCGTGGGCTGGATGGCGACGGCGATTTTGACCCACGTGTATTATCGAGAGCAGCGCCATGCGCGATGGATTGCATTGTTCGTCGCGCTGAGCCCGGCGTTACTCATTCAAAGCGAGTATCTACTGTCCGAGTTGGCGTTTATGCCGTTCGCCTTGGGGGCATTGATTCAATTCGAGGCGTGGCGCGCGGGGCGGCCTTCTTGGTGGCGTATCCTGCTCGGCGTGTTTTGTTGTGCAGCCGCGATCTTAATTCGCACGATGGGCGTGGTGTTGATCCCATTGGGGTTGATTGCTTTGGCTCGCCGCAAACAGGGTGCGAAAAGTAATCTCACTCAGGTCGATGCAAATGACGAGGCCGTAGGAGAGCAGGGCATTGCTCGACAAAAGGGCATCGCGCGCGTTATTGCGGGGACGCTCCTCGTTATCGCGACGATCTATCCACAAATCCAATGGTCGGCGCGCGAACGCGGCTATCCCGATGAATACGGTTATTCGCGCATCCTGTTCAATCCCCGCGCGGGTGAGAACGCAGACGACGGTTTCGTTACATTACAACTCAAACGCTTCGTCGAATTCGCGCCCTTGCGTCTGGCGTCCATCAAAGAGGCCGTCGTCCCCACGCGCCTGGGCTGGCGGTTGTTTCAACCTCCGCTTACTGGATTGAGCACTTGGTTAATCGGCGGTGGAATATTCATCCTGCTTTGTTGGCGTGCGTGGCGCTACCGGATGTTGGTCGATTTTTTCGCGTTGCTCACGCTTGGGCTGTTATCCATTTGGCCGTGGGATGAGGGCGTTCGGTTTGTTTTGCCGCTGCTACCCGCGCTGTGGGCGGCCGTGGTGGGTGGCGTCGATACGTTGGCCAGCATGCTGGGAGAAACCTCGTCGAAACGGCAGCGCATTGCCTTCGCTGCCATGCTGGCGATACCGATTCTGGCGATGTCTTATGAAAATTTTATCATTGTTAATAGCCGTCCCGAACGTGCCGTAAAGGCAGCCGGGCGCTTGGCCGACATGCAAGCGGTGGCAAAACAGGCCGCACCATTTCTTGACGGTTCCGTTCGTGTCTGCTGCGTTTTGGAAAATGAATCGCTCGATAAGACGACCGTCATCGGCGCGATGTATTTGCAGCGGCGTTATTTATGGCCGGTTATTGATGTAAAGGAAAATCAGAAAGTTGACTGGCAACGTTTGAACAACAAAGTCGTTTTTGTAGGCACCGACATTCTTAAAACCAATCCACCCGATGCGTACGACTTGCTTACCGGTCTGATTGACAAACGTTTACAACTGATTGCGTTATCGAAGCATGCGAACGATTAGGGTCGCGCTAATTTAAGCGATGAATTGGGTAATCCGCCGAGTCCGAGTAGCAGCAATCTGCGCACGCCTGCCCAATTGGGCGATTCTGCGGTGCGCGACAACCGTCTTTTTTTGACCATCCGTCGATTTCGCAACCGGTGGCACGGCCCGTGCATATACACGGGTAGCTCACCTTTCGATCGTTATATCGAATGCCCATCCAATAAGATCAACCTCCCTCGCAGAAAAGGAGAGATGCTCATGTTTGACTTGGGTTCTCTATTTGAGCAGTTGCAGATGTTTCTGGGTGATATCTTCGGATTTTTCGGAGACATCGTTTCGGCCCTGTTGGGGCCGCTGCTCGGTTAGTCGTTAAGTTCGACACCCCGCCCGATCGACTTACGTTGTAAGTCGATCACATTTCCCTCATGGACGTCGGTCTTCATTCGCTGACTGCGGTATCGGTACGCGCTCTCAGTCGCTCGTGGAAGCGACGCGGCGTGAACGATTCGCAGGAAGCAATGGAGCCCGGCGTCTGTCTCATTTATTAATGATACTGACGGTTCAATTCGCGCGTTGAAGTTGATGGATTAGAGGATGATTCACTTCCGTTAAGCGTCGCCATTCTCTTTCGCGGCGCCGTATGGGCCTCAAAGTCAAGGGCGCTGGAAGGGGCGGCGTTAGCCAAGCAATAAATGACTGTCGTCAAGCCCGTAAGCTGATTTCATCCTCCAAGCGACCCGAAGTCAGTTCGTTCGACATAACCTTTAGGAAAGAGGTACTGGAATCGTTTGATATCTACCACGGGGAGCATCGGCATCTCGCCGGTGGGAAAAGAAAAGCGAATAAACATCGCCGGGACGGCGATGCTCCCCAATCGCCACCACTACCAAAAAAGAAAGGGCCGAGCCTCCTAAGGCTCGACCCTATCTCATGAAAAAAAGGAGTAGTCTCTTCTCGCTACGTCAGGCTTCGTTTAGTAGCAGAAGCCACCACCAAAGCCGCCGACGAAGCCGGCATGGTAACCATAGCCGAAACCACCGTAGCCATAGCCGAACTGCGGGCCTACGTACACCGAGCGGAAGCGCGGCGCGACGTAATAGCCGTGATAAACCGGGGCGGGAACCACTCTGCGATATACAGGGGCGTGGCGGACGCGATAGCCGCGTCGATAAAATCCGCCCGCTTCGGCGTCCTGCGCGCCGAACATCGCCATACCGGCCGTTGCCAAACCAAACGCGAACAACATCGTGAGCAATCGGTTCTTACGCATCGCTGTCTCCTTCTCGCACAAGCGTTACCTGAGCCGCAACGAACGATCCCGTGCCTGAGCATTGCACGTCGCCCGTGCGGCGTATTTTGCCTTCACGCCGCGTTAGACACAGCCGTTTTTTTGAGGTTAGAAGCATGCTGAAATTTCCGAGAAAAGCCGGTTTGGCGGGGTGAAACGGCAGATTTTAGAAGGGGGATGCCGGATTGCCGCCGCTAGCTGGCCGACCCCAGCCAACCCGCCATGACGGCAATCAAAACGATAACCCCAAGGACGACGCGATAGGCGGCAAAGGGGATGAGCGACCGCTTGCGGATGTAGTTCATAAACCCGGCAACCACCAATAAGGCCACCACAAACGACACGCTAAAGCCGAGTCCTAAAAGCGGGAACATGCTGCCGTTCAGACCGTCCCAATGTTTGATGATCTTTAGCAAGCCCGCCCCGCATATGGTCGGAATTGCGAGCAGGAACGAGAACTCCGCCGCCGTCGTGGCCGGCAAGCCCACGACGAGGCCTCCCAAAATCGTGGCCATGCTGCGACTGGTGCCAGGAATAATCGCCACGCATTGCGCAACGCCGATCAGGAATGCCTGCTTGAGCGTAACGCCTTCAAGGCCGACGCCCTCCATCCGTCTGAAAATCAATTCGATCGCGACCATCACGACGGCACCGATGATGAGCGTGATGGCGACGGGCGTGGGGCCGTAGAGCAACTCCTCGACCGCATCATCAAACAGCAAGCCGATGACGCCGCCGGGCAGCGTGCCGATGAACAGCTTCGTCAGCAGATGATCCTGCAATCGTGCCGAGCGCGGTCGAAAGATATGCTTGTATAAGTCGCGCCAGAAATACAGCACGACTGCCACGATGGCACCGATTTGGATAAAGAACAGGAAGACAGGCCACGGCGGCGTTTCGGGATTGATATCGAGCACCGGCATCGCCAGCAGCATGTGGCCGGTACTGCTGACCGGCAGAAACTCCGTCAGGCCCTCGATGATGCCGAGGATGGTGGCTTTGATCGCGTCGGTCACGCCGCTTGCTCCGCCAGCGCTTTGCGCGATGCCAACAGATACGCGATGACACTAATCGCCGTGAACCCGACCATCATCCAAATGACGATGGTACGACCGGTCAGCACCCACTCGATACCGCGCAGCCGACCGAGGCTGGTTAACACCCAACCGACGGTGATCGACTGCAGCAGCATCTTGATCTTGCCCCACCAATTGGCGCCGAAGGCCTTACCGCCGGCTTCGCTAAAGCCACGCAGGCCGGAGACGAGCAACTCGCGCGCGACGATGACGACGACCATCCAGGCTTCGAGGCCCGTCGCCGCCGACTGATCCGCCTGTCGAAAGTTGCTGCCGAGGAACAGGATATATGCGCCGACGACGAGCACCTTATCGACGAACGGATCGAGAATCCGCCCGAAGGCCGTGATCTGGTTGTATTTGCGGGCCAGATGGCCGTCGAGGATGTCCGAGAGCGCCGCGACCACGAACAACACGAAGGCGATGTCCATGATCCAGACCTGCTCGTCCTGCTGCTTGATGTTGAAGCGATCGAGCAAGATCAAAAATACGATCGCCATGATGAAGCGGGCCGTGGTGATCTGGTTGGGCAGGTTCATGCGCATCGGGCGAAGCTATTGGCGGCTCACGGCGTATTTTGGTCGTTCGGCAGGGCGGTTGCTGCCCGCGTTTGATGATGTAGTGTCGCCGCCACCCGCGAATATGCAAGCCGCTGAAGATCGAGCCTTAGAATCGGTCAAAATGAATGTTGGCCGGCACATTCGAGGGCGTTTGAAAGTGCTGATAGAGAAGAATCCCGCCGACGACAAGTGCGATGCCAAAAAGTATCGCGAACATGATCTTGACCCAACTCCACGGGCGGTCGCCCTGCACCTCGCCGGTGCCCGCGTTCACGAAGACCTGAAACGGCTTGCCATGATAGCGATAAACCAGCGTCCACACGGGTAGCAGCAGATGCTTATACGTGATGGCGTCATAAAACACGTCCATCTTCGTGATGCGTTGTTTATCGCCGCCGATTTCGCCGCGCACGATCTGACGCAGCCGCGTTTCCATCACACTACGTGCCGCTTCAAATCCTTGGTCGAGTTCGACATCGTAGGTCGATGCCAAATAGCCCGCCAGAAATGACTCGTCGAACGGTCGGCATCGTTCCAACGGCCAAGGTGCCAAATCTTCGAGGCGATTCTGCGGCAGTTGTGTGGTACCCGCCAGTAATACGTCATCAAAAATGCGTTGAAATGAGCCCGCCCGCCAACTCCAACGCGTACGCGTTTCGGTACGCCGATTCTTGCCGCTGCCGACGGTGACCGTGTAATGATCACCGCGCTGACCTTCCCAGTGGGTTTGCGTGAATGAATCAAACGTCCAATAGGGCAGGTACATGCCGTTGAATATGCCCTGCACGCCGCGGCGCAGAAACGCATTGGGCGCGAACCAACGCGACTTGACCCACGCTTTGAGATTCTTGCGCGCGGTGTCCCGATCGATTTGAAACGGCAGTACGCCATCGACCGGCACGCGATCGGCGGCGTCGTGTACCTTGTCGAGCGCAACCACGGTGCCGCAATAAGCGCACTCGTCGCTGGTTAGCGTGCCGAGGAATGCGACGGTTCCGCCGCAGTTGTCGCAGGTGAATTCGCGCAGGTCGTTGGACGCAGCGTCGGTCGTTTGCGACCGCAGGTCGCGCAGCTTCGCCAGCATGCCGTGGAAATCCTGCTCGGCCACGGCCGCATCGGCGTCGAGCGCGATCGTCTTAACGCTGCTACAGTAGTCGCACTTGAGCGACTGCACGCCGATGTGAAAGCGCAAATCGGCACCGCAGTTGTCGCAAGGGAATTGACGGCTTTCGACAGTCATACTTTTTCCGGCATCAAGCCCAAGAACGTTGTACTAGCCGCGTCTTCTCTATCCAAAGTCAGCAATAGGCGACTATAAAATCGAAACGCACCGACGATTGTACAATCGATGCAAGCAGTCTGACGCTGCCTAGCGGGCAAGTGTATGGTTCCTTTGCCTCAAAGCAACGAGTCCGCAGGCGACAGTGAATCCGCTCCAGATGCTAGGTTTGCGACCGTCGAGCAGGCTTGAACGGCCCTGCGCTTGTTTTTCACCTCGCCCCGTAGTTACAATCCGACTCGCAGGCAGCCACGACGCATTTTTTGATGCTCTGGGAACCAGCCGTCGAGCTCTGCAGCGAATTTTTGATCGGGCCGTGATGAAAAGTTTCTTCTCCGCGAATTGCCTACTGATACTTGCGATACTGCTGTTGCTTTGCGCCCCGAACAGTCAAGCGGAAAACTGTCCATTCATCGATGGCAATACTTGCACGGATTGTATCCCAGTAACCTTAGGAACCTACGTTGGTACCACCGCCGACAAGACCGGCACCATCGATGACTCCTCTTGCACCGATGGCGATGTGATCGACGCGTGGCATTGTTTCACGCCCTCCACGACCGGCGCGTATCGAGTGAACCTTTGCATCAGTGATTTTGATACGTCGCTTGCCATCTATTCGGATTGCGACAACAGCGAGTTTGCGTGTAACGACGATGCCTGTGGTCGGCCGGGGCTCCCACCGTTTCAATCCGAATTACTCTGGACGGCGATCGCCGGCGAGACGTACTACCTACGCGTATCCGGGTATGTCGGTGCCGTCGGCGATTATATGCTGACGATCGAGTCGCTTCCGCCAGCTACCAATGGCGGCGCGGAATGCGTCTCGTGCACGCCGATTACCGACGGTGTTTTTGTGGGCTCAAACGACTTCACCGACGATCGCTGGTATTGCTATACCGCCACCTGTAACGGGCGCGTGCGTGCCAGCACTTGCGAACAGACCGGCTTTGATACGGTCATATCCGTCCTCGATGCGTGCGGCGGCAATGTCGTCGCGTTCGATGACGACGCCTGCGGCATCGTTAATCGTGGGTCGGTCGTCGAGTGGTTTGTGGAACCTAGCGCAACGTACTTCATCCAGGTAGCGGGCTTTAACGGCTTAACCGGCCAATTCCAGTTGACTGTTGACTGCGACGCCTGTCTCGAAGATCCGACCGGCGACTTTAATGATGATGGGCTTGTAAACGGTCGCGATCTACCGGGGTTCATGGCGGCACTAATGCAGGTGGAGGATTCAAACGGGTTACTTTGTCGGGGCGACTTCGATGGTTCCGGCGAAGTTGATCCACCTGATATCTCGGCAATGGCGACGAAGTTGCTACGCAGTGGCTTACCCGTAAGCGAAGGTGATACCTGTAGTGATTGTATCGCGGTAACGGATGGCCTTTACACGGGGACGACCGTGGACAATACCGGTTTCAATGATGACACCGACTGTGCGGACGGTGACCGCATCGACGAATGGCTATGCTTTACACCCGACATTTCCGGGACGGCTGTTGCGGGGCTTTGCCAAAGTCGTTTCGATACGACGTTGGCGGTGTTTAAGCAATGTGGCGGCGAATCGATCGCGTGCAACGACGACTTATGCGGCCCGTTGGGACTACCTGCGTGGGCCTCGGGTCTGAGTTGGCCCGTAACTGCAGGCGAACGCTACTTGCTACGCATTTCAGGTTATCTGGATGCAACTGGCGACTACACGTTATTGCTCAATACACTTGACGACACCAATGAAGATCCACCCGACGGCACTACCTGCGAACGCAAACTACCCTTGGCAGATGGCGCGACATTAGGGGCCAGCGAGTTCACACCCAACGGCGAGCTTTGGTATGACTATTCGGCAACGTGTTTCGGGCGCGCGACCATTCGAACCTGCGCCGCGGCGTCTTTCGATACGATTCTTACGGTCTTTGATGGCTGTGACGGTGGTGTGGTCGCTCAAGACGACGACGCCTGTGGCATTCAGGATCGCGGATCGATCGTGAGTTGGTTCGTGCGACCGGGCATAAACTATCCCGTACGCGTAAGCGGTTTCAACGGTGCAACCGGCACGTTTGTGGTCGATGTCTCTTGCACGCCGTGTTTTGACGAGCCGACGAGCGATTTCAATGACGACGAACGCTTGGACAGTCGCGACCTAGCGGGGTTTCTCGACGCCTTGTTGACCGGGGCATGTGACGCAGCCGCCCGCTGCGCCGGCGACTACGATCGATCCGGTCAAATCGACGCGGCGGATATCGCGCCCCTGATTGGTAGCCTACTTACGCAACGCTAATTGGCAAAGCAATAGCAACGCCGTCGCGGCTTGTAAGACAGTGAGGTTGCCGATTCCGTCGACAATGATGTTAATTTGTGTGAAAAGTGAGATGAGACCTCGCCCGCTCGAAACCTCATGGCCGCAGTATTCGTCTATCGGTCGTGCTCGTCGGGCATTGACGGCGAGGAATTAATGACGAATTACCTAACTTCAAAGACATGAAAGATGGGCGCGACAGACCCCGAACCTCCCGCAAAACGCTAAGGAATTGAAGCATTTTTTGAGTCGCGCTGCAAATCTGTTGAGTTTGGACGGCGAAACCGACGCGAATCAGATGCGGCGGACGCTCCTGCGTCTGATCGAGCGCGCTTCCGACACCGACATTCAGGGCATCTACGCCATCCTCCTGGACGCAAGCTACTCGGAACATTGAGTTGCTTCTCATATTGCGTGGAATCGAAGCGATTACAGCATCTAGGGCATGCCCGCCTCATATGGGCTGGGTTGTGGTCACAAGAATGCGGGTAGCAGGCAACAGTAAGTGTGCAAGCGGCGGTGCCGCTAGCGCGGTGAGTCATCTCGATCCACGTGTCACTGTATATCGAAGCCAGGTGGTTGCTTCCTAATCTCGATGGCATTCAGATCGCTTAGTGTGTATTCACACTTCTTGACGTCAGCGGTTTTTTTGTCAGCGACTGTATTTGATCAAGGTAGTTTTGAAGTTCGATGGACTGCAGTTGTTGTGAGGTTGTCGTTGTGAGACAAGACATTTTGGAGTCGCTGCTATCGGTTATTTGATCGTGAAACAGTTTGGGTATTTGGTTGACTGTCTTTGTTGAAACTAGCGCATAAGATCATGATCTGCTGAATTTTGCGATCGCGATGCGTCAAGTCACCAGTTGTTTTCTGAATGCTCGCATTGCCGTAAAGGGCACCGGTTGAGTGCGATTGCTGATGTTACATTTTGCTGAAACATGAACAAGATCGTGATGGTGCTAGGTGCAATTTGGAACTCCTGCCTTTACACCCGTTTGGGTAGGATCGATGCGTGCGGACAATTTCGGCTTGGTAAAATGTTTTTTTCTTTTTCTTGAATTTCATTTTTGATGCTTGTATAAGCATCTCTGAATCAATTTCCACTTAGTGAATCTTTCAAGATGTGAAAATCAGTTCGAATTCGAAGCAATGGGGAGAGAGCATTGTTACGACCATTTCGCCTACTTGTGTATTGCGCCTTTCCTCTTATTTGTAGTTTTTCCTTCACCATCGCCTCGATCCCTGAACCTTCCGTACTACTCTATGGCACGTTGAGCATCGGCGGTGAGCCGGTGGGTGCGGGCGATGACGTGCGGTTATACGCGATGGTGCCGGAGGCGCCGGATGAAGTGGGATCGTATTTGATGGGTTCCAACGTGAACGCGGGGAACCTGTATGCGTTGCAGGTACGGCTGGAATCACTGGCGGACGGCACGCAGCAGAGTAATAACCGGGCGTTGGTGGGCCAGACGGTGCAGGTGTTTGCGGAAGGCAACGATGTGCCGGGCGGACCGCTGCTGTTGACCAACTTTAAGATCTGCGAACGCGGCCAGGTGGTGAATGTTGATTTACCGGGAACGGTGGCTGGTAGCCTGGGCGACTTCGATGGCGACTGCGACGTGGATTTTGACGATCTCAATCCCTTCGTGGATGTGTTGCTGGGGAATAACACGACGCCGTCGGCACAGGTGACGGCGGACATGAACGCTAGTGGCCAGGCCAATGGTGCGGACATCGAACTGTTCGTGCAGGCGCTGCTGAATAACGGGTAACAAGATTTCTGTTTCGGTGTGTTGGTGATTGTTCGTTCTGAATGATCGCCCCGATGAGTTTGTGTGTTCGAATCGGAGCGAATAAGAGGCATTCAGTTCTTGCGGGTCTGATCTCAGTTTTAGGCTTGTTTGGGTCGGCTGTTTCTTGATCGCTGGGTAAGTCCCTTTCGTTGCGAGTGAATGCAATGAGAGGAAGTTTGCCGCCGACGTGATCGTTCTGTCACGAGGTGCGGCCCAGTGCAGGATGGAGCGGCCATGCAGCCATCTCTCGATCATCGTGCTGAATTGGATCATGACCTATGCCGTTGGCCCGCTGCGACATCGGCGGCAGCGAATACAACGACATCAGCCACGGTAAACCGCAGTAGTGGTCACCATGCAAAGCGACGACATCCTTCATTGGGTGTGGTCGCTTTTTTGTTGGTGCTGGTTGGTAGTGCGTCTGTTGCTAAGGCCCAATGGCGTACGCAACAGGTGGAACTGCGGCAGGGATGGAACAGTGTCTATCTGACGGTGGATCCGCAGCCGCGCGAAGCGGATTTGCTGTTCGCCGGTGATGGCAGCATCGAGATGGTGTGGGCGCATTCGAACGCGCCGCTCAATCCGACAGTGCCGAATTGTCCACAACCGTCGAATCCCGATCCCGATTGTCCGGCCCCTGATGTGCAGCACTGGCAGTCTTGGGTACCAAACACCAACAGTGCCAACTTCCTGAATAGCCTGTGGGTGATCGAAGGTGGCCGGGTCTATCAGATCAAGGCCACCAGCGCCACCACGCTGCGCATCACCGGCAAGCCGCACAGCAAGAAGGCCAACTGGCGTGCGGGGTTGAATCTGGTCGGCTTCCATGTGGCCAGCAATCAACGACAACTGACGCCCATTGATGATGCGGACCTGCAGCCGGTACCGAACAACCAAAACACCGGCAACAACGATCAACCCACCGAGTTGGATAACGACGCGATTGGCAACCTGCCAGGCAATGTCATTGACAGCGCCATCAGCTTTGCCGAGTACCTGGCACCCTCTACCGCCCACAGCACTGTACGGGTCTATCAATGGTGGCCCGATGGCGATTGGCTGGAAGTGAACCCGGCCAGTGACATCGTTTATGGTGAAGGCTACTGGGTCACCGCCACCAGTGCATCCAACTATGACGGCCCCATCGATATCGACCGTAGCAGTTTGCGGGGTATTGACTATGGCCAACTGCTCAACGAACACCCACTGACCCTGATCAACCAGGATGACAGTGGCAACGCCACGGTCACCATCGAACGGGTGGCGTCGGCTCAACCGCCGACCAATCCCAGCCTGGCCGGCAATGTACCGGTGCGTTGGTTGGACTATGGCGAGGGCAGTGAACGCGAGACGGTCTATCAGTGGTATGACCTGCATCGCGATAGTTGGGAACTGGGCCCAAAGAATGACGCCAGCGGTAAGTTGGTGCTGAGACTGGCCACGCAACGTGCCGGTCTCTCAACAGCGACCGTAAATGCCAACGGCGCCGGTTCGCAGTACCAAGGCCTACTGCGTATCAGCAACAACCAAGGTTACGAACGCTTCATCCCGATGGCGTTGCAACAAGGGCCATCGCAAGGTCTGTGGGTAGGGGAAGTCGAGATCAACCAGGTGGCCTTCACCAATGTGGGGGGCGATGGCGATGCCACCACGCCACGACCGACGGCCCAGCCCTTTACCTTCCGCGTCATCCTGCACGATTCGAAGAGCGGTGGCGTGAAGTTGCTCAACGATGTGGTCTTGATGGCCACCACCACCACGGGTGATACCGATGTACTGGTGACCCAGGACATCGACCCCATGTTCAAGGACAGCCTGGTATCGGCCAGTCTGCAGAACGGCGAACCCTTTACTCCGCGCATCAGCACAGCGGCTTATGCCTTGGATGCGGATCTGCTGTTGACTGGCATGATCGGTAACGACGTATCGGGCAGCATCACGGTGGGTACGGATAACCCGCTGAATCCCTTCTATCACAAGTTCCACCCGGACCATAACAGTGGCTCGGATGTGTACGAGGTGGCGCGCAGCTTCAACATGAACTTCAGTCAGGCGGAGCCGGAAGACTTCGTCGGTACCGGTTATGGCTCAGATGTCTGGGGCGGCACCTGGACCGAATCGATCACGGGGCTGCTGAACACGACCAACAACGGCATGCCGTTGGGCACCATCGAGGTGGAGGGCAACTTCCTGATCTACCGCATCTCGCAGATCGGGGAGTTGAACCAGGCCCTACCCGGTGGGTCTTAAGGCAGATCAGGGGAAACGGGGAAAAAGGCAGCGACAAACGTTGCGACCGGAATCCCCAGCCCACCCCCGAATAGCACTGAAGCAACTCGGCAACCCGACAACGCAGTATTCGACGTGAACCTCGCGACCCAAGAACCGTCGCGCATCAGATAGCTAGATAGTTAAGTCCACAACCATCGACTGGAACGAGACGCCACGATGATGACCGACCTTCACCTAAATAACGGATCCACCATCAATACCTGCAGCCTGCCACGCATCGCGGTGCAACAACCGCGACACTGGCGAACGGCACTCGCTGCCATAGCAGTTGCAATGCTCACTTTGGCCAGCTTCGCTGGTACTGCTCATGCCGAGATCATCTATGTGGATGACTCGGCGACCAGTGGTATGGACACCGGTGACAGTTGGGCTGATGCGCATGTCTTCTTGCAGACGGCGCTTGAACGGGCAGTTGCCGGAGATGAAATCTGGGTCGCACGCGGAACCTACAACCCGCTGCAAGGACTTACCCCAGCAGAGGATCCCGATCCGCCAGAGAATTTTGAAGTCGATTCACGGCTAGCGTGCTTCAAGCTTAAGGCTGATGTTGCAATTTATGGTGGCTTTCCGAACGGGGGTGGAACATTTAACTCCCGAAATCCCTCCATTAATTCTACGATTTTGTCTGGGGATCTGGATCCCAGCAATGCTGATGATCTGGCTGACTTTCCCGCCGGGCCGTCATACAACGAAAACAGCTACCACGTTGTTGATATTAGTAATGCCAATGAGGGCACAGTGCTAGATGGCTTTACCGTTTCCGGCGGGAATGCAAACGGCTCGTTTTTTATTGATGCCGACAAGGGGGCAGGACTAATTGGACTGGATGACTGTGTCGCGGCAGTGTGCGGCCAAATCCGTAACTGTAGGTTCGTCAACAACGCGTCGACTATTGGGGGGGCAGTCTATCTTGAATCAAGTCCGATATTGAATAATTGTGAATTCGAATCCAATTACTCGGCCGGTGCCGGTGGGGCAATATTGGTTGGATTAGGAACCCCTCGAATTACGCGATGTCGATTCGAGTCGAACAATGCGGACGGTGTTGGTGGCGGCGTTCACATTGCTTCGGGCATGGTTACGCTTGAGTTTTCAGTGTTTCTAGATAACACCGGAGCACTCAGTGGTGGTGGTGTTTCCGTTGGAAGCAACATAAATGCATTTGCGGACTTAGTGAATTGTGAGTTCTTCAATAACGCGGGTTTTAATGGTGGTGGTGTCTACGAGATTGCGGGAGATAGGGTTAGGCTTGCCAACTGCCTCTTCTCGGGTAATCAGGCTGCTGACGACAGCGGCGGCGGGATCTACACACACGGGGCAACATTTCAGAACTGCACCATTGCCTACAACTCTGCGAAGGTTGCTGGAGGGGGTGCATATGTTGCAGGTGGTGGCAGCACCGCCAACTTTATTAATTGTATCGTTTGGGGAAATACTGCGGGCACGCCAGCGGTCGCAAATCAAATTAACGCAGCAATGGGTACGACACGCACGGTTTCGTACTCCTGTGTGGAGTCACCGGGGGAGACGGGTACTGGTAATATTATTATCAATCCCGCATTTGTAGATCCTGACGGATTAGACGGGACTACTGGCACTGAAGATGACAATCTTCGATTGCAAATTGCTTCACCCTGCAATGATGCGGGTTCGAATGCTGTATTGGATGATGGCGCTGCATTTCGCGTGACCATTGATCTGGATGGCAATTTTCGCTGGTCGGACGATCCCCTACGCGCTGACACTGGAATTCCATGCCCGGTCTCGTGTGATGAAGTTAATGCGATTATCGACATGGGAGCATACGAGTCTGTATCATCCAGTGCTCCCATAGATGTTGTTTATGTTGACGCCAACGTAATCGGTGGTAATGGCAGCGGTAGTTCTTGGGACAACGCAATGCCTGATTTGCAGACCGCGCTAAATTTCTCGAGGCAGGAGGTAGCGACAGTCTCAGAGATTTGGGTTGCGAACGGGATTTACCAGCCAACGCAGGGCGCTGATCAGTCTGAAAGCTTTGAACTAATAAGCGGTGTAGCCATCTACGGTGGATTTGCTGGCCAGGACTCGACCCAATTTCCGGACGGTGAGACTGATCGACTGCAACGAAACTCAGATCCGTTATCTAACGGTTGTATTCTTAGTGGTGATTTGGGACAGGACGATGCTCCGGGTTTCTTAAACACAGCGGACAATAGTCACCATGTATTGCGCGCAGACTCTGTTGATCAATCGGCTGTGATCGATGGCTTCTCAGTTAGTGGTGGTTCGACTAAGCCAACGGATCAAGTCGCGGTGTTTGATTTGGAGGCTAATGGGGGAGGGTTATTGGCGGTTTCCGCGAGCCCAACTATTAGGAACTGCAACTTTGTAAATAACCAATCAACCACGATGCAAGGTCGCGGAGGAGCGGTTTACCTAAGAGCCAATTCCGACGCCAGATTCGAAAACTGTCTTTTTAATGATAATGCGTCTGTAACAACAGGTGGTGCGGCATATCTAGACAATAGTGATCCTGTTTTTGAGGGTTGTTCATTTGACAACAACTCCGCAAATGCAGGCGGCGCGTTTCGAGTCGTTCCTGGGAGTGAGCCAGAGTTTGTAGATTGTCTATTCGAAAACAACTCAGCAGTTCTTACAGGAGGCGCAATCGACATTCAAGATTCTGGTGGGACTACGATTTTGACGAACTGCATTTTCAGGTCGAATACTTCGGGCACACTAGGTGGGGCGCTGTTTGCGAAAAACAGTTCAAGCTTTGATCTTACAGGCTGTACCTTTTATCAGAACGTTGCTGCAGACTTAGATGGCTCATTCTTGAATTTTGGCGGGGCAGCCTATTTGGAGGGTGGAAGTTTTTTGGCGGCTGATTGTAAGTTCAGTTCGAACGACGCATTTAACGGTGGCGCGATATTCAGTGTCGGTACGGATATTCGCCTTAATCAGTGTCTGTTTGTTGAAAATACAGCGACTGGCGTGAATGGAACAGGTGGTGCCATCGAGTTCGCGGGCACTGGCCAAGTAATTGCGTCAGAATCTGTCTTCGTGAAAAACTCCGCGGTGAATATTGGTGGCGCAATCTCGGCGCGACCTCCAAACCAGCTGTTACTAAAAAACTGTCGTTTCCACGGAAACTTCGCTGGAGTAGATGGCGGAGCGATTGAACTAATTGACGGCACCACTAGTGCTAACGATAACCCTCTCCTCAATTGTCTCCTCACAGGAAATCGTTCTGACGTCAAGGGCGGCGCGATTGTAATGAATGGAGGTGGGACACCAATCAACTTGAAGCTCGAGAATTGTACTGTTGCTGACAATTTCAGCCCAGGAATTGCTGCTGCTATATACAACGGTGCTGGACAATTGACCCTCCAGAACACAATTTGCTGGAATCCGGTGGGTGAGGATATCACTATCCAGGGAAGTGGATCGGGCGTCGTTCAATATAGCAATGTACAAGCATTAAGTGGTGCAATGCCGGAACCTACGAGCGTCAGTGTTGATCCCCAGTTTCTGTCTGCGGTGGTCGGCCTTTGGAGCGGCGCTGTGCAGGCGAGTTATGATCCATCAACTGGAATTACGACCGTTGTTGATCTGATTCCATCGATTGATCTCACTGGAAATCCTGTTTCAGCATCTGAATTAGTAGGGAGGACTCTTAATCCCGACACGTCAACACCGACTTACCGACAGGGTCTAATTGTCGGTGCGGCATCGGATTATTCTCAGATCGATGTTCTTGGTGATTGGACATCGGTAATAAGCTCAGGAAACGGGTATTCGATCTTGAGCTACGAGCTCTCACAAGATTCGCCTTTGATCGACTCAGGATCCAACCAGTCTCTAACAGACAACGTGCCGCCAGCTCAGGGCTATGATCTCGATTCAGATGACATTGATAATGATGGCAATGTCAATGAGCCGACTCCGGATTTAAATCGGCGCAACCGTATTGGTGAAAATATTGTTGACATGGGGGCATTTGAGAGTCTGGTTGACTGCAACCTAAATGGCCGAGACGACACCGCAGACATTGCTTGTGGATCTGGCAATATTTGTGACGGTGTTGCTGGAAGTGATGATTGCAACGCAAATGGGATTCCGGATGAATGCGATGTTGGTCAGCTAGCTGGATTTGTTAATAACCCAATCGCAGTGAATACCGATCCTAGTGGCGAATCTGGTGCTCCAGAGTTCGCGACGGATGGAAGCGGAACATGGATTGCTGTTTGGGTGAATTTCTTTGACGATGGCCAGCCAGACACAAACGAAGTGCGGGTAGCTCGCAGCCTTGACGACGGATTTACATGGGAGTTGCCAGTGACTATTCACACTGGGCAATCATTCCATGGTGACATTGCCTTTGGCGACGATGGTGACTGGGCAATAGTTTGGACTGAAATTCCATCTATCGGTGAATCTCACGATATCTATTATTCGTTCACAGCAGATAATGGAAATACCTGGGCAAGTGGAGCTCCGTTACATCTATATTTCTTGACTGATCCTGATTATGATGACGTAGCCACGATTGCAACTGACAAATCTGGCGGTTGGGTCGTCGTATGGATGTCAAGGAATGACATTGATTCGGCAGGGCAATCTGACCTGGATATTCTTGTTTCTCGTCGCCAAGAAACTGGCAATCTCGAGAATGGACTAACATGGACTTTTCCTAATTTGCTTAATATTGGTGGCGAGAGCGATGGGGCCGGAGATGAAGAGCAGCATCCTGAGATTGCGTTTGATGGGGCATCAAAGTGGGTTGTTTTATGGCAGTCCAACAATACTCCGGGCGGACTATCGAACGACCTTGATGTTTTTTGTGCGACAAGTACCAATGGAGGCGTTACTTGGACATCGCCGGTACTCGTTAATGCCTACGGCGTAGTTGATTCTGGAGAAGACTATTTTCCACGACTCGCCACAGATAATGCGGGTAATTGGGTAGTTGTCTGGCGAAATCGCGGAGCAGATTTCGCTGGTACAGGTGGCGATATGGATATCGTAGCAACGACAAGCTTCGACAACGCTGTCACATGGGAATATCCAGTAGTCGTCAATGGAAATGCGACTCTTGACGGCCCCACAGATGATGAGTCTGATCCTGATATTGCAACAGACGGCAACGGAACGTGGGTTGTAACGTTTGAAAGCAACAATCCTGACTTTGCTGGATTTACAGGCCTCGGCGTTGATAACGACATCTTCTTTGTCACCAGTAATGATGTTGGCGTTAAGTGGTCCGCAAGTAAATTATTGAATAACTTCGCGGCTCTCGATCAGCCGGGTCCTAGCAGCCCGGATGCAGACTTCGATGCTAGGGTTGCACCAGCAATGGGTGGAAGATGGCTTTCAGTCTGGCAGTCAAGATATCAGGGCTTGATTGGCGGATCAGGCTCGGTACGAGGTATTGCGGCAGCGTTCTTGGCTCCATCGACTGATTGCAATTCTAATGGCGTTTTGGACGAGTGTGAGTTGATTGATGTCAACAACAATTTGATTTTGGACATTTGCGAATCGGATTGTAATGAGAATGGCACGATAGATTTGTTTGAGTTGGATGCGGATGGCGATGGGTTCATCGAGGACCCGGGTTTTGCTGCCTGCGACAACTGTCCGACGGTGTTCAACCCCGGCCAGGACGATGGCGATGGTGATGGTGTCGGTGACTTGTGCGACATCTGCGAGGGCGGCGATGACACGGTTGACAGCGATGGCGATGGCGTGCCGGATTTTTGCGACAACTGTAATCCTTCGGATTGCCAATCACCTGGTTGCGATCCGGTAAATCCGGATCAGGTTGATTCCGATGGGGACATGATCGGCGACGCTTGCGACATTTGTCCGAACTTCTTCAACCCGCAGCAGTTGCCGGGTGATACGTGTGAGCAGTTTTATGGATTGGGCTCGCGTTTGGATCCGCGTGCATCGATTCGGGCGCAGGTGAGCCTGTCGAACTCGATTGTCGAGGTGACGACGAATACGGCATGGGAACAGGGCGGGGTTGATCCGACGTTGATTCCGGATAACGAGTGGATCCCGGCGGATCAGTATGTGTTGTATTACGACGATGTGCTCGACCCATCCAATCCCAACAATGCAACCTATCAGGATTTGGGTGGTTTGTTTGCAATCGACGCAGGTCTGATTCGGATTACATGGCGTGATGCGAATGATACGGAACTGGGCGCGCCGCGCTTCTTCTTAGTGGAAGACGAGGTCGCTCAGAACCCTTGGACGGTGGGAGTGCAGTATTTCCTGGACTACAACGAGGGTCAGTTCCAGGAAGATGCGGATGTGAAGATTGAAGCGCCGTTCTTTGCGACGGTGCGTTACAACACGCAGATTCTGGAGCAGCGGATTAACCCGGGGGTGGTGATCGACGGAGTACCGCAGTTCTATCCGTTTGCGGAGTTTCGTATCGAGGGTGATCAGGTCATCACGGAGGATTACTGCCCCACGGGTAAGGTGCTGATCCAGTACGACGATGGCCCGGGTGGTCGGTTCGTTGGTTTTGAAGTGGTGGAGATCATCAACTTTGGTACGCCCAATGCGGAGTTGGTGGATGTGGGCCGGCGCTTGGCCTTGCCGACGGGTGCGGATGATTGTCGGGCGGTGTTGGTGAACAACTTCGAGCAGGATGGCACCACGGTGGCGTGGCAGAAGGGCGTAGAAGAAGCGGTGATCTACCCGATTCGTCCCGAGCCGTTGGCCTCGAAGTTCGTGGTGGGCTGGTATGCCCAGTCGATCCTGCCGGGTGATCCGGATGACATGGAGACCTCTCCGCCGGTGGCGTTGTTCAACTGCTGGCCGGTGGCGATTGGTCGTTATGTGGTGCAGTGGCCCAGCGATCCGCAGACACACATCGTGGATTCGGATTCGGATGTGATCCCAGCCGGTAGCCAGGTTGATTTGAATGTGGGTGCGGATCGTCGTTACTGCCAGGCGGAGGTGATGTATCAGGAAGGCTTCGGCGGGTTGTTTGATGACCTGCCGTTGAGTGAAGTGGTTAACGGAGTCTTTGATGCGGTGCAACCGGGTTACTCGGTGGTGCGCTTTGATATTGATCCGGTGGGCTCGGGGTTATGCGGTGAAGAGGTGACCTTCGAAGTGGTGGCCTCGCGTGATCACCGCGACGTGGATGGCTATGCCAACCTGTGTCGCCCGCTGTTGGATGAAGTGTGTAACGATGATGTCGAATGTACGACCACCTTCAGTGGTGCGTGCACGGGTACGGTGTACCTGGGTGAGTTTGCTTGGGATATCGGTGACCAGATCACGGATGTGAGCCACGATGCCACGACCAACACGTACAAGTTTGGTTACCTGCATCCGTTCCGCTTCCCGGAGCAGCCGGTGGGGATCCCATACGCCAAGAGCATCTACGATGCCACGGGCCAGATCTTCCCGGTCAACGTGTCGCGGGCCCCGGACCTGTCGGCGGAACACGACATTCTGGAAGTGTGGTGGTTCCAGGCGTCGCGTTTGGAAGATGAGAACGGTGATGGCATCGTTGAGGGTAACCATGCGGGCGGTATCTACTGGCCGCACACGACGGCGACCTACGATGCGATGTGGCCGATGGATGCCGGTGAGATCGTGGTGGCGTCGAAGCTGGGTGGTTTTGATAACCAGGGCAACGTGGCGTTGTACAGCCAGTTCGCCACGGTTTATGACGCCGGCTTCTACGACGATTACCTGGGTGATGCTGAGAACAGCATCGAGAGCAACCAGTTCACCTTGGATGGTTGGAACGCCAACGATGAACACGCAGTGATGTTGCCGATCGGCACGGACTATCGTGTGTTTGCGACGCGTGATGATTCCCCGTGGAACATGGGCGGTTATGGGGATCCGCTAACGGGTCACCCGTATGTACTGGTGCAGTACCCGGTGGACGGCGATGCCCAGGCCCCGGATACGTATGGCATGGATGTGTTCGCTGTGGCGGCGGAGATCCCGAGTGATCCAACGCAGGATCTGTACTATGACACGGTCTTGAGCCAGGCAGACTTGAGCACCGAGATCGACATCGTGGCGGGTCAGCCCTTAAGTCCGGTGTTGTTCCCGATCAACTTTGGCCAGCCGATCTGCTTGACGGATGAGATCCCGCCGTTGCCGGAGACGTATGCGCAGGGCGATGGGGTTTGGATTGACCGCAAGGGCGGTTTGTGGATGGTGGAAGCCACCCATGATGACTTCGACCGTACGCCGGAAGACAGCGAGTTCGCCGACGGGGTGGATACGTCTCCGATGGTGGTCAATGTGGGTGATCCGAGTACCGGTGATGTGTACCTGTATGAGAACTGGGCCCCGGATGGCGGTTGTCAGCCGTGGTTGAGTTATGCCTCGGGTGATTCTGCGATACCGGAGCCGATTACGTTTGCTCCGAACTGGCCCTTCGTACCAGCACGCGATGATTACCCCTGTGCCGATGATCCACTGTGTGCCCGCCCCTTGAACATTGGGGAAGCGGTGAACCAGAGTGGTCAGTGCGGCAGCATTGAAGTGCTGCACGACTCGGTGGGTCTGCGGGTGATCGATCGCAGCTACTGGGTGAGCCTGGCAGTCGATCCGGTGGTAATGCAGGGCATTGACTTCGCGGTGTTACCGCCGCAGTTGTTCGCCGGTGAGATCGGCGGGGGCGGCGAGTTCCCGGATCGCATTCGTTACAACTTCAACAACTCGGGCGAGTTGGAGTTCCGCGGCATCATGAGCGATGCCGATCGCTACTACCTGCAGTTGGTGAGCCAGGACATGGATTATCTGGCTTACATTGATCAGTTGTATTCATTGTCGCGTGAACAGTTGACGGTACCGGTGGAGAACCCCACCTCGAAGTGGGTGACGGTCGGTGATGCGGCGGCAACACCGGGCTGGATCACGGTGGCCTTCCAAAACGATCAGCAGTGTGTGGATGAAGGTCTGCCGGTGAGCGTGGAAGTGTGGCGGGTGGATTGTCCGCCGACCACCGGTTCGGTGCGCCCGATCCAACCGCAGTGTCTGTTTAGCGAGAAGCTGGCCATGCAGTTCACCGAAGACCTGGGCGGTGATCCCGACCAGGTGGTGTTCCAGTGGCAATGGTCACTGGATCACGATCCGTCCAACACGATCGATCCGCAGAACGGCACGTGGGTAGATTACTTCCCCGAGTTCCCGGCCGAACAGATGGCGCTGGCCGAAGGCATGGGTCTGCGGGAAGTGTTGATTGAAGGCGCGAGCCTCTTCACGTTGCAAGATTCTTACTGGCGTGTGCGTTATCGAGGTTACAACGCCTGTCCGTGTGCGGGTGATCCGACCATCGATGATATGGCGTGCAATGCTGACGGCGACCTATGGCCCGACTTCCTGGCATTGAGTACGGGTGAGATCAGTAACTGGACCCGTCCGCAGTTGGCTGAAGGTTGGGTTAAGCGAGTCTTGCGTCAACTCAATCCGTTCGATCAGCGCTTCGATGACTTCCATGAGAACCCGATCGCGACGTTCGTGAACATGATTCAGCAAGCGGGTATCCGCTACGAACAGAACATCGCGCTGAACTGCAACCCCGACAACATCAACGACATTGGTTTGATTGAGGCATACTCGACGGTAGCCGCCCGGGCCCGAGCCTTTAGTGTGGGCTTTGATCTGCCGGGTGTGAGTCAGGCGATCCAGCAAGCCGCCGGCAAGGTGGTGGACTTGTACATGCTGTTGGGTAACGAAGCCTATGCCGATGCGTTGGATCCGACGCTGGGTGTGTTCGCCGGTGGCGGCGATGCCCCTGCCGGTTATGACCCGTTGGTGGCCTTCAGCTTTGAAGACCAGTTGCCCACGTTGTTGGATGAAGAACTGGCGATGTTGCGCGGGATCTCGAATAGCCGTGATCCCGACATTGATGCCGATGGCGTAAAGATCGCCACGGTGTACAACCGACTGCCATGGAACTTCACCAGCGGCAACGGTCAGGTGGCCTATGCCAACAACTATCAACTGACGGATATTGAGACGGCGGTGGAGACCTATCCGCAAGGTCACGGCGACGCCTGGGGCCACTACTTAACAGCGGTTAAGCAGTACTACTCGCTGTTGCGTGACAGTGACTTCACCTGGATCACTGATGACGAAGCGGTCTTGGTGGCTGGTCAGCCGGTGGTGGTGGGTTACCTGCACGAACGCAAGTTCGCGCAAGCCGCCGCGGCCAAGGCAAGAACAGGTGCGGCGATCACGTCGCTCACCTTCCGTCAACAGTACAGTCCTGATGATGCCGCCCATCGTGACGGCTATCCCGACAGTGATCCGTCACGCTCGTGGGGTCTGGCCGATTGGGGCCGCCGTGCCGGTCAGGGTGCTTACTTCGACTGGGTGGTGGCCAATGCCCTGTTGGATGATGTGGCCGATAACCAGATCTGTCTGTCCACGGGTTCACCGTGTGGTGAAGGCACCGGAGGTTGCGCCATGGGTGATGACTGTGTCGAAGATCCGAACTTTGAGAACAGCATCCGCCAGGTGGATCGCACCACGGTGACGGAACTGGGTGAAGTGGCGGCCTCTTACTCCGAGATTCAATCGATCCTGGACAAGGCTGACGCTGGACTCAATCCGCTGGGGCTGGCGGGTAACGTGGTACCGTTCGGCTTGAGCCCGAGCCAGATCGAAGAAGGTCAGACGCACTTTGATCAGATCTATCAGCGTGCGGTCACGGCGATGTCCAATGCGGTCACGGCGTTCAACTATGCCAACGAGAACACCCGTCGCCTGCGCTCCTTGGAAGATGAAGTGGACAGCTTCGATGACCTGATCGAAGAACGGGAATTGGATTACGAATCCCGCCTGATTGAGATCTTCGGTAAGCCCTATCCAGAGGATATCGGTGTGACCGGCACATATCCGGTGGGCTATGACGGTCCGGACTTCTATCACTTTGACTATGTGGATCCGTCGGCACTGTTGGGTAACAACGGTACCGGCAACACCACGACGTTCACGGTGACGTTCGACGAACCGCAGGTGGGGCCGTCGGGTGGTATCAGTAACACCACGCGTACGGTAACCTTCACGGTTTCGACCGACGGGTTGGGCCTGGTGAAGCCGGCCGGTTGGACCGAACGCCCGGAACCGGGTGAGATTCAACTGTCCCGTTCGGAGTTGTTGCAGTCGATCGGCCGTTATCAAGCGGCGATCGATCGCTACGAGGCGACCTTGGATCAGGTGGAAGCGCAGTCGGCCTTGCTGGAGTCGCTCTTTAACCTGAACGCCAATGTGTTGCAGGTGCAGATCAGCACCCTCAACCAGCAGCGTAGTCTCAATGAACAGATTGCCATTGCAAGACAGTTGCAGGGTGAGTTCCGCCGCAACGCCGGTTATGCCAGTCGCATTGCCAACGCGTTGGCGGAGGCTGCTCCAGGGACGTTGATTGCGGGCTTCTCCAACGGGGGGGACTTCACCTCGGCGATTCGCAGTGCGATCCGTCGCGCGGGTGAGTTGATTGCCCGCTTGTTCAACCGGGCCGCCGATCAGCAGGTACAAGTTGAACAGCAGCGTCAATTCGACAAGGAGATCGTATCGCTGCAGCAGCAGATCGACATCACCGGCTTCCAGAACGACTACCAGGTGGAACAGCAGATCGAGAGCTTGCGCAGCCTGATCCGTCAGTTGCCGTCGCAGCGGATTGAGATCTACACCCTGGAAGAAGCGATCAACTCGGCCACCGGCCGCTACCAGTCGGCCATCGGTCGCGGTCTGCGCTTGTGGGAACAGCGCACCGCCTTCCGCCAGCGTTCGGCCGACGAGGTCAGCGAGTTCCGCTATCGTGACATGGCCTTCCGCATCTTCCGCAACGAGTCGTTGCAGAAGTATCGCGCCCAATTCGACCTGGCAGCGCGCTACGTCTATCTGGCGGCCAAGGCGTATGACTACGAGACCAACCTGCTCAACAGCAACAGCCTCTCGGGTCAGCAGTTCCTAAGTGGCATTGTGAAGGAACGCACGTTGGGTGTGCTCGATTCATCGGGTCCGTTGGTGGGCAGTGGTCTGGCCGGCAACCTGGCGGAGATGTTCCTCAACTTCGACCTGGTACTGCGTCCGCAATTGGGCTTCAACAGTCCCAACGAGTTGAACCGCGAGTTCAGTCTCCGCTGGGAACTGTTCCGCATCCCCAACAGCAATGCCAACAACGATACCTGGCAGGATACGCTGAAGGGCTATCGCATTGCGGATATCAACCAGGATCCGATCTACCGTCAGTACTGTAAGCCGTTGCAGCCGGTGCCCAGTGGTGATGGTTCCCTGGCGGCCAACCCGGCATTGGTGATCCCCTTCACCACCACGGTGCAGTCGGGTCTGAACTTCTTTGGTAATCCGTCACAAGCGGACGAGGTCTATCCCAGTAGCTACCACGCCATCAAGCTGCATACGATTGGTCTGCGCTTCGAGAACTACCCGGTCGGCACCCTCAACAACCAGGCGGAGTGTTATCTGGTGCCGGTGGGTTCCGACATCATGCGGGAACCGGAACAGGGTCGGATCCGCGAGTGGCAACTCTTGGATCAGACGCTACCGGTACCGTTCCCGTTGGGTGAACAGGACCTGGCTCAGGCCGACTGGTTGCCGTGGGATGGTCTGGTGGGTGGCAGTCGCGCCATGGTACGACGTCGCCTGATCCCGCAACTCACCGGCTTGCCGGCGCAGGGTAGTACCGATGAAGAGGATCTGCGTTATCACCTCACCGGTCGCTCGGCGTGGAACACGCAGTGGTACCTGATCATCCCGGCCAGCGAACTGCTGGGTGTGGCACCGTTGGGTCAGGACGATGAGGGCACCCCGCTCGACGGGATCGAGATCTTCATCGACGGTCCCACCGGTAACGGGGTGGGGGTGCGTGACATCAAGTTGCTCTTCAACAGCTACGGCTACGCCGGCTCACCTGGACTCACCGACAACAGTGAAGACAACCCGGACGGTGACGGTAACGGTGGTGGCAGCGACAACGGTGACATCCCCGACGGGGATGACCTCCAACCCGCAACACCCCTGACTCCACAAGACGTCGACTCCATCATCGATCAACAACTCTACTCCGGTAGCGACGAATAAGCGGACGCCATGATGCACTGCGTATCACGACCAGTTCAAAATTCACTCTATTGCGGCTTCCTGGCCCTAGCCACCCTCCTATTCACCCCACTGGCCCGGGCCCAGGAAGCGCAAGATAAGAACGGCGTCAGTCCCAACGTGATCTCACGTCCCACCGGACCGGGATCCTTAGAAGGACTGGGCGATGCCTTTCAGCCGGCGCTCAATACCGGCATGGCCAAGTACGCGGTGCAGATGCAACTGCCACCTGGGGTAGCCGGCTTTACGCCTTTGGTAGGCCTGACCTATGACATGGGCAATGGCCAGGGACCGGTGGGTATTGGCTGGAAGTTGGATGTGGGCTGCATCCGTCGTCAGACGGACAAGGGCCTGCC
This sequence comes from Planctomycetaceae bacterium, assembly GCA_006969385.1. GTDB lineage: Bacteria > Planctomycetota > Phycisphaerae > UBA1845 > UTPLA1 > ECT2AJA-110-A. Next base: position 4,183,711 of record CP030884.1, read on the forward strand.
GCGTTACAACGACGGGGTGATGGGCGAAGCCCCCGATCGCTTCATCGGGATGGAAGAGGAAGAACTGGTCCCGCTCAATGGCGGCTTCTACCTCGCCAAGATCGAAGGGACTTATCTGCGCTATCAACGAGTGGGTGATCATTGGGAAGCGCGCAGCAAGAGCGGCATCCTGCTTAAGTTTGGTCAAACAGCCAACTCACGGGTGACCTCGGCTGACGGCAGCCAGATCTACAAGTGGTGCCTGGATGAACAGGTCGATACCCATGGCAATGTCATTCAGTACACCTACGAGTTGCTGAATCCCGCCGATCGCAGGACCTATCTCCGTGAGATCCGCTATGGACCGGGTGCACCACTGTGGAACGATAGCTATTCGGCAACGTTCAATTACGAGACGCGCAGCGACACCTTCACCGATTACCGCAGCGGTTTCAAAGTCAAAATCTCATACCGACTCAGCAGCGTCGACATTCAATTCAACACCGACCTGATCCGACGCTACACCCTGGGCTACGAAGCGCACGATCACTGGTCGCTCCTAACCACGGTGACCACCATCGGTAATGACAGTGTCAGCGCACTGCCGAGCACCACCTTCGAGTACAACGTAGCCGAGATCTGCAATCCCACCGAAACGCTTTCCGCCAACGATGCTCTAATCACCTCGGGTGCTGGCTTGGCGGCGGTGATGGATGACACACGAGTGGATCTGATCGATCTTAACGGCGACAGTTTGCCGGACATCCTCGATACCGGTCTGCTGCACAGCGCCTATATCAACCGTGGTCCGGCTGATCCGGTTAATGGCCTCGGTGCCATTAACTGGGAAGGCCCCATAGATATAACCGCACTAGAACCGCGCGTCCTCAACTTCGATCTGTCCGAGGCAGACGTGCATCTGTCGGATATGACCGGCGACGGCATCGCCGACTTTGTCATCACCGACGACTTCGGCGGTGAGTTCTTTGAAAACATGGCCAGCGTGGCTTGGGGGGCGAGCCATCCCATCAGTGATGGCGGGGTCCCACCACCCTCACCCATGGATCCCAACAACCCCAACGTCAAAACGGGCGACTTCGACTTCGACAAACGCATCGACATCATCCGCAGTGATGATGCGGGTTACACCATCTGGTTCAATCAGGGTAACGGCAACTACAGTGCCCCGGTTTTGACCGACGGGGCAGTCGATAACGGCGAGGTCATTCAGTTTGACGATCCCGGCGTGGAACTGGCCGACTTAACCGGCGATCGCCTCAACGACGTGGTGCAGATCCAGTCAGATCGCGTGGTCTATTGTGCGAGCCTGGGGCGCGGCAACTTCGCGCCGTGCATCGAGATCCCACTGCCGCCGGGACGCACTATCGATGTCACGCCCGATGGCAACTTGCAACGCGCATCGATGCAGGACGTGAATGCTGATGGGCTGGCAGACTTAGTCGTCGAACGGGCTCAGGGCGACGACCTCTGGATCTGGCTCAACCTGGGCAATAACACCTTCTCGTCCAGTTGTACTGTCACCAATTGTCCAACATCGTCAGATGCCGTGGTGCGCTGGGCCGACATCAACGGCAATGGCACGACCGACTTGATTTATGCCGATTCGTTTTTGCCGACGTCGAAGATCAACGCAGTCGATATCGGCCTGCTGCTCAACGGCTCGCCCCATACCAACCTGCTCAAAAGCATCAGCAATGGGTATGGTCGCAAGACCGACATCATCTACAAGACCTCGACCGAGTACCTGCAGCAAGCGCGTAGCGACGGCAATGAGTGGACCACCACCATTCCGTTCCCGACATCGGTCGTAGGCCGCACCGAGACCAGCATCGGTCTCGACCTTGATGGCTTCACTGATGAAGGCCCCAACGGTGATACGTACATCACCGACTTCACCTATCGCGATGGTTACTACGACCCGCTCGAAAAGCAGTTCCGCGGCTTCGGCTTCGTCAAACAGATTGAACTGGGAGATGAACGCTTTGGTGGCACCAAGGCACCGACGTTGGTTACGCGCTTCCGCTTCCATACCGGCGCACCCGATGGCTTCGACAACGACGGCGATGGTCAGATTGACGAGGAAGACTTCTTTGCCGGTCGCGAAGAAGAACCGCTCAAGGGCGTCGAACTCTGGCGTGAACTCACCATCCTGCCCAATGATCCCATGCAGGATGGCAGCTTCGCACCGGATAGCCAAACCTTCGAACGCCACATCAGTCCGCTCGATCCAGCCGAAGGCGGTTGGACGATTCGCAACCTCTGCACGGCTACCGGTGGCGCGATCCCCGTCAAAGTGGCTTCCCTAGGTGGCACGGCATCAAATTACTTCACCGACGACTTCTACAGCCGCGAAGTGCGCCAATCCGTGCGCAACAAAGTCGTCAGCACCATGCTGGAACTCGGCGCGGGCACGCCCAAAACGCTGGTGGAAGAATCCGACATCGATGTCTTCGGCAACGATACCATTAAGTTCATGCGCGGCGATACATCTAACCCGCATGACAACATGTGGCAGAAGACGGAATACGCCCATCAGGGCGACGCCTTGGGCAACTGGATGCTCGATCGCGTTGGCCGGGTGGTGGTGCGCAATTGCGACGTCACCAACGAAACCGAAGTCACCTGCGAAACGTCCGGCACCTTCGTCTCCGAAACCCGCAACTTCTACGACGGTGACGCCTTCATGGGGCTCGGCGCTGGCGAAGTTGGTACGCGCGGCGTGCTGCATCGCACCGAAGCATTGGTCGGCGACGGTACCGCGCCCGCGCTCACCGACCGCTCCTTCATCCTCGGCGATCCGCGCAACCCTACCGGCACCATCGATGTGTTGCGTCAGCAGGTCGATCAGTACGGCAATCCCGAAGTCTTGCGCGATGCGCGCGGTAACGACCGCATCATCGGCTACGACGCGGTCATGCAGACCTATCCCGAATCGGAACTGATCGTGGTTGGCGACGGCAGCGATGATTTGCTGATCAACGCGACGTACGACTACCGCTGGGGTAAGCCGCTCACGCTCACCGACTTCAACGGCAACACCAGCCGCTTTAACTACGACCAGTTCGGCCGCCTCTTCCAGGAATACCTCCCCGGTGATCCCGATGGTGAGCCGACGATGTCATACCAATACAACTTGGGCATGCCCTTCAGCAGCATCGTCAGCACCGCCCATCCGCGCGAAGGTGGCCTGCCCGGTGAGCCGCCAGTCGATGTGATCACCACGCAATACTTCGACGGCATCGGTCGCAAGCTGGGTATGTACGAAAACGGCGGCAACGTCATGCGCGAGGTCACGCTCTACAACCCGCGTGGCACCGCCTGCAAGGTCTATCAACCGTACACCGGTCATGCCAATAGCAACGGCACCTGGACGCTACCACCGTCGACTGACCCGGCTTACACCACCACCAACGATGCCAAGGGCCGCGCCACCGAAATCATGACGCCGCCCGATCAACAGGGCGTTATCGCCACCATGCGTAAGGTGTACGAACCGCTGCGCGTGATCGAATACGACGGGGAAGATAATCGCACTGGTAGCCCGCATGAGAACACCCCAAAGACACTGGTCTTCGATGGCCTCGAACGTCTGATCGAAGTGCATGAGATTGAGGGCATCTCCACCGTCGATGCCGGCACCTTCATCACGCGCTACCGTTACGCTCTGCCCGATCTGTTGGCCGAGATCGAAGATGCCAACGGCAACATCAAATACATGCGCTACGACGGTCTGGGTCGCAAGATCTTCATGAACGATCTCAACCGCGGCCATATGACGTACACCTACGATGCCGCCAGTAATTTGGTGCGCACGATGGATGCCAAATTGCAAGAGATCGTCTACGGCTACGATGGCGCCAATCGCCTCAAGACCGAAGACTACCTCGATACCGGTCATCCGCTCAGCCTCAACCGCTCTCCCGATGTGATCTATCACTACGACGCGCCCAGCGCCGATTATCCGAACCTGACCAATCTCAAAGGTAAGCTCTCTTACGTCGAAGATCTCACCGGCGCCGAATACTTTGGCTACAACCAGCGCGGTCAGGCCAATACCACCATCAAGCGCATCGATCAGATCGGCGGCGGCACCAAGGATTATCAAACCAGCACGCTGGTCGACAATCTCGATCGGGTCTATCAGATCGTCTATCCCGATGGCGGCGTGGTGCGGCAGACCTATGACGCCCGCGGTCTCTTACAGTCGATCCCCAACTTCGCCCCGGCGATGGATTACGAACCATCCGGCCAACCGGCCATGGTCATGTTCCAGAACGGTGTGGTCACGCTGCGCAGTTACGACCCGCGCCTGCGCCTGCAAACCCTCTTCACCGATAACAGCAGCGCCGAGATCTTTCAGGATCTGAGCTACACCTACGATCAGGTCGACAACATCACCAATATTACCGACGGCCGCACGTTGCCCATGGGGGAAGAAGAACGCAGCCAAACGGCCAGCTACCTCATGGACAATCTCTATCGCCTGCGCCAAGCCAATGGCGCGGGCTATGGCATCATCAATTACGACTACGACCGGCTGGGCAACATGGCCCTCAAACAAAGCGGCGACATTGCCGATCCCGATGTCAACATCGGCGACATGCTCAGTGGTCAGGATCTGGTGGGTGGTGCAGGCCAAGCGGGCACCTCCAACCGCATCGGTCGCGAAGTGGGCGATGCCCCCGGTCCCCATGCGCTCACGAGCACGACCAATGTGCCGTATTCGGGCAGCGATACGCGCAGCTTTGCCTACGACGACAATGGCAACATGACCAACAACAACGGCGATCTGTATGTCTTCGACTTCAAAGATCGCCTAGGTGATGTGGATGTGGTCGGTTCCCCCACGCCGGATATCCGCTACCTCTACGACTATTCCGATCGCCGCGTGATCAAGCGCGTCGATGGTAACCAGACCAGCTACATCAACCGTTACAGCGAAATTCGCGACGGCGAATTGGTGAAATACGTCTGGAACGGCGATCAGCGTCTGGCCAAGGTCACGGGTGATATGCCCGCCGCGCCGGTGGCTACGCAATTCATCGATCTCAAAGTCGGTTGGAATGCCATAAGCTTTCAAATCGATCCTGGCAGCACCGACATCGCCACCATTCTGGCGGATATCGATGGCAACTACGACGCCATCTATGGCTACGACGGTACGCAATACTTGGAATACCTGCCCGGCGGCATGAGCAACACGTTGACCGAGTTATTGCCCAACCATGGCTACTGGGTGTTCATGAACACCGACGCCACGTTACAACTGGAAGGGCCGGTCAGTACCGATCCGGTGATGCTTTCGGCTGGTTGGCACTTTGTGGGGATTCCGGGGCTGGGTGCGACGTCAACTACCGACTTGCTAACGCAGTATCCGGAGATTGATCGGATTTGGGCGACGGCTGATGGTGGAGATTCGTGGCAGGTGGCGGGGCAGGGGATTCCGAGCGGTATCGGCGGACTTGGACTGACGCCAAATTATTTCGCTTTCTGGATTCGAGATAATTTGGGCGTTACGTTAACTCAAAATCCCGGAGTTGGCGATTTGGATACAGAGTTCTTCCATTCTGATCACACTAAATCTACTAGTATTAAAACGGATGAGAATGTAACTGGTGCGATCGAGATTTTGTATTACCCGTTTGGCGTCATTAGATTTGACGTATCCCAGTCCGAGAGCTCAGAGTGTCGGTATTGGTTTATTGGTAAGGAGACTGATATTGAAAGTAATCTCGTTTACATTGAGGCCCGTTACTATCGCTCTCAACTTGCAAGATTTATCACCGTCGATCCTTACCAGCCTGATCATGATATTTTACTGATGCCGCAAATGATGAATGTGTTTTCATATTCGTTTAATCGACCAATGGTTTACAGTGATCCCTCCGGACAAATGGGCCGCGTTCTCGACGTAGTAGGAGTCGGCCTCTCAAAGAAAGAAACCGCCGATGCCGCTGAAGATTTCGCAAGAACATATAACTTTAAATTCGATCTTCTCGATGCAATTGAGAATAATCGAATCAATGGCCCTCAGGCGAGAGAACTAGAGGAGCTTCAGGGGATCTTGGAGCAACAAACACTAAAGGAGCTAAAGGGGCAGGTAGGTAAAGAAATCCTTCAGTCCGTCGCGACTCCATTTGCTATAGGTGGACGCACCGCTTTTCCTCGTGCGGTCCGACAGCTAAAGCGCATTGCTCGTCGCTCATTGGTAGCTGGCAAGCTTTTTAAGGAACTTGCTGGTAAGGATATTTCTTCGGCGGATCTTCTCAAAAAACGTTAGAACGCTTTGAGCGAGTAACAGGACTACAGAAACAGATTCGGCAAAAGCTGAGAGATCGAGAGGGATTGATCAAAAATGGAGTTGATTCGAGTGATCCTTCAGTTGTGGACCTAGACAAGCAGATTAGTGCTGCGTACAGCGAATTTCAGGAACTCGGAGGCGACGTAAGCAAAGTAACCTATCGCGGTGTAATCAATCAAGAGAATTGATCCGATCAATCCTCGTTATGTGGCTTTAATGAATTTACGGTGGCTGGCGGCAAATGGCAATGGTCAGCTTGCTGCCAGTGTTTCGAGCGCAGTGGAAACGTTGTTTTTGAGTGTTGAGCTGGACCGTATTGGTGCTTGAGTCGTTAAGGATCTCCGACACTGATACAGCCCAACACATGCCGTCAGGCAACGAAAATGAGAATCAGCAACGCATCTGCCGAGATAGTCGTGCAAACGCGCTGCATAGGAGTGAATAGCCATGAATCGAAGAATCAGCTTATTTTTATTGGCCGTCAGCTGCATCTTGGCAGCATCGACCGCCACCTTCGCCTCGATCCCTGAACCTTCCGTACTACTCTATGGCACGTTGAGCATCGGCGGCGAGCCGGTGGGTGCGGGCGATGATGTGCGGTTGTATGCGATGGTGCCGGAGGCGCCGGATGAAGTGGGATCGTATTTGATGGGTTCCAACGTGAACGCGGGGAACCTGTATGCGTTGCAGGTACGGCTGGAATCACTGGCAGACGGGACACAGCAGAGTAATAACCGCGCGTTGGTGGGTCAGACGGTGCAGGTGTTTGCGGAAGGCGATGATGTTCCCGGCGGGCCGGTGTTGTTGACCAACTTCAAGATCTGCGAACGCGGCCAAGTGGTGAACATCGATCTGCCGGGTACGGTGCCGGGGAACCTGGGCGACTTCGATGGCGACTGCGATGTGGACTTTGACGATCTGAATCCCTTTGTGGATGTGTTGCTCGGGAACAACATGACACCGTCGGCACAGGTGACGGCGGACATGAACGCCAGTGGCGCGGCCAATGGTGCGGACATCGAACTGTTCGTGCAGGCGCTGCTGAATAACGGGTAACAAGATTTCTGTTTCGGTGTGTTGGTGATTGTTCGTTCTGAATGATCGCCCCGATGAGTTTGTGTGTTCGAATCGGAGCGAATAAGAGGCATTCAGTTCTTGCGGGTCTGATCTCAGTTTTAGGCTTGTTTGGGTCGGCTGTTTCTTAATCGCTGGGTAAGTCCCTTTCGTTGCGAGTGCATGCGATGAGAGGAAGTTAGCCGCCGACGTGATCGTTCTGTCACGAGGTGCGGCCCAGTGCAGGATGGAGCGGCCATGCAGCCATCTCTCGATCATCGTGCTGAATTGGATCAGGACCTATGCCGTTGGCCCGCTGTTCAATCAGCGATAGCCAATACGCTAGAGCCAGCCCCGGTAAACCACCGTAGTGGTCACCATCAAAAGCGACGACATCCTTCATTGGGTGTGGTCGCTTTTTTGTTGGTGCTGGCAGGTAGTGCATCTGTTGCCAACGCCCAATGGCGGACGCAACAGGTGGAACTGCGGCAGGGATGGAACAGCGTCTATCTGACGGTGGATCCCGAGCCGCGCGAAGCGGATCTGCTGTTTGCCGGTGATGGCAGCATCGAGATGGTGTGGGCGCATTCGAACGCGCCGCTCAATCCGACAGTGCCGAATTGTCCACAACCGTCGAATCCCGATCCCGATTGTCCGGCCCCGGATGTGCGGCACTGGCAGTCGTGGGTACCAAACACCAACAGTGCCAACTTCCTGAATAGCTTGCGGGTGATCGAAGGGGGCCGGGTCTATCAGATCAAGGCCAGTAGCGCCACCACGCTCAGCATCACGGGTAAACCGCACAGCAAGAAGGCGAACTGGCGTGCGGGGTTGAACCTGGTCGGCTTCCATGTGGCCAGCAATCAACGACAACTGACGCCCATTGATGATGCGGACCTGCAGCCGGTACCGAACAACCAAAACACCGGCAACAACGATCAACCCACCGAGTTGGATAACGACGCGATTGGCAACCTGCCAGGCAATGTCATTGACAGCGCCATCAGCTTTGCCGAGTACCTGGCACCCTCTACCGCCCACAGCACTGTACGGGTCTATCAATGGTGGCCCGATGGCGATTGGCTGGAAGTGAACCCGGCCAGTGACATCGTTTATGGTGAAGGCTACTGGGTCACCGCCACCAGTGCATCCAACTATGACGGCCCCATCGATATCGACCGTAGCAGTTTGCGGGGTATTGACTATGGCCAACTGCTCAACGAACACCCACTGACCCTGATCAACCAGGATGACAGTGGCAACGCCACGGTCACCATCGAACGGGTGGCGTCGGCTCAACCGCCGACCAATCCATCGCTGGCCGGCAATGTACCGGTGCGTTGGTTGGACTATGGCGCGGGCAGTGAACGCGAGACGGTCTATCAGTGGTATGACCTGCATCGCGATAGTTGGGAACTGGGCCCCAAGAATGACGCCAGCGGTAAGTTGGTGCTGAGACTGGCCACGCAACGTGCCGGTCTCTCAACAGCGACCGTAAATGCCAACGGCGCCGGTTCGCAGTACCAAGGCCTACTGCGTATCAGCAACAACCAAGGTTACGAACGCTTCATCCCGATGGCGTTGCAACAAGGGCCATCGCAAGGTCTGTGGGTAGGGGAAGTCGAGATCAACCAGATGGCCTTCACCAATGTGGGGGGCGATGGCGATGCCACCACGCCACGACCGACGGCCCAGCCCTTTACCTTCCGCGTCATCCTGCACGATTCGAAGAGCGGTGGAGTGAAGCTGCTCAACGATGTGGTTCTGATGGCTACCACCACCACCGGTGATACCGATGTACTGGTGACCCAGGACATCGACCCGGTGTTCAAGGACAGCCTGGTATCGGCCAGTCTGCAGAACGGGGAACCCTTTACCCCACGCATCAGCACGGCGGCCTATGCCCTGGATGCGGATCTACTCCTGACCGGCATGATCGGTAATGACGTATCGGGCAGCATCACGGTGGGTACGGATAACCCGCTGAATCCCTTCTATCACAAGTTCCACCCGGACCATAACAGTGGTTCGGATGTGTACGAGGTGGCGCGCAGCTTCAACATGAACTTCAGCCAGGCGGAGCCGGAAGACTTCGTGGGTACCGGTTATGGCTCGGATGTGTGGGGCGGTACTTGGACCGAATCGATCACGGGCCTGCTGAATACCACTAATAACGGTATGCCGTTGGGCACCATCGAGGTGGAGGGCAACTTCTTGATCTATCGCATCTCGCAGATCGGGGAGTTGAACCAGGCCCTGCCCGGTGGGTCTTAAGGCAGATCATGGAAAACGGGGAACAACACACGTTGTGACCGGAATCCCCAGCTCACCCCCGGATGAAACTGAAGCAGCTCGGCAACCCGACAACGCAGTATTCGACGTGAACCTCGCGACCCAAGAACCGTCGCGCATCAGATAGCTAGACAGTTAAGTCCATAACCATCGACTGGAACGAGACGCCACGATGATGAACGACCTTCACCTCAGCAACGGATCCACCCTCAATACCTGCAGCCTGCCACGCACCGCGGCACCACAACCGCGACAATGGCGAACGGCACTCACAGCCATGACTGCTGCAATGCTCACCATGGTCAGCTTCGCTGGCACTGCCCATGCAGAGATCATCTATGTGGATGATTCGGCTACCAGTGGCATGGATACCGGCACCAGCTGGGCCGATGCGCATGTCTTCCTGCAGACGGCGCTTGAACGGGCACAGGCAGGGGATGATATTTACGTCGCTGCGGGGATCTATTATCCAAATCTTGGAGTGAGTAGCCCGCAGCCGTCGGTTCGGATGGAATCTTTCAATATGAAGGATGGCGTACGAATCTTCGGTGGCTTTCCCGTTGGCGGTAGCTTTGCAAATCGCAACCCTGAACTATTCCACTCATTACTCTGCGGAGATCTGGCAGATAATGATGATCCGGCTCAGTTTCCAGATGGTCCGAGCTACGCAGACAATTCGTACAACATAGTTGATATGGCTGGTGCGAACTCTGCTGCCCTGCTCGATGGTTTTACTATTTCCGGAGGCAATGCTAATGGCTCCTCATCGATCGGCGCCCATATTGGTGCTGCACTTTTCTCTACGATTGGGGAAGGCCGAGTACGCAACTGTAAATTCCATGATAATTTCTCGTTAGTTGCTGGGGGAGCCGTCTACGCGGTCTCTGACATTGAATTGCAGGACTGTGAATTCTCGAATAACCAATCACTTGGTCGTGGCGGAGCTATTTATCTCACAATCGGCTCAATTCGGGTGATTCGTTGTATTTTTGACTCAAATATTTCCGAAGCAACTGGCGGTGGCGGTGCAATGTCTGTCGCAACCGGCACTTCATTTGTCGCGTTTTGTGATTTTGTGAATAACACGGCACCAGAAGGCGGCGCGGTATCAAATGATGGAACCTCGGCGCCCAGCTTTGTCAATTGTCGATTCTTATCAAATACAGCTATTGATGGTAATGGTGGTGCAATCAACAACCGAGGAGATTCGCCAATTAAGGTTGCGAACTGTCTATTTAGTGGCAATTCCGCGAATACCGACAGAAACATTGCTGTTTATGGCGGAGCGATTTTCACCACAAAAGGCAATTACCAGAATTGTACGATCGCGTACAACCAAGCAAAGTCTGATGCAGGTGGGGTTGGTGTGGCGAACACAGGCGATGCTTCATTTATTAATTGTATTCTTTGGGGCAATTCGGCAGGTCAGCCCGCAATCCAAAATCAGTTGGCATCATTTACCCCCACGATTGACGTCGACATTTCGTATTCGTGCATCCAAGTTGACGACGCTGCTGCTGTATATCCGGGCGAGGGCAACATCAAGACGCCGCCCGCATTTATTGATGCAGACGGAGTTGACTCAGTTTTTGGGACATTTGACGATAATTTCCGGCTTCAAATCGCTTCGCCTTGTAATGATGCAGGTTCGAATACAGTCCTCGCCGACAATGCAGGTTTTCGGGTTACGACAGATCTCGATGGAAACTTTCGTTGGGCTGATGATTCGATTGCTAATCCAACGAATTCTGTAGGCGAGAGTTGCGCGGACGGTGTTGCGCCACCATATCCAATGGAAGACGCCGAATGTCCAGCGATTGATGCGATTATCGATATGGGGGCGTACGAATTTTCGGCAACCGAAGCGCCCTTCGAGGTTGTGTATGTGGATGCCAACGTGGGTGGAGGCGATGCAAGTGGTTCGTCTTGGGCGAATGCGATGCCTGATTTGCAGTTGGCTTTGAATCTCACTAACCAAGAAGCAAGTACGATCCGAGAGATCTGGGTCGCCGCTGGAACGTACTATCCAAGTAGCTCAGGTGACCGTTCGGCGACGTTTAGTATTCCGGCGGACGTCGGCATCTACGGTGGGTTTGACGGTGAGGATTCACTTCTTTTCCCCGGGGGTGAAACGGTTCGAGAGCAGAGAAACATCGATCCGGATAACAACGGCTGTATTCTGAGCGGCGACATTGGGACGATGGGAGATGATTCAGATAACTCATTCACTGTTTTGTCGTTACTAAACGGTGCTCGTGATGCACGACTGTCTGGATTTGTGATTACAGGAGGAAATGCAAATGTAAACTCCGCTGAGATTCTAGAAAAAATTGCGGGCGGGCTTTACTGCAGTGATAATTCTTTTCTTAGTCTCGACCATTGCAACTTCAATACGAATCGAGCAGATACATGGGGCGGCGCGATCTTTGGCGCACCGAGCAGTCACATAGATGTAGAATCTTGTAAATTTCTAAGCAACGGGACTATCGCATCTGGTGCAGCCTATCACGGCCATGCGGCCACTGCTCACTTTCGTAATTGTAGTTTCAATGCGAATGGCTCCAGTGCCTCACCGGGCGGTGGTGGCGGTGCAATCTTCGCCCGCGTGAATTCGTTTATCACGATTGATGATTCACTATTCAAATTCAATGTTGCAGCTGGCGGCGGCGATGGGGGAGCGATTCACCTAGACACTTCAAACGCAAACATCAATAACTGCGTTTTCTACCTAAACTCAGCATCGTTTGGTGGTGGCATTTATGCAGAAAATGCAGTAATGACGACCATAAACGGCTCAGAGTTCTCGGCGAATCAGGCTGGTGAAGGAGGGGCAATTCACCTTTACCTTAACAGTTCATTCGCGCTGAATGACAGCGATTTCATTTGGAACTTCGGTTCTGCAGGGGCTCCAGGTGGTGGCGGTGCGATTTTTGCTGAAGCTTCGTCTTCGTTTAATGCCCAGGTTAGTCGTTTTGTGGGGAATCTAAGTAACGGTGATGGTGGAGCGGTTAGGCTCTTCAATAACTCGAACGCCAACATAATTAACTGTGAACTCGTTGGCAATACGTCTGGTAGCCATGGCGGTGCATTGAATGCATCAGGTGGTGGCGGGGCAGATGCGTTCGTGATTGTCAATTCGACTATCGCCGACAATATTGCGGGGAATAATGTGGGTCACGGTATTCATCAAGCAAGTACGGGTTCTGCATTCGTCAGGAATTCGATTCTATGGAACAATCCTGGTCAAAATGATGTTGTATGTTCCGGCGGCTTGTTAGATATTGCATTCTCAATTCTTCAGGATGGTACGGCACTTGCAATTAACTGTGGATCGAGTTTCGGTACAAATATTAGCTCTGGAAATCCCCTGTTTGTGGGCGGTCCAACAGGCCAATTCACTGCCGATGCATCCTACGCAGGTAACGATGGAATCACGACACTTGTTGACGTGAATGCTAGCTACGCGGTTGACGAATTAGTAGGTTTGTCTATTAGTCCGGATATCAGTGATCCTCGACAGACTGTGGTTGTCGCGAATACGGCAACTGAAATACTTGTACGCGGAGATGTGACGGCTCAGGTTCCAGTCGGTGGGCCATACCCAATCTATCAGCTAAATAATTATCGCATACAAGCGGGAAGTGAATCACCAGCGATTGACGCCGGTGAAAATGACTTTTTGGACCTCAATAATGATGGCAACAATAAAGATGATATCCCGAGCGATATTGATGGAAAACCACGCATTGCGAATCTCACTGTGGATTTTGGTGCATTTGAGAGCATTGTCGATTGCAACATGAACGGCGTCGATGACTCTGTCGACATCTCAAATTCGACAAGTGGAGACTGTAACACAGATAACATTCCCGACGAATGTGAGATTGGTCTTCTGACGGGTGAATTCTCCGCGACGTCTTTTGTCAACAGCACAGATGGGGCTAAGAGTGCGCCTCGAATTGCGACCGACGGCGACAATACTTGGGGTGTTGTCTGGAGAGAAAATCTTGCTAGCCAGAGTGATAACGACATTTATTTCGCAAGGTCTATCGACGATGGATTCACTTGGGGCGGCGTTATTGCACTGAATTCAGATGCTGCAACAGACTCGGATGGCCAGGCAAATCCTGAGTTGGCGACTGATGGGAACGGAACTTGGATTGCAATGTGGGAGTCGGTGGAACCGACTCCAGATATTGAGTTTGCTCGCAGCACAGACAATGGAGCGACGTGGACTCCGAGCTCTGTGATACACCCTTATTTCAATACGGATGTGGGTGCTGAACGTCGAGTATCAGTTGACACGGATGGCGCAGGAAATTGGATTGCCGCATTCGAGTCTGATGGGATAACTGGGGTTGTATCCGATATTGATATTCTGGTTTCGCGAAGCACGGACAATGGTGCCACATGGACGATGCCCACGGTTATCCACCCGTATGCGTCGTCAGACAACGAAGAGGATCGCGTCCCCAAGATAAAGTACAACCCGGTGACGGGGACTTGGCTTGTTTGCTGGTGGAGCCGTGGCAGCTTAGGGGTGGGGCCGGATTTTGATGTAGGTGTGATTCGGAGCACTGATGGTGGGGCGACGTGGCTATCCCCGCAAATCTTAAACAACTTCGGATCTTCCGACGGGCCCGCAGAAGACGACTTTGTCAACGATGTCGAAGTTGGTGCTGCCGGTAACTGGATAGTGGTGTGGGAATCGCGGGCTGACTACCAAGGCACTGGAACAGATCAGGACATCCTGTTGTCGGTAAGTTCAGATGATGGTCTTAACTGGGATGACCCGGTGGCCGTCAACTCGACTGCTGTGGGTGACACCGCGTTCGATTCTCTTCCAAGCATTGAAGTTGACCAGAACAATAATTGGATGGTGGTTTGGTGGGGAGACGCAGTCTTGCCTGCGGATGGTGCTGACGCTGATGTCTATTACTCAGTCTCTGCGAATAAGGGATTGAGGTGGACCGCCTTGCAACCAGTGAATGACTATTCAGCCATTGACGGGCCGGGGACTACTGATGGCGATTCTGAAGCGACGGTTGCCGTCGATAATGACGGCCTATGGGTTGTTGTTTGGACCTCGAATTATGATGGTATTCCCGGATTACAATCAGCCACAGAGAATATTTTGTACTCGCGGTTGCGGGTGACACTCGATTGCGATCAGAATGGGATTTTGGACATCTGTGAGCTATTCAATGGAAATCAATCTGATAACAATGGCAACCTTCTAATCGATACGTGTGATAACGACTGCGATGAAAACGGGATCTCAGACGTTCTTGAACTTGAGCGTGATACAGATGCTGACGGATTCATTGAGGATCCTAATTTCGCCGCATGTGACAATTGCCCGACGGTGTTTAACCCTGGCCAGGACGATGGCGATGGTGACGGCGTTGGGGATTTGTGCGATATCTGCGACGGCGGTGATGACAATATTGACAGTGACGGCGATGGTGTGCCGGACTTCTGTGACAACTGTAATCCGTCGGATTGCCAATCACCGGGTTGCGATCCGGTAAATCCAGGCCAGGTTGATTCTGATGGGGATATGGTCGGCGATGCGTGTGATATCTGTCCGAACTTTTTCAACCCGCAGCAGTTGCCGGGAGATAACTGCGAGCAGTTCTTTGCGTTGGGTTCACGCTTAGATCCGCCCGCTTTCATCCAAGCCCATGTCGATTTATCGCGTTCAGTTGTTGAAGTCACGACGAATACGGTTTGGTTACAGGGTGGAATTGATCCATTATCTATTCCCGACAATGAATGGGTTGCAGCGGACCAACACGTGTTTTATTACAACAACGTCGCCGATCCCCAGGATCCGTCGATTGTTGATGGCCTGTTTGCGATAGATGCTGGCTTAATTCGGATCGAATGGCGTGACGCACAAGGAGTGCCCATTGATGGCGTTGGCCGATCGCTCTTTTTAGTGGAAGACGAGGTCGCTCAGAACCCTTGGACGGTGGGAGTGCAGTATTTCCTGGACTACAACGAGGGTCAGTTCCAGGAAGATGCGGATGTGAAGATTGAAGCGCCGTTCTTTGCGACGGTGCGTTACAACACGCAGATTCTGGAGCAGCGGATTAACCCGGGGGTGGTGATCGACGGAGTACCGCAGTTCTATCCGTTTGCGGAGTTTCGTATCGAGGGTGATCAGGTCATCACGGAGGATTACTGCCCCACGGGTAAGGTGCTGATCCAGTACGACGATGGCCCGGGTGGTCGGTTCGTTGGTTTTGAAGTGGTGGAGATCATCAACTTTGGTACGCCCAATGCGGAGTTGGTGGATGTGGGCCGGCGCTTGGCCTTGCCGACGGGTGCGGATGATTGTCGGGCGGTGTTGGTGAACAACTTCGAGCAGGATGGCACCACGGTGGCGTGGCAGAAGGGCGTAGAAGAAGCGGTGATCTACCCGATTCGTCCCGAGCCGTTGGCCTCGAAGTTCGTGGTGGGCTGGTATGCCCAGTCGATCCTGCCGGGTGATCCGGATGACATGGAGACCTCTCCGCCGGTGGCGTTGTTCAACTGCTGGCCGGTGGCGATTGGTCGTTATGTGGTGCAGTGGCCCAGCGATCCGCAGACACACATCGTGGATTCGGATTCGGATGTGATCCCAGCCGGTAGCCAGGTTGATTTGAATGTGGGTGCGGATCGTCGTTACTGCCAGGCGGAGGTGATGTATCAGGAAGGCTTCGGCGGGTTGTTTGATGACCTGCCGTTGAGTGAAGTGGTTAACGGAGTCTTTGATGCGGTGCAACCGGGTTACTCGGTGGTGCGCTTTGATATTGATCCGGTGGGCTCGGGGTTATGCGGTGAAGAGGTGACCTTCGAAGTGGTGGCCTCGCGTGATCACCGCGACGTGGATGGCTATGCCAACCTGTGTCGCCCGCTGTTGGATGAAGTGTGTAACGATGATGTCGAATGTACGACCACCTTCAGTGGTGCGTGCACGGGTACGGTGTACCTGGGTGAGTTTGCTTGGGATATCGGTGACCAGATCACGGATGTGAGCCACGATGCCACGACCAACACGTACAAGTTTGGTTACCTGCATCCGTTCCGCTTCCCGGAGCAGCCGGTGGGGATCCCATACGCCAAGAGCATCTACGATGCCACGGGCCAGATCTTCCCGGTCAACGTGTCGCGGGCCCCGGACCTGTCGGCGGAACACGACATTCTGGAAGTGTGGTGGTTCCAGGCGTCGCGTTTGGAAGATGAGAACGGTGATGGCATCGTTGAGGGTAACCATGCGGGCGGTATCTACTGGCCGCACACGACGGCGACCTACGATGCGATGTGGCCGATGGATGCCGGTGAGATCGTGGTGGCGTCGAAGCTGGGTGGTTTTGATAACCAGGGCAACGTGGCGTTGTACAGCCAGTTCGCCACGGTTTATGACGCCGGCTTCTACGACGATTACCTGGGTGATGCTGAGAACAGCATCGAGAGCAACCAGTTCACCTTGGATGGTTGGAACGCCAACGATGAACACGCAGTGATGTTGCCGATCGGCACGGACTATCGTGTGTTTGCGACGCGTGATGATTCCCCGTGGAACATGGGCGGTTATGGGGATCCGCTAACGGGTCACCCGTATGTACTGGTGCAGTACCCGGTGGACGGCGATGCCCAGGCCCCGGATACGTATGGCATGGATGTGTTCGCTGTGGCGGCGGAGATCCCGAGTGATCCAACGCAGGATCTGTACTATGACACGGTCTTGAGCCAGGCAGACTTGAGCACCGAGATCGACATCGTGGCGGGTCAGCCCTTAAGTCCGGTGTTGTTCCCGATCAACTTTGGCCAGCCGATCTGCTTGACGGATGAGATCCCGCCGTTGCCGGAGACGTATGCGCAGGGCGATGGGGTTTGGATTGACCGCAAGGGCGGTTTGTGGATGGTGGAAGCCACCCATGATGACTTCGACCGTACGCCGGAAGACAGCGAGTTCGCCGACGGGGTGGATACGTCTCCGATGGTGGTCAATGTGGGTGATCCGAGTACCGGTGATGTGTACCTGTATGAGAACTGGGCCCCGGATGGCGGTTGTCAGCCGTGGTTGAGTTATGCCTCGGGTGATTCTGCGATACCGGAGCCGATTACGTTTGCTCCGAACTGGCCCTTCGTACCAGCACGCGATGATTACCCCTGTGCCGATGATCCACTGTGTGCCCGCCCCTTGAACATTGGGGAAGCGGTGAACCAGAGTGGTCAGTGCGGCAGCATTGAAGTGCTGCACGACTCGGTGGGTCTGCGGGTGATCGATCGCAGCTACTGGGTGAGCCTGGCAGTCGATCCGGTGGTAATGCAGGGCATTGACTTCGCGGTGTTACCGCCGCAGTTGTTCGCCGGTGAGATCGGCGGGGGCGGCGAGTTCCCGGATCGCATTCGTTACAACTTCAACAACTCGGGCGAGTTGGAGTTCCGCGGCATCATGAGCGATGCCGATCGCTACTACCTGCAGTTGGTGAGCCAGGACATGGATTATCTGGCTTACATTGATCAGTTGTATTCATTGTCGCGTGAACAGTTGACGGTACCGGTGGAGAACCCCACCTCGAAGTGGGTGACGGTCGGTGATGCGGCGGCAACACCGGGCTGGATCACGGTGGCCTTCCAAAACGATCAGCAGTGTGTGGATGAAGGTCTGCCGGTGAGCGTGGAAGTGTGGCGGGTGGATTGTCCGCCGACCACCGGTTCGGTGCGCCCGATCCAACCGCAGTGTCTGTTTAGCGAGAAGCTGGCCATGCAGTTCACCGAAGACCTGGGCGGTGATCCCGACCAGGTGGTGTTCCAGTGGCAATGGTCACTGGATCACGATCCGTCCAACACGATCGATCCGCAGAACGGCACGTGGGTAGATTACTTCCCCGAGTTCCCGGCCGAACAGATGGCGCTGGCCGAAGGCATGGGTCTGCGGGAAGTGTTGATTGAAGGCGCGAGCCTCTTCACGTTGCAAGATTCTTACTGGCGTGTGCGTTATCGAGGTTACAACGCCTGTCCGTGTGCGGGTGATCCGACCATCGATGATATGGCGTGCAATGCTGACGGCGACCTATGGCCCGACTTCCTGGCATTGAGTACGGGTGAGATCAGTAACTGGACCCGTCCGCAGTTGGCTGAAGGTTGGGTTAAGCGAGTCTTGCGTCAACTCAATCCGTTCGATCAGCGCTTCGATGACTTCCATGAGAACCCGATCGCGACGTTCGTGAACATGATTCAGCAAGCGGGTATCCGCTACGAACAGAACATCGCGCTGAACTGCAACCCCGACAACATCAACGACATTGGTTTGATTGAGGCATACTCGACGGTAGCCGCCCGGGCCCGAGCCTTTAGTGTGGGCTTTGATCTGCCGGGTGTGAGTCAGGCGATCCAGCAAGCCGCCGGCAAGGTGGTGGACTTGTACATGCTGTTGGGTAACGAAGCCTATGCCGATGCGTTGGATCCGACGCTGGGTGTGTTCGCCGGTGGCGGCGATGCCCCTGCCGGTTATGACCCGTTGGTGGCCTTCAGCTTTGAAGACCAGTTGCCCACGTTGTTGGATGAAGAACTGGCGATGTTGCGCGGGATCTCGAATAGCCGTGATCCCGACATTGATGCCGATGGCGTAAAGATCGCCACGGTGTACAACCGACTGCCATGGAACTTCACCAGCGGCAACGGTCAGGTGGCCTATGCCAACAACTATCAACTGACGGATATTGAGACGGCGGTGGAGACCTATCCGCAAGGTCACGGCGACGCCTGGGGCCACTACTTAACAGCGGTTAAGCAGTACTACTCGCTGTTGCGTGACAGTGACTTCACCTGGATCACTGATGACGAAGCGGTCTTGGTGGCTGGTCAGCCGGTGGTGGTGGGTTACCTGCACGAACGCAAGTTCGCGCAAGCCGCCGCGGCCAAGGCAAGAACAGGTGCGGCGATCACGTCGCTCACCTTCCGTCAACAGTACAGTCCTGATGATGCCGCCCATCGTGACGGCTATCCCGACAGTGATCCGTCACGCTCGTGGGGTCTGGCCGATTGGGGCCGCCGTGCCGGTCAGGGTGCTTACTTCGACTGGGTGGTGGCCAATGCCCTGTTGGATGATGTGGCCGATAACCAGATCTGTCTGTCCACGGGTTCACCGTGTGGTGAAGGCACCGGAGGTTGCGCCATGGGTGATGACTGTGTCGAAGATCCGAACTTTGAGAACAGCATCCGCCAGGTGGATCGCACCACGGTGACGGAACTGGGTGAAGTGGCGGCCTCTTACTCCGAGATTCAATCGATCCTGGACAAGGCTGACGCTGGACTCAATCCGCTGGGGCTGGCGGGTAACGTGGTACCGTTCGGCTTGAGCCCGAGCCAGATCGAAGAAGGTCAGACGCACTTTGATCAGATCTATCAGCGTGCGGTCACGGCGATGTCCAATGCGGTCACGGCGTTCAACTATGCCAACGAGAACACCCGTCGCCTGCGCTCCTTGGAAGATGAAGTGGACAGCTTCGATGACCTGATCGAAGAACGGGAATTGGATTACGAATCCCGCCTGATTGAGATCTTCGGTAAGCCCTATCCAGAGGATATCGGTGTGACCGGCACATATCCGGTGGGCTATGACGGTCCGGACTTCTATCACTTTGACTATGTGGATCCGTCGGCACTGTTGGGTAACAACGGTACCGGCAACACCACGACGTTCACGGTGACGTTCGACGAACCGCAGGTGGGGCCGTCGGGTGGTATCAGTAACACCACGCGTACGGTAACCTTCACGGTTTCGACCGACGGGTTGGGCCTGGTGAAGCCGGCCGGTTGGACCGAACGCCCGGAACCGGGTGAGATTCAACTGTCCCGTTCGGAGTTGTTGCAGTCGATCGGCCGTTATCAAGCGGCGATCGATCGCTACGAGGCGACCTTGGATCAGGTGGAAGCGCAGTCGGCCTTGCTGGAGTCGCTCTTTAACCTGAACGCCAATGTGTTGCAGGTGCAGATCAGCACCCTCAACCAGCAGCGTAGTCTCAATGAACAGATTGCCATTGCAAGACAGTTGCAGGGTGAGTTCCGCCGCAACGCCGGTTATGCCAGTCGCATTGCCAACGCGTTGGCGGAGGCTGCTCCAGGGACGTTGATTGCGGGCTTCTCCAACGGGGGGGACTTCACCTCGGCGATTCGCAGTGCGATCCGTCGCGCGGGTGAGTTGATTGCCCGCTTGTTCAACCGGGCCGCCGATCAGCAGGTACAAGTTGAACAGCAGCGTCAATTCGACAAGGAGATCGTATCGCTGCAGCAGCAGATCGACATCACCGGCTTCCAGAACGACTACCAGGTGGAACAGCAGATCGAGAGCTTGCGCAGCCTGATCCGTCAGTTGCCGTCGCAGCGGATTGAGATCTACACCCTGGAAGAAGCGATCAACTCGGCCACCGGCCGCTACCAGTCGGCCATCGGTCGCGGTCTGCGCTTGTGGGAACAGCGCACCGCCTTCCGCCAGCGTTCGGCCGACGAGGTCAGCGAGTTCCGCTATCGTGACATGGCCTTCCGCATCTTCCGCAACGAGTCGTTGCAGAAGTATCGCGCCCAATTCGACCTGGCAGCGCGCTACGTCTATCTGGCGGCCAAGGCGTATGACTACGAGACCAACCTGCTCAACAGCAACAGCCTCTCGGGTCAGCAGTTCCTAAGTGGCATTGTGAAGGAACGCACGTTGGGTGTGCTCGATTCATCGGGTCCGTTGGTGGGCAGTGGTCTGGCCGGCAACCTGGCGGAGATGTTCCTCAACTTCGACCTGGTACTGCGTCCGCAATTGGGCTTCAACAGTCCCAACGAGTTGAACCGCGAGTTCAGTCTCCGCTGGGAACTGTTCCGCATCCCCAACAGCAATGCCAACAACGATACCTGGCAGGATACGCTGAAGGGCTATCGCATTGCGGATATCAACCAGGATCCGATCTACCGTCAGTACTGTAAGCCGTTGCAGCCGGTGCCCAGTGGTGATGGTTCCCTGGCGGCCAACCCGGCATTGGTGATCCCCTTCACCACCACGGTGCAGTCGGGTCTGAACTTCTTTGGTAATCCGTCACAAGCGGACGAGGTCTATCCCAGTAGCTACCACGCCATCAAGCTGCATGCGATTGGTCTGCGCTTCGAGAACTACCCGGTCGGCACCCTCAACAACCAGGCGGAGTGTTATCTGGTGCCGGTGGGTTCCGACATCATGCGGGAACCGGAACAGGGTCGGATCCGCGAGTGGCAACTCTTGGATCAGACGCTACCGGTACCGTTCCCGTTGGGTGAACAGGACCTGGCTCAGGCCGACTGGTTGCCGTGGGATGGTCTGGTGGGTGGCAGTCGCGCCATGGTACGACGTCGCCTGATCCCGCAACTCACCGGCTTGCCGGCGCAGGGTAGTACCGATGAAGAGGATCTGCGTTATCACCTCACCGGTCGCTCGGCGTGGAACACGCAGTGGTACCTGATCATCCCGGCCAGCGAACTGCTGGGTGTGGCACCGTTGGGTCAGGACGATGAGGGCACCCCGCTCGACGGGATCGAGATCTTCATCGACGGTCCCACCGGTAACGGGGTGGGGGTGCGTGACATCAAGTTGCTCTTCAACAGCTACGGCTACGCCGGCTCACCTGGACTCACCGACAACAGTGAAGACAACCCGGACGGTGACGGTAACGGTGGTGGCAGCGACAACGGTGACATCCCCGACGGGGATGACCTCCAACCCGCAACACCCCTGACTCCACAAGACGTCGACTCCATCATCGATCAAATGCTTTATGACGCAGTCGATCAGTAGGCCTTAAAGAGGAGGACCAGGCCAGGCACTGTGATTCTCACATCGCAGTGTCTGGCTGGTGCCCGATCTCGTCATCGAGCACAATTACTTTGCATGACAACGTCATACGCATTAAAGGTTCTAAATCATGAATATTCTCGCAACCTAATTCGACTTCATGTGGTATACTTGAATCGGGACACATCCCCCCAGAACGGAGGATGTTGTGCCACACTTCTATCGGCCTCAAGATTTTCAATTGAATGACCATTGCGACTTTGGTGAACTTGACGGTCGTCCGGTTCTGATCAAGGGCAAGGCATATTTCGATATGTCAGATCCGGAAGCACCAGAACGCTTGGGGCCGGGGACCGCGTTCTCGGATGAATTTGGTTTTGTGAGCCAAGACCGGTTTTTCCGGTACCTGAACCGCATGACCTGGTCACGCTGCGAGAATGAAGCCGAACAGGTGCTTTGGGTTGCCAGTGCGGCAAAGGCCTATTTTGAGATGCAAGATTGGTCACTGCTCGATGCCTGGCCCGCATTTGTTAAGGAGTACCGACTGGTCGCGGCTGAGCCGCACCGTTTCGAGCAATTTGTGGCGGCTTGGCATGCTTTGGACCTAACGCATGAACGACCGGTTGAAGGAGTGGCATCAGAATAATGTGGGGAGATACCTACGAGAGCCACAAGGTCAGGGCAGGGTCGTGATGATGTTGACAATCTCTCTTCGCTCGATCTTAGAAAGGAGATACGCATTCACATGTCTGATCTGCAGCGTGCCATTGAGATTGCGGTAGATGCACATCGCGGCCAGTTTGATAAAGCCGGCGCGCCGTACATCCTGCATCCGCTACGCGTAATGCAGCGACAGAGTACCACTGACGCCATGATCGTGGGCGTGTTGCATGACGTGGTGGAAGATTCGGATTGGACCTACGAACGCCTGCAGGCGGAGGGGTTCAGTGATGCGATTCTCAATGCCTTGAAGGCAGTCACCAATCAACCCGACGAAGACTACGACGCCTTCGTGGCCCGGGCTGCATCGAATCCGATCGGACGGATGGTCAAGCTGGCCGACATCGAAGATAACTTGGATGTGCGGCGCTTGACCGAAATGACGGAACGGGATGGAAAGCGCATGAACAAGTACTTACGCGCTTGGCGTCGTCTGCAGGAATAGCAACAGCAACCAATTCGTACTGGTTGTTCAAGTTCAATACGCCATTGAACAAAAGTGTCACGATTGATCCTGCTTGGTATCGATCGGTACCGGAAGTGACAACTGCGTACTGAAAGTTTCAATTATTCACTGATGCGCACGATTCACTCTGCAGAATCTTCTTGATAGTGCCGTGATGCCACTGCTGTCCGCGACAGGGAAGGCCTTCGGCTTCCAGTTGGCGCCCAATGGCGCGCAGGCCCATCTGTGGGCGGGCGGCCCGTAAAGCGTGAATCCGGTTGATGGCCTGCTGTTCGATCTCATCTTCGATCAGTCGATCGGGATCCAGTGGATCAACACGATAGCCAAATGGTGGCCGGCTACCCATGCGTTGACCCTGTTGCTGCCGCCAAGCCATATTCTCACGCGTACGCTCGACAGTAACGCGTTGATTGAACTGGGCGATGGACAACAGCTGCGCCACCATCAACTCGCCGACCGCGGTGCCGGTGTTGATCGCGTTGCCCCCTTCGTCCGCCAGGTGCAGCGTGATGCCAGCCTGTTGCCATTGGCGCAGCTTCCAGACGCCTTCCGGTAGATCGCGATACAACCGATCGATCTTTTGTACCACGACATGGGTGGCGTCACCCTCCGCAAGTCGCCGTTCCAGTTCACAGCCCAGTGGCCGCTCATCGAGAGGCAGGGTGCCGCTGACGTGACTCTCTTGCAGGACGGCGGCAACGTGGAGGCCGGCCAACTCACAATAAGCCAGGCAGCGCTGCATTTGAATCGCAATGGTGGGCTCGCTGGTGTCGCTGCGACCGTTTTTTCGTTTGGTCGGGCGGGGTGAATAGCGGGTGTAGATCAGCGCAGCAGGGCGGGTAGGATTCTTCATTGTCTCGAACTCCTTATTAGTTCGGGGCCATGGGCTCGGCGTGTTGCTGCACGCGCGAGCCCGCTATTTTTCAGGGTCGCTTCTTAGCACCGCGACATCACGCGACACCATAAGACGACAAAAGACGACACCCCGATTATAGCTGATTTACGGTGCATGATACCAATAAAACTACCGAGCAGGACCCAAATGTAGATAGGTCGCTGCTGCGGTTGCGAAGGTGTAAGACACCAACGGTAGCGAGTGGTCTCGAATGCTTTATCACGAGTGATTGGTCGGACGGATGGCTATGAGGTGAAGATTGCAAGTCGTGTGCCAAGGTTAGGTTGGATCGGTTGAAGGCGCGAGATTGTTGATTCGGATGGCGAATGATACTTGCGCAAACGGGATTTGCGCCGTGTTTGATCGAGGATCAAACGGGGATTGATTCTGTTTTGTTCTCTGTTCATGTCATTGTCTGTAAAACTGGATCGGATATGGCAACGCGATGGCGCCGGGTGTCGCGACATGGCGTGTCGCGTTGTATTGCGTTGTCGCGTTGCGTCTCGCCAGTTCCAGCAGATGCACATCGGTTACCAGTTGACAAACGTAAAAGCCCAGGTGTGAGTGGCGAAGCGCGGTGGGCGTGATGTGAGACCGCGATCATCCCGACGATCGTCGCTCCTGCACGAACCTGGCGGCCCTGATGGCCCCTCGCTGATTGGTCTGACCTGCAACAGTTAGCTGTTGGCGGGCGTGGAGCAGCAGCTCGCGACGCCCGCGTGGGCAAATGGCGTGCCGAAACGCGAAATGGCCCGTGGTTTATTTGCAAGCCGGCAACGTATTTGGGCGCGAGCGGTCCCTCAACACCAAAAGCTTCAAAATCGCGTTGTAACGCTTTGTGTTAACTCGCGAGTATGGTGAGTCACATGGACCGTAACCAACGCAGCAGCGGGCCAGGGAGGCTCATTGGTGGCGGAAATTTCTATCCGACCCCCCCGGGTGTTCTGTGAGCGTTACCGCGAGATAGGCGATGCTTAGAGAGACATTGCGTGAGAATATTTTTGCGATCTGTAAAGTGTTCAGAAGTTGTTAAGTAAGTGCATTTCACGTTCGTGCGGCCATTGGTGTCGTGCGTATTTTTCATATCAATACATACGTCTAAATTTGGGGTCCTGCAAAAGTTCTCCTTGCAAAATTAACTCGTCTGACGATAAATAATAGATGCGATCGCGTCAGCGTTTGCACGCCCCACATGCTGGGTGAGTCCGATTGCGCAGCAAGAGTCATAAGCGTGTATCGCACAGATGTCTTGGGCGACTTGAATCGGATATGCCGCAAGACGACGTCATCCTGCGCCGTAAATGACGTGTAGCAGATGTTTTTAGGAAAGTGACACGGATGTCATGAAATACGAAGATCGCGCTGCCATCAATACCCGAGAAGCCGCTGAATTGCTTGGCATGTCCCGCCGCAAGGTTCAGCTCATGGCCAAGCATGGCCAGCTTCCACACCGCAAGGCCGGGAAAATGTTGTTGTTTTCTCCGCGCCAACTTCGAGAATGGGTTGAGGGTGGTTATCTGAATGACGCTACAGCACGGTGAGACATGTTGGCAGACAAAACGACGAGCGCAGCCGGTGCACATTTTGGAAGCGAGCAAATCAGGTTACCCAAGAAACCGCATGGATCCTCAAATCGGTACGGTAGGCTGACTATTTGCCTAAGGCTGCGAGGCTCGCTAATTGGTTAGTGAATTCCTTGGTATGCTCTGTAAAGGTCTGCTGGCGAACAGGTGTACAGGAAGACTCCGATGGCAACGATTGTGA
The DNA here is from genome assembly GCA_006969385.1 of Planctomycetaceae bacterium. Taxonomy (GTDB): domain Bacteria; phylum Planctomycetota; class Phycisphaerae; order UBA1845; family UTPLA1; genus ECT2AJA-110-A. Next base: position 4,210,007 of record CP030884.1, read on the forward strand.
AGCGAAAAAATAAGCGTGGCGTGACGTATGCCGTTCAAGTCGTTGGACTTGATGGCAAACGGGTAACATTTGGCCTGGGCCACTTGGGTAAGATTGACAAGGCGGATGCGCGGCCGCACGCCCGGCAAATCGAACGCCTGCTGCTTTATCGCCAATCCAACGAGACCATACCATTGGAGCGTAGCACCATAGCTTGGGTGGAGCAGCAGCGGGGCACCAAGCTACATGAGCAACTCGCTAAGGCGGGCTTAGTGGATAAAGCGGACAGATCGACGTTGGGGGAGTGGGTTGAAACTTACATCGCATCAATTACTCCGACGGTGAAGCCGACAACGATTCCCAGTTATCGCAATGTGGAACGCAATCTCATTGCCTGCTTCGGTGCTGACAAGCAACTAGCGTCTTTCCATGCCGGGGACGGCGATACGTTTAATCAGTTTCTGCGCTCAGACGCCCGAGCATCTGGCAAGAGTATGGGGCTGGGATTGTCGGATGCGACCGCCCGACGCCGCATAGGCCTGGCCGGTACCATTTTTGACGCCGCTATCCGTCGCAATCTACTCACTATCAACCCCTTTAAGCAAAAGCACATTCCCACGACCGTGAATGCCAACGACGCATCGTTTCATTTTGTGTCGCTTGAAGATTACCAAGCAATTCTGGACGCAGCCCCAGATCATGACTGGCGCTGCATCATTGCGTTGTCACGCTTCGTTGGCGTACGCGGTATGAGTGAGATCGTGGATCTGAAGTGGACAGATGTGCTCTGGGACAAGGATCGCATCAAGATCATGTCGCCCAAGACTGCCCATCATCCTGGCGGCGCGTTTCGGTTCAGTCCCTTATTCCCGGAGTTGCGCGCGGTATTGCAAGATGCGTTTGACGTGGCACCGGTCGGTACGGTGTATGTGGTCAACCGTTATCGCAGGCCGGATCAGAATATTCGTACCACCTTCAACAAGATCGTGCTGCGCGCCGGGCTCAAGCCGTGGCCTAAGCCGTTTGTGAATATGCGTGCCAGCCGTGCCATTGAGTTGCGTCAGTTGGGAATACCTGAATACATGTGCGAGGAATGGCTGGGCCATGATTCGAAGACGGCGGCCAAGCACTATTGTCGGGTGATGGACGCGGATTATTCTTGCGCTGCAAAAACGTTGAGTCTACCATCCGCAAATAGGGGGTTTTGGCGCACCGACGCGCAAAACGTGCAGGGGCAAATCGGCGATTCCAAGGAATTACGCGGGGTTGGGTCAAAAAGCGGGAAAGAAAGATGGGCGCGACAGGATTCGAACCTGTGAAGGCAATGCCAACGGGTTTACAGCCCGTCCCCTTTGGCCACTTGGGTACACGCCCGCAGTGCGAACCCTGTAAGATACCGACCGCTGCCCGCCCGTCAAGGTTGGGCAAAAATCCGGGTACTGCTGTCGATTGATGTCAACCACAGGGAGTATCGCCGTCCTGACGGTGCGGATTTTCATTTCTCGCCGGCGAGACGCCGATGCTCGCTCAAAGAATACCAATACCATAAATCGGACGTCGCCGTGGGAATTGCGATGCTAAATTCGGGCAAAGATGAATCACACGGTGACAGCCCTCGAAAAGAACACCTCGGCGTTAAACGCCGACCTGGCATCTTTCACCGCTACTGATCGGCGCGATACGGGTGCCTAACCACCGGCTTGCCGATTGGCGTTAGCTCCTTTCATCCGCATTCATAAACCAAGCCGCTAGAATCTCAATAACGAAGCTGCCGTGTCGACAATATTCGTCGCGAGTCTGTTCGGTTGCGGACCGGAGCTGGCGGTGAACTCGTCGAAACCATTCCGCGAACACCTGTAGCCGAGGCGTCTTTTGTCTGACCCGCTCAAACTCACGATCATCGGCGGCATGATGCTGATCGGCGGCTGGCTGTTGCTGACGGCCCGCCGGCATGAGGCTGCCACCGGCGACCCGCATTGCATCGGCTGCGGCTACAACGTGGTCAATCTACCCAGCGATCGTTGCCCGGAGTGCGGTGCCACACTCACGCCCGACACGATTGCCTACGGTCCGCCCTCGCGCATGCGTTGGAATCGCTTCTGGCTCGGCGCGGCGTTGCTGTTTATCCCGGCGGCGTGGGTGGTGCTGGATTTTGCGTTGGCGATTCTGCGTGGCGGTGCAATTCGATGACGTCGCCCTGTGATCGTATTCACAAAATTTCAGTAGTTTTGTAAAATGCCTTCGGTCGGAGAGAAAGGACTCCGCCGAAAGTTGAACTCGGGCCATGTTGTTCACCATCACTACCACTCATCAGCCCGCCACCGATCTGGGCTTTTTGCTGCATAAGCATCCCGCGCGCTGTCAGTCGTTTAAGCTGGCGTTTGGGGCGCAGGCTCATGTGTTTTATCCGGTTGCCGAGCCGAACATGTGTACCGCCGCGTTGCAAATCTCCGTCGATCCCGTCGGGATGGTGCGCAACCGGCGCGGGCCGCGCGGTGAACGGGGCACGCTCGATCATTATGTGAATGACCGTCCGTACGTGGCGTCGTCTTTCTCGAGTGTGGCGATCGCGCAAGTGTATTCCTCGGCGCTAAATGGTAAGTGCCGCGATATGGAGGGTCTGGTTGCAACGCCGTTACCGCTGGAAGCGACCATTTCCGTCGTGCCCAGCCGCGGCGGTGAAGGACTGTTGCGCGAGTTGTTTGAACCCTTGGGGTACGAATTGCTGTTGCAACGGCACCCGCTCGACGAACAGTTTCCCGAATGGGGTGAGAGCCCGTATTACACCGTCACGCTGCGGGCAACGACGCAGTTACAAAAACTGCTGGCCCATGTTTACGTGCTGATTCCGGTGCTGGATAACGAGAAGCACTATTGGGTGGGTCAGGATGAGGTCGAAAAGCTGTTGCGTTTTGGCGAAGGCTGGCTCGCCGATCATCCGGCCAAGGCGGCGATCTCGCGGCGCTATTTGAAATACCAAGGCAGCCTCGCGCGACAGGCGCTCGAGCGATTGGTCGTGGAAGAACGATTGAGCGCCGCTGACGAAGATTCCCCCACGGAAGATCCGCGCGAAGAGGCCACCGAGAAAACGCTCAGCCTAAACGAACAACGTCACGGTGCCGTGCTGGCGGTGTTGGAAAGCGTAGGGGCGCAGCGCGTGCTGGACTTGGGTTGTGGTGAAGGGCGACTGCTGCGCGCTCTGGTCAAAAATCGGCAGTTCACGGAAATTGTGGGCGTGGATGTATCGCACCGCGTGCTCGAGTTGGCGGCGGCGCGGCTGAGACTTGAACGAATGTCGCCCATGCAGCGCGAGCGCATCACGCTGCTGCACGGTTCATTGACCTATCGCGATCAACGGTTGGCGGGCTTTGACGCGGCCACCATCGTGGAAGTGATCGAACACCTCGACCCGCCGCGCTTGGCGGCGTTTGAACGGGTGGTGTTTGAATTCACCCGGCCCAACGTCGCCATCGTGACGACGCCCAACAGTGAGTACAACGTGCGTTGGGAAACCCTGCCCGCCGGCAGCATGCGCCATCGCGACCACCGTTTTGAGTGGACGCGGGCGGAGTTTCAATCGTGGGCGCGCGGTGTGGCGGAGCGGTTTGGCTACACGGTGCGTTTCTTGCCGGTGGGGCCGGATGATGCAGAAGTGGGCAGCCCAACGCAGATGGGGCTGTTTGAGGTGCTGAGCGAAGCGCAGAAATAGGAGTGAGGTCATGCCGATTTATGAAAAATCAACGCGAGACTTGATGTACGACATGGTGAAGGATTTGGGAGTGAAGTCGGGCGATTTGATTGAGCGAAAGACAATTGTGGACTGGTTTAAAAAGAACTATCCCAAGATAAAGACCGGCACCGTTACGGCTCACATTATCATGATGACGACGAATGCGCCTAGCAGGCTGCACCACACGCGGCAGGCGAACTTATTTTTTCAAGTGGATTCATCTCATTTTGAACTTTATGACGCCGCTCGCCATCCGAAACCGATCACCAAAGAAGATTCGGATGAAGACGACACTGAGTCAGTTGAATCTATAGGTGCTCAGCCCTCGACAGACGCACAATTTGCGTACGAGCGCGATTTACAAAACTTTTTCGCGCGCAACCTTAGCCTGATCGAACCCGGTCTTGAGATCTACAGCGAAGATGACGCCCACGGTCTTGAGTTTCCAGTTGGAGGAAGATTCATTGACATACTTGCAATCGACCGTAACAAGAACTTTGTAGTCGTCGAATTAAAAGTTTCGAGAGGGTATGACCGCGTGGTGGGGCAGATATTGCGTTACATTAGTTGGGTTCGGGAAAATCTCGCGGATACTGAGCAGCAGGTACGAGGGATCATTATCGCTCGGAAAGTCTCACCCGACTTACTGCTTGCATGCAAAGAAATCGAACATGTCGACCTGCAAGAATACGAGTTGTCTGTAGAACTAAAGAAGATTGATAAGTCCAAAGCGATTGAATGAACCTTACCATTCCCGAGCTATCCCTCGTCGTCCTCATCGGCCCCTCGGGTGCCGGTAAGTCCACTTTTGCGCGCGAGCACTTTTTGCCCACCGAGGTGTTAAGCAGCGACTACTGCCGAGGGCTGATCAGCGACGACGAAAACGACCAGACGGTTTCGACCGAGGCGTTCGAGGTTCTGCGCTACATCGCCGCCAAGCGTTTGGAAAAGGGTCGTCTCACAGTCATCGACGCCACCAACGTGCGAGCCGAAGATCGTCAAGGCTTTGTCGCGCTGGCGCGCGAGTATCACTGTCTGCCCGTGGCGTTGGTGTTTAATCTGCCGGAAAAACTCTGTCAGGAGCGCAACGCCGCCCGGCCCGATCGCGACTTTGGTGCGCACGTGATTCGCTCGCAACGCAGCGCTTTACGCCGCGGCACGCGCGGGCGACAGGGCCTTAAGCGCGAGGGCTTTCGCTATGTTTACACATTCACCACGCCGGAAGACGTCGACGCCGCCGTCATCGAGCGTCAACCGCTCTGGAACAATAAGAAGCACGAGCGCGGGCCGTTCGACATCATCGGGGATGTCCACGGCTGCTTCGATGAACTGACCGCGTTGTTAGCGGAGTTGGGCTACGAGGAAGTAGACGGCGGCGTGTGGCAACATCCCGCAGGTCGGAAATTGATCTTCGTTGGCGATCTCGTCGACCGCGGCCCCCAAACGCCCGAGTGCCTGCAACTCGTCATGCAATGCGTGAAGGCGGAAACGGCCCTCTGCGTGCCGGGTAACCACGACGTCAAATTCATGCGCGCCATGTGGGGCAAGAACGTCAAACAAACGCACGGTTTGGCCGAATCGATTGAGCAAATACGCGTGTACGAATTGCATTATCGAGCCTTCGGGCGCATTGCCGCGGACTTCATCGACTCATTGGTTAGCCATTACGTATTAGACGACGGCAAGCTCGTGGTCGCGCACGCCGGCATGAAGGAGGCCTATCAGGGGCGCGGGTCGGGCAAGGTGCGCGAGTTCGCGCTCTACGGCGAAACCACGGGCGAGACCGACGAGTTTGGTTTGCCGGTACGGCACAACTGGGCGGCCGAATATCGCGGTAACGCCATGGTGGTGTACGGTCATACGCCGGTGCCGGAAGCCGAATGGCTCAATCGCACGATCAACATCGATACCGGTTGTGTGTTCGGCGGCAAGCTAACGGCGCTGCGCTATCCCGAGTTGGAGATAGTCTCTGTGCCGGCGGCCAAGACGTACTGCGAGCCGGCAAGACCGTTTCTTCCGGAGGATGTCGCGCCATCTACGCTAAGCGCTCAGCAAGCGCACGACGACGTACTCGATATCGCCGATGTTACGGGCAAGCGGATCGTGTCGACGCGCTTGCGCGCCAACATCACGATTCGGGCCGAGAATGCCGCAGCGGCGCTGGAGGTGATGAGCCGCTTCGCCGCCGATCCGCGCTGGTTGATCTATCTGCCGCCGACCATGTCGCCTTGCGAGACGAGCACGCAACCGGAATATCTGGAGTACCCGACCGAAGCCTTTGGTTACTTTCGCAGTGCCGGCGTGGGGCGCGTGATCTGTCAGGAAAAACACATGGGATCGCGCGCCGTGGTGATTGTTTGTAAGGATGCGGACGCTGCGCGAGCCCGCTTTGGTGTAACGACAGGTGAAGCGGGCATTATCTACACCCGCACCGGTCGTCGGTTTTTTGATGACGAACAACTCGAAGCAGAATTACTCGACCGATTGCGCGGCGCGTTGATGGCCGGTTTTTGGAGCGCATTCAATACCGACTGGGCATGTTTGGATTGCGAATTGATGCCCTGGTCGGCCAAGGCGCAGGCATTGTTGAAGGAACAATATGCCGCGCTCGGTGCGGCAGGGCGTGCGAGTCTGGCGGCTTCCGCAAATGCGCTGCAACAGGCGCAAAAACGTGGCATCGATACAGGGTTACTGCTGGATGAGACGGCGCACAAGCAAGCTCAGCTCGATTCGTTCACCGACGCATACCGTCAATACTGTTGGCCGGTAGCGAACATCGACGACTTGAAGCTCGCACCGTTTCACTTGTTGGCGACTGAAGGTGCTGTTCACATCGATCGCGATCATGCTTGGCACATGCAAACGCTCGCCACAATTTGCGGTCACGGTGCACCGTTGTTGCACGCAACGAGGACGCTCGAAGTCGACCTCTCCGACGCCGCATCGGAACAACGCGCCGTTGATTGGTGGCTGGAGATGACGCGGGCGGGTAGCGAAGGCATGGTTGTGAAGCCGCGCGACTTTGTTGCGCGCGGTAAGCGCGGCCTGGTCCAACCGGCCATCAAATGCCGCGGTCGCGAATATCTGCGGATCATTTATGGACCCGAATACGACATGCCGGACAACCTCGAACGGCTAAGAGCGCGGCGCTTAAGCGGCAAGCGGTCGCTCGCGTTGCGCGAATTTGCCTTGGGTATCGAAGGATTGGAACGCTTTGTAAGACGCGAACCGTTGCGCCGCGTACACGAGTGCGCGTTCGGCGTGCTAGCGATGGAGTCCGAGCCGGTCGATCCGCGCCTGTAGTCCGCGACGAACTATCAACGACGAACAAGAAGCCTTGCCAACGCGGGCGGTGGCACTGCGTGGGAATCGAATACGTCCCTCACCAGACTTCTACGAGTTTCAGCGTCCGAAATTAAAAATCTCTTTCCGTGTTGTTGACACGCCGGTGGTTTACTCGCTATTCTTTTGGGTATGAAGCGACGCAATCTCTCCAACTTCACTTGGTGGTGGCCCACGGACATAGACGCCGGCGGGTGAGTTTTGCGCTGTTTTAGAACTTCGTACCTTCTCAAAGCCCTCGGCGTTTTCGCCGGGGGTTTTTTTGTGCGCCTACGCAACCGAGATTTAAGAACCATGCTTGCCATCGAGATACCGACCATTCAAAAAGCACCCGCAAACGCGATCGATCGCGCGTTTGAGCTGCTATTAAAGGGGAAGTCCCTTTCCACCGAACTTTCGGACGCCGTCGCGGAGGCGATCATCGACGGCCAAGTTGATTCGACTCGGGCCGCCGCGTTGTTGACAGCAATGCGATGTAAGGGCGAAACCGGTACCGAGATCGCCGCATTCGCGCGACACCTGCGGCAACGAATGATTGCGGTTGAGGTCGGCGGCATCGACTGCGTCGATACCTGCGGCACGGGCGGCGACGGATTGCAAACGTTCAACGTGTCCACGGCTGCCGCACTGGTCGTTGCGGCAGCGGGTGGCCCGGTAGCGAAGCATGGCAACCGCAGCGTATCGAGTCGCAGCGGCAGCACCGACGTGCTGGAACAGCTGGGCATTCGCGTCGATCAAACGCCGCAATCTGCGACCCAACATCTCAAGCAATTCGACATCACCTTCCTGCATGCACCCAGCTTTCATCCCGCGCTAGGTCGGCTCGCCGACTTTCGACGAACGCTGGGGTTTCGAACGATGTTCAATATTGCGGGGCCGTTGTGTAACCCCGCCGCGACGCGACGGCAGGTGATGGGCGTGTTTGAACGACGACTGGTATCCGAAGTGGCGCATGCGGCGATTGCATTGGGAACGCAACACATGCTGGTCGTGCACGGCAATGACGGTGCCGACGAGATTTCCATTTGCGACAAGACGTTAGTGGCGGAGGTAAGAGACGGTCACATCGAGCAATACGAGATCGCGCCCGAGCAGTTTGGGCTGCGAAGGTACGAGGCGAGCGCCATTGAATCGCGCGATGCGGCACACAGTGCCGCCATGATTGCCGACGCTACAAACGGCAAGGTCGGGGCGGCAGCGGACGTGGTGGCAGTCAATGCAGGTGCGGCGCTTTACGTCGGAGGAACGGTAAACAACTTGGCCGACGGTGTTGCAAAAGCGCAAGAAACGATGCGGTCGGGCGCTGCCGGCGTACTGCTTCGATCGATGCAAGCGAAGCATCGCTCGGAAATCAAACGGGAAAGGGCCGCCCGATGAACCAACAATTGCAGGCAATAATGGCCCAAAAACAACGCGAAATTGCCGAGCTACCGCCGGTAAAGCGAGCATCTGTGAATGCGAAATCGCGGACGAATGAGCGCGGTCGCTTCGAGCAAGCCCTGCGTCAACCCGGTGTATCGATTATTACGGAAATCAAACGGCGCTCGCCTTCTGCCGGAAACCTCAACTCAGCGCTCGATGCCGCACTGCTGGCACATCGATACGAAGCCAACGGCGCGGCCGCCATCTCGTGTTTGACGGACCAGACCTACTTCGGTGCCGAGGCCGACGATTTCGATCGTGTCCGTCGTGCGGTCACCATCCCTGTATTGCGCAAAGATTTCATTCTGGATGAGCGCCAAATCGATCAATCCGTGACGCTGCAGGCGGACGCCATTCTCTTGATCGTTCGCATTTTGACACCCAGGCGGCTTGCCGCTTTGCGTCAATACGCAGCCGACTGTGGCCTTGATGTGTTGGTCGAAACGCACGATGCCGCCGAGATCGACGCCGCAATCGATGCCGGCGCACGCATCATCGGCATCAACAATCGCGACCTCGACGATTTTTCGACGGAATTCGAACGCTGCCTGCGCCTGCGGGATCGAATACCGAGTGCGTGCATCGCCGTCGCCGAAAGCGCGATCGACACGGCAGACGATATTGCGCGACTTCGACGTACCGGCTTTGATGCCGCATTGGTCGGAACTGCCTTGGTCACAGCAACGAATGTTGGGCAGCGCTTGCGCGAATTTATCGAAGCCGGACAGGGCCACCGGCCTTCGCGACAGGATGGCGCGACGGCTGAGACGGGGGTGGCATCATGAACCCGCCGACGTTCACCCCACAAATGCCGTCACACACGCGCGAATCATTGCCGGGTGCGTCAAAGCGTCACACGCTCATAAAAATCTGCGGCATCACGAACTATGAAGATGCCCGCGTTGCACTCGATGCCGGTGCCAACGCGCTCGGCTTCATCTTCGCCGAATCACGTCGGCGCGTCAGCGTCGAAGTTGCAGGCGAAATCCTCTGCCGACTTCCAAAGCAAGGTTGTTACTTCGGCGTGTTTATGAACCAATCGCCAGACTTCATCGACGATGTATTCAATCGAGTGCCCATCACTCACATCCAGTTGCACGGCAATGAAGATGTTGCCGCGTTCGCACGATATCAAAGGCCGATTATCAAACGCATTCGTGTAGAGCCGACTGACACGGCGCGCGACCTCGCACAGCGAATCGACGGAATTGAGAACGCCATCCCGCTCGTCGATCCCGGCTGCGGTGACGGTGCACTTTTCGATTGGACGCTGCTCGAATCGGTACGAACGCCCTATCTACTAGCGGGCGGGCTCAATGCGCAAAACATCACTGCCGCGCTAAGGATCGCCAATCCAATGGGCGTGGACGTTTGCACCGGCGTCGAAGCGCGGCCGGGCGTGAAAGACCACGCCAAACTCGCGGCGTTTATCTCAACCATAAGGAGCCATGATGCTCGTCACTGAACCCGATCAACGCGGATACTTCGGCGCATTCGGCGGTCGCTTCGTTCCTGAGACACTAACGGTCGCGCTGGATGAGCTGCAAGCCGGCTTTGAAGCGGTGCAACACGATGCGTCGTTTCAAAGCGAGTTTGAGACGCTACTACGCGACTACGTCGGTCGGGCAACGCCGCTATTTGAAGCCGGAAATCTCACGCGTCGCGCCGGTGGTGCCCGCATCTTCTTAAAGCGTGAAGACCTAAACCATACCGGCGCCCACAAGATCAACAACGCGCTGGGCCAGGTGTTGCTCGCAAAGCGGTTGGGAAAATCGCGCGTCATCGCCGAGACCGGGGCCGGTCAACACGGTGTGGCCACGGCAACTGCCGCGGCGCTCTTGGGCATGCCTTGCCGCGTGTACATGGGCGCCCGCGATGTCGAGCGCCAACGCCCCAACGTTCAGCGCATGAGATTGCTCGGCGCAGAAATCGTGGCCGTCGAAAGCGGCAGCAAAACGCTGAAGGACGCGATCAACGAGGCGATGCGCGCCTGGATCACCGAACTGGATGATACGCATTACGTCGTCGGCTCGGTGGTGGGTCCGCATCCGTTTCCGGTCATCGTGCGTACGTTTCAGTCGGTGATCGGGCGCGAGTCGCGTCGGCAGTGTTTAGAAAGATTTGAGCGCCTGCCGGATATCGTTGCCGCATGTGTCGGAGGCGGTTCCAACGCCATGGGCATGTTTCATTCATTCCTCCGTGATGAAACGGTTCAATTGGTTGGTGTTGAAGCTGCGGGATCCGGGGTGGAGTCCCCCGCACATGCGGCATCGGTGTCCGGCGGCGCGCCGGGCGTATTACACGGCGCGCGAAGTATGTTGCTGCAAGATCGCTTCGGTCAAGTGCGCGCCACGCACAGTATCTCAGCCGGGCTCGACTATCCCGGCGTCGGCCCCGAACACGCTTACTTGGCCGAGATCGGTCGCGTCTCGTACGCAGCCATAACCGACGATGATGCCGTCGCCGCGTTCCGTTTGTTGGCCGAGTGCGAAGGGATTATTCCGGCGCTCGAAAGCGCCCATGCCATTGCATTCGCACTGCAACGCGCGGCGGACCTCACCAGCGACAAAATTATCGTCGTCAACCTTTCGGGTAGGGGTGATAAAGACCTCGGCATTCTGGAGAGCCTTTCGTGAGTACCACAGAAACTCTAGCAGCGGGCGCAACGCGTTTGCGCGCCGCGTTTGAAGCGCGCAGCGGAGATGATGCATGCGCGCTGGTCACCTACTTGATGGCGGGCTATCCCACGCTGGAAGATTCACTGCGGCATATTCGTACCGCCGCCGCGTCGGGGGCCGATGTTATCGAGATTGGCATTCCGCATTCCGATCCGATTGCGGATGGGCCACTCATTCAAGAGGCCGCCAATGTCGCGCTCGGTAATGGCTTTGAGTTACCGCAGTTGATCGACGCGCTGCGACAAGAACCGTTGACGGTTCCGTACGTGCTAATGTCTTACATCAATCCGTTGCTGGCCTACGGTTGCGACGAGTTTATGGCAGACTTGCAAGCCACCGGTTGCTGCGGCCTGATCGTGCCCGACCTGCCGCTAGAAGAAGCGTTACCTTGGGCCGAAGCGGCGCGCGGCCGCGGGCTTGCGTTGGTACATCTCGTCGCGCCGACCAGCACCGATGCGCGATTGCGCGCCGTTATGACGGCCGGCGATGGCTTCGTTTATGCCGTCAGCGTTGCGGGCATCACGGGCACGCGCGCTACGCTACCCGATCGTATCGATTCGTACCTTCGAAGAATAAAGACATTCGGTGATTTACCCGTCGCCGTTGGCTTCGGCATTTCGACGCCGACGCAAGTTGCTGCGTTGCGACCGTTGGCCGACGGCGTCGTCGTCGGTAGCCGACTGATTCGCGCCGTTCGAGATCAGGAAAACCTGGCGGAGGTCGTTGCCGATCTTGCTGCCGCCACTAAAGGAAATATCCCATGATTGTTCAGATGAACCACAACGCGTCCCCAGCGGATGTTGCGATGGTCCGTAAGAAGGCCGAGGAGATGAGCATGTCGCTCGTCGATTTTTCGGATGAAATTACCTTGCGGTTGGTGTTGCCGGGGAAGCACGACCCCTATTTAGCGCGAGAATTTGCCGAATTAAGGGGAGTGAACGATGTAGTTGCCACCGCACATGGTCACTGTCTGACGCATCGCGCAGCCAATCCAGCGGGCACGATTATCGATGTGCGCGGGAACATCTTCGGGGGCGATCTGCCTGTGGTGATCGCCGGTCCTTGCGCCGTCGAGTCGTACGACCAGATGATGCAAACGGCGGTGGCGCTGAGCGAGTTGGGCATTTCGATATTACGCGGCGGTGCGTTTAAGCCGCGTACTTCGCCTTACGATTTTCAAGGCCTCGGTGAAGAGGCGCTGCGGATTCTCGAACGCGTTCGCGCTGAAACGGGCATGGCGTTTATCACCGAGGCGACCGGCGTGGGGTGTTTCGACGCCGTCGAATCGGCAGCCGACATCGTACAAATCGGCGCGCGGAATATGCAAAACGTGGAACTGTTAAAGCGGGCGGGGCGTTCGCATCGTCCAATTCTGCTCAAGCGCCATTTCAGCGCGACCATCGATGAGTTCCTGCATGCCGCCGAGTATGTGATGGCCGAAGGCAACCGCAATGTGATTCTCTGCGAACGCGGCATTCGGTCGTTTGTGGATCATGCCCGCTTTACGCTCGATGTGGCGTTGATCCCTGCACTTCAGGCGCGCACCCATCTTCCGATTTTGGTCGACCCGTCGCACGCAGCCGGCGATCGGCGTTTGGTGATTCCCTTGGCGCGGGCGGCGCTCGCCGCCGATGCCGACGGTTTGATCGTGGAAGCGCATCCATGCCCCAACGAGAGCGCGTGCGATGCGCGGCAAGCGCTGAACTTTGACGATCTCGAAGTGTTGATGCGCGAAATCGAATATCCACCCTTTATGACGACCGCGGCTTTAGCGGCAGAGGTGCCCGCATGACGGTTGCAAATCCGATTGCAGAACACGTGATTCACGAAACCTATCCCATCGGGGACGCGTCGCCCTTGGCGGTGTATCGATCGCTTTACGGTGACGAACGCGCGACGTTTCTGTACGAATCGTTGCAGACCGACGGCACGCGAGGGCGTTACTCCTTCCTTGGAGGTCGTCCGATGGCACTGGTTGAGATCAATGATTCCGGCGTCGCGATTGCGAGCAACGGGGAGTCACGGATTGACCGGCGGCCTCCAAATGACGTACTTCGCGAGCTATTGCAAACGCTGCCCCCGTTACCGAGCATCGAGCCATTGGCAGGCGGGCTGATCGGCTTCTTCGCCTACGACTACGTTAATTATTTAGAAACACTGCCGAGTACCAATCCTGACGAGTTGAACATCCCCGCCGCACGGCTCATGTTGCCAAGCGAGTTGATCGTATTCGACCATCAGGAGCGAACCGCACAAATGGTCCTCATCGGCGCGGCTGCCAACGAAGCGCGGCGCGATGAAATACTCGCGGCGCTGCAACGCGCGGATTCTGAAACCGACGCTGAGGCGAACGCGACGACAGCCAGCGAAGCAGACGACGTTAACGAACCGTCGCTGCGCGCAAGTATGGACCGCGAAACCTATAAGGTGGCCGTCGCACGTGCCAAGGAATACATCTTCGCGGGGGACATCTTTCAAACGGTTATCTCGCGCCGTCTGTCGTTCGATCTTGCCGTGCCACCGGTCGAGTTATACGCCGGGCTGCGCGAGACCAACCCTTCGCAGTACATGTATTTCCTGAACTTTGAGGATTTTCAGGTGCTCGGCTCATCGCCCGAACTGCTGGCGGAGAAGCGCGGCAACCAAGCGCGTGTAAGGCCCTTGGCCGGTACGCGACCGCGCGGAGGCAACGCTGCCGCGGATATCGAACTCGAACGCGAACTTTGCGCCGACGTAAAGGAGCGCGCCGAACATATCATGCTGGTCGATCTCGCCCGCAACGACCTCGGACGTGTGTGCCAATTCGGGACGGTGCAAACGTCGAATCTGCTCGAAGTCGAGCGCTACGCACGCGTGATGCATTTGGTTTCGAACGTCGGCGGCATCTTGCGCGATGATTGCGATGCGTTCGATTTGTTTGACGCTGCATTTCCGGCGGGCACCGTCTCTGGCGCACCCAAGATTCGCGCGATGGAAATTATCGACGAACTCGAAACCAGACGCCGCGGTCTGTATGCAGGTGCCATCGGCTACATCAGCGCGACGGGTGACATGGACATGTGCATTGCCATTCGCAACATCGTCGTGCGCGACGGCGTGGGGCATATTCAGGCGGGCGCGGGCATCGTGGCCGATTCCGATCCGGAAGCGGAGTACCAGGAAACGTTGAACAAAGCCGGCGGCATGTTGCGCGCGATCCGTGCCGCGGGAGGGCGGTCGTGATACTCGTCATCGATAACTACGATTCGTTTGTGTACAATCTCGTGCAATATATCGGTACCGCGACCAGCGCGATCGACGTGCGCCGTAACGACAAGGTCGCGCTCGATGAGATCGATCGGTTAAAGCCGAAGGCGATCGTTTTATCACCGGGGCCGGGGCGACCTGAGGAAGCAGGGATCTGCGTTGATCTCGTGCGTCGATTCGGCGGCGCGATTCCGATTTTCGGCGTGTGTCTTGGCCATCAGGCAATTGCCGCCGCATTCGGCGCGACCGTCCGTCGAGCGGCTCAACCGTTGCACGGCAAAACTTCAAAGGTTTATCACAACGGAACCGGTCTGTTCGCCGACGTCGCGAGTCCGACCTGCGTCACGCGTTATCATTCGCTTGCGGTCGAGGATGATGACCTTCCCGACCCATTGCAGGTAACGGCCCGCGCCGAAGACGGCACCATCATGGGATTGCGTCATCGGGAAATGCCAATCTTCGGATTGCAGTTTCATCCCGAGTCAATCTTGTCGGAAGATGGCCCGCGCCTGATTCAGAATTTTCTTCGGATGCACGGTGTCGCGAACAAGGTGCCGAGAGCGTTGCAAACTACCGGGCAACAAATCGTTAGTCTTGCCGAAAGCGATTGATTGATCGCATGCGTCAGTCGTAAGGGGCCAGCGTTGCAACAGGGGCATATCTGCAGGGGTAACGCAGACGCCGCGTCGAGCGATCGTTTCGGTCGGAATGCCTGTAAACTCGGTGGCTAGCCAAACTTGCATCACCGCTTGATACGCTGAGTTCCTCCTTCCTTGGCGTGGGCGGGCGGTGGCTCGAACCTAACGGAATTCTCCTTTACCTAACCAGCTTAGCGTGCTATATTTTCACAGCAGATCCCACAACCGGCCCGGGGTCTATCGTCGACACGCGTTTCGCGTAGCCCCCTTCCCGGACAGTTAAGTTGTAATGCAACGTGCTTCGTCAAATGGCGAAGCTTCGGAATTGGCTGGCGTCAGCCATGACGTTCGTGGGTCCTCGCTTTTTCGCAAGGAGTTGTGCCATGTTTGAAAACTTTCTCACTTTCCCGATTCGGTTCTTTGGGTTCCTGTTTACCTTCCCGCTCCGCGTGTTGTTCGACATCGATTTTGACTGGGGTATTCGGTAATACGAGGTTCCGTCAATCCACCAAGCCAACCAGCAGGAGGCACTCGGTCCGACCGAGTGCCTCTTTTTGGTGGCCCTTGGTCGTCGAAGCGGTGCGGGAAGCGTTAAGCCTCGACAGGTCGGCGTTTTCCGGCGAGAATGCGAGATTCGATACCCAAGAGGAGGCTGCGATCGGCTCATGAAAGTAGATACGATGCTCGCTCAAGCGGATGAGCAGAATTGGGATGGGTTGGAGTCGGAATGGCTCAAGGCAGTTGGGGATTCATCGGCAACGCCCGATCAGTTGCTGCCCGTCATCGACAAGGTGGTGGATGCGGGGCAGAACAAGCTCGCTGAAGACATGGGCTGGGCGTGGCTCTCCACCATGAAGGAAAAGCATTCCGCTCAGGATGCCCTTCGCCTCGGTCGCGGTCTGCTGCTCCGCCTGCCCGATGGCGAGCAACTGCGCGACGAAATTCTCCAGCTTTACACCGAAACCCACAAGGAACATCCCAAGCTCGATACCTGGGTGGATAAGAGCGGCCTCAAGGGCAGTATGTCCGTCCGCCGTGCCCTGCGCTTCCTCGAAGTCGGACTACGCCTCGAAGAAGGCGCGTATCTGCTCGACCGCACCGACGATACCGCCGGTCAAATTGAAGAACTCGATCTCGATGAAGAAGAAGCCGTCGTTAAGGTCGGGCGGCGCACCAAGACGATGCCGCTCAAAGACCTCGTCGCCGACTTCGATGTGGTGGACGAACACAACTTCCACGTCATGGAGCAGATGCATCCCGAGCAGATCAGCGATTTGATCGAAGCCAATCCGCTCAAGCTTGCCGAGGGCATCGTTCGCTCTTATCGCAACAAGATCGACCGCGACGAGATCAAATTGCTCCTTGTCCCCAAACATATGGATACCAAGAAGTGGACCGACTTCTGGAGCAAGGTGCGGGCGGGTTGTAAAAAGTCCGAACACATGCGCGTTGAAGGACGGTCACCGACGTTTTTGATTTACGATCCGGTGGGGCAAACGGCCGAGCAAGAGATCGGCGCGACCTTCTCCGACGCCACCACGCCGCGCCATTGGCTCGAGATCTTCGATAACTATCTGCGCGAAGTGGCCCATCGCGGTACCAAGCCCGACGAGGGTTTTATCAAAAAGCTCGAACTCACGATCAAGAGCGAAGTCCAACGCTACCAAAAGCATGGAGAAGGTGGCCATGCGTTCGCGACGGCGCTCGTCATCGAACGCATCGAAAAAGAGGAACTGCCGATCGACGATTCGGTGAAAGGCCTCGCCGGCAAGATGCTGGAGAAGGCGGACAAGCCCGTGCAGCTAGTCGCCGGCATTCCCGATGCCCGCCTCTGGCCGCTGGCCCTGGATTGCATCGAGCGCTCGTTGCCAGAAAAATGGCCCAACGTCTTCGCCGAACTCATTCTTTACGCTCCCGCCGGTCAGATCGATAGCATCATCAAACGCATCGAGAAAGAGGGTAAGGGCGAACTCATCAAGCCGGTCATCGATCGCGCCATTGCCGACCCCGGTCGCTATACCGACGCGTTTATGTGGGTTTGGAAGGGCCCGTCGATTAAAACGGATCTGAACCTGCCCGCCGCTTTGGAGCTTCTGAATGAAGCCCTCGCCATGTGCGGCCCGGCGCGCCATTCGCAAGGTAAAGCCGGTGGTCAATCCGAAAATGAAATGCGCGCTCGCGTGCGGGCCGGCCTTTCGGCCAAGGGTTATTCACGCTACATGGGCGTGCTGAAAGAAATCGACTTGGCGCTGGCTAAGACGCTGCGTCGCCAAATCGAACGCGCCGAAGGCCTCGGCCCCAGCGTGCAAGGCGAAATGCTAAACCGCCTCACGCGTGCCTTCCCCGATATTTACGTCAAGGTCGAAAAGACCATGTGGGAAGACGATTCGGTCTTGTACTTCACCGAGCAAGGGCTGCGCCAGCGCGAATCGGAACGCGACGATCTCGTCAACGTCAAGATGCCCGAAAATGCCCGCGCCATCGGCGCGGCGGCCGCGTTGGGCGACCTGAGCGAAAATTCGGAATACAAGTATGCCCTCGAAGAGCGCGACTTGCTTCGCGCCCGCTTGGCACAGATCAATAGCGAACTGTCTATTGCCAAGGTTCTCAAACCCGAGATGATCGCCGCCGATCACGTCAGTGTCGGTCAGAAGATCACGCTGAAACCCGCTAATGGCGAAGCGCCTTTCGACATTCGCATTATGGGCGTGGGCGATTCCGATTCGGATACGCGGACCTATGCCTATCAAACACCGATTGCAATGCAAATACTCGGCGCGAAAAAGGGCGGGACGGTCACGCTGGCATTCGATGGGAAGAATGAAGTGTCCTACGAAGTCACGGCCATCGAATCGGCGATCGATTAGTCGACGATTGCGACAACTCTTGAAGATAAAAAAGGCGGGTCTAGTGCCCGCCTTTTCTCATTGAATTGTTCAACCTCGTGCAGCGCGTATCGCTTACCACGGAAACTCGATCTTCGGCTCGTTGTTTTCTCCGATCGCATCGTCTTCAACGCACCCCACAAGCGTGAGTTCGTCGGTCACGATTTCGGAACGCGTAACACGAAACGCATCGCCCAGAATATCCCAACGATCCCGATCGAAGCGGCGAATGTTGATGCGTTCGCCGATCTTGGGGGCTTGCTCGGCCTTGACCATAAAGCCATAGCCCGACGGCGAACGGTCGATGGTCCAGCCTTTGAAATCTTCAAATTTGCCGGGGTGTTTCCAGCGGATGACGTCATCACTGGCCAGTCGGACTTCGCGGCGGCGTTCGATGGTCGCGGTGGTGCTCATGCAATAGGCCTCCCGGGGCGGCGTCGCGCCCGCTGTCGTCGTTATCGGTGGCGGGGGGAGGCGGGTTGAGGTTTGCGTCCGACAATTCGGCCCAACGGCTTATCAGACGTCGATGCTCGTCGGAAAACGCCGTTCCACATTCCGGGCAGCGGCCCGACTGGTTTCCGATCAGGTTGTAACCACAGGCGTGACAGCGTGTCGCGCGCTCGAGTAGATAGGCTTCAAGTTCTGCTTCAATCAGCACGCGCGACTTGCGATGTAGCCAGATCGAAAGGAATAGCAAAACTACCAACGCGGCCAATGAGGGTGCCGGGCCGAAGCGCGCCACGCTGCCTCCGGCCAACGACGACCATACGATCATCAATACCGCCGCCTGATGCTTGCGGATTACGGTGCGTTGCGCATGGTTGTAAGCGTGATGCTGTGCCTTGGCGTCGCCAAATTCGCGCAGCAGCGGAAAGGCCCGCACGCGCCGACCGGTGATGTCGGCATAGATGAGGTGTTTCCAGCGGTTGCCACCCATATTCGATGATATGCATCAAGGTGTTGTTGGTTACGCGATGGCGGAAATAAAAAATACTGTCGGGCGGAATCGGCGTGGATATCATTGCGCAGTTGCAGGATCGCTGGGACAATCAGTTACATCCTGACAACTAAACAATCAGCGGCAAACTTGAGATGCCATGCAACAACTTCTAGGGAGAGCCTACCAATAATCGTCCAGAAACCAATTGCCAGTAAGTCTTGTTGTTTCCATGATGTCTAAATACTCTGAGTCGATGTAATCAAAACCGACAGGTTCCGGTCCTCCGTAAATGTGAAAGCTCACGCCGGTAATGGTAACATCGATCTCGTATATGGGGTAGAGACCGATCCAACGGGGAAACTTGATCCGCTCTCCGGCTTGAATTGCTTCGACAGTCTCTTGGAAACTTTGAGCGCTCCTCGAAAAACGCCAATGCAATGTGGTCCGCGACAAACTGAGGTAGATACAAAATGCGGCGGCGAATGCGGTCATGCACCCAAAGACCACGAATTGACGCCTTTTCCTCTTACATACTAACGAGACGAACCAGCAAACTCCCAGCACCAAGAATGATAACGAATAAAGCGAGTCTACTATTGCGATGAAAGGCCACCCCGGCAGACTCGTGGCCGCCGCCCACACAACAATAAATGAAACAACTAGGAGCGAGTCTATCAGGATGACGTTCGTCTTCTTCATGGAAATATGCCTGACCCGCCGTTTCCCTGTAAACAAAAATCGGCCCTCTCCCGGACTGGGAGAGGGCGAATAGCTGCGTGCTACATCTTCATCGTAACGGTCTTCACTTCAGTGTAATTCTGCAACGCGTATTCACCGAGTTCGCGACCGATGCCGCTACGCTTGAAGCCGCCGAATGGTGCGGCCGCATCGAAGACGTCGTAGCAGTTGACCCAAACCGTTCCCGCGCGGACGCCGTTGCTGATTTTCAGGGCCTTTTGGATGTCCTTGGTCCATACAGCGGCAGCGAGGCCATACGTTGTGCGGTTCGAGCGCTCGACGGCTTCGTTAATATCCTTAAACGGCATCACGCTCATCACCGGGCCGAAGATTTCTTCCTGGGCAATGGTCATATCATCTTTGACGTTGTCGAAGACCGTCGGGCTGATGAAGTAGCCGCGCTCGCCCACGCGGGTGCCGCCGCAGCGCATCTCGGCGCCTTCCTTCTTGCCCGATTCGATGTAACCCATCACGCGGTCAAACTGTTCTTCACTAACCTGCGGGCCTTGTTCGGTCTTGTCGCTAAAGGGATCGCCCACGACGCGCTCTTCGGCCTTCTTCACGAGCCGATCGACGAACTCACTGTGGATCGATTGTTCGACCATCAAACGCGAACCGGCGCAGCAGCATTGACCTTGATTGAAGAACAAAGCAAAGAACGCGCCTTCGACGGCGGCGTCCATATCGGCATCGGCGAAGACAATGTTGGGGCTCTTGCCACCGAGCTCGAGCGTGACGCGTTTGAGATTGGTCTTGGCCGCAGTTTCCATGATCTTATGACCGACTTCGGTCGAACCGGTAAAGGCGACTTTGTCTACGTCGTGATGCGCGGCCAGCGGCGCGCCAGCACCGGGGCCAAAGCCGGGGACGACGTTGATGACGCCTTCGGGGTAACCTGCTTCGGCTGCGAGTTGCGTCACATACAGCGCCGTCAGTGGTGTTTGTTCGGCGGGTTTGAGAATGATGGAGTTGCCCATCGCCAGCGCCGGTCCCCACTTCCATGCCTGCATCAACATGGGAAAGTTCCACGGAATAATCTGCGCGCACACGCCGACGGGTTCGTGCCGCGTGTAGCAGAAGAATGGGCCGTTGATCGGAATCGTTTTGCCGTGGTTCTTGTCGGCCCAACCGGCATAGTAGCGATAGCACGCAATGGTCAGCGGAATATCGACATAACGGGAATCTTTGTAGGGCTTGCCGTTATCGAGCGATTCGAGGCGGGCGAGTTCTTCGATGTTGGCTTCGATCAGATCGGCCAGCTTGTACATTAGGTTCCCGCGCTCGGCGCCACTCATGCGCGACCAAGCGCTGTTGTCGAACGCCTTGCGCGCAGCGGCCACAGCGCGATTGATGTCTTCTTCCTGACCTTCGGCGACACCGCAGATCGGTTCGCCGGTGCTGGGGTTGATCGTATCGAACGTCTTGCCGGAGGCGGCATCGACCCATTCGCCGTTGATAAAGCACTGGGTGTATTTAACGTCGATGTCCTGAGCGGCAGGTGCAATAGCCATACAGAAATGCCTCCAATGGTTCGGCGCGAGATGCGCAACAGTCAGTTTGAGCCCCGAGTGATTTGTCTTACCGGCACAAACAACGCTGCGCGGCGGGGCGACCTGAAATTCGTGGCAATAGTGTAGCAGAGAGGGGCAGGGGAAGCGAATGAGGAGAGGGCCGGGGACTCTTTGGTCTCAAGTATTTGTCGGACTAATCGATGGCTGGCATGCTAGTCAGTTCAAAGGACCAAATTTTTTGGCGGAGCAGCGATCATCGAAGGAGGGACGATCCGGTGGCACAGCACGGATGCATCTGTAGAACCGGAAAACGTGGTGCAAGGCGGCTAACTTTCGCCCCGATTACCATTTAAGCAAGCTATGGCGGCCTTTAAGACTTGTACGCAGATAGTGGCTGTATGTTGATCAGGATTGAATTTCGAAACCAGTTGTTGATTGGGATGGATAAAGTTACGAAAGTCTCGTAAGGCGTGACTGAATTTCTTCACATCAAGCGTCAAGATTCGAAGCTCGCAGGATACATCGATAAGTTGTGCCAAAGTCCATTGATGAATTAACTTCACTTTTCCGTCTTTGTTTTTGGGGCTATTAGGGGCTTGATTGAATTCTCGTTGCCTGCGAGATGCTATGCCAAGGAGAAGACCCTCGAGGATGCTGCCACACAGAAATATAGTTGCAAGTGGTGCTCCCGACTTGTGAGTGATGAACACTTCATTCAGTCGGGCCTTCAATACTGGGAGTAGTCCTGCGTCTATCGTAATCGCCTCGATATTGGCTTCGCCAAAATCACGGTCAATGAATGCGACTTTGATTGCTGCCTCATCTGCGGTCCTTCCCAATAGCCTCTCAGCAATCTTCTGGCATGAGTCTGCGAGCGTGACCCGATCGCAGTCGGCACCACGGTTTAGAAATCGCCAATAATCGATCAATTCAATAAGAACTCTACCTACGACTTCGTTTGGCTCTGATTTCCAGAATGCCCTGAGTCGTTTCGCTTTTGAGTCACCAAAGGTGTTGTATTGCATTGAATAAATGTCTCTGCGTGCAGCCTCAAAAATGAAGTCATGGAATGTCTGATTTGAGAAGTCCAATACATAACCTGATCCCATCTCGAATAGGTCTTCCAACTGTTTCTTTTCAATCGTCTTTAAGTCGCTCATTTTCGTAATGTCGGAGCATGTAGCATTGCTTCAGGAATTAAAATGTATGTTGCCCTATGACAATGTGAATTTCTAAGGTGGCGCTTTTGTTAATTCAATAGTTTGTGATTTTGTCTGCAACAATGTAAAAGGTCTTGATGTCCATCTAGATATTTGTGGCATGAGATTTCAAGCGAGCAATCTTGAAAAACGTCGCGGGTCCTTTTTTAACCCTCCAGCAACTTCTCCACAAACCCTGCGATGTCCTCGCCGTCGACCGCGCCGTCATTATTCATATCACCAGCCAGCGGTGGCGGTGGTGAAGCGAGGACGCCGATGCCGTAGGGGTCGAACGTTTCCGAGATCATCACTTCGTTGATCGATGTACCGTCGTAGTTTCCGCTCCAGATGGAGCCGTCGGTGTTGTTGACCCAGAACACTTCCTGATGTGTGGGATTGATTGCCAGCGTGGTGGGGCTAATGGCGGCCGGCGCGCCGGCGATGATCGTGGTGGTACCGTCAAGTAAATCGAGGCCACGGATCTGATTGGCAAGGAAGTCCGTCCAGACAACGCGGCGATTGACCGCATCGATGGCGATGCCGATTGGAAAGATACCGGCGCTCGTTATGGCAGTCTCAATATTGGTGCCGAGATCATCCGAACGCTGAATGCGGCCCAGCGTGGTGTCGGTCCAGTAGAGTTGGCGTTCGTGCGGGTCGAAGGCAATGCCGAACGTCGTGATTCCGCTGTGCACGGTTTGCTGATCGGTACCATCGAGCCTTACGCGGACGATACGGGCTGCGCCCAACTCGGAGATGTAGAGGCAGCCTTGTTCAGGGTCGACGGCTAACGCTGTCGGTTGATTGAGGCCCGTGACGATTACGTTGACGCCGGTGCCGTCAAGATTCGCTCGACGTACCAAGCCGCTGTTGAAATCTGTCCAGAAGACTGTTTCGCTGGCGGCATCGATGGCCAAGGCTTGGGGCAGGATGGCCGCGTTTTCGATCAGCGGTTCTGTTACGAGCGAGCAATTGAAATTGGCGCGTTGCACACCTTGCACGCCGCGATCGGTGAAGTAGATCACCTGGGCATCGAGCCGTGTGGATGTAAAGCATCCGAGACAAGCCATCACAATCAAGAGGACAGCCTTGCTGATTGGTCGCCGTTTGACGAAACGCATCGAGTATCTATCGACCGAATAGCGAAATTAAGATTGATGGTGCAGGGGGTAACGTCAGTCAACAAAAAAGCCTGCCTGCGAAGATCGCAAGCAGGCTTTTGTTGAGCTAATTAAGTTTTCGTTGCGATTCAGTTACCCGTTATGGGGCAACGAATGCTGCGTTGTTTGCCATTAGCGGCGGCGACGAAGCAAAGCAACGGCACCGAGACCCAGCAACGAGAGCGTAGCGGGCTCGGGAATGTTGTAGTTGTAAGTGATGGTGACCGAACCATTGGCGGCTGCGGGCGTCGAAGCTTGCTCGACACCGCTAAGGCCGCTGACACTGAGGAAATTGTTGGCGTCGACCAGCACATCGAACGTGGTGCCACCGACGTACGCGCCAATCAAAGCACTATTGATCATGCCCGAATCGTTATCGTTGGCATTGCCACCATTGAGTTGAAAGCCATCGGGGCCCGTCGGATCGAAGTCGTTCGGGACATCACCGACATTGCCTGCGAGCGCAACCCCCAGAGCGGATGTGGTTGCTGCCAAGCTACCGACGACCGGCTGGAAAGCATTATCGATGAGCGGCACGTCAGGCGAACTCAACGTAGCACCGACACCGAATTCGATATTGACCGAGCCGGCGTCTTCGCCATCGTTGTCGGCGATCGCCAAGCCGCCGTTCGAATTCAGATCAAATTCGACAATGACGGATTTGAGAATACCGAGCGACGGATCAAAGCGATTGAACGTAAGGGTGCGATCAAAGTCGGGCGTACCCGAGAACGGCATGGTCTGCACCACCATTTGTGCAGACGCGGTAGCACCCGAAATCGCGACGGCGAGGGCTGCAACCATCAACTTAAGCTTCATTTCACTCCTCCAAGGAAATCTGTTGTCTTGAGAACCGCCGTTTCTCCGGCAGCTCCGAATTTTTTGCGCTTGGGGATTCTCCCCCCGAACAAACATTATTACACCTAAACTGGTTCCTCATGTCAACGATTATGTGCGGCACGCTGCTGGATTTTATAGTCTCCTAAACTATTGATATAAAATAGGTTATGCACATCTGGTTCGTATGGGCGCTTCGTTAGCGATTTCTTCACACTGCAAAAGTAGCCTGCTAAACGGTATTACTTCGATCACTCGGCTCGCTCGCAGGCCTAGGGATGAGCCTGTAAAGCCGCCGCAACCGCGCTCTTCGCCCTCAAACCCGCGAAATCCAAACGAGCAAAATGGCGGTCGCAAGCAGTGCCACCCAGATGGCAATCGCGCGGCGGGTCATGCGCTTGGAGCGCTCGCCGTCCCACCAGGTGCGCGGGCTGACGCCTTGCACGATAAACGTTGCAACACCTGCCAGGTTGACGGAGATCACGTTGCAACCCAACAGAAGGGCAGTGCCGCCGGCGGCGCTTGGGTAACCCGCGACCAACAACATGACGCACGCGACCAACGGCGGCAACAGCGCGACGGCGACCATCACGCCGACGAGCGACGACGGCACGCCCGACGTAAACGCTAACGCACCGGCCACACCGGCGGCTAACGCGATCAGGATGTCGGAGAAGTCAACCGTCGTGCGCGCGGCCAACTCGGTTGTTAACGGATCGACGTCGAGGAGCAAACCGCAAACGAGCGCGACGATGGTAGCGATGCAGATACCGAGTAGATTGGTTTTTAATGAGACTTTGGCCAAGGCCTCGTCGCCCAAAGTCGTTGCCAACGCCAACGCCATGGTGGGGCCGAGCAAGGGTGCCAAGACCATCGCGCCGATGACGAACGTGGCGTTACTGCGCGACAATCCGACGGCCGCGATAATCGTGGAGACGATTACCATGACGATATACAGTCGATTCGGCTGCGTCAGTTCTTTCAGATCGTGGTAGAGTTCTTCGCGCGCGATGCGGGCGGACTTTTTGGCTTTGGCGTCGTCGTTAGTTTCGCTTACGTCTTTATCGACGGTGGGCCTTGGTAACACGGCTTCTAACGATAATACAAAAGCCTGAAAGCCCGGCACGTGATTGAAGTTGGACTCCAACGGATCGAGCAGTGCCTCGACCTCTTCCGCAGGCACGCGCAGGGCGATCTGTTCGACGTCACCGTTGCGGTCGCCATCTGGGTCGATCTTCGCATGTTGCTGAATGAGCCGACGCATGTCAGCCGCTCGGTCAGTCGGAACAACGATTTGTATGAGGCGGTCGGGCATGGTTGGGTTCCGGTTGATCAATAACTTTTGCAATAGCGGCGTAATGGGGGCGTAGTCGCGGCAAAGTTGCGATGCCCACCGGTTTCGATTTAATAGTCATTCTGACGAACCGAACGACAGTCGCCAAGAGCCGAGCCCGTGCCCATGCCCGCCCCCAAATCACCATACTTGTCCAGCGAAACCACCCATTTAGTGACAGGTGCCGATCTGAACCATCACCGCACGCTGTATGCCGGTCGCTGCGTCGAGTGGGCGGTGCAGGCGGCCTATATCGGTGCCGAAAGTTGCTTCGCCGAACCGCAAGCGCTGGTCTTCATGTCGATTCGAAACTTCTCGATGCGCTCGGCTGCGCAAGTGGGGGAGATGCTGCGCTATCAGGCGGCGGTCGATTACGTCGGTGAATCGACCATCGGCATTCAGGTGCGCATCACGACCGTGCAACCGAAGGATGCGCCGCGCTTGGTCGGTCGCGGTCGCTTCTTGTTTTGCACGGTCGATGCGGCGGGGCACTCGCAGCCGCACGGCTTGCCGGAACTCAACCCGGCGGCGGCACCGCGTTGGTTGGAAGCCGAACCCGTCGCCAATTCGTCCTCAGCATCGTGAACACCGACGACACGATTGTAGCCATCGGCTCACCACCCGGCGCCGCCCAGCGCGGTATTGTGCGATTGTCGGGGCCGGTTGCGTTTGCGATTGCGGCGCAAGTTTTTGCGCCTGCAAACAACGACGAGGAAGAATCCGACCATGATCATTCCAAAACGGTTAATAAAACCAATCCACCAGATTTAGGTGAGCGGAATAGAGGTGGGCGAAGCAGAAGAGGCTCGAACAAACTAAGCGCGGCGAATGACCGAATACCGCTGAACGATCAAGGCACGCGAAAAGATGCGCCCGGCAGCGCATCCTCTGATCCCTTCCCTCGCAGGGAGGGGCTAGGGGAGGGTTGCCGTCAGGCCCGACGCCCGAGACGATCGAGCCCGCACAGCCTCAAACAGGCCACTATGAAAACTCCCTCCCATTAGTTGGATTTGTTGAATCACCCACGGAGCCCCGCTGGCAACCCGGCACACTCCAACTCGACCAACACCTTGTTAAGTGCACCGCCGCCTTCTACCCCGAACAAAAGAGCTACACCGGCCAACCATCCGTCGAGTTCAATCTGCTCGGCGCGCCGACATTGCTCGGCTGGTTGGTCGAACGTTGCTTAATGCTCGGCGCGCGACAGGCGGGGCCCGGCGAGTTCACGGCGCGTGCGTTTTTGGCCGGGCGGCTCGATATCGCGCAGGTCCATGGTGTGGCCGGTCTCATTGCCGCCAACAGCGACGGTCAACTCCGCGCCGCCGAGCGCTTGCTGCACGGCGCGCTGAGCCAAGTCGCAAATATTGCGCGCGAACAACTCGCCGAATTAATCTCACTGATCGAAGGCGCAATGGACTTTGCCGACGAACCCATCGAATTCATCACTGCCGACGAACTAAGCAAACGCCTCGCCGAGGTACGGCAAACGCTCGAATCCACCCGCGCCGCCGGCGTGCAGGCCGAACGGTGGGAATCGCTGCCGCGCGTGGTGCTGGTCGGTCAGCCCAACGCGGGCAAGTCGAGCTTATTCAACGCGCTGCTCGGGAACGACCGCGCGATGGCGACGCCGGTCGCAGGCACCACGCGCGATTCGTTAACGGCGCGGCTCGATTTGCCGCGCGGTGCCTGTCGATTGGTCGACGTCGCGGGATGGGGCGTAGCGCGCGATGCCATCGACGCGTCGGCGCAGGTGATCGCCGAACGCGAAGCGGCGGACGCGGCCCTGCGCGTGTTGGTCATCGATCTTGCGACGCTCGATTCGGATTCCGTTTCGGCAACGTTACAACGACTGACCGCGCCGACGATTGTGGTGGGCAATAAGACGGATGTAGTTGATGCGGCAGTCCTTGATGACAAACCGCCGGAGTGAAAGCGACCGACGATGTGGACGCGACCGGGGTCGGCGGTGCGTTGACCACTGATGCAGGGTCCGCCGACTTGATCGCAACTGGGGCCGACGATGCAATTGGTACCAGCTTAAAAGGCAGCTCCACAGGGGCTCATGGCAATGTGGGCGCGACCACGTTTGTCTCATTCGCATCGCTAATAACTGGTTTACCGTTGGCGTCGCCGGATATACACGTCGCGCGCTGCATCACCGCCAGCGCCAAGACTGGTGACGGTATCGACGCGATTCGATCCGCCATCGCCGACGTCTTAAACGCCACTGACGACCACGGCGCGCAACACGCCATCGCGCTAATGGCCGAACACCGACAAGCGCTCGACAACGCCCTGAAATCGATCACCCGCGCCGCCGACATGGCCGCGCGTTGCGATGAATCCCTCGAAGACGCCGACTTGGTCGCGCTGGAGATGCGCACCGCCGCCGAAGCGCTGGGGCAGTTGGTGGGGATGGATCAAACGGAAGAGATGTTAGGACGGATCTTCTCGCGGTTTTGTGTTGGGAAATAGGGGATGTGTGAAGTGGTGATTTGGGATTTGTGAAGTGGGGAGCGGTGGGGCGCGAGACTTTGGTCTTGGGGTGGGGTTTTGGGTGATTTTGTAATTGGGTGATTTGGCGACTTCTCAGAGTGCCTCTCTACAACTCGTAAATATCGATTTCACTCTGGTTGTATAGCGTTCGTAATCTACCTACCAAGGCCTCCGCTTCTTCCTGCGATACAAGTCCGCGCTCAATTAGCACGACGGTAGCAATCAAGTCTAGGTCGTCGTCGGATTGCGATTTGGCAAGCTTCAATAGGCTTTCTCGAAAGTCGCCAAGCATGTCTGGCGGCAGATCGCGAATTAACCCAATGATGAGCCAATATTACCAGCAGCCGTCCTCGCCACTGAGAATTTTTTTGACTTTTGGCAGGCCTGGTCCCGCGTTATTCACCAAATAATCTCGTGCTTTCGGGGAACCGGGACAATTCATATCCTGAAACCAATTGACCAGTGAGTTTGCTGCTTGGACGTCCCCGCGCTCGGCCCTAGCGATTAAGGCCTCCACCTGACTATTCCAATTTCGTTTAAAACCGTTCGGGTAGTCAATCATCTTGACCAGCCTCTTTGCGGTAAGCTAACAGCGATATCATCCAGTCGAGTGCGAGGAAGCAAAAAGGGCCAAAAAGCCGCGTACCCGATTACTTCAGCGTCTCCCAAAATACCGCCAAAAACACCAGAACGCATGATACTGCAAAGAAACTTAGGACTGCGGCGGCGATGACTTGGTGGCGGCGTTTGGATTGATGGGCGCTGTGCAGGCCGGCGGCGAGATCATCAAGCGGAATGGTTGCTGGCGCATAGATATTTGGCCGGGCCATTGGTGCTTTCGTCGTACTGTCCACTTCGCTTGATATTGATGATGCTGTTGAAACGTCGCCTTGAATTTTTCCGGTGCGGGGTTGGTTGCTGGCGTTCTCTGTTGCAACACATAGCTTTGCGCCGGCTTGCAATATGGCGTCACACTGATCGGGCACGGCGGCGAGAAACGCGACCACGTCGGCACGGTCGGCGAACCAGCAACCGGCAAGGTCGCCGTCTTGCAGTTTGGCGGCGAGCTTGATGCATTGGGCGGGGCCGTACCAGTGGAGTGTGTCGATGCCGCAGGCGGCGGCGGCGTGTTGGATGCGGGCACGGGTGGCCGCGTCGGCGCGATTGTTTTTTGACGCGCTGGACTCGGTGTCGAACGCGGCCCATGCGGCGTCGCTGTTGGCGCGAGCGCCTACATCAACGTGGCCGGTATGCTGCTGGTCGGTTGCGTCACTCATTAAAACGTCTGTGCCTTCCACGCGATGATGGCCGCGAATCCCAGCAACCCCGCGATGCCGGGGATGCCCGCGAAGGGAAAGATGCTCGCGCCGGTCACCCACGCCGGGCCACGGTAACGCAAATACGGGCGCACGCCGAGCGTCACGAAGATGCCGCCCGCATGAATGCCCAGCGACAACCATAAGTGGCCCGTCGCCGCATACGCGACGCATAATAAAATTCCCAACGCCAGATGGCCGGGAAAGGTCCAATAGCGCTTGACCTTGCGCACGTAATGCGCCGCGGCAAACAACAACGCCGACAGCATCACGACGGCCATCGTCGGCATCGTCGTCGAGCGTTGCAGATCGAATTGAATCACGCCGCGAAAGACGAACTCTTCGGCAAATGCGCCCAGCAACGACGACGGAACCAACATCAACAACCGTCGCAGGCGTTTGCGCGGGTTGCCGTGGATATCGACTGCCACGCAGCCGTATTCGAGCCAAATGATAAAGAGCAATGTGAGTATGAGAATCGCCGTCGCCGCACCCAGCGCCGCTAAGCGCAGCGTGTGATCGCGCGGCAGCAGCGCGCCGTAATGCGTAGTGATGTCGCTACCGATCGCAAGCGGATAAAGCAGGATCACGCTCAACAAGCCGAGTTGCGTGGTGATGCGGCCGGTCGTGCGGATCGCATCGGGTACATCCTCGTTCGACAGCCGCCAACGCAGCGGCATGCTGTGCAATTTGAGCATGACCGACTGCACCACCCACATCAGCACGGGCACACCGGCAAGCAGGGCGAGCGCCGTCATGTATCGGCTCCGTCGGGTCGGGGCGGGCTGTTAAGGTCGGGGCGAGGCATCACGTGCGTGGTTTGATCGTCGGAGATCGGATCGACATAACGGGGATCGTTGCGCAGGACACGCGTCCAGCGGTTGTCGGCCCAAAGGTACCACGCGGCGGGACAATTGCGAACAAAGGCCGCGAAGCCGTTGGTCCACGTCTGCGTCGCGCGGCGGGTGGCTTCTTTACGACCACCGCCGGCGCGTGTGAGACGCTCGACTGGGATCGGCGCTTCAAACGACAGCACTTGCTGTTTGCCTTGGTATGTCGCAAACAGTGGCAACAGCGGCACCTCGGCCAACATCGCCAACGAGGCGGGGCCGCTGGGAAGATAAATCGTGCGCCCGAGCCAACGCACCGGCACGCCGTCTTCGATTTTCTGCGGCAAATCGGGGGTAATGGCGAGGGTCTTGCCGTTGCGAATTGCTTCGACGCAAATCTCGGCGCGGGCGGCGGGGTTGGTGAGATTCTTCGGTTCAACAATTACGTCTAGACCGGCGGCGGCGCACCAGCGGCGCTTAAGTTCGACGCGGCGCGGGTCTTTGTTCCAGCGCAGATAGATAGAGATGGGTATGTCTTGATTGAGCCGCACCAGCGATACCAGATAGTTTTGGCAATGCGCCGGCGCGATGATGCCGCCGCCGTTGTGTACGGCGATCGTTTGTCGCGCGGCGATGAGCGTGTCGTCGAGCGTGATGTCTTGCCGGGCGAGGTCGATGACTTTCTGCGGATGCCGCGCCCACTTGAGCACGCGCAGGCCGTTGGTGAGATGGCGGGCGGCGTTGTCGAAGTAGGCGTCGACGGCACGCTCGTCGGTGATGCCCGCCCGCCGCATGTTGGTGCGCACCATGCGGGCGAGCTTTGGCGCGACGGGGCCACCGCGTGCAAGCAATGCTTCCAGCAGGCGAATTCCGATGTCGGGCGTGAAGGGTGCCCCGCGCGCCGCGTTGATCACGGCGGCACTGGTGAGTCGGCGACGAAGGTTGCGAAGGGAGCCCATTGGGTATTCGATGTGCGATTGCGCCGTCGCTGCGACACGGGTTTGGGAAAGATACACCGTTTGCAAACCGGCGCATCAGAATGCCACGGCGTACGAGGCTAACACCGGTTACAAACCGGTGCCACAGCGCTTCTCACGGCAATAAACCGATGTCACACATTCTTCGGGCATATGGGCACCACGGCGAACAAGGGCGTTTGCCACAGCGCGGGGATGCCCGGGTGCCCCTGCCCCTCTGGGGCTGGGGGACGAGCCCCACCCGCCCGCGCAAAACCCGCCGCAATCTCTATCCACGCACGCGCAATCGCGACATCCGTCGCGACTTTCGATTGGCCGCTGGGTACATACAATGGGGCCGACATCCATTCAACTGCAAAGGACGACCATGAAGACCGCCGCACGTTTCGCCGCTTTATTCGCATTCGCACTCACGTGGTTAGGAGTAACCATGCCGACCGTCGCCAAGGACGAATCTCACCCGTTTTCGATTCA
Organism: Planctomycetaceae bacterium; assembly: GCA_006969385.1. GTDB lineage: Bacteria > Planctomycetota > Phycisphaerae > UBA1845 > UTPLA1 > ECT2AJA-110-A. The sequence continues at coordinate 4,241,738 of CP030884.1, forward strand.
CGATATGCTCGCGATGCAGCGGATCGGCGATCCGCAAATTTCGCCCGACGGCAAGCACATCGCGTTCGTGTTGCGCACCACCGACCTCGACGCCAACAAGGGCCGCACCGACCTATGGATGGTCGATGCCGATGGTAAGAACCTGCGCCAACTGACGACGCACGACGGTAGCGACGTCAATCCGCGTTGGATGCCCGATGGTTCGGCGATTCTGTTTTTGTCGTCGCGGTCGGGTTCGATGCAGGTGTGGAAATTGCCCTTGTCCGGCGGCGAAGCGCGCCAGGTAACGGATCAGACCTTAGGCGTCGGCAATCTGGTCGTCGGCCCCAAAGGAAAGCGCGTTGCATACACGATGGATGTGTTTCCCGATTTGGATGGACCGGCGGCGACCAAGAAGCGCCTCGATGAAATCGACGAGCGCAAAGCCAGCGGCAAGGTTTATGACAACCTGTTCTTCCGCCATTGGGATACTTGGAAAGATGGCCGTCGATCGCATTTGTTCGTGCAGGACATGAAGGTCGGCGCGGAAGCAGTCGACATCATGAAAGGCATGGACGCCGATTGCCCGTCTAAGCCCTTTGGCGGCCCCGATGAAATTGCATTTACACCTGCGGGCCATGGGATTGTCTTTTCTTGTCGCAACGAAGGAAAATCGGAAGCGTGGAGCACTAACTTTGACTTGTACACGGCTCAAACGACGGGCGCCGGTAAGCCGGAACGATTGACGCGGTCCAACAAAGCATGGGATACGGCCCCGTTGTTTTCGCCCGATGGCGCAACGCTGGCCTACCTGGCGATGTCGCGCCCGGGGTACGAATCGGATCGCTTCCGGATCATCCTGCGCGATTGGCGCAGTGGTAGCGAACGCGTTTTGGCCGAGGAGTGGGATCGTTCGGCAAGCGGCATGTGTTGGTCGAGCGACAATCAAACGCTCTATGTGATCGCTGCCAACTTGGGCCAACGCTCGCTTTTTGCCATCGACGTCGAATCCGGCGAAGTCTCGACGGTGGTCGAAAAAGGCACGGTGACCAGTGTGGGCATCGCGGGTGATCGAGTCGTGTTCGGTTTGGACACGCTCAAATCGCCGGTCGAATTGTATTCGGTCAAACCCGATGGCAGCGACGTTAAGCCGCTGACTGAGATCAATAAAGAGCATCTCGAAGGCGTCGAGATGGGCGACTACGAGCAGTTCACTTTCAAAGGTTGGAACAACGAAGATGTACATTGCTACGTGGTAAAACCGGTGAACTTCGAGGAAGGTAAGAAGTATCCCGTCGCATTCTTGATTCACGGTGGACCGCAGGGTTCGTTCGGTAATCACTTTCATTATCGTTGGAATCCGCAGGCGTATGCGGGTGCGGGCTACGCGGCGGTGATGGTCGATTTCCACGGCTCCACGGGCTACGGTCAGGCGTTTTGCGATTCGATTCGTGGCGACTGGGGCGGTAAGCCGTTTGAAGATTTGCAAAAGGGCCTTGCCGCGACCCTTGCGCGTTACGAATGGATGGACGAGGACAAGGTCGCGGCGCTGGGGGCCTCGTTCGGCGGTTTCATGATCAACTGGATCGCCGGCAATTGGTCCGATCGGTTTACGTGTTTGGTCAATCACGACGGTAATCTCGATGAACGGCTCGCGTATTTCGATACCGAAGAATTGTGGTTCCCCGAATGGGATCACGAAGGCACGCCCTGGGAGAACCCGCAAGGGTACGAAAAGCACAACCCGATCAATCATGTCGATAAATGGAAGACGCCGATGCTGGTGATTCACGGGGCACTCGATTATCGCGTGGTCGATACGCAGGGCATGTCAACATTTACCGCGTTGCAGCGCCGCGGCGTACCGAGCAAGTTTCTTTACTTCCCCGATGAGAATCACTGGGTGCTTAAGCCACACAATAGTATTCAATGGCACGAAACGGTGATTGATTGGTTGGACAAGTGGACGAAGTAGGTGCGTTTGGTCGACGCACCGGGTGATAGTCCTCCAGCCCCAAAGAGGCAGGGGCACCTCGCGCCGTGGCACCGGTTTGCAACCGGTGTTTCTTTGGAGTTGAGTAATTCTGATAAATTGGCTGTTGACCGGTAGCAACGTGACTGGGTGCCCCATCCTTCGCGTCAGCGAAGGTTGGGGAATCGCAAAGCGCAGCGGTGATCGCAAAGCTTGACGATGCCCCACCCTTTTCTCTTTAATGGATGAGCCATTTTTTTAGTATTGGATAGACTCAAACAACGGAAGTCGCCCAGGCCCAGAGGGGTGGGGGCACCCCGCTGCGGCATCTATGCGCAAGCCGTTGTCAAGCGGAGAAACTGCTAACTGATCGAAAACCTATACAGGCAGCATAAGGTACTTCCATTCTCAATCGGCTATCTCAATAACTGCTCGCACTTTCTCAACATCCTCTTCCCGCCAAATCACCACGCGCAATTCAATCGAATCAACATACGCCCGCTCATCAAACCGCTCGATACCTTGCCTTAACCCCGCGCAAACGCCTCAACCTTCAAGGGTCCATATCCCGTCGCCAACGCTGGCATCGCTATGGACCGCGCGCCCAGATCCCGTGCAGCCTTCAGCACGTTGCCAACCGTCTCGGATAATAGCGCTTCGCTCGATTCATAAAACGCATTGATACTCACCGCATGCAGCAAGTACTTGCTCGCCAACGGTCCAGGGCTCGTGATGACCACCGTCGCCGGATCGACATGCTCGCGACCGATCCGCTGCATATGGGCTTGTAACTCGCGCTGCACATCGTGCCCGCCGCGCATCAAAATCGCGCCGTTCACGCCGCCGGACATCAACAGGCTCGGGTTGGCCGTGCTGTCGATCACGTCCGCAACTTCGTCGAGCAAATCGCCGTGTTTCACGATGATGTTGGGCAGCTGGTCCTCTTCACAGTCGCTGCGAATGCAAATCGCACACCGCCGATCCATCAGCCGATCCGTTATAAACCCTATATCCCGCTCCATCGCAGTTATCAAATCCCCATTTCAGGTTTAGAATGACGGGTTTGAACCATGGTGACCTCGATGAGCGACCTCAAACATCTCGGCCAGACCTCCAACCAACCCGTCGACCGCGTCGATCTAATTGACTGGACCGGCGGCCCGATCCATGTGCGCCTCGAATGTGCCGAATTCAGCGCCCACTGCCCCGTCACCGGCCAGCCCGACTATGGTCGCCTCACCATCGAATACGTGCCCGCCGCCCACTTGGCCGAAACCAAATCGGTCAAGCTTTATCTCTGGCGGTTTCGCGAACAGAAAGCCTTCAACGAGCAACTCGTCGACCAAATCGCGCGCGAACTCTTCGAACAACTCAACCCGGTATGGCTACGGGTGGTAGGGGCCTTTAACGCGCGCGGCGGCATTCAGGTCAACGCCACGGCGGAGCGCGGCGACAGCACGCGGCGACCGGTATGACCACTGCCGTCCGCCGTCTCCAATTCTGTGCCGGTCATCGCGTTTGGAAGCACGAACACAAGTGCGCCAACCTGCACGGCCATAATTACGTCGCGTTTGTACATGCCGAAGCCGATGCGCTTGATGACTTGGGCCGCGTCATCGATTTCAGCGTACTCAAAGAGCGCATTGGCGGCTGGATCGAGCAATACTGGGATCACGGCTTTATCTGCCATCGTGATGATGCCGAAGCGCTGCGCGCCATGGAAGCAGTCCCCAATCAAAAAACGTTCCTGATGGACGCCAACCCGACGGCGGAGAACATGGCCGACTATCTGCTGCGCGTCGTTGGCCCCGAACAACTCGCCGATACCGGCGTGCGATTGGTGCGCGTGGTGCTGTGGGAAACGGAGAATTGCTACGCCGAGGTCGCGCTGTGAAGACCTATCGCGTCAATGAAATCTTCTATTCTCGACAAGGCGAAGGCGTCCGCGTCGGCACACCGAACTTGTTCCTACGCTTCACGGGCTGCAACCTGACGTGCATGCAAGAAACGCACGGCTTCGATTGCGACACCGAATTCGCCAGCGGCCGCGACTTTACGCTCGACCAACTCATCGCCGCCTTGGCCGAATGTTTAGACGACGCCAGTGCGTCCCAACGCGCCAACGCGAGCGCATCGCAAATGGTCCGCAATGTGGACCCTACAAATGCGGAAAACGCTCCCCGTAGGGTCCGCAATGCGGTCCATCTGCCTTCTACCTCGCAAAGCAATGCCGACCAAGATGGAAGCATTAACGGTCGGCGTGAGAATTCCAGTCCCGCGCGCGCTTCGATCGACAACACCGACCCCGCCAATTGGATCATCCTCACCGGCGGCGAACCCGCTCTACAAGTCGACGACGACCTCATCAACGCCCTCCACGCCGCCGGTTACAAACTCGCCATCGAAACCAACGGCAGCATCGCACTGCCTAACGGCATCGATTGGATCACTGTCAGCCCCAAAGTCGCCGAACACGCCATCCGGCAACGCACCGCCGACGAAGTCAAATACGTCCGCGGCTACGGTCAGGCGATTCCCAAAACGGTCGTCGACGCCAAACACAAACTGATCTCGCCCGCTTTCGACGGCAACGTGCTGCAAGAAAAAACACTCGCTTGGTGCAAACAACTCGTAAGCGACAACCCCGAATGGGAATTATCGATGCAGATGCACAAGGTGTGGGGTGTGCGGTAGGGAGCGGATCGGCAGGGCGGGTTCCACCCGCCGTGCATCTCGATAGATCCGGTCTAGGACGAGCGGTTAACCATCGTCGATCCATTCTTAAGGTGGCCCAGTGGCATGGAAGGTCGTTTCCGAGAACATCCACCCAGCCGTGGCCAGGTGATTCTGGTCGTGTTACTTCTGCTGCTCGGCTTCTGCGGCGCACCCATTCTGATGACCCGTACGATGTTTGCTCATCCCGCCGGGCTCATCATCCCCATCGGTTTATTCGCATCAATTATCATCAGAAACGCTTTGTCCAACGCAGTGCAGCAGCGGCTTACGGATCGTGCATTCACGGCGACCATTCTAATCCTTGTACTGCTCACGGTGTTCGTCGCGCCGATCGGATGCGTTCAGATCAACGGCATGGTCGCTGTTTGGTTGAGTACGCATCTTTTCGGGTGGATCACAAATACGACTGAATCTGACTTTTTCAGTTTTGAACTTACATTCTGGGAAACTACGGCGTTTGTCTCGACTCACCTATTGCTCGGCGCTATGCAGGCGTATTTTTTGTATTCAATAATCTACTATTACCATGAAAAGCGATTCTATGAACAGACCGTCGCGAATATGAACTGCCGCCAATGCGGTTACGACCTTCGCGCCACCCCCAACCAATGCCCCGAATGCGGCACCGAGCCCTTGCCCCAGCAAAAAGCCTACCTCGCCGCGAACCCGCAACGTGACGACGCGTAGAATCGATCAGTCATGGCTAGCCAACCGTCGAAAAAACCGGTAGCGGATTTACCCGAAGCATTCCCAACTGGGCGATTCGCGCTACTTAGCTTGTTGTTGGTCGTATTCTTTGCCGGGCCAAGCTATTTGCTGGCTATTTCCGAACCCGTTCATCGGCTAGCGTTACAAATCCCGATGATCGCGATGTTCGTCTTTCTAATGGCCTTGGCCGCCTTACCCCGTGTACGGCGTAAATTCAGCGATCGTATCCTCACGCGTGCTGTCGTGTATGTTTTAATCGTTCGCGTATTTTCGCTTCTTGTACTGCTCGGTTTTCTGGTGGATATCATACTTGGTGCGAATGCACTACAAGTCACCAAAATCGTCTGTGGTCGTGGCGGAATACCTATCCTGAATGGACTTGATGATTTGGCGATTAAGAACACATCTAACGAGCCCGATTTCCTTCCCACTTTTATCGCAACTTGTGTTCAGGGTGCCACTCTATTCGTAGTCCTTGGCGTGTCATTATCAATTGCCATTCCGATTGCACGTTATCAAATCAATAAGGAGGTCGAAGTATCTAACGCTTGCGGCCAATGCGGCTACGACCTCCGCGTCACCCCCAACCAATGCCCCGAATGCGGTACCGAACCCTTGGCCGAACAAAAAGCCTATCTCGCCGCGAACCGCCGTGACGACGAGGCGTAGAATCAATTAACGATGTCCAGCAATCAACCGGAAAACACCACAGGCACGCCGCATGACGCACCGCCCATGTGGCAGATCGCGTTGCTGAGTTTTCTATTGGTCTTGTTCTTTGCGGGACCGAGCTACATGCTCGCTAGCTCGGATCGGGTGCACCTTGCTGGGTTGTGGCTACCGATGGTCGGTATGTTTCTGTTGTTGCTGGCGCTTGGCGGCTTACCCGAACTGCGTCGGCAGCTCGGAACACGCACGATGCGCCGAGCGGTCATCTATGTGCTCTTTGTGCGTATAGTATCACTATGCCTCCTGATCGGTTTCGGCTTGGATATCCTTCTGGGCGTCATCACCCTTCGAATCACGGAGATCATTTGTGGTCGGGGCGGTATGCCAATTTTGAATTGGCTTGATGATTTCACAAGGGTCAACACGACCAACCAGCCCGATTTCCTTCCCACATTCATTGCGACGTGCATTCAAGGCATGCTGTTATTCTTTGCGTTTTTTATCGTTCTGCTGATGGCACTCCCGATCGCCCGCTATCAGGTTAATAAACAATCCAACGCAACCTACGCCTGTTGCCAGTGCGGTTACGACCTCCGCATGACGCCCACACGCTGCCCCGAATGTGGCACCGAACCCACCGACGAACAACGCGATTTTTTGAATCAACAGAACGCGACCGTGACGGCGTAGTACACCATCCATAATAAAAGGGTGTTTAGAGCCTACTCCCTCTCTCGCGTAGTGCAGGCAACCATGGCGGGAACGTTAACGGCTGTGGGAGGATTTGGGCCAAATCCCAGCAGCTACGAACCGAAAATTAAACTCGGATGAAATATTAGGGCGGGTTCCAGCCACCTATATCGAGCGACAGTCAAAATATCGCACACGCATAAAAAATCAGCATGTGTTCCAACGAACTCATCGAACGACCGACTTGCGCTCCGCCTTCGTCCGTCGATTCTGATACGACGTCAAATCGTACACCCGCAAGCCTCCACGCCCGACCATCTTCTTCGCATCCGTCGTCGTCGGTTCGCGGCGCGTCACGTTCACCAAACAGCGCACCGCACCGCCGAACTCATATACGTGCTTCACGTTGACCGTCTTCACCTCGTAACCCAACTCGCGATAAACATTCGCCGCCGCCTGATCGAGTTTCGGCAACTCAAAGTTCGGTATGATCGCAACTTTGCGGCCGTCGCGCTCTTCCATCAGTACGTTGTTGTACGTGATGATCCAATCACCAGCCGGGTCGAATACGCTCGGCACGCGCAACACGCGATAGGATAAATCTGCGAGTTGCTTGGCAACCGCGTCGAGTTTCGCGTCGATCTCCTCGCAAGGCATCCGCCAATGTTCGGGCACGGTCTCGTCGAGCAGCCGTTGCCCCAACCGGGTATCGCCGACCAGAAACATGTTGTTCCCAATCGGCGTCATGTACATATCGACATGATCCCACGGCAGCGTATCCATCCCCTCGCCGATCAGCGTCCAGGGTCGTCCCGTGATGCGATCCAACTCGCGCGGCATCTGCACGTCGTCATCATCGCAATCGTTTTCATCGAGCACGTTGGACCCGATGAAAACCATACGATCGTTCGAAACCACGTTTCCGCCTTCGAGGTGCAGCCAACTGCGCAGCACTTGCGGCCCCATCAACGCGCGAAACATCATGCGCTGGGTGCGCAGTTCGTTCTGCTTCTCGAATTCGTAAAACGGATTAATCGACGGCACAAATACCGACGCAGTCGAATCGTCCTTCGCACTGCGCCGCGCAATCATGCGGTCGCGCGACCAGAGCGAGAGCGACATGCCCACATTGATCACTTCCACCACGCGCCCGCCCAAAGTGGCGTCGCTCCCGTGCTCTTCGGTGAAGCGATGGGCGGTCAGGTCGTCGGTACACAACACGCGCACCTTGACGCCCGGTCCAAGCGCTCGAAACAAGTCGCGATAGAACGGCGCGAGTTCCTGTTCCATGCCGAGGTCGTAATGAACCAGGACTTCGGCGATTCGTCCGCTAACGTCCGACCAAATGCGTCCGGCTTCCACCGTCGCGGGCGTCTTGTTCGGTGCCGGCACGGCGGGGCGGGGCGTTTCGGCATTGCTCGCATGAACGCAGCAAAGACCCAGCACCAAACCCACGACCACGCGCTGAACGTTGGACGACATAAAATAACCAGTAGCAGCAGGGTGATTGATCAAAGGAGGGCACTCATCGGACGGTAACCAAACGAACTGGCCGAGTACCGTCGCACAAACAGATTAACCCCGGCGAAGCTTGCACGCCTCCCTATGCCGTGGGTAATCATTTGCCGTATTAAATATATCGCATGTCCCGACGGCAAGGTTGCAGAATTTCCGCCAAACTCGCACCCGGCCCGCCGCCAAGCTCGATAATGCAAGGCAGCCAATCTCGGTACTCGTGTCGTTTGATTTCTGCCGCGAGGAGCATCGGCGTCTCGCCGGTGGGAAAGGCGAATAGGCACCACCGGGACGGCGATGCTCTCTCAATCGAAACCATTGCCCCAATTTCGAGCGGGCGACCCTAAACTCAAATAATATGACGTTCTTCGCGGATAAATCCGAGGCTCCCAATCCCGCCGACTGGCGCGACGAACGCGAGGCGCTCCGAACCGCCTATCTCGACTGGGTCACTCGGCAGCTTCCCACACAGGCGGTTCGTGACCACTGGCCCATCCATGCCGATCACTGCTTCATGCGGATGGTGCTGGACCATGTGTTTGAGGACTGTTGGTATCTACATCTCGACCGGCGCTATCGTGCCTATCGTCAACTCGACCATGATCAGTTGCGCCGCGCCGTATCGTTCTGCGAAGAGATGTCCGCCGGTGGCCGCGCTGTGGTCGCCCGCATGAACCAACAAAGCCTCGCTTGGCGCGACAAGGTTCCAAAGGCGATGCGTTATCGAGGGCGTTTCCGCAGACGGCGTAAATGATGGTCGCAATCCATCAACGACACGCGCAGGGGGCTTGCGATCTGTGAACCGTCGAGTGCGTGGCAGGGGGTGTCCAGGATTGTGGTAGGGAATGGGGGAGTATCGGCGGTTCGCCGGCAAGCACGCAGCGGCGGCATGCCAACGCTTGCGTGATCGAAATCAAACAGCACTCGTTCCAGTTTGACGACCTCGGCAGAGGCATATCAAATAAAGTTCATGACGGACAAAGATAAATCCATCGACCAAGAAGATCGCGGCGTTATCTGGGAAGCAATGCCCGCCATCCTCATCGCCTTACCGTTCGCAATTATTCTGATACTCGCGCTGCTGGGCTATATTCAGTAGTGCGGCGCGAATCAAGTCTTCTTTGTTTTTAAGATTGCCTACGTACTTGCGACGGCCTAACCGAATAACCAGCAGCCAGCCGTTTGGAATTTTGCTGTTTTGACGTTTCGACTTTTTGACGTTTAGACGTTTAGACGTTTATCCTTCGTCCTCCGGCACCAACGAACATTCCAACTGCAGCGCTTGTTCCAATCGATCGAGATACGCCTCGCGCGTAATCTCGATTGTCCCGAAACGCTTCAGATGGGGCGTCTGAAATTGCACGTCTAATAACGCAAAGCCTTGGCGGCGCATCAGATGCACCAAGCCGACCAGCGCGACCTTGCTGGCATCGCGTTGACGATGAAACATGCTTTCGCCGAAGAACGCACCGCGCAACGCCACACCGTATAGTCCGCCGACGAGTTCGTTATCGCGATACGCCTCCACGCTGTGCGCCAAGCCGTATTCGTGCAGTTCGCAGTAAACATCGAGGATTTGGTCGCTGATCCACGTACCTTCTCGTCGGTCGGCACACGCTTCCATCACTCTGCGGAACGCACCATTTACGCGCAATTCAAAGCGCCCACTGCGTACGGTTTGCATCAACGTTTTCGACGCATGAAAAGCATCGAGCGGCAAGATCGCGCGCGGGTCGGGCGAGAACCACGCAATGCGACCGTCCTCCATACCCATCGGAAACGCCCCTTGGGCATAGGCTGAGATCAATAGGTCGGGCGTAAGCGCGTCGTTTCGCATACCAAAAGGTTAGTCGTTTGCGAGGCAAAGTGCATCACAAGCATTTGGCATTGCCAATTTGACTTTTTATGATGCGGTTCATGGTTAAACAACTTCTAACTCACCGTATGGTATCTCGATTCGTGATACTTGCATTCGCTGCGGGTTGCATCTCAGGACTGGCACATGCCGACGAACGGCGTGACCAATCAACATCACCGCCGGCAACCGGCATTCGGCGTTTGCCGTTTCGGTGCGTGTTGAAATCTCCCGGCGGGGCGTTGCCGTTCAATCTCATGTTGATTCAACCGAACGGCGCGGATGGTTGGACCGCCCTCATCCAAAACGGCGAAGAAACCGTGCAATTGCAAGACGTCGAGTTTGACAACGCCCGCATGCATATTTCCTTCCCGCATTATGACGCGCACATCACCGCCTTAAAGCAAGACGACGGAACTTACGTCGGTCGCTGGTTTAAGACCACCGGCCCGGATAAGCAATCGGAATTGCCGTTTACCGCGACGCCCAACGTCGAGTATCGATTTCCGCCGTCGACGCGCAAAGCACCCGATCAGAAACTCGCGTATTCGTGGCGCGTGAAGTTTGCAAAGTCCGACGACGATGCCGTTGGTTTATTCTCGCAGGAACACGACGGCACCGTCACGGGCACGTTCGTTACCAGCACCGGAGATTACCGGTATCTCGCCGGCGATTTCGATGGAAAACACTTGCGACTGTCTACCTTTGATGGTGCACATGCCTTTCTGTTCAGCGCGATTCTTACGACAGATGGTACGCTCAAGGGCGACTTTTGGTCGCGCGACACATGGCACGAAACCTGGACCGCCACGCCGAATGACGTTCAGTTCGCCCTGTTTGATCCGTTGATGGCGACCAAACCTAGAGAGAATATCGATCTCAACACCGTTAAATTCCCGGATCTCGACGGCAATCTCAGATCCCTCGGCGACGATCCGGCGTGGGCCGGCAAGCCGCGCATCATCGAGATTTCGGGTAGCTGGTGCCCAAACTGCCACGACGCCGCAAAGCATTTGGAAACGCTCTATCAGAAGCACCAAGGTGACGGCTTGGTCGTCATCAGCCTGATGTTTGAAGTCACCGGAAATTTCAAACGCGATGCGCGGCAGGTCCGGCGGTTTCGCGACCGACACCAGCTCACATATCCGCTGTTGGTCGCGGGCAAGGCCGACCGCGAACGCGTGGCCGATCGGGTGCAACTCATTGAGGCCCTGAAGTCATACCCGACGATGATTTTTGTGGATCGAAATGACCGAGTGGTAGCGATTTACACGGGCTACATGGGGCCAGCGACCGGAGAATGCCACGCGCGGCAAAACGAGCTACTAACCAAACTCGTAACGGGCTTATTGGCAGAAAAGTAGGTTTTAGCCCCCTGTGCCGCAGCAAACACCCAATGCAACATAACATATCTTATGGGACTATCTAGGTGGGGTGCCGAAAATGGCCTCGCTGGATGCCTCAAATGCAGGTTTCCACTGCATTCGGCAACGCACGCTCTTGATCCTTGCTCGCCGATTCGTAGGTGACGCAATTACGCCGCTAAATCACCGGCGTTTGCGGAGAGGTCCTCCGCCTGCTGGGCTTGCTTGGCCGCGCGACGGCGACGGTAGGCGACCACACCATAATAGGTCGCGATGTAGCCGACCAAGCCACACACGGTGCCGACGACCAAACAGCCGAAAAACAGTTCTTGCCCGAACGTGCCAAAAGCGTCGGCAAAGCGATCCCAGAACGACGCCGTGAACACCTCGGAAACCGAGAATTTTTCGACAAAAGCCGTCAGGGCGGCGGTTTTCTTTTCGCGGGCGGCTTCACTTATGCCGCCCGGATTGAGCAGCCACTGTCCGATTCGCCAGTTAAGCACGTAGATCGGTACCGCCGTGATCGGATTTGTGAGCAAAACCGGCGGCAACCCGGAAGCTCGATTGGCCCGGAACAGATAGGCGGCGGCCAAATAGAGGACAATTTGAGCCCCCATCAGTGGCGTCCAGCCGACCACGAATCCCAGAAAAACCCCGAGCGCAATTCGGTGCGGGGTATCATCGAGGTGCAGAATCTTCTCGACGATCGGACGACGAAGCCGCTGCCACAAGCTCATCTCGGTCGGCGCGTCGGCCGGTGACGCGAGCTCTTGAGCGTCCGATTTTGCCTCTCCGGGGTCCATAAAATTAGTGTAGAGCCTGGGCGTCGAACTGGCGAGGTGGGTTTCCTGTGTTACATCGGTTGCCATTTTCAAACTTCCAACCCGATATTGCATTTACTCGATGATAGGATATTCGGATGTTCGAGGTAGCCGGGTCTAGCAACAAAATCATCAAATTCAATACGACGTGACGCACGTGCGGGTCGCAAAATTTTGCCACCTGCCCGACGCATGAATTAGCACGCGTCCCGGAATACAAGGCGCTCGATTGGTGTACGTAACTTCGTTGCATAGTTGAGTTTATTGCCGAAAAGAAAATACGGTTTCAAATTGACAACCCGTCAACAGCCAGCTAAAACATTAGCGGGTGTGAGATTCCGCCAACGCGAATCTCCGGGAAAGAATGGTTCGAGTTCGGTACCCACATGCCGAGCCGATTACAGGAATGGATGCCAAGAGGTTGCTTGTTGTTGGTTCCCCACTCGGGGAAATTTAATGGCCAACAACGCAATTGACGTTGGGAAAGTTCGTCAAAGGCAACTTGCTAGCTCAGGGTACGAAAAACCGCGAACGCGTTGAACACAGGGAGTGTTACCGACCATGATGCATTCGTCGCCGATGCCGCTGAATGTTGCCTTAGACATGACCAAGCGGCTTCATCATGAACTCGCCAAGCATATGACGCCGGAACAGCGCCGCGACATGACGCGCGTCGAAAAGCTGATTATGGAAGCTCAGAAACAGCACAAGGCCGATCAGTTGCGGGCTCAGCAAACGCCCGCCGCGGCTAGCGCTTCGGCAGCCCCCGCCAAGAAAGCCGGCCGTCGACGCAGCTTCTGGTAACAGAGCCCCTTCATTCAAAACAACAGAATCGAAAAAAAGGCCCACGGCGATTTCGCTGCGGGCCTTTTTCATGCGCCATGTGGTCAGCGGTGATAACGCTTACAATTCCCACGTCATGTATCGATCGAACCCAACCTACTCACGCCGATTTGTCTGCTTTTTGATGCTGGCCCTGTGTCTGACTGCCAGTATCGATCACGCGCCGTCGCGTACGCTCATTGCGGCGGACGAGCCCACGTCAAAGCCCAATCCGGTCACGCCGATGAAGATCGCGCGATTGGTGCCGGCGCGTTCGTTGATCGCTTACATGGCGGTGCCCTATTCCGCGCTCGAAAACGAGGCGGCGCAAGGCAGGCCAGCGGGCGCGACGATTCAGCAGGTTGTCGGCTTTCTGAAATTCGGCGGTCTCATTCCCGACGAGGGGCAGGTCTTTGCCGACATCGCTATCGCGCTGCCGTTGCTCGGACAATACGAACACGCGTTGGTCGCGATCGATGCATCCAGCCGTCAGGTGAAGACCGCAGCAACGCCGCGTCCCGGTGAACCCGAGCCTACCTCTTTACGCCTTGGCCATCTCGAAGCGGCCGTCATTCTAAAGACCGACGGCAAAAACGCGCCGGTAGTCGAGAATCTCAATCGCGTGGTTGCCCGCTATACCAATGCCGACATCGCCGAACTCGAAGACCTCAAGGCCGACGGGTTTACCTATCAACGACTGCGCGACAAACGCCTACCGCGTTGGGCCTGTTGCGAATGGGGGCTGGTGGGCGATTACTTTGTCATCGGCTTTGGTGAAAACAGTTTCGCCGCAGTCGCCAAAACGCAGCGCGACAAAAAACTGAGCCTCGCAAGTGATCCGTGGTTTATTCAGGCCCAGCAGAAGATCAGTCGCGAGTCGGCACTGGCAACATGGTTCATCGGATTCGATCCGCTCAAGCGCCGGTTGGGCGAGATTTCGCGCGAACGCGTCGACCGCGTGCTGGCCGAGATGGGAGCCACCCACATCTCGCGCGATTTATGGACCATCGGTCTCGATGGCAAGGCGCTTTATTGGTCGCGCTGTTTCGAGGCCAACGGCAGCGACGAAATTCGTAAGTACAGCAATCCGAAGGCGTATCCGGAAAAGCACCTCAATCGGGTTCCGCTGGAGGCCCGGCACTACGCGATTTTGAATCTGCCGACGCGGTGGTTAGTCGAAAGCGTTCCGCGGGCTTGGCTGGCCTCCGGCGCCGAACGCCGCATGGAACAATGGGAGCGTATTTGGCAGGGCCTCGAATCGGAGAGTGGGCTCGATTTAAGCGCCCTGCTGATCGACAACCTCGGCGAGCACATGTTGATCTTCGACTACCCGGTGCATCCATTCGACGTGCCGTTCGCTCTGACCATTGCGATCGAGATCAAAGACGCCGAGGCGGTGCGCTCGTCGCTCTCGGCGATTTTGAGTGCGTGGGGCCAGTATCTCGATCAGCGTGCCAAGCGCAATCCGAGCAAACTGCTGCGCGTCAAAGTGCAGCGCGACGACGAAGTTTGGTATCTGCAGTTCGGATTTCTCGGGCCGGCCCTGACGGTGACGGATCAGTACGTCGTGCTGAGTTGGTCGCCGCAGGCGGTGAGAATGGCGACCAGCGCCATGGAAGACGCCGATAACCAAGCCGAGGCGTCGAAAAAGTAACCAGTTTGCCGAGACGGCTCTTGCCACGAGCGAGCGGCGCGACGATGCTCGTGCGTATTACCGCCCCCCCGCCCCCCTTCCGTTGACTTTGGGGCAATTTTTGCGGTAAATATAGTGTCTACGCGGCGTTGCCGCACCGGTCAGCCGCAGCGCACGCGGTTGCCAGCCTGCCTTTGCAAACAGCTTTCCAGCGAAGCGTATCCGCAAGAAGGAGCCTTCCCGTGGCGCGACAAGCCTCATCGAAAATGGGCGGTATGTTCGGCGTTTTCCTGGCCATCGTGGTGGTCGGCGCCATCATCGGAACGCCCTTTTACATCGGTCTCCTACAAGACGACCGCAGCGCGAACAACGCCAAAACGCTGAACGGTATTCAAACCGTGCGCCGCGCCGTGATGAATCTCGACGAAAGTTTGGCCCGCTTGCAAGTTACCGGCAGCACGCCCGCCGATGTTGCACCCGATCTCAAACTTGAGATTCCCGCAGAGGCGAAGTCCAAGCTGCAAGCGGCTACCATGGCGCTGCAACAAGCCGAACAGCGCGACCGCGACCGTGGCACGACGATCGAGGGCAAACAAATCGCCGTCGGCATGCCCAACGCAGGAAATATCCAGTCCATCACGCAGGAAATCGAACGCACGTTGAGCAAGGCGAAGAGCGCCGTCAACGAATTGCGTTTGCACACGGGCCCCGCAGATATCGCCAGCAATCGCGCCACGGCGTTGTTGTATTACGTCGAAGGTCGGATCGAAAAGAGTCGCGGCGAATACCTGCAATGGCAGGCGAGTCAGCCGCTGAAGCGCGCCGATCAACTCGTGTCTTATCTGCGCGACTACAGCACGGACCGCTCCATTAACAACGCAATCGCCAGCCAGGCCATGTCGAATGACGGCATCGTGGCTAGCATGGATGAACGTATTCGCGAAACCGAAGATCAGGCCGTTGAAATCGGTACACAGCTAGCGAGCCTGCAAGCCACTATCGCTGATTACAACCAGCGGATCGAGATGCTCGAGTCGACGGCCCGCAGCAATCGATTGCAGATGGCCGACATGCAGGCGCAGCGACAGCCCATTCACGGCGATAACAGTGCGTACGCGCAACTTGCCGCCGGTGCCCGCGAGGCCGAAGCCAAGGCTGAGGCGCTGCGTTTTGGTACGTTGAACGACGCCGAAGTCGTTATCACGGGGCTCGATTCCATTGAGGATATCGAATATCGCGGCGGCACGCCCACCATCGGGTTGTTGTCGTTGGAGAGCATGGCAAACAACTTGCGCGAGCAGCTGCTCGTGTTGGATGCGAAGAAGACCGCACTGACGGAGCAGAAGCAGCATTATGAAACAACGGCGGCTGGTAGCGATGCCGTTGCGGCGCAAGCAGCCGAAGAAGTCGAAAAGGTCGCCAACGAAATTCAGGCGTTGGTAGAAGCATCGCAGGCAAAACAGGCCGCAGCGAGCAAGGCCTTCGACAAGGCGATCGATTCTTTTCAGCAAGCGCTGAGCCTAGCGAGCAAGGGTGCGATTAACGTGAGCAGTTGGAAGACTGCTCTTACGGTCGCCGACGCTTCAGCCGAAACGCCTGCCGCCGAACTGAATCAGATGATCAGCGCCGATGGTGATTTGGAAGGCACGCTACGGGCATTGGCCGGCGACACGGCCTATCAACGCGCGGCCGTTTATTCCGCCCAAATCGACTTGGCGTTGCGTTTGCAAAACTTGATAAACGAAGTTGCAAAGCTGACAGAAACGGAATTATCCAACGAATATAGCGAACGCATTGAAATGTGGCGCGGCCAGGCGCTGACGTCGCTCACCGACGCGGAGCGTGCTTATCAGCAGGCAGAAACGCAAGTCAAACGCGGCCAAACGCAAGCCGATGGTAAGTCCATTCGCGGTGCCGATTCGGTTTGGCAAATCCAGTTCGGCCAAGCGGCCGTGCATATTTTGCGAGCTAACTTGCTGACCGAACTCGCCAATCGCCAAGCCGAGAAAGATAAGGCTTACGAATTGTTGAAAGCGGCGACCGAAGGCAAGGAGCAAAGCGACCTGCTCACGCCCGCAATCGACGCGATCAAGCAGCTTCAAAGCAACCCGAGCTAAGCCGCTCCCTTTAGGTGTGTTTCTGTTCGAGATCGAGCAACGCTTGCTTGCGCCAAAGCGAACCGCCGTACCCACCCAATTTGCCGCCTGCGGCAATCACGCGATGACAGGGAATGATAATCGCGATGCGATTGGCACCGTTGGCGTTGCCGACGGCGCGATAGGCATTGGGCTTGTCGATCATCTCCGCCAAATCCCCATAACTCACTGTTTCGCCATATGGAATCGTGAGTAGCGTTTCCCAAACGCGTCGTTGAAAAGCGGTTCCGCTTAGCTGCAGCGGTACGTCAAACGCTTGGCGCTTGCCTGCGAAGAACCCGTCGAGTTGTGCTGCGGTGGCTTCAACCACGGCGTTATTGCCTTGGGATACCGGCGATCGCACGACGCCACTCAATTCAACCATGCCGACGGCCAACGGGCGACGATCGAGAAACGACAGCCCGCAAACGTGCGTGTTGTTGGCGGCGATCATCAGGCGCCCTACTGGTGAGTCTACTTCGGTCGCGACGATGGGTTGCGCGGACTTCATTGCTGTCGGCGTAACGCCGTAGATTTTCGCGACGGCATCTCGGAATGCACTCTCGGATCGATAGGCCGTGGTTGCGATGGCTTCACTCATGGTGCCTCCCTTGCAAAGTATCTGCGTTGCCACCGCCAACCGATAGCGGCGCTGGAATGTTTGGAACGTCATGCCGCAGTTGGCGTCAAACCAGCGCCGCACATTGACCGGTTCGAAGCCGCTAGCGCGTAACTCCTCGTCGGTCCAGCGGCGTTGGCCGTCGCCCATAATCCCAGCTAACAAGCGATCGATCCACGACGGATAGGAGTCGCGTTTGCTCGTGGGTGAGCAGCGTTTGCACGGTCGATAGCCTTCCCGCGACGCGGCTTCAGCAGTTGAAAAAAAGGCAAGATTCTCGTTGAGTGGGTTGCGCGATGAGCAGGACGGCAAACAAAAAATGCCCGTCGATTTGACCGCGTAATAAAATGTGTAGTCGTAAAATGTAGAGCGACGCCGGACCGCACGCGCCATCTCGGCGCGGCTTAGGGTTTCGAGCGTCGAACTGACTTGGGGCGCCGCGGGCATGTCACCAATCTAGGCCCTCGCGCAGACCGCCGCCACCGAAATTTAGACGCGCAATTCGAAAATGCCCTCAACGCAAACGCCGGGCGTTGCCGATCACCCGATCCCAATCGAATGCCGGGCCCGGGTCGATCTTATGTTTGGTTAAGTGGTGATGGCCGATCAGGCCGCTGAATTCGGCCAACTCGTCAGCGGTCATCGCATCGGTTCGTACGTTGCCATCGGCATCGCGGGGAACCTCGAGTTTGATGCGCGGCAAGACGCGCGAGAGTGTCGCCGTTAGCCGTTCGAGCGCTCGGTATTGCTTCTCGGTGTAATCGTACTGATGCAGCTGCGTGCCGTTTGCTTTTCCGACAATTAGTCCTCGGCGCGAAGGCTGTGCGAGAAAATCCGGCGTCAAGATACCTGTTGCGCCATTTGTTAATGGTGGGTTGAAGATAACCGCACCATTAGGTTGGGACTCATACCATTTATTCAACTCCGCCCGATCCGCGTAGGCCCCCATGTTTGCGATTTCGATTCCCACGCTGCGGTCGTTGTATTTGCCGGCGTGATAGGCGCGTTCTTTCAAATCGAGCGTTTGATAGATCGTACCGTCCACATCGAGCATAAAGTGCACGCTCAACCCGCGCAGGTCGTGTAGCACTTTGAAACATCGTCGTGCGGTTCCGCAGACGTCGTAATGTAGGACGAACAGATCGACCTGATCCTGCAATTCTTCCAGCTTCCAACCACGATCTCGCACGGTTGCCTTAAGTTCGTCGGGAATATGTTTGCGGATCGTGCCGTATCGTTGCCCGGTCGGTCCGTCGTCGGACTTTGCATTCTTAGAGGTCGTATCGCCAAAGCGCTTCTCCGCACGGTAGGCGTCGTAACCAAACGGGTCGGTCCAAAGCACGACGGACGTGCCCGTGTGAAACATGCGACCGCATACGACTATCTCGTCGCCGGTACGCTTAAGCTCGGTTCCGGGTGAGGGTGCGATACAGCCGGTGAAAGCGAGACCGGCCAATAAGGGAAAGCGGTACACCCACGAACGGCTCGAGAAACGGTTAACTGACGGTAAACAGCTCATGGTCGTCGAGTATAAGCGAGATTTTCGGATACGGCAGATCGAGGAGGGAGACGATAATTCCTTGATGTTTCCGGATTTGCGAGAAATTAACTTGCCTTTTATCACCCATTCGGGTGATAATTGCTATTCGCGTTACGGTAAGTCCCCTACGCACGGGGAATCTGCCGGGCAAAAGAGGGATGCAGACGCAACCGGTATTGCTGCCGGCCTCGCTTCGCTGTCTGCATTGGATGCAATTAAACGGGGTGGATTTCCTTTTTTCACAGTCTAGCCCGGAAAACTCATTTTTCAGGGAGGTTGGGTGTGTCTCAACGCATTTTCTTGAGCGTGATCGCTCTATCCATTGGCGCCGCCAGCAACTTGGCGAAGGCAGAAACACAGTGGGATGTGTCGTCCGGACGAACGCATCTTTACATTGACACGGCATCGCTCGATGCGGATGCGGTGGAAGTGGTCGTGGACGGTAGTGCGCCCGGCCAGGGTATGGTGCGACTCGATGTGTTGGCAGCCCCCGTGGTGGCGCTGACATCGTCTGGATCGGGGATGGTCAACACGAGCGGCGGCGAAGTGCTGCACTCGGCCGGCGTTACATTTACGAATCGCAAGTCGGGCCAGACGGTTCGTTTTCAAGACCTGAGCGTGCGCTTCGACAGCGGCAACACGATAGACGGTCTCGAAATCGTCGACCCATCGACGGGCAATGCCATTTTTAATGTTCGCGCAGTTCGACCCGTTGTCGATGGTGCTGCCAATGCGTTAATTATCGAGGGCGGTGATCTGATTCCGTCCAAGCATTTGACGACCCAACTCGGTCTGAATTCACATGCCGACACTTCGTTCGGTTACATGCACAGTCGATTCGATCTCGGCTGGACGGGCGGCGACGATCCCGGTCGACCGGTCTTGTTGGGCGCGCCGCGCGGTGGCAATAACGGCACGAACTGTAATGCCGCCAGTGGTGCGGACGTTATCGTCGGCGATCTTTACCCCGGCGTATCAAACCCTTCCAGCCAACAGGTCAACGGTGTTTGGATCGATACGTTCTCGGTCGGTACCGAGTCCTGCAACATCGGCGATGTTTCGATGACGTGGCAAAGCGGCTGCGGCACGATTCACCCGGTCATCGGTCAGAACTGTTTCCGCTACATGGACGGTCGTCTTGAGCACATCGGTCAGTCGTGGCTCAAGCACGGCTTCTCAGTGGCCTGGACCGACGAATGCGGCTGCGGTTGTACTGGCTCGCCCTCAAGCTCGATGGCCCCCGGCTGTGGCGACCCATACGGTGCCACCCTCAACAACAGCCAAGGCAATATCCGCCCGAAGTTCCGTGTCGACCCGACGTCGGGTAACTATGTGTGTGGGTCCAATCCCGGCACCACGGGCAGTACCTCACGGCGCTTGCAGGTACGTCACGACGATATCGATCCGACCCTAAACCCCGGCGCTCAATATTTCGTTGAAGGTCATTACGTGCATCCCGAAGATTCGGCGGCCGGACATTGGGCCAATAACGCTTCATACCGCCCCGTTTCCGTCAGCCCTTCGGGCACCAACGAGTACAGCTTCAGCTTGACGGGCTCGACCCAACGCGAGCAACCGGGTATTCGCATTTGGCAGGATCTCGACCCGGCCGTCACCGAAACCGACGTGATCGTTTCGGGCAACCAGATGTTCATCGTCGCTTCAAAAGCTTCTGACAATGGTGACGGCACCTGGCATTACGAATACGCCGTGCAGAATCTGAACAGCGATCGGGCCATGGACGGCTTTAGCGTCCCGGTCGATCCGTCTGCGACGATCTCCAACATCGGTTTTCACGACGTTTTCTATCACAGCGGTGACGGTCAGACCAATCCCGATATCACGGCCCAAGGTACGTCGCGCGACGGCACCGACTGGACCGGCGTGAAGAACGGCGGCGCCGTCGAATGGACGATGACCGACATCGGTTTGAATTCCAACGCACTGCTGTGGGGCACGATGTACAACTTCCGCTTCGATGCCAACCGCCCCCCTGCTGCGATCAATCCCAATGCCACGCTCGACTTGTGGCGCGCCGGTTCGCCCGCCACGGTAACGGCGGCCGTGCAAGGTCCCGAAGTCGGGCCGCAAGATTGTCAGCCCAACGGCACCGAAGACAGCATCGATATCGCTAACGGTACGAGTCAAGACTGTAACAATGACGGCGTGCCGGATGAGTGTCAGAGCTTTACCGGAAACGGTATCACTGCTGAACTTGTCATCAGTGGTCTCGATCGACCGGTCGCCGCTGTGGCACCGCCCGGCGATACGAATCGGCTGTTCATTGCGACGCAGCCCGGTCAAATCCTGATCTACAACCTGAACACGCAGACGTTGAATGGCACGCCGTTCCTCGATATCTCCAGCCAGACGACCACGTCCGGTGAGCGTGGCCTGCTCGGGCTGGCGTTCCATCCGAATTACGCCAGCAACGGTCGGTTCTACATCAATCAAACCAACCTTGCGGGCAATACCGAGATCAATCAGTACACGGTTTCGGCAAACCCCGACATTGCGAATGCGGGCAGCAAGGTCACGTTGAAAACCATCAACCAAGATGCCTCCAATCACAATGCGGGCGGCATCGCGTTTTCGCCGATCGATGGCTACCTCTACGTCCCGATGGGTGACGGCGGCGGTGCCAATGATCCTTTTGAACGAGCACAGAATGACGCTTCGCTGCTCGGAAAGATTCTCCGCCTCGATGTCGACAGCCCGGGCAACGGTTATATCCCCGCAGACAATCCTGGTGGCTCGTTCCTTCCGGAGGTTTGGGCGAAGGGTATGCGTAACCCGTGGCGCTTCAGCTTCGACCGTCTTACGGGTGACATGTACATCGGTGACGTAGGCCAGGGCAGCCGCGAAGAAATCAACTTCCAAGCAGCCGGCAGTACGGGGGGCCAGAACTACGGTTGGGACTGTCGCGAGGGCTTCATTGCCACGCCTGCCGGCGATTTGGGTTGTAATCCCAACGCGGGCGGCTATACCGACCCGATCTTCGATTACGTAACGTATTCCGAAGGTAGCTGTACGGTCGTCGGTGGATACGTCTATCGCGGTTGTGCCATGCCTTGGCTCAACGGCACGTACTTCTATGCCGATTTCTGTGCCGATTACGTTCGCACCTTCCGCTACGACGGCAGCACGATTTCGGATCAGCAAGACGTGACGGCGGATATCAACGACGGCATCGCCGGTTCGCTCAGTTCGCCGGTCGCGTTTGGTGAAGATGCCAACGGCGAGCTTTACGTCATTTCTTACGCGGGCACCATCTATCGCATCATCGATGCGGGCCCGCCGCCGGTATGTGGTAACGGCGTCATCGAAGATGGCGAGCAGTGCGACGACGGCAATACCAACAATGGCGACGGCTGTACGTCAACCTGTCAGAACGAAGTCGCAGAGTGCGGTAACGGCATTGTCGAATTCGGCGAAGAGTGTGACGACGGCAACCTCGTCAATGGAGACGGTTGCGATCAGAACTGTGTCTCGGAAAACGTGCCGGGTGCAGATCTGTGTGCGAACGCCCCGCCGATCGTGGATGGTACGTACGACATCGATACGAACGGCGCGACGACTGACGGTGTCGCCCACGCCGCTTGTGCGGTCGCTGGCGATGGCGGTCAAACGTATAACGACATCTGGTGGACGTATAACGCCCAGTGCGATGGCAATCTAACGGTCACATTGTGCGGCTCGAATTACGACACTGACGTGGTGATTTACGAAACCTGCGCGTGTACGCCGGGCGAAGCCGATCGCCTCGGTTGTAATGATGACGGCTGCCCCGGTGGTGCGCCTGCCGCCTATCGGTCGGAGCTTACAGTTCCCGTGACGGCCGGACAGTGCTATCTGATCCGCCTTGGCGGTTGGAACGTCAACGACGAAGGTACCGGCACGATGACCATCACCAACGATGGCGCTCCGTGCAGTGACTGTGGTAACGGCACGATCGATCCGGGTGAGCAATGCGACGACGGTAATAACACCTCCGGTGACGGTTGTTCGGCCACGTGTATGAATGAAATCACGGACTGCAACAACAACGGCACAGACGACGCCGACGACATCGCCAACGGCACCAGCGCCGATTGCAACAGCAACGGCACGCCGGACGAATGCGAAACGCCGATGGGCGGCGGCTCGGGAGGTGTGAAGACCTACTCGACCACTTCTGGCGCGGCGATCCCCGACCAGAATGCGACGGGTATCACCTCGACGATTACCGTTCCGGACAGCGGCAACATTCTCGATGTCGATGTCGCACTCAACTTCGATCACACGTGGATCGGCGACATTTGCATTACGCTCGAACACAACGGTACGTCGGTCCAGTTGATCCAGCGCATGGGTGCGGACAACGGCAGCGGCACGTGTCACGTCAACTCGCCATACGGCTGCTCGGTAGACAATTTCACCGGCACGCTCGATGACGAAGGTACGGGCGGCGCTGTTGAAGATGTCTGTGTGGCCGGAATGCCTTCGCCGCCGAATTACACGCCGTTTGAAGCGCTCAGCGCATTTGACGGTATGGACAAGACCGGTGACTGGACGTTGACGGTTGTTGACAACGCCGGTGGCGACACGGGTACGCTCAATAGCTGGTCGCTCTTCATCGATAACGAAGGCGGCGGCCTCGATCCAGCTGACGATTGCAATGGCAACGGCATCGAGGACGTCATCGACATGGCCCAAGGCACCGACCCCGATTGCAACGGCAACTGTATCCCCGATTCGT
Organism: Planctomycetaceae bacterium; assembly: GCA_006969385.1. Lineage (GTDB taxonomy): Bacteria > Planctomycetota > Phycisphaerae > UBA1845 > UTPLA1 > ECT2AJA-110-A. Next base: position 4,265,534 of record CP030884.1, read on the forward strand.
GCGAGATCGATGGCGATCCGCTGCTCGATTGCGATGGCAACGGCCAGCTCGATGCCTGCGAAATCTCTGCCGATCCGGCGCTCGATTGCGATGGTGGTCCGTTGGGTGATCCGATGACCGGTGCCACGTTCTACGCAGGCCAGCCTTGTGCCTCGTGTCACGCAGCCGACGGCACCGGCGGTGCCGGCTTCCCCGGCCCGAACATTCGCGGCCTCTCGCGCACCTACATCGAGAACTTTGTCACGACGGCGGGTCTGCACCCCGGTGGTAGCTACCTGTTTACGCAGCAGGAATTCGCCAACCTCGAAGCATTCCTATCCGATAGCGGAAGTCGCGCTCGACCCGATGGCGTGCTCGATAGCTGTCAGGCAGCCTTCGATGATTGCGATAACGACGGCACCATCGACGCCTGCGAACTCGAAGCCCAGACCCAGCAGGATCTGAACTACGACGGAATCCCCGATGACTGCCAGATGACCGCGATGGGCGCTTGCTGTAACGCGGGTAACTGTACGGTCGAAACCGAGGATGACTGTACGAATGCGGGCGGTGCCTATCAGGGCGACGGGACCGATTGTGGTGGCGTTACCTGTCCGCCCGCAAATGACGGCTGTGCCAACGCGTTGCCGCTGACCAATGGTGTTACGCCCTTCTCAACGGTTGGCGCGACGACCGATGGTCCCGCCGAACCGGGAACGTGCGTGAAGTTCAGCGACACGCAAGTGGGCTCGGACGTCTGGTTCTGCTACACCGCCGATTGCTCCGGCGTGTTGACCGTCTCGACGTGTAACGACGCGAACTACGATACCAAGTTGGCCATTTACGATGGTTGCTCGTGTCCGGCGTCGAACATTCTGGCGTGTCAGGATGACGTAGCGGGTTGCGGTGGCAACACGACCATCATCGAAGCCAACGTGGTTGCGGGTAACTCGTATCTCATCCGTGTAGGTGGTTACAACGGCGCAACCGGCACCGGTAACCTGACGGTGACGTGCGATGCCGTGGAGTGTTTCGGCCCGGGTGACTGTAGCGATGGCGATCCGTGCACTATCGACGATTGTGTCGATGGTAGCTGCGTCAATACGCCGATCGATTCGGATATGGACGGCACGCCCGATTGCGAAGACGGTTGCCCCAACGATCCGAACAAGACCGAACCCGGCCAGTGCGGTTGTGGTATTGCCGACGACGACTCGGATATGGACGGCACGGCCGACTGCAACGACAACTGCCCCAACGACCCGAACAAGGTCGAACCGGGTGATTGTGGTTGTGGCGTCGCGGATGACGATTCGGATATGGACGGCACACCTGACTGTGACGACCTATGCCCGAACGATCCGAATAAGATCGAACCGGGCACCTGCGGTTGCGGTGAGCCGGAAACGGCTCCTGACGGTGACCTGAACGACGACGGATTCGTCAACGGTCTCGATATCGACGCACTGGTCGACGGCCTGATCAACGGTCCGACCACCTACTACAACTGCCACGGTGACTACGATGGCAGCGGTGTGCTCGATATGGGCGACATTCCGGGTATGGTCGCAGCGATTATGGCCGGCTAATCGTCAAACGGCCGCCCGGCTGCGAATGTCGGGCAATTCTAGACACTATATTCAGGCCCCTGTCGCACATTTGGCGTCAGGGGCCTTTTCTTTGCTGTAGCGTTGATAAACGCAACTGATGGTTGCGGTAGCCGCAGTTCCAACCTAGGCTCTTGAATATGTGGAAGGCCTACACGAGAGAGAAACCTGCACGTCCCGGCTGGGCCGTCGGCTGCATGGCGATCGCGTTCGTGGGAACGCTGGCGCTAGCGCAGTTGCAAATCTCCGATGCGAGCGTGCCCGACTGGAAGACCGAACGCACCGTCAACTTTGAGGACTGGTCGATCACAATCGACTTGCCCACGGGGTTCGATTGGGAGTCCGAAGCAAAAGATATGTCGTTATCCGATTGGGTGCGCCGCACGCTAGATACCACCGGCGTCGAATCGACGACGTTCACCGGCTCGTCGGCGGAAACCGGTAGCGTGACGGTCGGCATCAGCATGTTGCGCGACGCGACCGACCCGATGTCGCCGATACTGTCGCAATACGGTGCGCCCGACGGTCGTTTAACGAATTGTTCCTCAAACGGGACTTACTGGTATGTGGACGGTCGCGTATTCGGCACGACGGACTTCAAGGTAATTGTCTTTCCCGATGCGCGCAGCAATCGCATGATGATCATCGATGTCGCGTCCGACAAATCGCCGCAATACAACGGTTGGATCGCGCAGTGGATGACCGAGTCGATTTCGTGCCCATAAGTCACCCCGGCGTTAGACGATCAACATTGCATCGCCGTAACTGAAGAATCGATATCGTTCGGCGACCGCCGCGCGATAGGCGTCCGTGACAAGATCGTATCCGGCAAAGGCAGACACCAGCGCCAACAGCGTGCTTTCGGGCAGGTGAAAGTTGGTCAGCAATACGTCAGTGTTCTTAAACTCGTACGGCGGATAAATCAGCAGGTTGGTCCAACCATTCGCGGCGCCGGCGGGGCCTTTCTCAACCGATTCGAGCACGCGCACCGATGTCGTTCCGATGGCGACGATGCGGCCGTTCTTGCGTTTGGTGTCGGTCAATTGCGTCGCCGTTTTGCCGGGTAAGTCGTACCATTCCGAATGCATCGCGTGCTTGGAAAGATCGTCGACCGTCACCGGCGCGAAGGTGCCGGTGCCAACATGCAGTGTAACCTCGGCGCGCAACACACCCTTTTCGGCAATGTCTTGCAATACGCGATCGGTGAAATGCAATCCCGCCGTGGGGGCGGCGACGGCACCGGGTTTGTTGGCGAAAATAGTTTGATAGCTGGCGCGGTCCGCTGCATCGACCGCGCTCGTCGGTGCCGTCGGCCGTTCGATATACGGTGGTAGCGGCGTCGCTCCGACGGCTTCTAGAATCTCGAGCGCCGGACTCGGCGGATCAATGTCGACGATGCACCGCCCCCGTTCCCCGCGCTCGACGATCCGCATACGCCGCTTGTCGCCGATAACGTTTAACCATTCGCCGTCCGCGACGCGCTTGGTGTTTCCCGCCAAGATTTCCCACCGCCCCACTTCCAATTCGCGTAGGAAGAGCCCCCCTACCGTCGCGCCGGTGGCGCGCTGGGCGGCAAATTTGGCGGGGATCACCCGTGTGTTGTTCACAACCATCAAATCGTTCGGCTGCAGAAACTGGACGATGTCGCGAAAGACGTGATGCGTCCACGAACCGCGTTGACGGTCGATTACCATTAAGCGCGAGGCATCGCGCGGCTCGGCGGGTGATTGGGCGATGAGGTCCGAAGGCAAGTCGTATCGCAGGGCGCTGGTTTTCATCGCGAGAGATGGTAATGAATTATTCGGTCGCGCGAAATCTGCCCGATAAGGCGACGATTACACCCTTTTCTAAGCGATTTCTTTACTGAGCCTTCATCAAATCCTACGATAGAAATGTGGTATGAGACGTTCGACTGCACCGAACGGGCTTTGTTCTATTTCGTGGCCCCTTACGCCTTAGGAGGTCGTTTACCGTGCAGGAAGTACCCCACGAACATCCGTTGCACCGCTGGTTCGCGGGACTGGTGGAAACGTGCTTTCAGGAAGAAGTCGGTCTGGGCAACACGCGGCTATTGGACTACCTCACCGATCTGCTCACCGATTTCATTCACGTCGAGCGGATCAACTTGATGACCGACGGTAGCAAGCGCGGCGTGGAAAACGTCGCCGAGATGCTTACCAAGGCGAAGCTGGGAATCGACGCCGACGAGGAAGAGAAAACGCGGACCATTCATCGCCACATCGGTGACTTCACGTTGTTCTGGACGGGTGTTTATCCCGAAAACCTTCAGCGCATGCGCAAACGCGCCGCTAAAGACGGCTTGATCGATTACTTCGATCAGGGCAAGCGCTCGTATCTGATTGCGGCCGATCTGAGCACCGATCAAACCGATCCTGATGCTACGACGCTGGCCGAACTCAGCGACAAGTTTGAATACTGCGTGTACGGCCTCGGCCTGGTGCGCAAACGGTGGGAATCGAACGACTCAGCCTCCGGCGGGTTTGATTTATTTTCCAATTAGCGCAGCGCGATCAATTCTGTGATCGCGGCAATGATTCGATCGGCAATGAACGCATGAGTCGTTCGGGTTGGGTGCACGTTATCGAAAAAGATGTGCGCGTCCGGGTTGTCGACCAGCATGCCGTCGCCGAGGAATCCTGCGAAGCTGCCGCTCCACGCGGGGAGTAACGGTTCGCTGATCCCAGTCGGCGGGTTCTCGATTAACTCCGCCAATACACCTTCTGCCTCAACCGTCATAAGGCGAATGCCAGCCAACTGTCGCAAGATGTCGATCCGCTCGTCTAACGCGTTATTTACCTGATGTACCAATTGCGCTGCTGTTTCGCGGCGCGCGCTGTTTCGATAGCGCGGGATCGATTGGACGTCGGGCGTATTGACGATGATAAAATCCCGCGCGCCGGCATCGTATAAGAGAATGGTGGCGATCAGAACGTTGTCGGCCGAGATTTGCGGCGTTAGCACTGCGGTGCCGCGCACCATGTCAAATACGTCGTTGCCGCCCGCCCAAATCACGAACACGTCGTCTTGTTGAGGCGTGCGGGTGCGCAAATAGTCCGACACTTGTTGGCGCAGGTTCACGGGGTAATCGTCGTCGAAGTAGAACGTGCTATCGCGCTCGGTCGTCGCACCGCCGACGGCGTAGATCGTGCCACCGCGCTGCGATGGCTGCACGGGCACGCCGAAGTGGGAACCGACAAAGTCCACCCATATCTCGCCGTTTGAAAATCGACCGTTCGCGTAGGGCGGCAGCGGCACGAGCCCGGCGGTGATTTGTTGGATATTGCCGACATCGGAGAGGCTGTCGCCGAAAACGACCAGGTTGGAAATCTCAGTCGCCGTTGGCTGAAAATTGACGAAGGAAAGCGCGTCGCAGCCGACCATGACGAAGGCGAGCAAGTAGAATGGCCATTTTCGAACGAGCATGCGCATACTCTGAAATCCAATCAACGCGAGTCTTTACAGTTGAACCCCTCACGCCCGACTTTCCAAGTGGCGGATTGTAAATAGTCGATGAATTCTTTAGTTGGCGGCATCCGACCGGCATCCGTATAATCGAGTCGAACCCGAACCCACGAGGACTTTTCGCATGGCGAGCGACGCCGTAACCGAAGTAATTCCGCACGACGCCTATTTGGTCGTGAAGATTCTCAAACGCACGCTGGATGACGCGTCGACGCGCATCCTGCTCGACGACGTGCAAGTCGCGGCGGCCGAGCGCATCGGTGTGCCGATCGTGTTGGATCTGAGCGACGTCAAGTTTGCGCCCAGTGTCGCCCTCGGTTCACTGGTGCAACTGACCAACAGCTTTAAATTCGAAGAGCGTCGCATCATTCTGGTAGGCGTCAGCCATAAGATCATGGGGCCGATCAAAGTCACGCGCCTCGATAAGGTGCTCGAGATCCGCAACGGTCTGGATGACATCGATTAGCCTAACTGCAAGCCGCAGAAATTGCGCAGCCATGTGATTTGCACATTACCAATCGGTACGCCTGCGTCATTATCCGCACTCGTACGAAGTATTCCACAAATTTAGACAAATCTAAAAATTCGATTGTCATATCCCCGATAAGTCATATATTGGCAAGCACTAACGTTTGTTCGGTGCCATTCATTCAGGGAGATCGCAATGACCCGCATGTGTCGCACTGCCCTGCTGCTGGGGCTCACCATTATGCTGGCGCAAACATCCGTGTTCGCGCAGTCCAGCAATGCTAACGGCTGGCCCAACTACTCGGCCAATCGCCCTTGGGACGCCGGCAGCGAGCCGCTTTCCCTCAGCGAAGCAACCGAGGCAGAGGCCGACGACGACATACCGACCGACGAGGATTCGACCAGCTCGTTCTCAAATGACGATTCCGATCCGATTCTCTGGAAGGGATTCCTGTACGGCGATCGGCACTTCCGCAACAAGCCGCGCCCCATCGGTTCGCCGCTTTACTTTGAAGATCCGTTTATCAACTCTGATGTGCGGCCCTTCTTCATCTATCACGAGTTCCCGCGCGCAACGGCGCTGCGCGGCGGTCGTCTGATGGTCTACGGTCTGCAAGTGCGTATTGCGTTGACCGAACGATTGCAGTTCTTTGCCACCGAAGATGGCTACTCCGATCTGGAAGCGCCGATCATTCCGAGCGATGAAGGTTGGAACGACCTGGCCGCCGGTTTGAAATATGCCTTCTATGTCGATCATGAAGAAGACTTCATTGCATCGGCCGGTGTGCGGTGGCGTTTGTCCAATGGTGATGCTGGTTTGCTACAGGGCGGCACCGACGAAATCTCCACCTTCATCACGATGTACAAAGGTTACGGTAAGTGGAACTTCCTCGCCGACGCGGTTTATCGAATCCCAACGGATTATCGTGCCGGTAACGCGGTTTTTAGTTGGGATGCACAGGTCGCCTACGAATTGTTTGACGACTTCTTTCCGTTGCTAGAGTTCCACGGTCTTCACTATCTCACCGACGGCGATCGCTTCCCGCTGAACGTTGGCGGTCTCGACTACGCCAATATCGGTTCTGCCGGCGTGGCCGGTCACGATGTGTTCTGGGGTGGTGTCGGTTTCCGTTGGAACATTGCCGATGGCATTCAGCTCGGTTCGGTGTACGAATTTCCGTTGCAAAGCGTGGAAGCCAACGACATCTTCGAGCAGCGCGTTACGACGAGCCTCGTCTTCACCTTCTAAGCAGCGTCTTCATCTCAAAGGAATGGGAGCGAACGATATGAAACTCAAGACTCGCAAGAAACTGTATCGTTGGTCGCTGGTGTTGGCGGGCTCGGCGATGTTCGGCATTCTGCCCGGCGGCTGCGAAGTGTTTATCCTGCGCGCCGTTTCACCGCTGTTTATTCGCTAGTGAATCGAAATCGCTAATCGGTGATATGAAGAATTAAACTCCCACCGCGAATGGGTTTCGCCGTCGAACGGCAGGAGATCGATATGAAACGAAAACACCAGGTGAAGATGGCCATCTTTCTAACAGCCAGCTTCAGCATTTTGGGATTGGGCACCTGCCTCGAACAACTCGTGTTCATTGTTGCCCCTCTGGTCGTGTAAGCGTCGCTGCGCGAATCAATCAATCACAAAAACGCGGTGCCCACGTTTCCAGACGTTGACACCGCGTTTCTTTTTTGTTCGGTTTCAGGTCGCCCCGGTTAGTCGGACTTACCGTCCGCGTCGCCGCGAATGCCCATCACATCTTTCTTGAAGATGCGGGCTTCCAACGGTCGCACGTACTGCGTCCAATCGGAATCGTCATCGCGCGAATCGCGAATGTTCGCCAGTGCCATGTTCAACTTGGCATCGAGATTATCGATATAGTGCACGGCGATTGCCTCAGGGCAGGACGGTAACTTCGGGCTGCCAAATTCATAGCTGCCGTGGTGTGCAACGATAATGTGCGTCAAGACGTTGCGGATATCCTCGGGAAACGCCTCACCCGATTCAGCTTCGATCGCCGCGATCTTACGATCCAGCCAGATGGCGGCCTGCGTAATATGTCCGATCAGTTGGCCCGACGTGCTGTACGAAAAGCTCGTGTCGTAATCGAGCTCTGTGATCTTGCCGATGTCGTGCATCAGCAGGCCGGCCAAGACCAAGTCGCGACTGACATCGGGGAAGAGGCTATTGGCACGCTTGCCATCGCCGAAGATGCGATTCGCCAACTCGAGCAAGCCCACGGTATGCTCGAGCAAGCCGCCGATGTATGCGTGATGGTTCGTGATCGCGGCGGGTGCCTTCTTAAAGCCCGCGATGATTTTTTCGTCGGTGACGAACGCCTTTACCACCTTCAACACGTGCGGATTCTCGACGGTGCGGAGAATTTCCAACAATCGATTCCACATCGTCTCGACGTTAAAGCGCGTGTGCGGCAAGAAGCGACTGAGATCGACATCGTCCTTTTTCAACGGTCGAATTGCCTCACCGATTACTTGCAAATTGCCCTTATAACTTTCCACGCGCCCGCGCATCGAGATAAATCCGCCTTCGGGAATGACGTTATACATCTGCTGATTGGCTTGCCAGATGCGTGCCACCACCTGCCCCGACTGATCGGCGAACACCATATGGATATACATGCTGCCGTTGCTGGTGGTGCGCAGGTCCTTTTGCGAGACCATAAACACGCGATCTTCAAAATTCTCACCCGGCTGAAAGTCAGCGATCAGTTTATCGTCGGCACCGGTGGTCACTGCGCTCATCAAAACTCTTTCTTGGTCTTGGCGGTTGCATTCGTGTTGCAAAGGGCTGTCGAACCTACACGTGCAGGCGCGACCCGTTCCACCGCGGATGATAACGGATGGCCGGGCCTTCGCCAAAAATGGACCTAGCCCGAGCAGTGGTGCGAATTGATCTTAAACCTCGACGTCTTGCAGCCACGAATGTGCCGATTTGTAATAGTCGATTATGCAATCCATTCGCCTATTGATGGCCTGCCCCGACGCCCGCGGGATCATCGCCGCCGTCACAGAGTTTCTGGCGCGACGCGGCGGCAACATCATCGACGTCGATCAGCACACCTGCCCGCAGCACGGTGATTTTTTTATGCGGCTGGAGATCGATCCGGAGGGTTTCGAAATCACCGAAGACGCGTTTCCCGCTGTCTGGGCGGAAGTCGCGGCACGACATCGGATGCGTTGGCGTATCGGTTGGCCCGGCCATCGTAAGCGACTTGCGATTCTCGTAAGCACTGCCGGGCATTGCCTAAATGACTTACTCTTTCGTTGGCACACGGGCGAGTTGACGGCCGAGATTCCGCTGGTGATTTCAAATCACGATGCGTTACGCGCGCGGGCGGAAGCCGCCGGCATCGCGTTTCATCATCTGCCGATCCAACCGAACGGTAAGGCGGAACAAGAAGCGCAGATTAAGCAACTAATCGAGCAAACCGACGTCGATACGATCGTGCTCGCGCGTTACATGCAAATTCTCTCGCCCGAGTTTGTCGCTTCGTATCCGAATCGCATCATCAATATCCATCACAGTTTTCTACCCGCATTCGCCGGTGCCAAACCGTACCATCAGGCATTCGAGCGCGGCGTGAAGTTGATTGGCGCGACGAGTCATTACGTTACCGATGATCTCGACGAAGGGCCGATCATCGCGCAGCAAACGCTCGCCGTGAACCATCGCGACGACATTCCGGATATGGTCCGCAAAGGACGTGATCTCGAACAATGGGTGCTCGCCCGCGCTGTGCGCTATCACATCGAAGATCGTATCATCGTCAGCGGCAATAAGACGGTTGTCTTTGATTAGCCGAGTGGAACCTATCGCGTGCGCATTGCGGACGAAGCGTTGAGATGCTACGCGCGGAATCCTACGCCAAAGGCGTTGCGCCAGTTGCCCCGGGGTTGATGCGCAGCAGTTACCCTGGGTTACGCGTGTCAACTCAAGGCTTGCAATACTGAAAGTGTTGCGGCATGCCGTAGAGGGACGGAACTCCTTCAGGTTTCGAAGATACGTTGCCAACCTTTCCCCGGCGTCGCCGCTTCCCGTCACCATCACGCTGCGATCACCGGCATCCAAATCTCCGTCACCAAATCTTCCGGCTTGGTTTTGCGCGGATCGTTCATATACACCTCGCGCGACGGCGGATCGCCCAACCGATATTGACGACCGTCGATCTTGTGTTGCGCGATATGTCCAAACAGCCGACCGTACGTTTCACCTAGCGAGTCGTAGGCACCGCGGTGCGTCGTGACGGCAAATGCGCCTGCCGGCAGGTCCGTCAGTTGCACGTCACCCTTCACCTTGGTGCCGGGCTTTACGACCATGCAGGCGTCGTAGCGCAGCTTTTCCGCCGGCGTGACGTCCGGGTCATCGTGGCACAGCCCAAACGTTTCCAGCTTACCGAACATCATTTTGCTCCAGCCCCATTTCATCAGCGCGCCCCACGTATCGCCGACTGCTGTGTACGGCCCGACATGTCGGACCGCGGCGACCGTGCAGGCGGGGCGCGTTTCGATGCGGACGTCGATCGGTTCGCTCGTCGTGGGTTTACTCGTGGTGGTCATGGCGATTCTCTCCTTGCGAAAGACGGACGGGTTGGTGCCGAATTGGCGCTGAAAGGCGCGCGAAAACGCCTCGTGGCTGCCGTAGCCAACATCGAGTGCGATCGCCAGGATATCGTCTTCGGTTTGGCTCAGCCGATATGCCGCCCGTTCCAGGCGCAGCCGCCGCACATACGCACCAACCGTCTCACCCGTCAGCCCGCGAAAGAGCCGATGGAAATGAAACGGCGATAGGAATGCCGCCGCGGCCACCTCTTCTAAGGCCACGTCTTCAGCAATGCGCGCTTCCAACAGGCGACAAGCGGCGTCGATTTGTTCCCGGTAATCCGCTCGATTCATACCCGTATTGTGCCGCGCTGAGAAATCGCTCGCTTGATCGGATTTGCGGTTACAAAAAACGTTTCCGGAACTAACTCCGCATCCGTTTGCCCACCAACGACACAGCCCCTTCGCCGAGCAGATCTTCGATTCGATTGCGAAACGCCGCGTCGGGTAACACGCGCAAGCGGCTGTCGCAGCGCATCCAGACCGACATTTTCTGTGGGATTTGCAGGTTCAACATAAACGACTGCTCGCCGGGATGCTCGCGGCAGATCGACTCGATTTCCCTTAACCGCTCGGGCATCAATCGATCGCCGTTAACGCGTAAAATCAAGGCATCGGCCAGGCGTGCCGGGCCTTCCTCAAACGGAATGACCTCGCTCACGCGCAGTGCGGGTTCTTCCCGTTTGCGATCGACCTCACCTTGCAAAAAGACAATCTGATCGGGGGCGATCAACTCGTGATATTTCTTGAGCTGTTCGCTAAACACGATCGCCTCCAGCCCGCCCGACAGGTCTTCAAAGCTGAGCACCGCCAGCTTCGAGCCCGCGTTGCGGCCGCTCTTGGTCGTGACCATCCGAATGCGGCTGATCATGCCGCCGAGTACGACTTTGGCACCTTCACCGTAGTGTTGCAGATCGCGACAGTCCGCCGTGGCAAACTGTCGAAGCGTTTGTTCGTGCGCGGCCAGCGGATGCTTGGTGACGTAGAAGCCCAGCACCGCCTTTTCATTCGTCAGCATCTCGGCTTCGGACCATTCTTCGCTGCCGATGCGATGGGATTCGTCGGTTTCAGCACTGCCGCCACCGAAGTCACCGAACATGGTCATCTGACCGGCGCTTTTATCCTTTTGCGAACTCGCCCCAGTCTTGAGCGCGCCGTCCAAGGCTTCGATCAACGCTTTGCGCATCGCGCCCGTCGTATCGAATGCGCCGGCTTTGATTAAGGCTTCGCACGCGCCACGGTTTACGGCGGACAGATCGATACGCTCGCAAAAATCGAATAGGTCTTTGAATTCCCCATTCGCATCGCGTTCCTGCACGATCGCTTCCATCGCCTTTTGTCCGACGCCCTTAATCGCGGCAAGGCCGAAACGAATAAAGCCGGGCTTCTCGCCCTTGCCCGGCACCGGCGTGAAGTCGACGCCGCTGCTGTTCACATCCGGCGGCCGCACTTCGATCTGCAGCCGCTTGCACTCCTCCATATAGTCGCTGACTTTGTCGGTATCGCCCTTGTCGTACGTGAGCAACGCCGCCATGAATTCGAGCGGGTAATACGCCTTGAGGAATGCGGTCTGGAATGCGACCAGCGCGTAACCGGTCGAGTGTGCCTTATTGAATGCGTACTCACCGAAGGGGATGATTTGGTCGAAAATTTCCGTCGCCGTTTTGCGCGGCACGCCTTTCTCGACAGCCCCCGAGATAAACGGTTCGCGTTCCGCTTCGATCTTATCGATCTTCTTTTTGCTAATCGCTTTGGCCAAGCGGAACGCGCGTTTGCGCTCCACGCCGCCGAGCTGATTGACGAGCCGTGCGACCTGTTCCTGATAAACGATAATACCATAGGTCTCGGCCAAGACTTCCGACATGATTGGATGCGGCGTTGTCCAACTGCCGCCGTGCTTGCGCTCGACGTAGGGATCGATATTGACCATCGGCCCCGGGCGATACAGCGCGTTGGCGGCGATCAAGTCTTCGATACGGTTCGGCCGCATCTTCATCAAGACGCCGCGCATGCCGCCCGATTCAAACTGAAAGACGCCCTTGGTTTCACCCGCAGCGAAAAGTCGATACACCTTTTGGTCCGTCAGGTCGAGGTCTTCAACGTTTATCTTGATACCGTAGTTTTCTTCCACCAGCTTGACGGTGAGCGCAAGCACGCTCAGTGTCTTCAACCCAAGGAAGTCCATCTTCAACAGACCGACCTGCTCGACTGTAGGGCCGTCGTATTGTGTGACCATCACACCCGAGCCCGGCGGTTGGTACAGCGGCAGCAAATCGTCCAAGGGTTGCTCGGCGACGACCACGCCCGCCGCGTGAATGCTGGTGTTGCGGGCGAAGCCTTCGATACGGCGACCGACATCGATCACTTTTTTGATCCGCTCGTCGGTATCGTAAAGACGTTTGAGATCGGGTTCGCGATCCAGCGCCTTATCGAGCGTCATCTTCAGCTCTTCGGGCACCATCTTGGCCACACGATCGGCCTCTGCCAAAGGTACGTCCAACACGCGGCAGACGTCGCGAATCGCGGCCCGCGCTTTGAGCGTTCCAAAGGTGATGATCTGTGCGACGTGTCCGTACTTTTCGCGCACGTATTGAATCGTCTTTTCGCGACTATCCTGACAAATGTCGATATCGATATCGGGCATTTCGTCGCGATCGGGGTCCATGAAACGCTCGAAATACAGGCCGTAATGCATCGGGTCGGGCTGCGACAAATACAGGCAGTGCGCGACGACCGACGAGCAACCGCTGCCGCGCGCTCCACACGGGATATCATGGCGACGGGCGTATTGCACGAAGTCCCAGACGATCAGGAAGTAGCTCGAAAAGCCCTTGCTTTGGATCACATCCAATTCAAAATCGATACGCTCGCGCAGTTCGTCGGTTACTTCGTCGTAGCGTTCTTCCGCTCCTTGATAGACGAGTTCGCGCAGGTAGTCTTCCGGCGTTTTTTCATCGGGTGCGTGATAGACAGGCGTGTAGCGTTTGTTGAAGTCGAGTTCGAGATTGCACTTGTCGGCGATTTCGACGGTGTTGGACAGCGCTTCTGGGATCGAGGGGAAGAGGCTGGCCATCTCTTCGTTGCTTTTTAAATAGAACTCGTCGGTCTCGAACCGCATGCGATTCTCGTCGGATACCAGTGCCCGCGTGGACACGCACAGCAACACATCGTGCGGTTCGGCATCGTCCTTCTTTAAGTAGTGCACATCGTTGGTAACAATCAAACCGATACCTTTGCGGTTGGCAATTTCAATTAACTCGGGATTGATGGCACGCTGGTCTTCGATGCCGTGATCTTGTAACTCCATGTAGAAGCGCTCGGGGCCGAACACCTTAAGGTACCAATCGGAATGTTCTTCCGCCAGCGCCCGATTCTTTTTGATCAAAGCTTGGGGGATTTCCGCACCGAGGCAGGTGCTGGTGCAGATTAGACCTTCGTTAAACTCTTCCAGCACTTCACGGTCGATACGCGGTTTGTAATAGAAACCATCGCGATAGGCCGTGGACGTTAATTTCAATAGGTTGCGATACCCCTGCATATTTTGTGCAAGCAGCAACAGGTGGTAGCTCGTCTCACCATCGATGGCTTCGCGCAATTGGCGATCGCCCGGCGCGATATACGCCTCCAACCCGATGATCGGCTTAATTCCCGCTTTGTTAGCGGCCTCATAGAATTCGATCGCGCCAAACATGTTGCCATGGTCGGTAATCGCGACGGCCGGCTGTCCCAGCTCCTTCGCGCGATTGACCAACTCGCCGATGCGGTTGCAACCATCGAGCAGGCTATAGTGAGTGTGGCAGTGTAGGTGAACGAAGTTGGATGCGGGCGGCGTGTCGGCCATTGAAATTCCCTTGCCTCCATGCGGGAAAGCGTAAAAGTCTGCTCTTTGAGTCCAGACGACTGTTATACAGCGGTGGCATATTCTGCACTGGCTTCGAAAATTCTCGCGAATTTGGTTACCATGCGCGAGAGGCCGGATTATACCGGATATGTGGGCATCAGGATCGGTCGCTCAATATGTGGCCTGTGACATTCATTTTGCAGGCGATCCTTTGGGCCGAACGGAGAGGAACGCGATGACTCGTATAATATTAGCGACCAGTCTCTTACTTGCGTCGATAGGGTGCGACCGAACACCGCAGACTGGCGAAGATGTATTGGCGAACTACCTTGAAGCGCTCGGTGGCAAGGCGGCGTTCGAGGAGATTAAGACGCGCCACGAGGTAATCCGACAAACTTATGATCAGACTGATGATACGGTGCTGGTCGTCGTCGATACCGACCGTGAGCGCGGCGTCTATGTCCTTTCCGAATATCCCAATCGCGCCCAAACGCTGGCCGGTTTTTGTCGCGACGTCGCATGGTCGCTGGATGGGCAAGGCCCGCGCGTCATGACGGGGTCCGAGCGGGAATGGCTTCGTCACTTATCCTTCATCGAACCGCAAATCAGCGTCGGCGAACTCTTTTCAGATATCGCATTCGTCGGGCGCACCACGTTTAATGGCGAAGATTGCTATCATCTAAAGTTCACGACTACGGGCGGCTTGAGCTACGATGCTTACTTCTTAGTCGATTCGAGCTTGCTGTTCGCGCGGCAGTTTCCGCAAATGGGCGAATCGCCGGTGGCGATGACGCGATACTACCGCGATTACCGCGAAAAAGACGGGATCAAGTCGCCCTACCACATCGAAAGCCACTTTAAAAACCTCGACGACGGAAGCGAAGTCGTTCGCACGTCGCGCATGACGACCGTCACTTATAATAACGAACTTCCCGATCAGTACTTCGAACTGCCGGAGCCCATCGAGAATCTGGTTGATTTACCCAATGCCCAAGACCTGATCGACCAACATATCCAGTCTATTGGTGGTATCGAGGCGATTCGCGGGATCAAGTCGCGCCGCGAAATAATGCGAACCACGTTTTACCATTCCCCCGAATATTGGGCTGAAACCGTTGACGAAATCACGACCGGACAACGCCATCTCATCAAGGTCAACACATCGGATGGCGTTAAATACCAATCCGGTTACGACGGTACGCATGCTTGGTCCATAAAGAATGGGGAAGCCATGTTGCTGTCAGGTCAACCGGCGGAAGAGGCCGCCTTGTTCGCGTGGCTTGCGCCCATCCTTGAAATCAAGCAGCAATTCAAGAAGTGCACAACACTAAGGCGTGTTGATTTTAAGGGGATGGATGCCTACGAAATTGAGGTCGTCGCGGACTCCGGTTGGAAGTTTTATATGTTCTATGACATTGAAAAGAAATTAATACGTGGGTTCCGGTTCGATGGTACCGTCGACGGCGATCCGCGCTTGACCGAGCGGTTGTTGGGCGATCATCGCGTGATAAATGGCGTAATGATTCCTCACGAAGCCACGGCGTGGCACACCCTCAAGGCGCAAAACCAGACGATGATCTCTAGCACCAAAACCATGGAAATCGAAGTAAACGTCGCATTTCCTGATGGCCATTTTGAAATGCCGGCACAGGTTAAGGACTTGATCTCGAATCAAAGTGCCAGCCCAGCGCCCTAGAACTATCTTCGGTCATTACAGCGCTCGCACAATCTGTTGGGTGTCAGCCGAGCTTCCTCCTAAACCGCCGCGCACACCTTCTTCGCCGCATCCGTCAAGTCGTCCGCCGGTACCAGCACATCCAAGTTGGCCTCCTTCAACATCGCCCGCGCTTGTTCGACGTTTGTACCTTCCAAGCGCACGACGACCGGCACCTTGAAGCCGACTTCCTTGGCGGCGTGAATCAGTGCATCGGCGATCACGTCGCATTTGGCGATACCGCCGAAGATGTTGACCAAAACGCCCTTAACGCTCGTGTCCGACAAAATAATGCGGAATGCTTCGACGGCGCCATCTTTGGTTACGCTGCCGCCCACATCCAAAAAGTTCGCCGGTGAGCCGCCGTGCAGCTTTATGATATCCATGGTGGCCATGGCCAAACCGGCGCCATTCACCAAGCAGCCGATGTTGCCGTCCAGCGCGATATAGCTCAGGTTAAACTCGTTGGCACGCAATTCGGCGGGGTTTTCTTCGCTCTTGTCCCACATCGCCTGCACGTCCTCATGACGGAAGAGCGCGTTATCATCAAAGTTAAACTTGGCATCGATGGCCTGTACTTCGCCGCCCTTGGTCAGCACCATCGGGTTGATTTCGGCCAGGCTGCAATCCTTCGCGAAGAAGGTATCGACCAACGCCTTAATGACTTGGCTCGTCTGTGCTTCGTGCGCGCCACCCAAGTCGAGCGCCGCACAAACCTTCTTCAACTGCGCGCCGGTAATACCCATCTCGGGGCGAATCCACTCCTTGATAATTGCATCGGGGTTCTTTTTGGCGACTTCTTCGATCTCGACGCCGCCTTCTTTCGATACCATCAACACCGGGCACGACTTGGCCCGATCGATCACCATGCCGACGTAATATTCCTTGTCGATATCCACGGCCGGCGCGAGCAGGATCTTCTTGACCTGCACGCCATCCGGACCGGTCTGATAGCTCACCATCGGCTCGGACAACATGCGCTTTACGTTGGTCTTAATCTCTGCGGGGTCGTCCGACAGAATCACATAGCCGGCCTTGCCGCGACCACCCGCGTGCACCTGCGCCTTCACGACCAGATTGCCGCCGCCCAACGCCTTAACCGCGCCGTCCACCTGATCGACCGAGTCGATCACCTCGTACTTCGGCACCGGTGCCCCCGCTTCGACCAACAACTGCCGCGCCTGATATTCGTGAACCTTCATGTCGTGCTCCCACAGCGCCGGTTGCGGCGCGTAAATCGTCGAATCGGCCGCTTGCGGCGGCGTACCATCAGATAACGGGGTAGTCTAAGGATTGCCGCCCGCGCGTCCAATCCGCCGACTGCCGGTTGCAACGCCTAACCTCCCCACCCTGCTCGATTTAGCCCACCTACTCACAGCCTGCCGTTCATTCACAGAATGGCCCTCGGCGACTATACTTCGCGGTCCGGGCACATCCGGCCCGGCAACCCTTTTACCACCGCTCAGCAGAGGTTTGAAGACGATGTCGAAATACGTAGGACCGGTCGAGTTCCCATGCGAAATCACGCTGGGGCGCGGCTTGGAAGGCGCGATCACCAATGTCACCAAAATCGGAGCCGTCAACGGCGTCGAAGGTAAGCTGATCTATCGCGGCTACGACATCAAAACACTTTGCGACCATAGCAATTACGAGGAAGTCGCCTACCTGCTGATCTATGGCAATCTACCCACCCAGTCCGAGATGAGCGCCTTCTCGGCCGAACTCAAGCGCGAAGGCGAAATGCCCGCACCGATCATGCGGATGATCGAAGGCCTGCCGCGCGACGCCCATCCGATGAACGCCCTGCAAGCCGCCGTCGCCGCCGCCGGTTGTTTCGACAAAGAAGGCTGGGAAGTTACCAAACACACGTCCGACCCGGCCGCCGCGCTGGAAATCGAACGCAAGGTCGGTATTCGCATCCTCGCCCGCACGCGCAGCTTCGCCTCGGCCATCGCCCGCGCCCAAATGGGCAAAGACCTGCTGCAACCCAACCCCGATCTCGGCTTCACGGCCAACTATTTATACATGATGAGCGGCGAAGTGCCGGACGAAACCATGTGCGAAGTCATGGACGTCTGCCTCATCCTGCAAGCCGACCACGGTATGAACGCATCGACCTTCACCTCAATGGTGGTGCACAGCTCGCTCGCCGATATGTATTCGACGATGGCCGCCGCCATCGGTTCGCTGCGCGGTCCCTTGCACGGCGGTGCCAACGAAGCCGCCCTTAACGATTTCATGTCAATCGGCGGGCCCGACAAAGCCGCCGCGTGGGTCGAACAGCGCTTCGCCCAAGGCAAGAAGATCATCGGCTTCGGCCACCGCGTGTATAAGGCGCTCGACCCACGGGCCGTGGTGCTCAAGCAATACGCCGAGAAACTCTGCCGCGAAAAAGGCTTCGGCGATCTTTACGACACGGTCGAAACCGTCGAGCGCGAAACGCTCAAGCGCATGGAAGCCGCCGGTAAGAAGATTTATCCCAACGTCGATTACTACAGCGGTCTCGTCTATCACGCGCTGGGCTTCCCGACGCAACTCTTCCCCGTGATCTTCGCCGTCGCCCGCACGGCCGGCTGGCTCGCCCGTGTGTTGGAATACCTCCCCGAAAACCGCATCTTCCGCCCCCGCGCGGTTTATGATGGTGCTTCTGATTTAAAGTACGTGCCAATGGGTGAGCGCTAGGGACGATGTAGGGCGGGTTCCACCCGCCTGTTCTCGCCGGGGATCTTGCTGTGCCCAACTACCGTCGTTGGCGCGATAGCGGCGGAACCTATTTCTTCACAGTCGTCACCTATCGGCGTCGCCGCATTCTCGATCAACCTCTCGCGCGCCTACGTATCCGTTGATACCTCGTCCCAATTCTTGCCGTAGCCAATTAACCAATTGAGCGCTCGGTGTCGTTCCAGCACGATGCCGTGGTCCATATCGCCGGTTTCGGTCGATGATTCGGGATTTACCCGAGCGTCGCGTACCGCCCAGTGCCGACGAAACATTAAGTCAGCTTCATCCAAGATTTGATTTTGCGATCGAAGGGATGCCGCAGAAATGAATCCATCCCGCCCCAAATCGCGCATCAAAGTAACAGCTCTAGGCACATCGCAAACGGTATTTGGATAGCCAAGCTCTTCCACGAAGCCGAGCGCCCAGAGCATCACCCAGTAACATTCGTATTGCCAACAAAACTGAATCCGCGTGTGCTCACTCGGATCAGGATCATCAATAAAAGACTGTTCTGCGGGCGAGAATGCGGGTCGATAGTGATCAATAATTTGGTTAATCATCGGTTGAGGCGCGCCTTCTCCTTTGGTAGCCACGATGCACAGTGCAAACGCACGTTCTGCTACTTCGCGCGTTTCACGGCGAACCGTCTCGTGCTCACCTTCGATGACGGGTAACGATGCAAGTATTGTTATGCCCTCGTTTCTTAGTATTGAAATCGACTTATTCTTGCGTCCGGATTGCTCATCGGTCATCTTTATGATCTCCAACGACTGTGTGAATATTCAAATAGTAACCTGCGGTGACAACACCTTGCCAACAATGCACGCCCCAAATGATTCGACGCTCGAGAAGCACCCTGCCCTACCAATCCACCGTCAACAGCGCCGTCGAGGCGGCAGGCACGTCGTAACGTTGTGAAAACGACTGTTGCACGGCGTACATCGTGCGGGCGACATGGCCTTGATACACCACCTTGCCGTTGGCCGTCACCGTGATGGGCTTATCCAAATCGATCAGCGCGTCGCGCAAGCGTAGCGTGATCTTGCTGACGTCGTCGCTGGTGATCGCAATGGTTTGACCGGTGACGTAGGCGCGAATCGTGGTGCCCTTCTTTGCATCCTCGTCTTCGATCTCCAACCAATAGAAGCGCGTGTGCGTTACGTCATCCTGATACCACACCACGCGCGACGGCCACGGATTGCGCGTTTGCGCGGCCATCCACGGCAACGCTTCTTTATCGCGTCCCTCCATCCAATGGCCGAGGCCCGCATAGATTGTGACGCGATGGGGATAGCCTTGCGGGTCATCTCTCTGCAACGCCGCTAACTGGTCGCCCCAACTTTGCGCCACCTTATTACGGTCGTACGCCGCATCATCACCGCCCATGAAGATGGCAAAGGGCAGGTTGCGCAGGCCCAACGGTTTGGACTCGTTCGGGTGGCCGGCCATCATCGACGCGGCGGCGAAGCGATCTGCCATGCGCGGCGCGAGTTGATAGACGCCGTCGCCACCCGCCGAGTAACCTAATAAATACACGCGATTCGGATTCACGTTCTGCGCCGCGACGTACGTTTCAATCAAGCGGTCCAGCAAACCATCGACATGCGCCTGATGCCACAGGTTCCAGGTATCCGTCGGCGCCCGCGGCGCGATATAGATGCCCTCTTCGGGCTCGTATAGTTCGATCTGGTTTTTCCATTGCCGATCATTGACTGCGGTCGGCGCGCCGCCACCGCCATGCAGGGATATCCAAAGGCTGTAGCCATCGTCCGGCTGTCGACCGAAGCGGCGCTCCCTAAACCTGAGCTTATGGTCGCCAGTTTTAAAACACTTCTGGCTTATTTCAGATTGCCGCGTCGATCCGAGCATCGCGCCAAACACCTTCTTCATCTCTCCATTGACCAAAGCTTCAGCGGCGACTTCCGACAAGGGCGCGAAGTCAGCTGTATCAAAAAGAGCAGGTGTGCATTCCGACCAGTGCAAATCGACAGTGCGTGAGTCCCTACCCGTTAAGTCGAGCTTAGACCGCCGCACGCAACCATTATGCATGAGCGTGATCTCATACTCCCTGCCGTCTCTCAATTCGATTTGCGGCATGTCGTTCAGGTCGCACGTTCCGGCCCGCGTGGAAAAACGACCGACAATGCCGGTCGAATCGTTCGTCACCATGACGCTTGCCCACAACCGCTTGCCGCCGGGCCGGTCCCAAAGTCGAAACGACCACGTATGATCCATCTCGGGCAGGGCCGATTTGAGATAACGCGCCGTGACATCAACAGCGGGCACGCTTTTGTCTTCGGGGCTCCAGACCATCGGAAAGTGGTTTCCCGTGGGCTGAAACGACGTCGCCCAAATGGCATACTTCGGATCGCCCGGTACGGCCTGCGCCGCGCGACCTTCGAACCACGCATGATCGAGCCCGCGACTGTCGGGCTCGTCGGCACCCATAAAATGCCAGCCATCCTCGTCCCAGATTTCCACCCAGGTATGGTTGCCCTCGATTTCCTTCCAATTGGCAACGCCCACGATCCGCGCCGGTATGCCCACACTGCGGCACGCGTTCACCAACAGAATCGACAAGCCGGTGCACGACGCCTTGCCCTGCGCGATCGATTCGGACGGGCTTTGATTCGCCTTCTTGCGACCCCTGTGGTAATGCACGTTGACGGCGTCGAAAAGTTTTTGGTTAATGGCGTGCGCAGCTTCGGACGAGGTCTTGCAACCGGCGACCATCGGTTTGCAGATGTTGTAGAGCTTCTCGCGCCACAACTCGGGCGTTTCGTCGAGCGAGGCGAATGGCAAGACATCGTTTAGGAAACGGTCGTCGGAAAGCTTGCGGGCCCACGGGAATTCGGCGCGGGCCTTGAGCGCGTACTTGATCGTTTCAGCGACGATTGCCGCATTGATCGCGTCGTCGCGACCCGGGCGATGGTCGGCCACAAACGCAGCCGCGCGACGAGCGACTTCTCCATGCTGTTCAGCGGCGCGCTCGACAATAGCTACCCAATGGTCGGTTTCTACAGCAAGGGTGACGTTACAAGCCCCGAGAACGAGAACGATGACGACATGACGCATTTCACAAAACACCTTTCGTTGCTCGCCATGGTATCAGATTTCACACGCTGAGCCTCAACGCTCTACGGTGCTCCGTTTTCTTAGGCAGCAACGTACACCCTACTGTCGTATAGCCGGCCAATCTTTGCTTAAAAATCTCTCGAAAAAACTTCCCAGCCGATTGTCCGATTTCTTCTCCTCTTGTCGCGTATCCTTCTGACCCCCGCGCTAGCGCTGCGCCATGTGGCCAGCCCGTCGCTGGGAAAATGACCTCGCAATTGTGAATTCAACACCGCCAGAAGGAGATTGGCACAGATGACACCCACCTATCAGACCAGCAAACACCTCATTCTCGCCCGCAAATGGGGCGTTTTCGCCCTTGCCCTCGTCCTCATCAGCTCGGTCGCGGCCGAGTGCCCGATGGACGGCAACATGGGTGGTGGCGGCGGTATGAGCGGCGGCGGCAATGGAAATGGAAACGGCAATGGCGGCGGCGGAAATAACACCGCCGGTGCCATTGTGAAGACCCAAATGACGGTGGGGTCTGCCGGAAAGGTGGCCGTCGGCGACAATATCGTCGTATTCGGCGTCGGCAGCGACGAAGCTGCGGTGTCGTCCAATCAGGAAGCCGGCGTGCATTACTTCAATCCCGCCGATGTCGACAACACGACCACCTCCGTCGATATGGTGCCCAATAGCGGCACACTCTTCGGCACGCGGGACTTCGCCGTGGCCCTCGCCAAGATCGCCCTCGTCCGCAGCACCGGTGCCGTTTCGATCTTCGATACGGGTGACGAATCGCTCGTTGATATCGCCATCACCGATATTGCCGTCGAGCAAATGGGGGCCGCCAATGAACCCGGCCAGATGCGCGCCAACGGTCAATACATCGCCACCATCAATAACGAAAACACCGTGACGGACGGCAACGTGATCAAAGTCATCGATGTCTCGGGTGATACGCCTACGATTATCAGTTTCCCCAATCCCGATGACGCGCTCAACAATCCCGAGGTCAACTTCGATCAGGTCGACGTCGACGCCACCACCATGCAAGTCGCCGCCGTCTCCGATCATGACATTATCTACATCTTCGACATCAATAACCCGAATGCCGCACCGATGGAACTTGATTTGGGTCTAAATTCCGGCACCGACGGTTTTCGCGGCGCGCAGCAGATGGTCTTCCGTAACGGACACATCCTTTACCAGGAAAACCCCAGCCCCGCCAATGTGCTACCCGGCAACGGCGACGTACATACCGCGCTGATCGATGTTGACACCGGCGATATCACCACCTATACCGCGAGCCCCACGACGGCAAACAGTCCGCTCGCCATGAGCGACACGACGGCCATGTTCTTCGTATGGCGTGAAGATGCCGATATGGGTGATGAGAATAATAGCTATCGCAGTGCCATCGGCCCGGTTGCCGACGCTCCGGATGCCACGCTTGCATCGCAAACCGATCGCTATGACTTCCGCACCACGCAAGTCAGCCTGGCATCTGCCGGCGGTGAAACGACCTTCTCGCAAGACGACTGTCTCGACCAAAAGCTCATCGGCTACGGTGCCACCTGCGCCGTCACGCCAGATGGCGCCCGCTACTTCCTCGCCGGCTGGGGGCCGATCGATCGCAACTTTGATTACATTCAAATGAGCACGGGCGGCGCGTTTACCGACTTCGACGATCCCGATGGCGACACGGTGACGGGCGCGTTGATGGGTAGCGACATCACCTGCAACAACAACATCGCCGCCTTCCGCGGCCTGCGCGAAGAACCCAGCGCGGGTTGCATTACCGACGCGGTTTGGGTGGTTAGCTTTATTAAGATTGACGAGTTGTAACACAATTGCTGCGCGGCAATTAACTTCGCCTCATCGAACGTGCGCAGCGATTGACACAAGAATCTTATGATTGGTTAGGCCCTCGCACCGAAAAGACCGCAGGCGCTGCAAGCGACCTGCGGTCTTTTCTATGGTAGCAAGTATCTATCGTTTTTTTGGCGTTAGGTGCCACGCTTGCCCTTCAAGGCAAGCTACTTGTAGGGTCCGCACTGCGGACCAATACGCCTGCAGGTGTTGATTCGATGCCTCGCGAACGGCGTCGTCTAACTCTCATATCAAATAAAGAAATTCGATCTCCTCCCATCTCCGTTGACGGTCCGCAGTGCGGACCCTACGGAATGACTGCTGGTATCCGATCAAGTTGACCATCCGGCGTAAAGAGACCGCGCAGCATCTTAAATACGCGCGCCGAAGCGCGCGGCTTTAAGGCCTTCGTCGCTTGGTCAACCTCATACAAACCAAACTTCATCGTATAGCCGTGGGCCCATTCGTAGTTATCCATCAAGCTCCAATGAAAGTAGCCGCGCACGTCGGCACCTGCCGCCATTGCGCGTTGCAGTGCCGTGATATGTTCGACCAGAAACCGTGCGCGTTGGTCGTCATCGGCATCGGCCAAGCCGTTCTCAGTAATCACCAACGGTTTGCGATAGCGTTGATAGAGTTCGGTAATACGACGCTCAAAGCCACCCGGCGCGATCTTCCAACCGAGATCGGAAACATCGTCGCCGTCGCGCTGCTGTTGCATCAGCAGTGCCAACGGTGACGCTGTTTCCGCGAAATAAAAATTGAATCCGATCCAATCGCAATGGTCGGCAACCTGATCGAGATGGTAGAAATTGTATTCCTGCCCCTTGCGATACCAGAAATCAAACAAATCCAAGGGCGCCCGCTGCCAATCGATGATGTTTTGCACACTGATGATGCGGGCGTCCGGTCGATATTGGCGAATCACCCGAGCGGCGTCGATGAAGCGCGCGACCTCCGCGTCCATCGTTTTGAGATAACGCCGATAGCTCAACCGCCCACCCGGTGGAAACTGATTGACCAAACACGCCAACGCATACGCGTTCGGCTCATTCAACGGCGCAAACGTCTGCACATGCGGTGTTAACCGCGGCACGACATAGTCGAGAAACGCCTGCCAACGCTCCGCTGCCATCGGATGTAGCCAGCCATGCCGATCGACATCGGCGTCATAGAGCCAACTGGGAAAAGTGAAGTGCCAGATCGTCAAGACCGGCGTGATGCCGCGCGCTCTTAGCGCCTTGGTAAGATCAACATAATGCTGCAACGCCGCCTCGTTATATTCCCCCGGCGCAGGCTCGATGCGTGCCCATTCGAGGCTGAAGCGATAATGTGTTACCCCTAGCGCTTCCAGCGCATTCAAGTCGCGCTCGACCTGCGAATAACTCCAGCAACCATGCCCGCGCGCATGCTCTAACTTGCCGCGCTGGTAGTGCACATCCCAGTCGGTCTGGTACTCGCCGACGTCGCCCGGACCGAAGTCTTCGACCTGATACGCAGAGGTGGCCACGCCCCACCAGAAAGCGGAGTTCTCGTTACTTTTCCGTTCACCGGTCGGTTTGTCACTTCGCGATGTCGCGTCTGTAGCAGATTGATCGTTGACCGTAGATGGTCGGTCGTACCGGAAGCCGCTGTCGATGCATGCGATGGATAAATTTAGCAAAGCGAGAGTTAAGCAATTCGTCGGACCTATGTGCCTCAACGACTGAAGTCTATGTTTGGGTTGTTCGCATGGAACTCGTTGCTCTTTCACCATAAACTTCAATCCTAAGGGAGGACCATAACATGACAACTACAGTCATTTATTCCATCGAGGCCGCACCGCGAATAAAATCGCAACGCGAGCGATGATAATCCCAATCGCAGAGACCGCAGAATTACATTAAGGGCAAGTTCGGTATGGACCGATTTATGTGGCACCTCAATTTTGAATACAAGGGAAGCACCGTCGGGGCCTTTGCGGGGGAGGAATACCCCGAGAAACCGGGGCAATATCGCTACGAACCATACCGAAGCGTGGGCCATATGCTAATGTGTTCTTGCCTACAAGACGGTGGGCGGCCAAGGTGCAGTTTTACCCAAGGCGATGTGCGGACTACCTTTGCGGTCGTCGCCCGTCCGTCAGCCGACATGATTGAAATTGATGATTTGGCAAAGGAGCGTCAGACCAAGTCCCCGTAGGGTCCGCACCGCGGACCAATTTACCCGCGGTGGGTTTTGATGATTCAGGTGACGCCCTGCGCGACTGTATTTAGCTCAAAGAATAGACTTCACCAGTGATCTAAGATGGTCCGCAATGCGGACCCTACTGTATTGTTAACCCGACACCCTCCTCCGGTTTTCCCCCTCTCCCCCTTTCCCGCCGCGCGTTATACTCTCGCTTACTGGGATGAACCGCCCGCCAACGATACGCCCTTAGGAGCCTTTGCCATGCAGAAAATACGCCTCTTCACGCCCGGCCCCACGATGGTCAGCCCCGAAGCCATGTTGGCCATGGCCCAGCCGCTCGATCATCACCGTACCTCCGGTTTTCGCGACACGCTCAAAGATTGCGTCGAGCTGTTGCGTTACGTCTATCGCACCGAGGCCACGCCCATGGTCGTGACGGGCAGCGGCACGGCGGCGATGGAGGCGGCCATGCTCGGTTGCTGCAAGCCCGACGGTAAGACGCTTGTCTGCCACGCGGGTAAGTTCGGTGAGCGCTGGCGCGACATTCTGGTGCGCTTCAACCTGCCGCATGTCGATTATGAAAAGGAATATGGCCAAGGCTTCTCGCCCGACGAAGTCGCAGCCAAGTTGAAAGAGCATGGCGACATCACCGCCGTGATCTTCGTGCATTCGGAAACCAGCACCGCGACGGTCAGCGACGCCCAAGGCATCGCCAAGGTCTGCCGCGATCACAACGTGCTGTGTATGGTGGATGGCATCACGTCGATCGGCGCGATCCCGTTCAAGATGGACGAATGGGGTATCGACGTCGGCGTGACGGGTTCGCAAAAAGCGATGATGTTGCCGCCGGGTCTGGGCATTGTCGCGCTGTCGGATCGCGCTTGGGAAACCATCGATTCTCATCAGGCACCAGCGTACTACAACGATCTAAAGATGTATCGTAAGAGCATGGATAAGTGGGACACGCCCTACACGCCCAACAACCAGATGGTCAGCGGCCTTAAGTTCACGCTGACGCAAATCAAAGAGACGGGCATCGATAACATTTTGGCCAACACGGCGCTTTTGGCCAAAGCCACGCGCGCGGCGGTCGAAGCCTTGGGGCTAAAAGTCTTTTCCGATGCCCCCGTCGATTCGGTCACGGCCGTTTGCGTTCCGGATGGTGTCGACGAAGCCCAATGGCGCAAGGACCTGCGCGGCATGTACGGCATCCACTGCGCCGGCGGCCAAGGACATATCAAGGGCAAGATCATTCGCCTTAACCACATGGGCTACGTCGATGCGGTCGACACCGTCGGCGCGATCGCGGCGTTGGAATGGACCTTGGCCAAGCAGGGTTATAAGTTTGAGGCCGGCGCGGGGACGGGGGCGTTTGGGAAGGTGATTCAAGGAACGTAGTAATTTTTAGATTTGTCCGGTTTCCGACGGTCGACTCGTGCACATCAATTGTTCCTCCAAACGTTACTCAGCGGTCTCTTGAGTCCGCCGGGCTGACGTTCTGGCGAATTGCACTTTTAATCATTGTCATGAGCTACTAACATGTTCGCATGCCACGGACGGCGACCATCAATGAGACCTTCCTTGCCAACATGCGCCAGCTCTGGCGCAGCGACCCGCCCCTGGCATGGGCCATCGATCAGCTACCATGCGATGCGCGCTTGACCGTCTTCGAATCGCGCAAAGGTCCACCGACTGCCAGCGTCACGACCGAAGACGGTCGCACGCTATTTCTTCACAGTAAATATGATCCGCAACGCGAAGCCACCGAGCTTTGCAAACAACTCGATGCCGAGCGTGCCGCGTGCGTCGTGCTCAACGGCTTCGGCCTCGGCCACGCGGTAACGGCAATTCACGAGCACCTTGGTAGCGATACGGTCGTGTTCGTCACGGAACCCGACTTGGTTACGATTAAGACGGCGCTGGAAGAAGTCGATCTGGCGCGCGAGCTAGCAACCGGCCATGTGCGAATCATCACGCGACTTAACAAAGACTACCTACACGACACGCTAACGCCCTATTCGACGCAACTGATGCTCGGCACCGTCTTCGCTGTTCCGACGGTCGCGCGCGACCATCACGCAGTATTCCACGAACAAGCGCGGCAGGCGATTCTCGATTATGCATCGTTTGCGAAGATGTCGCTCACGACATTGGTACGCAACGCGGAAGTGACTTGCCGCAATATTGCAAACAATCTTCCGACCTACATCACGACGCCACCGCCAGATTTGTTAAGGGGCGCGTGCAAAGGCCTGCCGTCGGTATTAGTCGCCGCCGGTCCATCGCTGCGAAAAAATATCGCACAACTCGCCACGTTGCGCGATAAAGCCATCATCATCGCCGCGCAAACGACGCTGCGGCCATTGCTCGAACGCAACATCGTTCCCCACTTCGTCACGACGCTTGACTTCAGTGACTTGTCGAAACACTTCTTCGAGGGTTTGCGCATTCCGGAAGAAGTTATTCTGGTCGCAGAGCCAAAGGCGTCTTGGGCTGTAATCGATGCGTTTCGTGCGGCCGTGGTGGGTACGCCGCGCGTGGTGATGCTCGACAATAAATTTGCGCGACATTGTTTGGGGGATCGCCTTGCCGGTCGCGCGCGAATCGAACCCGGTGCGACCGTCATGCACCTCGCGTTTTATTTAGCGCAATGGCTGGGTTGCGATCCGATCGCATTTATCGGCCAAGATTTATCCTTCGGCGATCACACGTACTACGCCCCCGGCGTCGAAATGCACCGCACGTGGCAACCCGAATTGGGCCGCTTTAGCACGCTCGAAATGAAAGAGTGGGAACGCATCGCGCGACACCGCCCGATCCTGCGCCGAGTAGAAGGCATCGACGGCACGACCATTTACACCGACGAACAGATGCATACCTATTTGCAACAGTTCGAGCGCGACTTTGCCCGCGCGCCGCAGACCGTGATCGACGCAACGGAGGGTGGTGCCCGCAAACAGGGCGCCGAAACAATGACGCTTGCGGAAGCGAGTGCAAAGTGGAAATCATCGGTTGCAAACTGGGCGACGCCGTTATCGCGCTACACGTGGGCCAATCTCGCGTTGGTACCGGAGGCGGTTCGCGCGTTGAATGAGCGTATGGCATCGCTCGATCAATTTGAAGCCTTATGCCGTGAGACCGAAAGTATCCTAGTCGAATTAGAAACGCTGATTGAACGCCCCGACCAATTCAATCGCCGCATCGCGCGCGTGGATGAACTGCGCACGCTGGTTCAAATGCAAGGCCTGATTTTTCGCATGGTGCGCGACGTATCGCAACAGGCCGAGTTGCGCAAAATTTCCTCCGATCGTCGCCTCTCGAAGGACACGCCGGATGATGCAATGCGTGCGCGACGGCAACTGCGGCGCGATCGCAGCTTTATCGAATCCATGTTGGACGGCTGCGCGCGTTTGCGACGCATTTTGCGAGACGCCGTTGAACGATTCGATCATCACGCGGTGAATGGAAATGACGAAGGTGGCCAACCATGACGCAAAACGTCATCACCGCCATCTATGTCGACCTCGAGACCAATCCTCTCGGCTTAACAGCGCGTTTGTCACACGAACTCGCCGGTAAGCCAGTCCTGCGACATACAGTGGAACGTGCCCTCGCCATCGATGCTGTCTCGTCAACCCACATTTTGTGTCACGCCTCGCAACGCTCGGCCGTTGCCGATTTACTTGCAGACTTGCCCGTTACGCTGGACACGCATCAGGCACCCGCCCCTCCTTATCAAGACTTGGTCCGCAGTTCGCGCAGTTGGGGGCTCGATGGTTGGCGCGGCGGCATCGGCTCGCTGTGCACGTTCGATGAAGATTGCCACGGTGAATTGCTGGCCGCGCTCCAACATAAAACGAATGCCGATTCGATACTCACGATTCCCGCAGCGGCACCCTTGATCGATCCGGAACTATGCGGCGCGCTGATCGCCCATCATCGCGAGTTTATACAAGCGTCCGAATTGACCATCGTGCAAGCGCCACCGGGATTGAACGCGTTGGTCATGTCGGCCAACACGATTCAGCAGTTGCGGCAGATCGCCATGCCGCCGGGCGCGCTGCTGGTTTACCAACCCGATAGCCCGGTCGCCGATCTGACCGGTCGGGAAGGTTGTTACCGCCCAGCCACGGAAATTGTTCATGCGTCAGGGCGATTGTTAGCGGATACACAGCGTTCGTGGGAACGCATCGGGCGCGTTGTTGAAGCCGGTGGTTTGAATTGGGACGCAGCGCGAATAGCGCAGTGGCTGATCGACGATAATTCGCAACGAATTGATGACGCGCCACGCGAGATCGAAATCGAACTCACGACCGAGTGTCAATTCGCCACCAATGACCTGGCCTATCCGCGTGGTGAATACGTCTCCTCTCGCGGCCCATTAACCGTATCCGCAATAGAAAGCGTCACGTCAATCTGCCGGCGCTACGACGATATACGCGTCATGCTCGGCGGTTTCGGCGAGCCGACGTTGCATCCGCAATTTGCCGACATCTGCCGACAACTACGCGATGCTGGTGCATTAGCAATCGGCGTACGCAGCAATGGGCTCGCAATCCCCAAAGCTGCGGAATCTGCATTATTTGAAACCCCCGTCGATGTTATCGAAATCACACTCGATGCGGCAACGCCGGAAACGTACCAACGCATGCACGGTCGCGACGGTTTCGAGACAGTCGTCGCCACGATGGAGCGGCTCATGCAACGTCGGCGCGACATGCAATCGGTGCGGCCTTTAATCGTGCCGTCGATGGTGAAGTGTGCCGAAACGCTCGACGATCTGGAGCAATTCGTCGATCGCTGGCAGCGAGCGTTTGGGATGTACGCCTTGCGCGGCATCAGCGACTACGGCGGCAGTTGGCATCCCGAGCGCGCCGTGCGTTTCTCCACCGCCCCCGGAAGTTGCACCGGTTGCCGCCGCGCCCGCACGCGATTGATGATACTGGCGGATGGTACGGTGACGACATGCGATCAGGATTTCGCCGGCAAGCAGGCGCTGGGCAACTTGCGAAACGACGGCCTTGAAGCGCTGTGGCAGTCAAACGCAATCAACACGGCGCGGATCGGAGCATTTTCGAGTTTACCGTTGTGCCAAAACTGCCAAGAATGGCACCGACCGTAGTCGCGCAGGCCATTGCATTGAAACACTAACCTTGCCGCGATTCCCAACGCGTAACAGCCTCCGCCAGCGTTTCAAACTGAAACGACTCGAGCAACCGATGCAGTCGCGTTTCGATCCGCTTGCGGAACATTCCTTGCGTCATGCCGCGCCAAGGCGAAAAGCGAAGGCCATCCCAGCGGTGCTCCTGAATGCCATCGATATCCAATTCGTACGGATGCATATACAACACAGCCAGTTGACCGCGTCGATTGCTCAGCGATATCGCTGTTCGTACTAACTGCCCCGGCAGTAACCGAAAGTATCCACCTCCGGCAATCGGCATGCTCCGACCGACCACGCGCACCGTGGCCGGCGGCGCCTCGATCAATTGCATTGCTGCCCAGCGATGAAACTCGCGCGGCGCGTTGGCAATGCCATAGCGCGGGTGTCGAATCGGAAACACGCTTGAGTCGTAGCGTAGCCCCAACCGCTGCAGGATTTCTCCCGCCCAACGCGTCTCTTCGACAATACTAAACGCCGGCGCGCGATAGCCGATCGGTCGCGTGCCCGTCAACATGGTCAGAATATCGATGCTGCGTTGTACGTCCTCTTCAAAGCGATCGGGCGTAATATTCGTGAGCAGTTCGTGCCCATGCCCGTGCGAGGCGATTTCGTGACCGTCGTCCTGCACCATGCGAATCAAATCGGGATAGCGGTCGGCAACCTTGGTGAGCACGAAAAACGTCGCTCGCACATTGTGCCAGCGCAGGATGCGCAGAATTTGTTTCGTATTGTCGACCACGCGGCCGGAAATCTCGTGCTGCGGCCCGAGTACCGCAATCGGCCAATCCTCAAGATCGACCGTGAAGACGTTGCGCACAGTCTTATCGACCGGCGACTGCTGCCGGATGGTTCGATCGTTTTGGGTCGGCGCGCGAGCGACCGTCGCTTGCCGCAGCATCGGACCCGATTCGATTGCGCTCGCCATACCCTTAAGATCGGCTGTCGGCGGCTACGGGATGAGCGACGCCCGCCGCAGGCCGCTACCCAAATCGACGATATCCGGCAGCGGCGTCGTGATACAAACCGTCGCGCCAGTCAGCATCTCCGCGGCCACCTTGCGAACGCTTTCGGGCGAGACGGTGGCAACTTCGTTGAGAAAGCGCTGAAGATCGTCGACATCCAGGCCGAGCGCCCGATCGACGGCGAAGCGCGTGGCGAGATCGACGGCCGTTTGGTGTTGGTCCAACTCACCCATCCGGATCATGGCCCGGGCACGATCCAATTCGCTCTCGTCGAACGCGCCGGCGCGCACCTGTTCGATTTCATCGCGCATCGCGCGGTACACCTCGTTCGCGCGTTCGGGTTGGCAGCCCGCACTGAAACCGATCATGCCGGGCAAGAGCCCGGAAAAACCGACGCCCGCCACTTCGTACGCGAGGTCATCCTCCCCGCCGCGCAGCCTTTGGTACAAACGTCCACCCGCCAAGGCGTAGCCTGCAAGCATCGTTTCAAACAGGTTGACTGCCGCGCGCCGCTCGACATCGTGCAGGTCGATGCCGTCGAAACCGATGAACACGCCGGCCACTTCGCGATCGTCGGAAGTCGCTTTGACGAACAACCGATCGTCACGTCTGACGGATTCAACGCGTGGCGGCCGTTTCACCGGGGCTGATGTGGGTGTCCACCCACCGAGCAATGCATCGAGTTGCTGCACCAATCTCTCGCGATCGACGCAACCTGCGACGGCGATCTTGCCGAGTTGGCAGCCGACGAATTGCCCGTGCAGCGACAACAGGTCTTCTGCCGTCGCCGCCGTCACCGTCTCCGTTGTACCGCGCCGACTGCGGCGATAGGGGCTGGTCCCGAACAAGCATTGCCGTGCAAAGCGCATCAGTTCGGCCCCCCAATGTTCATCCTGTCGCGCGATCGCATCGAGCACTGTCGGCTTTATCTTCGCGAGTTCAGCCGCCGCCATCGTCGGTCGCAGCAACACATCCGCCCAAATGGGCAATAATTGCTCGACGTCTTCGGCCAACGCCCGAAAGCCCAGACCGAACTGATTCATGCCCGCACTCGCACCCAACGATGCGCCGCAGCGCGCGAACGATTCCGAAATCTCATCCGCCGAGTAATTCGCACTCCCGCGCGTCCACAGTTGGGTCATCAAATTGAACCAACCGTTACGCGACGGTGTTTCATGCAAGAGCCCGCCTTCAAAGGCAACCTGCACGGCAGCAAACGGTTGGTTGGCGATCAAACGAATGCATACATCTTGACCATTTCGCAGTGGTACCAAGCAAGTCGACGGCACCTTGGGCGTTTCGGTCGTTTGTCTTTTATTTTTTGAGCGGCGCGTTCGCGTCGGCATCGGCACGACGCGCGCCTCGGCATTCGGCTTACCGATGAGATATGTATTCGCGGCGGTTTGCACGATCTTCGCGTCGATTCGTTGCAAATCCGAAAGATATCGTTGGGAGTAGTTCGGATCGTGCAGGGCCAGCAAATCCTCGGCAACCTGGCTCGCCAAACCTTCGGCCGTTTGGCGATACGATAGAACCGACAGCTTAAGTTTTTGCACCGCCCGTGCGACTTCCTCGACGGTCACCGGGTTGCTTTGTAGCAGTGCAGTCTGCTGCTCAATCGCATGGTTTACATCGTCGGCTTTTGATTCATCAAATTGCGTCGAGATGCTTAACACGCCGGGCGTGTGCCAATTACTGTCGTGCGTACCACCAATGTCGAAGACCAGTCCTGCGTCCCAGCGCAGCGCGCGGGTAAGCCGCGCGTCATCCCCGTCCGTCAAAATCGTTGATAGCACATCGAGTGCAACATCGTCCGGCGCCCCTTCCCGTACCGTCCGCCACTGCAACGTGCTGCTAATCGACTCGACCTGCATGTGCTTGGTCGCGCGCCGTGGATGGAAAAACGGCGACGGCTCCGGTAGCCGCGTATCGAGCGGCGTGCCGCGCGGCAAGTCCGACATGTATTTTGCCATGCACGTCATCGCCTCGTTCGGATCGACCGCCCCGGCAATCACGACAATGGTGTTCTCACCGCCGTGCGTACAGCGATACCAATCGATCAAATCGCCATGCGTCAGCGCCGTCAGCAAACTCCTTTGACCGATGATCGGTTGGGCCAACGGATGACCGCGATAGGCCAGTTCGCCGGCGATTTCTTCGAGTTGCACATCCGGATCGTCGCGATCGCGTTCCAATTCGCGCTGTACGACACCGAGTTCGCGTTCGAAAACCGCCGTCGATAAGTGTGGGCGAATCGTGTAGTCGGCCAACACGCCCATCAGGCGGTCCATCTGTTCGACCGGGGCCGTACCGTGATAACAAAGGTGATCGACGGACGTGTAGGCGTTCATCAACCCACCCATCTCATCGGCGATGCGTAGCAAGTCCGCTTCGTTGCGATCGCCGGCGCCGTCGCAGGTAACGAGATGCTCGAGCAAATGACTGATGCCGCTACCCAGATACTTGCCTTCGAAAACGCTGCCCGCGCGCACGTACACGCGTGCCGCCACCAAAGGCGCGGCGTCGTGATGCAATGCGATTGCCGTTAAGCCATTATTGAAGACGCAGATGCGTCGGTGAGAATCATCCGCAAGGCGGTAGGCTTCTTTGAGCATGATCAGGCGTTGTCGGCCGAGTCGCCGGCGTAATGCCGCGCACGCAGTAGCGCCGTGACGCGTTCGGCCAAGTCGATACGATTGACCGGCTTGGTGAGGAATTCGTTGGCACCGACTTCGGTCGCCAGTTCCATGTCGGCCATTTCGTGCAGGGCCGTGACCATGATCACCGGGATGGTTGCCGTCTTATCTTTGGCGCGAAGCTTTTTACAGACTTCATAGCCGCTTAGCTTCGGCATCATAATGTCGAGCAAAATCAAATCGGGCAGCTTTTCGTCGACGGCGGCGAGACATGCCTCTCCGTCGGTCGCGCGTCGCGTCGAGACATTCTCCATCGACTCGAGATAGGCTTCGAGCAATTCCAAGTTCTGCAGATTATCGTCAACGATCAAGATATCGCTGGGTGGCAAAGCAGTAGCGTCACTCATCATTCCAGCTTTCCGTTACACATGCCATGATTTTTTCGCGGGTCGTACGCACCAACGTATCTTCCGCCGTCGCATCGGCTTGCAACAGCGCTCGTAGGTCCGCGGCATCGTCCAAATCGCGCTGCACGCGCATGAGTTCGTAGCGCATACCCGCTTCCCGTGCGCGCTCGGTCGTTTGCTCGCAGACGCGTTCGGTACTCCATTCGATCCGCTCGAACAGGCGCGCGTCGTGTCGCGTCGCACCGATCAAATAGTATCCGCCATCTTGCGCCGGGCCAATCACCACGTCGGCTTGTGATAAAGCCGCCAGACTCGCCTGCAAATCGCTCGGCGTCAGCGTTGCACAATCGCTTCCCAACAGCATGACAGCGCGGTAGCCACGATCAAAAACACCAGCCGATACGCTGGACAAGCGCTCACCCAAATCACCGGTGCCTTGATCGATGGATTGAACGCCCGGAGAAAGAAACTCAGAGAAATCCGCATCCGGCGGCGTGGTCGCAAGAAACACATCCAAATCGTCGATACCATCGCATACCGCTAGCACGTGCCGCAAACAGATGGCATGAATCTGCGCGGCAACCTCGGCGGAAACCGTCCCGATGAGGCGCGTTTTGACCTTACCAGCCTGAGGATATTTCGCAAAAATGACGGCAGCCGCGGGCGCGGGCAACTAGCTGACCTCAACCTTCGCGTCGCATTCGTTAAACACGAGCAAGGCGGCACCCAAGAATCCGGCGTCGTTGCCAAGTTGAGCGAGTTGCACGTCGGGATGTGTGCCTACCTTACCCGGCATGAGTTGAGCGACGAAGCGCCGCACGGTATCGAGCAGAATAGGTCCCGCCGCAGACATACCACCCGCCAAAATGATGCGACCGGGATTGATCACGTGTTGCAAACCGACGATCGCCTCCGCCAGGTGGCGACAAGCCTCGTTCCATACATCCAACGCGACGTTATCACCATTGGCGGCATGTTCGGCGATGATTTTTGAAGTGATGCCGCCACCCGAGTTTTGTACCGCGCGCAAGCTCGACTCGGTCCCCGATTGCAACCGCTCTTCGGCGATGCGGGCGATAGATGATGCCGATGCATACGTTTCCAGGCAGCCCCGTTGGCCGCAACCGCAAAGGCGTCCGTCGGATGTGACGATCATATGGCCGACTTCGGAAGCCGTGCCGTCTGCGCCGCGCCAGATTTTTCCATTTAAGATTGTGCCACCACCGACGCCCGTACCGAGCGTTAGCGTCATCATCGACGCGACATTCTGTCCGGCACCGTGGAGATACTCGGCATAGGCCGCAAGATTGGCATCGTTCTCGATTAAGACCGGACGCCCGAGTAGCGCACCGAGTTCGCCGGCAATATCTCGATTCTCCCAACCTTCGAGATTCGCGCACGCGCGCACGCGATTGGAATGCAAATCGATGGAGCCAGGAATCCCAAGGCCGATGCCGATGAGTTCGCCGGCTTCGGGCATGTCTGTTTCGAGTTCCTTAACAAGATCGGCAAAGCGCGAAAGCACGCCGTTCACGCCCGACTCGGTTTTCGTCGGGATGCGACGCACGGCAAGCACGTTGCCGTCTTCATCGACCAGCCCCGCCTTGATGTCGGTGCCGCCCAGATCGATTCCGATCGCAAGGCGTCGCTTTGGTTCGGTTGAGGCGTTCAAAGTATCCAGTTTCCGTCCTTGCCTTCGCTCGATCGCCACAGCGCCAGTCGGCTCATCGCCTCGGTAGTCGCGCATGTTAATTGTCCCGTGGCAGATCGAAAAAACGACGGGTATTCTCGTTTAACCGATCGGCGCAGGCCTGATTGCTCTCGCCCCGCACCTTTGCGACGCACTCACCAATATAACAAAGATGCGCCGGTTCGTTAGGCCGAATATTTCGTTTTGGCTCGGGCGACAGGTAGGGCGAATCCGTCTCGATCATCATGCGCTCGGGATGACACTGTTTCACGATCTCGCGTAACGCATCCGATTTCTTAAAGGTAATAACACCGGTAAAGGATATCCAGTATCCGCTATCCCAAAGTGCGGCTGCTTCGGCGTAAGTCCCCGTAAAACAGTGAAAAACCACGCCCTGCAGGTCCGGAAATTTTGACAAGATAGCCAGGCAATCTTCAAACGCCTCGCGACAGTGAATCACAACCGGCTTTTGCACGACCGTGGCAATTTCGAGCTGCCGGGTAAAGACGCGCTGCTGGATCGCACGATCTGCGAAATCGTAATGGTAATCGAGCCCCATCTCACCGACGGCTCGAACATGGTCGCGTTTGGCCCATTCGATAAGGGAGTCGTCCCACCCGTCGCTGACCTTTTCCGCTTCGTGCGGATGGATACCGGTGACGATCTCAACACAACCGTGCGCTTTGGCAAGCGCGTCTGCCTTCGCCGCATCTTCGAGGTCGGTCGCAATCGTGACAAATCGCTCAATCCCCGCAGCCAACCCGCGTTCGATCACGGCATCGACTTGTTCGTACAATGCGTCAGACGTGAGGTGGCAGTGGGAATCGATCCAGGTCATTGAGTGATCTTTGACATTGAAGGCTGCGAGCGAACAAAAACCGCGATAGCTCGCGCGAACCGGCCCTTATTTCAACCTTTGCGGTCGAAAAGCCTCCTCAATATGCTGGACTTGCGTACGACCGTCCCGATCGTGAATTAGAATCGCGTCGAAGCGAAAGGCTCGCTCCAAATTCTGACGACCTGAGAGCCAAACGCGCGCGACTTGTTCGACCTGACGGCGCTTTGAAATCGGAAACACCGAGCCCATATCACCATCGAACTCACCGCTACGTGTGCGCACTTCGACGAAGGCCAGCGTCGTACCGTTATCGATAATGATATCGATTTCGCCTGCGGGGCATCGGAAATTCCGCGCGACAACCTTCCAGCCTGCCTTGCGAAGATAGCGCACCGCGGCGCGCTCTCCGCGATTGCCTAAGGCGCGTCGCCAGAATGACATCCTGCCGCGACCGGCTTATACCGTGGCCGGTTCGCCTGCCGGCTCCACCGCAGGCGACGGCGGTGCCGTTTTCTTTGGTACCGCGGCGTTGGGCTTGTCGGTCTTGAAGACACGACGTTCGCGCAGGCGGCGCGACTTACCAACGCGATCGCGCAGGTAGTAGAGCTTGGCGCGACGGGTCTTACCGTGGCGTTCCACTTCGACATTCGCAATGCGCGGCGAATGCAGCGGAAAGACCCGTTCGACACCTTCGTTGTTCACAATGCGTCGCACGGTAAAGTTGGCACTCATGCCGCCGCCGCTGCGCGCGATGACGACGCCGATGAACGGCTGAATGCGTTCCTTGTTACCTTCAACAATGCGCACGCCCACCGATACGGTATCGCCGACTTCAAACTCAGGCACTTCTGACTTCATGTTTTCCGCTTCAATGGCGGCGATATACTTATTCTGCATCGGTCTCGTCTCCAGATCGCGCCGAGCGCTGAGCGCCGGGCGGTCGTTCGTGTTCTAACTGGCTCAGCAAATCCGGCCGCCGCGCTGCGGTGCGCTGTCGGGCCTGTTCGCTACGCCATAAGCGGATCCGTCCGTGGTCGCCGCTCATCAAAATCTCAGGTACGCTCATTCCGCGAAATTCGCGAGGTCGCGTGTAATGCGGATATTCCAATCCGCGTGAGTTTTCCGCATCGTCGAGCCGCAGCGTGAAAGATTCCTCCGCCGTTGACTCGTCATCCCCCAACACACCGGGGATCAATCGCACCACCGCATCGACTAATGCCATCGCGGCAGGCTCACCGCCGGACAATACAAAATCGCCCAGCGATACTTCCATCGGGCTTAGGCCCGTTCGAATGCGTTCGTCAAAGCCTTCGTAATGGCCCGCCAACAGCAACAGCCGTGGCAACTCCGAAAGCTTCTCAGCCAACGGCTGCGTTAGCCGTTCGCCCTGCGGCGAAAGCAATATCCGCGTCGCAGGTCGTTCATCTAAGATCTCTATCGCTTCGACCGCCGCAAAGACCGGCTCGCACATGAGCACCATGCCGGGGCCACCGCCGAACGGGCGCTCATCAACACGCTTATGTTTGTCGGTCGCGTAATCGCGCAGGTTATGGCAATGAATGTGTGCCAAACCCGCCGCTTGTGCGCGACCCAAAATACTACTTCGGAAGAATGGGTCGCATGCCTCCGGGAACAGACTAATCAAATCGACGCGCATCTATCTTGGCGTCGCCATCCATTAAGCGCTTGCCGATGCTTCCGCAGCCGCCGCGCCCGGCACACCAATACCATGCCGCTTGAGCATGCTGGCCACCGTTTCAGATGTCTGTGCACCCTTGCTCAGCCAATACTCGCAGCGCTCGCGATCGATGACTTCACCTTTGCTGCGATCTTTCTCGTGCGGATTGACGTAGCCGACTTCTTCGATAAAGCGGCCCGTGGGCGCAAAGCGCTCGTCACCAACGCGTAACCGAAAGAAAGAGCGATTGCGACGACCGAGCCGCACCAGACGCATCTTGACTGCCATAGCGATTTCCTACTGAATCCAAGTTCGCGTATCGACACACCGCCTCGCTGCGATGCGGCGTTATCCTCAATACCTCGCCGAAACCGCAAAGGCGCGGAAAAGGCGTAAACCCTTAACTATACCCCATTTCTGAGGGTCGGCAAGGCCTATATTTACAAACTCAGCGGCAAATTTGGCCCCTGCAACGCATGGATTTCGGCCGTATCGAGAATACATCTCGGCCAGTTGGGCGAAGTCGAAAACCCGCGGCCAGCCCGCATGGAACCGTAGTTTGCGACCGGTCAGTCGGCTATATTGCTTCGACTACGCAATTTACCCCGCTTACAACGCTGAGGAGTCCCCAGCATATGGCCATACAAACGCAAATGGACGTGGAACAAGCCGTGAAGGACCGCTATTCCGGCGGCGCCAGGCAGGTCGAAGAAGGCCTCTGCTGCCCGTCGTCCACGTACGACCCCCGCTATCTCGATGTCATTCCGCAAGAAATCATCGAAAAGGACTATGGCTGCGGCGACCCCACCCAATGGGCGGCGACCGGCGATGTGGTGCTCGACCTCGGCTCTGGCGGCGGCAAGGCCTGCTACATCATTTCCCAGCGGGTCGGCCCCGAGGGACAGGTTATCGGCATCGACATGAATGACGACATGCTCGGCCTGGCGCGAAAGTACCAAACCGATATTGCCAACAAGATCGGTTACGACAACGTCTCATTCCGCAAGGCCCGCATTCAGGATCTCAAACTCGACCTCGACCAAGCCGCCGCGTGGCTGGCCGAACATCCGGTCACAACCGTCGATGACATGGCGGCCTATGAAGCCTGGTGCGAAAAACAGATGGACGCCGAGCCGGTAGTCGCGTCCGACAGCGTCGACCTGATCGTTTCCAATTGCGTGTTGAATTTGGTGAAGCCTGCCGACAAGGCGCAATTGTTTCAAGAGATGTTCCGCGTGCTCAAGCGCGGCGGTCGCGCCGTCATCAGCGATGTGGTGAGCGACGAAGATGTGCCCGATCACATGCAGCGCGACGAGAACCTCTGGAGCGGATGTATCAGCGGTGCCTATCGTGAAGACCTATTCCTGAAAGCCTTCGAAGATGCCGGCTTCCATGGCGTCGAAGTCTTAAATTACGAATCGCAACCGTGGCAGACCGTCGAAGGAATCGAATTCCGCTCGATGACGGTGCGCGCTTACAAAGGCAAGCAGGGCCCCTGCTACGAACACAATCAAGCCGTGATGTACAAGGGACCTTTTTCGGCAGTGACGGACGACGACAACCATCGCTATCCGCGCGGCGTGCGCATCGCTGTCTGCAAAAAAACCTTTGACTTGCTTCGCACCGGCCCATACGCCGAGCAGTTTGCGTTCATCGAACCGCGCGAAGCGATCGACGCGGCCAATGCCAGAGAATTCGATTGTCGACGTACGGCCATCCGCAACCCGCGTGAGACCAAAGGCATGGAATACAACGCGACGACCGAAGCGGAATCGTGCTGCGGACCGGAAGGGTGTTGTTAGAAAAGACCTGGGTGCCCCTGCCCTTCTAGGGCTGGGGGACTTCTGCATGTTGGTGCGGTAGGTACGTCCACTGTGGCGTGTTGATGCGCTGTGTGCCCCTGCCCCTCTGGGGCTGGGGGACTACCCCTTCTCGCCAGCGATCTCAAATCTCAAACGGCATCCCGCCATCCCAATCCATTTCGATCAAACTTCGATCATCAAACTCATAAAATCGAAAACTGCTCCACCGCCACTTTTCCGGCGAATCAACAAGCCCGCGCCGCACCGGGTTGTTGTGAAGGTACCGCAACTTCTCCAAGAGCTTCTTATCATTCACAACGGAGAAGTCGTAACCGCGGGGTTTCCAGATGGGCTTATCACCATCACCCGTCGCCCATGCATTTAGTCGCTTGTCACCAATAGTTCTCCGGTGACGCCATACGTCACGCAACGCCTCCTTGGCATCGTGACCGCAGCGACCTTTGAAGTAATTCAAAACATCTGAGATCGGCGTCAAAGCGTTGCTCCCTTTTTTCTGCGGCACTACAACGGCGTGAATATGTTCAGACATGATGACATAGCCGATCCAGCGGATTGGGTACTTGTCGCGCGTTGCAATCATAGCTTTTATCAAACTCAGCTTGACGGGATCGTGTCGGAAAAACGGTAGCCGCTTGAAGCACGAGATGGTGAGAAAATGAATCGTGTTGGGAGCATCGTGACGAATGAGACGACTGGGCATGCTCAGAGTTTACTCGCGATCGCGTAGTCCCCCAGCCCTGGAAGGGCAGGGGCACCCTTCCGGCTTGATATGTCCAGGGCTTTCGCGCGATTCGGTTGTCCCCCAGCCCCAGAGGGGCAGGGGCACCCTTCTTGCGCGGCTCTGATTCATCGATACACGTCACTCAGATTGATTCACGTTACTCAGCAACTATCAGATTCTCAAGTGCGAACTTTATACGTCTTCGTCCGCGCGTGGTTGCCGTCGGCGCGCATGTGCCAGCGCATGGGTCGAAAGCGCGATTCGCTTATCATCGTCAATATTGGCACGCCATCGGCTCGGTCGAAATCGCAACGATCGACGGAGTTATCAAACGGCGAAAACACCGTCTCACCCCAGATGCGTACCTGCAGCCACCTGATCGCGTCGGTCGGACGGCGTCGCGGTAGGAACAATGGAAAGATGCCGTCGAAGGACTCGCACGACTCTGGTTCGCGTTCGGACCAACCAACGTGCAAGTCTGGGGTACTGAAGCTGCCCATTCGATAGGTCCAATTCGGATCTAAATCCATCGCAATATCTTTACGAAAGCCATACGGTAGCCCGAACCACTTGTCTTCAAAGAAGCAGATGAAGCGCGACGCGTTAAACGCGCTCAGTATGAAGAGGCCCTCTTGCTTCTCACCGAACGTGCTGCGTGCTGTGATCATCACCGAGAT
Source organism: Planctomycetaceae bacterium (assembly GCA_006969385.1). Taxonomy (GTDB): domain Bacteria; phylum Planctomycetota; class Phycisphaerae; order UBA1845; family UTPLA1; genus ECT2AJA-110-A. The sequence continues at coordinate 4,307,658 of CP030884.1, forward strand.
GTCGTGAAACTTGGAAATTCCCCACCTTGCGGCGAGCCCGGTGATCAACAGTTGGGCAAAGCCATCGACCTCGACCGGCTCAACCGGCTGGTCGGCCAGTTCGTTGCGCCACCAATCCAGATCGGCAGCGCCGAACAAGCCGAGTTCGCATACGTGATTGAGTTCAGCAATGAATTTGGGAGATGAGGACGCCATGGGTGCACCTCGAAGTGGGGATGTTTTTTCCGAGATGGATAGTAACCACGGGGCACTTCACTGCAACACATCGTGTGCAGCTAGTCCCTTGAGTGAATTCGGCGCGGCTCACGCGCTAAGTGCGGGTAACCCGAGAGCGAGTGGCCTACGTACGCACAGACGCCCGGATAGTGCGGGTGCAACGTTAGTGCGGGTGCCCCAGCCCCTCTGGGGCTGGGGGACTTAGGGCGTAGACATGGACCGCGTTACAAGACCACAAAACTTCAACGGCCAACACCGGTTACAAACCTGTGCCACAGCGCGGCAAACACAGGTTACAAACCGGTGCCACAGCGCGGGAATCATCGATTACAAACCGGTGCCACAGCGCGGTAAGATCGAACGCATGGACACCCTTCTCATCGCTCTCGGCGCGCTGGTACTGTACCTCATCGCCTACCACACCTACGGTCGTTGGCTCGCGCGCAAGTTGTTCAAGCTCGATGCCAACGCAACCGTGCCCTCGCGCGAGTTGGCCGATGGGCACGACTATGTGCCGACAAAAAAAGAAATCATCTTCGGCCATCATTTCACTAGCATCGCCGGCACCGGTCCGATCGTGGGGCCGGCGCTGGCCGTGATTTGGGGCTGGGTGCCGGCGCTGATTTGGGTGCTGGTCGGCAGCATCTTCATCGGAGCGGTGCACGACTTCGGCGCGTTGATCGTCTCGATGCGTAATCGCGGTCAAACCATCGGTGAAGTCGCCGGTCGCCTGATTAACCCGCGCGTGAAGATTCTCTTTTTGTTGATTCTGTTTTTGGCGCTGACGATCGTCTTGGCGATCTTCGGCTTGGTGATCGCGTCAATCTTCGCGCTCTACCCGGCGGCCGTCTTGAGCGTTTGGTTGGAAATCCCGCTGGCATTGATCATGGGCTGGCTGGTCTATCGCAAAGGTAAGTCACCGCACGCCCCCGCCGTCATCGCTTTGCTGTTGATGATGGCCGCCATCGTGTTGGCCGTGTACGTGCCGGCATTTCAATTGGCGTTGCAACCCTTCGATCTCGCGCTGGGCGGTAACACGTTCACGATTTCGCCCGTCGTCATGTGGACGCTGATCTTGTTCGTTTATTGCTACATCGCTTCGACCATGCCGGTCTGGCGTTTGTTGCAACCGCGCGATTACATCAATAGCCATCAATTGGTGCTGTGCTTAGCGTTGATCGTCTTCGGCATCGGCGCGGCGACGTTCTTTCACGAGGGCGGTGCCCCCATCGTCGCGCCAGCCGTGCAAACAAACCCCGCCGGCGCACCGCCCATCATGCCGTTCCTGTTCGTCACCATCGCCTGTGGTGCCATCAGCGGTTTCCACTGCCTCGTCAGCAGCGGCACCAGCAGCAAACAAATCGCCTGCGAAACCGATGCGCAGTTCGTGGGCTACGGTTCGATGCTGACGGAAGGGTTTCTGGCGGTGTTGGTGATTCTGGCTTGTTGTGCGGGGTTGGGGTTGGGCGTCAATTTTAGAGCAGTCGGCAATCCTGGCCTGATGTCGGCCTACCAACTTGGCCACAAAGAAATCCCCGAGCCAATTAATGGTCTCGTAACAGTATGGCATCCGGTGTTACCAAATATGCTCGATCAATATTCAGCGACTGCGGAAGGCGGAATTAAGTTTAAGAACCCAGATGTCGACAGTGTAAACGTGAGACTCGATACGCGGCAGTCAAGGTATGATACTAGCCCCTTACCAGTGGATTTGAGTGTTAACGACTCGGTCATGTTTAACGAATCAAAATTAACCTATCTTGGTGATTTGGCATTTAGTTTGGAGGGCAAATTCGCGTGGCAAACCCGGTATCACTCCTGGTCCGCCAGCAGCGGTCTCGCGCCCAAGGTCGGGGCCTTCGTCGATGGCGCGGGTAACTTCGTCGCGGCGCTGGGCATTCCGCGGCCGGTGGCCATTGCTATTATGGCGGTGCTGGTCGCATCGTTCGCGGCCACTACGCTGGATACCGCCACGCGCTTGCAGCGCTACGTGATACAAGAACTCGCGACGACGGTGCGCGTGCAACCGTTGACGACCAAGCATGGCGCGACGGCGTTTGCGTTGGTCACGGCCGCGGTCGTGGCCGCCGTGCCGCCACCGGGCATGACGTGGGCGACGGGCATGGGCAAAGGCGGCCTAACGCTCTGGCCCGTCTTCGGCGCGACGAATCAATTGCTGGCGGGTTTGGCGTTTCTCGTGATCGCCTTCTACCTCGCCCGCCGCAAGCTGCCAACGTGGTTTATCATCGGCCCGGCTATTCTGATGTTGGGCGTGCCGCTATGGGCGATGACCTACGAACTCGGCCTCGGCAAGGAAGGCGGCGGCTGGATCGCGAAAGGTCAATGGCATCTCGTCGCCACGGCCATCGTGATTCTGATCTTACAAATCTGGATGATCGCCGAAGCCCTGCGGCTGTGGCCGCGTATTAAGGGCGTATTGGAAGCGGAGCTGCCGCCGGTGCGCAGGGGGTTTGAAGTGGTGGTGGAAGAATGAGCGATCTGTGTTGCTTGCAACACGTCAGAGCCGCGGCCTGTGGCCGCATGAACGCCGCGCGCGATGCGTGTTCGCGTGATAGATCATCCCTTCGTCGCACGTTGCCGCTCGATATAACCATACGCCGTGCGGAGATACGGCTTCTTCCAAACGTACTTGACGCTCCCGCCGACAGCCCACCAGCGCGGGCGCGATTCGTCGGGCCAACGCGCCGTTAGTTCTTGCCCCAGCCATGTCTTCAACCATTTGCGAATATCTCTCCCAGGGCGATCAGATGACAGCAGCACGTGCACATGATCGGGCTGAGTGGCGCAGATGTGGTATTCCCAGCCGCCTCGCTGGCAGATCGACGGCATCGTCGATTCTATGAATTGGCGTTGAGAATCGGTCAATACGACGGGCGCGGCGATCATCGAATCGCGCTCGAACTTTTGCTTCCACGGATCGTTCTCGACAATCGGCGTTCCGTATTGGTTGAAATGACGCTCGACGGTCCCGCGCGGATCTCCATGCAAGCGCGTGCCGTAAGTGCCAAACGTGATGTGGTAAGCGAGGGGGAATTCCATGATTGCCGCGAAATTGTATTAATTCGCATGAGATTGTGAATCGGTGCGTGATTGACATGCGGCCACAAGCCGCGGCTCTGAACGGAGCTGGCAAAATGCCCGATTCACTCCGAGGCGAAACGCCCGAATTATTCATGCGGCCACAGGCCGCGGCTCTGCCAGCCTCTTCATTTCTTTCAATATTTATGAAAAACTTTCACACTTTCTAGCGCTCGCCGCTATATTCCTTTCAGAGATTATTGAAAGAAACAGTTGCACCACCTATCACAGGAGACCGCAACATGGTTGATAAGACGCCGACTGCCGACATTCCATCCTTGCCGACGCCGCTCGAACAGTCGAAGGCGCAGTTCATCCGCCGCTGGGGTGAGATGGGCGGCTATTGGGGCATCAACAGAACGATGGCCGAGATTCACGCCCTGCTGTTCGTCTCGACCGAGCCGATTTGCACCGACGACGTGATGGCTAAGCTGATGATCTCACGAGGCAACGCGTCGATGAACCTGAGGTCGCTCGTCGATTGGGGGCTCATCGAACGCATTCATCTTCGTGGTGACCGTAAGGAATACTTTGTCTGTCGCACCGACGTGTGGGAGATGTTTGAGACCATTGTGCGCCAGCGCCGTCGCCGCGAAGTCGAACCGATCGTGGAAACGATCGAGCACTGCAAGGCGATGGTCGATGACATCCAACCGAAAGCCGCGGATGCCGACGCGGAGGACGTGCAGGTGTACAAGCAGCGTCTCGACGAGATGCACAAGTTTCTCGATTCGTTCGGCACCATCGTCGATTTAATGGTCAAACTCGGCCCGGGCAGCTTGCAACGGCTTAGCGGCATGATGACGAAGCTGGTGAAGTGAGCCGAGAAAAAGGCGGCGCGGTCGCGCTGTTGATTAGCGGAAACAAGCGATTGCGTTTGGAGGCGTGGGATTAGAATGCCGTTGTAATGGCTTGCTTCTCAGAGCGCCATTATGCAGCGTACAAACGCAGGGTGTGTGATTCGTCGCCGCGGGGACGCGGCGGCTCTGAACATTGCTCATTGCGGTTCCGAATTCACTGCGATTCTGAAAGTTGTTACTCGCAATTCGTGCGTGGGACGTCGCTTCGTTCGGAATCTCCGCTGCTCATCACGCTTCGGCTTCCAACTCTTCACCAACGATCTTAGCCTTGACTTCACCACCACCGACGAGTCTCAGTTCCATCGTCTTGCCGGTGCGCGAGCAGGTCATGTGAATAATGGTTTCAGGCATATCGAGCACGTGTGATTCGTTACAGGCCGGGCAGGTAAATCGAACTTGCATCGCGGAATATCTCCAAGCTTTTGAGGGCGTCAGCGATACCAATAACCGACATCGCATGTGGACCATTTTTCCTACGGGGACTATCATCCGCCGCGCCGTGAAAATGTCCAATCGCACCGCGCGTTAGCGGCCCTTTTTTCTCACGAGGAGAGCTTCGGATATGTCCGACGCCAACGACAGCACCAACCCGACACCTACCGAATCTTCGGACTCCAACGCCGAGGGCAATTTCCTGACCCGCGTATTCGTCACCGGCGGCACCGGTTTTGTCGGTCGCTACGTGGTGCGCGAACTGGTCGCGCGGGGCCACAAGCCGGTCTGTTTGGTCCGCGACGTCAGCAAGTTTCGCAGCGTCTTCCCGGAATTGCCGGCGGATCGATACGAGTTAGTGCCCGGCGGCATGTTTGACGACGAGGCACTCGCCCAAGGCATCAACGGTGCCGAAGCCGTGATTCATCTCGTAGGTATCATCGTCGAGGACGCCGTCAACGGTCAGACCTTCGAGCGCATCCACTTCGAAGGTGCCAAACGCGTAATCGATGCCACCATCAAAGCGGGCGTGAAGCGTTACGTGCATATGTCGGCCCTGGGCACGCGCGCAAATGCCATCAGCGAGTATCACAAAACCAAGTGGGCGGCGGAAACGTATCTGCGCGATACCGACCTCGATCATACGATTTTCCGACCGAGCATCATCCACGGACCCGACGGCGAGTTTATGCAGATGATGAAGACGTTTGTCTGTGAAGCGGCGGTTCCGGCGTTTGGCTTCTTACCTTCGCCGTTCCCAGTTATTCCATATTTCGGTGATGGTGAAAATAAGCTGCAACCGGTGTCGGTACGCGATGTGGCTCACTGTTTCGTCGCAGCGCTAAGCATGCCGGAAACGATCGGTCAGGTATACGATCTCGGCGGACCCGAACCGTATAGCTGGAAACAACTGTACAGCACGGCGAAAGAACTGATCCCCGGTGCCAAACAGTGGAAGCCGATGGTCAGCACGCCGGTACCCGTCGCAAAACTCTTGGCCCGCACGATGATGAAGTTGCCGGTGTTGCCGAAGCAACTGCGCTTTAACGTGGGGCAAGTGCAGATGTCGCAGGAAGATTCCGTATGCGATACGAAGCCGGTGGAAGAAACGTTTGGGATACAGTTGCGCGATTTCCGTGAAGAATTAAAGGTGTATGGCGGGGAGATCGCGTGACCCAACGATCCGTGTCGTCCCCCAGCCCCAGAGGGGCAGGGGCACGCGGCGTTCACGCAGCCCCTACGAGGAAGAAAAGCGCGCTGAGATCGAATACGAAGCACAAAGAAAACTCGGTAACGGCAAGGATTTCAAATTCCAACTGCCCGGTATCGATCACGCGTTCGGCGACCACCAGCCCTTAAAATGAAAGCAAATTCCCATGGATGATATCAACTTCTTACTCGTCGCCATTCGTTGGGTGCACATCTTCGCCGCCATCGCCGCCGGGGGTGGTGGGCTATTCATGCTCGTTGCGTTGCATCCGGCGGCGCAGCAGCTCGACGAGGCCACGCGCGACGGGTTCCTTGCCAAGGTACGCAGCGCCTTCACCAAGGTCGTCATTCTCTCGATCGTCGGCTTGCTCGCGTCGGGCTTCTACAACTATCTTGCCGTTACCCGTCATCAGCACGACGGCCAAGCCCTCTATCACGCCCTAATGGGCACCAAAATCCTGCTCGCATTCGGCGTCTTTTTTCTCTCGAGCGCGCTGGCCGGGCGCAGCAAGGCATTCGAAAAACTCCGAGCCAACGCAGGGCTTTGGTTGAAAGTCAACGTGTTTTTGGTAGCTGTGATCGTGCTGTTGGGTGCGATCCTACGAGCCATGCCGCAAGTTGCGGCCAGCTAGCGGATGCTCAATAGAAAAGAGAAGTGAACTGCCCGGGACAGGGGTCGAACCTGCACGAGGTATTACCCTCACTAGGCCCTCAACCTAGCGCGTCTGCCAATTCCGCCACCCGGGCGTTGGGGGCTGCGAAGCGCTGTAAATTACTACGCACCGCCCGCATCGTCAACGCGTTCACCGGGACCACAAAAATTTGCATTCGGGTATCAATCGGTCGGTCGCGAGGAACATCGCCGCCCCTGCAGGTCATATTGTCTTTTCCGTACCGGCGAGTCGTCGATGCTCCCCCAATCAATGGCACGACCAAAACCTGAGCAGGCAGTTGAATGACATGAAGAGCCAATCCACCGAAGGCCGAATTGGCATTGCATACTATGTGGCGATTGGCTGCCGTAAAACGATGGCGCGAGCAATCAGTCGCTGGTTTGCCGCGATGCAAGATATATTTGATTCGGTGACTCTCCAACCATCACAATTCGTCGCGCTTCGACCGTGAACCCTTTGCTCGCTCCATAACGAATGCGAACATTCCGTCTTGCGAGTATCATTCGTAACGCAACGTGACGCCCGAATAAAATTACTCGAACCCTATGCACGACGCCCCCAAATCTCGTCGCCCTGCGGAAAAATCCGGCCCTCCGAAGAACGCGCAATCGCCTTGGGTTTCGTTGCGCAGCGGCACCAATCATCCGTTCATTTTCAAGCGGATGATCCGCACCGTCGATCCGGCGGCCAAATCGGGCGAGGTCGTCAACATTTACGACAAGTTCGGGCACCTGCTAGGTCGCGGGCTTTACAACCCGGGATCGAATATCGCGTTGCGCGTGCTCAGCCATGGCGATGCACCCATCGATGAAAGCTTCTGGCGTGACGGCATCGATCGCGCCGTGGCGTTGCGTGAATCGCTTGGCCTCAACAACTTGACCGACGCGTATCGATTGGTGCACGCCGAAGGTGACGGCCTGAGCGGCTTGATTGTCGAACGCTATGGCCCTGCGCTGGTGGTCGAACTCTTTTCGCTCGGTATGTACAAACGCGTGCACCAACTGGTTGACTTGATAAAGCAACGGTTGGGCCCAGCCAGCAGTCTCGAACGACCCGATGACACGTTTGACGACTGGCGGGTGATCGTTCGCGCGGATGAGAAAATTCAACGGCTAGAAGGCTTCAAACTGCCTGCTGTGCATGAGGCCGACGATCAGTCCGTCATCATTCGCGAGCACGGTCTGCGCTATCGCGTCGACATGACGGGCGGCCATAAGACCGGCTTCTTTTGCGATCAGCGCGACAACCGCTTGCGGCTGGCCCAACTTTGCAAAGGCGCGCGGGTATTGGATTTGTGCTGCTATACCGGCGGATTTGGGATGTGCGCGAAGGCGCTGGGCGATGCGGCGGAAGTTACCAGCGTCGATCTCGATGAGAATGCGTTGGCGCTCGCAACGAAAAACGCCAACTTAAACAATCTGCGCATCAAACATGCCCATGCCGACGCGTTTATCTATCTGCGGCAAATGCTTGACGCGGGCAAACAGTTCGATGTCGTGGTATGCGATCCGCCCAAGTTCGCTTTATCGCGCACAGGTGTCGACGAGGCGTCGCGCAAGTACAACGATCTGAACACGCTCGCCTGTCGCGTGGTAAAGCCGGGCGGTATCTTGCTCACGTGTAGTTGCAGCGGCCTGATTTATCCGAACCGCTTCGCCGACATCATCAAGGCCGCCGCCTTTCGCGCCGAACGACGGTTACAATTCTTCGATCGTTCGGGGGCAGCGCCCGATCATCCGGTGATGGCCAACTGTCCCGAATCGGAATATCTCAAGGCGCTATGGTGCCGGGTTCTTTAACCTGATGCTGCTGCGATGCTCCACTCCCGCGCGATGCGCAAAAAGTTCTCCAACAAGCGCGGCCCGGCTGTCGTCATGAAAGACTCGGGATGAAATTGCATGCCAAACGTCGGATAAGTTCGATGGGCCAACCCCATACAAATACCATCGTCGGTCCAAGCGGTGACGTTAAAATCCGCTAGAGTTTTGGCGTCGGTCACCACCAGCGAGTGGTAGCGCATTACCTCTATCGGCGTTTCCATTCCCGCGAAGATGTCGGTGCCCGTGTGATGCACCAGACTCGTCTTACCGTGCATCGCCGCTGGTGCACGACCGACTGTCGCACCAAATACCTCGGCAATACACTGATGGCCCAAACACACGCCAAGAATGGGAATACGACCGTGGAATTGTTTTATGACAGCGTTGCTGATTCCGGCGTCAGCGGGCGTGCAAGGGCCCGGTGAAATCACTAGCGCGAACACCTCAGAATCGTCGATTTGTTCGACGGCGATCTCGTCATTGCGGACGACATGCAAATCGATCTCGGCATCCAAAGCACCAATGGCTTGCACCAGATTGAATGTGAACGAGTCGTAGTTATCGATGAGTAACAGCATAACCCGCGGTGTATTTCAAACGTTGGCAGTTGTTCCAAATGTGAGTTTCACAGGTCGCACGGCTTCATCTTAGCCAACAGGCGCACTTTCGTCGCACACGCGACGCGAGCCTCGGAGATTGCCGCTGTTACCCGCGAAACCGCGTTTACCCTAACTGCCATCGAAATTAGAATGTTGTAAAGATTTCGCGCTGCCCGACCAGCCGTGTTGGTTGCTCGATGTTGCACGCGACCGGGTTTTTTAAGGTCACTGTCACGCGTGGGTGCCATTAAACTGCTAATCTTGGATGTCGACGGCGTTTTAACCACCGGCGCGTTGCCCTACGGCAGCAAAGGGAACACCGACAAGACCTTTCACGTTCAAGATGGTAGTGCGATCAAGCGTTGGCAACGGTCGGGCAGAACCGTGGCCGTGTTGAGCGGTCGCGATGCTCCCGGCGTCGATGCTCGCTGTCGCGACCTTGGGATAGAGATCGTGCGGCAAGGTGCCCGCGACAAGGGTGCCGCGCTGATAGACGTGTTGGCCGCTGCCGAGGCCACCAGCGACCAAGCGGCCGCCGTCGGTGACGACCTGCCCGACTTGCCCGTGTTTGAGGCGTGCCGTCACGCGATTGCGGTGGCCAACGCGCACCGATTCGCCAAACGCGCCGCCGAGTATGTTACGCGCCGCCACGGCGGTGCGGGTGCGGTGGCCGAGGCCATCGAATATTTGTTGAGGATTGACGACGCGGCGAAGCGCTAACACATGGCCGCGGGCCTCGGTCGCAGAGTCGACCGGATGCGTCGAGGAGTATAAACCTATGCAACGTAAGATCATTTTATTTGTCGCCGTGCTCGTTCTCGTGAGCGGCGCGTACTTCATATTCAGCAAGAACGACAAGCCCGTCGCCGAGCGCGATATCACCGATGCTCGTAACGCTGTGAAGGAATTCGTCACCACTGAGGACGATTCGAGCGGTGACAGCCTCACGACCGGCAACAATATCAAGTTCCGTCCCGGCGAGCGCACGTTGGTAAAGGTGTACGACAAAGATGCGCGCCTGCGCTACGCCTTCAAAGCCGAAAAATGGAAACCGAACGGTCGCGATCGCTTCGAAGCCGAGCAACTCGAGATTCAGGTGCACATGCCGCGCGGGGAGATTGCCTACATCACTGCCGATCAGGCTGACATCGGTTTCAAGGAAACCAACGGCAGCCAAGCCGCGCCGCGCAATGGTGAGTTGCGCGGTAACGTTCGCGTGGATATCGATCGCGCCACCCGCGCGTTTCGCGAAGCCAACCCCGACTTGCAAGATCGTTCCGCGCGTCCGGATGATGTGATTCGCATGGAGATGGAATCGGCCCGCTTCGATATGGATCGCTCGGAGCTTTTCGCCGAAGGTTCGGTCGTTGTCGACGCACGCGAAGCACGCATCGACGAAGTTTCCGGCCTCACGGTCCGCTGGGATCAGGTCGACAACCGCTTGGAATCTTTGCGATTCAATCAGGGCGGTCGATTCACCATTCGGCGCGGCGCCGACATGGTGGAAATCAAACTGCCGGGCGCCGAAATCGAAACCGACGAGAATACCTCCAACGAGCGAGCCGTCGCGCAGGCACCGGCAACCGTCAAGGACGATCGCATCGCCGTGGCGACCAATCAGCCCATCAGCATTCCCAAGGCAACGTCCCGCAATACGGTGAAAGCCAAGCCCATCTCGGCGCGCGAAGCCGCTCAACAAATCCGTGCTCAAGGCCTACGAGTTCGCACCAACCAGCCAATCTCCCTCGCCGATGCCAAACGCGAGCGCGAAGAGAAGGCCGAAGTAAAGCCAGACGATACGGCGCTGGTAACGGCCAACAACGCGCCCCCGCCGATGCCCACCGGCCCGGCCGATCGCGATGACTTACGGACCGCCGAAGACCTCGAAACCGACATGGACACCATGCGCGCCGAAGTGCGCTCCGGCGTGATTCAGGATGCGACTGCTGCGCTGACGGCCGAAGAGCTGGCTGCCATCGACGCCAAGAACGTGCAGTCGTTTAAGGCAGTCTTTGAAGGCAGCGTCGACGTAGAGCAAATGCGCGGCGATACGGTCGTCGGCAAGTTACTCGCCGATCAGCTCGAAGCACACTTTGATTTCGGCAAAAACAGGAACGCTTCGTACGCGGCGATTCCGAAGAAGCCCCGCAGGAAAAACCCGACGACGCGGCGAAGGATAAGCCCGCCGCCCAAGGCGCGATCGTGATCAGGTGGGATGGTCCGTTTGAACTTAATCCATTGGCCGTCGATCCCGCCCAACAATCGGGCGGGCGGTTCGACATCATCGCATTGGGCAACCCGGTGCGCGTGAACAACGACGACGGCGGAGCCGTGTGCCAGCAATTGGTCTTCCGCAACGAGCGCAACCAGATTTGGCTCACCGGCGAAGGCAAACGCGACGTACAGTTGAAACTCGGCGACCGACGCGAATTGGTTGCGCAAGAAGTGTTCTTCGATCAAAGGCGGGGCTTGGGTCGGATCGACGGCAAAGGCTTTATCCGCGACGAGTCGGATAAGGAAGACGCTTCGCAATTGGCAACGGCGATGGGCTTAGGGCGCTCGCAAGTCGAGATCTACTGGTCGCAAGGCGTCGATCTCGAATTGGGCAAACGCCCCGTCGCCAAGCGCAACCCGTCAACTGGTGAATGGACCACGGAAGAAAAACCTTACCTCCGTCGCGCGTGGTTCCACGGTGATGTGCGCTTCCGCCGCGATGATGAAAAGGCCCGCGCTGATGAAGTCGCGGCCACCTTCGGTTATCCCACCTCTGACAACGCGTTGGCCGAGCATATCGATCATCTCGATTTAGCTGGTAACGTCGTGTTGGCCAATAAATCCGAAATCGTGCAAGCGAGCCATCTCGATATAGAGATGACGCGCACCGTCGATAACCGCAGCATTCCGCAACGTATCCAGGGCGAAGGCAACGTGCTGGCCAAGCAAGGTCGGCGCGAGGTTCGCGCGAACAAAATTGACGTCAACGTGCGCGAGCTTCCGTCGTCGAACGGCACGAGCAAAGGTGCGCCGGCGTTGGCAATCGAAAAGATGTTCGTCAAAGGTAATGTCGAAATTCGAGATCCCAGCCGCAACATGAAGGTCAGCCGCGCCGATACCTTGCGCGTGCAGATGAACGACGCCAACGAACTCGCCCTCTTGCAAATTCAGAGCCCCGATGCGAACACGCTCGCCCGCGCCCGCTTTGAAGACATGGCAGTGCACGGTCACTACATCGAAATGAGCATGGCCGAGCAGCGCATGCAAGTGCCCGGCCGCGGCGCGGCTTGGATGATCACCCGCCAGGACTTCGGCGGTCGACCGTTAGAGGCCCCCAAGCCGGTCAAGATCACGTGGGCCAACGAAATGCAGATGAAGCTTAACGAGAACTATGGCGTCTTCGTTGGCGATGTCGCGGCGCGCATGGATGGCTTCGATCTCGATTCCGAAAAGCTGACGATCCGCTTCGCCGATGCGCCGCCGGCACCGGTCAAAAGCAAGTCCGATGGGCGCGGCGTCTTTGCGCAACTGTCCGATTTCATCAATGACGAACCCGATGCCATCATCACCGATCAGGTCGCTTCGACGGGCACGCGCAAGCGCCCGGTTTACGTCGTGGCCGAAGGTAACGCGCAGGCATTGATGAGCACCCACGCCGCCGGCACCGGTCCCACGCCCGGTCGCTTGCTGAGCCGCGCTCACATTACGGGCACGCAAATCGCTGCGGATCTGGAACGCGAAGAACTCTCCGTGCCCAGCGCCGGTACGCTCTTAATTGAAGATTATCAATTCGAGCAAAGCAGCATCCGCCCATCGGATCGCAAGGTCAAAGGGGTGGGCGGTCCGCTGATGAGCAGTGTGCGCAGCGACGGCCCCAGCCAAACGCTCGTGACCTGGGAACAAAAGATGGACTTCTTCGGCGACAAGGCCATGGTCGTTTTCGATCGCGACGTAAAGATGGATCACTGCAGCGGTCAGCAAATCGTCAAGCTGGATGAGCTGCTCGATTCGATGAACATCGACCGCAGCGTGCGCAACCGTTTGCGACCGGGGCGCAAGGCAAGCCTTACCTGCGGCAATCTCTTGTTGGAATTCGTCGCCGACAACAAACCCGTTCGTTCCGATTCGAGTTCGCCGGTTCGTGCGACCGATCTGCGCCGAATGATCGCCAAGGGACAGGTCTTACTCGAAGACGGCGACAAGAGTTTGATGGGCGATTCGCTGAAGTATCTCAAGCAGTCCGAGACCGTCACGATCACGGGCGGCAACGGGGTGGACGCTCGCATCTTTGTGGAAAAACCCGGCACCAGCGAAAGCATGATTTGGACGGGCGATTCGCTCACGTGGGATCGGCGTACCAATCGCATCGAAGCGCCCAACGCGCGCGTTATTAGCAGCCAGTAGCCCGTAACACGTCATTTGTATAAATAAAAAATACCGCGTTCGACTTGCCTTTGGGCGATTGCGGTAAAGAATCATTTAGTGATGGAAGGAATGCGGTTGGCAGCCAAAAAAGGCCTGATTCAACCGCGTCGGCACCGGCGTTTCTCTGCCGCTGGCAACGAGACGTCGGTCGCACGGCGAACGCGGCAACTGTATAAATCGCATTCCCGATTTAGCGCCGTCATCGCTCTCACGCCCGGTTAACGAGCAACTCGTTGACCACGCCCACAGACATGCAAAATTTGGGGGGACGATGTTGCGGGATGATTCCGCGCGTCGGCTCGCGCGCCGACCGATCGGCGCGAAATCCCCCGCAGGTTGAATCGAAGATCGTTGAGCGGTCGCGCTGCGTCCGCGCCAATTGCGATTGGGAGGAGTGGAAAGTACGCGCTCGCAGAAGGCGATCGCTCAATATCTTCGAGTGTATTTAGATTGGAGCCGCGGCAGTTGGGGGGTTGTCGCGGTTCCTTTTTTATTCCGGCCGCAACATGCGCAATTCGCGCTCGAACAACTCGCGGGCGCGCACCAAATCTTCGGCGCGCCGATCGCCTTGCTCGCGCGCCAGCACGATATCCCCGCCAAAACCGGCCACTAGCAAATCGGCAAGAAACACCGGAACGTCGAGCGCTCCCTCACCCACGGCACATTCCGCGCCCGCAACCTGCGCCGTGCCCGGTTGGGCATCGCGACCGCGCACCAAGTGAACCCGCCCCGCCATGTGGCGACTGGCGTGGTGCGGATCGTCGCCGCGCTCGAGCATACCGCCGGCATCGCAACAAACACCCAAAAACGGGCAATCGATATCGCGCAACGCCTGCCCCAACCACGCGGCTTCGCATCCATTGGTCTCGACGGCGACATGCACGCCCTGATGATCCGCCTCGTCGGCAATCGTATGAAAAACTTCGAGAATTCGGTCGCTGGCGTTGTCGTCACCCGCCACCATGTGACCCGGCGCCGTCGAGACGACCGGCACGCCGAGTGCCCCGGCGAGTCGAATCACGTCGCGCAGCGAATCGAGTCGCTGCTCGCCGACATGCGGATCGGCATAGCTCTTCCCGCCCGCCGGCCCGCGCAGGCTGGCCGGGCGCAACCCGAGATCGCCAAGAAACCTGCGAAAATGCCGCTGCCCGCTGCGGTCGAGTTGCTGCATCGTCACCGGCCCGCGCGTGGCGTTGACCGAAACGGCGTCAAATCCGAGTCGTCGTGCGCGTTGCAAGGCCGCTTTCAACTCGGCATGCAGGTCATCGGCTTGTACCGCCAGCTTGGGAGTGTGCATACCGAGTTTTATACCCGATTTTCTTCATTCGTCATGACCAAAACGGCCTGTTGCAACACCGCCCCGTATCGGTCAGCATGCGGCTCGCATTCAAACAAGCATTATTTGCGGTGAATCCCGCACCCATCATGGAGGAAACGAATCGATGCCCGACATCACCACCGAACAAGCCCGCGCCGCCGTCGACGCCGCGCGCAGCAAAGCCGCCGAAATCAACACCAAGATGAACATCGCCGTGGTCGATGCCGGTGCCAACCTGAAGGCGTTCTTAAGAATGGATGGCGCTTGGCTCGGCTCGATCGATATTGCTCAGAAAAAAGCGCGGACCGCGCGCTATTTCGATATGCCCACGGGCGACATCGGCAATCTGTCGCAACCCGGCGGCAGTCTATACAACATCGAGCATTCCAATGGCGGCCTGATCACGTTTCCCGGTGGCGTCCCCATCAAAGACGGCAGCGGCACCATCATCGGTGCCATCGGCGTTTCGGGCGATACCGTCGAGAACGATCACATAGTCGCGACGGCGGGCGCAGCGGGTGTTAAATAAACCGACGCCGACGCCCGGCCAACAGGAAAATCGGAACCGCCAGCATCGGCGTCATGCCGCAGCCGCACACGTTCGGAAAGTCAAAAATGCCGAACGTCAACGGTGGGCATCCGATGCCGTCATCGCGCTGCGGCGTAACCACGAATCGGCTTACCACCTGCGGCTGGCGCAGAAGAATAAACCATGGTATGGCCTCGATTTCTTCCGGGCGATACCAGTCGATACCCCATGTCGTCACCGTCAGGTTCTGCGTGGCGGCGTCGATATCAAATTCGGTCCAACCGTAGGTGTTCACCGCGACGTAGCCGCCGTCGGTAAGCCGCGCGTTGACTAAAGAATTTTGCAAGCCGATCGGATCCAAACCGAACTGCCCCAGCAGGATGTCGCCGAAGAACGCAAAGATGTTGTCGCGGCCGACACGATCCGACAGCGCGTAGATCAACATGAAAATATCGGCAGGTGGGCCGAACGTTGCCGGATCGATGAACGACACCACCGTCGGCCCGAACGGTTCGGCATATGCAACGGACCCCGTCGTGATTTCGAACGCGTTGGTCTCAATCTGCGGGCCACCGAAAGTATCCTGAAAAGTAAGATTGTTCACCACGGTGCCATGAATATCAGCGGCGATGAACACAACGTTATCGATATCGTTGTCGTGAATGAAGCGCAGGATTTCTGTGCGCTCCGCCGCGTACCCTTCGAATCGGTCCGACGCCAAGGGCGGGCCGAGGTTTTGAATCGGCTCGGGCACGAGCACGAATTTCCACGTCACACCCGCAGCTTCCGCAGCCTGCAAATCGGCCTTTAAGTCGGCAACCTGCGTACGGCCTAGCATGGTGCGCGTAGCATCGAACGAGCTTTCCAAAAACGCGTCAATTTCCTCACCCGGCGTAGCGACAAACGGCGCGGGCAACGGTTCGTCGCGAAAGCTGCGCGCATCAAGTAGGAAGAACGCGGCGTCCAGACCGTAGGTCCGCTGCCGGTACAGCTTTCGTTGTCCCTCAGTGCGCGGTTCGTCGGTGCCTTCGTAAATCTCAGCGCGAATCGGGTTGTATTCGTGAAAGGCCTGCAACGCGTTGTTAAACAACATCGTTTGGTTGATGAAGTCACCGCTGTCATCGAAGCGACTATCGGATGAGGGCGGTGCCGCGCCCGCGAAATCGTTGGTAATCTCGTGGTCGTCGATCATCGCGAGAATTGCGGTGTTCGCCCGCAAATCGCCCAGCGCATTGACGCCGCTTCGTGCGCTGTACACCTCATTATGTTTGATGCGAAACTCTTCGAGCGTACGCGCTTGGCCGAGGGGCAAATCCGGCGACGGCACGTCGGCATAGATCGTATCACCGAGCCCGATGAATAAATCGAGTTGACTTGCGGATACGTTTCGAATGGATGGATAAGGCGCCAAATCACCTCGCCAATCGCCGGACACGCCGAAGCGCAATCCGTGTTGACCGTCGGAATTGGGTGTTACGAATTGACCGTCGGCCGTGCAACCATCGGGATCGGTCGCGCGATAGTAATAACGCGTGCCCGGTAGCAGGTCGCCGACATCGGCCTTGGCCGGCTCCATCGTGTCGATCACCATCTCGGTGAAGGTGGCCGCGGCAACACCCAACGCCGCCGGATCGGATGAGACTTCAAACGTCACTTCGCCCGTCACCGATGAGCGCGTCCATAGCACCGCCGACGTTTGCGTCACATCGCCTGCAGCAACGCCGTTGGGCAATTCGGCGCGCACGGGCGATGCAATTGCTACAGCCGCGCATAGAAAAACAAAAAAAACACCGCAAATCCGAGCGGCGCTGAGGTGGGTGAACATCATCACGCGCTCCTCGAAATATGCGGTGGTTGAATGGCAGGCGTAAGCTGAATACTTCCTCGGCGTTGATCAATCGGAACGTAGAAGTTGAAGCGATCGCGAGAGACCAACCCTCCCCTAACCCCTCCCTGCAAGGGAGGGGAATTCGTCAGGCCACGATGCAGGCACCGCGTGTCGCAGCGCTTAGTAACCGGGGTAATGTGGTTGCCAGTAACGCGTGAAATACATCGTGGGCTCTTCTCCATCAGCATGCAGTTCATGATACCCGGTCGGCTGTGCCGGGCCATTGCTGTTCGTTTCAAACTGCTGTTGAGCCGCGCCGAGGTCGCTGCGACCTTCGAGGGTGCCGCGATGGGGATACTCGAACTTGCCGGAGGCGATATCCCCACCCAGCTTGTCCGACACGATCGCCCGCCGCACCGACCACGAGCCGCGCCGGTCGTTATTCAACCCACCGGCCTGCACGTAGCGTCGCCCGTCAAGCAGCTTGATCGGTCGACCATCCAGATGAACGTAGTTGCTCACGGCCGGGTCCAGCGCCGTGCCCGTGCGCGCGAATGGGCTTTGATCGTAGGGCACCGTCGGCAACCCCTGCACCGAATCGGCCGTGCTAAAGCTGTACGTCATCGCCCAACCGCCCTGTCCGGCATTGTTGGGCCATCCGGAGACCGCCGACTTACAAACCCAACTCTTTTCGCCGACATATGGCTGCAGCAATACGCCGACCGTGGTGGGGTATGCCAAGTCAAACGGATCGGCATCGGGCATGGAGATGTTGATGTTGGTCGCATACGGCAGGCGGTCGTCCCAGGTAAGCGAGTACGACCAAATGCCCGTCCAGATGTTGCGCAAGTTGTTCTTGCAATACACCTTGTTCGCTTCTTCGCGGGCGCGCCCCAAAGCAGGAAGCAAGACCGCCACCAGAATCGCGATGATGGCAATCACCACGAGCAGTTCGATCAACGTAAATGCCGAGCGAGATGAATGCTTACGTGTCATTTCCACAGACTCCTTCCGCATTCGATCGTTCCTATCAGTCGAGTAGCGCCGTCATAAACAGCGGGATATCACCGCCGTTGACTGCGCCGTCGCAGTTAAGATCCGCCGCATCCTGCAAAGCCGGATCGCTGTTGTTGCCTACGGCCACGGCTGCAAACAAGCCGATATCACCGAGATCGGTGGTGCCGCTATCGTCCAAATCGCCATCCTTGGCACAATCGCTCAACACGATCGACAGCGCCGCCGGGGCCGCATTCGGATTGAGCGGCACCCCTTCCTTGCTGTAGAACGCCGGCACGGCTGTGGACGATCCCTGCACCGCCACTTCGGCAAGCGAGGTAATCGCCACGATGATCCGTCCGTTGTTGAGTTGTTCTTGAAAATACCGTTTGACGCCCCCCCCGCTCAGCGTGAGATCCACGCTAAACGTGACGTCAAACGGCGTAACCTGAACGCCGGGCGTATAGCCCTGCGGAATTCCAATGGCCCACGGCTGCGGCGTAAACGAAAACACGCCGAGCGCTTCGTTGTGCAATCCCTTGACGCAATCTTCCACGTGCAGCCGGTTGCCGTTTTCATCGTATTCAAACGGATAGGGATTGCGGGGCACGTTGCCGTTGCCGTTCGCACCGAGGTAGAAACTCGTTTCGATCCAAGTGGCTTCCGTAAACGGAGCCCCTTCGTCAAACGCAACCCCGAACAAATCGATGGTGCGCCCGGGATCGGGATCGTCGCTTTCGCCGTCGGTATCACCCGGTTCGCCCGCCGGAATCCCATCGGCATTGATAATGCCGTCGAGATTGACGTCGTGCGTAAACCACTCATCGACTGTGAGATCGACCTGCCAGTCCGGAATCGAAAACTCGTTTGCCTGATTGGTCAGCGTGATATCGATCGAGTCGATGTTGTAATTCTCGGGCCCCATGCCCGGTGGAATGAGAGCGCCCGTTTCCCATGCCACCAGCACGATGCCGTCTCGATCGTTGAACTGATCGAACAACGCACCGAAGCTCGACGTGATCGCACGCGTGCCCGGCGTGAAGTTAAACGGGTAATGCCAACGATCATCGCTCGGCATCGGAAAATCGAACTGCTGGCCACGCGCGGCTGAAGTTACCACCGCAAGCGGCAACGCGACGACGAGCAATCCGTAAAGGTTTAGCTTGTTTCTCATCTGCCAGACAACTCCTTTGGGCAATTGATGAGTGAATGTTTTCATTCGGCGTACGCTTGCAATTAGTTTGCCGAGCGGCGACGACGAATCAGCGCAACCCCGGCCAACAACACCAAAACGCCCGTCGTCGGTTCCGGCACCAACCGCACCTGATCGAGATCGAACGTCACCTGCGCCGGTAATCCCGCCACGCCTGCGGTGATTGACGGTCCGATCTGGATGTGGCCGATCAGTCCAAACACGCTGTTAAAGTCCATCCCTTCGAATGTCACGAATTGCGGGCTGCTCGGATCGATTGGAAAGCTGACTTGCGTCCAGACGTTCGGGAACACCGGCACAAAATCCACCGATACGGCCCCCGGGAAATTTCCCGGTCCGCTGAACCGCGTGAACATGTTGATCGGTGCCGGCGCGTTATGACGGATGAACGCCGTCAATTCGGTGGCACCGTTGGTGAGGTAGTTACCGACAAAGGCGTTGCCGCTGGAGCCGAATTCATCCTGTGCGCGGAACAACGCGGGCGTGTCGGCAGCCATGGAGGTCGAGAGATCGAGTACTTCACTGATGTAGCCACCGCCATCGGAACCGCCCGTGGCGTTGTACGTCGCGGGGCCAAAACCACCGGCGTTAAACCAGTTAGCCGCATCCGTGTCGAAGTTTTCTTCGATCGGTAAGCTGGCCTGCGCCGTTGCGGTAAAGCCCAAAGCAAAAGTCAAAACCAGCAGTTTGCAAGAGTTGCGATTCATCATGATTCAGATTTCCCACAGAGAAGCGCGCTTTGAGCGCGCGAAATGGTTCGGTTACGAAAATTTGCGATCAAACGTGTCGCATCGATTCCGCGGACTGCCAATATCGAATGGGACCACGAAAACCCGGCATCGATCTGCCTCCCATTCAAGAGTGCGTCGATCCGCTTACACGTTTTTGGGTTGAAAAGTTAGGTGCGCGCAGAACGCGGGCGCGATCAATCATGCGGCGGCGAAGTAACCGGCGCGGTTCCGTCAGAACAGTGATTCAACTTTTTTGTTCTGGGGATACGGCGCGGTATCGACCGGCGCGGAATTCACCCGCAATTAGGCAGCGGGGGGAGCGTTGGCAGGATAGGCGAGAAAATAGCCGCGGGGCATGAGCCTTGGCAGCCAAGGCCTGGCGCGCAGCGACCAGATCAGAAAGGCATCAGCATGCGGACGGCCGACAGCAGTAATCAGCACCAGCAGTGCCGCCACCAACCATGTCACCAACACGCTGAACGTGATTGGGATCAGTTCCCAATCGAAGTTGATCGTAGCATCCTGAATCACGCCCGCATGCAAAAGCGTGACGATCAGCAACAAGGCGATCATACGCTTGCGCGACGCACAAAGTAGAAGCACCGGGCAGAAGACGATCTCGAGCAAAAAAACGACGTTGGTCAGCATCATCAATGACGCCGCCAAGTTGTTTATCTCCCCGTCGGTGCTCCCTAGGCCAAGCACCTTGATCGACGCAGGAATGTGCAGCAGCAGGACCGAAAGCCAGCACAGCCGCCACAACAATTTGTTTGAGAAACGTTTCACCATTTGTTTCATCGGAATGCTAGTAGCGCTTTCAGCAATACGCCCGTCGCATTCTTCTATTGCAAAGTATCGCACTTTGACAAACCCATGTCAACGCTAATTGAGACTGATTCTCAATTAGGATAAAAATAATGCGACACCGCAGGAGTCGTCGAATCAGGTCGGAATCCGCCGCCTCTGGTGCGAATCGATAGCCACCAGACAATGGCCCAATGTTGGACTGCCACTCACCTTCTGATTGGAATCTCCGGATGCCGGACGGCGACGCGCACAAACAAAATGAAAGCTTTGAACCGGCGGCGAGCCGGCGAACGTCTTCCCGCTCGAACGTTTTCGTGTGGCTCCTTTTGGCCGCGTCGCTCGGGCTGTCAGGATTCAAGGCCGCGACTGCTCCTATTACATTTGACGAGGCCTACACCTACCTACGGTTCGCCCGCCAACCCGTGAGCGGCATTTTGTCGGATTACAGCTATCCCAATAATCACATACTGCACACGCTCCTCGTCAAGGCTTCAACATCGGTATTGGGAAACGCACCGTGGGCGCTGAGATTGCCCGCGTGGCTCGGCGGTGCTGCGTTGCTCGCCGGTTTGTTTGCCGTAGGTCGCAATGCAACGCCGCGCTTAAGCGGCATGGTCATCGTGGCGGCAGCATTTATGCCGATCGTCATCGACTACCACGCGCTCGCGCGCGGATACAGCTTAGGGGCCGCCGCATGCGTGTGGGCGATCTGGGTCGCGCTGAGGCTCGACGCGTCGCAATCGAATAAAACGCCCCGCCGTCGCTTTTTCAGTGCAACCCTATTCGGCGGACTGCTTGGGATGGCTGTCGGATTCGTGCCGACCTACGCGATCTTCACCACAGCCATCGTTTTGGCCGCGTTGGTCGCACGCGTCGCATCGAGAAGAAACATCGGCTTTGCCGTACTTGCGCGCGACACGGCGGCCCTGCTGATAGGCGCGGGTGCGGTCATCGGTATCACGTACGCACGCATCCGCATGAAACCCGGATCGTGGCCGTGGGGGTATGAAACGGCCCACGCGTGCAACGACGCATTATGGCAACGCGCTCTCGCGCTGCCGGCCAACACACCAACATATTTACCGACGACGATTCTGATATCGATCTTAGTAATTAGCGTATTGACATTCATCGTCGCCGCATGGCGACGACAGCCATACGCAATCTTATATATCGCTTTATTGCCCGTCTGTGCGATTGCGGTATTGGCGACGTTGGAAGCAACGATCGTCAGCAAATGGCCGTTTGCGCGCAGCTTGCTGTTGTTTGCCCCACTCGCTTTGTTGCCGCTGGGTTTCGCAACCAGCGCAAATCGGCGTTGGTGGCGACGGATTGCACAAACACTCATATTCGCTGCAACCGCATTACTCGTTGCCCACACACTCCTAAATTTCGACCCAATTCATTATCCCGAATGGCGCGACAATGCCGGCGTGCCCACTGCCGTTGCGGTCATCGAGGCCGACCTCCCCAAAGGCTCCGACGTCGAACTGCAGATCGCTCATCCGTGGCCACTCGACGTCTGTCTCGAATACGCCTTCCTTCGCCAAGGGCACTCGAATTGGAAACTTGTACCGGCGGACGATCCGCACGCTCCTTACCGCATTTTGCGCACCGGCGAAAAACGCCGAGCCGACCGTGAAGTCATCTACAAAGATAAAACGCATGGCATACGCGTCACTCGCAAGATCGAAGGCTAGAAGCTTTTCCAAGGCACATCCATGACAATTTCCGTGCGTGCAATAATCGGGGTTACCTAGCGGATGCAACCCTCCCCTCACCCCTCGCTGGAATGGACGGGAAGTTTTGGGATCGCTTTTTATTGACGATATGCAGCCGTTTATCGGATACCCTGCCGCATGCTCATCTTGCTAACAGCGTTTACCAACGCTCTCGAACGTCGCGCACGCGTTCGCGCAATCCAAACTGATATTTAACTCGCCCCCCGTCGCGACTGCGCCGATCTAACCCATGCAATCGAATCAATATCTAATTTGCAAGGGAGAACGACGTGCTCAGCTATCATGACGCCAGCGACCGTGCCGCTCGATATGCCGTTGCCACCGGCGACGCCGTCAACCTTGCAACGATTCAAGCCACGCAACTGGCGGAAGGCTTCACACCCTGCTTTGGCCGTGCCTCGGCCCCCTGTAACGAAACCGCCTGCAGCTTTCACGAACCCTGCATGAACCTGCTGGCATTTTCCAGCCAACCAGCCCCCAGCGATGAAGCCGCACGCGACTACGCCAGTTGGAGCCTTCCGGCGGATTCGCTCCTGCCATCCGTCCTGCACAGCGCACCGATCACGCCCGATATCGCCGCTTTCAATCGACCCGTCCATCAGCGTTACGAAGTGTTGAACGACTAGCGGTGCTTGAGGCGCTTCAGCGCAAGATTGCCGAGTTGCCCGCACGCACCCATCGCGCCGCGCCCTTTGGTGCGACGCCGAAACGTCATCTGCCCGAGGCTCATCAATTCCCGCTGAAACGTGTCGATCGTTTCATCGCTCGGCGTTTTGTGGTCCAGCCCTTCGCACGGATTCCACGGAATCAGATTCACGCAGGTCGGCAACCCTTTGAGATAGGCCGCCAATTCCCGCGCGTGTTCCAACGTGTCATTCACACCGGCTAGCATCACGTACTCGATCAGAATATGCCCGCCCGCCCGCACCGGGTAACTCGCAATCGCCTCGCGCAATTCGGCCATCGGTGAGCGCCGATTGATCGGCATAATCTGATCGCGAATCTCGTCGTTGGGGGCGTTCAGCGATATCGCCAATCCCAACCGTCGGTAGTTCAGGCTGGCCAGCTTGCGAATCCCCTCACAATGCCCGACCGTCGAAACCGTAATGCGACGGCGGGCGATCTCGAAGCGTTTGTCGCGATGCAAGATTTCGATTGACTCGACCACGTTCTCGTAATTGTCGAGCGGCTCGCCCATCCCCATGAAGACGACGTTGCGCACCTGCGCCTCAAAGGCGGCGTTGGCGGCCGCAACCTGCCCGATGATTTCATCGACCGTGAGATTGCGAATCAGCCCCATCCGCGCCGTCTGGCAGAATGTGCAGCCCCGAGCACAGCCGATCTGCGAACTGACGCAGAGCGTGTTCCAAAACACGCCCTTGCCCCCCATCGGAATCACGACCGACTCGATCTCCAATTCGTCGTGCGTGCGCTGGCAAAATTTGACCGTCTCGGCTTCGTTGCGCATGCGGACGATGGGCAGCGTGCCGTCGTCAAACGAATGAATCGGTGGGTCTAAATCGAGACGCATCCCCTCATTCTACTATCGAAACCGGATCGTCCCAATGCGCCCCCTTTTGCGAGGCGAAAGTCAAGAGGCATACCAATTTTTCTTTCGCGACCGGTATCGCGCAACTGCTGTCCGAAATTGATGGCCGCGCCGGCGAATTGTGCGCCCCAACGTCCACCTGAAGTTGACGGCGTCAAAGGCTGGTGGTAGAAAAATAGGTCTGCTCGCAACACATCGAGCGAACTCGTGGTGGCGTGCCCGAGCGGTCTAAGGGAGCGGATTGCAAATCCGCGATTCGTGGGTTCGAATCCCACCGCCACCTTTCATCTCAACTTAATTCGCAAGATTTAACACAATTGTCATAATTCTCTCGGTTACAATACTTGAATTGCGATCGGCAATTCGTTCATCATCTTGACATTCCGTCAATTCAAGACAGAATGCGAAATTCTTTCACCGCTCGCATTATTGCGTACGATCCCACAACGCAAGCCAAAGGACACATTCATACATGGCCAAGAAACGCACAACCAAAAAGCGGGCCGCGGCCCAATCCGACGGTGCCGATACCTTGCCACCGGCCGAACTCGATGTGCTCGCCGCCGTTTACGCCGAAGCCCCCGTCACCGCCGGCCGCATTCGCGAAATCATGGAAAAGTACCGCCCGATGGCGCACGGGTCGGTGGTTACCCTTTTGACACGACTCGAAGCCAAGGGCCTCGTCACGAAAGAAAAAGGCCCGGTTGGTAAAGCGTTTTTGTTTAAGCCGCTCAAGAAGCCCGAGCAGGTTTACAAGAAGCTCGTCAAGGAAATGGTCGATCGCCTGTTTAACGGTAACACGGGGGCGATGGCTGTCTCCCTGCTTGAAGCCAACCCGCCCACGCAAGATGAAGTCGCCGATATTCAGAAGGCGCTTAACAGCGCTAAAAAGAAAGCCAAGAAAACGCGTACGACGACCCGCCGCCGCTAATCCGTTGCAAATCGTCTTTACAAATCCATAAACGCCGCAGGCCAGCACCTACGGCGTTTTTACATGCACCTGCGCGCCTGTGTATATCGCAACGCTGGCGAATCGCGCCAATTCATTTTATAAGCTGAGCCTGATAAGGCACGACATTGGCATTCCCGGCTTCTATGTGCATCTGCGCCGGCACCATTGACCTAACGACCGCGATATCACCATGACCGACACCGAATATCAACTGATTCAATGCCCCAACGGCCACGATCTGCAAGCCGCCAAGACCGATTTGCACAAACGCCTCGCCTGCCCGGTTTGCGAGATCCACTTCGTCCCTGCTGAGGCCAACAACGCCATCGCGCCCGCGACGCCGCCAGTCGAAATGCCCTACGGCGCGGCCGATCTTGCGCTGGGGCGCCCGGAATATCCGGGCACCACCGAACCGTTGCGATACCTCTGGCTATTTTCGTTTGCCGTGATCTTTGCCTTGAATCTGGTGAGTTACTTCTCCAAAAACGCGTTGGTAACACCGGGCCAAACGCCCGCGCCGATGTTTGCGTTGATCGGTTGCTCGTTCGGCATCGCCGTGATCGCCGCGTGCATCGTGCAACTGATGTGGATATACCGTATCCACGCCGACGCACAGAAGTTTGGCAACTATTCCACCATACCGGCGTGGGCCGCGCTGGCCGTGAGCTTGATTCCGTTCGTCAATCTCATTTGGACCGCCGTGGTCATGAAGCTGCTATCCAACTTCGCAGACCAGCAGGGTCGGTCATCCTCCGAGAACCGCACCGCGATCAAATCCGCGCGCGGCATCACGACATCGCTGGTGGTGTTATCCGTCGTTTGGATAGGCCTGACCGGCGTTTTTAGCTATCAGTCTTTCGGTATCCGAGCTGAGGCCGTCAAAAACGTGAAAGCACAAGGCGATGTCAACGCCAATTCGCCCGAATTTCAACGTGCGGTGATGAAGGAATCGCAGGCGTTAACGCCCAAATGGATGACCGCCACCGGCGGAATTGTTCCGCTCATCGCCGGCATCACTTACTTCTTCGCCATCCGCCGCTTGGTGGACGCGTTGTATCCGGCGCTCGGCACGCCGTCGCGCGAGTGATTCGCGGCAACCAATCAATGCTGATACAACCCCGCGACGGCGCCTGCCGGGTCGCGAATGACGCACATCGTTCCGCCCCCTGCCGAGCGCGGGCCGTCTAGCACTTCACCGCCGAGTTCCTTCACTTTCGCGACGCTCGCGTTGATGTCGTCCACCGTAATGTAAATCAGCCACGCCGGCGGAATCTTCGCATTGACACCCTTTGCGTGACATATGCCCGCAACCGTCTGCCCATCGGCCGGTCGCTGCATGCAGAAATCCTCGTAGTCGCCCATGCTAAGCCCTTCGGATTTCCAGCCGACCACGCCTTCATAAAACGCTTTTACGCCCTCGGCGTCTTTGACCGTTAGATCCGTCCAGCTAATCGCACCGACTTTTTTGGCATCATCTGACATCTTCAAACTCCTGCTTACTGAGTTACCGACGCGAATCGCGCGACCTAACCCGCGTCACCATTAGCCGTGACGCTTAGGTACGCGATCACGTCGTACACCACATGGCATCCGACGGCCAGCCCGAATCCGCGCAACACGAATACCGCCGCCAGATAAGCCCCCGCCGCCGCCCGAAACGCAAAGCGCTGCACGTCCCAGGCGTCGGCACCGATCGGCTCGTGATGGCTCACCGCAAAAAACAAGGAGGATAAGATGACGATTAGCGCAACCGACGCCGCTTCGCGCATGCGCAACAACTGGTCGAACAACACCGATAGCGCGGCGATCACGATCAGGCGAAACACCAATTCCTCATAGATCCCCGCGCCGATGCTAAACAGCAATTCGCGAATATCCTCTCGCGCCGCCTGCAGCACATCCGGCTGCCCGACGGTATGCAGCAAGAAATTGAGCAACACCAACAACATGGCGAGCCCGATGCTTTCCGCCGCCATGCCCAGCAGCGCCATCGGTCGAATTTTCCACGGGTAGCGATAGATAATGTGCCAGCCCAACAGTACCACGATCAGCACGGCCCCCGGCAGGTAAACGCTGGACGCTCCGAACAAGCTGAAAAACCAGTGCAAAAGCTGCGACGCCGCCAACTCGCGATGTTGCGCCTCGCCGAAGGTGCGAATCGTCATCGCCGTGCCGATTTCGTAGGCCAGAATCATCGGCAACAAAAACACCAGGCTTTGCAGCGGATGATGGGTAACCTGCCAGTAGTTGTCTTTGGAAACGTCGCGCGAGGGCCGCGCGCGACGCTGTTGTGTCTTCGGGGCTTTGCGACGCTTTTTGCTGACGGCCATGTCGTTATACTCACCGGCATATCCGAAACACGCAACGATACACCAGCAAGCTGTTTATGCCCGTGCGCGCCGAGATACAACACGCACTCATAGATTTGTACGAGTCGCTGTTCGCGCGCTTCGGTCCACAACATTGGTGGCCGGGCGACTCGCCGACCGAAATTGCCATCGGGGCGGTGCTCACCCAAAACACATCTTGGTCGAACGTTGAAAAAGCGATCGCGAATCTTAGGGCACAAGATGCGCTCGATTTCGACGCGCTGCTAAAGCTTGGCGACGGAGAACTGGCCGAGATCATTCGGCCCGCAGGTTACTACAACACGAAGTCACGATACCTGAAGCATCTCGCAAACTTCGTGAAGACCTTGCCGACCGGTCGCCTCGATGATTTGAAAAGACTGGACCTTGCTGATGCACGACGGCGACTGTTAGCCGTCAAAGGCATCGGCCCTGAGACCGCCGATTCGATCCTGCTCTATGCATGCGACATGCCGACGTTCGTGGTCGACGCGTACACCCGCCGCGTTTTATCCAGACACGGTCTAATCGAGGCGTCCGCATCGTACGACGATATCAAACGCCTAGTGGAAGACGCCTTGCCGCGTGAAACGCTGCTCTTCAACGAGTTTCATGCTTTGATTGTGAAATTATGCAAAGAACACTGCCGCACCACCGCACAGTGCGCGCGCTGCCCTTGGGAACATCATCCCCACGATGCGTCCCCATAGCGGCAATTGAAAACCCGGAATGCCTTGGCCTTTTTCGATCGGTGCGATCGATAACGCCCTTAGCGCATGGTCTTGTCGCGATACTTCTTCAAACCGAAGACAAGTACAACGATCAGAACCAAAGCGCCCCATTGCCACCATTCCAACATTGTGAGCTTCCTTGAAGAAATTAGTCCATTTGCTTCGGAACGAAAACGCTTCACCGATAGCAAAATCAAATCAACTTGCCTTTGCACACATGTGCACCGGCCTAAAGGGACGATTGTTATCCAAATTCCATTCTTTTTCAAATCCAGGCTTGGGTTTGGGGCAAATTTCTCTCCCGTTGACCGATAGGTCGTAGTCCCTCATTCACGTCGAGTCGAAAGCCCTGTTCCCCGCTCAAATTCTCCGCGCTCGATGACGCGACGAAATCGCCGAAAATTGCTACCCTGCGCGTATGGAATCGAGCGCGTGGCCCAAACCGACACCGATACATCTCGGCAGCACCCTACTGTCCGTAGAGCGACTGTCCGAGTTGCATCGGAGCCCCTTGCAACCCGTCATCGACGACGCGGGCTGGCAGCGGCTGCGCGCCAGCCGTCAGAAAATCATCGACATCACCGAAACGCAGGTCGCCATTTACGGCGTTAACACCGGCTTCGGCACGCTCTGCACCACGCGCATCCCCGACGATCAACTCGCCCAATTACAACGCAACCTCATCCTTTCCCATGCCGTCGGCGTCGGCCCACCGATCCCCGACGAAATTGTGCGGTGGATGCTGTTGCTCAAAATCAACGCGCTCTTGCTCGGGGCCAGCGGCATTCAGGTGGCTTGTGTCGAACGACTCACGGAGATGCTGTCGCACGACGTGTTGCCAGTCGTACCCACCCGCGGTTCGCTCGGTGCCAGCGGTGATCTCGCGCCCCTTTCGCATTTGGTGCTGCCGCTGATCGGCGAAGGCCGCGTACGCCATCAGAATCGCGAACGCTCGGCGGCAGAGGGTTTTGCCGAGTACGGGCTGCAACCCGTCGAACTCGGCCCCAAAGACGGCCTCGCTTTGATAAACGGCACGCAGATGATGCTGGCCTACGCGCTCGATGCCGCCATCCGCGCTCGGCGCATTGCGAAACTTGCCGACATCCTCGGAGCGATGAGTCTCGAAGCGAGCTTGGGCAGCTTGGCACCATTCAGCGCCGGCGTTGCGGAATTGCGACCGCATCCGGGAATCAAAACCGTCAGCGACAATATTTGTCGCATGATGCAAGACAGCGAAGTGCTAGCATCGCACGCAAACTGCAACCGCGTGCAAGATCGCTACAGCCTGCGCTGCATTCCCGCCGTGCACGGTGCCTGTCGCGACGCCCTCGATCATGTTTGCCGCGTGATTGATGTTGAGCTGAATTCGGTAACGGATAATCCCGTGATTGTCGGCGACCGCGTCATTAGTGGCGGAAACTTCCACGGTGAACCGCTCGCGCTGGGCCTCGACTATCTTGCCATGACGTTGACCGAGTGGGCCAATATCTCCGAGCGCCGCACCTATGCCTTGCTGTTCGGGCCCGAAGGAGTGCCGCCGCTGCTGATTGCCAACAGCGGCGTCAACAGCGGCTTCATGATTCCGCAATACACGGCCGCCGCACTGGTGAACGAGTGCAAGAGCCTGTCGACCCCGTCGAGTGTCGATTCGATACCCAGCAGCTTGGGGCAGGAAGACCACGTCAGCATGGGAGCGACCAGCGCCCTTCGCGTGCATCAGATCGTAACCAACGTCGAGACCGTCCTCGCGATCGAGCTGCTTTGCACCGCCCAAGCGCTCGATTTCCGCCACCCGCTCAAGCCAGGTATCGGCCCGCGTACCTCCCACGAGGTTGTGCGCCGCCATATTTCCCATGCCGATGCCGACCGAGCCTTTGGCGCGGATATCAACACCGCCTTGGAGCTCGTTCGGGCCACCGAGTTGATCGAGGCTGTCGAAGCCGCTGTCGGGTCGCTCGGATAGAGGTCCCGCTGAATATCCGATAACCGAGGCGAGTGGCAAACCGACCTCTCGTATAATCCGCGTCGATTGCCAAGCGTTTGATTGGTTACCGCGCATCGGGGCCAGCGACTGGCGATCCCTCGACCTCAAAGGTCATTTAAACACGTGGAGTGGATGCAATGGTAGTCGGCCCGTTTTGTTTGGCGATTGAAGCTGGTGCCACGTTGGTTTCCGGCTTATTGAATTTCATACTCGGCATCTTCGGTGGTAGCGCTCCGGGAATTGTCAACGGCTTACTCGAAATAACCGGCTGCATCGCTTAGTTCTGAACCCCGCGCGGGGCGGGGCGATGCTCAATTGGCACGCGTTTCGCCGATATATCCAACATTAATCGGATCACACCGTCGTTGCCTGATGGCATTGACGATCGAAGGAGCGCGTGATGACTGCCAGCATTATCTGCACCGGCGTGGAACTACTCTTTATCTTGCCGCAGATTATTTTTGATCTTTTCTTTGGCCTCATCGGTCTTCCGACGCCGGATTTAACGCTCGGCATCGGCTCGATCTTCGGCTGTAACCTCCCCTAATTCGCTTGACCCGCCCAGTTTGCGCGCAATCAACGACGCAACCCAGCGACCATCCGAGAAACCTTCGGCGTTCCAGAATATTCGCCAATCCGCAAAATACGAGGATAACTCGCCGGGTCGTAACAAGTGTTTATCTTTGCGCGGCTTGCCGATCTGCTCGCGCTGCGCAACGGTAAACGTCTCATACACCACAAAGCCGCCCGGCCGAATCGCGCGCTCGATCTGCGCCATCAGCGGTCGATGCAGATAATGAAAACACGCGATGACATCAAACGCTCCCGGCGGCAATGTGAATCCCGCCGCTTCGAGGTCAACTTGACGAGTTTCAACCTTCGCTCCGCATGCATTCGCCAAACAGTCGGCGCGCTGCAACGCCTCCGGCAAATTGTCCCAACCCTCGACGGTCAATCCACCCAGCGCCAACGCCGCCGCATCGCGACCCACGCCACACGCCAAATCGACCGCCCGTTTCCCCTCGAGTTGCTCGCCCCACGCCAATCGCATCTCCGCTAGAACACGGGCGATCAATCCGTGCGGTCGCCATAAATAGTTCGTTGACGGCCCCGTCTCCAACGGACCAGCGAAATACCGCTCCATATCTGTTATCGCAGTCACGTGGGGCCGTTTTGCACGACGCAGGATTGCCAACGCGATGTCCGCTCGGTCGGAGTCCACATCAAAAATCCGCAAGGGCTCATCCGGCGGCGGCAGCTCGCTGATACGCGCGTTCAGCGTCTCCAGCGGGATATTGACGGCACCATTGATGTGGCCGGTGTCAAATTCCGTGCACGGACGCACATCTAAAATCGGGTATGGCAAGGCATGATCGGGCATTGGCAATTGGGGTAATTTTCTAACAATTGATCTATCATGGACTTACGGCTTTTTCGGATATTCCGTATCAGCAGTGGAAAACCGCGCCAGCGCCGCGTTAAATTGGAGCGTGACGCGCTCGCAGGGAAATTGCCACCCAGCCAGATTCCGAAAGGCGGACCATGTCTGTTGTAACCCTGCAAATCACAGGGCCGGCCGACTCGGGTAAGACCGACGTCGCCAATCATATCGCGACGGCCCTGGCCCCGTCGCGGCCCTACTATCTGCGCGTTGATGCAGTCCGACCGCCCCATCCGAATCTGCGTTTGAGCCGACCGCTGCCGCTGATGAAAAACGCCCGGCGCCTGCTTGTCGATCCCGGCTCGATTTACGAATCCGTCAGCGAGGCCATCGGCGTCATCGCAACCGTCGATCCGGACGCCATCGTGATCGTTGAAAACGATAACGAACCGTGTTTTCGGGCGGCTTATCCGTATCACATCAAATGCTTTGTGCTGGCAGGTGCGAAAGAGAGCGACGTTTTTCGCTCGCAGAAGGAAGTCGCCGACGCCATTCGTCATACGATGGAAGACACGGGGGCGTTTGCGTCCGCCGTTTTCGGCATGGAAGCGGGCCCGGGCGATTCGTCGATTCTGCCGGCAACCGAAGCGACGCCCGCCACGCGCTCTGCCAACGACCTGCAAGACGATAGCGAAGTACAGGAATTTCTCGAATCGGATATCGGTTTTGAAATCGCGGGTCGCATGCGGCTAAAAGACCCGTTTCAGGCTATCATCGAAAGTGAAATGGTCGTGTTAAACGATGCCAAGCGCCCGTGGACGCAGGATGAACTCTCGTCCATCAAACGCCTGCACGCACATTGCACTGCCATGAATCAACGATTAGAACGACATTGCTTTTTCGTGCCGATTACGCGGTCGGTCGAAGAAGATCGGAACAACCGCTACTCATTATCCAACACGGTCGTGCGCCTTACCGCCGCCGCGAAGAATCAACCGATATGACCGACGCCAATTTGGTCGAAAAAGCGCTGAATCAGCCGCTGGCCTCCGACGAATTTAAACCCGCCGACCTGCATCTCGATCGCAAAGATGGTCTTAAGATCAAATGGAAGGACGGCCAAACCAGCCACTTCCCACTGGCGCTCTTACGCAAGATGTGTCCGTGCGCGACCTGCCGCATCGAACGCGATAAGGGGCCTTCCAAACCGGCCAAAGGCACGTCGCTCAACGTGCTACCGGCCAACATCGATAAAGCCACCGAGTTTGCCGATGCCGGATTGGTCGGTAACTACGCGCTCAACATTATTTGGGCCGATGGCCATCGAACCGGTATTTACGATTTTCGCTACTTGCGACTGCTCGCCGCTGAGATGGGCGACCAATAAGTCATCGACCCGTAGCACCCACGCACACCCTCGTCGCGGATCGTCCTGTTAAACTTCGTGTCATCCGCACAAGCCCTGCATATTTCGCTACAATCCTTTAGATCGATGACGCAGATTACACCGCAACAGATTGACACGTGGATCGAACGCACGACACCCTCTACGCGCGAAAACTATCCGGTCTATTTCATTTTCGGGCTATTCATCGCCAGCATTCTTGCACCCATCGTGCTTCCATTGTTTACGCATGCCAAATGGCAATGGGAACAACTCGAGATCGTACCGTGGGTGTTGCTCACGATCATCCTGCTGATGAGTCGATATCGCGCACGCAAACGGCAGCGCTCTACCGAACGCGTCGAACAAATGTGGGAAGATGCCAAGCTCGAACGTTGGGACGCCGTTGACGCGGCGTTGCCGACCACCTTCAATCATCCGATATACGACCCGACGCTGCGCGGTCGAGCTTTTATGATCGTCGCAGGTCTGTTGGAATCGCGCAAGCAACACGACGTCGCCGGCCACATATACGAAACCCTCTTGCGCCGCCGCATGGGCGACCCGTTAACGTTGCATCAGGCACAGTTGTCGCTCGCGTCGGCGAAGTTGCGTAACGAGGAATTAACCGACGCCGTCGAACTCATCGGTCGCCTGCAAAAAATTGAAATGCCGCCGCCACTGCGAGCGATTTTCGAGGCAGTGCGGCTGCATCAACAGGTATTTATGGGCCAGAACGAAGATGCCGTCGATAAGATTTCCGAGCGTCGCGATCTGTTCCGCCGACATCTTTCCACCCGCGCGGGTTACGCCTACGGCTTACTCGCCGCCGCTTTGCATCGACTGGGCCGCAAGGATGAAGCGCAGCGCTATTGGCATGATGCCACGCTGCTGGTTCCGCCCGCCAAGCTTACCGACCGCTTCGAGTTGCTCGGTGATGTCGCCCTCCATTATCAATCGAGCCAATCACCGTTATGAACTTCGAGCAAGCCAAAACATTGACCGGCAAGTTGACCATGCACGTCTGGATGACGCGCGTGTTGCGCGCCTTGCTGCTGGTTGGCATAATGGCGACGGCGACCGGGGCGGTCTTTGCCCCCAGCTTTGGTCTCGAAGCCGACGCCGATCATTTTTGGACAATGGCAATCTTCTTCGCCGGCTCGTGGATGGTGCTCTCGATCCTCGGCTATCGCCAAATCAAAACGGCCAACCAAGCGGCGATTTACATCACGACGGGTCGGCTCGATCTGGCTGAAACGCAATTGCGCGACGCCGTACTTGCGTTTAATCTCCATCCGCGTGGCAAGCTGATGGCGTGCCACAATTTGGCCGTCGTTGCCCACAATCAAAAAGATTTCATGGCCGCCGCCGAGTTGTGTCGGGCCATCGTTCAACTTAGCGGTCGATCGCTCACCGAGATGGTCAACCTCTGCCGCATTCTGTTGGCCGACTGTCTTTTACAGGTTCAGCAAGTCGAAGCCGCCGACGCGGCGATTCAACCGCTGCGGCAAGAGGCGAACACGCTTTCGCTCGATCAACAACTGTTGCTGTTGCCGATTCAATTGCAATGCGATGCGGCGCGCGGTGCGTTTCAATCCGTTATCGATGACTTACCGAGCAAGATGCGACACGCGGAAATGCTCGATGCCCCCAAGGCCGGTCTCTGTCACGCGCTACTTGCCAAGGCGTGCGAAAAGCTGAATCGCGGGACCGAAGCCGCCTTTCTGCGCGAGCGCGCCGAGCTTTATCACGATATCGACTTCGACGAACTCAAGATTCCGCTTGCCAGCCCAACGTCAAACTGATACAAGTGACGATAAATAAAGACCTTCCGGCGATTGCGCCCCCGCATCTGCCGGTCGTTCATCAGGCCGCACAGGAACATGGGAGGTTCGTTGATGGCCGCAATCACACTCGCCACCATTCTAATTTTCGCATCGGGCATCGCTCAGCAGGAAATGACGCTGGTGCCGGCAGAGCCGGAAGCCAAGCAGCCAGCCACCCAGTCGGAAGCAACCGAGCGACCTTCCACGGCACCGAGACCAACGCCCAAGCCGATCGACCGCAACGTGCTCGATCCCGATATCGGTGACTGGCTCGTTAATCTCGCGCGACACGAAGGACATCTGACCGGCGCGCGGAATGTGCGTGCCAATTCATTACACGTACTCTCGCTGTTGCGCGCCGCCGTACGCAGCGCGCCGAACAACGCTGATGCCTGGAAGTTCACGTATGACTTGGAATATCGCATGGGGCGCGAAGCCAACGCGCACGAAGCGTTGGAACGCTACAGCCGGTTGCGCCCGGAAGATGACAAGGCCGCCATCGATCTGATTCGCTTGGAAATCGAAAAAGCGCAAACGGCCGATCAACGCGCTAAGTTCGCACGCGAAGAACTCGCCAAACCGCGTCGCTCGCGACCGGTTCAAAGCGAGCTGCAATATTGGTTGGCACGCTATCACTTCGAACGCGGCGATCTCGACAACGCATCCACGCATATCAGTAAGTCGCTCTTGAAAAACCCGCTTAACATCGCGGCGCGCGAATTGGCGTACGAAATGTTCGGCGAAACGGAGCCCGAGTTGCAGCGCGTGGAAGTTGCGTTGCAGCTTATTTCGGCCAACCCATCGCAGGTGGCGCTGATTTGGGATTTGGGGCAGTTCCTCGACAGCCTCGCGTTGCATCAGCGCGCCCAAGAATGGTTCAACCGCGCAATCGAAGTACATCGCCGCAGTGACCCGTCGCCCGTGCCCGCCGAGAACTGGATGCAGCTCAGCACCAGTTACTTGAATTCCGACGACTTCGACAACGCCCTGCGCACCATCGATCTCGCCGTCGAACTAAACGCCGACGATATCGATGCCCAGATGTTGCGAATAGATGTGCTGCGTGCGCGTGGCGAAACCGAGCAGGCAGATGCCGCCGTTGCCAAGCTTGACGAAGCGATCAAACCGCAAATCGACGCCATCATGAAGGACCTACGCCACGCCGATGCCGCGCGCTTGGCTTGGTTCTACGCACAGTATCAACGCGAGCCTGCCACCGCTCTGCGCCTGGCCGAACTGGCTCAGCGTGCCATCGATCACGATCCGATTGCCGATATTGCAGAAGCCTTGGCCCAACACCAGCAAGGTCAACAACGCGTCGCCCTCACCAAGCTCGGCACCGCCGCTACCGAAGATCAGTTGGCCGCCTACGTCTTGGCACAGGCATTGATCGCCGAGAAGAAGCCCGACCGTGCGAAGTCGATCATCGAACAAGCGTTACGTTTGGAACAATCGGGGCTGGGTCGCTATTTGCTTACGCAACTGAGCCGCTCCAAAGACTTGCAAGCCGATGGTCCGCCGCCCAACACCAAAATCATCGCCGTGCTCGATAAATTCCGCCGCGATGTGT
Source organism: Planctomycetaceae bacterium (assembly GCA_006969385.1). Classification (GTDB taxonomy): domain Bacteria; phylum Planctomycetota; class Phycisphaerae; order UBA1845; family UTPLA1; genus ECT2AJA-110-A. Next base: position 4,343,875 of record CP030884.1, read on the forward strand.
TCGACTATTACGAGCGCCCCGGCGAATTCCTGCGTTTCAGCATCACGCCCGAACAACAAAGCATTGCCCCCGCCGCCCCCTTGGCCGTGCGATTTCGCATGGAAAACATCGGGCCGTTTCCGATCACGTTTGGCGAAGGCATGATGGCGCGGCCGATGATCGTGCTGACGGCCGGCATCAACGGTGCCACCTTCCGCAACTTCACCACCGTGCTGATGAACGAGCGCCCGACCCTCTTACCCGGCGATGCGTTTGAGAAAATCGTCACCGTCGACGTGGGCGAGGTGCGCCGTCACCTGCTGCGCCATATCGACCTGCCGCAGCCGATCGAACTAACCGCCGTGCTCGACCCCGTGTTTGAGGATGGTCAACTGATCGAAGGCATGGGCACGCAGGTCGCCGGGCCGGTCAACGTGTTACGCCGACCGTTAAACGTGACGACGACGGGCATCAGTGAGTTACTGAAGGAATTTGATTCGCCCACCTGGCAGGTGCGTGCCTACGCGGCCGAAAAGGCCGGTGCCGTGCTGGCCGCCAAGCACATGCGACCGCAGGAAGTGAACATCAGCGCGGGTGACCTTTCACGCGTGCAAAGCGCACTGGCTAATGCCCTAAACGACGGCAGTTGGCAAGTACGCGCTCGTACGCTCAACGCCGTGCGCTGGGCACCGCTTGCAAAATCCATCACCACAGTCGCCAGCGCCCAAGTGCGTGCCGAAAACGATATCGTTCGGCTGATGGCCGTGCGCCTGTTCGCCAAAGAACACGGCGATAAATTCCGCTCCATCCTGGAAGAATTCGCCGCCGCCGATAGCAACGAGTCAGTCCGCCTGATGGCGGCGAGTTATCTGCCGGATTCGGCCCACGCGGAAGCGCTGGGGGAGAAGAGCCCGGTTCGGACGGTTGGGAATTAACGACTATTTTGTAGAGGCTGGTATCGTGGCAATTTGCTCTTTCTTCACGGCAAAGACTCGCTTAAGCAGTCGGGCTTCTTCATCTTGTAGAGGACAAAATCTCACAACTTCCCCGGAGTTCAGCGTGCAACCGTCGATTATCTTCGCCGCTTTCGGTGCAGCATAATTAAATTTTTTGATTTCATTCCAAGCGATTGTTTTGGAGTAACTCTGCGTCTTTTCCAATACCAGTCCATCGTGTCGTAAAACAATGAACTCCTTCCAATAGCCGACATACTGTTTTAGGAAGTAATAGACAGCGACAACAGTCACAATCGATAGAACATGGGTATTCGATGTGCGACTAATGATACCTTCAATCGCAGGAAAATGGCTAAAGGCGGGTATCACCGATACAACCCAGAGTAAAAATCCGAGACATATCAACATCAAGACCCCGATTGGTGGATGACTCCGCGTCGGCGGCCCCATAATGAATCCACCATTCTTGCTTTGTAATTCGAGTCGATCACGAATCGATTTCGACCGACCGCGAAGCTTTTGGTGAAACCTGATGGTACCAATCTCAATTCGGGGATTACTCGTCCCGCTAAAATAAACTGCTGCAAACTCTTGTACGATCGAACAACGCATGTTCTTAAAGCTCATCCATCCTCCCGGTAGCTTCACAAATTCCTGATTGCTGACATTCAGACGCGAAACCCAAACATCAGTCAATCTGCACATCATCTGAATCGAACAAATTTCCTTATTGCTATACCAGCGTGGAGCTCGGCCCTTTCCAAAAATAGCGCATCCGCCGTTGTTAAATATTAGGCCCGCCGTATGCCGTGGGTTCTTGAGCCATAACCACCAAAGGACAAGTTCAAATACCGCCATCGCAACAAACAGACCAGTGGCCAACAATGAAAGTTGGAGAACGGACATGCCTATCGGAGCATTGGGCACGCCCATTCGTGAAGCCCTAAACCCTGCAATCAACCCCATTCCGAATCCTATTGCAATCGGAATAAATGTGTTAAGGATAAATGCTATTTTTTTAACCAGCGCCCACCCTCGCCAGCTTCTCTTTCGATTTAAGAAAATTAGCCTCGATCCGGCACCTATCAAAAGACCGCATTCGCTACAGCGTCGGTCATCGGCGATCTCGCCAAGTGGGTAATCGCAGCTTGAACAATTAAACAAATCATCCGTTTGCTTGACGGGGTCTTTTTCGTATTCGAGAAACATGCTCCGGCCGCTCCTAAGAAACTACCCCTCAACATACCGCTTCATCGCCGCCAGCGTCCGCGGGCTGATATGATGCTCGATCCCCTCCGCATCCGCCTCGGCATCCGCGCGGGGTACGCCCAGCTTCAATAAAAACTCCAACACCATCTCGTGTCGGGCGCGCACGTAGTCGGCCAGTTCCTTGCCCTTGTCCGTCAGAAACACCGAACGGTAAGGTTCCGAGGTTACCCAACCGTCTTTCTTGAGGCGTTCGATGGTTTTGGTGACTGTGACCTGCGTAACGCCCAGCCGCTTGGCCATATCGACGGCGCGGGCCTCTCCGCATTCGGCGATCAGGTCGTCGATCAGTTCGACGTAGTCCTCGGCAATCTCGCGCGCGTGATCGCTGCGCGTGCGCTCGTGGCTGCGGGCCGTGGCTTCGACCGACCGTCGCGCGGCGGTTGCGGCCTTTTTCTTGGTCTTCTTGGATTTCGCCTTGCTCGCCGGCGGCATGGGGCGGGCCTTTCTTGCCTGCGGGCCCGCGCCGGAGGCACGCAAACCCAAATTCCGGAAACAAATATCACCGCAGTTGCCAAATCTGACAACTTGCAGATAATTTTAGCACAAGCTATATTTTGTAGCACGACTTGAAACAGGAGAATTTTATGCCTCATCGGCAAAGAAATATGTTGCACGTATCGCTGGTTGCCTTAATCGCAGTCGCCGGTTTGCTCGCTGGTTGCGAAAAAGGCGATCAGCCGAACCAATCCGACAAACCCATCGACAACAAAGACGGCACCAGTCGCTACACCATCGTCTGCACTGTCGGCATGGTCGCGGATTTGGCGCGCGAGATCGCCGGTGACCGCGCCACTGTCGAATCGATCATCGGCGCCTCGGTCGATCCGCACCTCTACCAAGCCTCACGCGGCGATATCGTGAAGCTCAACGAAGCCGACGTCGTTTTCTACAACGGCTTGCTGCTAGAAGGGAAGATGGAGGACATTCTGGAAAAGTGCGGTGGTGTGGCTGTCGCGGCTAAGATCGACGAAGCAAAGCTGATCGCCCCACCCGATACGCCCGGCCACTTCGACCCGCACGTATGGATGGATGTGCCCCTCTGGCAAGAAGCCGCGCGCGAAATCGCCGCGCACCTGTCGAAGTACGACGCAGCACATGCCGACGAATACTCTGCTAATCTCGAAACACTCATACCCAAACTCGATCGACTGCACGCCTACGCCCAAAAGTGTATCGCCACCATCCCGAAAGACAGCCGCGTCTTGGTAACGGCCCATGACGCGTTCGAATACTTCGGTCGCGCGTATGACATCGAGGTGCGCGGTATTCAGGGCATCAGCACCGAGTCGGAAGCCGGCGTGCGCGATATCAATGCGTTGGTCGATTTGCTGGTAAAGCGGAAAATTCGCGCCGTTTTTGTCGAGTCGTCGGTATCGGAGAAGAATGTGAGAGCTTTGGTCGAAGGCGCGGCGGCGCGGCAGCACGAGCTTAGCATCGGCGGCACGCTCTTCTCCGATGCGATGGGCGCGCCCGGCACCTATGAAGGCACTTACACCGGCATGATCGATCACAACGTCACGACGATCACGCGCGCGTTGGGCGGTGACGCACCGGCGGGTGGAATGGATGGGAAGTTGAGCGTCGCGAAGGATTAGTGTTGCTTCAGCGTTGAGAAATGGATGGTTGATGTTGAAGAGCATTCACATATTGAGATCGCTGGTGGCAACCCTCCCCCGGCCCCTCCCAGCAAGGGAGGGGAGAAAGATAGGCTGGCTCTGGCCCTCTGGCCCTCTGGGCCTGGCGAATTTTGCACTTGGAGCTTGATGAGTGTTTCTCAAACTCTACCAGTCAACGCCAAACCGTCATCACACCGGTTACAAACCGGTGCCACAGCGCGGGCGAATGATCGGGTGCCACACGCCCCTCTGGCGCTGGGGGACTAACGCACGGCAAGACACGGCGCGGCATGGCATACCAGGAACCGACTCGGCGTAACAGTCAATGCCGAGCGACAACGCGAAATTAGACAACCGTAAATAATGAATCTTTTACCCAAACAACGCCGCCTACCCGAAGCTGCCGATCAACATCACGATCCGCGCGCGCCCATCTCCATTCACGATATGACGGTGGCCTATCACCGACGGCCGGTCTTATGGGATATCGACTTCGCGGCGGAAGAAGGTCGGCTCATCGGCATCGTCGGCCCCAACGGTGCGGGTAAGAGCACACTCATAAAGGCCTGTCTCGATCTGATCCCGAAAGCATCGGGTAGTATTCGCATCTACGGACAGCCCTACAAGAAACAGCGACAGCTTGTCGGTTATGTGCCACAGCGCGAAAGCATCGACTGGGAATTTCCCATCAACGCGCTCGACGTCGTCACGATGGGCACCTATGGCAAGATTGCCTGGTGCCTGCCGCCGCGCAAGAAACATCGCGCCGCCGCTTACGAAGCGCTCGAAAAAGTCGGCATGGCCGAATACGCCCACCGACAAATCAGCCGCTTGAGCGGTGGTCAACAACAGCGCGTCTTTCTGGCGCGGGCGCTGGTTCAAGATGCCCAGCTTTACCTGATGGACGAACCCTTCGCCGGTGTCGACGCGGCTACTGAGTCGGCCATTATCGCGTTGTTAAAAGACCTCAAAGCGCGCGGACGTACGGTGTTGGTCGTGCATCACGATTTGCAGACGGTCAAGAGTTACTTCGACGATGTGATCCTGCTCAACATGCGCATCGTGGCCAGCGGCCCGACAGCGACGACCTTCACCGAAGAGAATTTGCGCACGACCTACGGCGGTAAGCTGACGCTGTTGGTCGAAGCCGCCGAAGCCATCGCACGCGGCGGCAAGGAAGGCGTCTGATGCGCGGTCCCGCCATGTTATTGGTATTGCCTGCTCTGGTTGCCGTTGCCGTGACGGCAGCGGCCGCGCTCGGAGGCGATGAATTTCGCCGCGTGCTGTCACTGGCCGATTACAACACGCGCATCGTCGTGCTCGGCACCACACTCTTGGGTGCGGCGGCGGGTTTGATCGGCACGTTCACATACTTGCGCAAACGCGCAATGGTCTCCGACGCCCTCGCGCATGCGACCCTACCCGGCATCGCCGCGGCATTCTTACTCGTCGGTCAAAAAGAAATCGTGCCACTACTCATCGGCGGTGCGATCGCGGGAACCTTGGGCGTGTTGTGCGTGATGGGCCTGCGCCGTATTCCGCGCATTCACGAAGACGCGGCGATCGGAATCGTGTTGAGCGTGTTCTTCGGCGTCGGCCTTATCCTGAAATCTGCCGCCACGCAACTCAGCATGGGCGATCAGGCCGGGCTGGATCGATTCATATACGGCACCACGGCAGGATTGATCCGGCAGGATGCTTGGCTCATCGGCCTCACGGCCGCACTCATCTTGATTTCCGTCGTCCTACTGTTTAAAGAGTTTCGGCTGTTGTGTTTCGATGCGGCGTACGCCCACTCGCTTGGGCGGCGCGTGCGCTTGCTCGATCTGCTCATGATGGCCTTGGTTGTCATCACCACGGTCGTGGGTTTGCAAGCCGTCGGCTTGATTCTCGTGATCGCCCTGCTCATTATCCCGGCGGCCGCCGCGCGCTTCTGGACCGACGATCTCGCAACCATGACATGGCTCTCGGTAGAGTTCGGCGCGGCGAGCGGGTTTGTCGGCGCGCTCATTAGCGGTAGCTACGCAAACTTGCCCGCCGGTGCCGTGATCGTGATCTGCGCCGGCGTTTTGTTTTTTTTCAGCATGGCATTTGCGCCCGCGCGCGGAATAGTCTTTGCTTGGTGGCGTCGCTTCGCACTGCGACGACGCATCGGCCGCCAGCATGTCTTACGCGCGCTCGCCGAACATGAAGAAGCCCACGGCAGCGAACGCCCCTTGCCGTTTGCCAGCCTGCACCAAATGCGTAGCTGGCGACGGATCGAACTACGCGACCATATTCAACGGGCTCGTGCGGCAGACGAACTGACCATCGACCCCAACGATAACATTCGCTTGACGCCGACCGGGCGCGTGCGCGCCCATCGCCTGTTGCGTAACCACCGACTATGGGAGCTTTACCTGATTCGCTACGCCGATGTTGCGCCGACGCATGTCGATCGCGACGCCGACCTGATCGAACACGTCTTACCGGCGGCGATTACCGTCGAACTCGAACGCGTCCTCGCCGAGAAGCGCGGTGCCATCCCCGCGTCACCGCACCCGCTGGGGGATGTGCCATGACTTGGAGTTGGCAAGGTGATGGCACGGTGGTTCTGGTCGCCATGCTCGCCGGTTGCGCCTGCGCACTGGTCGGCAGCTTTCTCGTGTTGCGTCGCATGAGCCTGATGGGGGATGCCATTTCGCATGCCGTACTGCCGGGCTTGGTCGTCGCTTTTCTGGTAACGCATTCGCGCGGCATTGGTGCCATGCTAGTCGGCGCCGTCGTGGTGGGAATCTTGACGGCATTACTCACGCAAGTGATCGCGCGCTACGGCAAAGTGGAAGAAGGCGCCGCCATGGGCGTCGTCTTTACGATCCTTTTTGCCATCGGCCTCGTACTTATCCGCCAAGCGACCGATCACGTGGATCTCGATCCGAGTTGTGTGCTCTACGGTAACATCGCCCATATCTACGCCGACGCCTTCCACGGTACACCGGTTGCGCTCAAGAACCTGGCCATCGTTTTCGCATTGAATCTTTTTTTCGTAACGGCGTTCTACAAAGAACTCAAAGTCAGCGCCTTCGACCCGGCTTTATCCAGCACGCTCGGTATCAATGCCAACTTGATGCACTACGCGCTGATGATCCTCGTCGCCCTGACGGCAGTCGTCAGCTTTGAAGCCGTGGGCAGCATTCTCGTTATCGCCATGTTGATCGTGCCGCCCGTCACGGCTTACTTGCTTACCGACCGGCTTGGTGTTTTGTTGTTTCTTAGCGTGGTGTTCGCGGCGGCATCGGCGTTGCTGTCACAGTTAGCCGTTATTGCTTTTCCGGTCTGGTTCAATACACCGGTTCAGCCCGACACCTCAGCCATGATGACGGTCTTTGCCGGGTTTTTCCTGATGGTTGCGATCGTGGTCGCGCCCACCCGAGGATTGGCCAGTAAGGCGTGGCAACATTTGGCGCTACGGGCCCAAATCCGCCGTGAAGATATTCTGGGCGTCCTTTACCGTTTCCGGGAGAACCTCGGCGACGCCGCGGCTGCCATGCCAACTGCGGACCTGCGTCGCATCTTCGGCCACGGCCTGCTCACCCGCTACGCGCTGCAGTCCCTCCGCCGCCGCCGCCTTACGAGCACGACAGATGGGAATGGTCTCATATTGACGGAAAAGGGCTTAAACCGTGCCGAAAGGCTGATCCGCTCCCATCGCCTGTGGGAGAGCTACGTCGCCCAGTATTCCGACCTTCCGTTAGATCACCTGCACGAGCCGGCCGAGCGGGTGGAGCACTTTATCGGTCCCCGCCTTGAGACCGCCCTGCGGGAAGAGGTCGCCGACCCGCAGGCCGACCCCCACGGGCGCTCGATCCCATCTGGACAACCTGAAAAAAACGACTAAATATATTGCTATGCGGTGGGTTAACGTCACCTTTCTAAAGGTGTCTAACTCAGCGGAATTCGGCGGATGACCCGAGGGGTACCCCGAATTATTTTGGAGCACGAGACAAGATGAATAACGCTAAGCCCTGATTTTACATTAGCTTAACCAGCACATTACCAGCACCTTAATTTCCCGTTACTTGTATTCACTTTGCCAAACTGAATGGAATAATTAGGAAAGCAGCGAATAACCAATCGATTCACCGTGCCCGGTCGTAAGACTCATTGACCCGGCAATGTGAAGGGAGGCAAACGCTCGCTGCTCAATCCTTGAACCGGTCGCCCCTTCTTGCGATCGGAATCCCGATGGAGAATCGCCGTGTCCACCATGCTTACAACAATCCGCGCGCAATTTTCGAGCGCACCGAATGACAGTTACCACCGATATCTACCGTTGCATCAACCACACGATGTTGCGCTGAAACTCGGCATCATTGCGTTTGCGATGCTGGCGGCATTTGCCGCATGGCAATCGGATGTCGCATGGCAAGCCGCCGACATCCTTTGGTCGTCCGCGCCGGGACGTGGCTTCCTAATCATCGGTGTGCCGTACGGTGCACTGCTGACGTTCTGGAGTTTCTGGCGCTTGTACCTTGCTTTGCGCTATCAACCGGTGCCGACCGTCGCGGAATCGCGCTTGCCGTCGATCACGGTCGTGGTGCCCGCCTACAACGAAGGCAAGCTGGTTTACGAAACGCTGAAGAACATTGCCACTGCCAACTACCCACGACACTTATTTGAAATCTACGTCGTCGATGACGGCAGTGTCGATGATACGTGGCGCCACATTCAACGCGCCACGCGCGAATTCGGTAGCCGCATTACGGCGCTGCGCTTCCGCAAGAATCGCGGCAAGCGCCACGCGCTGTACGAAGGATTTCGTCGCGCGACGGGCGATATCCTGATCTCAATCGATAGCGACTCGCTGATTGAAAAAGACGCCTTGCGCGCTGTTGTCAGCCCGTTGGTCGAAGATGCGACTGTCGGCGCGGCAGCAGGCAACGTGCGCGTGCTCAACCGCACGCAGGGTTTCATCCCGCGCATGCTGTCCGTTCGGTATGTGATGACGTTCGATTACAAGCGCGCCGCTCAGAGCATGATGGGCGATGGTGCCGTTCTCTGTTGCGCCGGGGCCTTGGCCGCTTATCGCCGCTCGGCCGTGATGCCGATTTTGGATCAGTGGTTGCATCAGACCTGGCGCGGCATGCCCGCGCGTGCCGGCGAAGACCACGCCATGACCAACTTTATCCTGCAACAAGGTATGAAGGTGCGCTTCCAACGCACGGCGCGTGTGCTAACCAATAGCCCGACGACGTATCTCGGTTTGTGCAAGATGTTCCTGCGCTGGGCGCGTAGCAACATTCGCGAAACGTTTTTCACCGGCAGCTACGTGTTTGGTGATTTCCGTCGCGAAAGCAAACTCGGCATTCGCTTCAACTTCCTGATGGGCGCCGTCGGCCAGGTGCTGCCGTACCTGTTTCTGATCGTCGCGCTCGCTTTGGCGATTGCGATGCCGAGTGTGTTCGGCTTGAAGCTGCTGGGCTCTTGTGCGTTGGGCTCGCTCTTTACCGTCGTGTTCTTCGCCATTCGCGAACGCAGCTCCGAAGCAGTCTTCGGCGTGATGTACGGTATGTACGCAACGCTCGGCCTGTTTTGGGTGCATCCGTATGCGTTGATGACGTGCCAAAAGAGCGTGTGGCTCACGCGCAATAAGAAGCGCACCGACCATACGCAACCGCGACTAACGATGGGCCGCCGCCACGGTCGTCAACCCCGTTTGGCATAGCGCGACCCAATACGCGCACCCACATCTAAGATGTGGATTACGTGAATACTCCCTCTCCCTCGAAGAAAGAAGGCGACCAAGGCAGGAGCATGAACGACCGGGGCAAGGGTTCAGGTGTAGGGTGGGTCGTACTCAACCCACCGATTGTTGGGCTTGTGGTTCGGATGCCCTGAGTGTTTTGGTGGGTTGAGAGGCGTAGGGTGGGTTGTACCCGACCCACCGATTGTTTGGCGCGAGGTTTGATGCGTTGAGTGTTTTGGGCGGTTGAGTCCAACCCACTCTACCAAATCCAATATTCAAAAACACGGCGACTGGTGGCGACGACGGAGCGAACGACAATTCAATCTTTCGTCGCCCCAGTTCTTGGGTTAAACAAGCGATTGGGCAAGCGAGAAATACGCGATCAACTCGCGTTCGACGTTAATTTAGACATCTATCGATTGCAGGCGACCGGTTAGGTCGCCTAACCCTTCAACAGGCGCTTGATTCGTCGCCGCAACCGCGGCACGGCTTCATGTTCAAACCACGCATTCTTCTTCAGCCAGATGTTGTTGCGCGGCGACGGATGCGGCAGCGCGATCTCTTGCGGTAACAGCGCCTCGTAATCGCGCGTCGCCGCTAACAGCGTGTCGTATTGATTTACGTATTGGCTGCAGGCGTACCGGCCAACGAAGATCGTAAGCTTTACGCCGATAAGCGCGGCGCGTATCGAATCGTGCCAGAGCGGCGCGCATTCCGGGCGCGGCGGCATATCACCCGACTTACCCTTGCCCGGATAGCAGAATCCCATCGGCATCAAAGCGATGTGAGCGGTGTCGTAAAACACCTCGCGCGTTATGCCCATCCAGTCGCGCAGCCGGTCGCCGCTGGGGTCGTTCCACGGGATGCCACTCTCATGTGCCGCTTTGCCGGGAGCCTGCCCGACGATCAGAATTCTTGACGTCGCGCTACCCGCCAGCAACGGGCGCGGCCCCAACGGGAGCGCTTCGCAGTGAGTGCAGGCGCGGGCGTCGTCAAGAATCCGAAGGCTGTTCGCGGGCTGCGAATTTCCGCGCGCATTAGCCCTGCGATCGCGACCCGCTGATTTAGGAGTGTTGGGCGCGGCTTTCTTCGATCTCTTCTTAGACGGTCTTGCTGGCATGGTTCTTACGGAAAGTCGGGATTCGCTGGACTTGTCATACCTTGACATGTAGTGCGTTCGAGAGGGGTCGGGAAATTGAATTCAAGCTCAATCTTGCAGCTGCCGACCAACGGGAGTCATTCAATCCTGCGGGAATCAGTACATAGACGTAAATTGAATCACGTCAGTCATGGGTGATTCCGTGTGAAGAAACTTGTATTGCAAACCTGAACAATTCTATTTCCGCGACAGCAGTTTTATTCCCGCGATCGCCGCCAATGGGTTTCGACCATTCCCTTGGGGTAATGCGACACGCGTACGCGCTCGAACCAGCGTTGCGGAAAACCGGCGGGAAACAGCGGCAGGCCGTGGCCGAGTAAAACCGGCTGCATCGATAGAATCATTTCGTCGATCAAATCGGCTGCTAAGAACGACCGCACCAAAAGCCCACCGCCGACCAGCCAGATATCCTTGGCGTCTTGGTCACCAATTTTCGCTTTATTGTTACCAGCATCTTGCCGCAGCGACTCGATGAGATCCGACGGCGATTGCTTCGTTACCGTCACGGGCAAGTCGGTTTCGATCTTTTCCAACGATTGCGACATGACATAGGCGCGGCGTTCGCCGTAGGGCCATTCGCCGAAACCGGCCAGCACATCCCACGTGCGGCGGCCCATGACGAGCGTATCAATGCCCGCGATGAACGGTTCGTAACCGTCGTAATCGGGATCGTCTCGAAGCCAATCGAGTTCGTGATTGGGACCGGCGAGATAACCGTCGAGGCTAACGGCGGCGTAGAGGATGATCTTTGGCATGGGGAGGATTTTAACGCTGCACAGCGCGGTGCAAATCAATGAAAAATGAGCCGACACAGCGTGCAGCATTGTAGGAAATCGGGGATGGGCCGTTTACAATTGAGATGCTTCGAGGAAAGGAACCTGCATGATGCGTTTTCATATTATTATTGCATGGCTTGTTGTTGTTAACGCGGCGGCTACTGGTAATGCCGGGATTACTATAGGCTCACAAGATTTGTTCAACCTTGTTCGTGATTCATCAGGCCCATCTAGTATTCAGGATTCAGATTCGATCACCTCGATTAGCAACCCCCTGCTCCAATCTAGTACGGCACAGCTCGGGAACAACATCGCGAGTTCGACCTATGATTACAATTGGATTGAAGACATTGGCGTCGGTGACTTCAAATCGATTGTCAGTCAGCAAATGCTTGAGTCGGTTCGAGTCAGTACCGCGACGCGACAACAAATCTTTATCGAAACCGACGTCGATTTAATCGTCACCTTTGATGGGTCCATCGACTACAGCCACACACCCGGGGACGAAACGCAATTCCTGTTCGGTATGTCCGTTCGCGATGTTCTCACAACCGAAGTCTTCTTTACCCAATCCTTCGAAGGTGGAAACGCCGACTTGCTCCCGGCAAGCGGAACATTGGCCGTCAGCGGTGAAACGATCATTCCGGCGGGCGGCCTTTATCGATTGCAAGTCGCGCTCTCGGCCGACAACTTCGACGAAGACAGCGCCGGCATCTACGACGCCAATGGCTTTGCCAATATTTCCATTCGACCGGTGCCGGAACCGGCAAGTGCGTTGTTGCTGTTGCCGACAGTGGCGTTGTTGCGGTATCGCCGGAGATAGCATGTCGTCGCTCTTAACTTCTTTCGATTTGAGCGTGCGTTCGTGGTATGTCGTAGTCATCGCGTGCCTCCTTTCGTTCTGCAGTATTCAGGAAACCCAAGCTGGCTTCACGGTGATCTCTCAGGACCTGTTTAACCTTGTCGCCGTCCCCGGCCCGGCGGGCAGTGATGATTTCGAGCGCCTCACTGACATCCTCAATCCACTGCAAACGACTAGCACCGCACAAGTGGGTGAGAACATTGCGAGTTCGACTTACGACTTTTCGTGGCTCGAAGACATTGGCATAGGGGATTTCAACACAACCTTCAGCCACCAAATGCGTAACTCGCCCGGTATCCGAACGGTGACTGACTTGGCGTTCTTTATCGAAACTGACGTAGATTTGGTCGTTACGCTCAATGGCTCCCTCGACTACAGCCACACGCCTGGTGATGAAACGCAATTCCTTTTTGGTGCCTCGATTCGCGATCTGGATACCAGTGCGTTGCTTTTTTCGGAAGGTATGGAAGGCGGCAACGCCGATCTGCTGCCCGCTTCTGGTACCCTTTCGTTCGATGGCACTGTCGTGCTTCCCGCCGGCGGCCTTTACCGCTTCCTTGCAGTACTCGACGCCGACGATCTCGCCGAACCCAACCCCGGCATCTACGACGCCAACGGCTTTGCCAACATTTCGATTCGACCGGTACCCGAGCCGCAGGCGCTCTTGTTCGTGCTATTTGGTGCGAGCGCTACCATCCTACGCCGGCCACGATAGTTCCAGCGTTTCATGAAACGGCGTTGCGCGCCATTGGCCCCATAGACTGCGAATGCGTTCTTGCACGCGCTCGACGAATGCGATATCGACGAACGGTGCGGACTTGCCTGCGAGTTCAACGTAGCGTTCGGCGGTGGCCTTACCCGCCCACACGCTTTGCATCGGCCCGACGAGCGACTCGGCCAGTTTGATGCCGTGGTTGCCCGCCGCTTCCCACGCGGGCAACTCGTCAAAGTGCTTACCGGCGGCCAGCAATCCCCAGAAACCATCGGCGATACCGGCCTCGGCCTCGACGGCGTAATGCACCAGATCGTGCAGCAGCACGCTACGCGTTTCAAACTCGGCTTCGATACGCAAACCATCGGCCCGGACGACGACCATGCGATGGCGGTCATTCGTGATGCGTTGTAGCACGACCTTCATCGCACGCCGCACCTAGCGAAACTGCTTACCCTTGTACGCTTCATACAAGTGCTTCAACTTGCCACGCTGATATTTGCCCGTGCTGGTCACCGGGATGTCATCACCGAACAGCACGACCTTCGGCACCTTGTGCGTGGGCAGATGCTGCTGGCAATAAGCAATCACATCGCGTTCGTCGAGCGACTGGCCCTCTTCGACTTGCACGTATGCGCCGACTTCTTCGCCGTAGTAACGATTCTCAAAGCCGACGGCCAGCCCCACGCGTACGCCGGGCATGGCGCAGAGCACTTCATCGATCTCGAACGGTGAGATATTGACGCCACCACGGATGATCAGTTCCTTCAGGCGGCCGGTGATAAAGTAATAATCGCGCCCGTCTTCGCCGCGCACTTTGAAACCTTCATCGCCGCTGCGGAACCAACCGTGGGCGAAGGCGTGGGCGTTGGCTTCGGGATTGTTGAAGTAGCCTTTCATGATGTTGTGGCCGCGAATCACGATCTCGCCGCGATCGCCCTCATCGACCGGGCTGCCGTTGGCATCGTGAATGTCCATATCGTTGACATCGATGGGGCAACCGATCGACGGGAAGCCGTGGTTGTACATGCGCTCGCAGTGTTCGTGCCATTCGAGCGTGGTCGGCAAGAAGCACGAATAGCAGACGGTTTCGCTCAGGCCATAACCGTGCAGAATGCGCAGGCCAAAACGCGTTTGGAAATCTCTCGCCAATTCGACCGACAGCGGCCCGGCGCCGCAGATGAAGTGGCGGAAGTTCGGAATCGATTCGAGATCGAGTTCTTCACCGGCCTCGATCAGGAATTGCAGCAACGTTGGCACCACGCTCACGATGGCGACGTCGTGCTTGGCGAGTTTTTGCCAGAATCCCTTGGGCCGAAAGCGCTGATTTACCACGACCCGTGCTCCAACAAACGCCGGCGTTAACAGCGTGACCACGATACCGTTGACGTGATGAATCGGCAGCACGTTCATCAGGACGGTGTGTTCATCGATGCCGTGCCAACCACTGATCGCATAGGCGTCGGCAAACATCTGCTTTTGCGTTAGCACCACGCCCTTGGGGTTGCCCGTCGTACCGCTGGTGTAAACGACGAGCGCTTCGGCATCCCAATTCATGTCATTAACGGCGGGAAGCGGCTGCGACGCGTTCACGGCCTTCAGCTCGGCGACGAAATCGTCCCAACCTTCGCGCGGTCCGTCACCGCCCTGCGCAACGATCATCGCCTTGCGCACGTGGTCAGGCATGGCGTTATGAATCGCGTTGTAACAGTCGCGACAGCTTTCGTGCGCGATGAGTAGCGTCGACTCGGAGTTGGTGAAGATATAATCGACGCGCTCGTCGCTCTCGCCCGGATTGATCGGCACGACCCGCGCGCCCAAACGCCAGGCGGCGAAATAGATCGCGATCGTGTACGGATGATTGATCAGCAGCGTCGCGACCGACCCGCCGGGAGCGATGCCGTATTCGTGATGCAGCAAGACGGCCATGCGGTCGATCAGACCGGCGAACTCGCCGTAGGTGTAACTCGTCGGCTCTTCGTCGGCCGACTTGCACGCGTAATAGTCCATCCAAGGTCGATCGCCATGCTCGGCCGCCAGCGTGCGCCACAAGTCGGCCACGCTGCGATGCCGCAGGTGATCGTCGATACGCGGCATCTGGTCGCACTGATGGGCGGTCGCGATTAAATGCTGGATGGTTTCTGGTGATAGGTTGGATGGTGCGACGGACATGGTTAACAGACCTCTGCAGGCAAACCGGAAAGATGAAGGCGCAAACAATCGAAAACTAGTATAACGCCTCTACGGCTGCACCCGAATATCCACATGGCTCGGCGCGTTATCCGTCAGCACGTAATACGTCGAACGATTTTGCATGATCGTGCGGGCATCGTCGCGGATGCGCGCTTCGACGGCATAGCGGCGATTGGGGATGATATCGCGGGCGTCGTAGTTCAGTTCGAACGCGATGGTGTTTTGCGTACCCACGGCAACGCGGCGGCTATCGACCGTACGGATGCGCTGGCCGCGACGATCCAACTCCAAGAGTTCGACGCTAAGCACGCAGCGCGGCGGCAAGGCGATGCGCTCCCGATAACTCACGGTCCCCGTCACAATCGTGCGGTTCGGGCCATTGAAGCCGCCGGCGCGATCGAGTTGTACCCGCACATTCTCCAGTCTGCGATTTCGCCGATTCTGAATCAGCATGGTGACCACGCCGTTGTCGTCGGCCTGTTGTTGCAACTCGTCGCCAAGATCGAACAACACGCCATCGACGACGCCGACCTGATAGCCGTTGACTGTGACGATCACGTCGTCGCGCTCGAAGCCCGCCCGCGAGGCGGCCGAGTTTGAAATCACGCGCTCGACCACCACCCCAACATCGGTGTCCCTGCCGGTCACGCCGAGTTGCCAGCGGACGCGCTCGCGATCGCTGCGGCGCGGTTTGATGTTGCGGCGACCGTCGCGTTGGTCGCGCACATCCTGGCGACGACGACGCGCGGCATCTTCATCCTCACGATCGCGCGTGCTGCGCTTAGCCCGCGTACTTTCAGGTTCGACCGGACGCATGGGGCGCGGTTCGGGTTGCCATGCCATGGCAAGACCGATGGACGAAATGAATAAAATGCCAACCAAAAGATACATTTGTCGAACGTTCATCATCGGCCTCCGTGTAAGTCGAGCGGCAACTCGCTCGTGTGGGGCCGATTGTAACCGCCGACGGTTGGGATGCCATTGAGAAATGGGAGCGGCGAGATCATGCATTTGAACCAATTAAAGATATTCCGAGACCTCGCCCTATTGGCTCAGATATACCGTTATTCCCAAATAGAGGGTATTCGAAACTAACCGTGTCATGTTGCTGAATAGCGAGCTGTCAAAGCCGTCGAAGCACAAACGCCGAAGGCGTTACGCCAACTAGTCCCGGGTTGCCGCCACAGCGGCTACCCGGGGTTGACGTGTTCATCACGACATTCAACCCCAACGGGGTTGCGCCATCTTTCCCCCAAGCCATGCCGCAACTCTTTCAGAGTTGAATGCGGATTATATCCCCTAACCCAGGGTAGCCGCTTCGCGTCAACCCTGGGCGAGGCGGTGTAACGTCTTCGGCGTAAAGATAGGATTTGAGTTGGCAAAGCAATGAAGAACGGCGATTCGGCCCGCCTAGAAGAGACGTACGATTGACTGTGGCGAGTCGCATCTGACTTGGAAGTACCGTCTGCCTGATTGTGCAACAGCAAACTTTTCATTTAAGCAGTCGACTTGTGCTCAGACGAAAGGCACAGTGATTTGATCGCAGACCTCAGTCAAGTCGGCTATTGAATGGCGATATTGCGGCTTGTCTGCTCAACAAAAAAGCGAATGCCGTCCGTTCGGACGACATCCGCTTTCAACACACCAAATTTGTAAGACGACGTTACGGCGACGAGCGGAGGAACAGCAAGAATTGATCCTGCACCAAGCCTTCGCGATCGAACGGTGCCAGAATATCGAGCAAGCCGTCTCCGTTGACATCCGCAAAGTCGCAAACACCGATATCGGCAATCGGATTGGTCGCGAGAATCGTAAAGCCGTTCCAAAAGTCGCGTAATTCCGTACCGCGTTCGAAGCCGACCATTTGGCCGCTGGCCGTCGCAAACAAGTCGAGCGAGCCATCGAGGTCCATATCGACAAGCTGAATCTGCGTCATCTCGACACCGTCCACCAACTGGGCCATGTTGAACACGCTCCACGGGAACGTCTGCTGTTCGATAAAGCCCGGTCCCGGATTTTCAAACCACTGCACCAATTTAAGCGTACCGTGCGCGACGGCCACATCGAGATTGCCGTCTTCGTCTATATCGCCGACCGCAATAAAGTCGCCGCCTTGGTTATCCGGATCGACCTCCGATTGCTGACCGACGATGCGGCGCTCCCAGTTACCGGCCATCGCGGCATCGACGCCTGCTTCGCGCAACGGATTCACGAGCCAGCGCACGTTAAACGTCTTTGCCGTCGGGAAGGTCGCGACCACATCCAAGTCGCCATCGCCATCCATATCGCCGGCGGCCAAGTCCTGAATCAGGTTGACATCGAGCGTGACGGGCAAGCCGGCTTCGGTCCATGCGCCGCCATCGCGCGCGTTGTTACCGCCCGGATTCTGATACAAGCGGATGACATCGGTTTCTTCGATTTCGTTGGAGCCCAACATGATGTCGGCGCGACCGTCGTTGGTGAAGTCGGCCACGGCGAATGCGGCAAAGCCGATGTCTTCGCCGGGCAGGTTAAACGTCGCCGTGATTGTGACTTCGGTCCAGGCGAGTTGATCCGTCGGATCGTCCGGCGCAAACAACAGCACCACCGCCCCTCGAATGCTGGCGTCTTCGACCGGCACGAAACCCGTGTCGCGCACCAGAACGGCGATATCGAGGTTGCCGTCGCCATCGAGATCGACGACTTCGAGATCGATCATGCTGGCAATAGGGCCACCACCGGAAATTGAGAACGTATTGAACGTCAGTCCGGTCGCGTCGCGCATGTGCAATTGAATGGGTTGGTTCTCGTTGGAGCCCGAGACGAGATCGAGCAGGCCGTCGCCGTCCATATCGGCGGCTTTGATCACCTTGGCACCGGCCGTCGCTTCGAGGACCGGGTCGACAATGTTCTGCGTGTACAGCGGTGCGGCAATCGTGCCGCCGCCGACCGTCGTGCCTTGGGTCGTGGCCTGGCCGCCGGTGCTGATCACGCTCGACGTCGTCGTTTGCGGCGGAAAGACTCCGCCGGGACCGGCAACAAAAAATAGTTCGGTACAGCCCGTGAACGGCGCCGACAAGAGCCCCGCCAGAAATAGACAAACGCAGATATTTGTTTTACGCATTTGGAAAGCTCCAACCGCAAGCGCCGATGGCGCACCACTACCTTGGATTTGAACGGGAATTCGAATCGACACATCGAAGTCGTCGATCGACAAACGAGCGGTACCAATCGTCAATCAATTGGTTTGTTCCGGCCCGCGCGCACTTCGGGAGCTAGCGCACGCTCGATCAAATCCTACAATTCGGTCATTGCCGAACTGTCGTCCTTATCGGCATTTTCGAGGGGCAATTCCGTGATGTCCGCGCGATCCACGGACCGTCGGAGCAGAAGATAGGACGCACCCGCCGCAGCATAGCCGTAGGCCACGATAACGGCGGCCAATAACGCCCAGACGGACATGAGGGCGAGGCGGATAAGCGAGCGCACGAGGCCCAACCAACCGTTTACCGGTCGGTCGGAGATGGTGCCGTAAAACGGTGAGGAACCGTGCAAGGCAGGCGGTGTCCAGATGGCGGTGGGTTTTGCGACGGTCACTTCCGCGCCGTCCATTGAATACGCGACCTCGTCGAGTGACATGGTCGAGGCTACGGCGTTTCCGGCCAAAGATAATCCGAGCATGACGAGCAGCTTTAGAACGGTTAGCAAGATTGCGCCGCCGATGAGTGCGACCAGTAGATAAAAGGCATAACGCGCCGGCCTGCGAATGACATAGCTACAGGCTGCCGCCGCCGCATCGGCACAGTCCATACCGTCGATCACGACGGGGTAGGCCATCAGTGGCAAGGCCGCCCCACCGATGACGACGGCCAATGCCATGAGTATGCCGCCGCCGACGATGAGCGGCAGAAACCCGACGACATACAGCAGTTCGCCGATGCCCGGGATCGCCGCGACCAAACCGCACAGCGTTAACGCCGCCGAGCCGGTCAGTACGACACCAAGCGGTATTAGCTTCGCCAAATAAACATCGACGGCGCGCAGTCGTGCAATGCCGCGCATCTGCGACCACGCGATGTCGTCGTCACGCGTTAGCGCGAGTGCGACACTTCGCGCTAAGACCACGCCGCCAATTGACCAAATCGCCGCGACGCCTAGGAAGAGAATCACGGCATACGACGTGCGGTTAAGGGCAAGCCAGAGCGCCGCCGAAGCCGCACGGCGACTGCCAGTTGCAATTGCCGCGAGCGACAAGTTGCGCACGCCGCCCGACACGCCGTCCTCGGCATAACGCAGTTCATCCACGAAAAATGCAAAATTGCCCATTCGTGGTAACGAGACGACTTCGCCATCTACGGTACGCTCAAGCGGCATATCCAAGTGCAACAATTCCGGCTCAGCGATAATCCCCGTTGGCGTCGTCTGATAGGCAACTTGGTTCGATGACGGCCAAACGGCATCGAGCGCGAAGCCGAATATGCCGCTCGCGACGAGTGCGATAAAGGCGACGGCGATCCGTTTGACGGAGAACGCCAAGGCAAAGGCGCGAAAGATCAATGCGGCGTCGAGCCAAGAATGATCGTGTTGATGAGCGGTCGGTAGATCGCCATGATCGGCGACTTGTCCGTCGTAAAGGGATTGCATTCTACTCAATGCCCGTCACTATTAAGGAGTTGGCTACTGTCAAGATTCCGCCACGGTCACGATACAAGGGCGATGCCAACGAGCCAAGCGCCGCGAATCCCAACGCCCGCTTGAGCCCCGCTATTCCGCCTTCGGCGATTTCTTTTTCGGCTTCTCCGGCTTGGTTTCAACGGATTTCGATTCGGCTTTCGATTCAGATTTTTTGGAATCGCCGCCCTTGTCCGCAGTATCACCCTTACCCGCTTTCGTTTCCGACTCCGCCGCCTTCTTGTACCCCTCGCTACGGTAGTCCGTCTGGTAGAAGCCCGAGCCCTTGAAAATCACGCCGCCGCCGGTTCCGATCAGTCGTTTGACCGGCTGCTTACTGCCGCACTTCTCACAATCCGCTTTGCGCAGCGGCTTGGCCTTGATCGACTGAAACATGTCGAACACATCGCCGCAGGTTTCGCATTCGTATTCGTAGGTCGGCATGGGTTATGACTCCGCCGAGCTATTCTGCTCGGATGAAACGGCATCGCCTTCGTCGGTCGCTGCTTCGGGCTTGTCCGCAGACACGGCAACCTTGGCCGGTCGCAACACGCGATCGTGCATCATGAAACCGCGTTGCAACTCCTGCGTGACCGTACCCGCCGGTTCAGGGCTCTCGAAATCCTGAAACAGCGCTTCGTGCTGCATCGGGTTGAATGATTTGCCAATACAATCGACCGGCGCGACGCCGAATTCCTTAAAGACCTTCACGAAATCGTCCCTCACCAGCTTCACGCCATCGGCGATGATTTTCGGATCGGTCGCTTCGGCACCGGCATCGACGGTGCGTTCGAGGTTGTCCAACACGGGCAACAGAGCCCGCGCCAACTCGAGGCCGGCGGTGCGCATGGCCTGTTGATGCTGCTGGGTAAGGCGTTTGCTGATGTTGGCACACTCGGCCTGCGCCCGCAGCAGTTTATCGCGCAGATCGTTGCACTCGTCGGTGAGCTTTTGCAACGGATCAGTTGCGCCTGCATCAGCTCGCGTATCTGAATCACCAGTGGACGCATTAGCATCCGCTTGCGACTGCGCCTGCATGTCGCCATCGTTCTGGATGTCGTTTTCAGTTTTTGCGTCTTGCGTTTTCTTCTTCATGATCGTTTCCGATTTCAGTGAAGACGTATTAAAATCCCATCACGCCGTCTGTTGGCGCATTACTCCGGATCGAAGAAGTCCTTGAGTTTCTCGAAGAACCCTCTGCTTTCCGGATGGGTGTGTTGGTCTTCCGTCTCGGCGTATTCGCGTAACAATTCGCGCTGTTGCTTGGTTAACTTGCGCGGTACTTCGACGCGTACTTCAATCAGTTGATCGCCGCGCCGCCCCGTGCGCAGATCGGGCAGACCCTTGCGGGCCATGCGAATCACATCGCCGAATTGAGTGCCCGCTTTGATCTCGATCTCTTCGCGGCCGTTGATCGTCGGCACCTCGACCGACGTGCCCAGCGCCGCTTGTGCAAAGCTGATAGGCAGCGCGCAGATTAAATCGTTGCCGTTGCGATGCAAAAACGGATGCGGCTCCACACGTACGTAGCAGATCAGATCGCCGCGCGACATGCCGTCGGTACCGGGTTCGCCCTCTTCGCGCAGGCGAATCGCTTGGCCGTCGTGTATTCCCGGCGGAATTTTGACCGAAACGATGCGCCGCTTCGGCTGTCGTCCCGAACCTTCGCAATCTTTGCAGGGCGTTTTGATTTCCTTGCCGTTTCCGTGGCACGCCGGGCACGGAATCACCGTGCGCGTCGAGAAGAAGCCGCCTTGTGAAACGCGTTCGACTTGCCCGTAGCCACCGCAAGTGCCGCAGGTATCGACCGAACTGCCGGGCTCTGCACCCTTGCCCGAACAGTGATCGCAATAGTCGGCGCGGGTGAACTCAATCGAACGTTCGCTTTCTTCCAGCACATCGGCCAGCGAAATGACGACTTCGGTTTGCAGATCGGCACCACGCGATCCGCGCCGCCGCCCCGCCGTTCCGCCGAACATGTCGCCGAAGATATCGCCGAAGACGCTGAAGATGTCATCGGGCCGCATGCGCGAGAAATCGTGTGCCGTCGTGCCGCTCAGGCCTTCGTGGCCAAAGCGATCGTAACGCTCGCGCTGCTGCGGATTGGACAATATCTCGTAGGCCTCGGCGGCCTCTTTGAACTTGACCTCGGCCTCGGGATTATCCGCGTTGCGATCGGGATGGTACTTCATCGCCGCCTTGCGATAGGCGCGCTTGATCTCATCGCCGGAGGCGCTGTTCGAAACGCCGAGCACTTCGTAATAATCGCGTTTGGTTGCCACTGGCATCGCCGTTTCCGCTGAAGATGTTGAAAGTCGTTTTGCCGTTGCGCTGTGGCACCGGTTTCTGACCGATGTTGCTTACCTCTGCGCTGTGGCACCGGTTTGCAACCGGTGGTCCCCGCCGCAGTTGGCTGATTGCACAAGCGGCACCGAATTCGCTTGCGCAAACCCGATGCCGCCCAATTGCAATCGCTATTCAATGCTAACGGACAATGCCGTGCGCATCTTCATCGGCTTCGTCGTCCTTCAGCTCGGTGATCATGACATTGGTCATCATCAGCGTGCTGGCAACGCTGGCCGCGTTTTGCAGGGCCGAACGAACGACCTTGGCCGGATCGATGATGCCGGCTTCGACCATGTCGCAGAACTTGTCGTTGCGCGCGTCGTAGCCGAAGTTGCCCTTGCCCTCGAGCACTTGCTCGACGATGACCGAGCCATCTTTACCGCTGTTCTGAGCGATCTGTCGCAGCGGAGCACGCAGGGCGCGGGCCACGATCATCATGCCGGTCTTGATATCGCCTTCAGTATCTTTGAGCGCCTTTTCGATCGGCGCGATGCAACGGAGCAACGTTACGCCACCACCACACACGACGCCTTCTTCGACAGCGGCGCGGGTGGCATGGAACGCGTCATCGACGAGGTCCTTGCGCTCCTTCACTTCAATCTCAGTCGCACCACCCACGCGAATCACGGCTACGCCGCCCGTCAGACGTGCCAAACGCTCCTGCAGCTTCTCGCGGTCGTAGTCGCTGGTCGTCTTTTCGATCTGTTGACGAATTTGATTGATGCGCGTCGTGACATCCGCCTTCTTGCCGGCACCCGAGATGATTGTCGTGTTGTCTTTGGTGATGACGACCTTCTTGGCCTTGCCGAGCTGATTCAGCTCGACGTTTTCCAGCTTAATGCCGAGGTCTTCGGCGATGAACTGACCGCCGGTGATCGTGGCGATGTCACCTAGTATGGCCTTGCGGCGATCGCCAAAGCCGGGGGCCTTCACGGCACAACACTTGATGATGCCGCGCAGGCGGTTAACGACCAACGCCGCCAACGCTTCACCTTCGACATCTTCGGCCAAGATCATCAGCGGCTTACCTGCCGAAACGACCTTTTCCAGGACCGGCACGAAGTCGCGCACGTTGCTGATCTTCTTTTCGAAGATGAGGATGTACGGATCTTCGAGGATACAGGCCATCTCGGTTGTGTCGGTCACGAAGTACGGCGAGACGTAGCCCTTATCGAACTGCATCCCTTCGACAACTTCTTTTTCGGTTTCGAGGCTTTTGCCTTCTTCGACCGTGACCACACCTTCTTCGCCGACGGCCTTCATGGCATCGGCCAGCAACTTGCCGATTTCGGCGTCGCCATTGGCGCTGACAGTGCCGATCTTGGCGATGTCGGCGTAGTTACCTTTGACCTTGACCGACATTTTCTTGATCTGCTCGACAGCGGCTTCCACGGCGGCATCAATACCGCGCTTCAGCAGCGTCGGGTTGGCACCGGCCGCGACGTTGCGCAAGCCTTCTTTGAAGATGGCCTCGGCGAGCACGACCGCCGTGGTGGTGCCGTCACCGGCCACATCCGACGTCTTGCTGGCCGCTTGATTCACCATCTTGGCACCCATGTTTTCAAACTTATCCGGCAGTTCGATTTCCTTGGAAACCGAGACGCCGTCTTTGGTGACGCGCGGGGCGCCCCACGATTTTTGCAGCAGCACATTGCGGCCCGTGGGGCCTAGCGTGACTTTGACGGCGTTGGCCAACTTGGTCAGGCCGTCCACCACCGTTTCGGCGGCTTTCTGATCGAATACCATTTGCTTGGCAGGCATATTTCAATTCCTCTTATGCAATCCGGTTACGCACGTAGCGCTTGCCGGCAGCACCGCCCGCGGGCGGCTGGGTTCGTCTTATTCCAAAACCGCCAACACGTCGCTCTCGCGCAAGACGAAGAGCTTCTTGCCGTCGTAGTCCACTTCGGTACCGGCGTATTTGCCGTAGCACAGTTCGTCCCCGACCTTCACCGACAGCGCTGCACGCGAACCGTCGTCGAGCGTCTTGCCTGGGCCGACCGCAACCACCTTACCGATGGTGGGTTTTTCCTGAGCGTTGCTCGGCAGCACGATGCCGCCCGCCGTTACTTCGTCCGCTTCGTTTTGTTCGACGACGATTCGATCGTCCAGCGGTTTGAGATTCAATTTGGCCATCTTCCTTTTATCTCCTTAGCGCATTGAATGCGTTGCGTTCGTTCGTTTAAACACTTGGTCGGCTTACATCATGCCGGGCATGCCGCCCATGCCACCCATTCCGGGCATACCACCCATGCCGCCCATTCCTCCCATGCCGCCCATTTCGTCGTCATGGTCGTGACCGCCGGCGTCGCCACCTTCGGAGGGCTTGTCGGTGATGCAGCAGTCGGTCGTCAACAACACACGGGCAACACTACCCGCATTTTGCAATGCGGTGCGAACGACCTTGGCCGGGTCGATGACGCCGTCCTTGATCAAATCGCCATAAGTGTCGGTGAGCGCGTTGTAACCGAAGCCGTCCTTGCCGCTTTCGACTTTATGCACGACCACGCCCGGCTCGACGCCGCTGTTCTTGGCGATGGTGCGAATCGGCGCGGAGAGCGCCTCGTAAACCACTTGCACGCCGGCCTTTTCGTCGTGCCCCTTGGCCGCAGCCTTCAGCGCGGCTTCGCGACAACGCAACAGCGTGACGCCGCCGCCCGGTACGATGCCTTCTTCGATTGCTGCGCGGGTCGCGTGCAATGCGTCTTCGTAACGCGCCTTCTTTTCCTTCATTTCGCCTTCGGTCGCGGCCCCGACGAGAATCTGGGCGACGCCACCAGCCAACTTGGCCAAGCGCTCTTGTAGCTTTTCGCGATCGTAGTCGCTGGTCGTCGCGTCGATTTCCTTGCGAATCATTTCGATGCGCGACTTGATATCGCCCGACGAACCGGCACCTTCGACGATGACGGTATTGTCGGCGTCGATTTGAATTTTCTTGGCCGTACCAAGGTCGTTGATCGTGACTTGGTCGAGTTCGATACCGAGGTCTTTGAAGATCGCCTTACCGCCGGTGAGGATGGCGATGTCTTCCATCATGGCTTTGCGGCGATCGCCGTAGCCGGGGGCTTTGACGGCGGCAACATCGAGAATGCCGCGCAGCTTGTTCACCACCAGCGTCGCCAATGCTTCACCATCGACGTCTTCGGCGATGATCAGCAGCGGGCGCTTGGTCTTGGCAACCTTCTCGAGCAGCGGCACCAATTTCTGAATATTGGAAATCTTCTCTTCGAAGACGAGTACGAAGGCCTTATCGAGATGGCATTCCATCGCATCGGCATCCGTCACAAAGTGTGGCGAAAGATAACCGCGATCGAATTGCATCCCTTCGACCACTTCGACCGTGGTTTCGAGGCTCTTGCCTTCGTCGATCGTGATCACGCCGTCTTTGCCGACTTGCTTGAAGCAGTCGGCCAGGCGCTCGCCCACTTCGCGATCGTTGTTCGCCGAAATGGCGGCGACGCGGACGATATCTTCCACGTTCTTGGCGTCCACCTTGACGGGGCGCGAAAGCTTCTCGATTTCCTTCGTCACTGAAGCAATCGCCTTGTCGATACCGCGGCTCAAGGCCATGGCATCGCAACCGGCGGCAACGTTGCGTAGGCCGGCCTTGAAGATGGCCTCGGCCAATACGGTCGCCGTCGTGGTGCCGTCGCCGGCCGAGTCGGACGTCTTGCTCGACGCTTCCTTTACGAGTTGTGCGCCGAGATTCTCATACTTATCGCGGAGTTCGATTTCTTCGGCGACGGAAACACCGTCCTTCGTTACGGTCGGCGTTCCCCAGCCCTTGTCCAAAATGGCGGTCCGGCCGCGCGGGCCGAGGGTGGCCTTCACAGCGGCCGACAGTTTTTCGACGCCCGTCAACAACGACGCGCGGGCATCTTCTCGAAACGATACTTGCTTAACACCCATGTGATGCAGCCTCCAATGGTCAGTGGTGCATAGGTTGTGAGATTGCGAACCAAAAGCGCGGGCGCAGACGCTCCGCACAGTACATCTGAGCAAGTACCGTGCCGAAACCGCTCACGTGCGGCTTGCGCGACGCAAACTATTTAATATCAATGCTTTATACGCCCTACTCCGCTCACAGTTATTGCCCAAGGTGGCCTGCCATGCTGGCAGCATGGCCTTTGTAGGAATTGGTTTCCTGCCTGTTCGGCAGCGTGGCACACGCCAATGCTACGGTCTAATTCGAGATTTTCCTCGACGTTCGACGTTGGATTTGGTTAGTATCGCGAAAACGTGGAGTGGGTAATGCTCTGACCCGAACCGGCCCGCTGGGGCCCAGCAGGAGATTACCCATGAATTGCCGACGCCCTTCGATCCAAGCTCGCGCCCTATTCTTCGGATTCGCGATCTCAAGTTTTCCGGCCATCGCATTGGCTGGCGGGGTTCCCTATCAAGCCTGCGGCGAACTTGTTCTTACCGGTGGCTTTCCGCCGTGCCTGCTTCATATTGCTGATGACGGCACTTTTGTACGCGTCCTCGACCCCGGTGGATTCGAACCCGGCGACCGCGTCTTTGTCGATGGGCTGGTCGAACTCAATACCGCCAGCAACTGCGCCAGCAGCCTGACACCCAATATCCAACTCACCACCATCGAGCGCTGCTTCGCTGAGTGTGGCACCCTCGTCGCGCAAAACGGTTGCCTGCGCTTTGAATCCGACCGTGGCGGCGTGTTTGCCCTCGACGATACCGAGGGTTTCGTTGACGGGCAGCGCGTGTTCGTTAACGGCAACGGTACCAGCGGCAGCGTCGACTGTGGTGGCGAAGCGTTGCCGTTGATTGCGGGCAACCAAATCGCGGCGTGCTTCGAAGCGTTCGGACGCATCGTGCCCGAGTTCGGCTGTCCGTCGTTACTAACCGCCAGCGGTGAGCGTTACGACTTGGAATTCAACAGCGATTTTGTCACGGGTGACTTTGTGTTTGCGCAAGGCTTCATCGATCCGCTCTTCACCGGCTTTTGCGGCAAACCGTGGGTACGCTCAAACACGACTCAAGCGGCCTTCGGTGGCGCGGGGACGATCATTGAAGACGAGACCTGCGGTTTGGCGTTTCGCAGTGATGAAGGTGGCTTCGGCCAGAACTTCGTGCTCGACAACACGGACGGTTTCGTCGCCGGCGACCGGGTCTTTGTGACGGGCCGTATCGATGCGGCCTGTGCGACCAATCCCGCGTGCCCGATTGCTGGCTGTTTACGCAACAACACGATCGACCCGCTGATCTCCGGTTGCGGCACGCTCGAGTTTGGCCCGGCCAACTGCGCCGTCGTCAACTTCGGGGCAGGCGAGCCTTCGTATCAAATCGAGTACCTCGGCAACGAATCGTTCGGTAGCGAAATCTTCGTCGCCGGCGCGCTAGTCGATTCCGATCCGACTTGCACCGCGAACGGTGCCGTCATTCGTCATAATCTCGCGTTGCCCTGCATCGATACCTGCGGCAGTTTCGAGCCCGGATTCGAATGCACACCGCTATTTTTCACCGATGAAGGCGAGATTCTTTGGTTGGAAGACACCGGCGGATTCACCGTGGGCGACCGCATTCGCGTGGTTGGCGGGCGCGACGGCCCTTGCACCAGTTTCTGTCCGTTTACATGCTTGCGCGTGAATGAGGTGTTGCGATGCGAGATTGTGCCGGGTGATATCAGCGGTGACGGTGCCGTGGATATCGACGATATCGATGGCTTTGTGCGCGTGTTGCTCGGGCTCGAAAGCGACGCCCTATTGATTGAATTGGCCGACGTCAATTTCGATACGAAAGCTGATGGTGGCGATGTGCAACTATTTACATCGATCATTTTGGGAGATGCCTGATTGATCGACGCGACGCGTTTAGTTCGACCAATTCGAACGAATCACGCGAACCGCCTTCGCAAGCCCGTCAATTTGCTACCTGCATGAATCGTCTAGGTAGGCGGCGTCAGTTGTCGTTGGCACCCTGATTGATCCAGTCGCGCAGCAGTCCCAATTCTTCGCTGGTCAACGATGCGCCGAACGTAGGCATGCGCGAGCCGGATGTCGGGTTTGATTCCGATACTTTTTCGAAAAGATAACTCGCATCGGCATCGCCCGGCACAATGAGCGTGAGCACGCTGACTTGTGTGCTACTTTGATTTACACCGGTGGCGATCACATTGCCTTCATCGAGGAACAAATTTGATCCGCTTAGATTGGCCAGCCCACCTTCGATGTGGCAGCCACTGCAACGAGCCGTCAGAATCGGCTGTACGTCATCCGCAAGCGATACGGTAACGTTGCTCGGTCCTGCCGGAATTGCGACCATTGTATCGCAACCCGTTGTGACCAGCGCGACGATGGCGAAGATAGCGAACCTGGTGCGATAGTCATACATGTCGATGCTTGAATAGTGTATAGTCGTCAAAATATGTATTCCTTCAGATGTTGGCAATTGCTGATTGGCGCGCTGATACCTAAAGCACTCTTCAACTACAAAGTTACACTAAGGCTCGATTCGGTAGACGCGACCGGTTTGGCCGAAGGGCCCGAAATTCTCGGATGTCAGCAGATAGAGGTTGCCGCTCTCATCGAGACCGAGCGCCAACACATATTCACCGATACGGCTTCCCGTGCGCCCGTTCACGCCAACTGCCTGTACCACCCAATTGCCATCGGTATCCTCTGCGGCCGCGTAAAGCGATCCGTCACCCACCGCAAATTGTGTGCTCCATTGCGCAAACACATATTGCCCGTCGAACGCTGCAAGGGGGCCGCCGCGCACAACGTGACCGCCGATGACCGAAAGGCCAATCGCGGTTCCGTTCGGTTCGACTTGAGGCTGACTGATAATGGGTTCAACAAACGGTTCGCCGTCTGAACCATTGCTCGCGCAGTCGTCAAGCGAGACGCGTGAATTGTCGGGATTGAAACAGGAGCTCCCCTCGCGCACGTTCCAGCCGGCATTATCACCGGATGCAATGAGACTCACTTCCTCAAACAAATTCTGCCCCACATCCGCGACAAAGAGCCGTCGATCGCCGCCGCGATCAAAACTGAAGCGCCAAGGATTACGAAAGCCCCAAGCCCAGATTTCCGGCATTGCGTCTTGCTCACCAACAAAGGGATTGTCATCCGGCACGGCGTAGGGCGTGGCACCATCGACATCGATGCGCAAAATCTTGCCCAGCAGTTTGCTGCGATCCTGCCCGTTGCCAATGCCATCTGTATGACCCAGCCCTCGATCGTTGGCCGCCCCACCGTCACCAGTGCCGATGTAGAGCATGCCATCCGGGCCGAACGCGAGTTGGCCACCGTTATGATTGGCCTGTGGCTGATTGATGTCCAGCAAGATCAATTCACTATTCGGATCCGCCCGATTGGTGTCGTCTGCCATCACACGAAATTCGGAAACGCGACTTTCGGAGTCAAAACCGGTCGGGTCGTCGCTATCCGGCGGCGCGCTGTAGCAAAGGAAAAAACGACCATTGTCCGCGTAGTCCGGATGAAAGGCCACAGACAAGAGTCCGCGTTCGTCAAAACCCGGGTTCGCCAACGTCACCATTCGGTCCGTGACATCCAAAAACGGCGTTGGCAATAAATCGCCGTCCGCATTGATGATGCGAATCGTGCCTACTTGGTCGACGACAAACAGCCGACCACTGTCGTCACCGGCGCTCACCAACTCCACCGGAGCAGTCAATCCATCGGCTACTTCAACTAGCGACACGGAAACGGTCGGTTCGCCCCCACCATTCCCCGGAGCCGGAACTTGTTGATTTGGGCATTCGGTACCGAGCAGGATGCCCATGGCGACGATCGGAATTGCAATGCCGCCGATCGTTCGTTTTATTGCCGCCATATCTCACAGTCTCCCGTATGTACAAGGATAGTCGCCAGACATCTAAATATGTCCAAGATTAACCCGTGCATTGCAGCAATTCGGCGGGTGCCAACCGATTGTATGCTATTGATAGGGCAATGTGCGCAAAATTGCCCGCACCGGACTGGCATCGAAGCCGACCAGCTTTAACGGCAGCGCGATCAACTCGTACTTGCCGGCAGGCACATCGTTGAGAATGAGCCCCTCTAGGATTGCCATATCAAGCTTTAGAAACATCTGATGCGCCGGCAGATCTTTGGACTCAAATAAATCGACGCTGGGCGTATCGATGCCGATGGTCTTGACGTTGCGCTGGTTGAGCGAATGGATCAACTCCGGCGTTAATCCGGCGAAATCTTCGTTGAAATGATTCGGATCGGGATAGGTGCCGCTCGCGATCAGTACACGGTCGGCTTCGATGGTTTGCGTGAGTTCATCCACACCGATGCGCTCTCCGCGCTCAGCCTTCACGCGTACCACTTGGCAAACGCCGAGGTAGTAGTCCAAATCGCGTTCATCTATACCCGGCGCGTCGCCACCGTAATGATTGGGGCCGTCGGCATGGGCACCCGCATGCACGGTGGTATGGAGCGTCGACAGCGTTAGATGGTCGCCGCGTTGCATATCGAGCAGCACCTCGCGCGATGGCGGCTTATCACCGGGCCAAACGGCGAGGGAAGGCGTGATGGGTGGGGAGATGTCGTAGATCACGGGTGTTCGAAGGTGGTGCGTGATTGAGATTCACTTGGCGGCTAAACCGGTCAAGGCTTGACAGTCGTGCGATTCGTCGTGCTGAGTTTGATCAGCCTAGTGCTACGTACACGGTTGATCTGTAAGGTCGTTGTGATGACAGACTGGCTGAAACCCTCACCCCGGCCCTCTCCCTGCAAGGGAGAGGGAGTAGATGAACGCACCTATTTACGTTGGATGCGGTACCAAGTCCTTCGGCAGAAAGATTCGTTGTGGCACCGCCGTCTCGGCGGTGAAAACAGACGGAACGTCCGTGCCACAGGCGATGATTCTTTCTGCCTACTCACCTAGAGTCTGGCTTTCCTTCAGCCTAGCAACCCTTGCGACTACTAGTCCTTCGTACCAATCTCATCCGTGAACGCCGACAGCAAGAGCATGTTCTCCGATTGCGTATGATGATCGACGTAGCGGAGAATATCCTGCACGCGGTGACAAATGTCGCGCATGATCAGGCGATCTTGCGGCTGCAGGTCTTCCAGAAGCGAATGGGTGGCGTGCATGAGTGCCACGATCTCTTTGTGCTCGTGTTTGAGACGCGCCACTTGCGGCTCCAATGCCGCGCGCTGTTCGATCACCGGTTCCATGTAACCGCCCTGCTCTTCGAGCGCAATGTGCTTGGTCATGTGAGCGCGAAAATGCTCGAACGCTTTGCGGACACCATCGATCCATGCCTGTTCGTTCGCGCGCGGCACCAAGGCCACCCGTTCGGATAACGTGGCCGCCAACGCGTCGACCATCTCGTGCTCTTTCTTGAGCCATTTCGCCAGTTCTTTCGGAGTCATCTGCTCGTGCTTGATCGCTGTCATCGGACACCTCCTTTGCATCCAGATTACCAACCGGCTCTATTATCCCGTTTCTTGCCCGTCGAGGCAAAGTAAATACGCATCACTGTGCCATAGAATTTATTGAGAATCACGCTCGGCACAACACCAATGCGGTATCCCCCTATTTCATTTGTTCGGCTTATTCGCGATAAAGCCGCTAAGCCCGCATAATAACGGTTGGTTAAGGTCGGCAGTGAGATGTCACCGCCCATCCGCACCGGCGGAGTACGAAATAAACGGAATCCTTGTATGAGTAACCCGTCCGACATGGATCGCTTGGATCGCCTTTTCAAGGGACGGCACCCGTGCATTCGCATCACGACTTACGAAGAGCAGTACGCGCTCAAAGTCGTGCGCGAAACCGTGCTGCGTTCGCCGATGCATTGTCGCATTTGGACCTGCACCGAAGGATTGCGCGATGGCCTGATGAGCGATGCCGCCCCCATCCGCGATACCGACCATCCGGCGGGCGGGCTTTTCTACCTCATTAAAAACGCCGGTAAAGACGTTGATGTTTTGCTCGACATGGCCGAATACCTGCGCGACGCCAAAACATTGCGTTTGCTGCGCGACCTGATCGGTCGCAAACATCACGAAGGCGGACACTTGGTGTTGATCGACCACGCCGATGAATTGCCGCCCGTCGTGCAGCGCATGAGTATTCCCTTCGAGTTGTCGCTCCCTTCGGATACGGAAATCACCGACCTCGTGCGCGCGGCATTACGCGATGAGAAATCCAACGGCCCGCTGCGCAGTACCTTCAATCGCGACGACTACCAGCTTGTGTTGCGCAATCTGGCCGGGCTGAGCCGTCGCCAAATCACGCAAATTATCGTAGAGACGGTGGCCGATGACCGGTGCTTCGATATTCACGACATGGAGACGATCGTCGCGCGCAAGCGGCAGATGATCGCCAGTGACGGCTTGATGGAATTCGTTCGCGCGCCGAACAGCCTCGACGACATCGGCGGCATGCATCGCCTCAAAGCATGGCTAGAGACACGCGAGCACGCGTTTTCGGAAGAGGCGCAGCGCTTCGGGCTTACCCCGCCGCGCGGTGTATTACTCCTCGGCGTGCAAGGCGCGGGTAAAAGTTTTTGCGCCAAAGCCATTGCGACGGCTTGGGGACGACCGTTGTTGCGGATGGATGTCGGCGCCTTATACGATCGGTATATCGGTGAGTCCGAACGGCGTTTACGCGACGCCCTATTTCAAGCCGAGGCGATGGCACCGATCATTCTTTGGATTGACGAGATCGAGAAAGCGTTTGCCTCGTCGGCCAGCCGCAGCAGCGACGGCGGTCTTTCGCAGCGCATGTTCGGCACGCTGCTGACGTGGATGCAAGAACACGGGGCGCCGGTCTTTCTGGTCGCCACGGCCAACGACATCGAAGCGCTGCCGCCCGAGCTGTTGCGTAAGGGCCGTTTTGACGAGATTTTCTTCGTCGACCTACCCAATGCCGCCACGCGCAAGGAAATCTTCGAGATTCACCTGCGCCGCCGCGAGCGCAACCCCGGTGAGTTTGATTTGCGCCGCCTGGTCGAAGCATCGGACGGCTATACCGGTGCCGAAATCAATGAGGCGATCAACGCCGCCCTGCACGTGGCATTTCGGGACCAAGGCAAGCTCACCACCGATGTCATTTTGGAGTGTCTGCGGCATTCGCCGCCGCTTTCCGTCATCCAGCAGGAGAAGGTCCACCAATTAAGGGCGTGGGCGAACGGACGTTGTGTGCCGGCATGATCGGTCCACGATTTTGAGAGGGGGAGATAATAGGTGAGCGTGGGGCGCGGGCCGCGAGGTTTTGTTGGTTCGGCTGCGGTTGGCGGCATCGCAGAGGTTTACTTTCGGTAAACTCGTTTAAGAAACGATTAAATTTTTTGTCGTTTAGCCCTTTGCAGGGTACCCATTCGTGCTATACTACAGACGTAGCTCCCAACGTGAGACTTCCTTTCCTTTCTCTACTCTCCGGCCCGAGAGTTGGGAGCTACATAAAAAGCCACGCCTGCCGGCGTGGCTTTTTTTATGCCTTTCGCTTTGCTCCCAACGTTACCCATTAAACTCCTATGGGCATGGCTGGGTTCCCTTATTCGTAAAAAAATTTGGCGCGTTCCGCCGATTAAGGCCCAGGGCGTTAAAACGGCGGTTCGACGTCATAAA
Organism: Planctomycetaceae bacterium; assembly: GCA_006969385.1. Lineage (GTDB taxonomy): Bacteria > Planctomycetota > Phycisphaerae > UBA1845 > UTPLA1 > ECT2AJA-110-A. The sequence goes on from CP030884.1 coordinate 4,377,685, forward strand.
ACGGCCAATCGGCGCGGCCGCGACCGAGGGTCATCGGTGCGGGGTACGGCTGAAACGGTTTCGTTGTCGTTACCGGCCCCACCTTCTCAAACACGCGCAGAACGATGCGGTCGCATGCATGACCAAGCTCGGGTACTTCGAGTACCCCCGCGCTTTCGTTCAGCCATGTTGCATTTAATCCGTGGAAGTCGCTTTCGCTGTAGATCGAATCCCAGACGACAAGGCCACCGACGGGCATCGTGGCGACCATCGTCGCGTCTTTGTGGGCATTGGGTGCTTCGACATGCCCGGCGAACCAGGCCACCCAGGGGTTGGCCGCGAGGATCGGTCGATCTGCCAAGCCGAGCTCGTCAAGCTGACGGACCAATTCCTGCACAGCCAGATGTTCGGCTTGCAATCTGAGCGGTCGCGTCATCATGGCGAACTGTGCGAGACTGAGGATGATCACGAACGACAAGCCGGCAACGGCAACGATACGTCTAAATCTCTGCCCGCGAATGACGAGGCAAGTTATAAACATAGCCAGCAACAACAACGATGAATAGAGCAACCAACTCGACGATATGCTAGCGAGCCCGATTCGCCCTGCTCGCGCTTCGACCCAACACGCGGCTAAGGCTGCCGCGGATGTTATCAACACGATTGGCGTCGCCCGCATGCGGCGATGATTGCGCAAACTGATTTCGCGCGCGACCGCAGCCAATCCGCTACACGCGACGACGGCCAATAACGGTGCCACGCCCACCATGAAGCGAGCGAACCCGCCACTCGCGAATACGCCGAGCCATTTCACCACGATATGCGTCGCCGCAAACACGGCGACGAGCGCTGCGGGCAACAACAGTGCTCGGTTGCGCAACGATGTGCATCCGGCAGCAAACAATCCGACGACAGCAACGGTGCTCGCCCAAATGATGTTGGGGATGTAGGCGGTGGGACTGGTTGCAATGTACTCTGTAGAGCCCGACGGCGCGAAGAACGCTGAAATCGGCCAAACGCCAAACGCTACAAAGTGCAAAACGTTCTGCGCGATCGGTGCCCATAGTGCGAGCGCCATTGCCAATATGCGACCGCGCACCGATTCACGCCGTTGTAGAAACAAATAGCCCCACCAAACCGGTAGCAACACGACTGCTTCGTGCCGACACAACAGCGCCATCGAGAACACGAGCGTCGCACGGCAATATTTTTCGCGCTGAGCCAGCCAGACCGCCAACATCAGATAGAACGCCAGAAACGTTTCGGTCAGCGTCGTGTAAGCAAGCCGCAGCAACAGCGGCTGCAGATAACACAGCGGCACAATCGCCCAGCAGTGTGGCAATTTGGCTCGACGACCGTAATCGGCAGCCAACCAAACTGCCGCGGCCGTGACGATGGCCGAGAGCATTCGCGCTAGGTGCCAAGCCGTGGTGCGATCGCCGATGCCGGCTACGAGAGCCATCGGTAGGGTAAAGCCCGCGCGGCCCCAATGATGCACGAGATATGCCGGATGAGTCCATGCCCAGCGGGCGAACATGAAATGCGTTAAATCGTCGTCGTGATGGACTCCATTGGACAACAACCCCAGCGCGATTGTGACCAAGAGGCCGACGAGTATGAGTAGCGTTGTTTTGTTAATTAAGAAATTCACCGTCCACGTTCCTTGGTGAAGCAAAATCCCGTGAATGAACGGCATCGTAATCTAAAAGTAAAAATCGGCTGCCATAACGCGGCGTAACCTGTTAACTTGCTTCAAGGGCAACGTAAACATCACCGACTTAACGAACGAAGGGGAGACTGTATGGATTCGTTTCTACAAGCCGCCATCGAAGAAGCAAAGAAAGGTCTCGACGAAGGCGGCATTCCGATCGGTTCGGTTCTCGTGATCGACCACACCATCGTAGGCCGCGGCCACAATCGCCGCGTACAACAGGGAAGCGCCATTTTGCACGCCGAGATGGATGCCATCGAAAATGCGGGACGTTTGACGGCCGCCGATTATCAACGCGCGACGCTTTATTCCACACTTAGCCCTTGCGACATGTGCAGCGGCACGGCCCTTCTGTATAAAATCCCGAAAATCGTGATTGGTGAGAACGAGACGTTTCAAGGACCGGAGGCATACGTGCGCTCGCGCGGTGTTGAGTTGATCGTGATGAACGACGCAAGCTGCATTCATATGATGCGCGACTTCATCGAGGCTAAACCACAGTTATGGAATGAGGACATTGGCGTTTAATTGCTGAGGCGCGATTGCCCTTCGCCGCCCCATAAAATTCTACTCCGCTAATTGAATCGTCACCGTCTTTCCCATCGCGGGCACCAGAATTTCGATGGTCCGCCGTTCGCGCGGCGGGCACGCGGTGTATTCGATCAACCATAATTTCACGCGCTCCCACGCCGGAACGTCGCACGCCAACGGCCATTCCCCCCGTCGCACGAATCGATCGTCACTCGTTACCAATTCGCGCAGCAACTTTCGCGGTCGCGGATCGGCATCGGTGTAATGTGTGTCCGGTAGGCGCGACTCCATCACGACATACCGAATGCCGTATTGATTCAGGAGGTTGATGATGTCATCTTGCGATTTCACCAATTCGACGCCCGCATATTTCATGCGGGCCGCGCGCGCATACAACAGTTTGCTGGCACGCAATGGTATCAATGACGCACGGGCCTGTTCGTTGGCATAAAGGTCGTAAACGAATTGACCATCGCGCACGGCATCAATCAGAACGAGGTCGGCATCCCCCCGGCTCAATAATGCATCAACGGCAGGCTGGTACGATGGTGGATTGCCGGGATGAGCGCGGACCGTCAGCAAAGTCTGAGTGCCAAGAAATAAAGCGCATGCGGCGACTGTAGCCTTGCTAAATCGAATTTGAGGTTTATTTGACTCGCTACTTGTTCTAGCTCGTGCTGCTGCGAACGCGATCAACCGCTGCCAACCGGATACGGCAAGCATCAACAATGGCGGCAACGCGAAAAAGAAGTAGCGCGGTTCCTTGGCGGCGATGGTGCTGCTGAAGGCCCACCAGGCGAGCAGCCATATCGTCAGCAGCAATAGCGATCGTGGGACTTGTTGATGCTGCGACACCTGCCCGTCTGTTTCAGCGAATAGATCATGGGAGGGCTCATTACGGGCGTTTCCCTGCGATTCGGCAACATTTGAATCAGCGCGAAGCCTCTGTTGATTTAGGGAGTCGGCCGCCGCGCGCATGCTCTCAACAACATGGCGCTCGTAGCGTGAAGTATCCGGATTGCCTTGCGCGATTTCCGGATCGGTCTTTTTTAGCCCGGCGTTGATGCTATGGCCCGCGCATCCAACTAATACAAACCCAACGAGCGGCCAACCGATCATCTCAGGCAAATGTTCGATATAAAACGTGAAATCGGGAGACCACGCCAACAGTTTTTCCGGCAATGCCGTGTAAGGCGCGGCGAGTTTGCCATAGGCCAGTACGACGAATGCAATCACCGCCCCCGTCGCAATGGTCGTGGGTCGAAACAACCAGCGGCGCCCATCCCGACAACTCATGGCGTGCAACAGCGCGATAGGTAACACGATCCCAGCCGTCTGCTTCGTCAAAAACGCCATCACGACCGCGACTCCGAACATCAAGACCGGCCAACGTTGGTTGTCACTTCGCAATGTTTGCGCATAGCAAACAAGTGCGAACATCATCCAAAACGTCGCCGGCCATTCGAGCATGACATCACCGGCCCATCGCGCTCCCGCGGGTGAAGCAATCAACAGCAAGGTCGCATAGAGACCGACATTGTTACCAAGCAGTTGCCGCCCCAGCCCATACATTGCCATGCCGGCAGCAACCACAAAGGCCAACACCAACACGCGCGCAGTCAGCAGACTGACGCCGAAAATCGCAAACGTCAGCGCTTCCACCGCCGCAAAGCCCGGCGGCCAATACACAATGATGCCCAACGTGGGATGGCGCAGGTAAAACTGCTCGGCCCAAGTGCGGGGATCGTTGAGCGGCATGTCCTTGGCAAATTCGTATAAGAAGATGCCGTCGAAGAGATGATTGGGGCCGTCGGACCAACCCAACGCATCGTTGAGATGCCAACCGTTGACGCCGATGGTTGCAACGGTGATGCACGCGAACGCGGCAAGATGCTGAACGAGTCGGGAGCGTCGCGGTTTGGGTTGAAAAGCCGATGCACGCGCCGGAATCGGAATCGTCGCCGGTCCACGCGCGATGGTTCGATTTGTTTGCGCGGATGAAACGCTCAACGGGTTAACGATACCTTCTTTTCAAAGGAATGAGGACCGTCGTTAGCTCGGAAACTGAAAATCCGCTATCTGCAACTCGACATTGACGCGACCGTTCCATTCATTGAGTATCGGCTGAAAAGCGACGCGGCAGCGACGCTTTTCGCGCAGCTCGTCGGCATGTTTCGCCATGCCGAAGGCGATCCCCTTGGCGTAACTGCGACCGTCGGTCAGCCGCACCTGCAAATGCCCGCCATTCTTGCCCACGACCCGCGGTTCGTCGGCCAGTTCCAACCATTCGGTCGCGAAGCGCGGTGCCGGGTTACCCGCACCGAACGGCTCGAGTCGCGCCAACTCGTTTACCAATTGCCGATCGAGCATCGCAAGCGGCACTTCGTCGTCGATACGCAAACTGGGATTCAAATCCGCTGGCGTCAGTAAACGCGCCGCCCGGTCGTGAAAGGCGGCGCGAAATTCATCAACGCGCTGGGCATCGATCTTCAGCCCTGCCGCCATCGCGTGACCGCCATAACTCAACAAATGATCGCGACAGTCACCGAATACTTCGTGCAACGCAAAGTTCTTGATGCTGCGCGCAGAGCCTTGCCCGATGCCGTTCTCCAACGCGATCATCACGGTCGGACGCCCAAACGTCTCGGTCACGCGGCTCGCGACGATGCCGATCACGCCCGCGTGCCAATTGGGTGATGCCAACACGATACCACGCACGCTATCCGTATCTTGGCCGGTCGCACTGACCATCTCGATGGCCTCATCGGCGATGCGCCGCTGTAAGTTCTGGCGTTGGCGATTCTGCTTTTCGAGATGCTCGGCAATCTTGACCGCTTCGTCGGCATCGGCGCGCGTCAACATCTCAACGGCCAAGCGCGCGCAGCCCATCCGGCCAATAGCGTTTAAACGCGGCGCAAGCTTAAAGCCAATGTCGTAACCGCTCAGCCGTGAGCCCGACAAACGCGAGGCGTCGATCAAAGCCTTCACGCCGGGAAGGTGGCTTTGCTCCAAACCGCGCAGTCCGTAATGCGCCAGAATGCGATTTTCGCCATGCAAGGGCACAACATCTGCGATGATGCCGAGCCCGGCGAGCCCGGTGGCATCGATCAGAAATTGACGAAACTCCGGCGTGACTTTGTCGGATTCGCATAATTCCTTCGCGACTGCCCAGGCCAACTTAAACGCAACGCCCGCCCCCGACAGATCGGGATTGGCATAACGTTTGCCGCCTTGCATCGGTATGCCCGGATGCACCACCAACGCATCGGGCAATACGATGTGCTGGTCGGTCGTCGTATGCGCGTTGTGATGGTCGGTGATGATGAACTCGATGCCGAGTTGCTTCGCGCGCATCGCCGGTTCGATCGCCGTCACACCGCAGTCGACGGTGACGACAACCTCGGCACCTTGTTCGGCGAGTTGATCGATGGCTTCGATATTGACGCCGTAGCCTTCTTCGAGGCGGTTGGGAATGTAGTAATCGACAGTCGCGCCGGCAATGTGCAGGCAATGCCAAAGAATCGATACACCGGTAATGCCATCCACATCGTAATCGCCGTAGATGACGATCTTGCGACCGCGGCGCACCGCATCGGCCAAGCGCGCGGCGGCTTCGGCAACGCCCGGCAATTCCTCCGGCGGAAACAGATCGCCCATACGCGGCGCAAGAAAGCCCGCGGCACAATCGGCGTCGGTCAATCCGCGATTGTGCAGCACCTGAGCCAGCACCGGCGATATCTTAAGCTGCGTGGCGAGTTGTTCCCGTCCCGTCCATGGGGCGGCAATCACCCAATCCTTGGGCATAATTGGCTCCTACCGAAACGTCTGATCGTTCAAGGGTTCGCAAGTATAGCGGCAGTGTGGTAACCGCTCTAATCACGAATTGTGATTTTCTATTTCGTCGGTCAGCCGTTTCACCCGTTCGGTTTTACGCTCGGTCGGATACTCAACTCGGGATAGAATCGACGAATCGGAGGATGCGATCATGGCACGCTGGCGGTGGACCGACCGATCATTCGACCTCAGTTTTCCAATCGAGAAATGGCCAGACCTGCTCGAGCGCGTGCGGGGTACACCAGCCCGTGTGGCGTCGATGGTGCACGGGATTGATGAGGGACTGCTCGCACGATCCGATGGCAAGGGTTGGACCGTGAAGCAAAATCTGGGCCATCTGATCGATTTGGGATACCTGCCTCTGCAACGAATCGAACAAATATTGGCGGGCGAAGCCGAGTTGATTGGTGCGGATATGACGAATGCCAAAACAAATCAAGCCAACCACAATGTCGTTTCGATCGACGAGCTACTCGCCGCCTTCAGTAGCGAACGCCAAAATCTGGTTTCAAAGTTTGAGTCATTGAGCGATGAAGATTGGGGAAAATCGGCGCTGCACCCGCGCTTGCGACAACCGATGCGCATCGTCGATATCGCTTATTTTGATAGCGAGCACGATGACTACCATCTGGCCCGGATGCGCCAGTTGATTAAGAGTCTGAGCCAATGATGCGGCGCGAAGGCCGACAACTTGCAGCCTAGTTATTGCGATCCGCGAGTCTCACCACAAATCGCAAGCCCGACCAAGTACTGTCGATCGCGCAAATTTTGTTGTCGACGAGTCCGTTAAGCAGGCCGAAAGCGCGCACCTTGCCCTCATCGATGTCGGTCGCGATGCCGCTGGCTTTTTTCGGCCACGCCACCCACAAACCGCCATTTGCGACGAGGCGATCCTTGGCTTTGGGAAACGTTTTCAGGAATGTTGATTCGTTTTTACAGAACAGCAGGATTAGATCGAACCTTGCATTGCCGCGCAAGCCATGGAACAGCCGTACGTCTTCCGGCAGGGCTTCGAGTAATGCCTCCGCGTCCATTGGTGCGTGTAGCAACGTCACGCGATGACCGGGCTTGATGCCGAGCTTCTTGACGAGCGGCGTGCCGGAGTATCCGGCGGCGTTGTTCTGTTTTGGCTTCGCATTCATTAACGATTCACACTCGTAGCAAGTGCTTCGGGTGCCCCTGCCCCTCTGAAGCTCGGGGACATTCGACATCCGGTGCATAAGTTAACGCGATAGTTAATCGGTGCCCCCTTCTTTTTCGGAGAAATAGGTGGGTCATCGTCAAGCTTCGCAGTTAACGCCGTGCTTTGCGATTCCCCAACCTTCGCTGACGCGAAGGATGGGGCACCCGAGCACGAATAACTAAACGGTCGGATCGTAAATCGTCGGGTCGTCGACGTCCGCTTCGGCGAAGGCCTTTTTCCGTTCGCGGCAGGTTGGGCAGTCGCCGCAGTGTTGGTCGCCGCCTTGATAGCATGACCACGTTAGCTCAAACGGCACATTTAATTCATCGCCGCGACGGACGATGTCGGCTTTCGTCATGTCGACGAAGGGTCGCAGTAGTTGCGGAGCGTGCCAATCGCAGAGTGACAATGCTGTGGCCATCGCGTCGGCGAAGGCGGGTCGGCAATCGGGATAAATTTCGTGATCGCCACCGTGAGCGGCGTAGGCAACGGCGTCGGCCTTCAAGCTAACCGCCCAGGCCCCCGCCACCGAAAGCAGCACCATGTTGCGATTGGGCACGACGGTTTGCTTCATGTTGTCGATGCCGTAGCCACCCGTGGGCATGGCGACGGCATCGTCGGTTAGCGCGCTGCCGACGAGCAGTTCGCGCAAGCCTGCCAGATCGGCGACACGATGTTCGACGCCGGCGCGAACGCAGATCGCGGCAGCAGCGTCGATTTCGCGATGGTGGCGCTGACCGTAGCGCACGCTGAGCGCGGCGACGTCGTGACCTTGATCGCGTAGGTGATAGAGCAAAACGGACGAGTCGAGCCCGCCGGAATGGAGAAGTACGGCTTTCATAGATGGGATGATAACCGGTGTGTCGCCGAGACGTGATTTAGCGGGGCTTGGACGGCGGCTTGATCTCGGCGTGTTGAGATGAAAGCGGGGGAATGTCCGAATGAGGGCCCGCATGGCTTGGTGATTCCGAAGTTAGCCCCCGGGCCATTGGCCGGGGGCTGAGTGTGGCGTTTTCGATGTGTGTCGTCCTCGATATTAAATAGATATCAATGAGGTGTGGCCTCACGTGTGAATTCGTCTCAATGCAGCGGGAATTTCGTCGCTGCCGGCTTCGGCTTGCTAATCCTTCCTGCAATCATTAGCGTGCCGTGAAAATGAGGTGTGACGATCCCGCGTGAGTAAGAAGAAACCTGCCAAACTCGATCCGATCTTGATCGGCAACAAATCTGAACTGGAAGCGCTTTGCGCGGATATCCAGGACGCCGGTTGGTTCGCGTTCGATACCGAATTCGTCGGCGAAGATCAGTTTCGACCCGAGGTTTGCCTGATCCAGGTGGCGCTGGCTGACGACGTTTATCTGATCGATCCGCTGTCGAAATATGATGTGACGCCGATCTGGGAATTGTTGGCGGACGAGACGATCGAAAAAATCGTACACGCCGGTCCCGAAGATGTCGCCCAGGCCTGGCACGAACTCGATAGGCCACCGCGCAATGTGATCGATACGCAATTGGCAGCCGGTTTTGTAGGCGTCGGTTACCCCGTCAGCCTCAGCCGCTTGGTGCGGATGACGCTGAATAAACGCATGCACAAGTCGCAAACGCTCAGCGATTGGCGCCAGCGCCCGTTGGGTAAGGATCAGATTCAATACGCCGCCGAAGATGTGGTGCATCTCAAGCGGATTCGCGACAAGCTGATGCGTAAGACGGATAGTCTGGGGCGGACGGATTGGCTGCGGGCGGAATGCGACGCGATGTGTGCCGCAAGTGAGCCGACGCAGGATCAGGAACAACGATTGCGCCGCTTAAAGGGTGCCGGTTCGCTTTCGCGCCACGAGTTGGCGATTGCCTACGCGATTCTCGACGAGCGCGAAACGCTGGCAATCGAATACAACCGCCCCGTCCGAACCGTGATAAAGGACCACATCGTGGTGGAACTGGCGCGGCGCGGCTGGACCGACCCCGGCAAGTTACGGTCGATTCGCGGGCTGAATATTTCCAATGCGGCGGTGGCACGCGTCGCGAAGGTCGTTGAAGAAGCGCTCAAGATTCCGGAAGCCGAATGGCCCGAGTTGCCGTCGCGCGAAGATTTGCCGGAAGAAGACGCGCTGATCGATTTATTGACGGCCGTCTTAAAAGACTGGTGCCTGCAAAACGAGATGTCGTACGGGCTGTTGAGCAAGAAGCAGACGCTGCGCAATCTCGTGCGTAGCCGCACACGTCCGGACGACGCCGAAGAGGACACTACCTTCACCGAGGGTTGGCGAGCCGAATGCGTGGGCGGGTTGCTGGCCGATTTGCTGGACGGCAAGGCCGAGGTAAGGGTCGTTCTCGAAGAAAATGAGCGGCGTGTGGTCGCGAGCCGGATAGAATCCTCCGATTAAATAGTTAAGTGGCGCAATTGCTGCCACGGCCGAACGCTGAGGGCTACCGCCCCACCGATTCGGCATCTTCGCCCGGGAGTCTGCTGCCGATGGCCGCGCGTACCATGACTGTCAAAGAACTCGCCCGCACGCTGCATTTGTCGCAGAGCGAGGTCATTCGTATGGCCGAACGCGACATGTTGCCCGGCCAAAAAGTGCGCGGCCAGTGGCAGTTTCGCACGGGGGAAGTATGGAACTGGCTGCAAGAAAATCTGCAGGCGCTGGAGGAGCATCGCGGGCGCGATCGGCATCCGGCCGAGTCTGAAAAGACGATTCTCTCCGGAGTTTTTAAAGAAATCGGCGTGTTGCTGGACGCACCAGCCAAGACCAAGTCGTCAGTGTTGCGGGCAGTGGCGGATTTGGCGGCGGGCGTCGATCCGTATATTGATCCGGCGGCGCTGTTGGAGAGTTTGAGCGAGCGCGAAGATCAGGGTTCGACGGCGTTGGAAGCGGGCATCGCCGTACCCCACCCGGCGCGACCGCAATATTCGGAAGGGCCGATTTTGGCGGCCTGTCGCACGGCGCAAGGGATTTACTTTGGCGAGCGCGGCGGCGGTATGAGCGATTTGTTTTTCTTGGTGTGTTGCCCGGAGCCGGAACAGCATCTGTTGTTTCTCGGGCGGCTGTGCAAGCTGCTGCTGAATGCGGAGTTACTCGATGCGCTGCGCGCTGCGGATAGTGCCGGGGAATTCGTCGATCTAATTGAAAGCGCGGAGCGAGAGCTTTGCGCCGAGTGAGTTCGCTGGCGGCTGAATCGCGAGCGAGCGCGCCTTCGATTCGATTCATAAAGCGGCGGCTCATTTCGCCGATTGATTATTCAATTGCGTAGACTAAAAAAGCCCCAGCGTGGCCACGCTGGGGCTTTTTTAGTCTACGCATGATTTCGATTCTTCGCTTATTGAGAAACTCGCACTATTCTCCCGCAGTGTTTTTTGGCGTTCCCTTATTTTTAAAAATTATCCCTTCGCCGCTGCGATGCGCAGGCCCAATTCCTGCAATTGCGAGTCCGCGACTTTGCCGGGGGCCAGCGACATGGGGCACATGGCGCGGGCGTTTTTGGGGAACGCGATTACGTCGCGAATCGACGGGAACTTACCCATCAACATCACGATGCGGTCGAGGCCCAGCGCGATGCCGCCGTGCGGCGGCGCGCCGAAGCGCAACGCATCTAAAAGAAAGTCGAATTTTTCTTTGGCTTCCTCGTCGCTCAGGCCGAGCAATTGAAAGATCTTACGCTGCACGTCGCCGCGATGGATACGAATCGATCCACCGCCCAACTCGATGCCGTTGAGCACGACGTCGTAAGCCTTGGCTCGCAACTTCAGCAAGTCTTCCACGGGCGGCGGCTCTTTGCTGTCGAGATGCATCAGATGTAGATCTTCATCCTTCGGGCTCGTGAACGGATGGTGCATCGGGTAGATCGCCTTGGCCTCGTCATCCCAGCCGAAGCACGGGAAATCGACGACCCAGCAGAACTTCCACGTATCTTTCGGAATCATGCCGCGCCGTTCGGCGACGGTGCTACGCAGCCAGCCGAGATACTTGCAAACGTTTTCTTCGTTGTCGGCGGCGAACATCACGAGATCGCCCGGCTTGGCTTGAATCTTGTCGAGAATCTGATTGAACAGCGGTTCGTCGGCCATCATGAACTTGGCGATGCCGGTTTGGGCAACGCGTTTGCCGCCCTCTTCGGCGACCTTGAATAACGGCAGGCCGCCAGCGCCAATACCCTTCAATTCTTCGGTGATGCCGTCCGTCTCTTTGCGCGTCATGGTCGCGCCATCGGGTACGACAATACAGCGCACCTTGCCACCCTTGGCGACTGGGTCTTGAAAGACCTTAAAGTCCACGCGCCCGGCAAGCTCGGTGACGTCTTTAATCGTCATCTCGTAGCGCATGTCGGGCGCGTCGCGACCATATTTCTCCATTGCTTCGGCATAGCTGATGCGCGGCATGGGCAGCGGCACATCGATCCCGAGCGCGACCTTGGCCACGGCGGCCAGCGCGTGTTCGGTATGATGCATCACGTTTTCGGGTTGCACGAAGGCCATTTCGATATCGACCTGCGTGAACTCGGGCTGGCGGTCGGCACGCAAGTCTTCATCGCGGAAGCAGCGTGCGATTTGGTAGTAGCGATCCATGCCCGCGATCATGAGCAACTGCTTGAATATCTGCGGGGACTGGGGCAAAGCATAGAACGAACCGTGATGAATGCGCGAGGGCACGAGATAATCGCGCGCGCCTTCGGGCGTGCTCTTGTTGAGAATGGGCGTTTCGATATCGACGAAGCCATTCTCGGCGAGATAGTCGCGGATGGTCTTCGTGATGGCGTCGCGTAGCATGAGAGCTTGCGTCACCGGCTTGCGGCGAATGTCGAGCACGCGATGCTTCAAGCGCAGGTCTTCGTTGGTATCGATCTCGTCTTCGATCGGGAACGGCGGCGTGTCGGCTTTGTTGAGCAGGTCGATCTCGTGACCGATCACTTCCACTTCGCCGGTAGCCATTTTGGGATTGACCTGGCTACCGCGGCTGATGACCTCTCCGCGCACGGCGATGACGTATTCGCTGCGTAAGCTGCGCGCGACCTCGTGCGCCTTGGGGTCGGTATTGGGATTGAATTGAATCTGGGTCAATCCGCCGCGATCGCGAAGGTCGATGAAAACCAACCCGCCGTGGTCGCGGTAGGAATGCACCCACCCCACCAGCAGCACGGTTTTGCCCACGTCGTCGGCGCGCAAGGCACCGCAGTCATGCGTTCGCTCGTGATATGGCAACGTCACCAGATTCTCCCGTTCGGTGTTTCAAATTGCGGCAATGATTGCGGCAGATAAAGCTCTTCAGTGATATCGGCTGGCATGATAGGCAGGTCGCGGTAGGTTCGCTACCGGTCGCGCGAATGCTGGGCGGAAACGGATAGGTCGGGTCGCGGTCGGTCCGCAAACCAGAAGCGCAGCAGGGCTTCGGCGACTTTGCCGCGCGGGGTATAGCTGATGTCATCCGGCCCACCTTTGGCGGTGGTCCATTCCCACCAAATGATGCCGCCGACTGCCGGTTCGTCGGTCCAGTTTTTCATGAACGACTCGTAAAGCATGGCCTGTTCCTGATGGCCGGCCTCGGTCGCTTTGTCGGTGGCGTAGTAATTCCAGCCTTCCTTGGCGGCGCCTTCCTGACTGCACCAGCCGACTTCGGTGAAAATGAGCGGTTTATTCACTTCGCGTTGAAACTCGAGGATTTCCTTTTTGATGCGTCGCCAGTTTTCATCGATTTCGGCGAGACGCGGGCTGGGGCCCTCGGCAAGTTGGTAGTAGCTCGTCATACCGACGTAATCGAGTTCGTCCCAGAAGCGAATCTTGCTGGTTTGATAGTGATCCCAGTTGGCGGAATAACAAAGCAGGCCCTTGTACACGTCGCGCACGGCAGCGATCGTTTCGCGCCAATGGCCGGTCTTGGCCTCGGTTTTAATGAGTTCCGAACCAACAACCAGCATCTCCGCGCCGTGGTTCTCGGCAACGCGGGCGAAGCGGAGGACGAAGCGCTGGTAACGCGCGAACCAAGCTTTCCAATTGTGATCGGGCGGGATGATCTTGCCGCGCCATTCACCGCGCCGCGGTGACTTAAGCAAGACAATCGGCATCACGATGCGACGCAGGCCATACACGCCCGCGAGATCGAGGAGTTTCCCGAGGTCTTCATTGCTGGGCGTTTTCTGCGAATCGACATGGAGATCGAGACTGCCCGCGTGGGTTTGCCAGCCGTGCACGACGAACAGCACCGTATCGGCTCCGAGTTCCGCGACCTCGGGAATGAGCTTGCGGTAATGCTCGAAGGCCCCCTCGCCGCCGTGTAATTGAATCGCCATGCCGCGGAATTGTGAGCCGAATGCTACGGGGCGCATCGGCAAATCCTGCGGCTGCGAGGTCGCGCGCGCGTTCTCGGCGTTTTGGGAGGTCGCCGGTTTGGATGCGGCCCACGCCGCCCAAAGGCTGCCCGCGAGAATCAGAATGTGTAGCGTGGTCTTGGCCATAATGGTGTGGCGATAGTTTACCGCAAGGGGCGGCGTTTGGCCGCGCAGCGGGTGCCAGTGCGCCGTCGCGATGGTCGATATACAGGCTATGAAACAGTGCTATTCCAAAAATCGGTTGTGGGCGGTCGCGTGGACCACCTTTTTGTCGACGGGGTTCATTTTTGGAAGCGGTTGCGATCGCCCGGGTGGACCGCAACGGGCGCGGGCTGAGTCCGGAACGGTTTCCGAAGATGGAGCGCGGTCGCCCGTCGATGCGGCACGCGACCTGCACCAGGCCCACGCCGCGCGCGATTACGCAAGGATTGAAACGCTCATTGTGCCCGACCGGCAAGCCGAGACGGTGAAAATGCTGCGCGCGACAGATCGATTGATCGACGCGCATCAGGCAATGCAATCGGCAGCGGCCGAGCGGTTCGGAAAGCGCGTGTACCGCGCGTTTAACTTGGGCGAAGTTGAGAACAATCTCGGCGTATTCTCGAAAGATATCGAAGTGCTTGCGCAGCATTTCAAAGGCGACGCGGCGACTGTCACGATTCAGGTGGCATCGCACGTGCCGCTGCTGCGGGCGCGATTCGAAAAGGTCGGCGGTCGCTGGTGTTACGTACCGCCGCAATCGTCGGCCGCGTCCATCGATGCGTTGGACGAGTTAACGGCGGAGATCGAGCAAGTGGCTGCTGCACTTAAAGAAGGCATGACGCCGCTGGCGTATCACAACGCGATTATGCAACAGCTCATCCCAAGGATGACGCGCGTGGCTTATGGCGCGACAACGAATGAATCGGAAATTCGCGTGACGGATGCGCACGAGGCGGATGGTGAGCGGTGATGTGCAAGTCGAGCGACTTGCTCGTCTATGTCAGGATCGATTAAAAAAACGCTAACGGCTCTGGCGCATTCGTTCGCAAACCTTTCGCGGTTTGCTAAAGAGCGAGACCCTTTCCTTGTCTCTCTTGGTATGGGGACAGTAACAATTAGGAATGGTTTCGAGTGGCGGTAAGAATTAAATCGGCCGCTCACCTCGGCTTAGGCGGTCCATCGCCGTTGCCAACGCAAGATCGATGCGCTCGGCTAGCTGCTCGGTGCTTAGCGCGGCGACGTCCTCAACGCTTAACGGCTTAAGATAGGTCAACGAAATACGGCGCGGTCGCGGGATGGCGGCGCCGCGCGGGTACGCTTCGTAAGCGCCATAGATAAGCACGGGCACGATCGGTGCTTTGGCGCGCTTGGCAACCTCGAAACTGTTGGGGTTCATCGGTAGCAATGAACCATCGTGCGTGCGCGTGCCTTCGGGAAAGATGATGACGGGGAAGCCGCGCTTGAGCAGGCGGATAATTGTTTTGAACGCGGTGGTGTCGCCCTTACCGCGTTTGATGGGGAAGGCGTTATTCCAACGAATGTACCCGCCGAAGATTTTGTTGCGAAAGAGCGAATCGCGCGCGACGAACCAGAACTCTCTGAAAAATGGCTGCGCGATCATGACTGGGTCGAGGAAACTCTGATGGTTACATGCCATCAGCGCCGGGCCAGTCATCGGCATGTTTTCGCGACCAAAGACGCGACCGCGAAAGTAAATACGGAATATCGAGTGAATCACAAACCACGAGATCATGTAGCCGAAGCGCATCTTAGACGGATCGGCTTTACTGATATCGCGTGGCATGAGTTTGCTTGAATGTACCGGTAGCGGTTATTCGATCAGGCCGCGCTTGCGGACTTCGCTGAGCAAGCGTTCGACGACTTCATGGATCGACATGTTGGTGGTGTCGATGAGGACGGCCGCGCCGGATTCGAGCAGCGGCGTCCATTGTTTACGGTCGGTTTCGTCGCGCTCTTGCAGGTTTTCGATGATGATTTCGATGGAGGCTTCTTCGCCGTCGGCTTCGAGTTCCTGAAAGCGGCGTTTGGCGCGTTTGTCGACGCTGGCATCGAGGATGATCTTCACATCGGCATCGGTGAACACGACGCTGCCCTGATCGCGGCCTTCGGTGACGAGCGACTTGAGGCGGCGACCGATGCTACGCTGCTTTTCGACGAGCATATCGCGGACATCTTGCACGCGAGCGACATGGCTGGTGACCTGGCTGACGGCCATGCTGCGGATGGCTTCGCTGACATCGCGACCATCGAGCGTCACACGCGTGTGCGTCGGGCCGCAGTCGAGTTCGATAGCGCAGCGTTTGGCGACGGCGGTGATGGCGGCAGGATCGCGAAAATCGGTGCCGCATTCCGTCGCGGCGAAGGCAATGGCGCGATACATGGCGCCGGTATCGAGATAGGGAATGCCGAGCTTGGCCGCCAGCTTGCGCGCGGCGGTGCTTTTGCCCGATCCAGCCGGTCCGTCGATAGAAATGATCATGCGGGCCCCCATCCGTGCTGCCCCGTGTGCCAAGAAAGTCCTAACATTACCCGAAATATAAGGAATTTGGCGGATGGGTCAACGAATTGGCGGCGGGCGAAGCGAGTTTTGGGAACATGCGTGTTGTGAATTGCGTCTAAGCGTTTGAACCGTTCGGTTACCCCGTGCAATCTGCACCGCTTGTTGGAGAGACGACACATGAGCATGGCCCGTGAATATGAGCAACGCCAGCGCCGGTTGATGGCGATTATTGTTTTTCTGGTGGTGCTGTTGGCGTGTGGAATCGCTGGGTTGTTTTTCTCTCAGATAAAAACGCGCGCGGGAGTCGTTGGCGCTGTGCCCACCATGCCCTTACCGAAGCCCGTGTCGAATCATGACGTCAAGGCTGCCGGGCAGATCAAGCTTACGAAGGTGGCAAGTGATCGTCGGGTAATGAGCGGAGCCGTAACACTTTCGATCAACGATAGTCGCAACGATGGCGACCGTCCGCAGGTGATCCAAGATGCGGTGGTTTATTTGGACTGGGTATCGACGACGAGCATTCGACCTCCGCCCAGCGGAATGGTTACTAGGCCTAAGATATTTGATGTTGTTCCCGGCGGGTTTTCTACACGGAATCTTTTCGTGCATTACGGACAGCCCATTAGCGTAACGCATCGCGGTGGCCCCTTAAATCGTGAACTTAGAGTACTGAATAACGGGCATACCGTTTGCCTTGCCTCGTTAACCTCTGTGGGATTCAAAACATCTTTCGCGATTAAGAATACTGGAACGTTTATGTCGGCCGATGATGGAATCTTTCCGGTAACGCCAAGCTGGATACATGTGTTTCAACATTCCTATTACGCCCTTTCCGACGCCAACGGCCTGTTCTCAATCGAGCGACCGCCGATGGGGACGTATAAGTTGGTGTGCGAGCATGCGGTTTATGGTCGGCTGGAGCGCGAGTTGGAGTTGGACGGCGGAGAGAATACGGTGTTGATTCAGATCGAGTTTGACGATTCGCGTAAGATCAACGATTCATCCGCTCCGCAATAAGCGCGGTCACCGTCATCCGCCAATCCTTCTCAATCCAATTATCACCAATCGGCGCGACGCGCTGAACCGTCCAGCCGCCGCCGGTGAGGTCGCTCATCATCCGCCAGGCACCGTCGCGATTGCTGGAATGCACGATGATGGGCGCGATGGGTGGATGGGCGGCGAGGTGGCACGCGACCATTTCGCCGTCGCCCCAGATGTCGGAACCGTCGGGCGGAATGAGATCGCAATCAAGCGAGAATAGCACGCAGCCGGGTTGGACCAGTTCGAGTTGATCGATGAATTCGTGGGCGTCGTGATAGATGTGGACACCGAAGTCCAGGTCGCGCGCGACAGTCGTGAAGCGCCGGCTGCGGTCGGCGTCGTCTTCGAGAATGAGGATGGCGGGTTGCATGGGGGATTGTATGCAGGGGCGATGAATTACTGGGTCGTAGGGACCGCAACTTGTGCGGACGCACGATCACAGCGGAATCTCTGATCTCAAATTTGAAATTTGATAATTAAACGCCATCCCACCACTTGCTGGTCAAGCGTCTGGCCTATCTTGACTTGCCAAGAGAAAAATGTTTCTTGAAGAAACCGGCGAGACGCCGACAACACCGACTGGCTCGTGGCAGAGCTCCTATACATTTTGCTAATTTAGCGGTCGGCTAATTCGCCAAATCTCTAAATCCCAAAATCATACAATCGTCAAATCACACAATCACCAATTCGCTACAATTTCACAAATCACCACTTTACCCTTCACAAAACTCCCTACATTCCCAAGAAGCTAATCTCGCCTGCCACGCTGCGGGCTTCGATAGCACCGCCGCCGCCGTTTAGATTGCCTTGCAGGAAGCCGGCGCGGGTGGAGATATTGGTGACGTCGAATCCGTTGAGGTCCGCCGCGACTGAGCCTTCGTCGGAAATTAGCATTACGCTTGCCGATGTTGTCTTGGGGACCATTAAAAAGATCGCGCCGGTCGTGGTTTCGGCAGAGATGCGTCCGTTCGCGCCGGGCGTGAGTTGTAAATCGATATCAGCGTCGGTGGTTTCGGCAAGTACGTCGCCGGTAACGTCGGCAATCGTGATCGAGCGGCTACTCGTTTGCGCGATGATGTTGCCGTTGACGGACGTGATATCAACTTCACCGTTGTCGGTTCGGATTTCCACATTGCCTGTTAGATCAGACACGCTAACGGGGCCGTTGTTGACGAGCACTTCGATGTTGGCGTTCACGGGAATCGTTAGCCGCACGTCGAAGAGCACTTCGGTATCATCGAGTTCCGCAGCGACGCGGGCATCGATGTCGAGGCGCTGCTGATCGACGAAGGCGCGTTCGGCAGTGAGACCTGTTTTGTTGAGAAGATCGGTGAGTGCTTCGACGGGTAAGCCCTCGCGCGTGATGATTTCCGTTACTTGCATGGTGGCGCGCGCATCACCCGGCGCTTGCGTCACGGAGACGCGCCCGACCGGCAGTTCGAGGCGGACGGTGCGAATGTTATCAAAGTCGATCAGGCGCGTGGTGCGTTCGACATTAGGACTGCGCGGGTCGATGCCGTCGGGCGCTTCAAAGGCGGCCTCGCTGGGCAACGCCGATACCATGCTTGCGGTATCGCAAGCAGACTGGGCCACGAACAAACCGATGATCATTAGCGAACTGCACGCGCGCATGTGTTGGGCTCCGCAAAAACGCAAACTAGAATTCAAATCAAACCGGGCAGACGCCCGTATCGGCTTTATCGGTCAGCCGACGAGGGCGGAAAAACCTGTTATGCTGCTGGCCGTCGATGGTTTTTCCGGATGCCGAATAAATCGATGTTTATCGGTCGCGGCGAAGATTGGCGTCGGCCAGTTTTGCGCGACCTTAATTGCTGATAGGTGTTTCGAGTGACCCAATTGCCACCGCACGCTTCTGCGTTTGAGCCCGCCCCACCCACCGGTCCGCCGATGCCGCCGCCTCCCGCGCGACCGCCCTCGCGTTTGCCATTGCTGTTGGGAATCTTGCTGGGGCTCAGCGGCGGATACATCCTGCTCGATATGCTGCGCGGTGGAAACTGGCTACAGGGCAACGGTGAACCGCGCGCGATCACACCGCGGGCGGATCTGGCCCAGTTTGAAAAGACGACGATCGATATCTTTCAGGAATCGTCACCGAGCGTCGTGTTTATCACGCGATTTGGAAGCCGTATCGAGCGGCGCGGCTTTCGCGAATATCAAGTGCCAGAAGGCGGCGCGGGCTCGGGGTTCGTATGGGATAAGGCCGGACATATCGTCACAAATTTTCACGTCGTGCAGGGTGCGAGCAAGATCAAAGTCACGCTGGCGGATCGAACCACATGGGATGCCGTTCCGGTGGGCGGTGCGGCGGACAAGGACTTGGCGGTGATTCGCATCGAAGCCGAGCCGTTTCGTTTGAAGCCGATCCCGTTAGGAACGTCGGATGATCTTCGTGTGGGCCAGTCTGTGTTTGCAATCGGCAATCCGTTCGGGCTCGATCAAACCTTGACGACCGGCGTGGTGAGCGCGACGGGTCGCATGATTCAATCAATCAACGGTCGCATGATCGAAGATGTGATTCAGACCGACGCAGCGATCAATCCGGGCAATTCGGGTGGACCGTTGCTGGATAGCGCCGGGCGGTTGATCGGAGTCAACACTCAAATTGTTAGCGAGTCGGGTAGTAGCTCGGGCATTGGCTTTGCCATACCGGTCGACACGGTCAATCTGATGGTGCCGCAATTGATCGAGCATGGACGGGTAGTACGACCGCAGCTTGGGATCGTGGTGTTGGACGAGATGCTGCGGCAGCGCTTCGGGCTCAAGGGCGTGGTGATTCGGTCAGTGCAACCGGGTACGGGCGCGGACGACGCGGGCCTGCGCGGATTTTATTATGACGATGATGGTGAGTTGGTGCCGGGCGACATCATTTTGAAGATTAATGATAAGACCGTTGATTCGCTGGATGAATTGTTAAATCGATTGGAACAATTCGAGGGCGGCGACCGCGTGACGGTGACGTATCAGCGCGGTGATGAGGTGCGCGAGACGGAGGTGGTTTTGCAGGCACCGGGGGAATAGCGTTATGCGTTTTTTCTCATTCGGTAGAAAACGGGCCGATACGAATCGCCCAAAGCTGAGCGCGGGGCAGGTTGCCGTGGCGTTGCAGCGCGAGTCGGAGTTGTTGAAGGATGGCTTCCGGCGAATTCGAAAGACCAGTGAATTTATTAAACATGACTCGCCGGTATTTGAGGCCTGGTCGGTCCAGACAAAACGGGATGGGTCGTCGTTCTGCGTAAACTTGGGCGTTCATTACGATTTCCTGCAAGACGGATTTGAGCCCGGCGTTTCGGGGCAGGCGGGGTGTTTCTTTAAGCGTCGTTTGGCCCCGACTGGTGAAGTCGATTGGTGGTGGCCGCGGGTGGAATCATCGATTCCCGATGTCTTGCATTTATTGGATTCATCTGGGAAGGAATTTTTCGACAGATACAAAGATTATCGCAATATATTTGCAGGGGTAACGCCGGCGATCATCGAAAGTTCGCCCGAAGCTTTCTATAACAAGTATCGCGTAGATCAAGCTCCGGCATGCTTGTTTCTGGCTCGACTCAACATCTATCTGGGCGATATTGATGCGGCCAGGAAGTTTCTGAAACTCGGAATCAGGCAGGCCGGGCGGGCGAGATCGTTAGCAGGGACGATGGAACGGGTTTTGGACGAAATTATTTCAGCCGACACAAAACAACATACTTCTACCAATACTGAGCCATGATTGAAGTCCATCACCTAAACTGCGGAATAATAGAATCGCCTTTGGGACGGGCGGCCTGTCATTGTCTTGCAATCGAACATGATGGCCGGATCGCGCTCGTTGACGCAGGAATTGGATTGGCCGATTGCAGGGCACCCGATACGCGCCTGGGGGCAGAGTTAATAGAACTCGCGGGTTTTCGATTTGATGAATCGATGACAGCTCTGCGACAACTGCAATTGATGAACTTCGATTGCAGTCAAGTCACGGATATCATATTAACCCACGCCGACCCCGATCATGCCGGTGGGTTGGCAGACTTCCCAAACGCCAAGGTGCATATTGCTGTTGAGGAACTGCACGCATTAGAAAGCGGTACAATTCGGTATTGCCTGAAGCAGTTTGAGCACAAACCCAATTTCGCGGTTCATTCCCGAAAAGGCGAATTATGGCAGGGTCATCCCGCGCGCCCATTCGAAGTTTGCGATGGATTGCCCCTATTTCTCGTCGAGCTATTCGGGCACACGTTGGGTCATTGCGGCGTAATTATTGAACGAAACGACGCGGAGATCGTGTTCCATGTCGGTGATGCGTATTACCTGCGAGCCGAACTTGACGACCCCCACCATCCGGTAAGTGAATTGGCTCAAGCACGCGCCGAGAATAACGAACAGCGTCTTGCCAGCCTTAACGTCATCCACGATATTCGCGCGAAGCTAGGCGACCAAATCACGATGACGGGTTACCACGATTTGAGCGAGTTTGAGGCATTGGCACGTCGTTAGAGCGCCCTACTCTTCAACCTTTCCGATATCCACCGCCACAATTTCTTTATCATTCCTCAAAAACACCGTGCAGTTGGCATAGGCCGGGTGCGACCAGACGACATCGCGGCCGAAGGCGTTGGTGGTGGGCTTGACGATGTTGACGCTGCCAAGGCTGTGGTAGCCGGTGCGGTCCATCTTGGCCAGTGAGAGGTTGCCGGTTTCGCCGAACAGGAAGTAGTTGCCGCTGGGCGTGTGGCGGGTGATAAACGCGCTGCCGGAGGGCAGCTTGCGATCTTCTTTGGGATCGACCGGCTCGAAGGTTTGCCAGAGGCGCTCACCGTTGGCAGGGTCGATGGCAATCAGCGCACCGAGGCGATGGTCGCAACCGAAAATGGCGTTCTCGCCCCACATGGGCGTCACATTGCCGGGGTAAAGACTCTTGGCCTTGTCGTCGCCGCGCCAGACTTCGGTGACGGCGGGTTTTTCCTTATCGAGCTTGAGCATCGTGGCTGCACGATAAATGCCCGAGGTATAAAGCATATCGCCCTGCCGCTGTGGCCGACCGATGCTCATCTCGTAGGTAGGCTCCAATGGGATTTGCCAATACGGCTTGCCGTTTCTGGGGTTGACCGAAACCAGCGCTTGCGGATGCCATGCGAGAAGTTGCTGCGTGCCGCCCGCTTCGATCATCACGGGCGGGCAATAGCCGGCGTGCTTCGATGTCAGCGCTTTCCATTTCAATTCGCCGGTTTGCAGATCGAAAGCGGCCAACGCTTGATCTTTGCCACCGATCAACGCATAGATGACACCGTCTTCCACCAATGGATGACCTGCAAAGCCCCAGAGCGGTACCGGTGCTTGATGGTCCTTCTCAAAGCTGGTGCGCCATTTGAGATTGCCATCCTTCGCGTTCAATACGCATAAGTCGCCATGAGCGCCGAGCGTGACGACCCAGTCGCCGACGACGGTGGGTGTGCAGCGCGGCCCGCCGGGATAGCTGATGCGATAGCTGGCGGGATATTCGTAGGTCCAAACTTCGTTGCCGGTTCTCTCATCGAGGCACAGGACGCGCTCGATGCCTTCGATCTCGGGCTTGCCTTCGGGCGTGTTAACGATTTTGCCCTTGGTCACGATGAAATCCATCACATACACGCGACCGTTCGCGACGGCCGGGCCGGAATAACCTCCGTTGATCGGCTTGCGCCATTTGATTGGCAGGCCTTCGGCGGGAATGCGATCGATAACGCCCGTTTCCGTGTAGTTGCCGTCCCGCGTGGGGCCCATCCATTGCGGCCAGTCGGCAGCCATGGCGGGCACGACCACGAACGCTAAAACGACAACGGCTACTAAGACCATACGACCGGTGCGGCGGGCGTTTCGATTCAAGGCAATCTCCCTCGGTTGGACCCGTCGGCGGGTCGGATTTGGATGCGAACCCTATGATAGTCGCCTGCTCGGCGGTGATCCAAAATCGCCGTGCGGCTTTGCCAAAACTTCACGAAAGATTTCCCCTTGCCGCCCCCAACGGTTGGCGCAATATAGTGGTCATAAAAGGCGGGCGGCACATTTTTGCGTCGGTCGAACGTGAACCAGCTTACTGCCCCCGCGAGGATTAGAATGGAACTGAAACTGCGGCTGGCGATCGAACGCCAACCCGATGACGAAACCTGCGGGCCGACCTGCCTGCACGCCGTTTACGGCTACTACCAACAGCAACTCCCGTTAGATGCGCTGATCACCGACGTCACCGCCCTCTCGGAAGGCGGCACGTTGGCGGTGTTTTTGGCTTGCGATGCCTTGCGACGCGGCTATCGCGCCACGATCTACACCTATAACGTGCAAATCTTCGACCCCACCTGGTTCGATAGCGTTGGGTTGCCCGCCACCGACATTGCCGAGAAGCTGCGGCTGCAAGCGGATGCGAAACTCGATAACAAGCTGCAATATGCGACGAACGGTTACCTAGAGTTTCTGAAGCGCGGCGGTCAGTTGCGGTTCGAAGAATTGACGGCGGAACTGATCGAAGCGCGGCTCGACGCGGGCCATCCGATCATCACCGGCCTGTCGGCAACGTATCTGTATCGCGAGTGTCGCGAGATCGGTCGCGATGGTGAAGAGGATGATGTACGCGGTTATCCGCAGGGGCATTTCGTCGTGATCTGCGGATACGATCCGCCAAGTAGCACGCTGCTGTTGGCCGACCCGTTGCAGCCCAATCCCGTCTCAACGTCGCGCATCTATCCGGTCGATATCGATCGTGCCATTAACGCGATCATGCTGGGTGTGTTAACGTACGACGCGAATCTGTTGGTGCTCGAACCGGGCCCGGCGTCAGCGCCGTCGGCATAACCGGGGCCAATGATACCATGCAATCAATCGTTGTTATCGATCAACCCAAGGCGTGCCCGCTCGACTTAACGGGCGTGCCGGTGATATCGGCGCGCGATTACCTGGCGGGGCGCAATGTGCCGACCACTCGACGGCTGCGGGTGTTCAACTTGTGTAAGTCGTATCGCTATCAAAGCGTCGGCTATTACGTGTCGCTGTTGGCTTTGGCGCGCGGGCACACGCCGCTGCCGAGCATCGCGACCGTGCAGGACATGCGCTCGGCGTCGCTGTCGCGTTTGATCGCCGACGAACTCGCGCCGATCGCCAATCGACTGTTAAGGCGTTTGAAAACGGACGATTTCGTCTTAAGCGTGTACTTCGGGGAAAATCTGGCGCGGCAGTATGAAGAACTGAGCAGCAAGCTCTTTCGATTGTTTCACGCGCCGTTTATTCGGGCACGCTTCTATCGCGACGCCGATGGTTGGTGGATGCGCAGCCTGAAACCGATCGCCATGAACGATATTCCCGAGTCGCACCGCCCCTTCGCGGCGGAGGCGGCGCGCAGCTTCTTTGAGCGCAATCGCATGCCGAAGAGCTTGCGACAGACGTCGCGCTACGATTTGGCGATATTGGTTAATCCCGAGGAAGCGACACAGCAGCGGGCGCCCTCGGATGAGAAAGCCCTGCGGCGCTTCGAGAAATCGGCGCGACGGAACAATGTTTACACGGAACGGATCGCGCGGGAAGACTACGGTCGCATAGCGGAGTTCGATGCGCTATTTATTCGCGAAACAACGCAAGTCGATCACCACACCTATCGCTTTGCCCGGCGGGCGGCGGCGGAAGATTTGGTCGTGATCGACGATCCCGAATCTATCATCAAATGCACCAACAAAGTTTTTCTGGCTGAATTATTGGAGCGGCAGCGTATCCCCATTCCCAAGACCCGCATCGTGAGTCGCGATACGCGCAACGGTGTGGCGTCCGAGGTGAACTACCCGGTGATTGTGAAACAGCCGGATAGCGCGTTTTCGCAGGGCGTTTTCAAGGCGGAGAGCGCGGAGGCGTTGGAGGACCTGCTAACAAAACTGTTCGCCGATTCCGAATTGATCGTCTTGCAGGAATTTTTGAAGACGGCGTTCGATTGGCGCATCGGCGTGCTCGATCGGGAGTTACTTTACGCCTGCAGGTACCACATGGCCAAAAGTCATTGGCAGATTGCCAATAACGAGGCGACCAAGACGACGTACGGTGATGTTGAGGCCGTGCCGTTGGATAACGTGCCTCCCGCCGTGTTGAAAGCCGGCCTGCGCGCGGCAACGGCCATCGGCGATGGTCTATACGGCGTGGACGTTAAGCAGGTTGGCAAGCGTGCTGTGGTGATCGAAGTAAACGACAACCCTAATCTGGACGGCGGGTGCGAAGACGCCATTCTCGGCGACGCGCTATACGACCGAATTATTCAAACCTTTGTACGGCGCATCGAACAGCGCCGCGGCGTTTTGGAAAACCCTTCATGAGTCAAGCGTTACGTTTATTTGAAGCCTTCGGCGTCGAACTGGAATACATGTTGGTCGATCGCGACACGCTGGCTGTGCGACCGATCACCGACGAGATTTTGAAGGCAGTCGCCGGCAGCTACGAATCGGAAATCGAGCGCGGCGTGTTGTGTTGGTCGAACGAACTCGTCTTGCACGTGATCGAACTCAAGACCAATGGTCCGATGGGCTTTGCGGACTTGTCGCGCAGCTTTGCCGATGACGTGCGCGAGATCAACAAACTGGCCGGGGCGCATAATGCGATGCTGATGCCGTCGGCGATGCATCCGTGGATGAATCCCAAAACCGAGTCGAAGCTCTGGCCGCACGAATACAGCCCCGTGTATGAATCGTTCGATCGCATCTTTGGTTGCGAAGGCCACGGCTGGTCCAACCTGCAGAGCACGCACCTGAATTTGCCGTTTAACGGGGATGAAGAGTTTGGTCGGCTGCACGCGGCGATTCGATTGATACTGCCGATCCTGCCGGCGATTGCGGCGAGTTCGCCGATTGTCGAAGGCGCTTTCGCCCCGCAGTTCGACGCACGGTTGGAGTTTTATCGCCATAACGCGCGCAAGTTGCCGTTGGTCAGTGGGCGCGTGATTCCCGAACCGGCCTACACGGCACAAGCATATGACGAGATGATCTTTCAACCGCTGTATCGAGCGATCGCGCCGCACGATCCGGAGGGTATTCTTCAATTCGAATGGCTCAACGCGCGGGGCGCGATTGCACGATTCGATCGCGGTGCGATTGAGATTCGCTTATTGGATGTGCAGGAGTGCCCCGCCGCCGACTTGGCAATTGTGCAATTAATCGTGGCGGTGTTGGAAGATTTGGTGTCGGAGCGATGGTCCAACTTCGAGCAGCAAGCGGCAGCGAGCGTCGGGGCCTTGGAGCCGATTTTGCTGTCGTGTATCGAGGATGCCGACGAGGCGGCGATTAACGATACGGCCTACTTGAAATTATTCGGCTATCAGTCGGGCGGGCCGGTGGCGGCGGCGGCGCTGTGGCGGCATTTGTGCAACATGGCGTTGGAATCCCGGCCGCAGTTGGTCGAACCGTTACGACCTGCACGGGAGATATTTCGACACGGTTGTCTGTCGCGCCGTATTCGTCGCGCCGTGGGCCCACAGCCAACGCGCGAACGGATTGCGAAGGTGTATCGCCGACTGTGCGATTGCTTAGCCAACAACGAGATGTTCATTGGCCCGCTTGTTTGACCAGATCGTGTTGAGCTGCGAGCACGGCGGTAACGTCGTGCCCACCGACTACGCCGCGTTGTTTAAGGGCAAGCGGCGTTTGTTGGATTCGCATCGCGGCTGGGACCCCGGCACGTTGGATTTGGGGCGATTCCTAAAGCGCCAACTTGGACATCCGCTCATTGCAAACACGACGACGCGACTGCTGATCGATGTGAATCGCTCGGCAACGAACCCGCGCGCGTTCTCTGAAATCACGCGACCGCTCGATAAATGTGACAAGCAGCAAATCATCGAACGATACTATCGACCGCACGTTGAGCGCTTGGCGAACGAAATTGAATCTCATGTCGCGCGGGGCGCTCGCGTCTTGCATTTGGGGTTGCACTCATTTACGCCGCAGTTGAACGGCGAAACGCGTAATGCGGATATGGCGTTGCTTTACGACCCGCAGCGCAAGCGGGAGGTTGCCGTAACCAAACTGCTGCGCGAACGGATCACGAGCCAGCTGCCGGGACTGCGATTTCGCATGAACTATCCCTATCGCGGCACGGCGGATGGGTTGACGACAATCTTTCGTCGGCGGTTTAACGCCAACGCCTATCTAGGGATAGAGCTTGAAATCAACCAAGCACTTATCGCGAAAGACGATGCGTGGCGTCGCTGCCAACGATTTCTTTCGCGATCCATCGATGAAACACGTGGTATTTAGCATCAAGATAGACGATTTAAGAGAGATAAGTTCGTCACCAACGTTTATGATCAAATGGAATTTTCACCTATACCAACTTCAAACGACCACGTAACCTCAAACCACGTATCCGCGTCTCTGGATGATCGATCGCGGCAACGACTCCTCGGGATAGACGTCGCGCGTGCCGTGGCCATCGGCGGCATGGCGTGTATTCACTTTTTGATCATCGTGACGATGTTCGGTCGCGAGTCGGCCCTGAACGAACAGTTATTGAAGTGGTTATCTGGCCGTCCGGCGACCATGTTTATGATTCTCGCGGGTATCGGAATCAGTTTGCGGTGTAACCATCGAGCCGCACATGAACTCCGTAACGTACGCGGCTCATTACGGCGACGGGGTGCGTTTTTTTTGGTTGTAGGCCTGTTAAACGTGTTGTGGTGGGATGGCGATATCTTGCGCGTTTATGGGATCGGCTACATCGTCGCATCGTTTTTCATTCAATCGTCCGGTCGTGTGCTGTTTATCATGGCAGCGAGTTGCGTTGCTACGTTTCTGGCGTTGTTTGCAGTTTTAGACTTCGAGCGTAACTGGGACTTTGCGACGCTTTCCTATCAAAACATCTGGACGATTCAGGGTGCGACGCTAAACCTGTTTTTCAATGGGTTTCGCGCTGTTTTCCCATGGATGGGCCTGCTGTTTTTCGGTATGTGGATTGGGCGGCGCGACATGCGCGACTTGAAGTTGGCAAGAACAGCGATTCTTGTGGGGCTCGTAATCTGGGTCCTCGCCGAAACCACTTCAATGTTGCTCATTTCGGAAATGTCAAAGGCCTATCCGAAACTCGATCGCGAAATTGTGATTGCGTTAGTCGGAACCGAATCGGTTCCGGCGCTACCGTTGTTTTTGTTGTCGTCGTGCGGATTCGTGGTGGCCGTCGTGTTCGGACTGATTCAAGTCTGCGAGAAATTTTGTGATCGCAAGATTGTTGGATGGCTGGCGGCATCCGGACGAATGGCCTTTACCTGGTACATTCTGCATATCGGCTTGGTGCTCGGGTTCGCAGCTTGTTGTGTCGCGATGGGGCCCGTTCCTGCTGTTTACGGCATGGTGGTAACGGTCGCCTTTATGGTCGGGATGACTCTCGTTTCCAATTGGTATCTAAGGCGCTACCGATTCGGGCCGTTGGAGTGGGTGTTGCGTCGCGTGGCGGACGGGAAGGCGGCTAGTGTACAGTTGCAATAAATTGAGCCTCATTAGAATCGCCCTAATCGGGTAATCGTCACAACGCAGCAATCGCCTCTTGCGCCCGCTTACACTGCCCAAAAAACGCCTTCGGATTCTCATAAACAATCTTCGAAATCGTCGCTTCGTCGTGACCGCGCAGTTTCATTTCGAGAATAAGCTGCGGCACGGCCATCGGTTGGCTAGGGCCCCAGTCACCGGCCGAGTTGGCACAGAGACGCTCGGTGCCATACTTCTCGATCATGTCGGCGGCACGCTGGGGCGTGCATTTGGTGATCGGGTAGAGCGTCATGCCGCACCAAAAGCCGGCGTCGAGGATGAGTTGGATCGTGTGTTCTTCGGCATGATCGACGAGCACCCGCTCGGG
This sequence comes from Planctomycetaceae bacterium, assembly GCA_006969385.1. Classification (GTDB taxonomy): domain Bacteria; phylum Planctomycetota; class Phycisphaerae; order UBA1845; family UTPLA1; genus ECT2AJA-110-A. The sequence goes on from CP030884.1 coordinate 4,406,635, forward strand.
CTTGATGCGAGATTCATTCTTGAGCATATCCAGAATCATGCGCGTGCCCTTGTACTTGTCTTCGAGGTGCGGCGTATGAATTAGAATGAGTTCGTCGTGCTGGGCGGCCAGTTCTAAGTGTTCGCAAAAGACCGTTGCTTCGTTGGGCGTGTTTTTGTTGAGACCGATTTCACCGATGCCGAGCACGTTGGGTTTGTCAAGAAACTCGGGGATCATCTTGATCACGTCGCGCGAGAGTTCGACGTTTTCGGCTTCTTTGGCGTTGATGCAGAGCCAACAGAAATGTTGGATCGCATATTGGGCAGCTCGCTTCGGCTCAACCTCAGTCAATTGGCGAAAGTAATCGCGAAAACCATCGGCGCTACCGCGATCGAAGCCGGCCCAAAAGGCGGGCTCGCTCATGGCGACGCAACCGGCATGGGCCATGCGTTCGTAGTCGTCGGTCAGGCGGGAGACCATATGGATGTGGGGGTCGATGTATTTCATAAGTAGCAGTCTATTGCTAGTTGCGATCGTGGCTAGTTAAGCGTTCGGCGCGTTCCAGCCGTCATCATAGTTTTGCGAAAACACCAATTGGCAGGCCGCCGCTTTGTCATTCGCGTCAGACGTCAAAACTCGAATCGCTTCCTGAATCTGCGCGAGGCGCGGGTCGCGCTGGGCAGCGCTTGCACCTGTGCCTTCAGCGATGCGATCCAAATTGGCGGCGATCTCGATGATCTTGCAGCGCGTTTCTAGAAAGTAACGGTCCAGTGCGGTTTGCGCGTCGAGTGTTCGGCTCATAGCGTGCTGACTCCTTCGGGCTTTACTCGCTTGCATGATATGGCAATACGCGAGTTTTTTCATGGAGCGATTGGCGTCGGATTGAGCGAAGGCATGCCAGCAGAGATAGAGGTTGGGCCAGGTCATGATGGTCCGAACCTTTGAGTTTCTCGGGCGATGGTATTTGGCTAATCGTGCGGCCACAGGCCGTGGCTCTGAAATCCTCGCGACGATCGAGTGCTGTCAGATGGGATGGCACGTTTCGCGTCAACAACACTATCGCGTCGGGACGACGCGGCTCTGAATCTGGACTCGTACCTTGGAGTCGCGCGCCCTATCCCAATCGCCCGCCTTTCGGAATCGCGTGCAGTGTCGCAATTGCGCGCCGTGCCGCAATCGCTTGCCAGGTCCCGTGTTTTTTCAAGATGAGCATTAGCGTTTCGCATGTGTCATCCCGGCGTTTCGCATTACGCTCTTCGCCCTTCGCTCTTTGCCTTGCCGCCCCTATTTCCCTTGACACGATGCCCAACGTAAGTCTAGCATTGACCTGTCGTTCCACGAAAAAACGCCCTTCGCGAGAAGGATTTCGTGGCGAGGGCCGACTCGCTGAACTTCGCCCGCCCGGGCCAGTCGAACGACCTCACCTCGTTGCGTGTTCAGGATTCATAGTTGCGATGGAGATTTACGATTCTGTCCTCGATCTCGTGGGCAAGACGCCCCTTGTCCGTTTAAAACGTGTTACCGCCGGCCTTAAGTGCGATGTCGTTGCCAAGGTCGAATATTTCAACCCCGGCGGCAGCATCAAAGACCGCCCGGCGTTGCGCATGCTCGAAGTGGCAGAGAAGGCCGGTCACCTGAAGCCCGGCGGCACCATCATCGAGCCCACCAGCGGCAACACCGGCGCGGCCCTCGCGATGGCAGCGGCGATTAAAGGCTACCGTTGTATTCTGGTGATGCCGGAAAAAATGGCCCCTGAAAAATTCGCTCTTCTACGCGGCTACGGTGCCGAGACGGTGACGGTGCCCAATGTCGGTGCTAACGATCCGGAAAGTTACTATAACGTGGCCAATCGCCTGGCGGCGGAAATCCCCGGTTCGTTCCAACCGAATCAATTCGAAAATTCGGAAAACCCCGAAGCCCATTACTTGTCGACCGGTCCCGAAATTTGGGAACAAACCGACGGCAAGATCGACTATCTTGTCGCAGGCATCGGCACCGGCGGCACGATCAGCGGCACGGCGCGGTATCTCAAAGAGAAAAATCCAGATATCAAGATCATCGGCGCCGATCCGGAAGGTTCGATTTACACGCAAGGTGGTAAGCCCAAGTCGTACTTGGTGGAAGGCATCGGCGAAGACTTTGTGCCGCCCACGGCCGACTTGAAAATCGTCGATCACGTGGTGGCGGTATCGGATAAAGACTCGTTCCTGATGTGTCGGCGTTTGGCGCGCGAAGAGGGCTTGCTCATCGGCGGTTCGTGCGGCACGGCGTGTGCGGCGGCCTTGCGCGTGGCGGCGGGCCTGCCCGAAGGCAAACTGGTCGTCGTGATTCTGCCCGATACGGGCCGCGCCTATCTCAGCAAGATCTACAACGACGAGTGGATGCAAAGCCACGGCTTCCTACCGACGCCAGGGCATGGCAACACGCTCGGTGATGTGCTAGCGGCCAAAGGCGAGAAGCCCATGCTGCTGACGGTACGCCGCGACGATACGGTGCGCAAGGCGATTTCGATGATGCGCGAAAACGATATCTCGCAGGTGCCGGTCGCGGATGATTTCGGCACGATCGTCGGCTCGATCCAAGAGGTCACTGCGCTGCAGTTGGTCTATGACCGTCAGGATATCGATAAGGTCGTGATCGGCGACGTCATGGGCCGACCGCACCCGAAGCTGGACCGCAGCGCCGAAATCGAGCACGGCTTCAAGGCCTTGTCGCTCGGCGCATCGGCAATCATCGTGCGCGATCACGAGCAGCCAATCGGCCTGTTGACGAAGAGCGATTTCATTGCGTATCTCAGTGGCGATACCGAGTCGAGCGTGACGAAGGGGCCGGTGTCGGCGAGCTAGAAAACGTCGAAAAGTCAAAAAGTCGAAACGTTGATATGCATGGCATTGAGAGACGCAAACGCCTCGATAATGGAAACGCGAAACGCATCGACGCAGAAGAAAATGTCAGAGCCGCGTCGTCCCGACGCGACGAATTCCTCGGCGTGATCAAAGCGTCTCGTGTCGAATCGACAATTGCAGCGGCAAGCAGAGCCGCGTTCTGGGGACGCATAGAATAAAAAAAGCAAACGCGCAAATTCGACGCGCCAAAGATATCGAAGGATTATTCAGATGAAATTCTCCACCAAAGCCATACACGCAGGTCAACCCGCCGACCCGGCGACCGGAGCGACGATCGTGCCGATCTATCAGACGTCGACCTACACGCAGGACGGCATCGGCCAGCATAAGGGCTACGAGTATTCGCGCACCGGCAACCCGACGAGGCAGGCGTTGGAAACGTGCCTCGCATCGTTGGAAAATGCCGACTACGGCTTGTGTTTCGCTTCAGGAACGGCCGCCGCCGATGCGGTGATGAAGTTGCTCAATCCCGGCGATCATGTCGTGTGTGCCGACGATGTGTATGGCGGCACTTATCGCTTGTTCGAATTGGTGCTGAAGCGTTACGGTATTGAGTATTCGTGGATCGACATGACCGACGCGGCGAGCGTGAAGAGCGCGATGAAGCCGAACACGAAGATGGTGTGGATCGAGACGCCGACCAACCCTCTTTTGAATCTCGTCGATATTTCAGCGGTCGCGGCACTGGCGAAAGCCTCGGGCGCGATCACGGTCGTGGATAACACCTTTGCGAGCCCGTATCTACAGCAACCGCTCGCGCTGGGTGCGGATATCGTTTTGCACAGCACCACCAAATACATCGGCGGCCACTCCGACGTCGTCGGTGGCTTCATCGGCACGAGCAACAGCGGCTATCTCGAAACCATCAAGTACCACCAGAACGCAGTCGGCGGCGTGCCGGGTGCGTTCGATTGCTGGCTCACGATGCGCGGTGCCAAGACGTTGGCCGTGCGGATGAAGCAACATTGCGAGAACGCGCAACGCGTGGCGGATTTTCTAGTCGACCACGAAGACGTCGAAAAGGTCGTCTATCCCGGCTTAGCGAGCCATCCGCAGCACGATTTGGCAAAACGACAAATGTCGGGATTCGGCGGCATGGTCTCGTTCGTGATCAAAGGCGGCGAACAAGCGGCCCGCGCGATTGCTAACAAGACCAAGCTCTTTTCCTTGGCCGAAAGCCTCGGCGGCGTCGAAAGCCTGATCGGTCACCCGGCCACGATGACGCATGCGAGCATTCCCGTGGACGAGCGCGAAGCGCGCGGCATCACGTGGGGGCTGTTGCGCTTAAGCGTGGGGATCGAAGATGCGGATGATCTGGTGGCGGACTTGGAGCAGGCCTTTGCGGCAGCCCGGCAAGAGGCGGTGCCGGCGTAGCGATTTGGAACAGGCATTAAGCCATCGCCAGATCATGGTCTCGGTTTGTTTAACCTGCTAAGCTGACCCCATGAGCGCGTGTTCGGCCTGCAATAAATCGATCCCTGCCGACAGCCGACTATGCCCTTATTGCGGTCGCACTGTGGCATCTGTCGATAACGCGGCGCGCCCCACAGACCTCGGCGAAACCGTTGATGCAGCCACCGACGCCACCGTCACCACGCCCGGGCCGAGCGCCGATGCCCCAACGCTAAAACACAGTGAACCTGATTCATCCATCTCCGATGTGCACGGGCGCTTTCTGCCCGGTACGGCCTTGACTGAGCGCTATCGCATCGTGGGGCTGCTGGGCAAAGGCGGCATGGGCGAGGTCTATCGGGCCGACGATCTTGAGCTAAACCAATCGGTCGCGTTGAAATTTTTGCCCGCTCACTTCGCGCGCGATGCGGCGCGCTTGCAACGCTTTCGCAGCGAAGTACGGATGGCGCGGCAGGTGTCGCATCCGAATGTGTGCCGCGTGTATGACATCGCCACCTATGGCGACGATGTGTTTCTGTCGATGGAGTACATCGACGGCGAAGACTTGTCGTCGGTACTGCGTCGTATGGGACGGCCGTCGGAAGAAAAAGCGGTCGAGTGGGCGCGGCAGATTTGTTTGGGCTTGGCGGCGGCGCATGAGAATCGCGTGTTGCATCGCGATCTCAAACCCGCCAATGTGATGATCGACGGGCGCGGGCGGGCGCGGCTGACCGACTTCGGCTTGGCGGGTGTGGAAGAAGAATTTACCGGGCGCAAGGACCATGCGGGCACGCCCGCGTATATGGCCCCCGAGCAATTGATCGATGGCGCGACCACGGTCAAAAGCGATATTTATTCGCTGGGCTTGGTGTTGTACGAATTGTTCACCGGCAAGCGGGTGTTTGAAGCCGAGTCGCTGGATGAGCTGTTGCGCTTGCGCCGTTCGGACACGCTCACCACCCCGACCAGTGTGAGCGGGCAGATCGACCCGGCGATCGAGCGCGCGATCTTGCGCTGTTTGGAACGCGACCCGAGTCGACGCCCGGAGTCGGCATACGAAGTATTGGCCGCCCTACCCGGTGGCGACCCCTTACAAGCTGCGCTGGCGGCGGGCGAAACGCCGTCGCCGCAGATGGTGGCCAATGCGGGAACCGCGGGCGCGCTGCGTCCCTGGATTGCAGTGGCATGTCTGGCGGCTTTTCTTTTGTTTGCAGTGGCGAGCGTTCCGTTATCGACGTTGATCTGGCATGAGGTGCCTCTGGAAAAAACGCCGGCTGTACTTGCTGAGAAAGCGCGCGAACTCATCGTCGCACTCGGATACCGATCAACCGCAGGTGACGAAGCCTTTGGCTTTAGCCAGTCCGACAGTGACATCGACGTATCGGCGAGAAGTAAGACCTTGACGGATGCACGGTTGGCGCAACTCCGCGAACATCGCCCCCCGGCAATTCATTTTTGGTATCGACATAGCCCGCAGTCACTGATTCCCAATGCGGCCAAGGCACGCATCACGACCACCGACCCACCTATGACAACGCCGGGGATGGTTACCGTATTGCTGGATCCGCGCGGGCGCTTGGATCGACTGGTGGCTGTGCCACCGCAGCAAGGTGTCGGCGCCGAATTAACCGTCGCCGCGAAGACAGATTGGGTCGCGTTGTTTGACGCAGCGGGTTTGTCTTTTCCAGACTTTGAGCCGACCGCTCCCAAATGGACACCGCCTACATTTGCGGACGAACGAAAGGCTTGGGTCGGCAGGTATTCAGATCACCCTGAAATAGAAATTCGTGTTGAAGCGGCAGCGTTGCGCGGGACAGCCACGTTCTTCCGTATCATCGGGCCGTGGAGCGACGGTGCCGGCGTCAACGTGCTTTCTGCTCCCGATCAGTTTGGCATGCAAATCATCATGCCGTTATTCGTTATTCTGGTGGTATCGACGGCTATTTGGATGGCGCGGCGCAATATGCTTTTACAGCGTGTCGATCGTGCCGGGGCAAATCGATTTGCGCTCGTGCTATTTGTCGCTGGCAGCCTCGCGTTTATTTTGACCACCGATCACTCGACCAATATGCGTTATGAGGTCGAGAAAGTGATGGTGAATATCGCACTTGCGATGTTTGCCGCCGGCATCGCTTGGCTGTTTTATTTGGCGCTGGAGCCTCACTTACGGCGGCGCTGGCCTGAAACGCTGATCACATGGACGAGAGTGCTGGCGGGCAAGTTTCGCGATCCGCGCGTGGGACGCGATATTCTTATTGGCGGCATCGTCGGATTGTTACAACACTTGGTTTATGAGAGCAAAGCACTTATCAGTGTGCAGGTGTTCGATACGCCAATTTCATTTAACCATTTCCGGGCCTATCACACGTTCTTGGGCGGTCGCTATCTAGTCGGAGAGTTTTTCATTCCATACATTGTTACGCTGCCCATCGTCATACTTATGGCGTTGTTTATCTTTCGATTGATTTTGCGGCGGGATTGGGCCGCTGCGGCGTTCTTTATCGCACTAACTAGCTTGCCCGAGTTCTTAAATGCGTGGTCCGAGCACGGTGCAGCTGTCGGATTACTACAACTCGTGGCGTCCTCAATTGATCGAGTGCTCATGATCCTTCTGATGATTCGTTTCGGGCTATTCGCCGCAATCGCCGCCGTTTTCATGCACGAGGCATACCACCGTTTTCCACTCACGCTCGACCCGACCGATTGGTACTTTAATTTAGGCTTGGTGCCCTTGGGGATCGTGATCGCATTGGGCGTTTACGGGTTTTTCACGGCACTAGGAGGGCAAAGGCTCCTCAAGGATGACGTGTTGGACGGTTAACACCAGTGTCAATTGAAATAAACGTTCCCGCCCCTCGACCGACTCACAGTCGAGAGCAATGGCTGCGCTGTGGCACTGGCCATTAGCCGATGGATGATGGCAAATTCACTCCGGAACTCAGTCATTTGGGAAGTGGTATCATTCTTTTTTTTTGATTGCCAGCGCTTATTTGTAGCAGTCATGGAGAATGAATCTGCTCTGACCCGCTTGCTGCCGTATAGATTTTGGAAATGTGCCGTGTTCGTTTAGTAAATTACCTATGTTCCCAAACAAAACACCCTTATAGAAACGAAAGTCGTGTAATCCTTCTTATTGACACCCTCAATCGCGCCTCAAACCTACGAAAAGGGGTAGCCCAGCACAAAGGCACCTTTCGTTTTTCAAGCTACAAGCAACCTTCGAAAATGCTGTCCAGACGGATCATTCCTCGAACAAGAACAATCTCTCCGGCGTTTGCAGTTCATCGGCCTCATTCACACGATCGGCCTGAATCATGCCGCTGGCGAGTTGACTGACGTTGTCGATGGTATAGATCAGGTTGCGGCTGCGGTCGGCTGCGTACATGCGATCGTTGGCGTCGATGACGGCCGAGTCGATGCGTACGGCATCCTGAATCGTTAGTTCAAGGTCGGGTGCGGGGCTGCCGTCTACGGTGGACGCGTCGTTCCAGATGCGCACCGTATCGTCTTCGTTGGCGACGATCAACCGTCCCATCGAATCGATGGAGATGCCGGGTTCGTCCACCAAGGGGCTGGTGAAAAGCCGGTCGGCGGTGAAATCGTTGGTATCCAAGGTGGACGCGTTTTCGAAGATGAACACGCTCTCACGGCTGACAACGTAGAGCGCGCCGCCGAAGAAGCGCATTTGTTCGGCATCGAAGGAGTTGTCGTTGGTGCCAATGGTGCGGTTCGGAATGACGTCCCCGTCGAAGGCGAGATTTGACACGTTGTCGAAAACGAGAATCTCGTTGCCGTTGCTGTTTTCGCTGACGAAGAGCACGTCGTTGTCCGCGTCATAAGCGACGTCCACCGGCGTGCTGATGCCCGAGTCGGTGCCCTCCACGATGCGATCAGCCTGCCGCGGACCCGCGGCCGTGAAGGCATTCTCGAAGATGGAGATGCCGGCACCGTTGGCGACAAACATAATGCCATCGGGCGTCACGATGGCGTCGAGGGGACTAACGATTTGACCGCCGATGCCGAGTTCGAGTTCGGTGGTGGGCGTTACGCCGGAACCGTTGAGAACGCCGGGGTTGGCAAAAGTGAGCAGGCTGGTATTGGGCGAGACCACGAAGAGCGTGCGCGGATTGGTGGACCCGTTGCCTCCACCACCGCCGCCCATGGGCATATCCATCGGGCAATCAGCGCCGGTGAACACCGTAATCGCAACGGCCGACGAAATGAACCACGACAAGCGCAGATATGATTTCTTGGACAACAGCTTCTCCTCGTTAGCGGCGACGAAACCATGCACGCGTTGATGGTGCGCTCGATGCCGCCCTTATCGGTTTTTTGGAAATCCGGGCAGCATGTCGGTGATGGCGAAAAACTACCAGCGACCTACGCGGATGGCAACTTTATCCCATCGAGACGTCTCGAATGGGACCCATTCATAAAATAGACGGATCATTTCGGATGGCGGCTACTGAGAAAATGGATGGGGCTCGCCATGTAAGTCGCTTGGACGACGAATGCCGCTTTAATCGAGAGGTGGTACGCACAGCGTACCCTACAGGCTAATTTGGCGTGTTATATCCAAGGGAAAGCTCGGAGCGGATTGGAGATTAAATCCTTGCTACCGCTCAAAACTTCCATTCTGAAGAAAATAATTCACCTGATGTGCAACGTCTTCGCGCAGTACAATAAACGTATGAAGCCCCGGCACCACGATATGATCTTTCTCGCCGTCGATGTGGGTATCGTCTAAATCAACGCGACCGTCATTGGCGGCGGCGATGATTCCGATGTCGATGTCTGCGGGGACGGCCAACTGGTTAACGACGCTGTTCTCGTCGTTAGATAATTCTTGCAAAGGTTTGACCACATCGCCGAGTAACGGCGTCCAAAAGGCCGCATCGGCGGAACCTCTGTTGGGTGGCGCCAGCATCACGATGCGACCGGGCTTGTTCGGCGGATCTTTCACAAGCGCCGCGCGGATGATGATGTTGCCGAGGCTATGGCCGACGAAATGGATCCTCTCCACGCCCTCGTCGGCCTCGATCTGATCGAGAAACGCCTGGAAGGACGCGGCGTGGCCATCGATCGTGTCGCCGAAACTGCCATAGCCCCAATTCTCGATTCGATAGCCCTGATCTTCTAATCTCCCTGCCAGAATCGACATCGACGCCGAGGTGCGCGCCAGCCCGTGCACGAGAACCACGACTTCCGAACCCACGCCGCCTGTCGGGTGCGCGACCGCCGATCGATACTGCCACGCAATCGCCACTACCCCGACGCAGACAGCCATGGCCGTCGCGAAAAGAAAGCGTCTGCGCGTTATCAGCTTCCGCGGTCGCATCGTCTAACTCACCTTCACATCGAGATTGCCGCCGTCGGTCATGCTCTTATTTATCGAATCGGCACCTCCACCCTTTCAATGTTACTCGATTCTGACCGCGCCATCATTGTCCCAGCAACAACGTAGCAAAATCGGCGATCTCAAGATCGGCGGCGCAGAGCTGCTGCGGACTGCCGAGACCATCCACTACGGCCGTGATGTAATCGTCGATGTCGTTCCCGTCGATCAGACCGTTGAGATCGACATCGCCCTTGAGACAAGTCGTCTCATTCAATGTGTACAGGCCCCCGACAAACATGCGAATGCTCGCATCGGAACACACGCCGATTGCCGTTTGTCCGACGACCTGAATCGAATCGTTGTTGTCGTCGATCGCGCCGCCGGCTGAGATGATGTTGCCCGCGTAGCCGATCGACACGAGCAGGCACGTGACGCCCATCAGGCACACCGCGATTATCCGAGTGAGTTGTTTACCGTGTTTTTTCATCATCGAACCCCTTGTGAGAGGGTGAAATTTGTCTTGCTTACCGTTTATCAACATCGCCTACGGCTCGATCAACGCCGTACCCGTTTCGCACAGGTAAATGGCCGGCTTGTCGAACACAAAATCGGAGGGCGGGTTATATGTGCCGTCCTCAAAGTAATAGACACTGTTCGCTGGTGATACCGCTTGTGCGAATGGCAGCGAATCGAACGGTAGGCTGCACGTCCCGGTTCCGATGAAAAACGAACTCGGCGTTAGGTACACGTTCTGGCCGGTGATGCACGATTCGACCATCAATGGCGGGCCGCCACCTCTGGGCATGCCGATCTCTTGCTGTATGAGTGCCCATTGCCGCGCGGTAATGCAGGGCTGGCTGTCGAGTTCGATTCGTCGGCGTTCGAGTTCCTGCAGGGCCTCAGGCGAACCGTCGTCCATTAGGCCGACGCCCGGTTGCAGATTGGCCCATTCGTTGTAGTCATCCAGGATGGTCAGATTGCCCGTTTCGTCGCACCAGCCGCCACCGTCGCCATTGATGTCTTTGACCACGCTAGCGCCGAAAACACCCGAACAGTTCCAATCGACCGGCGTCATGGTTGTGCCAAGCGTTTCATCGAGATCGTTTTCGTCGAGGTCGCACATGCGTCCGTGCGAAAAATCGATGTCTTTAAACAACGCTTCGTCGGGAATCAGACCCAACATCAGGGCTTGCGTCCGAACGCCGACCAGTTGATAGCGATACGACATAACGCTTGGCAAATTCGGTACGAACGGACCGACATAATCTGGGTCACCGTTATCGCTATTGCTGGAGCAATTCATCGTGCCGCAATGGCTCAAGCCCAAGTTGTGGCCAAACTCGTGCGCCAGCGTGGACGCTTGCACGAACTCGGTGCCGGTGCCGCCGTCAAAGTTGCCGAGCGTAACGATCAGATTCTGGCCACCGTCGGATCGACCGGAACTGCCGGTGGTCACACAAACAGGTGGATCGTCGGAATTTAGGGATTGATACTGATGAGCGAAGATGCAGTAGAACCAGGGTGGATCTTCACCGGCGCGATCGAAGTTGGCATCTTTAATTGACGCGAACGAGCACGAATGACCGTCGTAGGTCCAAAAGCTGCCGCAATCATCGGGATCAGCGCGCAACGGCGAGCAATGTGTGATTTCATCATCGAGATCGATAATCAAGGTATGCCCCTGACAGGCGAACATTTCGATGACGGTATCCAGCACAAGCTGGCTCGGTTGATGGTCGTGGGCACCGTCGGAGCCCATGTAGTCGATCTCAATGCGAAACGTATCGCCACGACTTTCGGTTGACATGAATGCCAAGCTTGCGGCGGCTATGGCGGTCGCGAATATGACTTTCGATTTTTTGTTCATCGGTCGTCTCCAATACTTAGCTGGTTGTTACTGAAGACTCACGAGAACCAGAACCAGACCGTCCTTAGGTGCCGTCATGGCTTTGCCGATGATCGCACCTTGGGCGGCGGCGTAGTCAGTCACCTTCATGCAACAGCCGGCCCGATTGGCCGTCGTCAAGAGGTCGCCGGGTACAATGCTGCCCGCCGACTCGTCGACTTTGCAATACACGCGACCGGTGAGTGCCACGGGATAGCGACCGTCGGCGACGCTGCCGCGTTGCCCCATCATCATGCCCGTCTTCACACCACCGGCACCGCTCACGATGCCCGCCACCGTGCGATCATGCGCTTTCGACGACAACACGAGTCCGCCCGGATTCGCTGGATCAATACAGACCACCATACCGGGTTCGATGCGCCGCTGTTCGCCAGAACGAATCTCGAATTGTTCTGATAGGTCACTCCCGCCGGTGATCTGCAATTCTTCGGTGATAACGCGACCGTCACCATTGACGTCGGTATCGAGCGTGATGCGGGGCGTGCCCGTCGCATCGCGCAATTCGAGCAGCGCGCCACCGTTTCCGAGTTGATTGGCTTCCAGCACGACCGTCGTTTGACCATCCTCACGGTTGAGCGTTAACTGTCCACCCGAGTTAAGACCACGGGCATCGAGCGTCGCGCCGGCATTGTTTCCGTTATTGAGTTGCAGGTAAGCCCCCGCACCACCGCCGTCGGCATCGAGGATGACGCTCTGGAAATTGCCACGGCGCACTTCGATGCGCCCGGCTCCATCATCGTCATTGTCGGCGTCGAGAATAATGCGCGAGTGATTACCGTCATGTACGATCACGCGAGGGCTATCGCTATCGTCGGCGAGCATCGATACGGCTGTGGTTCCGGAAGCATCGCGCAGGTACATATCCGGATCACCATTTGCCCCGGATCCGTTGAAACGAAAAACTTCCGAGTCATTACCGCGCCAAATGCGAATTTCCGGATGGCCGTTGGCCACGCCGGCATCGAAGCGCATCGATTCACGATCGCCATTGCCGATTGAGAACCGCGCGCCATTGGAACCATCATCAGCATCAGCGAGCAGCGTCCCGATGCCACTGGCATCGAAAAGGATAAGTTCACCGGCATCGTCGGCATCGCCGTCCAGCTGGGCGGTCTCGACCCCTGAATTGTTATAGAGATTTATACCGCCGCCGCCGCCGTTGCCGTTGGCCGTCACGCGTACGGTGGTATTGAATCGGTCGCCCATGGTGAATAAGGCAGATCCGTTACCGTTCTCATCCGCGGTGAGGAAAAACGTACTCGTGCCGCCCGTGTTATAGCCACGGATCGCGCCGCCTGCCCCGCCAGCACCAGCGGTGGATTGATCGCCATCGAGACTGAGGCCCAAGTCGCCACTGGTTTGATAGATTTCCATGAACCCGCCGCCGCTGAACGAGCTACCTAGCAACGTGGTGCGCCCGCCTCCGAAGGTTTCTAAACGACCACCGGCGGGATCGACAAAGAACCGGCCAAAGGTCGCTTCGCTGAGCGCGTTGTAAAGTACGAACTCGTCGCGCGTTCGAACGAGCCCGGAATTTGCACTCGCGAAGATGGAGGGAAAGTTATTGGTGGTATCGTTTAGCTGGAATGTGCCACCCGCAAGATCACCGACGAGCCTACCCGCCATGAAGCCGTTGGGACTGAAGACCTGGACCACACCGGATGAATCGGCACGGACACGCGTCGTGCCTGTCGTTAAGTCATTCGCCTCAATTGTGCCGGTCGCGCCGTCTAGCTTGATCGAGACGGTGCCACTGGCGTTGTTTACCAGGAGCGATCCCTCACTACTGGAATCCCCGAGGAGCACGTCGTCGGTAAGTTCTTCGTTTTCGACGCGGTCAACGCGAAACGCATGCGGCACGGAAACGAGCGGGATGCGGGGCGTCATTTCAGCGCCACCATTCACGCTTACGCCCAATTCGCGCGGGCCACCGTCCCAGGTGGTACGCGAAACCGGGATCATGACATTGACGACGCCATTGGTGACAATCGTCGCTATGGGAATCGGACCTTCGACGAGACCAACGCCGGTCTCGTAGATTTGAAACGTGAGGTTCGCGGGGCCATCCGGAACCGGGTCGCCCCCCGGTTCGGTCAGTAGGGCCTGAAAACTGATACGCGATGTATCGGGTGCAAAGATCGGTTCGGCAACGAGCGACCGAGCCGAAATTGCCAATATGAGACACGTGGCCAAACTCAACCGTCGCGTCGATGTTTTTTGATGAATCATTGCGAACTCCTTTTTGAAGCAATCCGAGGGAACCAAACTTTTTGTCTTATTTTGGAATGTCATGCGGAAATTGGCGTTCGCAGAAACTCCCGAGCCTCTTGGGGACTGGACCAAATGACAACGCGAGATCTGGTCTCGGATGTGATCAGCCTGGTTTTTCTGAACGTGCAAATACCGTGAATGGCTCGGTTTTCAGAATCGCGAACACACACCTAGCCGCTTAGTAGACGGTCCCGGTTGCTCAATGGCCAGCAAAAAATTTTGAATGTCATTTAAAAGGTGGGATTTTGCAGCCGATTACGCACGCATGGATAGGTTGACGGGTTGTCAACGTATTTCACGCGGCGATGGATCGGGGTCGCCCCAAATTTTTTCTTTTTCCGGCGTGGGGTAATCTTGAATCGCGCCATTACATCTCCGACAGGCGGCAGCAAGGTCGCCGGGAGCTTCCGGAAATGACAGCATCGAGCATCGGAGTTTGTCCGAGCATGACCATCGCAGATGACACACCGGTCGCGCATGATGCGGCGCTGGAGGCGGCGTTTACGCGCTGCGGACCGGCCCTGTATCGGTTCGTGGTGGTGCGTGTCGGCGATCAACATCTCGCGGACGATCTCATGCAGCAGTTGTGGCTGGCGGCGGTGAATGCGACCGACCGCGTGCCCGCAGACGAGCTGGAATTCTGGCTTCGAGGCGTGGCGCGCAATTTGGTTCGCAATCATTGGCGCACAAAAGCACGGCGACCGCAGCATATTCCGATGCCCGATGCCGACCTTGCGGCGGAGTTGTCACGCCGTCTGGTCGAGGAAGACATTCCGGATGATGTGCTATCCCGCAAGGAAACGCGCGACCAATTGTTGCTCGCGCTAACTGCGTTGGAGGCTGCCCATCAGGAGATCGTGATGGCACGCTACTTCGAAGATAAGACGCTGAGCGAATTAGCGCAGCGCTTCGGGGTTAGCGAGCGTGCAATAGAAGGTCGGCTCTACCGTGCCCGGCAGGCGCTGCGAACGGCGCTAACTGATGAAAGTGCAGATTAGAGCCGCATAAGGGTAAGACTCATGAACGACATGAATCATACGCCACACGACGATCGACAAGACGAGCAACTCGACCGCAACTTGCAGTCGATCGCGCGTCATCTGGAGCTTCCGCAGGAACCGAGTCCGTTACAGCAGGCCCGTTGGCGCAGTGCCGCGGCCCCGGAGAAAGGCATACTTGGTATGAAGCGACAGAACTTTTGGCGCGTGTTGGGCGCGGGCGGCGCATTGGCCGCTTGTATTACGATTGTGGCAGTTTTGGCCGGCGGCACGCAACGCGTGAACGCCGCGCAGATTTTCGCGGAATTGCGTGAGTCGATTCGACGCTCGTTATGGATCGAGCTTGAAGACGTGCAGACCGAAGGCATGACGGCCAACGGCCGTATGTTGATCGTGTTTTCGGAAGATGTGGTCGACAACGGAGCCTCGCCGACGGAAGCCGATGGCGTGGACGCCAGCTTTTTCGATATGCGGGTGACGGCGGATGAGAATCATCCGGATGTACCGGGGCTCGATTTGGAGATCGCGCTCGCGATGGTGCCGGAAAATGGATGGGCGTTTTTGCAGGCTCATACGCTGCCGGCAAATCTGTTTAGCGAAGTGCCGATGGCGGCGTTTTTTGCAGCCCCATTGCAAAGCGGCGTGTTGATCGACCTGGAATCATTTGGCGGCATGGATGGATTGAACCTGAGTGCGTCGAGCAACACCGGGCCAAAGGCGAAGTTCTTCATTCGCACCGGCGGAGATGACGAAAACGAGGAAACCGCGACGCAGACCGAAGGTAGCGAGGAAGAACTCGAGACGTTGTTCGAGTTCTCGTTCCAGACAAATCCGGAAGCGGGTGATGATCCCACGGTCGATGTTGCCAACGACGTGATTCACGAATCGATGTTCGGATCCGGCCTAGGCGCCCATGCAGACACGCCCGAAATGCAAGCCGCGCTGGATGCACACATGGCGATGGTGGAGAACTTTCTATCCGGCCGATTTTCGCAGGAAGATATGGAAACGTTCATCGGCCTGATCGAAGATTCGGCCGAGGTTACGACCGTCACGCGGCTCAATTCGGGGGCATACTTGCTGACAGCGTCGGGCTTTGAACTATCGGGCGAGTTGCAAGCCGATGTCGATATGTCGCTGGAAGTAGAGTATCGCGAAGGTGCGGGCATTGACCGAATTGAATTGATCAACATCGGTGACGGCCCCGGTCGCATGCGGCTGGCGTTTTCCGAAGACGATGCGAGCAATGCGGTGTTCGATCGCACTCCTTACGCAAACCGACCGGGTGTGCGGTCGATCGATGAGCTAAGCGATTTCTTTGGCGCGGGCAACAACTAAGCCGCTCTAAGCGATCTAAAAGAATCGACGATTGCCCTAGCGCGCTGGAATCAGCGCGTTAGGGCATTTCCTTTTTGTTGAAGCTATCCGATGGCTGCGGCACCTTGCTGGTTGGAAGCGCGCTTAAAGGTTTGCGCCGCTTGCACCAAGCCCAGAAACAGCGGATCGGGACGCAGCGGGCGGCTCGTGAGTTCCGAGTGGGCCTGTGTTGCCACGAAGTACGGATGCTTATCCGTCGGCAACTCGAGGATTTGCATGATCGGATAATCCGGAGCGCGACCGCTGAAAATCAGGCCGGCGGCTTCCAGCGAGTCGATGTAACGCGGATCGACTTCGTAACGATGCCGAAAGCGCAGGCGCGTTTCGGCGGCGTTGTTAAAAAGGCGCGCCGCCAATGTATCGCGCGACAGCACGACATCCTGACCGCCCAACCGCATGTTGCCGCCGAGACCTTCGATTTCCTTTTGTTCGGGCAGAATATCGATAACGGCGTTTTCGCAATCTTCGTCGAATTCTGTCGAGCCCGCTTTTTCGAGCCCCCCAACGTTGCGCGCGAA
Source organism: Planctomycetaceae bacterium (assembly GCA_006969385.1). Classification (GTDB taxonomy): domain Bacteria; phylum Planctomycetota; class Phycisphaerae; order UBA1845; family UTPLA1; genus ECT2AJA-110-A. Next base: position 4,423,320 of record CP030884.1, read on the forward strand.
TTCGATCACCGCCAATTGAAAGCCCAAACACAAACCGAGAAACGGCACTCCGCGTTTACGCGCATGAGAGATTGCCGCGATTTTTCCCTCGATGCCGCGCGAGCCGAACCCCCCCGGCACGATCAACCCGTGCACGCCGCGCATGGTTTCGGCCACTTTGTCTTCGCTGATCTCGGTTGCTTCGAGCCACTCGATATTGACGCCGACACCGACCTGCGTACCGGCATGTTCCAGCGCCTTGATCACACTGGCGTAGCTGTCGCGTACCGAGGTGTACTTACCGGCTACACCGATGACCACATCGTCGCGTGCGGCGCGTAATCGCGTAAGGTATCCATCCCACTCGTTCTTGGCTTTGACTTCCTGCTCGGGATGCAGCCGATCTTCGAGCCCCAAGATGCCGACGACTTGCTGATCGAGGCCCTCTTGTCGAATCATCTCGGGAATCACATACACCGACTCGCAGTCGTGCATACTGAATACGCGCTTATAAGGCACGCTCGAATACATGGCGATTTTTTCGCGCGCTTTTTGCGTAACCTCATGCTTGGCCCGGCACGCAATGATGTGCGGTTGAATGCCCGCTTGGGTCAGTTGCTTAATACCGAGTTGGGCGGCCTTCGACTTCTGCTCGCCCAGCGACGGTGGTTCTAGAACATAGGTTAACGCGACCCAGCAAGCGCTTTGCGGCCCTTCCTCGAAGGCGAGTTGCCGCAGGGCTTCGATAAAGTAGGCGTTTTCAACGTCACCCACCGTGCCGCCGATTTCGATGAACACGACATCGGCGTCGGATTGCACCGCCAACTCACGCAGCTTGCGCTTCACTTCCCCCGTGACGTGCGGAATCATTTGCACATCGCGGCCGAGGTAACCGCCGCGTCGCTCTTTTTCGAGCACTGCGGTGAAGATTTGGCCGCTGGTGGAAAAGTTCTTCCGCGACATGTTTTGGTCTAGCATGCGCTCGTAGGTGCCCAAATCCATATCGCACTCCATGCCGTCATCGAGGACAAACACCTCTCCATGACGGAACGGATTGAGCGTGCCCGAATCGAGGTTGAGATAGCCCTCCAACTTGATCGGCGCGACCGTAAGCCCTTTATCCTTCAGCACCTTGGCGAGGCTGCTGGCGAATATTCCCTTGCCGAGGCCGGACATGACCGTGCCGAACACACCGACGTACCGCGTCTTACCCGGTCGATAGCCGGACGGCATAGGCGTATAGAATTCGGTGTCGTCAGACGAATGGGCAACGGACGCGAGAAGATTCTTCGCGGTCATGGGCGGCTCCGAAAAGTTGCGGGAATCGGACAGGTACCGGCGGTAGCCGGTGGATAGGGGCGGCGCGTTGGGTTAACCAACTTGGGCATCGGTAAAGTATAACCGATGCGTCAACCCCCGGAAGCTTGGGACGGCGATGCCTCGTCGGAGGCCGGCTTAGTGGATGGCTGATTGCCGGACCATTCGGCTTTAGCGGCACGCAGCCATGCGAGAAATTCCTGCGGCGTCGGAACGGGGTTTACGCTAAGCGCCTCACCAACTTTCGTACCGTCTGGTGCTGCGAAGACGCAGGTCTGCGCTTTCTTGACGCCGTAGCGTTCTTCTCGATCGTCGAAAAAGCCAAACTCCAATTCGACATTGATCGTGTCGCGCAATTCCGATTTCACCGAGCCGATTTTGAGCACGTTCCAATACATGTTGCGGTGCAGCGTCGAATCAAACGATTTGAAGTAATAGACAAGCGGGCGATTGTCTTTTTCGGCCTTACGCTCGGCAAACCCCGGATCGAGATACCACGTCGCATCGCTGCAACCGGAGAATAACGCAAACGACAAACAAATGAGCAAAAATGTGGACCGCAAACTCAGTTTTGACGTCACGAGGCAAGCGACAAGCCAATGAACGTTTGATGCATACTTAGATTCGTGCCGCACGCCAGTCCTGCCTTCCGATACGCTACCGTTCGTTCGCTTCGATTCCGTTCGATCAACCCTGCGTGGGCGTCAACTTTGTGAAAGGGATGCCCACCGGGCAAACCATGTCGGCTTGCCCGGCGAGCGGCTATTCGTTAGCGCGACGGGTTGCGACCGCGACCGCCGCGGCGTCCGCGACCGCCGCGCGTGCGTCCACCACGATCCTGACGACGATTCTGGTCGCCGGTGGCAACCGCCAACGGGATATCGCGACCACGCGTATCGACGGCGGTAACTTCGATCGTATCGACGGAAAAACTGTCCACCCCCTGAATGCGAATATCGATGTCGCGCTTGGTCTCCATCTCGACCAGCGTGCGGCGTTTGCGGTTGAGCAGGTCGTTCGCGACGGAGTTCGACGTACGCAAATCGATGCGCGCCACGCCCTCCTGGCTGGCCGCGATATGAATGCGTCGCATCGCGTCGATGGCCACCGATTCGGGCGCCTTCAAACGCCCCGAGCCCAAACAGCGCGGACACGTGTTGTACATGCTGCGCGTGATCGATGGGCCTTGGCGCTGACGCGTCATTTCGAGGAGGCCGAAGCGCGAAATGCGCAATACCTTGGCGCGTTCTTTGTGCTTCTTCAACGCGTCGGACATCCGCTTCTCGATGGCGCGGCGATTCTTTTCGAGCCCCATGTCGATGAGATCGACGACGACCAACCCGCCCAAATCGCGCAGGCGCAACTGGCGCGCGAGTTCGTCAACGGCCTCGCAGTTCACGTGATACGACGTCTCCTCGGCATCGTCATGCAGTCGGAACTTGCCCGAGTTTACATCGACCGCAACCATTGCCTCGGTCTGTTCGATCACGAGCGAGCCACCGCACGGCAGCGGCACGTTCTTGCTGTAAAGCTGCGTGATTTCCTTCTCGATGCCGTAGCGGTGGAAAAGCGGCTCGTCACCGTCGTAAATTTCCACCACATCGGTTGAGCGCGGGCTGGCGATGGAAAGGAAATCGCTAACACGGGCACCGACCGCCTCGGAATCGACGATGACCTTTTTCAAGCCGGTATCGTACACGTCGCGAATGGTGCGGATGACAAGGTCCGATTCCTTATAGAGCGAAGCCGGGGCCGGCACCTTTTTGATACGCGTGGCTACACGCTTCCACAGACGCGAGAGGTAATTTAGGTCGCGCTGCAAGTCGCGCTTGGTACGATCGATCCCGGCCGTACGAACGATAAAACCCATGTCTTTCGGCAACGAAAGCTGGCCCAACATGTCGCGCATTTTGCGACGTTGTTCTTCGTCTTCGATTTTGCGCGACACGCCCAACTGCTCCATGCCCGGCATCATGACGACGAAGCGGCCGGGAATGGAGATGTAGCTCGAAAGCGTCGGCCCCTTGGTGCCGATGCCTTCCTTGATGACCTGCACGATCACTTCCTGACCGCGCTTGAGGCAGGATTGAATCGGCGGGCGCTGCTTGCGCGGTGTCTTTTTGCCGACCATTTCCGTATCGGCCGATCGATCGCCGTCAAAATATTGCGGGTGTAAGTCGCTAATGTGCAGAAAACCGTGCGCCGGCTGCCCGAAGTCGACAAAGGCGGCCTGAATCGATGGCTCGATATTCGTGACGCGGCCCTTGTAGATGTTGCCGACATTCGACGAAGACGAGGCGCGCTCCATGTAGAGTTCGTCGAGACGCCCGCCCTTCAATACGGCGATTCGACATTCCTCACCGTCGATCATGTTGATGAGCATTTGGCATTCTTCGTCTTGGCTCGACGTGGACGACGCGGTATCAGAAGCTCGATCTGGCTTGCTCGCGCCGCCTCTGCCCCGATTGCCGCGATCATCGGATTGCTGCGACTTTCGCTTAGACGACGCGCGGTTTTCGACTTCATCGAAATCGACCATATCCGCATCGTCGGCTAGTTCCTCGCGTTTACCCCGACCGCGACGCCCGCGCGAGCGACGGCCCTTGCGATCGTCTTTGCCGTCGTCTTCATCCGTCGGTCGCGATTTGAGATTGCTATCGCGCGACGGCTTACCCGAGGCGAGGTCTTCTAACTTCGACCGACGTTGACCGGCGACTTTTTCGACGACTTCTTCTTCCTCGGCGAGTCGATCCTTGCGGCTACGGCGACGGTTGCTCGATGACCCCGACTTGCCGCTATTCTTCGACGAAGTGGAACGATTGCGCGAAGAATCCGGCGCTTCGTCCTCTTCGTCATCGAGATCGAAACCGGAGAGGAAATCGTCGTCACTATCCTCGGTATCGATAGCGAAACCATCGTCGTCGTCATCGGCCTCGACGGCGTCGTCAAATTCCTCGTCGTCGCTCTCGTCAAAATCTACATCGTCTTCTGCAACGTCCAAATCGGCGTCTTCGTAATCGTCGTCCTCGTCATCTAAAAACTCGTCTTCGACGATATCGGGAGCTACTTCTTCGATGATCGGCGCGTCCTCATCGTCATCGAATGCGAAGAACGTATCGTCGCCCGCGCGCGCAGGTCGGCTGCGCCGTTCGGACTTACCCGCGGTCGAGCGCTTGGCCGTGGGCGTTGTCGATTTTCGCTTGGGCGCCGCGGCGTTGTCTGATTCGCTAGCGGTATCGTCGTCGTCGAGAATGCCGCCGCCGAAGCCGAATCCATCGAAGTCGCCGCTGTCATTACCGCCGCCGACCGTCACTGCCGACGACTTCTTGGCCGTCGTTGCGCGGCGGCCGGCTTTGCCCTCGACAGCCGTACGCTCGGCCTTGGCCTCTTGTTGAATGGCGTCGGCAAATCCGATTTCTTCGTCGTCGTCGACAGCTTCAAGCGTCGCGACGGTGTTGTATTTCGCCTTCGCTGTCGTCTTGCGCTTGCTTTTCTTTTTTGCGGTTTTGGTTTTTTTCTTGGTGGTTTTCTTCTTGGTCGTCTTTTTGGCGACTTTTTTGGCTTTTTTCTTGGTCGTCTTCTTGGTCACAGATTCATCCTTCGGATGGGTGGCTTTGGGCTGTGATGGTGCGGAGTTGTCGGCAATGCTTAGGTGTGGTAATCCACGGCTCGGCGCGTAACGCGATGCAGATCGTCGCGCGGCGAGAGGCCGAACGCTTCGAGCACTTCACCGATGCGCGCCGTGCCGTCGATCGATACTTCCTGACGCCAACGCAACTGTGCGGATTCCGGCGTCGCGAGGTTCCATTCGATCGAGGCAATAAACCCGCGCAAGTCGAGTGTTTTCACACCGCGCTTCTTGGATGGCCTGCGAATCTCAAATCGGTCGCGCGCCATAAACGCATCCACCTTTTCGGCGATCTGCGGCTTGCGCTCGGTTGCGACGTTGACGTCGTACTCGGCCCAAGACAATCGCATGCGCTCGCCGGCACGCAGGCCGACTGCCGAATCGAATCGGAGGCCGGCGGGCACCGTTGCCGTCAATCGGGTTAGCGCGTCATCCGGAGTATGCTCGTCGCGCAAATCCGCGATCAACATCTCCACATCGGACGCCACGCCCACGGGGCGCGGCAATACGATGCTCAGCTTCGGATGCGGATTAAACCCCTCGGAATGTCGCAACGGTAAGTCGGCCCGGGCAAACGCCCGACGAAACAGCCGCAAGGTGTCTTGGTGCGATATAAAGCGCAGGTCATCGTAGATCGCGTATCGAAACGCCAATCGGTTGTACAAACCGCCTGCTAGCCCTTTCACGTTTTCCAATTCAAATCCCGCTTCATCTTGTGCGAACGATCACGCATCGTTCGAGGCGGGACGGTTGTCCAGTCACCCGCAGAACGGGCGGCGGAAACGCACCGATGCATTCGGTGCCTTTGCGCTGCACGTGCCGACAGGCCGAAAAGGACGCATCCCCTACAGATCTTCCCAGACCTTGCGCGTTTCGTCTCGCAGGTAGTTTAACACCTCCCGCTCGGTTTCAAAGGACATCACGCGGCGGCAAACCCGCTGGGCATCGGCCATCGAGATACTTCGAATGATCTTCTTGGTGCGCGGGATGTTGCCCGCCGCCATCGATAGTGTGCGCAACCCCATCCCCAGCAGCAAAATGACGAATAGGGCATCCCCCGCCATTTCACCGCAGAGGCTTACTTTCGCTTCGCTGCGACCGCCGAGCCGGACGACCTGACGAATCAACCGGAGCACCGACGGATCGGCCGGGGAATACAACTGCCCCACGCGCTCGTTGGTACGATCGACGGCAAGGGTGTATTGAATCAGGTCGTTGGTGCCGATGCTAAGGAAATCCGCCTCGCGCGCGATTTCTCGCGCACAGATAGCCGCGGCCGGCGTTTCGATCATCACACCGACAGGTATATCTTCGCGGAACTCGTAACCTTCTTCTTCCAGTTCTTCCGTCACGGTGCTCAGGACAAATTTGGCCTGCCGCAGTTCCATAATGCGGGAGACCAACGGAAACATCACGCGGATATCACCGAACACGCTCGCACGCAGAATCGCGCGCAATTGGCTGCGAAACATCGGAAGGTTTTGCAAACTGTAGCGAATCGAGCGCAGGCCGAGAAACGGGTTCTTTTCCATTTCCCAACCGCCGGTGGGGTGACATTTATCTCCACCCAAATCCATCGTGCGAATCACCAACGGCAGGCCGTCGAGTTGTTGCGCGGCATCGCGATAGGCTTCGAATTGTTCCTCTTCCGACGGCAGCCGATCGGTTTGCAGGAATAGGAACTCGGTTCGGAACAGCCCGATCCCGCGCGCGCCCTTTTCGAGACAGTCGGTGATTTCTAAGGGAAATTCGATGTTGCCGAGCAACTCGATTTTCACGCCGTCGCGCGTTTCCGCATCGAGATCGCGCAGTTCCGCCAGCGTCGCGCGCACTTCCTGCAAATGTTCGGCTTCGGCAGTGTACGTGGCCCGTTGCTGCTCATCCGGATTGATGACGACCACACCGTGGAGGCCGTCGATTACGACCGTGTCGCCACTGGATATATGCGTCGTGATATCTTCCAGACCGACGACGGCGGGAATGCTCAGACCGGCGGCAATGATGGCCGTGTGCGACGTAGTACCGCCGACGTCGGTCGCAAAACCGAGCAAACGTTTCGTCTGCTCGAGTTCGACCAATTGCGACGGCGTTAGATCGTGCGCGATGATGATGACCGACTCATCGAGGGCGGCCAATTCCATCCGCGTTTCGCCGCCCACATGGCGCAGTAGGCGGCGTTCGATATCCTGAATGTCCCGCGCGCGCTCCTGCAAGAACGGGCTGGCCATTTCCTGGAAGCGGCGGCGATAGCGCCGCATGAACACGGAGATGGCGTACGCCGCGCTGTATTCTTTGTCACGAATGAGGTCGGCAATTTCCTTGCGCGGCTTTTCGTCGCCCAACCAGCGCTCGTGAAATCCGAAGATATCGGCAAGGTCGTTACCGGCGCGCTCGGCGAAGCGCTCGCGCTCGCCGCCGACCTCGGCCTGTGCTGCGGCGAATGCTTTCTCTACAAGTTGAATTTCGTGGGCCGTCTGGTCGGACGGCACGAAGCGACGCGGAACGCGCACATCTTCCGTTTCCAACACTAGGGCGGTGCCGATGACCACCCCCGACGAAACACCCACTCCACGTTTTAGCGGCATGGGCGCTCCTCTCGATGGGATGCGTTTGTCGTGTTTTTATGAAGCAGCGGACTTATCAACACCGTTACATCTCACCGAAGCCGTCGCGAACCAGCTCGGCCAGTTTATCCAACGCTTGCGCCGCGTCGTCGCCGCAGGCTTCGAGTTTCAATATCGTTCCTTGCACGCCTTCTAACAACATCATTTCCATCGGGCTTTTGCCGTCGACACTCATGTCACCTTTGTGAATTCGAATCGAACTTTTGAACTGTGCGGCAATATCGATAAAGCGCATGACCGGGCGGGCGTGCAACCCTTGCGGGTTCACAATCTCGACCTCGATTTGACGACAGGATTCATCATCCTGCATGGCTAGCCTCCGTACCGGTCGCACCCGCATTTCCCACGTTAGGCGTTGCTGGCGGCATCCGCGTCCGTCAGTAACTGTTGAATCGCCTCGCGCGAGTTCGCCTGCCGCAACGCGCGCCGAAATTGATCGCGCTGCAGATGGCTAAAGATGCGCTCCATCGCTTGCAAATGGGCTTCGGGCTCGCCAGGCGGGGATAGCAAAATAAAGACGGTATAGACCGGCGCTCGATCGAGCGAAGCAAAGTCGATCCCGCGTTCGCTGCGGGCCACTGCCGACATGATCCGCGGCACACCCGGATGCTTCACGTGCGGCACCGCCACGCCTTTGCCGAATCCGGTACTGCCCTGGTTTTCACGTTCGATGGCGGCGGCGGCGACTTCGGTCGCAACCTCCGAGGTCAGCGCACCGGCATCGGCCAGCGCCATCACCAGCGAACGGATCACGTCGTTGCGGTCGCCCGATTCGACGTTTGGCAGTATGGCGTCGTTAACAACGAAGTCAGACAAGCGCATGAATTTCTAACCTTCCGCGCCGCGAGGATCGGCGAGCGGCTCGCGCGGCGCACCGCCTTCGGGGTGCTTACGGTTGCGCAGTTTCTCTTTGTGTTTCGTAAGTTGTCGTTCGAGATCCTTGACGGCCGCGTCGAGGGCGGCGTACGGATCTTCGTGCGACTCTTTCGCGACGAACGGCGCCGTTTGATCGCCTTTGACGATCAACTCACAATTGTGGTGATCGGCCTCTTTGTCGAAGACGATCTCGGCCTGATGCACACGATCGAAGTAACGCTCCAGCTTGGCCGCTTTCTCTTCGGCGTAGGCTTTGAGCTTACCACTGACGTCCATATGTCGGCCCGAAATGATAATGCTCAGCATGATTCGGTACCACTCCTCAAGGGGTTGAACGACCACTGTTCTAGTGATCGGCATTTTGCGCAAGATACGGTAAAGCAATCAGTTATGAATCGCTTTATCATCGAGCACGGAGTGTAAATCCGGCTATGGTGAGGGTCAAGAATTGCCTATTTCTGGACTCGGCTGAAGCGATGCAATCATTTCGGACCGACCGACCGGACTTTCCAGCGCACTCGGCTCATTCTCCGACGGCGTGCGCGCCAGCGTCGCTACGAATACCCGGGCCGCCCCCGCCCGCTTGAGCGTATGCGTCGCCTCGCGCAACGTCGCGCCGGTGGTGCTGACGTCATCGATCAGGCAGACGGCTTTGCCTGCGATGGTCGAAGGGGCGGTAACAGCGAAGGCACCTTGAATCACACGATGGCGGGCGCTGGGTGTGATGCGGATGCGGTGAAACTCCGGAATCATGCGGGCCATCCGCAGAACCGGCTGTAAGTTGCCCTGTCGCCGGCGTGCAACCAGATCGGCCAAGAGTGCGGTTGGCTGAAACCCGCGGCGAATGCGGCGCAGCCAGTGCGACGGAATCGGAATCCAGATATCTACTTTGTCAGCAAATGTGGATGCGTCGAGGCTGGCGTTTAGCAATTCGCCGAGTAACGCGTCGTAGGTAAAGCGCTGCTTAAATCGCAACGTAATCTCGCGTAATGGGCCTTCGTATGCACCGACGCAGGAGAAGCCGTCAAAGTCTCGAACCCCGGGCGTGCGAGCGCGACAATTGGAGCAGAAGCTATCGATGAGAAGATGCGGACCGCGCGTGTCGCCGCAGCGTCTACAATATGAAATGCTGCACGCACGATGCAAGTCGCGCCAACACAAATGGCATAAGTGGCGATCGCCGTGCTGCAGCAATTGGTCGCAAGCCGCACAAACCGGCGGCGTGATGGCGTCAGATAACCAGTTGACCGCACGCGACAACATGAATTGATCGCCTTCCAGCACGGACCGTGACGCGGCTAGCGCGCCTAACGGTTACGACCTGGGCGCGTCTTTTGTGTCGCCCTCATCGCCCTTTGATTCATTGTTCGTCGCGCTCTTTTCGTCGGCACCATCGGCAGCTTCGTCTTCATCTTCGAGCACGATTTTCGCCATCGCCACCACGCGGTCGTCTTCGGCGGGCTTCATGATCGTTACGCCCTGCGTCGCGCGACCAATCTGACTGATCGACGTCACTTGCGTACGCAACATGATGCCGTTTTGGGTGATGAGCATCACTTCGTTGCTGTCTTCGACTGCGCGAACCGCGACCACCTTACCGTTGCGCTCGGTGGTCTTGATGTTGATCACGCCGCCGCCGCCGCGCTTTTGCAGGCGATACTCCTCGATGGCGGTGCGTTTGCCGAAGCCGTTTTCGCAAATCGTGAGCAAACTCATGCCTTCGCGGGCCACGGCCATATCGACGACGCGGTCATCACCTTTAAGCGTGATTCCCTTGACGCCGGCGGCGGCGCGGCCCATCGCACGCACATCGGTATGAACGAAGCGAATCGCGTGACCATCGCGCGTGCCGAGGAATATTTCATCTTCATCGGCGGTGAGATTGACACCGATCAGCGAATCGTCCGCATCGAGGCTAATGGCGATGATGCCGCTCGGGCGCGGGCGCGAGAACGCCGCCAAGGCCGTCTTCTTCACGGTGCCCTTTTCGGTGGCAAAGATCACGAACTTTTCTTCAAACTCGCTAACGGGTAGCACGCGCGTGAAGTGCTCGTTCTCCTGCATGTTGATCAGGTTGGCAATCGAGCGACCGCGGGCCGTGCGCGCCATTTCGGGGATGTCATATACGCGCAGCCAATACACGCGACCGCGGTTCGTGAAGAACAATAGGTAGCTGTGTGCCGTCGTGTAGAACAGCGCTTCGATGAAGTCGCCATCCTTAGTGTCGCTGCCGCGAATGCCTCGGCCACCGCGCCCCTGCGTGCGATAGATATCCGGCGAGACGCGCTTGATGTAACCCTCATGCGAGATGGTCACGATCATCGGCGCGTCTTCAATCAGTTCTTCCATGCTGAAATCGCCGACGTCGCCCGTGATCTCGGTGCGCCGCTTGTCGCCGTACTTATCCATCATTTCACGAATGTCTTCGGAAATGATATCGAGCACGCGCGACGGTTCGCGCAGAATCAGTTGATAACCTTCGATCTCTTCGACCAAGCCCGCGTATTCGTTGGCGAGTTTTTCAACTTCAAGGCCGGTGAGTCGTTGGAGCTGCATCGCCAAAATCGCACTGGCCTGCACGCCGGTTAGGAACTGATCGGACGCCGTCGTGCGACGAACGAACTTCTCGGGCAGAAGCTTGACCAGCGCTTCGGATTCGTCGAGTCGCAACGCCCGCTCCATCAAGCGCTCTTTCGCGACTTTGGGATCGGGAGATTTCTTGATCAGTTCGATGATCTCGTCGATATCGCCAACGGCAAGAATGAGACCTTCGAGGATGTGTGCCCGTTGCCGCGCCTTTTGCAGCAGGTACCGCGTGCGGCGTACGATCACATCCTTACGGTGATCGAGATAACATGTCATCAACTCGATCAAGCCCATGGTCTTGGGCTGTTTTCCGACCAACGCGATATTGATGATCGAAAACGTCGTCTGTAAGGGCGTGTGCCGGTAGAGCTTGTTCAGCACTACCTCTTCGTTAACGCCCGACTTCAATTCGATAACGAGGCGGACCGGGTTTTTGCGGTCCGACTCGTCGCGAATGTCACTGATTTCGGGAACGCGACCATCCTTCACACATTCGGCGATTTTTTCGATGATCGTCGTCTTAACCACGCCGTAGGGAATCTCATCCACGACAATGCGAATGCGACTGCCGCGCATCTCTTCCGTGTGGCTCTTGGCGCGCAAGCGCAGCGAACCGCGACCGCGCGTGTAAGCATCCAAAATGCCCTGCTTGCCGCAAATCTGAGCGCCCGTCGGAAAGTCGGGCCCCTTCACGATCTCCAGCATTTCCACCAGCGGCGTTTCGGGGTTTTCGATGAGCTTGAGCATGCCCTGACAAATCTCGGTGAGATTGTGCGGGGCGAGATTGGTGGCCATGCCGACCGCGATACCGGTGCTGCCGTTCACCAAAAGATTGGGGAACTTGGACGGCAAGACCACCGGCTCGGTGGTGGTTTCGTCATAGTTGGGAACGAAATCGACCGTGTCTTTGTCGAGATCTTCCAGCATGTCCACGGCGGCTGCCGTCATCCGCGCTTCGGTGTATCTCATGGCGGCGGGCGGGTCGCCATCGATCGAGCCGAAGTTGCCCTGACCGTCGATGAGCGGATAGCGCATGTTGAACGGTTGGGCCAAGCGCACCAACGTGGGATAGACGACGGTGTCACCATGCGGGTGATAGTTACCGACGACCTCACCGGCGATCTTGGCGCACTTGCGATGCGCGTTGCGCGGCGAGAGCTTGAGGTCATTCATCGCGACGACAATGCGGCGCTGCGAGGGCTTCATACCGTCGCGCGCATCGGGCAAGGCGCGCGAGATGATCACGCTCATCGCATAACGCAGGTAGGAATCCTGCATTTCATCGACGATGGGAAGGTTGTTAAACGACTCGGGCAAAGCCGGGGTATCGGGTGTGTCGGACATCCAATTTTTTCCTTGGCGGGCCACGTTAGCGTCGGCGAATTTCCCTTTCGCCGCCGATCGAGCCGCCTGGGCTAAGAACCCCGGAATTGTAACGCAGAACCCGGGTTTTCGCGAGTCCAAAACGCGGCAATCACCGCGTCTAACCTTGCTGGCTGGCAGGGTTTATGGCGGTGCCCGGCAGGTACAATATTTGTTAATTCAAGGACCGCAGATTCGACATCTAAACCCGGTCGGATTCGACCAGATCGGATTGATCGACGGGCGACGAAGATCGGCCCTCAGCGGCGATTGGGGCGCGCTTTGCCGCGCTCGCGCTGACGCTTTTGGGCTCGGCGCTGTCCGCCAGACGCTGCCGGTAAAGCAATTCTTCCAAATAGATGCGATGACGGTTGAGCATGTCGCCGATCATGCCCGCGAAGAACATTAACACGGCAAAGATCGCCAAGGCGCCCGATACAAACCCCGCCCATTTGTGCGGCGATAACGCATCGGTCGCGATGTAATGCCAAAGCAGAAACCCGCCGAACCCCGCCGCCAGCATCAACAACGTAAACGCGATGGTGCCGAAGAAGCGCATCGGGTAATAGTCACGGTAGCAACGAAAGATAATGCGCGAGGTGCGACTGGCATAACGAATCAGGTTACTCGCCACGCGGCTGTTACCAAACTCGCGCTGACCGCGCACGCGAATCGGCACTTCGACCATCCGCAGCTTCTTGTAGGTGAGATTTAGAAACACTTCCTGTGTATAGGTGAATTGACCGAGCAGATTTAGGCTCAGCGCCGCGCGGCGGTTATAGCAACGCATGCCGCACGAAACATCATAAAACTTCTGTCCGGTTAGCCCCGAGATCAGGCGGCTCATCATGCGGTTGCCCCACTTCTTGAGGCCGGGCATTACCGGGACCAGTGCCGGATCTTTAAAGCGCGACGCCGTCGCAAAATCGGCGCGGCCCGTAACGATCGGCTCGATCAGCTTTGGGATATCCGCCGGGTCGAATTGACCGTCACCGTCGATGTTTAAGACGATATCCGCGCCGCGCTCGATGGCATAAGCAAGGCCCGTTTGAAACGCAGAGCCCACGCCGCGCGGCGTATGGTGGTGGATAACCTCGGCACCCTGTTCGCGCGCCCGAATCGCCGTCTCATCGGTACTACCGTCGTCGATCACAAGGATGACGACATCGGCAACACCGGTGATTTCACGCGGAACGCCGGCGACGACCTGCCCCACCGTCTTTTCTTCGTTAAGGGCGGGAATCACCACGACCAAGCGGCGCGCTGCGGCGTCCCGTCGATAGGCACCGCGTTGGTCGTTGGCTTGCCAACTGCGCGCGGGCTCGGATTGAGTGATGCGACTCGCTGTCATCAATGACGATTCTATGCCGCAACGCGGATTGATGCCAAAAAGACGGCACCCCGTTGTGATGCGTACTCGGTCTCATGCTGTGACGATTCTGGGGACACGATGCAATCTATCGTTGCCGGCGATTGCTGCGTATACTGCAAAACCGGACGTCGAACATATGGACTTGGCTCACGTTTACCAACGAACTGTCGATCCGAACGGGACCGATTCCCTTGCGCGGCTGGCGCGGTGGATAACGCCCGGTAGCACCATTCTGGAACTCGGCCCGGCTACCGGCTATTTCACGCGGTACCTCACCGAAACGCTCGGCTGCACGGTCGATTGCGTCGAATATTCGGAGGAGATGGCCGCACATGCGCGACCGATGGCGCGGACGATGATCGTTGGCGATCTGGATCAGTTCGAGTTGGGCGCGCTGTTTGAACCTTCGAGTTACGACTACGTCATTACTGCCGACGTACTGGAGCACCTGCGCAACCCGTGGCGCGTGATGGAATTGTGCCGCCCCCTACTCAAGCCGGGTGGGCGCTTTCTGATTTCGATCCCGAACGTCGGGCACGCGGCCCTGATTGCGGAACTGATTGCCGGTCGATTCGATTATCGCGATGAGGGCCTTTTGGACCGCACGCATCTGCGCCTATTCACACGCAAGAGCGTGCTCGAAATGCTGCAACGCTGCGGTTACCGCCTGCGCGATCTCGATCGTGTCGAATGGATGCCCGAACAAACCGAATTTCAGCGCGACATCGAAGCGTGCCCCCCGAAGATGCGGGACTATTTGCTGGCGCATCCGGATAGTCTGACGTATCAATTCATCGTCGATGCCGAACCCGGCGAAATGACCGACGACGAAATCGAACAGTGGTTGGCCACCGCGCAGGGGCCGAGCGATCCCTACTTCATCGCCAAAGTCTATTGGGGTGGGCCGGATGAGCCGTTAAACGAATCACGCTGCCACCGTCAGCCGGTACAGATTCGCGCGGAGCGAAATCTGATTCGCTTCGACTTGCCGGACGATCAGCCGTTGGCCACCGTGCGCTTCGACCCGGCCGATCGACCGGGTTATCTCGACGTATATCGGATTAGCATTTCGGAAATTGACGCGGCTGGGAACGTTTTGAATTCGCTTGCCGATATCGATACACCCGCCGCATTGCGAGAAAGTTCGCGCAGGGTCGATCTCATAGGCGGCGACGATGCCGGCGGATTGCGCCTCACGTCGGTGAGTAACGATCCACAGATATGGCTTGAGCCCGGCGAACCCTGGCGCCCGACGCCTGGCAATCGGCTGCGATTTGAAGCAGAGTTGTCGTGGCCGCGTAGCGCCGATTATTTGGTGGCAGCGCGGCAGTATGAGGACACGTTTAACCGACTACGACGCGAATGCGACGCTTCTAAGGCTCACGCAACCGAACTGGAACGGGCGTTGGCGGAGACTCGGACGAAGCTGCAAGCCAGCGAGCAACACGGTGCAAAATTGTCCGACGAAGTTCAGCGGCTTGCGGGTTACGAAAGCCGCTGTAAACAAGCCGAGTCGATGGTTAATGAAATACACGGCTCGCGTGCATGGAAAATGATTACGAAGTTGCGACGGATGAAGCAGTTGATTCTGCGCAAATAACAACGCCTTCGAATCGACTGCGCAATACTACTCAGAGACAAGACTAGACGCCCCAGCATGCGGGGCGTCGCCGTTCAGACCATATTTTCGCGCTAGCCAACTCTCGTACATCTCCATATGGATGCGGGCCTCATCCATGTGACAATAATCCTGCGCCGTCTTAAGACCACCTTCGCGCAGCCGCGCCGTCAACGCCGAATCGTTCAGCAACATCAACATGCGATCGGCCATGGCCCGATGGTCGCGCGGACTCACCATCAACGCGTTTTGATTATCCACCGCATACTCGTTGACGCCGCCCTCGTTGGTCAGCACCGGTGGTGTGCCGCAAGCCATCGCTTCCAAGCCGGGCCGACCGAAACCCTGAAAGTGCGAGGAATCCAGCAACAGCGTCGCATCGGACAGCATCTGGGCAACCTTGTTCGGATCGTAAATCCGTTCGAGGTTGGTGAACGGAATAGGCAAATCGTCGGGCATGTCTTTGTTTTCTGTGCCGAAGAAAACAAACTCGACATCGGGCCGCTCCGCATGCACGCGCTCGAACGCCTTGACCGCGTCACTAAACCCACGGCGCGGGGCATCGGGTCGGGCGTTGTAGACAATCTGAGGCCGTCGATTGGCGTCGGCCTTGCTACTACGGGGTCGAAATACGCCAAGATCGAGCCCCATATGAATTTTGTGACACGCCACGCCGTGCTTGCGCTCGATCAGTTGCTTCAACCATTGCGACATCACCACGCGATATTCCGTCATGGTGTAGGTGGAAGCGGCCTGCGTGCGCAACACAAATTCGTCTTCGGGATAGAAGTACGCCTCGTAATCCTGCACGTAATAGCTGGACACAAAATCGTACCGTTGACGCAGCCTCGGCATAACATGAAACGCCGTCGTCCAATACGTCGCAATCACGATATCGCTGGGCGGGAAGAGCCGAATCAACTCTTCGTTGTTCGGATAGACCAACGGCTGCGTCGGTAGATTAAACTTCTCGGGATCGACCACATCCGCCAGCGTAACGATCTTCACGTCGTGCCCCGCAATGAGCATTTCGCGCGCCAACTGCGTAATACAAATCACGCCGCCGCAGATCGGCATCGACTCGGCGATTAGGAAGGTAATCCGCATTCGATCCAAATCGGGGATGCGGTCGATATACGACCGCGTCGGGAAGCGCACGCGCCGCTGGCTCGGGTCGAGATTTGTGCGTGGTCGCCTTCCGATGTGCCGTACGAAACTGCCCGCGGTCGTGTTGCTACCCAGTGTTTGATCGCCGCGCGCGAAGGATCGACCTCGGCGCTCGAGTTGATCGCGATCGAAGCGATCCCACGCGAGTGCCGTCGGTCGCGACCATTCTTCGTAATCGATCGTATTGCGCAACAATGCGTCGCGCACGTATTGCAGAGGGTTACGTTTTAAGAACGCGTCGTAGTCGCGTTGATAGGCAAACGCCCAGCGTTGATCGAAAATCACACGGTTTTTGCGATACCGCTCGATCCAGGTGCCGAAACTGCCGCTGCCTTTGTGATACACGAACGCGTCTTCGGCTGCGACGATGCGGAGGCCTTCTTCGGTGAGCCGCATGCAGAAGTCCGATTCTTCGCAGTATCCCGCCCCGAAGATTTCATCGAAGCCGCCCAGGAATTGAAGCCATTTGCGGCGAATCAACATACAGTAGCCAACGGCGGTTGTGATGTCGGGATAGTTGCGGCGCGAAATCTGACTGAGCCGGCGCGACATGGTATTGAGATTCAACCCGGGCGCCATTGCGACGGACAAGTTGACGCACATGTTGCTCATTGGATTGACGGCGGCGATGCGGTCGTCCGATTCGGCACAACGCAACATACGGCTGAGCCAACCTTCGCTCACGATAACGTCAGAGTTAATCAGGCACACGAATTTGGAGGTCGCCGCCTGCATCCCGCGGTTGGCGGTTCTCACAAAACCGAGATTGGATTCGTTACGCAGCAGTTCGATGCGCTCGTCCCAGCGTGCAATCTCTGCGAGCGCCGCGAACGTGTCGTCGCAATCGGAATCGTCAACAACGATCAATCTAAACGGCACAGAGGTATGCCGCACAATGCTGCGAACCGCATCTTTCACGTAGTTCAACCCGCCGTAAACGGGCATTACGATGTCAACTACGTCGTCGGGCCGATCGGCTTCATCTTTTATGGTTGCCGCAAGATAACTATTGGGATCGATATCGACGACATCGAGCGGCGAAGTGGATGACGCGTCGGGTTTCGGAAACGCTTGCAGAATGGACTGGTACCAACAATCCAGACAAATCAGTGACCAAATCGCTTGCGACAGATCGAGCCCGACCTCACCTTGGGCAAGTAATAGCGCATTGATGCCCTGCTCGTCGATGATCCGATGCTCGACCAAACTGCCTTCAAGCAATCGGCGGCGGACCCATGTTTGCAAAGAGCCGCGCATCCAATCGAACATCGGTAGCGTGGGACTCGCGGAATCGTATGGTTCAATATCAGCAGGGAGATATTCCGAAACCGCGTCGGCTAAGATCGCGGGCGCACTGTCAGCGGATTCGTCTGCTCGGATTTGCCCCGTCAACGCAAACAAACGCTGATCGACAAAGGGGCTATCCAAGACCATTCCGGACGCATTTTCTATCGCCGCGACATGCTGAATTAAAGACTGCGACCATCGACGACGCGAAGCGAATGCCCATGCGACGAAGTCAGGTGCCTCGTCGTTGATCTCGCCAACCGCAGTCGATTCCAGCTCTGCCAAGTGCGACTTTATTAGATCCATGCTCGGTCGTTGTGCCGTACCGAGCAGATTCCAAATCGTAGCAATATCGAGTTGATATGTGTGCCGCGTCGTTTCGCTAACCGTCTCAACGCGCGGCAACGGCAGGACGGTGCAGTTCAGTCGTTCGCCAATTCCGTGACTGATTTCGAGCCAATCCCGTTGGAGTTGCGCTTCGTGCAAACCGAAGGATGCCGGGTCAGCTGTAGGTTGCCCGGGCTTGGGAGGCTCAATTAACGACTCAATACCGAGTGTTGTCAGCAGCGCGTTAAAATCGCCGGCGAGCTTCGATGCCAGTGCGGCATGGAGCACGACCTGAGTATTCGCTGTCGGCTCATCGAGCGATTCTGCGAGTAATTCGACAACCGACTCGAACTCCCTTGCGTCGATGTTGACGTGATTTTGGGTCGCCGCTTGATTCTCACCCGATCGATCGCTTCGACCGTTATCCTCCAAATGTCGGCGATCGGAAAAGCTAACCGTGCATCTAGGCGTACTCGCCGACCGAGCTTTCGCAATCATCGTGCATATCGCCGGCGCTACCCCGGCTCGATCATCCGCAACGACGGGATTGTCATGTCGGCTTGCTTTCTCCTCAACGCAATCCCAAAGCGTCGTTCGCAGTGACTCGACCAGTTTCGGCCGGTTGACTTTCTCTCTTACCGATTCGCCTTCATCCAAATAGCAATTTATTGCAAGCATGCCGCCCTGCCATTCGAGAAAATGGCCAACGGGCAACCTGCGCGCTCCGGTCAACAACGTATCGTCACCTATGGCGAAACCGTGACCGAGATAACCGATCAGTGCCCCCTGATTTAGCTTTGGGTTGAGCAAACTGCTGGCAATGAGGGCCCGCATGTTCGTTGCAAACGCCGCTTGGCGGTAACGATTGGAATAAAAAACCGGCACCGTGCCAATGCGATCGCGCGCAACGATGATTCGATCCTCGGGGGAATCGACGATGCAGAATGCGAATGAACCGACTAATCGCCGGCAAAGCGTTTCGATTCCCCAATCCCGATAGCCGCGAAGAATGAGGGCATCTAAATCAATTTGCGTGGCGTCATTGGGCACGATACCAAGCGCTTCGCAGATCTGATGCGCATTTGATAGTCGACCAAAAAACGCACCCCCGATGCCATCGTTGTTTCGGTGAGATAAGGTGAATGTCTTTAGGGCACTGGTTACGCTAGGGCTACGCATTAGAGCGATACGGTCGGCATCGACCGTGATAGAGTCTGATGCACCGACCGGCGAAATGCGCGAAGCCATCCGCTCAATCACATCATGAACGATGCAGCGCTCGCTATCGAAATTGAAGTAACCCGCTAATCCCGGCAAGGCGACGATCCTAATTCTTCTAAGGTGAAAAAGTGCAGGTTACTTGCCTGTAAATACCCGGCGAACGCGGCGATACACTTCGAGCAACCGCCAACCGCGCGTGCTCGCCATGCGCTGGGAAAGGTGGTGCAGCTCACGCGTTTGATCGATGACGTGCTTTAAATTCACGATTTCGCGCCGCAACCGTTCGTTGTCATCCCATAGCGCGTCGCGCTCTAACTCGGTCTCGGCAAGTCGATCCAGCACGTCCCGAAGGGCTTGACGCAGCTCGACCTCACCGGCCTGATGTTCGAGCGAGAGTTCGTCAGCTGTGGAGGCGGAATACCGCTCCAACTCGCTAATGGCGCGCACCAATTTCTTGGATAGATTTCCCGCCGCATACATCACGCGATGCTCGGGCAGTTGGCCGTCATGGTATGTATTGCGCGACTGTAGGATGCCGTCATCCAAAACGGCGCTGCGGAGTCGCGATGAGTTCGATTTCGGCATCGATTCCTCTCGTCGGCTGCATCCGTGCCAAAATCGCGAGGGAGGTGCAGGGATGCGGTAAGAACCACATTTCACCCAAAATTATCCGCCTCATCGCTGCCATTTGTCAAGATTGGACCGCCCGCCTGTTATTTCTGCGGCGGCGCACAATGGCAACGAATTCAGCGTTCTCGCACGCTAAAAACCGACCGCCACTGTCAAGTCCACGACCGCTATCTCCGGCTCGTCCGGAAAGATGAGTTTGACTGCACGCCATTTTGCGTTGCGCCAGTCCGGCTCGAACTCGATGCACTGCATGTAATGATGGGTTTCGCCATCGACTCGCATCTCAAGCTCGATGGGATTTAATTCTTTATTTTTTTGCGCGGACACGGGTTCGAGGAGTAGCTTAGCCGTTAGTTCGCCGCCACTCCGATCGGACGATTGCAAGTTGGCTGACACGAAGATGCAGGTGTTGAATCGCGGCGTGAAACCGTTGCACGGCAATTCAATCACATTGGCAGACGCTTCGTCGAATCTCGCCTCACAAGCAATCGTAAAAGCGTTGCGCCTGGAAGTGGATACCTCTCGTCGTGCGTCGCCGACATGCCATACGGTAATCGCGACGATGATGATCGCCGCTACACCGCCCACTGAAAGATGCGAATACCACCGCAAGCGCACCGCGGCGTAAGCAGCCCCCAATGCGATCGCGGGCCATGCCGGCACAAGGAATCGCGGCATGGCATAGGTCACGACGTGCACGACCAATAGCGTTATCACCAGCGCCGCACCGGCAAGACCTACCGCGTCCTTCTTCGTCGCCAACAACATCAGTCCGACGAGTCCGTAGACGCAGACCAGCGTTCCGAAACACGTCCACCAGATATAGCGCACCCAGCCGCGGGTACGACCGAGCCAGAGTTTCGATTCGTGCAGCGTGCGCCCCGGTTGAAAGTGCCAGCGCGGCCCTCCGCAGAGTACACGCATTGCTTTGACCGGCATGAGTTTTAGCCACGGTCCGACGTTGTCGCCGATTTTTTCCCAAGCGGCTTTCTTTAGGCGATTCTCGCCGTCCAGCGACATATGGCCGTGCGGCCCCTGTATCGCGACGTTGGGCCACTGCATTCCGGAAAAGCCGGGTTCGTCAGCGTTGGTCTTGGTTTCGGCACCCAGATAGAGAACGGCACCGAGACCGTTGGCGATACGCGGGGCATCGAAGTAGTAGGCGTTTTTGATAATCCACGGTGCTTGAATCGACAGGCACGCGAACAATAGGAGCAATGCGTGACGGGCATTGATTGAATAACCTAACGGCATGTCGCGACCATTCTTGGCATTTCGTGAGGAAGATCTTCTACGAAGCGGAATCCATCGACTCAATAGCACCAGAATCAAAAAAACCACCGGCCAGGGTTGCAGGCTGGGTCGGCTGTAGATGGCAAACGCGGCAAATAACCCCGCCGATAGTATCCAGCGATTTTTAGCATCTCCTGCACAGGCTCTGTGTAACGAATACAAACTAAGACAAACAAAAAAGAAGGCCAATGGCTCGGTTAAGATCGATCCGGAGTAATACGCCGCCTGATAGGAAACGGCCGTGACAAATGTGGCGAGTAACTGCGCATTAAATCGCCGCGCAATGCGGCCAATGAGAAACGCGCCTAAGAGGATGCAACCAATGTTCGCAATGCGCGTGAGAACGATGTTTCGCCCCCACAGCAAATACCAGACCCACGGCATCGGCGGCGAACGCAGCGAGTCTTCGGTTGCCAGATAAGCGAAACCGTCGTCGACAAAACGATCGGCGGCGTGCTGATAATAATGTTGTTCGTCTGAAAAGCGGATCGTCGCATATTCTCGATCCCCCGCGGCGTTTCGCGGCACATTCCTCGACCAGACGTACCAATGGGAAAAGGCGGCGTATAGCAAGATCGCGAATAGCGCTAGGTGGCGGTTATGAGACAGCGCGTGCCCAAGCGAAGCGGACTGGCTTTCGCGCGAGCCGGCGTAGTCCATCACGCGAATATCATTACTGTCTTGGTGCGGTTCGTTTGCCGTCACGATGAATTACCGTACCGTGCTTTTCAGTTGCAGATAGGCGCGCTTCATGACCTGCCGCACGCGCGGCGGAATGAGCGGCTTGGCATAAAGATACGGTTGATACCACCAATAATGGTGATACTCGGGAACGGGTTCGCTGAACCCAACATATTCTTGCGCCAGTTCGTAGGCATCCAACAATTCATCCTGGCGGACCCGTGTCTTTTCGTCCTCCAACGAGGGGACTTCGAGAGGTTTGATAAGCTCGTGCATGATTTTGCGATGCTCGGCGCTATTGTTCGCCCAACTCGGATGCACAAACCGTTCGGCAGCTTCCTTCAATGGCGCTATGGACGAACGGTCTTCAACAAGCGATCGCAGTTGCCTAAGCGCTTCTTGATC
Organism: Planctomycetaceae bacterium; assembly: GCA_006969385.1. GTDB lineage: Bacteria > Planctomycetota > Phycisphaerae > UBA1845 > UTPLA1 > ECT2AJA-110-A. Next base: position 4,445,693 of record CP030884.1, read on the forward strand.
GTTATCAACCAGTAATCCCGCCCCGGATTTTTCGCAACGTTCGACCAACGCGCCTCGACGCGTTGCGATGACCGGCACACCTGCCAGCCAAGCTTCGCTAAGAACAAAACAAAACGTCTCGTCGCAACGAGGCAAAATCAATGCAAGGTCGATCCCGTCGCCTTGCAGCTTCCCGCAAATCTCGGCCTGCACGTAGTTGCCGTGTATCACGATTCTGTCCCGAAGTCCTAACGCATCGAGCTTGCGACGAAAACCGTGGGCATCGACGTCGCCATACAAGTGCCATTCGATCGGCAAATCGCGCGTTCGATCCATCAGGTACAAATAGGTGTCGGTACCTTTGGATGGATCTGCCATGCGACCGAAGATGGCGACTCGCATCGTGGCATCGTGGGGATCACGTGAACCTGTCGATGTCAACAGTGGCGCATCGTACCCGTGGGGAATGGCATGAATCTTCGCTTGCGCTGACGGATGAAAGGCGGCGATACGGTCTGCGGCGAATTTCGACGGCGTCAGAATGCAATCCGCATGCTCGAACAATCGGCCGAATGCCTCGCGATGCTCGGCTCGCCACGCGAACACATCAGATGGTGCCGCGATATTGAGATTCTCACATTGAGTGCGTAAACACGTCTGCGCGGCTGCAGATCCATCGCACGGACAAGCGGCACACGACTTACAATCGATCATGTTAAAACTGGGGCAAATGCAAAGAAAATCGTGTGCGGTATATGCGACTGGCAGCTTTGAATCGATCAATAAATCGACAACAGCCAACGGCCAGCGCAACAGATGATGAATGTGAACAAAACCGACGTCGAATAATTCCAAAATTCGCCTAAGCGTATCGACGATTTCCGGGTTTGTTTCATTGAGCGGCGCCGTAGGTTCGCTAAGTTCAAAGGTTAACCGTACCGCCTCATCGATCTTGCCGTCGATCACTTCCACGGCATGAAGGCGCTTCCATTCGGGCCATACGATTACGGCACGCGGCAATGCCAGTCCCTCCACCAACTTGCGGACAAAAAACTCCGTCCCGCCCGAGTGCGCCGCCAAAGGGGATGCATGCAACATGAACAACCCCGCTCGGTGATTGCGTCGCTTCTCGCGGCGCAGATGCAATCGCACATTGTTCTGCAACTGACGCAACGGATTCTTCGCAATATAGCGATGCACATCCGGAAAGTAGTTCGGGTGCAGTCGCGCAAGAGTCTTACTGTTCTCGTGCTCCAGCGCCTTACCTTCGGCACCGAAGGACGCCTTGCCCATATGGGCGATAAAGCAATCATCCACAAGTCGAATCTGCCATCCCTTTTTTTTCGCACGCTCGCAAAAGTCGTTTTCCTCACCGAAACCGCGACCGAAGGCGACTTGATCTAAGTAACCGATTTGTTCGATTACGGCGGCACGAACGTACATACAAAAGCCGACGGCCGTGACCAACTCGGGGTAATTTTTGAACGAGATACGCTCGACAAGATTGGCATACGTATCGACGTCGAGATCGGCGGGTAAATCGTTGTCCTGACAAAACTCCGGAATGCTGCAAACGGTTCCGTTATTGGTAAACGGCGACGCGATGCCGATGCGCTCATCGTGATACACGCAGGATATGTGCTTTTCGAGAAATCGCTCCGTCACGATCGTATCGCTATTAAGCAGCAAGACGTCGCGACCTTCCGCGTGTTTCATTCCGCGATTGGCCGTTACAACAAAGCCCCCGTTGACTTCGTTACGCAAATAGACCACACGTTCGTATTGCGCGGCGGTATTCTTGAGGAAACGGACGAGTTCATGGTCGGTACTGGCGTCGTCGACTAAGATCAAGCGCCAATCGCCATTCGCGTGGCGCAGCACACTCGTGACGCACGCCTCCACATCGGCACGGGCGTTATAGATCGGTACGACGATATCGACGGGGACGTCAGTCATCTTGTGCGTACCGAGTTCGACAAATTCAATGACGCGCGCGGGACGGCTGCGCTATAACTTGCGGGACTACCTTCAAACCAACCTTCCAATTCGTTATTGATACGCTGGGCCGCGCGACCGTCCATTAGCTCGGCATCGGCCAGCGCTTGTCGCGGCTGGGATTGAACCGATTGAAACGCGTCTCGAATGCGATCGGGATCGGCACCGGCGAGCACGTTCCACCCGGCGGCAACCGTTTCAACCCACTCGGTTTCGTCGCGCAGCGTGACGCACGGCGTTTGATGAAAGCACGCTTCCTTTTGTATGCCGCCCGAATCAGTCATGACCACATCGGCATGAACCAGCAGACCAACGAATTCGAGATAGCCCAACGGCGGCAGCAGGCGGATATTTTCGGCTTCGGTAACGGCATGGAGCATATCGAATGATTCCAACTTCGCACGCGTGCGCGGATGCAGTGGCCAGACGACGAGCGTCGGTAGGTTCGTCAAGGCCCGAACAATTCCCGCCAACACCACCTGATCGTCGGTATTGCTCGGTCGATGAATCGTCGCAAGACAGAATGGCTGATTGTCGACGCCGAACTGATTCAACAAATCACCGCGTTCCGCGCTCACGCGCGTCGCGGCCCACGCCGCAACGTCGTACATCACATCGCCCGGAAGGCTTACGCCATGATCAATCCCTTCGCGTCTTAGATGATCGACGGCCGTGCGTGTCGGACATAGTAACAACGTCGACACGCGGTCCGTCATAATGCGGTTGATTTCTTCCGGCATCGCGCGATTGTGGCTGCGCAATCCCGCTTCGACATGCGCGATCGGAATGCTCAACTTTGCCGCCGCCAGGGCCGCCGCCAGCGTTGAATTGGTATCGCCGTAAACCAAGACCAAGTCTGGGCGTTGTGCAGTAAGCACCTCTGCGATATCCGTGAGCATCGTGCCCGTCTGCGCGCCGTGACCGCCCGAGCCGACCGCCAAATTAATGTCAGGCTCTGGAATGTCGAGGCCTTCGAAGAACACCCGCGACATCTCATAGTCGTAATGTTGGCCCGTGTGAATCAGATACTCATCGTGATTCGCGCGCAACACCCGCGACATCGGCGCGGCCTTCACGAACTGAGGTCGGGCACCCACCACGGTTACGATACGCATTAGCCCGCCCCCTCAAGCGGCGCGAGGCATTCGCCTTTGGCCTCGTAACGACGATCGCAACGCGTGCAGGTTACTTTCGGCGCGTCGGCCAGCCGTTCACCACATTCACAAACCCAGCCGATACGCCGCGCCGGTACGCCTGCCATCAGAGCGTAGTCCGGCACATCTTTCGTAATGACAGCCCCCGCCGCAACGAAACTGTGCATTCCGAGCGTTGTCCCACATACGATGGTGGCGTTTGCACCGATACTGCAACCGGCCTTCACATGCGTTTTTTGATAATGGCCGGCACCGCGTTGCGGGTACTTCGAGCGCGGATCGAGAATATTGGTGAACACAGCCGACGGCCCACAGAAGACGTAGTCATCCAACTGTACGCCTTCGTAGACCGAAACGTTATTCTGAATCTTTACGTTACTACCAATTTGTACGTTATTGCCAATGTTAACGTTTTGGCCAAGCGAACAGTTGTGGCCAATGCGGGCCCCGCTTTGAACGTGCGAGAAGTGCCAAATTTTGGTGCCCGCGCCGATCGATACGTCGTCATCGATCACACTGCTCGGATGAACATAATAGGATTGCGAGTTCGACGCACTCATGTCGGTCCTACCGTGATCGCGATCGAGCAGACTGGTCGTCGCGCGTTCCAAAATCTCCATCACCTCGACCGCTTGCGGACCGTTGGCGATATCGATCGTACGATCGGGAACGCGTTCGACAAAATAACGCAACTCTTCCGTCAAGGGCAGCGCCGGCTCGTACGCGATCTGCTCGGTCGGACCGTCGCGCGGTATCGGCTCGCCCCGAATCCAATCGACGCCTTTCTCGTAATACAGAATCGATTTGTCGTCGCCGCTGTCCTCGAACGACAACATCCCCTTGGAGCCGATGACAACGAGGCGATGTTCCTTAAACGGATGCAGCCAACTGACGAAGATATGCCCGACGATGTTGTCGGGGTAATGCAACACCGTGAGCGTGGTATCGTGAATGCCGGGCTGCAGAAACGCCCCGCCGCTCGAATCGACCTGCATCGGTCGCGCGCCGACGAGATGTTGAAACACCGATATGTCGTGGGGGGCGAAACTCCAAAGAATATTCTCGCCGGTGCGAATCGTGCCCAGATTCAGGCGATTGCTATATAGATACTGAATACGCCCGATCTTGTCGTCGTCGATCAACGACTTGATCGTGCGAATCGCCGGATGAAACAGAAGCAGATGGCCCACCATCAGCGGGACGCTCTTCGCTTGCGCGCGACGCACGAGTTCCCTGGCGTCGGCGGCGCGCAGCGTGATCGGCTTTTCCACGAGCAGCGGCTTTCCCGCATCGATGAGCTGACAGGCAATATCGAAGTGCGACGCGGCGGGCGTTGCAACGGTATATCCGTCAAATCGCTCGGACAGCGCGTCGCCGAGAGTTTCGAACGTTGGCAGTCCGTCAAACGCGGCCGCCAACGCCGAGCGCCGGTCCGCGTCGGGTTCGACCAGACCGCCGAGCGCTCCGATCTCAGCTAGCGTCCGCACGTGATTGCGGCCCCACTTGCCGCCGCCGATGACACAAATCCGTTTCGTCATGATCGCTCATCCTAAGCGAAGCACACCATTGCCCAAAGCCTTTATCAACGCGGCCCGCGGGTGCGCCGTCATCATACGACGCGAGGCCGATTTCGGCCCGTTCAAAAACTGACGCGCAATAAAAAAGCCCGACCCGCGCTGGGCGCGGGCCGGGCATGTGATAATCGAGAAAGTCCCCGATGATTACGGGTTAATCAGGTTCGAGACGAACGGCTGGATATCCGCACCGTTCAGCTTGCCGTCATTGTTGGCATCGTAAAGCGGACAAGCCGGCACGACGTCGTCGATCAGCAATTGATTGATGAAGGTTGCCAGCACATCGAACGAGCCTTCGCACGAATCGGGAATACCGTTCAGGTTACAGTCGTTGGCGGTTCCATCGACAATGTCGATCGCATCGCTGACGAGGTTACCGTTGCAGTCGTCCTGCGAACCTTGGTAAACCGTCAGGAATAGCGCGAAATCGTCATCATCGACGTCGCCATCCTGATCGACATCAGAGATCGCACACGGATCGTCGGGGCTATAAGGGCCACCACCCTGACAGGTGCGGAAGACGGCCAAGTCAAAGCTGCCCACGATGTTGTTTCCATCGTGGTCGAACTCGCGCCGACCGAGCGAATCGAGGAACGCCACGACGGCGGCCTGGTCGCTCGCCGATGCCGATAGGTACGCTTGCGCCGAAACTTGTGCTTCGCTACCGGGCAAGTCGTGCCATTCGACCGCTTCCCGCACGCGATCGGCAAAGACGCCCGCCGAAGCGCGACCGTCGTGCAGCAAGACCGGGCGGATACGCATACCCCACAGCGAGGGCGTGCGCATTTCGGTCGTCGTGGCATCGCCTTGCACGATACCATCACCGAGGCCGCCCATGTCGTGCAACAAGAAGTCGCTATACGGCTTAATCGTCTTGAAGGCGATCGCCGATTCCGCTGCGGCGCCGGTCGTCCACGTACTGACGTGACAGGCCGCACAACCGAAGCTGTTAAACAATGCTTCACCACTCATGCCGTCGCGCGGCGTTTGCGGCGGCGCTGCCAACAATCGCTGGAAGTCGGTCACGCGATCGATAAAGTGCGGATTGCCCGGCACGCCGCCTTCGGGACCGTCCTCGGGATCTGCCACACCGTCACAATCAATGAGATTCGGCGGTGCCGCTCCGTTCGGATCGACTTCATCCTGCAGAATGCGATTGGTAAGGCCCATTTCAAATAGCGAGGCATCGGCCGAGAAGCTCAGGATGCTTGCCAGCTGCGCCTTCCAACCGAACCGGCCCACATGCAGCCCTGCCGGACCTTCGAGCAGTGGCACCATATGAGCGCGACCGCTGACGTTGGCATCGGGCGGAGAGGTTTCATTAGCAAGCAAGTCCGCGTCGGCAATCGCCTCAACGAGGCCCGCGCCGAAGATCGACGGCGTGGTGCGCTGAATAATGACGTTGGCTTCCGCCGGAATCTGCTCGGAACATTCGGGCGAAATGCCGTTGAGTTGGAACAGCGAACCGCCCAACATCTCCAAGCTATCAAAGCCGGCCTTGGTCGCCAAGCCGAACCGCGTCACCGCGATTGTACCCGAACCGCCCGCACCGCCGGTGTTGTGGCACGACGTACACGAGTTCTGGTTGAAGGCCGGCCCCAGACCATCAACTTCGGTAAAGACGCGGTCGAAGCGATTGAGCCCGATGTTGAACCGATCTTCTTCCGGTTGCGACAAACCGAGAAGCGGCTCACCCATGGCGGGTTGCAATACGATGGGGCACGTATCGTTGACCTCGTCGCAAGTTCCGACATCGCACGGCGGCACGCCCGGCACGCAAACACCGTTCACACAGCGTTCCTGGCCGTTGCAATAAACGCCGTCGTCGCAATCCGCATCCGTTAGACACTCGACACATTCCTGCGTGGAAGCGTTGCAGAGCAATCCCGGACAGGGGTCGGCCGCCACTTCCACCGGAAGGATGTTGTCGAAGACTGAGACGCCCGCGCCAAAATCACCATCGACGCTCAGCGTACCGAAGCCGATCGTGTGACGACCCGGGCCGGCAATCGCGGCCACATCGACGACGAAGTGAATCGGCGTGTTGACCTGGTTATCGTTATTAATATTGCCGACGTTGGCGGCGGTACCGGTCGATTCCTGCCCCAACGTTCCATCGCTATCCAAGCCGTAGAACGTACCGTTCAGGAAGAACACCGGACGATCGAACGCACCGGTATCGGTACTGGTGTAGCTGATCAGGTCGAACTCAATCGGGTCGTTGCCGACGTCGACGTTCATTTGCGCCGACCAGGTAAAGGCACCCGCACCATCATTGGTGCCAGTGACTTCGAGTTGGCCCGCGAACGTCATGTTGCCGCCGTTCAGATCGGTCGTGGACCAACCGGCGGAACCATCGAACGTGCCGTTTTCGAAGCCCGTGGTATCGAGGACGCAGTTACCCATTCCATCGCAACGCTCGATGCCGTTACAGATGTTGCCGTCGTCGCAGTCACCGTCGTCGATGCAGCCCAGACACACGTCGTTGACTTCGTCGCACAGTAATTCGGCCACTTCGCAGGGCGGCGTACCTTGCACGCAGACGCCATCGACGCAGACTTCGAGACCATTGCAAAACAGGCCGTCGTCACAATGGCCGGAGTTGAGACACTCGACACACGTATCGTTGACTTCATCGCAATAAGGGGTTGCGCCATCGCAAAGCGGCACACCGGGCACACAGTTACCGTTGGAGCAGGATTCCACGCCGTTGCAGGCAATGCCGTCATCGCAATCGGAGGCGTCGATACAGCTATCGCAAATGAGTTGCGTAAGCGTCACGTTGTCGATACCCGCTTCCGTCACCGAGTTATTCGGCGAGTCGGCGGCGACAAAGCGAATCTGAACGTTCGCCGTCGGCGCGACGTAGTCACTCACACGGAACGACGCCGCTTCCCAAGAACCACCGGTCCCGGTTGTTTCTTGTACGAATATCCAGCCACTGGCACCGTTGGTGATCTCGGTGATAAGCCGGTCTTCATTGGCCGTGCCTTCATCGTTGCAGAAGAACCAGCGGGCGTACGTTACGATCGCGTCGCTACCGGCCAAGTCGTAAACCGGCGACGTCAGAATGGTTGGGCCACCGTCCACGTCATTGTTGCCGGCGGTGCCGGTACCCGAATACTGCTGCGTGATGTAACACTCGGTATCCTGTGCCGCCGCGCCAAAGTCGCTATCCGGCTGTGCGGGCGTGACCGAGCCATCCGGGAAGAACGTGCCGAGCGGATCCACGCGCTCCCATGCGCCCGACGTTAACGAAGCATCACTCGTCACCACCCAGTCGGGGTCGGGCTCTTCAAAGTTTTCAGCCGACAAAACGTCTTCACCCAGAGAGGACAGCGCCGTGTAAACACCGGTCGGCGCATTGGGCGGATCGGTCACCGTCTGGCCACCCGTTGTTTCGACGCTGAAGTAATAGCTGGCGGTCGATGTGCACGGGACCGGGGGCAACGTCGCGGCGTAGGTATTCGTAGGCCCTTCGGGCATGGCCGTTTCGACAAAGGGCCCGCCATCGATCGAGACAAACTGCTTACCCGTTCCCGGCGCCGGCGGCGCCCCCATGCTGGTGATCGCCACCTCAAATTGCGTTTGAGAGCCCGGAATCAAATCGCCGGGCAAACCCTGCGGATAGCCGAACACGATGTTCGTGGGCGGCAGGTTGATCCAAACATTGGTGCCGGTGCAGTGGCCCACCACCATGTCGAGCCAGCCGTCGCCATTAATGTCAAACACGGCGACATCATGGGTACCGTTGTGCGTCCAAGGGCGATTGCCGCCCTGTTCCTGCAACGTGACGTTGGGTAAGTTCCCCAAGTTGCGGTAAATGTGCAGCCGACGCGAGCAGTTCTGATCGATGTCAACATCGACGTCGGCGATCAGCACGTCGTTATTGTCATCATTATTCAAGTCGGCAATCACCGAGTTGCCGCCGAATTCACCATCACCACCCGACGAGCGTTGGAAATTGGTACGGGTGAAATTGGCCATGCCGTCGGCGCCATTGCCTTGGTTGAGCCAGTAGTGATCGGCACCGTCGTCGGTCACGACGATGTCGAGCCGATTGTCGCGATTCAAGTCGCCGACGCTGATGTGATACGGCGCGGCGTTATCAACCTCGTCGAATTGATCGAAGAAGCCTTCGTTCGATGGATTGTTGTAGGAAATCGAAACGCGCTGCGGGAACTGCAACGCCGTATCCTTCACCAAGTCTATGGCACCATCGCCGTTCATGTCGGCAAACACCGAAGCCATGCTAAACGCGGACAGCAACATTTCGCTATCCATGCGGGTTTCGAAGGTGTCGGTGAAAAAGCCGTTGCCGTCATTCAGCCAAAGGCGGTCGTCGACGTCTTCTCCCGGATCTTCCGGATTGCCGCCGCCGACGCCACCGCTATCGTAATCACCAAAATACAAATCGATATCGCCGTCGTCATCAATATCGCCGAATGCGACCGAGCAATGACGCGGCGCGACGGGTGTGTTTGTGCCAATGGTAACGATCTGTGGCGTGCGATTTTGTTCGTAACGGAAGCCCTGCCAGACACCGGCGTTGGCACCGAGATTGATGTAAATGCGCGGGTGAGAAATCGTCTTGGCGAGGCCATCGCTAAGCGTGACAGCGGTGACAATGTCGAGCCAGCCATCACCATTCAGGTCGGCCAGAACGACATCGCGGTCGTTCGTCAGATCGAGAAAACCGTTGCCACCATCATCGGCATCGGTGGCGTATTCCAACGTGCGATCGACGAGAACACCGTTGACCGGATGTCCTTCCGCAATGCCTTCATTGATTAATAGAAGGTTGGGCCGCCGACCGGGCGTCGTAAAGGGTTGCTTGCGCACGCAAACGAGGTCGATATCGCCATCGTTATCGACGTCGCCCCATGCGTAATCTTTTTCCTGATTGTCATTCGCTCCGACCGACGGATCCGCGACCAAACGGGTCGCCGTTTCGTCGGTGAATTCCACCCAATCCTGAGCGCTTACCGTCGAGGACGCGATCCCTGCGACCCACACCGTTAACACCACCACCCAGCGCGTCATGCGACTCCTCCGCACAAAAAGAGTAAAGACCATCCACCCAACCTCATCGCCATCGAACGAGACGATAAGAGGATCGAATCTCACAAGATTTACGGGCCGATTAGGCCACTGATTAACGACGATGGTATCAAATCAGCGAAGCAATTGCACGATAAAATATGAGGACGTTGGTACCATAAACAGCCAAAACGTTCATTTCGACCGATTTCCACCGCCGATATATCAACAACCATCTCAAACCAAAGCCAAACCGGTCAAAAATCCTATAGACAAAAAAGCGCGCCCTTAGGGTTTACCAACGGCATTTTCGTAAAACGCGGCGGCGTCATCGAGTTCCGCCGCCTTGAGCAACTCGATCAGCCCCTCAATATCGCGTGGCACCCGGAAATACCATCGGCCCTCGAATTGAAAGCGCTTCGACGCCTGCACTGCATTACGACCGTAGGTCGTCGCATCTCGAAGCAGGTCGTCAACATCGACTGGCCCAAGGTAAATGATCTGCAACTGACCATCCGGCGAGATGAGCAGGTTCACCGGCAGCGGGATTGAATCGACCGGCTTCTCACGCACGTGTTCAAGCAAGGCCGCGACGGCCGCCGTTGTTTGCTGCACGCCGAACTGCAATTCGATTTCCGTCGGCACTTCGCTGGTGATGTCCCGCCACAAGGTCTCGGCATCGCCTTGATGGCTGGGTCCGTCGATGTTCAACGGCACCAACCACAAACCTGCCTTATCGAAGTCTTTTGTTCGTCGCAAAAACTCTCGCAGTTCCAAATGACATGGCTTACACCAATGCGCCCAAAGGCTCACCAATGTCGGCCCCGATGTTTCGGAGATCTCGAGAGTTCTCCTCAACGACGGTGCCAAGGGCAACGGCACTTTTAACACCAACCGTGCCGCCGGACCGGGCTGGTCTTCGGGAGCCCGCGCGCGGATCGTCGGAACATTCCTTGGTGGAATAATCTCAACGGGCTTGCCGCGCTCAACGCGGTATGCCTTGTTGACCTCAAGCCCGTCAATCGAGTCGGTTTTTCCGTCGGGCCACGTAACCGTGACCTCTTGAATCTTCTTTGCGTCAGCCAAACCGATCACCAACCGCTTGCTCGACTGCGACAGATAACCGTCACCGGCAAACAAAACGCGACTGTACGGCTTGTCATCGGCAATAACCCTGACCCGCGCACCGATCCCATCCCGATTGCCCCTGCGATCCTCCAGTTCGAGCGCCATAAACGACCGCCCTTTGCCGCCTTCGTTGCGAATGAAGCGCAACTGCGGACCGGTACGGTTTTTTAGCCACATGTCTAAATCGCCGTCGCCATCCCAATCGACGGATGCCACCGCGCGACCGTCATCCAGAAAATCGAGGCCGGTCGCCGCCGAGATATCGACAAACGTGCCGTCGCCGCAATTGAGTTGGACGCAATTGCGCTCGTTGCCGCTCCACGACTTACCCGCGGCCATCAACTTCGTGGTTGCGGCCCAGCCGTTAACGTAGCCTTCGCCCATGCTGGCGGAAGTCGCGTCTTCCTTTATCAGCGATGGTTGCGACGCCACGCGCCGCCAAAAGAAACTTCACAAATCATCTTTATACAAATTGGTTAGAAACCCGTTCGGCACCACCACATCTTCGTAGCCGTCATTGTTTAAATCGGTGAACCGCGCACCCCATGCCCAGCGACCGAGCCGCACCTGTGCGCGTTCCGAGCGATCTTCGAAAATGCCGTCGCCATTGTTGACGAAGAGCGAGTTGCCCAGGCTATGCCGTTGCACGCCGCTACGCACCGGGCTGGATCCTTCCGGCAAAAAGCGCGACTGATAGGCGATGCGCCGCCCGGCCGACGAGAACATATTGCTCACGTACAAGTCGAGATCGCCGTCGAGATCGATGTCCGCCCAACTGGCCCCCATACCGGCGGCTTGATCTTCGACACCCGCTTCCGCGGCGATATCAACAAACTTGCCGCCGTCGTTGCGGTAGAAGTTATTACGTCCAAAGTCATTGGTGACGTACAAATCCGGATCGCCGTCTTCGTCGTAATCCACCCACGTGGCCGCGAGGCTGAAACGTGCGTTGTTGATATGCAAACCCACTTCGCGCGTGACATCGGCGAAACCACGTTTGCCGTCGTTGCGAAGTAGATGATTGGCGGGGCCGTTGTTGGCATCCTGAAACGGCACCGGCACGCTGACGCCGTACGACAGCTTCACATATCGACAGCCGTAGATATCCAGATCGCCGTCGCCGTCGTAATCCGCCGCCGCCAGTGAATAAAACGACGCCGGCGTCGATGCGCGCATACCACGTCGCGGTCGAAACTCGCCCGAACCATCGTTCTCGCATAAGACAATCGTCGGCCCGATGGCGCATAGCAAATCCTGATCGCCGTCGTTATCGATGTCGACGAGCAGCACGCCCTTGGTATCGTCGAGCCAGGCCACGCCCGCTTGCAACGCGGTATCCTTCACCGTGCCGTCGGGTTGCTGAATCAGCAGCTTGTTCGGGAGCCCCGTACCCTGCGCGACGTAGATATCGTCGAGCCCGTCGCCGTTGACGTCGCCAACCGCGATACCGTTATGCCCCATGAAGTTAATTTCGCCGACGGCATCGATCCGACCAAACCAATACTCGCAACCGTGGGCGAGCTGTGGGCTCCAAATATTATCATCCTTTATCACGCCGCGCGTGCAATCGACGAATTGATTGGGCGGCATCAATACTTCGTCGAGCCGTTGCTGAATTAGGAAAGTAACCTTGAGATCACCGTCGTCCGTTTTTTTCCAAGCCAACGTCCAGTCGCCGGTGTGTTGCACGTTGCGACCATCCGTGTGCTGCCCGACGGCTTGATAAATCACGTCGATCTCGAAATGCTTGGCATCGACCTCGCGCACGCCGACGGTCTTGAACTTCGCGCGGATCGGCTTGGCCGGGCTGAAATTTTTAAGCAGCGTAGTGAGGGAACTTCTGGCGTCACCCGCTGAAGCCGCTTCACTAGCGGTTGAAGTACCGTAGCGATAAACCGTGATATTGCCGATTTGCTTGGTCTCGTTCGTTTCGGGCCGTATGTCGCCTATTTTGGTGTCGGGTGCAAAGAGAAATAGCGATTCCTCCACCCGCTTAGCGCCAGCCTCGGCCCAAATCTTGCCAAGCTTCTTGAGTTGGTTGCCAGCCTTGTCCGCCAGGATTTCGGTGGTCCAGTCGTCGGCGTTCGGGTCGGCTTTGGTCGTCAGCGCATCGATGACCGCTTCGCGCTCTGCGATCGCGGCGGGCTTATCGTCGTCGGCCAGTGCAATGGGCGCAGCGAGGACAAACCAGACCGTCACCACCAGCAAGAATTGTAATTTGCGTTTTGTTCGCACGCGGTAAAGTGTATGCAAAACCGCACGCGGCGTCTAAGGAATCACCCGCGGAAATGCTGTTTTGCGAAGACAGTGTCTTGATATTGCACACCACCTAGCTGTGGCACTGTCTTATAGCCGGTGGATATGATCGCCCTTGATGAGATTCGGTAAATTGAGTTTTCGGTCGCTAAGGATGGATAAGTCATGACTGACGACATCCTATACCAATGTGAGCCCGACCTGAGCGTGATCGAATTTGCTGACGTTCTTCGACGCAGCACGTTAGCCGAGCGCCGTCCCGTCGATGACGCGCAACGGCTCGACGGTATGTTGCGACAGGCGGATATCATCGTCACCGCGCGCAGCGATGCCGGCGCATTGCTCGGCGTTTCACGTGCCATTAGCGATTTTCATTATTGCACGTATCTCTCCGACCTGGCCGTGGATGAGGCCGCGCAAGGTCAAGGCATCGGTCGGCGCTTGATCGATGAAACCCACCGAGCCGCCGGGTTGCACACGACGCTGATTCTCATCGCCGCGCCAAAGGCGGAGGGCTATTACCCGCATATTGGAATGCAGAGGCATGAGTCGTGTTGGATTACAAGGGGCAAGAGCGAGTGAGTTTGGTTTTTGTCGAATTGATAGTCCTTGGTGAGCATTCTCGAATGCAACCTCACCGAAAATCCCGCGACGTCGTTACCAACTCCTCAAACCACATACCAATATCCTCGATACGCTCCGGCAAAACGTGCACCACGATCCCCTGTCGCTCCACGCGCCCGTGCACCAACAGCGCCTTACTGTGGAAGACCGTCGCCTTGTTTTGGTCGTAAATCGTGGGCCGCACGATCATATCGGCGCGACCGGTTTCATCTTCGATCGTGATAAACAACGTGCCCTTGGCAGTGCTCGGGCGCTGCCGAAACAACACAATCCCCCCGATGCTGGCGCGCGTGCCGTGTGGTGTTTGGGCTTCGTCTTTCATTTGTCGAGCGGTAATCGCGCCACGTTTATTTAGTTCGTCGCGCAAGAACTTCACCGGGTGGTCCTTTAACGACAAACCGGTGCGAGCGTAATCGCGACCGACTTCCAACACCTGCGGCACAGCGGGCAACTTCGCTTTGCGCGGTGGTTCTTTATCCATCACGCCGTCGAACAGCGGCAAAGGGCGACCGTCGAGCTTTTGAATTTGCCACAACGCCTCTTGCCGTGTGAGCCCCATCGAGCCGAACGCATCGGCCTGCGCCAACACGCGCAGTGATGACGCCAACACCTCACTGCGCCGCCACAGTTGCAAAATGCTGCTAAACGGCCCTTCGCTGCGCACCGTATCGACGATCGCCTTCGCTTCTTCCTCGCGCAGGCCCTTCACCATGCGCATGCCGAGCCGCACGACCTGGCCGCCGTCTTCCAGCGTGCAATCCCACGTGCTGAGCTGCACATCGACGGGGCGCGTTTGCACGCCGTGATCTTTCGCATCGCGCACAATCTGGGCCGGCGCATAGAAACCCATCGGTTGGCTGTTGATCAGCGCGGCGGCGAAGGCGGCGGGGTAATACTTCTTCACCCACGCGGAGGCGTACACGATCAACGCAAAACTCGCCGCGTGCGATTCGGGAAAGCCATATTCGCTAAAACCACGCAGCCGCGCGAAACACTGTTCGGCAAATTTCCGGTCGTAGCCATTGCGCAACATGCCGTCGATAAAGCGTTGCGGCCATTTGGAAATCGCGTCGCGACTTTTCCACGCCGTGATCGCGCGGCGCAACAATTCCGCTTCGCCGGGCGTAAAGCCCGCCGCCACCACCGCCAGCGCCATCGCCTGTTCCTGAAACAGCGGTACGCCCAGCGTTTTTTGCAAAACGTTTTTCACCTTTTCATCGGGGTAGTACGGCGGCTCTTCCCCATTGCGCCGCCGCAGATACGGATGCACCATATCGCCCACGATCGGCCCCGGTCGCACAATAGCCACCTCGATCACGAGATCGTAAAAGCAGCGCGGTTTCAGACGCGGCAGCATCGTCATCTGCGCCCGCGATTCGATCTGAAACACGCCTACGGTATCGGCCTGACAAATCATGTCGTAGACCGCCGCGTCTTCGTTTGGGATCGTCGCCAGCGTGAGATCGCGCTCGTGATGCTGACGAATCATATCGAGCGCCTTGCGCACACAGGTGAGCATGCCGAGGCCGAGACAGTCGACCTTGAGCATACCCATCGCTTCGATGTCGTCCTTATCCCATTCGATAATCGTGCGGTCGGGCATGGCCGCGTTTTCGATCGGCACCAGTTCGCACAGCGGCCCGCGCGTGATGACAAAGCCGCCCACATGCTGCGAAAGATGCCTTGGAAAACCGATGATTTCGCGCGTAAGCCGCACCAAGTTGGCAATCGTGCGATCGTTAGGATCGAACCCCAATTCGCGCAGGCCCGCCGTGCCGTCCTCGTCGTTTTCAAACGCGCTACTGGCCCAGTGGTGAATGCGCTTGGCCAGCCGATCGACGGCATCGAGCGAGAGCCCCAGCGCTTTGCCGACTTCGCGCACGGCGCTACGAGCGCGATAGGTAATCACCACGGCCGTCAGCCCGGCGCGCTCGCGCGAATACTTATTATAGATATATTGGATGACCTCTTCGCGACGCTCGTGTTCGAAATCGATATCGATATCCGGTGGTTCGTCGCGCTCGCGACTGACGAAGCGCTCGAAAAGAATATCGATCTGCGCCGGATTGACCGATGTCACGCCCAAACAATAACAAACGGCCGAGTTCGCCGCCGCCCCGCGCCCTTGGCACAAAATACCGCGACTGCGCGCGAAGCGCACCAAATCGTGCACCGTCAGAAAGTACGGCGCGTATTGCAATTCTTCGATCAGCTCGAACTCGTGCTCGATATCGCGACGTACTTTGTCGCTGACGCCGTTGGGATAGCGCGTTTTGGCACCTTCCCATACCAAATGCTTTAAATGATCCATCGGCGTGGCGTGTTCGGGGCAGACCTCATCCGGGTATTCGTAACGCAACGACGCCAACGAAAAGCCCGCCGCGCGCTCGGCGATTTGCACGCTGCGGTCGAGTGCCTCGGGGTACTCCTGAAACAACCGCCCCATCTCGTCGGGCGGCTTTAAGTAGCGTTCGCCGTTGGCGTGCAGCCGATAGCCCGCGTCGTGTAGTGTGCAACCGTGACGGATGCAGGTGACGATATCCTGCAAATCCTTGCGCGACGCGTCGTGATAATGCACATCGTTGGTAGCGACCAATGGAATCGCAAAACGACGCGAGGCGGCCAGCGCGGCATCGTTTAAGCGCGCGTCATCCGGTTCAAACAAACGCATCATGGCCAGCGACAATCGATCGTCGTCAAACACGTCGCGCAAACGGGCGTAAAGTTTTAAATCATCATCACTCGCCGGTCGGCGCGGCACGATGATCGCCAGCAAGCCTTCGTTGTGCGCATAAAGATCGGCCAGCGTCAGATTGCATTGCCCTTTGGCGGCGCGGCGTTTGCCCAACGTTAATAACCGGCACAACCGACCGTACGACGCGCGCTCCGTCGGATACACGCACACATCGAAGCCATCGGCATCGAGCAAACGCAACCGGCAACCCACGACCAAGGGAATACCGATCTCGCGCGCCGCCACATGCGCCCGCACCACGCCCGCCAGCGTGTTGATGTCGGTAATGGCCACCGCGCGATAGCCATATTCGGCGGCGCGCACGACCAATTCATCGGGATGGCTCGCGCCGGTCAAAAACGTGAAGTTGCTGGTAACCGTCAACTCGGCATAAGCCGTCGCCGGACCGAACTGCAAGCGTCGATCGATCCCCAGCAAGCGGCTGTTTTGATACGGATGTTCGCGCGACTTAGGATGCGGTGGGTCAGGCATGACATTTGGCGATCGGGTGATTTAGCGATTGAGAGATTTGCGAAGTGGTGATTTGCGATTTGTGATATGCCGCAATGCTCACCATGTGCGAGAACATTCTCTTGTCATGCGACCATGCCCTCCCGTAACGACGATGCCCTCCCGTAACGACCATCCCCTCCCGTAGGGTCCGCTGTGCGGACCACGTCCGCGCGTGAATCATCATTCGTTCTA
The DNA here is from genome assembly GCA_006969385.1 of Planctomycetaceae bacterium. Lineage (GTDB taxonomy): Bacteria > Planctomycetota > Phycisphaerae > UBA1845 > UTPLA1 > ECT2AJA-110-A. The sequence goes on from CP030884.1 coordinate 4,462,882, forward strand.
ACACGGTCACAAATTGGTCCGTGTGTGAAAATCATGAATCGTTCCAACACGGTTACAAATTGGTCCGCACAGCAGACCCTACAAATTTAGATATTCGTAGATTACTGACACGCGACCTCCTCAAGCCACACGCCTCAGGCCGCGAGCCCTTTTCTAAATTCATCATTCGCCATTCTCAATTCTTTCACCCCCAAACCCCCTGCACAAACCATTGCCCATCCGCACAACCCTCGCGCGCGCGAAAGAGCCATAGGCATCGACCGCGCTGGTCGCGCACCGTGTAATAATCCCGCGCCGCGCCGGTGTCGCGCCGCCACCACGGCAGCGTGATGCGCTCGGGTCCATCCGCCGCCGCGATCTCCAAGCCTTCGCCACGCCACTGGATCCACGAGGGCGGGCCGTTCGGAAACAACGCAATCACTCGCGCCGCTTCGGGTTGGGCCAACAAAATCGAAGGCCGTCGCGCTCCGCGCGGCAACGGTGCCGTTACGGTGGCTTTGGCCAATGGCGCGACCGACTCGAAGGCCAACTCCGGCACGTGGCTTTCGACCGGTGCCAGCGCCGTAACGGCGTCATCGCCCAAGCGATCCACCAAACGATCGACCAAGCGCCCCAGCGCTTCGGCATCGGCATGGCCATCCTCATCGCGGCCCCACATCGCCGTTTGCTCGCTGTGCAGGTCGTCGCTGCGCACGGTCTCCAGCGTGATCTCTTCGACACCATGACCGATACGCAATGCATGCAAGCGGTTTTGCATCATCGACCAAATATGCTTGCCCGCGCGCGTCGCCTGCGTGAAGCGAAAGTGCTCGCGCAACGGCCCCACATCGACACGCCAAAACGTGAGCAACAATTCATACGCCCCCTTACCGCGCTGCGCCAGCAACGCGAGCAATTCATCCAGCAACGCCTGCACCGTTTCCTCGATCAACCGCGCACTGCGCATCGGCCCGTCAAACGTGTGCGTCACCGTCAGCGGCACCTCCACGCGCACGGGTTCGAGCGCTTCGTAAACATCGCCCAGTGCCTGCTGCAAACGCGTTAACAATTCGCGACCGTAACGGGCGGCCAACTCATCACGCGGTAAATCGAGCAGTTCGCCGATGCGGCAAATATCCACCTCGGCCAACGCCGCGCGCGTTTTGGCATCGAGCCGCAGCGCTTCCACCGGCAAGCCACTTAACCGCGTGCGCACCTCGTGATCGGCCACGCTGCTGACGCGCCCGCTGCCAAACCGTGCCAACGCCCACGCCGCGCCATAGGTCGGGGCCGTGGCCAGCCGCGCGGGCAAACCCAACCGACGCAGTGATTCGTCGATCGCCTTAACCTGGGCATACTCCCCGCCAAACAACGGTCCGCAGCCGGAGATATCCAAGAACAATCCGTCGGGCGGGTCAGGCGCTACCGTCGGCGCGAAGCGCAAGGCCCAGCGCGCCAACCGTTGCAGTTTCTTTTCGTCTTCCGCCGGCTGATGTTCGGCTTCTAACGTGATGTAACGCCCGACCAATGCCCGCGCGTGCGCCAGCGTAATGCCCGGTCGCACGCCCACGCGCGCCGCTTGCGCGCAACAATCGTGTACGTACTGCTTGCCCCGCGCCGTATCGACCAGCAACACGCACTGCGGCGCGTTACGCGCTGTTGCGCTGGGCCCACGCGTAACCGCGGCGGATGGCGAAGCCCGGCGCGCCTGACGGCAGGCCAACAGCACCGGCCAACGCGGTAGATAAACGGACAGCACCCTCGGCATGATCCCACTCCAAAATCCAATCGGGGATGGTTTCGAGCGGCACTCCCTTGCAACGCAACAACGTCAATTTCCACTGTGGGTTCACCACGGTTCCGCCAACGCCAGGCTCCGCATGCCAGCGCACCTGCCAACGCGTTAGCGCCGCCGACAGCGTGTCGCGCTCCCCCGGCGGACGTGTGAGCCAGATCCATTTTTCCTGCGCTCGCGCCAATAAGTGCAACCGGCGCGTGGCGGCGCGATCGAAACCGCTGCCATCGGCCATCACGGCACGCACCGCCCGGCAGCGCAGCGCCGTATCGGCAATCCATTGGCGCGTGGGGCCGTCGCGTGCGCTCACAAACAACGAGCGCCGCAATAAACGACCGTCGTTGGTATCACCGCCGCGCGCCGCCGGCGCGTAAGGTCGTTGACCGTCGCAGACCCAAACCGTCCAACCTGCCTGGGGCGACTGCTCCAACAACTGCCGCGCCAGATGTAGCAAGATGCAAAACGGCGGCACGCCCGCCGCGCGGCGCCCGGCGTTGGCTTCCAGCGGCGCGCCGAACCATTCGTGCAACCCGGTCGGCAGGCCCGAACCCAGCGCCGCATCGACCTCATCCCAGCCGGTGCGCAAGCGCGGCCCATCTTCGCCGTGCACCAACGCTTCGGCCGTCGCCACCCGCACGGGGCAGCGTTGTTGAATGGCGCGCAACGATTCCGGTAGCACGGTCATACCCTGCTTTCACGAAACGAATGGTTTTCAACAATCGATCCATCACCCGACGCATGCGGGCGACTCTACTTTAGCACCAGCTAATCTGTGATACCGGCTAATAACCGGCGGTACTTAGCCTATTAGGCTGAGCCACAGACGATGCGACATACGCGAGCATTGCCCCCCAGCCTCAGAGAGGCAGGGGCACCCGAGCCATCAATGAGGCCGGGATACCCGGCGACTCAACGAAAAGCGGCGATTTTGAGCTCGTCGCCTTTGTTTGGTTAATGTTAGGTGTTGCCCGAACGGCTGTCAAGGAAGAAATGGCGAGGAAAATTCGCTATTTGGGAGGCATTTTGCAGAGCCGCAAGAATTCCGCGGCATCGAAATGGCTATCGAACGACTGCAATTCGATTAGACCGACGGGGCGACCGCGCAACTCGAAAGTACGCACGCATCGTTGCCCCATAAAGATTCCCAGCCGACTACCACGATGTTGTTTACACCACACCGAAAAGGCTTCGCCTTGCCCGGGCACCAAATCAATAAGAACGGAATACCGCCCCTCCAGACCACCAGCAATCATCAATCTGTCGTAATCAAAATCAGAATGATCCAACAGTGGCAGTCGCTTACGAAACCACTTCTTTCCGGCAGGGTCGGCGACTTCGACCAAGAAGCCTTCATCGGATTCGGGCCTCAGTTCAGCCAAACTCAGACATCCCAACAAATCTTCGACATCAACCACTTCCACTTGAACTGGCGATTCAACTGATTCAGAGACATTGCCCAAGTAAAGAGTTTCCTCTTCCGAATCGAAAGACTCGAAGAAGGCGCGTTCGATATCTGACTTCGCAAGCAGGAATGAACGCTTCTGATCCTCTTGAAAAGATTCGAGTTTGCTAGGGTCACCACCCGCTTCAACCCCGGCTGTAAAACGACTGGCCTTATCGAGGCTACCGAAGCCAAAGATCATAAATTGCGGCTTTAACTTCTCCGTTAATTTAGCGACGAGGCGTAGCTCATCTTCAATGACAACTCCAACTTGCTGACCAACCAAACGCTCATTTACTTCCTCTATTTTCTCAAAACCGCTGGCGGTAAAGTGCAGCGGCACACCAAATTTCCGTCGGTTTTCGTCAAAGATCATAAAAGCCGGAACCCGCCCGAGTTCATCCAAATCCACCAAGGCATCAGGTTGTCGATACCAACGATTGCCCTCCTCATCCTTGATCTCAACCGTATGCACCTCATCCGGCTGCCCGCGCAGCGAGACTATTTCAAAAAAATCCGGGCGCGCGGCCGGCGGAAATTCCTGAGTCAAGGGGCTGGGAGCCTGCGGCACCGGGGCTTGAGTTTGAATCGGCGTGTTGCGCTTTGTTTGCAGATCAGCTAACACTTCTTTCGCAATTTGTTCGATCCGCTTCGGATCACCACCGCAGCGCATGCCAGCCAAAGCGCGAGCATACGCTTCATCTGAATCCGGCCATAAAATCAATAGATGCCCATAAAGGACGCCTTGCACATCGGATGCATCAATCAACCTACCCTCAAAAAATACGCCAAGTGGCTTTCCCAGATTATCGCGCGACCATGGTCGAAGCCGCTTTTCCGAATCACTTAAACTGATCCCGATCGCACGTTGGTCTTCGTCGCCGCCAGCTTCAAAGGCTTTCTTTACATGCCGCAAATCCACAATCGCAGCCTCGGCGCGATACCACGTTACGCCGTCGCGCGCCGTCACGGCGATATTGTGTTGGTCATCAGACTCCCGCCTGACAGAAACCAGCTCGAAGAAAGCGGGATCAACAACCTCCGTGGCTTCAGCCAAATCACACGCGCCGGTAAGCGACGCAATCAAACAACATGAGAAAACAAAAACGGCCCGCGGCATCATGACCTCCTATGAATGATAATTGGCGTCAATGAATCTACTTGATAGCCACGATTGTATTGAGATGGATAATCGGATCAAAGCGGACAGGAATTAGACCGGAATTTTCGCTCTAGCATTACCACGAACAATTCAGCATGACATTGCTGGCTAAACGTCGCCGCGGGGACGCGGCGGCTCTGAATCAATCTATTACCCGTCGCCGCAAGATGCGGCGGCTCTGAATGATGCCCCCTCCTATGCGAAGGAGCGTCAAGCGCGCCCCTCCCAAAGTTAAACGCGAATCCCCCGACTTTGCACTTTACATTTTGAACTTTGCATTGCCCCCATCCGCTTTAAATGGACAAGACAACGCCACTTCGCACCTTTCGCTCTTCGCCATTCGCTATTCGCTATTCGCTCTTCATATTTCTAAATTCCCACTTCGCCCTTCTAATTTCTCTTCCCCTTCCTTCTCCCCCTCACCATCCCCGCCAGCATCATCATCGACACGGCGCTCGCTGCGCCGCCGCTGCCGCAGGTGGTGGTGATGTTGGTGATGTTCGTCAAACCGTCGGCGCCACCGTTGCGGCTGGTGCCGCCCAATGGTTGATCGCCATTATCACATTCAAACACACCGTCGCGGTTTAGATCGACCGTGCGCACGCCGCAGCCGCACAAGCCGGGCGTGGTCTTGAGTGAATCGAAGGGGCAATCGTCGTTGCAATCGGGCGTACCGTCGAAATCACTATCGACCTCTTCCACATCGCAACCGCACGCGCCCTCGGTCACCTTGGTCGGTGTGTTGGGACATTCATCGACGCAGTCGCTCACGCCATCGGCATCGGAATCGACTTCTTCCTTACCGCAACCACAGTCGCCCTCTTCGATCTTGTTCTCATCATCCGGGCATTCGTCCTGACAATCGGGCGTGCCATCACCGTCGATATCGAGATCGTCGTCCGCGCCGGGGCATACATCGCAGCCGTCGGGCACGCCATCGTAATCTGCGTCAACATTATCCGGATGACCGGGGCAGATATCCTCGCCGAAGACGAACACGTACGACTGCGTGTACCAATCGCCGCTGATTTGCGACTTGAGCCGCACGTACAAATCGCCATTATCCGTCGGCAAATCTTCCACCAGCAGCGACGTATCCGTGCCGCTGTAATCTTCCACGTCGCTGCCGCCGTCAAACGTGCCAATTTCCAGCGCGTATTGCGTAACGTTGGTACCCGTGGTCCATTCAAATGTGTAGCTGTCTTCGGGAATGCTGTCGCCATCCATCGCCGGTGCCGTGAGTTCGGCCACGCCGTCGGGCATCGGGTCGCCGTAGAGCGCGGCCATGTTGGCGGCGTCGCCGGTACTCAGGTGATTGCGCTGACCGATCTGATTCTGCCACGATTCATTGGGCGAATTGACGGTAATGGTGCGGCACGAACTCGAACACGCGCAGTTCGAGAACGCACACTGACCGTAGTGCATGATCGAATCAAAGTCGTAGCTACCGTTGGTGCCGGCGCTGCTGTGCTTGTCAAAATTATGAGCGTACCCGCTCGTGATATTGCCGGTTTCGATCGTGATATAGTCATCGCGATCGGGGCGCGATTGTTCGTGCCAGACGCCCAGCCCGTGGGCCAACTCGTGCATGATGATAAAGTGATAGCTCCAATTATAGATCGATAGCTGCTGCTTACCGCCGATGCGGCCCACGTACGACCAGTTGCCGCTACCACTGATCACTTCGATATAGGCTGACTCGGTCGTGCGCTCGACAAACTGCACGTTGGCGACGGCTTCCCAGGAATCCATCGCATCGCGCATCTTAGTTTGATTGCTGCTACTCACGCTGCTGTCGAACGTGTAGGGTACGATGCCATCCGGCCAGAAGCCGCTGGTGATGCTGGTGCCGTGTTGCGGGTCGCCGCTGCCATCGTGCATCGGGCTATCGGGCACAACGATGCAGCCTTCGACCAGCGTGGTGCCTTCCGGAATACCAGGATCGGTAGGTGGCGCGAAGGACGGCATTTGCAAGGCGGCCTGTTGTCGCAACGCGGCAAGTTTTTCGGCACTCGGCAGAATCATGGGCGTCAGTCCGACAACTGCCGGATCGACGGTCCCCACCACATGTTCCGTCCTCGTCAACGCACCCGATTCATCGAGATCGGCAAAGTAATATCGCCCGGCCTTATGCAGCACGGTGTACCCTTGCGGATCGACGTACCAATTCACATGGTCGTCGCCCTCATAATGCAATGAGATTACACCCACGCCCGGTTGCACGGTTTGAAACGGCTCGTGATGCTGATTGGCCAGTTGCGCCGCCGATGACGACAACGCTGTCAGCACCAATGCACTGGCCAACAGGCCGCGGAACCTGATCTGATCGATTGAAATACCCACGCCCGGCCCCCGTCGTGAACGAGTGGACTTCTCATCCCCAAACTCTGGCGGCTGCGTCCGTGGCGCGGCTCGACCGTTATCCCGGAGTGAAAGGTACGATTCGGAGGTGCTGCAGGCGTTGTGTAATGGGACGTCGGTGGAAAAAGCGACGTCCCGCTTGTGATCAGCGCAGCGGATTAGCGTCCGATTTCGCTTGCCGGGGCGATAACCAGCGATACACTCACAAACTTGGACGCGCGATCACCGTGACGGTCGTGCGACGTGTTCGGACGAAGGCGCCGCAGGTTGCGGCGCGACAACGCAATGAAGAAGAAGGAGCTTTGGCGATGTGGAAGAATTCGCGCGTGTTATGGGCCATTCCGGCAGTGTTTCTGATGACGAGCGGCTGCAGCATGATGAGTGCCGTGGGGATCGGTAAGAATGTGATGCGCAAGGACAGCCATCTGGCGGTCTTCATCGACGGCATGCCCGCCAAGCAGAATAAGTTGAAGAAGGGCGCGATGGGCTACGCTGAGTTCAAAGTTGAAGGCACCTGCAGTACGTCGCCCAGCTTCAAGTATGAATTTGCGGACGATAAGAACTTCGGCCGCATCACCAGCACCAATATCAATATTCATCAAGCCTTCGAAAACAACTATTCCAATCAGGCCGAATTCACGATCTACCCCGCCGGTGGCAGCTCCGACAACCTGCTGGAAGCGGGCAAAACGTATAACCTCGGATCGGTACCGGCCGGCATGGAGTGTATGAACTTTGACCGGCAGAAGGTCAGCGGCGTGACGCTCAAGCCCGGTATGAATTACATGCTGATCTTTACGGTCGCGGGCGATCGCAGCGATTCAATTCAGGTGTTGTTCAGCACGAAGTAAGCGACGGCGATATCAAACGTCCACAGTTACACGGCCCCACAGGCGCGGACCAGCAGAGCCGGCCCCTGTGGGGCCATTTTGCAATATGAGTACGGCGAATGCTGTGGGCAGGCGGTTTCGGATGTTATCAGGCGAATGCCCCCGCAGGTAAGCGCTTCTGTTTGAATCTGATACAATCCAACTAACCTGCATGAACGACCAGCCACCATCGGAACCCCATACGCCCATGAACATCCTCGGCATCTCCGCCTTCTATCACGATAGTGCCGCCTGCTTAGTTCAGGATGGTCAATTGGTGGCTGCCGCACAGGAAGAACGCTTCACGCGCAAGAAGCACGACTTTCGATTTCCGACCAACGCGATTGACTATTGCCTGCGCGAAGCGGGCATCGATGCCGGGCAGCTCGATCACGTTGCCTTTTACGATAAACCGTTAATGAAGTTCGAGCGCTTGCTCGAAACCTATTTCGCCTACGCACCGTTGGGTTTGCGCAGCTTTCTGCACGCGATGCCGTTATGGCTGCGCGATAAATTGCATCTGCCGCGCGAGATGGATAAAGGCCTCGGCAAAAAGTACAAGGGCCGCTACATCTTTCCCGAGCATCACGAATCGCACGCCGCCAGCGCGTTCTTTCCATCACCCTATGAAGAAGCCGCCATTTTGACGATCGACGGCGTCGGCGAATGGGCCACGGCCAGTCTCGGCGTCGGTCGCGGTAGCAAGATCGAAATCACGCACGAGTTGCGCTTTCCCCACTCGTTGGGATTGCTGTATTCAGCCTTTACCTATTACTGCGGCTTTAAGGTTAACTCCGGCGAGTACAAACTCATGGGGCTCGCCCCCTACGGTGAGCCCAAATACGTCGACACCATTCTAGATAAGGTCGTCGACCTCAAGGACGACGGCTCACTGCGCATGGACATGTCTTACTTCAATTATTGCGAAGGCATGACCATGACGAGCCCGAAGTTCCACGCCCTCTTCGGTGGTCCGCCGCGCTCGCCCGAAACGCAGATGTCGCAAAAAGACATGGATTTGGCCGCGTCGGTGCAGGTTGTGACGGAAGAATCGATGTTGCGCTCGGCGCGGCATCTTCACGAATCGACGGGCCTGAACAATCTCGTCTTAGCGGGTGGCGTCGCGCTCAACTGCGTCGGCAATGGTCGCATCTTGCGCGAAGGGCCGTTCGAGAATATTTGGATCCAACCGGCAGCGGGTGACGCTGGCGGTGCCTTGGGCGCGGCGTTGTTCGTTTGGTATCAGTTGATGGACAAGCCTCGTACGGTGCAAGCGCCCGACGGACAGCGTGCTTCGCTGCTCGGGCCTGCGTTTAAAGCTAGCGATGTTACCACAACGCTCGACGGCTTGAATGCGAAATATCACCACTGCGCCAACGAAGCCGAATTGGTGCGCCGTGTGGCCGATGCATTGGAAAGCGAGCAAGTCGTCGGTCACATGCAAGGCCGCATGGAATTCGGACCGCGCGCGTTGGGCAATCGCTCGATCATTGGCGACGCGCGCAGCCCCAAGATGCAGTCGGTGATGAATCTGAAGATCAAGTTTCGCGAGTCGTTCCGACCCTTCGCGCCCTGCGTGTTGCGCGAACACGTCAGCGAATACTTCGAAATGCGCGACCAAGAAGACAGCCCCTATATGCTGCTGGTCGCCAACGTGCGCGAAGATAAACTCACGAATAGCCAAGATGCCACCGTCACAGGCCTCGACAAGCTCAAACAAATCCGCAGCGTGGTGCCCGCGATCACGCACGTGGATAATTCGGCGCGCGTGCAGACAGTCGATGCCGAACGCCACCCGCGCATGCACGCAATCATGAGCGCGTTTCACGAGCGCACGGGTTGCCCGGTCATCATCAACACCAGCTTCAACGTGCGCGGCGAACCGATCGTCTGCACGCCGGAAGACGCGTATCGTTGTTTCATGGGGACAAACATGGATGTGTTGGTGATCGACGAGTTTGTGCTGTATAAGAACGAGCAACCGGAAGCGAAGGAGCACGATGTGGATGAGTATCTCGCGCAATTTCAGTTAGATTAGGTAGGGTCCGCATTGCGGACCATTTCGCGGGCGTAACGAGCGGAAATGAATTTTTCGGAAAGATGGTTATTGCGATGTGCTCACAAAAATATCATGCGCGTAATGGGATGGTCCGCACAGCGGATCCTACGGAAGACACGGATTGATTCTTCGACGTAATGATCTTATCAACGCACCCGAATACAACACGAGATTCGCGCTACCTCGTGGTCCGCAGTGCGGACTCTACGATTTTGTAAATCGGATTTCGTCACGGTGATCTAGACGCAATGAATGAAACGTGAGAAACAATTGTTGTTCAACATCACAAATCGCAAATCACCGCTTCGCAAATGATCAAGATTGACTGGCAACCCGATTCATCGACGCTCCGCACCTTCGGCTGGACGGGGTTGGTGGCGTTTCCGCTACTGGGTTGGATGGCGTGGAATCAATGGCTGGCGTTTGCGCCCTTGCCGGATGGTGCGACGCAACCGACGGCGTATGTGTTCTTCGGCCTCGGCGCGTTGAGCGGCGTTCTCGCCCTTTCCGCGCCGCAGCTACTCAAACCGCTCTTTCTTGGGGTCTCACTGATCGCCGTGCCAATCGGGTTCGTGCTGACGTATTCGCTGCTGACGTTGATCTTTTTCTTTATCGTTACGCCCACGGCCATCATCTTCCGCGTCATCGGTCGCGACGCCTTGCATCGAAAAATTGACAAATCGGCAACAAGCTATTGGACGCCCCACAAAGCCCCGAGTGACGTGAAGCGGTACTTCCGGCAGTATTGAGTTGACGAGATTTCGGACAATCGACGTTGAGCGTGGTATGATGGGATAGCTAAGATGACCACGGTGAGCGACCGAGTGGTGGGTGCCCCTGCCCCTCTGGGGCTGGGGGACAATCCTACGCCCGGCCAAAACGACAAACGAACCAATATAAGCGGCCGAACACGATGACCGACATACAAGATCAACAACAACACGACACCAACGCATTCACCGACGAAGCCAACGCCGAGCGCGTGGGCTTGTTCACCGAGTTGTGGGATTTCCTCAAAGACAACAAGAAATGGTGGATGCTGCCGATTCTGATTTGCTTCGCCGGATTGATTGGCCTCGTGATTCTCGCCGCCGTCGCACCGGGGGCGGCGCCGTTTATTTATACGTTGCATTGACAGGGTTGGGAGATCGTGAGGCGGGCCGGTGTTGAAGATACTCCATCGAATCGTTGTCGTATTGCTCGCTTTGTCCAGCGTGCTTGCCATATGTTGTTGGCTAGAGATATGGAATCCACTTGTCGCCGGCGGCACAATCTTCGTCGGTACCAATCCTGCATTCGAGTTGGATGGAACTGATGTTCCTTTTGCATGTAGTTTGATCACAAAGTCGGATACTGCCACGATATTACTTAGTTGGCCGCTCGGCAGAATGGCCGACCCGAATCTTTTGACTAACCCGTCATATGAGACAGGCTGGTGTTATATGGAAATGCCCAGTCTCCTGGATAACCCGCCGCCATCGCGTACCAGCTTTGCGGGTCTGTACGTCACGACCAGTTACTGGCTACTGGCATTATTAACTGCCGCATTTCCCATCATCGTTGTCATTCGAAATCGAGCGGGAAGACATTACCTAGAAGCCAATTCCAATCCATGCGAGCAATGCGACTACAACCTCACCGACAACCAATCCGGCATCTGCCCGAGTGCGGTACCGCAATCAATGGGTCGAAAAACGCTCCTAAAATAGCCCCGGCAGGGGCGGCGCGAAAATAGCCCAGGAGTTCACTCCTGGGTCTTGTCGATTCGCAAAGATGTCTTAATCGTGCCGTAGGTACGATGGGAGTTTGCGTACGATCGAGGCGGGTTTCCATCATCCCTCCGGTATGAGATAGCAATTCGCACGATCACCCAGCAGTGAACTGCTGGGCTATTTTCAAATTGTCCCTATCGGGACAAAAGACTTTTCTTTAGCACAACCACGCACATACTACCGCGAACAACTATCCATACCACACGCAACCATGAATTGCGCGCTAACGTCGGCTTCACTTGCTGCGAGCGAACGACGCACCGTCGACATTAACAGTGTCACGCGTCATACAAATCGCAAGCAATGAGCGTTCAAACATTCGGACGCTACACCGTCGCCTTAAACACCTTCGCCCCCATGCCGAAACAACCGATACCAATTCCAATCAATACCAAGCACGGTGTCAGCATTTCCGTCGGTGAAAAGGCGCGCCACATGGCTCCCTCCATCGCGAGTATCGACCATTTGATCGGGCTGATCACGGCGACATCCTGCATCCAGGCGGGCATAAACGCCAACGGCATCATGCCACCGCCGATCATGGCCAACACGACCAAAATCGCCCAACCGATGCCGCCCGCCGCTTGCTCGGTCTTACCCATCACGGCGAGCATCATCATGATACCGACGAACGCAAACGAAACACAGACGAGCGCGATCGCCAGCATCGCATACGAGTGCGGACGCACGCCAAACACGATTGCCGCAAATACGAACAGGCCGATACCGACCGTCATCGTCGTGAAGAAACAGGCAACGCCCTTGCCAGCCAGCACCTGCCACAAACTGATCGGCGCCATACGCAACCGCACCAACGTGCCCCTTGTGCGCTCGACGACCAGCGAGATACCGAAGCCCGCGGCGCAACCCATGATTCCCCACACGGCACCTTGAGCGAGCGTGATTTCGTATGCGCTTTGCGGGCCATCGCGCTGAGGAAGGATGTCGATTTTTTCAATCTTGGGCTGCATGAAACCGGCAGCATTGTTTGTGCCTTCACCACCGTCGTTTGAATCGTCATTTTGCAAATCCGGCATCTTCGTCATAAAGGTCTTCAGCGCCGGCAGGAACGTTAGCAACGTGGTCTTGGTGAGCGGGTCGATATCTTCGGCGTTGCGCACCTCGTCGATCGTGCTGTCGAGTTGGCCCGCCATCGCCGTTGGGTCGGTGAAAACGCGCTGCAAATCGCCGAACAGTTCGCCCATCAGGATGCCTTGCAGCATGCCCGTCTCGGCCGCGCGGGCCGGGTCGATACCGAGGCCGACCTCGGGCGGATTGCCGAAAATCTCCGCGCGCGCTTTGCCGAATCCCGTCGGCAAGACCAACATCGCCGCGCGCTTGCCGCGCCGCACCAAGTCCTGCGCTTCGTCGCGCCCCGTCGTGATCACATTTAACGCATCGAGATCACTGAGCTGCCGAACAAACGCCGCCGAGCCTTCGGTCTGATCTTCGTCGACGACCACGACATAGATGCCGCTGCTACCGCCGCCGCCCATGCCCGACATGATCATGCCGAAGAAACTGGCGTACACGACCGGGAAGACGAATGCAAAGAAGAAGCCCGCCTTATCGCGCAGTAACATGCGCAGATCTTTGGCGGCCAATGCAATAATCTCATTCATCGCGCAACGCCCTCCCCGTCAAGTTTAAAAAGACCGTTTCGAGATTGGCCCGCTCCACATGAAACGTTTGCAGCCCGCCGTTGCTTTGCAGGCGCTGCAACTCGGCCAACGGATCATCGGTCTGCATCTCGACCGCTTCACCATCCGGGCGCGTTGCGATCACGCGGCTGGCCCCGCCGTGCGTCTCGATCAGGCCATCGACCGAATCAATCGCAAGCAAGTTACCGCGATCCATAATCCCCACGCGATCGCACAAACGCTGGGCTTCTTCCATGTAATGGGTGGTATAGATGATAGTGGTATCCATCTCGCGCAGCGCGAGAATGTGTTCGAAGATGGCGTTGCGCGATTGCGGATCGACGCCGACCGTCGGCTCGTCGAGCAACAGCAGCTTCGGCTTGTGCACGACAGCGATGGCGAGGTTGAGCCGTCGCTTCATACCGCCGGAATATTCCGAGGCCTTGTCTTGCTGCCGATCGGCCAGCCCAACGAACTCGAGCGCCCACGCCACGCGCTCCTTCAACTCGCTGCCGCGCAGGCCTTGCATCTTGCCAAAAAAGGTGACGTTCTCGCGACCGCTCATTTCATCGTAGATGGCCAACGACTGTGGCGCGACACCGACGAGGCGACGCACATCCTTATTTGTCGGGTCGCCAGTATCACCAATTGCGATCGATCCGCGATCGGGTCGCAGCAGACCGACACACATATTGACAGTCGTCGTTTTGCCCGCGCCGTTAGGGCCGAGTAAGCCGAATATCTCGCCAGCAGCAATCGATAGTGAAACGCTATCGACTGCGACGAGATCGCCGAATTGTTTTCTGATGGAATCAATTACCAGCACGGGTAAGGGCTCACCTTTCGGAGTAGTTTTGCAGACCAAGACACAACGGTCACGAACACCAGCTTGGCTAAACGCAAGGCACGACAGCCGTTAACGAATTAAAATGCAATGCTGGTTTATTTCGTCAGCGGTCAACATTCGCCGTTCCAAAGAAACATCGATTTCATAATGGCATCGCTAAATCGTGCGTCGGTAGTGAATCAATCGGTCGACAGCTTCGAACCCGAGCGACCGATGGGCGGCATCGCTGATGGCGTTGTCGATCCACGTGTCGGACGCAAGTTCGCTACAGCCCTTGGATTGGCCCCACGCGACGCCGGCATCGATCAACATGCGCCCGACGCCGCCGCGCCGATGGCTACTCGCCACCCACCACGCCTCGAGATACGCGACCGGCCCCGTCGTGCAGCCGATGGCGTGCGGATGCAACGAGTATTCGGCAAATCCGACGAGCGCTGCTCGATCGAAAGCCCCAACGGCCAGTTGATCGTTGTCATCGAGAATGCGCACGACCTCGGCCGCAGCCTGTTCCGGCGAACAATCTGCCCACAGGCTACAACGGGCTGCAACCCAAGCTTTCTGGTCGGATTTATTCAACGCGCGAATGACCACGCCCGATGACAAATCGCTTTCTGGCATCCGGTTTCACCCCACCGACAAAGGCCGCAGTTCGCTGTGGCATCTACACGCCGCCGCAACTTCTTAAATGCAACCCATTCGCCCTATCATTTTGCCCCGGAATACTAAACCACCATCAACAAAAATGGTGCCGCTGCATTGCCAATTTCTCGCTTTCCCCGCCCGCTCTTGACCAGTTCGGCACGCCCGTGTACCACGTGATTTACGCCGTAAGTGGCTACGATAACCCTGAATCCGGAACCCGCTATGAAGACCGACGTTTCCGCCGATACGCTCAGCATCAATACGATTCGCACGCTGGCCATGGATGCCGTTCAGAAAGCCAATTCCGGGCATCCCGGCGCGGCGATGGCGCTGGCGCCGCTCGCCCATCTGCTCTACACGAAATACATGCGGCACAACCCGGCCAACCCGCGCTGGGCCAATCGCGATCGCTTCGTTCTCTCTGCCGGTCACGCATCGATGTTGCAATACGCGACGCTGCATTTGGCCGGTTATGACGTTACGCTCGACGACATCAAAAATTTCCGCCAACTCAACAGTCGCACGCCCGGCCATCCCGAGTTTGGTCACACGCCCGGCGTCGAAACAACGACTGGACCGCTCGGCCAAGGTGCCGCCAACAGCGTCGGCATGGCCGTTGCGGAAAAATGGCTGGCCGCGCGGTTCAACCAGTCGGGGCATAACATCGTCGACCATCGCGTGTACGCCATTCTCGGTGATGGCTGCATGATGGAAGGCGTCACAGCCGAAGCCGCCTCGTGGGCGGGCCATTTGGCGCTCGACAATCTGATTTGGTTCTACGACAGCAACGACATCACCATCGAGGGCAAGACGAATCTCGCCATTAGCGAAGACGTGGCCGCCCGTTTCGAAGCGTACGGTTGGCACGTGCAAACTGTGGCCGATGTGGAGGATCGCGCCGCGCTATGCAATGCCATCGACGAAGCACACGCCACTTCCGGCAAGCCGAGTTTGATCGTCGTGCAAAGCATCATCGCCCGTGGTGCTCCCAATAAACAAAACACCGCCAAGGCCCACGGCGAACCCCTCGGCGATGATGAAATTCGCGCCGCCAAGAGTTTCTACGATTGGCCGTCCGACGAACCGTTCTTCGTTCCGGAAGAGGTGAGGTCGTCATGGACGAAATCAAGCCAAGCCCGCGGCGCTGCACTCGAAGCGCGATGGAACGATGCCTTTGCGAAGTATCAGGCGGCGTTTCCCGACCTTGCCAGCGAATGGCAGATGATTCAACAAGGTCAACTACCCGAAGGCTGGGACGCGAACTGGCCAAAGTTCGAGGCCGACGCTAAAGGTATGGCAACGCGCGCTTCGGGCGGCAAGGTCTTGGTCGAAGCGGCCAAGCGCATCCCGTGGTTGATCGGCGGTTCGGCAGATTTGGCTCCCTCGACGAAAACGCTGCTCGAAGACACCGTCGATTTCCAAGCCGGCGCGTATGAAGGCCGCAATCTGCGCTTCGGCATTCGCGAACATGCGATGGCCGCCGCCTGTAACGGCATGGCGCTGTCGGGTTTGCGACCGTTCGGCGCGAGCTTCTTGGTATTCACAGACTACGCCCGACCATCCATTCGCTTGTCGGCGTTGATGCACCAGCCGGTGACGTACGTGTTTACCCATGACAGCATCGGGGTTGGTGAAGACGGCCCAACGCACCAACCTATCGAACATCTCGCCGCCTTGCGCGCAATCCCTAATCTCGATGTCTTCCGCCCCGGCGACGCCAACGAAGCGGCCATGGCGTGGAAACATGCGTTGCAAACAACCGATCGGCCGGTGCTCTTGGCCCTTACGCGACAAAACGTGCCCACACTCGATCGAACCAAATACGCCGCCGCCGAAGGCGCACTAAGGGGTGGCTACGTCATCCGCGATTGCGACCAAACGCCGGAGATCATCCTGATCGGCACGGGTTCCGAGTTGCAACATTGCATCGCCGCGGCAGAAACGCTCGCGAATGACGGTGTGGCCGTGCGCGTTGTCTCGCTCCCTTGCTGGGAACTATTCGACCGACAAGATGAAAAATATCGCAGCGACGTCTTACCACCTGCCGTGACGAAGCGCGTTGCCATCGAAGCAGGCGTTGCGCAAGGTTGGGATAAGTACGTCGGTCCTCATGGCGCGACCATAACAATGTCCTCGTTCGGCCTCTCGGCTCCGGGCGACGCCGTGATGGAGCATTTCGATATGACGGCAGATGGTGTATTAAAAGCGGCCCGATCGTTGTTGGCGCAGGGCTGATTGCGTTTCGAATATCACTTTACACGGCGAGGTTCACGTTCACTTCGATTCGTTCTCCAGTCGATGGCGCAACGCCCCGCGGCTGATACCCAGCAATCGCGCGGCCTGCGACACATTTCCCTCGCACGCTTCAACGGCCTGTCGCGCGGCCAACTGCTCGATGTCCATCAACGTAAACGGCTGCGCGCCAAACGGAAATCGAATGTCGCTCAATGCCGTTGGCGGCATACCATTCCCACCTGAAAGATTGAGATCCGCCTCACCAATCTCGTCGCCATCCGAGAGTAACACTGCCCGCTGAATGACGTTGTCCAACTCGCGAATGTTTCCCGGCCACGCGTAACGGCGCATACGATTCTTTGCATCGACACTTAATTGCGGCGGCGCGCGATGCAGTCGTCGCGCCTGCTGCGCGATCAGATGCTCGGCGATCCGTATCACATCGTCTTCGCGATCGCGTAAAGGCGGCAGTTCAATTGCGAGTGTTTGCAGGCGAAACATCAAATCGCTGCGAAAGCGTCCGTCTTCAACCCGTTTCTGTAAATTTACATTGGTCGCGGCAATCACACGCGCACGCAAACTGCGTTCGCGCGTATCCCCAATGCGGCGCATCGTGCGATTCTCCAAGACGAGTAGCAGCTTGGCCTGCAACTCCATCGGCATCTCGCCGATTTCATCGAGAAACACCGTGCCGTCATCGGCGGCTTCCAACAGTCCCTTGCGCGTTTCATTTGCCCCCGTGAACGCGCCCCGTTCGTGACCGAACAACTCTGCTTCGATCAATTGCCCCGGCAGCGCCGAACAGTTGATCTGCACGAACGGCGACTCACGATGCGGCCCCAAATCGTGAATCCGGTGTGCCAACAGGTCTTTGCCGGTTCCCGTTTCGCCGGTGAGCAACACCGTCGGCAGCCTGCCGCGCTCATCGGCTGGGACGGCGGCTATCCGATCGGCCAACGCCAATGTGCGCGTAAGCGCCGAACTGCTGCCGATGATAGAACGCTCGGCAGTGTGCCGTGCGCGTTCGCGCTCAAACACTTTGAGCCGGTCGAATAACTGTCGATGCTTCAACGCTCGCTCGATGACAATTTCCAACTCATCGATTCCGACCGGTTTTTGCAGATAATCGGTCGCACCACGACGCATGGCTTCGACCGCCCCGCCGACCGTGCCGTAAGCTGTCATCACCACGATGGGAAAGTCGTGCCCGGTCCGACGAAATTGCTCGATGATCTCGACGCCATCGATATCGGGAAGCTTAATGTCGACCAACGCGATATTCGGTTCGAACGTTTCGACCGCCCTAAGCCCGGTCGCACCATCGTGGGCGGCAACGACCGTGTGCCCGGCACGCTGCAACTCGAGTCCGAGCGTCGCCAGCAACGTTTCTTCATCTTCAATGATTAGGACATCAGCCATCCGCTCGATCCTGAACTTCCATCATGGGCAGTGTAAATTTGAAAATCGTACCACCTTCCGGCGGGCACTCGTAGGTCAACTCACCGCCATGCAATGCTGCCACGCGCCGCGCCATCGTCAAGCCCAAACCCGATCCATCGCGCTTGGAGCTAATCGACGGTTGAAAGACCTTGTCCTTCAACGCTTCCGAGATTCCGGGGCCGCTGTCTGTCACGCTCACGACGTTTTGCCGCTTTGCAGGACAGCTTTCAACCGCAATCGTCACGACGCCGTTCTTATCGCACGCTTCGATCGCATTCCCAACGATGGCCGCTAGCGCCTGCTCGAAATGCGTCGTATCAACCGACAGCTTAATGCTAAATTCATCGCCTGACGTTACCTGCAAGTCGATCTCGCGCCGCAGCGCCATGGGGCGAAAGGCCCGAACCACACCTTCGATCAACTGCGCCGCCTCGACCGTTTGAATCTGCATTTCCATCGGCCGACAGACGTGCTCGACTTCGCGCAACCAGGACTGCAGCCGTTCCACCGAGCCGACGATTTCGTCGTGCTGCCGCGCCAGCCCATCGTCAGCATCAACCGTGCGCCGACACGATTCGGCCAAGCTGCGAATACCCGCGAGCGGATTGCGAATGTTGTGCGCGATGTAAGAAATCAACTCTCCCATGACGGCGGCGCGTTCGCGATACACCATCTGTCGGTTAAGCCGCGCGATATCGGCCGCCATCCCATTGAAAGCCGTCGCCAGTTGCCCGAGTTCTCCCTCAGTTCGCACCTGCGCGCGATGGTCGAGATGCCCGCGACCGAACTGGTCCGCCGCATCGGTCAACTCGATCACCGGCAGCAGCACCCAACGCCGCACCAACACCAAACCAATCACGCCGAGCAGCGCGCCCACCACCATATTCACTGACAGCACCAGCACCGACCGATAGAACGCATCGAATGAGCCGCGGGCCGTGGCCGATAGATGATCGAATACCAGCGCTTCCCACTGACCGAGCAATCGATCCAACGCCAGATGCGCCGAGCCGACGAAGGGTAATTCACTATCGCCCGTACCATCCGCATTCTTCCAGTTGGTCGTTAATTCAAGCTGCCGTTGCGCTAATAACTTCTTGAGTGACTCGCTAGACGCTGCAGGAGAATCATTCGTGTCAATCAGTTTATCCAACGTCTTGTCAGCCAAAACTTCGGCTGCAACAAAATCAATATCGCGCATCATTCGCGCACGTTCATCGGGATTCGGCTCCAACTGCGGATAGAGCTGCATCTGCGTGAATTCATCGCGCAACAAACGTCGCAAGCGCCGTATCTTCACGCTCGATTGACTCGAATTTGAAATCGACTGCGCCGCATCTTCAAAGTAATGACGAATGACGCGGACCGTAGCAAACAGCGTGACGGCGAGCGTTAACTCAAAGGCGATAATCAGGATGGCACACTTAAGGCGCAGACTCATCGGCAGCGTCGCGTTGGAAAGCCGTTGCGATGTATAGCACGAACGAATACATCATCCACTTTAAATAAGTGAGTGCTGGAAGCCCCCACTCTCTCGCTGTGATAGGGCCGGAGTGCGGGCTTTAGCCAAAAAACAAATGCGCCACCCCCCCAATAAAGTTCAGGACGCTTTCCGGGGATGCTATATCTTAAAATCATAGTGCAGTTAATCATCAGTCGGGATAAAAAGACCATTGCCAGCCCGGTTGATTTAAAGGCATACGCGACGCCGCCACATGACCGCCGACAAAGGCGACGTTAAGTCTGCCTTCATGCCGCATGGCGGGAATCCAATACGCACCGTCGTTATAACCATCGGGCGTTGGCTGTGGCGGCGCGACATAATACGCGTTGCCGTCGGGCGGGCTGACGCCGAGACCGTCGACATCCAACGCCAATGGAACGTTCGGATAATTGAGTATCCGACTGGTCAAGAGCGTTTGGGCCGCCGTCGCCTCGGGGCGATGCAAACGGCGATTGAAGCCTACCGACACATTTTCTTTCGGATACACCGCACCATCGCTGCAAGGTCGATTCGCCCGTCGCTTCAATTCGATCGGCCCTTCCGGGCACATCAACGGCTGCGTCGACACGTCCATCGTTTCGCGTATGGCACTCGGATTCTGCCAAAACTCATCGACGAGATAGATCGATTCCTGGAAGTCCTCGATATAAAAATTCGAGCGACCGTTCCGGTCACCGCGCGATGCGTATGCCCAATCGTCCGCAAACACGATAAAGCGTTCGCCGACCTGTCGCAGATTGGCCACGCATTTCAAATTGCGACCGGCGCGGCGTGCCTTGGTCAGCGCTGGCAACATCAATGCCAACAGCAACGCAATCACGCTCAACACGACCAGTATCTCCAGCAAGCTAAACGCCGCGCGCCATGATGCCTGCGTCGTCATCGGCCGGGAATGAACAAAGCCAATCCTGTCGCAAGATGTCGTGTACATGCGCGAGCCCTATTCCGCCAGCAAGCGCGACGTGAAGCCCTGAATATCACGACCGTTGACCGCACCATTGCGGTCGAAATCGGCACGATCCATCAAAGCAACCAGATCACCCGGTGGTAGCGGAACCGGTACCATCTCCGGATGAATCAACAGCGTAACAAAAATGCTGAGGTCGTTGAAGTCGACATCGAGATCGAAATCCAAATCACCCATGATCTGAATCAAATCGCGATCGGCCTCATCGATAATGCCATCGTAGTTCAAATCGTACATACAAAAACCGATGCCGAACGCTTCGATCTGAATCGCGCCGTCCACCTCGCCGTCGGCATCGTCGGGAAAAACGCCGTCGTTATCCGTCAGGAATGCATCGAACAGCGCAAAATCGTCCGCCTTCACCACACCATCGCCATCGAAATCGCCCAACAACGGCTCGGGCTGCACATCCGTCGGCGCGAAGAAGGCCCCCGACACATCCTCGATCGCATATGGCATGCCCACGATCAGATTGACACGCCATGTATCCGGATTGAGTTGCAAGGCCGGCGTCGTTATTTCCCAATCGCGTACCGCATCGAAGTCCGGCTCAAACCGCAGCGCGTCGCCGGCGGGTATCGCTATCACGCTATTACGCAGATCGACCAAACCCTCCAGGATCGACGCCTGATCGCCATCGTTGCCGTTATTCGGTTGTTCGATTTCCTGTCGTGCGGCCGCCGACGCGATGTTCGTTAGGGGAAACACGATCGTGACGATTGTCCAATTGAGATCGAGCCGATGGTCGAACAATACATCGACGGGCGGCTCGTAAACGCCATCGCCACCGGCACCGCTAAACCGCTCAAAGACATGAGCGCGATGCAGCCATATGGTGTGCACCATCCAAAGCTCACCCCATTCGAACGTGCTGTCACCATCGCCGTTTAGTTCGGTAATCCCCGTGATGCCGTCGCCCGTACACGCCAGATGAAACTCTTCGCCGCTGCGTTCCACCAAGGGCGGCGATGTCAGTTGCGAATCGATATCGGTTCGACAAACCGCCATGCGATTGCCCCATACGGGATCGTTGACGCGACCGCCGAAGCGTCCGAGATTGCCAAGGTAACGAAACTCGGGAAAGTCCACCTCGCCGCCGGTCTGTGCACTGGCGTCCACATCGAACTCGATATAGCCCACAAAGGGATTCGGCCCGTACAAGAATGGTTGGTAATCGTCTTCGACTAACGCGAGCGGACCGGGAGGATTAATGAGACCGAGGAAGGCGAAATCGAACCGCAAAAACCCGCCCGTCGCCGACCAATCGCCGACGTAAATACTCGCATTGACATCGAGCGGCTGCCAGCGCCCGATCTGGTAACCGATAAGGTCGGGCGTCAGATGCTGTGTCTCATCGATGATTCCATCGGCACCGAAATCCGTGCGTCGCGGCCAAGCCTCGCCTACGGAATCAATGGCGACGCGTGTTTGACCGACCGCAACGTGGGCCATCGCCATGATCAACAGGATGATTAGTAGCCAGCGCACGTTGAACCCAAATTCACCATTTACCCACTCGGCTCCAAACTATTTACATTCTAACCAAATACCCCGGCACGAACCAAGGATAATGATTCGCAAGGCGATTAGGTCGAACGGCGCATTGCAGCCCCATCGCGGCCAACTAGTGTCTGCCACGCTCCAAACTCAAATACGACGATAAGCCCGAAGAACCCCACTCCACCGGGGCGTTCAATCGGGCCGATCGTCGATTTCAATTGAGACGAACTTAATTGATCGAACCGAGCAACAGTAAGACCAACTCTGCCGCATCATTCACATCCGCATCGTCGTCGTTATCGATATCCGCAGCATGAAACGCTGCAATCGGCGCGGTGTTTGGATCGAGCGCGACCGTGACGAACGCCTGAATATCCAATCCATCGATCGTTCCATCGAGGTTCACATCGCCATCGTTATTGAACTGGGGCATCAGATCGAGACCGTCACCGATACCATCCAAATCCTGATCGACGCCGATGCGATACCCCGAACCCGGCGGTACCGCCGTCGCTACCAACGAATTCCCCGCCGCCACCAGCGTCTGCATTTGCGCGAGCGTGAGAAACTGATGTTCATCCGACTCGAACAGCACCGGCGCGGCCTGCGCCAATACGAACCCCCTCATGTCGCCAGCGACCGATCCTTTTAGCACGACATCACAACGCGAAGGTTGTAAATCGTGCTGATCGATCATGGTCATCAAGTCCGTCAGATCCTGACTGTCGGGAGCGGCGACATCCCAAACGAATTGCCATCCGACCACCGGCATCACGTTCGATTGCCACGCCGTTAAGAAGCCAATGATCTGCTCGTTAAACGGCGGTTGGCTAATGCCGGGGAAGAATTGCTGCAGGAACGTCTCCAAAGGATGATCGTTCTGTTCGCGTTCTTCGCGACCGTCGTGTAGCAGCCCGAAGCCGTTGTACAAATCGCTGCGCGCTTTCTTATGCAACTGTCGCAGTTGCGGCACTAACTGAATCTGCGCGAACAACCCGCCCAGATTAAACGCCACATCATCACCATCCGGCACGCATGCCAGTTGCATAGCACCATCATGGTCGAGCATATGGCAGGCGTGACAGCTGTTCATAAACAACGTGCGCCCCGCATCAGCCTGCGGGTCTTTAAAAAAGTTGTCGCGCGTACGGTAAGGATTCGGCGGATAAACCACCGTATTGATAAAGTCGGTAAACGCTTGCATGTCGTTGGCCGGCAATTCTTCACCGCCCAATAAACCTTCAAACGTCGGGTTGAATGCATTGAAGTCCACGCGATCCCCGCGCCAATGCAACTCGGTGTGATCCCTTAGGCCTCGCAACGACAGCGTCACCATCGGCCCCTTAAGCGGATGATTCTGGTCGGCCGTTTGCGGCGGGCAGGGTTGACCACCGGTAACGAATGGCGAGTGCAACATGTCGGGTACGGTCGGATTGCCTAGATCCCACGCATGGTGATCGAGGTGACCGTCGAAGTGACACATCGCACACGACGAACTGAAGTTTTTGGAAAAGCGCGTGCTGTAGAGGAAATCGCGGCCCTCGCGAATCACCGGCGGCTCCGGGTTGAACATGGGCGTCGTCTGCACGACCTGCGGTGCCGTCACATCGGACACGTCCAGAATGCTAACCGTCATGTCGGTGCGATTCAGCACGTACAACTTATCTCTCGCAGAATCGAGCGCCATGCCGCGCGGTCCGCGCCCCACGTCCACGCGTGCGATCACTTCGGCGGTTACACCATTCAGGATGCCGATGCGCCCGACCCCAAACGCAGCCACAAAGGCAATATCGCCATCGTGGTCGAATACGATATCCGTCGGATTTGCCAACGAAACATCCTGTGCCTGCGGATTGATCGACGAAATATCGTTGAACGAGGAACCCATCGCCGCATGCAAATCGGTGCTAACTGTCGTAGCCGTACCGTGAATGTCGCGCACGATTTCGATTCGATGCGACATGAAATTGCCGTTCAACGAAGGCTCCAAACGCGTCAGGTTCTTCGGCTCTAAATTTGAGATAAATATGTCGCCGGTGACCGGATTTTGCGCCATGCCCGTCAGCGTTCCGCCTAGGTGCTGCACCGTGAGCGGATCGAGTTCTTGCATATTCGTAAGTCCCGCCGCGGCATTGACGTCGATCACGATGACATCGCGGCTGACTTGCGCCTTGGCGTCGTCGATAATCTCCTGCAAGACCTCTTCGGCATTGAGCAAGTTAAACTGCGCCGCGAGGTCAGCCACCCGCTGTGGATCCGGATCGCCATTGTCATCCGTCAGCGCATCGATGATGGCGTTCCAATCGCCGCCCGTCATCGACTTATCCATCACAATGCGCTGCACCAACGGTGCAAGCGGCCCCATCGGGTTCGCTGTCCAGATATCCGGCCAAGGCGCAAGGCTACTGGCGGCGAACAACTCCGCCGGCGTCGGTTCGAACGTTTGGTCGAAAAACGCCAACGCCAACAGGTGCGGTGAGGACACGCAACTACAAGCGCAATTGCACGGATCATTGGGCGCATTCGTCGGCGGATTAAACGGCCCTGCACATAAATCGGCGTCACCACAGGCGGATTCAGCCCCCTGCCATGAACCGCCCGCGTCGAAACAATCGAAGGTGTTTAAATCCTGGCAGGAGCCATCTTCAAAACAGCAGCCCCCAAGCGGGGCGGGCAACTGAAACAGCACCGGTTCGCCGACGACCGTCGTGCTATTGCCGGAATGCAACGGCGAAATGATCAATCGGTCGCGATCGGCGTCGTAAACTGCCGAACGCGGCGTGTTACAATCGAGATATTTCGATTGTAAAATCGTATGCGGCGCGCCGCCGCGCACAGCAACCACCGCGCCCTCCTGTACCAGCGGGTCGGGCACGTTCGGACCGAAATCCGGCACCGTTGGGCTACCTTGCAGGATCACAAATGCCAATGATCCTGATGGATTGAACAGAATGTTGATCGGTTCATCGCCGACTTCTACGATGGCGGTTACCGCGCCCGCTGCCACATCGACGACGGCGACATTATCTGAAATGAAGTTGGCGACCCATACGACGTTGCCGTCGGTTCCCGGTTGCACGGCCAACGACACCGGATCGAGACCGACGGGTATTTCTTCAACCTTTGTTAACCGAGGCGTGGTCGTGTCATACACAACCAGCGAGTTATTCGGTGTGTTGACTGCGAACAGCAGTGTGCCGCTATCGTTCAATGCCAACGGCTTAAACGGCGGGCTTTCAAAATTGACGAACGCACCGCTTTCGAGTGGCGAATCGGGTGGGTCGTAGGGACCTAATATTGTGGGCACATCGTCGCTGCCACCGCGCGGACCGCTGGCATCGACAAACGCGCGTAATGCTTCGATATCCGGGTGCCCCACCAGCTCAGGTGTGGAGGCGAAATCAGCCAAATCGATGGTCTCATTTGCAGGCGTTCCATCCGTCAAAACGCGTTCGCCTTGATGAAACGTGGGGCTCGTCTCCCCACGTGGACCTGCCCCCGCGACGACAAACACCAACGCACAGACCCCAGCCATTGAGAATCGCAATTTGTATAGATTTCGATGCAACACACGCTCCTCCTTTTATCGCAAGTGCTTATCGAGAGCCCCTGATTTGGGAATCGCTTCGCCACTCACCATTCGCGTCGACACCAACCAAACTGGCGGAATTCGACCATACATGAACACACGGTGGGAGTGACCAGTCAGCAATAAGGCAAGGTAGGTGCCAACAACGCGCGCCGATACTTCCCAGCGCGGCACCATTGGCGAGCACGTCGCTAAGTTAAAGACATAACGAAACTAAGGTGTTAAACGTTTTTCAATTCGGACCGATGAACTCGGCACAGATAGGGCTTTTTCGCTGGCTACTGGAAGCCAGCTGGCTACTGAAAGCCAACCGAGAGGACGTACGGCGCACGAGCTTGATCCGCACACATTGGAACTAAATTGGTGTTCGTATAAAAAACAGCCGGCGATCGGGCCCGAACCGATGACCGACATCTCAATAAAAGCAGTGAGTCTTCGTCACGCGTAGTGAATATTATAAGGTTTCCATAAGAACCGGATGCCTTCGTCTGGAATTGACACGACTGACTTACATCTTGAATTGGGGCATACGTTTTGGAACAATCTTTCCGATAAGTTCGACCAAGTGATTATTCGAATCGTCGCGTCATTCCTCAACAATATCTTCTCAGCCCTGCAAAGAAGACCTTTAATAGATAATGGCCAAATGCTCAGCACAGGCCAAACGGCCAGTGTCGTTTGAACCGCATCGCCGCAAAAAACGCGTGATTCGAGCCCCCATATAAAGTTGCAAGTCGGTTTTAGTCACGTATCCAAGCAGTGGCGGACAAGCTAGAAGATTCGCCACGTACCTGCATAATTTGTAAGCTGGCGCAGCGAAATGTCGAAGAGATATGGTCAACCGATCCAATTTATGCCATCCGAGAGCGCTCACCAGCGCGCTGACGGACTGGATGCGCTGCGCGGTTACGCGATCCTCACCATGGCGCTGTCTGGCATGGTCCCGTGGGGCACGCTGCCGCAATGGATGTATCACGCTCAGTTGATCGCTCCGCAGATGAAATACGACTTGAGCGTGCCGGGACTGACTTGGGTCGATCTCGTATTTCCCTTTTTTCTTTTCTCGATGGGGGCCGCCATGCCCTTGGCGTTAACGCGCCGCCTCGGTGAAAGGTTGATTGACTGGCGCGTATTGTTTGGGCTCTCTCAGCGTCTGTTGCTACTGACGTTCTTCGCCATTTATGTGCGGCATATTTCACCGACCGTCATTGCGAACCCGGTTACCACGCGTGCGCTCCTGCTCGGTCTGCTCGGCTTTCTTCTGCTATTTCCGACGCTTACGCGATTGCCTAAAGAATGGTCAGGGTCGCGGCAATTTCTGGTGCGCGCAGCAGGATGGGCGAGTTGCATTGTATATCTTCTGTGGCTGAACTACGAGCCGAAGATCGACAGTCAATTGTGGCTAACCAATATCGTTCGGCAGCGGGATATCATCATCCTGGTCTTGGCTAACACCGTCTTTACCGGTGGCCTCGTTTGGATGCTGACGCGCCGATGGGTCGCCGGGCGCCTCTGCCTGATGATCGCGATACTGGCGTTTCGACTCAGTCACGATGCCGACGGCTGGACCCACGCCATCTGGACCTATTCACCGTCTTGGATGGTCGGCCTCTATCAATTCCCATTTCAGCAATACTTGCTAATCGTGATCCCCGGCACCATTGCCGGCGATCTTTTGCTACGCCGCTTAAACCATTCGACCGATCCGGTAAATCGCCCAACTAAGAACTCCGCCACTGAGAAAGACCATATCACCGAGCAATTTTCAAAACGATATCTGACCACGGGCGTGCGACTGCTGAACTCAGCTGTAGCACTCATTTCTCTCGCGCTCATACTGACCACCGTCGTCGGCCTGCAAGCGCGTGGGACAACCGAAACCGTCCTGACCGTAGCATCGCTGATGATTCTGCTGTTTACGCTGTACAGTCGCACAACCGCCGCTCCGACCACCGAATGTACGCAACAGCTAATGCGATGGGGGGCGCTCTGGCTCGTCATCGGGCTCGCCTTTGAACCATACGAAGGCGGCATCAAAAAAGATAGTGCTACCATCAGCTATTACTTCGTTACCAGTGGCCTGGCCTGCTTCGCATTGGCGTTTTTTCAGTGCAGTCTTGAGATCGTCCGCACCGAGCGTCCGCTGCGCTGGTTGATCGAAACCGGCCAGAATCCGATGATGGCCTACGTTGCCATCAGAAGCTTCTTGCGACCCGTTGTCGAACTCACCCACCTCGACCCGCTGATGAAAGGTTGGCTCAGCGCACCTTGGGCCGGTGTGGCATGGGCCTGTGCAAAAGTGCTGCTACTTGCGTGGTTCGTGTCGTGGATGACGCGGCGACGGGTGTTTTGGCGCACGTAGCATAGCTCTGTGCCATCTCAGTTGCCGATTCGTGCAAACTGATAAAAAAAAGCACCTTACCCATACAACTCTGAAGGAGTTGCGTCCACGCGCGAGTTCTGCAAGACCGCAATCCTCTACGCAGGTAACCAAGCGCCGTAGCCGCGCAGACGCTCCCGCAGTGCTGTTACGTCGACCGATCGCACGCCAGCGGTCGCCCCACCGACCATAGCGGCGGCGCATCCGGCGGCTTCCCCCATCATCAGGCAATTCGGCATTACGCGCGTCGAGCCCTGGACCGCCCGGTCGGTACTGATGCTCCGGCCGGCCACCAGTAAGTTGTTCACCCCCTGTGGAAGCAAACAACGATAGGGAATGCCGTGCGATTCGCCGGGTTCGTATTGATGAATCTTGGCATCCCAGTCGATCTCCTTGCCCAGATTGGCCTCCCACTCTTTTTTAGACAAATGGATATCGATGTAGTAAGCGTTGCGGGCGATCTCATCATCGAACGATCGCCGCGCAAGATAATCGTCGAGCGTCAAGGTGTATTCGCCGACGATGCGCCGCGTTTCACGCACGCCGATCTGCACGCCGCTGGTCACCAAAAACGCCTTTTCGCAACCGGGTAAGTACTTGCGCACAAAATCCGTCAAATGCCGAATCAGACGACGACCTTCGATCATCGCATCGGAGAACTCCTTGCCGTTGGTCGCATCGATATCGAACACGTGGCTGAAATTAAAGCCGATCGTATCTTCGGATTGATAGGCAACGTTGGCGGCCTCTTCGATAATATCCAAATCGCCCGCCGCCTTCGCTGCCGCGATTGACGGCTTTAATAGCAGGTTTTTTGCATCGTCGGCCCACAACCAGGGTTGCAAAACCTTGTTATCCACACCCGAAAGCACAAAACACATCGTGCACGGCTGCATTGCGCCGGTCTTGGGATCGCCCTGATGAAACGGCACGCCGGCAATCGCCGCCACATCCGCGTCGCCGGTACAGTCGATCACCGTGGCCGCCTCGATTCGCTGAATGCCGGATTTGTTATGAATCACGATCGAATCAATTACGGCGCGCTCGTCGTCGCCGCTCTTATCTTCCAAGACGACATCCAGAAAATGCGTGAGATACAGAATCTCCACCCCCGTCGCCGTCACGCGCTGTTCGTAAATCACCTTCAGTCGTTCCGGATCGATCGGTACCCAATCGATCATCTCCGGAGGAATGTGCGGCATCCCGCGCTTCATCTCTTCGAGAATTTCGTAGCCGATGCCGCGAATGATGCACTTTTCCCTATCGCTAAACGGGCACCATGCCGGCACCAAGGCCGCCGTGCCGCTACCGCCCAAAAAGCCATGCTGCTCCACCAACAGCACGCGCGCCCCATCGCGACCGGCCGCAATCGCCGCCGCCGCGCCGGTCGGTCCACCGCCGACAACAACGACGTCGTACGCGCCTGCCACCGGCAGCGTCTGCCACCCATCGCGCACTCCCACTGGCGGAATGTTAATACTTCGCGTCATCGCGGTAGAGTATAAGCGGTCGAGCGTCTATAACCACGAGACCGATGCGACGAAGATACCGCAATAAGGACGTAACATGCCGACTCAACCTATCGGTGATTTAGTAAGCGTTTATCGCGACGCCCTCCTCGATGATGTGGTTCCGTTTTGGGAACGACACAGCCCCGACCCGGACCGCGGCGGATTTTTCACCATGCTCGACCGATCCGGACAACGGTATGGAGATGACAAACCGATTTGGCTGCAGGGCCGCGCCATTTGGCTATTTGCCACACTCTATCGACTGGTCGAACCACGACCGCAGTGGCTGGAACTGGCGCAGCGCGGTCGCGAGTTTCTCGATCGACATGCCTTCGCTCCCGATGGTAAGATGTACTTTTCAGTCACCCACGACGGCAAGCCGCTACAAATGCGCCGTTATGTGTTTTGCGAAGTTTTCGCCGTGATGGCGTACGGCGCGCTGGCACTGGCCACCGACGACGAAACGGCGCGCGAACAGGCGCGACGGTGCTATCGACGATTTGTGGAATACATTACCACGCCCGGGAAGATCGCACCCAAAATCGACACTACTACGCGTCCCATGAAAGGGCTTTCACCGTTGATGTGCTGGCTAAGCCTGGCCGAGATGATGCGTGGTATCGATCCGACCACCGATTACGACACCGCCATCAATCGCTGCGTCGATGAAATTCTGACGCATTTTGTCGATCACGACCGGCGCTGCGTACTCGAAACCGTCGCGCCCGATGGTGGCATTGTCGATGGACCGGACGGTCGCGTCATGAACCCGGGGCATGCGATCGAATGCGCTTGGTTTATGCTCGATATCGCGCAACGCCGAGGCGACGGCACCCTCGTTCAGCGCGTGCTACCGATCGTCGATTACGCATTAGAGCGCGGATGGGACACCGAGCACGGGGGCTTGCTGTATTTCGTGGACATCGACGGCCGACCGCCGGTGCAACTCGAACACGATATGAAACTTTGGTGGCCGCACAACGAAGCGCTGATCGCTCTCCTATATGCCTATCGTGCGACAGGCGAGCAACGATATGCTGACGATTTCTTGAAAGTACACGAGTGGACGTTCAATCATTTTCCCGACCGGGAACATGGCGAGTGGTTTGGCTACCTGCATCGAGACGGCTCACTATCCACGCCGCTAAAGGGTGGTACTTGGAAAGGCCCATTCCATGTACCGCGTTGCTTGTTACTTTGTTGGCGCGCACTAGAAGCACTGCCGGCCAGCTCGGCTCGATGAACGCAGGGCACGAAACTCCCAACCGGTTCGGTTTACGAATGAATGCACTCAGGCATTCAGTGTCGATCAACCTCGGAACAGACGGCGACTCCGCTACCGAAAAATAATAATAATAAACATTTATATTGCTTGTATGTTTCTATTTTCCAATTGTTATTTTCCGTTACTATAGGACCGTGCCATTTTCCCGTAATTCCGAGTGTCTTGTGTATTTGGATCGTTGCCGACAGCTGCCCCTACGCCCTCCGATTAGCCCCACCTCGACGCGCGCCGTCGGGCTTCTTGACAACACCATTTCCCGCCAAAAGGCCCACCAGCACTACACCCCCGAAGCTCGCGCTTCAACCGCCCTTCCGCCCGCTCGAAAACCGCGAAAATCGCCTCAAATTTTCAACATTTTCTCACCTTTCCGCCTCGGACCCGTAGTGTCGTAAACTCTTATCGGATAAACTAGTTAGCGTATGCCAGACGCCTTCGAAAACGCGTTGCATCGATTCGAAATCTTCGCCCGTCAGATACTGGCACCGGCGGCGTATTTCGGTGAAATCGACCTCTCCGCTGAGGTCTTCCAAACCCGCGAACCCGTCTCGTTCGAACATGCCCAAAATGCCGAATATCGACCTGCGACGCCGGGTCTGCGTTGGGGGCCTGTTTGGTCCACCGCATGGTTTCGCCTGCGCGGCAACGTGCCCGATCATCTTGATGGTCAGCACCTGGTACTCCGCTTTTCCACCGGCACCGAGGCGACGCTTTGGCAAGACGGCGTACCGGTGCATGGCCTCGATGTGAATCACGATTGCGTCACCCTTTTCGAAGATGCAACGCCCGGTCAACAAATCGAACTATATGTTGAAGCGGCTTGCAATCGGCCTTTCGGGGTAGCGCTCTTCCCTTGGGAAGCACCGGAAGAACACTTGCGCTGGAGCGAAGAAAATCCCGGTCGGCTCGAGCGCGCTGCGATTGCGGGTTATCGAGCCAATGCGTGGCGGCTTGGACGGTTGTTTGACTTTGGGCGTCACCTGTTAGCCATCGCACCCAAGGATGCGCAACATGCGGTTGCGATAAGAGATGCGCTCGATCAACTTACGCGTCGCGTTGATGCCCATAACTTAAGCAAGCGCGCCGATACGGAGTTTGCGACACTCAAAGCAGCCCTCAAGCAATACCATCAACCTACCGGAATGCGCGGTTACGCCGTCGGCCACGCCCACATCGATACCGCGTGGTTATGGCCGATACGCGAAACGCGGCGCAAATGCATTCGCACCTTTGCCAGTACGCTGCGATTGATGGAGCGATTTCCGTCGTTTCGCTTTCTTTGCAGTCAAGCACAGCAATATGCATGGCTTGAGGAAGATGCGCCCGCGCTGTTTGAACAGATCAAGCAACAAGTGAATACCGGTCGATGGGAAGCCGCCGGTGCCATGTGGATCGAACCCGATTGCAACTTGCCGTCGGGGGAATCCTTAGTGCGTCAAGTCCTACATGGCACGCGCTATTGGGAAGAAAAATTCGGCGCGCACGGAAAACAGAGATTGCTCTACCTACCCGATACCTTTGGCTTCTGCGCTGCCCTACCACAAATCATGAAACTTAGCGGGCTGGACACCTTTATCACCAACAAACTTTGGTGGAACGACACCAACGAGTTTCCCCATGTCAACTTCGTCTGGCGCGGTCTCGATGGTAGCGAAGTGTTGGCACACGTTACGCCCGGCGGCGATTACAATTCCGACAATCATCCCAAGCTATTGAATGATGCTCAAAAACGACTGGCGCGCTTGAATCATTCCGATTGCGGCGTGTGGTTGCATCCATTTGGCTACGGCGATGGCGGCGGCGGCCCCAATGAAGAGACGGTCTTGCGTATCGACTTCGCCGATCGCGCCGCAGGGATGCCGCATATCGAATTGGGCAGTACCAATCAATTTTGCGATGCCTTACATAAACGAGTCGATCAGATGCGGGCAACAGGACAGTCGCTGCCGATCTGGGACGGCGAACTGTATCTCGAGTTTCATCGCGGCACTTACACCACAGTCGGTTGGCTCAAGCGCGCCAATCGGCGCGCCGAACAAGCACTGCGCAAGGTCGAATGGCTGGCCTTCTTCGGCCCCCGTCGCCGATCCGACGAATCTGCCAAAAGCTTGATGAACACACTGGATCAGGCTTGGGAGATCGTGCTGCTCAATCAGTTTCACGACATCATTCCCGGTTCTTCGATTCGCGAGGTATATGACGATGCGCGTAAAGACTTTGATCGATTCGAGAAACTAATGGAATCGGCAAGCGACGAAGCACTAGAGGGCTGGGGCATAGCTGAAGCAGGCAATCAAGATTCCAAAGTAATTTACGTCTTCAATCCCACCTCATCCGAGTGTCGCGCAGTGATCGAAATAGACGGTGACTTGCATTACACGAATGCGGTACCGGCGTTTGGTACACGGGCTCTTGCCGAACTACCTGACACTGAACTACCTTTACCGGTCGATGTTGATGGTCGGCGCATTAGTAACGAATACCTCAGCATCACTATCGACGATGCTGGTCGCATCGCAAGCCTGCGTTTGGCCGAACACAACGAAGACTTCTGCCTTGCTGATAGCGATGGAACGACGCGTCCCATGAATCAGCTCGCGCTGTATCGCGATGTGCCGCATCATTACGACGCGTGGGAAATTCCACGGCATGATGAACTGAAGCCGCTGCTGGTCGGTGCTCCGGCAGAAAAAATTTCCATCGTCGAAGCCGATCCGCTACGTGCCACCATCGCAGTCGAACGGCCCATCGGCACCGCAAGCCGCTTGTCGCAACGTTACACATTAAGCGCGGGTTCGCCGCGGGTGGATATTCATACGCGCATCGACTGGCACGAAGAGCGAATGCTGTTGCGCACGCTCTTCCCCGTTGACGTACACGCGCGCACGGCCACTTACGAAACACAGTTCGGTCACATCGCGCGCCCAACGCATCAAAACACGCCTTGGGATCGGGCCATGCACGAAGTGCCGGCGCAGCGCTGGATGGATCTATCGCAACCCGGCAAGGGTATGGCGCTGTTAAACAACTGCAAGTACGGTCATTCGTGCATTGGCAATGTCATCGGCCTGTCACTTTTGCGCGCGCCGATGTTCCCCGACCCCACGGCCGATCGTGGCACGCACGAATTCACCTACAGCCTGATGCCGCATGCGGGCGATTGGCGCGCTGCCGGCGTGGATCGCGAAGCCGAAGCGCTCAACGCGCCCATGTTTTTCGAAAACATCTCCGCCGGAGGCTCCGAACGTTGGCAACCATTCACCATCGACTGTGGTACGCATGTGGGTATTGAAATCGTCGCTGCCAAGCGCGCTGAGGCGGATGACCGTCTCATCCTGCGTTTGGTCGAAACCCACGGTGGCGGCGGGACCGTGACCATTCGTTGGCAGATCGCGATTACCGCCGTCGAAGCCGTGAATCTGTTGGAGCGACCGCTACCGGACAAAGACATTAGGCATGACGAGATAAAAGGCACAACAGAGTTTTCGATGCGTCCCTTTGAGATTGTGACGCTAGCCATAGAACGAACCGATTAGCTCGAAACTTTTCACCGGAACCCTTGAAACGATGGGTAGGAATAACACCATGAGCGAAGCAGTGATGAGAATACAGGCGCGGCCGCTGGGTCAAGTGAACGATGCCGATGGCGTGCCCGTTGCCGTTTACGAATCGAGCCGCGCCGCCAGCGCCGCCGTTGCGCAAGAGATAGGACAATTGATTCGCAGCAAGGCAGCGCGCGGCGAGATGGCCGTGCTGGGGTTGGCGACCGGCTCGACGCCGCAAGGTTTGTACGACGAGTTAGTTCGCTTGCATCGCGAAGAGGGTCTGTCGTTTAAGAACGTCATCACGTTCAATCTCGATGAATACTGGCCGATGAATCCGATCGCGCTGCAAAGCTATCATCGCTTCATGGCCGAATCGCTCTTCGATCACATCGATATCGATAAGGCCAACATCAACATTCCCGACGGCACCATCGAGCAAGACCAAATTGCCGCGTATTGCGACGCGTATGAACAGCGCATGGGCGATGCGGGCGGGCTCGACTTTCAAATACTCGGCGTCGGTCGTACCGGTCACATCGGCTTTAACGAACCGGGTTCGTCGCGTTCCAGCCGTACCCGACTGATTACGCTCGACCGCGTCACGCGCCTCGATGCCGCCAGCGATTTCTTCGGCGAGCGCAACGTGCCACGCCGCGCCATTACGATGGGCGTCGGTACGATTCTCGAAGCGCGACGCGTCGTGCTGATGGCGTTCGGTGAAGGCAAAGCCCCGATCATTCATCGCTCAGTCGAAGAAAAAATCACCGCCACCGTCGCAGCCAGCTTTTTGCAGGAGCATCCGAACTGCGAATTCGTCGTGGACCGCCCCGCCGCCGGGGAGCTGACGCCGGTCAAAACGCCTTGGCTACTGGGACCGATCGAACGCTTCGGCGAAAAGTGGGATGCCAAAACCGTGCGCCGCGCGGTCATCTGGTTAGCGACGAAACTCGAGAAGCCGATTTTGAAACTCGTCGAAGAAGATTATAACGAGCACGGTTTGCAGGAACTCATTTCAGTGCGCGGCAGCGCCTACGACATCAACATCGATGTCTTTAAGACGCTTCAACAAACGATTACCGGCTGGCCCGGCGGTAAGGCGCAGGACCACGGCGGACCGGCGCGCAATCAACCGTTCCCCAAACGCGTGATTTGCTTTAGCCCGCACCCGGATGACGACGTCATTTCGATGGGCGGTACGTTGATCCGTCTTTGCGAACAAGGTCACGAAGTGCACGTCGCCTATCAAACCAGCGGCAACATCGCCGTGTGGGATGCCGAAGCCGTGCGCCATGCGGAATTCGTCACCGAGTTCTGCGACGCGTTCGATCTCATCAGCGAGCAGGAAGTCAATCGCATTCGCGAGGCCATCGAGCGCTTCCTCGGTCATAAACAACCCGGCGATATCGACAGCCCCGAGCTGCAACGCATCAAAGGACTCATCCGTCGTACCGAAGCGCGGGCCGGCGCCGAATACGCCGGCGTGCGATCCGAACACATTCACTTTTTGGATATGCCGTTCTACGAAACGGGCCGCGTGCGCAAAGATCGATTGGACGATGCCGACATCAAGATCATCAAGGACCTGATCACGACGGTGAAACCGCATCAGATCTACGCGGCGGGCGACCTATCCGACCCGCACGGTACGCACCGCGTTTGTTTGACTGCCATCAATCGCGCCGTTTCCGAGTTGAGCGACGAACCTTGGATGCGCGATTGTGTGTTGTGGCATTATCGCGGCGCATGGCAAGAATGGGAGCCGCACGAGATCGACATGGCCGTGCCGCTGAGCCCTGATGAAGTCGAGCGCAAACGCATCGCCATCTTCAAACATCAATCGCAAAAAGACAAAGCGTTGTTCCCGGGCCCTTACGATTCGCGCGAATTCTGGCAACGCGCCGAAGATCGCAATCGCAATACGGCCGAGCTATACGACCGCCTGGGCTTGCAGGAGTATCAGGCGATCGAAGCGTTTGTGCGGTTTGATGTGGGAGCAGGCGATGTATAACGGTTGACGAACCTCGTCAAATATGAGGGTGTCATGCTGATGCGATAGGACGCATATTAGTTGCACTCATCAACTCAACAGAGGAGGCGTTGCGAAATAACCTCGAGCGTGCAGCTCAACCATGCGTGCTTACCCCCTCGGTAACCAACCGTGCATCCACTCGATATAACCATCATCGGTCTCTACTTCCTCGGCGTTATCCTGCTCGCGTTACTGCTCCGCAAGCGCGCCACCGCCGATATCGATAGCTACTTTCTCGGTAGCCGTAACATGTCGTGGTGGATGCTCGGCGCTTCGGGCATGGCCAGTAACGTCGACATGGCCGGCACGATGTTGATCGCCTCGCTGATCTACCTTTGCGGTTTTCAGGGGTTTTTTATCGAACTGCGCGGCGGCGTCGTATTGATCATGGCGTTCTACCTCGCCGCGCTTGGTAAGTGGACGCGACGCAGTGGTTGCATGACCACCGCCGAATGGATGGTGTTTCGCTTCGGCGCAGGCTGGCAGGGTCAACTGCCGCGGCTTTTGGCCGCCATCGGCAATATCGTTTTCTTCACGTACGTAATGGCCTACTTCGCTATCGGCTCCGCCAAGTTTCTGGCCGTCTTTGTTCCGCTGCCGCCCGATACGACATTCATTGGGATCGATCCGCATTTGGCCATGTCCGCCGGATTGATCTTTATCGTCTTGATCTTTACATCGATCGCCGGCATTCACGGCGTGGTATGGACGGATATTCTGCAAGGATTCCTTATCTTGATCATGGCCGCATGGTTTTCCGTGCAGGCGTTTCTCACCGTCGATCATCAAACGATCGCGGCGACCGTTGGTGCCGACTGGCTGAGCTTGCTCCCGCAATGGCGCTTTGACGCCCCGCCCAACTATGAGGAATTCGAATTGATGGGCGTCGCCATCATTTTTTACATGATCAAGACCGCGCTCGATGGCATGTCGGGTGCCGGCGGTTATATCGCACAACGCTACTTCGCGGCCCGCGACGAAGCGGAGTGCCGGCGCGTCTCGATCTTTTGGATCGTACTCATGTCGATCCGTTGGCCCATGGTCATGGGCATCGCCATCCTCGGATTATCGGTGCGCGATCAATTCGACGATCCCGAAATGGTGCTGCCGGTCGTCATGCAACAACTCGTACCGCTCGGGTTGCGCGGCATCATGTTGGTCGCGCTGCTGGCCGCCGCCATGAGTACCTACAGCAGCATCATGAATGCCGGCGCGTCGTATTTTGTGAAAGATATCTATCAGGCATTCATCCGACGCGATGCCGGCAACCGCGAATTGGTAGGCGTGAGTATCGCAGCCACGATCGGATTCGTGGTGGTCGGGCTATTGATGGCGCTGGGGCTCCCGCAAGTGAATGAAGTATGGGAGTTTTTGAATCTGGGGATCGGCGTCGCCCTGTTTATTCCCAATTTTCTGCGCTGGTATTGGTGGCGCTTGAACGGGTACGGTTATGCCGCTGGTGTGCTCATCGGCATGATCGCGGCGCTTGCCCTGGAAGTCTATCGCGAACCCATCGTCGCGTACGTCGGCTTCGGTCAAATTAACTTCGTGATTATCAGCGCGCTGTCTATCGTGACCATGGTCGTCGTATCGCTGCTGACAGCGGCGCCCGATCGATCGACTGTGCGGGCGTTTTTTATCACGACCCGTCCCTTCGGATGGTGGGGATCGATTCGTCGATCACTCCCCGATCTACAACAATCCGCCATCGCGCGCGAAAACCGGCGCGACATAGCCGCCATGTTCGTTGCCGTGCCCTGGCAACTCACGCTGTTTCTGCTGCCGATGACCATTGTCGTGCATAAGTGGAACGACGCCTTGTGGCTTGCTGTTGCATTGCTCGTTCTCAGCATACTGCTGCGGTTCATCTGGGCGGCGGAAGATCGCGATCGAGCTAAGCACAAAACCACTTTTGCCACGCTGGATTAAAGAATGAGCGAGAGCGTCTCTTTGCATTATCCAACTGGCGATGTATGAAAGCACAAACGAACACGCCGATGCAATGGGCATGTAGCATGCGAATGTCGGTTATTATTCGCACAACGCTGTCACTGCCAGAATCACTGGCGACGGACCTGCACCGGCGGATTGAAACGCGATCGACTCAATTTTTGCGGTACTATTCTTCAAGTTCCATACCAACGCCCGCGCCGCCACCAAATCGCCGCTACCCGTACGACCGTGCCAGACGACCGGTGCATTGGGCGCCATGCTCAGATCGTTAAAGCTCAAAACGTTTTCGCCATAGATCAGGTCGATCGACTCGCGCGAACCATCGGCAAACTGTAATTGGTATGTCGCGATTTTCGTACGCGATGCCGCCGCAAAGTTGGTGGTTTGAAGAATCACCAGCGACGTGGCCGGCGCGGCCTTGGTCTTAATGGTCACGCTTGTCGGCAGATGGAGGTCGGCGGCCAGTTTGCCATGCAACGCAAGAACGTTCGCCAGCGCCCCACCGCGGATGTCGAACGTCACACCCTCAAAGTTTTGCCGCCCCGCAGGCAACATCGATAAGTCAAACGCCTGCCCATAACCAAACCAACCTCTAGCATTCGAAGCGCTGCGGCTGTAATTGCAGGCGCGCGCTAGGTCCAACGACCAACCTTTGGCATGACCGGGGCGCAGCGCGCTTAACTCCATCAGATCCAGAAAACGCCAACTTGGCACGGCCATCTCCGCCGCCGGTGGATTCGCCGCGTTCCAAGCCGCTTCCGCCGCCAAGACGTAGGCACCGTACTGATGCATTTCTTTTGCAAACGAATCGGCATCCAACGAATAGCCCGCCCAAGTCGTTTGTAACAACCCGAGCGCGCCGGCGTCGGACGCGGCATGCGCGAAGTTAACAATATTGGTCGGCCGGTTCCATGTCGCCGCCACCACCGGATGCCCTTCTTCTTTAAACGTCTTGAGGCTGATAAAGCGCTCGGCATCAACATTGGCATAATGCCAGTCGGTGATAACCACATCGTCCGGCAGTTCCTCGCGCAGTGCCAAGGCCGACGCTTTCGATTCGGCGTTGCAAGCGTCGGGCGCTTCGCCCTTCGCCAACAGCATATCGCCCCACATCATGGTGCCGACGTTGCGTTCCTTGAGCCATGCGTGGAGTTTGAGCGTATCCATCATGAGCAATTGCTCAATCGTGTAGGGTTTGCTCGATTCGCGGAACGGCACGCGCCCCCGATCGGCGAATTCGTCGTGACCAATATGCAGATACTTCGGCTGGAAAAGCTCGAGCGTTTCTGCAAATATCGAAAAGACCAACTCGTACGACTTGGGGTTCGTCACACAATACGCCCACTTCGCGACCGGGTCTTCACAGATATCGAGATGATGACCCGTTTCAAACATCCATTGGCAATGCCCTAGCGTATTGATCAGCGGAGTCACTTCGATCGCTTCGTCGCGACATGCGGACAAGATCATACGGACGTCTTCCTTGGGCATGCCGTAGCTCGGGTGATGCAATTCCGGATGGTTATCCCATTGAATGTATTCCGCTTCCAACACCAAGTGATTCATCTTGAGCGCGCCGAGCAACTTGTGGATCAATTCGATTTGAATATCCGGTCCTTTCCCGCCCGTAAAGAAATGCACGCCGCGAAACGCGAGGTCGGGCCAGTCTTCGACGTGACCTTTGCGAACGGCCCATCCGCCATCTCTGGTACGGCGCGCGACTTGCTTTAAGGTACGCGCGGCGTGCAGCTGTCCGCGTTCGCCCGCCGCCTCGATGCGAATGCCGGCATCGTCGATCGTCAGCTTGTATCCTTCGATACCGTGTACGGACTCCGCCGCGACCGTTTGAATCGACATCTTCACTGATGAGTCGGCATCTTCAGTTGCAACTTGACGCGGCCCGAAAAGATCGGTCAAGCGTGCGTTAACGGTGGCGCTTACCGAACCCTCGATAAGCGGCGCGCTACCTGCGTCGATACGGAGTTCATCCGGCTGCCAATCGGCGCGCTTAGGATTCGGCATTACAACCGGTTTACGGGCGCGCCGCGTCGTTTGCGCCTCCTCCAACGGTTCCACTTCGGCAGTTAGCGCCATTTCTCGTTCAACTTGGGCGCGTTCGCTCGGCTTGGGAAACTGATAGATGACCTCGTATTCAGTCGGATTCTCACGCGTGATGCGCGACCCCCAATCGCCGAACCAAAAATACGCATCCCCCGGCACTGCCCACTTCGACGCGCGATAGTCGCGCACCGTAAGTGCGCGCTGCGAGCGTACGAGTATCTCGACTTTACCTAATCGCGAATCCACAGAGAACGAAGAAAAACCATGTGCCATTCGTGCCGCATAGGATTCGGCAGGCTGTGGCGCGACGGGCAATATCCCTGTTGCCGCCTCGCCATCTCGACCCGTCGCCTCAAACGATCGCCCCATCAACAGCGTCGCGTCCAGCGCCGCCATGCGCCATTGAATCAGCGCTTCACCGTCGCGCATGAACTCGCCCTTGAAAGTGTGTCGCAGCGTCAAGCCATTTCTCGCGAGCCGCAACGTTTCCGTTCCCACAAATGCGTCCTGCCCTTTATGTATCACGGTTAGCGTGATACCCGTCGCCGTCTCCTCAACGTTGGCCGCAGCAACCGCCTCGGCTGTCGGTCCTACATAAAAGTGCGGCGTCCAAGGTGGCGTGGTAACGACCAACTCGCTATGACGCGAAAACGGCATGCCGTCCAAATCGATGCGCATACCGAAGCGGCGCGGCTGATAGCGCACCGTCACCTGTCCCGCCTCCAAGACGATACCGCTCTCATCGGCGTAGGCCTGTAGATGTAAATTGAGTGCACCGACAATAAAGAACACCGCGACAGTTCGTAGATTGTTCATTCGTTTTTTTTTGTACTCACCGTTTCCCCCGTGGGACCGATTGATCAGCTTCAAAGAGCAGCCGTGCGTGACAGAAACTTCCATCGCCGCCATGCCTCTATCAAAAAAGCCTCGGTACCATCGGCACCGAGGCTTGCTGATATATTTTCATGAGCAACGTTGCCGACCGCTTACAGGCCGAGCAAACAGTTCACAAAGTTCGCAATATCCGCCAACTGTACCGACCCGTTGTTGTCGGTGTCACCGGCACAGGCCGAACAGCCCGCAGGCGCGCCAGGTTGAACCGCCGCGACAAACGTGGCGATATCGCTACCGTTAACCGAACCGTCGCAGTTGACATCGCAGGGATCGCAGTCGCCGTCGATCGTGAAGGTGAATGAAAACGGCGCGAGTGAAATATCCGCGGTATCGAGGCTAATAACCGGCGAAAACGCGGGTGGCGCGTTAACGGCAGTTAGCACATTTACGAGCGGCGTTTGGATGCGATAGATGTAAGTGCCCGGTGCGGCGGGTGCCTGAAACGAGCCCGTAGCCAAAATCACATTGCCGCTTTGGCCGACGCCGCCCGTCACCACCGCCGCTTCGGCAACACCAGTACCCGGCGGCAGCGTTTGCCCCAACGTGTTTTGCGCCCCACCAATTTGTAACAGGTTCTGCGCGCCGGGTGTGCCGCGCTGCAAACCCGTATAACCCGTCGTCGGATCCGACTCACCGGGA
Source organism: Planctomycetaceae bacterium (assembly GCA_006969385.1). Taxonomy (GTDB): domain Bacteria; phylum Planctomycetota; class Phycisphaerae; order UBA1845; family UTPLA1; genus ECT2AJA-110-A. Next base: position 4,504,978 of record CP030884.1, read on the forward strand.
TTCGAGATACCATTGGGGCGGCTGAAATCGGACATCGCAGCAGGAACCGCAGTGGCCGGCGGAATATCCAGCGTCGCCGGATTGTCTCCATCCTGAACGAGATTCACCGATACCAGCGCCGCGCCGAGGTTGTCACCGCCGGATACGGAAAACTCGATCGTCCAGTTAATGAGATCACCCGGATTGACGGTGGTGCCGTTTTGGGGCGACGTCAATGACATCGTCGCGGTCTGTGCCCATGTCGTTGCCGAAAACACCAAGCAGCCAATAACTGCCAAACTTACCTTACGCATCTTTTGCCTCCGTATGAGGAATGTCGGTTATGCCTCAGACCGAACAGGGCCGGTCGATCTTCTTACAATCAAGTCGGGCGACAGCTTCGAACACTCGGGACGAACGCCCCCGCCCAATAACGCGTCACGAACGGTGACGTATGCCGTGGAAGCCATCGCCTCCAAGGGTTGACGAATGGTGGTTAACGGTGGATCGAGAAACGGTGCCGATGCCGGATCGTCGAATCCGACGACCGACACATCTTCGGGAATGGACAGGCCCGCGCTGCGAACCGCATGCATACCGGCCAACGCCAGATAAAACCCGCCGGCAAAAATCGCAGTCGGCCGATCTCGCTCCTGCATGCGTCGCGCGATGCGCGCTTTCATGCCTTCGTCGATCAGAACCGTATCGCGCGAAACCAACAGGTCTTTTTCATCCAACGGGTTTCCCGACCGCTTTATTTCATCGATCGCGGCTTCGGTACGATCACGCGAATTGCTGAGTGTCGGCGGGCTGCCGAGCACCATAATCCGGCGATGACCGAGATTCACCAAATGTCGTATCGCTTCGCGCGCGCCGTAGTCGTTATCGCAATCGACGCACGCGATCTTGTCACTTTCCAGCGTACCGCCGAGCACGACGGTCGGTCTTTCTTTTGCAAGTTGTTCGACCACGGCTTGCCGATCGGTGCCGGGGTGAATGCAGATCGCAGCCGCATCGTTGCGACGCTTACCGCGCCGCATATCGAAACGATCGTGAAAAAAGAACTCCACATGACACGAATCCGCTCGCGCTTCGCGCCGCAGGGCATTGATTAACGTACCGTGGTAATAGTCATCGATGTTGACCTGATCGTGCTGTTCCAGAATCAAGGCGATCGAGAGATCTTTTTTCTGATCTTTCGCCAATTCGAGATCGTCGCAGACGAACGTCCCGCGACCCACCTCGCGCCGCACCCAGCCCATATTGACGAGTTCATCGAGAGCGCGATGAGCCGTGATTAGGCTCACATCGACGATATTGCTGATCTCTTTGGTGGAAGGCAGCTTGCTACCCGGCGCAATTTTGCCGGTACGAATTGCGTCCATCAAGATTTCACGCGCCTGCTGGTACTTCGGCACCACGCCCCGACCATCGACCTTTGTGAGAAATAAGGCGCCCATTAGCGCACCTCCTCTTCGGTCGGTCGTTGTTGAGCGATCCATCGCGGTTTGTCGGAAAACAGCAGACTTTTCATCATCACTCCGTACGAATCGATTGGATGAAGACGTCCAGTAAACACTCGCAGGTCAACAAGCATGTAGTTGATCGATTACGGGCCGGCGAAGAACGCATCCCATGCGGCTTGCACCAAAGGTAGTCCACGAAATCGACATCGCAGTCGCTATCGGTGTTCACGCGTAAGCAATTAAGCGTGCTCGGTCCTCCGATCACACCTTCCGATCCGGTAAAGCACGATTGGAAACCGGCAAAGTCGGCCAAATCCAGCGTGCCGTTACGCGTGAAATCGTACTTCGGCACGGGGTTTTCGCCGGTGAGCTGCGCCTTGTAAACAAACAAGAGACGACGTTCGAATTCCACCACCACCAGCGTGCCGGAAATCGGGTCGTAATCGAAGTCGTAAATACCGATGCCCGTGTTCGGACCGGGAATCGGCGCACAGGGAATCGGGAGATCGGCAACTTCATCGCCATTCAGATTGAAAAAGCGAATGTCGGTCAACTGATTGGCACCCGAGACCGGTCGATTGTTGGCAAGCAACAGATCTTCCGCCGCCTCTTCCAAATTGCTCGACGGAATAATGGCCAAGCCTTGGCCCTGCGGATTGGCACCTGCCGGTAACCCATCGGGGTCGTTCGGACAATTACCATCCGGATTACCCAGAATGCGCTCGGTGCGAATCGCGCCATTTAAACTCAAGAGATCGTCGCCAGCCGGAACGGTATCGAGTACGCCGTTCGGGCCAACGCCGATGATATCCTGAGCGGGAGCTACAAAGGCACCAACGGAAACGAGTTGCACGTCGTCACCGGCAGCCATCGTATCCGCCGTACCGTTGCCCATGTCGCTGGGTTCGCGAATAAATCGCGGGAACGTTTGATACGGCGCGATCTGCGTCGAGGTATCGCGTTCGACGACTTGAATGCCATTCAGCACGCGGCTGATCCACTCGCCGGTTTCGGGATGAAAGTCGTTACCGCGAAAGCCGGTCGAGTTGCACATCAATGCATCGACATCGGTAACGAAAATATCGATGGTCGGAGCCGAAAAATCGTTTGTATCGAACAGCGTGACAAAGCCGGTACCTTGCTTCGGATAGGCAAGAAAGTTGGAATCGAGCGCGTCGATCGACACGCCGGCAAATGCGCGAACCTCAGTCGGATTGAACGGATCGAGCGACGGCACCGGGTTTTCGCGGAAGTCTTCGATCGTCGCGTATGTCGGGCTTTCCGGATCGGCGTCGATCTTGGTGATAAACGTTTCGTAAAAGCGCCAGTCCAGGCCGGCGTTGGGCATGACCGTCGAAAACGGCGGCAGCGTTGCGTCGTAAGCGACGTACAGTTTCTGCGTGAACGGATCGTAATCAATACCGCTGATCCAGTCAGTATTGCGAATACCGGGTCCAACGACAAAGCGATCTTCGAACACGCCCGGCGACGTCTCCTCTTGAATGATCGGATAGCGCGTGAAATCGAGATTTGTTCCCGAAGAGAGACCGATGTTGCGCACCTCAGCCACACCGACCGCACCGTACCAAGAGGCTTGGTTGGGGCAGAGCGTCATCGGATCGCCAGCACAACCGGTTGTGATGAAGCGGTTGAAGTTGGCGCCGTTGTAAAACCCGCCGATCCAAGCGCGCTCGCCGTCCGTCGCGACCACACACGGATTGGTGCCGACCCGCGGAGCCGCCCGATATGCCAGCCAGTTCGACGGCTCAGACGTATTCGGATCGAACGCCATATCCGGCGAATCGAGCGAGAATAAGTCAAACAAATCCACTACGTTTACTAAGGCAAACGGTTGATCCTGTGCGGTGGCCGGCACGACGCCAATGGCGAGGCCGACCGTCAGCGTCAACGCACCGGCAAGGCAATGCGATAAGCGCGATTTTCGTATCATTCGTTGTCTCCTCTTTTCCACCACCTAATTGCGGACGCGACGCGCTACTGCGCCGATCGGTTCTCGTCAGGTCGTTACCACCAATACACCGGTCGGTTAGAGCCGCCGGAAAAGTTTCGATCGATTAACAGGCGCGGGCGAACTTGCTTACTGGTGCGCCATTCCACATGGCCATCGATATAGCCAAAGTTACCGCCTTCGACCGGGATACCACTACCGCCGGTATGGCCGGTCCACTTATGATTGCCGCCCTCGGGTCGCAGATTGCCGGCGATGAAGTCCGACTGAATGCCACCGGCATTGCGATTGAAACTCGTCATGTATTCGCCAATGACGGGCACTTCCGCACTGCTATTGGGCATGCTCAAATGTTTGGTCTTGCTGACGACGAATGGCAGGTCGAACAGCGCTCCGGGATTGCTCGGGTCGGCCCCGATGACATTTTGGTTGTCATCGAGTACGCGAAAAACGCCGTCGGGCGAGATGGCAAGCAGATCGTCGCCCTGGCGAATGGCTGCGGGACCGATGTAGTTCCAGAACTGGGCGTAGTCCATAAAGCTACCGAACGCCGACGGATTGGACCATGTCGGGAATTCGGCCGACGTCGCAAAGGCGTTCTTGGTCGACGGACAATAAAAAACCTTGCCCTCGGATTGAAGATTGGCTAAGGCTTCGTTGTCGAACCTACCCTGACTGTTGCGCAGCGGCGGTTGCATGTTCATCTCGGGCATCAGCAGTTCGCCCAAGTGCCATTCGTTCCCCGGCGCCAAAATCGTACTGGAACCGCGCACGTAAACGTAATCCGGCTCCGATCCCTGATTGAGCGGCACTTGGTCGCGATTGTTGATGGCGTAGTTCATCATCGCCTGGGCAATGCTGCGTACGTTGATCGAACACTTGGATCGCTGACCGAGTTCGCGCGATCTCGACAGCGATGGCAACAGAATTGCCAACAGCAGCGAGATGATGGCGATAACAACCAACAATTCGATGAGGGTGAAACCTCGAATGCGGGAACGCATGACCTTAGTCCTTTCTGGCCGTCGCGCCGATCGAGTCGAACAAGTGGGATCGAACGTGAAAAACATCCGGGCCGTTCCGCAAGTCGAAACGGCCCGGTGCATGGGTCAATCAAAGTTATCGTCGGCGTCGAATCAACAACGCGGCACCACCGATGCCGAGCAACGCCAGCGAGGTCGGCTCCGGAATCGGCTGAGTCTTAAAGCGATAGACGAGTCGATTACCGAAGTCGAGCACGATGAGTTCTTCCGCATCGGCATTCCATTCGAAATCGTAATAACCGCCGCCGAGGGCGAACGGTGCACCACTGGGTTGATCCGGCAAGGCGCCGCCCACGCCATCGAAGAAATTCGTCATGGCGGGCGTGCCATCCGGATTAACGACCTTGACGACGTCGGTAAAAAGTTGGCCGAAGCCCGTCGAGTCACGGTCGTTGTAAATAACAAGATCTCCCTTGGCCAAACCATCGAGGTAAGCCAGGTTTTGACCATTCACAAAGTCGGCTTCCGGCTCATCGACGACCAATACTGGCGTCATGATGCTATTGCCGCCCGTCCGTGCGGCCGAGATCAGGTTATTGCCTTCGCGGAGCCAGATATCGCCATTGGGAGCGAAGTCCATATCGCGCCAGAACGTGCCGGTACCGGCACCGTTGATAATCATGCCGGTCCCGGTGGTGTAAATATCCGCACCGGTCGTGCTGTTCTGCAACGCACGTCGACCCGAGCCAAACGTGGTCCAAGCAGCGCCCGTATCCGCACCACCAAAGCCGGTGTCGTACGCGACGCCGCTTCCACCGCGCGCGTTAACTGCCCAGGTCTGAGCGTTGCTGCCGACCCCATAGGACGCAATACCATTCGGCGTTGCCGCGCCGTTATCGTACGCAGCCAATACGCCATCTGAAAATGGATCGTACGCAAGGCCGGAATAACCGCGTCCATTGAGTGTGGCTAGACTTTCGATCTGGGTATCAGTGGGAGTACCCCATGGATCGTCGATGCGGACGATGCCAGCTACTGCCGGATTCGGACTGTTATTAAATCCCGCGACCCACAGGCTGCTGCCGTCGCTGGTCACCGCCGACGGCGAGTTACCGTAGGGCGAGTTACCATCGAACAACGGCGCGGCAAACGTCGTTGAATTCTGGTTGCTCAGATCGAGCGTGTTGTGCAGGTAAAAGTCGGTGGCGGATGCCGTACTCGACCACGCCCACGCCAATGCCAGCGCTGTTAGCAATGTGCTACGTCGAAACATTTGGGTTCTCCCTCCAAAAAATGCGTTGCTTGAGAATCAAGCGTTCCCAAAAGGTCACTCCATCGTGACGAAATATTCGATGACGGACGGGCAGAGAATCTGCCGGATAACGGCATGATTATATAACCATACCGAAATGATTGGAAGGAATTTGGGATGTGATTTTTAGCGGTCCGGCAGCCTAAGCGTCGATCCCAAAGCGCTCGCAATATCGTCTGTAAAGTGTGTGCGCAGCAGGATATATGGAATTGGGGCTCAGGAAATGCGAAAACTCGAACGTGATCAATTTTTCCACACCCGCCTCCCGCGCGGCGTCAATTTTGTACTCTAGCTTGCGCCAATCGATCGGCGGAAACTTAATCGGCATATCGCGATCGAACGACTCAACATTCGACCAACAGGTGAGCCCCGCCTCGCGCGCCAGCGCTAGATTGATGCGTAAATACTCCGGCAGGTCGAGGTAACTCACATGCCCGTCCTGAAAAGCGACGATATCGATCGACTCGCGCACGCGTCGAAAAATGCGTCCCCATTCGTCTGCGTGTTGCTCGTGGCTGATCGCCTCTTCCCCGTCCGGAGCCTTAACACCCGCAACGTAGGGTGAGATCATGGTCGGCAAATCCGGCGCAAGTTCCTTGGCATGACGCCCGGCAGCCACCACCAAATCCACCTGATCGGGCACAAAGCGCGAAAGTTCAAAACTGATATACCAACCCGCAAACGCCGGATGATCGCCGAATTGCTCCGAGACTTCCGACATAAATCGACGGTTTAAATCGAATGCCGACTTCGCTTGGCCGTGATTCCAATCACCGGGATCGTAAAGACCCCAAAACAGATTCATACCGTTCTGATAGGCCAGATCGAGAAATAACTCCCCCAGATTTTGCCGCACGGGTAACATCCGTCTCGTATCGCGCAGCGCCCACGAGTTAAATATCGCCTGTTCTTTGTATCCTGAACGAATGATGATGACCGTATCGATGCCGATCCGGCGCATGGCCTCGAAATCGGCGGCCCATTCCTCCGGGCCCCAATTTTGACTGGGAATATCGTGAGTGATTTCATCCAGAAAAGTGGCAGTGATGCGCATGCGTTTTCACAATCCCTTGGCGTCGATCGCCAATAATTGAACCACCGCAGTTAATGCGATAGCATTATATAACGTTGAAACTGTTGCAGCGGTCAAGTTCTGTTTGACTCTAGCGGGAGAGAATACCCGGATGTTCATATTTCGTCGCCTACTCATTGTCTCATTCGCATTGGCTGTTTGCGCGACCATCGCCACAGCCCAGACCGTCATCGTCGACAACAGCAGTGGCGGCTTCTCCGCCTCGGCAAATTGGCAAACATTCTCCGCCACCGGCCAGTACGGCGCGAATTACGCCTTTCGAACGGCGGGCTTTGCCCCCATCGATGAAGTTAGTTGGACGGCGAACCTGATTCATCCCGGTACCTACGACATCAGCGTGTGGTATCGCAATGCCAACGATCGGCCGTCCGATGCTAACTACACCATCGAACATGCAAACGGCATCACCGACGTATTCATCGATCAGCGCATCAACGGGTCGCAATGGGTTTCGCTGGGGACGTTTGACTTCAATGCCGGCCCAGCGGTCGTGCGGCTCAATAACGATGCCGACTTCGGCACGACTGTGATTGCCGATGCGGTGCGCTTCCTCGGCGACGGCAGCGCCGCATCTGAAGAGGAACTGCGCGCCTGCTGGCTTACGCAATATCAATACCTAGGCAAGTCCGAAGCACAACTGCGAGCCATCGCCCAAAATATGCGCGCCGGCAATATCAACACGGTTTACATCGCGATGTATGCCGGCCAGCAGGTGTATTGGCCCTCGAAAGCCTATCAGGCCGCCGGTGGAAGCTGGGCGTCCGGAAGCGTCGACTATGCCGATTACTTAACGCGTATCTTTCACGACGAAGGCCTTAAAGTCGGCGCGTGGTTCGAGTACGGAATGGCGCTTGGGTTCTCCGGCCAGCCGATTGCGGTGGCCCATCCCGATTGGCTGGCGCGCGATAAGGATGGCAGCGCCATCACCGGTGAAAACGGCGGATTCGTTTTTCTTTCGCCGGGACATCCCGATGCGATGAACATGCTGGTTGAGATGTGCCGCGAACTCGCCGCCAATTATGACTTTGACGATATTCAAGTCGACCGCTTTCGCTGGGGCCGAAAAACCAGCGGTCGCGAATACGGATACGAAAACGCGACGGCCAACCTCTATCAGGCGCAATTCGGATCGCCCCCGCCGAACAACATCAACAACACCAACTGGGTTAACTTTCGCATCGGCCTCGTCAACGACGCCGTGCAAGCCTGTTACGACGCGATCAAAGCCGAGAACCCCAACATCACTGTCTCCAGTGCGCCGGTCGGCTCTTACGGGTTTACGCAGCATATGCAAATTTGGCCCGACTGGGTCGAAGGCGGCTACATGGATTTGGTCATGCCGCAGATGTACATGACCACGCTTAGCGCGTTTCAGAACGAGTTAAACATTCAGCGTTCGCAAGCGCCTGCCTTTAACGACCGCGTCGCCGTTGGCTATCGCGCCAATGAAGACAACGGTTGGACGCTGGTGCGCGATCAAATGAACTACGCGCGCAGCCAAGGACATCCGCACGGCTGCCTATGGGTCTATCATCAATACACATCGCAAATCGCCATTCAGGACGAACTCGATAACTTGCCAAGCGCCGGCCAACCTTGGGCAGCGTTGGCGACCAACCCGTTCGTCAGTGAATGCATGGAACAGATCGTGATCGATAATCGCGACGGCGCACCTAACTATGTCGAAACCGGCAATTGGATTTCATCGGCACAACCCGACTTCTTCCGCTTCGATTCACGCGTGGCCGAAGGCGGCGCCGACGCGACCGTGACGTTTGCCGCGAATATTCCCAAATCCGCCGATTACGAGGTCTTCGTGTGGAACACCGCCTCGGGCAATCGCAATCCGGCGGCCGAGTTCACGGTGCAACACGCCGAGGGCAATAATCTCGTTACCATCAATCAACAAACCGACGGCGGACAATGGCGCAGCCTCGGTGTCTTCACCTTCAATGCAGGCACCACCGTGCCGGTCGTCGTGCTTAACAACAGCGGCAGCGGTGCCGGCATTTACACCTCCGCCGACGCGATCAAACTGACGTTGATCGGCCAAGTGAAAGGCGACGGCAACGGTGATTGTGTGGTCGATCAAGCCGACGTGCAGTCGTTCATCGATTGCTTGCTCGGGCCGGACGTCGGACCGGTCGCCAACCCGTGCCTCAGCTTCGATTTCGATAACGATGACGACGTCGACGTCGCCGACTTACAAATCTTCCAAGGCACCTTGGCGGGTTAGACCAGTTCAGGTTTGAGAACGACGGCCGCGCTGTGGAACCGGCTCATACGCGGTCGATGCTGACAAATCACCCGGCAGCGCAGTCGTTGGTTATGTAGCCTAATGGATTGATGAGACGATTCGATCCCTCCTTCGCTAAGACCATCCGAGGCTGAGTTGTTGACCGGTACTCGAAGTGGTTGTTAACCTGCTACGGCATAGAAAAGTGTTCGGTGTGCCGTCATGCAACCTAAATTCAACGACCTCCGCCAACTCATGAATGACCCGACCGGGTTCTTGGATCGACAACGAATCGATCTGCATGTCTATCCCGACGCACTGCAACTTCCCGGTCGGCAGGTATACGGCTGTTGGGATCCGTTAACGCGCACCATCGCGTTATATCATGTAGGCGATCGCAGCGACGAACAGTTGGTGGCAACGCTGATCCACGAAGCTTACCACGCTGTGAGCGGCAGTCGCGACGAAGACACCGTCAAGTCGTTCGTCACCACCATCATGGATTCGATCGCCACCACCGAGATACATCATTGCGCCGACACGCTGCGCTGCCTCGTCCGCCACCATACGGCGCCGCGCGTAACTGCCGAAAACTGCAAACGCCGACATCCTTTCTTCCCCGGCGGCGTCAGCGTATGACGCTTTTCGTCGGGCTTATTCTGGTCGCGGTCTTTCTGGCCTTCGCCCGGCTGATGTTCATGGAGCGCTTGTCGACGCTGCTGGCACTTCCGCTAATGGCAATGGCCTTCGTCACCATTGCCACCGTCAGCGATATCGCCATCGGTCATCAAACCGAAGAAGACGAGCACCTATCGCGCTTTACCGAATGGCGCGCTTACCGAAGCGAGTTGCAGGAAGCAATAGCGCGACGCGAAGAATTATTCAGCGAACTACTCGAAAGCGCCGAATCCGAACTGGCAAATAAACCCATTACGCAAGCCGCCTTAAAAGAATGGATTTCTCAAACGCAAGCGCAGATAGGCGCACAGCGCTCCGATCTTGAATCGCGCTTACAGCAACACTCGAACTTCTTCCACAAGCCACCCTTCCAGAACGGCGCACATAGCGAGATCAATGCGGCGCTCGATACCGTTCCCGTTGAACGGCTCGGCACCGAACTCAAACAAATCGCCTACGCAGCGGATTCCGAGGTAGACCGAGAAGCAATCGAGGTCGCCCTTACGAGATTGCGCGACGATTACGCGCAGTCAATTTCCGCCGCCAACCCGACAACTTCAGTCTGGGCGGACGGCTTCGACTATGTCGGGCGCTATCTCGGTCTCACGATTCGCGCCGGCAGCCTTTATCTATACGCCACCATCATTGCGACGCTCTTCGGCGGCATGTTCGCCATGTACGTCAGCCATTTGAATATCGCCGATAGGCTCGTGTATTGGACGGCCGAGTTCGGCGGCGAGCGCCCCATGCTCGTCGCGCTGGCCGTCTTTCTGGCCACCGCCGTCATCTTTACGTCCGTCGGCGGCCTCGGCACCGTCATCATGATCGGCACCATCATTCTGCCGGTCCTGCGATCCATCGGCCTCTCACCCATCGTCGGCGCGGGCGTGTTCCTGATCGCCATTTCGATGGGCGGCACGGTCCATCCCGTCTCGCGGCGGCTTTGGATGGATTTCTATCAACTCTCTGCCCAACAACTCGACCCGCTGCTTTGGACCATGGTGTCGATCTATTTCGCCACCGGCATCGCTTGGATTGCCTGGGGTTCGCGTAAAACGCTGCTGAGCAGTTTTCAATCGGAACCGATAGCCGATGCGCGGCCCGCGCTGCACGTACCGCCCTACCTGATGATCGCCCCGATCATCCCCGTCGCCATGGTTTATCTAGGCGAGATCGACGAGATCGTCGCCTTTACCTTATCGATTGCCTATATGTTCATTTGCGTGGCCTCGCGCGAAGGGGCGGTGCGCAACCTCGCCAAGTCTCTCATTCAAGGTGCCCAAGCAGTCGTGCCGCCCGTGATGCTGATGATCGGAATCGGCCTTCTGATCGTCGCCCTACAAACGCCGCCGGTGCAGGGTTACATGAAACCCCTCATCAGCGCCGCCGCTCCCGAAAATCGCTGGGCCTACATCGCCGTGTTTGCGCTCTTTGCGCCGTTGGCGTTGTATCGCGGGCCGCTCAATGTCTGGGGCATGGGGTTGGCTGTCTCAGCAATCTTAATCGGCGCTAACGTGTTACCGCCCGCCGCGGTTCTCGGGGCGATTCTCGCCGCCGGTATGCTGCAAGGCGTGTGCGACCCGACCAACACGGCCAACGTCTGGATCGCCGGCTTCCAAGGCATCAGCGTTAATCGCATTTTGCGCTTCACGCTGCTACCGATCTGGCTGGCCGCCGCGCTTGCCGTCGTGATCTTCGCCTTTCGGTACGTGCCAGCATGACGCGCCAATCTTCCATTCCGAAACGATACCACCGCTTACCGTCTAATATGCGTAAGGCGTGCTCGTTATGACCGACCGGCGCGTCAGAATCGGCATCGATGTCGGTGGCACCTTCACGCATGCCGTCGCCATCGACGCCGCCACCCAGGAAGTGGTCGGCAAGACCAAGGTGCCCACGAGCCACGATGCTGACGAGGGCGTCGCGCGCGGTGTGGTGCAAAGCCTGCTGCGGTTGCTCGAACAACACGCGCTCACCCCAGGCGATGTGCTGCTCATCGCTCACTCGACCACCCAAGCCACCAATGCACTTTTGGAAGGCGATGTCGCACCTGTTGGCATTCTCGGTATGGGAAGCGGCCTATCGGCGTGGTTGGCCGCGAAACAAACGCACATCGCACCCATCGAATTGGCACCCGGGCGTTTTTTGCAAACGACCCATCGATTTCTCAAATCGGATTCTCTCACCGACGAGAGTATCGACACTTGTCTTAAACAGTTGCGCGCCGACGGTGCTGAAGTCATCGTCGCAGCCGAAGCCTTCGCCGTCGACGACGACACCAACGAAACGCGCGTTTGCGAACGCGCCAAGGCTCTCGGCATGCGCGCCACCGCCACCCACCATGTAAGCCGCCTGCACGGATTGCGGATTCGTACGCGCACCGCCGTCATCAACGCCAGCATGATTCCGCGCATGCTCGATACGGCCGATATGACGGAAAAAGCCGTGCGCGACGCGGGCATCGCCGCGCCCCTGATGGTGATGCGCAGCGACGGCGGTGTGATGAGTATCGACGAAATGCGTCGGCGCCCGATTCTCACCATGCTGTCCGGCCCCGCCGCCGGCGTGGCTGCCGCGTTGCTCTACGCGCGCATTTCCGACGGCATCTTTCTCGAAGTCGGCGGCACCAGCACCGATATCAGCGCCATCAAAGATGGTCGTTGCCAAATTCGCTCGGCCGAAATCGGCGGTCACAAATTGCACGTCAGTACGCTCGATGTCAGAACCATCGGCGTCGCAGGTGGCTCGTTGGTTTATGTCAAAAACGGCCAGATCGTCGGCGTCGGACCGCGTAGCGCCCACATTGCCGGATTGCCGTACCTGAGTTTTGCCGAGCAACTCGATCAACTGCGCGCCGATACCTTTACATTCGAAGACGCGGACTTTGCCGTGGTTCGCGCCAAGCCGGGCAACTCCAATAGCGAAAACGCCGCCGCATTCGCGCTCACACCGACTGGTGCGAGCAATATTCTGGGATTGGTCGAAGACGACGACCCCGCGCATGCCAACCCGGAAGTACTCGCCCACGGTGCCCAAGCGTTAGCTGAAAAATTCGAAGCGACGACGGACATCACCGCGCTTGCGGAAAAAATACTGGCAAAAACATCCGCGCGCGTGCGCGAAGTCGTCGAGGGCCTGATGCGGGATTACAAACTCGACGCCGGCGTCATCAAACTCATCGGCGGCGGCGGCGGCGCGGCGGCGATTGTGCCGCATGCGGCGTTGCAAATGAAATTGCCCTACGAGGCGGTGCCCGATGCCGATGTAATCAGCGCGATCGGTGTCGCGCTCGCGCTCGTCCGTGACACCGTGGAGCGCAGCGTTATTGCTCCCGGCGATGACGATATCCGGCGGATTCGCACAGAAGCCTTCGAAAGCGTCCTAAAAATGGGAGCCGCCCCCGAGTCGGTCGAAGTCTTTATCGAGATCGATGCCAAGCGCAATCTCCTGCGCGCCACCGCCGAAGGTTCCACCGAGATACGCAAAGCCGAAACCCGCCGCACGCATATAAGCGAAGATGAACGAATGGCGCTCGTCGCGGGCAGTATCGGCCCCAGCCTGGAACCGCCCGCACGCATCATCGCCGCCGCCGGTTTTGAAATTTGGCAGGCACCCTACGAAAGGACGCGCTTCTGGCGCTTCTTCAAAGACCGCAAGAACGCCGTGCGCGCCCTCGACGACGCCGGCACCATCCGTTGGCAATCCAATCACGCAGAGACCCGCGCTTCGACCGTGCAATCGGCCGAAAAGGACCTGATAGACCTCGCGGAGCGTTACACCAAATACAACGACGCCGGCGCGATCATTCCGCGCTGCTTCGTCTTTCTCAACGGTCGTATCATCAATCTTTCGGGCATGGTCGAGATGTCGCAGGTACTCGAAGTCTTGCGCTTCGACCTCGCCAATGCGGTCAGCAGCGACCCGTGCATTATCGCGGTTGCAACGTCTTAATGCGGAAGGTAACGCCATGGAAGCGTGTCTGGTGCTTATTGCGCGCGGAGAAAACGTTCGACCACAGATACGAAATCAAATCCCGCCGGCCCACTCGGTTCGGTTCGTAATTGACTAAAGGCGAAGAATCATGTTTCCGTCAGCAAGAGATTCGAAAAATCCCCCCACGCGAATCCTCGGGCTCGATATTGGCGGTACGCACATTACATGCGGTGTTGTCGAGAACACAGACGGTAACCTGAAGGTCTTGTCCCACGTTCGCCGGCCCGTTGACGCGGCGGCGTCGATGGATCGTATATTCGAGGATTGGTGCAATGCGATTAACGAAGTCGCCGATCTCGGTCGAACGGATGCGATTGGCATTGCGATGCCGGGCCCTTGCGACTATTCAAACGGAACGTGTCTCATCCGGGGTCTCGACAAATTCGAATCGCTCTATGGCACGAATATACCGGAACAGTTGCGCAAAGGTCTCAATCTCGAAACGAACATTCCCATCGTCATGGAGAATGACTGTAACGCGTTCGCGCTAGCCGAAGCGGTGCTGGGCGGCGGTCGCAACGGTAACAGGATCATTGCGATCACCCTCGGCACTGGCTTCGGATCGGGCTTCGTGGTGGATCGCCGTATTATCCACGACGGCCCCGGAATCCCGCCCGACGCCACTTTCGGATTTGTTCCGTATCGCGCCGGCATCGCCGAAGACTACATTTCCCGCCGCGGGCTGCGCAGGCTCTTTGTAGAACATGGTGGCGACAAGAATGCGGATGTCATCGACATCGCCCGCGCCGCCGAAGGTGGAGATCAAAACGCGAAGATGTTGTTCGAACGACTAGGAGAGATGCTCGCCGATGTGCTCGCACCGTTCGTTGAAGATTTTGGAGCCGACACCCTTGTTATTGGCGGCGCGATCGCGGGATCTTTCAACCGTTATGCTCCGAGGCTTCAAGACCGCATCGGGTCGAATCTCTCAATTCGACGCTCCGAACTCGGCGACACGGCGGGATTGCTCGGTGCAACACTCATCCTTTTATCTGGGAGTCCGTGAGATCACGAATTCACGCAAACATTTCAGGTGTGTTCACGATTGAGATCGACTACTTAAAGCACGATTCTGCTTCTCTGAATCTGTGCGTTCACCGCAATGTTCGTCGGTATTCTGCTACGCCAAGGGCGGCGTTTCAATCGCCCGGGGTTGACGTAACGCCGTAGGCGTTAGATTCAGCGCAAAGATTCTCCATGCTACACCAGTGTTGCCCACGCTATGGACGTAAACCTACTTGACGGTCAACGCTCCAATCTAATAAGTGGACACGCAAAAAGAATCATTGACTTCGGCACAGGCGTCTCGCCTGCATTCACGGCCGCGACGGCGGTGCCACAAAGCTCCTTTCTGCCAATTGACTTAGGTACGAGAATCAAATTTTCATTGACCAACTTCCATCGTCTCGGATTTCTCGTAACAACTTCCTTACACACGCGAATTGCTTAACGTAAACCGTTGGGCGGCACGTTCGTGGGCCGCTAAGCCCTCCAAACGAGCCAGGGCTGCCACGTCCTCGGCAAGCTTCTCGGGATGATCTACGCGCATCCAGGATTGCGTCTTCAGAAACGAAAAGACCGACAAACCCCCGGTGTAACGGGCCGTGCCGCCGGTCGGCAGCACGTGGTTGGGGCCCGCCCCGTAGTCACCGAACACTTCGGGCGTTTGATTTCCAACGAGCAAAGTACCGTAATGCCTCACGAGTGGTCGAATGGACTCCGGCTTGCGCAGGGCGAGCTGTAAGTGTTCCGGCGCGATGCAGTTACACCACTCGGCGGCTTGCTGTGCGTTCGCTGCGCAAATGACAAATCCGTTCTTCAGTGCTCGCCGGGCGGACGTGGCAGTTGGCAACGATTCGAGTTCAGATTGCAGCGCATCTTGAATCTCAACGGCAAGCTTACGCGAGAGCGCGATCAGCATGGGTCGTGCATCGGCATCGTGTTCTGCCTGTGCTAACAAATCGATCGCGACGTTGCGTGGGTCGCAGGCATCGTCGGCAACGATCAACACCTCCGACGGGCCGGCCAGCATGTCGATCGCAACATCGCCGCTGACCAGTTTCTTCGCCGCCGTGACGAAACGATTGCCGGGACCAACCACAACGTCGCAGGCCGGTAGCGCATCGATACCGTACGCCAACGCGGCAATGGCGTGTGCCCCGCCGACTGCCAGCAAGTTGTCCGCTCCGGCAATTGCCGCCGCCGCACACATTACCGCGGTCGGGCGCGGTGTGGCCACGGTGACCGATGACACGCCGGCAGCGCGCGCCGTCACCGCCATCATGAGCACCGACGACACCAATGGGTAGCGACCGCCCGGTGCGTAACAGCCAACACGGTCGACCGGTCGCACCGTATGACCGGCTTGTCCACCATCAATGTCTGTCGTTAGATCGGTAAGCGTGGCGCGCTGGGCGGTGGCGAAACGCTCGATGCGCTGCGCGGTCCGTTCGAGTAAAGCCAGCGTGTCGCCATCGATGGCTGCCTTGGCTTTATCGAGCTCGTCTGACGAGATGATCAACGGTTGATCCGCGGCAAGCCCGTCGTATTGCGCTGCGAATCGACGTACCGCCTCGCAACCTTCACGCTTGACGGTTGAGACGATATCGGCAGCGCGATTCATCGTGGCGTCATCGAGCGACGGCAACGATAGCTCGATTTCATCCAGCGATTCGATGACGGGTAACAACGATTCGGTCATAACGGTACTCCCGTCGAATTTGGCTTCGCATTTCCCGGGCGGCGCGTCACTTTTAGCGCGCGTTTGTCCAATATGTTTTCAACGCTGGTCAATGCAACACCAGCTTGCTGTAACCGCACGGTCATGAAATACAGCAGGTCGGCTGCTTCTTCCGCAAGATGCGCAGGATCATCGGCTTCAACGAATTCAGCCGCTTCTTCGGTAATCTTGGCCGCCACCAGTTCGGTATCCTGAACGAGCCGAGCGGTGTAGGAACCCGAAGGCGGGTCGATCAATCGGTCTGCCAATCGTGCTTCTAAGGCGGCCAATCCGTTGTACGGCCCCCAGCAAGTGGCAGTCTCTTGATGGCAAAAGCCGGTACCGGTTTGCTCGACCGTAAAGCGCAACGTATCCCGGTCACAATCAACATCTACCGCCAGCAAGCGCTGGGAATTGCCGGAACTGGCGCCTTTTATCCAAAGCCCGCGCCGGCGCGAATGATAAGCGCCGACACCTCCATTGATTGCGGTACGCAAACTGGCCGCATCGGAATATGCCAAGCCCAACGCCCTGCCGCTGGTGTCGGCTACGACTGTGGGAATCAATTGGTCGGGTCGGTCGCTTTGAAGGGTGGCGCAAATCGCATCGGCCAAGTCGAATCGCCCTGAGTAGAGGGCCATGCCGACTTGGGCGTCGATACCCAAACGATCGAGTTGTGCGATTTCATCGACGGTGGCGATGCCGCCCGCGGCTGTGATGCGGACGTCTCCGGCTCGCGCGGCTAGTTGTTGCATGCGATCGATATCCGCGCCTTGCAGCCGACCTTCACGTTCCACGGTCGTTACCAAAAAGCCGGCGACATACTCGCGCAATTCATCGAAACGCTCTTCAATTGGTACACCGGTCTTGGTCTTCCAACCGTCGACGACCACCTCGCCATGTACGGCATCGAGCGCGACGATCACTCGCTCGCGCGGTAACTCTCGCAGGATTTCCGGCCGCGCGGCAGTACCGAGAATCACTTTGCGCGCGCCAGCATCGAGCCAACGAATCGCCGTCTCGACATCTCGAATACCACCGCCGACTCGGCAAGGTGCGAGTTGAAGCAAATCTTCGATCACGGCCGCGTTGTTACCTTGATTCATGGCCGCATCGAGATCGATCACGGCGATCTCACCGACGCGCCCAAATTTCTCCGCCAGCGGTCTCGGGTCGCCGGCGTTAATCACCAAATCGCGACCGCCGCGCAGTTGCACCGCATCACCATTCATCAAATCGATTGATGGCACAATCATAAGCGCACCTCACAGCCGCTGGTTCTTAACTCAGACTTCACAGCTGCCACTGTGTAAACGTTGTCGTGAAACATAGAGGCGGCCAGCACCGCATCCGCCCCGGCCG
Source organism: Planctomycetaceae bacterium (assembly GCA_006969385.1). Taxonomy (GTDB): domain Bacteria; phylum Planctomycetota; class Phycisphaerae; order UBA1845; family UTPLA1; genus ECT2AJA-110-A. The sequence goes on from CP030884.1 coordinate 4,522,768, forward strand.
CCAATGCTTGGACCATATCATCGGGCGTTGCCGCACCGCCCGAAGCGATAACGGGTACGTTGACTGCCCGCGTTATTGCCTCAAGCATCTCGAGGTCATAACCCGCTTTGCTGCCGTCACGATCCCAACTGGTGAGCAGAATTTCACCGGCACCACGATCGACGACGGTTTGTGCCCACGCAATCGCGTCAATCTCGGTTCGCGTTGTTCCCGAGTGACTGGTGACTACCCAACTCGCGCCTGCCTTGATGGCATCGATGGCAACGACGGTGCATTGGCTACCGAAGTTTTGTGCGAGTTCATCGATTAAGTCGGGGCGCGTGACAGCAGCGGTATTGATAGAAACTTTGTCGGCTCCTGCGTTGAGCAACTCGCGTACGTCCGCGACGGAAGCGACGCCGCCACCGACCGTTAAGGGAATCGATAATGCCGCGCGAACGTTACTTACCGTGTCGCGCCGCGCCCGCCGCGCTTCGACCGTCGCCGCAACATCGAGAATGACGATTTCATCGGCACCTTGCTGCTCATAGAGGAGTGCGCGATCGACGGGAGAGCCGCAGTCGCGCAGGTTGTTGAATTGCACCCCTTTAACGACCCGGTCGTTCTTGACATCGAGACACGGGATAATGCGTTTGGTCAACATGGCAGCACCTCTTGCGGCTTTAGTGTTGCCCACTTCTTTAGTAACGACATGCCGAACGCGCCGGATATCTCTGGATGAAACTGACACGCCACGATGTTGCCGCGTTGCAAGGCGGCAACGAAAGGGCCGTCGTAGTCGGCAATGGCACAATTCCAACCGCTGGGTGCTGCGGCTAACCGATACGAATTGGCAAAGTAGGCATGACCGCTTTCGAAGAACTCGGGCTGCGTGGGTGATACGTTGTTCCAACCGATTTGCGGGATGCGTGGCGATTGGAAACGCGTAACCGATGCCTCAATAACACCAAGTCCCGACACGCCCGGTGACTCTTCACTCGCCCGACACAATATCTGCATACCGAGGCAGATTGCCAACGTCGGTTGATCGCGTTCGATGCGCGCCAACAACGCATCAATCAGCTTATAAGCACGTAAAGATTGCAGACCAACGCCGAATGCACCCACGCCGGGTAAGATCAGGTATGGACACTGTTCCACGACTTGGGCATCACGCGTCAATGCAGGCTTACTGCCGAGGCGGTTTACGGCTGCCTGCACAGATGCGAGGTTGGCAATCCCCGTATCGACGATGTGGATCGACTGACTCATGAACTCAGCACCCCCTTCGTACTCGGCACAACCGAACCACTACTGCGCAGCGCGATGGCAGCGCGTAGTGAGAGTGCACACGCTTTAAACGCGGCCTCGCATCGGTGGTGATCGTTTTCACCGCGAATGAGATCGATGTGCATCGTGGCGCGCATGCCAACCGCTAATGAACGAAAAAAGTGCGGCACGTTCTCGCAAGATAAGCCACCCAAGCGCTCGCGTTGCAGCCCTATCTCTGCTACACAGTACGGTCGTCCCGAGAAATCGATAACAGCGCGGGCCAACGCTTCGTCCAACGGCGCATACGCGTTGCCAAACCGAACCAGCCCTTTTCGTTCGCCGAGCGCCTGGTCAATTGCTTTTCCTAGAACAAGCGCACAATCTTCGACGGTATGATGATCGTCGACGCTGAGATCGCCGACGCAGCGCAGCGACAAATCAAGTCCGCCGTGAAAGGCCAGCGCCGTCAGCATGTGATCGAAAAAAGCGATACCTGTGTCGATATCGAGCTGACCGGTGCCGTCGAGATTGACGGTCGCCTCGATGCGCGTTTCGTTGGTTTCCCGTTGAATCGTGGCGGTGCGTCGGTTCATGGCAACAACTCCTCCAAGGCATCGATACTGGTTAATACCCGCGCCGCCCCCGCGTCGTCGAGCGCGATCGATGCCGTGCGTCGGTCGTCGCCGGGTGCGGTCAGTCCGAGCGGCAAGACACCAGCCTCGCGGGCCGCGACGACATCATCTGGGGTATCGCCGATCATCCATGCGTATTCGACGCCGAGTTGTTGTAGCGCGAGCGTGACAGGTTCCGGGTCGGGTTTGGCGGTCGCGTCCTCCATGCATACCACGGACTTGAAATATCGTTCGAGGCCAAATCGTTGCAGAAAAGTCTCAGCATCGCGCCGCGGACGCCCCGTTACCAGCGCCAGCGGACAGCGCTGGGCGAGTCGTTCGATCCATAATCGGTCAACCGTTAGTGATTCGCGTGTGCATAGCCCCGGGCTACTGCCGCTGCCTTGATACAGTCGTTCGAAGTTCTCACGCACCGTCGGCAAATCAACTTCGATCCCCTGGTCGCGCAGAATTCTCTGCGACAGCAACCAATCATTGTTCGCATTGCCGGCAGCTTTGTAGCGAGCAATGGTTTCAGCGGTCACGCTGCCACCGAATGATTGCACCGTCGCCATGATGGCGGCGCGATAGGATTGCGAGACGTCGGCCAAGACGCCATCGAGATCGAAGAGCATCGCCTGAGGACGCGTGATCGTCATGAAGGCCGACTCGAGCTGGGCACAGTCGGCATCGTTGATGGGACAGGTAATACGCAAGGCATCGCTCAGCTGCGTATCTTCGAAGCGCCGCACGGCAATACCCAAGCTGCGCAAGCAACGATAAATCCAAGCCGTATCATCGAAGCGTGCGAATACAAAGTTGGCTTGCGATGTCGTGGTGCGACCACCGGCGGCCTTCACCCAGTTGGTGAGTTTCTCGCGACGTGTGCGCGTCGCTTGCACAAATTCTGCCGTTCGCGCTTCGTCATTCTCCCACGCGACCTGTGCCAACTCGATCGACAATCCGCTAACCGGATAAGGGCCGGCGGCGCCGCGTACCCGTTCGATATTGGCCGCTGAACCTAGAGCATATCCCACGCGTAACCCCGCCAAGCCCCACGCCTTGGAGAAGGTGCGCGTGACGATCACGTTTGGAAGACTCAGCGCTAGATCGGTCAGATCGTCATCGGCAAATTCGACATAGGCATGGTCGAGCATGATCAGGCGATTCGGCAGCGTGGTAGCCAGCCGGATCAGATCGTCGCGCGTGGCAACGCTGCCCGTCGGGTTATTGGGGCTAATGACCGCGACCACGGACGTGTCATCGGTAACCGCATTCACCACCGCTTCGACGGGATAGGCTCGATCGGACCAATCGACGGGAATGATCCGCGCGCCGGACGCTTCCGCGTAACGCTCGATCATCTCAAACGTTGGCTTCGGTACCACGATCGATCGGTTCGGCCCCAAGAAACTGCGACACACCCGATCGATCGCGTCATCGGCACCGGCCGTCACGCATACTTGGCTTTCATCGATACCAAACCGCACGGCGATGGCTGTTTCGAGTGCGGCGCGCGAAGGGTATTGCCTAAGTTTTTCCGGGGCGATTTCTTGCAACGCCCTCATCACGCTCGGAGTTGGGGTCGGCCCTTCGTTACCGTCCAAGCGCAGGCTGACCCATTCGGCGACGGTCGGGGGTTGATATCCAGATGTAAATATGGGCGACCGTGTCTTGCTTATTTTTGATTCTGTTTGAGCAACGATAGACATGTGGTGCTTCCCTTCCTTAAGCAATGATCTGTGCGATCTTGCTGACCACGATATCAGTGCCGCCGGCGGCTTTGATTGTCGGAATGAGCCTTGGCAATTCGGTACGCGGCACGGCAACCTTGACGGCAAAGCCCGAGTCATTGGTCAGCGTGGCGATGGTGGGTTGACGCATGGCCGGGAGCAATGCAACGAGCTTATCTAGTTGCGCGGCAGCAACGTTGAGTTCAACCATCACGCGCCGGCGCGCGTCGATGACGGATCGCAACAACATGGCAATCTCTTCGATTCGCTGTCGCTTGGTGGGGTTTTCCATTGCCGCGCGACTGGCATATAGCCGCGTGGAGGAGCGCAAGATCTCTTCGGCGATAACAAGATTGTTGGCAGCCAGCGTCGAACCGGTTTGCGTGATATCGATGATGGCGTCGGCGTCTTCGGGCGGGAACACCTCGGTCGCGCCGAACGACCGCACGAGTTGGCAATCGAGCGACCGCGACTGCATCCAGCGGCGCGCCAGTTCGACGTATTCGGTTGCGATCAGCAAGCGCCGCGCGCTAAATTTGCCTTCTTCTATAACCGAGGCCGGCGCGGCAACCACCAAACGCACCGGGTCGAGTTGGGTATTGAGCACCTCGATCACATCGGCATCGAGTTCCGCCACCCAATCGGCACCGGCAAACCCGATATCGCGTCGCCCCACGTGCAGCATCTCGATGATGTTCTGCGGTTTCAGCAACTTGGGTTGCAGTGCCGCACCGGAAATGGTCGGTCGGTAAGCTCGATTGCCGACGTCGATTCGGATACCGGCGTCACGCAACAAATCGAAGACGCCCTGCTGCATCCGGCCTTTGGGCAGCGCGAGTTGAAGCGATTCGACCTCGATTTCGCCAGGGAAATCCTGATTTGGCACCGCCGTGGCGGATGCGGCGATGGCGTCCGTTGGACCTGCGGATCGATCTTCAATTGAAACATTTAGCGGCATGTTGCGTTCTCCGATGGCCTGCCCTCGGAAACAAACGCCGCGCATAAAAAAACGCGACGCCGGCTTCGGAGGGCCGGCGTCGCGTTCTAATGTGCTACTTATGCACGATCAGATCCTCACCAAGCACCCCTTGCGAGATGGTGAACGTGGTGATGGAGATGATGCGTGCTCGTGTTCATGTCTGAGAGAAATTTAGCAACGACCAGTTGGAAAGTCAACGAAAAGAAATTCCACCGACGTCCCCCAAGATTCCGTAGCTGCAAAATGAAAACTCAACCTCACGGGACTGTCGCCACAGGTTGGTCGGTATCCGCGACGCCGCGTATCCGAAAACATCCTAATCCACGTATGGGCCTTCACTCGGAAAAATCGATTGGGTACGAAGCCGCAAACGGACTAGCAGAAGTTTTCATTTAGCCCATCTTTTTATGCCCCTGTCGTCGGCGCGAGCGAACACCCGCAATTTGGGGTGCAGATCGTCGTCCTTCACAGTCGCCAATCAATGCCGCCCATTTATAGTCAAATTGCTGTGTTGGCAAACAACTTGGCTCGGTTATGAAGGACATACGATATCTTTCCACGGAGCGGTGCGGCGACCTGCCCGATCGTCGCCCACCGTTCTCAAATCTGCGCCTCGCTCCCTCCCCTCTCTAACCGCATGTGTTCAAATTGGTGCTGAACGATGAAGATCGCTGGACTAGAGCGCGCGCATTCAACGCGTACCGCGTTCGTCGCCTGTTAGGGTTTCGCCATGCGCGGGCTGTTATTACGTTGCCATCAGGCCCGCAAACATGGGCCGAACGGAAGTCATGGATGGTAGCGCCGTTTCCTGAGGACCTTCGCGGACGCGTACTGGCGGCTTACGACCGCGGCATGAAAACCAAACAGATCGGCGACATAGTTCAAGTGAGTCCATATCGTGGGTGCGGCACGTTAAAGAGCGTTGCCGCGAGTTGACCGAGATCGCACCGCGACCGATGGGCGGCGTGAGCGTAATCAAGATCGACATGGAACGTTTGGCGCACTTGGCCGAAGAACATCCTCACACCACTACCAGAAATTTCCATGCGCTTTTGCAAGTTAACTGTAGCGAATCGGCTGGCGGTATGGCGCTCAAGCGCTTGGGGTTGACGTTTAAAAAAAGTCGATCCATGCGGCGGAGCAAGATCGCTCCGACATCGCGCGACAACGACGCGAGTGGCGATACGACCCAAAATCCATGGACGCCAGCCGCTTTATCTTTATCAATGATTTATGGGCCAAAACCAACATGACGCGGTTGCGCGATCGTGCGCCGCGCGGTCAAGCGCTTTCGCCACCTAGTCGATGTTCACGTACACGCGGTTTCCGTTCTCCACCGCATCCTCGTAAACACCCAGGATGGCAGCCAGTTCAATCGTTTGGTACGTGTACGCGCCGGTTGTGTCTTTCGCCGCATCCACATCGGTCGTGAATTCGAACTAGCGGTCCGAGAGAATACTATCTAACGGAGTGCGATGCGATTTTCGCTGCTCGATCACACGCTCGAATCGCTCGATTTCCACCGCCACCGCTTCGAACCGCTTGAAGTTAAGAGCGACCATTGCCGCAATGGACTCAGCACTCGGACCCACGATCGTCTCGTATTAATCTTGTTAAGCCAGCAATTCTTCCAACTCCGTCGAGCATTCCGACAACTCGTGAAACTCCTCCTTAATCACCTCGAAGTCGAACGCTAAGGTGACCTTGTCAGCCATGCCCTTTTCAATCATCTGGCGCATCTGCTGAGCGGCTTCGGGATGGGTAATATGCAGAGCTGACCGACGCGATCTAAGAGCATTTACTTGCTATCGCTATCGCGAACAAGACATCATCGCGCTGACGTAGTTATAGGTTTCGTCTCAGTTCGAGCTTCGGTAGATGGGGGGCCTAAGTCACACTGGATTTTTGGGCCGAGACAGCGTTATTGCCGCATGGCGCCAATCTCATTCTGACTGCTCTGTCGAGTAGTGCACCGGCATGTCGAGTAGATGGAGATTGAAAACAGCCGGCGATCGGGCTCGAACCGATGACCTACGGTTTACAAAACCGTTGCTCTACCAACTGAGCTACGCCGGCGTCATTGCTATCACTTCGCGGATTATACCCTGAAAATCCCGATTGCGAGGGCTCTAGGCCGCTTTTTTTATCATCGCACATTTCGGGTCGGGCCTTCAGTTCGTCGCGCCATTTCGCGCTGTTTTGCACCGTTTCGCGCTGCAACTGGTGACACTTAAGGTGACCCCTGTCATCAACGGTATCGTCAGTGCCGGTGGGCTGCAGCTTTGCTGACTCGGCAGCTGATTCGGGTCCGTCGTCATCGGGTAAGAACGCAAGCGCTGTCGCCGTATCGTCGATTCTCAGCGGCGAGTAAGTGCCATAGGTGAGTCGGGGATCGCTATGGCGAGCCAGTGCTTGCGCCTGCTTAACCGACGCACCTCCTTTGGTGAGACACGAGATGTAAGTCGTACGCAGTGCATGGAAGTCCGCCACCCTGCCCGCATGGTCTTCCACCATCAGAAAGTCGCTCTCTGCTTGACTCCGTGCGTCTGAGGCGTTTACAGCTTCAGCGAGCCATCGTTGCCGCGCTGCGTTCAAATCGTGCCGTAGGATCGCTGCTGCTTTCTCATGCCAAGTACCCGGCCATAGTGGGCCGTCTAGTCTTCCTTCACTGATCCATGCTTTCAGTCGAGTTGCGAGTGCAACCCGGATTAGTTGGTGATCTTCTCGACGACGCTTCGAGGTATCAGCGCGCAACACCAGGCATGGTGTGCCGCCGTCTTCAATGAGACTACTGGCCGTCAAACTGCGGAGTTCGCGGGCACGGAAGCCAGTGCCGGCAGCGACTCGATAAAGCATCGCCCGATCAGGCCCACTGATGCCACGAAACGGCTTGCCTGCCTCGGCTGCTGCGTAAAGCGCGGTCAGTTCATCGGCGCTGAGTGCCCGCCGCTCTCGTTTCCGATCTGTGGCCGCGTATTAGCTACTCAAGTGGTTGAGTACGTCGTCGCGGATACGCGAGATTCCGTCATGCCCGCTTGGACCCAATAAGGGACAGAATGGCTGGGTCGCTATTGGCAATAATCCGCCCGCAGTCCCCAGTGGTTCAGCAACGGTTGGGTGGCTATACCCTTCCGCTAGCGGCAGCATCTGGCCCAATGATGTGAACCATTTCGGTATGGAGCCACATACTGCAATAAGAACACATATTTAGAAGGTTTGTTAGGAGAAGGCCACAGTGGGCTATCATCGCTTATCTTTATACGAGTGTTCCCGTCTTATCATTGAAGACGAGAGAAGAGAATTTCACAAAAGGGAGATTTATTCTTGATAATCGGCGCTAAAGACCCTCAATAATCACACCTATATCACGAGCATCAACCAATCCGTCACTATTCACATCCGCAATAACAAGATGATTGGGGATTTCCGATGTGCCTAGAAGAACCGCCACAAATGCATCAAGATCTGCGCCGTTAAATACACCGTCCCCATCAATATCTAAAAATGGCGAGGTCAAGCTGAACTCGAAGTAGTTTACATTGAACTCTTGCCCTGATTCACCGGCGTTGTAGAGCCGCACCGGCACCTGCGAACGAAAACTCGCCGTCGAGCCCGGTTTCCCAATCGTTCGGGTTAACAAAAACATAGGACGCGTCGGAGAAGTCCTGATTGTAATCGCCTTGGAATGACGAATTCCCGGCACTGAGCGCTCCGCCGACCGCTTGAAACGTGCCGTCGGCAACGCCATCGAATGAAATGCGACCAATCTCTCGTTGGCCTTGAGCGGGTGTCAGGAAGACATTGTCGACTTGCAACCGACCACCGGAGAACCAGGTGCTCGCCGGATCGATGAACGACACTACAACAGAGTAGGTGATGCTGCTCGGGTTTTGGAAGTCGATGTCGAAGATTCCATTGGACTCTCCGTCGAGTGCGGTGCTGAAAGTGGCGTCGCTCAACAATCCGCCGACCTGTTGCCAGCTACCATCCGCAACCATCGGGAAATACAAGCGATCGCCATCGGGATCTTCGAAGCGCAATTCATAATTACCGAGAAACTCTAATCCAGGGCCAAAGGGTTCCGACGGGTCCGACAAACCGCGCACGCATGCCGTAAGCGTTGCATCGCTCAAGTCCGTCGAAGGCAATCGTTGGCCGGGCCAATTGAGGCCGGCAAACCAATCGGCGGTCGCAGGTATCGATACGCTTTCAACAACTATCTCACCCGCGCCGGTCGAACCGCCACATCCGGCGTCATTCAGCGGCCTGGCAAGAAAGCGAGGACTGAAGGAGGTCGTATCAACCAGTTCGCTCGAGCCTACCGAAATACCGGCAAACGCCTGCTCGCCGTTGATATCCGGCGACCAGCCCGGTGTCGTGCTGAACAACTGCCCACCTTCAATCGCGGCGGTATCCAAAAACACAGTCTCGGTAGTATCAACAACATTTTCGAAGTCGATATCCAATCCGGCAGCAATAAACGACTGAAATGCCTCGAGTCGTAATTGGTAGGCACCGCCGACCACGTCTCCCAACATATCAGCGCTCAGCGTGAGTTGGTTGATATCAAAGGTGGCCGGCACCAAGTTGTCCCAAAACAAACCGCCAAACCAACCGCTGCCGTTCGAATTGTCATTCGAGACTACGACGTTATCGACATTGAGTGTCCCCCCCGTACCCCACGAAGGCCCAGCAATGCCATCGTTGTCAAAAGCCACGACGGCAGTAAAGCTCGGCGAATTGACATCGAATACACCGCTGGCGGGATTGCCGTCCGCATCGGCTTCGGTCGCACTGTCAAGAAAACCGCCGACATTCTGATAAGCACCCGTCGTCGCACCATTGAAGCGGTGACGGTTGCCGTCCTGGTCTTCCAACCGCAGTTCGTAATCGCCGAGCATTTCGCCCGCCATCATGTCGGCGGCACCCTGAATATCCGCAGTGAAACCAACGGTACTTAGGTCAAAGGGTTGAGGACCACCCACGAGCTTGAAGCGTAGGTCATCGAGATGGCCCGCACCGCCGTCAAAGCCGATCTGGTTAAACGTCCAAACCGGGCGCACCGAAACCGTATTTGCCGGTGCTGTCGACTGCAGCGCCGGATTATCGATCCATACATCTTGGGGCGAGGTGCCGTCCAAGATCATCACTTCATCAGGCGTTCCGATGACATTGGAATCACTATCGAAGAACTCGATGCGCATGGTCATAAAGTTGCTCGCCGGCAAAAGCGGGTCATCCGAATTGACGCGCGACCAAGCATCAATCTCCCATACTTGACCCGGCTCGGCCGGCAGCGTTTGGTAGATGCCCGATTCGTTGTCCGAACCATTGAACTGGCCGAACATCTTGCATTCCCAATCTCCGGTGCGCGGCGTGATCACAAAGTTGGTCGCATCGACCGTCTCCGCTATGACGTTAAAGCCCGCACTAAAGATTTCCCAACTGGCGAGCGAGCCGCCCTCATCTTCGAAGCTGGGGTTATTCAACGGCGTCGCGCCGGGGAAGGCAGGAAGCGTAAACGTCAGTCCGGCGAACCAGGTTCCAGACGTGATGTCCACATTGTCCACGCTCAGGCGCGCCGCGCCGGACGAGTTGATACCAATACCGGCGACGCCTTATGCGGACATGCTGTCCACTAAGATCGCCCCGTCCCCGGTACCGCCGAAAGCCGCACCCGATGAGCCGTCGTCGCAGCTCGGCGTAAATCCTTCCGTGTCGGGCGTCACACCATCGCCGCTAAGGAACACCGCGTTGGTGGTTTCGGTAACGGAGTCGAAACTCTCATTGGCCAAGTCGAAGGTGATTTCACCCATATCGACCACCACGGCACCGGTTCCGTTTACACCGATACCCGAGGCACCCTCCGCAATCACGCCCGTCGTACGGGCCGTTCCAACGGTGCCGCCGTATGCACTTTCGCCCGTGATGCCGGTATCGAAATCATCCGTGCCACCATTACCTTGGCCGATGAAAAATGCGCCGCTACCCATATTGGTAACGCTATCGAAATTTTTGTTGAGAACTTGAACGCTGACGACGCCGGCGCTCGCCTAAAAGATGGCACATGCTGTTGCTAGTGAAAAAAATTTGCCTGGGGTATGCATCCTTCTCATTCTCCGTTTGAGTGCGAATCTGATTGTTTTTCTTCAGGTGACAAAAAAACTCGTCCGAATCGATTTAGGATTCGAGGCGAGTTTCAAAAAACAAATGTAACGAGCTAGTTAGTCGTCCCTAAATTAATCATTTTGGCCTTTGTTTATCTCGTGAATCGGCTGCGCCGTGCGGGTACACTTTGCAAGTAACCCGACGACTTTGGGTCAAAACCCTGCAATTCAGGGATGACTAAATAGCGTAAGATTTGTTCCACTATAGTTGAGTTCATCATCCTACCCGATCCGCAGGATTGTATCTCCAATCGCCTCGGCTCAGAACGCGAGCCATGCCAACCTGTCCCACACATATACCGCCATCATTGACGGGGATGTTCTGCCCCCACAGCACAAGATATTCTGAGGGCATGAATTGCAGCACAGCGTCCAGTAGCACTTGGTTCTGCCAAACACCTCCTGATAGGACCACAGTGCGGCATGCATATTCTACCGCGGCATCAACTGCCGTTTCCACCACCAAACGGGCCAGCCAACGATGGAAACTCGCCGCCAGATCTTCCACCGACATCCCCTGCTCGCGGCACGCCATCAGTTTATTGATAATCTGTTTCCAATCGCGCACGTCTTCGAAGGATCTTGCATTCGGCACCGAACCACGACGCACCCGATGCTCGAGCCACAGCGCCGCTTGCCCTTCAAATGAAATCGCGCGCGTGAACCCGCACACCGCCGCGGCGGCATCGAACAATCGCCCGACCGATGTCGTCGGAATCGAACGAATGCCGGCCCGTACCAGCGCCTGTGCCTGTCGAAAACGCGCGGGGAAATTAAATGGTGCGCGTTCCAGCAGCGCCGGATCGACATCGGGAAGAAACGCGGCCGCCGCCTGCACTGGAAATCGCGCTGCGGCGTCCCCCCCCGGCATCAACACCGGTTCAAACAGGGGGCGGCGTTGAAATCCGTCGCGCACGGAGCCGATCAGCACCTCGCCACCCCAAATCGTCTCGTCGCGCCCATAACCGGTGCCGTCCAACGCGATTCCGACCACGGTTTCATCCAACCGTCGATGTTCCAGCAAGACGGCGGCGATGTGTGCCTCGTGATGCTGGATTGCTATATGCCTCGCCCCAGCGAGCGTTAATGCGAAACGCGTCGAAACATACTGCGGATGTAAGTCGTGCGCGATGATCAGCGCCGCTCGATCGACGGCATACATCGTTAGCAGATCGTCGATCGTTGCTTCGAAAGCGCGGTTCGTTTCCAATTCACCCAAGTCGCCGATGTGCTGGCTGACGAACACTTCGCCGCCGACAGCTACCGCAATCGCATTCTTCAAATCCGCCCCAACGGCGAGGATCGGGGCCGGCGTTGCTAATTCGGCCACACTCGCCGGCGCATAACCCCGCGCGCGGCGCACCATCAACGGCGCGCCCCGGCGCACGGACACCACCGAATCGTCCACGCGCCGCTGGATCGCGCGCTCCCCGATCAAAAAACGATCTGCGATCCCCGCTAGTTGCTCCATGGCGGTCGCGTCTTCATATGCAATCGGTTCGTTCGATCGATTGGCGCTGGTCAGCACCAGCGGATCAGGCGCGCCTGCGTCGAATAGCAATGCATGCAACGGTGTGTAAGGCAGCATGAGACCGACATCGTCGCTGTCGGGTGCGATTTCTGGGAAGTCTGCCTTTGCCGGGATCAACACAATGGGACGGGCGCTGCTGGTTAACAAATCGACGTGCAGCGCCGTTAGCCGCGCAATGCGACGGGCGCTTTCGATTGACGAAACCATCAAAGCGAATGGCTTTTCTTTACGAAACTTCCGTTCGCGCAACGCGTTCACGGCGCGCTCGTTGCCGGCGTCACATGCCAGGTGATAACCACCGATGCCTTTGATCGCGATAATGCTGCCAGCATTCAGCGCTTGCACCACGCACCGCAGCGCATCGTTGCCCGTGGCAGCCGTTTCACCCGTAATCATAAAACGATAGGCGGGCCCGCACTGTGGGCAGGCGACCGGTTGCGCGTGATAACGCCGGTTCGCCGGATCCCGATATTCACGGTTACACGCGTCACACAATGGCCAAGCGGCCATCGTGGTGTGCGGGCGATCGTAGGGCAGGGCACGCATGATCGAGAAACGCGGACCGCAGTTAGTACAATTGATATAAGGATAGCCGTAGCGACGATCGGTCGCATCGCGCAGCTCGCGCAGGCAGTCCGCACAAACCGGCAAGTCGGGGCTGATATGCGTCGTCGGCATCCCGCCGCCCACGGCGCTGTTACGAATTGTGAACGACTCGTGGTATTCCAACGCGGCAGATTCGATGATTAGCTCGGACACCTTGGCCGCAGGCGGCGGCTCGTTGCGAACGGCGCGTGCGAAGTTCGTTAATGCGTCCGGCGGCCCTTCGATGTGAATCGTCACGCCCTGTGTATCATTCAGCACCCAACCGGTCAGCTTGCATTCAATCGCAAGGCGATAAATAAACGGTCGAAACCCCACGCCCTGAACGGTACCGCGCACCAAAATCCGTTGGGCGACGCGTGTGGACATCAGCAGATACGCGGGAGTGGATCACCCACTAGCACATCAATGATGCGCTTGGCACCAAACGATGTGCGGCCGACGACTCTACCGTAATGATCGTCAACAATGGAACCGATAAAGCGCGCCTCCTCCCCTCCTGGGGTTTGCCGTAAGGCATCGAGCGCGGCGTCACAGCATTCGGCGCTTACGACGGCGACGAATTGCCCTTCGTTGGCCACATGCAATGGGTCGAGCCCAAGTAGCTCGCAAGCACCACGCACGGCATCGCGCACCGGCACCTGCGCTTCCTCGATGAGCACCCCCAACGATCGACCTTGCGTCAACTCGTTTAAGACAGTCGCCACGCCGCCGCGCGTGGCATCGCGCATCCAACGCACATCGCCACCGAGTCGCTCCAACAAGCTCGATGTCAGCGGTAACAGGGAACGGGAATCGCTCTCCAAATCCGCGTCAAGATCCACTTCGCCACGGGCCAGCAAAATCGTGATGCCGTGATCGCCGATCGGGCCGCTGAGCAGAATCCGGTCACCCGCCCGCACGCGTTCGGGTGCCAATTGCGCGTCGGCGCGAATCAACCCGACACCGGTGGTGTTGATGATCAGCCCATCGACGCCGCCGTGTTCAACGACCTTGGTATCACCCGTCACGACCGGTACGTCGATCGCACGCGCCGCGTTTGCCATTGCCTCCACATGATTGCGCAACTCATCCGTACTCAGCCCCGCTTCCAGCACGAAGCCGGCGGATAAGCCCAGCGGCACGGCACCGGAAACCGCCAGATCATTCACTGTGCCATGCACGGCCAGCGCGCCAATGCAACCGCCGGGAAACACGCGCGGCGTCACGACAAACGTGTCAGTACTGAATGCAAGCTTGTTGCCGTTGATATCGAGCGTGGCCGCATCACTCAGCTGATTTAATGCGTCGTTGGCGAAAGCGGGCGCGAACAAGCCTTCGACCAATCGGCGCGTCGCCTGTCCGCCGGCACCGTGCTGCATCGAAATCTGTTTATCGTTGAAAGCCACCTGAGCCATGTTAGCGATCGATACTGATGGTGACGTCGGCATACTTATATTGTGCGGCGCAAGCCCCCTCGCTCGATACCATCAACGCGCCGACCGGGTTTTCCGGTGTGCAACTCGTGCCGAACAAGCGACAGTCGCATGGCTTAAGCGCACCTTTTAGCACATCACCGCATTGGGCTTCGACCGGATCGGGAAGGGTCTGCCCGTGCACCCCGATCTGCTTTTCCGCATCGAAGGCGGCAAACTCATCGCAAAGGGCGTAGGCCGAATCGGGAATCTCTCCCATCCCACGCCATTCGAACGCTGCCCGTGTTTCGAAGACCAGATCGAGCGCGGCCCGCGCCGCCGGGTTCCCCTCCCACGGCACCGCCCGGCTGTACTGATTTTCAACCTTGGCCACGCCCGCGTTCATCTGTCGCAGAATCATCGCAATCGACTGCAAGATGTCCACCGGCTCGAAGCCCGATACGACGATGGGTCGCCTAAATTCCTCCGCGACAAAGCGATATGCATCGCAACCGATGACCGTCGTTACATGGCCGGGCCCAATAAAGGCATCGAGCCGCATGTCGTCCATTTCCAACAACGCCCGAATCGCCGGGTTCACCAAAATGTGATTGCAGAACACGTAAAAGTTCTCGACGTTGGCTTGCCGCGCGCGCATCAGCGTTACGGCGGTCGAAGGTGCCGTCGTTTCAAAACCGATGGCAAAGAACATCACGGGGCGATCCGGATGTTGTTGTGCGATCTTGAGGGCGTCGAGCGGGCTGTAGACCATGCGAATGTCGGCACCGCGCGCCTTGGATTCGAGCGGGCTCCCCGTCGAACCCGGCACGCGCATCATGTCGCCGAAGGCGGTGAAGATCAGGTCCTGTTCTTCCGCCATTGCCAACCCGACATCCATGCGCCCCATCGGCAAGACACACACCGGACAGCCGGGGCCGTGGATCAACTCGATATTCTTCGGTAACAGTTGCGCCAGGCCGAAGCGAAAGATCGCATGGGTATGGCCGCCGCAGACCTCCATGATGCGATAGGTGCGTTGGGGATCGGCGCGTTCGCCGATTTCGGCGGCCAGTCGTTTGATCGTCGCCGCATCGCGGTATTCGTCAACGTATTTCATCGCGGGCCTCAAACGACGTAACGCTTTCTGCAACCTTTGCCAACGCCACCCCCTGATGCACGAGCACGCGGTCCCCCGGTCGCGGATCAACGATCAGATCGATCGCGACAATGGCCCATTGCCCCGTGCATACAAGTTCGACCTCGGCATCTCGCTCTCGTAAGGAACGAATAACGGCGTGCTCGGCTGCATCGGCACATATCGAACACGAATGGGGCGTTTTCATCATGACGCGCCTCGGCTCGGCGTGATCTTAGTCGATCCGTAACGCTGCGCTTCCTCGCGCGCTTCCGCCGTCTCGCCGAGCGTGCTGAGTAGCGTCAGTTGCTCTTCCGCTTGGGCCGCGCTGATTTTGCTCATTGCAAAGCCGACGTGAATCAACACCCAGTCACCGATTGTCGGTTGCTCGTCGAGCAACAGATCGATGCTCACAGCGCGACGCACCCCCATCACATCCACTTGCGCCAAGCGCGTGTCGGTCTCGATGGATTTGATTTGACCGGGAATGGCGAGACACATCGTGAGCCTCCGATTCTTCTCGCGGCAAAGAACAGAAACATTGCTTCCACCGCTACATGATACGCTTAACACCAAGGGCAGCGATAGGTCGTGCGCGAAAGAAGGTACCGGAACCCCACAAAACGCCAATTCGTTAAAAACGATCATGACGCCAACGTAGAACTCGCACACGGCCGCATTTATGATATAGCAATGAAATCGGTGGCCGGAATACGCCACCTCGATCATCCGTATCGCACCCTAACCGACGGTTCCGTCATGCACGAACTTTCCATCGCGACCCATCTCGTTGCCGTCGCCACTGAGGCGCTTGAAAATGCCGGTGAAACTCAGCCCGTCACGGTCGTTAGGATTCGCGTCGGCGCGTTGGCCGGCGTGGTGATCGAAGCATTGGAGTTCGCCTGGGATATCGCGACCGACTGCACGCGCTGCGCGGGCGCGCGCTTGGAGGTCGAGCGCGTGCCCGCAGCCGTGCGTTGCGCCGCCTGTCATACCGAAACAACGGTCGACGGGCCGCTGCCGTTTATATGTGCCCAATGCGGCCAGCCTGCCATCGACATCGTCGCCGGTCGCGAGTTGGATTTAATCGCCCTGGAAGTTCACGACGGGCCCGGCCCGTCAGCGGAGGAATGCCATGCCACCGCGCATCCTTGAAGTTCGCACCAAGATTCTAAAGAAGAACGACGAAATCGCGCGCGCCCTGCGGGCCCGCTTCGCAGAGCACGGACTATTCGTTATCAACGTCGTCTCCAGCCCCGGTGCCGGCAAGACCGAGTTGTTGGCACAACTCATGACGATGTTGCGCGAGCAGGGGCTGCGACCTGCCGCCGTTGTTGGCGATCTCGCGACCGAGAACGATGCGCTGCGCCTGTCCGCCAGTGGCTGCCCGGCCAAGCAAATCCTGACGGGCAGCATGTGCCATTTAGAAGCGGACATGGTCGAGACGGCCCTCGACGGGTTTGATCTTGATGATTTCGACATCCTGTTTATCGAAAACGTGGGTAACCTGGTATGCCCGCAGAGTTTTGATTTAGGCGAAGATTTACGCGTCTTGCTCTTCCCTTGTACCGAGGGCGAAGACAAGCCACTTAAGTATCCGACTTTGATTAACACTTGCGATCTGGTGCTGTTTGCCAAGATGGATATTGCGGAAGCCGTCGGGTTCGACACCGAACTGGCACGGCGCAACTGCGCGCAGGCGCGCCCCGGTGTTGCCATCATCGAAACCTCGGCGCGGGCGGGCGTGGGAATCGATGCACTCGCCCGCACAATAGTTGAAAAGCAAAAAATCAAACGGCGCGAAGCGACAAATCTCGTTTAGCAAGCCTCCATTGAAATCGCATTAAAAGACTGCGGTATGCTGCGCGGCTTTTCTATGTTTCTACGTTTTCAAAAATGCCATGTAGTTGCAATCGCTTTACGTCCAACAGTCCCGCACCTACTTTGTTTGTGGTACGATTTAGTTGAAGACAATACGATTGTGACGGCCCTCGATGGAAAGGAGTGGCCGAATGAAGAAGTACCAGCAGATGATCGAGTCAGTCAGCCGCAGCGGCGCAACGGCGGCGGCTTCCGAGCACTCGATTTTCGAGGAACTCAACGTCACGATCGATCACTTCGATCGATCCCCGCTAGCCTTAATACAAATCTTACACCGGGCGCAGGAACTCTTCGGCTATTTGCGAGATGATGTGGTGCAATACATCAGCCGGGAATTGCGCATCCCGGTCAGTAAGGTTCACGGCGTCATCGGTTTCTACGGCTTCTTTAGTCGCATCCCACGGGGCAAACACACCATCACCGTCTGCACCGGCACTGCCTGCTATGTGCGCGGTGCCGTGCGCCTCTTGCGGGGCATCGAAAAGCAACTGGAAATCGAGTCCGGCGATACCACCACCGACGGTCGCTACAGCCTGCGCTGCGCGCGGTGCGTCGGCGCATGCGGCATCGCGCCGGTGCTGGTGATCGATGACGACGTGCACGGCGATGTGGCTTCCAAACGCGTCAAAAACCTCATCAGGCAATACAAATGAACGCGCAGGAATTTCAAACATGGCGAACTGAAGCGGCGCAAAAACTGGCCTTGCGGTTGGCCGGTCGCGAACAAGCCCCGCTCATCGATGCCGACGTCATTCAGCATACGCGCGAAGTGCTCGTCTGCTTGGGCGGATCGTGCATCAGTTGCGGCGGTGCCCACATCGCCGATTGCTTTCGCGATCGTATCTCCGCGCACGGCCTGCATGCCAACGTGCGGATGGTACAGGTCGGCTGCATCGGCTGCTGCGATCTCGGTGTGGTCGTGCAGATCATGCCCGACGAAGTGCTGTACCGTCGCGTGACCGAGGCGGACGTCGATCGCATCGTGACCACGCACCTGCAAGACGGCGATATCGTCGAAGACCTGCTGCATCAATCCGAAGTGGGCGGCCATCGCTATCAGCGCGCCGCCGATATGCCGTTCTTCAAGCATCAGGTCAAAATCGTGCTGGAAAACAGCGGCATCATCGATCCCGAGAACATCGACGAATACGTCGCGCGGCAGGGCTACGACGCACTCGCAACCGCCCTGCTTACCAAAAGCCCCAACGATGTCTTAGCTGACATCAAAGCCAGCGGGCTGCGCGGCCGCGGCGGGGGTGGGTTTCCCGCCGGTCTTAAGTGGGCGATGCTCGCCGACGCCCCGGGAAATTCCAAACACGTCATCTGCAATGCCGATGAGGGCGATCCGGGGGCATTCATGGATCGCGCCGTTTTGGAGGGCGACCCGCATCGCGTGCTCGAAGGCATGATGCTCGCCGGTTATGCCACCGGCGCCGCCCATGGCGTGATCTACGTGCGGGCCGAGTATCCGTTGGCAATTCAACGGCTGCAGTTGGCAATCGATCAGGCACACGCACGCGGGTTGCTGGGCGATCAAATCTTCGCAACGGAATTCTGCTTCGATATCGAAATTCGCGTCGGCGCAGGCGCATTCGTCTGCGGCGAAGAAACCGCACTCATCGCCTCCATCGAAGGCAAGCGCGGTCATCCGGTGCCGCGCCCGCCCTATCCGACGCAATCGGGCTTGTATCGCGAACCGTCCATGATCAACAACGTGGAGACGTTTGCGAATGTGCCGCCCATCGTGCGCAACGGCAGTGACTGGTATCGCCAATACGGCACCGAGAAGAGCCCCGGTACCAAGGTGTTCGCGCTTGCGGGCGCGATCAACAATTCAGGCCTCGTCGAGTTGCCGATGGGCACCACCTTGCGACAAGTCGTCTTCGATATCGGCGGCGGCGTACCAAATGGGCACGCCTTTAAAGCGGCGCAAACCGGCGGACCGTCCGGCGGTTGCATTCCGGCCGCGCATCTCGACGTACCGCTGGAATTCGACACGCTGCAGGAACTCGGCTCCATCATGGGCAGCGGCGGCTTGATCGTTTTGGACGACAGTTCGTGTATGGTCGATGTCGCCCGCTTCTTCATGGAGTTCTGCGTCGAAGAATCGTGTGGCAAATGTCCGCCCTGTCGCGTCGGCACCGTGCAGATGCTGCACATGCTCAAAAAGATTTGCGACGGAGAAGCCGCCCCCGACCAAATGGAACGGCTGGAGGGCTTGGCTGACGTCGTCAGCAGTGCCAGCCTCTGCGGTCTCGGTATCACGGCTCCCAACCCGGTGTTAAGCACGATGCGGCACTTCCGGGAAGAATATCTCGCCCACATTCGCGATCATCGCTGCCCCGCCGGCGTGTGCCCCAAATTGCTGACATTTACGATCCTTGAAGATCGATGTACCGGTTGCAGTCTTTGCGCGCGAAACTGCCCGGTGGAGGTCATTCACAAATTCGACGATCGCAAGCAATACTGGATCGACACCGAACCGTGCATCCACTGCGGCAACTGCTTCGAGGTCTGTCGGTTCGAGGCGGTTCACAAGGAATAGTCGGCCATGAGTAACGTACGACTCAGCATCAACGAACGCGAAATCGACTGTGCGGCGGGTACGACCATCCTCAACGCCTGCAAAGCACACGACATCGATGTGCCGACGCTTTGTCATTTTGAGGGCTTGACCGATGTCGGTGCATGCCGGCTTTGCATCGTCGAAATCGATGGCATGCGCCGACCGATCTCCTCCTGCACCACGCCCGTCGAAAATGGCATGGTGGTGCGCACCCACACACCGCGCCTCCAAACATTGCGGCGTCAAACGCTCGAATTACTATTCGGCGAACGCAACCACATCTGCCCCTTCTGCCCGCGCTCGGGCAACTGCGAGTTGCAGAATCGCGGTTACGAACACGGCGTGGATCACGTGCGCTTCGACTATCTATTTCCCAAGTTGCCCGTAGACAACTCGCATCGATACATCGCGTTCGATCACAATCGTTGCATCATGTGTACGCGTTGCGTGCGCGCGTGCGACGAATGGGTCGGCGCCCATACGCTCGATGTGGACGAACGCGGCGGCCTCAGCCGGATCATCGCCGATCAAAACGTACCGCTTGGCGAGTCGTCGTGCGTCTCCTGCGGTACGTGCGTGACCGTGTGCCCGACGGGGGCCCTGTTTGAGAAACGCAGCGCCCACTGGCACGGGCGCTCAACCAAAGAATTTAAAGAGACGATCTGCACCGGTTGTGGTGTCGGTTGTCGGATTCGGGCGACCGTGCAGTTGCGACAAGTCGGCGAGTTACACGCCGCCGGCGGCCCTGACAACAATCGCATACTGTGCGAGAAGGGACGCTTCTGGCTAACGCATCCCGGTTCGGCGCGCATCAACAACGTGCTGATTCGCGTGGGCGGCCAGTTCGAGCAACGCGATGTCGACGAAGTGGTGCAGGAGTGCGCCCGCCGCTTGCGTAGCGTCAGCATTCAAAAGGACCCGCAGCGCGTGGTCGCGTTGCTAAGTGGGCATCTACCGCTGGAAACGCTTAACGCGACGCAGAGCTTCATGCGCGACGTCGTCGGCAGCGATCGCTGGGTTATCGCCGATCGTTCCAATACGCAGTCCACGCGCGCGGCGCTGGATATCGACAGCGGCCTGCCGCCGTTGGCCGGTCTGAAAGAACTCGACCGGGCCGATCTCTTCGTCGTCATAGGTGCCAACCTCGAACGCAACGCCGGCGTCGTGGCGTCCTACGTACGGCGCGGTGTCCTCCATCGCCGAGCGCGCTTGCTGAAGATCAATCCACGACATACCTGGCTCACCGACTGGACGGATGTTCATCTGGAAAGCGAACGGCGGCGCGACCCGATGATTCTTGCGGCGATGCTGAAGTATCTCATCGATATGGGTGCCGCCGACGCGGCGACCATGCCCACCGATTTGTCAAAGAAACTCAAACGCTTCGACGACGACGATATCTCCATCGCCTGCGGTATCGATGCAACGCAGATTAAGCAAATGGCAGCTTTGTACGCCGCTGCAGAGGCACCAATGATCATCTGTGGACGCGGTCTATCAAAGCATGGCCCCACAGGCTTGATTGGCGCCCTCAACATCGTGCGCGCGACCGGTAACCAAACGGCGGACGGTAAATGGCGGCTCATGGATCTGGCGTTGCAGGCCAACACCTACGGAGCGCGACTGTTCGAAGAACCGGGCCTGAACATGCACGACTTCGATCCGCATTCGGCTGACATCGCGTTTCTCGTGCTCGGTGATTCCCAGCGCGAATGGCCGCGCACTTGGCTACAAAAGCTGCGCGCCGTCACGTATGTGGTCGCGTTCCTGACGCGCGAACGAGAAGACGTCCTTGCGGCCAGCCACGCTGTGATACCGACGGCGACCTGGTCCGAACGCGGCGGTACCTACGTGAATCTGGAAGGACGCCTGCAAGTGGGAGCCCCTCTGATGCAGCCACCGAGCCATGCGGTCGATGAAATCGCGTTCTTCCAGAAATTAAGTAACGAATGGAAGGCCGCTCAGGACGCTTGGGATGTACCGCCGCTGCCCGCGGCGTGCGATGGCGTAGCAGACGGCGCGTTGCTGAGCTGCAGAGACGACCGCGATCGTGCGGTGGACTGGACAACCTTGCGCGAATTGACGGAGGCATAGATCATGGCAAAGAAACGAATTGCCACCGTCTGGCTGTGCGGATGCTCCGGCTGTCATATGTCATTTCTCGATCTCGATGATCGATTGATCGACTTGGCGGCCATGGCTGATGTGGTGGCGAGCCCAATTGTCGATGTGAAAGACTTTCCCAAATGCGATATCGGGCTGGTAGAAGGCGGCGTCGCCAACGAAGAGAACCTTGAGGTGCTGCTCAAGTTGCGTGCTGCAAGTGACACGCTGGTATCACTGGGTGACTGCGCCGGCTTTGGCTGCGTGCCCATGTTACGCAATCAGTTCTCCAATCAGGACGTACTCGATCGCGCTTATATCGACGTAGAAAGCACCGCGTTTGGTGCCGTGCCGACGATTGAAGTTCCGCAACTGCTGCCCAAGGTCAAACCGATTCACGAACATGTGAAAGTCGATGCCTGGATTCCCGGTTGCCCGCCCAGCGCCGATCGCATTTGGAAAGCCGTCGGCGCATTGCTGCGCGGTGAAGTCGCCGATGGCGATACGCTGGAATACGACTAATCGAGGTGCATCATGTCGCGCGTAATTAAAATCGATCCAATCACGCGAGTCGAAGGCCACGGTCGGGTCACCCTGCATCTCGACGAGGAGGGTGCGGTCGAAGCCGCGCGTTTCCATGTTGTCGAGTTTCGCGGTTTCGAGAAATTCTGCGAGGGCCGCCATTTCTCGGAAATGCCGACACTCACCGAACGCATTTGCGGTATTTGCCCGGTCAGTCACCACTTGGCGGCCGCCAAAGCGCTGGACGTTATTTGCGATGTCACGCCACCGCCGACCGCCACCAAACTGCGCGAACTCATGCACATGGGGCAACTCATTCAATCCCACGCGCTAAGTTTCTTTCACTTGTCCGCGCCCGATCTGCTGCTGGGCTTCGATGCGCCGCCCGCAAAGCGCAACATCTTCGGCTTAATCGCCGAACAACCGGAACTTGCCAAAAAAGGCATCGGTCTGCGCAAGTTCGGTCAAGACGTGATCGCCGCCGTGGCCGGGCGCAAAATTCATCCCGATTTCTGTGTACCCGGCGGCGTCAACCGCGCCCTTGCTTCGACGGATCGGGATGCCTTATCGGCGCGCATCGCCGACGCGAAGTCGTGGGTCCATGACGGCCTCACCCTGCTTCGCGGCTACCTCGAACAGCATCGCGAATTCGTCGCGCGCTTCGCCACCTTTCCGAGCTACTACCTATGTCTGACGACGCCCGACGGTGACCTCGAACATTATGACGGCCTGCTCCGTGTGAAAGACGGCGCCGGAAAGCTTGTCGAGGATCGTTACGATCCGGCGAATTACCTCTCTCTGATCGCCGAGGCCACCGAAGATTGGTCCTACCTGAAGTTTCCGTTCTATCGACCGGCGGGTTATCCCGAAGGCTCATACCGCGTGGGGCCATTGGCGCGCTTAAACAACTGCGAGCGCATCGGCACGCCGGAAGCCGACGCCGAACTGGCGTATTTCAGATCGCTCGCGACCGACGGCGCGATGGTGGAAGCCTCGATGTACTTTCATTACGCGCGCCTGATCGAAATTCTCTTCGGCATCGAACGCGTCGAACAACTGCTAAGCGAACCGGACATCCTCTCCGACGATCTGATTGCCGAAAGCACCAACCTGAAGAGCGAGGGCGTCGGCGTGATTGAAGCCCCGCGCGGCACGCTTTTTCATCATTATTTCGTCGACGAACACGGTAGCATCGAAAAAGTCAATCTCATCATCGCCTCGGGTCAGAACAACCAAGCCATGAACCAGGCGGTGACGCAGGTTGCCCGCGAACACGTGCGCGGTAACGCGCTGGAAGAAGCGATGCTCAACAAGGTGGAAGCGGCCATCCGCTGTTACGACCCGTGCCTTTCATGCAGCACCCACGCGCTGGGACAAATGCCGTTGCGCGTGCAACTGTACGATGTCGAACAACGACTCCGTAGCGAGATAAGCCGATGAATAAACCGATCCGCATCATCGCTTGGGGTAACGATGGGCGCGGCGATGACGGCGTAGCGCTCAAACTGCTCGATAGGCTCGAACGCATCGACTGGAAGCTTCCCGATCAACTGCACTTCGAGGCCCACCATCAACTCGGCCCGGAGGTCGCCGTCAATATCAGCGCGTCGCGGCTCGTTATATTTATCGACGCCCACGTCGATGAGGACCGCCCAGACCTTACATGGGAACGCGTGCTTCCTCTTCGGGACGGCGCGCTGGATAGCCACCATTGCACCCCTTCCGTCCTGTTGGGGCTTTGCGACGCACTGAATTGGCCGACACCGCCCTGTTTTCAACTGGCAATGCGCGCGTATTGTTGCAATTTTGGTGATCAACTTTCCGGACAAACGCGTAAACTTCTGGCGCGTGGCGAGCGGACCGTTATCGCCGTCATAGAGCGATGTATTTCCGATGCGTCTTTAAGCGAATCGCCACGCCCTCCAATATCAATCGCATGTACAGCTATTGAAGTGGGCTCGTAAGGAAGCTCTTTGGCAACTTAAATCGAACTTGAACGATCACAAAACGCGGTGATCGAGTTCGAACCAATATCCTAAGGTTTATACAAACGCTTGAACCTCTACCGCAGATGACTAGAGCGATCCCAAAATCTCACCGTCCAACCGCTCATCACTTAGATTAGAAGCGATCCACGTATCCGTTCTCCCAAAGGACTACCCGGTTCGATGAACAGTGTCTTCACGCCCACCCGCTGCAACCAGTGACGAACCACCTTGGTCGTAAATTCCGGGCCATTGTCGCTGCGAATGTGATCCGGAACGCCACGCGTCGCATCGTCCTATCTACCCGCTGTTCGAGATAAAGCTGGGGCGTCACGGTTCTGGTTCTTTACCTTCAGTAAGGTCGATTTTTCGTTTTTATTACTCGTCAGCCTGCTGCTACCCAGTGGTACTGATCGGCGGCCAGCAGCACGCGCGTCTCCAACTGACTGAGCGCGTCACGGACGACCGAATCAACATCCTTTGCCGCGTCCGTCACTTTGCCCAACCACAACTCAAACCGCATGGCCGCGTCGGTTCGCGTCGCCGCCACTGGAACGACGCGAGCGCCGTGTCGAGCGGCCAAGATGCCTGCTGTACGATACGCTGTGCGAGCGCGGCCTAGCCACGACACCGCCACACCAGCCCCACGTGGCCGGAAATGATCGGCCAAGAGAAACACTGCCCCGCCGCTCCCCAAAATGTCCGGCAACTCTCGCACCGCCCGCGATCGATCGATCACGCGCAAACCGCCGATGCGCTTCCAATATCGACGCCATGATTTCGTCGTCGGAAAATGGTCGAAGTCTGCAACGACGGTGAGGGTGCCGTGCATCTCGCGCAGGGCCAGTGCCGCAACCACGGGATTGCCAAAGCAAGCCGACGCATAAAGTACGCCCGAGCTTCCTCTGAAAGATTGGTCGCCGTTGGCGCCCGCGTGCCCCGTGGGCTTGTCAATTTCTGGCCAAACTGAACCCGTCTGGTGCAAGATTGAATCTGCGTTAACGAAACATGACCGAAGCGAGCTCTTGCGCGCCGCCGCTAATACAAACGGTAGCTCGGCCCAGAACCGTGCATGATGCAATCGATTCGACTGTCGCAACGCCGCAATCTGACGTGCCGACTCCGAGCCTACCGAGGATTCGGACTTTGCAGGGGCATCGGACACACCTAATGCGCGCCCGATCCGACAAGTCAGAATGCGTTCCCGCTCATCATTCGGCGCCGGTCGACTCTCAACCAAGAAACGCGCCAATCGATCAACGCGCTGCGGTCCGAGCACGCGTAATGCAGGCACAACCACGCTCGTTAGGTAACGCTGACGCCAAGATTCCCTTGCCATCGACGCCCCCCCTCGACCACCCGAGGTAAAGGAATCCGTCGGCTGCTCTTCTTTAAGTTGCGAGGATGTACCGTAGTCTTGCCGATGCCGATCAGGTAAAGATGATGCGAGCGAGTTGAAATTCGATGTTTGAGTCATTAAATAAATCGCCACGGCCAAGACAGTTCAAACGCCGATCTTCTAATAACGATCTACCTGAATATCGGCTCATTCAACTAACAACTTCCCTCGTGGTGACGGCAATTTTGGCCGACGCTCGATTGAGAAATCGGAGTGGTGGGATTCGAACCCACGACTTCCCGCTTCCAAGGCGGAACCGCTACCAGGCTGCGGTCACACTCCGTATTCACCAACGCAACGACGCAGCCGCGTTGTTTCGCTGAAATAAGACTGACGCCGACGGGATTCAAACCCGCGCTCTCCGGGATGAAAGCCCGGCACGTTCGGCCGCTACGCTACGGCGTCTTCAGTATTCAAACAGGCCCCGGTCGGATTCGAACCGAGCGGCTGCCGAGTCAGAGTCGGCCGGGTTACCCCTACCCCACGGGGCCGTGTTGTAAATCTGCCCGGGCCGGAATCGAACCGGCGGCGCTCGGTTCAAAGCCGAACGGGTTGCCACTACCTCACCGGGCACAATCAGACACGCGTCTATTTTTTTGCGCGCACCCTCTCGGACTGCGGCGTCTCGTGTGTTCGCGCCCACGAAAAAACCCGCTGCGACGGTCGGTCGCAACGGGTCTTCAAAACGAAATCGAATAATCCGCGAAATGCCGGTGACGATTCGTTCGGAAGAACCCGAACCGACGTCACCATCAATGGCTACACGTTAACGGTCGGACTCCATGCCGATTTGCTCTTGCTGTTGCTCGCGCGGGGTTGGCGCAACGCAAGTGGCAGGCGTCTGAACCGGTGCAACACAAATGTACGAACGCATCAACACGACAAAAAACCCCTGCGGGCTCGAATACAATTCAAATATGGAATTCCTCGGCCCGTGCAGTAATAGATACCCTGTATATCGACAGTTGTCAAACAGAATTTCTATTTTTATTGACGTTTATCGCGATTTCGCCGCCGCGCTTCGAGCCGGCTCACGACTTCTTCCGTCACACTTTCACCGAAACCGATACCGCGCGGCTGCTTCCATGCCAGCGCATGAAAGTCCGACCCGCCCGTGGTTACCAGATCGAAACGCTGCGCGAGTTGCAAAAACTGTTGCCGCTGTCCTTGTGATTGCGCCGGATGAACGACTTCGATGCCATCCAGCCCGTAATGCACAAAACGCGCGATCGTCGTTTCCAACTCCAACGCATTCATTGCTTGCAGCGTCACCGGATGCGCCAACACGGCAACTCCGCCCGCGTGATGTAAGACGTCGATCACCTCGCGCGCACCGGGCGACGGCATCGGTACATACGCCTCACCCCCTTCACCGATGTAATCGCGAAAAGCTGCCGTCGGATGACTCACCACGCCCAAGTCGACCAACCGCTGCGCAACGTGTCGTCGTCCTAAGCTGTCGAGCGAAATCACGTGCCCGTCACTCGCAAGATCAATCCCGTGTACCTTCAATTGTTCCAACATAGCCCGATTGCGTTCGCGTCGCCGCGTGCGCGCGTCGGCGAGAAACGAAGTCAAACGCTCGCAGTGCGGATCAACAAAGTACCCCAAAATATGCAGCGTTCCCTTGGTCGAAGCAGCGTCGCATTCGATTCCATTGATAAAATTCATACCGTGCGCATCAGCCGCCGCGCCGGCTTCGGCAAGACCGTCCACGGTATCGTGATCGGTCAGCGCCACGGTCGTAAGCCCGCGCGCCGCCGCGAGTTCGATCACCTTAGCGGGCGAATAGCTGCCATCGGAAGCCGTGGAATGAAGGTGTAGATCGACCGTGGCCGGTTGAATGGGATTGGTTCGAGTTTGGCGAGCCTTACGACGCGGCAATGATCCCGCGCTCGCTGAGTAAACGAACCACGCGTTCGGCGTTGGCGGCCACGCTTTGATTTGCAGCGTCGACTTCCAACTCCGGCGCATCCGGCGCTTCGTAAGGATCGTCTACGCCGGTAAAGCCTTTGATATCGCCCGCGCGCGCTTTCTTATACAACCCCTTCGGGTCGCGCTGCTCGCAAATATCGACGGGTGTGTTTATATAAACCTCAAGAAACGGAAGGTCTATCGCATCGTGCATGGTTCGAACGTCCGCGCGATCGGCGCGATACGGGCTCACGAACGAACACAACACAATCACCCCCGCATCGGCGAATAACCGCGCTACTTCACCGATACGACGAATGTTTTCCGCACGATCGTCGGCCGAAAACCCTAGGTTTCCACACAAACCGTGCCGCACGTTGTCGCCGTCCAGCACGTACGCCACCTGCCCGCGGTCGGTCAGCAACTTCTCAACGGCGAACGCCAACGTGCTCTTACCGCTAGAGGGCAACCCCGTCAGCCACACGGTGCAGCCCGATTGTCCGGTAACCGCCCGTCGGTCGTCGCGCGATACATCGCCGTGATGCCAAACCACATTGGAGGATTTGTCGTTGCTCAAAGGGGGGGCGGAACTCCGGTTGGCTTGCGCGGTCAATCAAAAAGCAAATGAAGCTGCGCGATCGTAAAGGGTTCGCGGCTACTGCCTGTTGAAGATCGCGCGTCGTACTACGGTTACCGCTTCATTACGGGCGCGGCCTCCGTCGGCCGCGCCCGTCACCGAAACGAACTACGAATCTAGGGCATCGCCCCCTTTACCAAGTAACGCCGATTGCCACTTCACGCATCACGTGGCACTCGATAGTTACAATTGATTAAACAGCGGCGTACTGAGATAGCGTTCGCCCGACGACGCGAGAATCACCACGATCAATTTGCCGGCGTTCTCGGGCTTGCTCGCCACCTGATGGGCCGCACAGAGCGCCGCGCCCGAAGAAATCCCGCACAATATGCCTTCTTCCTTCGCCGACCGTCGGCCCCATTGCATGGCATCTTCGGATTGCACCGTTACGATTTCATCGTACACGTCAGTGTTCAATACATTCGGCGCAAAGCCGGCACCGATGCCCTGAATCTTGTGCGGCCCGGGCTTCATCTCTTCGCCCTTGCGCTTTTGCGTTAACACCGGTGATTCGATTGGCTCAACCGCGATCGACTTCATGCCCGGTTTCTTTTGCTTGAGCACTTCCGATACACCCGTAATCGTGCCACCGGTGCCGATGCCCGCGACCAGAATATCCACCTCACCGTCGGTATCATTCCAGATTTCCAAGGCCGTCGTGTTACGATGCACTTCGGGGTTCGCCGGGTTGTCGAACTGCTGCGGCATGAACGCGTTCGGGCGCTCGTCAAAGATCTCTTGCGCCTTGCGAATCGCGCCCGGCATACCTTCGGCGGCGGGCGTCAACACCAGCGTCGCACCGAGCGCCTTCAGCAGCATGCGCCGCTCCATACTCATCGATTCGGGCATCGTTAGCGTTAATGAATACCCCTTGGCCGCACAGACGAACGCCAAACCAACGCCCGTGTTACCGCTAGTCGGCTCCACGACTTCCATACCCGGCTTGAGCTTACCGTCGCGCTCGGCCGCTTCGATCATCGCCTTGCCGATACGATCCTTCACGCTGGCCAACGGGTTCAAGTATTCGAGCTTGGCATACACGCGCGCGCCCTCGGGCATGATGCGATTGACGCGCACCAGCGGCGTGTTTCCTACGGCTCCCAGAATGCTATCGTGTAATTTTGCCATCGTGATCTTACCTCGGTCGGTGCCTTGCACCCATGGTCAATGCGAGAGTTTTGCCGCTAATTGAAGGCACCCCGATCCCATTTGTAAACCGGTGCGCCGCGACTTTTTTAAATACAAGGGGTGATTATTACCGTGAGGTGCCGTCTCGACCGAGCAGTAGCCAACTGACCGAGCCATCCGCACGCGGACCGATGGTGGCTTCGCCGAGAACGATCACTGCCGCGAATACGGCGAGCGTCCATAGCAGCACCACGCAAATCAGCCGCAGTCGGCGGCGCTGGGGCGAGTTGTCAAGCGTCCGTTCGCTCATGCCGCATCTTTACCCGCATCGCCCTTGGCCTGCTCAACCGCCGATTCGTCCACGCGGCTAAGCGTGTACTGTGCAAGCGACATTTCCGAAATGATTCGATCGAAATCGGGGCGGCGACGTTTTCCGTTTTGCGTTGGCGCTGCGACCGATTGCTTTGCGGTCGGTCGCGGTTGAACCAAATGCAACTTCGGCGGCTCAGCGCGCGGAACAGGCAGTGACGAAGTGTTCGCCGCC
Source organism: Planctomycetaceae bacterium (assembly GCA_006969385.1). Classification (GTDB taxonomy): domain Bacteria; phylum Planctomycetota; class Phycisphaerae; order UBA1845; family UTPLA1; genus ECT2AJA-110-A. The sequence goes on from CP030884.1 coordinate 4,552,851, forward strand.
GCCTTTTGATTTCGCGTAGGTTTTTGTTCGGGCCGCGTGAAAAATTGTTTCTTCTTAATAACGGGCAACACAGTCCCTTGCTCTGCCGGTTTATCAGCGTGAACAACCATCGAAGGCGCAACCCGATAGCGATCGGTCGAAGCCTTACCGCTAACGCGTCGTTCGCGCTCAACCAACCAGAGTTGACGCAACGCCCAACAAGCCGTAATTAACGAACAGAAAATCAAAACACCACCAAGCGTCATCACCACGCCCGGATGTGCAACGATCCATTGTGTAAATTGACTTTGCTCGGCAGCCGAAAGCGCCGAGTTGTCGGCGTGCGCTTGAGCCGGTTTCACCGCGACCGCCGTTGACGTCTCGGCCTCGCGCGAAAACTGGACCGCTTCCGAAGCGCGTGCAATCTCCAACGCATCGAGATTCTCAGGGGCAGACTTCAAATACGGTGCGCCCAACCACCACGCCACGCATACCGAAAATATCACCCACGCCAAACCGACGCCGACCGCCGCCGGTCTCCGTTGCAACAAGTTCAGCCGCGGACCGCCCCCGAGCTGATGTCGCCGCTGAGCGGCCTGCGTTGCCTCCATCCGTCGCGACACGGCTGACTCCTGTGGTGAATTGCGGCCCGTCATTACATCAACGCCGACCGCCTACCGATGCATCGGAACAAACGTTAGCCGCAGTCGAACCGTCGACACCGGCTTGGCCACCCACCCGCAGACCTTGCCCGACGCTCGCAAGAATCGCCGCCCGATGCGGCCCAATTCGATAATCACCGCGAATAGCGCTTGATTTCCGCGATTCGAATGGCTAAAACTTAGGTGTGCTAAAAATTTCGCACCTCCGCCGACGCCGAAAAATTGGAGTGCTCGATATGTCGTTTTATTCGCCCAAAATAGCCGTTCTACTTTCCGCCGCTCTGCTCGGCCTCATCGCCAATAATACGCTGCATGCCGATGCGGACGACCTGCTCGATCAGGCCATCGAAGAAAATCGCGGCACCGAACCGCGGGCGGTCAAAACAAACGACCCGTTGCGGCAGGCCGAGCAACTCATCGCCGATGGCGGACTGGCGCGCGCCATCGAAATCCTCGAAGCCGCCCACGCCGCCGCCCCGCGCGATCAAGTCATTTACTTGAAGCTGCTTCGCGCAAAGCAAGCTGCGGGCAGGCTCAGCGTCACCGAACACGAAGCGTTGACACTACTCGAAGAGCAAGAGCGCGCCGCCGCCGCACAAGTCGTCCGTAAAGTTCGACTCAACGTTCTGCAGGCCGGTCAAGCCATCACGACGGGCCATCACGCCTTGGCGATCCAGTTGATCTCCGAATCGGAACAACTGCTCGATCAACTGCCGCCCGAAATCGATGCTGAGCCGCATTGGAAAAAACTGGCCGGCCTCCGCCGCAGCGTGGCCGCGCACCAATCGGCCGCGACGTCGACTACGGCAATCGATCCGCAGAGGGTGAAAGACGTGTTCGACCAACACCCATTGCTGCTTACCGACACCGGCGAGAACAACGAAGACGCAACCACCGTCGCCACAGCCCCTGAAGCCGGCACGTTGATTGACGTCGACGCCGCTCTGGAACCGATGGAGCAACGGTTGGCTTACGAACGCGATGTGTATCGCGCGACCATGTCCGCCCGCGCGAACACGCTACTGACCGCATCCGAAGCCGCGCTGCCCGCGTCGCCCGACGGTGCGATGACTTTCCCGACCGATTGGCCCGAGCGTACGGCACGCCGCGCCCAGTATCGCGGCGGCATGATCTATCGCACGCCCGAGTTCACTGGTGCCGACGGCCAAACCTATTACACCGCGATATACGACCTCGGCGATTTGGTGCATCCGGTGCCCAACTTCTTCGCCGACTACCCCGGCACGCAGCGTCGCACGCGCATCGAAGACGACGATCGCTTCTACCTGCAAACGCGCAGCCAGTTCTTTAACGGCTTCGCTGATGACTTGGCCGCCGCCCTGCCGTTGTTGCACTTCTTCGGCGGCATCGACAACAACGCCGTCACGGCCAACGTCGATCCGCAGGAAACGCAACGCATCGTCCGAATTATCGATCAGTTCCTGCACAACACGCAGCCGATGCAGCCGAACTAATCCACCCAACCTGCGATGAACAAAACGCACGAACGCGGTTGCACCAAACTTGGTCGCAACCGCGTTTTTTCTTGCGATGATCGCCGGAAAGCCCCGCTTAAACGTTGACAAAACGGCATTTCCGGCCGACACTAAACCGTTTGCGCATTGGGTCTGCTCGTTACGCCGTTGCCAAGTTGCGCCGTCACCGTTTTTGATTGATTCACCATGGCCGTTCCTATTGTTGCCATCGTCGGTCGACCCAACGTCGGCAAAAGTTCGCTCTTGAATTGTCTGGCGCGCAAGCGCATCAGCATCGTGGAGCCGACGGCCGGCGTCACGCGCGATCGTGTCAGCACCGTCATCGAATACGAAGAGCGTTACTTCGAGTTGATCGACACCGGCGGTTACGGCATCGACGATCACGACAACCTGACCGACCACGTCGAAGGCCAGATCCGTCAAGCCATCGCCAGTGCGAATCTCATCCTCTTTGTGGTCGATCTGCTTGCCGAAATCACGCCGCTCGACCAGACCGTGGCCGACTTGTTGCGCTCGGTTGACGTTCCCGTGCAACTGGTCGCCAACAAAGCCGATACCGACCAACAAGAAAACTACGCAGGAACCTTTGAAGCCCTCGGCTTCGGTACGCCAATGTGCGTCTCGGCGTTGCACGGTCATCATCGGCGCGACCTGCTCGATACGATTCTCGAACGGCTTGGCCCCGATGCGGACAACGAACCGCCGCAGACGGTAATGAAGGTCGCCCTCGTCGGTCGTCGCAACGTCGGCAAGAGCACGTTCATCAATGCCTTGGCCGGTAACGAGCGCGTGATCGTGAGCGAAGTTCCGGGCACCACGCGCGACGCGATCGACGTGCGCTTCGCCATTGACGGTCGCGAGTTCGTCGCCATCGATACCGCCGGTGTGAAACGTCGTAGCAAACACAAAACTAGCATCGAGTATTTCAGTACCGACCGTTCGCTCGCATCGATTCGCCGCGCTGATGTCGTGCTGTTTCTGATCGACTCGACCACGCCGATCACCGAAGTCGACAAGAAACTCGCCGAGTTGATCGTGAACGAGTTCAAGCCGTGTGTGATCGTGATCAACAAGTGGGACCTGGCCAAGGGTTTCGCCGACGCCGAGGAATACGCGGATTATCTCGCGAAGGTATTGCCCCACCTCGCCTACGCACCGTTGGCTTTCACCACGGCCACCGAAGGCCGCAACATTCAAAGCACGCTCGACGTTGCGCAAGGCCTGTTCAAGCAAGCATCCACCCGTGTTACCACCGGCCAACTCAACCGCGCGATCGAGGCGGCCATCGAAGATCGACAACCCTCCGCCGACCATCACGGCGTGCAGCCGAAAATTTATTACGCCACCCAAGTTGGCGTGCGCCCGCCGACGGTCGTACTCTTCGTGAATAATCGCGCGATCATGCGCGAACAATATCGCCGATTCATGGAACGCCGTATTCGCGAAACTTTACCCTTCGATGAGACACCGGTACGATTGATATGGCGGGAACGCCAGCAAAAACGCCGAACGCACGGCCCAGCCGCACCGATCGTGGTGGAGCCGGAGGCCGATGCGCTCGGCGATGCGGATGACGGCGACTACGATTATTAGTAATTGTTACGCCTAATCGCGTACAAGCGGCGTCGCCGGCGAAACACTCATGCGGAGAATGACTTTGATTGAATTTCATTGCGAACATTGCAATATGAAAGTCACCGCGCCCGACGCCGATGGCGGTCAGCAAGCCAAGTGCCCGCATTGCCACGGCGTAAACTACATCCCCTCTGCCGGTGGCGATCTGGAAGAAATCCCGCTCGCGCCGCTGGATGAAGCCGAAGAACGCCGTCGCCGGCAGTCGTTTGCCGAAGACATGCAAATTCAGCGCAGCCTCAGCAACGAACGATCCGCGCCGGGCGAACCCGGTCGTCGCCGGTCGCGCAATCTGGACGGCACACGCGCGACCCCAAAACCAGCCGCCGCACCGCGCACCGATCTCGGCGATAAACAAATAAACTCGATGGTCGTGCAGTTCATCGTCGCCATGGCTGGTGGTCGCCTCGGCGAAGCCGACGGCATTGCCGCACAACTTGCGCCCCATCGCGACCGCGTACTTTCCGCACTTAACGAAATCACCTCGAACAACGGTGCGGCCAACGCCTATGGGCTTCCAACCTTGCCCAAGCCGGTATTGCTCGGCTTCGCCAAGCAGTTGCAAGGAAAGTTGCAATAATCCCGCTTGCCGTCCAATCGCGACGCCATGCTTCTTAAATCCATCTTAATTGCCGACCGTCAAGCGCGTTTGACACGACGGAACCCGCCTCCATATCGTAAGTTAAGAGCGCTCGAAATCGGCGCGTGCAGTCGCGCTGCATTCAGCGTAGGATTGTGTCGCATACGCGCGATCGCGTAGCGTCGACACTCGCAAGCCCAAACGGATACGCGGGCGTAACACACTCATGGCGGAGTCATCCGACACGCAATCCGAACACGGCGGCGATCGCGTCGCCGTTGTTTGCAGCAACTGCGGACAGGCGTATCGCGTTGCCCGCCGCTTGTTGGGCCGACGGCTGCGCTGCAAGCATTGCCAGCTGCAATGGCGCGCCAAAGAAGTCCCCGCCGATGAGCTCAGCCAATATCGCAAACGCGCAGCCGCCGGTGAAGCCGATTCCGGCCAAGTCGGCCTGCGCTCCGAAGATGCCATCTCCGGCTCGAGCACTTCCGCCATCGACATGGGTTGGGCCGGGAAGCAAATCGGTCGCTACGAAGCCAAATCTTTGCTCGGTCACGGCGGCATGGGCGTCGTTTGGCGTGCTCACGATGAATCGCTGCGCCGCGATGTCGCCCTTAAAATCCTGACGCGCAATCGCGAAGAAAGCGCCAAGGCCGGTCTCAACCTCGACCTGTTTATGCAGGAAGCCCGTGCCGTCGCACAGTTGCAATTCCCCGCCGTTGTATCAATCTACGAAGTTGCGGAAGATCAGGGCCACGTCTTTCTCGCGCTCGAGTTGATGGAAGGCGGCACGCTCAAGGAACACGTCGAGAAGCACGGCCCCATCGAACCGCGCAAACTCTTCGAATGGCTCATCGGGCCTGTCAAAGCGCTCGGCCTCGCCCATCGCCGCAATATCATTCACCGCGACATCAAACCCAGCAATCTGATGTTCGACGAACACGATCATCTCAAGCTGATGGACTTCGGACTTGCCGATGTGGCCGGTGAAGAAGTAAGCGAACGCCTGCGCGGTAAGGCCGTCGGTTCGCTCGGTTGGATCGCACCCGAAACCGCCAACGGTCGCGACACGACGGCGCAAAGCGATCTGTATTCGCTAGGGCTTGTGATGTATTTCGCGCTGACGGGTAAGTCACTGATACGCGGTAAGACGCGCTCCAAAGTCATCGCCGCCCACCGTACGCCGCCAACGCCCGACTTCCCTTCTTTAAAGAAATTCAGTCCAAAATGCCGCGCGATTCTGGAGCGCTGCCTTGCCGTAGATCCGAAAGATCGTTACCAATCGGCGGATGCGCTGCTGGTCGACTTGGAAGATTGTGCCAACTTCGACCCCGTCGAACGCCGCCGCCAGCGCAAGGCCACGCTACTCATCGTCGCGATTTCCGCCGTCACCAGCGCCATGATCGGCGTCGGCGTCGTGTTATACGTATTTTTGGATTTAATGAACCAACAAGCCAAAGCCCGCGAACCCGCACGCGTGGCCCCCGCCCCGACCAACGACAATATTCCCTCAGAAAACTTGCCCACCGACTAACCCCGGCCTACCATCCGCGTTCGACTTCGATGGTTCTTTGCCCGCGCACCCGTTCATGCCCAAACGCGTCATTATTCTCGGTTCCACAGGTTCGATCGGTTGCAGTGCGCTCGATGTCGCGCAGCATCTGGGAGATGAGTGCGAAGTCGTCGGACTCGCCGCCCGGTCCAATTGGCAACCGCTGCACCAGCAAATCAAACAGTTTCAACCTAAGGTCGCCGTCCTCAGCGACCCAACTGCCGCCGACCAACTCAACAATCAACCCGGCAACAACGGCACCGCCATTTGGGCCGGCGAAGACGCGATGGTCCGTATGGTGCAGGAACTCGATGCCGACTTTGTGCTCGCCAGTATCGTGGGCGTGGCCGGGCTTGCCTCCACGCTGGCCGCTGTCGAGCGCGGCCTTACAGTCGGGCTCGCCAACAAAGAATCACTCGTGGTCGCTGGCAGCCTGATGGTGGACGCCGCCCGCCGCAGCGGTGCCAAGCTCATCCCTATCGACAGCGAACACTCCGCGATTTACCAATCTTTGCAATCCGGTCGCCACGAAGAGATCGAGCGGCTCTTGCTGACCGGCTCCGGCGGGCCGTTCCGCACCTGGACGACCGAGCAAATCGCCAATGCCACGCTGGAAGACGCCCTAAAACATCCGACTTGGAACATGGGTCCTAAAATCACGGTGGACTCCGCCACGCTGATGAACAAGGCGTTGGAGATCATCGAAGCCAAATGGCTTTTCGATGTGCCGCCCGAGCGGATTGAAGTCGTCATCCATCCCGAGTCGATTATTCACTCGATGGTCGCTTTTTGTGATGGCTCCATCATCGCTCAAATGGGCCAGCCCGATATGCGTACGCCGATTCAATACGCCCTTACGCACCCCCATCGCCATTTCCGCGGTGGCGACCGGCTGGACTTTTCCGCTCTGGGCAAGATGCACTTCGAACCGCCCGATGAAAAACGGTTCCCGGCGTTGCGTTTAGGTCATCAGGTGGCCGAGCGCGGCGGGACCGCCGGCGCGGCCTTTAACGCCGCTAACGAAGCCGCCAACGAGCAGTTTCGCGCCGGCAAGATTCGCTTCGTGCGCATCGCCGAAATTGTAGAAGATGTTTTGAACCGACACGCCTTTACGGCGCATCCGGACTTGGAGACGTTGACGGCTGTCGACGCCTGGGCCCGGCAAGAGGTATTGCAATGTTCGAAATGATGCTTGCGGCCCCGGACTTAACGCTGGCCGCCGCTCCCGTCTGGCTTAGCAATCTCTGGAATATCGGCCAGATGATTCTCGGCTTCTCCATCATCGTGTTTGTGCACGAGTTGGGGCACTTCGCCGCCGCCAAGTGGGCCGGCGTTAAAGTCGAGCAATTCGCCATCGGCTTTGGAAAGGAGCTGTTCGGCTTCACCAAAGGCGAAACGCGTTATTCATTCAAGCTCCTTCCGCTGGGCGGATACGTGAAGATGCTGGGTCAGGAAGACTTTGTCGTCGACAAAAGCGGCGAAATCAAAGTCAAGCCCGACCCGAGATCCTTCACCAACAAATCCGTCTCCAAGCGCATGGTTATTGTCTGCGCCGGCGTCATCATGAATCTTATTTTCGCCGCCGTTGCCTTTACCCTCGTCGCCATGATCGGTCGTATGGAGCCGCCGGCTGTCGTTGGCCTTGTCAGACAAGAAATGCCCGCTGGCCTGGCCGGCATTCAGCCCGGCGATCGCTTCGTCGAAATCAATGGTGAGCCCGTCTCTACGTTTGATCAATTGATGGAGCGCGTGTCGCTCTCCGCCGGCGGCGAGACCATCGAAATCGTCGTCGAGCGCGACGGCAAGATCATCGACCCACCCTTTCGCATCGTGCCCGAATATCAGGAAGAAGTGCATCGTCGACAAATCGGCGTGAGTCCGGGGTCCAACACGCGCGTGGACGTCGTTATTCAGCCTGACGGCTTGAAGGGCGATAGCACCGCACTGCAGCGCAACGACAAAATCACGCATGTCGTCGTCGACGGCGAAAGACGCGCCGTCAATGCCAGCTATGGTGAACTCGAGCGCGCCATTCGCGTCCAGATGGGGCGGCCCGTGAAGCTGGTTGTGCAACGGCCCAAAGACGCGGAAACGCTCACCACCGAAGCCCGTCACGCCTATAACCACGACGTCGAATCCAGCGAAGTCGAAGTCTCGATGAAGCCGCTGATGTATCCGGTGCCCTACAACGGCATCCAGCCCGCATCGGCAGGGCGCAAGATACAAGAGGCGTCCGTGCTGGGATTCGTACCGCGGCTGACTGTCGTCTTCACGACGGAGAAATTGGATGGCCCGTTTGATGACGCCGGCGTGAAGATGCTCGATGTGATCACCCGCATCGACACCATCGATCACCCGACCTATCAGGATGCCTTAGATTGTTTTAATCGCAACACGGGTAAGACCATCGATTTGCACGTGCGCCGTCCCTACACCGCCAATAAAGGCCTGAGCCAACAAGCCGTGCGTTTCCTTGCTGAACAGCGCGAGAAGATTCTGCAATCGGTTAGCGCCGACGGTGCCGATATTCAGGAACGCATGCGCGGAGATTTGAATGCGTCCAGCTTGCCGAAGCCCGAAGTCAAAACGATTCTCGATAAACTGGCCACAGTGGAAGATGTGGATGCGTTGCGCGGTTGGCTCGAGAACGTGGACGTGCATCGGCTCAAGCTCAAGGTACCAACCGGCTCACTGATCAAAGACCGCACACTGGACGACTATTTGCAAGTGCTGCCGGTTAGCGAGGGCGAAGTGCTCGTTGCCAACATCGTCAAAGAATTCGGCAGCAATAAGACGATGGCCGCCGCGTCGGAAATCCCGCTCTACGCGCGCATCACTAAGATCAATGAAGAATGGCTCGACGGTTGGAACGATTTTGTCTTAGCGCTGCGCGACCACGCCGGTAAGCAGGTGCAACTTACCTATCGCGTGCTCAACGACATTCGCACCGTTGAGTTGGAAGTGCCCAACTGCGTGCAAGCGGAACTCGGCCTCTACCCGGGCGACCGCATCGTGTCGATTGCCGGTCAATCGAGCATCGACGTGCCGGTCAAACAGGGTGATAACGAAACCAAGGTAACCTACTATCTGCCCGATCGTCGCGCGACCGCCGCGTTGCTCGAAGCCAACATCGGCAAAACAGTCAAAGTCGAATACGCCCGTTTCGGCGGTGAAAAAGGCAGCGGTGAATACGCGGTGACGGCGACCAATACCGACCCGTGGTTGGAACGCATCGGCTTTACAGCGAACTTCTATTGCTACGCCCTCGCCGAACGCAACCCGATCGCCAATCCGTTCGCCGCGTTCGTCGCAGGAAGCAAACGCGCCTACAACGCTACTGTCAGCACCGTGCGCACGATTCAGCGCCTGATTACGCGCGACATCGGCACGCGCAACATGAGCGGTCCGCTGGGCATCATCGCCATTGGCTCCAAAGTCGCCGACAAAAGTGCGCTCGATTTGATCTGGCTGCTCGGTTTCCTCTCAGCAAACCTCGCAGTAATCAACTTCCTGCCGCTGCCGATTGTCGACGGCGGGTTGTTCCTGTTTCTGGTGCTGGAAAAAATTCGCGGCGAGCCGGTCAGCATTCGCGTACAAATGGCCACGCAGATGATCGGCATCGCGCTGATCATGACGATTTTCGTGCTCGTGACGGCGCAGGATATTTATAAGTTGTTCTTATAGCGCGATGCCGCGTTGATGAAATAACTCGCGAGTCATTCGAGAAGATTTCGATTCAGAGCCGCCGTGTCCTCACTGCGGCTTTTTCTTTTACCCGCCAATCTGCGACATCTGTCGATTGCCGTAATACGAATGCACCTCTGGCTTAAACGCCACGCAATCGACAAACATCTTCTCCATCATCGCCCGGCGTGCCGCACTATCGGGCTGCGCCCGCAGCACCGGTCGCAATTCCACTTCGCCGCCATCGAATAGGCAACTGCGCAACTGTCCTTCCGCCGTTAATCGCAGCCGATTGCACGTTTCACAAAAGGGCTTCGACATCGCGCTAATAAATCCGACGCGACCCTCTGTCGAACCGATACGATACTCCCGCGCCGGCCCGGTGCCTGACGATTTCTTCTCAACCGGCTGTAACGTGCCAACCTCGGCTTCAATGGCACGTTGAATCTCAACTTCGGGCACAAAGCGCGCTTCGTATTCACCGCCCAATGCCGTGCGGCCCAAAGGCATGTACTCGATAAAGCGTACCGTCGTTTTGTTCTCAACTGCAAAGCGCGCAAACGCGGCAAACTCATCGTCGTTGATGCCGCGCATGGCTACGCAATTGATCTTCGGAAACCGAAAGCCCGCCGCTACCGCCGCATGAATCCCTGCAAAGACATCCTCAATCCGCGCCCCGCGCGTGATGGTCTTGAAGCGCTCGGGTGCTAGCGTATCGAGGCTCACTGTCAGTCGCTGCAAACCGGCATCTCTTAACTGCCCGGCAAACTGCGGCAATAACGCCCCATTGGTCGTCATCGATAAATCGGTATCCGGCCCGATCCGGCTCAACTTTTCGACCAAAGTCGGCAGCTCGTGCCGCACCAACGGTTCCCCACCCGTCAGCTTGAAACCGCGCACTCCCAGCCTGTAGGCCACCCGCGCCACATCGACGATCTCTTCAAACGTGAGCAGCGCCGCCCGCTCTGTCCAGCCGACGGCATCTTCCGGCATGCAATATACGCAGCGAAAATTGCAGCGATCCGTCACGCTAATGCGTAACATCTGAACGGCGGAGATCGAACGCGGACCGGCGTTATCGCCCTGCCGCTCGTTGCTAGCCACCTCGATAATGGGCAACGGATGTTCCATGATCGCCATTATGGTTGCCTCCGCGCTTGTAATAAAGCCCGGCCAAGCGTCGCATGCAGGTGTCGTTTCAATTCTGCCACTGGGAGCATCGGTCTCTCGCCGGTGCGAAAAGCAAATTTGCACCGCTAGGCCGCAGATGGCCCTCCAATCGATACCATTGCCAGGCGTCAATATTTGGTGCAGCGACCACCAAGCTGCTACCATGAATAAACCTTAGACTCACCCAAAACAGGAAAACCCACCCACCGTGCACGATCGGCTATCCAAAAAATCTGCCTCAAACCCGGGAACTTCTCCGGCCAAAGAGGGTCTAAACAGATTGGAAGGCGATCGGTCGGTCGCCGATGCCGATGCGACGCGAGAGGCAAGCCTGATCGATCAGGCCCGCCTCGGCAGCACGCAGGCATTCGGCGAACTCGTGAATCTGCATCAAGACCGCGTTCTGCGGCTCTGTATGCGGCTGGCGGGTAGTCGGTCCGACGCGGAAGACCTCGCGCAGGAGACATTTATCCGGGCTTTTCGTGCCATCGATCGTTTCGACGATCGCGCTCGCTTTTACACGTGGATTTACCGGATCGCCGTGAATCTGGCGATTTCGGCCAACCGTCGCCTCGTGCGACGCCCGAATGAGTACGGTCTCGACCAGACCAACGGTAAACCCGCCGTCGGTCGTGTCGGGTTGATCGAACTGGAGCAACCGGCGGATCGGATCGTCGCCAACGAACGCTCGAGCCAGTTGTGGCAGGCATTGGATGATATCGATCCGGAATACCGAGCGGTTCTCGTACTTCGCGAGATGGAAGGCTTGAGCTATGAGGAAATCCAGAACGTGTTCAAGATTCCGCTCGGAACCGTCAAGTCGCGCGTGCATCGTGCTCGCTTGGCGTTGCGAGAACGACTCAAACAACTGATGGACCGCTAGGATATTGCGGTAGCTTAAATGACCAAACGTGAGAAAAAACTCGAACTGCTCTCCACCTACCTCGATGGCGAAGCCACCGAACAGGAACGTCAGGTGGTCGAGATTTTGCTGCAAACCGACAAGGAAGCGCAAGTCATCTACCGAGACTTCCAGGGTATGGGGCAAGAATTATCCACACTACCCGTCGATTCACCCGCTATCGATCTCCAAGCAGCCGTGTGCGAAACGCTGGAACGCGAAGCGCTGTTCAATGGCATCCCCAACGAGCCCCGCCTCGCCAGCTGGCAGTTTTATGGCGCTGCCGCCGCCTTTGCGGTAGCCGTTGGCATGGGCTGGATGGTGCTACCAACGCTGATGTCGTCAGGCCCGAAACCGAATAACGAAGGCGATTTTGATAACTACGTGGCCATCGCGCCTGCCAACAACTCGGGCAATGCCGGCAACAACACGAGCATGGGCGGCTCAAGCACCATGGGGGCGAATGCTCGTTCCGGCGAATGGTCCAGCGCTTCCGCCAGTCACGCCAATACCATCGACGAACCGTATGACGTAATGGCTGGGCTCTTGCCGGGCGGTGGTTCGGTTCTCACCGGTAACGCGGTTGCCGTCGGCAGGCCGCGTCCGGGCACGCTCGACGAAAAGCTCGTGGCCGGCCGCTTACAACCCGAAGAGGTTCGCACCGCGGCAGTCGAGGCGTTTTCCAACCAGATCGTGGTTGATTTCAAACATGCCACCGACCGATGGATGATGGAAGACGCGCTGGAGGCCGAGCTTTACCGTAACGATACGCCGCGCCTCGGTCCGTCGTCGGCAAAATTTCGGCTTAGCTGCGACGATCCCTTCTTTGTTCAATGCCATCCCGTTGAGCAATCTAACGCCCGTTTCGAGGCAACCTCTTTCGCCTTGAACGTTCCGCCCGACGAGGCCGCCGCCCTGCTGTCCAACTTTAACGCGGTCGCTGCCGACACCGGCATCGATGCGCAAATTGCGGTCAATGGCGTCGCGCTGGGCAAGCGGCCGCCCCCGGATGTCGCGCTGAGCAATTGTGTTGCATTCGCGCATGTTGAGACTGCCGAACGTCAAATTACCGCTTACGAATCTGACGGCACACCGCTGGCGCGACGATCGACCGGTGCCGTCGATTTCGAAGGCCACCGTTCGCCCACCTCCGGCCCGTTACCTGCCGAGGACGAATTGGGTAAAATTGGCCCGTCGAGATTTCGAAAGTCAACGGATCAGCCCGCCGCCAACGCGGCGAACGAAAGCCCTGCTGTATGTCGCAACCTGATGGTTTGCATCTCTCTACGTTCACCTGCCGACGATCGCACCGGCGAATCGGCCCCCTCGTTATCCACGCCGAGTACACAGCCCGCGCGCGCGGGCACGTCGCCCTAATGAGGCGTCGTCCATAATGGCGCGCAAGGGGCGGCCCAAAGGCGACCGCAAAGTGCGCGTCGACTTTCGCAAGAATCGCGGCAAAACGGCACGCGACAAGAGCCAATGGACGCGCAGCCTGCGCGACAATCCCAACAAAGCTGAAGACGCCGACAAATCCGAACTCGTACGCGCCAAAGGCGCGCTCTCCCGCAAACGCACGATCATCGAAAGCGACACCGACTGGGATGCATTGATTCAAGGCACCGTCGTGCGCATGCGCGGCCTCATCGCCGAAGTCGAGGCCGGCGATACCACTTGGGCCTGTACCGTGCGGCGCGTCTTGCGTACGCGCCAGATCGATCAGCGCCACCCGGTCACCGTGGGCGATCGGGTCGGCCTCACGGCGGTGTCGGTTGCTGGCGAGCAAAGCCAATTGGTGAGCGACGAGCGCGAATTGCCCGAGGGCGTGATCGAAGCCATTCGTCCGCGCGCCACCGTGCTAGAGCGCGTTTACGGTCGCCGTACGCAGGTGCTGGCCGCCAATGTCGACACCGCCGTCATCACCGTCGCCGCTGATCAGCCCACGCTGCGACCGCATTTGATCGATCGCTATTTGGTCTCGATTCATCAAGGTGGCATGCGGCCAGTCATTTGTATAAACAAGAGCGATCTCGATAAAGAAGATTTTGCTGCCGACGTGGCCGAGCGCTACCGCGGGTTGGAATACATCACGCTGTTCACGTCGATTCCACACAACGAAGGGCTCGACGAGCTGCGCGAGGTGCTCCGCGATCAGACGACAGTCTTCGTCGGCCCCAGCGGGGTGGGAAAAAGCTCGTTGCTAAACGCGCTCGATCCATCGTTAACACTTCAAACGGGCTCGCTTACCGATCTACAGCGCGGTCGCCACACGACAACCACGGCCGCGCTGATTCGCTGGGCTCTCGGTGGCTATGTCGTCGACACACCGGGTACCCGCCAGTTTGACTTACCGCCGGTCGAAGCCGGGGAAATCGAAGCGTACTTTCGCGAGTTTGTGGATTTGGTTTCGGCGTGTCGCTTTCCGGACTGTTCGCACACCCACGAAACGAACTGCGCGATCAAGGATGCAGTTGATGCAGGCAAGATAACGCCGGAACGCTACGAAAGTTATGAAAAGATGTTTTGGGAGTGCAAAGAAAAGGAATGACGCTGCGAGCAACTGGATTTAGCCCAATGCGTTTATGGTGCTGGCCGCTTTTTTCCATTGTTTCTTCGTGCCCAACATCAAGGCCGCTTGGCGAAGCATGAATTCGGCCACGGGGCGTAGATCGGCATGTTTGTTCACAAACTTGTAGCTTGCGTAACCTTGCAGAATCATCATCAGTTTGTCGGTCGCCAGTTTCGGATTGACGACTTGATACGAAAGCAATAAGTCATGTAATAGTTCTTCAATGGCGAGGGGAAAAATCTGCCCAGCCTTATGCATTGCGTCGTTGGGATTGGGATACTCGGAACACACCTTTAAGAATATGCAGCCCTCCATGTCTGAATTGAATAACGCACAGTCCCACGAACTAAAAAAATTCGCCAAGTCTTCTTCTAATGATGACCCATCGCTCCGCTTTAGGTTGGCTTTGATCTTTGCCAACGTCGTTTGAGCGCGATATTCAACGGCCGAGACAGCCAAAGCGTCTTTCGACGCGAAGTATTTATAGAACGTCGTCTTCGAGATGCCCGCGTCGCGCAGAATGACATCCAATCCCACCTCATGGACGCCATTTTGGTCAATGAGGTCGGCGGCAGTCTTCATCAATCGCTCGCGCGTGTTCATCGCGCCGTCCTCCTTACTTCCGCCTCTCATCGAAACCAATCGGCATTCAGCGGAGGTTATATCATAACCATTTAAAACGACGTAACCGGGGGGAACCGCAAGTTCCTATTAATGACGACACCTGTCGATATAGCACAAAATTTGTACGACTTGTTGGATGATGACATCTGTCTAATACGTAGCGACATGTTGTGCATCACGAGGAGTTTGCATGAGCGGATTGCGTCAACCGGGAGCCACTTAATCCGGATTGCGGCTACCGTAATTAGCTTAACTTTGGCATTACCAGTGGGATTTTCATGGCGTCGAACCGCCGGCTGGTGCTTGTGATTGTTTTCATCCCAATAAACGAGTTGAATCCATATTTTCGTGTAATTTAGAAAATTCGTTGCACACTCCAAATCACTTCACCGCCAGGCGCCGAAAAATTGTAAGGCGTCTGATCGGCCGGAAGGCCTTCGTGCGAATCTCCCTGCCGCAAATCAAGCCGGCCCGCCAACAGCACTTTCGACCAACTGTTTCATCAATGCATGAGCATCCGCTTCGCAAGTCGCCTGCTCTTCGTCTTTGAACATAAAGCCGAACGTCGCGGCCCCTTGCAACACGATCGTTAATTGTCTTGCGAGTCGCTCGGGATCGGCTGCACCCGAATCTCGCGACAGCTGCACAATCGTACTTCGCACAGCCCTCGGAAAGGCACGCGCGACTGCGAAGAGTGCTTCCTTGTCATCCGGATACGCATGACAATATTTTGAGAATAAGCAGCCATTCCAGTGCTTTTCCCGAATCTTCCGCAGCCAAATCGGGAGAAGATTGCTAAGGCATGCCTTCGGCTCATTGCCAAATCGCTGCGCGAACTCTTCGCGTATCTCGTTGATCAATTGCTCGGTGCACTGGTTGACCACTTCGGCCGACAATTCATCCTTGGAGTCGAAGTACTTATAAAACGTCGTCTTCGACACACCGACTTCGCTCAAGACGGCATCCAAACCAAAGCCACGTGGCCCGCGCTGATCGGCAAGTCGCTCGGCCGTCGCAATAAATTTTTCGCGCGTGTTCATCGCTGCCCCCTTGACCGCTCGTTTGCGACACAAATTTCGCGAACCCGAATTCCCGAACAAAATCGACTCGATTATAACGCCCTGCCAGATCGGAAACTACCCCCGTTCGGGCGGAGGTAGTGGTATTGATTGCGGCAGTATCGCCGACTCGGCAGTGCGTATTCGCTCTTCCCACCGGCGAGACGCCGATGCTCCCCCTGGCGGAAACCAAACGGCACCCGTACACGGGCGGAGCAGCCACGTTGCGAGCCCTCGAGTTTCCCCGACATAGCAGATAAAGAACTAACAGTCCCCCGTCCACGGCAGTCGATCTATCCGATATCTCCCCACGGGCGTGCCGCAGTTTATGACGCAAAGGTCATCACGCCATGGGCTAAATCCTACCGATCCCAAGAGTAGGACGAGAAATGAGTTCGAGTCATGTTCCGAACGAACCAATAGCATGTGTTGAATGTGGGCTGCGCTTGCCTATTCGCCAGCCACAGGTGGATGAGCAGCACCGCACGTTTAGATGTGCCTTTTGTGGGGCGGTTTATGCGGGCATTCCAGTTGAAACGCCCAACGCAGAGGATAGGTTCAACATTAGAGAGATCAATTTGGACTCCGCATATTGAGCTTCCTGCCGATCCTGCGAATTGAGCGCGCGACCGAACTGCGATGAAACCGCGCTCATTTTTCATCACTTAGGTTCAAAGCCGCGCCCGAATCTCTCGCAAGGACGCTTCCGGATCGGTCGCCCCGTATATCCCCGACGACATCACCAGACAATGCGCTCCCGCATCCACCAGTTGCACTGCATTGTGCGCTTTCACTCCTCCGTCCACCGTAATCGTCACCGCGCTGCCGGACTGGTCGATGAGTTCGCGTAATTCGCTCACCCGCCGATAGGTGGTATCCATTAACTTCTGGCCCGCGAATCCGGGAACAATGCCCATCAAACACACGCTATCGATGTATGGCAGCATTGGTGCCACAGCGCTAATTGGCGTCTCAAGATTTAGTGCGACGCCGGGCTTCACGCCCTTCTGGCGAATCGCATTCACCACGCCCATCGCACGGCTACTTGCCTCCAAATGAAACAGCATTTGGGCATGACCGCAGCCATCCATGCGTTCGATCCAATCGTCCGGACGACTCACCATTAAATGCACTTCGACCGGCAACGACGTCGACTCGACGGTTCGCCGCACGACGTCTTCACCGAAGCTAATCGTCGGCACGAAGTGACCGTCCGAAACGTCGAGCGAGATCATGTCCGCACCGGCACGTTCGGCGATGCGAATCGCCTCAATCAAATTGAGCGGATCGCCCGCCAGAATGGACGCCAAAAACTTCACGGTTCGCGGTGAATTGCTCATAGGGCTGGTTTTCTGCGTTGCTGAGGTGGCCGACTGATTCATTCCAGCCATGGTAGCGGGCGGCGAGATCGTGTCCATAAAAAGGTACGTACGCCGAAGTTCCGAAAGCCGATGGTTATGCGAAACGCCAAAATTGATCGGAACGAAACGACTCGCCCGCTTGCCGATATACAGTTTAATGAACGGCCCAAACCAATCAGACGAAACGCCTGCTCGGCTCGACATCGTTGAGGCATCTGGTCTAGAGCCTGTGTCGTCCGCTTCGACCGGTACGAGCAAACGTCCGTGGATCGGCGTGCAGTTTGAATGTTGTGATGTGTATCAAAGGATCTATCGCGCGGCGGATGCCGAAGCTTACGAAGGCCATTGCCCCTCGTGTGGCTGCCACGTCCGCGTGCGCGTCGGGGCCGAAGGCATGAATACACGATTCTTAAGGGCGCGCCCGATCTGAGTGCGCATAAAAAAAGCGGGGTGGGCCAGCCTCGCACTCTAGCCCACCCCGTCACACACAACCGACCCACACGCGTGGGCCGGGCACGATTGACACCAGCAAGCAGATCACCGCATTGTCCGCCGGCTGATGGCTTTTTCCGGTTTCGCACTCGGATTTCATCCGAGGCGTCCGTTGTCCGGGGCCGCTCGGCTACGCGCCGCATCGACCGCCTGACGCAGAGATAAGGATGCAGACGCCGTGCCAATCGCTGAAACGGTTTCATCCCTCACATCAGAAAAACACACAAGTCACTGCTAATACTTGGTTTATAAAAATAAGTCAACCTAATCCCCCCGACCCTTGAGTTCACCCGGGGCGGTCCGTTTTGCTTGGTTCTTACCCACAATTGGGTAAACCCATTGGGTAGCCACCCCCAAATCACCCTGATCGCGCGCGTGCGGTCCCGGCCCGAATTGCCAATCTTCTCGAATAGTGGCCGCAAAATTTTGACGCAGGTTCCATGCAAATCGACGAGAACCGCCAAAGAAATCAATAAACTCAGCCGCTTCATCGATTCCCGATCGGTGATAGTTATTCACGGCTCGCAGCACCAACGCGATCGACGCCAAATAATTCCCATTCCTTGACTCGGCGCGCTCTAACAACAGCACCAGCATCGCTTACGCCGCATCGACACCTTACATGCGCTCGTGCCGTTCGGCGTCGCACACCTCATCGTTGGCCGCGCGCCGATCCTTCACTCAATACTGAATGGGGCCGCAGTCCGATGCCGCCCCATTCAGATCGAAGCACAGGTAGACCAACCCCACGCGGGTGCCATGGCGACCTAACCAAGTCGATCAAGTCCGTCTAAACGAGGGAAAATCCGCGCGAGATCACAATTGCTCGCAACAAATCAACAAGGTCGGCATGCCCTAGTCACGCGACCATCAATCCCCACCGCCAACATTTTCTTATCGCTGAATGACTAGGCCATTTACTATCTCAATCCCATTTGCACTCCAAACGGCTGCTAACCGACGCCACGACTCAACGCATCATCGGACGACAAAGAGAACGGTGAGTGATTACCGCTTCTCGCCTAAGGTCGGGCGATAGATTAAAGTAAGTCCAACAATGGACAATAGACACGACAACAAAACAATATCACGTGCTACGGACTGGAAGTTCATCGGCACGCTCATCGCCGTCATGGCCGTGATGGTTGCATCACTCTTAATACTACTCAACCTTCAGAGGTCGGTAAGCCACGTTGAAGCGCAGCTCGATTACCGCACGCCCACAGGTTCCGTATTACACGACGCCGCTGCCACCATTCGGCGCGTCAAAAGCCAGTCGGTGTACGTGCCCGTTTATTCGCACGTGTACGTCCGCGACGGCTCGCCTTTCCGGTTGACCGCGACGCTATCCATTCGCAATACCGACCCGGCGCGCCCCTTGGCGGTCGATCGCGTCGCCTATTACGACAGCGCCGGTTTACTCGTGCGCGAATATGTTGATGCGCCGATCACAGTCGCACCGCATGCTACCATCGAATATCTCATCAAAGAGCAGGACGTGTCCGGCGGGTCCGGTGCTAACTTCGTCGTGGATTGGGCGACGGAAAACCCATTGGCCCGACCGGTCATCGAAGCCGTGATGATCGGCACGGCGTCGAATCAGGGGATATCGTTTGTCTGCCCCGGCGTGGTCGTGTCGGAAGTAATGGCAGACGATGCGGAGTGATGACTCGCAGGCAGGTTCAGAACTCTTGTTAAATTGCGGTGGTCGGTCACAAGCATTGCTTGGGTGCTATGCCGACCCAACCGGAATGAGGTCGTACGTTCGCGCATCCGCAGCCTCCATCGAAATCAAATTACCTAAGGCTGATCTGAACGTCGGCATACTTCACATGCGAACGTCACCTTAATTATGTTATCTGCGTCAGCGACTTGGTGGATGGCGCGCGATCTTTACCACTCACTGGAATGGACGAACGCCCGCGTCGTGGGTATGCCGACCTTAAACCTGATCGGTACTATGGGATGATTCGCCATTGGTTAACGGCCTTTACTCATTTGGAACTGTTTCGTTTGGGTCGGCATGGCACCCGCGCGGTTTACAAAAACCTGTTCATCGATAGTACCCGCACGGCCCCCACCGATTGATAACTACGATACGCAATTCGATTGGGCGCAAAACTAGGCGACAAGCTACTCCGACCGATGCTGGTCCACCAAAATCGGATTGCCGTCCGGGTCGGTCAACACGAAACTCGCCGGGCCAATCGATGATTCGTCGGCCTCCATGTTGAAGCTGATGCCCTTCGCACGCAATTGTTTCTGTAACTCGCGCACGTCGGTAAACGTCTCGGGATGGTCACCGTCTTCGGCCCAACCGGGATTAAACGTGAGAATGTTCTGCTCGAACATCCCCTGAAACAGACCGATGACGCTCGTGCCGTTGCGCATCATGGCGTAGTGCTTGCCGTCGTCTCCGCCGAATTGCTCGAAGCCGAGCTTTTCGTAAAACGCTTTTGACGCTGCGAGGTCTTTCACGGCCAAACTGATCGAAAATGCACCCAAGTCCATCGTGGTCACTCCTATCTGAGTTCGATTTCTGATAACATCTTTTAGCTGCTGGCTCGTATCAGCCGATACCTGCAGACCGAAACCGAATTGCCTCTGCGCGTGCCGTGCTTTCACGTCAGGGTGAGCATGCAATTCGCGGAGCGTACGTAAGTTGGTATCGCGCAACACGAACGCGGTAAACTCCGCATGCTTGCCTTTATGGGCAAGCATGGCACCCGCGCAGCGCTATCAACGACCCGACCGCGTGCAGACTGGCGCTGCGGCAAATCGCCAACGCAACGCTAATAGGCTGACGGAAACAAACCGTTTCCCGTCGGCCAAAGCCTTGAAGTTCGGAATATAACAAAAAGAGTTCGGTTGAGTTTGACAAATCTTGCGAATCGATCCCGATCAACGCGATGACGCCACGCAGCACTATATCGAGCGGATGAACCGCGCCGTCGATTACGTGATGCAACATCTCGAGTCCAACATCAAACTCGATGATGTTGCCGCCGCCGCCCATATTTCGCCGTTTCACTTTCATCGCATCTTTAAGGCGCTATTTGGCGAGACGCTCAACCAATTCATCAAACGCGTGCGGCTCGAACGTTCGCTAAAACTGCTTGCACATAACAAGTCAAAAAATCTTACTCATATCGCCACAGCCTGCGGTTTTAATTCCCTGTCCGACTTCTCCCGCAGCTTCAAACAGCGCTACGGCGTGGCACCACGCGATTTCGATCTTCAGGATTTAAAAGATCAACGGCGCGCAGAACTTCAAACGGCCATGTACGGCCCCGATCATCGGCACCAGCTCGGTCGCCTGCCGGTCAACCAAAACCCGGATGGCTTCGTGGTCAGGTTGCGCGAGATTCCACCGCGGACCGTCGCCTACATTCGCGTGTTGCGACCCTACGAGCCGGGGCGCGTCGACGGTGCCGCCGAGCGACTGATGGCGTGGGCCGAACCGCTCGGCTTCGCGGATAACGAATGGCTGGGCTACATGTGGGAAGACGCGGACATCGTCGCGATGGAATACTGCCGCTACGACGTCGCTGTGGAAGTGCCCGATGTCACGCCCGCCGGCGAGATCGGTCGTTACGAATTCCCTGCGATGACCGTCGCGGAAATTGAAGTGCGCGGGCCGATCGAATTGGAGATGCGCGCGATCGACTATCTCTACGGCACGTGGCTACCGGCGAGTAAGTATGTGCCGGCCGATCTCCCGGCGTTCGAAGCGTGGATCGGCCGACCGTTCGCGCATGGGTTCACGCACTTCGAATTGCACGCGCAGATACCCGTCGCTCGTGCTAGATAACTTAGATGCGTCGCGCCACAATCGTTATATCGGGGTCGTGAATCGATAGACGCGTCGCGTGCTTTGCACCCATGCCAAATTCGATCCGCACTTCATCGACGCCGGACGGATTAAAAGCATGCTCGCCGCGCGAATTTAGATTGCGGGCGACACCGTCGGGCATCTGCTGGAGGGTTAGCTGCCCCCGGCGACCGATGGCGACGTCAAAGCGTAGCGAAGCGAATACTTCCGCTTCATACCGACCGACGTATGCCTGCTTCTGTTCGTTTGTGAGCGTTGCGTTTTCTTCAGCCGTGTCAGCCGCTTCGAGCGACTCGAGATACGCCGCGACGGCGCGGGCTTTATCGCGATGTTCGGATGTATTTCGATTGTTACTATGCCCCGCACGCGCGTGATCGAGTAACGAAATACCATGCGGCCCCGGTATACGCTCTGTCCCCGGTATCGCCTTTATCACGGCCTTAACCGCATCGAGTTCGCCCAACATGGCGAGTGTAAAGACGTTGGGCCGCGCCCCATGATCGATGAGCAGCCGCGCAATTTCGCCTTGCCCCGTATGCGATGCCGCCCCGAGCGCCGTTTCCCAATCGCCGAAACCCCAATCCCACGACGCGCGCGCCAACGCCGGTCGCTTCGTCACCAAAGCGCGCACGCGCTCGATGTTAAAGTGCGACGCACCGACGACGCTTTGCACATCATCGGGATCGAGCGCCGGAAAACTGGGAGGTAATTCGCCACGCCGATCCGAAGGTTGCGACGTCGTTTCACGATCTTCCGCAAACAAACGATGAATGCTGCCGCCGCTTATTGCGAGTGCCGCGCCCGCCGCTAAACAACCGCGCCGCGAAATGCCCTTAATCTTTACCTCATGCCGCTGACGCGCGTTAGTCTGATTACAAAAACGTGCGGTATCGGGTTGCTGATTCATGAGGCCACATGCTTTCTGAATTGGAGAAATTGGCTTGTGAGCGTAAGCCGAAATAGCGAGCGACAGCCCATCAATCAAAAACGTAGCCTGACAAGGCCATTCACGAACGGACTCGCCGTCGCTCCAATGCCAACCAGCGGCAGGCATGCAGCGTTCGCAAAATACACTGTTGACAGTCGCATTTTTAGACGATTTCTCAGCCATCGTGGACCGACCGCCCCCACACGACTACCCTCTAATCGCGGATGGCGGGATTCACGGTCACTTTGGACCGCCCGCCGACTGCATGGATGCCAACACGACGACCCAAACCGAGGAGCCCACCATGTCATTCGATGTCAAAGGAAAAATCGCTCTCGTCACCGGTGCCAATCGCGGCATCGGTAAGTGCATCACCGAAGCCCTACTGGCTGCGGGGGCGACCAAGGTTTACGCAGCCGTGCGCCGCCCCGAATCGGCGGCCGATTTGGTGAAGAAGTACGGCGATAAGGTCGTGCCGGTCGCCTGCGACGTGAGTAATACGCAGTCGGTGAAAGCCGCTGCCGACGCCGCCGGCGACGTGCAACTCGTCGTAAACAACGCCGGCATTCTGCGTATCAAAGGTGCCATCGAACCCGATGCGATCGAAACGCTCCAGGAAGAAATCGACACCAACGTGTACGGCCTCATGCGCGTGGCACAGGCATTTGCCCCCGTTATCAAGAAGAATGGCGGCGGCGCGTTGGTGCAACTCAACTCGTTGGCGTCGTTGCGATCGTTTGCGCAATTCTCGACTTACTGCGCATCCAAGGCCGCGTCGTATTCGATCACGCAATCGTTACGCGATGCGCTGCAACCGCACCATGTGACGCTTCTAAGCGTACACCCCGGCCCCATCAATACAGACATGGGAGACCAAGTCGGCTTCGGCGACGCCGCCGACTCACCGGAAAAGGTTGCCAAGGGCATCGTCGATGCACTGGCCGCGGGCGACTTTCATCTGTTCCCGGATAGCATGGCGAAAGACGTCGGCGCGGCGTATGCCAGCTTTGCGGAGAACGTGATCGAGGCCGAGATGTCGGTTGCGTAGCCAACGACGAACTCCAATTAATAAGGAAGCCAAACGCCGTCGACACGTCGACGGCTTCTTTTGTAGACTGAGAATAAATCGGTTGATTCAACTATTGGGCGGGAGTGGTTCTCGCTAACAAAATATCATCGCTAACGAAATGGGGATACTTCCGCAAGCATGGAGTCGGCAGCCGATTCAAATATAGAGAAACGGGGGCGAAATCAATTTAAATGTTAAGGCTGCTCGGCATGCACGACATTGCCATCGACATCGACAACTGTCCAAACCACTTGCCGTCGATCGAGTTCCGGCCCGTCTAATGCGCGTGCCAAAATTCGATAGACGATTGCCCCACCGGGGACATATTCGAAGGGTAGCGTGTTGCCGTCATTGGTAAGATCCAGCCGAATCTCAGGCGCAGAAGAGATTCCTAAATTACACAACGTCCCTTGAATGCGGGCGGCCGTAGCGGGCTTGCCTACTTCGATCGAAGTATCCGCCTGATCGTAGAATAGGACGACTTGCTGCGAACACGGATCGGTTCGATCTTCACAACCAAAACGACCGTCTTCGCTTGCAAAAACGACGCGTTCCGGAACCGGGATATTCGGGTCGCGATTGTCGTTACGCACCTCGAAACCGAGACCGGCGAACGCATTCGGATCCCCGGTCATATTTGCCGGAATAAAGACATCAAGACCGAGAAAGTCTCCACTTGTCATCGCCATTAATCGCGTACCACGCTCCAATGTGAGCGTTACGCAGCCAATCTCAACGCTTGCGCCAACTTCAGAGTTGGGTGGCAAAACATCTTCATAACCGGCAGACATGTAATCCTGAATATCTGCTTCGTTACGAACAAAACCGCCCTCGCCGGCACTCACGACAAACAACGCCCGCCATTGCGTGGGATATTCAGACGAGTTCGCTTCCCCGAAATTGAATGTGCGTTGGTCAGCCGGCAACTGATCCACAAACCGAAGATTCGCCGCATCGGCGTCAGCGCCGCCGTTATCGGTTGCCCCCACACCGACGCCGATCGGCCCAGCCGGCAAGTTGCTATTGAAAGAGCTGAGTAGGAACGGGGTAGTGGCATCGCAACCGGTGATCGTTTGGACGAACAACACACACAAAGAACAGATACCCACGCGCCATGTGCGCGAATGTGCGAAATTACTACGCATGCAACGAGCCCCCAAAGTCGTGCCTCTAATTCGAGGCTTCGAAAAGTAGTCGCGTTCGCTCGCTGATTGTAACGCAGAAACTCCCTTATTTTAATAGCCGCCCGCTAGACTGCCGATCAAAGCGGCCCACCCGGCAAGCAATCGCAGCCGTTTCAACACCGATAACTGAATTCTGATTGAATCGTCTAACCACACTGACCGCGCACAGTTGCGAGCCCAGGCCTTTCGCGGCAAACACGTGACACAACCGAATGCAGATACTCTGCGAAAACACTGGATTATCTAGCTACACCAGCTAGCATGCACGACCGCAAAGGAAACCAAACATGGAACCCCAAAGATTGGGAGACTTACCTTGGCTACGCCTCTCTTCGTCACCGCCATTTTCCACGCCAAGCCCGAGCGTTTGAACGATCTCATCACCGTGCTATCCGAATTGGCACCGCCCAGTCGCGCCGAGCCGGGTTGCATCGAATACTACTTCTATCAAGACACCGAAGCGCCCACGACCATCTTCGCCATCGAAACCTGGGAAAGCGCCGCCGCCCTCGCAGCGCATGCGGCGTCACCCCACTTTCAAGCGGCGGCAGCGCAACTGAGCGACTTGCTAACCGCCCCTTTGGCGATCCACAAGACGCGCCGAATTATCTAAACCTCCCGATTGGCCGTTCGCCAAGGTGCATCGTCCCGCTTAATCATCGAGAGCGCCACGTGTTTTCCAACCAAGCCCACTCGTTTCAGGTGCAAGCCCGCCTCGCCATTCGCCTTTCGTGGGTCGGCGGTTATATCAACGCGCTAACGCTCTTGCTTTGCGGTCGTGCGACCTCGCACGTCACCGGTTCCGTCACCACGATCGGTATCGACTTCGCACAAGGTAAGTACGGTGAGCTTTTCTTCTTACTCGCGCTGGTGCTAACATTTTCGCTCGGCGCGATGTTATCCGGCTTGTTAACCGAGTACGGTCGCGCGCGTTACTGGGCGTCGATTTACGTCTTGCCGATGACCGTGCAGGCAGTCTTGCTATCGCTGGCGGCGATTCTGACGAAGCTGCACCTGCTCGGTGGGCAACATGATCCCGATTTCCACCATTTGTTAGCCACCCTCGTGCCCGCGCTGGCGATGGGGCTGCAAAACGGCACCATTACCCGCATCAGCGGCGGCGTGGTGCGCACCACCCACGTAAGCGGCGTGATGACCGACATCGGTTTGAATGCGGCGGCACTATTGTTGCGCTACATGGGCAAGCGCGAATTCGCTGAGTTACGCCAACGACAATTGGGTATCGAAGCCAGCCAAACCGCCCCCGGCGCGGCGAGCCGATTGCAACTACTCTCTTGCGTTGCCGGTAGCTTTCTCGTCGGTGCGGTGTTGGGCACCTATGCCGATTTGAACTTTCCCGATTGGGCCTTTGTACCCGCCGTCGTCTTTCTTATCTTCCTGATCGTCGTCGACATCCGCACGCCCATGGGTCGTCTGCGTACCCATCACGAACTGGGCGGCACGCTCGATGAAAAACTGCCGCAGGGCGTGCAAATCTTTCACCTCTGCCCCAACCGTCGCGACGGCGTACGCACCGGCCGCCTGCCCAACATGACGGCCTGGATCGACGACCTGCCGCCCAACACGCACACCGTCGTGCTCGATATCGAAGAGATGGATATCACGGATATCAACGACATGCTCGAACTGCGCGCCGGCGCTGTCAAACTGAAATCGGCACAGGTGAAGATGATCCTCTGCGGCGTTACCGAAAGCGAACGCACGCTCATCCGCACCGTGGGGTTGAACAATTTGATTCAGGAAGAGCGGATTTTGGGGAGTATTGGGGAGGCGGAGGGGGTTATTATGCGCGCAGCGACTTAAGAAACATGAGAGTAACTATGGAACCCATGCAGATTGAATTACCTTGCTTGTCTGTCAGCCTCAAAGCATTTCGTAAACCACTGCGAATAATCCGTCGCACCAAAATCTTCAATCTCAACCTCCCCATATTTCTTATTGATAAACGCAATCAAACGGTCGTATTCAGTCGGCTCCAATTCAAATTCCGACCACGTTAAGACTGCACCGACAGACGCGCCCGCATCCCAATTGACGTCATGCGTTTCCATATCCAGAGATTCTTGCGCCTCTTCGTCGATATCATCGCGGCACGTCGCAATGAAGGCGTTGAAAATACGCAACGGCGGCATGTATCCGCAGCGAATCGCATTTCGGAAAGACATCGAGAAATGAATGATGCCCGGCAGCGCACCGAGACCACTTCGGCTTTCGAACCGACGAAATGAAAGTTCTTCCGGCAACATGGCGGTTAGCATAAGGCAAGCCGCCACGTTCCGGAATAATCTCAGAACACCTATTAGACTTACGACCCACGATTGGCCGCTAAATTAGCCGAGGGAATTATACCCCCACCACCGCCGTAGTCTCCACGCGATCACTCACGCCGTGCCGGGCGCGCAGCTCCTGCTCCAACTCGGCCAGTCGCGTTTCGATGGCGGCCATCTTTTCCTTGTTGCGCACCAGCTTTTCGCGATGGCGTGCCAGGAAGTAGGCGATCGTTTCGATGCGAATCTTGATCGAGCCGGTCGGTTTGTTCTCGTCGATATCCTTGAAGCAGAAGTACGGCGTGCCCGAGTTTTCGATGATCTCTTCGATCACCGTGTAGATGGGGGCGTCGTGGCCGCACTTAAAGCTGCTGAGCTCGAGCGCGACAAGATTCGGATGGCGCGCGGCAAACTTGGCCGCCCAGACCTTGCGGTTGGTGTTCTCGCTGTAGGCGTTTTTCCAAACGTCTTCGACACTGACGGGGCTTTGGAAATCGCCGCGCCGCACTTCTTCGCCGAAAAGCCGATCGAGTAATGCCGGATCGTCGTGCGGCAAGCAGTCCATCGTGAAGACAGGGATACCGAGCTTTTGGAACTCGTCGGGAATCTCATGACAGACGCCGGGATCGTTATGGTACGGTCGTGTAAGAAGCACGACGCCGATCTCGTCACGTTCTTCCAAGCGCTTGAGCAACTCGCTCGCTTGACGGCGCTTCTCAGAATGGAATGCTTCGAAATGATCCCAAGCGGCCTTACAAGCGCGATCGTTTTCGGCGCGCGAGAGGCCGAGCTTGTCTTCAAATTCGTCGAACATTTGCCTTGCCAAAAGGCCCGGTTCGCCGAAGTTCACAAAAGTGTCGAGATACTCGATGCCGTGATCGGCAAAGACGTTGCTCTCTTTGGTAAACGCGGCCTTCACCGCTTCCGGCGTGGCGCAAACCGTCGGGCAGGAACGCGAATCCTGAATGCCGACCATGAACGTGGGCAGGTCGTCGATCATCGGGAAGAAGATGTAATCGAGCGGCTGCTTCTCGCTGTGCTTGTGATAGATCAGGTTGTGGGCGTGCGGAATGCCGATCTTGCTCGGGAAGCACGGATCGATCGCGCCGCGTTTGGCACCTTCCTTGTACATTTCTTCGCTGGTGTAATCCGACCAGATCAGATTTTTCTTGGCGAGCCCCAGCGCTTCGAAGTACGCCATAAACCACGGTGCCATGCTGTACATGTTCAGCGCCCGCACCATTCCGATGCGGATGTCCTTGCGTCGGCGCATCTTCTCAGCCCGCGCTTCGTCGACCTTAGCACTCGGCAACATCGACTTCATGCGGTTCATAAAGGTAGGCTTGACCGTTTGGCGACCACCTGCGGCAGCACCATCACCATTTTCACCCAGTTGATCCGCAACGCTATCCACACCCGTCGGCCTGAATACTTCCGTCGCAAACATCTCGGCAAAGTTCGGGTTGGCCTTCTTCAGGCTGTCCAACCCCTTCTTGATGTCGCGCATGTCGTTGACATCTTCGACAGTGCCTTTTTCGCAGGTGGCGATGATGAGACGCTGCTCGTCACCTTGGAGGGGAACTTTGGATTTGGATTTTTTCGGGGCCGGGGCAGCGGATTCATCCGCTTGCGCTGTGACACCGGTTTGCAACCGGTGATTCTCCTCCGGCTTTCCGTGCTTCAAGCGCGACGGATGCGGCGCTTCCGGACCGGACTTATACATGAACGACGACAAGCTGATCGTCGTGCCATCTTCCGGCGTCGCTTCTTCCTCACCCGTCTTCACATCGATGAAGGTGCGCAGGCACTTGTTCTTACAGAAATAGCAGCGTGTGTTCTCGTTGCGCGTGGTGCGGTATTCGATCTGCGCCACGCGATCCAAACCGATGAATTGCGTGCGATGCCCGCTTTCAGTGTACATGCGATGCGCTTCAACAGCGCAACCGATCGCGCCCGCCTCACCGCAGAACTTATGTACGATCACTTCGGGTTCTACACCCGTGCCTTTAAAGCGCGACTTGATGAAATCGACTTGCGACTTAACCGCCGCCAAATTGTGTTGCGTACCACCTTGCAACAGGAACTTCGTGCCAAGCTTTGCCAAGTTCGGAATTTGCGACACGTACAGCCAAATATTCTTCGGCAACACATCGCACAAACCCGCCATAATCTCCTGCGGCGCCCAACCCTGTCGTTGGAAGTCGACGATATCGCTCTGCATAAAGACGGCGCAGCCATAACCAAACTGCGGCATGGCTTCAGCACTGAACGCGATATCCGCAAACTGCTCGACTTCGTAACCGAAGCCGGCCGCTGTGCTTTGCAAAAAGTATCCGTTACCCGCGGAACATTGCGTGTTGAGCTTGAAGTCTTTTACCTGACCGTTCTTGAGAATGATCAGCTTGATATCCTGCCCGCCGACGTCGACGATAACATCGGTACCGGGATAGAAATGCAAGCCCGCCTGCGTGTGGGCGACCGTTTCCACCAACGCGACGTCGGCCTTGATCACGTCTTTGAGAATATCTTTGGCATACCCGGTGGTGCCGACGCCCAGAATTTCGAGCGAACAACCCTGATCGCGCATCTGCTTATCGAGGCCCGCGAAGATATCCATCATGTCTTCAATCGGATTGCCCTTCGAAAGCTGATAGCACTTGGCGATAACCTTGCGATCCATATCGAGCAGCACGCCCTTGGTGCTCGTGCTGCCGCCGTCGATGCCGAGAAACGCTTTCACGTGATTGCCCGGCGCGAATTGCGCGGGCGACCACGACGGTTTCTTGTAATCCGTCTTAAAGCGCGTTAGTTCGTCGTCGTTCTTGCAAAGCCCGGCAGCGCCGGCGGCCTTTTTCTCTTCGATGCGACCGACTTGTATGTACCAGCGCAGCTCTTCCATGCCGCGGTAGATGCCTTGATTGGGGTTATCTTCCAGCTCGACCTTGGCGAACTCGACCGCCCCCATGGCTGCGAAGTACTGGGCGTTATCCGGAACGACAATGAGTTCATCGAGCGGCTTGTCGGGCACTTGCACCTTGCGTTCATTCCAGACCACGGGAATGTTATGTCGCCAGCAATCGACCATGCCCTTGATGTAGGTGTTCGGGCCACCCAGCAACAGCACCTGCGGTCGAAGCGTATGACCGCGCGTGAGCACGGCGAGATTTTGCTGAATGATCGATTCAAACAGCGACGCCATCAGTTCGTCGGGCGGCACGCCTTGCTTTTGCAAACCGTTGATATCGGTTTCGGCAAATACGCCGCACTTACCCGCGACCGGGTGCAGCTTGAGCCCCTCGTAGCCCATGTTGCATAATTCGCTGGCCGGAATCTTGAGCTTGGCGTTAATCTTATCGATCACGGCGCCCGTACCACCGGCGCACTTGTCGTTCATCGACGGGATCTTCTTCTTTTTGCCCGTCTCTTCGTCTTCCTTGAAGATGATGATCTTGGCGTCCTGGCCGCCCAACTCTACGACGCTCTGCACGTCGGGGTAAGATTTTTCCACCGCCATGCTGACGGCGTTAACTTCCTGCACAAACTTCGCACCGATGCGCGGACCGATCGACGCACCGCCGCTACCCGTCATGAAAATGCGAAACGCATTGCGCGGCACGTCTTCGAACTTTTGCTCGATCTCGGCCAACATCTCCAAACATTTCTCGGGCTGCTTGGTATCGTGGCGTTGATAATCCTGATGCAACACTTCGTCGGTCACGGGATTGACGACGACGAACTTGACCGTCGTGCTACCGACATCGAGCCCGATGAGCAGGCCCTGCGGATACTTCGGCGTTGCTTCGAAGGGCAACTCTTCAATGCGGGGTCGGGAGCGCTCGGCTTTTAAGCCGCCGATGTTCAATTGCACCAACCCTGCCGGTGCGTCTTTCGGCTCACCGCCAGAGGAACAGCCGCACGAACCACCCGACGAGCAACCGCCACCGGAAGATTTGCCGCTGGGCGACGTGCCGCAAGAGCCACCGCCGTCGGCTTCTAGAAATAGGTTTTTGTCGATTTTCATGGTGTTATCGTTGCTCATCGGTTTGCCTCGATTGATCAAGGGGCACTATCATAGCTTTCGCCGGATTCCACTCTCAGTTGCGTAACCAATAAAGGCTTCGTCACCCGCATCGAAGCCAACGGCCAAACCAATCGGCGCATGGTTTTTCATTGCTGATCGCATGACAGGTCGATCTGCTAGATCTCGAATAAATGCGCTCAAGAACCCCAATTGGAGTGTGTATTCCAATTCGGCTTTTTCTTCCGATTCGTTAGCAATTGAATAGATACGACGCATCGTTTCTGATCCAGCGTATGCTGTAGGTGGATTCCAACTCAGACTGCATGCCCACTCGGGATCATCTGATGCAAAGTTTGTGGCACCACCAATATAAAAATCTGCTGAAACGGAACCGTCTTCGAGGATTGGATTGAACATCCCAAACCACATTCCCTTTACACCTGCCGGAGGCTTATGCGTTTGGATGAGAGTCTCAAACCACATAATTTCACCACTAAATCCGGTCGAAAATACTTCGGTTAACGACCCTTTGATTCCGGCATCGATCCTGCTCGTGGCAAATTCGATAACTTGCTCAAGCGCTGCATCGAGAGATTGCCAGTGCTCTAGGTATGAGTCGATTAGCTCTATCGTTTCCTCAGCAACGTCCTTCATCTACTACAAAACCCCTGCCGCTTTCATCTTTTCGCCGACAAACAGCACATAGTTCGCCGCGCGACCGATCACGCCCTTGGTGTGCGGCACGTGCAACAGCGGATTGCGTAAGTCACGATGCTCCGCCACAAAATCGCGAATCTGCTCGATGCTATACCCCGCTTGGGCCACGGCATTCTTGAATTCATCCTTGCACTTGAGCTTCGCCTCACCGAGCGCCATCTGCACGCGGCTATGCGCATTGATATCACCTTCGCCGCTGGTTTCGATGGGGATGTAAATCATGTCCTTGAAGTGGGACGTCACCGCGGCTTGGGCCCCATCGGATTGCGTGCTGGGCATGCAGCCAAACGGTTTCAGGCTCAGCACCATGTGGGCCAAGTCTTTATTGCAGTAGTAAATGTTCTTCGCAACTTCGAGATGGCCTTCGCCACCGCCGCTGCGGCTGTTGTAATACGGGTGGCCCATGCGCGTGAGTTCGTGTTGCGGCGCCAACTCGTGCGCCGTGCCGCCCAAGGCATGACGCAGTCGTTCGTATTCGCGCGTCAAAATCTTTTCAGCCAAGGCCAAATTGGTGCGCTTCTTGCGATAAGCCCATTCCGATTTGAGCCTCTTACCCACTTGCCAGGCCGGCACATCTTCGTTCGATTCGTCATCAATCCCGCGACGATCGCCTGCCTTCAAGCCCGACTGATGCAACATGTAGCACAGCCATGTCGCCACCGGCTCAACCAACACCTCGGCACCTTGCGCTTCGAGGAAGGGGAACATGTTAAAGTTGCCGTCGCCCTCGGTCGTTTGCGCCCAAAATTCGCCAGTCACCTTCACGACGGGCTTCGGTCGCGTGTAATCGACCTCAACTTCATCCGCGATCAACTTCTGGCATTGCTCGAACACATCGGCGTAATACGTGCCGCGCAGTTGATCGATCAGCTTGGCCGCATCCTTGCCGTCTTTCACGGCCGCGAACGACGCCACCAACTTCGACAACACGCCACCATTGACGCTGTCGTAATCGCGCGCCCGCAACGCTTCTTCGCCCAGCGCAACGCACTTTGCGAACACTTCGTTGGTCTTGCCCGGCACGACTTCATAAGGTCGAATGTGGTAAGCAACTTCATTCAATAAGTCGCCCATGAACACGCCGTTCAGTAGCGACAAGAAGAAGTTCAGATTCATCTCGAGACCTGCCTCGACCGTCGCCTGATCCAAACCGCCCTGTTGCTGGAATAGCATGACGCGGAATCCATCGAATCCGCTGTTGCGCAACGCCAAGCGATATTCGGCTTCGTACATACCGAAGCGACAAGGCCCGCAAGCACCCGCCGTCACGAAGATGTGATTGTTGATGATGTCATCGAGCGGCAAGCCGTCATCATCGCGCATGCGCTTAAGGTGATTCACCAAAGCCCCGACCGTAAAGTACGTCGGGTTGCATTGGCCGTTGTTTCCGTATTCTTTGCCCGCTTGGAAGTCGGGCTTGGCCGGCGTCGGCACGATGCCAACGTTGTAGCCCAGACCTTCAAGGCCTGCCTTGATCAGCGTGTCGTGGCGCAGCGTGAGCCCGCCGATCCAGACGGTCACGTTCTCGCGTTCTTCCCGCGTAAAATCACGCTCGACCGGGCGCTTGAAGTGTTCGACCGCCCCGACCGTCAAGCCCGCCTCGGCCATGAGCCGTTCGCGTTCGGCCTGAAGCGTCTTTTCGATGGAATCTTGCATCAGCGGCAACGAAACGTCGCTCGTTTTGGTGCGATTTGAATGGGTTTGGGTTCCGGCAACCATGAGGCACCTCGGAATAAATTAGGGATTACTAGCTTAGTGCGTTTTTCGCCCGAACGGATCACCTCCGTCGCGTTGCCTATCTAAACGACGACCGCGCCGTAAGTCCATTAAAAAAAAGAAGTAATCTCTGCGTCACCTTGAGCCTATGGTGGCCGAATTGGACGAAGTCGCTAAGTTAGTGTTCACTAATTTAGTGATTACAAGGCCTTGCAATTCGCACCGACACGGTACCAATTATCGGAAGGCGGCGAAATATTTTTCTTGTACTTGCGGATTCCCGCCCAGGCGATTGGGCCGAGATGTCGGAATTTTCCGCCTAACGGCAACTGGGCTCGGCTTGTCCCATATCATTGAGAGGAAGGTGGTCAGTCCACATATTGCGACTCGGCGACCGCGTTTTCACATTTCAATTTCCTTTGACCCTGGGAGCGGCCCATGCGTTACACACTCTTGCTCACACTCGGTCTGACGGTTTCTCTATCGACAAGTAGTCACGCCCAAGAGCCAAATAGCGGCGAACAAGATCGACCACGCGCACGCATCACGTCGGTTCCCGAGCAGCGCCGCACACAACCGAGCCAACCGCTCACACCCGAACAACGCGCCGACCTTTCCGAATCCACGCGCCGCCTCACCAACCCCAACGCTCCGAGTAACTTTGACATGCGCGTGCGCGTGAAGCTCGCGCGCGAGGGCTACATATATATCGAAGATCGCGACGCATACATCTTCGACCCGCCCGCCGCCGAAGCGTATCTGCAATCGCTGTATCACGACGACCAACCCGTACCCAGCTTCCCTCAGGGTGGCGGCGTCAACCTTCAGGAAAACAACGGCACCGTCATCGTCGGTAATGGTGCAGGCGTCGGTGCCGGTTACGACCTATCCGATGTCACCGACGCCCAGCAGGGTATTCGTCGTTATGCCGATGGCCCCAACGGCCCGGGCTTCTATACGAAAGAGCGCTGGTACCAGTGGCACCTCGCCCAACGCCGCGGCACACAATTGCGCGACGTCAATCGAACGATCGTGGACGAAGGCATGCGCTTCTTCCGCATGGGCGATTATCAGCGCGCCGCGATTACCTGGCTGCGTGCGTCCGAACTCGATCACGGCGATGCCGCCTCGCGCTTGGCGGCGGGACACGCTCTATTCGCGCTCGGTCGTTATGCCGAAGCGAATAAACTGCTGGCCCACGCGTTCGAACTCACGCCGCAATTGGCATCGCTCTCGTATGACATCCGCAACGATTACGGCAATCCGCGCGACTTCAACGCCCATCTGGCAGCACTCGAACAGTTCGTCGCGACCCACCCGCGCGATTATCACGGTCGCCTGCTGCTCGGTTACATTCTGTCCTACACCTACGGCCCGGGTTACGGTTACCAGCACCTCCAACCGGTCATTCAAACGGTCCCTGGCGATACGTTTGCACAAAAGCTCTGGACCTCCGCCAAGATGATCGGCCCGGCCACTACCCCGCGCCGTGATTGGGCCGTCACCAACCAACAAGGTTACGCACCGATGCAACCCGCTCGCTTCAGCGACGGTCGCCCGCGCATTCAGAAGATGCGGCCTACGGACAACACCAGTTCCCGACAGACGACGGACTATGACGAACCGAAGCCTGCGAAGCAGCAGCGCGAAAAGGAACCGGGCAAGATGCGGCTTGTCAATGACTAACAGCGATTAGCAAGGGCACCGTAAATTGACGCTAGATCCAAGAGGATGAATCAGTAAAGTGAACCAGCATTCGATGGGCCGGTGATGTTAAGACTTGGGCGGCAAATTGCATTACTCAGCGCCGCCATTGGTTTTCCGATATTTTCAAATGCCTTCGCCGATTGGCCTCAATGGGGTGGTCCGCGGCGCGACTTTAATGTGCCAACAACGATACTCACCCAAAACTGGGAACGGCGACGCCCAACGGCCGTTTGGCAACGCGAGTTGGGTGAAGGCTACTCCGGTGTCATCGCAAAAGACGGGCGTCTTTATTCTATGTATCGTGCCGACGACCATGTATTCATCATTTGTCTCGACGCTGCCGATGGTCGCACCATTTGGGAACATCGATACCGCGCCTCCATTGATAAGCAACAATTCGCCGCCAAGTACGGTTACGGCCCCCGCTCCACACCGCTCATCGAAAACGATCGCCTCTTTACCGCAGGTTATACCGGCATCATGCACGCCATCGACGGGCGTGACGGTCGCGTTATTTGGGAACGAAACTTACTTGAAGACTTTGACGGCAACACCAATCGCTGGGGCTATGCATGCAGCCCGCTGGCATACGACGGCGGTGTGATCATGCTCGTCGGCGGCAAGCGCGCGAGCGTGGTATGTCTCGAACAATCGACGGGGCGCGTGCGATGGCAGCAGCACGATTTCAAGAATAGCTACGGCTCACCAACGATTATCGATGTTAACGGCAAGCAGCAGTTGATTTGCTTTATGACCAAGCTGGTCCTCGGGCTGAACCCGCGCGATGGCGATATGTATTGGTCGCATCCGCATGAGAATCAATGGGATAACAACATCGTCACGCCGGTCTGGCATGCACCCACGCGACAGTTGTTCGTCACATCAGAAGGCACCGGCGGCGCGCGCATGTTGCAACTCAGTACCGACGGTCGGCGCGCGACCGAGCTTTGGCACACGCCCAAGCTCAAGGTGAGCCACCGCAATGCGATCCGAATCGACGACACGCTCTATTTCTCGCACGGCGACTTCGGCCCCAAGGCATTCGTCGCCGTCGATGCAACCAGTGGCGACGTGCTTTGGCGTCGTCGCGACATACCCAAGGCGGGCTTGGTTCGCATCGGCGGCAACCACCTACTCATGATGGCCGAAGATGGGCGCTTGCTGACAGCGACCGTCCGCCGCGCGGGCATTGCAATCCATTCCGATACGGCCTTGCTGGAGTACCCGGCTTGGACGATTCCGACGGTCGTCGGTGACACCGTGTACTTGCGTGATCGTAGACAAATAAGGCGTATCACGCTGAAAGATTAAGCGCTACTTAAATAATCGAACAAATTAAACGCCTAACAAAGGAGGATTGGCCGTGTATCTTAAAAGCACCTTCATTGCGGCAATGGTAATCACCGCAGGTCTTTCGAAGAGCGATGACAAAAATATACGTAGTGAGACGGTCGTCGCCATCGAATCGACGCAGACGCAGAAGAATGTCGATGCAAAAAGGGCAAACGTCGATCTCGTCATCTTTGCCTGCACACTTGACCGAAACAATGCGATGTCGATCGCTCCCAAAAATCTGAACCAACATAACAAAACGGCACAAGCGCTATTTGACGCAGTAAGCAACTTTGGTGAAACGAAGTTTCTACTTCGTACAACCCGATCGATCGCCTTCTCGGGCGAAGTATACTCGGTAAACAATGGTGCCAATATGCCATGGGTACGTGGCGTAACCGTTTCGGAAAGTGGAAAACTCCTTCGCCAGATTGAATACGAAGAAGTCGGCACAATCGTCAATATGTCGGGAACGTGGGATGAGACGCGACCGATACCAGGCACATTGTCGTTGGATGTCGAACTTTCCGCGGTCTTCTCGTCAAATATTCCGCTCGGCAACGATGTCATGGCACCTGTTATGGGACAGGTACAGTTCGAGCTTGATTGCGCATTCCAATTAGGCAGCGGTCAAATCTTAATCGTAAACGGCCCTCCGACGGCGGATCCATCAACCGTCAACCTGATCGTTGGCCGCTTGGAGGTCACCAATTAGTTTGGGTGCGATTCCACTAAAGGGAATACGCGTTGATAGTTGATAAATCACTCTTCCGAGAGAACTAAGAACTAAACGTCAACACAACAGGACATAGGAATTAGCCATGTACTTGAAAAACGCACTAACGATCACGCTCGTTCTTGCCGCCGGACTAACGAGCAACGGTGACACACCGGCGAAGCCAAAAACAAAGGGTCAATCTGAAAATAAATCTCTCGATTCTTCAATGCGCGCCTATGTCGACCTGATAATCTACTCCTGCACAGTCCACCGAGATAAAGCCCATCTGCTCGCGCTGGATAGCCTTGCGGAGGATCGCGACTCTGCTGCGAGGCTTTATGATACATTATCCGAACTGGGGGAAACGGAATACGTCCAACGCATCGCGCAGCCCATCGCGTTTTCAGGAGAAAAGTTCTCCGTAACCAGTGGTGCCAGCGTGCCCTTTGTGCGGGGCACCACTATCTCGCGCGCCGGCCACACCACGGCATCCGTCGAGTACGAAGAAATTGGCTCCGTCATAAAAATGTCCGGCGTTTGGAATGAAGCCGAAGCCGCGACCGGCACGATTCAGGTTGAGATGGAAATTCAGGAGCTTCGTTCGTCCGACATTCCGCTCGGCAACGACATCAATGCCCCCGTGATCACGCAACTCGAGTTCAAGATCGACACGAACTTCAGAGCGAATGTCGGGCAACTCTTTATGGTTGGTGGCCCGCCGACCGGAGATGAGGACACCATGAGCATCCTCGTAGGGCGTTTGGAAGTTTCGGATTAAACCTACCGCCGAGAGCTGGGACTAGCAGGGCTAATCGAATGTAAACATCGTGTATCGATGCCGAACGAAAAATTCTTACCGTTAAATTCATCTGTGCCGGTAAATCGTGAACGCGTTTATTTGTAGAGATTCGCGGCAACTTTAACGCAATGACTTCCCGCCGTTTACGTTTGTCTTACGATAGCGAACGATGAAGTCTCCCACGCGCCTCCAACCCGAGCCCCTTATCCTCGCCTCATCCAGCCCGCGGCGGCGTGAGTTGTTGGCCGAGGCGGGTTATTCGTTTGAGGTCGTTTCCCCACCGTTAGACGAGCCCGACGACGCCTTGCGCGCGCGCGATCCCTATTCGTTTACCGAATCGCTGGCGTTCTTCAAGGCGTGCAGCGTGGCGCGTGACTTCCGCTCCGCTACGGTGCTCGGTGCCGATACGGTCGCGTGGCTCAATGGCCGCGTGGTCGGTAAGCCGATCGATCGCGACGATGCGCGGCGTATGTTGCGCGCCATGTCGGGCACGACGCACGAAGTGGTTACCGGCGTCGCGCTGGTCGATGAACGATGCGATCGGCGCATCATCGCTCACGATCGCACGACCGTGGTGGTGCGACAACTCAAGGACGAGGAAATCGAAGACTACCTCGATACCGATCAATGGCGCGGCAAAGCCGGCGGCTACGGCATTCAGGATGTCGGCGACGATTTTGTCGAGCGGATCGACGGCAGCTTCTCCAACGTCGTCGGCATGCCGCTGGAAAAAATGACCAAGGTCTTGCGCGCCTGGGTTACGTAAGCCTGCGCAAAACACCCCACCCCGATTCCCTCAACACGCAACGATTGCCCGCCCAATCCTGACGAATCACCGCGTTAAACAAGCGGTTCGCGCCTGTTTTTATCGAAACAAGCGCTTCGATTCATCGGTGCGTGCCCTTTTTCAACAAATTTTCCATTCGACCGGTAGCCGCGCACGCAAATTGCTCGTCTTCAGACGAGTCGAGCGTGGCGCACTGTCGATTCCCCAGCGATTGGGGCAATCGCAGGCAGCAACCATCGACCGAAATGGGGCGGTCTGGTATCCCGCCCCCGACCAATGGAGTATCGCTGCGGCGATCCACAGCAGGAGCAAGACCATGAACTTCACCACCCAAACGATCGCCGTACCGCAGGACCAAGTCGAAACCGGCAAACTGTTCGCCATCCTGAGTTACGTGGTACCGTTCTTTTTCCTCGTCCCGCTGATTCAACGCGAGAACCGCTTCGCACATTTCCACGCGCGCCAGGTGCTTGGCTTTGTTATGTTCGCGCTCGCACTCAATCTGGCCGTACAGATTATTCCGGCAGCGATTTCAACCACTGTGGGGCCGATCCTGCTGTTCGCACAAGTTACGCTGTTGGTATTCGGCATCTATCACGCGGCCATCGGTCGCGCCACGCAGTTGCCCGTCATCGGACCGTTGGCGGAAAAGGTGCTCGCTAAGATCAACGCCCCACAGTTGGCGCAGATGTAAGTCTACTGGCCACAGAAGTTTTGGGGGTGTTGCCGCGACGTCGAAATCATTGCTCGCCTCGCGGCAATAAAAAAAGCCGACGTGCTCTGCTCGAGCACGTCGGCTTTCATAGTTCGTCGCGAGCGAATATCGCCTAGAAGCGGCTGAGACCGCGCACGTTAGTGGGCTCGGGCGTGCGATCTTCGCGTTCTTCCGACAGATCGATACCGAGCAGGCGCTCGCCGCATTGATCGATATCGAAAAACTCAATGCCCAGCTTCTCTTCATCGCCGAGACCGGCAAACTTCCAACGATAATCGAGCAACGAACCGAAGTACGCCAGACCGACACGGCCATCCATGCGGCGGGCCAAGTCTGACATGGGGGCGCACAACTCAAACGAGTGAGTAACCACCATGAAATGAGCATCGTCATGGCGCGCCAACAGGCCGGCGATGTACGCGATGCGCGCGGAAAACGACACGGGCGAGCGCTGGTTGGATTCACTCGGCGGGCGACCGGGCGGTAGCGAGGCAAACGCGTCGCGGAAGTGGCAGGTATCGGGATCGAAACCGGCGTGTTCCAGCATCGATAGGAAGCGTTGCTGCCCTTCCGACTTGGGATCGTAGGACAGCAGGATCGACGTCATCGAAGCTGGTCGCCATCCGGCGTCTTCGCGAAAGTCATCCAACAGTGCCTTGAGCTTGGGGTAGTCGATGGTAATCCGATGTCTTCCATAGCGTTCGGCCAATACTTCAGAAGCATCAAACAGCGAAGCCGCATCAACAACCGTCACATCTTGCGGTGAGCCTTGAGACATATTTTTCTCCTCAATAACGCTCGTACCAAAAAAGGTAAACTAACCATAAACACAAAAAAGGAGAGGACGCGCCGCCCTCTCCTTTCAAACCGCCGAAGTGTATTTCACGTTTACGGATTCGGCAAGTGGCGATCGGCCCTAATTTGTAGCCGCGCCCGCCGCCTGTTGTTTGCGATACAAGGTCTCAAATTCATTCAACAACTGCGAGAACAGTTCCATCGTGTCTTCGATCGGCTGCGGATTGGTCATATCGACGCCCGCCAGCTTTAACACATCGAGCGGATACTTGCTGCTGCCCGCCGACAGGAACGTCATCAGTCGTCCGACCGAACCCGACTCACCATCGATGATGCGCTTACCGATGTTGGTCGCCGCACAGTGGCTGGTGGCATACGTGAACACATAAAAATTGCGATAGAAGTGCGGAATGCGCAGGCATTCGGCATCGGCAGACGGATCCATCACCATCTCGGGGCCATAGTACGCCTTGACCAGATCGTGATAGGTCTTGCGAATCGTGTCGGGCGTGAGCGGCGTGCCCGCCTCGGCCATCTCGTGAATCTTCATCTCGAATTCCGCGAACATCGTTTGACGGAAGACCGTCGTGCGGATGCCTTCGATCTGCTGCTGCAGAATCATCAACCGTTCGGTGTCGGTCTTGGCGTTGTCGAGCAAATAATGCGCGAGTATCACTTCATTCACCGTCGAGGCGACTTCGGCGCAGAACGTGGCGTAATCACCGTAGGGATAGGGCTGCGTCTTGGCCGTGTACCAGCTATGCATCGCGTGCCCCATTTCGTGGGCAATCGTCGAGCGATCGTTCATCGTGCCATCGTAGTTGAGCAGCAAATACGGGTGCGTCTTGTAAGCGCCCCAACAATAGGCACCGCCCCGCTTGTTCTTCGTTTCGTACACGTCGATCCAACGCGCTTCAAACGATTTGCGCAGGGTCGACACGTAATCGGCCCCCAACGGTTGCAGCGCATCGAGAATGGTCTCCACGGCATCGTCGTACGGAATCTTCGATTCCTCGATGTCGATCATCGGCGTATATAGGTCGTAGCGATGGATTTCATCGAGTCCCATGATGCGCTTGCGCATGGCGACGTATTCGTGCAGGCGATGGGCGTTGGCGTTAATCGTTTTGATCAGGTTGTGATAGACCTCCACAGGGATGTTTGGACCCGCCAAAGCGGCGTGCAGCGACGATTCATATTTGCGCGCCTTGGCCCGAAACAAGTGCGTCTTCACGTGCGAGCTTAACATCGAGCCGATCGTATTTTGCTTGGCGGCATACGTGTCGTGCATGCCGTTGAAAGCGTCGCGTCGTACGCGGCGATCGCGCGAATAGATGAAGCTGTAGTAGTTGCCCGCCGTCAGTTGCACCTCGTTACCGTCGGCGTCATTGATCTTAGGGAAGTCCAGCTCGGTATTAGTGAACTGTCCGAAGATGTTGCCGGGGGCCGACATCACTTCACCGGCCATTGCCATCAGCGCTTCTTCGCTCGCACTCAGAACGTGGGCCTTTTCGCGGAGGATGTCATCGAGGAAGTGCTCGTACACTTTCAACTGTTCATTGCCGCTCACCCATTGACGCATCGTCGCTTCGTCGACGCTCAGCAACTCCGGCTCGAACCAACTGGTGGCTTCACCGGCACGCACCCCCAAGCTCTGCACGCGGTCGAAGCGACCTTGCGTGGCCGACACACTCATATCTTCGTGAAAGCTGAGCCCGGCGTAGAGATACACGCGTTCAAGTTCCATCGACAGCGCGTCTTGCGCTTGCAGCGCATTCAGTAGGCTGTCCGCCGAATGGCCCAGCGTGTCCTTGAGTTTCTTAAACGCCGTCAGCTTGGATTCGACATCCTTAAATGCGGCCTCAAAGGCGGCGTCATCCGCGAAAATATCCGCCAGATTCCACTTGTACTTGGTTTCGATCTGATCGCGTGTTTTCGGCCCGCTGGGGGCCTCCATCGTTGCGTCCGCTGCCATTGCCCACTCCGTCGTGCCTACCGTCAGCATGCTGATACTCCATACTGCCAAAATCGAGATCGTCCGAAATCTTCCGCTGTTATTCATCCTAGGTCACCTTTTCGGCGGCTTTCGCCGTATTCGTCCATCGTCGAGGCAACCCGCGTCGATATCGGTTACATCGGCGTGACTGAAACCAAACCGGCGATAGTTTATACTTTGGCGTGAAGAAAGGCGATTTTCGCTTGTTGTACGCAGTTAGACATATTTTCGCGTTTGCCGCCTGCGGGTTTTTGGTCGCCCCCAATGCGACGCTGCCCTGCTTGGATGTCGCCTGCGCCGGGGACGGTGCCGTCGCCGAGGTGTGCTGCATCGATGATGGGCCCGAGACCTGCTGCGCCAGTGAGACCTCGGCATCTCAAGAGAAGGGTTCTCATCAAGAGCCGCATGAGCGCGACTCGCATCCTTGTAATTGCCCTCCCGGCTGTCCGGCCCCTTGCGGCAGCGGTAAATTGCCATGTGCTCCGCTTGCGATCGGCCTGTCGGTAGCCACATCCGAAGAATTCACACTTCTGCAACTTTCCAGTTTCGACACACCTGCCTTCCGCGCGGGTGACGATCTCTTTCGACCTCCACGGGCCTGATCTCACAGCGTAGCGCAATGCTGCGCACCCAACGCGAACATCGAATCAACACATACGGACCCATACCGAATCTGCGGTCAGATTGTTGACGTTTGGTCGTCGCGAGACATCCAATCAGCCCGAATATGCACCCAACCATTTCTTCGGTGCTATCAGGAATGACGGGCTCATGCATCACCGAAACTGGGATTCACGTGAGAACTCGAAAACTGTGAGGACATCGAATCATGTCCAACGCCAACTTACAAGGGTTGTCGCGCGGGTCATCCGACCAGCCGATTGAACCCACCACGACCAATATTCCGCAGCCGCGCCGACGCTGGCTGTTACGGCTAGGCGTGCCGCTCGCTTTTCTGCTCGGCGTCTCCGCGCTGATGGCGAATAGCATTAAAGAAGCGTTCTGGCCGCCCAAGTCCGTCCGCGTCGCGCCGGTAATTGCCAAACGCAATGTCGAAGCAGCAGCGACCGGTGGCGTCATCGTACAAGCACCCGGTTGGGTGGAAGCCGATCCGTTCCCGACGGCCGTGTCGGCGCTGACCGACGGCGTGGTCGCCGACGTACTCGTTTTAGAAGGTGAGCGCGTCGACAAAGACCAGGTCGTTGCTCGCCTAATTGATGACGATGCGAAGCTCGGGCTCGAACGCGCCGCCAGCGTGCTCGCCGAAAAGCAAGCCGCACTGGCAGCCGCCGAAGCGTTGCGCGCTGAAGCGCAAAACAACTGGGATCATCCGGTCGAACTCATTCGCAAACGCGACATGGCCGCTGCGATGTTGGCGGAAAAACAGGCCGAACTCGAACGCTGGCCGGCCGAACTGGCGCGCGAAGAAGCGCGGCTTGTCTATCTCAAGGCCGAATACGAGCGCGTCGCACCACTGGCCGAAGGCGGACACGCCAGCAGTATCGAAGTCTTGCGCGTTAAACAAGATTACGAAGCGCAAAAATCGGAAGTCGCCGTCGTGCGCGGTCAAAAGCCCGTGCTCGAAGCGCAAATCCAAGGCCTGCAAGCCGAACTCGACGCCGCCGCTCACGATTTGCAACTGCGCATCGAAGACACGCGCGCCCTCGCCGAAGCTAAGGCCGCACTCATCAATGCGCAAGCCGCCGTACGTACTGCAACCGTGCAACGCGATGAAGCGGCGCTACGCTTGCGGCGTATGGACGTGCGCGCCCCCGTGGCCGGCATCGTCATGATGCGGTTGGTCGAGCCCGGCTCGAAATTGATGCTCAATTCCGACCGACCGCAATCGGCGCATGTGTTGCGACTGTACGATCCCGAGCGCTTGCAAGTGCGCGTCGACATTCCGTTGGTTGAAGCCGCCAAAGTCGGCGTCGGTCAACCCGCCGAGGTGATCGTCGACGTACTGCCCGAACGCGTGTTTCAAGGTCGCCTTTCGCG
Source organism: Planctomycetaceae bacterium (assembly GCA_006969385.1). Lineage (GTDB taxonomy): Bacteria > Planctomycetota > Phycisphaerae > UBA1845 > UTPLA1 > ECT2AJA-110-A. Next base: position 4,597,213 of record CP030884.1, read on the forward strand.
AGTGGTACACGAAGCCGACGTGCAGAAAAATACGCTGCAAGTCAAAGTGGCTATCGAAGATCCATCTCCCGAACTCAAACCCGAAATGCTGGCCCGCGCGCGGTTCCTCGCTATCAACGAACCGTCCGATGACGAAACCAACGGCGCAACGCGCTTGTTCGTTCCCGAATCGGCACTCGTTAAAGGCGAAGGTCAAACGCAGGTCTTTGTGATTAACCAAGCCGACAGCACTGCCCGGTTGCAGACGGTCGAACTCGGTAGTGCAAAGCTGGAAGGCAGCGTCGAAATCACCAACGGTCTGCGCCCCGGTGACCGCGTCATCATCGATCCGCCTATGAATTTGAACGATGGCGACCGCATCGAGCCGCGCGAGGCTTAAGGAGTAGCAATCATGTCGTTCATCGAATGTCGCGCACTGACGCGCACTTATAAAAAAGGCGAGTCGACGATTACGCCGCTCGAAGGTCTCCACCTCGATGTGGAGCGCGGTGACTTTCTCGCGTTGATGGGGCCATCGGGCAGCGGCAAAACGACGCTGCTCAACCTTATCGCCGGTATCGACAAGCCCACGCATGGCAGCCTCAAGATCGACGGACACGAACTGCAAATGATGAGCCGTAGCCAACTCGCCGATTGGCGCAGTCGCTATATGGGCTACATCTTTCAGTTGTACAACCTCGTGCCGACGCTGACCGCGTATGAAAACGTCGAACTACCGCTATTGCTGCATTCCATAAGCCGCCAGCAACGACACCAGAAGGTGAGCCTGGCGTTGGAATTGGCTGGCATTGCCGATCGACACGACCACTTCCCCCGCCAACTGAGCGGCGGGCAGGAACAGCGCGTGGCCATCGCCCGCGCGATTGTCGCCGACCCCATCATTTTGGTTGCCGACGAACCCACAGGCGACTTGGACGGTGCCAGCGCCAATGCCATCATGGATTTGCTCAAACGCCTTAACGATGAACTGGGCAAAACGTTGGTGATGGTCACACACGACCAACATTGCGCCGAGCAAGCGAAGCATATTTTGCATCTCGATAAAGGGCGCCTGGTTGAGGCGGCGCATGCGGACGAGGTGCCGACATGATTCCACCACGTTTCCTTCCGCTGGTATTCAAGCAAGTCCGCCGCGCCCGCATGCGCAGCTTGCTGACCATCGCGGGCGTTGCCGTCGCCATGTTTCTCTTCGCGGCAGTGCAGGCCATGCAAGCAGGTGTCGAAGTTGCAACAGCCGCACAGGCCGATGACACCACGCTAGTCGTTTACCGCAAAGATCGGTATTGCCCCTACACCAGTCAGATGCCCCAATCCTACGAACAACAGATCGCGCGCATCGACGGCGTGAAACACGTCACACCGATCAAGATCGTGGTGAGTAACTGTCGCACCAGCTTGGATGTCGTCACCTTTCGCGGCGTGCCGAAGGAGGACTTTGCTCAAAAGGGAGCCGAGGGACTCGACATCATCGATGGCAGCATTGGCGACTGGAAATCTCGCGGCGATGCCGCCCTGCTGGGTGAAACACTGGCCCGTCGTCGCGGCTTGAAGGTCGGCGACCGTTTTGAAGCAGCGGGCATCACGTCTTACGTCGCCGGCGTATTTCGCTCCGACGAACCGCAACACCAAAACGTTGCATACGTTCCGCTGGAGTTCTTGCAATACGCCTCCGGCAGCCGCGCCGGTGGGATCGTGACGCAGTTCAACGTCGCCGTGGCGTCGCCCGATCGACTGGACACCGTTGCCAAAGCCATCGACGAACTGTTCGCCAGCGCGCAGGAACCCACGCAAACCAGCAGCGAGAAAGCCTTCGTCGCCCGCGCCGCGACCGACGTAATCGAGATCGTCGGCTTTATGCGTTATCTCGGTTGGGGGGCGCTGGCCGCCGTCTTAGCATTGGTCGCCAATGCCATCATTCTGTCGGTACAGGATCGCGTCAAAGAACACGCCATCCTGCAAACGCTGGGTTACCGCAGCATGCAGGTGGCGGGGCTCATTCTCGTCGAAGGCATCATTCTGAGCCTTATCGGCGCGATCGTTGGCTGTGTCGTTGCTATTGCTTATTTACATTTCAGCGGCCTTGCGCTTTCCGTCGAAAGCCACACGATTCCGATCGTGGCGTCGCCCGCGATTCTGGTCATTGGAATTGCGATCGCCGCTGTAACCGGCGTGCTGGCCGGGCTCGTTCCGGCATGGCAGGCCGGAAGTCGCGACATCGTATCGTGCTTCAGGTCCGCATAGGAAATCGACATGCGTCTATTACCCTTTGAATATGCCGTGCGCAACCTGGGCCGCTCGCCGTTGCGCCTCTGCGCCAGCATCATCGGGGGCGCATTGGTCGTATTGCTCGTGATGGCTGCCGGTGCGTTCGTACGCGGCATGGAAAAAAGTCTGACCGTCAGCGGCAATGAGAAAAACGTGATCCTCCTCGGTGCCGGTAGCGAGGAAAGCCTCGAACGCAGCCAAATCGGAATGAACGTGCCGACGCTCGTGGCTGCCAGCGTCGACGGAATCAAGCGCCGACTCGGCACCGATTATGTCTCGCCCGAAGTGCACATGGCGTTGGTCGTAAAGGCGGAGCGCGACGATGCGTTCGATTACCAAGCCGTCGTGCGCGGCGTGACGGAAAATGCGTTCCTCGTGCACCCGCAAGTACAGATCATCGAAGGCCGACCGCCGCGCATGGGTGAATACGAACTCATGGTCGGCGCGTTGGCCGCCACGCGTCTCGATGTCGCGCCGAAGAAATTGCACGTTGGCGAGAGCCTTTGGTTCGACAATCGTGCGTGGACCATCACCGGGCAATTCACGGCACCGCAGACCGTCATGGACGCCGAAATTTGGGTACCACTAACCGATCTACAAATTGCCACGCGCCGCGACACGTTGTCGTGCGTCGTGTTAACGTTGGGCGAGGCAACCATTACGGATGTCGACATTTGGGCGAAGCAGCGTCTCGACTTGGAATTGGTTGCCATGCGCGAACGCGATTATTACGCGAGTTTGTCCGCCTTCTATCGCCCCGTCCGCATGATGGTCTGGGCGACGGCCGCACTAATTGCTCTCGGCGGATTGTTCGGCGGCTTTAACACGATGTACGCCGCCTTCGGCGCGCGGGTGCGCGAGTTGGCGGCCTTGCAAACGTTGGGCTATCCGCGCCGCGCGCTGATCGTTAGCTTCTTGCAGGAATCGCTGCTGATGACATCCATCGGTGCCATCGCGGCGATTGCCATCGCACGAGTATTCCTCGATGGCCTCGCGGTTCGTTTTTCGATGGGTGCGTTTGCGCTGCTCGTCGATGCGCGGGTGCTGGCGTTCGGCTTATTGGCCGGCCTGCTGTTGGCGATCGTCGGCGTGATTCCCCCATTGTGGAGCTGCCTGCGTTTGCCGATTGTGGAAGCGCTGCGTACCGGCTAATTGACTCGATTGAACAGAACCCAACTTCGAATCAATGTTGTCTCAAGTTCGGAAGAATATTCTCGAAAGGAATGTCAAGATGCCTCGGTCAAATCAGCTCAACGTATTATTGTTTGCCGTCTGCGTCGTGAGCCTGCTATCGCTCGCGTGCGAATCGAAGTCAAATACCACGCCGAACAACAACGAAAGTACTGCGAAACAGATAGAAGGTGAAACCAAGTCCTTGCTGGCCGATCTGTTCGTTAATGAGCCCATTGCCGACGCGCGCGGCGTTGCGGAAGTGAAGAAGGACGAAACCGCCACGGGCGATGTTGTCATCACCGGTCGCGTGGGCGGCCGCGCCGATCCGTTTGTAAATGGCGCATCCATCTTTATTCTCACCGACAGCGCCCTGAAATCGTGCGAGCAGATTCACGGCGACCAATGCCAACAGCCGTGGGATTACTGTTGCGAGACGCGCGAAAGCCTGCTGGCCAATACCGCCACCATTCGCGTAACAGGGGCCGACGGTAAGCCACTGCAGCTCAACATCAAGGACGAGCACGGGCTCTCACCGTTGGCGACGGTCACAATCGCCGGAACGATCAGCACGCACGAGGACAATCAATTGGTAATTGATGCGAAGCGGATCTATGTGGACGGTAACAATAAGTCGTAGCCTGGATATCCGAATGCGAAACCGGCGGCGTGGCCAAGCTGTGAAAAGGCACGGGCATCCGCGCACATCCGAACGCAGACGGATTAGTCCCCCCAGCCCCAGAGGGGCATGGGCACCCGGACTTACATGCTTCCTGGCTAGCGACGAGGTCGTAACCGCGCACACATCACGACGCGGCGTGTTACACTACGCCGCTCATGAGCAAGCAATCACTCTCCAACGTCGACGGGTTCGAAGAAGCGAAGCAACCGGCCGCGCCCAAGCCTTACGTCGGCGCCGACCAATCACCCGCCGAATTTACGATCAAAGCCGTTCTCTCGGGCATTGTGTTCGGCATCGTCTTCGGCGCGGCCAACGCGTACCTCGGGCTGCAAGCAGGGCTCACGATCTCGACATCCATCCCCGTGGCCGTCATGACGGTCGCTGCCTTCCGCGCGTTCTCGAAGATGGGCGCGCAAAGCTCCATCCTTGAAGCCAATTTGGCCCAAACCATTGGCTCGGCGTCTAGTTCCGTCGCCAGCGGCGTCATCTTCACGTTGCCCGCGCTGTTCTTGTGGGGCTTATCACCGGCGCTGATTCAAATGACGCTGCTCGCTATGTGCGGTGGATTGCTCGGCGTATTGTTTATGATTCCGCTGCGCCGCTTTCTGATCGTGCGCGAACATGCCAACCTCCCCTATCCCGAAGGCACGGCCTGTGCCGAAGTGCTGGTCGCATCCGAAGTCGGCGGCGCAAAGGCCAGCAACGTCTTCTGGGGCCTCGGCATCGGCGCGGCGTTCAAGGCCATAATCGGATGGTTCAAAGTGCTTCCGGATACCGTCACACTGGCCATTCCCCAAATCCCCAAGGCCAACATTGGACTGAATATGTCGGCCGCATTGTTCGGCGTTGGCTATATCCTCGGGCCGCGGATCGGCAGCATCATGGTTGGCGGCGGGTTGCTCTCGTCCTTGGTGATAATTCCGGGAATTGCGATTTGGGGTGCGGATCAAACAGATCCATTATTTCCATCAGAAAGCACACTCATTTCTGCAATGACAGCCGGGGAAATTTGGAAGGTTTACGTCAAACACATCGGTGCCGGTGCCGTCGCGACGGCCGGCTTACTCACGCTGATTCGCAGCATTCCCACGATGATCGAGAGCTTTCGTATCGGCATCAAGCAAATCAAGAATCGCCTTGGCGGTAAGAACGAGGGCGACGAGCCGCGCACCGACCGCGATCTATCGTTGCTCGTTGTCTTCGGCATCGTGGCGGCCATCATCGCCTTGTTGGCTGTCGTGCCGTTTATCTTTCGCACGTTGCCAAACTTTCCGGCGCGGGCGCTGGCCGCCGTGTTGGTCACCATCTTCGCGTTCTTTTTCGTGACCGTTGCCAGCCGAATCGTAGGCCTCGTCGGCGTCACATCCAACCCGACCAGCGGTATGACGATCGCATCGTTGTTGGGTACGGCGAGCATCTTTTTGGCGTTGGGCTGGACGGACACGCAAGGTATGGCGGCGGCGCTCACGATTGGTTGCGTCGTCGCGATTGCGGCGTCGATTGCGGGCGATACGTCGCAAGATTTGAAGACGGGGTTTCTGTTGGGCGCGACGCCGTGGAAACAGCAGACGGGCGAGTTGATCGGCGTGTTGACGTCAGCAGTATTTGTTTGCCTGACGCTGATATTGTTGAACGATGCGTATGGATTCGGCAGTCAGGAACTGGCCGCACCGCAAGCGACGTTGATGAAGGTCGTCATCGAAGGCGTCTTGCAAAACAAGTTGCCGTGGATGCTGGTGCTCATCGGCGCTGGGATCGCCCTGCTGTGCGAAGTTGTGCGCATCCCGTCGTTGCCTTTCGCCGTCGGTGTTTATCTGCCTGTCTCAACGATGGTGCCCGTGTTTCTCGGCGGCATGTTGCGTTGGGTTCTCTGTCGCAATGAACCCGACGATGCCGAAGATTCCAAACGCGAGAAGGGCGTGCTGCTCGGCTCCGGTCTCGTCGGCGGTGAAGGCCTGATGGGCGTCGGTGTGGCGGGCGTGATCTTCTTGCAGAAGGCGTTTGAAAAGAAACCCACACCCACGACGCAACCCGTCGCGACGTCGCAACCGGCCGTGGATTCGACGTTACCGTTCGAGATCGGCACGGCTTGGGGAACGCCGGGCATGTTGCAGCTTATCGCGCTGGGTGTGTTTGGGCTGCTGGCGCTGGCATTCGTGTGGCGGTGTAGGGGTTCGCGTGCACCGGCATAAGCCTTGCGATTGTGTAAGGCGACCTCGCCCGTAGTGCTTGGGAAGTGTCGATACGGTGCCGAGCGTTTGCGCCGATCTGCTGCTATCCCATGTAGAAAACCGAATAAACATTCGCGATCACCAAAGCAACAATCGCTTGCGACGCGACCACGACCCAGAACGCATGCTGCATTTGAATATACGAGCGCAGCGCCACCACCAGTCGTGTGCAAAAGAGCAACCAAAAAACTAGGCAGACATATGGACGGAAGAATATGGTATCCGCGTTGAACATACCATAGGCCGGAAACGGCAACAGGTATTCGAGCAAAATAGGAATCGTACAAACTAACACGCCCCACGACAAAAGATAGCTCCGTCGCAAGGGTCGCCCATCCATTAAGCGTCGCTTCTCATTTAACGACAATAAAAGCAAGAATAGCAGTGAAGCGATCGCGATGCCGGTGAATACGTAGTCAATATCGATCCGCAGCCGCGCCCTTACCCACAATCCGTAACCGAAGTTAAAGAAGCAAACAACCGCTCCCTGCACAGTCATCCAAAGAATCAAATCAGTCGAATAGATAACACATCGTAAAACGTGTTCTTTCTTTATTTTCGCCTTGCGCAATGACTGGTGAAAAATCTTGAGGCTCAAGAACGTGGACACGATCGCCACCAACACGAGCGCAATCGCGCCGAGGGCACTCTCGTTGGCGTAGTCATCGCCAAAACGATAGGATTCGTTATACGACCACCACCACGCTCTTCTAATCCGCTGCTGCCAATCAAGCTGAATTGCCAGCTCATCCGCCCAAAAGTCCGTGTAAGGAAAGACGAAGGCATTGACGGATTGAATCACCAAAGCCAACCCGCTAAATAACATCAGATAAAAGTAAAGCCGCTTCGGTTCTACCTGATGGGTGGGCTTGACCGATTTCCAAAAGAAACGCGGAATCAGCCCCGCCGTGAGCGTTCGCCAAAATGACCACCAGGTCCGTTGCCGCTGATGTTCGAAAAGAAACGGATGACGCCCAAAGACCGGGTCCAGAAGGTCCGGCCACGAATATTGCCCGCCACATTCGGGGCAGCGCGGCGACGGTAGGCCGCGCATGTTGTAGTCACACAACGGGCACGGCACATCATCCTCGAATGCATGCCAATTCGGTTGACCATCGACGAGTACGCGACTCGACGCTTGCTCTGGATTCAGATCGTCATCGATTGGTGGAGTCGTCGGCGGGTGTACTGGCTGCGTAATTGAATTTGGAGATGACGACCGTTCGTTCACATTCATGGTCCGAGCCCTTTTGACGACAAAACGTACTCCCCCTCAGCTCACATTCTACCGTTCCATCTTCGCAGGTGGTCCACCTGCCATTTCCGCCGTGTCAATCCGTCACTGGCAGGCCGAAAACCGCAAGAAATCGCCGTTTTTTGGGCCCAGAATCCAGATTTCCGGGCATGGCATCTTGCGTGCATTACATTAAATCGGTGTGCCGCGCGAATTGATCGCCGGCATTCCGGAAAGGACGATTGCACCCATGCGACCCGACCAATTCACCATCAAAGCCATCGAGGCGATTCAAAATGCCGAGCGCCGCGCTCAGACTGCCGGTCACGGCGAAGTCACGCCCGTCCACTTGCTCGCCGCGCTCACCAGTGCGGACGCCCAGGGCGACGGCGGCATCGTCGTGCCGATTCTGCAAAAGGCCGGCGCTCATATCGATCAAATCCGCAGCATCACCCAAAGCGAACTGTCGCGCCTGCCCAAAGTCGAAGGCACCACGCCCACGATCAGCCGACCGTTGCAGCAGGTGCTGACCGACAGCGAGCCCATTGCGCGCAAGATGAAGGACGAATACGTTTCGACCGAGCACCTGCTCGTCGCGCTTGCTGATGTTACGAGCGAAGCCAAGGAGATATTAACCGTCAGCGGTGCGAGCAAAGACAGCATTCTCGCCGCGCTCAAAGACGTGCGCGGCGGTGCGCGGGTCACGTCGCAATCCCCCGAAGACAGCTATCAAGCGCTCGAAAAGTACGGGAAGGACCTCGTCGAACTCGCCCGCAACGGCAAGCTCGACCCGGTCATCGGGCGCGACGACGAAATCCGCCGCTGTATGCAAGTGCTGGCACGGCGCACTAAAAACAATCCGGTGCTTATCGGTGAACCCGGCGTCGGAAAGACGGCCATCGTCGAAGGCCTCGCCCTGCGCATTCTCGATGGCGACGTGCCCGAAGCACTAAAAAACAAGAAGGTGATCGCGCTCGATATGGGGGCGCTGATCGCCGGTGCCAAATATCGCGGCGAGTTTGAAGAACGCCTCAAAGCCGTGGTGCGCGAAGTGACTGAAGCCGCCGGTGAAATCATTCTCTTTATCGACGAATTGCACACCGTCGTGGGTGCGGGCAAAACCGAAGGCTCGCCCGATGCCGGCAACCTGCTCAAGCCGGCACTGGCCCGGGGTGAGCTGCGCTGTATCGGTGCCACCACGCTCGATGAATACCGGCAAAACATCGAAAAAGACAAAGCGCTAGAAAGGCGATTCCAGACCGTTTACGTCGGTGAGCCCACCGTCGAAGACACCATCGCTATCCTGCGCGGCCTTAAGCCGCGCTACGATTCGCACCACGGCGTGCGCATTCAGGATAGCGCTCTCGTCGCCGCCGCCACGCTCTCGGCGCGTTACATCACGGATCGGCAACTACCCGACAAGGCGATCGACCTGATCGATGAAGCCGCCTCGCGTTTGCGTATTGAAAACGACTCGCTACCCAGCGAACTCGATCAATTGCGCCGCCGCGTGATGCAGCTCGAGATCGAGCGCGAAGCACTCAAGAAAGAAAAAGACGAGGCCAGCGCCAAGCGACTCGAATCACTCGAACGCGAATTGGCCGATCTGCAGGAGCAGAACAGCGCGCTTTCCGCGCGGTGGGAGAACGAACGCAACGAAATCGACGCGATGAAGTCGATCAAACAGCAAATCGACGCCAAGCGCAACGAACTGGAAGAAGCGCAACGCCGAGGTGAGCTCGAACGCGCGGCTCGCATCGGCTACGGCGAAATCCCCGAACTCGACAAGCAACTCGAGGCGCACGTGCAGAAACTCGACGCGTTACATTCGGAAGGCCAGGGCCTCTTGCGCGAAGAAGTTACCGCCGAAGAAGTTGCCGAGATCGTCAGCAAATGGACCGGCGTTCCCGTCAGCCGCATGCTCGAAGGCGAGCGCGAAAAGCTGTTGAAGATGGAAGATCGCCTGCACGATCGCGTGGTCGGCCAAGCCGAAGCGGTGCGCGCGGTATCCGATGCCGTCCGCCGCAGCCGCGCCGGCCTCGGCGATCCCAATCGTCCCATTGGTTCGTTCCTCTTCCTCGGTCCGACGGGTGTAGGTAAGACCGAGCTGTGCAAAGCGCTGGCAGAATTTCTCTTTGACGACGAATCCGCCTTTGTGCGCATCGACATGAGCGAGTTCATGGAACAACACAGCGTCGCGCGTTTGATCGGCGCGCCGCCCGGTTACGTCGGCTTTGAAGAAGGCGGACGCTTGACGGAAGCGGTGCATCGCCGACCGTACAGCGTCATTCTCTTCGACGAAATCGAAAAAGCACATCCCGATGTGTTCAACACGCTGTTGCAAGTGCTCGACGACGGTCGCCTCACCGACGGTCACGGTCGCACGGTCGACTTCAAGAACACCATCATCGCCATGACGAGCAACATCGGTAGCGAACACATTCAACGCATCTCGGAACAAGCAAGTTCGCGCGCGGCCTATGACGAAGCGACCGGTCGCGGCGGCACGGCCACCAGCGAAGACATCGCCACCGATATCGAGATTGAAATGGCGGTCAAGGAAGAGTTGAAGAAACACTTCAGGCCCGAGTTTCTCAACCGCATCGATGAGACCATCATCTTCCACCGACTGTCAAAAGAAGACCTGCGTCACATCGTCGATATTCAGTTGCGCTATCTCGAAGCGCGGCTGGCCGAGCGCGAGATCACGCTCACGCTCACGGATGAGGCGCGCGATAAGCTCGCCGCCGATGGTTACGACCCAACGTACGGAGCTCGACCACTGAAGCGGATGATCCAGCAGCAGATCGAGAACCCGTTGGCGAAGCGGCTGCTGGCGGGCGAATTCGCGGCGGGTGCGGAGATTCGCGTGGGCGTGTCCGGCGGCTCGTTCGACTTTTTGAGTTAGGCAATCCAAATTAGCTGCAGCGCGGGGAAACAGCGCGCTGCGGCTTCTTTATGATTCCTGGTCGGTCCGCGCTGGTTCGGTGTAAACCCAACGAAATTTGGTCGCCTGCAAGCCGCATATTTCGACCCTTCAGGTCCGAACATGGCCGGGATAGATCAAATCACAGGCCTCCGCCTGGACGTCCGATACATTTGATTTCAACAACCCACTCATCGCTCGAAATCTCGGGCTTTCCGTCCCCCTCCTGCGGAAATTTTCTCGCCCACCAGACGATTCAATTTTATTGTGTTGCGATTCGCGGCGCGATAAAATGTTTTTTCCGAGGGATTTGGGGAAAGAATGCGTTTTCGCCCCGCTCGTTGACGCGTCGAAATTTTAAGGTTCGACGCGATTCAAAAGGCACCTCTCCGAACCCATTCGGAGCAGTTTCATTTTGGGAGAAAGCCGACGACCCAACGGTGGGTCGCCGGAAACCAATCAGGCAACGCCGCGCTGATGCGGCTGTTAAGCATTAACACATGGAAAAGGAGCTTGGGATGAAGATGTTTGCAAAAGCTTTCGCAATCGTTGCGATCGCGGCGGCACCGGTTGCCGCACAGCCGATTGACGGCCAAATGGTTGGCGGCACGCTGCTCGCCACGCAAGACACGCCTACGGGTTTCGGAAACGCCGTTGGCGGTGGTCAGGATTCCGCCGGCGGAAGCGAACTCAACCAGATGTTCGGCAGCATTTCTGGTGGTACGCTCAACCTCGGCCTTACCGGCAACCTCGAAGGTAACTTCAACAAGCTTTGGATTTTCTTTGATGCCGTACCCGGCGGCGAAAACGTTCTCGCCAACGACAACAACGACGGCGGCTTTAACGAAATCAATAACCTTGCCGGTCTCACGTTTGACAACGGCTTCGAACCCGATCACGGCATTCGCATCGAAATCGGCGGCGGCTTTTATGCCATTCGCCAATTCGACCTGCTCGACAACACCGCCGGCGATATCGCCACCGGTGGTGGCCCCGGCGATCTTCCCTTGAATGCAGTTGCCGGCGGCTTTGGCACGACGGTCGGTTGGGATAACAGCAATGTCCTCGGTGTTGATGGGGCCTCGGCTGCCAACGCCGCGACCGCCACCAAGGGTTGGGAATTTGCCATCGACCTCAATTCCTTCTTCGGCACGTTGACCAACTCGATCGGCGTCTCCGCGTTTGTCAGCAATGACGGCGGCTCCTTCCTATCGAACCAAGTGCTTCCCGGCATTGGTGGCGGTCCCAACTTGGAAGGTCCCGCTAATGTCAACTTCAATAACATCCCGGGCAACCAGTTTGCTACCATCGTTCCTGAGCCTGCGACCCTGTCGCTGCTGGGCTTGGGCGCGATTGCCCTGATCCGCCGCCGCCGCTAAGGCACGGTCGATCTTCGCTTACCAAAACAAGGGCGGTTGCGAACCTAAACAGTTCGCACCGCCCTTTTTGCATATCATCACAGGGTGTGGCGGCATAAACGAATTCAGATCCCGTCGAGGATGCCAACGATGTTTCGCGGAACGATGTACCTAACTGGGAAACTCTCGCTACTGATGGTCGGCATCGCATGGTGCTTTTCCACTCGAGCATCAGCGCAAATGCCCAGCTTCATCGACGCGAATGGCGAAACGGGCTTCGCATTTCAGCACACGCTCGTTAACAACTTCCGTTCCAGCCGATTTTATGCCAGCGGACCTGCCGCCGCCGATTACGATCGTGACGGCGATATCGATTTGTTTCTGCCGCAAGCCTTTGGACTACCCGACGAACTGTATCGCAACAACGGCGACGGCACGTTCACCGACGTTGCGGCAACCGTCGGCGTCGCGGGCTTAAAGGAATCGCGCTGCGCGCTGTGGGTCGATTACGACAATGATGGTTGGCTCGATTTGTTTGTGTTTTGCGACCCCGATGCGCCGCCCGGGCAGATCAGCAGCAACATCGATCCTTCGACGGCGGGCACGCTGCTTTACCGCAACTTGGGCAACGGTACGTTTGTCGACGTCACGGCAGCCAGTGGCGATTTGGCATTTCATCCCAATCCCATACAGCAAATGGTCATTGGCGGAGTCGCAGCCGCCGATATCAATTCGGACGGCTATTTAGACATCTTTCTAAGCTGCTGGAACTGTCAAAACGCCCTGTACGAAAACAATGGCGACGGCACCTTTACCGAGCGCGGCGTCGATGCCGGCGTCGAAACCCCGAGTATTCCTGGGCGCCCATGTTTATCGACATCGATCGCGACGACGATATGGACCTGTTGGTCAACGTCGACTTCGGGCCGAATGCACTGTTTTTAAACGATCGCAACGGCAATTTTCTCGATGCCGCCTCCGTCGTCGGCTTCGGCACCGCCTTTAACGAAATGGGCATGGCCATCGCCGATTACGATCGTGATGGCGATTTGGATGTCTTCTCGAGCAATATCGAAGAGCCGTTTCCCGCCAGCCCGACGCTTACCAAATATTCCGTGCTGCTGCGCAATCAAACCCAGAACTTTATTCCGGCGTTCACCGATCAATCGGCAATTGTCGGCGTGCGACGTACCGGCTGGGGCTGGGGATGCACCTGGATCGACGGCGCCAACGATACGCACCTCGACTTGGCCGTCACCAACGGTTGGTTGCAGGATGTTGACTATGCTGTCGATCAGTCTTGCTATTTCAACAACACCGGCACGCTTCCATTCGTCGAAGGGGGGCAAGCCGTCGGCTTTGCCGACACGCGCATCGGGCGCGGACTGATCGCGTTCGATTACGATCTCGATGGCGATGCTGACTTGTGCGAGACCAACAGCAACGATATTGCTCATATATTCAAAAACATCACACCGAACGCGGGTAATTGGATTGAAATCAACTTAGTCGGCTCCGCCATCGGTAATCCGTTTGCCGTGGGTGCGGAAATATCGGTGACCGCCGGCGGCGTCACCCAGCGTCGGTTGGTTTCTGCCGGTACGAGTTTTTTATCGCAGGAACCGTATCGACAACATTTCGGACTGGGGGCGGCGAGCGTCGTCGATCAAATCGCGGTGCGCTGGCCCATCGGATTCGAGACGACCTATCAGAATATCGCGATCAACCGCGTGGCCACGATTTCGTATTCCGATGGTTTGATACCTGATATGAACCTCGATCGCGCGTTCAACGTTTTGGACGTCGCCGCCTTCAGCAAAGCAGCCGTCGGCGAGCCGCTGCGCCCCATGGATACCGCGATCGCCGATCTCGACGGTAACCAGCGCGTCGATGGCCGAGATATCGAGATACTCGTTGGCCTGCTTCTGCAGTAGTGCGAAATATGCCACGACTCATTCAGTTTTGAGCGGAAATGAAACACCTAACCCGGGGTAGATGCAACGCGTTAACCGTGGGCTAATGCGTGTAACGCCTTCGGCGTAAAGATGCGATTCAACACACTTGCGAAAAATAGTAGTGCGACAACATTTGCCTGGATAATAATAGATCGGTCGCACTAAATTGTTACGTGCTCTAAAACATTTCACGAATGACCACAGTAGTCGATGTCTTATCAACATACACCGGCAAATAGCTGGTCAAATCCATTACCCTATTGAACTCCACCTCCCGTCGAAGAGTATTTCCGACGGAACCACAGACATTTAGAAACAGGCAATCGACAAATAATAAAAAACGCCGGGAAGCGAGGCTTCCCGGCGCAATTCAGTTCTTTCGACTGCCAACCAATGTTCGCCGGTAATTCACGACGACCATGATTGGCGTTACCGCTTACTGCAACAGTAGGTCAACAAATCCCTGCACATCCTGCAAGTCGTGAATACCATCGCAGTTGATATCCGCACGCGGCGAAAAGATCGGCAATACGCCGGTAATCACGCGCTGGAATATCAGGATATCGCGACCGTCGCGCTTGCCGTCGCTGTTCATGTCGGCCGGGCCCAAACCGTTGCCCGTCGTGGCTTGCACACCGGGGTAGGTTTCGTGACGGAAGTTAAACTGACCGTTGGGCAAATCTTCAATCGCCACGATGTCGATGCGGTGGTTACCCCTTGACAGCAAGCCCAAATCGACCGAGTACGTGCCGGTGTACGGATCGAAATCCGCCGCCGTGCCGCCACCTTGGAATGCCGAACCAACGAAGTTCGTACCTTCCAATAAGTCGACAAACACGACGAGGCGATCGACGTCGTCGGTCAAGGGAGCGATCACCAAACGCGTATTGTTCTCGGTAACATCGGCATTGCACGTATTGGTCGGCGAAACCACTTCAAAGTCGGGGTCGTCAACATCCACATAGATCACCTTGCGAAATTCGCGGAACAACGGATCGGTATTCGGCCCGCGATGGCGGAACGCGCGTACGGTGATGTAATGGAAACCCTCACCCAACTGCGTGGCATCGATCGTCTGACGATACGTGCCGGTGCCCCCGCCGAAGAGCGGCGAACTTTCGGTCAGAAAGTTTTCAAATCCGTGCGTCACATCACCCGGCGTGAAGTAATCGACGCTTCCGTTGCCGTTGATATCCTCAAATCCCGCATCGAAGCGGAAGATCGCCAGATCATCCGTATTGGGATCGAGCGGATCGGTCTGCGTGGTGGTCAAGCGCAATTCAAAGGTCGGTGTCGTGATAAGCTGGATCGGCGTCAACCGACGCAGGGCCGGTTGCACGGCGGCACTGTCGGGCGGAATCATCTGAACGGGTGTGCCCGTGATGCTGAGCGTTCCCGACGGGACCGCCGGACCATAAGCCAAATAACCGCGACCGTGATTCACGCCGTCCGAGTTGCGATTGCGCGGCGTCTTCACCAATATCCGCTGATCCGCACCGACGACGACCACTTCTTCCAAATCGTCGTTCGGGTTCGATGGCACATCGACCAATGGATTGGCCGCATTACCCGTCAACTCGTGCAAGCGCGTGCCGGGGCTGAAGTGCGTTTGTACCGACCGGAAGTCGGTCGCATCCTGCCCGAAGCTCTGCTTGTCGTTTAGGAAAACGACGATATTGGCTTCCCCGGCCGAGCCGCCGAGGTCGCGATTGTGTTCCATTACCAGAATATCATCGAGCGATGGATTGACCGTGTCGGTACCGTTCAAGACATCGAAGCGGCCGCGCACGTACTCGTTGTGAATCTTGACCAGCGTCGTGATCGCATCGCTTCCCAAGCCGAGAGCATCGTCGCGACCGTTGCGGCGCGGGAAGTTTTCCAACGAGGGCGGGCCGAATTCCAAGGCATTGTGATACACAATCGGCAAGCCCGAACGCAGCAAGACATAGGCGTGCGCCGTGGTATCCATGTTGTCGCCGGCGTTGGCATTGTCGTGACTCGACACGTGGTGCACGCCCAGGCTTCCGTTGTTAAGACCGCCATCGCGATTGTCGATCGACGCATTGAGCGCGTTTTGCCAACTGGTGAAGTCGGGATTATCGACCTGATTGCGCAGCGCGCCGGCTTCTTCCAAGTCGAGCGCGTCGCGATTCGCGAAACTGTCTTTACGCGTGTAGTTAAACGGATCGATTCCCGGCCCGCCGCCGGTCGCTTCGACGAAAGAAAACGCCGTGCCGACCGTGCCATCGAAACGCGTGTGACGATTGTGCACCGACACATCCCAGAACGTATCCCAGAATCCCGTTTCGATGTGTTTGGCGGCATCCAATCGGAAACCATCGACATTCAAGATATCGAGGTAGTACTGCGTAGCCCGCAGCAGCAAGTCCTGCGCCGTTTCCGGCACCGGGTCGCCCGCCATCGGATCGCTCGTGTTAAACGGATATACCGTGAATGAACCACCCGGGTTTCCATGCGCGCCGGGATTGCTGATGTTCATCGGCGGCAAATCCAAATCGGGATAGAAGCGTCGATTATTCGGATCGGGTTGATTGCGCACCGCTGTCGCGGGCATCGGTAGGTTGAGCGGATTCTCCTCGATGGGGTGTCGAATAAACGTGTAGTTCGGCCCGAATTGATCGTGATCGATATCGATCAAACCCACCAGTCGCCCCTGAAACACGTTGTAATTCGGATTGCCCGGATTTTCCGATTGCGTACCCGGCGCGTGGAAATCGCCCCACATATCCCCGGGCAATTCCATCGCAAAACCCGGGTAGCCACCGTTCTCCAGAAACGACTGACCGTTGAAGATAAACGGATCGCCCGAGAAATTATCGAGCGCCGCGTTATGGTTCATGATCCAATCGACGTAAACGTAAACCCCCGCTCGATGCAGTGCCTGCACCATCGAGCGAAACGTTCGTTCCGAGCCGTACTGCGTCGGGTCGTCGTCCGTGCCGAGATCGAATCGGTCGAACAGATCGTAACCCACGCTGGCGGTGCCCGTGGAAGCGCGCTGAGGCGGTGGCAACCACATCGACTCGTAACCGGCCATGAAGATGTCCGGCGCGCGGCGTTCGATGGTGTCCCAACTCGCTTCAAAATGCTGAAGCATGACCGGCGCGTCACCTTCTTCACTCGCATGAACGCGCGTTTCGGTTAGTAGCATGCATCCACAAGCAGTCAAACACATTGCAATAATCGTTCGCTTCATCTCAATCCATTCGATTGCAACCGTCCGATTACTCGAAACGGCCAACAGGCTAGAAAACAACCTGCCCGTGCTCACCTAGTGGGATCAACGAGCAGGTCGTCAGTTATGGTTTCACCGGGCAGTCGGTCGTTATGACGACTGCCCGGTTACGATCGCGAGTTATCAAATCGCGCGCCGCTTAGGGCAACACGATGTCGAGGTAAGCGGCAATGTCGAGACCGTTGCGTTCGCCGTCGTTGTTGACGTCGCTATTACCGAACTCGGGCTCAGATACCACGTTACCCACCAACACGCCGGCCAACGCGTCGTAGTCGGCCATGTCGACGTTGCCATCTTCGTTGATGTCGCCGTCAAAGCCGCCGGTATCCGACGTCAGCGTGTAGGTAAAGAACTGGTCGCCATCGAACATGGTGAAGTCGGGCGTGAAACCGAGATTGCACGTTTCACCGTCCATGCCGCCGACGCCCGGCAACGTCTGATTCGACAAGAAGCCGGTGCCACCCGTCAGGATGGCCAACACGCGAATGGTCGGTTCGTTGCCGGCCATCACCGGTCCCAACCCGATTTCAGACAGCGCGATATCAATTTCGACACCAGTATCGACCAAGGCTGCAAGATCGAGGCCGCCACCCAAACACGGCGGCAGACCTTGGAAACATTCGCAACCGGTGACACCTTCGAGATTGACGTTGCTGACCGCGACCTGCGTACAACCGGAGTTGTCGAACGCTTCCTGCGAGCGGTTACCGAACTGCGTGAAGTTGTTCTGCGTGGTCAACGGGTTCGCGCCGCCGGCCATTGCCGTCGGAATATCCGCACCGTTGTAGGTGCTCGGTTGCGATGGCGTTCCGCTGAGCGTATAGCTCTGGAAGGTTTGACCGGCCGTTGCCAAATCGACACCGCCCATGTTGTTGGCGTTACCCACGTTTGGCGAGTTGTTAATGCCGTTCGAGATGCCCGGCAGGAACTGATTACTCCAGAAACCATCGGCACTCGTGATTCCGGCACACAAGCCGATCGCGCTTCCGTTGGCCGGATTGCCAATCGATGCACGATCGATTGAGAAGATCACGCCGCTCTCTGCCGTGGCAGCCAGAACTTCCTGCTGCGCCGGCGGTACGGTTTCGTCACCGTTCACGCCATCGACGTTGGCATTCGAACCGACGAACGTGTTGGGCGCCAAAACGAACTCGAGCGGGTCGGACATCGGCACTTCCGCTGCAAACGGTAAGGATGTCGTCGCAAAGGTGACCAAATCGACCAATGTGGCCGTGTCAAAGAAGTCGCCACTGCGCGTCAACACCAGCGCATATTCCGGGCCGTCACCGTTGGGACCAGCCGTGAGGATCTCGCCATCGATATCGGGGATGACACCCGGCACACCCATCGCGCCTGCGGTTGCGAGCACCAGGCCTGCGCCGGTGTTAGCCGTGTCGAGGAAGAGCACGATCGGGTTGCCGTTGCCTTCGAGGTTACCGGTGAGGCCGACATAGAGGTTATCAGCGTCATTCTGCACGAACATTTGGTTGAGTTCGGAACCACCTTCGTTGATACCGGGCGGATTCAACAGGCCACTGCCCGACTCAAACCCACCGTTACCTAACAGGCGAATCGTATCGTTCTGTAGGTCGGCAAAGTCAACGCGGAAACCACCTAGCTCTTCGCGAATACCCAAGGCGAAGTCCGGCGTGAAGCCGGCATCCATGACCGTGCCGTTGAGCCCCGTGATGATCGCATCGCCATTGGTGCCAGCCGAAATCACGGTTTCGCCACCGGCGATCGAGTCGATCAGCAGCACGTAGCCGTTCGGGCCAAACGGCGGATCGGGCTGCAGGTTACCGGCGATACCAAACTGAATGCGTTCGATCGTGTTCTCAATGTAGAGCGCATCCATTTCGTTACCCGTCACGATGGGCAGGCCCGCATCTTGTGCATCGCCAAAACACGTGTGGTTGTTTTGGGTTGCAACAGCCGCCGCCGCGTACGCCGAAGGAATGTTGGTGCCGGGCGAGTTACCGCCGCCGAAGTTCGGCGCCCCATCGCCGAGGATCGCGCCCACCGTGAAGTCCACCGTGGTTGCACCCGGGAACTCAGCCGGTAGGTCGAGCGGGTTGGTATCGGGATCGCGGCTGCCGATACAACCGACGCCACCGCCAACTTCCTGCTCCAGCGCGATGGACCACGAATTCAACGTGCCTGTTCCGCCACCGACGACGTTGTCGGTGATGAACAGCGTCCAGTTGCCGTCGGTCGGATCGATGCCGTTGAAGTCGAGCAGCGAATCGTTGACGGGGTCGTTCACCTCGAACGTGCCCGTGTTACCGGGCGCCGTCCAGGTCGCCAAGTCGGCACCGCCAACGGCGAAGGTCGTCTGCATATTGGCACCGGCCACATTGCCGTCCCACAAGCGCACCGTCGTATTCGATGCGGCATGGAACAAGTCAATCGTGAGGTCTTCCATATTGGGGTGCGTGATGTCGACCGTTACCGCAATGTCCGTAACGCGTTCGACGCTGTTCGCCGTCGCGTTGGCTGCGGTCTGATTCGACAGGACCGTCGTGACCAAATCCATCGTCGCGTCGCTGATGGTGAGGGCAGGCGAGACGGTATCATTCGACATGCGCACTTCGCCCGTCGTCGGATTGAGCGGCGGCAGGAACTGATTGCTGATGAAACCGCTGCCCGAAGCGATGAATGCCATCACTTTGATGCCCGGATCGGCTTCAACGTCGTAGCCGAGTGACTCACCGACTGCGCCGCCGGTGAGACGCAGCGAGAATTGCACGCCGTCCACGGCCGTTTGGGCCAAGGCGGCCTGCTGAATCGGATCATCACCGGCGATGTTGTTGACACCCAGTAAGTTTGAAAGGTCGGAACCAAAAGCATTGCGCGTCGGGTCGGTGTGGACCGTACCGTCCACCGTAAACAACGGAACGATTTCGGTCCCGTTGAAAGCGAGGTCTTCGACGATTGCCTGCGGCGCACCGTTTTCACGGTAGTACTGCACCGCCCAGCGGGGGTTGAAGCCGGCGGGAAGCACGGTGTTGGTGAGGTTCAACAGCGGCCCGCCTCCGTCGATCGCGAGATCGGTGGGAAGCGTGTTGACGCCGAACCCATCGTTGACATCGACGAGGAAGATAATCGAGTTGCGCAAGCCATCTTGCGGCGGCACGTTGCCCGTCGCTCCGAGGTAAAGCTTGGCACCATCACTCGCAACAAACAATTGATTGATTTCGCTACCGTCCGAGGGCGTGGGGCTAAACGGTGCCGCATCGCCGAAGCAGGTGTAGTTGTTTTGCAACGCAACTCGGTTGGCCATGCCAAAGTCGGCGGGAATATCCATTCCGTCTTGCGAACCACCGGGAGCTGAGCCCGAAGGGTTTAGGTTAATAAATACGTTGTTGACGGAGGGGAAGACGAAGAACGAAACTTCGGCCGGCGGCGTCGCCATCGGATCATCAATACCGAGGCAGCCGACACCCCCACCATCGCCCAGGAACGGGTCGGTGGCCGCGATCGGCGGCAGCGATTGATTGCTGACAAAGCCAGCACCATTTGCGATGAGGGCTTGCACTTGGAGGAAGTCGAAATTGGCGGGATTGACGCCCAAAGCCGCGGCGGAAACCGCGATCTCGAAGCCGGTGCCATCGTTATTGGCGGCGTTGATCTCCTGCTGGAACGGGTCGCTGGCGGGAATGTCATCAACGCCCGATTGATTCGAATTATCGACCGAGAAGTCAACGCCTTCGGTCAACGGCGTGGCGACGCTCATCGGGTCGCTTAGATCGTGCAGCAAACCCTCAAAGGTGCCGTTGGTGTTGGTGATCGTAATGCAGTAGTTCGGGCCGAAGTCGAGTGTGACGCCGTCCATACCGATCAACGCCGGAGCGCCGGTGATGTCGGCCGTTACCAGATCGCCGAACATGAAGCTCGATGGCGTTTGGATGAACAGCAGCAGCGTGTTTTGAAATCCGATTTCCGGCGACAGGTTGCCGGTGATACCGAAGTAAAGTGTGTCGCTGTCGTTGGTGAAGTAGAGTTCGTTCAACTCGGAACCGAGAGTCGGCTCGGCAGTGGTCGTGAATTGATCGCCGAAGCCGGTCGGGTTGTCCTGCAACACCGTCGCAGCGCCGGCAAAGTCAGCCAGAATGTTTTCACCATCTAGGTTGGCGTTCTGCACCGGAGTGCAATCCACTGGTCCACCGGCATAGACCGCATTGGCGACCAGAACGGCCAGCGCGGCAACCATCAATCGAAGAGACGTACCAATCCCGGATGTCACAATTCCACCTCCAAATTGTGTGTCGTGTTTGGAATCGCCGGAGCCTGTGGCGAACGGATGATCCACTCGATTTTAGGGCACCAGCCTTCCAATTTTCGCAGTCATTTACTATTTCGATTCGGCGTCGTTAACGCGCCGATTGTTACGCAGTGTTATTCGATTTCGTGCAGGTCGCCGCCACTGGGAGGGACATCTCATTCTACCCCCACCCGTATTGCCGCACCGACTAACGCAGCAGCCTATTTCTGCTATCCGGACGCCCCAAAACGCGACGCGACCGGTCGCTTATTCGATCGTCTGCACTTCGCGGCTACGGTTGACGTTTCCGAGCTGGGCTGTCCCGATATATCGCGGACGCGACGCCACAATCGGCCCCCAAATCTGGTTCGCCAGAAACTGGGTATCGTCGAAGCTGCCGGATTTCACTTGCTTGAATTCCACGTGCGAATCAATGAACAAAATGTTCATCCCCCGCGTTCCGTGATTGTCTTCTTGCGTTAGGCCCGAAAACGATCCGATCGTCGTGTCATCCCGATTGCTTTGGTCGGCCATCAGAATGAAGTCGCCGCGGTCATCGGTGCGCCACAGCGCTACGTAAAAATAGCTAATGAACGATTTCTGCAAAGAAGCCGCTTGCGGAAAGCTCTGCGGCAATTGATCGTAGTTCTCGACTTCGCCCGTTTCCCAACAGCAATTGTTGGTAAAGGGCTGATTGTTCTCGACATCGCTGGGGCAGATTAGAATCTCGGGATCGGGCAGAAACTTAGCCGGGCCACCGCGCGAGGCGTCGCGCTCGACCACATCTCGAATCATGCCGGCAAAGCCCGGTCCCCAACCGTCCGGCGGTGGAAAGGCTTCGTCCTGTGATTCGGCCAGCGTGGCAATGTTGGCATTCGGCTGCCCCGGCGCGGGCTTGGCCGGGAACCAACCATTGAACACCTCAGAGTATTGAATGAATGCGATGCCGAGTTGGCGGAGATTGGTGCCGCAGACCGTCTTTCTGGACGTTTCGCGGGCACTACTTAGGGCGGGAAGGAGGATGGCGATCAAAAGGGCAATAATAGCGATCACAACGAGCAGCTCGATCAGGGTAAACCCCACTCTACGCCGCCCGCGGTTGCGCCGACCACTACGATAGGACAACGTATCGAAACGTTTCAGCTCGACCCGTTTGGCTTCGAATTTTTGCCCTACCATGAACGCCTCCTGCGGAAAAACTGTTTCTGAAACGTGAAAAACGGACAGATAAATCCTTTTACTTCCTAGATTATAGCGATCTGGACGACCAAATCAAGGATTTTGGCCGGGAATTCGGCGACCAAGAATTATGGAAGTCACAGTCGACTTTTCATAAAACAGTTTCACGGGTAAACATAAGTACCGGCGTTTTACCTGTCAGGCTCAGGCAAACCTCCTGAAATCGTATGGTTAACGTTAAATCGACCTACCGAGTCACCCAATGGCAAAACGCAAACCCGTTAGCATTCGAGACGTCGCCCGCGAGAGTAACGCCTCACTTACCACTGTCTCGTTGGTTCTAAATAAGCGCGATGGCCGCATCAGTTCCGCCACGCGCGAGCGCGTGTTGAAGGCCGTCGACAAGCTGGGCTACGTACCCAATCGCCTCGCCCAAAGCCTACAGGCTCAAAAATCCGGCTTTTTGGCGATACTCGTTCCCGAACTGCGCCACGTATTTGCGGACCCTTATTTTGGTGAGTTAATCAGCGCTATCGAAGAGGCGGCCAACGAAGCCGGCTACAAACTTCTGCTCGAAGTCGCACATAAACAAGACATCGAACAGAAGCGGCATGTAGAGCTGTTTCAGCGCCGGTTCGTCGATGGGTTACTGTGTTTGGGTTCCACCAATCGCGACGATTTCTTGGGCGATTTTGTCGGAAGCGATAACGCCGTCATCATCGTGAACAACCACTTGCCCGCGTTGTCGTTGAACTCGGTTATGTGCGACTATCGCCAAGCCGGTGTGCTCGCGGCGGAGCATCTCATCGATTTGGGCCACAAAGACATCGCCTACATTCACGGTGCGGCGGAAGTGCAAACTGCTTCCGATTTGCGCGAGAGTTTTGAAGCGCGCCTCGCTTCTTCCGGCATCAAAATGCCGAAGAATCACGCGGCCGACGGTCTCTATACCGAAGCCGGCGGCGCGGCGGCGGCGGCGCAGCTTTTGAAGACCAACCCGAATATCACGGCCATCATGGCGGGTAACGACAAGATGGCGATCGGGGCCATTGCGGGATTGAAGAATGCCGGTCTGTCGGTGCCGAAAGACGTAAGCGTGGTGGGTTGTGACGATTTGCAGCCGTCGCTTTATTCCGATCCACCGTTGACAACCATCCATACGCCACTCGATGAGGTTGGCCATCGCGCCTGCACCGCCGTCCTCGCCCTATTTGAAGGCAAGCAAGAACACGTTACGGAAACCCTGCCCGTCAGCCTGACGCTGCGCAACTCCACGTGCGGCCCGCGAAAAATCCGCTAGTATCGCGGACATGCGGTACGAACCATACGACCCAAACCGTAGTCATCCGGCACACTTCAAGCATCCATCCTGGTTCAAGTATCGGGATCCGATGCATTGCGCCGTCGCGGTTATTACGCTGCTCGTATCTGCGGTCGGCTTCGCCGATGTTGCATCCGCCGACACCTACTCGATGGCCGGCACGTTTAATGGATGGCATCCGCGCGATGAATCGCGAGTATTGGAAAAAGTCGCCCCCGATCAGTATGAGTCGGTTCGATTTTGGAAGCCGGGCACGTTTGAATTCAAGTTCGTTCGCGATGGCGATTGGCATCACAATCTCGGTGTGACGAGCGACGGAAAACTGGCCCCCTCTGCGGGTGACATCGACCTGACTATCCCGATTCCCGGCGAATATCGCATTACGCTTGACACCAATGCCCTTACTTGGAAAAGCACCATGCAGTCTCCCACCAAGCCGCATGCCCTGTTTTCGCATCGTTGGATCGGCGGCAACGTCTTGCGACTCGATGCGGCCCGCGCGCTCGCGCGGAAAGCGCATCCGATTACAACATATCAATGGATGGTCGCGCTCGAGCAACAAGCAAACGTGCGCTGGGACTTGTCCGAAGGCGGCCGCGTCGCCGAAGTTACGGTTCTCAAGCCGGGAAATATCGACGTTCGTCTCGAAGTTTCCGATGGCTCGATGGTGGATCATATAGAGGTAAGGTTGTCAGTTCCGCAAGCGTACGAACTGACGCTAACGCATCAATCCTCGGTTGAAAGAGATTCACCGCGCGCCAAGCACATACTGTTTCCGATTGAAGGACATCGCTACGGCCATGTGCTTACCGATGTAGAAGCACAACACGATAGCGAAACCTCGCTGGTTGTTACCGACCCGTTCAAGGGAACGCAGTGCGTTGACCAAACGGTTAACGCGAAAGATCTCTCTCAGAAGCTGGTTCTCTTCAACGACCTGACAAACAAGTTATCGATCACCGCCGACGGCTTTCACCATTTCCGCTACGTTGCCAAGGAATACGAAAAACAGGTCAAACCCACCGACATCGATCGCATAGCTGTGATAGCCGATTTCAATGGGTGGAATGTGGAGCGTACACCGTTGCGGGAAGTCGAACCCGATATCTACGAAACAACCGCCCTGCTGCCGGACGGTCGCTACGAATACAAGTTTCTCGTTAACGGCGTCCACTACCTCGAAGACAAGTCCGCCGACCCGCAATATCGCGACCCCGACGATCAGGGCGGCTTTAATAGCGGCTTTATCATCGGCCCCGACGCCAGCGCGCTGGGCCCGCCCCAGCCAAACCACATCAACCTGCAAGCATTGCGACACGCCCCGACGGTTTCGACCGATTTTGCCTGCATGTCTTCGCAGATCGTAGACGTGACCGTGAAGACGCTCGCGAACGACGTGCAATCGGTTGCAATCATCTCGCCCGCGGCAGTATTCGACGGGCAAGACCGCGTCGACTTACGCAAAGCCGAGACGATTAACGGCTATGATTATTGGCGGGCACGCTTGAAGTCCGCCTCCGAGAATCTCGCTTACTTTTTCGAGTTCACCGATGGCGACGCGACGGCCTACCTCAGCGGTGATGGCGCAACGAATAACCGCGCGGCCGTAAAGCCGTGGCGGCGCAAGGTGCAGCCGACCTTCCCCACGCCCGACTGGGCCAAGCACGCGCTGTGGTATCAAATCTTTCCCGAGCGCTTCCGCAACGGCGACGCATCGAACGACCCACCGCGGACGGTCCCGTGGCAACACGAATGGTACAAGCCGTACAAGGCACCCGCCGATGTTGTGAAAGGCTCGCCCTACGACTTCAACGAATCCGGCAATTTCTACAGCTATATTTATGCGCGGCGCTACGGTGGCGACATTCAAGGCGTGCGCGAACAACTACCCTATCTGCGCAAGCTGGGCGTGACGGCCATCTACTTTAACCCGATCTTTCTGGCCCAAAGTCTGCACAAATACGACGCATCCGATTACCGTCATATCGATGATTTCTTCGGCGTGAAGAACAGCTTGAACGAGGTGAAGGGTGAAACGACCGACCCGAGCACCTGGCAATGGTCGGCAACCGATCGTGTGTTTTTGGAGTTCCTCGAAGACGCGCATGCCCAGGGCTTCAAGGTCATTCTCGACGGCGTGTTCAATCATGTGGGTCGTGATTTCTGGGCGTTTCGCGATGTGCTGAAGAATGGCAAGGACTCACCCTACGCTGACTGGTTCGATATCGTGAGTTGGGAACCGTTTCAATATAAAGCTTGGGATGCCCCCAATGGTTCACTACCGCGTTTGAAGCACGACGACGACTTAGGCCTCGCCCCAGTGGTGCGCGAACACATTTTCGCGATCACCCGTCGCTGGATGGACCCGAACGGGGACGGTGATCCGTCGGATGGCATCGACGGTTGGCGGCTCGATGTTGCTGAGGATATCAACGAGTACTTTTGGTCCGACTGGCGCAAGCTGGTCAAAGAGATCAACCCCGACGCCTACATCGTGGCGGAAATCTGGCACGAAGCACGCGAATGGCTCGACGGTCGCACCTTTGACGCCGTTATGAACTATCCCTTTGCCGAAGCCTGCCAGCGATTTTTCGTTAATCACAAGAAGGCCAGCACGCCGCAACACTTTGCACGCGAGTTGGACAATACGCTGCATTGGTATCCCCCGCAGGTGACGCAAGTTTTGCAAAATTTGTTCGATAGCCACGACACCGACCGCGTCGCGTCGATGCTGATGAATCCCGATCTGGAATACGACAAGGCCAATCGTCTGCAGGATAACGGCCCGAATTACGACGCGTCGCGACCGACCGAGGCGGCGTATCAAAAACTCATGTTGATGGTCGGCATGCAGATGACCTTTCCGAACGCGCCGATGATCTATTACGGCGACGAACTCGGCATGTACGGTGCCGACGATCCATCCGATCGCAAGCCGATGTATTGGCCCGAT
This sequence comes from Planctomycetaceae bacterium, assembly GCA_006969385.1. Taxonomy (GTDB): domain Bacteria; phylum Planctomycetota; class Phycisphaerae; order UBA1845; family UTPLA1; genus ECT2AJA-110-A. Next base: position 4,624,004 of record CP030884.1, read on the forward strand.
CTGATGCCGTTTGACGATCCGGACGAGCGCATCCACGAAGAGCTTTTCCAACACTATCGTTTCATGATTGCGTTACGGAATACCTACGAGGAATTGCGGATCGGATCCTTCGCCGCCGTCGATCATGGCAGCAATCAGAATGTGTTTGTATTCACGCGCCGCCTGAATAACCAGATGGCATTGATCGCAATCAATCGCGGTGAGTCGGCGGCAACGATCAAGCTACCCGCACCTTGGAAAAACGACACGGAACTCGTGCGCGTCGATCCGAATGGTGGCGCAGAACTGATTGAGGCCGTCGATCCTACAAAACGCGCGACGATTCAATTCGCGCCGGATGCCAAAGCGCTGCGCGTTGCGGATGGTCATATAACGCTCGAGATGAGTGGCCCTTACTCGATGATGGTCTGGGTCGAAAAGCGGTGAGTCTTAAAATTCACGGTCACAAGTTTCGGTCGCCGGTCTGGTTGCCGTTAAAATAGCTCGCTTATGGAACCCCGGCGCTTCATCATCTATGCCCTCATCGTCGGCGCCATTCTTTACGTACTATATCCTCACGTGCCCTCAACGCCTGATGTCGGCGAGCGCGAAGAGATCACCATCTGGTTCGGCGAAGTCACGCAAGGCCGCCACGACGATGTGGTCGACGCCTTCGAACGCCGGTTTAACGACTACCTTAAAACCCAAGACGCACAGTCGAACGGCTGGCGCATCACGCTGGGTTCGAGCGCGGTGCGGGCCAATCTGGAAGGCGAAGGCAACCCGCAGCGCCTGATGTGTGGTATTGCGGGTGGTGTGCCGCCCGAAGTCGTTGAGTACGATCGCTTCGCTATTTGCCAATGGGCCGCGCGCGGGGCGTTTCTCGATCTGAATCCACTGATCGAACGCGACCGCCAACGGCTCGATGAAGCGCGACAACAGCTCGCGCAACTGCAATCAGCAATCGCTCCTAACGACACCGAAATTGAAAGCGTACAAGCGCGCATTGCGCATCTCGAACAGTTCAATCTGGAAGCTGATGCTTTCTTCGATATGCCGTGGGCCGAGTGCCAATACAAGCCACCCGGCAGCACCGACCGCGCCGGGCAGTTTGGTATTCCGCACACGATGGACAACCGGGTGTTGTATTACAACCCCGACATGCTGTTGCAAGCCGGCATCGTCGATGCGGATGGAAGGCCGAAACCGCCCGATACTTGGGAAGAAATTCTGCGCAAACGCGCAGACATTGATGATGCGGACATCGGGCAGCGTGGCGAACAGTACGAAATCACCAGCAAAGCGGCGAACTTCCTAGCCGCCGGGCCCTCGGGCGTTCGACCGGGCGATTCCGTCGCGCACATCAGTGTTCGCGGCAATGTAACGCGCGCCATCGTCGAACGCGTCGTCGACCGCAATACAATCCTGGTGCGTTCGCCGTACACGCAACGGCAACTGGTGCTGCCGGAACGCGCGGGTCAACACATCAAGGTGTTCAGCGCCGACAGCGCCGCTATTCGACTTTCCCGTTGGGACGAGAACGGTCGCCTGCTATGCGTTGGCTTTGAGCCGCAACACGGTAATGCTTGGCTTTATTTATACGGTTGGTGCAACGGCGGTCGCTTCATGGTCGAAGAAAACGGTCGACCGCGCTGCAATCTGGCCTCGCCCGAGATCGTCGAAGCGTTGCAGTGGACGACGGATGTGTTTGACGCCCTCGGTGGGGCCGACCGGGTGGTGGCGTTTCGCAAGTCGTTTCAGGTGGAGGCGGAACACCCGTTTCTGAAACGTCAGATCGGGATGTTTCATAACGGCGACTGGTTTATTCGCGACATCCTGCGGTTCAAGCCGGATATGCCGTTTGGCACGTGTCCGCCGCCGATCCCGGAAGCGAGATTTAAGGCCGGTGCCACCAAGATGAGTTGGGTCGCGGGCTTTGCCTATTGCATTCCGGCGACGTGTCCACCGGATAAGCTCGACGCGGCGTGGGAATTTGTGAAGTTTCTCTCGTCGGTCGAAGGCGGGATGATCTTAAACGAACATGACGCACAGCGCGAACGGGCTCAGGGAAGGCGTTATGTTTCGCGTTTGAAATCCAACCGAGCCCTAAACGCCTATCAAATTGACAAATATATTAATATTCCATCGATGCCGCCGCGTATTAAGGCCGCAATGCAAACGCATCTGGATATGGTCGAACGCTGCCATTTTCGCCCGGTATCCCCCGCCGGTCAGGTGCTTTGGAACGCTCAAGCCGACGCACAGGATTTGGCCTGGAGCCATAGCATGTCACCAGCCGAGGCGCTGCAGAATCAAGCCGCGCGGGTCGACCGCGCCTTGGCCGATTTCTATGAAGCGCCAACCAACCCCACCAAGGTAAATTGGACGGCGCTGGTTGCCGGTTATCTCGCCCTGCTGCTCGCAACGGCGTTGTATCTTTATTTTCGTCATCGAAGTTTGCCGCGCAGTGAGCGCGCCGAAACACCGGAAGTGCGTGCCGGGCTCGCGTTTATTGCGCCGTGGCTGATAGGCTTTGTCGTCCTCAGCGGCGGGCCGATGGCGTTTTCGGCAATCATGAGTTTCACGGAATACGACGTCATCAACGACGCCACTTACGTCGGCCTCGACAACTATCGCGAGATGTTCACGGTCGATTGGGGCGGCCCCGACGCCGACGGCAAGGAGACGGTGCCCGCAGGCGTTCGCAAGGCGTTGATCAACACACTCTTCATGGCGTTGGGTTTGCCGTTTTTCTTAGCTATCGGTCTGGGCTTGGCGTTGCTGCTAAACGCGGGTGTACGAGGGTTACGCGTCTATCGCACGCTCTTCTTTATTCCCGCGATTATGCCCATCGTCGCGGCGAGCATACTTTGGCTGTGGGTGTTCAATGCGCAGAACGGCTTGCTCAACTATGTATTGAATTTCCTTTACCTAAATCACGTGATCGAATGGCTAAACGTGAGCTTCGAATGGTTCAACCTGAGCCAACCGGTAGGCTGGCTCACCAATAAGTTCACATCGAAACCTGCGCTGATTATTATGACGCTTTGGACCGCCGGTAGCAGCATGATCATTTGGCTCGCGGGTTTGAAAGATATTCCGCATCATCTTTATGAAGCCGCCGCCATCGACGGTGCCGGAGCCTTGCGCCGATTTTTTCGAATCACGCTGCCGCTACTCTCGCCATACATCTTGTTCAACCTGATCATTGGCCTAATCAACACGTTTCAAATCTTCACGCAAGCGTACATCATGACGCCCAACGGTTATCCCGAACGGTCCACCTACTTCTATGTTTACAAGCTATTCGACGAGTGCTTCACCTATTTCCGGCTCGGCTATGGGGCGGCCATGGCGTGGGTCTTGTTCGTGATTTTGATCGTTCTGACGCTGTTCAACATGCGGTTGAGCAGAAAATGGGTCTTTTATGCAGGCGAGTAAAAACGCATGAGCTTAGGCCCCACCAAACCGCAGCGCGCCCTGTTACACGCGATCCTGATTGCCGGGTCGGTGGTGTTTCTGTTGCCGTACGTTTGGCTACTCGGCAGCAGTTGGAAACTCGATAAGGAAGTGCAATCGAGCGGACTGGAACTCTTGCCACAAATGCCGGAGCCGCGTCGCCGCAGCCCGTACATCGACCCGCGCACGTTTGAATTGAACAAACCCCGCGGCGCAATTGACGATGACTGGAATGGCTGGATTCGCGACGCCGCCGTTCAAGAGATTAGGACAGTCGTTACAGAGCGCCTCGGGGAACTCGATGGCGCATCGTCGCTTGATCAGGACGCATTGCTCGGCGAACTGACAGAGGGTGTCTTTGGTTACGTATCGAACATCCTTCCCCCGACGACATGGCGTCTGGACCAGACGGCATTGCGCGCCGCGCTTCGCAATGCCGTGACCGACCAGATGATCGACGATGCCCTCGACCGCAGCCTGCGGTATTTCGCCCTTGGCCAAATTCTTATAAAAGATCAACGCTATCAAATTTACCCCGTTGGCACCGCCCGCGCGGCGCACCGCAATTGGAACGTTTCCGGGGGTAATGCCCGCATCACGCCCCGCGATGTATTCGACCGCAGCGTTGCGGCGATCTCTTACGACCTGACGGACGAGGACGCGATCTTCGTAAGTTCAAAGTTCCCGCTGCCGTGCACGTGGAGCGAATTCAAACGCATTAGCATTAGCTACCGTCGAGATCAAACGTGGCACGCGATGCAGGTCTTTCTCGAAATCAACGGCACGCGGTATGCGACCGTCCAACCGCAGTACTTAGGAGCCGATGATTTTGCCGAGGCGTCCTTTCAGTTGCCGAGCGGCGACGATCAACGGCTCTCGTCCAAGCTTTATACACTCGTAAAGCCCGTCGGCAGTGACGTTTCATACGATCACGGTGAAAACATCTTGCGGGTAACCGTGCAACTGAGCCGGTCGGATGTACCGCAGGCGCTGTACGCCAAGGGAACGGAAAATTATCGCGAGGTGTTCAAGCGCGTGCCCTTCTTGCGTTACCTGTCGACCAGTGCATTCCTCGCATTGATGAACATCATCGGCACGTGCCTTAGTTGTTCGTTGGCGGCGTACGCATTCGCGCGGCTGCGCTGGCCCGGGCGCAGCTTCTGCTTCATCCTCGTTTTGGCCACGCTGATGATCCCGCCACAGGTTACGATGATCCCGTCGTTCGTGATCTACAAACAACTGGGGTGGTACAACACGCTCGCGCCGCTATGGGCACCGGCATTTTTTGGTATCAACGCGTTCGCGATATTCCTGCTGCGCCAAGCGATGAAGGGCATACCGCGCGACTTGGAAGATGCCGCGCGGATCGACGGTTGCGGTTACTTCCGAACCTATTGGCACGTTGCGCTACCACTGATGAAGCCAACACTTGCGGCAATTAGCGTGTTCACGTTCATGTATGTCTGGAACGATTTTATGGGGCCGCTGATTTACGTGAACGATCAGCGGCTGTACCCCGCCGCGCTCGGCCTGTTCGCATTCATGGCGGGCCGCGAAGAACAGTTCACGTGGGTCATGGCGGCCTCGGTGTTAATGACGCTACCCGTCATCGCGATCTTCTTCGCGTTGCAGCGGTATTTCATCCAGGGCGTGGCGCTCACGGGCATGAAGGGATGACGCCGATTCTCGCTGCGGCGGTCGAAACTACGGGTTTACCGGTCGGGCCCATGCCAAACGCGCAATTCCAATTGACCCGCAACTATCGCCGTGATAAAATGTTTTACTGTGGATTTTGGGCTCACCGTTACCGACGAATGAAACTGTTGCAACGGTACTGGCTGGCTAGCTGAAAGGACGAAGTTCGTGTCGATGCTTGAGAGAAACCCGGCGGATGCGGTCGGCGGTAGTACGCCGGAACCTATTCAGGATGCATCGCGCGGCTGGCAGTCCGTCGGCGCGATGACCGGCTTCGACTTCGATGGTGAAAGCCTGGTCGTCACTTGCGGTGTAATCAAAATCAGCATCGCGCCGGATCGCGCCGGAATGGTTCGCGTTCGGCTTGCACCGACTGGTACGTTTGCGCGAGATTATTCCTGGGCCGTGGTCGCAAACGATAAGCCGATTACCCCGCCGCAATTTGAAGAACCCCCCGGCGCGTTAAAGCTCTACACCGAACAGGTGATGGTGCGCGTGCAGCGCGCACCGTGCCGCATCTCGTTTCATCACCTCGATGGCAGCTTGATTAGCGCCGACGATGCCAGTAAGGGCATGGCCGTTGACGGCAACGAAGTACGCTGTTGGAAAACACTGCACGAAAACGATCACTTCTTTGGCATGGGCGAGCGTGCCGGCCCGCTCGATAAGCGCGGCTTCGTGCTTGAAAACTGGAATCACGATTCCGCGGAGAATGAGCCCTATACCGACCCGCTCTATCAGTCGCATCCGTTCTTCATGGTCTTTAACGATGGCCTTGCGCACGGTTATTACTTCGATAACACGTTTCGCAGCACTTTCGATTTTGGCAAGACATCGACCACAAGCTACTCATTCGGCGCGCCGGATGGCGAATTGAATTATTACTTCATCCCCGGACCAACGCCCGCCGACGTCGTGCGGCGCTACGGTCAGTTGGTGGGTCGCACGCCGTTACCGCCGCTATGGGCGTTAGGCTATCAACAATGCCGCTGGTCTTACGAAAGTGATAAACGCGTGCGCAACATCGCCAAAAAGCTGCGCGACTGTAAGATTCCATGTGATGTTATTTACATGGATATCGATTACATGGACGGCTACCGCTGCTTTACGTGGCATCCGGAGCGTTTTTCCAACCCGCGCAAGCTGCTGAAAAACCTCCGCCAGGACGGCTTTAAACCGGTGGTCATCATCGATCCCGGCATTCTCGTTGAAGGCGGCTACTCCGTGTACGACGAAGGTGTTGCCGGCGATCACTTCTGTAAGAACGGCGACGGCGATCACTACCTTGGCAAGGTTTGGCCGGGTACGACGGTCTATCCCGATTACACGCGCAGCGCAACGCGCGATTGGTGGGGCTCACTGTATAAAGGTCTCATCGAAGACGGCATCGCCGGCTTTTGGAACGACATGAACGAGCCTGCGGATTTCACCTTCGATCACGGCAGCGTGTCGCTCGATATGCAACACGATAACGACGGCCACCCGAGCGACCATCGCAGCGTGCATAACATATACGGCATGCAAATGGCGCGCGGCACATACGAGGGCGTGCAGAAGCTGCGTCCCGACGAGCGACCGTTCGTGTTAACGCGCGCGGGCTTTTCCGGCGTGCAACGCTACGCCGCCGTGTGGACCGGCGACAACCTTTCGAGTTGGGACCATTTGCGTTGCAGTATCCCCATGTTGCTGAACATGGGGCTTACCGGTATTGCGATGTGCGGTGCGGATATCGGTGGGTTTCGCGGTCATCCCAGTCCCGAACTCTATACGCGATGGCTGCAGGTCGGCGCGTTCTATCCATTCTGTCGCACGCACAACGCCGGCGGTATGGGTAACGATGCTCGCGAACAAGACCCCACGGCCTTCGGTAAGAAATACGAGAAGCACAATCGTGCGGCGATCGAGCTGCGCTATCGGTTGATGCCATATATCTACACGCAAATGCGCGCCGCCAGCGCCAGCGGCTTACCGTTGATGCGGCCGGTACTGCTCGACTTTCCGCGTGCCGACGCCGTGCACAAGCTCAATGACGTGTTTATGTTTGGACCGTCGCTTTTCGTCGCCCCCGTTGTGTACGAAGGCGTCGACCACCGCGAAATTCGATTGCCGGCGGGCGATTGGTACGAGTACGAGACCGGTCGTCACGTCGAGGGCGGCACCGAAACGCCGCTGCGCTACCCGGTCAAGCTCTCCAGCATTCCGATGTTTGCCCGCGCGGGTGCCGTCATCCCTACGCGCACCGTGACGCAATATGTTGACGAGAAGCCGCTGGATGAGTTGATCCTCCGCATCTATCCCGGCATTGGCGGCGGCACGTTCTACAATGATGATGGCCGCAGCCACGCCCATCGGGATGGTGAGTTTCTTTCCGAGACGTATGCGGTTGACGTCGACGGCGACAGCAACGAACGCACCTTCCGAATCAGCGAGCGCGGCGGCATTGAAGCGTTCGTGCCCCAGCGTTACCTGCTCGCCTTTTATGGCGTAGCTAGTGCACCGCAGCGCGTACAGTTGGTCGGTAACGATGTACCAGAGCGCAAATCAAAGGGTGCCGTCCGCAAAGGCAAAGGCGGTTGGTACTTCGATGCGGAGCGAGAGATTCTCTACATCGGGCTGCACCAACCGGGCGCGGGCGATTTGCTGCGCATCTGTTAACATAGCCTGCTCGTGGAAACCGCCGACAGCGACGTACCAAGTTTCCGCTCAGCCTTCCAGCCAAGACCACAAAAGCAAAGGACGCTTTTCATGCATTCCATTCGTCGAACGGCCGCATTCTTTGCGATCATTGCAGCTTGTGTTTCGCTGTCCGCCGCGCGCGCCACTTTCGCCGACGCCCCGTCGAATCTGCGCTCCGTGGAAGTCGAAAGCGGCGAGCAACAACTCACGCTTGAAATTCTCGACGACAGTCTGCTGCGATTCTCAATCGACGCCGCCGACAGTAACGACATGCCGGTACCGATCGACACGACGCCGATGATCGTCAAACGCAACTACGCCGGTCCGCTCAAGTTTGAGCGCGACGGCGACAAGCTGCGCACCGAGGCGATAAAGCTGCGCCTCGGTCCCGATGCTAAGACGCTGCAATTCAGCAGTGCCGAAGCCAATAAGCCAGTCACACTTAGGTTCGAACGCACCGAGAGTCGCTGCACGATCGTCATGAACGCCGCGTCGATCCAACACCTTTACGGATTGGGCGAGCAATTCATTACGCCCGGCGAACCGAATGGTGATTGGACGGGCCGCACGCGCATACCCGGCAACGAATACGGCAACCGCATGATCGGCTTCGACGATGGCACCGGCGCCATTGGTAACGCGGAGTTCCCAGTTTTGTTCGGGCTCACCGAAGACGGCAACGGGATCGCCCTGCTGCTTGACGATCTTTACCCGCACACGTGGGACTTCACCAATAACGAAACGTGGAGCATAAAGACACCAAGCGACGAACTCAGCGGATACATCTGGGTTGGCGACAACCCCGAGGCGCTGCGACAACGATTGATGAGTTTGACGGGCCGCCCACCTGTGCCGCCAAAGTCCGCCTTCGGCTTGTGGGTTTCGGAATACGGCTTTGACAACTGGGCCGAATTAGACGACAAGCTAAAAACATTGCGCGACGCGAATTTCCCACTCGATGGTTTCGTGCTCGATCTGCAATGGTTCGGCGGCATTACCAGCGATTCCGAGGACAGCCAGATGGGTTCGCTCACGTGGGACTTGCAAAAGTTCCCGCAGCCCGCCGCCAAGATTGCCGCCCTGCGCGACGAACACGGCCTCGGCGTGATCGTGATCGAAGAATCGTACGTCAGTAAAAACCTGCCGGTTTACAACGCGATGGCGGAGCAAGGCTTCTTGGTGCGCGCAGCCGATGGTAAGGCACCGGCGTTCATGCGCAGTTGGTGGGGCGCGGGCGGGATGGTCGATTGGACGCATCCGCAAGCCGGTGACTATTGGCACGACAACAAACGGCAGCCGCTGATCGACGCTGGCGTCGTAGGGCACTGGGCGGATTTAGGTGAGCCGGAAGACTTCGTTGCCGATTCGACATACCACGGCTTCCCCGAGAATGGCAAAACGGCGCATCGCGATGTCGCCAACATTTATAACTTCCGTTGGGCCGAGAGCATCGCCCGCGGTTACGAGCGTAACAACGTTCAACAACGACCGTTCATCATGACGCGCTCGGGCACGCTCGGCATTCAACGCTTTGGTACGGCGCTCTGGTCCGGCGATATCGGTTCGCGTTTGGGTCAACTTTCCGCCCATGCCAACGTTCAGCTTCACATGACGATGAGCGGAATCGACTACTTCGGTGCCGATGTCGGTGGCTTCAAACGCCCCGCATTGAACGGCCCGCTCGACGAGTTATACACGCAGTGGTTCGCGTTCGGCTCGATGTTTGACATCCCCGTGCGACCGCACGCGGCCAATGTTGATAATCAATACGAAACCGCCCCCGATCGCGTAGGCCATCTCGAAAGCAACCTCAATAGCATTCGTCGCCGTTACGAAATGGTGCCGTACCTGTATTCCTTGGCTCACGAAGCTTACCGAAGCGGCACGCCGATCGTCGCGCCGATGATGTACGCCTTTCCGCGCGACCAACGCGTGCGCGAAATGGGCGATCAGAAAATGATCGGCCCAGCGCTTACCGCTCCCGTCGTCGCGCGGCACAGTCAACGCGCCGTCGATGTTTATCTGCCTCAAGGCGCATGGGTGAACGTCGATACCGGCGAATGGGTCAGGAGCGCCGGCGAATTTCAGCGACGATTGCCGCTTTACGATGGCGAGTTGTTTTCCTTGCCGTTGTTCGCCCGTGCTGGCGCCCTCGTGCCGTTGATGCATGTCGATGACAAAACCATGAACGTGTACGGCCGTCGCACCGACGGATCGCGACGCGACGAGTTGGTTGTTTGCGTTGCCACTTCTCCTGACGCGAGCAACTTCACGCTCTACGAAGACGACGGTCGCACCATTGCCTATCAAACAGGGGCCGTGCGCACGACGCAGATTCTACAACAGCGCAAGCCCGATCACGCGGAGGTTATTATTGAGGCCGCGAAGGGCAACTATGAGGGCGCACCAGCCAAGCGTGCGGCTGTAATTCAACTGCATGATCCGTTTGCCGAACGCTGCCACGTCGTGTTGCACAACGGAACGCGTTTGCCGAAAGTCAAATCGCGCAAGGCCTTGGACGAAACGGATCACGGCTGGCTGTTCGACCGGGGACGCGTGATTGCCAAAGCGCCGATGTCGGACGTTACGAAAGCGCGACGGTTTGAATTCAAATTCGAAAAGCCCAAATAGCGACTTCCGACGTGAGCATCGAAGCTTCCGGAAGCCGCAGCGATCAAAAGAGCGTCGCGGCCTGCGGTTGATTGTCGATGCGCAGGATGTGGCCAGCCGCTGCCGCCCCGCTCAAAAACGCCCCTTCTATTTTGCCATCAATGCACCAATCACCGCACACGCAAAGTTGCTGAGCCGCATCCCAATAGCAACCGATTGGTATCTCCGCCGGCTGCGCCAAGGCGTACTTCCAGCGCTGCGTGTCGGCGAATCTCACGGCAGGCAACTTCGCTGCGGTCAAGCGCGCGAATTCATCCATCAGCGCCTCCCGAACGGTATCGGGCGATTCCTCAAAATGATCGGCACTCCACGCCGCAGTGGCTTGCAATACCCAAGCATTCGATTCCGACTTACCCGGCTTCGACCCGTCGCGCGCGATCCACGCCAAAGGACTGTCGCGCATCACGCGCAGCGCGTCGTATTCGAGCGGCACTTCCGAATCGGAAATACCCATCACCGTCCAACAGGACGACATTTTCACTGCCGCCAGTTCAGTTGTGAACGGGATATCGTCGGGCAATAAATCCAACGCCTGTGCCGGTGGAATGGCCACGATCAGCACATCGAAGCCGTCGAAGCCCTGCTGTTCGGTCGACACCAGCGACCAGTGACGGTCGTTGAATCTCGCAGTCTCGATACGCGTACCGGTCTCAATCTCTAATCCGTCGGAAAGTTGCTTCGCGATAACATTGCTGCCCCCACGCCCACCAAGCGGGGAGCGGCGGGCGTGTCCAGCTCTATTCCGTCGTTCGCTACCAGACCAAAGCGCGCCTCCCAAGGTGCGACGATGCCGGCCTGTTGCCAACTATCAACCAATCGCGCAAACCGTTTATCGCTCACCTTAAAATACTGCGCTCCATGGTCGAACGCGTGCGTTTCGCGCCGCCGTATGCACGTACGCCCACCCACACCGCGACCCTTGTCGAAGACGGTAACTTGATGACCGTGATCGCGCAGCGTGCGCGCCGCTGTTAACCCGGCGATACCGGCACCGATGATCGCGACGCGAAAGCACGTTCCCCCAGCCGGTCGGCCAATTCGATTCTGGTACGTATCGAAATCGAGCCGCTCACGATGCGTACTCGTCGAGCGCGATCGCACCTTGCCGAGCACCGGCTGCGGCGGCTCGAAAGGTCGGTCGAACAGCCCCAAACACCAGAGCAGGCCGCCGTATGAATTCGGATCGTTGCCGTCGAGCGCGTAGCGATGATTGAGATCGATCAATATCCGCAGCGCCTCAGCGGGCGAGCGCGTCCACTGCAGTAGTGCTTTACCCCACGTCATCCGAAGGTTGTTGTGCAACTCGCCATGACGCATTAGCGAATGCTGGGCCGCGTTCCAAAGTTCATCGTGCGTTTGACCGCGCGCGAGTTGCTCCCACGTATAGATGTGCGGCCGTCGGTCTTGTTCGTATTGCGCAAGCGTCTGTTGTGCGAAATTCGGTAAGCAGGTTAGCGATTCGATGTCGGTGCGATAGTAACAGAAGTTATGGGCCAACTCGCGCCAGATGAGCAACTCGTCGAGAAACTTCTCCGGCCCTTTGCCTTCGCGATGGGCCGCATCCCTCGCAATTTTAAACGGCGAAACGTGGCCGTGATGCAAATAGGCCGACATACGGCTCACGCCTTTCGGCGGCGCGACGGCGGCATCGTTGCGCAGGTTGGCGTAGCCACCGATGCCGTGTCGCAGAAATTCATCCCACCGTTGATAGCCCGCGCGGCTGCCACCTTGGGTATGGTGCACGGGGCCAACGCTGTGATCGATATCGCAGCGCGCGACCAGATCGGGAATCGACTGCGTCGAAAAGTCGACGGTTTCGAAGTCAAGATCACCGGACCACGGTTCAACTTCCGCCGTCACGTCCGCCCAACCTTGCAGTGTTCGCTTCTCGTATTCCGGCCACGTCTTGCTACGAAACTTAAAAGCGCGGTCGTAGGCCTTGCCGAGCGCTTTCATCGGAATGATGCAAGCGCAATCCACGGCCAGCATGGGACAATCGGCGTGGTCTGCAAAACGCTTCAACCAATTTGGGAACGGCGGCACCGGGTAATCTTCGGTCACAACGGCAGCGGCGCGCCGCATGAGTTTCTTCAAAGGCGACGGCTCGGTCGCCGCGCGCGGCAGAAAAAATGAATAGGCAATTTCGCGTTCCGAAAGTTCGCGTTGCAGGTCCGCCGCCCCTTCCATGATGAACGTATGGTGACGGTCGGAATTGTACCGATGACGTCCGGCGAGCCCCTGATAAACGAGCACGGGTTTGTTGAATTGATTGCCGATCGTGACGGCCACATCGAGGGCCGGATTCTCATGACCGCGCACGGCGTGGTGCAACCAGCAGAGGACGAATGGCCGCTCAGGTTGCACCGGTACGTCGTTTAACGGGCCCAGTCGTTCTTTTAGATGAGCCGGAAATTCAAATTCCACCATGAGCACCTTGTAACTGCTCGTGCTGCATCAAAAATTTCACCCTTATTGATTGAGCCATTGGGCGAAACATTAACAATCGTTCATGCGAATGGTAGGTCGAATGATTCAAAACGCCCAAATCAAGCTTAAATTAAGCCGTAAGGGTCTCGGCACTGAGGCCGCTAATTCGGCGGTTCGGGCCCGGCCTGGCCTTCATCATCACGGATTCAAAACATGCAACTCGGTCATCGATGATTTAGCCGAGAAAACCCTCCTCAGAATTGCCGCCTCTATATAATACAGAAGTTGTAACAAGACCATTTTCGTCAGAACAACGAAACCAGAGCCCGCACGTTAAATGTCCGCATTCTCCGATACCGCTCAGCCATTTGCTGCACCTGACGCGGCTTTGCCCGCCACATCGGAAGCCGTCGACGGCAGCACCCATCGCTTTGCCTGCCACGAAGTCTGGGGCGGCAACCGTTCGATTCAATCGCCGGTCGAATTACCGGGTATTCGTGGCTACATCTATTCGCAGCCGGTCGTCGGCGCTCGTGGCGGCGATGTGCATTATCTGTCGGTGTGTGGCTCCGGCTTGATGTCACGCGTATGCCTCGCCGATGTCGTGGGGCATGGCGAAGCCGTGGCCGAGATCAGCTCGCTGATGCACCAAAAGTTGCGCCGCAGCATGAACCGCACCGACCAGCGTTCGATGCTTTCCGATTTGAATGCCACGCTATACCAACAGGGCATCGACGCGATGACCACGGCGGCGGCGTGTACCTATCTGCCGCCGACGCGCCGGCTCTCGGTGAGTTACGCGGGCCACGAGCCCGCTTGGTATTATTCGGTCGCACAGCAAAAGTGGGATCGTCTCAACATCGAGCATCCGCGCAAGGGCTTATTCGATATCGCGCTGGCAGTGGAAAAAGGCGTTCGGTATTCGCGGCGTAAAGTGCGCGTGCGGACGGGTGACCGGATCGTATTCTTTACGGATGGCTTACTCGAAACAAAAAATCCACAAGATGAGCAATTTGGTTCTGTGCGATTGAAGGCTGCGTTAGAGGCTTCGACCAAGCAATCCTGCAAACAGCTTGCCGCCCACGTGATCGAATCGGTGCAATCGTTTGCCGCTAATCCGGAGACGATCGACGACGACATGACCATCATCGCGTTGGAGTTCGTCGATAACTTACAAAGCTCGGCCTTTTGGCATTTGATACGGCACCGGCTATTTAGCCGCGAAGGAATTATCTATAGCGAGGACGCGAAATAGGGTGCTAGTCGTTCGCGCGTAAATGTCCCCCAGCCCCAGAGGGGCAGGGCCAGCCGGCACGCCCTTCGCATAAGTTCCGTCCGCCAACTCTAGAGAAGCAAAGGGCACCATAGCTATCGCCATTCAACTTTCGCTATTTGCCCTTCGCTATTTGCTGTTTCCTAATCAAGCCACTTATTGCGCTGCTTCAGCTTCTGCGGCACAAATTCTTCGGTCACGAAACTAATGCCATTGGTTAACAACGCTTCCACTTCCATCTTAAAGCCGTGTTGCAACATCGCGGCGATTTCTTTTTCCCAATCCTTCTTACCCTTAAACCACGGGTAGGCCAGAATCTGTTTCGCTCGTTTGATGTCTTTATTGTCGATGGCGATCTTCACATCGTCGGACAAGCCAAACTCTTCAAAGTCCTTACTGCGCACGCCGATGAACTTCGCCTCGGGTACCGCCATACGTTTGGATTCAAACGCAAGATTGATACTGCCCTGCTTGATGACGCTGTAGATGTAATACCCCCACGGATCGTTATCGAGCAGGCAATAGAGCGGCAAGTTCAACTCGTTATGCATGCGATGCAGCAAGCGTCGCACGCCGCGCGGCGGCTGACCGCTACCGTGCGTGAGGATGCAGTTATGTTTCTCCCAGAAGCGATCTTCATTGAAGCGCGCCCAGACGGTACCTTTTTCGACATGCAAGATAAACTTCGCATCGCACTTTTTGAATGTGAACACATCGGGTTCGACGATACCCGGGATGCTCATGCCGCCCGCGCCCATGCGCCTTAGATCAATCTCGTCACCACGGCTGGTGATGGTGAGATTGCCCGCAATACTGCCGCGACTGTCGGCGAACACGTGCAATTGCTCGCGCAGGGCTTCCAGCGCGACTTCCACATCCTCGATGATCGGGTCGGACTCTTTCTGATCGTTAAACGTCTTTTCGTTGGTGCCCTTGATTGAATGCTTGGTGAGATAATACAGACCACGAATGCTGGACGTCTTTTCCTCGTCGATCAGCTTCTTGCAAGCGCTGGCGATCAGCATCGTCTGCATGAAGTTCTTCGATTTGTTGAGATCGAAGAAATTGCGCGTCGCTGCTTTGCTGCCCATCTCGATGATGCGCTTCTTCTTGTTGTAATTGGCGTTGGAAAGGGTGCGCATCGGAATGGAAATTTCCGGATCGCGCTTCTTGCCTGCCGCCTTCATCACCTCACCGGCCAAACCGACGATCTTCAACGCCGTGGCGTCGGCCTTGCCGCTGGTCTTGCCCGACTTGCGTTTGGTGCTGCTGGTATTGCTGCGTTTGGCCGCCGTCTTGCTGGATTTGGTCGTCTTCTTCTTCGCGACAGTCTTTTTCTTCTTGGCCATCCGTGGTCCTTTCGAGCTGTGGCTGTACTGAGGCGGATTATGCCAAATCAGACGAGTCGTGTCACGACTCCCCTTACACCGCCCTAGTATCTCCGCATCGCCCCTTCAAAACCGCCCACTGTTTCGGCCTTATTTCAAGCCCGCACTCTGGACAGACATTATTGACATTGCCGATCAAATCGTACCGACACGAATGAGTTACCGTTTCCCGACACGTTCATAATCGGCACCGCCTGCGCGATCAAGTTGAGCCATGTGATTGCGGATTACAAGCAACGGCTAGAGCCGGCTGAGATTTTGAAAGGGATGGGCTGATTATATGCGACGGAAATTCCGCATTTACTAACTGATTCATGAATCCGACAGTAAATCACCGAAGTTGAGAAAGCCCTTCTTCCCAAGTAAGTCTATCACTCTTTTGGCCTCGCGAAGCGAATCGGGATTGGCCTTTTTTGCCCTATCAAATACTTCGAACGCGAGCTCCCGCCATCTTCCAATGCGCCAACCTTGATCATCACCCTGCACGAGATATTTCATCACCTCGATAGCTTCCATTGGATGCGTTGATGCTAAATCGCGAGTGGTTTCTACTATGTCATCATCTGGCTCGGCAAGGGGCGCCATTTCGAGAAATTCTATGAGATTGCGCAGCGACCAATCGTTGTCAAAAACGCCAGACGTGTACCAATACCCAAATAGACCGCACGACGGATTGCTTTTCGCGTCATCCTTACCAACTGACGACCAATACAGAGCCCATAATGCCTTTAGCCGCGCAATGATCTTTTCGTCAATACCCTTGGGATTTGTATCGATGGCCCGTCCTAGAAATGTGACGGCGTGCATGCGCATGGAAGGATGAGTCTCTAGGACCAATCGGCGAATGAGGCCATCTTGAAAGTCAATCGCATCTTCTGGACCCTCTCCGAATGATCCATTTGCGTACAGAATCATCAAATGCTCTGCAGCAAAGGCGTACGTTCGACCGACTTCGTGATCGTTTATCTCCACGTCCCTACCATGGTCAACCGTTTTTGAGAATTGTTCGATAAAGATCTCACCAAACACCCTGTGGGGGCGGTGACTGCTTAAAAAGACTGACCAAGCTGCCCAACCGGCCAAAGGCAAATCTACGCCCCGATTTTCAAGGCCAAAGATCGTATTTGTATGGGTTTCGAGCCACATTCGATCGACTGCACATAGCTGTCCAACTCTCAAACCAAACGGACCACGTGTAAAGAATCCGTCGTCCTCATTACCCAACAAGGCTTCGAGCTGGGTACGAACTTCGGGCATGCTGTTGAACCCAGCGGGTAACTCCCCAACCTTCCCCAATCCGCCATGTTTGATGTCTGCATACCAATCAATGTATGCGTATATGGTCTTCATCAAGTCACCGGCGGGTGAATTGATGGCATACAAATCCCATGAAACCAATCTAGGATCTCCTTCATCACGCGCTCGAGAAACGCGTGATACATTCGGCGGTAATCCGTACGCAAGAATCGTGCTCCAAATCTCCCCTCTTTCGGATATTGGACAGAGCGGAAGCGCATCATCGCCTTTTGCTTTGCATAGGGCTTCCAAATACTCGCACACGGCAGTTCTTGACCACGCCCAATCTCCATCAACGAGGGGATCATCCAGCCCAATGGGCTTTGCAACAGTATCAACTCCTCGGCCCAACACGCTTCTGGCGCAGCCCAAAAATTCGCGGACAAACGGTATCTCATTCTTCTTGGCGAGTTCAGTCGCAACTTGGAAGAAACACCTCGCAAATACAGGATGACTCTGTTGCAATATATCGATGTCGGAAACTACGTCACGAACATTCTCCGTTATGAACTCCCGAAATACACGCATGACACCGTCCGTGTTCCCGCGCGCCTGGAGCTTCTCTTTTCGTTGCCCCCAGTCCAAAATGAGATGGATAACTTCAGCAAGCGATTTATCGCGAATTGCCTCCACCTCGAATGGACTTTCTTCACCCTCCCAACCAACTTGGATATGAAAACTACGGTCAGTGAGTGCACTCGCGCCATACTCTTTAGTGAGAGCTTCGTAGTAGATCAAATCCTCACCCGCAAGATGCCGTCGCACCCAAGCAAATCGATCCCGTTTCCAAATCTCAATGGCTGCTTGCTTCTTGTCACCCGTTAGTCCAGCGACGTAATCGGGCAAAATCGCAACCGGTCCTTCCTTTATCCAATCCAACCACTGCGATTTTTGAGATTCAGAGAGTATCCCAAATCTATCATCAACTAATTTTGAATACTCATGTTTAATATGAATGTCAATTAGAGAATCTCGATCCATTACGTGCTCTTGGACGAGTTCGAGATCTTTTTCACCGATGACCCGCACGAGATGTATCCGTAATCGTCGGAATATTTGATATTGACGACAATCTATAAGCTCAAGTGTATCTCGTATATTACAATCATCCGTTGTCAGTGCGCTTTCGAAGGCCGTCCTCAGAAAATCGAGCAGTTGGCCGACCAAATCACGACGGTATTCATCTGTATCTTCCTCGATGCACTGTCGCCAAATAAAGGAGTAGTCATCTCGCCGGTAAGAATCCGTATTCTGTGCCTCCTTGTAAGCACACCGAAACCAATTGATCAAGATCTTAGTAGCTCGTTTAGGGTCCGATGCAAGAATCGAAGGCAGCACCTCCTGCTTGATGGCAAGCTGCCACCAGTCCAATTGGAAGTCATCCTGATCTAGTGGACGTCGAAACACAGATTTAAATAATGAGAACCCCGCTCGGGATTTACCCGCCTCTAACAAATAGCGGACCAATTTTCCAACATCGATAAAGCCAGTACCCATGCTCGTATTCGCAAACTTTGAAATCCAATCAACAGTCTTACAAGCATAATTAGCTGGCATCCGTAGTGCAGCATCAACCACGTCTCGGATAATGATCCAGTTGTCAGTGTCAAGATTTCTTATTATCCGACAAACATCGTCAGGCAAATCAGATGCGACTTTTTTGAGATATTCAGATTGCCCCCAGTATTGTGCTTGAGTCCCATCGGCGACCACAACACTTGAGGGTGGGGCATTAAAATAGCCCTTCTTTTCCAGCGGTTGAAGCCAAGCAGAATTCGTTAAGTTTGAAAAAAAGAGGCTTTCAATTTCCGGAGTAATTAACAGGTCATCAATTCTAGCGAGCTCCGCAGACGATGGATCACCTTCAATCTCTAGAAGTTCATCGACCTTTTTCTTCGCCTCAAAGAAGTGATTTGCTAGACCAGATAAAATCGACTCCAATTGCTGAAGTCTTTCGAACAATTCTTGCTCGAAGGATTCTGTCGCCTCAGCACCATGCGTCGCAGATTGAGACCATTGTACGAGAGAGTCAATACGATCCATTAGTCGCTCTGGCGGATGGTTTGTAAAACCCAAAGAACGAACAAGGAGCCGAGAAGTCTTTGTTTCAATCTGATATTTGCGCTTTTCCAACAAACGTTTAAGCGACGGAACGACAGTATTTGGAATTATGAAATCCGCGTCTTTCGTGTCTGACACTCCCGCCTGTCCGGACAGACTATGTTGATTGACCGCAGATAGAATATCTTGAATCTCATTGATTTCGACTTGATAGTTTGGGGATATTCTTTGTGCGCCTGTCAGTATCTTTGATGGAATTTTCTCGATTAGGTCCCGAATTGCGTAGCATAATAGATTGAGGCGGTAGGGATTCTCCGTATCATTAACAAGCTGTCTAAGGCCGAAATACAATTTCTCGAATGCTTCGTCACGGTCACACAGCCATGACACGAGCTCATCCGGAAAGCCCCAATTTGTAGAATTTGACTCTAATGAATTCACCTACATACGCCTCTATTATACTTAATTGTACTATAATTAGAGCGATTTGTCTTGCCACCTATAGAACGCCCACATTTCACATAATTGACGCGGCCGCTTAAAGTCACGGCAACAAACGAACTTATCTATGAGATTTGGAAGATGAGCGGACTACTATGACAGCTGTTGACTGGCGTGAAATACGCCGCCACCTGATTGATAGGAACGCCTCCCCCACTGACCTCGCCCGCTTCGACGCCTTCGCCGCGCGCCGTGGCTTTCTCGGTGCGAGTGGTGCGGCGCTACTCGCCATGTTCGGCGGGGATGTCGCACTGAAAGGCCTCTTTGGGCGCGGCATGATTCCGGTGGCCATGGCCGAAGACGAGCCTGTCTTCGAAGTATCGGGTAAGCCCGGCATGATCGTGCATGTAAAGCATCCGCTGAGCGGTGAGTTCGCGCCGCATCTGCTCGATGATGAGGTAACGCCGACCGAGCGGCACTACGTGCGTAACAACGGCAGCATTCCCGAGCGCGCCGAGGCTGGAGACCTGACCGACTGGAAATTCACGATTGATGGTGAGGTCGAAAACCCGCTCTCGCTTTCGTTTGAAGATCTCGGGCAAATGCCGAGCGTAACCATGCCGCTAGTCATCGAATGTGCGGGTAACGGTCGTGCATTTTTCGACCCACCCGTGCGCGGCAATCCGTGGCAACACGGCGCGATCGCCTGCAGCGCGTGGACAGGCGTGCGCCTGCGCGATTTGCTGCAACGAGCCAAACTCAAATCAACGGCGAAATACACGGCCCACTATGGTGAAGATCAACCGTTGGGTTTGGCCGAGCAGTTCTCGCGCGGCATACCGATCGACAAAGCCATGGAAGAACACACCTTGGTCGCCTACGCTATGAACGGCAAGCCGCTGTCGGCATTGAACGGCTTTCCCGCGCGGCTGGTCGTGCCCGGTTGGGTCGGCAGTTGTTCGCAAAAGTGGCTCACGCGCATCTGGGTGCGCGACCGCGCGCACGATTCGCAAAAGATGACGGGCTATTCGTATCGCATGCCCAAAACGCCGCAAACGCCCGGATCGCGACCGAAAAAAAGCGAGATGGAAGTGATCACCGCCGTGAAGGTGAAGTCGATGATCACGCGTCCCACCGCAATGACGAAAGCGGATATCGACAAACCGCTAAATATCGCCGGCCATGCCTGGGCGGGCGACCAACAGGTATCGAAAGTATTGATATCCATCGACTACGGCGTGAACTGGCAAGAAGCGTCATTAAAACCACCGCCCAATCGCTACGCGTGGGCCCGCTTTGAAACAACCATCACGCCCCAACGCCGCGGCTATCACGAAGTCTGGGCCCGCGCCTTCGACGATGCCGGTGATGCGCAACCATTCCGGCAACCGTGGAATCCGAAGGGATATCTGGGCAACGTGATCCATCGCGTACCGGTGGTAGTGGGATGACGACCCGAATCTAGCGAAGTAGTTTCCGCGTCTGTTTTCTGACCTTCTTCAATAATGACCTCGTCTTTCTCTGCCCACAAGCTAATTCGACTGAAATTTCGAATAGAGCGCCTTCTAGCAAATACAAGATTTCGGTGCCCGTAGCGCCCTTTAACATTGCGTCATCCAATTTATCAATCGCACCTTTCATTCGCTCGGCGTCTTGCGCAAGAAGCGATTGGAGTTTTCTGATGTCGTTGTAATAGTCATCCATCATTGACGCACTATCCTCGTTTTGGAAAATTCTTCATTAGCTCTCACCGAACTGCGCCGATTGATTCTCGTGGGATCCGCATTAATTTCCCGATGACATAAACGTCGCCTCCTCCATCCGCTCCGGCAACCGGCGAATCTCTCGCCAATATTCCTCGCGCACATCCTCATCAATCTCAATCACTGCCGGATAAAGCGAGTCCTCACCGTCGCGCCGTGGCCCTGAGACCCAATATTCATCGTGAGTGGCCTCATCAAAATAGTTCGCTTTGTATCCCTGAAAACGAAACAGGTGCAACTCGCGATAATAGAGCGACTTTCCTGAATCTGAATAGCGCACACGACCAATGCGCCCCGGTCCTGCGAGGCTATCGCCTTTTTGTTCGATATATATGATTCGCGTTTTCATCGTTTGGCTCTTAA
This sequence comes from Planctomycetaceae bacterium, assembly GCA_006969385.1. Classification (GTDB taxonomy): domain Bacteria; phylum Planctomycetota; class Phycisphaerae; order UBA1845; family UTPLA1; genus ECT2AJA-110-A. The sequence continues at coordinate 4,645,495 of CP030884.1, forward strand.
TTACCAGCGATCGCTGACCTTTAGCTCCCTTGCATGAAGGGGTCAGGTGAAGATTGCATCTTATAGAGAGTTGAGACGACCGCCTGAAGGCTACAAAGCACATTTTGGTTGTGGGTTACTTTCTGGTCATTTAACGCTCGCCACTACGGGTTCTCAGAGTCTCGAGGGCAATTTTCTCAAAGGCCGCCGCTGCCAGTCCTATCCCGCATTTTCCCGCGCTTGGGCTCGTCCCTCGGCTTGACTGCCGCAATGATCGACTTCACCATCCGCCCATCATGACTGATTCAACGATTAAATTAAACGCACGCGTGTCCGGCATCCCGAAGTCTAGTGGCCTACGTTACTTGCTATTAACCATCTGGATCATCCCCGCAATTTTTTTGTGTGCCTGCGACAAACCCTCCCCCGCACCCAAAACGCGCGACGACACGCAACAAGCAAACCCGCCAACCAATGGTCGCTCTACTGCTGCTGCGGCGGACGACGCAAGTACCGATGAAAAGCCGACGGCGGCGCCAAAGGCGACTCCTGAGAATACTACCTCGTCGAACAAAAAATCATCGTCAAAGCCCATCGCCGTCAAAACCCCTGCTACGCCCCAAGCCCTTACCTCCGACATGTCGCCCAAGCAAATGTACACCGCCTATTGCGGTGCCTGTCATTCCGTTGACCTCGTCGAATCGCAACGGCTCAGCCGTGACGATTGGGCTTGGGTCATGACCGACATGGTCGAAGAATATGGCGGTGCCTGGATCAAGCCCGCAGAACAAGAGATCATCATCGATTATCTGGCCGAGCACTTCGGCCCCCAATAAAGACACAAACAATATGACTTCTTTTGCCGGTACGCACCCTCTCCGCCTGGTACTGCGGTCGTCGTTCCGATTAGAGCAAATTTCATTCGAGTATCGTGGGCTTTGATTGAAAGACGTCAGTCTCTTAACCAACGCCACCCCATTCGCGCGCCCGATGGGCATGTGTGACATCCCAAAGGCAGAACCGATATCTCGATCCGGGCAGGGATCATCGGAAAATAGATGACCGTTTTCAACGGTGGTTACGTGGGTGAGCCAGCGCGTCTTTCGTCCTGTAGGGACGAAGGGAAATTCGCGCGGCATTCCTGCTATCTCTCCGGGATGCAATGCGATACCGATACGGAGAATTCCACCCACGATGTGGGGTACCATTTTTCTTCGATCACTACAGAATAGATTGAAAAGCCATCATCCCGTGGTTGTCGCGTCATACTGGTAAGCGACATGTTTCGATAAAATCTGACCACCCGAACCGCGACAATGGTTTTCAAAATGCTTTAGTTTGCTCAAAACTCGCAGCTTTACCGTTACCATCACATTGAAGGCAACGACCTAGACTTGTGGATAGCTCCTGCGTCGGTGGTCGCGTCCATGCACACAGCAGGTAAACGTGCCCCATCTCCAGCCGAGACCCACCTGGCAATCAACCAAACCCCACACTGACACGTCATCGTGCGGAAATTTTTTACCAAGCCAAAAACGGCATTTCCAGACCATCAAGGCACAATTTCGCATCCATCCCATGCGTCACGGAAAAAAATTCCCCACAATCCGGTTGCATCTACCGAACGTTCGGTATATATTTCTAGCAGAAGGGAGACGACCATGGCGTCGCCAAAAGTACAAGACCGCGACTTGCTCTGCCGCCTCAGCAAGGTGTTTCGCCAACACGGCTACGAAGGGGCCAGCCTCAGTCGCATCGCCAAGGCCACCGGCCTGCAGCGTGCCAGTCTTTATCATCGGTTTCCCGGTGGCAAAGAGGAGATGGCTGATGCCGTGCTGGCATATGTCGATGAACTGTTTGGCAACGACCTGCTCGCCCCGTTGTTTTCGGATTTGCCGCCGGCCCAACGCGTGAAGGAGATGGCCAAGCGTCTGCGCGGCTTCTACGAACGCGGTCAGGCGTCGTGCCTGCTCGATACCATGTCACTCGGTGGCGAGGAAGATCCGATTAAGCGCCATGTCGCCAAGTCGTTTGACGCATGGCTCTCGGCCTTGGCCGCTGTTGCTCGTGAGGCTGGCCTAACGCCGACGCTGGCACGCCGCCGCGCCGAAGACGCGCTGATGCGTTTCCAGGGTGGCTTGGTCATGGCCCGCGCGACGGGCAACATTAAACCGTTCGAACGCGTGTTGGGCGAGTTACCCGACCTGCTTACCAAAAAGGAAGACGACTAAAGAACCCAGCCCCAAAGGCAAGGCCGATCCGCATCGCCTTCTCTTTTTTTGACGGCAAACTATACCGAACGTTCGGTTTTGACCGTCCACAGGGGTGCAACATTCACAGGAGAATCCGATGAACCCAACCAATTACAAAAACTATCCAACATGTTCCGCCACCAAACCTGCGACACCATTCGCAAACGTCTCACATCTTAAAGACCAACGAACCCCGTCATCACCTACCGCTACCCCGAAAGGAGCAACCATCATGAAACAGACACAACAACACGTTCGCAACACCCGCAGTCGAACAGCCCTGCTCACCATCTTACTGTCGATCGCATTGGTCGGTGTCCTTCGCGCTGATGACACGCAAGCCAAACCCGCCGCCCGATGGCTGAGCCCCGTCAGTACCGTCAAGTATCGCACCGAGAAGGTTCGCAATCTCGACATCTTCTACCGCGAAGCCGGCCCGCGCTACGCCCCTACCATCCTCTTGCTGCACGGATTCCCTACGTCCTCACACATGTTCCGCGATTTGATACCGATTCTCGCGGAAGACTACCACGTGATCGCACCCGACTTCCCGGGCTTCGGTCTCAGTTCGGCACCGAACGTGAAAGATTTTGATTACACCTTTGACAACATCGCGACCGTGTTCGACGAGTTGCTCACCAAAATCGGCGTCGAGCGTTTCACCGTTTACTTGATGGACTACGGTGCCCCCGTCGGCTTCCGTCTGTTCGCCCGCGATCCGGAACGCGTCGATGGCTTTATCGTGCAGAACGGTAACGCCTATGAAGAAGGTTTGCGCGACTTCTGGAATCCGCTGCGCGACTACTGGAAAGACCGCAACAACAAGACTGCCGAGAATGAACTGCGCAAGTTTCTCACGATCGACGGCACCAAATGGCAGTTCACCCACGGCACTCGCGAACCCGACGCAATCAGCCCCGACAACTGGTTGGTCACTCAGCCACTGCTCGATCGCCCCGGCAATGTCGATGTGCAACTGCAGTTGTTCTACGACTACGGCTCGAACCCCGGTCGCTATCCGGCATGGCAAGAACTGTTCCGCAAGCACCAGCCGCCGACGCTGATCGTTTGGGGCAAGCACGATTACATCTTCCCGTCCGACGGTGCCTTTCCGTATCTACGCGATCTGCCCAACGCCGAGCTGCATCTGCTCGACACGGGCCACTTCGCGCTGGAAGAAGATCACGACCGTATCGGTACGTTGATCCTCGACTTCATGGATACACAGCCCGTCCGCAATGAAGGTGCTAGCGACGATTCAAACTAACCCTTGCACCGCAACCGACCCGCGCCGAAGCCGGCGCGGGTCATCGCCAAAACACACTCGAATTCAAACCAGGAGCAATCCCATGAAAGCCGCCATCATTATTTTGTCCGACCCCAAAGCAAGTTCCGATGAAGCCCTCGGTCGTCTCTTCAACGCCCTTGCCGCCGCGTATGACTTCGATCAGAAAGGCGATACCGTCAGAATTCTTTTCCAAGGCACCGGCACGCGTTGGAGCGGCGTCTTGCAGAACAAGGAACACCCGGCCTACGGTTTATTTCAAGCCGTCAAACATACAGTCGCTGGCGTTTCGTGTGGATGCGCCGATGTCTTCGGTGCCGCGGAAGATGCAGCGGCGTCGGGCATGGCCTTGATCAAAGACAACCCCGTGCCGGAAACGTCGGGCTTGCCGAGTTTGCAAGCGCTGATTGCAGATGGCTATACGATCTTGACGTTTTGAGCTTGACCGCGCCCCTCCATCCTTCTCTGGCAGGAGGAAGGATGGAACGGAAGCCCCCGCTTCCGCCCTCCGCCTCGGGTAGTCGTATCGACTGGGGGAGCATCGCCGTCCCGGCGGTGCTTATTCGCTTTTCCCACCGGCGAGACGCCGATGCTCCCCGTGGCAGAAACCAAAAGACACCATTACCACCTCGCAGGGGGAGGGCCGGGGTGGGGGATTCGAACCACCAGCCAACCATAAGACAGCAATCGCAACACCAGCAGCTAAGATTGTTCTGTCAACCTTTGTGACAAAAGACGCTCGTCAAAAGCAAGCACTACTAACGACAAGGCCGCCGACCATGCAAATCGAACAACCATTCCACGAAGGCGAAATCGAAGCTCAACAGCGCATCGGTGAAGCAGCCGAAGGCGCACGTAACGGCCAAGTCATCATGGATCGCATCCACCCCGGCGGCGCCAAGCTAATCGAACGTCAGCAACTGCTGGTCTTGGCATCCGTCGACAACGAAGCACGGCCGTGGGCGTCCGTTGTGCTCGGCAAACCCGGCTTTATGGATGCATCGCCACTGGAAGAGATGATCGTCGATCTGACCGCCGCACACGTTGCGACCGGCGACCGACTGATCGATCACATTCGCAACGACGGTCGCATCGGCGCACTCATCATCGACTTGGCTGCACGATTGCGAGTTCGCGTGAACGGCAACGCGATATTCGACGGTGAACGGTTACGCATTGGTGTCGCCGAAAGCTATCCCAACTGCCCCAAGTACATCCAACGACGGCGTATTGGGTTTAATGAATCGACAACGCAGGACGCCGCACCGAGTGCATCAGGCATCTCGTTGGAAGGCGATCAACAGAAGATCATCACGAGCGCAGATACCTTTTTCATCGCCTCGATGCATCCCGAACGCGGTGTCGATGCTTCCCACCGCGGTGGCATGCCGGGCTTTGTCGAAATCGTGGATGAACATACCTTGCGTGTTCCCGATTACGTCGGTAACAGCATGTATAACACGCTCGGCAATCTCGTCAGCAATTCCGCCGCCGGCTTGGTCTTCTTTGATTTCGAGAACGGTACGACCCTGCAACTGACTGGAAAAACGACCATCGAATGGGAAGGCAACGACACCGATGGCCGCACCGGCGGCACGCAGCGCTATTGGACATTCAAAGTTGTCGAATGGGTGCAGTCGGCGATGCCTGTCGAGATGAATACCGAACTGCTCGACTATTCGCCGTTTAATCCGGGTGCTTAAAGATCTTTAACCGGCGCCGACATAGATTGCGAAAACACTCGTCGCGCCCATTTAGTATCGCCCACATCGACACGCGCTGGGTGCCCCATCCTTCGCAAATGCGAAGGGTGGGGAATCCACCCGTCGCAATTGAAGACGCATACACCTATCAAAAACTCCTTTACGTCGCCCCACGTGACAAAAAGGCTCCCATCGATTAATCTCCTTCGAAGGCCGGAAGAAGTTCCTTTAAACTTCATCCAAAAACATTTACTTTAGCGGCGCGAAAGGACTGTTATGAAAGCGCGCGAACTGGAAAAACTGGGCTTTACATTTCGACCGATGATTGCGGACATCCTCAAGGCGTGCGGCGAAGCGCGCTCGACGGGAAAGAGCGCAACCGACATCCGCAACGCAGTGCACAAACTCCGCGACGATGCCGCCAGCATGATCGACGACGCCCATTTCGGTGAAGTCGCTCGGCAAATCGTCGGTGGTGACGGCATTGGCTATCAGTTCAAAGATGCGGAAACTGCGACGGATCGTTATCAGGTCTGGGGCGCAGAGAACATCGACCAAGGCGCGCTCAACCAGATGAACGCCGCCGTGCGTCTGCCCATTTCCGTTGGCGGTGCGCTTATGCCCGATGCCCACCTCGGTTACGGCCTGCCCATCGGCGGGGTGCTGGCGACCGAAGGTGCGGTTATTCCTTATGCCGTCGGCGTCGATATCGCCTGTCGCGTGATGTTGTCGGTCTTGCCGATGCCGATCGAGGACGGTGCGCCCGACCCGATCGATAGACACGAAGAACAGTTGATCAAGGTCGTGGAGAAAAACACCCGCTTCGGTGCCGGTGCGGCGTTCAAAGGTCGCAGTCTGCGCGAACACGAAGTGCTGGAGCGCGACTGGAACATCACGCCCATTACGCGCAAGACGCGCGAAAAGGCCGCGTGCCAACTCGGCACCAGCGGCGGTGGCAATCACTTCGTCGACGTCGGCGAATTGGAAATCACCGAAGAGTTTCGCGGTGTGCCGGCGGGTCGTTACGTGGCGATCCTCACCCACAGCGGTTCGCGCGGTCCGGGAGCGATGACGTGCGAATACTACAGCACGATGGCTCAACACCTGCATCCGCGCATGCCGCGCGAATTTAGACATTTGGCTTGGTTGCCGATGGATAGTGCCGGTGCGGAATACTGGGCGGCGATGGAATTGATGGGCGAATTCGCCTCGGCCAATCACCACTGTATACACCAGACGATTCTGCGCGACCTGAAACTCAAGCCGCTGCTGCAGATTGAGAACCATCACAACTTCGCGTGGAAGGAAGAGCACGGTGGCCGCGAAGTAATCGTGCACCGCAAGGGCGCGACCCCGGCTGCGAAGGGCGATCTCGGCATCATCCCCGGCAGCATGGCCACGCCCGCATACGTTGTGGAGGGCAAAGGTAAGCCCGAGAGCTACGACTCGGCGGCCCACGGTGCCGGTCGCGTCATGTCGCGCAAAGCCGCGAAGAACACGTTCCGCTGGAACCCGGTGCGCAAAGAGCTGGTGAAGAAGCGTGTCACGCTTATCTCAGCGGGCCTCGACGAAGTACCGGGCGTGTATAAGAACATCGATCAGGTCATGGCAGATCAGTCGGATTTGGTAGATGTTAAAGCGCGCTTCCTACCGCGGATTGTGAAGATGGCAGATGATGGCTTCGTGGAGGATTGATCTTGGCAGCCGCTTTTATAACACCCGATGTAATTCGTCGTCCCTGAATTAATCATTTTGGCCTTTGTTTATCTCGTGAATCGGCTGCGCGGTGCGGGTACACTTTGCAAGTAACCCGGCGGATTCGGGTCAAAACCTTGCAATTCAGGGACGAGTATTATGCAGCCGAAGAAGCAGGAACGTGGCACGTTCGAGTTGTTTCGATCGCATTTCGATCAACTCCTCAATCCGAATCACGAACTCATCAAGCTGGCCCGCGCCATCGATTGGGACCGCTTCGATGTCGCGCTGGCCGAGTGCTTCAGCCCCGACATGGGCGCGCCGGCCAAGGCCACGCGGCTGATGGTCGGACTGCACTATCTCAAATACGCGTTCGATGAATCGGACGAAGCGCTGGTCGAACGTTGGGTCGAAAACCCTTACTGGCAATACTTTTGCGGCTTCACCCACATGCAGCACGACTGCCCGATCCATCCCACCAGCATGACCAAATGGCGCAACCGCGTCGGCGCCGAACGGCTGGAAGCATTGTTGAAGGAAACGATCGACTTGGCGCAACGCGCCGGCTTGGTGCGACCGAGCGATCTCAGGCGCGTGAACGCCGACACGACCGTGCAAGAAAAAAATATCACGTACCCGACCGACGCGAAGCTACTCTATCGCGCGATCGAGAAGCTCGGCGCGGCGGCACGAGCGCGCGGTATCGACTTGCGTCAGTCGTACATACGGGTTGGCAAAAAGCTGTCGGTCAAAGCGAGTCGCTACGCCCACGCGCGTCAGTTCAAACGCATGAAGCGTTGTTTGCGCAAGCTGCGCACCTATGTGGGTCGCCTGATCCGCGACATCAAACGCAAGTCGAACAAACCCGATGCGGACTTGGAGACGTTATTGCAACGCGCCGAACGCATTCACACGCAACAACCACAAGACAAAAACAAACTTTACAGCCTGCACGAACCCGAGGTGCAATGCATCAGCAAAGGCAAAGCGCACCAGCGTTACGAGTTCGGTCAAAAGATCGCGATCGCAACGACCAATCGCGACAATTGGATCGTCGCGGCGCGGTTGTTCGAAGGCAATCCGTACGACGGTCATACACTCGGCGAGACACTGGCGACGGTGGAACAGGTCACGGGGGTCGCCGTGACGGACGCGTATGTCGACAAAGGCTATCGCGGTCACGGTTGTGGTGACGAGGTCACCGTGCACATCGCCGGTCAAAGAAAGAAAAACACGCCACGTTGCGAACGACGCCGTCGCAAACGCCGCAGTGCAGTCGAACCAAAGATCGGTCATCTCAAAAGTGACAACCGAATGGATCGCTGCTTCCTGGCGGGCCTCGACGGCGATGCCATCAACGCGATTCTCGCCGCCGCCGGATCGAACCTCCGCAAACTCCTGCGGCGCTTCGCCGCTGCGCTGATCCAATGGCTCAGGCAGAACGTCTTCAACCGAATCGGTCAACGAACCACTTGCTGTGCTGCATAAACAATGGCTTTTTCAGGGTCGACTAATTCGAGGTTCCCATCTTCGTGCGACAGCACGATCGGCGCCGCGCCCGTCAGGAAGCGGTCAGCGTTACCATACTGCGGTAACCTAGATCCGCGCAGTTGATCCAAAGCGACCTGCGACACACCCCCTCTCCCTTCTCAAGGGAGAGGGCCGGGGTGAGGGTTTACTTCGGCAACGTGAGCATTTCAGTTATCGTCAACCAACCCGCAAAACACCGGTTGCAAACCGGTGCCACAGCGCAATCAGAGCCGCGCCTGTCAGGAAGCGGTCACCTTATCTGTGGTGCGGGCGGTTTGATGTGCGAACCACAGAGCCGTAGGGTGCGTCCCTCGACGCATCAGCGCGCGCATGTTCAAAAACGAAACACCAACTCCCGCGCTCCATCGGTCGCCGTCGCGGCCAACAACGCTGCATAGCTATCCACGACGCGCTCGGCCGCATTCAGGTCGAGCGCGTCGATGACGTTATGAATCGTCGCCTCATCCGGACCTTCGACTTCCACGAACAAGCCCAAGTGCGGCACTTCGTCTAGTTCGATCAAACAACCACTCATGGCCCATGTTTCGCGACGCTTTTCGAAGATCAGCGACCGCGTGTAGCCGAGAGCATGAAACAACGCGCGCATCGCGTCGCTGTCGCCCGCTGTGGTTTCAATTTCTTCGCGTTGCTTAAGAACACCCGCCGAGCGCGGCCCCTTATACGTCACCGTACATGTAACTGCCCCGGTGTCGTCCTGCACGGCGCTGCGGACGCGCAGGCCGCAGCCGCGGGCATGCAGTTGGCCGTCGGGCGTGTCGAGCAGTGTATTCGTCTCAAGCACGCTACCGCGCGGTTCGGCGCCGAAAGCGCGCAGACGCTCCCGCACGGGTTGATGATCGCTCACGCGTAGTTTTGCTTCGAGTTCGGTGGGCATTCGAAATAACTTACTTGCTGAACATACGGCCACAGGCCGTGGCTCTGAACTTGAGTTCGCGTTGAATCCGTCGCTCGCGTGATCGCATAACACCGAGCTTGGAAAAATTGCGGCAAGGCTCCTACTTCACAATCAAATTCAACATCCGCCCCGGCACATAAATCGTCTTAACGAGATTTCCGGCTTCAACCCGCGCCGCCACCTTCACTTCCGCCATCGCCGCCGACGAAATGACTTTCTCGTCGGCATCTTTCGCAACCGTCACGCGGCTAACGAGCTTGCCGTTAATCTGTACCGGAATCTCGATCTCGTCATCGACGAGCATCTTCTCGTCGTAGCCGGGCCACTCGGCGGCGGCGATCGATTCGCCTGCCTGCGCAACTCCCAACTTGTGCCAAATCTCTTCCGCCAGATGCGGCGCAAACGGTGCGACGATGCGCACCAAGCGGCTCATCTGATCGCGCGTCAACACCGGCGCTCCCTTGGCCTTCTTTTCCACGGACTGAGCCACGTTCTTAAACTCAAACATCGCCGCAATCGCCGTGTTAAACGCCAGCCGCTCGATATCGTCGCCAACCTTGGCAATCGCACGGTGCAACTGCTTCTCAATATCGTTGTTCGGCTGTTCGGCAATGCGCAATTCGCCGGATTCTTCATTCACGCACAACCGCCAAATATCGCGCAGGAAGCGATACAGCCCCACCGTATCCTTGGTATTCCAAGGTTTGCTCGCCTCCAACGGCCCCATGTACATTTCGTACAACCGAAACGTATCAGCGCCGTATTCTTCGATGATGTCGTCAGGGTTGACGACGTTTTTCAACGTCTTGCTCATCTTGGCGACGATTTGCTCGACTGCTTCGCCGGTTTCGATCAATACGTGTTTGCCGTCGCGTTCTTCGACTTCATCGACGGGTACTGTGCGGCCTTCTTCGTCTTTGAAGGCAAAGCTCGTAATCAAGCCCTGATGAAACAACTTGCCAAAGGGCTCCGCCGTTCGCACATGCCCCAAGTCATGTATGACCATGTGCCAAAAGCGCGCGTACAACAGGTGCAACACAGCATGCTCGGCACCACCGATGTACAAATCGACGCCGTTCTCTCCCATCCAATACGCATCCGCCGCGTCGCCGATTGGCTTTTCACGATTCTTTGGATCGCAGTAACGCAGGTAATACCAACACGAGCCGGCCCAGCCCGGCATGGTGTTCGCTTCGCGTTTGACAATGGCATCAGCAGCCAACCCATCAACGCCCGCCGCGCCGGCTGTGGTGTTGATCCAATCCGTCGCCTTGCCCAACAGCGGCGTCGGGTCGTCGCTTTCAACAGGTTGGTAATCGGCAAGCGGCGGCAGCGCGACCGGCAAGGCGCTCTCGCTGACCGGGTGATGATCGCCGTTTTCATCGAACACAATCGGAAACGGCTCGCCCCAATAGCGCTGACGACTGAAAAGCCAATCGCGCAGCTTGAAGTTCACGCGCCCGCGCCCGAATTTCTTTTCTTCCAGCCAATCGATGATCTTGCGTTTGGCAGTCTGGGAATCCAAGTCATCAAACTGCATTGAGTTGATGACGCGACCGTAGCCCGTAAATGCCTCATCAAATACCCCTGCGCATGACTCATAATTCTCGTAAAGATCTTCCAACGCCGTTACAGCTTCGCTAGCCGAGATGCGATCCTGAGCGGTACGCAGCTTTTCCGAGTTTTCGACTAAATAATCGTGCTCCCGAAGCCACTGATCGGGAGGAAATACTACAGGGCGAATGGTGAGCCTAAATTGCTTGGCAAAATCAAAATCGCGTTGATCGTGCCCCGGCACCGCCATAATCGCGCCCGTACCATAGCCCATTAGGACATAATCCGCCGTCCACACAGGAATCTTCTCGTCGTTCGCCGGGTTCAGCGCATACACGCCGGTGAAGACACCCGTCTTTTCTTTATTTTCCTGACGTTCGACATCGCTACGATTGCGGGCCGCATCGACATAGGCGCGCAGTGTATCGACATCAGTGTCTTGCGCAGGATTCGCCAACGTCGCATCCACCAACGAATGCTCCGGCGCGACCACCATATACGTTGCGCCAAAAATGGTATCGGGCCGCGTGGTGAAGATGCGCAGATGCTTGCCCGTCGCCTCACCCGCGTCGTTTAGCAAAGGAAAGTCGACTTCCGCCCCTTCGCTGCGACCGATCCAGTTGGCCTGCAACGTACGCGTCATCTCCGGCCATTCAACATCCTGCAAACCCTGCAACAATCGATCGGCATACGCCGTGATGCGAAACATCCATTGGCGCAGCGGCTTGCGCAACACCGGATAGCCGCCGCGCTCGGAGCGACCGTCGATCACCTCTTCGTTGGCCAGCGCCGTCCCCAGCTTTGGGCACCAATTGACCGTTTGCTCGCCCAGATAGGCCAAGCGATACGAATCGATAATCTTGCGCCGTGCGGCATCACTTAAATCCGACCAATTAACCGTCTCCGGTGCGTCGCGCTTATCGGCGTGTTCGGCGGCGTTCGGATTGACGACGGCAGCGCGCATGCCGGATTCGAGCTCCGCAATCAACTCGCCGATCGGTCGAGCCTTCTGCTGTTCAGCATCGAACCAAGCGTTATAAATTTGCAAGAATATCCACTGTGTCCAACGATAGTAGTCAGGGTCGATGGTGCCGAATTCGCGCGACCAGTCGTAATTGAAACCGAACCGCTTCAACTGTCGGCGAAAGTTATCGATCGATTTCTTGGTCGTTTCCGCCGGGTGAATACCCGTTTGGATGGCATACTGCTCGGCGGGTAGGCCGAACGCATCCCAGCCCATCGGGTGCAATACATTGAACCCGCGCATACGTTTGTAGCGCGAAATGATATCCGTGGCGGTGTAGCCTTCTGGGTGTCCCACGTGCAAACCCGCCCCGCTCGGGTAGGGGAACATGTCGAGGGCATAAAACTTCGGGCGCGACGCGTCAAAATCGGCATCGCCCGGGTTGGGCATGCGATAGATCTGGTGCTCGTCCCAATAGGCCTGCCATTTGGGTTCGATCTGGGCGGGGTCGTAAGTAGCGCTCATCGTCCGTCGGGTTTCCGCTGCGCATCTGCGAACCGCCGTACGGTCGCCCGATGCAATCCATAGAGGTTAGAAACCCGAGAGTCTAAAGCAAACCCGCAAAATGGCTAAGGCGCGGCATATCCTTACGATTCAATCCCAGCCACCCATCGACAGCATCGAGCGTCCGCCCCGAGCGCCAGTCAACGTTCCGCCCACGTAAAACCAATAAAAAACGGCCCCTGTCGCCTGCGCGACTCGTGACCGTTTCGTAGGGATGAAGATTGATTTTGTAATGCCGGCGATCGGCGTTTTAGCGGCGACGACGAATGAGCGCCAAACCACCCAGGCCGAGCATCAGCAACGATGCCGGTTCCGGCACGACGTCGATTCTCAACGCATTGAGGTAGCCGTTGCCCCCCGAAGCACCTTCGAATCCGACGTACAGAATATTAAACGCCTGCGGTGACAGGTTGGTCAGCGTCACCACCGTGTCCTGGTTGTGATCGCCATTGACACCGACCTCCAAGTCGATCGAATCGACGACGGTCGAAAGCGTATCGTCGGTGTAGACCGTGTAACGCGTGACGTTGTCATTGTTAAACTTGTGCGAACCGTAGAACGTGAGATTGTACAGCTTGGTCGGATCGAGGTTTTGAATCTCAAACGTTGAGTTCACGTAGTAGTCGTAAACGGCTTCGTTAACGCCCAAATCGCCCAACGCGACCGCGTCGTAAACGGTGGCAGTCGGATCCTGCGTCGCGCCCGACGGCCCATTGAAATAGTCGGTACCGCTCGCGGAGCTAAAACCGAAGTTGATGCTTGTAGCGGCCCCCGTCGTATCGATTAGTCCGGGCCAGAACACCGACGAGTCCACGCTATTCCAGTTGTTGCCATTCGGGTCGGGGTTCGGCGTGGTCGCGCCGCGGAAACTGGTGTTATTGCCGAAGTCGATTAACACGGACTCCGCCCGGGCCATCGAAGCCGCCGCAACCAACGCGACAGCAACCGTAACTCCTCTTAAAACGCTTTGCTTCATCACAACATCCTCCTCTTCCCCATAGCATTATGGGGATTAGATCATCTTTTACGCGGGCTTTGTTTTTCGACCCGCCATATAGCACTAATGCTATAAAAATGCGCTTTGGGAGTCAATGAATCGGCCCTCGCGGAGATTAGTCTTGATTCGACGAGATACGGCGGGTGAATTGCAAAACAATCGACCGGCGGGCTATATGCGTAAGTGCTTTATTTTAAACATGTTACGTTATTACCATGCAACTGACTCACCCTTAACGCATCAACCGGCCCGCCCAAAACTGACTTTAGGAAATTGATGGCCCTAACCATCGCCGCGTACAAACTTCGTAATCAGGGCCCGCGCGATGCGCCAATCGCCCTTTACGACCGTCGCCGACACGCCCAGTTGCGACGCCGTTTCCTCGATCGTGAAGCCACCGTAGAAGCGCAGCTCGACGACCTCAACCAAGCGCGGGTCGAGCGACGCCATGTGCTCCAGCGCTTCTTCGAGCGCGAGCAAATCGACGCCGTCGTTCGTTTGCGCCACCGGCGTGAGGTGTGTCGCCAGCGTGATCTTATGACCGTCGCCGCCGCGCTTGATCGCACCGCGCCCGCGTGCATGTTCGACGAGCAATTGTCGCATCACGCGCGCGGCGATCGCGCGAAAGTGCGCCGCGCTTTCGGCCTGCAAATCGCGCCCGGCCAGCATCTTCAAATAGGCTTCGTGAACCAGCGCCGTCGGCTGCAGCGTATGGTCGGCGCGCTCGCGGCGCAGATAGGCCGAAGCAATCTCGCGCAGTTCGCGATAGACCTGCTCGAACAGCACATCCATATCGACGCCCGTCGCCCCCGCGAGTTGCGTCAGTGCCGCTTTGATTCGTTCGTCGTGCTTCGGCTGCATCGATCCTGCCAATTGCCATTGCCGCTCTGTTTCGGCATCGAGGTTAATTCATCAAAACGTATGTTGTCCGCGCCGCTCGCAATTCTGTCTTCGCGACCATCTACCGATCCAAGGCATCGAGTTCTGCCATAAAACCCGCGACCACTTTGGTTCGTCGATGGTCGGCCCCTACCGTCGCTGTCAACTGCTCGTAGCATTGCCCGAGTTCCGACATGGCCGTCTCGACGTCTCCGGTTTTCGCGCGGCAATAGGCACGATTCGCGCGCAGTACGACGATCATTAGATGCCCTTCCGGCAAGGCTGCTTCAGCTTGTCGCACCGCCTGCTCGTAAAGTTCGAGCGCCTCGGCGGCGCGGCCCTGCGCCAATATCGCCTTTGCTAAATTATTCAGGTTCGCGGCTCTTAGGTAATGCACCTCAGGCATCTGTGGGTCCCGAATTTCATACGCTTTTCGACTCATCGCCTCCGATTCCTCGGCTTCGCCCAGTTCGAGCAAAGGCAAAGCAATGTTGGCATACGACATGGCCGTATCGAGATGATCGGGCCGCAGGATGTCCTGCCGAATCACCAGTGCCCGGCGATGCATCGCGATTGCCTTTGCCGCTTCACCAGCTCCCTGATAAGCGTTACCGAGGTTGTTACAGCAGTTGGCGATATCGACCTGGCGTTCCGGTAATTTCGATTCGTATATGCCAAGTGATTCGCGATGGCGCGCGATCGCCTCTTCTTCGTCTCCCAATCGTTCGCAACATGCCGCCACGCCCGTCAGTGCGTTGGCATGTTTTACGCTTGAATCGAGTCGTTTGGCTTTTTCGACCGCCTGACGGTACATCGTACGAGCGTCTTCATAGCGCCCCGTCTCAAAATAGAGCTGCGCCAAGCTATGCGGCCATAAGGGGCCGACGGCCTCTCCTGTGTCATCCGCCGCTGTCCGCAACTCATCCGCCGCAATGAAGTCGCGCTCAGCATCTTCAAACCGGCCAAGGTACATCTGGCTGCCCGCGATATATTCCAGCACATCGGCCAATTCCAACTGCGGCGGCGCGGGCAGCGTATTCAGCAATTCGTAACACCGGTCGAAATGTTCCAACGCCTGCTCGTTTAATCCGATCGCCAAATAGCTCCGTCCGATCGTCTTGTGCAAGTCGGCACGCGTTTCCGGATAATCGTCGAACTCGCCCGTGTCGATTCGCTCTGCCGCTTCATCCAGCACGCTACGGACCGTCGCCTCTTCGCCGGCGGCAGTATTGGGATTCGCCGACGCCAGGATCTCACTCAGAAACGCTGTCGCCGCTTTCGCCCGCGAGGCATCGATCTCCGACGCCCGCCGCGCCGAATTCGCCAAGGCCGCACTCGACAATGCGAAAATCGTCAAACCGATCAACGCCACCACCGCCATTGACGACACCGTCACGAGCGCTCGATTGCGCGCCGCGAATTTCTTCAACTCATAGCTCACTGACGGCGGCCGCGCCACGATCGGTTCGTCGGCGAGATAGCGCCTCAAATCCTGCGCCAAGGCCGACGCCGAGTCGTAGCGCATATTCGGGTCTTTCGACATCGCCTTGGAAACGATCGTCTCCAAATCCCCTCGCAACGAACGATTGACGTGGCTCAACCGCGTGGGCGTGTCGTCTTGCAATGACCGTGCTGCTTCCGCCACCGACTTGCCGCTCATATCCAACGGCAGCGTGCCCGTCAGCATTTCGTATAACACCACGCCGAGCGAATAAATATCGCTGCGCGCATCGATATCCTCACTGCGACCGCTCGCTTGTTCGGGGCTCATGTATGCCAGCGTGCCGATGATTTGCCCGGCGTTCACCGTGACCGTCGTCGCCTTGATGTCGCTTTCCGTCGCCCGCGCCACGCCAAAATCGAGAATGACCGGTCGCCCTTCGTCCCCCACCAAAATATTGGCCGGCTTCAAATCGCGATGAATCACGCCGCGCATGTGCGCGAAGTGCACCGCCGCGCAAATATCGACAAACAGCTTAATTCTCGCTTCGACGTCGTTCGCCGCCCGCTCCAGATGTTGATGCAGCGGTAAGCCCTTCACCAATTCCATCGTGAAGTACGGTTGCTCGCCGCGCGCCGTCTGCACCGTGCCGGCCTGAAAGATGCGCGCGATGCCGGGATGATCGAGTTGCCCGAGCAAATCGATTTCGCGCCGAAAGCGCCGCATCATCTCGCGGCTCGCCACGCCCGGTCGCATCATCTTGAGCGCGACCGTCCGCTTGGGCGAGGCTTGCTCGGCCTCATAGACCGTGCCCATGCCGCCTTCGCCGAGCTTCTTAATGATGCGATACTCGCCAATCGCTTCCGGTGCTGTGCCCTCGTCCGCAACCTCGGTGGCCAACCAGTCGATGTGTTCCTTGGCCAGCCCGGAATCCACCAGCGTGATCGGGTCGTCGTCACCGGCAAGTAGTTCGTCCACGGCGTGGCGCAAATCGGCATCGTCTCCGCAGGATTCTTTCAGAAACGCGGCGCGCTCCGCCCCCGTTAAATCGCAGGCCGATTCAAAGATGGGTTTGGCTCGCTGGAACAATTCGGGCGTCATGACGAATTTCAATCGTCACTCATGATACCGACTTTGCCCGAGCGTATTGAGACTGCCGACCGGATGGACGGTTCTGATAACGCCCACCCGACGATTGGCCACCGTAGGCGTCGCAATTATCGCGCGAAGGTAAGTTTGATTTGAGACATGAATACTGGTCGGGCCTGATGGGCCGCTGACTCGTTTCCCACGCTAAATGGGGGACACCAAGCGATCAAAGACCGGCGGCATTGGATTGAAGAAATGCAACTGGAGACGAAGGGATTCGAACCCTCGACCTTCGCATTGCGAACGCGACGCTCTCCCAACTGAGCTACGTCCCCTTTGTCTAAAACTATATCACGTTATCGTTGGTCGGCAAAATCTCGCTTGCCAGACCACACTCCGGGCAACGCGGCGCTTCCGTCGCGCGTAGGTCGTATCCGCAGCCGAGGCACACGGCGATGCCCGCATCGAGCAGGCGTTTGCGAAGAAACTGCTGTACCGAGCGCTCCCACAGCACACCGATGCCCCAATAATACACCGTAATCAGCGCGAGAACGAGCAACGGCGCGGTGACCCATGTGGAAACGCCCCAGCGCGTGCCGTAGCTCAGCACGACCCCCACGACAGACGGCGTCGCGATTGCGGTAACGATCAGCACCGCAAGCCCATACAGCCAAAACCGCCAATTGCGACCGAACAAGTGCCGCTGCACCGACTTCAAAGCAGCCTTGCGCTCGTCGTCGGTCTCAAAGAGGGCCATCTCGGGGAAGGTGCCGTACATCCACTCATATTTGGACTTGCTCGGTTCCATCAGTTGAAAGAACGGCCCGGACTCCATTTGCTTTCTTGCGGCGCGGCCTCTGGCTTCAACGCTTGGCACTGGTGTCGCTGGATTGTTGCCACGGGGAGCATCGGCGTCTCGCCGGTGGGAAAAGCGAACAAGCACCGTCGGGACGGCGATACTCCCCCAATCGATACCAATACCCAGCGCTTCCCATTACTTGCCAGAATTGCCGACAGGGACTACTTTTTGTCGCTTCGACTTTTTCAGATTTCCTGCGGCGGATGCACCGCCGCACGCATTGTTGAGGGATGCAGGCTATGGGTGCGATTTCGCAGTTTCTCGATCATCAGTTTCGACATTTCAACGCACGCGAAACCGTCGCCGCGGCCAAGGCGTGGAAGCGGCATTTGGCTGAGGGCGGCGAGATGTTCCTCTCGATGGCCGGTGCCATGAGCACGGCCGAGTTGGGCATCTCTCTGGCCGAGATTATTCGCCAAGACAAAATCAGCGCCATCTGCTGCACCGCCGCCAACCTCGAAGAGGAAATCTTCAATCTGTTCGCCCATAAGAGCTACGATTGGGCCTTGAACTATCGCGACCTGAGCCCCAAGGATGAAGCGGCTTTTCGCGATCGCGGCATGAACCGCGTGACCGATACGTGCATCCCTGAGGAAGTGATGCGGCATACCGAGCATCGCCTCGTCGACCTGTGGGCCGCCGCCGCCAAGAACAAGACGCCGAAGTTTCCCTACGAGTTCATTTACGAGTTGGTCGACCTGCCCGGCATGAGCGACCTCTATGAGATTGACCCGAAGGATAGCTGGGTGCTGGCCGCCAAGGAAAAGGGCCTGCCGATTTACACGCCCGGTTTTGAAGACTCAACGCTGGGCGGCATCTTCACGGCCAATGTGATGATGGGTAACATCGAAGGTCACTTCGCCGTACGGCACGGCACCGAGCAGCTCAAGCACCTGTCAGAATGGTACATCGAGCGTGTCGAGCGCAACTGCCCCGTCGGCTATTTCCAAATCGGCGGCGGCATCGCGGGCGACTTCGCCATTTCGGTTGTACCGATGCTCATTCAGGACTTCCACAAGAAAGTGCCCTACTGGTCCTACTTCTGTCAGATTTCCGACAGCACCACCTCGTACGGTTCGTACTCGGGTGCCGTGCCGAATGAAAAGATCACGTGGGAAAAGATCGACGTCGGCACACCCAGCTTCATGATCAACTCCGACGCGAGCATCGTGGCACCGTTGATCTTCGCGTACGTGTTGGATCAGTAATTCAAATTAACATATTTAAAGCAAAAACAAAGCCGCCGGTCGCTTCCAACCAACGAAACGACCGGCGTTTTTTTTCATCGCAGTAATGCGTGACCGGCAAGCAAGAGAAAAACACGATTGTGTGCGAAAAACCTGGTAAGGCACCGCATAGCAAGTTAAGGCGCCTTTTTTCGCTAGCGCATCGAATCGAATCTTTACGCCGAAGGCGTTACATCTACTAGCCCAGGGTTGACGCGAAGCGGCTACCGTGGGTTATGAGTTTCATTAACGAATTCAACTCTGAAAGAGTTGCGGCACGGACCGAGCGGAAAATGCCGCAACCCCGTTGGGTTTGAATCACTCGCCGAATACGTTTACTTCGAAGATGTACCGAATCGACTCAATCAATATCGTGAGAGCACATCGACTCTTTATCCCGGAGGGATCAGCGGACAATAGCCCCCCACATCGTGGCGGGTATGCAGCATAGAAATAACCTTTCATCCCGGAGGGATAGAATGACTTTCCGGAGGGATAGAATGACTTTCATCTGCACATTTCCATCGTCCTTACAGCCATCTACCACCGTTGAAACGGTGGTCTATTTTCAATCGGTCCCTATCGGGACGAAAAATCCAACATAAGCAAAGTTTGCTTTCATACTTGATCTGATTCTCGTCAGGCAAACGATCAACGACCCGTTGATTGGGTACTTGATTTCTAATTGCTGGATCAACGAACACGCTGTGTAAAACTGCGCTAACCCAGCAACTTACCCGGATGAAATTCCAACGTCTTGTCCGCCGGTCGCGGCGTGGCACCGCGGCGCAAGTCGGGCAGCACCATCACTTCGATCGTATTGTATTCCGGGTCGGTCGTTTCGATTCGCACGACTTCACCATACGCCGGCGGTCGATACTCACCCGGCGGCAGCAAGACTTCGACGACGAGCATGTTCGGGTTACTCGGATCGGCCCCAAGGTACGTCACCTTATAATCCGGATCGCTGCACGCCACCGAAGTCACCTCTATCGGTGTATCGCCGTTATTCATGATTTTGATTTCGCGCTGCTTGTTCTTATAGGTGTTGGCATCGGCAACGATGCGATTGGGAATGATCTTGACGCGCGGCGGCAATTCCAACGACGCCTTTATTTCCCAGGTGGGTTGCTCCGGAATATTCGTGTTGAAAACGAACTGCGTGAAGTTATAGCCCACGGTGTACGGTGGTTGGCTGAAGATAAAGAACTCCCACAACTCACCGGGGCGCTTCTCCTGTAACTGTCCGATGAACTTGTCGCCGGAAATCCGGCTCAATTCGAGCTTAAGCGGGCTCACGCCCGATGTGTTGCGAATCGAGATGATGCGCGAGACTTCTTCGCCCGCTTTGACTGCGCCGAAGTAAGCGCGCGACTTGGACAGCTTGGCCATCCCCGCGCGATCCGACGGGTCGGTGCGGCTGTCAAACGTCACTCGCGCATCCGCGACGCGCTTGACTTCGCCTACCATGTTTATTCGCATTTTCGGCTTTTTCGGATCGTTTAAAGCGATATCGAGATATTCGTGAACCCTGCCGTGCTTATTGGTCGTTTTGAGAACGAACGGAATGCGCCCCGTTTCACCGGGTTCGATTACCTTGCTGTAGTTATCCGCCACCGAGCAACTGCAACGCGGCTTGGCTTCCAAGACGCGCAACGTATCGGTCCCGTTGTTCAAAAACTCAAATGTGTGTCGTAGCGTTTCACCCTCCCAAACGGCCCCGAAGTTGTGCGTCAGCTCCGCCTCCGACATCGTCCAGCTCGGGCCGCTTACGGTCTCCACCGTCGCCGGCTTAGCCGACGACTTGCTTGGGCTGCTTTCCGACGAAGCGGCACTTATTGTGTTCGCATGATTCGCCGGCTTGTCATTCGTGGCCGGTTTCGCGTCGTCGCCGCCGCCTTCATTGCTGCCCACGGCATTGTCGCAACCCAGCGGTAATAGGACGACGATCAATAACACGGCCAGCTTGTTCCAGAAACGAATCATCTTGCGCCTCGCGATCTCTCGGAGCAGGTTCATTTTGCAAAAACACCGCTGCCAGGATCGACGATCGATCGATAGCAGCGGTCGTTTACGAATTTAGGCCAAATTATCCGGGTGGAATGCGGTTTGAATCAACCCGCCTTGCGCCGCCGAGTCGTCGCCTTCTTGCGCGATGCCGTTTTTTTCTTTTTCTTGGCGGTTTTCTTTCGGACGGCCGACTTGGTCGTGACCTTCTTTTTACGTTTGGCGGTCTTCTTTTTCTTGCCGTTGGGCTCGCGCACCGCCTTGCGGATGATTTTCACCGCCAAATCCGCTTCGGATTCGGCCTCAAAGCCGAACATGCCGACGTACTCTTTGCGTACCACCTGAGCGATGAAGAAGTTGAGGTTAATACCCACATCGGCCAGTGCCGCGGCAATGCGACGCCCGAGGCCGGGCTTGTTTTCACCGGTTACCCAGACACACGGAATCAACGACTTATTGAAACCCGAGCGCCGCGCGGCGCGCTGGTCTTTGCTGCCCTCGACCGGGAACACCTCAATCGTTGCGGCCGTCTTATCTTCATGGGCGTAGCCCATCACGAGATCGAGATTCACTCCACTTTCCGCAATGGGCGAAAGCGTGCGGGCCAGCGCGCCCGGCGTGTTGCCGGTATGGGTCGACCACAAGGTCGCTCGTCGAACAGTGACAGCCATTTAAGATTCCTCCGTGCCTTAATCCAATCTGAGTTTTTGCCCGAGCCTTCCCAACACACCCCGGCGTTTCGCAGCGTTAGGCCATGATGCGATATACGGCGAGTAACACCCCGCCGAACAGCATCATCGTAACCAGAATGCTAACACACAAACGCAAACTGCTTAGCGGAACCGCCGTGAGCTTGCGACAGCGCAGCGTCTTGTAAACGATGCTGACGCTTAAAATCAATGGCGCCAACATCAACAGACGCCAAATACCATGAATCTCAACGTAATTGACGAACACCGCGCGTAACGCTTCCATCAGACGCGCCCCCCGGCATTCATACGCTCGACTCGCGCCAACACATCCAGCATGACGAGTAGGTTGAGCAAGCCCGCAATACCGGCATACACCACGCCGATATCACCCGACGGCCACGGCGCGCGATACGAGACCAACGCATCCGGTGAATCGATGCCTTCTTCAACGCGTTGCGCCGAAACAGCTTCGTTCAACCGCAAGTTCTCGGCGCTCTTCCACGCAATCAACGACTGCGGCCCCATGCAAACCTGTGCCGCAATCCAAGGACCATTTTCGCGCGGCGCGATGACGGTGCGCACGCCACCGACAGCAACGCCGCTCCAAAACGTAACCGTGATCACCACGAACAAAATGACGCCGCGCGCCTTCTCACCGATCCACCAATGCCCGAGCCCGGGCATGAGCCACGAGAGAAAGGCGGCTGTCGGGCCGGATAGTTGGCGGCGTTTGGGGGCGATCTTTTTGACCGGCATTTAGATTACCATCCACACGGGCCGGCCGGATCGCCGCAACGACCGCAACCACCCGGTTGAGCGGGAGCCTTGGCCGCGGGCGCTTCCGAGCGTGCCGCGAATACACTGACTTGGCGGGCCACGTCCTTTGTTCCGCAACTCGGGCACGCCACGGCGCGGCGCTCCTGTTCGGAACGGATCAACTCATCAAAGACGTGTTCGCAAGCCTGGCACTGAAATTCGTGCAGGGGCATTTTCACAACTCCCGCTGGTTTCCTACCTTATCAACGCACGCCAAAGTATAACCATCACGCGCGGGCCGGACAATTATCCGCCCCTAACATCCGATCCGAACATCTTGCTCTAGGAGTTGTATCGGCACGTGATGACGCCGTTAGTTACCCGCCAAATCGGGCACGGGCTTGGCGGGGTAGCAGTCCATGCGCCAGCCGTTGCCGCGCAAGATCCAATAGTCGGGATATTGATCGCTTAAATCGCGCTGACCTTGAAGAAAAATTACATCCGCATGGGTATCGACAAAGAGAACGTTGAATCGATTGACCTTGCAGTGCCAGCCCTTGGTCGTCACGCTCTCGTCATTCCATTTGGCCACTTCGGCAATCGTCTCTTCGAGCAACACCGTGTCTGAGACGCTCGGCACGCGCGTCTTGGGGCGGAGGTACGGGCCGTAGAAAGAATCTGAATACCCTGTTTGATTTAGGAAGTCGATATGGTTATTCAGTCGATAACTCGTGCCGGTCCCTTCGCGAACCGACTTACCAGCCCCCTCACCCGAAACGAAGAATGGTTCAAAGTCCACCGGCGCATCGGGCACGCCTTCGTCGGTCGGACATTCAAATAAATCGACCGGCGGCTTGTTCTGCGTAGAGCCATACACGTACTGATTCAACACGCGCCGTTCCGCACGAAAATCCGGATCGGCAAACACACCGAGGCCGGTCGAGCCGCCGTATTCGTATTCACCATCGTATAACCAACGCCGCTCGGCCTCCGGATGCACCGGTGTGGTGTAACCACCCGGGTCTTCGATGCTATACGTAGCAAAGGCCTGCCCCAGCCCGCGCATATTTGCGAGACACTTCGTCTTCTGACCTTCACAACGAGCACTACCCAATGCGGGCAGCAAGATCGCAATCAAGAGCGCAATGATGGCAATAACGACCAAGAGTTCGAGCAACGTGAAGCCTTTTGCCCTACGCGAATTATGATGTTTAAGACTCATGCTAAACACGGCTGTTAGTTTCTCTCGATTGGATTTCCGCTTTGCATTGTAAATTCCGATGGTCGATACGCAAAGGAATCTGCTAGACCAGTAATCGATTGACTGCGGCTCAGCTTGGGAATATGAAAGGTATCAACCATAGCCAGATACCATAGATGATTCGTGGCAGGCAGTTGTTCTCTGCTCAAGGTCGTCAAGACTGCTGCCAGAGATACGTGTACCGATGGGTATATAACACTCTCTCCATTTAGCAGATAGTCCCGCCCTGCGGCGCCAGAGATTTAACGTGGGATAAAGTTGCAGAAATTATGCCCATCTTGGGTCTCGCGATGTCCTTCCCGTAGTCATCACGGTCGCATAACGTTACCGCTACTCGACGGCGCCGATTGCAAGGCGCCAATGCTGATTCGGATACCCACATGTGGCTCATAACCGGTGCCGGCGGACAACTTGGAAGCATACTGCTACGAGCGCTGTCGAACGGCGGCGAAGCCGTCGTCGGGACCGTCTCGCCGACCGGCCCACGTCCGCAGTATGGCGAAACCGTGCCGCTGGAATTGGCGGATTTCGAGAGAATACGAGCTTTCGTTCGCAACCGCGCCCCTAAGTATGTGATCCATACGGCGGCCGTCACGAGCGTGATGGCGGCTTATGAAAATCCATCGCTTGCTCGAGAAATCAACGTTGAAGCAACTGCCGCCTTGGCCGAAGCAACTGCGGAACTCGACGCCCGCTTCGTCTTTACGTCGACGGATCTCGTCTTTGACGGCAATGCCGCACCCTATGACGAATCGTCAACACCAAATCCCACATCGATCTATGGCAAAACCAAAATCGAAGCCGAAGAGCTACTTGCCAACTTCACCAACGCCGCCGTCGTGCGCTTACCGTTGATGATCGGCTTACCTGCTGTCGACCGGCAAACGACGTTTCGTAATCAGCTTCGGGCACTTCTCGATCACCAGTCGCTCAAACTATTTCAAGATGAATTCCGCAGCCCGATCGCCTTAAGCGACGCCGCTCGGGCTTGTATCGAAATTGCGAAATCAGACGTTTCCGGCGTCATACATGCCGGTGGCCCGCAAAGTCTCTCCCGACTCGATATCGGTCTGGCGTTGGCACGTGCCCTGGGCGTTGCCACCGATCAAATCGTGCCCACCTGTCAAAGTGATATGCACTTCCCCGAACCGCGACCGATGGACGTCAGTTTAGATTCGAGCTTGTTTGAAAAGACATTCGGTCGTGCCGCGGGCAGACACGTCGACGACGTCATGGCCGATGTCGCAATTGAGATCAACGCCGGCAACTAACCCAAAATAAACCGTCGCCGCTTGACGTAATCCCAAACAACGAAGCGATCCAACTCGCGCCCACCCACAAAGAACACACGACCGCTCGTGCTTTCCGCCAGCCGATGAGCGAATTGCACGTCTTCTTCGGTTTGCCCCCAACTCGACAGCAAAAAGATGTTAATCGTGATACCTTGTTCGGCACAGCGCAGCCCCTCGCGCATCGTTTCCTGCTCGGTGCGTCGATTCGGCGGATACAGCAGATACAGCCAGTTACCTTCAAAGTGCGCCGTCGGCAGACCATCCGTGATCAACAGAATCTGCCGATTCGGCGTGTCCTGCACTTGCAACATCTGCCGCGCTAGCGAAAGACCGCGCTGAATATTGGTGAAGTGCGGCGGAATATCACTCGCCGTGATGCGCTCATCGCTCATGTCGGCCTTGAGACGTACCACCGGATCGAAAATCGTCACCGGCTTTGGCAACAAGGCGGGCACTTCGGAGATGTGCTTGCGAGCCGGTAGCGAACATACCTCGATAAAGTCGACGAAATCTCCGGGATACTCCGTTCGAATCAAACCGTGCAGCGCCAGCGCCATGCGCTTCACGTTGATGTATTGCCCGTTGTAGCGCATCGAACCACTCATATCCATGCACACGGCCGTCGCGCACTTGGGCGTATTGCGCGTAAGGTGAATCTCAATGTCGTCCGGGCGCAAGCGCAGGTTGCCGGCCTTGGCCGCGTCCGGATCGCGCAGCATCGCATTGATCAACGTTGCCGGTATATCCATGTTTGCCGGCGAGTCACCAAACTCATAGGCTCGCGTGCGTTGCATCTCGACGGCGCCGTCGCCGGTGATGTTGACGTTATGGCGACCCGTTCGTGCGGCTTGCAAGTCCGCAAAGATTTGATCGAGCAGCTTCGATTGAAATATCTTGAAGGCCTTGGGCGTAATGCTGATGCGACCGTCCTGTTCGCGCAGGCCTTGCTGCTCGGCCATCTGTCGCAGCAACTCATCCACCTGCCGCCGCATCTGCTCCAGCCCTTCCATCTGGTCGGATTCAGCAAAGCGCCCCAGCGCTTCCATGTCGATCAAATAGACTTTTGCATTTTTGGCAGCTTCGCGCAACTGTTCGATCAGGTGATCGATGGTCTCGAGTTCTTCCTTGACCTCCAACGCCTTATCGACGGTCATCTCCTGCCGACCCGTGAAGTCATACTTGGCGGCGAGTTGCTCGACCTGATACTTGCGGCCCAACTGTTCCATAATTTGCAACAGGGGCCCGGCGAAACTGCTTCGCCCTTCGAGCCGATACCACAGGCGCTCCAAATCGATCAACTGCTCTTCCGCGATCGCTCGGTGATAGGCGGCTTGAAAGCGCTCGGGAATTTCGTTGGCGCGCTCATCCGCCGCCGCATCACGGAACTCATTCGTCGCCGCCGCACGAGTCGCTTCCGTCTCGTACGTCTCAAGAATCTTCCGCTTGCGTTCTTCCAACATGGCCAGCAGCGACTGCAGGCTCGGCCCCAGCCCCTGGATTTGAGATGGATCGATCTCGACGGCTTCCGCCAATTGCTCGGGAGAGAGGTCGTCGAGACTACCGTACTCCATTAAGTGATTGAACGCCGGCGCGACCATATCGCCGCCCTCGGCCGCCGGCATCGGATACTTGCCAGGGTCATAGCCACGGTAGGTGTGGACGACGCCGCCGTATCCAGTTGGTTTTCTCTCGTCATTTCCCATCGTAGTGAATGATAGCTGACCCGGCCCTGTTTGTTTCCGTCGCTGCTAATTTTGAATACGATTTCATCGTCAATATTCGGAATCGGCATTCTCATGAAAACTGCCAACCAGCTATGGCTCGAATATGGCCGTGATCTTTATCCACACCTGATGCGGGCCAATTTCCTCCGGACGACGTCGATCGACGAGCGTGACCGGTTTACAGCTAAGTTTGTCGAAGTGGCGTTAACAATCCCTCAGGATACCCTTCTCAATTGGCTTAATGCGGCATGGCGTGAACGTACGGTCGCCTCTTGGATTATTTCATTACTGCGGCCACCGTCACTGCAAGAACACGTCTCGACAATAATTCTCAATGGCGCGGATCATGTGGGATGTCTCTGTTTAGCAATGGCGCGGTACGGGGGTAAATCGTCGGCCAAGGTAATAGAGCAATATCTTCTTCAACAAATGGAACAACCAAAATGGGAACTCGAACAAGCGTGGGCAGTTGGTGCGCTTTGCTGGCTAGACAAAAAAATTAAATCGACTGAAGGTCATCGACTTGCCCAAGACCCGCAAATTCGTGAACGCGTTAACGAAGGGGCAATCGAATCGCTCGAATCGACTGTTTCCCTCGTCAATCTTGCGTTGCAATATCTGGATGAGGTCGAACGTGACCACCTATAAACCAAATAACTTCAAAGCCACTTAAGATTATCTCTTACACGTTCCACTGCAACACTTCATCCAACGGCTTCTTCGGTATATCCGGCACCACGCAATCGTCCGCCGGGTACCCGACCGGTATCAACAAAAACGGCTTTTCATTGGCAGGTCGCTGCAAAATCTCGCGCAGAAAGTTCATCGGGCTGGGCGTATGCGTGAGCGTGGCCAGCCCCATCTGCTGACAGGCCATTAGAAAGAAACCCGCCGCTAAACCGATGCTCTCGGTCGGGTAATAATTTCGCTGCATGCGCCCGTCAACGACTTGCGAATTCAGCTGAAACATCACGACCAAATACGGCACCGTTTCGAGAAACGGCTTCTGCCAATCCGTCCCGATGGGTGCCAATGCCGCACGCCAATCGTCGGTCATGCGCCGTTCGTAGCTCTCCCGCTCCTCCGCCTCGGCCGCTTCCCGAATACGACGCTTCAAATCGTGATCGTCAACGACAACGAAACGCCACCCCCGCCGATTGGCCCCGCTCGGTGCCGTATGAGCAATCTCTATCACTTTCTCGACGACGGCGCGCGGAACGGGTTTGTCGGAAAAAAAACGACAACTGCGACGCCCCAACGCATTCGTTAATAGCGCATCGCCCCGCTGCAACTGCTCTACTGTTGTCCATTTTGGCAAGGCATAAGGAATCATCGGAGCCGACACGGAAAACTCCTTCTTGTAAGGGGTAGCGCAAAAAAACGGCGATTCGATGCAAGGTTACATCCAATCGCCGTGCGAGGCTTACTCGGTCAAATTATGGATCAGTTAAACGGATTGAAACCCGGTTCCCAAATCGTTACGCCGGGCATCACGGCCACGCGCGTATCGTAATATTGGTTGGTGGCGTGGCCATCGGCGAAGCCCATCGACCAGTAGGAAAACTTGCGGTGATAACCGAAACGACGTTCGGAGGCCGTGCTGCGGGCCAAGTCATAGCCGGCGTTTTGAGCCGCACTATACATGCCTTGCTCGATCCACAACGGAAATACAGCAGCATCCCCGCCAATCATTTTGCGGGCGATGCGGCCCATGTAGTCATCGTGGGTGGCGTAACCATTCATGGCAAAGGCACCAGGGGCACCGTTGGTGCCTGCGTAGCCCTGCATAAAACGCGTGTTTAGCGTGAAACTTGAACCGTTGATGATGAATGAGTCAAACGATTCTTCTTGCGCACCGGTCGGAGATTGGCCGATGATACCCGTTCGGAACGAACGGTCGCCCGGACAACTGAATACCTTCAACGTGTCATCATCTGTGGCGGTTTGATCGAGAAATCGATTGATGGGACGGATTTCCGGCGGGTAGTCGTGA
Source organism: Planctomycetaceae bacterium (assembly GCA_006969385.1). Taxonomy (GTDB): domain Bacteria; phylum Planctomycetota; class Phycisphaerae; order UBA1845; family UTPLA1; genus ECT2AJA-110-A. The sequence continues at coordinate 4,674,153 of CP030884.1, forward strand.
GCGTCGGTGATTTCGTCCCCGTCAAGCCCCGGAACGATCCGACCTCTGCTGCCACCGAACACCCACGGCGTCATAATGCGGCCATTGTTGTAAACCGACCATGGCTGCTGATTCCAAAGATCAGGATGCGTGTACCATTGAATGGCGCGGCTTCCCTTTTGATCTTCAAAGTACACCGAATTGGCCGTCACAATGCTGCGCAAATTGGCGAGGCATTTCACCTTGTTGCCTTCTTGTTTGGCGTTATTTAGCGCCGGCAACAAAATTGAGATCAACAGCGCGATAATGGCAATCACCACGAGCAACTCAATGAGCGTGAATGCCGTCTTGCGGTTTCGCGTTTCCATTACTCCACTCCATCCTTTCGGTTTCTAACTCGGTCCCACATGCCGATACCGACTCACCCAAACGACCCACTCGCGTCACCAGTTTTAATAACTCAAAACGCGACGCTCTTTTCGTTCTTCAACCTCCGGCGCGACATAGTCGTCTAACGGCGGATGGCATTTGGGACACTGTCCCGTTCCACCCGGCACTTCGGCACCAAAGAACTCGGTACTGCAAAAGTTACAGGTATAAAGCCGGTACAGTTGCTGCTTCGTGCAAGCACTGCAAATAAACGGCGGCTCGCCGTCGACTTCTTCCCGTTTCGCAAAATACTGGTCGTCACTAAGTTCGACCTTCTTATCACAAGCCGCACATTTATAGGGCGTTGCGATACTGGGCGTATTATCCGGAAGCTCCTCGGCATCGCCGGAGTTCAGGAAGAAGATCAACACGGCGGCGGCGAAAATAACCAGTGCGACGATTAATTTCGGATTCAACAGCAAATACCTTTCTCATCATCGTCACAACAACGCGACGAAGTCACCGCCCGTTAAATAACGACAAAGTATTGACATTCCGCCACTTATCTGGGCGTCAATGACACTCAGACGTTACGGCTAACCCCACAAAACAGACCCGGACGGCGAGAAACCGTCCCCCTCGATGCATTCCAAGATAACAAAATATCGCCATAGAAACCACTCATCAAAGACCCTATTCTTCCTCGCTTGTGCATCAATCAGCCCGGCCAGCGTGGCCGAGGCATTAACACAGCCAAGTTTCAGGAGCAACTAAAAATGAAACTCGGAGCCTTATTCGTCGCGAGTTGTCTCGCCATGAGCGGGTTGGTCGGTGGAGCAAAAAAAGTCGCAAATAGCGATGCCACCGGCAGTTACGTCATTGATAGCGGCCACTCGTCGGTCGTTTTTCGCGTTACCCACATGGGGGCGGCACCGTTTTATGGTCGTTTCAACGACATCAAGGGCGAATTTAGCTTTGACGGTGACAACCCCGAGAAATCGACGTTCAGCGTCGAAATTGACCCGGCCAGCATCGATACGAACAGCAAGAATCGCGATGGCCACCTGAAAAGCCCGGACTTTTTGAACGTCAAGCAATTCCCGAAGCTGACATTCAAGAGCAAGAGCCTGAAAAAAGACGGCGACGGCTGGAAGCTGGTCGGCGACCTCACGCTGCATGGCGTGACGAAGGAAGTCGCGGCTGACTTCGATTGGGTCGGCACTGGCGAATCTCGCGGTCAGGTCAAAGGTGGCTTTGGCGCGGAATTCAAGATCAAGCGCACCGACTTCGGCATGGACTATATGGTCGGCCCCTTGAGCGATGAGATCGTCATCATGGTGGGCGTGGAAGGCGCGAAAAAATAGTACCTTCCTTTTTTACCGGATCATTCGAATGCCGTTGAGGGCACCCAATCGTGACCGCAACGGCAACTTGTGTTGTGATCGAAGCCAGTCGGGTTGGACGTAGCGTCTGATGCCGCTTAATCGAGGCGCGGCAACTTGGAACCCACCATTGTCTTGAAAGCCGTCGTCCCGCCGGTGCTTATTGCAGCCATCGCCGGGCACTTGGCGCTCCCGCGCGGTTGGGATTCGTCGCGACCGGCCTATGCGCGGCTATTGGGCATCGCGACAGTCACGTTGGCAGCCATTGCCGGGCAGTATTTGTTTCTTGGGGGCTTCGACAGCCCCGCTTCGTTTAATGCCGTCGAATCTTGGGAATGGCTGCTCGCGCTGATGTTTCCAATGGCTATCGTTGCGGCGGTGCAACCGAACAGCACCGCAACCGAGCGCTTATCGACGTTAATGGCCATTACGCTCTTTCATGCATTTATGCAATTGGCCATGCGACCGATCGCGAATTCGTGGGAGCCGATTGAGAAAGTCGTTTGGCTCAGCGGAATCATGACATTTGTCGTTTTTTGGATCGCCTATCAGCAGCCGCTCGGATTCAAATCTTCGCCGCGGGCCTTTCCATTTATGTTGTGCATGGTGGCGGCGTTTAGCGGCGTGACGTTCGCCTTACAAACCAGTTTCAAGCTTGGGCTGCTTGCGGCGGCACTCTCGGCCGCGCTCGGGCCGCTGGCGGTGTATGCCATGTTCGGTCGCACCAATCTCGCCAACGGCGCGACGCGGTTGGTCTCATGGATGCTGCCCGGCTTTTGGCTATGCCATTATTTCTATTCCATCGACGTACCGAAATACACGATCCCACTGTTGGCATTGGCCGGCATCGTCCCATTCGTTGGTTTATTGAAAACTTTCAACGATCGGCCCGCATGGCAGAAGGTGACAGTGCAAAGCATTCTCGTAGCCGCCTGCCTTTTAGGCGCATTGGTACCGGCAATCGTGAATTTTGAATCGGATCCGTACGCTGGATATTGATTAATTCGGTAACGACTTCGACGGCATTTCGGGTGCGTCGAGGAATCGTGCCAGCGTCTTGGCACGCACCTCGTCCGTCGCCGACCACACCAGGAAAAACATCGCTTCGCGCGCGAGGCGTTGCGCATCGCGCTGACGGATAAAGCCCGAGCCCTTCGCAAACGTTAAGCACGTCATCGCCAAGCGCATCAGCAACTCGTTCACCGACACGCGAATCTCCGCTTTCGGGATTTCGTCACCATCGCCTTTGTCGAGTCGTGCCGCCGTTTTAAAGATGCGTTCGCGAATGGCCGTATAACGCGTGAGCGCGTCGTCCGCCAAGTCCGCTAAATGACCGGACGATTCGCGCGAATGGCGTTTGATTTTATTAGCCAGCGCACCGGCCAAGCCCAAGCCTGCCGACGATACCACTAAAGACTTCACCGGCGTGCGGCGTTGCAGCGCGTTGTCCGATGCGTCGCGCAGGATATGTTCCTTACCTAAGCGCACGCTTCGACAGCGCACCTCGCACGTTTGGCTCGCCTCCAGCGCCATCAGATTCATCGGGCGATCCAACACCACGCCCTTCGCATCCGTAGGCACCATCGCCAGCACTTGTTGGCCATCGGAAAGGATCGCCCCCGTGACAATGAAGTCGCACTCGTGCGCGCCCGTCACCCAAGGCATAAAACCGTTCAGAATGTAACCGTCGCGCACGGCCTCGGCCTGCATCGCCGCCTTGCCGCGGCGCTTGCTCGTCGTAAGTTGGCTGATGCCGACCGACGTCATCACCTTGTGCTTGCACAACAGCGGCAGCCACTTGTCCTTCAAGTCGTCACGGTCAGACCCAATGATGAATTCGACGGCACCATCGCGCTGGGTAAGGATCAGCAGGCAGGCCATGCAGCCGGCGGCGACCGCCTCGTAAGCGCGCACCTGCAACATCGGGTCGAGTTGCATGCCGCCGTATTGTTCGGGGATGACCCAGGTCCACGCCCCCGCATCCGTTAGGTGCTGAATCGACTTTTCCGGCCACACACCCTCCACATCGTAATGCGTGGCCAGGCGGGAGAGATTCTTCGTCAGTTGTTTGAGTCCATCATCCATTTACTTCGATTCTAGCATTCTCCCGGCGACGGATGGTCGGAGGGCCCATATTCGTCGCGAAAAGGCTGCGACGCGACGCCTTGGTTAGCATTCGCCAATGAATTGAGCTGCGCGCTTTTAAGAATCGGCGGCCTGCTGCTTCGGAACATTGACAATATTCCTTAAAGGTCGTCGCTTAGCGGCATGCCTAGCCAAGGCCGCGTGCGACGCCCAAATTGCCACTGAAAAATCACGGCAGCGCCTCCTGCTTGCTTACCTGCCTAGGCCCCGACAACGACGCGTTGATCACCGGAAGAAAATTTCCGCATATCGGGCGATTTGGCCTCGGTAGCAGTTGACACCCTTTGCAGGTCCGATTTAGACTCCGCGCGAGTTGCGGCAGACAGCCGCAGTCACGAAAAACTGCGGTGGCGATGCCACTAAATTTTTTTGCCAGACTTTGTTCTTTTTTTCACAAAGTCCGAATCAGAGCCCATCCGGAGGCCCGCAACGCGACAGCGATGCAAAGCTGCTCGCGACCGGCTTCCGGTACATGGCGTTGACCTTTGAATTTGTCGGCCTACTCGCCATTTTCGGCTTCGTCGGCTTGAAGGTGGATGAAAAGTACGACTTCGAGCCGTGGGGCTTGCTGACCGGCCTGTTCGTCGGGCTAGCACTGGGCTTAACGACGATGGTTAAACAACTCGAGAAGTTTAACCGCTGAGGAAGTTTTGAAACTCGCCGTTTGCTGTGCCATTTCGCTCTTGCTCGCCTGCTGCCTTACGACAGCGATCGGTTATGCGCCGTCTGCCTCGCGCTGGGGATCCGATGGCACCGATAGCTTGCTCGCTGTTGGCGTCATTTGTTTGTGTTCGTCGCTGCTGGCCCTCGCACCGTTGGGGTTTGTCGCTCCTCGATATCCCGAATATATCGGGCAGGCGGGTCTGGCGGCGACTGTACTCCGACTCATGCTGACCATGGGTGCGTTGGTGGCCTATCAGGTTTTGATGACGCCCCACTTGCAATCATTTCTTTTCTGGGCGCCGATCTTTTACCTCTTGCTGTTGGCGATTGAGACCGGATTCGGTGTTGCCATGGTAAAGAAGTATTATCGAGTCCCCCCGCAACAGGATGGAGCCGCATCGTGAGTATGCAATTGCTTGCCGCAGGCGATCCGATGTCGCACGTGCTGCCACATAACCTTGTGGAAAAGCCCTTATTCCATGTGCCCGTCGATTTGAAGAGCCCCTTCATCGATCTGTTTCACATTCAACCGCACGACACCTATTTCACTAATCATCTATTGATGTCGTTGGTGGGTGCGGCGATTCTGCTGGCCTTCTTCCCATTGCTCGGTCGCAAGTATGCCGCGATGGCGGCGGGCGGCCCCGAACAGTTGGTCCCACGCGGATTCTCGAATCTTATTGAAGCGGTCATGCAATTCATTCGTAATGAAGTCGTGCGACCGGTGCTGGAAGAAAAGACGGACCGGTTCATGCCGTTCTTGTGGACGCTATTTTTCTATATCCTGATTTGCAATCTCCTCGGCATGATTCCGCTGGGTGAGATCATTGGTGCCCTGACGGGTGGCAAGGTCCAGCATTTTGGTGGAACCGCGACCGGCAACATCATGATCACGGCGGGGCTTGCCTTCGTCACGTTTATCACGATCCACTTCTCGGGCGCGAAAGAGGTATATCGCCAACTGGTCGACGGCACCTACGGTCATCATCACGAACACGATGAAAACCACGCGCTGCATGGAGAGGGCCACTCCTACGGACTGGCCCATGACGCGGAACACCCCGCTCCCCATTCCACCGATGCGGGTAAGTCGCCTGCGGTAGCGGCCATCATGGCGCCGCTGCTCTACGTTTGGAATTTCGCCCCCCACGTGTTTATGCCCGAGAAGATTGCCGGCCCGATGGACTTTTTGCTGGTCATCGCGGACGTGTTCATGTGGGCGATTTTGTTGCTCCTTGAAGGCATCGGTGCCCTCGTAAAGCCGTTTGCGTTGGCAATTCGTTTGTTCGCCAACATGGTCGCCGGGCACGTGGTGCTGGCCTCGATTTTGGCATTAGCGCTAACGCTTAGCACGACCATGCAGAAGTCAACCGTCGGCGTGGCCGTCGTGATTGGCTGTGCCGCCTTAAGTTGCCTTGAATTGTTCGTGGCCTTCCTTCAGGCGTACGTATTTGTTTTCCTTTCAACGTTGTTCATCGCGGCGTCGGTATCGCCGGAACATTAAGGCTTAGAGGAAGCGCAAAACAAAAAGTGAACCCGTTGCGATGATCGCGACGGCTCAACGAAGCGCGGTTGGGACAGTCGGCGTCCTGGCCTTACTCGAAAAAGACAGCCGACAATATATTCATAGCAGGCGATCGCGGATCGCTGAAGAGGGAGTACTGACATGGTTGATTTGCTTGCAGAAGGCACGCAGTTGTTCGGCGACAAGGGTCTCGTGGCTCTGGGTGCCGGGCTGGGTGCGGGCCTGGTCACGATGGGTGCCGCCAAAGGTATCGGTCACTTGGCTGGCGAAGCCGTTAGCGGTATCGCCCGACAGCCGGAAGCCGGCGGTCGTATCTTTACGTCGCTGATTATTGCGGCCGCTCTGATCGAAGGTTTCACCTTCTTCGCGCTGGTCGTTGCAAACGGCGTTGCCGGTTCGTTGGCCAAGATGGTCGGCGGCTAATTGCGCTTTCAAACAAAGTCGATGCCCGTGATTCGACACGTCGAAAACATCGGGCAACGATTTTGTTGCATTCTTGACTTCAATGACTCGCACAGGATTACTCATGAACTCCAAGTGCATTCGAATATTCGGTTTCGCAGTCGTCTGCGTATTGATGGTGGCGTTACCAGCATTCGCCTCCGGAGCAGGCGATCACGCGGGTGGTGACCATGGCGGCGAGAAGGGTCTGCTACACTGGGACCTCGGTGCGGCGCTATGGTCAATTGCCGTATTCGTCGTTCTACTGCTGATCCTGCGCGTGGCCGCATGGAAGCCCATTCTAAAGGGGCTTAACGATCGCGAGAACTTTATCACCTCGTCGATCCAAGATGCGAAAATCGAACGCGAAAAGGCCGAGCAGATGATGGCGGAATACACCGCCAAGCTCGAAGCCGCCGGCGATAAGGCCGGTGAAATCGTTGAAGAAGCGCGGCGCGACGCCGACGAAACGCGCAAGCGCATCGTCGCCGAAGCTAAGGCCGAAGCGGAAGCCGCAGCCGACCGCGCCAAACGCGATATCGAACTGGCCCGCAACGACGCGGTGAAACGCATGCACGACGACGCCATCGAATTGGCCACCGCCGTCGCCAGTAAGTTGATTCAGAAAGAACTCAACGCCAGCGATCATCAGGCGTTGATCGATGAATCGTTGTCCGAACTGAATCGGATGAACAACTAAGCAATTGATTTGCGAACGATGGTCGCAGCCGTGTTGCGACCAACGGTCGCTACGATGTTTAGTGACCGACGATCGCGATGAAGTATGGCGATCGAAGATCGCATGAACTCCCTCTCCCTTGTAGGGAGAGGGTTGGGGTGAGGGTTACCACCGGCGACGCAATCGTAACCGGCAAGACCTCCACCGAGATAAACGTAAAGACGCCACGGGACGACAGATGGCATCAGACTACGACAATTCGCAAGGCGCTGCCGCCGTTTACGCCGAGAGCATGTTGCAACTCGCTGAAGAGCGCAACATCGCTGACGACATCGGTGCCGAACTGGCCGATATCGCACAGCTTTGGAAGGACTCGCCCGAGTTCGCCGGCATGATGCGCAGCGCCGCCATCGATGACGACGCCCGCCGCGAAAGCATCAAGAAGATCTTCACCGGCAAAGTGAATGAGCTGGTGCTCAATCTCATGCTGGTGCTCAACGATAAGCATCGCGCCGCGTCACTACCGTACGTATGCGATGCCTATCGCAAAAAGCTCGACGAAAAGCACGGTCGCGAAGATGTCTTTGTGACCTCGGCGGTCGAACTCAACGACGCCCAACGCGATAAGATTCGCGCTGAAGTCAAGCGCATCACTGGCTTTGAGGCAAGCCTGCGCGAATCGATCGATGCCAGCCTTATCGGCGGTATGCGCATTCTCATTCGCGACCGCCTCATGGATTTCACCGTAAAGCGGCGTTTGGGCCGCATGAAAAATGAACTGCTGCGCAGCGGCGATAGCAACCTTCGCAATCAATCGGCACGTTTCGTGACGGAAGGCTAAAGGCAGAAGTTATGAAGATTCAGGTTGACGAAATAACGTCGGTCATCAAACAGGAAATCGCCCAGTACAGCGAGCAGTTGGACGCGGCGGAAGTGGGTAAGGTCATCAGCGTTGGTGACGGCGTGACCCAAATCCACGGCCTCGGCAACGCGATGGCCGGCGAAATGATCGAATACGAAAACGGTGCCATCGGCCAGGTCATGAACCTGGAAGAAAACACCGTTGGTGCGGTCGTTCTCGGTGACTATCTCGAGATCAAAGAGGGCGATACGGCCAAAAGCACCGGCAAACTGCTGAGCGTTCCAGTCGGCGAATCGCTCATCGGTCGCGTGGTCGATCCGCTCGGTCGCCCGCTCGATGGCAAGGGTGCTATCTCCGGCGGTCAGACCTGGCCGCTCGAATTCAAGGCTCCCGGCATTGCCGAACGCCAGCCGGTTACCGAACCACTGCAAACCGGTATCAAGGCCATCGACAGCATGATTCCGATCGGTCGCGGTCAGCGTGAACTGATCATTGGCGACCGTAAGACGGGTAAGACCGCCATCGCCCTCGATACGATCATCAATCAGAAGGATTCCGGCGTTATTTGTGTTTACGTCGCCATCGGTCAGAAAGAATCGACCGTGGCGAGCGTTGTTGAAGCACTGCGCGAACAAGGCGCGATGGATTACACCATCGTGGTCTCGGCCGCGTCGAGTGACTCGGCTCCGTTGCAATACATCGCGCCCTACTCGGGATGTGCGATGGCCGAATATCTCATGTACACGCAAGGTAAGGCCACGCTGTGCATCTACGATGACTTGTCGAAGCAGGCGCAGGCCTATCGACAGTTGTCGTTGCTGCTGCGTCGCCCGCCGGGTCGCGAAGCGTATCCCGGTGACGTGTTTTATCTCCACAGCCGCTTGCTCGAACGCTCTTGTAAGTTGGCCGAGCGCTACGCCATCGTCCCTGCCGGTCAGGGTTACAAAGAAGGCGGCGTCAACGGTAAGACGTACGTCGGTGTGCCCGGCAAGCACGAAGCACAAAGCGAAGTCGGCGATGGTCAGGAAGTGGCAACCGACCCGACGTCGGGTGGTTCGCTAACGGCCCTGCCCGTGATCGAAACGCTGGAAGGTGAAGTTTCCGCTTACATTCCGACCAACGTAATTTCGATTACCGACGGTCAGATTTACCTCGAACCCGATCTGTTCTTCGCCGGTATTCGCCCCGCCATTAACGTGGGTATTTCGGTGAGCCGCGTGGGTGGTAACGCCCAGATCAAGGCCATGAAGAAGATCGCCGGTTCGCTGCGTTTGGACTTGGCGGCCTATCGCGAGTTGGAAGCGTTTGCCCAGCTGGGTACCGAGCTTGACGCGGCCACGCAACAGCAGCTCGATCGCGGTGCCCGCATGGTCGAATTGCTCAAGCAGGGTCAGTTCAAGCCATACGACGTTATCGATCAGGTCATCAGTATCTTCGCTGGCGCGAAGGGCTATCTCGACGACCTGCCGATCGATAAGGTCGAAGACTTCGAAGAAAAGATGCTTGCTTACTTCCGCGATGAGATTCCGGAAGTGCGCAACGAACTTGCCACGCAGAAAGCGCTGACCGACGAATTGGTGCCGAAGATGGAAAATGGTATCAAGACGTTTAAGGATCGCTATACCAACTAACGCGACGCCACTCGATCGGAGCCGCGCCCGCGTTTGTCAGTGCCGCGCCCGTAAGGAAGCGGTAACGGTAATAAAAACACGAAGCGGTTGTAACCTACCGCAGTCGCAACAAAGGCAATGAAACGTTCGGTCAGCAGCAACTTGACTGTTGGCTCGAAACAAACTGAGACGTAACGCATGGCCAATGCCCGACAAATCGTAAAACGCCGCAAGGCTGTTTCGAACACGCGCAAGATCACGCGCACCATGCAGTTGATCGCCACGGCTCGGTATCAACAGGCCTTTAAGCGCGCGACCGAAACCAAGCCGTACACCGAGAAGATCACGCAGCTCGTACACGAGCTATCCGCCGCCACCAGCGGCAAGACCGAGCACGGCTTGATGCGCGAGAACACCGAGGCGAATAAAGACCTCGTGCTGGTACTAACGGCTAACCGCGGTTTGTGCGGTGGTTACAACACCAACATCCTGCGGCGCTTCGAAGAGCTGGTCCGCAGCGAACCGGGGCGCGAGCGCGAGATTCACGTGGTAGGTAAGAAGGGCATCGCCTATTGCCGCTTCTTCGGTCACAAAGTTTCCAACCCGATTACCGAGATCGATGACCGCCCGCGCTTTGAGCAGGTCGAACCGCTCGCGTCGGATTTCATGGAACGATACCAAAACGGCGAATTTGCCAACGTGTATATCGTTTACATGAAGTTCTATTCGGCCGGTCGTCAAACCCCCGAAGTCATGCACCTGTTGCCGCTGCGTCAGGAAGAAGCCGCCCCCGCGGCTGGTGAAGCTGCCGCCAAGCCTAAAGGCGTTGCCGAATACGAGTTTTCGCCCGAGCCTGAAAAGTTGCTCGCGAAACTCTTGCCGCAGACGGTCAAGATTCGCATGTTCCAGGCGTTCACGGACATGGCCGTTAGCGAAAACGTCGCTCGGATGGTCGCGATGAAAGCCGCCACCGACGCCGCCGGCGACATGATCAAGAGCCTCTCGCGGCAATACAACCGCGCGCGACAAACGCAGATTACGATGGAATTGTTGGATATCGTGGGAGGGGCGGAAGCGCTGAATTAGCGAGTGCAAATTGCAAAGTGAAAAATGCAAAGTGCAGAAGGCTCAGAATCTGGCAAGATCGATATCGTTGGGCGTACTTACACGTTCGCCCTTCGGATTGTTCGGATTCGAAAAGTAGTCCCATCCGATACCGCAAGCCATGTGTTGTGGCGACAACTTGTTCGCTCCGGCACCAGTGTTGGAGCGAATGTTGAAGAAGCACAATCCGCACAATCTCCCAAAGAGTTTGTACGGAAAATGAACATCGCACTGTCTGAAAGTCGCGAAGCCTATTATTGGCTTAGGCTGTTTCGAGACAACTCGATAATTGACGAACAACGCCTCAACGATCTTATCGATGAGGCAAGACAAATAATGAAAATTTTGGGCGCGATTGTTAGCACCGCCCGTAAGAGAATGGAGAACGGGTAGAGAACGAAATTAAGAGCGCAGAATGTGGGCATCACAGCCAATTTTGCATTTTGCACTATTCATTTTGCACTATTCGCTCCTTTTGGAGGCTGCACATGGTTGCAACCACTACCACCGGCAAAGTTACCCAAGTCATCGGCTCGACTCTCGACGCCGAGTTCCCCGAAGGCCATCTGCCTCCGCTTTACAATGCGTTGGAAGTGAACATCACTTCCGACGTCGGTGGCAAGCTGGAAACCGAAAAGCTCGTTTGCGAAGTCGCCACCCACCTGGGTGGTGGTCGCGTGCGTGCCGTCGCGCTCGGTAGCACCGACGGTCTGCGTCGCGGCGCCGACATCGTCGATACCGGCTCGCCGGTATCGGTGCCGGTCGGCCACGAAGTGTTAGGTCGCGTCTTTAACCTGACAGGCACGCCCATCGACGGTCGCGGCGACGTTGGTGCCAAGCAAACGCGCCCGATTCACCACGCCCCGCCCGAGTTTCACGAACTCACGCCCAAGACCGAACAGCTCGTCACCGGTATTAAGGTGATCGACTTGCTTGCCCCGTTCGTTCGCGGTGGTAAGACCGGTCTGTTCGGTGGTGCGGGTCTGGGCAAGACCGTCATCATTCAGGAGATGATCGCCCGTATCGCCCGCGAACACTCGGGGTATTCCGTGTTCGCTGGAGTTGGTGAGCGTACCCGCGAAGGTAACGACCTTTGGCTCGAAATGCAGGAAGCCGAGTTTAAGACCGACGCCGGTGAGACCAAGAAGGTTATCGAACACACCGCCATGGTCTTCGGTCAGATGAACGAACCGCCCGGCGCACGTCTGCGTGTGGCGCTGTCCGGCCTTACGATGGCCGAATACTTCCGCGACGAGTCGGGTGCCGACACGATGTTGTTCGTAGATAACATCTTCCGCTTCTCGCAGGCCGGTTCGGAAGTGTCCGCGTTGCTCGGTCGTATGCCCAGCGCCGTGGGTTATCAGCCGACGTTGGCCACCGAGATGGGTGAGCTGCAAGAGCGCATCACCTCGACCAGCCAAGGTGCCGTTACTTCGGTGCAGGCCGTGTACGTGCCGGCGGACGACTTGACCGACCCCGCTCCGGCCACGGCGTTTACCCACTTGGATGCGTTTATTGTGTTGGCCCGTTCGATTTCGGAAAAGGGTATTTACCCCGCCATCGATCCGTTGGCCTCGTCCAGCCGTATTCTCGACCCGCAATACGTCGGCGATCGCCACTACGCCATCGCTCAGGAAGTACAGCGTGTTCTGCAGCGCTATCGCGACTTGCAGGATATCATCGCGATTCTCGGTGTCGAAGAACTGAGCGAAGAAGACAAGCTGATCGTGGCCCGCGCCCGTAAAATCGAGCGCTTCCTGAGCCAGCCCTTCTACGTCGCCGAAGTCTTTACCGGCTTCCCCGGCGAGTACACCCAACTCGAAGACACGATTCGCAGCTTCGAAGAAATCTGCCAAGGAAAGCACGACAACCTGCCGGAACAGGCGTTTATGTATGTCGGTTCGGTCGAAGGGGCCGTCGAAAAAGCCAAGAAGATGAAGAAGTAAACTCAAGTTCGATTAATCAAACGTTGCACCTTAAAGGTGGGAAGAAGCAACGAAGACCTCGCCGGTCGGTTTCCGACGGCGAGGTTTTTCTTTTGCTACCTTTCTTGATCCTGAAGCATCTTGAAAACCGTCTTTTCCAGATTTCTCACCCGCGCTTCCAACTCACGCTTATCCACGCGCCGTGCCTGATCGATCGGGTTGTAGTTGCGGTAGGTGCGTTCACGCCACCAACTTACGAAATCACGCGACTTGGCGGGCATCTCCTGCCAATACAAGGCGATCATGGCGTCCGTCCATATTCCGACAGCGCTGCCACCGTCCCATTGATACAGTGCGTCGTAGGTCTGGGCGTCATACGGCCAAAGTGCCCCGCCATGCACCGTCGCGTATGGCTCGTAGGCAACCCAAGCCCACAGGGCATGGCATTCGGGACATTGCACCAGTTCGGCAAAGGATTGCAGGGAAACCGTCTCGAATGATTCCGTATTTCTAAAAAAACGAACAGGCACATTCGTGGCGCGACAGGTCTCGCAGGTGTATCGATTAATGGCCATTTGTAAACGCAACGCAATACGCAACAAAAAATGCGCTTATCGACTCGCCGCGATTTCGCTTTTCTGTTGCGATCATACCCTTACAATCGGCGTTATGAATAGAAAACCAGCATCCATGTCGCTTTTCACTCTCGGCGCAGCGCTACTGACGTGCGTCATCGGCTGCACCCCGTCTTCACACAAGCTGACCGACGGCGCGCCTCCGACCGAGGAAAAACTTCAAGACCTGTGCGAGCGTGCCCCCGTCTACGACGCTTCGGGTAACCACAAGACCTGGAACGAACTTCTAGCAGCTTGCGACAACGCCGACGTCATTATCCTCGGCGAAACCCACGACGACGCGACCGGCCATGCGCTACAACAAGCGTTCTTCAATGACGCGTTGGAGCGCCGGCCCGGTGCGGCGCTATCGATGGAAATGCTCGACCGCAGCGAGCAGGCTGCCGTCGACGACTACCTCGCCGGCATCGGCAGCAAAGAGTCTTTCTACGCCGCCATCTCCTCCGGCAACGCTCGCAAAGTCGCCCGGTCCTATCTCAATGGCGAGATCGATCGCGACACGTTTGAGAAGCGCATCTTCTCCCTCGGCTGGCCGACTTGGGAAGCAAACTACCAACCGATGATCGACGCGGCGAAAAGGAACGGTGCACGTGTGATCGCATCCAACACACCATGGTTGCGTTACAGCAGTCTTGCCAACAAGAAGGGTCTAACAGCGTTGCGTACGCTAACGCCGGCGCAGCAAGCCCTAGTCGAGGTACCGGCCATGCTTCCCGCTGGTGAATACCGTAAGCGTTTCTTCGATCTTATGTCCGGCTTTGCTGATCAAGCCGATGATGACGATGCCCACGGCGGCGGCATGAACGAAGACATGATCCTCGGCATGTACCGCGCCCAGTGTGTCATGGACGCCACCATGGCCGCATCGATCGTGGATCATCTCAACCAACACGGCGGCCCCGTGGTTCATCTCGTCGGTCAATTCCACAGCGATTTCAACGGCGGCCTGATCGAACAGCTGCGCTTCATGAAACCTGGCGTTAGTATCTACAACGTTTCATTGCAGCCCGTCGCGGCCGAAACACTGCGCGACGAAGATCGTAATCGCGCAGATATGATCGTCTATACAGGTGGCCTTCATTCAAGGTAGGATAATTTTCGCGTTGGCGACATTCATCGTTTATTGGCGCGGGGCTTTGAACAAATTGCGATTGACTGTGGCGCAGCCTTATTGGCTGAGGAGTACCGGCTAATTGCAGGCGCCACAGACAGTGCGCTTCACCGTACACCTGATACGCCCTGGTAAAGAGAACGACGTGGATATCTGGCAGATACTCGCGGACATCGTCATCCTGCTCGGCGGCGCCGTGCTCGTCGGCGGCATCTTCGCGCGCCTGGGGCAGAGTCCGCTCGTGGGCTACCTGATCGCCGGTATGTTTCTGGGTGGGGGCGGCAGCCTCGGCATCATTCAAACCAGCAAAGAAATCGACGTCGTCGCCGAGTTGGGCGTCGCCTTGCTCCTGTTCAGTCTCGGTCTCGAATTCTCGCCCGCGCGCCTGCGCCAAGTCGGCTTCAAGGTGCTCCTGGCCGGCGTCATTCAAATCGTCGCGACGTTACTGCTATGCGCCGGAGGAGCGTGGTTGGTCGGCGCGCCGCCAACGACTGCAGTGGCCATCGGCGCGATGGTCGCGCTCAGCAGCACCGCCGTCGTGTTGCGAACGCTGACCGACTCGGGCGAACTCGACAGCACCTACGGACGCAACACGTTGGCCGTATTGCTCGTGCAGGATTTGGCCGTCGTTCCACTTGCGATGTTGGTGAGCGTGATGGCCGGCGATAGTTCGTCGGTCGGGCTCAATATCTTAACGCTGCTCGGCCTCGGCCTCGGATTGATGGTCGCCCTATACATCATCCTCAATGTGGTAGCGCGCTACCTTCTTGGCTTGCTCACGTTGCAACACAACCGCGAACTCGCCGTGCTGTTGGCCGTGGTGGTCGGGCTCGGCTCCGCGTGGGCGGCACACGCGATCAAACTTTCGCCCGCGTTGGGCGCGTTTCTGGCGGGCATGTTCCTCGGTAGCTCGCCCTTTGCCCATCAGTTACGGGCCGACGTTTCGTCGTTTCGCATCGTGCTTCTGACCATATTTTTCGGGGCCGCCGGCATGGTGGCCGATCCGATTTGGATGGTCACGCACCTTGGGCCGTTGCTCGCAGCGACGACTGCCGTGTTCGCCGTGAAAGGCATGGTTGTGTTCGGATTGTTTCGCCTGTTGGCCAACCGACTGCGGCATCGGCCACGACTGCCATTTGTTTGGCGCAGGTCGGCGAGTTTTCTTTCGTGTTGGGTGCCGTGGCCGTCGCGTCGGGAATACTCCCCAAAGAAACGCATCAACTTATCGTTTCGGTAACGATTTTGTCGTTGCTCGTGACGCCGCTCATGCTGCGACATGCCGGTCAAATTGGAATTTGGATAGCGCGCTTGACCGGCCGCAACGGGGCGGCGTCCGGCGAATCAACCGCTAGGGCGCGGTACGACGTCGTGGTGTTCGGATTCGGCCCGGCAGGCAGAGAAACCGTCGCGGCGCTGCAGTCCGACAGTCGCTCGATTGCCGTCATCGACTTGAATCGCCAGAACATCGAAACCGCCCGCGCGATGGGATTGTCGGCCTACCTCGGCGACGGCACCCAGCCCGATGTGTTGGAGCATATCTCCTTTGCGACGGCACCGCTGGTATTTATTACGATTCCGGATAAGCGCGCGTCCGCTTTGATCGTCAGTCAGGTTCGATCGGAGAGTGCCGCCGCGCACATCATCGCCCGCGCACGCTCGGATCGCGATATGAAAGCCTTGGAGCAGGCCGGTGCCAATACGGTCATCAGCGACGAGCATTCCGCTGCACTCGCGTTTCGAAACGCGGTCAAGAATTGGCCGGCTTGATTTATGGGTTCCACACAAACAGCGCCGACAGTAACTGAACGCTCCCTCGATTTTGTGACGGACTATGCGGTCTCGCGATGACACTATAGCAAGCGTAATGCAGACGTAGCGTTGAGACGCGATGCGCGGAAACCAACGCCAAAAGCGTTGCGCCAGTAGCCCAGGGTTGATGCGCAGCAGCTACCCTGGGTTGCGATGTCGTCTTAAGACTTTCAACGCTGTAAGCGTTGCGGCATGCCGTACGGAGACAGAACTCCTTCAGAGTTCAATGATGTTTGTTCAACCATTTCCCTGGGGTAGCCGCTTCGCGTCAACCCCAGGCTATTGAAACAACGCCTTTGGCGTAGATGACGACGGAAAAACATAACCGTGAACGCACAGATTTGAAGGATCAAATCGTGCTTCAACTCGTCGACAAAATGCTACATTTGAATTCGGTACGCTCTTGAACCCTCACCCCGGCCCTTTCCCTGCAAGGGAGAGCAAGCCTACGTCAATCTCATCTATTCAATAGATTAAGCTCTACAGCGTATGGCTTAATTCAGCAAATGGCGTTCTATTTGCCCTTGCTTTTTCGCTTAGTCTCTCGATTGGTGGTCGTGTTTTTCCGAGCGTCGGCGCGTTGCTGGGCGGTTAGCAATTGATCCAAGCGCTTTTTGAGATTCGAGAACAATCGATCGATCGGCTTATCGAGTTCGGCCAACTGCTTGGCTTGTTCCTTACGATCCTGTATATCCGTCGCTCGTTTGCGTTGGCTTTCCTGCCGCGTCAATACGGCGCGGGCGCGCGACTCTTGCTCGTTGAGAATGCCCAGCGCCGAATGCGTTTGCGATTCGGAGAGCTTATGTTCCTCGATGAAGTCGCGCACGTACTGTTCCCACTGCGAGAGCGGAGGCGCGCTGGGAAGCGTTGCTCTTGGCGTCGTGCGCTTCGCCTTAGGCGACTTGCGCTGCGCCGTTGACGATTTCTTCGTTTGCCTGGTCGGTTGCTTCGCCTGTGCCTTCTTTTTCTCTGTCGCCGCCTTTACTGCCTTGCCACCAGCAGTTTTGCGGTCAACGGGCTTCGAGGGACGCATCACCCGAGGTTTTTCTTCCTTCATGCGTTGGATCGGCTTTTTATTTGGATCGCGCTTCCCAACGGCATCCATCTTAACACCGAGTGGTTTTCCTAAGCGTTTTCTCAAAATTGAATGCAGGAACTTCTCATCGTCGATGCCCCCTGCCGCCGCTACTTCCAGTGCCACCGATTGCAGCGCGACCTTCGGCCCCAACTTTTCCAAGTTGTCGCGCCAGGTCTTATGTGCCTTCGAGACAGCATCTCGATCCATACTCTGCTCGACCATCTCCTGCACCCGAGCAAAATCGACGACGCCTTCGCCTTCGCTATCGTCGATGACCGCCTGATACTTTTCAAATGTCTTATCCTTCAGGATCAGGTCATTTAGGTCCATACCGGTTTGTTCCGCCGTCGTCACCAACGTTTCAAAATGTCGCGCTCGTCGATCGATCAAGGCATCGACGTTGGTACCCCCCTTGGACCGTTCGCTCGACAGCTTTTGGATAAGCGAACCGATACGACTGGCTTCCTTGCCAGTCAGGTCATACATGCCGATCGCCATCGTCGTGAGGTCGTCGGCATACATGCTACGCAACTGCTTGGCGTCGTATCGATAATCCCAGATATTAGGATGTAGGGCCAGTACCTCGTCGCTCGGCATAAAACCTGAAGCGAGTACGCCTTTTCCTCCCCGTTGGGCGAGCACGGCTGATGGCGCGGCGCACAAATAAGCCAACGCCATTACGAAAAGAACATTTTTGGTCAGGAATCGCATACGATGCTCCCGAGTGCTTCAGCTTTCGAGGTGCTTCAGAAACCATCCAAATCGTACTGCATTATACCCTCCCCCTCGGGGTCTTCTCAAATCTCTCATCCGCCGCTAAAATGCGGCTAATCGGTGGCGTGGGTCGGTAGTGAGTACACATCCGGACGGGAATATTGCACTTTCTAAGAGAGGTTTTTTGCGGGTCGACTGGCCCCAACCGCGATTACTTGCCCCCATCGGTTCATCGTCGCTATAGTCAGCCCCGATAAACTGACCGGGAGACGAACCGATGGATCTCACCTTTCACGAAACCCGCGTTCTGGGCGTTCTCATCGAAAAATCGCTGGCGCAACCGGCGTACTACCCCATGACCGTCAACGCGATTACCAACGCCTGTAACCAAAAGACCAATCGCGACCCGGTCACCGACCTATCGGAAAGTGAAGTTAGCGCGGCGCTATCGTCGCTGCGACGGCGGGATTTGGCACAACAGGCCGAGCCGGAACCCAATTCGCGCTCGGTAAAGTTTCGACATAAGGTCGATACGGCCTATGGCTGGAATGCGGCCCAACGCGCGCTCATGGCAGAGTTGTTTCTACGCGGACCGCTTACCTTAGCGGAACTGCGCGCCAAGGCGTCGCGTATGACGCACCTCGAATCGAACGACTACGCCCGCGAATTACTGAGCGAACTCGAGCGGCACGAGCCGCCGTTGGTCGAGGAGATGGAACGCGAGCCGGGAAGATCGGCGCGGCGGTTTCAGCACTTGATGAGTGGGGAAACGCGTGCCGCTAACCGATCCGCCTCAACGTCCTCCAACGAGGGTGGTGCTGCGACGGACGTTTCGTCACCGACCGATTCAGCGCCCTTGCATGATATCGAAGCACGTGTAGCGGCGCTCGAAGCACGTGTGCGGGACCTACAAAGCGAGATCGCGTCGCTTAAGCACGCCTGAAATCACTCAATTTTTCTTTAATTCAGGTACGGGAATGGATATGATTCAGTACGAGGAATCTCGATGAAAAACGCAAAAAAATTGGTAACCGAGTTATTGCAGTCGCTCCCCGAGGATTGCGCAATTGAAGATTTGCAGTATTCGATTTACGTCGTCGAGACGATTCAGAAACGTCGCAGGCAAGCGGAGAATTGGGATCACATTGTAAGTCAGGCTGAGGCACAATACAAACTATCGAAATGGGAAGTAAATCGGGATCGACTGAGAGTGGCGTCTCGTTTTTCTTAAGGAATATGCTGCCGAATATAAGCCGGTAAGTTCTCTTAGCACTCTTCTTTTACTGCAATTTCGAAATCTGCTGGCAACGGCTCCCGAAAAGCGAGCCAATCGCTATCGTCAAATGACGTATCCGACAACACAACGATTGAGCCAACCATCGCGCAGGTCGTGTCACGATCACCCAAGCCGGAAACCGTAGTCCACATGGCGTCTTCAAAACTGTCGAGATGCCGCGCCGCACACCAGATTGCAAACGGTACGGTATCGTCTGCCCGAACCATCGAGCCGTTGCCCAACGCGGCGACTGCTGTCGCTACATCAAAGTCAAGATCGAGTTCGGCGGCCATCTTGATGCCTTCACGGGTTGCGCCGCCGGGGGTGTGGCTTAGGCATGCGTCGAAAATCAACCCCTGCTGTTCAATCAGAGTAGCTTCACGATGAATGAACGCAGTCGCCGCTGCCGTTGCCACTGCAATGGCGCCTGCTTGTCCGTCGGGATGTGCATGGGTTACGGCTGCGGATAATTGAGCCTGTCTGACAACTTCGTCGATATCGTCAGCAAAGAACGCACCCACGACACCTGCACGCATTGCCCCGCCGTTGCCGAGCGAACCTTCACCGTAGTGAACATCACCCGCAGCTTCGCGCCAATCGTCACCGTCAATCATTCTTCGCAAAACGCCGTGCGCTAACGGTCCGTATCCGCGACCTGGCTCCCGTTCATACTCTTCGGCAAAGCGCTTTGCCAGTGCGTCCTGATTGATGACCCCATGATCTGCAAGCACACGCACGATGCTGCATGCCATCGCCGTATCATCAGTCCATTCCCACGGCGGTGCTGGCCAACCGCGTCGCTCGATGATCATTTCGGCTGCGGGCGAGAAGAACTGTTGGCCAAAGGCATCACCAATCGAAAGACCGGTGAGCGATTTCATTGCACGATGTAAACGAGATGACATTCAAGAATGACCCTTTGAATTTTGAAACCTCTTACGCCGCCATCTCCGCCTTTTGCGGCACCTTGTCGACGATATCTTCCAAGACAGTGTCGGGCTCGATGCCCTCGGCTTGCGCTTCAAAATTCAGCAGCACGCGATGGCGCATGGCCGGTAGAAAGACCTTGGCCATATCGCCAAAGCTCACGTTGTAACGACCGTCGAGCAGCGCTTCGACCTTGGCGGCAAGAACCAACGTTTGCGCGCCGCGCGGCGAACTTCCCCAACGCACGTAACGGTTGGTTTGATCCGTCGCGAACTCGCCCTGCGGATGCGTCGCCAACACGAGGCGAATGGCATAATCCTGCACGTGCGGGGCGACGACGACGCGCCGCACCAAGCGCTGCGCCCCCACGATTTCTTCGCCCGACATCACCGGCTTGATCTCGGCCTTGTGACCCGTCGTCGTACGTTCGACGATCGTGTTTAATTCCTTGCGATTGGAATAATTCACGACCAACTTAAAGAAGAAACGGTCGAGCTGAGCTTCGGGTAGCGGGTAGGTACCCTCCTGTTCGATCGGGTTTTGCGTCGCCATCACGAAGAACGGCGCTTCGAGTTCGTAGCGCTGACCGCCCGCCGTCACCGTCTTTTCCTGCATGGCTTCGAGCAGCGCCGATTGCGTCTTGGGCGTCGCGCGGTTGATTTCGTCGGCCAAACACAACTGCGTAAACAACGGACCCTTCTGAAACTCAAAGCGGCGGCGACCCGTATCCGGATCTTCGACGATGATGTTGGTACCCAAAATGTCCGCCGGCATCAGGTCGGGCGTAAACTGCACGCGCGAGAACTTCAAACTCAGCGCTTCCGACATGGTGCGAATCAGGTACGTCTTTCCCAATCCCGGCACACCTTCGAGCAGCGCATGTCCGCCGGTGAACAAACACGTTAACACGCCGCGCACGATCGAATCGTGACCGACAATCGCCTTGCCGATTTCCGCCTGTACGCCCCTAAACTTCGCCCGAAACTCGTCGGTCGCCTTCTGAATGGCGGGATCGATTTGGTCGGTCATGTTTGTCTGCTCCAATCAGTCCATCAGCCGCACTGCGGCGATCATAATTTCGTTTCAACGTATTCGTCGTTCGAGTGTTTCGACGACGAGTCTCATTCGACTATGGCTATCTCGTTTGGGGTAGCATCGGCGTCTCAGCTTTGAGACATAAAGCATACGCACCGTCGGGACGGCGCTGCTCCCCATAGTCCAAGACATTACTCGTCCTTGTTACCGTCGGTTTCTTCGCGCGCACGACGCTTCGATTTCAACAATCGCGCCGTCGTGGATTCCTGTGGGCCGTCGTCCGCTTCTTTCTTCTTCGGTGGCGGTGCTTTGGGTTTGTCGGCGGCCTGATCCGCGCCCATCGCGCTAGCCAAATCACCCGTGGGTTTGCTGACATTGCCCGCATCGAACTTCGTCTTAGCGCTAGGCGGCGGTGCGGGCACGGCGCCTCGGCTCGGCCCCGCTGCGGGTTTGCCGACCGGTCCGGCTTGGGTCGTACGATCCTGTCGCACGCGATCGCGTGCCCCGCGCAGATCGCGCAATGTTTCAACCGATCGTTCGCCTCGACCGCGACCTCCCGCCAATGATGCCAGGCGCGCCCGCGCTCTCAACAACCACTGTAACGGGTCCAAAGCGATGCGCCGCACGGCCACGTCCAGCAGGAAAGTGAAGATCGCCAGCTTAAGAAGGAAATCCCAAATCGGCTCGCGCGAAATGGTCGGCGGCAGGTTGTGCTGAAAGATCGCGGCTTTGCCCACCTCGTCCATGCTGAGCACGCGCCCGCCGGAGACATCGGCCACTTCGCGCAACAATGCTTCGTTCGATGTAAGATCGCGAAACTCCGGCGAGTACGCCATCGTCACACCCGTGCGAATCTGCACCGGTTTTTCATTCGGGCCGCCGCTGGCACCCGCCGTGATCAGCCACGTGCCTTTTTGATCCGCCTTGAAAACCGCTTCGTATTGCCCCGGGCCGATCTGCGTGACGCGCACCGGCTTGGCTTCACCGTTGGGGGCGATCACGCGTCCGTCGAATTGCAAGAAGTCGCCAAAGCCCGAGCCGCCATCTTCACCGGCCACGACTTTGCCGGCCGAGTCCTCCATGCTTTCGATGATCATGCGCACGTTATCGCCTTCGACTACCGTGCGGACGTCAAAGTTTGCGGCCGTGCCCTGCTTCATGCACCAACGCACCGACTGTGCCCACAGCTTGCTGTAGCTGGGCCACTCGGTCCAATCCTGCCCCCAGTGTTCCCACCAGCCGCTGGTAAATGCGACCGCGCGACCGGTTTCGCACTGCCAATGTGCCAAGAGCGGATCGCCCTTGTTGGTACGCAGCGGAATTTCAACGCCCATCGCCTTACGCGGCGTCGTGACCACGTAACCCCGCAATTGCGGAAACGGCCCGCCGATGCCCGTTAAGACATCCGATTGAAAGTTGAGCTGCGGCACGAAAGGCTCTTCGCGCAACAACGGTCGCCGCACGATGCGCGCTTCTTTGATGAAAATCTTGGGCAGTTGCTTTTCGTCGCCGGGTTTGCTTAACGAATAATACTTTCCACCCGTTTGGTTGGCGATTTTCTTTAGCGTGCCGATTTCCATCGAACCGTGTGGAAAGATCGAGATCGTCGAGCACGTTATCTTCGCCCCGCGCATGCGGTTGATCAGCCCCGCCGTCGGTGCCGACGGATCGCCATCGGAAATGATGATCATGTGGCGCACCGACGCGTTGGTGGCCATCAGCGCCTTATAGGCCATGTTCATCGGCGTTTGGAAGTCGAACATATCCGCGTTTTGCATGTTGCGGATTTTGCGAATGATGCCGTCCTTGTCGGATGCCTGCTGCATCTTGACTTCCCAATGGAAGCCATTGAAGCCCCAGCCGACCACGCCGAAATAATCCAAGCGGCTGAGCGTCTTCAGCGCCGCCACCGCCGTCTCGACGCCCCATTTGTTGCCGTTGGGCATTTCGCACGAGTGCATCACGATGGCCAGCGCGCCGCGCGGGATTTGTCGCACCGAGTCGACATCGAATCGAATCGGCATCACCTCTTCGACCGGCGAACCCTGCCAACCGCCGGCACCGAAGCCCTGATCGCCGCCCGTCATCACCAAGCCGCCACCCAAGTCGCGCACGTACGTCGCAAGCGAGCGTTGCTCGTCGGCGCTGAAGTTTTCGGCGGCAATGTTGGACAAGATAACGGCGGAATAATCCTGTAGCGCTGCGGTCGAAATCGTGACGCTTTCCTTGGCCTTCCAAACCACGCGAATCTTTTCGCGTTTCAGCGCTTCGACCAGATAGGAATCCTCCCTCTCAGCATCGGCCTGCCCCAAAAATAACACCGTCGGGGGCCCTTCGACGTTGGTGAAGCCGCGCACCACATTGTTTTCACCGATTACATCCGCCTTCGGATCGTCGGGAATGAACTCCGCGCGGAACTCATGCGAGCGCGCTTCGATAATCGGCAGCGTCAGCAGAAACGGGTTGCGCCCGGGATTGAGTTGCACGCGTTGACCGAAACGCTCGTTATCGGGAACGAGATCGATCAACTCTTCCTGTCGATCACCGATGCGACGGTAGATGCGAATCTCCCCCGTCGTCGCACGGTCGGAACGCAAAATCGGTCGTAGCGTGATTTGTTCGTGCTTGTTCGCGTAAGGCGGCACCTTCATCTGTTCGAACACAACTTCATCGCCATGTTGAATCGGCAACGGTACGACGTCGATCGGCAACTTGTTGGTCTTGGCCGACCGCGCCTCGGTCACGGCATCGCCCACGTTCTGATTGCCGTCGGAAATGATCACCATGCGGTTGTTCATATCCGGCGGCATGCACGCGATGGCCATGCGAATGGCTTGCGATATGTTGGTTTGATCGGGTCGCTGTCCGTCGGGAAACGGCGGATCGCGATGGATGCCGGTGCCCGACGCGCCTTTGTTGCTTGGCAGTTGCTCGATGTTGGTGCGACCGTCAAACGTGAGCAGCGTCGCCTTATCGTTTTCCTTCATCGAGCGCGACGACTCGACAATGAAGTTCTCCGTCTCGCGCCGCAAGTCGAGGGGAACGGACTTGGAGAAATCCGCCAAATACATCACGTTGAGATCGTCGTTCTTCAGAATTTTATGCGTACCGGCCAACGCCAAAACGAGCAACGCCAACACGCTGAAACGCATAAACGCCGCCAGCTTGCCACGCACCGGCCCCAGACCCGGCAGCGAGCGACGTGCCATTAACCACATCAGCACGGCCAGCCCCAGGATTAGCAACGCCCACGGGCGATCGAATCGACTTAGCGTGAAAAGCTCACTCATCCGGTTACCCTTTGGACTACCAGTCTATCACCTGCACGCGATTATTCCACGAATCCAGACAATACACGCGCGAGCCATCGCCCGCACCCACGGCCCACGGCTGGCGGATTTGCGTCTCGGCGCGCCCGGCAAGGCCCCAAATACCGTCGACCTTGCCCGATTTTTGAAGCCGCACGATGCGATTGTTGCCGCGATCCGAGACCAAAAGCCGACCCGCATCGTCTTCATCAAGGCCAAATGGATAGGAAAAACCCGACTTCTCATCGGCAGGCCATTCGATATCAAGCGCACCCAGAAATTTGCCGCTGGTATCGAAGCGACAAATCCGATGCCCACAAGAATCCGTCGCCCAAATGATATCATCGTCATCGATCAACAACGTTTGCGGTCGATTCATCCAACCCGCACCTGCCTTATCGTCGGCGAATGACATCACGTATTCAAACTCGGGCGTGAATTTGCTGACGCGATCGTTGCCGCCGTATTCCGAGACGTAAATGAAGCCTGCGCTGTCGATGGCCACCGACGTTGGAAAAATAAACTGGCCCGGACCGTGACCGCGCTCGCCGAAGCTGAACAACTCGTTACCGTCGCGGTCGAATCCGATCACGCGCGCGTAATGCGTATCGGGCACCCAGATTTGGTTTTGTTGGTCGATAAAGATGCCCGTCGGCTTGCCGTTCTTTACTTCGGGCATGTGCCAGGTGAGTTCGTGCTTGCCGTCGGGGCTAAAGCGCTGGACGCGCGCCGTCTTATCGATCACGAACACGCATCCGTCGACCGGCGAAACGGCCAACGCACGCGGATACTCAAATTGCCCGTTACCGCGACCGATACCGCCGAAGTTAAAGCGATGCTCGGCGGCGCGCGTCATGCCCGGCAGGCTGCCGCTGTAATAGGCAACGGCCCCGCCGGTGGCGAGCAGCAAGACTGCAAATATGATGCGTTCGAGTTTCATTCAATCCTTCAGCTACTAAGTCCATCGGCGACAGAATCGTTGTGGCACCGCCGTCTCGGCGGGCGAAAACAGGCGAGACACCTGTGCCACAGTGAAAAAAATCTTATTGCGTGTCCACATAGATTGAAGACAAGGTGCTTCTTCGCCATTGCCGTATCGATCGCTTCTATGTCTTCTGTGGCACCGGCTAATAGCCGGTGGACCTCAACGACCACATACATGCAGCAGTCAATCGCCCTGTGTCTAGAACGACGATCACGATCGTTCGATTCAAAACGTCATCTCACCACCGTATGGTACCGGCTTCGCAGCATCGAGACGACCATCCAGCCGCCCATCACCAGTAACGCGGGCAGGTACAAAATCAGCGTGAGCGCCAGCGTTTGACCGTGGCGCTCGTAGTGCATGAGTTGATCGACGTAGGCGGCCAAACTTCCGTGCCCCCAGCGTGCGGGCGCAGTCAGCAGGCTCGTCGGCGCTTCGACGAGCGACAGCGCCGCCGCGAAGGCCGCGCCCGCCGCCATCGGTCGCCACACGAATGGCCAACACCCCACGATCCAGGCTTTCAACTCGCTCGCGCCATCGACGCGGGCCGTCTGAACCAACTCGATCGGTGCCGATCGCGCCGCCAACATGGCGGCCGTCAACGGAATAAACCCAAAGCGCACCAACATCGCGGCAATC
This sequence comes from Planctomycetaceae bacterium, assembly GCA_006969385.1. Taxonomy (GTDB): domain Bacteria; phylum Planctomycetota; class Phycisphaerae; order UBA1845; family UTPLA1; genus ECT2AJA-110-A. The sequence continues at coordinate 4,700,354 of CP030884.1, forward strand.
CACGCTGCCGGCGTGTCGTCGTACACGTTCCAGCCGCTGGGGTCGCCCCACGGTCCGCCACCGAAAACCTGCGTAATGCCCGTGGCGATGATCGAACTCGGCAAGGCGGCGCAAAGGAAACACGCCGCGGCGACTGCAAACGTCGTCCAGTGTTTTAACTTTAGCGTGCGGTGTTGTGTTTGGTAGTCAACGCTGCCCGCCGCGCCGCGCGCGAAAGCAAGCGCCAGTGCAAAAGACAAAAACGCAACACAACCTGCAACAATCGCCGAGGATTCGATCGGGCCCGCCGCCGTTTTCCACACGCTTGCAAAGGCCGACGCCGGACTATAGCGCTGGTCGTTTAGCAACAATTGAACAAACACGACCAACGGCCCGACGACGAGGCCGATCGACAACAGGATCGCTACCACGTTCATCGCGCGACGGCGCCCGTTCGACATACCGGCATGCGCCGCACCGACGCCGTCGGCCTCGACGTACGACCCATCAAAACGATGCCGTCCCCATGCCCGCCAAGCTGCCATGCCGACGAGGACCACCTGCATCGCCAACATCGGCCAACTATGCCGCAGCAAATATCCCATCGCATTCGGACGCATGCCGTCGATTAAGTCGCCGCGCGCCAACGATGCCTGCGCCATCATCTCGGGTGCCCATAGCGTTTCTTGCGGAACGAACAACGGCGCGATCGTGGCCTCGGTCGTCGCCAACACAAACGTCACCAACGTTGCCGACAGCAATGGCCCGCGTATCACAAGCCACCAACCGTAGCGCCAAGCGCGCAGGCCCTTCGCATCTTGCAACGCTACGTTGAATAGTGCGTTGCCATTGCGTCGCAGCGCCGCGACCAGCAGCAAAAACGGCACGGGCCATAACCAGCCGGCCATCACGACGGCGGCTGAAAGTCGCCTCAACAACGGCGCACCGTTGCGGATGAGCCGATCGAGTCCGCCGAGCAACGGAAACGCATCCGACCCCGCTAAAAGCGCGGCGTAACCGTACACACTCGGCATGGTCAATATGGCAAATATCGCTGCGCCGATCATGAACCGACGAGCAGTTCGAGATTGAGAGAGCGAGTAAACCGCCGCGAGCCAGCCTCCAATGATGACGGCAATCATCGTCGCAAAGACGGCCGTTTGTGCGCTGTTGATGAGTGCGTTGCGGTGAGACCACGCGTCGGAGAAAGCAGCGGCGGGATTGGGGGACAGCACGAGCCCAAACAGTAGCGCGGCGGCCAATACGCCGAACGAAAGCAACAACGCGAGGCGCCCTAGCGCCTGCAACAGTGCCACACTCAAGGCCGCAACATTCATTCGAATACGGCGACCTCATCGATAATACGTCGGGCATCGCTCAACCGGCGCGCGGCGGCGACGTAATTCACATCCGCTGCGGACGGCGCATCGATGCCGAGTGGCTTACGCAGTGATTCGCGCACCGGAATGTTACGCGATTCGCTTTCGTACAGGGCCTTTTCCGTTGCCGCCGAACAGATCAAATCGATCAGCTTCTTCGCGCCATCCGGGTTTCGTGCGCCTTTTACGAGAGCCACCGAACAAGGTATCCACAGTGGTGCGTTCAATCGGTCGATGGAATCGCCTTCGGTTTCGCCGCTTAGTTCCCTCGGCAATGTCAACGTTGGGTACACCATCTCGATGGCATCACCGCGCGCCTGGCCGACGACCACGTCATCGGTATCCGTCGCACCCCAATCGGCCACGCCGCGCCGTACCAGAATCACCGCATGGCTATTGCCGGTGGCCCGTTTCACGCCATTGGCTTTGAGCTGCTGTAGGTAGCTGCGAAAGTTATCTTCACCCCATTCCGCCAGCAGCGTCGCCATATGACCGCGCGTGGTGCCGAAACGCGGATCGGCGAACACGCATCGATCTTTGTAACGGGCGTCGGTTAAGTCCCACCAACTGCTCGGCCGTTCGACTTTGTTTTGATCGTTGCGGCGAAAAGCAAGCACGCGAGCGCGCAAACCGAAGGCCGTCCAAAGGCCATCCTGTGCCTTAAACGTTGGGGGGATATCCGACGCCGTCGTGGGTTCGTAGGCTGCAAAGATGCCTTCCTGCGCCAATTCGATCGTGCCGAAGATTTCGCTGGACCACCATACATCGGAGCGCGGTCGATCCTTCTCGGTGCGCAGACGATTGACCAACCCCGTCGTCTTGCTGGCTTCCGTGTCGAAGACGGGCTTAACTTCCAACCCCGATTGCTCGGCAAACTTGTTCAAAAGGGGCTCGGCAAATGCGCGATCGACGGATACATAAACGACGACGGGTTGCGCCTCGTAGGCCGTATCAGATGGTGCTTTATGGTCACACCCCATCACCCATAACATGCAACACGCGAGCAACGACGCGGCGGTATTAAGGGGAATCATTCTTTGAAACGTTTGCATGAAACAAGGGGATGATCGTTGGTTAGGGAGGATGCGCAACTTATCCCCGCGGCCATAGGGATTGCTTAACACGCACGCAACGCAAGTATGCAAACCAACACTCGGCCGTCAGTTCGCGCGACGCAATTTACTTTTCACCATCGCCCGATGCCGCGCCATCATCGGATGATTCACCACCCGTGGATTTTTCGTCGCCGCCGCTCGATGACGAACCAGCCGGTTCGCCGTCACGGTCGAAGTATCGCGCAACCGAGCCGCGATAGCGGCGCGGCACGCGCGTGCGATGCACGTGGTCGGTGGAATCGACTTCGCCGGCAGCCGCCGCGTCACCGGCCGTGCTGTTCACATCGCCTTTGAACTGACTGCCTTTGACAAAGTTCTGGCCGATGATGCTACCGCCGCGACCGTACTTCGTTTTGGCCTTTTCATCGCGCGTGTCGGTGTCGACATCATCATTACGCTCGCGGGTGCCAAAGGCGCGTCCCGCACCGCGATTGTTGTTTCCTTGTCCCTGGCCTTGACCGCCTTGGCCTTGACCCTGGCCTTGCCCGCTGCCACCGCACTTCGGGCATTGCGCGCCGTCAGGCAAGAAGCCCGTGCCGTTGCAGTTCTGGCACCCTTGTTGTTCCTGCTGTTGTTGGTCACCGGCGTTTTCGAGGTCTTGCTCGGCCTGATCGAGTTCGCTCATTTGCGATTGAATATCGTTGAGCGCTTGCTCCATCTGTTCCATTTCATTGAGCATATCGCTCGATTGCGACATCTGCTGTTGGGCCTGATCGAGATTGCCTTCCTCCATGCTTTGGCCGGCCTGCTTCATCGACTGGCCCATTTTCTGACATTGCTGATTGGCCTGTTGCTGCGCCTTTTGCTGCTCCTGCATCTTCTCAAGCATTTTCTGCATCTGCTGCTGCGTAACGCCCTGATCCTTGAGCTTCTGGGCCATCTCTTCGGCCATTTTTTTCAATTGCTCGGGATCTTTCTTCGACAGGGCTTCCAACGCGCGCTGGGCATCTTGCTCAGACAGACCGGCGTTTTGCAACTGCCGCTGCATCTGGCGATCTTGCGCCTTTTGTTGACGCTCCGCCGCTTTCTTCAATTTCTTCGCCAACTCGTCGAGTTGCTTCTTCATTTTCTCGCGATCGGCCGCGTTCAGCTTGCCATCCCGCGCGCGTTTGGCGAGCGACTCCTGCAATTTCTTCACGGCGTTTTGCGCGCCTTCGAAGTCACCCTCGGATAGATCGTTCATCAATTCGCGCAGTTCGCTCTTGGGGTCTTCCGGCGCGCCGATTTGACGCAGCCGCTTGCGCAATTCGCGCAGCGTTCGGTATTGATCCGAGTTGGCTTTGTTCTGCAGCGCGTCGCGCAGCGCATTGAGTTGCTTAACGGCCTGTCGCCGTTTGAAATCGGGCGTTTGATCCTGCCGCTCGCCAAATTCCCCCATATTGGGCTGCTCAAGACTCGCAAGATCGACTTCGGGATTCTGCTCGGCCACTTTCTTAATGATGTTGACAGGTCGCGAAATCGCTTTGGCCGTTACCTTCGATTCAGCTTTCTTCACGCCCGCTTCAGCCGCGCTGTCATCACCGCCCAACAAATCCAATTCGGGAATCAACAGCGACAGCAACGCCACCACCAAAATTAACGCACTGGTAGAAAGCGAACCGGGCCATTGCAATGGCAGAAAGCGTTTCGCATTCAGCCCGGCAACCGACCGTTCGGCATCACCGCGCACGGCGCGCTCGAATTCATCACCGGCTTCGGGGGCCAAACTCAGCGATGTCGATACGCGCTCGCGCAAGCCTGCGGCCACATCCAATGCCGTCGCCGCGTCGAGGGCGCGGGGGCGCGTGACGACCGACCATACGACCGAGCCGAGAATCGCCGACGCGGCCAAGCCGATCGAAATCCACTTCATCGGGAGCGCGAGGCTAAAAAACTGATTAGGTAGCCATGTCGCAAGCCACAGGCCCAGCCCGATTACGAGGCACCACCCCAGCGCGTTGAGCCATCGGTTAAGCCACAACCGCGTTTGGGCACGTCTTACTTCGCGATCGATATGCGTCATCACGGACCTCCGAAAATCGGGGATGTCGGCCTTTCGGCGCGCGTCTGCACCGTTTCTCCGCCCCAAAAACAGTCTATGCGGGCAAAAGGGGGCCGACAAACGCGTTCGCCTTACTGTAATGTAACGCTTGGCGAGGCAAAAAGATTCGTTCTTCTTTCAAAATCGACGTTTTTCCGCCATATCGCGACTCGGCCCGACGATATACTGTGGGCGGAAAGCAGGCCTTAGTCGCCGCTCTTTCGCAGAAAAACCGGCCTGAAGACCTCAAAAACGACGATTAGCCTTCGGCAGTTATGCCCAACCAAGAAGCCCCTCCCATCCCGCCGACGCCTGAGGCTGCCAAAACATCGCGCGTGGCACCAACTTCCATTCGCGGTCGCTTGGTTGCTGGAATTCTGCTCGTCATTCCGTTGGCGGTCACCGTCGCCTTGGTGAGCTACATTTATCAGTTAGCGCTGATGTTCGGCATCTGGACCGTGAACCGGATCCATTGGGTTTTCCTATGGCTGTTGGAGCGCGACACGAGCGGGCCCCGGCTAATCGACCCGGCCGACCCCGAATGGTACTACGAAACCATCGCCGTGCTTTTGACGGTCTTGTTGCTCTACACCTTGGGCTGGTTCGGTTCCAACGTCGTTGGCGCGCGCATCATTTCCATTGTGGAAAGTTTGGTCGAGCGTATTCCCTTCGTCGATACGGTTTACGGCGCGATGAAGCGAATGGTGCAGGCGCTAGGTGGCGTCGGTAAGGAAGGCGAAACGCAGCGCGTGGTGTTAGTGGACTTTCCGCACGAACAGATGCGCGCCATCGCCTTTCTCACGAACACCATTACCGATGTGAACAGCGGCGAACGCCTTGCCACGGTGTACGTTCCCACCACGCCCAACCCGACCAGCGGCTACATGGAAATCGTACCGGTCGAACGCATCACGCTGACGGATTGGACGATGGAAGAGGCACTCTCAATGATTCTCAGCGGCGGTGCGACGGCGCCACCTAAGGTGCGCTTGCAACCGCCGGGACAATCGCTGTCGCTCAAGCCGCAACCGGGATTGTTTGATGGTGCGGACAAGCCCGCGAGTGATAGTCCTTCGCGAAAAGAAGAAGGCGAATGACGCGGAGTCCGCCGTGAGTCGCGTCGCTAATACAACGGCACGGGATCGACATCGACGTCGGAATAACCGAGCAGCGTACCGGTCGCGAAAGCCAAATCGATCTGCGATTCCTGATAGGCCACGATCGCTTTGACTTCCTTCAATTGCGCCTCACCCAACGATGTGAGCGCTTCCAAGACTTCGCGCATGGTACGCAGGCCTTCGCGGAACTGCGTCAGCTCGATTTCGTAATTAATGCCGGCGACGATCACGTTTTGACGCGCCACGAGAATGCGCTGCCAGTTTTGTTCCATCACGTCGAGCGTGTCGAAGACTTCCTGACTGATCATCATTTCGCGCAACTGGCGCGTGGCCAAGCGCTGCGTGCGCGTGGCTACGGCCCGGCGTAGCTTCGATAGTCGCTTTTCGTTGGTCACGGGTATTTCGCCACGCAGCCCGAGTTTGTAGGTGGTGTTGTCGAAATCCCACGCGCCGCGGAACGAACTGCCGAACGAGCCCTGCCTATCCAGCACGCCGTATTCGAAATCGAGCATGAACAGCGGCAAGGTTTGATTGCGGGCGAAGTCGATCTTGATCGCATCGGCGGCGAGCTTCAGTTCCAACTCCAGCATTTCCATGCGGTTTTCCAACGCCTCGGCCACCAGCGCCTCGCGTTCCGCCTGCTTGAATTCGTAATGGGCCAGATGCGGCTCGGTTTCGACCACGATCACGGTCGGCGAATCGAGCCCGACGTTTTCCATATTGAGAATCAGCTTGAGCTCGCGTTGCGCCAGTCGCCACTTGGTCTCGGCTTCGATCAACGGTTCGCGCCGCTTGACCGTTCCGAGCCGCGCGCGGGCTACTTCGATTCTGGCTGTCGCGCCCTCTTCCACCAGCTTTTGCACCAACTCGAAGTTGTCGAAGGCCAGATCGTATTGCTCGCGGCGAATATCGAATTCGCGCGCGGCGGCATACGCTTTCCAATAGGTTTTTTCCGCCTTAGCCAACACGCGAATTGCCGTCAGCTTGGTCTTGGCTTCGATGGCCTTATCGTTGAGGCGGGCGATGCGAATGGAAGCGGTATTGACCGGCACGCCGGCGTTGCGCAGCAGCGGCTGACTGAGGGAGAATTTTGAAGCGCTGACGTACTGCGGGAAATTCTGGGGTTGTAATAGCTCTTGACTGGGAAATGCTTGCCCGATCTCAACGATCGCTCCCGTCGGCGTGGGGATCTTAATTCCCAAATCCATATCGAGCGTTTCTTTGGTCTGCTCGGGGCGTGTGAGTTTTACTACCTGCTTATCCAGTGCATCATTGCTCGACGTAAACGTCACAAACTCGTCATCGAGTTCGGGCAAGTCTTTACGGCTCAGATCAATACCCGCCACGATGGTGGCGTCAAACTTCGCGCGTTCTTCGGAAATGAACGTCTTGGCGATATCCGGATCTATGAAGCTGGCCTGCAATTTCAAATTGTTACGCAGTGCAGCTAACCGCGCCTCTTGCACACCCATGTCCATCTTTTGAGGCGCTGGCTGGCGTTTGCGATCCAATGCGGCGTTGACGGTCATGTCCGCCTTGGGCAAGCGCTCGTTGATGCCGTCGATTTTTTCATCAACGGACGCCGGCGGCTTGGACATGCGGCTGGCGAAGTTGGTGCGATTGATATCGCGCAGCTTGGCCGAGACGCTGCGTTCGTATTGCGGATCGAGTAGGCCTTCCCAAGCGGAACAACCGAGGGCAACCAGAAACAGGCCGCCGCACGCAACACGGATTACATTCGTTCGACCGCAAGCCATTCGACGGCGCAATGATCCGGCCCGGTGGCGATCGTGATTTGGTTCGTCGGTGCTCACAAAATTCGATCCGGTGGCGATGTCGCAAAATCGGGGATTGTAAACTATTTGCCTTCTTTGTCTTTGCTGCGCAAACCGATGGCAGGCTTGTCGGGATCTTTTACCGGCGGGAAGCCGTTGAGCTGGCGCCAAATCTCGTAGCCGAGCGATACCTCGCGCAACAGCACCCAACCCTTGGCCTGCACCCCCTGCCGTAAGAAGCTGGTATCGGGCCAGAGAACCTCATCCCCCGATTCATCGGCCTCCACGATGATGCGAAATCGACCCTGCCCGTTGTCGGTCTCATCGACAAAGTTGACGATGCCGCCGAAGGTACCGATCGCAACCGAGGGCCAACCGGCAAACTGCACGGCGGGCCAGCCTTCAAATTGAATTCGCACGGGATCGCCCTTGGAAATCAGCGGCGCGTCGTTGCCGTCCACCCAAAGTTCGACCACGCGGCTTTGCGTTTCGGGAACGATCGTCAACAACTGATCGCCGGACTTAACGATCTGACCACCCAAGTTGCCGGTCACGCGAAAGACGGTGCCGTCGACCGGCGCGGGAATATCCTGAGATTGCGCCTTGCGGATTTCACCCTCTTTCTTGGTCAGCATCTCTTGTGCCTTCGCGATTTTGCTTTCGATCTCCGCGATCTTGCTGCGCACTTCACTAATCTTGACATCTGCGTCCTGCGAGATTTTGGTAAGACTCTCGCGTTTGGCCGCCAGCGCCGCCTTATCCGCATCCACATCTGCTTGTGCGCCATTCACGTCCGCCTCCGCAGTCTGCAGGCCTAGTTCGGCCAATTCCAGATCCCGCTTTGATTTGGCGTCTTGTGCGAACAAAGTCTTCATGCGCTCGAATTGAAATTCAGCCGTAATGCGTTTCGCCTTCGCGGCCCGCAGCTTTTCTTCCGAACTGCGTACTTTTTCTTTCGCAGCTTCGACTTCGGACTCCGCCGCACGCACTGCGGTATCCCGTGATTGCTTTAAACTCTCAATTGCGTCTTCATTTCTACTCCTTGCATCGCGATCGCTTCTTATGCCGTCTTCGATCGCCCGCTTTTCCCGCTCCAGCCGCTGCCGAAACTCGGGATCGAGATCGACAATCTTAAATAAAGGATCACCTTTCTTAACCTTGCTGCCTTCCTGCACGAAGACTTCGGCGATGCGGCCACCTATCGTCGCGTCTACTGTCTGAGGCCGCTCCTGCGGATTGAGTGCCACCACCCGCCCCTTGCCGCGGATGTTCTGCTGCCAGGGCACGAACACCAGTCCAACGGGCGTAAAGATAAAAATGAACAGCACGAGCAGCCCGATGCGCGCCGTCCAACGCGACGAACTTACCATTCGCATCGCCGAAAACTCTTTATGATTGGCTACAGTTGCCATCGTCAATTGCTCCTCAGGCCGCTGTGGTATCCACGGCGGGCGCGCTCGGTCCCACGGGCACGCGCACATCCACGTCGTCGATCGGTCGTTCGCCGTGTTCGGTGGCAATCACCGTCCATTTGCGGTCGGGCCCCATCACCGATTTGATAATGAGATCGCGCGAGGCGGCGTCCAGCTCGTCCAGCACATCATCCAATACGATCAAGCGCGGCCGCGCTGCCAGCGCGCGGGCCACCATCAATCGCCGGGCGTGGCCGTACGACAAAGGGCGTCCGGTTGCGTTCAACGGCGTATCGAGACCCTTGGGTAATAGGCGTACCGTTTCCATGAGGCCGACGGCCTGTAACGCGGTACGAATTTGCTCGTTGGTAATGTCGGTTCGTTCGAGCCGCACGTTATCCGCGATGCTGCCTTCGACGATTTCCAGGCCCTTCACCACCACCACCTGACGGCGCAGGGCATCGAGGCTCATCTCGCGAAAGTCCACCCCGTCCAGCTCGAGCCGACCGGCGGTGGGCGTGCGCGCCCCGCATAGCAAATCCGTTAGCGTACTCTTGCCGCTACCGTGTTCGCCTGTAATAACCACGCGCTGACGGGGTGCAACCGACAAATTGAAATCGTCGAATACCTTCTTGCCGCCGGCGTAGGAAAAGTGTACTCCTTTGATCGTTAACCCTGCGGCTTCACCATTCGAGCGCACGTCCTCACCATCGCCGCGCTCCAAGGGCAAGTCGATGAGTTGGCCGAGCTTGTCCACACCGGCCAATAGATCGTATATGCCTTCGAGTTGCTTACCGAATTTCGCCAGCGAGGCCAGCACGGCGGATACGATTAGCTCGGCCGCAACCAACTGCCCCAACGTCAATTGACCGTCGATCACGAGAAAACCGCCGAGCGTGAGCAGCGCCGTGGCCGCCAACGCTTGCAGCGTGACCGCACCGATGATTTGGCGCAGCAAGATCGAAAAGTGCTTGCGCCGGGCATGCACGTATTCGGCGGCCAACGAATCCGCCCGGAACCAGGCGAAGTCCGCACCGCCCGCTTGCTTGAACAGCATCGGGTTTAGGGCGATTTCTTCCAACGATGCCGCGACGGCATACTTGGCTTTCGATTCTTTGATCGCCGTCTTCACCGCCCCGCGCCCGAGCACGAAAAGGATGAACACGATGCAAAGAATCAGCACCACGTCGAACGCCAACAAAAATGGATGATAAAAGGCCAAAATGATCAGCCCGATCAATGCTTGCAGCGCTAACCCCACGCCGTCGAGCAGAATGGTCTGGCTCGCTTTTTGGACCGTGAGAACATCGAAGAACCGGTTGACCAATTCCGGCCCGCTGCGATCGTCGAATGCGTCGATGCGCACGCGCGGCAGACGGTACGCCAAGTCACCGACGACGCGCACGAAAATGCGGCGTTGCAAGACATCGACGACCCACGTCTTGAAGGCGCGAATCGCACCGGCCAGCGCCAGGAAAGCAAATAACAAAATCGCGATCACAACCAGCGGCTGCACCAGCCCACCGAATGCGACAAAGTTTACCAACGACTGAACGGCAATCGGCGTCGCCAGATTCAGCACGCCCACACCGATGGCGAACAAAATCACGATCGTGATATCGCGCCGATCGGGTTTCAGTAAACCCAACAACCGACGAAACGGCGTCAGGCCGGTGGGTTGTTCGGGATTACCGCGTGCCGCTCGTAAGGTGGGGCGCGGTTCAACCTGCAGCCATGTGGAGTTTTCAGCTCGCGACAAGCCGGCGGCTTTGATGAAAGCAGCCTTTGACAACGATTGCACCGCTCCGCCCGGCGCGCCCGCATCGATTTGCAGGTAATTCTGACGCAACACCAGAAAGCCGGATTCGCTCAGGTCGCTCTCGTCCGTCAAAAGCAGGAAGCCGCTGTTCTCGCCGGCCAATTGCAGCGCATCATCAAATCGTTTTTCGACGACCTTGGCGTTGACGCCCAGGCGATCGAAACAGCGAATGAGTTTTTGTCGTGGATCATCGGTCGAGGCGAAATCCGCGAATACCTGACGAATCTCCGCATGGGGACGGGTGCGATCGAGTGCGATCAGCACCTGCTCGATTAAGTTGATTGCGGTTTCGTTGGTCATTGATCCCTTAAGATTCGTCAAACTCAAGAGGGCGCGCAGCCCTGCCCTCTAACGAACAGTGATACGCGAATTATATGTCGGGTTTTCGGGCTGGCCAGCGAGTCGCGGATTTTTGCCGGAGCGACCATTTTAGTTAGTCTCGTGCGAGTTTCTGTTATCAGGCGATCCGCGCAACATCTGCCGGATTCGATGTTTATGCGATGGCTCAGTCGAGGATATCAGATCACAGCAATGTAACTACGCGTCGGAAATTCGCGATTCGTGTTTCGTGAATCACCGGCCCTGCACCTCGGTTAACGAAAGGCCGCCTCATCGGCTGCGGCCCCCGCTTGCGTCAGATGATGGTCGAAGATTTCGCGAGCACGGAGCAGGCGACGCTCAGCCCGTTCCAGCGAGAGCCAGACTTCGTCCACGTAACCATCGGCGGAGGCCGACCAAGCCCGGTTTACACCGCGCTCGGCGTTGGCGAACTCGGTCATGATGGCGGCATAGGTTTGCAGGTCGAAGCGCTGAATCATCGACTTGCGCGCATCGGCGAAGCGACCGAACTCGATGGCAAGGGAATCGTCGATCTGCTTGTGAACGTCGAAGACCAGAATCGATTCGCGCTCGGCATTGAGCCGCGACACGCCGGCGATCAGTTTTTCCAGCGAATCGTCTAACTCGTCCATATCGCGATCAATTTCGTGGGCTTGTCCGCCCGCCTGTTTGGCTGTCACGCGCAAGAGCACCACGCCGATAGCACCGATCAGAAAGGCACCGCCGTAGTATCTCCAATCGATGGTATCCCAGCGATTGGCCGGATCCTCGAGGTTTTGCAACATCACAAAGGAACCAGCGAAAAAGCCGATCCACAATAGGATGTGTCCGAGTAAGCGCATATAGACAATCCTCTATTTCAATAGAATTTGATAAATCGCGTTTCCAACGCCGACCAGCGCTTCGCCCACGATCAGGCCCGCGGCAATCGGCACGCAACTGCCCTCAACGAATTTACGATCGGCATACTTGTTGAAGATCACACGCAGCGTGCAACCGATGGTGTAGGTCAACACGACATCAAACGGCATATAGAATCCGAGGCCGACTTGCACGCCGATGCCGCCCAATCCGCTAAGTGCGAGCAATAACCCAAGGCCGCCACCAGCAGCGTAACGATAATCGGGCACATTATCGCCGATGACGCCCTGAATCATCGATGCCAGTGCCTGCCCTTGAGGCGCGGGAAGCTTGTCCGAACCTAATCCTTGGTTCTCATGCAGCAACAAGATAACACCGATCACGACAATCGGACCAAGCCAAGTACCAATGAGCTGGCCGTACTGCTGCATCTTCGGTTGCGCGCCGACCAGATAGCCGCTTTTGAGGTCGAGCATCATGTCGCTGGCCTGCGAAATGCCAACGCACATCGCACCGCCCAGAAACATCGAAGCGACGATCACCGACGTATCGTCCATGCCCGAGCCGCTGGCGATGACGATCAGAATCGTGACGGCAATCAGCGTCATGCCCGACAGCGGCGACCAATTGGTGCGCCCCACACATTCGGACACGATCACACCTGCGATCCACACCCAGATCGTGCCGAGAATTGCCATCGTTGCGGCCGTCGTGAAGCTGATACTTTCGACCGAGGACCATGTGACGAGAATGAGAATCGCCGCGCCACCAAACACGCCAATGATGAGGTTACGCAGTGGCATTTCATCGGCATCGGCCGATCCGCCTTCGCGCGCGGCATCACGCATCGACTTAAACGCGCTCAACATCAATGGGAAGGCGGCGATGATGCCACCGATGGCGGCACCGATCAGCATGCCGATACCGCTGGGGCGGAACAGTTGCAGCCGCAATGCAGTCGGCACCTGATTCCATAACGCGTGAATTGCATCGGCCTCTTTCACAGTGCCGTCAACGACCGCCTGCAATCCTTCCGGGTGCACCATGGCCTGCACCGGTTCAGCGCCATACGCCCCCAGCAGCGGTGCCAAAATCCAGTAGCAGATAAATCCACCAGCACCGAACCAGTAGCCACCCTTACCCGAAAGAAAGCCCACGCCGACCGTCATCAGCGACAGGAAGAACGTGAGATTCAGAAACGGCGGTAAACGCAGTGCTTCACCAAAATAGCCTGCCGGATGGTCGCCGACAAAGGCAATCATGCATATGTAGAAGATGCCCGACACCACCGCCCCGCCGATCAGCAGCATCGCTTTCTGAGTGCCGGCACCGGGCGATTTGAGAATCGTCGCAACGGCAATACCGCCGGGGTAGGCCAAGCGATCGAAGTCGATCATCTGCTTGCGCAGCGGAATCACAAACGCCAAGCCAACGACCGCGCCCGTCGCGCAGGCGAGCACCATCAAGACCTTATTAAACTCAATGATGCCGGCATATTTGTCGCTGAACTGACGGTTGAGAATAAAGAGCGCGGGAATGGAAAACATCATGCCCGACGATGCGCCGTTCACCGCCGACGCGATCGTTTGGTTGATGTTATTTTCGACGATGCTGGTGCGGCCCATGATGCCGCGCAGAATGCCCCAGCCCAAAATCGCGGCCAACTCTGAACCTTCGATCGAAAAGCCGAGGATCAGCGCGGCGTAGCCGATAGAGACGGCGATCAGCGCCCCCAACACCCAACCGACGATAACGGCATGCCACGTCAGCTCTGGGTAAGGACCGTGATGAATCTTCGCCCCGTCGGGCAGCGTCGTCACTTGATGCGTTTGATTTGCCATGCTTCCTTGCTGAAGAGGGTTGAGCAGGCATCACCGACCGTGTATGCGGCGATGCCTGCGTATCCTACAACTCTTGCGACGGAACCGACCCAAACCGGCTCGTCGCGAAACATTACTTCACGCCGTGCATCATGCGGGTGACGCTCTTGGCGATCACGAAACAGACCATCGACGCGCCGATCATCACCACGGTAATCCACGTGAAGTACGACGCTGGATCGAGCCGTTCCCAGTTTTCGCCCGCCAAGCCGGCAGCGAAGTTACCGAAGAAGCTCGTCAGCAGCCACATACCCATTAACATCGTCGCGAAGCGGCGCGGCGCTAGCTTACTCACCATCGACAAGCCGACTGGCGACAAACAAAGTTCGCCGATTGTGCACAACACGTAGAACGCCACCAACCACCACGAACTCACTTTATATTTCGCGGCCGACACGTATAGATCGTTTAACGCGTCGCGGAAATCGGGCTCCGCACCCGCGACTAGTATTTGCTTGTAGTCTTTGTCCGCCAGCAAATCGCGGACGATAAACGTATTCGTTTCGCCATTCCATTCGAGTTGACTCGACTTAAAACCCTGCAAGTAACGCGGCTCGAATCCTTCGGGAAGTTGGTCGAGTGTGTAACGCTTTTCAAATACGCCGACAGACTTGTCCGCTTTTTTCTTATCTTCCAGAGCCTTCTTTTCTGCTTCAGACATCGTCGTTTCGGCTTTGCTTGCTTCGTCTTTTAGCGTTTCCGATTCCTTCGCCATGTTGTAAACGAACTCGAGATAACTGGGCGAAACCGTCGCGCGCAGAACGCGGTCTCGGTGGTTTGCATCGAGCACGCCGTTCATATTCAACTTGCCTTTCGACGCATTGAACACCAAGCGACCGCCGTGCACTGGCATCGGATCGTCGGTCTTAGCCTTACCGTCTAAAATGGCTTTGAGTCGTTTATCGTCGCCGAGTTCGGGTGCATCGTAGAAGACTAAGCCACCATCCTGTTCGACGACGTTGCGCGGCAACTGACTCAAGTTGGTTTGACTCGGTCCGCCCTCGTAGGTCGCCGCCCACAACATCAACGCGAATGCAACACCTTGGAAAAACACACCCAACGACATCTTCATAGCAATGGACACGTTTACGTGCCGTCTGGCTAAAAACAACCACAGCCATGCGAAGATCGGGGCGAACAGCACGATCGCTAATGCGTTGATCGACTGAAACGACGTAGTTCCTATCGGGTTGATCTCAACCAGATTGCTTACCGCCTTATTGACGGTCGCCATGAAGTCCAAATCTGCGAGATCAATCGGCACTTCGGGATAAATCTCAGGCGCTTTCGGATCGGCCGTGAGATAACGATTCGTCGTTTGGTCGGCCCAAACGTTCATCGCGTTTCCGGCTTGTTCAAATGCCGCCCAGAAAAAGATGACGAAGACCGAAAGAATGTATATTGCTAACACGCGGTCGCGCACCGCCATTTTTAGGTGGGACAGAATCCACGCGGCAAACACCGACGAGCCCCCTGCAATGGCGATGGCCACGGCGTTGTCCATGCTGATCACACCACTCCAAGCGGCAATCGGACCACCGATGATCGATAGAATACCGATCACCAAAAAGATCGACGGGGAAAGGCTCGCAAAGCTAGGAATGACCGACGGCGTGGTTTCCGCTTCGTCTTCGGTCATCACGTGATCTTTACCGCCGGCGGCTTCGTCTTCAGGTTTGGCGTCAGGATCGTGATAGACCACGTCTTCCGGCAACTCCTTAATAAATGGCAATCCGAAGAGATAGACCAGGAGGCCCAATACCATCCCTACGCCGGCAGCGCCGAAACCCCAGTGAAAACCAAGACCGGGTGTATCTTTCAACGCACCACATACCAACGGCGACAAAAACGCGCCGAGGTTGATACCCATGTAAAAGATGGTGTAGGCACCATCGCGGCGCGGATCGTTCTTCGGATAAAGCCGCCCGACTTGCACGGACATGTTCGGTTTGAAGAAGCCATTTCCAACGATTAGGAAACCGAGCGCCGAATAGAAAATCCAGATATCTTCGAAGGCCATGAGGAAGTGGCCGATCGCCATCAGAATCG
The DNA here is from genome assembly GCA_006969385.1 of Planctomycetaceae bacterium. Taxonomy (GTDB): domain Bacteria; phylum Planctomycetota; class Phycisphaerae; order UBA1845; family UTPLA1; genus ECT2AJA-110-A. The sequence goes on from CP030884.1 coordinate 4,716,100, forward strand.
ACCCGATGATGATCGCCATGCGATTGCCGAGGTAGCGGTCGGCAAGGAAGCCACCAAGCAACGGCGTGAGGTAGACGAGGGCCGTGTACCACTTATACGTCTTGGAAGCATCCGACTGGGTCCACTTGAAGTGGTTCACCATGTACAACACCAACAGCGCCCGCATGCCGTAATAACTGAACCGTTCCCACATTTCCGTGAAGAACAAAACGTAAAGGCCGATCGGATGGCCGAGGAACGTTCGCTGATTCTGAACGTGTGGTGATGCTGCCGTTGGTGCGGTCGCCATGTCGCGCGATCTCCGAAGTTGCCGGGCAGGTCGCGCGGACGGCGACTGCCCCGTATGTACGGATGGTCGACGTCGAATCTAGACGACCGACCAGATGAATCAAACCGAATGGATTGCGTCGGCGAAACCGGGGAGGATACCGGACATCGGAAATGATTGCGAGCCTCTTGGCAGACCGCAACATCTGCGTACGTATCGACTTAGCAAGCGGCACCGGCCCGCCACGCAAGACCGCAAACGCGGATACTGGTCTCGTCTAAATTCCGCCACGGGGAGCAATGGCGTCTCGCCGGTGGGAAGAGCGAATGCGCACCGCCGGGACGGCGATGCTCGCCTAATCAACAACACCTCCCCAAACACGGCGAATGGTGGGTTGGTTAGTGGCGATTCTCGTATGTTTGTCGATTGGATGCCGCCTCCATAAGTGCTATTCAATCAGTGCGGAACAACGACACGCGCAGTTGGGTTTGCTTGGCCCTTTGAATGGGTTCGCGTACTCGTTTCGAATGCCTATGTGGCTTGGTTGAGGTGAGGGTTGATTACTTCGAGGCTCGCGAAAGCTACAGATTCGATCAGTCTGACCGAGCGATAAAGACACAGGTCTATGTTGCCTTTCGCTTACTGCACGCCCGATAAAAGCGCAACACCAACCCAAGCTCAAGCAACCGACGCGGTGATCCGAGATTGCCCATATGAACACGTCTTTCGAACCCGATCAGACGCCCCGACCCGCCTTTTGGCGCCGCGCGATTGCCGGTGCTGTGTTGTTCGTTCTCGGCATCACGCCCTGGGCTCACGCGCAATTGCCGTTGCCGGACGAACCGGCGCTGTGCCCGCCGCTGACGTCAATCGCCACCCCGACGCTCTTCAATTTGTTCAGTGGCACCACGCCGATTCGATTTCCGTTTCTATAAGTCGGGGCGTGATGCTTCGAGCTCCATCTCTTCGACTTGCATCTCTTCGATAGATTCGGTCCTGTTGCTGCTGCGCTCGTTCATGTCGCGTTTCACTTGCACCAATTCGCGCGCCCGCTCGATCGCTTCGCGTATCGCCTTTGCGTCCGTCCAAATGATGAAGTGATCCGCATCCGGCAGCGCGATTACCTCGACTTGTGCCGTTCCGGTGAATTGCCTCTTCATATACGCAACGTTTTCGAATGGCACCAAGCTATCCGCCGTGCCATGCACGATGACGACCGGGCAAGTCACGAGCTTTAAGCGTTCGGCCAACTCTTCCGTCTCGCGCCGCGCGGCAATCACTTCTTCATTGGAATGCGTCGCCGCCTTAGGAAACCAGATCGACACCAACGGTGATCGCATGGCGTGGTTGTACCATTTGATCTCTTCCAAATCCGGATCGAGGGAGCCGGCCACGATCACCAACGCCGCCACCCGCCCCGGATAATCCGCCGCCGCCCGCGCGATGATCGGCCCACCCAACGAGTGCCCCACCAGTATTGGCGCGGCGCGCTCATCATCACCCAAGACCGGCTTCAACGCCGCCGCCTGATCGGCAAACGATGAAAATACGCCACCGTTCTCGCTCTTATGAAAACCCAAACGATCAACAGCGATGCTGAGGCAGTCACCGACAGGTTCGCGCAGGTAACGGTTCCAATTCGTCGCGTCACCGGGCGTGCCGTGCACGTACACAATCGGCGGGCCGCTGTGATGTTCGTCATGCGTCGTCGATGACAAGAATGACACCGTAACATCTTTAGTATCATCAAGCGTGACGGCTTTTTCAAATCTTCGCAGGCCGGTCTCGTCACCGGGCTCGAACATACGACTCGCAAGACAACCGGTAATCGCCAACGCGGCGATCATCAGTACGGGCAACAACAAGGCCGTCGTGATCCAGAAGCCGCGTTTGCGGAAGAAACGCTTGTATGATCGAGGAGACGCGTTCGTCATATTGCTATCATTCTAGCGCGACCGTCGTTTATGCACTCATCGCATATCTCGATACAACTCGACAGCTCTCATGTAGGGCGGGTTCCACCCGCCAAAAGATTGCCAGCGACGGCAGACCACCCGAATCACACCGAAAGATCGACCTGCCAAAGCACACTTTGACACATCAATGTTTTAACGGTGCACTGGATAGGGCCGACCATTCGCCATTATGTTACCCACGCGCAATGAAGGGCGTGTAAAACCCGCCCTACCGATTGCAATCAACCGCCCGTCATGTTATCTACAAACTCGGGCTTGGCGGCGGGTGGAACCCGCCCTACCGCCCGCCGCAGATTTCGCCGCACCAGCGCTTGTGTTTCGCGTTCCGCCGTACCATCGCTTGTAATTCGTTATCCGGAAATCATATCATGCGTCACTACCGCAAAGAACTCTGGTTCGAAACGCCCGACCAACGGGCGTATCTCAACATTACGCCTGACGTTGACAAGGCCCTCGCGGAAAGCGGCATTCGCGAAGGTCTGTGCCTCGTCAACGCCATGCACATCAGCGCCAGCGTCTTTATCAACGATGACGAGCGCGGTCTGCATCACGATTTTGACAAATGGCTCGAAGGCCTCGCCCCCCACGCCCCCATCGATCAATACCGCCACAACGACACCGGCGAAGACAACGCCGACGCCCATCTCAAACGCACCATCATGGGCCGCGAAGTGGTCGTCGCCATCACCGAAGGTAAGCTCGACTTTGGTCCATGGGAGCAGCTTTTTTATGGCGAGTTTGACGGTCGGCGGAAGAAGCGGGTGTTGGTGAAGATGATTGGGGAGTGAGTTGCAGTGCGGCGATTAATCTTCGATGGCATTGCCGCATTCCGGACACGTGCCGGATTCGTTGCCAGCGAGGTTGTAACGACAGTGATCGCATCTGCCCGGGATGCGTCGTTTCGGCAGTAAGCCGTAGTGGTTGAGGATAGGGAAGACAATCAATAAAGCCAGGGGCGGACCGAGTATGATGACTAACGCATAAAACACGGCCCCAAAAATTCCGATTTCTTGCAGGAACTTATCCATCGCAAGGTGCCTTAGTTGGTTTGGTCGCGCATATCAATCCACATTCCGGGCAGATGCCCGATTGGTTACCCCTAAGATTATAATGACAGCGCAAACAACGATCGGTTCGGCTAATGCGACGACCCGCCGAGAACCAGCCAACGCAAGCTGCGATATACAACACCGACAACGCGAAGCAGCCAAGGACTGGAGCCTTCACTTGAAATCGCGTTACATATTCGTAAGAACCGTCGGTAAAATGGCGAAACTCATTCTGGACGCGATTGATGAAACGCTCTGGGATAACGTCTAACAGATGTGCCCAAGGACTCGGGCGCTGCGCATATCTTGAAACTTGGCAATACAAGTGCGGATCACCGATTAAGGAATTCCGCAACCAAAAACTCGTTGAATCAGTCGGATCGTTAGTACCCGTGCGAAAAAGATAGAACGAATTGTTGTTGCCCGATGTCTTGTAGTAATAAATTGCCATCGTCACACAAACGGTGGTACTGAAGAACAAGCATAATGCTACTACAATAAGTAGGAGTCCCCGTAAAGGCCGAACGAGTTTTGTCCATATGCCTGACTGCAACCGAACCGGGTTGTCCTCACCGTTTCCTAAATTTGGTTCAGCAACACATCTCTTAATATACATCCAAATTCGCACCCGGCATGTCGAATACGCAACGGGATAGCTTCCAAACAGAATCAGAAGCCAGCCAAATGGGATCGCGACCAGTATTTGACCGATTGGCTGCGCTCTCTGCGTTAGTTGCGCGGGTGAGAACCATGGGCTTTGCGATACTTCGTAGGCACGCAGCCTAAAACCGAAATAATCTTCATTGTTGATGCCATCGAAGAATGCTTGATCATAGAGATCAATACAAATCCCTGTTTTCCATGCACCACATGGCAACGGCGGAAACGCCCTTAATAGGGGTTCGTGAGGATCGTCACAATCAATCGGGCGGCTGTCTCCTACATTACCTATGAGCACCGGCTGACTGAAAGCAAAGCCCAAAGCTATCAAGACCAAGCAACAAACGCAGAACCACAATAGGTGTCGTGACCAGCCCGTCATATCGATCCCGCTGAACTGGCGACTGCCGAGCCACACTCCGGGCAAATCCCCGACACGTTTCCGGTCAAATCGTACTTACAATCCTGACACTTGTTGCTCCGTGCAAGTCTCGATCTTCGCCAATCACCGCCGATCCAGAGTATCCAACCGCACCAAAGCGTAATGCTGAACCAAAGATGTGGCAGGCGCGCTAAAAACTTCCCGAGTATCGGGTCCAGCAAATAAAACTCATTGCACCCAGTCGGCCCCCATGCGTAGCCTGGTCGATGATTCGCCATGGCGACTACCAAGTACACACTAGCGAAAATAGCGGCGGCAATCTGGCGTCCGGTGATTAACATGTGAGGCCCATTCATTCAAGTTGCCATCAAGACTGCGATACACGTGCAGTGTGTTGAATGCGAGAGGGATTCTAACAGAACGCTCCTTAGAACGGTGATCAAAAATCATAATTTGAACGTACAAAGCATCCGCCTCTCACGGCGAATTACGCGTGCCCCGAACGTCCTAATTATTCGCTCACCCATCGCGTGAGATTGCCCGAATCTCCACGATTGTATATACCAGCGATTTCTGGTTCGCTTCGTCTAACGCTTTCTTTGGCTCCATGGGTGGAGGCGCTCGCATGAATGCCGTCGAACTGACGGATGTCACCAAAACGTTCGGCTCGGTCACCGCCGTCGATAACCTGCAACTGACGGTGCCGAGCGGCACGATCTACGGGTTCATCGGCCCCAACGGCTCGGGCAAAACCACGACCATTCGTATGATCATGCGGATCTTCTATCCCGACCGCGGCGATATTCGCGTGTTTGGAGAAACGCATTCCGATGCCGCCACCGACCGCATCGGCTACTTGCCCGAAGAGCGCGGTCTCTACAAAAAAATGAAGGTCGGCGATGTGTTGACCTTTTATGCGCAGCTCAAGGGCTTCAACCATCCCAAAGATGAAATCGACAAATGGCTCGCGGCGATGGGTCTGGCCGATCGCATCAACACCAAAGTTGAGACCATGTCGAAGGGGATGGCGCAGAAGATTCAATTCATCGCCGCCGTCATCGCCAAGCCCGAGTTGGTGATCCTCGATGAGCCCTTCAGCGGCCTCGACCCGGTCAATCTCGAAGTCTTGCGCGACGCCATCATCGATCTCAAACGCAACGGTTCGACGGTGATCTTCTCGACCCACGACATGAGTGCTGCCGAAAAAATGTGCGATCAGATTTTCATGATCCACAACGGCAAGAAGGTGCTCGACGGCACGCTGCAATCAATTCAGGCCAATTACGGCAACGACACGATTCGGCTGCGGCTCGACGATCCGACGGCGCTGTCAAACGTCAACGGCATCGAAAAAGTCTCGAATCAGGGTAACTATCAGGAAGTGCGCCTCACCAACGGCAGCGACCCGCAACAATTGCTTAGCGAATTGGCCGGCCGCACAAGCATCAGTCTCTTCGAAATCGCCAGCCCCTCGTTGCACGATATCTTCGTTCGCATCGCCCGCCCGGAGGCCGACGCATCATGAATAAGGTCATGGTAGTTTTCAAACGCGAGTATCTCGCCCAGGTGCAGAGCAAGACGTTTCTCGTCACCATTGTGCTGATGCCGGTACTGATGGGTGGCAGCATCCTCGTGCAAATGTTGGTCGGAGACGGCGTCGACACCAAAGATCGGTCCATCGCCATTATCGACCGCACGGGTAAGCTCTACGAACCCATCCGCCAGCTTGCCAACCAGCGCAACGAGAATGATATAACTGATGATGAGGGCAATAAGGTCCGCCCCGCATTCAAACTAACGCAAGTGGAACCCGCGGAAGACGCGGCCGCACAACGGTTGGAACTATCGAAGAAGATTAAGGCAAAGGAATTGGACGCGTTTCTCGACATTGGACCGGGCATATTGGGCAGCGCGGCAAACGACGACTCTTCTGAAGAGGTACGATATCACTCGCAAAGTCCGACCGATCGCGAGTTTATTGGCTGGATAGACGGACAACTAAGATCGTTGGTGTTGCCGACGCGTTTCAATGAGGCAAACTTGAACGCGAAGGTGGTCTCCGCCGCGATTCGACCCGTTAACGTTCGGAATCTCGGCCTAATGACGGTCGATGAATCGGGAAATATCAAAGATGCGGAAGAAAGCAATCGCGCGGTCGCGTTTCTGATGCCCTTTGGCTTTTGCATGCTGATGTTCATGGCCGTCATGATCAGTGGCCCGCAGATGATGCAAAATATTATCGAAGAGAAAATGCAGCGTATTGCAGAAGTGCTGATCGGCTCGATCCCGCCGTTTCAATTGATGCTGGGTAAGTTGGTCGGTGTCATCGCAGTCGCCCTAACATTGCTGGGAATCTACCTGTCGGGCGGATATTTTGTTGCACGCTATTTCAATCAAGCCGACCTACTACCCCTTTCGCATGTCGCATGGATGCTGGGCTACGGTGCCTTGGCCATGTTCATGTTCGGGGCCATTTTCGGCGGTATCGGCGCGGCTTGTAGCGAAATCAAAGATGCCCAGACGCTCATAACGCCCGTGATGTTGGTGGTATGCCTTCCGCTATTTCTTTTGGGCCCCATCATCGAAGCGCCGAATGGCCCGCTCGCCACCTATGCCTCTTTTTTCCCGCCGGCAACGCCCATGGTCATGATCATGCGCATGGCAGTGCCTCCCGGCGTACCCACATGGCAGCCATGGCTCGGTATTCCGCTCGTGCTGGCATTTAGCGCTTTTTGTGTATTCGCCGCCGGTCGCGTATTTCGGATCGGGATACTGATGCAAGGTAAGCCACCGAAGGCGGGTGAGTTGGCGAAGTGGATTGTGAAGGGGTGACACGCGCGGCTTCGTATCGTCAATGCCTTTTACGTCGTCGATTGCGTTTTCGATGAACGCAGCGTATCGATCATGAGCGCCACGGCCACCGGCACCCAGATAATAAGCACGATCTCATCCGGCAGTTGCCACTTCATGCCGGGCACGCCGGCTTTCTCCATCTGGCCCGCCAAATCGGCGTGCCAGTAAAGCACGATCGAGCCTGTAAGTGTCAACCACGCCCATCGATGCTTTTGCGTCAGTACGGCAAACGCAAACGGCCAGATGAGATACCAAAAGTGGATGATCGGCAACAGCAAAACGGTGATGGCCAGCAGCAGGTAAGTCGATTCCACCAATGGCTGGCGTCGCCCGGCGATGTACCCCGCTGCGAAGATCAACGCGACTGCCGCCAGCTTGTTGCGTTGCGACAGAAACGTCTGCGGTCCGCCCGCTTCTTCAACGAGTTGCCGCAGGGAGTCGAACGGATTGTTCAACGCACCGTCGACGGAAAATTTAAATAGCACGTCAAACAACTGGCTGCCCGCGTCGAGATACACGGCGTAGCCAGCGGCAACCGTCAAGCCGGCAACGATGAGCGCCTTCCAACTGCGGCCTAACAATAGCGCGAGCAAAACGACGGGCGTGGTCTTCGCCAAGATCGCCAACCCCAAACAAAACCCCGCAAAGCCCCACTGTTGCTTGGTGCCGAAGTAAGCAAAGCCCAGCAGCGGCAACAGCATCAGCGTATCGTTATGCCCCGCATGCGCGAACGCTGCCAATACGAACGGGCACAACGCATACACCGCCACCAACCACGGTGGCTTGTCCAGCAATACCAAGAATTGCGCCAACGCCAAGATCACGCACAAGTCGAGCAGCGTAAAAACGATTTGCGCCGTCTTAATGTCATACGCGACTGTCGCCATCGCACGGAAAGCCAACTGCGACAACGGCGGATAGATCGTGTGATAATGCGGATGATTGATCCCGGCATGGATGTCATCGTGCAGATGCGCCCCCGATTCGTCTTGCGGACTGACGAGATACGGGCTTAACCCCTCGACCTGCAGGCGACCTTCCCACAAGTATCGATTCACATCGCTATTGGGCGGTGATAGCAACAACGGTAAGCGCAGCAAGACCGCACCCAGCAGGATGACGCGCATGGAGGGCGCTTGCCGCCGAAACGCGGCTATCAAACACGCATAGCCGATGAAGCCGACGGCATAAGCCACCTGCCACCAAAGAATCGGATAGGTTTCAAAACCGAACAGCGAACGCTTGCCGTCGTAAATATCCCCGATAACCGGCCCACTGCATGCGAAGACAAGCAGCAAGCCCCAGCCCCATTTGCGCAGGGCCGCGGTATCGGCACATTGCCTGACGCCGACAGCTTGCGCCGGCGCGCCGGGCTCATTCACGGCCCAACCCCGGTGTGGCCCACAACTCGTCATCGCGTGGTAATTCAACCGCCTCATCGATCGGCTTACTCGAACGCTCAAACGCAAACGGGCTCGATTGCCAGCCGATCACCGCAAAGCCGAGCGCGAAGATCAAAAGAAAGCCGCCCACGATCGAGTCGCGCGTATTCATAAAGTAATAAAAGCTATATCCGCAATAAATCGCCGCGCACCATTCCACGATCCACAAAGGTGACCCGCGCAACGTGTAGCTCCGCTTGCGAATGCCGTCCTTGGGCGTGCGTTTAAATTCACCGCCGTTTTGCACCAAGCCCGCCAGCGCCGCTAGGCCGGTATGTAAGCACATGCCCACACCGATGATCATGAGAAACGGGCTGAGGCCGATGCCCCGCCAACTACCGTTGATCACGCGCCGCGAATACGCATGCGCCAGTGGCGGCCCGAACAAGCTGATCCACATGAGCGTGGCGAACACATACATCGCCCAACCCAGCATGGGCCATGGATTGATAATGCAAACGGGCAAACACAGCAGGCCTATGACCGTCATGGCGACGGAAATCAAATAGCCAGTGAGATGCGCCGTCGCCGCCATTTTCTGACCGAGCCCGATGTTTGAGCGCCAGATGCGCGGCAACAATTTCCGCGCGCACTGGAGCGTGCCCTTCGACCAGCGATGTTGTTGCAACTTGAGCGCCGGCACCGTCTCAGGCAATTCGGCCGGGCAGGCGATATTCATACAGTATTCGATATTCCAACCCGCAAGTTGGGCCCGATACGACAAATCCAAGTCTTCCGTCAACGTATCCGAGGTCCAACCGCCTACCTGCTCATCTTCGATCGCCGCGCGCCGCCAAATGCCCGCCGTACCGTTGAAATTCATGAACAAGTTGTTCCACGAACGCCCACCCTGCTCGACGGCGAAGTGCCCATCGATCGCCAGCGACTGCGCGCGGGTTAACCAATTCATGTCCTGATTCGTGTGCGCCCAGCGCGTTTGCACACAGGCGTTCTGGGGCTCGTCCATCAACAGTGGCACACTGCGACCTAGAAAATCGCGCGGCGGTACAAAGTCGGCATCGAAAATTGCGATTAAATCGCCGCGAGCTTCTTCCAAAGCAGCGTCTAGCGCCCCGGCTTTATAGCCCACACGGTCCTCACGCCGAAACACGGTTACGTCGTGCCCCTGCGCCCGCAGCTCAGCGACCGTTTCATCGACGATCGTGCACGTGTCGTCGGTGCTGTCGTCGAGCACCTGTATCTCGTGCTTGCCCTCGGGATAGTCCATCCGCGCCGCTGCTTCGATGACGCGTCGCGCCACGTTGGCTTCGTTGTAGAACGGCAGTTGCGTGGTGACGGTTGGCCACGCCTCTTCGGGGCGCTCGGCCTGATACCATTCGATGCGGCTTAGTTGCAAGCGCCCGCGATCTCTGTGCCGCCGCGCAAATAGCCACGTCAGCAGGTGCATATTTAAGCCATAGAAGATGAGGAAAGCGGCGGCGAGAAAGTAGAGACCTACCACCGCGTATTCGACGATTGTCATTGAATAGAACTTTCGATTACCCCCGGCCCGTGCCTGCCGACCGGAATCGTGATCCGTTTTTTTTTGCGCTTATGGTCCGTGCGCCGTTTTATTCCTGAATATTCAAGTGCCAGTCGTACTCAAAGTAGCCGATAGTCCACTTACCGCGTCGCAACGCCGCCACTGTCGATTGATCGCTGACGTATTCAGCCAAAAAAATCGGAATCGACTTGCCGTGTGGAAAGAATTTCGGATTGGCGAAGTCGGTTCCGTACCATTCAAAAATCTTACTGATGGTAATGGTCTTCGACGATTTTTCGATCTTAACCTGCTTATCATTGGCAGCGAACCGTCGCATCGCCGCCGCCAGTTGCTCGCGCACCTCCGCGCCAGAAAAGGCGCGATTCCACAAATAGGGGCAGCCCTTCGCCGCACAGACCAGCGCCACATGAATCCGCGGGTCGCGCAGGCCGTCGCGCTTGCGAATCACATTGTGTTCGATGTCGTCGAGTGTGTGTTGCTCACCACCGATGTCGAACTTGCGCCCTTTCCAGATGCTGGTGCCGTTTACCTTCTGATCGATGATCCTGTACTCCGCCCACTTGCTCTGATCTGCGGGCAGCGTATCCAAGACAGCTCGAATCGTGAGCGCGTTGTACGCGTTGATCCAAAACGCCAAGCGTTCGTCGGCGTTCTTCAATTGCTTCACATCCACCGCTTCGAGTTGCTCCAGATAACGGTCGAACTGCTCATCCTTTTGCACGGCGGCATAATCAACGCGGCCCTTCTCGTTCACATGCTCGCGCAAAACGGCATCCCAAAGCTTATGATCGAACTCGCCCAACTCGGCCGGTTGCAACGATGCCCAAGCAACTTGCGCAAACACGAGCGACGCCGCCAGCACTAACCACGCCATCGCGCGAGACGTTCGCCTTACGGAAACCTGCCAACCCTTGAACCGCATAATTGCTCTCCCAAACATCCGTTGTCGCATGCAAACGGGGCCCGCCAAACGCTTACGGCATCACAAAATCGTGTTCCGGATGTCGCACCGTCAACACCGGGCACGGGCTCTTCCGCACGACCTTTTCCGTGACCGAGCCGAGCAAAGCGTGTTCGATGCCACTGCGACCGTGCGTACAAACGACGATCAAATCCATCGACTCGTCGCGGGCGTAGCGAATGATCTCCGAAAACGGCCGACCGAGCTTGACCTCGGTCACCACCTTCTCGCTCGGCAGTTTCACATGCTCGGCGACGAACTCGCCCATTTCCTTTTTGGCGATTTCTTGCAACTCCTCGGCACCCGGACCGACGGGAAGACTGTTCGGCCCCATCGCCATCCAGTACAGAGCCGCCTCGTCTACTACATGCAGCACGTGCAGCTCCGCCTTAAAGGATTCCGCAAAGGTCTGGGCGTATTTCAGGGCGTGCAGCGAAAATTCGGAAAAATCCGTCGGATACAGCACTTTTTTGAGATTGATATGCATCGTCGCGACCCCTTATCACAGGTTCCCGCTCGTCGCCGGCCACCATCAGCCTACGCCGTGGCATAATCGGCGTAAACCCCCTACCATTAAGAGATTGTAGCGAAAAACGAGCGAGGAATCCCGCGTGCAACTCACCGTTCTCAAAGGTAATTCGAACCCCGATCCCGGACGCCGCCTGCCCCCGTGGCTCAAGCGCCCGCTTCCCACCGGCGATGTGTTGCGGCAAACCCGCAGCATCGTCGAACGCAGCGGCGTCGCCACCGTCTGCGAAGAGGCCCGCTGCCCCAACCTGTCTGAGTGTTGGTCGCACCGGCATGCCACCTTCATGATTTTGGGCGACATCTGCACGCGCCGCTGCGGCTTCTGTGCCGTCGATACCGGCAAACCCAACGCTGTCGAAGCCGATGAGCCGCGCCGCCTCGCCACCGCAGTCGCCGAACTCGGTCTCAAGCACGTGGTGATTACTGCCGTCGCCCGCGACGACTTGCCCGACGAAGGTGCCGGCCATTTCGCAGAATGTGTCACCGAAATTCACAAGGCTTGGCCCGAATGCGTCGTTGAAGTCTTACCGGCCGACTTTCATGCGCGCGAAGAATGCATTCGCGTCCTCTGCGATGCCGGCCCCGAAATTTATAATCACAACCAGGAAACCGTTCGCAGCCTCAGCAAGTGGATTCGCCCCGCTGCCCGTTACGATCGCACGCTCGATGTGTTACGCATGGCCAAACAAATGCGACCCGACGTGCTCACCAAGAGCGGCCTCATGGTCGGCCTCGGTGAAACGCGCGAGGAGTTGTATCAAACCTTTGTCGATTTGCGCGAAGCCGATGTAGATATTTTGACCGTGGGGCAGTATCTTCGACCTTCGCCCACGCACGCGCCGGTCGATCGGTATGTTCCGCCGGAAGAGTTCGACGAAATTGCCGCCGAGGCGCGCGAGCTGGGCTTTCTGGCGGTGGCGTCCGGACCGTTTGTTCGTTCGAGTTATAACGCCGCCGACGTGTACGAGGAAATCGAGCGTAAGCGGAAGGATTGATCGTTGGCGAGCGATCCGTACGAACGGCTGCGGGGAAAATTCATCGTCTTTGACGGCATCGACGGAGCGGGCAAAGGCGCACAGTTTGACCTGATGGAGCAGGCCCTCGCCCAGCGCGGCATCGGCTACCTGCGTACGCGCGATCCCGGCGGCACCGAAATCGGCGACCGCATTCGGCATATTCTCCTCGATTACGACCTATCCAAGATGGATATCCGCTGCGAAGCATTATTGTTTATGGCGTCGCGCGCGCAGCTTGTTACCGAAGTTGTCCGCCCCGCGCTCGAACGTGGCGATGTCGTGCTCGGTGACCGTTACGTCTCGGCTACTTGCTGTTACCAAGCAGCCGCCGGTTACGATCCGCAAAAAGTCTTGCAACTGGCCGAACTGGCCATCGAAGGGTGCTGGCCCGCGCTCACCCTCATCATCGATATGACCGTCGGCGAGGCATTTGCCCGCACGGGTCGTGGTGGCACGGGGCAACATGGCGGTCGTCGCCCCGTGACCAGCGAAGGTCAGCCGCTCTTGTTTTCTGATGCGCAGGTCGACGCCATGGAAGCGCGGCCGCGCACCTTTCATGAAGAAGTGCGCGAGCGTTTCTTAAAGCTGGACGAAATCTATCCGGCACCCGTGCGCATCGTCGACGGTGCCGGTACGGTTGAAGAAGTGCATGAGCGCATCATGGAGGCGGTGGTCGATGCGGGTATCTGAGGTATTGCATCAAGACCGCGCGCTCGATTTTATCGCGCGCTCCCTGCGGCGGTGTCGCTTACCACACGGGATGATTTTTTCCGGCCCGAGGGCGTGGGCAAGCAAATGTTCGCTACGCGCCTGGCCCGTGTGTTGCTTTGTGACAATCCCGTACTTGGTAACGAAGGGGACACGCCCGAGGCATGCGACAGTTGCACGAACTGCGACTTATCAGCCAGCGGCAACCATCCCGACTTTAACGTGGTCGATCGTACCTTAGGTGGCTATTTGTCGGACGCCAGTGCACGCCGTCGTAAGCATACACAACTCGGCGTGGATATCGTACGCGAGTTTCTCATCGAACCGGCAGGATTGCGACCGGGCAGTGCCGCTTCCAAGGTCTTTCTCATCCCCGAAGCTGACTTACTTAACGACAGCTCGCAAAACGCACTCTTAAAAACGCTGGAAGAACCGCCCAACGATTGCTATCTGATCCTACTGGTCAGTAGCGCCTCGGCCTTGCTCGAAACCACGCGCTCGCGCTGTCAGATTATCGAATTCGACGCATTGCCCGATGCGTTCGTCGCCGATCACTTGCGCAACACGCAACAACTCGGCGACGCCGATATCAATCGACTGACCGTCATCGCGCAAGGCAGCGCGGGTCGTGCCACTTGGCTCGCCACCATCGCAGCCCACGAACACTTCGACGAAGCACTCGCCGCCGTGATGCAAGCCGCGCGCGACCCGGTCGCAGCCAGCCAGTCGCTACAAGCATTGGCGAAGCAGATCACCGACAAAATCAAAAAAACCGACACTGGTGATGAGGCCGACCTCAATGAAGCACGCGTAGGCCAATCGACGGCGCTGGCGTTAACGTCGGTCGTCGTTTCGGAAGCCTTACGCCTGGCCAGTGGTAGCCCGCCGCGCGACTTGGGCTTGGCCGCCAAATACACCGACTATTTCGCCAAAACGCCGCCGTCGGGCTGGAGCACCGCCGCCCGTGCATTGAGCAAGGCGGAGTATCAAATCAAACGCAGTTTTAATGTGGGTTTGATTTTCGATGCGGTGGGGATTGCGCTGGGGCGGGCGGTGTTGGGTAAGGCGGCATAGGGAATTTCTTTGTTATTGCAAGCCCCTCTTTTTTATAGACAAATTAGTGCAGTTATAATTGCTGGTTTCGTTTATATCCTCCTCCATTTACCTGTTTCGATACAATACGAAGGATGAAAAAAATTGATCTACGAGAGGACTGCGATACCCCTTCGGCATCACTACGAATTACGCCGAAGCTAGCAGGTTTGCTCTGCGAGTATCAAGACTCCGATTCAGTTCTAATTCCCTGGCGGAATACTCGAATCTTACATTCGAAGACGTTAGTTATTGACTCTGAATTTAAACAGCGTTTAGCCTCGTTTCCCCTCGCTCGAATCACAATAAACGGGATGCGCAATGTCGAGACATTTTGGCGATTGAGACGACGATCGTGCCTGCGGACTTTCAAGAATGAAGGCTTCACATGGAACTGCGTCAACGAATGGGGCCGTAGCGGTCCATTGATTTTATTTGGAGTCGTCTCATTTCTTTTCGGTACGATTGTAACAGAGAAAGCCATGTTTCAGAATTTGGATGAGGCGTTTTTAGGTCTGAACGCTACTCAGCGCGAGTGTTATACTGCTCTTACATATTTCTGCTGCTACGGCACGGTCGTCACTTTCTGGGGAACTGCGTTTGCATGTTTATTTGCCACACGTCATCACCTCAAGAATTTGATCGCATCGGATAGAGTCGATAAAGTTGTTTTAGATAATTCAACCCTTACTTTCTGGTTTCAAAGCAAACGGTCGATAAAGATCAGGCTATCTGAGATTTCGAAGATTACCCGAACCGGATTTGTCTGCGTGGACGATCACGAATCGTGTAACTTTGCCTTCCGCCCTCTAAAGATCCGTGATTGGGCCATCTTTGCGAAGGCCCACCAAGAGCAAATCGAATCTCGTAAAAGGTACGAGCAGAAAGTACTTATCAATTGGACAAGAGTATTTAGAATCGTCTTTTGGGTTGCCTTGCTTGGCTCTATCTATTTGGCCGTCGATATCTTAGCCATTGTGACGGAACAAAACTGGCTTCGCTTAACAACACCGGTGATTGCTGCAGGTTTATTGCAGACCATCGGGTTTGGCGATGACTTTTTCGACTACGTTTTCTATGCCGCGAAAGTGAAACTGGGGTTGCGGCCCCGGCGAAGCCCTCGACCGTTTGCGACGGCTATATTAAACACAAAATAGCGAGACCAAGTTCAATCCTCCGGATTCTCCCCCAATTTTGACGGTTCACCGATCACCTTCGTTTCTTTCGGCGGAATCACAATCGCGTTGCCGATGGCCACGTCTTCACCATCCTGATTGGTACATGCTACCAAAAGCCGCACGCGGTCTTCGCGAATAATCTCTTCCACCCACGCCCGCGCCGTCACGCGATCGTTGATAAAGACCGGCTTGATAAATCGAATCTCGAGTTGCAGAAAGATCGTTCCCACACCGGGAATTTCACTGCTGAGCACCGTCGAGATGATGCCGGCCGTCAGGATGCCATGGGCCACGCGTTTGCCGAAGCGCGTGCTGCGGGCGTAGGTTTCATCGATATGCAGCGGGTTGTAATCGCCGGAGGCATCGGCGAAGCGGAAGATGTCGTTTTCCGAAATTGATTTCGTGAACTGACCGCTATCGCCGAGCGACAGGGTTTCGCGTGGTGATGGAAAAGACATGATGAGGCCCTCGATTGCCTTGATTCGCGCCCCTGCCTTGCAGGGAGGGGGCGGGGAGGATTGCTACCGCCTACATTATCCGATCCAGGACTTTTCCAAACCTTTGCTACGCAAAGGATGGGGCGCCCGGCTGCAGTGATGGTAAGTCACCCTTGTCCGATTCAACGGTATGACCCACACCTTGCCTGTTTGTTAGTCCCCCAACCCCAACGGCGCAGGGGCACCGCAATACGCCTACCCGCCAACTTCCATCACTTCCGCTGTCTTGGCCTTCACCATCTCATCGAGTTGACCTTCGTATTTCTTGATCAGCTTGTCCATCTGCTCGCTGCCCTTTTTCGCGTCGTCTTCGGGCAAGTCCCCGGCCTTCTTGGCAGCATCGATCTTTTGAATCGCATCGCGCCGCGCATTGCGTAACGCAATCTTCTGCGCCTCGGCCATCTTCTTCACTTGAGCCGCGATCTGCTGACGACGCTCGCCCGATAGCGGCGGCACCGGCAAGCGAATGACCTTACCGTCGCTTTGCGGATTGATGCCGACATCCGATTCCTGGATGGCGCGCTCGATATCTTTGATCGTGCCCGGATCGAACGGCTTCACCAACAGCTGCGTCGGTTCGGGCACCGTCACCGTGGCCAATGCCTTCAACTCCATCGCGTTATCGCCGTAGGCAGCCACCTTCACCTTCATCTGATCGATCAGCGACGGCGATGCCCGGCCCGTGCGTACCCCGCGAAATTCAGACTTTAGATATTCCACCGCCTTCTGCATGGCGGTTTCGGCTTCTTTTTCAATCGGGGCCAGCGACATATCGATCCTCCGCTCGTTCGGGTGCGTTTCGACTCGTTTAAGGCGAAGCCAACCGGCAATGCCAAGATGCCGCTGCGCTACCATCGCGCGGCGTCGTTGGGCTTCGCTGTTTGCCATTCTAGCCGGGGTGCTTTCGGGGTAAATGCCCGCGCTGGAAAGGGCTCGATTCTCGCCGGGCGCGGGCCCTTTTGATACAGTCCGAGCCATGGGCGAAAACGGCACGACCGCGACATCCCAACCGCACCGCCGACGCTGGCCGATCGCGTTGGCAACGATTTGTTCGATTGGCTTGTTGTTGGGCCCGCGCGTTTGGCGTGCCGACTGCGGCGTGTCGTCCACGCCCTACACCGGCGGCGTTAACACGGCGCTGGCCGAAGCCGAAGCCTGGCGTGCGGGTCGTTTGCATCTCGATGCCGATTACTACGAAGACGCGCGCGAAGGCGATCGCACCTACAACGTTACCGGTCTCGGCTTCGCCGTGATCGCGTACCTCGTGTTAACGATTCAAGCCGCCCTTTCCGATGCCACCGCGTTTCCGCCTTGGGTGTTGTTCGCCATGTTGTGCGTCGTCGCGCCGATCGTCGTGACGTGGGCGTTTTTTCGTTTGGAATCCAATCGGTGGTGGGCGGGCATTTTCGCCGTGGCGTTTGTGCTTGGCACGCCGATGCGGATTGTGATAACGCTCGGCTTGGGCGGCAGCGTGTATTACATCAATCACACGCTGGCTATCATCGGTCTGTGCATCATGGTCGTCGACGTGGTGGGCAAGCGGCGTTGGTGGCCGGCGGCGTTGGGGTTGATGTTGGCGGCGTGGTCGCGACAGATGACGCTGCTATATGCCTTGCCGCTGCTTTATCTCGCGTGGTGCGATTGGCGCGGTTCGCAAAATCGGACCGAGACACGTGGCGATGACCTACCATCTGCCGACGCAAAAAAACCGCGAAGCCGGTTGGTCATGGCTGCGTTTGTCGCCGCCGTGATGATCGCCGTGCCCGCGGGATTGAACTACCTGAAATTCGGACACCCGCTCGATAGTGGTTACATCCGCCTCTACGAAGGCCGCAACGACGGGATCGCGCGAAACGCACATATTGCCTTGTTCAGCCCGCGATTTATTCCCATGCACTTTCACGCGATGAACACGGCGTTTCCGACGCCGGATATTCGCCAGGGCACGTTGCACCTCGATATCAGCGCGACCACCGGCGGAAGCATTTGGCTGACGGCACCGTTGACGATCTTCGTGCCGCTTACGATTCGACGATGGTGGCCAGACCGGAGGCGTCGGACGCTGATGCTCGGCACGCTGCCGGTGATAATCGGTGTGATGTGTTATCACACGACCGGCGCGGAAGCCGGGTTTTATCGTTACGCGCTCGACTTCCTACCCGTTTGGTGGTTGGTGTGTTTGCCGACGATGCGACGGACCGACCTCACGCGACGATGGATGGCAGCGGCGGCGGTTTTCGGCGTCTTTTATTTCTACTGGCTGCGTTGGTGAAGCCCCGCGCCCCGCTTGCGTTCGCCGACAGCCTTGCGACAATCCCCTTACCACTGCATTGAGCAAAAACAAGCATCAGAGGAGATCAACATGAAACATCGATTCGTATGGCCCATTTGCGCCTTGAGCCTTTTCGCCGCTTTGACGATCTACGTCGGGCAAACCACTGCCCAATCCGGCATGACCAACACGTCCGGCAAGTGCGGTTGCACCGCCACCGTCAGCTTCCTGCGCATCTTTAACGAAGCGGCGCAGATTCAGGATCTCAACGCCCAAATCCGCCAGCGCGAGCAAGCCTTCGAAGCCGAAGCCAAGCAACGACAGGATCGCATCAAGACGTTGCAAACCGCACTAACCGCATTCAACGTCGGCACTGCCGATTACGAAACCAGGCGCAAAGAACTCGTACAACTCAACATCGAGGCGAACACCTGGTTCCAGGTAACCGAAGCCGAGATCGAAGAGATGAAGCACGATTGGACCAAACTCATCTACGAGCAAGCGCTGGCAGTCATCGATAAGATCGCCAAAGAGCGCGGCTACGACGCGGTCATGCAATACAAGGAATTGCCCAGCGCCACCGAACGCACCGTGCAGGGCATTCGCCGGATTATTCAGGAACGCGACGTGGTGTATCAGGCCGACGCACACAACATCACCGACGAAGTGATTCGCCGCCTTAACATGGCGTATCGTGCCAAGAACCCACAGCCGGGCGCGAACATGCCGAATAACCCGTAAACAGAGTCACTCGGTAATGCAACAAAAATGAAAAAAGGCGTGGCCCTCGGTTGAGGATCACGCCTTTCTTTTCTTGACGGTGCTAAGTAAAAACTTAGCGACGGTTGCTACTTCGGCTGCGCTTCTTCGAGAGCTTTTCGAGCGCCTGCGTGTATTCCGCCGACTGCTCGGTCGTCAACATCGCCTGCACCTCTGCACGAACCTGATCGGCCAAACGCTTCTCAGCCGTGCGTTCGCGATCGCGATTCTTACGGTCGGTCTTCCGGGCATTCTTGAGTCGATCGCGCGTCGACTTGGCGAGTTCGCGGATTTGCTGTTTCTGAGCCCGCTCCAGCTTCAGCCGCATCGCCGCCCGCAACACGTCGCGCAGGTCGGCGTCAATCCCCTTTAGGTCGTCGTCGATTTGCTGATCCGCGCGGAAGTTTGCAAACGTCGCACGCTGGTCGTCATCGAGCATGGCGTTGACGTTGTCGAGGAACTTCGCTTCCGCCGCTTCGTTGGCGGCCATCACCGTTGCCATTTCGGCCTTCAAGCGGGCAGCGCCCTCGGTATCGCCCCCTTCGAGCGCCGCCATCATCTGCGTCTTTAACTCCGTCATGCGCTGCGTCGATGCTTGCTGCGTTGCCGTGTATTCGGCCTGCAGTTCG
Organism: Planctomycetaceae bacterium; assembly: GCA_006969385.1. Classification (GTDB taxonomy): domain Bacteria; phylum Planctomycetota; class Phycisphaerae; order UBA1845; family UTPLA1; genus ECT2AJA-110-A. The sequence continues at coordinate 4,735,874 of CP030884.1, forward strand.
TTGAACATCGTCTGCTGATCGTCATCGAGACTCAGCACCCGCGGCAACGACGACAAGTCGCCGCCGTCGGCCTCACCTGCACTTTCGATATTCACCGGCGCGTCGCCGATCGTCGGCACGGCCTTCGCAACGCCCTCGCCACCGTTTTCGTCATCAGACGCATCTTCGTTTTGTCTTTCCTGCCAGCGATCGCGACGGCGCTGTCGGCGTTCGTCGCGCATCTCTTCGGCCAAGGCGCGTTGGTCGTCGGTCAGTACCGGGTCGAGTTCATCCCACACGCGATTCATAAACGCACGCGGACCGCCCGACTCGCGCATCTCGGCGATCAATTCCTGTCGCAGCTCATCGGCGTACGCTTCGTCGCCCTCGTCGTATGCCTGCCGCACCTCATCCCAACGCGCGCGAAACGCTTCCATGTCTTCCATCTGCGCGGCTTTGATTTCATCCAGCGTTACGCGTTGATCTTCATCAAGATCCAAATCGGTCGCAATCCGCTCGTAGCGCTCGTCGAAGCGCTGCCGCATGCGTTGCTCGCGCTCCGCGCGCATCGATTGCTGCATCGTCTGGAATTGCTGCAATTGATCGTCGTTGAGGATGCCTTCAATCTGCTCGATGGTTTCGCCCATCGGTCCGCGACGACCGACACCGCGCTCGAAGCCTGCACGCAATTCGTCGCGCAGGCGATTCGCCGTTTCCTCATCGCCCGCCTCGCGCGCGGCGCGGATTTCTTCGCGCTTGGCGCGGAACTCATCCATGCGCTGCTGCTGAGCGGCCTTGATCTCTTCGAGCTGAGCCTGCTGATTTTCATCGAGCTCGATCTCGCCGGTCAATCGTTGGTAAAACTCGTCGAGATTCGGCCCGCGACGTTCGCGCCGGCCCCGGCGCCCGCGCCGACCGCCCTCGCGACTTTCACTTATTTCAGGTTCGCCGTCGCCGCGCGGGGCGTCATTCTGGGCGTAAACCGGAACATCGAATGCAACGACGGCGGCGAGCAATATCAGGGAGAGAAACCTTCGCATGTTTTGAACTACCTTTGTTTCGAAGTGCGCCGGCGACGCCCACGCACGCAAAATGTTGGCAGGGACCGGCGGACGCGCACAGTCCCTTATTAGTCGGACGAATCGACCCCTAAATTATTGCAGCAAATCGCCTTTTGGGGATGCCTGCGGGCGAAAAATCGACGGCAGCCACCCAATATGGCCGGTTTCACGACGAAAAAACGGTTTTTCGGGTTACGGGGTCGGCGGCGCCAGCGCATCTGCCAATTCGTCGGCCCCGGCATCGCGCAGAGCCCGGTCGAATTCCGCCGCGTCGATTGTGTAACGGCCATCGGGGCCATTGATGTCGTATCTGCCAATCCCATGGCCGGGCAAGAGTTCCAAACGAATCGACTTGCCATTCGTTCTGACGAGGTCGAGGTATGCAATACGCCCGCACTTGCACATCGGGCTCGACTTTGCCGCGCGGATCGGTTGCAGGATTGACGCGACGTTCTCCTTCGCTTTCACCGTAAACGGTTGGGGCTGGCTGGTTGGAATCTCTCCGGGTAGATGCTTGACCAACAGCAAATCGATAGAGGCGATCTCGGAATTGGCGGGCAGATTCATGGCTGAAGCAGATGGGCCCTGCGTCGAGCAACCGGCCATCAGAATCGCAATCAGCGCTGCGGCAACCAACGCCTTCGACATTGAACTCGCTGAAAAACCAGTTCCAACAAGTTGAGGTCCTGCAACCATTCGACCTGTCCGTTTCTCAGTCCGCCCTACCGCGAATGATCCATATGCTTCTTGAAGTTCCGCCGAAACTGATCGAACACCTCGGCGTCGCCGCGGATGATCAACAGGTTCTCCGCATTGTCCTTTTCGGCGGCCTTCGTGTAATTGTAGGAGCCCGTGATTACCGTATCGTCGTCGATCAGAATGATCTTGTTGTTGGCGGTTTTGTGTTCCTTATCGAACAGCACGCGCACGCCTGCCTTCTTCAGATCGCGCCACGGGGAATACTCGATCTTCCGCTGCGATGAATCGAGGATGACCATCACCTGCACGCCGCGCTTGGCGGCGGCGGCCAACGCATCGGCAATCTCACCCGATGTGAAGAAGTACGCCTGCACGCCGATACGTTTTTCCGCACCTTCGATCGCGCGCACAATCGCATCGGCACAGCCGCCTTGGGGCGAAAACAACACCTCGATCTTGCTGTTCGAATCCTTCGGGCTGCCCCACGTGGCGCGGGGCGACTCGTCATCCGCGCGGAGTTGATAGCCGCCCAAGGCGGCGATCGATACCAACGAGAGCAAGAGCCCGACCTGCATGGACAATCGACGATTGATTTGCTTGCGCATCAGCCCCTCCGATCCGGATCGTAAGATAACGTAGTGATCGTCGGCATTCTGCCAAGCGGCGCAGAAGAACACAAGCGAATGGTGTAATCCAGCAGATTAGACCACTTTACCAATGACTGCGCTTCCGGATGATCTGTCGGTATCCACCGGCTATTAGCCGGTGCCACAGCGCAGCCGTCGCTCTCAAACTTCAACCAGTCTAATCACGATTTTGTTGCAAGAAGGGCTATCCGGCATGCCCGCGAATTTAGTCGACCACCAAGCCCGAGCTCGTCGGTACACTCGAGCTCGATTCCGACGCAGCCGATTTGCCGCGCCATGCCTGCACGTGTTGCCGCGTATCCATGAACAGCGACAACATCGCCGGAATCACGACGATCGTGAACAGCGTCGACACGATAAGCCCGCCCAACACGACCGCACCGACGCCGCGATACAGTTCTGACCCCGACCCCGAGCGCACCACCAACGTGAGCTGCCCGAAGAACGTCGTCAAGACCGTCATAAAGATGGGCCGCACGCGCGTGCGTACCGACTGAACGATGGCCTCATGATTAGACAGGCCGCCGCGCACAAAATTCAGCGACTGGTGGACAATCAAAATACCGTTGTTCACGACGATGCCGAGCAGAATAACGAAGCCGAGAATGGTCAGAATATCCAGCTTTTGTATCAGCATCTCCGGATTGTTGAACGACCATTGATGCACAATCGCTAGACCGATGAAGCCGCCGACGACGGCTAACGGCACCGTCAAGATAATCACGAACGGGTAAGCGAACGACTCGAACAACCCCGCCATCAACAAAAACACGACCAGCAGCGACAAACCCAAGAGCCACTTGAGCGAATCCCAAACCTCGCGCAACTTTTCAGCGTTACCCGCCAGATTCACCGCCACCGACGGCGGAATTTTCATCTTGCCCGGCCCAAAGCCCTCGCCGCGCATATCCGTCAGAATGCCTTGAATCGTTGCGATCGCCTCCGTCAGCACAATGCCTTCCGGCGGTCGCACCGTCAGCTTCACGGCGGGCTGCGTTTCGATGTGGCGAATTTCCTGCGGCGACGTGGTACGTACGATGTCGCAGGCCGCGGCCAGCGGAACCACATTGCCCGTCGGCGTAGCGATAGGCACATTGGCAATCGCCTGCGTGGTGTTGTCGCCCGCCGTCGGGTCTTCGGTGCCGGCGACCGTCAACGCCAAGTCGATGCTACGCCCGCCTTCGCGATACTGCCCCACGACACGCCCATCGCCACAAGCGCGAATGATGAAACCCAGGTCTTCCACCGTCAGCCCGAGTTCACCCGCACGAATGCGGTCGGGCACGATCTGATCTTCGCGGCGTTCGCGCGAGAAGTTATTCGGGTTGGGCTCGATCTGATAGAGGCCCGACATCGCACAGGCACCCATCAACATACCGGCGGTTGTGGTGACTTCGTGTAATTCAGTGCCGCGCACTTCCATATCGACCGAGTTACCGGCGTCCAGCTTAAAGATCGAAGATTGAAAGAAAATCGGGATTGCATCGGGCACAGCGGACCCGCTGCGCGTTAGGACGTTCTTGAGCGGTCGAATCAACTCTGGGTTGTCGCTCGAACACCCCATAAAACAGATTCCGTTAAACGTGACAAAAAAGAAGTTATCGATCGGCGGCGGCGGTATGCGCCATTCGGCGATTTGGCGGTTCACCTTCGCAATCGTTTCGTAAGCGGCAGCGCGCGCCGCCGGGTCCGACTGCGAATCGTCGATAACCGCCTCAGCGGCGGCGATTTGCGGCTTGAGCTTGGCGTCGATCTCAAACTTCTCGACGATCTCGCGCCATTGTTGTTGCAGTTCGCGATGTTCTTGCGACCCGTCTTCGACTTCCCAGAAACGGCGCACGCCGATGATGCCGCGCTCCGCCGCGCCGTCTTCAATGGTCTTTGCAATGCGCGCGAACTCGTTGCTGTTGTAGCCCGGCGGCAAGATCAAGAAGCCAAAGATCAGGTTTTGATTGCCGTCGGGCAGGTACTCGCGCTCGGGTGCAAGCAAATAGCTGCCGTAAATCGAAGCACCCGTCATGCCGACGACGACCAGCAACCTCAGCGCCCACGAGCAATTGATAACGCTCACCAATCCGCCAACCGCACCGGCGATACGGCTCGAACCTTCCGCGCTGCTGGTGTTGCGCGAGCGCCCCAACAAGCGCGACGCCAGCGTCGGTATCACCGTGATCGAAACCAATAGCGACAGCGCTACCGCTCCGCTGATGGCAATTGCGATATCCCGAAAAAGCTGTCCGGCCTCTTCCTGTACGAACAAGATCGGCAAGAAGACCACGATCGTCGTTAAGGAGTTGGCAAGCACTGCCCCCCAGACTTCGGTTGCGCCGTCGGAAGCCGCTTGCACGCGCGACTTACCCATCTCGCGATGTCGAAAAATATTCTCCAACACCACGATGGCGTTATCGACGACCATACCCACGGCAAACGCGAGCCCGGCCAACATCACAACATTAATATTGCGATCGAGCAAGGGAATGATCAGCAGCGTGCCGATGACGGAAATCGGAATCGCCAGCGCCACCACCAACGTGCCCGACAGGCTGCGCAGAAACAACAGCAGCACGGCCATCGCCAAGAAGCCGCCGAAGAAGATGTTCTCGCGCACCAAGGCGATCGCGCTATTGATGTACGTCGTTTCGTCGTACACCTGTGTTAGTTCGAGCGTCAGCCCGCGATGCTGCAGGATTTCGGCATTCACGCGCGCGATGGCGGCCCGCAGGCCTTCCATCGTTTCGATCACGTTCGCATCCGTTTCGCGATAGGCCGGCATGGCCATTACGAACTGGCCTTTGCTGCGCACGAAGCTGTACTGCTTCTTGAACGTATCGATCACATCGGCGACATCGCTAACCCGTACCGGCCCGCCGACGGGATCGACCCGCACCACCGTGTTACGAATGTCATCCAGCGATTCGAAGCGCCCCATCGTGCGAATGAGCACGTCGCGTTTGCCCTGCGCGCTATTGCCCGCCGCCACGTTGGTATTTTGCGATTCGATCGCGCGACGCAACTCGGCAAACGTAATGCCCGACGCCGCCAAGCGACCGGCGTCGACGCGAATGCGAATCTCTCGCTCGCGCCCGCCGATCAGATCGACAGCCGACACGCCTTCCACGCGTTCCAGAAACGGCTTCACATCTTCGTCGATAAACGTAAACAGCTCCGGCACGTGCACGTCGGCGCGATCGCTCGACAAGATCATCCATGCGATGGCATTTTCGCCGTCGGTCTCGCCGGATGAAATCACCGGGTTATCGAATTCGTTTTGCGGGATTTGATACTGCACGCGCCGCAAGGCGTTGGCGACATCCTGCTTGGCGATGTCCTTATCGGTGCCGACTTCAAACTCGAGTTGTACCGTGCTCTGCCCCTGCGTTGCCGTGCCCGTCATCTTGCGCAGATTGGATGTGCTCTTCAGAACCTCTTCCTGCTTATCGAGGATTTCGCGCTCGACTTCGTCGGGGCTGGCCCCTTCCCAGGTCGTGGCGACCGTGATCGTCGGTTCGTCGATATTGGGCGTTAGCTGCACGGGCGCGCGCAATGGCGACGGCGCGATGCTCGGCGGTACGATCGTGAGCGCGCCGAACAGCACCACCAGAATGACGCCGACCGCCACCTTGACCGGGTTGGAGATAAATTGATCGACCAGCCTCACGAGGAATGATCCTCATTGCTGCCGGGCTTCGACCCATCATCCGACTTTTCGGTCGGCCCGTCTTGGCGATTTTGCCGGACCACGCCGCCCGCCCCCGCGTTGCGCACGATCACTGGACCGGGGCCGCGCAGCGATTCGTTGCCACGCACGATAATCAAATCTCCGACGGCAACCGCATGGCTTTGAATCGCGTAGGCATCCTGGGCCTCGGCGATAATCTCGACCGGCGCCGGCGCGCCGGTATGTCCGTTATCGCCGGGTCGCGCGATCCAAATCGTCTTACCGGTCGGGCTCAATACCACGGCATCTTTAGGAACCACGAGATGTTCCTCGCGCGGTCCCGACGGTAAGGCCGCATGCACGAACATGCCGGAGCGCAAACGTCTGTCCGGGTTGGGAATATCGATCTCGACGGGAAACGTCCGCGCCCGCAGATCGGCATCGGGCACGATTCGCGCCAACGTTCCGTTCAACGATTCATCAAGACCGGCAACGGACACAAAAATGGTTTGACCGACCGCACAATACGAAATCGCCGACTCGTGCACATTCACGCGCGCCCGCACCGTCTCCAAGTCGATTACTTCAAAGACTTGCCCGCCGGTTTCGACCCATTGCCCGAGTTCCGTAAGCCTACGAACGACGACGCCATCGAACGGCGCTTTGATCTGCATGCGCTCGAGTTGATCCTGGGCACGCTGCATCTCGGCAACGGCGGCGGCGATGCGCGCTTCGGCCCGTGCAACGCGTTGCTCGGCGGCGCGCAGATCAGCTTCCGAATCGTTCACTTCTTTGTCGGATCGCTGTAACGCCGCCAACCGGGCGATGCGCTCCTTTTCAAATCGGGCCTTATCCAGATTGGCCTGCTCGAGCGCCAGTTCGGCCTGCCACTCATCACGCCGCGCCTCGGCAGCCGACAGATCGAAACGCTGCATCGAATCGCGCAGCTTGCACAGCACGTCACCTTTTCGGACCTGAGCGCCGATGTCGACCGTCAGCTCGATGACGGCGCCGGCGACCTCCGCCGCCAACACGGTCCGCCGCTGCGGGTTGATGGTTCCCACCAGCCGCGTGGTCGGAGCGATTTCGCGGCGCTCGGCGGGCACGACTTCCACCTGGGCCGGGCCACCGAACTGTGCGTGTGCACGCGAAACGTGGCACCCGATGGCGAGGCAGATTGCAAATGCGATGGCGTGGGGAGATGTCCTGCTCACGTTCCTTATAGTTCCATTATTTGACCGATGTACGGCCGGTCGGTCGCCTCGACCGGGACCCGCGCGCCGTTTTCAAATCCGCATAAGGCCGGAATTATCAAACCTTTACCTTATTACCGCTGAGTGCCTATCATAGTCCAAAGGGATAAATTGGGGGACTGCCGCCCTACGCGGCAGCATTTTATCGCCTATTACCTTTACAGGTTTGTTGACGCGGGCGACGGCGACGTCGTACGAACCGCGTACCCCAGCTTTTAGCGCGGGCATTGCCCGCGTCTAGAGACGGTTTATGACGCAATTCGATAAATTCAATCCGAACCTTGACTCGGGCGAACACCTCGCCGGCGAGGGCGGGATCGGTTCCTCCGCTTTCGGCGCAGGATCGGGGTTGAACAAATATCGAATTCTCGAACGCGTCGGTCGCACGCCCTACGCGATTTCCTACATCGCCCGCGATGCATTTTTAGATCGACTCGTTTTTATCAAACAGCTGCAACCGAGCCGCATCGACGACCCGGTCGCTTGTGCCGATTTTAAGCACGAAGCCCAATTGCTCGCGCGGCTCAGCACCACGTCACGCAACATCGCGCGCATTCACGAATTGATCGGCAACGAACAAGGATTATTCCTGGTGTTCGAACACGTCGATGGCGAGATGCTGGAGTTGAAGATCTCCAAGAAGCTGATCGGTGCCACCGGCATACTTAAGATCTTACGCGGCGGCTGTCTGGCGCTTGGATCGTTGCAGAACCATCGTATCGTGCATCGCGATGCCAATCCGCGCAACTGGTATCTCGCGTCGTCGGGCAATCTGATTTTGACCAATTTCTCAACGGCATCCACTGAGGGCGACGACCAACCGCCGATGTCCTTTGATTACCGTTACGCCGCACCGGAACTCATCAAAGGAAAACCGACCGATTGCCGCGCCGACGTCTATACGCTTGGGCTGATTCTCTACGAAGTCGCCGTCGGACGATTGCAGTTCAAGTCGTTCTGTCGCGATTCGTTCGGCACCAGCGATCCATCCAACGACGATTGGGCCGCATGGCATTGCGACGAACGCGCGCTGTTGCCCGACCCACGCGAACTCAACCATCAGGTATCGGCCGGCCTTGCGACCGTTATCGGAGAGATGACGCGCAAAGATGTGGACGAGCGCGCGGCTTCGGCACAAAAAATCTTGCAGGATGCGCTGCGCCGTCTATCCAATCGCGGTAACGATCAGGCCAAGGCCCTGCCGCCGCCGACCAATCCGACGCCCGCATATCGCCGCCTGCCGCACGAACAAGCCCAGCCGCATGAAATGCCGGCACTCGATTGGCTCGTCGATCGACGCAAGGCGACGACCACGCAATCGCTCGATTACAACCTGAAGACAGAGAGTGAAAAGCGGTTGCGCCCGCCGCGAATCGTGCACGATTACGATGGCCCGGCCGCCCATCGACCGCGCTTGGTAACATCAAACCCGGTCGCGAGCAGCACGACCGTTCCGGCGCGGCGGCGGCGTACCGAACAACCCGTCTTGCCGCCGACTCCGCAGGATACCGAAGAACCGAGACGAATTCGCACCAGTGTCATTCTCAGCGCCGTGGCGTTGCTGACGATCATCGGCGTGAGTGTTTATTTCTCGTTCTTTGCCGTCAACCGCCTCGTCGAGCTGACGCCGAGCCAAAAGGAGGCCAAGGCACTGCTCGCAGACGCACGGACCGCGATAAGCAACGGCGATATGGAAGGCGCGAGCGATCACCTCCTCGATGTGAAGGCGCTCTCCCTCAACAAGGAACCGCTCGCCGAGTTCGCCGAATCGGCGTCTGTGCTCGAAACGCTCGTCGACGCATCGAAGGCGGTCGACAACAACGAGTTTCAACGTGCCGAGATTTTGTTGACCGAAGCGCGCATCAACGGTGCCGATCCCGACCTCATCACGCGTATTCAAAACCGTTTGATCGGTTTGCGCGAGACCCAAGCGATCGAATCGGCCGTGGAAGAACTCCTCGCGTCCGATCGATACGAAACCGCGGTGCTTTCCAAGGATGAGTATCGTCGCTATGCCGAAAAGGCCGGTCTCGACCCCGAGCGCCTGGCGGAGCGTTTGGAAAAGGCCCGGACCGATCGCGAATTCCAGAAGGCCATGGATAAGGCCAACGCGGCGTTGGAAGAGAATGACTTCGAAGCGGCATTGCTCAACACGCGCGATGCGTTGGCGATCCGGGAAGCCAGTGAAGCGCGCTTGCTGCTGACACGCATCCTCGATCTGAAACGACAAGATGATCTGCGCATTCGCGGCGATCGAGCGATCACAGCGGCCAACTTCGTGGAAGCCGAAAAGTACTACACCGAGGCGTTGGACATCGAACCCAACGAGGTGCTGGAGGAGCGGCTGCGCGTCGCGACGGCAGCGCGTCTGTTCAACGAAGCCAACGAAGCGCTTGCACGCGGCGATCTGCTGCAGTGTCAGCGATTGTTGAAGAACTCGATGTGGCAGAAACGCTCGCAGGAAGCTGCCAATATGCTGGCTCGACTTGCACCCGCGTTTGAGGCCGCAGATGCGACTCGGCGTGCTGACATCGCCATTAACTCGGGTGACCTACCGCTCGCCCGTCGGTTGCTGCGTGCGGCGATTCCCAATCTACCATCGCCCGCCCGCGAACGTGCCGAGCAAACGCTGTCGCGCATCAAGGGTGACTGATCGATCTTTGCGACGATCCATTCTCCATCACACGCAATTTAAGGCTGCGGCGCGAGCTGAACCCGTCTGACGCCGTACGGAAAGTCATTCACGAAGTACGCCTGCGTTGAATCGTTGCCGTGCTGATAGAGTCCGCTTGGTCTTACGATTGCGCCCAAATCGCTGCGCTGCACCTTATCGACGAAAGTCGCCGAACTACCGTCCGGCGCGAATCGAAGAAGCGACCTGTCGTCGCCGGGTTCCTTCTCCGCGCACACCAATACTTGCCCCTCGTGATTGACGATGGCCCGCCCCGCATCGCTTAACTGCGGCAGTTCCAACTTAAACGTGGCTTTTCCATTTTCAAATTGGTAAACGCGTACGCGCGTGCCAGCGTTATCCGTCACGCACAAGTGACCGAATGCAAAACACACGGCGCTCGGCTGCAAGAAACGATAGTCCGAATCGAGCAAGTCCTGTGGTTCACCCTGACCGTTTAAGATTTGCACGCGATGATTGCCCGTATCGGCCACGTAGATTCGACCTTCGGCGTCCACTGCCACATCTTGGGGCGCCGCAAAGGCGCCGGGCATAAAGCCGGGCGCGCCGGGCCAACTTTCTTGATTGGGAACAACACGCGTCAGCGTATGCCGATCGCGCGTGACGTCGTACATCGCAATGCAATGGTTCACCGGGTCGGCCGCGATCAACGTGGCATCCCGAAACGCAAGGCCGGCAAAGTGAGGTTCGTAACCCGGTTCGGCATCGATGATCGGCATGTAGGGCTGCGTGCCGGCGACCGCATCCCAATACAACATGCGAACCGGTCCCTCCGTATCCAAACTAATAAACGCCGTATCCGACCAGATTGCGAGGCTGCGCGCCCGCGATGCGGAAGACAAGAACCCCGGCTCGGACATCGCACCCAACGAACCGTCTTTGGCAACCAGTGCGATCGATACGAACACATCTTCAGCGCGTTGCTTAGGTGCAAAGTCGGGCACTACATCCGTCGCTTCGATCAAATCTCGCAATGCGTTATCGCCGGGCAGACGCACTTCGCGCAAATGCCAGCCTTCATCGTCTTGCCCCGCATAGCCACGACGCTCGTACAAATGCCACTCGCCTATTCGCTCCGGCGCAACACCGCGCGGCAATGGCCACGCCAAGACCGCCGCGCCGACCTCCGTCTCTTCCGCCGCCAACGGCACGACGTATGGCGGCGACGTCGGCACCTCGCCGGCCACGAATGGCGTATCAAACCTTACCGACCATTGCTGGTCGTGACCGGCAAGCACAGCATCTTGCGCATCGAGCAGCGAAATAAAGTGAAAGGTTTCCTTACCACCGAAGCGCAGCCGCACGGCCATCAGACCATTGGAATAGTCTGGTGCAATCGTACCGAAGGCATTCGCCCGGGCACCGATCCCGTCGACCGAAACCGATGCCGATACCGCTCGATTGGGGAGTTGCAATCCGCCGCTCTCGTCGGTCGCTGCTTCTATCAACGGGCTATTGCCGCCCGCGCCGCGTAGCAAATATTGCCCGGATTCAGATTGCCCCAATTGAAAGATGCCGACCTCCACGCCGGGTAACGGCTTGCCATAGCGGTCGTGCACCACAAATCCGATGTTGCCGGGAATCTGATTCAAATACGAGCCCCGAGCGCCACGCGGCTTACCGCGAACGGCATTTAGATAGGCCGCCTCGACGCGTGAAAAACGACACCCCGCCACGCCGCCCATGAAGCCACGCTCGGATTCGCGTAACATATGCGCCACCAGTGCCGGACGACCGAAACGATCGTAGATTCGCGATTGCGCGAGGCTGGTTTCTAAGGGCGAGGGATCGGCAAGGCCTAGCTGCGCGGCGAGCGACCGCATGGCCGACCAATCAACACGCAAGGTGTAAGCAGCCGCCTTTTGAGAATCTTCCGGCAGTTTGAATTCGACCACGGCGTCGTATCGACCGTCTGCCGCGGGCTTGGCGTCAGTCGCGATAAGCTCCAATTTGTCGCAGCGAACGCGTTCGATGATGCCGTTGGGTGCGACATCGTGCGTGGATGCGGCCATCAGAGCATTGAATGATTGCAGTTGGTATTGAACGAAGTCGGCCACATTGTGCGTGTCGGTCAATCCGAACGCACCTTCGGATAATTCTGGCGCAACGCGCACCAATACGCCCAGCGCTTGCACGGGCTCGACAAAGGAATTATTCCACCGCGCGGCTTCTTGTTGCGTGCCGGCTGCATCGATTAGCACGCGAATTTGCTTTGCTCCAAGGTTGTAATTCCAGGTCGATTCAACGACGTGCGCATCACCCGGTGCAAGCGGAGGCAGTTCTGCGGTTTTTATCGTTTGATCGTCAGCGTACACCGCAATCGGAACGGATTGGGATGGCGCGAATCCACCGTTCGTTATCGATATGCGCAGCGTGATTGGCTGACCGGCTTGATGTCGCTGAGGTGACGCCGCGCCTTGCTTAGCCGTTCCGTCCTCATTTACCAATCCGCGATACGACGATTCGGTTGGCGACCGTTCGATATATTGCACCGTAAGATCGGGCAGCGCGGGCTGCGGGACGGGGCGATCGTCGCGACGGAATAGCAGCGTATCGATTTGGCTCGTCGGCACGCGCGTAGGGTTACCCGCGGCATTGAAAATCCAAACTTCGTCGGCCCATTCCATGATCTTGCCGACGTACTTGGTGCCATCTTGCATCGTGACGATGTCGAGAAACCCCGGCGGCGCCGCCTCGTAGCGATATTGCATATCGGCAGGCGCAATCGGTAAGCGATCTTGCGGCTGCGCCGTTGCAAGCGTCGCGAAGATGCACACGCACGCCATCGAATTCAGTTTTGTTTGCCAAGTCCACATCCGTATCGAATCTCCCTTCGATCGCGATTGCATTCAGATCGTTATCCGTAGCGCCCTACATACATGGCCTGACGACGGAAAGTTCATCGGCAATTGACATAACTGTGACACCGTCGTCTCATCACGCGATTCAGTCGAGACGCTTGTTCCATAGGCGATGATTTATTTGCATGCCCACCCTAGCTATTGTCGTACGGACAGTCGTTGCGCAAGGTTGCTGGCATCTCATACCGACGCTCGTTGCGATGTCCTTGCATCGGGTAGTTACAAATTTCCCGTACCAAGTTTTAGGCCTGCTCACAATTGAGGGCGACGGTTGCGCTGTGGCACCGGCTTAATAGCCGATGCATGCTGACAAGTTATTCCCTGTCGCAGTCGTTCGCGAAGTTGTCATGCATTACCCGGTAACAACTTATGCAAGTGCAAGGCTCTGCTTATCTCGATAGTAATGCAAACGACGACTCAGGTGAAAATCCATGGCGGCCATAGGTCTCTATTTTTTTGAGACATGGAAGCGGTAGCTCGCGATGAAGATTCCCGTGTTGTTACAAGGGCGTTTCAATATTGCGCGTTCAGAGCCTGAAATAAGGCACCAGCCATATTGCATTTCCGATTGCGCGACGAGCGTGGCTGCGCATCCGTCACCTGCCGTTTCTCTTGCGTTCGCCCGAACCATCGAGGCATTGGTGACGATGGGACTTCGGAGCCTGTGCAACGCCCGATTGCGGACGGATTGCTAACGCCTACAACATGGAATCTGAAATTTCAAATTTAAAATCTGAAACGATCAGTTTTAAGTTGGTTGTGCGAAATACGAATAATGATGTTAGAAAAAAGAAATTTTATAGTCGGTGGGAATGTTGAAGTTGACTAATCACCGATATTGATCGGTTGCCACGATCAAAACCCCTTTCAGACCCTGCCGCACCAATCTGCCCCTACACCGCCTAGATTCCTCAACCCAACTTTCCCTGAATCTTCGATAGCATTTCCTCTACTTCGCCCGCACCATACTGACCGGCGTTCCAGCGATAGCCAAGACCGTCGCCTTCAAATCTGGGAATAAAGTGGATGTGTAAATGAAAGACGGCCTGCCCCGCCGCTGCGCCGGTGTTTTGCAAAATGTTCACGCCGTCGGCAGAGGTGGCCTGCTGCACGGCCTTTGCCAGCTTAGGGGCTTGTAAAAAAAGAAACGCCGCTAACTCCGGATCGATATCGCGGATGTCAGCGGCGTGTAATTTCGGAATCAGCAACGTATGACCGGCTGCCAGCGGGTTGATATCGAGAAAGGCAAGCGCCCGATCGTCTTCCCACACACGGTGGGCGGGAATGACCCCCTCGGCGATTTTGCAGAAGATGCAGTCCGTCGCGGCGGCCATAACGAGCGTGCTACCTTATTCGTCAGCCTTGATCGTATCGTCCGCAGCGTCGTCACTCTTGGCAGGTGCCGCCGCGGCAGCCTTGCCGGATGAACCGCTCTTCTTACGCGGCTTGCGACCTTCGAGATAGTCGATGCGCGCCTGAATGCGTGACTTGCGAAGGCCTTGCGTGCCCTTCTTCTTACCCGAACCGGCGTCGGCCGCGGTTTCGTTGGGATCGACCAATTGCAGAATCGCCAGTTCGCCGTTATCGCCAATGCGACGCTTGGACAAGCGAATGATGCGGGTGTAACCGCCCGGACGATTCTTGTACGACGGAGCGACCTCGTCCATCAGCTTGGTCAACACGCTGGAGGCCACGAACGGAATCTTCGACTTGTTGTACGACGCCGGCACCTTACCCGCGCGATGGCGACGACCCGAGCGACCTGCCATGACTTTCTGGCGTTGGGCATCGGACATCGCTTCGTACTGCTCCTGGTTTTCCGCATCGAGCATCGCGCGATCCGTCAGCATGGCTTCGGCCAATCGTCGGGCCTGAATGCCGCCCTTGCGGGCAACCGTGATCAGCTTTTCGACGAAACGCCGCGTTTCGCGCGCCTTCGGTAACGTCGTCGTGACCTGTCCGTGCTGAATTAGGCTTTGAGCCATATTGCGACGCATGGCCATCAGATGCGAAGGCGTTCGCGACAGGTGTTTCTTTGCAATTCGGTGTCTCATCGGTCTCTATCCTACATATGTGGGGCCGACTCACCGGCCCATCTAGCAAGCCCGACCATCAGCGGGCGGTTGCAATCGTTATCCTTGGTGGTGGTCAGACGTCGCCTCGACTTGGTTGTCGGCATCGCCGCCTTGCTGTTCGGCCGGCGGCTTGCTCGCGCCCATCGAACCCGAATCCAATGGGGCGATCCCCGAAAGCCGCGAGGACGAACCCGAGAACGGGGCCGAAGCCGACGGCGGCGAAACAGCCTCATCGGCGAGCGGCGAATAATCGCCCGAATCGTCGTCGTCATCGTCATCATCGAGCCCGTCATCTTCACCCGAAGATTCAAGGTGCAGGCCCAACTCGGCAAGCTTGCGCTTCACTTCACGCAGCGACGTTTTGCCGAAGCTGCGCAGCTTAAGCAGGCTTTCTTCATCGTGCTCCATCAGTTGCCCGATGGTCGTGATGTTGGCCGACGCCAAACAGTTGCTCGAACGCACCGAGAGCTTCAGCGCCGAAACCGGTGTTGCCATCAGTTCGTCATCGACCGAGCTGCGTTCGGTTTCGTGCGCCTTCTCATCGGCCCGCGCCGCCATGGCGTTGCCCAGATCGAAGTACTGCACAAACGGGTTGAGGTGCTTCCGCAGAATCTTGGCCGCTTCGACCAACGACATTTCCGGCGTCAGCGTTCCGTTCGTCCAAATATCCAGCACCAATCGGTCGTAGTTGGTGCGCTGACCAACGCGCGTGTCTTCGACGCGGTATCGCACGCGGGTCACCGGCGAGAAGAGCGAATCAACCGCAATAACGCCGACTTCGCGTTCTTCGTCGTCGCGCTTGTTTTCGTCAGCCGTGATGTAGCTGCGACCGCGATTGACCGTCATCTCCATGTTGAACTTCACGTCGTCGGTGAGCGTGCAAAGATGATGGTCGGCGTTGATGATTTCCAAGTGGGCATCGGCTTCGATATCGGCGGCGGTGACGTTGACCGTCTGGCCGGCCTTGCCCTGCACCGAAATCTTCATGGTCTTGGCGTCGGACGAGGTCGACTTCACCACCAAACTCTTGATGTTGAGGATGATCTCGGCGACGTCTTCATAGACGCCCTTGAGGCTGGTGAACTCGTGGTCGGCACCTTCGATCCGAACTTCGGTAATGGCCGCGCCTTCGAGGCTCGACAGCAAAATTCGGCGCAGGCTATTACCAACCGTCGTTCCGAAACCTCTTTCGAACGGTTCGACGATGAACCGACCGAACATGTCGGTGCTGACGGTTTCGTCTCTGACGACTCGCGTCGGTAATTCCAAGCCTCGCCATCGAATTCGCATCTGTGATCTCCCGGGATCTGAACGGCACATCCCGCGCCGTTGACTTGCGTCTTTTTCAACACCAAAGGGCCGTTCCGCGCCACCGAACTGCTCTGGTGCTCGAACGCCGACGCCGCTTGCGTTAATCAATGCGTCGGTGTTCCGGTTTCAGTTTCCTACAACTACCCTTGCCTTATTCGCAATACTCAAATGACAACGATTACATCGATATACAAGTTCTATACGCGCCGTCGTCTGCGCGGGCGACAGCCGTTGTGCGGCAACGGCGTCGTGTCTTCGATCGACAGGATACGCAGGCCGGAAGACTGCAAGCCGGATACGGCCGACTCGCGACCGCTACCGGGGCCTTTGACGCGCACTTCCACTTCGGTAAGGCCGAAGCGCTTGGCCGCCTGCGCCGCCGTTTCACCCGCGCGCTGCGCGGCAAAGGGCGTGCTCTTGCGCGTGCCCTTGAAACCGACGGCGCCTGCCGACGACCAACAGAGCGTTTCGCCGTTCATATCCGTGATCGTGACGAGCGTGTTATTAAACGTCGACTTTACGAAGACGATGCCACGCGTTACATGTCGTTTGGTTTTTCGCTTACCGCTTTTTGCCACGTCAGCCAATCCTCCGGGCCGATGAGATTTTCAATTACGTACGTCGGGGATGAGCATCACCCCGCAACCGCTAATCCACTGCGTTAGCGCAGTTCCTTCACGCCCTTCTTACCGGCGACCGTCTTCTTCGGACCCTTGCGGGTACGGGCATTCGTCTTGGTTCGTTGGCCGCGCACCGGCAAACCGCGTCGATGACGCAGCCCGCGATAACACTGAATATCTTTGAGCCGCGCGATGTTCTGCGTGACCTGGCGGCGCAACTGACCTTCAACCACATAGTTGCGGTCGATGATGCCCGCGATGCGGCTGATTTGGTCTTCGGTCAAATCCTTGGCGCGCAGATCTTCTTCGATCTGCGCTTCTTTCAGAATGGCCTTACTGAATGTCGGACCGATTCCATAAATGTAGGTCAGCGATACGACCACACGCTTTTCATTCGGGATATCAACACCGGCAATACGTGGCATCTAATCTTGCTCCGTTGCAAATACACGCGCATCGAAAATCGAGCGCGACGGGGATCAGGGAATTAGCCCTGTCGCTGCTTATGACGCGGGTTGGTCGAACAGATCACCCGCACGATTCCTTTGCGCTTCACAATCTTGCAGTTCTCGCAAATACGTTTGACCGAAGATCGCACTTTCATCTCAATCACCTTCAATGTTTGGGCCGCCCCCCCAGGGGCGAGCCCGCAAACCCGACGGTCGGCATCACCGACCGTCAGTCAGAATATCAACACCGCTTTCCGTCATCGCGAGCGTGTGCTCGAAATGGGCGGACAAACTGCCGTCGCGCGTTACCTGCGGCCAACCCGATGCATCGCCCGCTTGCACGTGGCGTGTACCGACGTTGACCATGGGCTCGACCGCTATGACGAGGCCGGGCTCCAGAATAAAGTCCTGCTTGCGCTGCTGCCGATCCGAATAATTAGGAACCTTCGGCTCTTCGTGCATGTTGCGACCGATGCCATGACCGACAAATTCGCGCACCACAGAGAAACCCGCATCCTCCACCAGGCGTTGCATCTTCGACGCAACATCGCTCCAGCGGCGACCGGGTTTCATTTCTTCAATTGCCAAGTCCAAAGTCGCCAAGGTTACATCGAGCAACCGCTGCGCTTCGGCACTGATATTTCCAACGGCGTAGGTATTGGCGGCATCACCGCAATACCCTTTCAATCGGACGCCGCAATCGACGCTGATAATGTCGCCTTCTACTAGTTCCCGTTCGTCGGGAATGCCGTGCACCACCTCATGGTTCACACTGGCGCATATTGACGACGGAAACGGAAAGCGCGCCGATGGAATCACTACGCCCCTGAAGAGCGCCTCGCCATCGGCTGCGGCAATCACATCATCCGCAATCGCGCCGAGTTCACTCACGCGAACGCCGGGCCGAATTGCCTCAGCCATGCGGTCGTGCACGCGGCGCACAATGCGCCCCGCCGCTCGCATCAGTTCTATTTCGCGCGGACTTTTCAGCTCAATCTTGGGCCGATCCTGCCGCTCGCGTTGCTTGCCGGCTAATCTCATCACTCCCGACAAGCCTCGATAATTCGCTCGGAAATCTGGTTGATGTTTCCGACACCGGAAACCGTGCGCACCAACCCTTGTCGCTCGTAATGATCGACCACGGGGGCGGTTTGCCGCTCGTAGATTTCCAACCGCTCAGAAACCACTTCTACCGTATCATCCGCACGCCGAATGAGGGGTTCACCGCTGTTGTCACAGACACCCGGCTCTTTCGGAGGCGAAAATTTTGTATGATACGTCCTTCCACATTTTGGGCAATATAGACGCCCTGTCAACCGGTCCAATAACGCATCTCGGGGAACATCGATCTTAACGACATGCTCCAGAGGCGTTTTTTTTGACTTCAGCAGGTCGTCCAGCCCTTCTGCCTGAGCCACCGTCCTTGGGAATCCGTCCAACAGAAAACCGGCGTAAGCGCCGGCTTTTTCGATATGCGACATCATCATCGCGAGGATCAGATCGTCCGGGACCAGCGCCCCACGATCCATGTAGTCCTGCGCCTGCAGACCGAGCTCGGTTTTTGCCTTCCGCTCTTCCCGCAGGATATCGCCGCTGGACAGATGCAGCAGATTCTTCCGCTCTGCGATGCGTACCGCCTGCGTACCCTTGCCGGCACCGGGAGGCCCCAGAAGGATCAAATTCACATGTACGCCCCTTTGATCCGACTGCCGCCATCGGCGCCGAGGAAGCCGCTGTAGTTACGCATGATCAGGTTCGACTCGATGCGTTGCACCAAATCGAGCCCCACGCTCACCACGATCAGCAAGCCGGTACCACCTAGGAACGACGACACGGTAATCGGAATATTCATCGCGCCCGCAATCACCTGCGGGATAATGGCAATCACAGCCAGGAAGCCGGCACCGACGTAGGTGATGCGGCCCATGACGGTTTCGAGATAATCGGCGGTGCGCTTGCCCGGTCGCAGCCCCGGAATGAAGCTGCCGTTATCGCGGAGGTTGTTGGCCATTTCTTTGGGCTGGAACTGAACCGTTGTCCAGAAGTACGCAAAGAAATACACCAACGCCACGTACGAAAGCACGTACAGGAAGCCGGTGCCGCCGCGGAACTCTTCCGAAAGCGTCGCGAAGAAGTTGCTCTCCGGGAAGATGTTCATCAACCAGTTAAAGAACAAGCCCGGGAAGATGAGCAAGCTGCTGGCGAAGATGATCGGCATCACGCCGCCATGATTGACGCGCAGCGGCAGGTAGTTGCGATCGCCACCGTACATGCGGCGACCGCGCATCTGCTTGGCCTGCTGAATCGGTATGCGGCGTTGACCTTGCGTGATCAGAATCGAACCGGCGACCACGGCGACGAACGCCACGAGCAGGAAGATGATCTTGGCGGGGCCCATGGCGCTTTCGCCACCGACATCCAGCGATGCATTGTCGATCACCCAGAACACGGCCTGCGGCATTTGAGCCACGATACCGGCCATAATGATGAGGCTGACGCCGTTGCCGATGCCGTATTCATCAATTTGCTCGCCGAGCCACATGAGAAACATGGTGCCGGCCGTCATGGCGAATACACCGACGAACCAGAAAATCGTCGTCGCCCAGAAGTTGCCGGAAATATCCGCGAACTGATCGTAAACGATGCCCGCTTCACCGCCGGTGATGAACTTCAGCCAGAAGATCGACTGAATCACGCAGATGCCGACCGTGGCGTAACGCGTGTATTCCTGAATCTTCTTGCGGCCGATTTCACCTTCCTGCTTCAGCTTTTCCAACGCCGGCACGACGGTGCCGAGCAACTGGAAAATAATCGAAGCCGAAATGTAAGGCATAATGCCGAGGCCGAAGATGGTACTTTGCTGCAAGTTGCCGCCGGTGAACATGGCGAACGCTTGGGTAAGCTGTTCGATGCCGCCGCCCGCACTCGACTGCTTGAGATTGTCGAAGTACGCCTGAATCTGCGCCTGATCGATACCGGGTAACGGAATATAAAAACCGATGCGGTAGACGGCGAGCAGACCGAGCGTGAACAGAATCTTGCTGCGCAGCTCGGCCACTTTGAATACGTTGAGAAATGCTGAAAACATTATGAATGCACCCCTCTCGCGCGAGCGAACGGGTTTTAGTCGTTGGAAGCGCCTTCATCGGCGGACGATCCGTCATCCGCTTCGGGTTTCGCCTTCTTGCCTTCCGGCTTGGCCTTGGCTTTTGATTCAGCCTTTTTGTCGCCGCCCTTGGCCTTCTTGCCGCCTTTGCCCTTTTCGGCCTCTTCGGCGGCGAGCTGCCAGCGCGGCTTCTTGACGAATTTCTTTTTCGGGCGCGGGGCGAGCCAATTGACCTTACCGCCGGCTGCCGCAATCTTCTTTTCGGCCGATGCCGAAAAACGATGGGCGTCCACCGTGAGGCCCTTGGTCAGGTCGCCGTCCCCGAGAATTTTGACAAGGTTTTCGCGATCGCGAATCAGGCCCTTGTCTTCCAGATCGGCGGGCGTTACGTGCGCGCCGGCATCGAAGCGATCCGACAGGACCGACAGGTTGACCACCTGATATTCGGTGCGGAACTGGGCGTTGCTGAAACCGTACTTGGGAATGCGGCGGAAAAACGGAAAGTTAGCACCCTCGGCCAGAGAGCGTGCGCGATAGCCACTGCGTTGGCCCGCACCTTTGTGTCCGCGGCCCGAGGTCTTACCCCAACCGCTGGACTCGCCCCGACCGACTCGCTTCCGCTTCTTATGAGCGCCGGCTTCTTTGGTGATGTCCGTGATGTTCATGTCTTCTCGTTCTGATCCGCGTCGCGACCCGACGCTAACTGAGCGTGCAATTTTCTTTCAGCGCGTGTTGCCTAGTTGTAAACCGGCAATTCGACGCCGCGCAACTTGGCCACCTTGTCACGATCGCGCAATTGCATCAACGCATCGAGCGTGGCCTTACACAAATTCTTGGGGCTGGTCGAGCCGTACACCTTGGTCAGGCAGTCGTGTACGCCGGCCAATTCGAGCACCGCACGAACGCTCTGACCGGCGATAACACCGGTACCCTGCTGAGCGGGAATCACGCGGACGCGGCTCGAGCCGAACCGACCCGTCACTTCGTGCGGCAATGTACCGCCGACGAGCGAGACGGGTTTCATATCGCGGGTGGCACGCTTGCGCGCTTTTTCGACCGCGTTGGGCACTTCGTTGGCCTTGCCGTAGCCGACGCCGACGCGACCTTCGCGATCACCGACGATCACCAAAGCGGCGAAGCTGAAGCGACGACCACCTTTGACCACCTTCGAACAGCGATAGACCTTGACGACGTTGTCATCAACGGCGCGACCGCCATCATCCTGGCGATCTCGGTCGCGATCGCGACCGCGGCCTCGTTCGCGTTCGGGCTTCTTATTTTGCGGAGCTTCTGCCATCTTCTGGGCCTGTTCCTTCCGTTAAAACTCGAGACCGGCTTTGCGGGCCGCATCGGCCAAGGCCTTGATGCGACCGTGGTAACGAAAACCGTTGCGGTCGAACGTGACTTTGCGGATATCCTTCATCCGCGCCTTTTCGGCCAACGCCTGTCCGACCTGACCGGCGATTTCGCAATTGACGGAATTCCCGCTCTTGCCGTCAAACGACTTTTCGCGAGTGCCGGCGCTGCACAGCGTGACACCATTAAGGTCGTCGATCAGCTGGGCGGAAATTTGACGATTGCTGCGGCTAACGCTGAGGCGCGGGCGCTCGGGCGTGCCGAATAGCTTGTTACGGACGCTGCGCTTACGCCGCAGATACCGTTTGGCTTTGAGTTTTTCGCGTTTCATCGCATTCGATCCTACAAAAACCGTTAACTACCGGCACCGGCGAAGGCTTTACCATCCTTGCGGATGATCTGCTCGCCCTCGTAGCGAATACCCTTACCCTTATACGGTTCGGGCTGCCGCGCGTCCTTTACGTCGCGTGCGAACTGACCGACGAGCTGTTTATCGATCCCTTCGATTAGCAACTTGGCCGGGGTTTCGTCACCGCGGGCTTGGGCCACTTCGATCGTGACCTTGATGCCAGTGGGAATCGGAAGATTCACCGTGTGGGAGAAACCTACCGTGAGAACCAACTCCTGCCCTTTGACATCGCAACCGTAACCCGTGCCGAAGACTTCCATGCGCTGCTGATAACCCTGCGAGACGCCGTGGATCATGTTGTTGACCAACGCCCGCGTCAGGCCATGAAACGCACGGTGTTTGGCAAGATTCGACGAGCGTTCGACAACGACCTGATCGTTCTCAACCTTGACGCTGACGCCATCGGGATGAGAAAAGTCGAGGTTGCCCTTGCTACCGCTGACGGAGATCTTTTTGCCCGCCACGTCGACTTTGACGCCGCTGGGAATCGCTACCGGTTTATTTCCAATTCGAGACATGGCCGCTGCCGTTCCTTACGTTGCCTTAGTCCACCGTACAGATCAGTTCGCCGCCGACGCGCATCTCGCGACACTTACGGTCGCTCATCACGCCTTTGCTGGTGGAGAGAATCGCAATGCCAAGACCGTTCAATACCTTCGGAATACCATCGACACCGACAAACAGCCGACGGCCGGCTTTACTTTCGCGCTTGAGCGAGTGCAGGATTTGTTCGCCACGGGGGCCGTAGCGCAGCTGAATCCGCAAAATGCCCTGATTGCCATCTTCGATTTCATCGAAGCCGTTGATATAGCCCTCATCCTTTAACACTTGGCAAATGGCCGCCTTCAGCTTGCTGCGCGGTACCTTTACCTCATCCGCTTGGTTGCGGACGGCGTTGCGAATACGGGTCAACATGTCAGCGACGGGATCACTCCACATCCGATACATTCCTCACTTTCGCAGACCGACCGAGGGCCGCTGCGGCTAACGCTGGCTTTACCAACTGGCCTTGCGCACGCCCGGAATCTTGCCTTCGTGGGCGAGATTGCGGAAACAGATGCGACACAACATAAACTTGCGATACACCGCCCGCGGACGACCGCAGACTTGGCAGCGCGTGTAAGCACGCACCTTGAACTTGGGCGTGCGTTTGGATTTGGCTATCAGAGCTTTTCGGGCCATGAATACTCTCTATGCAACTGCGGCGAGCCAAAGGCCGCCTGAAAAAAGGGCTTTACGCGGCCTTCTCGGTTTTCTCTTTGCGGAACGGCAGGCCGAGTTTCACCAGCAGCAACTTTGCCGCCGCATCGTTGGCCGCCGAGGTCACGAACGTCAGATTCATACCTTGCTGATACTCGACCTTATCCGCATCGACTTCGGGAAAGATCGTTTGCTCGGTGATGCCCATGTTGTAATTGCCGCGGCCATCGAAACTGTTCGGGTTCAAACCGCGAAAGTCGCGAATACGCGGAATCGCCACACTAATGAGACGATCCAAAAACTCGTACATGCGGCGGCGACGCAGCGTCACCTTCAGGCCGATGTCGTAACCTTGTCGCAGCTTGAAGTTCGACACGCTCTTACGTGCCTTGCAGACCACCGGCTTCTGGCCGCAGATCATCGTGAGTTCGCGTTCGGCGGCGGGCAACATCTTCTTGTCGGCGATGTTGCGACCGAGGCCCATCGAGATAATGACCTTCTCGATGCGCGGAACACCCATCACGTTGCCGATCTCAAGCTCTTGCTTGAGCGCCGGAGCGATCTCTTTCACGTATTTGTCGTACAGTCGTGCGTTCATAATCTTTCACCAACACGCAGGCCAATTACTGATTGGCGGCGGCGTGCGTCACATCCTCCAGCACCGTGCCACCGACGGTGACGCGTCGCTTGCTGACGATCTTGCCGGCGCTGTCGCGTTCGATTTCAAAGCGAACGCGGCTGCCGCGACCCGTTTTCGGATCGACGGGCAAGACATTGGAAATATGGATCGGCGCTTCCTTTTGGATACGACCGCCCTGCGGGTTCTGTCGGCTCGGGCGCAGGTGACGGTGCACCATGTTGACGCCCTCGATCCAAACGCGATCGGCCTTGGGATCAATGCGTAACACGCGACCTTGCTGGCCCCGATGTTCGCCGCCAATTACCTCGACGCGGTCTCCGCTTCGTACTTTTGCAGCCATGGCAAACGCTCTCTCTTACAAACCCGGGTCAGCAAGTCGTTAGACGACCTCGTTCGCCAGGGAAACAATCTTCATGAAGCCCTTGTCGCGCAATTCGCGGGCCACCGCCCCGAAGATACGCGTGCCGCGCGGGTTCTTATCGTCATCGACGATGACCGCCGCGTTGGAATCGAATCGCACGTAGCTGCCGTCGGGCCGACGCACCGGAGCGCGGGTTCGCACGATCACCGCCTTGACCTTTCGACGGGTCGATCGTTCTTTGCGGTTGTTACCGACGTAATAGTCGCTATTGGGCAGCGCCTTCTTGACGGTGCACACGACGATGTCGCCGACCGAGGCGGTACGGCGCGAGTGTCGCATGCGGCCCGTCGAGCCGCCCAACACGCGGATCACGAGGGCCTTTTTGGCACCCGTGTTATCCGTGACATCCAGTACGCTTTCCTGCTGAATCATGACTCGGAATCCTTATTGCACCTGCTCGGAGCGCCGCACGATGCGCACCAGACGCCATGACTTGGTTTTGCTAAGCGGCCGACATTCGGCAATTTCCACCACATCGCCCTGCTTGGCTTCGTTCTTCTCGTCGTGGGCGTGAAGAATGAGTTTGCGGCGCAAAAACTTGCCGTACTTCGGGTGTCGCAAGAGACGGTCGATCCGCACCTTAATGGTCTTGTTGCGCGTATCGGTCTCAACGACGCCGACGCGCTTGCGTCGCAGGTTCTTCCGCGGCTCGGCGGAGGCGTTGGTCGTGCTGGCTGCTGCCGTGTCTGCCATAATTCTTCTTACTCAAACGCGCCGGCACCATCGCCGCGCGGGGTTTCGTGTTACCTACTCGGCTTTGCCGCCGGTCGCTTCCATGTGATGCTGCATTTGCTCGATATTCTCTTCGCCGCGCTCAGCCATCACGGTGAGCACGCGGGCGATATCGCGCTTGGTCTTGCCGAGCTGCGAGGAATCCTCAAGCTTCTCGGTGACCGCCTGGCTGCGGAGATCGAACAGGTGACGGCGCAACCGCTCTAACTCGGTGTGCAACTCATCGCCTTTTAATCCTCGAACGTCTGCAATCTTCACGTCGTCAAACCTCAATCCTGGTTACAGGCTCGGCCGGCGCTTTACGAAGCGACAGCGGAACGGCATCTTGTGGGCCACACGGGAAAAGGCGCGGCGGGCCATATCTTCCGGGATTTCACCGATCTCGTAGAGAATCGTGCCGGGCTTAACCAGCGCGACCCAGTGATCGACTTCACCCTTACCCTTACCCATGCGGGTTTCCAGCGGCTTGCTGGTGATACTCTTGTGCGGAAAGATGCGAATGAATACGCGACCTTGGCGACTGAGAAAGTGCGTCGCCGCCATACGACCGGCTTCGATCTGCCGCGCCGTGATACGACCGCCTTCCAGCACCTGCAGGCCGTAGTCACCGTAGGCGACCGTGTTGCCGCGCGTGGCCACACCCTTGGTGCTGCTGCGATGCATCTTTCGATATTTCACTCGGGCCGGAAGCATGGCCATGAGTCAGCTCTCCTCAGCAAAAAACCTTAGGCACGGGCGCGACGACCACCACCCCGGCGTACCGGTTCGGCTTCATCCACCTCGTTGCCGTATTCACCTTTGTAAAGCCAGACGCGAATGCCGATGGCACCGTAGGTCGTGTAGCTTTCCGCAAAGCCGTAATCCACGTGGGCCTGCAGCGTTTGCAGCGGAATCGAGCCGCGCTTCTGCACTTCGGTGCGCGACATTTCGGCACCACCCAGACGCCCCTTGGCGATAATCTTGATGCCGAGAGCGCCAGCTTGAATCGCGGCTTCGCACTTCATCTTGACGGCGCGGCGAAAGCTGCCGCGGCGACGCAACTGACCGGCGATATCGAGCGCGATCAATTGGGCGTTCATATCGGGATTCTTGATTTCGCGAATATTGACGCTGACCTTGCGGTCGATCAGGTCTTCAATCGCTTCGCGCAGTTTGTCGACCTCGGCACCCTTGGGGCCGATGACCATACCGGGGCGGGCGCTCGAGAGGTACACCTTGACTTCGTCGCGGGTGCGCTCGATCTCGACCTTGCTGCAACCGGCAAACGGCGGCGTATCGTTCAGCTTCTTAAAGACCATGTCGCGAATCTTCTGATCTTCGATCAGAAATTCAGCGTAGGCGGCCTTGGGTGCGTACCAGCGCGAACGCCAGCTTTCGGTCACACCGATGCGAAATCCGGTTGGATGGATCTTCTGTCCCATGCGTTACTTCCTCGGTCCTTCCGCAACGGTTACCACAATATGACTGGTGCGCTTCAAAATCGGGTGGGCACGACCGCGATCCTTCGGTCTGAACCGCTTGATCGTCGGGCCTTCATCGACGCGAGCTTCGTGCACAAACAAGTTGCGTACGTCGGCTTCCTGCTCGTCGGCATCCGCCATGGCGGCGCGCAGCACCTTATCAACAAAGACTGCCGCCCGCTTGTTGGTGAACTTGAGCACATCCAACGCGTCGTTGACGTGGCGATCGGCGATCAGGCCGGTCACCAAACGCAC
This sequence comes from Planctomycetaceae bacterium, assembly GCA_006969385.1. GTDB lineage: Bacteria > Planctomycetota > Phycisphaerae > UBA1845 > UTPLA1 > ECT2AJA-110-A. The sequence goes on from CP030884.1 coordinate 4,762,758, forward strand.
CTTGCGCGGGCTCATGCGAGCGTAGCGATGTATGCTTGTCCAAGCCGTTTTTTCGGCCATTGCCTATCACTCCCAACCGACGCGCGCGACCAATCGCCGCCGACGCCGGGGATCGAACCAAACGGATCGTTACTTCTTCTTCTCGGTATGACTGCGGAAGGTACGCGTCGGGCTAAACTCGCCCAGCTTGTGGCCCACCATGTCTTCCGAGACGAACACCTTGTGGAACATCTTGCCGTTGTGCACTTCAAACGTGCGACCGACAAATTCCGGCGGAATCGTGCAGCGCCGCGCCCACGTTTTAATCGGGGCATGACTGCCTGCGGCCTCCGCCTTCATGACCTTCTCATAAAGCCGGAAATCAACAAATGGACCTTTTTTCGAACTTCTACCCATTACGGTGTTTCCAAACTTGCGAAACGTATCTCACCATGCGGCAGCCACCAACGGCCAACGCGAAACCAAAATCGACTTACTTACGCCGCTTCAGCGACACTTGACCGAACCGCACGCTCTTACGACGACGCAGGATGCGGCGATTCGAGCGGCTACGCGGCTTACGCGTGCGACCACCCTTGGCCAATTTACCCGTCGGGCTACACGGATGGCGACCACCACCCGAACGACCTTCACCACCACCAAGCGGGTGGGCGACCGGGTTCATCGAGGTACCACGGTTGTGCGGACGGCGCCCCATGTGACGCTTGCGACCCGCTTTACCGAGCTTGATATTCTTATGTTCGACGTTGCCGAGCTGACCGATGGTGGCCTTGCACTCGACGCGTACCTGACGCATTTCGCCAGAAGGCATGACCAGCGTCGCCCAATCACCCTCACGGGCGACGAAGCGGGCCACCCCACCAGCCGAGCGCACCAACTTACCGCCCTGACCGGGGTTCATCTCGACATTATGCACGTCCATACCGACGGGCATGTCTTTGAGCCGCATCGCACTGCCGACGACCGGCTCCACATCGGGGCCGCTGGCGACCGTATCGCCGGCCTTCAAACCATTGGGGCCAGGATATAGCGATGCTCGCCGTCCTCGTAATTGATCAGCGCGATAAAGCAGTTGCGATTCGGATCGTATTCGATCGCAACGACCTTACCATTAACGCCGTCTTTATTGCGCTTGAAATCGATGATGCGATACAAACGCTTATGACCGCCGCCACGAAAGCGCGAGGTCGTGACGCCCTGATTGTTCCGGCCACCGGTTTTAACGAGCGGTCGCGTGAGCGACTTCATCGGTCGTCGCTTCTTGTCAGTGATTTCAGCGAAATCATTGACGCTGGCGTTGCGACGCCCCGGCGTGGTCTTGTTGTATATCTTTACGCCCATGATCAGCTATCCTTCACCACAACATTTCGTTGCCGGCTGGCGTTTACAACTCCGCTTTAGAACAAGTCGATATGATGCTCGGGCTTGAGCACCACCACGGCCTTCTTCCACGTCTTCGATGCGCCGTAGCGACCGCGAAAGCGCCGCGCCTTGCCACGCATGATGGCAGTTCGCACACTCTCAACGCGCACGTTGTAGATCTTTTCCACCGCATCGCGAATCTGAATTTTGTTGGCCTTTTCGTGCACCTCAAAGGCGTAGGCACCACCGCGACCCGGTCGCGAATTGGTCGACTCAAAGCTTTGGCGGCTTTGATGCGTGCCTTTCTCGGTAACGAGCGGCCGACGAACGACGTTGTAAATATCCATCGTTAGTTCGCCTCCACCGCGGCCGTCGAACCGCTCTTGAGTGCCGCGAACGCCGCCGGCGTAAACGCCAGATATTTCGCCTTCAGCACCTCGTAAGCATTCATCTCATCAACGCGCCTGATATCGACGGCCTGAATATTCCGCGCCGATAACGTGATGTTGTTGTCGTATTGATCGAGCGCGATCAACGCACCCTTCGACATATCAGCCGCCTTCAGCAGACCGGCCATCTTCTTGCTTTGCGGAGCGTCAAACTCCAGACCCTTCAAAATGCGGGCCGTACCGTTCATGGCCTTGGCCAAGATCGCCGAATTGCGCGCCAAGCGCCGCATCTTGCGATTCATCTTCTGCGAGAAATCACGCGGGCGCTTCGCGAATGCCATACCACCACCGCGGCGGATCGGCGTGCGGGCGTTACCCATACGAGCGCGACCGGTGCCTTTTTGGCGATACAGCTTCTTGCTCGAACCGTGCTTTTCGGCGCGGGTCTTGGTTTTGACCGTACCCAGGCGCTGGTTGGCGCGATATGCGATCACCGCCTGCTTGAGCAGGTCGACGCGCACCTCACCGCCGAGCATTTCGGGATCGAGTTGCTCGGTGCCGACTTGCTTACCGGCGGCATCAATGACGGGTATTTCAATCATGACTGCACGTTCCATTGAAAAGGGCCGCCACCGATCTCAATCGGCCACGACCCTTACAACGACTCTCTTTATTTCTTTGCCTTCGCACGCGACACGATGACATAGCCACCGCGCGGGCCGGGAATACCACCTTTGACCAAAAGCAAATTGCGATCGGCATCGACGGCAACGAGCTTTTGATTGCGCGACGTTACGCGCTCGTGACCGTAATGACCGGCCATCTTCTTGCCTTTTTTCACGCCGCGACCGAGACCGAGGTTACCGTGACCGCCGATACTACCCGGCGAACGGTGCTTGCGTTCGACACCGTGCGACGATTCTTTACCGCGGAAGTTGTGCCGCTTCATGACACCTTGGAACCCCTTACCGATGGTGATTCCAACGATATCAACGTGACCGACTTCCTGCTCGGAAAAAAGTTCGACCGTCACGAGGTCACCAACCTGCTTGTCGGTGGCTTCCGTCAGGCGAACCTCACGGATAAAGCGCTTCGGCTTGGTATTCGCGTTGCGCGCATGACCGATCTCAGGCCGCTTGCAGCGCTGCGGCTTCTTATCGAGATAACCCAATTGCACGGCCGAGTAACCATCGCGATCTTCGGTCTTCACCTGAAGCACGTTACACGGGCCGGCTTGGATCACCGTGACAGGAATGGACGTACCATCCTTGTCGAAGATCCGAGTCATCCCCACTTTGGTTCCGAGGATTGCCGCTTTCATTCAGCAAAATCCCTACAGGCGCGGATCAACCGTCGCCAAATGGGTGCGCGATCCAGCTCACGCACGCAAGCCAAAACTACTCAAAAAGGGGTTGAACGAGATCAAGCAGAGGAACCAGACCGCTCGCAATGGCGGAAGGGTTCGTGCCCTAAGCCTTGATCTTGACAAACACACCGGCCGGCACAATCAGCCGGTTCAGTGCTTCAACCGTCCTCGCGGTCGGCTCGAAGATATCGATCAGACGCCGGTGCGTCCGCATCTCGAACTGCTCGCGCGATTTTTTGTCAACATGCGGCCCACGGAGAACGGTGTAGCGTTCGATACGCGTCGGCAGAGGCACCGGACCGCGAACGCGGGCGCTGGTGCGTTTGGCCTGATCGACAATCTCGAGGGCCGAACCATCGAGGGCTCGATGATCGTAAGCTTCCATTCGAATTCTGATGCGATCGAGTGCCACGTAACGTCTTGCTCCCGCGTTAGCTACACGAAGAATTAACAGTTCCCGCGAAATTCGCAGACGAGCAATACTACTTCTGACCTGAAATGTGTCAAGTAGGGGAAATGGATAAATTTAACGCAGCGCCGACCCCATTTGGCAGTATCAGCAAACGCCCCTAGACTTTCGCGTTTCATCCCACGACTGGCCGGCCGCACCGGCCCCGGCAGCAGGAATTTTCGCCCTATGCGTCTGTGGAAGATTATCCTCGTGCTCGTCATCATCGGCGGCGCGGCCGTCGGCTACGCCAGCCTGCAAGACCCGACCGACGACTACAAGGTCGAACACGCCACCGCTCAACGCGGCCCGCTCACCTTTAGTATTGAAACGCTGGGGCAGGTGTCCCCGCTGACCGAAGTCGTGGTGAGCTGCGAAACCACCGGCAAGATCGTCGAGATTTTGGTCGACTATGACGAGGAGGTCCGAAAAGACCAAGTCATCTGCCGCATCGACCCCGAAATCGTTCAGGCACAGCACGAGCAATCCAAGGCATCCTTGGCGCGCGCCGAGAGCGCCTTGGCCGACGCCCGCATTGCCAAGGACGAGCAACTGGCGTTGCTGCCGCAATTGACGAAGCAGGCCAAGGCCGAACTCGATGCTGCCGAGGCCAGCCTGGCGCAGGCACAATTTAACTTCGACCGAATTGATAAGTTATTCAAACAGCAACAAAGCCCCGAGGCCGAGTGGGTTGGAGCCAAAACTGCCGTTGCGACCTCACAGGCCGCCGTGGAAACGGCCCGCGCCAATGTCGTCCGAGCGGAGAACAACGAACGCTTCGCCCCGCCGCGTTTGGAAGAAGCCATCAAACAGGCCGAGGCCGCCCGCGATCTGGCCAAAGCGCAGTTCGATACCACTGAGGTTCAAGTCGAACGGTGCATTATTCGGTCGCCCATCGACGGCGTCATCCTGCGGCGTTATCTCGACGTCGGCACCACCGTGAACCCGACGCTGCAACCCCCACCGTTATTTCTAATCGCGCCGAGCTTGGGTCGCATGCAGGTGTCCGCCCGGGTCAGCGAATCGGATATTGCTCACATCGAAGTCGGCCAGCCTGCCAGCTTCGCCGTGGAAGGCAAGCGTCGTTCCGAGTTTCGCGGCTCGATTCTCGAAAAACGCAATCAGCCCGACATCATTCAGGGCGTCACCACTTACACGGTTATCCTCGAAGTCGAAAACGATGCCCGTCGCACGCTGCTGCCCGGCATGTCGGTCAACGTGGTGATCGAATGCGTGAAGCGCGACGAAACGCTCAAGGTCGAGAACAAGGCGCTGCGGTTTCGACCGCCCCTATCGCGCGACGAACGCCGCGAGAAGCTGGAAGCGGTCGAATGGCCGGATGAACCCAAGAAGCCGGACGGTACCCGCGTAGACTACTGCCAGAAGGCGCATCTGTGGTCGTTTAACGAAAGCGACAAAACCTGGAAGCCGGTTCCGATTTGGACGGGCATTACCGACAATCTCGAAACCGAAATCCTGCTTGGTGCTAAGGCCGACGAGAAGTTTGTCAGTAACTTTGATGAACTGTCGTCTAAGGGATTTTCGTTGAAGGAAGCCCTCAAGCTCGCGTCGCCGGATAACCGCACGCTGTAAACTGACGTTTGTCTATTTCATGACCGTTTCCGCCCAATCCGCCGCCCATCGCGCGCCGATCGTCTCCACGCTGGAAGACGCCGACCCCGCAACCATCACGGTGCGCTTGCGCGATTTGCACAAGATCTATCAGCTTGGCGTGAATGAAGTACATGCAGTACGTGGGCTCAACGTCGATATTCCCGAAGGTCAGTACATTTCGATCATGGGGGCCAGCGGTTCGGGCAAGTCGACGCTGCTTAACATTCTCGGCGCGCTGGACGTTCCGACGAAAGGCACGTACCACCTTGCCAAGGAACTCACGAGCAAGCTTTCGCGCGACGAACTCGCAGCATTGCGAAACAAATACATCGGGTTCATCTTCCAAAACTTCAATTTGCTTACGCGCAGCACAGCCGTCGAAAACGTCGAATTACCGATGGTTTACAGCGGCGTGCCTACCGGCAAACGTCGCGCGGCGGCGTTGTCCGCATTGGAAAAAGTCGGCCTCGCCGATCGCGCCAATCACCTGCCATCTGAAATGTCCGGCGGTCAGCAACAACGCGTCGCCATCGCCCGATCGTTGGTCAATAATCCGCGAGTCCTTTTAGCAGACGAACCGACCGGCAACCTCGATTCGCATACGTCGGGCGAGATCATGAAGATTCTCGACGAACTGCATCAGCAGGAAGGCCTGACGATCATTCTGGTCACGCACGATCCGGGCGTGGCCGAGTTTACCGAGCGCTCGATCATTCTGAAGGACGGTCGCATCATTTACGACCAACCCACCCCGCGTGTTGGCGGTCCCGAGTTACCCGACGTACGCACCGTATCCCTGGCGGAGGACTAAGGCTTGTTCACGCTGTGGATGGAATGCTTCAAGATGGGCCTGCGCGAGTTGTGGCGGCATAAGCTGCGCAGCTTTCTCACCATGATCGGCATCATCATGGGTGTGTTTGTGGTCATCGTCAGCGTGAGCGTCGTGCAAGGTGTGAAGGATTCGCTCATCGCCGACATCCGCAAAGCCGGTAAGAACATGATCTTCGTAATCAGCGAAGACGCCAAACGCGACAAACGCCCTATCGGCATGCTCTCCGGCAGCAACCTGAGCCGTGCCGATGCAGAGGCCATCGAGATCGAATGCGACGCCGTTAGCATGTCGTCCGGCGTGCAAGGCAAAGAATTCCTCGTCATTACGGATACGTCGAGCTTTGGCGTACCGATCACCGGTGCCGACGGCAAATACACGCAAATCCGCAATTGGGGCGTGATCGAAGGGCGCGATTTGGAGCCGTTCGATATCGTGGCACGACGCCGCGTTTGCTTGATCGGTCAAACCGCCGTGCGCGAACTCTTCGGCGACCGCAGCCCGATCAACCGCACGGTTCGTATCGGCCAGATGAGTTTCAAGGTCGTCGGCGTGTTGGAACCCAAGGGCTTTAACCCGCTGGGCATGGACGAAGACAACGCGCTGATTATTCCCCTCTCGATCATGCTGCGCGACTTAATGGACGTACGCGAGCCCGATGCGATTCTTTGCTCGGCGACCAGCGACGATGAGGTCGAAGATGCGGTCGAACAAATCACGGCCCTCTTGCGGCAGCGGCATAAACTGCTCGAAACCGACCCCAACGATTTCAAAGTTACGACACTCAAGGAAAAGGAAGAACAGGCCAGAGCCGTGAGCGATCAAATGACGCTGCTGATTTTCTTCCTCGCGCTCGTCAGCCTGATGGTCGGCGGCGTGGGCATTATGAACATCATGCTCGTGTCGGTGACCGAGCGCACGCGCGAGATCGGTATTCGCATGGCCATCGGTGCTTCGACCAAAGCCGTCAATCGGCAATTCCTGATCGAAGCCGGTGTGATCAGTAGCGCTGGCGGCAGCGTGGGCATTATTCTGGGCGTGCTGGCTGCGACGTCGATTGCGGATGCCATCGGCGTCAAAGCGATGATGTCGCCCACAATCGTAATACTGGCGTTTGTATTTAGTGCGGGCGTGGGCGTGTTATTTGGATTGTTACCGGCACGCCGAGCGGCGTCTTTGAATCCCATCGAGGCACTGCGGCATGATTAGCGCCGAGCGATTGCCAAACGCCCGAGCCTGTTTTCCAACGGTTAACAGCCCAATGGCTTCGATGCCTTACGCTTAGCTTATTCTTCGAGATTTCAACATTCGCTCTTCGCCATTCGCTATTATCCCCCGATGGACCCCCTCATCCCCAACCCGTTTCTCTTTAAGCTCGAATTCGAGTTGCACTACTTCGCCACGCGACCACCGCTGAACGGCACCGTCGAGCGCTGGCCCAAAGCCGCGCTGCTCGAACCGTTCGGCATGATGGATGGTTACGAGCCGTTTGCCGATGTATTCGCGGGTTGGTCGGAAGACGGATTATTCATCGGCGTTTCGCTCGGCGGCAAGGCAAACGAGATCGTGTGCGACCCGCGGCAATATTGGAAAGCCGACAACATTCGGGTGATGACGGATACGCGCGACAGCCGCAATGTGCGCCGCGCCACACGATTTTGCCAGCAGTTTTATTTCCTGCCGACGGGTGGTGGCGAAGACGGCGACGACCCCGTCGCCGGTACAACCAAGGTGCGTCGCGCCACCGAAGACGCGCCCGTCGCCAACGTCGAGGATTTGATCGTCGCGGCCAAGCTCGACGACGAAGGCTACCAACTCACGGCGCACATCCCCGCGACGGCAATGTTCGGCTTCGACCCGGTTGAGAACCCGCGCATCGGTTTGTTCATCATCGTCGAAGACCTGGAGATCGGGCAACAGCCGTTGACGGTCGGCGATGAATTGAATTGGCACATCGACCCCAGCACGTGGCCGACGGCGGTGCTGAAGAAGTAGGCTTGGGACCTGGGACCTGGGACCTGGGACTTGAGGCATGGGGCTTGGGGCTTGGAGGTCTTCGGGAGTCGGTGTGTTTTTAAAATATACCGTTGTCTAATTATGTCGACTTGTAGGGTCCGCTGTGCGGACCATTCTTGTATATATTCGTGTTCAAATTCGAATTACGTTTGAAGGTGGGCCGCGATTCGTCCTTTCCAATTTGACAAGATCAACGAGCGGTCGGTGGTCCGCAATGCGGACCCTACAACAGATTTCACAAATCGCAAATCACCACTTCACACATTCCTCAATGTTTGAAATGCCGCACGCCCGTCAGGATCATCGCAATACCACGCTCATTGGCCGCCGCGATCACTTCGTCGTCGCGCTTGCTGCCGCCGGGTTGAATGACGGTCGTCGCGCCCGCGTCGGCAAGGATGTCGAGACCATCGCGAAAAGGGAAAAATGCATCGCTGGCGGCGACGCTACCGGCGAGCTTGGCAGCGTGGCCATTCTCTTTGGCAAGCCAAGTGGCGATGCGGCAACTCATCACGCGCGACATCTGACCGGCCCCGTTGCCAATGAGCATGCCGTCTTTGCAAATGGTGATGGCGTTGCTTTTGGTGTGTTTGCAGGTAAGCCACGCCAAGCGCGCGTCGTTTAGCTCCGCGTCGGTCGGCTGTTTGTCGGTTGCAATCTTCCAGTCGTGTTCGTTCAGGCCGAGCAAGTCGGGCGTTTGCATCAGCATGCCGCCCGCGATGCGTTTGTAATCGACGTCTTCCGGGCTGGGTGGGCGTGTCATGTCGCCCACGTCTAACAACCGTACGCGTTCGCCCCACTTCTTCGCCGTGCGAATGACCTCGATGGCATCGTCGTCGTAGCCCGGCGCGACGATCACTTCAGCGAAGAATGCCTGCGGAGGATTGGCACAGCCACCGGCAATCACGTCGTCTTTGAACAATTGGAGCGTGGCCATCACCGTTTCGGCGAAGGCCTTATCAACAGTGAAATTAACCGCAAGAATACCGCCCATGGCTGCGTTGGGGTCGCCCAGATAAGCCTGTCGATAGGCTTCTTGGGCATCGTTTGAGATGCCCACGCCGCAGGCATTGGTGTGTTTAATGAAGACGCAGGTGGGCTTATTTAGTTTAGAGCGTGCAAGTTCGGCACAAAGACCTAAGGCGGCGTCGGCATCAACATAGTTGTTATAAGAAGGGTGCGTCCCCTCGCCATCAGGATTATGAAAACGCCAACTATCCTGCTTCCCGCAAAACTGAAGAATACCTGCCGACTGATGTGGATTCTCACCGTATCGCAGTTCCGGAAGACCGGGCTCCTCTAAAAATATTGAGGTCAATGAATCGTCCGTGTACGGCTCAATACTCGGGTGTGATGCGATCCACTGCCCAACCGCAGCGTCATATTGCGACGTTTTCCAATACGTAAGCCACGCCTTTTCGGCCATCGATTTATGCCACGCAGTCTTGTCGAGGTCTTCCCAAATTTCGAATGCATGTATAACGACGGCATATCCACTTGGTTGAGATACCACCAAGACATGCTTATGGTTCTTCGCCGCCGCGCGGAGCATGCACGGCCCACCGATGTCGATCATCTCGATCGCCTCTTCAAATTTGCAATCCGGGTCTTTGACTGTCTCTTCGAATGGATAGAGGTTCACGACTACCATGTCGATGGGCTTGATGCCGTGTTCCTTGAGTTGCCGCATGTGTTCGGGGTTATCGCGATCGGCCAGAATGCCCGCGTGGATCTTCGGGTGCAGGGTTTTCACGCGACCGTCGAGCATTTCCGGGAAGCCCGTAACCTCTTCAACCATCGTGACGGGAACGCCCGCTTCTTTCAGATGCTTGGCCGTGCCGCCGGTCGAAATGATCTCGATGCCATGTTCTTCGACGAGCGCTTTCGCAAAATCGGCGATGCCGGTCTTATCGTACACGGCGATCAGGGCGCGGCGGATGGGGATGGCGGACATGCATGTGCCTTTCCGTGGCATGGTTGGCAATAAAAAAACGGCCAGTCCGCAACGAAGCGAACCGACCGTCTAGGCTAATCGTTTTGGGCGACGCGGCAATCAGCGCGACGCGATTGCGACCGGTTTACCAATCCCAGCCGTCATCGTCGTCATCATCATCTTTATCATCGTCATCCTTGTCGTCGTCTTTATCGTCGTCCTTGTCCTTCTCGTCGTCGTCCTTCTTATCATCCTTGGAGTCAGTGTCGTCCTCGCCCCAGGGGTCGCCGCCCCACGGATCGGCTTCTTTCTTCTCGGCCTGCGGTTCTTCCTTCGGTTTCGATTCCGCGGCCGCCTTGGGCTTTTCTTCCGCCTTCGACTTCACCGCCGGTTCGGTCGTGATGCGGCTCGTGAGGAAGTCGTCATCGGCAAGGAACGAATACTTCGCTTTTTCGCGCGTCTTTTCGGCCTCGGCCCGGGCGGCTGCCAAGCGTTCGCGTTCGGCCTCCTTTTCGGCCACGTATCTGTCGATTTCTTTGGCCTTGCGATCGTTCTGCAGCACGATGGCCAGTTGCTCGGGCTTCAGGTGCGGTGCCTTCTTCGGGCGAGCGCAGACGAGCGAACCATCGCTTTGACCGAACACGATCAGTTGATCGGCCGGGCTGGCTTCGGCAAACGTCACCATCGGCAAACCGACGGAATCTTCGATCTCGCCGCTATCGATGGCCACGCGCATCAACATCGGCGGCGTGTCGTTCCAGAGATAGGCGTCGTCTTCCAGGCGCAGCATAAAGCGGCCGGCAGCCTCGCGTTTCCAAACGGCCTCGCCATCTTCGATGCGAATGGCGTGTACGTTGTTGCCCTTGGTGCGTTGGAAGATCAATTCGTCGCTGATCACCGGCTCCAGATCGGGCACATTATCGAATCGGTGCGTCCAATTGCGGCGACCGGTTTCACGATCGAGGCAATACAGCGAACGATCGCTGGACGCGACGAACACGTACTTGTCGGTAACGACGGGCGAGAGGGCGATCGCACCGTCGGTGTAGAACTCCCAATTGCGCTTGCGTTTGCGCTTGGTGGCCGACGCACAGCGACCGTCGTTATCGCAGAAGTACACGCTATCGCCAAACAGCGTCGGCGCTGCCGACATGTTTTTCGGCGTTAGCACGCGCCAATTCGTAAAGCCCGACAGAAACCGCAGCGAATACATCCGCTGGTTAGCGGCCCCCACAAACAGGTCTTCCTCATCCGCAACCGCCGGGCTGGCGGCGGCGAACGGAAGCTTCACTTCACGCAAGGGCAAGCGAACATCTTGTCGTACGCGATCGCCGGGGAAGATCTTCGTCGTGCGCGACTCGCGCACCAAGCGACCGCGCGCCTCCTTGTGATCGACCACCGTCACGCGCAGTTGCGCGATGGGTTCGCGGGTGGTGTTTTCCGAATCGTTTACGTTGAAGATATCGAGAATGTCGTCTAGGCGCACGCCGTGTGCGGCACCGATGGAAATGCGAGCCGTATCGTGATCGACGGTAACGATCACACCGCGCAAGCGCCGCGGTTCGCCCGCCAATTCACCGGTGCGACGGTTTAACACTTTGACAGAAGCGGGACCGGTGAAAAACGTGTACGCGTCGGAGTGGGTCGGTTCGCGCACTTGTTGATCGCGGTCGGCAACCTGCGCGATCCACCGCACGACGCCGGTGCCGGAATGCACGGCCACGGCAAGGTTGCTTTCGGAAATCAGGTAAACGTTATCGTCGACCAACGTGTGCTGCTTGACGAGTTCGCCGACCGGCAACGGTGGCGACGACTGCCAATAACGTTGTAGCCCCAAGCGATCCAATTCGGCTTTGGGGACGAATTCGATTTGGGCATTAACCGGCGCGGCGGACAGCGCCACCCACGACAGCACGAGTAAAATCGGTGCGCATTTACGCATAATGAGGCGAACTCCTTCACCACTGGCGGGTCGACCGTCGCGGGATATCGGTGGAACGACGCGACGGATGATGACAATCGGTGGGAAACTCGAGCCTGCCGCGTGGTTCTTTCCCCGGAAGCGACGGCAAACCCCTGCATTGCTATGCTTTATGGTACTGAGAGCCGCATTAGCGGGTCAAGCGACCGGTCGCGAATTGGCCGAGGCAAGTCGATTGCTTATGGGCCGCGGCGGCACGATTCCAGGTAGGTGCCGCCGAATAAGGTCCGAAGCGCGGCTGGGTCCGACAATCAGCCCCATTGGGAGATTCCCGAATTTTCCAGCCGGCTACACACTTGCAAATGCCGCTACCGACGTAGATAATCGATATCGACGTGAGGGAAGCCCCCGGCTACCCGAGCGTTCACACCCCGCATTCCGCCCGCCAACCATGGGTGGAAACAAACCTGCAAAGGCGATCCACTACGCCAAATTGGGGGCAGGGAAGAGGCTTAAAACCAAACGTAACGCATACCCGCCGACGGTTTATCGCGTTGATGTAATCCTGTTTCAGGAGGTGACGTCGTGAGCGTCCTCACCAAAGTGTTCGTCGTATTGATGACGGTGCTATCCATCGCACTGAGCATGTTCACCATTTCGACCATGGCTCAGCAAGAAAAATGGCGTCAGGCCGCCACCGATTGGAAGGCTTCCGCCGCCGACGCCAATGCGCAAGCGCGTGCGATTACCGCCAGCGCCGCCCTCGAAGCACAGCGTGCCGAAGTTCTCTACCAAGAGAATTTGGCAACCATCGGTCGGCTCGAGCAGGAACTCGACAAGCTGAACATCGCAGTGGCCGATATGCGCCGCCAGAACGCCGACCTGACCAATCAGCTCAACAACGAGCAGGCACAGGCCACCAGCCTTGCCTCGCACAACAAGCTGATCGAAGAAGCCCGCACCCGCGAGCAGGAATTGGCTACCCAGCTTTCCGAACGCAACGCGACGCTGACGCGGCGCAACATCGATCTCAACGATCGCGTTAAAGAGCTAACCGCCAACATGGCCATGGCTCAGTCGCGCATCAAGGCCTTGAAGGAGCAGATCGGTTCGCTCACCGGTAGCGGCACCAGCTACTCGGCTATCGATACGGCTCAAATCCCGAGCAGCCGCGCTGTCGTACAGGCATACACGCCGTCCGTTTCCGAGCCGATTGGCCTATCGGATATCACCGCACCCATTCGCGGTCAGGTCACGGCGATCCGTGGCGATTTGGCGGAAATCTCGGTCGGTGCGGCCGATGGTGTCGGTCACGGCATGCGGTTTTTGGTCTATCGCCGCAGCGGTGGCGCTCCCAAGTACCTCGGCACCATCCGCATCACGGCCGTCGAGGCCAACGCGGCTGCCGGCGTGATCGAACAGTCGGAAGGCGGCATCCAAGCCGGCGACGCCATCCGCGACCAGGCCAGCTTTGCACTGAGCAACTAAGACGTTTCAAACGCAAACAGGCGTTATGAACCCCTTTGTTTGAGGAGAAATGACGATGGCAGGTAAACCCGGATACGGCGGCACCCCACGCGGCCAAGCGCAGGACGACCTTTACACCGTCATGGCCATTATCGCGACGGGCTGTGTGGCGTTGGCACTCGGCTACGTCATCTACAAAGCCATCGAATTGCACGGCACGATCCCTAGCTTCGCGCTGTAAATCACACCTTACTTTTCGTTTTGAACCGCCGATGGTGGGCTGGCCCGACGAACCTTTCGCCGCCCGCATCGGCGTTCCGTCTTTTTACCCCGCCGCTACAAATCACAATCGCCTTAAGTTTTGCAAATCTTTTTGGCGAACCGCGCGGTGACGTTCGTTCGTATGTAGGTTACACTTTCGCACATCATAATAGATGCAATTCGCCGCGCATCTGATATTCAAACCATGCGGCGCGGACGGCAATTCGATTAAGCCGTTGATAAGCAGAGAGGGACCTCGGCTTTGTTATTCGATTCCTTGATGGGCATGTTCAGCGTCGACATGGGAATCGACCTGGGCACCTGCAACACGTTGGTCTGCGTGCGCGGCGAAGGCATCGTGCTCAACGAACCTTCCGTGGTCGCGGTGCGCAAAGGTACCAATCAAGTCCTGCAAAACGGTAACGCCGTCGGTTTGGTGGCCAAAGAAATGCTCGGTAAAACGCCGGGCTCGATCGCCGCCGTGCGCCCGCTCAAAGACGGCGTTATTGCCGACTTCGATATTACCGAAGCCATGCTCGGCTACTTCATCCGCAAAGTGCATGGTGGTCGTGGCCGTTTGGTGCGGCCGCGCGTGGTCATTGCGGTGCCGTCGGGTATTACCGCCGTAGAGAAGCGCGCCGTCTTTGGCTCTGCCGAACGCGCCGGCGCGCGACGCGTTTATCTGATCGAAGAACCGATGGCCGCCGGTATCGGTTCCAATCTTCCGATTGCCGAAGCGCGCGCCAGCATGATCGTCGACATCGGTGGCGGCACGACGGAAGTCGCCGTCATGTCATTGGCCGACGTGTCGGTGAGTGAGTCGATTCGCGTGGCGGGTGATGATATGGACGAAGCCATCATCGCCCATATGAAACGCACGTACAACTTACAAATCGGTCCGCAAACCGCCGAGTGGCTTAAGATCGAAATCGGCTCCGCCGCCCCGCTCGATCAGGAAGTCTCCGTCGATGTGCGCGGGCGCGATATGATCAGCGGCCTGCCGCGTAAGACGGTCGTCACCAGTCAGGAAATTCGGGACGCTCTGCGCGAACCGATTAGTCACATTCTCGATGCCGTCACGCACACGCTCGAAAGCTGCGAACCGGAACTCGCCGCCGACCTCGTCGATAACGGCATTCACCTTTGCGGTGGTGGTGCCCTGTTACGTGGTTTGGATGAAGTGATTTCCGACGGCACCGGCCTTACGGTCAAAGTCGTGGACGACCCGCTCTCCTGCGTGGCCCGGGGCACCAGCGTGTATCTCGAGAATCTGAGCGAATGGAAAGACACGCTCGATTCGGATCATCACAATCTTTAGGCTGACGGAATATCCCGGTTGGTAAACCGCAGCAGGCCAACGATCCAAATCACGCTCGCCGCTCCAACCAACACCGCCAGACTGTAAGGGTCCAATTCACCGTCGCGCGCGACCGGCAACGGCTGGTAGTAGTGCATAAAGCCCGTCCAACCGACCTTCTGCGCCGCCGGCCAAAAGGCTTCGACCACGTTCAACGTGAACGAATACAGGATATAGACGAAACAGATCGCGCCCGCCGCGACGCGTCGATTGCACATGCCGCTCAGCGCGATGCCCATCGCCCCCACGAACCATATCGCAGCCAGCAGATGCATTGAGACGAGCACGAGCGTGGTGTAATTCACGCCCTCGTAGCCGACTTGCTTCATGCCGAGCCACGCACCCAGGTAAAGCGCGGCGACCAACATCAACGACCACACCGCCGTGACCAATGAATAAGATAGATAAATCTGCGTCCGCGAAACGGGCAGCGTCGCGACAAAATCGAACGTGCCGCGATCGACTTCGCCCGCGATGAGGCCGCTCGTGCTGAGCAAGATGAACGCGATCACCATGGTCCACATCACCGGATGGGCAAACGCGAAACTCACGAGGCCCGTCGTGTCGAAGTTCTCGACGATATCGGCCCCCACCATCGCGCGCATCAAGTTGCGAATCCACGGCGTTTTCATCACGCTCATGTATTGTTCCATGTCCGTCGCGTGCACCGCATTGACGAACACGATCACAAACAGACACAACAACAGCATGGTGCCGAAACCGAAGAACGCATAATCGCGCCACGCCTTGTACATCAGATGCTTCGACACGATTATGCCTTCTCGCTTGACGCCGCAGCGTTGTGGGTCGTTTCGTAAAGCTGATGGAACAGTTCCTCTAACGTCGGCGGGCCGATCTCCACGTCGCGCGGCTTTACGGCTTGCAACCATTCGAGCAACTGAGACGTCTGCCCCACCCAGGTACCGACAACGCGACCGTCATGGCTTTCGCCGCGTTGAAACGTGCCGTTGTTCGGCGTCGGAAGCGCCGCACCGTTGGCCATCGCCAGCGCCACGCGGCGTGGCGCTTGGGCCCGCAGGTCCACAATCGTGCCGGTCTGTACGGCAACGCCGGCCCGAATTACGCACACACGATCGCACAGCAGGTCCACTTCGCTCAACGTATGGCTCGAAAACAGCACGGTGCGCCCATCTTCGGCTACGCGCCGTAACTCGTCATAAAGCGCCTGTTGCATCAACGGATCGAGGCCGGTCGTGGGCTCGTCGAGAATGAGCAGTTCGGGCCGATGCATCAGCGCCTGGATGATGCCGAGCTTCTGCTTCATCCCACGCGAATAGGCCCGAATGCGTTTCTTCAAATCGAGCCGAAACACCGTTGTGAGTCGGTCGATTTCAGCGTCGAGATTGCCGCCGCGCATGCGGGCGCAGAGTTTAAGGAAGGCCGCTCCTTTGAGGCTGCCTTGAAACTGCACGTCGCCCGGCAAATAACCAACGCGTGCGTTAATTGCGGTCGAATCTTTCCACGCATCCATGCCCAGCACGTTGGCCGTGCCCCCGTCGCGCTTTAGTAGGCCGAGCAATATTCGAATCGTGGTCGACTTGCCCGCACCGTTGGGGCCGAGAAAGCCGAAGATCGAGCCGCGCGGCACGGTCAGATCAAAAGCGTTGAGCGCCTTGAACGCACCGTAGCTTTTTTCCAGCTTTTGGATCGTGATAACGTTGTCCAACCCGAAGGTCCTTTACTGCCGAGTGTGTCGCTGCAGCCTATCAGGATTTCGATTCTAGTGCCGCTAATGCCGGTTGGCTGCGCGATCAATCCCCCCGTTCGATTCTTTGACCAAGCGGGCGTTGCGTCGCCACATCTCGGGCTTGGCTCGGCTGGTTGCGCGGCCCTTGTTCATTGAGCGAATCTCGGCATCGGTACGATCCAGCAATCGATCGAGTTCGGGCGCGACATGGTCAACGTCCTTGGGTGCGAACCGCCGCTCCTGCGTTTCCCGCTGCCAGTGGTTGAAGGGGCAAACGGTCTGGCAATCGTCGCAGCCGAAGACCCAGCCATTCAGTTGATTATCAAGGGGCGGCTCGATCGCGCTGCGATGTTCGATGGTGAGATACGAAATGCAGCGCGAGGCATCCATCTCGTACGCCGCCGGAAACGCGTTGGTCGGGCAGGCGTCGAGGCAACGCGTGCAACTGCCGCAATGGTCGGTCATCGGTTGGTCGGGCGGCAACTCGATCTCAAGAAACACGACGCCCAAATAGAAGAACGACCCCCAATGCGGATTGAGTACCAGCGTGTTCTTGCCGATCCATCCGATGCCCGCGCTGAGCGCCAACTCGCGTTCGATCACGGCAGCCGTATCCACGCAAATGCGATGCTGAATCTCACGACCGAGCGCCGAGTCGAATTGCGTCATCACGTCGCCGAGTTTGTCGCGCACCACGCGATGGTAATCTTCGCCCCAGGCGTAGCGCGCGACGTTGCCGTATCGCGCGTCACTTTCACGCTCCCGCGCTTGCGGCGGCGCTTGCTGGAAGTAATTCAACCCCACGACCAACGCCGAGTGCGCCCACGGTAACCAACTCGTCGGATCGCGCCGCGAGGCCGGATGGTTGTGCATGTATGCCATCGTTCCGGCGCGGCCATCAGCAAGCCATTTGTCAAAATAGGCGCTGTGCTCGATCGGACCGGGC
The DNA here is from genome assembly GCA_006969385.1 of Planctomycetaceae bacterium. Lineage (GTDB taxonomy): Bacteria > Planctomycetota > Phycisphaerae > UBA1845 > UTPLA1 > ECT2AJA-110-A. Next base: position 4,780,375 of record CP030884.1, read on the forward strand.
CGACAGATGCCGGCCATCTCAAAGCCGAGGTCTCGGGCAATCTGTTTCAACTGTTCGGCTTGTTGCGTTGGGTTCACGGCGTGTCGCAATCTGGGCCAATGGTTACTAAAAATGCTCGCGAAACTGCGAGTTCGGCGAATACACCGTCCGCATCGTCGGCGCGAATCGCCGCATCCAATTGACAGCCCTAAGCTCGGTTCTTACATTCACTTTCGGTCATTCGCTTCGGAATTTCAACGGGAACGAGGTACAAATGCCGTTTAATTTTGATTGGTGGTTCTCCACGCCTTATTTGTCGCGTCTCGAAGAGGCCAAACGGCGCTGCGGCCTCACGCACTTCCCCGCGCTCAAGCCCGAGAAGGCGGCCGAAGATAAAAAGTTCGCACGCTTTATCAGCGAGTTGGAAGTCCGCACGATCCTTTATTTGCGCGACGGGTTTTCTTATGAGATTAAGGAAATCATCGAGCAACCGACGACCTCGACGCTGACCTTTGAATGCATGCCCGCCGACGACGCATATAAGGTCGGCTGCTTCGTCGTGACCGTTCCGTTTGAAGACATCATTCGCGTCGAAGTTTTCGCCGTGCACCCTAGCGAGAAGCCCGAAGACCTGCCGTCGATCAAGGGTTTCGCCAGCTCGCAAGCGCCGCCATTGCAGGGGCCGCCCACCAAAGATCGCTCGGCACGCGCCGAACCACATGAACCCGCGGAAGCGCCGACGTCTACATTGGAATAGCACCAGCCACTCGGTTCGATTTGGCGCGCCAATCGGTCCAAGCGGGCGCGATAGCGGCGGAGAGGATCGGGCATCACCGGGTCGCCGTGGTAAGCCCGATCAACGCCAATCGAAACGCCGCATATCCAACCAAGACGGTGAAAGCCAAGCGGATCCACACGAGCGGCCACTTGTGCGTGCGCGCCGCGCCGATCCAGGCGCCGAAGATGGCTGTCGGGATCAGGTACACCGCCATACGCAACGCGTCGCCGACGGTGAAGCCGTGCGTGGGTAAGTGCCAGTTTTTCAATGCTGCGCCCAATACGCTCGACAGCAGAATGGTCGCGGCGGAGTTTGCGATACAATTTCGTAGCGGCAGCTTCAAAATAGACTGTTGCAACGGTACGGCCACCAAGCCGCCGCCGATACCGAGCACGCCACCAAGCAATCCCGTCGCCAAACCGATCACCCCCGCCAACGGCCCATTGCCAATCTCTTGGGTGCCGTTTTTCGCTTCAACTTGTTCGTCGGCCTTACGATCGCTCCGCAGCCGCTGCACATTCGCGTACAACACATAAAGCAGGAACGCCGCAAAGGCGATCTGCAACCAGCCTTGCCCGCCGCCGCGAAAAACAGCCAACTCGCTGATCAACACGCCAAGGATGGAGCCGACCAGCGCGAGCGGAACCATCCACCATAGATAAGACGGCAGCAGCGCGCGTGCCTTCACATGCCGCCAAACCGCCGGGGCGACGACGAAGAAGTTCACGATCATGGCCGCGGCCTGATAGAGGTGCTGCCGCTCCGGGCCGTCGCGCATGACCAGCGCCGGAATCATGACGAGCGAGCCGCCGATTCCGAGCAAGCCGCCGCAAAACCCGGCCGCCAACCCCAGCAATATCAGAAACCATACATCCGCCATGCCGCGAGATTAGCCCAACGCGTTGCAATCGACCAATTGCCGCCCCAACGCTACCATTCCGACCTCGACGAACACGATGCTCCAAACGATCCTCGACAACGCACCGCGGCTGATCGCGATTTTGATACTCACCGGCATCAGCGGTTTGATCTCCGCCAGTGAAACGGCGCTATTTAGCCTCTCGCGGCAGCAGCTCAATCGCATTCGCCACGCCAACCTGCGCAGCAGCCACCTCGTGATTTCGCTGCGCGACCGCCCAAGCGAACTCCTCTCGACCGTCCTGCTGTGCAACATCTTCGTGAACATTTTGCTGTATTCGATATTGGGCGTAACGGCCGGGCGCTTGGCCGCCGATTCGCCGCTCGGTGGGATTATCGTCGGTGTCGTCGGCTTTTTTCTGGTGCTATTCGGTGCCGAGATCATTCCCAAGCTCGTGGCCTTTGCGCACTGTGAAGCACTTGCACCCGTCGTGGCCCTCCCGCTGCGGGGGATGGAGCTTGTCACCAGCCCGCTACGGTGGGTGCTGAGTTCGTTATTCGTGACGCCACTGACGCGTATCTTTAATCCGCAGGGTGAATCCAACGTCGGTGCCGATGACTTACAACGCCTGCTCGATATCGGCCAGCGCGAAGGACTGATCGACAATCGCGAAAACTTGCTGCTTCACCAGATGCTCGATTTGTCGACGCTGCGGGCTAGCTCGGTCATGACGCCGCGTGTGGACGTCGTCGCAATGGATGTCAACGAATCGACGGATACGCTGCGCGCTTTGATCAAACAACATCGCCTGCTCCGCATCCCCATATACGACGGTCAAATCGACAACATCCTCGGCATTGTTTCGGCCAAGCACGCGCTGCTGAACCCGAAAGCAAACGTGCGCGACATTATTCGGCCGGTGCGCTTCGTACCCGAGCAAGCCAGTTGCGAAGCGATTCTCCGACATTTCCGCAAAACTAACACACAATTGGCATTGGTCGTGGATGAGTACGGCGGGCTGGCCGGGCTGGTGGCGATGGAAGATGTCGTAGAGGCCATTGTCGGTGAATTGCGCGCCCCGGAAGAAAGATCCGACCTGCCCGCGCTGCGCAAGATCGACGAGGTAACATTCATGGCCGACGCGTCGATTGATGTGCACGATTTCCGTCGCGCGTTTGGGCTGCCGGCAGTCGATACGCGCATCCACACGCTCGGCGGGCTGATCGTGCAGGAGTTGGGACGCGTGCCGTGGACCGGCGACGAGGTGCAAATCGGCGGCGTACGGCTGACGGTCACACACATGCGCGATCGCCGCATCTTACGCGTGCGGATTGCGTTGGCCGACCCGATCGATCCCAATCCCGACCTGTCGATTCTGCTCGCACAGGTTCCGGAAACGGCGGATGCACCCAAGCAGCCGACCGATGCTCAGCCCGGAGGTAACGACGCATGATTGCCGTTGCCACCACATTGGCGATCACGGCCTATCTGTTGTGTTGCCTGATTGCGATTGCGCTTTCCGGCATTTACAGCGGTTCGGAAACGGGCATCTACAGCCTGAGCGTAACCAAGTTGCGACTCGACGCCCACGACGGCAAGCGCGACGCATTGCGGCTGGAACGCGCTATGGCGGACCGTGCGAACCTGCTTTTTGCCACGCTGGTCGGTACCAACATCGCAAACTACTTCGCGCCGTTTTGCTTGACGGCCGTGTTTGTGCTCACGCTGAACCATGACGACCTTGCCGCGCGCGAACGACAAGCGGAGCTTTACGCCACGCTGATCCTAACGCCGTTGGTGTTTATCTTTGGGGAAGTTGTTCCGAAGAATCTTTTTCACTCGTCGGCCGACGTGTTGATGCGGCGTTACTCGCGATTTATCACAGCAGCGTTGGCGTTTTGTCGTTACACGGGTATCAGCCACTTGCAACGTGCGCTAACGTATTCGATCACGCGCATCCTGCGCGGCCCGCGTGCCGTCGATCATGCCATGCGCAGCCGCGCCGAGATCTATCAACTGTTGCGCGAAGGCGCTGCCGAAGGCATCATGAGTAGCGCTCAGCGCAATATGATGGAACGCATTCATCGCCTGAATACCATGGCCGTGCGCGAAGTGATGGTGCCGTTGCGCGGCGTCGTTTCGCTCGATGCTAACATGACGCGCGCGGATATCGAAGATCGATTGGCCCAAGCCCGTTATTCGCGTTTGCCGGTGTTTAAGCACAAACGGGACAAAGTCATCGGTGTCGTTCACATGCTGGAGATTCTTTACGCAGAGCCGTCGCAGACGATGGAAGATTTGTCGCATCCGGCGATTCTCATTCCCGATCATACCAACCTGATCGACGCCCTCGCGACACTGCAGGAAGAGTACGCCCGCATGGCGATCGTCACCGATCCGCGCGGTCGCTGCGCCGGCATCGTCACCGTGAAGGACCTCGTTGAAGAGATCACCGGCGAAATTCAGGCGTTCTAAGCGTGGCGCAAAAAAAACCGGAGCTTCTCAAATTAATGGGAAGCCCCGGCCTGGTGGGAAGACCGTCCCCAAGTCGCTGTTCGCGACAGGGACGGGCAGTGGGTCGGTTTTCGCGTGTCCGCCTGCGACACTTGTCGGCTATGGTGCCGGCGCGCCGAATGCGGACCCATCAAAACTCGGATCGGACCAGCGCGCGGTAACCATTAGTAAAAAAGGGGCTAACAACGAATCCCCTGCGGGTACGGTGCGATAAAACCGTGCCCGGCGCGGCCGGAAATGCTTTTCCGACGATTATGTTCAAGGCGAAAATTTGCGGATTGGCGACGAAAAACAGGGTGTGAAGGGCGCGAGCTGACGGCGCTTTGCCTTAGCCTTGTGCCCGATCGGCGGCTTGGCGAAACAGATTCGACAGGTTGCGGCGGCACTGATCCAACGTCGGTGCCTGCCCCGGTCGTGGCACGCAGACGAAGTCAAACCCGGCGGGCAAGTTGGGGCGTTCCAGTCGAAACGCCTCGCGCAGCAGCCGCTTAAGCCGCACGCGCTGCACGGCTTTGCCGCACCGACGCCCGACCGACAGCCCAAGTCGCGCGTACGGCAGCTCATTCGGCATCGCGTAGACGACGAGATAACGGTTGCCGGCAGAATGTCGCCCGCCAAAGACGCGCGCGAAGGCCTTGCGACCCGACAGGCGCATTCGTTTTGGAAATCGGTAGCTTTCGGCCATTACGCGTTCAATTTTGGGAAGGTTGCGGCACCATCATCGCCGCATTCCAGTTGCAGCCAATCTTCCGTCGATTTTAACGGCAGATAGAGCTTTGCCATGACCGCACCGATCATCACCGCCATCATCCCGACGTACAACTCCGCCGAGGTCGTGCAGCGGGCGATCGAATCCATCGAAACGCAAACCCGCAAGGTCGATGAGATTATCGTGGTTGACGACGGCAGCCGCGACGACACGCGGGCGCTGCTTGGCGATCGACCGGGCATTCGGTACGCGCATCAGCCCAACGCCGGCGCATCCGCTGCCCGAAATCACGGGGCAAGGTTGGCCACGGGCGACTGGTTGGCTTTTCTGGATGCCGACGACACGTGGGAAGCGGAGAAAATCGAGCGTCAAATGGCCTGCGTGGGAACGCAAAGCGACGTTTCCGCCTGCGTCACGAATGCACGGGTTTGGTCGCCGAGCACCGGCACTTGGGTTGAGAGCCGTTGCAGCAACCAGCGCGACCGGCGGACGCTGCAACAGCAACTATTCATACGCAACGTGTTTACCGGCATCTGCTCGTCGCTGTTGATTCGGCGCGACCTATTCGAGCGCCTTGGCGGGTTCGCCGTCGGCAAAGGGAGCGAAGATCGACGAATCGCCCTCGACATTCTTCGTGTTACACACATTCATCTCGTCGAAATACCGCTAATTCGTCAACAACCCGGCCCCGCGCATTTTCATAACCCCGAGACTCAGCGGCGTCATATGCTCGAGTTGCATCGCGACTATCGCGGGTTGTCCGGGGAACTCAATGCAAGCCGCCGAATAAAATTGCAAGCGTTGTCTCGTATCCACGAACGCAGCGGTATGCATTATCTTGAGAACGGCGATTTAGCGGCGGCGATTTACGATCTTGCCTTTGCGGCGGCACTGTGGCCGTGGCAACCGAACCCGTGGCGCGTGTTTATCAATGCAATGCTGGGGCGGGCCGTTCGCAAACCGAAGGCGAGGGATTCCAGGGTTGCGTAAGCTCGCCGCAGGGGAATTTTTTACATTCGCATACCCCTACGCCGCAAATTCTCTATTCATCAGAGTGTCCAAGTCTCTTTAACTACAATCGATTAAGTTTGGTATCTTGTGCTACTCGGTCGTCGTGTAAACTGCTCGCACGTGCGGCTGGCTTCGTTTAAACATGCGAAGCAAATTGACTCCCACTAATCGTGATGCAGGACACGCTAATACATGAACGGCAAATCCTATAGTCGGTCGTCGCCTCACCCGGTGAAGCAAATATGTTTATGCATCCTTACCACATTGAGCCTGTTCGTCGCCGCAGCAACCGGTTGCAATCGGGAGCCGCTGGGCGTGTATGACGTACGCATGCAGCGCGATATCGCGTTTGTCGAACGTGATGGTACGCCCATCTACATGAATATCGCCGAGCCGGTGGACGCCATGGGCGAACGCCCGGCCATCCTTTGGATTCACGGCGGCGGCTGGGCCGGCGGGGCGAGGCACAATCTGAATTATCTAGCGCGCTACACAGCGTCTTTGGGCTTGGTCTCGGCCACCACCGACTACCGATTGACCGTCGATGAGCACCACTTCCCTGATCAACTGCACGACGTAACGGCCGCTTACGACTATTTGTGCGATCGAGCCGAGCAGTACCACATCGATAAGAAACGCATGCTCGTCGGGGGTGATTCCGCCGGTGGCCACCTCGCGCTGTTACTCGGCCTATGCAGCGACCATGAGCTGATGGGCCGCGCGCAACCGGAGACTGCGCAACCGCCGATCGCGGGCGTCATCAACATCTACGGCCCGACCGACCTGCGCCCGATGTATACCGAAGATCCGACCGCGTTCATTTTGCAATCGCTGCTGCGCGGCTTAATGAATAGCAAACTGCCGGAGGCGCCCGAGCGTTGGAAAGCCGCCTCGCCGGTCACACACCTATCCAAATCCGCGCCGCCCATCATCACGATCCACGGCGACCTCGATTCCGTGGTGCCTTACGACCAAGCGCTACTGCTGGACAAAGCGTGTAAAGAGCTGGGCGTGGATCACGATCTCGTTCGCGTGCCGCTGGCAGAGCATGGTTTCGTGGCGCTGCCGCGCTCGGCGGAAATGGCCAGCGTGCTGCCGGTGATATCGCACTTTATTGGAAAGACGGTGGGTGGTTGAGGGTTTAATGCAATCCGATGTCTAAATGTATTTCCCACGGCTTACATCATTCACAAATCTTCCAAACACTAAACTTATACAACGTGCTCTCCGGTTCGCGCCATGCGTCCGGCCCCAAGTCTGCCTTCTGCGCGCACAGCGTCGACAAAAACATCTGCTGATCCCAACCCAAGTCCTGCCCGACATCCGGCAGAAAGCAGCCGCGATGACCGTCGCGCTCCAAAAGAACGCCTTCGAGACCGAACTCGAAGTCGAGCGGATCGCTTAATTTCACCACCGGCGACAGCACCGATACTTCGATGCGAATCCGCGGCAGCTCGCTTACCGAAACCGGCATATCGACAAAGCGCGGATCGCGCAGGCTTGCGCGCGACATATCTGTCAACGTTTCGACAAAGCCTTTGTCACCCGAGAACGTTCCGATGCAGCCACGCAGCGCTTCGCGATTGCGGAGCGTGACGAACAATCCGTTGTGAGGGATGGCTTGCAGCGCTTCAGCAAATCGCAACGTTGGCGAGTCGCCTTTCAGTTCAGCGGAAATGATATCGCGCGACAGCGCGAGAATGCGCGCGCCGTTTTCTTCGGTTTGATAAACTTGCATGAACCTAATTCGGGTAGCGCGGCGCGGCGCCGAGATCGAGCAGCGCCTTAAACACGCCCGGCGCGCCGGGGTTGATCGCATAAGCGCGACGCAGATGCTCGATGGCTTTTTCACGATTACCGATGCGCAGGTAGAAGCGACCGATCTCGGCATGCGGTACGGCTTCGTCGGGCGCGACGGCGACAGCCTTGATCAGCGACAGTTCGGCATTGTCCAAATCGCCTGAGGTCGAATACTGCCGCGCTTCCACGATAAGTTTCTTCGATTGAAATGCCGATTGGGTCGCGACCCAACGGGCAATGTCGTAGGCCGCTTGATGCTTGCCACGCAGCTTCAACGCATCGGCCTTACCCTGCACCGCGCGGCTGTAGCCGGGGAAGCCCGCCAACGCTTTTTCAAACGTCGCTATCGCGCGGTCACAATAACGCAGGGCCCCCGGCAAGTCGTCTTCGCTGAACTGCTGATCGGCCATTGCCAAATAACACTTGCCGATCAGATACGACGGTTCCGGCCGTTCGGGATCGATCTCCTCAGCATGCTCGTACATCCCCAGCGCTTCGGCATAATTCTCGCGGTCGTACTCGGCATTGCCTTCTGCTAGGGCGTCTTTGAACTCGGCCTTATCCGAAACACACGCGAACTGGCATAGGCCGAGCAGGAACACGAGCGCCCAAGCGTATTTGATTCGCGACATTCGCAATTTCATGTCGGTTTCTTTCATCGTTAATACCTGCGGGCACATGTGCATCGCACTGCGACCGAACCAAGGTTACCATAGCAGATGCTAATGGCCGCCGAAGCCCCGGACAAGCAAATTGAGACCGCCCCCCGCCGGTTTGTCGTGTTGCACCATACGGGGCATCCGACGGAGCCGGATCACTACGACCTGATGATCGAAGCCGATGAGGGCCTGCAGACGTGGCGCGTGATGATCGCACCCGATACGGTCGCGAATGACTGCACCTTGCAACCGCTACCGACTCACCGACGTGACTATCTCGATTACGAAGGGCCGATTTCAAACAATCGCGGTCGTGTGCGTCGGCACGATTCGGGGACCTGTACAATCGAACACGGCTTGTCCGTGATGCGCGTTCAATTCGAAGGTGAGCGGCTGATGGGTAGCTGGTTAATCACGTTCGAATCAAACGACGGTGAGCGCGTCGAAGCCGCTCGACTGCAACGGGGCGACTAACGCGGCAATGGTGTGACGTCGAGTTCGAGCACACCATCCAACACGCGTGCATCCGTCACGCGATAGCGCGTGCCGCCGTTTTGCCAGCGACCCTCGGCACCGATGCGCACGCCCGAATCGATGTCGCCGCGAATCGTCGGGCTACCCCGCCATGCCTCGTCAAACGCATAATCGACGCGCGCTTGTTCGCGCCACTTCTTCGGAATCGTCGGTGCCGGCAGCGATCCACACGAGATATCACCTAGTTGCAACACGATCTCGTCATCTTCATAGGTAACCGTGACCTCGGTCGATACGACCGCGCCGATGCCGGCCACCTGACCGCGTGCACCCAAATGAATCTCTCCGGGTAGAAAGCGAATGAAGGGATCTTTCAGCGCGAATGGCAGCCCATCATCCACGCGCGGATAAATCTCGTGGCGCATGGCGATCCACTGGTTCAAATACTCATCGTAAATGCGATAGGTGAAGGGCTTGCCCGCGATCAGGCTATGCGTAAACGCCTGCTCCGCGTCGGTTAGCAAGTTGCGAATATCTTGCTTCTCGGCTTCGGTCACCGGCGGCGGCTGCGGTTCGTACCAAGTCGGCGTGCGGAAGGCCAGATACACGACCAGCAACACGATCGACGCCGCAACGCCGATGGATACTAGCAAAATGCGTTGCCATCGTCGGCGCGGTTTCTGCTCGGAATTGGTTGCCTTCCCTGACATGCCGAGATACTCACGTTGTAGGGGTGCGATTGTCAAGCTGCCGCGCCGCTCACAGATTCGCGTAAGCTGTGGTTTGACCTTACGTTATTAACACACATAGAATCCAAATGCACACACCGACCGACGCCCGCCTGTTGATAACGGGCGGCCCGTCGCAAAGCCAGGGTCACGATCCATGAACAATCGCATTGCCGGGCTAACCATAACCGCCGTATGGCTGGTGCTCATGGCCTTGCTGCTCACGCGCGATGTGATTCCCTACTGGTACGCACAAGAACCGCCGGCGGATCGCATTCCCCGATCCAATCACCAAGTCGCCATTTATAACGCCGCCGGCGATCGCGTTGGCACCAGTTGGGTGCGAACCGTACCGACGGGCGAGTTCAAAAATGTCCTCGGTAGCACCGTGATCGATATGCAGCGCGTCTCCAACATTTTGCCGGTGCGTGGCCTCTTGCGACTGGAATCGAATCTCACCTACAACAGCGAAAACGAACTCGACGATTTTATGTTCATCATGGATGCCGGCGGCATGATCGCCAAAGTTCATGGCGAACGCTATAACAAGGAGTTCGCCTGTTTGGCCGAGTTCGGTCAATTCAAGCGGCAGTTGGCGCTCGATGCCCGCATGTCGTCGTTTATTTCGGATGGCATGCGACCGTTCACGCATCTCTCCGGCCTCGAGGTCGGTCATACATGGCGGCTGAACCTGCTCGAGCCCATGGCATTGCTGACCGAGCGCGAGGTGCGCTTTCGCGTACAGTTGGTGCGTGTCACGGCGCGCGAAACCATCGAGCATCATGGCGCAGACGTCGAGTGTTTTCGCATCGAAACCGACCAGACGGTGGCGTGGGCCGATGACGACGGCCGCATCATTCGCCAGGAAGTCACCATCCCACTACTGGGCAAATGGATTATGATCGACGAAGTGTATGACGATGATGCGCGACGCAGCGGCAATCCACGCCCGTATGCCGATGAAAATGACGCACCCGCCGATACCAGCGCCGTCGACAGCGCCCTAAACACCGTTCGATCGCTTATCAATTCGCAAATCGAAAACGCTTCGCCGCCACCTACCGAGGAATAGTTGACGCTCATGGCCGTACAAGTCGACAACGTTTCAAAATGCTACGGACGTTTGCGGGCGGTCGATGGCGTTTCCTTAGAAGTGAAGAAGGGCGAGGTCTTCGCCTTCCTCGGACCCAATGGTGCGGGGAAAACCACGACGATCAAAATGATCACGGGGTTGATCCAGCCCGATGCGGGCACGGTCACCGTCTGCGGTCAACGGATGTCAACCGACAACCAAACAGCCAAGGGCCACTTGGCGTACGTGCCTGATCAACCTTTTTTGTATGGCAAGCTAACGGCACGCGAATTCATGCGATTCGTCGGTGAGATGTACGGTATCGAAAAAGATGCCCTCAAACGGCGCATCGAACATCACATGGAACAGCTCGCCGTTACCAAGTATGCGGATCAACTGGCCGAGGGTTATTCGCACGGTATGAAGCAGCGCGTGGTGTTGGCGGCGGCGTTGTTGCACGAGCCTGATGTTTTGGTCGTCGACGAGCCGATGGTCGGGCTCGATCCGCGCACGGCGCGGCGCGTGAAAGATATCTTTCGCGAATGGGCCGATGCCGGTCGCTCGGTGTTTATGTCCACGCATACGCTCGATGTGGCCGAAGCCATCGCCGATCGCATCGCCATTATCAATCAAGGGCGCATCGTCGCTTGCGGCACGCTGGATGAATTGAAAGCCAAGGCCGCGCGCGAGCATCGCCTCGAAGACATCTTTCTCGACCTCACCAACCCCGAAGGCCCGCCCGAAATGGAAGAGGCCCACCTTACCGAACCCGATACGCCCAACACGACTGCAATGCCTCCGGTCGAAACCGTACCCGACGCCCCGCCCGCATGAGCGATACGCCGTTGATCAATCCCGGTCAGTCACCCAGCTTCGGTATCTTGCTACGGTTGAAGCTGTCCATTTTGCGCAATCGCCTGCGGCAACTGACGGACCAAACGCCCTTGCAACTGTTGATGGTGCTGGCATTTCTGGCCGTTATTTGGCTCGGGCTGTACATGGTGTTTGACTACGTGCTGATGTTCATTCGCCGCTTCGAGAAAGAGGCGATCATCGCGCTGCCTTACGTGTTTCACATTTTCTTTTTCTCGATGACGCTGCTATTGGCGATCTCGACGGCGGTGTTGGTATACGGCGGTCTCTTCGCGCGCGAGGAACCGACGTTTTTGCTAACGACACCCAACAGCCCGCGCAACATCGTTAGCATCGTCTACCTCGAATCGCTGTTTTTCTCGAGTTGGTCGCTGCTGCTATTGGGAATTCCGCTGATGCTTGCGATCGGTAAGGTGCAGGGGCTGCCTTGGCACTTTTATCTCACGTTTGCGGTGGCGTTTCTGGGGTTTATTCCGATTCCCGGCGCTATCGGTTTGGTGATGGCCTTGGCGGTTGCCCGCTTTCTGCCGCATTTGGCCAAGCGCACGTTGGTCATTGTTACCGCGGGTATCTTGCTGCTCGGGATTTATTGGTGGTTGCGCGCCTGGATGACGACGAGCCAAAATGGGCTATCGCAAGAGTTCGTCCGCCGGGCGCTGGGTGAATTGGCGTACATCAAATCGGCGCTGTTGCCATCGGCCTGGGTATCGAAAGCGATTCAATTCTCGATTCAAGATAACCCCGGCCAAGCCGCGTTCTATTTAGCCGTTACGTTATCGACTGGCCTCTTTCTGAGTTGGTGGGCAACTATCTTTGTCGGCGCTAAATTCGCACGCGCGTTCGGCTCGGCACAATCAACGGCTACCGAGACGCGGCGCTACAGCGGCTGGGCCTCGGCGGCGCTAACGCGTGTGATGTTTTTTTATCTTCCCCGGCAGTTGCGCGGCGTGATTCTCAAAGATGTGCGCCACTTCCTGCGCGACCCATTGCAGTGGACACAGTTAGCGATTCTTTTCGGTTTGCTCGCCCTCTACCTGTTCTATCTGCCGCGCACGCATCCTTACGGTTTTGAAGGTGGGTTCCAGAAGCTACTCTGCTTTATGAATTTCATCGCGATTACGTTGATCCTGTCGACGTTTACCAGTCGCTTTGTCTTTCCCATGATTTCGTTGGAAGGCAAGCAGATTTGGCTCGTCGGCCTCTGGCCCATGAGTCGCCGCGAAGTCATCTGGGGCAAGTTTTTCTACGCGTTGGCGGTCACGGCCTGCGCGGCGCTGCCCGTCACCATTTTGTCGATCATCGCCGTTGAGGCGCACGGCAGCTTGGGCTGGATACAACTGTTGCTGACGCTTGCGTCGTGTTTCGGTTTGTGCGGGCTCGCAATCGGATTGGGCGCACGGTTCCCGAATTACAAGGAACCCAATGCCAACCGTATCTCGTCGGGCTTGGGCGGCACGCTCAATCTCATCGCGTCCGTCGCACTGGTCGCGCTCAATGGCGTGTTCTTTGGAGCCGTTTGCTTCTACGCCCAGCAGGCCGAAAGCGACGGTTCGGAACTGACGGCCAAGATCATTGGCCTGAGCAGCTTGGGCCTTCTGAGCGGCGTCGGCGCCGGGACGGCGGCGATTATGGTCGGCATTCGCAAGTTCCGGGCGCAAGAGTTCTAGGTTCGTCTAAAATCGTTAATACCCCTCGCAAACACTTTCCCACGGACGCAACCGAATGAACCGCCTCGCCCTTTGCTTATCGCTCATATTCGTCTCGGTGTTTACGACGGTTCGCGCCGTGGCGCACGACCTGACGGCCACGCACGCATTGGTCACGTTGCGCACCGACGGCGGCTATGTGGTCGACATTCGCGCGCATTGGGATGCGTTGGCTTTGGGCATGCCGGTGGCCACACCCGCCGAACGTGTGGTCGAAGAACTGACAGCACTGGCGCCGGAAGCGTTTGACTCGACGCTGGCCGACCTCAAGCGGCTCATCCAAATGCGCACGCGCCTCGAGTTTGACGGCGCTAAACAACGCCCCGCCGTCAGTTTCCCCGATTATCAAACCGAGCGCATCGCCGCCCTGCCCGAACCCAGCGTGCTCGGCTTTACGGCGCGTTTGGAAGGTCGCATCCCCGACGGTGCAGCGGAAATGACGTTTGCGATGTCGCGTTCGTTCACCATCGTGCGCGCCACCATCTGCGATGAAATCAGCGGCGCGACGTTGCAGTATGTGCTCACCTCCGGCCAGCGCACACCACCATTGACGTTAGGAGCCGAACCCGCCGCGGCGCAGTCCTTCGACGACACGCGCACCGTGATCGGTCGCTATTTGGTGCTGGGCTTCGAACATATTCTGCCCAAGGGTTTGGATCATATTCTATTTGTCTTAGGCCTGTTCTTATTATCCACCAAGCTCGGCCCGCTGTTGTGGCAAGTCTCGGCGTTTACGTTGGCCCATACGTTTACGCTGGCGTTATCTATGAACCGCGTTGTGGCCCTGCCCGCTCATATCGTCGAACCGTTGATCGCCCTATCGATTACCTACGTCGCAATCGAAAACCTATGCACGACCAAACTCACGCGCTGGCGACCGGTACTTGTGTTTGGCTTCGGCCTTTTGCACGGCCTCGGCTTTGCGGGCGTGCTTACCGAGTTGGGATTGCCCCAGGATCAATTCGTGCCGGCGCTGGTCGGCTTTAACGTGGGCGTTGAGTTCGGGCAGTTGGCCGTCATTCTGGCAGCGTTGGCGTTGGTGGGCTGGGCGCGCGACCGCTCCTGGTATCGCAAAGCGATTGTCATACCGGGTTCATGCGCCATCGCGGCGATGGGCTTGTTCTGGACGGTGCAACGAACCTTCGGGCTATAGGCCGATGGCTACCATTCCGTAATCAGCACGCGCGTGCCTGAACGCGTGGCATCAAACACCTTGATGACATCATCGTTCTTCAACCGCACGCAGCCGTGCGAAGCCGGCGTACCGATCTTGTCTTCTTCGGGCGTTCCGTGGATGTAGATATAACGATCGTGAGAATCGATCCCGGGTCCACGGTTAATGCCGCGTTCCAAACCGCGGAGCCACATGATGCGCGTCAGCACCAAATCTTTCTCCGTGTCGTTTGCGGGCGTCCAGTTGTAGTTCTGATACTCGCGCGATACGAAGACGGCGCCCTTGGGCATGCCGTCACCGATGCGCTCGTCGATCGCGTGCCAGCCCAGCGGCGTCTTAAAGGAATTCTCCTGATTGCCCGTCCCCTTTTCGCCTGTCGAGCAAGGGTACACAAACTTCACGCGCCGCCCCTTGATGCCGATGAGTTGCTGCCGCTCGACCGACACCCATAAACCCAGCCGATCGCCGACGCGTTCGCGCCAGCCGACCTCGCACAGTTTCGTTTCAATATCCTGCGGTAGCGTCGCCGCCGGCGCGATCTGATGGTGCGGCTCCACATCGCCCGCCGAAGTTTGGCAACCGTGCAAGGCAAAAGGAACGAACATCATGGTCGACGTGAAAATAGCAACGCTGCGTGATGTGAACGCGTGTGGAAAATTGGCCCGGCTACTTCGGATGTTTCGCATCTGACGCCTCCCTGCATGCAGATGGTTCTCGTTACTCCGGCGGGATTTTAGCCGAATGAGCGGTCTCGGTTCAAATGTCGGTACTGGTATCTATTGATTTCGATGACGGGAAGTATCGGCGCCCCTGCGGTGCGTACTCACTTTTCTCACCGGTGAGACGCCGATGCTTCCCGGCACGACACCACTATCCAAATGCCGGTGCGAGTCATCCCGAAATCGGGGCCGCGATCCGACGACCTCTTTCGGCTATCCTACCGGCGATCACCGCATTCACCCACCGGAGATATCCATGAAAACTTGCTTCGCGTTCGCCATTCTGCTCATCCTTACGCCCGCGGCCCATGCCGAAACCATACGTGCCCTGTTTTGGAATCTCGAATCGGGCGAGTCGAGCACGCCCTACCTGGCCGCACAGCTCGTCGAAAAGCCAAATATCGACCTTTGGGGGTTCTCCGAGGTTCAGGACGCAGAAGTTCTCGTCGCGTTTTGTCGGGCGTTTGAAAAAGCCAACCCGGGCGTTGAGTTCATGTGGCACATCTCGCGCGATGGTGGCGGCGACCGTCTCGGCATCATCTACCGCACCGACCGACTGCAGGCCGTGCCCTATCGCGGAAAGGCAACGGTCGAAGACTTGGGCGAGCACTTCTTCGAAGTCGACTCGGTCAAGGCGGGTCACGACGGCCTGCGGCCCGCGTTGGGCGTACAACTGCGCACGAAAACGCGCGGCGATTTCATCGTCTTGGTCAACCACTTCAAGTGTTGCGGTAACGGTCGCTCCCGTCGCGTCGGACAGGCGGCCGCGCTCAATAAATTCGCCGAACAGTCACCGGGCTTGCCGATCATTGCCGGCGGTGACTTCAACATTCCCATCAATCGCGAAGGCAAGAACGGCCCGGCCTTAGCCAAGCTGCGCGAGCGCTGGCACTATGTTCGACCTGCCGAGACCGTCGGCACCCATCGCGGCGGCAGCATTCTCGACGCCGTGTTCATTCAAGGCCACGACAATCAGTGGTTTCCAACCGCCAGCATCCGGGCGCGCGCAGGTGACGCCGTCGCCAGCAGCAATCGCTTCGATGATGACCAGCAAAAGACCGACCACCGCCCGGTCTTGCTGATCCTCAGCGATCAACCCACGGCGCAAATCGAAGCGCTGCGTCGGCGGTTGGCCGAACTCGAGGCCGAAGCGGAGCGTGTGCGTGCTCAATTGAAGCAAATCGAAGCGCAAGCCAAAAGGAACTAGCGGGCAATCGCGGCACAAATGCACACAATGTCGAGTTATTTCGCCGGCGGCCCGACCACTTGAAACTCCGCCAACCCTACCACTGTCAAAATCACAAAAAGACAAAAAGCTAACAACGCCACGCCATACAGCGTAAGCATGGGCTCAACAATGCGCACGCGGCGACCCAAATGCCGCGAGAAACGTACGGAAATCACGCCGCAGACCCAGGCCCAGTGCAAAATCAGGTGCACGATCACCAATACCGCAAAGAAGGCGATCGAAAACGACTGCGCCAACTGCCACGAGCGATAGTCGTATCCCCACAGCGACCAATTCGACGCATCCGCAGGCGCGGGGAACACAAACTGAATGATGCCGGTAATCGCCAACACCGCCATGAAGACAATAAGTAGCGCTAAGTCCAACCAAAAGTTGGTGTCGTTACGCGTCCAAGGCAACGGCCTGGGTTTATACAAGGGCTGGGCGGCCGGGTTGCTCTTGGAATCGTCGGTGAAGTCTGCCTTCATCATATTTCTTCTCTTCAGAGACACTTCTATCAAACGTTCAGGTCAGTCATCCGAACGCTTCAATTCGTACAGTAAGGGTGCGACATAAACATGCACGGGTGTTTCCGTTCCCTTTTTCACAAGGGAATATCGTGTTTCGTATTGGCTTGCAATCGACCCATGCAGCTCAGCAGGAATTTTGAAAGATCATGTCGATATGTTTCTGAGAGAAATTCCTCATCCTTGTGCAAATACCCCCGATTGTTCGAGAGACTTTTTTCAAAAGGTTTGGCGGAACAAGGCTTTACCTTCGATTCGACATCGATATATTGTGACTCAATCCTGAGCGAAGTTTACCTTCTCTTAAAGGCATTATCGATCTGCAACCGCAGGAAACGATTGCAATGAACTCCAACGAAATCAACGAGAAACTCACCGAACTCGAACGTTTGCGCGCCCAAGTGGCACAAATCGAAGGTGAGTTGGCGGCTGCCGGCCCCACTGCCCAATGGGTGCCGCAAGGCTTTTACACGACCTATCACATTTTGGCCGGCATGACGATCGGCCTGATGGCCGCCATGGTGAGCCTGACCGCCAATGTCATCGGCAGCGTGCTGTTCGATAAGTATCCGCTCGAGCTGATCAAGATCTATCTCACCTTTCCCATGGGTGAAGATGCGCTCTCGCTCGGTAGTGTCGGCGATTCGAAATATACAGGCTTCATTCTCGCTGCCGGTTGCGGCCTCTATTTGGTCACCGGCATGTTCGGCGGCGTTCCATTCCATCTGATTCTCTCGCGATTCTTCGATCAATCGAGTTTCGCCGTGCGCTTTATTGTTGCCACGATCCTTGGCCTCGGCGTTTGGCTCGTAAATTTCTACGGCATCCTATCCTGGTTACAGCCCATGTTGATCGGCGGTAACTGGATTCTCGACATGGTGCCGTGGTACGTCGCGGTCTTCACGCATCTCGTGTTTGGCTGGGCCATGCTCGCGTTCAGCCAATGGGGCCGCTTCCAACCGCCGGATTACAGTCA
This sequence comes from Planctomycetaceae bacterium, assembly GCA_006969385.1. Taxonomy (GTDB): domain Bacteria; phylum Planctomycetota; class Phycisphaerae; order UBA1845; family UTPLA1; genus ECT2AJA-110-A. The sequence continues at coordinate 4,798,161 of CP030884.1, forward strand.
ACGCGGCGTCGCCGCAACGCCCGGCACGGCCGCTTAATCATTTCGTTAACGTTCACGATCCCTTTGCATCACCAGAATCAGCAACTTGAATTATGAATCGCTCGACACGCTCCAGCATCTTCATCACGACATCATTACTCTTCAGTGCGGTCGGTTGTTACGACCAGGCTGATGGTGAATTCGCACGCCTGAAGGACGACGGCAGCGACCGTTTGTTGCACACGCGCTTGGTCGCCGAAGGCAAGGTTGCGTATGAAACGCACTGCATCGGTTGCCATGGCGAAAATGGCGATGGCAACGGCAAGGCCGCCATCTTCCTCAACCCCAAGCCGCGTAACTTCAAGCTTGCCAACTACAAGTTCACGTCGGTGAAGTCGGGTCAATTGCCGCTCGACGAAGATATGAAACGCACCATTCGCCAAGGCCTGAAGGGCAACTCGATGCCGGCCTTTGGCCAACTATCCGACCATACGCTTGATGCATTGGTCGCATATCTCAAAACCTTCTCCCCCCGCTGGGAAGAAGCGGACGCGGGCCAACCGATTCCCGTCGTCGATGACGAATATCGATACGACGACGATCGCGTGGCCGCAATCAAGCGCGGCGAAGTGATTTACCATGCTTACGCATCTTGCTGGTCTTGCCACCCGGCCTATGTCGATGGCGAAACGATCAACCAATACCGTCGCGATCTGGGCTTCCCCGAGTTCATTGCTTTTCGGGATGACATGCATCTCGGCGTAGGTAAAGATAACGTTGAAGGCCAACTGATCTACCCGCCCGATTTCTTGCGCGACTATGTCCGTGCGGGTGCCGATGCCAAAACCCTCTATCGCTCCATCGCCGGTGGCATCAGCGGCACAGCCATGCCCACATGGGTCGGCTCGATGGCCTACGAAAACGAAGATGGCGAAAAGGTCGTAAAGGAAGAAGACTTGTGGGCGATGGCGTATTACGTGGAAGAACTCATTCGCCAACGGCCCAAGAAACTCGACGACCCCGTCGAGCCGCGCGATCGACCGCGCCCGATCTACCTGCACGGCGAACCGCCCAAGCAAGACACCTCGGACGACACCACGGCGGACGACGCCGATGACAGCGAAGTGATCGACGACATCGAGTTTTAATCTCAGATCAATCCCACGGGAAAGTTTTTCAGGATGAACCAATCCCAATCATCTCAGAGCAATGTACTCACGCCGGGCACGCTGGTAGACGAGAAAATCGTTCTCTACTACCTCAGTCTGTCGTTGACCTACCTCATCATCGCCATGTTGGCGGGCCTGCTCTATTCCTTGCAGTTCATACACATGTATCCGTTCGAGGGAATCGAGATTTTCTCCCCCGGGCGCTGGCGTTTCGTGCATACACAGGGCGTGGCGTATGGTTTTATCTCCAACGCCTTCCTTGGCGCGTTGCAATGGGTCGTACCCCGCTTAACGGGCCATCCCGTTGCCAGCCGCAAGCTCTCGTGGTTCATCCTGATTGCATGGCAGGTGATCGTGTTGGCCACCGTGGTAGGCGTTCTCACCGGCGAAGCGCAAGCGCTCGAATGGGGTGAAACGCCCGTCTGGATCGACCCCGTCGCGCTGCTCGGCTTGTTGCTGGTCGCGTATAACTTCCTGACACCAATCGTCAAGGTGAAAGGGCCGATGTACGTCACGCTCTGGTATTTCATCGCCGCGTTCGTCTGGACGCCGATGGTCTATGCCATGGGCAACTTCCTGCCGGAATACTTCATCGGCGGTTCGGCGGCCGGTGCCATCGGCGGTTTGTTCATTCACGACCTCGTCGGCTTGTTCGTCACACCCATCGGCTGGGGCTTGATGTATTACTTCGTACCGATTGCGCTGAAGAAACCGATCTGGAGTCACGGCCTCTCGCTGGTCGGCTTCTGGGGCTTGGCATTCTTCTATCCGCTCAACGGTATCCACCACTTTTTGTATAGCCCCATCCCAATGTTCCTGCAGTACGGTGCAATCATCTCGACCATCGCCGTTGAATTGGTCGTCACCACCGTCATCATCAACTTCTTCGGTACGTTACGCGGGCGCGGTGATGCGCTGCGTACCAACATGCCGGTGCGCTGGTTCTATATCGGTATGGTGTTCTACTTCACTACGTGTTTGCAGTGTGCCTTCCATACCACACTCATGTTCCAACGCATCATTCACTTCACCGACTGGGTCGTGGGCCACGCCCACCTCGTCATGTACGGCGTGTTCGGCTTCTGGATCAACGGGGTGATGACCTATCTATTCCCGCGCTTGCTGCGTACCAACGGTTGGTATAAGCCGAGTTGGAACTCCTGGCACTTCTGGCTCAGCGGCATCGGCATGCTGGTCATGTTCTTCGACCTGATGTCGGCCGGTCTGATTCAGGGCTTCATTTGGAAGGCTCTGGCACCGTGGAGCGATTCGATCACGGCCTCGATGCCATTCTGGAAGATCCGAACGGTGTCCGGCACCGCCATCATCATTGGCCAGCTATTCTTCGTCGCCAACGTGATTATGACCTGGCGCAAGGCCGGCGAACTGGCCCCCAAGTCGTCGCCCTACGACCCGACGCCGTCGAATCAGTCGCAAGAGCAGTACACCTAACACGGAAGACCCGTAACGATGTTTGAAAGTAAATCAGGTATTTTTCTCGTCGCCGGCTTCGGTTTCTTTATCCTCGCCTTCATCGTGATGGCGCTGATACCGATCACGATTTATTCCGACGAGAAAGAACAAACGCTAGCGGAAATCGCCGCCGAAGGCATGACGCACGAGTTCGTCGACCTCGCCGAGCGCTATCCCGAACGCTTTAAAGAGTATTTCGGCGCGCCTACGGAAGATTCGTTCGCAACGGCTCTGCGCCGCGGCCACAAAATCTATGTCGGTGAAGGCTGCTGGCATTGTCATAGCCAATTCATTCGGCCCATCTCCAACGAAGAGCAACGATGGGGCCCGGTCTCTTACGCAAGTGAGTACCAAAACGAATTGCAGCGACCGGTACTATTCGGCACACGCCGCGTCGGCCCCGATTTGATTCGCGAAGCCGCCCGTCGCAGCAACGACTGGCACGTGGCACACTTCTACGAACCCAAGTGGGTGGTGCCTACCTCTGTGATGCCGTCGTACAAGTGGTTCTTCGACGAAGACGGCTACCCCAACCGCGATGGCATGTCTATCATTACGTACATCCAGTGGTTGGGCAGTTGGCAACCCGAATACCCCTACTGGGATGGTCGCGGCCCCACGCCCGCGATGGTGGCCGATGACGAGGCTGCCGATGATCGTCATGACGAGGAGGTAAGCACCTCATGAAAACACCACCCTCATCACGCAGCAAGCGCTACACCGTGCTGGGCTTGGCCTTCCTGTTGTTGGCCCCCGGTGCCTACGGCTTTACCGAAAAGCTGGTGCAGTTCGTACGCACGCTCAATACCGATAACGAAGCCGGCTTCACGATCATTCCGATCTCGAATTACTTTCTGATCGCCGGCGGGATGGCCTGCATGCTGTTCTGGGCCATGTCCAACGGTATGTTTCGCGATATCGAAAAGCCCAAGTACACCATGCTGCAGCGCGAAGCCGAGTTGGATGGCGGCGCGTTAACCGAAGAGGAGCTCTACGATGCATGACGCCACCGAGCACACCACGCCGCAGCAGGAAAACTCGTTTCATACCTACGAAACCCACAGCATCCCTTGGTACGTGCGCGCCATCTGGCTCGGCTTTTGGATCGGTGCCGTTTGGTATATCGCCGTGTTCGCCATTCCGATGGCCAAGGTCTTTTTCGAGTAAGCCGCTGCCGGGCGTACGTGTCTCAACCGGTCGCGTGTTAAACTATGTCCATGCCCGCGGCCTCTACATCCATCCACTCACAAGAACGCCGCGCAAGCAGTTCGGGCACCGTTCCCTGCACCTATTGCGATCTTCCCGTGCGCGTTTCGCGCAAGCCCGCAGATAACGGAACGGTTCCGTCCGGCCCCGTCTATTGCTGTTACGGTTGCCGCTTCGCCTCCGACATCACTCAAGCGCGCGGCGAGCATGGTCAAGCCACGCTGATTCTCACCCGTCTCGGCTTATCGATCTTCCTTTCGATGAGCGTGATGATCTTCAGCCTATATCTCTATAGTCGCGAGGCGTATTTCACCGACGCCGACGATGCCTCGACCACGGCCAACGCCCTGACCGAGCTGATGCGCTACGCATCGCTGCTGTTTACCGCACCCGTATTTATTTTGCTGGGCTTTCCGCTGATTGAGAGTTCGATCGAACAATGGAAGCGCGGCGTTGCCTCGACCGATGCACTGGTGGTATTAGGCGTTGGTGCCGCGTTCGTTTTCTCGGTTCACAACACCTTTAACGGCGGCATGCATACGTATTTTGAAACCGTCTGCATGGTATTGGTATTGGTAACGCTTGGCCGCTGGTTAGAGGCCACTGCCAAACTGCGCGCGTCCGATGCCGCCAAATCGCTCAGCGGCCTGTTACCGCCGACCGTAGAGGTTTGGCGCGGTGCCCAGCGCGAAACAATCGCTTCCGAGACATTGAAAGTTGGCGATCAATTCTTCATCCCTGCGGGTCAACGCATCGTTGCCGACGGTGTGATCGAAAAAGGTAGCGCCGGTATCGATGAATCGATCGTCACCGGGGAAAGCGTGCCGCAGCTCCGCACCGTCGGCGATACGGTGCTTGCCGGTTCCACCGCCGTTGATGGCGCGCTAACGATTCGCGCCACCGCCGTCGGTACCGAATCCACGCTGGGACATATCGAGGCGTTGCTGGCCGCCGCCCGCCGCGAGAAAAGCGACTACGAACGATTGGCCGATCGGGTGGCGTCCTGGTTTCTGCCCTTAACGATCGTGGCCGCGCTCTCTGTCGGCGTAGCTGTCGGCATGCTTGTTAGTTTTGAAACGGGCCTACTGCGGGCACTGGCAATGTTGCTGATCGCCTGCCCGTGCGCCCTCGGCATTGCCACACCCACGGCCATTTGGGCGGCGCTCGGGCATGCGGCACGCATGGGGGCGCTTTGCACCAATGCCCATGCCCTCGAACGGTTGAATCAAATCAAGGGCATCGCTTTCGACAAGACCGGCACACTGACCACCGGCATCGCCACTGTCGAGACGTTTACCATGAATTCAACAAGTGAACGTGATGAAGTCCTTAGCGTAGCCGCAGGCCTGGCCCATGCTTCGCGTCACGTCGTCTCCCAAAGCATCGAGCATTTTGCCGCGGAAAAAGCCGTCACTGCGGTCGCTTGCGAGAACATCCAGACCGAAGCTGGTCGCGGCGTGCGCGGCACTTGGAAAGATACGCCCGTCTATTTAGGCAGCCCGGCCTTCATGACACAATCAAAACAAGCGCCGACGGCACAGCTCGCCGCGACGCTCGATTCTGCCCAAGCAGACGGCAAGGGCGTGTGTTGCATTGGCTGGCAAGGCACCGTGCGCGGCCTGTTTGTCTTTGGCGAGACACTACGCGCCGCCGCCCGCGAAACGGTCGACGTGCTTAAGCATCGCGACATCAAGACGTTTGTCCTAACCGGCGATCACGACCGCCGCGCCGCACGGCTGGCCGCTGAGCTTGGCATTGACGCCCACGCCGATCTGTTACCACAAGACAAACCCGCCGCCCTGCAAGATATCCGCCGCACCGTCGGCCCCGTCGCCATGGTCGGGGACGGCGTCAACGATTCGCCCGCGCTGGCCACCGCCGATGTGGGCATCGCCCTCGGTTGCGGTGCCGATGTCGCGCGCGATGCCGCCGACATCTGTTTGCTTGGCAACGATCTTCGCACCATTCCTGCATTGATCGATCTGTCGCGTCAAACCATCCGCACGATTCGGCTGAATTTGTTTTGGGCATTCGCTTTCAACGTCGTTGGCATCACACTCGCGGCCACGGGTCAACTTACGCCGATTTTCGCGGCAATCGCCATGGTCCTTAGCAGCGTCCTCGTTGTCGGTAACTCACTGCGCCTCGCCACCGCCAACAGCGACGAATTTCAATACGAGCAAGATCATCCCCACATCACGCCAACCGACACGGGAGAAGTGCCGAACAAAAAGACCGATCTCACAAGTGAGAGCATGAAGCCTATGCCGGCGTCGCGCAGCGACGACGGCGCTGTGGCACCGGTTTGCAACCGGTGGGAACCGCCAACCAGTTCAAACCCTTCACGGCACGAAAAATCGCCCGCCACCGCACGCACCGAAAGGGCCACATCATGACGCCCTACCTCGCCGTCTTCGGCGGTGCCCTGCTCGGCTCGGCCCATTGCATCGGCATGTGCGGTGGCTTCGCCGCCGCCATCGGCGCCAGCCAACCCAACCTGCGTGGCGTCTTACCGCGACAACTCATCTACACCATCGGGCGCATCTTCACTTATGCATTCCTCGGCGCGCTCGCGGGGTTCGCCGGTTTACGACTGAGCCAGTTTGAATCGTCGCTCGTCAACGCCCAGCGCATCTTCTCCATCATCGCCGGCATCGTGATGTTGGGCGTCGGCATTTCAGCGTTGGGTCTTTTCAAAAAGAAACGATCGGGCCCGTCGCGCATCGGTAAACTCTTTGCGCCGATCTTCAATCACTTTCTCAACGGCAGCGCCAACACCGCGTACTTCGCCGCCGGCATTGCAACCGGCTTTCTCCCTTGCGGTCTGGTCTATGCCTTTCTCGCGCTCGCCATCGCCGCCGCCGATGTTCTGGAAGGCATGCTCATCATGACCCTGTTCGGTCTCGGCACCGCCCCCACCATGATTGCCATCGGCTGCGGTTCGACGCTGCTGTCGGCGACGCAACGCAGCCGCATCTTCCGCGTTGCCGGTGCGCTGATGCTGATCATGGGCTCGGTGACGATCTATCGTGCGATTCCGCATGAGGATTCGTGCTGTCAACCGCCAACCAAAACGACCGCCTCAACCGGTGAATCGACGCTCTAAAAACGCCAAACCTGTTGCGATTCCATACGCGGTGATCGCTTTTCATTTCTTTTGGGACTTTCAGGTTTTGCCGTCGCGACTGATCTCACGCCGTGCTCCCTGTCTTGACGCGCTTGTGGGCAGCAAAAACGGAACCGCACCACAAATGTCCGCTTTCCGCATAAACAAACCCTTTTTTTATCGCCCATAAACAAGACATCGAAGCTTTGGCGAAATAAAATAGAACTGAGGTTCAGGGGGGGTGGATTGCGCCCTTGCGCGCCGATCCCCACCTCATCAACGACAGCCAAACCCAAATCGAAACGATTCCGAGGAACCCATGCGCTCGCGTTCCATCGCAACCCTTTGCCTTGTCATGCTGCCTCTCGCGGCGAATTCCCGCGCTGATACCGTCACGTTGACGACGGTCCAAGACAACACGCTTTACGGTTTTGGTGCCTTTGAAAACAGCAACGGGGTCGGATGGCACCTCTTCGCCGGCGCCACGGCCAGCGGTTCGGAACGCCGCGCGCTGATGCAGTTCGATTTTTCGTCCATTCCCGCGGGCTCGACCATCAACAGCGTTTCACTTTCACTTACGCTCGACCGCGGTCAAAACAATGGCACGCATACCATCTTTTTGCATCGCCTGCTTTCCGATTGGGGTGAAGGAACATCCGATGCGCCTGGTTCGGAAGGTGCTGGGACGGCGGCAACGTTTGGTGACGCCACCTGGGATTTCCGTTACTACAACATCGTGCCGTGGACAACACCCGGAGGCGATTTTGTCGCAACCGCCAGCGCATCGACTGTGGTCTCCGGTATTGGCCGCTACGATTGGTCTTCCGCTCAGATGGCCACCGATGTGCAAAATTGGTTGGACGGTACCGCTTTCAACAGTGGCTGGATACTCATCGGCAACGAAGCAGTCGGACAAACGGCCAAGCGATTTCAATCGCGGGAGAATCCCAATCCCAGCGTGCGACCCGCTTTATTGATCGACTTCACACCGCCCGTTACCGGCGGCGCCTGTTGCTTGGTCGATGACAGCTGCCAGCTAACTTCCAACTTGGATTGCGATAACTTGCAGGGCATCTTTCAAGGCCTCGGCACCGATTGCGGAACATCACCCTGTGCCGGACTGGTCATCGGCGCCTGCTGCGCCGCCGACGGCACCTGCAGCATCGCCACCAACACCGTCTGCACGGTTACCGGAGGTTCGTTCCAAGGCGACGGCGCGACATGCACGCCCAATCCCTGCCCCCAACCGGTCGGCGCGTGTTGTCAAAACAACGGCAGTTGCACCGAGGTAAGCGAAAGCAATTGCCTTGCTGCTTCCGGCACGTTCCAAGGCATCGGCACCATCTGCACGCCCGGTCTTTGCCCGGTGGTTTTGGAACCGTTCGTTGATGACCTTACCATCCCATCGTTGGCCACACCGACGATGGGCGCGCCCGGTGCTGCCGCGACGTATGATATTCCTATCGTGCAAGTCACTCAGAAGCTGCATCGCGACCTGCCGCCGACCACACTGTGGACGTATAACGGCACTTACCCCGGCCCGACGATTCTGGCCCGCACCGACGAACCGGTGACGGTGAATTGGATCAACGATCTGCGCAATCCCGACAATACGTTGCGCACCGATCACCTGCTCGATGTCGACCTCTGCCCGCATGGCGCCGAAGACGCACCGAAGGTTGTGGTTCACTTGCATGGTGGTCACGTTCCGGCCGCTGTTGACGGTTACCCGGAGTTCACGTTTCTGCCGGGTCAGATGGAAACCTATGTTTACCCAAATACACAGTTACCCGGCACCATCTGGTATCACGACCACGCGTTGGGAATCACGCGTTTGAATGTATACGCTGGGTTAGCGGGCGCCTACGTGATTACCGACGCCTTTGAAGAAGCGCTGGGCTTGCCCGCCGGCGAGTTCGACGTGCCGCTAATCATTCAGGATCGCAACTTCAACGCCGATGGTTCGCTGCAATACCCTTCGGCATGGACCGACCATTACGTTGCCGACAATATTCTCGTCAACGGTACCGTCTGGCCCAAGTTTGACGTCAAACAGGGTAAGTATCGCTTCCGCGTGCTGAATGGTTGCAATTCGCGCACGCTGCGCTTGGCCCTTTCCAACGCCGCGACATTTCAATTGATCGGCACCGATGGCGGTCTGATCGAATCGCCCATCTCCGTCAGCGAATTGTTACTGGCTCCTGCCGAACGCGCCGATGTGATCGTCGATTTCGCGGCGTACGCCCCTGGCACCGAAATCATTCTCGAAAACAGCGCACCGGCACCTTTCCCCGGCGGCGCGGGCGTGGGCGTGGTGCCGAACGTGATGAAGTTTATCGTCGGTGCCGAAAGCGGCTTTACCGACTCGGTACCTGCGGCATTACGGCCCTACGAAGAACTCGACGAAGCCAACGCCGTACAGTCGCGCGATTTTGAACTCAGCAAAGTCAGCGAACCATGTGCTGGTGCCGAATGGTTGATCAACGGGCTTGGTTGGGATGACATTACCGAACAACCGGTGCTGGGCACCACAGAAGTCTGGCGCTTCATCAATCGCTCGGGCATGATGCACCCGATGCACATCCACCTCGACTTCTTCCAGATACTCGATCGTCAGGCGTTTCAAATCGTCGATGACGAAGTTGTGCCCGTCGGACCGTTGCTTCCGATCGAACCGACCGAGTCGGGTTGGAAAGACACGGTGCAAGTCGGCCCACAGGAGATGGTGCGGCTGCTGGTGCGTTTCGAGGATTACACCGGTTTGTTCCCTTACCACTGCCACATCCTCGAACATGAAGATCACGAGATGATGCGGCAGTTCGAAACCGTCTGCGTGAAGGGCGACACCAATCAGGATACGCTCGTGAATGCCGCCGACATCGCCATGTTTGTGACGGCTGTCATCGGTGGTGCCGACGAAGGCACGGCGGTGTTCTGTGCGGCCGACGTGAACGATGACGCGGTGCTCGATGCGACCGGCGATATCGACTTGTTCGTCGACTGCCTATTGGCCGGCGGCTGTCCGTAATGCGGAACCCATTTCCACGTCTATTCATCCTCAAACGCACGTAATTCGCCCACGTCGTCGGCCACATGCTGGCTTAGATAGCTTAGGCCTTCGACGATTTCATCCTCTTCATCCAACTCCGGCGCGCGAGCCGTTGCCTGCGCGACCGGCGACGAATCGTAGAGCGCCTTTAATCCGATCGAACTGCCGTTGCGCCCCAGCGCCTCTTGCTCGTGCTGCTGCATACGGAAAAACGCCCGCCAGGTTTTCTTCATTGCGCGCAGAAAGCTGCTTTGCGCGCCGTGCTTGTGCAGGCACACTTCTTCGAATGTACGGTAGTTGATCTCTTCCGACATGACGGCCATACACTTGACCCACACGTCTTTCGCGCAGGTTAAGCGCCAAGGGTAGTCGGCCTTTTCACTTTCCTTAATCACGCCATCGCGCAGTAACTCGGGAAAACGGGCGCACAGCGCGTCGAGCTGCGCCAACGACCGAGCGCGCACCATGATGTGCGTCGGGTCCACCTGACGCGCGCCTGTCGATTGCTTACTCCGCGGACAAACGATGCTAAAGAATCCGTAACGGGTGATGATCCACATGGCAGCCTTCCTTTCCAAAAATGCCATTCACGAAACGAGGACCCACCGGCGGCATCAGCCCGTGCACCGGTCGATTACAATTATCCCACGATACGACAAAGCGCGACAATTGGCACGCAAAAAGGCACCTGGCCCGCAAACCTGACCCGTGCTTCACTAATTGGTCGACCCTGAAAAAGCCATTGTTTATGCAGCACAGCAAGTGGTTCGTTGACCGATTCGGTTGAAGACGTTCTGCCTGAGCCATCGGATTAGCGCAGGGGCGAAGCGCCGCAGGAGTTTGCGGAGGTTCGATCCGGCGGCGGCGAGGATCGCGTTGATGGCATCGCCGTCGAGGCCCGCCAGGAAGCAGCGATCCATTCGGTTGTCACTTTTGAGATGACCAATCTTCGGTTCGACTGCACTGCGCCGTTTGCGACGGCGTCGTTCGCAACGTGGTGTGTTCTTCTTTCTCTGACCTGCGATATGCACGGTGACCTCGTCACCACAACCATGCCCGCGATAGCCTTTGTCGACATACGCGTCCGTGACGGCGACGCCCGTGATCCGTTCCACCGTCGCCAGCGTCTCGCCGAGTGTATGGCCGTCGTACGGATTGCTTTCGAACAACCGCGGCGCGACGATCCAGTTACAGTGATTGGTCGTTGCGATAGCGATCTTTTGACCGAACTCGTAACGCTGGTGCGCTTTGCCTTTGCTGATGCAGTGCACCTCGGGTTCGTGCAGGCTGTATAGTTTGTTTTTATCTTGTGGTTGTTGCGTGCGAATGCGTTCGGCGCGTTGCAGTAACGTCTCCAAGTCCGCATCGGGTTTGTTCGACTTGCGTTTGATGTCGCGAATCAAGCGACCCACACAGGTGCGCAGCTTACGCAAACAACGCTTCATGCGTTTGAACTGACGCGCATGGGCGTAGCGACTCGCTTTGACCGACCGCTTTTTGCCAACCCGTATGTACGACTGACGCAAGTCGATGCCGCGCGCTTGTGCCGCCGCGCCGAGCTTCTCGATCGCGCGAAAGAGCAGTTTCGCGTCGGTCGGATACGTGATGTTTTTTTCTTGCACCGTCGTGTCGGCGTTCACGCGTTTTAGATCGCTCGGTCGTACGAAGCCGGCGCGTTGCGCTAAGTCGATCGTTTCTTTCAACAATGCTTCCAGCCGTTCAACGCCGACGCGGTTGCGCCATTTGGTCATGCTGGTGGGATGGATCGGGCAGTCGTGCTGCATATGGGTGAAGCCGCAAAAGTATTGCCAGTAAGGGTTTTCGACCCAACGTTCGACCAGCGCTTCGTCCGATTCATCGAACGCGTATTTGAGATAGTGCAGTCCGACCATCAGCCGCGTGGCCTTGGCCGGCGCGCCCATGTCGGGGCTGAAGCACTCGGCCAGCGCGACATCGAAGCGGTCCCAATCGATGGCGCGGGCCAGCTTGATGAGTTCGTGATTCGGATTGAGGAGTTGATCGAAATGCGATCGAAACAACTCGAACGTGCCACGTTCCTGCTTCTTCGGCTGCATAATACTCGTCCCTGAATTGCAAGGTTTTGACCCGAATCCGCCGGGTTACTTGCAAAGTGTACCCGCACCGCGCAGCCGATTCACGAGATAAACAAAGGCCAAAATGATTAATTCAGGGACGACTAATTGAACCCGACGAGTCTTACGACGGATTCGCCGCCCGCGGTTCTGCTGACTTGGCTTTCCACCGGCTCGTATTACGATATTACGCCAGTGCGTCGGGGGATTTCCACCCTTCCGATCCACACCGGTGAAAAAAGTTTCTACGCGCCATACAGCAGCAAATGTGATTTCGCAGCGATCCCGAAAGGTTAGACGAGAAGCATGAAAATCGACTTGAGCCAATACGACATCCAGGTTGAAGACGTGCATCGCAATCTTTCCGCCGCCCAATTATATCTGGAGGCGCTGCGGCTGGAGCCCGATTCTTCGCTATCCGACACCGGCGCGCTGATTGCCTACTCCGGCGCCAAGACCGGCCGCTCACCGAAAGATAAACGCATTGTGCGCGACCCCGAAACCGAACAGGACATTTGGTGGGGGCCGGTCAATATGGACATCGACGAGAGCGTGTTCAAAGTCAATCGCGAGCGCGCCCGCGACTATCTCAACACTTGCGATCGCCTCTACTGCGTCGATGCCTTTGCCGGTTGGGATCCCAAACATCGCCTCAAGATCCGCATCATCTGCTCGCGCCCATATCACGCGCTCTTTATGACGACGATGTTGATTCGCCCCACGCTCGAAGAACTCGCAGACTTCGGCGAGCCCGACTACGTGATTTACAATGCAGGTAAGTTCCCGGCGAACCGCCAGACCACGGGCATGACGTCGAAAACCAGCGTCGATCTGTGCTTCCGCTCGGGCGAAATGGTCATCCTTGGAACGCAATACGCCGGCGAAATGAAAAAGGGCGTGTTCACGATTATGAACTACCTGATGCCGCGCGACGGCATCTTATCGATGCATTGCTCGGCCACGGCGGATGTCAACACGGGCCGGTCGTCGATTCTGTTCGGCCTTTCGGGTACGGGCAAGACCACGCTCTCGGCCGACCCGAAGCGGCTGCTTGTCGGTGATGACGAACACTGCTGGACCGACGAAGGCATCTTTAATATCGAGGGCGGTTGTTACGCCAAAGCCATCGACCTGACGCCGGAAAAAGAGCCCGACATTTTCAACGCCCTGCGCTTTGGTGCCGTTCTCGAAAATGTTGTGTTCGACGAGCAAAGTCACGCCGTTAAATTTGCCGATGCGAGCATCACGCAAAACACGCGCGGCGCGTATCCCATCGAATTCATCAGCAACGCCAAGATTCCCTGTGTTGCCGACCATCCGACCGATGTGATCTTCCTCACGTGCGATGCCTTCGGTGTCTTACCGCCGGTCAGCCGATTGACGCAGGCGCATGCGATGTATCACTTCATCAGCGGCTACACGGCTAAGGTCGCCGGCACCGAGATGGGCGTGACCGAGCCGGAAGCGACTTTCTCGCCCTGCTTCGGCGGGCCGTTTTTGGTTTGGCACCCCGCCAAATATGCCGAATTGCTCGCGAACAAAATGGCAAAGCACAAGACCAATGTTTGGTTGGTCAACACCGGTTGGAGCGGCGGCGCGTACGGCACGGGCGAGCGCATGAAGCTATCTATCACGCGCAGTATCATCGACGCCATTCACAGTGGAAATCTGCGAAACGCTACCGTCGAAAAAGACCCGATCTTTGGTTTCGACGTCCTCACGTCGTGCCCCGCCGTCGAGTCGAAGATGCTTATTCCAAAGAACACGTGGGCGGATAAATCCAAATACAACGCCACAGCCAAGAAGCTGGCCGAACTCTTCCGCACCAACTTCAAGAAATATGAGGAGGGTGCGAGCGAAGATATTCGCAACGCCGGCCCACAGATTTAGCAAAAAAAAATCAACCGCGGCTTAGTTTGAGGTGTAGGTGTTCACCGGCAAGTAGCCGATGCCACCATTCCGCGTCGAATTTGATCAGGAACCCCATGCACTTCGGTTCGCGGTATGCCAATCGCGCTAACGCAGGGACTTCATTACGTCGCTCGCCTTCGCAATAGTCTCGTCGATCACCGCGTCGCTATGGGCTAGCGATACAAACCACGCTTCAAACCCACTCGGCGGCAGATGGATTCCTTTGTCGAGCATGCCATGGAAGAACCGACCGAACGTGTCCATATCGGCCGCTTGTGCATCCGAATAATTTTCAACCTTTTCGATACCGAAGAAAATGGTCAACATCGACCCGACGCGCTGCACGCATCCGCGCAAACCGGCATCGCGTATCGAACGTTGCAATCCATCGGACAATCGTAGACCACGCTCTTCCAACGTTTGATAGGCGGTGGCGTCCAGTAGGTCGAGCGTTGCAACGCCGCCCGTCATGGCCAGTGGATTACCAGAGAACGTCCCCGCCTGATAAACCGGCCCGGATGGCGCGACCCGATTCATCAATGCCGCGCTGCCGCCGTAGGCACCGATCGGTATGCCGCCGCCGATCACTTTGCCGAGTGTCGTGAGGTCCGGCGTGACGCCATAAAATTGCTGCGCGCCGCCGGGAGCCAGCCGACCACCCGTCATCACCTCATCAAAGATCAGCAGCGTGTCATCGCGTTGCGTTATTTCTCGTAGTCCTTCCAAGAAGCCTTTTAGCGGCGGCACCACGCCCATGTTGGCGGCGACGGGCTCCACTATGACGGCGGCAATCTGCCCGCGCTGCTCGTTGAACAGTCTTTCGACCGCCTCCAGATTTCCAAAATCGACCGTCACTGTTTGCGCCACATCCGCCGCCACCACGCCCGGCGAATCGGGCAACCCCAACGTCGCCACGCCCGAACCGGCGCGCGCCAACATGCCGTTCATATGACCGTGGTAACAACCGGCGAACTTAACAATGCGTTCGCGACCCGTTGCGGCCCGCGCGAGACGAACGGCACTCATGACAGCCTCTGTACCGGAGTTGGTCATGCGCACTTTCTCAATGGAATCGAATCGCTTAACGATGCGCTCGGCCAAGGCAACCTCTTGCGCGCAACACGTACCGAACGCCGTACCGTTGGCTACCACGGCTTGTAACGCGGCGACGACCTGCGGATGAGCATGCCCCGCGATCGCCGGTCCCCAAGCGCCGATGTAATCGATATAGCGCCGCCCTTCGACGTCGGTGAGATAACATCCTTGCGCTTCTTGAATATAAACAGGCTGACCGCCGACGGATCGAAATGAGCGCACCGGCGAATTGACGCCGCCAGGCATGAGCGCCTGTGCACGCTCGAATAATTCGGACGACGTATGGGTAGTAACGAAACTCGTCGCTGAGGTGTTTTCGCGCGAAGCAGATGCGGACATATCAACTATCTTGGTGTAACCAGCGCGCCGCGTCCAACGCGAAGTACGTCAGAATCATATCGGCCCCGGCGCGCTTGATGGATAGCAGGGTTTCCAACGCAATCTTGCGTTCGTCGATCCAACCGTTTGCGGCCGCCGCCTTGATCATGCTGTATTCGCCGCTAACCTGATACGCCGCCAACGGCACGCCCTTAAACGCGTGATGCAGGCCCGACAAAACGTCGAGATAACTCAGCGCCGGCTTCACCATTAGCATGTCGGCCCCCTCCTGCAGATCGATTTCCGCCTCGCGCTGGGCTTCGCGATGGTTGGCCGGATCCATCTGGTGCGTACGTCGATCGCCGAACGACGGCGCGCAATCCGCCGCGTCCCGAAACGGACCATAAAACGCCGACGCATATTTGACCGCGTACGATAGTATCGCCGTATCTGTCTGGTCGTTTTCATCGAGCGCATTGCGAATCGCTGCGACCATGCCATCCATCATACCGCTCGGTGCGACGATATCCGCCCCCGCCCGCGCGTAAGCCAGCGCAGCTTTCTGCAATGCCACCAACGTGCGATCGTTATCGACCGCCTCACCATTCAGCATGCCGCAATGGCCGTGGCTGGTATATTCGCAAAGGCACACATCGGCTATAAGCGTGAGATCCGGCAGCAACTCACGAAGTTGCCGCAACGCTTGACACACAACGCCGTCGTCATTCCACGCACCGCTACCCTCAGCATCTTTTTTCGCGGGAATGCCGAAGAGCATCAGCGCCAGAACACCCGAGCCGTTCAATCTTTCGGCGAAACGTTCGAGTTGGCAAACCGCGTAGCGCTCGACGCCGGGCATTGACGAGACCGGCCCGGCATCCGATTCACGTTCGGCAACAAAGATCGGCAAGACCAAATCGGTAACGTGCAAGCGCGTTTCGCGCGTGAGGGCGCGCATGCTTTCACTACCGCGTCTGCGCCGCATGCGGAATTTCAGTGGCGTCATACCGTCACCTCCTGCAAGGCATCGAAGTGTGCCACCAAGGCCCGCACCAACCCATCCGAGCCGGGTTCCCGCGGTACGATGTCAACTCGGATACCAAGCTCATTGGCAGCGTCCGCCGTTGTCGGGCCGATGCATCCGATGATCGCATTGCCAACTTCGATTTGTTGCCGTGCATAACTTTCAACGGCCGATGGGCTGCAAAATAGGATCGCATCGACGCCATCGTTGAGTCGGGCGCGCTGCTCGTGGCTTAACGCTTGCGGATGGGTTCGGTAAACAATCGGATCGATGACGGTGCAACCGGTCGTCGTGAGATTGTCCTTCATAGTTGGCAGCGCGAGATTACCACGCGGGAACAGCACGCGCGGATTTGAAAGTTTTTCTTCCTCTATTCGGCCGATTAGCTCGCTCGCTAACTCGGTCGCCAATGCCCGTATTGGGACCAAATCCGCGTGCAAACCAAACTCTGATAATGCCGCCGCCGTTCCTTTGCCCAAGGCCGTGACGCGCGCGCGCCCCACCGTGCGCGCGTCGTATCCAGCCGCGCGCAATAGTTGCCAAAATGACCGCACGCCATGGACCGATGTAAAGACCAGCCAATCGAAGCATCCGTCGCGCAATTCATCGAATACGTTGCGTAGCGAATCCGTCATCGGCTCAGTTGCAATGGCAATCAACGGGCAATGCACAATCTCCGCGCCGTGAGCATGCAACAATCGATGCAGATTGCTCGATGTGGTTTCAGCTTGCGTAACGACCACGCGCCGACCGGCAAGCGCACGCATATGATGTCGTCTATCTTCTTCATCCATACGGTTCACGATGTCTTCAGCATGGGCGGCAACATCGTCAGCCCTCGCTGCGACGGAACCGACGACCGTCACGACGGGTGACGACAAACCAGCGGCGTCCACGCGGTCTGCGATATTCGCAAGCGTGCCAGTGACCACACGCTGGGCGGGAGTGGTCGCGCTGGCAATCGTTGCCGCTGAAGTATCCGCGTTGCGACCGGCTTTAATCAGTCGCCTTGTCAACGGCCGTAACGCACGCAATCCCATCAGCACGACCAGCGTATCGAGCTTGGCCAACCCATCGAAATCGTAATCAGGGATTTCGCCGGTCTCGGCATGCGCCGTAAGAACGGTGAAGTGTCGCGCGACGCCGCGTAGGGTGACGGGAATACCGGCTGCTGCCGGCGCGGCCAACGCGCTCGAAACGCCGGGGATCACATCGCACGCGATGCCTGCCGCGCGACAGACATCGACCTCTTCGCTACCACGGCCAAATACAAATGGGTCGCCGCCCTTCAGTCGCACAACCAACTTGCCTGCCCGCGCATATTCGATCAGTTGCTGATTGATGTCGTGCTGCGGGTTCTGACTGCTTCGCGGCATCTTGCCGACGTCAATCAACATCGCTCCGGTTAGCGCTTCGTTCAATAACATATGCCCAATCAGTCGGTCGTACAGCACAACATCCGCGCGGCGTAGATAGTCCAGCCCCTTGACTGTGATGAGCCCCGGATCACCGGGACCGGCACCGACCAAGATCACGCGACCGCCCGCCGTCATACTACCACCCGAATAGTCGTTCGCGTTAACTCATTGACCAACAGTTCAATCTGCTCGCTTAACGTGAAAAAATTGCCTTGAAGCGATTCATCAACTCGCGTGATGCCCTTTTCATCTATGACGCGCACGATGAGATTGAATAAGTCGTCGCCGATGGGTTGTGCATGCACGGCAACGCACGGCGCGAGCGGGTCAAGCATGGCCAGCGCCGTTCGTTCGATATCTACTGCCTCATGAAGTGCACGATCATCGATTCGACCGACCAATGCTTGAAAATCTGCATCGTCGGATCGCACCTGCACGGCCAACGCGCCTTGGGCCGGCGCAGGCACCATCGTATCGACACTGAAACACTCAGTAATCGCACCTTCCATGCCCAGCCGCTGTAATCCGGCGACTGCCAGCACGATGGCGTCAAAAAGACCGTCTTGTAATTGTCTGACACGCGAAGGCACGTCACCGCGCAACGGTTTAATCACTAAATCATCGCGCATTTGAAGTAACTGTGCCGAGCGTCGGGCGCTACAGGTACCAACGATGGCACCCGTCGGTAAATCCGTCAACGTCCAACCGTTGCGCGCGACGAGTGCATCGCGCGGATCGGCACGCACCGGCACGGCCGCGACCATAGTTCCCGATGTCGGTTGCGTTGCCAAGTCTTTATAGCTATGCACGGCCAGATCGATTTCACCTCGTACCAAGGCTTGCTCGATCTCATCGGCAAACGGCGTCGCGCCAACAAAGCCAGTTAGCGGCGTAACCAGATCGCGATCGCCCAACGTGTCGATTTCAACCATCTCCACGTTGACCGAATGTTCAGCTAATCGCCGTGCAACATGCAGTGCCTGCCACTGGGCAAGTCGACTGCCGCGCGTTCCCAAGCGGTAATGGTGGCGTGGCAGTTGCACGGACGGAACCGACACGGGTTGCTCACATTTATTTCTCATACACGCGCCGCCTTTATGTCTGCCAACGCCTCGCCTGCAACGCTACGGATAACATCCACAATGCCGGGCATCCAACCCAACGGTGGTAATAGAATCGTTATTCCGTCATCTCGCCGAAGCGAAACCGGTTCGAAATAGCCGCGCGTTAGCGTATCCATGCCCAACGCGCTGGGAATGTCCGCCAACACATGCTCGCCGCCACCGAATAGGAAGGGAATCACGATCAAGTCACCGCTTGGCCCATTGGAGAGTATCGACGCGATCGACGGCGGCTCATCCAGGAATGCTGTCAGTACACCCCTTAACGGAATCGCTTCCGCTAACGCTTGCGCAACTGCTTTCGTTCGCTTACTACTCTTGGCATTGCGAGTCGTTCCATGACCCACGACCAATACACCGGTCGTCGACGAATTGAGCGAATACTGCGCCAATACGTCGTGAACGGCGTTGGCTAACATCGATTCTATCTCAGTTGCAACGCCGATCGGCGGCGCGATGGTGACTTCGATAGGTTCGGTCTCGGTTTGTCCTGCCAACAATCGTCGCGGCAATACGTCGTTGGCGAAGTAGCCATCGCTGGTCATCAACGGGACAACCACGGCACGCGTGCCTTTAACTTCTGGTAATGCGTCCTCAAACGTCGGCGTTCCCTTATTGAATATTGACAAAACCCGACCAAACCCACCATCGCTCTGTAACTCGCTCGCCATTGCGCGCACTCTGGCGTTCGATTCCGAATCGTCACCATCACCGTGGGCCGCCAAGATCAATGTCGTTTGCATCATGCGGCGGCCCCTTGCTCAATACTTTTACGATTGACAAGTGCTCCCTGCGCCAACCGTTCGTGCGCCGCAACTCGTCTCTTTGACCAATCTAAATATCGCCGTGACTCTTGGGCGACGATTTTCTTGGCACCCTCCAATACATCACTCATCAATGCTCGTGCACCGGGCAAAGACTCCAAATCGAAGAAGGCGGCACAACGCTCGCGCACGACCGCATCAACGTTGCGCGGCATGCCTAGGTCGACAATGCACTGCGGCAATTGAAGGCCATTCATTACATCCTTCGTCACGATCGGTTGCCGCGCTGCCGTACAACACACGGCCGCCCGTGCGACGGACAACCGTTGTGCGAGTTCATTCCAGCCGTGCCATTTGCATCCAACGCGCTTGGCAAGGTCTCGTCCGCGTTGTTCGTGGCGGCTAACGATTTCAATTGCCCGATGCCCACAGACGCGCAATCCAAGCGCCACCTCATGCGCCAGTGACCCACTACCGACGATCGCCACCGATTCGTCGTGCGACACGTGCCCATTCAGAATCTCTATTGACTGCGTTGCATACGAAGTAGCCAACTGCCTGATGCCCGTCTCGCGGCGGACGCGCCTGCCGCACGCAATCGCCGCGCGAAACAAAGCCGACAGCAACGGGTCGGTCGCCCCTTGCTCATCAGCCGCCAGAAAAGCGTCGCGCACCTGCCCGAGGATATGATCTTCGCCCGGCAGAGGTGAATCCAACCCAGCAGCAACCATTAATAAATGCTCGACGGCCGACTGCCCCGCGCGACACACGGCGTAATCGTCAAAAAAGGCCGCGTCGATGCCAAAGAAATCGCCCCACGCGATATATTGATCGACGTTTTGCGTAGCCACGTAAATCTCAAAGCGCCCGCACGTACTCAGCACCACCGCACCCTCAAATCGCTTGCACAGTTCGGCGCGAAACGACGCCAAGTCATCGCGTCGGCGTGCTAAAAACTCACGGACTTCGACCGGTGCACGCTTATGAGAAAAACTGATGCAGTGAATGCGGTTCAACATCACGACGCATCCGATGCTTCGCCATTCACCAACGGCGTTTCGGCCCCCGTGATGATCCGTCGCGGTTCGACATCACCGCGCCAACGGCGGTAGTAATTGCTGAAACTCTCATCGGCTTCGCGTTGATCGACCCACTGTTGCAACAACGGTCGCAGGCTATCGATCATCTGCGGCATCGGCACGTCCGCCGCATATAAATCCACGACGCGATCGCCGGCCAAACCGCCGCCCACGTAGATGTTGTACTTCTCGCCCGGCTTGCGACCGACGAACGCGATATCCGCCGTGTAGGGACGAGAACAACCATTCGGGCAGCCGGTCATACGCACCGTCAACGGATCGTCGGAAACGCCGAGTCGCTGCAGTTCATTCTCCAATTCGGTGATCACATCCGGCATGACGCGCTCGGACTCGGTAATCGCCAAACCGCACGTCGGCAACGCCGGGCAGGCCATCGAATAGCGCCGCGCTGCTAGTAAGTCACGCGGTAGCGTTACACCCGCAGCTTGCAAACGCGCTTCGATGTCATCAACCGCCGCCGAATCGAGGTTTGTCAGGATAATATTCTGCTGCGCCGTCAGGCGAATCAACGGTCGATGATCTTGTACGATCTCGCGCAATGCCGTACGTAACGAGAAGTTCTCACGGTCCAACACGCGGCCATTCTCAACGAATACTCCGTAATAGTCTGCAGTCGGTTCTTGGTGATGGCCGAGATGATCGTGAAAGAATAACTGCCCCAATTCTCGCGGCGGTGCCAATTCAAAATTTGCGAGTTCGACAAAGACGCGTCGAAATTCGTCAAGTCCCCATGCTTCGACGAGATATTTCAAGCGCGCGTGCTTGCGATCCGACCGATTGCCATGATCGCGAAAAATCATTGCGACGGTTCGCACGGCGTCGATGGCATGCTCCGGCTGAACGAATCCCAGCGAATCGCCCAGGCGTGCGAAGGTACTTGCTTTCTCGTGCGTCAATCCCAAACCGCCGCCGACGATCACCTGATAACCGACCACGGCATCGCCTTCGGTAATCGCAATCAAGCCGACGTCGCATGCGTGCACGTCAACGCAGTTGTCCGAATCGAGAGCAATCGCCGTCTTAAACTTGCGCGGCAGGTACTGATCGCCGTAGAAGTCTTCCTCCTCTTTCGTCGACACGACCTTGTCTTCGCCCAGCCAAATCTCGTGATACGCATTGGTTCTGGGACGCAACGCCGCCGCCAAATCGGTCGCCAACTTCTGCACCGCCCGATGGGGTTCGTCTTCGATCGGTGCCGGGCAAGTCATGACATTACGTTGCACATCGCCGCAGGCACCGAGGGTTGTCATCAGGGCATTACTGATCGCCGCGATATGCGCTCGCAAATTCTCTTTGTGCACGCCGTGGAACTGAATTCCCTGCCGGGTTGTGATGCGCAGCGTGCCGTTGGCGTACTTATCCGCCAGTTCGTCGATCACGAGATACTGCTCAGCCGTCAGCGCGCCGCCGGGGATGGCGATCCGCACCATAAACGAATAGTCGGGCTCCTCGCCTTCTTTACGTCGATCCTTGCGCACATCACGGTCATCCTGCTGATAGATGCCGTGAAACTTGAGCAATTGGCCGTCGTCGTGGTCGAAATGCGAGACCCCGGACTGCAGCGTTTGGTCGATCGAGCCGCGCAGATGTTGGCTGTCGCGCTTGGCGGTCTCGACCTTGGTTTGCTTAGGTTGGTTTTGGTCGTCGGATGCTGACATGGGTATCGAAGTTTCTTGCTAACGCGTCGATATTCAAACGCGTTTCATTGTGTCGATTCAAGATTCGTTGGTGACGCTGATGGTCGGTGCATCGAGGGATGCACCCTACATCTGTCGTCGGCGGAATCAGTCCGTTCCCTAGATACCGTCACCGTGCAGGCCGCATTCCGTCTTTTCAAACGCACTCCAGCGTCCGCCGCGCGAGTAGTCCGTTGCCGATGCACCCTCGACGCGCTCGGTACATTGCACACAACCGATGCTGGGGTAACCCCGCTCGTGCAGCGGGTTGTAAGGCACGCCGTTCTTCTTCACGTAGGCATACACCTCATCGCGCGACCACTCGGCCAACGGATTGATCTTGATCACCTGATACTGCCAATCCCACTCGACCTTTTTTATGTTTGCTCGCGTCTTCGATTGACTGCGCCGCAGTGCAGTGACCCAAACGTCCACGTCCTGCATGACGCGTTTGAGCGGTTCGACCTTGCGCATCAGACAGCACTGTGTCGGGTTGCGCTTCCACAACTCGTCGCCGTGTACCAACGCTTGTTGCTCGGGCGATAACTCGGGCGTCACGCCGACGAATTCGATGTTCTTGTACTTGCGAATCAGGCGATCGCGTAATTGATACGTTTCCGGAAAGAAGAACTCGGTATCGATCGAGATTACCTTCAAGCCCTTAGCGTGCTGCGCCAGCATATCGATCAGGGCGCAGCCTTCCATGCCGAATTGGCTCGTCATCACGATCCGCTGACCGGCAAAGCGCTCGAATATCCACGGTAGCAACGCATCCGCCGATGCGCTTTCGCCCACCGGCGCTGGGACCGATCCTGCGGCTGGATCCTCAGTATTCTCTTTCAAAACTTGCAACTTCATATCATTCGTTCCACGTGTTTGATGGCGTTATGTTCGGGTAGATGAAAAAAGCCCGCAGGGAGAGTCAGGTCCTGCGGGCTTAGGTCGCGGTAGGTTGGCTCAGGAGTATTGCGTCTTCCGAGTGCTTACCAACAACAGCCACGCAGGACCGAGGTACAGCAACAACACGGACAACAACAAATCACGATGCACGAGCGGCGTCGAGCGCTTCGAATGTCAGAATGTGAGAGCAAACGTGGCATCGTGAATAGCGGGTGCTGAATCACCCCTCCAGATAAGCCGTATTCTCCAAACCTCGCCGACCAAAGTCAACGAAATCATTTTCATTTATCGCCACTCGGCGACGACCAGCTACACGCCTGCCGCGACAAGTGCTGGCCGCTCGCGCTCAACGCTTTGCGAATCCGCTGCCCCGCGTCCAGCTGCCGATAACGCATTGAGCCCTTCCAGCAAGTCGGCAACCAAGTCTTCCGGCGTTTCGATCCCCGGGGCCAACCGCACCAGCGTATCTGCCAACCCCAGTTCGGCGCGTTTTTCCGCCGGAATCGCCGCGTGCGTCATCTTAGCCGGATGACAAATCAGAGACTTCACGCCACCCAGGCTTTCAGCCAATTTGAAATATTTGCGCGACGAAACAAATTGCCGCACCTCTTCGGCACTCGCGTTCAACTCCAACGACAACACGCCGCCGAAGCCCGTCGATTGCTTTTTGGCCACCTCGTGACCTGGATGTGACGGCAGCCCAGGGTAGTAGACGCGAGCCACGGCCGGGTGGCTACTGGCCGCTTCCGCCAGCCGCTGGGCGTTCTCGGCATGGCGCGCTAGGCGCAATTCGAGCGTCTTTAATCCCCGCAACGTGAGCCAACAATCAAACGGGGACGGTACCGCACCGGATGCGTTTTGGAGGAATTTGATCGGCTCAAAGATCGCCGCATCCTGCGCCAGCACCGCCCCCTGAATGACGTCCGAATGGCCCGCGAGGTACTTTGTCACGCTGTGAATGACGATGTCTGCCCCCAGCGTAAACGGCTGCTGGAAGATCGGCGTCGAAAACGTGTTATCGACCACCACCAGCGCACCGGCATCGTGCGCCTGTTTGGCGATGGCTTCGATATCGTAGACCAGCAATCGCGGGTTGGTCGGTGATTCGATCCAAACGAGTTTCGCCTCTGCCGCCGTTAGCGCATCTTGCAGTTTGCCGGGTGAAGAATAATCGACGGCAACCACCTCCACGCCCTTATCCTGCCAGCTTCGATATAGCAATCGGTGCGTACCGCCGTAAACATCCGGCGGAATAATGATGCGATCTCCCGGTTGCAAGTACGCTTGCAGAATAGCGTTTTCCGCCGCAATGCCCGACGCATACACCGCACAATGTTTGACGCCTTCCAGGCCTGCCAATACTTCCTCAAGCCGACTGCGCGTGGGGTTGCTGGTGCGGGTGTAGTCGAAGCCCCGATTCTCGCCGGGAGCAATCTGTTCGAATGTTGATGTCTGAAAAATCGGCGCCACGACGGCACCCGTTCCGGATTCACTTTCCTGAGCGTAATGAATGACTTTGGTTCCAAGTTTCATCGTTCTATGTCCTTTCGCGGCGTTCCTTGTTGAGACTGCCGCGTAATGTTCTGTTCTGCGCTGTGGCACCGGTTTGCAACCGGTGTGTATCCTTAGCATTGCATTAAGCCTTCTCTTAAACGGCGGCGGGCGCAACACGTGGGGGTTATGTTGCAACCCGCCCACCGCCTGAGATCGCATAGGGACCGTCCCTATGCGACCGCCAACACGTCTTGTTCGGGCTCGACCGACGGTTGCACCGGCAAGCTGTCGCATACGCGCGTCCAACGCTCGCGCGTTTTCAAATCGCGGATAATCAACTGCAACCGCTGCGCCTTGGCATATCGCAAGGCATCGAGTTGTACGAGATCACAACCCGCCTCAGCCATTTGCAAGGCACGGTTGAAATCGAGCTGAGCAATGTGCTCTGCGTTAGCGTCTTGGTTCGGGTCACGGGTAAAGTAACCCGGCACGTCTTTGATGAGTTCGCAACTTTCGGCATTCAGCGCCGCCGCTAATGCGACGGCTGATAGGTCTGACCCGCCGCGGCCCAGTGTTACCCACTGGCCCGTCGCACTCGTCCCAACAAAGCCCGGCACCACGACGACTTGTCGAGCTAACAGAACCGACTCAACCCGCCGTCGATCCACGGCCAACCGATCCTCCGCGCGCGTTCCATCGACCAGCGTGATCCCTGTTTGCTCCGGACCGATTCCCACGGCACTCACACCCAAGCGCGCTAGAGCGATGGTGAGGCGCGCCACCGACTGCAACTCACCCGTCGCAAGCAGCAACGCCGTCGCAGCGTCAACTTCGCTACCACCGGCGTCCAGCGCCTGTGTCAGCAGTCTGTCTGTCTCGCCAAACTGTGCCGAGACCACGACAATCAATTGCGTGCTCGGTCGTTCGCTTAACACGTCGCGCAGTTGCTCGGCGTAAAAGGCATAGTCTTGCGGACCGCGTAAAATCGACCCGCCCAGTTTGTAAACAATGCGCGGAAACGCGCCGTCGCTAGCCGCCATGGTCAACCTCCTTGTTGCCCGTGCAGAGTTTTGGTGTGTTGGTCGCAAGCCGATTCGTTGTGCGTCGCGCTCCGTCGCGGCACTGTTGGCCGTGACCGAATAAGGCGACCGTGCTACTGTCATTCTTACGTTTCATGTGCTGCTGCGTGTTCATTGCATGCCTCAACTTTCTTGCGTCGGGGATTGGCCGCCGTCGCACCGCGCGCACCTCGGGCGCGAATCTTTTCCGAACGGTTTGGCGTTATTGCGAAAGCCGCCGGCGCGCGGAATGGGCGCGGTCATTGGCAGCGTATTCACGCACCGCACAAAGCGACTTGCGCGAAGATGCCGCCAATATGGGCCAATGCCTGTTTATCGAATATGTTTAGGAAACAAAAAAACCTCTACCGGATGTGGTAGAGGCAGATAAGCTGATTCAAATGACTTCTTCAAGCCACCGTTTATCTACCCCAAAGGGCGGGAGTTAGCACCTCGGCAAAGCCTTGCCAGGTTGCTGTAGCGTCGTCGGGCCCGATCCCTCGGCTACTCTTGATAAGGGCACTTGAGTTGTCAAAGAGCTGCGTTGCTGACTTAAGAAGGTAGCAAAGGACGATTCACGAGTCAAGGCGTATGTTGATAATTTTTTAATTACATCCTTGGTTGCATATGTTGTATCGAGGGTGTCGCGCGATTCGTTGCACCATTCGTAGGGTCCCGCTGTGCGGACCATCTACTTGCCTTCACCATCGCGTTTCATTCCATCGCGGACACATCAATACTCGAAAAATCCGGCACCTTCACCATTGCACCACGACAAACGCATTGCCACGAAGCGTCGTATCGCTTTGTATTAACGAAACGCTCAAAAGACGAATATACCCACGCATGCGGACACGTTGCGACGCCGTGCTTCACCGGATTGTAATGAATGTAATCGCAATGCTTAATGAAATCCGCATCGTCGCGGATCGTATGTTCCCAAAATCGACGCTGCCAAACGCCTCGCCGCCGATGGGTTTCTCGCGATTTACTTTGCGGTTGCTCGTAACCACCGGCAGCTAACCACCGCTTGGTGAATTCCTTCTTGATAAAGCCGATTCGTGCGGAGAAACGATGATCACCGTCCGGAAGCGTCATCATCAGATGCAAATGGTCGGGTAACAAGACAATTGCATCGAGCGTAAATGGCATCTTTGCAAGACATGCTTTCATTGCCGCGCGTAGTGCTTGCCGCGCGATCGGGTCAATCAACAGCCTCGCCCGACGCTAGGTGACGATAGTGATGAAGGACGTTCCACCGGGTTGGAAAGCGCGTCGGTATTCTGGCATCGTGCGCAAACGTTACAAGATGGTCCGCACCGCGGGACCCTACACCTCGGTTGTACCATTGGTCGGGCAACTTTGTCCTCGCAAAATATCAACCTTCACATCATCTTTATTTCGGTAATGTACATAGATATTTGCATCCCCAACACGAATGAACCACCTCTTCTTATCAAGTTGCTCTAGGTGGAACCAGTTCGATACGACCAACTCGTCAAATACTCCTCTCTTTTCTAGCTCGATCAACTCATTGTCACCGTATGCCCTAATTCGCCATTTGTGCCCCATGGAACTCTCCATTTCTAAGCCATGTCATGAAGATCGAGTTAAGATCTGGATTAACCCGCCGCTTTCTTCGTCACGTCAATCACCCGCTCCCCCGCCTTGGCCGTCGGGCTATCCGCTTCCTGCTCTTCCAATGCGCGCAGCGTCTTCAACCCCGCCCGCGCATCGGCGACCCATTCCTGCGCAAAGCGACCATCGCGAATCTCCGCCAACATCTCGCGCATGCGTGCTTTCACGCTGTCATCAATCAAGCGCGGTCCGCGCGTCAGGCCGCCATACGACGCGGTGTTCGATATCTTCGCGCGCATCGCCGCCAGGCCCTCGGCGTATTGCAAATCGACGACCTGCTTCACTTCGTGCACCGCCTCGAAGTACGCCAACTCCGGCGGTATGCCGGCTTCCACCAATACATCGAAGCCCGCCTTCATCAGTTCGATCACACCGCCGCACAGCACGGTCTGCTCGCCGAACAGGTCCGACTCGCATTCATCCGCGAACGTCGTTTCCATCATGCCGCCCACATCACCACCGATCGCGCTGGCCCATGCCAAGGCAATCTCGCGCGCCTGCCCCGTCGCATTCTGTTCAACGGCGACCAAACACGTCAGCCCTCCGCCAGTCTCTTTACGCGACCGCAACAACGCCCCCGGCCCTTTGGGCGCGACCAGCACCACATCCACATCCGCCGGACACGGGATCAATCCAAACCGCACGGCAAACCCATGCACAAACCCCAGCGCCGCGCCCTTTTTCAATTGCGGCCCAACCTGTTCCGCAAAGATGTCGCCCATCAATTCATCGGGCAACGACAAGATCACTAAATCAGCCCGGCGCGCAGCGTCTGCCAAAGACAACACCTCAAATCCATCCGCCTTGGCCCGATCGGCGTTCTTTCCCGCACGCTGGCCGACGATCACGGCCACGCCCGCATCGCGCAGGTTGAGCGCATGCGCATGGCCCTGATTGCCATAACCCAACACCGCCACCGTCTTTTCATTCAGGACCGACTGATTGACGTCTTTGCCATACAGAACCGGTAATGCCACGCCGTTACTCCTAACTTGATCCGATTGAGTTACTCAAATAATTGTTAAGCAACGAAGCGTTGATCTCCCCGCGTAGGGTGGGTTGTACTCAACCCACTGTCTATAACTTAGCAACCAGTCAAACACACCCTCTTAGCCCAACCCTAACCCTTAGAGGAAGTGCGAAATAGGTTGCCCCTACGCTTCTGGGGATGAGAAACCTGACCTCACGCCCAACCGCTAGCACTATCACATCTCACTCAACCGGGTGCCCCTGCCCCTCTGGGGCTGGAGGACATCAAACCGGCCCGCGTACCTAGGCGTTATCGCACCAGCCATAGCGCCCCCTCATCGACACCTTATTCAACCACCGGAGTATAATGCCCCACCATGAATGAATCCGCCCTGCGTCAACTGCTCGCCGCCGTCGCCGAAGGTCAATCGACCGTCGACGATGCCGTAGCCGCGCTAAAGACGCTACCTTACGAATCCTTACCCGATGTTACCATCGATCACCATCGCGCGCTGCGTTGCGACTTCCCCGAAGTCATCTACGCCGAAGGAAAGACGGTCGATCAGGTCGTCAATATCTTCACGCGCCTGACGGAAAACCATGATCGCGTTTTGGCCACGCGCGTTAACGAAGCGCAGGCCGTTGCTGTCGCCAAATCGATACCCAACGCCGAACACCACGTGGTCGGTCGCTGCATCTCATGGCGCCGGTCACCGTCGAAGCCACCCGAGCGCGAACCAACCATTTGCGCGATTTGCGCCGGTACCACCGACCTGCCGGTCCTCGAAGAAGCACGCATCACCGCCGAACTCATCGATCAGGGGGTGCAAACCATCGTCGACGTCGGCGTCGCGGGCTTGCATCGGTTGCTCGGTCGCCTGGAAGAGATTCAACGGGCCAAAGTCGTTATTGTGGCCGCCGGTATGGATGGCGCGCTACCCAGCGTGGTCGGCGGTCTCGTCAGCGCGCCGGTAATCGCTGTGCCAACGAGCGTCGGTTACGGCGCGAGCTTCAACGGCATTGCACCGTTGTTGACGATGTTAAACGCCTGCGCGCCGGGCGTGTCGGTCGTGAACATCGATAACGGATTCGCCGCCGGTTATCTCGCGGGCATGATCGCGCGCATGGCGAAAGAGAAATAACCGGATGCCCCTGTCCCTCTGCGGATGAGGGACGAAAGCTGGGTGCCCCATCCTTCACGATAGTGAAGGGTGGGGAATCGTCGAAGGTGGTAATTGCGGCGCCGAGAAAGAGGATGATGAAATCGGATGCCTCTGCCACTCCGGGGCTGGGGGACAAAAGCCCCGGAAAACGGTGGAGTCAAAGCCATGAACACGCGCACGCCGCATAGGTGGGTTGCGTACAACCCACCCTACATCGTCGCAAAACGACAAACGTCAATATGAGCCTCCAACGCATCACCGACATCCCGCAACTGCCGCCGCGCAAGCCCGAAACGCACAAGGGCAACTATGGTCGCGTGCTGGTCATCGGTGGTTCACGCGGCTTGCTCGGCGCGCCCTCGCTTACGGCCAATGCCGCGCTACGCGCGGGGGCCGGTCTCGTTACCGTGGCCGCGCCCGAAGGCGTTCAACCTTTTATTGCAACGCTCTGCCCGTGCGCGACGACCATCGCTCTGCCCGAAACGCGTAACGGTGTGTTGTACCCGGCGAAGGCCTTAACGCGCATCTTTCACACCGGCATTTTCAACGAAACGCGGCTTCCCGATGTCATCGCCGCCGGCCCCGGCCTCGCGCGCGGCCCCGTCGGCTTCGATGAAAGCTGGATCGAACTGCTGCAACAACTCATTCACGAGTATCAAATCCCGTGCGTCATCGATGCCGACGGTCTTAACGCGCTCCCCGTATTCGATCTCGAACGAAATCGCTCGACCGGAGACGAACGCCAATGGCCGCGTTGCATCCTCACGCCGCACCCCGGCGAGATGGCGCGGCTTTGCATCTCCGATATCGCCACGGTGCAACAACAGCGCGAGGAGATGGCAAGCAGGCTGGCTCAACGCCTCGATCGCGACCACACCAGCATCGTCGTCCTTAAAGGCAATCAAACCATCGTCACCGACGGGCGGCGCGTCTATATCAACGACACGGGCAATCCCGGCATGGCGACCGGTGGCAGCGGCGACGTGCTGACGGGCATCATCGCGGCGCTCGTCGGACAAGGCATGTCGCTATTCGACGCCGCCGTTTCCGGCGTAAATGTACACGGTCGCGCGGGCGACGCCGCCGCCACGGCCCGCAGCCCCGTCAGCATGGTCGCCGGTGATATCATCGAACACCTGAGCGACGTGCTGTAATTTGCCATTCGGCCTTCCAATACTTCGCGCCGGCCGGTCAATTTCTTATCATGGTCTCCAACGAGTTCGCTAACCCGCAATCTCATACAGAAAGTTCCAATGCCGCATACCATTCGCTATTTCGTCGTTTGTCTTTTTTTCGCCAGCGCCGCCCACGCCTGCACCAGCTTTCTCATCACCAAGGGCGCGAGCGCCGACGGCTCCAACATGATCACCTACGCCGCCGATGCCCACGTGTTATACGGCGAGCTATACCATACGCCCGCCGCCACGCACTTGCCCGGTGAAATGCTCGACGTCTTTGAATGGGACACGGGCAAATATCTCGGCCAAATCCCACAAGTCGAAAAAACCTACACCGTCGTCGGCAATATGAACGAACATCAGGTCGCCATCGGCGAAACTACTTGGGGCGGGCGGCGCGAACTGCACGACCCCAACGGCATTATCGATTATGGCAGCCTGATGTACATTGGCTTGCAACGCGCCAAGACGGCGCGCGAGTTGATTCAGGTGATGACCGACCTCGTCGACAAATACGGCTACTACAGCAGCGGCGAGAGCATGTCGATCTGCGATCCGAACGAAGTGTGGATTCTCGAGATCATCGGCAAAGGTCCGGATGAAAAAGGTGCCGTATGGGTCGCACGCAAAGTGCCGGACGGTTACGTTAGCGGCCACGCCAACGCGCCGCGCATTCGACAATTCCCGCTGAACGATCCCGATACCATTTATTCCAATGACGCCATCTCGTTTGCGCGCAAGAAGGGTTACTACTCGGGCACCGATGCCGATTTCAGCTTTGCCGATGCCTACGGCGATCTCGACTATGGCGCGCTGCGTTTTTGCGACGCGCGCGTTTGGTGCATGTACACCCGCGTCGATAAGGATGGCAACCACTCCGCCGATTGGGCCACCGGTCGCAACACCGACGAACCGCTACCACTCTGGATCAAGCCGGACAAGAAGCTGGGCGTGCGCGACGTGATGCAATTGATGCGCGATCACTTCGAAGGCACCGAACTCGACATGACGCAAGACATCGGTGCGGGGCCGTATCAACTGCCGTATCGTTGGCGTCCGCTTACGTGGAAGCACGGTGACCAGAAATACCTGAACGAACGTGCGACTTCAACGCAACAAACGGGCTTTTCTTTCGTGGCTCAGGCGCGCGATTGGCTGCCCCACCCCATCGGCGGCATCCTTTGGTTCGGCATGGACGACACGTATTCCACGGTATACGCCCCCATGTACTGCGGCATTACCAAAGTGCCCACCAGCTACGCCGTCGGCACCGGTAACTTCGATAAGTTCACTTGGGATTCGGCATTCTGGACGTTCAACTTCGTTGCCAACTATACTTATCTGCGCTACGCCGACATGATCAAAGACGTGCAAAAGGTGCAACGCGAATTGGAAGGTCGGTTCGTCTCCAATCAAGAACGCGTCGACGCCGCCGCATTGGCATTGCACAAACAAGCGCCACACTTGGCCATCGAGTATCTCACCGACTATTCCGTCGCGCAAGGCGAAGCGACCGTGAAGCGGTGGCGCGAACTCGGTGAACATCTCATCTGGAAATATCTCGATGGCAACGTCCGAGACGAACACGGGAACGTCACGCATCCGGGTTATCCCAAGCAATGGTACGAAACCGTCGCCGCTGCTACGGGCGAACGATTGCAAATGAAAGAACTCGATCTCAGCAAAGACCCGCCGCCACCCAGCACTCCCAGCCCGGAACAAACCAAACTCGTCAACGCCATCACGGCATTACTCCAGGCGCGCGAGCTAGCACTCACTGCCGAACATCGCGGTCAGTTGGAGTCGATCAAGGATGTAAGCAAACTGGAAAAACTGTTGATTCGCGCCGCCAAAGTTCAAGCTGCTGGTGAATTGATGAGCGGTGACTTGCATTAGATCTGCTAACAGTTGAGTGTGACGGTTGCGCTGTGGTACCGGCGAATGGCTCGCGTCATACAGACGTTGCGTTGGGGCTCGATGTGCTATATCCAACGCCGAAGTCGTTGCGCCAGTAGCCCAGGGTGGATGCGCAGCAGCTACCCCGGGTTGCGATCGCAGTTTAACACACTCAACGCTGAAAGCGTTGCGGCCTGCCGCATGCGGCGCGGCGTACAGCGGCGGAACTCCTTCAGAGTTCAAAGGTATCTTTTCAACCGTTTCCTGGGGTAGCCGCTTCGCGTCAACCCCAGGCTATTGAGACAACGCCCTTGGCGTAGAAGAGGACTGACGAATATTGCGGTCAACGCGTAACGCCAGAGAATCGATTCGTGCTTCAAGTAATCGACCAAAATCTCAGAACTGTTAAAGTTAGCATCAAAGCGGTCTAATGGCCGGTCGATACCGATGCCTCAAGCATCGCAAGTATTGAATATCAAGCGATCTCCCCTATGCGAATGATGGTTGGCGAACTTGCCGCGTAGGATTGCAATGCGATCTATCAAGCACCCGCCGTGCTTTCGGCTTCCGCCGGTGCGTCGTCATTGCTCGGCTTCGGCATCTCAAGGATCGAACCGATTTCGTCCGCCCGTACCAGCGTCAGCGTGACGTCAAACGTGCGCCAGCGCCGCTTGATTTGTAACGTAATCGATTCACCCGCCGCTCGATCCGACAAACGTCGTAACAACTCTTCCACATCACCCACCGACTGCCCGTCGACCGATAGCACGCGATCGCCTTCGCGTAGGTCCGCCACCTTGGCGGGGGAACCGGCCATCACATTGCCGATCTTCACGCCCCTGGCCGCTGGGAAAAACGACTTGAGAAAATCCGGAACGAGCGATTCATCATCCGGCACCAGCACGATTCCGATCTTGCCCTGTTCGATCACATCGCCCGCGACCAACCGATCGAACACCTCATCGATATCGCGTTTGTAGATCGCAAAGCCGATTCCGCTGTCGTACCATTCGGCCCCCGCCAATGCGCCGCCCGAACCGGCCTTCGGCACCAATATTCCCAGGATGCGACCATCGATATCGAGCAGCGGCCCGCCGTAGTTAATCGGCGATACCTTCGCGTCGGTCTGCACGGCATTGCCGTTGCGCCGGTCGAGCGCGCTAATGATGCCGACCGATATAAACGGCGGATTGTCCGCCAAACCGATGCCGCGCCCGCAGGCAATCGCATATTGCCCCACGCGCATCTCATCGCGCGGCACCCATGCGGGAACCGGCAATTCGCTTTCTGCCTCGACTTTGAGCACCGCCAACCGTCGAATTTCATCGCGCCCCAACAACTCGGCAACCAAACGCCGACCATCGGCAAGCGTCACCGTGATAATCGATGGATTGCGTGCAAAATTGAAACTGCTGGTCAGAATCAGCCCGTCGTTGGTGACAATTACGCCCGTCGTCGGCCCGTCGGCCAAGCGAAAGCCTTCCTCGCGCACGCCCTGCGGACCATCCATCACCGGCTGCGCCCCACCGACGGTTTCAATTTGCACGAGTGCCGGTTGCACCTGATCGACGGCGGCCTGCACCACGCGCGCGCGGGCGAGTTCCAATTCATACGGATCCGGCGTTTGTACCGGCACGAGAAGTAACAGCGTAAGCAAAATTGGGCCGCTCACGGCTTTACTCCAATCTCAACCGGTACGGCAATCAACGCATCTCCGCGCTTGATGACAAACTGCACGCGGTCGCCAGGACGCGTCGTAGCGATCGCCTCTTTGTAATCACGTGCATTTGAGATGCGTCGGTCGCCAACCATCAGCACCAGATCGTCGCGTTTGATGCCCGCCCTGTCCGCCGGTGAATCGCGTGTCACGCGCGCAACGTACGGAGATACGTGGCGAAAACCGATGCGCGAAATGCGAATGCCGACGTATGGTTGTACCGCCGATTCCGACGCGACATTTTCGCGCCGCTCGGCAACCTTTCCGCCGATGAAATCCGTCAATTGCTCCGCAGGCAGGGCATAATTGATGCGCGTGAGCGTGGCCCGCGCTTCGACGATACGCCCCAGTATGCCGACGCAGTTGCCGTTGAGATCGACCAACGGTCCGCCCGGCGCGCCGGGGTTCGACGTAATGGCATCGAACAATAGCGCATCGCCGCGATAGTCGTAATCCTGCGCCAAGCGCCGGGCATCGAGCAACATGCGCATACTAAACGTACCGCGCGTGACCGATACTTGCTCCCGCCCTTCGGCAACCTTAAACCAATTGCCCAACGCAAAAACCGGGCTACCCGGTTGCAGCACCGTCGAATCCGTCATCTCCAAAAACGGCAGATCGGATGCGTCGATTTTCAGCAACACCAACCGGCGCGTTTCGTCGGTCGCCATTTTGCGCGCCATAAACGTGCGCCCATCGGCGAGTACCGCCCGCACACGATCGCGCGACGTGAGCAGTGACAGCGTTGTCAGAATCTTGCCGTCCGCCGAAACCAATGTGCCCGTTCCGTACCCGTGCTCGCGACCCAGCCCGCCACCGTAAAGCTTTACCACGGCCGGCGCGGCGGCTTCAAAGGCCCGCTGTGTTGTGTTCGGCGCAACGTTGCGTTTGGCCGAACGCGCGAGCGGCGATTGCTCCGGCGGCTGCGCGATCGCTGTCCTAGTACCAATAAGCAAGCAAGATAACATTACGATGAGGCACACGCTTAAGCGCGCGGAGTTATGGACGTGCGCGAAAATAGGCCGCAAACATTGCCTTAAATGGAAGCGGCATCTAATCATCGCTTGCTTGCACCTTGTCAAACTGATACCGCATCGCGATATCCGCATCCGGAATCGTCATCGTGCGCAGATGCGCCCAGCGGAAACCCTCGCTCTTCTTGAAATCGGAGTACCGCACGACCACTTCGCGCCCCGTGATCCGATCGTTAAACGTCATTCGCAAGAGTCGACCGTCAACATCGTCAAACGCCAGTTCGACCTCGGGCAGGCCACCGTAGTTCATCTTAACAACGGAGCACACGCGATCATCTACTTCATCGCCACCGATCAACGCAATTGAATCCACATCGACCTCGCCGAACGGCCTTTGCAACAACCAGCGTACCAAACGCTCAACGTCGACTGGTTTAACCAGACTTGTATCGTCGGGAAGCGCTCCGGCTGTTTCCGTCTCGGTTAATCGCTCTTTCTCGGTCACG
The DNA here is from genome assembly GCA_006969385.1 of Planctomycetaceae bacterium. Classification (GTDB taxonomy): domain Bacteria; phylum Planctomycetota; class Phycisphaerae; order UBA1845; family UTPLA1; genus ECT2AJA-110-A. Next base: position 4,834,156 of record CP030884.1, read on the forward strand.
CTCCCTCGAGCAAGGCTGCGGGTGCCATCAAACTGCAAGCGCCCCACCTGCGTTAACATCGACTCATCACCGATGAATGCGCGGTGCAAGTCCCAAATGCGCCGGACGGCGCGCTGATTTGCGCGCGTCGTCACCGGATGCGGCGCGAGCAAATTCGGCGCGCCGTCGGGTACGTTCGTGATATCTTCCGGATACGGCTGCCCTTCTAATCGAAACTGTCGCACGGTTTCCGTTCGTTCGCCGCCGCTCGTGCGCGCAAACGTCGCGACCACCGGCCAACGATCGGGATACGTGCCCAGCAGCGAGCCGAATTGATTGGACGACCGAATGGCCGATCCGTCGAACTCAACTAACTCGTCGCCCAGCCGCACGCCCGCGCGGTATGCAGGCGAATCATCCAATATCTGATCGACGATCACAGCATCACGCCGATCGATCACCGTGAAGCCCGCCGTGGCATGTTGCGTCGTCATACCGGCGCGCAGCGCCGGCAGGAACCGACGAATCTGATCGATCGAGATGGCGTAACCGACGCCCACATTCACGCGGCCGCGTTCTTCGATCGACACGCGCCCATTGATGCCAACCACGCGTCCCGCCATGTCGAACAACGGCCCTCCCGAGTTGCCCGGATTGATCGACGTATCGACCTGAATGCAGTCGGTATAACGCAACGCCCGACCGCGCGGCCCCGCGCCCGCCTGATAGCGATGCAGCCCGGAGATAATGCCGAGCGTGACCGTAGGCACGAAGTCTTCGGCTAACAAAAAAGGGTTGCCGATGGCCAGCGCGAAATCGCCGACTTGCAATTCGCTCGAATACCCGAGTTCCACAAACGGCATCGGCACGCGATCCAACACACGAAACATCGCGACGTCCCCGGTCGGATCGACGCCCAGCACTTCGATGTCATATAGACGTTTGTCGTCAAAGCCGGCTTGCCCCTTACGGTTCTCCATCATGCTGGCCACGACGTGAAAATTCGTTAGCCCGAAGCCGTCGGCATCGATCACGACCCCCGAACCGCCACCCTGTCGGCTGCCCTCTGGAAAAATACACGCCGTGGCTGGGCGGATTTGCTCGATCAGCTCCACCCGCGCCCGCTCGTAAGCACGCACGCGCGTGAGATCGCGCACATCCGCGGCTTGCGCCGGCGTATCACCGTGCGCGAAGGCAGGCAACAGAACAGATGAGATCAAAAAAAGGAATCGAGACATAGAACTATCGTCTTAGCGTGCGACCCGAATCAACACGGGGTTACACCAATTGGCGCGATCGGAAAGATCGAGTTCGTCGGCGGCGTCAACTTCGAGCGTGAGCGTCTTGATTCCGCTTACGTCAACGGACAACCGCTCAGCGGATTGCTCGCTACGCAGGATGTCCGTTTCCACGACGACCTTGTCATCCGCTTTGATTCGAAAAATACAACTGCCGTGCGGCGCCGCCGACGCATCGACACCGACGTCCACGGCGAAGCGCGAGAATTCACCATTCAATTGAAAGCGCAGCGTATGATCGGCATGTACGCCGATACCGCGTTCGTAGGTCTTACGCCCGATCGTCAACGGCCCATTGATCACGTTGCGATTGATCTGCATCGGCCAGTCGACGCCGAGAATGGTCTTGGACTTTGACAGCGTGGGTGGCAACGTTTCGAGATGAACCAGTCGGGCACTCGATAATTCGGCCTTCAAGAGCTGCGACCACGGTAGCGGCATCACGCCGAAGGCCGGCGCGTCGATCTGCAAACTTGAATCATCACCGCCGACGATATTGCCGTGCCATTCATCACCATTGGCCAGACGAAACGTCGCCGTTGGTGCCGACGCGGGCGGCGTGGGCGAACCCAGAATGACCCCCAAGGCCGTCGCATACGTGCCGGTTCGGTCCGATCCGCCGAATGCAAAGGTCCAGCCCGCTTGATTCAACCCCACCAACGTACCGGGCACTGGTCGCACATCGTCACCGCGCAACAGCAAGAGCAAATCGCGCCCCGGCTTTCGGTCCGCGCGGCGCCGATCGAACTCCGCATCATACTCTGCGTTGTTGTCTTGCGATTGAAAACGGAGCGCGGCAACTGCCGTCAGCGGCGCTTGCACCGTCGCCCCACCGTGAATCGTCAATGCGATAACACCGCTGTCTGAAGATGCCAACACGCCCGAAACGCGTCCGCCACGCACCGGATAGACCGCGATCCGATTTTCCGCTTGCGAGTTGGTTGACGTTAATATCGCGGGCGACGCTGCTTCGATTTGCAATACTTCCGACCACGGAAGGTTCTGCTCGCCATCGCTGCCACGCAACGTGAGCGACGCCTGACTAACCGCAGCAACTTCCCCACGCCGCCATTCAAAATCGAGAGTTTGCACGCGTAGCTCAGCCGCAACCACCGTTACCGGCATCAGGCACACCACAACCAATGCGGTCAATCGATTCACTGCGACGGCGCATCCTTCGCCAGTTGGTCGTAATATTGTTCGAGCAATTCTCGATACTGACTGGGGAAGCGGCGCTGCAACGTTTGCAAAACCTGCTCGCGCTCGCGCGCCGGCATCTTACCCCATGCTTCGCCGGGCTTGGCACGGAGATTGCGCAGCGCGCCTTCACCAGCCCCGCCCTGCGGCAAGGTAGAGCGCGATGCACCTTGGCCGGGTTTGTTACCCTGCGAATTGCCACCGCCGCCGCCGTCACCGCCGCCCTCGCCCTGACCGTTGTTGTTTTGCTGTTCTTGTTGCTCGGCTTCTTCGATAAGGGCTTCCAACAGATTGACCGCCTCATCCTGTCGCGCCAGCAGCGTATCATCGAGGCGTCGGTTGGCGATCTTGCGGCGCGCGTAATTCATGATGTCGCGCACGTCACCAATGCGTTGCGGCGCGCGACGATCGAGTTCCGTCAGAATCTGTCGCGCCGTTATGCGCAATCGCTCCGGGCTTTGCGGATGGTTCTTGACGAAGTCCTCCAGTGTTTTGTAACCCTCCGCGTATTCGAGATTGTGCACCTGACAGTAACCGCGCATGAAACGAAACTGATCAGCAGCCGTCGTATAGGGTTCGATGTTGCCATGTTGTTGCAGCACGGCGTCGAGCATTGCCAAACATCGATCGATCTCTTCGCGCTCGACCATGGCGCTCGCGGCCATATTCGCGGCGGCAACGGCCAGATACGGATCGTCGCTGCGCGCCAGCACTTCAAACGCGTCCGCAGCTTTAGCGACCTGCTCGCTATCGAGCTTATCGAGCGCCGCACGATATTCGGGTGAGATCAGCGCGAACGCTTCATCGACAAAGCCATACAAGTCATCGTTTTCGCGCCCGGCCCGATCTTCGACCAGAAACGCCACTTGCTTCGCGTCGAAACGGTCGCTCGCTTGCAAATGCTTCAAGAAGTCATCGACGACAACGCTCGGCGCGACCGGTGGCGGATCGGCCGGACCGGCGGCGCGCTTCTTCGGCGACGCCCAGTCGTACCCCGGCACCGTCGGCGTTTTGCCCTTGGGCAACCCCAGCATCAACGCGACCGTTAATATATAGACAAACGTCTGCATACAGGATTCCTCGCCTTACTGGGCCCGCCGTAACGATTCGTGCATGTTGCGGGCCATTTCCGAGACGTCCTTTTGCTTATCCGCAAGGCGTTGCAAGGCGGGTTCCACCGGTGTCGAGTCACCGTTATTCAATTCCACCTCAACCGCCAGTTTCTCCGTCGTATTGTTAATGCGCAACTGGCAAGCTCGTAGTAACTTCAACTCGGCCGAACCCGGCAGGAGTGGCGAATTACCACCGCCGCCACCGCCACCTTCGCCGCCTTCTTGCAACTCCTCTTGTTGCCGCACCACCGCGTCGATGATGTCGCGCAACACGAGTTCCAAGTCTTCCTGCGCCAGCAAGATCGGTCGGCTCACGTCCGTCACGGCGAGTTGATCGGCCACATATCGCGCATCGTCGCGCACCTGTTCGATTAACGGCGGCAGCACGACCGTCGAACCTTCTTCTTTCAAAATGAACAAGGCTTCGTCGGCCTGATTGCTGACCCAGCGCTGCTTTTCGACCACTTCGCCGAGCTGGTTTTGATCCTTGCGATCCCAATTATCGACACCCAACTCGCTGAGGCGTCGCGTGGCTTTGTTCACTTCAACTTGTCGGCTCAACATCGCCCGCATGCGCGACTCGAGCGCGGCCAACATCTGCTCTTGTTGCTCGCGTCGCATCTGTTCGAGTTGTTGCTCCAAATCCTTCTTCGCCTGTTCGAGTTTCTCCAAAGCTTCGGCCTGCTTTTGCACGCCCTCTTCGCCCTTCTCCTGCTCGAAGCGTTCGGCGGCTTCATCTTGGAAAGGGATGGCTTCTTCCAAAGGTTGCTGCCCCGGCGATTGCTGACCGCCCTGCTGCTGCCCCTGATTTTGTTGACTGCTTTGCTGGTTCTGCTGACCCTGTTGGCCCGACTGACCGTCCTGGGCTTCGCCAGACTCGGATGACTCGCTCTCAGACGATTCGCCGCCCTGGCCCTCGCTCGATTCCGCTGCGCTATCGCCCTCGCCTTCCATGTCTTTCAAAACATCGCGCGACTTCTCGGCGAGTTCGCGTTGTTCCTCGGCTTCATCCTTTAAAGATAGCTTGTTGCGGCGCGCTTCGATTTCTTCGCCCAGCATTCCCAGAGCCTCTTCCAACGCGGCTTCCGCACTTTGTTGCTGTTGGTCGGTCTCACCCGGGCTACCACCCTCACGCATGCTTTGTTCTGCGGCGCGCATCGCCTCGGACGCCGCCTTTAACGACTCGCCCGCTTCTGATACGGATTGTGACGACGATTCACCTTCGCTGGATGACTCGCCTTCTCCCGAAGGTTGTTGACTGTCGCTCGACTCAGCGTCATCCGGTGGAGCGGCCTGCGCCCCTGTAGGGTTGCCTTCGCTTTTTTCAGTCGACGTTGCGCCACTGTCGTCATTCGATGAGCCGTCGGAGCCCTCGCCCGCTTCCGCCGCGCTTTGCTGCTCCGTTTCGGCTTCGCGCGCCGCCGCCTCTGCTTCTGCCGCCAGCTTCGCTTCGGCCTCGGCCAGTTGATTCAACGCATCGGCAATTTCATCGAGTTGATCGGCGACCGATTCGGTCTCACCGCGCAGCGCTGCTTGGCGATCCGCCCGCTCGCCGCTCAGCGCGTTTTCTTTTTGATCCTGCAAGGCCTGTTGACGACCGAGCAAATCGCGAACTTGGTCTGCGGCGGCTTGCAAAGACTCGGTCAACTGCTGCTGTCGCACCTGCGCTTCGGCACGTTGCTTTTGACGCCGCTGCTCTTCGACCAACTTGTTAAGCGCCTGCTTAAGCTGTTCGAGTCGTTCGATCTCCGCCTTCTGCTCTTCCAAATCGCCGTTCTCGTCGAGCAGCAACCGCAACAATTCGCGCATGTGCTGTTCGACCGTTACCTGCCGATCGGCGGCGTCGGTCAAGCTGCCATCGCGTAGTAATGCAACGACATCGTTCACGTCGCCGCGAATATTCTTATCGCGCAGCGCGCCCAAACTCTCCAGCATGCGTTTGGCTTTGTCGGGTTCGGTTTTTTCGAGAATCTGCGCAAGTTGAAACATACGGTCTTCGAGTCGCTTCACGCGATCGCTAACCACGGCCTGACGATCCGCCAACGCTTGATCGGAACCAGACGCAGGGGCCATCGGCGATTCGGCTTCGGTCTCATCCGCCGTTTGTGCCAATGCCAACGGCGCGCGGAAACTAAGCGACAGCAGTAGCGTCAAAGAAAAGAACAACGCCACCGGTCGACGCGGATTGCTCGCAGAATGACTGCCCCAGTCGATCATTCCTAAATATCTCATCGCGCGCTCCATCGTTTGCATCTTAGCCATCCGATTCGAACAGCGCTTCCAGTTCCCGCTCTAACTCGCGCCGTGTCGCCTGCGAGATATCCTCCTGTAATCGTAGAATATCCTGCAGCAACGTGACTGCTTCATTGTACCCTTCCCATTTCAACATATCCGCCAGAATGTCCTGCATGCGGGCCAAAATCGCCGAAATCTGCGTTTCTACCGACCGCAGGGCCTCCGGCGAGAGTCCGTCGCGCAGCCCATCAATCTCATCGGCAGCCAGCGGAATTTGCTCGCTTATCAAGGTACGCAACGACGCAATCACGCCGCTACCCAACCGCCGTCGCACCGTCGGCGAGAGCAGGCCGTTGATCTCCAATTCCGAATACAACTGCTCGAATTGCCGCAACACCGTCCGCGCGCGACCGGCAATCTGCCGCTGCGTACGCGCCTCCTGCGAAAGGCGCGTCGCGATCGATGTGCTTAAGCCTTCGGCAGCACTCGCATCGAACAAATCCAGTATTCGCAGATTCAACTGCCGTTGCGTTTTCACGATCCGTTCGAATTCACCGCGCCATTCGCTTTCGCGCCGGCCCAATTCCGCTCGCAACGTTTCGGGCGTGACCACGCGCAGTGTATAAGCAACCGACTCGCCTAGGTTGTTCGGTGTTTCAGATCGCCCGCCATTGGTCGATTCATTTGCCCCTTCATTTGATACTGGCTGATAATCGCGCGCCCGCAACTGCACCGTAATACGATCGCCCGGCGCCACGCCCAAATCGCTCAACTCCCAGTCGCTCGTGCGCACGTATTCGAGTTGATACGGCACCACTTCCGTCTGCGGCACAGCATCCCAAGCGACCGGTGCGTCATCATCCGAATTGCCTGCGCGCTCCACCCGATACGCCAACGTCACATCGCGTAAGCCCAAATTCTCCTGCACGCTCATCTCTAGCGTCGGCTTCGCATTGGGCACCACCATGTCGCCCAACCCCGGCAACGTCAGCCGCACATTCGGCGGCGGATCACCCAGCAAGTTAAACAGGAACGTCACCGGACGCGTATCTTCCAAGCCCGTCTCATCGCGCACATCAAACGAATAGCTACCGCGCCGCTGCGGTTCGAACGCCACGCGCAATTGGTCGCCGTCGACAATCTCGACATCGGCCACCGCCGCATCGCTGCCGCGCGGCACGAAGCGTGCTTCGGCAATCGGCTGACTCATCGTCGCTTCGATCCGCACACGCGAGCCGCGAATGACATCGGCCGCCACTTCACCTGTCGGCAGCGTGAACGCATCTTGCTTGGCGTACGACGGCGGCGTTACATGCACCAACGCCGACTCCACAAACGGACGGTTAACCGGCACGATGCGATACCATTGCGTGCGCTCATCGACACCGAAGCGACCGATGCGAAAGCGCACCCGCAAAGGCCCGCCTAAGGTGCCGTAATCGAGAATAAACTGCTGCGCCCCGCGCCGATCCATACTGCGGCTGACCGTGCCGCCGTTTTCCGATTCGATCTCAGCCGTCAACCCGTCCGGCACGGCATCAAGCGCCGTCGCCATCAGCGTCAACTCATCGCCCAAGGGCCATACCAACTTACCGTCGACAAACCCGTCTGGAACAATGCGCGCTGTAGAGGGCCACGGCGCGTCGCGCCACAACCAATTGCGTTGCACATACGCCGCAAACGTATCCGGTAACAATATTGTGGTTGCCGCCACCACCGCCAAAGCTGCCAACAACAACCCGACGAAATTGCGATGGCGATCGGCCCGCAAAATACCTTGCGTTTCAACGCGATCGGCGCGTTCCACCGCTGCATCCAACACGCGTTCGACCAGCGCCGGCGAATTACGATGCGGATTGATCTCGGCCTCTTGTGCAAAAGCGACCGCCGATAGCAGCGTATCACCCAATTCGGGATGCTTGGCTTCGACCAACTGCGCGATGGACGTAACGTCCGCCGAGATCTGCAAAGGGCGAACAACCCGTTGCCAAAACACGTACCCCAAGGCCGCCGCCACCGACAACGTCAGCAACACGCGCGGCGCCAATCCCAACGCCAGCAACCGATCGGCACCGAATTGAAACAAGCCCAGCACCAGCAGTGCCAATACTGTCAGCGCCAAGCCCTCGACCAGCGCATGTCGGCGCAGCCGTCGGCCCAATGCCTCCAATGGCTGCAAGACAGGCCTCATGTTGTGCTTCGATGCTGATGACATAATCGAATCGGTTTCAATCCTCTTTTTAAATCAAGCGCGCGACCTTGCGCAGTGCCCACTCGATACACAACAATCCAATCAAAATGGCCAAGACGTAGCCATTGTCCCAAACCGGTCGCGACCGTCCGCGAAAACGCGTGGTGCGACTGGCGTCGGGAATGAGGCTCGCGATTTCGGCGGCTTCGTCGACATCAAAATAGCGGCTGTCACCGCCAACCTGTTGCACGAATGCCTTGAGTTCGTCGCGCCGCATCTGCGTGTCGCGCATTTCCAGATTCGACGGCTCCACGTATATCTCGCGCTCGATGGCTCGCAAATCGTCGCGCCGTTCGATTGCCAACCGATACGCTCCCGTGCCGCGTGCCTGAAAACGCCCTTCGTATTGCCCTTCCGTCCCCGGCACCGGCGCCAGCATAATTTCCTGCAAGCTTGCAGCGCCCGTTTCTTCAGTATCGCCGCGCGCCGTCACCTTCAAACGCGCTTCCGGCAGCAGCAACGGTTGATAACGCTCGTCCAACAATCGCGCCGACACCACAACCGTATCGCCCGCTTCGTACAAGTCGCGATCGGTATCGATCTGCCCCAGCGCGCGGCTACCGGCCAGCTTCCCTTCGACCAAAAATCGAATGAGTTGAATCCAGAATCGATTAAACGGCTTCTCATCCGATCGCCGCCAACGCCACGTGGTATTGATGCCTAGATAAGCGCTGCGCCCCGCGCCCACATATTGCGTTGCCAATAGCACGTGCCCCCCGTAAGCATTCACCATGCGCGGATTGCTATGCCGCATCAGCGCTTTGGCGACCGGCTTCTCACGGCGCACCGGGAAGTGCCAAAACAAGCCGCCTAAGCCGCCCCAAACATCCGGCGTTAGCTGAGCCCGCACACCCTGATCCAAAATCGGATCGCCAGCCGCTTCAGGCGGCACAAAAATCGGCCACGACTTGGTTTGAAAGTGCCCCAACTCGTTAATAATGATCTCAGCTTCCGGATCGGGCACCACCGGCAAAATCGACACCAAAGGGCGCGTCTTCGGTGAACGGAAGAACTGCCCCGCAAACTTATTACCCGCCGCAAACAACACACCGCCACCGTAATCGCTGACGTACGTCGCCAGCACGCTGGCCCAGGTCGGGTCGAGCGCCGACGGATCAATGTCCATCAGGATGATTGCATCATACGCGTTGAGCTTTTCGGTACCCGTCGGCAACTCGGTAATCACGACGTTGCCATCGCGCACCGCATTGATATCCGCCGATTGTAGCCACGTGGACAGTTCCACCGTTTCGTCACGTTCGAGCAACCGCATCAAATAGCGATAGTCGTAACTCGGCGCGCCCGCCACCAACAACACCTTGAGTTGGTCGTCCAAGACTTGCACGCGCGGCGTTAACTCGCGTTCGTTGTCCGTCAGAATCGATTCGGTCGCGATCGGTCGCACCGCCACGCGATACGCCACCTCGCCCGGTTTATCGACTTCGCGTTCGATCACCACCGGCTCGATAGTCATAGCGTCCGACGGCGTGACATCGCGCTCAGCCACCAATTCTTCGTTTCCCTGTTCGCCGCGCCGTTCGTATAACGTAATGTGCAACGGCTCCGTCACGTTGCCTTGTTGTTCGAGATTGATCGTGATGCTAAACGGATCGTTCTTAAAGACCGACCGCGGTGCCGTCACCGACGCCACCCGCACGTTAATCGGATCTGCCGGATCACCCACACCGACCACATGCGTGGCAACGCGCCGCCCCTTTAACAAGCGCGCCACCTCGCTCAACGGCTCACCGCGATTGAACCCGCCATCGGTCAACACCACCAGCCCAGCCAAGGGCGTGTCGCCCAGCGCTTCCAACGCCCGCCGAACGGCGTGACCGAAATCCGTCGCGCCACCGCCCGTCGAGGTGGCCAACGACAGCGACTCGTCCGCCTTCAGATCGCCATCGTCGTCCGCTGCATGTTGCATGCGCTGCAACAGCGGCTCCAAACTGCGATCGAAACCAAAGACCGTGACATCGTTCGATTGCGCCAACCCGTCAATCAGCGATTTTTCGTTGCCGTTCAACAATTCATCAGCCACGGCCAGCCGCTTTAACCCATCCGGCGGCAACGACCCCACGACTTCTGTGGCGCGTGTGCGATCGGCCTCCCGCCGGTAATGATCCTGCAAGTCCATACTCGCCGACCGATCGACCAGCACCAGCGTACGCGCATCGAGCCGTCGATCTTCGTAACGCACCAAGACTGGCTCCAAACCGACGAAACCGAGTAGCAACAAAACCGTCAGCCGCAACCCGGTAAGTGACCAACGCATCGTGGCCGACATCTTGCCGCGCTTCTCATGACGATACAGCCAATACACGAAATAGCCGCCCAGTAGCGTCAACAAGCCGCCGACCAACAACGCCGTGTCTGGCGACCAGCGCGCTAATTCCAATCGCTGATCGACATCGACCGTGCGATACGATTGCGCGATCAGGGCGTCGTGCAACAGACTGTTCGTGACCGTGGCCAACATGCGGTTATCCGCGTCCTCCGAATTTGCAAGCCAAATAGTGTTCCGTCATCAATGCGCCTATCGCCGCGATCAACAACGGCCACCACAACTCGGTCCGACCGACATCGTCATCGCGCATCAATTGGCTGATATCGTTGAAGTACTGGATCTTCAATTTCGGATCGACCGACGCCGTCAGTTCCGCTTCACTGGCTGAGCGCAAATCCGACTCGACCGGATCGACATTGACCGCCGCATAGCGCACCGCCGTGCCCGCCTCGCGCTGATTCAATCGAAACTCGTACAAACCACTACGCTCAGCCGCCTCATAGCGCACCACCGAAGCGGCCCCGTCGGTCACCACCTGTACAGTGGCTTCCGGTACCGTCGGATAATTCGGTGGTCGCACGATTGCTTCCTTCTCAACCTTAGCCGGATCGACAGGCAAGCTGAGATCGTCGCCGACCGTCACCATGCGATCGCCTGCATCGGCCCGCGCCATGTATTGCACCAACTCGAGCATCACCGGCAAATAGCTGAAGTTAGACGCCCAGTTATTCCATTCCTGATCGGCGGATGACGCCACCCATAACACGCGCCCCCGCCCAAACATCGATTCGACCAACAGCGGCGTGCGAAAACCATCACTCAATCGCGCGATCACCAACGGCGTAGCGACGTCGGTATCCTCGTCACCCTCACTTGCCGCCGTCGCCTCGCCATTCGTGCGCCCCCCATTCGTCTCATTGGCAGCATCAGCATCGGGTTCATTAACGCGCACGAAAGCGTCAAAGCGAATCGTCATTAACACTTCCGCCAATTCGCCGCCGAAGCCGCGCAGAATCGGATGCGCTTCATCCCAGGTATCGAGATGCACCATCGCCGCACTGGACGGGCTCTCGATAAACTCACCCAATGCCAGCGGCAACAAACCGGCACCCCGGCGATACAAGCTGTCGTTGTAATAGACCGGGTCGAGCAGATCGCCCGCAAACCAGACCACGCCGCCGCCGGCGTTCGCAAACGCTTCGAGTTTTTCTAAGCCCGCCGGGCTCAGGCGCGCCACATTCGCCAGCATCACCACGTGGATATCATCCAACGGTAACTCATCGAACTCGACTTCATCGGCCACGCGCACATCGACGCCGCTGGCCGCGCGCCCTGCCGGTCGCAACGCCGTCCGCAGCAGATACGCCTCATCGCGATACACATCGGCGCTGGGTTCGCCGTTAACGATCATCACATTCAACGCACCGACCACATCGAACGCCGCCGCCCGCTGGTTGTCGGCGGCCAAACCATCTTTCCGCGCCGCCGCACCCACCAGTTCGAACGAAACGTAGTTGCCGCCATCCTGAGGAAACGTCACTTCGATCGGTTCCGTTACCGTCTCGCCCGGCAGCACTTCGGCCACCGTCACGGGCGGCATGCGACGATCGGCAATCGCGATGCCCACTTGCACGTCGCGCACCGTCGCAGGCGTATGGTTGGTGATCTCCAAATCGACGCGCACCGGCACGCCCGCCACCACCTGCGCCCGCGCCATCCGCAAACGATCGATCGACAAATTAGCAGGCTCGGCCACGCCCACATCGATCAAAATACATTGTGTGGACAACTGCGAATCGGCACTCGCAACAAACGCCGCCGTCGGTCGTTGCGTCGGATCGTTGCTCGCACCGCTGACCCAATCGTGTCGTTGGAAGTCGCTGAAGACATACACAACGGCATTCGCGCGCGTGGGATCGTTCTGCAACCGTTCGGCGATGGCGTTGCACGCGCGATTAAAGTCGACCGTGCTTTGCGTGACCTCTAACCCCACCAGCACTTCGGCCAGCTTGATTTGGTTTTCGTCATTTAGGTTCGGCACCGAGACCAACGGCGTTTGCGCTTGGCTAGCCAAATATAGGCTCACCGCATCGCTGCCACTTTGGGCCGCGATCTGTTGCACCAAACCGTTGCAGGCGACCAACGCCTTCTTAAAACTCGAACCCGCCGCCGTGCTTTGTTGATCGACGTAGGTCATCGACAGCGAATCATCGATCAACACCACGTGTTCGATACTACCGCCGCCTACCAAGCGGCCGAGCCAACCCGAACCGAGAAACGGCCGCGCCAGCGCCAGCGCGAGCAACAATACTGCCAAACAGCGTAACGCCAACACGATCCATTGCTCCATCTGCACCCGTCTGCGATTGCGCTTTTGCGCTTGCAGCAGAAAATCCATCGCCGCCCACCGCACCGTACGGAACTTGCGCCGCGAAAGAATATGAATGATGATCGGCCCGGCGATTGCGCCGGCCCCCGCCACCATCCACGGGTTAAAGAAGAAGTTGGACAACCAAGGAATCATGCGTGTGCTGCTACCGCAGCGCCTCCATTAAGAAACTGAAATCGCGTACAAAACTGCCGGGTACCCCGGCCCCTCTGGGGCTGGGGACATCACCGCGCCGCCTTCACCTGCGCCAACCGCGCCGCCAAATAACTCCGCAGCGCCACATCCAACGGCGTCGCCGACGACAACGAAACAAAATCGATCCGACTGTTCGTACAAGCTCGCCGGAGCTTCGTTTCAAACTCGTCCAGAGCCGCCAGATACGCGCGCTTCAACGCCTGTGGATCGGCCGTCAACTTGTCATCGGGTGTTTCCAGCCCCACGAACTCGGTGTTATCCATAAACGGAAAGCTGCGCTCGTCTTCGTCGAGAATGTGAAACACCAGTACCTCATGCCCGCCATAGCGCATCTGCTGCAGTGTCGGAATCACAATATCCGGATCGATCAACAAATCGGAGATCACCACCGCCATCGAGCGCCGCTGTAAGCGGCTGGCAATGCGTCGAAAGACCGCGCCGTCATCGGAAGGTTTCTCCAACCGCGCCGCTTCCAAGCGACCGATCACCTGACGCAAGTGTCCCAAATTGGTCAACGGCGGCATATCGGCTTTAACCTTCTCGTCGAACAGCATCAAGCCCGCGCCATCCTGCTGATGCGTGAGCAAATACGCGAGACACGCCACCAGCGTCGCACCGTATTCAAACTTGGTCAGCCGCGCTGTTTTGCCGTCAGCCTCCGGATAGCGCATCGAAAGCGACGTATCCAATATCAGGTGCGTGCGCAGATTGGTCTCTTCTTCGTATTGTTTGACGTAGAGCCGATCCGACCTACCCAGCACGCGCCAATCGAGATGCCGCAAGTCGTCGCCCGCAACATACTCCTTATGTTGTGCAAACTCCACCGAGTACCCGTGATAGGGGCTGCGATGCATGCCGCTGACGAAACCTTCAACCGCCAACCGCGCGCGCAGCTCCAGATCGCTGATGCGCGCGAGTACGTCGGGCTGCAGATAGGTTCGCTTGTCGTTACCGGCCAAGTGCGTGGGTCTTTCCTGGGCTCGTTAGTTCAATTCATCAAACGCGCGCCGCGGCGACGGCACGGTTCCGCATCCGTGCGGCAATGCTTAACTGGCGTCGATCATCTTGTTTACACGGGAATCGGCCAATAATCCGCCGCCGTGCGGATCGTGCAGGCTGAGCAACTCGTTGATCAGATCATCCGACGAATAACCCTCGGCCTGCGCCGCAAAGTTCGTCACCACGCGATGCCGCAAGACCGGCGCCGCCAATGCTCGAATATCGTCCGTCGACACATGAGCATTGCCGCGCAACACCGCCCGTGCCTTGGCGGCCACGATCAAAAACTGCACCGCACGCGGCCCCGCCCCCCAGGCGACCCGCTCTTTCACCAACTGCGGCACATCGTCCTGTCGTGGTCGCGTCGCTCGCACCAAATCCAACGCGTACTTCACAATCGGCGGCGCTGCCGGGATGCGGCGCACCACCTTCTGCAAGGCGATGATCTCCGCTGCATCGATCACGGGCTCGACTGTCTCGTCGTATTCGCCGGTCGTCTTGGTTGCAATCTCCAATTCTTCGTCATACGTGGGGTAGCCGATCAGCACCTTAAACATGAAGCGGTCTTGCTGCGCTTCGGGCAGTGGATAGGTACCTTCTTGTTCGATCGGGTTCTGCGTGGCCAACACAAAGAACGGCGCTTCGAGCACGTGACGTTCGCCGCCAACTGTCACCTGACGCTCTTGCATACATTCGAGCATGGCCGCCTGCGTCTTCGGTGGCGTTCGGTTGATTTCGTCGGCGAGAATTACGTTGGCGAAAACCGGGCCGGGCAAAAACTTAAACGCCCGTTGACCGGTGGCTTTATCTTCGGCAATCACTTCCGTGCCGGTGATGTCGCTGGGCATCAGGTCGGGCGTGAACTGAATGCGCGTGAACTTCAGATTCATGCACCGCGCCAGCGTCGAGATCATCATCGTTTTCGCCAGGCCGGGCACACCTTCCAAAATGCAGTGACCACCCGCGAACAGCGATATCAACAACTGTTCGACGACCTCATCCTGCCCCACGATGATGCGCCGCATCTGATCGCGCAAGGCGCGGTGCACCTGGGCCAAACGCTCGGCGGCTGCAACGTCATCCAATGCGGGAGGCGTGTTGCCGTGCATATCCTCATTCATACCGAAACTCCTTACCGGCTGCGCCGCGCTGCGTTTCGCAACGGCGGCACGAAGCGTGTATTCATTTACGCATTCCCGAACCGCAACGCCTTATCGCTGCATGATCGGCAAATTGTTGTACGGCAGCTGCAAAATGATCAGCGCGATCGACGTGCCGTACACCTTTCCAACGCTATCGCCCATCCACGAGCCATCCGCATCCTGCGTGGACAACAAATAATCGCGCATCTTCGGGAAGTACCAATCCCAATCCTTCTCGCCCGACAGATACATCACCTGCGAGTAATAAAGATGCGAATAGAAGTAATGCCCCCAGGTACCGCCCTGATTCTGACCGACACCGATGTTGTCTTTACAGAACCGCAGCGCCTTCAGCGCCATCGGATTCTGATACTGCCCCGCGTTGAACCAACAGGCCACTGCCGCCGCCGTAATCGGCGGTCGCGAACCCGTCATACCCACGCGATACGCAATGCCGCCATCGGGTTGAACGGATTTCTCCAGATAGCCCATCGCGCGGTCGATCACTTTTTTCGGCACCGCCACGCCCGCGTTGCGCGCCGCGCGTAATGCTTGCACCTGCGTCACCGTGACGGACCCCTCATCACCGCCCATATCGGGCGTGTATAACCAACCGCCCAAGCCGCTTTGCGATCGCTCCGTCAACTCAACGCCCTGACGCAACACCCAGCGGATGCGATTGAAGCGTTCCTTATCTTCTTCCATCCCCATGATCTGTGCCAGAAAGAGCATCGTAAAGCCATGCCCGTACATCGAGCGCGACGCCTCGTCACCATCGCGACAGATCAGCCCGTTACGCTGCGCCGACTGCAATGCATACGTCAGCGCGCGACGCAAGGTGGGCGCGTGTTCACCCTGCGTCGGCGTCTCACCGGCGGCGAGCAATGCCAAACCGGCCAACGCCGTCATCGATGTGGGGTAGTTACCGTAGTCGCCGCCATCGCGAAACGCGCCGTCGGCGCTTTGGCGGCTAACCAAATACTTCACGGCCTTCTCGATCGCTTCGTCGCATTCCGGCGTAACGTGTTTCGGTCGCGTCGGCGGCAACTGACCGCTAGCGGATGACACCACCATCCAACCCAGCACCGTCACCACAACCGATGGCACGGTCATCAGAACGAGCGCTTTCTTACCCACCGACATCATGGTTGCCCCTCCGCAGTCTTGGCGGCTTCATCGCGTAATCCCAACACGAAGTAACCTTCGGGTGCCAACGCAATGATGCGTTGATCCAATACCAATACATCGACAATCCGCCGCGATTTGTGCCGGAATTGATCGAGCACATCGCCATCCACCATGCCGCCGAGCCGCCCCTCTCTAAATTCATATGGATCGCCGATGCGCGCCTCGCTGCTCTTCGAAACAATCGTCAGTTGCGGCGGAACGTCGACGCTTATCTGCCGCACGATGCGATTGTTAAACTCGATATTCTCGCGCGGTCGCCGGTTGGAAATCACCGGCACGAAATCCGGCGACATCCGCAACATGCGTGGATTGATCATGATTTCCACGTCGCGCACGCGTCCTAGCTCGCGTCGATACGAAATCGGCCGCCCTTGCAACGGGTACGATTCCAACACGTATTCCGCGCTGTCCATCGGATCGTCGGTCTGCGCGAACATCATCAATCGCTCGACCGTCGAGCCGGCCGGGCGATCGATCACCACATCGAACGGCGGCAGATCCACGCCCAACGCGTCAAACTCGGTTTCAACGGTACCGTTGTCGCAGCGCAGCACGTCCACCTGCGTCGCCTTGCTGAACACAACGAACCGACCGCGCTCCGTACCGAACACCTGCAAAATTTCATTCCTGGTTTCGTGACGCCAGGCCACTTCGCCCGTCTCGACACGCCGCACGATAAGTTCGCGCTCGTTGGCAAACGCCATCATTCCATCGCTAATCGCCAACATCCGATCCGTCACGGGCGGTCGTTCGAGTTCTTCGTTCCAGATATCTTCCCGCACTTCCGGCGTGGCATACGCGTACTCGCGTTTCAATAAACCCGTCGCCGGATCGATGACCTGTACGCCGAATTGGCTGCCATCGACCAATACCAAATCGCCCGTCGCTGTGAGATACATGCGATCGATCCGCCGTCGCGACCACGAACGACGCCAGAACGGCCGCGCCCCTTCCCGCGCCGGCACGCCGATTACCGTTTCGGAATCTAACGCGACGATCACGATCCCGTCGCTAGCGAGCAAAGTCGGTTGCGGCCGTCGATCGTCGCGAAAGTTGCAAGGAATCGGTGGCCACAACAATTTGCCTGTTGCTAAACCCACCGCATCCACGCGATGCCCGCTGTGCAGCGCCGCCACTCCATTGGCAACCGCCATGTCGCGCAGGCCACGGTAACCATCGGGTTCGGGATTTTGATCTTCCAACGCGATCATCGGCAGATCATTTTCCCAAGCGTTACGCTGCAGCCCGCTGGCTTCCGCCGAGACGCCGCGGATTTGCTCGCACATCACAATAGGCACGACCTGCTGGCGTGGGTTCCCCGCAATACCGCGATCCCAAAACGACGTAATGGGCATCGTCGATCGACTGGTCGCTAACGCCAACTCTTCGGGCACCGCCTGCTCGGCAAGCAATGTAAAGTCGATCCCGCCGTTTCCGCTCAAGATCGAAGGTCGCGCTTCGATCAACGCCGTACGCAGGGCACGCCCGTTGTTATCCACGATGCCGTATCGCGCACGGATATCCGACGACTCCGCAAGCCGATCCCATACGCCAAGTTCGGCATCGCGCAACAACTCCACCGCACTACTCACCTGCGGCAATAGCGAACCCGTTGGAATCAGGTAAGACGACGCCAAGCGCACGACCAAGTCCTCGCGCCGCGCGGCATCTTCCGCACTCGTAATGGCGCGTTGCAGAAAATAATGCATCCCATCGATATCGTTCTCTTCTTCTGCGGCATCGGCGAATGCAACGTAAAGCTCGGTCGCAAGCGGTAACCCGGCCAATGCATCGACCACCGCCACCGAATCACCCGCGCCGTCACTATTGAGCCGCGCGCGAATCTCCGTCGCCAGTGCCGCCTGCTCGTCGTCCATCAACGACGACCAGTAACTCGCCAATCGGCGACCGATCTCAATCTGCCCGTTCACACGCCAGCCGGAATCGATCGTTAACGCGCCGCCATTCGCGCCAAACAACAACGCAACACAACCGCGCGCCGCCGCCAACGCGTCGCCGATCACATATTGATGAGCCGCCATCTCCAACCCGGCACCGATCCGATCGCTCGACGTGCGCGCCGTATCGATCGCCGATTGCAACAACCCGGCCCGTAGCTCGTCGTCGTCTTCATCCATCGCAAGTTCGTGCAATATCGACACGTGGGTCGATGCCACGCGCTCGAGCTGATCGTCCATCAAACTACGCCCGACGAGATCATCGCTCGGCAATGCATCTTGCTGCTTAACTAGTAAGCTCGTCGTTGCGTCGATCTGAGTTTGCGCCGCCTTCAATTCCCCCTGCCGTTGCAACAGTTGCGCCAACCGCAGATTGGCGGCCACATCATCCGGATGCACCGCCAACCGATCGCGCACCAACTGCTCCGCTTGCGCCGGGTCGGTCAATTTGGCGACCGCATACGGCCCCACCGAATACAACGCCCCCGGCAACGCCAGCAAGTTCCCGGGTTCGATGTTGCCGATCTCCGTCGGCGTACCGTCCTGTCGATCCAGCCGAACGATGCCCGCCGACGTCGCCACCAAGACCGCATCTTCCGTCAAAACCGGGCGGCCCGCCGGCTGCTCTTCTGTGGAGCCTTCGTACAACCAGATCGACTTGCCGTCGTCCAAGGAAACCGCTTCTACATGCTTGCCACCGATATAGACGCGTTCGTTGTCGCAGCCGATGAGATAGCGATGCGAATCGCGCCGGCGCGACCAGACTTGCGTACCATCCTGCGCGTTAAAGGACAGCAGATCGTCGCTATCGTTGGCTGCCAATATCACGCGCCCCTGCGCCACCAACGGCGGCGAACTCATCCACTCGTTTTGCGGTGCCCACGACGACTGTTGCAACCAAACGCGCCGGGGCGATCGATTCGACCTCTGCGGATCTTCGCGGTCGTAAGACGCCAACCATAGAGGCGAAAAATCGCGCAGCCGCACCGCGACGAGCATCCCCGCCGCCGTCGGCACGTAAACGCGACCGTTCAAAACCGTCGGCTCTATCAATCCGTAAAACGGAAATGCCTGCCGCGATCCCGATCCGAGAATCACTTCGCGAATGAGATTTCCATCGCGATCGAGTGCCCCCAAATACAGGTCGCCGCTTTGCCGCACATACGTCACCAACAACTCGTCTTCAACGGCAAGGGGCGTGCAATAAAAGCGCGCATCGGCAAGCTTGCTATCGATGTTGCGACCGCCGGGGCCGAGGATCCATTTGATCCGCCCGTTATCGGCTTCGTACGCGACCAACGCATTGGCCCATGCACTCTCGGCCGCGCCGAACGGCTGCGACTTATCCGGTTGTCCGCGCTCGGTCGGTAACAACTCTCCGATTAGTGGCGACTGCTGAATGACAAACGTAAGCCCGAGCCCCGTAGACAACGCCCCTTTGTATTCCCGAAACAACGCCGTCGTAGTGAATTCATCCAGCCGAGCGATCTCTTGATGATCGTCATACAATCCGCGCCCGCCCACGCGTAGGCGATGCCGCATGCGCGCTTCGGGTACGTCGTCCGCCTTTTGAAACGCCCGCCACGCCAGCTTTAGCGTCGACATATCCAACGCATACAACCCCGTCGGACACGTCACGAACAACAGTTCGCCGTCGCTTACCCCACGCCATACCGGCGGTCGCCCTCTGCGCTTAATTATCTTGGATACAGTGGAGCGCTTCGGTCGTTCGGTGAGCGGGTATTCAAAGTAATCGGTCGCCGCCGACTCCAGCGTGGGCGTGGGAATGCGCGCGCATCCGTTCAGCATTGGCCCCATACGGGTCGGCCACGTCAGCGAATACCGCATCTCGCCGCTACGCGCCGCCTGCGTGGTCGACAGAAACCCGCGCAAGCGGTTGAGCCGTTCGATAAACCCGCTCGCGCGCGCATGCTTTTCTTCCAAAATATCCAAGGCCGCCGTCGCCGCCTGCTCGCGCCCGATCATCGCGAAGCCCAATGCGCGCCGTAGCCCGATTTCTTCCGAACTCAAATGCGCCGCGTGATACGTGCTTAACTTATTTAGATAATCCAACGCTTCTAAAGGGCGGCGTTCGTCCAGCAACCAAACCGTTAACAAGTCCAACGCTTGCGCGCCCGCCGACGATACCGGATAAACATCCGCAATTTCGCGCAACGCATTCAGGTCGTGCTCGGCCAGCCCGCGCTCGAACAACCGATTGGCGATCGGATCACACAAAATGCGATACGCGCGCAAGCCCTCGGGCGGAAACGCCGCAATCTGATCGACCGCCAGATCGACGGCCAATCGAAACGACGATTGGTCGCCCGTCGCCACAATCGACGTACCATGCTCGCGAATCACGCGCTCGAGCGTATCAATCGCCAGCTTCCAATCCGAACGCTCCGCCGCCTCCCGCGCCCGCCGCAGCCAACGCTCCGCATCGCGGTCATAGGCCGGTATCAGCCCGCCACCCTCGGCAAACCGCCGCATGGCCTCATCGGCTTCCAACATCTGCGGACGAATCGGATCCGGCGGCTCGGGCTCGCGCGCATCGGCCTGCGCCGCAACGACCGCGGCCAGCGCGGCACCGCAAAGCAAATACAATCGTGTTAAAGCTTGGACACTGAACGCGTGGGACATATCGCTTTCGAAACTTCCGATGTTTCAGGGCTCGACCGCAACAAACCTTGTCGGTCGGCAGGCTCGCACGGGTGCTAACTTCCGGTCATATATCATTTTAACCGTATTCAAATGGCCGGGTTTACGTTCTGTTGCAAATTTTGAACGATTCCGCCCGCAGATCGCCCATTCGGGTCGCCGCCAGTGCATTGGGTACCGAAAAACGGCATCCATTTGCGCCGGATGTTGCTCTGCCGTTACCGCCCTTATCATTCGGTTCGACGATACGCTTGATCGCAAATATTAGATCGCGTCTGCCGACGACTGCTTTGGCCGGGCCGCGCATTGCACGAAACAATTCACAATCCGAGCCAGTTGCTCCCACGCTTGCGCATGACACCGCTCGCGCCGCCGGCACTCGGGCTGTGCGTCGGCATCGTGGCCGACGCCGCGCTTCAACCCGCTTGGCTAGCTTACGCCGTTGCCGCGCCCGTCGTTCTCATATTTGTATTTGCCGCCATGCGTCACACGCATCACGGTGGGATGTCCGCCCGGTTCCGCGCGTTTACCGCGTCATGCTTCCTTTTATCGATCATGGCAGGCGGCGTGCACCACGCGCAGGCGTCGCGCGGCATCACCAGGCCGCACATCCGCCAATACACCGATCTCCATAGCACCATCAACACCATCGAAGGCACCGTAGCGAGCCGACCGCGCATCGTAGAACAAAACGACCGCCGCCGCGTGCCTTACCCGCTGCCACCCAAGACAGCGTTTTCACTCAAGCAGCTGACAGTACAAACATCGAACGGCCCCCAGTCCGTTGACGGTCGCATCACCGTCTCGGTGAAGGAACCGATGTTGTTCCTCCAAGCCGGCGAGCGCGTCCGAATCGTCGGTCGGCTTTACGCGCCGTTTGCGCCGGCCAACCCGGGCGGGTTCGATTGGGCGCGCCATCTGCACAGACAAGGTATCGATGCCGCGCTGTCGACCGACCATGCCGCCGCCGTCGATGTCATCGCTCGCGATTCAAACAAATTCACGCGAGCGCTCAATTCGTATCGCTCCTGGGCCGATCACCTGCTGCATCAGGATTCCGAACTGATCGAAAACAGCGATCACGGAGCCGTTAGCGCCATGGTGCTCGGCCAACGCAGTCAGGTCGATCGCGATTTGAACGAAGCGTTCGTTCGTACGGGGGGCGCGCACTTCCTCGCCGCCAGCGGTATGCATGTCGCGTGGCTCGCGCTGATGGGGTGGTGGCTCACGCGCTTTATCGGCATGCATTATCGTGCATCCGCCGTCGTTATCGTTATCATGATCGTTGCATACGTCGCCTTGGCCGAACCGCGACCGTCGATCCTGCGCGCGGGCGTCATGGGCTTGCTCGCGTGCATCAGCATCTACCGCCGCGGTCACATCCACACGACCAACTGGCTTGCCGCGTGGACCATCATTCTCGTTCTCATCAATCCGTACGATATCTTCAACGTCGCGTTGCAACTCAGTTTCGTCGCCGTGCTGGCCATCGTCTATCTGGTGCCGCCTGTCGAACGGGCCCTCGCACAACGCGTTCCTTTTCTGCGCGGTCGCTACGAGAGCGAACCCTACGCCGATTCGACAGTGAGCTTACCTCTGTCGGACGCCGTGCCTTCCAATCGACAACTTTTTATCGACGCCGTCATTAAAGCGTTTCGCATCACCTTGGCCGCGTCGATTGCGGTATGGATCGCCAACCTTCCGCTCGTGACGTATCACTTCGATCGCTTCGCCCCTTGGGGTTGGTTGTTCAACCTATTCCTGATCGTTCCTGCATTCCTGTTAACGATCTTCGGCTTTCTCAAGGTCATTCTGGTCGCCATCCTGCCATCTTCATCTCCACTGATCGCGCCCGTCGTCGACACCATCAGCCAATTGTTCACCGGCTGGGTGCG
This sequence comes from Planctomycetaceae bacterium, assembly GCA_006969385.1. GTDB lineage: Bacteria > Planctomycetota > Phycisphaerae > UBA1845 > UTPLA1 > ECT2AJA-110-A. The sequence goes on from CP030884.1 coordinate 4,856,942, forward strand.
CATACTCGCATCGCTACCCGGCACCTTGTGCAACGGCAACCAGCCGGGCCTCGCCTGGGTCGCCGCGTGTTACGTCGCGCTGGTCCTTGCGATTTGGCGACCGCGCACCTTCCAAAGGCGTTGGAGCCTCCCAGCGCTGACCATCGCGTTAGTTGTATGGTGGCAAATTCCGCATCGTTGGTTCGTCGCCGATCGCGGCGCACTCAACGTGTGGGCGTTGGCCGTGGGTGACGGCACCGGCACTGTGATCGAACTACCCGATGGTCGCGTGATGTTGTTTGACTGCGGCACGCGCACGCCGCTCGACGCGTCGAATGTCGCAGTCAACTTCTTGCGCGAGCGCGGCATTCGTCGCATCGATACCGTATTCGTTTCGCACGCCAACTGGGATCACTACGGCGCGCTCGAATACATCGCCGCCGAAATACCGTTCGATCGTATCGTGCTCAGCGCCCAGTTCGATCGCTTCGCCCCCGAAAACTCCGGCGGTTGGCATTTCAAGGAAGCGATGAAGGCCCGCAACATTCCAATTGCAACCGCCAGCAGCGACGACGAATGGACCGACGCCAGCGGCGTGCACATAAATGTCATCTGGCCGCCACCGGCAGACGCCCGCCCGGCACCGTCGGCGAATGACGGTTCGCTGGCCATCGCGTTGACGTTTGAAAACCAGCGTGTGATCGTTACCGGCGACCAAGCCGAATGGGGTCTTGGCGGCATGATCGCCGAGGCCGACCTTGCCTGCGACGCCCTAATCCTGCCGCACCACGGTAGCGTCGTGCACAACACCAAAACCTTCATCGACGCCGCCAACGCCCGCATCAACGTTCGTTCATCCGGCCAACGCCGCGACATGACGACGAACAACATCGAACAAATCGTCGGCCACGACCGCGGCTACCACAACACAGCCGATGACGGTTGCGTCCGCATCCGCGCGACGCCGGAGGGTGTGACGGCGACGACGCAGTATGGGCGTTAAGGTTGATTGGGCATTTCGATGTCTATTTAGACTCCAATTGATTGAATTGAGGCCGGAGCAAACCCATGCGCAAATCCCAGCAAGCGAACCTGGTCATCGGGTGCCTTGCAGCACTAATCATCTTGGCCATCGCGAAATCGATCTTGAAAACATACCAATTGTGGAATGGTAAGATGGACTTTTGGAACAACGATATATGGAAACTGCTGTGGGCCGCGATCGTCTGTCTGTTCGGCGTCGTTTTTCTTGTCTTCCTTCAGAACCGCCGATGATGGCGCGGGTGCCATGCCGACCCAACCGAAGTAATGCATTAACTTAGGGAGGGGTAACACTGCGAGGGATCACCCAAACGCAAAACCAACTAGAAGGTCGGCATGCTTGAGACACGCGAGTGCCGAAAATCTAGCTTTATGGTCGATACCGACCACAATGTAATGAACTGATAAAGCCAATATCAGAGTATGAGGTTGTCGTGCAACAAAGCATGCCGACCTTCAAGTTGGTCTCGCGAATGTGTGAGCCCGATGTAACCTAAGATTCATAGATACACAACCTCAAGACAGGTAGGTCGGCATGGCACCCAGAACGGGTAGGTAAGCGGTAAGATCCGAACGCTGATCAATCATACGAGCCACCGCATATACTTATGTCACAACAAACTCACACATTCAGGATTCTGATCGACGGGCGACATAACGCTGACGGCTGCATCCATACATATTGGGCCACCGCGGATCAATTAGGGCACGCGATCGAACTGGCGGTAAACGCCGCCCGTACCAGACAACTGGTCAATCCCGTCGCCTGCGAGGCCACTATCGTCGACGAAGTTCCAAGCGGTACTGTCCAATTCGAGCCGAGTCTTTATTGCACTGATGAATCCCACCTCTACCCGATTGCATCGGGAAACGACCCATTTCAGTACCCAGTCGGAATTATCCCAAGCGACAACGGCGACGATGCCGACCCCGATGAGATCAAGGAGGCCTATTCGATTGACATTGATGAGAAGCCCTATGATGTCGAAGTCGTCGTCGACCGCCGGCGCATCGAAGATCTATTTTTCAGCCTTGTAGAGCAACTTCCCGCAGCGAGCGCATTAGAAGTTCGCATTTGTGGTCATTGGGATAACACGCAAAGGACAGAAATTTGGCTCAGCCCTGATTGGAATTCCAAAAGAACCGTCATCGACTACTTAACGACGCGTAAGAACGACCTTCTTTGTAGCGGGTTTGTAGAATTTGCCGTTTACTGTCGTCCACAAAAGTGCACATTGAGAGTCGACGATCACAAGACGATTGCGTTTTACTCTGAGTCGAAGAGCGATTTGAGTGAGTTCGTTATTAATATCGAAAGGCTAGGAATTCAGCGTCATACTCCGTTCCTGACCATCGCGCGCGGCTTTCGTCATAATCACTATCGCCCCACAACCTCACTCGATCGAATTGAACTGGTGAAAACGCTGGAATCGGATGGTTTTCGGCTAGTCGATAGCTTGTAGCATGATGACTAAGGCGCAGGCGCGTGATCGCAATCAAATAGGCAGAACGAGTGGTTGGCGTAGTTTGTACTCAACCCACCAAAATGTGCGCGATACCCGAGGGTGCGTTAACTGCACCCCACAATACGCCTATCGCACAAATCGCTTGGCTGTGTCAACCATACGGGAAATTGCCATGCTAACGAAAGACGATGCTATCCTGGTTGCCTCCAATATCGTAAAGGAACGATGGCACGTTTCTATAACACCTAGCAATGTCTCTAAATCACGAACGCGGCCGAATACTTGGGTAATCATGTTTTTACAACATGATATCTTGAACGCAAAGGGCCTAGGTGAACACATTGCGTCTGTCGACGGGGCGGTTTTTGTTGAAGTGAATGAGCGTACGGGTGAAGCAAAGGTCACTTCAATTTAGCCGAGCAATAACCCTAAACCCGTATGAATCTTCTTTTGTTTTCGCACATCCATAGTTTTCGATGCATCGACTGCCGAAATCCGCAATACATCTTCCCATTCCCCCACCCTTCCCCCAAGATACCCGCCGATGTCAGGCACCCTTCCAGCTCGGCGCTGCTCGTTGCACCACTTGGCGATTCCGTTCAAGCGGAAGGTCGCGCATGCGGCGTCCGAACGCATGAGCAGCGAGCCGCTGGTGTTTCAGCTCGAGTTGGCCAACCACACGATCGGCTACGGCGAAACCTTGCCGCGCGAATACGTAACGGGCGAATCGATCGCGCAGGTGCGCGCATCAATCGAGAACATCTTCATGCCGCTGTTGATCGACTTCCGACCGAGCAGCTTCGGCGAAGTGATCGAATTCGCCGCCGAGCTGCCGTGCGTCGACGAACGCGCCAAACCGATCGAACGCGCGCAACCCATCACCGCCGCGCGCGCCGCCGTCGAGGTGGCCGTGCTCGATGCCTACTCGCGCGCGTTCGGCACCGATCTCACGGCGCTGGCGGGTTACTTCGAAGAACTCTGGCTCGAACCGCCGGGCAGCACGCACACCGCGCGCTTCGCCTGCGTGGTGCCGGCCGTCGGCCCGGCCGAGACCAAGCGCATCGTCCGCCTGTTTCGCTTGATGGGTTTTCGAGACTTCAAGCTCAAGGTCGGCGACGACGGCGAAGCCAAGCGCGTCAAAGCCATCATGGTCTGCCTGCGCCGCATGCTCGCCAAAGAGCGCGGTACGCTCACGCTCGATGCCAACTCGGCCTGGAGCGTCGACGAAGCGCTAACCCATGCCCGCAACTGGGCCGACTTACCGTTGACCGCGCTGGAGCAACCGTTGGCGGCGAAGGATCTCGTCTCGCTGGCGTCGCTGGCGCACGATTGCCCGATTCCGCTGATGGCGGACGAGTCGCTCATCACCGAGGCCGACGCGACGGCGCTGATCGACGCCAAGGCGGCCAAGTGGTTCAACATTCGCCTGAGCAAGAACGGCGGGCTGATCCCGTCGATTCGGCTTGCCATCCTGGCGCGGCGCGCGGGTTTGCAAATACAACTCGGCTGCATGGTGGGAGAAACGAGTATCCTGTCAGCCGCCGCCCGACGGTTTCTCCAGATCGTGCCCGGGATCACGCGCTGCGAGGGCAACTATGGCAATTGGCTCTTAAAAGGTGACGTCATTCAGAAGCCGCTGGGCTTTGGTATGCGCGGTAAGTGGCGCACATTGAGTGGTTATGGGCTGGGGATCGACGTCGATTCCGAACTACTCGACCGCTGGGCGCTCACTGCACCGCAACGGTACGAGTTTTGATCTCAGAGCGGCATGATGTCCGAGAATGGCGGTAAGCCTATGTGGTGTAACTGTTTCGGGTGCTGCCCGATTCGCGAAAACGATTGATTCTGCCCCCTGAAAAGCCATAGAGTTATGAAGGGGGCATTCCGAATTTCGGGACATGGCCGTCGATGCGAATCGGACCCAACCGCCACGGTTGCCCGATCTGAGCAGGCTGACCACAATGCCCCGCAATTATTGCGCCACCATCTGTGGCGCGCGCGACAGCGACTCGCTTAGGTGAATTGGGCCACCAGAATGGCAGCAGAACCCGTGCATAAAGATCCCAGCAAGAGTGGTTCGGCATCCAGAAGCGGTTCCGCAACCAAAGGCGGCTCCGCATCCGGCATCGCCGCCGGCTCGGCGGCCGGTACGCAGATCGGTCGCCTCGCGGTCGATGCCCGTCTCGCCACGCCCGAAGAAGTGCAAGCCTGCATCAAGAAGCGCGAAGCGCTCATCAAAGAAGGCAAGCGCTACGACCTGGGCAAAATCATGGTCAAGGCGGGCGTGATAACCGCTTCGCAGTTGAAGCGTTTGTTGTTGCCCTCGGGCGACGACACGATGACGCCCAATATTCAGCAAATCCCCGGCTTTCGCATCATGCAGAAGGTCGGCGCGGGCGCGATGGCAAGCGTTTATAAGGCGAAGCAACTGTCGCTGGATCGCATCGTCGCCATCAAGATTTTGCCCAAGCGCCTGAGCGAAGACGCCGAGTTTGTCGAGCGTTTCTACAAGGAAGGCCAGGCGGCCGCCCGCATGAACCACAACAACATCGTGCAGGCCATCGATGTCGGTGAATACGGCGGCTATCACTATTTCGTGATGGAGTTCGTCGACGGTCAGACGGTTTACGATCATCTTGTCAAAGCGAAGCAATATAAAGAAGACGAAGCGCTCGATGTAATGATTCAAATTGCCAAGGCGCTTGAGCATGCCCACGACCGCGGGCTGATTCACCGCGATGTGAAACCCAAAAACATCATGTTAACCAAAGACGGTACGGCAAAGCTGGCCGATATGGGTTTGGCCCGCCAAGCCGACGACGTTGCCGCCGCCGAAGCCGAAAAAGGCCGCGCCTTTGGCACGCCCTACTATATCTCTCCCGAGCAGATTCGCGGCGTGACCGACGTCGATGCACGCGCGGATATCTACTCGCTGGGCGCGACGCTTTACCATATGCTGGCCGGCAAAGTCCCTTTTGAGGCGGCTACGCCCACGGCGATTATGCAGAAGCACTTAAAGCAAGGGATTACACCGCCCGACCATATCAATCCCAACATTTCGACAGGCATCGCGGAAGTCGTCGAACGCATGATGGCGAAGAATCGCAATCAGCGCTACCAGACGTGCAAAGATGTCGTCACCGACTTGCAGCGCGTGCGCGATGGTAAGCCGCCGTTGGAAGCGCGATCGAACCTGCGCGACGATGTGTTGCAAAACTTGGCCGACGGCGCACACGCCGAAGAAGAATATTACGAACCACACCCGGCCCAGATGCGTCATCATACCGGCAGCACAACTCCGACTACTTCAACACCGGGCTGGTTGCTTGCAGTCGCGGGTGTTGAGTTTGTGGCAATCGTGATGCTCGTGCTGTTGTTAGCCTTCAAATAACCCGCAGATTTTGCCGAACCCCCTCTCGAAAAAGTCAATCCGTTCATGCCCGCGCGAAATTTGTTGCGCTTCGGCAAAAATTGTTCTTTTTTATGCTTGGCAAGACGTGCACTTCTTGTTTAGCATTCCCCGAAGCCGCAACAAAAACTTACACGGAGGTCAGTTTTTTGCAGGCATGGATGCCTGACTCGAATTCCCATCCCTCACAACTTTCGGTCAAGCCTGACCTCCTTCATATTTGAGACTCCTCCTCGCGGAGTGCGGGTGGTGTCTGCTGGAACGACGGAGTGTTCCTCCATGAAGACCACGGCTTCTAACAAAGACGTAACCGCGCTCTGGACCAAGTACCTCAGCAGCGGCCACCCGGTCGAACTGCGCAACGAACTCATCGAGCACTACCGCCCGGTCGTGCACATGATGGCCGCGCGCCTCGCTCAAAAGCTGCCCGCGCAGATCAGCTACGACGAGATTTGCTCCGCCGGCTACGACGGACTGCTCGAAGCCGTTCAGGCGTACGACCCGTCGCACAAAGCCAAATTTGAAACCTTCTGCCAGCAGCGTATTCACGGTGCCGTGATGGACTGGCTCCGCACGCTCGACGGCCAAAGCCGTACCGTCCGCAGCTTTGAAAAGCAGCGGATGCACAAAAAGGAACTGCTCGATTCGTCGCTCGGCCGTCCGCCGACGGAAGACGAAATCGCCAAGAAGATGGGCATGACCCGCGATCGCTACTCCGAACTCTCGCGCCTCTCGCGCCTCGGCCACGAAGTGCACCTTTCCGCCGTGCAAAACGATGACGACGGCCAACATCGCGGCTCGCCCGGCGGTTGGGATATCGCCGACAAGCACGCCGCCGATCCGTCGCAGCGCGTCACCCGTCAACTGCTCACCGACTACATCACCAAGGGCCTCAACCACGAAGAGCGCCTCGTGCTGGTGCTCTATTACACCGAAGGCCTCACCATGGCCGAGATCGGCTTGGTGTTGGACTTATCCGAATCGCGCGTGAGCCAGATTCACAAAGACGTGATCGCCCGCCTGCGCCGCCGCTTCCACGAAGACGCAGCCGAATTGGTGGCGTAGCAGCAGCTAGGACTCCCACGTATTCACATTTGGTTTGCATGCACACAAGCGCGTGACGGTTCGTCACGGCGTAGGCCATGGGCGTGCGCGAACTTATTCTTAGCCAATGTTGGAGTATTGTTTGGTGACAAGATTACTCCGCACCAGTGCAAGACGCGCCTATACCCTCACTAGGCGGCGCAGAACTACTCCGGCTTATCCTCATTTTGAGTTATGTGCGTCGCCGGCGTCATTTTGAACCATCGCGGTATGGTGGTGACGAAGCGGTTTATGCCACTTAACGACACAACGTTCCCAAGCCACCTGTGCGATTATTCCAAGCTGCCTATGCGGCGCAAATTGCCGAGTATGATGACTCATCCCAACGCATGCCCCGGTAGGGGCAAAATGAAAATAGCCCAGGAGTTCACTCCTGGGTTCGAAGCTCGAACATGTCTTGTATGTCTCTCGTCCCGGAGGGACTGAAGGATTTCCCGCTTGAATCACGTGTTTTATAATCCCAGAAAAGCAACTACCATCTCGGTCGCCCGCACAACCATCGAATAAAATTCACCACCGCGCCATGCACGCATAAAAAGAGGATCATTGGATACGCCCAATGATCCCCAAATACCAACTGATCTAAGTACTACCGTAAGCGCGTGCTCTGCTTAAATCCACGAATGAATCGTCGCGGCGTACTGCGATCGTTAAACGCGTTGCCGAAGTTGTCTTGATACAACTCCGTCGTCACGCTGCGCTCGACGGTTTCGTAACCGTTCGTCGTCGCGGGCCACGGGTTGCGGCCGAACTCCGTCGGGTTGTAGTCCGGTCGATTACGATCGAACATCAACACCGACCGCGGAGCGCGATAGACGACTGGTGCCGGTGCGTACGATTGCGAAGCACCGCAACCGCCGAGCAAACCGGCGAGTGCCGTCAGGCTGAGAATCAAGATGTGGCGGTATCCGTTGATCATGGTCGCTTCGCGTTTACGAGGTTGCTGTCGTCTTGCGAAGATCACGAGCGTGCACAGCGTGTGCCGCGATTTATCACGGCAGTTGTTTGCGGGAATGCGAAGCGCGAATTAACGGACGGCGGACGACGAAAGCGAATCTGGCTAGCGCGGATCGACGGGAATATCGGATTCGCGTGACTTAGATTTGCGGAAAAGGCAGCACCCTGAGGAGCATGCGCAGGCATCCGATTGGTCCACATGTTGCGTTTTCGCAACACCTGCTGATGCGAAGACACAACGCCGGACGGACTTTTTTCTCGAATCCCATCGAGCGCCGCGTTAGATTGCCGGGGTAAGACTGGAGACCGAGAAGTCCGTTATGGATACCACTAACGCCGCCCAATCGACCGAACCGCAAGCACCGCGTGGCTTCTGTCCGCATTGCGATTACCCCATCGATCCGGGCTTGTGTCCGGAATGCGGCAAGACGGTTGCACCCGAAAAGCTGCGCAGTCGCTCACGCCGACAGCGGGTTCGGCGGCTAGCAAAGGTGGTCTTGCGACTGGTGCTTGTTGGCGTGCTGCTGGCGGGTGGGTATCGGTTTTATCAAAGCAAGCTTTGGGCACCGTATGTGCCGCTCAGTATCGTTCTGAATGAGAGTCAGAATGTTGACTGGGCACGGGCCGAGTTAGAACGACGGATATTTGGCAGCAACGTTGACCAAGAGACGCTAAACGCCGTGGCGGATGCGCTTGCTGAATTCAAGCTATCCTTAATGTCACCTCGCCCAAATGACATTCCTTTAAAGTTCGTACTCCAGCCGACATCTATCCCACTTCGTTACAACCTCGTCACCGGTCGATGTACAGCCAGAATTGACGGCACGGCAATAAATCAGAAGTTAATAGAGCCTGACATCAAGTGGTCTTACAGCCCGACTGTCCGATTCGGTATGGGAGCAGATGAGATCGATACCGAGCTTGCTCCCGGCAAACACAAGCTTGACGTCGCCCTCGACATAACGCTCTTCATGAATAGCAGTCGTGCAACCGGTGTCTATCATGCCCCCATTCAACGTACTGTCTCCATACAGTCCGAATTTGAGGTTTCAGACAAGCGTCTAAATGAATTCGTCACTTGCAAACCAGCAACCTCCGATGAACTTCAGAAAATAAGGGAGTCAATAAAGCTTAGTGTATGTACGGGATTGGCAGGCGAGCAACCATACCTATACGTACTGACACGCAACCCACCGCTACCGCTGCGCGGCGTTCTTAACATTTGCATACCGGGTGACCCGATTCCGTTTCATACGCTTGAATTTGGCATACCGAATCCGCATTCGAACACGATCCAATCCAGGTCACTCGGTGGGCCCGACTTTGCACTGAATCCCAACTTGAAAGCCATCGATCTTCGCTTTACGCCAGACTTGTTGCGGATCTTTGAGTACGACGCGACACCTCCCGCCGGAATTGAGATCATCTGGCGAGATATTCCACTGAACGTGTTGCACAGCAACACCGGCTATGTGAGCAACTTCAATATCAACAATTGGAGCGACGACTGGATCCGTGCCCCCACCGAGGTCAAACACTGGCCGACACCCAAAAATTAAATACCGGACACCTGGTGCACCGTATTATTCCCTTCGTTCCCGCCAAGGCGTGGGCCGCCAAACGGACCGTCACAAACCGGTTACGTAGAAAATTCGGAACCTGCCGATTGCCCGCGCGTATAACCATACGTGCGACACGCGACAGGCCCGAACCCGGCCCTGCCGTGTCTTGGCACACAAAAAATCAGCTCCTCCCCAAGGGAAGCGGATCGGGGCGTGCGACGAGTTTCACTGATTCCCCACCCAAATCAGTGCCAACTTGGCCCCACCCTTCCCTTATCTTTTTTACCCCCCAATTTTGAGCCTCTCAGCAGCGATTGCTCACGCAACGACATGATTCTTAGGCGATCTTGGGTTAGAATGGATACCCGAACAGAGAAGCCTTTGGCGGTCCCGCCCTCATTCGCCGCCGATGGTTTTTGCATATGCGTTCGCGCACACGACGCGAGCCAATCGAGTGGAGTGGTGGAACGTGAATTTGAATTGTAAACCGCAAAACTGCGGTCGCTTGATTTTTACTATCGCACTGGCAGCCATGCTCGCCAACTTAGGCGTCGCAACGGCACATGAAGACAGCCGTATTCTGGAAGACCGCCAACCCGGATGGGTGCAAGGCGGCAACGGCATGACCTTCGCGGCCGGCCCGGCGATTTCGTTCGAGTCGCAAGGCATGCACCTGCTCAGTTGGTTGCCGCTGGGCAGCCTCAGCGCGGGGGCAGTCAACGGCAACGACTGTTGGGGCTACGCCGCGCCGTCCGGTCGCGAGTACGCCATCATCGGCACGTCGAACGGCACCGCGTTTGTTGAGGTAACCGATCCGACCGACCCGGTGCTCGTAAGCTTTATCAACGGCCCCGGCAGCTTGTGGCGCGACATGAAAGTCTTCGGCAATCGCGCCTATGCCGTCAGCGAAGGTGGCGGCGGCATTCAGGTCTTCAACATGAGCCTGATCGACAGCGGCATCGTGACCGTGCCAAACGCTGTGACGGCCGGTGGAAACAACCGCACGCACAACGTGTTTATCAATGAGGCTTCGGGCTACCTCTATCGCGCCGGCGGCGGCAACGAAGTTCTGGGCGCGCGCATCTACGACCTCAACGCCAGTCTCGACAATCCGCCTTTCATCGCCGAATGGAACGACCGTTATTTTCACGATCTGCAAGTGGTCACCATGACGACAGGCGCATTCGCCGGGCGCGAGATTTGTTTCGGCTTCAGCGAGAATCAGGCCAACGGCGGCGACCCCGGTGTGGACATTCTCGATGTGACCGACAAGCAAAACATCACGCTCATCGATAGCTTCCGCTATTCGACGCCGGTCTTTTCGCATCAGGGGTTTATCAGCCCCGACGAACAATACCTCTATATCAACGACGAACTCGACGAGATAAATCTGGGTGTCAACACCACCACCCGCGTGGTGGATATCTCCGACCTTGCTAACCCGGTGGAAGTTGGCACGTTTACCACCGGGCTGCCGGCGATCGATCACAACCTTTACCTCAAAGATAACCTTATATTTCAAGCCAACTATCGCAGCGGTATTCGCATCTTCGACGCGACCAACCCGATCGCTCCCACAGAAATCGCATTCTTCGACACCTATCCCGAAGACGACTTGCCCGAGTTTAACGGCCTGTGGAGCAATTACCCGTTCCTTCCCAGCGGCATCATCATCGGCAGCGATTTGGAGAAGGGACTGTTCGTCTGGGGGCTGGGTGAGCCGCAGCTTTCATTCGAGTTTCCCAACGGCGTACCCGATCGGATCGCATCCAACGGGCAAACCCTTACTGTCGAAGTCGTCGAGGCCGCCGGTAGCAACTTATCGAACGACGAGATCAATCTGCATATCGATACCGGCAGCGGCTTCGTGATTACGCCGATTCAACCGACCACGCCCGGCGGCACGACGTTCGATGTGTCCCTCCCCAGCGGACTCGAATGTGCCAGCCGCATTGAGTTCTTCTTCAGTGGCAAATCGCAAGACGGCCAAACCTGGCGCGCCCCCGAAACAGCGCCCGTCGCCAACTTCATCAGTATCGTCGCCGACGAAATCGTCGATGCGTTCGTGGACGACTTCGAAACCGACCTCGGTTGGACGGTTGGCGACGCAATGGACACCGCGACCACCGGCATCTGGACGCGCGTGGATCCAAACGGTACGGCGGCCCAACCCGAGAACGATAACACGCCCGACCCGGGAACGATGTGTTTTGTAACGGGGCAAGGCGGCGTCGGCGGTTCGTTGGGTGCGGCGGATGTCGATAATGGCACAACGACGTTGATCTCACCGACATTCGACGGCACCGGCACCAATGCGACGATCAGTTACTACCGTTGGTTCTCGAACAACGGCGGCGCTAACCCCAATCAGGATGTGTTGCTCGTCGATATCTCCAACGACAACGGCGATACGTGGGAGAATTTGGAAACCGTCGGCCCGGCGAGCCCTGAGTCGTCGGGCGGTTGGTTCTTCGCCCAAGTGATGATCGACGACGTCGTTGCGCCGACAGCGACCATGCGCGTGCGATTCGTTGCCGAAGATGCCGATCCCGGTTCAATCGTGGAGGCAGCCATCGATGACTTTGCCGTCAGCTCCTTGCAATGCGCTGCCCCCTGCCCCGGCGCGACGGGCGACCTCGACGACAACGGCTTCGTCAACGGTTTGGATGTAGGATTGTTCGTCGACGCCGCCCTCAACGGTGCAAGCTTTGATGTAACCTGCGCCGGTGATTTCAGCGCCAACGGCAGCCTCGGTGCAGAGGATGTGGCGGACTTTGTGACGCTGTTGTTGCAGTAAGTTCTGCGCTGTGGCACCGGTTTCTAACCGGTATTTCCCACTCTGCGCTGTGGCACCGGTTTGCAACCGGTGTTTCATTCCTTCGCTTTGGCAACGCCTCGCAGCCTGAGTGCCCCAGTGATCAAATGATGGCCGCCTGACTGCCGACCATAGGTGAGCGGTAAATTACCTGTCCAACATCTTTGCTCCGAGGCTCAATTTCAAATCTCAAATTTGATATCTCAGATTCAGATTTGACTACTTCGGAGTCAGGAGTGATTCAGATTCGGGAATCTCGTATTCAGGAATGACTCATTCCGATTACGGTTGGGTTGTGTCAGATCGAGACTTTTCAATTCTCTCAAAAGTTGCTCGTCGCCAACGTTATCCGACAATCTCTCACCATCCACCGCAGCCAACTCGGCCATCCCGCGTTATATTCCCATCCATGCTTAGCTCGATGTTGATGACGTTTCTGGTGCAGTGTGCGGCGGGGTGTTACCTCGTGATCGGCATCTCTGACATGCGCCGCAGCGGGTGGCGCTACCTGCGGCTAATGGCCATCGTCGCGGCGGCGTTTGCCTTCGGCGGCTTGATGCTATTTGGTCGCGAGGTCTCGTTTGATATCGCCCAGGTGACGACGCCGACCGGCGGCTTGCTGCTGCTGATGCTGCTAGCCGGGTTGGCTTGGCTGTTCGTCAATGCCGCCCAACAAGAGAAAATCGCCGCCAGCCAACGGGCCGTGGCATTGGTCGCGGGGCTCGTGGGCGCCGCGGCCTTAATCACGCTAGCGCGCGATGCGGGTAATGCGACGTCAACCGGTTCCATCGCGCTCATGGTCAGCACGCTGCTCAGCGCCGGCCTGCTGGGGGCTTGCACCTGCGGAATGTTGCTGGGGCATCGCTATCTCACCGACACGCAAATGCCCATCGCGCCGCTTCGCCGCCTGACGCAGATCTATCTAACCATCTTCGTCGTCCGCGTCATCTGGACGTTGGCCAACGCCCTACCCGTCTGGATGACCGACTTCCAACCGACCGAAAGCCCGCTGTTCTTTCAATTGGTGCTTTACACGCGGCTGGGCGTCGGCCTGTTGGTCGCGGCCGTCTTTGCCTACATGATCTGGGACTGCGTCCGCCGCCGCGCCACCCAATCGGCCACGGCAATGTTTTATCTGTCGATGGTGTTAGTGTTCTTTGGCGAGCTGGCGGCGCAGTTTTTGATGAGGACGGAAGGGTTGGCGGTGTGAGCAAGCTATCCATCCTCCGCCGTTGTCCCAAAGCCCCCTGTCACGGTCGCATCGCGACGACCGTCGAGCGCGCGGGGACTGTCGAAGCCGTATGCCCGGTGTGCAACGAACCCGTCAAGCTGGAAGTCCCGGATGAACTCGCCACCGAGCGGCGCGTCCCGCGCTGCGCCGCCTGCCCCGGGCGTGAGTTTTTTATTCGCAAAGACTTCCCCCAAAAGATCGGCCTGCTACTCGTCGTCGTCTTCGGGATCGTCGCGACGGTCTTTTACGCCAAACAGCAAATCGGCATGACCTTCGCCACCCTCGCGACTGTCGTTGTGATCGACGCGGCGATCTACCTATTCGTCGGCAAGGTGACGGTCTGCTATCGCTGCCGCACCGAATACCGCGGCGTGGCAAAGAACCCCGAACACGAGGGCTTCGACTTGGCGACGTCGGAGAAGTATCCGCGCTAATTGCGGAGATGGTTGGTTGCATTGCACGGAGCACTGCCGAAACGGCAGTGGCACATCCCAATCATGCGCAGCCAGCCGAACATCTTTTATGAAACCACCTCGTCCCAATTTCGCGCCGCGTCTAAAATCTTAACCCGATCCACACAAACTCCTTATACGAGAATCATATCTTGAAGACAGAATCCCACGCAGGAGGAACGACCTTGCGGATCGTTTACGGCGTACACGGCTACGGCCGCGGACACGCCATGAGAACCCTGTCCGTCTTGCCCGAGTTGGCCCGCCGCCATGAGCTGCTGGTGCTGGCCGGCGGCGACGCATTGGGGTCCATCTCCGAATCCCATCCCGTTACCGAAATCCCCACGCTCGGTTTTTATCACGCCGCCAACGGTCAGATCAGCAGCTTCAAAACGCTGACCGGCAACGCCCCCATCATGCGCGACGTCATCTTGCGTGGCGAAGGGCATAAACGCGTCGAGGGACTGATTCGCGACTTTGATGCCGACGTCGTGATAACCGATTCCGAGATTTACACACACTGGGCGGCCAGTCGTTTGGGCATTCCGCGCATCACGTTCGATCACTTCTCGATTCTCGTGTATTGCAAGCTTGGCCTTCCTTTCATCGACGCCGCCATCCAAACCTGGCTCGGCATCGGCTATAGGGCGCTTTACGGCACGCCCGAACGCATCATCGCCACCGCCTTCTTCGATGCCGAACCCGTCTCCGACAAGGTGCGCGTCGTCGGCCCGTCGATTCGTAAAGAGGTGCGCGCCATCGAGCCTACGCGCGGCGATCACTTGCTCGTCTATATCAATCGCGGTAAGGAAGAATTCACGCCGCAGGTGGAAGCGGCGCTCAAGGCTCAAGATCTGCCCATCCGCGTGTACGGCGCCCCCAAAACCGGCACCGACGGTCATATTGAATACAAGCCGATCGCCAATCAGCCGTTTATCGAAGACTTGGCCTCGGCGCGGGCAGTGATGGCGACGGCCGGCAATCAATTGTTAGGTGAGGTGCGTTACTTCGGCAAGCCGGTGCTGGCGATGCCGCAGGATTGTTTGGAACAGCGCATCAACGCCTATCAAGTTGAAAAAATGGGCCAGGGCGTACACGTGCCGCGCGGCAAGCTCACGCCCGACAAACTCAAACGCTTTCTGGAACGGGAAGAAGCCTTTCGTGGGCAGATCGTGCGGCAAACGCGCGATGGCGCGGCCGAAGCCGTCGATGCTCTCGAAACCTTTATCACCGAACTCACGGGGAAACAACTGGAGAGGCAAGTCGGCGTTGCGCGCGCCTGACCGCATGGATGCGGTTGGGGCTCGATGATCCACAGCGCCTAACCGCCCATAGGAGATGGCCGCCATGAAGAAGACCTACCGCAGCGTATGGGTAAGCGACGTGCACCTCGGCTCGCGCGATGCCCAATCCGAGTTGTTTCATCATTTTCTCGATACCATCCGCTGCGATCATTTGTATCTGGTGGGCGATATCATCGACGTTTGGGCGCTCAAGAAAGCCTGGTATTGGCCTAAGCAATACAACGAAGTCGTGCACAAGCTGCTCAAACGCACCCGCAAGGGGGCGAAGGTTACGTACATCCCCGGTAATCACGACGAATTCTTCCGCGAATTCGTCGGCTACACCTTCGGCGATATCGAAGTGGTTGACGAGATCATTCACACCACGGAAGACGGCCGCCGCTTTCTGGTCACGCACGGTGATCGTTTCGACGCCGCCGTGCGCGTGCATCCCTGGATGGCCAAGGTCGGCGACTGGGGCTACCGGCGTTTGGTGTTGCTCAACCGTTGCTACAACGCGCTGCGACGCTGGATGGGCAAGCCGTACTTTTCGCTTTCTGGCGCGATCAAGCGTAAGGTCAAGGGGGCGGTGAAGTTTCTGAATAACTTTGAAACGCTTCTTGTCGAAGAAGCCCAGCGTTGCCATGTGGACGGTGTTATCTGTGGCCATATTCATCAGCCGGCCACGCGCACGATGGACGGTATCGAATATTGCAACACCGGCGACTGGATCGAAAACTGCACGGCCCTCGTCGAACATGAAGACGGCACGCTGGAACTTATCTGGTGGCACGAAGTGCTCGACGAACGCGTGGAACGCCCCGCCGATATCATCTCGATCGATGAAGCCAAGGAACGCCTGAAGGAAGTGACGGCGGCGTAAGAACTTTGATGATGTGAAAGCCCGGCAGGTGGAGGGGAAAGAAGCGTTCTTCCATCTGCGCGAAGGGTTAGAAGCAAAACACCCCGGCAACTCGCGCGCGAGAGACCGGGGTGTTTAACTTATTCGTTGTTGCCCGTATCGGTGAGACACGCAGCGCATTTCTTAGACTACGCCGCCGGATTCATCCCTCCCCCGGCCCCTCCCTTCGAGGGAGGGGGGACAGATTCCGAACTTGGCTCGTCGCGCATGTTGCCGGCTGCGCCAGTGCTTGTCGGACTGAGGCTTGCGACATGTTGCGCAGGGCGAACCACGACAAAGCTTCGGAAGCACCGATGTTCAACGCCGAACGACCGCCTAGCACTTATCCGCCATATTGGCGAACCATTCGGCGGCGCGTTTGTCCATTTCCTCCGGCGGTACATCTTCGATATGCGTCGCCAGCGACCATTCGTGGCCGTGCGGATCCTTCACCTTGCCGAATCGGTCGCCCCAAAAAGAATCCATTGGCGGCATCGATCCTTCGCAACCCGCATCGACGGCTTTTTTGAATGTCGCATCGACGTCTTTGACGTACAGGTGCACGGCAAATGTGGTGGTGCCGGCACTGGCGGGTGACTTGCAATACTGACCCGGCCATTCCTGCGACATCATAATATGGCTATCGCCGATCTTGATCTCGCAATGCATGATCGTATCGCTGCCGGGCATGCACATGCGAAGGATCTCTTCCGCACCGAACGCCTTCTTGTAAAACTCGATGGCCTTAGCGGCATCATCAACGACCAAGTACGGCGTGACGGTATGGTAACCGTCCGGTATAGGTTTCACTGCCATGGGTGGCTGCTCCTCTTCTTTTCGCGCACGACCAACTGGCGGTCGCGCAGTCATCTACCAAGCTGTTTCGCTTACTTGCGCTCGTAACGAATTTCAAACACCTTGTGATCGGGCGCGACGGCCAAGTCGAACACTTCAAACAAATGCGTGTCGCCATCGACCAACGTCATACGATAGTTACACATGCGGTTGTACATGTTCAGCATGGGCTCATCCATGGTGCCGTAGTAATTGATTACCTTGCTATTCGGCGGCCAAGTGCCGGCCATCGTGTAGATGTGCGTGTCCATCGACGACGCCCACGTGCCTTCGTACAAGTTGCGCGTCTTGTTGAAGCCGGTCATACCGATGCCGCTATAGGGCATTTCCATTCCGGGCCCCATCATCATCTTGGGAATGTTCATCTCTTCCATCAGATAGCGTTCGCCAAGCACCCACTTCACCGACGACGTGCCCTTGTTCACCACCGGCGGGCTGCCGGGCATGTTCATCGTCATGGTGACGTTGTAGTCGCCGACAAATGGTGCCAGCCGTTTGTGCTCCTCGCCCGGCTGCATCGATGCCGCCCATTCCTGCATCATCTTTTGCATGTCTTCGGCGCTGGGCATCTGGCCCGGTGCCGGTTTGTCCTCACCATGATGGTCGGCAAACGAGCTGTTGCTGTACGCCAACGCCGCCACGGCCACGAGGCCGACGATCGACAGAATCAATAGACGTGTCTTCATAGGAAATCTCCTCTCTGGGTTTGTGCGTCTTGCACGTTGGGGATCGAGCGGCGCACTGCTTCATTGCATATAGCGCCGCCCCTCCGATCCGAACAATAACCAAACAAATTGCGGACTGCAAGTATCTGGAATCAACAATTCCGAATTTTTTCCGCCGACTTCCGGCTTATCCCGCATCCTCGGTCTCGGCGGGCTTCGCCTCGCCCTGCACCGTTATGCTCTCGCCCTGTTTCAGCTTTGCACACTGTGCAATCAACCGCTCCATTGTTACGCGATTGCCCCACGTGAAAAACTTCTCCGCCTGATCCCACTCCTCGCCCGTGCCCCAGCCACAACTTATCAATCGCAATCGCGTACGGTCGGGCCCGTGCGGATCCATCTGCATAATGCCCCACGTTTCTTCAAATACGCCCTTCGCCGCCGGCGCGTTTTTGGGGGCCTTGGTGGTCGAGGCATACATACGCCCCGATCGCATGGTCGAGATATTGTGCGTGATCGTGCCTTCATCGCCGATCTTGGCTTGCGGGTTGTAATTCGTTTTGATGTGACCGCCGGGACGCATGTCGACTTCCACAACGGGCACCATCCACGATTGAATGCCCGGCTCCGTCGTGAACAGCGCCCAGACGTCTGACACCGGCGCATCGAGAATGGCTTCCCAGACGATTTCGCGTTGTTCGGGTTTGGCGACGGGCGACCCGGCGAAGTGGTTGTAAATCCAGTTTACATACAACGCATTGCCGCTTAGGAAATAGTCGTAGGCCGACTTCCATTCGTCGTCCGCATCGGTCCAGCCCATCGTGTAAAGCGACAGCTTGGTATGACCGTTGATCAACGGCTCAAGTACATACGTTCCCCAAGTGCCGCCCTTCTTCACGTTGGGAAATTGATCGGGAGCACTTCCGCTGACCGTCAGCATACGATGCGGGGAGTAGTCGAGAATCGTGCTTTTCGCGCTAGGCCAAATCTTGTAATCACCGCCAACACTGAGGTCGATCTGCGGAGCGGTCTGCGGCATGAATGCCTTCAACCCCGCGGGCGTGGTGATGGCGTTCCAAACGTCATGCACCGAGGCGGGAATCACTGCTTCAAAACTCTGCCAGCGATCCTTCGCATCATGTGATGTCACCGTCACCGCCCCGTCATCCCAGCGTTTCATCGGAATGACCGGAACCGCTTGACGCAGTTCCGCCCCGCGTTCGGTGAAAGCCTTGTCCAACGCGTTAAGCACGTAATCCCACGCCTTGTCGAAGTAGTCGTAAGCCTTATCCCACCCGGGCGAATCGCCAAAGCCCTGATGCGTGATCGTGACCATCGTTTGATTGGGCGCGATCTCATCGAAGTCGACCATCACGCGCGAGAGGATGTTCTTGTTTCGCAACTCGGGAATATTGGGCGGTGCCGTCCATTCAAATGAGAGCATCTTGTATGGCACATACGTCAGAAGCTTGCACCCTTCGCTGCCACGCGAGCCCTCAGGCGCGCCGGCAACAATGTAAAGCTCCCACGCGCCGCCGGGCTTGAGTTCGAGTTTGGATTCTTCAGCGAAAAAGCTGGCGATGCCCTCCGTCGACGTCCACGCCCACCATAGGTCGTAAGCGGACGCGCGAATGAGCCTTTGCTTACGGAGGAGGCGCTCCGGCTTCTTGTCAATCGTCGCGTCTTTATCCGTCGTCGCTTCATTATCTGCTTGCGCGGCGGGTTTGGCGTCCCCCTTCGATGCAGGTGCCTTCTGCTCTTCCGCAGCGACCATCGCGCCTGCCAAAGCGGGCGTGTTAAGCGTGCAGATCATCAACGCGGCGATCAACTGAGTGGATAACAACATCGGCATAGCCTGCAGCCTACCGGTTTGGGCGTTTCGATGCTTGACATATCTTGCGAATTCATTGTTCGATTTCACGTTACTGACTCCTCTTCTCACTGCGGCCCTCTGCCGCGCTGGTTTCTTGCTCAGATTCTGAATGCGTTGCTGCTTGTGTTCATGCGGGTACATGCGGCCACAGGCCGCGGCTCTGCCAGGTCGCGTGCTTACAAAAACAACGCACGACATTCCAATGATTTGAACGTTCGATGCTTGGCCGTCCCAAGGCTTGATCGCCATGCATTTTCGTGAATTGGCCGTCTCGACTATTCAATGTTTTGACGTTTCAACAATTCGTCATCTCGCCACGTCGAGGATTCGATGTTTCGACGTTTTGATGTTTTGACGTTTTGACGTTTACGATTCCACCAACCCATCCACATACGCGCGCAGATGCGCAACCGATCGATCGAACACTTCCACCGACCGTCGCGCGCGGGCTTGCATGATCGCGCCTTCCATCACCGTCAGCACAAACTCCGCCAACGATTCGCGCTCAACTTCCGGTCGCAAGCGACTCGATGCTTCGTCGAGACACTTGCGAATGCCCGCGCACCACATGTCGAACAGCTTCGCCAGATGGTCGCGCACATCGGGATAGGTATCGCTCATCTCCAGCGCCAGATTCCCGATCGGGCAACCCATGCCGCACGACGTCATCAACAACATCTCGCGATACCCATTGAGCACCTCGAAAATACGCTCGACCGGGTCGGTCGTCTTATCGAAGGCCGGTTGCAACACCATGGGCCAGAGCAATTCTTCGTAATGATCGAGCACGCCGTGCAGCAGCGCCTCTTTGGTCGGAAAGTAGTGATACAAACTGCCGGAATTGACCCCCGCATCCCGCAAAATCGTGGCCACCCCCGTCGCGGCATACCCCTGCTCGTGAAACAACCGCATGGCGGCCTCAACGAGCTTTTGACGGGTAGGTGTGTCGGTCATGACGGGGTCTCAGGGGGCAGAAAGCGGACACTACGGGCAAAGAACGTCGATTTTCGCGCCAACCGCTCACGCGTCAGCGAATTAGTTGAACGATCAACCAATTTGAGTAGTGTGTGGATTAGGAGACGCGATGTCAAGGTTTTTTTAGGTGGAGATATTTCCGCGGAGGCCTTCTTACCCGCGCCAACGGTCGTCGTTACGTTGTAACGCAGGTGAAAACCTGCCTCTGCTGACCCACGCGGATGCTTTTCTTGTAGACAGCGGTCCGTACTTGCCGCCGCGCGCCGATCCGCCGAAACGAAAATCTGAGTATGAGGCTTTCGTGTATAAAGCACGGGACCTTCCGATTAGTGTCTCGATCACGTAAGCCCAGTCTCGATTACCTTATATAGACGCATAAACTCGCGACTATTGGGTCGGCATGGTACGCAGCCGCGTAGAGAAAAGGCAGTAAGAATGATCTATACAAAATATGCAACAGAAAATGACCTGGACTGGCTGCTCGATAACGATGACGTTTCAAAAGAATGGGCGGCAAGAAGTGTTAGGCATAGGGAATACGTCATTGCCTCTGAAAACGACAATCGGGTGGGGTTTTTGCGCTTTAGCTTGTTCTGGGGCAAGTTTCCCTACATGGATATGATTCGGATTCTCCCGGACTATCAAAAGCAAGGTGTCGGTACGGCGCTGTTTAACTTCTGGCAACAGGAAATGAACCGGCAAAGTCACAAGCTGTTGTTGACCTCTTCCGAAAAAGACGAATCGCAACCACAAGCATGGCATATCCGCAATGGCTTTGTAAAAGGCGGAGAGTTGACTTTCGGGCAACAGCAAACCACGGCGGAAGTATTCTTTGTTAAAGACCTATCAGAGTAATCATGCGGGTGGCCCGCGTTGCTACGCCAACCTGGTGTGTCGATCCAAATCTACAAGTATCGTCACGATCTTGCGATCACTCAGGAATAATTCGCAACCCCACGTCGGAGTGCCAACATGGACCACCCCACCGATTTTTCTGCGACGCCGAAAAATTTAAGGCGTATCAAGAACTCTGATGGTAAGAACCTCGTCAACTATTCTTTCGTTTTCTTGGACGACGCTTCTTCCGCTTGCTTGGCCGACCGCTGCAACTCGATCAACGCATTCGCAAACTGTCGCCCCAAATCGAGGAAACCCGCCGAGTCATAATGATACGGATCGGAATAGCCGTAGTTATCCGTCGTCGTGATCAGCTTCACATGAGCATGATCGTTTGCGAAAGACGCCTGCGCCTGGCGCACGATTTCGCCAAAGTTCCAAATCTTGCCATCTGTTTCATCCATTCCGGAATCGGAAATGCGACCGACGGCTGTCGGCAGATCGTCGTGGCGCAGCGCGGCGCTCAGCAGATTCATCAGTTTTTCCAAGTTGCCGCGATAGGCCTTGGCAGCGGCCTCCGATTGATACGCGTCGCTTTCGCCCTGCATCCAAACGATGCCCATCGGTATCAAACGATCCGCTTCGCCGTCGCCATCGATATCGCGCACTGCCAGCGCATTGCGAATCGTCGTTAAGCAATGATCGTATTGATTGACACCGCGACCTGCGCCATCGCCATCATTGTAGTCTGGATCCCAACAACCGAAACGTACGCCCGACGCTATGTCGATCGACGTGCCGCCGCGCGAATACTTGATAATCGCTATCTTCGCTTTCGGATGCTTCTCGCGCAACTGCGCCGCCAAGCCAATCTCGCAACCGAATCGATCTGAAAGCTTGTTGGTCTTGCCGTCAGTGGTAAAACCGGCACCGAAACCCGGCTCGAGCGTGGCCCACTTACCCAAGCCTCCCGCTTTGGTATCGCCATCGACTGCGCTGTTGCCGCAAAAGATCATCACGCCTTCCTGGGGTCGCTGCAGTTCAGCGGGTAACTCATGGTTTTGACCGAAGCCAACCATGTTGGACTGGCCGGCGAGCAGATAGAGTTGATAGTCTGTTGCCGCAGCGGTGTTGAGTGTGATGAGGAGAAAAATGGCAGGTAGGAAAAAAGAGCGCGAAAACGATGATGGCATGAGTCGGTCTCCGGTCAGGCGACATGAGCGATTTAGACAATGAAACACAAGTCATATCTTAAATCAAACCGCTATTGATCGTCGCGTAAATTGCGGCGGGGTGCCATGAGAATTAACGATAGTGACTTTAATCGTCTGGGAATCGGCAGTTCGGTGCGGAGTCACTTAGTCGCGATATTGACGCAAAAGTCGGCATGATTCCTACACGAAACTCCCCCTACTTAGAGAGTAGCTTCGGTGGATAGGTGCATCCGGGCCTGCATTTAGCCCAAAATAGATTGGACGCAGCTAAGTGTCTCGGGCATGCCGACCTTATAACTTGATTGAGCGTTTGAATGATCACGCGTAAGATTAGCCATCAATCAGAAATAGTATTTATTCGCTTGGGTCGGCATGGCACCCGGCTACGAAAATCCTGAGAAGCAAATCAATAACGATACAAAAATCATTTGCTTCGACATAATGATCCTCCAAATCGAACGGCAACAGCTGAAATCTTCTTACCAATTGCCAAGATGTTTCACCTAGATGTCGTCTCGCTGATGTTCCGGCCCGACAATCACCAGATCGTCGTTCGGGTGATACTGACGCCAACCTGTAATCACTTCATCGATATGCCGGTGGCGAAACATCTTATTGCTCGGCTGCTCGAATTCATCGGCAACCTGCAAGAAGAACTGGGCAATGTGTCGCAAATCGTCAGGTGAATAGCAAAACGACACTTCGCGCAAAATGACCTCCCCACGCTCGTCAATTTGCTTTACGGGGTAACCACAAATCATAATACGGCCCTTCTATCGTGTGATGTGCGTGATTCGCAACTCGAATATCACCGTATATCCAAGCCCCACTTTAACTTCGTAATCAACGTCTCCCAAGGTTGCCGATCCGGATGGCGCACGAGTTGAAAGCGCGATTCGTGGCGCGAGATTTCGACGCTGTCGCCTTTTTGCAAGCGGCGTATGCTCTGGCCATCCATGACGGCGGCTGCCGGTTGTTGGTCGCCAATGAGCGTGATCGTGAGCGTCGACGAACCCGCCAACACGATCGGCCTATGGGTAAACGAATGCGGGCAGCGCGGCGTGAGGATCATCGCGTCGACATCGGGTTCGACGAGCGGGCCACCGCAGCTCATGTTGTGCGCCGTCGAGCCCGTGGGCGTGGCCACGATCACGCCGTCGCCGTGCAACTTACACAGCGGCGCGCCGTTGAGTTCGAGCGCGAGCGAAAGCGTACGGTAGGGTTCGCCCACGCGCAGCACGCAATCATTTAGCGCAATGTCTTCATACTCGGGTTGGCCCGCCGCGCGCACACGCACGCGAAACATCATGCGCTCGCTGATCGAATCGCAGTCGCAGGTGATGGCGTCGAAGGTCGCGCGAAATTCATCGGGATCGAAATCCGCAAGGTAGCCGAGCTTGCCAAGATTCACGCCCACCAGCGGCACTTGGCGCTCACCCAAGGCGCGGCCGGCATGCAGAATCGAACCGTCGCCGCCGAGCACGATCACAAAATCGACCGCGCCAACGTGCGCGAGTTCATCCAACTTGGCGTCGAGGGCCGTGCCCACGATCTCCGCCCGACCGGTCAGCCAGTTCCGCAATTCGTGGAAGAGCGGCTCGGCCTCCGGCTTCAGACGGTTGGCGACGAGAAAAAGACGCGGCTTGTCGGTTTTTTTCGACATAAGGCTGGATTCCTGCCGGAGTTACCGAAGATTCCCCCAGATTTGAGCCACTTCGTCAATATCCGGCCACCGAAATACCGTAAATCGCCTATTTTATCTGGCTTCACAGGCAATGCGGGCCAACGCCGGGAAATTCGCGATATCACATAAGTTACTGCCAATAATAAACTTACAGAAAATATCTCCAACACCGCTTCATCATCCCTATCTAATGGTCGCGATGGACACCTTGGCATGGGTACCATGTAGGGTGATGCTCGATGCCCATTTTGGGGCATTACAGCGGCAAAGTCCGACGCTTTTCCGCCCAAACAACCCAGCGCTACGACGACGCAACGCGGGTGGAGTGCGGCTGCGGCGTCGGTGTTTGTATCCCGCCTGTTTGAAAAACATTCGGAGGCATTGCAATGCCAAAATTCCAGTACGAGGCGATGAACGCCTCCGGCCAGGAAGTGAAGGATGAAGTCGAAGCGCCAAACGCCGATGAGGCGATAGCGAAGATTCGCGCGCAAGGCTACTTCCCGACCAAGGTAAAGGCCAAAGGCGGCCAAAAGAAACAAGAAAGCGGCGGCGGTGCGCTGCCCGGCCAAAAGCGCAAAAAAGGCGGCGGCGTTGGCGGTGTATCCGTTAAGCAGCTCACGCAGTTTACGCGTCAGCTATCCACGTTGATGGATGCCGGTCTCCCGATTCTTCGCTCGCTGCGCATTCTCGAACAACAGCAAAAGCCGGGGCCGTTGCGCGTGGCCTTGCGTAACGTCGCCGAAGATGTCGAAGGCGGCATGACGCTATCCGAAGCGATGGCGGGACACCCGAAGGTTTTCGATCGGTTGTATTGCAACATGATCTCCGCCGGTGAGGCCGGTGGTGTGTTGGACGTTATTTTGCAGCGTTTGGCCGAGTTCATGGAAAAGGCCCAACGCCTCAAACGAAAAGTCATCGGCGCAATGATTTACCCGGTGGCCGTTATCGGCTTCGCCTTCGTGATCGTCGCGGGGATTATGTATTTCGTTGTTCCGAAGTTTAAGGTCATCTTTGAAGACTTTGACACCGACCTGCCGGCACCGACCGTGCTGCTGATGGACATGTCGGACTGGATGGTCGGCGTGAAGAAAGGCCCGGATGGTGAAGAGGTGCCGATGGTCTTGCCCGGCTGGGCATACGTCTTGTTCTCTCCCGTCGTGTTCTTCGCGTTATGGAAGATCATTAGAAAGTTTGACGGGGGTAGATACGCGCTCGATGTGGTCAAGCTCAAGATTCCGATTCTCGGCATGATTTTGAGCAAGACGGCCGTCGCTCGCTTTACGCGAACGCTCGGCACGCTGATCGCGGCCGGTGTACCCATTCTGGAAGCGTTGAACATTACCAAGGAAACCTCGGGTAACGAGGTATTTGTCCGAGCGTTGGCCCGCGTGCACGATTCGATTCGCGAAGGTGAATCGTTCGCCGAACCGCTGCGGGCTTCCAAGGTGGTCGATAGCCTCGTCGTTAACATGGTGGACGTCGGTGAAGAAACCGGTGACCTCGACAAGATGTTGATGAAAGTGGCCGACAACTACGACGACGAAGTGGAAACGCTGGTCGCCAGTCTCGTATCGATGCTCGAGCCCGTCATGGTCATCGTGCTCGGTGTGATCGTCGGTTTCATCGTGATTTCGCTGTTCTTGCCGATGGTCAGTATCGTTAACAAGCTCAGCAGCGGTTGATTTTGGCGTCGCGGGCCGGCGTGCCCGTGGACAGTTGGCACCGGTAAGAATTTAGGTAGCAGAGACGAACGTGCCGATCGAAGCGATCGGAAGGATGAATGGACCATGGCAACGAGCACACGCTTAACAACCCGCAACACGGCCCGACGTTTCGGACTCACGTTGGTCGAGATGTTGGTCGTTATCGGCATCGTTGGCATTCTGATCGCGCTCGTTTCCTTCGGTGCGGGTGCGGTGCAACGGTCGCAGGATCGTATCGTCGCCGAACAGCAAATCGCCCTGATCGCCAACGCGATCGAAAAGTACGCCGACTTCTGGCCCGCCTGGGAAGTTGCCGGTGCCAACGGCACGCGCATCAAACTGGCCGATCGCGCGTGGCCCGATTATCTGCCGGCACGGTTGTTCAATCCGCTTTCGGGCGATTACCAGCAACAGCCGCAGTTCAATATGGCCGGCGATCTGCAATTCTTCGCCGGCGTTTTGAACGGTGGCCCCGGTAATCTCAGCGGCATCGTCGAGCGCCCCGGCTTGGCGGATGACGTACAGTTGGGCGACGTGCTCAATGCCAACATTTGTCTGACGTATGCCTTAACTGCGGAAGTGGGCGAAGGCCCCTATCTCGATGTCGATGACCAAGGCGCGTTAATCAAATCCGCCAGTGAGGTCGCCGACCTCAACGGGTTTAATGCCTTGCCGCAGCGGCTCGGTGCGAACGTCGTCTTTCATAACAACGAATCGGGCAGCAAGCGCAAGCTCGTATTGGTTGACCCGTGGGGCACGCCCTACCGCTACTTCTGGGTGGCCCGCGATCTGAATAACTACAGCGGCTATTCGGCGGTCCGCAACGGCAATCCGGCTAACTCGAATTTCCGTCGCGCCGTCGGCTTCGTGCTGGAATCGGCCGGCCCCGACCGGCGCTTCGGCAACGTATGGGAACCTGTCTTCTTAATAGAAGACGACCCGCGCGTGCGCGAAGCCGCCGACAACATCACCGTGCGCCGACCGTAGGTAAATAGACAGGAGTCATGTTCATCGTGACCGCTCGATTACGACAATTTGAAACGCGCAGCCCGCGCCGAATTCGACGCGCCGTCACGCTCGTCGAGTTGACGGTGGTGATTGCGATACTCGGCATTCTGATTTCGATCAGCACGCTGGCGTTTAACAACGCGCGCGATAACAGCCTGCAGGCGCTTACGCGCAACGCGATCGTGACGTACGCCAAGATCGCCCGCAATTATGCCATCACCAACGACATCGAAACGATGTTCGTCATCAATCCGTACGACGGTCGCTTCGAGCTATGGCATCTCAATCCGCCGGTTAACGGTGGCGCGTGGGATCCGTTTTCGTCCGGTTTGACGCCGCCGCAAACCGATGGCTATGCCTTCGCGCCGGTCTTTGATTCGGGCGCATCGCTGCCGACCGACGCCAACGGCAAACCGCTGGCGTTTGTCTTCCCGTTTGATTATCAGGATCGCGATCCGGCGGGTAATTTGTACCGGCCGCGCGGCGCGACGGCACAAGATATCGATAACTTCATTTGGACGGCTCTGTGCTTTGACGAAAACGGCAAGTTGGTCACACGTACGCGGCGGATTGCCACGCGTACGCCGCTGTTCCTGAATGGTGCAACGCGCCCCGGCGCGTACAACCGAACGCGCATTCTCGAGCGTGATTTCGCCCCGGATTTGTCCTTACTCGAAAACGGTATTCCGCTGGTGACATCCGAAGACAGCCTGATCACGTCCACGCGCGGCATCATCATTTCCGATCGCACGGCGATGCAGTCGGCTATCGGCAACGCGTTCACAACGGTTCAGTTAACGCAAGATTGGCTCGACCGAACACTGGCCGGCGGTCAATTCGATGAGTTTGCCCAATTGATCGTCTTCGATCGTCAAAGCGGCGAACCCCTTGTTCCGGAGGATGAGCGCTAATGACACGCTTTCCCCAACACAATCAGAAACGCGGCTTTACGCTGCTCGAAATGACGGTGGCCGTCGGCGTGCTCGGCGTCGGCCTGATCATGGTGGCCGCATTCTTCCCGGCGGCGCTGCTCGAACATCAGCGCACCGTCGACGATGCGCGGGCACTGAACTTGTCCTCCAAATCCGTGGCGATGCTGCACAACCGCATCAATCCCGATTTGTTGTACGTCGATCAATTTGCGTTGGCGTCGGGTTTTGATTCGCCTTGGTATGCGATTCCGTTCGTAAACATGCGCGTGCGGCCGGATAACACGATCACCAATAACCGGCGCGAATGGGACCCGGCCAATGTGGATGGCGTCGTCGGCAACTGCCTCGATCCGGACGTGACGCAGGTGTATTACAACCTGCTCAACAACATTCCGATTCCGACGGTCAATCCCTGCGTTCAGCCCAACCCGGTTCAACTGTTCGGGTTGGATTATCTCTCCGACCGTGTGTTGCCGCGTACCGCGGCCCGCGTGCAGGAAGATGCGGATCGCCTTGTCTGGTACGGCTTCTACCGCACGCTGGCCAGCGGCAAACGCGACTTTGCGGCCGTGATTTGCAAGCCGCGCAAAGATCGTCAATACGCCGTGCAGGATCTTTCGGATACGCCGGAAATGAATTTCGGCACACCGCGCGTTCGCATCGAAACGCCGACGGTCAATCGATTCTTCCCCGTGCCCTGGCGTGTCACCGTCGGTCGCATTGCCGGCACCAATGTTCTCGCCAACCAAAATAACGCAACCGTGCCCGGCGGCGTGAACATCGATGCTCTCGCACCGCGC
The DNA here is from genome assembly GCA_006969385.1 of Planctomycetaceae bacterium. Classification (GTDB taxonomy): domain Bacteria; phylum Planctomycetota; class Phycisphaerae; order UBA1845; family UTPLA1; genus ECT2AJA-110-A. The sequence goes on from CP030884.1 coordinate 4,885,688, forward strand.
GGCTCCAAGATCATGCTGCACGGTCGAGCGCGCACGTTCACCGGTGGCGGCGTATTGGACTTCCCGTTGGGTCGCATCCTGACCGTGGTGGAAGCATCGCCGCCCAGTCCTGTCGATAACCGCAGCCGCATTCGGATTTTGGAAGACATCAGCGATATCCCGGAATTTGATCCATCCGGCGATGGTTTCCGGTTTGACATCTGGGTCTTTCCGCCTGCGGTGAACCTGCGCACGACGGCCTCCGGCGCACCGGCAGTCGTTCCGGTATTCGAAGACGAATCTCCCGTCCTCCGTTGGAAGGTGGGTCTGTAATATGAAGCGTTTGAATTCGCACAAGCAAACGACTCGAACCGCACGCGGCTTTACGCTCGTGGAGCTGCTGGTGGTGGTAACGCTGTTGACGATTACCGTCGCCGCCGCGTCGCAGTTGTTCACGATCTCATCGGATGCAACCATCCGTACCGAGGCCAATGCCCAAGTCATTCAGCGCAGCCGTCAGATTAACGAACGCCTCGAAGATCAGGTCGGCAAGTTGGCGAATGAGTCGCTGCTGATCATCGAAAGTCCGCCACCGGTCGTCGGCGTGGCCGAAACGAAGGAATCGCTGCGCTGGCCCATGCGATGGGATCGCGTGGTTTTCGTGACGCGCGGCGACAACGACGAATACGAATCGATCGGCGATCGTCGCCGTGGCAATATCGTCGATCCGATGCGCGGCCCGGCGACCAGTTCCGAAGCCATCGTGTATTTCGGCCCCGGTCTGCCGATGACGCGCGAACCGAATAGCCTCATAACGCCGCTGCAACTGAACGATCCGCAGCTCACGGCGAGCGAATGGATCTTCCTGCATCGCTCGATCCTGTTGCTGTTGGAAAACCGCAACGAGATACCGAATGGTTCGTTTGATCCGAATCTGCAAATTCCTCGGATCAGCGATCAACTCGCGCCCGGCGGGATTTTTAACAATCCCAATATCAATACGCTGCTAGGCGTCTACCGCGATAATTCGATCGACGTTTTGCTTTCCGATGAGAACCTGCGTGCCTCGGCGGCCACGGTTTCCGACATCATGCTGCAAAAGGATTTGTTCGGAGACCTGCTTACCAATAACCCGTCGATCGCGCCGTTGTGGCAGCCCAGTTGGGCGCCGCGCACGGCGCGGGTGGAATTCAACTTCCGCAACGCGCGCGATTATTACATGCGCAGCGGCTCGAACTTTATGCCGGGCCTGGCGGACTTCCGCGTCGAATGGACGGACGGCGGCATCGACGAATTCGGCCCGGACCTTCAGCCGAACACCGGCGACGAAGGCGGCACACGTTGGTTCGGCCTGCGCGAATCCCCCGGTAATCCGTCCGACAGCAACATCACCAACGTCGTGCTCGATAACGTCACGACGCGGATCAACGTGCCGACGCCGTTACCGAACGTCGCCATCATGCGGAGCAATCCCGCGTTGTATCCGGATCAAGCCGTTTCCTACGAGTCAGTCGAATGGTCGGCCACCGGCAACAGCATTGCCAACAACGCCGCCTATCGCGCTATTTGGCGCGGCGATACGTGGGACCTGCGCCCCAAAGCCCTGCGCTTTACCTATCGCCTCTACGATGACGGCAATCGTCTCAAACAAAACGCGCCGATCGATCTCGATCGCGATGGCGATTTCGATCCCGACGATAACGGTTTCCCAACCCAGCCCGACCTGACGCGCCGCGAGCTCGTGCGCTTCGGTCGCGAGTTTTCGGTGGTGGTAAAGGTGCCCTAGACCGGCATCAACGAACCGATGGACGCTTGGGAACAGCCTAACATGCACGCGTAACACGCATCAGGGAGATACGTCCCGATGAACATGCCATACACAGATCAAAACATGACACGCTTACACACTGCTCCTTCGAACCCCGCCAGCTACCGCCGCCGCGGTACGGTTTTGGTGTTCGTGCTGGGCATTCTGTCGCTGCTGGGCTTGGTGGGTCTGGGCCTGATCGCCCGCACCCATACCGACGCCCAATTGGTCGAATTGCAAAACACCGGCGAGATTGTCGACGGCGCCATGAGCGGCACGGTTCGTACGATTCTCGAACGCTTGCGCGATGACATCTGGGGCCCCTCCAACGGTGTGTTTATTCCGTTCGATCGTCCGCTCAGCGACAAATTTCCACCGTTCGGCGCGGCCGGTTCGGTGAATCAGTTCGGCATGCTGGAAAACAACGAACCGTGGGATAAGCCCGGCGTGGGCGACCGCTGGTTGGCTTCGATTCTGCCGTACTACGATGGCGATTACACCATCAACCAAGGTACTGCGGTCGAACCCGATGTGTTGGTATGGGATAACGTCTCGTACCTGGGCGTCGACATCCTGATTCCGCCGAGCAACGGTTCATTTTTGGGTAGCCCGTTCATGTGGGCCGACAACGCCCGCACCGGCTCGACGGCTATCGTGCAATACGGCCCGCTGGCGTTGGGCAACATTCCGATTTTGCAAACGCCGGCACCCGGCCCGTTGGCCGCCCAGCCCTTGATTCCGGGCTCGACGACGAACATCACCATTCGCCAAGGTCGCGATCTTTGGGATCAATTCCATCAGCCCGCGCTGGTGAATGCCTTCCCCGGCGTGCGTCCGCAGTTTCCGTACTTCGATACCAATCGCGACGGCACGCCCGATCTTTACGACGCCGATGGCGACGGCATTCCCGATTCGCCCATCAGCTTCCCGATTCCGCTCGATCCCGATGATCCCAACAGCAATCGCACGCTTTATGCGGTGATTCGCGTGGTCGATCACGGCGGCATGTTGAACGTCAATACGGCCTCGTCACTTTCGCAAACGGATGGCTCGCCGACGTTCAACGGCGCGCTGAGCCAATTACAGCGCCGCGGTCGCAGCACCACCGAATTCGTTCTCGATGGCGTGACCCACCCGAACGATTGGTTTTTCCTCGGCACCGAACGCGTCGATAATATGACGGCCTATCGCCAATCGGGCGATCCGATGTCGCTCAACAATCCGGTCGCACACGAAGCAAACGTCGTGCGCCGCAGCATGCTCGGCGCGCCGCCGAACAGCCCGATCTTCACGTTCGATCTCAAAGAAGAAGAATCGCTGCGCCATCGTTGGCAGTTGGTGCGTTTCGATCGGCGCGACGCCCCCAATCAACCTGTGACCGACTATCGCACGATCGATCGTGCGCTGCGCGGCACGCTCGGTTGGTCCACCGGCGTTAGCGATTTTCAATTCGGCCAATACAACGGCGTGCGCCGCTGGCAGAAGTTCAACGATCAAATCACCAGCATCGGCTACGAAGGCTATGACAACGGCCCGTCGGTCGGTTGGCGTCGTCTGATCGATGAAGACGAACCGGCGTTTATTCGCAAACCCCTGCTCACGACGGTCAACACCGAAGTGCGCATGCCGCCCGACATCACAACGGCTGCCACGCCGTCAACGGCGGTGGGTGCCGAACCGACGGATACGCCCATCGATACACGTTTGCGACAGCTTTGGAGCTTGGGCATGAACCTGCCCGTGCTGATCGATAGCGCCAGCGCTTTGGCCGGCTTTGCCGCCACCAACGCGCCGCAAACCGGCACGCTACCCGGTTCACCGTTAAACGGCACGTTGTACGACCGCTTCCTCGTGCCGAGCGCGAACATGCCGCCCGAGTGGGCGCGCGTGCTGCCGGTCGACCTGAACATGACGGCGATCGATTCCGCCGACGAGGCCGACGTGCGTGCCGATTTCATTCGCTATGCCGCGGCGGCGTTCTATCTGTCGCTCGATGAGCTCGATCAGCAACTGCTCAATTCCGATCAGGATATGAAGCTGCAAGGTATCGATCTGCGTGGCGGCGGCGCTCGCATGCGCGAATACCTCGCCTGGCAGTTCGCCGTCAATCTTTACGACTATCGCGATGCCGATTCGCGCCCGACGACCATCGAATGGCCGACGGTGCCGGGCGTGTACATCAGCGGCGTCGAAAAGCAGCCCTTCTTTACCGAAGCCTACGCCTGGCTGCGTGCCGGTGCCGGCGGCGGTAGTGGTGGCCCCGTGCTGGGCCCCGGAAGCGGTGCCGGCGATCGGTGGTTCTTCGCCGTCGAGCTATACATGCCGCCGGGTTGGTCGATGACGCAAGGCGAAGTCGACAATCTCTACGTGCGCTCGCCAGGCACCTCGATGGGCCTCGTGCCGATCGGTGAGTTCCGCCAGATCGTAAACGACACGGCACTCCGCGCTGATGGTCTCGATGGCGGTCCGGTGGATGTCGGCACCGTCACCGATGCCGATCACGGTAATTACTACGTACTCGTCGGTCGTCGCGATCACGAACCGCTGCGCTTCCAGAGCGATATGCCCTATCGCGAAAACGGTTACTTCGATAATCGCTTCCGCATCGCGACGGATGGTCGCGGTCGCGTCGAACTCGTCTGGAGCCGCACCGGCGATGACACCGATCCGACCAACATCGTGCTCGATGTCATCGGTCCGAACTATTCCGGCGGTGCGTTGGCGTCCAATTCCGAAACCGGTTTCGACAAATGGGCCAAGCGCCCCAACGGTTTAGCCGAGGGTGAAGAAAAGCAGTTTTCATTGCGTCGCAGCACCAAGGGCTGGCGCTTCACCACGGCGTGGCATGCTTATTCGACCGATGGCCCCGCTCTCGGGCCCGGTGCCAATCCGGTCACCTTTAACGCGTCGTTGGGTGCGCCCAATGCCGTGACGAATCAGTTGGCTAACGTCATTCCCGAATCGGTTTGGCCGAACCTGACCTCCTTCACCAATGCCAACGGTCGACTCGCCAACGCGTTTGCCACCGTTAGCAACACCGAAGTCGGTCGCAATTTTGAAGCGTTCGAGGCCTTCGATTCGGTCGCCGATCTGAGTCGACAGTTCTTCATCGGTCCGGTCGATCTCGATCGATCGCCGCTGGTGGAAACGGCCTTCGCCAACCTCTCGTTCCCGTCGCGCAAAGTGCCGACCACGGCGGTATTGGCGCGCATCCTGCAAGAAGGTTCCGTCACCGACTTGCCCAACTCGCCAAGGGATCGAATCGTGGCCGGTCGGCTCGACTTCTTTAACGCGCCGCGCATCGGCGGCACCAACGGTCGCACCTGGACGTGGAAGTTCTTCGATTACTTCACCACGCGCAGCCTGGCGTTTGACGGTCTCGATAACGACGGCGATGGTTTCACCGACCTTGCCGATCCGACCGAAAGCTGGAACGTCACCTTCCGCGAAAATGGCCGCGTGAATCTGCACACGGCACCCGCCACGGTCTTGCGCTCCGGCCCTTCGATGTCGCTCTTGCCGACGTCGGCTGAATTGGTCGATCAGGAACGTCGTCTCGGTATCGCCGATACCGATCTGTCGATTCGCGATCCGTTGACGGTCTTCAACGCCGCACCGGCCGATTCGTGGTTCGATATGGCCAGCGCCATCGTGGCCCTGCGCGAAAACCGCGATGCGAGAATTCGCGTATTCGATCCGATCTCGGGTACGTTGCAGGTGGCCGCTACGGCGCGCATCAACGCAACATCCGGCGGCCCCGGCTTGCCGGGCGGTACGGTCGCCCCGACCACGCGGCGCGACGGTGCGTTGGCCGGACCGATCGAACTCTCGCGCCTGCGCGATAACAAGGTCGTCGACGCCGTCGCCAATCGCAACAGCATGTTTGATGTCACCCGCTACGACCGCGATCTGAGTATTCCGTTGACGTACAACACGATGCCCAACGGCACCAACTTCGAAGACAACGGTAACGGCGCGACCCGCGGCAGCCGCTTCTCGCCCGATTATCGTTACCGCGGCGATCTGGTGGATGGCGTCAACGCCGCCGATGTGCTGACCGACTTTGTTCCGATTCAGGCGGCAGCCGCCTTTACCGGCAATCCGGCTGCGGTGGAATCCGACTTAAGCGAAGGTGCGGGTGTTCGCGGTCGCGATATTTACATGTCGCGCTGGACCAACGTCTTCGGCACGCGCTCCGATTGTTTCACGGCGTATATCGCCCTGATCGATGAAGACGGAAATTACGTGCGTCGTGCCCAACTGACGCTCGATCGAAGTGTCTGCTTCCGCGAACGCGCCGATCAATTCGGCGTGCGGCAGCCGATCCTGCCTCGGATTCTGGTGCGCAACGAAAGCAGCTACGCAGATGACACGCGCTGATGTCCTCCATCGGCGCGGCATGTGCGGGCGCGCTTGAGTACACCCGACCCGCCCGCAGCGTTTGACCACCATTGCGATGCAAAAGGCGTCGCACACGACAACTGAATAGCTCGCTCGCCCACAGCAGGCCGCACCGAGTTGACAGCGGCGCGGCCGCTGCCGGCAGGTGTTTTTCGCAGGTGCGAAGCCGCGATTTTTCGATCGCGCCGACGGCCCGCCGTTTGACGATATCAAGCGATCGGTGAGCCGCCGGTGGGATCGAACCTTCGGACGCGATGTCCGGAAATCCCGCGCTTCACACGTTGTGAGATGCGTCGCACGAACCGTTCGCCGACGGTGCGTCGCATAAAAACATTGCCGGTAATGCTTTACTGTCGCCCCTGGCGCGGGGTATAATCAAGGGGTGTTCGTACCCAGAGGTTGGGATTTACGAACCGGTATTATTCATTCCTGTATTTGCACGTAAGCACACCATTGGAGGCAATCCATGAGTCTCAAAACACGCCGCTCGGCCTTTACCCTCGTCGAACTGCTGACGGTGATGGCGATTATCGTCATCCTGATCGGTATTCTGACGCCCGCCTTGTCTGAATCCCGCAACCGCGCGATCAAGACGGCCATCCGCGCCCAGATCAACGCGCTGTCGGTCGGTCTCGAATCGTTCCGCAACGACCAGGGTGAGTATGTACCATCGAACCCCGTTCAGTTTGCGAACGTTCAACCCATGCCCGACCCGGAAATGGCTCTATGGGAAGTTGGAACTTCCGCACAGCCTTTGCAGGGTGCCAACCTGTTGGTCGACGCGATGGTGGGTCGCGACTTCCTCGGCTACGACCCCCGCGTGCAGCGTCTAGGCGCAACCGGTGGCGTTTATGATCGCTGGAATGCGAACAACGACCGACGGCAGCCGTACATTTCGGTGGATGGTGTGGACGTGACCAGCGAAACCGAACCACCGGAAGATCGCGAAGGCCAGTACGCACTCGACGCCACCATGCAACTTATCGACGGCATTCGCGTGCCGGTATTCCGCGACAAGTTCGGCTGGCCCATCCTCTACTACCGCGCCAATCCAACGGTGACGCAGAATACGCCGATCATCCAAACGCTTCCCGGACAACTCGTCAGTGACGGCGTCTACGATGGCCAAGATAATGCGCAGTTCACCAGTTACACGGGCGGCATGAACCCCCACGAAATTCAGGATGCGAACATGGGCCTGCCCGTTGCCGACTACACCACTGGCGGCGACCGCCTGACCAACATGTTTGCCGAGTTCATTCGCTCGTTCCGTGCCACGACCTATGATCCGAACAACCCGGTCGACATTCAGTTCCCGCGCCCGGTCAAGAGCGACCGCTTCATCATCCTCAGTGCCGGTCGCGACGGTGCCTACGGCACGCTGGATGACGTAGCCAACTTCGAAGTGTTCTCGACCGAACGCTAAGTTCACTGCGAACAACTCAAGCCAATCAACAGCCCGCGACGTTTTCGTCGCGGGTTGTTTTTGTTTTACGGGGTTGGTTGCATGATGTGCGCGCGGGTCATGTATGGATTATCTTTACGCGGGTATGAGACCGTGAGTATCGCGCCGGCATGCCGACCTAGGCAATGGTTGGTGGTATGATCGTCTACGGGCGGGTGCCCCATGTTGGTACTCCAACGTGGGGTCGCGATTCGTCACGCGGATAACCTCCCAATGGATCGTGCCGCTACCATACAACCGGCCATTGCCCATCCCAATCCATTGCGATAACCGAGCGATCAGCACGTTCGTAAAATCGAAAACTGCTCCATCGCCAATCTGCGGCGTCATTAACTAGCCCACGCGTGATCGGGTTCTTATGGCAATAGTCAATTTTCTCCAATAGCGTTTCGAATCGTTTGATATTGAAGTCGTATCCGCGGGTTTGAAAGATCTGTTGTTTGCCAAATCCGCCGGTCGCCCATTGGTTTAATGGCACCGACCAAAGCTGACCGCGCGATCGCCAAATGTTGCGCAAACGCTTCTTTCCTTCGAGCCCGACGAAACGCTTAAAGCGGTGGAGTAATATTGATATGGGAATCGGCTCGTCAGAACCGGGTGCGTGGGGATAAATAATGAAATGAATATGATCGGGCATGATGACGTAAGCGATCATGCAAACGTTAAAGTCTCTCTGGAGCAGCTTGAAACCATCAATAACAACACGCTTGAGATCATCGTGCCATAAGAATGCTAGGCGGCGATAGCAAGAAATCGTCCAGAAGTGGATGTGACCAGCTTCATCATATCGGCGCAACTTTGACGGCATAAAGGGGAGTATAACGCAGATGCGTATTTACATTAACGCGCAAGAATAATCGCGAACCCAAGTTGGAGTACCAACTTGGGCCACCCGACGGGCTTTGTAGTACACCGACGGATTGGGAATGGTCGAGTGCGAACGCGATTGAAACGAAGGGTGCGAAGCCGCTCAGGATAGATTGGGAAAGTTTACCGGTCGATCCGCGCGATCGCATGAGCACGTGAGTCGCGCGTTGACATGCCGACCTACACAGTGGTTGGTTGTTTGGACGATCACGCGCAAAATCACGCTTTGTAAAGCGTACAACGTATTTTCGTTTGGGTCGGCATGGCACCCGCGCGCGATTAATCCAGTCGGACCTTCGGAAGTGTTTTCGGGTAAATAAAACGGGGTTCGCGTTTACGACTCGCGTTCGCGCTTGCGCTCTAGGTCGTTGGAGATCATCTTGTAGTTGCGATGATCCTTATATGTCGGGTCGATTTTCAATATTTCGTCGAGCGCGGCTTCGGCTTTGCCAAAGTCTTTCGAGATAATCGCCGCCCGCGCTTGTTTCTCGAGGTCTTTGATGCGTTCTTCCGGCTTCACGTTCGGCGTCGTCTGCGCGCTAATGTCCGTCACGAGGAGCTTGACGCCGTAACGCGCTGCCGCTGCTGTGCCGAACAAAACGCCCGCGATAACGAGATAGCGAACCCAGGGATTTTGGGCCACGGTGCCGCCGGCATCGGCCGCGTGAGTAACGACCGTCGGCTTTTTGGGCTTATCGCTTTCGGCGAGTTGGCCCTTCTTCTTTTTGGTGCTGTTTTTCTCGGTTTTGCCGGCGAGGGCGTCGTAGCTCTCGATGAGCTTGTTGGCCTCATCCTTAAAGCGGGCCTCGTCTTCGGCGCTCTTGGCCTTGACGGCCTGAGCGGCCTCGTATTTGGCCATGGCGGCTTCGATATCGGCCTTGCTGGCACCGCCCGACGATTTGCTTTTGGCGACCTTGCCCTCGACCGTCACGGGGTTCTTGCAGCCGGGACAGCGCACCTTTTTGCCCGCCAATTCGTCTTTGGCTTTGAAGCGCTTGCCGCAACTACAGGAAACGATGATTGCCATGGAAAAACCCCGGACGCAGGTCCGAAATAACGGTGGGTCGCACGCCTGCCTCTCTCGGTGAATTATTGAAGCCTCACTATTCGATTGCAAGTTTCGCTGGCATACGAAGTTGCCGTTTATCGGTGACATCCGGGGCCGCATTATGGGGTTGACCGGTAACCCGTGGCTCTTAGCATTTTGAGCATGAGAAATCGCCGTTCTCGACGATTTGCGATGACGCTCGTGGAGACGCTGCTTACCATCGGCGTCACGGGCGTCACGCTGTTTTTGGTATCCGGCTGGATGTCGGGGTTGCGCTCCGATGCGCGCCGCGATCTCGCCGTACGGATGCTGCGCGATCTCGACGTGGCCCTGGTGCGCTACCGGCGCGATACGGGCCAGTATCCGGTCGGCTACGGAGACGACTCCCGTATCTCGGCGGTCGTGCATCTATTGGATCATCCGAAGTCGCGGTCGTTGATCGACGCGTTTCCCGCTCTGCTGAAAAAAGGGCCGAACGAAGCGACGCTGGTGGACCCGTGGGGGACGCCGTTGCGATTTCTGGGGCCGGATTCAACCGACCCGAAGGTGATCACCAACGACGGGCGGCCCGTGTTTATCTCGGCCGGGCCCGATCGCGATTTCGGCGATCATTCGCCCGCCGGGCTGGGCGATAACTTGCGTAGCGACGATCCGGGGCCGGACGGCTTTATCGACGATGTCGCCAAACTGCTGGCGGAAAAGAACGAGGAACAACCGACCACACGAGGGAGCCCCCTTGAAAAAGACGATTAGCGATATCGATGTCGCGGGTGCGCGCGTGTTGATGCGCGTCGACTTCAACGTACCGATCGATAGCAACGGCAAAATCGGCGACGACCGACGGATCGTGATGGCCTTGGAATCGATCCGGGCCGTGATCGATCGTGGCGGTCGATTGATCCTCATGAGCCATCTCGGTCGGCCCAAGGGTGCGCCCGATCCGGCATACTCATTGCGCCCCGTCGCCGAGCGGTTGAGTCATCTGATCGAAAGGCCGGTGGGCTTTGCCGACGATTGCGTTGGAGATGAAGCGGCGAAGAAGGTTGCTACTCTCAAAGACGGTGAAGTGCTGTTGCTCGAAAACCTACGCTTTCATGCGGCCGAGAACCTAATCGACAAAGCCGCCAAACGCGGTGAAGAACCGAACACGAACGAACGCAATACGATTGACGCCTTCGCGACGACGTTGGCTTCCTACGCCGACATCTACTGCAATAACGCGTTTGGCACATGCCACCGCGAACACGTCAGTATGTATGACGTGCCCAAGCGCATGCCGGTCGGTAAGCGCGTCGTCGGCCATTTGGTCGAGCGCGAATTGAAGTTCTTAGGCGACGCGTTGGCCGAACCGCAACGCCCGTTCTACGCGATACTAGGTGGCGCCAAGGTCAGCGACAAAATCGGCGTGATTCAAAACCTGCTGCCGAAGGTTGATGGCATTCTCATCGGCGGCGCGATGGCATACACGTTCCATAAGGCTCGGGGCGTGAACGTCGGCGCAAGCTTGTGTGAAGATGACAAACTCGATTTGGCACGCGATCTGATGCAACAGGCCGGCGGTAAGATTCAATTGCCCGGCGATAGCGTTTGCGCTCAAAAGTTGGAAGCGGGCGTAGAAACCAAGACTTGCAAGGGCGATATCGACGACGGCTGGATGGGCCTCGACATCGGCCCGGCCAGCATCGCCGACTATGCTGAAACGTTGGCCGACGCGAAGACCGTGGTATGGAACGGCCCGATGGGTGTGTTTGAAACGCAGCCATTTGATCGCGGCACGCTTGCGGTAGCCGAAGCGCTGGCCAAGGCGACTGAAAACGGCGCTACCACGATCATCGGAGGCGGTGATTCGGCGGCCGCCGTTGAGAAAGCGGGCTTGTCATCCAAGATGACGCATATTTCGACGGGCGGCGGCGCGAGTCTCGAGTTTCTCGAAGGCAAGCCGTTTGAGACGATTGCGATTTTGGATGATGCCTAGCGAGCCGAGTTACTTGCATTTGCGATTGGCGGACCGTTTATGAGCAAGCTGATTTTAATTCGCGCAGGACAAACCGATTGGCAGGCGCAAGGCCGGCTGGTCGGCGATACCGATTTACGCCTAAACGAAGTGGGCCATCAACAAGCGGCCGAAGATGCGGCGGCGATGGTGTCGTTCGCGCCGCACATCGTGCATTGCGGTGGTGATGAACCCTCACGTCAGACGGCGGCAATCATCGGCAACGAGTTAAAAGTGAAAGTGAAACCGTCGGACGGATTGCGCGAGATGGATCTCGGGCATTGGGAAGGCCTGACGGTGGACGCGTTTAAAGAACGTTTCGGCAAAGTCTTCAAACAGTGGCGCAACGATCCGCTTTCCGTCGAGCCACCGGAAGGTGAATCGATCGCGCAGATGCTGGCGCGCGTGAAGAAAGCGCTCGGCAAAGTCGTCAAAAAGAACGGCAACAAGAAAGCAATGGCGATTGTGCTCGGCGGGTACGCGTATGCGGCCGTTTTGTGCGACCTGCGCGATGGTGACTTTGAACAATTCTGGAGATACGTTGAAACAGACATTGGCAGCGCGCCGCCGGCTACTTTGATGATTGAAAATCTGGTATTGGAAGTCTCCGGGGCTATCTCCTGACGAGGGAGTCAGCCGAGACACCCGTTTTCATTTGCACTCAAATCGCTCTGTCGTTTTCCGCCGGTAGCTTCATCTACCTCAGCATCGCGCGCGAAAATTTCTCGGCAGCGCGTGCATAGCACACATCCTTTATCGCACCACAACCTGCAGCAAGTTGACGAAGCCACTGCCACACTGACGTATGTCTGACGGTCGTAAGGTGCGGAAAAATGAACGTTTTGAACGTTTCCTTTGCGTCGCACACATCCGTTATAAGAAGCGGAGCACGATAGAAAACGAAAAATTGGCGGGAAAATTTGCCTCTTTCCAATATTGGTGCCATAATCGAACCTGTGTTCGAGAGTTGTTTCTTGGACGATTTGGCTTCGCACGCCCTTTCGTCTGTCGATTAAGCAACTCGCCAAAGTTATGTCACCGCAAATGACTTGACTGATCCACTCACGACCCGGTCGTGAACATCGTCGGATTCGTACGGGACGTTCGACGGAGGAGACTGCGCGGTGACTAACAGCATCACACCCAATCCCCCGCGTCATCTGCGGGTCAAAAAAAATCAAAAAATTGTGGTCCGCGCGACGACCTTCAACGTCATCAATACGCTTGCGCTTACACAACACGATGGGGGCGACGGATTATCAGCACCTCGCCCTGCCCCCAAACCACTGTCTCTTACCAAACAGGAGTTGAGACCATGAACACCAACCAACGGAAACAACCTGGCTATTTCAACTACGTTGCGGCGCTCGTCGCAACGCTGGCGATCACGACGATCGCCAGCGCCGCCACCATTACGGTGCCCGGCGACTTCGCGACCATTCAGGGCGCGATTAACAACGCCGCCGATGGCGACACCATCTTGGTATCGAACGGCTCGTACAACGAAACCATCGATATCAATGTACCCAATCTTATCGTGCTATCGGTCAACGGTCGCGACAACTGTCAGATCACCGATAACCCGGCGGCCACGGCTGTCGTCACGATCAGCGCCCCCGGTGTCACGTTCGGTGCGGTCGGCCAAGGGTTTGAAGTCGTCCACGAAACGGCGAACACGACGCAAGCCTGTCTTGAAATCGATAGCGCCAACGTCGGTTTCCCCGGCGTCAACAACGCCAACCCATTAACGATCGCTTATAACCGATTTATGGCCAATCAAGGCCAGTATGGTATCTTGTCGAACGCCGCCCTCGCTGAATTGGCCGTCACGATCCAAGGCAACATCTTCGCAAAAACGGGTGGTTCCTACAGTTTCCACGAGGCCATCTATTTCGATACGACCGCCGTGGGCTCGGTCGGAAATGCGTCCTTCTACACGGTTGACCTGAGCATTCAGAACAACCGTATCGAGGAATTTGACGACTACGGCATTTACGTTGATGACGATTGGTACACGACCAATGCCACCATCGCCAACAACGAGATGACCGGTGCGGCTCCCGGCGTCGGTTACGGCTTCTACAGTAGTGACTACATCTACGATTACTCGAACGTATCGATCGTCAACAACGACATCAGCGTCTGCGACTACGGCATTTACACATACTACGCTGAAAACGGCGCGACGCTGCATATCGACAACAACACCGTCTCGGACTTTAGTTCCTACGGCATCTATCACGAGTACGTGAAATACGGTAGCGATCTGACGATTAACGGCAACACGATCACCGGTAACGGCACCGCAGATTACGGCGTCTACCTCTACGAGTTAGACGAAGGCTGTACCGGCCAGGTCAACGGCAACACCATCACTCAAGTCGACTACGCCCCGATCTACTGGGAGTACATCTACTACTCGATGGGTGAAGTCAATGACAACGAAATTACGGGTAACAGCTCGGATTACGGTGTCTATTTCTATTACTTCGAAGCGTCGCTCTTCGAAATGTTGAACAACAACGTCAGCGGCTACGACAACTACGGCCTCTATTTCGATGACTACATTGAGGCCGGCGGCGAAGCGCACTTCTCCGGTAACACCTTTGAAGGCGACGGCACCGGCTCCGGCATGGAATTCACCGACTACTTCGAATACGGTCCGCGCGTCTATATCGAGAACAACACCATTACCGAATTCGACAGCTACGGGATCTACATCTACGAGCTGTACGAGGGCGGCAAGTGTTACGTACGCGGCAACAACCTGACGGCGGCCAACGGCACCAGCGCCGATGGTATCTACTGGGAATACATCGAAGATGGCGGTGGTTACGGCGAAATCTCGGGCAACACCGTCAACATGAATGAGAGCAGCAGCTACGGCATCTATTTCTATTACCTGAATTACGGTGCCGATCTGTTCATTCTCAACAACAACGTCTCGGGCTATCAGGACACCGGCTTGTATTTCGATGATTACATCGAATATGGCGCCACCTGCACGATCTCCGGCAATACGTTCACCGGCGATCCGGCGACCGGTTCGACCAACGGTATCGACATCACCGATTACGTCGAATACGGCGGTTGGCTGACGATCAGTGACAACGTAATCAGCGAATTCACCGACTACGGCATTTACACGTATTACGCCTACGAAGGTTCGAACATCTTCATCACGGGCAATACGATCAATGCACGCGCCAATTCCGCCAACGCCTACGGCATTTACTCGGAATACGCCGAGTACGGTGGTGAGATTAGCATTCTCAATAACACCATCGACATGAACAACAGCGATCAGTCGGCGATCTATCTGTATTACATCGGTTATGGATCGATCGTGCACGTGAATGGAAACGTTTGCACGGAGTACCAGGATGCCGGTCTGTACGTCGATGACTACATCGAATACGGAAGCGAATTGAACGTTCGTAACAATCAGTTCAATGCGGCTGCTAGCGCACCGTCCAGCTACGGGGTCTTGATCGAAGACTACGTCTACGAAGGCTCGTACTTCGAGTGCACCGGTAACACCATCACCAACTTCGATGATACCGGTATATGGACGTACTATGCCGAGTACGGCAGTAACATCATCGCCGACAACAATACGATTACCGGCGTCGAAAGTGGCGCGGATCACGGCATTTACTGCGATAGCACGACCGAGTACGGCTGTTTCTTCAACTCATTCAGTGGCAACACCATCAGCAATATCGGTACCGGTGCCGGCAGCTCGGGGATCGCTCTATACGAATTGTACGAAGGGGCGTTCTGGGATGTGTACGACAACACGATCACCGGCAATGGCACGATGGAAGATGCCATCTACGTCGATGACTACATCGAATACGGCTCGGAAGTCGATATCCGTCGCAACCAAGCCAGCGGTTACACCCGTGCCGGCGTTTACTTGGGTGGCGATCTGACTTACGGTGCTTGGCTCTATATCGTTGACAACATCTTCGAGGGTGGTGATTACGGCTTCTTCACGGCTGACTACCTCGACGATGGCGCGAGCCTTATCATCGTCAAGAACATCTTCGAAGGCTTCGGCGATACCGGCTTGTATTTCACCGACTATCTGGACGCCAGCTATGTCGAAGTAAGGGAAAACCAATTCTTCGGTAGCTCGGCCAACGCCGGTATCGACGTGACGGTGGACTGCAACGAAGGGACGGAGTTCCTTGCTCGCGACAACTGCTTCACCGGCATGACCGACGGTGCGATCATCAACGACATCCTCGAAACAGCGATCGTCACGTTCCGCGGCAATGACTTCTCGGGATGTACCGATGACGCCATCGAAAACACCAATGGCGACGCCGACCACCCGGTCGATGCGCGCGTAAACTTCTTCGGCGGTGCTGGCACAACTGGTCAGGTCGATACCTCGGGCGCGCTCGGTAGCGCTCCGGATAGCGACGGCGACGGCGTCGATAACTGCAACGACATCTGCCCCGACACGCCTGCCGGCGCGATGGTCGATGCCGACGGTTGCGAGCTCCCGCCGCCTCCGCCGCCGCCCCGGGCGACGGACCGGGTGACGGCCCCGGTGATGGTCCCGGCGACGGACCGGGCGATGGCCCGGGTGATGGTCCCGGCGGTCAGGAAAACCCCAACATGTGCGGTTGCGGTAACGGAACCGACATGATGATGATGACGCCGTTTATGCTTGTCGGTGCGGCTGGTTGTCGCCGCCGCTATCGCCGACGCCGCTCGGCGTAATCACGAGCGCAGGGCGAACGCCGATTGAGGTGTTATGCCACGCGGGTTAAAGTTAGGCTTAGCCTTCTCGAGGGCGCGTTCCACCGAACGCGCCCTCTTTTTTTGCGACAGGCACTATCATCAATTTCAGTTTGGCGACGTATGCGCAGCCATTGCCCGATCGCCCGCAAATCGGTGCGATTCTGAGGGAAGATCGCCCGTAAGCTACCCAAATGACGCTAAATCGACGATAAAACAACACGCGGTCAACCGCGCACCGATTGCCGACCACCCTGATTTTCGGAAGGGAAGAACTTTCACCATGCTCTTCGCCCCAATGCATCGCTCCAACGGTATCCGCATACGCTTCGCTTCGAGATTCGTCCGATTCGCTGCAACATCAGCATGCGTGGTGGCCCTCTTGGCATGCCAGAAGCCGCTCGAGCGCTACGACTGGAGCAGTTACGACGGCCCCGGCGCGCGGTACGTCCAGCGCGAGGAGTACGTACTGCCCTTCTTCGAAGATCCACTGGAACCCGTTAACCGCCTCACCAATGGCCTCAACACGGGCGCCCACTTATTGGCCATCGACCCGCTTGCCACCGGTTGGCGCTATGCCGTGCCGCAGGAAGCCCGCACGGCCATGATTAACACATCGAACAACTCCGAAGTCATTCAGTATTCGGTCAACAACGCGCTGCAAGGTGACGGTGAAGGTGCCTCGACTTCGTTGAAACGCTTCGGCGTTAACACGACGGTCGGTGTGGTCGGATTAGAGGATGAGGCTGCCGAGCAAGGACTCGAACCCGACCGAACCGATACCGGAACGACGTTAAACAAAGCGGGGTGGAACAAGAGCGCATTCCTCGTTGAACCGTTGGGCGGGCCAAGCACAATTCGCGACTCGGTCGGTGGTCTCGGCGACTTAGCCATGGACCCGTTTCTGTACTTCTTTCCGCCGGCAATAGTGGCGAAGGGTTTTGTGCGCGGTAACGAACGGGCGGGCGATCTAACGCGTTTCGTAACGTCCAACCGCGATTCGTACGAACTGTCGCGGCGGCTATACATGGCTCGCGCGACGGTTCTCGAAGATGCGCCGAGCGAACCCGCTGCGGACAACAGCGCCACCCAAACACTGGAATACCTTAACTTTGCGCCGAGCGATCCGTTCTTTGAGTACCGTGCAACCACGGGCGAAGCGTACATCAAGATGACGCGCGAGAAGTTGCCCTATTGCGCCTGGATACAGGAAGAAAAGGCCCCGGTCGCCTTCGTGTTACCCGGCTATGGCGGACACCGCCGCAACTTACAGAACATCGCGCTGGCGGAGACGCTCTTCAACGCGGGCTACTCGGTCGCGACCATCAGCAGTGCGGCTAACTTTGAATTTATGGAACAAGCGGGCTCGGTTCCGTTTCCCGGTTTCGGCCCACAGGATGCGCGCGACGTTCACGCATCGGTCGACGCGGTTTGGCGCGACCTGCGCGTGGAACACGGCAACAAGGTGCTCGAACGCGTTCTCGTGGGTACGTCCTTCGGCGCGTATCACACGCTCTTTATCGCGGCCCAAGACAATGTCGATCGCGGCGGTCACGACTTGATCGACTTCGATGCGTACCTGGCAATTTGCCCACCCATTCAACTCCAACATGCGGCCGAGCAGATTGATACGTATTACAACGCATTCATGGAATTCCCCGAGGAGCAGCGCGACCCGCGCGCCATCACGGCGCTCAAGAAGGCGTTGCGATTGGTGTTTAGCGGGTTCGGCCCGCCACCGCCGTTCGGTGATGCCGAGGCGCGTTTTCTGGTGGGCCTCAATTTTCGCTTGGCGCTGCACGATGTCATTTGGGAATGCCGCGAAAAGCGCGAGATACCGTTTCTTCAAACGGAATGGAACCTATTAACGATGGCCAGCGCGAGCCAGGAAGTGCTCGACTATTCGTTGATGGAATACGCATACCTCCTGATGCTGCCTTATCTGCGCGACGAGGCAAATCTGGTCGAGCAAGAAGACGACATGTTTCATCAGGCCAACCTGCAACGCTTGGGCGGTCGGATATCGGGTATGGATCACGTTGGCATTGTTACCAGTGAGAATGACTTCTTGCTGACCGACATCGATTTGGAATGGATTGAGCGCACCTTCCCAGCGCAGCGCCGCATCGTCAACAAACGCGGCGGTCACTTGGGTTGTCTAACCGATGCGAGCGTGCGTGAGGCTGCCATTGGGCTGTTGCGATCGATGCAAGAAGGCTCCGACGCGCTCGCGCGAAGATAAGCTCCCGTGCTGGATGCGACCGGATAGCAGTCGTTAACCGCGTTCGACTTTCAGACATTTCCGGACAAATTGACCTTGCGATCTGGTAAATCAGAACACCCTGCTGCTATCGCATGCATCAAATTCTGCTCCCCCTAATTGCGACACATTACCTCCGCATTACTGTAAACTGATTAAGCGACTACTAGCTCCCTCCAAATATTCGCCAAGACTTCGATTGCTCCACGCAACTCGCTAAAATGATCTCATGATTCAAACGCGAACTCTCATCCCAATGATCGCCATTCCGTTCATAATGTCCTGCGTTCCCGCCATGGCCGGTAGCGGCAGCGGCTTCGACATTCTCGTCTTCAGCAAGACCAGCGGCTTTCGACACGGATCGATCTCCGACGGTATCGCGCTGATTCAGACGCTGGGCATGGAGAACGGCTTCACCGTCGCGCTCACTGAAGACGCGAACGACTTCACGCTTGCCAACTTGTCGCAGTACGAAGTCGTCATCTGGCTTAGTACTACCGGCAACGTACTGAACGATACGCAACAGGCCGCTTTTGAGGCCTACATCCAACAAGGCGGGGCATGGGTAGGCATTCATGCCGCGACCGACTGTGAATACAACTGGCCTTGGTACGGTCAACTCATCGGCGGCGATGCGTGGTTCATCTCGCACCCGTCGATACAAGATGCAACCTTGGATGTGGATGACGCGACACATGTCAGTACCGAGGACCTACCCGCGTCTTTCACGTTTCGCGACGAATGGTACAACTTTCAAAATAACCCACGCCCGGCTGTTAACGTTTTGCTGACGATCGACGAAACCTCCTATAACCCCGGCAACAACGCCATGGGTGCCGATCATCCGATGTCGTGGTATCACGAATTTGATGGTGGTCGCGCCTGGTACACGGCGCTCGGTCACCGTTCGCAGACGTTTCAGGACCCGCTCTTCGAGTCGCACTTGTTAGGCGGCATTCTCTGGGCGGCCAACGCGGATGGTTGTGCCTGCGTGGCCGATGTCAACGGTGATGCAGCGCGCGACGCCTTGGATATCGGTGGATTTATGACGTGCTTGCTGGGCGTTGGAACAGATTGCAGTTGTGCCGATACCGACGCAAGCGGCGGTGTAGACCTAGCCGACATTTCAGTATTCGTCGATACGCTTTTGTCCGATGACGACTGCATGGCATAAATAAAAGGGCGCGGCGCGAACAAGTTGCCCGCACCGCGCCCACACCAAACTCACACCCACGAATCCGATGAGTGCCGTGTGCTACTCTACGCGTTCAAGTTGTACAATTTCGCCCGAGTTTGGGCGATTGCGGAAATTTTCTTGCAACATATAGAACGTATCGCCGTCCACCACGAGTCCGGCGGGCTCGCTGTTGAAGCTGAGCGGAGGGCTGAACGACTCAACCACTTTCATCGTGTCGGGATTGACGCGATAGATGTGGTACGGAAATCCGGCAATAACGAACAAGTCGGCACCATCCGAAGCCATCGCTTCGATGTTCAACTCAAAATCGAACGCCCCGACCAATACATCGGGCTCGGCTTCGGCGTTGACTTTGAGAATCTGATTGCGTCCCAAGTCAAAGTCGCGCCCCGTCAGATACAGCAGTTTGCTTTGCTCATCGAACGCGGCGGTATCGATATCGAAATCGTCCACGCCCAGTTCTGCCTTGGTTACCTGATCGACCGAGACTGATGCCTGCGTGATGCGTTCGATAATCGTGTCACTGCCACAGTTACAGTGATTCCACAGGTCATCGCTCTGATTGGTGATCGGGTATTGATGAACGCCCGTTTGAATCGCAAGTGGTGTTAGCATGGTGCCGTCGGTTTTGTTAACCCGCACAAGTTCTCGACTGACGTTATCGTTGGCGTACATGAATATGTCATTCACGAGCAAAAGGTCGGTCGGAAAATCCGGCTCGGGAAAGTCGGTCATGACATCCACGATCGCCAGTTGTTGACATCGATCTTCCAGTGGAACTTCGGCCACACGTTCGAATACCGATTCGATCTCGCCGTTCTCGGTCATCTCCAGCGTATCGTTGTCGGGCATATCGTGAACCGCGAGACTGGCTCCCTGAAAACCGGCATCGGCCAGGCCACCAAACCCGAAATCCATCAGGATCGCGCGCTCATTCAACTCAGAATACAGCCCACTGAAGCACATCAACGCCTGAGTTTGTGGATGTCGAATCGTGACATCCATCGATCCATTCGCACGCATCGTGACGTATTCGACATCGCTGCCATTAAGTTCGGATGCCAATGCGAAATCTCCCGAAACCCGTTTCCAGACACCGACGATACTAAACGAATCGGGCGTAGGATCGCCGCCCGGCGACGGGGGTGTGGGCGTCGGCGCGTTCGGATCGCCGGGTTGTTCGGATCCCGGCGTTGGTGCCGGCATCGGCACATTGGGCTCTTCGCAGGTCATGCCGGTGGCGGCAAAAATGCTACAAACGCTCGCGATCATGAGGGCCAGATGTTTGGGTTTGGTGGGCATCGTCAATCTCCGTTGGTGTGTACCGCCTTAGCGGTCAGGCTCCGTTTTCGATCCGTGTGCCATATCACGCGTATGGCTGCAGGGATAGTTGCGATACGCGGCGGATCACCTTCACGCTTTTATTTGGAAATTTTTCGGCCTATACTCGGAATCGCCGATGGGAGAGCATCTGTGGACGAGACCACTGCCAAGTCGAAGATCGCCGCCGCCGTCGCCGGCGATACCGAAGCGCTGACGGCTCTGCTGCATCATTTCGGCCCCGACGTCGAACGATCGCTGCAAATCAACCCCGTCTGGCAACCCGTTTTGGAAACGTCGGACGTGATGCAGGTCACCTATTTGGAAGCGTTTCTACGAATCGGTCGCTTCGATCCGGAACGGTCCGATTCATTCGTCGCGTGGTTACGCCGCATCGCACAAAACAATTTGCGCGATGCGATTCGCGGGCTCGAACGACAGAAGCAACCGCAGCCGCGCAACCGTATCCGCCCCGCCAATCATCAGGACTCGATGGTCGGCCTCTACGAAATGCTGGAAGCCGAATCGGGCACGCCCAGTCGGCAGGTACGCCGCGACGAGGCCTGCCAAGTGTTGGAATCCGCGATTCGACTGTTGCCCGATCGCTATGGCGAAGTGGTGCGGCGCTACGACTTGGAGGCACAGTCGATTCAGGAGGTGGCCGAAGCGATGGGGCGCTCACCGGGGGCCATTCACATGTTGCGGGCACGGGCCCACGAGCGGCTACGGCAACAGATGGGTTCGTCGTCCGATTATTTGGATACCCGCGAGTGAATGATGGCTCCAGATGTCGCACCTCTTGATAGCGGCGCTTGAAGTTGCCTCGTGGTTTCCCTTCTCCTACCGGGAAGGGCTTCGCTCCTTTGGGAACTTTTGACTTGTCGACGCCAAACACAGCGGCGAGGCTCGAATCAAGAACAGCCTTTTGAGTTGGCCCGAAACGCTGTGACAGCAACCGAAGCCAGCTGCTCGTCGCTCGAAAGCCGATACGAGACGCCTCATAACGGAATCGAATGCAATGACATCACACGCCCCATCCGATGGTCATGCATCCTGGATCGCCGCCGCCCGCGCCGAAGCTGAAGATTTGCGACAGCGTTCGACGTTCGGCGATATTCCGCTCATGGGACGCGGTCCGGCACACGAAGCGGAGTTGCGACAAACGTTGCAAGAAGCCCTGCCCGGTTACGAGTTGACCGACGCGGTCTTTCGCGGTGGTCAAGGCGTGGTATTCAAGGCTTTGCAAAAGAGCACGAATCGCGACGTTGCAATCAAAGTTTTACGCGAGCACCCTGCCGAACTGCGACATGGAACGGCCCGCTTCGATCGCGAAGTGCAAATTCTCAGTCAACTCAAGCATCCAAACATCGTCGGCATCGTCGACAGCGGCGCGACGTGCGGGCATCGATATTACATCATGGATTTCATCGATGGCCTGAGCCTCGATGACTATCTCATTGCGCATACGCTTTCGGTACGTGCGAAGCTGGCGTTGTTCGTCGAGATTTGCAACGCCGTTAACGTTGCGCATTTGCGCGGTGTGATTCATCGCGATCTAAAGCCGAGCAATATCCGCATCGACCGCGCCGGTCGGCCGCACATTCTCGACTTTGGCTTGGCCAAGACCGACGAACACGACGAATTTGCCACCGTGCATACGATCACGGGGCAATTCGTTGGCTCGTTGCCATGGGCCAGCCCGGAACAGGTCGACGGCATCGACGGCGGCGTTGACGTGCGCACCGATGTGTATGCCTTGGGCGTGATGTTGTTCTGCGCAATGACCGGCGCGTTCCCATATCCCGTGGATACCGGCTTTCGCACAACGATCGAACATATTTGCAACACGCAACCGTCACGGCCGAGCCAGTTGGCCAACACCGCCGACGATGAAATCGATCAGATCGTGTTAAAAGCGTTGCGCAAGGATCGCGACGAACGCTATCAAACGGCGGGAAACTTTGCCCGCGATATTCAGCGTTATCTCGATGGTGAGGCCATTGAAGCCAAACGCGACAGCAGCTGGTATCTATTGCGGAAAGCCGCGCGGCGCCATCGCATCGCGGCGGGCGTTGCCGCTGGTTTCGTTGTTCTTTTGGCGGCGCTCGTGATGGTCTTGGCCTATTCCAACCGTCAGATTCGCATGGCACGCGATGACGCGGAACAACAAGCCCAGGCCGCTCAGAAAGCCCGGGCGACCGCCCAAGATCGCGCTGTCGAGGCGGAAGCGGCGCGCGACGAAGCCCAACGCCAAGCACGCATCGCCACGGCGGTGACCGACTTCCTGAACGACGACTTACTCGCGGCCGTTGCGCCCGAGGATATGGGCAAGGACGTGACCATGCGCGAAGTAGTCGATCGGGCGGCCGAGCGCTTGTCGCAACGCCCGCCGGCAGAAGCCGAAGTGGATGGTCATATTCATTTCACGCTCGGCAATACGTATCTGCAACTCGGCGAATTGGATCAGGCACTCAAGCATCTGACCAACGCGCAACGCCTTTTTATCGAGGCGTATGGTGAGCACCACGACAATACGCTGTCGGTCATGAACGATCTGGCATGGGTCCACGAAGCGCGCGGCGAATTATCCGAATCGGTCGAGTTGTATGAAAACGTTCTCGCGTTGCGGCAGATGCATTTCGGCGAAGACCATATCGAAACCGTCACCGTGAAGTGCAATTTGGGTTGGACCTATGCGCGCATCGGAGACCTGGAGAAGTCCGAAGCTCTAATGATCGAATGCGTCGATGAAAGAAGAAAAACGCACGGGGACGATGACCGACGTACGCTGACGGCGATGAACAATCTCGCCATGTTGTATCAATTCCAGCAGCGCTACGACGAAGCGTTGAAGCTGGCCGAGCCGGAGTTAGCCGCGTCGCGGCGATTACTCGATATAGATAACCCGAGTCTATACGTGTCGGTCTCGAATGTAGCGACACTGTTAGATGCAGTCGATCAGAACGACCGCGCGGAAGCATTATTCGAAGAAGCGCTGGCGGCGCGCCAGCGGATTTTGGGGGCCGGCCATCCTAAGACGCTACTGACCTTCAATAATTTCGCGACGTTTCATTCGGGCAATGGCAACAAGACAAAAGCGCGCGAATTGATGGAGACGGCGTATCGTCTCGGCAATGAAGCGGGCCATGCAGACTTGCCGATTATGGTCACCATCACGAGCAACCTTGCCGAGACCCACAGCCGTGCCGGTGAATTTGAAAAAGCCCTGCCGATGCATCAAGCCGCGCTGAAAAATGGCAATGGTTACCTGCCGGCGGATCATCAGTACGTTGGCCTTTACGAAGCGCGCTTGGGGCGCTGCCTGATGGAACTCGACCGAATAACCGAAGGTGAAACACTTCTTCGCAGTGGTCAGAAAAAGTTGGAAGAGAAACTTGGATTGGAGAACGAGCTGTCGCGCAACGCGACGGGCTGGCTGGCGGAGCTATATCGACGACAGGGAAAGCTGGACGAAGCAAAATCGCTGGAGGCAAAATTGCCCTCAGAGACCCGCGATGATTAGGCATTTGAATTGGCTGCTAGAGTGAGTATCGCTTATCTGCGAATACCAAACTGTGGTACCGGTTAATAGCCCTTACTACTCAGCCTACTCGGATGAACCGCAGTCAAGTAATAATGATCTAGAAGGTTGCATGAAAATTCAGTCCGCGCATGATTTAACACGCGGAGGAGATTTTCATGTACACATCGACCCCATCACGCGGCTACACACAACTCGCGGTCGCAGCACTCTTGACGTTCCCTATCATTCTTGTGGCATGTAATCACGAAGCCAAGCCGACCGTGAACGAAGGTGGACCCAATCGCAATATCGCCGAATGGGATATCCCCGCACGCAGCCGACTGGCCATCGATGGTTACGACCCGGTGGCCTACTTTCCCGAAGGCGGCGGCACACCGTTGCGCGGCAAAAGCGATCTGCAATACGAATACGGCGGCGTGCGTTATCAATTCGCCATGGCGGAGAATCTGCGACGATTCAAAAATAATCCCGGGCGCTACGAACCGGCCCACGGCGGATGGTGTTCGTGGGCGATGATCGACGGCGAAAAGACCGAGGCCAACCCCGAGTCATTTATTGTGAAGCACGATCGCCTATTCCTCTTTTATGATGGCGCATGGGGCGATACCCGCGCCATGTGGCTGGACACCGACCACGACGCGTCGGCGGCCAAGGCCGACGATCGGTGGCGACAACTAAGCGGCGAAAGCAAACGGACGTCCCCGCCTCAATAAACACCAGTTCGACGCGACGCGATATACTAACACGCGTCATGAATACACTCTGCATTCGCCACGAAACCAAGAGCCCATGGGAACGCCGCGCGCCCCTAGCCCCCATTCATATCGAACAAATCCTCAAAACAACCAATGGCACAATTGGCTTGCAACCGTCGGAGACGCGCATCTTTCCGGATGATGAATACACCGCCGCCGGCGCAACGCTGCAACGCGAACCCAATGACGCCCCCATCATCATCGGTGTGAAAGAGATGCCACTGGACGCCTTCGCTGACGGTCGCACTTACCTCTTTTTTTCGCACACCATGAAAGGGCAAGCGGCCAATATGCCCGCGCTTAAGCGCTTGTTGGACTTGGGATGCACGTTGATCGATTACGAACTGATCACCGACGATGCCGGTCGACGATTGGTGGCGTTCGGTCCCTTTGCCGGCGTGGCCGGCGCGATCGATACGATATGGACGTTGGGGCAGCGGCTCGATCACGAAGGAATTGCCACTCCATTCAACGAGATCACTGCGGCTCATCAATATGGAACCATCGCCGACGCGGAGGCGGCATTGCGCCATGTCGGCAAACAGATTCAGCATGAAGGTGTGCCGCCCGCAGTCGGTCCTGTGATCATCGGTGTCTTGGGTTACGGGGGCGTGGCGCGCGGTGCCAATCGTATGTTGGATTGCTTGCCGGTGGAAGACATCGCGCCCGATCAACTGCAGTCGATCGCACAAAACGGAGATTTGCAAAAGGTATATCGCTGTGTCTTTCGCGAAGAGCATCTGGTTCGTCGACGCGATGGCAGCGCGTTTGTGCTTAATGACTATTACGAGCAGCCCGAACTGTTCGAGCCAATCTTCGCCCGTCATCTACCGCATCTGACGATGTTGATTAACTGTATCTATTGGGATGAACGCTATCCGCGCTTTGTCACTCGCGGCGATTTGACGCATCTGTTTAATGGCAATACTACGCCACGACTGCGCACCATCGGCGATATCACCTGCGATGTAAACGGCTCGCTCGCATGCACCACCCACGCGACCACGCCCGATGCACCGGTGTACGTGTACGATCCGCAAACGGGCAACACGCATGAGGGTGTCGCCGGCAATGGACCAGTCGTGTTGGCTGTTGACTTTCTACCCTGCGAAGTGCCGTACGACGCGACGTTATCTTTCGGAGAAGCACTTCGCCCATTCATCCCGGGCCTGATGGCGGCGGACTTCTCCAAAACCCTGGACGACAGTGGGCTACCGCCCGAGCTGGCGCGGGCAGTGATCGCGTATCGCGGGGAACTGACACCGAGATTCCAATTCTTAAGCCGGCATCTATAAGCAAGGGTCTTACTCTTCGCCGTGCTCGAACTGTTCCTGATTGATCTCGGCAATCTCCGACGACGGCAAGGTAACCTGATTACCCGTGCGGCTATCCTTAAACACGACCGTTCCACCCCTCTCGCGATCGACCTGGGTCGTGTAGTAGTTTTTGCCGGAACTGAGATCGGTCACGCGGTAATAAGTGGTGCAGCCAACTGAGACGAGAAGAACAACCAGCAGCACGAACAAGCGCATGGCTTTCATTTGAATATCCTCCGTGAATAATCCGGTTCAATAATAAACTGACCACCCTTTGATGGTAACGAAATTTCCAGGGTCTCGTCAGAGTGAATTTCTATACGAATGTACCAAATCTGATGCCCGTCTATATGGGCGAAGTACTATCACGGCGAAAACTTCACCACCTTCGGTGGTGAAACAACCCGGCACGTCCAGCGCGTTGAAACCGACACCAAACCACGCCAACGCGTCTCACCAACCAGCCATCCGCGCGTAAAAAAACCTCACCGTTTGGTGAGGTTTTTGAGAATTTAATTCGGGAGCCGCACTTAACGGGCGAAGTGGGCGAATGCCTTATTGGCTTCGGCCATTCGGTGGACGTTTTCGCGGGTGGTGATGGCGGTGCCCTGCCCTTGGAAAGCATCGACCAATTCCGAAGCAAGGCGCTCCTTCATCGGTCGCCCCTTCTTGGCGCGGGCGGCGTCAATGATCCAACGAATGGCCAGCGCCTGGCTGCGCTTCGGGTTCACCGGCATCGGCACCTGGTAGTTGCTACCACCGACGCGTTTGCTGCGGATTTGCACCGACGGGCGGACGTTTTGCACGGCCTTTTCGAAGACTTCGATGGCTTCCTTATCCTTCACGCGCCGCTCGATCAGGCCGAGGGCATCGTAGAAGATTTTGTAGGCCACGGTCTTCTTACCGCTCTTCATCATGCAGTTCACAAACTTGGCGGCGACCTTGCTGTTGTGCTTCGGGTCGGGCCGCAACTGCTCGTTGGACATGGTCCAGCGTTTGTATCCCATCTATCTGCTCACCTTAACGCGCCGCGCGCGGATTGAAGAACCTTACTTCGGCTTCTTGGTACCGTACTTACTACGACCGCGGGCACGGCGGACGTTAAACTTCTCTTGCTGTTCGACCGGAGCACAGTCCAGCGCGCCGCGAACGACGTGATAGCGAATACCCGGCAAATCGCGAACGCGACCACCACGCACGAGCACGATCGAGTGCTCCTGCAGGTTGTGGCCGATACCGCCGATATACGCCGTGACTTCGCGGCCGTTGGAAAGCCGCACGCGGGCGACCTTACGCAAAGCCGAGTTCGGCTTCTTGGGCGTCATCGTTTTCACGATGAGGCAAACGCCGCGCCGCTGCGGGCAGTTATCCAAGTCGCGGGACTTGGATTTCTTCTTTTCAATATGCCGCGGTTCGCGACAAAGCTGGTTAATCGTTGGCATAACGTCCTCAAACGTTGGACGACCGAGCCGAGCCCCGCCGCCAAGCAAATATCATTCGCGAAGCCCCGTATTTAACTGGGACTCGCGATTTTCGTCAATCCTGTGAATCCGCTTCGACCTCGCTGGAGGACCGCTTAGCGGCTTCATCCTGCGGGGCCGGGCCGATGGGCGTGCCGCTATCGAGGGCCGCCGAAGCCTCGCGAATCACCGACTGGGGCAAATCGCCGCTGGCTCCCGCGCCGGGCGCGACGATGCGATCCATTTCGGGGCCACCGGGCATCGTGACCTCGCGGATTTCCTCTTCGATCGGCTCGCCCAAGTGATCGACCTGCATCTCGAAGAACGGCTTGAACGCCGTACCCGCCGGGATCAGGTGGCCCAGAATCACGTTTTCCTTGAGGCCGTTGAGCGTATCGATCGCGCTACCGAGCGCCGCCTCGGTGAGAACCTTGGTCGTTTCCTGGAAGCTCGCCGCCGAGATGAACGACTCGCTCTGCAACGCCGCCTTGGTGATACCCAGAAGCTGCGTGGCCGCCGTGGCCGGCTTGGGCTTGCGGCCGCGGGCGGGGGCCTTGCCGTCGTCGTCCAGCTTTTCGTTGACGGCGTTGAGTTCTTCCTTGAGCACGATCTGACCTTCCCGGAAATCGGAGTCGCCCGGATCGGAGATCTTCACGCTCTTGGCCAACGCCATGTTCATGGCTTGGAACTTGAAGCGGTCGGCAACTTCGCCCGGCAGCATTTCGGAATCGCCGGGGGTTTCGACTTTCACCTTCCGCAACATCTGGCTCAGGATCACTTCGATGTGCTTGTCGTTGATACCCACGTTCTGCGAGCGATACACCGACTGCACTTCGTTAATGAGATAGATGTGCAGCGCGTCTTCGCCCTTAATCGCGAGGATGTCGTGCGGCACCAACGGACCGTCACAGAGCGGGTCACCGGCCTCGACCTTATCGTTGGCGTGCACCAACAGGTGCTTGTCCTGCGGTACGTGGTGATCGCGCGGTTCGAGATCCTTACTATCCGGATGGATCGTGATCGTCATCTTGCCGCGACGCTTATCGCTGCGGATTTCCACCGTGCCGGAGATTTCGGCCATGACAGCCGGCTCTTTCGGCTTGCGCGCTTCAAAGAGTTCGGTCACGCGCGGCAGACCACCGGTGATGTCCTGAGTACCGGACAGCTCGCGCGGTCGTCGTGCCAGCAAGGCACCTGCCTTAATGGCGTCGCCCTCTTTCACTTCGATACGCGCCTTCGCCGGCAAGTAGTGATACTCGATGATCTTGCCTTCTTTGTCCTCGATGATGATCTGCGGATTCTTATCGCCACGGTGTTCGACGACGATGAACTTCTCGGTCTCCTTAGACTCCGAATCGATACGAACCGTCTCACCTTCGACGATATCCTGGAAGCGGATGATACCGGGCTTCTCGGCAAGGATCGGCGTCAGGTGCGGATCCCAGATGCACATGACCGCACGGCGTTCGAGCTTGTCGCCATCCCGAATGATGATGCTGGCACCGTAAGGAATCTTGTGGCGTTCCAACTCGCGACCGTCTTCCGACTCAATCGCGATTTCACCGTTGCGCTTCAACACGCGCAGCACGTCATCGCCCGATTCGGGGTCCTTGTAATCGACGGCAGTGATGTTATGGAACACGGCCTTACCGGCGTTGACACACTTGATGTCGCTATCGATCGCGCTTGTCGTGGCCACGCCACCGGTGTGGAACGTACGCATCGTCAGCTGCGTGCCGGGTTCACCGATCGACTGGGCCGCGATGATACCGACGGCCATGCCGCGTTCGACCAACTGACCAGAGGACATATCCATGCCGTAGCAGCGGGCACAAATACCGACCGGCGCTTCGCAGGTCAGCGGGCTGCGCACGCGAATCCGATCGAGCCCCAAACCGCCATCGGCGGGCGAGCTTTCGATCTTACGCGCGATCTCGGTGGTGATGATGTCGTTTTCTTTGACAACGACTTCACCGGTAACCGGGTGCTTGATGGTGTCGCGCGCGCTACGCCCGACGATCGAATCGGCCAACGGAATGTCAACCTCTTCGCCCTTGTACTGGGCGCCCTTTTGCACACCCTTGATCGTGCCGCAATCGATATCGCTGACGATCAGATTCTGCGACACGTCGGCGAGCTTGCGGGTCAGATAACCCGAGTCGGCCGTCTTCAACGCCGTATCGGCCAAGCCCTTACGCGCGCCGTGCGTCGAGCTGAAGTATTCCAGCACGCTCAGGCCTTCGCGGAAGTTGGCCTTAATCGGCGTTTCGATAATCTCACCCGACGGCTTGGCCATGAGTGCACGCATACCGGCCAACTGGCGAATCTGATCGACACTACCGCGCGCACCTGAATCCGACATCAAGTAAATCGGGTTGAGGTACTTCCACGCGCCTTCGTCGCTCGGACTGGCGTAACGCCGTTCCGGATCCCGATAGTCGTTCTTAAACTCCGTCAACATGGCCTCGGTTACTTGCTCGCGCACGTGCACCCAGATGTCGATCAGGGCGTTGTAACGTTCGAGGTCGGTGATCTGACCGTGCTGGTAGGCCTTGACGATGCGATCGACGCGCTTCTGGGCGGCTTCGATGATCAGCTTCTTGCGTTCGGGGATACGCATATCCGTCAAACCGAAGGACAGGCCGGCGATCGTGGACCACTGGAAGCCGATTTCCTTAATGCGGTCGAGCAGATCGATCGTCTCGCGGCGACCGAGCAGTTCGTAGGTATCCGCAATCACACGGGCCGAGCCCTTGGAACTTAGCGGGTAGTTAAAGAACGGCATCTTGGGATGCAGGATGTCGTTGAAGATCACGCGACCCACGGTCGTCTCGATGATGCGCTTGCCTTCGAGATCGCGCGGCAGCTTCTTCTGGCCTTCGACGACGGCGTTGCGGGCGATGCGCACCTTGATCGGCTCGTGAATGCCGAGTTTGCCCGTGTCGTAAGCCATGATGGCTTCCGATTCGGAATAAAAGCAGCGCGTGGCCTTGGGCTTCTTGATGCTCTTATGGTGATCGCAGGTCAGGTAGAAGATACCCATCACGATATCCTGCGACGGCGACATAATCGGCGCGCCGCTGGCCGGGCTGAAAATGTTGTTGGTGGACAACATCAGCACGTGCGCTTCAGTTTGCGCCTCGATTGAAAGCGGCAAGTGCACGGCCATCTGGTCGCCATCGAAGTCGGCGTTAAAGCCGCGGCAAACCAGCGGGTGAATCTTGATCGCGTTACCTTCGACCAACACCGGCTCAAAGGCCTGAATACCCATACGGTGCAACGTCGGCGCGCGGTTGAGCATGACCGGATGTTGATGAAT
Organism: Planctomycetaceae bacterium; assembly: GCA_006969385.1. Classification (GTDB taxonomy): domain Bacteria; phylum Planctomycetota; class Phycisphaerae; order UBA1845; family UTPLA1; genus ECT2AJA-110-A. Next base: position 4,917,172 of record CP030884.1, read on the forward strand.
CACCTCTTCGAGGATGTCCCAAATTTCCTGGTCGCGCCGTTCGAGCATCTTCTTGGCGGACTTGATCGTGTCGGCCAGCCCGCGCTCTTTGAGCTTGCGAATGATGAACGGTTGATACAACTCGAGCGCGATGCGCTTGGGCAGACCGCACTGATTCAGCTTCAGGTCGGGACCGATGACGATCACGCTTCGCGCGGAATAGTCCACGCGCTTACCGAGCAGGTTTTCGCGGAAGCGGCCCTGCTTACCTTTAATCATGTCGGTCATCGACTTGAGCGGGCGATTGCTGGAGCCAAGTACTGGACGCCGGCAACGACCGTTATCGAAGAGCGCGTCGACGGCCTGCTGCAGCATGCGCTTTTCGTTGCGAATAATGACTTCGGGCGCGTTCAGGTCGATCAGCTTCTTCAAGCGGTTATTACGGTTGATGATGCGGCGGTAAAGATCGTTCAGGTCGCTGGTGGCAAAGTTGCCGCTTTCCAACAAAACCAGAGGACGCAAGTCCGGCGGAATAACGGGAATAACGTCCATGACCAGCCACGTCGGATCGTTGCTGCTGTTGCGCAGGCTTTCGACGATCTTCAAACGTTTGGATAGGTCTTTGATCTTTTGCTTGCTGTTGGTGTTACCGATCGCTTCGCGCAGTTCGACGCTCAAACTGGCCAAGTCGATCTTCTGCAGCAGCTTCTTGATCGCTTCGGCACCGATGCCGACTTCGAAATTGCTGCCATACTTCTCCAGCGCTTCGCGATGGCGTTCTTCCGACAGAATTTCGCGTTCTTTCAGTGGCGTATCGCCGGGATCGACGACGACGCTATCCTGAAAGTAGATCACCTTTTCCAAGTCGCCGGTCTTCATATCGAGCAGCGCGCCCAAGCGTGACGGCATCGCTTTGAAGAACCAGATGTGCACGATGGGGGCGGCCAGATTGATGTGGCCCATGCGCTTGCGACGCACGCGGCTGTGCGTGACCTTCACGCCACAGCGATCGCAGATCATGCCCTTGTGCTTGGTGCCTTTGTACTTACCGCAGAAGCATTCCCAGTCGCGCTCCGGACCGAAGATGCGCTCGCAAAACAAGCCATCTTTCTCAGCGCGGTACGTACGGTAATTGATCGTCTCCGGCTTGCGGACTTCACCGTAAGACCACGAGCGAATGTCGTTGGGCGATGCCAGAGAAATCTTGACCGAGCCGTAGTCGTTGATTCGGTCGTAGATGTTTTCGATCATCAGATCCTTCCTTTCAGATCATGAGCGACGGGCGGTTGGGCCAGTCGAAAAGCAGCGTGCCATGCGACGAGTCGTGGCGGCTGCGCAAGGTTCAGCTATTTTGCCGGGCAGAGCGACATCGGAACAATGCCGCGCGCCTTCTCAAATCCCAGTTCCTGGCAGAAATCCACTTCGGTGCCGTAGGCGGCGGCGTCGATGCGTTCGCACCCCATTTCGGAGAGCGCCGCAATCACGCGCGTCGCCATTTCGCGGGCAATGCCGTACTGATCGTGTTCGATCCGACCATCGACCTGCGTGACGGCGGCCGGGCCCTGAAAACTCGGGCACAACTTGCACTCGGTCAGGTAACCGCGCAGGCCATCGGCGATTCCGCGGGCGATGCCGATCAGGCGCTCGCCTTTGTCACCATCGCGGGCCGTAACGAAACAGACCGAGTTATCCACCGCGCGCGAGAGCTTATCGACCGACTGTGGCAAGACCGCCCCGACACTTTCGTAGAAGGCGCGCAGTTCTTCGAGGTCGATTTTCTTTACGACGTCGTAATGCACGTTGTCGGGCATCGGTTTCACTCCACCGGCGATCGGTTTACCCACGCGGACGGGCCGCACGATTACATCAGATTGCTCTTTTCGAGCTGGATGTTCATGCCCAGCCCGCGGATTTCATTACACAACACGTCAAACGAGACCGGCGTACCGGCTTCGAGCGAGTTCTCGCCCTTCACCATCGATTCGTAAATCTTGGTGCGGCCTTCGACGTCGTCCGACTTGACGGTGAGCAGTTCTTGCAGGATGTACGCGCTGCCGTACGCCTCCAAGCCCCACACTTCCATTTCACCGAAGCGCTGACCACCGGTGCGGGCCTTACCGCCCAACGGCTGCTGCGTAATCAGTGAGTACGGGCCGGTGGCACGTGCGTGAATCTTGTCATCCACCAGGTGATGCAGTTTCAGCATGTAGATGTAGCCCACCGTGACCGGCTGATGGAACTTCTCACCCGTGCGACCGTCGATTGGAATCAACTTACCGCCGTAGGGCATCTTGGCGAGGATGGTTTTTTCCTTCGCCGCGTTGGCGACGGCTTCGTTATCCTGATTCAGCTTATCGACGTATGCATTCGCTTCGTCTACGGCTGCGTGGAGTTCGTCTTCGGTACAACCGTCAAAGACGGGCGTCACCGCTTGGAAGCCGAGAATGGTGGCAGCCCAACCGAGGTGCGTTTCCAGAATCTGTCCCACGTTCATACGCGAAGGCACGCCCAACGGATTCAGCAGGATGTCGAGCGGCGTACCGTCATCGAGATAGGGCATATCCTCGACGGGCAGAATCTTGGCGATCACACCCTTGTTACCGTGGCGACCGGCCATCTTGTCACCGACGGAAAGCTGCCGCTTGGTGGCGATGTAGACCTTCACCATTTCGAGCACGCCCGAAGGCAGTTCGTCGCCGCGCTTGAGCTGGGCGATCTTGCGGTCGCGCTCTTCGATCATGCCGGCGATCGTCGGCCAGTAGCGATCCATAACCGGTTCGCACTCTTTGCGCTTGGCGGCGGGCTTAACCCACTTGATATCGAAGGCCCAGTTGCCCGGCTCACCGATCTGTTCCATAACGACTTCTTCGATGTCGCTACGACCGACCACCTGCTTGGTGTTGGGGTCAACAATCGGCGCCTCGGTGACCTTTTCCAATTCGTCGATCATCTTGCGGAACATGCCGATCGCTTTCTGATTGATCTGCGATCGGTAGTCGTTGATGCGCGCCTGCAGCATCTCTTTTTGTTCGTCCGTCATGCCGGTACGGCGGCTGAAGCGCTTGGTATCGATGACGATACCCGACGCGCCGCTGGGCACTTCGAGCGAATCGTTCTTCACGTCTTCACCGGCGCGACCGAAGATCGCATGCAGCAGTTTTTCTTCGGGGCTGAGCTCGCTCTTGCTCTTCGGCGAAACCTTACCGACGAGAATATCGCCGGGCTTAACTTCGGTACCGACGCAGACGATGCCGTGCTCGTCAAGGTTACGAAGCGCCTTTTCCGAGACGTTGGGAATATCGCGCGTGAATTCTTCGCGACCCAGCTTGGTTTCGCGAATTTCGACGTCGTATTCCTCGATGTGAATACTGGTGAAGGTATCTTCCTGCACCAAGCGCTCGGAGATAAGGATGGCATCCTCAAAGTTGTAGCCATCGAACGTCATGAACCCGACAAGCAGGTTCTTACCGAGCGCCAACTCACCGTTCTTACAGGCGGGGCCGTCGGCAATGATCTGCCCCTTGCTGACTTTCTCACCCAACTGCACCAACGGCACCTGATTCAAACAGGTGCGTTCGTTCAGGCCTTGGAACTTGCGCAGCTCATATTCATCGGTATCGTTGATGACGATGCGCGTGGCATCGACATTGGTCACCTTGCCATCGACGCGGGCGCGAATGACCATCCCACTGTTGGCGGCCACGACCTTTTCCATACCCGTGCCGACCACCGGCGGATCGGTGCGCAACAAAGGCACCGCCTGCCGCTGCATGTTCGAGCCCATCAACGCACGGTTGGCGTCGTCGTGCTCGAGGAAGGGAATGAGCGACGCCGACACACCCACGGTTTGCTTGGGCGAGATGTCGACGTACTCGACATCGGCGGCATTGACCGTCGAAAGATCGCCTCGCAAACGAGCGACGATGTGATCGCCATCGACCTTGTTGTTCTTCGGGTTAACCGCGTCCGGCGGTGCGAGCACGGCCTTCATTTCTTCGTCGGCACGCAGAAACTGCGAATGACCATTGACGCCGCCGTTTTCAACCTTGCGGTATGGCGTGATCAGGAAGCCGAATTCGTCGACCGTCGAGTAGATACTCAGCGAAGCAATCAGACCGATGTTGGTACCTTCCGGAGTTTCAATCGGGCAGATACGACCGTAGTGCGAAATGTGAACGTCGCGCACTTCAAAGCCGGCACGCTTACGGTTAAGACCACCCGGTCCCAACGCCGACAGGCGTCGTTCGTGCGTCAGCTGGCTGAGCGGGTTGGTTTGGTCGACCACCTGCGACAATTCGCCGCGACCGAAGAAGTAATCGATGGCACCGCTAACGGCCTTGCTGTTGACCAGTTCGGCGATCTTGCCCAACTGATCCGGGTCTTTCATGCTCATACGCTCTTGCACGGTGCGGCGCAGCTTGAGGAATCCCTTGCGGATTTCGTCGCACGCCAACTCGTCAATCGTGCGCAAACGTCGGTTACCGAGGTGATCGATATCGTCTTCCGACACGATCACGCGGGTTTGCTTCCATGCGTATTCGTAAACGTTGCCGGTGAACGAATCGCTTTCGTCATTCTTGACGAGCAGCTTTTCGATCGCCTTTTCGGTCTCGAACGCGCTGTGCTTGGCCGAGGCGCCGAACAAGTTGTTCCACTCGTCGCGATTGGACTTTTCGTCGGCGGTCGCCAACTTTTGGGCTTCGGCTTCGTTAAACAGGTAAATCTTGTTGGGCCGCGGGTAGTAATTTAAAAAGTCGAGTTGGACGATCGGCTCTTCGCCCTTTGTCAAAAGCTCGTTGTAAAGGTCGATGCCCTCCACAATGCGGGCGGCGCGCGTGCGAATCATCGACACGACGAAATCGCGCGACATCTTGTTCAGTTCCGATTCGCGATCGACGCGGACGCGACCGAGCAGTTTCTTCACCAAATCCATATCGAGCGAAGCCACCGGCACCCACTCGGTCGGCGCATCGGAGAGCGACTGCAACTGCCGCTTGATTTCGGCCATCGCTTCGTCGGGCTTCAGCTTCTTGCGGCCGTCCTGCACGTTGTCGAGCGTGCCCAACTCGCAGCCCTGCTTGGGGTCCACAATCGCGGCCTTGTCGGTGCGGTACGACGCCAACTGGGCCGCCAAATCCTTGGTCCAGCGAATCACCGCCAATTCAAAGGGCAGGCGTTGCGGCACCGAATAGCCGACGCGTTCCTGGCTGCGCAAGTCGAGCAGGTACCGCAAACACGCCACGAAGTCGGCGACCGTCAGGCTGTTGAGCGCCGTTGGGATCGACAGACCGAACTTACGATTGATACGGAAGCGACCAACCTTACCGAGCCGGTATCGATTCTCGTCGTAGAACTTTTCATGAAAGAGTTTGACGGCCTTATCGAGTTGCGCCGGATTACCCGGGCGCAGGCTCTTGTAAATCCGCATCAATGCTTCTTCGTGATTGCTACTGGAATCTTCCGCGAGCGTGTTGAGCACGAGCGGATCGACCATGTCGTCGATGATCTCGTACTGCTTCGCCGATGCCGCCTGCATACGGCCAAGGGCATCACCGATCTGACAACCGGCGCGCACGACCGGCTCGGCACTGGCTTCGTTTTCTTCGTCTTCTTCGCCCCAGAAATCGGAAACGACGTACTGATCGGGCTTGAGTTGTGTCGTTTTGATCCACTTGGTCTTGTAGAACGTGCGGATGATCGACTCGTCGCTGCCGAAGCTCGGATCCATCGCACGCAGGAAGGTCGTCGCCGGAATCTTGCTCGACTGGTCGATGCGAACGGCCAATACGTCTTTGCGCGTGATGTTGACTTCGATCCAGCTACCGCGTTCGGGAATGATGCGGCACGCGTGCAACGGTCGATCGGCTTCGATCGTATCTTTGATGAAGTCCACACCCGGCGAACGGTGCAACTGCGACACGATGACGCGCTCGGCACCGTTGATGATGAACTCACCACCGCCGATCATGATGGGTAACTCGCCCAGATACACGCGATCTTCGAGCACTTCGTCTTTATCTTTGCGATGCAAGCGCAAGCGCACGCGCAGCGGCATGCCGTAGGTCAGCCGCAGTTGGCGACATTCATCCGGCGTGTAGCGCGGGCGACCGAGCGAGTAATCCAAATACTCGACGGTAATGTTTTCGTCGTAGCTTTGGATCGGAAAGACTTCACGCATCAACCCCTCGAGACCGGTCGGCGTGCGTTCGCGCATCGGAATGTGTTCCTGCAGGAAGCGCTCGTACGAACCGACCTGAATTTCGATCAGGTTGGGGATATCAGTCGCGTCACCGATCTTCTTGAAATTGCGGATATCGCGTTGGGCCGTCATCTGAGTCCTTTCACGAAAACAAAACGCGGACGTCTCGGCGAACGACAGGCGCGCAAAAATCACGCCTACCGCCGATGGACCGTCGCGTTAGCAGAGAGTACTTGTTGGATTCGCCGCAAAAGCGAGAAAGCCACGCACTCGAATAATCACCAGAGAAATTAAGAGGGTTTCGCCAAATTAAAGGGACAAAACGTTTGAGCAAGCCGCCATCTTGCGGGCCGGACGTCCCACCGCTACCGACCGATTTCGCTAACTTCTCAAATCAAGCCCCACAGTATAACGGGAAGAACCAGCTTAACGCAAGTTCCGTCGCTGAAAATATTTAAGGCAACCTGTCAGCCTCTCGGCGACCGGCCGATTCACGACGATTCACAACGATTCCGTCCTACCGATCTCCGCCGCACTACTCCGGTCGGTTGAGCGGGAGCCGAATCGTAACTTTCGTGCCCTCCCCGACTTGTGACGAAATCCGAATGGTGCCGCCCATTTCGGCGACATAGCCGTGCACCGCCGCCAGCCCCAGCCCAATGTTGCTCTCACCACCGCCGTGTAACTCGCCCTTGGTCGTAAAAAACGGCTCAAAGATGCGCTCCAGCGTTTCCGGCGGCATGCCGCAGCCGTTGTCGGCAATCAGGATTTCTGCTTGCTCTTCCAGCGCCGTCAACTGCACCGTCAGCACGCCGCCGACGCCTAGCGCGTCTATTGCATTTTGGGCGATGCTTTCCAGTACGCGGGCCAACCGTTGCGACTCGAAGCGCGCCCCCTCGATGTTGTCGATCTTGGCATCAACCGAGACGCCAGCCCCCCGGGCTCGCGCTTCGATTTTGCGCAAGAAGCCATCGAGGATTTGATTTAACGGTGCCCATTCGGTTTTTTCATTTTCGGATTCGGCAAAGACGGCGAGTTGATTCGTGATACGCGTGGCACGGGAAATGGCTTGGGCCAGCAGCCGCAATGTGCGCCGCAACTCGCGCGGGCTGTCGCTGGTCAATACATAATCGATACTCGTCAGCATGCCGCCCAGAATATTATTGAAATGATGGGCAACGCCCGCGGCCATGCGACCCAGCGCCGCAATGCGGCGGCTATCGGCCAATTCGCGCGACATACGTTTGCGCTCGGAGATATCGCGCATGCTGGCCGAAATCGCCTTGCAGTTGCCGTCGTCATCGAGCACGGGCGAGAAAATCACGACCATCGTCATGATGGAGCCGTTGTCCTGCGGATACTTGGCTTCCATTTCGCGCATCGAGCCGGTTTCAAGCACCTGTCCGATCAGCTCGCGCGCCTTGCGGCGGCTGGCCTCCGGCAGCAATTCCACAAAATCGACGTGACCGTCGGCGAAGCCTTCGAGTGCTGGATAGGCCGTCAGTGCTTCAGAATTGGCGAACAACACGCGGCTATCCGCATCAAAAGCGATGCAGATAAACCCCAAACGCTCGACGAGATGCTGAAAAAAATGTGCGTCGGTCCGAGTGGACATCACCATATCTTTACCAATGAACGGCGACCTTGATTAATCGAGGCTTATCATACGCCACCCGCGCGATCATCCCAAGGCGAACGCCCGGCATTCAAAAAACACGCCTTGCAACAGGACTACGCGGGTGGATCGAACCCCTCCTGTTCGTCTGCCGGCGGCAAATCGAGACGGTCATCCTCAGCGGGCTCGTCCGGTTCAGGCTCGCGCGGTCGAAACGCCCCGGCCGGGTCGAAACCGTCGTCTTCTGCGTTATCGCTGACGGGTTCGTCATCGGTCGCGGCGTCGGTCGCCTCTTCCGCTGCCGCGTCTTCGACCCCGCGTTCGCTCAGATCGCGGCGCGGCTGCTGCGCCGGGCCGCCGATTGGCACGGCCCGCACAATCGGACGAATGATGAATATGTTCTCGCGTTGCGCACCTTCACCCGCTTTGCCATCACCCTCCAGGAAAAACGCCCGCGCCAACAACGGGCGATCCTGAACCGCGCTCGTCGGACCGACCATCAGAAACCCTCCATTGGGAATCTCAACGCCGAACGCCAAGCCGTCAAAATCGTGTCGGCGCTTCTCCGGCGCAAGGACCGGCGTTTGCCCTTCTTCCAACACCCAAGTCGACGGTCCGTCGGGCTCTTCCAACTGAGGCATTAACTCCAACCACGTGTTACGAAGATTGGTCGACCGAAATTGTGTTCGCAATCGGAATCGCGGCAACGGCGATTTGAACTCCACGCCGCGCAGCGTGCCCGACGCGTCGTATTGAAACCAACTGAACGTACCCTTTCGCCGTGCCAATTCGATATCGAGCAAGCGCGCCGAGTTGGGTATCACGCGATCGGAAATAACTTCGCGCCCGTCGATTCCGTCGACGTAGTCGACGAGCAACTCACGATCGCTCTTGCGCCCGATTGCGACCAGAAACCCATTCGCCTTGAGTCGAAGGTTACGATTGACGTTGGGCAAGACGCCGCTGGCAATCTCCCAAATCGCCGAGTTTTCATCGAACGAACCCGGCGGTCCCGAGATGCGAAAGACTTCGAACTCGAGTACCAACTTTTCCGGCTGACTGGCAAAGATGCCGATGTTGCGCTCGTCGTCGTACGCGTCATTCCCGTCGGCCCAATCGGGATCGTCTGAACGCCGCGAATCGCCATCGCCTTCACCATCAAGGGCCGGCGGCGTCGCGCGGCCGGTGCTGTCGATGGGGTCTTGCTCTGTCGTCGTTGCCGTTGAACCGATGCAAGCAAACTGGCCTACGGCGAGCAGCACAACGACACAGTGGATGCAAATACGCAATCGCGCTGCAATCGTCGTTAGTGTTTTGTTTAACAGATTGGGACCAATCTTCGTTAGGGCAGGATTCATAGGCGCTCACGATTCGGAAAGCGAAGCGGCGGCGAACAGCATGTTTCGCATCGACGACATTGAATCTTTCAATGGTTTTCCCGCCAAGTCAATCAGCCCTTATGCCCTTCCTTTGCAATCCGAATCAACGTCTCGCACCCGCGGCGAATCTTCGCTTCGGTCGTCGCATAACTAATGCGGAAGTGCGTATCGACGCTCGAGAAAATGCCGCCGGGGATGACCAACACGCCATCCTGCGCCACGCGCTCACAGAACGTCGTGCCATTCGGAAAAGACGCCGGTGCCTTCGGAAACACATAAAACCCGCCCGTCGGCCGCTCGAATTCAAAGTGCGGTGCCAACAGATCGCAAATCAAGTTGCGTTTCTCGCGATATGTATCGCGATAGGAACTCACGTCGGTCTCCAGCGCCGTGAGCGTCGCAAACTGTGCCATCGACGGGGCGCAGACAAACGTGTACTGCTGCATCTTGGTCATTTCGCCGATCAGCTTGGTCGGCCCCGCCGCGAAGCCCATACGCCAGCCCGTCATGCCATACGTCTTGCCAAACCCGCGCAGTAGCAACGTGTTTTCTGGCGCATCGGCCAACGGGCACGGGTTATCACCGTCATAACATAGACGATCGTATATTTCGTCAGAGATGAGTACGATGTCGTTCTCGACCGCCAGTTCGGCGGCAGCCTTGACCTCCGGGGCTGTCATCATGCGCCCCGTCGGATTACTGGGCGAGTTGATCAAAATCGCTTTGGTCTTGTCGGTGATGACCTTAGCAACCTGATCCTTATCAAAACGAAAATCAGGATAGGAGTTGACCAGTACCGGTCGCCCCCCCGCCATATTGACGAGGTGACCATACGAAACGAAATGTGGATCTAGGAAAACAACTTCGTCGCCCGGCTCGACCAGCGCCATCATCGCCAACGTTAACCCACCCGACACGCCGCAGGTCACGAGTATGTCCGTCCTAACGCCATGATCGCGCTCGACCGTCGCTGCTAACTTTTCGCGCAATACCGGAACGCCGGCGCTGGGCGTGTAGCGATTGTTGCCGTCGTCGATGGCCTTTATCGCTGCCGCACGCACGGGTTCCGGCGCGTCGTAATCGGGTTGTCCGATCGACAGATCGCACGGGTTTTCCATACCGGCGGCCATCTCGAAGAATTTGCGAATGCCGGAGAACTCAATCTTACGCGTGCGTTCGGTGAGTAGTCGTTCAATATTCATGGGCGTCGTTGCTCCGCCGGGGTTGCTAGCTTGCGAATCGCAATCAATCTGCGTGCAAGCCTAGCAACCCCGGCGGATTCGGCAACTCCGACGGTGGTGCCTAGCTTTGGAACAATTCCTTCAGAGTTGAAAAGTCACGAGCAAAAGAAAATCCAAGGGTAGCCGCTAGCGCGGCAACCCTGGGCTAATGAAGTACCGCCATTGGCATAAAGGCCGATCGAGCCGAACGCTGAAAGATTTGTATAGTCGAAACTGCCTCGACGCTTTGTTCTCACGGCTTATTACTTTTCAATCTCATCCCCAATCACGGTTGACTAAATCGCTCGACTTCGCTTTCGCCGCCTCGCACGGCACCAGCCCAACAACATGAACGGCATTATCGCCGGCATGCCGCCGCCACAGCACTCTTCGGTTGTGGGCATTTCCTGGCCAATCGGACCATCCTCATCATCATTATTCCCACCGTCGCCTTCACCCGGCTCTTCGTTGCAATCCGGCGTGCCGTTGTTATTGGCATCGGTATCGGCATTGCCGCAGCCGCATGCGCCTGGCGCAGCCTTGTTCGCATCGTCCGGACATTCATCGCAACCATCGGGAACACCGTCACCATCGGCATCGATTGCATCGTCACTATCGGCACAGGCATCGTCGCTGTCGCAAACACCGTCACCATCCGAGTCATCGTTGGCGTCAAACGGACACGCGTCTTCATGGTCGGGAACGCCGTCTTCGTCGGTATCCGGGTCGGCACGAAAAATGCCGCGTCGACCGTCGGCCAGTTCGGCCCAAAAGGCGATTTGCCCGATGCTATTAATCATGCCCACTCCGCGATCGGTGCTGCTAGATGTGAGATCTGCAACCGTTGAGCCATCCAGCGGGTCACCATCTTCGATGACCTTGTCCGCTTCTGTATCGCCCCCGGTATAAATCCCGCCGCTGAAATTATCGAGGTCGGCACTGAACACGATGGTGCCGGCGTCGTTTATACCACCAATCACGCGAAACGTGCCGAACGGCCCCGCTGAATCGGCGATCGGCGTGACCGAACCACTTGATAAAACGAAAATTCCCGTCGGGATATCCATCGTGCCACCGCGAAACACAATCGCGCCCGCATTATTAATCCCAGTAAACCCAAACAAGCTTGTAAATCCGTTTTCCTCACCAAGTAGTTTGGTCGTTGAAGATCCATTGCTCGTATAAAGTCCTAACTCACCGTTGTTCAATTGGCCGCCAAACGAGACAACGCCCTGCGCGTTCATCGCGGGCGAACTAAAGCTTGCAAAATCCGTATCGCCCGCGCTTCCACTATCGACGATCGTCGTCAGGGCGCCATTCTCGATGGTGTAAAGTCCAAGGACACCGGTGTTGTCGCGCGTTGCCATAAAACTGACCGTACCTGCATTATTAATGCTTGTGTAACCGGTGATGAAATTATCAAAGAGACTGGTGTCATCGATTACCGTCGTCGTTGCTCCACCCGAACCGGTGAAAATCCCCTCGGTGCCGTTGTCGCGTGTTGCCCTGAACGAGACAGTTCCTTCATCATTGATCGACAGCCCGATGACCGAATCGAAATCCGTGAAATTTGTATTCACGATCGTGGTCAACGCCCCGCCGGCGCCGACGAACAATCCGCGCTCGCCATTTGCGAGAAACGCGACGAATGCAACCTCACCCGATTCGTTGATAACGCCGGGCAACCCGATTGGAAAGCCCTCGATTAAAGGCGCGTTTTCATCCGCGATTTTAATGAAGGAGTATTCGATCGCGTTGGCATCTTTAACGACGGTCAACAGACAGGTCGTCACAACTAATTGCATGAGCCAATGAGTATGCATAAATCAACTCCTTCGTAAAATCGATCGAGCGCGGATTGATTATTCCGACACAACCACAAAAATCAAAAAACGGAGGCCCATTTTGTGACGGGGCCTCAAAAGCTCGATCCTATGTTACCAAATAATGACGCCGTCTTTTCATGCGCGATCGACGCCAGCCCAACAACATAAACGGCATCATCGCCGGCATGCCGCCGCCACAGCATTCCTCGGTCGTGGGCAACGGACCGGGCGTACCACCACCCGATGGCATGGGCGTATCGTCGCACGCATCAGGCGTTCCATCGCTATCCGCATCCAACGCATCATCACCACCGTCGCAGACGTCGGCGCTGTCGCACACGCCATCACCATCCGAATCGTTGGTGGCATCGTCCGGACAGGCATCGTTGCAGTCGAACACACCATCGCCATCGCTATCGACTTCTTCAACACCGCACCCGCATGGACCCGGATCAAGTTTATTGCCATCGTCCGGGCAGTTATCATTGAAATTGCCCACACCGTCGTCATCGTTGTCGAAGGCGAAGAAGTATGCGCTGCCGGGTTCGAGATCGCCCGGCCCCGCTTGCGGCGCGCCAATGACCAACCAGTCATCGGTCAGGTTGACCGAGTAACCGAGCAGCCGATCCGACAATGCATCCGATGCCACCAATTCCTCGTCTTCGAGACGATTGCCTGACCAACCGCCTTCCGGCATGAAATAAAGATAGCCTGCGCCTTCGCCGTCGGTACTACCGCCGCCCGAGTTATAACGGTTGGCGCCACCCACCAAGACAGTCTCGCCGTGAATATCAACCGACCACCCAAAGTAGCCCGTGTTCTCCGGGTCGGAGTAAACCAGTTTTGCGTTCTCGTCCGCATTGGCCCATCCCGCATCCGGTTGGACAAAAAGATAAGCCGCGCCAATGCCGTCGGTCACCGACGGGCCCGTGTTCCCCTTATTCATCGCGCCGCTGACAATCACGTTACCATCGATCGCAACGCTGTATCCCAAATAATCGGTCGACGCCGCGTCCGACGCAGTCAATCTTGCCGTCTCAAAGCTGTTAGCCCAACCGGCCGGGGCTCGTTCAAAGACGTAGATCTGTCCGGTGCCATCTTGCGCCATGCCGCCCGAGTTACCTACGTTCGGCGCGCCGCTTACAACGGTGTTGCCATCAATGGCGACCGAAAATCCCATCCGATCTTCGTCCGCCGCATCGGACGCCGTCAGTTTGGCCGTCTCGAACATATTGGTCCATCCTCCGTTGGGCTGCACAAATACATACGCGGCCCCCCGCGCGTTCGGCCCGGCTTGGCGCGAACCGACCGCAACGCTGTCGCCGTCGATCGCCACCGACCATCCAAATGTATCGTCGAGTGCGCCATCGCTCGCTCGCAACCGCGCAGTCTCCGTCATATCGGTCCAACCGCCGTTGGGTCGCTCGAAGATATATACTTGACCTTCGTCGCCGGGACCGGCTTGCGGCGCGCCGATGACGATGGTGCTTCCTTGAATTGCAACCTTAAACCCGAACCAGTCATCCGCGGCGGCGTCAGATGCACTTAGTATTGCAACCTGCCGCCACGTACCGCCGTTCCGCTCCAATACATACGCCAATCCTTCGAACATCGACCCACCATTGTCGACGCCAAATGCACCAATCACCGCAGTATCGCCGTCGATCGCAACGGCAGCGCCATAGTTGTCTTCGGGCATGCCCATCAAAGGCGTCTTCTTTACTTCGTTGGAGATGGAAACGGTCTGCGCGCCCATAACCGTAACGGCCACAAACCCAGTCAACGCGACACACTTGGGAAAGAGCGAGAAGTAATTAATCATCGGCTGGCACCTCTTCAAGAGGCGTTCGTGTCGTGGCAGCCCCAACGAGAGAACAGCCATCGACGACGGGTCGCATGGAGCAATGGCCGTGCCATCGCCGTTTTCGCCTCATGAACAGCCAATTTGGGTAAAGAATGGGTAATAAAACCCTGGCAACCCCCATATTTGATGCCCCGAAATACGGCGGATACCGTGTGTTCGAGGATGGTAGGCTGCTGGATAAACCGAAGAGTCCTGCGACGCTTGAGAGCAGACCGATCACTCGCAGTCGAGCACCTTGCGCGCCGCCTGCGTGATCATCTGGATCGCCGGATGGCGCACACGCCGCTCGATTGAGATCGCAAAGAACTGCTCCTTCACATCCTCGCTGCGCCCGACCACTTGCACCTGATATTGTCGCTTGACCTCCGCTTCAATCGTCGACGGTACCACAAACAATCCGCGCCCGGCCTGGCCGAATGCTTTAATCAAAGCCGCATCTTCAAATTCACCCACGATGCGCGGTGCGATATCCAAATCCTCAAACCAACGATCGAGATTGCGCCGCAGCATGGTGGTTGAAATGGGTAACAACATCGGTGCACCGTCCAACGAAGCTGGGAATCGTTTGCGAAAACGCCGAGCTGTTGCGGCCTTGCCAAACACCGTGATACCACACTCACCCAAGAGATGGCTGTAGGCACGCACGTTCACATCGGGCGGAATCGGCGCATCGCTGAAGACCACATCGAGTTCGTGTACCGCCAGCCGCGCCAACAAATCCGGCGGCTTGCCTTCCACGCAGGTCACTTGAATTTCCGACTCGTCGGTCAACAACGGCCCCAAAATGCGTACCGTCATCAACTTCGATAACACGTCGGCCACGCCCACCAACAAGCGCGAGCGCGGTCGATAATCATCGTCTTTCACGGTTGAGACCAATTCCTCACCGAGCGTGAAGATTTCGTCCGCGTAACGAAATACCGTGCGCCCCATCTCAGTGAGTACCAAGCGCCGCCCACTACGCTCGAACAACTGCGTCGACAACGACTTTTCCAATTGCTTGATTTGCGCGGAGACCGTGGGCTGGGCCAAATGCAGCCGCTCGCAGGCGGCGGCGACGGTGCCCTCTTTCGCGACGAGCCAAAAGTAATACAGATGATGGTAATTAAGCCAGTTGGCCATTCGACGGTATCCTCGCAAGACATTGAAACGTTAAAGCACGCTGAAGAGCACCTGCGGTGCGTGAAATATAATAGATAGATTTTTCCTATCAATAAAATTCCGATTATCTAATTTTCATGCAGTTCCGGCTGACGTATATTTCTAAGGCGAGCGGGAGGTACCGCTCCATGAGGCAATGGTGATCAACATCACCCGCAAAGGAGACGCCCCATGATGATCGATATCGCGATGAGCCCTCAGCGGCCGTCGGCAAACCTGCAATCCCTTATCGAGAAGCGGGTTCGTTTCGCCCTTGGGCGATTTGAACGACGACTCAGTCGGGTGCACGTGCGATTGACCGACGAAAACGGACCGAAAGGCGGCATCGACAAACGCTGTGCCATTTCGGCCGAGTTAGGAGCCGCCGGCACGCTGCACGCCGCTGTGGACGATAGCGATTACGAACCGGCCGTATCGCGGGCCGTCGAACGGCTGGCACGACGGGTAAAAGATCATCTGTCTCGCCGCCGCGACATCCGGCGGAAGTGGAGGAAAAGCTGAGCATTTATTCGAGCTGAAAACTGAGAGTCGCTTCGGCGACGAGGAAGGACTGAATAGGGGCATCTGCCTCTATCTCTCTCAAGCCGCGTATGGGTTAAATGGGATCGGCCCATGCGCGGTTTTTTTATTATTCTTTATCCGATCGCATGTTCGGCAATTATCCAACGCGCCAGCGATTCATTGCACCTCCGACTGTTGACGCATTGGGCTGCCGCAACTTTCCCTGTCTCGAAATCTGTCTGCCGATACTCGAAATAGCCCACCGATCATTTAAACTCATGAACGCGAGCCCGAATACAAGTTGCTCGGGTTTATCGTTACCGAGTTATTGATCATGACCGTCAGCGAAACAACTTGGGACCTCACCCGCGGTGAGTTTGACGCCGCGCGCTTAGCGCTGCTGCGCCGACGGTTTGTGACCTTCGCGCGCGTCGTGGGCTTGCTGGTCATCATTAAGACCGTCCTGGTCGCCTTGCTCGCGTCGGC
The DNA here is from genome assembly GCA_006969385.1 of Planctomycetaceae bacterium. Lineage (GTDB taxonomy): Bacteria > Planctomycetota > Phycisphaerae > UBA1845 > UTPLA1 > ECT2AJA-110-A. Next base: position 4,933,402 of record CP030884.1, read on the forward strand.
CCACCAACTCGAATTATCGCTGCCGTTGCGACTGGCTTTTGCCACCAAGATTTTGCTTGGCCTCGCCATCTTGTGCCTGCCGTTTTTGTTCAAACGTCGGTTGGCACTACTCAATCATCGCCAAATTTTATGGCGCGCGGGTATCTTGATCGTGCTTGCCGTCATCACGCAGGTGACCGGCGCAGAAGTGCTGGGACGGCTGATCACCAACTTGCTCGCGGGGCTCGGCATCGAACATACCGTCAGCCCGGTCGGTCCGTTGATGTTGATACTGGGCCTGATTTACACGGCCGCCGCCCTCACGGTGCCGTGGCACTTGCGCGAAGCGCTGTGGCCGTTGCTCGCCGCGCTGTTCATTCTTGTTTGCGCCATGTTGATCGACCGCAGCGCGTATTGGCTGCGCCCGGCGCATTTGTATTACCTGGCGCTGGCGGGCGCGCCGGGCTTACTGATCAGTTGGGTGCGTTCCAGCCATATTCGCGAGCGCATCGCCTTTCGAGCACTGGCCGGTCGGTACCAATCGATCTATTCGGATTTGGAAGCGGCGCGACGCATTCACGAAGCGCTGTTTCCCAACGAAATCGACCATGGTCCGGTACAGTTCGCCTATCGCTATCGCCCCGCGCGCGAAATTGGCGGCGATTTTCTGGCAGCCATCAAAGACAATAACGGCGGCCTCACGTTGGCGTTGCTCGACGTCACCGGCCACGGTGTGGCGGCCGCGTTGGCAGTCAATCGACTGCACGGCGAAATCAAACGCGTGACGGCGGAACACCCCGACGCCGGCCCGCGCGAATTTGTGATCGCCCTTAACCACTATATGTTTCTCACGCTGTCTGATGAATATCTGTACGCCACCGGCGTAGTGGTGCATTTTGATGTGGAGAAGAAAAGGTTGCGCGTGTGTAACGCGGGCCACCCCGCGCCATTACTCCGGCGCGCCGATGGAACGGTTCATAAGTTCGACGCCAACGCCGCCATGCTGGGAATCCTGGATGGCGATGCGTTTATCACCACCGAACACGCAGTACCCATCGACACCGACGACCGGTTACTACTTTATACCGATGGCGCTGTGGAGGCCGTAAACAGCACGGAGCAATTCCTCGGAATCGCCGGGCTTACTAAACGCTTTCAGGATAGCCCGAGCACCGACCCCGACGCACTGGCGCGTGATATCGAAGCAAGCGTGCAGGCATTTTCCGATGGTGGCCTACTGGATGACACGCTGATCGCGATTGCTTGTTTATCGAACGAACCACTAGGCGAAACGTGATAACGATCGCTAGGCCGTCGCCGCCAGCAGGGAGTGCTTTACCGCCCCATCGACGATCGTCGTCACGGCGCGGCCCTTGAGTTGCCAACCGTGATACGGGCAGTTGCGGCTTTTGGATTTGAGGCTCTCGACATCGACCGTCCATTCCAGTTCGGGATCGATGATCGTGATATCGGCGTAAGCGCCTTCGCGCAAATTGCCGCGTGGGATGCCGAGAATACGAGACGGGTTAACCGTCATCTTTTGAATGAGTGACGGCCAATCGAGCCGACCGGAATGCACAAGCGCTTTGGCAAACAAGCCCAGCGCCATTTCCAAGCCGATGATGCCCATCGGCGCGTTTTGGAAATCGTCTTCCTTTTCTTCGCGCCCATGCGGCGCGTGGTCGGTGATCAAACAATCGATGGTGCCATCGACCACGCCATCCAGACAAGCGTCAATATCTTTCTGGCTGCGCAGCGGCGGGTTCATTTTGTAATTCGTGTCGTACGTCGTGACCGATTCTTCCGTGAGTAACAAATGATGCGGACACACTTCGGTCGTCACCTTGATGCCACGGCCCTTCGCTTCGCGCACCAGTTGCACCGCCCCTGCGGTAGAGATGTGCGCCACGTGATAGCGCGTGTCGGCATTCTTGGCGAGCATCAGATCGCGCGCGATCATGGCTTCTTCGGCAATCGCGGGAATGCCCGGCAGCCCCAGGCGCGTCGCCGTCACACCCGCATTCATACAACCCGAGCCAGCCAGATCCGGATCTTCGCAATGCTGGATGATGACCTTGTCGAACATGCGGACGTATTGCAGCGCACGCAACATGGCGGATGGGCTGGCCACGCCGCAACCATCATCGCTAAACGCGACCGCACCCGCGCGCACCATCTGCCCCATCTCGGCCAGTTCCTTGCCGTCGCGTCCCTTAGTGACGGCACCGATCGGATACACATGGCACAAATCGGCCCGCGCGGCTTGGCGATAGATAAATTCGACCATCGCCTCGGTATCGATCACCGGCTCGGTATTCGGCATGCATGCGATCGACGTAAAGCCGCCCGCCACCGCCGCCGCCGAACCGGAAGCGATGGTTTCTTCTTCTTCGTTGCCCGGCTCGCGCAGATGCACGTGCATATCGATCAGGCCGGGGCAAACGATCAGTCCCTTGGCGTCGATCTCTTCACCGCCCTTCGCGGCTTTGTCGATACCAACGATGCGACCGTCCTCGACCGCCACATCGGCAACCTGATCGAGACCCTGCGCCGGGTCGATCACGCGCCCGCCCTTGATGGTCAGATTGCGTCCTGCCAGATTGACCATTAGCTATCCGCCTCCCCCGCCTGCTTGCACAAAAACATCACCGCCATGCGCACAGCCAAGCCGTTGGTCACTTGATCGAGGATCACGCTCCTCTGACCGTCGGCAACCTCGCCCGACATCTCCACGCCGCGATTGATCGGCCCCGGATGCATCACCAGCACATCGCTCTTTGCACGGTTGAGCCGCTCATTGGTCAGCCCAAATAGACGGCTGTATTCCTGCAAGCTTGGAAACACATTCGACGAAATGCGTTCGCGTTGCACGCGCAGCATGTTGATTACATCAAACTCACCGATCACAGAATCGAAATCGTGCACGACGCGCGCGCCGAGCTTTTCAAACCCGCGCGACACGAGCGTCGTCGGCCCGACGAATGTGACCTCGGCCCCCAACTTCAACAAACCGTGCAGGTTCGACCGCGCCACCCGCGAATTGTTGATATCGCCGACCACCGCCACCTTCAACCCGTCAACGCGCCCTTTGTTCTGACGCATCGTGTAGATATCGAGGAGGCCTTGCGTTGGGTGTTCGTGGCGACCGTCGCCAGCGTTGATAACGCTGCAGCTCACGTTTTGCGCGACCAAATGCGTGGCCCCCGCCGCCCCGTGCCGACAGATGATGATATCGACACCCATCGCTTCGATGTTACGCACCGTATCGCGCAAGGTTTCGCCCTTGCTCACGCTGCTGCTCTTGGCGGTAAAGTCGATAACATCCGCGCTCAATCGTTGAGCCGCCAAGGTAAAGCTGATGCGCGTGCGGGTGGAATCTTCAAAAAACAAGTTCGCGACGACGCGGCCGCGCAAGGCGGGCACCTTCTTTACGCTGCGTTTGGATACGTCGGAGAATGCCTCGGCCGTATCGAGAATCAAACTGATTTCATCGGCCGTCAGGTCTTCGAGGGTCAACAAATGTCGATGCTTCCAGATCGTCGGCTGTTGCTGGGCGGCTGCCGCCATTTGCCGCGCCGATTCGACCGGATTGCCTACGCCGCTCAAGCTCCCACCTCCACGCCTTCAGCGCCGTCGCGTTCCCGCAACTTTACGTCGATATGTCTCGCTTCTTGTCGGGCATCGAAGCCCACATAGTCGGGTTGGATCGGTAATTCGCGACCGCCGCGATTGACGAGCACCGCCAAGCGAATCGCCTTGGGCCGACCCAAATCGATGATGGCTGCCAACGCCGAGCGAATCGAGCGCCCCGAGTAAATCACGTCGTCCACTAACACCAAATAGCGGCCCTCGACATCGAACGGAATCTCCGTCGTGCGCACGATCGCCGACGGCCCGATCTCCGCCAGATCGTCCCGATAGAGCGTGATATCGAGCGTGCCGAAGGCGATCTCGTCGTGGCCCTTGGTCGCCAGGTGTTGGCGCAGGCGCTCGGCAAGGACATCGCCGCGCTGGCGAATTCCGATAATGCCGATGGGCACGCCGTGCGGCAATTCGGCGGCGATCTCGTCCGCCATGTTCTGCAGCGCCGCGGCGATGCCAGCTTCGTCGAGTATGACCGTCATACCGACTCAGATTATCCGAGCCCGCGCATGGCGGCAATGTGTGAATTGCTTCCAGCTACCGCCTTAACAAACGCAGGCTGCTTGACCAAAGTCACCGACGATGCCGCCTCATTGACCGATAGCATCAATCACTGCCCCATCGCCGAAACTGCCGCTGGTCACGAACAGCCGAAGCCCAAGCATGGCGTGCAAAAAGCAAGATTGCCAGCCCTCAAAATGACTGACCTTTTTTGTCGGTTTTTTCTCAAACGGCTATACTAACGAGATTCAAAGGGTGATTTCTAAGCAGCCATCACACTTACACTACGCACAAGAGATCCCAAGGGGCCAATGGCACGACCTCACCGACAACGCGGCACCGGTTTCGTGAAAACGCTCGTCACGCTGGCCCTTTTGGCCGGTCTGGCCGGCGGTGGTTGGTATGCCTATCAGCGTTACAACGCTCAAGACGACGTGCCCGCATTTCTGACCAAGCCGCTCGAACGCGGCAACATCATTCGCACCGTCGCCGCGACGGGCACGATTGAACCACTGGTCAAAACCATCGTCGGCTCCGAAGTCAGCGGCAACATCACCAAGTGGCACGCCGATTTCAATCAGCCGGTGCGGGCCAACGAAGTTCTGGCCGAAATCAATCCTGATTTGTTTCAAACCGCCCGCGACCGCGCCGCGGCACAATTGGCTATCGCCGAAGCCTCCGCCCGCGAGTTGGAAGTTCGCTATAACGACGCCGCCCGCGAAGAGAAGCGCATCGAAGGCCTGCATCGCATCAACAACGCTAGCGAAAACGAAATGCTGGTGGCGCAGATGGAAGCCGCCGCCGCCAAGGCCGCCTGGGAAGCCGCCCAAGGTCAGATCGACGCGGCCCGCGCCAGCTTCAACGAGGCTGAGGCCGACCTTAACCGCACGCTCATTCGTTCGCCCATTGACGGCGTCGTGATCGCCCGCAATGTGGAGAACGGTCAAACCGTCGCCGCCGCCATGCAAGCGCCCGAGCTATACGTCATCGCGGCCGACCTGAAGAAGATGCAGGTCAACGCCAACGTTAGCGAAGCCGATATCGGCCAATTGCGCGAGGGTGGCCCGGCAACTTTTCGGGTGGACGCATATCCGTCGCGGACATTTGAAGGGCAAATCTCGCAAATTCGCTATAACGCGACCGACGTCGACGGTATCGTGACCTACACCACGATGATTCAGGTTAACAACGACGACCTCGCCCTGCGGCCCGGCATGACAGCCAACGTCACCTTTGAAACCGCGCGAGCGCAAGACGTGGTGCGCATCCCCAACGCCGCGCTGCGATTCGATCCCAATCCGCCCGCCGTCGGTGGCTTCCGACGCCCACCGCAAAAAGGCCCCGGTTATCGCAAGCCCAAGGTCTACATGGTCGTTAACGGTGAGCCCGTCGCCCGCGAAGTTGAAATCGGTATGAGCGACGGCTCTTTCACCGAATTAAAGGGTGGCGAAGTCGAAGAAGGCGATGCCGTGATCATCGAGCGCAACTTCTTCGGCAAACCCGGCAATCGTCGCGACGTGACGCGCAGCCTACAACGAGGCTAACCGCATGGCCGCCGCGCAGTCGCATTCCGACCACCCAACCGCGCCGCTCATCAGCGTGCGCGATATCTATAAAACCTATTACATCGGCGAAGTCGAAGTGCCTGCCGTGCGCGGCATCAGCTTCGACATTCAGCGCGGCGAACTGACGGCCATCATGGGCCCCAGCGGCTCGGGTAAGTCGACCATGATGCATGTGCTTGGCGCGCTCGATCGCGCCGACCGCGGTTCATACAAGCTCGATGGCATCGAAATCACGACGCTGAGCAAACGCCGGTTGGCCGATCTGCGCAATGAAAAAATCGGCTTTGTCTTCCAAAGCTTCAACCTGCTCTCGCGCACCACGGTGCTCGATAACGTCGCGCTGCCGCTGACCTATGCAGGCGTGCCGCGGCGCGAACGCCGCGCCCGCGCCGCGGAGATGCTCGACCGCGTCGGCCTCGGCGATCGCAAAAGCCATCACAGCAATCAACTCAGCGGCGGTCAGCAACAGCGCGTCGCCATCGCGCGAGCGTTGGTCACCGAGCCGGTTCTGCTACTTGCCGACGAACCGACGGGAAATCTCGACAGCCGTACCGGCAACGAGATCATGGCGTTGTTGCAGGAACTCAATCGCAGCGCCGGCATCACGATCATTCTCGTCACGCACGAGCCGGAAATCGCCGACTTCGCCCGCCGCGTGATCGCCTTTCGCGATGGCCTGATCGAGACCGATCGAACCGTCGAGAAACAACAAGATGCCGCCGCCCTGCTGTCGGCATAATGGCTCATCGACATCAAAAATGGGTGACGTCTACTCCCTCTCCCTCGCAGAGTGAAGGCGACCAAGGCGGGAGCCTGAACGGCCGGGGTGAAGGTTTTAGCTCGAGTGCAAAGATGAGAATCCCACACCATTAGTGTGGAGAAGTAGTAGGTTTCGCACACTACGCTCTTAACGTGACTGCATTTCCCCAATCCGACGAACGTCGCGACGAACGCGAAAGAATGGTGCGCGATCAAATCGCGCGCCGCGGCATCACCAATCCGCGCGTGTTGGCAGCCATGACGACCGTGCCGCGTCATGCATCTGTGCCGTCGGATCGTCAGGATGAAGCATATACGGATCGACCGTTACCGATCGGTGCGGGTCAGACGATTTCGCAACCGTATATGGTTGCGTATATGGCGGATGTTGCCGGCGTCGAACCCGGCATGCGCGTGATGGAAATCGGGGCGGGCTGCGGATATCAGGCGGTGGTCTTGGCCGCGATGGGGGCAGAGGTGTTCGCGTTAGAGATCGTGCACGAACTCGCGGAGCGGGCCCTACCGCAGTTGTCATCGTTCAAGCTTGCCAACCTTCACTATCATGAAGCCGACGGCAGCCACGGTTGGCCTGCTGCCGCGCCCTACGATGCGATTATCTTCTCCTGCGCCGTGCCCAGCATACCCGACGCCGTTTTCGATCAACTCGCCGTAGGCGGTCGACTCATCGCACCCGTCAACGCGGAATCCGGCGATCATCAAACCATCTATCGCTGGCACAAAGCGACCGATGGCACACTTTCGCGCGAGAAGCTGATCTCAGTGCGGTTCGTACCGATGACCGGGGCGATTGAAGAATAAAAAACTCTCCACGCCTAACAAAAAAAAAACACCCCGTCGCATCCGATCCATGCGACGGGGTGTTTGAGAAATCACATTGGCCAAGCAATAGGCTACGCTAAGCGATTTAGATTGTACGACACATCATGGCAATCATCCCGTGACGTCTGATGCTGACCGCTTCCTGACGGGGGCGGCTCTGATCTGCGCTGCGGCAGCGGTTTGCAACGGGTGATCTCGCGTAGTGGCGCCGGTTTGAAATCGGTCTGCGCTGTGGCACCGGTTTGCAACCGGTGATTCTGCGAGGTACTCGCAAAACCAGACCGGTCGCATCAACCCGTGCTCAACGTTACGCACGTCGACCATAACGCCGTCGCACGCGTCGCTTCATACAGATCATGCCCGCGAACGTGGCAAACGTGCTAACGATCACGCACGGTCCACACAGCGGAATACCAAACAACGACTGGAACAAGAAAAAGATCGGGAAGCAACCCGGCACGCCCTGTTCGGCGGGCGGAATGTCATCGCAACTCGTATCGTCACCCTGATAGGTTCCAGCACAAGCCGCTTGCGTCGTGATCGAACACGAACCATCGGCAGCCAAACATGCACCGGTCGGATCGGCGGCAGGCGGCGGACAAGCCGAGCCATCGCCCTGATACGAGCCGTTGCAATCGGCTTCCGTCGTAACGCTGCAACTGCCGTCTTCGGCTACGCACGCGCCGGTCGGATCGGCTGGTGCGGGGCACGTCGTGTCGTCACCTTGATACGATCCGTCACAATCCGCTTCGGTCGTGATGGTACAGTTGTTGTTTCCGTCGATACACGCTCCGGTCGGATCGGCAGGCTGCGGACAGTCGGCATCAGCGCAGGTCGTGTTATCGCCCTGATAGGTACCCGCGCAATCAACCTGCGTGGTTTCGCTGCACGAACCGTTGGCGGCACAACATGCGCCCGTCGGGTCGGCCGGTGCCGGGCAGTTCGTGTCGTCACCCAAATAGGTGCCGTCGCAGTCGGCTTCGGTCGTGATCGCGCACGTGCCATCGTCGTATTCGCAGGCACCGGTCGGTTGCGGGCAATCAGTTGCTTCACACAACGTGTCATCGCCCTGATACGTGCCGTCGCATTCCGCCTCAGTCGTTTCCGCACACGAACCGTCGGCAGCGCAACACGCACCCATCGGCGGCTGCGGGCATGTCCAAGTTGCACAAACGCTACCCGGTGCTTGCAGGGTTCCACTCGCTGCGGCACATTCGGCCTCGGTCGCGTCGATACAACTGCCATCGCCCAAACAACACGCCGCCACGGGTTGCGGACACATCACGTTTTCGCATAAGAAACCATCACCTTGGTATAAGCCGCTTACATCATCGCAACTTGTTTCGGTGATCGATTCGCAACTGCCGTTCGGCAAACAACACGCCCCCGTTGGTTGCGGGCAGGCTACGTCCATACATAGCGTGTCATCACCTTGATAGGCGCCGTTGGCCGTCGCGCAGTCAGCCGCAGTGGCCGTCGCGCACGTTCCGTCGGGGTAACAACACGCGCCAGTCGGCTGCGGGCAGTTGGCATTTTCGCACAGCGTATCATCGCCCTGATACGTACCGCCGTCGTCCGTACAGCTCGCTTCGGTTTCCGATTCGCAACTGCCATTCGGCAAACAACACGCACCCATTGGTTGCGGACAACTCACGTCGGCACAAATGGCATCGATGCCCTGGAAGGTTCCACCAACACCTTCACAGCCGTCGAACGAATCGATGGCACAACTGCCATCGGGATAGCAACACGCCCCCATCGGCGCGGGGCAGGCAACATCCATACACGAGCTGGCCGGCCCTTGGAAAGCACCGCCGTCGTCGGAACAACTCGCTTCCGTTGCCGATTCGCACGTACCATTCGGCAAACAACAAGCACCCATCGAACAATCGAGCCCGGCACAGTCGGTGCCCATTCCCAGGTACGTATCATCACCGCTGCATGCAACGGCCAACGCCACCTCGCACGTATTGTTGCTACGACAACACGCACCCGCATCGGCACAATCGACCATGTCGCAGCCAACGCCGTCGCCCGCGAACAACCCACCCTGCATCGCACAATCGCCGACCTTGACGTTGTCGGTACATACATCCGCAACGCAGCAGGCACCGCGATCGATGGCGCAGTCGGTGTTTTGTTCGATGTTCATTTGCCCCGGTGTGGCGCAGCGGCGGCTGAAGTCCAGCGCGTTCATGTCGGTATCGTTACCGTCTGGAAAGCGCGAGAGACCGACTTCGAAGATGGCCGGGTCGGACAGCGAGACGATATTGCCGCCTTCGGTAAAGCCGGGCACGCCTTCGCCCGAACCTTCATAACTCAGCGCGTCGATAACCATGCCGTCGTAGATGATCGCCACAGCATCGGGAAACTCGTTGCCATCCTGAATGAGATTGATATCGGGATCGACATCGAGATCGCAATTGTTCACGTTACCCGCGTTGCCGCAGATCACGAAGTAATCGCCCGCCGCCAAGTCCACATCAGGCAGGTTGATCGTTTTATAAATAACGGCGAGCCCTTCGTTACCGTTCACCAGCACGACGGAGAACCCCGACAAATTCAACGGACCGTTGCCGGTGTTTTTCAACTCGATAAATTCGAGGTCGTCCATGCCGTTTGACGGTTGGTCGTAGTCGACCTCGTTTATCACGATCGTCGGCGCGCAACCGGCGTCGCCGCACAGCACGTCGTCGCCCTGATAGCTGCCGCCATCGAGATCGCAACTGAGCGCACTTTCCGATGCACAGGTGCCGTTGGGGAAACAACAGGCGCCGAGCTGCGCGCGGGCGTCGGGCGAGAACGCAAAGGCTGCTATAACGCATGCGAACATTTGCGCGAACAACGAGAATTGACGATGCTGGGATAGGTAACTCATCTGCGACAAACTCCGAATAAGGGACGGCCATCGATCGTGCCTGCGGACACGCGGATACCAACAACGATTCGCGCAGCAAGGCAGCGCGAAAATCCTTCTTCCGTTACAAGCAGTTTGATCGTCGAGCAGAAATGCCCACGGCGAGGGCGACTATCTACCTGTCCGGCAATGACGAGCCATAGCGTATCGCCCATTGGTAGAACCACAACCGAAAAACGCGTCGTGTGTGCGATTTCAGGCAGAATTTGCCGGTTTCGGCCGCAGAAATTGCCGCTTTATCCCATAACTCAGAAACTTTGATTCAACTATTCGCGGCGCGCCTGCCGGGAATCGACGGCTGCCTTCACCGTTGTTGCTGCCAGAATCACGACGCCACCGACCAACGCCCACTGTCCCGGTCGCTCGCCGTGGATGGCGAAACTCCAGATAGGATTGATCACCGGTTCGAGTAGCAACAAGATCGACGCCTCCAATGCCGAGATGTGTGCAACGGCGCGCGTGACGAGGATGTACGCCAAGCCGATCTGCACCACGCCGAGATATAACAGCAAACCCGCATCCGCGAGGCCCATCCCCTTCAAGCCAAGCAAACTATACCCGCATGCGAGAAAGGCCATTACGTTGCCCAACACGATTGCCGGTGCCGCCGTGTTATCGCGGGTGACGCTACCGCTTCTTAAATATCGCAAGCCGATAATCGTGCCCGCCCAGGTAAGCCCGGAGATCGATGCCAGCGTGTTGCCCAGCGTCGGATTCGGTGCCGTTGCTTGGGCCGCTTCGTCGCCAAAGAAGAACAGCGACATTCCGATCATGATGATCGCCATAATGCCGTAGTCTGCCGGTCGAATCTTCTCTTTCAACAACCACGGACTCACGATCAACACAAAGAGTGGTGCCGTGTCTTGCAGAAAGATGGCGTTGGCCGACGTCGTCAGCTTGTTCGCTAACACAAAGATCACCATCGTCGCGCCGTAAAATAGCGCCACCAATATCGACGAGCGCGACCAATTACGCCGCCCCGCTGGTAAGCACGCGAACAAGAAAATCGCCGCCACCAACGAACGCCCCGAGGCAATCTGCTCGGCCGCAAGCGAGCATTGCTTGATTACCATGCCGCCGGTTGAAAACAACAGCGCCGCGGCGACGAGACACAATCTGGCATTGGTTCGATCCGTCATCTGGAGGCATTATGGAGAAGCCGCGAGCTGCGTGCTATAGAGCCATTGCCATATCCGACCGCCGAATTCGACCAAACGATAATCAGGGACGAGGGTGAACATGTTGCGCAACGTGTTAAGCCAATGCAGGCGAGTCGGTGATCTGCTCGCGGGCGAGTATTATTCAGCGAAAATGACTCATTGCGACCTTGTCGGAAAGAGATCGAATAGCACTGATAAATCAACGGGCGTTCGCGAAAAAATGGGTAACGATCGGAGTCCGCTACAAAATGTCCTCGCACAACATGTGTATAATTTCGTTCACAGCGGACTGACATTCACTCTCTGTCGCGCCGACTGACCATCGGCGCAACGGCTTTTCACCTTATTACATGAGAAGACTGCCCGATTTCAGGAATTCCCTCGAAAGGGAAGGTGGCGAACCTTCGAACATTGTTGTTAAAGAACTGAAACTCAATAAATTTTGGTCGAGATATCTGCATGAAAATGCCACAATCCCAACGGCCTCAATTTCCCCGACATTTTCTCCAACCTTCCATAGTTTGACGTGTCCGGCCCCATATCAAAGGCGATTCTGCCGACTGTCGGTGTGCCCTCATGCCGTGCGCGGCCAAAATCGCGTCTTAAGGGCAAGGAGTCTTGCGAACCGAGCACGCCGTCGACGAGAATCCTTTATAGAAGCGATTCCCGCTTCTTTGACATGAGCCCAACGGAAGAGTTCGACGATTATGATATACGCCGTTTTGCCCAACCGCGCTTGCCTACGACGGACGAGCGCAGTCATGAGTTTCGCCCTCGTCTCGACCATAATGGTTGTCGCAATGTCAGAAGCCCACGCGGGCAACCCTTGCATTCCTGCCGATGCCAACTGCGATGCCGCCGTCAACGTCGACGATACCGCCGCGCTCACAAATCTGTTACTCGGCTCGACCGTCGCATGCGATTCGTGTACCGGAGACCTCGATGAGAGCGGCACCATCGACGGTATCGACCTCGTGCTGTTTGTCGACTCTTTGCTCAACCCGCCCGCACCGACAGGTGCGTGTTGTACCGGCGGAACGGTTTGCATTATCACCACGCAGGCCGCCTGCGTCGGCGCGTGGCAAGGTGCGAACACGCCATGCGACAGCGGTACGTGCGTGGCCGGCAACCTGACCGCCTTTCGCCCTCAGCATCGCGGCGGCGGCTACTTCCCGTTTGAGCAAACGACCGTGAGCAACGCCGATGAAGATGACGCGGACTTTGGCCCCGGCATTCGCATCAACGGCCCCAACGATCTCGACCCGCTCGGTGAAGACGATCTGATTCAGGTGAGTATTCAGGTCAGCGATGCCGGCGGTTTGGTGGCGTTGCGACGCTCTACCGGCGCGCTGCGCGTGTGGTTAACGGCCCAAAAGATGCCCGGCACGGAAATCGCTTTCGACGGAGACAAGACCGGCGCCCTCCCGTTTATGCCGGGCGTTCCACAGTTGACGGTTTGGGTCGAATGGGCTAACGGACCGCACGGTGTTGGCGATTTGATTCTGGAACCACTCACCGGCAGCCTTGAGATTGACCGACTGCGCTTTCATACGTTCCGTAGCATCGTATTCGCGTTGGGCGGTGAAGATCAGGTGCCGTCGGTGCCGGTCAATTTCAATCAAGGCACGTTTGTCGTCGGCGTCGCGCTGTATCAACTCGGTTACGACGTCTATCAATACGACGAAGACAACGTGAGTGCGAACGGGACGGGCGCGGTTTACAACGAAGCCGTGAACGCCGTTGCCAATCGATTCGTCGAAGAGGTGGCCTTCTTCGGATACAGCCACGGCGGCGGCTCCACGTTTGACTTGGCCGAGCGACTCGATATCGACCGCGCGGGCATCGGAAATTTTGAGATTACGTTCACGTCTTACGTAGATGGCGTTGGCAACAACTCGGATTTCGATATCTCGCGCGAAACGCGACGACCCCCGAGCACCGGATATCACGCCAATCATTACCAAGTGGGCAGCTTTGCCGACTTCTTTCTTGACGGCGGGCCCGTTTCGAACTCCCGCCCCGGCACGACTGGGCTGAATGTCGAAACCGTGCCGTTTGGGGCGGGTGCCGATCACTTCCTCGTGGATGACTACATCGAAGTGCGCACGTTCATCGAAGACAACCTGCTGCTCAACACGCAGCGCTAACCATTAAATCAAACGGGAATCATCATGATATCAGTGTATAGATCGATCGACCGTAAGCAGCCCGGAAGTTGGCAGTACGGTTTTGCTGTTGTGCTTACCATCGCTCTGTTTACCGCCCCCGCTGTTTTATCTGCTTACGACAACGACATCGAACGCGAGATAGACGTCAATTTGACCGTTCAACGTGCCATCGAAAACATCGACAAGGCCACCACGCCGCAGGAGTTCGACGAAAAACTAGCCGGCCTGCTCGAACGCGCGCGTAATGATCGCACGCTGGTGCTCGAACAGCTTTTGCACTACGCGGCTCGCGAAGATGCAACTGCTGAAGACCGTATGCTGACGGCGAAGGTGATCAAAGAAATGGAAATCGGCGGCGATTTGGTCGTGGCGACGTTCGCCCCGCATCTCGACAACAAAGACGAACGCGTGCGGGCGCTGGCGCGCGAGTGGCTGGTTCATTTCGAAGACCGTTCGCCGGCGCGCAAGCCATACTTCGGACATTACCTACCGCCGATCAAGGCGGAATTGGCCAAGGGCGAAGCGCCGCAGTTCTCGTTGGTCGAACACATGTATCAAAGCGATGCGGGCTTGGCGGTATTGACGATGATGCGCGCGTACGACCTGCGCGAGCCGGCTGCGATGAAGCCGATCTTGTGGACGGAACACATCGTCGCGGATTTGATTTGGCAGCGTCGCTTCGGTTTTGTCGAACGCGGCTATGTCGATCCGGAAGTCAAAAAAGAACTTGGTAATCTCGCGCGTAGCTCGCATTGGTGGGCACGGCTGTACGTCGCCCACGTGATTATCGAAAATCCAGATTTCGCCGACGCCGAATGGGCCAACGCGCTCACGCGCGACACACACGAACTGGTCCGCGCCGCCGCCGAGGCGTATAAGGCCAAGGTTCGCCCGACGAATCGGTGATCGAGAAGGCGCGCGATTTCCTCAAGGAACTATCGTTAGTCCGACTTACGCTTATTGAGTTGAAGCCGGATTGACTCCTGCTGCAAGGGTATTATCAAATCGATGCTTAACACCGTGCGTGTTACGCACGTTAGGCCGATTCACGATTGGCAGCAAAGACTGCGCTGTGGCCCCGGCAAACAGCTGATGTGTCCTAAGAAATCTCGCCGGATCGCAGTCATTCGCGACGCAGTCGAGTTTTTGAATCGCGGATAGACGCCATGCGCGGAATCAGCTTGCTATCGTGCAAGTCACACAAAAAAATCCTGTTCGCACGCCACCGTACGAACAGGATCACTCCCCCCTCCCGGGAAGAAACAATCATCTTGGGCAGCACCTGAGCACAGCACGCGAGGCCTACTGCGGCTATCGCACCGTTGCACTTCAACCTGCACGGATCAGCCTACGGCAACAGCGCCGTCGTAAAGCCCTGCACATCGGCACCGTTCAGATCGCCGTCGCCGTTCATATCGGCACGCAACAACATCTCACAATCCGACGTTCCGTTCAGAACGGCGTCCACGAAGGGCACGATGTCTGCCAATTCAACCGAGTCGTTGTTATCAACGTCACCCGCCAAGCCAAACACAACGTTCACTGTCGTCGTCGCGCCTTGAGCCGGATCAACAGCACCGTTAACCGTCACGCGGCCGGTCACTGCGTCGTAGTTGGCCGACGCCAGCGCAGTACAGCCCGACGTATCGTCTTGGTAAGCGCCGAGGAAGTTCGCACCGGCCGGAATGCGAATCGCCGTGTCGTAGTCAAACGCACCACCATTGATATTGGTGAACGCGTTGCTGTGCAGGCCTTGCGCTTCGGTGCAAGTGATATCCACCTTATGACTGCCAAGCTCAACGCCCATAAACGTCATCGTCTCCCAGCCGGTCGGCAGTTTGGGCTCGATGCGCAACGTGTTGTTCGGTGCGTCGGGCGTGTAATCGAGGAAGTGCATCATCACATCCACGAAGAATGACATCGACTCCCAGGCATTAGGCCAGGCCGTTTGCAGCACAAAGTCGGGCGCGATCGGATATTGCAAGCTGTTGCTGGGTGAGATTTGCTCAGCCCCAAAGCCCATCGGCCCCAAGCGATCGAACAGCAATTCGATGCGATAGCGATGATTATCGATATCCGCCTTACCCGGATTGATGTCCTGGCGGAATGCATAGTAAGTGCCGTACCACATGGTCGTCAGAAACCACGGGCTGGCATTCGCATTCGGCGCGCCGGGGTTGTTCCAATAGCTATCACCCCAGTAGCGATTGATCAGGTCCATCCATTCGGCATTAAAGTTCACCAACGGTTGGAAGTTTCCAAACACGTCAGATGCCACACCGTTGATGCGATCCATGATCAACTCAACCCGCGGATGGCCCACCGGATAAATCTCGAACGGGTAGGTGATACCCAACTGCGAGATGTCGGTGTTTTCGCCGTTCCAGGCAAGCCGTGCATCGAGACCGCCGCGAATGGCATTAGCGCGCGACTCGAACAATGCCTTATCCGTGTGGTAACCGCACTGTCCGGGTCCACCGGGGCATATGTTCTGATCGAGCGCATCGGCGATCCTGGCGGCGTCTTCCAAACCGCGAATGACCGAGGCGTTGGAGTAGTTGAACACGTCGAACGAGTCTTCCCACAGATTCATCGAATAAACGAGATCGACCGACTCTTCATAACGCAAGCGATTGTCGATCGTGCTATCCTGACTCGACGCCAAACCTGCTTCGTAAACTTCGTCGTAATGATCGGCGAGGAAGTTGATATCGCCGCTGACGTCGTACATGTATTTGATCGCCCACGGATAACACGAGGTTTCATCGACCTGCGGCGTGCCCCAAATGGTGAAGCCGTCGGTCGAGTACTTCTGCTTCCAGAAACCCTTGCGGCCCCAACCTTCGACATCGCGGAAGGCAATATCACGCAAGAACGCGAAGGCGTCTTGCGCTTCTTCCAAGTGCCCGGCCCGCGCCAGCGTGATCGCCGCCCACGCGGCATCGCGCGGCCATACGAACGGATACGCACCGTTGTGCATACCCGCGATGATGCCGCCGTTGGCTCCATCGATGTGCAGCGCCGTGCCCAGCAGGCCGCGGCGGAAGGTTTCGTCAAAGCGATCGTCGGGGAAGTCGATTCGCACACCATCGTCGAGCCAGTCGCGCCAGTACGTTTCCGTCGCCGTCTGGGCAGCGACGAGGTCGTTATTCAGGAACCAATCGACCGCGTTATCCATCTGGAAATCGTACGTACCATTGGCATTGGCGAAGTTGTCGAACCCGCCGATATAGGCGACGTCGATTTCTTTCGACTCACCGGGCGCCAGCGTGACCTTGGTACCGAGCCAGCCCTGACCTTGGTCGCCGCTCGTATCGCTCCAGAACTCCGTCACCGGCGAACCAGAGCCAGCACCGACACTCGCGTTGGTGCGCATCGCCACGGCCAAGTAAATCGACACGCTCTTGTCGTAATCGCCGAACGTCGTCGGGTTGTACTCGCCGCTGTTCGACGTCAACCGACCGGTGTTGTCGAACGCGACCATCGCGCCGCGCGTGGCGTCGGTGAACATGCCGTCGAAATTATCGCCGCCGTTAAGGGCGAAGTCGGCGTAGTAATAGAAGTTGAACTCTTCCGCTTCGTTGCCCGTATTCGTCAGGATATACCGCTTCACATAAATGCCACGATTGGCGTCGCCATTATCCTTGAGCGGGTAGGTAATATCCTTCGGGCAGTAGTCGTATTGATCGATGGTGATATCGGCGAATTGAATCAACTCTGAGGTCGTGCGCACCACGTTGGTGTTTTCGACGTACGACTGTGTGACGTTCTCATAACCGAGACCGTTTTCGTTGCTCATCCAATAGGTAAACCCGTTGATGCGAATACCAGCCATGCCCTGATTCATGTGCATCTGACCGCGACTGCCCGGCGGCAAGAGCGGCGGGAACGTATCCGCACCACCGATGTAACCTTCGTTCTTGGTACTGATGCCTTGCACGCAACCCGCCGACGGGTAGTACACGTCATACACCGTACCGTTCAGGTCGAGCATCACGTTCATGTAGTTATTGCCGACCACGGCTTCTTCGAGGAAGTGCGAGACCACCGGGTAGCCTTCGTTGGGCGTGGGTGAGTTCACACCGGCACCGGGCCATGCGAGCTTCACCGAGAAGTCATATACCGTGCCGCCATCGGCGAAGACCTCGCCGGGCTGGCCGTTGCTCCACGCACCGATGTTGTAGCGAATGTTGGCACCGTAGGTCAGTGCCGCCAGCGGAATATCGGCGCGCCACCAATCGTCGCCGCCTTCGTTGTATTGAAAGTTCACCGCCGGTCCGGGGCCGGTGCTGCGCAAGGCCGTCGTATTGCCAAAGCCGGTACCCTGACTACCGTTGGGCGCACTGCCGTCGGTGGTGTAATAGACGGCGACCTGATCGTATGAAAAGCTCGGGCCGATCTTGATCCATAACGCGACCGCCTCGCCTTCACGGGGCGTTTGCGGCGCGCGCTGCGTCACGCCGACAGGTTGATTGAATACACCATTCCCCGGCGTGTGCGTGACAAACCCCGGCACCGCCTGTGCAACAGTTCCAAATGCGAAAGATATAACAACTGCGACCGTTGCCGTCGGTCGCCAACTACGCCCAATTCCCATCAGAAATCTCTCCGTAAAACGTTTCACCAAGGGATCCCAAAAAAAGCGGGTCACAAATTCCCGAAAAAACATCGGGAGAGCGCCCGCACCTGCCGGTAGTCCACCGGCATCATGTCTCTCAGTTTGATAAGGATATTTGATTTCGAATCGGCCCGTCAAGTTTTGGACCCGTGAGGGCCATAAATCGCGGCATTAGCGGGGTGAATGGGCAATTGTACTGGATTTGGCCTCTTGGCAGCCAAGGCCTTCGTACAAAATGGCGGTTACCCGCCCGCATGCATCACAGTGGGTCCCGCTGCGATGTTGGCCCCGGCCTCACCCGGTTCGAATACATGCGCCCGAGTCATATCGACATACATTTTGCGCTGTTCGCCTTCCGTGATCGCTACCGAAGCGGGTAGCCGCGCGACGAGTTGTTGGCCATCGGTCGTCGTCAGATACACATCCTTGCGATCACCCAAAGGCTCGATGATGCCGACCGTCACGAGCAGGGCGGCAAGATGATCGCCGCGTGGGGTTGATGCATCGGGGGTCGTGATAATGTCGGGCCGAATGCCAAGCACCATCGGTTGTTGATGATACGACTGAGCGGCGTTCTTATCCGCGCGTCGGACTGGCATGCGCTGCGCGCCGAAGACAAACGTTACACCGTCACCGTTCGCCACGAGTTGGCCGTCAACAAAGTTCATCGGCGGTGTGCCCACGAATGATGCCACGAAGCGATTCACCGGATGCTGGTACACCTCTAACGGCGACGCCACCTGATGAATCACGCCGTCTTTCATGACCACCACCCGATCGCCGAGCGTCATCGCTTCTTCCTGATCGTGGGTGACGTAAATCGTGGTGGTTTCCAAGCGGCGCTGTAAGCGTTTAATCTCGGAGCGCATCTCGACACGCAGTTTCGCATCGAGGTTCGATAACGGCTCGTCGAAGAGGAACACCTTTGGGTTGCGCACAATGGCGCGACCAACGGCCACCCGCTGCCGTTGCCCACCGGAAAGCGCCTTAGGGCGCCGTTCCAGTAAGTCTTCGATGCCGAGAATCTTGGCCGCCTCACGCACTTTGCGATCGATATCGGCCCGCTTCAATCCCAATTCGCGCTTACGCAGCTTGAGACTGAACGCCATATTTTTATAAACCGTCATATGCGGGTAGAGCGCGTAGTTTTGAAACACCATCGCGATATCGCGATCTTTGGGTGCGACGTCGTTTACCACGCGGCCATCGATAGAAATCTGACCGTCGGTTATCGCCTCCAGCCCGGCGATCATGCGCAGCGTGGTGCTTTTACCGCAACCCGAGGGCCCCACCAGCACGACAAATTCGCGATCCTGAATGGATAACGACACGCCATCGACGGCCTTCACGTTGCCGGGGTAGGTTTTGCAAACGTCTTGCAGTGCGACGGTGGCCATGATTCACCGGGCACGGTTTACCGCGCCGTGATTGGAAGTTTTCTCATGTCTCAAGAAATTTGAGAGTAGAGAACCGTCGGTGCCCTGTCAATTTACGGAACGCTTCGACTCGCGTGACCTATAAAAAAAGCGACCGGCATCCCCCTCATGATGCCGGCCGCCCAAAGATCGAGTTGTCGACTCGCGACGATGCTTAGAAATTCATATCGTCATCGTCGTCATCGTCGAAGTCATCAATTCCGTCACCGTCCATGTCGTCCGGATCGACCGTACCGGGGCCGCCGAAGAAGCCGAACGGTCCACCACCACCGGGCGGCGGAGGCGGCGGCGGCATGAAGATGTCGAGATCATCGACCTGCGTGACGTCGGTACCGTCGAATTCGAGGAAGAGCACGTCGCCGCATTCGAAGTCATCTTCAGCGGCAAACGTCGTGTCCGCCAGATCCTGTTCGTCAAGCAGGTCGAACGTGTCCGGGTCGTAAGATTCGAAGCGCGTGACCGCGATCGAATCGGCACACGGGTACTCGAAGAACAAGGCTTCGCCATCGAACACAAACAATGCCTGCGGCATGTCGCCGACCGTGTACTCGATAAACATGTCGGCATCGGACACGTTCTCGAAACCGACCAATACCGAATCTTCAAAGCCTTGGGGGCCGAGCTGATTTTCAAAGTCGGTGATGAAGTTGGCGCCTTCGATCACATTAACTTCGCGATCGTCGGGCAGCATGACGCCGGGGCCGCGCGGGTCAACCGACTGGAGCTGTCCCACGGCACCCAACAGGCCCGAGAAGTCGAAGTTGCCGAGTTCCTGCACCAACGCCGTCAGGTCCGTGTTGCAACCCGTGTTACCCACGCCGGCTACCAGGCCGAGCGCTACCATCGAGCTAAGCATTCGCTTCTTCATGGTCGTCTGTCCTCCCCTTCATCAGGTTAATTGCGACCGACTCATCCCATCGACGATACAATTCGTCATGAGCAGGCCACCCGGCCCGTCCTCAGGAATTTTTCGAGTCTTTAAAACGGAGCGGTGCAAAGAGACATGCCTTGCCTCGCTTAGAGCCACTATCGGCGCAATACTCGCGGGCAATTGGGGATTTTCCGAAGGTTACGGGTGGATATTGGGCCTTTGGAAATATGGACCTACATCGACAGCCGAGGGGCGTTAACTCGTAGATTTGCCGGGTTTTCTTAGACGTCAAAGACGACACCGTTACCGCAGGCCGCATAACGGGAATGGTGGCTTGGGCGATAACTGGAGGGGCTTTCGGTAGCTGGAATGGCTTGCATCTCACTACCAACCGAGCGCCCTCCGTTACCGCCACATGTTCATCTGAAGCGTTCGCACCTATGCTATTAAGGATGCGGGAGGGCCACACCATGGTCTTAGACCTGATCAAATCCAAGGTTCGCTGGTTTCTTTTTAAGCGTCGATGGATGATGTTGGTACCAAAACACGACCAACGTCCCGATCTACTCGAATTGCGTAGCCGAATCACCGAAGTCATCACCTGGTGCAGTCGGAAGCCACGACCGTGGAACCCACGTTCGACATTTCGTACCATCGAATTGGCTTGGTACGACTTTTCCGACGATCGGCACGACGTCATAAAGAGCCTTTCTTCTAAGCGTCGCGGCATGTTGCAAGATTGCGAATGGTTCAACAGCACCACTCCGGCACCAGCCCCCGATTTGGCGGGCGGTCGTATCCTCGTTTATATCCCCGATTGGAATTGCGTTCCCGGGAACGAATATGAAATCAGCAACGGGTTTGTTAACGAACAGTGCGTGCCGCCATGGGACCTCTGGCTCGACTTCAACTACGACGACCATCATGACAACGGAACTTGCGGTTTTCTACTATGCTGGGTGCCGCCCGAGATGATTGCGTTGGTCGACAATACGATCAACAACGCCGCCGAAGTCTCCTTGCAATGGTTGGATGAGACCGACTGGAAAATCGCGCGACAACTTGAAAAGGCAGGCTGCGGCTATGTCAAAGTAGCGAAAGGTTAGTTGGGGGCCTCGGCATCTAGATCGTCGTCCGGCATTTGATGCATCGCCCATACATCCGCCGCATCCGTCGGCCCCGTTTTGCGCCCACCCCGAATCCACTGCCGCCAGCGTCGCGAGAATACGATGATCGCCACCGCCGCCGTGATGAAAATAACGAGCAGCAGCGCGCCGTACATTAACGACAATCGCCAGCGCTTCACGCGCGGGTCGTTCTTGATGTCTCCTGAATTCGAATCGGCCGAGGCGACCTGTGCAAGGCTCGCTCCCACAATAACAAACGAAGTGTGGAGCGTCACGTCAAAAGCATGACCGCGAATGAAATTCTCGCCACCGTTGGAATGAGATGGAATTGGGCGGGACGTCGCATTGGCGGGCGACACGGCAAGTGCAAGTTGCAGCATGCAATGCAGCGCACAACGCCGTCCAAACTTGGGGTTACAACTCTGCACGCCTATACCTCAGGCAACTATCCGGCAACCTATGCAGTCCACCTCGATCAACATCAGTAACGAGTGATACATCAACATCCGTTACAAGTGAAAGGTCGATTTGCATTACGGCTGCAATACTAGGCACCGCGAAGTGTCGCACCGTTGCGTGCAGGTCCACAGTAAATACAGTTTAGTAATCGAACACGAACCCGCGAGCGTTCAAACCTGAAAAAGCGAACTGTATTTGTCAAATCGCAAATCGCAAATTTCAAATTTGAGCTTGCAATTGTCTCGCCGCAGTACCACAGCGTAATTGCCCATCGCAAGCGTCAAATCGCACACCCCGAGCCACACGCTACAAGCCCCATGCCCCGAGACTCAAAGCACAAGACTCACGACTCAAGACTCACGACACAAGTCTCAAGCCACCCGCCAATTGCCCCCCTTACCAAATCTCCCCCCTCGGATTCGTCGTATCCTGCTTGGCAAATCGCTCCATCGCTTCCTTTTGCTCGGGCGACAGGCGTTTGGGTGGCACGATCTTCACGATCACGAGTTGGTCGCCGCGCTTGCCGCTCGGACCATGCTCGATGCCCAACCCCGCCAGCCGCAGCTTAGCACCACTGGGCGTACCCGGTGGAATCGTGACCGTCCGCGTGCCGTCGAGCGTGGGTAAATCGATCTTGGCTCCCAGCGTCGCCTCGGCAATCGTTACCGGTGCCGTCAATAAGATGTTGTCGTCATCGCGCTCAAAATACGGATGCGGCTGCACCGACACGACGACATACAGATCACCGTCGCGCTGACCGTTGCGCCCCGGCGTGCCTTTGCCGCGCACGCGAATCTTTTGGCCTTGCCGCACGCCCGGCGGAATCTTGACGGTAATGCGCTGCGGCTCGCGCCCGCCGATTTTCAAATCGAGGTCCAGCTTGGTACCGCGCACGGCGCGCTCGAACGTTAGCGAAACGGGATACTCGACATCTGCCGGTGGCGGCGGTGTCGATCGCGGTTGGCGCGTCCGTCCCGAACGGCCCGCACCGCCAAAAAACGCGTCGAAAGGTGAACCACCACCCTGCCGCGGCGCGCCGCCGAACATCGACGAGAAATCGAACATGTCGGCGAGATTTTCGAGGTCGATCGGCTCGCCGGTTTCGTTGTTCCACGTATAGGTTTGACCGCCCGGGCCGCCCCCGCCACCGGGAAACCCACCGGACGCCGCGGCATGACCGAAACGATCGTACGCGGCGCGCTTCTTTTCATCCGACAATACGGCGTAAGCTTCTTGTGCTTCTTTGAACTTCTTTTCCGCTTCTTTATTGTCCGGGTTCTGGTCGGGATGAAACTGTTTTGCCAGCCGACGATAGGCGCTCTTAATCTCCGCCGCGCTAGCCTTTTTAGAGATGCCCAATACGTCGTAGTAGTCGCGCTTCATAATTCCACTGGTTCACCTATTCATGCGCCGGCGCAACGCGTTCCGCAAATCCGTACACGATCTCGCGGTGCTTCATTATACGTGTGGGCTCGTCATCGCGACACGTCCCGCGCCTGAATCAGCACACGCCCGAGATTCGATTTGACACGCACCTAGCCTTGAAGGTGAAATACGGATATTCAAGAATGGATGCTTGTTCTCGCTGAAGGATTGTTCCCGCCATGCGCATCGCTTGTTGTCAACTCGAAGCCAAAACCATGGAGACCTCCCCCATGGTCTGGCCGGCCCTGCAAAAGCAGGCCGATATCGCCACCGAGGGCGGTGCGGATCTGTTGGTATTTCCCGAAATTTCGTATCCGGCCTACAGCCTCGTATCGCGCGAGCGCTACTTTGACGAAGACGTCGAACGCAGCGATGCCGTGTTGCGGCGCTACTCCGATATCGCGCGGCGCGCCGCCAGTTGGATCGTCGCCGGCTTCGTCGAAGAATCCGACGACGGCCATCTCTATAACAGCGCGGCCTTATTCGATCGCACGGGGCAATTGTGCGATGTCGCGCGCAAGCAGGTCATGTGGGACTGTGATCAGGATTGGTTCACTCCCGGCACCGGTGGCGCCGTGCTCAGCAGCGAGTTCGGCAACATCGGCATTCTCATTTGTGCCGACCTGCGCGTTCCCGAAGTGGCGGCCACGCTTGCCAGCCGCGGTGCCGGCCTCATCGTGCAGCCGACCGCTTGGGTCAACGCCGCCAAACACAACGATCCGTGGCGCAACGTGCAGGTTGAATTCATGGTTCGCGCGCGGGCGTTGGAGTTTGGTGTGCCAATTGCCTGTTGCAGCAAGAGCGGTCGCGAGACGCCCAAGATGGGTTACGTCGGTCAAAGCATGATCGTCGATGCCCAAGGCAACTTGCTAAACCAAGCGCCTTACGATGGCGACTTCACCATCATGGCCGATGTCGAATTCACCGTCGGCCCCGGTGTGTCGGTAAGCGAAGACGAAGAACGCGATCTGCTCAACCTTAAACCGGTCAGTATGAAAAAGGCCGCCGAGCAAACGGTAACGATTTGCGTGAATGACGATGCATCGGCCATCGCCAACGAATTGCGCGGTATCGACGCGACGGTAGAGCCGTTGCGTGGCAGTGACTTGGCCTCGTTCGTAAAGCCGCGACTAGCAGCGCTGCGCGGCGTGCAAGTATTGATGATTTCAGGGCCGATGCCCGACATGGCGTTGGTGCGTTCGCGTGCCGTGGAGAATCGCATCTTTCTCGTCAGCGCAGGCCCGAATCAGGAACCGCTCGTTGTCGATCCGAACGGTGATTACCTGTACCCGGATGCCGAAGCCCGTGCGCAGCTCAATCTCAGCCTCGCCAACGATAAGCAGTTTACGCCCCGCACGCCGATCTGGTCGCAACGCCGCACCGAAGGGTACGAGTTCGCCCCCACTGGTGCGTCGCAGGCGTCATAGTCGCACGCACTGCGTGCCAACCGGCAACATGAGTGACATTAAATGTGTACCGCCGACTTGCGTGCTGGTCACTAAGAATGGTGCCTCCGATCAAGCTTCAAAGCATTAAGTTGGGTGTCACTGCTCGGACTACGTTGGGTGTCACTGCTCGGACTACGTTGGGTGTCACGGCTCGGACTTCATGATATTGAATCGGGTGCCACTGGTCAGCTTGCTGCCAGTGCGAAACGCGCGCGACCGTCGTATCGCGATTACATCGCCAAGAACAAATCGGATTAAACACTGACTCGTCTCACGCAGCAGGATCCCCCCATGCCCATCTGGTTACAACAAGCGGGTCTCGTTGGATTGGCCGGGTTTATCGGTGCGATCCTACGCTTCGGCGTCAGCACCGGCGTCAATCGCGTGGCAGCAACCAGCCTGCCGGCCGCGATCAAGCCACTGCCCGCCGGCACGTTGGCCGTCAACCTCACGGGCTGCTTTTTTCTTGCCTTGGTACTCACGTGGATGAAAGACAAGCAAGTCTCCGACGGCATGCGCCTCGCCGTCACGGTCGGCTTTCTCGGAGCCTACACCACCTTCTCGACCTTCGCGGTCGAGGTCTATGAATTGTGGAAAAGCAATCAGCCCACACACGGTCCGATTTATCTGATGTTGAGCGTCGTCGGCGGGCTGATGGCCGTCTGGCTCGGCATAGCCTTGGGGCACAAGCTCGCCACGTAACGGCGGGTTTTCAATCATTTCGCTTTCCATTTGCACCACGACAGTCGCCCCGACCGTCCCGCTACTATTTCAGTGAGCGCGGCGCGAAAAATTCGCGTAACTATCGCTCTTACCACGCGTTGACGCGCGCCAAGCCGCGTTTTACGCTACGCTGGCCCTGCAAAAAGGGCTTCGCGAGTGGAACCCAACACAATAACCCCTTTCGACCTGCCGCACGGCAGTTGAAAGATAAGTTCGAGGATCGTGGCGTGGCTGACACATCTGCACCGGCCCTGACGTTTGAAGAAAAGAATCGCTTTTTTCTCCGCAAGCTGCATTCGCTAACCGGCATCGTGCCCGTCGGTGTGTTTCTCATTGAGCACATGCTGACCAACAGCATGGCGGCATGGGGCGAGATTTCCGGTGGTGCCGGCGGCGGCAAGGTTGAGTTCAACCACCACGTGCATTTTTTGCACAGCCTGCCTTATCTGCCGCTGCTCGAAATCTTCGGAATCTTTTTGCCGCTGGCGTTTCACGCGGGCTACGGCATTCGCATCGCCATGACGGCCAAGAACAACACCGGCAATTATCCCTACATGGATAATGTGCGCTTTTCGCTGCAGCGCATGACGGGTTACATCGCCGTCATATTCATTATCGTGCACCTATTCAAATTCCGCTTCGCCCATTGGTTCGGTGGCGTTCCCTTTCTCGATGGCAACATTGAAGACAAATTCGAGATAACCCGTCGCGGACTGATGGATTGGCATCTCTTCGGCACGCCGATTCCGGCCGAAGTAACGATGGCTTTTTACTTCCTCGGCTTGGCAGCCGCCGTCTTCCACTTTGCCAACGGCATCTGGACGTTCTGCATCAGTTGGGGCATCACGGTCGGTGAAAAAGCGCAGAAGCGCATGGGGGCTGTGGCGGCTTCCGTCGGCTTCGTGCTGCTGCTCTGGGGTTCGTCCAGCCTGTACGCGTTCTACAAGGCCGAACCGGCGGAACTGCCCGGTAAGTGGAATCGCGTCAACAACAGCAACCCGGTCGATGGTCCGCCGATGAAAGATTCGGACCACGGTGAAGGCGAAGATCACGGCGACGGACATTGATCCGTCGCAGGAGCGTACGAGCGTCGCGCCTGAAAGAATTGAAAACTGGCGCGACAACGGGATAACCGATGATCGATCCCGATAGAATTTCGAGAATGAAAATTTCCAGCGTCGTGGCTTAATGCTCGCGACGAGTCAAAAGAAGCGAAAGCAACCATGGCAGAAAAACGCGTCATTATGATCGGCGGCGGGCTGGCAGGCCTGGCCGGAACCATGAAGCTGGCGGAACTCGGCGTGCATGTTGACCTGGTCAGCATGGTGCCCGTCAAGCGCTCGCACAGCGTCTGCGCGCAGGGCGGCATCAACAGCGTCAACGATACCACGCGCGCCCTTGGCGATTCTGAGTGGTTGCACTTCGATGACACCGTCTACGGCGGCGCGTTTTGAACCATCAGCCACCCGTCAAGGAAATGGCCGATTGGGGCCCCAAGGTCATCGACCTGCTCGACCGCCTCGGCGTGCCCTTTAACCGCACGCAGGAAGGTCACCTCGATCGCCGTCGCTTCGGTGGCACGCTCTACAAGCGCACCGCGTTCGCCGGCGCGACCACCGGACAGCAATTGCTTTACGCACTCGACGAACAAGTCCGTCGCTGGGAAGCCGAAGGCCTCGTGCGCAAGTTTGAGTTCTGGGAATTCCTCGGCACCATCACCGACGACCAAGGTGTCTGCCGTGGTGCCGTCGTCCAAGACATGTTCAGCATGGAAATCCGCGCGTTGCCCGGCGATGCCGTGGTGATGGCAACGGGCGGCTGCGGCCTGATCTTTGGTAAGAGCACGATGTCGATGATCTGCACCGGCGGTGCCAACTCACGCGTTTATCAAGAAGGCGCGAAGTATGGCAACGGCGAATTCCTACAGGTGCATCCAACCGCCGTGCCGGGTGCCGACAAGCTGCGCCTGATGAGCGAGAGCGCCCGCGGCGAAGGTGGTCGCGTCTGGGTGCCGCGCACGCCGCACGACTCGCGCGATCCGAAATCGATCCCCGAAAGTGAGCGCTATTACTTCCTCGAAGAACGCTACCCCACGTACGGCAACCTCGTGCCGCGCGACATTGCCACTCGCGAAATCTTCGACGTGTGCGTCAAGCAAGGTCTCAGCGTCGAGACCGAACGATTGTGCGTGTATCTCGACCTCACGCACTTGCCGGCGACGACGCATAAGAAACTCGACGGCATTCTGAATATTTATCAGAAGTTCCAGGGCGTGAATCCGCGTCAGGTGCCGATGAAAATCTTCCCCGCCATTCACTATTCGATGGGCGGCATTTGGGTGGATTACACCAAAGATGAAACCACCGGCGGCCTCGAACACGGCGCGCCGAACAACCACATGACCAACATCCCCGGTCTTTATGCGATCGGTGAAGCCGAATACCACTATCACGGTGCCAATCGTCTCGGTGCTAATTCGTTGCTTTCAACGATCTTTGAAGGGCTGATCACCGGCCCGTCGATCGTGAATTACATCAACTCGCTCAAATCGAGCGCTGCCGACGCCCCCACCGCCCTGTTCGATGGTGCCGTGCGCAAGCACAAGGATGCCATGGACGATCTCGTAGGCCGCACCGGCAATGAAAACGCGTATCGCTTGCACGACGAACTCGGTCGCACCATGACCGAAAACGTCACGGTGGTGCGATACAACGACAAGATCAAAGAAACGCTGACGAAGATCGATGAGATCGCCGAGCGCTTTAAGCGCGCCCCGTTGGCCGACAACGGTCAGTGGACCAACCAGAACTTATCATTCACCCGCGCCTTGGGTGATATGATTGTCTTGGCCAAAGTGATCGCGCTCGGTGCATTGCAACGCGATGAATCGCGCGGGGCGCATTACAAGCCCGACTTCCAAATCGACGGCCTCGATCCCGATAGCGGCGAAGACCTGACCGAGCAAGCCCGCCGCTGGTGTAAGCAGTTCCAGGCCAACAACGACAAGTGGCTTAAATCGACCATCGCCGAGCACACACCCGAAGGGCCGAAGCTCACGTATGAAGATGTGGACCTGAGTCTGCTCTCCCCGCGCCCACGCACCTACGGTCTCAAGGGTGCCGAGGAGATCATGAGGGTTTGGAATAGCGAGTTTGCCAAGAAACCCGTCGAAACGAAGAAACCTGTGGCCGTTTCGGCATAATGCAATCTCGAAAATTCTCGCGGACGCATGCTTGCTCTATTTGAGGGAGCCAATCTTCTTAACGAATAAAAGCCCTGCCGTGGCCACGGCGGGGCTTTTTCGTTCTATTCGAACGGCGTACGCAAACGCCTAATCCAACGGCCCCAGATTCACATCCGATACGCGCCACGTGGCGCCGACCTTTTCCATCACCACCGTGATTCGCGCTTCGATCGGCACGTTAAAACCCTGCTGCAATGCTTGCGCGCGAATGGCATCCCAATATGCCTTACTTCCCTTGGCGGGCGTGTTGTCACTTCGCTTTTTTTCAAATGCATCCGTAATCGCGACCAGCTTTTCCTGCTCGTGCGCGTTCGTCGCAATGACCGAATACGTTTGCTCCGATTGTTTCGTTTCGTTGCCTTTCTTCAGCGTCGCCAGATCCATCCCGTCGGTGTAATGGGCGATCTTCGATACCCAAAGCGATACGATATGCCGCACTGCCGCATCTTCGGTGATGTCCACCGGTACAAAGGGCGACCCCGTGTTCTTGCCCGGCTTCACCTTTTTGTAAATCGTCTTACCGGCCGACAGCGCCATCAAGCGTGCCATGTTATCGTCGTAGCGTTGAGCGTTGCCTTCCTTGCCCAGCCCTTCGATGCGCACGCGCTGCATATCCTGAGCGGTTTCCAAAAACGCGCGAGCCACGATCTCCGGGCTGGCATCATCTTCCAACGCCAGATCGACCTTGCCGAACTCCACCTGCTCCGACGCCTTATGACGGCGTTTGTCCTGACAGCCCGCTTGCGTCATCAGGCCCGCCATCGCAACCGCGAACAACACGAGAATTTTCATGGCTTTCATATATTCGAGTGTACCGGCTTGAATGCCCGTGACAATACGGCTTGCTTGTTGCCCGTCGCTTCGAGCAGTAGACTTAAATTTAGTCCAGAGGTGCCTGTTTCCATGTCCGCCCTGCGCGTTCATTCCGCCAGTCTCGAACCCGACATCCTCCGCATCGGCCGCACCATTTTCGGTCGCGCCGAACGCGCCGCGCCGTCGATCTTTTCGCAGGAGTATTGGCAGACCTTCGGCACCAACGCCATCGCCGATGACGAATCGCTTAAGTTGCGTCTCTTCCGTTTCGTCGAAGTGCTGCCGATTCTTCAATCGAATCGCGATTTGGCGCACCATCTGCACGCCTACCTCTGCGACGGTCGCATGACGGCGGACAATTTTTACGCCCGCATGTTCGCAGGCCTCGCGCAAGTCGCTCACAGCGGCGCGCTCGCCGCCAACGCCATCGGCCCGCTGGCCCGCTGGGTGGCCGCCACCGGCGCCAAGCGGTTTATCGCCGGCGCGACCCCCGCCGAAGCGATTCGGTCGGTCAAACAACTGCGCCAGCGCGGCAATACGTTTACGCTCGACGTGTTGGGCGAAACGATTCTCGCCGATCGCGTCGCGCGCGAACATCAACAGCTTTACATCGACTTGATCGAATCCATCGCCGATGACGCCGCGAACTGGCCCGACTTACCGTTGATCGATCGCGCCCCGTTCGGCGCGCTATCCAAGGTCAACATCTCCATCAAACTCTCGGCGATCGTCGCCAAGTTCGACCCGATCGATCCCGAAGGCGTCAGCGAAGCTGTGCTCGAGCGCGTGCGCCCCGTCTTTCGCGCTGCCCGCCGCGCAGGGGCATTCGTCAACGTCGACATGGAGCACTACGCAGTCAAAGACCTCACGCTCGACATCTTCAAACGCGTCTTGACCGAGCCCGAATTTCGCGATTGGCCCGACGTTGGCACCGTTATTCAGGCATATATGCCCGAATCCGAGCACGACATGCGCGAACTGATTGCTTGGGCGCGCAAGCGCGGCTGCCCCATTACCGTGCGATTAGTCAAAGGCGCGTACTGGGATAGCGAAACGGCCAACGCCATTCGCAACGGTTGGCCCATTCCGCTATTCACCGAGAAGTGGCAGTCCGATGCGCATTATGAACGCGTCGGCGCTTTGCTGCTCGAAAACGCCGATGCCATTCGCCCCGCCTTTGCCAGCCATAACGTGCGCTCGATCGCCGCCATGCTCGCGCGCGAGCAAGCCCTTGGCCTGCCGCCGCGCACGCTCGAATTACAAATGCTCACCGGCATGGGCGAACCCTTGCGCCGCGCGCTAACGAGCATGCAACAGCGCGTACGCGTGTACGCCCCCTTCGGTGACATGATGACGGGCATGGCCTACCTGATTCGTCGCCTGATCGAAAACACCGCCAACGAATCGTTCCTGCGTCAAAGTTACGAAGCCAGCGCCGCGTCGGACAAGCTCTTGCGCAACCCCAATGATCCGCGCAACCATCTGCCAGCCGACTTGCCGCAACCCTACCTTGCCGATCCGCCGGGAGAAAACCCCATGGAACCGTTCCAATCCGAACCGATCATCGATCTCTCGCGCACAGTCGAGCAAAACGCCATGCAGGCGGCGCTCGACCGCGTCCGATCGCAGTTTGACAAGGACCATCGCCCTCTCTTGGCGACCAAGATCAACATCGATGCCGATCAATGGCGTACCAGCCATCACCCTGCCGATCCTTCCGAAACCGTGGGCCGCTATGCCGCCTGCAAAGTGAACGACGTCGACGCTTGCGTCGACGCCGCTCGCAACGGTACCACCGACTGGGCCGCCCTGCCCCCCGACGCCCGTGCCGATTTGCTAGAAAACGCCGCCGACCGCATGCGCGAAGCACGTTACGACCTCGCCGCCTGGTTGGTGTTCGAGATCGGTAAGAATTGGCGCGAGGCGTTGGCTGAAGTCACCGAAGCGATCGACATCGTGCGCTTCCATGCTTACGAAATGCGCCGCCTCACCGAACGCAATCGCCGGCGCGACTGGCCCGGTGAGATGAACGAATATCTATACGCCCCGCGCGGTGTCGTCGGCGTAATCGGCCCCTTCTGTTTTCCGCTCTCGCTGGTGGCGGGCATGGTCTCCGCGGCGTTGGTCACGGGCAACACCTGCATCGTAAAGCCCGCGCGACAAGCGTCTATTTGCAGCCTGCAATGTTTCGCCCTTTTTCACGAAGCCGGCATCGCGCGCGATGCGTTGCAAGTCATTTCCGGCAGTGGCGACGCCGTCGGTGCGGCACTCGCCGGGCACCCTGACGTCGACATGATCGCGTACACCGGTTCCACGCCGATCGGCCGCGCCATCGCGCAAGTCGCCCACGGCCAAGTAAACCGTCGCAATCAATTTAAGCATGTCATGGCGTCGATGGGTGCAAAGAACGCGATCATCGTCGATGACGACGCCGACCTGGACGATGCTGTGACCGCCATACTCGATTCCGCCTTTTCCTACAGCGGTCAAAAGTGTACCAGTTGCAGCCGTGTGATCGTCCTCGACGCCGTGTACGAAGCCTTCATCACCAAGATCACCGAAGCCGCCGGCGCGATTACGCCCGGTTCGCCCGAAAAACCGGGCACCGGCGTCGGGCCGGTGATCGACGAAGCCGCCGTGCAACGCTATCGCCATTGGATCGAATTGGCCGCCAAGCAAGGTCGGTTGGTCCTGCCCGGCGGCGTGCCCGACAATTCCGCTGGCGGCTACTTCGTCAAACCCGCCATCGCCGCCGATGTCGCGCCCGACGCCGAGATCGGGCAGACGGAACTGATGTTGCCGATCCTGTGCGTGCATAAGGCACGCGACTTCGACGATGCATTGAAGATCGCCAACGCCGGGCCCTACGCCATGGTCGGCGGCGTCTTCTCGCGCATGCCGCCGCACATCGACGCCGCCAAGGCTCAACTCGATGTCGGCCTACTGTACGTCAATCGCAAGATCACGCTCTCGCGCGTGGACCGCCAACCCTTCGGCGGCCACGGTCAATCCGGCATCGGCCCCAAACTGGGCGGCCCGGATTACCTGCAAGAATTCTGCACCAGCCGCGTGATTTCGGAAAACACCTTGAGGCACGGGTTCGATGCGGCGGATGCCAAGCAGGAGGAGAAGGTTAACGCGTGATCAATTGGTGGTTGGGCGATTTTGTAATTTAGTGATTTATATCTTGGCATCGCCGTGAGTAAAATTGTGATATGGCGATGTCGTGCCCAAATTGTCAACACCCGGTGCACTTTTTGGATCGCTTGCGACGGCGCTATCCATGCCCGCGCTGCAACGCCCTCTTAAAATCTCCGGACCACCTGCATCGGATTTCACCTACAGCCTTAATCTATCTCGTTCCAGTCATCACTGCATCATTCGTTTTCTTATTCCTCGAGCTGCGGGAATATATCTCACATGACAGCGCAGGTTTCATATTGTACGCGTTGACTGCCACGATCATCCTGCTATTTATCCGCTGGCGCTTTTGCTATCAACCCGAACTCGAAAGCACCATTGCAGGTTATTGCATGAAGTGCGGCTACGACATGACGGGCAATCGAAGTAAGCGCTGCCCCGAATGCGGTACGGCCTACGTTTACAATCAGATTAAAGAGCGAGAATCGGCGTAACCGGAATATACTTAACCCATCTCCGCGAGTATATTCGCAAACAGCCAAACATCCATAAACGTGTTATACAACGGTGTGGGCGCAACGCGGATCACATTCGGCTCGCGGAAATCTCCCACCACCCCGCGCTCTTGCAGCGCCTTAAACAACCGCTTCGGTTCGCCATGTGCCAGGATAGATAACTGCGCCCCGCGCGCCGCCGGATCGCGCGGCGTGATAACTTCAAACTTCTTGCCCGGAATCGCATCGAGCAAGTATTCCAGGTAACCCGTTATCAACTCGCTCTTGCGGCGTAGCGCCTCCAGACCGACCTCGTCGAAAATCTCCAACGAGGCCACCAACGGCGCCATCGCCATAATCGGCGGATTGCTGAGTTGCCAACCATCGGCCCCCGCGCGCGGCCTGAAATCCGGCAGCAGGTGCATCTTAAAACGCTCATTGGGGTCGTTACCCCACCAACCGGCAAAACGCGGCAACTCGGCGTTGTTCCCATGCTTTTCGTGCACGAAACACCCCCCAATCGCGCCGGGGCCGGAATTTAGATATTTGTAGTTACACCAGCAAGCGAAATCGACGTCCCAATCGTGCAACTTTAGCGGCACGTTGCCCGCTGCATGGGCCAAATCGACGCCGAAGTTCGCACCCACGCCGTGCGCCGCCGTACCGATGCGCTCGATCTCATAAAACTGGCCGGTAAAGAAATTCACGCCCGCCAGCAATACCAACGCGAGCGAATCGCCCGCCTCTTCGATCGCCGACGTCAGATCTCCCGTGCGTAAGATGTTTTCCCCGTCGCGCGGCTTGCAAACAATCAAATCTTCGTCCGGGTCAAAACCGTTTGCATGTAACTGGCTCTTAACCGCATACATATCCGACGGAAACGTCGGAAAGTCGATCAAAATCTTGCGCCGCTGCCCCGTCGGGCGATAAAAGCTGACCATCATCAAATGCAGATTCACGGTCAGGCTGTTCATCATTACCACTTCGCCCGCCCGGGCACCCACCAACCGCGCGCCGGTCTCTCGAAACAACTCGTGATACGGATACCAAGGCCGTTTGCTGTCGAAGTGCGCATCCACGGCTTGCCGCGCCCATGCATCGAGTTCTTCGTTCACCAACTCGCGCGTGGCTTTGGGCTGCAGGCCGAGCGAATTGCCACAGAAATATATAACCGGTGTCCCGTCCGCGCGCATGGGCAGACAGAACTTATCGCGATAACCGCGCAACGGATCGCGCGCATCCATCTCGCTTGCATACGCTTCGTCAGCTCGATATTCAGGGTTGACGGTAGTCATGGCGGCTTACCCGAACGGCCTTAAAGGTTAACGCATTCACGAAACACTCGCGTTGTGTTACGGGCTAATAAGTGCGCTGCGGTACCAGCAACTAGGCCCGCTGTGGCACCGGCTAATTGCCGGTGTAAAACGACAACCAGTGATCGGTTAGAGCCATTTGTTACTTTATCGACGACTCAATCGTCTTCGTCATCGCTCGCCGATGTATCGACCGCCACATCCGAATCATCCTGCGGCGGGCCCACGCGAGTTGATACGTGTTCGTACACCGTCGCCAGCAGACCGAGCAACGGAAACCCCTTGCGCACAAAGCTCGGCGCGCCAAGAATCTTCAACCCGGATTCGACTTCGGCACGCGGGATATCGCTCAACGCATCGAGCGGATCGGATGACGACGGGTTCGTATCACTCATGCGTCCTGATCGTCCTTGAGCGTGAGATATTCGCGCAACTCGGTCGTCGACAAACCGGTGAGCCATTCATCGCCGCTGCCCACAATCTGATCCGACAGCGCCGATTTTTCCATTAGCAACTGATCGATACGATCTTCAATCGTACCGATGCACACAAACTTATGCACCTGCACGCGCCGCGTCTGACCGATGCGATGCGCCCGGTCGGTCGCCTGTTCCTCGACGGCCGGGTTCCACCAGCGGTCAAAGTGAAACACGTGATTCGCGCGGGTAAGGTTTAGACCAAAGCCACCGGCGCGCAGCGATAGCAAAAACAGCGGCATATTCTTATCGCCCGATTGGAAGCGATCGACGAACTCGTCGCGCTTCTTCGCCGTCGTGCCACCGTGCATAAACGGCACATCGACATCGAGGCGCGACTTGAGCAGCTTCACCAACAACTCGCCCATCTCGCGATATTGCGTAAAGATCAGCGCCGCATCCGCTTCTTCGATCACCTCTTCCAACATTTCGACCAAGCGCTCGCATTTCCCGCTACGACCATCGAGCCCCTTATCGTCGGCAGCAAAGTGCACCGGATGATTGCAAATCTGCTTGAGCCGCGTCAACGTCGTGAGAATCAACCCGCGCCGCCGAATCCCCGTCGCCGTATCGATCTCGGTCAACATGCCGTCCACTGACTTCTGATAGAGCGCCGCCTGCTCCGCCGTTAGGTTGCAATAAACGCGCATCTCCATCTTGTCGGGCAAATCCGATTCGACCGTCGGGTCGGTCTTGGTGCGCCGCAACAGAAACGGTCGAATCAATCGACGCAGATCACCTGCTCGCTGTCGATCGCCCATCTTTTCAATCGGCACCGCAAAGCGCTTACGGAAGTTCGCCGCCGACCCGAGTAAGCCCGGGTTGAGCGTTTCCATAATCGACCACAACTCGGATAGGTGGTTCTCGAGGGGCGTACCGGTGAGCGCGAGTTTGTGCGGCGCCGCCAGTTTCCGCACGGCAACGGTTTGCGCCGCGCTGGGGTTCTTGATTTTCTGCGCTTCATCCAGCGCGATGCGATGCCACGGAACCTCGGCCAATACATCCAAATCGCGATGCGCTAAGCCGTACGTTGTAATCACGATGTCGCGACGATTGGCCTCGTCGATAAACAACTCGTCGGTAAGTCGTTCCGGCCCGTGATGGATCATCGGCTTGAGCGACGGGCCAAAGCGTTTGATCTCGCGATACCAATTGCCCACGACCGACATCGGAACGAATAGCAGCGTCGGCCCGATCTCCGGATCGAGCTTGCGTTCGTGCAACAGCAAGGCGATCAACTGAATCGTCTTACCCAATCCCATGTCGTCGGCCAAGCAGCCACCGATGCCGAGATTCTGCAAAAACGCGAGCCAACTCAGCCCGCGCTGTTGATAGGGTCGCAACTCGCCGACGAAGTTCTCCGGCTGATCGACCATGTCGACGCGCGCATCGGGCAGGCCGTCCAGAAAATGATCGACCCAGCCGCTGCCGGTCATCCCTGTAATCGGCAAGCCCGTGTCGAGTTCTTCCGCACCGCCGGCGATGCGCATCGCTTCCAGCAAGCTGATGCTGCCCTGCGGCTGTTGCTGCAAAAACTTGAGGGCCTGCCGCGCGGCTTCCTGATCCATCTCGAACCATTCATCACCTACATTGACCAACGGTTCGTTACGTTTTACGAGCGACGAAAACTCATCAAGCGAAAGCTGACGATCGCCTAACGCGATGCGCCAATTGAAATCGACCACCGTGCTGAGACCGAAGTGGCCCAACGACGGATCGCTGCCTTTCGTCATCGGACCGCGACCGCGCGGATTCACTTGTAGCGCCAGCCCGATGCGATGCTCGGATTCCAAAGCCCATCCGGGCAGATCGACGACAATGTTTTGCTTGGCCATCAGCGGCGCGGCTTC
The DNA here is from genome assembly GCA_006969385.1 of Planctomycetaceae bacterium. Classification (GTDB taxonomy): domain Bacteria; phylum Planctomycetota; class Phycisphaerae; order UBA1845; family UTPLA1; genus ECT2AJA-110-A. The sequence goes on from CP030884.1 coordinate 4,970,371, forward strand.
TCGGATGAAGCGCAACGCATCGCTCGCCGACAAGACCATATCGTTCGGCTGTCTGCCATCCAACACGCGTTCGAGCGGTTCGAACGCATTGGCCGCACGCCGCAACTGACGCCGAATATGATCGCGACGATCGACCAGATGCCGACGCATAATCGAGCGTTCGCCGCCTTCTTCGTTCCACAGCGAATGCCAATCCGACATCGTGCCAGTTAACGGTTCGATCGCGCCGAGTTCCAGTTTCCAACCGCCGCTTGCGCGCGTTTCGCTCGAACCTTCTGCCGCCGGCTTGGGCTCGTGCAATCGAATCGAGAGTTTCGGCATGTTGCCGGCGCGCTGCGTTTCGAGCCCCGTCAGCCACTGGCGCACTTCGGTCACAATTGCATCGAGTTCGCCCGGCTCCAAATCCAGCTCGACCGGCAATCGATTACCGAGCAACGACGCCAACCAGCGCTGATCCCAATGCACTTCGTCGGAGACGCGTTCGCGAAAATCGTGAAAGAACTCATCGGCATCGAGGCTGCGGCGGATGATCGCTTCGCCGCAGGTGGTCAGAAACGTGTCGAGCGCTTCGGCACCGGGAATCGTTCCACTCTCGCTAAGCCCAGCACCCGAGGGCATCGCGTCGGCCAAGCGTTCCAACCACGCCGATTCAACGTCGCTGGCAACGAACAAACGCCAGCGACCCTCGAACGTGTTTTCCGCCGTCACCGAAATATCGGGCGCGAACTGCTCGCGTTCGATCAGCGAAACGAGATAGCGCGCCGCCAACGACCAAAACCGCAATGAGCGATCGAGCCGCGTGTGCGACCGATCGTGCAAGTCACTCAATAAATCGACAGCATCGACCGGATCGAATCGCAGCGCCGGCACCGACTCCGCGCCGTCACCTGTCATCAGCTCGGCTTCTTCCGCGGACGACGCCAATAGACCGTCCGGCGTTACCTCACCCAATAGCGCATGCAGTGCTTCCGCCGTTGGGGCCGGCGCGGAATTCGTTGCCGTGATAAAGAACGCCGGCGGTTGCCAAGTGCCGCTCAGTTGAAACGGCGGCGCGTCGCCGTTGGGCGACGAATCGCCGGCGGCTGTTTCGTGAATGTCGGTCGTGTCGTTCCCCACTGACGTCACAACGCATGCTCCCGGTGTGAATCGAGTTTGAGATAGCGCGACAAATAGTGCACGCCAACATAAAAGGGTAGCGTGTCTAACGCGGCAATGACCACCTTAAACAAGTAATTGCTGCCGATCAGGACAGCCAGCTCGGAAAAGCGAATCTCACCGGCAAAAAATTGGACGCGAAACGTGATGAAAATCACCATCGTTGCGTCGACCAACTGGCTGATCATGGTGCTGCCGTTGTTGCGCAGCCAAAGGTGCTTGCCCTTGGTCAGGCGCTTCCAGAAGTGGAACATGGCTACGTCGCAAAACTGAGCGGCCATGTATGCCACCATCGAAGCCATCACCGCCCCGGCCGAACAGGCGTAGATCGCATTGAAAAGGACCAATTCGCCGGTTACCACATCGCCGTTGGCCAACGTGATTTCGGCACCCTCGCGCAGCGGAATCACCTGCCAGGGCGGCTGCTGTTCCGGCGGCACCGCCGGGAGTTGATTCCCGAGCCAGAGTATCCCGATCACAAACAGATTCAGCGCGAGCCCAACCCACACCACAAAATTCGCGCGGCGACGACCGTACAACTCGCTGATGAAATCGGTGCACAAAAACGTAAGCGGATAGGGCAGAACGCCGACGGCGAGGGCCAGCGGCCCGATATGCACAAAGCGCGTGATTCCGACGATGTTGAGCATCGCCATCGATCCGAGGAAAAACCCGGCCAGGATGAGGAATACCCGCTCGCGGCGCTCGTGCAAGGCGCTGTTTTCGTAGGAATAAGGCAACTCGTCCGCCATCTGGTGGAAGTTAGCCCGCACCGCCCCCAGCGTCAACGGATTGCAAAAATTGGAAACAAAACAGCCCGCGTGCAAGACACGCGGGCTGTTGAAGATCATTCAAGATGGTTCACGAAATTCGCGCGATGCGAATTACGCCCCGAGGACGGCGGCAACGAAGCCAGCGACATCCGCCAAATCGGCAGCGCCGCTGTCATCCATATCCGCACAACCACAATCGCCGCCGACGGGCTCATCACCTAACAAGCAGGAAACGAAACCATCCAGATCGAGACCGTTTAGCGTTTGGTTGCCATCGACGTCACCGGCAATCGTGGAACAGTCTTCGACCGCACTCGGCGTGACCGTGAAAGCCGTCGGGTCTGCGCCCGCCCCCGGTTTGAACAAGCCTAGCGTCACGACATCAATTGTCGGAGGCGTATCGGCAGTGAACCAGAAGGTGTACGTCGTCGAGTACCGCAAGGCATTCGATTCGGGATTGACGGCAAACGGCTGCGGGCATTCCCACACGACCGAGTCGCTATTGACCGTGACCGACCAATCGGTGTTGTCGTAAGGATCGCCCGAGTGGTAATCGACATCGTGGAAGCCCGCGTTCGTGACCGTCACCCCGTCCGGAACCGGCACGGTGAAATTGCCGCCGGAACGATCTGAATTGAAGTTGTAGATCGAATAATTGTAGGTGTACGTGCCGTCTTCATTGTCGTCGGCGCGTGCGGAAAGATAGAAGCGGCCTTCACCGGGAACATCCATCGCGGCGATGCGCACCTTCGGATCGGCGATACCGGCGCCTTGGCCATTGTTCTGCCAGGCAAAAATGGCGGGGAGACCGACATTCAGCGGTTCAGCCAAGGTCAATCCAAAACCGGCCGAGACGTTGACCCGTGCGTAACTGGCGTTGTTGAATTGATTGCCGGATGCAGCGTCGTCCGAAGCGACGTAATGACCTTCGATAAAGTAGAGGGCACCCGGGAAATTCGCGGAGCTAAGGTCGGATTCCGCGACCTGACAACGAGCAGTAATTGAATCTCCAGACGTGCCGACCGGTCCAATGACCGTGCCGAAATAACCATCGACCGACGAACGGCTCGCCAATCTGCCTTGGTTGGAGTTCCAACCGGCACCGTACACATCTAAACATCCGGCTCCCAGCGTGTTACTGCCCGGGCCTGAATCGCAACTGTTACCGCACATCGGGTTTGAACTCTCGGCCGCGCAACATGCGGTTTTTAACCAGCCCATTCCGATTTGTTCGAACCGACCATTGGCCAAACGATACATGTTCATCGAGAGCATCGGCGTGCCATCGTTGGCCCAAATTAGGTCATCATCACCGATGTTACACGTATCGCTACCGATGATATAAGCCCGTTTCCCACCAACCGGACCGAAGGCGTTGATTCCGTTGATATCTGACAATACCACATCGGGACCAGCTGCGACGGCTGGCGTAACCATCAGCCCAAGAGCAAGAATCAAGACGGCGACGACGGCTTGCACTTTTCTCATACTGCTGCCTTTCGAGATTTCAGAAAACAATCGAGTAGAAAGAATTCACACCCAGATAAGCCCAATAATATAAAGGAAGCCCGGACCTCAGTTCAAGCAAAAATCGTTCGCCGGGCGTGTAAATATTGAAATGGCCAAGAGTTGGCAATATTTAGCCAATCGTCTAGTGCTTCATATGACGCGGTAAATGACAGTGGAAACCGAGGTCTACTTTCGAGCCGGTTTTTCCTACGCGGGCACCTGGGCCCCTATGATTTCATCGATAATCTTCACCAATCCGGGCAATTCCGGCTTTGTGAGCTGCCGATCCGCACCAACCGACTTGCACTTCTTCAAATTATCATCGCTGACCAGCGAGCTAAACACGATCACCGGAATCTCTTTCAGCCGCGGCTCGTCCTTAATGCGCTTGGTGAGGTGCAGGCCGTCCATCTTCGGCATTTCGATATCCGTCACGATGATGTCCGGTAGATTACCCGCGTTGAGCATTTGATTGATCATGGTCCATGCTTGCTCGCCGTCGTTCGCCAACACCACGTCTTTAAAACCGGCGTTGGTCATCGCCATCTGCAGCATTCGCCGCATCATCGCCGAGTCGTCGGCCAACATCACGCGCGTACGCGCCCGTAAATCGCCCTGATCGCAGGGCGCCGCATCTTCCAGACCCGTAATGCCCGCGATGCGGAACGACACGCGCTCGAAGTCGAGCATCAATACGATTTTATCATCGATGCGAATCACACTCGTCATCGCCGTGTCTTCATCGCGATTGCGAACGTTGGGCACTTCGCCCATGTCCGACCAACTCACGCGATGGATACGATCGATCTGATCGACCATAAAGCCCATGCGTTCGTTGTTAAACTCGGTAACGATCACGCGCGCATCGGATTCGTCGTCGGCGGGCGGCATGCTGAAGAATTTGCGCAGATCGACCAGCGGGTGAACCTGCTCGCGCAAACTGAAGACGCCGCGCACCGCCGGGTCGGAATCGGGCAACGCCGTTAGCGGCACCATCGTGATGATCTCACGCACCTTGGCTACGTTGACGCCGTACAGGCCGCCGTTCAAATGAAACACCAACACTTCGACTTCGTTGGTGCCGGCTTCCGTGAGAATATTGGATAATTGCTGCGACATAACGGGAGTCTCCCGACGGATTACCATCCATCAATGCTAAGCGTCCATTCGGAATCGAAAGACGTGAAATGCATCCAAACTCAACTTTAGGCGGTTGCCAGTTTCGCCTGCTGCTCGACCATGATGCCATCGATGATGCTGACCAGTCCCGGCAATTCCGGCTTCGTCAATTGGCGATCCGCACCAACAGCTTGGCATTTTTTCAAGTTGTCATCGCTGACGAGTGAGCTGAACACGATCACCGGAATATGCTTCAATCGTGGCTCATCCTTGATGCGCTTGGTCAGGTGCAGGCCGTCCATCTTCGGCATTTCGATATCCGTGACGATCACATCGGGCGCTTGACCGGCGTTCATCATCTCCACCAATTTGGTCCACGCGGCTTCGCCGTCCGACGCGATAAACGTTTCCTTGAAACCGGCCTTGTTGAGCGAAGTGCTCAGCATGCGACGCATGGTGGCCGAATCGTCAGCCAACAACACGCTGATCTCCGATCGGTTAACACCCTCCGCTTCCGGCGGTGCTGCCTGCAAATCTGTAATGCCCGCAATGCGGAACGCGATGCGCTCGAAATCGAGCATCAGAATCAGGTGTCCGTCGAGCTTCAACACGCCCGTCATGGCCGTATCTTCTTCGGTGCTGATGTTGGGTACCTCGCCCATATCAGACCAGCTAATGCGGTGGATTCTATCGATCTGGTCCACCATGAAGCCCATGCGTTCGTTGTTGAACTCGGTAACGATCACGCGCGCGTCTTTTTCACATTCCGCGGGCGGCATCTCGAAAAACTTACGCAAATCCACTAAGGGATGAACCCGATTGCGAAGATTAAAGGCACCGCGCACCGCCGGATGAGAGTGCGGCAGTTTCGTCAGCGGGATCATGGTGATTATTTCGCGCACCTTGGCGACGTTTACGCCGTAGTAGCCGCTGTTGAGTTGGAAAACCAACACTTCAACTTCGTTGGTGCCCGCTTCGGTCAAAATATTGGAAAGCTGCTTCGCCATTGGATAGTTCCCGGCAAAAAAAAGATCGTACGCAAGCCCCCACCCAGACCGGGCACGGACACTGATGCATGAGCCATATCGGCTCATAACGGTCGCACGAGAAGCTAAAAGCAGGAAAAACGGCGATCGGGATGCCGAGAGGTGTGAAAAATGCTGGCGGCAGGACTTGAACCTGCGACCCAGGGCTTATGAATCCCTTGCTCTGCCAACTGAGCTACGCCAGCGAAAACGAAGTCATTTAATTACCATAAACCGCCATTTTCGGCAACGCGGCGGTGCCGAGAATAATTTGTTTTCGACGGGCAATAGTGAATAAAATACCTCGTTAGGCATTGGCATACACCTGCCTGCCCGCCCGCAATGATCGAACGCACCTTTCCATCTCGGATTCACCGAGCCGTCATTGGCACGATGGCGCTCATACTGACGATCGGCTGCCTTCCCACCGATTCGCTTCGCGCCGCCGATCGCGTGCCCGATTTCACCCACTCGCGCCCGCAGGGTCCCCAACGGCTCATACCGCCGCTGCCCGACCATCGCCCCGAACCGCCCGACGTGCGCTTCGGCAATTTTCGCCCGTTTAACGATATCGACCGCTTCATTCTGGCCCGCATCAAAGAAGAGCGTGTGCGCCCGAAAAACCTCTGCGATGACGCCACCTTCGCGCGACGGGCGAGCCTCGACCTCGTCGGCATCACGCCCACCGTTGAAGACCTCGACCGCTATTTCGGCTGGAAGGAAAACGAGCGCCGCGAGAAATGGGTGGAATTGCTGCTCAAGCAACGTCAGTTCGCCGACCATTGGACCGTCGTATTTGGCGACCTTCTCCGCGAGCGCGGTCGCGTCATCGGCGCGCCGATGAATGCCCTGCGCGACTTCTTGCATGATTCTTTGCGCGAGAACAAACCGTACGACCAATTGGTGCGCGAATTGATCGCCGCGGAGGGTTCGTCCGAAAGCGAACCCGCCGTAGCATTCATCTTGCAGGATCGCGTCGAGCCGGATGTGATGACCGTCGCGATCTCCGATGCGTTTCTCGGCATCTCTCTCAAGTGCGCGCAATGCCACGACCATCCATTCGATTGGTGGACGCAAAAGGACTTTCAAGGCTTGTCCGCGTTTTACGGCGGCACGCGTCGACAGGTTATCCGTCGCGACGACGACCGCGGAGCGCGCGGTTTGGTGCTGGGCGTGACGCACAATGCGCGCCGCGCCGGTGGCAAGTTTCTCACGGGAGCAACATCGGAACTCGGTCGCGGCCCCGATGCCTTAGCCGAGTTGGTCACGGCGCGCGACAACCCCTACTTCGCCCGCGTGGCCGTCAATCGCATATGGGCCAAGATGATGGGCGTGGGGTTGGTAAACCCGACCGGAAACTTCAGCCCCCTCAATCCGCCATCGCACCCCGAACTGCTCGACTGGCTTGCATTGGAATTCATCGATTCGGGTTACAACATCAAACGCATCGTGCGGCTGATCGCGCTCTCGCGTACCTATCAACAAACCAGTTCCGATTCGCTCAAGTCGTTTACCAGTGTGCTGCGCCGCAACCGCACCGATGACGACGCCGAAAACGACATCGTGCCCGGCGCGCTCTACGAAGGTATGCCCGTCCGCCGCATGACGGCCGAACAAATCAACGATTCGATCCTCGCCGCGACCGGTCATTATCCACAGGGCTTCGGCGGTCGCTATCAGCCGTCGTACCTCACGACCTATCCACCGCGCCCGCAGAGTTTTTTACGCACCTTCGGCGCTTCGGATCGTGAGACGATTCCACAACACATGCAAAACGGCAGTATTCAGCAAGCGCTAACGCTCTTAAACGGCGACTTCCTCAATCGTGCCGTTCGCTTTCATCCCAATCACCCGTTTCGCATCTGGCGGCGCGAGCGCGGCTACAACCTGTCGCAAATGGTCGAAGCCGCGTTTTATCAGGTGCTCACGCGCAAACCGACCAAGTACGAATTGAAAGAAGCACTTGAGATGATCGGCAACGGCAGTGATGACAGCGCCTGGGAAGATTTGCAATGGGCACTGTTCAACACGCGCGAGTTTCAATTTATCCGTTGATGAATCGATCGCGCATAGCCGCGTCAGTGGCAATCAGAGCCGCGCCCGTAAGGAAGCGGTAACCGCCAAAAAGGCGCGAAGAGGCAAGCAAGAGACAAACACCGTCGGCAACACCAAAGACGGATCAGTTTTGGCAAAGCGAGATAATCAGAGCCGCGCCCGTACGGAAGCGGTAAACGTCAGCAAGGCGCGAAGACGCGAACGAGAAACAAACACCGCCGGTTAAACCCGACCGCCCCCTTTATCAGAAGTGAAACGAACATGAACAAACACACCTGCACCGGCTGCGACAGCTATCGCCAAATGACGCGTCGCCAATGGCTGCGCACCAGCGCCGGCCTCATCGGCGGCGCGGGCTTTCTCGGCTTCGCCGATCCGCGCGTACTCTACGCCAAACCATCGGAAACGCGCACGGCCGACACCGTCATCCTGCTTTGGATGGCCGGCGGCATGAGCCATCTCGATACGCTCGACCTCGCGCCGGGCACCGATCATGGCGGGCCCTATTCCGCCATTCAAACCGCCGCCGAAGGCATCTCCATCAGCGAACATCTGCCGCGCATCGCCGACCGCTTCGATCAGCTGTCGCTCATTCGCAGCATGACCGGCAACGAGTTCGATCACAGCCGTGCTTCGTATCAGATGCATACCGGCTATCCGCCGTTGGCCAGCATTCAACACTCCACGCTCGGTTCGATCGTCGCCAAATACAAAGGCCGCAGCGAGCGCGACGATCGCCTGCCGCCCTATGTCACGATCGGGCAAGACTGGGCCGCCGGGTATCTCGGCCCCAAGTATGCACCGTATTACGTGGGCAATGCCCGCTTCGCCAATGCCAATCTCGCCGCGCCACAAGGGATCGGCAACCAGCGCTACCGCCGACGACTGGCGCTACTCAAGAAATTCGATCGCAACTTTAAGAACAAGCACAAGCGCAACGACGCCATCAAGGAGTACGGCGCGCATTACGATGCCGCCCTGCTGATGATGCGGCCCAAGACCGCGCGCGTATTTAATCTCGATGACGAACCGATGGCGCTGCGCGAACGCTACGGTACCGAATCCGCCTTCGGCCAAGGCTGCCTATTGGCGCGACGCTTGGCCCAGGCCGGCGTGCGCTTTGTCGAAGTCACGCTAGGGGGCTGGGATACCCACCAGGACAACTTTGACGTCGTGAAAGATAAGAGCCTCGAACTCGACGTCGCCATGTCGGCATTGATCGACGATCTCAAGCGCAAAGAAATTTACGATCGCACGCTCGTCGTGCTCGCCAGCGAGTTCGGTCGCACGCCACGCATCAACGGCACACAGGGGCGCGATCATTTCCCACAAGTTTGGAGCGTCGCCCTCGGCGGCGGTGGCCTGCAAACCGGCCGAATGATCGGTGAATCCGACGCCGGGCGCGCCGTGAAAGACAAACCGATTCGCGTCGGTGATTTGCACGCGACGATTTGCAAAGCCATCGGCGTGGATTATGAACAAACGAATTACTCGCCGGATCAGCGACCATTCCGGATTGTGAAAGAAGCCGATGCGCGACCGATTTGGGAGTTGTTCTAATTCGATTTGATATAGGAGCGACGTGTATCGCGTTACGCCGACGCGAGCGACACACCGGCTTGCGCTTCGGCATGGCCTTCATCACGTTGTCCGCTTCCCCGCGTCAGCCAGCCCATCCGATGCGGCGTGAGCAGCGCCCACGGAAACACCCACGATAGCGTAACTAACCAATACACTTGATACACCGGCAGCCAAACCCAGCCGTGATCGCGTTCGTTGGCGTAGTAAATCGCCGCCGAGACCAATCCACCACCGACTACCGCCGCCATATACACCGGCAACGCCAACGGCGTAGCCATCACCACCATCGCAGCATGCGCAATAAACACATAGGGCATCAACAACGACGCGGCCACCAGCAGCATATTAAATCGTAACGCGGCCAAGCCTCGCCGCTGACCCAGATCGTCCATCAAGAACGACCACAACACCAGCGTTTCACGCACATTGCTACGCGCCCAGCGTAGGAACATCAACGCCAATCCGAGATAGGTCGTCGGCATCGCGCTCCACGCCACGGCGGTATCCTGATACGCGGTTAACGCCCCCGCTCGCAACACGATATTCGTCAGCGCCCGATCTTCGCCCGTAATACATCGTCGACCGAGAAACGACTGCTGCCGCCACGCATCGAGATGCGGTCGAATCACGCTCATGCGATAGGCGCTCAGCGCGCCCGGCGCGCAAAACACACCTCGAAATGCATCCTGATACGCACGCACGTATCGAAACGACAAACTGAAATAGCAGCGCAGGAACCGCGTAATAATCGACTCGCTCGGATTGGCCACGCGCACGCTGCCGGCCACGCAACCAACATCATTATCGTTAATAAATGGCACCACGATTTCGCGCAGGGCGTCGGCTTCGATGCGCGTGTCGCTATCGACCGTCACGAGGATGGAGCCAGTTGCCAATTGCATACCGGCGTACAACGCCTCGCGCTTGCCGCCGTTTTGACGAAGTTGAAGCGCCTGAATATCGAGCCTCGCATCGGCCGTGCGCGCAGCATCGACGGCGCATCGCATGTGTTGCCATGTGTCGTCGGTACTGCCGTCGTCAACGGCGATGATTTGCAAACGCTCACGCGGATAATCGGCGCGGGCCACGCTTTCGATTGCGCGGGCCACTTCCTGAGATTCGTTAAAGGCGGGGACCACCACCGAGATGTGCGGCCACGGTTCAACATCACGCTTCAACCGATGTGGGCGGTAACGCCGCCAGAGCATCACGCGCCACGCAAAAGCACCTGTCGTCACGGCACCCCAAGCTGCCAGCAACCAGAGCCACGGTGCGTCAACGCTTGCCTGAGCGCCGGCAGCCGCCAACCCCAAACCGCGCCAAAAAACGACCAGCAACACCACCACCAAAACCAACACACCGCCGCCCAGCCAGCGGGCCGTCGTCGTATCCGATGATCGTGGGTTGTCCTTATGTCGGTTCACAGCGCCCATGGCAGGATGCAAGGCCCCCTTCGGTTGGGGCAGGTTATACGGTTTACGTGTCACCAAGGGCATCATCGGCAAATCTCGTCGCGAAGGCGCGGCGTACACCTTTCGCATGGTGATTTAGACGCAAAATAACGCCCGGCGTTAAGCTTTTTGCATTATATTCGGACAAGCAAGCCCGATCAGCAGGCGTACGATACCGAATAACGCAGCGTTGCGGAGGATTGTGAAGAATTTCCCAAATAGCGACGGCAGTCCAGCTTGTTCGTCGCGATCTAAAAGGTCTCAAAACCGCGATTCCGAATCAATAATGTCAGACGCCAACCACTCAGCGCCGCACCTTGCCAATACCGATGTCGAAGCGCGGCGCGAGGCGTTTGAAACGGCGCGGCTGCAGCACGCACAGCGTGCGTTTTGGATCGCCGTAGGACTCGTGACCATCGTAGCCTTGCTCGCCGCTTGGCAAGCGCTCGGTGCGTGGCAAACCGACGCGCGCGACACAACGCTCAGCGCCGGTGTCGATCCCAACACCGCCGGTTGGGCCGAGTTGGCCTTGCTACCCGGCCTCGGTGAGTCGGTCGCCAAGCGTATCGTCGCCTATCGAGAAGCGCGGCGCGGCCAACTCGCCGCCGGGATTCCCGTTTTTCAAAAGCCCGCCGATTTGTTACCCGTCAACGGAATCGGCGAGCGTATGTTAAGAAAAATCGAGAGCTCATTGCGCTTTCCCAACGGGCCGTCAGCTGAATTTGACAGCCCCACAGGCGGCGGCTAGCTTTTCGCGCGGTAGTCAACCCGCACTCGCCGAGGACTTGTTATGGCAGTCGAACAATGGTCGGAAAACGTCATCCTCGCCACGCTGCAGGATGATCCTTCCTTTACCGAAGATATGAACTTGCTGATCGAGATGGTCGAAACGCGCCCCGGTTGCCATTGTGTGCTCGATCTGTCCGAAGTGAATTACATGAACTCATCCAACATCGCCAAGATGTTGAAGCTGCGCCGCGCCCTCGCCGAAACCCCGCCCAGCCAACTGCGCCTCTGCGGCATCACCACCAGCGTCTGGGGCATCTTCCTCGTCACCGGCCTCGATAAGATTTTCGAATTCTGCGACAACGTCGCCAGCGGCCTCGCCAGCGTACAGATGATGGCCGGCGGTGATGATGATGGGGATGTGGACGAGGAGTAGGGTTTAGTTTCGCTTCGCTCTTCGAATAACCGGTCAGGCAAAAACACTTCTAACGCGTGGCCCTGTTCGAAGTTGATCCAAACACTTCCTATGCGTGTGCCACTGTTCTATGAACAGTGCTCACCAGCGACGACTGGATAACACGGTTTTTCCGCGGCCGGGGAGAATCCTTCTGACCTTGCATTTGATCGCCAGAAAACGGGCATTCATCTCCGCCGACCACAGTTGTTAGAACCGTGGCACGCAACTAAACCATTCTGCCAAACCGTCGATGAGGCGTTGAACGGTTCGGCCGACTGGCTTTTGGCGGTAGACACCGACGCGGGGTTGCGATTCTCCCGCGTCGTGGGCATGTTATCTACTAGACTGACCACGTGTATTCAAGACCCCAGGCTAAGAACCAACCCGGGGCACCCGGCACTACGCATAGCACTATGCCTCGCGCGCCTCCCAGTTTTCTCAGCGATCCGGTGTTCTCGGTTGATAGTGCATCCGAAGCGTGGATTCGTTCAACATAACGGCTCCAGATTCGCCACCTTCCAAATCGATGCACAATTTCCACGTTCCCGCGGTCGGCTCTCCATTAAAGCGAGCGAGGTCGCCTCTTCCGCCGTCTATCGGGTTGGTGTCGTCGTCGTAGACCGTATTCACGAGTACGCCAATGTCTTGAATACCGCCGCGATAGAAGATCGCAAATGTCCCCGCTGGCGATATGAGTACGGCGGTCATACTGCCGAGGTCACCGCCGAGGTAGTCCATACTTAATGCGACATCGAGATCGACCACCTCGAAAAGCGCTTCCGGGAGTTCGATCGGTACTTCGGTAACACCCGGACCTTCGATCCGCAGCGGCACGTTGTGATTGCTGAAATGGTGACGACCGACATCGAGCCGAACCTCCCTGATCTCGGGCGTCGTCGACGGCACGCCATCAAATACGGAATGGAACTCCAACGAGCCCACATGTACACCATCTGGCAAACCGGTCGCGTCGAGGGATACGGTTGTTCGGGCAGTCGGGCTTGGTGAATCAAGAAAAGAGGAAGTTCCGGGGGGTGGCCCGAGATTCGGCCCGACGGTGTAGGTCACCGGACCCGGGCCACCGTCAATCCGAATCCAAGGATCACTCGCCGTTACCCGGACTTGTTGTTTGACGCTGTAACGATTGGTGATTGCGTAGGTTCTCGCCGGGTGCCACTGGTCGGCTTGCCCGCCAGTGCACCGAGCGCTGAGAAAATCTAATCGCAACGCGTGAAGGTGGGCCGTATCGGTGCGTCGGTAGCCCTCCCTTGTCGGGTGCCACGCTTACCCTGCAAGGCAAGCGTGCGATTTACAACGTCGGGCAATGCTGAACCCGCAAACCCGAAGCGCCGCGCGCGAAAAGACATGGTCACCTTGAAGGGTGAACATGGCCCCCGCCAACACCCAACAAGCGGCGTTCCAGCCGATCCCCCCACGCGATCAATACACCCTTTCCCCCGCTGCCGAGCTTTCGATCAACTTCGCCAGTCGTCGGTCGCGCGTGTCTTCGCGTTTGGCGCTCATGACCCAATGGCGGACCATGCGTTGATAGCCCGGCGGCTGCGACTCGAAAAACTTCCACGCCTTTTTGTTTTTCTTAAACGCACTCAGGCGTTTCTTGTCGAGTTGGCCATCGAAATCTTTGACGGCATAGCCTTTTTCCTCCGACTTGGGTCGTGCCTCAAAAGCCTTGCGTCCCGCCGCCGTCATCTTGCCGGCCTTTTCCAACTCGGCCACCATCCGAATGTTGACCGCACTCCAGCGGCTATTCGGTCGCCGTGGCGTGAAGCGCACCGAATAACACTCGTCGTCGATGGTTCTACGAATGCTGTCGATCCAACCGAAACACAGCGCCTCGGCGACCGACTCGGGCCACGTGATCGACGCCTTGCCGGTGCCTTTCTTGTAATAGCCAACGATGAGTTCGTCGGCGGTCTTATGGTTCTTTTTAAGCCAAGCGCGAAAGGCAGCCGGTGATTTGAAGAAGCGTGGTCGAGACATGGTGTTTTTTATTCAACGGTATAAACATGATGAATGCAAATCAGGCATGTAGGTCGGGTCATCGACCCGACAGAACTCCAGCGGCGACCGTCATATTTTTGAGGATTGAGTGTCTATCAGAGCAGCGAGACTTTTTTTACGTACACGCACGAAATGCCGCTTTCTAAACGGTGTCATGAAACGCAACCGTTTCTCCGAGTAGCAAACACCAAGTGGCTTAAGGCACCGGCACCGCTTCCGGCGGGTATATCTTAAACGCCGCGCGGCCGGTCATTTCCATACCATTCATATAAACGCGATACTCAACGTAATCCGTTCCAAGAAACCGCTCGGGCGCGCTGTAGAAGAAGCTGCCGTCCCCGGCGAGGTCGATCATGCCGCCTTGTTCCGTTTGGCCCGTGAACGGTTCGACCGCGTCGGCCGTCATGTCGTTGGCGATCACGCCCAGCTTGGCGACCACTTCCAATTGGCCCACGCCGATCAGCGCATAGCTTTCGGGATTGACGCGCAACTCGGTCGCGCTTGTCGGCGGGCCATCGATGTTCAACGCGACGGTGCCAAAGGGTATATCGCAACCGGCCAAAGCCAGCATGGTGATGATCGCGAAGCAGCCGCGCGGGATAAGCCTGCGGCGCAGCAGGTTGGAAACTCGAGTCGTCAGTCGTCGCGGGCAGTTGCTGTTCTTCAACATAGGGATTCGCCTCCGGGGTTTGTTGCGAACACCGGCACGAGATGCATGCGACAGACCAGCGGGAATCTCACCAACCGCAGGCGAGCGAGTGTCGATAACAAACGCCCCACCTTCATCGCAGGCGAATTCGGTACTCTTAAATTCGGGTTATGACAGTAAATCAGAAATTGAGGCGACGGGGAGTGGTCGCGACAGCCTCCGAGGCATTTAGTGTTGTCCAAACGCCCCGCCGAGGGGTCGCCGCTCGACGATTTTCGGGCAATATCGGACGCAAAACCGGAATTTCTTACCGATATGGGGCAAAAATCAGCGCGATTCACTCTCTCGCCAGCAGATCAAACGCCCTAAACGATGATCGTAACCAATTATTTTTACAACACTTATGGCAAATCTGATTGATGCACCCCGTCCATTTTCGCGGCCACGCCAATTTTTCGGACGCCCTCAAGTTTTCAAACGCCTCGCGCCGATTTCAATCTTGCCCAAGATTCCTAAATTACCTAAGTTAACACATAAAGTCGGGTGACCAAGAATCCGGGGCTGTCAGAACACAACACACCGTGCCCGGGAGCGGGACACGACCAAGAGACACACGACGGCGGCAAGCGGCGATGGACGACCGACCTGCCCCACCCACGCGGCCCGCACGTGCCGCCTAGACCACGGAGATCACCGCCTTGGCCACCACGCAAATCTTCCAACAGTACATCACCCCGCTCCTCGAAGGCCGCCGCAGCATTTGCCGCACCATCATCACGGAAGCCCTCGACAACGGCATCGAGCCGCAGCGCCTTTATCAAGACGTCGTCTGGCCCGCGATGGCACAGGTGGACAACCTCTACCGCGAAGACCGCATCAACATTGCCGCCGAGCACATGGCCACGCGCATCAACCGCACCGTCGCCGACCACCTTCAATCGCGACTGCCCCGCGCCGCCAAGAACGGCAAGCGCATCCTGATCACCTGCACCGAATGCGAAGCCGAAGAGATCAGCGCTCAGATGTGTGCAGACTTGTTCGAAGCCGAAGGTTGGGAAGTGTACTTCCTGGGTGCCGGCATTCCGCGCGACGAAATGGGATCGCTGGTCGGTCAGTTGCAACCCGAAATGATGATGATCGTCGGCAGCAAGCCGACCGACGTGCCGGAAGTGCGTCAGATGATCGATCACATCCGCGAGATCAATTCTTGCC
Source organism: Planctomycetaceae bacterium (assembly GCA_006969385.1). Taxonomy (GTDB): domain Bacteria; phylum Planctomycetota; class Phycisphaerae; order UBA1845; family UTPLA1; genus ECT2AJA-110-A. The sequence continues at coordinate 4,986,105 of CP030884.1, forward strand.
CGACGATGAACGTGTTGGTATCGGGCGGTGTGTTTAATCGAGCCCAAGGGTTATGGCGCGAAGTGAAGGCAGACTTCTTTGCGGAAACCGCCGCCGAGGCGTTGCAGATTGCTGGCAAAGCAGACCCGCGCAAAGCCGAAGTGCGCCCCGTTGATGCACCCAAGAAGCGCCGCCGCCGCCGTAAGCCGCCGTTGTTGGCGCAGCTTGAAGGTGAGTGCTAAGCCGAAGCGTAAACGAGCGACGCTGCGATCGGGATTTATCCCCCAGCCCCAGAGGGGCGGGGGCACCCGAACTCCGCGCTGTGGCACCGGTTTGAAACCGGTGGTCGCCGTCGCGACAAACACCATATTCTTCTTCATCTCCTCCTCCTGTTTCCCAAGTATGCCGCGGCCTGGCCGCGGCTTTTTTATTCAGGAGAGAGTTTCACGATCGCAACGATCAGTAACGACTATTTCCCTCGGCATCAGCGAAGATAAACATAGCGATTCCCAAGGCAATTCCAAAACCCGCCGCGCGGTTTTTCCCTTGCCCGGAAATGAAGATGACCGCAGAAAAGCCGGTGAGGCTCAAGGCGGCGAGCTAACGCAATCAGATGGGTAGATCGAACGACCCATCCAACATTTACGTGTCATCCTCGGCCAATACGACCAATGAGTCTTCGGTCGTCAGGTGATACGTGGCCGACTTTTCAGGGATCAGCTTCACGCCGAAGTTCTTATCCATGTCCGCTTCGTCAGCTTTAATTTTAACACCCATACAAACTTCGGCGCGCGCCTGAGCGGCGTGCATCATGTCGGCATAGCTCACGTCGATCGGTAAGTCGGCGAAATACAGTGTTGCGGGTTTGAGATAAATCTCGGAGCCGTCTTCTTCAAACAAGTCGTCGTACACCTTCTTGATGTCCTGCTGTTCCGACACCTGCGCCAACAACATACTGACGAGCTGATTGGAAATGATGAAATCGTTCACACCAGCCCGCGAGACCAAGGCCTGATTGCGCGAGTTCATCACTTCGCTAATCAGCGATGTCTTCGTCGCCGACGGCCCGGCCTCGTCTAGCAACCGTCGCAATACCAGAAGAATGATGATCGTTTCCGAGTCGATCGTCTCCGGATCGGCATTGGTTACGCCTTGGCTGAGAATCAGTACGTTGTCGTAACGCGTCGGGTCGAGCTTTTCGTACGTCTCGGTATGCAACGGGTCGGCGTCGACAATCTCAATGATTAACTCGGTAGCCTTATCGCGCAGGCGATCCACGGCAATGCGCACGTCGTCGCCCGGATTTTGTACGAGTATATCGATACGCGATCCGGCCAGGACGTAATCGGCGTATTGCTCGATAAGGATTTCCGCCTTGGGGTTCCAGCCGATGATCAGTTGCCGCTCGACGCCGTGTTCGAGCCGCTGATTCGAGTAAGCTAGCGTGCGACCCGTCGCGACCGGCTGCGGACGATACTCGATCGTCGAATCATCTTCCGCCAAAATCAACACTTCATCGCCCGGCATTACCGTGGTATCGATCGACGGATTGATCAGCAATTCGCCATCAGCTTGTCGAATGCCGAGCGGTATGCCATCGGGAAAGTGAAATTGCAACGCGCCGAACGCAATCTCCGGCCACGGTCCGCCATAGAAATACATCTCGCAACCGTCGAACGACATGATTTCGGAATAGACGACGCTCAACCCGACCGAACGCGACGTTTGCACCATGACCTTGGCCAGCACATCGCTCGCGTCGATCGTCGTCACTTCGTCGGGCGCGATGCGTTCGGCGATGATGCGATTGCGCCGGTAGTACAGCTCGGCCACGATGTTCAGCTCTTGACCGGGCGCTTTCGCGGCGATCAAACCCAGCACCGTCTTGATCACGCGCGAATCGCTGGCCGACAGCGCTTCGGGCGGGTCGGCCTCGCTGCATTCGCCCAATACGATCGCGGATTTGCACGTGGCAACCGAAACGACATCCAAGTTCACCAACGATGAGACGGCACCGCTGCGCGTTACGACACGCGTGGTTTTGGTATCGCCCAGATTCATGCTGAGATGGTCGTCCATCTCTTCCTTGTCTTTTTCAGCCAAGATTACGACGCAGCCGTCGTCTTCGCTTTCGTTGGCAATGACCAACTCGCGCACGATTTCAACGACGCGATTGCTCCAGCCAAGGATAATCGTGTGCTCTTCTTCGATGACCTTGGAATGGCCCTTCTTGAGTTGCGTGAGTTTTTGATCGAGCGCCGTCGTGATAAACGCGATCAGCATCGAGAGAATGACGATGCCCACGAGGCCGGCCAGCACGCCGGGGATTTTATATACCGGGTCGCTGCCGATCTCCTGGTTCATATTTCCCGGGTCGGTCAACTCCAGAAAAATCACGTACACGTGATTGAAAAAGCCGCCGATACGTTCGCCACCTTCGGGATAAATCAGGTAGATCAGCCCGCGCATCAGAATGAGGGCGACGAAGCTCACGACGAACACGACGACGAGGCTCAGAAAGATCGAGCTGCCGCCGCGCGACATGAAGTTATCGAATCGATAGCGCAGGCGTTGAGATAATGATGAATTCGCCATGGAAACGCGTTTCCTTTACGCAACCCCCCGTGCGCACGGAATGCGCCGCGATTTGCGCTCACAATTTAAAAGCGAAGTTCCGTCTCCGGCTCTCTATGCTGTTGGCGATTCTTCCAAGATCGCCCGGGCCCGACGCCCATTTACACTGGCTGCCACTTTGCGCGAAATGGACCTACGAATCCAGTACTTTTTTCAGCGCGATTAGCGCTTTGTCCACGCCGTCATCGGGAATATCGAGGTGCGACACGGCACGCAGCACAGTGGGCTCCAGCAGCGGACTAAAACGCACGCCATGGGGTTGCAGCGCCGCGAGAATCTGCTTGGGCGTTTTGCCCGTTCCACCAATATCGAAGACGACGATGTTGCTCTCAACCGCATCGACATCAACGGATACGCCGGGCAACTCTGCCAGACCAACAGCCAAGCGCTTCGCCTTGTCGTGATCGTCTGCGAGTCGTTCGACATTATTCTCAAACGCAAAGATACCCGCCGCCGCCAACATGCCGGCTTGCCGCATGGCCCCGCCGAAAAAGTGCTTGGCGCGCCAGGCTTCGTCGATAAACGAACGCGTGCCGGCCAACACACCACCGACGGGGCAACCGAGCCCTTTGCTGAGGTCGATCCAGCAACTATCGAAGTGCTCACAGTAATCGCGCGCCGTCACGCCCGCCGCCACCACTGCGTTCATCAGCCGCGCGCCATCGAGATGGGTGATCAAATGGTACTCTCGCGCGCACTCCGTGACGGCCTTTACCTGCGCAACCGACCAAACGCGCCCACCACGCAAGTTGCACGTGTTCTCAACGCAAACCATCCGCGTGCGCGGCATATGGGCATCATTGGGACGAATCATCGGGACGATATCGTCCGGACCGAAGATGCCCGTCGGCGAATCGATCAAGCGTAAACTCGCGCGACTGTGAATCGCCGGGCCGCCGCCCTCGAAGTTCACCGGATGGTAGGATGCCTCCAAAATGATCTCATCGCCGGCGCGGCAATGAATGAAGTGTGCGATTAGATTGCACATCGTGCCCGTTGGCAGGAAAAGCGCCGCCTCTTTGCCGCAAAGCTCTGCCACCATTTCCTGCAACTTATTAACCGACGGGTCTTCGCGCTTTTGTTCGTCGCCGACCTCGGCATTGGCGATCGCCTGCCGCATCGCTGCCGATGGTCGCGTCTGGGTATCGCTGGAAAAGTCAACGGGAAAAACTGCCATGTCGATATACCTGCTATGCTACGGTTCGTCTTCGTGCTGGCGAATTCGTTGGACGTGAAGCATAATGCATTTGCATAGTTTGCTCGATGGCGAGCAGCGAGAACCATCGGACCGAAAAGGCGAGGCCCGTCCCCATGACGCGACGTTACTATCGCAATCGAAAAAAGCTGATGTTGGCCTGTTTGACGTGCGGCACTGCGATGCAACTGGGTGCGTGTGCCGACGATGTGGCACTGTTCGGGATTAACGTCGCCGTTTCGTCGATCACGTTGCCGTTTAACGCCTTCGTCGCCGATGTGTTGACCTTGTTTTTCTAAGAAGTGAATCCGGCGCGGATTAGCGCACCAAAATAATGGTGCCTGGCGACGCTTGTAGATGCTTGGCGGCGCTGCCTTGGTTGACGGCGACTTCAAGCATGCCCGTCGAACCGATCAGCGCGACGATTTCGCCGGGCCGCACATCGGAATATGTGGTGCGAACCGTACCAACGCGCAGCGGCCCCACCGATACGCCGTGCCGCTGAATGCCACCCCGTAGCTTACCCAATTCGCCCTCGGAAATATTGGTGATCAGGTTGCCGAAGTGATCGATGTAAAGCACCTTGCCTTCGACGCCGCCCTGTTCGAGCATTTGCGGGCGATCGATGTTCAGTAGCTCCAACTCGCGCGCGAGCGGCCCCACTTTTTCCATTAACATGCCTTGCCACAAGTGACCGGCCACCGGCGCGAAAATATCGCGACCGTGGAAGGTGTTGCTCACATCGTTTTCGTACAGCCGCGAATTTTCGACCACGCGCAGCTCTTCCAACACGAAATCGCGGTGGATAAACGTCAGCAGACCGTTGTCCGGGGCGAGGATCGTCTGCGAGCCGTAACGCGCGGCCATGATGCGCCGACGCGACCCGACGCCGGGGTCGATCACGGCAATATGGATCGTGCCCGGCGGGCAATATTCAAACACCTGCCGCAACACGAACGCGCCGTGCACGACGTCCTGCGGTCGGATCATGTGGGTGACATCGATGATCTGAGCGGTCGGAGCGCGCTGCAGGATCACGCCTTTCATGCAGGCGACGTAGTGGTCCGCCTGGCCGAAATCTGTAAGTAGCGTGATAGCTGCCATGTTGCCCCAAGTATGCGCGCTGTTGACGAGGGCGATGCCGGTCGAAAGATCGCCCTATAAACCCGGTCGAGACCGTTATCCGGACGTAGGTCCGGACCGCGTTTCTCGCGATACCCTCTTCAATCCATCGGCTCGGAACGTTAGCGGAGCCAATTTCGAGTTCAAAATTGTAAACCCTTACCCACAATTGCCTTAGAACGATTCTGGCCCGATTTCGGCCCTTTTCCGAGTTGCTGGTCAGGCCAAGCGCCCGATTTTGCGATACTATTTTCACTGAGGCGGCGCGGTCAATGGTACGCGCTGCCTTTTCGTTGCCGACGATCGAGTCGCCGGGTCCTCAACGAGTAATGGTCGCAGGACACGCCACCGTGGCGTGGTGCTTATGTTTGATTTTCCTTGGCTGCGTCAAGGCCCTGGCGACGGGCGGAAGAAACTGCTGTCCGAGGATCGCCCTTGGCACGAACGGTATCGACCCGCGCTCGGTTGGCCGTTGGTGATTGCGGTCGGCTTCTGGGCCATCGCCTCGCTGATTATCGCAACGGGCAACGAACCCCTCCCCTATAACGTTGGCGACGAGCTGACGCGGCCCGTTTATTCGCGCGTGGCATTCGAGCGCGTCAGCGAATTTCAGACCGAACAAGCGCGACGTCTTGCGCGGCAGGAAGTTCCGAATCACTTCCGATTCAATCGCGATGTCGTCGAACGCATGAAGGGCGAGATTCGGGACATCCACGCCGCCGCCAAGGCTGCCGAATCCATCGAACAATTCCGCGCCGATCATGGCGAGCGTTGGGATATCGACGCGACCACGTTTCAAGCACTTAAAGAAAACGCGCAAGACAGCGAAAAACTCTCGCGCGATCTTGCCAATCTGGAAAAGACGCTCAAAGAGCAGCCGTTGGTCGAGAAATTCGATGTCGGTCGCAAGCTGGACAGCACCGCCGGTCATGCAATGCTCGAAACGGCGCCGGGCCAATACCAGCCCGTGCCAAAAGAGCAATTGGACTACGCGACGAACTCGGACCACGTGACCAATATGAGCAATGTGGCCGTTCGTAACATTTTCCCAAGCGGAATTCAGTCGATCGTTGCCACGGTTATTCGCAAAGCGATCGTTCCGGAGAAAGACCGCTTCGAACCGCTTTACATCTACGACGCGGAATATACCAGAGAACGCATTGCAGAAGCCGACAAGATTCCGCCGGTGATGGACCCGTTCAAAGTCGGCGACATCATCGCAACCGCCGGCGTGATCGGTGAAGAAACGTTCGCCAAACTGCGCGCCGAACACGACGAGTATCTCGCGCAACGTCAGACCAACCCCGTGCTAGTGAACGAATGGCGCAAACGGCGCTTCGGTCTAATGGGCATCATCGCGTTGACGACCATCGGCTTGGGGATCTTCACGGCGCGTTCGCAGCCGCGGATCGCACAGAAAACCCTGCGCGCCCTCGGTATCGCCGCCTTGCTGGCAGGCATGCTTGCCATCGACCGCTTTGTGTTGCTTAACGTCGGGAAGTCTCCGATGTGGAGCGTTACAACGATTACGCTGACGGCGGCCATCCTCACCATTACCTACTCGCAGATATTCGCCTTGGGGACCGTGTCGGCGTTGGCGTTGTTGACGGTGCTCACCCTCGACGCGCCTTACGGCTTGATGATCTTGCTGCTTACCGTCGCGACCGTGACGGTGTTGATGCTCTCCGAAATCCGCACGCGCATGCACATGTTGCGGGTGGGCATCGTGGCGGGCACGGCGGCTTGGTTGGCGGCGGCGTTTACGGCCTTCGCTGATGGCGGCCCCGTGTTGAGCGATGCGTTTTTGGCGGCGCTGGCGGCACTGATCGGCGTCTGCATCGTATTCGTCTTGCTGCCGGTGATCGAACGAGCGTTTCGAGTCAGCACCAGTCTGACGCTGTTGGAATGGGCCGACACGAGCAAGCCGCTGCTCCGCGAACTAATCGAGAAAGCGCCCGGTACGTGGCAACATAGCCACTTGTTGGGGAGCATGGCGGAAACCGCGGCACAGGCCATCGGCGCGAATGGATTGTTGGTGCGTGTGGGCGCGTACTACCATGACGTCGGTAAGACGTGTAAGCCCGCTTACTTCGTTGAGAATCAGGATGCGAATATCAGCGCTCACCGCGGCCTCGCGCCGAGTATGAGCTTGCTCGTGATCCTATCTCACGTGAAGGACGGTCTCGCCTTGGCGCGCGAACACGGTGTACCGCCGATTCTCCACCAATTCATTGCCGAGCATCACGGCACGACCGTCGTGCGCTACTTCCATCACATGGCATCGGAGGAAGCCAAAGCCAGCGGCCTGAAAATGCGCGAAGTCAGCGATACTGACTTCCGCTATCCCGGCCCGCGACCGCGCACGCGCGAGTCAGCCATTCTGATGCTTTGCGACGGTGTCGAGGGTGCCGTTCGTTCGCTACCGGAACCGACGCCGGGCCGCATCGAAACTGTGGTGCACGATATTTTGATGGCGCGATTGATGGACGGTCAGTTCGACGAATGCGATATTACGCTGCGCGAGCTGGCGTTGGTCGAACGCAGCCTCGTGAAGAGCCTGCGCGCCATTCACCACGGTCGCATCGCTTACCCGAAAGACAGCACCGAATCGAGCCGGGCAAAGGTCAAATCCGCATGAGCCGACCGCACCACGATGGCGAACGCGAGCCCGACTCGGAGCCTCCTTCTACGCCGCCGATCTCAATCGATGTTGAAGGCGCGGATGATGACCTTACCGACGCCCTGCGCGCGGGGTTAACGTTTGCCGTCGCGCGGCACGATCTCAAACGCGTTTCCATCGAAATCGCCATCGTCAACGAAAAACAAATGTGCGAGTTCCACGACCGCTGGATGAACGATCCGTCGCCGACGGATGTGTTGACTTTCGACTTGCTTGATGACGACGACACCAGCGACGCGATCGAAGGTCAAATCGTCATCTGCGAGCCCGTCGCGCGCGAGCAGGCCGAAGCGCGCGGCCATTCATGGCAAGATGAAGTGCTGCTTTACGCGCTGCACGGTTTCCTGCATCTTGCCGGATACGACGATCACGATGATGCCGATTTTGAACGCATGCATGCCGAGGAAGATGCGATGTTGGTCGCGCTCGGCAAGCAACCGATTTTCGGCGCGGACAAGGGCCAACCCGACTCGGATCGGAGCAACAAATAAATGATTGTGCACGCCGTTCAACTGGATATCGACGCCACATCGCGCTCGCGCACGCTGCAGCGTGCGATGAAAGCCATCGATGCCGCCGCCGATCTCGATCCGTCGCCTGACCTTATCGCCCTTCCCGCCTTCGGCAACGCCTTGGCGGCGCTGGGCGGTAAACCGGCGAATTACGAACGCGCGCCCGGAATGGTCACAGCCAGTTGCGGCTTGCGCGGTCGCAGTTGGGGCGTTTTTCTGGCCGTGGGGCTGGCGGAGAAAAGTGACGGCAAGAAACCGCACCTAACGGGTATGTTGCTCGATCGCGATGCCGATATTCGCGTATTGCAGCGCATGACCACTCTGACGAGCAAGGCGTTCAAAAAGGCGTTTGAAGCCGGCGCGCAACAGCTGCGCGTGGGCAAGTGTTTGTTGGGGCAGTTCGCCCTGCTCGTGGGTGACGATGTGCTCTCTGAAGCATGTTGGGAAGCGGCTGTCAGCGGCGGCGCGCAGTTTGTGATCGGTGCCAGCTGTTGGCCCGAAGACGCGGGCGACGATGTTGAAGCGACCGTATCGAAGCACGCTGGTGCGTTTGGCGTGCCGTGCGTCTTAGCCGATTGCACCACCACCGACGACGCGGCCAAGCCAAAGTTGGTCGGCCGCAGTTTAATCGTCGATGCGAGCGGTTCAGTGCTGGCTGCCGCACCGCCGCATCAGGCCACTGGATTGCAAGCGGAGATCGCGTTGCCCGAGCCGAAGACCATCTTGCAGGAAACCATCGGTGACGAATAAATCGTGACGGTCATATTTCTCATCATCTGGACGATCGCCGCCGTGTTTTTCGGCACGGCCACCATCGCCGCGCGCTACGCCTCGCGCACACGCCTAACGATTTTGCTGGGCGCTAACGACGCCGCCGAAGAACGTACCAATACTTTTTTTGCCGCCCAAGATGAAATCGCACGTACGTGCGTCGGCCTGCGGCAACTCACCATCGTCACGTTTGTGCTCACGTTGTTCCTTGGCGTGTCGCATCTTGAATCACTTAACCGCTGGCTGGCATTTTGGGCTGTTTGCATTCCCTGGTTGGTCGTCGTTGGCGTGGCCCTGCCAACGTCGTGGGCGCAGCATGCGGGTGAAGAATTTCTCGGTCGTAGCCTGCCGTTCTTGTTTATCTTGCGTGGCCTGTCGCGCCCGTTGTTGGCAACGCAGGATTTAATCTCCGAGATCGTGCGACGCCTCACCGGCGCGCCCATCAACGGCGAAGACGGCGACGACCGCTTCGAAGAACGCATTCTCGACGTCGTGCGTCAAGGCGAAACGCATGGCTCGGTGCAAGCGCAGGAGACCGAGATGATTCGCTCGGTCATGTTTCTCGACGAAACCAGCGTTGGCGAGATCATGACGCCGCGCACCGACGTGACGGGTGTGGATGTCGCCGCCGATTACGACACCGTGCGCGACCTGATTCGCAACGACGGGCATTCGCGCTACCCCGTATATGAAGAATCGCTCGATAACGTGGTCGGCATGCTTTATGCAAAAGACATGCTCAATGCCGAACGCGATGGTTTTTCAACTCGCGCCGTCATGCGACCGGTCACCTTCGTGCCCGAAACCAAAGACCTCGCGTCGCTGTTGCGCGAGTTTCAGAACAATCGCGTGCACATCGCGATCGTTCTCGACGAGTACGGCGGCACGGCGGGTTTGGTCACGTTCGAAGATATTTTGGAAGAACTCGTGGGCGAAATCGCAGACGAACACGAACGACCACCCGAGTCCTCGATCAAACGCATCGATCCGCGCACGTATGAAATCGATGCGCGCGTACGCGTCGAAGAAATCAACGACGATCTCAATCTCGATTTGCCCGACGACGAAGCTTACGACACGGTCGGTGGTTTCGTGTTAAGCAAACTCGGACGCATTCCGGCGAAGCACGAAGCGTTGGTCGAGGGCGATATCCGGATTGAAGTGATCGACGCCGATCAGCGTAGTATCAATCGCTTGCAAATCACCCGTCTCGAAGCCGTGCCCGAGGAATAAGCTGTTATGGCGCTGATCAAGGACGAAGCCTTCGTTCTGCGGCGGCTGGATTTCAGCGAAACCTCGCAGGTACTGGCCATCTTCACCCGCGACCACGGTCAGCAAAGTGTTTTGTTTAAAGGGGCGAAACGCTCGACCAAAACGCGTGCGTCTATCGGTATCGATTTGCTGGAAAAAGGTGACGCCGTATTCACCATGCGAGCGGGCAAGGAAGATCGCATGGCCACACTAACGGATTGGCGTCAACGCGATGGCTTTCGGCATTTGCGCAACGCGCTCGGTGCGTTGTACAGCGCGGAGTACGCAGCGGACGTAACATTGTCGCTGACCGAGCGGCACGACGCCCATCCGCCTTTGTTCGAAAGCCTCGATTCGTTGTTTAACGATCTCGCGCAGCCGCCCTACCTCGATTCGATCGCGCGCTTTCAATGGGAATTGCTAACGCACGTCGGCATGCGGCCGGAGATGCGCCACTGTGCCGCGTGTGGTAAGGACACGGTCGACGATAGCGTCTTGTTCTTTAGTTCGCATCAAGGCGGCGCGTTGTGTCGCGATTGCGAGCCGCACGCCATCGAGAAACGCCGTCTCAGCCGCGCGACGGCCGACGTATTGATCGATACGAAGACGGGCCGCCTCGGTCGCGCGTTTATGCTGCTCGATTACCACCTGCGCGAAATCATCGGTCGCCCACCGCGGCTGAGTAAGATGCTGCAATCGGCCCTGCGCGACGAGCTAAAGCAAATGGTCGATAAGCGGTTACTCGATCGGTGATAGAAAATTAATCAACGAAATGTGATTGCGAATCCTGCAGGTTGCACATCCATCAGAGCCGCGCCCGTAAGGAAGCGGTCACCGTCAGGTCTCTCGAAAATCGTCAGATGTCTTGAGAATCTAATTCGACTCGGATGCCCCTTCCTTCGCGCCCAAGTGGCCCATCCTTCGCGCCGGCGAAGGTTGGGGAATCGCATTTTCCAGAAAAGCCTGCCACCATTGTTCGTCGTGGGCTTACCCTCGGCCATAGGTTGAGGGCTAAGTGAATTCATAGCCGGGTTCCCCTGCCCCTCTGGGGCTGGGGGACATTGGCCGGTAGCGCAACTACTCCTGCGACCGACAACGCTGCTGCGCCAAATCGATCGCTAACCCCAACGCCGCTTTCATCGACCCCGGATCGGCACGATTCTTTCCGGCAATGTCGTACGCCGTGCCGTGATCCACACTCGTACGAATAATCGGCAAACCGAGCGTGAGATTCACCGCCTCGTCAAACGCGAGCAGTTTCACCGGTATTAAGCCCTGATCGTGATACATCGCGACGACGCCATCAAACTCGCCCGTGGCAGCGCGGCGAAACACAGTATCCGCCGGATACGGCCCGCTGGCGTTGATACCGTGCAATTGCGCCATCTCGATTGCCGGCGCGATGATGCGTTTTTCTTCGTCGCCAAAGCGACCGTCTTCGCTGGCGTGCGGATTCAGGCCCGCCACCGCAATGCGCGGTCGCGTTAAGCCGAACCATTCCGTCAGCGCTTGGTTCATCAAATCGATCGGTTGAAAGACCAAACCGATGGTGAAGTGATTGCGCAGATCGAACAGCGCTTCGTGCGCGCTGGCCAACGCCACGCGAATCGGTCCACCGGCGAACATCATCGTGACGCGCTTGGCGTGAAAGCGATGGGCAAGCAGTTCGGTGTGGCCGGGATATTGCTTAAAACCCGCCATCGACCACGCCGTTTTGTTAATCGGGCCGGTCACCAGCGCATCGATGCGCCCGGCGGCGGCGTCTTCTATCGCGTCTTCGAGAAACGCCATCGACGCTTTGCCGCCCTCGACCGATGCCGTCGGGCGCAAGCGCCCCGCCAAGGCGAACTCATCGAAGTCGCGCACCAGCACCGGATGCTGCCAGTCGTGCCCGTTTAATTCGCCGCGCGGCTCGGTGGTCCAAAAGGTGCGCAGCTCAGCCGCGTCGGCCGCCAACTCGATCTGATCGGACAAGCCGTAAATCACGAAATGCGCGCGCTCGCGAATCGTATGATCGGCCAACGCTTTGATGGCCACTTCGGCACCGATGCCCGCAGGGTCACCCATGGTAATACCGATGGTTGGAATCGAATTGGCACCGTGCGAATGGGTCATGAGCGTGCGAACGATTTAAGCAAAGCCGTTGGCCTGCAGATACGAAAGCGTGATTCCGCCGACCGTGCCGTCGGCATTACCGTCATGTAACAAGTGTGCGATCGTGCGAACCAGAATATCGGTTTCCAAGTTGACCGTTTGGCCGACGCGTTTGTCGCCGATCGTCGTCTCGCGCAACGTCGTTGGAATCAGCGCAACGGCGAACCGTTCGGCTTCGCGCGCGGCAACCGTCAGCGAAATGCCGTCGATCGTGATCGAGCCTTTGGGCACGATCATTCTCATCGCTTCGGGTTCGGCCTTGAACCACCACATGGCCGATAAGTCGCCGGGCACGATTTCGTCGACCGTACCGACGGCATCGACATGGCCTTGCACGAAATGACCGTCGATCCGATCGCCGACGCGCATCGACTTTTGCAGGTTGACGCTATCACCGGTTTGCAGCCCACCGAGCGTACTGCGACGCAGCGTCTCGGCGACAACATCAAAGTGTGCGACCGCACCGTCGATCTTGGTGACCGTCAAGCACACGCCATCAATGGCGATGCTGGCCCCCAGCGGCACGCCCTGCCAGTAATCGTTGGCAGCACTAAGTTGCAGCGTTTGACCGGCGGCGTTGGGCGCGACGGCGGAGATGCGTCCGATCTTGTCGATGATTCCGGAAAACATAAGCAGCTAAATTGTAGAGGTTGCGGCGTGAATCGCCCAGCGAACGAGATTATTGAAACGTGCTTGGGCATAAAGAAACTCCCACCCGCGATGTACGCGGATGGGAGCTTGTCTTTCAGGATTCACGGCCAACTGCGGGTTACCCGCAGCGTGCAAATACGTTTAGTTCGTCGCGCCGATCGTCGGCGTGCCGCCGCCGGTGGTGGGCGTCGCGCCACCGCCGCCGAGGCCACCGAGCAATTCTTCGAGAGCGCCGCCATCGGTACCGCCGAAGATGCTGCCGAGCAGTTCGTTGAGATCGTCTTCGCTGAAGTTTTCCGGATCGAAGTCGGTACCCGAACCCTCAAACGCCGCGGCCAGTTCGTCGAGACCTTGCAGGCTTTCCGGGTTGTTGCGCGCCGTTTCGCCCAAGGCTTCGAAGTCTTCAAAGGTATTGAGATTGTTGGCGGCCAGGAATGCAGAAACGGCCGAGGCCTGATCGTCGGTGAGCGGTTCGATTTGCAAATCCGGATTGTCGGCGGCGATCAAACCGGAAATCGTTTGATTCAGGATTTGCAATTCACCCGGCGTGAGCTGCGAGATTTGACCGCTGGCGAGCTTGGCACCGGCGGACAAAATGCTGTCGCCAAAGAAGCAGCCCGTGCTGCTAATGGCGAGACCGCAAACCAACATAATCGATAGCTTGATTCGATTGTTCAACATTGCTGTTTACTCCCCCCAGGACCATCCCCGGCTCTCACGTGTGACGTCTCATCACGTGCGGAGCAAACCGCACGCAAACATTAAGGCACGTTGAAATTGAGCAGAAACTCGACGAGTCGATCCCCCTCCTCGTCGTCCGTGGCTCCGACGGCCTCGGCGATTGCTTCACGCTGCTCGTCTTCGGTGAGCGTTTCGTCCATCTGTATCGCTTCCAACTGATCCAGGGTGAGCCCCGGCACCAATTCGGAGGGTACAGGTTCAAAACGCTCGAAACCGCACCCTAGGGGCATCGTCACGATCGCGAGCAGCAGCAATGAAATTACGATTCGTAATTGACGCATGTCGGTCATTATCAGTACCTTTCGAGCGCGGCAGCGGCATACGCGCGCTGTCCGCAGATGTTGTCGGACCCCTACGATTATTCCCTTTAGATAGGCTTCCGAAAACCTGAGGGGCAAAGCCCGTTAATCTGGCGACGGGCGTCTTATCGGCTCATGCAGGTGCAACCGACCCACTACATGAGGGCAACAAGGTGGATTTGGCGGCATCGAATCGGCGATTGACCGTCGGCAAAGCCTTTGCAAGCCGCGAAAACGCAGCACATTGCCGGCGGTTATAATTCCTTCGATGCCGATGCTTGGAATAGAAAGGATGCGACCCGAAATGAACATCTTACAAGGCCTAAACGGGCTTACCGTAGCAGCAACGATAGTCGCGCTATCCACTCAGTCCGTCCAAGCAATCGATGACACGGGCGATCCCTCAGCGCTACTTGCGCGGGCGCAGTCGATGCTCGTGAAATCTGCTGCCGCGCCGTTGAGCAAGGTCATCAGGAACGAGGCAACTGCTACGGACCGGCAGGCGCTTCAATCGATCACGACCGACGCACTGGCCCAACTTGCACAATACGATGCAGCCATCAAATTTGAAGATCAGCCCAAAGCGGACGCAACGCGCTTTCGATTGCTATCCGCAATGGCAAAGGTCTTCGATGCGATCGCGAGGCTGGATAAGTCCAAAGACGCGGTCGCGCGTCTAACCGACGCCGCCATCGAACTCGAACTGTACGTCGACGACCCCGACAAGCATATCGCCGAAGCGGCGCGCTTGTGGCAGGGCTTAGCCTATCGACTTGCCGGTAAGCCGGAACGCAGCCTGAAGATACTTCATCCGATTTTGAAACCGGGCACGCGTAGCCCCATCGACTTGTACGGTCGCTTCGAGCGCTGCCGCGCCCTGTCCGCCGCCGGTCGGCATGTGGCCGCCGTCGCGTTGGCCGTGCGTATTACTGAGGTCGCCCATGTGTGGCCCAAGGGTGCCGGTCCGGCCTTTACCGATGCGCACACCGCCGCCCGTCGTTTGACGGCCGACGCGTATCGCGCGTGGGCAGCGGACCTCACGAAAGCGGGCGAAACCGAACGCGCGGCGACTGCCCAACGGCGCGCGGAAGAAATCGACGCCGAAATCAAAGACGCCCTGTTCGATAGCTTTAATTTGGAAGCGACGGTGGTGGGATTGGAAACCGAATCGACCGACGGTTAGAGCGCTCGCCAAAGTTGACGCCCCCTCGTTTACGATAACAAAAAAAGCCGCGTCATCTGACCCATTTGGAAGCAGTTTTGTACCTCAAAAGAGTCTCGCTGTAGCAAGGATGAGTCGGATACGTCGCCGCGGGGACGCGGCGGCTCTGCATGGCGACAACCTTGAGGCTCTACGGGGCTTCGTCGTTCACCCGCTCCGACTTTTCGCTCGGCTTGGCCTTGCGCCCGGGATCTTTCGGGTAGCGTTCCTTTAATCGCTTCACGCGAAAATCATCGATCACGGCGCCTTCGTAGGCGGCGTTCCAAATACCGGCCAACATCGAACCCGCGGCCAATAATCGATCTTCGATAAACCGCTTACCGCGCGCCTGCCGCAAGCGGCCCGATTTTTCCAACTCGTACAACGGACCCACCAATTCGTTCGACTCGCGCAGGTATCCGAGAATCTCGCGCCAGTAACGTTCGTTGTTCACCGTGCGCGCCGGTAATACGCGGGCTTTCATATCATCGTAGTTTATCTGATGCAGGCGAACCACATCGTCGTCAATGAACGCATGGAACGACTTATCCGTTGTATATTCATGCGGATTGTCTCCCACCCATCCGTTGAAGTGTTTCGTAAGGTGCAACGGTTGCGCACCATCACCGACGTAATGACTGATAATGCCCATGTGATAGATGATGTTCTCGCGCGCGTTTTCGATCATTTCATCCGTCACGCGATCGGGATGGGCTTCGAACGTCTTGAGTTGCGTCCAACCGGCGGCGATCGTCCATTGCAGTTCGGCGATTTCGTGCGCAAGTAACCCCGGCACGTGATGCACGTAAGCCTTGTCCTTATCTTCGATCTTGGGCGCCTTGAGGCCGTCGCGATGCGCCTTGTACATCGCAATATGGTCGGTATAGACGCGGCGCAATTCCGGCATGGTCTCGAGCGTAAGCCCGTAATCCTGCAGCAACTCGATATCGATGTAATGATCGGGATTATTGACATGATCGAGGTGCACGTTGTGCTGCCCGCGCCAACGGTCGGGCTCGGCGGACAGATAAACCAACCGCTTCCGATATTTCTCCGATCGCACCCAGTCGGGCAGATTCTTGCCCAGCGCATCGTGAGCCAAATAGGTGACAATCGCGTGCCCGTCCTCGTCCCAGCCATGCGCGATATGCGGCCAGCCCAGAGCGAATCCCAAAATGGCCAGAATGAGTATCCGACGCTTCATCGTGAATATCCCCTATCGGAAGAGAGCCTCAACTGCGGCCTAGATGCCGCCTGCGGCGAGTGTAGGGCGGATCGCGCGGCTTGCCAGCGGCCGCAAGCCAAACCCCGTCAGGGACGCGACGCGTTGTGTCCGGTAACCCATGCGAGCCCGATATTTGGGAGTTTCGACCTCAACCATTGAGAACCCGCCGTTTTGCGGGGATAATCGAGTGAGTTCCTCCCGGCCGACAGGCCTGCGTTGACAAAATCGCCGTTTCTACGACACTTTAGGGTTCGCTTGCGCGAGCGTGCGGGATGCCGCATCTGCGCGTCAGCGTCGGTAAGAGGTGCATGGTGAGTCATTCCCGAATCTGCACAACTTTGGCTTGTTTGCTCGCGGTCGCCGTGATGGTGCCCGCTTTTGCCACCCCCGAACCCGCGCCCGCGCCGGTCTCGTGGGAATTTCAGATGAAGCCCACGATTCCCTACCGGATCACGGCTTCGACCAGAAAAGGGAACCAGACTTACTGGTACTTCCTCTACAAAGTGGTCAACAACACTGGCGAAGATCGACCGTTCCATCCGGAAATTGTGCGGGTGAATCAGATCATGAGCGAAGTGCCGGCGGATAAGGCGCGCGAAAGGCCGGGCGACGCGTCGAGCATCACCGTCGATCCCGCGATTGTCGGCCTTGAAAAGAGCGTATTTGAAGCCATTAAAGAGCGCCACAAGGCGACGCATCCGTTCTTGATGCACCCGGTGGACGCCATCACCACGCTGCGCCAGGGCGGCGACAACGCGATCGCGAGCGTGGCGGTATTCAAAGAATTGGACCCGCGCGTGGCGCGGTTTACGTATTACTTCACCGGCCTGTCCGGCGAGCAGATCATTCGACCGAACCCGTTGTTCGATCCGCAAAAGCCCGCCGATGAAGAAGCAAACCCACGGGTTTTTGTGCTACGCAAGACGTGGTCGATGCCCTACATTCTGCCGGGCGATGCACAAACACGGCGCTTTGCCAAGCCGCGCTTGTTGCAGGCCGAATGGGTGATGCGCTAAGACGATTTCGATAACCACCCTGCTGCCGGCGGGGACTTGCAGAAACGACACTCTTTAACGAGGCGAAGTGATATGGCTCATAAAAAAGGACAGGGATCGACCCGTAACGGACGCGACAGTTTGCCACAATTCCGTGGCATCAAGCGCTACGACGGTCAGCAGGTAACCGTTGGCACGATTTTGGTGCGTCAGTGCGGCACGCCGTTTAAGCCCGGCATGTACGTCGGTCGCGGCAAGGATGACACGCTGTTCGCCCTGCGCGACGGCAAGGTCGTCTTTCAAGGTCGCCGCGTGTCGGTCGATCCGGCGCAGAACTAAGCGTTCGACGGCCCACCCATTCTCGAAGACATCGAAAGCCCGTACTGCGGGCTTTTTACTTGCGCCGATGGTCGCAAGTTGACAGACCGCTGCAAAATCGACATATTGCTCTAAAGTAATACGGGGTTGCGGTTCGGATTCATTCGCAACCGCCCCACTGAACAGGTGCATGATGAAGCTTCTCGTAAATGACAACTGCCCGCTCTTCGATCCGCTGACGCGGAAGCGGGTCGCTGCCGTCATTTCATATTTTGGAGGCTTCCATCCTTAAGGTCCTGTTGCGTTTTTTTGAACTGAACCAAGGCCCCGGAAGCGTTGCTCGTTTCCGGGGCTTTTTTTGTTTGTGAGAAAATTGAAGTGTCTTACACCAACTCAACCACTTTGCAGTCTCCCGAAACCGAGGCGATGCCCGGTATTCGCAACGAAGTGACGCGCCTGCTCGTGCTGGCACTGCCCATCATTACGTTGATGGTCACCCGCATGCTGATGGGCTTCGTCGACTTCACGATGGTATCGCGCCTGGGAACCGACGCGACGGCGGCGATCAGTCCGGCGACCATTTTCGTGTTCAACATCATGGTGCTCGGCATGGGGCCGGCCACCAGCGCGCAAACATTCGCGGCGCAGTGTATGGGGCGCGGCGATAAGAAGAAAGCCGTCGCCTATGCGTGGCAAACCGTCTATCTCGGTCTGGTGTTTCTTGCCCTGTCGTGGCCCATTTCGATGTTGGCCGACGACATGTGGGCGCTGTTCAACACCGACGAACGCGTAAGCGCGTTGGCCGTCGATTACTGTCGCATTGCATTCTGGAGCATGGGCTTTTCCGTCGTCGCATTCGGCCTCGAAGGCTTCTTCAACGGCGTGCAGAAACCGTCCGTAGCGCTCTGGTCCGCCATCATTGCATTGGCCGTCAACATCGTCGTGAATTACGCCTTAATCTTCGGTCACTTCGGCATGCCCGCGCTGGGTATTAAAGGCGCGGCGTACGCCACTGTGTTCGCGTGGATGGTGCGCACCAGCATCTGCGTCGGTGTACTCGTGTTCGCGCGCGAGTTTCGCGAAGAATATGATTCACTAAGGTCGTGGCGCTTCAACGCCAAATTGATGCGCGACTATCTGAAGATCGGATGGCCGGTCGCGTTACAGTTCGTGCTCGATGTGGGCGCGTGGAACGTGTTTACCAACATCATCATCGCCAGCTACGGCGTGCAGGCGCTGGCTGCGAGCAACATCGGTTTTCAGTTGCTACACCTGTCGTTCATGCCCGCGATTGGTTTTGGCATCGCCGCCAGTTCGCTGATCGGTCACGCCATCGGCGAGTCGCGCCATCGTTTGGCGGCTTACCGCGCCCGCGTCGGTGTGGGCGTGAACGCCTGCTTCATGGGTTGCATCGGCCTGTTGTTTTTCTTCGGTCGCTATTGGCTGCCGACGTTTTTCAATACAGATAACGATCCGGAAGTTGTACGGCTAGCGGCCGTCGTTCTCTTTTGGGCAGCGACATATCAATTGTTCGACGCGTTTGGCATTACCTATTCCTTCGCATTGAGGGCGGCGGGCGATACGTTCTGGTCGGCGATTGCCGTGATCGCACACTGTTGGACGATCTTCGTCGGTGGCGGCATTTTGGCCAGTCGCTTCTTCCCCGAGTTCGGCATCGATGGCCCTTGGATGATGTGCACGATTTACATCGCCACGCTCAGCATGGTGCTTTGGCGTCGATTCGAAGGTGGCAAGTGGCGGGAGATTCAACTGTTTGATGCGGATGGCGCGACGTCGTCATCAACTGACGAGCGCGCGTCGGAGAATCCAAACGTGGACGAGCGCATCGCCGAATGCCCGAACCCGCCGGTCTACACCGCCCTGCAACCGGACGCGGAGTTGCCGTTATCAAGACAGATTGCCACCCATCAACAACTCGAAAACGAGGTGCGCCAGTGAGCACCCCGAATACAGAGATTCATACGCAACGATTGTGCTTGCGGCCCGGCGCGGTTGCCGAGTTAAAAGCCGCTGCGGCGAAGTCGATCGGATTACTGGGCGAGCTCTTAAGCGCCGAGATCGCCTACGACTGGCCGCCGGATTTGATGCAGGATGCGTTTGACCCCGTGGCCGAGTTATTGGCGTCGGGCCAAACCGAATTACCGTGGTCGATGTATTGGATCATCACGCGCGAACCGCGCATCGCCATTGGAACGGTTGGCTTCAAGGCCGGGCCGAAGGATGGTCGCGTCGATTTGGGCTATACAGTGGTGGCGTCGCACCAACGGCGCGGCTACGCGAGTGAGGCGGTGGCGGCCCTAATCGACATCGCGTTTAACGATGCGCGTGTCGAGCGCGTCGTCGGTGAAACGTTGCCCGAACTCATTCCGTCGATGGGCGTGATGGAAAAGGTCGGCATGCACCGCGTTACCGATTCGACGACGGGCTATTCCGGCGAGGAAGGCGTCGTGCGGTATGAAATCACTCGAGCAGATTACTCGCATTAGCCGAATTAGCGAATGAGTACGCTCACGGATGATTGGTCAGCATCCATCGGCTATTAGCCGGTGCCACAATGCAGCCGTCGCTCTCAAACGTTTAGTGGTCTAGCGCGGTAATCGAACCAAGTAGATATCGCCCGTTCGCGCTAGCTCGAAGCCGGGCAGCGCGGGCGGGTGATCGCGATCGCGCGGGACAAGCACGACTGTGCGACCCTCGTTCAGCTTCGCCTTGATGTCGGCTAGCATCTCGATTGCATACGGCCCCTCACCAATCACGTCAATCGACACGTCCGACGATAGACGCCCTTGGATCTGCTGATAGTGCAAGGCGAAAGACGTCATTCGTTCGACGAATAACACAGCGCCGTCTTCATCGACGGCGTGCATGATGGCATTGTTGAGTTGGTCGACATGACTGTCTCCAACCCCCCACGGCACGAAGAACGCTTGATATCCGTTTCGATACGGCTTGTTGCCAACCATGCCGCGCAACATGCCGCGCGCTTCCAACGTTGCGGCCGTCGCCATGTATATCAACGGCGTGAGCGCTACCGAGATCGCCGCCAACCAAGCAAACCAGAGCGCCCGTTTTGGTCGAAGCCACCAACGCACGGCATCGAATCCCAATGCCGCAAACACGGCGAAGAAAATGTATACGACAAAAAAGTAGCTGTACTGATCGACAATCGAATAGCGAATGACAAATAAGCCGTAGATTGCGGCCTGCGTCAGCAGGCAAACGTAAAGCAAACGCGTCAACCGGCGTCGGCCAGCTATCAAGCCGACGGGTACCAACGGCAGCAATATGTTTGGAAAGTTGTAACCGCAAAAACCTAGCGCCAAGCCGACACCCTTCAGCGAAACGCGTGTATTAACCACATCGTTCGCATAGGTGCCGAACGCCGTCGATTGCAGCGTCGCGATTAGGTCGTGACCCTGCTGATAGTCGTCATACATCACCATCAACAACGGCGCGAGACCGACGAACCATGCCAATGGAATCACGACGATGCTGCCCAGCGGCACCTTGTATTCATCGCGGCGCAAAAGGAAGTACGCAGAGACGACGGCGTAGACCGGCGTCGCGAGCGTTGCCAACATATGATTGGCGATGCCGAGACCGTTCACGAAGAACAGTAAGATCAACCAATGCCAACGCCGCGAACGAAGGAATACCGCCAACATTAGCCACTCGCATGTCAGCGTGGCCGCCACCAGCATATAGCTTTCGGTATGCGTGGCGTGTTCGAAGAAGGTATGCGCCAACATCAAACCGCCGACGGCGCAATACCGCGCGACCGCACTGATGTTGTACCACGCTAGCAACACGGCGAGATTCGCCAACGCCACTGCCGCGGCCAATGCGCTTACCAGCGTAATGGCAAAGCCCGCTTCGAGCGGCAGCAACAAATAGGCCCAACGCCCGAGATAGAAATGCACCGGGTGCATCAGCGCGATACCGTGCATGTGCTCGATGCGGCCTTCCATCATGCGGATTTGTTGTTCGCCCGAGTCCTGCCATTGCGGGCCTTTGTTGCCCGTTAGCGCGTAAAGCGCGAATGCAATCAGGAAGGTAATCAACCAAACGCGAACGTTGCCAAAAGATGTGGATGTTATTAAACCATCCTTGGCGCGCTCGTCGCGATCGATCGGCATATCAGTTGCGGTTGCCATCATCGGCAAAAGTAATGCCCAGATCGGTGAGAATGGCTTTCAGCGCGCCAACCGACTGCGAATCTTCGACGCGTTCGATATCGATCTGCACGTTGAACTCCTGCTCCAACGCGCCCATGAGCGCGATATGGTTGAGCGAGTCCCAGGTATCGACATCTTCGGCAGTCAGGTCGTCACGAATCGAATCCGGCCCGATCTGCAAAATCGTCGCGAGAATATTCTGTAGCTTTTCGTTACTGCTCACCGGATTGCTCGCCCGTTGCGACCTCGATGCTGATCCACTCGTCAATTGGCAAGCCCCCCCCGTTCAGGATCAGCCGCCACTTATTTACATCGTCAGAATTGTCCGACGGCGCAAATCCCATTTCGTCGTAGAAGCCGGCAAACGGCTTATTTTTCGCCGTCGGCCTGTAACGCCCAATGAGGTGTATGGCCCCCGCGCGTTTGGCGTGCGCCGCGATCCACGCCAAGAAGTTTTTCTCAACCGTGCGCCCGAGCACGCGACAGCTAAATAAGAATTGCTCGATGATCGCCTCGGCACCGTTGCGGCGAACGACTGCCAGCCCCACCAAACCGTTGTCGCCGAAGCGATCGTGCAGGCGTGCTGTGACCACATCCACATCCGGCGCTTGCATCAACTCGCGCACTTGCGCTTCGCTGCAGCGAACGGTCGTCATGTTAAATTGATTCGTACGGTTGGTCATCTGCGCTGCGCGCGTCACGGCGGCTTCATCATTGACGCCGATCGTTAATCGCATCTGCAAACTGCGATAGAACGATTCCATATCGAGCGTTTGCGACTGCAACTGTCGGCGCTCGCCTTCGGCACGGTAAAGGTCGGCGCGTTGGCGATCTTCGTTCGACAGGGCAAACTGATCGAAGCAATCAAGGGCTTCCAGCGCGCCCGCGTGGGCCGCCGGTTCCTTGGATAGGTGAATCGTCGTGACCTGCGGCAGGCTCGTTCGCATCAGTTCGCATTCGACTTCGCTGTCATCGATGAATACGAAGCTATCCAACCCGAGGTTGAGCGTGCCGGCCATATTGCGAAGATTCTCCGGCTTGGGCAGCCAATTGACGGCGAGCGCGGAAAAGTGGTCGCGCCGCAAAATCATGTCCGGATGATGATCGAGCACCGCATCGACAGAGCCGGGTTCGTTCTTACTCGCCAAGCACAAAATCACGCCGCGATCGCGCAGCGCCAACAATCGTCGCTGGAACGCTTGAAAGGCATTACCCGGATAATCCTGCCCGATTTGAATGCCGTCCGGTCCGTCATCCCCGACGATGCCGCCCCAGAGCGTGTTATCCGCATCGACGACGATCACTTTTTTCGTCAGCCCAACCAAAGGTCGCATATGCCGCACGATAAAACCGGCGTATTCCCAATAGTGATTCGCGTGCAGCGGCAGCCGACCGAATGCGTCCATGCGTTCATCAAACAGCCGCTGCGCTCCGTGGCATGCCACCAATGTTTGTATATCGAGCACGTGCACCGACGGCGTTTCATCCGCGATTGTTCGCAGCCCGAGGCAGAGTTTTTGATACAGCGCAGCTTGACCGTCTGATCGGTGGGCATCGACGGGACCATCGGCAATGAATGTCGGCGCAGGAAGGCCCTGCATTAACACGGGAACGGCATGACGACTCGTGAAAGACTGCAACGCGCCTTGCAAGGTTGCGAGCCAATGATCGGCGGCAGCGAAGACGGCGCCGGCTTGATTTGTTGGGATGCCGTCGTAAAGCTGCGGCAGTTGGTCGCGCACCCGTAGGGCTAGCAAGACGACATCGGGTTTGAAGGCGGTGAGGTCGCCCTCTGCAGCAAGCAACGTCGGTGAGATTTGATCGAACGGCGCGATCCAACTGTCGATATGCATGCCCGTGTGCAAACCGCGCACGACCAGCGCAGGAACCAATGGCTCAAAGGTCATCGATGGCAGAATGGCCAGCCGCACGGGCCGCGCGCCAAGGGTTTCGGCCAACTCGTAGCGGCGGCGATATGCCGTTAGCAGGTTCAGCACCGACGGATCCGCTGCCACGCCTTCCAAGTCCCGGTGCGCCGCCGCGAGTCGTTCCTGTTGGTCGAGCGCGGCCGTCACGATTGCGACTCCGGTTTGTTCGGCGACTCACCACCAATCCGAAATCGATAACATGCCGACCACAACCCGCTCATGCTAAATTTAAATAGTTCCGTGCCGCCATACTTCTCATAGAAACTGATGCCCTCGGGGTTATCCGTGAATACGATGTACGACGACTGACCGGATTGCTCCAGTTTCTCCAACCAAATATCGAGGAAGCGCTTGCCCAATCCCAACCGTCGACCTTTCGGTGCGACGACAATCGAAAGCAATTCCGCATCATCCCCGAACGAGCGCGACAGCTTTTGTTTGCGGACCGCACGCAAGACGGCGATTGGGCTAAGCCGAAACGTCAGCAAACGCCACAACGCCAGCAAGCGAATGCGACCCGAGCGATTCGACTGCTCAAAATGATGCCGGTCGGTCGTACAGCCGAGGAAGCCCACGACTTGGCCGTCTTTTTCTGCAACCCACAGCGAGCACGCGGGCGACGTGACCATTGCGATGTAGTAGTCGTGCACAAAGCTGCGGCCCAACTGCGTCGTCATGCCTTCGGTGAATGCGCCGAAGTGTAGCGACATGACGCTTTCGATCGTGTCGTGATCGCCGGCGTCGAGCACTTCGCGAATGAGCGGACCGTTTTTATCGCCGTGGTAAACCACTGGCTCGCGCGGAGACCATTGCGGGCTCTGTCGGCGCGGCGTGCGCCAACCGATGCGCTTGCCGCGCGGCATGCCGCCGAAATTCGCAAACGCGGGGACGTCGCGCGTTACTTCCGCATGGGCGTGCACGATCGCCCCACGCCCCACTCGTACGCGCGGCATGATGAGCGTCGCCATGCCCAACAGCGCGTAGTCTTCGATAACGATCGGCCCTTCGACCACTTGCTGCAACTCGGGCGGTGCCATGTGCGACATACTGATGAGTTTGCCCGGATCGCTCGGATCTTCGATCACGCCAGTCGCGCTATACAAATGTGCGTTGGCCATCACGCCGACAAAGTTACGAATCGTAACGCCGCCGCGACCGGCGATGTGCACGCCCGGCCCCAAATGCACGTAGTTACCCACGCGAATGTAACCGTGTTGGCCGTGTCGTTGTTCGCCCGCCGCCAAGCGCACCGACGTATCGATGTGACAGCGCGAACCGATCGACACCGAGCGACCGCCCCATATTTCCACGTTCTGATCGATGATCGTGTCTTGCCCGAGATAGCCAAGTTTGGCCTTCCAGTAACACGCGCGCAAGAAGAAGCCAAACGGGTCGCGGCTATACACGCGGGCGATGGTTTCAACCCAGGATGAAACGATGGGGATATTCGCCAACAGCATGATAAGCGCTTGAACCGCCCCCATCGCCGTGCGCACGATCACACCCAAGAACAACCAGCCGGCGGTGCGCTTAACCTTATGCGGCTCGGCCACGCAACCTTGGAGCGTCGCCAAGACAAAATCGAGCGTATAAACCAGCCAGCCACGTTGCACGGGCAACGGCTCGGCGATGTACCAACGCTTGGCCACCTCGGCGGATTGCTCGGCCGGGCTGGGCGGCGTTATCGGGTTGTCGCTTTGGCGTTGGTCGTGCATGGATGGTCGGCAGTCGTCTCTTTGGTACGGCTCCATCGAGCCTATCGTTCAGACGCAGCCCCAGCAAGACAGAAAAACGGCTGACGCGACACGCAAACTCGGCCCGATCATAATATGAGCATGGCGAGAAACGATACTTTATCGGATGAGACGGTTGAGACGCACCCTGCTGCTGAACCGCCGCGCGTTGGATCGCTCAGCCGCTGGTTTTGGCGCGGTATGGGCGTGTTCGGGCTGATCATGTCGTTGGCTTTCCTGCTCGTGATATCGCCCCTGACCGATCGCGTCTATTTCGGCATGGACTGTCAGGACGAGTTGCGGCCCGCCGACTGGATTATTTGTCTGGGCGGTGATGCGGGGCGAGCCATCGAAAGCGCGCGGCTGTTACAGGATGGCTATGCGCCGAAGCTGATCGTGACGAACAACGGCGCGGCGGCGGATCGCTTGGCGCAGCAAGCCATCGACTGGGGTGCCGATCCGCAGGATGTGTTGATTGAAAATCGCTCGACGCGGACCGTCGACCATCCGGATTTGGTTGCCGATTTGGCGGGGATCGACCGCGCGCAAGACACGTGCATTTTGGTTACGAGCTATACCCATATGAAGCGGGCCCGCCAAATCTTTGAAGACGCGGGCTATCGGCATCTGATCGTTCGCGAAATGCGCTGGGAGCGCGAGGCACGCGCCACCAGCGGCTTGAACTGGCGGCAACGGTTGTTGGTTGCACCGCGTATCTGCTATGAAGCCGCCGGCTGGTGTCGGTACTGGCTTTTCGGCTAATGGTAAGGCCGCTTGCTTACTGAAATTTACAGCCCGCCTTTTTCGCTTCGAGTATGATGCGATCGATTTAGACGTGCATCGAAATCGCAAACCATCTACGCTTTCGACGAGCCGATTATGACTCGATTTGCTTGCTTATCAATCGTACGGAACTGGCAAATTAACCAGCGCCAAACGCCAAGGCCGAATTGCGGAGTCTCGCGGCGCGGGAAGTATTTTTTGTTCGCATTGGTTGCCGCTACGACTTTCGGCGGATGCTCCGGCATGCAGCGCGCCGATTACGAATCGCCGCGCTTGTCGCGTCATTTGGCAGCCAATCATGACCTGACGGCAACCGCCTCGCGCGATTTTGCGTCCGAAGTTTCGGATCGAAAAGACATCGCCTTCGTCAACGGCAGCGCGATCAACAGTCAGGACTTTCTCTCGACGCTGATCGAAGCGCGCGGCCTCGCCCTCTTGCAACAATTGCTATTCCTCGAAGCGGTGAAAGATGCCGCCGAAAAAGAGGGGATTTCCCTCACGCCGACGATGGTGGAACGCGAATACGATCTCACGCTCGCCGAGGCCGCGGACAAACCCGAAAAGAAGATTACACCGCAGGAGCGCGAAGCACTCATCGACTCGTGGTGCGACCGACGTAGTATCCCGCGCACCGAATTGCGCATCGCCATGCAGCGACAGGCTCTCTTGCGGCAAATGGCCAAACGCAATGTTCGCGTGACCGGCGCGCAAGTCGAGGAAGAGTTCAACCGCATCAACGGCGACAAGGTCGAAGTGCGGCACCTGCAAATCCCGGCGCGACGGAGCTACGCCCGCATCAAGAGCCGACTCGATCGCGGCGAACCGTTTATTAACCTCGTGCACGAATACAGCATCAATGCAATTTCGAAAGCCAGTGGCGGTTTGCTGCCGCCGTTTACGCTCAATGACCGCACGGTGCCGGAACGTTTCGCGGAAGTTGCATTCGAGCTCGAACCGGGTGAGGTGTCACCCTTGTTCGAAGCCGAGGGTAGTTACCACATCATCAAACTCGAACGCACGATCGATGCCACCGGCGGCGCGTTGGGCGATCGGCGGCAGGATATCGAATCGCGTTTGCAACGTCGGCTGGTGACGGCGGAAATGGAAAAACGCGGCCGCGAGATTCTCGATGCCGCCAAGATCGAGATCGAGCAGGAAGATTTGCGGCGACAATATATTCGCGATCAGAAGGCCGGTCGGTTTGAAGGGCCCAAATTGCAGGGCTAAGTCGCCTTGCGGGCTGCCCCGATTTTGGCTTTGACCCGCATGAATGGCCATCTATAATCGCTAGCCGTCATGGATGATCGTCGATCGCCGCGCAGGAGCCGCCCGCATGTCTGCACAAATCCGTCGTTCGTTGTCGTTGTACGTTTCATTCACCACGCTGCTGCTGCTATCGGCGTTTCAATCGGCTTGTCAGCGCGGCGAGATTGACGATCAGGTCGGCGGGCCGACGACCGACGAGTTGGTCGGTTATTACAGCCCGACGCAAATTCGCTTGTTGCCCTTCACCAAGATTCGCAGCTTTGATGACGACCTCGTACCCGACGGCGTTGCCGTATCGTTGCGACCGCTCGATGGCGCCGGCGACCCGGTAAAGGCCTATGGCTCGTTTCTGTTCGAGCTTTACGAGTATCGTCAGGCGACGGCCGACCGTCGGGGGCGGCGCTTGCAGGCGTGGCGGCAAACGATCCATACGCTGGACGAGCAGCGCACGTTTTGGGAGCGCGTGACGTCCACGTATGAATTTCAACTGAGCTGGGAGGGCGAACCGTTGCCGATCGATCGCAAGTATATCCTGGCCGCCAGCTTTGAAGCGCCGGGTGCCGATCGGCTGTTCGATGACTACGTGTTCGAGTTCCGCCTACCGCCGCAAGCTGTGCCGAACAATGCGAGTGCTTCGGCGCAGTAAGTTCTCGCAAATTCGCGACATTTCGACGTTTTGACGATTCCTATAGCGTGCCTAATGCAAACGTTGCATTGACATGTTATGCGCGGATTCCAACGCCACAGGCGTTGCGCCAGTAGCCTAGGGTTGATGCGCAGCAGCTACCCTGGGTTGCGACGTCAACTCAAGGACTTCAACGCTGAAGGCGTTGCGGCATGCCGTACGGAGACGGAACTCCTTCAGAGTTCAATGACATTTTGCTAACGATTTCCTGGGGTAGCCGCTTCGCGTCAACCCCAGGCTAATGAAACAACGCCCTTGGCGTTGAAGAGGACGGATGAACATAGCCGTCGGTGCACCATTCCGAAGAATCAATTCGTGCTTCAAGTCGTAGGCAATATCTCAAATCCGCTACATTTGAATTCGGCAGGGTCTAAGACTGCGTCCACTTTATTTTTTCGGATTCTTCGTGTTGGCCATCTGGCTTAAACCCTCACCCCGGCCCTCTCCCTGCGAGGGAGAGGGAGTAGCCGTCATCTGCTGTTCTAAAGTGGATGTGAAACTACGTCCACGCCGGGCGCGGATGTCCGAGCAAGAACGCCTTGGCGCGTGCGGCCAGTCGTGAGATATCGACATAGATCATATAAAGCGACGGAATACCCAGAAGCGTCAAGACCGTCGCAAACAGTAATCCACCCGCAATCGATATACCCATCGGAATTAGGAACTTCGCCTGAAAACTCGTCTCCGTCAGTAGCGGCCCCAGACCGAGGATCGTCGTGACAGAGGTAAGAATGATCGCGCGTAAACGCCCGCGACCGCCTTCGATGACGGCGACATAGGGCAATGCCCCTTCTTCAAAGCGCTTGCGATTGATAAACGTCATGAGAATCAGCGAGTCGTTAACGACGATACCCGTTAATGCAACCAGCCCGATCAACGAGAAAAAGGTAACAGGATAGCCCAAGGCCAAGTGCCCCAACACCACGCCGATTACACCAAACGGTATGGCCGACATCACGATCAGCGGTTGCACGTAGCTGCGGAAAAGTGCCGCCAAAATCGCGTAGATGACCAGAATCGCCGCGACGGAGTTAGGCTTGAGCGAACTGAACGACTTGGCGCGCTCTTCCTGTTGACCGCCGACGTCAAGTTGCACGCCGGGATAGCGGCGCTCGAACTCACCGAAGCGGCCTTGCAGTTCCGCATTGATAATCGACGCGTTGGCGACCATTTCATCGACATCCGCGGATACCGTTACCGTGCGCTTTTGATCCTTGCGTCGAATGGTGGCGTAGCCGCGGCCTTCGTCGAAGCGCGCCACTTCACTAAACGGCACCATCGCGCCGGTGGGCGTGGCGATTCGCATCGACTCCAAATCGTAGATGCGCCGTCGATAATCCTCCGGGTAGCGCACCATGATTTTCACATCTTCACGGTCGCGCTGCAGCGTACGCGCCTCCAAACCGTAGAACGCGCCACGCACTTGCGTCGCCAGCGAAGAAGTGGTGATTCCCAAGGCCCGCGCCGATGGCAGCAACTCGATTTGAATTTCGCGCCGACCGGCGTCAAAGTCATCCTGTATATCGAAGACGCCGTCGAACTTGCGCAGCTCCTCCTTGAGCACATCCGAGACTGTGATCAAATCTTCGAGGCGCTCGCCGCGAACCTGGATTTCGATCGGCGCCCCCGCCGGGCCGCCCTGCATGCTGGCAAACTTTAGCGAGTTGATGCCCGACAACCCCGCGGTGGCAGCGCGCAGCTCGCGGATGATGTCTTCACTGGTGCGATCGCGATACTCGACCGGTTTGAGTTCGATGATCGCTTGGCCGATATGCGTGGCCGAGGCGGATGCTGCACCGTCCTCGTTGTATTGGCTACCGAGCAACGTATAGAGCGAGTCCAACTCGGGCAGTTCGATGACTGCGGCTTCGATCACGCGGATCGCTTCATCGGTTTTGGTAATCGGCGTACCGACCGGCATTTGCAAGTTGGCGACGATGGTTTCGCTATCCATCTTCGGAAAGAAGACGAAGGGCACGCGCCCGCCCGCGACCAGCCCCATACAACCGATCAGCATGGCCATCATAGCCGCCATCGTGACGTAACGATTGCGCACGCAGATGTTCAGGAGCCAGTCGTAACCGCGCAGCAAGACGTTGTTGATGAGATAGGCCTGCAGGCCGCGCAACCGCGAAAGACCGCCGCGCACGCGTTCCGAGACCGCTTGCGGGTCGTGCACCTTGTGCGGCTTGAGCCATTCGGCCAAGTGCGATGGCAGAATCGAGAGAGCTTCAAACAGCGATACGATCAACGAAATCAAGACGATGATCGGCAACACGCGCATGAAGTCGCCGATGCGCCCTTTGATGAACATCAACGGCGCGAAGGCGACGATGGTCGTGGCAATGGCGCAGATAACCGGCCAGGTAACCTCTTCAGTGCCTTTGATCGCGGCGTCGTGGGGAGACAGGCCTTCTTCGATCTTGGTAAATACGTTTTCACCGACGACGATGGCGTCATCGACGAGCAAGCCCAACACGATAATGAGGCCAAACATGCTCAAGAGATTGAGCGTGTAGCCCATCACCTGCATGGCCACCAACGTGCCGAGCACCGAAATCGAAAGCCCGGCCATTACCCAAAAGGCCACACGCCAATTCAGGAACACCAGCAACGACAGAAACACCCAAACCAGGCCCCAGAAACCGTTGCGGGTAAGCAGATCGAGACGACCTTCGATGAAGCGTGCCAGGTTGGTGGAGGTTTTTAACTTACCGATCGCCGGGTACGGGCTGTTGTAAGCTTGTCGATAGACTTCCACGCGTTCGCGCTCATCGGGAAAGCCCAACGCGTATTTGAGGTTGTCCACCCACGTGCTTTCCAGCGGCTCTTGCATCTTGCCGGCCACCAGCGCCTTGATCTTGCGCGAAATTTCGATCGCATCTTGCGACGGGGTTTTATACGCCGTCACCGTGACGGCGGGCTTGGCATCGAAGCGAGAAATCACGTCGACGTCTTCGAATGTATCGCGAACGTCGGCAATGTCGGACAGGCGAATCACCTTGCCGGAGGCGTCGCTGCGCACGATCGTTTCGCTAAGCGGTACGGCCTCGTCCTCTTCGCCGAGCGTACGCACGGCCACGTTGGCTTCGTCGGTCTTGATGCGACCGGCCGGCAAGTCGAGATTGGCGGCGCGGATGGCCTCGGATATCTCCGGGAGCGAGATACCGTATTCCATCAGCTTCTCGGGCTTGACTTCGATACTGAGTTCGTCCTTGCGCGTGCCGCGTAGTGCCGTCTTCGTTATGCCCGGAATCGCCAAGATATCATCGCGCAGTTGCTTGCCGAGCGCCTTGAGCGTTTGATCGTCAAAATCACCGAAAAAGGAGACGTTGATCACCGGCAACTGGGGTTCGAACTTAACGACCTGCGTTTCTTCCGCGTCTTCCGGGAATTCATCGCGGGGAATCGTATCGATGGCCGCCTTTACGTCGGTCACGACCTGATCGACGTCGTCGACTTCATTGAACAGCACGGCGCTGATCGTGCTCATGCCTTCGGCATTGGTGGTGCGCAATTCTTCCACGCCGTCGATGTCTTTTATGACTTCTTCGATTTTGGTGGAGATGCCTTTTTCGATTTCGCTGGGCGTCGCGCCGGGGTAGATCGTACTGATCAGCACTTGGTTCGGATTCGACTCGGGAAACATCTCGCGCACCAGCGCGATCGACGCGTATACGCCGGCGACGATCAGCGCGATCATTATCAGATTGACGATTACCGGATTGTCGACGCTGAATTTTGGGAGCGACGTCATGACGGGTCGCCCTCGCTTGCCGTCGAGGATCGATCGTCGCCACCGTCGCCGACGAATTGCGTCGATTCAGTATCGCCCGCCACGCGCACCGCCGAACCGGCGAAGAGAATATCCAGATTGGTGGTAATCACGCGGTCACC
This sequence comes from Planctomycetaceae bacterium, assembly GCA_006969385.1. Classification (GTDB taxonomy): domain Bacteria; phylum Planctomycetota; class Phycisphaerae; order UBA1845; family UTPLA1; genus ECT2AJA-110-A. The sequence continues at coordinate 5,018,321 of CP030884.1, forward strand.
GGGTTGTATTTCACCCGAAACAACGGCCTTATCGCCGATGAGCGATTCGATGACGACGCTCTTTCGGACCACGCGTTCGTCTTTGGCGACAAATACGTCATCGCCGACGATGATGCCGCGCGGAATCACCAATGCGTTATCGATGCTCTTGCCTTGCACCCGTGCCGTCACGAACGAACCGCACACCAATGGCGTGGTTTGCTTGCGGTTGTCCACCTCAACGTAGGCCAGAAACGTGCGGCTGGTCTGATCGGCGATGGGCGACAGGCGTACCACTTGTGCTTTCCAGGTCGCGTCGGGAGCGCTATCCATCTCGATCTTGACCTCGGCACCGATCTTCACTTTGTGCCGCGCTGCCAATGGAAGTTCGACGGGAATCTCGATCAGGTCAGTATCGATGATGCGCGCGACCTGTGCGCCTTGCATGGTCATATCACCGCGGTCCACGAAGACTTGCTCGAGTTGACCGCTGAGCGGTGCGCGAATCGTCGCCTTATCGAGATTGATGCGGGCGCGTTCGACTTCGACTTGGCGCGTGCGTTGGGTTGCGATCAGTTCGGCCTTGCGCACCGGGATCAGTGACAAGCTATTCTGCAACGTTTGCAACTGGCGCCGCGACTGTTCGGCGGCGAGCCGTGCGAAGTCCAGCTCTTTCTTGGAGGCGTTGCCGCGGTCGCGCAGTTCCTGGATGCGTTGGAACTCCGCCTCATTGACGTTCAACTCGCGTTGGGCGATTTCGATCAACTGTTCGGCGTTGGCTTTCTCGACGTCCAGCGTTTCGAGGCGGGCTTCGATATCGGCCAACTGGGCTTCGGCTTGTTCCAAGGCGTTTTGGTAGTCGCGCTTATCCACCTCCGCGAGGACCGTTCCCGCCTCAACAAACTTGCCGTCGTCGATGCCGTCCGGCACGTCAACGATGCGCCCCATGACTTCCGCCGCGACGGTCGCTTCCCGCTCCGCGCGGGCCGTGCCGTAGCCCAAATATTCCTCGCGAACCGTGCGCGGATCGACTTGCAACACCTCGACCAACGGTGGTAACGCAACAGCCGACGTCTTGATGGCGGTCGGCTTGGTGGATATCAGAAAGTTGAAGAGGCCCCCCGCCGTTATCAGCAACGCGCCGACGATCGCGACGGAGACGAGCACACGCAGCCACGTGGCGGGCGGCGGTCGCTTCGGGTCCGCCAACGTCACCTCGTCGGCTTTGGGGGCCGCATAATTGAGCGAATGTGGCGGTGCGTCGGCAGGCTGAGAATGCAAATCGGTCTTCATGGTTGTATCAATTGTCCGTTGCATCTTCGTCACTGCCAATACGCTCCATGACCAGAATATTTTGCGGGTGCTTCCCCGCCAGCACCGCGAAGCTTGTTGCACCCCCTAACTATGCGTTTTAGACAGGCCCAACTCACGATTTGTTAAGACATTTCAGCGAAATCAGGGCATTTCTATCGATATCGTAGTCGGGCTCGCGTACTTCGAATGAAGGAAACCGCGCCTTTGCCGAGGGTCACCGCAAACGCGGGCTTCAAGGTATGGATTTGTAAACGGAGTTATGGGGCATCGGTCGGAAAAGCGTTGGGCGGATACGAGCATTCGGGTTCGGCTCACTAAGGAGCCTTGACACCGGTGCCCGCCAAATGAACGAATCATCGGCTGGACCGAGTGACTCAAAGGCTGTCCGATGGGTTGAGGCTTACGGCATCGCCTTGCTTGGATACTTTCGCCGCCAATAGGCAATCCGCTACGTCACGATATTTCCTCACCCGTCTCATTCGTACTCGAATAACCAGCGGAATCAAAAAAGAACGACCGCCGCAGGTGGGACTGCGACGGTCGCGGCAAAATAAACGTGGTCGGTCATGGGCGCGGTGGAATCTGACCGACCAGCAAGATGGCGTTGCCGCATTCCCCTCCGAGGCTGCGACATCGAAACAAAGTATGACCGATGCCGGTCGCCGCGTCTCGTTTGAAAGCTGTTAATTTAGAGGGGAATGTGGTTAATGGTTTATCGGGCGTTAAGAGCTATGACGCTCTAAAGCACGAATTTTTCACGAGTTACCGAAAGTTGGCGATCATTGGCCACTGTGAAGTAGTGCCAACAAATAACAGGTGGCAAATCCACCGCGTCGCTTATTACAATCCACACGCCAATTCCGCGACTGTTTTACCGTCGGCGGCGCATTCCGAAGACCCCGGCTGCCAAAATCAATGCGGCCGACGCCGGTTCGGGCGTGATCGTAATTCGACCAATCTGATCGCCAGCATCGAACGCCTGCGTCACGATAGGGCCGGGTGCGGTTTGGGTGCCGATGATCGAATTGAGGTAATTGCTATCGGCGGGCTGGATCGTAAAGAAGGGTCGAACCACGCCGCCCTCGGCGATCCCGCCGGTGGCATCGATTCCATTAACGAATGCCGGCCCATTGGTGATGTCATTTACCTCCGAACCATTGTCGTAGACGTCCGAGCCGAAGATATCGATCACGAACGGGCCGTCAAAATTGCCTGCGCCGTCGAATAGCTCGATCGCATTATCGTTGCCGACGAACAGATCATTCGATGGCACGATCATCGACGCGTAATTAAAAAATCGATTGCTGGTGGCATCGCCGACATCTATGGTGGTCGAAGCAGATTCGCCGGGGCTGAACACGGGGGGACCATTGGGCTCGGCTAAGGTTTGACCGACACTGTTCATCACCTCATTGAGCAGTCGCTGCCCGATGACACTGGTATCTCCCAACTCGGCGATTTCGGTGATCCCCGGTAATAGGCTCGAATCGCTGCCGGCTTCAAACGCATCGAAGCTGCCGTCGTGTACGCCGAACCAAAATGGGGTAAACGCGAAGCCGCCGTCACCCTGCAGATTTTCGACTTGAATGGAGATTTCTGACGCAGTGGCTGCCGTCGCGCACGAAAACGCCAGCGCGAGAACCAATCGTGATGCCAATTTCATAATTCTTGCTCCTTTTCGTTCGGTGTTAATGGGGCGTTCTCCAATGAGTCGCCGCAAAAACCGAATCCTTGCATCGGAGCAAAAATTATTTTTCGTCCTGCTGCGCGGCAGCGTCCAACGCCCTTTTCAGACGCGCGCGGCCCTCGGGTGAGAGGCCACGCCCCCTTGAAGCGTCGGTCAGTGGCTCTTTACCGCGCATATCGTCGATCAGCGCTTCCAGCTTCTCTGTTTGATTGCGCGCGATCCAACATCCGCGGCAAACCAACGCGTGCGACCACGCGCCGAAGCGCTCGATGCGCGTGGTCGTGCCCGACTGCGCGAGCGATCGAATGCGATCGGCCTCCTCGCAACGCAGGGTCAGCACATACCAGATGCTCTTCAAGATGCGGCGCATCAATCCTGGCCCTTCTCGAACCACTCGTCCGTTAATGACTCACGCAATCGTAAACGAGCGCGATGAAGCAGCGTCCAAAAATTGGTCGGCGAAATGCTCATGACCTTGCATATCTCTTTTGACGCGATTCCGTCGATTTCTTTGAGGCAGAAGGCCGTGCGCATCGTCGGCGGCAATTCGTCAATCGCCCGGTTGAGGGCTGCCTGCAGCTCGCGCCGACGCATTCCGTCTTCCGGCAATGCGGGCCACTTGATAGGCCGATTTTTCCAAAATCCGTCCTTAAAGCTGGCGGACCTATCACCGTCAACCGCCTCAACGCGCACGGGCGTTACGCGGCGGTTCCGTATCACATCGATCACCTTATGGCGAAGAATGCCGATGAGCCAGGTTTTTTCAGTCGATTCGCCGCGAAACCCATCGGCCGCGCGCAAGGCTGCAATCAGCGTTTCCTGCACCGCATCTTCCGCCTCGTCAGCGTCGCCCAGCCGCCGAAACGCATATGCGAAGAGCGTGTCGCCGTACTCGCGTAACCATCTCTCGGCACGCATGGCCTGTTCAGACGTTAATGAGGTCGGGGATTCCGGCATACGCCTATTGCGGGCGACGAAAATACGGAGGGCGCACAGTTATCAGCCGCGACGAAGCAGACCTAGGGCCACATACTGGGGCGAACTTAGGCGGAACGATGCGGATCGGACGCGTCAGGCGAGTTGCTCAATGTGAATGACGGAACGGGTGGATGACGGGATTCGAACCCGCGGCCCCTAGAATCACAATCTAGTGCTCTAACCAACTGAGCTACACCCACCAACAGCACGGGATGGTGACATTACCGGCCACTCCCCATGAATCGGACCCAATAGCGTATCGCGCCTCGATAAAACTGGCAAGCTGGCCGCGTCGATTGCGTCCGCAACTCCAGGGCATACCGCCACTTGCGACCTGGGCGAAATCTTAATGGTCGGTCCGGATGAACCGATAGTACCCATGGTTTGCTGCGCCATTTTTGTCACGGATGGTGCGAATAGACGTCAAAATCGAGGTCGCCAGCAAATGGCATTTCTCGAAAACGTGAAAAGACTGGCATCCGGTCTCCAAGGTCGGACCACGCTGTTCCTACTGGCGGTCGTGTTGGCCGCTACCGGTATTAGCGGCGCGATTTTTGTGCGCATGACATCCAACATGCTACTCGATCAAACGCGCTCGAAGGCGCGCGATGTCGCGCGAGCGTTGGCGTGGTCATCCGCCGATGCGGTGGAAACCAAAGACAGCACAAGCCTGTTGGCCGTTGCGGAAGAGATGCTCACCGAAAGTGAGCTGTGTTATGTGCTCTTCACCGATGTTTCGGGCCAACTGATCACCAGCTATCAGCGCGGCGCGGGTAACATCAATCACCTCTTGATGGGGCCGGACGGGCAAATCTCCGTCGAACCGATCGACACGCCCAAACTCTCTGTCCACCGCGAATATGGTACGCGCGTTGATATTGTTTATCCGGTGCGACCGTTACGCATCGACGCCCAACGGGGCACCCGGCCGACCGTAGGTTACATCCGTGTCGGTCTCGATGCGAGCAGTTATGAAGCACGCCTCGGCTACCTAACCTATTCGATCATGGGCTTCTCGGCGGCGATCGCTCTACTAATGTTACCGTTGGGCTACCAGGTCGTGCGCAACGTGGTGCAACCCATTCAGATGCTTAACATCGCCACGCGCGAAGTAGCCGAAGGTAACCTGACTGCCCGCGTCCGACTGACGCGTCGCGATGAAATTGGCGATTTGGCACGTACGTTCGACAGGATGGCCGATCACGTGCAAGACGCGCACGACAAACTGGTCTCGTTAAACGAAGATCTCGAAGAGCGCGTGCGGCAACGTACATTAGCGTTGGAAGAAGCCAACGAACGGCTGCGCGACATGGCCGCACGCGACTCGCTGACCGGCCTGTATAACAGACGGCACTTCAACGATTTCCTCGCGCAGCTATTCTCCGAAGTCGATCGGTACGGCGGCACGTTGACGTGCATGATGATCGACCTCGATAACTTTAAGCAGGTAAACGACTCGCTCGGCCACAAAGCCGGCGACGAGTTGCTGCGGCTCACCGCATCCGTTATCGAGCGGTCGATTCGCGAAGCAGATATCGCCGTTCGCTATGGTGGCGATGAGTTTGTGATCTTAATGCCGCAAACGACGACGCTCGAAGCGCGATCCAGCGCCGAGCGAATCCTTACGCGATTTATCAACGACATCGAAACGGACATGCCGGAAGCATCGATTGCCACGCTGAGCATCGGCCTCGCCAACCAGAACGGCCCCGGCCCCGGCAAGCCGATGGACCTCGTGCAACTGGCCGACGAAGCGCTGTATCTGGCGAAGTCCGGCGGTAAGAATCGCATCACCATTCTCGAGCCCGATCGTACGCAACCGTCAAAACAGAATTTCGATATTTAGGTCGATGTGCAGAACTGGGTGGAGTAGCACAGTGTATCTACGTAACCACCGAGCACGGCGATGCCGCGTTTTGGGTTGGTCACGATCGCCCGCCTTGACTGTCGCACTGGATAACTTGCTGACGACCTCAAGATTTGCTAATGCGGCCTCATTGTGTTCCAGGGCAATCTGGGGTTGATATCGTATGCCTGGTACCTCATCCACGTACAAAAAGTGGATGACGTCTGCTCCCTCTCCCTCGCAGGGAGAGGTCTGGGGTGAGGACCTCAGTAAGAGCGCAAAGTTTAGGACCCCACACCATTAATGTGGATGAAATACTAGAACTGGGTCCACGTTTTTTAATCGGTCTGTAGTTTTTTTGCTTCGGCGGGAACTATCGCGCCCGGCACGCTCCCTGCGAAGGAGAAAGGGGCTAAGTCGCGCACCATCTAAGTGTGGGTCGTGTTCGAGTTCTCCGCTCGTCGAGATCGGGTAACATACGTAGCAAACTGCAAGGTGAACTCGTCGGGTAACATTTGAATCCAAATCACGGTAGCCCAAGGCAGTTGCTAGCAAACAACAACGCTGAAATGAAGCTAACCACCACAGAAATCGACCCATTCCGCTTGGCTGCGTGCGAGTATGCACGCGTCGGCGGGCTCGCTGCGCTACCGTACTTCGGCAACGTGACGGCCATGCAAAAGGCCGACGACACGCCTGTTACGCAGGCCGACCATGCGGCGCAAGCGGCGATTCTGGGTGCCATCGCTGCGCGCTATCCGCAACACGCCGTAATCTGCGAAGAGAAAATTTCTCAGCCAAATCTGCACGCCGATGTACGCGCGGCCGAGTTTTGCTGGGTGGTCGACCCGGTCGATGGCACGCGCAACTTTGCCAAGGGCATCCCGATGTACGCCTGCTCGGTCGCCTTGATGCACGATGGCCGCCCCCTTGCGGGCGCGATCTATGACGCCTCAACCACGCGCATCTATTCGGCCGGTCGCGGAGTTGGCATGTATTGCGACAACGTGCGCTGGCAGTCGCACCTGTACGACGAAGCTGCGGACGCGATCGTATTGATATCCTCCTTCCGTCAGCGTAAGTCGCCACCGGCGATTCGCGAGTGGATGGACACGTATCTCTTTCGCAATCAGGGTTCGCTGGCGCTGCATTTGGCGTGGGTCGCCGCCGGACTGGCCGACGCCGCCTTTGCCGCCGAAAGTAAACTCTGGGACATCGCCGCCGGTGCGCTGATGATCGAAGAAGCGGGCCGCCGCATTACGACGGAGACGGGTGCGTCGTTATGGCCGGTCGATGTGTCGCAATACACTGACGAGAATTTGACACTGCTGGCAGCGGCGGATGGATTGCATGGGAAGTTGTTGGGGAGTCTTTGCGACCAATAGAAAAGCGAAAATCCTATTGCGGCTTGAATGCTTCGCTACGCGAGGCATCGGTGCTGCATGAATAGGTGCCCCATCATTTTCGAAGAAAAGGTTGGGGAATTAAGCGTCATCATGTCTAGATGCCTAATCTATGAAGCCACGCACGATCCCCCACCCTTCGCTGCCGCGAAGGATTGGGGCACCCGTTGCTTCGCGGTCTTTGCGAAACGCGTCGAGCCCACCCGACCGATTCGTGCTAAACTCCCCTCTCATGAATCGCCTTCAACAACGGTACATTCCCTTCGTGATTGCGCTCGTCCATGCTGCCATTATTTTCCAAGCATCTGCTCGCGCGACAACGCCCGACGGCTTTCCCAACGTCGCTCGCCCGCGCGTGCTCATCGTCAGCTTTGACGGTCTCCGTCCCGACGCGATTACCGCCGCCACGGCGCCGACGTTGACCGACCTGATCGCTGCCGGTTCCTACGACGCGGCGGCGTTGGCGGAGATCCCCGCCGTCACGCTACCCAATCATCTTTGCATGGTGACGGGTTTGACGATTCTCAATCACGGCGTGTTGGCCAACTTCGATCTGCCCGGTCGCACCGAGCACACCACGATCTTCGATGCCGCCGAGGCCGCCGGGTTGCGCACCGCTTTCTTCGCCACCAAAAGCAAGCTGGCCTATCTCTGCAACGAGGGCGAGACCGACGCGTGGGATATCGAAAGCGACGTCGACACGATGGCAGACAGCGCCGCCGCCGCCATCGGCGATGAACCTTTCGATCTGGTGTTTCTGCACTTCGGCGAACCCGACGGCACCGGCCATGCCCACGGTTGGATGAGCGAACCCTATCTTGAGAAAGTGACGAGTACCGACACTGCCCTTGCGCGCGTTTTGAGCGCGCTCGATAACAGCGGCGTGCGCGACGAAACGCTCATCATCGTTACGGCCGATCATGGGGGCACCGGCTTCACCCATGCGTTTCCGATTTCGACCGACCAGCAGGTGCCCTTCATTCTGTGCGGACCGCAAGTTGCCGGCGGGCGCGAACTCAATGCGCGCTTGCGACCGATGGATGTCGCCGCCACGGCGCTGGGCTTTCTCGGTGTCGATGCCGAATTCGCGCGTGACGGTCGATTCGTCAGCGCTGCGTTCGAAACCAGCGCAGCCGACGAGATCGAACCCGACCCGAATGCGCTGCTCGCATTTCCGTGTGGGCCGTTGCCATTATTCTTTGTGGGCGTGATGGCTGTCGGGCTTTACCGCGTGAAACGACGACCGCTTTCGTAGTACTTCATCCACAATACTTGTGTGGGTTTCAAAACTATGCGCTCTGGCTGCAACCCTCTCCCTGCGAGGGAGAGGGAGTAGATGTCACCCACATTTTTAATGTGGATGAGGCAGTAGCTACGCGTAGGGTCCGTATGGCTGGCCAAATGGCAAGCGCTTCATTCGCCTAATCATCCATCGTGAAGCCGACCTTAATCGTCACCTGCCATTGCGCCACTTTGCCATCTTCGATCGCGCCGCGCGTTTCGACGACTTCGAACCAGCGCATGTTGCGTACGGTTTTCGATGCTCGGGCAAAGGCGTTGTTGACGGCCTCTTCGATAGAATTGCTCGATGTGCCGGTGAGTTCGATGAGTTTGTATAGGTGGTCGGTGTGAGCCATTAGGTAAGCCTCCTTTGGGGCAAAGTGTTATTCTTTTAGATACGGGAATCATAGTTCCCCAGCCGCTGAGTTCCACATGCCCAATACTTCTCCGATCCGATAGCCGGGATAATTTCTGAAATTCGGGTATTGATTGCGATAGTAACAGTTCCAATAGCTGACGATACGTGCTTTTGTCCGCTCGATAAATAGCGGGTTGCTAGATGTGAACTGCCTATATTGATCTCCCGACAGTGATTGAGTATGGCGATCGAGCAGTTGCAGAATTTCAACTACGTATTCACCCGCGAGTTGTAAGACAAACGGTACTACCCAATCGTCGTCTGCTATCAGCAAGCTTGAGAGCTGTCGTTGCCGAACAAAACCATCGAAATGGCGGCTGTATATACACGCTGCAATCAGCGTTTCAACGGTAGAAAGCGAAGCATCGAATGGCGGGCTCTCAGGGATATAGACGCGATACGGAATGACGATCACTTCATCGCCGACGTTTACGGCAAATCCGTCAGATGGGGCTCGATGCGCCACTGGCAATGCGGCGACCACCGCATCGACGTGGGCCTTCATAGAAGCCGGGAACGCGCGGTAGAATGCAGCCATGGATACGCGATCACGTTCGGCCATAACAACCGTTGTAATAAGTGGGTCGCAGGATGTCGACGGAATAGCGCTACATTGAGGCAATCACGCCGAAATTGGATTCACCGGTCGGCCAATCCGATCCAGCATCGACCTATTCGATACACAACGAAACTTTTATGATTGCTTTACCCCCTCGGCCCCGCCACTACATGATTCCCAGAGCGATCGGTTATGATCGATATTCGCTTTCCGGCCCTTTGGCGTTTGCTCTCTTCCCATAGGAGAAGTTACCATGCGCTGGCGCAATCGAACACGCAGTCGCAACGTTGAAGATCGTCGCCATCAACGCGGGCCGGGGCTCAACCTCGGTCGGCTCCCCATCCCCCGCGGGCGCGGTGGGCTGCTCACGTTGCTCATCATGATGGGGCTGATTTGGGCGCTGGGTGGCAACCCACTCTCGCTACTCACTGGTGGCGGCGGTGGCGGTAGCGCGGGGCTTGGCGGTGCCACGGGATTGGAGCGCGCTTCAACCGTCGAAGATGACGAAGCCGCCGCTTTTATCTCCACGGTATTGGCCGATACGGAAAAGGTCTGGGGTGATCTCTTCCGTGCTAGCGGCAACACGTATCAACCGCCGAAGCTGGTGTTGTTTCGCAATAGCACCAGCTCGGGCTGTGGCTTTGCCAGCAGCGCCACCGGCCCATTCTACTGCCCCGCCGACGAGAAGATTTACATCGATCTCAGTTTCTTCGATCAACTCGCACGCGACCTCGACGCACCGGGCGATTTCGCGCAGGCATATGTCTTAGCACACGAAGTGGCGCACCATGTGCAACACTTGTTGGGTACCACCGACAAAGTGCATGGGGCGCGTAAGCGCGTATCGGAAACCGAATACAACCGGCTGTCGGTCAAGCTGGAATTACAGGCCGACTTTCTCGCGGGTGTTTGGGCGCATCATGCCCAAGCGCGCTGGCGCATACTCGAACCCGGCGATATCGAAGAAGCCATCCGCGCCGCCGGCGCCATCGGCGACGACCGCCTGCAAAAGCAAAGCAAAGGCTATGTGGTGCCCGATTCCTTCACGCATGGCACGTCGGCCCAGCGCGTGCATTGGTTTCGCAAGGGGTTTGAGACGGGGGATGTGTCGCAGGGGGATACGTTTGGTGCAAGGGATTTGTAAGACCCGATGGGCTTGTTTAAGCAGGCGTAGTTTGGTTTCGCAGCCCTAGGATCCGCACAACCGACTATCATGTGCGCAGAGCCGTAGGGTCCGCACCGCGGACCATCAAACGCTCCGAGATTAAAGAGGTGTGAACGGCTCATACGTTGCTGGTGACGCACAGATATCCAAAAGACAGCGCGATGACGATCATATACGCTTTACACATTGACGGTTTCCTTCCGCCCCACTGCACGGGCTGCAAGCTGGCCCGTGGCACCCGGCGGGTTGGCTGGTATCTGGAACGTCATCGTCAAACAAGACTATTACGCACATGCAATGATAGACCGCTACTCAATTGCATCTACGTTTCTTGCAGCCGGATGTACGATTCGGACACGAAGGTGGCAGTGTTGTCTTCTATCGGGAGAAAAATGCTGAGGAAGTTGTACGGCGGGCCTTTGGTTTGGCACCGTTTAATGCTATCGCATGACTCGATTTCCATGATCAAAAACCCGTTCCGAGCTGCAGATATTAATGGCCGAACTAATCAATCAGATTGCGTTGTTTAAACCAATCCTCACGAAGTGATTTGTATTCTGGCAATCCTGCGATTAGTTGTTCAAGGTCGAGATTCGCCTGTGAAAGTTCCCTTTTCTTCTCGATAGGCATATTTTTTGACGACTGCCCGATTACATCATCGATCAATAACCTATTATGCTTGGCTGCGTCTTCAATCGCCAAGACTCTCGCCTTGATTGAAGCCGAAGCGTCAGGATGTTCAGTCACGCTTCTTTCGACCTCACCTTCAAAAATCGTAAGCAGGGTTGTAATTTTTAGCCAAACTTGCTGATCCGCAGGAGTGCCGTCCGGAAGTACGATGTTGGAACCACCGTATTGATAGTCCATATACGCAAAGATAATTTTTTTGATTAACGCCTTGTCCTTCGTGCTTTGAATTGTGAGGTAAGCGACAGTCGCAGCAAAACCAGTTAAGACTAGGACGGCAACAATGAGCCTGAATCTTGATCTTGATTTAACCGTCAGATAGTCCGTCATGTGCTTATCGATGATGGTTAAATTCCTTTAGCAGTTAGTTTGTGATCGCACTGGCAAGCAAACCCCAAACTTCGTAAAAAAATGATCCGCAATGCAGATCCCACGTAAAATTCGAATTATCAACTAGATGCATCGACGCGAGCTGCGCGCCGTTGCGTCGGGTCGATGACCCGACCTACCAATTTCGACAGCGCGAACTCGACGGCGCAAACCCTACGCCCCTGCCCCCGCCAATTCCTTCAACATCCCCGGCGGCGGTTCTTTTGTTGTCTTGCATTCCGGGTAGCCCGAGCACGCTAGGAAGCGGCCGCGCTGGCCCATGCGTAGCATCATCGGCTTGCCGCATTCGGGGCAGGTTTCGTCCGTCTTGATCGGTTCGGCGCTGTTCTCCGGGCTTTCGGCTTCGGCTTGCTTCTTGGCTTCACCGCGCAGGTTGGCGGCGGCTTTGCACTTGCGATCGGTGCAGGCAAAGAACGGGCCGAAGCGGCCGGTGCGCATGCGCATTTCGTTACCGCACTCGAAGCAGGTGAGCACGCCGTCTTTGGGCATCACTTCGACAGTCGGTCGACCGGTGCGCGTCCAGGCAAAGCCCTTGGGCGGCGGGCCCAGCGCGGCGATCTCTTCTTTGGTGAGGTTCTTGCGACGTCCGGCGGCGGGTTTCTTTTCGCCCGGCTTGGGTTCGGGCGGCGGATCGGGAATCTTGCCGTCGGCCTCCATCTGCTTGAGTTCTTCCAGCTTGTCGGTCGGCATCGCGTTGCGGCACTTCGGGAAGCCCGAGCAACTCAGGAACGGTCCGCGTCGCGCTTTGCGAATGACCATGTCGCGCCCGCACTTATCGCAGCGCGCGCCTGCCGCTTCCGGTTTGGGTTTTTCGACGTACACATCGGGCGGCAACTGCTCGGTCGCTTTGCACTTGGGGTAGTTGGTGCAACCGAGAAACGCCTTGCCGCGCGACCATTTCACTTCCATCTCGCTATTGCACTCGGCGCAACTCTTCTTGAGCGATGCAGCCTCGACCTTGCGCAGCGGCGTGCCGTCTTCCATGCAGGGCAGCGTGTTGGTGCAATCGGGATAGCCCGAACATCCGAGGAAGTGGCCCATCCGACTTTTTCGCACCACCATATCTTTGCCGCAGACTTCGCAGGGTTCGCTGCCCGTGGTCGGTTCGATCGGTACGCCGTCGTTGTCGACGTTTTTGGCGTTCTTGCATTTCGGATAGGCAGAGCAGGATAAAAAGCGACCGTTCTTCCCGAGGCGATAGACCATCGGCTCGCCGCATTCTTCGCACGTGTAGGGGCTGGCTTCGGCCTTGACCTTTTCCATTTCGTCGTTGGCTTTGGCCAGGCTTTCCTTGAACGGGTCGTAAAACTCGTGCAGAACGTCGTGCCAGTCGACGTGGTTGTCCTCCACCTTGTCGAGTTCTTCTTCGACGTGGCTGGTGAAGTTGATATCCATGATCTTGGGGAAGTGCTCGACCAGCTTTTCGGTGACCACTTCGCCGCGCGCCGTCGGGCGGAACTTGCGATCTTCCTGTTCGACGTAACCGCGATCCTGAATGGTTTGAATAATCGCGGCGTAAGTACTCGGCCGACCGATGCCTTCGGCCTCCAGCGTCTTCACCAGCGCGGCTTCGGTATAGCGCGCCGGGGGTGAGGTGTATTTCTGCGCCGGCACGATGCCGAGCGGATAGACCAGTTGGCCTTCCTTCAGTTCCGGCAGCGTTTGATCGTCGCTGGCCTTGGGCACACCGGCAATGCGATAGAAACCGTCGAAGACGAGTACGCGACCCGAGAGTTTGAAAACCGCTTCGCCCGCATCGCTTTGGGCGGCGATGCTGACGGTCGTCGAATCCCACTCGGCCGGCGGCATCTGACAGGAAACAAAGCGTTCCCATATCAATGTATACAGCTTGTGCTGCTCGGCAGTGAGATGGCCCTTGAGTTCGTCGGGCGTGCGATGCACGTTGGTCGGACGAATGGCTTCGTGAGCTTCTTGCGCCGATTTGCTGCTGCCAAATACATTGGGCTTGGCGGGCAGATATTTTTCGCCAAGCGTTTCACCGACCCAAGCGCGGGCCGACGCGACCGAATCCTTCGACAAATGCCGCGAGTCGGTTCGCATGTACGTAATCAAACCGACGTTGCCTTCGCCGGTCTTGAGATCGATACCTTCGTAAAGCTGTTGCGCCACCCGCATGGTGCGCGAGGTTTGAAACCGCAACACGTTGGCGGCCGATTGCTGCAGCGTAGCCGTGGTAAACGGCGCGTGCGGCTTGCTCTTGGTGCGCTTGGTCTCGATGGATTTCACGCGATATTCGGGGGCGGCGTCGGGGTCGGTCTTTCCGACGATCTCAATTTTCTTGAGGCCGAACCTGTCGTAATCGTCCCAGTCGGCTTCGGTCACGTCTTCGACATTCAATCCCAACGCTTGCGCGATCGGCTGCACATCTTTGACGGCGCTGGTGAACATCTTGCCTTTGGCTTTGCTCGTATCGAGCTTGCCTTCGGGCTTAAAGCTGCCGCCTTTAAACTCACTGAGGTTCGCTTCAAAGCTGTCGCGGTCAGACAACCACGCGTAGCGTTCTTTTTGCGTCGGCGCGCCGCCCTCTTTGCCGCCGCTCACGCGAAACTCGGCCCAGGCGTCGACGTTACTCTTGGCCTTACCCTGATCAACCGAAAACGCGCCGTCAACCACCCAATATTCCTGCGGCTCAAACACGCGGATTTCGTTTTCGCGGATCACAATCAGCCGCACGGCCACAGATTGCACGCGACCGGCACTGAGGCCCTTGGAAATCTTCTTCCACAAGAGCGGCGAAAGCTCATACCCCACGATTCGGTCGAGAATGCGGCGTGCTTGCTGAGCGTCTACCTTGGATTGATTGATCTGGTGCGGTTTATTGAATGCTTCCGCGATGGCCGTCTTGGTGATTTCGTTGAACACGACACGTTGCGATTTTTCGTCCGGCAGTTCGAGGGCGTGCTTAAGGTGCCAGGCGATGGCCTCCCCTTCACGGTCAAGGTCCGTCGCGAGGTAGACGGCTTCGGCGTCGTCGGCGAGTTTTTTCAGTTCTTTGATGGTCTTGATCGAGTCCGACATGATTTCGTAGGTCGGCTCAAAATTGCGGGCGGGGTCGATGCCGTAGGCGTGCGGCGGCAGGTCGCGGATATGGCCCTTACTGGCGCGAACGACATAGTCCTTACCAAGATACTTATTGATGGTCTTGGCCTTGGCCGGCGACTCGACGATGACCAGCAGCTTGCCTTTGGCGCTGATGCTCGACTTGCCGTTGGACGACGTCTTTTTCTTCTTTTTCTTTGCCATACGTTCACAACCACTTGTCAAATAGAGCCTTAGGCATTGCTGCCCTCGGACATCGGTTTCGGGACCGGGTTCGGGCAATATATCGGTCGCTGCCCGGCCGCACTCCAAGTCGCGGACGGCGACCTCGAAGCGCGGGGAACGTTAGCCGCCTGCAAAATGGGTGTCAAACAGGCTGAGGCGGATCGTCTGCGGCAAGCCTGTGAAAAGTCCCGCACAATTGAGTTACATAAACCGATATATATCAGCCACTTACAGCCGAAGGGTAGAATCGCAGAAAATAGGCGAAAAATATTTTCCGCTGGCGCCGTCGCTCGCGGGAAATCCTGACCGTCAAGGTCGCGACGGCTGGTTCGTCGGCATTTGAAGGTTTCGGCCCTGCTTGCCACTCGAAACGCGCTCGGCACGCGATCGCCACGAAAAACCTTGAAACCCAGCCGCGTCCGCGAAAACCGCGTGCGTCCGTAACGGTATACAGGGTTAAGCCAACCTCTAGGCTCATGAACGGCGATAACGATAATGCGGCAGCACGCCCTCCCGCGGGATCGAGGTACGACCCGCGATCGCCGTTGATAACGATTTTTCTTTTCAAGGAGTGATTGGGATGAGATTCTCGCGTTTATGGTCGCTGGCAGTTACGCCGCTGCTGGTCCTCGCACTGGCGGCCCCCGCGTTTGCCGGCGACAAAAAAGAAGAAAAGAAGCCGGAGAAAAAGCCGGACTATCCGCCGTTCAAAAAGGCGATGGAAGACTACGAGCCGGTGCCCCATTACGCGGGCCAAGAAAGCCCGCTGCTCAAGCTGTGGTACAACAAAAAGACCGATTCGCTGCGCGCCGCGATTCCCGGTTCGATGATCGGCAACAAGTTTATCGTGGCCGCCAGTATGTCCGGTGGCCCGGCCGCCACGGGATTCCAACTCGATCACTTCCTGGCGTACTTCGAAAAGATGGATAAGAACCTCGTGCTGATGCGCGTCGACCCGCGTTACGTGAACGGTGGTTCCAAGCCGATCGCCGATGTCGTCAAACGCAGCTACGGCAGCGACGACATTCTCGGCAAGATCGGCATCATCACGATGGATGGCGGTGACCCCGTCATCAGCCTCGACGGCTTGTTGAAGAGCGACTTCTCGGGCTTGTCGGGCCTTGGCATGGGCGGCGTGAATGCCGACCTGAGCAAGTGGGCCAAGTACAAAGTCTTCAAAGAAAATGCCGAGTTCACCGTCGATCAGGCATTCATGGGTCGCGGTTCCGGCAAGCGCATGCTGATGTCGTACAGCCTCTCAACGATTCCGGATTCGTCGAAGAACTACAAGCCGCGCAAGGCCGACGACCGCATCGGTTACTTCCTCACGACGCGTCTCGATTGGCAGAAAGATTACAAGGAAGACACGCTCTTCGATCGTTACATCAATCGCTGGCATCTCGAGAAGCGTGATCCGTCGCTCAAGCTCAGCGCCCCCAAGAATCCCATCGTTTGGTATATCGAAAAGACGGTGCCGGTGCAGTATCGCCGTTGGGTGAAGGAAGGGATTCTCGAATGGAACAAGGCCTTCGAGAAATGCGGCTACCTCGACGCCATCGAAGTTGTGCAACAGGAAGACTACGACCCGCGCACCAAGGATCTCGATCCGGAAGACGTGCGATATAACTTCTTCCGTTGGATCGTCACGGGCCGCGGCTTTGCTATGGGCCCGTCGCGCGCACATCCGCTGACCGGCCAGATCTTCGATGCGGATATCGTGATGGACGACGCGATGGTGCGCGTGTATCTCGATCGATACGACATGCTGACGGGCGATGAGAAGGTCTGGCAGCCATACGACCCGTTTACGCAGGCGTTTCATAAGGCGTTCCCGCGCTATCGCCATACATCGCCGCGACAACTGCTGCTTCCGAACGTGAAGCTCAAAGAGTCGCCGGAAGAAACCTTCTACAACAACCTGATGAAGCGCATGTATCAGCAAGGCAAGCCCATGTGCGAATGCGCCTCGGGCATGGCCAGCCAGTTGCAATTCGCCGCCGCCGCATTGGAAGCCAAGGGCGTCGGTCGCAACATGGACGAGTTCATCGGTCAGTTGGTTAAAGAAGTCGTCATGCACGAAGTCGGCCACTGCCTCGGCCTGCGCCACAACTTTAAGGCCAGCACCTGGCTACCGATGGAAGAAATCCTTGCGTCCACCAACGAGAACGAAGCCACCTGCGGTTCGGTGATGGACTACAACCCCCCGCTGATCGCCCCGCGTGGCAAAGATCAGGGTTCGTTCGCGCCGCGCACTATCGGACCGTACGATTACTGGGCGATCGAATATGGCTATCGCCCCGTTGAAGAGCCTTACAAAAATGAAGACGAGATGCTCGGCAAGATCGCCGGACGCAGCGGTGAACCGGGCTTGCAATACGCCACCGACGAGGATGTGTTCGGCTCGATTTCGCCGGACCCGTACGCCAACCGATTCGATATGGGCAAAGACATCATGGTGTTTGCCGAATCGCAGATTAAGTTGGCTGAAAGCCTGATTAGCGATATGGCCGATTGGGCCGTGCAAGACGGCGAGTCTTACAACAAGCTGCGCAAGGTCTTTCAGCGCGTGATGGGTCAGCGGGCGGCGGCGACGAGCTACGTCGCGCGCATGCCCGGTGGTATTGACGTATCGCGCAGTCATAAAGGCGACAAGGACGCCAAGAGCCCGATGGTACCGGTGCCTGCCGACAAGCAGCGCGCCGCACTCGAGTTCGTTTGCAAGAACGTCTTTGCCGAAGATGCCTACGAAATCGATCCGAAGTTGCTCAACCATCTCGCCGCCGGTCGCTACTGGCATTGGAACTCTGACGAGTTTGACTTCTACGTCGAATTCAACATTCACGATTTTGTCGCGGCGTCGCAGAATCGCTGTCTGATGCAGATGATGGATCCGTTCACCATCGGTCGCATTCACGACAATCAGGTGAAATTCACCGACGACGATGTGTACACGCTTGGCGAGCATATCATGAGCCTGACCGACGCGATCTGGTCGGAACTCGACGAGGACGGTCGCAAAGGCACGAAGACCAAGCCGTTCATCAACAGCTACCGTCGCAACCTGCAACGCAGCCATGTCGATGAGCTGACCAATCTTGTGCTATCGGAGCCGGGCACGACCATGCCCGCCGATGCCAACGCCGTCGCGCGCCTGGCGATGAATGAACTGTCGAACAAGCTCGGCAAGGTGTTGGATGACGCCACGCTGGATTTGAATTCCAAGGCGCACCTCGTCGATGTGAAAACACGAATCGACAAGGCGCTTAAGGCCGAAGTCACCATCGACGGTGGCGGCGGCAGCGGCATGTTCTTCTTCTTCCGCCCCACGGAGGCCGACGAGGACGAGACGCTAACGGTCCTCCCGCAGCGGTAGGCAGAACCCGCCGATACGGCGTCTGACGCTTCCAAAACGCACCGTCAGACGCTACCTGCGATTCAGACACAGGCCCGGCCGGCAACGGTCGGGCCTTTTTTGTAGGCGGGTACCAATCCGGACGCTTGACAGCCATCTTTCGGGTTTTGCAAAATGCGGCTTATTCGTAAGCAGGCTTTCAGCCGGGATCATTCGGTCACGTTGCCGTACAGTGGGTGTTGCTATCAGCGTTATCTATTTTGTGTTCGGAGTGAGGCGCGGGCATGGTTATTCTCAATCCAATGACCATCGAAGAGGACGAGCAGCAATCCAACCCGAGCGGCGTCGCCGTTGCCTATAGCCGCAATCGGAGCGAAGCGGCGCAGATGGTCGGCCATCTCGAAGCGGCGCACATCGACGCACGCATCGAAGTCGCATCGAAAGCTCGGCTTGTTGACGGTAGCGCCATACTGGTCGCAGAGGCCGATTTTATCAGCGCGTCCGAAAGTATGGTCGATTTTATGCATGCCCATCAGGATGACGATGCGCCATTTGAAGACGACGAAGATTTCGAAGAAGAGGAAGATGATTTCGATAATGACGACGATTTCGACGACTACGACGACGAAGACGATTACGACGACGAAGATTACGAAGAAGAGGACGATTTTTGACCGATGAGACCTCCGTCGGTGTCGCCCCACCGATTGCTGGAGGATTTATCGGCCATGGCTGACCAACTCACGCACAACGCAGATCAGGAGAACGTCGACACGATCGACGATGCCGCCGGCACAGATGAACGGCAGCGTTCTGATACCGATCGTCGGCAACGATCGAGCGCCGACCGGCGTCAGCAATCCGATGCCGATTACGAAGGCGAAGAGCGGCGCAACATGATCACGGATCGTCGTAGCGGCCTCGAACGGCGGCGCGGCCCGGGTCGTCGGCGCAGCGAATCGCGGCGCACCGCCGAAGAAGGCGAACTCGACGCCGAGCAGTTTGAATTCGTGATGGCGATCGACGAATACAAGCGCGCCAACAAGCGTCCCTTTCCAAGTTGGACCGAGGTCTTGGAAGTCATCAAGTATCTTGGGTATCGCAAGGTTGCGGAAGTCGGCGAGCACGTCGATCGACCGGCCGAGATGTCGGAAGACGAAGACGATTGATTGAGCTGGGCGGACGCCTTTCTACGTGTGGTTCGCGCCAGCCCCGCAGTTGGAAGCCTCACCACGGCCCTCTCCCATTGGGGTAGAGGGAACATGTGCTGCCTAGCTCAGGTTGAATCATCCACTTTTTTATAAGGTAATCGCGGGCTTGTTCATGAAACGATGCTCTGCGATGAGCCGGTTGTCGCTCGGGCAATTTGGCTAAGCCACTGTTACTGGCTAACGCATCAAGTCGAACCTTTACGCCGAAGGCGTTACTCCAACCAGCCCCGGGTTGCCGCTACAGCGGCTACCCGGGGTAAATGTATCCATTGCAGTTTTGAACCCCAACGGGGTTGTGGGGTTCTTCGTCCGAGCCATGTCGCAACTCTTTCAGAGCTGAATAGCGAAACCAATCACGTAACCCAGGGTAGCCGCTACGCATCAACCCTGAGCCAATGGATGTAACGCCTTCGGCGTAGTTATCAGTACCGGCCGCCTTACTAACGTGATGACGATTGGTCTTTATGAAACCCGTGGAGCAACGCGATACCAAACTAGCCGATTTGACTGAATCCCAGTGAATCGAAAATTGCGCATACGTGGCGAGGTATGTCGCAACAAGGGCGGCTCCCTTGCCATCCCAGCTTTGCCAGATACGTCCGATTATGTAATCGCGCCGGGCCTAGCGGTAAGCTCGCGTTTCCCCTGCTGGGTCAATTTTAGATTTCTCGCTAAAATCCGGCGATATGGACACGCACGTCAACGAAATTGATGCCAATTTAAACGCTGCGGGGTTGCGCTTTGCGCTGCTCGTGAGCCGCTTCAACGACTTCATCACCAGCCGCCTACTGGCCGGAGCGCAGGACACGCTGCTGCGTCACGGCGCGGCCCGCGATCAGCTTACGATCATCCACGTGCCCGGCGCATGGGAACTGCCGCTGGTGGCCAAGACGGCTGCGACGTCAGGCCGGTTTGATGCCATCGTGGCGCTCGGCTGCGTGATTCGGGGGCAGACGACCCACCATATCCACGTTGGCGGCGAAGCGGCGAAAGGTTTGGCACAAGTAGCGCTCGACAGCAATGTCCCCATCGGCTTCGGCGTTTTGACTGTGGACACGCTGGAGCAGGCCATCGAACGCGCCGGCACCAAGGCCGGGAACAAGGGTGCCGAGGCCGCGTTGGGTGCATTGGAGACGGTCAATCTCATAAACGCGTTGAAGGCTGGGTAAGCGGCCCCTTTTGATGCGCGCAGAGCACGCGGCTTTGAAGGGGATTTGGCGTCGCGCGGCAAACGCGGAAAAATGTTTTGCCAACACATCCGGAATTGTCACCCTTCCATCAATCGACTAAAACAGCACGCCTATGCACGATCGACGACGCGCACGAATTATGGCCATGCAATGCCTCAGTCAACACGAGGCGCTGGCGGGCGATTTTACCGTTCAACTGGATGAGTTCCTTGCGGAAGAAGATGCCCCCGCCAAGGTGCAACAGTATGCGCGCGAGCTGTTTAACGACATCGTCGACGGGCGCGACGCGCTGGACGCGTGTATCGATCGCGCGTCGGACAATTGGAAAGTCAAACGCATGGCGACCGTCGATCGCAACATCCTGCGGGTGGCGACGTGCGAGTTGTTGCATCGGCCGGAGATTCCCGCGAAGGTCGCCGTCGATGAGGCCGTCGAAATCGCCAAGGAATTCGGCACGCGCGAGTCGGCCGCGTTTGTCAACGGCGTGCTCGATGCGGTCATCAAACAAAACAACCTAAAGGCAGTGGCCGATGCCGCCCCGCCGGCAACGCCCTGAGATCGAAAAAGATGGGTTTATTCGATAAGTTTAAGAAGGCGCTCACGAAGACGCGCGAGAAAGTCGTCAGCGGCTTGCGTTCGGTGCTGCCCGTCGGGCGCGCCATCGACGACGCGTTGCTCGACGATGTTTACGACACGATGATTACCGACGACTTCGGGCCGAAGACTGCCGACAATCTGATCG
The DNA here is from genome assembly GCA_006969385.1 of Planctomycetaceae bacterium. GTDB lineage: Bacteria > Planctomycetota > Phycisphaerae > UBA1845 > UTPLA1 > ECT2AJA-110-A. The sequence continues at coordinate 5,039,808 of CP030884.1, forward strand.
CGGCGGTACGCGAGGCCTGGAAGAAAAAGGAAATCAGCGAGTCGCAACATATCATCGAGTTTTTGAAAACGAACATCGTCAACCGCTGGCCCGACGATGTGCGCGCGTTGGCCAAGGCCGAATCGGGGCCGACGGTGATTCTGGTAGCAGGCATCAACGGCTCGGGCAAAACGACGAGCGTGGCGAAGCTGGCGAATCATTTAAAGCAGCAAGGTCATAAGATCGTATTGGGCGCGTGCGATACGTATCGCGCTGCCGCCGTCGCGCAGCTTACCGAATGGGCCAATCGCTGCGGTGTCGATATCGTCAAACACGACCAAGGCGCGGATCCCGGTGCCGTGGCTTACGACGCGACGGAAGCGGCCATCGCGCGCAATGCCGATATTTTGCTGATTGACACGGCCGGTCGCTTGCATACGCAAGACCACCTGATGCGCGAGTTGGGCAAGATTCAACGGGTGATCGAAAAGAAGATTCCCGGCGCACCGCACGAAGTGCTGTTGGTGCTCGATGCGACGATCGGGCAAAACGCGGTGCACCAGGCGCGGCACTTTAGCGAACACGTGAAGGTGTCGGGCATCATCCTCGCCAAATTGGATGGCTCGGCCAAGGGCGGCATCGTCGTCGGCATTCGAGATCAACTCAACGTGCCGGTGAAGTTCGTCGGGCTCGGCGAACAGATCGACGATATCGAGCCGTTCGATCCGCATTTATTTGTTGAGGCGCTGTTTGCGGAATGATTCAACCGGAAGACTTTGAGATATTTCGCAAAGCCTTCAAGAAGTATGATCCGATCATCGATGCATTCGCCCGTAAACACGAATTCGACGTCAGGGCCGCGTTTGAGAACGGCGTTACCAGCCTAGGTCGCTGGCCAAGGCGTTATCTCACAAGACAACACAATCAAATCGATGTCTTTATCGATCTCGGGATGATGCCAATCAAGATGGATAAACCATTCGCATTTGATCCAATGCATCTATATTCAATGGGCGGCGGAGCTGGGCTTGATCGGAGGGGCAAACGAATATCAAAAGTGTTTCAATTGTTTGACGATGTACCCTTCTGCGCCCTCGGCGACGTCTTACCGCCAGCGGTCGAATATATTTGGCAACGAATACGCCTTTGGGATCTAGCCTATCTGGAAGCCACCGAGACCTGGAACAAATTCGGCTAAGTCGGTCGCGTTTTACGGGCCAGCACGAATTGCCGATATCTCTTTTATGGCATCGGCCTCCATCTCCAAACTCACCGCCCTGCCGGCACGCGTCGCGAGCCGGTTGCAATGGGAGTATCGCGAGTGGCGTACGCCGTCGCGGGCCTCATTCCTACAGGAAGAACTCGACCATGCGATACTGGATGCCGTCGCGTGGACGCCTTGCGAACGTGTGCTCGATGTCGGCTGCGGCACGGGTGTGTATTCGCGGAAGCTGGTTGAAAAGCAGCTCAACGTCACCGGGCTGGATTTGTCGGCGGAGTTATTGGCACGCGCCGCTGCGACGGGGTTACCCCTACTGCAAGCCAGCGGTGAGCAACTGCCGGTTGCGGATGACTCCTTCGATACGATTTTTTGTCATAAGACGGCGTATCTCTTCGCGCAACCGGCTACGGCCTTAGTGGAGTTTCGGCGCGTTTTGCGTTCCGGCGGGCGCGTGCTGTTGAGCACGTCGCGCACGCGCAGCCCGTATGCGTTGGCTCAAGCGGCAGCGATTCGGCTCAGTCGCAATCGGGATTGGGGATTCAATAATCGACTGGGACCGGGCGCGTGGATAGCGCTGGCTAGGACGGCGGGATTTGACGTGCGCACCGTGTATTCGTGTAACCTCGTCGCGCCGATCGTGTTTCGCGTGTGCGATCGTTGGATCGTTCCGAACGAATGGATGCGACGGTTCAATCGGGCGCTGCGCCGGGGCACGGGGTGGCCGATGGCGGGCACGCGCCCGCGCTTATTGGCTCAGGATTTTGTGTTGGAGTTGGTGCGTCGATAGCGTGAACATGCGGCCACAGGCCGCGGCTCTGACATTGCTGGCGCAATGCTAATTCAACACAACCGAGCGCAGGGCATAACAACCCAGCGGACGGCATAGCCGTGCTTACGCGATGTCCTTCCGCACGATACGATCTAACGCTATATTGCTTTTCAACGCTTTGTCGAACCGCGCGGTTTGATCGAACCGCGCGCTTACCGTAGCCACGGATCGGCCGTTTCCGTTTGGATTCCGAAGGAGTTGATCGCGTCCTGCACCAAGGCGGCGTCTGCCTCACCGCGTTCGAGTAGGCTGTACAGCGCTGCGACGATGATCGATTCGGCATCGACTTCGAAGAAGCGGCGCAGATCTTCGCGCGCTTCGCTGCGACCGAACCCGTCAGTGCCGAGCGCCACGAATGGCCCCGGGGCGAAGCGCGATAGCGGCTCGGCCAAGCCGCGGACATAATCGCTGGCGGAGATGATCGGATAGTCGTCGTTGCCGAGGGCCTTGCGGAAGTGGGACACGCGCGGTTTCTGGTCGGGGTGCAGTCGGTTCCAGCGTTCGCAGGACTTGGCGTCGCGATAAAGCTGTTGGTAGCTCGTCACGCTCCACACATCGGCGGAGACGTTGTAACTGGCTTCCAGCGCTTCGGAAGCGCGAATGGCCTCGTTGAGAATTGCCCCGCTACCGAACAGGTGTACGCGCGGCTGATTCTTCTTGCGCGGGCCGGCCTTGTACAGATACATGCCACGCACGATGCCGTTGCGGAGTTCGGCTTCGGGCAGGTGATCGGGCATCGGCGGCATCACGTACGGCTCGTTGCCGATCGTGATGTAATAGAACACATCTTCGTAATTTACGTACATGCGTTCGATGCCGTCTTCGATCAGCGTGGCGAGTTCGTAGGCATACGCCGGGTCGTAGGCATAGATGTTCGGCACCAGTGTTGCCATCAACTGGCTGTTGCCATCCTGGTGTTGGAGGCCCTCACCCGCCAGCGTCGTGCGCCCGGCCGTGGCCCCCATTAAAAAGCCCTTGGTTCGTTGGTCGGCGGCGGCCCAAATGCTATCGCCCACGCGTTGGAATCCGAACATCGAGTAATACGTGTAGAACGGAATCATGTTGACGCCGTGCGTGGCGTAAGCGGTGCCCGCCGCCGTGAAGGACGCCATCGAACCCGCTTCGGTGATGCCCTCTTCGAGGATTTGGCCGTTCTTCTCTTCGCGATAGTAAAGCAGCGTGTGTGAATCGACCGGGTCGTACTTCTGGCCGCCGTGGGCGTATATCCCGTGCTTTTGGAAGAGCGACTCCATTCCGAAGGTGCGCGCTTCGTCGGGAATGATCGGTACGATGTTCGAGCCGATTTGGTTATCGCCCATCAAGCGCGACAGCAGACGAACGTATGCCATCGTGGTCGAGACTTCGCGACCGTTCGAGCCCTTGTTGAATTCCTCAAACAGTTTCGGCGACGGTTTTTCGATCGGGCTGGAATGCACGTAGCGCGCCGGTACCGGACCGCCCAAACGCGACTGACAATCCATCAGGTATTGATACTCGTCGCTGTTTTCGTCGGGGCGATAGAACGGCGCGTCGCGCAGTTCCTTATCCGTAATGGGGATATCGAAGCGGTCGCGGAATTCGCGCACTTCTTCTTCGTTGAGCTTCTTCTGCTGGTGGGTGATATTCTTACCTTCACCGGCTTCACCTAGACCGTAGCCCTTGATGGTGCGGGCGAGAATGACGGTGGGCTTTTCGTTTTGTAGTTCGACGGCTGTCTTGTAAGCCGAGTAGACCTTCTCCGGATCGTGCCCACCCAAGCGCAAGTGTTCGAGTTGATCGTCGGTGTGGTTCTCGACCAGCTTCAGCAAGCGCGGATCGGTGCCGAAGAAGTGATCGCGAATATACTCACCTGTCCCAGTGCTATAGCGCTGCCATTGTCCATCGACGATATTGGCCATGCGACCCGGCAAGAGATTCTCGTGATCGGCGGCGAAAATCGGATCCCAATCATCGCCCCAGATCACCTTAATCACGTTCCAACCGGCACCGGTGAAGGCAGCTTCCAACTCCTGAATGATGTTGCCGTTACCGCGCACGGGGCCGTCGAGACGTTGCAGGTTGCAGTTCACGATAAACGTCAGGTTGTCGAGCCTTTCGCGCGAGGCAAGCGTGATGGCACCGAGGCTTTCGGGCTCGTCCATCTCACCGTCGCCCAGGAATGCCCATACGCGACAGTGATCGGTGTCCGCCAATCCGCGGTTCAAAAGATAGCGGTTGAAGCGCGCCTGATAGATCGCCGAGAGCGGGCCAAGCCCCATGGATACCGTCGGGAATTCCCAGAAGTTGGGCATCAACCACGGATGCGGGTAGCTGGACAAACCGCCGCCCTCAGCCAATTCGCGACGGAAGTTGTACATCTGCTCCATCGAGATGCGGCCTTCCATAAAGGCGCGCGAGTAGATGCCCGGTGAGGCGTGCCCTTGAAAATAGATTTGGTCGCCGCTGCGCTCTTTGGTATTAGCGCGGAAAAAGTGATTCAGCCCCACCTGAAACAACGTTGCCGAACTGGCAAACGTAGAGATGTGGCCGCCGATACCCGCAGAGCGACGGTTGGCGCGCACCACCAAGCACATCGCATTCCAGCGGATGATGCTCTTGATGCGGCGCTCTATTTGGCGGTCACCGGGATATGGGTGCTGCCGCTCGCGCGAAATCGTATTGATGTAGGGCGTATTGGCGTTGATCGGAAACGGGATGCCGTACTCGTGTGCGTGGCGTCGCAACTGCTCGAGCAGGTAATGGGCCCGTTGCGGTCCGGAATGATGCACGACGGCGTCGAGCGATTCGGACCATTCTCTCGTTTCAACCGGATCGATATCGGTACTGATGGACTTATGCATGTCCCCAGCATAGAGACCGATGGGCGGGGGTCAAGCAGTGCTGTTTCGGCGGCGGCTGTTACCGACCCGAGGGGTCTGATGAAGAATATTCTTGACGCCGAAACGTTTTTTCTGACTCAAAACGAGGTTCCGGTAGAATTTTTCCGTTTTTCGGGTTTTTTTGACGGATCGTCGCAATAATCCCTTGGATGCGAGGCATTCACTACCAGTAAACCCAAGGCGACTCGCCCAGAGCGAGACCGACCTTGATCGATAAGCGAGCGGCGGAGGCATCGCTAAGGTCTGGTCCTCCTCTTCCTCTCTCCGGCCCGAACACACTTTGATCAGGCCGATGTTTTCGCCGCTCCTTCTTTTCTTTTTTCCTTCAAAAGCCAAATTCCGCATATTGAGCGAACGTGACCAACGCGTTGTAGCTGCCGTGTAGCACAATCGCCGTCACTAATGGTTGATACATCGCTCGCGCGTCCGGCTCGCGGCCTTCTTCGTTTATTCGCTGCCAAATGCGAATCACGCCACCAGCAGCGACAGCCGTGCAACTGACATGCAGCGCGGTGCAGACGATCCACCGCCAAAGCGTTAATTCAAAGCTGGGATTCGTTATGTACACCGATAGGTAGAGGATGTTCTCGATGATGGCGAAGCCCAGCGCGCCGCAGATGGCGGCGATACGAATGTCGCGCGCCGCGCCAATCAACCACGGACGGCGCTCCACGATCAACAATAGCATCGCGATCTTCATGATCTCTTCGACGACCGGCCCAATCACGATCGGACCGACGTAGCGACCGAAGCCGGTGACGAAGGTGCCGATGACAGCAAATGGGCCGGCCATCAGAATGACGGCTAACAATGCGAAACGACGGCGCGTAGGGCTGGTTTGTTCCTTTTTCTTTTGAAACCATTGGGCGTAACTGATTTTTCCCGGTGGCGGCGGCGCGTATAGGCTGACCTCGCCGCACTCGGGACATTTCGCGCCCGTCATAAGGCCGCGCAGGTTGTAGCCGCATTGATTGCACGTCCAGTCGCGGTCGATCGGCACGGATTCGCGCCGTGGGAAGATATCGAGTTCGTTGTACACCGAGTGGCGCGCGATCTCTTCGTCGGTGGGCGGTCGCTGCGGTTGCGGCTCGGCGTTGGCGGTATTGCCCTGCCGCGGGCGCGCGGGCTTTGGATCGAAGTAATGATCCGGCGGATCGGGTTTGCGGCGGCGGAACATCTTGGGGTTTATTGTATCAAAGGAAGCTGCTGGGATGGAGTTGATGCCGCTGGAAGGCTGAAATTTGTCAGGGTACGCATAAAAGGTGAGGTAGCGCCGGGCGCGAAACGGCAAGCCAGCCGCGGGAAGTCGCGGTTGTCGAGAGCACCTTTGCTCAGGTCTGCGGAAAGGCAATGCATCAGGCCTCGAATGATTCAATCGCGATTGCGCGATTACTTTCGAATGACAGCGGTGCCGTAGGCGTACATCTCGACGGAGATGGCAAAGTTCTGGTTGCGATTGCCGGACATCTGTCCGATGTTGCAAAAGGCGAAGCGCACGTTGTACACCTCGGTCGCACCCATGGCCCGCGCTTCGTCGATCATTCTCAACAACGCTTCTCGTCGCGCGCGAATCATCAGGGTTTGGGCCGAACGCATTTCGCCACCGACCAATGAGCGCAAGCCCATGGCGAAGGTTTTGAAGTAATCCGTCGCGACGACCGTGTTACCGGAGACCATCTGAGCGTAACGAACGCTTTCGCCGCTGGGAATCGTCTTTAGGTTGTTCACGGTCACATCGGAATTGGCGGCTTCGCGCTGATCGAGCGACTTGAAATGGGCGCGCTCCCGGAAGCCGCCGATGCCGAAGCCCAAGCCAACAAAAAAAACGGTGGCCCCTAAGCCGATCAGCAAGTCGATCATTAGAAGCCCTCCTTGTCCATGTTGCGCAGCGGCGCTTCCGCCGGATGGGTGGGTTCCGAACGCGATTGAGGAACATCGACGACGACCGCGGTGCCGTAGGCGTATAGCTCGGCCGCCCCCTGTGCCACTGCGCTGGTGGTGAAGCGCGCGTTAACGATCGCGTTGGCGCCGAGTTGCTCGGCCTGGCGAATCATGCGCTCCATCGCCTCGCGCCGCGCCTCGGTCATCAATTCGGTGTAGCCCTTTAGTTCTCCGCCGACGAGATTTTTGAGCCCCGCCATAAAATCGCGCCCGAAGTGCTTGGCACGAATCGTATTGCCCTGCACCAGGCCGCAGACTTCACGGATGGGAAACCCCGGAATCGTTTCGGTGTTTACGATGATCATGATGGTGCCTGCTCTCCAATGCCGTTCGTCAATGATGGACCACGTCCGTGTCATGTTTGAGCGCTATCGCCACTATGTCATATCGGCGAATGCGGTATCTATTCATGGCGAATCCCGTGCAAATCATTAGACCGGTGCACGTTTGAGAGCGACGGCTGTACTGAGGCACCGGCCAACAGCCTGTGGATGCCGACAAATCACCCGGGGGCACAGTCATTCGTGAAGTGGTCCAGGAATACGCAATTCAGAATCTGGCAGTGGAGTCGTTTTTTGGGAGCACGGTGTCTCGCCGGCTGGACGACTGCTAACGCATCACCGGAACCCGATGGTCCTCGTTGTCGAAATCTCACGTAATCCGCTTGGATACATTCGGATGTATGTCGCTGGGTGTGTCGGTATAAGCAGCGCAGCCGCCGCTGATGGATGTTTTCAAGTTCAACAACGGCGGCTATATTCGTGGATTCACTTGCGGCGGAGCACTGCCCCGCTGCGGGGGTGTGGCGGAATGGCAGACGCTGAGGATTTAAAATCCTTTGTCCGAGAGGACGTGCGGGTTCGAGTCCCGCCACCCCCAGTGGGCCGGGCGATTGATAACCGAACGAGTTTCTTCAGAATCGCCTCCAAAAAACTTGCGATTCGAGTTTAAACCGCTTCACCAATTATTACGCCCACGGATGATTCGTCTGCATCCACCGACTATTAGCCGGTACCACAGCGCGGCCATCAGTTTCCCACATGAACGGGTCTAGCCAGTTGGTCAACGATTGCAACATTCGCGTTCAATAGGTTCGCGCGCCTTTGACGACACTCGCTTGCCACAAAAGGGATAAACGTAGGCCAGAGTTGTGAATTGGGTGTTTGTTGAGAAAGCGTGATGACGAGCCGTCGTATTCGTATGCGGTCGTCATCACGCTTCTCAACATCGATAAAAAACTGCACCCCACTATTCACTGTTCGGTGCTACCCGCCGCACTCGGGGCTATCGACCGGCGTATAGACGCACTGACCGTTCTCACAGGAATCGATGGTGCAGGGATCACCATCATCACAAGAAATGGTCTGCACGATTCCGTTGAACGAACACACCAGGCTGGCCGACTCGTCAACGAAGAATGGATTGTCATCCGGGTCCACACCCGGCGGCAGTGTCGCGATCACATTTTTCATGAAAAACTCACCGCAAGCATGTTTACAACCCGAACCGCCATCATAGAAGACCGCAATTAAAGAAATATCGTAAACAGATTCCGCTAGTTCTGCTTCCTCATCGGCAAGACACCATGCCGCTTTCTCGATTTGCGTACCGCTCCCGCAGCCGGAAAAACAGTTAATGGTCGGATGGGTCACGCATTCTGGTGCCCCGTCATTACCTTCTGGCCGATTGGGTTGACCGTCTGAGATGAGAATAATGTACTTTCTCAAATCCGGTTCGGGTGCCGTTTGAATCTTGGACCGGGCGACAAAAATCGGCGCGGCGATATTTGTATAGCCCCCTGAATTGGTAATGTTATCGATTGCCTCATACAAGCCCGTGCTGCCACCCTGCCCCATGCCGTCGAATCCATAATCCGTTGTCCAGTCGGACGGCGTCATAATCTCGGCGTTCTCCGCCACGTTCGTGGAAAAACGCCCGATGGTGACATAGGGCCGCGGCGACGCCTGCTCAAACGCCTGCAGGAATGACCTGGCGGCAGTTTTCTCCTGCTCCAGTTCCGTATCGTTAATACTACCGGTAACGTCGATCATGATGACGACGTTGGCAGATGAATCGTGACATTGCGGACAGCAATTTTCGTCGTCGTCATGCGTCACGATACCGGTCATCGGATCACAAATATCATCCGTACAGTCCAGTCCGTCATCGATGGGATTAATCACGCTGAGATCGGGGCTACAGCAATAACCGGGTGGACAGTCGAATTGGACGCCATCGACCACTGCAAAACTAGACGTCTCGTTCTCTATGTGGTTGAACGCGAACTCCAGCCGTACGTCACGATCGACGACGATGCTTCCGACATCAATGCGGATGAGTTGCAAATCACCGGGCGGTGCGGAATCGACAAATGCGAAGGGCTCCGCCGCCAGATTTTTAAAATGCGAATCCTGATAGATCACCGCTTCGGTGAAACCGGGGTCCACGCCCTGGCCGACCAAGCGCTCGCCGGTTATCGCGTCAACCAAATAAATGGTTAGACTGTCGGGCGGCCACGGCCCGGAGGGCGGCGTCTCGTGAAACAGTCTGCATCGCAAGGAAAGCCATTCGATCGAGCCGGGTAGCGTGAACTCTTGCCAAACCCGGCTGAGTCCGCCATTGGTCTCGCGCAGAACGGCGACGTGATTGCCCGCAAGACCCTCCTGAATCTCAACCAGACCTTCGGTCGACCAGCCGACCAGTTCGGACTCGAAGTCGAGATTGACGGGCGGATCGGCGAATGAAATGCCTGGAATCGAGATCGGGAGAACCAACATCCCAACCATCATTCGGTAATGAATCTTCTTCATCATATCATTGCCTTTCTTTCGAAACGCCAATTCGCATCGTTGAAGTAGCTGAATTGGAATTAAGCTCGACGTCACTCGACTGTTCATCCAAGCGTCGTTTGGCTACCATTTGGGCACGCCGAATGGAATCTCACCCACGAATCACGCAATTCGGTAAGCTGAGCGATCAGCAATCCACATCGCCTCAATAAGTGGTAGGCAATAAGTCAAAGGGGCATACCGTCCTCATCTTCGAACAATGCCTCGTCGCGTCCTACCTTTTCGAACTTCCCATCCGGATCGCGTGAGATGAATTTGATCTTTTTCTTAATCGTGTTCGTCTCAGGAATAACCGTGACCCCAATCATTCCTTGGTCTTTGGTTCGGATACCAACAAATGTCAGCCCCTCGATTTCCATCTCAGGATGCTTCGGCGATTGACCGGGTACGTAGGCAATTCGGCCTTCTGTCTTGCGAAAGAACACGCGAGTTTGCACGACATCTCCCAGCAAGACTTCGATTTCACCACCGTGGTAGTAGACCTTTTTCGACGACCATTCTTCGGCAATCGCGACCATGTTCCGGGCCCTACGTATCCTGCGTCACGTCACCCGCCAAGCAATAGAGCGCCTACTCAGTCATCGGCAGTAGTGAGTTCGGTAACCTCTACGTCCAGTTCTTCGAGAATACCCTTTAGGTTATTCTTGCAAGTTTCGCAATCGGCAATCGGCGCGGGGCCGAGGATCTTTCGATAAATCGGGTTCTCTAGCCAGTAGTCGAATTCGAAGTCTACCTCGTCGTCGTCACCCTCAGGATCCAGTTTTCCCTTAAATAGGTAGATCGTTCCCGATGGTACCGATTCCCGCACATTTACCTCCCAAATAATGGTTACGGAAGTTTTGTTGTCGCTCAATTTGCTAGTCCTTTGAATTGCTCGAGCAATTCGGTTGCCTTAATGATACCGGGGCCGGCAGTAGGGTAGAACGTGATCACCTCATCCAACTGATTGGTCACAATCTCAACAGTTAATCCGTTCGACAATTTTACCGGGTACGGAGTTCTAGGCGCGATGTTCCCCGTGACTTTACCGATCGCCTCGGTCAACATCTGAAGCATGTCTCCCGGTTCGGTAACAGCCGGGAAGAATGTCGTTACGTCGACTTTCGATCCTTCCCAGAATGGAATCAAATGCCGCCTAATAATGTGCGTAAACCCTTGCTTTTGCCCTCCAGCTTTCACGACGATTCGCTGTCCTGCCTTCGTCGCGAGCTCGAAGCTCTCACCGAACGTTTGCTTGAATAATTCTTTGGCAACGTTGTGTTTGTCTGAAGCAAACAGTTTGCCAACAATCTTCGAACCGCCGTCCGGAAGCAATTTCTTCGTTAGCATACTGGCGGGACGGAAAATTTTGGCGAAGAATCCACCAGGGATAAGCGTCAGCAAATCCCACCATTCGAAGAATCTGAAGTTGCGCAAATTCCCTTGGAAGATGAGTAGCAACGTCGCAGTAATCACTTTATCGATCACATAAGAGACGGCCGTCGCCACCAGATACGTTTGGATCGAGATCGAAATCTGCAGGCCGCCCAATGAGAAAGAAAAGAGACCACTCGGATCGATATTGGAAATCGGATTGGCATGTGCATACAGGTACTTATGCAATGACACCGGATCTTCTATAAATCCTTGGAACGGATCTCTCGTAATGAATCGGCCCAATTCCTGATTGTAGTAACGGGCGCGCAGGTAGTAACTTCCGATCGCAGAATCGAACTGCTCGCCTGTGTACAGGTAATTGTTAACCGTGGGCTGCGGCGTCGAAGGCAAGCGGCTTCCGAAAGCGGAATAGGAATAAGTATCCGTAATCGATGCGCCAGAATCCGTAAGCTGTCTGACGGAGGCCTGCCCATCGTAATGATAATACCGATCACCCTCAGGGCGCGACATTCGAATGAGATCGTCGCCGTAAAGGAATACAACGGATTCGCCCGTCGCGCGTTCGAGTAATACCTGCGCATGCGGGCGATTTTTGTCCGTAATGTAGTGGGTCGTCTCGGACCCCACGGTCTTTGACGTTCGAATTCCATCCGCGTCGTAGGTGAACGTAGCGGTAATGGTTGCATCAATCGACCGATCGATACTTACCAACCGATTGTCGCCATCGTACGTGTACACGTCTTCGTCAGTGTCACTTTGACGCGAAAGCTGATTGCCGTTGTCGTCGTAGGTGTACGAATAGGAAGTAACGACGGGGTCGCATGGCCCCATGGCAACAGTAGGTGCCAGTTGGGAAAGCATAGCCGCGTGCAATTGTGCGTAGGCTTTATCCGCGCCCACCAACATAAGCGGTACGATCGCGCAGGAGATGACAGCCCGTTGCGTTTCCCGCCACCGTCGCCGCCTTGTCAGGCGTCTCGGTTTTCTGCGTACAATGAGTAGCGGCGCGACCATCGCACACGTCATCGTTGCGACAAAGCCAAGCGATAAATAAATATTGCCGCCATGGTTTTGCCGCGCAACTTTCACGTCTCCGCGCATAGGCACTGCCGCACAGAGTTGTACCGATTGAGATTCGGATAACAGGCGATCGTTGATGTCGTAAGCGTAGTCAACAATCGTCGTTTCGGTCTGAGATACCGTAACTTTGCGCGTTCGATTACCGACTTTGTCGTACGTGAATGTAGTTGTGAAATTGTTGCCATCAGGATCATTCGTGACCGTTTCCTGTGTCATCCGATGCAATTCATCGTATTGGTAGTCGACGGTACGAGCCCCTCCGGCAGCAGTATTGTGATATTCAACGACTTGCAAACGATGCCCAGCGGGCGACAACGTATAGCCGTAATCAGAAAGGATCGTGCCGTCGGCTCGCTTGTTGGTGATCCGAGTCAACCGATTCAACTCGTCGTATTCGTAGTCGGTCTCGGTCTGATTCTGGTGATTGATGAGCCGATCGCGATTTCCGACCGCGTCATAAAGATATTCGGTAACCAGCAACTGAGCGCCGGAGGATTCGTCGAAAACTCTCCATAAGCGGTCGAGATTGTCAAAGGCATAGGTCGTGACGCTGGTCGGATCGGCTTGGCCGGACTCGGTTAACTCAACGAGCGTTCGATTTCCGCTAGCGTCATATCCGTACCGCAGCACGTCTCCGCTCGCCTTGTATTCATACTCAAGTAAACCGCGCTCGTTATATGCGAACGTGTCACCTCCAGCCTTAGTCTGAAGACCGGCTGGGGTGTATTCATACTTAGTTACCGGAGGATTGGCAGAAAGCTGCGTTGCTATAGTGGGCAGGGCATCGTCACCGACAAGTATTACAAGATACAAGTCGCCATTTTCGAGGCTCATTGCATCCAAACCTGTCAATGTTAGCGCAGCGTCTATCGGACTTGTTCCCGAACCCAAATCGAAAACCGTTGGTCCGTCATGTGCGTTTGTGAATTGAATCCGTGCACCCGTCGCGTTCTGCAGCTGGTGAGTGCAGTGAATCGTCAGTTCGGATTGGTCATCGTTGAGGTACCAAGTGACGTCTCCTATAGCCCCCGAGGGGACGGCAGGATCGAGGGTTGCACCTGTCAGTGCACCGCCCGACATCGCCTTCTGTATTAGCCTATTGTCATGGTCATACTCGAAAAGCGTTGTCTTGCCATTGAAATCCGTGTGCCGAACCTGATTACCGTTGGCGTCGTAGGCAAACGTCTCAAACTGGCCTAGCGGTAACTCCCGATATACCAATTGCCCAATTGCATCGTACGCCATTTTCGTGGATCGCCCCTCGGCGTCCACCTTCTCGATTAGGTTCCCGACTTCGTCGTAAACGAAGCGCGTCTCGCTCAACAAATGATCGAAAACACTGGTTATTCGACCGGCATAGTCATACTCAAAACTCTTGAAGCGTTCATCCTGATCGATCTCTTCGATCTTGTACCCGGCATCGTCGTATCCTACCGACGTGCTGGTGACACCGTATTGGGATGTCCCCGGATACGTAACCGTCGTCACGCGGCCATTCTTGTCGTATCCGTAATTTGTGACATGATTGCGCGCATTCTCCACGCTTATGGGCTGACCTGCCGCATTAAGCAAAGTAATCGTATCAAATGCGGCGCCATCGTTGTACGAAGTTCTGATCTGTTGATCACCGACGAATTGATACGCGGTCGTCACGACGGGCGTCGCGCCCGATGTTCTCGCTTTGTACTCACGAATTTTTCGCCTGCCAGCGTCGTACTCGATTTCCACAAATGGGACTTGCGACCAATCGCCAGGATTCGTCGTCGGAGTGTACTGACGGAATTGATTTCCGTATTGATCGAACTCGAATTTGCCGTACCGACCGTCACGGTCTTTCGTTTCAATCAGTCGGCCAACTTCGTCATACCAATACTCCTCTGTTGAACCGTCGGGATAGGTAGAGCGGCTCAGGTTTCCCGCGGCGTCATACTGGTGTTCCACGGTAAATCCTCGTGGGTCGGTGGATGACGCAAGTTTTCCTATCTCGTTGTAACTCCTGGACGTCGAGAATCCCAGAGCATTCGTCGTTCGCGACACTCGACCCGAGAAATCGTATTCCGTTTCAGTTGTAATAACCTCAACCTGACCGTCGGGAAGCGTTCGCGTTCGAGAATCGGCGGTACGATTTCCGTTGTTATCGTATGCGAGAGTCGTTGTGTTACCATCGTGATCGATAACTGCCGATTGCCGACCGTAATCATCGTAATTAAACGTAGTTGTTCTTTGATTGGGATCTGTGACCGAAGACAGTCGCCCAACTTCCCATGTATTGACTGTTTCTGTACCGGGTTCGGGGCTAACGCTACGCAGCAGATGTCCGTTTGCGTCGTAGAATAATTCGGAAAGATTTCCGAGCGGATCAACGCTGGTTTTCTGCTGACCAAAACTATTGTACGTGTAGGCTGTCTGCCGAGGCGTGCCGCCCGGATAGGTGATCGTCTCACTCAATATCAACGAAGTTGATCCTTGGTAATCTCGCGAGGTTACTTGACCGATCGCGTCCACCCGATACTCAATTCGCCCTTCACTGTCATATTGATTGGATTCTAACGTAGAGATCACCCACCCCAAACCGGACTCTTGTCGTAACTTGATGGTAAACGTGACGTTACCATCGTCGTTGTAGCAATGAAGCGTTCCATCACCAAGTGCGTCGATTATGGCCTCGTAGTCGGCGCATGCACCACCAGCTACATCGGGCAGCACATATTGATTGGGGTTTTCCGCAATCGCCAAATCCGCAGGTGCGACACATTGCGCCGGAGGGTTCGCCCGGCTCGGGCGACAATATTCGGTTTTTTCTCCGGCGGCGTCGATCACCGTAATCAGCCGATCGTTATCATCGTAAACATTGCGTCCCACGGTAATGCCGCGCGGGTCGATGATTTCCAACAAGCCGTGATTATCGTTGTATTCAAAACTCGTCGTGAAATCGGTGCGATCGGTAACGGCGACGAGATCGCCGGCGCTATCGTATTGATAGTTGATGTCGTTTTGCTCGGGATCGATGATTTTGACGATGCGCCCTTGTCCGTCGCGCTGAATCAGCACGCCGGGACCGTTGTCCGGGAAGATACCGTTCTCGGTGAACTGAATCGACTGACCGTTACGGTTGGTCACACGAGTCAGCTTCGAGACGCCGGTACTCGGATTACGGGCGCCGAATTCGTATTCGGTGCCGTCGAGTGACGTTACTACATAACCCGTGTTCACCCATAGTGGCGAGCCGTAGACCGGGTCGTAATCCGTCGTGAGTCGACCGCCGTCGGTGAAATTCACGACCCATTCCGGTCCGTTGCCCTTCAACCGCAGCTCGGACGTACCGGGCGATACGCGAATAAAGTCGATCGCGTTATACGAGTTCAGAAGCACCGTCGGACAACCGCTGCTGTATTGATTGGGGTTGTAATCGAGTTGGGCTGCGAATACTTCGAGCCGTCCGTCGGGCCACCGAATAGAAATGGTATGACTCAGCGCTTCGGCCACTGCACAAGTAAAGCCGATTCCGCCGGTGTAGACTTCCCAGCCTTGTTCGATCGGGAAGGATTCCTGCAATTCGACGCGCGTGAGTTCCAGATCCCAGCCGAAGCCGAAATCTTCCTTGGTCTTGATGCGGCTGTCATAGGTTCGCACAACGGAGACCGGCACACCACCCATCTGCACTTTCATGTCTTCAAACGACATGGTGAAGTTGCCGACTTTGGCACCGCCCTTAACGGCGAACGTTTGAATCGCAACGGCCGAATTGCCTGAAACATCGTAAGCCGTTAGCAAGAGGTCGTACGTTCCGTTCACCATCTGCGTCGTGTCGAGATCACCTAACGGTGCCTCGAAACCACTCTGCCCGACGCGCTGGTAGCCGGTGTGGAATGTGTAAAACGGTCCGGTGTCACCGATCGGGCGATAGGCGAGTTCGTATCGATCGAGGTTGTTGTCAAAAGCCCACCCCCTGACCGTAACAACGCCATCGAGTTGCGGCGTGCTTGGCGGTATCTCCGGATCGTCCGCGACGTTGGACGGATACGTGATCGCGACCTGCGGGTCGGTGCTTTCCGTCGTCGCATCCGTGTTCACCGTAATCTGCGCTTCGGCGATGCCTACCTGATCGACACCATCAATCGCCGTTGCCACCATTCGATATCCACCAACGATAGTCGGCGTAAAGGGATGTGTTACTTGGTCGTCGACCAGATTGAGCGTCCATTCCTGCGGCGTGTAGCCGAACGGACCTTCGATGCGCAACGTCACCTGATCGTTGGTAATCCCGATGTCGTCCGTCGCCGTAATCGTGATATTGACGGTGTCGTCGGTAGCCGGCGGATCGAGATCGATCTTGTCGTCATTAGGCGAGTTCAATACATCGAGCGCTATGGAGACAATTGGCGACGCGAAGTCACCATCATCCTGTGAGAACACGCGCACGACAAATGCCTGCTCGACGGGCGGATTCACACCGTCTTCGGCGAACACGCGAAGTTCATAATCACCTTCAGTAGTCGGCGTCCAAGTCAATTCACCAACCGTCGGATCCGCGATCTCCATATCGCCCGGCGGCGTGAAATCGGCGGGGAAGCCGTATGTCAATTCGGCATCGTCCGGATCGACGGCTTCGATTTGATAGGTATAGGGAATCTGTACGACCGCAATGAGGGGTGGTGCCGACGTAATCGTCGGTGGAAGATTCGGGCCGACCGACACGACAAAGGTTTGTTCGGCCCAGCCGCCTTCCCCATCATCGGCGCGAACGGTGAATGAATAATCGCCGAAATCAACGCCGTTGGTATCCCAGGTGATCGATGCGCGCTCTTCGTCGCCGGGAAGGTCGGTGATGGCCGGCACGCCGACCATGGGTTGGTCGGTCAGCGAGAAGATCACATCATCGTCTTCGGGATCCGTCGCTTCGACGACGTATTCGAATATCGAATTCTGCGTCACGTTGCTCGGGGGTTCGGAAATAATCGTCGGCGGATTGTTGGGCGCGCCCTGCCAAACGGTGACGCTGAAGTATTGTTCGAACCAGCCACCACGATCGTCTTCCACGCGGACGCGGAAGTAATATGTACCCGTGTCGACCAAGCTCGCCGTATCCCACTCTAGCGTTTTGGTCGTACTGTCTGGCCCGTCAATCAGTGTTGCAACCCCAACCGGCGGCTCTTCGAGCAAGCTCCATAGTAGCGGATCTTCGTCCTCGTCAACCGCCTCCATTTCGTAGGTGTACACCTCGCCGAGTTCCACCAAGTGCGATGGCGCCGTAACGATCCGCGGAGCGCGATTGGTGCCATCGATGGATACGGTCACGAAGTACGATTGCGTGGCCCACGCGCCAGCCTGATCTTCGACGCGCACCTTAACTTCATAAGAATCGAGTGGTTGATCCGCAGCCGTCTGCCATTGAATCAAGCCCGTATTTGGATTGATCTCCATCCCGGTCGGGCTGATGTCGAGTGAATAATTCAGATCGTCGCCCGGATCGGGATCGGTTGCGTCTACTTGATAGGTGTACAACTCACCCTGCGCGACCACGAATGTCGGTTCCGACGTGATTTGCGGCGGCAGGTTTTGACCATCGAGTGAGACGGTGAGCGTGAAGTTCTGTTGTTGCCACGCGCCGTGTTCGTCGGTAACGCGCACGGAGAACGAGTTGGGGCCGACTTGGTTGAGTTGCGGCGTCCAAGTGATCAGCGCGTTGTTATTGTCGCTTTGGACGAGCGACGCACCGGTCGGTTTCTGCTGCAGCGTAATCGTCAGCGCGTCTTGCGGCGCTTGATCTTCATCGAACACGGTGACGGCATATTGATACTCGACGCCAACTTGAGCCTGAGCCGGTGGCGTACTGGTAATCTGCGGGCCGTGATTGCCGAGCACGTTGGAGACGTAAAGCTCGAACGTTTGCTGATACCATGCGCCGCGCGCATCGGTCACGCGGACGCGGACCAAATGGGTACCGATGTCTGCGGGATCGGTCGTATCCCAGATGATTCTCGTATCGTCGGCGGGATCGATGATCATGCCGGCCGGTCGCTGTTCGAGCGTCATCGTCAGCACTTCATCGCAGAGTGGGCCGTCGGCCAGGTTGGCGTCGGTGTAGTCAACATCGTACGACCATTGAGTACCAGCCTGGACAAGCTGCTCGGGTAATGAGGTAATTTCCGGCGGCACGTTCGGGCACGGGTCACCGGGTTGGTTTACGCCAACGCCCCACGTTTGTCGCGCCCAAGCGCCGCCCGAGTCGGTGACCTGCACTTCAAAGAAGCGCACGCCGAGTTGTGCGGCCGTCGGCGTCCACGTGATAAGACCCGTGTCTTCGTCAATGCTGGCGCCGGCCGGTTTTTGCAGCAATTCAAAGGTGTGCGAATCGGCGGGATCGGGGTCGCTTATCTGAACATCGTATGTGTACTCGACGTCGATCGTGGCGGACAATTCCGGCGTCGACACGATCTGCGGCGGCGTGTTATTGCCAACGACTGATGCGGTAAGCGTGTAAAGTTGGTAACTCGGTTCGCCAGCCGGATCGTCTTGGACGGTAACCTTGATCCAGCGCATGCCGACGTCATCAATTGTCGGCGTCCAGGTGATCAACGCTTTCTTTGGCTCACCGGGAATCGGGTTAATGTCCATACCCGCCGGCGGCGCAACGAGTGGGCCGCCATCAGGACCATTTGCGGGCGCGGGTGCCAAATCGAAGTATAAAACGTCGTCATCCGGGTCGGTCGCCTCGACCATATATTCGTATTCTTCGTTGACCTGTGCCACAAACACGGGGTCGGAAACGATCTGCGGCGGTTGATTGCCGGTGCCTTCCGGATAGATGGCAAGCCCGAACGTCAGGCTCGCCCATGCCCCACGCTGATCTTCGACCACGATTCGAACGTTGTCGTAAATTCGTGGTTCGCCACCTGGGCCCAGGTCGTCGACGGTCGGATCCATCGTGATCAGACCGGGGGTGGGATCGTTGTAATCCTGAATCGACATCGATGCCGGCGCATTCTCCAGACGGTATTCGATGAAATCATCTTCGCCATCGATGACATCCTGATCGGTGGCATCTACCTGATACGTGTATTGCGCATCGCCAACGATCGCATACGACTCGGGATATGGTGGTGCATGAATGACCGGTCCGTCGTTCGGAATCGGCGGAATTTGATAGACGTTTATCTCGAACTGTTGCAATACGGTATTGACGTCGTCGGTTACGGAGATGCGAACGAAGTACGGACTGTTTTCGTAAGAACCGAGTAGCGTTTGCCATTCGATCAGCCCGTTATTGCTATCGTTGATCACCATACCGGCGGGCTTAATTTCGAGGTTGTAGGTCAACGCGGTCCCGTCCGGATCGCCCGGGTTATCCGCATCGTAGGCCGTTACCTGATAGTCGTAGAACTCGCCTTCGGTGATGACGGTCGTCGGCAACGATGTGAACTGAGGCGGCACATTGACTGCCGTAATCGGAACGAGATACTCCATCTCTGCGAACGCACCGCTCGGATCGGTGACCTTGACTTTCACCATGGCGCCTAGCGGGTAATCCGCCGCGGCGGTTTGGGTCGGCGTCCAGAGAATCTGACCCGTCTCGGGATTGATGAGCATGCCCGCGGGTTTTTCGAGCAGTGCGTACTCCAGCGGGAAGTCTTCATCGGGATCGCTGGCTTGTATCACGCGAATGAACTGAACGCCTTCAGTCGCCCCACCAAGATCGAGCGTGTTAATCACCGGCGGCGCATTGCGATCTTCAACATCAATCGAGAACGCATAGGTATCCTTGCATTGCCCGCCCGCGACGGCGCGCACGCGTACCAATCGTTGACCGTTGTCGTTGAAGCCGGGCAACCACTCGATAAGACCGGTATCTTCGTCAATATCCATGCCGTTCGGTGCGACATCGAGGAAGTAGGAGATATTGGCGTCCGGCGGCTCATACGAAAGCAGAACCTGCTTGAGATAAGGCTGGCCTTCAATACCGGTTTCGCAATCTTGCATACCGGGGTCCACGCAGTCGGCGTCGCGCAGAATGACGGGGCGATCGTCGACCAGACAGGACACGATTTGCAGGAGGTAGTCCTGCTTGACCGTCACCTGCCCGTCTGTCAGACGAATATTGATAGGGTAGGTGCTGGCGACCGGATCATCGAATACGACCGTCGGGCCATCAGCCGCGTCGATTAATTCAACCCCAGCCGGAGCGAGGAACAGCGAATAGTTTTCGAATGGCAACGGGTCGTTGTCAGCATCTTCCGCTTCGATTACGTATTCGTAACGCTGGCCGGCAACACCGACGGTTTCGGGCGTGGAGGTAATGACCGGCGGCACATTTACCGCTTCCACATCAATCAGGTACGACTGCGTATCTTGAAGACCCGCGTAACTATCGAGCGCGACAATCGTAACGGGATACGGTCCATCTGCGGCGGCAGTCTGACTCGGCAACCATTGGATCAAACCGGTCGTCGAATTGATCGTCATGCCCGCGGGTGCGACATCGAGCTGGTAGTAAACCGGCAAACCTTCGGGGTCGACCGCTTCGGCGTCGTATTCGTATAGCACGCCTTCCACTGCGAAATCGGTATTTTGGTCGTCGAGGTTGGGCGGTTCCGTTACAAAATACGGAGGCCGCTGCAAAACGAATACACTCGTTTGATAGCCGAACGGCTCAGACGCACCGGTAGGAATATCCCATTCGGCCCACAACCAGTCGGTTCCCTGCGATGGATCCAGCGTTTGACCGTCCGGCAGGATTTCGATGTATGGGACGCCGAGCCCATCTAACACACCGCCCGGAGGAACGGCGTTGACGATGGTCGTACCAGTCGGCGTTAGATTTTCGAACGTCGCATAGATCGGACCATCGGCGGGCGCTTCGCCCATGTTGACGCCGCGAATCTCACTGCGATGGCGCACCACGCCGGGCTGATCTTCGTGCACGTGATAGCGCGCATCGAGCACGATGTTGTTGGAAAACGAAGAATACGGTGGGTTCTCCCCTTGAATCAGGATGGTGGCCTGCTCGATCTTCTCGCTACCATCCGCGTCGACCACACGCATCGCGACGGTGTATGCCTGTGGCGTGTCGTAGCTGATGCACGGTGAGAAATCGTCGGGAATGGTGCCCAGCAATTCGGCATCGAACGTACCGTCGAAATGGAAATCCCACTCGAGAATGACGATCTCATCGCACGGACCATACGCGGCACCGTCGAGGCAAATTAGTTCGCTCGGTGCGGCGATGTCGGGGGCACCCAATGACGTGGCCGGTTCGGTATCGGCGAATTCGATGATGACTTGCGCGTCTTCATACGACCCGGCTGCGTCGGTTAAGCGCACTTGAATCGTCGAGACGCCGGGATTCTGTGCGTCGCTCACGTTTGAATGCAAGACGGAGGGCGTTTGTGCGTCGGGTGCCGCGAAATCGCTTTGACCGTCTAAATCCCAAGCGAAGGATAAACCACCCGGAATGGCAGCCGTCGACTCGGACGCATCGATGCGCAATGCGCGGCATTCAGAAACGCGCCAGACACCATCACCATCCGGTGCGATTTCATCGCCGAAGATCGCGTCGTAAACGATTAGGGTCGGAGTCGGAGGAATTTCGCAAACATCGATGATTCCGTTTTGCGGGTCCACATCCCATTCCGGATGATCGTCCAAATCGCAGTCGTCCGGGATTCCGTTACCATTACAGTCTGGCTCGCAGGCATCGGGTTCGCCGTTTTCATTACAGTCATCAAACTCATTGCATGCGGTTTGGATGATATTGATGATTGCTGCAGGCAGATCGGTAGCGGTATCTTCGGCGCGCACCCAAACACCGCCGGTACCCGTTGCAAGAAGATTCGCCTCGCCTTCCACACAATCGATGCTGCAACCCCAACCGGCAATTCCCGTAATTGGTGATACGACGACATCGTGATCCAAGGCGACGTCGATGGCGTGTAGAATCGAATCGCGGTCCCATGTGTACGGCTCTATGCAGGTATCCAAGTCGTAATCGCAATCGTAGCAACAGGGGTTTCCGTTCTCGGGACCTTCGTCGCTGATCGGAATGATGATTCGGATGCCATCGGGCCATTGATACAAGCCGGCGACCACGGCTGTTGCGGGCCCCCAATCTTCGTATTGATCGACAAACGTGCAGCACGGCGGCGGATTGCCGGGTACCGAAGAGCCTAGCAGGTTGGTCACCGAATCGGTTAAGCACCAGCGCGTACCGGTTATTCCCAAAAGTTCGTACGTGACGTTGATGCCGTCGGCCTGCTGCAAATCCTGAAGAATCTGATCGATGGTGAGGCAGAGTACCGAGCCTTCGCCATTCATCGAACCCGACGTATCCATGACGAACACGATATGCACCGGCGGGCATCCTCCGCCGCACTCGTCGGCGACGCCATCGCCGTCGCAGTCGTTCAACGTTCCGTCAGCGAGATCGCATTCATCCGGTCGGCCATTGTCATCGCAATCGTGACTGACGAGGCCGTTACCATCCGGATCGGTGATGTCGATATCGCAGTCATCCGGCACGCCGTTTTCATTACAGTCGAGCGCCGGATCGCACTCGACTTCACAGGTGTCGGTAATGCCGTTGCCATTGCAATCCGGCCCCGAACACGGATCGACCGAACAACAGCCCACGTAATCCTGGCAGCATCCACCGGCCTCAAACGTTTCTTGTCGCTGCTGCGTTTGTGGATCGTTGGCCCACGTACAAGCGTCGTCCGATCGCGCAATGATGGTGTAAGTACCGACCTCATCGATAAGGATCGGGGGCGACACCCACACTTCGCCGGGGGTATCGTCATCTTCGACATAGTTTGTCTCGGTACCCGACGGCTTAATGATCGTGATGTCCAGGTCCGTATCATCCTGCTTGTTCGTTACGCTGCAGCCGCTGCCGCAACGATCGATATCGCCCGATCGAATTGTGATCGTGACAGTCGTCCCCGGGCAGGTCATTCCATCGACCACCCCGACATACTCGAATGGTGAGATCGAAATCACCGGACCGGCACTGCAACTGCCGCACTGCGCGTCGAGCCGCTGCGGACTTGAGGCGGTTAGTGCAAACGCGACCATCAACAACGATGCCGAGGAATATGAAAACCGGTGATGCAACATGATCTAGGCTCCGGTAGCAGTCACTTATTTATGAATTGTGAAAATGCGATCGATTGCCAATTAAGGCACGATGGTGTTGTTTCCGAGATGGTTCCATGTCGGGGCGGACATCTGACTCGCTTTCTGGCGCGTTGAGTCTGCCAAATCACGGTCGCCCATCTCGTCATATAGATCGGCGATGAAATTCAGCGCGGAAATGCGGCGCTCAAATCCGGAGGCTAAATTCGTCGAGACCGCATCAAAAACCTCAATGGCACCGTCCTGATCGCCGAGACGCCAAAGGTGAAAGCCTTTTTCCAAAAGCAATTCACTTTCTTTCGCGGGATCCGCAATCGAGGCCAGCGCAATTTCGATTTCGTCGCCGGCCAATGGGAAGTTTTCGCTGGACGCAAGCAGGCGAATCAGCAGGTGACGCCCGTCGAATTCCAGATCGCTTTCGGAGGTTGCCACTGCCACGCCAATGGCACTTCTGATCTCGGCAATACCGGCGCCTTCGTCGGTCGCGAATAAGTGCTTGCCGTAAATGAATCGGACTTCGGTCGTCTCCGGCGCGTTGGGATCAGCGCTGGCCATGCCTTCAACAAGACCGCCGTATAGACCGACGTCTCCGATCCCAATCGGGTCGATCGGACGATGACAGAAGTCCGCAAAATCGATGAGTCGCGCACTCGCCACGCCGCCATTGAGCAAATACTGATCGCTGCCGCCACCCAGTAACGAATTCAAATTAACCAGCACTTCGTTGACGACGCCCGGCGTAACCCCGCCCCCGCCGCCGTGACAACAATTACCCGAGCAACAACCACCGATCGCATCGATGGTCAAAACGTTGTTCAGCGTCGCCAAGGCTGGCCGAAATACAGTTGAGTTGGGATAATTCTGAATAACCGAACGAAATGCGGTTTTCGCGTCTTCGCGCTGATCGCCCGCGAGATGTAACTGGCCGACTTCAAATAAAGATGGACCGGCAAATTCGGTTGTCGGGTATGTCGTAACGACAAACTGATACGCTGTAATGGCATCGTTCGGCTGACCGAGCGTCGCAAGCAAGCCAGCCTCGAAATAGTAAGACTCGGGAATGCGGTTTGAATTTGGAAACGCTTGCCGAAATCCGGCGATCCCGTCGTAGGCCTGCTGGGTCTCATTCAAGTCGCGCCGAACCACCAACGTCATGAAGGCGCCGTCATCCACCAGATACTCCGCACTGGCCGAATCGAGCGTTGCCGATAGCTCGGCGTACGTCGTCGCCATACCCGACCAGTACGCCAATGCCTGATTGAGGTCGCCGGTCGAATAATAAAGTTCGCCCAACTCGTATTGCGCGCTGTGCTTCTGCTTCGGCGAGGACTTCCCGCTATTCAGTGTGTCAACCAACGTGTCGACCTGAGCGTTAAACGTGGCCGAGTCGATGTTTTGGTACTGACCGGCCTCGCCGCCCGCCATCCATTCGGGATTCATGGCGGTCGCGACCATCGATACGGACACGACGATAACGACTATCTTGCCAATTGAGTTGATCGAAAGAGCTCGAAACGATTTGCGAATCATGACGGCACACTCCCAACGCCTGCGAACAACAGGCGCAACGCCCGCGCATACATGCTAAAAAACGCGGAATGACGCGGAAATCAGCATGAAACACGTACCGAAACGGTCAAAAAAAAAGCGACCGCCTACGGAAACCAGATTGTCTTGAAGAATGCTTCTAGAAAAGGATTGTGGATCGCGCGACCGCGTGACCCACACCACCCAACTCCTTTGATGGGAAAGTTACATGACCAGCAATACTCGGTCAAGAAAAAACCTAGAAAATTTATCGTTATGTAACACTACGCTGTCGTCATCGTAATGGTCGATTCTTCGTGGATGCGATCGCGTAACCAGCTCGATTCTCACAAAGCACTTAGTAAAAGCTTTTCATTGGCGTTCGATTGGCTAATCACGAGTTGACTTCTCCAAAAAATAACGGCATTGCAACGTGTTTCAATAGATGTGCAATCACCGAGTCGTTTCATCGCTCGCAGCGGCAACCAACTGCCCTGCAATCTTCGCTTCGCAAAAAGGCATACTGTTTTCTTCTCGAACACCATTCTCATCTTTGACGATTAGGTGCTGCCTTGAATTGCGACTGGTAAACTGATCTACATACTTTTGGTGAACGCTAAAATCCACTCTCAAGCAAGTCGGCAAATTGGATCGTGCTCGTCGCAATCTAATGCACCCAGCGCGGGATTTCGTATCACTCACAGAAAAACCGCTCCGAAACACTCGGAGCGGTTTGGGAATGATTTCAGAATAAGTTGTGCGTCGTTGATGTCATCCCTTCACAAAACTAAGGCAGCACGATAAACGCCACTTGATTGTTCGTCAGCGTTCGGAATGCGCAGATGCTGTTATTTGCGACAACTTCCGACGCTTCCAGCCCGTCGGGGTCGATATTGGCGAATTCCGGCAAGCTCGGCACAACCACAAAAGCGCTGCCGTTGCGGCTTACTTGCAGGTAATTCGCATTACCCTGACTGCCACCACCCGCGAGGAAGCGATATTCGCCGTCGGGCGTGGCGGCTAGCGTTTGACCGTAGCCGATCAGACCGTCGGTGCGTTCCTCTGAGATCAACACATCCGTTTCGTGGGTATCCGTAAAGACGATCGAACCGTTGACGGTGCCCCAGACGCTGCGGCTGATGTTGTTGCTGATCACATCGTCGTCGGTTTCGTTGACGAAGTAACCGAAGACGCCATTGGTGAGATGCACATCCCAAATGCCGGAGGGGTTCTCGCTCAACATCGTCGTCGTGCCCGCATCGAGATCGGCGATATACGTCAGTCTGCGGAAGTCGTTGGTCGTCTCTCTTGCGTGGTAGATCACCTTGCCATTGTCGTAGTGAAATTCGGTGGCGTTGGTTACCCCGCCGTCGGCGGAAAAGTCGAACACCTCCGGCGCGGCATTCGGGTCGGTCATGTCGTAGCGATAGAACACATCGAGTTGCAGCGCGACGACTTCCATACGGTCCGCGTCGATGTCGAGCAGCACCTTTTCTTGGGTGGTGCCCTGTTGATCGGGAATATCTTGCGTAAAGCTCACGATCTGCGGCGTCGCACCCGAGCAATCGATGAACTTGATCTTATGCCCGTCATCAACGCGATTGACGTTGGCAACCGCGACCATGAAATTACCGTCGGCCCAGAAGTCGGTCGAGATCGCCGCGCCACTCGGCAGTGCGAGGTCGGCTTCATCGACATTGATCGTGGTGCCGTCGCTCGTGTCGTGAAAGGTGACGTCACCAGAAAAAGCGCGCGCCGCGATCCAACCGTTGGCCACGTTGAAACCGGTCGTCTCCAGCGTGCCGAAGTTGGTCACATTCATCGGCGTGTTGCCTTCCGAGGGAAAGATATACTCAATGCCGCTGTTTTGGCCGGTGCCGATCACGATCAGATCTTCATCAACGCGGATATCCCCCTCGGCATTCAGGCCGGTCAGCACCACAGATAATCCGGCGAGCGGGTTGATGCTATCGGTGCCTCCACCACCTCCAGTTCCTCCACCACCGTTATTTCCTCCATTGCCGCCGCCGGTCGGCATCATCACATCGCCGCCACCCTCGCAATCACCATTCATGCCGACGGTGGTCGTCAGACATAGCAGGGTCAACATCATCACGCTGGTGCTCTTGAGCTTGTTCATCATCGTTTTCGACTCCTCAATGCGGAAAAACGCGGTTTAAATCGGGGCCGACGAACCCTTTCGCCGCCCTCAAAAGGAGTCGCGGAAGATTGGAGATTTTGGGGTAACGGGAATTTGAGATTTTTCTTGGCCGGATTAGAACCTTGCCCGTGACTTTCGATACGATGCGCCCAGGAGCCGATTCCATGGACGATCCCATCACCATCAAAAAACTGCAGCAAACCTTGGCGGGCGAACTCCGCGAAACGTTCAGCGATCTCGATGCCGCCCTGCCGCTGATTTATGACGAATTGCGTCAGATCGCCGTGGCTCAGATGAAACGCGAGCGCGCCAACCACACGCTACAGCCCACCGCCTTGGCCAACGAAGCGTTCATGAAGCTGTCCGATCAACTGCGCGGTAACTGGCAATCGCGCGCGCACTTCCTCGCCGTGGCCGCCACCATTATGCGACGCATTCTCGTCGATCACGCCCGCGCCCATCGCGCCGCCAAGCGCGGCGGCGGCGCCAAAGTCACCCTGCATCCCGATGCCGACGCCGCCTTTGAGACCGATATGGATGTGGCCGAACTCGATCGCTTGTTGCAAGAGCTGCACGCATCGAACGAGAGGCAAGCACGCGTGGTCGAGATGCGCTTCTTCGCCGGCATGACCGTCGAACAAGTGGCGGCGGCGCTCAATGTGTCCGAAAAGACCGTGAAGAACGACTGGCGCTTTGCACGGGCATGGTTGGCGAGTCGGTTGGGGGAATAGATTCGTGGCGAATGAACCCGCACGGCTTGAGATTCTTGGCGTCAGATAAGTTCACGCTTGGTTATTTCTGATTTTTCTCGCAGAGGTGGGCATCCCTCCAATACTGACGGTGACCGCTTCCTGACGGGCGCGGCTCTGATATTGACGGGCCTAGCTCTGTTGAACGCTCGCGCGGCTCTGATCAGAAAAATTCTCAAATTCTCATTACCCCATTTGAACGAGGCTTCCGCGACTCCTCTTGACGGCGGGCGGCATGGGCTGCCTGCATCGTGTTCACCGCGTTTTTCTGATCAGAGGAGATCGAACCATGCCAGCCAACAAATTCTTCACCTGCACCCTTGCCCTGCTACTCACCGTACTCGCCGCGCCGGGGATGAACTGCGAAACCGGCCAGACGCCCGTTATCGATGACATGATGAATGACGACAATCCCGGCGACAACATGCAAAACGGCCCAACAATCAACGTCGACGTGAACGACGACGACCCCTTCGGCTTGGTACTTACCGATATCAATATTCACGTGATGGGCCGCATCGAGTCGGGAGACGATCTGATCGTCTACACCGAGGCAAACGCGGACGGCTCGGTCGGTAACGTCAATTACATCGTGCCCTCTGCCGGCGATCTCACCGGCCGCGGTATTCCCAACGCCGATGATTACGATCCAAACAGCTTCCTGGTGGCGGGTGGCAAGATCATCCTCGTCGGTGGGCCCGAAGGCAGCAATGCCGTATCAGTGTACGACCCGCAGACGGATACCATTGACAACATCGCCGCCGAAGATGTTACGCTCTCTTCCGTGCCCGTAAGTAACTATGGCCCCGGCTTTCTGGATGTTGACGGCTCGCTCGTCGCCACGATTAACAATACCGCCTTTGTCGAAGGGCAGGAACTTATTCGCGTGATCGACACGAGCGGTACCGCGCCAACCGTAACGCGCTTCGGCGTTAATCCAGACAACGACCATACGTTGGTACCCGATCAGATTCACATCGATGCCGAAACGCGCACGGTCGTCGCCGCCCGACAGATCCCTGGCAAGTTTTGGGTGTACGATCTGGACGATCCGACCGCCGCCCCGATGGAATTCGACGTCACCAGCGTCAATGGACCGCGCACCTCGGACACGCCTTTTGCCTATGACAATGGCATGATGCTCTTCATCGGTCGCGAAGCCAGCTTCGAGTTCCCGTATCTCATCGACCTGCTCGATCCGACGGCAGCACCGATCGCACTCGACCCGGCAGAAGACGGCGTCAATCGACCGATGATGGTCGGCGATCGTTATGCCTACTTGCCCAACGGCGCCGCGATCACGGGAGCACTCAACGGAGACATGCATTTGGGTAGTAACGCGTCCATCGATGGCGGCGGTCGCAGCGGCAGCGGCGTAACGCTGACCCACGGCGTACTCGGCACCGTCCCGGTCTGGATCATCGGTGGGCAGGACAACATCGGCAGTTCCGATGCATTGCAATACAGCACGGGCAACGGTGATTGGCAAACGGTGCCGGACCCGCGTGATGCGAGTAGCAACCTCGCCGTTGGTGATGTGCACTGCGACGAAAGCGGTACGTTTCTCGGATTCAAGTATGAAGCCGATGATGATTCATATCTCGGGTATGCGATTCTGAATTAAGGCCATCATCGAAGACTGCAGAGTAATGTAGAACGATTTGGAAAAGTCTCTGCAACCAAGCCCCTTCATCGGGGAAACGCGGTCCCGCCGGGGCATCGTCGCAAGACGTCGCCTCGGCGGCCTTGTTTATAATTCTGGCGTGCCCTTTTCGCGCCAAGTTTTTGCTTCTGCCGGGCGTTCCCATGCATGGTAAAGTCGAACCAAATAATCGGCACACTGCTGCGGATTTCGATGAGACGCCGAATGGATTTCGACCAATTGTTCATAACTCAACAATAATAGCGATTCAGCTTTCTTAAACTCTTCAAGACCGCAGAAGGCAGCACCCAATCGGGCACGCGACAAAGCTGTGACCCAATGGTTGGGCAGCGCGACTTCGGCCTTCGATACCACATCGCTCAGTAGTTCCTCGGCACGCTCGAACTGAGCTTTCTCGATCAATACCGCCCCCAGATTGCTGCCCGCCAAGAGCGTACGGATATGCTTGTCATCAAACACACGCGCGAATTCATCGCGCGTTTCGCCTAAAAGTGCCTCGGCCTCGTCATAGCGCCCTGCTTTGCGATACATATTGCCCAGATTATGACGGGCGACGATAACGTCCGGATGATCTTCGCCGCGCAGCTCGGTTCGAACGCGCACCACTTCCTGGGCGTACTGAAGCGCTCTATCCAGATTACCCAAATCCGAATAGGCCGCCGCCAAACTATTCATGATACTGGCGGCGCTGGCACCGTCCCCATCGCCTTTTTCGATCAGGATATCCAACGCACGATGATACATCTCGACAGCCTTCTCCGTATCGCCCAAGTCGGAGTAGTTACCGCCGAGATTGTGGATGAAGGCGATCACGCTGGGATGCGATTCACCCAGTACGCGCGTGCCGCGCTCAACGGCTTCCTCGAATAAAGGTCGCGCCTCATCGAAGCGACCGAGGTTGGTAAGGAACAACCCAAAGTTGCTCATGTCGATGATGGTATCGGGATGATCTTCGCCCACGAGTTCGCGATTGAGTGCCAGCCCTTCACGATAAAGCGGTAACGCCTCGTCATGTTTACCCAGCATGCCCAATGCATGGGCCAAACTGCCGATCGCGCGGGTGGTTTCGATATGCTTGTTGCCGTATATCTTGCGGCGAAGCTCTAAACCGCGCTTGCTGATCTCCAGGGCTTCATCGTAACGACCTAGTCCCGCAAAGGCCGTGGCGATGTTATTCATCGTCCGCGGCGTGCGTGGTTCCAATTCGCCACCATGAGCGATGTTGATTTCAAGTGCTTCCTGCAACAGCGGCAACGCTTCTTCGTAGCGATGCTGATCGTTGTAAAGGACGCCGAGGTTGTTGATCGCGAAACCAGTATCCTGATGTTCGCGACCGTGCAGTTCTTCCAATAAGCGCAGCGCTTCTTTTAGGTGGTGCTCGGCCTTGTCCAGAATACCGAGCTTTCGATAGGTACCGCCGACAGTATCGTGAATCGCCAATTGAATAATCGGCTCGTCCTTAAAGCGCTCGTCGATTCGCTCCGAAGCCGCATCCAATACTGCACGCACCGTGATGTCACGATCGGCGGTGTTCTCCGGGTCGACGGCCTCCAGTAGGTCTTTGTTTAAAAACTCATTAACGGCGTTGGCAACCTTCGCATTACGTTCCGCTTCGATGCGCTGCTGGGCCTCCGCTTCCCGTGCTGTTTCCGCCTCTTCTCGCTTTTCTTCGGCGAAGAGCGCCGCTTTTTGCGCGTTATCGCGCTCGGTCTTGGCCACCCTTCGGCACGCGTGGCCTGGACGGCGTACCCCACGCTAACGCCGGTCGCGATCACCAACGTGGCGGCGATGATTGCAGCGGACCAAACGATGGCTTTGTTGCGCTTGGCGAATTTCTTGAGTTGGTACATCGTCGTCGCCGGTCGCGCGGTGATGGGCTCGAAATTCAGATAGCGACGAATATCATCGGCAAACGCCTGCGCCGACGGATAGCGCCGGTCTTTGTCTTTCTCCAACGCTTTGCTGACGATGGTTTCGATATCGCCACGATAGGTGCGCTCGAACGAACTGAGGCGTTCGGGCGCTTCTTCCTGAATCACGCGCACCGCTTCGGGAATGCTGCGGGTGGCAAGATCGTGGGGCAAGCGGTCGGCCAAAAGCTCATACGCGACAACACCCAAGGCATACACATCACTGCGGACATCCAACGCATCGGGATCGCCGGTCACTTGCTCCGGACTCATATACGGCAGCGTTCCGATGAGTTGACCCGCTTCGGTTTGCATCGTCGTCGTGCGCACGTCGCTATCGGTGGCGCGGGCGACGCCAAAGTCCAAAATCTTGGGCTTACCCTCGGGCGTCACCAGAATATTCGCTGGCTTTAGGTCGCGATGGATCACGCCGCGCTGATGAGCGTGATGCACCGACTCGCAAACGGTGGCCAACAAACTGAGCCGCGCGATCGGCCCCAACTTCTCGCGCCGGACATATTCGGTTAGCGAGCAACCATCGACGTACTCCATCGCAAAAAACGGCTGTGGTCCGTGACCGCCATCGGCGGTGCCTGCTTCATAAATCTGCGCGATACCGGGATCACGTAGTTGGCCAAGCACTTGCGCTTCTTGTTGAAATCGCTTCACGAGTGCGCGCGAAGCCATACCGGGCCGCAGAACCTTTAGCGCTACCATCCGCTGCGGTTCGGCTTGCCGCGCTTTGTACACCACGCCCATGCCGCCTGCTCCGAGCATCTCGAGCACTTCGTAGGAACCGATACGCTGCGGATGCCGCGTCGCGTCGGCATCGATATTGACGACGGGCACATCTAAGCCCACCCGGGTACGGTCGTGTTTGATGAGTCGCTCGACATCTGCGCGCAAATCCGGATTCTCCCCGCAGGCGCTGGCGAGAAAACTATCGAGGCGATCGTCGGTCAAATCGCAGGCCTGCAGAAAGATATCCACCATCTGATCGTGCGAACTGGATGCCATGCAGCGTACCCCCGTAGGACGACCACGGTTGAGAATGACCGAGTCGCTCAGTCAGCCTGAATGTTCAAACGTAATACTACCCAAAATGGCGGAAGGGTTGAAACCGGCAACAGCCATCCCCAAGTTAACACGCAAGAAGAATCATTGGCTGTGGCAAAGAGTCTCGACTGTATTCACCGCCGAGACGGCGGTGCCACAAAAATCCACTCTGTAGATGGACTTATTAAGCGAAGGCGATCTACTGCGGAAGCGCCTTCGCCAAACCGAAGGTAAACTCTTGGTAAACATAAATGCGTAGCGCAATTTTGGATGACATACTCGTGAGTGACCGGTTTAAAACAGTACGATCACAAATTCCTCGAATGGCTACGATCCCGAATCCAATACATACGTCACACCGGCCGAACCGCCGAACCATGCGGCTTCGAGTTGAGCGCGATCGTATGTTCGTCGCCCTTCTTCCTCAGACGCCACGGCCGAATCATTGACGAACACGTTGCCGTCTTCATCAAAACCGCAGATCACGATCAGATGGCCGTTCGTCATCTTATACGGTGCGGCCTTTATCAATTCGGGACGGTCAAAGCGAATCGATGCGATCACCGGTCGCCCCGCCGCGATATGCTGCTGCACCACAGCCCAATCATTGATGCGGGTAAGGTATCCCGGTGCCCCCAGTTGAAAGGCGGCGGCGATATTGCGCGGCCAGTTGCCATAAATATCGTGGACCGGATCGAGACAGGCCTCGACGACAGTCGCCGTCGGCTTATCGATGCCGTGATAGGCCAGCACCATGCTCAATGATGTCGGGCTGCATATACGGCCCCGCAATTCCGAGCGCCCCGTGTATTGGCTGCGATGCGGAACGGGTAAGCGTCTCGTGTAAGCATCGCGCGATGGTTCAGATACCGACGGTAACTCGGGTTGCCACGAATCGGCTCGACGCGTGGTATCGGAGAGCGTTACATTCATCCGTTCCATTTTATATGAAATCGACTGCTTGACTTGTCCCAATAAACGCAATCGTACGCGCAAGCGATCGAAGCGCTGCTCCGAAACGAAGTAGTCGACGTCGACCTTGCCACCATCGAACTGCTTGTTCGGCTTTTCATCGACTAGATTGGGGCCAAGCTGATCGATCAACATCCAGGGCGACCAGCTATCGTCGAAGCGCGTGCCGACCGCAACGTCGACGGCATACGAAACATTCGAGGGTAGATTCAGGTTCCAGGAGACCAGAACTTCGTTGAATTTAAACGGCGCGATAAGTGGTTCAAACTCAATCGTCGCCCGCCCGTCGTCGTTGAGCGCGATCGACTTGGCATCTTCCGTTTGTTGACGGTCACGGTGGGTGCCATTTGCCATCGCCGACCAGTCGTCATCGCCGGCACCCTGCAACTCGAGTGTTATGTGCCGGTAGCCGCGCCAAGGTCGATCCATATCATGCGCAACCGATTGATCTAATGCCATAATGAGGTCGCGCGCCATGCGTTTCAGGTATTGCTGTCCTTGCGGATGATGCGCGATGCCCGCCAGCAAAACCGGGCCATCCGGCAACGCCACGCGCGCCGTATCGAGATGCCAATCCTCCCATAAACCGTTCTTGCGAATTAGCGTGGCGTTCATCCCCTTTAGGCCTGCGGCGAAATTATCATCGTGCAACTCCAACCAAGGTGCGGCAAATATCTCGCGCAGTCGCGCGCTAATCTCCGGACTCACCAGTCGATCCTGCTCCATCATCAGATAATAACGCAGGCACTGACGCACCGTGGCCGCGTGCGATAGATCTTCAAGCGGATCGCCCGTGCGCGGTTCGGGCGAGCCGTAATATTTACCGCACCAAAGCCCGCCGCCGTGGGCGTTGTCGTAAAGCAGAAACTCACTCGACTGCAACATCTGCTGAATCCGATCGATATCGGCCAACCGTCCGTACTTGGCGGCAAGCTCGTTATCCGATCGCTTGATAACGCGTTGTAACTCACGCATCACCGTCGGATCGGGCGACTTTACAAACTCAGGATGCTGCCGCAGGTACTCCAGCACGATGGCTATCTTCGGAACGCTGGCACCATAAAACATCGAATCGCCGTCGATCATGGCAATACGCGCCGTCCGCAGGTCGACGACGCCGAAAGCGCGTTGATCTTTGGGAATACTCAATTCTTCCGCGATCTTGCCGTCGATGCGTTCGACGAGCGCTTGTAAATCCGCATCCACTTTCACATCGTGCGGCAATCGCAATTGCTGTGCGGCCGTTGATAACTTAAACATTGGTATCGTGGGTGTGGCACCGAGCGCTTCCCGCTTCCACTCGATCGGCGTACTCGCGATTTTAATTCCCAAGTTATGAGCGACTTGACGCAGCACGCCGACTTTCCCGCCGTTTATCGCTTCGTTTACGAGTCGATGCTTGCCCGTCCCATCCTGCATTACCAAGGTCGACGACCCGCCTCCGTCGAGATTGAGTGCGTCCCACGCGCCGACCCACTGGAACACCGCCGCCAATTCGGGCAACGTCATTCCCAACGTTCGCTCGCGCTGGCGACCATCCGCGATGACGATCCAGAGTTTTTGTCCCGTTCGATCGACACCGACTGCCGTACGCGGATTGATATTGCCGAAAGCTGTTGCAAAGACATGGTCTTTGACGGCCGGCTTACCGTCGTCGAGCAACATTCGGAATCCCGGAATCGCGTGCCATACGTCGTCGCCTTCCAAGGGCGGTGCCTTCAAGCGAATGCGACCGTCCTTATCAATGAACATCGCGCCGTAGTCTCGCACGGACTTCGAATAGACGTTCCCCTCGTATGCGGCGAAGCCGGCGACATCCATCGGTTGCAACGGCGAACCGCGACCGGGGCCGAAGGCCGACGTATTGATCGCAAGCTGCGCGCCGGTCCGTTCCGCAAACGCCAAAGTCGTTTCGCACAGCGTTTCAAATTGGCGACCGTCTTCACCCTTGCGCGGGTTGGGCTCCGTCGCAACGAACGACACGCCGGGAGCGGATGCGTCGAGTTCGATCAGCCATAGCCGAATGGGCCTTTTCTGATCGTAGGTAAGGTGCTCCAGCTTCATCGTTGAGCCGGCGGTCGCAACCACGCGCCGTGACACGGGTTGTTGCACCCACTGTAGCGCGTCGGCAACGGCCTTGGTGGCCTTCTCGGTTGCGGCCGGGCCATCGGCGACAACCAGAGCAGTCAAAAATGATCCGTAGGCACAGACGATAATGCATGATGCGAGTCGGATAGGGTTCATAAGAAAGCCACTTTGCGGTGATGTTCGATAAATTGCAAACTATAACACGGTGGAACGGTTCGCTTCCAGTGTTGGCTCGTTTGTGGGACGGGAATGTGAGCGTGCTCCGAGAATCTAATCCGGATTGCGTACTACGATGTTTCAATCCTCAAACATCTCTGCAAACGCTGCACGCGGCGGGTCAATTGAAATATGTCGCCGCCTTCGTGACCGTTGA
Source organism: Planctomycetaceae bacterium (assembly GCA_006969385.1). Taxonomy (GTDB): domain Bacteria; phylum Planctomycetota; class Phycisphaerae; order UBA1845; family UTPLA1; genus ECT2AJA-110-A. The sequence goes on from CP030884.1 coordinate 5,075,590, forward strand.
ACGGAAATACATCGATTTGCTTCTTCGCAGTATCAATACAATTGTACGCGGCAAAGACGGTGCTGGGCGGGCATATCTGATCCATTAGTGCGACCGAAAAAAAGCAATCGACCGTCAGGCGCTTGGCAAAATTGCAACCATCGAAGTAGGAGAGCGTGTTGAATGCCTGCGCTGTCTTGTTGCGGTGACAGGATAGGTATTTCCCGAGTTCCGCGTAAGGCAGTTGATCGGTGATCGTGACGGCGCGTTGCAGATGACACATAAACGGAACGTCAACAATGGCAGCGGCCAGCTTGTTATTTGTTAGCACCGCCGCGGCCATGGCCAATGTGCCACCCTGACTGCCACCGGCGACGGCGAGGCGCGACGCATCGATGCCCGGATGGGCAGTGGCGGCATCGATGGCACGCACCGCGTCGGTCATAAGGCGGCGGTAGTAGTACGTCTGCGGTGACTCGATACCGCGCGTGAGGAAGCCAGCCGCCTGCGGTCCACCGGCCGGGAAATCATCGGGCGTATCACCGGGCGACCAATGCGAACCTTGACCGCGCGAGTCCATCACAAAATGCGCCATGCCGGCGGCGGACGCCCACGTATGCGCAATCGGCAGCGAGCGCCCGCCGCCGTAGCCGACGTAACTTACAACGCATGGAACCGGCGCTTCCGCTGTCGTCGGAACCAACAACCAACCGCGCACCTTTTGACCGCCAAAGCCGCGGAATGACACGTCATACACGTCGTCGCGGGTAAGCGAATATCTTTGTACGGCTCAAACGTCGCGTCGACGCTGTTCGTGACCGCCTCGGTTAGCGTTTGTTGCCAAAACACATCGAAGTCCGCCGGTTCTTCGATCTCGGGTCGGTAGGTCTGTAGTTCGGCAAGCGGTAGATCAAACTGAGCCATGTGTTCACTCACAAAACGCCGGTCACGCGGCGTGCAAATTAGAAAACCGATTCAGCATCACATTAAAGCAAATAACGACTGTGGGCGAGAAGCTTGCCGCAAATGTGTACGAAGAAGCTGTGGTAACTCGGCTAATAAGGCTGGGCTACAGTCACTCGCTAATGGGAGTATTCGATTTCTTACGCCAAAGGCGTTACACCACTTAGCCCAGGGTTGACGCGCAGCGGCTACCCTGGGTTAACCGTTCTAATTTCACGTTCAACTCTGAAAGAGTTGCGGCATTGATCAAGTGCCGCAAGCCCGTAGGGGTGAATCATCGTGATGCCTACGGGACTGACTTTAAATTCTGCGAAGGAGACGGCGCCTGGATGCGTCTTGCCGTTTTCAAAGTAAACCCAGCCGTAGACTCCAGCCACTTCTTCACCGCAGGTTCTGCCCTGTTATTTCATCGTCCGCCGATTCCGTACGACTGCGAAGCATCCGATACATCCGAATCAGATCGCGAAAGCCGCCAATCGTGAGCCAGATCGTCACCGCAGCGCCGACGCTAAGTATGAGCCACATCCAAATATGCCAATACGAAAGCCACGCATCCGCAGTGATGCCGTACGTCAATGCGATGACCGTCACCACGATAAAAGCCAAGGTCCAGAAGAGCGGCCAACCGAGCGTGATGTGGGTGACGAGCCGATCCGTGCCGGTGAATTCGCGCGAGAAGCCGAGCTTTTCCCAAACGCCGCGTGCGTCGCGAATCGACAGCGACGACTCGCCTACCATGGCGTACTCACCGCGATGCAGTAGCTTGTCGAGATTGAACTTCTCGCCGCCTTGACAGAGCGACACGACGATATACATCAGGCTCGACGAACAAATCGCCCAGAAGTTGATCAACTGACCGGTAAGCTGCGTTCGCACATATAAAATCGCCTTCACTGCAACATGCCCCGCCGAAAGTATCACATACGTTACGCCGGAAAGTGTCGCTGGTGGCTCGGCCTTACACGATACGAGCATGAGCTCCCATGCGTTTAAGCCTACGACGTATTGCTCGGACAGTTGATTGATAACGGTACCGATGCCAGCCACCAACATGCCGGTGATCATCGCCGCCCACGCCGCTGCCGTCGTGCCGCGATTCCAATAGAGCCCACCAATAATCGCCGCCCCGACGCCGCCGACGAAGATGGCCGCCGACGAAGCACAGTACATTGCAATGTATTGCACATGCTGAAAGTAATAGCTGAACAGAAAGACGAATATCGCAATGAGAAAAACGGCGAGGCGCAACAACAAAAGATGGCCGCGTTCGCTCAGCCGCCGCTTCCGAAACGGCAAAACGACATCCTGCACCAAAATCGCCGCCCACGAGTGCAGATAGGTATCGTGCGTGCTGATGAACGCGCCCAACATCGCAGCCGAAGCCAAACCCAACAAGCCCGCCGGTAAGACTGCATTCATCACAATCGGGGCGCGTAGCTGATTCTGCAGCGCCTCGCCATCAATCGTCGCCAGACGTTCGTTGGCTACCATCGCTGCTTCCGCATAGTCTGGATGCGTCAGAAATGTCTTCATGCAAATCGGCAATACGATCGTAATCAACATCAGCACGCGAAAACGCCATTGACCGAGGATGAACGACATCTTCGCTTCGTGGGCATTGATGGCCGAACAGTTATAACCCTGAGTGCCCTGCCAACCGCGCGCGGCATAAAACAACGTGATGACGGTGATCACGTAATAAAAGATGTTGAAATCGGATTGCTTGCCGAGGTCGAACGGATCGACCATCGAGCTTCCCGCCGGTGCGGCCATCAGCGTGTCGCCGATTTGCCCCCACGAGAAACTCAACAATAAAAAGAGATTGATCGCCACAAAGGCGATATTCGCGATCACGCCTTGCAAAAAGTCGGTCACGATCACCGCGATCTGACCGCCGAGGAGCAAAAGCGCTAACGGCACGATCAACAATACGGACATTAACGATTCAAAAGTCGAAAACGCGATGCCCAACAAGTCAAACTGCGCCGGTAACGACCAAAGTTGAATAAAGAATCGGGCACCGACCGACGGAAAAATTCCGAAGTTAATCACGCCCGCGATAAACGCCACGATGCCGGTGAAGATGCGAAAGCGGCGGCTGTAACGACGTTCGAAAAACTCGGCCAGCGTTAGCGCACGCGTTTGCCGAAAGCGATAAATTACCCACCCGCTAAGCGCCATCACGATCATCACCGGCTCTTCGAGCAGCGTCCACCAAATCGCCGTAAAGCCGACCTCGTAGTGCAACTCGAAGTACCATACGAGCGTAACGACGCCCAACCGCGCGATGTTGTCCGAAACGGCGATGAGATATCGTCCCGCGCAGCGCTCCGCCGCCAAAAAACCATCGACGGTGCGAGCGTGACGGCGCGTCGACGCCGCTCCGACGGCTAACAAGGCCAGCATGGCGGCGACGATGGACCAATCGAGTAGTTGCATGATGCTGGATCGCAACCGCGCAGCGCGGCCCGATTATTCGCGAAACGTCACGTAGCCCCACGTGCCGGGTTGATGCATGTTGATCGCCCCCTGCGGCGACCAGACCCAATTCCGCTCGCGCGCGTCGGGCTTACGGCGGTAGCGACCATCGATGATGTCGTCGTACCACTGAACGCGGGAAAAGTTCATGCGCCAGACATGCCCATCGCGCGGCGGTGCCGCACGCCCCGCCGCTTCTTTGAGCGAACGCCAGGGCATCGCAATTTCTAGCGACCACCCATTATCGGTATCCGACGCGTCGTTGAGCGAGCCGTCGACAAACACGGCCGACTTGAGTCCGCGCATGTCCCAGTCGTGTAGTGCCGGCCCACCACGCCGATAGGTACGCACCAGGAACAAGTCGAAGACGGTATTCAAAGCGTTGAATTCGAGCTCGTAATACTCGCGCTCGTCGCCGTTGGGATCGATGAAGATTTCGAAGTCGTTGTCGTGGAACACGATGGCGTCGCGCTGTGTGAGTTTCGCGTGAACGTGCGGATCGTCGAGGATAGCGGCAACATATAGATGATCGTCATCCCACAGCATCTTAAAATGGGTATCGTGTGCGGGTACGGGTTTGTGCGTACCTTCGATATCTACGAACGCCGTCGATTTCGTTGCTGTTTCCCATGGCGATTCCGTTAATTTCCCATCGATCACGATTGGGCCGGTCGCTTTGTGGCACTCGTACCGTCTTGGAATCGCGTTCGACATGTCAGGATTCGCGCCGACACAACCTGCGAGTAAGACCGATGCGACTATGGCAAACAGGCTAACCGACGCAGCGCGAACTATGCCGCGCCGCCGAATCTGCCATTTGAATGAATCTCGTTCGACTATCAACTCGTAAATCTCCATGCCTATATCGCTCTCAATCTTCTAGACACGCTCGAATCAGGGCTTCCACCGTCGTAGTTGCCAAGCAGACCACGGTATCGGCCGCGCCATAGTACAACCGTACAGTTGCCGTAGGCGCGGCGAAGCCCTCGTCGTCAAAGGCATCGACGATCAAGCCGCTTGGAAATACCACGTTCGGCACCTGCCCGACATGCTCGTACAGTTCGCGCGGTTCGAGGATGTTATTTTCCGTGCGCGCGACCACCTTCGTTGGGTCGTGAAGGTCCAGCAACACTGCCCCGCCTGATAGATGTTCGCCCCGACCAGATGCGTCGCCACGCCGTGATAGATGTGCAGCCAGCCCGCGCGCGTCTTGATCGGCGGCGGACCTGAGCCGATCAGTTCGTCCCAATAATGCCACCGCCCCGCCAACACCGGCGCAACGGGCGTCCATGCCATCAGGTCGTCGGACATCGACAGCACAATTTCCGAGCCTGTTGTAACGCCGGAATCCAACGCCACGCGATTGGGTCGTTCCAGTCGTGCATAGCGACCGTCGATTTTCTCGGGAAACAGCACGCCGTTGCGTGTATCCCCTGCTTCGTCGAATGAGACCAACTCGAAGCGCTCAAAATCTTGCGTGCGGGCAATACCCAACCGGCAGGCACCGTCAACATCCGCCGCAAACACAACAAATACCTGATCGCCAATTGCCGTTAGTCGGGGATCGTAGATGTGATAAATGGTCTCGCGAACGGACTCAAGCCCGTCGATTGCAACGACGTGTGGCCGCACCGTGAAGCGTTCGCCATCGTTGGATTCGGCAATCATCAAGACCGTCTTGCGGCCGCGCGTTTGCACGCGTAGCAGCAGATAATCCATGCCACGCCAACGGATGGCACCGGGGTTAAACACGCTGCTGACATCGCGGACATGCGGCGCGACATCGGGAATATCGACGCGTGTCAGAATGGGGTTTCGTGAAAAGCGCTGCATGTGGACGTATGTTACTGGCCGTGGCAAATGCTGTCGTGAAGCGGCAGACAGTTGTTACGAATTGACCATCGCATCGGGTCAACCGTTGCTCCAGTCATGCCGACGTTTATCTGCACGATTGCAATTTGATCGATCATTGGTGATTATTGACGCATTCGTATGAGTATGTCGACGCAGCAAATCTCGAACCTGCTCACCGACGTCGTGCAGCGTAAGCCGACGAACAGTGTGTTCATTGCCGGCGACAACCTGCAGCCGCCGCCGTTGGCGTTCGTCGTTCACTTTCCCATTCTCGTCGTTCCGATTACCGGTCAATACGAAGTCGAGATGGAAGCGCGCGACGTTTACACCACCATTCGCGTGAAGCCCGGCCAAGTGATTTACTCGCCGCCCAACTGTTGGACGCGACCTACATGGCAAAAACCGACGAAGGCCATTCACCTCATGTTCGGTAACGAGCATGTCGGCGCGAGCCTCGTCACGACGACGCGTGCCCAACCCGGCCACGTCGCGGCCGAAAAGCTGGCCGTGCCGCGCAGCTTTGGCGGCCCCGCACATCGAACGCTCGAAGCCATAGCCGAAACGGCACGCACTGACGCCGCCTCGCCTGCGTTGCAACACCTGGTCGACGCCCTGCTCTGTGCGATTGCGCGCGAATTGGATCAAACCGAATCACCGCGCACGCGGCGTTCGCGCCAGCTCTATCACGACTTATGCGTGTACCTGCAACACAATTATCATCACGACGTCACGCGCGACTCGGTGGCCGCCCACTTTCGCATTACGCCCAACCACATTTCGCGCGTTTTTAAAACCGAAGGGCACATGCGCTTTAGCGATTACCTCACGGCCGTGCGCATCGATCGCGCCAAGTTGCTGTTACGACGCTATCGGCTCACCATCGGCGAAGTCGGCCAACAATGCGGGTTTGCCGATCTGGCGTACTTTTGCCGCGTCTTTAAGCGATTTACGAAGACCACGCCCAGCGAATATCGCGATCTGTCGCGCCGTCGCGCCAGCGGCAACGCTTAGCCGCCCGCTGTCGTCTCAACGTCATTCAGGTTGATATGGTTGCGAATATGTTCGACGACTGCCGTCGGCGTCTCGCAATATTCCAAGCCTTTGCGAAATTCATCTTGCATGATGCGTCGCGCTAGCTGCGACAAAATGGTCATATGCGACTGATCCGCCTCCGAATCGCGAATGGTCAACAAGAACACGAACCGCACCGCGTCTTCGGCTCCGTCATCCCAGTTGATGGGCTCTTTCAATCGCAAAAATGAAATCGTGTTGGCCAGCACCTGGCGCGATCGACCATGTGGAATCGCGATGCCGTATCCAACCGACGTGGACGATTGCTTCTCTCTGGTCCAAACAGCCTCTTCAATATCGATCGGGTCGTGGATACGCCCCTGTATCAACAAATTATCGACAAGGTCTTTAATCGCCTCTTCGCGCGTGCCGGCAGTTGAATCGAACAAAACGACGTTCGGCTCAATCAACGGTCGCGACTTCGGCCTAACTTGCAGTTTTGCGCACAGCGTACGAACGCTACCGGCATCAACCGCCGTCATTGCGGTTTGCACCATTGTCTCGCAGTCGGATGCGTCATAATCACCGACGCGGGCCTTGACGACCGACACGGCCGTCGGTTCCGAACTCAGACTGCGTAAGCCAATGCCGAGCAGCAATGGAAGATACTCAGATTGACCTGCGATCTCACCGCAAATACTGATGTCGCGTTGGGCTCTCACAGCTTGATCGACAATGGCTTTTAGGAATGCGACGACCGCCGGATGGTATGGCGTTTGCAACCCGCGAACCCGCTCGTTGCCACGATCGGCGGCCAGCAGATATTGAATCAAATCGTTGCTGCCAATGCTAAAGAAATCGGCAACCCGCGCGAGTTGCGCGATCACCAACCCTGCCGCCGGCGTTTCGACCATCGCGCCGATTTCTAACTCGCGATCGAAGTCGACACCCTCCTGATTTAGCTCATCCATCACGTCGGCAACCAACGACCGGACCCACTGCATTTCCGCAACCGTCGCAATCATCGGCACCAACATGCGCACGCGGCCCAATGCCGACGCCCGCAAGATCGCGCGAACTTGGCCGCGTACCACTCGCTCAATTTCCGGATATATCCGCGCACCGCGATAGCCGAGGAATGGATTCTCTTCGACAGGCAGATTGAGATACGGCACGGGCTTGTCGCCACCCACATCGAGCAGGCGAATCACGACCGGCTTACCCTGCGCGGCGCGGACGGCTTCAGCCAGCGTCTCGAACTGTTCGCCTTCCGTCGGCGGCGCGGGGCGATCGAGGAACATCCACTCGGTGCGATACAGGCCGATGCCATCGGCCCCCGCGTCGATCGCCTTCTTTACTTCCAATGGCGACATCGCATTGGCAAACACGCGGACCGTTTCGCCATCTGCCGTTGCCGCTTGTAACTGTGCCCGCGCGCGTTGCTGTTGGCGCAGTCGCGTGCGTTTGGTTTGCTCGCGCTGATAGTACCGTTGAATCGATCCCGATGGATCGACCACCAGTATGGCATGGTCGCCATCGAGTACCGCGAATCGACCGTCGGTTAAAACGATAGACGACTTCTGCAAATCGCAAATCATTGGTACGCCGGCAGCCCGCGCCAACACGGCGGTATGCGACGTCATACCGATCTTGTTGACGATTAAGCCACGAATGCGCGACTTATCTAATTCCAGAAACTGTTGCGGGGTTAGTTCCTCGGCGATGGCAATGGCGGACTCGGGCAGATGTTGCCCATTCTGGCTCACGAAGGCAGCCTTACCATAAACAGAGCGCAGCAACTGATCGCAGACATCACGCAAATCGAGTTGCCGCTCTTCAATCAAGCGGCTGCCGGCGTTTGATAACAAGCTTTCGTAATAAGCCTTCGCTGACTGAATGGCCACCGCAACGGATTGCCCTTCGCGCACGCTCGATTCTATTTGGTCGCGAAACTCCGGATCGTTGGCGATGGCAATGTGTGCATCAAGAATGGCACCAGCTTCAAGTGAAGACGCGCGTGCCTTTCGAGCTGTCAATTCACTCACTAGCGCTGTGAAACCACCCGCGAGCCGATCCATCTCAACATCAACGGGCGTCGCAGATGCTTCGATCAATTCGGGGTTAACCCGTTGCGTGGCCAAATGAACGACCGCACCTTCGACGATTCCCGAAACCACCGGCCGACCGCGCAGATAGGTCGGATTGCACATGCGCAATGACGGTGGCAACCGATGATCGACAACTCTCCTTCCGTCATCTTCGACTGCGATATCGAGGCCGGCGAATTCCTGCTCGATAAATGTGCGGAGTTCGCGTAGCGCATCGGCTTGATCGTCGCCCGATATATCGAGGACACAAGGATCGTCATGTCGAAAATCGGCACCCACCAGTGAAAGCAGGCTCTTGGCATTGCTCGATTGCCCTGTGCGACCGTTCACGATGCGCACATCCGACCGAAATGCACTCGCACGGCGCGACAATTCTGTTGCGGGGCGCGCGTGCACGCCGTGCTTCAGCGGACAAAAGAATTGATACTCTAGCGACATGCAGACTCCCCACCCAAGGAATCCAACCGAGCAACCCAACAGTTCGGGGTTCGTCCCTTTTCGATCGGTGATAGCGAACGTCTAGGGGTCGAACGTTTTAAGATCCAAACAAAACAGCCGAATCCCCGTCGTGCGAAGAAGGGTAACGCATGGGCTTGTTTCCCATCTCATTAACTCAACGGTCGGCGACTACTTCACCGCCCCAGCTCGCGCAAAGATGCTTCCGGCTTCTTTGATCGCGGTTTGCACCGGTACTTCAATTTTCGTTTTTCCGTCAAACCTGTCGGCACCTTCAATCGCGATATCCGCAGCGAGGATAACGGCGTCGGCACCAGCAATTGCTGCGGCCGACAACTCGTTTTCGATGCCCATCGCGCCTTGGGTTTCGACCTGAATCTCGTGGCCCAACTCTCGGGCCGTCTTCTCCAACTGTTCGGCAGCCATGTAGGTATGTGCGATACCCGTCGGACAACCGGTCACAGCAACGAATTTCATTTCAGTTCACTCCACGTGTTCGCAAGCACTTCGCAGCCATCACACTAAGCAGCGGGTGCGGGCTGCGCCTCGTTCTCTTTTTTTTGGCCGACGGCCTTTAATGCGTTGATCGAAATAGCCGTAACCAATGTTCCAACCACAATGGCAAAGACATACCACCAGCGATTATCCACGACCGGCAAAACGATCGGCCCACCGTGTGGCGCATGATCGCCAACTTGGGCCGCCATGCCGATGACCGCACCCGTGATCGAACCGGCCATGATGCACGGCAACACGCGAATCGGATCGGCGGCGGCAAACGGAATCGCGCCCTCGGTGATCCCGATCATACCCATACCCAGCGCCGCCTTACCGGCGTTGCGCTGATCGTCATTCCAAAGTTTGCGTCGCAGGAGCGTAGCCAAGCCCAAGCCCAGCGGCGGCGTGCAGATGGCAATCGCAACAGCCCCCATGATGCGGAAGTTCCCCTGCTCGATCATCGACGCGCCGAAGAAGAACGCCGCCTTGTTCACCGGCCCGCCCATATCAAACGCAATCATCGCACCCAATATAGCAGCGAGCAGATATTGGCTTTGCCCTTCCATCTGTTTCAGCATGTCGCCCAAGCCGACCATGGTTTTGGCAATCGGCAGATTGACGACAAACATCACGCTGCCCACGAGCAATGCACCAAAAATCGGAATAATCAGGATAGGCATGATCGGCTTAAAGATGACGGGGATCGGTGCCTTCTTAATTAAGTTGACAACATGCCCGGCCAACAAGCCCGCGAAAATAGCGCCAAGAAATCCGGCGTTGGCCGTTTTGCCATCTGGAAGCGTCTGCGGCATCGATGCAATCGCCCCCCCGATAAAGCCCGGCACCAATCCCGGGCGGCTGGCCATGGCGTAAGCGATAAAGCCGCCCAATACCGGGAACATCAACGAAAACGCCGACGCACCGATCTTCTCGATGAGCGACAATATTTCAGAACCGGACGGGTCCGGCGCGCCGTTGGGCCCGGGCGGTGCGAAAGCCAGCGACACCGCAATCAAAATGCCGCCGCACGCAATGAATGGTACGGCATACGACACGCCTGTCAGTAGATACTGCTTATGCCGTGCTGCGGTCTCTTTGAAATCAATTGCCATATTGGTTACGCGAAGATAACGGGAACGTGTTGGAACTCGTGCGACTTGGCCGCTGCCTGATTGCCGACTGCACCCGCCCGAACGCGAATTCGAGCGGACGAAAGCGGACAGCAACTCGCGCAAGCCACAAAGCTTAAGTTTAACCATAATAATAGGTGATGCTTTATACAAGAAGGAGATTCCCGCTTCTCTTGCACAATCGTAACATCGACGCGTTATTCGGGCTTTGGGAGAATCGCCATCGGTGCGACGCGTTTGCTTGCAACCAGCAACCAACCCGCTCAAACCCATAAACAGGACTTGCAAATTCGGCCGACACCATCAGAGCGATCCGTCATTTCGCGTAGCTTTCATGATACTCCGGAGGCTCTTGAATCCCACCTATCGCGCGATCCGGAAATGCGACGCGCATTCGGAGTCGTGGCATCCGGGAATTGTAAAATTAAAACGTTTAATTGCATTTAACGAACTCTCGCATTCGACCGCCGGTTCGCTTCGCAAGCAAGCAAGAAACGTCACTCAGGCGACATATGCCAAGTCATTCCTGGTCAATCGACGCCCGGCTTCCGTCGAAAAAAGACAAACGTCGTTACTTCGGCGTCAATCCGGATGTTACAATTTTACAGCAGATGCCCCGATTCTCTTCTACCAGTTTGGTATCGCTTGAATTTAAAATCGTCTCTCATATTCGATCTCCGAACGAGCGCGATCGTGCGTTCAAACTGCTCGAATCGAGGCCAAACATGCGGCAAACAAAACGTGGCTTTACCTTGCTGGAATTGCTTGTCGTCATCGCAATCATCGCTTTGTTGATCTCGATTTTGCTTCCTTCGCTGAGTGCCGCGCGCGAAAATGCGCGTGCCGTGCTTTGCGGAACACACGTGCGCGAGTTAGCCACTTGTTCCACGCTTTATACCAACGAAAACACGTTCTTCCCACCATGTTTGGACAACTATGCGGAAGGCGGCGTCGATTCAAATTTCTACGGTTTAGATTGGCTCGGCATCGGCAACCAAGGCGGCCCCTTCAACGCTGGTGATCCATACAACCCGGCAACAGGCACACCTCAGGGCTACGCCGCCGCACCCAAGTTCGGCCTCATCTATCCGTACTTCCAAAACCCAGACCTCGTCCTCTGCCCTTCGGATGTCGGCGGCCCTTACAGGAACAATCAGATCGTCACCGAGGGCAACGGCAAGTTCAGCTACACCATGATGTCCACGTTGGGCCTGCGCGCACCGGAAAAAATTCCGGCAGCCGATCACTTCCTCGGCGGAGAGATCACGCCCTCGCGCGTGCCACTCTTCGTCGAAGAACATCCGGACGGCATCAACAACGGCAATCGCGAAGGCAACTTCGGCTCGTTCCGCGGTCCTGACAACCTGCCGGGCTTGGAAGAAGGCGACATTTTGGTCTCGCGCCATGCACCGTTCACGACGCGTATCGGCACAAAACCCGGTACGTCCGGCTTCACGCGATTTCTACAAGGTTCAACCAATGTGGGCTTCGCTGATGGCCACGTCGAGCCATTGAAAACCAGCTTTGGTGTCGGGGGAACACCGTTGGCCACCGGCCAGTTAAATGTCATCCCCAACAATATCATGGGATTGCATTACTACTACGGGTATAAGTTCGATCTCATTCCCGTGATTGAATAGGCAGTTAGTCAATCGCGCAAACGCGTCTTTGATTTGCATGCCGCGCACAGTGTTTTAAAAACTTCGCCTTAGCTACCGTGGTAAAGCGGCTGTTATGTAACGGTCACTCCGTGCGCTATCGTTGCGCGCCGTGTGACCTATCGCGAGCACGATCGAGATCGAAGGCGAATCGACCGGGCGGTTGTTTCGCATTCGATTGAAGAAAGGAGCCACCCAGATGTCTTATCAGTCATTTTCCTTTACGGGTTATCGCCCCGCACGATGCCGCGTCGGCTTGTGTCGGGCATTGGCAGCGTTCGCTGTGATGACCTCGCTCACCATTGCTCAAACTGCACACGCCGGCGGCCCAGTAGGAAATACCTGCTCGGACCCGATCGAAATCTTCGAAGGCGTCCCGTTCAACAACTCCAACGTCGGCGCAACCGGCACCGACGATTCGGATTGTGGCGGCACCGGCGACACCAACGATATCTGGCATAGCTGGGTTGCCCCTTGCGATGGCCAAGTCACCGTTTCGCTCTGCGGTAGCAACTTTGACACGACAGTGTCGGTGTTCGCCAATGTATGCCCGCCGCTCTTGAACATCGCATGCAATGACGATTCGTGCGGTTCTCAATCGGAACTAACGTTCAGCGCATTCTTCGGAACGACCTATCTGATTCGCGTTGCAGGTTTTAATGGAGCCTCAGGAAACTACACGCTCACCGTCACGTGCCCGCCGATGGGCGCGTGTTGCGGCGGTGGTGGTGAGTTCGGTTGTTTCGTATCCCCGCCCGACGGTTGTAACTTCGGCACGTATCTGGGCGACGGCACGGACTGCGTTACCACCGGCACGGCTTGTGCCACCGGCGCATGCTGTCTGACGACGGGCTGCCAAGACCTCAGCCAGTTTGACTGCTTGGGTCTGAACGGCGTTTACCTAAACGACGGCACCAATTGTATTGACGATGCATGCCCCCCGCTCGGCGCCTGCTGTGCGGGCGGCGGCTCTTGCTTCATTTCGACTGAAGATAACTGCGTAAATCAATCGTTCGGCACGTATCTCGGCGACGGCTCCGACTGTAGCGGAAACATCTGCTCCACCGGTGCCTGCTGTGTTATGGGTGCGTGCACCGACGGCGTCGATCAAAACGATTGCTTCAACCAAGGCGGTACGTACATCGGTGACGCAACTCAATGCGCCTCGTCCGTTTGTAACGATGAATGTTCGGATGCCACGGAAGTATTCTCCGGCGTTCCCGTTATGGGCACCAACACCGGCGCGACCGGCACCGACATTACCTCGTGTACCCTCAACGATACTGCGAGCGTGTGGTATCGCTGGATGGCCGATTGCGACGGCGACGTGCGCTTCAGCCTTTGCGGTAGCGGATTTGATACCGCCATCTCAGCTTGGGACGACTGCTTCCAAACCACGCAACTTGCCTGCAATGACGACTCATGCAGCCTTCAATCGGAAGTAACCGTGTCGGCAACCATTGGCACCGAATACTTTATTCGCGTAGCCGGCTTTAACGGCGCGACCGGCAACTTCACGCTCGAAGTGATTTGCCCACCCGTCGGTGCTTGCTGTACCGGCGGCGGCATGTGCGCAATCATGTCCGAAGGCGCTTGCACCTCCAGTGGCGGTGCCTATCTCGGTGACGACAGCACGTGCGAAGTGGAGGGCCTCGCCTGTGCCACCGGCGCATGCTGCTTGATGGACGGCTCCTGCACCGACACCGGCAATGAAACGGACTGCGACAACGCAGGCGGTCTGTACAACGGTGATAGCTCGACCTGTGCGGGCACGACCTGCCCCGCCGTCGGTGCCTGCTGCACCGCCGGTGTTTGTGAAGTCGTCTTCCAACCCGACTGTGTTAGCGGCGGCGGCGCCTTCCTTGGCGATGGCTCAACCTGCGGTCCCGAATCCTGTTTCGGTGCATGCTGCAGCGACGGCGTTTGCTCGGTCGTCAGCCAGGAGAATTGCACCGCTTCCGGCGATATCTTCTTTGGCATCGGTACCGATTGCACCGGCTTGACTTGTCCGGGCGAAGGTTTCATCCAACTCGGTTACAACTGGAACGGTATGGTCCATCCCGGTGAGGCAGGCGTTCCCAACGCGCCCGATGGTTACCGCTCGATTAGCGACCGCGGCTTCCTGCTCGGTCAAGCGAATTCCGTCGACGGCGGGATCTTCTCGCGCACCTCGGGCAATCGCGTGTACTTCTTCCAGTCGCAAGCCAACGTCGTGGACCTTGCGTACATCGGTTCGGGACGAACGTGGGATACGGTCGCAGATGCCGACAACTCCGGCGTCGCCCCCAACTGGGATCCCAGCGCCGGCGGTGGCGCGGTCGCGTCGTCGACCAGCAACTTCCCCGCAACGGCACCGCTCGACAGCAACTTCGAAATGGGCGTCATCTTTCACGGCCACAACGGTGGTGGTGACTTCAACATGACACTCGGCTTCAGCGACTTCACGTCCGTCACGGTCACCCTCGGTGTGCCGGACTGGTTTGCAAACTTCAACCCGGTCGCACCCGCACCGGATTTCGGTGTCGCGTCGCAAGCGATCGTCCCCGGACCGTTAAGCGGTGGTGACGGATTCTTAGCCACCGGCTCGGGTGACAACGCATCGTCCGATGCACCGCTGAACTTGGTCGAAGCGGTGATCGATTTCGACTCGCTGCTTACCGGTGTCGGCTTCGACGTAACTGGAAAAGAGCTAACCTCGATTACCTTCGACAACTTCGTCGGCTCGGGTGGTGTTGCCGTGTTCGCGGCCAGCATTAGCCAACCGGGTGCTTGCTGTTTTGCCGGCGGCACGTGTACCGACAGCTTGCGCGACGACTGCAACACCTCCGGGGGTACCTTCCTCGGTGATGGCACCAATTGTGCTGACGATGGCAGTGCCTGCGCGATCGGCGCGTGCTGCTTCAACGACGCCTCGTGTGTGGACGGTCAAATCGAATTCGACTGTCTCAATGCAGGCGGATTCTTCATCGGTAACGGTACGGATTGTGTAACCAACAGTTGTCCGCCTTTGGGAGGTTGTTGCACCTCTACCGGCCCGGGCACCTTTACCTGCACCATCGACTTCGAATCGACGTGTATCAACGCGGGCGGTACTTACCTACAGGACGGTAGCGATTGTTCGTTTGGCTGCGACTGCGATAACAGCGGCGTCATCGACTTGTTCGAACTCAGTGAGTTCACCGACTGCGACGGCAACAACGTCATCGACTCCTGCGAATCAACCGATCCGAGCACTGTTGGTGGTTGTTGTGTCGAAGGCATGTGCTCGATTGCGACGTCGCTCGATTGCGACAACCTCGGCGGTCTTTACCAAGGCGATTGCACCACCTGCGACGGCATCTTCTGCCCCGGCGATGGCTACATCCAATTGGCCTACAACTGGAACGGCCTCTTGCATCCGGGTGAAGACAACATGCCCGACGCACCGGACGGCTATCGCTCGATTTCCGACCGCGGTATGTTAATGGGTGAGGCCGACAGCATCGGTCAGGAAGACTACGCACAACCATCGAACAGCGGTTCGTTAACGTACTACTTCGAGTCGTGCGATACGCCGGCCCTCGATACGATCTTCTTCGGCGGCCGCCGTCCCAATGGCAATCCCGCCTGGGATGAAGCCATGATCGATCCCGCAATCGGCTCAACCCCAAGTTGGGATCCAACCGGCGGAACGGGCGATTTCTTCGGTACTGTGGTCACGAACATTCCGGCGAGCGATCCGCTCGGTGGCGATTTCGAACTGGGTGTGCTCTACAACTCCGGCAACTTGGGCGGCAACTTTGACCTCACGCTCGGTTTCATGGACGGCAGCAGCGTTACGGTCACGCTCGATGTGCCCGACTGGTTCGCCAACAACAATCCATCACCCAGCGCTCCTGCCGCAGGTGTGGCGTCACAGGCATTATTGCCCGGACCGTTGAGCTTCGGTGATGGTTTCGCCGCGGTCGGGGGCACCGATTTCGGTTCGACCGATGCACCGTTGAATATCGTTGAGGCACGCGTGACGGCGACGTCACTGCTCGACGCACCGGTACCGCTCGATGTGGTCGGTCGTCAACTAACGTCGGTGACGTTCGGCAACTTCATCGGCACCAACGGCGGTTCGTCGATGGGTATCTATGCTGCCTCTTTCAGCACCGGCGAAGTAACGTGCTCGTGCACGGGCGACGTCAGTGGTGATAACCAAATCGACGGTGGCGACGTTCAAGGTTTCGTGAGCTGCCTGATTGGTACCGGCGGCGACTGTAGTTGCGCCGATATCGACGGCGGCGGGCTCGACATCACGGATGTTGCCAACTTCGTTAACAACCTGCTCACGGTCGGACCAGCCTGTCCGTAAGCCGATCGTGATTGTTCCATAGACACACTATCTCCTTTGGCCGGTCATCGTAGAAGGCGACGACGACCGGCCTTTTTTCATTCCGGATATATGCAATCGCACATGTTCTTTGCTTCGCCTGCATCCGATCGATTACAATGGTTTTGCAACGTTCGCATTCAAGCCGACCGCCGCGCTTCAAAACGTGTCGGTTGCTCGCCAGACCAAACACCGCATTCCAAATAGGATCTACTCGATGCGCTTCGTTTCACTATCGCTTTTGGCCATCCTTGTTTCCGTTTCACTGGCGAATGCCAACGTGCCGCCCGATGCACCGATGATCACCGAACCGGTCACCGTCGGTTTAATCGTGAATCCGTCCGACGTACATATGGAAACGGCACCGTTCGTCGACGCCGACCCCGGCGATTCGCACTTCTGCACCGACTGGGAGATTTGGTCGATCAATCCGCTCGAACGCGTGTGGTTCGGCAGTTGCGTCACCGGCCCCGAAAAAGTGCACGCACACTTAGGCGACGGCGTGTTTCAAGGTGCCCTAACCGGCGAATCGCAGCTCGATTACGAAACGCAATACGAAATGCGCGTGCGCTTCCGCGACGATAGCGGTGACAGCCCGACCGAATGGAGCCCTTACTCGACGCGCGCCTTCCAGACCGGTACGCAGACGCAAATTTTTCCGCTCGAACTCGACGACATTCTCGATACGCCGATGCCGACCTGGCGCGATACCGACGGCCTCACGATCGACCTACCTGCTGGTACCCAATTGCGCGTCGAGCAAAAGAGCGGTTCGGCCGTGCTCGTCATCACCGGCGAAGACGGCATGCCCGATACCCTCAACAACTCTGGCCCATTAAGCGCGCACGAAGCATCGCGGGTGCGAATATCCAGCAGCGCTCCCACCCTCGCCCTACCGGCAACGAACTTGCAGTTCGTCACCGACGAGGGTGAATTGGAAACCGTTTACATTCCACCGGTAGGACTAGTCGGCGCTTCCGAAGTCGTGTTTTGGATTTCGGCCGGTGGTTCAACATTCGTTGGCAACGCCGCTCAAAGCGAGCCGGACTTCTCGACACTCGCACGCAGCGCACCTGTATCGTGGAACGCGAGCCTGCCCGGCTTCCAAATCGATGTCGTAGCGAGCGGCTTTCAGATGCCCGTCAACATCGCCTTCGTTCCCACGCCCTCGGCCGATCCAAACGCACCGTTGTATTACGTCACCGAGCTATACGGCACGATCAAAGTCGTCACCAATGCCGGTGACGTCAGCGACTATGCCACCAGCCTGTTGAACTTCTCACCGACGGGTGCTTTCCCCGGCTCCGGCGAACAAGGTGTTTCCGGTCTTGCGATCGATCCCGTTACGGGCGACCTGTTTGCCGGCATGTTGTACGACGCGGGCGGGCCACACTATCCCAAGGTCGTGCGCTTCTCCAGCAATGACGGCGGCTTAACCGCGACGACGCAAACCACGATCCTTGATATGGCGGGTGAATCGCAGGGACAGTCGCACTTTATCTCCAACATGACCATCGGCCCCGATGGCTTACTCTACGTGCACATGGGCGACGGCTTCGATGTCTCGACCGGCCAGAACCTCAATTCGTTTCGCGGCAAAGTCC
This sequence comes from Planctomycetaceae bacterium, assembly GCA_006969385.1. Taxonomy (GTDB): domain Bacteria; phylum Planctomycetota; class Phycisphaerae; order UBA1845; family UTPLA1; genus ECT2AJA-110-A. Next base: position 5,093,686 of record CP030884.1, read on the forward strand.
TTCGATTGAATCTCGATGGAACGGCCAACAGCGACAACCCGTTCTACGACGCGGGCAACGGCATATCCGCGCGCGACTACGTCTATGCATACGGACTGCGCAACCCCTTTGGCGGCGCATGGCGCTCATCAGACGGTCGGCATTACATGGTCGAAAACGGCCCCAGTCGCGACCGCATGTCGCAATTGGTCGAAGGCCGCAACTACCTTTGGAACGGTTCCGACCAAAGCATGGAGAACTTCGCGATCCATGTATGGAATCCCGCAACTGCACCGGTCAACATCGCGTTTATTCAGCCCGAAACATTCGGCGGCAGCGGTTACCCGGCCAGCATGTACGACATGGGGTTCGTTACCGAGTCGGGACCAACATGGGCCAGCGGCCCGCAAGCGCGCGGCAAGCGCATCACCATGTGGCAATACGACGGCAGCGGAAACGTCGTCGCAGGGCCGACCAACTTTATCGAATACAACGGCACCGGCAAAGCAACCGCCGTCGCGCTGGCCGCCGGCCCCGACGGTTTGTACTTCAGTGATTTCTATAAAGACCTTGATTACAACAGCCCGATCGAGCGCGGTGCGAACATTCTGCGCGTAAAATTCGTCGGCACGGCAGACTTCACGGCCGACGTCACCGAAGGCCAGGCCCCGCTCACCGTACAGTTCACCGACACGTCGAGCGTGAACGGCGCGACGGCGTGGGCGTGGGATTTTGGCGACGGCAACACGAGCGACCAACAAAACCCGCAACACACCTACACATCGAACGGCGGATACACCGTACAGTTGCAAGTGACCAGCCCCAGCGGCATCAGCACGATTCGCAAGCCGGCATTTATCGTCGTCGGCAATCGCATTCCGATCGCGCTCATCGGCGGTGCCGGTTCGGCCTCCGCATCGGACAATGCCATCGCACAGTTCCTAAATGGCTTGGGGTATGACGTCACCTATTACGACGACGAGCCCGGCAACCGCCCCAATGCGGCAACACTCGCCGCCGAGCAAGACCTCGTCATTATCTCTTCAACGGTTACGTCATCCAACATCGCTGGTGAATTCCGCAATCAGCCGGTGCCCGTGATTCATTGGGAGAGCGCGCTCAACTCGACCGCCCGCGTTCCGTTGGCGAGTTCCGGTCTCGTCGTCACCGAATCGCAGATCAACATTCTTGACAACAATCACCCGATTACCGCTGGCCTTGCGCTCGGCACCATCGACGCGTTTACGACGCCGAGCTTGATGAGTATCGCACGCGCTCCGCTCGGAACGGACGCTGCGCTGCTAGCCACGCGCGGTGGCGATACCAATGACTACGCCATTATCGCAGCCGACACGGGTGACGAACTGCTCGGCGGATACATCGCGCCCGACAAACGCGTGTACCTCTATCTGGAAGACGCCAGTTGGCTCAATGCGACAAGCGCCACGCAACAAATCCTTCAACAGGCCGTTGCATGGACGGCGGGCACCGTGCTAGGTGCCCCGACCATTCAAATCATCGACCCTCTTGAGGGGCAAGCCGTCGTCGGTGATTCCGTTACGGTTGCTTGGGAAAAATCGGGCGACCTAAGCGCCGTCAACCACGTACACGTGCAACTCGATAGCGAACCGATCGTCATGGCGCACGGTCAAGCAACGACGCTCACCATTGAAAACGTCGCCCCCGGCCCGCACACGATCACCGTCAATCTCGTCGACATCAACCACCAGCCGCTGCTCAATGTTGAAGCAACTGACATCGTAAACTTCACGCAGCAAGCTGCTGTCGAACCGACCGACTCGATTGCGATCGACCTACCCTTCAACTGGAACGGTGCCCTTCATCTGGGCGAGGGGAGCGACGCGGACGATGCCGATAGTTACCGTTCGATATCCGATCGCGGTTTCTATATGGGTCAGGCCGATTCGCCGGGCGGCGGCGCTTACGCCATCGTGAACAACGGCATGACCTACGCGTTTGCCTCCGATGCCGGCCCACCACTCGATATGATCATGCTCGGCGCCCGCCGCCCCGGCGGTGGCACCAACGGTTGGGACGACGTGGACGACGATGACGAATTCGGCATTCTGCCAAACTGGGACCTCGGCGGTATCGCCGCCAACACTGAAGCCATCGCAACGATTAGCCCGTCGATCGCATTGAACGAGTCGTTCGATTTGGGCGTGCTTTATCATGCGTCCAACGGCGGCGCATCGTTTGACGCAAAGCTCGGCTTCGAAGATGCCACATCAATTACGGTTAGGCTCGAAGCCGCCGATTGGTTTGCCGACTTCGATCCGCCGGTACCCGCGCCCAACGCGGGCGTTGCAACCCAAACGACCTTGCCCGGCCCGCTTAGCGGTGGCGATGGTTTCCTTGCGGCCGGTGGCTACGACGCGCCATTTGTCGATGGCCCGCTCAATCTGATGGAAGCCCGCGTGACCGCGGCATCGTTGCTCGATGACCTCGGCTTTGACGTCGCCGGTCGACGGTTGAATTCGATCACGTTCAACAATCCGGTCGCCGGATTCGGTTCGGTCATCGCGATTTACGCGACCAGCGTTAACACTGCCGTTTGCGCAGCGCCCGGCGACGTTAACGACGACGGTGACGCGAACTTGGCGGACATCGCTCGCTTCGTTGAACTGCAACTAGATGCAACCGGCGCCACGGAATCAGAGACCTGCGCCGCCGACCTAAACGACGATGCAGCTATCGACGGTCGGGATATCGCGCTGTTCGTGGATATTCTGATCGCCCCGTAGTGGATGGTTGCGAATCGTCGATTCAGCGTCTCGCTCAACTGTCGCGATTTCAATCCAAACATGAATAAGGCACCGCGATATTAATTTGAACGCGGTGCCTTATGTATTGATTGTCGGCAGACTACCAACGTAGTACCCCGTCCACATACAATAGGTGAGCGACGTTGACGGCCTCGCCGTGGCGACTCGGTAGTGGATTTGATCAAACTACCCTAACGCGTGCACTCAGGTATCGATGACGATTATTACGGCTAGCAGAAAAGATGTTTATTTTTGCATTCTTAATAATTATCAAAATCGAATTTGGTAACAAACTTTAATTAGTTCCTTCTTTCACTACCCGAAACATAGCCGATCCTGTCTTTTCCCGACCACCCGAACGCGACCAACTACGGCCCTCGGTATTGACTTCAACGGCACCGTCACCTAACAGCATCTTCGACCATATGCTTGCTTTCGATCTAAATGTCGTCCGATCGAGTGACACATGCGACTTGCCTCTGATTACCCGAAGATCATCATCCAAGCTCACCATGTGACCTTCTGTTTCCACCGTGTAGCCCGCTGGGTTTTCTCCGTCGTAGGGTTTAAGAACATCGCTACACCATTCGCCAGAGTGGTAACTCAACAAGTCATAGATACCATCAGGCGTTTTTCCCTTCGGGAACGATCCGACCGGCGCTTTTGGTCCCGGAAAGTTCTCATCCCAAGGTTTGTACATCCAACGGTATCCACGAAGATCATAAAATGGAATATCAACTGGATTCTTGCCAGCGCGGTACTCTTTCTGAGGCTCATCATCACCCCATGGCCAAGCGCGCAGCTCTTCACCCCGAGCCGCAAATTCCCATTCCGCCTCAGTCGGTAACCGATACTTGATGCCGGTCTTCATCGATAACCAATTGCAATACTCGGTGGCCCCTTTCCATGTCACTGGATACGCGGGACAACGTTCAGCTGCGTACTTGGGTTCGTAGCCCGCAACCGTCTCGCGGATCGTCGAATAGTCGTAAACGATTATCGGGGCTAGCAAATAGGCGCGGTTCTTTCGATCATTCAGGAACTCACAATATTCTTCGGTCGTAACGAGAAATGGCGACAACTCAAAATCAGCGACCAATTCATCGTGAAGCGGTTTCTCAAATGCGCGATATTCCTTATCGCCACGTTTGGACTCGACGACAGGGCTACCCATCTTGAATATTCCGCCCGAAATCCGAACAACCCGAGGGGGAGTTACTTCGGCTCGACGTTCTTCACCTTCACCAAGACTTAATAATGAGATGATCATCAACGATGGCAGCATGATGATTCTCCTTCAGATATGTGTTGTCCAAATTCGCTAAGGAGCAATAGTAATTAACGATTTCTAGCTCGCCGATTAACGCCGCCAGGAATCGGCAGCCACTCACCCCTCCCGCTTCTTCTTAATCCAACTCCGCAACTTCGGCAGCGGCCATGCGTTGATAACATCTTCCGCCGTCGCGCGACCGCGCCGGGCTGTGGCGACGCCGTAGTGAATCTGCTCGAATTGGGCCGGTGCGTGGGCGTCGGTGTTGATTCCGATCTTCACGCCCGCTTCCAACGCCATGCGAATATACACGTCGCGCAGATCGAGGCGCTGCCAGGATGCGTTGCACTCCAAGGCCGTACCCGTCTCGGCGGCTTTGGCGACGATGGTTTCCATATCCAAATCCATTGCGTCGCGCCGACCGATGAGCCGCGTCGTGGGATGGCCGATCAGGTTGATATTCGGGTTCTCCATCGCGGCACAGATGCGCTTGGTCGCCTTGTCGCGCGACTGTCGCATACCCGAATGCACGCTCGCGACGACAAAGTCGCACGCCGCTAAAAGATTATCCGGATAGTCGAGTTTGCCATCGGCCAGAATATCGCACTCGCAACCCACCAACAGCGTTAGCGTATCCAAACTCTCGTTAAGCTTTTTGACCTTTTCGATCTGTCGCCACATGCGATCGATGCTTAGGCCGTTCGCAATAGCGCTTGACCGGCTATGGTCGGTGATGCACAGGTATTCGTAGCCGCGCTCGGCAGCGGCGGCGGCCATCGTCGCCGCGTCTTCCTTACCATCGCTGGCCGTCGTGTGCGAATGCAAATCGCCGCGAATATCATCGACCGTGATCAAAGACGGTAACTTGTCTAAATCGAATTCGCCGCGATCTTCCCGCAGCTCCGGCGGATAGTGCGGCAGCTTTAGCTTCTTATAGATGCCCGCTTCGTCTTTCCCGGCAAGCTGCTTGTCGTCGCCGTCGAACAAACCCCACTCGTTCAGCTTCCATCCCTTCTTCACCGCCATTTCGCGCACGCGCACGTTATGCTCTTTGCTGCCGGTGAAGTACTGCAGCGCCGCACCGAAGGACTTGGCCGGCACCACACGACAATCGACTTGAATATCCACGCCGTCGCGCCGCTGCACTAATACCGAGCCTTTGGTATCACCTTGTGCCAGAATCTTTTCCACGCGCGGCAGGCTGCAAAACGCATCCACGATTTTCTTGCCGTCGTCGGACTCGCACAAAATATCGATATCGCCGATCGTCTCACAGCCGCGCCGCAATGAGCCAGCTACTTCGATCTGCTTCAAGCCCGTCGCTTCGCGTAGTTGCCGCACCAACTCATCCGCCAACGGTCGCGCCAAGCCCATCGGCGTGCGGTCGCCGCTTTTTTCGGCAAAGGCGATGCCATCGGCGATCTGCTCGACGCTCTTCTTGCCCATGCCCTTGAGCTCGGCCAACTCGCCCGATTCGATCACGCGTTTTAGATCGTCGAGGCTTTCGACCTTCAACTCTTTCCAAACCAGCGAGACTTTCTTCGGCCCCATGCCGGGAATGTTTAACAGCGCGGGAAGGCCCTTTGGCACCTTCTCCAGCAACTCCTGATGGGCCGGAATCTTGCCGTCGGCCAGATACGCCTCGATCTTTTCAACGCTGCTCTTACCGACGCCGTCGAGGTCGCCGAGCTTGCCGTCGGCCGCCAATTGCTCGACATCCTTCGTGAGGTCTTTGAGCGTGCGGCTGACCTTGCGATAGGAGTTTACGCGAAACGCCGACTCGCCGGTGATCTCCAGCAGGTCGGCGATTTCATCGAAAATGGCGGAAAGCTCGGCGTTTTTCATGGATAGAAATATAGCCGTGCGGCGCGGGTTTGGTAAGGCGGTGTGCAGATCATAAGTTGCGAATTGAATCTACCCGTCGTCGTCGCGAAACGGCAAGCCGCCGCGAGGCGGGCGTGTCTATCCTGTCGGTTTCTCTGCAGCCGATTGACTCAGGGCCGAGGATAAGCAATTCAGCAATCGCCCCTAATCACCCATGCACGTTCCCACCGACCGCGCGACGGCAACGAGTTCGTCCTCGGGATTCACCAAGCGCTGTTGATTCGCTACCGAGTCGATCGGTACGTGGCCGAGTTGTGCGTTTTGCATCACGACGAGTTCGTTGTATTGCTTATTGGCCAACAGTTCGATCGCCGCGTGGCCGAAACGCGTGGCCAACACGCGATCGTCGGCGCAGGGGCTGCCGCCGCGCTGCACGTGGCCCAACACCACGGCCCGCGATTCGATGTGCGTCAATTCTTCCAACTCATCGCGCAACACGTGAGCCACGCCGCCCAGGCGAATCGCATCGGGGCTATCGGCGATGCGCCGCTTGATCGTCTGCACGCCGCCGACGGGCTTGGCGCCTTCGGATATCGCAATAATCGTAAAGTGCTTACCGTGCAGCTTGCGGTCGTAACACTTCTCACAAATCTTATCGACGCTGTAAGGAATCTCCGGAATCAGGATCACATCGCTGCCACTGGCGATACCGGCGTTCAGCGTAAGCCAGCCCGCGTTGCGCCCCATCAGTTCGACCAGGATGATTCGATGATGACTTGCCGCCGTCGTATGCACGCGATCCAAGGCGTCGGTCGCGATCTCAACGGCGGTTTGAAAGCCGAACGTTAAATCGCTCGACATGATGTCGTTATCGATCGTCTTGGGTACACCGACGAAGCGGCCTCCCATTTCGATCATCGTCGCCGCACACGACATGGTGCCGTCGCCACCGATGACCACCACCGCATCGAGATCGTGCGCGCGGTAATGTGTCATCGCTTTATCACGCACGTCTTTCCAAATCGGCTCGCCGTTCTTGTCTTTGCCGACGGCAAAACGCGACGGATTGGCCTTGTTGCTCGTGCCCAGAATCGTGCCGCCGCGCGTAAGGATGTTGCTGCACTGATCCCACGCCAGCGGCTCGATGCGATTCTCGATCAACCCCAAAAAGCCGTCGCGAATGCCGTAGCATTCCCATCCGTAGTCGTTCATGGCGGTCTTGGTCACGGCCCGAATGACGGCGTTAATCCCCGGGCAATCGCCACCGCCCGTAAGCACGCCGATGCGTTTGATGTCGCTGTTCATGCGGGTTATTTAAATGGCGGCGCGCGGACTGGGCAATGCGAGGCGAAAACCCCACCTGTTTCATCTTGGCCACGGCACACGAGCCTGCTGGAAGGCATCAACAACAAGACCAAGGTCATCAAGCGCATGGCCTACGGCTACCGAGACGACGACTATTTCTTCCTAAAAATCAAAGCCGCCTTCCCCGGAATTCCGTGATGAAAAAAAAGGGTGCTGCCGCAGACTGGGACAGCACCCAGATTATCGACTCAGTATTTGAACGATCGTTTGCAACCACTCAGTTGCATCTGATCACCTTCAAATTACGGACAAGGCGTGGCATCAGACGTCACGGTTAACGTGTAGTCGCCCGTAGAGGCACTAAAGCCCTGCACCGCGATCAGGTATTCAACACCCATTGCGGCACACCAATCGACCAAAGGATCATTTCCACCGCAATTGGTGAAGTCATCATCTTCGCCCGTCACACAGGTCAAAGTCGCGCAACCGTCCTCGTAGATTTGAATCTTCGAGTCGTACGGCGAGCCGCACAATTCAGCAGTGAGCGTCGTACCATCGCCGATGACTGAATACCAAACAGCTCCGTTGGTGCCGGCGGAGGTGCCGCAAGTACCAAGACCGTCAGGCGTCGCATTGTCGGTGTTGCCTATGGCGATGCCACCGATGCTGATGGCTTCGGCATTGGCACAATCGTCATTGGCAGGCGGCGGTTGTGGGCAACTGACGCTATCACAATCGGTGCCACCACCTTGGCCCGTACCGCCGAGGCCGGCGCAGTCGCCGACCATCTCGTCCGAACACGTAAGATCCGGGAAGCAGCAGGCTTCCATCGACGCCGAAGCACAAGCGATGTTCAACTGGCCGGGGCCGTCATTGGTCGTGCCGAAGCCAAACGCCTGGATGATCAACGTGTCGCCCATCGTGACCGGGATGGTCACGGTGCTGAGCAGACCCGAACCACCATCGTCGTCACACGCCAAGCGTGCACCACCACAGGCGGTGTCATAGACGGCGAGTACGCTGTCATCCAACGGAGCAACACTGCCTTCGGTATCGATCGTCAGGTTACCCGTGCAGGTAGCCGTGTATTCGAACCACACGTCGTTTGCGACGGTCGAAGCGCTGCATCCGCCCGTGGGAAGAACACCGCTGTCAAGTGCACCAGTCGTGTCGAACAACGTGGTGCCATCACCGATCGCAATCGCATCGACGCAATCATCATTCGGCAGCGGAATTGGACATGGGTCCGTGGCACACGACAGTCCGGCATCCCAATCGCCACCGATCGAGGCACACTCAACTTCGGAGACGTCGTCGCACGTGGCACCGTCATTGCTGCAGCAGGCGCCTTGGGGCAAAAGACACGAAGCGTTATCACCAACGGAAAGGTCGATACACCACGCGAGGTCGCTTTCGCTGCCGAAGGGTGTTCCATCATCGAGTCTGATGAATCCGTTACCGAAATTGCTGACGGCGCGCACCCCATCCCCATCGAACGATCGCCCCCAGTACCATTCGCAACCGTTTACCGACTCGTCGTAACCGATCAGCAACCAGTAACAACCGGGAGCGAGGTTGATATCTAGACCACCTAGGGAAAAAGCATATTCTTCGACGACTTGAAGATACCCGCGCCCGGTGGCCGTACGCGTCGGCACCTGACCATCCAACTGAACAACTAATGACCCGGGTACACCGTTGGCATCATCGTTGAATATCGCCACCGTGAAAGCGTCGGCACCATCGGGACAACTGGCATCCGGTAGGTACCCGCCCCACCAATTGATTTCCGTAATCGTTCCTCCAGCCGGTATATCAAAGTTTTCTGCCGTGGCGAACTCGGCACCCGGCTGACCGCTACGCCATGCCTGCTCATGGTTGGGCAACTGGCCTTGCGAGCCACCGGGACAGCTGGGAATCGGTTCGTCAAACAGGAGAAATTCGACGCCCCATGCATTTACACTTGCATCGACTTGCAACACGATCTCATCAACGGGCATGCCCGCGATTCCCAATAGTCTGTCGACAAATGGTTGAACGTCTCGACCATTAACCGAGCCGTCTTGGTTGATATCCGCACACGCATTACCCGTCATCAGCTGTGCTGCCACGAACGGAGCAATGTCCCCCACATCTACGACCCCATCCATGGAACAATCGCCGTTTGCATCGGATGGAAACGCAGCTTGGAACGTCGCGCGCAGAGTCGTCGGATCGATGATTTGAACGTCTATCGTCGCCTGATTGATGATTGCCGATTCATGAAACACGCTGTCGCGAACGCCATCCAAATTGAAGTAGATCATCGAGTCGCAATATGTATCGAGCCCCGGTGGTATGGTTCCTCCCGAAAGTCTCGACCGCGCCAAAACAAAGAAATACGTCTCGTCGACAGCCGGTGATGCGGCATGAGGATGCAATTCGATTAACTGGCTAACAATGCCGGGTTCGACAGATGCGATATTTACGTCGATAGCGCAAGTCAGCGTTTCTCCCGGCAAGGCCGCCGTGCCGCCACCGTTGTCCAGCGTGGATACATGCCGACCCCGAAAACCTTCCGATTCGAGAACGAACGAAGTCACCGGCCCCAATGACAACATCGGACTCGCCGACGGCAGAATCGCCGCGTTAGCGACGGTCGTCGTGATATTGACCGTATGAGTCGGCATGACGGCCTGATGCGCCAGGCTTCCACCTTGCGGTACGACAGTCGTAAAGACGCCGCCGTCACCGCACAGAAAGTCGGGAGGAACCGAAGCATCGACGATGACGGACGTTCCCGCACACGCCATCGCAGGCGACCCATCGTCGAACATACCGGTGATCGACATACGCGACTCGCATCCCGAACCGGTCAAACACATGCCCCAGCCGCGTGTATCGATTTCGATAAGTCGAGTTTCGCCCGGACAAAGCCGCAACGTTCGTTCGATGACGGGCACGCTGGTTACCGTCGGGTCGGGCGGCAACTGAATCCATGGCGGTCGCGGCCGCGATAGGCGACCGTGCGCTCGTAGCATCAAGTTCACATTCGCCGGCCCCAACAAGAATCCGGGAGCACTGTCGTCAAAATCGAGCCGCATATTGCAACTGACATCTTGTGCAATAAACGAGCGCCCGGCATACGGGCTCGAATCGTGTGCGGCGGGCGACACCCCGCTCGCATCGCTCATCAGCACACCCACAAAAAAGCTGGTGCCCGGTTCCCCTACAAACGTCGGTTCGATCGTGTATTCGTTGAAAGTTCCCGTTCCTGCATTCGCCGCGTATTCATCGCGCTGCGTTCTGGAAAGTAGAACCGCATCATCGGGAAAACCATTGCCGTCGGGATCCGCATATATACCGAGCGCGATCACGCGATCGTCGGCCCCTGCTCCGAAGGCCACGCTTACTTTATCGATAAACGTCTGACCAGCCGTTGCATTAAACTGATTGAACCACAAGATCGAATCGATGGATCCACCGATTGCCCCACCCTGTGCGCCGTCGTCGAGCAAGTAATTGTTCCCCGGCCCCGGTGCAAGCAGTAGATCGTCGCTAAAGACGATGGGGAAGTTATCGCCAGTGCCGGGGTCGGCGAGGCCGATGGTGCCCTCGCCCGAACCATCGGGCTCGGGTGAACCGACCGACATTCGCCCCGCCTGTTCGGAATCAACACTCAGATCGATGGTTACGGCATGGGTCGAATCGTTATTGGTGACGCGATAAACGTAGCGCGCCTGATCGCCCGGATGAATGGTCTGGACAGGAGGAGATAGCAAATCCAGCGCCAACCGCGCATCGCTCGCGAGCGCCGGCGGTTGCCCCGGTGCCGGTTCGACGATGCAAAGCAGAACATCGCCGGTACCGGTACTCGTTGCATCGTTTTCCCACGTCGTCGTCGCAGTACCCGTTAGCAAACAAGAACGAGCAGCGCCCGCTGGAATTGTCACCGGCACATCTACTGAAAATGGGCCCGTCGTTGGCGTCGGAATCGTCACGCTTCCGACCACTGGGCCAGGAGGCGGGAACGGTGGCGGTGACGGCGCGCACACCATCGACAGTTCGACAGTCGTCATCGCCGGCGTACACTCCGGTGCCGTCGGTGAGGCAATTGAGTTCGTGGTGCTACTAATAAATATCTCGACGGGCACAGAAACCGAAATCGGTTCAGAGGCTCCCGCAATGGGATAACTCGCGGGTGACGACTTGAATAGGAATGTGCCGCGTCCCCAAAATGGCGGCGGCGGCGGTGGGCCGCATGCAATTGCGGTTTTCGAGAAATGCCAACTCGCCCCGAACATACAGAGCAAGACTACTGCGAAGATTTGGGAGTAAGCGCGGAAGCCGAGATGCTGTGGAAACAGTTTGCGGGTGGCACCAGTGGGATCGTGGTGTTTATACATCAAATGCCCCTTCACGATAGCGTTAAGGTGCGCGCGATTCGTCGGCACGCGTCTCGACGCGAGTTGCGAATTGATTCAAAGAGAAATGCGTCTGCTATCGGCGCGGCAACGACATGACAAAACCGGAACACGCAGGGGTACGACAAACTGGCGCCGAAAGCCACCAGCGTCGAAATAAACCGGATACCGTAATTTCCACACCGAAAATCTAAGTTAAAGGGATATTAAGAATAGCGACATGTCAAGTCAAGAAAATTTGCGGTACGAATATCGAAGATGCCGGCTGCAACGCGTTGATTTAGAGATTTTCTAGTATTGTCTATTTACCAAACTGAGAAGATCAAATAGTGCGATCGAGAGGGCCAAGTATCGCCCAAATAAAAGCTTGCGCGCTCATCCGATTTGATCGTATTTAGATTCAAAATTAGGGTCGGCCACCATCAAGCGTCGCCAATCAAATCATAGCACAACGTCTAAATACGACCCCGGCGGCACCACTCCATCATCCACCTGCCCTGCCAGTTCGTCACCGGCCGCCGCAGTTCCCGGCGGCATCATAAACGGCCAATACCGTCGCTGCGTCGGTGTATCAAATCTCACCGCGTCACCCGCTTCCAAATCGATACGCATGGCCGCAATGCGCAAAGCCCGCAGTTCGACGTAATCCGCAAACGAGACCAATCCGCGACTCGCTTCGTATCGGTCGTTGTCGCAATAATCGAAGTAGCCCAACTTGCCACACGTGCGCCAACGAAATGCCAGCACATCGGCCAACGAATAACGCGAATAAACCGCAGCCGCATGATGGTACGCGGGCGGTAACGAATGAACGCCGATAGGATCGATCTTGGACATAATTGACGAGATTGCCCCCGTTCAATCATTCCGAAGATGCGGGCAGAAGTGAAGGTTTGGTGCGGCTCCAACGGGTGATAATGCGACAAGGGCTGATAAGAACTTATACAACCTGTAGGCGAGGCGCAATATATCGGCCAGTTCAGAGGAGGATGCGGCAAAAATGACGTGAGGTGGTCCCGATCCGGTGCGACCCCGGTCGGGATAACTGCGTGGCGACTAAGACGAACCCCAATACAAGATTCCCAAGGCGATGAATGTCAACGGGCCGACCGCACATTGCTGCAACATGCCCGACCAAGATTGTGCGGACGCTATCGCATTACACAGCTCGGTCCCCAGCACCACGTTACGCATTGGATTTTTCGGGTCGTAAAGGACGAGCGTCTGTTGGTTACGCCTTGATTTGTCCGAGGCTGAGAACCGCAGCGCCGGATAATGGTTGCCGTCGACCTCGAAACTGAAACTCGATCGCAACGTGGCGACCCCTTCATTCCCGTTGGCCGATTCCGCTTGCCCTGTTAAGGGCATTGATTCGGCAATCAGACCGTCGCGCAACAAACGCAGCACCCGCCAACTGTGCAAAGCCATCGATGTTAAGCCGGACAATAACAACACGACGACGCCTAACGGAATAGCGCTGTGCCACCACGTCAGTTCCCCGCTGCGCGCACCGAGCAGGACTCCGGCCTCCGGTGCGGCAGGATCGATGCGTACGGGAACCGCATCTCCCTCCGCAAAGCGACGGCCGCGCATGAAGTTAATATTCTCAAACACCTGCCCACCCACCTCGTACTCGACGACGTATTGATAGAGCGGCATGCTGAGTTCGTGGGAATCGACGGCGCGCACATCGCCAACGACGCCCGTCACGGTTAATCTCTTCTGACCAATATCAAGCAATTGCATCCACTGCGCCGGGCCGTCCATGATGACGAATACAAAGATAAATCCTAAGAGAAACAACCACGCCAACTGCGAAGAGGCCGGACCGGCCAGCACTGCCGCGCGTGTAGCAATCGACAACGACCGTCGCGGCGTGGTAGCGCGAAAGAAGCTTAGCACATCTTCATGATGCGACCCGACCTTGCCATTGCGATCGGGAATCAGCAAGGCGGCGACAAAAAGCGCCAAGAACACGAGCCCCACGCACAAAAATGGAAACGCCAACAAAAACAACCGCCGCGGTGCGGTCGCACCGTGCTCACGATCGAAAATCGCTTCGGTCGGGTCGTCAGGGTTCACATAACAAATCGCGCTCGCCCCCGGCGGGAACGAATCGTGAATCCACTCTTCAAACAGGTCGTCATCCCCAATGCGTCCGATGACCGCATCGATCCTATTGCTGCTATACTTCTTACCGTCGATCTCGTAGGCAAACACAAATTCGAGATAGTCATCGTCGTCGGACGACTTGATCTCGCACACCTCAACCACGCAAGGTGTTTCGCGCCACGACTGCGCCGCCTCCATCGTGGCAAGCGCATGATGACGCAAATACAACAAGGCCCCCCCCACCCCCAACGGTACGGCGGCAAATGTGAACAACATCAAAAGCGGCCCGATGGCAAAGCGACGACTGTGCTCGGATTTGGTGGTGATGGTTTTCATAACAGGACCGCTCGTGAGACGAACTCTCCAAATCGTATGTCCGGTGAAGATCGAGCGAAAGCCGGACATTTCGCAGGCGACGTATCATTGAATTGAAGGAATTTGGCCCAACACTCCAGCTGGGATGACAGAACACCCGTCGAACTCTCCTTAGCACAAAGCGGTCCTCGGAATCCCAAAAACCCCGATTCAGTACTGCGGGGAAAAGTTAATCTACGAGATCAGGCACACTCGCGGGAATACCGGCGTCTTTCCAATAGATGTTCGATGCTAAATAATCGGGTAATGACCCGTTACTTGATGCTTTCGTTGTTCGCATGCGGTGTTCTGCTTTGTTCCTGTTCGCAACCGAGATTCAAGCCGGGGCCTTCGGCGATTCGCCTTCAAGCTGCGCCCGCGGCAATGGACGGCGAATGGTGTAACGACTACTTCCTGATCCTTGCCACCATCGACGGTCACGGGCCGTTGCGCCTGCTGCTCGATACCGGAGCGGCAATCTCACTATTGGATGACGATGCAGCAAAGCGAATAGGAGTTCGGGTTTCCAGTTCGTCGCTGGGCATGACAGGTGGTGGCGGTGCGGCAGTCGCGGCGGCCGGTCAGGCTAGCATCGGGCGACTGGATTCGGGCGAAGTGAAGCTGCGCGATTTCGATATGGTGATCCACGACCTAGCGCGGTTCGAGCCGTTCTTCGGTCCGCTGGACGGCGTGCTGGGCTTTTCTGCTCTCAGAGGTTCGACCTTCACCATTGATTATCCTGCACGCACTGTAACGGTAACAAACGAAGCGCTCGATCGTAATGCTCCGCGTCAAGAGAACGAGGCATGGTTCGAAACGGGCACATCTCGACCGCACATCTTGGCAGATGTGGCCGGGCGTCAGGTACGCGTGCTGGTAGATTCAGGGTCGGGTGGCGGGTTCGATTTCAAGATGTTCGACGAGTTGCCGCGATCGAGCGACGATCGTCCTTCACATGCGTCTTTGGCATTGGATCGACTCGTGCTTGCCCGTGCGGCACGGTTGAACGGGCAACTACGAATCGGTCCGATCGTTTTTGATGCGCCGGCCATCGGTTCCGATCCGTCGAGTTCAAAACTCGGTACGCAAGTGATGTCAAAGTTTCGCTGGACCTTCGATACGCGCAGAAAACTGATTCGGATCGACAGCGGCCCGGTACGCATCGAGCCCGCCCCCGTCACCAATCTCGGATTCGTGGGCTCGCGAAGGCTAGATGAAATCCAAGTGGTGCATATCGCGCAGGATAGCGCGACGTATGCGAACGGACTGCGCGTAGGCGATCGGGTGACTGCGATCAACGGGGTTGCGGTTGAGTTGTTTTCGTGCGCAGGGATGCGTGAGGCGATCGAGCGGGCAACCCCCGTGGTGTTAACGATTAAACGGAAAGGTCGTCGAGTATCGGTTGAGGCCCATTCGTACAACGTGGTTCCCTGACCCAACATTGGAGATTGGGGCGATGCGACCGCAGTTTCGAAGCTGGCGTGCTTGAAATCAACCGGTTGAACTGCGGCTTAACAGCACGGTTCCAGAGCTGAAAAAGACAAGGCCCGTCTTTGAGCTGACCGGCAAAGGAATCTATGCAAGGAAGAATCGGGGCGAGAAGATTCGAACTTCCGACCTCTGCGTCCCGAACGCAGCGCTCTGACCAGGCTGAGCTACGCCCCGATGAGTCTCGCGATACTACCCGAAATTTCCGGCCCGGCAAGGCGCGAATCGGCGTTTTCAGCCGCGCCGCGCGTCCTCCAAGGCCGAAAAAACCGCGGACGTAAAGGCGATTGACCGCCCTACTCTCGATCCTCGATAGCCCTCGTGTTCAACTCGCCACCACCAGTCCATCAACCGTTGACGGCCCAGTGACCGCCCCGCTTTCAACCCTTTTGTTACTCTTGCGCCCGCCGCCCAAATCGCTATACTACCGATGACGTAACAATCGCTAGCCAACGGTTTTAACCGCTTTTTGCTTCCTAGGGAGCCAACATGATCGCCCATCAAGACGCGTCGCTCGGTCAGCAGGAAAAGGTCCTTTTCCGCATCGCCCGCCAAGACGGCCCGGGCCAAGGTCGCTATTACCAAACGTTCGCCATCCCGTACGAAAAGGGAATGAACGTCATCTCGTCACTGCAGGCTATCGCCAAGAACCCGATCCCGGTCGGCGAATCCAAGCCGGTCGCTCCCGTCATCTGGGATGCCAACTGCCTCGAAGAGGTCTGCGGCTCCTGCACCATGGTCATCAACGGCAAGGTGCGCCAGGCTTGCACCGCGTTGATCGATTCGATGGATCGCAACAGCGCCGGCGAAATCGTGATCGAACCGATGACGAAGTTTCCGGTCGTACGCGACCTGATGGTCGATCGCAGCCGCATGTTCCGCGGCTTACAGCGGGTGAAAGCGTGGATCCCGGTCGATGGCTACCACCACATGGGTGCCGGCCCGGCCCAAAGCCCGCGTCAGCAAGAAGAAAGCTATCCGCTGTCAGAATGTATGACCTGCGGCTGCTGCATGGAAGTCTGCCCGCAATACGTGAAGATCGAAGT
The DNA here is from genome assembly GCA_006969385.1 of Planctomycetaceae bacterium. Lineage (GTDB taxonomy): Bacteria > Planctomycetota > Phycisphaerae > UBA1845 > UTPLA1 > ECT2AJA-110-A. The sequence goes on from CP030884.1 coordinate 5,110,253, forward strand.
CAAGAAGAAGAGCGGCGAGAACGAAGAGCAATTCGAAACCCGGCAAGACGCCGAATTCGATAAGAACTTCCTTGGCCCCGCCGTTATTTCGCAGGCGGTGTTGTTTAACCAAAACCCCATCGGCAAGATGAGCAAAGACGATCGGCTCGATGCCTTGATGGGCCCCGGCGGCATTACCGAGTGCGGCAACGCGCAAAACTGCGTCAAGGTATGCCCGAAGGAGATTCCGCTCACGCGCTCGATCGCCAAGGCCGGTCGCGATACCTCGATTCATTCGATCAAGCGCTGGTTGATGAAGTAGCGAACGCGTTCGCAAATATGAAACTTCTCAAACGGCCAAACGCTTTACAGTTTGGCCGTTTCTTTTTTGCAGCAGCCTTCATGAACGACACGCGAGACCACGCCGCAACCATCGACAATGCCCGATCTCCCTCGGTGCACGGCCCCGCCACCGAAAAGCGCAGTCCATGGCTTATTCTGGTGCCCATCGTCGTGCTGGCGTTGTGGTTCGGCTACCTGTTCTTCGTGAGCGGTGTGTTGCCATCCGAAGAAACTTACCCCGATGGTCGCCGCAGTGCCGTCGGCACGGTGAAGCGTTATGGCTTCTTCAATTACAAGCGCAGCGGCTTATGGCGCGAATATCATCGCAATGGCGCGGTCGCGGGCGAAGGCCAATACGAAGCCGGCGAAAAGATCGAAGAAACGTGGGAGTATTGGGACGAGGACGGCAAGCCCATCAACACCAACCGTCCCGCGCCAAAGACGAAGGCGAATGAAGGCAGCCGCGAGCGGATGTAGAACGAAACAACAACGAACGGGCTACCGTCGCTACTGCTTTTCCAAAGCTGTGCCACCGTGTTTTGCTTGCACCGCCCGCTCGAGCAGAGCTTGATCCCGTTCATCCACCTTGCCGTCAAGATTCACATCGGCCAGCGTATGTAACGCGTCGGTCTGTCGCCCTGGCGCGGCGACGAGTGCGTGTAACGCTTTCACATCCACCTTATCAATACGTCCGTCCTGATTGACGTCGCCCAGTAAGTGCTTATCGAGGCGAATCACTTCCGCCGACGCCGTGGGGATCGGTTTTTGAAACGCGGAAGCCGCCCCGCCAACGATTAGAATGGAACCGTCGGGTAACTTCACCGCCGTAGCATCGTCGCGCGGTCGGCTTAGTTTCGCACACGACGACCACTCAAGCTGTTGATGGCTAAACGTGGCTACAAGGTCAAGTTCGGTGTCGTGGCGGCCCTTTTCCGCTTCCCCGCCGAGGATGACAATGTGATCGTCTGTTTGAATCAATTGAAAATCGGATACGCCGCCGGGCGTTTCAGCCGGTCCCTCGATGCGAATCAGGTCGTCGCGCTGACTGTCAAACAAATAGCAGTCGTTAAGCGTTTCCAACTGAAAGTTTTTTTGACCGCCGACGATCAGAACGCGCCCATCGGGTAGCAACGCCGCTCCGTGATCGTTGATATGCTCGCGAAAGTGCGAGCTGAATAACGTCGACTTCCCCGCTTCGATATCGATCATTTCCAGTGTGTTACCGCCGTTGCCTAGCCCGCCGATCAACAACAAATGCGACGGATCGACCAACAATGCGACGTGCCGCGAGCGCGTTCGCTGCAGTGCAACCGGCTTGCTCCATGTATCGGTAATCGGATCGAATAATTGCCACGACCTGCGCCCGGCCACCAGCACGCGCCCATCGGCCAACTTCGTCGCGCTGTGATAGATGCGTTTCTCACTCATCGGCGGACCGGCGCTAATCAGGCCCGACCCCAAGTTGATGATCTCGACCGTATCGGAATCGCGCCCGTCGTAGCGTTCCCACGCCCCCGTCCGACCGCCCGTGATCAAGATGCGCCCGTCGTTCAACTGCGTCTGCGTGTGATGGGCGCGACCCTGCAGCAGCCTTAACGGCTTATCATCCGGACCGGTCAGTGCCGAAAACACGCGTCGCTTCGCGTCGTAAACCGAGATAGCGTCAATCGAAAACAACGCGGGCGGCAACGGATGTACGCCGATGCCACCGGTGATCAATACGCGACCATCTGCCAGCAACTGGGCACGATGAAACATGCGCGCGGCGATATCCGACCCGACGGCATGCGACTCACACGTGAGCACCGTTTCGCCGATTTGAAATTCGTCGGCGCTCGCTCGATCTACCAGCGCCGCGATCAAGCACACGCCCAATAGTGCGAATGGGATACTTTGAATTGATCGAATACAATTCGACATGCCATACATTACTCAGAGCCAACCGCCCTGTTAACGAAAGCTGATTGCAAATGCAGTCAGCAAACTTCAACTCGGTTCATTTCAATCCAATCCAATTCACGTTAACCGATCAAACCGAAGCGCGGCCTGCACTATCTCCTCCCATGCAGGGAGGGGTTTGGGGAGGGTTGCTTTCTCCAGCGCAAATCGACTCACGCAGCCTATCAACCTCTTTGCAATTGACTCAAACAACAAGCCGTCACCGACAAACGCAACTCACGTCGATCACCTCATCATCCGCACACGCAAACACCCGATCCCCATTCGTCGGTCGCACGCAATGGCCGCCGGTAAACGCACCGAGGGCAGGCAAGATCATCACACCATTCGTCACATGAAAACACGGCATGCGCAACGTCGTGTGGCCCACGTCCCGCATGCGAATCACCGGATGCAGGTGTCCGGCGAAACCACAGCCGCCGTCGAATGCAGCCGGGTCGTGTCGAAACTCGACGGCGCCTTCAACCAATACCCGACCATGATCGATTGCCTGCAATGTGTCCGCCGCGCGCGGCATGTGGCGATCGTGATTACCGGTCACCAGTTCTACGCTTAATTCCGGATGTTGTTCGCGCCATGCCCTCAACCGCTCAATCACCGGATCGTCGTCGAACACGCGACCGTGCCACAGATCACCCAATATCAACAGGCGCTTTGCGCTACTACGCTCCAACATCGCGTCGATGCGCTGCAGCGTACCATCCGTCGTCGTCTGCGGCACCGGAATCCCTGCGCGACCAAAAACGGAAGCCTTACCAAAATGGGTATCGGCAACGAGTAGCGTTTGCAACTCGGGTAGGTAGGCACCGCGCTCGGGGTAAAGCGTTACGGGTTGGTTGGCGAAGGTGACGTCCATGTCGAGATACCTCTTCTCCACTTGCTTCGTGCGCTGCTTTCATTACCGACCCGTCGCCGACCGTTGCATCCGCCGCGCCTTCGCCGGTGACGGACGCTGGCTCGCCGCGCGTTCCAGTTGGTCCGCCATCCGCTTCACGCGCTCGGCCCACGTTTCCGACGAAACATGCTGCGCCCGCAAACGCTCGGCCCATAGCGGAAAAGCCAACGGCGACAACCGCTGCGACGACACCAATACCCGTCGACTGTCGCGCATGCGTTCCAGTGCGGCGGCCAACCGTTTGAATTCCAATTGCTGCTCCAACACTTCTCGGTGTGACTGCCGCAACAGCAGATTATCCGGATCGTATTCGCGAAACACATCAAAGAACAACTCGCTCGATGCTTGCAACTGTCGCGCCGCCTTTTGCTGCCCCGGATACCCCTGAAAAATCAGCCCCGCCACCCGCGCGATATCGCGAAACTGCCGCCGCGCCATCTGCGTTTCGTTCACGCACGCCAGTAACTCGTCGGTTAGGTTGTCCTCGGAAAATATCCGTTCCCAATCGGCCGCCTCGATCGGTTGCCGCGACGACGACAATAGCTCCATACCGTAATCATTGGCCGCGATCTGCACGGTCGCTGGAGCGGCACGCGTCAGGCGATACGCAAACAACGACGCCAAACCTTCATGCACCAATCGCCCCTCAAACGGAAAGATAAACCAATGCATGCCCTCGCGTGTGACCGTCTGCTCGATCAACAGCTCGTTCACCGCCGGTATCCGCGACCAGCGCCCTTGCAACTCAAACAACGGTTTCAGCTCGCGCAACTCTTTAAGCGCATAACGACCTTGCCCAACATCCGCCATCTGCCGTCGCACTGCATTGCCCAAGTGCGTCGACAACGGAAAGCGCCCGCCCTGCCAACGGGGCACGATACCACGCTTGCGCTTCGCCGGCGCGACATACGCCGTCATCTCGCGCACGCGTTTTAACTCCAGTACGCGCCCGGCAAACGTAAACACATCGCCCGGTGACAGCCGCGATATGAACGACTCCTCAATGGTTCCTAAGTTCTTCCCATTCTGCATCCGCACGCGCATCGCCGTATCGGCACTGATCGTACCGATGTTCATGCGATGAATGCGTTCGATTTGCTTGTTTGAGACTGCCAAACGCGCTTCGTCGTCGCGCGACAGCCGCTGAAACTGCGGGTACGCCCGCAAGCTCTCGCCGCCGTGCAACACAAACGCCAGCGCCCATTGCCATTCCTCGTCGCTCAAATCTCGGTACGCCCACGACGTGCGTACTTCTTCCTTCAACGCCGCTTCATCGAACCCACCGCCAGTCCCAATCGTCACCAAATGCTGTACCAACACATCGAGTGGTTTCTGCATAGGCACCTTGGCTTCCACCAGCTTGCGTTTCAGCGCGTCGCGCGCAGCGGCGAACTCGGCCAACTCGAAACTATGCGTCGGCACGCAGATAATCCGGCTCGTCGCGCCCGGCTGATGGCCGCTACGACCGGCGCGCTGCATCAGCCGCGCGATGCCTTTGGGACTGCCAAGCTGCACCACTTGCTCGACCGGCGCGAAGTCGACGCCTAAGTCCATCGACGACGTACACACCACGCACTTCAGCGCGCCGGCATCGAGTAGCGCCTCGACCCTTTGCCGTATCTCCCTTTCGAGCGAACCGTGATGCAGGCCGATTTTGTCGAGCCAGTTGGGCCGTTCGCGTATCAATGCCTGATGCCAAATCTCCGCCTGCGAACGTGTGTTGGTAAAGAGTAATGTCGACCTCGCCGTATCGATCTGCGCCGCTAACTGTTTGACGAGTGTATCCCCCAAATGCCCCGACCACGGGAAACGCGTGATATCCTCCGGATAGAGCGTGACAATCTCAATTTTCTTTTGCTTTGGTCCTGCAATCAGCCGACCGGCACTGCTCTGCGTTCCCAACAAGACATCGCGCGCTTCTTCCAGATTTCCCAGCGTCGCCGACAATCCCCAAACCGATAACCCTGGATGCCAAGCCCGCAAGCGTGCTAAAGCCAGCTCGGTCTGTACGCCGCGCTTGGTGCCGATCAACTCGTGCCATTCGTCCACGATCACCGCTTGCAACGTGGCAAACTTTTCTCGCGCTTCCGGATACGATAACAACAACGTGAGCGATTCCGGCGTCGTCACCAGCGCCGTCGGTAAGCGCCGACGCTGCACTTGCTTGCGCGACTGCGACACATCACCGGTGCGCAACTCCACCGACCACGGCAAACGCAGGTGCTCGACCGGCGCTAGCAGCGCTTTGACCGTGTCGTTCGCCAAAGCCCGCAAGGGAGTAATCCACAACACCTGCAACGGTGCCGAAGCGTCGCGCATTGCGCGTTTCGACACCTTCTTCTTCGATACTTCCTTCTTGGCTGGATTGGTAGCGCTTGCATCAATTAAATCGAGATAGTTAGGGTTCTGATCGATCCACCCTTGCACCGGCCCCAACCATGCCGCCAGCGTTTTACCAAACCCAGTCGGCGCGTGAATTAAACCACTCTCGCCCTCGATAAACGCCTTCCACGCTTCGCGCTGATAGCGAAACGGCTTAATGCCGCGGTCCTTGCAAAATTGCAGAATCGCCTTCATCGCCGCGCTTCAACCTGTGCCAACAGTTCTCGCACCGATTGCAACGTATCCGCCTCCGTCGCGGGTTTATCTTTGCGCCAGCGCGCCATACGCGGAAAGCGCAATGCCACCCCCGCCTTATGTCGTTCGGACGGCTGTATGCCTTCAAACGCTAACTCGAATACCAATTCAGGCTTGACCAAACGCACCGGCCCCTTCCGCTCGGTCGAATGGCGGCGGACGAACCGGTCCACCTCACGAATCTCTTCGTCGCTAAGCCCCGAATAGGCCTTGGCGATCGTCACTAACTCATCACCTTGCCAAACGCCAAATGTATAGTCGGTGTACAGCGTCGCGCGCTTGCCGTGCCCGCGCTGTGCTGCCGTCATTACCGCATCAATGGTGTATGGGTCGCGCTTGAACTTCCACCAATTACCCTTCTTGCGGCCCACTTCGTACACTGAATCGCGTCGCTTGATCATCACGCCTTCAGTACCATTCTCCCTAGCGCGTTGCTTACACTCCGCAACGTCGTCCCACGAACCGCATTCGATAACATCAGAAATCATCATGCAATCCGCATCAAATTCATCAGCCAACTCCGCCAAATACGTACTTCGTTCAGCCAGTGAGTCGTCACGCATGTCACTGCTGGCCCTCTCTAATACGTCGTAAGCCATGAACACCACTGGCACATCCTGAAACAACATCATCTCCACGCGCTTGCGATTTAATCGTCGCTGTAGTAGATGAAACGGCAAGGGTCGCCCATCTTCCCACGCCAACACCTCGCCATCCAGCACCGTGCCATCGGGCAGCCGCCGCGCCGCCGCCACCAATTCGGGAAACTGCTCGTTGATCATCTCTTCGCCGCGCGACCAAAGAAATACCGCGCCGTCGCGCTTGATCACCTGAGCCCGAATGCCGTCCCATTTCCATTCAATTTGCCAATCTCCCACATCACCCAGCACTTCGAGTTCCTGATCCAGCGGCGATGCCAAATAAAACGGATACGGTTGCGACGGATCGTCGGCCGCTGATGCCGCATCACATAAACGCTCGAAGTCTGCCGCCGTCGGCTCCCATTTACCCATCAAACGATGTGCCATCACCGCTGCGTCGATACCTGCCACATTCGCCAACGCCTGACAGACCGTCTTTTCCGCCGCCCCCACCCGAAACGCGCCGGAGATCAACTTATGAAACAGAAAACGCTGCGGTGCATCGAAATCGCTCCATGTCTGCATCACCAACTTTTGTTGCTCGGTTTCGTCTAGCTGCGGCAAAGGCTTAATGCGTTCGTCAATGACCTGTGCAAGCGATGCATCACAACCGTCGCTATCGAAAGGAACAATAAGCGAGAGCGTCTCCGACAAATCACCCACGTTGTCGTAACATTCATCTATTAACCACGCGGGTAAGTTCGCCGCTTCCGCCGCCCAAGTTCGCAACTTGCGCGTAGAGACCGCCCGAATGAGTCGTCGCCCGCTAAAGAGATACAACGCCCATGCCGCATCCGCGGGCGGTACGCTGCGAAAGTAATCTTCCAACGCCGCCAACTTCTCAGTGCGTTTCGTCGTTGCATCGAGCCGTAAATAGAGGTCGGTAAACGCCCTCATGATGCGGCCCGCTCCGATGATATTTCCGCATCATCATCTTCATCGCCGTACCGCGTCATCAACGTCGCCGCGTCGAGACGCTTCATTTCGCGCAGCCAGCGTGCCAACGCCGCTGAGTAACCATGCGTCAGCAAGACCTTTTCCGCACCCGTCGCTGTGATCGCTTCGATCAGTCCATTCCAGTCTGCATGGTCCGACAAGATAAATCCACGATCCACGCCGCGCTGGCGCCGTCGCCCGCGCACGGTCATCCAGCCCGAGGCGAACGCCGTACTGACCTTGCCGAGCTTGCGCATCCAAGGCGTGCCAAAGGCCGACGGCGGCGCCATCACCAATGCCGCCCCATTCCCCGCTTTTACTGCCTTTGCTTCACAATAGCTTAACGCCGGTTGATGCACACCGGCTGCCGCGTAGGCAGCTTCGTAGCGCATTAACGCTCCATGCGCGTAAATCGGCCCAATGCCGGCGTCGATCTCGGCCAATAAGCGTTGCGCTTTGCCCAGCGCATAACTAAACAACACACTCGTTTTACCGACCGCTTGATTACCGCGCCACCAAGCGTTGATATCCGCGAATACCTCCGCCTCGTCGGGCCAACTATAGATCGGTAGCGCAAAGGTGGCTTCGCCGATAAACAGGTCGCACCGAACGGGTTCGAACGTTGGGCACGTCGGATCGGGCCGCACCTTATAATCACCACTGACGACGGCAACTTGCCCCCTATGTTCCACGCGCACCTGCGCCGAACCCAACATATGACCCGCCGGATGTAACGACACTTGCACACCGTTGATATCGACGCGCTCGCCATAGGCTACGCCGCGTACCGTGATCTCATCCCCCAACCGCTGGCGCAATAACTCAACACCATCGGCCATCGTTAGGTATTGCCGATGCCCGGCCTTCGCATGGTCGCTGTGCGCATGTGTAATCACGGCCCGATCGACCGGCTCCCACGGGTCGATCCAGAAATCCCCGGCAGCACAATAGAGCCCTTTTTCACGTTGTTCGATGAGATCCGCCACAGTCAAAATTGTAGGCGTTTGGATCGCGGATGGCCTCGATCACGAACAATAGAGATTCAGGGAGCGGCACGCGCGATTCTGACAATCAATCGACAGCACAGATCGCGGCAAACGTCGTATTGGTCCGAGCTGATATCGTGACCGTCAGCGTTTGAACTCGTTTTGCCAAGCATTCGCCCAATCGGACTTGCTCTTGCGTATTGCGATTCATAAGGGTTGCGTTCCGCAAAGCGAAACCGGCAAAGCCGCGGCCTGTGGCCGCATGGATACGCAGTCCAAGACAAACGCCCCAATCAACAGGACCACACACTGTCGGGAGCACACACTGTCATCCGCCAGAATTTGTCAATCAGCGCTTACGCTTTTACAGTCCACAAAGAGTAATTACGAAACACTGTTCGTCCGGATTCGACGAACCCCACACGGAGTATCCCATCATGCGACACTTCATTATCCTCAGCCTCGCCGCAACCACCTTCATCGGCTGCCAGCAACCCACCACCCCAGACGTGACCCTTAAGACATACGAACCCGCGCCCGAGATGCGCATGCTCGAAAAATTCGTCGGCACCTGGCAAGAGAACGGCCGCATCGTCGAACCCACCGAAGAAGAAATTCGCGCCGGTCTCAAGGAAGGTGAAGAGGTGCCGCCCATGTCTTACACCGGCGGCAACGTCGCCGATTTCACGCTCGACGGTATGTACCTGCGCACCGACGGTTGGAGCGACAATCCCGACGGCACGCGCATGACATTCGTCGAATACAAAATGTGGGACCACCAAGCGAAAAAGTTTCGCATCTGGTGGTTCAGCAGCAACGGCATGTATGCGACCGGCTGGATGACGGCCAGTGCCGATGGGCGCACGTTCGATATCAAGGCGCAGGGATTCGAACCCGACGGCACCACCAAACAATGGACGGGGTCGCTCACATTTTCCGAAGCGAACAAGGCAACCTGGAACTTTATCGAGCGCGGCCCGCAAGGTGTGATGAAAATGGAAGGTGAAAACGAACGGCAGATTTAACGTGGTTGAACCACGCATAGATTAACGCATCGCACACGCCGGGTTTAGCCCGCCCGATTCGATACTTACACGCGCATTTTGAAGTTAACACGCGCGATTTGCACTTAGCCCCAAGGCCAATGGTCTGGAGCTCTTCTTCTGCCACGATAACATGCCCGCTTATTCGCGCGATCACCAAACCAAGCCATGCCGCAAGTTCGTCAAACAAACGCGGCAACCAAATCCTACCAATACCCGCTCGGCGGGATCGGCTTGATCGCCCCACCGGCTTCATAATTCGCCGCCGCCGGCGCATCGAGTTCGTGCAGATGCCGCCCCTCGTTCAAGCAAATCAGCGAACTCACCTCACGGTAATGCCGCAACGCCGAGACTGCCGCATTATCGATGATGAACCGAAACGACGGGCTCGCCGTATCCGTCAACCAGCCATCGATTAACCTGGCTACCGGGCTACCGTGACTGATGGCAATCACCGCGTCGCCATCGTCCCAGCGCTCCTTGAGATACGACGCAAACCCGCGCATCCGCGCCACCAGCGCAGCGCGCTCTTCATCGACCGGCACCCACTCATAAGGCGCGGCCCAATCGTCGCACGGCCCGGCGGCGGTAAACACCTCGCGAATATCGTCGAGCGCTTTCAATTCGTGATCGGCGTCGATCGTGCCGGGCTTGATGTGATGATGCTCGCACAAATCGGGCCGCACGCGAATCGGCAAACCCAACTCCGTCGCCAGCGGCAGCGCCGTCTGCAAGCAACGCGTAAACGGACTGCAATAAATCGCCTTAATCTCCAGCCCCGCAAACCGCGCTGCCAACCGCTCTGCCTGCCGCCGCCCCAGCTCGGTCAACTCAGAATTTAACCGCGACGTCGCACCGGTATTGGCTTCGGATTCGGCATGGCGGATGGCGTAGACGAGCATGAGGGCGAGTCGTAATCACGGCGCGCGGGAAAGTCAACTCATAAGCAATGCACAAGATTCGTTACGGCTATTCAATAGACAGCTAGACACGCCATAACACTCGAATAGCCATTACGGACAGGCGTTATCTGAGGCAAGCAACGCTTCAACGAATTCGCCAATGTCCGTCGGCGTGACGCCATCGAAACCGTTGACATTCGCACAATCGCAATCGCCGGCCGTATCAACCAAACATGCGACGAAACCCTGCAAGTCATCACCAGCGACGCGACCGTCCTCATTCAAGTCGCCGGGGCATGGGCAGATGCCGAAGTCAGGGGCTTCGAGTCTAACAACCCCAATATGGTCGTCCTGAAACCGCAACCAAATGGCTAGCGTTCCCTGATCCGTCAAGTCCGGTACCAGCCAGTGACGCTCAACGACGCGCAGCGTGGTACCGCTATTTGTCGGCGTCAATAACGTCTGACCGGTACGAAGCAACGGCACGACCACATTGCCAGGCGAATTAAGAAAGAGACCGTAATTGTCAAAGCTCTGATAGGCCGCAATCGCAAGAGCGCCTTGATTGTTAAGGCTCGCAACGAATAACTCTTCCGCTACAACTTCTTCGCCGTCCGGCCCGAATACGTCTCCCGCTCTTACAATCAATCGCATGCCGCCAACACCTGCGTCGCTGAAAATTGCCTCGTCATTGGTCGCGTCAATCGAATCGCCCTGCAAAGATGCGACATATGCGATTCGCCCCGCGTTGGTAATCGGGATCGGTGTATCCGGAATTGCCGGGCCGCCGATCAACTCAAAGTGGCCGAACGTAGAATCCGGGCCTAGGCCGGGTGCGGCTTGCCCGGTCATTGCCACGATGCTTGGTGAACTGATCCCGTCGGAGACAAACAAGCCTTGCGACGGTCCGACCAAATGTTCATATAACGTCGCACCAAAAGTGACCAAGCCGTTGTTATTCACGCGCAGCCGATTGAAAAAGCGATATTCGATAGAAAACGGCAACTGCGGTACTTGGGTCCCCTCGCGCGCAATCAACGTGATTTGATTCGCCTCGTCAACAAGAAAGATGCCTTGGTTGTTCGAACTTGAAACTTGACCATCAAGCCACGCTTGGAAACAAATTTTGCCGCTGTCGCTTAGTTGCGGATCCGACGCGCTCGTCGAAAAAATGACATTCACGAGGCCGGGGACAGAGTCACCCGCTCGAAAAATTATCTCGATATTCTGTCCGACACGCCGCCGAAATAACGCAAAGTTATTCGTGGCATCGACATTGGTGCCCGTTAGCGTAGCGAAAAAACTTACGTCGCCAGCCTCATTGAGCCGAAGGTCCCGCAACTGGCCGAAAAGGACCCCCGATGGCAGTCCGGGAACCTGTTCACCCTCGCGCACCACAATGGATAGATCGTCGTCTTCGTCGACCAAGGCCACCGCGAGATCGTTGTTGCTGGTAACACCATTACCAACCAACTCCACCGGGAACAGCAGTTCCCGGTTCTGATTCAGTTGCAATAAGTCATATCCCAAATCCGGACAGCATGTAACGTTTAAGAGCCCCCCAACAGATACACCGGCACCGAGTTGCGGTAGTAAGTCGCCCGTCGCAACTACCCGTAGAAATTCACCCTCTCGATTGATGATCGCAACCATCTCATCGTTGGACACATCGATGCCGGGGCCGGTGAGTTCCATGTACACTGCGATGTCGCTCGCATGGTTAATCGACGGGACACTGATCCAATTGATCAGCACTCCAGTCGGCTCATTAGGCACCTGATTCTGTGTAACCAGCAAGGTTTCGATCTTCGTCCCGCCGTAAGATCGCCGGAGGTCGGGTCCGATCGCGGTCAACAACAGGATGAAAACCAATGCAATACGGCATGGGGGCATCAAAATGTCCTTCCAAGTTCATTGATAATTCGGCCCGGCGAGCGCAGCACGCAACTCCGTTAGTAACAAGCACGCTACACGGTGAGGTCTTTTTAATGCCGAGGCCCTTCGTACAGTTACAGGCGATTTTCACAGATTCGTGTTACTGAAGTAGTTCGCCACCCGCGACATCGCACCGGATACCAAAATTCTTGGCAATAGCAATTTGGGCTCACATCCTTAAAGGAGCCACCTTTTCATTGACACCGCCCCACCCCCGAAATACCCTTTACCATTACTGAAATCGGTCTGTTGGAACGGACTTACCCGACGCCCATACCGCGTCGGCCACATGCAGCATGGAGGCGACCATATGAACATCCCCGCCCGCTTGCCCTGTTTCGCGTTTTTTGGTGCCCTGACCACCCTCTGCCTGATCGCCGCCGCGCCCGCGCTGGCTGCCGACGACTACCCCTGGGACGGTCAAATCACAGGCAACAACGTCAACGTGCGCGCCGGGGCCGGCACCGCCTATTACCCGACTTGCAAGCTCAACGACGGTGATAAGGTGCGCGTGGTCGGCGAACTCAAGGGCTGGTACGAAATCGTGCCGCCGCCCGGCAGCTTCAGCTACATCGATCGCGCCGCCGTCCAACGCCACACCAGCGACATCGGCAACGTCACGCGGGAAAAATCCTACGTGCGGGCCGGTTCCAACATCTCGCGCCGCAAATCGCAAACGCAGATCACGCTTACCACCGGCGATCCCGTCGTAATTTTGGGTGAGGCCGACGGCTTCTATAAAATCCGACCACCCGAGGGTGTGGTCGTGTACGTCAGCAAACCGTACGTGCAGCGCATCGGCGGCACGCCCGTCGCGCCGCCCACTGCGGCACGCAACGAAAAGCCGATTGAGGCAAACAAACCGATCGTGGTCGATACGCCCATCACGGCCAACAACCGCCAACCCGTCCGTAGTACGCCGGTCAGTAACGAGCCGATTAAAGTTGCACCGCCAACGGTCGACGAACCGATTCGCACCACGCCGCCGACCGTGACGCCGCGACCGAAAACGACCGGCGGCAGCTCGACCAACACGCTTGTCATCAATTCGTCCAACGCGGGCTCAGCCATCGTGCAGAACGATCCCAATCCGTCGGTGGTTGCGACCAAGCAACCCACGCAGCCGATTCAATCGACCATCGCAACCAACAACGCCGACGAACCGTTGGTGCTCGATGCGTCCAACGCGCGCTCGTTAAGCGACCCCAATCCGCCCATTACCAATCGCAACTCGAATTACGACCTGGCCCCCGCCGAGCGTCGTCCACCGGCCGAGTTACCCGATTGGGCCACCGACGACGGCAGCAACTCGTCGACCGCAAACAACACCACCCGCGTCGTCACGACGAGCGAGTCGACTTACCGCAGCACCGAAACCACGGACACGCCCATCGCGACCAACACCCAACCCGTTAGTCGCTCGAGCAATACCAACGTATCCGGCGGTCGCGTGCGCAGCCAAGGCGAAACACTCTACATCGACGCCCAGCCGATGAAACTCGTGCCCGAGCCTGTCGTCGCGGCCAACAGCACGCCGGTCGAAAACGAAACGGCGCGCGTGGATCAATATGCATCGTCATCGTCAACCGTCACGCGCACCGAACCGACTCCGACCAACACCACCGTCGTCAACAACGAATACATCACGCAAAGCGCGCCCTCCGATGGCTCCCGTTTGGTGCGTGAGTATTACGGCAACGGCACCACGCGACCGGTGACGAACACCTCGTCTTCAACGACGACCGTCGCCGATGCCAACGACTACGACAACGGAACAACCTACGAGTCCACCACGACGACCTACGAATCAGCGACCAGCCCGACCAACAACTCGGCTTACGTCACCAACACCAGCAGCTACACCTCGACGACGAACACGACGACCGTCTCCGACCCGTTCCCGGTTAACAACACCGCGTCGGTCAACACGATCGCCAACCGCCCGCCGCCCGAGTTCAACCCGCCGCCGATTCCGATCAGCGCCGAAGACGGTCCGTGGGCGGCGCAACTCGTCGCCGTCGAATTGGAAATGCACGACGCCTTCCGCATGCCGATCGCGCAGCGCCCATACGAACAACTCATTCAGAAGTATCGCAACATCGCCGTGCAGGCCGAAGAACCGATCCCCGCGCAGTACGCCGCCATCCGCGTCGATCAGATTCAACGCTTCGACAACATTCGCCGCCTCACGATGCGCTATCAGGAAGACAGCAATTCGATCAGCACCTTTCAATCGCAGATGAGTCAGTCGCGCATCAGCACGCTGCAAGCGTCCGGCAACGGCTACATGGCCGGCGGCACGCGCTTCGATTACGTCGGCATTCTCAAAAAGAGCTGGGCCTTCGAACCCGAGCAGATTCGCTATCGCATCGTCGATCCGCAGACCGATACCACGATCATTTATCTCGATATCCCGCCGGAGGTCATCGCCGATGCCCGACCGCTGCTCGGCAAGCGCGTGGGCGTGCGGATCTCGGGCCAGCGCTTCAGCGCCGAGGCCCGCGTGCCGATCGCCGATGCCTCTGCCATTGCCGAAATCGCCACCGGCGTGCTCGCAGAGCCGATTCCAAATTCCAACAATGTTTGGAAGGGGCCAAATACTTCGGTCCAAAACACCAATTCCTCTACGACCGCGACGAATCGCGGTTATGATTACGGGGAAGCGGTAGTCGGCACCATGACGCCGGTCGATTAGGAGAATCGACGCGGTCGCCGCCGACAGCCCCGCGGAACCACAAACGAAGGGTGTAAAGGCGGTGTATTACTTCGTTATCGCACAAGACGGCAGCCGGTATGGCCCGGCAGATGTGGACACGCTGGTGAGTTGGGCCCGTGAGGGTCGCCTCGTCGGCGAAACGCAACTCATCGAACGCGGCACCGAACGCACCCTGCGCGCCTGCGAATTGCCCGCGCTCCGTTCGATCACCGGCGGCAACCCGCCGCAGTCGCACGTCTCATCGATCAAAATCGAGCGGGCCTACGAATCGCCCACCATGACGCAGCCGGGTCGTTCTTACGATGCCGGTCAGGCCCCGGGCGCGGCACCGCCACCGCCGATGCCGCATCAGATGCCCTACGCGCAGGATCGTCGCGCCAAACGGCATCCGAAATTCGGCACCGCCCCCGGCGAAGAATATCTGAGCCATCGCAGCCGCATCGTCGCGGGCTTACTGGGTATCTTCCTCGGGACGTTCGGCATTCACCGGTTCTATCTGGGCTATCATGGCTTGGGCACGCTGCAACTTATTCTCGGCATCGCCTCCTGCGGCGTTTCCGGCATTTGGGGATTGGTGGAAGGCATTATCTGCCTGACGGGCGGCATGACGGATGTCGAAGGGCGAGAGTTGCGGAGTTAGCGGCTTGCACGCAATTCAATAAACAACGGAAGCCCGAGGCACGCGTGCCTCGGGCTTTCTTAATTTCTCAATCTGATCTATTTACGTTACTGCGTGATCGCGCCGCTCTCAAACGTATCCATCAAGTGTAGCGCCGCCGGTCCGGCCAGTACGATAAAGATCGTCGGGAAGATAAACAGCACCAGCGGAATCAGCAGCTTCACCGCCGTCTTTTGGGCGCGTTCTTCGGCTTTTTGGCGACGCTTTACGCGGAGCGATTCGGCCTGCGTGCGCAGCGCCTTCGCCACCGACGTACCCAGCTTTTCGGCCTGCGTGATCGTGGCCACCAACGCCGCCATTTCTTCCACCGCCGTGCGCTTGGCCATGCGCATCAGCGCTTCGGCGCGTTGCACACCCATCTGCGTTTCGACGGTGGCGATCTGGAACTCTTCTGCCAGCGGCGGATACACCGTCGCCATCTCGTCGGAGACCTTCAACAGCGCCGCATCGAGACCGAGTCCGGCTTCGACGCCGACCACCATCAAGTCGAGCGAGTCGGGCAGACCGTTGCGGATTTGTTCCGAACGCTTGCCGATCGCCATTTTCAGCCACAAGTTGGGGGCCATGAATCCGGCACCGAAACCACCGACGCCGAAGCCGACGACTTCAATCATCTCGCGCTCGCCGCCGAGGGCATACATCGTGGCGACAATCGCGCCGATAACCGCCACCACCGTTTTGCTTGCCAGAAACAACGTCGGTGCCGCGTCTTTGCGGAAGCCGGCGCAGGCGAGCTTGGCACGCAACGTCGATTCTTCCTCGGCGTTCTTCGGCATCACCGGCTTGGATAACAGCGGTGCCGCCTTTTCGAAGAAGCCCGCCTTGGCATTCTTGCGGGCGCGTTCCGCGATCACCTTCGGGTCTTCGTCTTTGCTCAGACCCGCCGAGCGCCGCTTGACGATGTCGTCGGTATCCTGTTTGCCGCCCATCAGGGCATAGGCAATGCTGCTCACCGCAACAACGACCAATCCGCCGAGCATGTAGATATCGTTCATAGCACTGCACTCCTGTGCGTGATGCGTTTTGCCTTGTTCGTCCGCCTCGCGCATCGAGTCGGTCGCGCGGCTCTATTCGGGTGCCCCTGCCCTTCCAGGGCTGGGGGACAAATCGTCGGCCCTACACCTTGATGTTCACGATCTTCTGAATCATCGCGAGCCCCATCAACTGCATGACCGCGCCGGCGATCAGCATGTACTGGCCCATCTCCGTGTCGGTCAGCTTTTCGGCGTACTGCGGGTTAACGACCATTTCGAGAACGAACACGACCATCGGTAGCGCCAACAGCACCCAACCCGAAAGTCGACCTTCCGCCGTTAGGGCTTTGACCATACCAAACAACTTAATACGATCGCGAATCACTGCGCTGATGTTATCGAGCACTTCGGCCAGATCACCACCCGTTTGGCGTTGAATACACACGGCCGTCACAAAGAAGTTGACGTCCATCATGCCCACGCGTTTGGCCATGTTCTTCAGGGCGTCTTCGACTTTGATACCGAGGTTTTGTTCGTGGAAGACGCGCGCGAATTCCGAGCGCACCGGGTCGGGCAACTGCTGGCTTACCACCAGAATCGCGTTCGGCAACGAGTGCCCCGCGCGCAGCGCCTGACTCATCAACTCGAATACGTCCGGCAACTGATTCAGCAGTTTATTCAATCGAATCTTGCGCATGATGAAGATCACGAGAATCGGCAGCAGCATAATGCCCGCCGCCACGCTGATCGTGATCCACAAATCGACTTTGAGAAAATGGCAAACGCCGGCACCCAGCGCCGCCGCGCCGACGAGGTGAATCAGCGTACGCGCGGCAGACCATTGAATATTGGCCTGATCGAGCATGCGTTGCAGCGCCGCGATGATGCTCAACTTGGCGAGCGTCGCCGCGATGGAGCTTTCCATCTCGCGCTGCTGTCGCAAAATCGATGCCTTCGCGGCTTTCTCGATCGATTTATCGCCCGAGTTGCCGCCGTCGTCGCGCAAACGATCCGACACCTTGCGCGATTCCGGTTTGCGCAGATCGCGCACGAGGCTGAAGATGGCGTAGCTGAGCATCACCGATCCCACCAATGGCAGAATGTAGATGCCCCACTCCTCCATGAAGCTCGACTGGCCCAATATATCTATCATCATGGCAATGCCGCCTAATTTCTGAGACCCAACGCAATACGCATTAGCCGGGTTGATCCTTGGACAACACCCGTCGCTCGAACATGGATGGATCGATATCGACCCCCGAATACTTCAGTCGATCGAGAAAGCCCGGACGCAGTCCGGTCGCGATAAACTGGCCGTAAGCCTTGCCCTGCGAGTCGATGCCCAACTGCTCGAACTTGAAGATTTCCTGAATCGTGACGGCCTCACCTTCCATGCCTTGCACTTCCGCAATCGACATGATTTTTCGAGGTCCGCCCGTCAGACGGTTGGCATTGATCAATAGGTGCACGGCGCTGGCGAACTGATTGCGAATGGCGCGCACCGGCAAGTCGAAACCGGCCATCATGACCATCGTTTCAACACGTTGCACGGCGTCGCGCACGCTGTTGGCGTGAATCGTGGTCAACGAACCATCGTGACCCGTATTCATGGCCTGCAACATGTCCAGTGTTTCCGGGCCACGACACTCACCGACCACGATTCGGTCGGGACGCATACGCAGCGAGTTGATGAGCAGATCGCGAATCGCGACCTTACCCTTACCTTCGATGTTCGGCGGGCGCGTTTCCAGTCGCACGATGTGCGGCTGTCGCAGTTGCAATTCGGCTGCGTCTTCGATCGTAACGATGCGTTCGGTATCGGGAATAAACGACGACAAGTTGTTCAACAGCGTCGTCTTACCAGAACCCGTACCACCGACGATCAGAATGTTCAGGTGGCTCAGCACGCAGCCCTGCAGGAAATCCACCATCTCCTGCGCGACCGAGTTAAACCGCACGTAGTCGGCCCAGGTGATCGGGTCGGTACCGAATCGACGAATCGACATCGACGGCCCGTCGATGGCCAACGGTGGAATCACCGCATTCACACGGGAGCCGTCTTTCAAACGGGCATCCACCATCGGCGAGACTTCGTCGCAACGACGGCCGACGCTGGAAACGATTTTGTCGATTACGTGCATCAGGTGGTTGTCATCTTTGAAGGTACAGTTGGACAATTCCAACCGCCCCTTGCGCTCGACGTACACCTGTTTCGCGCCGTTGATAAGAATATCGCTGACGTGCTCGTCGGCGAGAATCGCTTCCAACGGCCCGAGGCCGAACGTTTCGTTAAGAATCTCCGTGATGATCTGCTGCTTTTCATTAAAATTCAGCAGCACTTCCTCTTCATCACAAAGCTTGGCAATGACCTGCCGAACTTCTTCCTTCACGTCGTCGCTGTTGCGCTTACCGATTTCGGTAAGGTCCAGCGTCTCGACGAGCTTCTTGTGCACGCGCGTTTTCAGCCCGTAGAACTCGTCGGAACGATCTTTTTTCTGCTTGCCGCCACCCAATTGACTGCCGCCGCCCGCCGCGCCTTCTTTTTGCGACGGTGCCGCAGGCTTAGCGGGACTTCCCGGCGCGCCAGGTGCGCCGGTCGGTGGCTTCGGCATTTTGAGCGTGGGGATTTTTGACTTTCCAAACACGTTTGTCGTCCTCCGTCGGACCGGTCACGGCCACGCCGAACGTTGCGCAATGATTCAAAAGGCGGGGGCTGGGCTGCCGACCCGAAGGGTTCCGGATTCAACCTACGATACAACCCCTACATGTTGCCAACCGATCGCGCTGCGCGGTTCGCGGCATCGATCCTTCCGGCGCAATATCGGCGCAAGCGCGAGGCCCCTTGGCATCTACTTCTCAATTGCGGACGGTGCACCCAGCGTTATCAGCCGTGCAGAAACGAAGCGAGATAGAACCACGAGGCTTCAGATCGGGTGCCCCATCCTTTGCGCAGCAAAGGGTGGGGAATGACGATGATTGCGAGTGAGAAGGCTATGCTGACGCTTCGGCGTTCTTACCGAACAAACGTCCGATCAGGGAGTTGCGGGCCGCATTCTGTGCTTCGAAGGCTTCCGGATTGTGCAACCGTCGAGCCAATTCGTGAATCTCCTGCCGCACCTTAGAACGCTCGTTGTGCAGCTTCAACGGCTGGCCGATATTGACGCTCGCGCTCACGCTGCGCCAATCGTCCGAAATCGTGGCAAACATCTTGCGATTCAATATCGCTTCGACCTGCTCGATTTCCAAGTGTGCCGAATCGCGCCCCAAACGATTGCAGATAAACGAGAACCGTTCGGTATTGAACCCCTGTACGGCGAGTTCCTGCACCATGCGGTCCGTGTTGCGCACGCTGGTCACGAGCAACTGTAGAATCATCAGGTTGTAATCGGCGGCGTCCAACACCGCCTGACCGCCCGGATCGTGGCGTGTTGGTCCATCCACCACCACATACGCACACATATCTTGCAGCGTGGTAAGCACATTTGCGCAATGGGCCGCCGTAATCATCTCCGCCTGCGCAAACGAGTGCGGCCGGCGTAACACATATACGCCGGTCTCATGTTTGATCAGCGCTTTTTCAACAATGCCCGGGTCCAGTTCTTCCTGGGTGGAACACAAGTCCGCGACCGTGTATTGCCCCTGCACGTCAAGCAGCGTGGCAACGTGCCCAAAACGGAAATCGAGATCGACCACCACGACCCGACGCTGTTCGCCGACGATATCCGCCAGCTCCACGCCAAGGTTGGTCGCGATCATCGTCGAACCCACGCCGCCGGCGCTGCCGACGACTGAAATCAGCTTGCCGGTTTCGCTAACCTGCGGCCCGGTGGCGCTAATCTTGCTGATGCTTTCCTCTAGCTCGCCCATGTTGAGCGGCTTCACGAGGAATTCCTTCACGCCCGCCTTCATCGCCTTCAAGACCAGATCGCCTTCGGCCTGCTTGCTCAGCGTAAAGATGGAAACATCGGGTCGCGCTTCGTGCAGTTGGCGGATGCATTCGATGACCACCGGCCCGCTGGGGTCTAGGTCCGCGATGAGTAGATCGCACGGAAACTGCATCACCGCCTGCGTGAGCAGGCTGGGCTCATCGAGTTCGGCAACGATACGCACCTGCGGCAGCGACGTAATCGCCCGGCGCAGCTCGGGGGCCGCCTTTTCATTGGCAGTGAATATGATGGTGCGAATCGTGGCGGCCATGATGATGGGGAACTGCTTTCCGAATCCTCCGTGGCGACGGCAAACAACTGTATCGTCCTAAACGATATCGGGGGTCGTAGCGAACCGCTTCAGTTCGCTCCGACCCCCGTCTCTCCGGTCAGGTACTTAGTTATTGGATCAACTGCACAGGCGTGCGCCCGGCGATGGTCCGGAAAATATTCTTAAGCTCATTCACGTACAATGGAACGCCGCCATTATCGGGATCGGGATTGTTGTCGGCGTAGTAGTACTTGTCCGGGCCTGAGGCCATATCGATCAACATTTGTTCGTTGACATCGCCACCGACCCCGATGGTGAAGACCGTCATGCCCATCTCCTGAGCGGTCTCGGCGCGGTCCATCGCCCAGCCAATGGCCTGGGAGTTGTTGTTCCCGACATGCTGATTGCTCGAATTCACATTCGGCTTGCCGTCGGTCAACAGCACGATGTACTTGGTCGCGGCGGTGCGCGCTCGCTCGCTGCTCAATTCGTTGATGGCTTTATCCACACCGGCACCGATATTGGTCACCGCCGTATCGTGAGCCGCTTGGTAGAGGTACAAACCTTCCGATATCCCACGCAGCATATCGGCGAGCTGATCGTTGCTGCTGGGAACCGTCAGGTCCATCCGGTGGTTGCCGTATTGGGCAAACGTTTCCAAAGAGACGTGGTCGTCAGTCTTGAGCGTTATCAACTGTTCCATCATGACGTCCACCGCGTCCTTAACGGAATACAGCGGCATTTCCGGTGCGTGCTTGAGTTCCGGAGTTTTGTTATTTCCGGCGCGCTTTTCGAGCAGGTAGTTCGTGAACGTTTTGAGACCGTAACGATAACGCAAGTCCGGATCGGTCTGTTCCATCCGCGTGCTACCCGAGCGCACGTAGTTGATCCAGTCGTTCCAACTACCGCTATCGAATGGATAGTCGGTTTCCTGCCAAAGCTCTTTGTCTTCGACCTTGTTATCCCCGTCACCGGGGCCGCCGTTATATTTGCTTTCGTCTTTCTTGCTGCGCCAACCGGCCAATCCCAATAAGACCCGAACGCGATTGCGGTACAAGCCCGAGTCGCCATCGTATTGACTGCTCAACAAAGCCGAGCGCTCTTCCGCGCTGTAACCCGCCTGGGTGATGTTTTCAATCACGTCCGCATCGGTTGTTGTTTGGCCCTTGCGGATGTGGTACAAGCCCCAGTCCGTCGTTGCATCGTATGAGCCGAGTACAATTTCATCTCCCCAGGCCGTCATCCATCCCCAACGTGGGCCGCCTTCGCTAGAACCACCGCTGGCACCGGCCGCACCCGGATCGGGATTACCACCAGCATTGGCGGGCGAGCCCGGACCGGTACCCGGTTGGTCGTTTTCGCTATTGGGCTGACCGGGCGGCGGCGGATCGATGCCGTTACCCACACCGGCGTTCCCTTTTTCGATCGGGAGCGACATCCAGATGTCTTTTATGTTGATCTGCACACCATCGATGGTGCCACTGCGCTCGGATTGAAATTGCTTCGAATGGAAAAACTCGCTGTCATCGTTCATCGAACCCGACAGGTCCACCACTAACGCAATATCGCGCGGCACGACCATCGCGGTCGCCGTCGCACTCATATCTGCACTGTTTAGCCCGAGGGTCTGCCCGAAGAACAGTGAAACCGGCCCGTCAGCAACCGTGGTATCGCGTTTGAGCGTCACCTGCACCGCGTCATACGGTTCCATACCCGGGAAGAAGTCAAACTTCTCGCCGTTCTTCACCGCATGGCCGAAGACCACGTCCGAATCAACAACGTCGGCCCCTTCACCCATAATGCGGTTAGCGTTAGCATACGTCTGTGCTTCGGCACGCGCCGCTTCGAACGGATCGCCATCGGTCTTACCCAACTGCGATGCCGCCGCCAATGCCGCCGCATCCGCCGCGGTTTGCAGCTCTTGCTTGGCGCTAAACATCAGACCGGTATCCACGGCCAACGCCGCGACCCCGACTGCTACCGTGCTACCGAAGGCAACGGTCTGCACCATCACCGAAGCACGCCGTTTGAAACGTCCGATTCCATACCTGTTACGCATCTCTATCCCTCCGACGCAGTGTCGCTGACGACGATGACGCCTCACTGGCGCGACCGTCCGATTTCCCAGTCGTACGGCGGATCCTTCCAAATTCGATCGGGTGAACTCGTTACCGATCGAGCCGTGAGCCTTGAATTTCGATCGCCCCTAGTCGACAGCCGCCAAGACCATCGTCGATCGAAACCGCCTCGCCAATCCAGACGAAACTGCTCCGGTTGAACCCTAAAATACAAATCGCGGCGAGCCAAAAGACTCGCCGCGACTTATGGGAAACGCGTTGGAGGTATGCGGTGATTATTGGATCAACTGGACGGGCGTACGTCCGGCAATCGAGCGGAAGATCTCCTGCAACTGGTTGACGTAGAGCGGTGCCCCGTCGTTATTGGGGTCCGGATTGTTATCCGCGTAGTAATACTTGTCCGCGGAAGTGGCCATGTCCATCAGCATTTGCTCGTTAACGTCGCCGCCCACACCGATCGTGAACACCGTAATATGCTGTTCGCGCGCGGCTTCGGCGCGGTCGAGGGCCCAACCGATCGCCTGGGAATCATTATTGCCCACGTAGGAGTTCGACGAGTTCACGTTGGGCTTGCCATCGGTCAGGATCACGATGTAGCGCGATGCCTTACCGCGGGCGCGATCGCTATTGAGTTCGTCGATCGCCTTGTCCATTCCGCCACCGATATTGGTCACGCTGGTTTCGTAAGCGGCCTGATAACCCATCAGGTTTTCACTGATCTGTGCCAAGAGCGCCGGCAATTCGCTACGCGTGTCGGGCACGGTCAGGTCCATACGGTGATTACCGTACTGAGCAAAGGTTTCCAATGATACGTGATCGTCGGTACCCATACGAATGATTTCGTCGATCATGGCGCCGACGGCGTTCTTCACCGAGAAGAGCGGTTCTTCGGGAGCGGCCTGCAATTCGGGCGTCGAGTGCTTGCCCGGTTCTTTTTCGAGCAGGAAGTTGGTGAAGGTTTTGATGCCGTAGCGATAGCGCAGATTCGAGTCGGTCTGCACCATCCGCGCGTTCGAAGATCGAACGTAATCAATCCACGAGTTCCAACTGCTGCCGCTATACGGATACGAAACTTCCTGAGTCAATTCCCAGCTCTCGACCTTCGAATCGCCGTCACCTTGGTTGTTGGTGTACTTCGGATTGTCGCGACCGCTGCGCCAACCGGCGAGGCCGAGCATGACTTTCACGCGATTGCGGTAAAGGCCGGAGTTGCTATCATTGGAACTGCTCAGGATTGCCGAGCGCTCGTCGGAGCTATAACCCGATTCCGTCAGATTGTTGATGACGTCGGCGTCGGTCGTCGTGCTACCTTTCTTGATGTAGTAAAGGCCGCTATCGGTGGTGGCGTCGTAAGAGCCGAGCACCACCGGGCTGCCCCACTCGGTCATCCAACCCCAACGCGGGCCGACTTGACCCGACGTCGATGCGCCGGCTTGCGTCGGTGAACCGCTACCGTTACCGGGTTGCTGGTCGTTAACATCGGGGGCACCGGGACCGTTCGGGTCGATACCGTTGAGAATCCCGGCCTTGCCGGTCGATACGGGTAGTGCGCCCCAGATCTTTTCGATGTTGATCTGCACGCCGTCGATGGTGCCGCTGCGTTCCGATTCGAACTGCTTCGAGTGGAAGAACTCGCTGTCATCGTTCATCGAGCCGGAGAGGTCGACCACCACTGCGATATCTCGCGGCACGATCATCGCCGTCGCGCTGGCGCGAATGTCGGCGCTGTGCACGCCGAGGGTCTTACCGAAAAACAACGAAACGGGGCCGTCGGCCACGGTTTGGTCGCGGCGCAAGGTCACACGCACGGCATCGAGCGGCTCGACGCCCGGTTGGAATACAAACTTATCGCCGCTCTTCTCGGCGTGGCCGAATTCCACGTCCGAATCCACGAGATCGGCATTTTCGCCCATAACGCGATTCTGATTGGCGTATCGTTGTGCTTCAGCCTTCGCCGCCGCAAAGGGGTCGCCATTGTTGGTACCCAATTTGGCCGCGGCCGCCAATGCGGCGGAATCCGCCGCGGTTTGCAGCTCTTGCCGGGCGCTAAACATCAAGCCCGAGTCGATCGCCAGCGCCGCCACACCTACGGCGACGGTACTGCCGAACGCGACGGTCTGCACAATCACGGTGCCACGCCGACGCTTTCGATTTACCAAAGACCAATACTTTCTCATCATCGTTCTCCCTCCACCGCGCACTGCGGACGGGACGGCGGGTTCTTCATGAACGACGTCGTCGACACTTGGTTTTTTCTGATGCGGATCCATCCGACATCCTTTGCTTCGCCCGGCGAAACAAAGTGGAGTTGCATTCGTTCCTTATGGGAATGCCGGATACATGATTAAATCTGGCATTCAATTTTCCTGCGAGCAAATCGCGTCGAAGGCAATTTGCAAATAAACTTTGACAGTTATTTTCCCACAGAAAGAGGGCAACGACTGTAAACCAACCGTTGCCCCCTGATTCGTTGTAGGTTGTTGCGTTGCTTCGTCCCATTTTGCGAAGCAACGGTAAGTCGCTACTGCTCGCCGAACTCCGCCATGCCCCACGGGCCTTGCAGGTTCATGTTGGCGCTATTCATGGCCGCGTTGTTGCGCGGCAGCGTCTTCACCGGGAAGGTCTCCCGCGGCACACCACCGGCAAAGCCGGGACGTGCCAACGGATCGCCCTCGAGCTTCTGCTCGAAGAACAATTCCGCATCCGTCGGTTCGGTCATCAGACTGCCCGGCGGCGGCGGCACCTGGTGCGGATCGAGCGGTTCCACCAACTGCGGCGTCACCAGAATCACCAGTTCGGTCAATTCGCGTTCGTAGTCGGTCGAGCTAAACAAGGTTCCGAGAATCGGGATATCACCCAGCCCCGGAATCTTCGATGCCAAACCGCGCACGTCGTCGCGCAATAAGCCTGCAATGGCAAAGGTCTGACCGTTACCGCATTCGATCGTCGATTCAACGCGGCGCGTGCTGAACGTGAACAATGGGAAGGCACCCGCCACGCCGCCGGTCGGCACCGCATCGCTGACTTCCGTCATGATGTGCAAGCGCACGATCTGTCCGCCCAGCACGGTCGGCGTAAACGCAAGGCGCACACCGAACTCGCGGTATTCAATCGTGACGGCACCGGCAGTGGCACCGCCCTGCGTCACCGGAATCGGAACTTCGCCACCCGCCAGGAAGCTGGCCGTTTGGCCGCTGATGGCGACCAGGTTGGGCTCAGCAAGCACGCGTGCAAGGCTGTTTTCGCGCAGCGCGTTCACGAACAGTTGAAACTCAGCTTGCGGGAAACCAAACGTAATGTTGGTACCCGGGCCATTCTGGTTTGGCAGCAAGAAAGTCGTGTTTTGCCCCATGCGCACGTCGGGCAAGCCGCCGGTACCGAACGTCGTCGGATTGAGCTGGCCCAAGTTGTTCGCAAAGAAGAAGTCGCGCGACCAATTATTTCCGCCTACAGCCCAGTTCACACCGAGGCGTCGAATGGCGGACTTATTGATCTCGGCAACCACCACGCGCAACATGGTTTGCTGCACACCGGCGATCGTCAGATTGCTGCGTACCTCACCGCCCTGCACCAAAGATGCCATGTCGACGATTTGCGCAGCGGCTTCCGTGTCGGGCACCATACCATTCAGGAAGATCGTGCCGTTCACACTCTGCGCATCGACCTGCGCCGTCGGCGCGACCCGTTGCACAAACGCTTTGAGAATGCTTAGGTCCAACTCGACGTCGACATTGATTGCCGTCTGCTCTTGGCTCTTTTGCAGCAAGATCTGCGTCGTACCAAAAGCTCGACCGGCCACGATGATCTGCGTCGGCGAGGTCAGCACCACATCGGCGATCGTGTTATCCGCCACGCTCACCGCATCGATCGGCTGATTCAGTTGAATCACAGCCGTGGCGTTGCGATTGACGCGAATGCGCCGCGACGAGCCCGGGTTATCCACCGACACCGATTGAATCATGCCGCTGCCGTTAGCTACCACCGAAAAGCCGGTGGCACCACTGTTGCCCGCGGCGGGCTGCATCGGTTGTTGTGCGAAAAGCTGCGAGAGGCTTTGTAAGGCTGCGCCGGTGGTCGGTTGTCCGTAACCGCCTGCAGCCAGTAGTGTTGGCAAGTTGATCGCCGCGCTTGCGAACAGGGCTACCGCCATAGCGACTGTTCCGCGACGAATACGCTTCGAATCGACGTACCCGCGAGTTGTGATGTCGCGGGACGGGTCCGAAGGTGTTCGACCGTCCCTACAAATGTTCATTACTCAAGAGACTCCTTCTCGTACGGGTTTATCTCATCGCGACCGGATGATGAGGCCTGATCGGCACCGGCCCAGGCTGGGCCACCGAATTGCGGAGGCAAGGGCTGATCGCCGGGGAATTCCCGCACGCCACCATGATTGTCGAAAACGAGGCGCTTCACGTCGTCGCCCCGACGCACTTCCACCACGTGGAAAGTCGGTTTCTGCACGGCCACTTGTACCGGCTCAGGCGCGATGACCTTAGGTTCCGGTTGCTCGGGTTCGGATTCGTTTTCGATTTCGTTCTTTTTGAATAGATTGCTCAGCCAACTGCCCATAGCGGATTCACCCGGGTCGGAGTTATGGCCGCGCATCGCCAAGCGAATATTGCCGCGGCTCTTGGCCAAAGCGCTGTTCAGCGAACTCACCTGTTCGGGACGCAGAAACAGCGTCACCGACTTTGAGATATTGGCCGACTTGCCGTCGGGGCCGATTTGCGACATCGATTGACCGACGGCGCCGACCTCGACGTTCTGCAGAATCAAATGGCTCTTACCGCTGCCGTCTTTTTCCACCGTCGACACGTCGACGCGACTGCCCGGCAACACAAAACCGGCGACCGCCGAATCTTCCGTGACCTTCACGCTGACGGCGCGAAAACCGGGAGGGATCGTGGCGGCCAAGCCCGGTTCGGCACCTTTGGGTGCCAACATGGCTTGCGTAATCGGTACACCGGCAGGCACCGGCACCTTCGTGACGCGGCCTACGATCGCTTCGGGTTCGAAAAAGCCATTGCTGGGAATGAAGCTCTTCGGCACCTTACGTGTTTGTACCATTTTTTCGGTGATGCGCTGCGCCGCTTCGATGGATTTACCACTGAACACGACTGCGTACGTTTGTTCCTGGGAGCCCTTGGCCTTCTTGACCATGTCGACACCCATCTTGATGGCAAAGAAGCCCACGCCGAGCCCAATCACCAACGGAATGATGGTTTTTGGTTTCATCTGAAAACGTCCTTTCGTTTGCCCACGGTCGCATACGTGCGACCATGCCGCCCACCTACGGGCAAGCGATTGGTGGTGACCTGAGAGATTTCTCGGTCGAAAGCGTTGATGCTGTTAGCAAGATTGCAAGGACCGCTAATCTCGAATCGATTGCAGTCGGAGGGAAGGCGGCTTTCGGTGCTGCCGCCGATAATGCGAAAAAAGGCGGGGAGCGGCAAGAACCGCTCCCCGCAATAAATCGAGTCTAGCCTTCGACGCCGCTGGAGCCGTTGGTGGCATCGATACCCTCGCGTCGCATGGTCGCGGTCGAGGAAATATCGAATGAGCCGCCGCCCAGCATCGCCCCTGTAAACGTCGCGCGATCCAACGGGATGCTGACGGTCACCGAGACTTCCAAGTCGGTCGGGCCCAAGTCGTTGATGTTGGTGGTCATCTCGTAACCTTCGAGATTGGCCGCCCTCATCGCGTCGTCGACGCGCGATTGGATATCGCTGTATTCGGCACCGGGCAATGCACCCGCGCGAGCGCCTTCGCGTGCGGCCAGCGTAACGGTTTGCCGCAGCATGAACGCCCAGCCGACTTCCATCATGCCGAGCATCCCCAAAACGAGGATCGGTGCCACCACAGCCGTTTCGACCACTGCCGCACCCCGTCGCATATGTCGTCGTCGTTTGATGATCATGCTTATAACCCTTTCAGTCCTGTCTGCGCCATGAACAACACGCCCAAAGCGCCAATCGTCAGCGGCACGGCATACGGTACGGCCGTCTTGCCGGGCCCGGTGAGGTCTTTCATCGAAGCGAACTCGCCGAAGGCGGTTCGCGCCGAACCCATCTTGATAACGAGCAGCCCCATGTTGTTCGCGAAGCGCCCCCAAGCGCGGCGGTAAGCCACCATCCCGAGGGAAATCGCGCCGCCGACCAAGATGCCGGCGAGTGCGGCGTACAACGTCATCTCCGGTCCGAGCCATGCACCCAGCGCCGCCATGTATTTGACGTCACCGGCACCCATGGCCCGCATTAACCAAAGTACGATTAAAAGTGAGAAGCCGGTAAGCAAACCGAGAAAACTTTGTTGGATACCGGTCCATCCACTGAGCCAGCCGTGGACCAACAGGCCGGACAGGACGAGGGCGGCGTTCAACCAATTGGGAATACGGTTGGAACGCAAATCGCGCCAGCAGGCGTAGGCCATGCCGGGGATCAAAACACTCACAACAAGATGTCCAAACTCGATTGTCATGTTGCGGGGCCAACGTCCGGTCCGGCGTGTTCGCCTCGGGCGGGCGAATCGTCGGGCGGAAATTCGGGCGGGTGAAAGCCATACGACTTTCACCCGCCACGCTAAAACACAAATCAAATTCGGCCCGCCGTGGCCCATCACGCCGGCGCTTCGTGCGCCGGCGTATGCGCCTAACGATTAGGCAGGCAATGCGGTTTCGACATCGACGAAGATGTCCGAAACCTTCGTGCCCAACGCGCTAATGGCGGCGAGCGAAATCACGATAATCAGGGCCAACATAACCGCGTATTCGGTTGCGGTGGCGCCTTCTTCATCCTTCAAAAACGACTTGCACAGGTTGGTGATCTTGGTCATCGGAAAAGCTCCTTATCCCACGTGGCCGACCCCCGTCGGCCCGGTTGCTCCGGCCTGCCAAACATCGCCTCGTGCTATGCGGCAAACCATTCTGTTTATCTCTCCCACCAACGCGGCAGGCAGAGCACTGTCCCGGCGACATCCCCTTCGCCGGGTCCCTAATGCGATTCGAACAGTCCGATGCCAAAAGGCTCCGGTCGAACCGTTTCAGTACTGTTGGGAAAGCTGCACCGTTGCAAACTCGAAGGGCAACGGCGTGCGGCCATGTCAAACTCGGCCGCTCGGATGAGGTGCGAATGCGAATCTCGTTTGACGATTCACATCCATTCCCCCCGGGATGAGCGACCTCGCGAACCAAGCGCGAGGCACTCCGTCGCCCGTTTCTTTCCCTTAAGGAAATCGTCGAGCGACAGTTGAAACATAAGATTCGGGTCCGGCGCGGGCAAATGCAAAATCGCCTATTTTAAATCGGCCGGGTGGATAACATCGCGGCTGCCGCGGCAAACTGGTTGCGGTGCTGATAAGGTCGCGTTTGCAAGTGCGATGATGCAACCTGTCTTATTTACAGATTGACCGCTAGAGGCATGGAGGGCCCCTTAATATGTCGGCGGGTCGCTTAAAAAATGCGTACAAACGGCGTGTCGATAATATCGCTTGAATTATCTATTGGCGACGCTGCGTTGGTTGTGCTTGCGATACGGTATGAATCGGACGTTACCCCGTTCGCTTGCCTTACCCTTATATATAACGAATGCGTCATCCAACCCGCTGCCTTATCCAACCAATGTAACTGTGTAACAGTGATTCGATCCGGCCCCGCGGCGACTTACCGCTCATCCAACTCCATCCGCCAATATAAAGACGCTCGTACCGAATCATCCGTCCCGCCGCCGATGGGTGGCACGCGTTCCTGCCACCATACATCGAACGCCGCGCGAATTTCCTTATCGCGCTCGATCGCATTGCGATTGGCGCGATTTTGATCGTCGCGCAACAAATGGCGCGGCCAACGGCCCAGGCGCGCCCGCACTTCCAATAACTGCCCACCGCGCAACACCGTCATACTGGTCGTCTTTTTCTGCAGAATGCCGATCGGCGGCAGCGGCGGTACCGATTGGTTCCACGCGGCCACCGCAGCGTCCGCATCAAACAAGCCGTTGGTCCAACTATCCCACTGCGCCTGGGCGGTCCGCGGTTCAAACGGCACACGATCGACCGTCGTGATTACATCGCCAACCTGAATGCCAACGCTCGGATCGACGCCACCCAAATCTTCGATGCGCAGCCCGCAGGTATTCGGTGCCAAGACCGGATACGCCTGCGCCGTAATTGGCTTCACCGTCATGCCGGCGAAATACTGCGGTGTTAAGGTTGCGCGACTTCCGATATCCAATACCAATTGTGTGGCATCGCGCAGCACGCTGAAGTTGCACAACGCTTCGGGTCGCTTCTTTCCGATGAGGTCCGTTAACCGTTGCGCATCGCCGGTCCCGAGCAAAGCCCGTTCGCCATCGATCGCAACTAACATATCCCCACGCTTGAGGCCCGCCTCTTCCGCCGCCGTGCCATCGATCACGTTGCTTACGACCAGCACATGATGCCCCACCGGAATCGGTTGCTGGATGCTCTGCATCGCGAGCGCCGTCGTCCAACTCAACGGTTGATTCTGAATCCCCAAGAACGCGCGCGACGGCCCCATCCGCTGCGTGCGGTACAGCTCCTGACAAATCTTGCGGAGCCGCATGCGCGTATCGAAGCTGACATCGCCAGACGCATAACTGACAAGGTCCGGCAATAAGCTCGGGTCGGCCGCCATCAATTCCGCCGTCGCCGCTTCGCGGGCTTCCCAATTCTGATGGTCGAGTTGCGCCAAAAATCGCCGCTGCTGCGTACGGTCTTCAATCGAACCCTGCGCGCGCAGCCCTTGCGACGTCACCAGCGCGATGATTGCCGCGATCCCCAAATAGCCAGCGAAGTGAATACGCATCATGAACTCAAACCCAAGTTGCTATCGGTGCTTCTCTTATTATTGTA
Source organism: Planctomycetaceae bacterium (assembly GCA_006969385.1). Taxonomy (GTDB): domain Bacteria; phylum Planctomycetota; class Phycisphaerae; order UBA1845; family UTPLA1; genus ECT2AJA-110-A. The sequence goes on from CP030884.1 coordinate 5,142,017, forward strand.
ATATCGACGGGGCGAATCTATCGATTCGCGTCAATTTCGAGACGCCCATGCGATCTGCGTGCACCAAAACGCAAAGTTTCCCCGCTATGTCCGTTTTTCTTTGCTACGAACCCGAGCAACGCGCCACCGCCGAGCCGCTTCGCGAATTCGGACCGGCGCAGGCAAATCTCGACGACTACGACGCCCGCGTAAAGATCGCCCCCGACGATGACGCCGCGGCGACCGTACGTCAACGCATCGCCACGGAAATCGTTGCCGCCGACGTCTTGGTTTGCCTCGTCGGCCAAACGACCTTTCTCAGCCCTTGGATCACTTGGGAAATCGAGCAGTATCTCGCCAAACCCCAGCGCAACGGCATGGTCTGCATCATTCTGCACAAACTCTACTCGCCGCCGATCGCGCTCAAAGATGCGGGTACCGTCTACTGCAATCTTAAGCGCGACAAAGTTGCTATGGCCGTCGAGACCGCCCAAGCGCTCGACGACCTGACCGACGATTACGCCATCGAAGATTAGCCGCTACACTAGCCGATCATGAAGAAAGCGCTGATCACCGGCATCACGGGGCAAGACGGCTCGTATCTGGCGGAGTTGCTGCTCGACAAGGGCTACGAGGTGCACGGCATCATCCGCCGCGCTTCGACGTTTAACACCGCGCGTATCGATCATCTCTATCAAGACCCACACCTCAACAACGTCCGGCTATTTCTGCATTACGGTGACATCTGCGACGCTTCCAATTTGCGCAAGATTCTCACCGCCGTGCAGCCCGATGAGATTTATCACCTCGCCGCCCAAAGCCACGTGCGCGTCAGCTTCGATATCCCCGAATATACCGGCGACGTCACGGCGTTGGGCACCACGCGTTTGCTCGAAGCCCTGCGCGATACCGGCCTGCCGGCGCGTTTCTATCAAGCCGGTTCCTCCGAGATGTACGGCAACGTTTCCAAGGTGCCCCAATCCGAAACCACGCCCTTCGCGCCTTGCAGCCCCTACGCCGCCGCTAAGGTCTATGCCTACTGGATGACCGTCAACTATCGCGAAAGCTACGGCATCTTCGCCAGCAACGGCATTCTGTTTAATCACGAATCGCCCCGCCGTGGCGAAACCTTCGTCACACGCAAGATCACCCGCGCCGTCGCCGAAATCAAGGCCGGTCGCCAGCAGGATGTGTTCCTCGGAAATTTAGACGCCCGTCGCGATTGGGGTTACGCCCCCGAATACGTCGAAGCCATGTGGCGCATGTTGCAGCACGACGAGCCCGACGATTTCGTGATCGCCACCGGTAAGAGCTACTCGGTACGCGAATTTCTCGAATGTGCGTTCGACTATGCCGAACTGGATTGGAAACAACACGTCAAACACGACCCGCGCTACGAACGACCGACGGACGTGGCGCAATTGCTCGGCGATGCGTCCAAGGCGAAGCGGGTTTTGGGCTGGGAGCCGACGCTGGATTTTGAAGGGTTGGTGAAAACGATGGTGGATGCGGATGTTGCGGCGGCGAGATAAGACAAGTTGTGTTGCCATCTTTACGTTCCGACATTTTGACTTTTCGACGTTTCGACGTTTTTCCCTTTCCCCACACCCTCTTCCGCCTGCAAGATCGCAATGTGCCGCACCAGCGATGTCATCTCTTTACGCAAATGCCGCAGGCGCATGTACGTCATCCAAAAGCCGAGAAACATCAGCAAGATCGCGACGTAAAAAACGAGATCGGCACCGCGACCGATGCCGAGGGCTGATGCCGCTTTGGTGGTAATGCCGGGTTGCAAAATGGCGATCAGCGTTGCCAAGCCGACCAGCGACCAGATCACGCCGTCGCGCTTGGAGATTAAATTGCGAATCGAACCGAGCACGAGCAGCAGCACAAACGCCGCCACCACGCCGCCGACCACGATTTGGAATGTGTTGAGTCCGTTTAGCATCAATCCACCATCTTTCCAACCAAGTAATGAAACGCGATGCGCAGCGCCCCGCGGGCCGACTGCCCCTTCGCCAGCGAATATTCAGTGTAACGAATCGTGACCGGCACTTCGACGAACGGCAACTCCGTTTCGCGAATCAAATCGATAATCTCGCTCGCATGGGCCATGCGATCCTGCCGAATATGAATCCGCTGGGCCGCCTTGCGCGAAAACGCACGCAACCCATTATGGGCATCGGTCAGCCGCACGCCATTAAAAATTCGCGTAAACCAAACGCCGGCCTTCAGCACCAAGCGCCGCGTCGCCGGAAGGTCCGTCGCGCTGCCGAGAAACCGCGAACCCAAAGCGATGTCCACATCGCCATTGAGAATCGGCGCGAGCAGCGCGGGAATATCTTCCACGCGATGTTGACCATCGGCATCGAACGTGACGACAAAATCCGCGCCGCGAATCAGCGCGAACTCGATACCGGTTTGTATCGCCGCCCCCTGCCCCCGATTGATCAGATGCTTGAGCACGTAGCGCGCGCAATCCAACGCGACGGCATGCGTGTTATCGCGCGAACCATCATCGACGACCACCACGTGATCGAAATGCCGGCGCACCTCGGCCACCACCTCGGCCAGCGCCGGACCTTCGTTATACGCCGGAATCACGACGAAGGTGCGCGCCTTTACCTCCGTCGGTAACGCTCCCAGCGAGTTTTCTTCAATTGCATCCACCTGTTTCACCCGCAGCAACTGCCAACGACCGATACTCGCGCAGCGCGCCCGACGACGACATCCCCCTAGTTGACGTTATGCCGCTTGCCGTGCGACCGCAATTGCCCGCGCCGCGCGCCCGCCGCGCATTTTCGGACACCCAAACGATACGCGAGACCATCGCACGTCGCTCTACCATATTACCGGCAGGCGCGCTCGATCAAGACGCCATCCGGCGATTGGTGTATCATCGAATTTTGCGGTAACCCGACAAACCCGAACCAGCGGAGACGGCTCGTCGCCCCCGGCCCATCCATCGAACGACTGCCATGGCACGACTGCAAAAAGGACAACGCAAGGCCCAACGCGCCGCCCGCGCCACGCCCAAAACGGAGCCCGCGCCCTCAATATCTTTCGGCCCCGCACCGCGCGACCATCTGATCGCCGCCGGTTTGTGCGCCCTGCTGTTGATCGCGACCTACATCACGTATTCCAATTCGTTCCGCGGTCAGTTTGTTTTCGACGACAGCAAATGGATTCTGGCGATGTCGGAAGACCGCGACAAAAACCGCGACGTCTTCGAGGTGATGAGCAAGAGCCGCCGCCCGATCGTGGAAGCCACGCTCTATTGGGATTTCAAACGCGCCGACAAAATCAAGGCCACCCGCGCGATGGTCGTTGACGAATTCGCCGAGCCGGCACCCTATCACTGGACCAATCTGATCATTCACATGATCGCGGGGCTCGCATTATTTGGGGTCATACGTCGCACGCTGCTGCTCGGCCCGTTTCCGAAGGCCGCCCAGGAGCAAGCGCATTGGATCGCGTTTGCCGGCGCGCTGTTATGGTTGCTGCATCCGCTCAACACGCAGGCCGTTACCTATCTCATTCAACGTGCCGAATCGCTGATGGGCATGTTTTATTTGCTCACGCTCTACAGCTTTACCTACGTCATCAGCAGCCGCAGTTTTGCCGGGCGCGCCATCGCCGCTGCGTTTGCGGTTTTCTTTTGCTGGCTCGGCATGGGCAGCAAGGCCGTTATGGTCACCGCGCCGTTCGTGGTATTGCTTTACGATCTGATATTCGGCTGCCAGCGCGCAACAGATGCTGAAGCCGCTTCCCCCTTCGGCAATGCCCCTGCGTTCATCACCGAGATTAAACGCCGAATCGTACAGATCGCAAAAAAGCGCGGCGTCGTACACATCTTACTATTTTGCACGCTGGCAATGCTGTTTCAGGTCGGCGTGGCCCAAGGCGTACTGGTGCCGAAGAAGAATCAAAGCGGCACCGTCGGCTTTTCGCTCACGCGCGACCGGCCCGACAAGATTACGCCCAAAGAGTATCTGGTTACGCAGTTCGGCGTTATCGCACATTATCTTAAACTCGCCGTCGCGCCGATCGACCAGGCACTCGATTACCGATGGCCGATTCTCAGCCTTACCGGCGAAGAAAATTGGCTCAAAAAGCCCGCAACTTTTGCGAACGCCGCGTTGCCGGGGCTGTTCATCGCGGCCTTGGGCGTTACCGTCGTTATCGCGTTGATTCGCAAGCCCTGGCTCGGATTCCTCGGGGCTTGGTTCTTTATCATTTTGGCACCGACCAGCAGTTTCGTACCCATTCGCGACCCGCTTTACGAACACCGCATGTATCTTTCGCTGGCGGCGCTGATCGTCGGCGTCGTGGCGCTGCTTTGGTGGTTGGTCGGGCGCGTGAGCGACAAGCTCCCCTCCTACATTCAGCGCGGTGCCGTCGTCGCCGTCTTATGCTTGCCATTGGCCATCGTCCTCGGCATGCTCAGCTTTCAACGCAACGCGCTGTATGCCAACCCGGTTCAACTCTGGGCCGACAACGTCGCAACGCGTCCACTCAACGACCGCGGCCTTAACAATTACGGTAAGTGCTTGCTCGATACCATCGAGGACGACCTGCAAAAGAAGCTGGGTTTAGAAGTCCTCACACCCGAAGAAAAGCTTACCAACCTCAATCTCGCGGTCGATGCGTTGCGAAAAGCCACCGAAATCCGGCCCACGTTCGTTAACGCGTGGTTCAATCTGGGTAATGGCCTAAGCAAGCGCGCGAAACTGATCGAAGCGATCGAACGGTCGAAACTGCCCGCCCCCGTCGAAGGCAAGAGAAGGCCCACGTTATCGAAGGATGTGATGCAAACCGTCTTGCAAGGCTTCAAGGACGCAGCCGCCGCCTATGAAAAGTCGATCCAATTTCGCGAAGGCAAAGCGTCGGCATGGGTGATGCTCGGCAATGCCTACACCGACGCCGGCGAGGCCCAGCGCGCACAGGGCAACATCCCGGAAACCATCGCGCTCTTTGAAAAAGCAGCCGAAACGTTTCTGGCAGGTGAGCAAGGCGTGTACCAAAATACGTCAGCTGTATTGCGCTCGCGCTTGCGATTTAATCTGGGCAACTCTTACTTTCGGTTGGCCGGTTTTGGGCGCAGCACATTTGAAGAAGCGATCGTATGGTACGAAAAAGCCCTCGAAGTAAACCCGCGCCATCCGCTGGCATGGTTGCAAATTGCCAACTGCCAGTTCGGCACCGGTCAGTATGAAGAGGCGCTCGGGTCTTATCGTCGGGGGCTGGCGAACGGGCCACCGACCGAGTCCGTTCCGCTTGCGCGGGTACGCATCGCCATGTGTTTGCGCTCGCTTGGGAAGTTGACCGAAGCGGTCAATGAGTTAGAGGCGTTTCTCCAAGAGCAGCCGGGAAATCCTCTTGCCCAACAGCAGCTTCGCGTTACCAAAACGATGATCGACAATCGGCCTGACGCACAAGGCCGCCCCTAAGCGACAACATGGCTGCCGCGTCGCCCACCCAACTGCCGCTGGTCTCGCTCGTCATACCCGGGCGCGATTGCGAGCGCACGCTCGCGAACTGCCTGCAAGCCGTTTGCGCGATCAAGGCGCAGCCCAATTCACGATTGGCCGAGATTATTTTCGTGGACGACGGTTCGCGCGATAATTCGCGCGAGATCGCCCGTTCGTTTGACGTAACGCTCATCGAAGGTGGTGGCCGCGGCCCGGGCGCGGCGCGCAATCTCGGCTGGCGCGCGGCACAACATACACTAATCTGGTTTGTCGATTCCGACTGTGTAGCCGAGCCCGACGCACTCGATGTGTTGCTGCCTTTCATGGACGACCCCAAATTCGGCGGCGCCAGCGGCAGCTACGGCACCATGACCGACCACTCGCTGCTGTCGCGCTTGATTCACGAAGAAATCGTCGAACGGCATCGCCGCATGGGCCGTCGCGTGAATTTTCTCGCCACGTTTAACGTGCTCTATCGCCGCGCCACCTTAGAAAAGGTCGGCGGTTTCGACGAGCGTTTCTTAAAGGGCCAAGACGCCGAACTGTCGTTTCGCGTGCAAGCTGCGGGTTATGCTTTGGGGTTCGACATCCGCTCGCGTGTGCGGCATTACCACCCGACACGCTGGCGCTCATACCTGCGCACACAACGGCAACAGGGTTATTGGCGGCTGTTCCTACACACGAATCATCAGGGCCATTCGATGGGCGATTCCTACAGCGGTTTCATCGATCACGTGCAACCGCCACTGGCAATGCTGTCGTTGGCGTCGCTACCGCTATTGGCAGTCGAGCGCTGGCGCTGGGTCTCGATCTGTGTATTCGCGCTGTTAATGCTCACACAGCTGCCGATGACGATGCGTTTGTTGATGCGATTGAAGCAATCGTCGTACATGGTATATGCCGTCATGGGCTTCGTCCGCGCGTACTGGCGCGGCGTCGGCCTCACCCAGGGCACGCTCGCGCTGATTAAGCAACGCTTATTGGGCAAAGGGGCGTAGCGCGGCAAACGAGCTTTGCGGGCTACGGTCGCGTTTTAGTTGCGTCACGCTTGCATTTCTCCCGGTCGTTTCGTGCAATATTCAGTCGCGTCAATGGAATTGGGCAGAACGACCAATCTGATGACTGCCAAAACCGAACAGGATTACTCATGCATCAATCACGCCATATGCCAAACGCCTTCGTAAGTGCACTTCTCCTAGCCTGCTGCATCACCCCCGCACTCCACGCCGAAACACCCGTCGAACTCGGCACCATCAACTGGTCGCGCGACTTCGATGACGCCATCGCGCGTAGCAAAGCAGAAAACAAGCCGATCCTCATCTTGTTTCAGGAGGTCCCCGGCTGCGCTACCTGCCGCAATTACGGTAACGACGTGTTGAGCCATCCGCTCATTCGCGACGCCGCCGAAGACTTGTTCGTGCCCGTCGCCATCTATAACAACATCGAGGGCAAAGACCGCGACGTACTCAAAAGCTTCAAGGAACCCACGTGGAACAACCCGGTCGTGCGCATCGTCGATAGCGAGCGCAAGGCACTCGCCGAGCGCGTCAATGGCGACTATTCCGCTGCCGGCTTGGTCGACGCGATGGTCACGGCATTGAAAGCCGCCAAGAAAAGCGTAACGCCCTACCTTACTTTGCTGCAAGCCGAACTCACCGCGCGCAAGGGCGGCACCGTCGAACAGGCGACCTTCGCGATGCACTGCTTCTGGGAAGGTGAGATTCAACTCGGCAAACTCGAGGGCGTGATCGCAACGCAGGCGGGCTGGCTCGAAGGTGAAGAAGTCGTCGACGTCTGGTTCGATACGCGCCGCATCGACTTTGAGCGGGTACTTAACGAAGCGAAGAAGGTGCGCTGCGCCCGCCGCGTCTTCGCCCGCAGTGAACAACAAAAGAAAACCGCTACTCCGATCGTTGGCGATGCCATCCAAATGACCAACGCAACGGCGCGGCCCGACAAAGAACCGAAGTACTACCTCGGCAAGTCGACTTATCGCTTTGTGCCGATGACGCCCGCGCAGGCCTGTCGCGTCAACGCAGCGCTGCGCGACGCGAACCTGCAACCCGGCGACTATCTATCACCGAGCCAACGCCAACTGCACGCGGCCATCGTCAAACAGCCAAAGGCGGACTGGCCCGTCGCGTTCAACACCGACAACCTCACCACCGCCATGAAAAAAGCCGCCGACCTCGCAAAGAAGACAGCGGCTTAGTTTGAATCTGCAAGTTGGCGGCCACTACCCAACGACGAAATAAGCTGACTGAACAACTAAGGTCGGGCCCCTCCGTCAGAAGTTCGGCTTACCAGAACACGACATACAGCGCGATCGTCGCCACCACGATCAATCCGCCGAACGCCATCGCGCCCTTCGATGGTGTGACGTCCATCTTCTCGTTCACCGGTAGATCGACCGGCTTCTTCAATGGCGACACGACCGTCAGCGTCGTCAGCACGACCAGCAAAATACCGAAACAAATCGCCATACGGTCGAGGAATGACAAGCCCGCGATCGATTCCAAAATTCCGGGGTTGGCACCGCCGAAAATCTTCGGGCTGAACTTAAACAAGCCGTACAACAACGGGTTCAGCAGCAAGCCGACCGTCCCGATATAGCGCGGTGCCCGATGCACCAACAGCCCGAAGAGGAAGATTGCCAAAATGCCGGGTGAGATGAAGCCCTGGAATTCCTGAATGAACGTAAAGATGCCGCCGAACGCCGGGTCGCCCAACTTGGGCGCGATCAGCATGGCTATCAATACGAATATCACCACAAAAACGCGACCGGCCGTGACCAGTTCATACTGACTCGCGCCTTTGCGTAGCTTGCCGTAGATATCCATCGTCGCGATGGTCGAAGCCGAGTTCAACATCGACGCCAACGAACTGACGACCGCGCCAAAAATCGCCACCAAAACGAAACCCTTAAGCCCAATTCCGACCGGCAGCAATTTTCGAATCAGCGTCGGAAATGCGTTGTCCGTGTCATACGCTGACAGCGTTTCGACCGGGTATTGCGTTTCGGCATCGTTCGCGGCTTTGAGAAGCTTGTCGTTGAACTCGGTTAGGCCGGCGGCATCGGCTTGCGGAGTTTGTTCATCTTCCAAAAGGGTCGCGACCGATCGGTTATACGCCACGATCTTGGCCGCATCGTCGGCATGCAACTCGGCGAAGTCCAACGGGAATTTGTAGAGCAGATTCTGTACCGCCTCATTCGCTTCGAGATTTTTCTGCACTTCTTCGATAATGGCCTGATTGCGTGGATCGTCCGATGGTTTCACCGAACCGGAAAGCGTTTGGTAAAGCGCCGGCGTTTTCTTTGAGATCAATCTTGCGTTGATTCCGACCGCGTCGTCCTTCAAGTCGCTGCTAAACAGGTTGAACGCCAACATACCGGGAATCACGACGATGAATGGAATGATCAGCTTCAAAAAGGCCGCGAAGACCACACCCTTCTGACCTTCGGCAAGGCTTTTCGAACCCAGGGTGCGCTGGGTGATGTACTGGTTCAGACCCCAATAAAAGAAGTTGGGAATCCAAAGGCCAACGACTAGCGCCGTCCACGGAATCTTGGGATCCTCGATACCGCGCACCATGTGCAGCTTGCCTTCGGGCAGCGCGCCTTGATTGAGCTGCATAAAGCGATCGACCGCGCCGGCTTGCTCCAAATCGGCGGGCGTTACACCGCTGCTGGCGGCAGTCGTTGCCAACTCCGCCGCGTCGGAACTGCCCAGTAACGAAAACGCGTAATAGGCAATGACACCACCACCGATGATCAGACCAGAGCCCCATGCCAGGTCGGTCCAGGCACACGCCTTCAGACCCCCGGCAAACACGTAAGCCGCCGCCACCGTTCCGATGATCCAACAGGCCAACGTGATGTTACCGAAGTCGAGGCCAAGCATTGCGGCCCCTTGAAAATTACCCGTAATCACCTTCGCCCCGGAGAAGATGACCGAAGCTGTCGGCACACCCACGAGAATCACCAGGTTGGCAATAGCCATGACCGACCGGGCGAACGGGTTGTAGCGATATTCGAGAAACTCAGGGATGGTGTAGATGCCACTCTTAAGAAACGTCGGCAGGAAAACAAACGCGACGACGACCAGCGTAATGGCCGCCATCCATTCGTAACTCGCAATGGCCATTCCCAACTGCGCCGCCGCTTCGCCGCTCATGCCGACGAACTGCTCGGTCGAGATATTGGCCGCGATCAGCGAGAAACCGACCAGCCACCAGGTAAGTTTGCGACCGGCAAGAAAGTAATCCTGCGCCCCGTGTTCGCTATGCGTCTCTTCGCCGCGGCTCGAGAAAAAGCCAAAGCCGATGATCGCAACGGCGAGAACCAGAAATACAACGATATCCAACGTGCCCATCAGCGTCTGGCTAGCCGCGCCTAGGAGCCCCATTTCCAACGTGCCCACGAGTTCCATGTGTTGCTGTCCTCAACGAACGCGTCAGGTTGGCGATTACCTGCCGTCTGTGTGATTGGGTGCGGTCTTCCCGAACGAAAAACCGCCAGAGCGGCGTAGGATAATCGTTTTTCCAAATTTTTGCCGCGCCCCGGCTGAGAAACTGTTTCTAAAGGGTGAACACGCCCAAACGGGCTCGATTTGCCTCGAGAATACCCGCCAACCAAGCTTTATTGTTTAGAAAAACCCCGTCGAGCGAAGACCCGACAGGCTTATAAATTCACAGGATGGGTGAGGTGCTCACGATCGATGAGCAATCCGGCAGAGTAACTGCCGCTGCCGCGGTTAGTCTATCCGCCGCGACGCCAGCACCATCGCTCGGCCCGTTTTCTGATCGTGAGCAATCAGCTCGGTCGAACCTTTGTGTTTGCACCGTTGAATCTTCACCGGGCCATGCATGTCGCGCTTGATGGTCGTGCGTCGATCCGCAATCACGAATTCGACACCTTCATGAATCAACTCCGACACCTGGATAAACGAGCCATCACTCAGGCTGGCCAACAACCCCTTGCGCTCGGCTTCGATCGACTGCACGGTTTGCTGAAGCTGCGATACTTCAAACGACAACTCGGTCATCTCTTCTTTTTGCGCAGCGGTGAGTCGTCGCACATTGTTTTGCAGGGGTGCGAGTCTTACGTTAAACTTTTCCAATAGTTGACGCATGCCTTTGAGCTTCTCTTCCAACTCTGCCGCGCGCCGGGCCACATCGATCCCCGGCCCTACCGTAATCTTCGTCGGCGTACACGCCTCGCCACCGATCACCCGTGCCAACACGCGGTAACGCGCCGTAAGTTCACCACCCACGATCGTGGCGGAGGACGCGATGACGCACCCGCCGGAGCGCAATTTGCAGTTCACCAAGTTGGTCCCGGCAACCAAATGCCGCTGCGCCTCGATCTCCACTTCTTCCGCAAACTTAAGCGTGACATCGCGACCGGCCGTAATTCCGCCGCCCGTCGCGCCGACCATCCCGCGCGTCACGAACAAATCGTGTACCACGGCGATCCGCGCTCCTTCGATCGAACCATCGATAACCAACGAGCGCTTGGCGATGAGGTGCACGCCGTCACCGACATTTCCATTGATGATTGTGTCCGACTCGAGCGTGCCAACGTCGCGACTGACGATGACGTTGCCGTCGATGGCCTCAAACGGCACGACGCTGACCTGCATACCATCCACCACCAATCGGCCGTCCATCGTGGCAGTTACCAACCCATCGTTCCCACACGATATGCCAGCGCCGACTTGAATCGGTTTTCCGTGCATCACCTTCGGCTCGATTGCCTCACCAAGAACGTTGCGCCCGGCCACACCGTCGGTCGGAGGTTTGAGCGTCCCCAGCGTAGTGCCAGCTTTGACGCGATGCACGCCGGTATCGAGCCATCGGTCATACGCGCTGGTCGCTTCGTTAATAGCAAATGCGGATTGAAACGACCCATTGACGGCGTCTTGTGGATGTAGCCCGATAGCCACATCAAACGGCTGCTCCGGCTTGATCACCTTCTCACCGACCAGTCGGCAGAATTCGTCGATGCGCGCGGCAACATCACCGTCGATCGTTACCGATCGATCGCTCAGCGCTGCCCGAACAAGTGCCGGCGTCAGCCGTTGCGCATCCGCACCGCGCACGAAGCGAACCGCGGCGCGCAACGCGTCGCGATCGATTTGAATGTCGATAATTTTTTCAGCGGTCGTGGTCATCAGCGGTCCCGAAAGGTCGCACCGACCCGACAGAGGTGCCGTCGGACAAGGTTTATCCGGCTGCTGCGCCGCTGGCGGCCAGCTTGGCCATCGTCTGTTCGATCTTCTCCGATAGCGTTTCGGCGGTGAACGGCTTCACGACGTAATTATTGACGCCGGCCTTTACCGCTTCCAAGACGCGCGATTTCTCGGCTTCAGTCGTCACCATAATGATGGGCAACGCCTTATCCGTTTCGCGCACCTTTTTGATCAACGTAATGCCGTCCATGTTTGGCATGTTCCAGTCGACCAGCATCAGTTCCGGTCGTTCCTTTGCCAAACAGGCCAACGCTTCGATGCCGTCGGCGGCTTCGGTGATATCCGTATGCCCGAGCGTCTTGAGCGTGTTCTTCTGAATGTTGCGAATGGTTCGCGAATCGTCGACGAGCAGAATCTTCATCGTTGCAACTCCTTACGCACCGGCCATGGCTGGAGCTTTTACCGTGTTGATGGCGACTTCGACGTTGAATTTACCCATCGACGTCGAACAAGGGATTACGAGATAGGGAAACACCTTCGATTGCGATACGGTGTGCCCTTTGCCGACGATCACACTCGGTAACGAAATGCTGGCCTCGTAGCCGGTGAAGTCCTTCTTGGCATTCCCAGCCACCATATTGGCCAACTCGCCGATCGCATCGGAGAAGTCGGCCGATTCGAGCGTCAATTCCGTACCCGCAAACTTTGATGCGATGGTGCAAGCCGCTTCTTCTTCGAAGCTCAGCACCACGCTGCCTTGAACCTCTCCGGAAAGCCCAATAATGCCCGATACTTCGGCAGTGACCATCTCGGCCGTTTTCAACACCGGCTTACCGACCTGCACGTCTTCGTCGAGCATGGTCTTGAATACGTTGATGATCGAGCCGACAAAGGCGTTTACGAATTTGACGTCCATGATTGCTCCGTCCGCGTTGAACCCAACCAAGAAGGGTGAATACTCTCGAAGATGTTGTCGGCGCGCGACAGCGCGGGCTCTACTTCCAAGTCGAGTCGGATTGTGCCATGAGTCCGATTTTTTTGTGGCATTACATGCCGGCGCGAGTAGCGTCCCAATTTGAACGTGTTGCCGTATTAGGAGCGAATCGGTTGCTTTGATATCAGCTAATAGCCGGTAGGGGCATTGCAATTAGGCTGAATCAAATTGAATTTCTAATTGGCTTAGATTTCGCAGCGACGACTACGTGTTAAGTAGCGGACGCGACTGGATACAGAGATAAACTGCGCGATCGAGAATTACGGACGTTGCAAGCGACACGTGCATTGAAACGCAATACGTTATTCTTTCCTGCCATGTAAATTCGGTACCCGCAGCACCATCGCTAAAGGTAAAGCATCGCCAGTATCATTTAGACAATCCGCCAGTTTAGGTAGCGTAGCGCGCCACATATCCGCATCTACATCATCCCATGACCGCAGTTCGTAATATTCATTTTTCCGGACGGCTTCGTATTGCGACGGCATGCAGCGACACAATAGCGTCGTCACGGCGCGTCCATTGGCTTCGAGATAAACAAACGGCCCCATCGGTTCGGGCCCGTCCGAAATTACGCGCGTAACAAATGTATCGGGCGCGTCTTCGAGTGAGGCTTCCACGGCGTAACGTCGTCCGGGGAATGGCTTTCCAAATTCGATCCACGCCCGGTCTTCGACAGTCTGCGCAACGAAGACTTCGCGTTCTCTAGCATCACTCGCGATCACCTCCGAAAGCACCGCTCGCCCATCGCCCCCGCGCACCATTCGCACGCCGCACCATTGCAACTCGCCGCTCTCGCGATTCTGCAATATCCAAACGTAGCTCAGTCGCTCGTGTTCCCAGCCCCCGATAACGACCCCATCGCGATGGTAGTACACAACACGCGGGTCGGCGGTCGCCGGCTGATCGCCTTTAAGTCGCGCGAGATCGACGCCGAGTCGCCAGTGTCCAGCTTCGTCGCCCGTTACTTCGCGGACGATCAACGGCGCCATGCGAATCGTGTCTTCATCCGCACTCTCGGCGGCGGGTTTGAAAAAGTCCGCCTCCACAAACTCGCTACGGGCTTTCAGGTAGTCGTAGCCCGGTGCAGAAGTGGTTGCGCCTTTTTCGGACGACGCCGCGCGGCTCGACGCATTACCGCCCGTCGAATTCGAATCGCATGCCCACAAAAGCATTACGGTTAAGGCCAGCACCGTGATTATGGTCCGCCCCGTAACGTGCGTTGCTGACTTTGCCGGTATCTTCACTACAAGCATGCCGCTACCTACGATCTTTTCAACCTGACAATTTATGCCCGAGTTGGGTATACTGGTGCGTAACCGGTATGAATCAAGTCTCGCTCAACCATTATCAATTGTCATCATGAACAAGATTGCTGTCACCCTGATTCTCGGATGCTGTGTGTTCGTCGCCACCGGCGGGATGTGCGATACGATGCCGCCGGCCATGTTCGATCTGCCCACCGTCAACGGTCGCTGGCGCATCGATCTCACCAATGTCGAAGGCAGATTGATTCTCGTGATCGAAAATCGGGAAATCCTGGAATACGACCAAGGCGACGGCACCTTTCAGGACATCGAAGAAACGCCGGCAGTGACGCAATCCAACGGCATCGTCCGCTTCACCATGCAAGCCACCCAGGCATTTGCCGGATTCAACAATGATGAGCCGACGGAGTTTAACATCGTCGCTGAGGGCGTCATTCAGGAAGACGGCACCATCGACATCGAACTAACGTTTACCGCCATCGAAACGGGTGATGAAGGTGTGTTAGAAGGCGTCATGACGCTTATTGGTTAGCAGACGCTGACGCGGCCATTCGCTCGTACGCCTGCGCCAACCGCTTCACCACCTCGCGCACTTCCCCCTCCGTCGTCTGCCTCCCAAAACTAAACCGCACCGCACCAATTGCCCGCGCGCGTTCGATGCCCATCGCCGTTAACACCGCGCTCGGCTTGGCATCACCATGATGACACGCCGCGCCCGTCGAGGCATATACATCTTCCAACTCGGCCAAGAGGTTGCCGCCCACCACGCCGGCAAAGCTCGCGTTCACCACCGTCGGCAGTCGCAACTCCGGATGCCCATTGAGCATCACGCGCTCGCCCAGCGCCGCTTTCAACTCGCGCCAAAACAGATCACGCATTTCGCTATGCACGCCGCCCGCTAGGTAATCGCGCGCCAATTCCGCCGCCTTGCCCAAGCCGACGGCCATCGCCACATTCTCCGTGCCGCCGCGCCGAGCGTGCTCTTGCGTCGAGCCATGAATAAACGGCTCAATCGCAACGCCGTCGCGCATATACAACGCGCCGATCCCTTTCGGCCCGTAGAACTTATGACCGGCGATCGATAAAAAGTCCGCCCCCATCGCGTGGACATCGACCGGTACTTTGCCGACCGATTGCGCCGCATCGACATGAAACCAAATGCCCCGTTGCCGCGCGATCCGACCGATCTCGTCGATCGGTTGCAACGTGCCGACCTCATTTTGGGCATGCATCACGCTGATCAAAATCGTATCGGCCCGCAGCGCCGCCTCGATATCCGCCGCCGCCACCCGACCAAAGCCATCGACCGGCACCACCGTGGTCTCGAAGTTGAACCGCTCCAGCCATTTCAGGGGTTCGGTCGTCGCCCAATGCTCGACGGCTGTCGTGACGACATGCTTACCCCGATCCTGCCGAGCGAACGCAGCGCCCTTAATCGCCATATTGCTCGCTTCGGTGCCGCCGCTGGTGAACGTTATCTCGCTCGGCTGGGCGTTGACGAGCGTTGCGACGCTTGCCCGAGCCGCTTCCAGAGCTTCGCGCACGTTGCGCCCCAACGCATGCCCGCTCGAGGGGTTTGCGAACTGGCTTTCCAAAAACGGCAACATCGCGTCGCGCACGGCCGAATCGACCGGCGTGGTGGCGTGGTAATCGAGGTAAATCATGATGCATCCTTTTTCGCAATTTACTGGCCCGCGCGATCATACCACGAACCCGGTGCCGACCGCGCCTCAAGCATCAGCGCCCAATCCTTCGATCTTGTAGGTATGGCTCAGCACATTCTCGCTGTCATTCTCGCGCGCGGCGGCAGCCAGGGGTTGCCCGGCAAAAACGCCCTGCCGCTGGCAGGTCGCCCCGTGATCGAGTGGACCATCCGCGCCGCGCGCGACGCCCGCTTGCTCGACGATATCTGCCTCACCAGCGATATGCCCGCCGCACTCGAATCCGCACGCGAATACAACATCGCTACCATCGAACGCCCCGCCGACCTCGCCACGCATCAGGCCGCCGTCGACGCGACGGTGCGGCATGCCGTCGAGGCGTACGAGCAAGAAAACACGACGCCGACGCATATCGCCTTTCTCTACGGCAACGTGCCGGTGCGCCCTAGTGGCGTTATCGATCGCGCCATCGAGTGCGCGCTCCGCACCGGCGCCGATTCCGTCCGCAGCATGTCGCCCGTCGGTAAGTTCCACCCCGATTGGATGCACCGCATGGACGGCGACCGCTTGACGCCCCTACGGCAAAACTCTATTCACCGTCGGCAGGATTTGGAGCCGCTGTTCTATCACGATGGCGCCGTCGTCGTCGTGACCCGCTCGGCGCTGTTCACAGCGGCAACCGACGATCCGCACGCATTCTTCGGCACCGACCGGCGCGGCGTATTGTCGAATGGCTATGTGGTCGACATCGATACGGAAATGGATTTGAGACTTGCGGAAGCGTTCTTGAGCGCTCGCTGTTTAGAAAACGCCGAAGCTGTTGCCTCAGGGGCGAACCGATGAGATGCCCGCTCCCCTGGCACCGTTGCGATTCAACCGCGCGCGGCGATGATGCGAAGCAGGCGCAACCCTCGGTCTACATTATTGCCGAGATCGGCGTCAATCACGATGGCGATATCGACAAAGCCAAGCAACTCATCGACGCCGCCCAACGCGCCGGCGCCGATGCCGTTAAGTTTCAAATCTTCAACGCCGCCGAACTCGCAGGCGACGATGCGCCGCTTTGCACCTATCAAGCCGATGCAATCGAGGCCGCAACATCGCAGCGCGACATGCTCGCCAAATTGGAACTATCCTCAGCGCAGCTAACCTCGCTACGTCAATATGCGGCGAAATGCAATATCGATTTCATCGCTACGCCGTTCGGTCTCGACGAACTTCATTTCCTCGCTAATTCGCTCAAACCCACGGCGATCAAGATTGCCTCACCCGACCTCGTTAACATTTCTCTGATCGACGCCGCCATTGAAACGCATCTCCCGCTCATCATCTCGACCGGTGCCAGCACACAAGACGAAATCGATGCTTGCGTCGCGCGCATTGCGAACGCCGAAGCCACCGAGCGAACCGCGCTGCTGCACTGCATCTCCGCCTATCCCACGCCGCTTGCCGCGGCGCAACTCGGAACGATTCGTTTTCTAGCCGAGTGCTGCAACCTAACCGTCGGCTTTAGCGATCACACCACCAGCATCGAAACCGGCGCCTACGCCGTCTGTGCCGGTGCGCCGATCCTCGAACGCCATCTCACTTACGACTGCAACGCCGTCGGCCCCGATCATGCCATGTCCACCGAGCCCGACGATTTCCGGCGCTACGTGACTGCCGCCCGCGCCGCCGCCGCCGCCATGACGGGCGGACCGCGCACAACGAGCGAAATCGAACTTGAGGTCCGCAAACTCGCGCGCGGTCGCCTGATTCTCGCAAGCGACCTTCCCGCCGGTACGCGCCTCCAACCGCAACACTTGCGCGTGCAGCGCCCCGCCGACGGCATCTGTCCTAGCCGCTGGGACGACGTGATCGGTCAAACCCTCACGACGCCGCTTCTGCAGGGCACGCCGCTTGACTGGAAACATCTTCAAACCGCTGCCGTCTCGGTCTGATAACGCACACTGCATCGCCCAACCAGAAACTGATTCACTCGCATTCCAGATAAACCGATGCCAGCTTCGGATCGATAAGTCCGGGTAAGCACTGCACGAAATCCAACCGGATTGGATAGTGAAACTAGATTGCGAGGACCGCCATGCTGCAAACCGAAATTACGCCCGAAGCTAAGGCTATCGTCGATAACGCCATTGCGGACGTGGGCGAAATCGCAACGCTGCCGGAAGTAACCGTCAAGATCATCGAGATCGTCGAGAATCCGAAATCGACGGCGCGCGATCTGCACGACGTGATCAAGAATGACCCCGCCCTCTCGGCGCGCATCCTGAAAGTCGTTAACTCGGCATTCTACGGCTTGCCGGGTCAAATCTCCTCGATCGACCGCGCCATTGTGCTGCTCGGATTGTCGGCGGTTAAGAATATCGCCATCGCCGCATCGATGACGCATCTGTTTACCGGCGGCAACAACATCGATGGCTTCAGCGGTGCCGACGTTTGGAAACATTCGATCGCCATCGCCGTCGGCTCGCGTTTGCTCTCGGCAGCCCAAGGCCGCCCGCAAGTCGAAGAAAGCTTCCTGGCCGGTCTAATTTCCGACCTCGGCCTATTGGTCGAGCGGCAAGTCTTCTCGCAGGAACTCGCGGAAGTCGTCTCACGCTATCGCGGTGAAGGCCGCAACTTCTGCGAACTGGAACAGGAAGTCATCGGTGCCGATCACCAAGCATTTGGCATGGCACTCGCCAAGAAGTGGCGCTTCCCGCAAACGCTGTGTACGACCATCGGTTATCACCACAACCCAGCAACGCTGGCCGAAGTAAACCGGGAACTGCCGGCGATCATCAACGTCGCCGATATCCTCGCGAGCCGTGCCGAAATCGGGTTCTGCCAGCATGCGACCAATGCCGAGATTTGCGACGACCTTTACACGCTGATCAAACTCGACCCCGCCAAAGTCGCTGAGATTGAAGCGGAAGTTCCGGAGCAGACGTCGATCGCGGAAAGCATCTTTGGCGATTAATCACCGCACAGTCGAATCGGACATCACGGTTCAAAGATCGATAAATTCAGAAACGCCGGTCAACATTCGACCGGCGTTTTTCGTTGGCACGGAAGACAAGGGCGCTGGTTCGTATCATTCACTGCCGTGTTTCGATTCGATGCGCATGCCGGGACGCACCGGTCCATCCAATACGACCCATGCGCGTTGGTCGCGCTTCAACGCGCGCATCGGTGCCAGTGCCATCACCTGCTTCAGTTCAATCAAACTTACAAATCTTGCCCACGATTCTGCCTCGTGGAAAAACTTGTCGTCGACGGCAATCGCCTGCTTAAACGGCGCGACCACGCTCGCTAACGTCGCGTCACCATCAAGCGTTCGGTAATGACAATTCCCTACCACGGCCAACGCACAAATCGGGCGCGACGGTGGTTTGAGCCACAGCAAATCGCCCGGCGCGACTTCCTGCCACGGCGGTTTCCGCAGGCGCGACAGCCGACACTCCACGCGTTTCTTGCCCGCCAGCATTCCATCGAGATAGCACTGGTGCACCACGACCAGATGGTGCCGCCGCGAGCCGCACTGCTCCGCAGCAGTCATGTCCGTATCTGGCAGATTGATTCCGGGCTGGGCGGCAGTCATAAACTTGGCTCATTACGGTAGGATTGCTCGCAAAGGCAATTTGGACAACGCGATAGCGAATTCACCAGCGGCGTTCGCTATACTGTAACCACAACTGCGAATCACCCCGATTGTAACAGGGTTATCACCATGACTGCATCGCCCCAAATGTCCGGCGCGACGACCGCTCACGCTTCCGATTGGAAACCCCGGCTCGAACACATCGTCTCGACCATGCAGGAACTCAGTCTGCAGACCGATCCGCAGGACATGGTGCGCGCCTACGGTAAGCGCATGCGTATGCTGATGCCGGCCGACCGCATGGTATCGATGAGTCGGCGCGGCTTAAAAAGCCCCATGGTGCGCGTGACGCGCTATTCCGAATGGCAGGAAGAGATTGATCCGTGGCGCGAACCCGCCAAACTGCCCGTGCTATACGACGGCCTGTTTGCCAAACTGATTTACGCCAACCAGCCGCAGGTGATTCACGATCTTACGCTCGACGAAAAAGACCCGGCGCGTAAGTTTATCGACGGCATGCGCTCGGTGTTGGCCATCCCCCTATACGATCAGGGCGAGGCGCTCAACATGGTGATCCTCGGTCGCAGCGAACCTAACGCGTTTAACATCGAGCAACTGCCCGAATGGGTCTGGATGAGCAACCTCTTCGGTCGCGCCACCCAAACGCTGGTGCTCAAGCGCGAGATGCAGGAGATGTATGCGGAAATCGAGCACGAACTCGATCGCGTCGCCAAAATCCAGCAGGCCTTATTGCCCGAAAAGATCCCGGCGATTCCCACTATGCAGATCGCTGCTTACTACCAAACCTCCACTCGCGCGGGCGGTGATTATTACGATTTTCTCGAATTGCCCGACGGACGCTGGGGCATCTTGATCGCCGACGTCAGCGGCCACGGCACACCCGCAGCGGTCGTCATGTCGATCACGCACGGCATGGTGCACACCTACGACGGCCCGAGGGATAAACCGAGCCAACTGCTGACGTACCTCAACGAAAAACTCTACCAACGCTACACCACCAACATCGGAGGTTTCGTGACGGCCTTTTATGGCATTTACGATCCGCAAACGCGCACACTCGATTATTCGAGTGCGGGCCATAACCCGCCGCGGATCAAGCGTTGCACCGATGGCTCGATCATCAGCCTCGACCAGGCCCAAGCCTTGCCGTTGGGCATCGCCGGCGGCGTCGATTACATCAACGCCGAACACACGTTAGTTCCCGGCGATCAGGTCGTTCTCTATACCGACGGCATCACAGAAGCGATGGACCAGCAGGGTCATATGTTCGGCACCGAACGCCTGGATATGGGTCTGGCCAATTGCATGCTGACTGCCGACGGCCTCATCGAGACGGTGATCAATGGCGTCAACGATTTCACCGCGAACTATCCTGCGGACGATGATCGAACGTTGTTGGTGGCGAAGATTTCGTAGTGCACGGGTTTGCAAGACTGGACCCCTTCACGTTTGAGAGCGACGGGTGCACTGTGGCACCGGCTAATAGCCGGTGGATGCTGACAAATCACCGAGGCCCGCCGGCATTCGCGAGATGGTGTAGCTACTGGCTTAAACAAATACCGCGTAAACAATAAATTACGCGAAAAGGTTTGCGCTGACTTGCCATGGCACTGCTGCAACTCACGAACTATCCGGTTCCGCCCTACGCCGCGCGCATTCATCGGAATAACTTATGGCCGATACTCCTTATCACGGCTGTTTGGATCGCATGGCTGGTTATGTACGCCAATAATAGCATTGCGATCGTCATGTTCTCGATGGCGATATACATCATCATCGTACTGATATTCGCGGCGCCGTCGTTTCTCAAAATCATCAAACTATGTCGTCGGCTGACGGAGTCCGAATTTCGCATTTGCACCGAATGCGGCTTCGATCTGCGGACGCTGCCCGACCGCCATCAATGCCCCGAGTGCGGTTCGACCTATGACTACGACACGTTAAAAAAGCAATGGAAGGAATGGCGCGATACGCGTGCCCCTTTTTGCCGAAGTAATCGGGACACTCGAACTTAATAGCCGAGCAATAATCGCGGTATCAATTGATGGCAACGGATAGGTGAGCGACCGGCCCTTTAAAATGTAGCGGTCGGTCTCATCGCATTCCCCAACGAATAAAACAGGGACGCGACACGACCAAATCTGGCCGCATAGATCAGATGGCACAGCGCTTATCAGTGGGCTTATAATCCGCGCGTAAAAGAAGATGTTCGCGATTACCAGATTTGCTCTCGGGTTGGCAACCAGCCTGTCGCCCGAGTTCGAACGAACTTTCATATAGGGATGAATTCCACAGCATCATCATATTCGCACGTCCGCAACGCAAACACTCGCTCGGATACCCAATCATGCTCGACATCACCCACACGGCATTCCCGCACCTTTCAGACGAACAAATGCAATGCGTCGCGTCGCTGGCGACTTTGCAACATCTTGCCGACGGCGACATACTTTTCCCCGAAAGCACGCGCGACTTTCCTTTCTACGTCGTCAGGGACGGTGCCGTTGAGATCAGCGAATCGTCCAGTGGTACGCGCAAGCTGGTCACCACCCACCAGTCCGGTGCCTTCGTCGGCGATGTCGATATGCTCACCGACCGCCCCGCGTTGGTTTGCGCAACCGCCCGCGGCGCGACGGCTGTTTACACCATCCCGCGTGCATCGTTCCGCCGGATTCTGGTCGAAGTGCCCGAGCTGAGCGAAATGTTGCTCGAAGCGTTTCAGGCGCGACGCAAGATACTCGAAGCCAAAGGGTTTTCCGGCGTACGCCTAATCGGCACGCCCGGTGCGGCCAACACCCAGCGCATGCGCGAGTTTTTTTACAAGAACCACGTGCCGCATTCGTTGATCGACGCCAATTCGGAAGACGGCGCGCGATTGCTGGAAGAAAATGGTAGT
This sequence comes from Planctomycetaceae bacterium, assembly GCA_006969385.1. Classification (GTDB taxonomy): domain Bacteria; phylum Planctomycetota; class Phycisphaerae; order UBA1845; family UTPLA1; genus ECT2AJA-110-A. The sequence continues at coordinate 5,164,081 of CP030884.1, forward strand.
AACGCCGACGAACTTCCCGTCTTGCTATGCAACGGTCACGTCGCGCGCAACCCCAACATCATCCAAGTCGCGTCGTGCCTCGGCATTTCGAGAGAGATCGACGAAACGGTTTACGATCTCGTCATCGTCGGCGCGGGCCCGGCCGGCCTATCGGCAGCCGTCTACGGTGCGTCCGAAGGCCTGCGCATTCTCGTCGTCGATAAGATCGGCCCCGGTGGACAGGCTGGCAGCAGCTCAAAGATCGAAAACCTCATGGGTTTTCCCACGGGCATCAACGGTGCCGAGCTAGCCAATCGCGGCTACTTACAAGCGCTGAAATTCGGCGCGCAGTTCACTGCTCCCGTTGCCGTGCGAAGTATAAGTTCGGAAAGCGAAGGCAAGTTGCTTCTCAACTTGTGTACCGGTCAAACGGCCCATGCGCGCAGCGTGTTGATCGCCACCGGCGTGACCTATCGTCAACTCGATCTGGAAAACGGCAGGCAATTTGAAGGCAGCGGTATTTATTATTCGGCAACGGCCATCGAAGCAGCCGTTTGCCGACAATCCACTGCCGTCGTTGTGGGAGGCGGCAACTCCGCCGGCCAAGCCGCCATGTTTCTGGCCGATCATGCCGCCCAAGTCAAGCTCGTTTTGCGCAGCGGCGATTTGTGCAAGAGTATGTCGCAATATCTCTGCACCCGCATCGAAAACCACCCCAAAATCGAGGTGCTTTATCATGCGAGCGTCACCACCGTAACGGGCGAGCAAACACTGAAGCGCATCACTCTGATAAATAACGAGGGCGGCACCACAAATGAGCTGGATTGCGCCGCCCTCTTCATCTTTATCGGCGCCAGGCCGCATACCGACTGGCTACCCGATTCGGTCAGGCTCGACGACAAGGGATTCGTCAAAACCGGCAGCATGCTCGAACAGGATCGACTGTGGACGCTCGATCGCCCACCGTGCGATTTGGAAACGTCACTGCCGGGCGTTATGGCCGCCGGCGATGTGCGCGCGGGCACCACCAAGCGCTGCGGCTTCGCCGTGGGCGAAGGGTCGCTCGCCATATCGTGCGTGCACCGATTCTTAAGTCGTTTATGAATGGAAGCCTATGAATTAAACGATTGAGCGCGACGCCTTATGGTCGACTAATTCCGAATTGCCGCCCCGAAACAAATCCTAATCGTCAAACGCCGACCGCCGCATCGGCTCGAACGACATGCGATCGGCCACATCCGGCAAGCCGTTGATCAAATCGCTAAAGTTGTCGCGCATGCTTTCGGTCGAACCCAACTCGACCTTCATCGTTTCGGCCGTCTGCTGAATGTTGACGACCAGATTGTCGAGCAAGCGGCTGACGAGTGCGTCGGGCTCATCCGAGAGTAGCATCGCCTGCGAGAACAAGCGATCGACCGATTCCATCTCGGCACCGCTCATCGCGATCTCGGCCAGCGTGGCCGCCGACGCCACGATGCGCGCGAAGCGCGTGTTCGCGTCGTTGTCGAGTTCGATTTCTTCGTCGTGATGGGCGCGCACCGCGGCGACAATCTCCGCATCGATCTTCCAGTCGGTCAACACTTCCGCCGCCACTTCCGCGTGCGTGATTCCCAAATCATCGCGTTCGTAGCGATGGATATGCGTCGGCCCTTCGACCATCACATTCTTCAGCACGACTTCGTACATGATCGGCGCGCCGTACGCGAGTAGGCCGATTCCAAAGTCGCACAACAAGCCCGCCGTCGATGCCTGCGCCGCCATTGCCGGTGCCAATTGAATGGCCAAGTCATTCGCCGCGACGCTAGTCGCAAATGCCGTTTGCCAGTATCGGTTGGTGTCGAACCCCGGCGGCTTGGTCTTACCCAAACCATCGACCACGTGGGCATTGATAACGGCCGCACGCACGCGCTGGTTGCCCAGTCGCACACACGCCTCGCGCACCGACGACGTTGTCTTGGTACAGCCGTATAACGCCGAGTTTGCTTCGCGCAACAACTGTGCCGTTAAGCCCGCGTCTTTGCTGACGGCATCGGCAACCTGCTTGCTGTCGACGTTCGGATCGCGCGTGAGTTCCATCACCCGCATGACCGTCACCGAAGGGGCGGGAATCTTGGGGCTCTTGCGAACCTGCGTCAGAATGGCATCGGCCGTCATCATCGTTTGATTATCCCGCGACTGCGCTTATCGAATCGTCTTCCACTGACGCCTGCTACCGATCAGAACTAATTTACAATCCACGACTTATTTGAGTCACCGATCGTCCGCATTCAAAAAGCGGATAGGTACCCCAGCAACGGGTGCCCCTGCCCCTCTGGCGATGGGGGACTACTGACGCGCGCCAATCAAAACCCACTCTGCCGCACCGGCTTCGTATTCGCCCGCGCCAGAAACTCCCTAACCTGCGGTTGATCGGGTCGCAAATCCAGCGAACGCTGCCACGCCTGCACCGCCAGCTTCTTCCACTGCGGGCTGCGATCCAAATGGTGCATCTTCATATAGCTCGTGCCCAGATTGTGATAGCAATCCGCATCGTTCGGCTGCACGCGCAAGATGCGGTTGTAAATGCCGATCGCCTTCAACGGGTCGCCAATGCCTTCGTAACACGCAGCCAAGTTAAACTGCGCCGGAACCGAATTCGGCTGCAAGCGCACAGCCTCTTCAAATCCGGCCAACGCTTCGGCGTAGCGCTTTTGCCGCGCGAACTTAATGCCATAGTCGTACGCACTCTTAAACCGTCGCTGTCGTTCCTGCGCATCGACGGGCTCGGTCCCCGCGCCCTCAACGCGCGTGACCGTTACGCCTTTATCACCGCCGAAGTTGGAACAGCCCGTGCCGGCCATACCGACGATGGCGATCGAGCAGAGCACGACCGACTTGCATAGAAACTGTTTGGTTTGAAAAGACTGACTCATGGTTCCGACCTCCCTGTGGCCTGCATGCGTCGCAGTTGTGCGGCTTGGCGGCGCTCCCGCGCCCGCCGCAATACGTCTTCATCGATATTCAATGGTTCGCCCGGTGCCGTAAGGTTTTCGCCACCAATCGTGGGTTGTGCGGCGATACGACCGTTGGCCGCCTCGGGCTTGGTCGCCGGCATCGGGTCCTTGCGGATCACATCAATCGCATCCGACGGCGGCGGTTCGTTCATCATCTCGGTCGCCGGTTGGCGTCGTTCGTAGTTGTTGTGCGTTACTGGCAAATGCGAATCGCCAAACTGCGGCTTTGGATCTTCGTATTCCGACGGCACCTCGAAGTGCAACGGTACATCCTGCAAGCGCTGCACTTCCTTGAAGTTTGGCTCGTACGAATCGAAGATTTCGCGATCGCGCGCCGAGAGAATATGCCCACCTTCGACCTTGGCCGTCACAAACACCAACAGGTCCGTGCGTTGCGCCGACGGATTTTCTTGTCGGAACAAGGCGCTAAGCCCCCACAAATCGCCCAGGCCCGGCACCTTCTGCACATTCCGCGTCTTGCGGTCATTGATCAAACCGCCGAGCACCACCGTCTGCCCGTCATCCATGATGATGCGGGTGGAAAGCTCCCGCGTTTGAATGCGTGCCACACTAATTCCCGTCGTGCCGACAACGTTATCGCCCAGCGAACTCGTCACCGGGTGAATCGCCATCGTTACGCGCCCGTCGACCATGATGGTCGGTCGCACTTCGAGCTGAATGCCGATTGGGATGTACGTTTGCAACGACTCGGTGACGACGCCGAACTCCGAAACGTTGGCTTCCAGCAACGGAAATCGCTCACCCACCAGAATGCTGGCGTTGTGATTGTTGTAGACCAGCAATCGCGGGTTCGCCAACAGTCGAATCGAGTTATCCGACTGGTGAATCCGAAGTAGCGACGTGAAATTGGAAAAGTCAATCGTTCCGAGCGACAGCCCAACCGACGAATTGGCCGTACCGTTCGCGGTGCGTCGGATTTGAGAACCCGACGCGAAACCGGCTTCCACGTGCAGCGGCAATTCGTGATTGAGCACCGGCCCATTGGCCAGCACGTCGATATCCCAGTCGATACCGAGCTGGCGCTGTAGGTCGGTGCTCATTTCCACCAAGCGGACTTCGATCAACACCTGCGGCGGCATCTTATCGAGCGCCATAATCAAATCGGTAATGGCCGACATGTTTTCCGGCACATCGGTGACCACCAGCTTGCGTGCGTTTTGAACCGGTATCTGTTGATTGAATTGCGCCTGATTGTTGGACTGCTGAGCACCGGGGATGTTTCCAACCGGGCCACCTATACCGTTTTGAATCCCCACACCGGCACCCACATCGCCTTCGAGTTGGCTCAGCGCCAGCGTGTTATATTCGTTTTGGCTATTCTCGTTAAAGGCCTTCATCTTACCGAACGGGCTCAGCGCGAACTGCAGTGCATCGCGCACGCGTTCGGCATCGGCGGAACGCAGCGTAAACACGCGCGTTTCCAATTCCGGCGTCTTATCTTTTTCGGGTAGCTGTTCCGGCTTCTTCGAAACGCTGATGATGCCCTCATCGACCTTGTACTCGAAGCCGTTGTTGAGCGTGATGGCGCGCAACGCCGATTCGAGCGTGGCGTTCGTCAAATAAAGCGATACCTTGCCCTGCACTTCCGGACCGATTACGAGATTGAGCCCGCCATGCTCGGCCACCAGCTTCAGTGCATCGCGAATATCGCCCTCGCTGATATTGAGATTAATATAGCGCTCGACTTGCGTGCCGGATTGCGACCACGCCGTTGCCGGCGCACCCATCATCCCGACGATTAGTGCGAGAATTCCGATTTCTCGATATATCTTCATGGCGATCACTCCGTCGCTCGCTTCACCGTGGGGGTTTCACTACCAAGGTGATATGTATGCCGCCAACCGGCAGCTTCGATCACAATCCAATCTTTCCCGATTTCTTTGACTTCAAACCCTGTCGCCAGAGCATCGCCCACGCGCACGATGCGGCCATCGACGGCCGCCAACCACTGTTGCCCCGTGCGCGATACGCCGACAAATCGCAGCGTCGGACTTGCCGGCGCCTCTTCCGGTTGCGCCGTCGTCGCAGTTGCAGGTTGATCGTTCGTCACGATCACCGGCTGTATAAACGGGCTATCGTTCCAAGGTCGCTCCGCAATTTCTTGCTGCGCCGCAAGCAACGCCACGAGGGGGTCGTCTTCCTTCGGCACGCTCGTCACCGGCTCGTGAGTCGCGTTATTTTGCAACGCAGGCGACGGGGTCGCTGGCGCGGCATTGGCCGTTCCCGGTACGCGTTGCCGGTAGTCGGGCAGATACTCAAAAAATAGCACGTACAGTCGCCAGCCCAATATGCAGCTACCGACCGCCAGAATACTCAGCACGCGCTGCTTGCGCTTATCCATTCTGAACCTCCTTCGAAGGTTCCTGATGAATAAACGCTTCCACCGTGATGTCGGCCGTCAATGCCTGCCGCGCCGCCGCCACGCCTTCGGTGGCCGGCCACATGCCGAACCCGACCGCACGCGCGGGGATGCGCAACGACTTAAATCCATCCATGTAAGCGGCAATCTGCTCGAAGCCGCCCCGCACGCTTATGCGATATAGCGGATACGCAGCCGGTGCAGCGCCGGTCGGTCGCGTCGGTTGAATTTCCAACACGTGCAAACCACGATCGCGTGCAAACTCGCTCAGCTGCGACACGATCAGGCCTTGCTTTTGCGCATCGGCAAAACAGTCGCGCAGCGCACCGATTTTCTTCTGGATGCGATCGGCCTCATCCGCCGAAATGACCACGCGGCTCGCCTGTGAGACCGTCGTCGAAAGATCGTCGTTGTGCGCCTTGTATTCGCCCAAGCGACCGAGCGCTTGCGAACTTGAAATAATGGCGAAAGAAAACGAGCCGACGACCAGAATGAGCGCGACGGCAAAGCCGGTCCATTCGCGCTTGGGTACGTTCAAATTCACGGTCGCACCTCCTTCTGAGGAGATGCTGGCGTTCGATATACCAATTCGATCTCAACGTTTAGCCGGGCCGTCTTCTGACCGCTACGTCGATCGCTGCGACCGACATTGATAAGGTGCACCGCCTTGCTGAACGGGCTTTGTTCCAACGCGCGTAGCGTTTGTTCGATCATTTGATCGCAGCCGGCCGTCGTCGCCGATTCAACCGCCAACGCTTCGATCGCAACACGCAGTTGGCCGTCCACCATGCGGCCGGTCAGCCGCTCGATGGCGACGCCCTCGGGCAAAATGAACGACAGTTCCTTCATCAGCCCCAGCCAATTGGGCGTTGCCGCTGCAAACGCATCAAGTTCGCCCTGCATGCGCTCCATCGACTGTCGCTGTGCCAACAGTTGTTCGTTGCGGGCTTTCACTTCCAACAGTCGCGCCATGTCGCTGTCGACGCTGCCTGCGGCCGATTGCAACCCGCCGGACGCGTGATTGATTAAAAACGCAAAGGCCAAGGCCGCCGCCGCGACCATCGGTCCGACGATCGTGGTCGACTTACACAAACGACGCACGCGCCGCGCTTGTTTTTCATTGGGTGTAATCAGATTCGGATTCGCCGCTGGATCGAGAATCGCACCGCACGCCGCCGCCATCGCGGCGACCTTGGTTTCGGCTTTGTGACTCAGCCCGACTTCGGCCAACCAATCGACCACCGCCATGTCACGGTTTAACCGGCCCGCCAAGGCATTGGCCATACCATTCACATGCGCACAGGGGCCCACCAGCGCGACGCGGCTCAATTCGACGCCGCCGTCCGTCGTCGACGCAAACGTCAACCATTGAATCAATTGCTGTGCAAAGCGTTGCAACACCGGTTCCAACAACGGCAATAGATTGCGCCCCTGAAGGTCGTGCGATTCGATATAGTCGCTTGGATCGGGAATGCCGTGAGCTTGCCACAATTTTTCGGCAGCTTCTTCGTCGAGTTGTACCATGTCGTCGCCGGCGATGATCGGTCGCATCAGCGCCGTCACGAACTCGCGCTCGCCCAGCGGCAACTCGGTCGTCAGCAACGGACCATCTTGCCCGCTCACCATCAACACCGATGTGGATCGATCGATGAACAACGTCGCGTGCGGTTCGTTCGCTGCCGACGCCGTGATGTCCGCCAACGAGTGCAACGCCGTGGCGTAGGTCGTCACGACGGCATTGGATACGCCCATGCTGGTGGCAAAGCTTACCGCCGCATCGGACACTTCATGTCGCAACGCCGTCGCCCGCACGAGAACGGTATCGCGATTCTTTGTTTGATTGGAAAGCGTTTGCACATCGACGATGGCATCGCCGATCGGAAAGTGCATCTGCTGCCCGAGTTTGAGCTTAACCGCGTCGCCCATCTCCTTGGACGACAACACCGGCATGTTGAAGTAATGGCACGCCGTGACCGACCCGCCGACGAGAAACGTCCAGTCGGTCGAGCGCGCCCAACCTCGCTCTTCGATGATCGTCTGAGCCTTATCGAGTACCAGTTGATGCTGCAATGCGGACTTATCCGCATCGGCATCTGGCACCGACACGCGTCGATGATCGACGCATTGCAATTGCGCGCCGACCCGCTGCAGCAAAATCAATTGCAACGCATCGGCATGTGCCTCGATGATCAATTGTGATTTGGCCTGCGACATCCTTGCCTCGGCGCGGTTCGTTTGCTTCTTGCTACTCGATCCGGGCTTCGATCACCCGCGTTATCTCGCTCCACGGTGCGACACTCTCGGTGCACCGACCGTGGGCTTGATACACAGGCGGTGTCGTACTGCTTTGGATCACCCAAAAGCGCGCAACACCCAAAACCGGATCATCCGTATCGTCATCATTGTCTGATATCGTTCCGATTTGCCCGTCGCTATCGCTATCATTCGCGGGCGTTGCGTTGAATTCCGCCAACGCCATTTCGAGTCCGCTCTCGGCGGCATAAATTGCGCTGGTCCCGTAATAAAAAGACAAACTGCTCGACGCCGTCGAACCCGAGAGCTGAAACAACCACAACGCCAGCGAACCGATCACCAGCAGCGCCGTCACGAAGGCCAGAATCGCCACTCCGCGCTTCTTGTTTTCGGACCGCTTACGGATCACTGAGCACCTCCCCCATAAAGGCGCGCAGATAGACGCTGGTTTGCAGCGGCAACGTCTCGTTCGCAATCTGAAGCGTGATGCGAATCTGCACCCGGCGCACATCTTCCCGATCGCTCGCGTTCAGAGGCAAACTGCTTAATTCGATGTTGGTACGATCGAAATACGTCAGCGTAAATTCGCTCACATTGCGCACCAGCGGCTGCCATGTGACCGTCGAATCGTTGGACATCTCCAGGTTGCTGCCGTTAAGGCGAAACCCGAAGGTATCAAAAACAATGCTGCTTTCTGCCGCCGTGTCGATTTGCGCGTTGCCATTCAGGCATGGCGAAGGGTCGCCCGGGCACTCATCCTGATCGATCTCGCGAATATAGCGCACCATCGTCTCGAGCCCGACCGACGCCATGTCGACCATCTCCGCACGCGCAGCCGTCTCGGCCCGGAATCGGCTCGCGTTTAGCAACAACATCGCCGCCGAACCGCTCACGATCGCGCCGGCCGTGATCGCCACGATCAACTCCACCAGCGTGAAACCGCGGCGGCGCTTAAAAGTCCGCAAATATGTGTTCGACATCGATATCACCTGCACCGCCATCCCAACTCACGCTGACCGTCACACGCTTAAAACCCTCGTCGCTCCCAACGCTGTTCAAGTCTCCGTCTACGAAGTTAATCGCGACGTCGCGCGAGTAACCCGTAAAGCCGCTGATGCTACTTTCGCTGCCAAAGTTTCCCGTCGTAATCGCGTCGTATCCGTCGGTCCCGCGATAGCGGCGCGCGATGATCTCTTCCATGCGTTCGATCGCAAGATAGCTGCCGATCGATCGGCAATACGGTCCGATCGATTGCGCCGACGCGTCGGCAAAGGCCGTCATTAACGATGGTAGCGCCACCGACAGAATGACAATCGCCACCACAACTTCAATAATCGTGGTGCTGCGGCGTTGGAATCGGTTGAACACCTTTTGGTTTGATTGGATCGATTTCATCACGGCCCCGCAATCTGTTCGGCGAGGCCGCTGACCGGATACACCACGACTTGCATCCCACCTGCAAGAACGACCGACGAGGTTGACGCCAGCGCCGAACCAGTCGACGCATAGGGCGTGCCGAAACTATCGAATTCCAGTTCGCTACCGCCGGCAATGTTGACGGAATCGAGCGTGATCGATGCGAACGCCCCTTCATTCAACTGCACCGGAGCCGTCGAACGATCCAGTGGATTGGGTAGCGTTATGCGATTGGCTTTGCCGGGGTTGTCCGCATCTTCAACGTACAGCGCGTATTGATTGGATCCGGCGTTAAACACGATCCATGTGCGCTGCCCCGACGAAAGCGCCAACCGTTGAGCGTAACGAATATCGCTTACGATGCGCGCCGCCGCCGCGCTACTGCGCAGGCTGCGCAGATTTGATAGCGTGGGGCCACCGACAAAGGTCGAAACGATTCCAAGAATCGCTATAACAGCAACCAACTCGACCAGCGTGTAAGCCGGCCGAGTTGGGCCCTTCCCTTCTATCATTGTCGGTATGTGCCGAGTATCCATCCTCGGACCTATCTTCGGAGTGTTAAGTGTGGTTGCAGCGAAACTTAGAATGCGTTTTCGCCATCCACATTGGTGTTCGGCCAAACTTCGCCGGTCGTAGCGTTGTACGCCCAGCCGCCATCGGTGCCGACGACCACACCTTTGGTCGTACCGGCTTCGACATTGTTATCTGTGCCATCGCTGTCGTACGGATTGCCGGGAACCGTGCCGTTCATGACCGAGTTTGCCGTCGTAAGAATCGTCAACGACGGAAAGGCGGCATTGCCACCGCCCGCAGGCGTCGCCGAATACGCGTAGTAGTTCGCGATACCGGCGCGCATGGCACCGAGAGCACCCTTACACGCGGCGGCGCGAGCGTCAGCGCGGTAGTCGAGGTACACCGGCAGAGCAACTGCCGAAAGAATGCCCAAGATCACGATGACCGTAACGAGTTCGATCAGCGTGAAACCGTGTCGTCGATTCTGCTTATTCTGTTTCATCGTTCGTTCACTCCAATTCGACCCATCTTGGTCTGTGGGAAACAACTACTTGTCGAAACACCAAACGAGGGAGGACCTCTTAGCCGGTGCCGACCAGTTTCAACAATTTCCACATCGGCATAAAAATGGACAGCGCAAAGAAAAGAACGACCGCTGCGAGACTAATCACCATTATCGGTTCTATCAGTGTCGACAGCAGTTTCACGCTGCGCTGCGTTTGATCGCTGTAATACTTCTTCAGGTAAGCGAAGATCTGATCGGTGCGGCCCGATTGTTCGCCGATGGCCAGCATGCGTTTGACCAGCGGCGTAAGCCACTCGGTCCGGGAAAAAGCGTCCGTCAATGAGCGCCCGCCTTCGACCGACTTCAGCATGCCGCGCACGTCTTTGCGTAACGCTTCGTTGGTCATGCTATCAGCCGTCACACGCAAGGCATTGGTAATCGGCAACGCCGCTTCGATCAGCAGGTCGAGCAGCTCGATAAACCGCACCATGTAAATGCCGATGAGCAAGTTACCGAAGACCGGTAACTTCAAGATGCGATAGTCGAGCCAGCTGCGCACGGCGGGAAGACTCAACAGTTTTCGGACGCCAAAGTAGAGAGCAACGGCACCGAGCAGCAGCAATATGTAATGGTTGATCAACGCCCCGCTGATGCCGAGCAAAATCTTCGTCGGCAACGGCAGGTCGCTCTCAAACTTTTGAAACAGCTCGGCAAACTGCGGAATCACAAATACGAGCAGCACACCCGTCGCCAACACCAGCGTACCCACCACCATCGCCGGATACGTCAACGCCGACCGGATTTGACCGCGCGTTTCGTATTCCTGCTCCATATAGCTGGCCAGCGAGTTCAGCACCTCGGGCAACTTGCCCGCCGCTTCGCCCGCCGCGATCGTTTTGGCGTATATCTCCGGGAAGAGCGATCGTTCCATGTCGATCGCGTCGGCCAGCGTGCGGCCGCCTTCGACGCGACCGGCGATTCGCTGAATGCCCGCGCGCAGTTCGGGCTGGCCCGTCTGCTCGCCCACCGCCTTAAGCCCGGCGATGATCGGGATGCCGCTCTCGGCAACGGCGGCCATCTGATGCGTGAAGTCGAGCATGGCGCGCCGCATCGACTTGCCGCCCTTTACCCGTCGCACCGTTTGCTTTTTCTCTTTTTTGCCCGCCGCAGCCGCCGTAATGGAAATCGGCGTCACCCCGCGCGCTTCCAGCGTCGATAGCGCCGCGCGCTCATCGACGGCTTCGATCACCTGCTTGATACGGCGACCGTTGGCTTCGGCGAATTGTACGGAGAACGTTGCCATGTCAGGCTAAGCCAGTCGCGTTAGTTATGCCCCGCGATGCGCGCGATTTCTTCAATCGTCGTCACGCCTTGTCGCACCTTATCCACACCGTCGTCGATCAGGAATTTCATGCCGTCTTTCCGCGCCGCGCGCCGAATCACTTCCGTCGGTTCGCCGCGTACGATCAACTCCGAATACCGCTCGTTCAGCTCGAATAACTCGTACAAACCCAAGCGACCGACGTAACCGGTTCCCACGCAGCGGCGGCAACCCTTGCCTTTTTGCGGCTTGAAATCCATCTCGTCCGGGTCGAGCCCTAATGCCTTTAGCATCGCCGCCGGCGGCGCATCGTCGGCCTTACAATCCGGGCAAATGCGCCGACACAGTCGTTGCGCCAATACACCCAGTAACGACGACGAAATCAGATACTCGGCAACGCCCAAATCTTTGAAGCGCGCGATCGCGCTGACCGCATCATTCGTGTGCACCGTGCTCAGCAACAAGTGCCCCGTTAACGCCGCCTGCACGGCAATCTGCGCCGTTTCGCAGTCGCGAATTTCACCGACCATGATGACGTCGGGGTCTTGTCGCAACATCGAACGCAAACCACTGGCAAACGTGAGATTCGCTTCCGGATTCACCTGCACCTGCCGAATGGAACTGGTGCGATACTCGACGGGGTCTTCGATGGCGATGATGTTCTTCTGCGGCGAGGTGATGCACTTCATCGCGGCATATAGCGTCGTCGATTTACCGGAGCCGGTCGGACCCGACACCAAAATCATGCCGTGGGCGTTGGACACGAGGCCCTTAAAGCGATCGAACACGCCGCGCGGCATGCCGAGTTCTTCCAGCGTGATGGCTTCCGATTCGTTGCGCAGAATTCGAATCACGACGACTTCGCCGTAAATCGACGGCAGAATCGCGACGCGCAGAATGTTTTCCTTGCCGTCGCAATCGTGAGAGATCGCACCGTCCTGCGGCGCTCGATTCTGCGAAATATCCAAGCGCGCTAACACCTTCAAGCGCGACACCAGCGCGCGGTGCAAACCAAACGGCGGCGCGGCAATTTCTCGCAACACGCCGTCGACACGAATGCGCACGCGCAACTCGCGATCGCCCGGTTCGATATGAATATCGGAAGCCTGCTGCCGAATCGCTTCGTCGATCAGATCGTTAACCAAGCGGATGACGGGTTGCGACTCATCGTCGATATCGCCATCAACGGACACTTCCATCAACTCGTCGGCAACCGACGTCGTTTGCAGATACTTGCTCGCGCCGTAAGCGCGTTCGATCAAGCCGAGAATATCGCGTCGGCTTGCCAGACAGATGTCGACTTCTTTGCGCGTAAGCCGTCGGGCCTGGTCCACGCCGGTCAGATCGTTCGGATCGGCCATTACCAGCGTGATTTGGTCGTCGATATTAAACAGCGGGAACATCACGTGTCGACGAGCCACATCTTCCGGCAGCAACTCCGAGTTTTGCACCTTTGGAATGAAATCGCTCAATTGGCAATAGGCAAAGCCCGAGCGCATTGCCGACAGCGCGTCGACTTGCCCCTCGCTCAGCACATTTTTTTTGACGAGAATCTTATCGAGTGGACAGCCTTTTTCCGCCGCTTCTTGTTCGAACGTCGCCATCCGCTGGGCGTCGATCAGTCCGGTCGAAACAACTTGTTCGCGCAATCCGAGGGCCGGTCCCATTTATTCCGCCTCCCCGTCTTGCTTGGCCGCTTGCGACGCCATGTGAATCAGGCGTTGTTCGTCGATGCCTTTGGAGTCAACAAATTGCAAACCCACGTGATACGTCGGCTTGTAATCAAACAACTCGCAGCGCCGCACGATGGCATTTACGCGCAGCGTATCCGCCGCCGTGCTTTGACCGTGCGTCTTAACGTGCAGCACCAGCTTCAAGCGTTTGGGCATAAAGACCGCCGACTGCAAGCCGACACCGCCGGCGCTAACATCCACGACCGGCAATTCGGCCAAGGCGTCCGGTAAACACACGCGGAATTGATCCGAATGATCGGGATGTGGATCGACCCGCGCTTCGAGTTCAGTATCTTTGCGCACGAACTGGCGCGCCATCGACATGTCGGGTGAAGGTGGCATAGCGCAACGCTTATCGGCCAGATGCGCGCGAGCGTTAACAAGAGAGCGTCGCTTCGACGCCCCACCATTGGCCGATAAATCGCCAGCCCCGTGATCGGCAAATTCTGCCGGCGCAAAGAAAGAGGGACGCCCGCAGGCGCCCCTCAAAACAGGACCTCTCTCCGCATGTTTGCGGAAGTAATTGAACTCGACTAGTCGGCGTTACGCATCACCGCAAGCAAACGGGCACTGACCGCCGGGTACGAACGACCCCATGAATTCGATCTCGCAGAGAAACTGATCGACCCCATCGATGCAGCCAAATTCCGTGCAGCACGCGCCACCGGGAGGCGGACCACATGGCTGTTTAGTGCAGCTACTACCCGGTCCGACGAACGAGCCGCCGTTTTGCTGGCAATCCTGCTGCGGCAATTCCACGCAGTCGCCGGGACCAAAGCAGCACGCGCCGATTTCCTGAATGCAGAACGCATCCTGACAGAGCGAGCCTTCGCCAAGGAAGATTCCGGTCGGGTTTTGGTCGCAATCTGCCTGCGTTACTTCGATGCATTGGCCGGGTGCCAAACAGCACGCGCCGATACCGCCGCCCTGCTGCACCTTTTCGTAGATGCGTACACAGGTCGATTCACCTCCCGCGGTGTTGCACGAGAACGGCACGATCAGGAAGTTCGGTGCCAACGCAAAGTCCGCCGTCGGGAAGCGTACGTTACCGCCGCCCGGATTCGGACAATCGTTCGCACCGGTGCAACCGATGGTCGCGATCGAACCGATCGACTGATACTCGACGAACAAGGCGTGATTCTGTGCCAGTGTCATTTCAAGCTGAACACCACCGGCGGTACTTTGCAGGACGGTCGGCACGCGCGTGTTGGTATTGGGGTCGACGCCGGGATGGAACGGCAACGAACTGGAAGAATCATCGTAGTACGGATTGTTCGCCGGCGGATTAACCGACCATGGGCCGAGCCACTCGAGCGGCACCGGGCCATCACCCGTCTGGCCGTAATCGAACACCTTGAGCTCGATATCGTTCGTGGTAATCAGTCCATCGCTCAGCGCTTGCGCTTCGTTTTCGCGAATGAACACAAAGCGAGGACGCACTGGCAACAGGCCGTCGTAGCCGCCGCCATTGGGATTATCCAATACGCCTTGCAAACCACCAGGTAACGGTTCGGGTTCACTAGATAGACCCATGCCCACCAACCACTGCTCGCTCCCGTTGTCACTCGTCACCGTGATCGGCTGAGAGCTGGTCAGCTTCAACTCGACGATCTCTACCTGCACCGGTTGAAGCGGCGCGGGGAAAGGATCACCGTTGGTCGATAATGGGCCACCCCGTTGCACGATGGTATCGGCACCACCTTGGCAACCTTCATCGTTATCAATACCGGCGAACGGAATCAGACCAGTGAACGGCTCAGAGCCGGGGCCGAAGAAATCGGCAGGAAGTGGCGGAATATCGACCGCTCCGAAGTTCACGCTTGTTGCGCCATCCGGAATCGCATCCAGTGGCATGCGATCCTGACCGCAAACCGGGCCAGCGTCGAAGTTGCACACTTCCTGCGCCAGCGTGGCACAGAGGTTATCCCATTCGACATCGCAGCAGTACGAATCCAACGCGCACACGGCCTGCGTACAATCGCCGCTGACACAACCCGGCGTGCCGTTGGGGCCGAAGCAATCGCCCTCGAGATTGGGATTAACCAGACCGACGTCTTCGCAGGTTGCTTGATTGACGATCAAATCAACCATCGCGTCGATATCGAGTGCGTTAAGCAAACCGTCTCGATTGGTATCGCCGCATTCATCTTGGGCGTCGAACACGAGGTTGTCTGCGAATTCCGGAATGTCGTTGATATCGAGTACCAACGAGCCATCCATATCACCGGGGCAGGTCGTGCATTCGAGACCTTCGCATTCATCCGGAATGCCGTTGCCGTTTTCATCGCCTTCGACTTCGCAGCTATCGATGACACCGTTGTCATTACAGTCTGCGCAACTCAGGTCGCCATCGGGACAGTTGAGTATTTCCTCACCGTCCAGCGTACCGTTGCCGTTGCAGTCCATCTGCTCGGTATCCATCAGGATGTGCGAGCCGGCATATTCGTAGCCGATCAATGCCGGATCGAACGTCGACAAGGGACCATCGAAGATGATGAAACCGTTTTCGATGATCGTGATATCCGGATCAAAGGGGTTGAACGTGAAGTTGAATTGGATATCCACCACCGTATTACCCGTGGTAGCGATGGGTTTGAAGATATCCAGTTCGATCTGGAAGATGAAACCGAATTGCCAGAACGTCCAGCAGTAAATCGTCGTCGTACCCGATGAGTCGGTGTACATATCGCCGAGATAGTGGAAATCGTTCGGGAATTCTTTGATGCGCACATACCGCGTGCACGTCACGGTTTCACCCGCACCGGCCGTGATGGTGCGACCGCGACGGAACGTGCGACCGACTTCTTTGCCGTTGTGCGTCCAGATACCGGGCGTCACTTTGTATTCGGCACCGCTATCACCGCCACTGACAACAACCGTATCGCACCAGGTAAAGCACTTGCCGGGTTTGCCGCCCTTGCCGCCTTTACCACCGATGCCATAGCGCCCGCCCTTACCGCCGCGACCACCTCGACCGCCACGGCCACCATCACCACCGGCACCACCGACCGTCGTACCACCGGATCCGCGCGGGCCACCAAAGCCGCCCGCACCGCCGGCACCACCCGCACCACCGGCACCGCCGGCGTTTCCATTATTGGTTCCGGCAGCCGTAAAGAAAGTCGTGTTAACAACGGCCAGACAACCGTGATCGAGAATGACTTTTCCGGGTGAACCGGCGTTACCACCGCTACCACCGCGCACGTCAAAGTTTGCACCATTCAACCAAAGTGCCGCACCATCAAGAATGATGGAGCCACCGGCACCGCCACCACCGCCGGAACCGGCCGGTGCGTTCAGACCGCGCGCCGAGATATCGCCAGCGATGTAGATGCGACCGTTAATTTGGTTGACGACGATTTCGACAACACCACCACCGGGTGCACCGTTGTCGCCCGCCATCCCGGGCATTCCGAGACCACCGGCAATTCCATCACCGCCTGCGCCACCGAACGTTGGGCCTGCACCGTTCTGACCGGCTTCGCCGGTTAGACCGTCTTCGCCATCTTTACCGTTTTTACCAACTTCGCCGTCATCGCCGTCATTACCGTCAGCACCATCGTCGCCGGGCATGCCGGGGTCGACGGTTCCACCGCCGCCGCCACCACCGCCGCCGCCGCCACCGCCACCACCGCCGCCGCCGCCGCCGCCGCCTTGGCCACCGGCACCACCGCCGCCGCCGCCGCCACCGCCGGCACCAGCAGCACCACCGCCGCCGCCGCCACCAGAACCGCCGCCGCCTTGGCCACCTTGACCGCCAGCACCGCCACCACCAGAACCACCACCGCCGGAACCACCGACAGGCATGAGATCCCACTTCAACGGGTTACAAACAACACCTAACGTTTTCGAAGCGTTGAAGCCACCCAGACCGGCGTCGCCTGCCGTACCGGGACCACCCGGACCACCGGCAGAACCGGGTTGACCATTAGTTCCCGGAAGCCCCGGCGAACCAGCCATGCCCATCGCACCCATCATGCCGGGGTTGCCGGGCTTGCCCGTTGCACCGCGTTCACCGCGCTTGCCGCGCTTGCCGCGCCGCCCGGTCTTTCCGCGGAAACAAGGTCGCCCGCCTTTACCGAACTTGCCAGATTTACCGAGTTCACCGCCATCGCCACCATTCATGTTGCTGTTGGGCATGCCGCCAGCACCACCTGCGCCGGGGGCACCAACCACTGTGCCTGCCGCACCACCGGGAGCGCGGAATGGATTACCGGCACCGCCGGGGCCACCAAATCCGCCCAAGCCGGGTGCGCCGCCCAAGCCACCGGTCGACCCGCCGAACCCCGGGCCACCGGGCGTACCGGGGACACCACCGCCACCTGCAGCGCCGGGATTTCCTGCTGCACCGGCGAATCCGCGACCCCCGGGCGTACCCGCACCGCCGCCAGGATTTCCAACTGTTCCGACTGCGCCAGGATCACCCGCATCACCATCGTCACCATCAGCACCATCGGCTGCGGTATCGATTGATTGAAAACCATCGTCACCGGGTGATTGTGGAGCGCCGCCAAGACCGCCTACGGCGAGAAAGGCTGTTCCACCTTGACCACCCATGCCACCGGCACCGCCAGCGCCGCCGGCACCACCGGCGCCGCCCTGACCTCCGGCTCCACCGGGTCCATTACCACCGGGAAAGCCACCGGCTCCGCCATTGGCCGCGACCGGGCCGGCGACCGGCAAACCGCCGGCTCCGCCGGAACCGGCAATACCACCACCAAGATGTCCGGGGCTAACCGTCAAGTCGCCGAGGATGCGCACGACATCTTCCGCGACGATGCGCAGCGGTCGCGTACCGATACCCGTTACCGCTGTTGTATCGGGAACATCCAGTCCATCGCCAAAATCGAAGACGGCTACCTCACCGGCGGCGGTATTATCGACAGATGTCGAGATACCACCGACCTGCGCTCCATTACAGGTGAGTGTCAATAACGACGTATCGAATACACAGTTACCAGCTGGTAATACCACGACGGAGCCAGGAAGGCTGTCGCATTCATCGGGCGTGCCGTTGCCGTCACAATCGAGACTGAATGGCGCAGCAGAAATATTGGAAAGCACCGATACCGACGCGACGGCACTGACGTTACCTGTCGCCAAATCACGATCGAAATCGGCATCGAGTTTTCCGGCCGCGATCGCCAAGGGCGACGTCGCGGCGGGTACGGTCGAAGTAAGATCGGATGTCAGCGACAACACGAAACTTCCCGTACCTGAATTGGCATGTACCGTCACGCTGTTGTCATCTTCGTTAGAAACCGCGAAATCAACATCGCAGTCGCCTTCGACGTTAATTGCTACGACGTCTGTCGGCCCCATGCCCGTGGGGTTCGGCGAGCCCAAGGCCGGTGTAAATGAGGTACCCGTGCCGTCGTTTAATAACACGCTTGCATTATTGGAGAGATGATTGACCACAACCAAGTCGTTATCGCCGTCACCATCGAAGTCGCTCGCATCGAGTGCGACGGAGAAGTCGCCCGCTGTTAGCGTGGTCGACAAGGTGCTAAAGCCTTGCCAAACACCAACAAGCAAACCGTTATTACGCAAAACGGTGGCCGACCCCGGAGAAAGGTCATTGGCCACCGCGATATCTTTAAGTCCATCACCGTCAAAATCGGCCGCGACCAGATCGCTGGGGGACGCACCCGCCGCAAACGTCGCACCGGCGGTTAGGTTGCCGGCCCCGTCATTAAGTAGTACTTGCACTTCATCATTTGCGACATTCGCGACAACGACATCCAAATCGCCATCGGAATCGACATCGAGCGCCGCCAACGCGTCGGGTTCGGACCCTGCCGCCAACGCGATGCGCGGCAACAGTTCGGTGAAGCCCCCAAAGCCGTTGTTGATCAGCACCGAAATGTCGTCCGAATCCTGATTGGCAACCACCAAATCCGGCGCATCGTCGTCGTTGAGATCGACCGCAACGAGATCGTTGGGAGATGTGCCGACTGGAATGGTCGAACTCAAGCTCAACACACCACCCGAGTTGAGAAAGACCTCCACGCGATTACCAGATCGATGCACCGTCGCCAGATCTTCGAGCGTGTCCGCATCCAAGCGCGCCGCGACGATCGCATTGGCGGATGAGCCGAAATTAAAGTTCGATGGCGTATCGAGCGCGATGGTGCCGACAATGTCGAGCGCATCGCTGATCGAGTTACCGTTGCAGTCACCACCGGCGCGGGCGTGCGAGGCCCATGCTCCGATGGCGACTAGCGCCAAGACTGTAGCCAGTAAAGTTTGTTGGGATCGTCTCATGTCGATGCTCCTCTTTGCCCCGAAATCAGATTTGCGGTGCGGGGCCGGTACAAAAAAATGTCTTGCGAGTGCCAGTTGCGAGCGCACCGATAGCGGCCAGGATTCTGCCCCCCTTATCGTTACGTCGTTGATTTGCCGTCACACGCCTTCTGAGTAAGAAGACGTATCGCGACACGATGCGGCCACTGGGGCCGCAGTTAAGGTCTGGCGATGCTTGCCGGTCGGCTCTCCGGCACGACTGCACGGCGCGAAGATGTGGGAATACACGAGGCGCAATCGCGGTGGGTACAGAAATACGAAGAACACACTCAAACCGCATTTCCGGACCCACCGACTCGACATTTTACTCGCGGTGGCGGACTCGTTGCAAGATTTGCGGTCGTTGCTCGAATAATTAACTCCGTCGGTTCACTCTCGCTAACTTGTTATGGTGCTTGCGGTTAACTTCAAGTCCACCCGCATCAACACATTGTCGAAACGAGCGTTCAGCCCACGAAACTAGGATTCGCGCTGCCGGTTCGCTATCCTGCCCGCATGCTTTTTCGAACTGCAAAGATCATCGCGCTGCTGGCGTATGCAACGCCGGGATTGGCATTGGGTGCCGAAATCTCCGGCGAACTGCGCCGTTGGCATCGCGTTAGCCTCACGTTCGACGGCCCCATGACAGACGAGCAAGCGGCGGTTAATCCATTCGTGGAATTCCGGCTCGTCGTTACGTTGACCCAAGGTAACCAAAGCTTCACCGTTCCGGGCTTTTACGCCACCGATGGCGACGCTGCCCAAACATCTTCCGATACCGGCAACAAATGGCGGGCGCATTTCTCACCGCCCACGACCGGCTTATGGACGTACCAAGCATCGTTTCGCCAAGGCACCGACATTGCCTTGAGTGACGATCCGTTGGCCGGCGTTCCCGTCGCATTCGATGGTGAGACAGGCAGTTTCTTTGTTGGACCGTCGAACAAGACCGGGCGCGATTTTCGAGCGCATGGCAAACTGCAATACGTTAACGAACGCTATCTGCAATTCGCGGGCAGCGGCCAATACTTCCTAAAGGGCGGGGCCGACAGCCCGGAGAACTACCTCGCGTTTGCCGATTTCGATCAGACCACGCCGTCGCATCTTTACGGCCCGCACGTGCAGGACTGGAACGTCGGCGACCCGACGTGGGGCAATGACCTCGGCAAAGGCATCATCGGTTCGATCAATTATCTCGCCGGCGTTGAAATGAATTCGATTTACTTTCTGACCATGAACGTTAACGGTGATGGCGATGACGTATGGCCCTGGACGTCTGCCAGCGAGCGCTTTCGCTTCGATTGCAGCAAGCTCGATCAGTGGGAGATTGTCTTCGATCACATGGACCGCAACGGCATCATGCTGCATATCGTCACGCAGGAAACCGAGAACGATCAGTTGCTCGACGGCGGTGAATTGGGCATCGAACGCAAGCTGTACTATCGCGAACTGATCGCGCGCTTTGCACATCACAACGCCGTCACGTGGAATCTCGGCGAGGAAAACAGCAATACCGAGGCGCAGCGCATTGCGTTCGCCGAGTACTTCGATCAGCACGATCCGTATCATCATCCGCTGGTCGTACATACGTTCGTTAACCAAAAAGAGACGGTTTACGCCCCGCTGCTGGGCAATGCATCCTTCGAAGGCCCGTCGCTGCAGCGTGCGAACAACGGAACCGTGATCGAATGGATCGATCGCTCCGCCGACGCCGGTCGCCCTTGGGTCGTCTGCTACGACGAACAATCCCCGGCGACGGCGGGCGTCGTGCCGGACGATGTCGATCCCGATCATGATGACATTCGCGTGGACGTTCTATGGGGCACGCTGATCGCGGGCGGTGGCGGCGTTGAATATTACTTTGGTTATAACTATCCCAACGACGATCTCACCTGCGAAGATTGGCGCAGCCGCGCCAATATGTGGACGCAAACCGATCACGCGCTCGATTTCTTCCGCACCTATCTGCCTTACTGGAACATGTCGCACGCCAACGCGCTTACGGCACCGGGCGGTACGCGCTGCTTGGCCGATCCGGGCAACACTTATGCCGTGGCGCTTAACGACGGCAGCCGCAACGTTGACGTCGACCTCGGCACCGAGCCGGACCGCTTTCGCGTGCGCTGGTTCGACCCGCGCAGCGGCGGTCCATTGCAATGGGGCGAACGTCGACTGATCGACGGCCCCGGTTTCGAGCGCATCGGGCTAGCACCCAACGCCGATGAGCGCGACTGGATCGCGCTCGTCGAACGGTGCGGCCCAAATTGCCTCGGCGATGCGAATGGTGATACGGTGGTGGACGGCCGCGATCTTGCGCCGTTCATTGGTTGTTTGTTCGAAAGCGGAAGCAACGAGTCGTGCGTATTTGCCGACTTCAATGGCGACGAAATCATCGATAACGCCGACCTGGACCCGTTTATCGACGCGCTGCTCACCATCGAATTACCGCAAACGATCCTGTCGACTGACTTCAATGACGACGGCGCGACCGACAGTCGCGATGTACCGTTTCTGATGTCATGTTTGCAGGAGATGGAAGCGATCGGGGAATGCGGTCAGGCCGATTTGAATGCTGATGATGTCGTGAATTTCGGGGATGTTCAGATTTTTATTGACAGATTGCTCGCCGAATAGCTATATAATTGTCTAAAATCGAAGTGCGAAAAAAATTTCTCGGCGGGCCGACCGTCGCCGACGCTCGCTACTGGTTCAATGCGATCGAACCCGCCGAGAAGAGGTTGGGGCTTGTGATGGCACAGGCTTTTCAACCCGTGCGTTTCGGCCGTTGGAAGGCCGTCTAAATCCTCGCTTAGAGGTCTTCCAACTGGCCGTGCGCTGCACTCGTCTGCGTCACCACCAGTTGATGATTTACCGTTGAAATTCCAGCGACATTGCCGCCGGCCGAGCGCCACGATTCTGGCTCAATGGTCGCGCGGATCAATTCGATCAGGGATGACGTCGTTTCGTCGTGCTCGCGCTCATCAGCATCGACGGCGTCGTCGCGCATGATGCCGTCTTCACTGGCACCGCCTAAGCCGCTTCCTTCGAGATAGCGACCACCGGCCAATCCACCGGCCCCCGCTTTCGATTGGCCGACCTGCGTCCAATCGATTTGTGGGCCGTGAAAGTTGGGAACCGTCGTGATGACATCACCGATGTCGTACACCTTGACGACAGCCGCGCGGCTCAATGCATCAACGGTGGAAATCTCAAGCACGCTGCGGTCGATGCGATACCCAAGTTCCACACCATCACCGGCTTGTTGCAGCACGAGCGACAACACGCGTTGGTACGGTACGTCGGCAAGTTGAAGCGAGACGGGTGCATCGGGAGCGACGCCGACCAATTCGAGTTCGTGCCAATCCACCACCAAGTTGATGTCCAGCGCGATGCGCAACTGATTCAATGCCGATTCAAACGTCTCGCCATCGAATCGAACGCTTGACGCATTCGAAACCAAGCGATCTCTGATGCTGCGATTCGATCTGCTCGTAAGCTCTACGTCGCTCCCATCGCTCGATACCACGTCAAACGAATCATCCGCTTGTTGCCGTTGGCGTGCTGCCCGCTGCTCGTACACCGCCGTCAACGCGGCGCGCAGATCATGGGCTTCCTGAAAATCGGGTAGCAACCGCGTCACGCGCTCCAGCACCACCAGCGCTTCCTCGACCTGACCGAGCCGACTCAACTCGACCGCATGATTCAACAATCTGCGACCGTGAGCGCGGAGTTCTTGATGTCGCTGCGCTGCATCGGCACGATCCTGCTTGTCAATACGAACCTGAATATCCATGAGAATCGTTTCGGATCGATGCGTTGCTTCATCCGTCACGAACTGAATCAAATCGGCGGCGCGGCGCTGAGCCTGTTCGTAAACCGTGACCGTCGGGGCGAACTGCCGCGCGGCGCGAATGGATTCAACCGCCGCCCGCGCATCCCGCTCGGCGGCGACGAATAGGCCATCCAGCACGGCGTGCCGCACGACCGTCTCCACATCTTCGAAGCCGGCCACGATTTGTTGCCACCGTAAGACGCGTTCTTCGTCCACGGCTTCGGTTTGCATTGGCTGCATTGCATATTGGTCGGTCGAACGCTCGGAAGCGATCCAGGCGCTTTGCGCGCGGATGGTCGTGTCGGCGGGACGCGATTGGCGGTCGGTGACTTGGGCGTCACTACTTGCACGTTCGCTCGAATGGGCGCGTTGTTGCCAATTGCGAATACGCTGCGACAAATCGAGCGTGTCGTTCGGCTCATATTCTTGTGAATCGGCTTCACCGCGCCCGCCGATGCGGCTTGTACCGACGTTTCGAATGCTGGATTGCGCTTGCTTGGGCGACTGATTAAACCACGGCTCAATGATCGACAGGAAGCCAACGACACCGCTCAGACCAATGATCATCGGAATCGTCATCACGGCGCGGCGGCGTTTCGAGGCCCGCAAGATCGACACCACACGATTTTCCAGCCGAGGTCGCGCCGCCATGTTGACCGAGAGGGCCATGCCCCAGCGCGGTTCGGCCATGCGGGCCGCCATTTTCACCAACGTTTCGGCGTACGCCGTCGGCCGAGCGCCGCAGCGCACGACATCGTCATCGCAGGCAAGCTCGCGCTGATCTTCTAACCATCGCGCCGCCAACCAAACCAAAGGGTTGTACCAATGCAGCACACATGCAACGCGCGCCATCAGTAGATACGCCCAATCGCCGCGACGCACATGCATGAATTCGTGCAGCAAGACGATGCGCATTTGATGGCGCGACCATCCACGCCATGCCGTGGGCAACAATACAACCGGCTGTCGCCAACCGTACGTCATCGGTGACGACACCCCGTCGGATTCGAGCAAGCGAACCGAACAACGTACGCCGATGCGTGCGCGCAACCAATCGGCGTCATAGCCGAGTTCTTCGGTGGATAGCTCGCGACCGGCAGCCGTCCACTGTCGCAGCCGCAGCAG
Source organism: Planctomycetaceae bacterium (assembly GCA_006969385.1). Taxonomy (GTDB): domain Bacteria; phylum Planctomycetota; class Phycisphaerae; order UBA1845; family UTPLA1; genus ECT2AJA-110-A. Next base: position 5,188,413 of record CP030884.1, read on the forward strand.
TGCCAAACTCAACCAGACAAACCCCGCGGCGGCACCAGCCATCCACAGGAGAAAAATTGCAGGCCCGAGAGTGTTAACAGTTTTAATTGATGTCGATGCGCCGGAGATTTTGCTATTCGCCGGAACCGGCGTTGAATGTTCGGGCGCATTCGCAATCGACGTTGCGATCGCTTGCCTATTGCCGTCGGTATCCGTCTGCACGAGTTGCATCGACGTCGTGGTTTGGTCGTTAGCTGTGCAAACCGTGTCCTCTTGCGAGATCGCCTCGACGATTATCGCCGACGGGATCAATTCATCATCGTTACATGCCCATTGCTGCGGTGGATAATCTTGCTGTGAAGATGCTGTTTGATTTAACGCGATCGGCAATGGCAACAGTGGCACGTTAAAGCGCGGCATCACTATTGCTAAGGCAGGCAGCATCAGCGCACCGACCAATGCCGCGCTGACAGCCGAAAATCCGAGACCAGGGCTACGGCCGCGCGTGCTGCGCAACACGAGCGCCGCAACCAATAGCAACAGCGTGGCCTTCAGCGACACATCCAACAACCACATCAACGCGTGATCGCCCCAAGCGGTCCCCCCCAACATGTCGGAGAAGGCTAACAGCATTAGCGTTCCTCCCGTTTGGCTTGTTCGATCATAGCCGAGAGGCGGTCGAGTTCTTCACGACTGAGCTGGGCTTCATCGGCATCGAGTAACGCCGCCACGGCGCGTTGCGCCGAGCCGTCAAAGAACGTATCGATCAGATGGCGTACGGCCGACTTACGCGCCGAAGCGCGCGAGACGGTCGGCAAATACACATACCGCGGCCCGTCCTGCTCGTGGCGCAAATGGCCCTTGTCTTCGAGAATCCGCAGCGTGGCCCGCACCGCCGAATAGCTGGGCGGCTGTTGCATCTTGTCGCGCACTTCGGCAGCCGTGGCGCGGCCCGACTGATAGATGATGTCCATCATCTCGGTTTCGCGGCGACTTAGTTTCGGTTTGTGCGGCTGGGCAGGCATGGATTATCGATCCGGGCAGGGGTAAACATCGATCGCACGACCGTTGGGCCAGCGACGCGTTCACCGATCAGATGGTCTCTTGCAGAGTGCTACTTTTTCAGCACTATGCTAAAAAGTTAGCACTTCGGCCGTCGCAGGTCAAGCAAAAAAACACGATTGTCAGAATTTTATTTTTGGAGGGGAAACTCGGGGTTTTCAAGTGGCGTTGCCGCTACGACGCCCGGGCCGCAGCCGGCGCGATACGTCCCAAGCCGGAGCGACGCACCGATTCGCCGACGAACTGCCGATCAATGAACGTACGGTGCCACAGTTCCAAACACAAAAGCCCCCACACGCCCCGCGAAAAGCCGCCGCCGTTTTGCAGATGACGTTCCAGCGCGTCGATATTCCAGAGCCCACGCTGTCGCGCCGCGGCGCTCAACAATGTATCCATCACGAAGCTGCGCGTCGGTTCGCGCGACAGCCACTGATTGAGCGGCATGGGAAAACCCATCTTATCCGTGCGATTCGAGACTGCCTGCGGCACGTGCTGTTGCGCCGCGTCGCGCAAAATGCGTTTGGACGAGCCGCCGCGAAAGCGCATGCGCGGCGACATACGCGTCACCGCATCGACCACGCGATGATCCAACAACGGCACGCGCGATTCGAGCGAAACAGCCATCGACACGCGATCTTCCACTTGCAACAGCGCGGGTAATAACCACTTCATATCGAAGCCGGTCATCTTTGAGAAATAACTGCGCGCACCGCCCGCGTTGAAGTAATGCCGGAAGCGTTCTTTGACCTGCGCCTTTGCCTGTACGTTGAGCGTATCGCCAGCCATGAACGGCGCGACCCCCTGCGCGCGATCGATCAATCGCAGATAGCGCATGTCCATGTCTTCGAACAAACCGTTCGACCAGAACGACTGTAACAAGCTGGTGTAACCTCCGAGCATCGGCAGGTTGGGCGCGATCTCATCCCACGTGACGACAAAATTACCCGCGTGTTGTGTGCCATGGATCGCACCTTTTAGACATTGTTCTAAATACGCCGCCAGATACCTCGCGTAACCGCCGAACAATTCGTCACCGCCCTGCCCGCCCAAGCAGACTTTGACGTGTTGCGCCGCGAGTTGCGATACGGCGAACTGCGGATAGACGCCCGGCCCCGCAGCCGGTTCGTCCAAGGCGTAGATCAACCGCGGAAGCTCGCGCACAAAGCCATGCTCGTCGGGTCGCACCTCGTGATAGACTGCGCGACTGTGCTCGGCTACCAAACGCGCGTAACGCGTCTCGTCAAATGCCTCACCGCCATCAAAGGCTCCTGAGAACACGGACAATTGCGACGCACCATTGAGCTGCCGCGCCGCCAAACTCGTCACGACGCTGCTATCCAACCCGCCCGACAGATATGCACCGACCGGCACATCGCTGCGCATACGCAGTGCGACGGCATCTTGAAGCAACATTTCAACGCGACGCACGCCACCTTCGTAATCGAAGGCCTCGTCAACTTCGCAACTGATATCCCAATAGCGTGCGATCGTCGGACGGCGTTCTTGGAAAGGTCGAAAACTCAGGCACGTGCCCGGCTCTAATCGATGCACGCCCTTAAAAAGCGTTTGATCGCCCAGCAAGAATTGAAACGTAAGGTACTCGGCCAGCGCATCTTCGTTACGCTGCGGCTCAACCATGCCGCCGGCAATGAGCGCTTTGATTTCCGACGCGAACGAAAACTTGTCATCGTTCAGCGTCCAGTACAGCGGCTTGATGCCGAGGCGATCGCGGGCCAGCACCAGCCTTTCCGCCCTGGCATCCCAAAGCGCAAACGCAAACATGCCATTGAGCTGCTCCAAACATTCCAGCCCGCGCTCTTCGTAAAGGTGCAGAATAACTTCGCTATCCGATTGCGTGCGAAAACGATGACGCGTCGCCAAGTCGCGCCGCAGTTCGATATGGTTATAAATCTCACCGTTGCAGATCAGCCAAACCGTGCCCGATTCGTTTGACAAAGGTTGCCGACCGCCGACGAGATCGATGATCGCAAGCCGTCGATGCCCCAGCCCGACCGCTCCGTCGACGTGGAAGCCTTCACCATCCGGACCGCGATGGGCCAGCGCCGTCGTCATCGCATGCAGCGCATTGGTATCGACCGGTTGGTCGCGGTTGAGATTCAGGCAACCCGCGATGCCGCACATACGCTGGGCTCCACCGGCTGCAGGGTGGATGGTAGCCGACCCTTCGATTGATCGTTTGCGTTAATGGATTCGCGCCACTGCCGTCGACAGACGCCGCACCAATTGCCGTACTTCAACGCCAAGAGCACATACCCAAGCGTCGTCGGCCAACTGGCCATCTTGCTTTCCGATTGTTTGCGATCGTAATGCAACACGTGCGGCGCTTCGCTGAAGCGCGCGCCGAGCATGTCTAGTTTGACGACCTTTTCCAACGTGCACGAAAAGCCGAGCAGCTTCTGTTCGATAAAGCGATTGCCATAAACGGCGAGGGCACGATCGAGAATTTCCCAACGATACGCGCGATAGCCCGAGGAGTAGTCGCGCATGCCCTTAATCGGAAAAAACGCCTTCATAAACAGGCCCGCGCCCCAACTGAGCCAATTGCGATAACCGTGCACGCCGGATTGACCGCCGCCTTCCTGATAGCGCGACGCCACCACGACATCCGCCCCCGCGCGAATCTTTTCGATAAACGACATGATGTACGCCGGATCCTGCGAGTCGTCGCAATCCATCCGCACCATCACATCGCCCGCTTGGCCCGCGCTCACGCAATACTCGATGCCGTCGCGAATCGTTTCGCCCAAGCCGCGATTGATCGGATGACGCAGAATGGTGAGCGGCATGCCAATGCCATATTGCTCAGCGAGCCTGGCGGTATCATCGCGACTGCCGTCATCGACGAGCACGACTTCATAATTGCGTCCATGCAACGCCGCCTTGATGCGCGGCAACAATGTCGGAATCGAAGCCGCCTCGTTGTATGCCGGTAGTAAGACAAAAATCTTCATCGCACGCCTCACCTACTCCGCCGCCGCCAAGTCGTACACCGAAAACGTTTCATTCAAAGCCACGCGCCGAAACGGCAACTGCTTTTCGCGGTCGGTAATTGCCAAACGCACGCCGTAGCGATCGCGCAGCGTTTCAAACATCGCGCCGTCGCCCGCGTCGTACTTTTCCGCCAACGCGGTCAGCGAATACGTCGTCAGCGAGGCATCTACCTTGCCGTCGATACACTGCATCCGCTCGATCAATTCCGGCACCAACCAAGGTCCGTAGGCGTAGGCCGTTAGTTGCTGCCGACACAAAAACGAACCGCGATTCGCCCACGCGCCGGGGTTGCGCAGCGTGGGCGATGCGACGACCAATTCGCCCTGATTCGAGTGCCGCTCAATGGCAGGTGCCAACTCTGCCAGCGCTCGTGCCTGAGTCGCTTTTTGCGCCGACAAATGCGTACCCAAATGCCACGCATGCAGGAAGCAAAACAATGCAAGCACCGCCGCCGCAGCAGACAGCAATTGCAACGACCGCACCTGTCGCGCGGCCCACAGCCAAACGACCGTTAAAGCGAGACAACAAATCAATAATCGCGTGCCAAACGCGAGTTCAATTGAAGATCGCTCAAGCGCGGGCCATGCCAACAAACCGAAAACTGCCACGGCCAGCACTGTTAGCACTTTGCCGTGCCGGGTTCGACCTTGAGTGGTTATTACCGTCAGCAAGCCAAGCGCAATCCAACCTGCGGCCGCTAGCGCTGGAACGGGCACCCCAATCAAGCCGACAACCGCCAACGGCGCGATCCACGCGCGCACGCTGCAGGCCTGCATTTGCGAAACCAACCAATGCAACCCAAACGCCAGCGCAACCACCAACACAAAGCGCGTGCCGCGCCAGAGCGTAAGCTGCGCGATAAAGCGAATCGGATACCAGTCGACCAACACGTAGCCAATCGCGAGCAGTGCAACCGCCGCGAGCGACCAGCCCAGCAGAATCGCATGTCGATCCGAAAACGCCTTACCGATCGATTGCCACCCGACCAAGGCCGGAATTACCAAGCCCGCAAAACCGAGCCACAACTGCCATGGCGATGTGCTCACGTAGATGTGCAGCGGGTAAATCCAATGCGGGAATTGCCACCACGTGTTCGCGGCCCACGACGCACCGCCCGTCGGCATAGCGCTCAGCGCCCAAACTGCGGTCGGCGCTGCCGCCGCCAAACCCAGCGCTGTGACTTGCGCCAACCGGCCCCAACGGCGCCGCTTTGTTAAATCCAAAACCGCCGCGCCGAAGACCAGCCCCGCGCCGAATATCGCCAGCGAACCGTGCACGTTGAACGCCGCCGCTGATAACAAGATCGCCCAACGATGATGACGGCGAAACGACACTCCGAGCGCGACCAGAATCATCGCCGTCGCCGGATACTCCGGGTTGCAAACAAGGCCGACACCACCGCCGCCGCCGAGCGTCGTCGCCAGCACGTTGCCCCAGATCACCGCCGTACTCAGTAACACCGCCGCCAGCGCATCCCGTACGAGCAGCCATCCGCAAATAAACGTCGCCAAGCCAAGCAGCATCAACTCGCCCACATACAGGCTCGTCAGCAGCGTCATGCGATCGACGTATTGATGCAGCGTCGCAATCAGCGGGTAATACACGCTATACAGTCGCGGGTTGAGTTCCGCGTTAATCGTTCCAGCGAACTGATCCGGTGCTTGGGTCCACGCCAAGTATTCCGCAAGTTGACCATCCCATTGAAAGTGCGCGGGCAAATCCGGCACGCGTAACACGCCGAACACCAACGCGCTCAGCGTGCAAAACACCGCCCCCGACCAAACCAACCGACGATTACCCGCCGTCGCCGATGCTTTCTGAGGCTCAAATGGATGTTCGGTGACTGTCAATTGACGATCCTGATGCAGTTACCATTGATGGCGCGCAGCGACGGCGCGCGATCGAAGGCTTACCTGCATCAATATCGGCGGAATGTGCGACAGTTGGCCGCGCCGAAGTGGCTAAACCGCGCGCGGCGCGAATGCTGCAGCCATCGCGCAAATCGTGCGCCCGCGATTCAGCGCACCGAAGACAATTGAATCAATCCGATGCGTTCCAAATCTCCCGGGCAGGGCCGCACCATCCGCACGCCCGCCGCGCGATAGGCCGCCCAGCTATACTTGTCGCGCCACGAAACGGGTGACACATATACATGCCGGTCGCGCCGCGCTTCGGCGGGTAGCACCTGCAATCGCTCGTTGTATCGCCGCTGCATCGTCGCCAGCCGACCGCTCGTCGCCGCGTCGCATCGGTCGGACGAATCCCACCGCGCCAGTCCCGTCTCGATCAACATCTCGTTGACCGATTGTCGCTCGTATTGTTTTTCGTAATGCCGAATCGTCAGTGGGTGCGGCAGTTTATACTTGTCTTTGCAGTAGTAGTTTTTGCCCTTCTTGTAAAATGCTTCGACGCCGTCACCGACATCGACGATTTCAACCTCGCTGCCGATCAGTTTCGATGCTTGCCGCACGCCGTCCGGCTCGTGGGTATCGCTCACCGGCCGCATGGCAATGCCCGCAAGTCGGTAGCGACGACCGTTGGCAAGCACGATATGGCCGTCGGTTTCGAGGCGATCGAAATCCTTCGGCCAACTGAGCGGCTGATTCTCTAGTATCACCGGCCCAAACCAGAGCAACGGCTCTGAGGTTGAAGTGCTGCAACCGACCAGACTTAACCCGATGAGAAGACCAACGATGGCGAAAGCGCCAGGCACCCCGACACCGGATGCCCGAAGGTCGGGTGCACCTACCACTCCGGCACTGTCGGACATATGCGCGCGACCCGACTGTCGCCAAGGCATGCCGGGTGCCCCTGCCCCTCTGGGGATAGGGGACTTCACCGCACAACCCAGACCAACCCGTTCATTCACTCGCATTTCCGTGTGCGCGCTCAACTCAATCCCCACCTTCTGCAATAATTCCGCCACAGGGTGTTAATTCACCGCCGCCGTGCCATACAATCACGTGCCGACGCTCCCAACCTCGCCATGTCTTAACATCGGCACAACGACCCCAAGGCAGCCAAGCATGCCGTCCTCTATTCAGCGCGTTTGTTTCATTCTTGGCTGTATTACAGCCTCTACGCCGATTATCTCCCCCGCTGTCCACGCGCAGGTCGAACAAAACCCGCTCGGCAATCGCCCCCAACGTTCCCATCGCGACGCCATCAAACGCTTCGGTGGCAGCCGCGAAACCGAACGTGCCGTCGCCGACGGTCTCGCCTGGCTAGCGGCCCATCAACAATCCAACGGTGTTTGGAATCGCACGCGCTTCGAGCGCCAATGCCCGCGCAACGATCGCTGCGGTCAGGAAGCCCTCGACTTTGCCGGCGACGCCATCGATGTCGGCCTGAGTGCATTGGCTTCGCTCGCCTTTCTCGGCGCGGGCTACACCCACGAAGAAGGCCCGTACGCCGAAACGCTTTCCAAGTCCTTCAGTTACATTCTCGCCCAACAAGATCGCAGCGGTTCGTTCGCGCCGCGCAGCGGTTTTCAAATCTATAACGACGCGGTCGCCACGTTGGCCATCGCCGAGTGCTACGCGCTGTCCAAAGACCCGATTCTGAAAAAGCCACTCGAACGCGCCGTCGCGCATCTCGTGCGCGCCCAACAACCGCGCGGCGGTTGGGACTACACCGCCCGTCAGACCAATCGAAACGACAGCAGCATCACGGGATGGGTGGTCGTTGCCCTGAAATCGGCGCACGCCGTTGGTATCGAGGTGCCGCTTGCCACGCGCTTAAAAATCATCCGCCACTTCGATCGCGCAACCGAACCCGATGGTCGCGTGTGGTATGCCGATCGCAAAAAGAATCCGAAGCCCGGCCAAAATCGCGTTCACATCAAACGCCGGTACGGCCCTGCGATGGTTGCGACCGGTTTATTCACGCGTGCCGTGTTGGGCTTACGCATCGACGACGAGATTGCGCAATTGCAGACCGCGCGATTGCTGCGCGACCTACCCGAAATTGATAAGTTGCAAGAGCGCGACGGCGACGGTTTGCACAGCGAGTATTACTGGTATTACGGCACGCTCGCGCTCTTCAACATTGGCGGCGATGCGTGGCGTGATTGGAATGTCGCGCTGCGCTCGGCGCTGCTCGAATATCAGGAGCGACCGACCGACGCCAAAAATAATAACCGCCATGCTTACGGTAGTTGGCCGGCCTTCGGGCTCGGTTGGGGCAAATGGGGACGAACCGGTGGCCGCATATACTCGACGGCCATCAACACGCTGACGCTGGAAATCTATTACCGTTACGTACCGTCGTATCTCGCGCCGCAGAGCATTATCTCACCGCGCGAATTGCGAGACTTGGTCGATAACGCCGACCGTGATGAACAGGAAGAACTGGTTAGTCTCGCCGCTCGCTTTCACGGCGATATCGCCGAACCAACGTTGCTCGATTTATTGCAGGCAACCAACCCCGATGCACGCCTGGACGCGGCCATCGAACTAGCAGCATTGGGCTCGCCGGTGGTCGTCAATCAACTCAGAGCCGCCCGCGATCGGGTCGACAAGAAACTTCGTAAGCGCATCGACAAAGCACTCGTCAATGTTGTCAACATCCCGGCAGGTACCACCTACGGTCGTGTCACTGCCGTCAAGCTCGCCGCCCATGCATTCTTATTCAAGGTCGGTGACAACCGCGTGTTTTACGATCAACGTGTCAATGTCGTGCGCGATGAGCAAGTGATCGCCACCGGCGTCATCAACCGTCGCTTCAGCGGCCACGATGCCGCGGCCTGCCGCATCGTCACGATGACGAAAGACATCAAAGAAGGCGACCGCGTGGTGGCGGCGGGAGATTAGCTTTCCATCGACAAGATGCGAGCACCGAATTCATCTAGACCACTTCACGAATGACTGCGCCCCCGAGTGATTTGTCGGCAGCCACCCGCTATTATCCGGTGCCACAGTGCAGCCGTCGCTCTCAAACGTGAACTGGTATAGATTTCGTCGTTGATAGCCCGCATGAAACCGCTCGATAACGCGAATTTGATCGCGAAAAAATTGCTTGATAACTACTTTCCTGGTGCAAACACTGCGTGCCTGCAACCTGAAAGTCGAGCGGATGAAGCATAAAGAAATGCGATTCAATACGCCGAAGGCGTTACGCCCACTAGCCCAGGGTTGACGCCGCAGGCGGCTACCCTGGGTACCTGCAGCAACAAACACATTCAACCCCAACGGGGTTGCGCCGATTCGACGCACGACAAAGCGCGAACTCGCAATGAACGCCCGGGACACAAAAACTACGCACCTGTGATTTGCTGTACATGCGTCTCGATGAAATAATTCCGCGTAAGAGGTGGCGACGACTAAGAAAATAGCATCGAGAAAATCGCACGACAGAATCGCGATTAAGCATTCTCGCAATGCGAAATCACGACCACCCCATACGCGCAACTTTTCAATTGCAACGCATTTGACCATGGACATCACCCAACTCGCCCAAGCCCTTAAAGACCGCTTCGAAACCGACCGCTTCTTCGGCGCCGATGCGCTGCCGATTCGCATACCAACGGCGACCCCACAAAACCAAACGACGGCGCGCTCTTCCCAATCGAACCAACTCGTTATTCGCCTGCAACAACTCAACGATGCCACGATCAACGAACGCGTCGAGCTTCTGCGCGTTATCGATAACGAAGAAGTCAAAAGCTGCACCAAATGCGGCCTGCATCAAACACGCAATAAGACCGTCTTCGGTGTCGGGCATGCCGCCGCGCGACTCATGTTCGTCGGTGAAGGCCCCGGTCGCGATGAGAACGCCAGCGGCGAACCCTTCGTCGGCAAGGCCGGTCAACTGCTGACCAAAATGATCGAAGCAGGCATGGGCCTCAAGCGCGAAGATGTGTACATCTGCAACATCGTCAAATGTTGGCCGCCCAACAATCGCAACCCCGCCCCCGACGAAGTGCACGCCTGCAAAAACTATTTGCTGCGTCAAATCGAGATCATCAACCCCGAAGTCATCGTCGCCCTCGGTGCCCCCGCCGCCCAAACGCTGCTCGGCACCAGCGACGGCATCGGTCGCCTACGCTCCAACTGGCACGACTTCTACGTCAGCGGCACCCGCCTCGTCGGCGACCCCATCCCCGTGATGCCGACCTACCATCCCGCTTATCTATTGCGCAGCCCGGATGAAAAGAAAAAGAGCTGGGCGGATTTGAAGATGGTAATGGCGAAGCTGGAGTTGCCGGTGCCGGGGCGGTAATAGTGCTTTGAGTTGAGAATTTGAATTGGTGTAATCAATCAGAAGAAGATTCGCCAACAGATATAGAATTCAATATTTGAGTTGGATGCAATGACGACGATTCCAATTTGGTTAGCCCGAATATTGATAATTGCCCTGGCCGCTCTGTCGCTTTTGTTTCCTTATGCCCAGTACGCAGATGCACTACCCGCTAAATTAACCGGGTGGTTTGTCGCATCAATGCAGATTCTCGCGTGGGCCCTTTTTATATGCTCATTCATCCCGTCAAATTCGCTCTCTCAACTCCGGCGAGTCAAACGTTGGATCAAAGCCGGGCTCCTGATTGTTGGTTTGTTTTGGATACTTAGTCTTGTTCTACCAATAAATTATCTCTCCAAGAGGGTTGGTATCAGTATCAGCTTCGGTACGCCACAAATTCAACTAACGAGCGCAATGAGCAACAACTCGCCACGAACGCCAATAAGGCTGTTCACCAACTCAAGTCGTTACTGCCAATATCTCGACTTAAGCCACAGCTTAAAGCCGCGTGTGTTTTTCGCTCGGTTGGCTCTGAGTTTTTCGTTGCCAAGACAAGTTAACGGTAGTGTTGTTTACCTGATGGGACCCAATATCGGTTACGACGTTTGGATCTTTACATACCCATGCTGGATGATTTTTATTAGCGCGGCATTTTCATTGATTTACGCTCGCCACATTGAACGAAAATTGCTACGTCAGATGGCAGACAGGCTGTGTCGCGTTTGTGATTATGATTTAAGCCACAATAAAAGCGGAAAATGCCCTGAGTGTGGAACACCGATTGAAACGAATAATTCTGCACAGATACCTACTCAATAAAATCATAAAATCCGTATATCGGATACTGCCCATTAGCTAGGCGGCTCGACTGCTACGTCCCCACAAAATCCCCACACCGCTCCACCGTCGGCGCGGGCACGCCACTGCGCCACGCCCGCAGCAAATACGCCGCTTCCGTCGGCGTCACCGTCAGTCGCGCGCTGCGGTCGCCATCGCCAACCGTCACCCAAAACAACCGCTCGCGCGTTTGCACCAGTACCATCGACGACTCGCGTTGGGTAAATAGCAGCGCATCGGGCTCCCCTTGCTTGGAGCGCTTGCGCCGTGCCAGCAATCCCCCCGGCACCAAAAACCAATCGAACGCGTTCAACACCTTGCCGCGCCGCGGCAATAAAAAGCTCGTTAAAACCGCGCCCCAAACCAGCACTTCCCATTCGATGCTGTTTTTGAGATACGACATCACCACGTGATACAGGACGATGCCGCCCCACATCACGAGCACCCAGCGACCGCCGGCAAAAATCGCGTTGCGCCGCACATGCCGACCGAAATCGCTCAGTTCGTTATCGTCGCGGGGGTCGGCGCGCTCGGCTTCGTCTTCGTCGAGCAATAACATCGAACGGTTGGCTTCATCCAACTCGCGCGGCTCGAATTCGATATCGAACGGTGCACCCTCATCAATGGGCACCCGACTGTAAAACTGAAACACGCCAGGCGACTCGCCGCTGTTGGAATATCCTTTCAGAAAGAACGTGTCCGGCTTCAACACGGCCACATCGGAAATCAGCGCCCCCACCGAACGTAGGGCAGCGTTGCTGGACGACCCATCGATGGTCGCGCCAAGCTGCTCGATCCGCTGCCGCGCAACGCGTAACCGCCACCAACACGCGATCAAGCCGAGGCCGACCAGCACCGTTGCACCGCTTGCCCACCAAAGAATCGCGGTGCGCATTGCCCCCGTCTTCTTCCATGCAACAATATAAAGTAGCGGCAGCAAAATGCCGCCAAGAATCGATAACGCCGTGACCCAATTTACGCGCCCGGCATACTGCACCACGCGATGCGGCGGTCGCTCGTCGAAAGGTCGCGTCTCCATAGGCCAGATAACGCACGCGCGCAGCCATCTACACGCTTCGTTACGCCCAAATCTACAACTATTCCAATTGAGCCCGACTGACAACGCGAAATCACGACCATACCCGATATGCAAGGCCCGAAATCAAAACACCGCGAATGGGAAATTAGACGCGTGCCTATTATCTTGAGACCGTCCAAGACGTGCAGCCGCGGAACGTTTAATATGACGTACTTCCAATCCCTCCACCGGTGCCCGTCGTAACGTCAACTCCACTTCATACGCCATCGCCGCATCACACTGTATCTTCGCCGAATCAAATTCGCGGTGTGGCTTCTTCGACACTGGCATCGTCAGCCAGACCTGCCCCGGCGGCACCTCGGTATATTCAAAGCGCCCGTTCTCGTCGGTCGTCGCGCTGGCCAGCACACTCGATGATGGCGGCAATTCATCGGCATCGAGCCAAATCGACGTATTCGCGACCGGCGCGCAGGTGTCATCGACCACGCGCCCGCGCACCGTCGCCGCGGGTACCATGACGAAGTCGACTTGCTTGGGTATTCCCGGAAGCACCACGCGCTGCGGCGTTGCCCCCCAATACTGTAATTCGTCATTCGATGGTTGTTTCGAAGCCATTACCAGATCGCCCGCGCGCCCCAGATCGCGTTCAACCATGCCAGACTTCGATGCACTAATGGTCGCGACCTGCATTTGAGCACCATCGTCGAGCAGCATTATTCCGGGCCCAAAATTCAGCTTGTAGCGACCGTCAGCATCGGTAACGGCCTCCCCTGTCCTCATCAACGTTCCCATACCGCAATGCGCCGATACGGTCACTCCGGACAGTGGTATGGCCTCGCCATTAGTGATACGACCTTGAACGCACCAGAGGAGTTGCGAGGGCTTCGCGTTTTCCAGCTCATTCGGAATCAAAATGGTCTGATCGGGCTTGTTGTCAGTTTCGTTGTGAGCCTGACGCTCAACGCACCCAAATAGAAGTGCTGCGGAAGTCCAAACCGCCAATCTATACAACCGATATCTCGCCATGGTCGGGCCTCCTTGAGATCATCATCAATTAAACCCATGGTGTCGCAAAATCGTTCCAACGGAATATCCAAATCAAAAATTTGATGAAGAACGCCCGTTTGACGCGTTAGACGAGCGATCTCGAATTCCAAATATGGTCGAGTATTGACCGGAAGAATCACCACATGGCTTTATTACCCACCAATCAACGCCGCCACCAGCGCCCCCACATCGCGACCGTCGACCGAACCGTCGCCATCGATATCCGCCGCCGGATTACCCCCGCTGAGTAGCGCCGTGACCAAACAATCGACGTCATTCAAATCCGTCGCGCCGCTCTCGTCGCAATCACCAAACGCGTCGACAACGAGGTTGAACAGTGCGTATTCGTTGGCGTCGACATTGCTATCGGCGTTAACGCTAACCGGCACTTGCATCATCAGCGCGCCGCCATCGGCATCGCCGTAGGCTGCGACTGCGATATAAATTGCGCTCGGCACGCTGCCATACTGCTGGGCCACGTTGATCGTGCCTTCCAACACACCGCCGTTCGCGCCTGTTGCCACGGTCGTCGCGCCAACCGCGTCGAACCAACCGGCATAGTCGTTGCTATTCTCATCCGCGAGGAACGCGTCCCAGGCGGCCACTTGTCCGCCCTTCGCCCACGGTGCGATTTGCATTGCCCCCGGTGTTTGGGCGATCAGGATGAAGTGATCGTTACCCTCACCCGCATCGTTGGTCGCAACATATAGTTCGTCACCGATCAAGCCGGCATAGAGCGACAAGCCCGCGTTGCTTGCGACCAGTTCCGCCGTTGCATCGAGCGTGCCGTCCATTACCCACATCGGCGCAGGCGTGCCGCCATCGACCGCAAAGTTCCAGTCCTGGCCGTTGTTGTTATCCCAGGTGCCTGCACCGTCGTTAAACACCACGTTCAACTGCGTCGCGGTCGTCGGCAACGACACGTCGTATTCCCAGACTTCCTCAACAGCGTTCCACGTCATCACTGGGTCGGTCGCCGGCACACCTGTCCAACCGTTGAAGCCGTAGTGAATGTAGACAGGTGTCGCGTTCGATAGCACGCGGCCCGAAGGATCGTATTGCACCGTTACAGATTGGCCTGCGATCGGCAACTCGGGCACCAGCGTCACGGCATCGCCACCGGCAACTTGTGCCTGGCCTACGTAAACATGCTGAATCGGCGAGCGCTTGACGTTGCCTTGCCCGTCCATGGCTTCGACGTAGTAATCGATCAACACATCTTGCTGGCCGGTGATCATCGCGCTGTAGCGCGTGGCGATATAGCTCGGTGCCAAAATCCCTGCCGGTCGCGGTGGTTGGCTTTGCGCGGCCATGGCGGTGGCGGTCCAAGCGCCCACTTCGCTGCCGCCCGCGAATGTTTCATTCTGAATCGACGCCAACGGGTTTTCGCCATCAACATCCACACGCCAATACAACGTCACATCGCTCACGCCGCTGACGTCGTACACAAACGTCCACACTTCAAAATCGCTCGGCTCCGGCGTTTGGCCCCATTCGAAACCACCCGGGTTATACGGTTCGCGCTGTGGCAGAAAGACCGTCGGCGCGACTGCTTCGGTACTCACACCCGCCAAGACCGCATCAGCATGGATCACAGCCTGATTGCTGCCGCGCGTGACGTTGCTATCCCAAATCTCGGTGCCATCCCAATACCAATGGTCGCTCGCTTCGGCCGCCATCAGGTAATGCCACGCACGTTCGGTGCTGCTGCCGACGCCGTCCATCACGTTGGCAAGATTGCCTACCGGCGCGGCGGCATCGGCAGTGAAAACACGATTCTTCGCCGCCGTCAGCACTGCCCAACTGTTACGGTCGGGGCTCCATCCATCGGGGCCGGGATCGCCGAGCCATTTTTTAAACTCGGGGTCGCCATTGTCCGCACCCGCCCACGAACCATCTTCGACGTGAATTACATCATTGGTATCAACGGGGAAGCGTTGCAAATAATCCTGCACGGTGGAGACGTCGTAGTCCGCATCATTGCTGACCCAGTTGACCATGTTCTGAAAGTTGCCGTTGTAATAGCCTTCGCTGCCGCCGCCGAAGTTGTCACCATCGTGATGCAAGACGACAAACATCGGATGAGCCGCGTCGGTGTTGTATTGCAGATACTGATCCATCACCGTGTCATACAGAAAGGCACCGTAACCACCGCGCCCGTCTTCATTGCCCTCATAGCGCGCGGCCGGTACGGCGACGACTTGCGAGATCGCGCCCGTTTCCGGATCGACATGCTGCACCTTATGCGGTTGATAGCCAAAGGGCGCGCTGACCTGGCTCGGTGCCCACAGGTTGTTGAGTTGCACCCACGCCCCACCATTGTCGGCCGGATTCGGGTTGATCTGGTCGGCTTTGTTGGGTGCATAGAGATTCGACGCGTTGGTATGCGGATACCCCTCGCACGCACGATCAAAGTGAATGTTATCGACCAGCACCCAGTCGATGCCTTCGGCCACCAACGCCGGAATCATGCGCGTACTAAAGGCCGTTTCCGCCGGAAACATGCCGCGGGTGTATTCTTCGAAGCTGCCGTTGTTGTTGCCCCAAGTGCGATCGAAGATGAGCTTGTGCAGTTGAATCTGCATGCGGATATCTTCATCATCGAGCAGCGGCATCAGCGGATGGTGATAGCCGAACGCCGTCATATCGAGCCGCGGATTGCCCAACGCCGTTTGCCAACCGACGGCCTGCTTGTAAGCCCCCGACCAACTGTTCCACATGCCGCCGTTGATGCCCGCAGCTTCGAGGTTGTTTAAATTCTCGATCAACGAACCACTAAAACTGACCTGCGCACCGAGATGCGAAAGCCCCAAGCCAGCCTGAATCGCATCGCGCGGCCAAGGGTTGTAAGGACCGAAGCGCGAGTTAAATACATCGAGCAGCGGAAACGAATAGCGTTGCAACTGAGCCGTTTGAACCACCGATTCATAGGGATAGTAAATCGGCTGATGCATGTGCCAGAGAAAGCCGACGTGGATTTGTTCTTGGGCATGCGCCGCAGGGATGGTTGAAATCGACAGCAATACGATTCCGACGTGAACGATTGACCGATTCATTTGGATCTTCCGTGCCATAAGATTGCGAAGTGCTACTATCAGATTCTCTGATTAGGGGACCAACTCCGTATATGAGTTAAAACATTTTACCAGCACCCAATTCCACAATCAAGCCAATATCCCCGAGCAAAGGCAAACCCCGTTTACTGACGTGTTTTCAGAGATTTTTTACGGCCTCAGGTCCAGCGTTTGCACGCCGAGTGCCTGTCCACATGCAAGGCCGCCACCGTCTGCACCGATCGAGAAATAGCCGCTTTACTCACAAATCATCGATCATCTCAACCTTACGCCGCGACACAATCGTTCAGTCAATCGGCGACTGCTTATGACGCTTTACCTGCCGCGCTATCTGCTCTCTTCAAACCATGTACTTTGAATATTCTGCCGCCAATATCGATTGAGCTCGTGACGTGTATTCTTCGCGCCGCACTCTGAGCATATGAGCGGGTCAGAATGAAAGCCCTTGAGAAAATAGCCGCATTGAATGCAAATTAATCGATCGTGTTTTTCCAAATAACGCCGAAACTCGGTATTGACTTCCTTGTGATAACGCGTATTCAAAGACGCGGCTGCAAAAAAGGCCAATATACCGGAGCCACCAAGAATCGTATGCCAATTGGTATTGTACACAAAAAAGAAATGGGCAAATATCGCCACTACAATGCCTGCCGCCCCCAAGAACGCACTCCAAAAAACACATCGCGCAATCCGACTATGCTTTGCCGTCACAAATTCCCATAGCGCCTTCGGTGTGTCACTCGGTCGGCGACGCAAAACGATGTTCCATATACCGGGCATTCTCATAATCAAAAATCAACAAAAAACTCGCGTTCGCAACAATTATATCCCCACCCCCGGTCCGATCGGCTCCTTGTACCAAAACCCGACCAGCCGCCGCCGCCAGCGCTCTTGTACCTCCAACCGCCCGGCGCGGCGACCGCATTCCGGGCAGACGAGCGGGTCATCGTCGAAGCCCTTCAATATGTAACCGCAATCGAAACAGATCAAACTGTGATGCTCGTTGAGGAATTCGCGAAAACTGCGAACGGCCCGGCGCTGTCCGCGGACGACGGGGATGGCCGCGAACATCACCGAGAACCACCCGATCAGTTGTAATTTGACGATCAAATCCGACCGCGCGCCGGGTACATCGGATATCGTCGCACCGATCAGCAACAACAAGCCTCCGACAAACATCGCCGCCCCGACCGTCATGCGCCGCGCCGCCCGTCGGTCCGTCTGCGTGAGATGCGTCCAGACGGCAGCGGGCGTTTCGGCGGGTTTGCTGCGCAACAACAGGTGCCACACGCCGGGCAGTTTCATCGATGGGTATTCGCGTCGCATTAGCGATATCCAAATTTGGCAGTCTACCTCTAGGTCACTCGGGACACGTCAAGACGGGGCCGGATTCAATCGACATCACGGACGCTGTTTTTAAAGATCACGTCGCAAACATGAGAAGCGACGCAATCGTCTCTCCCGCTTATAAGTCATCGAATTGACGTGCCCAACTACGCTGGATCACTTTCATCCCAAATGCCCGGAAAGCACTTGCCCCACAGCACCTTGTTGTCTGCGGGCGTAAACGCGCGGCCGCATTCGGGGCATTGCTTGTCTTCCAACAACCCGGTCAATCGGTATCCGCAATCCCAACACACGCGCCCATCGCACGCGCGTACGTCGTTGCGATACGCCGTCGTCGCCGACAGAACGCGCGGTAAGACGATAAGAAACTCAAATAGAATGGCCGCGCTCGACAACGTCAGCAGCGCGACGACAAACCAGAACTCGAATGCCGGATTCGTAGACGCGGTTACGAATAAAAAGGTCCAGTAGCCCAAAAGTACCGTTGCGCCGGCAATCAGAATCGATCCCGGCGCATTCCATATGAGCAAAGTATTGCGGTAGAAATGAAAGAACGCCGGCGCGATGTTCTTCGGTGGTCGATTGGTCACCAACTGCCTTAGAGAAATTTCGTCGCCATATACCCATGACCGATCGGACGGCTCAAGGCAGAAGAATATTCGCAGCGCCTTTTTCACGGCCTACCCTCCCGCCGCTTTCGCCGCGTAGCCCATCTCTTTCAACACCGCCACCAACTTATCTCGATGATCGCCCTGCAACTCCAACCCATCTGCCGTTACGCCACCACCGGCGGCGCAACGGTTCTTTAGCTCTTTAAGCAGCGCTTTTAAGTCCGTGGCCACCGGGTCGAGCCCGGTCACGACCGTCGCCATTTTGTTGCCCTTACGCCGCTCGCGTCGCACGCGCACCTGCTGATCTTGCGGCAGCAACACCTCACCATCCGCGCCGCGCGGGCACGCACAGTCATCGAGCGGTTTCTCACATACCGCACAGGTCACGGGGCGCTCTAAAGATGTTCCGTCGAATAATCCAGCCATGTTGGTATGTTAATCGATGAAGCCCCGTCGAACATTCTTATTGAAAAAGCGCGTAATCAATCCGCAGGGTGCGTCGCTCGACAAGTGTTGTAAGCATGTTAAATCGGTCGATTCTCACAAGTAGGTGAAAATCTTGGTGAGCATCGAGTCTTGGATGACATTGCGATCTTGACGAAGTTGCCATTGGCAGAGGTAGCGACGGTGGCGGACGAAAGCCGCATAACGTCTCGACGGAAAAACGCTTCCGCGATGTTCGACGTCAGATGAACGCGCGGTTGCATCTGTTGAGCACCGCCGGCACGATTGCCTTGGCGGGAAAGACAAAGCCGCCAACACTTGCAAACGCTATGTCGCTTGCCAGCGTTGCCAAATCACACCTCGCCCGCACATCGAAGGCCCTTTGGCACTTGCGGTAATCTTGCGCCCTGAGTCAATCAACACGAACCACGTTCCGACGAATAAAGAAAACGCGTCACCGCGCAGAAACTCATCCAAAAAGCCGCCAACCGGTAGTATAGGGGCCGGACTAAGATGTTTACGACACTGCTCCGGCGACGTACCGACACACGTCCCGTTGAAAGATCGTGGTGCATCCAAGGATGCACCCTACTCCCACATCACGGCTTCAGCGCCGTCACCACCAATCGTTCGGCGTTTAAATCGTAATCCGCGCCGTCCAAATTGCCGTACACGCTCACTTCGATAAAGCCCGCGTCGGTCAGCGTGCGCTTGAGTTCCGACGCCGAATAGATGCGATGCCCGCAGCTAACTTGGCGCTGCTTGCCGCCTTTGATGACGGTCCACGTGACATCGATCCAATTCCAATCTTCGCTGATCTGCCGTTCTTCGAGAATATACGTACCGTCGTCGGTCTGCCGCCAATCGCGCGGTTGGAAGATGCGGGCCAAGTTTTCCTTGCCCATCATATCGATCAGCACTTCACCGCCGGGTCGCAAGTTGTTAAAGAAGTTTTTGGCGACCGAAAGATTCTCGGCGTCGTCGTGAAAGTACCCGAACGAGGTAAACAGATTTAAGACGATATCGAAGCCCTCGGGCCGACAAAACGTGCGCATATCGCCAACGTCAAACTCGGCCTTGAGCTTGCGCACTTTGCAACGCGCTCTCGCCGCGTCGACGAACGCGGGCGTGGCGTCGATGCCGGTCACTTCCAGCCCGTGGCCGGCCAACTCGGCGCTGTGCCGCCCGGGGCCGCAGGGCATATCGAGGATTTTGCAGCCCGCCGTGATGTCGAGCAGTTCCATCACCTTGTTGACTTCGTCGGCGGCGGCGTCCATCCGGTCCGGCGTAAAGATGACGTCGCCCAAGTCCGTCCAATGCGCGGCGTCCGCGCGGCAACCAGCGTCGAGTGTGCTCATGGTTTTATCTCCTGCCGCAGATCATAACAGATTAGCCGCGGTTTCGTCTTGGCCAGCGAATCGCGCTGATTCTGGTTAACGTACAAGAGCCCGTCCACCAATGGCGGCAACGCCCAGGTTTCCTGCGCGCCGAACAGCCATGCTCGCGCGAGGGTCTCGTGCTTATCCGGCGTTAACTTCATTAGCAATAGGTGCCCATTTTCCGTTAAAAGCAAGCTTCGATCCCCCACCTTCAGCAGGCTGCCGAGACCGATGCCGAAGCTGGCCGTGCGCTTTTCACCGCTGATCTCGATTGCTTCGTCGAATACCGGCGACCAACGCCAAGTCGCCATGCCCGTTTTCAAATCGATACAAGTCAACGCGATGCTGCGCCGATTCATGCCGTCGATGGCGTACATATGATCGCCATCGACGACCGGCGTCATGAAGTGCGCGCCGCACTCGCGGGTTTCCCAAACCGGTTTGGCGTTGAACTGCTCGTCAAATTCGAGCAGTACGCCGCCGGTGTTGTAAGACGTCGAGATAAAGACTTTCTCGTTCCAAACGACCGGCGACGAAGCATTGACCGATTCGTAGGTCTTACTGCGAAAGGGGTGGCGACTGAGCAGTTTGCCATCTCTGGGATCGATCACCAATAGCCCGCCCGTCGGCGGTCGACTATCGCCACCGGCGAAGATCAGCACGACGCGCCGTCCGTTGATGGTCGTCGGCACCGCCGCAGCGTAGCTTGCGCCCCATTGGTTGCCGACCTTCCAAACAACAGCGCCGGTCAGTTTATTGAACGCGACCACTGCTGCATCTTGGTTAGGTGCTCCGACGTTCAGGATGAGCAGCTCACCCTCGATGAGCGGCCCCGCACCGGCACCGAAGTATTCTTGCTTGCCGCCAAACTGTTCGAGGGTGTTGGTGCGCCAAATCGTTGTGCCGTCCGTCAACTTCAGGCAGCGCAATTCACCCTCCACACCATAGACATATACGCGATCGCCATCGATCAGCGGGCTGCAGCGCGGGCCACCGCTGAAGCCGTAACGGTCGGAATAGTCCGTTTCGTACTGCTGCCGCCAGCTGCGCTTGCCTGTCTTGGCGTTTAAGCAGTCGATCGTTGCGCGATTGCCCAACCGATGAAACAAGACCAAACGGTCGCCGACGATGACCGGGGCGGCGTAGCCTTCGCCGGTTTCCGCTTCCCAAAGAATTTTTGGCCCACCCTTGGGGAACGTATCGATTAGTTTCGTGGCCGGGACGGTTGCGTTATGGTTGGGGCCGAGTCGGCGCGGCCAGGCGGTGGTATCGGTAACACGGGTCGCTGATTGTCGTGGTACTAGATCGTCGTTCGCGTTTACGTCTGCAAAGGTGATCAACGCAATCACGCCGATCAGTAACAAATTATTCGCTTTGACCATGAGCATCGATGTCCGACTTTGGTAAATGGGAGTGGATCGCTTCTCGAAGGTAGTGTATGTCAAACAAGCGTGATATTCGAGCAATAGTGCGAGCGCACCTTGCGGGCAAACCTCTCGGGGACGTTGACTTCGACGCGCTGCTGCAGGACCTGTTGTCCCATCACAACTGCCTCACCGGCACCATCCATCGCCTCAACGAAGATGGCCTGCTACATCTCGTCGCACAACGCGGCATTCCGGAGGCCATCATAGACCGCGTGCGTGTCATTCCGGTAGGCAAAGGCATGGCCGGTTTGGCCGCCGAACGGCGCGAGCCCGTGCAGATGTGTAACTTGCAGACTGACACATCCGGCGATGCCAAGCCCGGTGCCAAACTCACGCAAATGAAGGGCAGCATCGCGGTACCGATGATCATTAACGATGAATTGGTCGGCGTGCTCGGCGTCGCCAAACCCGAGGAATATGAGTTTACCGAAATCGAAATCACCGAGTTAACGAACATCGCAGCCGATATTGGGAAGACGTTTCTGTAGCGTGCGTCTCTCGACGCGGTGCGCCAACAATCTAAACCGTGATTCCTCAGAAATAGAAAAAGGGCTCGAACCTCAACAGAGATTCGAGCCCTTAGGTTGTTAATCAAGTTGCGTTAGCGAACCTTAAGCGGCCTTTCTACCCTGCTTGCGGTTGCGACGCACGCGGCGCTTCATGCCGAAGATACCGAGCACGATCGCCGGCATACCGATCGCCAGACCGAAGCCACAGACGGGCACCGGCAAGAGCGGCGGGAACGGAATGACTGCGTCGATCTGCAGACCGCCGAGGCCTGGGATACCCTGGCCGGCCGGCGGTGCTTCCTGCACGTTCGGATCGAACGGATCGAAGTCGAGGAAGTCGGCCACGCCGTCGTTGTCATCGTCGAAGTCGCCCAGATCGCACTGGCCGTCGCCGTCGAAGTCATTGCCGTCGTTGGCCGGCTCGGCCGGACCGCCCGTCACCGCACAGTCGTCGCAGAAGTCACCATCCGAGTCACCACAAACGAACGGGTTATTCGGCTGCGGATCTTCGTCATCCGGGATGCCGTCGCCATCGTTGTCGGGATCGTTGGTGTCGCACGCACCGTCGCCATCGGCGTCGGGACCGTCGTTTTCCTGATCGAAGCGACCGCTCGAACAGTCGTCACAACCGTCGCCGTCGTCGTCCTTACAAGCGAACGGATTCAACGGTTCGTTGTCGTCACCATCGACCACACCGTCGTTGTCGTCGTCATTGTCACCGTCGTTACACAGGCCATCGGCATCGGTGTCCGCACCATCGGCATCGGGTCGATCCAAGCCGCTGGCACAATCATCACAACCGTCACCATCTACGTCGCGGCAGCGGAAGGGATCAGTATCGTCGATGTCATCGTTAGGTCCAGTCCCACGATCAACGCCATCGTTGTCCTGATCATCATCGCTGGCATCGCATTTTCCGTCGCCATCGAAGTCCGGGCCGTCATTCGAGAATCGGCCGGCAGCGTCCATGGTGAAATCGGCATTGGGGCCGAAGCCGTCGTTGGTGCCGTCGAAGTTCGAACAATCGTCGCAGCCATCGCTGTCCTGATCGCCGCACTCGGCCGGATCGAGCGTATCGCTTACACCGCCAATTGACGCATCCATTTCATCGACGTCGCTGCGACCGTCGTTGTCGTCGTCCTGGTCGTCCATCGCACCAGCGGCAACAAACGGAGCCATATCGTCGTCGGCATTGTCACACATGCCGTCGCCGTCGGTATCGACACCGTCGTTGGCCGGGTCGGCATCGTCACCGTCATCCGCCAACGTGCCGGTGACGGCACAGTCGTCACAACCGTCGAGGTCGCGGTCACCACAGTCGTTCGGATCCTTCGGATCGCTCACGCCACCTTCGACGTTCGGATCCATTTCCGTGTCGTCGCTGACGCCGTCGTTATCGTCGTCACCGTCGGACAGGTCGCAGATGCCGTCACCGTCGGTGTCCAAACCATCGTTGGCCGGGTCGGCGTCGGGGCCGTCATCGGCCAACGTGCCGGTTACCGCACAGTCGTCACAACCGTCACCATCGCGGTCACCACAGCTCATCGCGGCGAACGGATTGCTCAGGCCGCCTTCGGCCATCGGGTCGTTTTCATCGACATCGCTGACGCCGTCGTTGTCGTCGTCGTCATCGTCGGCGTCGCAGATGCCGTCGGCATCGTTGTCGGCACCGTCATTGGCCGGATCCTGCATACCCGCGATACCACAGTCATCGCAGTTATCGTCGCCGGTCAGGTTGCCACAAACGAAGTTATCGAGCGGATCGGCATCCATCCCGTCTTCGACCCCATCGTTGTCGTCATCCGTATCACCGGCGTCGCAGAGGCCGTCGCCATCGGTATCGGTGCCGTCGTTGGCCGGGTCGATCGTGCCGGCGACCGAACAGTCGTCGCACGTATCGCCATCGCTGTCACCACAGACCATCGGATCGTTCGGGGCCGGATCGTCAAAGTCACTGACGCCGTCACCATCGTTGTCCGGATCGGCGACGTCGCACTGACCGTCACCATCGGTATCCGTACCGTCGTTGGCCGGATCGAAGGTACCGCTGGCGCAGTCGTCGCAACCGTCATCGTCGCTATCGCCACAAATGTTCGGCAGCAGCGGAGCCGGGTCCTTACCATCATCGACGGTATCGTTGTCATCGTCGGCGTCGCCGTCGTCGCAGGTGCCGTCACCATCGGTGTCAGTACCATCGTTGGCCGGATCACCACCCGAGCCATCGGCGCGGGTGACCGAACAGTCATCACAACCGTCACCGTCCGTGTCGCGGCAGCGGCGCGGGTTGTTCGGTCGATCGTCGTCGGCATCGAGCACACCGTCGTTGTCGTCGTCATCGTCACCATCATCGCAGGTGCCGTCGCCGTCGTTGTCCGGACCGTCGTTGGCCGGATTGTCGGTGCCGCTCGAACAGTCATCGCACCCATCGCCATCGGCATCGCGACAGCGGAACGGATCGTTGTTGTTGGAATCATCGACGTCGTTCACGCCGTCGTTGTCGTTGTCCGGATCACCGGCGTTACAGATGCCGTCGCCATCGGCGTCATTGCCGTCGTTGGCGCGATCATCGGTTCCGCTGGAACAGTCATCACAACCATCGCCATCGGCATCGCGACAAACCGTTGCGTCGGTATCGTCGCTGTCGGCGCTACCGTCCACACCGTCGCCATCGACATCGTTGTCACCGTTGTCACACAGGCCGTCGCCGTCTAGGTCGGCACCGTCATTCGCGGTGTCGTCCGTGCCCGACGAACAGTCATCACAACCGTCGCCATCGGCATCGCGGCAACGCGTCGGATCGAGCGGATGGCTGTCGAGAACATCGACCACACCGTCGTCGTCATCGTCATCGTCGCCGTCGTCGCACGCGCCGTTCATGTCTTCATCCGGTCCGTCGTTGGCAGGATCAGCCGGGCCACCGGTGACGGCACAGTCGTCACACATGTCGCCATCGCTGTCGCCACATACGTTCGGATCGAGCGGGTCAGGATCGGTCGCGTCGGGGTTGCCGTCGCCATCGTCATCCATATCGGTGAGATCGCAGACACCGTCACCGTCGGCATCGGGGCCGTCGTTGAACTGGTTGGCGCCCGGCCCAGCGAGGAAGCCGGTGACCGAACAGTCATCACAACCGTCGCCGTCGCCGTCACCACATTCCATGCCGTTGTCGGGATCGGTGCCTTGGCCCATTTCGGAGCCGTTCGAGACGTTGTCGCCATCGCGATCGTCGTCGGTCAGGTCGCAGATGCCGTCGCCATCGAGGTCTGCACCGTCGTTGGCAGCATCCGGGCCGTTACCGGCAGAACAGTCATCACATCCGTCGCCGTCCATGTCGAAACAAGCGTTCGGGTCTTGCGGGCCGTTTACGTCGTCAACATCCAAGACGCCGTCGCTGTCATCATCGGGATCGCCATCGTCGCAGATGCCGTCGCCGTTGGTGTCAGTGCCGTCGTTCAGCGGATCGCCACCCGAGTTGTCCGCACCCGTGTTGGTACAGTCATCGCAACCGTCGCCATCAAAGTCGCCACAGCGATTCGGATCGATGGGGTCGTTGTCGAGGCCGTCCTGAACGCCGTCGTTGTCGTCGTCGGCATCGGCCTGATCGCAGATGCCGTCGCCATCGTTGTCATCAGCTTCGGCAGCCGAGCAGTCATCACAACCGCTGGCATTGGCGTCGCCACAAACGCCGGGATTATCCGGCTCAGGATCAAACGCATTGTTGACACCGTCGCCATCGCGATCGTCGTCGGTGGCATCACAAGTACCGTCGCCATCGGAATCCGTTTGAGCCGGATCGCAATCGTCACAGACGTCGGCGTTGGCATCGCCACAAAGATTTGGATTATCTGGAGCAGGGTCCATGGCGTTATCAACGCCGTCACCGTCGCGGTCGTTGTCGCCCGCGTCGCACAATCCGTCGCCATCGAGGTCCGGACCGTCATTGGCCGGATCGTCGGTGCCGCTCGAACAGTCATCGCACGTGTCACCGTCAGCATCGCGGCAGCGGAACGGGTCACCCGGATTGC
Source organism: Planctomycetaceae bacterium (assembly GCA_006969385.1). Classification (GTDB taxonomy): domain Bacteria; phylum Planctomycetota; class Phycisphaerae; order UBA1845; family UTPLA1; genus ECT2AJA-110-A. The sequence goes on from CP030884.1 coordinate 5,214,442, forward strand.
TGTCGGGACCATCGTTTACGCCGTCATTGTCGTTATCGGGATCGCCCGGATTACAAATGCCGTCGCCATCGACGTCGTTACCGTCGTTCGCGGCATCGGGGAAGCCGGCACCGGCGGCACAGTCATCGCAACCGTCGCCATCGGCATCGACGCCACACTCGGTGTTATCGAGCGGAGCCGGGTCGCTGGTATCGAGAACGCCGTCGTTGTCGTCGTCGTCGTCACCCAGGTCACAAGCGCCGTCACCGTCGGTGTCGGTGCCATCATTGGCCGGATCGGGACCGGCACCACCGGAGCAGTCATCACAACCGTCGGCGTCGAGGTCTTGGCAGAGATTCGGATTCCGCGGATGCGAGTCGTCGCGGTCGAGAACCGTGTCATTGTCGTCGTCATTGTCGGCGGCGTTGCAAGTGCCATCGCCATCGAAGTCGTTGTTGTTGTTGGCGGCACAGTCGTCGCAACCGTTGCCGTCTTGGTCGCCACATACGAGGGCGTTCAGCGGCTCAGGGTCGTCGCCGTTGTCGACACCGTCACCATCAGCATCCATATCGCAGGCATCGCCGATGCCGTCGCTATCGGTGTCGAGCTGATTTTCGTTGTCCTGACCGGGGCAGTTATCGAAACAATCGGCGATGGTGTCGCCGTCGAGAGACGTGTAAGAGATTTCCAATTCCCAGAAGAGCAACGCACCGACATCGTCGGTTTCTTCGTCCTCAATCTGAAGGATCCAGCGGCCTTGCGGATCGCGACCGTTGAGAACATCAAGCGAATCGGCGTCACCACCGGGTCCATCGCCCTCGGGGCGAACCCGATTGTCGCAGGAGCCGCAACCGCCGCCGGAACCACAGTTGGCGTTGACGCTTAAATCGGCAGCGTCGTCGAAGGTCACTTCGATGTCGTTGCAGAAGCTGCCCGTTTCGTTGTATAGCTGAACGCGCACGTCTTCCGGTCCAGGACCGAGCGGGAGCGCATCGTGAACCAGAAAAATATCGAGATCGCCACGCGCCGTGTGATCGATGATCACGCGCACGTTGACGTCCGAGATGAAACACCCCGTCTCGAAGAGTTCGATGATCGACGGCTCCATATCCCCTGCCGTTTGCGGCGGGATTTGGGTTGCCGGGATCGGCAACGGACAATCATCACAAGAGAACGTCCGCGTTTCGGCTTGCGCGCTACGCAATCCGATGGCGGACGCCATACACAACGATAAACAAACAGCTAAGAAACGACGCATCACACTAGTCCCTCAAAAAAGCCAAAGGTTCCTCGCAACCGGATTCCTTACGATGCGGTACACGTCGTTGGGAATTCTCCTCCCCCGCCGACAAGATGCCGCAGATACACTCGAATTTAGGTTTTGCTATTACTTCATGCGCCGACGAGCGGCGGATAGGATCAACCGAAAAGCGACAAAATTACTAATTACTGCTCGCACCCGAGACTTTGCAACGGTTTGGAAACATGAATTGAACCGAATTGAGACTTCGCTTCTATCCCGCATTCCCCCGAACGCAACAGCAACCAGAACAGTCGTCCCCCGACTTTCCTGTAACCACTTTAATCCGGCCACCGGCTGCAATCAACTGGTTTTGGGACAAACATTTATGAAAATTTTGCGGGCAACAAAACCGGACCACCGCAGAACGATCTGACACTGCGGACCGCCCCTTTTTTGGCGATTTGGACCACCGCCAAAGTCCGAGATCTGCAAGCGGCTGCGCATTGCCCTTTCGTAACGAACATTATCGCTCGATTGAGCGCTCAGACCGTTCGGAATCACATGTTGCAAATCATGTCTTATCTATATCGGAGCTAATATTTGAAACGTTTTGGGCCCGATTGCGTCCGCAGTCGACTGCGGACGGCGGCGCCTAACCCGCCTTCGCCTGTGGCTGATTCCCTTGCAGTAAACTGTCCAGCCGTTGGCCGACGCGCTCGGCGATGTCGCGCTTATTGCCGCTGACGACCTCATCGATGACGCCGTCGGGCCGCACGATGATCAAACAAGGATACGCCGTCGCCTTGAACCGCCGACCGACTTGGTTGCCGCTGTCGAGCGCGATTTCCATTCCCGGACCCAGATCACCGAGAATCGACGAAATCTCCTCCGGCTCGAAATCGATGCGCATTTTCTGGGCCACATTCACGAAGCGCACGCCCTGCGCTTCGTATGCCTCGCGCACCTTCTCGACCTTGGGGATTTGTTTCTTGCAAAAACCGCAATTCGGCGCGACGAAGTTCAATACCGTCGCCGGGTGATAACTCAATTCCGCGTTGGACAGCGGCGTTCCCACCGTCGTGGTCAAGTTAAACTCCGGCACCGGCTTACCGACCGTATCCAACACCGGTCGGCGTTTGCGCGTGCGCGGTTTAGTCGAACGCGAATTGGTTTTCGTGTTGTCAGCCGCCGTGGTTACCTTTGTTGGTGAGTTGCTGCGGCGCGGCGTGATTCGACCGATACCCACCGTTAACACGGGTTGCTCTTTGCTATCCGTTTCGATCAGCACATCCGCACCCGTTGCAGGCGGCTCATAATCGGCCGGTACGTCCACGCGCACGCGATACTGTCGCCCTTCGTACACTTCCGAAACACTCGCCTTGATCGACTTGTCGGTGCATTTAACCCCTTTCACCTTCACCGGCGCATCGCCCCGGTTGGTAACCGAAATCACTTGCACCGACGGCTTGCCCGCTACCAATCCATTGAAGCTCGTCGGTCGCAGCGAAATGACTTTCGGTAGCACTTCGATCGACTCGGGCTGAATGGCAAACGCGTCCACTTCGATCGTCGCCTGCTTCGGGTGATTCGTGCGCAAGCGAATCGTCTCGCTGTGCATGCCGATCGGAAACGGCGGCACGGTATTGATATACAACGCAAACTGAGACTTGGGCACGATTTCAATCAACTCGACTTTGAACCGCTTTAGGCTCTCAGGGGCATCGACCTGAACTTCCAACGGCTGATCGTCATTGCTGACAATACGCAGCATCCGCTCCGTGCGACCCGCCCCGATCAGCTTGCCAAACCCCGCGGATTTCGGTGTGACCGACACGTAGTGCTTGCATTCACCCGCGACCTTGAGCCGCATACGCTTCGACATCGGATCGTTGCTCGCGATAAAAATCGTCTTTTCAAAGGAGCCCGCGCCGAGTTCGGCACCATCAAAGGTCACCGACAGCTTTGCCGACTCCTGCGGCACAATCGCCCCCGGCGGTTGCAACACGGCGTTCAAACCGCGCGCCGCACTGATATCGACGATCTCCAACGGCGCATCGCCCTCATTCCGTATGATAAAGCTGCCGGTCGCGGGGCTATCCAGCCAGAACGAGCCAACGTTGATAGACGACTGGTGCAGCTTCAGCCGCGGACTGCCGGACTCGGTGCCTGCACGATTTTGTGCAATGGCGTTTGCTGCAAAACTCAAGAAAAGTATGCCCGTAAGCGACAAACGAAGATTCATACCTAGCCATCCTGTTTTCGTTATCAAGCCGTCGGGCCTGGGAACCTGCTCTTTTCCTATCGATATCGGTCAGGTCGCCACCGCATGCGAGTTGCCAGCGACGCCCGCTATTCAGCACGCCATCCGGCGTTAAAGGCCGCCACAACCGGTCATGCCACTCACCCGATTGGGTCGTTTCGCGTTATGATAGGACGTTTTCGTCCTCGCGACAGGCGCTTGCGCCAATTCCGGAGTCTTCCCTTGTCCGCGCCCGCGACGTCAACCCATCGCCTCGTCATCCGGCGCGAGCTGCGTCTGATCGAACGCGTTGCGCTCGATCCAAACTCCGAGGGCGTGTTGATCGGCAACGCGCCGAACGCCGACATTCGGCTCGAGCATTCCAACATCGCGGCCCGTCACGCCGTGATCGAACCCGTTCCCACCGGTTGGCGCATTCGGGCCGTGGGTGCCAACGTCACCTTTCGCGTCAACGGTCGCAAAGCCGCCGAGGCGGAATTGCTGGAAGGCGACGTCATCGATGTGCGGCCCTTTACGATCACGTATCTCGGCCCCGAGCGCGATCGCGCCGCCCGCACCCATACCAGCGGCGACGGCTCGCTGCACCTCGCGGATGAAAACGCCGTCACCACCTACGCGCGCGACGCGTCCGACCCCGTAACCGTCATCCGGCAACGGCTCGACGACTTATACGCGCTGGCCCGACTGATTCTCTCACGCAAAGACAACGGCGCCTTTTGGCAAATCATGCACGCCGCCCTGCAGCGCTGCTTAACCGCCGACCGTTGCGTGATTGTCGGCGTTGACGACACCGATGGATTGTTTCGGCTTGCCCCGCGCGCTCGCATTGCCGCAGATGCGCCGCTCGGTGTAAGTCGCTCGGTGTTGTACGACGTGATCGAAGCGGGCCAGGGCATGCTCGTCGAAAACGTCGGCACCGACGTTCGGTATGCCGAAGCACAAAGCCTGGTGGACCACCGCAGCGGTTCGGTGATTTGCGTGCCGGTGATCGTTGAAGGCACGACCCGTGCGGTGCTGTATGCCGACCGCATGAAGGCGCGGGTTCCCTTTAACCCGGAAGATTTGAACTTTGCGATCGCCGCCATCGACCTCGCGGTCTCGGCCGTCAGCATGGACGAGTTGAGCGAACGATCGCGCGAACTGTCGCACCTTAAGGGTCGCATCGACGCCGGTCGCGATATGCAAAAGCTGTTGCTGCCCGACCCGATTCCCCAACCCGATTGGGGTAGCGTGGCGGCGATCAATATTCCCGCTGAACAAATGAGCGGCGACATTTACGACGTCATCATCGATCGACGAGGCCGTCTCGTGGTTAGCCTCGCCGATATCTCCGGCAAAGGAGTGCCCGCCGCCTTTGGGACGGCCGTACTTCAAACATCGCTCCGCCAGGCGTTGACCGATCACGACGACTTACAGACCGTCATGCGATCGCTCAACGCAACGCTCTCCCACAGCCTGCCCGGTGGTTGCTTCGCCACCATGGTCGTATGTCGCTTTGCACCGGATGGAAGCTCTGTCGAGATCGCCAACGCGGGTCATCATGCACCGCTTTGGCGGCGCAACGATCAAAGCATTTTGGCGTTCCCCGAGCGCGTCGCGATCGCCGTCGGCATCATGCCGGAATGGGATGACGAGATCATCGTTAAGGAACTCAAAAAGGAAACGGGGTTGCTGCTAAGCAGTGACGGCGTGACCGAAGCGATCGACGATGACGACGAAGAGTACGGTCTCGATCGCTTGCAGGCGTGTTACGCCGACGCACCCAATCGACTGCCGACGGCAGTCTTGCAACATATCATCGAAGACATCACCGCATTTAGCGCGGGCCGCGCCCAACGCGACGACCTTACGATGCTCGCCGTTTCTTGGTGATCGGTTTCTTGGGGTCTGGTATTGCAATGCCCAAGTCGGCGAACTGACGGTCAACGGAGCCGGCCCAATCTCGATTGGCCGCCGGACTAGCCGGGCTGGGATGCAAAATGCGACCGATCTTATATCGCTCGTCGCCGCCAAACATCTCGATAAGGCGCTTTTCCGCAAAACCCCCGACACCGATCAACCACGCCGGCTGAATGTCTTCGACTATCCATCGAAGCATCTCATCGCAGACACGGAACAAGGATTTTCGTTCATCGCCCGGTAACTTATCTGGAGTAACGTTGCGACCGCCCGCTTCCATAAAGCTCAGCGGGCAGTAATTGGCGATAAAGAAGCGATCGAAAAATCGCTGTGGTGTTTGGAAGCGTTCGAATGCCCAACCCCAAAGCCGCGCGCCGCTGACCTCGCTGCGGGCGCATTCAACCCCCTCTACTGGTCGCTTCGGGTGTTCGTTGCGAGGTTTGCCAACCGTCTCGCGCAACCCGAGCCAGTCGCGGACGAAGTTCACTTCACCAAACGGAACGCCCGTCTGCGCCATGCCCCACGGTCCGGGGTTCATCCCCAGCAATAATACATCGGGCCGAGACTGCCCTGCCAATTTGCAATAGGCAAGATGCAACGCCTTCGCATAATCGAGTGGATTGTAGACGTGCGTGACCGGCTCAGAAAAAGACAAACGCCTTAATTGACGATTCAGCTTCTCGACGCGTTCGGTGTATGCGGCGATATCCATGCGGCGAAAGTAATGCAACGGCGTGATGCTGCAAACAGCTTTGAAAAGAATCACCATCAAGCTGGAGCGAATCCAACGAGTTCCCGTCCGGTTTGAAAGGTATCCAACAACTCCCCCTCCGTTGCAGGGAGGGGTTAGGGGAGGGTTGCATTGAGTCAGAATTTACAACGACCGCGACACGATCCCTGCCGACCTAACGTCCGCCGGCTTGCTTCATCGCTTCTTCATCCCAACGATCGTCGAGATAGGCGCGTCGCCGGTCGAGTTCTTTGATCTTTTGTTTTAGCTCGTCAATGCGGGCTTGGTCGCTGGGGGCTACTCGACGAAGCTCGTCTTGCAGATCGGCATAGTCGGCGTTGAGACTGCGCTTGGCGTCCTCAATACCGGCTAGCGACGTCAGGTCAAACTGATCGAGACCTTCGGGCGTTGGGTCGACCGCACGATCGCCGCACTTCCAAGCGTTGTTCGCACTGCAAAGCTGACACGTGATATAGTTTCCCGTGCCCGCCGCATAGATGGCATCCATATATGCGACGGCGTCCATATCGAACTGCTTATCGCATGCTTCGCAACAAACGATATATGTCTGACCGCGCACCGAATCGCGGATTTCCGCCTGCGAGACGCGCGATTGCATGACCTGATAGGTGCCGATGCCGACTGCGACGACGATGAGCGCGCCGGCAAGGATGACTTTCTTTTTCGCGTTGTGTTCCAAGGCTACGAACTGCTCCCCGTGGTAAGTTTCAGCACCGCTCGCTCATTCGGCTGCGAGTTGATCGCAAAACCGTTCGCGCCACCAAATATGCTAAGTGCCATTACCTTAATGACTTGTGTTGCAAAGTACCGGATATTCTGGGGCTTATTTAGCGGGTCGGCAACTGCACGCCGCAAAAAAAAGGGGGTGACCATCCATCAAGATGGTCACCCCTACCCCAAAATTGGCTATTCAGTTTCAAACGCAGTACGCGTTCAGAGCAGTACGCGTTCAGAATTGGTTTAGAAATCCTGAATTCGGCGTCCCGGACCGGTCCACGGCGACACCCATTCGCGTCGGACCATTTCAGCCGGGAAGTTATCGTACTGCCAGTCGCGCGAGCGCCACTTGAGCCGCCACCATTCGGCAGCCAGTGCGTTCGGAGCGTAGGTCGGTGCGTACATATCGCCCGACTTGCGGCAAGCGACGGTCGAAGCGTGACCATCAGCAAAAGCCATGTTGAACTTGCCGATTCGACCGTGCGAACCGGGAATATTCATCGGGCTGGTGCCGGCATTAATCGAATTGAGGCCTGCTGCCTGAATTTCTTCGGTATTGGTCATCGCCTGCATCCAGCGCGATTCCCAGAAGAGCATGACCTTACCGGTGTCACCAAACAGGTGAGCAGGACGGCGGAAAGCACCGAATCGCATGTAAACGTAAGGCTCCCACTGAGCTGCATGAACCTTGAACCAGTAGTAATCGCCCATGTAGCTATTGCCGGTCGCCTTAAACATCGACTCGGAATAAACGGGAGACGGCGGCGGCGTACTGGCGGCTTGCGCGAACATGCCTTCCTCACCACCGCAGCGGAACAGATCAAAGTCTTCCTTTGACGTGTAGTAGATACCGAACTGCATTCGGTTATATGGACGACCGACCGCACCCTTGTTCAGCGAACCAAGCTGCGATTCGGCAAAGTCCGGATCTTCACCATTGGCACCACCCCAATCGTGGTCGCCCGCACCCATCCAGCGATCACCAACGGTTTCGTTCGGGTTGGTCTGGAATTCGTGCGTCGTGTGAAGGCGGTTTTCCTTATCTTCGTTGGCCAACATCTGACCCAAGCTGGCGATGCCTTTGAGGTTGGCGAGACACTTGGCCCGACCACCCTCTTCGCGTGCGGCACCGAGTGCCGGTAGCAAGATCGATATCAAAATTGCGATAATGGCGATCACCACCAACAGCTCGATGAGGGTGAATGCGCTGCGAGTCCGCTTAGACATAGACTTAGGTCCTCCCATTGCTTGGCACTGGATCGATGAATGCCGAATAGCAAAATCCGAGAATATCGATCACAAGATCAGTCGCGAACTATCTCAAATATGGACAGATTACGCTTTAGAAGTCACACCCATCACGTCCGAATGGACAGCGATAATAGAACTCCTCTTAGCTATTACAGGCTATTTTAAACGGATTGGGTTACGCCGCACCACATGAATTTCTAAAAATAACGCCCGCACACCTCCTGAAATATAAACATATGTTAAAAAGAGACTTACATTAAGAAACCCCGCTAATCACACCCTGCCATCTTACCTGAAATCAGATTTTCTTTCGGACCCGGACTGGAAATCCAGCCGCGAGTGGGCATAGCCGATGCCAAATCCCGCTCAAAACAGCTTATTCCCGTTCCGCCGTCCGATACCAGTCCTATCACTACTTCTTTTTTTCGCAGCCGCTACATCTGAATCATACCTTCTAACTTGACAGTCCGACGGTATTCAACGTCGAACCGTCAATCGTCATGCACGGGAGCAGCCATGAACGCGGCATTGGCCGAACTAGATCAACTGCAGCCACCGTCTGAAGACGGTGCGATCTCGCGTGCGCTGACGGACCTGGACGCCAAGATTGATGCTTGGACGACGGCCGTAGCGCAGGCACACGATCGCATCGCCAGCGATGTGGATGGCATTACCGAGCTGCTCGAGGAGACAGCCGCCGCCGAAGCGCGGTTGGCAGGTGCCGCGGAACAAGCCGCAACGCACGAAAACTCCAGCGCAGCCGAAGCTGACGTCGACGAGGCGCAGCAAGATGTGGAAACGGCAGAAGTAGAAGCAGATGCCGACGCGGATATTGAGGAACTCGTCGCGGATGAAGAAGCGGACGCGGTTCAAGCATTCGACGCGGAGAACGTAGATACGTTCGACGAATCGCCGGCGTCAGCCGACGTCGAAGAAGCGATGGTCGCGGAAACCGCAGTTGAAGAGGAGGACGTACCCCTCTTCGACGCGTCGAGTTTCCCAGCGCGAAATGCGGACGAAGACGATGCAACGGCGGGCGCGACGGTTGAAGAAACCGGCGATGTCATCGAAACCATGCTGGCGGAGTTTCCGCCGGATGTTGCCGAGCGATTGAAAATCATGCACGCGACCGACGAGAACCGGCGCAGCATGGCAGACATTATCTCCGGCTACAAAGCGGAGATGCAGGACGCGGATGAGTTACTTGCGGACATGGACCCGGAGGCCGCGCAGGCCATTCGCGTGCAGTACCGCTTGTTCAATGGGCGCAAATCTATTCGAGAGTTGATTGATGCTTATCAGCCGTCTAACGAACAGCAGATCAAAGCGGGCCGAAAGAAAAAATCCTGGTGGAGGGGCTAGTGAGATGAGTTCGGCAACCAAAGAACAAACGGAATCGCCGTCGGTCGACGTGACCGCCCTGCAATCGTTGGGCGAAGACGTGGTCAGCGCGATGCAATCTTTACGGGAACTACTCGATGCGCGGGCAAAAGCGTTAGAGGACTGTCGCGGCGCTCTCGAAGCGCACCATCAACGCCTAATGGCCGAACGCAGCGAATTCGAACAGCGCGAATCGCAGTTGTGCGAAGACTACGAGCAACGAGAAAAGAGCGTCAGCGAGCGAGAGGCCAAAGTTCAGTCGCTCGAAGCCGAAATAAAACAACTCGCCGAACAGCGCAGCGTAGAAGCCAAGTCGCTCGACGAACGTCAAGCGGAGCTGGCCGCGAAGTTCGAGCAGATCAACAGCCAAAAGGCCGAACTCGACAAACTGCGCGCCGAAGTGGACACCCGCGCCGGCGACCTTAAAACCCGAGAAGATAAACTCGGTAAGCAAGCGTCCGAGATGGACGGCAAGGTGCGCGAGATCGAATCGCGCGCCAAAGCCATCGAAGAAGAACGCAAGAAGCTCGACGCCGATGCCGCCTCCCGCAAAGAAACGCGGCAGGATCTCGACAAAGCACGCGAAGCACTCGAACGCGACAAGAAGATTCTGGCAGCCACGCGGCAGGAACTGGACAACGAGCGCGCCGCCATCACCAAAGAAAAGGCCGAACGCGAAGCCAATCTCGCCAAGTTGCAGATGGCAACGCAGGAGTTGGAATCGCGCACAGCCGAACTGGAGCAACGCGAAAATGAGATCGGCGCGCTGCGTGCGGAATGGGATCGCCGCATGACCGAATTGCAGGCCGCCCAGACGCACCTCAACGAATTGCAACGCACCATGCGCGGTGAATTCGAGCGCTTGGAAGGATCGAAGCAAACGCTGATCCCGACGTACAAGACCGAGGCCGATAACGGCTCGGCGACGAAAGACGTTCCGCAAGTGGATAGTCCGGAAGACAAGAAGGCCCGGGAATCGGTGGAGCGATTCCAAAAGCTATGTCGGGATGCGCGACGTAAAGCCATTGGCGGCTAGCGCAGACCGATGATAGAGCAGTTAGGAAGATCGTCGACGCCGCACCGGATGTGCGCGTACTTCGACAGCAACCGGGACAAACGCCATGCCTATTAATCTATTTGTTAAGAAACGCGAAGACGGCCGTGGCGTGGTCAAGCCGATGGCCGTCGCCAAGCCGGGCGAAGAAGCCCGCTATCAGCCCGCGGACCCGACACGCATCCCCGCGGACTTGGTCGAACAGTGCCTCACGCTCGGTCGGTTCGGCTACCTATTGCACAATCGCGAAGCGCTGCAGCGCGAACACGATATCGACCGCGCCTGTCGCGAAGCGGCGGATCATATCGACGATATCTTCGCGCTGGTGCCGGAAGGTTTTGCATCGTTGCCGAAAAGCGTCGTGGACTTCCCGGGTTGTCCCGAAGAAACCATCGAAACGCCGGAATTTCTGCTGTCGCGCACGCCCGTTACCAACGCGCAGTATCAAAAGTTCGTCGACGCCGGTGGCTACGACGATCTCGAACTATGGCCTAAAGACATTTGGCCCCACCTGATCGACTTCAAGGACCAAACCGATCAACCCGGCCCGCGCTTTTGGCGCAACAGTCGGCATTGCAAGACGGTCTCGAATCATCCGGTCGTTGGCATCAACTTCTACGAAGCCACGGCATACGCCACCTGGGCCGGCTATCGCTTGCCCAACGAAGCGGAATGGCAGATGGCGGCGACGTGGCGCATTCGCAGCGCCGCTAACACGATGCGGCGCTACCCGTGGGGCGATGCGCTCGATACGTTGCGTTGCAATATTTGGGCATCCGGCATCGGTACGACTTGCCCCGTCGAGAACTATCCCGATGGCAGCGCGCCCAACGGCGTGATGAACCTGGTCGGCAATGTCTGGGAATGGACCAGCAACGAATTTGTCGTCGCCGACGAAGAAGGCAATCGCGTGGTGGCTGATATGCGCATGAATTCGATCCGCGGAGGCGCTTACGATACGTACTTTGCCGTGCAGGCGACCGGAGTCTTCAGAACCGGTTTGGTCAGCATGGCCCGGACGCACAATACGGGTTTCCGTTGCGCATTGACGTTGGATTAAGCCGAAAAATCCCCGGTAGGAAATCGGGGCGGCGAAAAGTGAAACGAAACCACCGGTTGCAAACCGGTGCCACAGCGCGACAGGGATTCACCGGCTAGAAACCGGTGCCACAGCGCGACAGGGATTCACCGGCTAGAAACCGGTGCCACAGCGCGATAGGGATTCACCGGTTAGAAATCGGTGCCACAGCGCTCCGATCAGAGCCGCGCCCGTGAGGAAGCGGTAACCGTCAGCAACGGAAAGAAACGCAGCAATAAACACAACGATGCCGCCGAAGCAAGCCGGCGTCGGAATGATTGAAAGAAAACACCGGTTACAAACCGGTGCCACAGGGTAAGTCATCACCGGTTACAAACCGGTGCCACAGCGCGGCCGGAGGCAAACGCGATGTCCATCGAAACCAATCTAAATACATCTCTGACGCCCGATGTCTGCATGATCTGCGGCACGCGCAACGTCAGCAATGCTATGCAATGCATCGAATGCTTCGCGCCCATGTCGATCGTACGCGATGCCATCGCGCAAGACCGCGACCCGAAGCTGATCAGCGTCGTCGGCGAAAGTAACGTCGGTAAGACCGTCTTCCTTGGCGTCTTGCTCGACATGCTGGCCCAGCGCGCGGGTGACTTTCAAGCGATCCCTAAGGGCGCCTACTCGGTCGATCTACAGCAAACCGTCATCAGCCATTTGGCCCATCGTATGTTTCCGCCCAAGACGCCGATGGAAGCCAACCAATGGTACTGGGCCTACTACCAGGTGCTGAGCCGGCAAAGCGAACAATGGGTCGATTTGGTCATGCCGGATATGGCGGGCGAATCGCTGGCCGCCGAAGTGGCCAACCCGGAAACGTTCCGCGTCATTCATAACTTGATTAACAAGTCGCAGGGCTTACTCATGTTGGTCGACGCGGCCATGGCCGCCCAAGGTTCGACGCAGCCCGACTTCTTCGCGATGAAAATGTTGAGTTACATCGACAGCATCTCACGCACCCGGCGCGATAGCGCCGTCGAAGTGCCGATCGCCATCGTGCTGTGCAAGGCCGATCATTGCCCGGAATGTTTCGACGATCCCGAAGCATTTGTCGAAGCCAACCTCAACCGTTTGTGGAACCTCTGCGAAAACCGCTTCGAGCGGATCAGCTACTTTGCGGCGAGTGTCGTCGGCTCACTCGGCTACGCATACAACGAGGCCGAAGATTACGTAACCCCGGTGCCACTGCATACGGCGCTCACCGGTATCCTCGAACCGTTCGATTGGATTCTGCGCAACCTCAAGCCGGAGATGGTCGCGTAATGTTTGAAGCCAACACCACCGTCACGCCGGTTACGGTCGATCAATGCGTCTTTACATCGGTGCGTTCACCGATGGGCGAAGGCTATCGCATCATCGCCAAGACGTCGGGGATCAAGCCGGAAGAGGCGGCCGAGTTGCCGCAGCGCGCCCCTTCCCATGGTGGGCTTTGCGAAAAGGACGAACACGCGACGGGTATGCTGGCGTTTCAACTCGCGAGCGGTCGCTACGCCATCGGCTTCGCGCGACATGCCGGGCGCGAACACACGGCGCGCGGCGGGCTGCGGGCGCATACGCATTTCGTCGTGATCGACGAGACGGACTACAGCGCGTTCAACTTCGACCCGTGGGCCGTTGCCGCGGCGATTCGACTTGCCGATGACGACAAACCTCTGCTTAAAGCGCGACCGCAGTTTTCTAAGATCGATCTTATCCCGGAGGTAACACTCAATTACGAACAAGTTGCGGAGCACGACCCGCGCGCACTGATGAGCATCGTGCGCATGTTCCTCGGGACGGATACGATCGTCGTCGATCGCAACGACTATAGCATTGAGATGGCTTGGCTCGCGTGGCGCCTTACGCCGGCGTTCGCGCGCAAGTCGCGCTCGGTTTCCGATGGTATCTGCTTCGCGCCGGCGCGCACGATTCAGCACGCATTTATTTTCGGCGATACCAACGCCGCGCGCAACCTGATCGCGGACCGCCCCGAAACTTGGTGTGTCTTGGCCGATGCAACGGAACCCGAAGGCTATCAGCCGTCTGCCTGGATTGCGTATATCGAGGCAGCCGTCGCCGACGGCAACATCGAAGCCGCCATCGCACTCTGCGACGAAATGGTGCCGGACCATACGCTGAAAGAACTCGACAAAGTTGCAGAGTTCTTCCATCTGCCCGAACTCGTACAGTCCATGGCTCGTTCCGATTTGGCGCGTATCGAATTGTCGCTGCACGCCTTTACGCCTAAGACGCCAACCGAACGACGTCTCATCAACGACGGTCGCATGGCAGTGCAGTTGCGCGCCGAAGCCCTCAACCAGGCCGAAGCCGAGGCCGCCGCCGCCGACACTGAAGACAGCGCCGACGCCATGTCGTCCGATGCGCCTTCCGAGTGTTGCGAAGCCGATTCGGCAGCCCCCTATCCAGCCGTCGCGTCACAGGATGATTCGGCACAAACTGCGGACCCTTATGCGCCTAGCAATGCCGATCCGTCGGTTAATTTTTCTTAACAATCGTCGCATCAAAAACTCAGCACCATTTACCATCATCCGCGTTTTCAATCCTGAAAACGCGACTTGAGCCCTTCACTAAAACCGCTTCGGCAGCATTGCCGCAGCATTCGAACACGTTTTTTACCCCTGCCGCGCGAAGGCTCTCGGCACATCCCGCACGACCGGTATAACCCGAAAAATTCGCCTCCAAAACGCACGAATCGCCTTATGAAACGACGAGGGTCTGCCGATCATCGTGAGTGACCGATTATCGGTCGGAGGCGTGACCGATCGACGAAACATCTCTCTCCAATATTGACCCACTACTTACCGGGACCGTGACCGTTCGGTCGCTTTGCGCGTTGCAACCCGGTTATCAAGAACCCACGTTTCTCAACTTAGGAGCAGTGCACATGTACTCGTATGCCCCCACTTCAGCTACCGGCGTTCTGAACCCGACCACGGTTCCGATGAACGGCGCATCCAGCCGCATCAACAGCCTCAACGGCGCGTCGATGTCGCAACCCGGCTACGCCACCAGCCCATACAACACCAACCCGTTTGGCACCATGCCGTTCGGCGTGAACACTTTCAACCCCGCCATCAACAACGTGCCTTCATTCAACACGGTCGGCACGCCGCTGTGCAACAGCGCGTTCTGTACGACGCCCTTCGTGAACAACGTTCCGATGCAGACGCCCTTCGGCCTCAACACGATGCCCTTCAACGCCGTGCCGACGCCGTTCGCCGGCACCACGCCGTTCGCTGTCGGCACCATGCCATTCGCACCGATCGCACACCCCATGTCGATCGCCGGCACCACCGGTGTTCCGTTCAACAGCCCCGTGCAGAACATCACCGGCCTCAACAACATCGCACCGGTCAGCCCCTTCGTTGGCACGCCTGCGGTCAACAGCTTCTACCCGCAGTCGATCGTTAACAACCTCGCCGGCATCAGCAGCTTCGGCCTCAACAGCAGCGTACCTTTCGGCCTGAATAGCGCCGGTTGGAACACCGCTTCGCAGTTCGGCCTTAACACGCCGTTCATCAACAACACGATCACGCCGTGGAACAACATTGCTTCGTTCGGCGCTTCGTCGGTCGTCAATCCGCTGACGGTTCCTTCCTTCGGCGCTTTGAACACCGGCATCACCTCGCCGCTATCGACTGTTAACCCGATGATCAGCTCGCTCATCAACAGCGGCATCACCAGCCCCATCACCACGCCTTGGCTTGGCAGCAGCTTGCTCAACAGCTTCGGCACCAACCCCTTCATCAGCAGCATGCTGCCGCAGCAGATTCTGGCTCAGCAGGCACTGGCCTGTCAGTTTGCAAACTGCAACGTTTCCCCTTTTGGTAACGTGCCGTTCTCCGGTTTGAACAACGCCTTCGGCTTTGGTGGCAACTTCGGCTTCGGTGGTTCGCCCTTCTTTGGTGGCCTTAACAACACCGTTCCGTTCAGCGGCATCAACAGCACCATCAATCCGTTCGTCGGCGGCATCGCGCCGTGGATCAACAGCAGCGTCGCACCATTCGGTGGTGCCGGCGCTTGCGACTGGAACTGCTGCTACAACTAATTCCCCCGTTAACCTGTTTTGTTAGACCAAACTTAAGACGTGAAAACATGTTTGCCCAAGATGGGTGATGTCAAGAAAGGCAAGCAACGATGAATTTCATACGCCAAAAACTCGCGACCTTACAAAATCGCGCCACCGACCTGCAAGACTGCCTCCGCCGCTGGTCCCTTTACGCCGACGATCTACCGGCCAGTATGGAAGGCGATATGAAAAAGCGCCTCGTGCCCGCCGAACGTGCCAGCTTCGATACCGATCAGGAGATCTCCAAAGAGCGTCTCGGACCTATCTCGGTGCAACTGCGCACGCTGAGCCGCTGGTACGACTATGTGCTCGAACAGATCAACGAGCAGTTCAACACGGCCAACTCGCTGTTGGCTCAAGGCCGCACGCAGGAATGCTTCAACGTGCTCAACGATGTCGAGCGCCGCATGATCGTGCCCAACGAAGAAACGCTGGGCTTCGTCTTCCGCGCCATCGAGCAGCACGCTGGTATCGAGCACCATCAAAAGCTCGCCGCCGTCGATGCGATCATTCGCGAGTTGTATCTGCCCACGGTGCGCATGGCCCACGAGCGCAGCCTCGTCGCCAAAGAAACCATGGCGCTAACGCCGCTGGTCTATTTCATGGACCCGGCCAGCGATCGCATCACGTGGCGCCATCATGCCCGCGCCTCGCTAAATGTCGGCCGCGCGCTACCGCTCAGCCTGATCGGCGTGCCGCGCATCCTGAAGTCGCAACCCTGGAACTTCGTCGCCGTGGCGCATGAAGTCGGTCTCTCGGTCTATGCTGATATCAACCTATCCTGGGAGATCATCAATAAGCTGCAGACCGAAGCACTCAACAGCGGCGTCTCATCGCACACGGCCGCCATGTGGGCAAACTGGAATGAGATCATCTTTGCAGATATCTTCGGCACGCTGAAGCTCGGCCCGGCTTACGTTTCGGGCATGATCGAATTGCTCTCGGCCGATCCCGCCGCCGTCGCCAACTTCGACGTCAGCCGCCCCTACCCGCCAGTCGCCCTGCGCTGGCACATCATGTTGCAGACGCTGCACCTGCTCAACTACGAGCACCAGGCGCGCGAACTCAACGATCAGATTCAAATCCTTTGCGGTGATGTCAATCAAATCACGCAAGTCGCCGGGCCGATGTTCGGCACGCTCATCAACGAATGCCGCGCCGTCACCGGCGTCGTGGCCTTCAGCCCCTGCCAGAAGCTGGCCGGTGCCCGCGTGATCGACATTGTCAATCCGTTCCTCGCCACCGAGTATCAGGTTGCGACCAAGGTCAAAGATTTGCTGCTGGCCGGTGACGAATCGTGCAGCGAAGACGACAGCTTTGCATGGGCCGAGTCGCTCGACGAAGTGAGCGTGACCACCCCCGCCGTCTTGGCCGGATTGCGCATGGCCTTCGACGGCACCGCCGACCTCGGCACGTCGCGCCGCATTCAGGTGCGCTTCTGGTGTTTGTTGCAGAAGATCACCAGCTCGGTCGAAAGCACCCGCGAGCGCGAAGATCGCGAGTTTGCCCCGGCCGACGCCGTGCTCAAGAGCATGGCGCAAAAATCGATTCCTACCTTCGCGACATCACCCATCGATCGACCGGTCGCCATGGTCTAACGCGACCGACTCGATTTATGGGCAATCTGAGTCCCCGCGGTGTACACGTCGCACGGCGGGGACTTTTTTTATGTTGATTCAAAACGCCTTCAGTTCAGGTTTATCGAGAGTTCGCGTCATATCTTTCAGGGCAATAGCGCTTTTAATCTGTAATCTATACACTTTGCGTTACTGTTCCCGACACATCGCTAGGCGTCAGATGATCGATCTCCGATGAGCGATCATGGTTTCTTCGGGTCCGCTCTCCCCGCAAACTCACCACCAGCGCCAACCCCGTCGTCACCACCAACACGCCGAACGCTGTCGTGACGATATCGATCATCGCTTCCGGATGATTCTCCACCTTGTCGGCGCCGATCTTGATGCTGATTAGGATCGAGACGATTAGCATGCCGCCCATTGCACCAAGCGAGCGCGCCTTGGCGGCGAGGGCCGAGGCCATGCTGGTCTTGGTCGGCGGCACGCTGTTCATGATGACCGTCATATTGGGCGAGCTAAACAGCGCGAAACCGATGCCCTGAAAGACCAACATTGCACCGATCCACCAGAGGCTACTGGAATTGTTCAACCACAACGCCATCAGCCCCGTGATCCAAACCGATGCCACACCCAACGTTGCCAGCAGCGTCGGTCGCACCGAATCGGCCATGCGCCCGGAGAACGGCGCAAACAGCGCCATAATGACAGAACCGATGGCCAGCATTTGGCCCGCCTCATCGGCGCGCATGCCGCGCGAGATTTGCAAATAGAACGTCAACAAAAAGGTCGACGACAGCGCCTGGAAATAGACCATCATCTGTACCAACAGCGCGTTGCGCAGCAGTCGGTTCGACATCACGGCATTCACGTTCACCAACGGTTGTTGCAACCGCTTCTGCACACTTACGAACGCGACGCCCAGCGCCAAACCGCCGACCAGCATCGCGTAACCCTTTGCACCATGCTGAACTTCGGCGGCACCGATCACCAACAGCAATGCGGCGCTCATCAGCAAACTCATGCTGGGCTTATGCAATACGCGCAATGGTACGTCGCGCTTGGAAGGCATCATCTCGGCGGCGAGACCGAAACTTGCCAAGAGCAGCGCCGCCCCAAAGAAGAACACCCCGCGCCAGCTAAAGTACTCGACCAACCATCCCGCAACGATCGGCCCCAGCGTCAGCCCGGCGTAGATCGATCCCAACGAAGCTCCAAAGGCGCGGCCGCGCCGTTCGGGTGGCACGTAATCGACCAACAACGCCCCGCCCGTCGCCGCAAAGATCGCCGAGAAGATCCCCTGCACAAAACGCAAACCCAGAATTGCGGTAATCGACGAGAGCGAGCCGATCAGCAGCGACATCAGGGCGAAGCCGAGGATGCCGATCTTATATAACGTGCGTTTATCGCCCGCATCGGCCAGCCGACCAGCAGGCAGCAGGAACGAGAGCGAGCCAGCGAGAAAGAGCGTTTCGACGAGGCTTAACGATGTACCGCCCGCGTTGAGTTTCTCGCCCATGGCAGGCAGCGCCACCGCCACACCGGAGAACATAAACGGCGGCGCGAATTGCGATGCGATAATCGTGCGGGCGAGCAGGCGATTTTTGGAACTATCTGGGATCATGGACAGGTAGATATTAGCCGCCGATGGACGGGTTGACTGTAAGCGAATCCGTAATTTGTGAGTCGAACAGAGATCAATCGGTCGCATGAATTGGACTGGGTATCTGGCACCGCGAAGCGCATGACGCGGACCGCTTCCTGACGGGGGCGGCTCTGATGTATATCTGTTGTTCCGTCTGCCGCCCGTCAAAACCATACACGCGTTTGAGATATCCGTATCTTCGGTCACTTAGGTGAGGATGGATCTCTTCGCTTTAGTTGAGAGAAGATTCCAATTATCCAGTGCCATACGCCATACCAAACCAGAAAATCCACGATCAAGACCACCCACCTTACTTCCCATGCGATGGTGGCAGCCGGTCCAGTCGGACGGCCTTTTAGAAATGCAAAAGGTAAACCACGATAATAGGTGCCCGGTGCCGGAAGCATGTCATCAACCATATTAAACTGGGTGGAACCTATAAGCGTCACAACGGCAAAGCAAAACGCAATCATTACCTTGATTGCGTACTTCTCGTCCTTCTCACGTTCGATCATTGTATTCAACCTCGAGCAGTGAGCCGTAATGAGTGGCTTACCGCACGTGAGCATTGCCTTCAACAAAGATACCCCGGCGATTCACGCGTTTGAACCAGCAGTTTATATTGATCATACCGTAGCCGATTCCTTATGGGCGCGGCGCCGATCATCTTCGCGTAAGCTACCCGGCATGGACCGCGAACAGATTTGTAGTGATTTCCTCGATACGCTCGATTTCGACCTTTACACCTATCAGGAAGAGGCACTGCTCTCCTGGTTTGAACAGGACGGCGGTATCATGGTCTGCGCGCCGACGGGCATGGGCAAAACCCTGCTTGCCGAAGCCGCCGTCTATGAAGCGCTCAAAACGCGGCAAGCCATTTATTACACTACGCCGCTGATCGCGCTCACCGATCAAAAGTATCGCGAATTGCAGGATACCGCCGAAAAATGGGGCTTTTCGCGCGACGATGTGGGCCTGATTACCGGCAACCGCAGCGAGAACCCGCACGCCGTCGTGCGCGTGGTGGTGGCGGAGATTCTTCTCAACCATCTGCTATCGACCGACCGGCGCATCTCCGGTATGGAAGGCGTGCATGCCGTCGTGATGGATGAGTTCCATAGCTTCAACGACCGCGAGCGCGGCATCGTGTGGGAATTATCGCTCGTGCTATTGCCCAAGCACGTGCGCGTGATGCTGCTTTCCGCGACCGTCGGCAATCCGAACGAATTTGCCACCTGGCTCGCCACCAAGCACGGTCGCAAGATTCGTGTGATCCTTTCCGAAGAGCGCCGCGTGCCGTTGGAATTCAATTGGGTCGAAGACCAACTGCTCACCGAACAGCTCGCGACGATGGTGACGGACAACGACGAGACCAATCGTTCGCCGGCGCTCGTGTTTTGCTTCAACCGCGATGAATGTTGGGATGTCGCCGAGAAGATGAAGGGCCTCAAGCTGATCGGCAAAGATACGCGTGCCGAGATCGAGGCGTATCTCGACGAAAAATCCGAAGACCTGCAAGACGGCGTCGGCCCCAAGCTGCGGCAGATGCTGGTGCGCGGCGTGGGTGTGCACCATGCGGGCGTATTGCCCAAACACAAGGAAATCGTCGAGGAGCTTTTCCAACGCAAATGGGTGCCATTCGTGATTTGCACCGAAACGCTGGCGGCGGGAATCAACCTTCCCGCGCGGGCCGTCGTGCTAAGCACGCTCATCAAAGGCAAACGCGGCGACAAGAAGGTTATTCCGGCGGCTACGGCGCATCAGATATTCGGGCGGGCCGGTCGGCCGCAATTCGACGATCGCGGCTTTGTATATGCCGTGGCCCACGAAGACGACGTGAAAATCGCGCGCTGGAAGGAGAAATACGACCAACTCGATCTGCGCAGCAAAGAGCCCAAGATGCTGCAGATGAAAAAGAATCTGGAGCGCAAAAAGCCCAGCCGCCGCAAGACGCAACAATACTGGACCGAGGGCCAATTCACCCAACTGCGCGAGGCGGGCTCGGCCAAGCTCTACAGTCGCTCGATGATTCCCTATCAGGTATTGCTCTACCTGTTAACGCGCACCGGCTCATTGCAAAAGGTGCGGGAGTTTGTTGCGGCGCGTTTCAACGACGAAGATCGACTCAAGTCGTATCAAGAGCAACTGGATCACATGCTGCAAAACCTCGCGGGCTTGCAATACATTACGCTGGCCGAAGACAACGGCCATGTCGAGATGCACGAGAACATTAAGAAACTGCTCGCCTTTCGCAGCATCGACCCGCTCTACGGTGCCTACGTCGCCGAGCAACTGAATCGTGCCAATGGACTCGAAAAGCAGCTCGTGCTCGAGTCGCTGCTGGAATTGCCCGCCGGTGTTTGGCGACGGTTGCATTTGCGCCCGGGCGACTTACCCGCCGGGCCGCTCGAAACCGACGTCATGACCCCGCTGATGATTCAAATGGGTGTGAAGCTGGCCGGGCAGGAAAGCGAATCTGCCGACGATGATGACGGCAGCGACGACGAGTACGACGACCCGCGCGACGACCCCTGGTGGGATGGCGAAACGTTCGAGCGTCCGCCAACATTACCGGATATGTTGCGCATCGCCTTCGAAGCAGAACTGGAAGCGCCCGAGCCGATTTTTGTGCAAGCCAAATACGTCACGGCAAACATTTTTGAAGATTGCAACTTCTATCGATTTGTAAAGGATCGCGGCTTGGTGAAGCAGGAAGGCATCATTCTGCGCCTGATGTTGCGCTTGGTTACGCTGTCGCAAGAGTTCGCGATGTTAACCGGCGATCCGGATTACGAAGCCATCGGCGACAAAGCCACGCGTTGCTGCATGTCCGTCGATCCGCGCTATACAGATCAATACCTGTCGGATCAAAAGGAGCAACAAGAGTTAAGCGACTTCGCAGAGGGGATTTTGTGATTACGAAAATCGCAACGAAGCATCAGGTGTTTAATAGAGGGCCATTCACGATTGATAGCGACAGTTGCGCTGTGGCACCAGCTAACTGCCGGTGGATGCTGACCAGTCATTCTGGGTGCGGAGTCATTCGTGAAGTGATCCAGCTATCGCCAAAATTCGCTTGGCCGTCATCTTGGGAAACGTTGTGAAATAAACGCATCGGCAATCGAAGCCGCCGCGTCCTCGCGGCGACGTATGCAAAAAAAACCGGCGAGCACGATCCTTGATAGCGAACACAAGAAGGTTGTCAAACAGAATTGACAATCACCCCGCCGGCATCAGGGCATCCTGATTGCTCATCATCGCCACCACCGGGTGGCGGCTATGCGCTTCTTCCGGCGCTAAGCGATGCATAAATTGAACGCCCATGCGGTAGCGATGATCGGCCGTTGCATTGCGACGACACCAGCGCACCACGCCGCGCAGCCATTGCGATGCCCCGCCCGTGTTTAAGCAGATACTAACGACTTCACCGCGATACATGGGTGCGATCGATTCCAAACACGCCCCGGCGCGCGAAAGATCGATCACCGGATAATGACTGAGCTCGCGCACCACATCGTTGCGTTTCAATGTGCCAGTTGCGATACATGCCATATGCAGTTGGCCGTGAATCGGTTTGCGATCCGAGCGACGCGACACCGGAGGCTTCTTTTTCGCCTTACGATGATCGGCGTGGTAACCGGTCCCCACTTCGTCCGTGTCGTCATTCAGTAGCACGGGCTTAAACTCGGAGACGACGCCACCGGCCAACACGCGTTCCCACGCCGCAAACAAGCTTGGATCGAACTGCTTGCCGACTTGCGCTCGCATTACGCGCAGCGCTTCGACCGGCGTCAGCGCCGTGCGGTAATCCCGTCGACCTATCATGGCGTGAAACGAATCGGTAATCGCAAGGATACGCCCGCCGATGCTGATGTCGTCGCCGGCGACACCCACCGGATAGCCCATGCCATCGTAGCGTTCGTGGTGTTCGAGAATCATGCGGCAGATGTTGACATCGACATTCGCTTCGCCGCCCAGCAGCCGAATCGACTCGACCGGATGTTGTCGGATCAGGTTGATCTCGTCC
Organism: Planctomycetaceae bacterium; assembly: GCA_006969385.1. Classification (GTDB taxonomy): domain Bacteria; phylum Planctomycetota; class Phycisphaerae; order UBA1845; family UTPLA1; genus ECT2AJA-110-A. Next base: position 5,237,381 of record CP030884.1, read on the forward strand.
GCCGTCAGCGGCTCGACCTTGTTTAGAATTGCCGCGTCGATGCTGGTCTTACCCAAGTCGTGCAACATGCCGGCCAACGCCACATCATGCATCTGCTTTTCGTTGCCGCCGAACGCTTCTTGCGCCAACATCATCGATAACACGCTGACGGCGAACAAATGGCTGGCCGTCGTACGGTGGTGCGCACTCATGGCTAGCAACGAGGTCGCAACAGCAGGATCGGCCAACATGCCGGTAAGCAGCGAATCAAAAAGCCCGGACGCGCGGTCGACATCCGCGGCGGGATTGCCACCGCACAGCATATCGCGCGCCACGTTCACGCCGACCTGTTGCGCGCACATCGCCTTCTTCTGCGGCTCCACCGTCGGGTCGAGCATGAGATTGCCGAGTTCGCGCTCCAATGCTTCTTCGCAGGAAGCCAAATCCTCCACCGCAATCAGCATGGTCTGCACACCCACGTCTTGCAAACGCCGATAATCGATGCCGGTCGTACCGGATTCGCTACCGCTATACAGAACGGCGTTACCGGTCGCATTCTTATTGGGTAGGTACACTTCAAGCGCATCGACCGAGGTTTCAGAAAACGCCTGCACAGCGCCGAGCGGCACTTCTTTGAGTTTCTGTTGCTTCCCCATCATCCTGCCCCCTTCTCAAACTTCAGGCGCACTGACTGCCCGCCAAAAGATACGAATTGCCCTCGCTTGCAACGAATCATTCGCGGACGCAACCAAGAAAAAACCCCGCGACGCCCGAAGGCGTGCGGGGTGAGAGGTATTATCAGCTCGCAAAAATCGAACCGGACGTCGCCCCATTCATGGCGTTCTTACCACACCCGCCGCCGTCGTCGCCGACGCCAACCCGCGCCCATCAACAGCGCCATGCTTGCGGTAATCGCCGTCATGGACGATCCCATGCCGCACAGTCCGCCGCCGCTGAGGTTCACGATGATCTCCTGCGGCGTCACCGGGAACGGTTCGTCGTCCAACCGCTCTTGCTGCGGTTCTTCAACATTATCGCCATTGGTCGGCGTATCGGACGCGATCAATTCGGGCGGTGCCGGATTCGGATCGTCCGGCGGTGCCGGTGCCGGGCCGCTCGCGGTATAGGTGTAATCGTTCGACTCAAACACGCCGTTGATGTAACTGTACACCCGCACGTAGATGGTGCTGCCATCTGTCGGGATGCCCGTCACCAACTGCGACGTCGTCACGAGCGCCGACGATCGGAAGATATCGGCGTCCGCCGATGTAAACAGCGGATTGCTACCGACCCATAGACGGTACTGTGTGACGTTGACGCCCGTACTCCATTGGAACGTCTCACTCGAACCCGAGAGCGTCGCGCCATCGACCGGTAAGGTCATCTCCGCCTTGAAGCCAGCCACCACATCGAACGCCGCCGACGTCGCCGAGGTCAACACATCACCACTCGTGCGCGTCACCTGCAAGACCACGCCGCTTTCGATCACGTTGTAGCTTAGGTTGCTAAACGTCACCGATGTCGAGCCGGTCGTGATCGTGCGGCTGAGCGTACCGCTCAACGTGCCGGTACCTGTGTTGAGCGCGACCACGACGCCCGTGTTTTGCGTAACCGTCGTCGGGTTATCGCTGGCGTCGAGCACCTGTACCACGACATCGAAGCTGTCATTCACAGCCGGGTCGCTGATCGTTTGGAAGCCCAACTTCGCCGCCGGTCGGAACTCGACCGTAAACGTGTTGGAACTTACCGTGCCGAGCGCGTCACCGCTCGTGCGCGTCGCCGTCAGTTGGACACCGGTTTCTTCGGTGTCCCAGGCCACGCCCGAGAACGTTACGCTGCTACCGCCCGAAGCAATCGTGCCCGAGAGATTGCCGCTCAGCGTTCCCGTCGCGCTAATGCCGCTGGTCTTGGAGAGCGTGATACCGGTGTTGGCCGAAACCTGCGCGCTGTTACCGAATTGATCGACCGCGTTGACAGTCACATCGAACGGCACATCGAGGCCTTGATCGTCAATCGTATCGATTGTGATTGCCGTTGCCGGTCCGCCCGTGACTTGGAAGGCGTTGGTCTGCACCACGCCGAGTGCGTCACCGCCAGATGCCGTCGCGTCAAACACCACGCCCGTTTCAGCGGTGTCGTATGTAACACCGCTAATCGTGGCACCGTTCGAACCGTTGGCGATGGTCGCGAATACCGTACCGCCAATAGCGCCTGTTCCCGTCGCAACGGTGAGCGTGACACGGGTATCCTGCGTTACCGTGGTCCCATTGCCGAAGCCATCGATTGCATTTACGCGCACATCAAACGGCACGCCCGCCGCCTGCGTGCTGACGGTGTCGACCGTCATCGACGCGACTGCACCCGGTGTCACGGTAAACGTATTCGATGTACCCGCCGTGAGCGGGAAGCCAAGGCTGGCCGCCGCCCGCAGCGACACGCCGGTTTCCGCCGTGTCGTACGTCGCGCCGCTAATCGTGAACGTGGCCGAACCCATCGAAACCGTGCCGACTCGGGTGCCGCTCAATACACCCGTACCGGTTTGCACCGAGAGCGTGATACGCGTATCCACCAACACGTTGGCCGTGTTGCCGTATTGGTCTTGCGTTTCGATGCCGACGTCAAAGCCGGTACCGGCGACTTGGTTGCCGATCGTGCTGACCACGACTTGGCTCGGATTACCCGCCGTTACGGTAAACGTATTAGACGTTCCCGTGTTCAGCGTATCACCCGAAACGCGCGTGCTGGTAAGCTGCACGCCGGTTTCCATCGCCGTCCAGTAAACGGTGCCGATCGACACGCTGCTGTTGCCGGATGTCACCACGCCTTGCATCGTTCCGGCCAATGTACCCGTTAGGCCGAGGCCGCTCGTCTTGCTCAGCGCGATGGTTGTGTCGGTCGCTACGGCAGACGCGTTACCGTACTGGTCGGTCGTCGTCACCGTCACGCTGAACGGTTCACCCGCTTGCTGGTCGGTGATCACCATGGTCATATCCGACGCGGGGCCTTCGATCACATCGAAGGTATCCGAATCGTCGGACGACAATGTATCGCCTGCCGTGCGCGCCGCCGTCACGATGACATCGCTGTCCATCGCGTTCCAGTTGACGCCACTAAACGTGAACGTGCTGGCACCGTTGGCGATGGTGCCGCTAATGGCACCGGCAAGCGTGCCGGTGAAGCCCGAACCCGTCTGCTTGGAGAGCGACACGCCGGTGTCCTGCGAGACCGTGGTAAGGTTGCCGAACTGGTCGAGCACGCGCACACCGACGTCGAAGTTCACGCCCGCGCGCTGCTGCGCGATGGCATCGACGCTCAACGCCGCCGCCGAACCGGCACCGACATTGAAGAAGTTGGTATCGACCGGCCCGCCGAGATTATCGCCGGAGGTGATCGTCGCCGTGAGGCGCACGTTGCCTTCCAGTTTGTTGTAGGTAATGCCGGAGATGTTCACCGAACTGGTGCCGTTGCTGATCGTGCCGAACGTGACGCCGCCGATGCTGCCGGTACCGTTCTTCAGCGACATCACCACGCGCGTGTCTTGCGACACGTTGGCTGCGTTACCGAAGGGATCGCGCGCCGTTACGTTGATCGCAAACGGATCGCCCGCCGTCACACCCGTGACCGTACTGAGCGTGTACGTGGTCGCACCGCCCACCGACACATCGAACGTGTTCGAGCTGGTGCCCGTGAGGACGTCGCCACCGCTGGCGCTGGCCGTCAATACGACGTTGGTATCCGCCGCGCTCCAGGTCAGCCCCGAAATCGTTACGCCGGTTTGACCGCCGATGAGTGTCGCCGTCAGCGTGCCGCCCAGCGTACCGGTCGCCATCGAGCCGGACTGTTTGCTGAGCGTGATGGTCGTGTCTTGCGTGACGGCGGAAGCATTCGCCAGCGTATCTTCCACGTTCACACGAACCGCAAAGCTCGTGCTCGTCATTTGGTTGCCGATGGTGGCAATTGCCAAGGTCGCCGGTGCGCCGACCGTCACGGTGAACGTGTTCGAGTCGGCGTCTGTGAGCGTATCACCACCCGACGCCGTCGCGCGTATCTGCGCGCCGCCTTCAACGGTATCCCAAGCGGCACCGCTAAGCGTAAAGCTCGACATGCCGGTCGTGATGGTGCCGGAAACGGCGCTGGCGAGCGTACCCGAGGCCATGCTCATCGGTGACTTGGTCAGCGTGATAAGCGTGTCTTGCGTGACGGCGGCCGTGTTACCAAATTGGTCTTCGATATCAACCACGACGTCAAAGGCATCGCCCGCGCCCTGCGCGCCGATCGTTTGAATCGACATGGCCGCCGGAGCGCCCGCCGAAACGTCGAACGCCAGCGAGACCGCTGAAGTCAACGTATCGCCCGCCGTGCGCGTGGCACGCAACTGCACGTCGCTTTCCAGTGTGTCGTATGACATGTTGGAGATGGTTGCCGAACTCGACCCCGCCGGGATCGTGCCCGTCAGCGTACCACTTAGCGCTCCCGCACCGACTGCCACGCTGATCGTGACGCCGGTGTCGGCAATCACATTGGCCGACGAACCGAACGCATCCTGCGTCTGTACCGACACGGCGAACGGCTCACCCGCCTGCTGGCTACCGACCGGGTTGAAAATCAACCGCGTCGCCACGCCATTGCTGGCCGCGACGTACTGATAGTCGTTGTATTGATACACGCCGTCGATCAGTGAAAACAGACGGACGTATACATCGCTGCCATCCATCGGCAAGCTGCCGACGGTTTGCGACGTACCGGTAATCGCCACCGAGCGGTAGATATCCGCCGATGCCGGTGCCGAGGTGATCGGTCCGCTACCGACCCACAAGCGATATTGCGACGCACCCGAGCCGGTCGTCCAGGTGAACGTCACCGTGTCGCTGCTGAGCGTATCGCCATCGTTCTCGGGGTTGGTCATTTCCGCCGCGATGTCGCCGACTTCAAACGCATTCGACAAACCGGCGGTTAGGACATCACCACCCGACGCCGTCGCGGTTAACACCACGCCGGTTTCTTCGGTGCTGTAACTGATATCGCGAATCGTCAGCGTGCCGCTGTTGGCACCGATCGTGCCCGACACCGTACCAGAAAGCGAACCCGTTCCGGATGAAACGCTAAGCGTGACCGTCGTCACCTGCGTACAGTTGGCCTGCAGATCGGACGAGTCGAGCACGCGAATCGAAACATCGAACGGTTGACCCGGACCCTGATTCTCGATCGTGTCGATCGCCAACTTGGCCGGCGTACGGTTCGCTACCGTAAACGTGTTCGACATCGCGACCGTCAGCGAGGTCAAGCCCGCCGTCGGCGTTGCCGTGAGTTGCACACCCGTGTCGGCCGCATTCCATAGCACGCCCGAGATCGTGACCGAACCTTCACCGCCATCGATCACAGCCGACGTAACGCCCGCGACTGTACCCGTGCCCATGTTGCCGGAGGTCTTGGTGAGCGTCACCGTCGTCGCCATCGAGGCCAGCGCCGGATTATCGTTTGCGTCGAGCACCGACACGACGACGTCGAAGCCGACGTTCGTGCCTTGGTCGTCGATGTTGGCGATGCTGAGTTTGGCCGCCGTGCCGCCGCTGACTTCAAACGCGTTCGACGTGCCCGCATTGAGCGTGTCGCCCGCCGTTGCCGCGGCTTGAATCGTCACGTTCGCTTCGGCCACGTCGTACGTCACACCCGAAATCGTAAAGCTGCTGCTACCATTCGGGATGGTGCCGACGAGCGTACCGGCCAGCGTGCCGTTACCCGTGGCAACGCTGAGCGTGACCTGCGTATCTTGCGAAACGCCGTACGCCACATCCAACGCATCCACCGTTTGCACGCGTACTGAGAACGGGGTACCGGCAACTTGATTACCGATTGTGTCGACGCTAATCGTGGTCGCCACGCCTGCCGTGGCGGCTTCGTACGAATAGTCGCGGAACTGCCAGACGCTGTTCACATACGAATAGAGCCGCACGTAAACCGTCGAGCCATCCGTCGGCAAGCCGGCCACCGTGGCGTTCGTCACGGTAAGCGGCGCCGACCGGTAAATATCCGCCGTCGTCGGATCGGTGGTGACCGCAGCGCTACCGACCCACAGTCGATACTGCGTTGCGCCCACACCCGCATTCCAACGGAACGCGTAGGACGCGCCCGTCAGCGTGTCGCCGTCGTTCGTCGGCGTTGTCATCTGCGCCGGCGCGTCGCCGACGTTAAACGCGTTCGACGTTGCCACCGTCAGACCGGTCATGCCCGCCGTTGGCGTACACGTCAGAATGACGCCGGTTTCTTCCATGTCGTACGTCACGCCCGAGATCGTCGCCTGTGCTGCGCCGGTGCCGATCGTCGTTGACAGCGTGCCGCCGAGTGTGCCGCTGCCCATGTTCAGGCTAAGCGTGACCGTTGTCGTCGTTGTCACCGTCGCCGACAAGTCGGATGCGTCGAGCACCCGCACCGTTACGTCAAACGGCAAGCCCGTACCTTGGTTGCCGATGGTGCTAATGGCGAGCTTGGTCGGTACGCGCGTGGCAACCGTAAACGAGTTTGATGTCGCAATCGTCAGCCCCGTCATGCCCGTTGTGGGCGTGGCCGTGAGCGTGACGCCGGTATCGGCCATATCCCAGACGGCGCCCGAAATCGTGACGCTGCTTGCACCATTGCTAATGACACCGGTTTGTTGACCCGTCAGCGTACCGGTGGCCATGTTGCCGCTGGTCTTGCTGAGCGTGATCGTCGTTGCCGACGTTACATCCGCGATGTTGTCATTCTCATCCAACGCCGTCACGACAACATCGAATTCAACATTGGTTGCCTGATCGGCAATCGTATCGATCGAAAGCTTCGTCGGAGTGCCCGCATTCACGGTAAACGCATCCGACGTATCCGCCGTTAGCGTATCACCCGCGACCGACGTACCGCGCAACACGACGCCGCTTTCGGCCTTGTTGTATGTGATGCCGCCGATCGTGAAGCTGCTGCTGCCGTTCGGAATCGTGCCGAAGGTCGTGCCGCCGAGCGTACCCGTGCCGGTTGCAACGCTCAGCGCCACGCGCGTGTCTTGCGTCACGGCAATCGGATCGCCCAAGGCGTCCACCGATTCTACGTTGAGGCTAAACGGCGTGCCCGCCGTTTGCGTCGACGTCGAGCCCAACCGCACGACCGAGGCCACGCCGGCGCTTGCCGCGGTAAAGGTGTAATCATTGAATTGGAATGCGCCGTTGATGTACGAATGCAAGCGCACGTACACCGTTGAGCCGTCCGTCGGTAAGCCGGTTACCGCTTGCGATGTGCCGGTTAGCGCCGTCGAACGGTAAATGTCCGCCGTTAACGGATCGGAGGTAATCGCCGCGCTACCGATCCACAATCGATATTGCGTCACGCCCGAACCCGTGTTCCACACAAACGTGTAATTTGCACCCGTCAGCGTATCACCGTCATTGGCCGGTGTCGTGAGCGACGCCTTCTTGTTACCGACGTCAAATGCATTCGACGTTGCCACCGTCAGGCTCGTCATGCCCGTCGTCGGTGTACCTGTCAGAATGATGCCCGTTTCAGTCGCGTCATACGTAACGCCCGAAATCGTGACACTGCTTTCGCCGTTGGCGATGGTGCCGGTGAGCGTACCGCCGAGGTTGCCGCTTCCGCTGTTCAAGCTCAGCGTCACTTGTGTCGCCATTGTCACGTTGGCCGGCAGGTCGGACGCATCGAGCACGTTCACCGTCACATCGAACGGCAGATTCGTGCCTTGGTTTTCAATCGTTGCAAAGCCGAGCTTGGTCGGCGTGCGCGTCGCCACGGTAAACGTGTTGGACATCGCAACCGTAAGTCCGGTCATGCCCGCCGTCGGCGTCGCCGTCAGCTGCACACCCGTGTCTGCCATATCCCAGATCACGCCCGAGATCGTCACCGTGCCGTTGCCGGGATCGATCACGCCGGTGGTTACGCCACCGACCGTACCGCTGCCCATGTTGCCGCTGGTCTTGGTGAGCGTGATCGTCGTTTGCGATGTCACGTTCGCCGGGTTGTCGGCGGCGTCGAGTACGTTCACGACGACATCGAAGCCGACGTTCGTACCTTGGTCGCCGATCGTATCGATCGCAAGCTTGGCCGCCGCGCCACCGTTCACGGTGAACGCCGCCGAATCATCGGAGATTAGCGTATCGCCCGCCGTGGCAGTCGCCCGCAGCACGACGCCGCTTTCAGCAGCGCTATAAATAACGCCGGGAATCGTAAAACTATTGGTGCCGTTGCTGATCGTTCCGAACGTCGTGCCCGACAACATACCGGTGCCAGATTGCACGCTCAGCGCCACGCGCGTGTCTTGCGTGACGTTGGCATCGGTCCCCAGCGCATCGACGGCTTTTACGCCGACGCCGAAACCGCTGCCTGCCGTCTGGCTGCCAATGGCCTGCACTTCGAGGTGCGTTGCCACGCCGGCCGAAGCGGCCACAAAGGTGTAATCCACCGACTGGAACGCGCTGTTGATATACGAATATAGACGCACGTAAACATTTGAGCCGTCCGTCGGTAAACCCGTCACATTCTGCGATGTTCCCGTAAGCGCAACCGAACGATAGATGTCCGCACTGGACGGGTCGCTTGTTAACGGCGCGCTACCGACCCAGAGGCGGTACTGCGTCGCGCCAGCACCTGTGTTCCATGCAAAGGTGTAGCTCGCGCCGGTTAGCGTGTCGCCATCATTCGCCGGCGCCGTCAATTCGGCCGTCTTCGTCGTGACGTTAAATGCGTTCGACGTCGCCGCCGTCAAACCGGTCATGCCGCTGGTCGCGGTACAGTCGAGGACGATACCGTTCTCGTATGCGCTGTAAGTGACGCCCGAGATCGTCACCATGCTGGTGCCGTTGGTAATCGTACCCGTGAGCGTGCCGCCCAAGGTGCCGGTTCCGGTATCGAGGCTGAGCGTTACGACGGTATCCATCGAGACGTTGGCCACTTCGTCGGAGGCGTTCACCACCATGACGGTGACGTCAAACGGAATATTGCGCCCTTGCGCGGGGATCGTGCTGATGAGCAGTTTCGTCGGCGTGCGCGTGGCCGCGGTAAACGTGTTGGACATGGCGACGGTAAGCCCAGTCATACCCGCCGTCGGCGTTGCCGTGAGTTGAATGCCCGTGTCGTCGGCCGTCCACAACGCGCCGGAAATCGTGCCGCTGCTTTCGCCGGCGGCAATCGCCACCGTGCGCGTGCCGGCCAGCGTACCCGTCGCCATGTTGCCGCTCGTCTTGGTGAGCGTGACCGTCGTCGTCGACGTGACGTTGGCCGGATTGTCGTAGGCATCGAGCGCCGTCACGGCGACATCGAACGCAACGTTGGTGCCGACGTCTTCGATCGTGCCGACGCTGAGCTTCGCCGGAGCATCAGCCGCCACCGTAAACGACGCGGAATCGCCGCTAAACAGCGAATCGCCAGCCGTGCTTGCCGCCGTTAACGAAACGCCGGTTCCGGCCATCGTGTAATTCAACGACGAGATCATGACGCTGCTGGTGCCATTTGAGATGGTGCCGGTCAGCGTACCGCTCAACATACCCGTGCCGGTGTTCAGACTAACTTGCACACCCGTGTCTTGTGTGACATTGGCGAGCGAGCCCAATACGTCTTCGGAGCGAACCGTCACGGTGAATGGCGTACCCGCCGTCTGATCGGCAATGGCCGCAAAGTTCAGATGCGTCGCCACGCCCGCCGACGGTGCCGTGAACGTGTACGAGTTCACCTGAAACGCGCCATTGATATACGAATACAAATTGACGTAAACGTTGCTACCGTCCGACGGAATGCCGGTCACTTCTTGCGAGTTACCCGTCAGTGCGGCCGAACGATAGATGTCCGCATCGCTGGATGTATTCAATGGTGAACTGCCGACCCACAAGCGATATTGCGTGACGTTGGCACCGGTGTTCCATTCAAACGTGTACGTCGTATCGGTCAGCATGTCGCCGTCATTGGCGGGCGTTACGAGTTGCGCCGGGCCGGCGGTTACCGTGAACGCGTTCGACATCGCAGCCGTCAGCGAATCGCCGCTGGTAGCCGTGGCCGTTATGACAATACCACTTTGAGCAACGTTGTAATCCAGACCGCTAAAGACGATGTTGCGATCGCCGGCACTGATGGTGCCCGACGTCGTGCCGAACAACGTGCCCGTTCCGCTCGATACCGTTAGCGTGATGTGCGTGTTCTGGGTAACCGCAGCGCTTAAGTCCATCGCGTCGAGCACGTTCACTGTCACGTCAAACGGCGTACCACCGGCATGGTTGGCGATCGTATCGATGCCCAGCTTGGTGGCGTTGCGTAGTTCGACGGTGAACGCATTCGTATCGATCGCCGTCAGCGTGTCGCCACCCGATGCCGTCGCCGTGAGTTCGACGTTCATTTCAGCGGTATCCCAGGTAAGACCCGCGATGGTCACGCTGCTGGTGCCCGCCGTGATCGTGCCGGTGCGCGTGCCGCCGAGCGTACCCGCCGCACTACTGCCGCTCTTCTTGGTAAACGTGACGAGCGTGTCGGCGGTTACAGCCGCAGCCTGATCGAATTCGTCGGTCGCCGTTACGACCACGTCGAACGGTACATCCAAACCTTGCGTGGCCACCGTTTCAACGGCCAAGCGATCCGCCGGACCGGCGTTCACGCTAAACGTATTCGACGTACCGTTGGTAAAGCCCGACGCGGCAACCTGAATGCTGACGCCACTTTCGGCGGTGTCGTAATTGATGCCGACAATGGTTGCCGTACTGCTACCGTTGCTGATCGTGCCAGTTAGCGTACCGGCCAACGTGCCGGTACCGGTGGCGCGCGTGAGCGTGACCGCCGTATCGCCACTGACCGCTGCCGTGTTGCCGTACGCGTCCTGGGTTGTCAGACTCAGATCAAAGTTTACGCCCGCGTTTTGCGTGCCGATCGTTCCGATCGAGAAGACCGACGGCGTACCCACGCCGACGTTGAACAGGTTCGACAAGGCAAGCGTTAAACCTGAGCCACTGGCGCGCAGCCGCACGTTGTTTTCGATCTTGCTATAGCTAACGTTTGAAATCGTGAACGAACTCGAGCCGTTCGGTATCACGCCGACGACTGTGCCGCTTAGCGTGCCCGTACCGGATGCCACGCTCAGCCCGACGGTCGTATCGGTGCCGACGGTCGCCACGTTTCCTTCGGCGTCGATCGTGGTGATACCGACGTCGAACGGCGCGTTGGCGATTTGTGTGCCGATGGTCGCGACCTGATAACCGACGACCGCGCCGGCGCTTACGTTGAAGCTGTTGGAATCATCCGCGGATAATGAGCCGCCGCCCGGACCCGAAGCGGCCGCGCGAATGACCACACCGCTCTCCGCCACGTCGTACGAAATATCCGGAATCGTGACGGTGCTTTGGCCGGTGCTGATCACGCCGGTGACCGTGCCGCTCAGCGTACCCGTGCCGCTGTTTACGCTCAGCGTAATGAGCGTTAGCCCCGTTACGCCTGCCGCGTTGCCGAGGTTATCTTCCACATCGACGACCACATCAAACGGCACACCGGCTGCCTGATTCGCGATCGTTTCAATATTCAGTTGCGATGCCGCGCCGATGCCGACGTTGAATGCGTTCGACGTGTCCGGCGTAAGCGTATCACCGCCGGAGGCCGTCGCATCGAGCACCACACCGTTTTCGACCTCGTCGTACGTCACGCCGCTGATCACAACGGTGCCCGTGCCCATCATCATGGTGCCGGCGAGCGTGCCGCCGAGATTGCCCGTGCCCGTATTGAGCGAGAGCGTCACCAACGTGTCGTGCGAAACCGTGCCGGGGTCACCAAAGATGTCGAGCGCATTCACGGTCACGCTGAAGGGCGTGCCCGCTTGTTGGCCTGCAATGGTTGCGATATCGAGATCAATGCCGACGCCCGAACCATTATCGAAGTCGAATGTGACCGACGCACCCGCGACGCTCACATTGGAAATCGTCATGTTTGAATCGGTGCCGTCCCACCAATCGGAGTTGGGCGTCGTCGCACCGTCAAACGTCGTAACGCCGCCGCTGTGATACAGGTCGGTGGTGTCGCCGTAGTTCACGTTGTTTTCGAGATGAAAGCTGCCGTCGGCTTGTTCGAGCGACGCTTGATAGTGCATCGCCTCCGTGCGATTCGATAAACAATTCGCGCAGCTATCGGCAACGTTCAAGTCTATATGCCAAACGGCCAGCCCTTCGTCGGGAATGGCCGCGTCGCGCGCCGTCTTGCGGCGATTCTCGAAGATGAAGAATTCGTTGCTGTCGTCGGGATTGACGTATTTGTAGAACGTGTTGGTTCCGGCAGGCACGCTTAGACCCGATTGCGACGACGTCAGGCTCGTTACCGTGGCCCAACCTGCAAGTTCCTTCAGATACGCGCTCGGCTCGGGCGGATTGGTATCCGTCGCACTGGCCGCCAACGTACCCATCAGGCAGTAGTCGCCAATTCCCAACGACCCGCCATTGGCATCGTACAAGTCAGGCCAATCCATCAGCATGTGGCCGTTTTCGTGACAGAAGGTACCGAGCGTCAAACCGGCACCGATGTCGGTCATCTGATATTGCACTGCCGAAACACCGTCGGCGGAAAACGTGTACGGTGCCTGCAATACCCACGAGTGCGGCCAGAGGCCGGTTGCAAATGCCGTGCGATTACCCGCATAAAAGATATTGACGGCATCGATGATGTTATCACCATCGGCGTCGTACTGACTGAAATCGTGACCGGCAGTTTCGAGCGCCTGCAGCGCTTCCTGGACCAACTCGAGCGCCTTGGCACCCACCGGATTGCCGTCGTCGTAATACGATTTCGGATTCGCCGCGCGGTAATACGTTGCCGTCACATTATTCGCATAGCTCAACATCCCGTCGGACACGTCAAAGAAGTAATCGAACACCGAGCCGTTGTTGCCGTTGCCGCTGTAGCTGGCCATGTTGAGATAGTCGTCGATGTCCGACGATGCGACGGTGCCCACCTCATCCGAAAAGTCCACGAGCAGCGTCAATCCCAAAACGCTACCGGTCGTGGGCGCAAACATCGGATCGTTAGGGCCGAATTGCAAACCTTGCGCGGCTTGGTTCATACCTTCGGCAAAGCGCGCCCGCTGCGCATCGCGCTCCGCGTTGGCCGCATCGGCATCGATGCGCATGTGCGGCACCAAACCCACACCGCCGGGATAGTTCGCTTGCAGCGCAACACCCGTCGACATCAGTCGCGTGCCATCGAACGACACGTCGGCGTAACAAACCACGCCGGTGTCTTCATCGCGCACGAGCGTATAGCCGTCGAGCGATTCGACGACTTGGTAGAACTCGTCGCCCCATACGCGCACCTGATGGACTGTGCCATCCGGCTGACGTACGGGTACCACGTCTCCCCAAACCGGGGCGGCGTGGGCCTGCGGCGCGTTGAAGCTCGCGCCGATCAGCCCGAGCAACACGCCGACGACCCGTATCGATCGTGCGGCGTTTGATTGATGTGATCCGGATGCCGTGGGATTGCGTAGCTGACTCGTAAGCATCGTAAGTCTGGCCCCTTCGCGCGCCGCGTCGCTTGCTTGCCGAAAGGCAGCGCGTTGTTCGAAAACCTCTGACCGAAAAAACTCTGTGGCTCGGCACCCACCGGCTCGCGTGTTGCTGCGTCGACATCCAACGTCCCACGACCTCCGCGTGGTGGGTTGGGTATCGTCAACAGCGTTGCGCGTGCCGATGTTGCCACGAGGCGGCGCATGCGTCGCGCGCAGGCAACACACCTCATCCGTGCTCGTCGGTCATATTGCATAGGGGCAACAGCTAAGAATTTTCGGCCCTCTCGACGTTGCCGAACGGCAACACCCGGTCGCGGTCGATTGCGGACGTCGGATAAAAAAGTCGCTCTCGCTACTGGGAGCGTCGCCGACAGATTGCGTAAATCCTGTTATTGAGACGTGGCGTTTTCAGCCCTGAACCGATCTTTGCGGTGGAGCGTGGCTCGCGCGGTCAACGACCGCTAAGCATTTTGAGCCGTCCTATGGTTTGTGCGGGGCAATTGCATAGAATGACTGAATCGTCTGCGGCGGCCCGATTGACGCCCCCGAACACTAACGTAATATCCTTACTATCAACAATTTAGGTCGTTTATCGCAACAGCGGACCCGACGTCAGGAAAGAAGCGCACGCGTGGCCGATTTCGTCTCCGGTTACAACATCATCAAGAAACTGGGGGATGGTGCGCGCTCCCAGGTCTATCAAGTTGTAAAGCCGGATACCGGCGAGGTGTTCGCCCTCAAACGCGTCGTCCGCGAGTCGCATGAGGACACGCGCTTCCTCGACCAGGCCATTACCGAATTCGAGATCAGCCAGACATTCGATCATCCCTACCTGCGGCAGTCCTACGATCTGCGCCGCATTCGCAAAATGCTCAAGCTCCATGAAGTGCAAGTGATCATGGAGTACGTCGACGGCACCGGCCTCGACCGGGCGCGGCCCAAATCCCTCACGCGCATGTTCGACGTATTCATGCGCGTGGCCGAAGCATTGCATCACATGCACGAGCGCGGCTATCTGCACGCCGATATCAAACCCAACAATATTCTCGTCACGGGCGAAGCCGTGAAGGTAATCGATTTGGGCCAAGCCTGCGAAATTGGTTTCAAAAAACCACGTATTCAGGGCACGCCCGACTACATCGCCCCCGAGCAGGTCAATCGACAACCGCTAAACAAATCGACAGATGTCTTTAACCTCGGTGCCACCCTCTATTGGTGCCTTACGCAGCAAACCTTCCCCACGGTCATCTCGCGCGACGGCAAGCGGCAGGAAATGCCGGATCAGTCGAAGATTCCGTCCCCGCGCATGTTGAACCCCGAAGTGCCGGGCGTGGTATCGCGCTTGGTCATGGAATGCTGCGAATACGAAGCGTATCGCCGACCGCAGGATATGGTCGAAGTGATCAGCCGGCTGGAAATGGGCGTGCACGTCGCCGCGCGCGGGTTTGACGACGAGGACGACTACACTTACGACAAGACCGTTTCGACAGGAACGCCGCCGCCCGCGACTCCGGGTGGACAAGATGATGATGACGACGCGGCAGATATCCCCTCGTCCGACGATTCCTTCGAATACGACTATTCCGCTTTCGACGAACTAACCAAGGGCTCCGCCGACGATACGCCGGAGCCGGGGGAAATTGATTGATTCGTTTCGCACGCAGCCAACCTTCGGCGACCGACGCTATCGAGTGCTTACAAAAGGCCGCCAAACTCAACTGGGAAGACGCCTATCGCCACGGCTGCATGTTGCAGATGCCCAACTACGGTCAGTTGGTGATGACGGGCGATTTGCACGGCCATTTTCGCAACTTCGATCGCTTGAAGAAATATGCCAACCTCGAACGCACGCCCGCTAGGCACGTCGTGTTACACGAGATGGTGCACAAAGAATTGCCGACGATGCAGGATGTCGACGATAGCCATCTGCTGCTCGTCGAATGCGCCGCTTATAAATGCGAATATCCCGATCAGGTACACTTTCTGCAATCCAATCACGAACTGGCCCAACTCACCGGCTACAACATTGCCAAGAACGGCCGCATCGTGATCGACGCCTACAACCAACACGTCATCGCCACCTATGGCGAGCGCGACGGCCACGCCGTCTTGCGCGCCATGGAAGAATTTATCGCGTCGTTTCCATTGGCGATTCGCACCGAGAATCGCGTTTGGCTCTCGCACTCGCTGCCCGACATGCATCATATGGATGAGTTCGACGCCGATATGTTCGAGCGCGATTGCGGCCGCGCCGATATCGAACAAAGCCGCACCGCTTTTCTACTCGTATGGGGCCGCCGCCATTCCACCGAACACGTACAGCGCCTCTGCGAAAAGTTTGACGTCGACGTTATCATGACCGGCCATCAACCACAGGAAATGGGCAGCACACTCGTCTTCGAGCGCTTGATCATTCTCGACAGCAGCCACAATCACGGATCGTTCTTGGCCTTCGATCTGTCGCGACCGGTGCGGGCGGAAGATTTATTTAAGCGGATTCGGAAGTTTGTGGAGATCGTCTAAGCAGCCCGACTGCAATCAGTGAGTTAGCTGCTGCGAGCGAGCGAAAACTCGGACGGTAGCCAAAATCTCATCTGCGATGCAATCAAATTGATAGGGCTAAGAATTACCTATGGTGAGCAGCTGCTCGCCGGTGCCGCCAGCCAAGCGGCCGCAAATCGGCTTCATCTGCTGGAATTATTCCTGGTATCAAACAACTTTTTCAGGCCGGAAATCCACGGACTGCAAAGCGTACCGTTGGTCGCCGGACCGCGTCTGCGCAGATGGCCCATTTGACGATGAGAGCGCTGCGCGCCGAGAGCGCGGATCGATAACCGTATGCTGCCGCGACTTGCAAAGTTGGTTCTGACGAAGTTAAGCCTCAAGCTGCTGATTATCTCAGAGTTGGTGCTGATCTTTACCATCATCGCCCTGCTGCTACCGATGCGACAGCAGATGCGCGGCCAAATCATCGACGACGTGCAACAGAAGCTCCTCGCGATTGCCAACACGGGGGCAGCGCAGATCGACGGCGACTTACACCAACAAATCAACCACGAAACGCCTTGGGATAACCCCGCCATTCAAACGCTGCGCGGCCAGTTGGCGCGCATTCGCAACGCCAATCCTGAGGTAACTTACAACCATATCTATACCTTTCATCGCATGGGAGACCGCGTTTACTTTGCCGTTTTCTTACACGAGGAAGATGATCCCTATCGCCCGCAGATCGGTGAATCCTACGAATTGCAAAAGGGCATGCGCGCCGTATTCGATGAAGGTCGCAGCTTCGCCCGCGATCTTTACACCGATCAATATGGCGAGTGGATCTCCGCCTATGCCCCCATTCGCAATTCCGCCGGTGCCGTCGTAGGTTTACTCGAGGTCGACGAAGACGCGCCGAAATACTTCGCACGCTACCGCGCCGTTACGCGCACGACGATGGCCCTGGGCTTCGCCGCACTTGCGGTGTCCTCGATCCTCGGTTGGTTCGTATTGCAACGCTTGGTGATTGCTCCGCTACAAGCGGTACATAACGGAATGCAAGCGCTCAGTCGACAAGATTTCAGGCATCATGTTGATCTACATACCCATGACGAGTTTCAGGAATTGGGTGAAACACTCAATTCGCTCGCCACGGAACTCAACGCCGCCTCGAAGATTCAAGCCGGATTCTTTCCGAATGTATTGCCCACCCATCCACGCTACCAACTCGCCGCTTCTTCGATACCATGCGATGCGGTCGGCGGCGACTATTACGATGTGATTGAACTACCCGGTCAACGCATTGCCATACTGGTGGCCGACGTCTCTGGTCACGGCCTCGGCCCTAGTTTGATAATGGCGTCGTGCAGATCGGCGTTGCGGGCGTTGATTGCATCCGACGCGGCGCCCGGGGCCATCATCGAACGCCTAGATCGGGCTCTCGCTGAAGATCTGGCAACTGGGCACTTCATTACGATGTTGTTCGGGATACTCGAGAACGACGGCAACTTTGTCTACACCAACGCCGGTCATGGCCCCGCAATGTATGCCAGCAAGGGGCAAGTTCGGGAATTGGGACCGCATCGCGCACCGCTCGGCGTGCCCATGCCGCCGGATGAAGATGACCAATCGACGATAAGACTTCGCACCGGTGATCGCCTCTTCATCTCATCGGATGGGGTCTCCGAAGCCGCCGCACCCGACGGCGACTTGTTCGGTCACCAGCGTATCACCAAGATTATCGCCAATACTGAATCAGATGCCGGAACCGTGGTCGAGACCATACGTGAGCGCGTTGATCACCATCTCGCGGGCGGCAAACATACTGATGATATCACGATGATTTGCGTCGATCGCATCTGACGGTTTAGCGCGCTCTTCGATAGCGCAATCTCGCATTCATCTACGGTTCCAACCACGTCGACGTCAGCTTCCCATCACCGTCATAAACAAACCGCGCGCGAATGTGCCCGTCGTGGGCGAGATGCAAATAATCCATCGCCTCAATCGTCGCCTTTAACACGCGAAAGTTCGCCAGCCCCGCTTGCGATTCTTCCTCCGTCGGCAATCGATCGCGTACGGACTCGGGTAGGTTCGGCGACGGCGCGTCGCATTTCAATGACGGCGCACTGGGTGCCATATAGCAGCGCCGGCTGGACAAGTTCGTGCCCAGCCACGCCTCGCGCGCGAACGCGTCGATCGCAGGATCGAGAACCGCCACCCGCCCCAGCGCCCGCACTTGCACGCGCGCTTCCGCGTCATAAAACACCCATGCCGACAACGACTGAGCGTCTACTTGCGCGACCTTCGGCGCGCGCGCATCGGTATGGCAAGTCACATATCGCCCCGCTCGGTCGGCCCCGCGCAATACGACGATTCGCGCCGCGGGCTCACCGTTCTCACTCACTGTCGCGAGCGTCGGCAGATGAAATCCATGGTGCCGTGTACCGGTAGCCTCCTGAAGCATGCGCCAGATTTGATCGTGTATGTCGTCGAGCGATGTCGGATGCTGCGTCATGGTGATATGAACTTCTTTCGGGATTTGCCGGTCGAGAAATATAATACTGTGTCCAAATTTACTGCGCGGTGTTGCAGTCTCATAGGCTAATAAAACCGTCACCCCTGCCCTCTTCCTGCGAGGGAGAGGGAGTGTACGCCAACCGCTTTCTTTAGTGGATGGTGTAAACGATTGCGGCTCAACATACTCGCCTCGCAACATCTCGTCATCGCCGCCGCCCACAGCGACAAACTCCCTGCCCACAGGTCGGTCTCGCTACCGAATCCCCTCTACGATATCATCTACGGACTTGCACTGGATCGCCCCTCATAGGGTCACGCTAAGGACGCTAGACGAGCCAGAGCAACTACTTCGAAAAAGCAAATTGTCGGCGATCCCAACTATCCCCGACAAACTGACCGCATGCGGGCGTCGCGACATAAGTACCGTGCGACACTGCCCCAAAGGAACGCAATGAACGCGTCGATATCTGAGCTACTGGCCCACGGCCATCATCACAACGAATGGCTAACGCTGGGGCCGATCGCGGCGGGACTCATCGCCGGTGCCGCGCACGTGTTGATGGGGCCCGACCATATCGCGGCAATCGCACCGCTCGCGCTCAATCGACGGCGACGCACGTGGTTGGCGGGCATGCAATGGGGCGTCGGTCACAGCGGCGGCATTTGGGTATTGGCGGCGCTTGCGTTGCTTACCCATTCGGCGTTGCCGATCGATCGCATCAGCGCCTGGTCGGAACGGCTCGTCGGCATCGTGCTCATTGCCGTCGGCCTCTGGGGCCTGCGTCGCATCAGCCGCCTGCGAATCCACAACCACGCGCACAAACACGTTACGCCGACCGGCACCGAACACGTGCACCAACACCCACACGTGCACGTCGAACCCGTCGAAGATACGACCGTCCATCGCACCCGTCCCCATCGCCACGGTCACAGCCTATTCGGCATCGGCTTACTGCATGGTATGGCGGGTTCGTCGCACCTGCTCGGCGTCTTACCGACGTTAGCGATGCCCAACCGTGCGTCGGCGCTGGGGTACGCGATGGCGTTCGGCATCGGTTCGATCTTGGGCATGGGCCTCGTCGCCGAAGGCCTCAGTCGCGCGATGCAACTTGCCGAACGCCGCAACAGCCCGCGCTTGGTCGAAGGGATCATGGCGAGCTGTTCGTTGAGTGCGGTGGGGTTGGGGATTTTCTGGCTGTATTGATACGCCACCCCACGCCAATGGATTCAACTCTTTGATCTGGCAAGCCACGGTGAGTCAACACTCAATGACCGGTGCCGCTAGTTGATCGGGGCACCGGTCAGTTCTTCGTTCTTTCATCAGCCTGTGATTCGACATCGCCTTCGCCGCCGCGACCAAGCTAACAGCATAAGTGGCATCATGGCAGGAACGCCGCCACCGCAACACTGATTCACTTCCACCATCTGAGGTGCCGGCATGCCTCCGCTAGTGTCAGCTTCCGAATCGCTCACCCCATCATCATCGTCCGTCTCGAGACAATCCCACGTCCCGTTGGCGTTAGCATCGATGTCCGGCTGGCCGCAGCCGCAAGTGCCGGGCGTGCTCTTGTTGAAATCATCGGGACATTGGTCGCAGGCATTGCCGATACCGTCACCATCGGAATCGCCCTGCGCCGCGTTTTGCGTATCAGGACAGTTGTCGCAATCATCGGGCACACCATCGCCATCGGCGTCCGCATCACACTCGTCGGGCACACCATTCGCCTGACAATCGTCACTAGTACCGCTGTCGATGTCGCATGCATCCGGCACACCATTCGAATTACAGTCCGAATCAATGTTGTCAATCAAATCGCAGGTATCTAACGAGCCGTTCCCGTTACAGTCATCAAGTTGCTCGAACGTAAAGACCGCCCCAGAATTATTCGCACTGTTCTCGCGCCCGGGCGTTCCCATGACGGCGAACTGATTGTTGATCGCCACATCCGTTCCAAAGCGCTCGCTCATTCCCGGTTGGCTCGCTTTGAGCCGTGCCAGTTGAAGCCATCGATTGCCATCGAAGCGAAACAAGTAGGCAGCGCCGGACGATTGTCCGCCGTCGTCCTCGTTTTCCGCGCCGATGATCGCGGTATTGCCACTTAAGGCTACTACCAAGCCAAAGTTGTCAAAGGGTGAAGCATCAGCCGCCGTAAGTTTGTCTTCTTCCTGCCAAGTCATACCGTCATATCGAAACGCATAGGCCGCGCCGGAACCGACGCCACCGTCACTGTCGTTCACTGCACCCAATACGACGACGTTACCGTTTAGGGACACGGCTCCACCGATGCCGTGGTTCGGCCGCGGATCGGCCACTGTCAACTTCGATTCGAACGCCCATTGCAAGCCGTCAAAGCGGTAGACATATGCCGCGCCGGCTCGATCTTCACTATCATCATCGAACCTCGAACCCACAACCATGACGTCGTCTTCGATATCGACGTCATAGCCAAACTCGTCTTCCGCTGCCGCATCATGAGCAGTGATTTTTTGCTCAAAGTCCCAGTTCGCTCCGTTGTATCGATAAACATACACCGCCCCGCTATCGCAATCTGCTAAAGTAGGGCAGGCGTCGTCATCAAACCTGGCCGCAATCACCGCTACGTTTCCGGATAGCGCCACCGAAGCGCCGTAGTTGTCAACAGCCGCCGCATCGAAGGCATTCAGCTTGGTGCGCTGCACCCACGAAGTGCCGTTGAACTCAAAAACGTAGGCCGAGCCAGCCCCGTTACCACCATCGTCATTGTCGGGTGCCCCTACCAACGCAAAGACGCCATCGATATCAACGGCCGCTCCGAAACGGTCGTCTTCCGCCAAGTCGGCCGATCTTAATAACGCCTCATCCGTCCATGCATTACCACTGCGTTGATAAATGTAGGCGGCGCCGGCATCGGAGCAGTTGACGTCGAGATCGCAACCACCGTTTGATCGCGGTACACCAACGATCATACGCAGGTCGCTCAGGCCGACGGCCTTTCCGAAATCCGCATTGAGTTGGTCATCTGAGGCATATGCGGCGTCACCGACAGGAATTTCGCATTGACCGTGTACCAAATTGCGGTTGGTCAACGCAATGAGCAACCCAAAAACCGCAATCGCATTCAACATCTGCTTCGCCAGCCGAAGATCGTAAATCGCCATCGCGCACCCCGCATCTCGAGATTGCTCAGGTCGAACTCAGCGATCGTCACCGTTCCGCAGGTGCGACCGTTGAACAGCCTAGCGCTCGTGGGAAGTAACGCGACAAACGCGATGAAAGTCTGCCTGAAAAGCCTCAAAGTCGGCTGTCTGCGCAAAAAACAGCGATTTGGTCCTGGGCGGCCGTATGAGTCAGACGCTGTAATTTACGCCGCCGTCAAAGCCAAAAGGTGATTATTAAAGCCTTTTGCAAATCTCATTACCCAAGCCGCCCGTCCCAGCGTCGATACCATTCCGGCACCACGCCGTCTTCCATCAAATGCGGTTCGCGCGGTTCAAAATGATCGGCCTGCGACGATGCATCGCAACGCTTGCAGGGTGACGTTTCATTCGGCCAGCCGGGCGGCTTCTCCGATTTAAGAAACGTGCAACCCTCTCCCACCGAAACATCCCAGTCGAACGCTAATGATTGCCACCACCAACAATAGCGACGCGGGCAGGAATTTTTCGGTAACGCTTTCGCCCGTTCGATATCCGCAGGAGAGATCTTTGTCGGAGAATGTATGCGCACACTGGATACGTCTTTTTTTGATTTGCTCATGTTGAAATAGGCGGGTGAAACCCGCCCACCAAGCCTCACATTTACGGAACGGCATCACTACCGACGGATTCACTCGATTTCGGCGAAAACGATGACACAAAAAACACCCCCGCATCGGTATTAAAGTACCATCCAGCTTCACGACGATCCGACTCTAAAACACCCAGCAAGCCTTCATCCCAATTTAGTTTGTAGTAGAGAAAAACTTCGCCCGAATCATTCTCGCCCCCCTCAATCCACCAATGAAACTTTTTTGAATTTGGGTAGCCTGTTTCACCCATCTTCGTCGGATACTTCCCATGCTCTTTTCGAAAGTCTAATACCGCGCGACACGCGCTTTCGCCTTCGGTTTCAATAAATGCAGTCATTTCCTCCGGCGTCCAGGAGATCGCATCGATTAATTGCGACGTTCTTAAATAACAAAACGCTACGCCGCCAGCCATCACAATAAAAACGACTAGGCAGCCGATGGATATCACACGGCGTTCGCGCCTATCCTGCGGTCGGCTCAAATCGTTATAGGGTGCCGTTTGCATTCTACCAATACCAATACGACGATCATTTCGGCAACACCACTTCGACGGCGCTGGCATCAAAAGTGGTTGACATTTGAACTCATGGGTTTCGCTGTGGCACCGGCTAATTGCTGATGATTAAAACGCGACATCGCCGCCCTACCAGTTGGCTTAACTCACCACCGCCGTATCGCTCACGCCCGCACCCAACTCCGCATCATTCATCACGTTCTCATACGCCCGCTCGTAGTTATCCACGAACGCGCGCACGCCGAACACTTCAAACGCCTGGCTGCGCGCGACGTCGGTGATGTTGCGCACCAACGCTTTATCTTCCAGCGCCGTCAGGATGCGACCACTCAATTGTTGCAGCGAATTATCTTTACATAGCAGCCCGTTGTGTCGGTCCGCAATGATTTCCGCGATGCTGCGCACGGCCGTCGCGACAATCGGCACGCCCGCCGCCATCACCGCCGCCAGCGGCTCGGTCGAAACTTCCGCCGATGGCGTCATCACAAACGCATCGGCCACGACGGCCAATTCCGACCACGACCAGCCTGCCGGAGGTAACACCGCAAACTTCTCGTCGGTCATGCGAAGGGCATAGCGCTCGACGCGACCGCGTTCAGCGGATGGATACGGCAGAATCACACGCATATCCGGATAAATCTGCCGCACGATCGCTGCGGCCCAAACGGCCTCAAATTGCCCCGCGCCGCGCTCGGGTGGCCCGCTCATCAATAACACCGGCCCGGCATCGGGTGCGATTAGCCGCCCCCGCAAATCCGATTCGCGTG
Organism: Planctomycetaceae bacterium; assembly: GCA_006969385.1. Lineage (GTDB taxonomy): Bacteria > Planctomycetota > Phycisphaerae > UBA1845 > UTPLA1 > ECT2AJA-110-A. Next base: position 5,260,913 of record CP030884.1, read on the forward strand.
CTCGCTTGATCTCGCCAAAATCGGCCGGCCCGCGCACCACCACGCAGCGCTCGGGCGGTACGCCCGCTTCGACCAATAGCTGCCGCACGTGTTGCGAACCGGCCACCACGCCGGAGCTGTCGGCGAGCGACCGCACGCGCCGCGCCAAATCTTCCGCCTGCCGCGGTTCGATGACGGTCAACAGCCGCGGCACGTTGGGCAACGTCGCCGCGACCACGGCCAACGCGTCCGGCCCCCAAACGTGCAACACATCGGCCGCGTGCGCGCGCGTGACGCGGCGCAGGCCCGTGGCAATGTTGAAGCTGCGTAACAGTTGCTGCGGCGTGACGTGAATCGGCTGTTCGATATACGGCTGCAACCGCGCGGCGATACGCGCATCGAGCGCCGCCACCGCATGCGCCGTCGCCTTACCGCCCAACCGGCGCAGCAGCATATCGATTAACTGCGCGTGCGTTTCGTGACAGGTGCGATCGATAACGTGGAGAACGCGCGGCATTATCCTTGTTCGCGATAATCGAAGAAGAGTTTGGCGACCTTTTCGCCGAGCTTGTTGCCCAACTCATCGGCCACTTGACCGGCGGAGATATCGCCATCGTTCGTCGTCGGGTCGGTCTGTACCGTGACGCGTCGCCCCGCCGGGCTGCTGGGCCATTCGCGCACGTCGCGCTCGCGGTCGGTGCTGACCACTTTGCAGCGGACCTCAAACAGACCCTGAAAGATCGGCGCGCCGGGCTCCTGATTCAGCGTGAACTTTTCGACGGCGATATACAAAACGTTATCCGCGCCGAGTTTTTCACCGATCTCGCGTATCGTGAGCTTGTCGTAATCTTCTTCGTGTTGTTTGAAGCGCTCGCCCTCTTGGTAGGGCACAACTTTGTTGTTGACGTCCTTCTCAGCGAACAAATCGGAAATCTTGCGATGCGCTTCGCGAATGGCCTTCGGTTGATCGACCCGCCCCCACGGTCGTCAAAGAGAATCAGCAGCGGCCCCTTGGGCATTTCATATTCGGCCTCGATCAGGTTACCGCCGGCCAAACCTACCCATAAACCGGCCAGCCCCTGACAGCCGAGTTGCGACGAAAAGGCGACCGTCATCAGGGCAAACAGCGGCAACGATTGGTAACGATGTAACGGACTCATGGTTAGCTCCGTTTCTCTTCGAGACGAATTTCGTACGGATAGAACTTACGCCCCGCCAACATGCTCAAGTATTCGACCGTCGCGTGAATCAGGTCGCGCTCGTCGATGTCGTACGCACCGTGCTTGGAATCCGGTGGATAGATCGCGCGAATCTCATCCTGATAGAGTGCTTCGATCTGCTCGCGTTCGGATTTGCCAAACAGGTTAAGCGACGCGTCAAAGCGCGCCTTGTGCAGGTGCGGCGTGTTGCTGGCGCGCGTCGTGAATTCGTTCAGGTCCACGCGCAAGACAAAGTCGCATTCGAGTTCCGCACAAATCTCGTTATTGGTCATGCGCGACCAATCCATGCCCGAATCTTCCTGAAAATCGATCACATCGCGCGCGTCAATGAACTTCGCATCGGGCAAGCGCTCGCGCAGATGGTGCGTCAACGACCGGCAAATCTGGTTGCGCACCTGCGGGTATTCGTCGCGCACGCTTTGGTCGGCCCAGACGAGAATCGCCATGCTGTCTTCGCCGATTTCGTATTCGGCTTCCACCTTTTCGGTGGCGTCGGGCGCAAACAAGTACGCCGCTTGGCAGCCGGTGTTGAAGATGAACAGACCGGCAAGCAGAAAGTGGATGGCGTGCCTTCGGGTAAAGTCCCCCAGCCCTGCAAGGGCAGGGGCACCCGTCTTTGACGCACCAAGGCGTGCTTTGTCCCCCAGCCCCAGAGGGGCAGGGGCACCAATTCGAACATTTCTATCGTCGCGCATGTGCGAGGCTCCTCGCGAGCATCAATTTAGATTTATCGTTCCCGTCGCCATTCCCCAAGCGATCTTAAATCCCCAACCCAGCATCATACAGATGCCCAACGTTAACATCAGCCGCGGCGCCAGGCGATCCCAATTGATCCACAAGCCTCGACCGCGAACCGCAACGCTCGTTCCGTAGATTGCAACTAGCCACGTGCCGCCCCATAGCATCAATCCCATCGGCTGTGCAATAAACGCGCTGATAAACTGACCGCGCATCGCGTGGGCAAACGCCGTCGTCATGCCGCACGTCGGACACGGCAATCCGCTCGTCACCACCAGGCTGCACGGCGGCAAGCCCAGCGCTTCGTGCGTACCCATGCCTTCCTTCGCCGGTGTCAAAATGGCCGCTGTCACCAAGACAGCTACCATTGCGGTCGCGATCACGCCCCACGCCACGCGCGTGCTCGGCGCTACGGGCACCCACTGTCGAGTCCAACGTTTGGAGTCGGTCTCGGCCATGACAGTGGCGATGGGCGGCAGGTCTGACATGCGGAAAGGTCGGTCGGCGGGTGGCTAGAAATATCGGTCGGTTATCATGTCTCAACCCACATTCTAACGCATTAAAGATTAGGCTGCCGAGCACGCGGAATCAACGCCGGGCGCGGCCGCAGCGGGTCATAATCGGCCCGCTTGGCGGTGAATTCACACGCTCGGATTGCCTGTTTTCACATCGCGGATATAGTTGCGGAAATGCGTATCTTCTGGCGTCAATTTGGTGGCCGAACCTTGATCGCGCTGGCGTTATTATCGCTTGCCGTCGGCCCCAGCCCCGCCGCGGCGATGGCAACCCTCGGCGCCGCCGCGGCAGAAGCCGCCACGGCTAGCGCCGATAACGCAACCGACGAATCGCCCGTCGACGACGACGTACCGGCCTCACCAGACGAGAGCCTCTCCACCTCATACGTCGCACCCGCGTCCGCCAAGCCGCACGAAACCAAGGAGACGGTCCGACCGCAGAACGCGTCTTCGGCCTTGCTCGTCGCGTGCATCGTGCCGCCCCATTGGCGTGCCTTCGATCAAACAACTCTGACCGGCTACCTGCTGTCGGCATTCGCCCATTCGCCCATTCATCCCAACGCGCCGCCTCAGTATTAATCTCCGCGTTGTGGTGGTTCGCGTCAGTAGCCAACTCGCACACGGGCGCAATCTTGTTTTGCGTGATGGCGAACTCGATTTCAGCGAACCTTTCTTGTCAAAACGCGCGACGATGAACAGTGACCCGGCAGGGTCCCATTTCAGCGCGCGGTAATCAAACCAACTCATTCATTTGTCATCAACGGGCGCTCGAACTGGCGCGACAGGCCGCGCACCGGCATGCACGCCAACGCCCAAAAAAAGTTTCTCCCAGCTAGGCCGACGGTATCGGCAACAGAAAGTGAACCAACATCATGAACGAACGAGATCTTTGGTGGAAAATAGTTTTCGTCGGTGTGCTGACGGCCTTCGCCTGGGCGTCGGTCTTCCCGCTCGATAGCAAAGTGAAGTGGGGTATCGACCTTGCCGGTGGATACAGCCTGCTCTATGAAATCGACGACACGGGCCTGACCGGCACCGACCGGGCGCAGCTTTCCAAGAACGTGATGAGCGTGCTGCAGAAACGCGTGGACCCGCAGGGCGTGTTCAACCTCGTGTGGCGTCCGATCGGTCACAACCGCATCGAAATTCAGATGCCGCGCCAGGCCGAGGAAGTCACCGAAGCCCGCCAGAATATTGAGACGTATAAGCAGGAACTGCAAGACTCGGTAATTCGCCGCAGCCAAGTGCTCTCTGCCGTGGCGCGCGACCCAGCCGACCGCGGTGCCGTGCTGGAGCGCCTCGCAAAGGGCGATCAGCGCCGGTTGACTGCATTGCAGACAGCCGCCGCGGCCTACGACGAAGTGAAAATCACCGAAGCGGAATACGAGGCGCGCAAGGCGCAATTGGCCAGTTCGAAACTCGATCGCGACGCGGTCGTGGCCTGGACGAAGCTATCCAAAGAAGATCGCGACGCCAGCATCGACGAGTTGGTGGCGGGTATAGAAGATCGCCGCGCACAACTGCTTTTCGCCGCCCAAGCCTGGGATCGCGTGGCGCAGGCCGTTGAAGAAGCAGCCGACGCCACCACGCAACCTGCCGCCAAAGTAGAACGCCTCGAACGTCTGTTTGAATCCGCCATCAATCGCGTCATAAATCTAGGCAGCGATATCGATGCGATGACCGACGGCGTGACCATCGATACCGTCATCGAAAAGCAGGAAGCCCTCGATAAGGCGGTTGCCGATGTGCTCGCCACCAACGTGCAGATCGACAAGCTGCAAATCTGGCTCGAAAGCGATTCTGAAGAACGCGCCGACCAAATCGAGGCGATCAAGAAGAACAATCCCGAACTCGAGGCCACCATCGACGGCCTTGTCACCGCCTACGACGATCTCAACAAGAAGAACCGCAAGAGCGGCGGTCGCTTGGCCGATCCGGCTGACTTGCAGCGGCTGCTGCGCGGTGCCGGTGTATTGGAGTTCCGCATCCTGCCCACGCGCGATGCCGGTAACAACTTCCAAACCTATCGCGACGATCTAAAGAAATACGGCCCGCGCCCGCAACCGGGCGAAGAAGTCTATCAGTGGTTCGAGATCGAAGATGCGGTGGACTTCCTACGCACCTCGCGCGAAGAACTCGCCGGAAACTTCGAAGCGATCAAGCAATCGACCATGTACATCGTGGAACGATTCGGCGATCGCTACTACGTTTTGGCATACATCTCGGACGACGCCTCGATGACGCGCAAGGGTGGTACCGAAGAAAAACCCTGGTCGCTCAAGAGCGCTTACCAAACCAGCGATGAAAGCGGTCGCCCCGCCATCGGTTTCCGACTCGACGAAATCGGCGGTAGCAAGTTCGCCCGCCTCACGCGCAAGCATCGCGGCGGCCAGTTGTGTATCTTCCTCGACGATCAAGCCGTCTCGTCGGCAACCATCAACGATGTCATTCGCACCAGCGGTATCATCATGGGGAACTTCACGCCGCAGTACGTGCAGGATTCCATCAAGAAACTCAACGCCGGTAGCCTGCCGCAAAAGGTCAAGGACCCGCCCATCAGCATTCGCGGCATCGGCCCGCAACTCGGTGCGGCCAACAAAGCCGCCGGTCTCCGCGCCGCCATGCTGGGTAGCGTGTTCGTCGCCTTGTTTATGCTGGTTTATTACTTCTACGCGGGCGGTATCGCCGTCATCGCCGTCGGCATCAACATTTTGTTAATCGGCGCCATGATGTCGGTGCTCGGCGCCACTATGACGCTGCCGGGTATTGCCGGTTTGGTATTGGCCATCGGTATGGCCGTGGACGCAAACGTTCTCATTAACGAACGCATTCGCGAAGAACTCAAGAAAGGCACGGCCATGCGCATGGCCATCAAGCTCGGTTACGAGCGCGCCTTCCGCGCCATTCTTGACTCGAACGTGACGACGGTGCTTACCTGTGTGATTCTCTACGTCGTCGGTAGCGAGCAGGTGAAGGGCTTCGGTCTGACGCTGGGCGTGGGTGTGTTTATCAACATCTTCACGGCCTACTTCATCACGCGCATGTTCTTCGATTACATGTCGATGATTTCGGTGCCGAAGGATATCAAGCGGCTGCCGGTTATCTCGGCGCTTGTGGTCGCAGGCATCGGCTTGGCGCTCTACGCCATCGGTTATTTCACCTCTACGCCGGAAACTCGCGCCGAATCAGTCGGCATCGGCTTCGGCAGCACCCTGCTGATGTTGGTGGCACCGTGTATCCTCGGTGTCCTTGTGCTCATGCTCATCTTCCGAGCGGTGCATAAAGACCGTAAGGACCTGCCGATGTTGAGCATCATCGGTATTCCCAAAGTCGATTGGGTCGCCAAACGGGGCGTGTTCTTCGCCATCTCCGGCATCGTGATCGCCGCCGGTATCCTTGGGCTCGTCGGCCTCAAGTCGGAAAATATCTTCGACATCGAATTCCTCGGTGGAACGGCGGCACAGATCGAACTGGTCGACAATAATTCGTTCGACGCCGGCGGCGACGTGCCGACGCAAATCGCCGAGCGCTTGGCTAAATCGGCCGATGCCCTCGAAGGCTACGCCGACCAAATCAAGGACGGCGCGACCGTCGAAGAATCCCCCGCCGGCTTGGTGCTCAAGTCCGACGTCGCCGCCGGTAAGCTCGATCCGATCTTGCGGGCCGAGTTCTTCGACGAACTCAATCAACTTCAGCCGGTCACCTACGACGATCCCAACGCAAAACGGCTGACGCTAACGCTCAAGGAAGAAGTCAACCTCAACGGCGACGATTTGAAGAAACGCTTGAGTAATCGTCTTGAGAAAGCCGCGGCCGCCGTACGCACGGCGCAGGTACAGACCAACTCCGCCTTCGGCACCGAAGACGGCGGCGAGTCGTACACGATCGTGTCGCGCGAAACGTCGAAGGAAATTGTGGTTGCCGCCATTCTCGAAAACATGGCATCCGACCTGAAGGTCAAGCCGTCGCTTAGTTTCGAGATCAAAACCAATCCGGGCACAGGCAATCCGTTCTTCCCGCTGGCGACGACCGACCCGCGCGATCTGAATCTCGACATCACCGACGCGGCCGCCGCCGCCATCGACCTGACCGAGTGGCAAGGCGGCGTGGCTATCGTGCTCGACAACATCACGCCGGCCCGCACGCTCAAGCAACTGAGCGAGCGACTGGACGCGATGCGCCTGCAACCCGGCTTCGAGCAGTACGGTTGGCGGGAATCCGAAGTGTTCGGCCTCCGCCGAGCCGCAGGTGGCGACACCTTCGAAGAAGTGATGGTCGTCGTGGCCGACGAGAACTACCCATTGCTCGACAAGAGCGGTGTCGTTTCCCCGATTTGGGAACGGGAATTGGCCCAACCCGAGGTCGAGTTGATCGAAGCCGCCCTCCAGCAGCAGCAATCACTGCAGCAGGTCACCCAGTTCGACAATCAGGTCTCCGGCGAATCGCAGATTCAGGCCGGTCTGGCGATGGCCCTCAGTTGGCTGCTGATCATCGTGTTCGTCTGGATTCGCTTCGGCAACATCCGCTGGGGTGTGGCCGCCGTGATTGCACTGGTTCATGATGTCCTGATCGCCCTTTCGGCGGTAGCAGCCACCTATTACGTCGCGCAATATGTGCCGGCTTTGGGCAATCTGCTCATGATCGACAAGGTTTTCCGCATCGATTTGGCGATGGTGGCGGCCTTCCTGACGGTCGTGGGTTACTCGGTCAACGATACCATTATCGTGTTCGACCGCGTGCGTGAAAATCGGGGCCGACAGGCCGATGCGACGCCGGCGATGGTGAATGAGTCGATAAACCAAACCCTGTCGCGAACGATGCTTACGTTGTTGACCTCGCTTATCACCGTTTTTATCATGTATGCGTTCGGTGGCGACGGTATCCACAGCTTCAATTACGTGTTGCTGGTGGGTTTGATCGTCGGTACGTATAGTTCCATTGGCATTGCCAGCCAATTCCTACTCAGGAAGACGGTGCTTGCCAAAGCCGCCGCGTAGGTTCGACCGCGGCGGTTGGAATCGCTAGGATGGCTTAACGCAGACGTCAAGGAGGATGTCATGGCCACAGAATCGCGCATCGGTATTGCGTTCGGGTTTGTAATCGTCGCGATTGCAAGCGTGTATTTCATCTACGGCTCGGATCGTTCAGACGGCGATCTCCTGCTCACCGATGAGAAGGTCGCCAAGACCGACGCCAAAAAAGATGTAACCCAACCGTCGACTGCGTCGATACCCAAGAAGTCCAACACGACGCCGAACGCCGCCAACACGCGGCGCTCGGCGTCTTCTCATTCCAACGGTTCGCGCAACAGCACGGCCAAGCCCGCCGCCAACAAGGCACCAAACAACACACGCGTTGCCAACGGCGGCAATCGGAAGTCAACGAGCGCGACCAAGCCAACTCCCCGCCGCAACAAGCCCAACCCTGTATTGGCGCGCAACAACAACACCGTGCCCACGCGGCGCGATCCGATGCGCATCACCAAGGGCGCGGACGACGCAACCAAGACGGAAAAAGAAGCGGAAGCAACCAACCCGATCACGCGCATCGCGCGCAATCAGGCGGACCGCACGCCGTTTCGCGGCCCCACGCCGTTGAATTCCAACGCATCGAAGAGCCTCGTCGACGCAACCGAAAAGAACCTTAAAGAAGCGGAAGCGTCGAAAGGCGACGGAGCCAAGCCGGAAGAGCAAACCAAGCCGGTCGTGCGTCGCACGCCGAATCGTACGCAGCCGATCAGCGACCGCGTGGCCGACCCGGTCCGCGCCGCGCGCGCCCGAGCGCGCCGAACGGGCTCCGACGCAAACGCTACCACGCCTCCGCGACGATCCAACAATACCGTCGCACGCGGCACGGGCATTGATGTAACCGGCAAGACCAAGCGGTCGGACATCGGCGTGATGCAGGTTCATACCGTCGCGTCGGGTGATACGCTCTCCGAAATCTCGATGCGTTATTACGACACGTCGCGCAAGGTCGATGAGATTCTCGCCGCCAATCCGGACATCAAAAGCGCGACGGCATTGAAGATCGGCCAGAAGATCAAGATCCCGGCGGCCAACGCGCAGGCCGCAGCGGCAACCGAAGAGACGATCGAAAAAATCGTCGCCAAGATGGAAGAGGCCGATGCAAATCGGACCAACAGCAAGGCTGCCCGTACTTACACCGTAAAGAAAGGCGATACGTTTTACAGCATCGCCGAAGAAATCTACGGCTCCGCCTCGCGCTGGCAGGATATCTTCAAAGCCAACAAGCGGGTGGTGAAGAGTAAGCCCAAGAATCTCAAGCCGGGCATGGTGTTAGAGGTTCCGGCTTAGGGCGTTCTCATTCGGTTGGATGACTGGCGATTTCCATTACTGGCAATCGCAGAAAGTGCAATTAATCATACTACGCCGTCGGAGTTTCCGGCGGCGTTTCTTTTTGGGCTCGCCCTGCACGCAGCAGTTGAACCATCTGCCCCACCAACAACACGATCAACACGCCCGCAATCCAAACGCCGACGGGTTGATCGAACCAACGAAACTCGCGCAGCTTGTCGGATATCACGCGACCGGCCACGCCGTCTTCGGGATTGGCCCACACCCACGCCTGATTGACGGTGACGCACAGCGCCATCAATAACCAACTCAACCACCAGGTCCAGCGCGATTCGTAAGCAAACAACCACAACGCCGCCGCCGGTAGCAGATAACGCTCGTGCATCTGGGTCGATACCACAAAGAACGCCAACGACAACACGCGCACCGCAGCGCGCAGAACGGCTTGCTTACCGCGCGCCGTGATGAGCCGCGCAATCACCAGCACCCACACGCCCAATAGCAACGCAAAGCCGATCGTGCGCGGCGCGAGGCGCAACACCCAGGCCGCGTCGTCCGGTCGATACCATTGCGATAATTCGGGCGCATCCAAATGGTTTTCGGCCACCGGCGAGAAGAGAAACCAACCGCTAAACCCGTTGAGATGTACAAACGGATAGTACGAAGCCGCTTGCGTGTAAGCCGCCAGCATCGGCCGCAACATAGTTACAAACGGCAGCACGACAGCGCCAACCGTAATTCCGATCGCAATTAGCGCCTTTCCCCAGCGCTGCGTGTCGCGCCCTGCCCAAGCAATCAACAAATAGGCGAACACCGGCACCAGCATCGCCGCCTGCGCCTTGATAAGAAACGCCAGAAAAGCCAGCACCACCATGGCGATCATTCGATGCCGTACGCCACACCACAATGCCGCAACCAATAACAGCGCCAAAATCGAATCGACCTGTCCCCAGAGCGCCGCGTTATGAATCGCTGCCGGTAGCAGCGCGTACGCCAATCCCACCGCCCACGCCGACCGCGTGCGCCAACAGCGTCCGACGATATAGGCCAAAAACCCCGCCAACCAGACATCGCATAACACGCTTGGCGCTTTCAGAATCGCATACGCCCGTCTTGTCGCCGGCGTACGCGCGCCTTCATAAATCGAACGGATCAAATCCGGCCCAAACGTCTCGCCCGGCGGCGCGATTACGTCGTAAGCCGATGCTAACCCGCGCAATACGAACACATATCCCGGCGGATAGTTGCAAACCGGCCTGCCCGACAACTCGTTGGTTTGATAAACCGCCGACAGCCCTTCGCTTTTCGAGAGGTAAGCCCAATAAGCAAATTGCGACACGTCCGCCGGAAAGCCCGGCTCGGTCATAAACGGCATGCGCGCCGCCAACGCCACTATCACGGCAAAGACCACTGCCGCCCACGTGCCGCGCGTGGCTGCGCGGCAACCAGTGTCGGTCAATGCGTCGCCCTTCGTTGCATCTACTGCTGATGACAAAACGCGGCCCTACCGTTCATTCCGAATGCTCAACTGTCGTAACCCGCAATTCTTGCGCGTCGCCGCCTAATTCCGCGACCAACCATGCTCGGCGCTAATTGATAACTATAACCGGTCCGAGATTGGACCGATGAGCCTAGCGCGTCAATGCGCGCCGGGCCATGCTGCCCGGCCGCAATCGAGAACCGTTCTCCCGCCCCTTACGGAGGAGGCAACGCGACGATATGGATATCGGAAGCGTCATCGGGCTGGTCGCCGCATTCGGCCTGCTCTTCTACTCACTATTCAGCGGTGCCGAAGGCGAAATCGGCGCGTTCATCGACATCCCGTCGGTCGCGATGGTCGGTCTGGGGACCGTCTTCGTGACGCTGCTATCCGTGCGGCTCGAACGCTTCCTCGGGTTCGCCAAGATCGCCAAGAAGGCCTTCTTCAACCCGTCGGAAAAGCCCACCGCGCTCATCAAACAGCTCGTGCAGCTAGCCGATGTCGCACGTCGCGAGGGTATTCTCTCGCTGCAAAATTCCATCGGCGAGATTCAGGATCCCTTTCTTTCCAACGGTTTGCAAATGGTCGTGGACGGCACCGACGCCGATACGGTCAAACAGGTGCTCGATTTGGAAATGGACGCCATCGATCAGCGTCATTCCGAAGGCAAAACCGTGCCCGACATGATGGGCAAATACGCACCCGCGTTCGGCATGGTCGGTACGCTCATCGGTCTGGTGGTCATGCTCAAGAATATGGACGACCCCACCAAGATCGGCCCCGGTATGGCCGTCGCGTTGTTGACGACCATGTACGGCGCCATCATCGCCAACTTTTTTGCGCTACCGTTGGTGGACAAACTCTCCGCCAAGCACGACGAAGAAATGCTCTATCTCGAAATTGCCAAAGCGGGAATTCTCGGCCTACAAGCCGGTGACAACCCGCGCATGCTCGAAATGAAATTGATGGTGTTCCTGAATCCAAAACAGCGCGCCGCAGCGGCCGCCGAAGCAGCCGCATAATTCACGCGAACCAAACACCGGTTACAAACCGGTGCCACAGTAGTCAGAGCCGCGCCCGTAAGGAAGCGGTCACCGCTGGGCGTCGCGGGAACGAAAATACGCAGGAGAAACCCCTGCGACGCAAACAAAGACACCGGTTACAAACCGGTGCCACAGCGCAGACGAAACGACAGCGAAGAGACCGACATGGCCAAGAAATGCAAATGTCCACCCGCCGGCGCGCCGCTCTGGGTTATGACCTACGGCGATATGATGTCGCTGTTGTTGTGTTTCTTCATTCTGTTGGCGGCCATGGCCAACTTTGACGATCGCGACAAGCTTTTCATGGCGGCAATCGCGGCCATTCGCAAAGCATTCGGCGACTCGGGCCAGTCGGGTTACTTCCCCGATAACGAAGTCGACTTCAAAAGCTTCATGGTGAAGTTCGAGACGTTCTACATTCCCAACAAAGAAAAGAATTACGGCCACTCCGACGAGCCCGGCATCGACGGCAAGTTCTACCGCGTCAAGAAAGTGCGCGACGGCGTGGAAGTCGCCGTCGGCGGACCCATCGCGTTCGGACGCTTCAGCGCCGACCTCGAGCCCGAGGCCGACGCGTGGCTGGCTCAATTGGCCGGCGAACTGAAGGGCAAGAAAAACAAGCTCGATATTCGCGGCCATTCGACCAACGAGCCACTCCCGTTGGAATCGCAATTCCGCGATCCGATCGACCTGGGCTATGCCCGCGCCCGCGCCGTGCGCGACCGACTCGTTGAATTGGGTGTCGATCCGCGCGCCATTCGCGTTTCATCGGCCGGCAGCTACGAACCCGTCGTACGTCAGACCTACAACGACGCCCGCCGCGCCGCCAATCGCCGCGTGGAGATCCTCGTCACGCAGGCGCTAATCGACGACTACAAAGCGGCCGCGTTAACGACGGAAGAACTCTCCGAACAAGCCACCGGCGACGCCACGCCCGCTGTCGCTCCGTAACCTTCCCATCACTACACCGACCCCAACCGACCGCGTCGATCATCAGAAAAGAAACGGCCCATCAATTCGATTTGAATTGATGGGCCGTTTGAAGTCTATTCTGCTGTCAAGCAATCGAGGCGACCGGCTCGCCAATCATCTGCAACCGCTTAATTCACCGTCGCCAATTCCTGATCTTTCGCAGTCACACCCGCCCAGCGACCGGTATTGCCGAACAACCCGTCGTCGTTCGAAAACGTCGGTACATCGCTGCGATTGTCCAACCCATCGACCGGGCCGTCACTCAAACAACCTTCGCCATTGGTCTGCAGGAATCGAATGCCCACGCGCGACACATCGCGCTGCGGGTGCCGCACACTGCAAACCAGGCCGGTCTCCACGCGCGTCTCGGGCATGTCTTCATTATTCAGCGGATACTGAAACTCGATCTGCACCCGTTCGCCGATGCCGGGGGCGTTACCGTTGGTCGTCATCAAACCTGCACCGCTATGCGAAAGGTCGATGAGCTGACCGGGGCTCACCCCGCCCATGCCGTCGACGGCTAGCTGAATGGGTGCGTCGGCGCGGACGCGGGTTTCACGGCGGCGTTCGATTGAGTTCAGATCCATGGTGGGCTACCTCGTGCTGCACGCCGCGGAATGGCGGCGGGGCCAAATCGGCTCGCTGCGCTCTCATCGGTTCGCATACCGCGCCAGTTCAGCTTCGATTCGTCCGCTATCGTGAAGCGCTCCCGACCGCACCAATTGCCCCGATCCTCTCGGCCCCATTCGTCGCTCTCGGACCGTGCAAGATTTGCCGCTTTCAGGTACGCTTGCCCCGCTGATGAACCCGAAAACCGCGTATCGGCCCCAAACGAAACGCCGATACGAAGCGCAATACCTGCGGAGCCCTGAACCAATGCTTTGGTCCAACTTTTTCATCACCACCTCGAAGGAAACTCCCAAAGACGCCACCGCCGCCTCGCACCGACTGATGCTGCGTACCGGCATGGTCCGACAGCTCTCCGCCGGCGCATATTCCTATCTGCCGCTCGGCTTTCGCAGCCTGCGCAAAGTCGAGAAAATCGTGCGCGAAGAAATGAACCGTGCCGGCGCTATCGAACTCATGATGCCCGTGCTGCATCCGATCGATCTTTGGCACGAAACCGGTCGCGTCGAAGCCATGGGCGATGTATTGCTGCGCTTGGGCGGCCCCGAGGGTGACTGGCGCACGCAAACCGTGCTTGGCCCCACGCACGAAGAAGTCATCACCGAAATCGCGCGGGCGTATCTGAACAGTTACAAGCAACTGCCCGTCAGCATGTATCAGATTCAGGTCAAGTTCCGCGGCGAAGCCCGTCCCAAGAGCGGCGTGCTGCGCACGCGCGAATTCCTGATGAAAGACGCCTACAGCTTTCACGACACCGTCGAATCGCTCGATGCCGTCTATCAGAAAATGTACGACGCCTACTGCCGCATCTTCGCCCGCTGCGGTCTGCCCTACGTCGCCGTCGAAGCCGAAAGCGGCCCGATCGGTGGCGACGCCTCCCACGAATTCATGGTGCTCACCGATGCCGGTGAAGACGTCGTCGCGCTCACCGACAATCAGGACTACGCCGCCAACACCGAACGCGCCGTTTGCGCCCCGCTGCCGCAAGACGACGCGGCCATGGCCGATATCGCCGAAATCGAAACCCCCAATCAACGCACCATCGACGAGGTTTGCGCGTTCCTCAAAAGCGAACCGCGCCAGATGATTAAGACACTTGTCTATACCCTCGCCTACGGCACCGACAAGAAGCGCGCAACGAAAACCGTCGTCGCGCTCGTGCGCGGCGATCACGAAGTAAACGAAAACAAACTCGACCGCGCGGCCATTGCGTTATTAGCCAAAACACTCGGCGATGAAACTTCAAGCCCCAAGCCCCAAGCCCCAAGCCTAGACTTGGCCGACGAAGCCACCATCAAAGCCCTCACCGGTGCCGACGTCGGCTTTGCCGGTCCGCACAGCCTGACGGGCGACTATTTGCTCGTCGTCGATCAGGCCGTTTCCGTCATGCGTAACGGCGTGACTGGTGCCAACAAGACTGGCTATCACGTGCAAAATCTCAACCCGGGGCGCGACTTTGCCATCGAGGGCGAGACCGTTAGCGTCGCAGACATCCGAAACGTCACGGATGGCGACCAATCGCCCAAGGGCAGCGGCGCAGCAATTCGCTTGCGCAAAAGCATCGAAGTCGGCCACGTCTTTAAGCTCGGCACCAAGTATTCCGAATCGATGAAGGCCACCTATTTAGACAAAAACGGAAAAGCAAAGCCGCTGATTATGGGTTGCTACGGCATCGGTCTCAATCGCATCATGGCCAGCGCCATCGAAGCCCATCACGACGACGGTGGCATCATTTGGCCCATGTCGATCGCGCCGTTCCAGGTGCTCATCCTCGCGCTCGACCCCAAAGAAGAAGATGTGATGAACACCGCCCGCGCGTTACACGACGAACTGGAAGCGGCGGGCATTGATGTATTGCTCGACGACCGCGACGAACGCGCCGGCTTCAAATTCAAAGACGCCGACCTGATCGGCATCCCGGTCCGCGTCACCATCGGCCGCAAAGGCCTCGCGGATGGCGTCGTAGAACTCAAACGCCGCGCCGGCGACGAGATCGACAAGATCGCCCCCGGCACCGCCGCCGCGCGGGTGAAGGAGATGGTGAAGGGGGAGTTGCAGCGGTTGGATGCGGGAAAGTGATGGCGACGCCGGATGCTAATGGCCACTTAACGCTAATATCTACATGTGGTGGGTTTCACCCGCCCAATTTTACAGGGACAACCCGCCGTGCTAGCAATAAGTGATACGGATTGGTGGGCCATTGACTACTACGGGCATCTAGGCCAGTTCGCAAATTGCGCTAAAGGTGCAATCCCTCTCTTTTACATACAAAATCAAGATTATCTAGACGCATGGTACGATAGGCTTACTGAAATATATCCACCGAGAACTGAGGCTCTACTGACACCGATCGCTTTTCAAAGACAGCTTAAGCAACGAAACACCGACCATTCCAATTATAAAGAATGGTCAGCTCGTGGCTTTTATTCATTTGATTTGAGTGATGACCTAGAGAACGAATACACCGTTTCAGAGAATGGAATAAACGGCACCTACGTCTATCATCTCATCTGTACGCCGGATCAGCCAATTCACGTTAAACAACTGCCAACCGAAATAGCAGCACTCATGCCTCGCATCGACGACCCGACAGTCGATTTTCGGAAACTCAACAAGGTACAACTGAAACCGGGATTCGCAAACATAGAGTTCTAATCACCTTCGCGTAACTCTTTAGTGCGGGATCCGGTGCCCAATGTTGGTACTCCAACATGGGGGCACGATTTGGTTCTAGCGGCGGCGCGAAGCATCCCCTCCGTCCATCACTAAACAATCTCAGCCCCCTAGTCAGAGTACCGACGCAAGCCCACCGACCGCTCAGCACACACGCTCGGGTATAATTCGGCATGCTAGTAGATAAATGAAAACTGGCGATGGAATTGCAATCGAGTTTTAACAGCGACAACGTGTTTGGAGATTAAGCGATGTTGAAATTAACGAAACGATCGGGGCGTCTACAGAAAAGTGCAACGATTATCGCGGTGGTACTGACTGGTATCGCAGTTTCAGCCCTCGCAGAAAATAACGAGGATAAGGAAAACACCCATCTCGACATGTCGAGCAGATTGTCAGCAGTAGTTCGTTCAATAAAGCAGAGTAGCAAAGACAACATTGTTGTTACTGTTCGAATTGTTAATAATAGCAGAGATGACATTTTGGTCGACAAACGTCATCTGGATTTCTATCTCCCAGCTACGGCCAGATTATTTCAATCTAAGACAAAGAAGGTCTTTCAGGTAAATGCATTTAAGAACCTACACGCGATGACTCAAAGTAATGAATTTATCAAAATCGCGGCTCACCGTCATGTTGATCAATCGTTCGAACTTAATTTTGAAAAAGACAAACTCTACATGAGCCTTTCCGACGTCCCATTTTCCCACTCGTTTCAAATAGTTGAGCGGTTGGAGGAAGGTGACTACGCCATTTCGCTGGCTCTGGTCCTGATGCTTAATGATCCGGATAAACGCTTTCAAAATCGAATCGGCAACCGGGCCTATACCCGCGTAGCTTGCGAAAACCTCAGTTGGTGGAGCTACGCAGAAGGTAATGAGAAGTAGTTGGTTTGGGGCCGGGGGCCGGTGGGCCGGTGGCATGCCTACCGCTGAGCTAGTCTAGGTCCTTCGCGGGTGCCATGCCGACCTATCCGCGGTGCGTTTGTACATCTAATTATCGTTAGCTTTTTCGGGAACACACAACCGCGACACCGACATCAAGGTCGGCATGCCTCACACACGAAAATCTCGTACTCAGAAGTTGCATTCAGGGAATCGGAACATCGTCGTCAATATCTAAGACTATCTACGTTTGAAGCGTTTGCGCGTCTCAAGCATGCCGACCTTTGCGTTGGTCGGTCGATTGGGTGATCCCGCGCGATCTTACCTGTCTTTAGACCCGTGACATTTCTTCGGTTGGGTCGGCATGGCACCCGCGCGGCGGGCAAGTCCATTCCCCATCGGGTCGATGATCCGACCTACGTGACAGCGCGGGTGCCATGCCGACCTAACCGCGGTGCGTTCGTGCATCTAATTATCGTTAGCTTTTTTTTTCGGAGACGGACAACCGCGAAACCAACTCCAAGGTTGGCATGCCTCACACACGAAAATCTCGTACTCAGAAGTTGCATTCAGGGAATCGGAACATCGTCGTCAATATCTAAGACTATCTACGTTTGAAGCGTTTGCGCGTCTCAAGCATGCCGACCTTTGCGTTGGTCGGTCGATTGGGTGATCCCGCGCGATCTTACCTGTCTTTAGACCCGTGATATTTTTTCGGTTGGGTCGGCATGGCACCCGCGCGGCGCGCAAATCCAATCCCAGTCGGGTCGTTGATCCGACCTACATGACAGCCAAGACAACGACGCACATTACGCACCAACCCGCGCGCCGAGCAGGCGCTGTCATCGATGCCTGCACCCATGCTCCCAAACCGAAACAAAATTTGCGCACGTTTGCGCGCGTTTGCATCGTTTGGCCCACGCAATCCCTTGAAACTGTTCCGCCATTCGATCCCCCCACCAACATCCCTTAAACTCCGTGATTCCCAAAAACAAACTAACACCCAAAAACCACCAACCCGTGGCCGCGACCGAATCACGGAGCAAACGTCATGACCAAACGGCTCAGCCTATCCGCCCTTATCATCCTTTGCATCACCACCAGCATCACTCATGCCCAAAGCTGGCGCGGCGATGTTTGGATCACCGCCCGCGATACCGATCAGCGCTTGACCAAAGCCAAGACCATCAACCCCAAACCTGTGGCGCAGCCGACCGAGTTTCAGAAGTTCATCTTCATCGACCCGACTGCCAAGTTTCAAACGGTCGTGGGCATCGGCGGCGCGCTGACCGACGCGGCCGCCGAGACCTATGCCGAGCTGCCGCCAGCTACGCAACGCAAAATCCTCGAAGCCTACTACAGCCGCGACGAAGGCATCGGTTACACCATGGCCCGCACGAGTATTCATAGCTGCGATTTTTCCAGCGAGAGCTTTACGTATGTCGACGATGGCGACAGCGCGCTAGCCTCGTTCGACATCGCGCGCGACAAACAATTTCGCATTCCGTTTATCAAAGCGGCGATGGCCGAAGCCGAGAAGGCCGGTCATCCGCTTAAGCTGTTCGTGAGCCCGTGGAGCCCACCGGCGTGGATGAAGACCAACAACAGTATGCTCAAAGGCGGCTCGCTCTTGCCCGAGCATGCCGCCACTTGGGCCAACTACTACGCGAAGTTCATCAAAGCTTACGAAGCGGCGGGCGTGCCGATTTGGGGGCTAACCGTGCAGAACGAACCGATGGCCGTACAACGCTGGGAGTCTTGCGTGTACACCGCCGACGAAGAGCGCGACTTCGTTAAGAACCATTTGGGACCGACGCTCAAGAATGCTGGGCTCGGCGACAAGAAGCTAATCGTTTGGGATCACAACCGTGGGCTGATGTACCATCGTGCCAATACAATCCTGAGCGACAAAGACGCGGCCCAATACGTTTGGGGTGTCGGCTTTCACTGGTACTTGGCAGATCGCTTTGAAAACGTGCGCTTCGTGCACGAGCGCTACCCCAACATCGGGCTCGTCTTCACCGAAGGCTGCGCCGAGCATTACGATGGCGATCGTATAAACGACTGGCAATGGGGCGAGCGCTACGGTGAGTCGATGATGCACGACTTCAACAATGGTGCCGTCGCATGGAATGACTGGAACGTGGTGCTCGATGAGCGCGGCGGTCCCAACCATGTGGGTAACTACTGCTACGCCCCTATCCACGCCAACACCCAGACGGGCGAACTAACGTTTATGAACTCGTATTACTATCTCGGGCACTTCTCAAAGTTCGTGCAGCCCGGCGCGCGACGCGTGATCGCGTCGGCGATGTGGGATGAGTTATTGCAAACAGCCTTCGTCAACCCCGACGGGTCGGTCGTCGCCATCTTTATGAATGCCACCGAGGAAGATCACGAGATTGGCCTCTCGATGAACGGCCAGGCGGCGGAACTAACCAGCCCGAAGCGCTCGATGATGACAGTGGTGATGCGGATGGAGCAGGTGGAGTAAGTATGTTCAATCTGAGTCGAGTCCGACCTGTAAAATAACGCGAGGCCGAGGTGGCGTCCTAGACACCAACCCGGCCTCACATTGCAAGAGATTTTTATGATAGCGAGCTTAGCCGTTTAGCAATGCTCGAGCGTACTCATCCGGCGACATCGTAATCTCACCGTTTCGCATCATCTCGATCATCACCGGAATGTCCTTCCCATTCTTGACACCGTCGCCATTGAAGTCGCCTTCGATGGTGTTACAGGTTTCCGGGCCTGTGACGGACTCAATCGTGTTTTGGACAATCGGGCTGCCGCTCCCCTCAGGCGCCCAAGACGGCCCCACGAACAGCACAGCGACTGCGGCTGCCGCAGCCAGCGGAACCACTTTCCAGAACCGAGCCTGCCAGGATTGCTTCGGGCTCTGAGCCGAAACCGTCGTGGCCTGCCACGGGTAGCTGGTCGTCGCACTGTCGAACGCACCGGCCTGGCGGGCGTCACCGAGTGTGACGAGCAGGGATTCCAAATTGCCATTTTGTGTAGTCATCGTTGAACTCCGTACGCTATTGCGTCTCACCCAAGGCGCGCGCAGAAAATTCTGCCGGAATCTCGATATTTTTTTTCGCCAGGCAGCGGCGGAGCTGCTCCAGCACCCCCGGCACGCGCGAGGCCCGCAGCGTGGCCTCCGGAACGCTAAGTTCTTGTGCGATCTGCCTTAACGACGCCCCCTCAAAGAAGCGCCGCCGCACAATCAGGCCATCTTCGTCCGATAATTTCGCCACGCATTCATTGAGCGAAAAAAGCACCTCCGCCTCCTGCGCCAGCGCTTCCGGCGACAAATCGTCCGTCGGGCCATCCGCAGCGACGTCCACATCCTCATTTTGCTGCAACGTCAACCGGCCCTGGCGGCAGTATTCGCGGTACACATTCCGCACGATCGCAACCACCCAAACCATAAAGTCGTATTGTGGGTTGTATTTCGAGCGCTGATGAAAGGCCCGCGTCCAGGCCTCATTGAGCAGATCGTCCACCCAGTCCGCCCGATGCGAAATCCGCCACGCCACCAGCCGCACCCGCTGGTGGTATCGGTCGTACAACCGCTCAAACGCACGGTCATCGCCCCCGGCGAGCGCTTCACAAAGTTCACGGACGGTCGGTTCGCTCATACGTCTCTTGATTCTGACCGGTCAGGGCCGACCTCGCTACTCTGCTGACTCGTGGCCGGGTTTCTAGCCTATCCGGTAGATAAATCGGGTTTACGAAGCGGGGTCTTTGAAAGCAGGGTCGAATTGTTGATGGTTTGAGTTCGGGTGTAACGTCATATCGCGCGGGGGCACTGCTCACAGAGCAGTGGCACAGCGGTAGCGTTGTGACACGACCGCGGCGCAACTTTGACGATTCACCTCGGTTTCAAGTTTGCCGACTAACATCCCGAGCGTTTGACTGCGGCTACGCGCGACGACCATGGATGGGTAAAGCTTTGTGTGAGACGTCGGTGAAACTTCCGTCGCCCCTTGGCTACGCAATTTGAGCGCATACACTGCGGTAAAAGTTTTCGCCTACGGGGATAGCTGCGCCCGCGCGTCGCGATTGCCGAAGAATTAAGGCGAAGCTTCCGAACGGAGACCTGCATGAAAATCGGCGCGCCGAAATCTCATATCGAAGGGGAACACCGGGTCGCTCTGGTGCCCGAGACGGTTACCAAACTCAAGAAACTCGGCCTCGACTGCGTCATCCAAGCTGGTGCCGGCATGGCCGCCGGCTTTCCCGACGACGCTTATACCGCTGCCGGCGCAACCACCGCCGATAGCGCATCGGATCTGAGCAACCAATGCGAAGCCATCGTCCTCACGCATCCGCCCACCGATTCCGAGTTCACTTGGCTGCGCAGCGGTCAGATGCTCTTCTGCGTGTTGCAACCGTTGGTGAATCACGAATTGGTGAAGCGCCTCGCCGATCATGGCGTGATTGCGATTGCGATGGACATGATGCCGCGCATCAGTCGCGCGCAAAAGATGGACGTGCTCAGTTCGATGAGCACCGTCGCCGGATACAAAGCGGTGCTGTTGGCTGCGTCCGAACTCGACAAGATGTTCCCGATGATGATGACGGCCGCGGGCACGATTACGCCGGCCAAGGTGCTGATCCTCGGCGCGGGTGTTGCGGGCTTGCAAGCTATCGCCACGGCGCGCCGTTTGGGTGCCGTCGTCGAAGCGTTTGACGTTCGCCCCGCCGTGAAAGAACAAGTCGAATCGCTCGGTGCCCGCTTCGTCGAAGTCGCCGCTTCTAACGAAGACGCCGAAGACGCGGGCGGCTACGCCAAGGAAATGTCCGAAGAATACAAGCAGAAGCAAGCGCAACTGATCGCCGATCATTCCGCCGAATCCGACATCATCATTTCGACAGCGCTGATCCCGGGACGAAAAGCGCCGATCCTGATCACCAACGAAACGCTCGGTCGTATGCGGCCCGGCTCAGTCGTTGTTGACTTGGCTGCCGAAGGCGGCGGCAACTGCGAATCGACCAAACTCGGCGAGCGCATCGTTCACGACGGCGTGGTCATCCTCGGCCCGCAAAACATCCCGGCGTCGATTCCCTATCACGCCAGCCAAATGTATTCGCGCAACATCATGGCCTTCCTGCAGGACCTTACCAAGGAAGGCCAAATCCAACTCGATAAATCCGACGAGTGCGTTACCGGCACCGTCATCACCGAAGGCGGCGAGATCGTGCACGCGCGCACGCGCGAGACGATGAAACTCGAGCCGTTGGCCGCCGCCGAAGGGAGCCCCGCGTAAATCATGGATGCGATCATCACGCTACTAACGATCTTCGTTTTGGCGATCTTCATCGGCTTCGAAATCATCACCAAGATTCCGCCGACGTTGCATACGCCGCTCATGTCGGGCTCTAACGCGATCAGCGGCGTCACGCTTATCGGTGCCGTCGTTGCCGCAGGCAGCGATGTGCCCATCTTACCGCAAGCGCTCGGCTTCTTGGCCGTCTTGTTCGCCACCATCAATGTGGTTGGCGGTTTCCTGGTCACCAATCGCATGCTCAGCATGTTTAAGCGGAAGGGATAAGCTCGTGCTGGCAGCTTCCAACGCACTCCTCATTAACGGTGCCTATTTGTTGGCATCGATTCTGTTCATCTTCGGCCTCAAGGGGCTGACGCATCCGAAGACGGCCGTGCGCGGCAATTTGCTTGGCGCGCTGGGCATGTTGGTCGCCGTCGGCGTGACGCTGCTCGATCAACACATCGTCAGTTTCCCCGTCATGATTGCTGGCCTCGTCATTGGCACCGGCATCGGTGCGTTTCTCGCTATTCGCGTTGAGATGACGGGCATGCCCGAACTGGTGGCCGTGTTCAACGGATTTGGTGGCGTCGCTTCGGTTTTTGTTGCCGGTGCCTGGATGCTTTCCGGTGGGGATGAAGGTTTCAAAGAAGGTTTGGTGCGCGGGGCGCGCGACCTGATCGGTGTTGAAAACTCAGCGGCGCAAATCGCACTCATGCAAGGCACCATCGCCGCGACGGCTTCGGCGCTGATCGGGGGCGTAACGCTGCTCGGTAGTCTCGTCGCGTATGGCAAACTGGCCGGTGTGAAATGGGTACCCGAAGGCGAATTCATCCCGGCGCAAAAGATCCTTAACGCCGCCCTATTCTTGCTCGGCATCTTTCTGTGCTACCAATCGGTTATCAATCCCGACAACGGCCTGTTCTTCCTCGGCATCGTGTTGGTCTCGTGCATTCTCGGCGTCACGCTGGTCACGCCCATCGGCGGTGCCGACATGCCCGTCGTCATTGCGCTGCTTAACTCGTATTCGGGTTTGGCCGCCGCCGCGACTGGCTTCGTCATCAGCAACAACGTGCTCATCATCGCCGGCTCTCTGGTGGGTGCCTCCGGCCTCATTCTTACCAGCATCATGTGCAAGGCGATGAACCGTAGCCTCGCTAATGTGATGTTCGCCACGATGGGCCCAAGCAGCAGCACGGCATCGGCCGACGATGTGTACGAAGGCAAAATCAAAAGCACCTCCGGCGATGAAGTCGCCATGTTGCTCGAAACCTCCCGTCGCGTGGTCATCATTCCCGGTTACGGTATGGCCGTGTCGCAGGCGCAACACGCCGTGCGCGATTTGGCCAATCTGCTCGAATCGAAGTTCGGTGCCAACGTCGACTTCGCCATTCACCCCGTCGCGGGTCGCATGCCCGGCCATATGAACGTGCTGCTTGCAGAGGCAAACATCCCTTACGACAAGCTGCGTGAGATGGACGACATCAACCCGGAGATGGATCAGGTCGACGTCGCCATCGTCATCGGGGCCAACGATGTGGTGAACCCCGTCGCGCGTACCGACCCCAGTTCTCCGATCGCGGGCATGCCCATCATCGACGTCGATAAGGCCCGCACCGTGATCGTGATCAAACGCAGCCTGAGCCCCGGTTACGCCGGCATCCCCAACCCTCTCTTCGCCGCTGACAACACGCTGATGTTCTTTGGCGACGGTAAGAAGGCGTTTCAAGAGATGATCGAAGCGTTGAAGGAAGCTTGATCGATTTGGCGATCGGGTGATTTTTTGATTTGGTGATTGAGGATTTGCGGGTTGAGAACGCCCGCGCGACATAGCCGTTTACGCAAAACGTGCGTCAGCACGTCAGAGCCGCGGGCTATCGCCCGCAGGGATTTACGGCGACCGGAAACGCCATTTTCTTAGAATCCTTTCACCATTAAACGCCAGCTAGCCATCCCATAGAATATGTGCTGATGGCCACACAATCGTCTGTTAACCTGCGACGGCGAATTCGACTTGGGCGAACGTTCTACTGCGTCACGAATCTCACCGTCGCATGTTTCATCATCCTTGCCGCTACCGGGCTTATCGAAGTTCTGATATTCAACTATGAGTATTGGTATCGCAACAACCGCGGGAGAATTCGATTTGACATTGGATTTGCGGATCACGGAATCCTCTTCAATCTTGAAAGATACAAAGGAAGCAATACAAGCTTCGATGAGTACCTTCGGAATCACGCAAATGACGATGGCTGGTTAGATTCGGGCTGGGAGACCATACCAAGGATGCGCGGATTTCTTAATGCCCGCTACTTTGAAACACCAACATTCGGCGAATATTGCTCCGGGAAGCACATAATCGTAACTAGAAATGCCTGCGCCAACTGCCCTCAACGTAATGCATCGATCCCTATGGTGTATGTCGCTTTGCCTCTCTGGTTCGTTCAATTGCCCGCCGGATTACTATTGGCGATTCTGACCTACTTTCGCTGGCGCCGTTTCAACCCCGCCGCCTGCCGCAAATGCAGCTTCAATCTTCGCGATAATGTCAGCGGCATCTGCCCCGAATGTGGAACACCGCTTTCCGAACTGAATCAAATGTTGAACAAAGCCCAAAGTCCATAATATGCATGCAAACAACGTCACTGTCTGCCGGAATGAAACCTGGATTCAATCGTCGAAACTTTCTTTCTTACCTGAGTCAATAAGTAAACGCTGCTTCACTCTGGTATATTCATGGTTCGTCATTTAATGCGCGGCTGCGCCACCCGCGCTTCTCCAATCCACGAAAGTTCCGTTCCCGCGAAATAGACTGCAGGTATTTAAGCAAAAGCGCTAGCTCATTGTCATCATCATCACCTTCGAACGGTCTCACGTATATCGCGTTGCCGTAGTTGCGTGCCATCTTGGCGGGCGTGTCATCGACAAACAAGATTCGCTCGAGTGCATAGCCGAGGCGTTTGACCTTCTTGAGGTCTTTAAGAAAAACCGTTTCCCTTGTTTCTTCGTGCATTCTCGGCGTACAGCGGTCGCGCGACCAAACAAAGCGCCACCCGATGTCGTTAGGCCGGATGGCCGCCGCGACCTGATTAACGTACAAACTTGTTGCCGAGGACCAAACCGCCAACTCATACATATTCGCGATACCAGTCAAGAATGCGTCGAGCCCGGGGCGGCGATAGACGTGATAGGGGCCCACTTGAAAATCCGCATCACGATGCAAGACGGTCTCCGAGCCGTAAATGAGGCTTTCATCGAGGTCCAGTACCAAAAGTGGTCGATGTTGAAGATTGCTTTCCAATTCTCATCTTTTCAAATAAATACAATCCGTCGCGGCGCAGTCACCCACGAATCACTCGGCCCGACTCTCATTTTTCTGATTGACGGCCCCAATCGCTCGGCATCTCCGGTCGGCTTAGCTGTTAGCTTACCCGAACGTTAATGTTGTCTCCCGAAATGCCAGCTGATTCGATTGGATTCTACCCCAATTTTGACGACCGAGTCTTCTGGAATGACACGAATCAGACAATTCTTGATCGCGCGTATTGAAACCGGACATTCAATACCGCTCGATCGTTTCTTACCTCTGACGACCCTCATCGTGCACTGCCTGTATTCGCCGCTGTCACCAACTGCGAACCGCAGGTGTCGCGGCCAGCCACCCATCCCCCCCGAAAATCCGGTATAACCTTGCCGTTATTGAAGGAAGTTGATCGGCGTTAAGATCAAGCCGCTCGCAAGCGGTAACAAAATACCGCCCGTACGTTAAAACGGCAGCCACCCACGCATGAAGAGCATCCAACAACTCGGCGACTTCTTCATCTTCTCCTGGCAGGCCTTTGCCGCCATGTTTCGTGGGGGGTTCGATCGGCGTAATTGGCGGCTGCTGATTCCGCAGCTCTACGAAGTGGGCTATCGCTCGCTGCCCGTGATTCTCATCACCGGCGCCTTCGTCGGCATGGTGATCGCCGTGCAGGCCGTCGAGCAGTTTCGGGCGATGGGCCTGGAAGAACGGATGGGCACGCTCGTGAATCTCTCCGTCGTGCGCGAACTCGGCCCCGTGCTGGCCGGCATCATGCTCGCCGGTCGCATCGGCGGCGCGCTGACGGCCGAACTCGGCACCATGAACGTGACCGAGCAGATCGACGCCCTTCGCAGCATGGGCGTCAATCCGATGCGTTATCTCGTCGCCCCGCGCGTGCTGGCGTGTACCGTGCTGACGCCGACGCTCACATTTTTTGCCGACTTCACCGGTGCCGCCGGTGGTTGGTTCGTTTCCGTCGTGGTCGAAGGCGTGCCCGCCGGACCTTACTGGGATTTCACGCAGCAAAGCGTTACCAACTTCGATCTGTACAGCGGCATCTTTAAGAGCGTGTTCTTCGGTGCGGCGCTCGGGCTGATTGCCTGCTTTTGCGGATTCAATTGTCGGCCCGGGGCGTCCGGCGTGGGCAAGGCCTGCACGACATCCTTCGTCATTTCGTTTATCGCCATCCTCGCAATCGATTTCGTCCTCGCGCAAATCTTGCAGGATATTCAGCTCTCGATTTACGGCTTCCAGCCTGTGTTGTAATCATCGCCGTCATGCCACCCTACGACCCACCACTGATCGAGCTCAAACACGTCAGCAAACGCTTCGGCAAGCTGGTCGTGCTCGACGATCTGTCGCTCAGCCTCAATCGCGGCGAGACGACCGTCGTGATTGGGGAATCGGGTACCGGCAAAAGCGTGATGCTCAAACACATCGTCGGCCTGATTCGACCCGACGAGGGCGAAGTCTGGTTTGACGGTCAGCGCATCGATCAACTGCCCGAGCGCGATTTGGTGCCGATTCGCAAGCGGATGGGCTTCTTGTTTCAGATGGCGGCGTTGTTCGACTCGCTGACGGTTGGCGAAAACGTGGCCTTCCCGCTGACCGAACACAGCAAATTTGACCAAGCGAAAATTGATGAGATCGCGTCGGAAAAACTGCGCATGGTCGGCCTCGACGGTTTACAAGAGCGCCGCCCCGGTCAGATTTCCGGTGGTCAGAAGAAGCGCGTGGCCTTGGCCCGGGCGATCGCGCTTGACCCGGAAGTGGTCTTTTACGATGAACCGACGACGGGGCTCGACCCCGTACGCGCCGATGTCATTAACGAGTTGATCCTGAAATTGAAACGCGAATTGTCGGTGACGAGTTTGGTCGTTACGCACGATATGGTCAGCGCGTTTAAGGTTGGCGATCGCGTCGTCATGCTCGATCGCGGTAAGATCATCGCCGACCATAAGCCCGACTGGTTTAAGACATGCGACGACCCGCGCGTGCGGCGCTTTGTCGATGGCAAAGCCGGACCGGAAGATTTGGAAGCGTTGGAGAATGATTAACACGATGGGTGCCCCACCCTTTCCAAGGGTGGGGGACAACCGATTTGCGCCAGGACCAATGCCGACTCGAAAGGACGCACGTTAGAGCGATAGTCCCCCAGCCCCGGAGGGGCAGGGGCACCCGCGGGTTGGGTGCCCCGTCCTTTCCAAAGATGGGGGACGCCCCCCGCGGATAACATAGCCTGAGGAACAACCATGGCCGATCATAAACATCAATCCACCATCGTCGGCGTCTTCGCCCTTACCAGCCTTATCCTGATCTTCGTGCTCACCATGATGTTCAGCGGCGGCACGTCGATCCTCGATCGGTCGTACGAAGTTAACGTGCAATTCGCCGAATCCGTCGACGGCATCAGCATCGGTCAGCCGGTCACGCTCATCGGCAAGCGCGTGGGTGAGACGAAAGAGATCAGCTTCTGGGATAAGAGTGATGTAAGCAAAGGCATCCGTATCACCATGAAGATCGACGAGAAATACGGCATCCCCGCCAACGCCAAAGTCGAAGTCGCGCCCGGTCTGATCCAGTTCGGCCGCCCGCCGATTCGCATCGTGCTGCCCGAAACGGGTGCCGCCGCCGAAACCCTCGCCAAAGACGGCAGCGGCAAACTCGTCGGCGATGTCGTGAACATGCAGGATCAGGTCGTACCGCGCGAAATGCAGGAGAGCATTCTGCGCGTCGCCGATGAAATGGCCGAGTTGGCCCAATCCCTCAAGCCCGTTGCCACCAACCTTGAGAAACTGCTCGCACCGCGCTCGATAGACTCGGTCGACAATCAGGAGTTCGTCGCCAATGTGGCGACGGTTATCGAGCGTTTCGATGCCACGCTGCGTAACTTCAATTCGATCATCGCGGATGAAGAGAACCTGACCAATTTCCGCACGTCGCTGGCCAACGTGCGCAAAATGTCAGAAGAAGGCGTCGAAGCTATGGCGAACATCCGCGTCGTCTCGGCCCGCAGTCAGGAAGTCGCCGCCAACGCCACCAAGCTATTGCAGGAGATGACGGACCGAATGGATCAGATGTCGTCGGTGCTTGCCAAGATGGATAGCGCGTTCGCCAGCCTCAACGATCGGCGCGGCACCATCGGTTCGTTGTTAAACGACAATCGTCTATATGAAGAGATGATTCTGGCGGCGCGCCGGCTCACCAAGGCGCTCGACGACGTGCGCGAGGTACTCGACATCGCCAAGAAGGGCGAATTGCGGATTAAGGCGTTCTAGCGTGAGCGAACGAATCATCTAAAGGATGCTTAACGGAAAGCGGCCATACGTATGCACGGCCCAGCTACTGCTTACCGTCGCGCGCCACACATAGCCCCCGGCCAATGGCCGGGGGCTAATTTGGGTGACGATGAATGTAAATTTTGTCGGCAGCTACCACGCCTCGCCCCTACCGCCCCTGCCACACAACATCGCCGTCGCCGGTCACATGATTCACCCAGCGCGCCCATGCGAAGAACAAATCGCTTAGGCGATTCAAATAAATGATCACTTGCTCGTTGATCTCCTGCTGACCCGCCAGATACACCACGGCGCGCTCCGAGCGCCGACAGACCGTGCGGCAGATGTGCAGGTGCGCCGCAATCACCGAGCCACCCGGCAACACGAACGCCTTTAATTCGGGCGATGCGGCCGCCGCTTCATCGATCCAGCCTTCCAATTGCAACACCGCCGCTTCCGACATCGGTCGAATATGCTGGCGGGCATCGGTATTGAGCGGCGTGGCGAGATCGGCACCGACATCAAACAACTGATGCTGCACGGTACTGAGCTTTGCCAACAGCGCGTCGAACTCGGGCCGTTTGTCGGCGCGACGCAACTCACCCGCGGCTACGCCCACGCACGAATTGAGTTCGTCCACATGGCCGTAACTATCGACGCGCAGGTTGCACTTGGCCACCCGATCGCCATTGAACAACATCGTCGATCCGTCGTCACCACCCTTGGTGTAAAGCTTCATGCCGCGCCGCTCCTCCAAGCGTTTTTATTACTCGTCTGCGAGTGTGCTCTCAAATCGTCTTACTACAAGCACGAGCGAAGTTCCCGTCGCTGCCCTCTGGCACCTGATTGCATCCGGTGGTCCGCGCTTTGGCACCGGTTTTTAACCGGTGATCTGCCACGCCGAAACTCAAAGCTCGCCAGTGTAACCGCCCCTTGCAGCGATGCACGCTAACCGGTCATGATCCCCTTACCCCTCTGGAGTTGGGAGAAATTTTCTCGCGCGACTATTCCCGAGCCGCGCGCTAAGTCCCACCCGCAGATCGTCGATTATCCACCGCGCATATCGTTCGACCAAAAAGCGCTGGTCAATTTCCGAAGCCGTCGCGCCTCGCCGATCACCGGTTACAAACCGGTGCCACAGCGCAGGTTTTGCTAACTCGCAATTGGCTCAGATGCTGGTTTCCGGGTGCCCCTGCCCTTGTCTACGGCTGGGGGACATCACCGGGTTTCCACTCCTATTCTGAGGCTGGCGGATTTCAAACACGAGCTCGGACCTCTAGAGTTCAAACACGCCAAAATGTCCTTGCTCCAGCCCATCATCCTCATAAAACCCGCGATAAATCTGAAAACTCGCGCTTTCTTCTTTTTTTTCTTGACGCTCCTGCGATCACAAACCTAACCTATGGGTGTGGAAGGACATTCCTCGATCAGCCACGGGCAAAACATGGGCGCCTGTCGGTCAGTCGAGCGAACCTTTCCGCCGGACGGGCAGGTGCCTGTCTGTGGTAGCCGGTAACGACGGTCGCCGGCATGGGCAAGGCCCTAGTCGCTCGCAGGTCACACTCCAGAGCGATAAGGGAAACCCGCCCTTGAAATAGGAGGTGATCCATGACCAGTGAGTGTATTATGCTGCCGTAGTTCGCAGCGAACGTGGCTGCAACACGGCAGCTTCAAGAAATGAGAAACGACCGTCTCCAGTGAGGCGGTCGTTTCTTTTTTTACGCAGTGGGATTTTCGACGGTGACCGGTGCGTTGCATTCGGGACACGCGCCACTTTCATTGCCCGTGAGGTCATACCCGCAGGTTTGGCAATAACCTTTTGGGCTGTCTGCGCGATTTTCGCCAGAGGATGAATAACAGCGACCATGATATGAGGTTGGTAAACCAATGGGGAAGGCAGAACTCAACTGCCCAGTTACCTGAGCGGCTCTTCTTAAATTCAAAGCTCGGCCATCCCAAATCTCTCTCTTGTTTTGGTGGGCCTATCGAATACGACATATCGAGTGAATAGCCAGGTAATTGCCATACCCGAATTCCTTTTCGATCAACGAGAATTTCCGCAACCTCGATGTCCGCGAATAGTGATGCCATCTCTGATATCGCAGCTAGAAATATGAATAACAATGCGAACCCAAGTGTAAGGTACCTCATCCAGGTCATGCAGCCACCTCAACCGTCATATAGCATTCGGGACACACTCCGCTTTCATTACCAGTGAGGTCGTATCCACAGCCTTGGCAATGGCCGCGAGGATATCTTTGACGCAACAGAAATACGACTAGGTACAGCATCCAAGAAAACGAATTCGTGACCCAATGAGGGATAAACACCCTTCCATTTCTTGGCCGAGATTGATATCTGGCCAAGGCAGAGTCAACGTCAATGTTCATCAATCGATACCAAGCAAGCTCATCACGTTCGAGCCGTCGCAAATACAAGCCGCGTGACGAAGACGGACCGTAGTCACGCCACGAGACCAATATGCCCGAACGAAACGAATCGCAATGAATGTGTCGCCGCTCCCCAAACGAGATAGGAAACTGATACGAGACCAGCCATAACAACAGGGTCGTACAACAAACAAAGAGCAAGAAAATCCGTAGAATTTTCAATCTGTCACCTCAGTCGCGGCATTACACTCCGGACACGCCCCGCTTTCGTTGCCCGTTAAGTCGTAACCACAACCTTGGCAATGACCTTTCGGTTGGCGCGACGAAAAAAGTCGGAGCCCAAGGTAAGCCAAGCCCGTAACCGTCATATTGAGCCAAT
The DNA here is from genome assembly GCA_006969385.1 of Planctomycetaceae bacterium. Taxonomy (GTDB): domain Bacteria; phylum Planctomycetota; class Phycisphaerae; order UBA1845; family UTPLA1; genus ECT2AJA-110-A. Next base: position 5,291,982 of record CP030884.1, read on the forward strand.
GCGGCGCGATTAGGTGAAACATACCCGCTACTTGCAAATACGGCGCAGTCCAAAAACGACCGAGCACGGGAAGATCTTTGTTATACACTTCGCCGTGCCCTTCGGGCGGATAATACCAAATGACGACGCATCCCCTGTAGTTAGCAATCGCAAGTCGCTTCGTCGGAAAAAGCATGTGGGTTCGATGAACGTTACCAATCACGCAGCATGTAACTGCCAAAAGAAAAAAGGCCAAAAACAGCGGTCGCAGCACTTTTTTCATAGTATTACCTCCGCATTGCACTCCGGACATACCCCGCTTTCGTTGCCCGTTAAGTCGTAACCGCACTGTTGGCACGAACCTTTCGGATGCGTCAGTGTTTTTCGGCGCAATAAATAGTACGACAGCCAAACGCCAAGGTTGATAAACCAATGCGGGATTGAGATGGCAAGCGTCCAGTTGCCCGAGATCGGATCGTTGGAATAGCCATACGAAGGTAGATGAAGAAACGTGCCGCGCGGCGCATCGAAGTCGATCTTTTTGGGTGATTTGTTACCGCTCAAACGCCAAACGGTGTATCCGTTTCGAGACATGAAACCCGAAACCGCCTGATACCTCACCGTGACCGCCAACATCGTCGAGAGCAATGCCAACAAGACGAAAATCAATCCGAATACGAAGGTAATGGACCTTAGGGTGTTCAAGGGTTCGCCTCGATCATTGTACTACATTCGGGGCACGCGCCGCTTTCGTTGCCGGTGAGGTCGTAACCACAACTTTGGCAATGGCCTTTGGGATGCTTGCGCGATTTTCGCCAGAGGATGAAGAACAGCGACCATGCGATGAGGTTGGTGAGCCAGTGGGGAATAACAAGCGTATGGTATGCAACCTTGTCGCCATCCGACATGACTGAATAAGACGGAAGCAGGAATATCGCCCCATCGGAGGGCCACAGTTTCCAATATTCAACACTGGACTTGTCCACGCGATTCTTGCGAGTGGCCCGCTCTTGCCGATCCAGTAACCGCTGCGGAATATCAACGAAACTGACAACGATGCAACCCCGCGTAATCAAAAATGAAGGACCAACAGGGGGCCCCAGGCGGACCGTCGACAGGAATGCAGCCGCCCAGACAATTGACACCAATATGGCAAGCACCGCCATCAATCGTGAAAGCAACTTCATTCGGCCGCCTCTACCGCCGCGTTACACTCCGGGCACGCCCCACTTTCATTGCCCGTCAGATCATAACCGCACGACAAACACCGGCCCCTGCTCGCCCATCTTTTGCGCCGTCGCACTTTGCGACCCATCAACCACCATGGCGGTAACAACACGGCGATGATCAACCAAAAGGGAATAACAGCCATAACATCATTGACAAACAAAGCGGGGAACCACACACGATCGCTATGTCTGCAAACAAAAAATCTCGGCCCGTTGTCATATTGCATGAACGCTTCTGCCAGACCACCATCAGCCGAGCTTCTGTTGTAAGATAACTCTATGCGGCCTTGGCCCACGCAGACGATGACGTAGGGATGTCCATAAACGATAGAATACGACGGCAAAAGCGCGCAGAACACGAATGACACGATGAGAATACCGAACAATAGATGGCGTAATCCCGTCATCACCGATCATTCTGGCCTGCCGCCAGTCCACACTCCGGACACGCGCCGCTTTCATTGCCGGTGAGGTCGTAACCGCACCTTTGGCAGTGCCCCGTTGGTTGCTTTAGCGATTTTCGCCAGAGGATGAGGAACAGCGACCATGCGATGAGGTTGGTGAGCCAGTGCGGCAGAACAAGATAGGTAAGCCGGCCATCCGGACTGCCGTTTATATTTAGTGCTTGCACACGATAGCCAGATGCGAACGCATCGACAATGCTGCCTGCAGGTGGGAGCAGTGAAATAGACCATGAACCAAATCCATTCGGCTGCCAATAGATCTGTATCGAACCTCGTTCAACTTGAATCTGGGCGTGCCGCGACGCAATCAGCGCCATTGAGAACTGCGCAAGCACGGTAAGTCCTAAGCAAGGAACGGCAACGAGCAGCGAGCATCGCGTTAGCCACTTCATGTTGACTCCTCTACATATGCCCCACACTCCGGACAAATACCGGTTTCGTTACCGGTCAGATCATAACCGCAAGGGATACATAGATAGACGCCTTCACTTCGCAAGTTGCGTCGCAATCGTCGCCGAATTGACTGTCGAGAGACGGCGTATGCAGCAAACATTGACGGTATCGACATAGCCAAATAGGCCAAACTGTTGGCCCAATGAGGAACATGCGAATGCAAAAGTACTTCGTATAGCGCGACCAAAACAGCGAACATGCAGGCGTAAAACACGATGAGCCAACGCGAATGCTTCCAGCCGACGCTCTGTAGCGCCTTCTGCGGTTCCTCGAACCGCTCCAACTCGGGAAGCCACCGGAGGTATGGCCACATCCCGCGCCTCATACGCCGACCCGCACGACCGTGCCGCATTCCGGGCACACGCCACTCTCATTGCCTTGCAGGTCGTAGCCGCATCGATCACACGGGTGCATCACTTGGCGACGCAAACGACGGCGACGGTAAGCGCGGATGAAGAAGATGGCGGGGTAAATGGCGGTGAAGATAGCGATGAGCCAAGCGTCAATCATTATCAAGTTATAGATGATACCAGACGGATGATAAACGCCACTAAAACCTTCGCGCTTTGCCGAAATCAAAATCCCACAAGCACGATGGGTGTAATCTCCTGAATACAATTCGGATTTATAATCACGTGCTCGAACTGTCACTAACGCATTGGACTGAATCGAAACAATAATTTCGTTGGTTCCCCCGTACCCCCTTAGTCGGCCTTCATCAAGAGGGTAGATACGAATCTTACGCGCGGGGATAACCGCCACTAGCGTGGCTGTGACCGTAACCAACAACAGCAGCGCAACCACTCCTCGATGCCACCACTTCCACATCAGCCCGAGACCTCAGTCTTGCTGGTTGGTTCAATTGGGGTCCCGCATTCGGGGCAGGTTCCAGACTCATTTCCGGTGAGATTATACAGGCAGTGCGAACAATGACCGTCACGCATTCGTCGCCTGCTTATTGCCCCGCCAATTATGGGAGTGAGACAAATGAATGAGATAGTGCTCGGTAGCCAAAATGGGATAGTCGCCGACCAGATAAAATGGCTCGAATTCACGCCACGTTTCAGCATTTGTAGAGTTTCGAGCGCGCCGTCGGCATGTTGATTTCCAGATATTGCATAGATTCTAGGCCAATGTATTCCTAAACGATGGCGATACCTAAATACTGAAGAAGTTTGATTGCGATGAAGGCGGTCTCCAAAGCGGCCGGATATTAATTGGAAGCCCGCATATTTAAAGTCTTTGACTTCAATTGCTCCATCACGGACCTTCACGACCCAACGGCTACTGTTGCGATGGTCGAGTGGATACCAAGAATAGAAGACGGTAAATACCCAGCCGCCGAGTGATACGACAAACGCGGCACTCCAGACAGCAATCCATGCATTTCGCGCTCGTCGCTTAACTTTCCGACTTATGCCCATACTCAGCCCCGCGATCGCTGCACTTGCCCGATTCACTGCCTTGCAGATTATACCCGCACGATAAACAGCGGCCCGCATTTGCCGATCGTTGCCGCCGCTGATTTCACGCTAATTCGTCGCCGCCACGATCGTTGTCGCCATCACGCTCGGCATGATCGCCGCCATCATCATGGCAGCCTGGGCCGCTTGCACCGCTTCTTTGGTGGCTTTGCCCATTAATTCGCCTTGCGTGATCTGTTCGATGCGCTTTTTCTGTTTCTTCAATTCAGCCTTTTTGAAATAGATGCGCAACAAGTCCGCCGCGTGCGCCAGTGAAATCAGAATCGCCGTGCGCGGGTCGATCTTATCCGTATCGGTGAAGATCGCGCGTTCGAGGCGCTCTTTCATCTTGCGTTCCGGCTTGGGGTCGAGTTCGGGATAGACCGTGCGATTGAAGATCAGCAGCACCTTCTGCTCGTCGGCTTTTAGGATGCCTTTTTTGCAGAGCTCCAACGCGACGCGATGGTGCAGGCGATGCAATCCGGCAAACCGTTGCACCCAAGTGGTGGCCGCTGCGCGCCGTTTAGCGGTGCGAATCTTGCGTAGCGCTTCGTCGATGATGGCATCGCCCAGCGGCGTACCGTCAATGAGGTTGACCATGCCGCGCGAACCTTCTTCGATCTCCACGCGTCCGGTCATTACCAATTCCGCCAATATCCCCCCGCCCATCGCCTGCGCGTACATCGCACCAAACTCGGGCGTGCCGAGCTTGTCGCTGAGCGCAAGCAGCATGATTTCTTCGTGTAAAAACAATTGGTTTGTTCGACGGCCGGCCATCAGAGCCCTCCAAATATCATCACGGCAACCAGTTCAAATACCAGAATCATGGTAAACAAGCCGCTATCCACAGCCCATTACAAAACAACCGCCACCTTATAAACAAACAAAGCCGGCCTTGGCGTTGCTACCTCCAAGACCGGCTGATGAAAATCGAAGCTATCCGCACAAATTTGTTAGCGTGCGGCCGAATTGAGAATACGCATTCTAAGTCTTTTAGCAGAATGCAGCATTGTGGTACTGCCCTCTCGGCGGCGAACGCAGGCGAGACGCCTTTGCCACAGTCACTGATTCTTTTTTCCTCTCCACCTAGCGCCGTCGTCGCAACGAGACGCAACTACCGATCAGCAGCAGCGCCATACTGGTCGGCTCCGGAATGCTCGACGGCGTGATGTATCGAAAGCTCGCGCCTTCGACAAAAATATCCGCATCCGTCCGGAACCAAGTACCGTTGGTCCAAGCGATGCCGCCGTTGCCCAGTTCGTAGGCCGCGCGCGGTCCGAACGGATCACCCGCCACAATGCCCACGAACGTGCCGTCGGGCATATATTCGTACACACCGCTCGGTAACGAGAACCCGCCGACGATCAGATTGCCGTTGCTGCCGCGCACGTTGATCTGCTGCGGAAAGTCGATGCCGTTCACACCGTCGCTTGTCACCAGCGTGCCGAGATAGGTGCCGTCGGGCAGATAGCGATCGATGCCGTCATTGCCCGTGTCGCTATTGGTCACCAGAAGTTCGCCGTTGAAAAACTTAACGTCCTGATAGCTAACGTCGTCGTCGAGACGACCGTTGAAGATGCCGGTCACACTCGCTGTCGCGACGTCGACCGTAACCAAACCTTCACCAAAGGTTGCGCCGGCCGAACCCTGAGCCACGTAAACGGTGTTGCCGACCACTTCCATACCACGGATGTTGTTCAATTCCGGCGAGGTAATCGCGCCGATCGCGGCACCCGCCGCATCGAAGCGCCAAATGCGATCGGCCACCTGATCGCTGACCCAGAATTCATTACCGACTTCGAGGACTTCTATCGGTGTCGACGATACGCCGGCATTGGAAGCCGCCAATCCCACGTCAAGAAAGTTGGGATTCACCAATGAGCCATCGAAGGCGTTTACGGCAATGACCCGATCGTTGGTCGATTCGGGGATGAGCAGGAACTGGCCGAAGGCCACGCCGTGGGTCGTGCCGAGGATGAATACTGTGGTAAAAAGATAACGCTTCAACATGATCGATTCGCCTCCAATAAAAATTGCCAATGGGCCCGATTCCGCCAATTCAAACGGTGTTACGATAAACCAAAGTGACCCGTACTTGCAACGTTTCGCGTGGTATAGGAGTTGGTTCGCTCGTGAATGACTTCGATTTTTGGCAAGTCTGCCGAGCAGGCGCACCAACAGTATGCCAGCCACTGCCATCATCAAACGATGGCTGCCAACCCGCTGTTGCTGACGGGTGCAGCGACAGGAGCATATTAATTATGGAAATCTACCGAACCGGCCCCACCACCGACAGACTTACCATGCGGGCAATGAATGCCGACGACGCCGAGGCGTTCTATCGACTCAACAGCGACGCCGATGTGATGCGCTTTACGCACGAGCCGCTGTGCCCGTCGGTCGATGAAGCCCGCACCGCCATCGAGAGCTATCCCGATTTTGAGCGCTACGGCTATGGTCGCTGGGGATGTTTTCTGAAGGCCGGCGGGCCGATGATCGGCTTTTGCGGGTTGAAATATCTGCCCGAGTTTGACGCCGTCGATATCGGCTATCGATTGTTGCCCGAGTATTGGGGGCGCGGGCTTGCGACCGAAGCGGCCCATGCCACGATTACTTTTGGTTTCGAGACGTTGAAACTTCGCCAAATCATCGCCCTCACCATCGCGGAAAACGCCGGCTCGATTCGTGTGCTGGAAAAAATCGGCATGCGTTGCGCCGGTGCGGTCGAATACGACGGGTTGAAGCCGCTGAAATACGTGATCGACGCTGAATCAAAGCGATAAAGAAACTCATATGCTTGCTTTGCGGACATACCAGATCGTAAAGGTCGAAGATTCACGTCCAATAAAATCAGCGCACCGATTCATCGACTGCCTTCGATTTCAGATCATGTGCGGCACAATCGGGCCAAATTTTGTGATCAAAGCCGGCCCACTAGCCGTCGCCGATTCGGATTGAAACAGTTCCATAACTGAAACAGTTTCAAGAACTTAGCGTCACAACGGTGTGTTGAAAATATGGATTCGATGTGAGCAATCCGTTAACATTGAGTTCAAGAAGTGCGAACTGTTCGCGGAACAGTTTCAATTGAATCCACATTTTGTTTTGGTCTTGGAGGATTAAGAACCATGCGTCGTTTACTTGCAATGACGGTTGCCTTGCTCTTGGCAGCTTCGTCGGCTCAGGCTCAGGTGACGGTCAACGTGCCTCAGTCGGATGCACCTTGGCTCGGCTTTATGAACGTTTTTGAACTGCCGGAAAATGGTGGTGGCTTCGTCTTTCCGAGTGGCTGGGGAATCGCGGATTTGGTTGTTAATTTTGACGACGCCAATAACAAGTTCACGTTTTCGCCCAACACCATCGGCGACCCTAACGAGTTTTGGTATCAAAACACCACCGGCATGGCTCCCGATCCCACGAATCCGGGTGGTCCCGGCCAGCGCGGTAACAAGGTGATGGAAGCCAATCTATTCATCGAAGTTGCCGACAACTCGCTGTCCGGCACGACCGTGACCTTTGAGGGTGAAATCCTCTCGAATACTTACACCGATGCCCACGATGGTTTCATCTTCATTCGCGACTTCGCTCCCGACTTTTCGTCGTTCAATGAAACGATTATCCCAGTCGTGCCGGGTCCCTTCAGCCTCAGCCTTGCCACGTTGGCACCGGCTGATCCGATGAACCCGCGCAAGGTGCAATACGGCTTCCAAAGCGTTGGTGAAAACGTCTGGATCACCGACACGGCGCCGTTCGGTAACTTCATGGTCGCCACCATTCCTGAGCCGGCCACGCTGTCGCTGCTCGGCTTGGGTGCCGTCGCTCTGCTCCGCCGCCGCCGCTAAAGCGACGACCGAGTAAGAAATCGAAACTACAAAAGCCGTCGTGGTTTGCCACGACGGCTTTCTTTTTTTTGTTGCGCGACGAATCAAAACTCCGGCTCCGGTGGAAACAGCGAATCGCGCAGCGCTGCCAACTCTTCACACGTATCGATCTCGTCATCTATCGGAATCAAAATGATCGGGTTCAGTCCGGAGTCGCGGAACTGATCCGGATTATTCGGCACATTCAAGATATCGAGCGACGCGCCCAATACGACCTGCTCCGAATCGTCGATGACGTTGCCGCGCAACGAGCCATCGCTATAGAGCGTCATGTCGTTTTGAAAGATTTCGCGCCGCGCGATGTAGATCTCACCCTCGATGAATCCGAAGAGCGTGACAAAGACCGTTACGCCCGGCTTGCCGTCGTTATCGTCATCCGCCGCCGTCACCATTTCCGGATCGGTAGATAAGGGCTCGTCCGCGTTGCCCGTCGCGCCGATCAAGGTGGGCGTCGCCGGTCGATAGACCTTCCACTGGCCATCTTCTTGGAACACATCGACCAACGCGCGCCGGGGCACAATCGCCTGCGTCGCCGCATCGGGAAAGCGCGTCTCGAAAGGCTGATTCGCCTTGTACGACGCGGAACAAAAGCGATCGACCTCATCTAACTCGCCGTCTTCCAATTCAAAGTCGGTGAACCCATACGAAATAACGAACGTCGACAACGGTCCGTTGGGCGTTTCGCCGTCGTACGCAACCACATCAAAGTGCGCGTAATGCCCGGCGATTTCCGCTTTGGCTTCTTCGACCGTCGCGGGCGGCACCCAATCCGCATCGTTCTGCGGCAGCGGGTACAGCGGGCTAGCGGGCCAAGGTAAAGGAAGCGAACAACCGGCGAGCGCGACCGCCGCCAAGCACCAAGCGGATCTGGCCACAGCCCGCCGCAATAAATCACAAACCATGAGAGAATCCCTCGCAGAATCGACTATTGGAATAATAGGGATGATAGCTTCTTCGCGCGAATTTTGGCGGTTTCTCGTTACTAGCGGGCAGTTTGACGGCGCTGGCCGGACTGCAGCAAAAAATATCAATAAACCTTGCTGTTGGGTTGGGAATCAAACACTTCTTAATACCATGCCGTTGTGTTGGCGTGCCGCCAGCTTGTCGCTACAATCAAGTGTTTATGATCATTCGAGAATCGCGAGACGACTATCCACGAGCATTGGGATAACTGGTAGTCGATCCTTGTAGATGACTCGCCAAAGCCCGTCGGGCCGCAACGGTCTCTCCCGAGCATTACTTAACATATAAAACTCGCGCTTACTTCAAGTGACACGACAAACAGAGTTCGTCGCGGTCGAGGCGTAGATCGATCGCGCGGTCTGTTGCGTCGGTTGCGTAGCTACCGAGTTGCGAGCCCGTTGGAAAGAGCCCCGGTGCGTGCGGATTGTGGCAGGTATAGCAGGTCACCTTTTGGTTCGTCAGCGGCAGCACGCTGTTTTGATAACCTGCGGATCCGTTCGCGGATATGCCGCCCGCGCGTTCGGCCATGCGGGCACGAATCTTGCGCGTCGTTGCTCGTTCGACGTGGCCTTCGGGCGAGTAATCCCAATGCTTCGTGTGACACGTCAGGCATACATCGGACGAATCCGCCCGCAGTTCGGCAATGCCCATCCGTTGCCCCGACCGATCGCTGCTCGGCTCACCGACATGACAGAACGTGCACGTGTTGGTGCGCAGGCTGCCATCGGCGGCGATCTGATCGTGCGGGCTCAGTCGCCAATCGTCCGTCGGCACGTGACACTTCGTGCAAAACGCCATCGGTTGTTCGGGATCGTGATGACGCAACAACGCCGGGTTTACCATAGGGCGCTGCGCGTTGGTGTTGCAGTGCCGCTGAATATCGTGACACGTGATGCACGAAAGAAGGCCATCGTTTAACGGCCAAGCCGTCGGCGTATGAATGTCATCGTGTTGGGCCAAGCGGCCGATCGGATGCGGTTCCAAACTCGCCTTCTTGCCGTCGTGACAACTCAGGCAGTTTTTATCCACCTCATCGGCGGCAATGGGCAACGCGCGCGGCCCTTGCATTTGATGACAGTCATTACAACGGCCAGCGTCCCAATGCGGATTGCGCACCGAGGCACCGGCGACCCGCGTTTTTGATGGGCGTCGTTGCGAGGCCAGCCGTACTGCCTCGTTCGCCGCCGTCGAACACCATGCATAAAGCCGAACACCCGGTTCATCGAGTTGCTCGGCGACGGCGATCAAATAGTCCGCACGCACGCCAGTCGGCAAACGCGACGATTCGACAACACTTAAAGGTGCCACGCAAATACCGGCGGGCATCGATAGCGCGCCCGCGCCGCTATCGGGCTCACCAAAACCGAGCAGCGCCTTTCCATCGGGCGTAAACGCATGCACGCGTTGCGATGCGGCATCGACGACGAACACCGTACCGTCTGGCCCGACGGCGACATCTTTCGGACGACCGAAGCTTCCCACGCGATCGCCGGAGCGCCCGATCATCTGCTGCCAAGCACCATCCGCATCGAACACTTGCACGCGGATGTTCAACATATCAACCACAGAAACCGCCCTGCTCGGCCCCACCGCCATGCCCAAGGGCACGCCGAACTGACCGCGCTGATTGCCGCGCGCGCCGATGCTGCGCCGATGCGTTCCCGATGCCGCATCGAACACGTCAATACAATTACCAGTGGCGTTACTCACCCATACAGCGCCATCGACGAACACAGCATCGGCCGGTCGAAATTGATCATCTAGCGTGAGCTTCGATTGCAATGAACCATCCGCTTGATACACATGCACTGCAGCGGCCCCCGCATCGGCCACGGCCACGCGACCATCGTTCGCGACCGCAATGCCCACCGGCTTCTGCGGCACCGGTCGCAACGGCAACTGCGACAACTTGCCTCCGGCAAACGTGAACACGGCATTCAATGCCGAATCGCAAATCAGCATTTCGTCGCCACGCGCCGCCAACGCCACCGGTTTTACCAATCCCAACGGCGGCTCGGGCACCGTGCCAAAGAAAAATTCGCTCAACTTGGCCTCGGTGCCGGATAGCCTTCGACGCGGCGACAAGTTACCGAGCGGCACGACATACTCGCCGCGCCCTTCGAGCGCAGCCTGGCGATGTTGCACTGAAGCACGATCAGAGGTTGCATCATGCCGACAACTCAGCACCGTCAGCATCATCGTCATTAAGAGCACCAGCTTGGTGCCAATTTCGATACGATCGCCGCGCGTATATCGGAAAGTTTCGCGGCCCTGCGCGTCATTTTGCGCAGGCGGAGATGGGCGGTTGTCGTTTAAAGTCGATGACATGCGAGGCACAGTTGGCTACCGCGGTTCGATCTGACCAGCATGCCGGGATGACGCCCGGCGTTATGCGGATCGTGACAGGATATGCATTGCACGCGCCCATCCGGCAAGGGGATGGCGTCGTCGCCGGTCGTGAAGCTGGCAGCCGGCTGATAATGCGGATCGGCAACGGGATAGGCCACTCCGATGGGATGGCCGGTCAAACCGCCGATACCCAATTGAGAAGAACCCAATTGCCGCGCCAGCCCGGTGGCATGTGACGCGGTATAAACATCGGACGCAATCACGCCGTCGTGACAACTGAGACACAATAGCGATGGCCCGTCCAACTCGATACCCACGGCTTCGTAAGGTCGCAAGCGATCGCTCGCCGCCGGTCGTTTATCGAGCAATGGTGCCTTGGCATCGGCGATGTGGGGCGTATGACAAGGTGTGCAAAGATCGCGCGGATGCGCGCCATCCTGCGTGAAATCGTGAGCGCTACCGATGATGCCCGCCGCCAGGAAGGACTCGATCGATTCGACATCGCCGAGTTTATTCGGGCTTGGGCGCGCATCGCTGAGTTGAGCATTATCAACGCCGGTCGTTTCGTCGGTGCAGGCGACCAACAGCAACGCCGCCGTCGCCACGGTTAGCACGAGCAGTAGCGCGAAGCGATGGATGTTGGATGTAGTGGACAATTTGCTCATAGCAGATTCGCTCGATCCGATTCATCTGGTATGGTAAGGCAATTCGTGTTCGGCGCGAATACAAGTTCGAAAACACTGGCACCAACCCATTCGCATGGCGCGGTTGACTTCAAAGCAAAGTCGCTCACGCCGGTGCATGGCAGAGAGCTTGCAGTGTTTACGTTCGGGAATTGCACGACGTGTAAATGAAATGAATAGGACCCGTGTCGTTTGCGTAACGATCGACCGCGCACCATCCTAGTGATCGCGATCTGCGGATTCTGCTGCGCGAGTTTCAGCGTCGTTGCGGAAGATAACGCAACGCAAGGCGATACCAGCGCCGAACCAACGTCGAGTGAATACAACTACGACGACTATTACGCCGAGCCCCAAGACACCAAGCCCAGCCCGCTGAGTCTCGAATACTTTGCGCTAGACCTGCAACTGGAAGCACAAGCCGAACGGCGCACCGTGCGGACCGACGGCCAGGGCTTCGGCCTACCCAATTTCGCGCAAAACAACCGTTTCTACCGCATTCAGGAAACGATGGGCTTACAGGCCGGCGGCGAAGTCGGGCGCGAACGGCGCTGGATGCGTTACGACACCGAATTCCGGTTTGGTCTGTCGCACGAGCGCTACGTCGAAAACTCACCCGCCGGCAATCTCGAAACCAGCCCCGACAGCACCCTTTTACAGTACGACATCAACTTGGAACTATTTCCAGCCGGAAAACTGTCCGCCACTGCCTTCGCATCGAAGCTGCAGGATCGCATTCAGCGCCCCTTTCTGCCCAGCCTGGATCGACGAGCCGAGCGCTACGGCATAGGATTGTTTTATCACGATCCCAAGTTGCCGATGCAGTTGACCTACGAACACACGTTCGACGACTTAACGAGCAATTCGCGTTTCTTGCTCGACGATGAAGAGCGCGCCGAAGACACGCTGCGCTACGAGCTAACCTGGCAACCGACGCAACATCACTCGCTGAATCTTCAATACGAATACGAACGCCGCACCGAGCAATACTCCGGTACGCGCAATACCTTCAATACCGAACGCAACTACCTGATATTGAATCACGCCCTGCAGTTCGGCGATCAACATCGCAACCGCCTCGACACGATCTTTCGCATAGAAGAAGAAAGCGGCGACCTGCCGCGCGATGCGCTGGAATTCGCCCCCAGCCTGCGACTGCAACACAACGATAACCTGTTTACCAGCTACCGGGCACAGTATCTCAAGCAATCGTTCTTTAACCTCGATACCGACACGTTGCGCGGCGATTGGAACATTACGCATCAACACGACGACGGCCTCACCAGCACCTTCGGTGTGTACGGCCTGCGGCAAGACACCAATCTCAACGCCGACACCACCGAATGGGGCGTCAACGCCAACTTCGCCTATACCAAAGAAAACCGCCTCGGTCGTTTCTCGTCGAGCCTTTCGTACTTGCATTCCGATACCCAAACCAACGACGGCGGGCGCGGCGGGGTCGTCACGTTCGAGTCCGTCACCTTTCGCGACCCGCTGCCCTCGCAGTTGGCCCAACTCAACGTCGACCTCAACAGCATCGTCGTATGGAGCGCCAATCGCGCCCGCGTCTATATCCCCGGGCGCGACTTCTTGGTTCTGCCCATCGGCGGCGTGACCTCGCTGGTGCGCGTACGGAACGGTCGTATCGCCGACCGCGAGACGGTGCTTGTAAGTTACACCTATCGCACGTTCAACGACTTTCACGTCAGCCGCGATCGGCTTGATTGGCGCATCCAACAGCAATTCGACAACGGCTTCGATGTGTATTACGCACTCTCGTTGCAAGACGAAGACATCGACCGCAGCAATTTTCTGGTGTTTCAGGAGCGCAACATCAACCGCCATCGCCTCGGTACCGTGTATCGCAAAGAGCGTTGGAGTGCCGGTCTCGAACTCGAATACAACGACGATTCGATCGATCCGTTTATGGCCGTGCACACCAACGGCGACGTTTCGATTTTGCAGAACGCCCATCATCAACTCAACGCGCGCGGCACTTATTCGTTCTTTCGCTTCGAGGGGCAAGACTTTTTCCGCCCTCGGCAAACCAATCTTGTCGACGTCGGCCTGCAATATCGCTACTTGTTCAATCAGGATTTGGAAGCCAACGCCACCGCCAGCTATCGCTACGAAAGCGATACGCTCTTTGGCGAAACCAACGGTGTCGATCTAACTGCCGGGCTGGCTTACAAAATCGGCCTGTTTTCCGTGTTGCTGGAAGTCGAATACGATGCGCTCGATTTGCCGTCGTCGACGGATAACACCGCCGCCGTTTGGCTCAAGTTCCGCCGCGACATTCCGATCATCGGGGAGGCGCGACGATGACCGACCGAACCCGAAAACGTGCCACCAATAAACTTGCTGCCGAGCGATATTCCGTAGGTGTAAGTCTTGGTCAAATGATCAGACTTGGGCGAATAAGCAGACTTGGGAAAATGAGCAGACTTGATCGAATAACCGCTCACGATTCCCAAAGTCCCCCTCCCTTGCAGGGAGGGGTTAGGGGAGGGTTGCAGTCCTCGAGTGAACCGAATCATTTTGAATCGAACGCCATCTCCCCAAAAGCACCACGAGCCGCACTAAAGATCCGCACGATTTACTCAATCGTGTCGCTTCTCTTGTTAGCGACAATTCCGTCCGCCTGCCAACAACCCCAACGCGTACCCCAATTCCCGGCACGCGGCTTCACCCGCGTTTGGCCCCCCGCGCCCGACACGCCGCGCATTCGCTTCGTCGGCGAAATCGTCGGTGAAGCCAGCTTCGGTCGCGCCGGTAGGATCAAATCCCTCGGCGAAATCTTCACCGGCCCCGCGCCCGCGCTGCGTTTCACTACCCCCATGGCCGTCGCCGTCAACGGTGAGCGCGCCATCGTCGCAGACGCCCAAGCCGGAGCCGTCTTTATCTGCGACCTACTACGCCGCGCGGTCACAGCAGTACGCGAGGCCGCCGGTGAACCCTTCGCCTGGCCTATCGATGTCGTCGCGCTCGATAGCGGTTTCGCCGTGTGCGACAGCCGCCGCGCCGCCGTATTTATGTTCGATGCCAACGGCACTTTTCAGCGCGCTTTTGGAAAAGGCAACCTGCAACGCCCCTGCGCGCTTACGTGGAACGCTGCCGCCAACGAACTATGGGTGCTGGACGCCGGCGCGCATGCCTGCGTCGTGTTTGACGCCAACGGTCGGCAGTTACGCAAAGTCGGCGGGCGCGGTGTGGATCCCGGTAAGTTTAACTTCCCCGCCGGCATCGGCTGGCGGCGCGGCACCGGCATCGCCGTGGCCGATTCGATGAACTTTCGCGTGCAACTGATCGATAACAGCGGCAGCGCCGACACGGTCTTCGGCAAGAAAGGCGACGCCGCCGGCGATTTCGCCATGCCGCGCGATGTGGCCGTCGATTCGGATGGCAATATCTACGTGCTCGACAATCAATTCGAAAACGTGCAAATCTTCAATCGCGCCGGTCAATTACTGATGGCATTCGGCGGCGAGGGACAACGACCCGGCGAGTTCTATCTGCCCGCCGGCATTACCATCGACGAGCGCGATCGCATCTGGATAGCCGACGCATACAATCGCCGCGTGCAGGTGTTTCAATACCTCTCCCAACGCGACGTCACGAAGGTCAATAATGAAACCAACGCCGCAGAATAATCCGACCGCTCACAATACAAACGTCGATCACACGGAATGGGCGCGCGCCGTATGGTGCAGCGCCATCGCATTGGCGGGTTGCATCATCACACTTACCGTCGCTTGGGCGGATGAGTCGGTCGTGATCTCGACGCACAACCTTTCCGCCAGCGGCCCCGGCACGATTCGCGCGCTCAACGAAAATCGCGTCTGCATCTTTTGCCACACGCCGCACAACGCCAGCCCGCAGGCGCCGCTCTGGAATCGTCATAACCCCACGACGTACTATCGCATCTACAACAGCAGCACCACCGACGCCCGCATCGACCAACCCGGCGGCGATAGCAAGATGTGTCTCAGTTGTCACGACGGTAGCGTGGCGATGGGCCTCGTTCTCAATCGCGACGAACCCATACCGCTCAATCATCCGTTCATGCCATCGGGCCGTAGCAATCTCACCAACGATTTGTCCGACGATCACCCCATCGGCTTTCGCTTCGATCGCCAACTCACCAATCGCGATCGCCAATTGCGCTTGCCCGATCTCGTTAGCCGCGAAATCAAACTCGGCGATCGCGGCGAGATGGAATGCACCGCCTGCCACGATGCGCATAACAACGAGCTCGGTAACTTTCTACGCATCACCGAACGCCAAGGCGCGTTGTGCAACACCTGTCACAGTCTCGATGGTTGGTCGTCGAGCAGCCATGCGCGCAGTTCCAAAACCGTGCCCGCGACCCTATTCAACGGTGAAGTGCCGCAATGGCAGACCATGTCCGACGTCGCCTGCGGTGCCTGTCACGTCTCGCACAACGCACTACAACCCGAACGATTACTGCGCGCGCGCTCGTTCGATTTGTGCATTCGCTGTCACGACGGCATCTCGGGGCGCGATATTCAAAGCGTGCTCAATCAACGTAGCGGCCACCGGGCGCGACGCTTTATCGATGTCCACGATCCGGCGGAAAACCCACTGACGATGCGACCGCACGTTGAATGTGTCGATTGCCACAACCCCCATGCGGTGCGCGACAATCCGGCGGCGCTGGTTTCGCCACTCGCCGATGGTTCGCCGCGCGTGCCGCCCGCGATGGAATTTATACAAGGCGTCACGTTGGGCGGCACCGTCACCGACCGGGCGAACTTCTATTATGAAGTGTGCCTGCGCTGCCACGCGGATAACCCCGCGCCGGTGCGCAATCGCATTATTCGCCAGCGTGATAATGCCGGCAACATTCGGCGCGACATTCTGCCGACCACGGCCTCCGCCCATCCGATCGCCATCGCCCCGCGCAATCTGAACGAAACGCCCAGCTTGCTACCCGAGTTTCGCAACCTCACGACCATTTCCTGTCAGGAATGCCACAACAATCCCGACGCCCGCCAGCTCGGCGGTGCCGGGCCCAACGGTCCCCACGGATCGCGCTTCGATTTTCTATTGTCGGAGAATTATGAAACGCAGGACTTCACGATGGAATCACCGCAGTCGTATGCGTTGTGCTATCGCTGCCACGATCGCGCGTCGATTCTTAGCGACGAAAGCTTCGAGTTCCATCGCCTGCACATCGTGAATGGTCGATCACCGTGCAGTTCCTGCCACGATCCGCACGGCGTAAGCGGCAGCCGCTCGCAACACAGCAACCTGATCAACTTCGATATCTCGATTGTCAGCGGCGCGCGCTTGTTTAACGACACGGGCACCCAAAGCGGCAGTTGTACACTAACCTGCCATGGCGTCGCGCACGTGAACTTCACGTATGGCACGCCCTGATTGCCTTATGCGTAACTGTGCAAACCCACGATATAGAAGTTCACAAACGCCCAGTTAAACGCCATCATCAAACAGCCCAGCACCGAGAGCCACGCCGTCCAGAGGCCGCGCTGCTTCGTCACAAAGCGCGCGTGAATCAGAATGGCATATATGATCCACGTGTTGAGCGCGAAGACTTCTTTCGGGTCCCATCCCCAAGGGCGGCCCCAGGAATAGTCGGCCCAGACGGCCCCCAAGATCACGCCGACGAACAAAATCACGAACACAATGTTGAGAATGATCAGATGGCTCCAGTCGATCTGATGCAACCACGCGGGCAATTTCTTCGACGACGATTCATCACCCGGCATGCCGCCTGCCAGGATCGGACGATGCGACCGTAACGATGGCCCCGTGAGCGCCGCCGCCCCACCGCCGGCCAGCGCCAACGCCGGCGTGGCCGCGAATAAACCGCGCCGCTGAATTACCAAACCGATGCCGGTTGCCATGACCCAAGCCGCGCCTCCGAAGGTAAACGCCAAACTCATGCCGCGCACGAATCCCAAATTGCCGATCGCAACCGTCGCAAAAACCAAAGTTGCCACCGAGACGGCCGTCAGCGCGATTCCGCCCGCGCTGCGGCGCATCAAGAACAACAACAGCAGCACTGCCGCCCCCGCCGCGTATGCAAACGACGGCGCGATGAACGCGCGCTTGGTGATCTCTGCCGCTGCATTGGTTTCAAACGCAAAACTCGCCAGCAACCATAAGACGACGCCACCTGTTGTCACGATCAAACCGGCTTCGGCCGAGCGGGCCGGCGCTTGCGTGAAGTAGTAGCCAAATAGGTAGATCACGGCAATGACGGACGCCAGGAAGATCAGCGCGTAACTTGCAATGATCAGTACCGTATGAATGCGCAGCATCACATCGTCGAGAATGCCCATGATGCTGGTCAGTGTACCGCCGCCGGGAATGACGTAGCCGCCGAGAATCAGCGCCAGAAAGCCCGTGACGTGCGAACCGATGACAAAGACGCGTGTCTTAAAGCGCCACTCGGCCAGCAGCCCGCAGGCAATGCCGATCCATGCCGACCCGACCACCGCTTCGAACATATTGGCCACTGGGATGCGCCCGAGGATTTGCCAGCGCAAGCCGATGCCATAACCGTGCACGCTCATCGCTACGATCAGCAAGATCATCGACGCCACCCACGGCCAGTGCCACTTGGTCACGAACGCCATCACACCGATCAGCGCGCCCAGCAGGTAAAACCAATAGCCCCACGTGAACTTGCCCCACGCATAGTATTGTGCTTCGGCAGCGCGCTGGGCCGCGCTCGGATACACGCCCGCATCCGCCAGCGTCGGCAGCGCCGCCGCCAAGTCGTTGATCCCGGCCTGTACCTGCGCCGCATCACCATTTTGCCAACCCAAGCCCAACCGCGCCCACGGCTTCATCACGGCCAGCGCCTGCTCCGTTGAAATACCTTTAATCGGGCGCGCTTGGCGCTGCAGCGTGGCGGCATCGACATACTCGGGCGGCAAGTTGGCCTTCAACTCGTCGGTGGTAAACCACGGTGCCGACGCATCGCCGCCCGGCTGCGGCACGATGCGCATGATGCGATCCAGAAACTTCGCCACTGCTTCGGCATTGCGCACGCGGCGCATCGCCGTCACCATCACGGCGCGCGGCTCAAGTTCGGCGATGCGATCTTCGACCGTCGGGTCACTCAGTTCGCGCGGCGTCATGTAGCCCGTCTTCTGAATGCGCTGTCGGCGCACCTCTGTCATATGGGCCGACAGGTGAATGCGCGCGCCCTTGTCTTTCAGACGGATCACCGGCGTATCGGCGTAGGCCGCGCGATTGAAAAGCCACTCCATCAACGACGCCATCGGCGAAAGGCCGGGCAGATGCTCTTTGCCGTACATCGCCGTCATCGATTCGCGCGCGAACGAATCCAGCGTTTTGTAGCGACCGCCATCCTGTACGGCGATCAATCGGGCTTGCTGCCAATCGATCTGGCCGTCCAGCTCAACCGCCTGTTGCGATGCGGCAAAGGGCTGATCTTCTGCGGCGATCAACAGACCGGGCGCAGCCAGCGTGAATAGAAATGCGACGAGAAAGTGTGATCGGATCATCGGAATTCTTCTCTTAGGATCGTGAAACTGTCGAACTTCCAAACTTCAATACACCAAGATGCAAATCAGGCGGTGGCTTTCCGACGCTTCTTCAGAATCGGCTTGACGTAGAACGCATACCAACAGCCGATCGTGATCAGCACGCACCCCAAGACCATCGGAATGATGCCGTTGCGGTTGCCGACCCCCAAAATGGTGTAACTCCAGTTATCTTTCGCGGCCCCGCTCTGAAATAGCGTCCACGCACCCGCCTTGCAGGTCTCGTTGGTGTACACCATACCCGGTTTGGGCTTGGCACTTGGGCCGTCGACCACGACAAAATCGCTACGCCAACTTTCGACGTTCTGCCGACCGGGGAAGTACGTCACACTCAACTTACGCGCCGCGATATCCACACCCAACTCATGTGCCAATCGTGAATAGATCAATTCCCAGTTGCGTCCGTCGGGCGTCTCAAAACTCAACGGTCGCGCATCCACATGCGGATACTGGCTGAACAAACACCAACGCGTGTCTTGCCAACCATCGAGTTCGCCCTTACCGGCAAACTCAACGCGAATCGAAGACATCGACCGCGCTGCGATGTTCGGTCGCCGCCGATCCAATGGTTCGATCACCGGCGTGTGCAGATAACGACCGCGCGGGAAATAGTCGGCCAACGTTAAGTCCAGGTGCGTACGCCCCACCGTGATCGTTTGCGTTTGCCCCACCGGCAACTCGAAGCGATGCACGCGACCGGTGGCATCGAACACACCCAGCAGCATCGGCTCATTGGGCACCGCCACCAGCATCATCCAACCGTTGGCCGACGAGCGATAGTTCAAGACCAAATTGGGATCGTACGGCCCTTCGCGATGGCGCACGCCTTTTTCGTCAATATCCTGCGACAAATGCGGGAAGCGTTGAATCACCGTGCGGTTGTAACTCAGCTCCCCGTTGGTCACATCGACCGACGCCATCGGGGACACCGCGTTTTCAAAGCCCGGCGTCATCAGCGGCCAACTGGGCATCACATTTTTGATCGTGAGTTGATACGGCGTACCCTCTATCGGAATCACATCGCCCGCGCGAATAGCGAATGTTGCCTTTGCGGGTGGGTCCTTCACTTCGACCGTCAGTTCGTGTGCCCCGACCAGCTTAGATAAGAGCGCCTCGCGCTCGGCCACGCTGTCGACCACACGAAACTCGATCGGAATCGACGCCGGTATCAGCGAGTCCTTCGGGCTGTTGGCAAACAACGAAAACGTGCGGCTCATGTTGCCGGCGGAAAGTTCCAGATTGATTGCGGGGTTGTTTTCACTACCACCGCCGACAGCAACCTTCTTCAAATCGGCGATGTACGGCACAAAGCCGGTGATCGTCATATCGAATGGCAATCGCTCATCGCTCAGCTTGATCGGCAAACGCCAATGCTCGAGCCCCTTCGTCGGAATATTGATGCCGGCCAACTCAACGTGCGGGCTGCTTCGCTTCGACGGCATCGCATTCCCATCGCGATCCTGCAATACGTAACCCTTATCCAAATATCGTTCGCGGTAAATCGGCAACCCTTCCACCGGCAAATCAACCGACTCGGCCGCACCGGCTTCACGCACATACAGCGTCGGCGTTTCGTTATCGTAGAACTCCGTCACCGCCGGGTACGAAATCAACCGTGCCTGCAAGCGCTCATCGCCAAAGGATGCTGCAGCGCCATTCGCCGTCAATTCGATCGGCTCGACAGTGCCATTTCCCATGCGCGCTTCGACTGCACAACGCTGCAAGGCACCGGTGTCGTCGTGCTCGGCACCAGTGACCGTCAGCGATACATCGCCACCGAAGGCCGGCATAAACGTCTCCCAGCTAGACGCTTCATCCGCCAGTATCGTGGCAATCACACGCTCCTCGCCCGCGACGTTGGCGATTAATTCGATGCGCGGCGACCGCAGCACCACATCGCCTTCGATCTTGGTACCAAAGTAGTAAATCGAACCGCCGATCAGCAGCAGCAAGCCCGTGTGCACCGTCAACACACCCGCGTTGATCATGTTGAACTTGATGCGCGTGATCGTGGCGACCGTCAGAGATATCGCTAACAGCACACACAGCGCCACGAATATCCAGTGGCGAAATATCTGCATCTCGGTCATCTCGAGCGCGCCGCGCACCTGCGGCAGGGCCGAAGCCAACGACGCATACACGAGAATGAGCGACATTAACGTGATGCCAAACCGAACGCTGCCAAACAGGCGAATGAGCGGGTGTCGCCGTCGCTGCAGTTGGCGCTTGGCTTCGTCCGCGGCGGCGGGTTCCGTTTGAGGGGCCATGCGCGCGGGCGGACGGTCGCGTCGAACTGTGTCCACTTCGGCTTTATACACCGGCGAGCTGGTATGTTGCTGAATCATCAATTCCCTTTGCTACCCAACTGTGGCAGTCTGTCGACCGCGATGACTTCGGAATCGATTGCTAATTTTAAGGCGAAATCGCGTCGAACAAAATGCGCATCGGGCGAGCAATCGAGGATACGCGAGGTCTTGTTACCACCCGTCGATCCGACACGCATGGCCAAAATACTGTTCAACCCTTCATTGCGATCACCGAATGACGAACGGTGCAAGAATCGTGCCGAACGGTGATGCACGCTTGCCTCTTGGAATCGAATCGCAATGACGTCCGGCTAATCGACATCGCCACGAAATCGCGCACCGTGCGAAGAAATCCGCAATCATGCTGCAGGCCAAAATCGGGAAGAGGTAAACACGAATCGACAGCAAGCTGGATCCAAAAACACCATGTTTCCAATTGAAAAGAGACACGATCGCCGCGCCATCCCGTGCCGTCGGTCGTGTCTCGAAAGGCAGCTAGCTGAAGTAACTCAAATATTCGTCGACCGTTCGATATCAGTTGCAAGGCGCAGACAATCTGTGTCCGTCACGATGCCAACGAGAGCGTCATGGTCGACGATCGGCACGCAGCCGATGTGATGCGTGGACATCAGCCGACAGGCGTCGCGCATGGATGCGTTTTTCTTCAGCGTTCTTACAGAATGGGACATCACTTCCAACACCTTCGTGGTGCCGAAGAAAACATGCCCATCGTGTTCAGCCAACTCGTCGCTGACCGAATCTTCGCCGCACGCGCGCCGCAAATCCCGGTCGGTCAAAATGCCGAGCAGTTGTTCGCCGACCACCACCGGCAGATGGTGAATCGCCGAGTCTTTGAAGAGCCGCGACGCTTCAAACAGCGCATCCCCCGGGGCGATCGTCTTCACATTGGCCCGCATGCGCTCCTCGATCGGGCTGTCCAGCAACTCATGATCGTAAGTCGAGAACAGCCGCAACAGGTCGGTGCTCGTCACCACGCCGAGAACCGTCGCGTCGCGAATCACAAGCAGCGCGTGGAATCGTCCTTCGACCATCATGCGGGCGGCGTCGGCGGGCGATGCCTTCGGGTCGAGATACAACGCCGGGCTCGACATGATCTCGCGCACCGTGCGCGGACCGACAACTTCCCGGTCGGTCGCGGCTTCGCGCTCGACCTCCAACTTCCAACCGACGGCCAACAACACGTCGCGATCGGAGACCATGCCCACCGCCCGTCCCGCCTCGATGACCGGCAGGTGGCGAATCTCGTGTTCTTCCATGAGCGAAATTGCCTTGTCGAGCGAATCATCCGGGCCAATCGAAATCACATACGGTTGTGCAAGGTTGCCGAGCATCATGGTTAATTCCTCCGTGCGGAACGGCTGATCCACCGCCTCCCGTGAAGGCTTAATGCACGTGTCATGCCACGGTTGCTAGCTAGGCGAATGTGGCTAATTGCGGTCGTAGCCTCATTACTATCGTCACCGCGCTCGACACCCGCTGTTGCTGCGGGGATTTCCGCGACCGCTTGCAAACAAATCCGCAGCCCACACCCCCGTTTACCCGCAGTCCGTCTCATACGCCCGATTATCCACTGGTCCGCCGATTGCAATGTTCCTTGGCGGACAACGATCCAGACCAACGCATCCTTTCAATGGAGTCGGCAGCCCCGCCCAGGAGAGCAAGCACATGCAACCGCGACAAAAAGTGATGGTGGACGGAAACCAAGCAGCCGCTCATGTGGCTTATCTCGCCAACGAAGTCATCGCCATTTATCCGATCACGCCCTCCTCACCCATGGGTGAATGGGCGGATCAGTGGGCCGTTGAAGGTCGCCCCAACGCCTGGGGCACAGTGCCGCACATCGCCGAAATGCAAAGCGAAGGCGGTGCCGCCGGTGCCGTGCACGGTGCCCTGCAAACCGGCTCATTGACGACGACCTTCACCGCGTCGCAGGGGCTGCTGCTGATGATTCCCAACATGTACAAAATCGCCGGTGAACTCACGCCGGCGGTCTTTCACGTGGCGGCGCGCACCGTGGCGACGCACGCGCTGAGCATCTTCGGCGACCATAGCGATGTGATGGCGTGCCGCGCGACGGGCTGGGGCATGCTGTGTTCCGGCAGCGTGCAGGAAACAATGGACTTCGCGCTGATCTCGACGGCGGCCTCGCTCGAAGCGCGCATTCCGTTCATGCACTACTTCGATGGTTTCCGCACCTCGCATGAAATCATGCGCATCGAGCAGCTCACGGCCGAGGACGTGCGCACAATGCTGGCGCTGGAACATATCGAAGCCCATCGCCGCCGCGCGCTCGACCCGAATCGACCGGCGCTGCGCGGGACGGCGCAGAATCCCGATGTCTTCTTCCAAGCGCGCGAAGCCTGCAACGGTTATTACGATCGCTGCCCGAGCATCGTCGAAGCCGCGATGGCGCGCTTCGCCGAGCTGACCGGCCGGCAGTATCGCTTATTCGATTACATTGGCGCGCCCGATGCCGAACGCGTCATCATCATGATGGGCTCCGGCGCTGAAACCGCGCACGAAACGGTCGACGCCCTCAACGCCGCCGGCGAAAAGGTGGGCCTGATCAAGGTACGGCTCTACCGGCCCTTCTCGGCAGAACATCTGCTCGCCGCCCTACCGGAAACAACGCGCTCGATTGCCGTGCTCGATCGCACCAAAGAGCCCGGTGCTGATGGCGAACCGCTATACAAGGATGTGCAAAACGCGCTCATCGAAGCCTACACCGAAAAGACGCTTAAGACCCAACACCTGCCGCGCGTAATCGGCGGTCGTTACGGTCTGTCGTCCAAAGAATTCACGCCCACCATGGTGAAGCGTGTGTTTGACGAACTGGCCGTCGAGCAGCCCAAGAATCACTTCACCGTGGGCATCAACGACGACGTTACCCATCGAAGCCTCGACTTCGAGCCGACTTGGACCACCGACGATCCCGACGTTTTCAACGGCGTCTTCTTTGGACTTGGTTCAGACGGAACGGTCGGCGCGAATAAAAACTCGATCAAGATCATCGGCGACGTTACCGAGCGCTACGCGCAGGGCTACTTCGTTTACGACAGTAAGAAGTCGGGCTCGGTCACGGTCTCCCACCTGCGCTTTGGACCGCGTGAGATTCGCTCGACCTATCAAATCGATCGCGCCAACTTTGTCGGTTGCCATCAATGGTTGTTCATCGAACGCTACGACGTCATGGGCCGCGCGGCTCACGGCGCGACCGTCCTGATCAACAGCCCCTACGGCCACGAAGACACGTGGAGTCGCATCCCGCGCTCGGTGCAACAGGAGATGATCGATAAACAGATCCGGCTGTTTGTGATCGATGCACTCACTGTCGCGCGCGAATGCGGCATGGGTGGCCGCATCAACACCATCATGCAAACCTGCTTCTTCGGCATCTCCGACATCATGCCGCGCGATGAAGCCATCGCGCGTATCAAGCAGTCGATTGAAAAAAGCTACAGCGCTAAGGGCGCCGAGATCGTCCAGAAGAACTGTGCAGCGGTCGATGCTTCCATCGCCAACCTGCACGAAATCAAACTGCCCGCTACTGCCGACGGCGCCCGCAGCATGCCGCTACCCATTGCCGGTGATGCACCCGAGTTCGTACGCGAGGTGCTCGGCAGCATGATCGCCGGTCGCGGTGACGAACTGCCCGTCAGCGCATTGCCCGTCGACGGCACCTTCCCAACGGCGACGGCCAAGTGGGAAAAACGCAGCATCGCGGCGGAAATCCCGGTGTGGGATCCGGAAGTTTGCATCCAATGTGGTAAGTGCGCCTTCGTCTGCCCGCATGCGTCGATTCGCCTGAAAGCCTACGACGGTGCCGCCCTCAACGGTGCGCCGGAAACCTTCAAATCCATCAAAGCGCGTGGCAAGGAATTTGATGGCATGATGATGACCGTGCAAGTTGCCGCGGAAGACTGCACGGGTTGCGGCATCTGTGTGGAAGCCTGCCCCGCCAAGAACAAGAGCGAAGCGCGGCTGAAGGCCATCAACATGGCACCGCAAGCGCCGCTGCGCGAAACGGAGGCGCAGTGCTACAACTTCTTCGAGTCGCTACCCGAAGTCGATCGCAATTTGCTCAAGGTCGATTCGGTCAAGGGTTCGCAATACATCGATCCGCTCTTCGAATTCTCGGGAGCTTGCTCGGGTTGTGGCGAAACGCCCTATGTGAAACTCGTTTCGCAACTCTTTGGCGATCGTACCATCGTCGCCAACGCCACCGGTTGCTCGTCGATCTACGGCGGTAATCTGCCGACCACACCGTGGACAGTCGATCGCAACGGTCGCGGCCCGGCCTGGTGTAACTCGCTGTTTGAAGACAACGCGGAATTCGGCCTCGGCTATCGACTATCGATTGACAAGCAAACCGAACAAGCCCGCGAGTGGCTCATCAGCCTCAAGACCGAAGTCGGTGAGAATTTGGTGACGGATATTCTCGACGCCGCGCAGGCCAACGCCGCCGACATCGAGAATCAGCGTGCCCGCATCGTCGAGCTGCGCACCAAACTCGCCACGCTCGAAAGCCCCGTCGCCGCGCGACTGGCGGCGGCGGCCGATACCCTCGTCAAAAAGAGCGTCTGGATCATCGGCGGTGATGGTTGGGCTTACGACATCGGCTTTGGCGGTTTGGATCACGTGTTGGCGTCGGGCAAGAACGTCAACATTCTCGTGCTCGATACCGAGGTCTATTCCAACACCGGCGGTCAATGTTCCAAGTCCACGCCCCGAGCGGCAGTCGCGAAGTTTGCCGCCGCCGGTAAACCGTTGGGCAAGAAGGACCTGCCCAGCATGGCGATGAGTTACGGCCATGTGTACGTCGCGACGGTTGCCATGGGCGCGAGCGACAACCAAACGATTCGCGCCTTCATCGAGGCCGAATCATACGACGGGCCGTCGCTCATCATCGCCTATAGCCACTGCATCGCGCACGGCATCAACATGCGGGCCGGTCTCGATCTTCAAAAGCGGGCAGTCGATTCGGGTCACTTCCCGCTGCTACGCTTCGATCCGCGTCGTGGCGAACGACCGTTGCAGTTGGATTCCAAGGCACCGCGGCTGCCGTTTAAGGAATTCGCCTATCGTCAGAATCGTTTCAAGATGCTGACCAAATCGCAGCCGCAACGCGCCGCCCAGTTGATACGCGACAGCCAACAAGATGCGCGCGACCGCTTCGAACATTACGAACGGATGAGCAAACAACAAACCTTGGAAGCCGAAATTGCCAATGAACCCGCGACGGTATAACGCCATGTAAAGGAACTCGTGATGAACCTATCCACACGCTATCTCGGAATGAATCTGGCGAACCCGCTGGTACCGTCGGCCGGGCCGATGACGGCCGACCTGACCACGCTGCGTCAACTCGAAGACGCCGGTGCCGCGGCGGTCGTGTTACCCTCGCTCTTTGAAGAGCAACTGCGGCATGAGGCGTTCGAACTCGATCATTTTATGGACCACGGTACGGAGAGCTTCGCCGAATCGCTCTCATACTTTCCTGAGGTCGGCGATTTTCGGCTGGGGCCCGATGATTACCTGCACCATATCGAAAGTGCCAAGCGCACCATCGATATCCCGGTCATCGCCAGCCTCAACGGCGCGGCCTTGGGCGGTTGGACGCAGTACGCGCGCGAAATCGAACACGCCGGTGCCGATGCGCTGGAGTTGAATATCTATTACGTGGCGGCGGAGTTCGATACGTCGAGCGCGCAAGTCGAGCAGCGTTATGTCGACATCCTGCGCGCCGTAAAGTCGACCGTGAATATTCCGCTGGCCGTGAAAATCGGCCCGTACTTTAGCTGCCTGCCCCACTTTGCCCAACGGCTCGATGAAGAAGGTGCCGACGGCCTGGTGCTGTTTAATCGCTTCTATCAACCCGATATCAATCTGGAAGATTTGACGGTGGGCCCCAACCTCGTCTTGTCCGACTCGCCCGAATCGCGCTTACCCATGCGCTGGATCGCTATTCTGCATGGTCGCCTCGGCCTAAGTTTGGCCGCGACATCGGGTGTGCATACGGCGGCCGACGTATTGAAACTGGTGATGGCCGGCGCGGATATCACGCAGATGTGTTCGGCGCTGCTCAAAGGCGGTTGCCGCGTCGTGCATGACATACTAACCGACTTGCGGGAATGGATGGACGAAAACGAATACGAATCCATCGAACAAATGAAAGGCAGCCTCAGCCAACGCGCCTGCCCCGACCCCGCAGCGTTCGAACGCGCGAATTATATGAAGACGCTGCAGCAGTATGTGTAGTGCGATGACGTGTGAGTAGCGCGCTAAAGCGCGGGTTGTGATGTGACCGAGACGCCGTAAACATCAATCATCAAGGCGACGGATGAAGGTGAAGTACCACATCCACCTTAAAAAAGTGGGTGACGTCTACTCCCTCTCTCGCGCAGGGAGAGGGCTGGGGTGAGGGTATTTGCTTGGGTTCAAATTTTAGGCACCCACACAATTATTGTGGATGCGGCAGTAGCGTGGGTCGTACCCGACCCACCGAAACACCGGCGACGTTGATTAACACCCGATCTCGATGCTCTTACTGGCCCTCGTTGCTCTACCAAACGGGTGCCATGCCGACCCAACCGCAGCAATGCACGATGTTATTGAAAGGCAACTTCGCGCGGGATCAATCGAGTGCGAACGGATTCGAAGGTCGGCATGCTTGAGACACGCGAGTACGCCATATATTGATAATGGTCAATATTGATCACCATACACCAATACGCTGAATCAAACATACGAGTAGGAGGATGTCATGCGTGAAGCATGCCGACCTTTGCGTTGGTCTCGCGATTGTGTGCCCCCAAGGTATCTTACGACAAATAGGTTCATAGCGTCACGACGGATGGGTCGGCATGGCACCCTGCATTTAGCAGTAGGGTCCAAAGCGAAATAACCGGGCTAATTTACCGCCCGGTCTACTTTCCCCTTCCCTGCCCTTCAGAGCATACCGTAGCGCTCCATGCGATAGCGCAATTGATCGCGCGAGAGGCGTAGCAACTTGGCGGCGCGGGTTTGGTTGTTTTCGGTCTGTTCCAAGGCCTTGCGCACCAGGCGTTCTTCGATGTCCTGAATACTGATGCCGTCGGCGGGGATATCCGTGGGTACCAAGGTCGGTCGTGCCGCGACTGTCGGGCCGATGGTGAGGTCGGCCGCTTCGATGGTGCCGTTCTTGCAAAACAGCACGGCGCGTTCGATGGTATTGCGCAGTTCACGCACGTTGCCCGGCCAACCGTATTCCTTGAGCTTCTGCACGCCGGCGTCCGAAATTTGGCGTGGCCCGCGGCGAAACTCCGTCGCGAATTGATCGACGAAAAACTCCGCGATGATGCGGATATCATCGCCACGCTCGCGCAGCGGCGGCAGCTCGATCGGAATAATGTTGATGCGATAGTACAGGTCTTCGCGAAACTGCCCGTCGGCGATCAGCTTTTCCAAATCGCGATTGGTGGCCGCGATGATGCGCACGTCCACAGCGATATCTTTCACACCGCCCACGCGTCGAAACGTTTTCTCTTCGAGAAAACGCAACAGCTTTGCCTGCAAGTTCAGCGGCATATCGCCGACTTCATCGAGAAAAACCGTCCCGTGATCGGCCAATTCAAATAAGCCTTTCTTTTGTTGCTTAGCGTCGGTGAACGCACCGCGTTCGTGACCGAAGAGTTCGCTTTCGAGCAGTGCTTCGCTAATCGCCGTGCAGGTGATGTTCATGAACGGTCGATTGGCGCGATCCGAGTTGTAATGAATCGCCTTTGCCACCAGATCTTTGCCGGTACCGCTCTCGCCGCGCAAGAACACGGTGGAAGCGCCGCTCTCGGCCACATCCTGAATCATACCGAACAAGCGAACGATCTGCGGGCATTTGCCGAGGATGCGATCGAAACCGAATTCCTTTTTCATTTGCGCGCGAAAGTCGCGCACCTCGCGTTTAAGCCGCGTGGTTTCCAGCGCTTTCGCCA
Organism: Planctomycetaceae bacterium; assembly: GCA_006969385.1. Lineage (GTDB taxonomy): Bacteria > Planctomycetota > Phycisphaerae > UBA1845 > UTPLA1 > ECT2AJA-110-A. Next base: position 5,321,296 of record CP030884.1, read on the forward strand.
CCGTCAGCATTAACTCGTCCATATTGAACGGCTTGCTCACGTAATCGAACGCGCCCAGCCGCATTGCTTCGACCGCGTCTTCGACGTTGCTATACGCCGTCATCATCAACACGACGATATCTTCATCGCCGGCGCGAATCTGACGCAGGACTTCCAGGCCGGTCATCCCCGGCAGTTTGTAGTCGAGCATCACGAGGTCAAACACGCCCGATTCGAGTTTCTCTAGACCTTCCGGCCCGTTCTCGGCTTCGTCGACGCGGTAGCCTTCCTCTTCAAAGCGCTGTCGGAGCGACCAACGAATCAGTTTTTCATCTTCGATGATCAGAATGCGTGGCGTACTCATAGTTATACCTTTTCGGAATCGCCGGCGCCGCTGTTGCGGTCGCCGAAATCGATCGTTACCTGCGTTCCTTCGTTCGGTTTACTCTCGAGCGCAATCGTGCCGCCGTGAGCCGTAATGATTCGGTGACAAATCGACAGCCCCAGCCCCGTACCTTTGGCTTTGGTGGTAAAGAACGGCTCCCATACGCGCGGCAAGACTTCCGGATCGATGCCGACACCGTTGTCGACAATCGCCAGCCGCGCGCCGGCACCTATACGTTGGATGCGACATTGCACGGTGCCTTTGCGACCGCACGCATGGGCAGCGTTGATGATGACGTTCATCAACACCTGTTGCAGTTGCGCTTCGTCGCCGATCATTTCAATCGAGTCGTGCTCGGCATCGACGGTTATCTTGACCTGCCCCAGGCCCGATTCGCGCCGCACGATCATGATGACGCGCCGCACGAGGCTGACGAGATCGAGCGGGCCGCGCTGCGGCGGCTTGGGGCGCGCGTAAATCAACAAATCTTTCACAGCGGCATCGAGACGATTGATTTGCTTGAGGGCCTCGTCCATCACTTCGCGATGCGGGTGTTTTTCGGCCAACCCATGGCGAATAACTTGCAAGGCACCGCTGATGCCGGCCAATGGGTTCTTGATTTCGTGTGCGACCGACGCGGCCAGTTCGCCCAAACTCGCGAGATGCCGTGCTTCGTCGAGCCGCTTCTCGAAGCGTACGGACTCGAGCGTTTTCAGACGCGCCATCAGATCCTCGTGATAAGACTGATTCATAATCGCCAATTCGAGATCGAGGATTTTTTCCAATGCCGCCCGATATGCCGCACGATCGGTCAAATCGAGCCCATCGATCTCACGCAGTAGCGACCGCCGGACGACGTTCATCGCCGTAAACATGAGGTATTGCGGCAAGTTCACACGCACATGCGTATGGCCGATGTCGAGGCTCTTTTGGTAATAGGCGTCGCCATATTCGCCGCCAAGCAGTCGGCTGAACCACAATGCCAGCGACTGACGAAGGCGGTCGATCTGGTCGGTGTCACCGGCGAAGACCTCCATCGCGCGCGGGTCGCTTTGCAGGATGGCGTAAAATTCCGCAACAAGCGACGGAATCCGCTTCGTCAGCGGTTCGGCCAACTCGGCGAGCAGTTGGGCGTCTGCGGTTGAGAAATCCACGTACCGTTTCATGTCATCGAAACAGGAAGCGTCCATACCGCGATTATAAGTCGGTAAATGCGGATTCATTCTGCCAAACTTCCGTGACGCCTCGGTATTTGAGGCATCCCAATCGGGTTTGAGTTCAAGCGAGATATGTTCGGAAGGTTTCGTTGCCATGAGCACTAGAACGAAAGAGGTGCAATTCTCGGGCCAGTCGCTAAGCCGATTGCGGAATTGTTCTGATCGGCCCCGAAGCCTGTGATAAGAGAATTAAGAGATGGAAACCAGGATTCCCGCCTGCTTATCGCGACCCACCCATTTTCGGTAGGCAAATTGCACCATTCATTTCCAAATTGCACCATTCGCATCCGAAATGGCCCGCCGCGATTGCCTTGCCGGTTTCAGACAGCCAAAATCCGCTTCATGCCTCCGCGACAGACTCTCTGAGTCAACTGCGGATATCTCCTTTTTGATGCCATATTTCCGATTTGCCGTGGAACTTACTCGTCCGCGCCCAACCACAAGGCCCGATCCTATGCACGTTAGACGTATCCTTGTCGCCGCCCTGCTGATCATTTCCGTCGTGCCATTCACCTTTGCCGAGGATGGTGGTGAAAACGCCGCCCAACGACTTTCGCGCGAAGGCCACGACCGAAGCGACATCGCCGAATCCGAGAACAAGGCGCTCTACTGCGTCGGCTACGCCCACCTCGATACGCAATGGCGCTGGGACTTCGTCAAGACGATCGACGATTACGTGCGCAACACGCTCGACGATAACTTCGCGCTGTTCGAGAAGTATCCGGAGTACGTGTTCAACTTCACCGGCTCGGTGCGTTACGAGATGATGAAGGAATACTATCCCGAGCGCTACGAGCGGCTTAAGCAATACATCGCCGACGATCGTTGGTACGTATCGGGCTCCAGCGTTGACGAAGGCGACGTCAACGTGCCCTCGCCCGAGTCGATTATTCGACAAGTCTTATACGGCAATCTTTACTTCAAACGCGAATTCGGCAATGTCAGTAACGACTACATGCTGCCTGATTGCTTCGGCTTTCCCGCATCGATGCCGTCGATTTGGGCGCACTGTGGATTGCTCGGCTTTTCGACGCAGAAGCTCACCTGGGGATCCGCCGTCGGCATTCCCTTTCCCGTTGGTGTTTGGGAAGGACCCGACGGCAACAGCGTGTTGGCCGCGCTCGACCCGGGTCCGTACGTCGGGGCGATCAAGGGCCGCGTCGATCAGAATGCCGAATGGCTCGGTCGCGTCGATCAACACGGCAAGCTCTACAATATGTGGGCCGACTATCACTACTACGGCGTTGGTGACATCGGCGGCGCGCCACGCGAAGAAGACGTAAAGAACTACATCGCCAGCGGTAAGGCATCGGACCGCAAGATGGACGTCAAACTCGCGACGTCCGAAGAGTTGTTCCAAGACATTACGCCCGGCATACGCACGAAACTGCCGCGTTTTAAGGGCGACATGCTGCTGACCGAACACTCGGCCGGCACGCTGACATCCCAAAGCTACATGAAGCGTTGGAACCGCAAGGCCGAACAGCTTGCCGACGCCGCCGAGCGCGCCGCCAGCATCGGTTACGCTCTTGGCCAAATGGAATACCCGCGCGATAAACTCGAACGCGGATGGGTGCGGCTGCTGGCCAACCAAATGCACGATATCCTGCCCGGCACCAGTATCCCGCGGGCTTACCGTTACTCGTGGAATGACGACGTCATCGCACTCAACCTGTTCGCGGATGTACTGACACATGCCGTGGGCCGCGTGTCGTCGCAACTCGATACGCAAGTTGAAGGTCGCCCCCTCGTCGTCTTTAACCCGCTCGATACCGACCGCACCGATGTCGTGGAAGCCAGCATGCCTAACGCAGGCAGCGCATCCGTGCGCATGTTCAATCATCAAAATCGCGAGGTGCCGTCGCAAGTCGTATCGCGCGATGGTAACGACCTGCACTTTATCTTCATGGCGTCGATGCCCGCCAACGGTTTCGCCGTGTACGACGTTCGTCCGTCGGATAAAGGCTTCAAAGATGATCGCGGCCCGCGCGCGACGGATCGTCTTCTGGAGAATGCAGCCTACCGCGTACGGTTGAATGCAGCCGGTGACATCGCCGAAATCGTCGACAAGACGAACAACCGCAACCTTCTATCCAAACCGGCCACGCTGCAATTCACTTACGAACGACCGCGACACTACCCCGCATGGAACATGGATTGGGAAGACCGCAAGAATCCGCCCGTCGGCCAAGTCGACGGCGCGCCGTCAATTCGCATCGTGGAGAACGGGCCCGTCCGGGCGACCATCGCCGTCACGCGTTGGGCACGCGATTCCAAGGTTACGCAGTATATTCGGTTGTTGCGCGACGAGCCGGGCGAACTGGTCGAAGTTGCCGCCGAAATCGACTGGCAATCGACCCAGTGTGCTTTGAAAGCGGCCTTCCCCTTGAGCGTTAGCAACGAACAGGCGACGTACAACTGGGGAATGGGCACGATCGCCCGCGGCAACAACGAACCTAAGAAGTACGAGGTGCCGTCTCACGAATGGTTCGATCTGACCGATGCGTCGGGCGAATACGGCGTCACGATTCTCGAAGATTCCAAGTTTGGTTCGGACAAGCCCGCCGACAACGAAGTGCGCCTCACGCTGCTCTACACGCCCGGCGTGCGAAGCTCGTACATGGATCAACACAGCCAGGATTGGGGCGTGCACGACCTGCGCTACGCCATCTTCGGCCACCAAGGTGATTGGCACGCGGCTAACAGCGAGTGGCGCGGCCGCCGGTTCAATCAACCGTTGCGCGGCTTTTGGTGCGATAAACACGTCGGCAGCTTGGGCCGCTCGTTTGCATTCGCACATAGCAACACGCCGCAAGTCGATATCCGTGCCATCAAGCGCGCTGAGGAAAGTAATCGAATTATCGTGCGCGTGCAGGAGTTAACCGGAAAGCCCGCGAAGAACGTCAGCATCGCCTTTGCGACCACCATTGCCGCTGTCGATGAAGTCGACGGTCAGGAACGCAAACTCGAATCGCTTAGCAGCGACGGAAAAACCTTCCAGTTCGACGTCGGTGCCTATGGCATGCGAACCTTCGCGTTCGAGCTTGGCAATATGGCTGACACCACTTCCGACGGGCAAAGCGGCACGCAAATCGCACTCGAGTTCAACGCCGACGTCGCTTCGTCCGACGACGATCGGTCCGATGGGAATATGGACGCACACGGTCGCAGCTATCCGGCCGAGATGTTACCGACAAACCTTACCGATAACGGCATCGCGTTTGGTCTCGGTTCGACTGCGGCAGGTGCCAAGCAAGCGGTCACCTGCAAGGGCCAACGCATCCATCTCGGTAACGCCAAGGGCAACGAGATTCACTTGCTCGCGGCTGCCACCGAAGACGTCAGCACCACGTTTATGGTCGGCGACCGCCCGCAATCAGTTGGCATCCAATCGTGGACTGGTTTCGTCGGCCAATGGTACGATCGCGTGTTCGATCGCACGTTCGGCGAGAACGACCATCATTGCGACGGCAAAGTCGTGTCCATCCTGCCGGCGTTTATCAAGCGCGATGCGATCGCATGGTTTGCCACCCATCGGCACGACCCGGCCAATGGCAACGAGTCGTATCGGTTCAGTTATCTGTATCACTACGTACTACCGCGAAATGGCGCCGACGAAATCACGCTTCCACATGATGAGCGCGTGCGCGTGTTCGCGATAACCGTTGCAGAAGGCAGCCAGGCGGCCGCGGCGGCGGCGCTCTATGACGACTTTGCCGATAGCAAGCCGATTACCGTTCGCCATAGTTACTCCGACGAAAAGTTGCCCGTTTTTGGCGAACGCAAGCCGAACGAGCACGTCGCGATTGCCCGCGCCGAATCGTTCGCGAAGCTAACAACCATCAAGCCACGCACCGACGACGATATCGACGCAGCCTCCGGCGGCGAATTCGATTTTAAAGTCTTCGCGCCGCGATCCGAGTTGGAAATCCATCATCAATCGGGCGTCGTCGACGGCAAGATCGCGCGTCTCAATGACGGTGAAGTTTCGCAAAACAATGACGACACGCAGCGCAGCGTGTGGTACGACAACGAAGGGCGCTTCACGCTCGACTTGCAAAAGCCGCGCACGATTCAACGCATCGACACCTATTCGTGGCACGTTTCTGATCGCGCACCACAGTACTTTTCCGTTTGGGGTAGCTACGAAGAGAACATGCCCGACGGCGATTTCAAAGCCGGCGGTCAGGGCGATCGTTGGGAGTTAATCGCCGTCGTCGATACGCGCGCTCTCGGTGATGGCGGTGTGCATGCCACGCGCATCGAACGTGCGGATAAGCCGATGGGCCCCTACCGCCACTTGCTATGGGTGTGCGAAGACATGGGCCACGGTACGTTCTTCACTGAGATCGATATGGACTTTGCCGAATGATTGCGCGGCGCGATTCAAAATTTCGATTAGCAACAAGATGCGGCGTTGCGATAGCTCCCCCTCCCTCGCGGGGAGGGGTTAGGGGAGGGTTGCATACGAGGCAATGCAACGTGTTTGCACGTGTTGATGTTCGCTTCATTCGAAATGCAACCGCCCTATTATTCACACTCCTCGCAGCCTTGACTTTTCCCACCCTTACCCGCGCGCACTCCATCGTCGTGCATTCCGGCACTGTGCAATGGGAAGGTAGCGAGCTTTGCATCCAACTCGGAGCTGATGCGCACGTACTGGAGCACGAAACTAACGCGTTGGGCGAGAATTTATCCCCCACGCAGATGCTCGCGCGACTGGCACGCAGCATCATGGTGGTCGGTCACGAATCAGGACCGATACATTTGGTTCGCATCGAAACAACTGCATCGCCGGCCGGTGTAAAAACTTTCTATACGATTCCCCCATCGGTCAGTGCCGTCGCGCTGATTCACCAGACCGATCACCGCACGCTCGGCCCGCTCGCACGCCAAATTCAACTCGGCCTTAAGCAACCCGACGGGACCATCGCGCGACACCTGCGATTAACGTCGCGCGGCAACCATGCTGTTCTACTGCGCGGCCAGCCGACCATCGAGCCGTCCGGCGTCGATCCCTTCGTTGAGCCCGTCATGCGAATTATCACCAGCCCCGACGGTTCAACATTGCAAATCGACTACCCAGCTCGTTTGTTGGCGACTTGGTCAGAGATGACGGCATTTGAAGCGAACTCCATCACGACGGCAGAGTTCGATCACTTGAGGCTATTCGTTCATGTTTGGGCCAACTCAAACATCTCGTTATTGGATCATCCGTCCGATTCGCAACACATGCCGCAAAAGCCGAGTTTCGAGATCATGTTGATCGACCCAACCGGCCAGAACATTACCCAGCCAATCGGCAAACCCGTCGCCACAGTCACGACGCGAATCCGCTGTATCATCAACTTGCCGAAGGTGGAAAACAAGAAAACGACGATACTTAGATGGACCGGCTTCAATTCCGCGGTAAACCGATTGGCGTTGGTGCGCACAACTGAGAACGCGATTGAAATTAAAGGGTTCCTGACGCCGTTTCAATCGATCGTAACCGTCTCAAATGACGGCGCAACGCCCGTAAAGATCGATAGCAATTTCGCCGAATGACGCGGACGAACATTGCCGGCGCCAGATGAATCGCCAGTGCGAAGCGGTTACATTGCAGAATTTCGTCAAAACACAATTCGATTAGACCAGTTCACGTTTGAGAGCGACGGCTACGCTGCGGCACCGGCCAATAGCCGGTGGATGCCGACAAATCGTACGGGAGCGCAGTCATGCGTGAACTGCTCAAGCCACGTCACTCCGCCAAAGCCCGCTCACCTGCCATATGTTCGACCAAGTAACGTACACTGGGCTTGCCCGGACTCGAACCGGGAACCAAGAGATTATGAGTCCCTTGCTCTAACCAATTGAGCTACAAGCCCGCTCCAGAACTGCAAATATAAATGGAATATCGCAATCTGCCAGCCACGCGGCGGCAGTCAATCGCGGTTAAGCGATTCCGCCGCCGGGTGGAATGCGGCCGGCAATGTTAAACGCCGGTCGCGCCTCTTCGATGATGCGCGACTCGAGGTCCAAGGCCGATTGTTCATCCGGCAGTTGCATGGCTCGAATCGACCGCACCTGTCGCGTCCAATGTGCGAAGAAATTTCCGGCCGAATCGCGAAAATGCGATTGCACGCGCGAACGCAAGTTGCTCGCCTTACCCACATATACCAAACGATCGCTCTCGTCATAAAACAGATAGATGCCGCACGTGTTCGGCAATCGCCGCGATGTCGCGGGCGTTGCGGGTAGGAGACCTATCCCAATCTCTTTGTCTGGCGTGCGGAGTAAGCGTTCGATTTCGATAAAGGCAGCTGGCTTACCACCATTCATCGTTGGTGCCGCTGAAGCGCCGTTGGCATCATTCGACACCACTTCCATCGGCAGTGCGTCGCCCAATTCGTCTTTCGTCAACTCAACACCGCGCACCGTATAAGAAAAGATGACATCTTCGCGCCATGCAAACGCCCGTTCGGGCAAATTCAGTCGCACAAGCGCTTGCGGGTTTGTCACGCCCGTCAATCGCATCTGCGCCACGGCTCCATGCGGCACGTTGCGCACCGTGGCCTCGACCGCGTCGAGCAGTTGCGTGCGCGACCAACCGCTCACGGCCAACGGATGAATCGACATCGGTCGTACATCGTGCTCGAGAAAACGATGCTGCGGATGCCCGCCGTCGAACGAAGCCAGCATCGCGCCTTTCGGCTCGTCGATCTCGGCAAACGTGATGCGGTCGGGCGAGCCGGCGTAAACGATTTCCGGGCGCAAACGCTTCGACGGTTTTAACCGTTGTTGCCGATGAATATGCCCCGCCGCCACGTAGTCGAACGCACTGGGTACATCGCCGCGCGCCACCACATCGTCGCCGCCTTTACGAAATCGATAATGTTGCGGGCCGCAAACGGCTGTATCAAATGCCTGATGCGTCACCAGCATGCGTGCGTCCGCACGATGTTCGCGCCAACCCGTCGCTTCGATGGCGTTCATAAATTCAGCGCGAGTTGGTCGCCTCAGATACGGGAAACCCGATACGGCTAACACGCCGTTGTCCGTCTCGATTCGTACCGTACGCGGTCGATCCAACACCGAAATTAATTGATGATGCAGCAGCAAGGCTTCCGGAAGAGCGGAACGCTCATGATTGCCCGGAATCACGACGACTGGAATTCCATTGTTGGCCAACGCCCGCAACGGCTCTGTCGCCGCCCAGACCGCGTCGGTCGTCGGCCTTGGTGAATTAAACACGTCGCCCGCATGGACCACCGCATCAACGCGATGCTCATAGGCCAACTGCAGCACGCGACGATAACTCGCTATCAAATCATCACCCCGCCGCGGTCGCGCATGTCGCCGCCGACGGGGCAAATCCGCCCCGATATGGCTGTCGGCGAGATGAAGCACGTGCATAGTCATATCGAGTCGTCGAGAGAAAATTCCACCGATGCGACCGCGTTTAAGGACGCCGGCGACATAATAAGGCGACAAAGGTCTCTGGACGACTGCGACCGGGGGCGCTTATCCCCATTTGACGACAATTCTAGAGGGAAAACGAATTGACTTGAGGAGGTGCCTCTAGCGGCTGTTGGCGAAAGGATCGCCGACCAGCGCGACGGCGATGAGCAACAAAATAAGGCCGAGGGCGGAAACCAGGGTGCCGTACCGCGCAATATCCCGCGTCGACACTTCGCGCGTGGCAAATGCAATGGCATTGGGCGGAGTGCTAATGGGTAGACTCATCGCCATCGAGCAAGCAAATGCAACCAGTAACGCTCCCAGTCTTGGCGAAAGGAACGTCATCGATGTCACAATCGGTATCAGCATATTACTGGCCGCCGTATTACTCATGAAGTTCGACAACACAATGGAAACGAGCGTAATGGCGGCCATCAAGCCCACGAGCGGTAATGCGTCGAAAGGAATGGCACTTACCATCGATGTTGAGAGCCCCGTCTCGCGCATCGCCACCCCCAACGTCATGCCGCCCGCCACCAAAATGATGATGTCCCAGTCGATGTGCTTCAAATCTTCACGATTAAGAATGCCGAGGGCCGGAAAGATCGCGATCGGCAGCATGGCGACGACGGCCGACGGGATACCGTGCAGGGGTTGGGCCAACCACATCGAGACCGTAAGGACAAACACGGCCACGACGACAGCCAACGCAGGCGTGATTTCGACGACGCTCGGAAATTCCAACGCCAGCGGTTCGCGCCGCGGACGGAAAACCAAAATCAGTACAGCCCACAGCAAGAAAAGCATGACGAGCACCACCGGAACCGCCACTAACATCCAGTGCACGAAGCTGATCGCGTAGCGTCCGCCTTCAATTTTGCTAAGCACGCTGGCAGCCACGGCATTGGGAGGGGTACCGATGATGGTGCCCATACCGCCCAAATTTGCGGCGAAGGGCACAGCCAACACAAACATCTTTCGGGTGCGCGGTCGATCCGATATCTTGGAAAACACCGGCCCAATGATGGCAATCATCATGGCCGTTGTTGCTGTGTTCGACATAAACATCGAAAACATCGCCGTCGTCAGAATGATCCCGAGCAGCATTATCGTAGGGCGCGTTCCGAAAGGGGTAATAAAGGCGCGCGCCAACCGCACATCGAACCCGTGCTTGCTGGCGGCCAAGGCGAGAAAAAAACCTCCGAAAAACAACACCAACACCGGGCTGGCCACCGGGTTGAGATAGGTCTCCCACCCCACCTCTCGATTGCCGTCTGTCGGATTGCCGAGCAAATAGACCGACAGGACGATGACGAGAATCGCCGTCGCGAACGGCGGTATGAGTTCCGTGAACCAGAGGGCGGCCGCACCGACGAAGAGCGCGAAGGCGATTCGGGGTTCACCCTCGGAAACGCCCGGCACCGGAACGAGTAAAGCAGCAACGATCAACCCGACAGTTAGCATCGATTTGAAGACGGTGCCGAGGCCCACATCGAGAACGACGCGTTTCTTTCTGAATTTGATTCGCAGTTTGCCAGACATGGAATCGAGGACTTCCCTTGTTGGTTCGATACCATCAATCGGCCGCCACGAGCCGATCGCGGCGTGAACCATAAGGGAAGTTTGCGAATGCTTGCAAGCTGACACGGACGAACGACCGGGGCAATGACTTGCCGATGCTACCCGCTTCTAAATCCGCGTGCCTACCGGCTTGCAACGGCGTCGTCGATTAGATGCTGCAAGCTTGTGGGTTGCCCGTACCGCGCCGCTGGTTCCACGGCATCTTGGCCAGCAGAATGCCCATTCCGCACGTGTCGGTAAGACCGGCAAAGACCAAACCTGCGCCAACAAACGCCGACAAGCCGATGAGCCACGGATGCACCGTCAGTGACAGAATAACGCCCAACAAAACCAACGACCCCGCGGCGATGCGCACCTGTCGTTCGAGCGACATGGCGGCGCGACCGCGCGTTACGGGCAAGCCTTCGCTTTCCCAGGCAATCGTTCCACCGATAATGACACGAACTTCATCGACACCCGCTGCGGCGAGTTGCTTGGCCGCTTGCGAAGCGCGTTGCCCTGAACGGCAAATGAAATAAATCCGCCGACCGGCGATATCCCCCACTTCACCCCTGAGCCGGTCGACGGAAATCTGATCGAGTGGAATGAGCCGCGCGCCGTCGGCGTGAATTTCGTCAAACTCTACGGGGGTGCGCACATCCACTAAACACGCTTGCGTATTCGAATGCAAATCTTCAAATGCCGACTTTGGCATTACGGTGGTGACTGTCATCTCATGTCCCCTCGCTGCGGTCCCAACTCGCCGCTTAACCGAAACGCTTCTCCACGCAAGCCATGATGCTCTTTAGTCCGACTTCTTCGATACGGTAGATCGTATTCCGCCCGTCCCGTCGATTCGCCAGCAGTCCACGATCCTTCATCAGGCGCAGATGTTCCGAGGCCATATGCGGCTGTATCTCGCATGCCGTCGCCAAATCCCCGACCGTATGCTCTTGCTGCAACAACATTTGCACCATTCGCAGTCGATGCGGATGGGCAAGGGTACGCAAGCATTCGGCGGCCTGTTCCAAAGCGTTCAGCGGTATCAAGTTAAGAGCTTTCGTCCTCGGCATATGTATCATTATATCGTTATATCACGATATGTCAATAATCTAGTTAACTATTGCCTTGCTAGCCATCAAAACTACACCGTCCTATTAAAAAACGCCGCGTCTCGCAGGTGCGAAACGCGGCGTTGAGAGTGTCGCGAAATGATATTCCGCCCGTGGCTATCGGCCAAGGGCAGGTGTCATGCGGACTTAGGCCCGCGGGTGGCTTTCGTCGTAGTCCTTCTTGAGCTGCGACGTCGTCACGTGCGTGTACACCTGCGTGGTGCTGAGCGACTGGTGACCCAGTAGCTCTTGCACGCTGCGCAGATCAGCACCGTTGTTGAGCATGTGGGTGGCAAACGTGTGTCGCAATGTATGCGGGCTGATCGACGGATCGAGGCCGGCTTCCGACAAGTATTTGTCGAGTTTGCGACGAACGCTACGCGTGCTGAGGCGTTGGCCATGCTTGTTCACGAACATCGAGTTCGGATCAAACGTGGCGCTGCGCGGATCTTTGTTGCGCATATCGAGGTAGCGTCGAATCGCCGTCACTGCCGTCGGACCGATGGGCGTGATGCGTTCCTTGCGACCCTTACCGCGAACACGTAGTTGGCCATTCACCGGATCGAGATCGTCGATATTCAGGCCGACCAATTCGCTCACGCGTACGCCGGTCGAATACAGCGTCTCAAGCATCGCGCGGTCGCGCGCGCCGAGCAGCGTGGTATCGTCGGGCGTGGTCAGCAGCTTCTGAATTTGCGAGATATCCAGGAAGCGCGGAAGACGCTTTTCTTGCTTCGGTGTTTTAATGGTTTCGACGGGGCTGTTCTGGATGTAGCCGCGTCGCATGCAGAACTTGAAGAAGCTCCGCAGCGTGGCAAGCTTGCGCGCCGCCGTCGCCTTCGAATACTCGCGTTCGCTCAGGAATGAGAGAAACGAGCGAATCTGGGCGGCATCGACTGCCAACAGCTTTTGACGCAACACATCGGCCTGCGTCGTCGTGCCGGTGGCAACGGCGACGTTGGCGTCCGAGCCGCCGACGCTCGCGCCGGCATTGGGCATCGGTGCACTGTGCGTGCGTGCTGCCGGTGCCGAGGCGTCCATCGCCGCATCGGGGCCGCCCAGTAGAAACTGGGAGAACTGATGCAGGTCGGCCGCGTAGCACTTTCCGGTATGCGGAGAAAAGTGCCGCTCGAAACGCAGGTAGTTAAGGAATTCTGTGACCAGAGGATGTTCTTGACTCATGATCGCGACACTCTTCTTCGGCGACAATCTTGGTTTACGACTTCAACCTGGCTAAGACCTGCTCCGCAGTCTTCCCAACCCGAGCCCAGGTTACGGCGAGTCGGTGGTCTAACCGTCCCGCACGCTGCGAACTGCTCCGTTCGCAGGCTCCAGCAACCGTATCGGGCCGATCCCGAGGGTTGCTTATCTAATTTCTGATAAGAAATAGGAGAATTATGCATTTTGCGCTTCGTCTATTTCAACTTCGAGGCGACGCCCCATCTGATAGCTCAACACCGCGGCATCGAACCAGTCAAAATCGGCTTCCACATCGCTGGCGAGCGACGCGAACGCACCGATCATGTCGGCTTCGTTGCCGGCGCGATATCGGAAGTAATACTTTTGATCGCCCTTCACGAGCGAGAGTTGTCGAATGGTTTCCATCAACTTGGTTGCGCCTCCGTGGCCCGCGCTGCTAGCGAGAGATTGCGCAGCGCCCGCTCCTGTTCCATCAGGTCGGCAATTGCCCGATGCCAACAGAATCGGAGATACAGGGTTTGCACTTTCAGGTATTGCCGCCAGCCGAGATGAATCTCGTCACTGGTGCGCGGCTCGGCGTATTCTTCCACCATTTTCCGGACCCGTTCGTGCGATCCGTTCAATACCAACTGCACCTGCGACGTTGGCTGCGTGGCGTCGCCAACATCCAAGCCGTTCAACGCCGGCCGCGGCTGTCGCGCCACAGACGTCGCCGAGACCGTCGAAACGGTCGCACGCACCTTGCCGCCGTAAAGCTGCATGACCAATCCGACCGTCGGCGTATAGGCGTCGTACTCGGTAACGCCTGCGACGAGAATGGCATCGGCGCCGGCGGCGTCGGCAATCTCGACGGCATGTTCGGGCGATTCGATTTGGTACTTACCTTGCGAGGCCAAGACAGCCATCACCCGATTAACGGGCAAGACGGTGACGCCATCGACGAAGGTCAATTCCGACGCCAACAAATCGGCGGCACGGACCGGGTCGAATTGAAATTCGCCCGAGAAATTCAGGATCGGCGCGACGGCGATCACCACCGGCTGTTCGAAGCCGGGTGCCATCCGCGTGGATATATTGGGCTTCTGACAGCCCCCCACCACCAAGGCGATCATGCCCGCCGCGCACAGCATGGTGGCGGCCAGTTGTAATCGGGATGGTTGGCGGGAAAAAGTCATTTGTCTCATTCTTGCTCGTAGCCGCGCGTGTTTCTACTTTGCGACCTCACCCACATTCGGGCGTGACGATTCTCGTTCGGCGCGCTAATCAGGCGCGGAATTTACTCATCGACATCCTTGTCTTCCAAGAGAACTGCGCGGCGCGTTTGGGGGGAAACAGCCGACGGCGAGGATTTGAATGAACCACCCAAGTGCGGCTTCACGCTCCAAATCGTCTCCGCCGCAGTCGTGCGGTTACTAAAGTATATGCGTCCATCACCGCCCCAGACGGGAGAATATTTATCACCTTCACCCGTGGCGAGTCGTCGCATCCCCAAACCGTCGATACCAATCAGCCCTATTTCCGCATTAGGCACGATTTTGGCACTATCTTCGGCAACGATCGAAAACGTCAAAAATTGTCCGTCCGGCGACCACGACGGTGAAATCAACGCCGCATTATTCTGCGATGCGATTTCCGTCGGGTAGAGCGCTTCGTCGATCGTGAGGTCCATCGTCCAAATGCTGAACCAGCGACTGCCGCGGGCGCGGGCGCGTTGAAACGCGAGCTTATCGCCTTGCGGCGACCAAGCCGGGAAGCTGCCCTCGCCGACCAGTTTCTTCAAACCGGGCTGCTGCAAATCGGCCAGCCAGATGGTGTTGCGATCACCGGCAGCGTCGATGCGACAATAGGCCAAGCGACTGCCGTCGGGCGACCAACTCGGATGGAGTTCCGCCGCAGGGGTGCGCGTAATCTGAATCGGGTTGCGACCGTCAATATCGATCACCCAGATATCCCAGTTGCCGCCGCGATCGGAAGCGAACGCGAGCCGCTGACCGGTCGGGTCGAAGCAAGGCTGCGTATCGTTGAAAGGGCCATCGGTGATTTGCGTAAGCGTCGCACCGGTGACCGACTTGATATACAAATGGCTATATTTGCTGTGCCGCGTCGACGCGAAGGCGAGCGACTGACCGGCGGCGTCCACATCGGGGTCGAAGTCAGTCCCCTCGCTCGGCGCGCTGTGCTGGCGTAAGTCGCCACCGGCCATACCGGTAAAGCGCACGTCGGGCATCGCCGGAGCGCGCATCAAGCCTTCCGGGCCGGTTTCAATCGAAGCGGATGAAACGCTCGACTCGTTCGCAACCACTTCGGTCTGCGAGTCGCCGGCTACCAACGATGTGCCGCCGAGGCTCTGTGGCCATTCGATCTTCGAACAGGATGCCAAGCAAAGACAGGGCACGAGCAGGATTCCAAACAGTCGCGGTGTTACCAGCGAAACCGGCAGGAGAAGTTGACGTCGCATAAGACACACCAGAGTTGCGAAGTAGGCATATTTCGCGCGCTCCTTAGCGCGCGTCGTCAACGTTATCGGCTGGACCACGACGGCAAATCACTTAGTAACGATCAAACTTCGAGTTCCGATAAGCCGGTGAATGTGTATCGACGCAAACCGAGCGGCCCTTGAAAAGACCGAATATGTAAAAACACGCTTAAAACGCATCCACGCGCAACTTTCGACGGCAAGTCGATTCAATGAGTACCCGGAAAAAGTGAGCATGACCGCGCAACTATGGCGCGGTCGTTGAAATGTAATTGGATTTTACTAGCGATAACGCGACGCGCGCTTAGCGACCGAACGCAGATGATGCGCCCAGTTCTGAGAGCGAGTTCTTAAGTTGCAGGGCCCGGGCATTTTCGGCGTCTTGTTGCAAAATTTCGTCGACGCGGGCGCGGGCCTGTTCGGTGCCACCGAGTTCCGCTTCCAGTTCCGCGACCAACAACAACTTATCCGACGAAGAGCCGCCGACCTCAATGGCTTGTAGGACGAGATCGCGTGCATCGATCAGATGGACGCGACGACGCAACGTTCCCAATTCGCGCATTAACCGCGCCGTGCGCAGGATCGCATCGGCGTCGTCGGGATTGCGATTCACGTCCCTCGCCGCCATCTCGATCAGCACTTCGAAACATTGCGTTAACTGTTCGTAGGTCACGCGGCGAAACGGCGAGACGCGCAGCGCTTGGTTGAAGCCGTTGATGGCATTGCCTGCCGCTTCATTGGCGAGAACGGGTTCATTTACACGCGCCGCCAATCGGCAAATCATCAATTGTGTTTCCGGATCATCGACCGATGTGGCTTGCGCTTCCTTCAGTTGCCGAATCGCCAAACGGGGTTGATCGAGGCGAACCAACGCTTCGGCAAGGCGGGTCGTGATTTCAGAACGGATCGCGCGATCGTCTTCCTCTATGGGTGCGAGATCGCGTGCTCTTTGCAACACGTCCTTGGCAAGGCTGTATTTACGATTGCGTACGTAAATCTCACCGACCGCGGCAAAACCGCGATAATCCGACCGCGCCGCTTTGCTTGCGTTGTACTGTTCGAGAAAGTTAATGGCTTGAAAGTCCTGCCGTGCGGCCATCATCAACATACCTTTGCCCAGCAGGAGCAAATCCAAATCGGATTTGATGAGTTCGGCTTGTTGCAAAAGCTTCTGTGCGTTGGAGACGTCGCCCGCTTCGATCAATTCCAATGCGCGTTCGACCATTACGATCGGGTTGCCAACCGCCGCATCATCTGGCTGATTCTGCGCCGAAGCATCCGATAGCGGCAATGAAAACAGCACCGTTACGAGAATTAAGGTTGTACGTCCAAACATGTGCGTACCTCTGTTATGTAAGCTTGCTCGCATATCGTTCGGATCGCCTGCAGGTCTCGCTCCGAACGCGTCGCGGCGGCTTGTCGCTACCATCACTACGGCGCACTACGACAATGGCGTCATTTGGTTCGCCAACCGTCGATTTGACGGAGAAATTGCACCGTCGTCGAGATTATCGTCCCAATGACGCGGCGGCCCAACCTATAAAAATGGGGAAAATAGCTGCATTTTGGGAATTCGGGCGGCAACATTGCCCGCAGAACGGGCGTCGCGCGGGTCACCTTTGGGAAGACAACGTTGCCACGGTCAATACCAAAAGCCCGTTGGATTTGCCGGTCGAGTTAGGCGTGGAAGCTGAGGGACGCGCCGATTTCACCGGCGTCACCCATGGCGCTGCGGTTGGTCTGCTCGGTACGAAGCTTATCCATCAGCAACTGCCAGGTTTCGCGCTGGTGATGCAATACCTTTAACGCTTCGTCCACGAGGGACATGCTGCGTTTGAGGTTGGCGTCGACCAAGCGGTTGTAGATGAAGTCGTAAAGCCCGGCCATTTGCTCGCACAGTTGCGGGTTGTATTCGTGACGCAGACCGTTGCGCAGTTCGAGGATGATCTTCTGCGCGCGAATAAGCTTCTCGCAGCTTTCCTCGATGTTGCCGACTTTGAGCGCATCTTTCGCCTGTTGCGCAAAACGGATCGCGCCGTCGTAGAGCATCATCGTGAGCTGCGCCGGTGAGGCGGACATTACCGCATTCTTGAGATATTCGTTCGAAGCATCGTTGGTCATTGGCGAAGATCCACCGACGTTTGATGTTAACTTTTGTTGAAGGTGTGCGAAACGCGAGCAACGTTTGCCGGGCGGATCACACCGTACCCTTCATCGGTCGGATCGATCGGTGGTTTAAGCCACGATTTCGGAAGAATTTAGCGCGGCTAGGGCAGTTGTTGCGCGATGAACCGGGAATCCATTTGCGAGGCATACTGGTACGCGTTTGGTTTTGATAACGCTCGTCGCTAGAGCGACGAGGGACTACCTACCGCCCCGCGAATTGCAGTTGTTGCAAGCCTACCAACGCCGACTGTTGGCTTTGCAGTTGGGCGATGACCGACTCGAGGTTGGCGAATTCGGCCTCTAACCGCGTGCGACGACCGTTGAGCAATGCCTCAAAGTCGCGGATGCGGTCGTTGAGTTGATCTTCGTTGGTTTGCAACGACTGATCCCGCAACGAAATAGCACCGTTATCGGGGTCGGTAAGGCTGTCGATTTCAGCTTGAATGCGGCTGGCCAAACCGCGGCGAATCACGTCACCGTCGTCATTGGTTTCTTCCAACGTGAATAGCTCGGCCACGCCGTCGGGATCGTTTTCAATTGCATTCGCCAAGCGCTCTTCGTCGAGAATAAGCTGGCTACCGGGGCCGATGCGGATGCCTACATCTGCGAAGCTATCGACGCTGCTGCTAAGGCCACTGACCGTCGGACCGAACAGGCCGGTAAGCGTGCTGCGCACGCGCCGCGCCGTACCGTCGGCTTGCAGAATGCCGCGTTCGTTGGTTTCGGGATTGAAATCCGTCACGTCGTCGAGGAAACCGATCACACGATTGTATGCATCCACAAAACTACGCACATCTTCGACGATCGAATCGCGATCTTCGCTCACGGCAATCGTGACGGGCTCGTTGGATGCCTGTACCAAGTCGATGCGTAAGCCTTCGACGGCGTTGGTCAGCGTGTTGGTCGCCGAGCTAATCACGAATGGGCTATCACCGCCGTTGGGACCGAAGATGACGGTCGCATCGCGCGCTTGCACAATGGTATCGAAGCCCAGTCGCGTTTGGCCGCCATCAATGGCAATCGCACCGGCCAAGCCGCTGCGCTGGCCAGTTATGCTGAGCCGGAAGGGTTGGCTGCCGGAACCATCGTTGACGACCGACACGGCGACATCCGCCCCACTATCTCTAATCTTGCGTGCAACATCTTCGAGGCTATCGGCCGCCGAGGTTTCAATTCGTCGCTCGAACGTGCCATCGATATAGTCATTGCCCGGTTTGGCGGTGCCCAGAATATTCAGTGCCCGTGCGACCGTGCTGCCGTCTTCTTCAACTTTGAGTTGTTGCGTACCGCCGGCGCTCTCAACGAGCGCGATGCCGTCGCCGCTGTCGTTGATGCGCGCTTCGACGTTGATGCCGCGCGAATTGATTTCGTCGATGACATCCTGAATCGTGCGCTCATCACCCTGGGTAAGATCGATTACGGCGCTGGTGCCCAAGCTGTTCGTGACGCGGAAGCGTCCGCGCGGCACACCTTTGCCGCCGTTGAAATCTTCGAGACGCGTCGCTTCGCTGATGTATTTGCGCTGCAGATTCTTGCCGCGAATCGTGCCGCCTTCTGAAGTGCCGTCGATGCCTAACGAGATTGCGGTGATGCCTTCGACGGTGAAATTCGCTGTACCGGTCGGCGAGGTCGTATCGCGGAGCGCGAGTCCTAGACCCGAAGACGATACCGCCGCCTCAACGCCCAAGCCGGCACTATTGATGGCATCGATGATATCCGTCAGCGTGCCGGCACCACTCAAGTCGATCGCCGCCGTGTTGCCGGCGGCATCGGTAATGCGCAAGTCGCTACGATCGACGCCCTGCCCACCGTTGAGCGTGCGAATAAAGACGGTGTTTAAGCCCGACAGTAAGTCGGCACCTTCCAAGTCGCTACCGTTCGCGGTGCCCCGCGTTAGACCGAGGTCTTGCGCGGCGCGCGAGCCACCTAGCGCTTCGATGGCGACCGCCCCGCCGCTGGTGTCGGTGATTTGAATGCCGAGGCCGTCTTCGGCGATCGATGCGACGATGCGGCCTTGGTTGTCCGGGTCGAGATTGATGACGTTCAGTAAGTCGCCGACGGTATCGATCTGAAAGATATCGGTGCCGACGATTTCGGAGCCGTTGGTTTCGCGAACGATGCCCAACGCATCGGCCACGGTTCCTTCAACGTCTTCAATCCTGAATTCGCTGGTCTCGATCGCTTCGAGCTGTTGCGCGCTGAGGCCTTCGAGCGAATTATCTTTGAGCGTGATGCGACCGGCACCGACGGTGGCGTTCACGTTCAAACCTGTTTCCGCGTTGATCGCGGCCGTTACTTCGCCGATGGTTTGCAAACCGCTGATGTCGATCTCCGCCGACTCCCCACGACGGTTGGTAACACGAATCGTGCCCTCGCCGATACCGTTACCTTGATTGAGCAACGCCAACGGCGTCGACGCTTCTAAGTCAGGCGCGAGCTTTACGTCGAAGTGGCTACCGTCGGACAGGTTAAAGCGAATATCTTCGCCGCCGATAGGGCGCGTGCGAATACCATTGCCATCGTTTAACGCGCTGAGCCGCGTCGTTTCGGATAGGAACACCAGACTGCGACCGTCGATCGACGTGCTGCTGCTCGAACCCACGATGCCAAGATCGGTTGCCGTCTTTCCGGAACCAACATCGGCGACTACGAGCGAGCCAGTGCCGCCGGAAAGGTCTTCAATGACAAGTTGGTTGTTGCGAACCTCGGCGCGCACATTGACGGCGGGCTCGTTGTTAATGGCCGCGACGACGTCATCGATCGTTTTGGCGGTAACGAGATCAATTTCCGCGGCGTTGCCGGCCTTGTCGGTGATGCGAATCTCACCGGCACGGACGCCCGTGCCGCCGTTAAGTGAGGAGAGCCGCGTCGACTGATTTACCTGACCCGAGGCGCGCTCCAAGGTAATCGTACCGAGACCGACGGGCGTGCTGTTGGCGCTGGCGAATCCGGTCGAGATCAACTGTTGTGACGTCGCGAGATTGCGCACCGCAAACGTGAATTCACCTGCAGGCGTACCGGGCGATGATTGTGCCAAGAGTACCGACTCGTTGCTCGACGTCGCCGAGGTGCCGTTAAAGAGCGTCGGCAGTTTAAGCGAACCGGCGGCGTTGCGCACGCTCAGCAACTGCGCCGAAAGCTGCACGAATGCGGTGCGGCTGGCGCTAATGTTTTGTGCGCGCAATTGCAACTGTCGCAACGGCCCCGTTTGCGCGCCGATAAGCGAATCGATGATATCGTTGACCGGTAAGCCCGAGATAAGGCCGACGTTGGAACTAATGGCAGACATATTGATTAACCGTTCGTTATGGGTTGCAAACGTTTGGCGGTGATGCGAGGGATCGTTGGCCTAGGCGTTAGATGGGTTTTTCCACTTGCATTGCTGGCGGCGTCATTGCGTTTCGCGAGTGATCTTGGCGCGCAAGATCGTCCACGCACAATGTGGGTGCCGTCGTACCGACCTGTCCCAGCGCTTTGAATTTCTTGCGCCCATTAACGCGGCACGAAAGGACGTAGCCTACCTTGTGACAGCGCGGGGCAATGGGTAAACGGGGATTCATTGAGTTGCAACTCCCACTCGGCGATGGGGCCTTAGGCGAATGCTGTACAAGCCGGTCGCCCTTCTATTCATCGGAAATTTGACGCATCTAAATGGAACGAGGCGTGGGCCGGTCGATCCTCCACCATGCCACACGCCTCTTATTCCGTTGTTGCAAAAGTTGCCGTCCGTCGCGCCGATTCAACCGGCGGCTGCGGCAACGATTATCCCAGTAGTGATAGCACCGTCTGCGGCAACTGATTTGCGATGCCCAACGACTGCGTCGTGGACTGTTGCAGAATCTGTGCCCGCGTCAGGTTGGATACTTCGAGCGAGTAATCGGTATCGCGGATGGCCGATTCCGATGCGGTGACGTTTTCGAGTGCGACCCGCAAGCTGTTGAGGTTGGTTTCGATCTGGTTGGATTGGAAACCACCCAAGCGACCGCTCAATGTCGAGACTTGCGTGATGGCGTCGGCGACGATGCGTTCGGCTTGCGGAAGGTTCTCCGGATTAACAAGGTCAGACGCCCCACCGGTTCGCAAAGCGGAGAGGAAGCCGTTGGTGACGCTACCCAAATTCGCAGACGAGATCGATTCGATACCGACACTGACGCGACCTTGGGCGTTGACGTTCGGCCCGATCTGGAAGTTGGCACCACCGCCGGTGACATCGAAGCTGTCGCTGCCGACTGCGGTACCAAAGGCTTCGCTGAGTTCTGCGACGAGGTCGAGCCCGGACGTTCGAATGCTTGCCGTAAGGCCGTTAACCGAAGCGGCTTGGCCGTTGATGAATACTTGTGCGTCGCGACCGCGGTCTTCGTTATCGCCCTGGTCGCCGGCGTTGACGCCAAACGTACCGCTGATGGCTCGCACGGAGACGAATTGATCGCTACCGTACTCGGTGCTGTTGAAGCTGATACCACCTGCACTACCGACAGCCGACACACCCGTAAGCGTGGCGTTGTTGGTGACGGCGGCGGCAATAGCGGAAAGCGTCGTACCGCTCGCAAAACTGAGCAGCGTGGTACCGCGATTACCGCGAATCTCAAGCGTAACGCCGTTACCGGCGGAGAGAGCACCCGTACCGTCCACACCGGTTGTACCGCCGGTGCCAATGGTGAGTTGTGCCGTCTGCGCCGACTGCGTAACGTTGACATCGACTGCTAGGTTGGAGCTTTCGGGGACGCGAGCGCCAAAGATCTGCAACCGCGGCAGATTGCTGGTGTCCTGGCCGCTGACCGTGTAGCCCAGCTGACCGTCCAACAGGCGTTTGCCGTTAAACTGCGTCGAGTTGGCGATACGATCGATGGCCACGAGCAGCGAGTCGACCTGTTGCTGGTTGGCTTCGATTTCGTCGTTGGATAGACCCGCATCGTTGGCGGTTTCCACCACCAGCTCTTTGAGTTCGAGCAGGAGGCTGGAAACTTCCCCGAGCGCGGCATCGGCCGTCGAGATGACGTTGATGGCTCGTTCGGAGTTGCTAATCGCCGTGCTGATGCCGCGAATCTCGGATCGGAGGGATTCCGATGCAATGAGACCGGCCGGGTCGTCGGCGCCGCGATTGATGCGAAGCCCCGAGCTCAGTCGCTCGAGACTTCGGGTCAGCGACTGGTTATTGGCGGTAAGGTTGTTAACCGCCGTAAGTGCCGGAACATTCGTGTTGATACGAGTCATCGGTTCCTCCCTGAACGCCCACGCATTTTTCGTTTGGTTGCGCGTGGCCTGGCACGCCTACCTGCGTGCCACGTTACTCAATGCGTTGTTGTACGCTGCCGCTTCCTTCGTACCGATCGGCCTCGACGTCATCCAATCCGTGAATCGTCGAGCAGCCTTCGGGTGGCGGATATCGTTTTGATATCCATTGCCGATGAAAGCGCTCCCGCGAGCCTTTGTCGCGGTCTGCTCGTCGTATCGGGCGGTCGAAGATGGGACTTTCGTTAGTCCACAAAAATGTCTGATTGGGCCAGACGATTTTTTGAATTTAGCACCACTGGATATAGATCGGAAGATTGCAGCGACGTCGGCGAGAATCGCCATCAGCGCAACAACGTCAGATAATGACGGGCTTAATCGTTGTCTGAGTGGGAAAGTCGCAGACCGCCGGCCGGCGTGGCTGCGCCAACCGACGGAACGCCGGCAGGTTGCTGGGCGAGGACCGACAGTCTGGAAATTTCTGCCAGCGAGGCGCAAAAATCTGAATCGGCGCTGTCTTGTAAGGCCGACGCGTTGGCTTCGATGATCTCTAGCTCGGAAACGAGCGGCTCGATAACTTCGGCCAACGTGCGAAACACGCGCTCACGCTCCGACGCAATCCAGAGGATCGCAGAGCGCAACAGCGCCAAGACAGTCGCGGGGCCGACGTATTCCAGACAATTGTTACGCTGAGACAAAAGCGATTCGAGACGACCGCCGATGCCGTCGCTGCCGAGCGTTGCAAGCGACACGGCCGGAAGCGTTACGGTATCTATCACGTCGCCGGCATAGTCCACCACTGGCGTTGCCCAGGTACCGTCAAACAGCAAGCGACCGTCTTTTGCTTTGCTTTCGCACAAAGTGGAAAGCTCCAACATCAGCGTATCGAGCCGTCGTTGCACGAGTTCGACAGGGTCCCGATCAAATTGGCGACCGACTTCGACTTCTGCCAATTCGAGTCGAGAAATCATGCCGGCGAACTGCGTGAGTGCTCGATGCAGCGACTTACCGGCATAGACCGCGGTCGAAAGCGCCGTCGCGAGCGAGGGTACCGTTTGTTCCACTTGGGTGGCGGACGCATCGTGATGCGACAGGCGCAGAATCGGCCCTACCGTTTTGCGCGGCGGCGTGCGCGTTGGCTTTACGCGGCCTGCAAGGAGTGGGCGGTCTCGATCTGATCTGCGACTCATACTGCGATCCGCTTTGGAAAGGAACTTGGGACAAAACGATTTTCGTTCGACCAAGCATGATCGGTTATGACCGTCAACGCGCTGAGTTGCGCGCGGCATACACGCGCGGAACTTGGACGTTGCGAGTTATGCGCGACGGTAGCCGCTATATAACGCGACGTTACAACACGCTCATGACTTTCAGCCAACAAACGATGTCGAGTAACTTGGCTTATTAATGCCTTACGGTGGCAAAGACCGGTGACTCTTTGATTTAAAGGCAAGCAATGGTCGTTCGAAGCGGCAATATTAAGGCGTTGTATGCTTAACTGCCCTGCCACGTGGCCGAACGGTGCTTGCCAGCTTGTCGGACGCGGGTGCTTGGCGTGCGACTGGAGCATCGTCGCAAAGGTTCGACCAAGGCACCGGATTGAAGATCGGACGCGACCACGTTGCGTTGCGCAGGTCGCGCTCGAAATTGGCTGCCACGCCCGGTGAAAGGGTGCCGAGCAACACACCGTGCGCTTCGATTTGATGAACATTTGATGCGTCATGCAATGGGATGCCGCGCCATCGATACGTCGCGACATTTTCTTCTTCGGCGAGTTGCGAATCATACACCGCAATCGGACGAACGCCAGCGCAAAACGCCGCTTCGATTAACAACTCGCAACCTTTGCCGCGCGACCATATCGCGATGGTCTCGATGCGATGCTTATCGGCCCAGTTGCGCAACAATTGCCGCGCCCGATCGAGTCGAAACAGCTGGTTAAATAAATCGTCTGTTAACGAGATATCGTCGGCCACGTTTGCCGCACGTTCAACGCCGTCGCGCAAGCCGCGTTGAAACGCATCCATTGCATTTAATTGTTTGGCAATGCGGCGATAGCGCTCGACATCCATGTCGACCAGCACGTCGCGCCGGCTTGGAGGTGCATAACGCGTCCATAGCTCGATATTGTTGCGCACCAAGCGATAGATCATTGCGGCGGGGTCACGATTTTGCATCGTGCGTTGATGGTGCACCACCAAGTCGCCCGCCATATCGATGTGCCAACCGGCGTGCAGCAACTTGCAACACAGGTC
The DNA here is from genome assembly GCA_006969385.1 of Planctomycetaceae bacterium. Classification (GTDB taxonomy): domain Bacteria; phylum Planctomycetota; class Phycisphaerae; order UBA1845; family UTPLA1; genus ECT2AJA-110-A. The sequence continues at coordinate 5,346,318 of CP030884.1, forward strand.
GTACTCTTCAACGTAATAATCAAACGCCGCAGGATACCCACCGGCATCGAGAAACGCTGAGCGGCGCACCGCCCCGCCACAGTTGACGATAACACCGGCAGCGCCGCCCGCGTCGTGGCGCGCTGGATCGTCGGCCATTAGCACGCGACAGACGACAGCACCTAAGTTTGCATCGCGATCGAAGGCGGCGATCAGTCGATCAATCGCACCGGGTTCGGGCCAACTGTCATCATCGAGCATGAGAATGACGTTGCCGCGCGCGCGTTGCACGCCGATGTTGCGCGCGGCGGCACCATGATTGCGCGCCTCGAAACACCAAACGACGTCCGGGAATCGCTTAGCGAGCAATTTCGTTTGGTCGGTCGAGGCGTTATCGACGACGATGATTTCGAAGGAACCATCTGGCAGGGCATGTAGGCGATGGAGTGTCGCGGCCAGCCGCTCACATCGATTGCGCGTGGGTATCACGATGCTGAGGCGCGGCGGGTTTTGGTTGTCCCCCATCATGCAACGCGACCTGCGGATCGCGCTTCGAGGCCAACTTGCAGCTCCGGTCGGCGCAAACAGGCGCGGCGCAGTTCGTCGCGATCCACCGCCAATGGCCCGGCTTTGGTCGCCGCCAGCCCCGCGGCGATCGACGCCAAGTACGCAGCGAGCATTAAGGAATCACCCGCGGCACACGATGCCAACATCGTGGCCAACAACACTTCGCCACAGCCAAAGTGATCGTGTGCAAATTCGCCGAAGGCTGGCAAGTGTTCCGAGAGCAAGCGCCCCTTCCATTCGGGCACATCCGGATCGTCGGTCGGTCGTTGAAAGGTGACCAGACCGCGCTTGCCCAGTGAGACGATCATCGCCGCCGCGCTGGTGCGCTGCATGGTGCGATAGACCAACGCGGACAAGCCGCTTTCGAGGTCGTTCATCTCCAAGCGCAATTTGCGTTCGGAGGTAACCAATAAGTCGGCATCGGCCATTGCCAGCAACCGCGAAGGTGCAATGGCGGAGCCGCCCACGCGCAACAACCCTTGACCGATTTGCATCAGATCGGGCAAGCCGCTCTGCGCCAATAATCCGCCGTCGGCGTCAAATGTTACTAAGGCATCGGCTTGTTTTGCCAACGGCGCGAGAATATCGCGCAACTGCTGGCTGCGTTCGGCTTCGACCGGGTGCGGCTCGTTGCGTTCGACGAGCATTAACTTCTGATCGTCCACGATGAAACGCGTGCGAACCGGCAAATCCACGGATCGGTACACGGGCACCAGATCGACGCCATGTTGATCGAGCACATCTTTCAACCACGCCGATTCTGGTCCATCGGCCACACCGGTCACTAACGTCGGCTGCGCCCCCAGCGCCGCGAGTTGGAGCGCGACGAGCGCCGCCCCACCGGCGAATTGCTTGTCCTGCAATTCGCGCAGCGACATCATCGGCGATTCGTTCGCCACGCGCTTGGCATCGCAGTACACGTACCGTTCGATGACGGCGTCGCCCATCACCAGAATGCGCTTGTCGTAAATGCCGTTAAGCGATTGATGCACGCGCGGAAAGGAAATCTCATGTCGTTGGCAAAGCACTTCCAATCGGCGGCGTTCGATATCCTCCGTCGGCGTGATCGACTCGATCAGCCGGGATGAGCTAAACACGACCTCACCACTGGAGAACACCACTCGACCGCCGTGCGATTCGACGACGCGCTTCTCTTCGAGAAAGCGCGGATCGTCGTTATCCGCGTATTCGCGCCCTTTGACGTAGATATCCGGCTTGATAAGGGACAGCACTTCGCGCGCCGTGGGATGCGAATCGATCAAGACCCAATCGACGAACTCCAGCGCCGCCAAATTCTCAGCGCGCAACTCTTCGGGAATGTAAGGACGCTGCGGTTGTTTATCGATACGCGCATCGCCCGTCATAGAGACGACGAGAACATCGCCCAGCGAACGCGCAAATTGCAAATAACGAATGTGACCGGGATGAACGATGTCGAAACAACCATGACAGTGCACGACCTGCGGTGCTGGTGCGCTCTCGTTGCTTCGAAGCGTTTCGAGACCGTGCGCCAAGTGGGCGGCGGTGACGATCTTGCGCCGAAAATCGCCATAGGTCGCCGACGGCCGAGTGGACCGAACGCTGTCGAATGCGTCGGTGGTCATCCGCCGCCTTTCGCCAAGCCGCGAACGATAGCGACGATGCCACGCACGAGGAGACTACCCATTAACAGCAGCGACAACCAGCCAACCGTCACCACGAGGATGGGCCACGACTGTTCGATCAATTCGGCCGGACGCGTCGTGACCGTGCCTGCCAGCGCCACAATCGCCGCCGTCGTGGCGATCGCACCGAAGTGGCCGCGCTCGTTTCCGCGATACGGTGCCGACCGAATGGCCAGACAGATCATCAAATAAATCGCCGCGCAGACCTGCCAGTTGTCGTAATCCGCTTTCATCAGCGTGACGTAGGTCGCTTCGGTCAAATCGATGAGATGGCGCAGTTGATCCCAAAAGGCGGCACCAGTCGCCGGCAGCTCTGCCGAAATTTTTTCGACCGGCAATTGCTGCGCGAGCGGCTCGTACAGGTACATCACGAGTAGATAGATCGCGGTACCGATCGCCACCAGCGGTATGAAGCCAACGAGCATCGGGCCGAAGAAGGGAATCTTGGGTTCGTATTGCAGGTCGGTCTGCGGCGCGCCTTGGTCGTCGTCGCTCATGAGGGCGGTGTTGTTGACTTTTGCGCCGGTGATCAGCAAGCCGACGATGCGTCCGAGCGTGGCGACCATGGTGCCGGGCAACAGCGCCGCATTGAAATAACGCGGCTTGACCATACGCGTCCAGAGGTAGTCGATTCCCCAGGCCATGAGCACGATGACGTTGATCCAGATGGCGGCGGCAAGGTAGATCATTCGTATGGGGCGCGCAATCTCGGTAAAGTGGTCGAAGAAATTCCGATCTCAACCTGTTTTTATCGGCGTCCCCGGGGGGTCCGCCGCAGAGGGACTAACGCGCAATTCTTGCACGAATCTGAAAGGATCATTCTAATAGGCAGCCGTTACGCGACGCCGACGGGCGCGTTGCGATTCGGGTCGGTTAACATCGATAAATAAGGTCGCGCCAAGAGCGCTGCTCCAGGACGAGGACGCCTTCTTCATGGCCCTGCTGCTTTGCTGCCCCTGTGGAACGCCGATCGACGCTGAGAACATCGATCTCATCGTCGAAGCGGAATGTCCGCGCTGTCAGCGAATGCTCAACCTCGAGCTTGAAATTGCCACGGGGCGATACCAGCGACCGGTGTTGACGGTGTTGGAGGCGGCGGAATCCGATTGGGTCGGCGAGAAGTTCATCGTGCCGATCGGCGAAAGCCTGACGATCGGAACCGGCAGCAGCATTTGGCTGAGCCTCGATAGCGCAGAGATGGAAGAGCGTCATTGCAGCATACGCGTGTCGACCAAGGGCTACATCGTTATCGAAGATTTGGATACGAAAGCCGGCACGTGGGTCGGCGGTGCGCGCATCGCCAAAGGGAAATTGCGCGCGGGCGAATGGTTTCGGGTCGGTGAGTTTCGATTTCGGCTCGACTTTAAGTCGTCGCTTGGCACGGCCAGTGGTGGAACGTCCGATGAGGACGAGGATTTCGCCGCCGTCTTACCCGATGGTGAAGTGGCGCGGCTACATTATACGGATTCGCCGCTCGATCGGCTCGTGCAAAACCGATTTTCCATCGCGCGGCAATCGCTCAAAGTGTTTGCCGGTCTCGCTTTAGTATATCACGTCATTATGCTGCGCTTTCACGACACCAATCCTTGGGAGTTGCATTACGCGCTGCTGGCGGGATTGATCGTTTTTGGCTTGCTGTATGCATCCGCTCGATTTATGCGTGTGTTGCATAAAAATTTGCGATTTATTCCGATCGGGCTATTGGTTGTACTTGCCATTGTGGATATTGCCGCGTGGGCCGTACCGCTCGCCTGTATCGGGGCGCTGGTTATGGCGGCCGGCCTTATGCTATTGATCAATAACAGCACCGAACCGACCGTCGCGGTGATCGCATGTCTGGCCGTGCTGACGGCGCTAATTTTGATCGTGGCGCCGACGATTAACCGGACTTTGCCGCTGCTGGCGTCGATTTAGCCCTGCTGTCGCGCGGATGATCCTTGCAAATCATCCGCCCCACCACGTACAATTTTGTCATCGAAACGGCGTGCGATTCTGCACGCCAACCGTCGCGGCCCTTCGCCATATCGCCACCGTTCAACGGGACTGCGGGCCGCGCATTAGATAATTAGGAGCGCCCGTCATGACGCAAACCACCAACACGCGCCTTTGCGAAGGCTGCAATAGCGGGATTCAAAACGAGGACATCATCCATCGCCGCGCCGGTCTGGTGGGCGGCGTGTTGTTGTGTGCCTCGTGCGTCGAGAAAAAGCGGCAGGAAATCATCGCGCAGCAGGAAGCCATGCAGGCGCAACAGCAATCCGGGGGCAAGGGTCCCGCCGCCGCGCCGCCGCCTCATGCGTCGCGCTTTGCGGATGACCCGTTTGAATCCAGCGGTGCCGCCGATACCGACGATGCGCCGTTGCCGACGCATCACTCGTCGCGCGAAGTCGGCACATCCACGGGCGGGATTTATATGCCGTCTGTGCAAGATGGTGTACGCGATATCTCGGACGAACCCGTATCGCTGATTGAGGACGAGCCGGGCATCCAAAAGCGCGAGCCAACGAAGATACGATCCTTCTCGGAAGGCAGCACGCTGGGCGGCGCGCATAGCGACGCGAATCTCAATCGACCGCTCGCGGCCATGGCCGAACCCGCTACGCGCGTGCGCACGTTTCATGGGAAGCTTACGGCCGCCGGTCTGGCCCATATGGATGATTTAATCAATGAATGGCTGGATGCCAATCCGGATATCTACATCAAGCAATCGACGTCATCGATCGGCGTATTCGAAGGCAAGGCGAAGGAATCGCACTTGGTGTTGACGATTTTGTATTGATTCGGCGTCGCTCAATTCGCCCTAATCCAAACCTTCCGCCGCCCTAACAAATCCAATCTCGTGACCTTCCTTCGGCACACCCAGCGTCGGGTCGCGGCGGCGTTCGCTTTTTTGCGCGATCACATGCTTGCGCAGGTTCATCAAGCGCTTCTTGTTGGTCGGCCGATCCGGATCGACCGGCAGATACATCAACCGCAGCCGCTCCCAGTAGGTCGCGCGCTCGCCTTCGGGTTTGACGTGACTGTTGACGGCGATACGCCGCAGGATTTGAACGCGCTCGGCGGCACTGCGGCGATCGGCGGGCGACACCCGCTTCTTGCGATCGGTCGGGTCGTCCGTCACGGCCAACAGCTCGCCGAATTCATTGTGTGGATTGGCTTCGCGCCCGATCTTTCCCGGTAAGTTATTTCCCGTGTGGCAAATCTTGCAGCTCATCACGTAGCGCACCCGCTTGATGCGATTCTCACTGGGCTTGTCATCGGGGTCGCCGGGATTGGCCTCCGCGAGAATTTCCACCCAGTTTTCGATTCCGTCGCCATCGGCATCGGAATTCGGCCCGAGTTGCACGCCGTCATCACCGACCGGCGGCAGCGCGACGGTGGCGTTGGGGTCGTCACTATCTTGCGGTGGTCGATCGAGCAGGATCATGCGGTTCGACAATGGCTCGGACGATCCGCCTTCGATACTTTTGAGTCGCTGGCCGTAGTAGTTGAGCCCGTCGTCGGTCCAGAGAACCGGATCGTTGTCGACGTGGCAGGTCGAGCAGCGCGAGGCCCGCAACATGAGGGCCGTGCGCACCTGTTCGAGATACACCTCTTTGGCCGGGGCCGAAATGGGGAGCAGACCGGCCACGAGGACGAAACTAGCGACTGCGATTCGGATGGAAGCGTTGGTTTGCATAAAAAAATGCTAGCACAGCCACGGGCGTCGGCAAAGTTCTCAGCATTGGCAGGGCAAAATCGACGGCAAGCTTCGCTATGACAGGAAATTAGCGGCATCGGGCTCAACTTTGACGCGGCACTGACCGATAAGAAGGCTACAAGGCCGTGAAGGCAGACGGATCTGCAAGTTTGCCGAAGGCCAGGCGCGAGCGATTTGGTGGGTCACGGCGGACCCGCGACTTCGGTCAGGACTGACTCCGATCCCAGCCCTGCTGCTTGGCACATTCGACGACTGGCGGCCCTTTCTTTCGCAATCATCCTATTCGCATGCCGCGATGTTGAACCGTCGCGGCTTTTTTTTTATTTGCGGAGGCTGATTTGGGATCGGGGTATATGTGGTATGGGGGTCCTCTTGAAGCCCCTTTGTCGTATCGAGTGAACCCTCGGCCATTGGCCGAGGGCTAAGTGTGGTTTCTAATTCGGGTGCGTCGTGTAATCCATGTTTGAACTTCGCGGCCATTGACCCTCAAAAGAAATCAATTTGTCACGCTAGCGTTGAAGCCAAAGCGTTCGGCTCAGATTTAGCCCCATGGCCAATGGCCTGGGGCGATGCGCGTGGCGATACGATTCGACCGGTGTTAGGCTCGCCTTTGAGTTTTCGCATCAACCAACACGCAAAGGTGAGTTTCATTCGTGAAAGCCATTCGCATTGAAAACGGGGAGCTAAACGTTGCCGACGTTGCAACGCCCACGCCGCCCGACGGTGAGGTGCTCATTCGTCCGACATTGCTCGGTGTTTGTTCGACCGACCTCGAATTGCTCAAGGGCTACGGCGGCTTTAGCGGCACGTTGGGCCATGAGTTTGTCGGCGTGGTCGAAGACGGGCCCGACGATTGGCGCGGCAAGCGCGTGGTGGGCGAGATCAACTGCGTGTGCAAACGCTGCGATATGTGCACGAGCGGACTCAGCAATCACTGCCGACGCCGAACGGTGTTGGGCATCGTCAAGCGCGACGGCTGCTTCGCCGAACGGTTTACGCTTCCGGCGATTAACTTGCACGCCGTGGCCGATTCGATTTCCGACGAAGCGGCGGTGTTCACCGAACCATTGGCGGCCGCGTATCAGATTACGCAACAAGTTAAACTGGAAGCGCGCGATCAGGTTGCCGTACTCGGGACGGGCCGACTGGGCTTACTGATAGCGTTCGTACTCTCAAAAACGGGCTGCGGGCTCACGGCTGTGGGGCGCAACGACAAAACGCTGAGCTTATTGGATCGACGCGGGATTCGCACAGCGCGGGTGAATGAGTTGGATGCAAAGGCATCGTTCGATGTGGTCATTGATGCAACGGGTAGTGCCGCCGGGTTGGAAAAAGCGATCGAACTCGTGCGACCGCGTGGCACGTTGGTGATGAAGACAACCTGTGCCGATCGGCATCAAGTCAACCTGATGAATCTCGTCGTTAATGAAATCACGGTAGTCGGCAGCCGCTGTGGGCCATTCGCGGAGGCGCTGCGTGCGTTGGCTCGGCAGGATTTCGATGTTACGGAGTTGATCTCGGCTCGCATGCCCTTGACCGAGGCACCTGCCGCTTTCGAACGGGCCGCCGCGTCCGACACGATAAAGGTGCTACTCACGCCGCCGGGTGCAGCCTGATGCCGCTGGTGGACCTAATAGAAACGCCCGTTAAAGACGGGGGGATATTTCAACTGCCGTCGCTCGCCGGGCTGGCCTGCTTTCGCCATGCCATTACGGCCGCGCCGTGGAACATGTCTGCCCATGTCGGCCCCGGTTGTGAAGACGCCGAAACGCATCGCCGCACGGTATGCGAGATTTTGGGAATGCCGTTCGACCGCCTGACGACGGTCAATCAAATTCATAGCAATCACGTGCTGCGCATCGATACGGGCGACATCGGGCGCGGTCGCCACGGGCCCGAGACCGCCCTGCCATTTCTGGATGGCGTCGTCTGCAACATTGCCGACGTGCCGGTGATGCAATTCTCGGCTGACTGCCCTTTGATTGTATTGGTCAACCCCGATCCGCTGGTGTTCGGTATGGCGCATGCGAGTTGGCGCGGCACGGTCGCCGGCATCACGACGGAAATGGTGAAGCAACTGGTGCGGGAGTTTGATGTTGCGCCGAGCAACCTGTGCGGCGGCATCTGTCCGTGCGCCGGACCGGCGGAATATGAAGTGGGCGACGAAGTTCGACGCATCGCGCTGGCGCGGCTGGGCGAGGGCGCCGCGCGATTTTTTCAGAATCGCGACGAGCGTCTATATTTCGATATGCGGACGGCAAATCTTGCGCAACTCGAAGCTGCTGGGGTAAATCTTGACCGCATCGAGGTTGCCAACGTTTCGACGATCGCCGACGAGCGATTTTGGTCGCATCGCCGACAGGCAAAAGCTGCCGGTCGCTTTGCATTGGTTGCTGGCATCAGCGGCGCGAGTTGATTCGCACATAGGGTGCCCCATCCTTCGCGCCAGCGAAGGGTGGGGAAAAGGCTCTCCGGAGATCAGAACCCTCACCCCAGCCCTCTTACGGCAAGGGAGAGGGAGTAGACGGCTCGGGTGCCCCTGCCCCTCTGGGGCTGGGGGACTGAGGGAGACCAGCAACCACAAAAACTAATCCACGTCATCCGCGCAAGACAACCCTCACCCCAGCCCATTCAGGCTCCCGCCTTGGTCGCCTTCACTCTTCGAGGGAGAGGGAGTCGACCGCTCGCGCACGAAACAGCCTCAGCCACGCTCCCAAATCACCGATAACACCTGCGGAGTATTTGTTATGGCCAAAGAAACCGCAGTCGTTTTGTGTTCGGGTGGACTCACCAGCACGGTGGTGGCGCATGCCGCGGCGCATGAGTTCAACTTGGCGTTGTTGCATGTCAACTTTCCGCATCGCTCCGCAAAGCGCGAAGCCACGTGCTTCGACGAACTGGTGAAAGCGCTCAAGCCGGATAAGTGGTTTACCGTGGACATGCCGCACTTCGAGCAGATCGGCGGCAACGCGCGCGTCTCGCGCAAGATGCAAATCGAAGACGCGATGGCCATCGGTGATGCGCGATCGAACGCGCACGTGCCCGGCATGATCGGTACGTTTATCGGTGCGGCGTATAACTGGGCTCACACGATCGGCGCGTCGCGCATTTTGGTGGGCGTCGTGGAAGAACTTGGGCCGCCGGCGCCGCGTTTGGCGTCGATCTACCCCGATTATTCGTGCGAGTTTATCGAACTGGCGAAGCAGGCCTACGAGATCGCTTCGCCCGAACGCCAGTTCACCGTCGAAGCGCCGCTGATCGATTTGAACCGTACCGAGGTCGTGAAGTTAGGTAAACGTCTAAATGTGCCGTTCGAATGGACCTGGTCGTGCTTGAGCATGGCCGAAGAACCGTGCGGCGGATGCATCGGTTGCGCCACGCGCAATCGCGGCTTTATCGAAGCGGGCATTCCCGACCCGGTGATGCAGAGTGTAGGTGCGGGCACCGGCGCGTAGTTTCGTCAACAATTCTTGCCGCAAACAGAACATGCGGCCACAGGCCGCGGCTCCGTCGCGTCGTTCGCGATGGCCCCTCATTCGCAACGACGTTGCTTTCGCGCGGCGGTTACATGCGATCCAACGTATGAATACCCAATAAACTAAGCCCGAGCTTCAGCGTGCGCGCCGTCAGATCGCACAACCGCATGCGCGAGGCATACGTCGCGGCGTCGGGTGCCTTTAACACCGGGCAGTTCTCATAGAACGCCATAAACTTGCCGGCCAAATCGTACAAATATTCGCACAAGTAGTTAGGCAGCAATTGCTCGGCGACGCTGTCGATCACATCGGGCAGGCGCAAAATCGCTAAAGCCAAGTCGCGCTCTTTGGGATCGTTTAATTGCAACGCTGCCGTTTCAACTGCCGCATCGAACGGCGCTTCTTCCGCGCCCTTGCGATAGATCGAACGGATCCGCGCGTAGGCATACAACATGTAAGGTGCCGTATTGCCTTGCAGCGCCAGCATTTTGTCCCAATTGAAGATGTAATCGGTATTGCGATTCTGGCTCAACTCGGCGTACTTAACGGCCGCGATGCCGACGGTCTCTCCGATGCGCGACAACTCGTCCTCGCTAAGCTTATCGCCGCGCTCGTTATCCGCTTGCTGCTTCTGCACCTGATCGGTCGCGCGTTGAATCGCTTCGGCGAGCACGTCTTTGAGCCGCACCGTCTCACCGGAACGCGTCTTCAGCATCTTGCGGCTGTCACCCAGAATCGAACCGAACGCAACGTGTTCCAGCCGCGCCGTCGAACCATCGGGCCGCTTCGTCCAACCGGCGGCATGCACCGTGGGGAATAGCATTTCAAAGTGCAGCTTCTGCGGCGCACCGACGACGTAAATCGCACGATCGGCACCCAGGCCACCGCCGAGTTCGGCAAGCCGTTCGCGCAGCCGCGGCGTTTGCAATTGCACCGGGTTGCGCTCGGGATGCGCCACGCGAAACAGAACGGCCGCGATATCCGTCGTGCCATACATGGAGGCACCATCGGATTTTTCAATCAGCATCGGCAGCGATTCGCCTTCGGCGCCCTTAAACGCGGGCTTGCCATCGGGCTTTTCGAAGAATACGCATACGGCACCTTGATCGATGCGACACTCGACGCGCAAACCGCCGCCCTCTTTACCCGGCGGTGCCAAGACCTGCTTAATTTCATCGACAACGCCGGGCAAGCGCGCGCCTTGTGCATCGATCTCATGTAACAGCGGCTGATAGAAACTTTCACCGCGCACGTCGTCGTCGGTAAGCGAGACGCCCAACCGTCGATAGATGGCGTTGCATTCGCGCAAAGTGGCCGCAATGGATTTGCGCCAAGCGGCGATTTCCTGATCGTTAGCGCGGTCGGTTTTGCCCTGCAACATCGCGGCGACGTAACGCGACGACTCGGAGATGTGCCGCGTGGTGCCCGTGTCGGCATGCCTCACGTGCAGCGCGGGATCGTCGATACCCTTGGCCGCTTTCTCCAACGCATTCACATACTTATACAGCGGCAGCAGCGTGTCGAAGCTCGGCTCCAACGCTTCGAGGAACGGTTTAAAATCCGATTCACCCGACGGGTCGCGGTCGAGATTTTCCTGCACGATGGCGACGCGCTGCTTTATCAACGCGAGCCTTTCGTCTTTGGGAAACTTGTCATCGGAAAGTTTCGACGTTAGCGCGACAAAGTCTTCGATCGATTCGCCCTGATACTTGCGCATGCACAGATGCCATAGGGCAAGAATGACCATGCCGAACTGCGTGCCCCAATCGCCGAGATGGTTCTGTCGGATGACACGATGGCCTTGGAACTCGATCACCCGCGCGATCGTGTCGCCGATGGCCGTGCTGCGGATGTGGCCGATGTGCATTTCCTTGGCGACATTCGGCGACGAATAATCAACCAATACGTATTGACGTTCGTCATCGCTCACGCGCTCGACATCCAATCGATCATCATCACCGACAGTCGGCGGCACGGCCTCAAGTTGTGCGGCGAGCTTGGCGGTCTTTACGCGCAGATTGATAAAGCCCGGACCGGCGACTTCGGGCGGCTCGAGCAAGTCCGAATCTTTCAACGCGTCGGCCACTTGCTGCGCGATGTCGCGCGGTTTGGCGCCCAGCTTTTTGCCGAGGCTCATGGCGACGTTACTTTGATAGTCGCCAAACTTCGGATCGCCGGCGGCCTTGACCAGCGGGTCGACACCGGCGGCGGCAGCGCCGAGGGCGCTCGTCAGGGCCGAGGTGACTTCGTTGCGAATGGATTGGAGGAGTGATTTCATGGGTTTCCGTGGCCTTCCGTGCCAACACGTATAATCAACGCCGGGGATTGTAATCGCAGGGCCAACTTATGCGACATAACATGACCATCGGTGCGATCGGGTTTCGGGCTGGCCGCAATATGGGGTATGCGGATGGATGACGCAACAGAGCACGCAGACGCGACGGCGGCCGAGGTAAAACAGTCTCAGTCGTTCACCGGCTTCGCACCGTCGGGCAGTACGCTGTGTCCGCAGTGCGATTATGACTTACAAGGGCTGTCGACATTACACGCCTGCCCGGAATGTCATCTTGCGTTCGATAAAGCGACTCGGGTCTGGCGTAAGCCACTTCGGTTCAAGTATTCGACACGCCGGAACACCCTTATATACCTTTTTGTATTCTCATTTCTCACATTTATGTTGTATCTTCTCGACGCAGCCGGCCCGCTAATCCGGGCCGACTATCGCTCATTACCTATCGCTGCCTTTGTCGTCACCTACGCCGGCATGTGCATTAGCTTGGGCGTTGCGCTTGTTATCGCATTGTTACATGGAAAAACCTTCGCCAATGGACCATTTGCCGCAATTACGCCGGACAAGTTAATTCTTAGACGGTCTCGTTTCGAAAAGACGACGTTGATCGACTGGGAGAATATCGCCGAATTATTCGTCACCTCCGCATTTGCAGGTGTTGTCGTCTCAGAAAAACGCGATGGCCAAGAAACTCAATACGGTTTGATTGATTTTTTCCATACGCTTCAACAACTTTTTTTATTCTGCGATTTTTTAGAATCCAAAATTCCGCGTACGGCAGCTCTTTATCGTTTACCTACAAGACATGAGCGATTGGCGTTCCCGCACAACAGTAAATGGTCTCAGGAAAATATCAATCGAATTAACACAAGAACGAATCAACTTCAACGCCGTATGGAGTTATACCGGCTTAAGGATATTCGTAACCTCCAATTGACCGAATGCCCCAAGTGCGAGTATCGGCTGCACATAGGTCCAGATCGGAAACGCTGTCCGGAATGCGGGCTGGAATATGACGACCAGTCGATAAGCTGGCTCCTTGCAAGGGGCCAAGACATGGGGCCGATCGAAGTAATACAATTTCTTATCGTTCTCGGTGTTCCGCTCGGGTTGATGGCAGTCATCGACGTGAGAGGGATATCGACGCTGATACATCCTTACGCGTTGGCGGCAATCTTCATCTTGCTTGGCGTTGTTCTGCTTTCTTGCGCTAAAGGACGAATTCGAGTCGCTTTACTGCCCGACGGAATCTGGCTGCGTCGTGGCAACGAGGCGCCAACCCAAGTCCTGTACGAAGATATTGCCTTCGCGTCGATCTGCACGCAAAGAGGTCACTTTCGGCTCCACGTTTGGTCCGACGACGACAGGCAAACAACAAAGACCCGGCTCAGTTCCGGAACACAATCGATCGGTACTGCAATCGTGGAAAGCTTGTATAAACGTAGCCCCAATATCGAGATTCGACTGTGTCCTTAGCACCCATCGATAAACCCAGTTCGCCAGAAGCACGTGCCCTGGCAAATACGTTCACCGGCTTTCCACCGTCGGGCAGTACCTGCTGCCCAAAATGCCGTCGGTCGCTCATAGGCAAACCTCCGTCAGGCAATTGCCCGAAATGTAAGCTCGCTTATGACGAACAGACACTCGTCTTTTTTAACCACGATCTATATGCACGCTATATGAAGTGGTTTTTAGTGGTCAATTTCCTTGGCGGTCTTGCCTACATGTCCTATTCCTCCATGACGGCTGTTGACGCATTCACACGGCAAGCTTCGCTATTCTTGATTGCAATATTCGTATTTGGATTGATGCGCGTCGCGTGGGTATGGAGTGATAAGCCCTTGCTTGCCACGCTACCAGACGGCATCGCAATTGGCTGGAGCCGGCAGACGATGACGCTAGTGCCGTGGAGCGACCTGCTCGAAATTTTCCCGCGTCCTACGCGCTCGAACGGATTGCTTCTTTACTTTCGACGCCGCACTGACGAAATCGTCCGCCCACATCGTCATCTTGGCATTCAATTGAAAACGAAAGAGGAAAAGGATGCGCTTCTTGCAATAGTCCATCAGCGCACCCAACGGGAATCCGCTAGCAATTCGTCGCCCTTCTGGCATTGTCCGCATTGCGAATACGACCTGCGCGGCCAAGCTGATGGTGGATCATGCCCGGAATGTGGTATCGCGTTCGATGACACGACGCGATTGTGGCCGATCGATCGCGCGCGCATGAAGACGATTTGGGGTACCTCAGCGGCAATCCACTTGAATGTTGGAATCACGGGAACGGCATTTGCGTTGCTTGGATTAACGAAACTGCGTTTCTTGCTATCGGGATCGATCTTTGTGTATTCAATAATTGGAGTCGTTCTGTTTCCGGTTTTGGTGATGGTCGGCCTTTATTGCAGTTACCGCGCATGGCCACGGCGCTATCTGATTACGACTCGCGCTGGCATGTATATAAAACATCCGCGACGCGAACTGCATTTTGTGGCGTGGAATCAGTTACAATACAAACCGGGCGGCAGCGACGCTTTGTTGCTAACGGAGGGAGACCGATCTCATCGTTTGAAACATTTCGTCGCCAGCCGTATCGAGGCGCGGGAATTGCGAGAGGCGATTGCAAAGGCGATGGGTGACGGGTCGGAGGAACGGGGACATGCCTGACGGGTTGAACAATGCGCACGTGGATCGTGAAACGGCAGGTTTCAGCGGCTTCCCACTGTCGGGCAGTACGCTGTGTCCGCAGTGCGATTATGACTTACGGCACTTACCCGCTGTGCATCGCTGTCCGGAATGCGGCTTCGAATACGATTCAAATACTCGCGTCTGGCGCGACGTAAGCTGGAGACGGCGACTTAAACGCTGCCTCAATATCGTGTTACCAGTCCTAGCGGTGCTATTGTTCCTATTCAGTATGCACCAATTCTGGTCGGGCAACGAACATCTTGGATTCAATTCCTTATGGCAAGTTGCCATAATCTGCTTTGCCGTAGTTGCCACCAACCAAGCCCACACCATCTCGATCGCACCGGCAGGTATATTGCGACGACGATCGCTGTTTGCATCAAAATGTAGATCATGGGCTGAAATCGAAGACGCAATCATTGAGTTTAATGGTCGCCACGACATCGTCCAACTACTCAACGATAAACGGAAAACGATAGATTCATTCGATTTGAATTATCTGTTCACCGACCGCGACGATTGCGAACGGGTGTTGCTGCATTACATCGACCTTGATGTTGAGCGGCATGGACATGAAGAATGAGGACAAAGTCACAACTACAAGATGTTGGCATCTTTCGCGGCTTTCCACCGACGTACACCACCAGCTGCCCGGAGTGTCGCTACGACCTGCGCGGCCTGCCTGCCACGCATCGTTGTCCGGAATGCGATTTTGAATACGATGCGGCGACGATTGTTTGGCGACCCAGTCGAAAGAAATTCGCCATACACATGCTGCTTGGAATTGCGGTCACCCTAATATTCGCTTTTGTATTTTTCGATGACGCGACCTCACGGACACCTATGACCATCGACGACTATGCGAGGCGATTCCCCATCTTCGGCGTGCCCCTGTTTGTCGTCGGATTTCTGCTAATCAATCGGGGGAGCGTTCGGTACATCGTCGTTACCAGCCATGCATTGATCCTTCGCAAAGCATTTAGGAAGTCGACAACGATTGAATTTGACCGGATCGAGCGGTTTGAGCGCACAGGGAAGGGCCACAACAGCCCTATGAGGCATCCATCCGATCAACGACCAAACAAGTCCACAGTTTACGATCGGGAGATGTTTGACGTCATTCTGTACGATCCGGAGAACGAATCTACCAAATCTGCGACATACATGTTGATAGGTGCCGGCGATAAAACCCTGCGGCGTTTCGTGCATTTGGCGAATCGCAACGTGAATCGTTATAAACAGCGCGTCCGTTCGTAATGGGATATCGGCTGGGTTCGATTAGGATGGCAGTGCGGAATTAGCATGAGTGCTTTGCGTTCATAATGCATTCTTATATTTTCGGCGAGGCGTGGCAAACAAACCCATGGCGAAACTCTCAGCGAGAAATAAGACCGAGTCATCGGCACCAGACGACCTAAGCGACCGAGCGGACTTCGGCTTTGAGGGTTTCGCACCGAACGGTACGGATCGTTGCCCGCATTGCGATCACATTTTGATAGGACTACCCGCCGAACACCGCTGCACCGAATGTGGCTTCTCGTTCGATCGCCATACGCTCGTTTGGCGACCGCAGCGATATCGCAATTGGTTCATCAAGCCAACGACTGTTTATGCCGCAGTTCTAATAATCATTTGCGGATTGGCGATTGGCATCGCGACATACCCGCAGTCCTTTTCCATCTTCGGTTGGATATGGATTTTGCTGCTGTGCGCTTCTGTTTTGGGCGTCTACTTTGACTATCTTCGATTGGCTACGACGGCTATGGTGATCGTCGGAAAGGATTCGCTCGAAACCATCGATGTCATGCGACGCAGCAAGGTCGTTCACTTCGATCATATCGCCCGCTTCCAACGCTACGAGGGAGATAATCGCAACCAGAAGATTAAGATCAGCCTAGCCGAGACAGCACTAAGAACAGGTGGCCAGCGGCACATCACGGTGGCGCTGCGCGATGTGCCGCCAAAGTCGATCGATCGATTCATCGAACTCGCCAATCAAAATCTTTCTCGATATAGAGAGCGACAATTCGATGAATCAAACGGCTGACCATCCGGATCGATCTGCGGGCGCAACCTTTACCGGCTTCGCGCCGACGGGCACAACGTTGTGCCCGCAGTGCGATTACGACTTACAGCATTTGCCCGCCGCGCATCGCTGTCCGGAATGCGGCTTGCAATACGATGACGACACGCTCGTCTGGTCTGTCGATACCAAGGGGCAGCGTGCTTTCGAGATTGCCATGCTCACGCAGGGCATTGTTTGGTTTACGATACATTTTCTTCAATGGGTCTTCGCGGGCGGACCGGGGAGATTTGCGATCATGTTGTGGATGCCGGCAATCTTTTTCGGTCTCTTCGCCGCGTCGCGCTACGGTCGTTGGTTTTTCAATACGCGTGTGGCCGTGGCCGCCGACCGCTTGATCGACCGCAAGCCATTGCGACGGATGCGCGTTTTCGCGTATCGCGACGTGCGTTGGGTGAAAGAATCGGACCGCATGCATACGCTCAAACACATTGCCGTGCGCCATCGCCGGCGCAGATCGAAGCAGGGCTCGACGAAGGTAACCGGTATTCAATTGCCGACGCAGGCGCCCGGCGACGCCAAGCGATTTATCAATGCGGCAACGGCGGCGCTCGAAAGGTGGCGCAACGGTCAAAAGGCGAGCGATGATGACCGACGATAACACGAGCGCGGCCGTGCAGAGACGCTGCCATCGGTATATCAGGCCACATGTGAATACGATTGTTACGTTGTGCGTGGAAAGCTGGCGGCATTGGCGCTTGAATCAACAACCATTATGAGTGCGAACGACGGCGAACAGCTTGGTGATTCGTTTCAGGGCTTCGCGCCCTCCGGCAGCACGCTTTGCCCGGGTTGCGATTACAACCTGCGCGGTTTGCCGCTGGAGTATAACTGTCCGGAATGCGGGTTGGCTTACGATCGCGAAACCATGGTCTGGATCGGAAAACCCAATAGACAATACTACTTTGTGCTTTTGTCTAGCGCGTCTTTCTTGCTTCTCTATGCGTTTCTCGTCATAAACGGTCGGGGATATATTGGCTGGCGCGGAATGCTGATAACGATGATATTTGCAATTGGCTCGGTACTCGCGGCGCTAAAGCTCGTCCGACAGAGATATAAGCGACCGATACTCGCAATTGCCCCCGACGTCGTTATTCATTCGATTGACGGCGATACAAGGCGAGCACACATTAAATGGAATCGTATTCACGAAATCGAACATGGCGTGAAGCGTCACGGTCTGGCAACTTATCAGTTTACGATCACGTATTTCCATCTGAAGAGCATTTATATCACGCCCTTTGCCGATTCGAACCACGAGCGATATGAGTTACTGGCCATCGTCGAAGATTACCGGCGCAAGCGCCTCGGATTGGAGCCGAGAGAGAAATGAACGCACCAGAGGCCGGAGAATTTCAGGGATTCCTACCGTCGGGCTCAATGCGGTGTCCGCGCTGCTTGCGCGACCTTACCGGGCAAAGGATGATCGGTCGGTGCCCTGAGTGCGGCACTGGCTTCGATGGCGACAGCCAAGTTTGGTCGCGCCCACCGTTTACGGCTGGAGTAGCAAAATACGGATTTATTGCGCTGCTGGTCATCGCTGCCGTCATGCTGGGCATCAGTATCCTGTTCGAAGAAAGCCTGGTGTTTGAATGGAAAATGACCATCTTAAGCGTCGGTCTAATCTCTGGCCTCGCCACCGTGTCGCTATTGGCTCTCATGATCGGTACCCGTCAAATGCTTGCCGTCACCCATGATATTGTCTTTAACCGCGACCTTAGCGGGGCCCCGGTCGTGGTCCCGCTCAGACAGATTGCCCGCGTCGATCCGCAACATGGTTTATTCCGCAGCAACCTGATCGTCGAGCATCGACCGACCGGCGTTTCCGAGCGACGACCGACCTCGCTGCCGATGCGCGGGTTTCCTCGGAGACAGGTCGAGGAAATTGCGTCGTTTATCAATCGCCGATGCGGTGAATGCCGTACCGCTACCCTACGAGACGATGTATCACGCCCGGCAGCGAAGGCGGATGGGCGGCATCCGGACGCGTTTCTCGGATTCGCTCCGCTAGAGACCGTCTGCTGCCCTCAATGTGGCTACCAATTGATTGGGCTGCCAGCCGAGGGCCATTGCCCAGAATGCGGCTGCTGCTATGACGCGGATTCCATCGTGCTGGAGCAACGTGTTCCAAGAACGGACCGTTTCTTAACCTTCGGCGTGTACCCAATACTTTTGCTTTCATTTCTCCCGTCGGCTGCCGGAGGTCTGACAAGACCATTTCAATGGATGAACACGCCGCTACTTTTAGCAGGTGCCGGGATGCTGGTTCTCGCAATCGTCCTGAGGCACAAGACGCTGCGGACGCTGGTCGCGGTATTGCCTGATGGAGTATTCGTGCGCTGGCCCAGAGGAAAATCGAAGTGGTTTCGATACGATCAGATTGAATCGCTCTTTGTGGGTGAGATGCACGAGGTCAATTCGAAACCATCCGACCAGCGCACCAAGGTGATTCAAATCGTGCTCCGCTTAGCTTCGGATAATGCAACGGGTTCGGGCAAGCGCACCAAGCTGAGATTTTTGCAGTGTACGGAGTACGATCTACAACAGCTTGTGCAAGAGGGCAACCGTCGCATCGCGATGTCGAAAGAGAATCAATCGAAATCGAGTGACGCGTAATGGCTCTTGACGCTTCCCAACATGAATCGAAGGTAAGCGAGACTTTCGCAGGCTTTGCACCCTCGGGCAGCACGCTTTGCCCCAAGTGCGATTACGACCTGACGAGCTTACCGGCGGCGCATCAATGTCCGGAATGCGGGCTTGCTTATGATGGGCGCACGCGGGTGTGGGAAATCATGGTATCGCGTCGCCTCCGCCTCTTTACCTATGGCAGCTTTGCATTCGGGGGCGTTCTCAATCTGGCGTTCGTCATCATCGGGCTGATCAACGGGTCGCCCATTTGGATCGTCAACTCCTTGGCCGTGATCTTGATGGCCATCGTATTCCTGCTCAATTATTCGCGCGGCATGCCGCAACAGTTCTTCGCCGTCACAGCGGAAGGCCTCTATGTCGGAACGCGCAAGCGCGGCATCAAGATAAAGCGCTTCCTGCCTTGGCATAAAGCCAGCTTGAGCGCCCACGAGCCCAGCGAATGGCGGCGTAAGTACTGGCTGGTTCGCGTGGGCAGGTGGTTCTATATCCATCTGCCCTCGTTGACACCGGAGCGCGAGGAGCAGCTCGAATTGCTGCGTTGTATCAGCGCGGCGAAGGCCCATTATTCGGAAGAGGAGATTGCGCAAGGCAAGAATAGCGACGGCTCAACTTAGGGCGATCGATCCGGCCGACGCGTTTATGCAATTCGATAGCCATCGTCGCAGGTGCGGCAATAGTTTAGGATAACGAACACGTATGTTTGAATACGAAACGCCCACCGCCGACGTCATCACGGCCGACGAAGAGATCGTCGAGGCCCCCGCTGCGCCGCCGCGCACGTTGCAGCGGATGCACGAAAAGATTCGCTATCAGCAACAACACAAAAAGCCGCGCTCGCCGCTGCCCGGTCGCCAGCCGACAAGCTGCCCCGATTGTGACGTCACGTGGATCGGCCTATCGCGGCGCGGCAAGTGCCCCGACTGCGGCTTTGTTTACGACGAGCACACGCGCGCCTGGCAAGGTAAGCGCGGCGGCAACATCGGTGGGCCGATCTTTGCAACCGTCATCGGCGTCGGTTCGATGATTGTGCTCGCGCCGCCGTGGTGGGTGGTCGTGTTAGCGGTGCTGGGATTGATCGCCCTGATCGCCTACGCCGTGTACGACATGTTGATCGCGCAAGACGGCCGCTTCATCGCCACGACGCCGCGCGGTGTGGTCTGTCGCATTCGCTCGCACAAAACGCGCGTGATACCGTGGGGGCGTGTGGTGTTTGCCGAGGCATCGGCCTATCGCATGCCGACGTTTAAGGTGCACGGCAAGCAGCGGGCACAACGCATCAACGTGAAAAAGGCGCTGCGCAGCTTTTCCGACGGTTGTGCGTTTGCGGTGTGCGTTGAGGATGGGATCAAGCGGTACGGGCGGCGGTGATGCATACACCGCGCGACGAACAGTTTTGGATTGAGAAATGCCCCGATTGTAATTATTTACTGCGTTTGCGCGAGCCGACAGAGGAAAAATGCTCCGAGTGCGGTTGGGAGTTTGACGAGCTATCAGCCGTCTTTGAATATCGCCATTGGAAGCGCTATCTACTCGCTGCTGGCTTCTTTTTCATTCCCGGAACACTGATGTTCAGCCTTGCCTGGTACGTTATTGATAAACCACTTCCATATTTCAGCTTGTTCTTCTTGCTTCTCGCCTTGGCCCTATCTTATGGCGTTTTTGTCGCCATTCGACAATTATTCGGTGGGCCGATCGTGATTGCCTTCGGTACTCACGAAGCATTAGTACGCCCAATGGTTGACGACAAATTCGCGATTGATTGGAAAGATCCAAACGCAACTGAGAGGCTCCAAGCACTCGTCGAAAGACAGACGGAGTGGCTTGTTCAAGCAAAACGCCATGAGGTGCGCATCAACTTAAAAGAACAAGTCGCCCTACGCCGGAAGCGTGGCGATTGAGCCAAGTGTAAACCATCTACCCCCGCTTCCACTCCACGTGCGGGCTATCACCCCAGAGCGAATCCAAATCGTAATACCCGCGCTGCTCTTCGGCGAAAAGGTGAATCACCACGTCGACGTAGTCGGCCACGATCCACGACGCGTCGTCGACGCCACTGATGCTGTACGGCGTTTCGCCGCGCTCTTTGGCCACTTGTTTTATGTGGTCGGCGACGGCACGCATTTGGCGATCCGACGTACCCGTGCAGATCACGAAGAAATCGCACACGGGGCTGATACCGCGCAAATCGAAAATCACGATGTCTTCGCACTTGTCGTCGTCCATCAGGCGTGCGGTTTCAATCGCGAATTCGCGCGCAACGGCGCTCGTCATCTGCGGTCGCTTGCGCTCCGGCAGCGTTTCGTCATTACCGTCGACGGCTGCGGGCTGCACGCCCAGCGACTCGGCATGTTTCAATAAATCGTCTTTACCACTCATAGCAATCTCAATCTTCGGTGCCAACAAAAAACCCACGCGTCTCGAGGGTGAGATACACGCGGGTACGTTTCGCCTGCTGCTGTAACCTGTACGCTCCTCGCGTCTCCTTTGAATCGATACGAAGCGAATAGGATACTTCAAATCCCGTGGAGTTCAAGAAACCACAAGAAACTGCTGATATCGTTTGATTTCGGCGACGAAGGCCATCGTCGCCTTGCCGTCGCGTAGTCTATTTTCTCACCGGCGAGACGCCGATGCTCCCCCAATCGATAACAACACAAAAAAAGGGCGACCCGTTACCGAGCCGCCCTTTCGTTTTGGTTATTCGAGGCGAGTTGCTCATGCCGACCATCGGGGTCGGTATGGCAGCCCAATCGTCATTACAAGCCGATCGCCGAACTGATAGCCGGTGCGAATTTGACGACCAGGCCGGCAAACACAACCGAGACCATGCTCATCAACTTGATCAAAATGTTGAGTGACGGACCGGACGTATCCTTGAAAGGGTCGCCCACAGTATCGCCAACAACGCCGGCCTTGTGAGCATCCGAGCCCTTACCGCCGTGGTTGCCCACTTCGATCCACTTCTTGGCGTTATCCCAAGCACCCCCGGCGTTGGCCATGAAGATCGCGACGGCAAAACCGCTGGTCAGACCTCCGGCCAGCAAGCCCATAACACCGGGGACGCCGAATAGCAGGCCGACGCCAATGGGGATAAGAATGGCCAATAGCGACGGCATGATCATCTCACGCTGAGCGCCCTTGGTCGAAATCTGTACGCAGTTGGCGTAGTCGGGCAGCTTGCCGCCTTCAAAATCGACCTGACGTCGCGGCCAGTTTTCGCAATCCGCGGCTTCTTCGTCGGTCTTGCCCTGACTTTTAAGATAGCGCTTCATCTTGTCGAACTGATCGCGGCATTCGAGCATCATCGAGAACGCGGCGCGCCCCACTGCTTTCATGGTCAACGCACAGAACAGGAATGCCAGTAACACCCCGGCGAACATGCCGCACAACACACGCGGATTCATCAACGTTACGTCGTAGAACGTCATGTATTGCTTAAGCGAGGCTTTGTCGGTCGCCACCATTTCCAGCGTATGAATTTCGGAACCAACCGGAATCTTCGCGGTTTGTAGCCAAGCACTATCCTTGGTGCGCGCAGACGCCGCCGACACATTCTTGATCTCGTCGCCGACATCGATTTTTTCGCCGCCAAAGCCAAACACTTTGTCGCCGACTTCGCCCTTGTTAAGGACCATAAAGGCACGGTAGTTATTTTCAATGTCTTCTTTGTCGACTTGCATTGCCGCTTTGCCGTGGCCTAGGTAATAGAGCTTGCCGATATCGGCCTGCTCTTTCATCGTGTCAACGATGAAAGAGCGCGCTTCGCGCACCTGGCCAACGCGGACTTCTTCGACGTAAGCAGCCAACAGCGCCAACGCGGTTAAGGCGGCCGAACCGATGGCGAATCCCTTTCCGGTGGCGGCCGTCGTATTACCGGCGGCATCGAGAGCGTCAGTCCGCTCACGCACTTCGGGCTGCTGCTCGGACATTTCGGCATTACCACCGGCATTGTCCGCGATGGGTCCGTAGGCGTCCGTTGCGAGCGTGATTCCCAACGTCGCAAGCATACCGACAGCAGCCAAACCGATGCCGTAAAGACCGAGCATAAACTCGGTTCCGCCACCCGCCGCGCTAAACGCTGCCATAATTGCAACGATGATGATTGCCAGCGAAGCCCAAGTGGATTTCATACCCTCAGCCACACCTGCAATGATGACCGTTGCCGCACCTGTTTCAGCCTGAGCGGCAATATCCTTGGTGGGCTGAAAGTCGTAGCTGGTATAGATCTCGGTGAACTTTCCGATGGCGACACCTGCCGCCAAACCAATAATGACGGACAATGAAATTCCAAACCAGGAAATGCCGGGAATACCGCTGAGAACGGCCCAACACACGAGCACGGCGGCGACGGCAATCATGAGCGAGGAGCCGTTAATGCCCTTCGCCAAGGCCTCCATAATGGCTTGCATGCTGGCACCCTTCTCCGTTTTGACGAAAGTGATACCCACCACCGACAACACGATACCAACGGCAGCTAATACCATGGGGACCATCAAGAACTTAAAGGCGGCAGCGTTTTCGGAAATCTCTGCCGCGCCAAAGGTTTTCTCATCATAGATGGAAGCGGCAGCCGCAACCCCGAGGGCCATCGTGGCGAGAATCGATCCACAATACGACTCATAAAGGTCGGCCCCCATACCGGCGACGTCACCGACGTTGTCACCCACGTTGTCCGCAATGGCGGCCGGGTTGCGAGGATCGTCTTCCGGAATACCCGCTTCTACCTTACCAACGAGGTCAGCACCGACGTCGGCTGCCTTGGTATAGATACCGCCACCGACACGAGCAAACAGCGCCTGAGTCGACGCCCCCATGCCGAAGGTGAGCATCACCACGGTGACCTCGTGCAGGGGCATGCCCACGATTCCGCGTAGGACGAAAAACCACAATGTGATATCTATCAGGCCGAAGCCAACCACGACCAAGCCCATAACGGCGCCGGCCTTAAATGCAACCCGCAGACCTTCGTTGAGACTGTCGCGAGCGCCCGCGGTCGTACGATGCGCGGCATACGTCGCGGTCTTCATTCCGAAGTAACCGCACAGACCACTGAAGAATCCACCGGTCAAGAATGCAAGAGGCACGATGGGGTGCTGAAGGTGGAAATATGCCATTACACCCAGGACAACGAACAACGCGGCGAACACCTTGATAACCACGGAGTATTGCTGCCACAAATATGCCATCGCACCTTCGCGAACGTAGCGGGCGATTTCCTGCATACGGTCATCGCCCTCATCGGATGCGAGGACTTCACCGAAATACTCTTTGGCTTTGTAGAGAGCGAATCCAGCCGCCGCTAGCGCCAGCAACCACCAGAACCAAAGTAGGGTGCTAACGGCTCCCTTGCCGTCACCGCTTGTATCAGCGACGGTTGAAGCGGTATCCGAAGCGCCCTCCGAATTTCCCTGCGCCCACGCCACGCCCGTACCGACGAGCAACACCATCAACGCCAGCATCAACAGCCGCGCCAATTTTCCGTTTTGTTTGAATAACCCTGCGTTCGTCACTCCGCTGTCTCCTCGTCTGGTCGTTCGGGGTGTCATTCGATCGTCCTGTTCGCGGCGCGCTGTCTTCTTCCACTTGCCCGCCGACTTTGTGATGAATTTCACGAACCCTTGCCGCGAAACATCAATCCATTTTTATTTTGCATTCGCAACGAGCCCGAAAGCTCGCGCGCCGTTGAACTCTGTCGTTATGAAAACCGCGATTCGCGCCTGCGCCATGCTCGTTGCGAAACCGCGCGCGACGGGCCACTCGCTTACCCGACGCAACTGAAGGTCGAATTTGGGCGAAATCGGCAAAAACCGCCGACGCATCCCAAGAGGCGGCACTATATCGCACGTTGCACAGTTCCATCAAGATCATCTTCGGAGCAATCTCGGACGGGCTGAAGCTGCGGGATGCCGGAATCTGGACGACCGGATAGCGGCCTGATTGCGGCGCGAACTCCGCCGCGCTTGACCGCCGGAATCGGGCTCGGCTAGGCTCATCCGCTTGCAATCGGATGCTGAAACGGCGAAATTTGCCGTTTGCCGCCGTGCCATCGGCGCGATCGTCTGAATGGGGGCTCATTAGCTGTGATCATCGACTGCCACACGCATATTTGGAGCGACGTGAGCCAATTGGGCCCCGCCGCCGACCGCCCCGGTCGGGTACGACGGGGTATGGAGGGGGATAACGGCAAATGGCCGGGGGCATCTGCCGAGGCCCACCTGCGCAGCAGCGAGCCGGTCAGCCGGGCGTTCGTCTTTGGCTTTAAGAGCCGCCACGTCGGTGCGGATATTCCCAACGACCTGATTCGCGATTACGTACGCCAGCAACCCGAGAAGATGATCGGCGTCGCCGGCATCGACCCGACCAACCTTGACGAAGCGCTGGAAGATTTGGAAAAAGCCGCTGGCACTTATGGAATGAAGGGTATCACCGTTTCGCCCTCGGCCCAGGATTTTCACCCGGCCGACAGCCGCGCGATGCAGGTATTCTCCGAAGCGCACAAACGCAAGTTCCCGGTCTTTATTCATCAGGGTATTCGCTTTGCCGCCGCCAGCAAGATGGAGTTCGCGCGCCCCACGCATCTGGATGAGGTCGCCCGCGAGTTGCCGCAGTTAAAGATCGTCGTCGCACACATGGGCTTCCCGTGGATCGACGAGTGTATCGTCATGCTGGGTAAACACGAGAATGTGTACGCCGATATTAGCGGGCTGATTCATCGACCGTGGCATGCTTACAATGCGTTGCTTTCGGCCTATCAATACGGCGTGATGGATAAGCTGCTGTTTGGTAGCGACTTCCCCTTTACCCACGCAGCCAAGGCCATCGAATCGATTTATCGGTTGAATCAGTTGGTCACCGGCACCAATTTGCCCACGATTCCGCGTCAATACTTGGCCGGTATCGTCGAGCGCGACGCGTTGGAGCTGTTGGGACTCGAATCGAACGGCCTCTCGCACGCCGAGCCGAGCAACGGCAACGCGATCCTTAGCGACGACGCATAACGGCGTTAAACTGCTCGCATGAAATCAACCGTGTTTAGCGCCAGGTGGTCAGACAATCGTAGGGTGGGTTGTACTCAACCCACCGCAATTCGCGCAGGTGTCACTACCCTTGAGCCGGGTGCCCCTGCCCTTCCAGGGCTGGGGGACCATCGCCCCATCGCCCGCTTCGCAACCTACATAATCCTTCTCACCACAATCTGCCTCATAACCGTCGGCTGCGAGAAACCCACTACCCAAATCGAAATCGTCTCGTTCGAACAAGAGCGTCTCGGTGCCGAACAATTCGTCGAATCGTTCCCTGACGGCAGCTACACGCGCGACGCGTATCAAAACGTCAACATCACGTTTGAAATTCCACCGACGCTCGTCACCGTCGAGCGCCCTGCTACGCCTATCGAACTGGCGGATATGAAGCGCGCCACCGAATCAGACAACAGCGACGAGACCGTAACCGCCGGTGACGTCGTCATTCGCGCCAATACCGGCACCGATACCGAAAGCGCTGCCGATACCGACGAGACGGTTGGCCCAAGCGCCGCGACCGACAACAACGATAGCGACAGCGGCACTGCCGACGACGACATCCCGATGGTCGAAGAGCAGGTTTATATCGCTCAACTGTTGCACATCGAAATGCTATGGCAACCGCGCCCCGGAAAGACGTACGCCGAACGCACGCAAACCGACGCGGGCATCACCTATTGCCTACAACGCGGTGGCGACCGGGCACGCTATGAAGGCGCGGGGTTCGTTTATTTTACGCTCGAAGATGACGGTCGCACCATTGTCGGGGAAATCGAATCGGCCACGCTTTACCCCGCCGGCGCCACCGACGAATCCGTCGCCGTGCTCGGCCCCTGCCGCATTCGCGGGCCGTTCGTCGCCACCCTCAGCGCCAACGGCGTGATGAGCGTGAAGCGGCGGATACGTAGTGAGTTCGCGGGGTTGGATGAGGGACGGTGAGCAACGTTGCGAAAGTTATAAACGTTATACTGGTCCGGTGGGTGGACAACTCGTAGGGTTGGGTGAACAACTCGTAAGGTCCGCACCGCGGACCATTTTTTGAACACGACACTGATGCCGCGTCGTCCGATCTGAGCGGATCGGTCGAGTCGAATGGGTATCCTGAGTCGGTACTCCGACTTGGGGAATTCGATTATACGACAGTGATGCAAACGTAAATTTCACGCTGAATCAGTATCCCATTCGCGACCCTACGTTGGAGTACCAATATGGGGCACCCAGCTAATGACTATTAGAATCATTATTTTGAAAGCAGAGAAATAGAATCGAAGTAAAATTCAAAAGGGAGAATGATGAGGTGTTTTATGTCTTCGAATCAAACCTTGATCACTTCCATCTGGGCCGGTGGCCTATTCTCCTTTCTCCTGGCTGCCACGTTTCTGCTATTTCTTGGAGTCGATGCGCCACAATCAGCTGTGGGGGCCGTATTCCGGATGGCGGTCGTTTATGCATTGGCGATTTCACCTCTAGTGATATTCGCAATGACCAAGCAAAGTGCGACGTTCCGCTGGACCGTAGGATTGACAGCGCCGACCCTGCTGATACTGGCATATCTCATCAACAGTTTTGGCAATCAGCTAAGCACTGGAGTTGCCCGTTTGTTCTTGGCGTTGCTGATTGTGTTCATCTGCTGCGTTTGTTTGCAAGCGGTCGAAACCATGCGACTAAAGAGTGCGGATGGCACAAATCGGTAGTACGAAATGCAGGATTCGATTATTCAGCACCAGTCTTAGCGGGTGGCCCAAGTCGCTACTCCGACGTGGGGAATTCGAATGTTCGATACTTGACGCGACAGTTGGTTCAAGCGAGTGCGCAAACCGTTTCGTGACCCCACGTTGCAGTACCACCATGAGGCCCCCGCTACCCACCTGCACCTTTAGCCCCCAAACACCGACTTTCACAGCCGTGTGCTGAACGTTCTTCCTATCTAAAAAATTTATCCAAATTTTCGCGGCAGACCAGCGAAGTTGGGGGGTACTAACCGTAAACCAGCCTCCAATTGAAATATTCCCTGCGCGGGATACAGGCTGGACTGCATCAATACCCATACACAGAAGGAGAAAAAGATGCGACGGATCCGAATATTGAGCGTTGTTTCCCTGGCGGCGTGTTGCCTCGCGATGGAATGCCCCACCGACGGCACCGGCGGCCTGCCCATCGGCGGCGCTGTCGGCGGTAGCGACCGCGACTTTGCCGCCATGCCGCGCTTGTTTGTCACGACCGATCGCTCGACCGTCGCGGCGTACGACATGCCCACGACGATCGACGGCGCCGTCGCGGCAGATGAAACGCTGGACGTCGACGCAACCAACATCTCGCGCGTTTTGGAAGGTGTCGCCGTCAATGGCATTGGCAACTTGATCGTCCTGTGGAAGGAAGCGCCACCCGTCAACAGCAGCGAGATTCGGGTCTTTTCCGATGCCGGTGCCGTCGACGGTCAGCAAACGCCCGTGCGCGTGGTGGCCGGCAGCGCCACGCGGCTGGACCGCAGCGATGTGCTCGGTGTGGACATTGCACTCGATAAGACGCGCGACATCTTGTACGTGTCGCAGGATGGTGATCCCGACGATTACGATTCGGTCGATAGCCGCGACGACCTACGCGAGGTTCTGATCTTTGCGAATACGTCACAGGCCAGCTTCAACGGTAACATCGCCCCCACCGGCGTCGTAAGGTTAGGCGAACTTGGCACCGCCAGCCCCATCGCCATCGATTCCGAGCGCGACATTCTTTACGTCCTCAACTCACGAGCAGAAAGAGATGATGCACCTGCCGACGCGCGTGAAATTCTCGTATTTGAAAACGCCAGCACTCTGGACGGTATGCCGACGCCGGATCGGGTCATTTCGACATTGGATTTCGGAACGAACCTGTTTACGGGCAACACCAGAGGCAGCGGCCCCATCTCGCTTTACGTCGATGCATCTAACGACACCTTGTACGCCCTCACCCCCACCACCCGCACATTCATCTTGCCCGATGTTTCCACGCTCGATGGCGAGATCGGTACGGTTCAAAGCATGACGTTGATGGTGCCCGAGTCGACCGGGGGGTTTGATAACTACGACCCGAAAGATGTACACGTTGATGCGCAAGGCACGGGATATTTTCTCGGCAGCCCGGTGCAAGGAAACAACGACGACCCGCAGCTATCCAGCATATTGATCGTCGATAACGTTGCCACCGCCAGCGGATCGACAATGCCGGATCGCGCGCTGGATTTGGATCTTGGCGAATTCGCGAATGCGGAGGCGCTAACGATCGCGGACTAAGTCGATCGTCGTCGGGTGGCCCAAGTCGGTACTCCGACTCGGGGAATTCGAATATTCGATAGATGAGGCGACAGTTGTTACACGCGAGCGCGCAAACCGAATCGCGCTCCCAAGTTGGAGTACCAACATGGGGCACCCGCGTCGCGTCATGTTTATAAGACGCCACCGTGCCACTGTTCTGCGAACATTGCCCACCAGCAACCATCGGCGACCTCGGTGATTCGGAATCTGGTTAGGAATTTCAATTGATGGTTACCGCACGCGCGAAGAGCTGGGCGGTTTCCCTCGCCGTGCACTGTTCATAGAATGCTCTGTAGAAACCCTTCAAGTCGTGACGGCGGGTCTGCCGTTATTTTTGTATGTCAACCAAACGCAGCATGACGCGGTCACCGAATGCGTTGGCCAGGATGGCCGTGAAGATGTCGAAACAGTCCTTGCCGGCTTACTCCGGTAAGTTCTCCCGTCGGGATTTCACGCAGCATCAGTTATTCTCGATGTTGGCGCTGAAGCTGTTTTTCAAGACCGACTATCGCGGTATCGTGGAGATTTTGCGAGATTCATCTGATTTACGGCGCATTCTGAAGATCGAACGAGTGCCGCATTACACGACATTGCAGAAGGCACACGCGCGCTTTTTAAAAAAGCAGCACTCGAAGAATTTCTCGTTGCCGTCGCCGATCTCGCTCGACGTGTAGACCTCATTCAAGAAAAGAATGACGCGTCCATTGATGCGACCGGTATGGAAAGTCATCATGTAAGTCGTCACTTCCTCGAACGCGCCGGCCGCATGACCTGTTACCGGCGATATCCGAAGTGGACGATGGTCGCGCATCACGAATCGTATTTGTTATTCGGCATGCATTTGCGCTACGGACCGTGTCAGGATTCGCCCAGCTTCGTTCCCGCCGTCACGCAAGCCGCACGTCATCTACCGATCGATCGCTTGTTCGCCGACGGCGCGTACGATGTCGAAGCGCATCATCGGTACAGTCGCGAACAACTCGGGATTCGTTCGACGATTATTCCGATCAATCCGCGTCGCCCGCATCAACAAGAGCCCAAGACAAAGTATCGCGCACAATTGCACCGCCGATTTCCGCGTAGGCTTTACGGCAGCCGCTGGCATGTGGAGGCGGCGATATCGCAACACAAGCGCAAACTCGGGTCGGCTCTGTCGGCCACCAGCGAACCGGGCCGCGAATCGGAATGCATCTTGCGACACATCGTCCACAATCTGATGATTCTCTTATTGTCAACAAGAAAGGGTTTCTACAGAGCATTCATAGAACAGTGGCACACGACGCTCCGCACTGCTCATTGAACAAGGACACACGCTTCAATATGTCCCCATGTCGAATAATCGACATGGGGGCACCGTTTTTCATTTACTTGACGGACCCGAATCTCGATATGCGCAAGACTTACATGGTGGCCAAGTCCGCCGATCTCCGATCTAATACCAGCGATAGGTAAAGGCATCGTGCCGAATCCACGCCGTTGCCGCTTGCTCATACCAATAGATCGGAGCTCCCGTTTGTCTGTTTCGCCCAAGGCCGACCCGTTGACGTCGGTGCCATTCGCGTATCGTGTTGCCACATTGATTGCCGTCGTGTTGCCCGTCGCCGTGCTCGTTGCCGTCGGCTATGGGCTGTGGGGTTGGGGGTTGTTCTGGACCGAGCTGCTGGTGATGGTCGGCATGTACACGCTGGCCGCGCTCGGCACGACGGTCGGCTTTCATCGCCTGTTTACCCATCGCGCGTTCGAAACGCACGGTTGGGTGAAGTTCGTGCTGGCCGCGCTCGGCTCGATGGCCGTGCAGGGGCCGCTGATCCGTTGGGTAGCGCTTCATCGTCGGCATCATCAGCACAGCGACGCCGAAGACGACCCGCATTCGCCCCACCGTACGCGCGATGGCAAGTCGAGCCTGTTGGGTGGCATCTATCACGCACATTTGGGTTGGCTGTTTCGATCCGACGCACCGGGGCTGGATCGATACGTGCAGGACCTGAGTAAAGACAAAAGTATAAAATTGGCCAGCGACCTGTTCGCCGTATGGGCGCTATTGGGATTGCTCATTCCCGCCGCGATCGGCGGATGGGTCTCGAGCAGTTGGTACGGCTTTCTGCTCGGCTTTCTTTGGGGCGGGCTGGTGCGGATGTTCGTCGGCCATCATGTAACCTGGAGTATCAACTCGGTCTGTCACTTGTGGGGCACGCGACCATTCAAAACCAACGACGAAAGCCGCAACAACCTGCTATTCGGCCTGCTCGCGTTCGGCGAGGGCTGGCACAACAACCATCACGCGTTCCCGACGTCGGCGCGCCACGGTTTTCGCTGGTGGCAGCTCGATCTGAGTTACACGCTGATCTGCGCCTTGCGGTTCGTAGGTTTGGCGTGGCAAGTGCGCGTGCCGCAGGCGGTTGCCGAAAACGGCGGGCCGCAAGCAGCGATTTAGCTTATACACGCATCGAATTAACGAACCGCGCGAATACGCCGTTAGGCGCGACGGGTGGTATGCTTGCCGTTCAAGGCAAGCATGGGATACGCGTGTGACGGACGGGTGGCCCAAGTTGGTAGGCCGACTTGGGGGACTCGACTATTCAAGAGCAGTTCAGGAATTTTTTCACACCGCCGCAGGTATCGAATCGAGACCCCACTTTAGAGTACCAACACGGAGCACCCGGCGTACAACTATTAGTGCCCCCGCGAATCACAATCTGCGCGAACAACTCCGCTAGAACTCACGTAACACAACAATATTGGGTTCGTATTGAAATCCCTACCGCTTGCCGAATCCCGGCCTGGCTAGGGGCGGCGACCTAGGCAGACTCGGAAAAAGTAGAGAGTTACAACCAATGGCGATTGAGACACCTACGAAAGTGAGACTGACCAAGCGAACTCTGTTAATTTCTTCCTGCATCGCGATCCTGCTACCGTTCGGTTGCAAGCAAGAGGAGTCACCTGCCCCCCGACAAGGTAGTAGCAAGACCGCTCGTGACAGCGAGACCGCCCGCTTGTTGTGGAAAAAGTTAGTCGAGCAAGAATCGG
This sequence comes from Planctomycetaceae bacterium, assembly GCA_006969385.1. Lineage (GTDB taxonomy): Bacteria > Planctomycetota > Phycisphaerae > UBA1845 > UTPLA1 > ECT2AJA-110-A. The sequence goes on from CP030884.1 coordinate 5,378,752, forward strand.
GCGAATACCCCAAGGATGCAGACCTGATTCGACATTTGGAAGAATGTAAGGCCGTATTTCAATCGGCGATTGACATTCTGCCTGAGACGATGATTCTCTCTTATGAAAACTTTAGCGATGAGAGGATCAACGATGACATTCCAGATGAGTTGGTTACTCAACTGCTCGCTTGCTCCGTTCGCACCGTTAACCTTCACAAGGACGGCGAGATTCGTTTTATACTTTGGGACAAGGGGCTTGCAGTGTCGGGCCAGTCGAAAGGCCTTGTTTGGGTGCCAGGGGAATTGGGAACGAAGCCGTTTCCCGACATGGAAGAACGACTATTCGTTGAGGACACTGATTCGGTCAAATTAAAGTCAGATCAAGAGGTCTTCAAAAAAATTGACGACCATTGGTATATCACTCGACGCGGGTGGTAACGCGCATCGGACGAACTCCCTCTTCTGGTGGCATGGCGAGTGGCGCCGTTGCGATGGGTCGAGACAAACGCCGTGCCACTGTTCTGTGAATGCTCTGTAGAAACCCTTCAAGTCGTGACGGCGGGTCTGCCGTTATTTTTGTATGTCAACCAAACGCAGCATGACGCGGTCACCGAATGCGTTGGCCAGGATGGCCGTGAAGATGTCGAAACAGTCCTTGCCGGCTTACTCCGGTAAGTTCTCCCGTCGGGATTTCACGCAGCATCAGTTATTCTCGATGTTGGCGCTGAAGCTGTTTTTCAAGACCGACTATCGCGGTATCGTGGAGATTTTGCGAGATTCATCTGATTTACGGCGCATTCTGAAGATCGAACGAGTGCCGCATTACACGACATTGCAGAAGGCACACGCGCGCTTTTTAAAAAAGCAGCACTCGAAGAATTTCTCGTTGCCGTCGCCGATCTCGCTCGACGTGTAGACCTCATTCAAGAAAAGAATGACGCGTCCATTGATGCGACCGGTATGGAAAGTCATCATGTAAGTCGTCACTTCCTCGAACGCGCCGGCCGCATGACCTGTTACCGGCGATATCCGAAGTGGACGATGGTCGCGCATCACGAATCGTATTTGTTATTCGGCATGCATTTGCGCTACGGACCGTGTCAGGATTCGCCCAGCTTCGTTCCCGCCGTCACGCAAGCCGCACGTCATCTACCGATCGATCGCTTGTTCGCCGACGGCGCGTACGATGTCGAAGCGCATCATCGGTACAGTCGCGAACAACTCGGGATTCGTTCGACGATTATTCCGATCAATCCGCGTCGCCCGCATCAACAAGAGCCCAAGACAAAGTATCGCGCACAATTGCACCGCCGATTTCCGCGTAGGCTTTACGGCAGCCGCTGGCATGTGGAGGCGGCGATATCGCAACACAAGCGCAAACTCGGGTCGGCTCTGTCGGCCACCAGCGAACCGGGCCGCGAATCGGAATGCATCTTGCGACACATCGTCCACAATCTGATGATTCTCTTATTGTCAACAAGAAAGGGTTTCTACAGAGCATTCATAGAACAGTGGCACACCATAACATCGCGAGTGTATCCACAAAAAAACGCCCGGCCTTTCGGTCGGGCGTCTTTTTATTTCTACATTTGTCTAACGGTAACCGCGTTACCGATCGACGGTCGGCTTACCAGCGATCGCGGTCGCGACCGCCACCACCGCCGCCGCCACGACCGCCGCGACCACCACCGTAGCCGCCGCCACCGCCGCCGCTGCGACGTTCCATCGGCTTGGCTTCGTTGACCTTGATATCGCGGCCACCCTGGTTGGTGCCGTTGAGTGCGTCGATGGCCGCTTGGGCTTCTTCGTCGCTACTCATTTCGACAAAGCCAAAGCCTTTGCTGCGGCCGGTGTCGCGATCGGCAATGATCGTCGCGCTTTCGACGGTGCCGTGCGCCGAGAACATCTGTTCGAGGTCACTGCTGCTGGCGTCGTAACTCAGGTTACCGACATACAATTTGCGTCCCATGATAGGGTTCTCCAAAAAATTCGAGGCCGGATGCGGCTGGGCGTTCGCCGTCAACGTGCATGCGTCCATGCGTGCCGACCGAGTTTTCGGTAAGGGCATACATGACCTGCTTGAACCTGAGCGGAAAGAAGCGTCGTCGGATCGTAAGGCTCTCGGGGTCCACGGCGGGCGTTACCCCGCCAACGCCCTACCGGTCCGTTCGGTCGCGGAACCACTCCGCGACACCCGCCGGTCGGGCAACATATCGAGCTTCTAAGAGCGAGCCTTTTCCGGAGGAAATTGACCGCGATAAGCGGACAGGTCCTCGGGAAGAGGGGTGCAGAGAAATTCGAACATGCGTAACAGTACGTGAAAGACCCGGATTTGGCAAACAAATTTCGCCGTCCGCCATTAGGTCGCTTTTCGTGCGACCGTTGCCTGAGAACCGCGTCAAACAGCTTAAGAATCGTTAAGAAAACGCCCCGCATTCCAATGAAATGCGGGGCGTTGATGGTTAATGAAGATGTCGTACGGCACATTTCGCGCGTGCCACTTTAGGCCGGGCCTGCCCTTAGCCCCCCATCGCGTCCGTCAGGATCTCGTCAATCTGCGTCTCGAAATCCTCATCGGGCAGCGCCATCGTGCCGGTGCCATCTTGCGGGCGCAGCAGATTGTTGAAGATGTAATCGGCAATCGCGTTACCGGCGCGGACGCCTTCGCTGCCATCATAGCGCCAGTGCACACCGTTGAAGACGCGGCTGGCCGCGTTCTCGGCGGCGGCGTGGCTCAGGCTGTTATACGTACGCGTAATGGCCGGTCGCACGCGATTGAACTGGTCCGTCGTCGTGCCGTTCCATTCCTGCGACATAAACGAGAACGAAATGTCGTCAGTCTGGTAAAAGTTGGCAAGCGTCTTGAACATTGCCGCGCCAAAGGTGGCGTGGCCCGATGTATAGGCCGGGAACGGCGGCGAGAAATTACTCTCGAAGCCATCTCCGAGCGGGAACGGATTGCTGCGCGAACCGCCCAACGCCACCCACTCGGTATCTGCCTCGGTATCGGGATTACCGTCGGTGGCCGCTTCGCGAATGCCGCGGATCGGCCGCCAATAATCGTAGGCGTATTTGGTATCCCAAGCGCTGATGCCGCCATCCGCCATCGCCAAGTTGATCAACGCGAACAACCGCGCGTTTTCGTGCACGGCGTTGCAGCGATCGATCGCCACCACGCGCGCGATCTGGTTATACAACCGCGGCGGCGTGCCGATTTCGGGGCTGCCGTTGTAGCTCCAGTAGTTGGCAATCACGTAGGTCTCGTCGTCGGTCGGTACGGTGTCGCCCGTCATGCCGCCGCGAAACTCGCCGAGTGCTTTCACTTCGTTAAAGGCCGCCGTGTATTCGGCACTGATCAGTGTCGGCGGAACCGGCGCACGGTAAATCGAGATGTCCTCGACCCCAAACGGCGGCAGCATACCCACATCGGGGCCGATGAAACCTTGATTCGGGTTGGTTGGATCGGCATCGTGATTACCGGGCAAGCCGGTGGGCGTGTAGTCGCCGTAGAGGAAATCGGGATCGTTTTCGCGCGCGGTCAGAATGGCCTGCGCCACCGCTTGGCCTACAGCGATGCCACGCGTCTTGGCGTCACCGTCGGGTACGCGCGCTAGCGTTTCGTTAAGAGCGGTCGTGTAAAAGCTGGCCCCACCCGGGATGAGCGCGGCGAGCGTATCGTGCGCGGCCTGTGCGACGGCGGCATCGACCGAGGCACCATCGGCGTTGGGAGCAGTCGTAATGTATTCGGCATAGCGCTGCTCGATCGAGTTGAGCGCGTCAAACATGGCGGCATGCACAATCGCCAAAACGCGTGCCGAGGCCGGCGGCCCTTGCGTTTCGCTAAGTTGATCGGCGGGCACATCCATCGCCGTATGATCGCGCGCGTTCGCGTCCAGCGCGACCGCATTCCATTCCAGAATCACATCCGGCGGTGCGAAGAGCTTCGGGAAAAATAATTCGCAGCCGCTTTGCGCCGCAAACACCAAACCCAATGCGGCTAACCATGCCGCCTTCTGACCTAAACGCGTTCTCATAATGGTCCTCCAAATAGAGCAAATGCGAGTCCACAATATTAGCAATGGAACCGCGATGCGCATAGCTAACCAATCGGCAACGCGCAGAAACGACGTCCCCCTGTGTTGCTTCCGCAACCCTTTACATCGCCGATGCATCTCGTCTGACCCACAGCAAACCACCCGCGCGATGATGACTGCCGGGCCTTGCCTTTCGCAGGACGCTCACCAGTGTGGAAAACGCGCTGGGGACGAAGAACCGCTAGAATTCCCACGTCACAGCGATGGTCGGCACATCGTTCCCGCGTCAGCCTGTCGAGCGGTGTGCCACAAAACGACGGTACTTTTCGGTCACGCCGCTGCCGCCCTAGCGCCATAACAGTCGCCAAAACGACTGCAAAACGAGTCATCCGATCCGATTTCCGTCGGAATCCGGTTCGGAGAGGCGCTGCCGACCACCACGCCGGCATAACTGGACTGCGAAGCCTTGAATCGCCCATCTTGCCCACCTTAAAATAGGAACTGCAGATCGAATCTCTGGCGATTTTCAGCCAGACACTGCGCAAGTCCATGAGCGATCTGGTTCAGCGCGATCGTTGCTATCGGGGGGTGGGGAATCGGTGTATCCAATTTTTGCGCTTAATCGGCGTTGGTTCCTGGCCGCTTACGTGGTCGTGGCCTGCGTGGCTGCCCCCATAGTTGCCGCGCCGTTTACCGAAGAAGCCGCGGTCCGCGGCATCAACTACACCGTCACGCAAGGCGACGACGACGGCAGTTTCGGCTGTGGCGTGGCTGCGGTCGATTTGGATGGCGATCTCGATGTCGATCTGATCGTCACCGGCAGCACCAGCGGTATGGTCGGCATTTATGAGAACAACGGCGACGGGACGTTTCAGGATCGCTCGGCCACCAGCGGTATTCCCAATCTGCTCCATGCCTCGGGCGTCGTTTGCGGCGACTACGACGGCGATGGTGATCTCGATATCTACCTGACCAACTGGCTGCAACCCAACCTGCTAATGCGCAATGACGGCGGATTCTCCTTCACCGATGTCAGCGCGAGTGCATGTGTGGACGATGCCGGCGCGGGTGCCGGTGGTGCCTGGGCCGACTTCGATCTGGACGGCGATCTCGATTTGTACGTGGCTAATCGCACCGGCACCGATGGCTCGACCGTTCGCAACCGATTGTATCGCAACGAGGGCAACGGCACGTTCGTCGATATCGCCCCGGCCGAAGGGGTTGATGACGATCAACTGTCGTTTCAGCCTTTGTTTTTCGACATGGATCGCGACGGCGATAGCGACCTCTTTGTATCGTCGGACTTGGGCGATACGACGCGCTTATTCGAAAACGTGGACGGCAGCTTTCGCGACCTCACCGATAGCTCGGGCGTGGGCGTCAACATTAAAGGCATGGGCGTTTCCGCCGGCGATATGAATCAGAACGGCCTGTTCGATGTGTACGAAACCAACACCACCAGCGGCAACCCGTTGTTTATCAATTTGGGCGGCGGTTCGTTCGTCGATCAACAAGCCGCGTGGGGCGTGAGTTCGAATCGCATCGGCTGGGGCACCTTGTTTTTCGATTTCGACCACGATCGCTTCCTCGATCTATACGTTTGCAATCAAGCCGCTATCGCCGGCGCGACCGGCGAGAATCGACTGCTGGTGCATGCGGGCACACCGCCCTGTAGCGACTTGGCTCCCGCCATGAATGTGGCCACGCCCGGTGATAGCTACTGCATGGCGGCGGCGGATTTCGACGATGACGGCGATCTCGATTTGGTCGTGCAGACTCTTAACGAACCGATCCGTCTGTTTATCAATCAGCAAGGCAACGCGCTCAATTGGCTCAAGGTCAAGGTGTTCGGCGAAGACATGAATCGCTACGCCGTCGGCGCGTTGGTCGAGATGAGCATCGGCACCAATCAGTACATCCGCGAAGTCCGCGCGGGTGAAGGCTATAAATCGCAAAATCAACATGCCGTTCACTTCGGCATGGGCAGCGCGACCGTCGCGAGCGATGTCAGCATCACCTGGCCCGGCGGCGAACAACTGGTTTTAACGGCACAAGCCGCCAACCAAACCATCTACGCCGTGCCGACCGGCCGCCTCGGCGACATCAATCGCGATGGCATCGTGAATGTGGCGGACATTCCCGACTTCGCGGCAGCGCTGTTGGCCGATGAGGTGGACGCCGTCACGCGCGCCTTCGCGGATGTGAATCGGGACGGTGGGTTGGATGGGAGTGACTTGGTGGGTTTCGTGGCTCAAATTATGTCAAATTAAGGGAGCGGGCAGCGATACGCCATTGCAATGCTGCTTTATTCTTCGACTTCCATCGAAATCTCGATCACGCTTTGCGTCTTTTCATTCCATTCGTAAACGGGCCAGCCTAGGCTGCGGCGCGCTTGTTTGTCTTTTGCGAGCGCCGCTTGAAACTCCCGGTCTGTCATTAAGTCAGCACCCCAAGGGAAAATAACCGCGCGTTGCCATTCGCGCCGCAGTCCGCCGCTATTTGGAAAGCGGGCCTGCATTGAGAATACGAGTATCAAACTATTACCTTCTTCGCCGACAACAAGATAGTCACCGGTAGGAAAGTACGCATAAGATGAATAAAAGGTTGAGTTAGGAGGAGTTGCGACCGGATCCATCGGCTCGACAAAGACTTTCGCTGAGCACATTCCAATATCAAACAAACGCTGCAGTGAGTCCGCTGGCTCACCGTGTACTTGAATGTAACTGAATAAGGCGGATTCAATACCCCGCAATTTAGCCATCGATACAGAGCTAGCGGAGACACTCGCAGCAGCCGTCGTCCAGCGTGGCAGCATAAAGCCGCCAATGGCCAAGCAAGAAAAAATCGCCACGAACGATAGCACCCGGAACTTTCGAATCGTGCGGGAATCAACCAGCATCGGTGCAGCAAACAAATGAATGCTATTGTTTCGCGTAGCGCTAACCATCCAAACGACGGCTAGCCCCGCCGGAACGACGCCGAGTATCGACGTAAATAGCAACACATCAAAAACAAGGCCCAACGCGATCAAGACAGCAAGGCCGATCAAAGACCTTTGTGCATTTCGCAATAACAACCTAGGCGGTCGTGCGGTGCTATCCGATCCATAGCCCGCGTAGGGTAGCGTCTGAATCTCGTTCTCCGTTGAGGGCCGCTCGCTTTGCATCATCCTATTCTATTGAATCGCAATGACGATTGGCGACATAAAAAAACAGCGAGCGGCACAGAATTAAATCGGCACCACTCGCTGCCACAGAAGGTCCGGCATACCGCGCCGGATCAATTATCAGCCGCAGCCCCTCCGCTGCTCAAGCGATCGTCGCTCGCCCATCGTGCCGACGACGCTTAACTATCGACATGACCTACGGCAGATACGCATCCACAAAACTCTGCAAATCCAAACCGTTGACCGAACCGTCTTCGTTGAGATCGACGGTCGCAGTTCCGTTGCAGTCCGGATAGTTCGCCTGATACGCGTTGAAATCGAGCAGCGCCAGGACCATCGCGTCGATATCAGCGGCTGAGACCGCACAGTCACAGGTAACATCTGCCAGGGCACCATCACCGACACTTAAGATGATGCTTGTATCAGTCTGTGAGACTTGCAGGCTCAATCCACCGGGTAAACAGGGCGCATCGAACACGAGCGCACCGGAACTGGCGGCAAACGTCATCACGACAAACTCATCACCCACTTGCGGCTCAAATTCATCGATCAATTCAACCCGCAGCGTACCGTGCAAATCAGCATTGCCGAGAATGACGAGTCGGTCGTACTCGTTGCCTACATCGGTTCCGCCGAGTTCGATCAAGATTTCACCGGCAGCGTCCATCATCAATGCGTCATTTAGCGTCAACACGCCTGCCGATTCACCCGGACCGATAGACCCAGCGTTAGTCACGTCGCCATTAACTGTACCACTGCCACCCAACGATCCCCCGTTGAGTTCAATTCCGCCGGACGCGGACAACTCACCGTTCACCGTGGTGCTTCCTGCGGTCTGTTCGTAAATACCGCTGCGCGTAAGGCTGCTGGATTCGTTGACGATAACCTGACCCGATGTGGTAAAGCCGCCAGTGACCAGCAGGCCGCCCGTACCCTCGGCAATCATGGTGCCCTGATTATCAAAAAGCATCGTGGCACCTTCACACCATAACTGTTGGACACCGTCCGCAATGATGGTGCCCTGATTCGTGATGTTCATGGGGGCGGAACTCCAGCCGACCCGACCGGCGCCGCGAATCGTGTTGTCGACGTTGATCAACGAATTGCCGCCCGTTAGCGGATAAATCCAGTTGTTGGTTTGATCGGACAAAACCACATCACCCCCGCCGGTCAATACAGTCGGATTAGAATTCGGATGGATATAGGTCGCGCTACCCGTCGAGGCAAGCTCGATCCTGCCCTCGTTATCGATCGTATCGCTCAAATAAACGCGCGTTGCGCTTGGAACAAGATACAACCCAGTGTTAGTCACACCGTCAAGCCCGGCTGTCGTATTCCCCGATTGAATCACTCCGTCGCCGCTCGTTTGAATCGTCCCTCCAACAATATTTGTGCTGGCAATCGAGACGGTCGAACCGGCGAGCGCTTCGATGACACCCCCAGCGTTGTCTACGTTCGCAGATGAAAATGCCAATGTCGCCCCGTTTTCAGCTCGTACCGTTCCGAAGTTTCGAAACGTCGCGCCCGTCCCACTCGATATCGAGAGGAGGTTGGCCTGATCGGCGACGATGAGGCCATGATTGTCGATATTGGTCGGCGAACTGGTCCATCCCAAGCGACCGGAACCTCGAATCGTATTATCCATGTTGATCAACTTGCCGACCGGACCTTGGCTATATAACCAATTGTTCGGATGGTCGGAAAAATTGACCGTGCCGCCGCCAGTAAGTACGACGTCGCCGTCAGTTACATGCAGGTAAGTATTGCTGGCTACGGAAACCACATCGATGTTGCCGGTGTTTTCGATGTTGCCCGTCAAGTAGACTCGGTTTGCGTTTGGCACAGCGAAATTGCCCGCGTTCGTCAGATTCGCGAGATATGCGTTTGCATCGGCACTTTGAATGACGCCGGTGCCCTGAGTTTGAAGTGTGCCGTGCGTGATAACCGTCGACGCCATCGTCACGGTCGAATTATCGAGTGCTTCAATCACCCCGCCATCATTTTCGACAACAGCGCTTTGAAAATTGAGTGTGGCCCCATTTTCGGCACGCACGCTGCCGGTATTCGTTAGCACCGCGTTCACGCCACCTTGAATGCTTAACGGCACGGATTGGTCCGCCACAATAGTGCCTTGATTGTCGATATTCGTTGGAGCCGAGGTCCAACCGATGCGGCCTGAACCACGGATGTTGTTGTCGATATTCACCAACGATCCATTGCCATCTCGATAAATCAGATTGTTGGCCGCATTCGACAATGCAATCGTACCGCCGCCGGTCAACGTAAGTGGCTCGTCGGAACACTGAAGGTATGTCGGACTCACCGTCGAATCGAGTCGAATGGTCCCCGTGTTGTCTAAAGTTCCATTGGCATAGATGCGATGGGCATTGGCAATTCGAATCGTGCCCGTGTTGTTGATGGCATCGACGCGGCCATCCAATAGATTTGAACCATTGGCGGTCGCGATTTCCCCGGTTCCCGTTGTTTGAAACGTGCCGCCCCGCACGATGGACGAAAACAATGCTACGGTCGAATCATCCAACGCTTCGATAATGCCACCGTTGTTCTCGACGGTGGCGGAATTAAGACGCAGTTGACCACCGTTCTCGGCGCGCAATATTCCCGTATTGGTTACCACCGATGTGCCGCCACCTGTTAGCAATAACGGCAAAGGCTGATCGGCGACGATGAGCGCCTGGTTATCAAAGTTTGTCGGAGAAGACGTCCAGCCGAGATTGCCGGATCCACGTATCGTTTGATTCTGATTGATCAGCGAACCACCATTGAGCTGATAAATCCAGTTATTGGCGGAATTCGATAAAGAAAGCGTGCCGCCGCCAGTTAACGTGACGGGGCCGAAACGCGGATGGAGATACGTATTGCTGACAGTCGATCCTATCGTGATATGCCCCGCGCTATTGATCGTGCCGCCGTCAATGTATAACCGTCGCGCATTGTCGATATAAAGACTATCGTTTGCGCCGATGTTTAGGTTGGTGATTACGACATTCGTGTTTAATGTCGTTTGCGAGATGGATGCGACTTCGTCGTCTATGAAAACCGTAAATGATGCGTTTACGTTGTTTGATGGGACAGATCCACTTACCCATGCCGATGGATCATTCCAATTTGAGATACTTCCGGGAATCCAGAAAGCATCGACATCCATGGCCCGAACGCTGTTAATCGATATCAAGGTGATAGCGCACGCGAGTGCGACAGTCGAGTTGTGCCTTCGGTAATCCATAAGGACCTCCTGTGCGAAAAAATTGACAATCTCCACTGAGACGCCAGCGGTAGCGGAATTGCCCCACGCCCCCAATTGGGGATTGCTCCACAGCGGAAGCCAAATAAATTCAAAGCGGGGTCTTCAAAAGCAGTACCCGCTTATCGCGCCAGTCTGCCCCAAAAATTCTGAGAATTTCTCAATTCGCGGTGGCGGGGCCAATCTGGCCGATTTGTAAAAGAAACAGCGAGCGGCACCGACCACACGTCGGCACCACCCGCTGCCACAGAAGGTATTCCTCTCTCTTTATCGATCCTCAAAAATCGCGATCGATCGGGTCGAATCGACCGGACTCCCCCGTTGCCCGGTCGTAAACGACAAACTCTCCGGTCTGAGGATCGGTCCAGATGACGTAATTCGTGCCGCCGAAACGTAAGTCATTATTGCGATACCAAGCCCCTGCCTCATTGCTCGAATCGAACTCGAACAACGTCGTCGTTTCGCTGTCGTCCCAAGGTACCAATCGATAGCCGACGGTATCGCTATTACTCGAGCTATGTTGGGCCAGGAGAATACCACCCGCGCCCAAATCGGTAATCAGCAGCGGCTCTAACACCGTCGTACCCGTAAAGTCCCAACTGCGACCGAAGTCTTCGCGCGCTTCCGCCAGGCTATAACCGTGCAAAAAATACTCGCTCGTGCCGGTGGTCCAAAACACGCGACCGTCGTAGCCCCAGAACGTGCGTCCGAGCGAGTTGTCGTCGACAAACGCCGCGAGTAGATCGGTTTCACCCGTCAACACGTTGACGACATACACGTCGCGATAATCGGTATCGATCTCGTCGTTGTCGTTCACGCCCGCCGTTTGATAAATCAGCCAGTCGCCCTCGATCGCGGCCGGGCTGAGGTACACTTCGACCTCACGCACAATGGCGTCGGTGCCGATCGAGTAAACCAAGATGCGCGAACCGTCGACGTTGTCGCCGAAGATCGTGATCGCAATGTAGTCTCCCTTAACCGCCACAGCGTATGCCGTCGTTGTACCGCCCAGACGATCGTCGTCGAGCATGTATGTCGTCGTCATGCCACTATCGATGTCGTACGATTCGATTGATTGACCGTCCGTACCGATCCAAACCAACCGTTCGCCGTCACTTGCCGACGAAGCGAACGGCTCCAACGAAATGTTCAGCGTGGTGGTCGTCAGCGTCGCCGGATCGAGCAGCATGTGCGAACGCATCGTTTCGCGGTTGGGATCGAGACTGTCGCACAACGCCGGTTGCAGCGACTCGCCGAATAATCCGCCGTTGGGCGTTGGGCACTGTGCCGCTTCAGACTGAGCGAAAATGAATGCCGAATCGCTACCGGCGATCAGACTGGTCGAATTTATGAGCGCAAGGAATCGGTCGACGTCTCCGCCGCAACCGGTATTTACGATTGCAACCAACAAACAGATGGCACTGAGAAATGAAGCGCATGCCTTACCCACCCGTCGACGGGCGCGCGCGGGACATGCGCGCAATGTGGGTTCAGAAATATGACGATTCACGGTTACCTCCTGTGGTGGCCGACGGCAACTGGCCGTCGGCTCAAGGGGAAGTACCCGCGAGCCATTCAAATCTGCCGCGCACGGAGATTTTTTTCGGAAAACCGGCTTCGCGAGCTGGAAAGGACGATTTAAACTGCAGTTTTATCGACACTTCACGCCCAAATTTTGGTCGCGCGGGTGCCATGCCGACCCAACCGAAGCAATGCAGTAAACCTTTAGACCCAACCTAGCGCGGGATCATTAAAATGCACAGCCAACTTAAAGGTCGGCATGCTTAGGACGCGCGAATGCATTCATCTTCGATCGTGGCTAATCCCGAGCAATATCCACCAGCTCATTCCATCCGATATCCACGAACGATGTGCTCGCGTAACAAGCATGCCGACCTTCATGTTGGTCTCGCTATCGTGTGACCGCGAGGTAGGCTACGCATGCATAGACGAATAAGCTCACTTCCGTAAGGTCGGCATCGCACCTACGATGGGCTATTTATATTTAAGCGGCAGCGGCAATGCCATCCGCCCGTCATCGTCCGCCACTGATTTTGCCTACGCTTGCATCTTTCGCGACCTCAAAGACCAACCCGGCCCGTTGGTCGCGCTAGAATTTCGCTATGGACACCACCACGATTAACAGCGTCCCCTCATCCACCGGCCAATCCACCCGCCGCCTCGACCTGCTCGCCCTTTTCGCATTCCTATCAATCGTAACGCTGGGCTTGGGCGGTTGGCTCACTTCGCTCGGCTTCGGCCCATGGTATGACGAACTCAAAAAGCCCTGGTTCCAACCGCCGGGCTGGGTCTTTTCGCCCGTTTGGACCGCGCTCTTCGTGCTGCTCGCGGTCGCCACATGGCAAGTCGCCCGCTGCGGTCGCGCGGCCAAGACCGCTCTCACGTGGTACGGCGTTCAACTGGTTTTGAACGTGGGCTGGTCGCTGCTGTTCTTCACGCTGCATCTACCCGCGTGGGCGCTGTTGGAAATATTGGTCTTGGATATCGTCGTCATTGGGATGGTATTCCATTACGCCCGCCTGCGCCCCGCCGCCGGATTTATGCTGGTGCCCTATGCCTGCTGGCTGATATTAGCGACGGCGATCAATGCGTGGATCGTTGTTTACAACTGAGGCGTTGCATCGCGTCATCGCCCGGGTGTTTCTTCATTCAATGAAATAGACAGCGCCCATTAACACCCGGTAAACCCGTCTAGCCCATCAAAACTTCTTTGGCCCGCCCCTTTTCCAGACACCCGGGGGCGGTGTATAATTCAAACGTGTTCAACCGGCGCGTGCGGCACCCTCACCTCGCTATCCGCCCCGTCGGTCTTGCCTCGCCCGGTCAAGAAGGAACCTTTCATGTTGAGCCCCCGAAATTCTGTTTGCCAAACCACGCCCGAGATGCGCTGTGATGTGCGATTCCACAACCATTGCTCCGCAAAGGATGGGGCACCCGCTCGTGCACCGCGCAAGCAACGTGCACTGCATAACACAAATAAACGACAAGCTGTTGGAGTTCGATCGATGACCCGCCTTTTGGCGACCATCCCGAAGACCTTTGCACTGACTGCCGTATTGACGCTCGGCCTGCTCGTTTCCACCGCCTGTGACCCGGCCCTGCAGAACAACCTCGTCGGCAGCACACAGTTCAACAATGAAGAGACCGGCGGACCACCGTCGGGCAATCCGGCACCGCTCGCGCCATTGGCGGGCGATGCCGCGGGCGTCGGTGAATTTGCCGCAGACGACGCGACCGACGGCGGCACCAGCGATGTGCTGCGCGACATCGAAGAAGCCGACGTCATCAAAGTTGTCGACAATACGATGTACGCGTTGAATCCGTTCAAGGGTTTGCTCGTCATCGACGTCACCAACCCGGATAAGCCCGAAGTCATCGGCCAACTCGACATGGGCGGCCGCGGTGTCGAACTTTACGTCGTCGGCGATCGAGCTTTCGTCATTACCAGCGCCGATTCCTATCTCTACGGTTACTACGGCGGCGGTGGCATCGACTTGCCTGCTGTGGCGATTGACGAACCGGGGCTCGCCGAACCGCTCGTTGCAGATGTGGCCGTTGCCAGCGATGGCATCGCCCCGCCCGAATTTGACGGCAGCCGACTTGCCGTGATCGACCTCAGCGACCGCACCAATCCGACGCAACAGGGCAAGATCAACCTCGTGGGTTACGCGAACGAAAGCCGCCGCGTGGGCGATGTGATCTACGTGATCGGCACCAACGTCAATCGCTATTACGGCTATTACGCCCCCGGCAGCGAACAGGAAGATCAGGGCTTCGTCGCGTCGATCAACGTCGCCGACCCCGCCGATCCGCAACCGATCGATCGGCTCAATATCCCCGGCGACGGCCTCTACCTACACGCGACCAACGCAGCCATCTACGCCGCCGCCTACAGCTACGACTTCAACGACAACGAAGAAATGACGGATGTGCAAATCGTCGATATCTCCGACGCCGGTGGGGCTATCACGTTGCGCGATGCGTTTACCGTGCCGGGCAACATTCGCAATCGCTTCTACATGGATGCCTACGACGGCGCGTTTCGCATCGTCACCGAATCGTGGGGCTTTGGCTTTCAGCAGGTGCGCTTGTTCACGTACGACTTGTCGGACATGGACGACGTCAAGCCGCTGGCCGAAGTGCAAATCATCGAAAACGAATCTCTGGAAGCCGTGCGCTTCGACGGCGTACGCGGTTATGCCGTCACGTTTCTACGCGTCGATCCGCTGTTCGTGTTGGATTTGGCCGACGCGGCCAATCCCAAAGTCACCGGCGAACTGGAAGTGCCGGGTTGGTCGACGCATATCGAACCGCGCGGCGAACGTTTGATCGCCGTGGGCATCGACGATACCGACGGCAACCGACCGGCGATTGCTTACTATGACGTTTCCGATCCGACGCTGCCGACGCAATTAAGCCGCGTGATTCTGGGCCCGCCCGGATCGTACACCTCGTCGAACGCAACGTATGATGAAAAGGCCTTCAAGATCATCGACGAACTCGGCCTGATCGTGATGCCGTATCATCATTACGAATACGACTTTGCCGAAGACGATGGATTCGGTTTCGAGGATGACTTCGATCGCGACGAAGTCGCCCCACCGCCGTCATCGGGCGCGAGCAGCCCAAGCAGCGGAGCGACCACGGCTCAACTTTTGCTTGCCGATTCGCGCTGCACCAATGGCGTGCAACTGGTCGACTTCAGCGACGATGGCCTCACGCGCCGCGGTAACTTCGAGCACTTGGGCGAGGTCAGCCGGGTGGGTGTGATCGGCGAGCGCGTGTTCGCGTTATCCGATATCGGGTTGCAGACCGTCAACATCGACGATCGCGATGCCCCGACGATGTCCGGCATGGCTGTGTTCTTTAGCGATGAAGAAATGGATAACGTCGATGAATGCGGTTACTTCTACGGCGGCCCGAGTTTTGGCGCCCCCTTCCCCATCGACGATATTGAATTTAACGAGGGCGGCCCGATCTTTTTCATCGATGGCGATGCGGTGGCCGCATTGATGTCCGTATTGCAAAGCTGCGGCGGCGTGGGCGTGCTGACGCTAACGGCCATGCCCATCGGCATGCTACTGATGCGACGCCAACGCTGGAACCGACGAAAGCAGCGTTAACGCGGCTTAAATCATCGTTTAAGGCCATAGAGAACGGCACGATGCGGCGCTAATATTCCGCATCAGTGTCGTTTTTTTGTGACTTCGATTGACGAGGAGCCGCTATGTTTCGTAAGAGTCGTTTGAGCCGTCTGTTTGCTATGTTGCTTTCGTTGATGCTGTTGGCAGCCCCGCTGACCTTCACCACGGGCTGCGACGCGTTGGAAGAATTGACCGATCTCATCGATGACCTGGATTTCGATTTCGACGATTTCGATTTTGATGACTTTGACGATGACGATTTCGACGACTTCGATGACGACGACTTCGATGATTTCGATGACGATGATTTCGATGACGATGATTTTGACGATCTGTTTGATGATTAAGACTCGATAATCCTCGTTGCAACGGACGTTTAACAGCCGCCCGCCGCTTCGGCAGGGGCGGCTTTTTTCTTGTGCGGGCGGCAGCGAGCAACTCGGTTAAGATAGACGGCGGTTCAACACCCTTTCGATGGAGAGACCGCCTTGGCGCTTTGGCGACGACGACTATTCGAACCGTTTGACTTGTACCGCCGCGCGGCTCGGCAAGGCTTGGAATCGCGCAACCCGGTGGTAGTGATTCCCGGTGTGATGGGCAGCCGCCTTAGCCATCCGAGCACGGGGCATTGTTACTGGGGCGGGCAAAAGGCCGGCTTCGCCAAGCAGGAGGTCGGCGAAGAAGTACGGTTGATTTGTCACCCGGTCGTGCCGGGCAAGGGCTTGTGGGAAGTCGAACCGCTGCTGCGCCCCGATGGCGTGTTGCGCTCCTTGGAATTGCGCTTCGGCGGCATCAAGATGTGCATGAGCACCTACGCGCCGATTCTCAAGATGTTGGGCGTGGGTGGTTACCTCGACCCCTTGCAAAAACTCGGCAAGAAAGACCTCGACTATGGCGCGCAAGCGATCGGCACGTGCTTCGAGTTTCCATACGACTGGCGCGTAAGCCTCGATCAGAACGCGGCGCATCTGTCGGACTTCATCGATACGGTGCGCGAGTTTGTCGCCGAAGAGCGCGGTGACAACGAAGACGTAAAGGTCGACATCGTCACGCATTCGATGGGCGGCTTGTTGTTGCGCTATTACCTGCGCTACGGCGGCGAGATCTTGCGGCCGGATGGTTCGGCACCACCCTTAACGTGGGCCGGCGCGGCCGTCACCGACCACGCCATCTTCTGCGGCACGCCCAACGCCGGAAGCATGAACGCCATCAAGGTGATGCTCGAAGGACTGAAAGCCAGCCCCGCCACGCCCGCCTACGACGCCGCCGTGCTCGGCACGCTGCCCGCTATTTATCAACTTATGCCGCGCGTGCGGCACGCGCCTGCGGTACTTTCGACCAACGGCGACGTCTTCGACGGTCTTTACGATCCGGACGCCTGGGTTGAGTACGGTTGGGGCCTCGGCAGCAAGAACGCCGACGAGCGTTTGAAGTTATTGCTGCCCGATGAAAGTTCGCCACAGGCGCGGCGCAAGCACGGCATCGAACACTTAACGAAATGTCTACAGCGCGCCAAAGCGTTTCATAAATCGATTGACTCCGCGACGGACATTCAAGGCGACGTGAGCGTGTATCTCTTTGCGGGCGATCGTTATCCGACGCCGCGGCAAGTGATGATGACGCCGCACGACACCAAATTGAAAGTCGTGGATACCGGCCCCGGCGATAAGGTCGTGTTGCGCTCCAGCGCGCTGATGGACGAGCGCGAAAGCGTGGACTACCCGCGCTTGCTATCACCTTTATCGTGGACCGGCGTGACGTTTCTATCCGGCGATCACATGGGCTTAACGCGCGATCGCGCCTTTGTGAACTCGGCGTTGTGGTACTTGCTGGAGAAACCGCGCGGGAATGGGATTGAGGCGTGAGAATTGGGTCTTAAGTCGTGCGGCTTGGGGCTTGGGGCTTGGGGCTTGGAGAAGTTTTTCCGGCCTTTAATCAAGTTCCAACATCCGCTTCATCGCTTCGATAATTCGTTGAGGTGCGTCCTCCAAAACATAATGCCCCGCATCTGAATACGATTCGACCTGTGCGTGCGGAAATCGTCGTTGCCATTCGGCTAAAAACAACTCGTCAAAAACAAAATCCTGCAATCCCCAGCATATCTGCATCGGCTTATCACCGACGGTTTCCACCAAGCCGTTATCGACTTCCAACGCCGTCTCGTAACTCGGATGATCGGGCTTCAAGGGAATATCTTTTACAAACTCATGTACGGCCCGCCGACTCGCGTATGAATCGTAGGGTGCCATCAGGCCCTGTCGCGCAGCTTTGCTCAGGCCCTTCCCTGTGCCACCGATGGCCGCGCCCCAGCAAAACAGATTGCAACTGCGCACTAAGGTGCGCACCAGCGCCGAATCGCGTCGACAAATCTCCAGTTGCCACGGAAACGGTACACCCGGCGGTAACAGGAACGCAGCCGTGTTGAGAATCACATAACGTGCAATGCGCTCCGGCTTTCTCAACGCCGCCCCCAAACCAATCATGCCGCCCCAGTCGTGTACGACCAGCGTGATATTCTCATGCAAGCCGAGATGATCGAGCAGCGCTTCCAAATCGTCGATGCGACTACGCAGTCGGTAATCGTATTCATCCGTGCCGGGACGATCGGACAGGCCGCAACCCGTATGATCCATCGCGATGCATCGATGCGAAGCGCGAAACACGTTAATCAACGCACGGTAATAGAACGACCAAGTCGGATTGCCATGCACCATCACAATCGGCGCGCCGGTGCCTTCGTCGACGTAATGCATGCGACCGGCAGGCCGCTGGAAGTACCGCGACGCAAATGGGTATTCGCGTTGCCATTCGCCTTTACGTGATTCGACCATGTTCATGAATTTTGGAATCGATACCTACTTATTGCGTGTCTTGCCGAGCCGTTACTTTTCTATTACACCCACCGCTTCCTGACGAGCGCGGCTCTGATTCTTTGCCGCATGCTTGAGTATCACGCGCCATGCCGAACGGCCCTTTTTGACTTACACCCACCGCTTCCTGACGGGCGCGGCTTTGATTTATTGCCAGCGGCAATAAAGAGGCCACCTTGCGACCGACCTTTTACCAGCAATTACAAACGGCTTTGCCCTTTGTAAACAAATCGCACGCCATCCCACCGTTCTGTATTTATGAGCCGGAACGATACGACCGTCAGCGCGATTTGTCGATTGTCGCTAATGCGGCAGGAACAGGCGTGGGATTCCGTTCGATCCCGAGGAGGTCGCGGGCATGGTTATTTTGCTTTTGCTAACGATTGGGTTGGTTTTGCAACGATCGACCGCTCGGCGTTGAACTAGCTGGCGGTTGCCGACTGGCGTGAGCGGCCTACACTGCCTCAAACAACACCACGGAGCACCAAAGTAATGAGCCGAGTTCACCGCGCCGTTCCAATTACAGCATTGGTAGTCATTGCCCTACTGGGCTTGGGAGCAGGTTGCAGCCAGCCCGAGGGCGAGGCGTATATCCGGCAGCATTACCGCAAGGCCGAGTATCGCATCCCGATGCGCGACGGCGCGAAGTTGCACACTGCCGTCTTTACCCCGCGCGACACGTCGCAAGCGTATCCCATTCTCATGATGCGCACGCCCTACGGTTGTCGACCGTACGGCGAAGATGCCTATCCCGCACGGCTGGGGCTTAACCCGCTGCTGACCGAACGCGGCTATATCTTTGTAACTCAAGATGTACGCGGCACGCACATGTCCGAAGGTCGCTTCGAGAACATGCGCGCCCATATCGCGACCAAACGCGGTCCCAACGATGTCGACGAATCGAGCGATACGTACGACACCATCGAATGGCTGATCAAAAACATCCCCAACAACAACGGTCGCGTGGGCCAATGGGGGATTTCTTATCCGGGATTTTATGCGGCGGCGGGCATGATCGATGCCCATCCGGCGTTGCGCGCCGTGTCACCGCAAGCGCCGATTGCCGATTGGTGGTATGACGACTTCCACCATCACGGCGCGTTCTTTTTGGCACATGCGTTTCCGTTCTTGTCGGTCTTCGGTCACGAACGCGAGAGCCTCACCGAATCGCATTTTCGCGGGCTCGAAGTGACGGCACCCGATGGCTACGCCTTTTATCAGCAAGTCGGACCGCTGCGCAACATCAAAGCGCAATATCTGCCAAATAACCCCTTATGGAACGCGATGGTCGAACATCCGACCTACGACGCCTACTGGCAAGCCCGCAATATCCTGCCGCACTTAAACAACGTCTCCCCCGCTGTGATGACGGTCGGCGGCTGGTATGACGCGGAAGATTTGTATGGCCCGCTGATGATCTACCAATCGGCGGAAGCGAAGAATCCAAACGTTGACAATTCGTTGGTAATGGGGCCGTGGGTACATGGTGGTTGGTCGCGCACCGATGGCGATCGCTTGGGCGATATTGACTACGGCTCCAAAACGAGCGCCTACTATCAAAAAGACATCGAACTGCCGTTCTTCGAACACCATCTAAGGGACGCGCCCGCGCCACAGTTGGCAGAGGCGATTATGTTCGACACGGGCAGCAACACGTGGCGCAAATTTGATGATTGGCCTCCTGCAACAGCGCGCTTGCAGTCAATCTTTACTGCAGTCGAAGGCCGATTGAATTTGAATACTCCGCAATCGGGTAGTAACAACGCATACGATGAATTCGTCAGCGACCCGAAACACCCGGTCCCTTTCACCGAGCGCATCACACTACGAATGCCGCGCACTTATATGAACGAAGATCAACGCTTCGCCAGCCGTCGCCCCGACGTGTTGACCTATCAAACCGAAACGTTGACCGATGCGTTGACTATCGCCGGACCGATGACGGCACATTTGTGGGTGAGCACATCCGAATCGGCCGCCGATTGGGTGGTGAAACTCATCGACGTGCTGCCGGACGATACGCCGACGCCCGAACAGGATCGCAACGACTGGCCCAAGCTCAAACCGTTGGGTGGCTATCAGATGATGGTACGCAGCGAAGTCATTCGCGGCCGCTTTCGCAACAGCCATGCGCGGCCCGAACCGTTTACGCCGAACGAAACAACGCTCGTCAAGCTACCGTTGCAGGATGTGTTGCACACCTTCAAGCCCGGCCATCGCTTGATGATTCAGATTCAAAGCACGTGGTTCCCGCTGGTGGATATCAACCCGCAGCGTTACGTGCCGAACATCTTCGAGGCTACCGAGGGCGACTTCGAGAAGGCCAAGCATCGGGTGTATCGCTCAAGTGAATATCCCACGCGGCTGGAAGTGCCGGTTTTGCGCCCGGCGGATCGGCTGACATGGTCGGATTCGCGCGCGAGTCGAAATTAACTTGCGGTGTGGTCCCCCAGCCCCAGAGGGGCGGGGGCACCCGAGTTTCACTTAGCCCTCGGCCAATGGCCGAGGGTTGACCGCGCCGACCAGAGCCAATGGAACGTTCCAAACGTGCTTCCCCCACCCATCGCTAGCGCGATGGATGGGGCACCCGTCGTCTCCAGTAGCAATCCTCACCCCGGCACTTTCCCTGCATGGGAGAGGGATACGCATCCCACCTCCGAAAACTTCCTGCAAAATTCATGCCGAAATCGGCATCCGTCCGCATAAATTGTCCGTCGTAAGGTATAATGGTATCGGCGATGCCGCGTGCCGATGAAGGTTGCGGCAGCGATGGCCTCGCGAACGACTGCCGCGATGGAGGGCAACAGCCACGATGGCGCAATATCTCTCGATGGTTCCCAGCCAGCAGATGAAGCTGGAGCAACGGCTCACGCCGCAGCTAATCCAGTCGATGGAGATTTTGCAGCTACCGTTATTGGCCCTCGAAGCCCGCGTGCAGGAAGAACTGATGTCCAACCCGGTCCTCGAAGAGGCGGGTGGCACGACGACCGAGCGCGACGAAGAACCCACCGAAAACGCGACCACGACCGAGCAGGATCAGGACGCCGCCGACAGCTTCGAGCGGCTCGACCAAATGGCGCGCGATCTGGAATTCGATTCCGGCGATCTCGCCTACGGCAGCGGTCGCGCCGCAAGTGGCGAACGCGACGCCAAAATGGACGCGATGGCCAACACGGCCAGCCGCGGCGAAAATCTGACCGAACACCTGATCGGCCAATGGCACCTGCTCGAACTGACGCCCGCAGTCTCTGCCGCTGGTGAGGTCATCATCGAGTGGCTTGATGAGGACGGCTACCTGCGACGCGAATCGGAGGTTCATCCGCCGTCGACCAATGGCAACGGTAACAGCGCGGCCGAACTGCGCCCTTTGATTATCAAACGCACCGACGAGCAACGCGAACTGTTGATGGATGAGATCGCGTTATCACGCAATCCGCCGATTGATCGGGCCGTACTCGATGAGGCGCTCGATAAAGTACAAACCTTGGAGCCATTGGGCGTCGGTGCACGCGACCTAACCGAAACGCTGCTGATTCAATTGCGCGCCGGCGAAGAACACGATCCGCTCTGCGAGGAACTGGTCGAGCATCACTTGATTGAACTCGGCAAGAACATGTTCCCGCAGGTATCGAAAAAGACCGGCCGCGAGATCGACGAGATCAAAGATGCGCTGCGCGTGATCGGTCGCTTGCGGCAACATCCCGGTCATGCCGTGGGCGGTGCCGATGCGCCGCGTATTTCGCCCGACGTGATCGTCGAAGAAGACGCGACCGACGGTTACACGGTCCGGATGGCGCGCGGCAGTATCCCGCGTTTGCGCATATCGTCGCAATATCGCGATATGCTCAAAGACAAAATGCAGGATAAAACGGCACGTGATTTTCTCCGCCAGCGCCTGGAATCTGCCGGTGCCATCATCGATGCGATTCAATTTCGGCGCGAACGCGTCTTGCAATTGGCCAAGCTAATCGTCGATCGGCAACGTGATTTCTTCGATTACGGCCCGCAATTTCTCAAAGTCTTGCGCATGTCGGACGTCGCCGAAGAATTCGAATGCGACCCGTCCACGATCAGCCGCACCGTCGACGGCAAGTACATTCAAAGCCCGCGCGGCATTCATCCCATGCGTATGTTCTTCACCGGCGGCACCACCGACGCCAGCGGCGAGGAAATCAGTTGGGACAGCATCAAGGCCAAGGTGCAGCAAATCGTCGACGAAGAAGACAAGAGCAACCCGCTCTCCGACGAGGCCATCGCCAAACAACTCAGCGCTGACGGCACCAACGTCGCGCGCCGGACCGTGGCGAAATATCGCGGCCAGTTGAATATTCCGTCAGCGCGGCAGCGGAAGGCTTATTGACTTCTCCCCCGCCCCAGCCCCCGCTTGCATAGTTTTACCGTCGCGCGTTTGATGATGTCGTATGCATGTCCACGCAGGCATTCTCATCGGCGGTCGCTCTCAGCGTATGGGCCGCCCCAAGGCGCTGATCGAGTACGACGGCGCAACGTTGATCGAGCGAACCATCGCGACGGTCCGCCCCGTCGTTGATTCCATTGCGCTGCTCGGCACCGAAATCGACTACGCCCTACCCGACTCGTGCAAAAATATTCCCAGGCTGCCAGATGCGGAAGCGAACATCGGACCACTCGGTGCTTTGCTATCATTGCTCGAACACTGCGAGCCCGATGACGCTGCTTTGCTGCTCGCATGCGACATGCCGTTTCTGTCGAGCGAGTTAATCATTCGCCTGCGCGACTGCGGTCGCGAACAGTCGATGGATTGGGACGCCATCGTGCCTTTAACGAGCGACGCAACACATAATGACCGGGCAACGTCGCATCCTTGCTGCGCGCTGTATCGCCGGTCAGGTATTCCCGTAATGAAGCAAGCCATCGACGCGAAAAATTTCAGCCTCATGCGCGCTCTGCGGCAGATTCGGGTAATCGACCTACCCGTTACAGCCGCCGAAGCGCGCTGGGTGACCAACTGGAACACGCCTGCGGATATTTCCGAATAACCATTCCACCCGTATCGATACGGCACTGCGTCATGAAGGCCGGAAAACTTGCGACCTTCCGCCGGCGCGTTACGGTTACCTATCATGCGAATCGGCCTGCTTTCCGACAGCCACGGCGATGCCAAGATCACGCGCAAGGCGGTGGAGTTGTTGGCCGCCAACGGGGCCGAGCTTTTCATTCATTGCGGCGATTTATGCTCGGACGCCGTCATTGCCGAACTGGCCGGTTACAACGCTCGCTTTGTATTCGGCAATTGCGACGACGTCGGACCGGCCACCCGCAAATACGTAAAGTCGCTCGATCTGCCCTGGCCCGACGGCCCCTTTACCACCGAAATCGCAGGCAAGCGCATCGGCGTATGCCACGGTCACGAATCCGAGTATCGCAAATTGCTTCACGACACATCGCTCGATTACCTTTTCCACGGCCATAGCCACATCATGGCCGATACGCGCGGCGGGCACCCGCGCGTGATCAACCCCGGCGCGCTTTACCGCGCGGAGATTCATTCTGCCGTCGTGCTCGATTTGAAAACCGACGTCGCGACGTTTTTTGACGTGGATCGGGGCACGGCGATCGCCGCGCCGCGAAGAAAGCACTGACGCAATTGCCCATTGGTTCATTCCGTGGTGCAATAACCCCACATATGTCCGATCAACAAAAGCCCTACACCTTCGACCGCGTGGTTCGCATGATCCTCACGACCCTAGCGGTCGTGGCCGTCTTTTTCGTGCTGCGTTACCTGCGCGACGTGTTAGTACCGTTCGTGGTGGCGGCGGTGCTGGCTTACTTTATCAATCCCGTAGTCGTGATCTTTCAGGAGCGGCTCGGGCTGAAGCGCGGCCCGGCCGTCGGGCTATCATTGGGAACGGCCACGCTCATCGGTTTCAGCATTGTGCTGATAATCGTGTACATGACGTTGGAACAGGCGCATCGTTTCGACGACCAATGGCGCGCGTTGCGGGCGGATGCTTCCGAATGGATAAACGCGACGGCCGAGCGCGAGAAGGAAATCGAAGGCGAGGTTTCGGCTTCGGGCGAGGACGAACAAAAAACGATCCTCGGGCTTACCGAGCTATACGATGCATTATCCGACTTCACATCAGCGACGGATGCAAGCATTGGCACGCGACTCGAGAACCTGACGAATGCGGTTAAGGGCACTTATACGGAAACCGTGTTGAACGCGGCGGCGAAATTCCTTGGCGAGAATCGGGAACCCGGGGAAATCATTAACGCCGCCTACAAACAGCTGGCCGCTGGCGGTCTCACGATCACCAATTTCGCCCTGCAAGTCTTCGTTGTCGCATCGCTGCTGATCATCATTTTGTTGTACCTGATCTTCCTGCTGCTCGATTTTCCGCAGTATCAGCGCGATTGGAAAGGCTTTCTGCCTCCCGGTTATCGCGAGGGCATTCTGGACTTTGCCGGTGAGTTCGACGTCATTTTGCGCAAGTATTTTCGCGGCCAGTTCATCGTCGCGGGGCTCACGGGCATTTGTTTTGCGATCGGCTTTTCGCTCGCGGGCCTGCCGATGGCTGTGCCATTCGGCTTGTTCGTCGGCCTGCTCAATGTAGTGCCGTACATGCAACTGCTGGCCATACCGCCGGCGTTTCTGTTGGTGTTAATCGACTATCTATCGGGCAATTGCGATCTGGTATGGTCGTCGCTTTACGTCGCCGTCGTGTTCGGCATCGTCCAATTGTTGCAGGATGCCGTGTTTGTGCCGCAAATCATGGGTAAGGCCGTCGGCCTGAGCCCGGTGGCGATTTTGTTAGGCATATTCATTTGGGGTAAGTTGCTAGGCTTCCTTGGTTTGCTGCTGGCGATTCCGCTAACCTGTCTCGGTATCGCTTATTACCGTCGCTTCGTGTTGCATCTATCGAAAGATGAAGACCCGGTGACGGCCGCGACCAAGGCGATGCAAACGGCTCCCGCAGAGGTCGAGTCGACGCTAACACCCGAGGCCGAAACCAAACCATCCGAACCGAAAAAAGACAAAAAGAAGGGATAATTCCGATGAGTGATATTCGCGATCTCGAACCGAAAACCGTATGGGACATCTTTCACGGCATGACGCAGGTACCGCGTCCTTCCAAGAAGGAAGAAAAGATTCAGGCGCACATGCTCAAGCTCGCCAAATCGTACGGTTTCAAAACCCATCACGACGCCGCCGGCAACATCGTTGTCGAAGTGCCCGCCACGCCCGGTTGCGAAAACGCACCCATCACCGTCATACAAGGCCATCTCGATATGGTCTGCGAAAAGAATCGCGGCACCGAGCACGACTTCGATAATGACGCCATCAAAACACTGCAGAGCAAAGACGAAGACACCGGCCGCCCCATCGTCAAGGCCGACGGCACCACGCTCGGTGCCGACAACGGCATGGGCGTGGCAATGGCACTCGCCGCCGCGATTTCCAAAGACGTGAAGCACGGACCGCTCGAGTTGTTGCTCACCGCCGACGAAGAAGCGGGCATGACGGGGGCTAAGGCGCTCAAGCCCGATTCGTTTAAGGGCCGCCAACTCATCAATCTCGACGCTGAAGAAGACGACCATATCTACATCGGTTGCGCCGGTGGTTGCGATAGCAACTTGTTCTGGTCGTACGCCACCAGCCCCATCGGCAGCGATGAGACGGTCGTGCGATTGACGGTCACTGGCCTGCGCGGCGGGCACTCGGGCGGCGACATTCACGAAGGCCGCGGTAACGCGATCAAGCTAATGATGCGCAGCCTGAGCGGTGCCGAGATTGACTTGCGCATCGGCGAGGTCGAAGCCGGTAGCATGCGGAACGCCATCCCGCGTGAAGCCCATGCCGTCGTCGGCATTAAGAAAAGCGATATCGACAAACTGAAAAAATCGGCGGCGACGGTACAAGCTGAGGGGCGCGCCGAATCGTACGAAGCCAATCTCGAGATAAGCGTGACCGACGAAAGTGGCGTCGATGCATTTGCTTCGACAGGCGACACGGCCACGTGGTTAACGGCATTGGCCGCCCTGCCCAACGGCGTGTTGGGCTTGCATCCGAAGGTGCCCGCACTCGTCGAAACGTCCAACAACTGCTCGACCATCAAAAACGAGCGCGGCAACGGTCAACTGAAGATCCAGATGGGCTGTCTCACGCGCGGCTCGTCCGAGTCGCAACTCGAAGTCGCCAAAGCCCAAATCGCTGCCGTTGCGCAACTGACGGGTGCCGACCTGACCACGGGCAACCAATACGCCGGCTGGGAACCCAACCCCGACTCCAAGCTGCTCAAGATCACCGCCAGCAAATACGAAGCGCTCTTCGGCGAACCGGCCCACGTGGCCGCCATCCATGCCGGTCTCGAATGCGGCATCATTGGCAAGAACGTCGGCGGCAACATCGACATGATCAGCTTCGGCCCCACCATCCGCGGCGCCCACAGCCCCGACGAGCGCGTGTTTATCGACGGCGTGCAGAAGTCGTACAAGTTGCTGTGTGCGGTGTTGGAAGAGCTGGCGGGGTAGGAAGATTCGAGCTATCTATATTGTCCAAATGAGTGACATCGTCGAAGCAACATAGGAAGATGTCAGATTAGGCGAGCTTTCCGTGACGAGACTAAGGAAGAACAAACTTGTTCGCCGAATTGGACTCAGTTGCTTCGCGATCATTCTCTGTATTTGGAGCGTAAGTATCGTTGGAATAGTCGGCAGGTTCGATCGCTATTGGAATCTTATGGTCGCAGACGGCCACCTGTATTTCCATAGCAGTACGGAGCCTTTCGGTAGTGATACAACGAGCGGCGGACCAAATGTATTTTATCAGTGTGCACACTCGATAACCGGTATCAGCGTTGAGGACTTGGCGATTCGATCAGATTTGGACTTTCCATTATTCGTTGACCCACCACCGGTGTGGAAATGCGTCCTACCAGATTTATCGCGCGTGGGCTCCGGTGATTTCTGGTCGAATCGAAAGGTTGGGCTTGCGCTCGCGAGCCTGAAGACATCGCCGATTTTTGGGCTGAGGTATAGAGGACAGAGAATACGATATGACCGAACGCGTTTATCGATTCCGCTCGGTAGTGTGGTGCTAGTTGTCACCCTCTTGATGATTCCAATGTTCTGGTTTACACGTAGATTCCCACCCGGTCACTGCCAGCAATGCAACTACGACCTATATAAAAACACGTCACACACCTGCCCCGAGTGCGGGACCGCAATTACCGCCGACTAATCCTGCCGCCACGAACGAACGTCTCAATATCCATTCCATTACGACTGCGAACCTAGCCCGCCCGCCTCATCCGACCGAAAAAATGGTAACGATTTCGCCCGTTATCATCGCTCAACGGCAAGGATGCCATGACGCAGCAACTTTCATTCGATCGACCGCACATAGCGTCAGACGACGTGCGCCGCGCGCTAAGCGACGATCCTGTCGCCGCCTTCTCGCTCGCCGACCAAACCGCCGCTAATGCCATGTCCGACCTTGGCGTATTGGCCTTGGCCGAGGGCAACGTGCAACAAGCCGTCGCGCGGTTTCAGCAAGCCCTGCGCCTCGACGCCACGGCGCAGGCCGGCTATCACAATCTGCTGGCCGCATTGCTGAATGCGAACCAACTGCGCGGTGCCAACTTCGATGCCTTACGCTCGCACCTACTCGAACATTGGAACGATTTAACGTGGCGCGATGCCTACCTCCCACTGCTCGTGCAGCCGAAGTTTCTCAATCTCGAATTTGTCAGCGGCAAGTGCAACCTCAAGTGTCGCATGTGCATCGGCGTCAACGCGGCGCGCCATCCCAACAAACTCTCGTACATCGACGTCGACGAGATCGCCGCGATGCTCGCCGCCGCCCCGACGATTACCGGCATCACGCTCAGTTCGGGCGATAGCGACCCCCTTTTGCATCCGCAATTTGCAGACGTGCTTGCCGTTGCGGCGAAACATGGCGTGCGCATCGATCTCTACACCAACGGGCTACCGCTTTCGGCCAAAACGGCGCGCACCATCGCGACCGGCGGTGCCGTCAGCATGATCAACTTCTCGATCGATGCGGCCACGGCCGAAACCTATGCGCGCATTCGCGGGGGCGATTTCGAGAAGGTGATTCGCAACCTCGGCATGCTCGCCGAGATGCGCGACGAGGCCAGCGCGCAGCAACCGCTTATCTCGACATCCTTTGTTGCCATGCGCGATAACGTGAACGAATTGCCCGAGTTTGTGCGCATGGTGCACGGCCTCGGTGCGAACCAGATCATTGTCGATGACCTCAGCGGCTGGCGCGACGCGGGCAACGGCAACGAACCGGCTACGGCGGCGGATGGCTGCGCGGGGTATCTTATGCGTGCCGAAAGAACGGCGCGCGCGTTAGGGTTGCGGATTTCGTTTCACGAACGGTTGCAGCGGGTGTTGAACGATGCGAAACGGCAAGCCTCAATTAACGTTGAGTCTCACGGCGAAAGTGGTTGGTCGGATGTCGCTTCTGGGAATTCGCTGAATCCTGCGTCCGACGCAAATCAAAATGGCGGTGGGATTGCGGCGCATCTTCATGGCGTGGTGCAATCGCTGCGTCAGGAGATTGGTGAAACCGGCGTTGGAGCAGTCCCCCAGCCCCAGAGGGGCAGGGGCACCCGGCGTCATGAGATGGGCGAATCCGGCGGTGAGCCAGTCCGCCATCCCCAGAGGGGCAGGGACACCCGGGCGTATGGAGCAATTGGCGGCGAAGACGGCGCCGACGACAACGTCGGTAGCGAGCAGGCTACCAAAAATAAACTCGCATGTTGCGGTTGGATCGACGGCGTATGGGTCGGTGGCGACGGCGCGCTGCATCCGTGCTGCATGGTGCGCAGCCCGGTCGATATGGGCCGCATCGACGACGGCCCCTTGCTCGAAAACGAGCGCTACCTGAGCGTCAAACGGGAACTGCTCGCCGGTAAGGTCTTTCGCGCCTGCACAACGCAGCGCATGTGCGCGTTCGTACAACAAGAAATCGCCGACGAACGATCATTCTCGTATATCGATGAAACGACGGGCGATGCATCGGATGCTGCGTGCGAGCAACTCGAATCGAATGATTCGCTTCTCGCGCTGCCGATCTTGTCGTAACGCGGAGCCCGTGCTGACAGCAATCGCATAAAACTACATCGCGCCAACGGTAAAACAAAAAAACACCGCACAGCCGGTTCGGCGTACGGTGTCTTGAAAACTCAAATAGACAAATCGCGAAATAACGCGGATCGTTACTTCTTTTTCTTCTTGTCGTCCGCGGCTTCTTCGTCCTTCGGACCCTTCTTCTTGGTCTTACCACCGACCGGCGGCTTGCGGTGTCCGACCTTGGGCAGGCCGACGACGCTGTCTTTTTCCGTGTCGAACTTTTCCTGCTCGATGAGTTTGGCCACGCGTTCGGCGCGCGTTAGCACGTTACGGTGGCGCTGCAGTGAGTTCTTGGCTTTGAGGGATACATCCAGTGACATCGCACGGGGCTCCTGGCGAAATCGTAAGTAGCTTGTTCGTACCGACTTACAGCGGCTGACCCGCTTCGGCACGCTCGCTGCCGACGAAGAGGCAATCATGCCAATCGTACAAACCGCCGGCGTCGCGATATTCTCGTCCGTAACCGGCGATCTTCGAGCGGAACGCCTCGCGCTCCGCGGAAAAATCGTCGGAAGTCGGAAATCCTACCGGACTTCGCAAAACCACGCCACCCCCCCAGCGTCGGGCGAAGGTCTTCACGCCGCGATCGGCCAGAAACTGCTGAATTTCCCGGACATGCTTGATCGTGTCGGGATATCCGCCGTGGCGGCGCGGGTCGAACCATTGGATTTCCAGGAAATTCAGATTCTGGTCGGCAGCGGCGGAATTCACCGCCTCGGTTCCGATCGACGCCCCCGCATTGGCCCGTACGGACGGTGAACTATCCCCGGGCTGGGCTGCGTCGCGCCGCGGATCGCGCGACGTCGCCGGCAGTGGCTCGCGGCGATAGCTGCGATTTTCCGGAGTGCGATACCGATCGATCCCCGCCACTGTCGTTTCGGCGGGTTCCGCACGATGGCCGCCGTTGGCCTTAGCTGCCGCTTGCACCATGGCTGCGTCACCGCCGCCCGCCGTGTAGCGACCCACGAAAAAGACGCCCAACAAGACCGCCAGCAACACGACGCATGCCACGGCACCGCTTCGGTTGGACATCGAAATCAGCATCCGCCCATCTTCGCGGTGCACCACGGGTGCGGTGCCCTCCAAATCCGGAATGCGATCGCGCAGCGAGCCCAAGATCGACTGTCGCATCGCGGCGCGGGCGGCTTTGCGCTCGGCCTTCTTGGCGGCGCGTTCTTCTTCGCGGGTTTGGGCTTCGCGCGCGGCCTCGGCCATGGCTTCGGCCTCTGCCGCGAGCGCCTCGGCGGCTTCCTCCTCCGTCAGGGCCTCGGCGATGACTTGCACCGGCCCTTGCTCGGCCTTGTTGCGCTGCCACCACTTACCGCGGCTGCGCGGATCGACCGGTCCGCTCGCTTCCGGGGCCTTGTTCATGACCTCGAAGAGACTGGGGCGTCCTTTCATGGGTCTCTCCTGCTTGACGGGGGAAATCGATTCACGCGCGATCCTTCATGCGTTGCAGAATGATGGGTTGACCACCGAACGTTTTCTCGCACGCACCTGACGTGCCGTTCGTAACGATTCGGTGATGTGGAAAAGCATACCGCGCAGCGGCGTGTTTTCAACGAACAATCCGCGCGCGAATAAGCGGCTGCACCACACAGTACGCCGCCAAGGTGTGATTTGTTCGTTTGATTTGGATGGTTTTGTTGATGAACGACTTTGATGAAGCTGTGAATTGAAGTGATGCTTTTCGTGACTGCGATGGAGCGCGGTTACTTGACGCGTATCGACTTCAAGTCTTCCACGCGTTCTCACGCCACGCGCGTTAGTAGTCCCCCAGCCCCAGAGGGGCAGGGGCACCCAAACAACGGCGCGCCGTTCTGACGCGACAAACAGACCCCGCATTACTCCACCGTGCGAATTGAATCGGGTGCCCAAGCCCTTCCAGGGCTGGGGGACCGACATTCGCGCAACAAGCAAGTCGCTTAATAATTAACCGTGCGGGTCTGCCTTCATCATTTCGCTCAGGCGTTGCTCAGCAAGAAACAGGTTGCCGTCGCCGGCCATTTCAACGAGTTGGAGCAGGTCCGACATCGACGCGATTTCTTCCACCTGCTCGTCAACAAACCACTTCAGAAAGCTGCGCGTCGAGTGGTCTTTTTCCGACTCGGCCAGGTTCATCAAATCAAATATCTGACGGCTGACGCGCTTTTCGCTTTCCAACGCCGCCTCGGCCATCGCCTTGCACGTGCCGTGGCCGGTCTTGGGGGCATCGATGCCTCCCAACTTCACGTGGCCGCCGCAGTCCTCGATGTATTTCGCCATCTTCATGGCGTGCTCGTGCTCTTCGTCGGCCTGTTGGTGAAAGCGCGTGCTGAAAATCTTCAGCCCCAACTCTTCCAACTCGAACGCCATCTGGCGATATGAGAAAGAGGCGAATAGCTCGTTGCCGATCTGCTTATTCAGGGCATCGTTCATTGCTTTCGAAAAGATCATTCTGGTTCATCCTTCTTCTTACCTGCCCGCGCGATCGGGGCCGCGCCGGTCGTCGAATTTCTATCGTCCGTTGGCCCGCGCCGTTCGCCCAACGCGACTGCCATTGCCAACCATCTTGGAGGGGGCCGTCCGATGTGGCAATGACTGCAAAGGGGCGTCGCCGCCCCACCCGCGACAGTCGTATTGCCCCCGAAATACAGTATACTCGCGCGATTAGCCGTCGGTCGCCGGCGGCCTGTAAGACGCGAACCTTTTTCCCAGACGCGGTAAGACCCAAGATGTTTCACGAAGTTTCCAACAGCCTGAATTTCCCCGAAGAAGAAGCCCGCATCCTGCAGTTCTGGGAAGAGAACGACATTTACCAGAAGTCCCTCGAACAGCGCCGCGATAGCGAGCCGTTCGTGTTCTTCGAAGGACCGCCCACGGCCAACGGCCTGCCGCATCCGGGTCACTGTCTAACCCGCGCGATGAAAGACCTCTTTCCGCGTTATAAAACCATGACGGGGCATTACTGCCTGCGCAAGGGTGGTTGGGATACGCACGGGCTGCCCGTTGAAGTCGAAGTCTGCAAAGAACTCGGCATTCACAGCAAGGAAGAAATCGAAGCCTACGGCGTGGAACCCTTTAACCGTAAGTGCCTTGAGAGCGTGTTTCGTTACACCCAGCAATGGGAAACGATGACCAAACGGTTGGGCTTTTGGGTCAACCTCGAAGAAGCGTATGTGACGTATCACCAAAGTTACGTCGAAAGCGTTTGGTGGTCGCTCAAACAACTCTTCGACGCGGGGCTGTTGTATCAGGGGCACAAGATCGTTTGGTGGTGGGCGCAGGGTGGTACGGCGCTTTCCAGCGGTGAAGTCGGGCAGGGTTACCGCGAAGTGGACGACCCGAGTGTGTTTGTGAAGTTTCCGTTGGTGCTGGATGAGGCGGCGAAGGAGCGGCTTGGGGCTTGGGGCGTGGGGCTTGAAGGAGATTCGAGCATCGCCCTGCTTGTCTGGACGACCACACCGTGGACGCTGCCGAGCAACATGTATGCGGCCGTCAATAACGACTTTGATTACGCGATTGTTCATGACACGGAAACCGGCGAACGCCTGATCTTTGCCGATGCGCTGGTGCCGGCGATTGCGAAGAAATGTAAGAAGACCAACGCGTGGAAAGTGGAGGCGAAGGTTAAAGGCAGCGACCTCGTCGGGATGCGCTATGTACCGCCGTTTCCGGATTGCTATTATGAAAAAGACATCGGTCAATATGTGAAGGGTGCGAGCGGCACCGTTGGCGAACACCAAGCCAAGCTATCAAACGGCCACCAGCAAGCCGTCTTCTGGCGTGTCTCGGCAGCCGATTTCGTCACACTCGATTCGGGAACCGGCCTCGTACACGAAGCGCCGGCGTTTGGTGAGGTGGATTACGACCTCTTCATCGACAACCGTTCGAAGTATGAAGATCCCGAAGCCGCCCCACTACTTTTCTGCGTCGGCCCCGACGGCAAATTCACCGACGAGGCACCCGACTTCTGTCGCGATCGTTGGGTGAAGGAAGCCGACAAAGACATCAGCCGTAATCTCAAGGAGCGCGGCCTGCTGTTGCATCAAGAACAATACCGTCACGATTATCCGTTTTGCTGGCGCGCCGACCAGGACCCGCTCATTCAATACCCGCGCGAAAGCTGGTTCATCCGCACGACGCAGTTCAAAGACGACATGCTGGGTAACAACCAGCACATCAATTGGCTGCCCGATCACATCAAGACTGGCCGCTTCGGCAAGTTTCTCGAATCCAACGTCGATTGGTCGCTCTCGCGCGAACGCTATTGGGGCACGCCGCTGCCGATCTGGCACTGCGACGCCTGCGGTCATCAGGAAGCGATCGATTCGTATGTGGCCCTTTGCGCCCAGACTGGCGTGGCCGGTCTCGAAGTCTGGGAGAACGCCAAGAAGGCCGACCCGGATATCAGCGAACACCTAAAGGTGCATAAGCCATACATCGATGCCGTCACGTTTGATTGCCCGAAGTGCGCGGCCCAAGCCTCAAGCCCCAAGTCTCAAGCCTCTTCCATGCAGCGCGTGACCGAGGTGATCGATTGCTGGTACGACTCAGGTGCGATGCCCTTTGCCCAATGGGGTTGGCCGCATCAATCGCAGGAGATGTTTGGCGAGCAGTTCCCGGCGAATTTTATCTCCGAGGCGCTCGACCAAACGCGCGGTTGGTTCTATTCGCTGACAGCCATCAGTGTGATGTTGTTTGGTAAGAACGGCGTTGCGCGCGACATGTTGCCGGAACTGCTCAGCAGCAATCAATCGCACCCCTTTGAGACCTGCATCGTCCTCGGCCTTCTCATGGGAGAAGACGGTCTCAAGATGTCCAAGTCGAAAAAAAACTATAAAGAGCCCGGTTACATCTTCGACAAAGAAGGTGCCGATGCGATGCGCTGGCTCTTCTTCAGCGGGCAAGCACCTTGGACGAGCATCCGCTTTCAGGAATCGGCCATCGCCGAGGGGCAGCGCGAGTTTCTCATTCGCCTGTTCAACTGTTACAGCTTCTTCGTGATCTACGCGAACATCGACAAGTGGACGCCCGACATGCAAGTCGAAGACAGCGACTTGGCCCAGTTGGACCGCTGGATACTGAGCGAACTGGCATCGTGCAGCGTCAAAGTCTTCGACGCGATGGAAGCCTACGATAACTTCGCCGCCGCCCGCACGCTCAATGCCTTTGTCGATGCGCTCAGTAACTGGTACGTACGCCGCTGCCGCGATCGATTCTGGCGCAGTGAGATGGACGCCGATAAGCGCGCGGCCTATGCCACGTTGCACGAGTGTTTGCTCACGCTCTGCAAACTGATCGCGCCGTTCACGCCGTTTATCGCCGAGTCGATGTATCAAAATCTCGCCCGCAGCCACGATGACGCCGCGCTCGAAAGCGTGCATTTATGCAACTACCCGGTCACAGCAGCCACACGCGCTGATGTCGTCGCGCGCATCGATGAAACCGTTAACAACGAAGTGGAGATCGTGCGGCAAGCCGTATCCTGCGGTCGCGCCGCCCGCAGCGCCGCCAAAATGCGCGTGCGTCAGCCGTTGGCGACGATCGAGTTGTTCCACCGCGAGGCCGAGGTGATCGAGCGCTACGCCGATACCATCACCGACGAACTCAATGTGAAGTCGATCCAGTACGTCGATAACGACAAGATCGATCAGTACGTACATTACGAAGTAAAGCCCGACTTCAAGTTGCTCGGTCCCAAGTACGGCAAGCTGGCGCCGAAAATTAAGAAATCGCTGGCGTCGCATCCAAACCCCGACGAAATCATCAAGCAGCTTGAAAAGGACGGCGTGTATCACATGAACGTCGAAGGCCACGATGTTGAACTCACGGGCGACGAACTCAAGGTCGAGCTTCACGCGCGCGAAGGCTACGCCGCCGAGCGCATCCCCGGCTACGGCATCATCGTGCTCGACACGCACATCACCGATGAGTTGCGCGACGAGGGCTGGGCTCGTGATTTGGTGAATCAGATTCAACAAGTCCGCAAGAAGCTGGACTTGAAATACGAGCAGCAGATCGACCTCGCCCTCGTTTCAGCCAGCGCCGAAATGGGCCGCGTGATGGATTCGTTCGGCGATTACATCGGCGGCGAAACGCTGGCCCGCGATCTGAAACGCGAGCCGCTGCCTGATGGCGAGCAGATCAGCGCGGATATCGATGGCCATGGCGTGCAGATTTTTGTGCGCGGCGCGTAAGCGGCAAATATTGGCTCGCCGGCATAATTCTGCTAAATTGCCTTGAAATCCTTCCCTTTGAAACGGAGTTCTATCGCATGCCCGCAGTGATGACGAAGCAGGAAAAGAAGCCCAAGAAAAAAGACAAGAAGCAGAAGAAGAAAAAGCCCGTGTACACCGCCAAGACGGCGGACCGGCACGTGCTGTATCAGCTCTCTGTGCAATCGCCCGAATCGGAAGTGGAATTCTGCACGCGCGTGTACAAGAAGAAGTACGACCGGAAGCCCACCTCGTTCCGCGAAGATTTCTGCGGCACCGCGCTCTTGGCGGCCGAATGGGTGAAGACGCGCAAGGACAACACCGCCGTCGGTGTCGATCTTGATAAGCCCACGCTCGACTGGGGCATCGAAAACAACGTCGGCCCGCTCGACGACGATCAAAAGAAGCGCATCGAACTGATCCACGACAACGTACTCAACATTACCAACCCCAAGGTCGATATCGTCGGCGCGTTTAACTTCAGCTACTTCCTGTTCATGGATCGCAACGATCTGGTGAACTACTTCAAGGCCGTCAAAAAGAGCCTCAAGTCCGATGGCCTGTTTATTCTCGATGCCTACGGCGGCTGGGAAGCCCAGGAAAACATGGAAGAAGAAACCGAATACGATGGTTTCTCCTACATCTGGGATCAGGCCGATTACAATCCGATCGACGATACCGCCATTTGCCGGATTCACTTCACCTTCCCCGACGGCACCAAGATGAAGAACGCGTTCCAATATCGCTGGCGCCTGTGGACGCTGGCGAGCGTGCGCGACTGCCTGATGGATGCCGGCTTTAAAGATCTCGACGTCTATTGGGAAGGCACGGACAAAGACGGCGACGGCAACGGCATCTACAAGAAGACCAAAAAGGCCGAAAACTGCCCCGGTTGGAACGCCTATCTCGTCGCGCATCAGTGAGCGCTGTGGCAGGGGTTTGTAACCGGTGGTTGAATCAGAGCCGCGCCCGTTAGGAAGCGGTCCGCGTGAGAAGGCGCGAGCCTCTTAACATCTCGTGTGACGTATCAATTCGTGGGGTGTTTCCTGTAGAGTGCATCCCTTGATGCACCAGTTGGTGGCTCGCGAATCTCGTGTTGGTGCGTCGAGGGACACACTTTACGACTGATCGCATATCAACCATCCCCCAAGCACCTGACGGTAACCGCTTCCTCACGGGCGCGGCTCAGATCAGTCGAAAACCCAACCGGACGCCCGCTCGCCGAAAGATCGCGAGTGGGCGTCCGTTTCTTTTACCAAGGGCAACCAATCTTCGGTAAAGTGCACCTATGACCGACGAACACGCACAACAATTGCAGAACCAAGACGCCACCCCCGCCAAGAAGAAACGCAGTCGTTTGTCCCGTGTCATTTTCCGCATTGCAGCCTTCTATGTTGTTTACTGCGTTATTGTGTTCTTCGCGCAGGACTATCTCATCTTCCCCAGCTACATCACGCCCGAACCCGCCGGCATCGAAAAGTACGACCGCACCACCACCGTGCTCACCCGCGATATCGATGACGGTCAGGTCGTCGCTTGGTTCATACCCGTGGCTTGGGCCAGCGCCGACAAACCCGCGCCGCTCGTCATGTACTTCCACGGCAACGCCGAAATCATCGACACGCAAGACGACCGCATCGAAGGTCATCGCGCCAACGGCTGCTCGGTTTTGCTATGCGAATATCGCGACTACGGCCGCTCCGACGGCAGGGCAAGCGAAGCGGCGCTCGTGGAAGACGCCGTGTATTTCTTAGACAAAGTGTTGAAGCGACCCGACGTCGATGCCAGCCGCATCGTGATTCACGGTCGGTCTATGGGAGGGGGTATCGCTGCCGGCGTTGCCAAGCAACGACCGCCGCGCGCGATGATATTGGGCTCAACGTTTACAAGCATGACGGACTTGGCACCGCGCAAAGTGTTGGTACCGGGCTTCTTGGTGCGGCACCCGCTTGATGTGGCGAGTGTCGTCAAACAAGCTGACTATCCGATTCTCATTTTCCACGGTGCCGACGACGACATCGTTCCCGTCAGCTACGGTCGCAATCTACGCGACATTGCGCCGAATGGCGAATACCACGAACTCAATTGCAAGCACAATGACTTCCCCGGGCCCGACGAATCAAAATACTGGGAAGCGATTCGCGCGTTCCTCGATAAGCACGACATCGTTAAGGATATCCGCAAGCGCAAATAGCCGACGCCACACAGGGCATACAAGATGGACTCGGGCACAACAACAGTTAACACACCTTCAGGCGACTTCTCGTACCCAAAACGCAAGCCGTCGTTGCTCAAACGGATCGCGATTTATGCCGTCGCGATATACATCACCTATCTCGGCGCGCTATACGTCATGCAAGACAGCATGATCTTCCCGCTGAGCGCGTTACCCGAGCCATTGAAATTTCCCACAATCAAAACAACGCAGAAATGGGAATACTCACGCACCGACGGCAGCAAGGGCGTCGCGTGGTTCTGTCCCATAGACAGTGCTTCTTCGGAAAACCCCGCGCCAACTGTGGTTTACTTCCACGGCAACGCCGAGATCATCGATCATCAACCGCCCATCGTGCGAGGCTATCACCGGCTCGGCTATTCGGTGCTACTGCCCGAATACCCCGGCTACGGTCAATCCGAAGGCAAGCCCGGCCAAAAGAGTATCGTCGCCGACGCACGATTTTTCGTTGAGAAACTACTCGATGCGCCCGAAGTCGACGCCACGCGCATCTTCTATCACGGTCAATCCCTTGGTGGCGGCGTGGCGGCGCAGATGGTGGGCGTACATGAACCCGCCGGGCTGATTCTCGAATCGACGTTCACCAGCCTGGCATCCTTCGCCAATCAATACTTCGCACCTCAATGGTTATCGCGCCATCCATTCCGCACCGAAGATGTCATCGAGAAGCTCGCCGCACCGCTGTTGATTATTCACGGCAAGCGCGACGGGCTCATCACCGTCGATCACGCCCGTACGCTGCGCGATTTGGCGACGCGAACTCGCGAAGTCACGCTCATCGAATATGATTGCGGCCATAACGATTTGCCCGGTACCGACAACGAAGACGATTATTGGGGGCAGATCGAGGCGTTTCTTCACCGTGCCGCAAAACCCGCCCGCCCATGAGCCGCAAGCAAAAGTCCAACCGTCGCCTGCGTCTTGCCGTGCTCATCTCCGGCTCGGGCACCACCCTTCAGAATCTAATCGACCGCATGGCTGATGGTCGTCTTAAGAATATCGAGATTCCGATTGTGATCTCATCGCGCTCGAACGTGGAAGGCGTGCGCCGCGCCGAGGCGGCCGATTTGCCCGTCGATATCGTGCGGCGCATGGACTACGACTCGACGGAGTCGTTCAGCGATCATCTCACGCTCACGCTCGATGTGTATGCCGTGGACTTGGTCGTGCAAGCGGGCTGGCTGGTGCATTGGATTCTGCCCGAACGCTGGCAAGGCAAAGTGATAAACCTACACCCTTCGCTACTGCCCAAGTACGGCGGCAAAGGCTTCTACGGCCATCATGTGCACGAGGCCATTTTAACGGCGGGCGAAACCGAATCGGGCGCGACGGTTCACTGGGTCAACAACGAATACGACGCCGGTGAGATTATCGCTCAGCGGAAATGCGAAGTAATGCCCGATGATACGCCCGAAACGCTGGCCGCGCGCGTGCAAGAGCTGGAACGCGAACTTCTGCCCGACGTAATTGAAAAGATTCGCCGCGGCGATTATCGACCACCGCGAAAACAGAAGAAAAAGAAGCACGATGTGACGGTCATTCAACCAAGTGAAAGGCGCGACGAGAGATAGGCTCCGTTTGAATAATCAGAGCCCTAGCGCAAAACAGAGCCGCGCCCGTAAGGAATCGGTCTACGTAGATCGTCGTGGGAACAACAAAATTCGTCGCAATCCTTGATACACAAGTGATTCCAGTAACATACCGTCGCCTTCGCAAACACACCGGTTGCAAACCGGTGGCGCAGCGCAAATGAAAGCCGCGCCTGTCAGGAATCGGTAAACGCAATTCAGTGCGGGGTTGCAACTACGCGAATCGAATGATCTTTTCAGAATAGACGCCATTGGTACCCCACGCGTTGCACCCTACCATGCCCATATGCCGCCGCTGGAAAATCTCATCGCATTCTTCGGAGCCGTGATCTTGCTCGCGCTCACGCCTGGGCCGGACAACATTTTTGTGCTTACCCAAGCCGCCCTACACGGTCGCGCGGCGGGTTTGAGCGTCGTCTTCGGGCTCTGCACGGGATTGATCGGCCACACGCTGGCGGTGGCGTTGGGTTTGGCCGCACTGCTCAAAGCATACCCTGTGGCCTTTACCGTTCTGAAACTCATTGGGGCCGTCTATCTGATCTATCTCGCGAGCCAAGCGTGGCGCGCCGCCAATCATGCCGCCAAGTTAGAGACCGATGAAGCCGCCCCGCGACTGTCCAACAGCCTGCTGTATCGCCGCGGCATCATCATGAACCTGAGCAACCCCAAGGTGAGCCTGTTCTTCCTTGCGTTCATGCCGCAGTTTGTGGCACCCGAACAGGGTGGTTTGTTTTTTCAGTTCGTCTCGTTGGGCGTCGTCTTTGCGATTGCAACGATTCTGGTATTCGGCGGCATCGCCCTCACTGCGGGCACCATCGGTGGCTGGTTGCGCTCGGCCAAGTCGCAGGCAGCGATGAATCGCGTAACGGCGGTAGTTTTAATTGCGTTAGCGCTACTATTAATCTTCGATTGATTCTCAGACGCCGTTAACGAATCGAGTCGAATGCAACTTCGTCCACATCACGTCGCGTTTGATTTGAATAACAACTCTCGACAAACGCCAGCACCCGCGCCCGCGCCGTCGCTCCGTCTTCGTTCCAAATCGAGCAGTGTGCTTCACCCGGAATAATCCAAAGTTCCTTTGGTTCTTGGGCGGCGGTATATAACTCGTGGGCCATCTCGACCGGCACCACCTCATCGGCGTCGCCGTGGATGATAAGCTTTGGTGTGTTTTCGATATTCCTCATGGCCACTACCGGTTCAAACGCATCATCCAACAGCGCCGGATACCACCATCCCAAAATCGTCAACAGCACGCTGCGCCGAACGTGATGCGCCGCCACGCGCCGGTAACTCGAAAACGCGGCATCCATTATCAGGCCGCACACCGCATCCTCGTGTCGTTCGACCAACACCGTAGCAATAGCTCCGCCGATGGACTGACCGAACACCACCACCGGCGCGCCGTTCACCTCCGGTCTATCTCGCAAATACGCCATCGCCGCTTCCGCATCTTCGATCGCGCCGGCACGGGATACCCGCCCCCCGCTGCGACCAAAACCACGATAATCAAAGGTCAAAATGTGATAGCCCTTCAACGCCAGCCACGCGGAAAATGGCCACTGACCGGAAACGTTGGCCGCGTTGCCGTGCAGGTGTAACACGGCACCACGAACATCTCCCACGGCGGGAATGAAATAACCGTGCAACTTCTGACCGTTGGCCGTCCTAAAGAACACATCATCGAATTCGATATTGGTGACGTCCGGGGTGGGACGCAATTCGCGATCGGGACTAAAGAACGGACGGTAGCAACAAAGATTCAGCAGCGACACGATCGACAACATCCCTACGCAGATTCGCCTTCGATTAGCAGAGGCAGCACGCAAATCTCGGTGCGATGGCAGCATAAAAATACTTTGGCTCGTAATAGTCTGAAACAATTGTCACAAAGTCCGCAACCGCCATCTATTCAATTAACCTGACCCGCATCATAAACCGGGTCCGCACAAAACCATATGAAAACGCGTTGCTCTTAAAGACGCTTTCAATGGTCACAACCTACAAATCATCTGCCTGTCGGCGCACAAAAAAGCCTCGAACCAACATTCGAGGCTTGGAACAATCGAATAGGTCGCACAAAACGTTAGCGCTTGGAGAACTGGAAGCGCTTGCGGGCACCCGGCTGACCGGGCTTCTTGCGTTCGACCTTACGGGCATCGCGCGAGAGGAACTCGTGCTCGCGCAGCGCCGGCTCGTATTCGGAATTGGCTGTGGCCAAGGCACGCGACAGACCGAGCAAAACGGCACCCGCCTGCCCCGTTTGACCGCCGCCGTTGACGTTTACATAAACGTCAAACTTGCCGTGCGTTTTGGTAACGGCCAGCGGCGCGACGACATCGCGACGATGCTGTTCGGAGAAGAAGAAATCCTTGATTTCCTTCTTGCCGTTGATGAAAAACTTACCGTCGCCGGCCTTGATGCGCACGCGGGCGATCGACGTCTTGCGACGACCGGTGCCCCAGAAGTAACCGCCGCCCTCCTTGCCGGGCCGGCGGCGTTCCGGTTGCGGTGCAGTTGGTTCGGCTGGTGCGGCCGGAGAATGGCCCAGCGTAATCGCGGGCGTCGATGCGGCAGATTCAGTTGCGTTGGGTTGTTCGGACACGAATGAATATCTCCAAAGCGTCTTTAGCCGCGTGGCCTAAACTTTTTCCATCGGAAAGGGCTGACAATTTTGTGCCTGATGCGGATGTTCGCTACCGGCATACACCTTGAGCTTGGTCAACAACCGGCGGCCCATGGCGTTCTTGGGCAACATACGTCGCACGGCGGCCGTGATGATGCGATCGGGATTCTTTTCCATCATCTCTTGGTACGGCGTAATCCGCAGACCACCCGGGTGATACGAATATCGCATGTATTGCTTCGTGTTGGCCTTATTACCCGTTACGCGAATCTTTTCAGCGTTGGTCACCACGATGAAATCGCCCGTATCCACGTGCGGCGTGTACGTCGGCTTATGTTTGCCCATCAGCACCGTCGCGAGCTTGGTCGCGAGCCGCCCCAACACTTGGCCCTCGGCATCCACGTGATACCAATCGCGCTCAATTTCGTGGGGCTTGGCCTGATAGCATTTGTCCGTCACAGCGGCCATCTTGCAAATCCTTCAGCAAAAACCAATTGACGCACCATCGGTGCGGAAACCCCGTAATTTACCACGGTTGGGGCGTTCGTCAACGCCGGGGCCGGTGCGGAAACGAGCCGATCGGCCCTGCCGAACACGGCAAAATCACAGTTGGCATGGCAGAAGGCGGCTGGTGTGTTTGCGCTACCGGGTAGCTCATAGGTCGCGCCCGACCTGCCGACTCAGGCTAAGCATTACCTTTCGCCCCTAGTCCGATATATTGACGTCACGGCGGCGGCAGCGCCGATTGCCGCCCATTTGAAAGGAATTCACCTGATGTTCGAGCCCGCCACCCAGTTTTCGATTTTTCTCACCAACAAGCCCGCCGTCTTGTCGCAGGTTTGCAACGCCCTCGCCGACAAGCACGTCAACCTGATGGCCATTACGCTGATGGACTCGGTCGAGCACGGCGTGGTGCGGCTGGTTCCGATGAACGTCGAGAAGTGCCGCGTCGTGCTGCAAGGCCTCGACCTGCCCATGACCGAGACCGAGGTGCTGAAGACCGTCCTGCCCAATAAGCCCGGTGCCTTGGCCGACGTCTGCACGCGTCTCAACGCCGAGAAAATCAGCATCCGCTATGCGTACGTCACTGCCGGCGCTTCGGGCGGCAAGACCACGGGAATCTTCAAGGTAAATGATGCGAACAAAGCGCTGAAGTTGAAGGCGAGCAAATCGAAGAAGAGCGCGGGCCGCACCGAGAAAAAAGTGACGCGCAAGGGTCGCGGGCGCAAGGGTTAGGTCAAATTACCAGTTCTTACGCATCCGCGCGTTTAAAAAACGTACGCATGCCGTCCAGCTTGTGTTCCGAGATGATGATCGCTTCGTAATCGCCGATGCTCTGCACGCCGACATTCAATTCGCCCTGCTTACTCGTCGATTGCCGTGCCTTGTTTACCACGGCATTAACCGCCTCGGGCAAATTGCTACTCTCCGACGCTTTCAACAGCGTTACCATCACGGGTCGTCGACAACATTTGACGCGGATTTGTATTCCTCGCCGCCCGGCA
Source organism: Planctomycetaceae bacterium (assembly GCA_006969385.1). Classification (GTDB taxonomy): domain Bacteria; phylum Planctomycetota; class Phycisphaerae; order UBA1845; family UTPLA1; genus ECT2AJA-110-A. The sequence goes on from CP030884.1 coordinate 5,422,531, forward strand.
AAGTCTGCCGTTTGCGCGAAATCGACGGTTACCGGGTGACCCTGCGTTTCGGTCTTCGACTCGGCCATCGCCAAGCCGTATTGCGCTTTTAAGTAGGCCACAATCTCCGCTTCATCGACCATCGCATCGGTCGCGGGCCCCGCGGCCAACATCGTCGGCACCTCGGTCTGCCAAAACGCGGCGTAGTCGCGATCCACCTGCACCGGCCAATAGCCCCAAACGGCAATCGCCACGGCGGCGGCGGCGGCCAAACTGACCGGCAACTTCCAACCCGGCTGGGCCGTATCGCTAATGGGCATCGATGCGGGCAACGTTTCCCCCCCGCTGCCCAGCAATGCATCTTCGTTCACGCTGGCGCGCAATTGCGACCACAAGGCGGGGGGCATCTCGGGCTGGCTCAGCGCTGCCGCAAGCTTGGCTTCGATCTGCGTCTCGGCATCGAATTGCGCCGCGCAAGCGTCGCAATCGTTTAAATGTTGATCGAGTTGCGCGGTCGTTGGTGCATCCAACGCCGCATCGAGATACATATTCAGATGGGAGCGTGCCGATTTGCAATCCATCAGGCCGACTCCTTCAACAAACCGTGTTCCACTGCCAATGCTGCCAATTCATCCCTCAACTTGATGCGACCGCGATGCACATGCGACATGGCCGTTCCGACCGGAATGTCCATCATGGCCGCGATGTCCTTATATGAAAAATCTTCCAGCAACCGCAGCAGCAAACATTGCCGCTCGTCCGTTCCGAGTTTATCCAACGCCTGCACCAATCGCTCATCCAATAAATCGTTCAGTTTTTCGGGCGACTGCAAGATCGAAAACCAGTCGCTCGCGCGGTCGACGTCGCTATGTTGTTCTTCGTGCACCCCATCGAGTTGCGGTCCGCCTTGTCGCGCGACTTTTTTGTTCAACCGATAAATCGAGTTGATCAGGATGCGAAACATCCAAGCTTTAAAGTTCGTCCCCGCCTCAAATCGGTGGAACTCACGCCAGGCCGTCATCACCGCTTCCTGCAGAATATCGCCCGCCTGATCATCGCCCCACGCGTTGCGCAGGGCATAGCGATAGAGCGAATCCCTGATCGGCTCCAACAGATCGAGGAAGCCGCGGGCGTCCGCCGGGCTGCCGACGCTCCCGGCGGCGCTTCTACTCACTGGTTTATTCCCGTCTGGCGGCGACATCTTGCATGACCTTAGTGATGAATCTCTCTCGGTTGGCGCTGCGGATTCTATCGCAAAAACGCGCCGCATGGTGCCGCCAATCGCCGATTTCTCGGTCCCAGCGGCGTTTTTTACCTTTTTTGCGTCCGCCGCGGTCCGTCCGGCGATCCCACGCGTGATTAAAGGCGGCGGACGAATGCAACCGCCCAACGCCGGTCGGGCATCCCCCCGGGCCCGACCGGCGAGCACTTGGAAGCGGGGGCCCAGCTTGAAGGAGATGTGCCATGACGCGCAACACCACGCATACCAGTCGCTACGCTCGCTCGACCGCCAAGACCCTCGTGACCGCATTGGCCGCCCTGCTCTGCACGGCCGCCGCCGCTGTCGCACAGCCGGCAATCTTTGTGCAACAAGTCAACCCATTTGAGGCAATACTCGACGGCGACAACGTCAACTTCGGCCAAGTCGTACAAGGAGAATTAGAAAGCCGACAGTACATCATCTTCAACGGTGATAGCACAAGCATGACCATCGAGAATCTGACATTGAACGGTGCGTTCTTCCAAGACTGGGAAGTTGCACCTTTAGGTGGCGTCACGCTGCCACACGTTTTACCTGCAGGTGCCCAATTCAATATTGTCGTGACATTTGCGCCGCCGACGTTTCACAATCCGCCCACGTCAACGATGTTGCTCTCGATTGGTGCAGACACCGACCCGCTTCCTTTTGAATTTCAGGTATCAGGCACCGTGCTCGAACAAGCATTAACATCGGCAATGCAGTTGGAAATCAACGGACAGACGGTCCCCAACAACAGCAGCTTCGATCTTGGTGACTTGCTCGTAGGAGAGACCGTGGATATCGAAATGTTCGCCGACAGCATTGGTGCCTTGAACCTCACCCTCTTCGGCATCCAGATGGAAGGCGACGACGCGGCCGACTTCACCGTCATCGATGCCGGTAACACGCAGGTGCCGCCCGGCCAAAGCGAAGACCTGCTGATCGAGTTGACGCCTTCGACAGTCGGTCAACTCACGGCCACTGCCCGCATCAACAACGACAGCCTGCAAAACCCGTATCGCGTTACCTTCACCGCGACGGTCCACGACGACTGTAACGGCAACGATGTGTTCGACGCCGACGACATTGCCGATGGTTTCAGCGAAGACTGCAACGCCGACGGTGTGCCGGACGAATGCGAAGCCGACAGCGATAACGACCTGATCATCGACGGCTGCGACGTCTGCCCCGGCCAGGACGATTTGATCGACGACGACGCCAATGGCACGCCCGACTGTCTGCAGCAGCAGGATGACAACGGCGATAACGATAACAACGACGATGATGACGATAACGACAATGATGATGACAACGACGATGGTGACGACGATCGGGATGACGACGATCTAACGCCTCCGTTGCCGCCTGCCCCCTGCGGCATGGGCACCAACATGGTCGGCATGGCGATGATCGCCGGCTTCGCTAGCTGCGGCATGCGACGCCGCAAGCGAACGACGCGGAAGGCGTGCTAAGCGATTCAAACAAGGCTCTTGAAAAGATATAGGGAAGTTCTCTTTAGAAGATAAAGAGCCGTTCAAAAGAAAGAAGAAAAGCCCAACCGTGGCCACGGTTGGGCTTTTTTCATCGAGCGCGCAGCTGAAAACTATTTTCGCATCAAATCTACAAAGGCCTTTCAATCAATTGAAACGATGAAGGCCCACGCCGCATAGCCCAAGATTACGAAAGCGCCGGCTGCGGGCTGCCGCTCGACGCCTCCGCATACTCATCCCGCTTCGCGCCACCCGTAATGCCGTGCACGATCAAATGGCTCGCGGGCATCATGAGCAAGACGACGGCCGCCGAGAACATGATGCCGAAGCCCATCGCAATGGCCATCGGAATTAGGTAGCGCGCTTGCGGTGACGTCTCAAAGATCATCGGGGCCAAGCCCATGAATGTCGTGAGAGACGTGAGCAAAATCGGGCGGAAGCGCCGCTTGCTGGCTTCCAATGCCGCCACTTCAACCGGCACGCCCTGATCGATGAGATCGTTCATTGTAACCGTCAACACCAAACCGCCGTTTACGACCACGCCGCAGGTTGCGATGATGCCAAGCACACTCACGACCGACAGGTCGTAGCCCATGACAATATGCCCCAACAGCGCCGCGCCGACCGCAAACGGCACGACCATCATCGTGATGAGGGCTTCGCCATAGCTACGATAAATCGCCGCCAAGAGCGCAAAGATAATCAATAGCGACACGCCCAAACCCCACATCAGCGTGGACATGGCATTGATCTCTTCCTGCTGCCGACCACCGTATGCAAACGTAAGACCGGGATAGGTCGCCAACAAATCGGGGAACACATTCGCTTCCAAATCGGCGCGCACCTTGTTCACGTTCGTGAGTTCCGGCACCACGTTGGCCGTGACCGTCAACACGCGTTGCGCGTTGACGCGCTTTATCTCGGTATGCGCCCGCGTGCGCGTAAGATCGACCGCCTCGACCAGCGGCATCTCACCGCCGGCGGGCGTGCGAATAACCATATTTTCCAAGTCGGCCAGGCTGCGGCGTTCTTCTTCGGGCAACCGCACCATGACCTTAATTTCATTACGCGCGCGCTGCATGCGCAAGGCTTCGGCACCGAAATAGGCATGCCGCACTTGACGGCCGATGTTTTCGTGCGATAGGCCCAGCGACCTCGCTTCGTCGGTGATGCGCAAATCGAGCTGCGGCTTACCGGCGGCAAAGCCGTCGTCGATGTCGGTCACGCCCGCATAGGTTTTCAAGGTGGACGCCAATTGCGCCGACGCCGCTTCCAGCGTGCGCCGATCGGGATGCGACAGCTCGACCGTGAGGCCGCGCGAACCCGAGGGGCCGACTTCCCATTCGAAGTACATCGACTCCAGTCCCGGCAACGCGCCGATTTCCTCGCGCCAGACCTGCACAAAATCGGCCGGCGTAAAGTCGCGCTGCTCCTGCGGAACCAATACGAAATTGACATCCGCCGCGTTGGAACCCTGGCGACCGCGGCTGTTCATCCAACCGGCCAACACCTCATCGCGTTTGCCGAATCGTTCGGCGGTTCGCAGGCCCGCTTCCTCAATAATGGCTGACACGCGCATGGTTTCGCTAAACGGCGCACCGAACGGCACGCGCACTTCGCAATCCACGCGATCGCCTTCGATGCGCGGATCGAACGTAAAGTTCAACCGACCGCTTTGGTACCACGCACCGACGACGAGCAAGCCGCCGAGAAAGATCGAAACCGTTAAGCCGCGATAGCGCAAAGTCCACGCCAACATCGGTTCGTAAACGCGCTTGGTGAAGGATTCGAAACCCGACGCCAACCGCCGCTGCGTTCGCGCGATCAGCGCCATGAAGCCGCGCCCTTTGGGGTCGACGGCTCGGGCATGCGCCAAGTGCGCCGGCAAAATAAACAAACTCTCGAATAGAGAAATAATAAATACCGTAATCACGACCAACGGAATCGCGGCAAAGAAACGCCCCGTGCGGCCCGGGACAAACATCAGCGGGATAAAGGCGATCACGTTGGTGACGACGGCAAACAACACCGGCACCGCCATACGCTTGGCCCCCATGATGGCGGCATCAATGCGCGAATGGCCTTGCTGCAGGTTTTCAAATATCTCTTCGCCAATGATGACGGCGTCATCGACCAGGATGCCCAGCGTAATGATGAACGCAAACAGCGAGATCATATTGATCGTCGCGCCCATCGCTGGCAACAGCATAATGCCGCCCAACAAACACACGGGCACCGCCGAACCCACCCAAAACGCCAGCTTCGGTGCCAAAAAGATCCCCAAAACGATCAACACCAAGCCCATGCCGAACGCACCATTGGTCAGCAGCAAGTCCAGCCGTTCGCGATACTCGCGCGCACGATCCCACATCACGATCATCTCGACCGTGTCGGGCAATTCGGCGTTCATTTTGTCGACGTAGTCGTAAACAATTTGCGCCACATCCAATGGCTTTTGATCGCCCGTCGTATCGATCCAGAGCGTCACGCCCGCCTTGCCGTTAAACGACGAGACGCGATCAACATCTTCAAAGCCATCGGTAATCGTTGCGATATCACCGAGCTTCAGCGTCGCGCCGTTGGCACCGCTAATCACCGGAATATCGAAGTATTCGCTGGCGAAGGTGCGCCGTCCGGCACTGCGCAAAAGCACCTCTCCGCCTTGCGTGCGAACCTCGCCACCCGGTACGTCGCGCGCCGCCGCCCGTACCGTCGCCGCTATATCGTCGAGCGTTAAGTTCAGCGCCCGCAGTTGCGCCTGCGGCACTTCGATGGTGATTTCCGGATTGCGAATGCCGTAGATGTTGATCTGAGAAATTTCATCGTTGGCGAGCAGATCGTTGCGCACCCGCTCGGCGAAATCGTGCAGCGTGCGTTCGTCCATATCCGCCGCGATGGCAATCGTCACCGTCGAGCGCCGTCGGATCGCCAATTCCACTTGTGGACGTTCCGCCTCTTCCGGAAACGACGAGATGCGATCGATGGCGTTCTTAACGTCTTGCAACGCGCGATTGGGGTCGAAATCTTCATTCAATTCGATCGAGATCGAGGCACTACCTTCGACGGCTGTTGAATCGATACGCTTAACGGCTTCTAAACCGCGCACCGCTTCCTCGGCGGGCAGCAGGATACCCTCTTCGACTTCTTCCGGCGTCGCGCCGGGCAACGCCATGTTGAAGTTAACAATATCGAGTTCGTAAGCGGGGTAAACTTCCTGCTTGATCTGGGAGGCGACGACGATACCACCCACGACAAACAGCAGCATCAACAGATTGGAGGCCACGTGGTTGCGGGCCATAAAACCGATGATGCCTTCGCCGGGCTTGCTACCGGGCATCAACGTCATCGCGTTATCTCCGCATCGGTCGCGCTGCTTACCGCTTCGGTTGTAGTAGCAACGACCCCATCGTCGAGTTGACTGTCATCAGCGTTTGCCGATCCATCGTCGACTGCGACCGAACCGCCGTCGCTGTCATCATCGCTATTCGCATTTTCGTCAGCCAACACCGGCGTCATCACTTCGCGAATACGCAACGGCATACCCGGCACCACGCTCGACAGGTGCGTCGTCACCAATTCGTCACCCGGCTGAAACGCATTGCGTACCAACACGTCGTCTTGCCGACGCCATACAATCTGCACCGGTCGAATGGCAAGTTCCCCATCCGCATCGCGCACCCAGACGCGGTCGTTCTCCCGCAACGCCTTGCGCGGAATGCTGTACACATCGTTGAGTTGCGTCGACTCGATCTGCACGCGTACATAGCTGCCCAGCAGCACGCGCCGCGCCACCTTGGTCTCGCGCATCTTCAGCCCGAGCGGATCTTCAATCGAGACCACCACCCGCGCCATGCGGCCCAACGGATCGAGATTACCCAATGGTCGCAACGCCACGCCGTGACGCTCGATGCTGGTGGCCCCGCCCGCTGCCAGACGAATCAAGACATCGCTGGGGTCGTTTTCATTCTCAAGCTTGAAGCGCACATCTTTTAGCCGCGCCACCGGTATCGCCGCTTCGGCCCAAAATTCGTCGGTCGCCGCCAAGCGCGCGATCATCGATTGCGAGCTCACGAGCTGACCGGCTTCCGCATTTTCCATCATCACAATGGCGTCGAACGGCGCCTTGATTTCGGTGCGTTCCAACGCCAGCCGTGCCGATTCCAACTGCCGCTCCGCCACGCGAATGCGCGCCCGCGCAGTATCGACGGCTTTTTCTTGCGCGGTAATCTCTGAGTTCAGCGTATCGCGCTCGGCCTTGCGGCTGTCGAGTTGCGTGCGGGCATCGCGCGCTTCGGATTGCGCCGCCTGTGCTTGTTCGGCCAGGCGACTGAGGCGATCGCTGTTCCATTGCAGGTAGGCAATCTCAACATCGAGCTGTGCCCCTCGCCCTTTCGAAGCTTCGACGTTGGCTTGCAAGCGTTCGGCTTCGTTACGGGCGACTTCCAGTTCGGCTTCCCATTGGGCGACGTTAATCTCGTAGTCGATCGGTTCGATCTTCACGAGCGTTTCGCCCGCGCGAATAATGCCACCGGGTTCGAGACTGTCGTGCAACTCGATCACACGCCCATTGACTTCTGGAATCACATCGATCGCGCGCGACGGAATGACCGTGCCGAACGCCTTCACGTAAACGTTTTCGTTCTGGGCGACCAAATTGGCCGTGCCAACCACCGGCGCCAGCGTTTCGGGCTCGGCCCGCGGAACGTGCGGCGGCAAATTAATCAGCGTCACGCCCACGCCGGTTGCCACTGCCAACAGCAACAATGGCAGCGCAAAATTGGCTACCAGATTGCGCAACCCGCGCGGTGCAGCGGGCGAATGATCGACGTTTACATCAGCAGCGGGCGGCGCGAGGGAAGACGTTTCGCGGTCGGGATCGAGAACGGATGGCATAAGTAAATCAGATTCCGTCGTGACGAATGTTTATGAAAACCGAGCGGCTTGATGTGCGAACTGCAAACTGGTTGCAAGCGCTCAGCGCCCTTCGCCGAATTATATCGCGGCAAGGTTCATTTGACGTGAAGAAACGCGTTTTTTGAGCGCGTTATCGCCGCTAGAACGGGTACCCGTTAAGCCCGCCCCGCCGGTCCCGTTACATTGAAGATACATACGGATTAAACGCATGGCTATTTGGGAGTTGGTAGGCGTTGGCTGAAGCCGGATAGTGGATAATCGCAATGTGATCCTTTTTGGTGCATCGCGGGATGCACCCTACTGTCGCGCTTCGACTTAAACGCCTAATGCCCCAACACCGTCAACGATACCCCCGCCCCCTTCGCCGGCTCGCGCGTCACTTCCGTTATCTCACCATGCAGCGTATGCGGCGTCGCGCCGATGATGCGGACGTTGGCAAAGCTGCCGATCAGTTCGCGGCTACCGTCGAACACCACGATTCGATCGTGCTCGGTGCGGCCCACGAGTTGGACGATATCTTCTTTGCCATTACTTGAATCGTTTGCGTCGCGCGCTGCGCCGGCATGCCCACCTTGAAGGGTGGGCATGGCACCCGATCTTGTTTGCGTGCTTGGCATCGCACTGGTGCTACCCGCGCGACTTGCGTTCGCCGAAGAACTGACTTCAGCGGGACCGTTCGCCTGACGGGCCGATTCGGCTTGACCGTTCGCGTCGGCACCGGCTTCGCCGTTTGGCGTCTCGCGCCATTCCGAGCCGCGCTCCTGCTCGCTCTCCTGCCGCTTGAGCGCCGCCTTGCTGAGCCCTTCCACCAGCACCTCGCTCGTCGAATCGAGCAGCCGCTGATGTTGAGCCAAGCTGATCTCCGCCTGTAGCGCGAGCATATCGTTATTGCGCCGCTTCTTTTCCACTTCGGAAATATCGTCGGGCATACGATTATCCGCATGGGTTCCGGGACGCGGTGAATACTTAAAAATGAAGCAGTTCTTGTATTGACAGAAACGCAGCAGATCGAGGCTTTTCTGAAAGTCTTCCTCTGTCTCGCCGCTAAAGCCCACGATCATATCGCCGGCAATTGCCAAGTTGGGCATCAGCGCGCGGGCGCGGTCGATCAGCGCCATATACTCTTCCACGGTATAGCCGCGGTTCATGCGCTTGAGCACCGTGTTGCTGCCGCTTTGCGCGGGGATGTGTAGATACTTACAAATCCGCGGCGACTCGGCCATGACTTGCAACGCCTCGTCGGTGAAGTCGCGCGGATAGCTAGTCACAAAACGCAAGCGCGGCAACTCGGGCACTTCGTCGTGTACTTTGCGCAAGAGCGCCGCAAAGCTGCAATCTTCGGGGCCATCGGGATCAAAGTGATAATGATTGACCGTCTGGCCCAGTAGCGTGACTTCCACGATGCCGTTGGCGGCAAGGCGGCGCACTTCTTCCACGATCTGCTTGGGCGGTCGATGCTGTTCCGGCCCGCGCGTGTAGGGCACCACGCAGAACGTGCAAAACTTGTTGCAGCCGCGCGTGATGCGCACGTAGGCCTGATGCCGACCGAAGACTTTGGGCATGGCGGCGTGGGCCGAAAGGCCGAAGTTGCGGCTGGAATCGAGCGCTTCGAGATCGTCGTGGGCGATTTTGGTTTGCTGCGGCGTGGTTGAATCGCGCAAGCGGCCGGAGAGCGCGATCGCGCGTTCGCGGGTAGCTTCGACATCGGCCACCAAGCCCGGTAAGCGATTAAGTTCGCTGGGGCCGCACAAAATATCGACATGCGGCATCTTATCGAGCAGGCCATCGCCATCGCGCTCGGCCATGCAGCCGATGACGGCCACAATCTGATCGTCGATACGTTTTTGATTGGTGCGCAACTGCCCCAAGCGCGAATAGACCTTTTCCTCGGCATGATGCCGCACCGAACAAGTGTTGAGCACCACCAGGTCGGCGCTTTCGATCGCCGGTGTGAGCGCGTAGCCCTGCTGCGCCAGCGCCGCCAACGCCAGTTCGCTATCGAGGGCATTCATCTGGCAGCCCATGGTTTCAAGATAGATCGTGCGGTTGGGTTTCATGCGTGATGCAACAATTTCGTGTGGTGGTGGTTTTCCAAATGCGAAATAGCGCGACGCTTAATTCGTTTTACGGGACTTCGACCCGACGTTAACTTCGTTGTAGGTCGGGTCATCGACAGGACGGCGGAGCAGCAAGCCACTAATCTTGACCAGCTCGCGTTAGTCCAGGTTCCTCGCTGCGAAAATATCTCTCATTCTTCAAGCACACGCGACGCACAAAGCGCGCGTGACGAAAATGTCGGGTCGATGACCCGACCTACTCGTTTCTGGTCAATCGTTCCAAACGCGCTTCCACGGCGCGCTGCAAGCCGCCGGTGCACGTCTCATGCGCCAAGGCTTCTTCATACAGCGTCCGCGAGACCGACGGCCGCCCGATATCTTCATACGCATTGCCCGTGAGAAACAACGCCGCCGCGTATTGCTTCGACTTGGGCCGCAGCGATACCATTCGCATCGCGTGCAGACCCGCCGTTTTCGGTTGACCGTCCGCCAGCAACAGCCGCACCTCGATGATCCGCCACTCATCCTTGCGACGGCTGCTGCGCTCGCGCATGCCCTTGCGAATCAGATCGCGGGCCGCATCGAAGTTTTTCGCCTCAATCGCTTCCAGCGCCCGATCGCGACGACTGCGATGCGAGGGCTCATCCTCCAACAGGCCCAGACCGATCTGCGGCCCGAGGAATAGGCTGGTTGCGACTGCCAATGTGAGAAAAGTCATAACGTAATCTTATCCGCCGACTGGGGTTACGGTCAATTTCGGTTCCGAGGCTAGCGCGCAAATCCAAGCACCGACGCCGCAGCGACCGTTTCCGATCCTTGGGGCTGCCGAAACCTGTCTATTCGTTCATAATTCGCGTCATGATCTGCATACCTTTCAAACAAACAGCTACGCTACTCCGTATCGCGATCATCCTCTGCGGTGCAATGCTACCGCTGGCCGGCTGTTCGCTGATGGACGACCCTGCACCCGACACTCTGCCGCCCGATGGTGTATCGCTATCCATCCTGCGGCAATGGTCCAAACCGCATTGTCATGAGAATCGACCGCTGCGACTGACGATTCGCAACGAGCGCGACCTCACCCAAATACCGTTGGAAGACTTCGACGTGGACTTCAACGAAGAAATGCTGTTGATCGTCACGCTGGGTCGAACCTATTCCGATCGGTATCGCATTTCCTTCGACGCGTTGCGCCGCGAAGGCGGCGAACTGATCGCCGATGTCACCATTCAAGACCCGCCCGCCGGCGCGCCGTTGACGGTCTCGTGCCCGTACGGCGTGGCCGTTGTGCCACGGTGCGACTTGCCGGTGCGCGGTTTCTCCAATCGACCGCCACCGCGCCGACGGAGTTGGTCGCAAAGTGGTGCGTAGGATTCGCGCAGGCGCAGGCAAAAAATCTCCGTCGCCGCCGCACCAATTCACAACCTTGAGCGCCGCTGCCAATCCGAACGAACCCGCGCTGTCTGCCCAGCGTAAGGCCTGTTGTGAGAAACGTACCACCAATTCACAAGTCGATTGCCTGTCTTGTGATTTAACGACGCGATGTCTGCAATTCACAGACCGCAAACATTACGTAAATCGGTTGAGATTGCACTGTTTGCGGATATACTCGCGTCGTTTCGGCATGGGTTGGAAGCAATTGTTGCCGTAACCAATTCCCGCCCGCTCAAGGACTCGAAATTCTCATATTGCTTGGAGGCAATTCTATGTCAGATATGAATGGTGAATCGCCGACGGTCATTGGTGCCGATGCCAACTTCAAGGGCGAACTGTCGTTTGATAAAAGCGTACGCATCGAAGGTAAATTTGAAGGTCAGATCTCGTCGAAGGGCACGTTGCACATCGCAGAAGGCGCGACGGTCACCGCCAATGTGGAAGCGACCAACGTGAAGATCGAAGGCAACTGCAAGGGCAACTTCAGCGTTTCCGAAAAGCTGCACATGATGTCGACTGCCAAAGTGGAAGGCGACCTGCGCACCAGCCGGCTCGAGATCGCCGACGGCGCCATCTTCGTCGGCAATGTTGTTGTCGGACAATCCGCAAGCCAGTCGGGACCGCGCCCGATCTCATCGAGTAGCAGTTCGAGCAGCTCGTCATCCTCCGACGGCCCCACCAACCCCCAACCCGTCAATCGCATGAGCGATTCCAGCCTTCAACGACCGCGCCCGACGGAAGTGCGGATGGGAAGCAATCAGTAAATTTGGTGATTGCGTGATTTGGTGATTTGGCGGCGGAGCTAAGCGTCGCCAATCACTTTGATCGCGCTGGTAATTTTGAGCCGAATTTAGATGATCTAGATAACTCGAGGCGCCGGTCACGGAAGTGGCGGGCGTTTTTTTTGGCAACAATGCGGGAATATGGAACGAATACACCGGACAATTCGTTTCAATTCTGAGTCGGCATTATTTGATATCAATAGTCTGCGATAGCTTCAGGGGCATTGAGATGAAGTGGATCAGTTCATTGCTCTCCATGTTCACACTGCTGTCGACGGGGTGTTTTCTTCCCGTGGTCATGCCGCCTGCCGAAAATATTCTCACAATCGATGGGCTCGTCGAACTCGATGATATGCCGGTCAGACTCGGGTTCGATTCGGCATATCTCGTGCACTGGGATAACAATCCGTCGGGATTGCAAAAGATAGAAATCAAAGGCAGATTCTTCGATCGCAGTACACCTTATGTTCATTGGATACCGATCGGCATGATTGTCGATTATGTGACACTTCCCGAGCGCGATCTGATCATTCGTTTCCACCCCGAGCAAATACCCGTCGATAATATGCCTCGACAAGCGAGCATCGACTTCACCCTGCGCTATAGAGACCCCGATCAAGAGGAGAATGCGGAAAGTCGATACTCCGCAATTCATCCTGTCAATGTTTTGTGGGATAAGCGCAAATTCTCAATTCACTTTAAGGACGTCAGGCTGCATCTCTTAAGTGGGCCGGAACGTTTCATTTGCATTAACGGGACGGTCTTTGGTGAAGCGCGGGCAGACGTATTCAATCGCCTCAGGTATCGCAAGAGAGGTCAATGAGATGCCGAACATTTTCTGATAGTGCTATCGACTGAAGGAGTCCCAGCGGTGTGTATTCGGTTTTCCGCTGGCGGGACCTTAATGGTCCCCGTGGTAGAAACCAATCAATACCCGTACCCAATCTCTCGAATCTGAGGTGAAAGCTTCAATAACTGAAAGTGACCAATCTCAAATCTCAAATCTCAAATTTCAAATCAACGCACCATTACTTCTCAAACAAATAATGCTCCACGGTCCACTCCTGCCCGCCGCGGGCGGCCCATAGTTCCGAGCAGGCCATAAAAAACACACGCCAGCGCTGCACCCATAGCTCGGCATCGTTCGCGCCGTACACATTGGCGAATAATTCGGTAATCTCACCTTGCTTGGCCGTGGTGTTTTCTAGCCAGGCGTCGGCAGTCTTTGCGTAATGCACGCCGTTGACCGACCATTGTTGTGCTAACGTCAACTCGTCTTGAAAACGCAACGGTAGATCGGCACTGGGCATCATGCCGCCGGTAAAGAAGTAGCGCCCCATCCAATTCGCCGGACCGCCCGTCTCAAAAAAGTAAGCCGTGTTATGGTGCGTGAAGATGTGCATAAAGAATTTGCCGCCGTCATCCAGCCAACTTGCCACGCGACCGAATAGCTCGCGCCAGTTGCGCATGTGTTCAAACATCTCCACCGATACGACGCGGTCGAACCGCTCGCCTGTATCGAACGCATTCATGTCGCAGGTGATCACCGTTAGGTTGCTTAAGCCGCGTTCTCGGGCGCGTTGTTCGATAAATGCCCGCTGCGAAGCGGAATTTGATACCGCCGTGATGCGCGCCGCCGGATAGTGCTCGGCCATCCACAGCGAGAGCGAGCCCCAGCCGCAGCCGAGTTCGAGGATACGCTGACCGTCGACCAGTTGCGCCCGCTCGCAGGTGAGCCGCAGCATGTTGGCTTCGGCGGTACCCAAGTCGCGCGTGTTGTCGTCCCAATAGCAGCCGCTGTATTTCAAATGCGGCCCGAGCGCGCGTTCGAAGAAACCGGCGGGCACTTCGTAGTGTTGTTCGTTAGCAGCGTCGCAGGATACGGCAATCGGGCCGGCATCCATTTGCGCGACGAAGTCGTTCAACGCTTGCGCGCGTTCGGCGTCGGTCTTGTTGCACGAGGTCTGCAAGCGCTCGTCGAGCAATCGGCGAATGCCCCAACGCACGGCGCTATCGGGTACGAGGCGGCGTTCGATTAAAGCGACGACGGCGGAAAGAATGCGTGGGCTGGCGTTCATGAGGTTGCTGCTTTCTTCGGAAACCACGGCACAAACGCGCTGGTTTCACGCTGGTAAGCGCGGTAATCGTCACCGCGCGACTTGATGGCTTGGGCTTCGGTGTAAGGGATGCCGGTGAACTTTAGGATGAACAGTAGGATAAGCGCCGGACTGAGCAACGAGATATACCAGTACTCGGTTCCGATGCTGAGCAAGACAAACGTCCACCAGAACAGCGATTGAAAGAAATAATTCGGATGTCGCGAGTAGCGCCACAAGCCGTCGCGACAGGTTTTGCCTTTGCTGTCAGGCTTCGACTTGAAGCGCGACAGTTGATAATCGGCGATGCCTTCGCCGGTAACCGAGATCAACCAGAGGGCGCCTGCCGCGAAATCAAGCCAAGCTGGAAACGCGGCCTGATTCGACATGGCAATCCAAAACGGCACCACCAGGATGACGACGAGCAGTGCCTGGCCCTGATTGAAAAAGAACAGGAACGGTCGAAACTTTTTATCGCCCATGCTCTCGCGCATGGCCTGATAGCGACCATCTTCCGGGCCGCGCCAAACGCGAATGAATAAGTGAATCGTCAGCCGCAGCGACCAAGCGGCGGCGAGCAAAGCCGTGAGCAAACGCCGGTCGGAATTGCCGTCAGCGAAGAAATACATCACTACGGCGCAGACGCCGAGACCCGCGGTCCACATCACGTCGACCCAACCGGCATCGCGAATTTTGATCTGCACGACGAATAGCAGTGCCATCGCGACAGCGAGCCCCGCCCACAAATAGCCCATCATCGACCAGAAGGTGCTATCGAACATCAGTTACCACCTTCCAGCGCGACAGGAGCGGCAGACTCGGACACGTCGGTTGATTGCTGCTCAGAGGACTGACCATTAACGCTTGCTTCAAACCGTTGCGCTAACCAGACGGCCAACGGCGTTACGACTGCCCATTCGATCGCGATCACAATCAACGCGAGCGTCAGGTTGTCATGAAGTTGCAACGCCCCGAGTTTCGCCCCAGAGAAGTACGCAAACGGTCCGCCGAGCGCACCGAATAGGACGGAGAGCATCGGACGACCGCGCAGCCACGTGAGTGCGGTGTTCAACAACGTGGCAAAAGCCGGCCACAGGGCTGCGAACCACAGCGGTACGATAAGAGCCTGCTCGGTAAAGCGAAGGATTCCCGCATGCATTAGAGCGCTGTCGACAATTAGCCCGAGCACAGCCAGCGTTGCGATAAGCTTGGCTTCGGCGATTCGCTGACGACTGGCCGCAATATGACCCACAACCGTCACCAAAGCAGCCAACGGGCCGATCCACGTGTTACCGTTGGCCGCCCCCAGCACGCAAGCCGCCCAGACCAAGTTGTACGCAATAACGCGCAGCAGGATACCCATCGAAACCACCCTAACCCAGTCTCGGCAGAATCATGTCGCCGCGATGTTGCGGTCGTACGAAGAGCATCTGTACGTCGCTAATATGCCGCTCGTGGAAGCCCGCCTCGCAATACGCCAAATAGAACTCCCACATCTTCATGAAGCGCTCATCAAAACCGAGCGCCCGCACTTCATCGGCCTTCTCCATAAACGTAATGCGCCAGCGGCGCAGCGTTTCGGCATAGTGCGGTGTGATATCTTCGAGATGACGCAACCGCAAATCGGAACTGCCGGCCGCTTTGGTCGTGAGCTTGGCAACGGATGGAATGCAACTGCCGGGGAAGATATAGCGCTTGATGAAATCGACGGCGCGACGCGCCTCGTCGTAAGCTTCGTCCGCAATCACAATCGCCTGCATCATCAGCGCGCCGTTGGGCTTGAGCAGGTCACAGCACTTGCGGAAGAACGTGCCGTAATACTCGTGGCCAACGGCTTCGATCATTTCCACGCTGACGATCTTATCGTACTTGCCGGTCAGATCGCGGTAGTCGCGCTTCAGCAACGTAATGCGATCGCTCAAGCCTTCGGCTTCGATGCGCTGCTTGGCATAATGATGCTGCTGTTCGGAGATCGTTGTCGTCGTCACGCGGCAACCGAAGTGTTTGGCCGCGTGAATAGCCATTTCGCCCCAGCCGGTGCCAATTTCGAGAAGGTGATCGTCCGGCGTCAGTGCCAGCTTGCGGCACATGCGATCGTTTTTGGCTCGCGAGGCATCGGCCATCGTCGCCGTAGGCGACTCGAAGATGCCGGCGGAGTAGCTCATGGTTTCATCGAGCCAGAGCTTGAAGAAGTTGTTACTGAGATCGTAATGATCGGCGATATTGCGCTTGCTGCCGGTCTTAGAGTTGCGGCGCGAGACATTGGCACAACGTGCCACCAACGTCTTGAATCGGCTGCCGTATCCCACGACGTTTTTGTTGATGGCACTGGCGAGAAAGATGCGCAACATCGAAACCAAATCGTCGCAGGTAAACTCGCCGCGCATAAACGATTCGGCCACGCCGTTGGTTCCATCCGTAAGCGTGCGTCGATAGAGACGCGGCGAATGCACGTTTACGACCGCCGCCAAATCCGCGCCGAAACCATTGGGCCCGCCCGTTCCACCGAAGTGAAAGGCGTCTGCACCTTCACGCAGCGTGAGGTCACCGGTATCGAGGCGTTGCAACGCTTTAAATATCAGCCTGCGCGCGGCACCGTCAATGACATTACCACCGACAAATTCGGGCGTTTGGATACTTTCCAGCACAGCCGGATTTAAATGAGCACTCATGGCGTGGGATCTCCTGGTAACGCCAGCGATTTATCCGGATGCGCGAAGGTCGGCACCCGCTTCAGGTAGAGTTTTAGCGCCTGCCAGTAAATTCCGGCAACAACTTTTACCGTCATCGCCGGATAACGGACCAATAGCCCGTTTAATCGTGCCGGCGTGATGGCGCGACGGCGCATCACCAACGTCGCGTCGAAGCTACGCCGTTCCCGCTCGTAATTCGCCATGCGGATGTGAATGGATTCAGGTCGAATGCGAAAACGCCAATCATACTGCACCTGCATCGGCATGAACGGGGAAATATGGAACTGCTTGCCGAACTGCCAGCGTAGCGCGGGCGCATCATCCGGCTGGGGGCGGGCATCCAGCACGTAGCAGTGTTGTTCACCCCAGGGCGTGTTATTGATTTCGGCCACGATGGCAGCCGGCGTTTCCCCGTCGGATTCATAACACCAGTAGAAGCTCACCGGGTTCATGCGGTAGCCGAAGTACGACAGATGCGTTACCAACATCACCGGCCCGTCGGGTCGATGCCCGGTGCGCGCTTCAACCAGATCGTGTACCGCGGTTTTTAAAGGGGTATTGGCGTCACCGAGATGATCGCGCCGGCGAAAGACGGCCAACCCGAAGCCTTCGTTGCTCCAACCGGGTACTTTCTGAAACAAAGACGGCAATTCGTCTAAATCCAACGACATCATAAAAAGCCGGTAATCGAAGGCGTGCCGACGCGGCGTATGCCGCACGTGCGTCACGCGACCTTCAAAGATACCGCTTCTCATGGATCTAGACCGACTCCGAAATGCTTGCAAACGGCCAAGGCACTTTTAACGCCGTCTTCGTGAAAACCAAAGCCCCAATAGGCCCCGGCGAAGTACGTGTTCCGTGCGCCGTTGATCTCATCCTGCCGCCGCTGGGCGGCGATACTCTGCGGTTCGTACACCGGATGGTCGTACACAAACTTTCGCACCACCGCTCGCTCCGGCAATTCATCATTGCGATTGAGCGAAACCAGGTATTGGGTATCCCCCGGCAAACTCTGCAGGATGTTCATGTTGTAGGAGACCGTCGCCCGGTTTTCAGGATTTTTGGCAAGATGGTAATTCCAGGCCGACCAGAGCCGCTTGCGCCGCGGCATCTGCCCCGCATCGGTATGCAGGGTCACATCGTTGGCCTGATACGGAATCGCCCCTAACACCTCGCGTTCCGCCACTGTGGCGTCCTGTAACATCTTCAGCGCCTGGTCCGAATGCGTTGCGATAATCAGCCGATCGAAACGCGCCGATTCGCCGCTTGCCGTTTCGACGGTTACGCCATCGTCGTTTCGCGCGACGGCTGTAACAGGGCAATTCAAGCGAATGCGATCGCCAAAGCCCGCCGTCAGCTTCTTCATATACTCGCGCGAACCGCCTTTGATCACGCGCCATTGCGGACGGTCCTTCAAATCCATCATGCCATGGTTGTGAAAAAAGCGAATAAAAAAGCGACAAGGGAATTGCAACATGCGCTCGGGCTCGCCCGACCAAATCGCGCTGACCATCGGGACGATGTGTTTATCGATGAACGGTCGCGAATAACCGCCCTGCTTGAGATACTCCCCAACGTCAAACCGTCGTCTTCTTTGGATTCATCGAGTAGCGACTTGGCTTCGCGATAAAAGCGCAGGATATCGAGCAGCATACGATAATGGCTTGGTCGCAGCGCGTTATTGAGACCGCCAAACAATTCGGTAAGCGACCCCCCCGCATACTCCATACCATCGGATTCATCGCGCACGCTGAAGCTCATCTCGCTCGGCTGGGTCTCAACGCCAAGTCGATCGAGCAGCTTCACAAAGTTGGGATAGGTGCGCTCGTTATAAACAATAAAGCCGGTATCCACCGCCAACGCGGACGGGGAACCGGCTTCGTTTGCATGTTTCAATCGATTCGTCGGCGTGCCGTCGGGCACGGGCACATCGATGGTGGCCGTATGCCCGCCAACGTAATCGTTGGCCTCGAAAACGGTCAGGTCATGGTCGCGCTGCAACAAGTACGCCGCGACCATGCCGGAGATACCGGTGCCGACAATTCCAATTCTCATCCGGTGACGGTCTTACGCGTAACGGCCTTGGCGGCGGCTTCCAATTCGGCGACGTTGGGCAGCGCGTCTTCGACCATTTCGACCGCACGTTCGGCAACCGGCTTGCCGGCGGCTTTGCGCGTGCGGCCGAGTTCGACCACGTTCTGCGGCACGGCGTTGAGCTTCCAGATCAAGCCCAAGCCTTGCAACATCCTGAGACCGTAATACGTGATATCGATCTCCCACCAATAGAAACCCTGGCGCACGGCACCCGGGTAATAGTGATGGTTGTTATGCCAACCTTCGCCGAGCGTGATCAATGCGAGAATAAGGCTGTTGCGGCTTTGATCACCCGTTTCGTAGCGCTTTTTGCCCATCAGGTGGGCGGCAGAGTTAATCAAACAGGTGCAATGAAACAGCAACACGGTCGAAACGAAGAAGCCCCAGACCAACATCTGCATCGCCGTCACGCCCGACTCGGGGAACCAATACGCCCAAGCCTTACCGAAGAAGAAGCACGCCGCGCCGAGCAAGACCGGCACCAACACGTAGAAGCGATCCAGGAATCGCAGCTCCGGATACTTCGCCAAATCCGGCACGGCTTTCAGGTTGGTGGGAAAGTAGCGGCGGATGGTGATCCAGCCCACGTGGCTATGGAACAAGCTATGCGAATGCGGCGAGTGCGGATCTTCTTCATCATCCGAATGGCGATGGTGATGACGGTGATGCGCCGCCCACCAGAGCGGGCCCTTCTGCGTGGCGCTACTGCCCCACACGGCCATGATGAATTGCCAAAACCGCGTCGTCTGAAACGTGCGGTGCGAGAAGTAACGATGATAAAAACCGGTGACCGCAAACATGCGGATGAAATACAAGGCCAAGCACAGCGTGACGGCGGGCCAACTCCAACCGACCCAAAACACGCCCAACACCATCAGGTGCATACCTAAGAAGGGAATCACGCGTACCCAATCGATGGCATCCGGATTCGTGCCTTCATCGAGTTCGGCACCCACTTGTCCGTTATCAAACCAGCGCAGGAATCCAATCCACAAGGACTTCATTAGTCAATCACTCACAAACTCTTCCGAGACTTTACGTTTGCACAGGTTGCCGCGTTGCTCGGAGCCAACGTGACAGTGCAATCAAATCAATTTTCCATCGGCGGTTAACTTACGCGTGCGACAGTCGCAACGCGTTATCGATCAATCCCAAATACGAGTAAGCCTGCGGGATGTTACCCAGCGCGACACCGGCAGCCGGGTCGAACTGTTCGGAAAGCAGGCCCGCCTGCGATGCCTGTTGCATCATCGTGCGGAACAACGTTTCGGCCTCCTGCCGCATCCCCGCTAACAAGTAGGAATCGATTAACCACGACGCACAGATGTAGAAACCGCCCTCTACACCCGGCAGTCCATCGTCGGCGCGATACCGATACACGACCGGTCCTTCGCACAACGACTCCGCAGTGGCCGCAATGGTACCCAAAAATCTGGAATCGTCAGCTGGTAAAAGGCCCGTCAGCCCCACAAAAAGCGCCGACGCATCGAGGTCGTCGCCGTCGTAGGCCGCTGTGAAACAATTCAGATGTTTTTTGTACCCTTTTTCGAGCACGTCAGCCGCGATTTCGTCGCGCAAATCCGCCCAGTCCGGACGCTCGCGGTCCAGAAATCGCAGCGCCACCTGCTGAGCCCGGTCGACCGTGAGCCAGCACATCACCTTGGAATGCACGTGGTGTCGGCGCGGTTTGCGGATTTCCCAGATACCGTGATCGGGCTCCATCCAGCGCCGCTTGACCGCCGCCACCATCGCTTCGACCAAACGCCAGTGATCGGTAGACAGCGGCGCATCGCGTTCGGATAGTAGCGCGATCAATTCGACATTGGGACCGAACACATCGAGTTGCACCTGTCGTGCGGCACTGTTGCCAACGCGCACCGGTCGGCTGCCGCGATAACCGGACAAGTCGCCCAGTTCCGCTTCCGATTGCACCGGACCGCCGGCCACGCTATAGAGCGGTGACAAGCGCTCGGGACTTTCGCATTGGTCCACTACGTTCAACAGCCAATCCAGATACTCCATCGCTTCGGCCGTGCTACCCAAGCGCACCAACGTCGTCGCCGTCATCGCCGCATCGCGCAGCCAGCAAAAGCGGTAATCCCAATTGCGCACGCCGCCAATGTGTTCCGGCAAGCTGGTGGTGCCCGCCGCCGCGATCCCGCCTTTGGGACCAAAGCATAGCGCTTTCAAAATCGTCGCACCACGTTTCACAAATTCCGGTTCGACGCTCGGCAAGGTGAGTTGATCGGCCCATGAGGTCCAGTACGACTTCGTTAAGCGCTGACGATCGCTGGCTGTTTTCGATAACTCCCGCAACGAACCGGTGCCGTAACGCAATTCGAGCGCGATGGGCCCCTTGCTAAGGTCGACCTCTGCGTTCGCCACGTGATGTTGGCCTTCGGTGGTGATCTCCCAATCCACGCCTGCACTGCGCAGCGCAATCGGGTCGAGCGTATCTTCAACCAGCAGACCATCTTCTTTTTTTTCCAACAGCGTATGAATGCGGCCAAAATCGAGTCGTGGTGCAAACTCGATGCGCGCCTTGCCCGTGCCTTCGATGATGCGCACCAGATCGGTGCGCCCCGCCCGCTGACCGGTGCGGCCACCGGAACAATCGAGGAAGTCGGTCACGCTGAAATCGTGCCAACGCGTGGTTAAGACCAATGATGCATCGTCATAGGCTTGTGCGAGCGGCTCCGAACCATCTGCCGCCGCAATCGCAAAGCGCCCTGCCGTTGGCCCACCGACCAATTCGGCAAAGACGGCAGATGAATCAATGCGGGGAGCGCAGAACCAACTAATGCGGGCATCGGGCGTGACCAACGCCACCGTGCGTTGATCGCTTAACATGCGATGCTGGTCGATCGGCACTGCCGCGGCGTGAGTGACCCACTCGGCCCGCGCTTCGCACAAGCGTGCTAAGACACGGGCGACATCGATAGGCCCCTCCACCCGATGCGGCGCCATCGATTCACCGGGGCCAACCTTCACCCCGACATCGGGGCCGTGCAGCGTGGCGAAGGCGTCTTCGTCGGTGACGTCATCACCGAGAAACAAGACCGCCGTTGCGCCGACCTGATGGCGAATGCGCTCCAGCGCCATCCCCTTGTTGGTTTCGACCACGCTCAGTTCGACGACCTTCTTACCGCGTTTGAGTTGCACGCCATCCCAGGTCGCCGCGCCCTGCAAGATGCGCTCGACTGCAATCTCCGAGCGCCGCGGGTCGGCATTGCGATAATGGAATGCCACGCTGGCGGGTTTATCCTCGATGAGAAATTCGGAGTCGTCTTGCGCAACGGTCGTCAGTTCCGTCGTCACGCGCTGTTTCAACTCGGCCACTTGCTGCGAAAGCGACGTCGCAAAATCGGAATCGAATTCGCTACCGTGACTGCCCACCAAATGAACATCGTCGGACACAGCCGTCATCTCGGCCAGATCGCGCAGGCTGCGACCCGAGATCACCGCCACATGGGTGCGATCCAACGCGACCAACGAGCGCAGCGCCACCATCGCCTCACGATGCGGTCGCGCTTCGGCGGGGTTCTCGACGATCGGCGACAAGGTGCCGTCGTAGTCGGTCGCCACCAGCAAGACGGCGCTGCGGGCGAGGCTGTCGATAGCGGCATCCAAGCTCATTTATCCAGCGCCTCGAAAAAGTCATTGGCCCAGTCAAACACCGTATGCCCCGTCACGATCCTGCGCAGTTTCTTCATGCGGCGCTTCTGTTCTTCCGCCGGCAATTGAATCGCTTCCAACAAAATATCCGACATGCCGTCCACATCGTGCGGATTCACCAACAGCGCCTGCTTCAACTCTTCCGCCGAGCCGGTGAACTCGCTCAGAATCAGCGCACCGTCGTTACGATGCCGACAGGCGACGTATTCCTTGGCCACCAAATTCATCCCGTCGCGAAACGGTGTGACGACCATCACATCGGCGGCTAGGTACAACGCCACCAACTCATCAACGGGCAGGCCGCGATGCAAATAGTGAATCGCGCTCTTACCGATCTCGCCGAATTCCCCATCGATCGCACCGACGGTGCGCTCTACCTCGTTCTTCAATTCGATGTATTCATCCACGCGTTCGCGACTGGGCACGGCAACTTGCACAAAGACCGTGTCATCGAGGCTGACTTTCTTGGTTTTCAACAACTCGCGATACGCTTTGAATCGAATCTCGATGCCTTTGGTGTAGTCGAGCCGATCGACCCCCAACAAGATGCGCCGGCCAAGTCCCAGCTTAGCCTTAAAGTTCGCAGCGCGCGTCTGCACATCAAAATCGCTCGCCAATCCCTCGAAGCGACTCACATCGATCGAAATCGGAAACGCTTTCGCGATTACCGGTCGGCCTTCATACGTCAGACGACCACTTGGCGAACAAGTCGTGTAGCGCCGGCACAAACGCGTGAAATTTTGCGCGCCATAGCGCGTTTGAAAGCCGACGACATCGGCCCCAAGCAACCCTTCCAATACCTGGCGCCGCCAAGGCAACTGTGCAAACAGTTCTTGCGGTGGAAACGGGATGTGCAGGAAGAAACCGATCCGCACATCGGGCCGCAGCTTGCGCAGCATCGACGGCACCAACTGAAAGTGGTAATCGTGCACCCATACCAGCCCGTTCTTCGCCGTAATCTTGGCGGCGATCTCTGCGAAACGCTTGTTCACCGCTTTGTACGGCCGCCACCAATGTCGGTGATAGATCGGCGGTCGAATCGCGTCGTGGTAGAGCGGCCAGAGCGTGCTGTTGGAAAAGCCTTCGTAGAAATTTTCGATCTCTTCCGGGCTGAGGCTGACGGGGTAGTTCAGGATCCCCTCGTGCTCGAAAGGGCGCGGGGCGCGGCCGTGGATGCCCGACCAGCCGATCCAAGTGCTGGGCTTGGTCCGCAAAATGGGCGTCAGCGCCGAGACCAAGCCGCCGGGGCTGGTTTCCCACTGTTTCTTGCCATTGCGCTCCACCCGATTGACGGGCAGTCGGTTGGAGACAATCACGATGTCGCTGGTGCTGGCGGGCATGCGAAAAATCGGCCCTCAGGAGCCGCAAATATCGGTCCGACAAGGTAATACGCATTGTAGACATCCCCGCTCCCGCCGCAATGTGAACCTTTTAGCTGACGTTTGCTTACAAAAATCTGTTGAATTGAAGTCCAAATCTCTGATCCGCTCGTGCTAGCTATGACAGGTCCAACAGGTGGGCTGTCAGACGCCTTGGAACGTGAGGATTTGAGATGAATGTCAGCACCAAGATCAGCAAACTGCGACGCTTCGTAACCACCGCCCTACTCGCCTGCTTCGCCCTGGCCGTCGCCGCGCCAGCCTGGGCGCAGCGCGATCACCACGATCATGACCACGCCGACGGCGTCATGTGCATGACGATTTCCGATTCCGCTGCGATGTTTGACGAGGTGCTTTCGAATGAGACCCAGCGTTCGATTCGAGAAGCCGACGCCGCCGGTGGGTTGCGGTTCCAACTGGCCGGTTCGCGTTGGACGTCGACGCGCACGCATCCGACCATTGCCGAGGGCGAGCCCTTCTTTCTCACGTATAGCTTTGTGCTCGACGGCACCAGCATTCCCGCGTCGTTCTGGGAAACCGACCAGAACCCGCGTCCGTGTAATCTCGAAGAGACGATGGACGACCAGTTCCCCGGCGGCTTCGATGCCTTCCGCGTCGAAGTGCGCGAGGCGCTCGACGTGCTGCAACAATTCACCAACTTTCGCTTCGTCGAAGTACCCGACGACGGCGCGGCCTATACCGTCAACAACCATGGTGCCGTGCCCACCGCCAACGCCATCGGTCGCGGTGATATTCGGATCGCCATGCGCGTTATCGATGATAACGGCGTCGACACCGACGGTGATGGATTTGTTGATCGCAATGTGCTCGCCTATAACCGCTTCCCCGCCAATGGTGGCGACATGGTTCTGGACGCCGGCAACATGGCGACGTTTACTGACGCAACCAACGACTTTCGTCGGTTGAAGAATGTCTTTATGCACGAGTTGGGTCACGGTCTCGGTCTTCGTCACGTGATGCCGCAGAATAACACCAAGCTGATGGAGCCCGCGCTTAATATCAACTTTGATGGACCGCAAGAAGACGATATCCGCGCTTTGGCCTTTCTTTACGGCGATGTGTACGAAAGCAACAACACGCTGTTCACCGCAATCCCGATTGGTTCGGTTGCATTTGACGGTGCCGAAGAACTTCTCGTGGCCGACGCGGCGATCGAACGAGCCGGGGCGAGCGACTTCTACAAATTTAGTGCAAGCGCCGGCGCACAGGTCACCGTCGATCTATTCCCTGTGGGAACGTCGTATCAGCAAGGCGCACAACCGACGACCAACAACCCGAACCCCGGCACCAATATCGTGAACGCCCTGTCGATTCATGACCTGCGCTTGCGAGTGCTAAACAGCGCTGGCAGCTTGATCGATTTGGCCAACGCAGCACCGGCAGGTGGCGACGAGTCGGTCACCTTCACGGCCCCTGCCGATGGCACATACGTCGTGCGCGTGGATGCTGTCACCAATACCGATGCACCGCAGCGTTACGAAATGTTGGTATCGCGCGGCGCAACGCCCGAACCTGAAATCCGCCTGACCGCCCACGGAGCGACCACTCAAAACATTGAAAGCGGCGACACGTACAACTTCGGCAACGTTACGACCGACGCCAATCGCCATACGTTCTTTTCGATCAACAATGATGGTGCGGGCGATTTGAATCTGACGGGCAATCCGATCGTCACGATCGGTGGCCTGCACCCGCAAGACTTTGTGGTAAACGTGCAGCCGCTCGATGACGAAGTCGCCCCAGGCGGTACGGTGAGTTTCAACATCGGCTTTTCGCCGTCGGCAACGGGCACGCGCCAAGCCTTCGTGTTCATCAACAACGACGACGAAGACGAATCCACCTTCGCCTTCATCGTGACTGGCAACGGCACGACGGCGTCGGCACCTTCGTCGGGTTCGACGGAGATTCGCGTCTTTCAAGTCACGCCCGCGTTTGTGTTCGGCAAAGTGGAAGTGACCGATGGCGGATTCTCCGATTTCCCAGAGACGTTTCTCGGCGAAGAGCAGGCGATCTTCTACTTCATCGAAAACCACGGTGAGGCCGACCTGCTGTTGACCGGCAACCCGTTGGTGAATGTCGTAGGCGGCGCTTCCGGCTTCAGCCTCTTGGCGCAGCCGGCACCGCAACCGATTCCGGCAGGCAATCCGGAGGGCTACTCCCGTTTCTTCCGCATTCGGTTCGACCCGGCTACCACCGGCACTAAAACGGCGCGCGTGTTCATCGAGACCAACGCAAACAACACGGTCGGTGCGTTCGATTTCACGCTTCGCGGCGTTGTGTCGGAACAAATCGAAGACTGCAACGGTAACGGCATCGACGACGCCGACGATGTTGCAATCGAAGATTGCAATGGTAACGGCATCCCAGACGCGTGCGATATCGACAGCGACGGCGACGGCGTGCCCGACGATTGCGACTTGTGCGATGGTGAAGACGACAACGCCGACAGCGATGGTGACGGCGTGGTCGATTGTCTCGACGCATGTCCGGTCGATCCGGCTAAAACCGAGCCCGGCAACTGTGGTTGCAACAACGAAGAAACCGCCGACTGTGGAGCCATCGTATTATGCTTGGACGGCGACGACGACGGCGACGGCGTGTGCAACGCAGACGATCTCTGCCCCGGTGAAGACGACCTGCTCGACTTCGACAATGACGGCATCTTCGACTGCATGGATGACGATATCACGCCGGAAGAAAACGAAGGCAACCCGGGTGGTGAAGCCGACGACGACGACACCGGCGATGAAGATGACGATGGAAATACCGGCGGTGAAACCGGCGACAACAATGGCGATGGCGACCGTGATGATGATGACAACGGAGACAACGGCGGCAATGACAACGGAGGAGCCGATGGTGACGACGATGACGATAACAACAACGGTGGTAACAACACTAACGACGTCGCCGCCGATGGTATCTGTGGCACGGGTGCCGCGCCAGTGATGCTAATGGCCGGTGCCTGCATGTGGGGCGGCAGCCGTCAGCGACGACGGCGACGACGCTGACACAATTTGAATCGGGTTCCGCCGCTCGGATTTCGCTTAGACGCGGACGCCCCTGCCGTTCCAAGGCAGGGCGACAACACGTTCCAGCTTGACTGGGTGCCCCTGCCCCTCTGGGGATGGGGGACCTGACCACGCAGACGAGCACGGCGTCATTGTTGGTCGTCAATTAAACAAGTTCACGCACCAGGGTACCCCATCCTTTTCGCAGAAAAGGGTGGGGTATCTCCTTTCAACAATAACAGACAACGATTAATTCAATTCCCTAGCGTTCGATAGCGCGATGGATGGGGCACCCGGCATTTTCTTGATGACCACGCGGGTGCCCCTGCTCCTCTGGGGCTGGGGGACGACTTCGGCAAGCAAGCCGCGACGTGTATCCGTCGATACAATTCATGCGATGCCCCCGCACGAAGATGACAACACGCCCGCCGATCGTCGGCAGTTTTTTCGCCAGAGCCTTTCGCACATCATGCGACCGGCGACGGATTACCTGGAAAAGAAGATCCCCAATTTAGCGGAACAAGGTGCGGTAACGCCCAAACCGTTGCGGCCCCCCGGCGCGCGACGGTTGGAAGCGGACTTCCTCGCAACGTGCTTACGCTGCGGAAGCTGCGCCGACCATTGCCCCGCCGATTCGATCGTGCTGATCAAAACCGACGATCATTACAAAGGCACGCCCACGATCGAACCCACGCGCCGCGCCTGCGTGATGTGCGACGACCTTACGTGTATGAAGGTATGCCCCAGCGGCGCGCTGCAACTGGTGGAGCGGCACGAAATACGCATCGGCCTCGCGGTATGGCGACCCGACGTCTGCCTGCGAAACACAGCCAAGCCCAACAGCAAAGAAGCGGCTTGTCAGATTTGCGTCGATGTATGCCCCGTCGGTAGCGACGCCATAGGTATCGAGGACGGTCAGATAGCCGTGATCGACCCGCGCCCGACTGGCTCGGGCTGCACCGGCTGCGGTGTATGCGAAGAACAATGTCCGACGACACCCGAGAAGGCGATTCGCGTGTTGCCGTATGCGTCGCGGTTTAGGCAGACTTGAAGCCTTTTTATTTCATTGCATTACCGATATTAAAATCCAAAGATTCCCCAACCTTCGCTTCCGCGAAGAATGGGGCACCCGGCGGAGGCGGTGACTGATAAAAACGCATCGTCGAGGAACAGGCCTCCACATT
Organism: Planctomycetaceae bacterium; assembly: GCA_006969385.1. GTDB lineage: Bacteria > Planctomycetota > Phycisphaerae > UBA1845 > UTPLA1 > ECT2AJA-110-A. The sequence goes on from CP030884.1 coordinate 5,450,580, forward strand.
TGACGACCGACCACCGCCCGTTCAAAGTGAGCGAGTCGTTAGAAGCACGACTACGACCGATCTACCGAAACTAACGAATCAACCAATCGATTATTCGGGTCCGCCATCATGTCTGACAACAAATACAGCAACCGTGCCGCCGAACCAGTTGGGGCTTTCCCACACGCCAAACGCGTGGGCGATTTCCTGTTTCTCTCCGGCATCGGCCCGCGGGTGCGCGGCAGCAAGGAGATTCCCGGTGTAACGTTTGATGCGGCGGGCAACATCGTCGATCACGATATCACCGCGCAGACGCACGCCGTCTTCGAGAATATTCGCCTCGTGCTTGAAGACGCGGGGGCATCTTGGAACGAAATCGTCGACGTGCAGGTATTCCTCACTGATATGAAGCGGGATTTCAAAACTTTCAACGACATCTATCCCGAATACTTCGCGGGTGACGGTAAACCCAACCCCACGCGCACCACCGTCGAAGTTGGCGCCTTGCCTACGCCCATTGCCGTCGAACTTAAAGTGATCGCTTACTTGGGCAAAAATTGAGCCGCCGCTGGCCAATTTCCGTCGCGACGGCACAATAATCCGTCATGCCAACGCAAACCCCACAGAATTACATCGTCGTCGGTGCCGGGTTGGGCGGCGCCGTCATGGCGAACTATCTCGCGCAGGCGGGTCATACCGTTGAGGTCTACGAAAAACGCCCCGACCTGCGGCAAGCCGATATCTCTGCCGGGCGTTCGATTAACTTGGCACTATCTGTGCGCGGCATTCACGCGCTCAAAGAAATCGGCGTGATCGACGAAGTGATGAAAGAAGCTGTGCCCATGCCCGGTCGCATGATGCATGGCGTCGATGGCGAACTCACCTATCAGCCTTACGGTAACAAGGGTGAAGCCATTCACTCGGTCTCGCGCGGCGGGCTCAATTGCATCTTGTTGGACGCCGTCGAAAAACATGAAAACGTCACGACGTTTTTTGAGCATCGATGCCTCGATGTGGATATGGATGCACCTTCGGCCACGTTCGAAAGCGCCGACGGCAGTACCGTCACGGCCACGGGCGACGCCATCATCGGCACCGACGGCGCCTTCAGCGCCGTGCGCGCCCGCATGCAGCGTATGGAGCGTTTTAATTACAGCCAGGACTATCTCGCCCACGGTTACAAAGAGCTGACGATTCCGCCCGCCGACGGTGGTGGTTATCGCATGGAGAAAAACGCGCTGCATATTTGGCCGCGCGAGTCGTTTATGACGATCGCCCTGCCGAACGCCGATGGTTCCTACACCGTCACGTGCTTCTGGCCTTACGATGGTCCTTACGGTTTCAATCGCCTCAAGACCGACGACGATATTGAGGCGTTCTTTAATAAGTGGTTCCCCGATGCCGTGCCGCTGATGCCTGATTTGCTTAACGATTACAAAACCAACCCGGTCGGTTCGTTGGTGACGGTGCGCTGCGGGCCGTGGAATTATCGAGATAAGGTCGCATTGCTTGGCGATGCGGCGCACGCCATCGTGCCATTTTACGGTCAGGGGATGAACTGTGCTTTTGAAGACTGCACGGCGCTCAACGAAGCGTTGAATCGACATCCGCGCGATCGCGCCGCCGCGTTTGAAAGCTACTACCAAGCGCGTAAAGAGAACGCCGACGCCATTGCCGACTTGGCGATTCAGAACTTCATCGAGATGCGCGATAAAGTGGCCGACCCGGCCTTTTTGCGCAAGAAGAAACGCCAGAAACTGCTGCGCAAGTTGCTACCGAATTGGTACATCCCGCCCTACGAGATGGTGAGCTTTACGCGCATTCCCTATGCCGAGACGATTCGCCGCGCAATGGAGCAGGATCGAACCATCGCGCGCGTGAAGTATGGTGCCATCGCCGCCCTGCTACTCATCGCCGCTGGTACGGCGTGGGCGCTAAGCTAATCCGCTTCCAATTTTCTCACTTCTGAAGATTAAGGCCAGCAACGACCGCAGCCTGCATCGAAGCGATTGACCGACAAGCCTTTCCTCGCCTTGCCGTTTCGCGCCGAAACACCGAATATCTAGTCGAAACGAGATACCACACCGGAGAATCCCTATGGCTCTCACTTACGGCAAATATCTGAAACTCGAAACGTTACTTGATTTGCAAGCGCCGATGTCCGAACCGGCCGAGCACGACGAGATGCTGTTTATCATCGTGCATCAAACCTACGAACTCTGGTTTAAGCAACTGCTGCACGAACTCGATAAGGTCTGTCGCGACTTTGACCATGGCGACTTGTTCGGCGCGCTCGCCACGTTCAAGCGCGCCCGCACCATCATGAAAACGTTGGTGGGTCAGCTCGACATCCTCGAAACCATGACGCCGATGAATTTCAGCAGCTTTCGTGATCGACTGGAAACCTCATCCGGTTTTCAATCGGCGCAGTTTCGTGAATTTGAATTTCTGCTCGGCTACAAGCGCCCCGACATGATGAAACCCGCCGCCGCCGACGCACGCGGCGCGCCGCTGATGAGCAAACGCTTCGAAGAACCGAGCGTCATCGATCACTTCTATACATTTCTTGAAAAGCAAGGTGCCACGATTCCGGCAGCCGTTAAGCAAGCCCCCGTCACCGAATCGACGGTCGCCAATGAGGCGGTGCAAGATGAGATCTTTCGTCTCTACAACGAGCGGCCCGAGTTATCGATTCTGTTCGAGTTGATGACCGACTTCGACGAAGGCTTACAAGAATGGCGCTATCGCCACGTGAAAGTTGTTGAACGCACCATCGGCGTCAAACCTGGCACCGGCGGTAGCTTGGGTGTGGATTTCCTGAAGAAGTCGCTCTTTTTGCAGGTATTTCCCGATTTGTGGGCCGTGCGGCATCGGATGTAAGCAAAAGCAGTAAAACGCCCGCGGGCAGGCCACCACACTCCAAGGTGGTTGACCCGCCCGCAGACTTGTCACCGCAAATCTGATCTATCTTCACGCGCTACGGCGTTGGTCGTTTAGCGAAACCCGTGGATTGGCGGCGAGCAGCCGCGCGACCATCGGGCTTCGGTTGTAAAGGGATGCGGCCGCCGCTGGTTGACCATGCACGCCGGCAACGCTGCACGGCGCGTCGATCTTCTGCGCGAAGTCGATCAACATGGCCAACACCAGCGTCCAGCTAGGACCGAGTTGCTCCACCTGCCCCAGATCAAAGATGACTTCGGTCGGCGGTTCCGCCTCGAAGACATCCAGCAGCAAGCGGAGGAATCCCCCGATTTCCTCCGCCGCCAATTCCGGGCCGACGGGCTCGATGCAAAGCGCCCCCCGCGCCGTGAGCGAATAACGCCAGCGCCCCAACAGTGCCTCCGCCCTGCCAAGGAGCTGGTTCAATTCGCTTTCCGACGCACGTCTCCACATCGCACACCTCGGTTCCAACCGGCCGGGCCCCTGCCTCCCACATCCCCCGTGGGTAGGGCCCGCTGCCGAAAAGATGGGTAATGCAACCCGGATGCCAGTCGAGCGGAAATTTAGACGCGCACTGGGTCAATCCCGCTAAATTATTGCGATTTAATCACTTATGAGAGAATTGGCGTATCCGACGCGATCGATGTTACGACAAGAACCTGCAAGTTGGGGCCATTCCCCCAACACGGACGATAAAAATGGGGTTCTGCGGTGCCGGATGAGGTAAGTTGGGGGATTTGTAGGGGCGGGAGGAGAATGGCCAGCCGTAGGTCAGGTGATAACCTGACTTTGCCACCGGCGACACTAGGCCTGCGTGTTCGCTAGGTGCCGATGGCTAGTGCCCCGGGTTGGTACTCCAACGTGGGGTCGCGAACTGGGATCCGATTAGGCTTAAATCATCGTGCGCGCTATGACGAAATAATCGAACCCCCGAATCGGCGTACCGACTTGGGCCACCCGCCAACCTGACTCAGCCAGTTCTTTCAACAATCGGTTCAATTTCCGAGCTGTCAGTCCATGAAGAGCAGGCCGACCTTAATGGTCGGCATGGCACCCATTTTTCCGTGTCAAGAACGTCAATACAACGTTGACCAACCTGCGCTGGTCCACGACTCATCCGTTGCCGCGCTCGATCAATCATTGCAAACCAACCAACGACCGATTCATTAGAACAAGTCGTTAATCTCACTCCCATCGCGCTGCACCGCGTTGTCGGATGTCGCGCAGTCGTCGTTATCGTCATTGCCATCGATGTAGATGTCCGGATCGTACGACAATACCGCCTGGAACAGCGGCGGGAATTCGTCGGTCGTGCTCCAACTCATCGTGTGCGTGACCATGATCTGTTCGCCGGGCATGACGTCGACAAATTCCTGCGTTTCCAGCAGCGTGAGGCTGTTCAAACTTTGACCCGAGTAAAGCTGCAATGACTGTTGCCCTGCCGACGAGTCAAAAACACCGCTTCCTGTATTCTCGGCGACGCCGGTAATCCGCACGGTGCCCGTGGATTCGCTGGTTTGTTCCACCAGTTCAAAATCGATGCGCAAGACGGTGAGATTGGGTTGGCCTTCCAAGCAATCTTCGGGACAAGTCAAGCCCGTCAGCGGAATCAAACAACCCATCAACGCGAAGCAAAATACTTTAGCTTTCATGTTCAATGCCCTTTCATGGTGCGCGAGGATGTTTGCGGTGGATGTGTAAGCGAACCGAGACGGGACCGTGACCGCGCACCGATCGAACGATCGCGTCGCGGCGTAACTTTCGCCGGAAACATTATATGCACGGTGGCAAGGGCGAGACCATACAAGACGATGAAATCGGGCGGTGTATTTTTTTGAATGTCCTGCGGGGGAAACGAGACTTATTGATTGTGTCTTTGGTGATAATGTCGCGTTTATTCGCGACGGCTGAGCGAATGAAAGGGGGCGGCTGCCCCTGAACGCGTCCCACTGGTCAGCTTGCTGCCAGTGTTGCGAGCGCAGAGTGCGTACCGGCAAACGATGTCGAGAGCGGCCGTATCACCATTCAATTCCGATCAAATCGGTTGGTCGGCCACCATTCATGCGCACCGATACGGTCGATCATCTCCGGAGTTTTTAGAGCCTTCGCTGCGCCCGTGGGCACTGGCTGCAAGCGGGTCAGTGGCACTCAACAGAAGCCGACTCCCGGTGGACCTCACCAAAATGCAAATAAACGGGAAGTCAGTCGGCCGGCCTTTGTTCGCGTAGTAGTTTATCGAGATTCACACTCATTCTCGAGTACGTCTCTGATTCGCTCTCGTCGTTTCTCAATCGAATCAGATAAACCGGATCACCACTCATGTCGTTGATGAGTAAGCCATCACGCACCGGATGACCGTTCGATGTGTATCCCCAAGTGATTACGAGATCCTCAAAGCAGCGTATCTCGTGGCCGTCGCGCGTATATACAGACCCATCGCCGTCGCCTTGCTTCAAAATACCGGCTTCGAACATATCCGACCATGAACTCGGAAAAACCGATTGCTCATCGATGTAAAGCGCAAAAGCCAATCCGGCCTGCACGAGGCACTGCTGCTTGAGTTGTACTTTTGGTACGTTACTGCTCGCAAAATAAACGCCACTCCCAATGGCGAGTACGATTGTAGATATGATCAGTCGTTTCAACATTGCCATGCCCAACGATAAAGAGTGACAAAGCTAGATTTCATCCCAAAATGCAAGAGTAAAATTCACCGCAAAAGACAAGAAGCAATACCACCAAATAATGCGACGATAACGTTGCTCCTGCTTCTTCGGCCAATGCAAAATCATCCCAATCGGCAAGACGAACAAATTCCCCAAAAAAGCCAGCATGTGGACCAAAAGGCCGTCTCCTTCGGACCCGTACTTAAACGGCTTACTCGGGTCGAACATAAAGATTGCCATCATCGATAGGACGTTGGTTGCAGTTGCCAACGCAATGACAACAATCGAGACCGGCCCGAGTCGGCCGGCCTTGACGGGCGGCGTCCGGCCGTAGGCGATTTCGTGAATTTGATCTTCGTCGCCACTCACTATTTCGCCATCGACGTTCGTCATCATTGACCCACTGGCCGCGGAATTGCCCGACCTTGCCAGCTACGGTGCAACCAGCGCCGCAATAAACCCGTCGATATCGCGACCGTCGATAACGTTATCAGCGGACATATCCGCTAGTTCGATATCGCAGCCGGGATAGGCCGCCGCGTATCCATTCGCGTCGGTCAATGCCAGCGAAAACGCCGGTACGTCTGCCAGCGTGACCACGCCATTACAATTCATATCCCCCAACTGTGGTTCGCAATCGTTGATGATGCCGTCGAAGTCGCTATCGGTTTGGCAGTGGTCGGGGATACCATCGCTGTTGCAATCACCGGGAATTTTGATTGCGGCATACAACAGGCCGTCAATCGGTGCGGTGACTAATAAATCAATATTGCCGTCACCATCGAGATCGGCCGGCTCAATCGCATCGATGGGCCCCAAGTCGAGATTGTCTAATTGAATAATATTCCAAGGATTACCCTCGCGACCAAATCGCGTCCCGACCGTCAAGTGTCGACCTTCCGTGCGTACGATGTCAACGAGCCCATCCCCATCAATGTCGACGATGGCGCTACCGGAGGCAAGCACATTGCGTGAAACTGGTGCCAATCGTCGGCCCCACTGCCCTCCAAGCCCATCCTCATTCTCCATCACGTAACAGTGGCCAATTTGCGGTGAAGGTGCCACGCCTTGAGCCTCAACAATAACATCAAGATCGCCATCGCCTTCCCAATCAAACGAGCGAACCAGAATCGTGCCTGTCTGTTGGTCGTATATGGTCCGTGCGTTACCGAAATTGCCGAGACCGTCTGAGTTCTCAAACCAAACCACCTTAGTGTCACCAAATGCTGCAGCAATGATGTCGACATCTCCGTCGCCATCGACGTCAGCCAAGTCAAGCGCAAACGGATCGATGAGCGTACTTGACACGACCCTTCCGGCAGCAAATCCCGGCATTGCATCAAGTTTCTCATACCACAAGACTGCACCGTCATATGCTGTGACAACCAAATCTTGGTCACCATCTCCATCGATATCGGCAAATCGGATACGCGTATACTCGTCATAGGTCGAGTCGATTACCTGTATCGGCCCGAAACTACCAAGGCCGTCCGTATTGCGACACCAACCAAGCGTACCATTTTCGACCGTCCCAAACACTACATCGACGGCGGCATCTTGATCGATGTCGAGAAGTATGACTTCGTAGGCTGCAGGCAATTGATCGGCGACCAAGATCGCGGGCCCGAAACCGCCGCCGCCATCATTGGCGTGCCACTGTACGCTGCCCAGCGTTCGATCCGTCGTGATCGCATCTATATCGCCGTCACCGTCGATATCGCCCGCATCCAGACCCGAAAAACGACCGGCGCTCGTACCCGCAATAGTGTAATTGAACGAAATCTTCGGATCGCATGCGTCGATCAGCCCGTTGAAATCGCAATCGCCTTCGCACGAATCGGGCACATCGTTGGCATTGCAATCATCGATCACGGCATCACAACTATCGGGGAATCCGTTCCCATTGCAGTCTTCAAGTAAACCGTCGGCTAACTCACACGCATCGGCCATGCCGTTATTGTCGCAATCTCTATTCGTTGCATAGGCGATGACGATAGGATCATTCGGAGATGCTGGAGTGAGGATGGCATCTTGCCGACCATTGCCGTCCACATCGGCAAGCTTCATCTCATCATATAAAATCGGGAACACTTGTTGCCGTTCGTACGGTGTGGAAAACATTCCCGAGCCATCCTGATTGATGCGCCATTCGAGATTTCGACTTGTGACTGGCGAAAGAACTATCACATCCAAGTCATGATCGCCATCGACATCTGTCAGTTTTAGATCTGTAACGCCGGTTCCGGGTTGAGTTAGGTTTTGCCCCAATACAAATGTCCCCATGCCATCTGCGTTTCGCATCCATCCGTTATCCGTAGAATTTCTTCGACCAATAAACAGATCCTGATCGCCATCACCATCGATGTCGCCGGTATCGATTTGATTGACGATAGTAAAGGGGGTTGGAATTGATATTGCCGGCCCAAAGCTTTGTGCCACGTGATCATATCGGTACCAACGGCAAGGATTAGGAAAGCTGCCGACGGTGACGATGTCGAAGTCAGTATCGCCATCGATATCGCAGACGCTTATTTCTGAAAACGCGGTACCGGGCGTGATGGAGGTCAATTCACTAAAACTGCCAAGTCCGTCGGTGTTTAGCCAGATCCCGATCGCGGCTTGACCGGTAGAGCCGAAGATTAGATCTGGATCGTTATCGTTATCAAAGTCGCGGACGAATATTTGAACATCGCCAGATACAGTATTGGTTATGGAATGAGCTACCCATTCATTCCCCATTCCATCTTCATTTTCCAGCCAACTCACGCCGCCATCAGCATTCGGAGCCACGACGATATCCATATCCCCATCGCCGTCGAAATCACCGGACTCTAGACTCGTACCGCCATTCGCAGCAATCGGCAGCAAGAACACACTCGAGTCAAACAACGAAGGTCCGTTGCCATTTAGGTTGCGCGTGATTTGCAGAAAATTGCTATTCGAAAATCTCGGTTGGACGGTCACAAAATCCAGATCACCATCGGCGTCAACATCCAATGCAAGCGCACCGTAATATTGTTGCGGCCCAAAACTGAGGGTGGACTTAATTGGTCGAAACGCGACATTTGACTCGCACTCGTCCAACACGCCGTCGCCGTTACAGTCACGACTCGTACCATTGGCGATATCTATCGCGTCGTCGATGCCGTTGTTGTTGCAATCGGTGCCACCGGCATGAACAGCGAGCGGGGTCATTGCCAAAACGACGCTTAGACTTATCCACAACCAAAGATCAAAATGGTGAAATCGATAGCCCTTTCCTTGATGCATGACTTGCATCCCTTCCTGTTTCTGACGCAACCGTCAATAGTGTTGTCGTTAATGAATCGACTGGAGTTTTTATGTCGGGATTCCTTCACTAAATTTTATCCGATATTCGTGCCCCATCGCAATGATTCGGCTGTATCGCAAGGCGGTTCGGATCATCACGACCTCACCCATCCAACACCCCATCCGCCAGGTCAAACAAAAACGGCACCAACCCCGCCAGTGGATCGATGATCGGCACCGCGACTGTCGGCCCGCTCGCCGCGTCGAGCCAGCGGTCGATGCCGCCTTCGAGAAGCATGCCGTCGAGCGAAAACACGCTGACGTCGTTAAGGCCCGCCGCTTTGATTGCCATCACATCGAGCGCGATATCGAGCGGGTCGATATAGCCCGCCGTCGTGACGAGGCCGGGCGTGCCAATGGTGCCGATGGCGATTTGCGCGCTGTCACCATATTGCCGGCGCACTTCGACGGCGTATTCATACACAAACGCGGGCGATAGCGGCAGACCGACCAGTTCGCCGATCGACGAGCGATACAGAATCACGCTTACGCGATCCCACGGGATGCCAGTCACCGGCGTATCGAGCACATCCTGCAAGTCATCGTCGCCGTCGCGCGGATCGTTGATCGCCCACGGCAAAACGACGGCCATCGCCTGCACCCCGCGCGCCTGGATGTCTTCGACCATGGCGGTAATGGTGTTACGCGCTTCCAAATACGCCGCCATATCCTGCCGCGTTTGCAAGAGATCGAAGAAGCCCAACGGCCCTTCGGTCATGATGGTCGCGGCCAACTCTTCGGCGTAATCAAAAGCCGGTTCGATGTCGTAGATCAACATCTGTAGCGTGATGTCGTTGGCGTCGGCCCAGTCGAGTACGTCGGTCGTAAACGACCGAAAGGCGGCGGCGTTGGTTTCATTGAGCCAAATGCCATCGTCGGGCAGCTGTAACCAGAGCGTGACGTTTAGGCCGTCGGCGTTGGCGTTAGTAAGAAACGTTGCCAACTCGTCATTGATATCAGTGGGCGCGACGGCGAGATAGAGATCGACACCGCGCTCGGCCAGCGCGGGCACGCTGGGTTCGACCTCTGCCAGTGGGAGGAATTCGCTCCAGACGGCGAGGTTGTCGATGGGCGGTTGGTAGCAGGCGGTACACGACAACACGATCAGGCTCGCGATGAGTCGGTTGGCGTACCGTTGCTTGCGGAGATGGCAATCCTTCATCAACGACGATCCTCATGAATATGTTGCTTGATAAATGACACGAGCAGTAGTCGGGTGCCACGATTGCCCTGCAAGGCAAGCGTGCTGATTGTAGCCAATACGTGGGTGTAAGCAGCAGGGTAGTTTGTACTCAACTCACCATCTAATGTCGCGAGTGTTTCGATGGGTTGAGTACATACCTCCCTACCCGCTAGAATCTCCACTTAAAGGCATATTCAATTGCTAAACGTCATCATCTCAGTAGTCAAGAAATAAAAAGGTAAGTTTGACTTTCTGGATGAACCATGTAAGAAGTTTCCGGTTTTATTACTCACAATGAAATACGGCTCCTTAATGCGGATTTCAGTCAGTTTTTGGGGAGACTTTTTAAACGATGAGAAATTCTGAGACTATTGCAATTACTCTAAGAACGATTGGGGCTGGATGGATGTTCGCCTTAATGATGATCACAGGCTGCGAAAGAAGCGGACCAAGTTCTGCAAATACGGGCCAAGAAATGTTCCAAGCGTTGCTTTCGAATCCAATTCCGTCAAGCGTGAAGAGCCTCGAAGGCCTGGGCGATACGTGGCAGGGTTACAGCTTGTATCTGAGATTCACGGCTTCTAACGACGATATCGACGCCATTATCAAGCTGGGCTTCGTGCCAATTAAATGGAGCGAATGTACCGACAGATTTACGTTGCCAAAGGGATACGATCGCTTTAAACCGGCTTGGCGACCTGCTGATATCGCCACCAAAGAATGCTACGAGTTGCGACAGGTGCAGAATAGCTGGACCCACTCTGGTTCGCATTATTTGGTGATCGACCGAGCAACAGGTACGGTCTATTTTTATGGCATCGGATCTTAAGCTTTTCCGCGCTCGGTAACTGATCCTTTTTGACAGTAACATCGATTCTCAGGAAATCGTAGCTGCCTAGTCGGGAACATAGCCCGTCTATCGCTGTTATGAGTGATACGGCACGCGACAGTGCATGCAACATCGCTCTGCTTGAATTGAGAAATGGTCCGCACAGCGAGACCCTACAGCGATGCGACGACGCTCGTTTGGGAAACGGCATCTCCGTGATGGTAACGTTCGAAGCCGCTGAAAAACAAAAAATCCCCCCACTCACCGCGTGAATGCCCCCGGCGATACCCGTTTTACTAATTGGCCTCGAATCGCCCTTTACCGCCCCATTTCCGGACGGTCAGAACGCGACGAATTTCGTGGCGCTGGCGAGTGTCAAGGGCTGTCGCCGTTGGGCTACGGGGGGTGGTGCCACCATCCGGATGTCGCGGGCGTTGCGGTGGGTTGAGTACAACCCACCCTACCGAGGGCTGTCGCTATGAGACCGCAGGTCTTGCGAACGGCCGGTCACCGCTAGCGTCGGCTCAACATATACGACGACTAAGAAATTGATTCGGCACCGGCGAAAACGCGTCGCTGCCGAAATAAACCAACATCGCAGCACAATACGCCCCCGACGGGGGCAACCGTTTTTTCGACTCTGGGAGGAACCATCGAATGCAGGCTTACCGCCGACTCGCTCGCATCTCTGTTAACCCGCACCGCAACCTCTTTGCGGTCGCTCTCACGCTGATGGCCGTGTTGGCCGGTTCTACGGTCGCGTTCGCCGCCGATACCGTCGCCGTTTTCAAGATTCGCGGCCCTGTCGCCGAACAGCCCGATCAGTCGGGCCTGGCCGAACTGTTGGGCGACGCCGGCCCCGTTAGCATGTATTCGCTGGTCAAGAAGCTGCACAGCGCCCAGAAGGATTCCAATCTCAAGGGCGTCATTCTCGATATCGATCAGGCCGGTCTTGGCTTCGCCCAAGTTCAGGAACTGCGCGGCCAGATCAAAGCGCTCAAGGCCGCCGGCAAAGATGTTTGGGTATTGGCCGAAGGGCTCACCAACGGAACGATGTTGCTCGGCTCCGAAGCCACGCGCCTGCTGCTCGTGCCGACCGGCGAAGTAATGATCAACGGTCTCTATTCGCAAGGCATGTATTTCAAAGAGATGCTCGGCAAGATCGGTGTGGAAGCCGACATGATGCACTGCGGCGATTTCAAATCGGCCGCCGAGCCGTTCACGCGCACCGGCCCAAGTGAAGAGGCCGCCGCCCAGATGAACCGCCTGCTCGATAGCTTGTTTGAGCAGATGATCAAAGACATCGCCGAGAGCCGAAACCTTTCGGAGGCGCGCGTGCGCGAACTGATCGACATCGGCATGTTCAGCGCCAAGGAAGCCAAGAAGGCCGGCCTCGTCGATGATCTGATGTATCGCGAAGACTTCGTCCGCGCCGTCAAAGATCGCTACGGTTCGGACGTCAACGTGACGGCGTCTTACAAGTCCGGCAAGAAGCCCGACCTCAACTTCGATAACCCGTTCAGCATGTTTAAAGTGTTCGGCGATCTGATGAAGCCGCCGGGAACATCGAGCGATCCCGCGGTTGCCATCGTTTATGTCGAAGGCCCCATCACGACCGGCCCCACGCAGCAAGGTCTGTTCGGTGGAACTGAAAACGCCGGTAGCGATACGATTCGCCGCGCGATTGCCGAAGCCGCCGACGATCCGTCGGTGCAGGCGCTGGTGTTGCGCGTGAACTCGCCGGGCGGTTCGGCGTTGGCTTCCGACATCATTTGCGAAGCCGCCGAACGCTTCAAAGCGGATGGTCGGCCGTTCATCGTCTCGATGGGCAACGTTGCCGCCAGCGGTGGCTATTACGTATCGACGCTCGCCGACACCATATTTGCCGACCCGATGACGATCACCGGCTCGATCGGTGTGGTCGGCGGCAAGTTCGTCACCAACGGCCTGTGGGATTGGATCGGCGTCAGCACGCATGAATATAAACGCGGCGAACGCAGCGATATCTTCAGCACCACGCGCAAATGGAACGACGAAGAGCGCAAGCTGATGATGGACATGATGAACCGCATCTACGACGACTTTAAGGGTCGCGTAACCACGGGCCGCGGTGACAAGCTCGAGAAAGACATCGAAGCGCTGGCCGGTGGTCGCGTTTATAGCGGTGCCGAAGCGCTGGATTTGGGCCTCGTTGATCGACTGGGCAGCTTTAGCGATGCCGTGCGCTTCGCCGCCAATGAAGCGAACATCTCCGATTACGAGATGCGCGTTTATCCGCGACCCAAATCGCCGTTTGATATCTTCTCCGAACTTCTGGGCGGCGCGGCGAAGGAAGATAAATTCATCGGCACGCCCTATCGCAGCAATCCATTTGTGCAGCAAGCGATGGGCGCCGTGAGAACGATCGATCCAGATAAGGCACGCGTCTTGGCCGACTTCATCACGCACATGGAAATGCTTTCGAAAGAAGGCGTGCTGATGCTTAGCCCTTGCGCGACGACGTTCGCGCGGTAACGCGGCGGGGTCGTCCCCCAGCCCCAGAGGGGCAGGGGCAGCCGGGCGTTCATTCCGCGGGACCGCGCTTCGGATCGGAGCCGCGCCCGTAAGGAAGCGGTCACGGTAAGAATTGAAGCAGGCGATTGTCTCGCCAGCGTCTAAACATTGCGCCGCGAACAACAACTTAACTTTGACCCCACTCCACCCCTGGCCCGGTCGCCTGAGCTCATCTTACTTCAGGCTGCCGGGCCGTTTTTTATAAGTTGGGATGGTCTTGGCTGACGGACGAATCCCCGAGGTTGTTTAAGTCTATTTGCATTGCGACGCTAACCGCTTCCTTACGGGCGCGGCTCTGCTTGGTCGCGTGCTTCTTCAATCGCATGCACACAATTCGCCGCCTCGCCTACAATCATCGGCATGTCGTTTGAGTTTCCCACCGATCGCCCGTTGCCCGACTTTGGCCTGGTATGCCTCAACTGTCGCTACCGGTTGGCAGGCTTAACCAGACCGCGCTGCCCGGAATGCGGTCGCGCAATTGAGTTGGAAGAATACGTCCCTAAGGGCGACTTCCCCACGCTCATTTTTGCCGGTCGAGAAGTGCGCTTAACACCGCAGCTCGAAGCGCGCTTTCGCAAGGCGCGCATTCATTACACCACCAAGCTCGGTCATACCGACGCCATGTACGGTCTCGAGCGCATGCCGATCTTCAAAAACAGCAAACGCGTGGGCGTCTTGCGCTCAGAATACTTCGCCGCGTTGGAATTGGTGCTCGAAGAACATCTGAATCCGACAGAACTGGCGGAAGAGGATCGCACCAGCGACACATCTGCTACGGACTCCGACGCACCCGATTGGACCTGCGAACACTGCGATGAATCCAATCCCGCGACCTTTGATGTCTGCTGGAACTGCCATCGCGACGGCAAACCGGCGTAAACGCGCGGCATTTTGGCCGCGCCGCGAATTGCCCCCTATACTCGCGACGTAAGCGATGAATACCAGGCGACGCACATGCAACACGAGCAGTTCGCTAGCAACCTCATGAAACGAGTCACAGTAAATCTCGCGCTCATCCTGAGCGTCTCGGCGCTAGCAAGCGAAGCGGCAAGCGGTAATGAACCCCCAGACGATCAAGTCACCGCCGCGCAAATGAATGAGCAAACATCCGAACCAAAGCCGATCAACATGAAGTCGACAACTCAGCCAGCACACACGAATAAATTGATCGATGCCACCAGCCCCTACCTGTTGCAGCATGCGCACAATCCCGTCGATTGGCACGAATGGGGGTCTGAGGCGCTCGCGAAGGCGAAGGAGCAAAACAAGCCGATCTTCCTGTCGATCGGTTATTCGGCTTGCCACTGGTGCCACGTGATGGAACGCGAGAGTTTCGAGAACGAAGAGATCGCAGCCGTCATGAACGAGCATTACATCAATATCAAAGTCGATCGCGAAGAGCGGCCCGACCTCGACGATATTTATATGAGCGCCACGCAGGCGCTCACGCGCAGTGGCGGTTGGCCCATGTCGGTTTGGTTGACGCCCGACCTCAAGCCGTTTTATGCCGGCACCTACTTCCCGCCCACCTCACGCTACGGTCGCCCCGGCTTCAAAGATGTCTTGCTCTTTTTGAACAAAGCCTGGAACGAAGAACGCGACAAGGTGCTGCAACAAGCCGAGCAACTTACCGAGGCCGTGCAGCAGATCACCGTGACGGCGGCCGGCGAACTGCCGGTACCCGCCGGTGCCATCGAAGCGGCAACCAATTTCATCGCACAACGCTTCGACCCGACCAAAGGCGGTATCCTGAGCGGCAACACCAACAAGTTCCCGCCGAGCATGGCGTTGGAGTTGATGCTGCGTGGTTACGCCCGCTCGACGCAAGCGGACAAGCCCGAAGCGCGCTTGCTCGAATTGGTCGATACAACGCTCGAGAACATGGCCTATGGCGGAATCTACGATCATCTCGGCGGCGGGATTGCGCGGTACTCGACCGACCCCGATTGGTTGGTACCGCACTTTGAAAAGATGCTGTACGACCAGGCGCTGGTGACCGACATCTATCTCTCGGCGTATCAACTCACGGGCAATCCGCTCTACGCGGCAACCGCGCGTAGCATATGCGATTACGTCATTGAAGATTTGCAAGACGAAGCGGGCGGCTATTACTCGGCGCGCGATGCCGATAGCGAAGGCGAAGAAGGCAAGTTTTACGTTTGGTCGGTGGATGAAATCCACGCGCTGCTCGGCGCGGACGATGGCAAGCTATTCTGCCAGTTCTACGACGTAACACCCGGCGGCAACTGGGAAGGCAAGAACATTCTCAATGTGCCCAACGAGCCGGTTGTGTTCGCAAAACAAAACAACCTCGACGTCGAAGAGCTAAACCAAAAATTGGCAGCCGCCCGCGCGAAGCTTTTAACAGCACGCGCCAAGCGCATTCCGCCCCACCTTGACGACAAGGTGCTCGCCGGTTGGAACGGTCTCATGATCGCGGCCATGGCACGCGCGGGTCGCGTGCTCGATGACGAACGCTATCGCACCTCGGCTGCCAAGGCGGCAGACTTTGTCCTCTCGCATATGACCGACGACGCCGGACGCCTGCAGCGCACGTGGCGCAAAGGCAAGACGCACACGCTCGGTTATCTCGACGATTACGCCTTTACAATCGATGCCCTGCTCGATTTGTTCGAGACGACGCAAAACATCAAATGGCTCGACGCCGCCGCGAAGTTGCAATCCGATCTCGACGCACATTATTTAGACAAGAACGCGGGCGGCTACTTTTTCACTGCCGACGATGCCGAGACCGTCTTGGTGCGGATGAAGAACGCCAACGACAACGCCGTGCCCTCGGGCAACTCCGTTCAGTTGATGAATCTGCAGCGGCTGGCGATCTTGCTCGACCGTCCCGTTTATCGCGAACAGGCCGAAAAGATGCTGGCGTGCTTCGGCGACAAGGTGAATCAGATGGCGTTCAGCTCCGAGCGCTTCTTGGCCGGTGCCGATTTCTTCCATCAGCCCACGCGCGAAGTGGCGATCGTCTATAACAACGCGACCCAAAAGGATGCAGCCGTCCTGCTAGCCGCCGTCTTCGCGCATTACGTGCCGAACAAGGTCGTGGTCGCTATGAACCTCGACGATCCGCAGGCGACCGAAATAACCAAAAAGCTGCCGCTGATGCGCGATAAAAAATTGCTCGACGGCAAGGCCACGGCCTTCGTCTGTCAAAACTACGCTTGTCAGGCCCCAACGACCGATCCCAAGGTATTGCAAGATCAACTGGCGGCCTTGCGCGTGGCTACACCGACCGATTCCGGTGGCGAATAACCCTTCTCGGTAAGTTTTGGTAAGATACCCACCGACGAATGCGTGACGCCCCTTAAAGGAGTATTGGTATGAATCGACAACGCATCATCAGCGTGCTGCTGCTTAGCGGATTTATTCTCACCACCAGCGCGATCGCACAGGATTCCGCGCAAGATAAAAAATCCGATACCCCCGCCACCAACGATATTCGCGAACGCATGCGCGAGCGGCGCGATGAAATTCGCGGCGACGACAATGCTAATGACAACACCGACACGCCGGCGGTCCAAGCCAATCAACCGACGACCGACAATCAGGCGGAGGAAAAAACCACGGAAGACGGCCCGCCGCCGAGCCGCCGTGTGAACGCGCGCGATATTCTGGACCGCATGCGACGTAACCGACGCGAAAACCAACCCATCCTGCCGGTGCGCCCCGGCGTCAATCGCGAACAGCGCGTCAACGCCGCGCCCGGCGCGATCCCCGACAATGCCGTAGCCCCTATCAGTCGCAAGTTGCGACCCGATGGCTCGCGCCTCGTGGACCGTGCCGGTCGTCTCACCCGCGCCGGTGATTATCTCACGTTCACGTTCGAAAGCCGCAGTGCAGGAACCGAAGAGTTGCCCCTGCGCCTGCTGCCCAATCGCCTGCTCGAAGATATGGAACTGATCTCGGAAAGCGGCCGCAAGCCCATCGTCTTCGTCGTCAGCGGCCAGGTCACGGAATATCGCGGCGTGAACTACTTGTTGGTCGAGAAGCTCCTGCAGCGGGCCGAATTGGGCAACTTTCGCTAAGCGGCGAACGGAATCCAAAGCGTTATCTTAGTCTCATCGTTTTACCGACCATCGGCGTGGGGCTTGCCGTGCCCGTGCATCACCTTCCGCAATAGCCCCTCGCATGCATTGCGATTCCGACACCCCATTATTACCATCCACAGGGTGCCCGATGATTCGGTGCAATTCGCGACCCGAGTGGTTGGCCGCATTTGCATCTTGCGACAACCGTGAGACCAGAAACAACTGACGGGCGCGGCGGAGGTTAAGGCTCGAATGGCGGAAATGAACCCTTTCAAAATTGCTCAGCAACAACTCGACGAATCGGCCAAGAAGCTTGGGCTCGATCAGGCAACCCATGAGTTCCTACGCTGGCCCCAGCGCGAATATCGCTTCACGTTGCCCGTCAAGATGGATAACGGTCGCACCCGCGTGTTTCATGCCTACCGCGTGCAATACAACGGCGCGCGCGGCCCAACCAAGGGCGGCCTGCGTTGGCACCCCGATGAAACCATCGACACCGTGCGCGCTCTGGCCGCTTGGATGACGTGGAAGTGCGCCGTCGTAAACATTCCTCTCGGCGGTGGCAAAGGCGGCGTGACGTGTAACCCCAAAGAGATGACGGAAACGGAAAAAGAGCGATTGGCCCGCGCCTACATCCGCGCCGTCGCACGCGAGTTGGGCGTACACCGCGATGTGCCCGCGCCCGACGTTTACACCAATCCGCAAATCATGGCGTGGATGATGGATGAATACGAAACCATCCTCGGCGAAAGCCATCCCGGCGTGATTACCGGTAAGCCTATCGCCATCGGCGGCTCGCAAGGTCGCGGCGATGCCACGGCGCGCGGCGGCGTGTATGTCGTACGCGAAGCATCGCAAAAGATCGGCCTCGACCCGACCAAGGCCACCTATGCGGTGCAAGGGTTTGGCAACGCCGGCCAATATGCCGCAACGCTACACAACGAAATCCTTGGCGGCGGTCGCTTGGTTGCCGTCAGCGATTCGTCGGGCGGCGTTGTCAATAAGGATGGTATCGACCCCGAAGAAATCGTGCGCTTCAAGCTCGAAACAGGTAAGGTCTCCGGCTTCCCCGGCACAAAGGCGATCACAAACGAAGAGCTGCTCGAACTCGATGTCGACATCCTTTATCCCGCCGCGCTCGAAGGCGTTATCACTGATGCGAACGCGGGCAACATCAAAGCCAAGCTGATCTGCGAATTGGCCAACGGCCCCACCACGCCGGGCGCCGACGAAATCCTGCACGGAAAAGGCACGCTCATTCTGCCCGACTTCCTCGCCAACGCCGGCGGCGTGACCGTTAGCTACTTCGAGCAGGTGCAGAATACTTACAACTACTATTGGTCGCTCGAACACGTGCACGAACAACTCGATCGCCGCATGACCGACGCGTTTAACGCCGTGTTCGACACGCGCGAAAAGGCCAAGGCCCACATGCGTCTCGCGGCCTATATGGTGTCGGTCACCCGCGTGGCCGAAGCATGCAAGCTGCGCGGCTGGGTGTAAGGCAAACGCCACAAACATTCAAATAAACAAGAAAGGCGGCTCGTTTCGAGCCGCCTTTTTCAATTCAATCGTATCGTTCGACGACGCTCACGTGTCGCGTCGCAAGAATTTCTGCAGTCAACCGGCACGCTGTAACGCCTCGCCACTGAGTTGATCGCGCAACTTCGCCAGCGCGGCCGCTTCGATCGACTTCACGCGCTCGAGTTCGATGCCGGTCCGCTGCGCGATTTCTTCGGCACTTTCGGAAGCGCCCGCCGACGTAAGCCCGAAGCGACGCTCGACCACTTCGCGTTCCTGTTCGGACAGCGACGCCAAGCTCGACGCCAACGTCGGGTTTTCAATCGCCGGCTCCGGCGCTTCAAACGCCAGCACGTTCGGTCGATGATCGTGCACTTCGGCGAGAAACTCATCGTGGCCCGTGCGATAGCGCTTGCGCTGCGTTTGCTCTTGCGGCAACGCCTTGGCATACGCCCGCTTGATCGACCAGGTGGCATACGTCGAAAACTTAAAGCCGCGCATCACATCAAACTTATCTATGGAACGCATCAGTGCCACGTTGCCGTCGCTCACCAATTCAAACAAACCGCGATCCGGCTCGGAACTGATGTGCCGTTTGGCCACACTCACCACCAAGCGCAAATTGGCTTGCGCGATTCTTTGCCGCAGGCGATTGGCGACGTCGATTTCCGCATCGATTGCCGCCACGGCCGACGTGTTCACCTCGTCCGACGCGATCAGTTGCCGCCGCATCATCTCGGCGCGATGCAGTCTGTAATTCATCTGCAAAAACAACGTGCGCTCTTGTTCGGCCGTTAACAGCGGCGTGCGATAGAGCGCTTCCATGTACGCCGGCAAGCCAGCGGGAATACGCTCCGGCTGGGTGTCGTGCTCGTGCTTCGCCGCCCCAACCCGATTGACGCCAAACTCATCGCCGAGGAATTGATCGTCGGCATTCTTTGCATCGAACGCGGCACAATGCATGTACTCGATCGGATTACGCCGCAACTCGCTCACACGGCCTTGCGTAATCGCTTCACCGATGCGCGCCGTCGACACATTCCAACGCGACGCCAACGCCGCCAGCCCTTCGCCTTCCATGAACGACTGATAGACCACATCGGTCCACTCGACAGGCTGCGACTGTTCGACGTTGTTAAATAGTGCCTGCTCGGGATGATCGCGATCGAAGTTGCGCAACGTATAACGCAGCGTTTCAATCGCGCGCCCCGTTTCATCGGCAAGTTGTTGCGTAACGGCGTGCAGCGTCGTCGCGCCCGTTGCCGCGACAATTTCTCTTGCACGCTTCAACAACGTTTCGCGCTCGCCCTCTTGCATCACCTTGAACGATGCGCCGCGCTTTACCAATTCCATGTTGCGGCCGACAAACGCCCGCACCGAACGCGACCAAAAGCAAAGCCGCGGCCGTTCGTCTTTCGCCACGCACCACAGTCCGACCAAACCGCGCTTACGCCAGCGCGCGATCGTCTTCGTCGACACGCCGAACCGTGACGACAGCGACGCGGTATCGAGCAACACGCCCGGCAACGCCGCCGCCGGAATGGGTCGCTCTTTGGTGAGGTGATCCGCCAACGCCGTTAGGTCTTCGATCAGCGCCTTACCCTGATCGGGGAGGTCGGACATCGGTCGGCCGCGCTTCGACTGGTAACCGGTCACGTGATACGAAATGAAATCGAAGGGATACTCGCGCTTGGGGTCGAGCATTTGGATCGTTCGCAAAATGCCGGAGACGTGGCGCAACCGCAGGCGCGCGGGTGCCTTGGCCAACTCGCGGGCGAGTTGCGTCATTTCCGAGCATTTGAACTTCTTCATGCGACGCCTCCGTGGTGGCCGCCTTGCGGCTGGATGCGTTTTTTGGCGAGCTATCGGCTGGTTTGGCGGTTCGCAAAGGCTTCGCGCTGCCTCGCGTCGATGCTATCTCCCCATAACAGGATAGCCTCGTCGCGGTTAAAAACCCTTGCGTATCACCCTTCGATGCTAATCCGCCGCGCGACGTAAAGTCAAGCAAAATAAACAGTTCTGAACGTCTGGACATCCGTCCAGCACGGCGCGACCATACCGTCTTCGGGGCAAAAATTGCCCCCCGAAAAATCACAACCTGAGGACCTCTCATGGCGCAGATTGCACCCTTTCCGGCGATACGATTCACCTCCGGCGACGTAACCTCCTTGATCGCACCACCTTACGACGTGCTCGACGAGGCCGATAAAAATGCCCTGCTGGAGAAAAACGATCACAACATCGTCGCCATCGATCTGCCGCATTTGCCGCCCAAGACCGCCGGCCCCAAATCGGCCTATCAAAAAGCCGCCGGCGATCTGACCTGCTGGCTGGACATCCGCGCCATGGCCCGCGACGCCAAGCCCGGGCTTTACGTCTATCACCAGACCTACAAACTCAACGGCAAGACGCTTACGCGCAAAAAGTTCTTCGCCCGCCTGCGCCTCGAAGAATTCGGCACCGGCAAAATCTTTCCGCACGAGCAAACCTTCGGTGGTCCGAAGGAAGATCGCCTCATGCTCACGGCGGCGACGCGCTGCAATCTGAGCCCCATCTTCGGGTTGTATCCCGACGCCGAAAATGAAATCTCCAAACTTATAGATGAATCGATCGATCGCGAGCCCGATCAGTTCGGTCATCTCGAAGGCGTGGATAACAAGCTTTGGGTGATTGACGATTTGCCCACGATCAAAGCCATTCAGGTGCGCATGGCCGACAAGCCCATCTTCATTGCCGACGGTCATCACCGTTACGGCACGGCGCTGATGTATCGCAAGCAGCAACTCGAAGATTCCGGCAGCGTCGGCGAAGACGATCCGATCAATTACGTGCTGGCCGTTCTCGGTGGCATGGAAGACCCCGGCGCGACGATTCAGGCGTACTTCCGCACCATGACCGAGCTGCCGGGCGTGACGAGTAATGATCTGAAAGACGCGTTGGCCGAAGACTTTGACTGGACCAGCTGCGCCGCCCCCAAAGATGTGAACCAGCTGAGCAGTAATCTTGCCGAGCACGGTCATCAAGCCATTTGTCTATATGTCGCCAAAGACGACGCCTACACCATCATCAAACCCAAGGCCGACGACCCGCTGGCTGCCCACGAACCCGATCACGCCCCCGCCTGGCGCACGCTCTCTTACACGATTCTGCACAAGCTGATCATCGAACGCATCGTGCAGCCCAAGCTCAACAGCGGTGAGACCGTCGCGATGCGTTATCTCAAGAGCATGGACGAAGCCGTCGCGACCGCGCGCGAGAGCAAAGGCATCGCATGCCTCATGCAAGCCACGACGATGGATCAACTGCGCGACATCTGCACGGCAGGCGAGTTGATGCCGCAGAAGTCGACATATTTCTTTCCCAAACTGGCCACGGGCATGGTGGTGAATCCGTTGTATTGACGTGGGATTTGCCCCCGCGAACATCTGTTGGAGCCGCACCACAAACCGATTCGCGAAACGCGGCGCGCGGTAGGTCAGGTGATAACCTGACACCGGGCGCAGAGTCGACGTCGTTTGCCTAATACGTGCTGGCCGTACCACAAAATGACAAACGGCCCGAACTAATCTGTCGTCGCTGGTGGCAGAGGCAGGTTATCACCTCACCTATCCGCCTTGCCTAGTATGGTAGAGAAGTTGAACAATCCGTTCGTGAGAAGATACGATGATCACATAAAGTCATGTTCACACAAAATCAACTTTACTTACCAAATATGCTGCAGCGGATCTTTCCCAATACTTAGGAGGCGCGATGAAACGAAGCACAAGGCGCCGTTATATTCGACTTGGCGCAACGATATTTGCGGTTCATGCGCTAAGCTGCTGGCTGCTCGGCGTCTTTGCGGCACTTGCCTTTGAAAGCGGAAGCTTCGCGTGCCTATTCGCGGGTGGTGAGTTAAATGTTGTTGTCGTTTCGCCATTTGCGTCTAGTTCGACTGACCAAGACCCGCTCATGTTATTTTCTCCGTCGGACAATATCCACTTCGACAGTACCAAATCAGAGTTTGTATCAAGTACACCCCCGCCCAGATACTGCGTCATCCCTGTCATGGACTTCGCACCCCGACCAAAATTTCAATATGCATTTCCAGACATTGAAATGCTAGAATCCGACTACTACTGGAAGCAGCGGCAATACGGCTTCGGACGCCCCACCGTTATCAATCTGACGGCGAAGTTCAATCGATACTTTGGTCGAGACGGAAGTACATCGGAGTTGTCCGACGATAGCGACATCCCTGTGTACTCGCTTCACATACCGCTCGGTTGGGTCTTGGTCCTTGCCACCTTTACACAATTGATTGCAATTCTCAAAACCAATCGCTTTCCTAGCGGTCATTGCCAACAATGCAACTACGATTTAGCGGAAAATACATCCGGAATCTGTCCTGAGTGTGGTGAAGGGACGGTAGGTCAGGTGATAACCTGACAACGGGCGCAAGGTTGGCATTGATTGCCTAGTACGTGTTGGCCGTACCACAAAATGGCAAACGGCCCGAACCAATCAATCGTCACCGGTGGCAGAGTCAGGTAATCACCTAACCTATCCAACTGCACGAGAGCCTCCAATGACACGAAAAAACAAATGCAGGCTTATTCGGAGCCTTTTTGTTGCGTTGCAAGCGTGTATCGTTTTGTTGTGGATCATTAGCACTACGTCTTTCTTGGAATATCGTAATACTTGGCTTAAATGGAGACTTTTTGATGGCAATGCTCGCTTACTTCTGAAAATAGGCGAATATGATGGGGTGGGCTCTGTTGAGTTATTCGATGACTTCAACCAACCCTCCTTCGAAAAATATCACGTTGATCCATTCACACCCCCATGGGAACCGCCACATATCTACTTTTTTGACAACTACGACAGTTTACGCTGGTGACGTGGTTTCCGTCATTTGGTGCAATCATTAGCCACTGGTACTGGGAACGTCGCAGCTTCGGATTCGGCGTACCGACGATTACTGTTTTAGATGAAGGCATATATTCAGTTCGCATTCCGTTGGGTTCCGTCCTCGTCGTTACATGTCCACTCTCGATTCTGGCCTTTCGCCGTACCCGCCCGTTTGTATCATCACATTGCCAAGAGTGCGACTTTGACCTGACGGAAAATACATCGGGAATCTGCCCGGAATGTGGTGAAGGGACGGTAGGTCAGGTGACAAACTGACGATTGGCGCAGAGTTGGCATTGATTGCCTAATACGTGTCGACCGTACCGCAACATCACAAACGGCCCGAACCAATCAATCGTCACCGGTGGCAGAGTCAGGTTATCACCATGACCTACCGGGCATTTCATCGGTAAGGTACCGGCATGAAGCGACGGCGGCGGCGGAGAATATGGCGCATTGGTGTAACGTTTGCGTTGTTGTTTGTATTGTCGTTGTGGGTGCTGAGCCTCACGTCACTAATCGCGCGGCTCGACGAACATCTCAATGTGTGCCTCCGTCGCGGAAGATTGCACGCCATCTATTCACCAGAATCAGTCTACGACGCCGAAAAGAACGAAATCTACGATGTATTTGGACTGCGTGTTGGCGAGATGGGAGAACTTTCTCCTAGGCCCGATGTGTTGTATCCGGTCGAGTATTCTTGGACTATTCACGAAAGCGCCCCGTATCTTACGATTCGCTTCGTTGAAATTGACTATTTGCTTTCGCTTGAATTTCTGCGTTCGCGTGCATGGGGATTCGATAAACCGATACTTGGAACACCAGATTACTTTGAACCACTTTTACCGCGATGG